>NZ_CAJGBN010000001.1 GCF_904426505.1 Rubrivivax sp. A210
CACCTGCGCCGGCCCCGGTGCAGGCGGCGACGGCCGAGACCCAGCCCGCGCCGCCGCCCGAGCCCGCTCCGGTGGCGGCGCCACCCCCGCCGGCCCCGGCGCCGGCCGCGCCGGCGGCCTCGATCGCGGTGTCGGCCGAGCCGCCCAAGCCGCTCGGCCCCGAGGCCAGTTGCAGCGAGAAGAAGCTGCTCGCCTACTTCGTGTGCATGGAGCGCGCCTGCCTCAAGCGCGATCTGCAATCCCATCCCGACTGCCTCAAGTGGCGCAAGGAAGCCAAGCGCGACTGATGCCGGCCGGTCCACCGCTGTCAAGCCGGGCTTGGGCTAGCTGACGGCACCGGCGAATGCCGCTACACCCGGGGCTGGCTCCAGGAGCACCCCATGAGCAGCGAAGCGGCAAGCACGCCCACCCCGCCGTCCACCCCGGCACCCACCGCCTACTGGCCCGCGCGCCTGCCGCGCCAGCTGGTGGTGCCCGAGACCACGCTGTGGTTCAACCTCGAGGCCAGCGCGCGGCGCTACCCGCGCAAGGCGGCCTACCGCTTCTTCGGCCGCGCGCTGAGCTACGCCGAACTGCATCGCCAGGCCGAGGCCCTGGCCGGCTGGCTGCAGGCGCGCGGCCTGCAGCGCGGCGACCGCGTGCTGCTCTTCATGCAGAACAGCCCGCAGTTCGTGGTTGCCTTCTACGGCGTGCTGCGCGCCGACGCGGTGGTGGTGCCGGTGAACGCGATGAACCGCGCCGACGAGTTCGGCCACTGCATCGCCGACTCAGGTGCCCGCGTCGCCATCACCAGCGCCGACCTTGCCGCCATCGTGGCCGAGGCCGATGCCCGCCTGCCGGCCGGCAAACGCCTGCAGCACCTGCTTGTCACCCGCCTGGCCGAGGCCTTGCCCGACGAAATCGCGCCCGAGGAGATGCCCGCGCCGGCGCTGCTGGACTGGCTGCGCGCCGATCCGCCGCTGCCTTCGGCATCGGCCTTGGCAGGCGCGGTGACGCTGACGCGCTGGCGCGATGCCCTGGACAGCGGCCATGCGCCCGGCCCGGCGCGGGCCGAACCCGATGACCTGGCCCTGCTGCCCTACACCTCGGGCACCACCGGAGCGCCAAAGGGCTGCATGCACAGCCACCGCACGCTGATGAGCAATGCCGTGGGCGGCGGCCTCTGGGGCCAGGCCAGCGCCGAATCGGTGAGCCTGGGCGTCGTGCCCATGTTTCACATCACCGGCCTGATGTACGGCGTGCTGGGCTCGGTCTACCTGGGCAGCACCGTGGTGGTGCTGCCGCGCTGGGACCGCGAACTCGCCGGGCGCCTGATCTCGCGCCACCGTGTGACGCACTGGACCTGCATCCCGACCATGATCATCGACCTCTTCGCCAGCCCCAACTACAAGCGCTTCGACCTGTCCAGCCTGCGCTACCTCTCGGGCGGCGGTGCGGCCATGCCGCAAGCGGTGGCCGAGCGCCTGCGCGCCGAGTTCGGCCTTTCCTTTGCCGAGGGCTATGGCCTCACCGAGACCGCCGCGCCCAGCCACGGCAACCCGCCCGAGCGCGCCAAGCTGCAATGCCTGGGCATCCCCATCTTCGGCGTCGACAGCCGCGTCATCGACCCCGACACGTTGGCCGAGCTGCCACCGGGCGAGACCGGCGAAATCGTCACCCACGGGCCCATGGTCTTCAAGGGCTACTGGGGCCATGAGGCCGCCACCGCGGCGGCCTTCATCGAGATGGACGGCAAGCGCTTCTTCCGCACCGGCGACCTTGGCCGCCGCGACGAGGAAGGCTACTTCTTCATCACCGACCGCCTGAAGCGCATGATCAACGCCAGCGGCTTCAAGGTCTGGCCCAGCGAGGTCGAGCTGCTGCTCTTCAAGTGCCCGCTGGTGCAGGAGGCCTGCGTCATCGCCACCCGCGACGCCTACCGAGGCGAGAGCGTGAAGGCGGTGGTCGTGCTGCGCCCCGAGGCGCGAGGCCACACCGGCGCCGAAGACATCATGGCCTGGGCGCGGGCTCACATGGCGGCCTACAAGGTGCCGCGCCAGGTGGTCTTCGTCGATGCGCTGCCCAAGAGCGGCGCCGGCAAGGTGATGTGGCGCGCGCTGCAGGACAGCCAGGGCAGCAGCTGAGCGCGCCGACAATGGCCGCATGTCCGAAGACAGCCAGATCGTCGTTCCGCCTTCCTTCATTGCGCTTTACGTCGACCCCGGCCGCAGCCGGCCGCGCCTGCCGCGCGAGGAGATAGCGGCCCGCCACGAGCATTGCGATGACCTCGCCAACCTGCTCACCGAACACGCGCGCACCAGGCAGTGGGAGCTGGGCGTGACCGAGGCCGATGTGCTGGAGCGCATTCACCGCGGTCTACTTTCCGGCGACGGCGCGCTGCCGGCGCCCGAGGCGTGCTGGGTGCTGTGCCGCCTGGCCGAGTTGCTGGACTGGCCCCAGCCGCAGTTCGAGGACGAGCCCGGCGGCCAAGATGGCCTGCGCTGAAGCGCGGGCCGCCAAGCCCGCTGCTTGACCCAGGTCAGCCCGGTGCTGGCCGCCTGCGCCTAGGATGAGTTTGCCGGGCTTTGCGCTTGCAGGCGAGCGCTGCCGGCGTCAAGCGAGCAGGCATTGAAAGGCGTCCCCAGGCCAATCGGCGAGGTGGCCACCCCCGAGGGGGCGGCAGCCGGGGGCTTCCGCCTGATGCGCTACTTCATGCTCACCACCCTGGTGGCCTTCATCGGTGCCTGGGTGGCGCTGCTGGTGCTGCAGCGCAATGAGTCCATCTTCTTCGCCCAGGTGCAGGCCGAGCAGCGCGCCTTCTTCGCGCGTGCCCAGGCCATCCTGGCACGCCAGAACGAGGCCGCGGCGCGCGACAGCCTGCTCGCCGTACACGAAGCCAGCCATGTCAACCTGACGCGGCTGGTGGCCAACACGCTGTGGGCCTCGGACATCGCGCCGTTGCTGGCCCAGGCCCAGAAGCTGCCGGCCGACGACTGCCGCGCCGTCGCCGGCGAGGCCCGGCGCGCCTGCCAGGCCGAGATCGGCGCCCGCATCCGTGCGCTGCCCGGCTTCAAGGCGCTGGACACCAAGGCCTATGCCGCCATGCAGTCGACCACGGTGTTCAAGATCAAGGTCTGGGACCGCCGCGGCATCACCGTCTACTCGTCGGAGCAACGCCAGATTGGCGACGACGGCTCGTCCAACCAGGGCTGGCGCCAGGCCATGGCTGGCCAGCCGGCCAGCGAGCTGACCCACCGCGACCGCTTCAGCGCCTTCGAGGGCATGGTCGAGAACCGCGACGTCATCTCCACCTATGTGCCGGTGCGCCTGAACGGCGGCGCCGAGGTGGCCGGGGTGGTGGAGCTGTATTCCGACGTGACGCCCTTCCTGGGCCAGATGCGCGAGGCCTCGAGCCGCTTTGCCCACATCACGGCAGCCAACGAGATCACGCTGGAACGTGCCGCAAGCGAGAACCAGGACAAGGTCGACAGCAGTTCCGACCGCCTGCTGTTCATCGTCGGCGGCCTGCTGGTGGCGCTCTATGGCGTCTCGCTGCTGGTGGTGCATGTCGGCCAGCGCATCATCGACCGCCAGACCCTGGCTCAGCAGGATGCGGCGCGGCGCGAGCGCCTATGGCATGGCGAGAAGATGGCCGCGCTGGCGGCGATGGCGGCCAATGTGGCGCACGAGGTCGGCAATCCGCTGGCCGTGATTGCCGGCCTGGCCCAGGAACTGCCGGGCCATGCGGCCACGCCCGAGGCCGGGGCCACGGCGGCGCGCGCCATCCTCGAGCAGACCCGGCGCGTCTCGGCCCTGGTGCGCCAGATCTCCGATTTCGCCGCCAGCCGGGGCGACGCCGCCGAGTGGGTGGATGTGAACACCATGGTCGAGGCCGTGTGCCAGTTCCACCGCTTCGACCGGCGCTTTCGCGGTGCCAGGATCGCCTTCGTCGGCGCCGCCGGCCTGCCGGCCTGCCGCCTGGTGCCCGACCGGCTCAATGAGCTGATGATGGGCTTGCTGCAGGCCTTCATCGAGGATGCCGGCGCGCGCCCGCATTGCCCCGGCCTGCACGTCGAGACACTGACCGAGGCAGGCCTGGTGCTGGTGCGCTGCCGCAGCGAAGCGGCTTCCGAGGCCCCGCTGCGCGGCCCTTCCGGTGCGCGCGCCGAGGCCTTGCAGCGCCTGGCCGAGGGCATGGGCGGCAGGCTGAGCTTTGCCGAGGGTCGCGTGCAGCTGGCGCTGCCGCCGGAGGTCGACATGGAGGCGGCCCGCAAAGAGGCCGAACCGGCCGCCGCCTGATCAACCGAAGAGCGTGCGCAGGGGAATGCTGGTCTGTCGGCCCACGTCCTGCAGATGCCGCTCCAGCCAGGCCCGGCCGCGCTCGCGACCCTGGTCGCGCAGGCGCTCCAGAAACGGCCCGTAGGCCAGCAACTGGGTGTCGGTGCGTTCCAGGCTGGGCAGCTGGGTGTTGTCGATCATGTGCAGGCGCAGGCCGCGCAGCCGGCGCTCCAGCGGGCTGCCGCCCAGCAGGCCCGGGCCGGCCTTGTCCAGGGTCTGCACCAGCAGGCGCATCTCGCGCATGAAGTGGGCGCTGAAGGCCAGCTCGACAAGGCGGGTCTCGATCTCGGCCACCGTGCGCGGCGTGCCTTCGCGCTTCAGCGGGCTCAGCAGCACCAGCAGCACGTCGGCCGCGGCGCAGTCGAAGACGAGTGGAAACACGGCCGGGTTGGCCGAGTAGCCGCCGTCCCAATAGGGCTCGCCTTCGATCTGCACCGCGTGGTGGATCCTGGGTAGGCAGGCCGAGGCCAGCACCATCTCGGCCGTCAGCTCGCGCTCACGGAAGACGCGCAGGCGGCCGCTCGCGGCCTGGGTGGCGCCGATGAAGAGCTTGAAGGGCGCGGCGCGGCGCAGGGCCTCGAAATCGACCTGGGTGCGGATGAGGTCGCGCAGCGGGTTGTGGTCCAGTGGGTTGAGCTGTGAAGGCGAGAAGCAGGCCGCCCATTGCGCCAGCAGGCGCGTCACCGGGGCCAGGGCGATGTCGTCGCCCTCACGCTGGCTCACCATGCTGGCCGGCAACTGGCGGCCCACGGCGGCCCAGAAATCGGCCAGCCCTTGGCGTGCGCCGTCGCGCCCACCCTTGGCCCAGCCGTCGGCCATCACGACCGCGTTCATGGCGCCGGCGCTGCTGCCGCTCAGTCCCTCGAACTGCAGGCGGCCGTCCTCGAGCAGTGCATCGAGCACGCCCCAGGTGAAGGCACCGTGGGCGCCGCCGCCCTGCAAGGCCAGGTTGATGCGCCGCGCCGGATCGCGCAGGCCTCGCCACCAGCGCGCAACGGTGGTCAGCGGCGCCATGGCTTCGGAGGCAGGGCGGGGCGCCGCGGGCGGGGCAGGGCGGGGTGCGATGTCGGGGGTGGGGTTCAACCGGCTCCTGAACGCGGAAGAGGTCCGCTGGGTGGCGATAGTCTAGGGATAACCCGCACCTTTGCTTGTGACGGGACGTCCAGCCCTCGGGCGGCCCCTGGGGGAGGCAGGCCCTGGTGCCACTGATAATGGCCGCATGGAAGTCGCGGCCACACCTTTGGAGCAACGCCTGGCCCGCCTGGTGGTCAAGAACGAGGTCGGCCTCGGCGGGCTGGCGTCCGCTGACCAGGCCCTGGCCTTCGCACTGGTCTGGCGTGTGCTGCCCGCGGGCACCACGCACAGCGAGCCCGGCATCAATGCCCAGCTCAAGGCGGCACTGTCCGGCGCCGCGGCCTGGCTGGACGTCGACCATGTGGAACTGCGCCGCTGGCTGGTCGACAGCGGCTGGCTGTGGCGTGACGGCTGGGGGCGCGAATACCGCCGCGTCGAGCCCGAAGGACTGACGGCGGAGCAGGGCGAACTGGCCGCGGCGCTGCAGGCGCTGGATGCCGAGGCCTGGGTGGCCGGCCAGCGCCGCCGGCATCAGGCAGCGCGCGAGCAGCGCCGCCGCCTTCATGCCCATGGCGGCCAGGCCGCATGAGCATCGCGCCGCTTGATGAATGGGGCATGCGCCTGGCGCTGGACCAGGCGCAGAACGCGCTGCTGGTGGGCGAGGTGCCGGTGGGCGCGGTCATCGTGCGGCCCTCGGCCGACGGGCCCAAGATCATCGCCACCGGCTACAACCGCCCCATCACCACCCATGACCCCACGGCCCACGCCGAGATCGTGGCGCTGCGCCACGCCGCCACGCTGCTGGAAAACTACCGCCTGCCCGAGTGCGAGCTGTACGTGACGCTGGAGCCTTGCGCGATGTGCGCGATGGCGCTGATGCATGCCCGCTTCAGGCGCGTCGTCTTCGGCGCCCCCGACCCCAAGACAGGCGCCGCCGGCTCGGTGATCAACCTCTTTGGCGAGAGCCGTCTCAACCACCACACCGAGGTGCTGGGCGGCGTGCTGGCCGAGCCCTGCGGTGCGCTGCTGCGCGAGTTCTTCGCCGAGCGCCGCCGTGCGCGGCGGCCGGTGGCCGATGCACAGGCCGCCGCCATCCCCACCGGCGAGGCGCTGGAAATCGGGCTCACCGAATTTGGAAAGCTGAAATGAGCGCGCTGACCCTCTTCTCGCCCTCGGGCGTGGTGGCCCGGCCGGCCGATCTGCGCCGCGCCGCCAAACGCCTGCAGGGCCTGGGCTTCGCGGCTGCCATCGACGAGGCGGCGCTGGCGCGCGCCCAGCGCTTTGCCGGCACTGACGAGCAGCGGCTGGAGGCCCTTCACCGCGTTGCCCGCGCGGCGCCCGCGGTGGCCATGGCCACGCGCGGCGGCTACGGCCTCACGCCGCTGCTGCCGCGCATCGATTGGAAGCTGCTGGCGCGCGCCGTCGAAAAGGGCACGCGCTGGGTTGGCCACAGCGACTTCACGGCGTTGCAGCTGGGCCTGCTGGCCTGCCACGGCGCCCAGAGCTGGGCCGGGCCGATGGCGCTGGACGACTTCGGCCGCACCGACGACAACGGCGGGGTCGACGAGGTCACCCGCGACTGCTTCACCGAGGCCATGGGCGGCGAACTCGAGGCCGTGGGCTTTCGCACCGAGGCCGGCTTCGACGGCCTGGGCCTGCGCGGCACGCTGTGGGGCGGCAATCTCAGCATGCTGTGCGCGCTGCTCGGCACGCCCTGGATGCCTGCGCCCAAGGCCGGCATCCTGTTCTTCGAGGATGTGAACGAGCACCCCTACCGCGTCGAGCGCATGCTGCTGCAGTTGCTGCAGGCCGGCATTCTGGGGCGGCAGAAGGCGGTGCTGGTGGGCGCGGTAAGCGCCTGGAAGCCGTCGCCGCTGGACCGCGGCTACACGATGAAGACGGTGGTGGCGCGCCTGCGCGCGCTCACCAAGGTACCCATCCTCACCGGCCTGCCCTTCGGCCATGTGCAGCCCAAGCTCACGCTGCCGGTGGGGCGGCGGGTGCAGTTGCTGGTGGACGGGCGCAATGTGCTGCTGGGGTGGTGAGCGTGGAATTTCGATGGAGAGACCGCATGCGCGGATCAACTGAATCCTGGCGTAAGGCCTTGCGCTTGCTGACCCTGGCCGCGGCCGGCTGGCTGGCCGCCGGCTGCAACAACAACCCCTGGCCCGACCGCTCGGCTGCGTCCAACACGCTGCACAGCGCGGTGATCGAGAACTCGCCGCGCCACCTCGACCCGACGGCGTCCTACTGGAACAACGACACCGCCTACACCTACCAGATCTACGAGCCGCCCTACGGCTACCACTACCTCAAGCGGCCCTTCCAGCTCATCCCCAAGACCGCGGCCGCGGTGGCCAAGCCACGCTATGTCGACAAGAACGGCCAGAGCCTGCCCGACGACGCGCCCGGCGAGCAGGTGGCCGAGAGCATCTACGACGTGCCCATCAAGACCGGCGTGATGTTCCAGCCCCACCCGGCCTTCGCGAAAGATGCCCAGGGCCGCTACGCCTACCACGCCATGAAGCCGGGTGAGCTGGGCGAGCGCCGCACGCCGCTGGACTTTGAACTGCAGGGCACGCGCGAACTGGTGGCCGAGGACTTTGTCTACGCGCTCAAGCGCCATGCCACCACGCGCATCACCGCGCCCATCTTCAGTACCTTCGCCGAGTACGTGGTGGGCCTGAAGGAATACGGCGTGCTGATCCGGCAGGAAGACAAGCTGCTGCGCCAGGGCCTGGACCCGTCCAGCCAGGACAAGCCCTTCCTCGACTTCCGCCGCTGGCCGCTGGCCGGCGCCAGCGCGCCCGAGAAGCACCTGCTGCGCATCCGCATCAAGGGCAAGTACCCGCAGTGGAGCTACTGGATGCAGATGACCTTCATGGCCCCCATTCCCTGGGAGGCCGATGCCTTCTACGCCCAGCCCGGCCTGGCCGAGCGCGGCCTGACGCTGGACATGTGGCCGGTGGGCACGGGGCCCTACATGATGGTGGAGTACATCAAGGACCGCCGCCATGTGATGAAGCGCAACCCCAATTACCGCGTCGAAACCTACCCCTGCGAAGGCATGCCGGGCGACAAGGAGGCCGGCCTGCTCGACGACTGCGGCAAACCCATGCCCTTCATCGACACCCTGGTCTCCACCATCGAGCGCGAGGCCGTGCCGCAGAAGGGCAAGTTCCGCCAGGGCTTCTACGACGTCGAGGTGTTCGAGCGCACCGACACCGGCATGGACTACCTGGTGGCGATGCAGGACAGCGAGGACGTGCGCCGCGAATACCTGGACAAGGGCTTCCGCCTCAACCGCGGCTCCGACGTCAACAGCTACTTCATCGCCTTCAACATGCTCGACCCGGTGATCGGCGACGGCGACGCCGGCGTCAACACGCCCGAGCAGAAGGCGCGCAACCGCAAGCTGCGCCAGGCCATCAGCATCGCCATCGACTGGGAAGAGTATTCCAAGGTCTTTCCCAAGAAGGCCGGCGACACCGCGATGAGCCCGCTGCCGCCCGGCATCTTCGGCTCGCGCCAGGGCACGGCCGAGGGCGTGAACCCGGTCACCCACGTCTGGCAGGACGGCAAGGCGGTGCGCCGCCCCATCGCCGAAGCGAAGAAGCTGATGGCCGAGGCCGGCTACCCCAATGGCCGCGACGAGAAGACCGGCCGCCCGCTGGTGGTGAACTACGACTACTACGCGCCGGCCACGCCCGAGCGCAAGCCCGAGATCGACTGGGTGGTGCGCCAGTTTGCCAAGATCGACATCCAGCTCGAGGTGCGCGCCACCGACAACAACCAGTTCCAGGACAAGGTGCGCAAGGGCAAGTACCAGGTCTTCTGGCTGGGCTGGCTGGCCGATTACCCCGATGCCGAGAACTTCCTCTTCCTGCTCTATGGCCCCACCGGCAAGACCAAGTTCGACGGCGAGAACACCGCCAACTACGCCAGCGCCGAGTACGACCGCCTCTTCGCCACCATGAAGACCATGGATGACGGCCCCGAGAAGCAGAAGCTCATCGACGACATGATCAAGCTGGTGCGCGAGGACGCGCCCTGGACCATGGGCTTCTTCCCCTACACCTCGGGTGCCGCCCAGCAATGGGTGCGCAACTACAAGCCGGCCATCCTGATCCGCGACCATGGCCGCTACCTGCGCGTCGACGTACAAGATCGCCTGGCCCGCCTGGCAACCTGGAACCGCCCCATCTGGTGGCCGCTGGGCCTGGTGCTGGCGGCGGTGGCGGCCCTGGTGTGGATCGCGCGCCGCCACCTGCGCCGGCGCGAGCGCACCAATGCCCGCGGCGAAGTGCTGGCCTGACGGAGCCCCGGACACCATGATCAACTTCCTCTTCCGCCGCAGCCTCTATGCGGTGCTGGTGCTGCTGGGCGTCAACCTGGCCACCTTCATCCTCTTCTTCACCGTCAACACGCCCGACGACATGGCCCGCCTCAACCTGGGTGGCAAGCGCGTCACCCAGGAGGCGATAGAGAAGTGGAAATCCGAGCGCGGCTATGACAAGCCGCTGTACCTGAACGCGCAGAAGGCTGGCGGCGAGCAACTCACGGAGACCATCTTCTGGGAGCGCTCGGTGTCGCTGTTCGCGCTCAAGTTCGGCCGCGCCGACAGCGAGAGCGCGGGCGACATCTCGCACGAGGTCAGCTCGCGCATGTGGGTGAGCCTGCAGATGGCGCTGCCACTGTTCGTGTTGCAGGTCATCGCCAGCACGGCGTTTGCGCTGCTGCTGGTGATGTTCAGGCACTCGCCGCTCGACTTCTGGGGCGTGGTCAGCTGCGTCGTGATGCTGTCGATCAGCAGCCTCTTCTACATCATCGTCGGTCAGTACATGTTCTCGCGCGTGCTGATGCTGGCGCCGATCTCGGGCTATGCCAGCGGGCTCGACGCAGCCAAGTTCCTGGCCCTGCCCATAGGCCTGTCGCTGATCGCGCGGCTGGGCGGCGAGGCGCGGCTGTACCGGGCCATGTTCCTCGAGGAGATCGGCAAGGACTATGTGCGCACCGCGCGGGCCAAGGGCCTGGCCGAAAGCGTGGTGCTCTACCGCCATGTGCTGCGCAATGCGCTCATTCCCATCATCACCAGCGCCGGTGCCTACCTGCCCTATGTCTTCCTGGGCAGCCTGGTGTTCGAGAGCTTCTTCGGCCTGCCGGGCCTGGGTGCCTACGTCATCGAGGCCATCAGCAAGCAGGACTTCGCCATCGTGCGCACCATGGTCTTCCTGGGCTCGCTGCTCTACATCGCCACCTATGTGCTGATCGACATCGCCTACACCTGGGTCGACCCCCGGGTTCGCCTGAGCTGACGGGGCCCGACCACCATGCCGAAGTTCGTACTGCTCTGGACCGATGCCGCCATCTGGCTGCTGCTGCTGGCCCTGGTGGCCTATGCCGCGGCCGTGGTGCGCAAGCCCGACCTCGCCGCCAACTGGCGCAAGGTCTTCCGCGACGGGCCGGCGCTGGCCTCGTCGCTGATCCTGCTGCTTTGCCTGGGCGTGACCCTGCTCGACAGCGTGCATTACCGCGCCCGGCTCGCAGCGGCCGGTTCGGCCCCCAATGCCGCGGTGGCCTACGACACGCGCACGCGCTCGCTGCTCGACGCGCTGCTGGCCGACCTGGTGGCCTCGCGCGAGGCCACCTATTCACGGCCGCTGTCCTACCTGGGCTTCACCAAGGAGTCGATGCTCGTCAATGGCGAGGTGAAGCGCGTGGCGCCGCGCCTGGTGTTCGGCGGCAAGCACCTCAAGAACCCCGAGGCCGACTGGGCCGGCGACGTGCTGGTGCGCGCCGGGGGCGGCCTGGTGATGGGCGCCCTGCTGGCCCTGGCGGCCAGCGTGGCGCTGCTGGCGGCGCTGGCGCGGGCGCGGCGCGAAAGCCTGGCGGCGGCCTGGCAGCATGTGCGCGGGCGGCAGGGCCAGGTGCCCTGGCATGTGGCGCTGGCCACGCTGTGGGCGCTGGGCCTGTTGGTGGGGCCGGCGGCGGCGCTGTCCGGGCCCTACCATCTGCTGGGCACCGACCTCACGGGCAACGATGTGCTCTACCAGTCGCTCAAGAGCATACGCACGGCCTTCGTCATCGGCACCCTGGCCACGGTGGCGACGCTGCCGCTGGCGGTGAGCCTGGGCCTGCTGGCCGGCTACTTCAAGGGCTGGGTCGACGAGCTCATCCAGTACATCTACACCGTGCTGTCCTCGGTGCCCAATGTGCTGCTCATCGCCGCCTGCGTGCTGATGGTGCAGGTCTTCCTCGACAAGAACCCCGATCTCTTCGAGACCGGCGCCGAGCGCGCCGACCTCAAGCTCTTCCTGCTGTGTACCGTGCTGGGCCTCACCGGCTGGGCCGGCCTGTGCCGGCTACTGCGCGGCGAGACGATGAAGCTGCGCGAGCTCGAGTACGTGCAGGCCGCGGCGGCCTTCGGTGTCGGCCACGGCCGCATCCTGGCGCGGCATGTGTTCCCCAATGTCGCCCACCTGATGCTCATCGTCACCGTGCTTGAGTTCAGTTCGCTGATCCTGTACGAGGCCGTGCTGTCCTATGTCGGCGTCGGCGTCGATCCTTCGATGAACAGCTTCGGCGGCATGATCAACCTGGCCCGCAACGAGATGAGCCGCGACCCCCTGGTGTGGTGGAGCTTCGCCTCGGCCTTCGGCTTCATGGTCACGCTGGTGCTGGCGGCCAACCTCTTTGCCGACGGCGTGCGCGACGCCTTCGACCCGCGGGCGCGCAGCTTCCGCAGCAAGCGCGTCATCGCAACCCGCAAGGCGAGCTAAGAGCATGCTGAACATCCATGACCTGCGGGTCGAACTCGAATCTGAATCCGGCCTGGTGCGCGCCATCGACGGCATGCGGCTCTCCATTGAACGCGGCGAGACCTTCGCGCTGGTGGGCGAATCGGGCTGCGGCAAGAGCATGACGGCGCTGGCCCTGCTGCGCCTGCTGCCCGAGAACGGCTATGTGGCCGGCGGTGACATCCGCATCGGCGCCGGCCGCGACGAGGTTGACGTGCTCGGCCTGCCCGAGGCGCAGATGCGCTCGGTGCGCGGGGGCCGCATCGGCATGATCTTCCAGGAGCCGGGCACCAGCCTCAACCCGGTGATGAAGGTGGGCGCGCAGATCGTCGAGGCCATCGAGACCCACACCGCGCTGCGCGGCGAGGCGGCGCGCGCCAAGGCCATCGAATGGCTCACGCGCGTCGGCATCCCCGAGCCCGAGCGCCGCATCGACGACTACCCCTTCCGCATGAGCGGCGGCCAGAAGCAGCGCGTGATGATCGCCGTGGCGTTGGCGGCCGAGCCCGATTTCCTGGTGGCCGACGAGCCGACCACGGCGCTGGACGTCACCATCCAGGCCCAGATCCTCGACCTGCTGAAAGATCTGCAGCGCGAGCGCCGCATGGGCCTGCTGCTCATCACCCACGATCTGGCCGTGGTCTCGGGCATGGCCCATCGCGTGGCCCTGATGTATGCCGGCCAGATCATCGAGGTGGCGCCGGCGGCCGAGTTCTTTGCCGCGCCCAGGCACCCCTATGCCGCCGCGCTGCTGCGCGCGCTGCCCGGCGGCGACCGCCGCAGCGCGCCGCTCGAGGCCATCGCCGGCACCGTGCCGCCGCTGACGCTGCAGTTCAGCGGCTGCCGCTTCGCGCCGCGCTGCGAGCGCGCGATGCCGCATTGCGCCGGCACCCTGCCCGAACTGGCCGAGGTGGCGCCGCGCCACCAGGTGCGCTGCCTGCTCTACACGCCGGGCGCGGTGGTGGTGCCCGCCGCGCCGCGCGAGGCCGCGGCTGCGGCGGCACCCGCGCAAGCCAAGGCCGGCGCCGGCCTGCTCGAGGTGCAGGACCTGCGCGTGCGCTTTCCCATCCGCGGTGGCGTGCTGCAGCGCGTGAAGGGGCATTTCGACGCCGTCGGCGGCGTCTCCTTCAAGGTGGGCGCCGGCGAGACGCTGGCCCTGGTGGGCGAGTCGGGCTGCGGCAAGACCACCACCGGCAAGGCCATCGTGCAGCTGCTGCGCCATGTCTCGGTCACCGAGGGGCGCGTGCTGCTGGAAGGGCGCGACCTGCTCGCGATGCAGGGCGACGAACTGCACGCGGCGCGGCGCCAGATCCAGATCATCTTCCAGGATCCGTTTGCCAGCCTCAACCCGCGCATGCGCGTGTTCGACATCCTCGAAGAAGGCCTGGCCGCGCTGCAGCCCGACCTCACGGCCGCCGACCGCCGCGCCCGCATCGAGAAGCTCACCGACCAGGTGGGCCTGCGGCACGACGCCCTGGGCCGCTACCCGCACGAGTTCTCGGGCGGCCAGCGCCAGCGCATCGCCATCGCTCGCGCCCTGGCGGTGCAGCCACGCCTCATCGTCTGCGACGAGCCGACATCGGCCCTCGATGTCTCGGTGCAGGCGCAGATCCTCAACCTGCTGCGCGAGCTGCAGCGCGAGCTGGGCGTGAGCTATCTTTTCATCACCCACAACATCGGCGTCGTCGAGTACATCGCCGACCGCGTGGCCGTGATGCAGGCCGGCCGCATCGTCGAGCAGGGCCCCTGCGCCGAGGTGCTGGAGCGCCCGGCACAGGACTACACGCGCACCCTGCTGGCGGCGGTGCCGCGGCTGCAGACGGCGGCCTGAGCGTTCGGCCGGGGCGGGTGTTGCTCTGCCCCAACGAAGGCCTCGTCGTTGCGCTAGGGAGATGCCCTAGACAGGCCCCCTTGAACGCAGGGGGGTATTGCTCCTGGACCTCGCGCCAAGTGCTTGATTCGTAAGGTAACCGGCGTGTAACCACGGTGCTGTTGCCGATGCGGCGCCGCCTATGCCCATGAATGGCGCGCCGGCCTTGCTGCCGTGTGAACAAGTGTTGCTGTTAGAATTCCTGCGCACGCCGTTCGCACGCTGGCGGCGGCCAGGCAGACCTGGCCGCTGCGGCGGTGGCGGCGAGTGAGCTCATAAGGCAATCCACACTCAGGAGTCGGATCACATGTTGTTCAAGCGTACCCAGGTCTGTTCAGGCGTTCTCGTGGCGTTGGGCGCAATGCTCGCGTTGCCGGCGCTGGCCCAATCCGGCCAACTCGTTGAAATCACCGGCTCGCGCATCAAGCGCATTGCTGCCGAAGGTCCGTTGCCGGTGGAGGTCATCACCCGTCTCGACATCGAGAAGAAGGGCGTCACCTCGACCAACGATCTGCTGCGTTCGCTGTCGTACATGTCGAGCTTCAACGACGAGCTGATCTCCAACAGCCCCAACGCCACGGGCTCGGCCTCGGCCGGCTTCCGCGGCCTGGGCGGCGACCAGACGGTCGTGCTGCTCAACGGCCGGCGCCTGGCCAACTATGGCTTTGACGGCGCCTTCGTCAACCTCAACACCATCCCGCTGGGCGCCATCGAGCGCGTGGAGGTGCTCAAGGACGGCGCCTCGGCCATCTACGGCGCCGATGCCATCGGCGGCGTCATCAACTTCATCACGCGCAAGGACTACCGCGGCGCCGAGATCACCGGCGGCTACGGCGTCTCCAACCGCGGCGACGTGAAGCAGACCGATGTCGGCGGCACGCTGGGTTTCGGCAACATCGACACCGACCGCTTCAACGTGATGGTCAACCTGAGCTACATGAAGCGTGACCCGCTGATGAACCTCGACCGCGAGCGCACGCGCACGGCCGACTTCCGGCGCTTCAAGGGCGGCGGCAACCAGCTCTCCACCTTTGCACCCACCGGCAACTTCGTCAACCCGGTGACCGGCAAGCAGTCGCCCTTCCAGCCCTGCCCGGACCCCAGCCTGGTGGTCTCGCCCTCGCCGCTGACCCCGGGTGACGCCGCCAGCTCGAGCTGCCTGTTCGACTTCGCGCCCTATCGCAGCACGCTGTTCGGCACCGAGCGCCTGGGCGGCATCGTCACCGGCCGCATCCGCGCCAGCGACAACACCTCGATCTTCGGTGAAGTGCTGTTCGCGCGCAGCGAGAGCTTCGCCAGCGCCGCGCCGACGCCGGGCAACTTTGCGCTCGCGGGCACCGGCAGTGCCATACCGCACCCCGCCAATCCGTTTGTGCAAGACATCACGGTGCGAGGCCGTCCGCTGCAGGCCGGCCCGCGCACCACTGAGAACACCTCGGACGCGACGCGCTTCGTCGTCGGGGTCGACACCGTGATCGCCGGCCAGGACGTCAACATCGCCGTCGGCCAGGCCAAGAACAAGGCCGAGAACGTCGACGGCGGCTACTTCCTGTTCGACAAGATGACGGCGGCCATCAATGCCGGCACCTTCAACCCCTTCTCGCTGACCAACCCGCAGTCGGTGCTCGACTCGATCAAGTCCAGCGACACGCGCCAGGGCGAGACCACCAACACCTTCGTCGAAGGCCGTGTCTCGGGCGACCTGTTCAAGCTGGCCGGTGGCGCTGCCGGCTACTCGGTGGGCGTGACCTTCGGCAAGGAAGAGATCGCCGACATCCCCGGCCTCAATTCGCAGGCCGGCAACGTCTTCGGCAGCATCCAGCAGGGCCCGGTCACCGGCAGCCGCAACCTGACGGCGGCCTACGCCGAACTGGCGCTGCCCTTCACCAACTGGATCGAGATGCAGCTCGCGCTGCGCACCGACCGCTACGAGGGCGGCACCAGCTCGACCACGCCCAAGATCGCGATCCGCGTCCAGCCCATCAAGGAAGTGCTGCTGCGCGCCTCGTACTCCGAGGGCTTCAAGATGCCCTCGCTGCGCGACCTCTTCGGCGGCACCAACGAGAGCGCCGATTCGGTGCAGGACTTCCAGGGTTGTGCCAATGCGGTGCCCACGCCCGTGCCTGCCGCCAACTGCCCGCGCCTGCAGTACACGCGCCAGTCGGGCGGCAACGCGCTGCTCAAGCCCGAGAAGTCCAAGAGCATGAACTTCGGCGTGCTGCTCGAGCCGGTCAAGGACATCACGCTGGGCCTGGACTACTTCATCATCGAGAAGACCGACGAAGTGGGTGACGTGCCGACCCAGTACGCCATCGACAACGTGCCCTATGTGAAGAACGCCACCACGGCGCTGCCCGGCAACCCGGGCGTGACCGTCACGCGCGACACCAACGGCACCATCACCCTCATCAAGCGACCCTCGGGCAACCTGGGCAAGCGCGAGATCCAGGGCTTCGACCTGAGCGGCGGCATTCGCGTGGCCACGCCGCTGGGCCGGGCACGCTTCGACGCCAGCGGCACCTACTACGAGAAGTACAAGTACGCCGACCTGCCCGACGCGCCGCTGTTCAGCCGTACCAACCTGCTGAACCTGCCGCGCTGGCGCACCCAGGCCACCGTGGGCCTGGCCACGGACGGGTGGGACTTCAGCCTCACCGCCAACAGCCGCTCGAAGTTCTTCGACAAGCCGCAGGCCACGGCCTCGACCCCGGCCAACCGGACCACGCCGGTGGTGGGCAACTTCGACACCTTCGACGCGGCCGTCGTCTACTCCGGCTTCAAGGGCCTGCGCCTGTCGATGACGGTGCAGAACCTGGCCGACAAGCAGCCGCCGTTCTCCAACAACGACCCGCGCACGCTGGGCTTTGCCCAGACCGACGACCTGCGCGGCCGCTACATCCGGTTCGGAGCCGCCTACACCTTCTGATCCGGATCAGGCACCCCTGCGCCGCGGGCTTCCCAGCCCGTGGCGCACCAGCATGGCGGGCCCTGGCCCGCCATGGCCTTTTCCGGAGCCGGTGTGCAGGCAGGCCGGTAGGCCGTCTCAACCGATGTGCAACCCCGCCGCAACGGTCGTGGGTTTCTCCCGAGTGGCCTCGTAACGGCTCCGTGACAATCTCCGACCACCCGCTTTCCGTCGACGCGGTTGCCCGAAGCCCAGCCGGCTTGGTTGGTACGGAGCATGCTTCGTTACGGAGGTGACGTAATTACCTTCTACAGGAGTGAGGTTCATGTTCAAGAAAACCAAGGTTTGCACCGGCGTGCTGATGGCGCTGGGCAGCATGGCGGCGATGGTCTCGATGCCGGCTGCGGCACAGGCCGTCGACCGCGTCGAGATCACCGGCTCGGCCATCAAGCGCATCGATGCCGAGAGCGCCGTGCCGGTCACGATCATCAAGATGCAAGAGCTGAAGTCGCAGGGCGTGACCAGCGTCGAGCAGATCATGAACTCGCTCAGCGCGGTGCAACTGACCCAGGGCTCCAGCCAGCAGGTGGGTGCGGGCACCGGCGGCGCGGCGTTTGCCGACCTGCGCGGCATCGGCGCCAGCAAGACGCTGGTGCTGCTCAATGGCCGCCGCATCGCAAACAACGCCATCGATGGCTCCGCGGTCGACCTGAACATGATCCCGTTCGCCTCGCTTGATCGCGTGGAAGTGCTGCGTGACGGCGCCTCGTCGCTGTACGGTACCGACGCCATCGGCGGCGTGATCAACTTCATCACCCGCAACAACTACCAGGGCGGCAGCATCACGCTGGGCGCCGACGCGCCTTCGGGCAAGGGCGGCAAGTCCGAGTCTGCGAACGTCGGCTTCGGCTTCGGCGATCTGGACAAGCAGGGCTTCAACATATTCGGCTTCCTGGACCTCAACCGCCAGCACCGCATCGACGGCCTGCAGCGCCCGTTCAACGCCCGCTTCCCCGGCGGCCTGTCGCCCACGCCTTTCCCGGCCAATTATTTGCAGGACGGCGCAGTCACTGCCAACCCGTCGGCTCCCGATTGCACCTCCCCATCATTTCTGACGCCGGATGATGATGCCCTCACTTCCTGCCTCATCAAGACAGCGAGCTTCGTCGACTACACGCCCGAATCCGAGCGCACCTCGGCCATGCTGCGCGGCGCGCTGCGCCTGGGCGATCACACCCTGGCCCTCGAATACTTCAAGACCCGCAACGAGTCCACCACCGAGATCGCGCCCGTTCCCTACGGCACGCTGTGGATGAACAAGAACCGCCCTGACGGCTCGCTCAATCCCTACTTCCCCGGCAACCCGGGCGCCATCACCCCGGGCTTCGTGATCAACCCCGCCTTCACGCAGACCAACATGAGCCCGCGGCCCGGCGTCACGCTGCAGCCCGGCTTCATCATCGTGAAGTGGCGCGCCATGGACGGCGGCTCGCGCAGCAACACCTCCATCAATGACCAGCAGCGACTGCTGGCCAGCGCGGACGGCGTGCTGGCGGGCTGGGATTACCAGCTCGGCGTCAGCTACAACGAGAACAAGATCAAGGAAATTGTTGCCGGCTATTCCGACGGCAACAAGATCGCGGTGGCCATGGCCAACGGCCTGATCAATCCGTTCAGCCGCGCTCAGGACGCCGCCGGTGCCGCCGCCATTCAGGATGCGCTGCTGGGTGGCAACCTGCAGAACCACCGTGGCAAGGTCACCGCGGTCGACGGCAAGGTCAGCCGCGAGCTGGGTGACTGGTTCGGCAGCGGCCGCGCCGCCGCCCTGGCCGTCGGCGCCGAGTTGCGCAAGGAAGACTTCATCTCCCAGGCCAACAAGCCGGTGGCCGAACTGCTGGTGGCCAGCACCGGTGTCGACCCCGATTCCCTGTCCAAGGGCAATCGCAAGGTCTCGGCGCTCTACACCGAGCTGAGTGTGCCCATCACCAAGCAGTTCGAAGCCACGGCCGCGGTGCGCTACGACAAGTACAGCGACTTCGGCGACACCATCAACCCGAAGTTCACGCTGCGCTACCAGCCGTCCAAGGCAGTGCTGCTGCGCGGCAGCTACTCCACCGGCTTCCGTGCGCCGTCGCTGTATGAGCTGAACGCTGCGCCGGCCTTCACCAACACCGGCACGGTGAATGATCCGGTCAACTGCCCCGGCGACCCTGGTGCGCCGATTGCCGGCAAGTCCAAGGCCCTGGTCTGCAGCGTGCAGTTCCAGCGCCTGACCGGTGGCAACACCGACCTGCAGCCCGAGAAGGCCAAGAACCTGACCTTCGGCCTGGTGCTCGAGCCGACTGCCAACGTGTCGCTGGGGCTGGATTTCTGGTGGGTGCGGGTGAAGGGTTCCATCGCCGCGCTGTCCGAGAACACCGTGCTGGGTGATGCCGTCACCTTCGGCCGCTACATCAAGCGCAATGCCAGCGGCGACCTGTCCATCGACGGCTTCTCCTGCCCGGGCTCGGATTGCGGCTACCTCGATCTGCGCCAGCAAAACCTGGGCAACACCAACACCCACGGCATCGACCTCTCGGCCACCTTCCGCCAGAGCCTGGGCGACATGGGCCGCCTGACGCTGGGCCTGAACGGCACCTACGTCAGCAAGTACGAGTACCAGGACTTCATTGGCGGCCCTTACAACCAGAACGTCAGCGTCTACGTCGGCGCGGGCCCGATCTTCCGCTGGCAGCACGCCGCCACGGCGCAGTGGAACGTCGGCTCCTGGACCCTGGGTGGCGTCGGCCACTTCAAGAGCGCCTACCTCGACCAGGATCCGAGCAACACGGTCGGCGCCTACGAGACCTACGATGCCTACGTCACCTGGGCCGGCATCAAGAACCTCAGCCTGACGCTGGGCATCAACAACCTGACCGACCGCGATCCGCCTTATTCCAACCAGGGCGAGGTGTTCCAGGCCAACTACGATCCGCGCTTCGCTGATCCGACCGGCCGCAAGTACTACGTGCGCGCCTCCTACCAGTTCTGACCATCGGCCCCGGCTGCCGGCGCCCGCAAGGTGCGCCGGCAGATCAGGCAGGTTTGAACGTGACGCCCTCGGCTTGCCGAGGGCGTTCTTGCTTGAGGGCCACAGGATGACGCAACCGCACCACTGCGGCGCGGGCGACTAAGGAGGGTGTTCGGCTAGCGCCCGGTGCGCGCCAGCCAGCAGCCACCCCCCAGCGCCGGGGCCATGGCGCCACGCGCCAAGCCGCCGCTCAGGACGGGCGGGCCAGGCTCACTTCGGCGCCAGCCGAATCGCGCCGTCGAGGCGGATGACCTCGCCGTTGAGCATCTCGTTCTCGAGGATGTGCTTCACCAGCTTGGCGTAGTCCTGGGGCGTGCCCAGGCGGCTGGGAAAGGGCACGCCGGCGGCCAGGGCGTCCTGCACCGCCTGCGGCATGGTGAACAACATGGGCGTGCCGAAGATGCCCGGCGCGATGGTCATGTTGCGGATGCCGTTGCGCGCCAGATCACGCGCGATGGGCAGGGTCATGCCCACCACGCCGCCCTTGCTGGCCGCATAGGCGGCCTGGCCGATCTGGCCATCGTAGGCGGCCACGCTGGCGGTGCTGATCAGCACGCCGCGCTCGCCGGTGGCCTCGGGCTCGTTCTTGCACATGGCCTCGGCGGCGAGGCGGATCATGTTGAAGCTGCCGACCAGGTTGACCGTGATCACCTTGCCGAAGGCGGCCAGCGGGTGGGCACCGTCCTTGCCCACGGTCTTGACGGCCGGCGCGATGCCGGCGCAGTTGATCAGGCCCATCAGCTTGCCCAGGCCCGTGGCCGCAGCCACCGCGGCCTGGCCGTCGGCCTCCTGGCTGACATCGCACTTGACGAAGACGCCGCCAATCGACGCCGCCACGGCCTGGCCGGCCTCGACCTGCAGATCGGCGACGACCACCTTGCCGCCAGCCGCGGTCAGCATGCGCGCCGTGCCTTCACCCAGGCCCGAGGCGCCGCCGGTGACGATGAAGACCTTGCCTGCGATGTCCATGCGCGGCGCTCCCGGCCTCGAATCAGGCGCCGACGGCGACCATCACGCGGGCGGTGATGGCCTCGACCGTGCCGGTGCCGTCGATGCACACATGGCGCGGGGCCTGCGCGTCGCCGGCAGCCGCCCACTTCGAGTAGTACTCGACCAGCGGCCGGGTCTGGCTCTGGTAGACCTGCAGGCGCTTTTGAACGGTCTCTTCCTTGTCGTCGTCGCGCTGGATCAGCGGCTCGCCGGTGACGTCGTCCTTGCCCTCGACCTTGGGCGGATTGAACTTGACGTGGTAGGTGCGGCCCGAGGGCAGGTGGGCACGGCGTCCGCTCATGCGTTCGACGATGGCGCTGTCGGGCACGTCGATCTCGAGCACGAGGTCGATCTTGACGCCGGCCAGCTTCATGGCCTCGGCCTGCGGGATGGTGCGAGGGAAGCCGTCGAAGAGGAAGCCCTTGGCACAGTCGGGCTGGGTGATGCGTTCCTTGACGAGGCCGATGATGATGTCGTCGCCCACCAGGCCGCCAGCGTCCATCACCTTCTTGGCCTCCACGCCCAGCGGCGTGCCGGCCTTGACGGCGGCGCGCAGCATGTCGCCGGTGGAAATCTGCGGAATGCCGAAATGCCGGCAGATGAAGGTGGCTTGCGTGCCCTTGCCGGCGCCCGGTGCGCCCAGGAGGATGAGTCTCATCGGGTTCCTCGTGTTGTCGTGGTTCTTCGCGCAGCCGTGCGGGGGCGCGGCCGCCTGTCTCGAATCGAGAATATCACGCGCTTCCCGGCGTCAAGCTGACGCGAGGCGCCCTAGGCAAACAGGGCTCTCACACGCGCCAGATCGGCCGGCGTGTCGACGCCCGGGCCGGGCCCGACGGCGGCCACATGCACCGCGATGCGCTCGCCGTGCCACAGCACGCGCAGCTGCTCCAGCGCTTCGCAGGCCTCGAGCGGTGCGGCCGGCAGCGCCGGAAAGCGGCGCAGAAAGCCGGCGCGGTAGCCGTAGAGGCCGACGTGGCGCAGCGGCTGCGGGCTGACGGGAATGGTGGTGACGCCGCCGCCATCGGAGGCTGGGCCGTCGCGCCGCCAGGGGATGGGCGCGCGGCTGAAGTAGAGCGCGCGGCCGGCGGCGTCGAGCACGACCTTCACGACATTCGGGTTCAGGTATTCGGCGACATCGGCAAGTGCGTGGGCGGCCGTGCTCATCACGCAGTCGGGCCGCTCCACCAGCAGTTCGGCGCAGCGCCGCACCAGCGCGGGTTCGATCAGGGGTTCGTCGCCCTGCACATTGACGACGATGTCGTCGCCATCCAGTTGCAGCAGGCCGCAGGCCTCGGCCAGGCGGTCGCTGCCGCTGGCGTGGTCGGCGCGCGTCAGCACGGCCTGTACGCCGTGGGCGGCGCAGGCCGCGGCGATGCGCTCGTCATCGCAGGCCACGACGACGCGCTCGGCGCCGCTCAGCGCCGCGCGCTCGGCCACGCGCACCACCATGGGCTTGCCGGCGATGTCGGCCAGCGGCTTGTCGGGCAGGCGCGTCGACGCCAGCCGCGCCGGCACCAGCACGCTGAACTTCATCAAGCGCGGGCGGCCTCGGCCGCGCTGTCGAAGGGCAGGGCCTCGCTCTCGAGCATCACCGGAATGCCGTCGCGGATGGGGAAGGCCAGGCGGTCGGCGCGGCAGCTCAGGGCCACCGGGCGCTGCTCGGCGTCGCGCTGCATCTCGAGCGCGCCCTTGCACAGGGGGCATACCAGCAGGTCGATCAGGCGGTGGTCCAGGCTCATGATGGGCGGCGTTTCAGCAGGGTCAGCAACTCGGCGACAAGCGAGTCGGGCAGGCGCAAGTCTAGCGGCAGCACCCACAGCCGCGTCGTGCCCAGCAGTTCGGGATTGATCTTGACCGCGTCCTTCTCGGTGACGACGACCTCGGGGGTGTCGGTGCGCCAGGGCAGGGTGGCGAAGTCGTAGTGGTCGGGCAGGGGCAGGCGGCGTATCAGCAGGCCCACGTCCTCGAGCATGGCGAAGAACTTCTCCGGCGCCGCCAGCCCTGCCGCGGCGAGCAGGCGGCGGCCGCGCAGTGCGGCCAGCGGCTGGGCCTGGCTGATGTCGCCGGCGCGCCAGGCATCCAGCGGCCAGGCGGCGGCGATCTGCCGCGTGGCCAGTGCGCCGGGCAGGGTGGTGCTGGGCCAGCCGCCGGTGTAGAGCACGCGCATGCGCGGTCCCAGTGCGGTGGGCATGGGCTCGCGCAGCGGGCCCGCGGGCAGCAGCTGGCCATTGCCGATGCCGCGCTGGTCGAACACCAGCAGCTCGGCGTCGCGCGCCAGCGCGTGGTGCTGCAGGCCGTCGTCAGCGATCAGCACGTCGATCTCGGGATGGCGCGTACACAGAACCAGGGCCGCGAGGTGACGGGCACGGCCCACGCAGACCGGCACGCCGGTGCGGCGGTGGATGAGCAGGGGCTCGTCGCCGACCTCGCTGGGGGAGCTTTCGCCGCTGACCACCGTGACGGCGCGGCTCTTGCGGCCGAAGCCGCGCGAGATCACGCCCGGGCGCCGGCCTGCGTCCTGGAAGGCCTTGACCAGGGCGATCACGGCCGGCGTCTTGCCGGCACCGCCGGCCACCACATTGCCCACCACCAGCAGCGGCACCGGCGCGCGCTGGGCCACGGTGTGGCGCCGCCGGCTCGCCGCCAGCACGCCGTACAGCCGCGCCAGCGGGCCCAGCAGCAGGCGCATTGCCGTCGGTTGCGACTGCGACTGCCACCAGTGGCGGGTGAGATGCCTCTCGAAATGTCCCGCCAGGCTCATGTGGCGCGGCGAAAAGGCATCAGCGGCCGTTGCCGCCCTGGGCGGCGAAGGTCAACCGCGACAGGCCGGCCCGGCGCGCCGCGTCGAGCACGTTGATCACCGCCTGATGGGCCGCCAGCGCGTCGGCGGAGATGATGACCACGGTCTCGGGGCGGCCACCGGCGGCGGCTGAGAGCTCGGCCGTGAGGGCCTCGACGCTGCGGCCGTCGACCGCCTTGCGGTTGATCGAGTAGCGGCCGTCGCCGGCCACCGCGACGATGACCTCGGAAGGCCGGTCGCGCAGCTTCTCGGCATCGGCCGCCGGCAGGTTGATCTGCAGCTCGGTGAAGCGCGAATAGGTGGTCGACAGCATCAGGAAGATCAGCACCACCAGCAGCACGTCGATGAAGGGGATCAGGTTGATCTCCGGTTCCTCGATGCGGCGGCGGCTGAACTTCATCGTCAGCCCTTGACCGCGAAGCGCAGCAGATGCGGCACCATGCGCTCTGCAGCCAGTTCCATGGCGAGCTGGAATTCGTCGACGCAGCCGCGGAAGTAGCGGTAGAACATCAGCGAGGGGATGGCGATCATGAGGCCGAAGGCGGTGTTGTAGAGCGCCACCGAGATGCCGTGGGCCAGCTGCTGCGGGTTGCTGCCCCCCGCGGCGCCCGGCGCCTGCGAGCCGAAGATCTCGATCATGCCAACCACGGTGCCGAACAGGCCCAGCAGCGGCGCCGCCGCGGCGATGGTGCCCAGGGTGTTGAGGTAGCGCTCCAGGCCGTGTACGGCGCTGCGGCCGGCGTTCTCGAAGGCCTGGCGCAGCGCGGGCTCCTGGATGCGGGGCTCGGCGATGATGGCGCGCAGGCCGGAGGCGAGCACGCCGCCGAGCACCGAGTTGTCGTTGAGCTTGTTCACCACGTCGGCGGTGGGCAGGCTGGAGCGCGTGACACCTATGACCTCATCGACCAGCTTGAGCGGCGCCACCACGGTGCGGCGCAGGTGGTAGAGGCGCTCGATGACCAGGGCCATGGCGACCACCGAGCACAGCATCAGGGGCCAGATCGGCCAACCGGCCGCTTGTATGATCGAAAGCAAGGCTTGTCTCGTGCTGCTCGTAAGTGGCGGTGCGCGTGGCGCCGGATTATGGGGCAAGCCCGGCCGCCTTCAGCCCTCGCAAAGGCAACGTCTGGTGTAGCCGCTTTCGCGCCTGCTGCCGCAAGCCTCAATCTGTGGATAACGTTGTGGGCAAACGCGCGGCTTTTGCGCTTGTGCCGTCACTTTGGCAGGTCGCCGACGTGATGCACAGTCACAGTGCATTCATTTTTTTCATGCAAATCAATTACTTGCATCATCGTGTCGGGGCTGTGACCGCAAGCATGCGCGGGCGAGGACCTGATGGTGCGGCTGTGGAGTTCCAATGCCGCGCCAACCGGGGCTTATCGCGTGACTGAGCCCGCAATGCCTTTGGCGGCGCGCGTGCCCTGGGGTGTGGCCGCGCTGTTGCTGGCCACGGGCGATGCACTTGCTGCGCGCTTTGGCTCTGTGGCCGTGCGCGGCGAGATCTCAGGCTGGACGCGCGCTTCCAGCGGCCACTGCTACTTTTCGCTCAAGGATGCCGACGGCGCCCAGGCCCTCCTGCGCTGCGCGATGTTCCGCCGCGCCGCGGCCCTGCTCGACTTCGCGCCCGCCGATGGCCAGCAGGTCGAGCTGCGCGGGCGGCTGGGTGTCTATGAATCGCGCGGCGAACTGCAGCTCATCGTCGAGGCGCTGCAGCGCGTGGGCGTGGGCTCGCTCTACGAGGAGTTCCTGCGCCGGCGCAACCGCCTCGCCGCCGAGGGCCTGTTCGATGCCGCGCGCAAGCGGCCACTGCCGGCTTTTCCGCGTCTGCTGGGCGTGGTGACCTCGCCCGGCGCAGCGGCGCTGCGCGATGTGCTGACGGCGTTGCAAAGGCGGGCGCCCCAGGTGGGCGTGGTGATCTATCCGACCCTGGTGCAGGGTGCCGAGGCGCCAGCGCAGATCGAGGCCGCGCTGCGCCTGGCCGGCCAGCGGGGCGAGGTCGACGCGCTGCTGCTGGTGCGCGGCGGCGGCTCGCTCGAAGACCTGTGGTCCTTCAACGATGAGCGCGTCGTGCGCGCCATCGCCGCCTGCCCGCTGCCGGTGGTCTGCGGGGTGGGCCATGAGACCGACTTGACGCTGGCCGACCTGGCGGCCGATCTGCGAGCCGCCACGCCCACCGCGGCGGCCGAGCTGGCGGCGCCGGCCCTGGCCGAGCTGCTGGCCCAGCTGCAGGCGCGCCAGGCCGCGCTGCAGGTGGCGGCCGAACGCATGCTTCAAGCGCGCGCCCAGCGCCTGGACACGCTGGCGCTGCGCCTGGGCCAGCCGGCGCGGTCGCTGGCCGGCCAGGGCCAGCGCCTGATTGACACCGCGGCGCGGCTGTCGCGGGCGCTGCGCCAGCAGCAGCAGGCCGAGCTGGAGGCCTGCCGGGCTCTCGCCCAGCGTCTGGGGCGCGGCGCGGCGCGCCAGCTGGAAAGTCAGGCGCACGGTCTGGAAGCGGCGGCGCTGCGCCTGCAGGCCCACGATCCGCACCGCGTGCTGCAGCGCGGCTATGCCTGGATCGAGGCGGCCGACGGCCGGCCGGTGGTCTCGGCTCTAGCGCTGCGGCCGGGCCAGGCGGTGCGCGCGGTGTGGGCCGACGGCCATGCCCAGGCCCAGGTGCTGAGCGTCCAAGCCCTCACGCCCTCGCTCTGAGGCCTGCCTGCCTACAATGCCTGCCAGCCATTCCAACAGGAGGATCTGGACCATGGAACACACCCTGCCCGCACTGCCCTTTGCCATCGACGCCCTGGCGCCGCACTACAGCAAGGAGACGCTCGAGTTTCACCACGGCAAGCACCACAACGCCTATGTCGTGAACCTCAACAACCTGCAGAAGGGCACCGAGTTCGAAGCCCTGACGCTGGAAGAAATCATCAAGAAGGCCAGCGGCGGCATCTACAACAACGCCGCCCAGATCTGGAACCACAGCTTCTTCTGGAACTGCATGAAGCCGGCCGGCGGTGGCGAGCCCACCGGCGCGCTGGCGGCGGCCATCACGGCCAAGTGGGGCAGCTACGCAGCCTTCAAGGAAGCCTTCGTGAAGTCGGCCGTGGGCAATTTCGGCTCGGGCTGGACCTGGCTGGTGAAGAAGGCCGACGGCAGCGTCGACATCGTCAACACCGGCGCCGCCGGCACGCCCCTGACCACTGCCGACAAGGCGCTGCTCACCGTGGACGTGTGGGAACACGCCTACTACATCGACTACCGCAACCTGCGCCAGAAGTTCGTCGAGACCTTCCTCGACAAGCTGGTGAACTGGGGCTTCGCCGAGAGCAATTACGCCTGATGCGAGGCCGGCGCGGCCGCCTTCAGCCCTTGAAGGGCCGGCCGCGCAGCCTGAAGCCGGCTTTCAGCCCGCGCTTGGCAAACCAGCCCTGATGCATCTCGAGCGCGTAGCGCACGGGCTTGGCCGAACAGTGCGACTGCTCAGATTGCGGCTGCATGTCGGCCAGGTTGACGATGCTGCCGTCGTCGTCGATGAAGGCGATGGTGATGGGGACCAGCGTGTTCTTCATCCAGAAGCAACGCATGCCCGCCTCGTCGTTGACGAAGAGCATGCCCTCGTTGCCGGGCATCGCGCGCCGGAACATCATGCCCGTGGCCTGCTCCTGTGACGAGATCGCGAGCTCGGCCTGGATCACATGCATGCCGGCGGTGATGGCAATGGTCTGCAGCTTGGGTTGCGGCGCCGTTTGCGCCCGGGCCTGCGGTGGCATCAGGGCCAGCGCGGCCAGCATGCCGAGAAGCAGTGGCCCGAGGCGGGTGAGGGCAGGGCTTGCGTTGACGGTGGTCATGGGTCTCTTGCAGGGTCGGTCCTAGATTATCTCTTTCACTGAATCCGTCCCGATGACTGCCGCCAAGGCCGAAGAACTTGCTCAACCGGCCGCGGCAGTCTCAGCAGCCGCGGCTCTCGAGGTCGTCGACGACCCGCTCGAGCAGGGCCAGTTCACGCGCATGGTGGCCGGGGCCGGTGGTGTGCGCCTGGCGGAATCGTCGCTGCAGCTTTCGGGCATGCATTGCGCCGCCTGCAGCGGCATCATCGAGCGCGCCCTGATGGGCGTGCCCGGCGTGCGCGGCGCACGCGTCAGCGCCGCCGCCGAGCGCGCCACCGTGACCTGGGATCCGGCGGCCACCAAGCCCTCGCTCCTGATCGCCGCCGTGCGCGGCGCCGGCTACGACGCCGTGCCCGATGCCGCCGCGCCGGCGCGGGCTCTGCGCCAGGCCGAGCATCGCCAGGCCCTGTGGCGGCTCTTCGTGGCCTCGTTCTGCGCCATGCAGGTGATGATGTTCGCCACGCCCAGCTATGTGGCCGACGCCGGCACGCTGGCGCCCGATCTGCGCCAGCTGCTCAACTGGGGCAGTTGGCTGCTCTCGCTGCCGGTGCTGCTTTTTTCCGCCGGGCCTTTCTTCAGCGGTGCCTGGCGTTCACTGCGCCAACGCCGCATCGGCATGGACGTGCCAGTGGCGCTGGGCGTGGCCATCACCTTCGTCGCCAGCAGCGGTGCCGCATTCGACCCCGGCGGCGCCTTCGGCGACGAGGTCTGGTTCGATTCGCTGACCATGTTCGTGAGCTTCCTGCTTGCGGCGCGCTATCTTGAATTGCGTGCGCGCCAACGTGCCGCGGCGGCACTCGAGGGCGCTTTGGCCCGCCTGCCCGAGACCGCCTGGCGCGTGGCCGCCGACGGCAGCACCGAAGCCGTGAGCCCGCAGCGGCTGCAGCCCGGTGATCTGGTGCGCGTGCCGGTGGGCCAGGCCTTCGCGGCCGATGGCTTGCTGGAGCAGGGCGCCACGCGGGCCGATGAGGCCTTGCTCAGCGGCGAGTCCGCGCCGGTCGAGAAGGCCGTCGGCGACGAACTCGTGGCCGGCAGCCTGAACCTCGGGGCGCCGGTACTGCTGCGCGTCAAACGCGTCGGCGGCGACACGCGTGTGCAGGCCATCGTCGAGATGATGCGCGGCGCGCTCAGCCAGCGGCCGGCCGCGGCCCGCCTGGCCGACCGCTGGGCCGGGCCCTTCCTCTGGGGCGTGCTGCTGCTGGCGGGCCTGGCGGCGCTGTACTGGCACTTCGTCGATCCCTCGCGTGCGCTGCCGGTGGCGGTGGCGGTGCTCATCGTCACCTGTCCCTGCGCGCTTTCGCTGGCAGCACCGGCCGCCCTGGTGGCGGCGGCGCGCGGCCTGGCGCGGCGCGGCGTGCTGGTGCAGCGCCTTGACGCCATCGAGACCCTGGCCGGCGCGACGCAGTTCTTCTTCGACAAGACCGGCACGCTGACCGAGGACCGCCCGCAGTGGCGCCAGACGCGGCTGACCGAGGCCGGCAGCCCTGGCTGGGAGGCCGCTGGCGAGCGCGACGCGCTGGCGACGGCGGCGCTGCTGGCGGCATGGTCAACGCATCCGCTGTCGCGTGCGCTGGTCGCGGCGGCCGCGGTCAAGACCCCAGGCCAAGGCTGGTCGGCCCCGGCCGAGCGCTCGGGTCTCGGCTGGTCAGGCTTCGAGGAGGTTGCAGGGCAAGGCGTGCAGGCGCTCGACGGCGAGGGTTGCCGCTGGCGACTGGGTTCCGCGGCCTGGGTCGATGCCGCGGCCACGGGCGAGGGCCAGGTCTGGCTGGGCTGCAACGGCCGCGCCCGCGCCGCCTTCGTCTTCGACGAGACGCTGCGTCCCGGCACCATTGCGGCCTTGCAGGCCTTGCGCGCCGAAGGCCTGCGCGTGACGCTGCTGACCGGCGATGCCCTGCCGCGTGCCCAGGCCCTGGCTGCGCGCGTGGGCTTCGACGAGATCGTCGCCGCGGCCACGCCCGAGACCAAGCTGGCCGCGGTGGCCGCCGCGCAGGCTGCCGGCGAGCGCGTCGTGATGGTCGGCGACGGCATCAACGATGCCCCGGTGCTGGCGCGAGCCGATGCCTCGCTGGCAATGGGGCAGGGCGCCCTGGTGGCGCGCAGCCAGGCCGATGCGGTGGTCACCTCCAATGACCTTGCCGATGTTGTGCGTGCCCGGCGCAGCGCGCGCAAGGCCGTGGCCATCGTGCGCCAGAACATCGCCTGGGCCCTGGTCTACAACGCGCTGGCCATTCCCATGGCCGTGGCCGGCTGGCTGCCGCCCTGGGCCGCCGGCCTGGGCATGGCACTCAGCTCGCTGGCCGTGGTCTTCAACGCCCTGCGCGCGGCCCGCTAGGAAACGCCATGGAGAGTCTTTACCTGCTGATCCCGCTGTCCGCGGGCCTGGTGCTCGTCATCATCGCTGTCTTCGGCTGGGCCCTGCACCGGGGCCAGTTCGACGACCTCGAACAGGAAGGCGAGCGCATCCTGGAAGACGACCCACCGCCGCTTGATGGCGATCAAGGGTCTTGTAAGGGCGGCACAGAAGAATCGCGCGTGAGGCGAGATCCGCCGAATAGAGGAGATTTTTGATGGCAAACAATGCCGTGGCACCGGGAGGCGGTGTCTACAGCGATACGGTGGTCAGGTTTTTCTCCGTGGCCGCCGTGGTGTGGGGCGTGGTGGGCATGCTGGTGGGCGTGATCATTGCCGCACAGCTGACATGGCCCGAGCTGAACTTCGGTATCTCGTTTCTGAGCTACGGCCGCCTGCGCCCGCTGCACACCAATGCGGTGATCTTCGCCTTCGGCGGCTGCACGCTGTTTGCCACCTCCTACCATGTGGTGCAGCGCACCTGCCAGACGCGCTTGTTCGCGCCCGGCCTGGCGATGTTCACCTTCGTCGGCTGGCAGCTCGTGATCCTGGCCGCGGCCGTCACGCTGCCCCTGGGCATGACCAGCGGCAAGGAGTACGCCGAGCTCGAGTGGCCCATCGACATCCTGATCGCCGTGATCTGGGTGAGCTATGCCATCGTCTTCTTCGGCACCGTCGGCATCCGCAAGGTGCGCCACATCTACGTGGCCAACTGGTTCTTCGGCGCCTTCATCCTCGCCGTGGCGCTGCTGCACATTGTCAACAGCGCGGCCATTCCGGTGAGCCTGTTCAAGAGCTACTCGGCCTATGCCGGCGTGCAGGACGCGATGATCCAGTGGTGGTATGGCCACAATGCGGTGGGCTTCTTCCTCACCGCCGGCTTCCTGGGGATGATGTACTACTTCATCCCCAAGCAGGCCGGCCGTCCGGTCTACAGCTACCGCCTGTCCATCGTCCACTTCTGGGCGCTGATCTTCACCTACATGTGGGCGGGCCCCCACCACCTGCACTACACCGCGCTGCCCGACTGGGCGCAGAGCATCGGCATGATCTTCAGCCTGGTGCTGCTGGCCCCGAGCTGGGGCGGCATGATCAACGGCATCATGACGCTCAGCGGTGCCTGGCACAAGTTGCGTGACGACCCCATCCTGAAGTTCCTGATCGTGAGCCTGTCGTTCTACGGCATGAGCACCTTCGAGGGCCCGATGATGTCGATCAAGACCGTCAACGCCCTCAGCCACTACACCGACTGGACCGTCGGCCACGTTCACAGCGGCGCGCTGGGCTGGGTCGGCCTCATCAGCATGGGCAGCCTGTACTACCTGATCCCGCGCCTGTTCGGCCGCAGCCAGATGTACAGCGTCAAGGCCATCGAGACCCACTTCTGGCTGGCCACCATCGGCATCGTGCTGTACATCGCCGCGATGTGGATCGCCGGCGTGATGCAAGGCCTGATGTGGCGCGCGGTCAACCCCGACGGCACCCTGGTCTACACCTTCGTCGAGAGCGTGAAGGCCACCTTCCCGTACTACGTGGTGCGCCTGCTGGGCGGCCTGCTCTACCTGAGCGGCATGGTCATCATGCTGTGGAACACGGTGATGACGGCCAAGAGCGGCCACGCCGTCGAAGTGGCGGTGCCGGCGGTTGCGCCGGCCCATGCCTGACGCGGCCCACAAGGAGAAACAGAACATGGCCAATGCACATGTGCCGGTCGGTCACGAGAAGATCGAGACCAACAACTTCCTGATGATCGTGCTGATCCTGCTGTCGGTGGCAGTGGGCGGCATGGTCGAGATCCTGCCGCTGTTCTTCCAGCGCTCAACCACGCAGGCGGCGCCGGGCCTCAAGCCCTACACGCCGCTGCAACTGGCCGGGCGCGATGTCTACATTCGCGAGGGCTGCTACAACTGCCACTCGCAGATGGTGCGCCCCTTCCGCGCCGAGGCGCTGCGCTACGGCGCGGTGTCGACGGCCGGCGAGTTCGTCTATGACCACCCCTTCCAGTGGGGCAGCAAGCGCACCGGGCCCGACCTGCACCGCGTCGGTGGCAAGTACAGCGACGAGTGGCACCGCACCCACCTGAACAACCCGCGTGACCTCGTGCCCGAGTCCAATATGCCAGCCTATCCCTGGCTGATGACCGCGGCCGTCGACCCCGCCAGCATGGCGCCGCGCATGGCCGCGCTGCGCAAGGTGGGCGTGCCCTACAGCGACGCCGAGATCGCCAAGGCCGCCGAGGATGTGAAGGGCCGCACCGAGATGGATGCCGTGATCGCCTTCCTGCAGGTGCTGGGCACCGCCGGGGCCGCCAAGTAGGAGGGCAGCCCATGGACGTCAATGACCTTCGCGTCGCTGTCACGGTGGCCAGCCTGGCCCTCTTCGTGGCGCTGATGCTGCATACCTGGAGCCGCCGCCGGCGCGCCGACCACGAAGAGGCGGCGCAGCTGCCCTTCGCCGGCGAAAAGCCCGAGCCGGCCGTCAACGCATCCCGAGGAGAGAACCCGTGAGTGATTTCGTATCCAGTGGCTGGGCCCTGTTCGTCGCCGCGGTGACGGTCCTGAGCCTGGTCTTCTGCCTCGTGCTGCTCGTCATCGCGAGCCGCCGCAAGGTGATGGCCAACGACAACACGACGGGCCACGTCTGGGACGTCGACCTGCAGGAGCTCAACAACCCGCTGCCGCGCTGGTGGATGTGGCTGTTTGTGGCCACCGTGGTCTTTGCCGCTGTCTACCTGGCCTTCTACCCGGGCCTGGGCACCAATGCCGGCAGCCTGGGCTGGACCAGCCGGGGCCAGTTCGAGGCCGAGCAGGAAAAGGCGCGCGCCGCGCTGGAGCCGGTCTATGCCAAGTTCACGGCCATGTCGGCCGAGCAACTGGGCAAGGACGCGCAGGCCATGGGCATAGGCCAGCGCCTCTTCCTCAACAACTGCGCGCAGTGCCATGGCTCCGACGCACGCGGCAGCAAGGGCTTCCCCAACCTGGCCGACAGCGACTGGCTGGGCGCGGGCACGCCCGAATACATCGGCAAGGTCATCGCCGAAGGCCGCACCGGCATGATGCCGCCCATGGCGGCCGCGGTGGGCACCAGCGAGGACGTGAAGAACGTCGCCCACTATGTGCTGAGCCTGTCGGGCAGCGCGCACAACGACGTCGCGGCCCAGCTCGGCAAGGCCAAGTTCGGCGCCTGCGCCGCCTGCCACGGACCCGACGGCAAGGGCATGGCGGCGATCGGCGCGCCCAACCTGACCGACAAGACCTGGCTGCACGGCTGGGGCGAGCCGGCCATCGTCGCCATGGTCACGGGCGGCAAGACCAACGTCATGCCGGCCCAGGGCCGCCTGCTCACGCCGGCGCAGATCCATGTGCTGTCGGCCTACGTCTGGAACCTGTCGCAGGGCACCCGCGTCGCGGGCAACTGAAGACCGGTGATCCTTTGACGGAGCCCAAAACCATCGCCGCCACCCCTGCCGCATCGGAAGACGATGCGCGCACGGTGGTGGTGTCGATGTACCAGGCGCAGAAGAAGATCTATGCCCGCGCCGTGAGCGGCTGGTTCGCCCGCTGGCGCTGGGCCCTGGTGTGGGCGACGCAGATCATCTTCTACGGCCTGCCCTGGTTGCAGTGGGCCGGGCGCCCGGCGGTGCTGTTCGACCTGCCGTCGCGGCGCTTCTATGTCTTCAACTTGGTGCTCTACCCGCAGGATTTCATCTACCTGACGGGCCTGCTCATCATCTCGGCCTATGCGCTCTTCCTCTTCACCACGGTGGCGGGGCGGCTGTGGTGCGGCTATGCCTGCCCGCAGACGGTCTACACCGAGATCTTCATGTGGGTGGAGCGTCACATCGAGGGCGACCGCCCGCGCCGCCAGAAGCTCGATGCCGCGCCCTGGAGCCTGAACAAGCTGTGGCGCAAGACCGCCAAGCAGGCGGCCTGGATCGCCATCGGCCTGTGGACCGGCTTCACCTTCGTCGGCTACTTCACGCCCATACGCAGCCTGGGCGGCGCTGTGCTCGCCTTCGGCCTCGGGCCCTGGGAGCTGTTCTGGATCCTGTTCTACGGCCTGGCCACCTACGGCAACGCGGGCTGGCTGCGCGAGCAGGTGTGCAAGTACATGTGTCCCTATGCACGCTTCCAGAGCGTGATGTTCGACCGCGACACGCTGATCATCAGCTACGACGCCGAACGCGGCGATCCGCGCGGCACGCGCGGACGCAAGACCGATCTCAAGGCCGCCAATCTGGGCCACTGCATCGACTGCGGCCTGTGCGTCGAGGTCTGCCCCACCGGCATCGACATCCGCAACGGCCTGCAGTACGAATGCATAGGCTGCGCCGCCTGCATCGACGTCTGCAACGGCGTGATGGACAAGATGCAATACCCGCGCGGCCTCATCCGCTACGACACGCTCGAGGGCATGGACAAGCACCTCGGCCGCGCCCAGGAGATCAAGCGCATTTTCCGCCCGCGCGTCATCGGCTATGGCCTGGTGCTGCTGCTGATCTGCGGCGCGCTGCTGGTCAGCTTGCTGATGCGCTCGCCCTTCCGGGTCGATGTCGTTCGTGACCGCGGCGTGCTGTCACGCGTGGTCGACGATGGCTGGGTCGAGAACGTCTACCGCCTGCAACTGATGAACGCCAGCGAGAGCGAGCAGCGCTACCGCATCACGGCACGCGGCCTGCCGGGCCTGGCCACCGATCTCAAGACCGACATCGAGATCGGCTCGGCCCAGGCGCGCTGGGTTCCGCTGGCGCTGCGCGTGCCGCCCGAAGCCGCGGCCTCCGTCGGCCCCGGCAGCCATGGCGTCGAATTCGTCGTCGAGCGCATCGCCGCCAGCGCCGACGAGGCGAGCCGAACCCAGGTCGAGAAATCGACATTCATGGTGCCCCGCTGAGGCGGCCACCGCAGGAGCATTGCAATGAGCGACCCGCGCACGTCCGAACAGAAGCCGACCGCCTGGTGGCGCCTGCCCATCGTCTGGCTGGTCATCGGCGGCCCGGCCCTGGTGGTGGTGGCCAGCTTCGTCACGCTGGGCCTGGCCATACGCCATCCCGACCCGGTGCTGGTCGCACCCTCGGTGGCCAATGGTGCCGACGCGCCGGCGATGCAGGCGCGCAACCACGCCGCGACGCCGTCGCGCTGAGGGCGGGGGCCACGCGATGCGAGCTTCGATGCGCCGTATGGCCAGCATCGCCTGGCCGGCCTTCATGGGTGCCGCCGTGCTCGAGATCGTCGTCTTCTCGTTCGTCGATCCCGGCACGCTGCACCTGATCACGGGCCAGGCGCTGGATCTGTCGGACACCGCCGTCTACTCGCTCGCCTTCTTCGTCTTCTGGGCGGCGATGGCGATGAGTTGCTGGCTTTCGGCCGCGTTGGCGCGCAGCGCCGAAGAGGTCAATACCGAATCGAAGCTCTGGCGGCGCTAGGCCACCGGCACGCGCAAACGGCCTAGCTGCCGCTGCCGTTGACCAGCGCCTGCAGCGCGGCCACGTCGAGCACGCGGATCTGGCGCTGCTTCACTTCGAGCAGCCCGTCTTCCTGGAACTTGGAAAACGCCCGGCTCACGGTCTCGAGCTTGAGACCGAGGTAGCTGCCGATTTCTTCGCGCGTCATGCGCAGCACCAGCGAACTGGCCGAGAAGCCACGCTTGCGCAGCCGCTGCGTCAGGTTCAGCAGGAAGGCGGCCAGTCGCTCCTCGGCGCGCATGCTGCCCAGCAGCAGCATCACACCATGGTCGCGCACGATCTCGCGGCTCATGATCTTGTGGAAATGGCGCTGCAGGTCGGACAGCTCGCGCGACAGGTCTTCCAGCAGGTTGAAGGGGATGACGCAGACCTGCGAGTCCTCGAGCGCGATGGCGTCGCAGGTGTGGCGCTCGGTGCCTATGCCGTCCAGGCCCAGCAACTCGCCCGCCATCTGGAAGCCGGTGACCTGGTCGCGCCCGTCTTCCGAAGTGACATTGGTCTTGAAGAAGCCGGTGCGTACCGCGTAAAGAGAGGTGAAGGGTGAACCGGTGCGAAACAGCGCGTCGCCACGGGCGAGCGAGCGCCGTGTCGAGACCAACTCGTCCAGGCGCAGCATCTGGTCGTTGGACATGCCCACGGGCAGGCACAACTCGCGCAGATTGCAGCTGGAACAGGCAACTTTGAAGGGCTCGAGGCGGATGGGCGACTGGGACGCCTGCATGGATTTCCTCGGGTGGCGAAGACCGCAAGTATCGCCCATGCGGATGAGCCGTTCTTAATCTTGCGAAGCGCGGGGCCATGGCCCTGGCCGACACCCGGCATAGACTTCGCTTGAGAATTGTCAAGCGGCCCGACGCCGCATTTGTCAGAGTCGCCGCCATGAACAATCCCACCCTCGTCCGCACGCCACCGCTCACCGAGGAGCAGCTGCGCAAGCTGGACGTGCAAGGCCCGCGCTACACCTCCTACCCCACGGCTGACCGCTTCGTCGAGGCCTTCGGCCCCAATGAGTACCGCTGTGCGCTGCGCCAGCGCGCCGAGGGCGCCATCGCGGGCGGTGCGCTGCCGCTGTCGCTGTACATCCACATCCCGTTCTGCGAGTCGCTCTGCTACTACTGCGCCTGCAACAAGATCATCACCAAGCACAAGAGCCGTGGCGCCGGCTACCTCGAACTGCTGGCCAAGGAAGTCGATCTGCACACGGCCCAGCTCGGGCGCGGCCAGCCGGTGTCGCAGCTGCACCTGGGTGGTGGCTCGCCCACCTTCCTGTCCGACGACGAACTCGGCCAGCTGATGGAGATGCTGCGCAAGAGTTTCAAGCTGATACCGCAGGCCGAGGTTTCCATCGAGGTCGACCCGCGCACCGCCTCGCGCGAGCGCATGCGCAACCTGGCCGCCATGGGCTTCAACCGCATCAGCTTCGGCGTGCAGGATTTCGACGCTGACGTGCAGGCCGCGGTACACCGCATCCAGCCCTACCAGAGCGTGGCCGACCTGGTGGGCGAGGCGAGGGCGCTGAAGTTCGAGTCGATCAACGTCGACCTCATCTACGGCCTGCCCAAGCAGACCCCGACCTCGTTCGCGCGCACCATCGCCCAGGTGTCGGAACTGCGCCCCAGCCGCATCGCGCTCTATGCCTATGCCCACCTGCCGACGCGCTTCAAGCCGCAGCGCCGCATCGACGGCGCCGCGCTGCCCACGGCCGAGCAGCGCGTGCAGATGCTGGGCGACGCGCTTGCAGGCTTTGCCGACAACGGCTACGACTACATCGGCATGGACCACTTCGCGCTGCCCGACGACGCGCTCTCGGTGGCCAAGCGCCAGGGTCGGCTGCACCGCAATTTCCAGGGCTACACCACCCAGCCCGACTGCGACCTCATCGCGCTGGGCGTCTCGTCCATCGGCCGCGTCGGCGCCACCTACAGCCAGAACGCCAAGACGCTGGCCGAGTACGAGGATGCGCTGCAGCACGATGAGTTCCCCATCGTGCGCGGCCTGGCGCTCACGCGCGACGACATCGTGCGCCGCGCCATCATCATGTCGCTGATGTGCCAGGGCCGGCTCGAGTTCGAGTCCATCGAACTGGCCTACCTGGTCGACATGAAGCGCGATTTCGCCACCGAGCTCGAGCGCCTCAAGCCGCTGGCCGAGATGGGCCTGGTCGGCATCGGCGAGCGCGAGATCCAGGTCACGGCCACCGGCTGGTACTTCGTGCGCGGCGTGGCCATGGTCTTCGACAAGCACCTGCAGGCCGACAAGGTCCGCGAACGCTTCTCCCGCATCATCTAGGGGTGGACGCCGCCCTCATCGCCAGTGCTGGCCTGCTCGGGCTGGCCGGCACGCCGCATTGCGCGGCCATGTGTGCCGCGCCCTGCGCCGCCGTGGTGGGGCGCGGGCCGCGGTCGGCGCTGTGGGCCTTCCATCTGGCGCGCATTGCCAGCTATGCGCTTGGCGGCGCGGTGGCAGCGGCCAGCGTGGGTGCGCTGGCCTGGCTCTCGGGCCTGAGCCCGGCGCTGAGGCCGCTCTGGGCCCTGCTGCATGCGGCGGCACTGGCGCTGGGACTGTGGCTGCTCTTCACCGGCCGGCAGCCGGCCTGGCTGGGCCGCATCGGCCGCGCACCGGCCTCGGCCGATGCCAACGGCTGGCAGCCGTTGAACGGCCCGCGTCGCGGCCCCATGAAGGCCGCTGCAGGCGGCGGGCTCTGGGTGCTCTGGCCCTGCGGCCTGCTGCAATCGGCCCTGCTGGTGGCCTCGATGGCCAACCACGCGGCCGCGGGTGCCGCAGCGATGGCTGTGTTTGCCGTGGCCTCATCGGCCGGTTTGCTGGCTGCGCCCTGGGCCTGGCAGCGCATGCTGGCCGGGGGGGGTGCCGCGGCACGCGAGAAACTGGCCGTGCGGGCCGCCGGTGCGCTGCTGCTGGCCGGATCGGGCTGGGCGCTGGGCCGCGGGCTGTGGCATCAGGTGGCCGCCTACTGCGCCACGCTCTGAACGGTCAGGCGAGCCGGGCCGTACAAACGAGAACGCCCGGCGAGCCGGGCGTGTCGATCCGGGTGCCGTGCGCGGCACCCGCGGCACAAGAAGATTACTTCTTGGCTTCTTCTTTCTTCTCGGCCTTCTTCTCGGCCTTTTCAGCCTTGTCGGCCTTCTTGGCGCCAGACGCGGCAGCGGCGGCGGGCTTGGCTTCGGCGGCGGGCTTGGCGTCGGCAGCGAAGGCGCCAGTGGTGGCGAAGGCGGCGACGATCAGGGCGGCCAGGAGCTTGTTCATCTCGGAATACCTTTCGAAAGTTTCTGAATTGCCCCCCCATCGTTGGCGGGGAAGCACCGCTTCAACGTGGTCGCCGAGGGCCTGGTTGACAAGGCCCGTGAACTAGAATGGCCGCCATCTAAACACGAGCCGCGGCCCTGATGCCCGGCCACGCGGAGACCGCGCATGTACAAGCACATCTTGGTGCCCACCCAGGGCGAGAAGATCACCGTCAACGCCGACTACTCGCTCAATGTGCCCGACCAGCCGGTCATCCCCTACATCGAGGGCGACGGCACCGGCTTCGACATCACGCCGGTGATGCTCAAGGTGGTCGATGCCGCGGTGGCCAAGAGCTACGGCGGCAAGCGCAAGATCCACTGGATGGAGGTCTACGCCGGCGAAAAGTCGACCCGGATCTACGGCCCCGACGTCTGGCTGCCCGAGGAAACGCTGCACGCGGTGCGCGACTACGTGGTCTCGATCAAGGGCCCGCTGACGACGCCGGTGGGCGGCGGCATACGCTCGCTCAATGTGGCGCTGCGCCAGGAACTCGACCTCTACGTCTGCCTGCGCCCCATCCAGTACTTCAAGGGCGTGCCCAGCCCGGTGAAGGAGCCCGAGAAGACCAATATGGTGATCTTCCGCGAGAACTCGGAAGACATCTACGCCGGCATCGAGTTCGAGGCCGAAAGCGAGAAGGCCAAGAAGCTCATCAAGTTCCTGCAGGACGAGATGGGCGTGCGCAAGATTCGGTTCCCCAATACCTCGGGCATCGGCGTCAAGCCGGTCAGCCGCGAAGGCACGGAACGCCTGGTGCGCAAGGCCATCCAGTACGCCATCGACAACGACAAGCCCAGCGTGACCATCGTCCACAAGGGCAACATCATGAAGTTCACCGAAGGGGGCTTCCGCGACTGGGCCTATGCCCTGGCGCAGAAGGAATTCGGTGCCCTGCCCATCGACGGTGGCCCCTGGTGCAAGCTGAAGAATCCGAGGACGGGCAAGGACATCGTCATCAAGGACAGCATCGCCGATGCCTTCCTGCAGCAGATCCTGCTGCGCCCGGCCGAGTACTCGGTGATCGCCACGCTCAACCTCAACGGCGACTATGTCTCCGACGCGCTGGCGGCCCAGGTGGGCGGCATCGGCATCGCCCCGGGCGCCAACCTGAGCGACAGCGTCGCCATGTTCGAGGCCACCCACGGCACGGCGCCCAAGTACGCCGGCAAGGACTATGTCAACCCGGGCTCGGAGATCCTCTCGGCCGAGATGATGCTGCGCCACATGGGTTGGACCGAAGCGGCCGATCTGATCATTGCCGCCATGGAGCGCTCCATCGCCAGCAAGAAGGTCACCTACGATTTCGCGCGCCTGATGGAAGGCGCTACCCAGGTCTCTTGCTCGGGCTTCGGGCAGGTGATGATCGACCACATGTGAGGCTGTCCCGGGGCGTCTCCGGACGTCCCATGCCGTCCTGCACAAGACCCCAGATCGATCATTCGACTGGGGTTTTCTGTTTCATGGCATCCCGAATCGTTCGTTGACTTCCCGCTATGGCGGGGCCATCTTCGGGACCGTCATGGGGCCCTGGCTGCGGCCAGGTGACAGCAATGCGCCACGTCAACGGCATACCGGGGCCGAAAAGCAGGGCCGCGATGACGATGAACATGGGGCCGGCCTGCAGGCGCTGGCCGCGCGACTCGTCCATCGCGGGTTTCCCTCGTCTTCACCGCAAGCGCTCGGCGGTGGCCGGGACTTGCATCCCGGCCACGCCTGGCGCGACCGCCGCGCCTATTTTCTGTGGGGCGTCTTGGCCAGCGGCGCAATGGCCGGCAGGCTCAGGCCGGTGACGGGCGGCTTGGCCGCAGGCGCTTCGCGCTTGGGCTTCTTGGCTTCCTTGTTGCCGTGATTCTTCTTGACCATCTGCTTGTGCTCCGTCGGGCTCAGCGCGTGCCCGCTTGGGTGCCCGCGACTTCGACCTCGACGCGGCGGTCGGCCTGCAGGCAGGCGATCAACTTGGCGTTGGCCTTGTTGCCCTTGCATTCGTCGGGCTTGGACACCGGCTCGGCCTCGCCCTTGGCGGCGACCGTGATCTTGCTGGCTTCGAGCCCGCCCGTGCCCACCAGATAGGCCTTGACGGTGTCGGCACGCCGGCCCGACAGCGCCTCGTTGTAGGCCGTGCTACCCAGCCGGTCGGTGTGGCCCTCGACCGTGATGACGTCGTAGCGCGTGCCCTTCATCTCGCTGACGAACACGTCGAGCGCCGCGCGGCCCTCGGGGCGGATCTCCGAGTGGTCGAAGCCGAACAGCGAATCGGCCGAGAAACTGACGCGGCGGCGGGGCGGCGGCACCACCACCGGCGGTGCCGGCGGCGGCGCGGCCACGATCATGGGCGGCGGCGGCGGCACTTCGCGCGGCGCCATCACCACCGGCGGCGGCGGTGCGGGCGCCGGTGCCGGCGGCGGCACATAGGCCGGCGCCATGCTCGTGCGCTGCGGTGCCGCTTCCGGCGCGCGGCCGAAGGGGATCACCAGGCCCACCGAGATCAGGTTGACGTCGCCCTTGTTGCCCACGGCGTCGTTGACGCGGTAGCGCTCGATCTCGCCGCGCACCAGGAAGTTGCGCGTCACCTCGTACTGCAGGCCGAGGCCGAACTTGGGTTGGGTGCTGCGCTTGCTCGGGTTGGGGTCGAGCACGGTGACGGCCCCGGTGCCGCTGAAGCGGTCGGTGGCCTTGGCGGTCTGCACGCCGACACGGCCTATGGCCGAGAGATAGGTGGTCAGCGGCAGCGTGCCCACGAGGTCGAGGTTGAAGCCCTTGAGGCTGATCTCGCCGGCCAGCGTGCCGGCCGGCGTCGTGGTGGACTCGAAGCCGAACTTGCCGAGCTTGAAGTAGCCGGCCTCGAGCCCGAACCAGCGATTGAACTGGTAGCCGCCGAAGAGCTTGAAGCCGGTGTCGCGCTCGTCGCGCGACATCGAGGTGGTGGTGAGACCGCTGCCGAGCAGGCTGGCCGTGATGCGCGCCTCGTCGATGCGGGCCCGCGACTGGCCGACCGAGAGGCCGCCATAGGCATAGCCTTCGTCCTGCGCCAGTGCCGGCGCGGCGCCGCCACCCAGCAGCAGGCCGAGTGCGGCCAGGCCGAAGCGGCTCAGGGCATGGGTGTTGTTCATCGCATTCTTCCTGGGGGATGGGGGGCGGCGGGCCGTCAGGCCCTGGAGGTGGAGGGGCGCGCTCACGGTGCGGTCACCGTGGTGTTGACCAGCGTCACCGAGGCGGTGAGGCCGATGGCGCGCCCGACCAGGGTGGTCTGGGCGGTCTGGCCGGCGGTCGAGATGGTCACGCCGGCCGGGGCGATGATGGTGCCCACCATGGCGCTGCCGTCCTCGATGCGGGCCGCACTGCCAACCTGCCAGAACACATTGCGGGCCTGGGCACCGTTGACCAGCAGCACACGGCGCGGCGTGGCGAGCAGGCCCACGGTCAGCGCCGAGGCGCTCTGGAACACGAAGACGGCATTGCTGTCGCCCTGCGCATCCAGCGTCAGGTCACCCGCGGTCACGGCAAAGGTGCCGCCGGCCGAGGTGTAGGTGCCGGCGGTCAGCACCAGTCCGCCCAGCTGGCCGGCGCCGGGGTCGCCACCGGGGGGCAGCGCGGCGAGTTCGTTGTAGGCCGTCTGCGCATCGGCGCGCGCCTGGGTGGCGATGGCCAGCGTGGTGGTGGTGCCCGGGGCCGGCGGCGCGCAGTAGATGCTGCCGTTGACGGCGCCGATGTTCAGCGGGCTCTGGGTGTAGACGTTGGCCGCGTCGTGCAGGCCGGTGATCAGCGTGCAGGCCGCGGTGCTGCCCAGGTTGCCGCCGACCACGGTGTTGATGCCCTGGTTGGTGACGCCGGCGGCGCCGCCAAAGGCGCCGAAGGCTGCTGCACTGCGCAGATTGACGCCCGCCGCGCAGGCCGAGGTGCCGGTGGTGAAGGTCCAGCTGCGGTCGGCGGCCAGCGCATTGCCGGCCAGATCGGTGACGCCGGTGGCGCCCGACTTGATGGTGGCGACCATGGGCTTGCTGGCCGCGAAGCCGGCGGCTGCCGTGGGCACGAAGCTGGCCAGGCGGCCGGCGGCGTCGTAGCTGACGTTGCCCGGCACGGCGACGCCGTTGTCGGTGACGGTGAAGCTGCTTGTCGTGATCGTGGCGGCATCCATCGCCTCGCTGAAGCCGGCGGTGACGCTGCGCGTGAGGCAGATGCCGGTGCTGGCGTCGATCGGGCTGATGGTGGCCACGGTGGGCGCCAGCGCATCGGCGGTGGCGCCGGTGGTAAAGGTCCAGACATGGTTGCCGGCGCCGGGGGCGACGGCGGCATTGCCGGCCAGCGCGTTGCCGGCGCTGTCGGTGGCGGCCGTGGTGACGGTGGCCGTGAACAGGCTGTTGGCGGCCAGCGCCGCGGTGGGCGTGAAGGTGGCGGTGCGGGCGGCCGGGGCATAGCTCACGGTGCCGGGCACGGCCGCGGCCAGGGTGGAATTGGTCAGCGTGAAGCTGGTGCCCGTGAGCGTGGCCGCGTTCATGGCTTCACTGAAGGTGGCCGTGACCTTGCCGTTGGTGGCGACGCCGACCGCGGCCGTGGCCGGGGTGTTGAGCGTGACCGCGGGGCGCGTGGTGTCGGCCAGCGGCGCAGTCTGGAAGCTCCACACCTTGCTGGCGGCCAGGGCCATGCCGCTGCTGTCCTGCACCGCGGTGCTGATGGTGGCGGTACACAGCGTGTTGGGCGGCAGCGCCACGGTGGGGGTCAGCGTCGCCACCTGGGTGGCGGCGGCATAGGCCACGCTGGCGGCGGTGGGCGTGCCGGCCGGGCAGGCCAGGCTGAAGCTGGTGGCCGTGAGGCTGGCCGCAGCCATGGGCTTGCTGAAGCTGGCGGTGACGGTGCTGCCCGCGGCCACGCCGGTGACCACGGGGCTGCTGGCCACGGGGGTGGTGGCGGTCACGCTGGGGGCGACACCGAAGGCGGGCGTGCCCAGCACCGGGTCGAGCTTGCTGCCGCCGCAGGCGGCGAGCAGCGCCGAGAGCAGCACGGCTGCAAGGGCCGCCCGGGGGTTGGAATTACGGTCTGGCGCGTTCATGTTGTCTCCTGGCGGGGTTGCCGCGGTGTCGGTGTCTGGGGTGAAGGCTGGCGGCAACTGCCCGACAGTGAGGGGGTGTTTGTAGGTGGACTACCAGCGCCGGTCTGTGCGCTGGCGAACCCATCGATTCAGCGGCGCGGGCGCACCGTCCGGCGGCCCAGGGGCAGCGCAAGCAGGCCGGCCAGCATCAGCGCCAGCGTGCCGGGCTCGGGCACGGGAAACGGTGTCGTCGGCGTGCCGCCGCCGGTGTCGCCGCTGCCGGTGCCGGCCACGCCGCCACCCAGGCCGTTGCTGTCGTCGAGCAGACCCACGCAGTCGCCCGACAGGCTGTTGTGGTCCAGCGTGACGGCGCCATTGCGGGCCAGCGCGCGGCCGCACACATCGGTGGCGCCGGTGTTCATGCTGATGCTGGTGAGTGCCAGGATGTTGCCCAGGAAGGCGGTGTTGGTGTCCAGCGTGGCCGAACTGCGCACGTTCCAGAACACGGCGGCGCCCGAGCCGGTGTTGATGACGTTGACGGCCGAATTCGGCGAGGTGATCAGCGTGCTGTCCATCTGGAACACCCAGAAGGCGTCGAGGTCGCCGCCGCCGTCCAGCGTGAGCGCGCCCGACAGGTTGGTGATGCCTGCCGGCACGCGGTAGACACCGGGCAGCAGGATGCCCGACAGGGTCAGGTCCGATTGCAGCAGCGAGCCGGCGCCCAGCGCATCCAGGTCGCTGACGGCGGTGATCAGCTGCGCCTGGGCCAGCGCGGCAAAGGGGTCGGTGGCGTGTACGGTGCCGGTGAGGCTGATGGTGCCGCCGCCGGTGATCGCGGTGCCGGGCGAGACGCCGAGGTTGCCGACGATGGTGGTGGCGCCGGTGTTGGTGACGGTCTGCGCGCCCAGCACCGTGAAGCTGGCCAGGTTGGAGCCCAGCACGATGGGGGCGCCCGCGGCCGGCGCGGCGGTCAGCGTGGCGCTGGCGGCCAGCGCCAGGAGGGAGAGTCGCTTCTTGAACTGCATGGCTTGCCTCGGTATTGGGTTCGTGGTCGGGCGGGTGAAACGCCGCGCCCGGCAGCCGCTGTCTTGGCGGCGCCGGGCGCTGTCGCATCTCGGGCACCAATCTGCGGCAAGCCGGCGACGCGGTCTGTGTGCCAGCGCACAAAGCCGGCCACTCGGGATGTGTGCCGCCGAACAGACCCGCCGGCACGGCGCCGTCAACCATGGGCCTGGCCCCGCATCCGCCGGGTCGCAGCTCCGAAAAGGCCATCCCCATGTCAATCAACCGGCTCGCGCTGTTGTCCCTTCTCGCGTGTACCGCCGCGGCCGGCCCGGCCCATGCCGATGCCCGCATCGAGGTCGTGTTCGATGACCCAGGGTCAAGCTGGACGGCGTACTACGCTGACATCCAGCGCATCACCGTCGCCGCCGGCAACGCCTGGGTCGACAGCTTTCAGAGCACCGCCAGTGGCGCGGCCCTGACGGTGAAGATAGGCTTCGACAACATCGCCACCGCCAACGGCCGCAGCGCCACGTCGGCCTGGACCGGCCACAGCAGCGGCGGCATTGCGCTCTACCAGCAGGGCGCTGCGCACGAGCTGTTGACGGGCCTGGACCCCAACGGCGCCGCCGCGGACATCGAGGTCAATCTGGGCATTGCCGGTTATCTGCAGGGCGAGCTGTGGTTCGATCCGGCACCGGCGCTGCGCCTGGCCGACGTGCCGCTGGACCGCACCGATGCGATGTCGGTGCTGCTGCACGAGTTCGGCCACGCGCTGGGCTTCAACGGCTGGCGCAACGGCGTCACCGGCGCGCTGCCCGGCGCCTACCAGTCGACCTTCGACGCGCTGGTGTACCCGGCGCCTTCAGGCCCGGGGCTGGTCTTCAACGGCAGCCGGGCCCTGGGCCTGTATGGCCAGGCGCTGCCGCTGACCTGGGGCAACTACGGCCACCTGGGCAATGCGCAAGAGAGTGACGATCTGCTGCCCGATCTGATGAACGGCGTGGCGTTCTACCGCGGCACGCGCTACGCGATCTCGACGCTGGACCTGGCCATCCTGTCCGACCTGGGGCTGCCCATGTTGGCCGCGGCGCAGCCGCTGCTGCTGAGCGCCGTGCCCGAGCCCGCCGCCGCGGCGCTGTGGCTGGGCGGCCTGGCTTTGCTGGCGCTGCGGCGCCGGCGCCCTGGCCCGACAGCCTTGAAGGGAGCTTCGACATGCGCGCGCTGATCCTGAGCCTGGCCCTGGCGGCGGGCCTCATGGTGCCGGCCACGGCCCAGCAACTGAGCTTGTCCTTCGCGATACCCGGGGTCAGCATTGGCATCAACGTGCCGCGCTACCCCGAGCTGGTGCGGGTGCCCGGCTATCCGGTCTACTACGCGCCGCAGCTGCGTTCCAACTACTTCTTCTACGACGGCCTCTACTGGGTCTTCCAGGGCGACAACTGGTATGCCAGCAACTGGTACGACGGCCCCTGGGGCAGCGTGGGGCCGGCGCAGGTGCCGGCCTATGTGCTGCGCCTGCCGGTGCGTTATTACCGCAGCCCGCCCCAATACTTCCGCGGCTGGCGACGCGACGCGCCGCCGCGCTGGGGCGAGCATTGGGGGCCGGGCTGGCAGCAGCAGCGCCAGGGCTGGGACCGCTGGGACCGCCGCGCGATGCCGGCACCGGCACCGCGCCCCGTCTACCAGCGCCCCTATTCCGGCAGCCGCTATCCGCCGGCCGAGCAGCAACGCTTTCTGCAGGAGCGCAACTACCGCCACCAGCCGCGCGACGAGTTCGTGCGCCAGCCGCAGACCTTGCCACCGCAGCGGGTGCAGGATCAGCGGCTGCCGGAGCAACGGGCGCCGGATCAGCGTGTTCCCCGCCAGGCGCCGCAGCCTCAGCCGCGGCAGCCACCACAGCCCCCGCACCAGGATCGCGGCGACGCGCACCGTGTACCCGAAGCAGACCGCAACTCCGGCCGCGGCCCGCCCAATCACCAGGAGCTTCGCCAGGAGCGCGGCAAGGACGACGCCCGGCGCGATGAGCGCCGCGACGACCGCCGCGATGACCGCGGCAACCGCTGAGCCCGCGGCCTGCTCCGGGACGCCGCTAGACCGTGTCCTGGCGGTAGCGCTCGTCGCACAGCAGCCGCGCCAGTTCCTTCTTGACCACGCCATAGCACTCGCAGGCGCGCGTCTGCAGGCCTTGCGGGTCGAGCACGGTGATGTGGCCGCGGCGGTAGCGGATATAGCCCAGCTGCTGCAGGTGGCCGGCGGCCTCGGTCACGCTCTCGCGGCGCACGCCCAGCATGCTGGCCACCAGTTCCTGCGTCATCACCAGCTCGCGCTTGGGGCCGCGGTCTTGCGTCAGCAACAGCCAGCGGCTGAGCTGCTGCTGCACCGCGTGGTGGCGGTTGCAGGCCGCGGTCTGCGACATCTGGGTCAGCAGGGCCTGGGTATAGCGCAGCAGCAGGGCCTGCATCAGGCCGGCACGCGCAAAGGCCAGCTGCAGGCGCTGGCGTTCCAGCCGCCAGGCGTGGCCGGCGGTCTGCACCACGGCCGAACTGGGCATGGAGCCGCCGCCCATGATGAGGGCGATGCCCACCATGCCCTCGTTGCCCACGCCGGCCGATTCGGCCGCCGCGCCGCTTTCGGTGACGTAGTACAGCGACACCACGGCGCTGGTGGGAAAGTAGGCGTGCTGCAGCTGCTGGCCGGGCTCGTAGATCATGGCGCCCAGCGGCAGCGACACCAGTTCCAGCTGCGGTGCCAGCAGCTCGAACTCGGCCTGGGGCAGCGCGGCCAGCAGGTGGTTCTGGTTCGGGCTGTGACGGGTGAAGGGCATCGCAGTGCGGGCCTAGGGCCGGTGCGAAGGCCGCGGCGTGGTCTCGACGCCGATGCCGCGGTAGCCGATGAAACGACAGGCCTGGGTGAACATGGGCTCGCCGCTGACGCGGTAGCTCTGGGTCGAGCCGTCGGCATTGACGCGGCTGAAGGGAAAGTCCAGGAAGGGCCGGCGCGCGGCGATGGCGGCGCGCAGGGCGCTGCGTTCCTCCTCGTTCCAGCCCGCCGAGTCTTCCGCCGGCAGCGGCTCGGCGGCCCCGGGCAGGGCGTCGACGCGCAGGCCCAGCATCTCCAGCACCGGGCCTGAGACGCGGGTGAAGGCGCCGCTCTCGTCTTGCTCCCAGTACCAGTCGGAGGCCAGCTCGGTGAGGCTGCGGTAGCGCGCCTCGCTCTCGCGCAGCTCGGCCGTGCGTTCGCGCACCAGCAGCTCGAGCTGCTGGTTGTGGGCCTCGAGCCGGCGGTACAGCAGCCTCACCTCGAGCATGTTGCGGATGCGCGTCTTCACCTCCACCAGGTCGAAGGGCTTGCTGATGAAATCCTTGGCACCGCATTGCAGCGCGCGCAGCTTGTGGCCGGGCTGGGCCGTCAGCACGATCACCGGCAGATAGGCGTCGCCGGCACCGGCCCGCAGTGCTGCCATCACCTGGAAGCCGTCCATGCGCGGCAGCTGCAGGTCGAGCAGGATGAGGTCGTAGTCGTCGCGGCGGTGCAGGGCGCAGACCTGCAGCGGGTCGGTGGTCGAACTCACCGCGGTGTAGCCGGCCTCGGCCAGCAGCCGCTCGAGCAGGTGTACGTTGGCCGCCTGGTCGTCGACGACCAGGATGCGGGCGGCCAGGATGTCCGATTCAGGCAGCGTCATGGGCTTGTCTCTGTTGTTGTTGTGAAAGCGGGGAGGTGGCCTGGGCGTGTTCGAAGGCCAGGTCCAGCGTGGCCATGAACTCGTCCACCTTGATGGGCTTGGTGAGGTAGCGGAAGAAGCCGGCCTGAAGGCCCTTCTCGATGTCGCGCGGCATCGCGTTGGCGCTCAGCGCGATGACCGGGATGTGGGCCGTGGCCGGGTCCTGGGCCAGGATGCGCAGCGCGGTCAGGCCGCCGATGCCGGGCAGGTTGATGTCCATCAGGATCAGGTCAGGCACGAGGGCGCGCGCCATCTCCACGCCACTGCGGCCGTCGCGGGCGCTGATGAGCTGGATGTCGGGCCGGCGGGCGATCAGCCGCTCCACCAGCAGCAGGTTGGCCGGGTTGTCCTCCACGCACAGCAGCGTACGCTGGACCATGCCGGGCGGCGGCGTCGTCGGGGTGTCCGGCAGCGGCCGCGGGGCTTCGGCCGGCAACTGCAGCGCGGCGCTGGCGGCCAGCTCGATCCAGAAGATGCTGCCCACGCCCACCGTGCTCTCGACGCCGATCACGCCGCCCATCAGCTCGACCAGGCGTTTGCTCACCACCAGGCCTATGCCCGTGCCTTCCTGGGCGCCGCCTTCCTGGCCCAGGCGGTTGAAGGGCTGGAACAGCTGCGCCAGCTTGTCGGGGCTCAGGCCCTCGCCGGTGTCCTGCAGGCTGATGCGGATGCGGCCTTCGGCCGGCACGCTGCAGCGCAGGTCCACGCGGCCGCCGACGCGGTTGTACTTGATGGCGTTGGACAGCAGGTTCACCAGCACCTGTTTGACGCGCGTGCGGTCGGCGCGCACCAGCCAGGGGCCGTCCAGCAGCGGGAAGACGAGGCGGATGCCGCTGGTCTGCGCCTGCGGCTCGATCATGGCCTGGCAGTCGGCCAGCACCTCGGCCAGCGACACCGGCTCGGGTGACAGCGAGAGCTTGCCCGATTCGATCAGCGCCAGATCCAGGATCTCGTTGATCAGCGCCAGCAGGTACCAGCCGGCCTGCAGGATCTGCTCGATGCTGTCGCGCTGGCCGAGGGTGGGCGGCGGCGTGCCGCTTTCCATCAGCTGGGCAAAGCCGAGGATGGCGTTGAGCGGCGAGCGCAGCTCGTGGCTCATGGACGAGAGGAAGTCCGACTTCGCCTCGTTGGCCTGCTCGGCCGCCACCTTGGCCCGCTTGAGCTCGAGGTGGCTGTCCTTCAGCACGTCGTCCAGGCGCTTGCGCTCGGCCTCGACCTGCAGCCGCGCGGTGTTGTCGGTGCCGATCAGCAGGTAGCCGATGATGGCGTCGGCCGCGTCCTGCAGCGCCGTCACCGACACCACCGCGGGCTGGCGGCTGCCGTCCTTGCGCAGATAGGTCAGCTCGTAGACGTCCTCGATGCCGCGCCGCGCCTTGAACACCAGGGCCTCGAAGCCGGGCGCGATGGGGGTGGCGAGTTCGGCGCTCAGCGCCTGCGCGCGCAGCAGCAGCTCCAGCGGGTCGGAGATGTCGGCCGGTGTGACGCGGTTGATCACCTCGGCGGCGGCATAGCCCAGCATGCGCTCGGCGCCGACATTGAAGATCTGGATCACGCCGCGCTCGTCGGTGGCGATGCTGGAGAAGTTGGCGCTGTTCAGGATGGCGGTCTGCAGCGCGCCGGCCTTGAACAGCGTCTGTTGGCGCCGGTCCTCGGCGTCGGTGCCGGGCGCAGCCTTGTCTCGCATGGGGTTCCTTGGTTCGGCGGTTCACGCGTGGGGGGCGGCATGGGCGGTGCCGCCATGCGCAGGGTTGCGGAGATTGACGGCCGCCGCGGCCGCCGTCTGTGCGGCGCCGCACAGACGGCACCGTTCGCGGCGTAGGACAGCGCCGACAGGCGATGCCGCGAGCCGCCGATGGCGCTGCGGCGGAGCGGCGCCGATACTGCCGCCAGGCCCGCGGTCCGCGCCGGCCGCCACGGCCTGTTCTGCCCCTCCATGCCAGCGCTCGCGACCTATATCGTCGAAGACAGTCCGGTGATCCGCGAAAGCCTGATCGCCACGCTGGAAGAACTGGCGCCGGTGCGCGTGGTCGGCTGGGCCGCCGACGAGGCCGCCGCGCTGCTGTGGCTGGGCCAGCCGGGAGACGCCGGCCAGCCGGCGGCGCTGGTCATCGTCGACCTCTTTCTGCAGGGCGGCTCGGGCCTGGGCGTGCTGCGCGCTGCTGCCCGCCTGCCGCGCCCGGCCCACCTGGTGGTGCTGAGCAACTACGCCACGCCCGACATGCGCCGGCGCTGCCTGGAACTGGGTGCCGAGCGCGTGTTCGACAAGTCGGGCGCCATCGACGACCTGCTGGCTTATTGCAGCGAGCTGGCGGCCACCCAGGCCGCCGCTATTGGATGAGCCCGTTCTTCAGCGCGTAATAGGTGAGGTCGCTGTTGGAGCCCAGCAGCAGCTTGCCCATCACGCGGCTGCGGTAGGTGCTGACGGTCTTGACGCTGAGCGACAGGCTGGTGGCCAGCTGGCCTATGGTCTCGCCGCCGGCCAGGCGCAGAAACACCTGCAGCTCGCGCTCGGACAGCTGCTCGTGCAGCGGCTTGTCGTCGCCGCGGCCCAGGCCCTCGGCCAGGCGCTCGGCCATTGCGGCGGTGATGAACTTGCGCCCGCGCGCCACCGTGCGCACCGCCTTCACCAGCTCGTCGGGGTCGCAGTCCTTGTTGAGGTAGCCGCTGGCGCCCAGGCGCAGCAGCGTGGCCGCGTAATGGGCCTCGGCATGGCCGCTGAGCATCAGCACCGGCAGCGCGGGCGAGCGTGCGCGGATGGCGGCCAGCACGTCGACGCCGCTCTGGCCCGGCATCGTGATGTCGAGCAGCACCACGTCGACCTCGCCGCGGCGCACGATGTCCATCGCGGCGCGGCCGTCGGCGGCCTCGGCCACCACGGCCAGGTCGGGCTGTTCGGCCAGGAACTGGCGCAGCCCGGCGCGCAGCATGGCGTGGTCGTCGACGATGGCGATGCGGATCATGGTTCAGCGCATGATCCCACCTTTGGAGGCCGGCCTTGAAGATGAATGCCAGAAGGGGCCGCTTCGCGCAGGCCGTGCGCCTGGACAGGCAGCGCCTGGAGGCCGAGGTGGCGCTGCGCACCGCTCAGCTCACCGAGCTGACCCACCACCTGCAGACCGCCCGCGAGGACGAGCGCGCCCGCCTGGCGCGCGACCTGCACGACGAGCTGGGTGCGCTGCTCACCTCGGCCAAGCTCGACGCGGCGCGCATGCGCGCTCGCCTGGCCGGTGCCGCGCCCGAGGCGCTGGAGCGCCTGGCCCACCTGACGCAGACGCTGGACCAGGTGATCGCGCTCAAGCGCCGCATCACCGAAGACCTGCACCCGTCATCGCTGGACCACCTGGGCCTGGTGGTGACGCTGGAGATCCTGGCGCGCGAGTTTGCCGAGCGTTCGGGCGTGGCCGTGCACCTGGCGCTGGCCGCCGTGCCGCTGGCCGCGGCGGCCGAGCTGGTGGCCTACCGCCTGGTGCAGGAGGCGGTGACCAACATCAGCAAGTACGCGCAGGCGCGGCAGCTGTGGATCACGCTGGGCCAGCATGGCGGCCGCGTCGAGCTGACGGTGCGCGACGACGGCGTCGGCTTCGACGCCCGCCTGCCGCTGCGCTCGCGCTACGGCCTGGTGGGCATGCGCTTTCGCGTCGAGGCCGAAGGCGGCAGCCTGGCCGTGCGGTCGGCGCCGGGCCAGGGCACGCGCATCGTGATGCGGCTGCCGCCAGCTCCTGCGGCCTGATGTCCTACGCCGGCGCGGCGGGCGGGCCGATGGCGGCCGCACTTGCCAGGGCCGACAGTGTGGGCTGACCCGCCGCCGGCGGGCTGCAGTCCACCGAAAGCCCCCCCATGTCCATCGAAACCAGCAACCAACTGATAGACCGCGCCGCCATCGCCACCGACCAGGCCGCGGCCCAGGCCATAGGTGCGGCCCAGCGCGGCGTCGCCGCCGTGCGCGACGGCTCGCACCGGGCGCTGGACCGCGCCGTCCAGGCCTCCGACAGCACCGTGGGCTACATCCGCGACGAGCCGGTCAAGGCCATGCTCATCGCCGCCGCCACCGGTGCCGCGCTGATGGCCTTGCTGGGGCTGTTCACGCGCTCGCGCGACCGCGGCTGAACCGGCGTTGCCGCGCTGTACACCGTGCTGCACCCGGTGCTCCACCTGCTGGCCACGCGGCCGGCCTGGCTGGCCGAACACGCCGAGGCCTATGCCGACCTGGGCGCGGCCGAGCTGGCCGACGCCAGCGCCCAATGCACACGCGTGCTGCTGCTGGGCGCGTTGAGCCTGTGTGCGCTGGGCGTGGCCGCCACCCTGGCCGGCGTGGCGCTGATGTTGTGGGCGCTGGCGCCGGCCATGGCCGAGCGCGCCGCCTGGCTGCTGCTGGCCACGCCGGCGCTGCCGCTGGCCCTGGCGCTGGCCGGCCTGGTGGCCCAGCGGCGCGCGCAACGCGGCCCGCTCTTCCTGCTGCTGCGCCAGCAGCTGCAGGCCGACCTGATGCTGCTGCGTGAAGCGGGCGCGCCATGAACCGCAAGCTGGCCGCCGTGGCCCGCCTGACCGCGTCACGCAGCCACCTGCGCGCGGCCCTGGTCGGGGGGGCGGGCGTGGGCGGCGTGCAGGCCCTGCTCGGCGCCCTGGTGCGCGACCATCCCCTGGGGGCGGCCGCGTTGGCGCTGCTGCTGGGCGGCCTGGCGGCGCGGCTGCGCCCCTGGCGCTGGCTGCTCGAGCCCGAACTGTGGAAGGCGCTGCTGCCGCAGCTGATGGCCGCGCTGGCCCAGGCGCCGCTGGGCAGCTGGGCCGAAGTGATGGCGGCGCTGCTGCGCCGGGCCGGACCGGCTGAACCCGGGGCCGAAGTGGCGGGTGGAGCGGCGGGTGAAGCTGCATCTGACAGCGCGCAGGTGCAGGCGCAGGCGCCAAGCCCGGCGCCGCCCTGATGGGCTCAGCTGTCGGCGCGCCGGTCGAAGAAGGCAAAGCCCAGCTGGCGGCGCTTGGCGCGGTACATCGCCAGGTCGGCGCGCTTGAGCAGGGTGGCCGCGTTGTCGCCGTCGCCGGGGCAGACCGCAATGCCGATGCTGGGGCGCACGCTGAGGTTGACGTCGCCCAGCTGCAGCGGCGCCGCGACGGCGTTGAACAGCTTGGCCGCGATCTGGCTGATCTGCTCGCGGCCCGCGGGCTCGGCCACGATGCAGGCGAACTCGTCGCCGCCCACCCGGCACACCAGATCCTGCTGGCGCACCGAGCGGCTCATGCGCTGGGCCACCACGCGCAGCAACTCGTCGCCGGCATCGTGGCCGTGGCGGTCGTTGATGGGCTTGAAGCCGTCCAGGTCGAGGTAGAGCACCGCCAGCGCGGGCGCCGCGTGGTCGTCGCGATGCAGGGCATGGTCGAGCCGCTCGCGAAAGCCGCTGCGGTTGGGCAGCGAGGTCAGGCTGTCGTGCCCGGCCAGGTGCCGGGCCTGCTGTTCGCCCAGGCGGGCGGCCAGCAGCTCGGCGCGGGTTGTGGTCAGGGCGCGGTCGGCACGGCGCAACTCGCCTTCGATGTCGCGGCCGCGCTGGCTGGCGCGCAGCGCCTGCAGCCCGTCCAGCGCCTGCAGGCATTCGGACAGCGCCGCATGGTGTGCGGCCGACGGCGCGGCGGCCAGGTTGTCATGGAAGCGGGCCAGCACGGCGGCGAACAGCAGATCCCAGTCGGCCGCGGCCTCGTGCAGCAGGATGTCGGCGGCGCGGCGACCGGCGGGATGGGTCGCATCGTCGCGCTCGGCGGGCGTGGGGTCAGGGCGGGTCATGGCAGGCTCCGGGGCGGCTGCGGCCGCCGTCTGCCCCACGGCAGGCGCGGCTGCGTCCTGACTTCTAGCGGCCAAGCTGACCGGCGTCTGTGCGTGAACGAACATAGGCGCCGGTCGGTGCAGGGACATGAAGTCGGTGGACGCTTGCATCGTGCTTTCCTGCGCCCATCGAGGCCAGAGCGCCATGCCTGCAGCTTAGGTGCGCCCGGTTCGTGCATCGGTCTGCCAACGCACGCAGTGGCCACTTTCCCGTGCCGCCGCGGCGCCGTGCGGCAACGCACAGATTGCGCCGCGCCGGCGGCGCATCCTGCGTCACCATGAATGCACCCGCCACCACCCACAAGCCCCTGGTCTGCCCGCTGTGCCAGGCCGCTGTCCAGCGCGTGCCCAGGCGCCCGGCCGACCGCCTGCTGAGCCTGTTCCACCCGGTGTGGCGCTTCCGCTGCGCGGCACCCGCCTGCGGCTGGGAAGACAGGGTGAGGCGCGATGCCGAGGGCAGCACCCGCGGCCGGCTGGGCAGCTACTACTCGGACCGCCCGGTGCTGGAAGCCTCGCGCGGCGCCAGCGCTGCGGCGCGGTTGAAAGGCGCCTAGGCCGCGGCCGGCGGCTCGCCGATCTGCTGCGCATAGACCCGGCGGTCGGCGTCGTAGCAGCTGCAGGCCGAGGCCTCGAGGCCAGGCCGGTCCAGCACCGACAGCTCGCCGCGGTGGTAGGTGATCAGCCCCTGGCGCTGCAGTTCGCCGGCCGCCACCGTCACCCCCACGCGGCGCACACCCAGCATGTAGGCCAGGAATTCGTGCGTGACGTGGAAGCTGTCCTGGCGGGCGCGGTCCTGGGTCATCAGCAGCCAGCGCGCCAGGCGCGGGCCTATCAGGTGGAAGCGCAGGCAGCCGGCCGAACTGACCAGCTGCGCCATCAGCACATAGAGGTAGCGGTCGAGCTGGCGCTTGAGCGCCGGGCTGCGTGCCAGCTCACGCCGGAACGGTGCCACGCCGATGCGCCAGGCCTGGCCCTCGCCCTGCACCAGCGCGCGCATCGGCGAGGTCGCCACGCCCACCGCCAGCGGCGCCCCCACCATGCCTTCGCGGCCCACCATACCCACTTCCAGGCCTGGATGTTCGTCGACCCGGGCCACCAGCGAGATGAAGCCTTCGGTGGGAAAGAAGACATGGCGCACCGGCGCGCCGGCCTCGCACAGCACCTCGCTCAGCACCAGGGGGACGGATTCGCACAGGGCGAGCAGGCGCTCGCGGTCGCGGCGGGGCAGCAATTCGATCAGGCAGTTCTGGGGGGGGCTCAACAGGGTCTCCGATGCACAGGCCCGCCCGGGCGCGGCGCCGGGCGCCGGCCTCGGGGCCGTGCCGAAACCAGGCGCCTGCGGGCCCTGGTGCGAGCCTGCACCAGAGAGCGCGCGCCATCTGTGCGCCAGCACACACAGCCGCTGCCGCCCGGGCCTGCGGCGCTGGCCTTCAGCTGGCCAGGCGCGGCGGCAGCAGGCGGTCGTATTCGCGCTTGACGACCGCGTAGCACTCGCAGGTGCGCGCTTCCAGCCCCGGGCGGTCGAGCACGGAGATATGGCCGCGCACATAGCGGATCAGGCCTTCCTTCTGCAGCCGCAGCGCGCCCTCGGTCACGCCTTCTCGGCGCACGCCCAGCATGTTGGCGATCAGCTCCTGCGTCATCACGAGTTCGCTGCCCTGCAGCCGGTCCAGGCTCAGCAACAGCCAGCGGCACAGCTGCTGGTCCAGCGAATGGTGGCGGTTGCACACCGCGGTCTGCGCCATCTGCGTGATCAGGGCCTGGGTGTAGCGCAGCAGCAGGTGCATCACCGGGCCGGGGTGGTCGAACTCGTCCTTCACCGAGCGTGCGCGGATGCGCCAGCCCTCGCCGGCACTCTGCACCACGGCGCGGCTGGGCGTGGATTCGCCGCCCATGAAGAGCGAGATGCCGACCAGGCCCTCGTTGCCGACCACCGCGATCTCGGCCGAGGCGCCGTCTTGCATCACATAGAGCAGCGAGACGATGGCCGTGGTGGGGAAGTAGACGTGGCTGAGCACACGGCCGGATTCGTACATCACCTGGCCCAGCGGCATCTCCACCCTTTCGAGCAGGGGCAGCCAGCGCTCCCATTCGGCGTCGGGCAGGGCGGCAAGCAGGTGGTTCTGGCGCGGGTCGGAAGGAGGGGCCATGGACTGGGTTGAAGTGAGGAGGACGAGCCACGGCTCATGGATGAAGGCCCGCACTCTAGCCCTCGCGGAAGGGGGGTGTATGTACGGCAGCGCACATTGAAAGCCGGGCGGTCGCGCCCGGCGTCGCCTGCGCAGGTCTGGGGCAGCTTGGCGCCGCGTTCGGCAGCGCACCGACAGGCCAGCGGCAGCGCCGTAGAAGGGGGTCTGGCCGGCCCCGGCCACGCTCTGCCGCCGGGCCGGCGCCTACTTCCGGATGGCCCATGACCCCGATTCGATGCCGCAAGCCCTGCCGCATGCCCTGCCGCAAGACCGTCCGCCCCGGGCGCCGCCATGTCTGAGACCCCGCTCTGGACCACCTCGTCCTATGGCAAGACCGCCGAGACCACGCCGATGGAGCTGGACGAACTCAGCCGGCACCAGCGCCAATGCACGGCCGCCAGCGCGCGCCTGGTGGCGGTGCAGTGCGGGGCGCTGCGCCTGCACGGCCTGGTCTCGGGCCGGCTGGTGACGACCGGGGTGCTGCTGGCGGCCCTGGCCGGCGCCGGCCTGCTGCTGGTGCTCTAGCGCATGAGGGCTGAAACCTGGCGGCGCCTGATGCCGGATGCGCCGGCGGCCCTGCGCCGCCTGCTCGCCCCCGAGGCCGGGCCGCTGCTGGCGCCGGTGCGCTCGGAGATCTTCGGCGCCCAGCGCTTTGGCCAGCATGGTCGCAGCCTGGGCATCACCCACGCCGCCGAGCGCTCCGGCTGGGCCGGCGCCGGCTTCTTTCCACGCCTGCGCGGCAATATCCGCATGCTGCGCCTGGCCCAGCGCAGCATTGCCGACATGACGGCCGGCGGCTACGAGGCCAGCCCGGCGTCGATGTGGCTGCTGGACAATTTCCACCTCATCGAGGCCCAGCTGCTGGCCATCCACGAAGGCCTGCCGCGCAGCTACTTCCGCGCCCTGCCGGTGCTGCACGGTCCGCCGCTGGCCGGCCTGCCGCGGGTCTACGGCGTGGCCTGGGCCTTCGTCGCCCACACCGATAGCGCCTTCGACGAAGACCTGCTGGTGCATTACCTGTGCGCCTACCAGGAGACGCGCGAGCTGGTCCTCAGCGAGATGTGGGCCCTGCCCACCACCTTGCGCGTGGTGCTGGTGGAGAACCTGCGCCGCCTGGCCGAACGCCTGGCCACCCACAAGGCGGCGCGCGAGATGGCCAATCTGTGCTGTGACCGCATCGAGGCCGGCGTGACGCCGGCCCTGGAATCCCTGCTGGGCCTGGCGCGGCAGCGCGGCGTGGGCGATGTCTTCCTGGTGCAGCTGGTGCAGCGCCTGCAGGACCGCGCCAGCGGCAAAGGCGAGCGTGTGCCGGCGGCCGTGCGCGACTGGCTCCAGGGCGCCATGCCCAACCCGGCCGCGGCACTGCTGCGCCAGGGCGCCGAGCAGACAGCCGACAACCTGAGCGTCAGCAATGCGGTGAACGCCTTGCGCGCCATTGGCGACGCCGACTGGCCGCAGATCGTGGCCCGCAGCAGCCCACTGATGCAGCTGATGCTGGGCTCGCCGCTGTTCGCCGCCGAGCACCACGCCACCCGCGACGAGACGCTGCACGGCATCGAGCGCCTGGCGCGGCGCAGCGGCCGCAGCGAGATGCAGGTGGCGCGGGCACTGCTGGGCTTGATGGCGGGGCAGGGCAACGACGCCGGCGTCAGCGCACAGCCGGCCGCCGTCGACGACGGCGCTGTGGCCGGCCACTGGCTGCAAGGCCCGGGCCGCGCCACGCTGACCCGGGCCCTGGGCTTGAACGAGGCCTGGCGGCGGCGTGCGCGTGCCGCCTGGCGCCACCTGGTGCTGCCGCTGTACCTGGGCACCGTGGGCCTGGGCAGCGCGGCCCTGGTGGCCGCGCTGCTGCTGCCGGGCCGTGCCATGGCCGGCCTGGCCATGGCCCTGCTGGCCTGGCCGGCGTCCGAGGCGGTGATCGCGTTGCTGCACCGCCTGATCAGCGAATCGGCCCGGCCGCGCCACCTGCCGCGTCTGGCTCTGGCCGCGGGCATCCCGCCCGAGCACCGCGTGCTGGTGGTGATCCCGGGCATGCTCAGCGACGCCGCCGCCATCGCCGCGCTGGTACACCGGCTCGAGCTGCACTGGCTGGCCAACCCCGAGCCGCAGGCGCAGTTCGGCCTGCTCACCGACTGGTCCGATGCCCAGGCCCTGCGCGCCGAATCCGACGAGGCGCTGCTGGCCCACGCCAGCCGCGGCATCGCCGATCTCAATGCGCGCCGCGGCCCGGCGCCGGCCGAGGCGCTGGCGGCACCGCGCTTCGTGCTGCTGCACCGCCGGCGCAGCTACAGCCCCAGCGAGCGGCGCTGGATAGGCTGGGAGCGCAAGCGCGGCAAGCTCGAGCAGCTGGCGGCCGAGCTGGCCGAGGGCCCGGCCGGGGCCGACGGTCCGCCGCGCGCCTTCGTCGAGCTGGGGCCGCTGTCGACGCTGGCCCTGGGCACGCGCTACATCGTCACGCTGGACAGTGACACCCAGCTGCCACCGGGCCGGCTGCGCGAGCTGGTGGGCGTGGCCGCCCACCCGGCCAACCGGCCGCGCCTGAGCGCCGACGGCCGCCGCGTCGTCGCCGGCTGGGGCATCCTGCAGCCGCGCCTCACGGCGCCGCTGCCGCTGCCGCGCGAGGACACGCTGTTCCACCGCATGTTTGCCGGCCAGACCGGCGTCGACCCCTACAGCGCCGCCTCGTCCGAGGTCTACCAGGATCTGTTCGAGGAAGGCAGCTTCACCGGCAAGGGCCTGCTGCATGTGCAGGCCATGCACGCGGTGCTGGGCGGCAACCTGCCCGAGGGCCAGGTGCTGAGCCACGACCTGCTCGAAGGCGCGCTGGCGCGCTGCGCCGCGGTGACCGACATCGCGCTGATCGAGGACGCGCCCTTCCACGCCGAGGTGGCGGCCTCGCGCGTGCACCGCTGGACGCGCGGCGACTGGCAGCTGCTGCCCATCCTGCTGCAATCGCTGCTGCAGCCGCGGCGCTACCCGCTGGGCGCCGTCAACCGCTGGAAGATGGCCGACAACCTGCGCCGCTCGCTGCTGGCGCCGATGTCGCTGGCGCTGCTGCTGCTGGCCCTGGCCGGCGGTGCGGTGGCCCCGCTGCCGGCGCTGGCCCTGGTGCTGGCGGCCTTTGCCGCCGGGCCTCTGATGGGTGCGCTGGCCGGCTTCGTGGCCAGCCGTCCCGAGGTGGCGCGCCAGCACTTCTACCGCCTGGCCGTGCGTGAACTGGCGCGCGCCCTGGGCGGCGGGCTCTGGCACCTGGCCATGCTGCTGCAGCATGCACTGGTGGCGGTGGACGCCATCGTGCGGGCGCTGTGGCGGGTGCTGTTCAGCCAGCGCCTGCTGCTGCAATGGACCACCGCCGCCGCGGCGCAGGCGGCGGCGCGCGGCGACCTGCTCTCGGCGCTGCGCCGCCATTGGGCGGTGCCGCTGGTGGCCGCCGCCCTGGCTGGCACGCTGTGGGCGCTGGATTCGGGCCATCTGGCGCTGGGTGGCGCGCTCTGCCTGGCCTGGGGCGCGGCGCCGCTGTGGAGCTGGGCCGGCAGCCGCACCGGCCTGACGCGCCAGCCGCGCCGCTGCCCGCCGCAGGACGAGGCCTACCTGCGCGGCATTGCGCGCGACACCTGGCGCTATTTCGAGCGCTGCATAGGCCCTGCCGACCACCACCTGCCGCCCGACAACCTGCAGACCGCGCCGCACGAGATGCTGGCCCACCGCACCTCGCCCACCAACATGGGCCTGTACCTGCTGAGCGTGGCCTGTGCGCGCCAGTTCGGCTGGATCGATACCGCCGCGCTGCTGCAGCGCCTGCAGGCCACGCTGGACACCATGGAGCGGCTGCCGCGCCGGCGTGGCCACTTCCTCAACTGGTACGACACCCAGAGCTGCGCCGCGCTGCTGCCGCTGTATGTGTCCACCGTGGACAGCGGCAACCTCAGCGGCCATTTGCTGGCGGTGGCCCAGGCCTGCCTGGAGCTGGCCAACGGGGGGCCGGGCGGCCCGCAGGGGCCGGGGCCGGCCGACGAGGCGCCCGGCGAGGCCACCGCGCTGCGCCTGCGCGAACTGGCCCGGCGTTGCGAGACCCTGGCCTGGGAACCCGACTTCTCCTTCCTCTACCACCCGCGGCGCCATCTGCTGCACATCGGCTGGCGCGTGGCCGAGCAGCAGCTCGATGCCGGCTTCTACGACCTGCTGGCCTCGGAGTCGCGCCTGACCAGCCTGCTGGCCATCGCCAAGGGCGATGTGCCGGTGCGCCACTGGGCGGCGCTGGGCCGGCCCTTCCACGCCGTCGGCAGCGCGGCGGCGCTGCGCTCCTGGTCGGGCTCGATGTTCGAGTACCTGATGCCCACCCTGGTGCTGGCCGAGCCGCACGGCAGCGTGCTGCACGAGGCCGGCCTGGCGGCGCTGGTGGAGCAGCGCGCCTTTGCCGCGGCCCTGGGGGTGCCCTGGGGCATCTCGGAATCGGCCTATGCCGGCTGCGACCACACCCTGGCCTACCAGTACGCGCCCCAGGGCGTGCCGCGGCTGGCGCTGCGCCGCACGCCGCCCGACGAACTGGTGATCGCGCCCTATGCCACGGCGCTGGCGGCCCAGCTCGAACCCCACCGCGCCGGGCTCAACTACGCCGCGCTGCAGGCGCTGGGGGCGCGTGGCGACCTCGGCTTCATCGAGGCGCTGGATTTCACGCTGCTGCGCCAGACCGGCAGCTCGGGCATGACGCCGGTGCTGACCTTCATGGCCCATCACCAGGGCATGAGCATCGTGGCGCTGGCCAATGTGCTGCTCGACGGCGCGCCGCAGCGCTGGGGCATGGCCAACGCGCACATCGAGGCCGTGGCCTCGCTGCTGCACGAACGCGCGCCGCGCGAGGTGTCGCGCCTGCTCGCGCCGCCGGCCAGCCCGCTGCCCCAGACGCAGCGCCGCCGCACGCCGACCCTGCTGCGCGAGGTGCGCCCTGGCCACCACGCCATAGAACCCACCCACTTGCTGGCCAACGGCCGCTACAGCGTGGCCTTGCGCGCCAACGGCGCCGGGCGCAGCCGCCTGGGCGGCAGCGATCTCACGCGCTGGCGCGACGACGCACTGCGCGACGATGGCGGCAGCTTCTTCTGGCTGCGCCGCGAAGGCGGCGATGCCGCCGCCGCGCCGGTCTCGCTGACCCAGCACCCGGCGCCCGACCAAGAGGCCGAGTACCGCAGCGTCTTCCACGCCGACCGCGTGGCCTTCGAGACCACCTGGGCCGACCTGCAGGCCCGCATCACGGTCTGGGTCAGCCCCGAGGACGACATCGAGTTCCGCCAGGTCGAACTGTCAAACACCGGCAGCGAGACGCTGCAGCTGGAGCTGATCTCGGCCTTCGAGGTGGTGCTGGCCGACCCGCGCGCCGACGAGGCCCACCCGGCCTTCGGCAATCTTTTCGTGCGGGCGCATTGCCAGCCGGCGCAGCAGGCGCTGCTGTTCGAGCGCCGGCCGCGCCTGGCCGGCGAAAGCGCGCTGCACCTGGCGCATTTCCTGGCCGAAAGCACGCCGCCGGCCACCGCGCTGTCCTACCAGGTCGACCGTCAGCTCTGGCGCGGGCGCAGCCGCGCCGCCCACGCGCCGCGCGCCGCGCTCCAGCCCTGGCCGACCGGCGGCGCGGGGCGCACGGCGCTGGACACCGGCCTCGACCCGGTGTGCGCGCTGGCCGTGCGCTTGTTCATCGCGCCCGGCGCGCAGGCGCGGCTGACCTTCGCCACCGCGGCCTCGGCCCACGAGCCCACGCTGCAGGCGGTGCTGGACAAGTACCGCCAGGCCAGCCATGTGGCGCGCGCCTCGCTGATGTCGGCCACGCTGGCCGGCATCCGGCTGCGCGGGCTGGGCATGGACGCCGAGACATTCACCACGCTGCAGTCGCTGACCACGGCGCTGATGCTGAGCCTGACACGGCCCCAGCCCGCGCCGGCGCCGCTGTGCGACCGCCGCCTGCTGTGGCGCTTCGGCCTCTCGGGCGAGCGCCCGCTGGTGCTGGTGTCGGCGGCGGCGCTGCAGGGCCTGGGCCTGGTGCGCGCGCTGAGCCAGGCGCTGAGTCTGTGGGCCTGGGGCGGCGTGGCCTGCGACCTGGTGGTGATCAATGCCGAGCCGGCCTCGTACCTGATGCCGCTGCAGCGCGAACTGGCGGCGTTGCGCGACCGCCATGACCTCGAGGCGGGCGGCGGCGTCGGCACCGGGGGCACCGGCAGTGTGTCCAGCGGCTGGCACCTGCTGCGCGCCGACGACTTGTCGGCCGACGAACTGTGTACGCTGCAGGCTCTGGCCCGCGTGCGCCTGCAGGCCGACGGGCGCCCGCTCGCCCACCATCTGAACGAATGGGCCGGGACGCACGAGCTCGCGCTGCAATGGCGCCAGGCCGCGTCGCAGGCGGTGCTGGCCAGCGCGCCCCACCTGGCCCACGAGGTGGCCGCACCCCAGGGCCGCTTTGCCGACGACGTGGCGGGGGAGTTCCGCTTCGACACGTCCACCACGCTGCGGCCGCCGCGGCCCTGGATCAATGTGCTGGCCAACCCCGGCTTCGGCTGCCATGTCTCTGAGACCGGCGCCGGCACGGTCTGGGCGCTGAACAGCCGCTTGAACCAGCTCACCGCCTGGTCCAACGACGCCGTGGCCGACCCGGCCTCGCAATGGCTGCTGGTGCAGGACAGCCGCACGCGCGAGGTCTGGAACGTGGCGCCGGCGGCCTGGGGCGCGGTGGGTGGGCCCGGCGAGGCGCCGCCGCTGTTCCATGTGCGCCACGGCCAGGGCTACACCCGCATCAGCCACCAGCGCGACGAGCTGGAGATCAGCGTCTGCTGGTGCGTGGACGCCGACGCGGCGGTGCGCCAGCTGCAGCTGCGCATCGTCAACCACGGCGCGCGCAGCCGTTCGCTGCGCCTGGTGGGCCTGTGCGAATGGATGATGGGCGCGCAGCGCGGCGACCGCGCCACCGTGGAGACGGCGCACCACCGCCTGCGCGGCGCCCACGAGCGGCGGGCGCTGCTGCTGGCCACCCAGCGCGAGCGCGCGGCCGGCTTCGGCGGCGGCACGGCTTTCCTGGCCTGGGTGGCGCCGCCGTTGCCGGTGGCCGAGGGCGAAGGCCACCCTGACCCCGAAGCCGAGGATTGGACCTGCGACCGGCGCGAGTTCTTCGATGCCCGCGGCCGCCCGGTGCTGCCCGACCACCTGGGCCGCCAGCAGGGCGCGGGCCTCGACCCCTGCGCCGCGCTGGCCCTTCAGCTGGAGCTGCCCGCCGGCACCGCCGCCGAGCGCGTGCTGCTGCTGGGCTGGGCCGCCAGCCCCGAGCAGGCGCAGCAACTCGCCGCCCAGGCCCTGGCCGTGCCGGCCCACCAGCGGCTGCAGCGTGCGCGCCTGGGCTGGGATCAGCTGCTCTCGGCCACCACCGTGAAGACGCCCGACCCGCTGTTCGACGCCCTCGTCAACCGCTGGCTGCTCTACCAGACCGTGGCCTGCCGGCTGTGGGCCAAGGCCGGCTTCTACCAGGCCGGCGGCGCCACCGGCTTTCGTGACCAGCTGCAGGACAGCATGGCCCTGGCCTGGGCCGCACCGGCCCAGCTGCGCGAGCAGATCCTGCGCTGCGCCGCGCGCCAGTTTGCCGAGGGTGACGTGCAGCACTGGTGGCATGCGCCCCAGGGCGCCGGCGTGCGCACGCATTTCTCCGACGACCTGCTGTGGCTGCCGCATGCGCTGTCGCACTACCTGCGCCGCAGTGGCGATGCCGGCGTGCTCGACGAGCAACTGCCTTTCATCGAAAGCCCGCCCATCCCGGCCGGCGCCGAAGACCTGTACGGCACGCCGACGGTTGGCAGCGAGCCGGCCAGCGTCTACGAACACGCCGCGCGCACGCTGGACCGCAGCCTGGGCGTCGGCGTCCACGGCCTGCCGCTGATGGGCAGCGGCGACTGGAACGACGGCATGAACCGCGTCGGCCACCAGGGCCGCGGCGAATCGGTCTGGCTGGCCTGGTTTCTTTGCCGCGTGGTGGCCGATTTCGGCCCCGTGGCGCGCCAGCGCGGCGAGGTCGGAAGGGCGCAGCGCTGGGACGATGCGGCGGCCGGCTGGCGCACCGCGCTGGCCGGCCCGGCCTGGGACGGCCAGTGGTATGCGCGCGCCTTCTTCGACGACGGCCAGCCGCTGGGCGCCCAGGCCAATGCCGAGGCCCGCATCGACCTCATCGCCCAGGCCTGGTCGGTGCTGGGCACCGATGAACAGCCCGAGAACCGGCCCGAACGCCAGGCACTGGCGCTGGAGGCCGCGCATGCGCTGCTGGTGGACGAGGAGGCCGGCTTGATTCGCTTGCTGCACCCGCCGCTGGTGGCGGCTCAGCCCAGCGCCGGCTACATCCAGGCCTACCCAAGCGGCGTGCGCGAGAACGGCGGCCAGTACTCGCATGCCGGCGTCTGGGCGCTGATGGCGCTCTCGGCCTGGGCCCAGCGGAATGCCGATCAAGCCGACCCGGCGCCAGCGCTCGACCGCGCCTGGCAGTACTGGAAGTACCTGAGCCCGGCCCACCGCGCCGCCCACCCGACGCAGGCCGCGGCCTACGGCATCGAGCCCTATGTGATGGCCGGCGACGTCTACAGCGCGCCGCCCTATGTGGGGCGCGGTGGCTGGAGCTGGTACACCGGCAGCGCGGCCTGGATGCACCGTGCGGCCATCGAATCGGTGTTCGGGCTGGACATCGACGCGCAGGCGCTGCGCTTCAAGCCCGGCCTGCCCAGCCACTGGCCGCGCGCCGAATTGACACTCCGGCGCGCCGGGCTGGAGCTGAACTTCCTGCTGCTGCGCGCCGGCCCCGTGGAGGCGGCGCGAGCCGCCGCGCCCTGGACGGGCGGGCGACGGGTGAAGCTGCTGATGCCGGGCCAGGAACTGGCGTGGCCGGGCCTGGAATCGCCGGCCTGGTTTGTCGTGCCCCTGCTGCCGGCCGCCGCTGCGTGAGGCCGCAGCGGCGGCCGGGCGGGCGCGATCAGCGCGGCGCGATGGCGCCGGTTTCGTCGGACAGCACGATCTCGACGCGGCGGTTCATCTGGCGCCCGCCCGAGCTGTCGTTGCCGGCCACCGGGTACGACTCGCCATAGCCTGCCGCGGCGAGCTGGCCGCGGTTGACGCCCATGCCGATGAGCGCCGCGAGCACGGCATCGGCACGGCGGCCCGAGAGCGCCATGTTCGTGCTGTCGCTGCCGGTGCTGTCGGTATAGCCCTCGATGGCGGCCTTGCGCTGCGGGTACTCCTTGAGGAAGCCGCTCAGGCGCTCGATGCCGCGCATGCCGCCCGACTTGAGCTGGGCCTGGTTGGTGTCGAAGAGCACGTCGCCGATGGTGATGACCATGCCGCGCTCGGTCTTCTTGGCGTTCAGCTCGCGCAGCTGCGCTTCCAGCGCAGCGTTGCGGCGCTGGCTGTCGTCGGCCTGCTGCTGGGCGCTGGCCGCAGCCTGCATCGAGGTCGCGGCCTGCTGCTGCGAGGCGTCGGCGCGCTGCTGCGAGGCATTGGCCTGCTGCTGGGCCGAACGGGCCTGCTGCTGCGAGGCCGCCGACTGACGCTGCGAGTCGGCCGCGTCCTGGGTGGCGACGGCGGCGGTGCGGGTGGCGGCGTCGGCCTCGCGCGTGCGGGCGTCCAGGCGCAGGCGGTCGCGCGCCGCGCCGGCCTCGGCCACGGTGGCCTCGGCATCCTTGCGGCCGGCGGCCTCGGTGGCCAGGGCCACGCGCTGGCGTGCCAGGTAGGCGAGCTGGGTGACCTTGCTGCTGTCGTCATCGCGGGCAAAGGCCTCGTTGGCGCGCGCCAGCGCATCGGCAGCCTGTCGCATCTCGGCCGGGGCCAGGGTCTGGGTCTGGCTGCTGGCCTGGGCGTCGCGGTATTCGCTGCGCGCCTGGTCGAGCATGGTGTTGTGGGCCGGCATCGAGCCGCAGGCGGCCAGGGTGGCGGCGGCGAGCAGGGTGAGGGTGTAGAGGCGAAGGGGGTTCATGGGAGCTTTCGTTGGGGGGAAGGAGGCGGGCTGAGGGGTGAGGGCGGCCGGGCCGGCTCAGGGCTTTTTGCGCGACATTTCCTCGCTCAGCGCGCGGTCGGCCTGCTGCATCGCGTCGGAGGCCTTGCGCGCCTTGGCCGATTCGGCCTTGGCCTCGGCCAGCTGGGCGTCGACCTGGACCTGCTGCGCCAGCGCCAGCGCGGTGTCGTGGTCCTTGGCGGCGAGGGCCGAGTTGGCGCGGCCGAGCTTCTCGCGCGCCTTGGCCATGTCGGCCGGGGCGAACTCCACCGCGCCGGCGCTCACGGCATGGGCCATGGCGGCATTCGCCACCGCCATCTGCGAGGTCGGCGGCGGGGTGGAGGCGCAGGCGGCGAGGGCCAGGGCGGCGGCGAGCAGGCTGGCGCTCAGCGCGGCGCGGCGGGTGGCACGGTGCGGCGTGGGGTGGCGGTCGTGGTTCATCGGGTGTCCTGTCTTGAAGGCGGGGGCGCGTTCGGTGTGCGTGCCATCACGGCATCACCCACGAGCCCTGCGGCAGAGGGTGGCGCGCACGGCGCGGCGGGGTCGGTGCGCTGCCACACGCTGGCGCCAAAAGGGATGGCGACCTACAGCGCGTGGCGCGCTTGGCCTATCGGCAGGCCGACGGCCGCTGCCTAGAGTGGCTCACCACCACGGAGAACCACCATGAACAAGCGCCCCCTCCTGTCCACCCTGCTCGCCACGCTGGTGCTCGTCACCGCCTCCGGTTGCGCCGTCACGCGCGGCCAGGAATCGGTGGGCGCCTATGTCGACGACACCGCCATCACCACCTCGGTGAAGGCGCGCTTCCTCGACAACAAGTCGGTCGACGGCACCTCGATCAGCGTGGAGACGCTCAACGGCACCGTGATGCTCTCGGGCTTTGCCAAGAGCGGCAACGAGAAGGCCATGGCCGAGACGCTGGCCTGGAAGGCCAATGGCGTGAAGGCCGTGAGGAACGAGATCGCCATCCGGCCCTGAGCCCGGCCGCCTTCCCTTCAACCCAACACAAGGAGCCGCTATGAACTGGGACCGTATCCAGGGCAACTGGAAGCAGACCGTCGGCCATGCCAAGGAGCAGTGGGGCAAGCTCACCGACGACGACCTCGAGGTCGTGGCCGGCCGCCGCGACCAGCTGGCAGGCAAGCTGCAGGAACGCTACGGCATTGCCGTACACGAGGCCGAAAAGCAGATCGCCGAATGGCAGCGCAAGGTCAGCGACGCCTGGTTCAAGACCGACAAGGCCAAGAGCTAGGTCATGTCACCCGCCCGGCGCTGGGCGACCCTGCTGGCCCTGTTGGCCATGCTCGGCCTGCTGCTGAGCTTTGACCGCGTCGTGCGCCAGGCGGTGGTTGACGGCGCCTTGCGCCGGGCGGCCGTGATCGAACGCGCGAACGCGGTCTGGCGCTGCAACGGCCTGCCGGGCCGCCAGGCCCGTGCCGACTGCCACGGCGCCCTGTCCTGAGGGCAGGCGCCCTCCACGGATGCCGGCCCGTCGCTCGGCAGGTCTGTCATCGAAGGAATCCACCATGAAGCCTGTGCAAACGAATACCCTGCCCGTGATCGCCCTGGCCGCCTTGGCGATCGTGGCCTTCGTGGGCAGCGTGGCGGCCACCGCCGCACTGGCCGCCCCGGCCACCCCCGCAAGGGCCAGTGCGGCAGCCGATGCCCAGGCGCTGTACCGCGACGAGCTGGCGGTGTGCCGCAGCGGTGCTTCGCTGCAGGGCCGCGAGACCTGCGCCTACGAGGCCAAGTCGGCCTACGAGCAGAACCGTCGCGGCGCGCTGCAGGACCGCGACCCGAGCTACCTGCGCAACACCAGCCAGCGCTGCGATGCGCTCGCCGGCGCCGAACGCCTGGCGTGTACGCGGCGCATGAAGGGTCAGGGCAGCACCAGCGGCAGCGCCGCCACCGGCGGCATCTACCGCGAGCTGGTGACGCGCAGCAACGAAGATCCTGCGGCCGAGTGAGGCGGGCCGCCGCGCCGCGCTCTCGTCAGCGCGCCGCGTCCAGCCCGCGCACCCACAGCGCGTTCGCGGTTTCGAAGATGGCCGGTCCGGCCCAGCGCTCTCCCTGGGTGGCCAGGCGCGCCCAGGCCAGGGTGTCGTGGGCGCCGCCGGGGTCTTGCAGCAGCGTGCGTTCGGCCACCAGCCAGGCGTGCAGCCGCGCGTACAGCGGGCGGTGGTGCTGGTAGGTCCAGGCCAGGCCCACCAGGTCGGCATAGGCCTCCTCGCGCCGCACCGCCTGGCGGTCCTCTTGTTCTGCCTGGGCGTTCATCGCCGTGGACCTGGTCTGGGCGTGGCCGTCCGGCAGCGCATGCCAGGCCCCGCCGACATGGCGGCGGCAGTGGCCCAGCTCGTGCGCGGCCATCAGCTCCAGCGTGGCGTCCAGCAACTCGGGCGCGATGCGCGAGAGCGTGGCCTGCACCTCGGGGTTGCCGCGCATCGAGAACACGAATTTGCAGCGGCCATCGATGTAGGCCAGCGCAATGGGCGGCAGGCCCGGTGAGGGCTGGGGCTGCACCACCACGTCCAGCGGCAGCCCCTCGTCGCGGGCGTAGAGCAGCACGGGCCAGGTGCCGGCCAGCCAGCGCTCTTCGTCGGGGGTCAGCCGGGCGGTGGGCTGGGACTGGGCCATGGCCGAGCTGGCGCACAGCAGCAGCCCGGCGATGCCCATGCAGATGTTCTTCTGCCCCTTCATGGGGGCAGTGTCGTCCAAATGTCCGCCGAACCTGAGCCCGGCGCGCCCACGCGGGCGCGCAGTGTGTGTTGCTGCGCTGAATCAGGGGCCTGGCCGGACCGGGCTGCCGGCTGGCGGTGGTGCGGTCAGGCGCGCGGTTCTCCCAGACGGTTGACGGTGATGGTCGGGCCCGGCGCCGCCATCAGCTGGACCTGGTGCTCCTGGCCGCGGAAGCGGTAGGTCACGTCCCAGTAGGCCGGTGTCGCCGGGCGCGGGCCGTCGGCGCAGCGCTGGACATCGCGCGTGACCTGGCGCGAGCCGTCCTGGTTGCGGCCGATGTTGGAGCCCACGGCCGCACCGGCCACCACGCCGCCGACGGTGGCGATGTCGCGGCCGCTGCCGGCGCCGACCTGGTGGCCCAGGATGCCGCCGATCACGGCGCCGAGGATGGCGCCCGGCACGCGTGCGTCGCCGCGGCTCTCGCTCACCTGTTCGCGTTCCATCCAGCAGCGCTGGGCGGGGGCGCCGAAGACGGCGCGCGCCGAGCTGACCGGCGCCTCGAACAGGCGCTCGCTGTCGCGGCGGCGGAAGTCGCCCACCACCTCGGGGTGGGGCGCGTACCGATCATCGTCGACCTGGGCGCGTCGGCCTATGCTGCGCACCGAGGACACGCGGTCGTTCAGCCCCATCGCCGCCAGCGAAGGGTATTGCCCCGGCCTCAGCACGGTGCAGCGGCCCTCGAAGCGCGAGTCCTCGCAGATCAGCCAGCGGTCGCTGGTGACCACGGCCGAAGACGCGCGGTCATTGAAGCCGCGGCGCTGCAGGTCGGGCACCGGGATGGTGGTGGTGTAGCTGCGGCCGCGGAAGCCGTCGTGCTCATAGAAGGTGACCTGGGCCTGGCTGCCCGAGGCCGCCGTGAGGCCGGCGAGGCCGAGGGCCAGGGCCCGCCATTGCGGGCTTGGGGTGCGGGGTGTGCGCATGATGATCTCCAGAAGTGGTTTCGGCGACCGGACAACTTCGGGTCACGTCGGCAGCCCTAGGCTAGGGCTGCCGACCTGGCGGGTCGGTGCGTTGGCGAACGCTGGGCGCGCCCCTTTGCTCATTCATGGCGCAGTGCCTCGATGGGGTCCATCTGCGCCGCGCGCCGCGCCGGGAAGTAGCCGAACAGCACGCCGATTCCAGCCGAGAACAGCAGCGACAGCAGGTTGATGGCGGGGTCGAAGGCATAGGGCACCTCCATCACCAGCGACAGCCCCCACGAGGCTGCGGTGGCGATGGCGATGCCGATCACCCCGCCCAGCGCCGACAGCACCACGGCCTCGATCAGGAACTGCAGCAGCACCTCGCCCTCGAGCGCGCCCACCGCCAGGCGCAGGCCGATCTCGCGCGTGCGCTCGGTGACGCTGACCAGCATGATGTTCATGATGCCGATGCCGCCCACCAGCAGGCTCACCGCGGCCACCGCGCCCAGCAGCGTGGTCAGCACGCTCATGGTGCTGGACAGGGTCTCGGCCAGCTGCTGGGTGTCGAAGATGTTGAAGTTGTCGGCGTCGTCGTCGCCCAGCTTGCGGCGTTCGCGCAGCAGCTGGCGCAGGCTGGCTTTCAGGCGCGCGCCGTCGCTGCCGTCCTCCATCGCCACCGCCAGCGTGCCGACCTTGCGGTTGCCGGTGACGCGGCGCTGCAGCGTCACCAGCGGCAGCAGCACGGTGTCGTCCTGGTCGCCCATGCCGCTTTGGCCCTTGGCAGCCAGGATGCCGATGACCTCGCACGAGAACTGGCGCATGCGCAGCTGCTCGCCCAGGCCCAGGCTGCCGGCGGCGCCGCCGAAAATCTCGCGCCGCACGGTCTCGCCGACGATGCAGACGGCGGCGCCGGCCTCCTGCTCGTCGGGCGCAAAGCGGCGCCCCTGCTGCAGCTTCCAGTTGCCGGTCTCGAACCAGGCATTGGTGCTGCCGGTCACATTGGTGACCCAGTTGCGGCCGTTGCCCACCACGGTGGCGCCGGCGCGGCCCTGCGGCGCCACCGCGGCCACGCCACCGATCTGGGCCGCAATGGCCTCGGCGTCGGCCTCGGTGAACTGCGGCACGCCGCCACCGCCACCCCCGCTGCCGCCGGGGCCGCGCTGGCCCGGCATCACCAGCAGCAGGTTGCTGCCCAGGCTGGCGATCTGGTTGCGGATGGCCAGGCTCGCGCCATTGCCCAGCGTCACCATGGTGATGACGGCGCTGACGCCGATGACGATGCCCAGGATGGTGAGGAATGAGCGCAGGGCATTGCGCTGCACCGAGTGCAGGGCCAGCAGGAAGACGCTGTACAGCATCAGGCGAGGGCTGCGTTGGCCGGCTCGGCGGGTGCCGACGTCGTGGGGTGGGCGTTGGCCACGTCGTGGGCCAGGCGGCCGTCGACGAAGGTCACCAGGCGGTGGGCGTAGGCCGCCATGTCGTTCTCGTGAGTGACCATCAGCACGGTGATGCCGTGGTCGCGGTTGAGCGCCAGCAGCAGGCCCATGATCTCGTGGCTGCGCCGGGTGTCGAGGTTGCCGGTGGGCTCGTCGGCCAGCACCACGGCCGGCTCGGTGACGATGGCGCGGGCAATGGCCACGCGCTGCTGCTGGCCGCCCGAGAGCTCGGCCGGCGTGTGCCGCTCCCACCCGCCCAGCCCGACCGAGGCCAGGGCGCGCGCCGCGGCCTTGCTTCGCGTGGCGGCAGCGTCGCCACGGTAGAGCAGGGGCAGCTCCACGTTTTCCTGCGCCGAGGTGCGCGCCAGCAGGTTGAAGCCCTGGAACACGAAGCCCAGGTAGCGCCGACGCAGCCGCGCCCGCTGGTCGCGCGTGAGTGCCTCGACGTGCGCGCCCTTGAACAGGTACTGGCCGCTGCTGGGCGTGTCCAGGCAGCCCAGGATGTTCATGGCCGTGCTCTTGCCCGAGCCGCTGGGCCCCATGATCGCGACGAACTCGCCGGCCGCGATGTCGAGAGCTATGTCTTTCAAGGCCATCAGCTCGGCCGCGCCGCTGCCGTAGCGCTTGCAGACGCCGCGCAGCTGGATCAGTGGATCACTCACTGGGCTGCGCTCTTCTGGTCGGTGATCACGCGCATGCCGGCTTGCAGCTCGCCGCCGGTGATCTCGGTCATGCGGCCGTCGCTGATGCCGGGCGTCACCGCCACCGCGGCGGGCTTGCCGTCATCGGCCAGCACCCAGACCTGACGCGCCGCGGCGGTGCTGGCGCCGGCACCCGACTGGCGGCGGGGCGGACGTTGCGAGCCGATCATCAGGCTGGACGCGATGCCCTTGGCCGCGGCCGCTGGCGCCGCGCTGCCGGGCACGAAGCGCAGTGCCGCATTGGGCACCAGCAGCACATCCTGGCGCTGGGTGGCGGTGATGGTGGCGGTGGCGGTCATGCCGGGGCGCAGGCTGAGGTCGGCATTGGCCACGTCCAGATAGGTGAGGTAGGTGACAACGTTGTCGGTGATGGTCGAGCCGAAGCCCACGCGCGTGACCTGCGCCGGAAACGGCCGCCCCGGGTAGGCGCTGACCGTGAAGCTGGCTTGCTGCCCCACCCGCACCGCGCTCACGTCGGCCTCGTCGACATAGACCCACAGGCGCAGCTGGCGCAGGTCGTCGGCCACGGTGAACAGCGTCACCGCCTGCAGTGACGCCGCCACCGCATTGCCGGGCTCGACCGTGCGCGTGAGCACCGTGCCGTCGGCCGGCGCGGTGATCGAGGCCTTGCCCAGGTTGATGCGCTCGGTGGACAGCGCGGCCTGGGCGTCGGCGACATTGGCGCCGGCGCTGGCGCGGTCGGCCAGTGCGCGCGCCAGCGTGGCGCGCCCGCCGTCGAGTTCGGCGCGCGAAGGCACCTGGCCGCCCGACAGCCGCGCCACTTCTTCCAGCCGAGCCAGTGCGGCCTGCGCTTCCTGCACCGTGGCCGCGGTCTGCGCCATGCGGCCCTGCGCCGCCGCCAGGCCGGCCAGGGCGCGCTGCACCTGGTCGCGCAGCTTGGCGGTGTCCAGCACCACCAGCACCTGGCCGCGGCGGATGCGGTCGTTGACGTCGACATTGACCTTGAGCACGGTGCCCGAGAGCTCGCTGCCGATGCCGGTGCTGCGCGTGGGCTGCAGCGTGCCGTTGGCCGTCACCTTGAGCGTCAGGTTGCCGCGCGTGGCCGGCTGCGTGGTGTAGACCGGCGCGGCGTGGGCGGCGCGGCTGCTCCACCACCACCAGGCCAGGCCGGCCAGCACCAGCAGCAGCAGCAGCGCGGCGACGGACCACCACAGCGGCCGGCGGTACCAGGGGCGCGCCGCGGGCTCGTCTAGCAGGGCAGACAAGCCGGAGGATGGCGTGGCGGCTGGCGTGGCGGCCGGCGCGGTGGCTGGTGCAGCGGGCGGCTTGGGCGCGGCAGCCGGCAACGCCGGCGGGGGAGGTGCGAGGCGTGTGGTGTCGTTCATCGCGCGGGCGGGCCGGGCAGGGTGGAAGGGGGCGCCGGGCGGGCGCCGTGGGTGGGCGAAGGGGGCCGGCTGTTGTCAGCAGGCGCGGGCCAGCCGCCGCCCAGAGCCTTGAACAGGCGCACCTGGTCGCTGGCCGCGTCGGCCTCGGCGCCGGCCAGGCTGTCCTGCGCGCCGAGCTGGCTGCGCTGGGTCTCGAGCACGGTCTGGAAATCCACCAGCCCGCCGGCATGGCGCTGGCGCGCCAGCGTGGCGGCGTTGACGGCGGCCGCGCTGGCCTGGCGCAGCTGGGTGACGCGTTCATGGTCGCCGCGCAGCGCCACCAGCGTGTCCTCGACCTCCTGCAGTGCCGCGAGCACGGTGCCGCGGTAGGCCGAGCTTGCCTGCGCCAGACCCGCCTGCTGGGCCTCGAGCTGGGCGCTGGCGGCGCCGCCGTCCCACAGCGGCCAGCTCACGCGGGCCAGCAGCGAGGTCACGAGGTTGGCGCCATTGCCCAGGGCACCCAGCGTGGCCGCATTGGAGCCCAGCGATCCGCCCAGGCTGAAGCCGGGGTAGCGCGCCGCATCGGCCTGCGCCACCTGGCCTTGCGCGGCCAGCACCTGCGCGGCGGCGGCGCGCACATCGGGGCGCTGGTTCAGGGTCTCGGCGGGCGGGTCGGGCAGCGGTTCGGCTGCCGCACGCGGCAGCCGGCCCGGTGCCGACAGTTCGGCCGCCAGCGCGGCCGGCGGGCGGCCCGTGATTACCGCCAGCGCGTGGGCCGACTGCGCGATGCGCGTCTGCAGCGCCGGCCGCGCTGCCGCCAGCTGCGCCACCGCGGCGTGCGCCTGTTCCGATTCCAGCATGCTCAGCAGGCCGGCCTGGACACGCCAGCCGGTGATCTGCAGCGTCTGCGACTGGCTGGCCAGATTGGCGTCGGCGATGGCCAGGCGGGCCTGGGCGCTGCGCAGCGTGATGTAGTTCAAGGCCACCTCGGCGGCCAGCGAGACCTGCACATCGGCCAGGCGCGCCGCGCTGGCGCTGGCCGTGGCCTCGCTGCTGGCGAGCCGGGCTCGCGCGCCGCCGAAGAGGTCCATCTCCCAGCTGGCATCAAGCCCGGCCTGAAAGCTGGTGCCGCTGCCGCGGCCGCCGCGCGTGCCGGTCTGGGCCGAGGCCGCGCTGCCGACCTGCGGCCACAGCCCGGCGCCAGACACCGCGCTCAGCGCACGCGCCTGGCGCAAGGCCGCCTGGGCGCCCTGCACGCCGGTATTGGCCTGCAGTGCATCGGCCACCAACTGCGTGAGCAGGGTGTCGTCGAAGCGCTGCCACCACTGCGCCAGGCCGGCCGCCACGCCGGGTGTCGATGCCTGCGACCAGGCGGCCGGCACATCGGCTGGAAGGGACACGGGATCCCCGGCCCGCAGCGCGGCGCAGCCGCCCAGACTCAGCAAGCCGGCCGCGAGGCCGGCCCGGATGGCACCGGCCTTCATGTCACCGCGTACCGCTGACCTCGATCTCGACGCGGCGGTCGGGCTGCAGGCAGGCGATCACCGGCGTGCTCATCGGGCCCTTGCAGTCGTCGGGCAGCGTCACCGGCTCGGATTCGCTGCGGCCTTCGGTCGTGATGCGCGCCGCGTCGAAGCGGCCCAGGCTCACCAGATAGGCCTTCACTGCGTCGGCGCGCGCCAGTGACAGCGTCTGGTTGTAGGTTGCGCCGCCGATGCGGTCGGCATGGCCCTGGACGCGGATGTTGTCGTAGCTGCTGCCTTCCAGCTGGCTGGCAAACACGTCCAGCGCCGACTTGCCGGCGGGCTGCAGTTCCGCGCGGTCGAAGGCGAAGAAGGACTCGGCGGCGTAGCTGACGCGGCGGCTCTGCGGCGGCGCGAAGGCCACCAGCGGCGTGGCCGGTTCCAGCGCGACCACGGCCACCGGCGGCGGCGCCGTCTCGGTGATGACCATGGGGGCCTGGGCCACGAAGGCCGGCGGCTCGTAGGCCGGGGCAGCGGCGGCGCGGCGCGCCGGTGCGGGACTGCGGCCGAAGGGGAACACCAGGCCCACCGTGTACATCGCCACCTGGGTGTGGTTGCCCATGGCGTCGCTGACGCGGAAGGTCTCGGCCTCGACGCGGCCCAGCACCGAGGGGTTGAACTCGTACTGCAGGCCCAGGCCGACCTTGGCATTGGCCTCGCGCTGCGACGGGCGGGTGTCGGACACGGTGACGCTGCCGGTGGGCGTGAGCGTGCCCAGCGTGGTGGCGCGCTGGATGCCCACACGGCCCAGGGCCGAGAACTTCTCGGTGATGGGCAGGGTGCCCACCACGCCGAGGTTGAAGCCCTTGACGCGGAAGCCGCCGTTCAAGGTGCCGGCCGGGCTGGCGTCGGCCGTGAAGCCGAAGGTGCCCAGCTTGAAGTAGCCCAGTTCGACACCGAGGTAGCGGTTGACCTGGTAGCCGCCGAAGATCTTGTAGGCCGACGAGCGCTCTTCGCGGGCGATGGAGTTCGTGGTGAAGCCCCGCTCCAGCAGTGCCTCGGAGATGCGTGCGTCGTCGATGCGGGCGCGCCCCTGGCCGATGCCGAAGCCGCCGTAGTAATAGCTTTCCTGCGCGTCGGCCGGGACGGCCATCAGGGTGGCCAGCACGGCCAGTGAAAGGAGGCTGAGTTTGTGGACCGAGGTCATGGTGGGCTTTCTTTCTGGGGTTGAGTGAACGGTGCGGCGGGCGGCGCGGTGGCCCTGGTCAGGTGCGGCGCGTGGCCCGCGAAAGCCGGTTGTAGGCCTGCACCGCGCTGTCTTCTGTGCGCTGGCGAACCACCGGCGCCAACCGTTGCTGCGGCGCACAGGCCGCCGTATGCCAGCGCACAGACCCTGGGGGAGCGGCGCCCTCAAATGCCGCTGTCGACGCATCGGCCGAACACCCAATCGGTGTGGCCGCCAGCCGACGCCGCCTTCCCACCCCCTTGAAAGCCCTCCGATGAAAAAGATCTCCCTGGCCTGCCTGATAGCCCTCGTTCCCCTGGCTTCGGGGGCCAACATCATCCCCACCGGCACCACCATCACGGGTGCGGGCCCGGGCCTCTACAGCTGGTCGTATGCGCTCACGCTGTCGGCTGACCAGGACGCGGTGGCCGGCCTGCCGCCGGTCAGCGAGACGGTGCCGCACGTCAACCTCAGCTTCGGCGCCTTCCTGACGATCTACGACTTCGCCGGTTATGTCGCCGGTAGCTGCAACGGCCCCGCCGGCTGGGAGTGCATGGTGCAGAACAGCGGCTTCACGCCCGATGACGTGCTGCCGAACGACAGCCCCGCCATCACCAACCTGACCTGGGTCTACACCAGCGGCCCGACACTGACCGGTCAGCCGGTCGGCCTGGAGCTGGGTGCCTTCAGCGCGCAGTCGATCTACAACCAGATCACCTCGGTCAGCTACACGGCGCGCGGGCTCAAGAACAATGGCAGCTCGGTCGGGACGATCGCCGACAACGTGGGCAATACACGCGGCCCCACCAGCGGCGTGCCCGAGCCGGAGTCGCTGGCCCTGGCCGGCCTGGCGCTGGCCCTGTTGAGCGGCGTGCGGACCGGCAATAAGCGCTGAAGCCGTGAGGCCGGCGCAGGCCGGCTGTCAAACCAGACGGGGCCCGGATTACCGGGCCCCGTTGACCGTTCGGCCCGCGGCCATCAGGAGGCGATCAGCTGCTCGACGGCTGCGGCGGCCGGGCCGCGGCGCTGCGGCGGATGCAGATGGTCGACCATGGCCTGGCGGCTGACGCGCAGGAAGGCGAACTGGGCGCTGAGGCGGTGGCCCGAGCGGGCGCTGCTGAGGAAGTTGAGGCCCAGCGCCGGCGCGGCGCCGTGCAACTCGTCGCCGACGACGGCCATGGCGCCGTTGGCGACGCGGGCCAGGTGGTGCTTGCCATAGCCGTCGCGCAGGCCCAGCCAGTGGGCGGTGGGATCGATGTCGAGGACGAGGTAGTGGCACATGGGATCTCGAGTCTTGGAGGCTGGCCCTGGCGGGGCGGCGAAGGACAGAAAGTCCGTGCCGGGGGCCTGGCGCAGACTAGGCCAGTCCGGTGGCTGCGGTCTGTGCGCTACGGCACCGAACAGGCTCGCGGCCGGCCGGCGCGCTGGGCCCGGCCGTGGCGCTCAGATGCGCCCCATCAGCAGCAGCACCAGAACCACCGCCACCACCAGGCCCAGGCCGCCACTGGGCCCGTAGCCCCAGCCGCGGCTGTGCGGCCAGGTCGGCACGGCGCCCAGCAGCATCAGCACCAGCAGGATCAACAGAATCATTCCCAGGGACATGGCTTGCTCCTCGTTGTCATGGCCGATTGCCATGCGGGCCAGCGTAGACATCGGCCCGCCGGCATTCGGTGCGCTGGCGCACGGACCGGGCCCGGTGGCGGCGCCAAAGTGGCTGCTGCGACGGCTGCCGTCGGAGGAGCCCGCCATGAATGCCGACAGCCAGCTGCAGCAAGACGTACTCGGTGAACTCGGGCGCGAACCCGGCCTGGAGGTGGCGGACATCGGCGTCGAGGTGGACGGCGGCGTGGTCACCTTGCGGGGCCGGGTCGGCAGCCCGCAGCAGCGCTGGAACGCCGAGGGCGCGGCGCTGCGCGTGGTGGGCATGGTGGCGCTGGTGATCAACATCCGGGTGCTGCGGCCGCCGGCGCTGCCACGCGCCGACGCCGACATTGCACTGGCGGCGGCCAGGCTGCTGCAGTGGCTGGCGCGCCTGTCACCCGATGACGTGAGCGTGCGCGTCCACAGCGGCTGGGTCACGCTGCTGGGGGAACTCGAATGGAACTACCAGCGCCAGGCGGCGGCCGAGGCCGTGCGGAACGTGCGGGGCGTGGCCGGCGTCCACAACCGCATCGCGCTGCGACCGCGGCTGAGCCCGGCGTCGGTCAGGGTCGACATCGAGGCCGCGCTCACGCGCCAGGTCGCGCTTTCCGTACACCGGCTCAGGGTGTGCATCGACGGCGGCGACATCACGCTCGGGGGCCGGATGGCCAGCGCGGGCGAGCATGAGCAGGCACTGGCGGCGGCCCGGGCCATGCCCGGCGTGCGGCGGGTGCTGGATCACCTCGTCGTACCCAACCCCGCCGGTGTGGCCGGCCTGCAGCGGATTGCAGGGCCTGGCCGCGCTGCCCTACCGCATGTGCAAGCCGCCAACGCCGAACAGGCCGACGAGGCCGATCACGATCAGGTAGATGGCCACGATGAAATTCAGCAGCCTGGGCATCGCGAGGATGAGGATGCCGGCCAGCAGCGAGATCAGGGGTGTCAACGCGAGGTTCAGGTTCATGGGGTGTCCCGGTGGATGCTGGGGGGGGCCCGCGCCTGGGGCCGCAGCAAGCATGCGGGGCGCGGGGCCGGCTTGCCATAGGCCGTGGTCGCGGGCGGCCGTAGGCGCAGTCCCACCACCGGCGCCGCGTGGCTGCGCCGGCGCCGGCGCTGTGTCGGCTGGCGCACAGAAAGCGGGCGCCAGCCGACCTATGGTGCGCGGGCATCGAGGGGTCACATGGCATCGCCGGATCCCGTTCGCTGCACCTGTCCGATTCGAGAGGAAAGCCAGATGAATCCGCTGATCATGTTGCTCGCTGTCAGTTCACTTGCCCTGGGGCTGGGAGGCTGCGAACGGGCCACCGTCGTGACCGTGCCGGTGCCCGGGCCGCCCGGTCCGCAGGGCGCGGCCGGCAACCAGGGCAATCAGGGCAACGATGGCAACGCTGGCGCCAAGGGCAGCACCGGCATGACCGGCATGACCGGCATGACCGGCATGACGGGCAGCACCGGCGATACCGGCAACACCGGCAATACGGGGGATACCGGCGCCACCGGCGCGGCGGGCGAAGGCACGACGGTGATCGTCAATCCACCGGCGGCGTCGGCACCCCACTGAGCGTGTTCCGGCCCTCCCAACCTCCTGCCGCTCGGCCCGACGAGGGTTGAGCTGTGCTTGAAAGCCGCCTGCCATGCAAACCTATCGGCACCACATCCTGGGCCTCTACGACAGCTGGAACGCCGCCGAGGCCACGCGCGATGCCTTGCGGCGCTGCGGCCTGCCGGCTGTCAATCTGCGCCTGCTGAAACCCGACCGGCGCCTCATGGCCATGGCCGGTCCACAGGAGGCCAGCGACACGGCCCTGCTTGCCGGCGGCGCCGGCGCGGCGAACGGCGTGAGCATCGAGCAGGCCCTCGCCGGCGTGAGCCTCTTCGTCGCCAGCCCGGTGCTGGGCGCCCTCATGGCCCAGGGCTGGCAAGCCAGCCTGGGCCGGCTGGTGGGCGTGCTGGCAGCCGGCACGGACGACGCCGATGCGGCCGACGAGGCCCCGCCGGCCAGGGGCGCTTCGGCCGACACGGCCGTGCTCGTGGTGCAGGCCGACGACGAGCGACAGGCCGTGCTGGCGCGCCAGATCGTCGCCACCTCGATGGGCGGCTCCAATCTGTCGACCTTGCGCGACGACCGCGCCGAGACCCGCACCGGCACGCCGATACCGCAGGAACTGGCCGGCGCCGACCCGGTGCTGCGCTCGCTGCTGAACCGGCGCCACGGGCCCGAGCGGCGCGCCGCGACACCGTTCGATTGACCGCAGCGCTCCGGCCACTAGGGGCGGCGTGCTTCGGCCCTGGGCGGGGCCGGCGCCGGGTGCGGCCGGTCGCAACCGCCGGCCACGCCCGGCCCGGTCTCGATCAGCGGCAGCAGTGCCAGCAGCGGATTCAGCAGGCCCAGCGCCAATGCGCCCAGGCCGCGTGCCGCGATGCGGCCACGGTCCACGTCCAGCACCGGGCTGGCAAAGCTGCCGCCAATGCGGATCGGGCTGCGCAGCGCCACGATGCTGGCGACCTTGGTGCGGGGTATGAGGGTGAGGTCGAACTGCTCGTGCGCGAGGTCGATCACGCCGCTGCCCACCAGGGTGTTGACCTCGGTGTCCAGCACCAGCGTGCGGACCTGCATCACGCCCTGCGCCACCTTGAATTCGGCCACCGCGCAGTGCAGCGCGATGGCCTGGTCGCCGCTGAGGTTCAGGCGCAGGATTTCGAGCAGGTGCAGGCCGGTCTGCTCCATCAGCAGGCGGCTGATCTGGCCGCTGTGCGCCGCCAGGCGCAGATGGCCGCTGGAGCTGGCCAGCAGGGCCGCCACCGTTGCCCCTTGCCCTTGCAGTTCGAGGTCGCCGTCGACCCGGCCCAGGGCGTCCAGGCGGCGGTCGGCGGTGGGCAGCAGGCGGCCCGGCTGCAGCCCGTTCAGCCTGGCCGCCAGCCGGCCGCGCAGCGGTGGCTGGCGCGCGTCCAGGCCCAGGCTGGCCTGCACCCGCCCGCCGGCAATGTCGAAGTGCAGCGGGTCCAGCCGCAACTGGCGGCCCTGCAACTGCAAGCGCAGATCCAGCGCGGCAACGGGCAAGGCGTGCTCGCGCACCAGGTCATCGGCGTGGACCTGGACGTCGGCATCCATTTGGGCCCAGGCCGTGGTGTTCAATTCGGCATCGGGCAGCACGCGCCCTGGGGTTGCCGTGCCGGTGCCCACCGCCGGGCCGAGGTCGGCCAGTTCGAGCCGGCGCGAACGCAAGCTGCCTGTGAGCAGCGGCCTTGACCCGCCGCCGTCGACCTGCAGCGTGCCGGCGATGTCGCTGCGGCCGATCTGGCCGGCAAAGCCTTCATAGCGCCAGCGGCTGCCGCCGTGCAGCAGGCGGCCGCTGCTGCGGTAGGCCGGCGTGGGCGGCAGGGCGACGCCGATCAGCGGCTGGAGGGTGGCCAGGCTGTCGCCGCTCAGGCTCAGTTGCAGATCGACGGCGCTGAGCGCGAACAGCCCGGTCACGCTGCCGGCGGCCTGCACCCGGGTGCGGCCCAGCGTGGCCTGCAACTGCAGCGGGTAGGGCACGGTGGTGTCGCGCCAGGCGAGCACGGCGCCGCCGCTGCCGCTGGCCGACAAGGCTTGGCCGTGGAACTGGCCCTCGGCCTTGAACACGAGCGTGCCGGCTTCGGCCATGGCCTCGGCATTCGGGGCGCTCACGGTCGAGAGGTCCAGCACGACGGCGGTCTGGCGCGCCGGCTCGAGGTAGTGGATGCGGGCCTGGTCGAGCAGCAGGCGGGCTATGGGGATGCGCACCGATTCGTCGCTCTGCAGGCGGTCGAGCAACCAGTTCTTGCGGCCGTCGGCAGCGTGTTCCAGGAACAGTTGCGGGCGCAGCAGGCTCACGCCGGGAAAGGCCAGCCGGCCCTGCAGCAACTGGCGCAGGTCGATGCTGATGTCGGCTGCCTCGGCCACCAGCATCTGCGGCGTGGCGGCCCAGGGCGGGTTGGCAAAGCTCAGCGCCTGCAGGCGCACGCGCGGCAGCGACCAGGCCCACACCAGGTCCAGGTCGCCGGCGATGGTCAGCACCCGGCCGCTGCGTTGCAGGGCCCAGTCCTGCAGCGGCGCGCGGGCCCAGTTCCAGCCGAAGGCGAGGCTCCACAGCAGCAACAGCAAGGGCGGTAGCAACAGCAGCCCGGCCAGCGCGGCGGCCAGCCTCCACAGGGCAGGGCTGGACTTGGCGAGTGTGGCGATGGATCGGATGCAGGCGGTGTAGCCCCGGGGAGGGTAGCGCGTCTGTGCGCCATGCCACCCTGGCCCGTCGATGGCCAGCATGGACGTGGCGGGAGCCTGGGCTTCCACGGTGTCCTAGCCCTTCTGTACGCCGGCGCACAGACGGCCGTCGCCCCAGCAGAGAAGCTGCCAAGTCGCCCGCACAGCCCGTGCCGGCAGGGGTAGCCAGAGGCCACGATGAGCGCAAGAGTGCAGGGCAATACCGATGCAGGCCAGGACGCCCGGGCGCCTGCCCTTGGGGGCGGCCAGGCAGGCGCTGAGGCGGGCCAGGAGGCCGCCACCCCATCCGACGCGGCTGTGCTGCCGCCGCCGGCCTTCGATGCCGTGGCCGATGCCGTGAGGTTCCGCGTGCAGTTGCCGGATGGCCTCAGCGTGGGCGCCCGCATCTCCAGGCTGGTGTTGCACTACCGCTTCAAGGGCCAGGCCGACGGCAGCGATGCGGTCGCTGTCTTTCAGGCAAACCGCCATGAAATCGACGCCGCCGTCGTGCGGCGCGTTGTTGCCGGATCGTGGGATCCCGTGATGCTGCGCGAGCATGACCTGCCCGCGCCGCCCCGGGCTTGATGGCGCCGGGCGCGTGGTGGGCGGCGGCGGCCGATGTTGGACAGCGCACCGACAGCCCGCAGGTCCGCGCCTAAAACGGCGCATCCGTCACCGACCCCCGAAAGGAGCCTCCATGCTCGAGACCCTCGCCATCATCCTGCTCGTCCTCTGGCTCCTGGGCCTGGTCACTTCAACCACGCTGGGGGGCTTGATCCATGTGCTGCTGGTCATTGCCGTCGTCGTGGTGTTGTTCCGCGTGATCGGCGGGCGCCGCGTCTGACGGCACCATGATTGCCTTCCTGGTCAGCGACATGACAAGCAGCCGTTGCGCCAACGCCGTCAGCAGGGCCTTGATGGCGGTGGACCGGACGGCGCAGGTGCGGGTGGACCTGGCCACCTTCACGGTCGAGATCGAGGCCGGCAGGGCCAGCGCCCGCCAACTCGGCGACGCGATCAGGCGCGCCGGCTATTCGCCGGTGGCGGCCTGAGCGGTCTGTCCTGGCTGTCGCCTGCGACGGTGCGCAGGCCGCTGATACTTCGGCATTCCAAAGGCCAGACGGCCGTGGCAGCACGGGCTGCAGCCGTCAGCCGACCCGTCAACCCTCATGCAGGAACTCCAACATGGCCCTGAGGCCCACATCACGCCGCCCGGTCGGCAAGCAGGCGGTGCCGCCCCGCCGCAAGGCGAGGGCACCGACGCCGACGACGCCGACGCCGCCAGAAAAGCCGGCCGACACCTCGGCGGCCGAGGCCCAAGCCCAGGCCGCAGCGCAACCCGCCGCGCTGGCCTAGCCGCACGGCGACAGCCTGCCCTTCGTGCGGCGGCCATCGCGGGCGGCCTGAGCGGCAGGCCGCCCGGCCCCTGGCGGGCCCAGCCGCAACGCCCGGGCTCAGCGACCGCGGCCGCGGCCGCCGTCGTCACGGCCGCGGTTGCCGTCACCGCGGTCGCGCCCCTCGCCACGCTCCCGGTACCGGATCTCGCGCGGGTAGTGGCTGCGTGGCAGATCCACCCAGGGCCCATTGCGCGATTGCCCATAGCGCCAGCGGTCGCGGTCGTAGAAATAGGTGTAGCCGCCCTGGTGGTAGTAGGGATCGCTGCCCAGTTCGACCACCAGGGGCAGCGCGGGCACGGCAATGCCGATGCCGATGGTCGCGCCCGGGCCGTGGCGGTCGGGCACCACGACGCAGGCGCTGAGCAGCCATGCGGCAAGGGGTAGCAAGGCAAGGCCTGACTTGTTCATGAGCTTCCTTCGCTGCCGGCCGCGGGCGGGCCGGTGGGGCCCAGCATGAGCGCTGGCGCGGGCGAGATCGGTTCGATGACGAACATAGGGCACTGCGCCCTGCCGGGCGGCGCCCAGGCCGGGCTATTTGGTCTTGTCCGGTGCGTCGGCGGAACTCGGGACCGGGCGCTCCAAGGCCGGCGCCGTCTTGGGCGCCGGGTCCACACGCGCGACGCGAACCTCGACGTCCATGCCCAGGTAGGCCGTCTTGTTGCCGTACCAGCTGCCCGATACCGGCGCGGCCTGTGCCGGATGGCGGGCGACGCCGACACGGATGTGCTGCGTGCCACCCAGCAGGTTGTTGGTGGGGTCGAAGGGCACCCAGCCCGCCCCCGGCAGATAGGCCTGCAGCCAGGCGTGGGTCGAACCCGATCCCACCATCGCAGGCCCCGCACCCTCGAGCGAGGCGTCGTACAGATAGCCCGAGACAAAGCGCGCCGCGATGCCCAGGCGGCGTATCGCTTCCATCATCAGCAGCGAGAAGTCGCGGCAGGTGCCGCTGCCCAGCGCCAGCGTGGCCAGGGGTTCCTGTGTGCCTTCCTCGTTCCTTGTTTCGTAGCGCAGCGTGTCGCCGATGTGCCGGTTCATGCGCACCAGGATGTCGCGCGTATCGCTCGCGCCCGTGCTGTGTACGAACTGGCGCGCCCAGGCGGTGAGCACGCCCTGGGGGTCTTCGTGGTGCGGCCTGAGGAAGGGCTCGAGATCGAGCCTGTCGTCGACGCCATAGACCAGCGGGAAGAGCCGCGCCGAGTCCGACACCGGCAACTCGAGGTTGTTGGTGTGGGCGTGCTCGATGCTGAAGGTGCTGATGATCTCCAGCCGCGCCGCGGGCGCCAGCGGCTGCACCAGGGCCACCGAATTGGAATTCGGATCCTGGATCAGGAGGATGGCGGCCGGTGGATCGGTGCGCAGGTCGGTTGCCAGCACATGCAGGTCGTGGCTGTCGCGCGGGCGGAACAGCACGCGGTGTTCGCCGAAGCGCACCGGTTCGCTGTAGCGGTAGACCGTGCGGTGGGTTATTTCGTAGAGGACGGACATGATCTTTCTGCAGCTGCGGGTAGCCGGGGCCGCGAAGCCTCAATCTCGCACCGCCAGCAAGGGGAGTATGGGCGGCCCCGCACGCAAGTGTCGGACCCGGATGCCGCGATTCATTGCAATCCAGGCTCCAACCCGGGCTATACCCATCCGGCCTTGCGCAGGCGACGGTAGACGAGGACGCAACCCAGCACGGTGAGGGCCACGGCCGAGGGATAGCCGGCCTTCCATTTCAGCTCCGGCATCCATTCGAAGTTCATACCATAGAGGCTGAAGATGACGGTGGGTATGGCCAGGATCGCGCCCCAGCCGGCCAGGCGCTTGACGACCTCGTTCTGGTTGTTGGCCACCAGCGCCAGGTTCACCTGCATGGCGGTGGTCAGCATGTCACGCATGCCGTCGATCAGACCCACCAGGCGCGAGACGTGGTCCTGGATGTCCCGGAAGTAGGCGCGCAGTTCCTTCGGGATCAGGTCTTCGTGCAAGCGCATCAGTTCGGAGCTGATCTCCGCCAGGGGCAGGGCGGCATTGCGCAACTCGAGCAGATGGCGCTTCAGCGTGTACAGCCGCTCGATCACGAGCCGGTCGAACTGGTCATTGAAGATGTCGGCCTCGATGGCATCGAAGTCCTTCTCGAACTGGGCCACGACGGGCTGGTAGTTGTCGGCCACGAAATCCAGCACCGCGTAGAGGGCGAAGCCCGGCCCCTTGGGCAGGCCCTTCGTGCCTTCGTCGCCGCGCTGCAGCACATGCTCGTAGCTTGACGAGGCGCCGTGGCGAACCGACACCAGGAAGTTCGGGCCGACGAAGAGATGGGTCTCGCCATAGACCGCCTGGCCCTTGTCCAGCTGCACGGTCTTCAGCACGATGAAGAGCGAGTTGCTGTAGGCCTCGATCTTGGGCCGCTGGTGGGCGTGGTGGGCGTCCTCGATGGCCAGTTCATGGAGGCCGAACGCTTGCTGGATCCGGCGCAACTGCACTTCGTCCGGCTCGTGCAAGCCCAGCCAGACGAAGGTGCCGGCCTGCTGGATGAACGCGCCGATCTCGTCGACGGCCATGTCGTCCAGGCGCTGCCCGTCCCGGTAGGCCACGCTGTTCACGATGGATGTCATCGCCTTGGCCTCTTCGTCAAGTCCTGCGCTCCCCCCCTCGACCGGAGCTGCAATTGGGTCACCAAGGGCCCTCGCGGTCGGTGCGATGGCGAACGGTGCGGCTTCCTGGCGGGCGCACCCTCGGCGAGGGTCGGCATACCGGGGCCGCTGAAGCGGGCGCCAGCCATCGACCGCGCGATGCACACCCCCATGCGGGCCAGCGCACAGAACCTGCCGAATGCCAGGAATAGGCTGTGCCGCGTGGGGTCAGTGCCGCCCTTCCTCAAAGGGGTGTGCCGTGAAACTGCTCTTGGCCGAATTGAAGCCGCTGCTGGCCCACCAGGCCGCGTTCTCCTTCGTCATCAATCTATTGTTCCTGGTCCCGGCGATCTTCACCCTGCAGGTGTTTGATCGCGTCATTCCCAGCAACAGCGTCGAGACGCTTGCCGTGCTGCTGATGGGCGTGGGCATCGCGCTCGCGATCCTGCTGATGCTGGACTATGCGCGGCTGCGGCTGCAGCACCTGACCGGCAACCTCATCGACGAACGGCTGTCACCGCCCGTCATCCACACCCTCGTCAAGGCCACCGCGCTGGCGCCGCAGGCGGTCCGTGCCGATGCGGTTCGCGATGTCGGGTTGCTGCGCAACCTGTTTTCGGCCAACGGCGTCACCGCACTGTTCGATGCGCCCTGGGTCATCGTCTACGTCGGTGTCATCTGGCTGTTCCACCCGCTGCTGGGCATGGGCGCCGCCGCCTGCGTCGCCCTCATGCTGGTGCTCGCCTGGCTCAACGACAGGTTCAGCCGCGCCGCCCTCGACACCTTGCAGACCGAGGGGCTGCGGGCCTCGCGCTATGTGGAAGGCTCGTTGCGCAACGCCGAAGTGCTGCAAGCGATGGGCATGACGGAAAGGCTGCTCGGCCGTTGGCGCCAGCAGCAGGATGCCATCCTCGCCCTGCAGACGCGCGCCACGCGGACCAGCGTGGCCTTCATCGCCGTCACCAAGTTCGTGCGCCAGGCCATCCAGGTGCTGATGATGGCGCTGGGGGCCTACCTGGTGCTCACGCAGCGCGCCTCGGCCGGCGTGATGATCGCCACCACCATCCTGCTCGGCCGCGCGGTGCAGCCGGTGGAACAGCTGGTGGGCAGCTGGCGCACGCTGAGCGATGCGCGCGCCGCCTACCGGCGCCTGCTCGAGCTTTCGAAGTACTTCGACGCCGGATTGAAGCGCGTCGCCCTGCCACGCCCCGAAGGCCGGGTCACCGTCGACGCAGTCTCGTTCCGCCCGCCGCACGCCGACAAGATGCTGCTCGCCGGTGTTTCGCTGCAGTTGGAGCCCGGCGAGGCCCTCGCCATCATCGGCCCCAGCGCCGCCGGCAAGTCCACCCTGGTGCGGCTGATGACCGGGATCTGGCAGCCCAGCGCGGGCAAGGTGCGGCTGGACGGCGTGGATGTCGCCGACTGGCCGCGTGAGGCGCTCGGGCCCTGGATCGGCTATGTGCCGCAGGACGTGGAGCTTTTCGACGGCACCGTGGCCGAGAACATCGGCCGCCTGAACGAGCTGGATTCCGAAGCGGTGATCAAGGCCGCCAGGCGCGCCAACGCGCACGAGCTGATCGTGCAGCTGCCGCAGGGCTATGACACGCCGGTCGGCGACCAGGGCCTGCGCCTGTCGCCCGGCCAGCGCCAGCGCATTGCGCTGGCGCGGGCGATGTACGGCGACGTCCGCCTGCTGATCCTGGACGAACCCAATTCCAGCCTCGACTCGGAAGGCGAGATGGCGCTGGCGCGGGCGCTGAGCGACATCCGCGCCCAGGGCGTGACCTCGATCGTGGTCACGCACCGCCCGTCGTTGATCGCCCACGTCGACAAGATCCTCATCCTCGAAGCGGGGCGCGTGACGCGCTTCGGCCCGGCGGCCGAGGTGATGAAGGGCATGCAGAAGCTGGCCCAGGCCACGCTGCAGGCCCAGGCCGCCTGAACCGAACCCCCATGAGAAGGCTGCTGCCATGAAGCTTGTACGCATAGCCCCGGCCGCGGCCGACCTTGCCGCGCCCGGCCCCGCGAGCACGCATTGCAGCCGGCAGAACGCTGACCGCTTTGCACGCGCCGGCTGGTGGCTGATCCTGGCCGCCGTGCTGCCCATCGGTCTGTGGCTGGCCTTCGCGGCGCTCTCGATGGCGGTGGTGGCGCAGGCCTTCGTGAAGGTCGACCTCAACCGCCGTCCGGTGCAGCACCTCGAGGGCGGCATTGTCAGCGCGGTGCTGGTGCGCGACGGCCAGACCGTGAAGGCGGGCGATCCCATTCTGGTGCTGGGCGACGTGGGTGTCGAGGCCGACCGCAACCGCATCGCCTACCGCGTCAGCACCGAACGGGCCGCCATCGCCCGCCTGGAAGCGGAAGAGAACCTGCGCGGCGCGCTGGTCTTTCCGGCCGACCTGCTGGCCGCGGCGCTGCAGGACGAGCGCATCAGGGAGGCCCTGGCCACCGAGACCCGCCTGTTCCGCACCCGCCGCGATGCACTGTCCAGCGAAGTGGCCCTGCTGCGGCAGCAGCGCGAACGGGTGAACCAGGAGATCGAGGCGCTCGTCGCGCAGATCGGCCACGCGCGCCAATCGACGGCGGCGCACGCGCTGGAACTCGAGGCGCATCGGCGCCTGCGCGACGAGGGCTTCATTTCCTCGACCAAGGTGGTTCAGCTCGAAGCGCTGCAATCCGACTACGCACTCAGGATGGAAGAGCATCGTTCGGAACTGGCCCGGGCCCAGCAACGTCAGCTCGACAATGATTTGAAGATCAAGTCGATCACCAATGCCTACGCCAAGGCGGCCAGCGACCAGATCAGGGCGACCGCCGCCCGCTTGACCGAAATCGAGCAGGAGCGGCGCAAATACGATGACGCCGCGCTGCGCCAGGTGGTGCGTGCGCCGACGGCCGGCACCGTCATCGATCTGCGCTTCACCTCGCCCGGCGCGGTGGTGCGTGCGGGCGAGCCGATTGCCGAGATCGTGCCCAGCGACGCCCGCCTGATGATCGAGGCGCAGGTGCGCCCCGAGGAAATCAACAACGTGCTGCGCGACCAGCCGGCGCGCATCCGCTTCACCGCGTTCAAGTTCCGCAACGCGGCCATCGTGACCGGCAAGGTCAGCTACATCTCGGCCGACCGCCTGATCGACAAGGCGAGCAACACGCCCTATTACAGCGTGATGATCGTCGCCGACCCGCATTCGGTCGCGGCGGCCGGCAGCGACTTGAGCCTGCAGGCGGGCATGCCGGCCGAGGTCTACATCGACGGCTCGACCCAGACGCCGCTGCAATACGTCACCGCGTCCATTACCTCCGCGGTGCGCCGGGCGGGAAGGCAGATGTGATGAAGCCCCTCCATTCGGCAAACGCCCTCAAGCGGCCGTGCAACTGCATTTGCCACTGTGCGCACCAGCAGACAGATCGCCAAGGCTGTCGCGCATAAGTTCCGGGTCGGGTCGGTGCCTCCCCCTCAGCTGTCAACTCAGGCACCACATCGTCAACGTTCATAGGAATCCATGTCCAACTTCACCTTCGGTACCCCGCCCTTCACTTCGACGACCTTCACGGCCCCGGTGGCGGGCAGCAGTGACGTCATCGTCGCCAATGCCCCGGCCAATTTCACGATCAACGGCAATGGCGGCAACGACAGCATCACCACCTCCAGCGGCAACGACACCGTCACCACCGGCAACGGCAATGACGTGATCCGCGCCGGCGACGGCAACAACACCGTGAGCGCCGGCGACGGCACCAACAGCGTCACCAGCGGCAGCGGCGACGACACCGTCACCAGCGGCAGCGGCAACGACACGATCGCGGCCGGCAACGGCAACAACACCGTGAACGCCGGCAGCGGCACCAACAGCGTCACCACCGGCGGCGGCGCCGACACCATCACCACCGGCAGCGGCGTCGACACCATCAATTCCGGTGCCGGCAACGACATCATCAACAGCGGGGCCGGCAACGACCGCATCGTCGCAGGGGCCGGCAACGACAGCGTCAATGCGGGCGCAGGCGACGACACCATCACCGCCGGCGCTGGCATCGACTCACTCATCGGCGGCGGCGGCCACGACACTTTCGTCTATGGCAGCCTTGCCGACGCCGCGCTCGGCGCCGACACCCTTTCCGACTTCATCACATCCAGCCCGAGGCAGGCCGGTGAAGGCGACCGCCTCGACCTGAACGGCCTGGTCAACGACTTCACGCGCGTGCGGGGCGAAAGCCTGGCCCAGCTCGTGGCCAGCGGCCATCTCGACTTCAGCGCCGGCGGTGGCGGCACGGTCATCAGCTTCGACAGCAATGGCAGTGCTTCCGGCGGCACCGCCGGCGTGCTCGCGACGCTGGTCGGCGTCGCCTTCGTCTCCGAGGCGGCGGCGGTGACCACGTTCGCTGACAACATCCTCGTCTGAGAACGCGCGACCAGGCCTGAGCGGTTGATCCGGCCGCAAGCCGCAGCGATGCGGCTTGCGGCCTTTTTCGTGGCATCGCACTCTCGCCGGCGCCGGCGCCGGCGCCGGCTCGCACGGATCGCCGTCGCCCCAGGTCGGCGTCGCGCCACCGTGGCCGCTGCAGGGTGCGGCAGCGGACAGACGCAGCCACGGCGCCGGTGCAGTCTGCGTCGACATGCCCGACCTCACCACCCCCGACCCGGCCGCTTCCGCGCCGCGCGACCGCGCCGGGCTTACGGCTGCGCTCGCGCTGCAGTTGCCGGCCGCCGGCGGCCCGGCCCTGGCACAGCCGGCACGCCACGGTTTCGTGGCCGGTTGCGGCCATGCCGCGGTGGCCGCTTTGCGGCAGGGTGAGGCCTATCTGCACTTCATCGGCGAGCTGGCCTGGGAGGGCGCGGGCCCGTTGCGCCGACCGCGCAGCTGGCGCTGGCGTGGCGTGCTGCACGAGATCGAGATCGCTGGCTTCGATGCCCTGCCCATCGTCGGCCTCACCGCCTTCCTGCTCGGCGTCGTCGTGGCCTACCAGGGCGCCGACCAGCTGCGCCACTACGGCGCCAATGTCTTCGTCGTCGAGCTGGTGGGCTACGCCATGCTGCGCGAGTTCGCGCCGCTGATCGCCGCCATCATCATCGCCGGCCGTTCGGGCTCGGCCTTCGCGGCACAGCTGGGCAGCATGGCCGTGGCCGAGGAAATCGACGCCCTGCGCACCATGGGCATCGAACCCTTGCAGCGCCTGGTGCTGCCCAAGCTGCTGGCCCTGCTGCTGGCACTGCCGCTGCTGACGGTGTTTGCCGACCTTGCCGGCGTCTTCGGCGGCATGGTCATGGCGCGTTCGCAGCTGGGCATAGGCTTTGCCGAATTCGCCGACCGCTTCGGCCGCGTGATGCAGGGCTCGGCTTTGCTGGTGGGCGTGGGCAAGTCGCTGGTCTTCGCGCTCATCATCGCCAGCGTCGGCTGCTTCCAGGGCCTGCGCACGCAGGGCAGCGCCGACAGCGTGGGCCGCCAGACCACGCTCAGCGTGGTGCAGGCCATCTTCGCGGTGATCGTCGCTGATGCGCTGTTCTCGGTGGCCTTCAACCTGCTGGACCTGTGAGATGGCCACGGCTGGTGACTTCGCCATCGAGCTGCAGCAGATCGGCACCCGCTTCGGCAGCCAGGTCGTGCATGACGGGCTTGACCTGGCGGTGCGGCGTGGCGAAATCCTGGGCCTGGCCGGTGGCAGCGGCTCGGGCAAATCGGTGTTGCTGCGCGAGATGATCGGCCTGCAGCGGCCCACCACCGGGCGTGTGATGATCTTCGGTGCCGACCTGGCCACGCTGACGCCGCCGCAGGCGCTGGAACTGCGCCGGCGCTGGGGCGTGATGTTCCAGCGCGGCGGGCTTTTCGGCGCGCTGAACGTGCGCCGCAACGTGGGCCTGCCGCTGCGCGAGCACAGCGACCTGGGCGGGGCGCAGATCGGCCGCCTGGCCGAGTTCAGGATCGCCCAGACCGGCCTGCCGCCTGATGCCGGCCTCAAGTTGCCCGACGAACTGAGCGGCGGCATGCTCAAGCGCGCCGCGCTGGCGCGCGCCATCGCGCTCAGCCCCGAACTGCTGTTCCTGGACGAGCCGACTTCGGGCCTGGACCCGGCCAGCGCCGCCGGCGTACACGAGCTGATCCTGCGCACCCACGCGCTCACCCGGCCCAGCATCGTCATCGTCAGCCACGACCTCGACCTGCTGTGGCAGGTCTGCGACCGCGTGGCGGTGCTCGGCGAGGGCCGGGTGCTGGCGCTGGACGCCATGGCGGCGCTGGCGCGGCATGAGCATCCCACCGTGCGCGCCTACTTCAGCGACCAAAGGCGCGCCCGTGCGTCCGCGGCAGCCTTGGATGGCGTGGCGGCCTGAGCCATGGACGACAAGGTCAACTACACCGCGGTCGGCGCCTTCGTGCTGGTGCTGGGCGCCGCGCTGGTGGCCGCCGTGCTGTGGCTGGCCGCAGGCCTGGGCGGCAAGCAGGCCATGGACGCCTACCAGGCGGTGATTCAGGAATCGGTGGCCGGGCTCAATGTCGACGCGCCGGTCAAGGTGCTGGGCGTGGACGTGGGCAAGGTCAGCCGCATCGAGCTTGACCCGCAGAACTCGCAGCAGGTGCGCCTGCACTTCCTGATCGCCCGCGGCACGCCGATCAAGCGCGACAGCCTGGCGGTGCTCAAGACCCAGGGCCTGACCGGCATCGCCTACATCGAGCTGAGCGGCGGCAGCGCCGCATCCAAGCCCCTGCGGCCCGGCCCCGATGGCGTGGCGCCGACCATTCCCTTCAAGCTCTCGCTGGGCGCGCGGCTCGAGAACGTGCTGACCAATGTGCTGGCCAATGTCGACCGCGTGTCCAACAACCTCAATGCCGTCTTCGACGCCGACAACCGCGCCGCGCTCAAGGCGACGCTGGCCGATCTGGCGACGGTGGCGCATGCGCTGGCCGGCCAGCAGCGCAGTATTTCCAACGGCCTGGCCGACGCCGCGCGCACCGCGCAGCTGACGGCGCGCGCCGGCGAAAGGATGGCGCCCACGCTGGACCGCATTGCCAGCAGCGCGCAGTCCGTCGAGACCATGGCCGACGTGGCGCGGGCGGCCGGCGGACGTGCCGGGGTGGCCGCCGATGCCGCCGCCAGCGCCGTGCAGCAATTGCGCAGCCAGACCCTGCCCGATCTGGCGCAGCTGATGGCGGAGTTGGCGGCGCTGTCGGCCAGCCTGCGGCAGCTGAGCGAACAGACAGCCGGCAGCCCCAGCAGCCTGCTGCTGGGCCGCCCCGAGCCCCGACCCGGCCCCGGAGAAAGGGCAGCACCATGAACGTCAAGACCTCGTGCGGAGGTCGCCTGCCAAGGGACACCGCAGCAGTGGCTTGCAGCCTTGCGCTGCTGGGCCTGGTGGCCGCCTGCTCCGGCACGCTGCTGCCCAAGCCGGCGCCGCCGCCGGCCCGCTTCACGCTGGACGACGGCGCCGCCGCTGTGGCGGCGACCACCCCCAGCCCCGGCGCGCCGGATCTGGTGGTGGCGCTGCTGCGTGCCGCGGCGGGCCTGGACAGCCGGCGCATGCTCTACCAGCGCCGGCCGCTGGAGATCGAAGCCTTCGCCTTCCACGAATGGGCCGAGCCGCCGGCGCAGTTGCTGGCGCCGCTGCTGCTGCGCGCCCTGCAGGCGGGCGGTGGCTTTCGCGCCGTGTTGCCGGCGGCGTCGGCGGGCTCGTCCGCGCCGGGCAGCTGGCGGCTCGAGACCGAGTTGCTGCGCCTGCAGCAGGATTTCGCCACCCGGCCCAGCCAGGTGCGCATCAGCCTGCGCGCCGTGGTGCTGGATGGCGGCACGCGACGTGCCATCGCCTGGCGCGAGTTTGATGTGCGGGTCGACGCGGCCTCCGATGACCCGGTGGCCGGTGTGCAGGCTGCAAACGAAGCCGTGCGCCGCCTGCTGGCCGAACTGGCAGCCTTCTGCGCCGAACAGGGGCGCGCCGCGCCGCGCTGAGCGGCGCGGGTTCAGTCGTCCAGAGCAGGCGCCACGGGCAGTGCCAGCGGCACGCGCAGCGAGCCATGGCGGCGCGCGAACTCGCAGGTGAACTCCGCCCCGAGCAGGAAGACCTGGGCCGAGTAGTACAGCCACAGCAGCAGCACCACCAGCGCAGCCGCGGCGCCGAAGACCGAGGCCACGCCGCTGCGGCCTATGTACTGCCCGATCAGCGCCTTGCCCACGGTGAACAGCAGCGCGGTGATGACGGCACCTATCCAGACGTCGCGCCAGGCCACGGGCACGCGCGGCATCCACTTGTAGATCATCGCGAACACCGCGGTCACGAAGGCCAGGCTGAGCGCGAAGTTCACGCTGTCGGCCACCAGGGCCAGCTCGCCGAACCAGGGCGCCCACCACTTGCCGAGTGCAGCCATGGCGGCGCTGAAGACCAGCGACACCGTAAGCAGAAAGCCCACGCCCAGCACCATGCCCAGCGACAGCATGCGCGTGCGCAGCAGCCGCCACAGGCTGTTGCCATCGGTGCGTGCCGGTGCGCGCCAGATGCGGTCCATCGCGTCTTGCAACTCGGCAAACACGGTGGTGGCGCCCACCAGCAGTGCCAGCAGGCCGAACAGCGTGCCCAGCACGCCAGCGCGCGGCTGGTTCAGGCTCTCCAGCACCAGGCTGATCATCTGCGCGCTGTCGCTGCCTATGGTCTGCGAGAGCTGGGCAAAGATCTCGCCGCGCGCCGCGGCTTCGCCGAACAGCAGCCCGGCCACCGAGATCACGATCAGCAGCAGCGGCGCGATGGAGAACAGCGTGTAGAAGGCCAGCGCGGCGCCCATGCTGGGGGCGTAGTCGGCCAGCCAGGACGAGCCGGTGGCCGCAAGCAGCCGCCCCAGGGCCCGCGCCAGGCCGGGCTCGGGCCCGCCCGCGGGGGCGGCCGGGCCGACGCCCGCAACGGTCATTCGCCGCTGTAGCTGGTGCCGTAGAACTTGTGTACGCCGGCGGCCCAGGTCTTGTCCGACATGGCCGGCCAGCGGTCCTTGTCGAAGCCCGGTGCGTCCTTCAGCACCGCCAGGGGCACGGCGAGCGTGAAGCGCTTGTTCGTGGTGTCCAGCTTCAGCGCGGCCCAGGGCACCGCGAACAGCTTGTCGCCCATGCCGAGCAGGCCGCCGAAGGACAGAACGGCATAGGCCACCTTGCCCGTGGCCATGTCGATCATGAACTCCTTGATGTCGCCGAGGTCCTCGCCATCGCGGTTGTAGACATCGTTGCCGAGCAGCGTGTGGGCGCCCATCAGCGCCGGGCCGGGGCCCGTGGCGGAGAGAGCGTACTGGCCGAAGTTGTCGCGCGTGACGTCATTGGTTTCCATGCATTTCCTTCAGGGCGGTGGGCAGGGCGGGCCGCGGTTGCGGCCCGCCCGTCGACGGCGGCGGCATCCGGGCCGCGCCATCGACCCCGGCAAGTTAACGGCCCCTGCGGGCGGGGTCTGTGCGTTGGCATACGCCCCCCCGGGCGCAGGGCTAGCGAGCGCCGCGGCGGCGGCGCCGGTAGCGCGCCATCAGCGGCGTCACCGAGATGCCGTGCAACACGATGGAACTCACCACCACGGCCAGAGTCAGCGCCACCACGGTGTCCACATGGGCGGCCGGCAGGCCGTGGTTGATGGCATAGCTCAGGTAGTACAGGGAGCCGATGCCGCGGATGCCGAACCAGGCGATCAGCCGCCGCTGAGAAGGTGAGATGCGCGAGCCGGCCAGCGCCGCGGCCACCGACAGCGGGCGCACCACCAGCAGCATCAGCGGCACGAACCACAGCGCAGCGGGCATCCAGGGCACGGCCCACAGCAGCAGGCCCACCACCACCACGCCGGCCATCTCGCCGATGCGGTCGAGCTGCTCGTTGAAGCTCAGCACCGCGTGCGCCATGTAGGCCGAGGCGTGGCGCGGGTCGGTGGCCATCTGCTCGGCCCGCGCCGACAGCGGGCTGTGGTGGGCATGCTCCACGCTGAGGGCCGCCGCCGCCTCGGCGTGTGCGCTGGGCGCGATGCCCAGCGCAGCCACCGCGGCATCGCTGTCGAGCTTGGCCGAGTGGCGCAGCGCCAGGCCGGCGGCAAACACCGCCAGAAAGCCGTAGGCCTGGGCCAGCACCGCCAGGCCATAGGCCAGGGCGATGAGGCCCAGGGCGAGGAAGTTCTCGTAGCCCGTGGCCTCGTGGTGGCGGTGGCGCAGGTAGAGCACCAGGCGGCCCAGGCCGGTGCCCAGCGCGGCACCGATGGCGAGGCCGGCGCCGGTGGCCCACAGCACATCTACCGCCAGCCAGCGCCAGCCCAGCGTGCCCAGCTCGTGCGCGCCCAGCAGGCCCAGGCCCAGCATCACCACCGGGAACGCGGTGCCGTCATTGAGCCCGCCCTCGCCGGTGAGGGCAAAGCGCAGCTGGTCGCGGTCCGCCGGGTCGTCCACCTGCACCTCGGTGGCCAGCACCGGGTCGGTGGGCGCCAGGATGCCGCCCAGCAGCACCGCCGCGCCCACTGGCAGGCCGAGCAGCGCCACGCCGGCCACGCTGATCAGCACCACGGTGGCCACCATCGAGCCCAGGGCCAGCCGCAGCGGCGGAAACCAGCGCTGGTCGTTCAGTCCCAGGCTCATCTTCATGCCCGAGGTGAACAGCGACAGCAGCACGATGACCTCGGTCAGGTGCTCCAGCAGCACCACATGGTCGGCCAGCCTGGGCGAGGCCAGCGCCAGCCCCAGAGGCCCGATCACCAACCCGGCCAGCAGGTAGAGCATCGAGGTGCTGACGGGCAGGCGCGACAGCATCGAGCCGCTGATCACCATGATCAGCAGCAGCGCGCCGCCCACGGTGAGCCAGAGTGCGAAGGTCATCGAACAGCATACGCGTGCGACAACGCTTTCTCGGTGGGCTGGCGCGCGCCTAGGCCGGGCAGGGCGTGCGGGCGGCAGAGCCCAATGGCGCGCCGGTGCATCGTGCCCACCCGCGCCTGCGAGGGTGCAGGGTCTTGGACGAGGCCAAGAAGGGGGCCATGAAGCGGCCCAAGGACGAATCCCGATGGGCGAGAAGCCGCATGAATGCTGCCGCGGTAGCCGATTGGCCATGGATGACCGGACAGGAAGGCCCGTCGCGAGATCTCGCACAACCGCGCCGCAAGGCCCCGATGTCATCGAAGCGATCGGGGCCTTGTCGTTTCAGAGGCGATCAGGCCTGACCGCCAACTCCTCGCGGTAGAAGGTCAATGGCCATCGCGGGGGCTGGCTTCATGGGCCAGGCGGGGCGGTCGATGCGTCCGCGCCGTCCGTCGGCGCCTGCGCCAAATCCGAGGCCAGCGCGGCCACCGCCTTGAACCAGTCGGCGGCACCCGCGCCTTGCGGGTGCAGCAGCAGGCGGCCCCCCGATGCGTCGTCGAACTGCAGGCCGCTGACGCCGTCGCGGTCGACCACGCGGGCCACTGCGGTGGCCTGCCGGGCTTGCAGGCTCAAGCTGCATTGCGGCCCCGTCGCATGGTAGCCGTCGCTCACCGCCAAGGCCGCGCCCAGCGTGCCTGTGTAGTGAACGGCGGCCCCGACGCTGCCCAGGTCCAGCCGCAGCTCGGCGGCCCGGTCGAGGTGGCGCATGGCTGCGTTCGCCCAGGCCGCGGCCGCCGGCCCGCGGGCCAACGTGTCCACCCGGGTGAAGCCCGGATGCGGTACCAGCATCAAGGGCATGGGGGCCGTGGCCAGCCGCCGCCGGCAGGCATCGGCGCGTGCATGGCCATGCTGGCGCAGCCACAGCAGGCCCTGGTCGCGGCCGAGGGGGCAGGGCAGCATGAGCCTGCCGATGCGCCGTCCCAGGCGGTCATGCCAGCTGAGGTGTACCGCCGCGGCATCGCCCTCGGCATTGCCGGCGGCCGGTTCGACCAATTCGATGCGCGCAATGCCTCGTTCGGACAGCCAGGCGGCGTGGCGCTCGCCCCTCAGGTGCCACACGTCGATGCCGTCGGCCACGCCACGGGCGCACTCGAGCGTGCTCTGGAGTTCGGCCAGGCCATTGGCCACGGTCAGCACCACACGGCCCCAGTCGGCCACGGGCGCCATCAGGTCGGCCAGCAGGGCGTGCAGGGCCTGGGGTGGGAGTGGCGCCGGTGCGCGCGGCGGGCCGGTGCGCGTGCGGGGTGGCGGCGGGCACGGCCGGCCCGGGTTGAAGGGGCCGTGACGGGGGAAGAGCGGGAACGGAGCGGGTGCGCCCATGGCGGTCGCCTCCTGGCATTGGGTGGCTCGGCGGGTGTGCGGCCCGGCAGGGTGGCACACGCGGGGTGTACGCAGGCAGGGTCGTCGCCGTGCGGCGGTCGCCGGCCCGGCCTGGCGCAAGCGGCGCGCCGGGCTGGGGGTGGGGTGTACCGCGGCTGCAGCGACCCCGTGGGGCGGACGGGCGCAGGACGGCACCTGCGGGCGTGGCCAACGGGCCAGGACCGACGCTCGCGACAGCGGCGTCGTACCTTGGCCGCGGCGGCGGGTCAGGCTCTCAGGGGAGGTGCGCGAGACGGCGGGCCGCGCCACGCGAACAGCGTGCGCGGCGCCTGCAGGAACAGCGGCGCCAGGTAGTCGGCGCCACTGGCCAACACCAGCGACGAAAGCGTTGGCGGCGGCGCCAACTCGTGATGGGCCAGCGAACAGTCGGGGCAGTGTTCCAGATCGCCCGAGGCCTGCACCATCGCGCCATCGACATCGCCATCCACATCGTCGGCCGCGCCGCCGGTGGCGGCGCCTTGCAAGGCCACGAGCTTCATGCCTTGCAGGGAGCAGACTTCGACCCAGAGGCCGACGTCGCCACGGGTGCGGTCAAGTGCGCGCGCCAGCGTGGGCGTCAGCGCCAGCATGAGCATGGCCACAAGGGCTAGCCAGGCTATCGGCTGTAGGCGCAGGCGCTGGGCGTTCACAGCTTTGAGTCTAGTCAGCCCTGGTGCCCAGCCCCTGCGGCGCAGTGTCGCAGCCGCCACCCTGAAATCGGGGGCCGATGGACATCGTTTCGGGCTGCGCTTGTCTGCGGCCCATGCCCCCCAGCCTGGATGCGACAGCATGTCGCAGGACGAGGGGCCGCGGCCATTGAACCAATCGGCGCGGCGTCGGTCCATCGGTTTGCACCCGCCCGGCGCTGCCGCGCCGGCCTGGCACGACGGCTTCATCAGCCACGCAAGTCCCTGATTCGACTGCCAGTTTCGCGCCCATCCGGCGCTCGAATCCGCCGCCATTGCACCTCGGCCCGCCCCTGGTGCCTGCTGCAAGGCCTGCGGCAGATTGCCACAGCAGCCTGGCCTGGCTGCGACAAGTTGCCTCAGGGCAGTCTGACGCATGTGACTATCGGACGCGGCCTTACCGATAGTCACACGCCTAGCATCCCTGTGGTCTGTGGTGACATTTGCAAACACGGTGGGGCTCGTGCCTTTTCCCCTCCTTCTGCAAGCAAGTACCGCAAAGACATGGGTCGCTTCGATGGCGCTGGGCAGTTGCTGCCTGCTGCGCCGATTCCGACAGGAATCGGCCCGGCGGGTGGCCGGCGATCACCAACGCAGCGGTGGGTACTTCTCGTGATCGGAGGGCTTCTCGATGAAGCATCTGGATATACCGATAGAAAGGCGCGGCCGGCGTCAGGCCGGAATCACGCGCCCGGGCGCCTCGGCGTTCGCACTGATGATGGCCGCCAGCGGCATCATGCTGGCGTCAGGCGGGGCTTCGGCGGCCATCACCTGCACGCGCACGATCACGGCCAACGTGGTCGCGCTCGACATGCCGATCCTCAACAACCGGCTTGGCGCCTCCAATGTCAACGGCATGATGTTCGCCCTGCGCGAAGATCTGGTCGACATCGGCAGCAACAAGAGCGAGAAGTCCGGCGGCCTGCTGACCGCCGGCAACGTCAAGCTGCGTGACGACAAGCGGCCGCGTCCGCTGGTGCTGCGCGTGGCTGCGGGCGACTGCCTGACGGTCAATTTCGCGAACCTCTTGAAGGTGGCGCCGAACGCGCGCAACTTCCTGATCGACCGCGACGGCATCGGCAACGATCCCAACCCGGTTACCGCCGACGGCGCGCCGCAAATTCCGGTGCCGGTGGACGAGCAGGTGGCCGACCGCCGCGCCAGCTTCCATGCCAATGGCATGCAGCTGCGCACGCTGGGTGGCATCGCCAACGACGGTTCCTTCGTCGGCGCCAACCCGTCCAGCCTGGTCGCCCCCGGTGGCACCGCGGTCTACAACCTGTACGCCGAGCGCGAGCAGGTGTACCAGCTGATCAGCGCCGGCGCGCTGGTGGGCTCGGACGCCAACCAGGGCAACATTGCCAACGGCCTGTTCGGCCAGGTCATCGTCGAGCCCAAGGGCGCGAAGATGTACCGCAACACTGTGACCGAGGAAGAGATGCGCCTGGCGACGCGCACCGCGTCGATCACCAGCACCACCTGCCCCAAGCTCGGCGCCGCCGTGCCGGGGTCGACGACGCTGAAGTACTGCACCACGCTGGGCGGGCACCCGGTCCTCAACTACGAGGCCACCTACCCGAACAGCCTGCCCTGGAGCACTGAAGGCAAGGCCGGCCGCACCATCCTGAACATGGTTCAGGCGAACCGGATCGTACACACCGAGGTCGACGCCGTGGTCACCGGCCCCAACGCCGACGGCAGCTTTCCGGCCAGCACCTATCCGCTGGAAGCCGCGGGCAAGCGCAACCCGGCCTATCCCAACCGGCTGGAGCCGTTCCGCGACTTCGCCTCGATCTTCCACGACGAAGTGGCCAACGCCCAGGCCTACCCGGGCTTCTACAACGTCGCCGGCTTCCAGCCCCCCGCGGGCCAGGCCATCGACCCGTTGACCACGGTCTTCGCCTACCTGCTCAAGGGTGTGCGCGACAAGTTCATGATCAACTACACCTCGGGTGGCATCGGCACCGAGATCCTGTCCAACCGCATGGGCGTCGGTCCCATGTACGACTGCCTGGACTGCGCCTACGAAGAGTTCTTCCTGACCTTCCCCGCGGTGGGTGAGTTCGGGCAGCTGGTCGACATCCCGGCGAATGCCGGCCTCGAGACCATCACGCCGCAGAACGTGCTCAACATCCTGCTGTTCCTGAAGAACGGCACGCCCGCGCTGAGCCCGGCCGAACAGCAGTTCGTCGCCGCCATGGGCCCCAAGGCCACCAAGCCCTTCTACCCGGCCGACACCGGCAACATCAACCACAGCTACATCGGCGACTTCGTCAAGATTCGCAACACGCACAACGGCTTCGAGCAGCACGTCTTCCACCTGCACAACCACCAGTGGCTGTTCAACCCGAACGACGACAACTCGAACTACCTCGACGCCCAGGGCATCGGCCCCGGCATGGGCTACACCTACGAGATCGCCAACGGCGGCTCCGGCAACCGCAACAAGTCGGCCGGTGACGCCATCTACCACTGCCACTTCTACCCGCACTTCGCGCAGGGCATGTGGTACATGTGGCGCATCCATGACGTGCTGGAAACCGGCACCAAGCTGCAGGTTTCGGGCAACGGCTTCCATACCGCGGCCTATGCGCTGAAGGACGGCACGCCCGCCGCCGGCGCGCGCGCGCTGCCCGATGGTGAACTGACCGTCGGCGCACCCATCCCGGCCATCGTGCCGCTGCCCGGCAAGGCGCTGCCGCCCATGCCCGCCGCCGGCGTCACCGTGCTGGCCGTCGACCGCAATGGCGCTGCCCCCGGGGGCACCTCCAGCCAGGCCAAGCTCAACTACCCGGCCATCGCCGGCCCGGACGGCAAGTTCGGCACCGCCGACGACGTGAACCCTGGCTACCCGTTCTGGATTGCCGGCGTCGCCTGCGAGAACGGCCCCAACTGCGACCAGGGCATCAACGGCCAGCGCGCCGTGAGCCCGCCGATGGACATGCTGACCAAGGCCGAGGCACAAGCCCTGGTCGACCCGGTCACCGGCACCGAGCCCTTCAAGAGCTACTCCGCCGCGATGAAGGCCAACTTCATCGCCCTGGCCGGTGACTACAGCCAGATGAATGGCGGTCTGCCCCGCCATGCGCTGCACGGCGTCGCTGCCGGTGGCCAGGCCGCACCCACCATCGCCGGTGTCGTGAGCCCGGTGGACATGACCAAGGTCATCGTCAAGGCCAAGGCCGCCTTCTATCCCGAAGGTGGTACCGACGTCGAACGTACCGCGATGCAGTTCCATTCGCGTGGCGACATCCCGTCCTACAAGGTGCTGCCCGCCGGCACCGTGCAGGCCGCGAGCTTCCGCGTCGACAGCCAGCCGGCCGTTCCGGGCTCGGCCTTCAGCGACCCCTGCAAGGACGACAACCTGGCCGTGCTCACCACCAACGGCAGCAACCAGTGGTTCAGCGGCAACCCCGCCGCTCCGCTGGTGACCCTGCCTTCCGGTGCCTTCGGCTCCTACACGCCGCGCATCTACAAGGGCGCCAACGTCCAGTACGACGCGGTCATCAACAAGGTGGGCAACCATTACCCGCAGCAGCGCATCGTCTCGCTGTGGGAAGACGTGCTGCCGGTGATCGAGAAGACCAAGCCGGGTGAGCCGCTCGTGATGCGGATGAACACCTTCGACTGCACGATGTACCACCACACCAATCTCGTGCCGGAAACGTTCGAGATGGACGACTACCAGCTGCGCACGCCGACCGACATCATCGGCCAGCACATCCACCTGCCGAAGTGGGATCTGTCCACCACCGACGGTTCTGCCAACGGCTGGAACTACGAAGACGGCACGCATTCGGCCGGCACCATCCGCGAGCGCATCGAGGCCATCAACTGCTTCAACGGCGACGCCGCGGCCTGCAAGTTCGGCGCACTGCCCGGCCCGGGCACCGACGCGCTGCTGCACCCTGCAAAGCATCCCTACTTCCCGGCCACCGGCCCGGGCGGCGTGGATTGGCTGGGCGCGCGCATCACGCTGCAACGCTGGTTTGCCGACCCGCTGCTGAACGTCCAGAACGTTGATCGCGGTCTGGGCATCATCTTCACCCACGACCACTACGGTCCGTCCACCTTCCAGCAGATCGGCCTGTATTCCACGGTGCTGATCGAGCCGTCCAACTCGACCTGGAAGCACAGCGAAACCGGCAACCTGCTGGGCTGCGCCTCGCCGGCCGGCGTGGCACCGTTCTCGCCCACCGACGTGGGCCAGCCCGTGCGTGACCAACTGCCCGGCGGTTGCCGCAACGACGGCGGCCCGACCTCCTGGCAAGCCGCCATCGTCACGGGTGACCTCGACGGCGACAGCAAGAACGACAGCTTCCGCGAGTTCTACTTCGAGTACAGCGACTTCCAGCACGCGTACGAAGCCGGCGTCTACGTCGGTGCCGGTACCCTCGGCGAGTACAACGGCTCCTACGACGAGAAGGCCTATCTGGGCTTCTCGCCGGCGCTGCAGGACCTGTTCTACCCCGAGCTTCACCATGCTCCGGCCGACGGCCTGTTCCCGGCGTTCGCGCCTGGTGCGGTGCAATCGGACACCTTCCGCTTCGCGATCGCCCCGCCGCTGATCAAGCCGGTGATGCCGATCTTCCCCGACCTCACGGTCGAGAAGTTCGTCAACTTCGCCAATGGCGCCCTGTCGTTCACTCCGGTGGTCGGCCAGGAAGTCGCGGGCAAGGTGCGTGAGTGCATCCAGCGTCCGTGCCCGACCTCGATCTCCTTCCTCGAGCCCGGCATGTTCGTCGTCAACTACCGCAACGAGCCCGGCTCGCTGCGCATCTATGACCCGTCCAAGATCGGCCCCGATGGCAAGCGCGGTGCGCAAGCCGACGGCCAGGCCGGTGACCTGTCCTATGTGTTCTCGTCCAACGTCGTTCGCGCGATCCCCGACCTGAATCGCATGCCGGCCATGGGCACCGTCGCCAGCACGCCGGCCGACGCCAGCATCCTGCCGCCGGCCAACCTCGCCGTGACGGTGTTCCCGCCGCACATCAACAGTGCCGGCTTCGAACAGAAGGATCCGTTCACGCCGATGCTTCGCACCTACTCGGGTGACCGCGTGCGCGTCAAGGCGCAGGCCGGTGGCTTCGAGGAAGAGCACAGCGTGTCCATCCACGGCATCAAGTGGCTCAAGACCGGCTCCGGCCATGGTCGCGGCCCGAATTCCGGCTGGGTCAACCAGTCGTCGGGTGGCATTTCCGAGCAGTTCACGATGGCCTCGCCGGTCTTCATGGACTTCAGCCAGAAGGCTGGCACTGCCGACTACCTGTACCAGATGGACGCCTACCAAGACGGCGTCTGGGGTGGCAACTGGGGCCTGATGCGCAACTACAACACGCTGCAACCGACGCTGTTTGCCCTGCCGAACAACGTGCGTCCGGTGCAGCCGTTCAACCGCGCGCTGTTCCAGTCCGGCGACAAGGCGGTCTGCCCGCTGAACGCGCCGGTCAAGGCCTTCAACATCACGGCCATCGCCGCCAACCTGGCATTGCCTGCCGTCCCTGGCGTGACCCTCACGCCGACGGGCGACCAGGTGCTGCGCGCCGGCACGCCCAACCTCGAGGTGGGCAATCTGCCGGTGGGTGTCAACATCGCCTCCCTGCATGCAGGCGGCCCGCTCACGGGCACCGGCACGCTGGTCTACAACAGCCGCACCACCCCGGTGACCGGCACGGCCCAGGGCATCACGGTCAACGAGACCGGCCCGCTGCATGACCCGACCGGCATGATGTACGTCCTGTCTTCGGATCTGGACGCTGCCGGCAAGCTCAAGGCCGGTGTCAAGGTCGAGCCGCTGGCCCTGCGTGTCAACGCCGGTGATTGCGTGCAAGTGACGTTGAACAACAGGCTGCCGGCCGTGGCCAGCGACCTGCCCAACTACAACGACTTCCGCCACGCCAACAAGCGTGAGCGTCTGCACCCCGAGGGCTCCACGGTCTTCGGTGTCAACCATGTCCGCGCCTCCAGCGAAGTGGGCTTCCACACCCAGCTGCTCGAGTACGACGTGACCAAGTCGGACGGCATGAACGTCGGTGTCAACCCGGTGCAAACCGTGGCCCCCGGCGCCCCTGCGCGTACCTACACGTTCTATGCCGGCGACCTGCGCCTGGCCGAACTGCCGCAGATCGGCAATGCCGCCCAGTTCAATCTCGACGCCATCCTGGCGACCGCGATCGAATTCGGTCCGGTCAATGCGCTGGCCTCGGACAAGATCAAGCAAGCCGAAAAGGGCCTGTCCGGTCTGGTCGTCGTGCATCCGCGCGGCGCCACCACGGCCTTCCCGGTCGCGGGCTCCAAGCTCACCGCCGACGTCACCGCCCCGGCGCTGGCCCAGCAAGTGACCAACCTGCTGACCAACACGCTGCCGGCAACAGCGGCGCAGACCTACCGCGACTTCGGCCTCGTGTGGCAGAAGATGCTCAACTACCGCTACGCCTCGGGCAATGCGGTGCAGAACGAATCGGAGGAAGGCCCCGGCATTCCCGAGAACGCGCCGCACACCATGATCGGTGCTGCCAACTACGGTGCCGAGCCCACCTTCTTCCGCTTCGGCATCCCGCCGCTGTCGGCAGCAGGCAACGCCAACTGCGGTGGCGTGGGTGGCCAGTTCACGGCTCCCAAGCCCGCGAACCCGGCCGACCTGACCTGCTTCGGTGGCATCCTCAACGCCGGCTCGCTGTTCAGCAACAGCATCACCGGGGGTGTCGATCCGCAGACGCCGATCTTCCTGGCCAGCGCGGGTCAGCAGTTCCGCATCGGCCTCGTGGCGCCCAACTCGAGCAGCCGTGCGACGACCTTCACGCTGCACGGTCACGTGTGGCCGAGGGATCCGTTCCTGGCCCTCAAGCGCGATGCAGCCGGCTTCCCGACCAACGCCAACATCGACAACGTCGGTTCGGTGGTGATCGGCAACAACCCGATGCAGATGTACTTCGGCGCCCAGGAAAGCGTCATCGGCTCTGCCCACTACGTCATCAAGCCGACCACCGGCGCCGGTGGTGGCGATGCGGTCAAGGGCGACTACCTGATGCGCGACACCGCGGGTGCCGGCTTCGGTGGCGGTGCGTGGGGCATCCTGCGCGTCGGTCCGTAATCGCCTGAACTTCCCCCGGGGGGCAACCCCCGGCCCCGAATGGGTGCAGCCTGAACGGCTGCACCCATTTTTCTTTGTGCGCCCTGCGTGGTGACCCCCCCGTTGGAGGCTCCAGGCCGGCTGGGCCGGTCGCGGCCCGTGGCTCAGCGCGCCTGCATCACATCGAGCGTGCTCACGGCGCCGGCGCGGTTGCCCCAGGACCGGCGGATGTGGCTCAGCACATCGGCCATCTCGGCATCGCCCATGAACTGCGGCGGCATGCTGTAGGGCCGCGGCTGGGCCGCGGTGGCGGGCGCGAAGCCGCCGTGCAGCAGCACCTGCACCAGGTTGGCCACGCCGGTCTGCAGCACCGTGGGGTTGGCGGCCAGCGGCGGGTAGATGCCGGCCACGCCTTCGCCTTGGGTGCCGTGGCAATCGGCACAGCGGTCGTCGTAGAGCCTGGCGCCGCGAACAAGGGCCGCTGCCGTGGCTGGATCGGTTGGCTCGTCCGCTGCGGGCTGGGTGGTGGCCTGCGGCGGCAACGATTGCAGATACACGGCCACGGCCTCCAGGTCGGCGTCGCGCCAGTGCTGGGTGCTGCGCACCACGACCTCGGCCATGGGCCCGAGCGCGCTGCCCTGGTCGGTCTGGCCGGTCTTCAGCAGTTCGACCAGGCGCCGCGCCTCGTCGGCACCCGGCTGCGCCGGATGCAGGCTGGGCGCGTACCAGGGCTGGCCGGGGAGGGTGCCGCCGCCCAGGCCATCGCCGCTGCCGCCCAGCGCATTGCGTGGCGCATGGCAGGCGCCGCAATGGCCCAGGCCTTGCACGAGGTAGGCGCCGCGGTTCCAGGCCGCCGGCCGCGCCGGGTCGTCCACATGCACAGCCGGCCGGAAGAAGAGCCAGCGCCAGGCCCTCTGCGCCCAGGCGCTGCCATAGGGAAAGCGCAGCTCGTGGGGCCGCTGGGCCTGCGCCACGGCGGGCAGGCTTTTCAGATAGGCCCAGAGCGCGTCGCTGTCGGCGCGGCTGATCCGCGTCGTGCTGGTGAAGGGGAAGGCCGGCAAGAGCAGGCGGCCGTCGCGCGAGCGGCCCAGGTGCAGGGCCTGCCAGAAGTCGTCGGCCGACCAGCGGCCCAGGCCGGTGGCGTCGTCGGGCGTCAGGTTGCCGCTGTAGACGGTGCCGAAGGGCGTGACGATGGCACGGGCGCCGGCATAGGCCGCGCCGCTGCGCGCCGTGTGGCATCCGGCGCAATTGCCCAGCAGCGCCAGGTAGGCGCCGTGGGCGACCGTGGCGGGATCGGTGGCCGCGGGGCCCGGGGTTGGCGCCTCGACGTCGGCGGCCTCCTTGCTGCAGGCGGCGAGACCCAGGGCCATCGTGGCACAGGCCGAAGCCAGCACCCCGACCCACCCGCTTGCGCGCGGCGATGGGTGCCGGCTTCTCACGGTGCGGCCACGCTGCCGCAGCGCAAGGGCAGGGAGGTGGATGCGGCCGCCGGCTTGCCTCTTGGCTCAGCCGGCGGCGGCAGGTTCGCGATCCAGTCGGCAATGGCGGCGATCTCCACCTCCTCCAGCCGCCGTGCCACCTGGGCCATGCAATCCGGCGCCGTTGCCTGGCGCAGGCCGGCGCGCCAGGCGCCGAGCTGGGCCACGAGGTAGCCGCGCGGCAGGCCCGGCAGGCCGGGGATATCGGCGCCGTCGCCGGCCAGTTCAGCACCGTGGCAGGCGGTGCAGGCCGGCAGGCTGCGCGCCTTGTCGCCGGCCGTGGCCAGGGCCTGGCCACGCCGCGAGGCCTCGGCCGCAATCAGCTTTGCAGGCGGTTGCGGCACGCGGCGCGCCGGCAGCGTGGCAAAGTGGTCGGCCAGGGCCGCGAGGTAGTCGTCGGAGAGGAATTCCATCAGCCCGGCCATGATCGCGTGGCGGCGCCGGCCGTCGCGAAAGGCCAGCATCTGGCGCTTCAGGTAGATGGCGGGCTTGCCGGCCAGGGCGGGCACGAAGCCCTGGGGCATCTCGCGGTCCTGCGGCGCATGGCAGGCGGTGCAGGCGGCGGCGCGCTGGGCCAGGGTGTCGGGAACGGCCGGCGCAGCCATGGCGGTGCCGGTCAAGCCCAGCAGGGCGACGACGGCGCTACGGAGTGACTTCAGGCCACCATGCATCGATCAATAAGTCTCCAGGTGCAGCCGCCCATCGTGCTTGAGTGTGGCGGCCGTCTCGTCCCAGTCCAGCCCGGCCTGCTGCGCGATGTCGCGCAGTGCCAGCAGCACGCCTTCCTCCATGGCCTGCAGGCCGCACACGAAGAAGCAGGCGTCGGGGTCGGCCAGCAGGCGGGCGAGGTCGGCGGCGCGCTCGCGCATCGCGTCCTGCACATGGCGCTTGGGCTGGCCGGGCGTGCGGCTGAAGGCGAAGTTGATGTCGATGAAATCCTTGGGCAGCTTCTGCAGCGGGCCGAAATAAGGCAGTTCCTGCTGCGTGCGCGCGCCGAAGAAGAGCATCAGCTTGCCGCCCTCGAACTTGCCCGTTTGCCGCAGGCGCCGCCGCCATTCCGTCATCGCCCGCATTGGCGCGCTGCCGGTGCCGGTGCAGATCATCACGATATGGCTCTTCGGATGGTTGGGCATCAGGAAGCTGGTGCCGAAGGGGCCCATCACCTGCACCGTGTCGCCCACCAACAGGTCGCAGAGGTAGTTGCTGGCCACGCCGCGCACCGGCCGACCCTGGTGGTCCTCGAGCACGCGCTTGATGGTCAGCGAGAGGTTGTTGTAGCCCGGCCGCTCGCCGTTGCGGGGGCTGGCTACCGAGTACTGGCGCGCGTGGTGGGGCCGGCCTTGTTCGTCCAGCCCCGGCGGCAGGATGGCGATGGACTGGCCTTCGAGCAGCGGGAAAGGCGTGTGGCCGAAGTCCAGCACCAGGTGGTGGGTGTCGTAATCGGTGCCGGCCTCGGTGACGCGCACATTGCCGGTGACGGTGGCGGCCAGGCTCTTGCGCGCGGCCTTGGGCCCGTAGAGCTGCACATAGGGGTGGGCGGCCGACCACGGTGGCAGATGTGCGCCGTAGTGCGCCGCCTTGAAGGGCTGCTCGGCCGTTGCCGATGCAGTGGGCGGTATCGGCGTGGCCACCGCTGCAAGTCCTGCGGCCTCGGCCAGCGCCTGTTCACCCAGCTCGGCCGGCAGCTCGTCCCAGCCCAGCTGCTCCTGCAACCCCCAGGCGCGCGAGCGCGGCACCTGGCGCCAGCTGTCGATGGCGCCGGTGGGGCAGGGCGAGATGCAGGCCATGCACAGGTCGCAGCGGGTGGCGTCGACCACGTAGTTGCGCTCGTCGTGGCTGATGGCCTGCACCGGGCAGACCGACTCGCAGGTGTTGCAGCGTATGCAGATCTCGGGGTCGATCAGGTGCTGCCTGATGACGGCGGCTGCGGTGTCCGGTGCGTCCATCCTCTTCTCAGTCATCAGCCGAAGCGCACGTACTCGAAGTCGACTGGCTGGCGGTTGATGCCCATGAGCGGCGGTGCAATCCAGTTGGCGAACCGGCCCGGCTCGACCACGCGGCCCATCAGGCTGGCGACATAGGCGCGGTCCTCCGCGCTGGGCAGCCATCCGTCCACCTTCGCATTCCATTCAGCCTCGCTCACGACGCGGCCCTCGGGCGAGACCTTCACGCCCTTCAGGCTGCCGATGTTGCGGTGGAAGGCCTTGTGCGGGGTCTGCAGCCGAAAAGGGATGCCGGCCTTCTCGATGACCTTGTTCCAGCGCCCGACGCCGCCCACGCTGTCCTTGATGTAGTCGTCGCGCAGCACCTCGTTGAGGGCATTGAGCATGGGCACTTCCTTCTCGACCAGCTGCCCGCCCTGCAGCTGCAGCACGCGGTAGCTCTGGCCGTGCAGGCGGTGGTCATCGGCGCGCTTGCCTTCCTCGAAGCGGCCCTTGAGCCCGCTGCTGTAGAAAGTGGCGGCATTGCTGCTTTCATCGGCGCCGAAGAGGTCGATGGTGACGCTGAAGTGGAAGTTCAGGTAGCGCTGCAGCGTCGACAGGTCGATCACGCCGGCCGCGCGCAGGCGCTTGGCGTCGTCGGTCTTCAACTCGTTCATCGCGGCGCAGGTGCGCGCGATGATGCGGCTGATGCCCGATTCGCCCACGAACATGTGGTGGGCCTCTTCGGTGAGCATGAACCGGGTGGTGCGCGCCAGCGGGTCGAAGGCGCTCTCGGCCAGTGCGCAGAGCTGGAACTTGCCGTCGCGGTCGGTGAAGTAGGTGAACATGAAGAAGGACAGCCAGTCGGGCGTCTCTTCGTTGAAGGCCTGCAGGATGCGCGGGTTGTCCTGCTGACCGCTGCGGCGTTCGAGCAAGGCCTCGCCTTCCTCGCGGCCGTCGCGGCCGAAGTACTTGTGCAGCAGGTAGACCATGGCCCAGAGGTGGCGGCCCTCTTCGACATTGACCTGGAAGAGGTTGCGCAGGTCGTACTGGCTGGGCGCGGTGAGGCCCAGGTGGCGCTGCTGCTCGACGCTGGCCGGCTCGGTGTCGCCTTGCGTGACGATGATGCGGCGCAGGTTGGCGCGGTGTTCGCCGGGCACGTCCTGCCAGGCCGGTTCGCCCAGGTGATCTCCGAAATGGATCTTGCGATTGGCGTCGCCCGGGTTGAGGAAGATGCCCCAGCGGTAGTCGGGCATCTTCACATGGCCGAACTGGGCCCAGCCCTCGGGGTCGACGCTGACGGCGGTGCGCAGGTAGACCTCGAAATCCTGCGAGCCGTCCGGGCCCATGTCCTGCCACCAGCTCAGGTAGCCGGGCTGCCACTGCTCGAGCGCACGTTGCAGCGTGCGGTCTCCGGCCAGGTTGACGTTGTTGGGGATCTTCTGGCTGTAGTCGATGCTGCTCATGGGGTGTTCCTGCGGTGTGTGCCTAGACACGGTTCCAGTCGAAGGCGGCCTTCTCGCCCTTGCCATAGACCTTGAGCGCGCCCTTGTCGCCGACGGCATTGGGGCGCTGGAAGATCCAGTTCTGCCAGGCCGTGAGGCGGCCGAAGACGCGCGTGGCCATCGTCTCGGGGCCGTTGAATCGCAGATTGGCCTCCAGGCCGGTAAGGGCGTCGGGGCTCATCGCCACGCGTTCCTCGATGGCGATGCGGATCTCGTCATTCCAGTCGATGTCGTCGGGCGCGGCCGTCACCAGGCCCAGGGCCTGGGCCGCATCGCCATCGAGCTCACGGCCCAGCGCGCTGCGCAAAGCGCTCATCGCCGCCGGCTCGCCATAGAAGCGGCGCTGCAGCCGGCTCCGGCCGGTGGCCATGGCGTAGCAGGCGAAATTGGCCTCGCTGAGCGCGATCTTGGGTGCCTTTTCGGCGTCATCGGGCAGGGCCAGCTGGTAGCTGCGGTCGCAGGCCAGGGCCAGCTCCAGCAGGCTGCCGGCAAAGCAGGAGCCGGGCTCGATAAGGGCGAACAGACTGCGCGAAGACACATCCAGGCGGCTGAAAGTTCGGCGCAGCAGGGCAATGGTCTCGCGCACCAGCCAGTGGCCCTGATGCGCGTCCAGCATGGCGTCCAGCGCCAGCACGGCGGCGGGATCACCCTCGGTGCGAATCAGCCAGGTGCCGATCTCGGGCTCGTTGGCGCGCAACTCCAGGATGGCATCTTCCATCTCGCGGCCCAGTTGCAGCGGGTACCAGGTGGCGCCGGCCGATTCGACGGCGGCGATGCTGGCCGGCTGCGGCCCGACGGGGCCGCGCACGGTGAGGTTGGCAACGCGGCGGGCGCGGTCGAGGGTGGCCGAGACATGGGTGTAGTGCAGCGCGTCGGCTTCGATGCGGCGGGCGAGCGGCGGCAGGGCAACGCCGCGGCCGTCGGTGGGGCGGTCGCTGAGTGCGGCCAGTTGCAGCGCGCGCTCTTGCACGCGGGCGGCAAAGGCGGCCGGCTTGGCGATCTCGTCGACCAGGCGCCAGTCTTTTGCCTTCTGGCCGCGCACGCCCTCGGCGCTGGTGCAGAAGACATCGGCCAGGTCGTGGCGCACGCGGCGCTTGTCGGTCAGACGCGTCAGGCCGCCGGTGCCGGGCAGCACGCCCAGCAGCGGCACCTCGGGCAGGCTGACGGCGCTGCTGCGGTCGTCGACCAGGATGATCTCGTCGCAGGCCAGGGCCAGCTCGTAGCCGCCGCCGGCGCAGGCGCCGTTGACGGCGGCCAGGAACTTGAGCCCGCCGTGGGCGCTGCTGTCTTCGAGCCCGTTGCGCGTCTCGTTGGTGAACTTGCAGAAGTTCACCTTCCAGGCGTGGCTGGAAAGACCCAGCATGAAGATATTGGCGCCCGAGCAGAAGACCCGCTCGCGGGCGCTGGTGATGACCAAGCAGCGCACCTCGGGGTGCTCGAAGCGGATGCGGTTGACGGCGTCGTGCAGCTCGATGTCGACGCCCAGGTCGTAGCTGTTGAGCTTGAGCTTGTAGCCCGCGCGCAGGCCGCCGTCCTCGTCGAAATCGGCCACCAGCGTGGCCACGGCGCCTTCGAACAACAGCTTCCAGTGGCGGTAGCGGCTGGGGTGGGTCTGGTGGTCGACGCGGGGCGCTGGGCTCATGGGTTCTCCGGATGCGGCAGTAAAGTGCTCTTGTTGTCTTCAGTTTCGGCACTGTAAGACATGCACTATGCTGCAATCAAGCGCTATCTTTCCTGTGTAGAGCGGGCTTACCCGGGTAGGCCCAGCGCCTTGCCCACCTGTTCACGCAGCGCGGCGTAGGTGGCTGGCAGCGGCGCGGCGCTGGTGTCGAGGCGGAATTCGGCCTTGGCGTAAAAGGCGGCCCGACCGGCCAGGATGGCCTTGAGGTCTGCCAGCGCCTCGCGATTGCCCGCCATCGGGCGCAAGTCACCCTGGGCCATCACGCGCCGCATGTGGTCTTCGGGGTCGGCCTGCAGCCACACCGTGGTGCAGTGGGCCAGCAGCAGGTTGAAGGTGGCGGGGTCGGAGACCAGGCCGCCCGGGGTGGCGATCACCGCCTCAGGGTAGATCTGGATCGCCTCTTCCATCGCGCGCCGCTCGTAGCGGCGGTAGGCATTCTGGCCGTAGAGATTCTGGATCTCGTTGATCGAGCAGCCGGCAAACTTCTCGATCTCGCGGCTGAGTTCGACGAACGGAAAACCGAGGTCAGCCGCCAGCATCTGGCCCAGGGTGGACTTGCCGGCGCCGCGCAGCCCCACCAGGGCAACGCGGGCGCTGCGCTGTGAGAGGCCGCGGCCGTGGGCGCCGCCGGTGCCCAGCAGCTCGCCCACGGCCTCGCGCACGCGGCGCAGCGTGGCCTCGTCGCGGTTCTCGAGCAGTTCGCGCAGCAGCAGCCATTCGGGTGAGCGCGTCGTGGCGTCGCCCAGCAACTCGGCCAGTGTGCATTTGAGGGCCCGCGACACCTGCAGCAGCACCAGCACCGAGGCATTGCCGACGCCGTATTCCAGATTGGCCAGGTGGCGCTCCGACACCTCGGCGGCGGCCGAGAGTGCCTTGCGCGTCATGCCGCGGCGCGAACGCAGGGCGCGCACGCGCTCGCCCAGGCCGACGAGGAAGGGGTGCTTGGCAGCTGGATCGGTGCCGGCGTCGGCGGCACCGTTCTCGTCCCGCGTCTGCCGGTGGGTTGGCGCCGGTGATTGCAATATATTGCTTGACATGCGAATCAGGCATCAATAAATTTCATCAACGCACAATACTGCAAGTGCCGACCGGCGGCAAGACAGAGGCCCGCACACAGGGCCCTCAGCCACCACGGATGGAGACAGGCATGACCGACCCCACGCTGAGCGCCGAGGTGAGCGCGCCTCCAGAGCGCTTCAACTTCGCCCAGCACCTGCTTGCCCGCAATGCCGGCCGCGCCGCCAAGGCCGCCTTCATCGACGACCAGGGCAGCCTGAGCTATGGCGAGCTGGAAGATCGCGTGCGCCGCCTGGCCACCGGCCTGCGCGCGCTGGGCCTCAAGCGCGAGGAGCGCGTGCTGTTGCTGATGCTGGACGGCAACGACTGGCCGGTGAGCTTTCTGGGCGCCATGTATGCCGGCCTGGTGCCGGTGGCGGTGAACACCTTGCTCACCGCCGACGACTACGCCTACATGCTGGAACATGCGCGCGCCCAGGCGGTGCTGGTCTCCGGGGCCCTGCTGCCGGCGCTGACGGCGGCGATGACACGCTCCGACCACGAGGTGACCAAGGTCATCGTCTCGCGCCCGCAGGCGCCGCTGCATCCGGCCGAAGTCGAATTCGAGGCCTTCCTCGATGCCCACGCGCCGGCGCCGCGGCCCGCCGCCACCAGCCCCGACGACCCCGGCTTCTGGCTGTACTCCTCGGGCTCCACCGGCCGCCCCAAAGGCACGGTACACACGCACGCCAGCCCCTACTGGACGGCCGAGCTGTACGGCAGCCGCGTACTGGCCCTGCGCGAGGGCGATGTCTGCTTCTCGGCGGCCAAGCTCTTCTTCGCCTACGGCCTGGGCAATGCGCTGAGCTTTCCGCTGAGCGTGGGCGCGACCACGCTGCTGATGGCCGAGCGGCCCACGCCCGATGCCGTCTTCCTGCGCTGGCAGGGTGGCGTCGGCGGGGTGAGCCCCACGGTCTTCTACGGCGCCCCCACCGGCTTTGCCGGCATGCTGGCCAGCCCGCGGCTGCCGGCGCGCGGCGCGCTGGCGCTGCGCCTGGTGTCTTCGGCCGGCGAGGCCTTGCCGGCCGAACTGGGCGAGCGCTTCAAGGCGCACTTTGGCGTCGACATCGTCGACGGCATCGGTTCCACCGAGATGCTGCACATCTTCCTGTCCAACTGGCCCGAGCGCGTGCGCTATGGCAGCACCGGCTGGCCGGTGCCGGGCTATGCCATAGAACTTCGCGGCGAAGACGGCGCGGCCGTGGCCGACGGTGACATCGGCGATCTCTACATCCAGGGGCCGAGCGCCGCACTGATGTACTGGGGCAACCGCGCCAAGACGCGCGAGACCTTCCAGGGCGGCTGGACCAAGAGCGGCGACAAGTACGTCCGCAACGCCGACGGCAGCTACACCTACTGCGGGCGCAGCGACGACATGCTCAAGGTCGGCGGCGTCTACGTCAGTCCCTTCGAGGTCGAGGCCACCCTGGTGCAGCACCCGGCCGTGCTCGAGGCCGCCGTGGTGGGCCGGGCCGACGCCGACGGCCTGGTCAAGACCCGGGCCTTTGTGGTGCTCAAGCCCGGCGCCAGTGCCGATGAGGCCGAGCTGAAGGCCTTCGTCAAGGACCGCATCGCGCCCTTCAAGTACCCGCGCTCGATCGAGTTCCTGGCCGATCTGCCGAAGACGGCCACCGGCAAGATCCAGCGCTTCAAGCTGCGCGAACGAGACAGCGGCAGCTGAAATGGCCGTCGACTTCGTTGGCATCGCCTGGCGCGGTCGCCCGGTCAACATCGAGCACGAATGGATTGCGCCCGAGCGCCGCGCTGCGCCGCTCTTCGTCTTTCTGCACGAGGGCCTGGGGTCGCTGGCGATGTGGAAGGAGTTTCCGGCCCGGCTTTGCGAGGCCCTGGGCTGCCGCGGCCTGGTCTATTCACGCCCCGGCTATGGCCGCTCGACGCCGCGCGCCGCCGAAGAGGCCTGGGACATCGACTTCCTGCACCGCCAGGCCGATGAGGTGTTGCCGGCCCTGCTGCAGGCGCTCGCCATCGATGCGGCTGCCGAACCCCCCTGGCTGCTGGGCCACAGCGACGGCGGCTCCATTGCGCTGCTGCATGCAGCCCGCCATGCCGTGGCCGGCGTGGTGGTGCTGGCGCCGCACATCATGGTCGAGGACTTGTCGCTGGCCAGCATCGAGCTGGCACGCCAGGCCTATCTGCAGACCGACCTGCGCCAGCGCCTGGCCCGCTACCACGACGATCCCGATTCGGCCTTCTGGGGCTGGAACCGCATCTGGCTGCACCCGCCCTTCAGGCACTGGTCGATCGAGGACGAGATTGCCGCCATCACCTGCCCGTTGCTGGCCGTGCAGGGCTTGGACGACGAGTACGGCACGCTCGCGCAGGTCCGCGGCATCGCGCGCCGCCTGCCGCAGACGCGGCTGCTGGAACTGGCGCACTGCGGCCATTCGCCCCAGCGTGACCAGGAGCAGGCGCTGATCGCGGCCATCATCGCCTTCCACCGCGACCACCCCCCTACACCCGACGGGGCCTGAAGACCGCCACCGCGGCCGCGCCACAATGCGCGCCTTCCGCCGGGCACCCGTCACCGCCGGCCGCCGCCACAGAGAACTTTCCCTTGGACCTCGCCACCTTCCTCATCCAGTGCCTGAACGCGCTGCAGTACGGGCTGCTGCTGTTTCTGGTGGCCTCGGGGCTGACGCTGATCTTCGGCATCATGGGCGTCATCAACCTGGCGCACGGCAGCTTCTACATGATCGGCGCCTACATGGCCTATGCGCTGTCACCGCTGGTGGCCACGCGCCTGGGCGGCGGTTTCTTCGTCATGCTGGCCCTGGGCCTGGTGCTGGCCGTGCTGCTGGGCTATCTGCTCGAATGGGCCTTCTACAGCTTTCTCTACGAGCGCGAGCACCTGCAGCAGGTGCTGATGACCTATGGCCTGATCCTGGTCTTCGAGGAACTGCGCAGCCTGCTCGTCGGTGACGATGTGCACGGCGTCAAGGCGCCGGAATGGCTGTCGGGCTCGCTGCCGCTGGGCGAGATGATGAGCTACCCGGTCTACCGCCTCTTCATCTCGGCGGTGTGCGTCGTGCTGGCGCTGGGCATGTACTTCGTGTTCACGCGCACGCGGCTGGGCATGATGATCCGCGCCGGCAGCAGCAACCGCGAGATGGTGCAGAGCCTGGGTGTCGACATCCAGTTCCTCTACCGCGTCGTCTTTGCCGCCGGCGTGGCGCTGGCGGCCCTGGCCGGCATGGTGGCGGCGCCGGTGAGCAGCGTCTACCCGGGCATGGGCAACGGCGTGCTCATCATCTGCTTCGTCGTGGTGGTGATCGGCGGCATAGGCTCGATACGTGGCGCCCTGGTGGCGGCGCTGCTGATCGGCCTGGTCGACACCTTCGGCAAGGTGCTGCTGCCGCAGGCGGCCGGCGTGCTGGTCTATGTGCTGATGGCGCTGATCCTGCTGTGGCGGCCGGACGGCCTCTTCAAGGCGGCCTGAGGTCATGGGCCGCGTCTCAGCCTCCAAGCTCGCCTTCGTCGCCGCAGCCTTTGCGCTCCTGGCGGCCTACCCGCTGGTGGCGGGCAGCTTCGGCATCGACCTGGTGAGCAAGATCATGGTCTTTGCGATCTTCGCCCTCAGCCTCGAATTGCTGGTGGGCGGCGTCGGCCTGGTCTGCTTCGGCCAGGCCGCCTTCTTCGGCATCGGCGCCTATGCGGCCGTGCTGCTCTCGCCGGCCGACGGGCCGGCCGGCCTGGCCTGGCTGCTGCCGGCGGCGGTGGGCGCGGCGGCGCTGTATGCGCTGGCGGTGGGCGCGCTCTCGCTGCGCACGCGCGGCGTGTACTTCATCATGGTCACGCTGGCCTTTGCGCAGATGGCCTATTACGTGGTGCACGACACGCCGCTGGGCGGCGGCACCGATGGCATCTACCTCACGGCCAAGCCGGTGCTGGGGCGCTGGCTCGATCTTGATCGCCCGCTCGTGCTGTATGCCTTCACGCTGGCCGCATTGGTGGTGGTGTTCGGCTTCCTGGCCCTGCTGTCACGCTCACGCTTCGGGCGGGCGCTGGCCGGCATACGCGCCAGCGAACAGCGCATGCGCGCCACCGGCTTTGCCACCTACCCCTACAAGCTGGCCGCCTTCACGATTTCGGGCGCCATCGCCGGCCTGGCCGGCTTTCTGTTCGCGGTGAAGGATGGCTTCGTCAATCCGGAGCTGATGAGCTGGCACTTCAGCGGCGCGGTGCTGATCATGATCATCCTGGGCGGCATCGGCCATCTGCGCGGTGCGCTGGTCGGCGCCTTCGCCTTTGCGCTGCTGCAGGAATTCTTCAAGTCCGAGGCAGTGTTCGGTGCCTTTGCCAAGCACTGGCAGCTGGGCCTGGGCCTTTCCATCATCGCCAGTGTGGCCCTGCTGCCCCGCGGCCTGGTGGGCCTGCCCGGGCAGTGGCGCGAGCGCCGCGAACGCACTGCAGGTCGCGCCGAGGCGGAGGATCAGCCGTGAGCGGTGAGGTGCTGTTGCGCGGCAGCGGGCTCACGCGGCGCTGGGGCGGGCTCACCGCCGTCAGCCGCGTCACGCTGGAACTCGAACGCGGCACGGTACACGCGGTCATCGGCACCAATGGCGCCGGCAAGTCGACGCTGATCAACATGCTCTCGGGCGAGATCCCGCCGTCCGAGGGCCGGGTGGAACTGCTGGGCCAGGACGTCACCGGCTGGAGCCAGCCGCGGCGTGCCCGCGCCGGTCTCGGCCGCAGCTACCAGCGCACCACCGTCTTCCCCAACTTCACCGTGCTGGAGAACTGCCGCCTCGCAGCCCAGGCGCGCAAGCCCCGGCCTTGGCGGTGGTGGCAGGACGCGTCGCGCTGCCCCGACAGCGTGCCGGTGGCCCATGAGGCGGCGGTGCGTGCGGGGCTGCAGCACCTGCTGGATCGCGAGGCCGGCCTGCTGAGCCATGGCCAGAAGCGCCAGCTCGAGATTGCCATGTGCCTGGCCACCGCGCCCCAGGTGTTGCTGCTCGACGAGCCCCTGGCCGGCATGGGCGCCGAGGAGACCGAGCGCATGCTGGCCCTGCTGGCCGAACTGCGCGCCGGCCACGCCATCCTGCTGGTGGAACATGACATGGACGCCGTCTTCCGCGTGGCCGATCGCATCACCGTGATGGTCAACGGCGCCGTCATCGCCTCGGACACGCCGCAGGCCGTGCGCAGCAGTGCCGAGGTGCAGGCGGCTTATCTGGGCGGGCATTGAGATGGTGGCGCCGGAACTCTTCCTCGAAGCCAGCGCCATCCACGCCTGGTATGGATCGAGCCATGTGCTGCACGGCATCGATCTCGCCATCCACCGCGGCCAGACCGTGGGCCTGCTGGGGCGCAACGGCATGGGCAAGAGCACGCTGATCCGCACGCTGCTGGGCCATGTCGCGCAGCGCGAGGGACATATCGCCGTCCTCGGCGCCGATCTCTCGCGGGCGCGTCCGCACGAGATGGCGCGCCGCGGCGTCGCCTATGTGCCCGAGGGCCGCGGCGTCTTCCCCAACCTGACGGTGCGCGAAAACCTGGTGATGGCCGCGCGCACGCCGGCCCAGGCGGGCCGGCCCGCGGCCCGCGGCTGGGACATGGCGCGCGTGCTGCAGACCTTTCCGCGCCTGGCCGAGCGCATGGGCCATCTCGGCAGCCAGCTCTCGGGCGGCGAGCAGCAGATGCTGTCGATAGGCCGCGCGCTGATGACCCAGCCCGAGTTGATCATCCTGGACGAGGCCACCGAGGGCCTGGCGCCGCTGATCGTGGCCGAGATCTGGCGCGTCATAGCCTCGATCCGCGACGACGGCATTGCCACGCTCATCGTCGACCGCGACTACCGCAAGGTGCTGGCCCACAGCGACCACGCCCTCGTGCTGCAGAAGGGCCGCGTGGTGCTGGCCGGCGCCGCCCAGGACTTGGCCGACAGCGCCGAACTGGCGGCCTTCCTGGGCGTTTGAGGGCGAGCTCAGCCGTTCTTGGGGCGACGGGCGCGCGGAGCCGGCGTCGGCGCCGTCGTCGGCCGTACCGGGGTGGTTGCGGTGGTCCTTGTGATCACCGTCCCTGCGGCCGGGCCGGCCACCAGCACCGGCGGGGCTGAGGGGCGCGGCACAAAGCACCAGGCCTCGAAGACACCGGCCGGCACGCGTGGCTGGTCGAAGCCGGTCAAGGCCACCAGCGACGAGGAGAAGGGCCGCTTGAGCGTGTCGGCCAGGAAGCCGCAGTGAACGCGCAGCATCAGCCGGCCCGAACTGCCGAGCAGGGCCTGCAGGCGTTCGCGGTCGTCGGAGGCGGCCCAGTCGATGCTGGCCGGCGACAGTTTGCTCGAGCCATGCACGGCCAGCAGCACACCCGGCTGGGTGGCCACGCCTCCGGTGGCCAGCAGCGGCTCGGTCTCGAACCAGACCTGCACCGCCTGAGGCTGGGTTTCGAGCAGTTCGGGCAGCAGCGGCGCCGACAGCGTGAGGTTGATGCGCGACAGAAGCGTCATCGCGGCGGCCACCGTCAGCCGCTGGCCCTGGGGCCAGTTGAGGCGGGCAATGAAAGGCCAGTCCAGCGCCGCCGGGTCGCCGGGTGGGCCCTGCAGTCCCTGCGGCCCGGGCGGACCTGACAGGCCTGTGGGACCGACAGGGCCAATGGGGCCTGCGGGCCCGGTCAGACCCTGGGCCCCGGGCTGGCCCGCAGGCCCGGTGGCGCCGACGGCGCCAATCGCTCCGGCGGGGCCGGCGGGTCCGGCAGGTCCGGCTGGGCCGATGTCTCCGCGTGCGCCGGATGCACCGGGCAGGCCTTGCGGCCCCGCGGGGCCTTGCAGGCCCTGAGGGCCCTGAAGGCCAGTAGCGCCGGCGGGCCCTTGCGGTCCCGCCGGCCCTGGCGCGCCGTCAGCCCCCGGTTGGCCGGCAGCACCGTCCGCGCCCGCCGGGCCTTGCGGTCCTGGTTCACCCACCGGCCCAGCGGCGCCGGCTGCCCCCACCGGCCCCGGAGGACCGACCTCGCCGGCAAGCCCTTGCGCACCGGCTTCACCGACTGGGCCCTGTGGCCCGGTCTCACCCACCGGCCCTTGCGGCCCGGCGTCACCGGCAGGCCCCTGGGGTCCGGCCTCGCCCCCCGATCCCTGCGGCCCCGGTTCGCCCGCAGGTCCGGCTGGACCCGCCGGGCCCTCGGGGCCTATGGCGCCGGCGTCCCCGGCCGGCCCCGCAGGCCCCGGCGGGCCGGCGTTGCCGACCAGCGGAGCGCCGTCGTAATACCAGCGGCCGTCGGTGTCCTGGCGGTGCTCGCCGCTGTGGCTGTGGGCGCCTGCAGCAACGAACAAGGCCTCGTCCTGGCTGGGCCGTGGGCCACCATCGCCCGCGACCATTTGCGCGATCACCAGTGCGTCGGGGCCGGGGTCGCTGCCGTCGTCGGCTTCCAGCGTGGCCTGGGTCAACAGCGTGATGACCGTGGCCGTATTGCCCACGCGCAGCGCGGCGCGGTCGCCATTGCTGGCGCGCAGCACGACGCGCTGTTCGGATTGCGGCGCGCCCAGCGAGACCGTGCTGTCCAGCGCCAGGCGTACGCCGCCGGCGGCGAAGGCGACGCCGGGCGACACCTGCACCTGGCCGCCCTCAAGCTGCACACGCAGGCCCCAGGCGATGTGGCGCGGCCCCACCGTGCGGCGCAGGTCGGCCACCGATTCGCGCAGCCGGTCCTGCAGATGCTGCAGATGTTCGGCCGTGACGCGCAGGCCTTCAACGAATTGTGAGCGTGCATCGTCGGCCATGGTCTTGGTCCTTGGTTTCGTTCACGGGTTCATCAGACGTCGGAGACGACGTCGATGTCGCGCCAGGTCACGCTGCCCGCGACGCGGCTGGTCAGGCGCAACTGCGGCGCGGCGCTGGCAATGCCGCCGGCGGGCGCCAGCGTGCCGGCCGCGCCCTTGGCCGTGGGGGTCACGGCCACCGCGGGCGAGGCGTCGAGTTGCAGCTCAAGCGGCGCCATCGGTGCAGCCTTGGGCGGCAGGCCGACCAGGCGCAGGCGGGCGCGGGCATTGATGGGGCCGACCGCATCCTGCAGCGGTTGGGGCAGGGCCTTGAAGGGGCCGGTGGGCGGCCCGCGGCGTGGCAGCTGCGCGTTGAGCGGGTCGGCCGGAGTGGCGCTGGCGCTCGCCAGCGCCCAGCGCGCGCTGCCGCGTGCCACCACCAGCACCATCCAGGGCAGGGTGGCATCGGCCAGCGGCTGGGGCTGGGCGAAATCGAAGCGCACCCAGGCCTCGGGGGCATAGGCCGCGGCCGCGGCCAGCGTCACAGGCTCGCTGGCACCCTGCGGCAGGGCGGCCAGCGGGGCGCCGCCCACAGGGTCGGCCGACCACAGCACCACGCGCACCTCGGCGCCGTCGCCATCCACAGCCAGTGGCAGGCGCAGCGCCGTCAGCGTGGCCAGGCCGCTGCCCGGGGGCAGGCGAACGGCGACGGCGCGGCCGGAGTCGACCAGCAACTCGGCCAGCACCGGCGTGCCGCTGGCCTGGGCCGCGTCGGGCCCCAGCGGCGGCAGCACGCGCTCGGCCGCCAGGTCAGCCTCGGCGATCCAGCGAACTTCGTCGATGCGGCGCAGGCCGGGGCCGGGCGGCGAGGGCAGGTCTATGGGCAGATCGATGCGGCCCTCGCTGTCGAAATCGCTGCGGGTGCTGGTCTCGCCACCGAAGCGCAGGCGGCGGATGCGGCGCAGCTTGGGTGTGCCCGAGGTGGCCAGTGAAAGCTCGCAAGGCACGGCGGTGCGCAGCGTGAGCTGGAAGCTGGCCGGCGCCTCGTCGCCCAGCGGATTGGCGGCCAGCGCCGCCAGCGCTGCCGTCAGCGGAACGATGCGGCGCGAATCCTTGTCCCAGCCGGCCTCGTCTGGCGTGGAGACGTCGCCACGCGGCTGCACCGGCTCGGGGTGCTGGTACACCGGCTGGCCGCCATCGATGCTGATGGTCAGGCCCGAGGGCGGCTCGGGCAGGCGCAGGCTGACGGCGGCCAGCTCGTCGCCGTTCAGTTGGCGCGAGATGACGACGCGCAGGCGCTCGGTGCGCACCTCGGTGAAGAGGGCGTTCGAGGTGGCGGTGGCTGCAAAGGCGGCCGTGGGTGAGAACTGCGTGCCCAGCCAGGCGAAGACCATGTTCACCTGGGCGCCGCCGGGCAGGCTGATGCCGCTGACCGTGCGCGCGGTGCCGAAATCGACCACCAGCTCGTGGCTGGTCGTCGTGTCGTAGGCGCGCACCTGGGCCACCTGCTGCAGCAGCGTGGAGTCGACCCGCCTGGCCTGCACCAGCAGCTTCCATTCGTCGACCAGTGCATTGCGTGGCAGCGCCACCGTGAGCGTGGTCTCGCTGCGGCCCTGGAACAGCGCGATCGGGTAGAGGTAGCTCATCGCCACCTCGCCGACGAGGAAGGACTCGTAGCCGCTTACGGCTGTCACGGCGGCTGACGGGGCGGCCATTTCGATTGCCGGTGGCTCGTTACTTGAAGGCCAGCGCGCCGCGCGCCGCATTGAAGGCGGCGGTGAAGCTGGTGGTGGGGGCGGCGTCGTTGATGCGCACGTCCGCGGCCACGAAACTTTCGGTCAGCGCCGTGCGTTCGGCCAGAGGAACGTCTTCGGCCTTCTCGTACTTGAGCACGGTCTGGCGCGTCACCGGGTCGGCCAGCATGCCGTCGAGCAGATCACCGACATTGCGCTGCGCCAGGTCGGCGTGGACGTTCTCGAAAATGTTGAAGGGGATCACGCTGGCCGGCGCCAGCACCAGGTCGACCACCGTGCCCACGTTCACCTTGGTGCCCGGCTTGATGCTCTGGCCCACCACGCGCGGCGTCTGGCGCGGCTGCAGCACATCAAGATTGTCCAGGAAGAAGTCAGCCGCCGCCGGGTTGAAGGTGACCGGAGGCACCTGGAAGCCCTCGCGCACCACCTTGGCGAACACGGGCTGGGCAGCGACCTCGACCACCACCTGGCTGCGGTCCAGCGAGACAGTCTGGTTCTTGCTGATCTGATTGAAAGTGGGCAGTGTGGCCATGCTTGATCTCCTGCGGGTGAACGGGAATGGCGGTGCTCAGAGCGCCACGCGTGTCTGCTTGGTGACGACCTTGCCCAGCACCAGGCCCATGCCGTCGAGCGCCTTCTGCGCCTCGGCCAGCGTGAGGCCGGCCAGCGGCGGAATCTCCACCGTGGCCTGGGCGGCGATGGTGGCCGACACCACCAGCTGCACCTGTTGACCCACCGGCACCGCCGTGCCGGAGAGCGGCAACTGCATCAGCACGCGTGCGTCGGCGAACTGCGAGCCGGGGTTGGCCACCGGCACGTCGCTGCCGGTGATGTCGAGCACGCGGGCCACGGAGATCTGCAGATTGGCGAGCGCTGCCAGTGCCTCGGCCAGCGTGAGGCCGAAGACCGATGGCATGAAGGCGCCGCTCGGGCTGAGCGCGACTGCCTGCACCCCCGCCTCGGGCACGGTGACGTTCAGCGTCGCCGGCTGGAAGCCGGTGGCCGACACCTGCAGCGTGTAGCTGCCCGGCCGCAAGCCCGGAAACATGTGCTGCGTGGATGGCGGCAGCGGCGGCACGGCATCGAAGGCGATGCCGTCACTGCGCAGCGCCGAGACGCGCACCTGGGCCAGGTCGGCGCCGGCGGCGCTGATCTGCACTTTGAGCGCCGTGGCCTCGGTGTTCTCAAGGAAGGTGTGGACCTGGCCCAGCGCGTTGACGACGTCATTCCACGCCTGCGCGGTGAGCGGTTCGCCGGGGTTGACGAGCTTCTTGATGAAGGGAGGGTCGAAAATCATGGGGTCACTCCTCGGGTCAGACCGGGGCCTCAGCCCACAGCCGGGTGCCGGCGCGCAGCGCCTCGATGGGATCGTCGCCCTCGCCGCTGGTCAGCGTGCCGCCGCCCAGCGTCCAGCGGTCTTCGATGTATTCGACGGCCAGCGCCACGCCCAGCGGGCGGAAGCGCTCGACGGCGCGTGCCACCGCCTGCAGCGTGAGTACGCCCTCGGCGTCGTCGGCGCGCCAGGCGCGAAAGCGCGGCGGGATCAGCAGCCGGGCGGCAAAGGCGCGGTGCTCCTGCCAGCTCAGTGCCACGCGCGCCGCGGTGGTGCCGGGTGGCGTGGCGGTGGCAAAGACCGAACCGTCGAAGAGCGCGGCGCCGGTGCGCGGCGTCACACCGCGCGGCGCCGGCAGTTCGAGCGAGGCGAAATGCGCCTGCTGCACGAAGAAGGCCAGCCGCGTGATGCCCACGCCTATGCCCGGCATGGGCAGGCTCTCGCCGGCCGAAGGGAAGCCGGCCGCGCGGTCGAGCGCAGTGGCCGCCGGCGCGCCCAGCGGCACGGTGACGGCAAAGTTGGCCGGCCGCGCCCCGCCCGGCGTCGCCGCGGCCGGTGTGTCGCCCTGGAAGACGGCGTCGGTAGCGGCGGGCGCTATCGCATCGGCAAAGGAGGCGCCCTGCCAGGCATAGGCGCGCGAGGTGACGTCGGCGCCATCGAGCAGCACGCGGCCGTCCTCGTTGAAGACCAGCTCAGAACCGGCTGGCACCGTGCCATCGAAGCCGACGCCGTGGCCCTCGTCGCGGTTGACCAGCATCGGGCCTATGGTGTGGTCGAGCTCGCCGGTGATGCGCACCTGCATCAGCGCGCGCTCGAAGCCGCGGCGCGTGAGCGTGAAAAGCTCGGCGTGGGCGCGCGGCGTGTTGTCGGTGCTGTCACGCCAGAGCGGGTTTTCTTCGATGCCGATCAGCTCTTCGGCCGGCTCCAGCGTCTCGTCGACCTCGCCGCCGGCGGCCGGCACGCCATGCGCCAGGCGCAGCGTGTCGTTGACGCGGGCTGCATGCCAGTAGCGATCGGCGCTGTGGACGATCTCGCCGAGTTGCAGATCCAGCGCCGCGGCGGCGCCCCGCAGCATGGCCCCCACCGTGCCATTGCCTTCGAGATGGATGGATGCGGCCTCGGCGACGCGGCGGCGCACCGCGTCGGCCAGGCGCCCGCGGCGCAGCGCCTTGGCGGCCTGGGCCGAGAGACGGGCCACGGCGCGGGCGGCGTCGGCCGGCGCGGCCGGGTCGGCAAAGAGCGGCAGCACGTCCACACCGCCCTCGGCCGCGAGCGGCGCCCACAGCGCCACCAGGTCTTGGGCGGCGGCCTCGCGGCCATCGTCGTCGGCCGCGGTGTCCAATGCCTTCTGCAACTCGGCGGCACGGCGGAAGCGGCCGATCAGCACCTCGAACTCGGCCAGAGTCATGCCGTGCAGCGCGGCCAGGCGCCAGAGGTCGGTCAGCTCATCCGCATCGCCCAGCCGGTGCGAGCGCCGCACCGCGGCCAGCGCGGCGGCCAGCACATCGAGCTGCAGCGCGCCGGCCTGCACCACCGTGCCCAGCAGCTTGCCGGGACGGCCGGCCTCGAGGTGGGCCGGAAAGCGCGAGAGGATCTGGGTGGCGCGCATGGCTGGGCTTCAGACGCTGCCGGCCAGCGTGACGCGGCGTATCCACAGCCGCTCCAGGCCCGACAGCGGCACTTGCACGTCCTGCTGGTGCAGGCGCACGCCGGCGTCGACGTATTCGGCCTGGTAGTGCAGGTCGGACAGCGTGTAGCTGGCGGTCTCGGGCACCAGGTTCTTGAGCAGGGCCGGGCTCAGCACGGCGCCGGTGGCCAGTGCGGCGACGCCGTCCTTCAACCTTGTGGCGGCCTCGGTGCGCGCCACTTCGCGCGCCGTGGCCGGGTCGCCCAGCAGGCCGGCGCCCTGCAGTGTGAAGTCCACCGTGACGTCGAGCATGATCAGCGAGCCGCCGATCTGCACGTCGACGACGCCGGCCACCGGCCGCACCGTGGGGTTGTCCATCAGCAGATTGCGCCGGCGCGGGCTGGCGGGGTCGTTCTGCGGCCAGATCTCGAGCGCCACGTCGAGCACGCCGGGCAGGGCGATGAGCTGGCCGACGAGGCGGTTGTAGACCAGAGCCTCGCCGATGCCGGCCTCGGCGATGAAGGCCTGGACGACATCGCTGCCCTGGCGCTCTAGTTCGGCGCGCGCCTCGGGCGCCAGGGCCAGCGCGGCCGGGGTCAGCTCGACGTTGACATCGACAGGCAGGAACTTGAGCCCCGTGTCGGCGATGCCCAGCGTGGCCGGCTCATCGTCGTCATCGGCCACCACGCCGCCGCCGGGCGTGGCCGTGCCGGGGGGCAGCGGGGCGTCGATGTCATGCTCGATGCGCACGCCCAGCGGCCGCGTGCGCTCGATCAGGGCCACCGCCTGGGCCACGGTGGTGGTTCGCTCGCTTTCGCTGGCGGCCTCGGGCAGGGCCACGGTGAGCTTGACCACGCCCGGGTGGGCCAGGTAGTCCTCGGCGATGCGCACGTCCTTCTCGCGCAGGCCGGGCAGGCTGGTCAGTGCCGACAGCAGGGCGCCGGTGGTGGCCAGGCCGGCGCCTTCGTGGGCGCGCTGGATGCGGGCGCGCAGCAGGGCGTCGCTCTCGTCGGCGCCGGCAAAGCGCGTGGGCTGGGCGTTGGCGACGCTGTCGATGCCGAGGATGGGCCGGTTGACGACGCGGATGGCGCCGGCCGCCACCACGCCGGCGGCGCCGGGCTCGAGCGCCACCACCGGCACTTCGACCGAGAGATTGCCGCGCTGCAGCGTGCGGTCTTCGGTGGTCTCGAATTGCATCGCTGGCGCATCGGCCGTGGACAGCCGCGTGCCGGCGTCTATCGTTACGTCGCCCGGCGCCGGCGTGCTGCGCGCGAACACCACGCTGCCGCTGGCGGCCAGGCGCTGGCGGCGCTGCACGCCCACCAGGCGCGCCAGTTGATCCAGGTCGCGGCCCTCGGCGGTCTCGACGAAGCCGGCGCGGTAGACGCCTTCGAGCTGGCGCGACAGCACCGCGAAATCGCGCGCAAAGCTCTCGGCCAGCAGCCGCGTGACGCTGCCCACGTTGCGGTCGGTGAGCAGGCGCTCGGCGTCGGCGCGCTCGTAGGCTGCATAGAAGGCGCTGCCCTCGTCGGGCCAGCGGGCGTCCTTGGCCGGGCCGCCATCCAGCGTGCGCCAGGTGATGGTGTTGTCGGCCGCCAGCACGAAATCGGTCTGGGGACGGAAACGGAAGAAGGCGCCATCGACCTGGCCGACCACGCGCACGCTGCCCGCGAGTACCGCTGCCGTGGCGGCCAGGCGGTAGGGCGCCTGCTCGGGCAGGAAACGGAACTGCTCGCGCACATCGCCGCCAGTGAGCGATGACAGCAGGTCGTCGACGAACTGGGCATAGGGTTCTGCGGCGTAGGTCATGGATTCACGCTCCGGCTAGACACCCAGGGAAAAGGGCAGCACCAGGTTGAGGGGCTGTGACACCGCCTGCACGCGCAGCGACAGCGTGATGCGCACCGTCTCGCGCGGCGGCTGGTGGTCGGCAGCGACATCGACGGCCAGCACGCGCTCGATGCGGGGCTCGTCGCGCAGGGCCTGCAGCACATAAAGCTTGATCAGGTGGCGGGTGCGGTCGACATTGGGCTCGCCGATCAATTCGTGGTGGCGCGAGCCGTAGTCAGGGTGGCCCAGCGGCGCGAGTTCGCCCTTGCGCGTCTTGAGGCGGTTGGCCAGCGCCTGCTCGAAATCGGCCAGGCCGTCGGCCAGGGCGATGTCGCGCACGCCGCCGCGGCGCACGGTGTCGAGGTCGGCGTCCTCCCAGAAGCCGCTGCTGGAGCGGTAGTCCAGCAGCAGGTCGCGGCCCAGCACCGGGGCCAGCGATTCGGCAGTGCGGATCTCGCGGGCCATCTAGGGCGCTCCGGTGTCGGTGATGTAGGGCGCGGCGGGCGGGCCGATGATGGTGAGCACGCCGGGGCCGGAGGGAATCATGTCGCCCATGCGCACCAGGGGCTGGCCGTTGATCAGCACCGAAGTCGAGCCGCCCGGCCCGATGGGCAGCACATAGGGCACGCCCGAGACGCTGTTGACCATCTGACACAGGCTGCCGGCGGTGGCCAGGGGCTGGCCGCCGGCGGTGGCGATGGCCTGCAGCACGGTGGAGATCACACCGGAGTCGGGCGGCCCGGCGGCGCCGGGCGAGAGCAGCACCGCGCAGCCTATGGAGACGGGGGAGCCGGGCATGGTCTTCGTCCTCTTGCCGCTCAGCTGGGGCTGAACTGGATGTTGCCGCCCAGCGTGATCGCCGGGGCCTTGAGCTGGGCGCTGCCCTGGCCCTCGACCTTGGTGGCCACGCCTGAGAGACTGAGATTGCCCTGGGCCTTGAGGTCGATGTTGCCGCTAGCCTCGACGCTGAAATCGCCCTGAGTCTTGATCGTGAGCTTGGCCGCCGAGGTGATGGCGACATCGCCGTCCTTGTTGACGACCAGCTCGGTGCCGCCGAGCTTGACGGTGAGGTGCTCGTCGTCCAGCGTCAGCGTGACATCGCTGCCCAGCTCGATATGGACGCGGCGCAGCGAGGCGTCGCCGCCGGCGTCGCTGGGGATGTAGACCGTCTCGCCAGCCTTGGCCACGGGCGGGCGCACCTGGGCGTCGTAGAGCGAGCCCACCACCACCGGCGCGTTCAGCTCGCCCTGGATGAAGAGCACCAGCACGGTGTCGCCCACCTGGGGCAGGCAGGCCAGGCCGAGGCGGCCGACGGCCACCGCCACATGCTGAAGCTCGACCCCGGTGGCGACCAGGCGCACGCCGACCTGGTGGTTGTCGTCGCTGCCGTCGTCGGCACGCGGGAACACGGCGGTGACCACGCCCAGCTCGGGCCCGCGCTGCCGCGCCAGCTCGTCGCGCACGATGGCGCGCAGGGTGTCGAGGATTTCGGTGCTCATGAAGGCGCACCTTCCACGCGCAGGCGCGTCAGAAAGCCGCTGGCGCCGTCCAGCGTGTGCAGCACGGCGCGCACGCGCAGGGCGCCGGGGTCGCCGCCGGGCAGATCCTGCAGCTGAACCACGTCGCCCGGGCGCAGGGCCGGCCGGCCGGGCAGCAGCAATTCGCCGCGCACGGAAGATCTCTTGGCGCGGGCGCTCAGGCCGTCGGCCACGCCCTGGGCGCCGTCGCTGCTGGCCAGGCCGGCGGGCAGCAGGGTGGGGCCGGCACCGGCGCCCACCGGGTCGTGACGCAACCAGTGCCAGCGCGCCTCGCCCTGCTCGCTACCGGCGCCCGCCGCGGCCACGGCCGCGGGCGTGGCTTCGGCCACCGTGCTGAGGCGCCAGTCCAGCAGGTCGGCGCCGTAGCGCAACAGCGTGGGCGCGGCCGGCGAGCCGGCGGGAACGAAGCGCAGGCTGCCGTCGGCCGCCGAGCACAGGTCGGCATCGACCAGACGCGCCAGATCCTGCAAATGGCGCCACAGCGGCCGGCGGTTGTCGACATGCCAGGCCGGCAGCTTGAGCGTGGCCAGGGCCTGGTCGATCTGCACCTCGCCGGCGAGGTCGCGCACGATGTCGGCCACGCTCTGGTTGAGGAAGGCCTGCGACTTGCTGCCGCGGCTGAGCGCGAGGGTGGCTGCCAGCGCGTCCAGCACCACCTGCTGCGGCTGCTGGCTGCGCGCCTGCAACTCGCCGGCAAAGACCTCGGTCTCGTCGTCGCGCTCGCCCAGGGCGATCGTGACCGTCGCGCCCGGCGCCGCATCGGCGAACTTCGAGCCCGGCCACAACACGAGCTGGGCGCTGTCGTGGCCGCCGTCGCCGGCCAGAGCGAGTTTCAGGCGCACGAGGCCGGATTCGTCGGCGCCCAGCGCTTGGCCGTCGACGGTGAGGCGGGCGTAGGGGCGGGAGAGGGCCATGGATGTCTCGCGCGCTAGCTGCGCACGGCCCCCAGGTCGATGCCGTCGCGCTCGGCCTCGCGGCGCAGTGCGCGCGCCAGGCGTTCGAGCAGGGCCTCGTCGGATTCGGCGGCGGCCGGGCAGGGGGCGGCGGCGCCGGCCCTGGCTTCTGCCGCCGTGCCGTCGTTGGCGGCGGCCGTCGGCGCGGTGGTCCATGCGCCCGCAGAAGGCGAGGCAGCGGCTGGTGCATTGCTGGCGGCGGCTGCCGACGCTGCGGCGGCGCGCGCCGCCAGGCCGCGCAGGCCCGTCAGGCCGGAGGCTGCAGCCGCCATGCCTGCGGCGATGCCGGCGCCCAGGCCTGCCGCCCCGGCTGCTGCGGAGCTTGCCGACTGGCCGACTTCGTGGGCAGGGGCCTGGTCCCTGCCATCGCGGACCGGGCCTTCTGCCGCCCGCGGCCGACGCGGCGGGGCCGAAGTCATTGCGTCGGCCAGCGCCTGCCGGGCACCGCCCAGCCCTGGAAACTGGCTGGACATGGTCGAGCCCAGACCGGTGCCCAGACCAGGAGCCAGCCCGACACCGAGACCGGCACCGAGACCGGCACCCAGGGGACTCGTCGCCTGTGCGACGAGGGACTGCAAGGCGCTGCCCAGCGCCGGCCCCTTGCCCAGCAGTTCCAGCAGCGACTCGATGCGGTCCAGGCCGCTGGCGGGGCCGGACGCGGTGGCAACGTTGACGGCCCGCGGCCTGGTGCTTGTTGCCGTGGACCGGGTGCCTGCCGGCGCCGAGGCGGCTTCGGCACGGGGTACGCCGGGGCCGATCAGGCCGGCTTCGCTGAAGGCGGCATGCACGGCGGCGCCGAATGGCACCGAATGGCCGCCTGCGGGCGCCAGGGCCTGGGTGAAGGCGGCGCCCAGCCCGGCGCGCTCAAAACGAGCGACCAGGGTCTCCTGGGCCTCGGCGGCGGCGCGGCTGGGGGCCTGCTTCGCAGCAGGAGCCACCACCGGCCGCCGCGGGGGGTGCGGGTCCGCCAGGCCGGCCAGCGCCTTGGCCATCGCCGCGCCGGCCAGCGAAGGGATGGCAGCCAAGGGCGCGGTTGGCAGGCCATGCCTGCGCCGCCCCGCCGTAGCCGCGTCCTCACCGTCGCCATCACCCTCTGCCTCCGGGGGCGCCGCCGCCAAGGCGGCCAGCGCCGCACCGAGGCCCAACCCGGCCCGGCTGCCCATGGCCAGCGGTGCCTGGGTCAGGGCCGTCAGCGGGTCGGCGAGCAGGGGCAACTCACCCAGCGGGCTGCCCAGGCGTTCCAGCTGCTCCTGCGCCCCCGCCGCCTCGGCGCGCTGCTGCGCTGGCGCGGCAGCGTCGCGCCAGAGCTTGGACAGCAGCGGGTGCAGCGGGGAGGTCATGGTCAGTGCCGGGCTTTCAGACGGCGCGCCGCACGGCCGGTGCGGCAGCGTTGGCGGGCCGCTCGTCGCGGGCCAGCATTTCCAGGTAGAGCAGGATCTGGCCGACGGTGAGGGCCGAGCACTCGGCCGGCGTCCAGCCGAATTCGCGCGCCAGCACGAAGCAGGCGCGGGTGAGCGGCGCCTTGATGGCTTGTTCCAGATCGTCGTCGGCGATCGAAAGGCCCGACAGGCGGTTGACCTCGCCGAGCAGGAACTGCAGCAACCCCGCCGACAGCCCCTGCACCTGCTCGACAGCCAGCTTGGGCTCGACCAGGGCCTCGCGCACCATCAGCACGCTGGCCAGCAGGCGCTCGTCGCGCGACGCCTGGGCCACGCGCTGAACCTGGGCCGCGGTGAGCGGGCGCAGCAGCACATGGCCGGGCGCCGCGCCCTCGGGCAGCAGGGCCGCGGGCAGGCTCACGCGGTGCGTGGCCTGGGCGCCGGCCAGCAGGTCGTCGGCGGAGAGGGCGCGCGTGCTCACGATGCGTACCGGCAGCTCATGCGGTCGCGTCCTCGACCTTGACCCACAGCGCGCGGAAGTTGACCTTCTCCATCGCGAAGTCGTCCTCCGGCAGGCCGTAGTTCCATTCCTCGAGCTTGACGCCCATCACCGTGACGGTGGAGGCGGTGCCGGGCAGCGAGGGGTTCTCCACCCGCACGCTCAGGTTGAACGAGGGGCTGACGAAGGTGCCGGCCGGGCGGCTGTCGGCGGCGTCGCCCAGCATCAGCTTGAGCAGGGCGCCGTTGATGTAGGCGCGGTCTATGGTGCCGTAGACATTGACGTTGCCCGGGCGCAACTCGGTGGCGAAGCGCTGGCCGAGTTCGTGGAAGGGCCTGACGTCGTTGGTGACGCGCACCGTGACGCCGGTGACCCGGCCTATGGGGGTGAGCGAGTAGGCCTCGCTGACGGCCTTGGCCTTGTCGCCCTCGAGGCCGGATTCGACGGCCAGCGCGATCGAGCCGTCCGATCCGCGATATACATTGGTGCCCATGATGTTGTGCTCCTTGTGTCAGCTCAGGTGGACGGTTCAGGAAAGATTCATGATGACCTTGATGAAGTCGATCGAGAACGTCGGCTGCAGCGTCATCGTGACGATGGCCTGGCCGTTGATCTCCTGCGCCCGCGTCGCGCTCACATCGAGGGTGTAGCCCACCAGCTTCTCGTCGAGCACCATGCTCGAGAGGAAGCCGTCCAGCGTGGCCTTCAGCGCCGCGCGCACGCGGCTGTTGTTGAGGCGGCCGATGTAGGGGTTGCAGCCCAGGCGCACGCCGGCCTTGGCCTCGTCGACGATGCGCCGCACCGAGACCTGCTTGAAGGCGCCGGTGTCGGTGGTGATGCCCTTGAGCACGCGGATGCCGAAGCTGGGCACCAGCAGCATGACGCGGTTGTTGAGCAGGTTCTTCTGCTCGGCGCGCGTGTACTCGCGCGCCAGTGCGTCGACCGCCAGGTCCTTGTTGGTGAGGCTGATGTGGCTGGCCAGCGTGGACAGGCGGCCGGCCACCAGGGCCGCGGCGTAGGAAGCCGGCAGCGTGACCTGCTTGTTGGCCTCGCCGACGCGGGCCGCATCGTCGGCCTTGATGCCCGGCGCCACCAGCACCAGGCGCGGATTGCTGCCGCGGCTCACGTCGTTGGTCACCAGGGTGGACGGTTCGTTGCTGGAGGTGCCCATCACGCCGATGCGTTCGCGGCCGTCGTTCTCGGTGGCTTCGAGGTGGGCCAGCATGGTGGCGGCGCCGTCCTGGGCGCTGAAGCCGCCGGCGACGACGATGTTGACCGGCTGGGTGGCCAGCACGTCCAGCCCGGCGGCCAGTTCGGTGGTGGTGGCGGCGGCGCCGTCGGGGCCGCCGATGTCGGCCACCGCCGCGGCGGCCACGCTGGCCACCGCCGTGGCGGCGACGGCGGCGGCGGGGGCGGCCACCGAGACGAGGCGGCTGCCGTCGCGGATGGCGGCGAAGAAGTCCTGTGCGCTGGTGCCGGTGAAGGTTTCCTTCAGTCGGCCCAGCACCAGAGTCAGCGTGCTCGCCGCGCCCGCAGCGCCGGCTGTGAAGCTGGCGACGATGGCATTGGCCCAGGTGCCGGGCGAGGTGGCGTTGAGGGTGACGAGGGTCGCGTCCGCGGCGTCGCGCAGGCGCCAACTCATGGTCTGCATCGTCACGCCCACGGCCAGGTTGGCCACGCGCACCGCATAGACGGTGCTGCCGCCGCCCTTGAAGACCAGCTCCAGCGTGCGTGTCAGCGTCAGCGGCGTGGCGCCGGCCTCGGTGCTGAAACGGTCGTAGTTGCCGAAGGCCTCCTGGGCCTCGGCATAGCTGCCCAGGATGACCGGCGTGTTCAGCGGCCCGCGGTTGGCGGTGCCGACGACACCGATATTGCCGACGGCGATGCCGCCAACGCCGATCAGGCCTTCGGAACGCACCTCGATATAGGTGCCGGGCAGGATCATCTCGCTGATCACTTCGCTCATCGCGTCTCTCCTTCAGTGGCGGGGTGTGGGGTCTGCGGACGAACGCCGCCCGCCGGCGGTGGACGCGCATCGCGGCCTGGGTGAGGCTTGGTCGTCATGGGCTGGTCTCGGTGGTCTCGGTGAAGAGGGTGGTGATCAGCGCGCCGCTTGCGGGCTCGACGCTGGTGGCCAGCAGGTGGCTGGTGATGGGCACGCGGCGGATCACGCCGCCCGAGGAATCAGGTCGGTCGACGATGTGCTGGTACTCGTAGGCCAGGCGCAGCAGCCGCCCGCGCGAGCCGGCCAGCGTGGGATCGGCGCGGCCCACCGCGCCCAGAGACAGCGGCGCCAGCGTGCGCAGGCCGGCAGGCCTGCCGGCGGCGCTGTCCAGCACTTCGAGCAGAGCGTCACTGAGGGCCTGGGTGTCGGCGGCCGAGTTGGCGCGGACATCGACGACCAGCACGCCGGCGATGGGCTGTACCCGCCGCTCCCACTGGCCGACGAAGTAGGTGGCCTCGACGAAGCCCGCTGCGGGCAGCGGTGCGCCAAAGACCAGGGTGCCGATGGCGGCGTCGGGGCGCACCTCGGTGGCGCCCGGCGGCGCATTGACGACTGTGCGCGCGGCGCCGGCCACATTGACCTGCAGGTCGGCCGAGGCCATGAAGCCCTCGCTGCCGTCGGCCTTGACCCAGCCGCCATGGGGCAGCACCAGGCTCAGGCGGTCGGCGCTGAGCAGGCGGAAAGTCGGCTCTTCAGGCAGCACCGGGTTGGCCAGATCGATGCGAGCCGTGACCGCGAGCGCGCCGCTGACGAGGCTGGCTCTTTCGCCCAGGCCTGCACCCTGGCGCCTGACCTCGTCGAGCGAGAGCACCAGGGCTGGCAGTTCGGCGGCTCCCGAGGGCAGCGCCGTGCCCACCAGGGCCGGCGACGGCACCAGGCCGGAGGCCGCGAGGCGGGCGGCCAGGTCGGTGAGGAAGGCGGTTTCGGCGGTCATGGCTGGGTGTCGATTCAGTTGACTGCGCCGGACAGGGCGTGCCGCCACAGGGGCTGGCCATCCGCCAGACGCCAGGCCCGCAGTTCGACCCCGGGCAACGCGCGCTTGTTCATGCGCGGTCCGAACTGGCGCGCCACAACCAGCGGGCCAACGCGGCAGAAGGGCGGGAACAGGCCCAGCTCGTTGTCGAGCTGGCCCAGCGCCTCGCCGTGGGGCGCGCCAAAGAAGCGCCAGCGCGAGCCACCGCTTGCGGGCGTAATGTGCAGCAGGGCGATGAATCCGGCGTCGGGCGACGGTCGGTGCAGTATTTGGTCGGACGGCGCCGCATCCATCAGCACTATGCGGTCGGTCCTGGCACCCTCGCGGCGCAGCAGCACCAGGCGCCGCAGGTTTGCGGGGTCGCCGGCCAGCGTAAGGCCCAGATCGAAGCCGGCCACCCGCCAAGCTTCCGACTGCTGGCCCATGGCGGCGAGGGGTGGGTCGGCGGGCGTACCCGGCCAGGGCGGTATCGGCGGCAAGGCCTGGGGCCGAGCAGGCAGGTCGAGCCGATCCGGGTCCAGCGCGCAGGCACCGCCCTCCGCGGCCGTACCACCGGGCCTGAGGTCACGCCAGCCCAGCAGCAGCCGCCCTTCGCTCCAGAGGACGGCTGCGATCTCGACCTCGCTGCCCGCCGCTCCGAACAAGGGCGGTCCGGCCTGGCCCAGGGCCGTGCCGTCGTCCAGCGCCAGCCAGCGTGGCCTCAGCGTGGAACCGTCCTGCTCCAGCACGAGCACGCGGTCTTCGCGCGCCAGCACGGCCAGCCGTGCCGAGTCCTGGCGCCAGCGCGGCGCCCCGGTCTCGGCCTCGACCGCCGCTACGCCGCCGGCCGCTGCCGGTACGCAGAGGCAGCGGCCATCGGGCGTGGCCATGCCATCGGGTACCGGATGCAGCGGCGTATCCGGTGCGGTGGAGGGCGTCATGCGGCGGGTCATGATGCTGCGAATGCCTGTCTCAGCGGACCCGCAGGGCCCGCGCAGCGACGTTGTCGCTGCCGTGGCCGCGCTTGAGGAAGGTCATGAAGGCCGCCTCGTCGGCAAAGAGGCCGGGCACCGGCGCCGGATCCTGGGTGTCGGCGCTGTGCACCATCGCCACCAGGATGTAGCTGGGGTGGCCGGGCGCCGGGTCGGGCACGTCCCAGGTCTGCTCGACCAGGCGGTGGCCATTGGCGGGCACATCGAGTTCGAGCTTGCCCGGCGCGACTGGCGTGATGCGTATCCAGCTGGCGAAGGCGAAGTCGGGATGGCCGTCGGCCTTGACCTTGACTGCGAAGATCTCGACCTCGGCATGCACCTGGGTCGCGCCGCGGTTGTGTACGCGCACATAGAGGTGGTTGGTGCCCGGGCGCTCGAGATGGTCTTGCGGCCGCGCGTCGAGGCGGTCGCGGAAGGCGACTTCGGCGCCGCCGGCCACTGTCGGCGCCGCCGGTACCGCGATGATGTCTGGGCTGCGCAGAGCGGAAACCGAGGCACCGGAGCCCGCGAGCCCGTCGTCGTCGACCGCGGCGCGCAGATAGAGATCGGGCAACGGCGCCGCGCCCACGGCAAGGATGCGCAGCGCCGCCCGCCGCTCGGCTGGGATGAAGGTGTCAATGCCGGGGCCGGCAACCGGCGCCGCCGGCAGCTGGCCCTGGCCGGCGGCCGGGTTGACCAGGGCCAGCAGCGCCACGTTGGCGCCGGCCAGCGCCGCCGGTGGCATCCAGTCGAAACGCTCGACCACCGGCGTGCCGGGGTCGACCTGGGCGATGCTGCGCTTGGCGCCTATGCGGGTCCAGCGCGTGCCGGCCACCGGGTCGCCACCGCCGGTGGGGTCGAAGCCGGGTGGGTTGTAGAAATCGGCCACCGGGCCGAGGTCGGGGCCGGCGCCGTTGGGCGGGATGGCGACGCCGGGCGGGGCACCTATGGGCGCGGCGATGGGCGAGGCGCGGAAATACAGGTGCAGTTCGGCCTGGGTGGCGGCCGTGCGGCCGTTGTTGTGAACCTGCACGTAGATGGCGTTGGGCTTGGTCGGGTGCAGGGTGTCCGCACCGAGCTCCTCATCGAACTCGACGCCGTCGACGCGGTCGTCGAAGAGGCGGTAGGGGGGCGCATCGACGCGGATGTCGAAGGCGTGGGTGAAGTCCAGCCCGACGATGCCGGCGGGCAGGCGCGGGTCGTCGGGCAAGGGCAGCGGCAGGCGCGGCTGGCGGCCGTCCTCGACCACGGTTTGCCGGATGAAGAGGTTCTGCGCCACCGCCGGTGGCGTGAGGTCGATGTCGTAGAGCCCGCGGCCGAAGGTGGCGATGCGCAGCCGGTTGGCGCCGGTATGCGTGGCGATGGCGTTGACCAGCGTCAGCGGCAGGCCGTTGCTGAAGGGCTGCCAGGCCACGGTGACTGGCGGCGCCACCATGGCCGCGGGTGCTGCCGGCGCTGCTGGCACCGGGCCCGGCGCGGCGGCGACGTTGATGACGATGGTGGCGCTGAGCGCGCCGCGCCGCGCCGTCACGGTGGCGGCGCCGACGGCCGTTGCGGTCACCTGACCCAGCAGCGGCGCCGCGCCCAGCGTCACGATGCCGGCCGGTGCCACCGTCCAGTCGACCTCGGTGGTGGCGTCGACGGCCGCGCCCACCGTGAACGCGAGCGAGGCGCGCAACTGCACCGTGTGGCCCACCGGCAAGGCCAGCGGCGATGGCGGTGCGATGGTCAGCACATTCGGGCAGGGCAGGCCATTGAGCGCATAGACGCCGGCCAGCGTGCCGACGAAGAGCCGCCCCGGCAGCGCCACCGGCTCGAAGGCCAGGCTGGTCATGGGACCTGGCGGCAGGCTGAGGGGGTCGACGCCGCGGGCCGGAATCGGCAGAACCGCCGCGGGCGCGTTGCCGGCCGTGACCGTCTGCGCCAGCGCCGCCGAGGCCACGCCGGCCAGCGTGGCGGTGACATTCGGGACGCCGGCCGCGACGGCGATGAACTGGCCTTCCTCGCCGACGATTGCGCTGAAGCCGCCCAGCGCGACGTTCGAACTGGCCCAGGCCACGCTGGTGGTGGCGTCGTACTGGCTGCCGTCGGCGAAGCGCGCCGTCGCCGTGAACTGGCGCCGCGCCCCCGCCACCAGCGCCGCCGGCGCCGCCGGCGTCACGGTGACCGAGGCCGGCGTGCGCGCCGTCAGATCCTGCCAGGTCAGGCCGCGGTCGAAGCTGATGCAGACGCGGCCCTGGGTGCTGGCATTGGGCACCCGGCCGACGGTGCAGACGACGACGATGCGCGGGTCGTTGGGATGGACCGCGATGCCGCTGATCGGCTGGCCCAGTGCCGCGGCCGGCAGCGCGCCCACCGGGGTCCAGGCCGCGACCCCCGCTGCATTGGTGGCATGGATCAGCGAGCCGTTGTAGAAGCCGACCCAGCCCTCGGACGTGGCGGCCGGCGCGATGGTGGGGCCGAAAGCGGCGGCGCTGGCATCGAAGCCATTGGCGACAAAGGGAACCGGTGCCGGTGTCAGTCCGGGCAGGGGCGCTCCCGAGCCGGCGGCCGTGCTGAAAAAATAGGCGCCAGCCACCGTGGCGGGCGGTACGGCCGTGATGGCGCTGGTGATCGGGTTGAACCGCAAGGCCGCGCCGGCCTGACGCCAGCCCAGCAGCAGCTGGCTGGGGGTAGCCCGATCTTGCGCGATCACCGGCACGAAGGGCGAGCCCGCGCCGGCATTGTCGACGAGCCAGTCGCTGAACCCCGCCGGCGCGGCGACTTGCGCGACGTTGCCGGTTACGCCCATCACGAACTGCGGCGCCAGGGCCTCGGGCAGATCGTTCAGTATCGGATTCACGATGCCGGGCCGGGGGGACAGCGCCACCACCGTGTTGATGCCCTGCCCGTTCTGCTGGCTCAGCACATAGCTGCGCGGATTGGCGGGATCGAAGGCGATGTAGCCACCGTCGGCCCATCCCACGTGCGCCCAAGTCGGGCCGCCGTATCCCACCCAGCTGCCGTTGTCCTGCAAGCCACCACCCGAGAAGCTGGCCAGGCCCGGCAGCGGGTGCATGGCCACATGCTGGAACTGCCCGGCCTGGATGCCGTGGCCGCGCGCGCGCCAAAAGCCCGGAGAGTGGGTCGGCCGTTGCAGGTCGCGGCTCAGCGAAACGCCGCCATCGTTGCCTATCCAGAGCCGGCGGCGGTCGTAGCGGTCGAACATCGCCGCGTGCTGGTCGGCGTGCTGGGCGTAGTCGCCGATGGTGTTGTAGTCAGGCCAGTAAAGGATTTGCTGCCAGCGGCGGCCGCCGTCGCGGCTGAGGAAGACGTCGAGCAGGCCGGCCGTCAGCACGTCGGGGTCGGTGGGGCTGGCCTCCAGTACGAGGTTGTATTCGGCCTGGTTCTGGCCGCCGCCGAGGTATTCGGCGGCGATGGACCAGCTGTCGCCGGCGTCGTCGCTGCGGTAGACCGGGGTCGGCAGGCGCACTTGCTGGAATGGCTGCGGCTGGTGAGCGATGGCGTAGAGCCGCCGCGGCTGGCGCTCGCACGCGGTCACGCGCAGGGTGGCAAAGGTCACCGGGCCTCCGACACGGCGATAGCTCGCGCCCGCCAGCGGGGCGGCGAAGGGCGCGACGTTCATCTGCAGGTCGCCGCCAGCGTCCTGCGCGACGTTGATGACCACGCGCTGGGCACCGCCGATCGGCGCCTCTATGGTGTCGCCGGGGCGGAACATGCGGCGCAGCCGCGTGCCGGCGGCCGCCGGGGCCAGCGTCACGAGGCCGGCGGCGACGCTCACGGTGCCGGTGCCGATCTGGTCGGGGATGGGGCGTGGCACGTCGAGCCGGCTGTCCCATTGAACCGGGTTGGCGGCGTGCTCGCGGTCGAAGCGGCCGCGGTAAAGGCCGCCGACGGTCGAGCCTGCGGCGGCCCCCGCAAGGCCGTCTATGGCCACCACCAGCATCAGGTAGCGCGGTGGGCCGTCGTCGCCGACGCGGGCATCGTCGCGCGGGTCGTGCACCACCACCAGGTCGGTGGCATAACCGGCCTGGCCGCCCACGGCCGCCGCCGCGGCCAGCGGCGGCGGCACGGCACCCGAGGCGATGGAGGCGGGCGGAAACTCGAGCGTGAAGACCGGCTGGCCGCTGTGCAGTTCGCAGCGCCACAGGCCGGTCTGCGAGGCGACCCAGAAGCGCAGCGGGTCGTCCGGGTCCATGCGGATGCGGCCGTAGCGCAGCGCCATGCCGCGGGTCTCGGGGCGGCTGGCGGCCTGGGCCGGAGGCTGCGAAGAGGGCGGCGCGGCGCGCAGCTGCCGGAACACCGCGGCCGCGCGCGGCCCGGCCACCGTGACCTCATAGAGGCCGCGGCCCGAGACCTGGGCCTCGAGTGGCGAGCCGGTGCCGACGTAGAGCTTGGTCGGCGCCTGCTCGGGGATGGCGATGGTGGAGACCGGGAACTGGTGCTCGGGGCCGCCCAGCGGCACCCAGGTGTCGCCGCCATCGACGCTGCGCCACAGGCCGCCGTGGGCGGTGCCGACGTAGTAGACCAGCGGGCTCACCGGATCCTGCGCCAGCGCCAACACGCGGCCGCAGACGTTGCGCGGCCCCACCGGCAGCCAGCTCTGGGCCGCCGGCGCCGCCGCCGCGCGTGCCGCGGTGGCGTGGGCGACGGCGGCGTCCAGCACCTGGGAGTAGTCGAGCTCGCTGATGCCCAGGCGGCTGAGGAAGGCCTCGGCCCGCAAGGCCACCGAATTCGGCTTCTCGGCCGGGTCGGTCAGGAGGTTGTCGAAGTCTGCCATGGCGCGCTCAGACCGTGGGCTCGGGCATGTCGAACAGATAGGCCAGGGCCCGCGTGAGCTTGCGGTTGCTGGGCTGGCCGGGACGGAAGGCGGTGTCGGCCAGCGCGTCCTGCTCGGGGCGGCCGGCCATGTCGGACCAGGCGCGCAGCAACCGGGCCCAGCCCAGCGAGTTGCTGGTGTCCTCGCCATCGGCCACGCGCAGCTGCCAGCCCGCGGGCAGGGGCGACAGCGCCGGGTCGGCGGCGGCGGCGTCACCGCGCTTCTCGCTCAGTGCCTCGCCCTGCACCAGCATCTTCCACTCGTTCTGGCGCCGGCGGTCGAGATTCCAGTTGCGGAAGACCTGGGCCACGGGGTTGAGGTCGCGGGCGCCGCCGAAGGCGCCCTTGGCGAGGTCGGCGGCCGGCATCAGGCGCGAGGTGGCGGCCAGGCAGAGCAGGGTGGCCAGGTCGGCGGCCTCGTTCATCACCGCGTCGCCGCTGTCCAGGCCGTCGTCGGCGCCGGCGACGAAGGGCAGCAGGTGCTCGGGCTCGCGGCCCACGCGCTCGAAGGTGAAGGGGCCGATGGAGGGCGGCGAGAGGATGTCGAACTCGCTCTCGAGCAGCATCGTGGTGTCCGACAGCACCTGCACCACCAGACGCGACTGGTCGGCCGCCGGGTTGCCGGCCACCATGTGGACGCGGATGGTGTCGCCGGCGCGGAACATGGCGCCGAAGGCCACCGCGCCGGCCGCGACTGTGACGGTGCAGGTGCCGACGGCGTCGACGCCGGTGTTGATCTGGGCCCCGGCGGGCGAGGGGATGGGCTGGCGCGGGTCCATCGCCAGCCGGGCGAAGGCGGTGCCGGGCGGCACGCTGGTGACACCGGCCGCGGGCGGGAAGGGCGTGGAGACGGTCAGCTCGAAATCGCTGGACACCGCCTCGACGATGCGCGCCACACCGCCGCCGGCAGGCGCCTCGATCAGGTCGCCGGGGCGGAAGAATCGGGTGAAGCGGCTCACGCCCGGGCCGGGCGCCAGCGTCACGGTGCGGGTATTGAGCAGACTGGTCACGGTGCCGACGCCGGCCGCGGCCGCCGTGGTTTCGTCGACATCGGTGCTCGCGCCCAGGCGGTCGAAGCGCACCGCCTGGGCCGCCTTGTGGGCGTGGAACACCAGCACGGCGTCGCCTCCGGGGGCGTTGAGCGTCTTGGCGCTGGCGGCGGCGGTGCGCGCGGCTATGAGTGACTCGACCGTGACCGTCTTGTCGTCGTCCAGGTCTTCCGGGTCGCCGGCGTCGACGAAGGCGCTGCCGGGGGCCAGTTCGGCGTCTTCGAGCGCATCGCCGGCCGTATGCGCCAGTTCGGTGACCAGGCCCTGGGCGCCCCCGCGCAGTACCTGAGTCTGCAGGTAGGCGGCGAATTCCGAGGCCGTCATCGGTGCCGGCGGCACTGGCACCATGGTAGAGGCGCCGTCGACGAGGAATTCCAGCCGGTCGCCCAGGTGGCGCAGCTGCACCGTGCCGTCGCCGCTCCACCAGAGCTTGAGCAGGGCGCGCCGGCCGGAGGGGTAGAAGAGCGCATCGAGCGCCGGCGAGACACCGACCGGCGAACGCAGCAACGCGGTGTCGTCGAAGAGGCGCAGGCCGTGGCGCTGGCGGCCGGCGCGCGCATTGCTCACGTCGTCGGGCAGGCCCTGGGCGTTGATGAAGCGCAGCGCCAGCGCCACCAGCCACCACAGGCCGAAGAGCAGCAGGAACCAGACGACGAAGCGCCAGGCGAAGTCGACCCCATCGCCCTTGGCCTGCCCCGCCGGCGGCTCAGCGATGGCCTCGATGCCCTTGTGGAAATCGCCGAAGTAGAGCGCCAGGAAGAGCAGCGACAGGCCCACGGGAATGAGGATGGAGGCCATCAGCTGGCGCCGCCGCGGATTGGTGCTGCCCTTGAGGCCGATGAGCACCACCTCGATGATTTGCAGCACCAGCGGCAGGCCGAAGAGCAGCACCCAGCGCGGTGCCAGGCCGGAGCCGCCGGCCTCGAGCGAGGCGAGGAAGGCGATCAAGGCCACCAATTGCACGCCGGTGCTGACCCAGCCGAAGATGACTTCGGACTCGGCGCCCAGGTAGCTGGTGGTGGCCAGGATGTGGGCGTAGAGCGCCGAGGCGGCGTTGACCGCGAAGGGCAGGCTGATCAGCTCGAAGAGGCCGGCGCCGTCGTCGTGGTCTGCGGGCTTGACCTCGCGCAGGTGGTTCTTTCCGTGGGGCAGGGCCAGCACCATGGGGTAGGCCACCAGCGCCGGCACGTACATGAACCAGGTCGCGCCCAGCCAGTCCCAGTAGTCCCAGGCGACGCCGACGTCCATCACGGTGCGGAAGCTCTCGTAGCCGTCCTTCAGCAGCGCGCTCGACAGCGGTGGCGGCTTGTCGTCGGCGCGCTGCAGCTCGTAGGCGGCACCGCCCACACGCACGGCGCCGGGGCCGTAGAGTTCTTCCAGCGCCTGCTGCATTGCGGTGTAGAAGGCATCGGGCACCTGGCCGGCGGTGGGGAACCAGTCGACCCAGTGGCTGCCGCGGGTGCCGCTGCCGCGGCCGAAGATGACGCGGGCCACTTCGGACTCGATGGCGCCGACCACGGCTTCGCGCGACAGCTTGGGCAAGGCCGGATTGGGTGGCGCCGCGGCGCGGCCGGGCATCCAGGCCAGGTTGTCTATCCAGGGCGCGCTGACGACATCGGTGGCGACGTGGGCGAAGTGGCCCAGCACATAGGCCTGCATCGCCAGGCGGTCGGCGTTTTTCTCGGCGCCGCCCTCCAGGCGACTGGGCAGCAGCGGGTCGACCTTGCGCCAGAAGGCCAGCGGCAGGTCGGTGGAGCCGGCCAGCACCTGCTCGCGGTTGGCGTCGGGCGTGCCCTTGTGCAGGGTGTCGCGCAGCCAGCGCTGGCCCTTGGCATTGAACGCGGCATATCCGGGCAGCTCGGGGCCGATGGCGCCCATGAGCAGGAACTTGGACAGCTGGTCGCCGCGGGCCGGGCCGTAGAGCGGCGTCGGCGCGCTGACACCGGCTGGCGCGTTGTTGACGATGGCCAGCGCGCGCTCGGACAGCACTAGCAGATGGCGCTCGGCCTCGCTGAAGAAGCGGCCGTGGGCCTGCTTGGCCTTCAGGCGCCGCTGCAGCGAGCGCACGCGGTCACGCGCCATCAGGGCGACCGCGGCGTAGGTGATGGGTCCGGGCATGGTCTTGCTCGCTCAGGCGCTGGCTGCAGGCAGCGCGTCCTGCAGGCGCTTGAAGCCGGCCACCGTGTCGTCGAGGCCGCTGGAAACTTCGGCGGCGATGGCGTCGAGTTCGTCGAACACCGGGTCGAGCAGGCCGGTGGGATCGACGGCGCGCAGCTGGGCCAGCAGGTCGTCGTAGATTTCCAGCGGCGTTGCCAGCAGCACCTCGAGCGAGAGCTTTTCGAGCACCGAGGCGACGAGATCGCGCAGGTTTTCGATGATGGCCAGCACACGCGAGAGCGGGTCGCTGTCGACGAAGGCGGCGCGCAGGGTGTCGAAAGAGGCGATGGGGCCGGCCAGCAGTTGCGCCGGCGACAGCGCCAGCACCTGGGTCTTGACCTCGGCGACCACGCCGTCGGCGGCCTCGGCCAGCGGCGTGAGGTCGATGGCGTCGAGCAGGCTTTGCAGGCTGGCCAGGGCGTCGCGCAAGGGCGCGATGACGGCGTCGAGGAGGGCGCGCAGGCGTCCGCGCAATGCCTCGAACAGCGGCATGGGCAGCGCTGCCATGCGTTCCGGCGGCACGGCGGCCAGCACCGCCTGCACGACACCGACCACGCTCAGCTGGCCCTTGGGAATGCCGGCCGCGGCCATCAGCAGCTGCAGCTGCGCGGCAGCCGGGGCCAGCGGCGCCAGGGCCTGGCGCAGGCGCTGGGCGGCGGCGTCGGCCTCGGAATAGCCGCTGCGCGAGAACTGCGTCGCCAGGCCGACCGCGCGTTCCAGCCCGGTGAGCAGGCGGGCGCGGTTGGCCTGCAGGCCGGCAAAGGCGAGCGAAGCGTCCAGGCGCGGCAGCAGGGCCTCGAAGGCCGCGCGCTCGTTCCCGGCAGCCAGGCGCCCGGCCAGGGCTTGGACGGCGCCGCGCAGGGCGGCCACCGCCGCGGCCGCGCCGGGCGCAGTGCTGTCCACATCCACGGCCGCTACGGCGGCGCGCGTCTTCTCGAAGGCCACTGCCAGCGCTGCGCTTCGGGCCGACAGCGCGGTGGCGGCATCGGCTTCGCCAAACAGCCAGCCGCGCACCGCGCCGAAGCTGTTGGGCGAGACGCGCAGGCCGCTGCTGCCGGCCAGCAGCGCCACCAGGCTGCCCAGGCTGCGGCCGGGGTCCAGCGAGGGGAATTGCGCCAGCAGCGCCAGGGCCTCGTCGAAGGCCGACCGCAGCGGTGCCTGCAGCCGCGCGGGGTCGGCCATGTCGAGCAGGCCGACCACGCTGTCGGACAGCTCGTCCAGCGTGGGCTGCCAGCGCTCATAGCCGATCTGGGCCAGCAGCTGCGTGCGCACCGCAGAGATGCGCTCCTGCAGCGGTGCCACCAGGGCGCTGGGGGCATAGCGGTCGAGCGCGGCGACGATGTCGTCGAAGACCTGCTGCACCGGCTCCAGTGTGGCCGTGAGATCGATGCCCTGCAGCACCGCCTTGACGCTGTCGAGCGCCTCGCGTACCGGCTGCAGCGTGAGGCCGGGCTCTAGGGCCTGCACGCGCTCGGCGATGGCGTCCAGGCGCTGGTCGACCTCGGCCAGCAATTCGCGCGGATGGTTGGCCTCGACGAGGTCGAGCAGGGTCTGGTACTTGGCCTGCAGTTCGGCGATGGCGGCCGTGAGGTCGTCGCGCGGCGTGAAGCGGCCGTCTGCGCTGATGCCCAGCAAGCCTTCGATCTGGGTCTGCACCGCGCCCACATCGACGGACTTGATGGGCGCGACGACGGCGTCGACATCGGGCTTCATCGAATCGGGCAGCATGTCGAAGGGCACGGCCGCGACGACATCGGTGGCGGAGCCGATGGCATCGACCGCGGTGTCGAAATAGGGCTTGAGCCGCGCCTGCGACAACACCTGCGAGAAGTCTTGTATGCCCTGGCCGATCTGGCCGACCGCGGCTTGCAGGTCGATGGCGTCGACCGCGTCCTTGACCTCGCCGAAGAGGCCGTCGATGGCGGTCTTGAAGCGCGCCAGCGCGGCGTCAACCTCGCCCAGCGCGCCGCCGGTCACGTCGGCGGCGGTCTGCAGCGCTGCTTCGATGTCGTCGAGCAGAGCGGTGACGGCGTCGAGCAGGGCCGAGACTGGCTCCAGCGCGCTGCGCAGCGCATCGGCCACGGCCTGGAAGGGCAGGGCGGCGACGGCCTGGCGCAGGGTGTCCAGCGCGCTGCGCAGCGCCGTCATCACCTCGGCGATGAGGCGATCAAGCTCGCGCAGCGGCGCCGTCAGGGTGGCGATGCCGTCGGACAGGGGTGCCACAAAGGTGGCGGGGTCTATGGCCGTGATGGAGGCCGCGATGCCGGCGATCTCGGCTTCGGCACGCGCGGCCAGGGTGTCGAGTTGTCCGGCCGGCAGCATGGAAGGATCGAGCTTGCTGAACAGCGGTGCCAGCAGCGCGGCAAGCTGGCTGGCGAAGCGGCCCAGCGTGTCGGCTTCGGCCGCGCGCAGCGCGGCGCGGGCTGCATCGACCTCGGCGGCGAGCTTGTCGACATCCAGATAGACGAGCGTGGCCTCGGCCATGCCCATCTCGGCGCCCAGGCGCTCGGGTAGCAGCGTGAGTTGGCCGGCGATGTCGGCCACGGCGATGCGGGCGGCGGCGAGGCCGGCACTGTCGTCGGCGGCCAGGCCGGTGACGAAATCGGCCAACGAGACCGGGCCGCCGCTCAGCGAGTGGTTGAGGCCTTCGATGGCGCTGCGCAGACCCACCGGATCGATGGTGCGCGCCATCGTCGCTGCCAGGCCCTGGGCCTCGGCCAGCACGGTTTCCAGGCTCATCAGCGCGCCGGTGATGGACAAGGTGCCGGTGGCCGCGGCCAGCGCGTCGCTGACGCCACCCAGCGCCGGCAGACGCACGCCGGCGGCGCCCAGCAGGGGCTCGACCAGCCCTTTCAGCACCTGGCCTTCGGCCGAGCCGCTGAGGATTTGCACCAGGCGCAGCAGCAGGGTCGGCAGCGCCGGGCGGCCACCTTCTGTGGGCGCTTCCAGCTCGGCGCGCAACTGGTCCAACAGGCCGTTGACCTGCACCGACAAGTCGTGCTGGGTGGCTGTCTCCACCAGGGCCACGGCGTCGCCCAGCGGGCCGAAGATGGCGGCCGGGTCGGGCAGGGCCGCCAGCAGCGGCTGGGCCAGCTGGGCCAGATTGCCGACCACGCCGTCCAGCGACGAAAGATCAATGCCCGAGGCGCCGCTGCCCAGACCTTGCAGCGCCTCGTCGGAGGCCGGCAGCGCGACGCCGGCGAGATCGGCCACCGGCCCCGACAACTCGGCCAGCAAGGTCGTGCCCAGGCTGCGGCAGTCGAGCTTGGTGCTGAGCGTGGCGGTCAGGCCCATGGCAGCGTCAGGCGTTCAATCGAAGATGCTGGCCAGCGGCGACAGCAGGTCGCCGGCACCGGCCAGCGCATCCTTCAGGCCCTGGGCGGCGGGTTGGATCGGCGCCAGCAGGTCGCCGATCTCGGGCACATCGCCCAGCAGGCCGGCGATGTCGAGCAGGTCGAGGCCGAGGTCGACATCGAGGCCGAGGTCGGCGTCGACATCGAGGCCGAAGTCATCGGCCAGGCCTGTGGCTGGCGGCTCGGGCGGCTCGGTGTACTCGCGCAGCAGCAGGCGGTAGCGGAACTCGTCGGCGATGGCCGCGGTTTCTTCCAGCGCGAAGCCGACGATGAGCACCTGCTCCAGTTCGGACTCGTTGACGATGTCGGCGACGAAGTCCACCGGGTCGCCGGCCAGAAAGGCCGTTCGCAGCTCTTTCAAGAAGGCGTCGCGGGCCTCGTCGCCGTAGAGGCTGCCGGAGATCTCGACCTCCAGCGCGTCGCGGCCCAGGTCCTGCTGCAGGCTGCCCGAGAGCCCGGGCACCGGCAGCAGGGCCAAGCGGCGCGATTCGCGGCTGGCGATGGCCTCGATGCGGGGCAGTTCCCAGCGGCCGACCATGGGGCGGACCAGCATGAGGGTTCCGTCTGCGGCGCTGGGTTGCGGGCAGCGATCAGGCCTGGGGCGAGGGTGCCCAGAACCGGCGCAGGCCCTGGATGGCGGCGTCGAGCGCGCCCCAGGTGACAAGGAAGGCGCCGCACTCGAGCGAGAAGCTGTGGAACTTGTAGAACAGCTCGGCGATGAGCCAGGCGATCAGCAGGGCCGGCAATTGCTCGGAGAGCAGCCTGCGGGCGGGCAAAAGGCGCAGCAACGTGAACATGGCACCACCTCCGGCCCCACCGGGTCAGGTGGGGAGGCGCCGACTGTGCCAGCCACGTCGGCGCAGCGTCACCCCTAGGTTGCACGCGCATCCGTCGTGCGGAGGAGCCGTTAGCAGGGCGCCTCAACCGCGCACGCGGCGCTGGGTTTCGCGGGCGTGGGCAAGCCAGCCTCGGCCGTGCCAGCGCCACAGCAGCAGCAGGCCGCGCACCCATTCGTCGGCGGCATACGCGATCCAGATGCCGGGGAGACCGAACCAGCGGCCCATGAAGTAGGAGCCCAGGCCCAGTACCAGCAGCATCGAGCCCATGCCCGAGGCGGCCGGGTAGGTGGCGTCGCCGGTGGCGCGCAGCGCGCCGTTGAGCACCAGGTTGAAGACGCGCCCGGTTTCCAGCAGCAGCGACAGCCACAGCAGCGTGGTGGCCGCGGCGATGATGGCCGGGTCGCGCGTGAAGGCCCGCATCAACCAGGGCGCGCCGATGGCCACCATCAGGGCCAGGCCGCCCGATGCCAGCAGGCCGTTGCGCACGCCCTTGCGCACCAGGCGGTCGGCGCTGGTGAGTTCGCCGGCACCGACCAGGCGGCCGACCATGATCTCGCAGGCCCAGCCGATGGCGATGCTCACCAGCGCCACGTACTTGAGCACCTGCAGCGTGTAGGACTGGGTGGCGAGTGCGGCCACGCCCAGGCGTGCCGCCGCGGCCAGCGAGACCATGAAGCCGATGCGGTAGGCGACCTCGACCGCGGCGCCGGGCAGGCCGATGCGCAGCACCGGTGCCAGCACCGGCAGCGGCACCGCCCACCAGTCGCGCAGCGTCGGCCGCAGGTTCATGCGGCGGCGCCACAGCCACAGGTGCAGGAAGAGCGCGAGCAGGCGGCTGACGGCCATGGCAACCGGATAGCCGTAGAGGCCCAGGCCCTCCCACGGCCCCAGGCCCAGCATCAGCGGCACGGCCAGCGCCAGGTGGGTGCTGTGCATGCAGACCATCACCATCAGCGAGGCCCGCACATGCAGGTGGGCGCGCAGGATGGCGCTCATGCTCATGTTGTAGGCGTCGAGCAGCAGCGTCGGCGCCAGCAGCATCAGAAAGGCGCCGGCCAGGGGCTGCACTTCGTCCGGGGCGTTGAGCGCCTCCAGGATGGCGGCGTCGCCCAGCAGCACGATGGCCATGGTCAGCAGGCCGGCCCAGGTGCCGGCGCCCAGGGCCAGCAGCGAGGTGCGCCGCACCTGGGCCTGCAGGCCGCCGCCCAGCATCTGCGTCACCACCACGCCCAGGCCGATGGCCAGCACGCGGAAGATGGCGAACAGCGTTTCCAGCACCTGGGTGCCGAGACCGAAGGCGCCGGCTGCCGCGTCGGAGGTCTGCGAGGCCAACCAGAGGCCGCCCATGGCCACGCTCATGGCGAGCAGGAACTCGCCGAGTATCGGCCCGGCGATGGCATTGAGCCGCGGGCGCGCAATGGCGGCCATGGCTAGATGCTGACGGCTTGGCTGCGGCCGGCCGCCAGCGGTGCACCGCTGAAGACCCAGGGTTCTGACACCAGGGTCAGCGTTTGCGTGCCGGTGGCGGTGGTGACGACGACGCTGCGTGCGCCGTCATAGCCCACCACGCACAGGCGCAAGGGCTTCCAGCCGGCCTCGAGCACCGCGGCCTCGAGATGCAGCACGTCGCCCTCGCGCCAGGCGGTGAAGCGCCACAGGCTGCGCTCGTCGCGCCGGTAGCCGTAGCTGAGGCCGTCGTCGGCGGCATAGTCCAGCGCCGCCTCGTCGCTGCAGCCGGCGCCCAGGATCAGGTGCAGTTCGATGTCGGCCAGGTCATTGGTCTGGCTGATGCGCGCGCCGGGTTGCATGGGGATCAGCTGCCCCTCGCGCAGGAACACTGGCGTCGAGGCCACGTTGCTCGTGACCTGGATGCTGCGTCCGGCGCGGATGAAGCGGCCGTCCGAAACATCCATCCAGCGCCCGCGGCCGGGCAGGGTGACCGTGCGGCGCTGCTGGCCGGGGTGCAGCAGCGGCGCCTGCATCAGCGCCGGGCCGACGAGGAACTGGTCGTCGATGTGGTCAAGCTCCTGACCGTCTTCGTTGTCGAAGTCGTGGAACAGCGGGCGCATCACGGCCGTGCCGTCGCGCTCTTGCGCGATCCACAGCTGGTACAGGTAGGGCAGCAGCTTGTAGCGCAGGCGCACATGGTGGCGGATGATGGCCAGCGCCTCGTCGCCAAAGACCCAGGGCTCCTGCTGGGCCGAGCCCGCCACCGCATGGTTGCGCAGGAAGGGGAAGAGCATGCCGGCCTTGTACCAGGCGATGGCCAGCTCGCGGCTGGCGTGGCCGCCGAAGCCGGGCACGTCGGGGCCGTTGAAGGGGATGCCCGAGAGCGCCAGGTTCAGCGTGCAGGGGATGGTGGCGCGCAGGTGCTGCCAGTTGCTCCAGTTGTCGCCGGTCCACACCGCCGTCCAGCGGCTCGATCCGGTGGCGGCGCTGCGCGAGAGGAGGAAGGGGCGCTCGTCGGGCCGCGCGGCCAGGAAACCCTCGTGCGTGGCCTGGGCCATGCCGGTGGCGTAGAGGTTGTGATAGGTCCAGTGCGGCCAGGCGCCGCGCTGGAAGCGCATGTCGTCCACTTCGGCTGCGCCGGTGCTGGGGTCGTTCATGTCGATCCAGGCGCCGCCGAAGCCCCATTCGCGAAACTGCCGCGCGTAGCCGGCCCACCAGACGCGCGCCTCGGGCAACGAGAAATCCGGAAACCAGGTGCGCCCGGGCCAGACGAAGCCGACATAGGGCGCCCCCTCGGGGTTGAGGCAGTAGATGCCGGCGGCCTGGCCGCTGGCAGCGACCTCGTAGCCCTGCTGCACCTTGACACCGGGGTCGAGGATGGGCACGACGCGGTGGCCGCGGTCATTCAGCGCCTGCAGCTCGGCGGCGCGGTCGCCGAAGTGCGCGGGGCTGGTGGTGAAGACCTTGTAGTCCTCCATGTAATCGATGTCCAGCCAGAGGCCGTCGTTGGGGAATTCGTGCGCCGCGAAGGCCCGGTCCAGGCGCTGCAGGTCGCGTGGGCCCCTGTAGCCCCAGCGGCACTGGTGGTGGCCCAGGGCCCACAGCGGCGGCAGCGGCGTCTTGCCCACCAGGCGCTGCAGGCGCTGGGTGACGGCCGCGGCGCTGTGGCCGGCGATCACGTAGAAGGCTGGCACGCCCTCGTCGGCGCCGAACCACAGGCTGGGCGGCGCCTGCAGGTCGTCGCGGCCACTGAAGAACCAGTTCGAGCCGGTGTCCATGAAGACGCTGCCCGGGTGGTCCACCAGGATGCCGACCCAGTGGGCGCCACGGCGTATCAGCAGATAGGGAATGGCGGCGTACTGAGGGTCGGGCTGGCCGTCAATGACCACCGGCATGGGGTGGTCGGCCCAGACATCAAGATTCCAGAACTTGGTGCGCTTGCCGGTCTTCTCCAGGCCGGTGAGCTTCTCGCCCTGGCCGTAGAAGCGCATCGCGTCGTCGCGCGCCAACTGCAGCAGCCAGGCCCTGCCACAGACGCCGAAGCAGGCGCCGCCCAGGCCCTCAAGCAAGATCGTGCCGCCAGCGTCGGCGAGTTGCAAACTGGCACCGGCGCCCCAGCCCAGGCGGTAGCCCGACGGGCCGTCGAACTCGTCCTCGTTCAGGCGCAGCAGGCGCGCATCCAGCGGCCAGCGCGCCGCATCGGCGATCTCGACATGGAAGACGTCTTCGCCCAGATCGCGAACCCGCGCCGGCAATTCGCTGTCGGCCAGGCGCAGGGCCGTGCTGGTATGGGCTTCGGCGAAGCGGAAATTGGAGGGGTGGCGGATCTTCTGGAAGTACATGCCTGGTCTCCTCGCTATTCCGGTGGCCGCGGGCATTTTCGCGAAGGGCGGCCGGTGCGCGGCCTGCCGCCGCGCAAGCCCCGGGGCGGGCCGCAGCGGAGACCCGCCCGGCTCAGGCGGGCACCGTGCGGGCGTGCTCCACCATCTCGGCAAAGAGCTGGCTCAGCGCCGAGGCGCGCATCTGGTAGGGGTCGAACTCGGCCTGCGCCGAGTACTTGAGAAAGATCGCGCGGTGGGCCTCGGTGGTGCTTACCAGCCCCATGGCCCAGCCGCCGAAGAGGCGGGCGTCGATCTCGCCCAGGCTCAGTACCGCCGGCTCGCGGTGGCGCGGGTCGAGCACGATGCGGTGGTACAGGCCGTTGACCACCAGGTGGTCGCCCTCCAGGCACTGCAGGAAGATGCCATTGGACAGCATCAGGGCCCCGGTCACGCCCAGGGCCGCGTTGTTGCGCTGCGAGGCGCGGACGATGTCCTTCACCTCGAGCGGCGTCAGCAGGCCGGTGCTGCGGCTGGCATAGATCAGGCGTATCAGCATGAGGGGCTCCGAGGCTGCGAGGGCCCCCGATGCTAGGGCCGCACGGCAAAGCCGTGGCCGCGGGCGGGCTATGCCCGCCGCCGCCGGCCAAGTGGGCCGACCCGCAATACCGCGCCAACAAACGTGCAAGGCGCGCGTCATTCTCTGCAGGGCGGCACGGCCGCCGTTACGAATGGCTTCAAGTCCTCCCGGCAGCGGCAGAAAGGGAGCTTAGCCACATCCACCCAGCCGTCATGCAAGCAGCCAACTTCAAGATCAGCACGCGGATTGGCGGCGGATTCTTCGTTTTCGTGGCGCTGACGGTGCTGCCGGGCGTGCTGTCGATACTGCAGTTGCACAACGTGGCGGCGGCCATGGCCGAGATGGCCGATACCCATCTGCCCCAGGTGCAGCTGACGGCCCGGATGCGCGATCTGCTGAACAGCGTGCGGGGCGCCGAAGCGCGCCATCTGCTGTCGTCCGCGCGCAAGGAGATGAAGGGTCTGGAGGCCGAGATGGAGGCCATGCGCAAGAAGCTGGCCGAACGGGACGCCGCCGCCGATCGCCTGATGAGCCACCTCGACGACCGCGCCTTGCTGGCGGTGTATCGCGAGCACCGCAAGTCCTGGTTCGCCGCCAGCGAGCCGCTGACCACCTCGTCGCGAGCGGGCAAGCCGGACGAGGCCACCAACATCTACAACGGCGACTCGAACACCGCCTTCAGCGCCGCGATGGCAGGGATCGTCAAGTTCAGCGAGTTCGCCGCCCGGGCCACGGCCGCCGCTGCCGTGGCCTCCGAGGCCGCTTACCAGAACGCGCGGCAGATCGTGCTGGTCGGCGTTGCCATTGCCGTGCAGCTGGCCGTGGCCATCTCCCGTTCCATCGCCAGGTCCATCGAGGCCGCCGTGCAGGCGGCAAGCCAGATCGCCGATGGCGACATGACGGTCGACCTGCATGTCGTGGTCCGCGACGAGACGGCGCAACTGCTGCGTTCACTGGTCGCGATGCGGCTGCGGCTGGCCGGCGTGCTGTCGACCTCAGGCGCGTGGCTGCGTCAACTGCCACAACAACATCCACGGTGGCAGCAACCCGTCCAGCACCGGCACGCAACGCACCTTCCGACGCTAGGAGCACCAATTGCAACAGCCCCGTTCGCTGGCCCAGCGCGGCCTCTTCCGACCCTGCGTCCTGGCCGCCGCGCTGGCCCTGGCCTTCGGTGGCGCCGCGGCCCAGGATGCCGCCAAGGCCGACGAGTTGCGCGTGGACCTGGCCACGCCCCAAAGCGGCCTGCGCATGGCCCTGGGCGAGGTCTCGGCCCCCAACCGCCGCTTCGGCCAGCACACGGGCCGCGAGCGCGAAGGCGTGCTGGGCCTGGCCAGCCTGGACCTGATACGCCGCGACGACGCCACTGGCACCTGGCTCAGGCTCTCGGCCCGCAATCTCGGCCGCGACAACGCCGAACGGCGCTTCACGCACGAGCGCCAGGGCGACTGGTCTTACACCTTGCAGGGCAGCCAGGGCACCAGCCATGAACCCCTGGCCATCGTCAGCGGCCTGCAGGGCGTGGGCACCGGCACGCAGGTCGTCAGCGCCGCTGCGGCCAAGCGTCCGCTCGACCTGCAGATCCAGCGCGATGCCTTCGCGCTGGGCGCGCGCAAGTGCTTCCTCGGCGGCTTCGATGTGCAGCTGAGCTTCATGCAGGAAGACGGCAAGGGCGCGCGCCTGTTCTGCCGAGGCAGCGGCAATGTGATGGAGTTCCTCACCGAGCCCATAGACCGCGTCACGCGTCAGTGGCAGGCGCTGCTGAGCTACGCCGACCGCAGGCTGCAGCTGTCGGGCGGCTACAGCGGCTCGAGCTGCGACAACCTGGTCCCGGAGCTCAATGCCAGCGGCGGCAACACCACCGTCTTCGGCGCTCTCTGGGCCCATGCCCTGCCGCCCGGCAACAGCGCGCACCAGTTGCACCTGGCGGGGGCTACAACTTCAGCCCGGCCACGCGCACCAGCTTCAAGCTGTCGCGCTCGGTGGCGGTGCAGAACGAGGCCTTCGCCGCGCAGTTCACGCGCCTGGCCGGCGCCCCCGATTCGCTGGACGCCAAGGTCGTCACCACGCTGGCCCTGGCCGATCCCAACCTGCGTCCGCTGCGCGAGCTGGACGTCCTGGCCTCGCTGCGCATGGAAGACTGCGACGACCGCACGCCCGAATCGCGCTTCCTCAACGACACGCCGGCGTCCATTGGCGGCTCATGCACGACCTCGGGTTACATCGGCCTGTACAAGCCGCGCTCGTTCCGGCAGGTCAACGCCAAGCTGGATGCCGGCTGGCGCCTGCCCGACGGCTACCGCCAGGGCGCCGTGCTCGAACAGGAGGACATGCGCCGCAGCGTCTCGGCCAAGTACCGGCGCAATGGCTTCCGTGCCGACACCTCCGAGCAGAGCGTGCGGCTGGATATCAAGCGCAGCATGGGCGAGACGCTCAACGGCAGCATCGCCCTCATCCACAGCGAGCGCGGCGGCTCCGACTACGTGCCCGACACCTTCGACCCGAATGCGCTGACCAACCAGGTGGCGGGCCTGATCTGGGCCGACCGCACGCGCGACAAGCTGCGCCTGAGCGCCGACTGGCTGCTCGGCACGGCTCGACAGGCCGCTCGTCGGCCACCTGCAGGATGGCGCCTCGCTGCAAGGGCGGAGAGTGCTGCTGTACGCCGAGCAGGGCCTGGGCGACCTCATCCAGTTCCTCCGCTACGCATCGGTGCTGGCCGACCGGGGCGCGCTGGTGCTGGTGTGGTGCTCGGCGCCCATGGTGCCGCTGGCCCGCAGCGCGCGTGGGGTCTCCGAGGCCTTTGCCTGGGAAGAGACGCCGGCGGAATTTGACCTGGACTGCCACCTGCTCAGCCTGCCGTCGCTGCTGCATCCACAGGCGGCGACGCTGCCCGTGGCCGTGCCCTACCTGCAACCGGACCCCGGCCTCGTACAGGCCTGGGGCAGCCGCGCTCCGCCAGGCGGGCGCCTGCGCGTGGGCATCGCCTTGGGGCGGCAACCCCGGCAATGCCTACGACCGCCGTCGTTCGCTGGCGCTGGCCCAGCTGTTGCCCCTTCTGGCCGAAGCAGGAGTGCAGATCTTCTCGCTGCAGCGCGGCCCTCGCGCCGCCGAAATCGCCGGCATCGAAGCGCCGTTGCGGCCACTCAAGCTCGAGCGCGACGACGGCAGCGTGCTGGACACGGCCGCCGCGATGGCGAATCTGGACCTGGTCATCTCGGTGGACACCATGGTCGCCCACCTGGCCGGCGCACTCGGGCGGCCGGTCTGGCTGCTGCTTCCCTTCGCGCCCGACTGGCGCTGGATGCTGGAACGCGCCGACAGCCCCTGGTATCCGACCCTGCGCTTGTTTCGCCAGCCGCGGCCAGGCGCTTGGGGCCCCGTCGTCGATGAAGTCGTCCAAGCCCTGCGGCAGTTCACGGGTGCCGGCTCATCTCAGCGGTGATCCCTGGCCCGCTTCTGCCTTGACCGACGATGGAGGGATCGAGCTGCGCCGGATCGGCGCCATGCAAGAGGCACCGCGCGGACGTGGCTGCCGTGGTGGACGCGGTGCGTGCGGACGAGGGTGGACAGGGCCGTGTGCCTTTCGTGGCTGAATCCTGTCAGGCCGTCGCCAGCGCCGGATAGTCGATGTAGCCCTGCGCGGTGGGAGGCGAGAAAAAGGTCTTGTGGTCCGGTGCGTTGAGCGCGGCGCCGACGCGGAAGCGCTCGGGCAGGTCGGGGTTCGCGAGGAAGGCGCTGCCGAACACGGCCGCATCGGCCTTGCCTTCGGCCAGCAACTTCTCGGCACTGGCCTGGGTGAGCCCGCTGCCGACGAGGTAGGCACCATCGAAGCGCGGGCGCAGCAGCGCGTGGTAGTCGAACTTCGCGCCGAACAAGGCCACATGCAGGTAGGCCAGGCCTTTGCCGCGCAGCTGGTCGACCAGGCAGGTGTAGGTTTCCTGCGGCGCGGCGTCGGTGATGCTGTTGTAGTTCATCTCCGGCGACAGCTTGATGCCCACGCGGTCGGCACCAGCCTCGGCAGCCATGGCGTCCAGCACCTCCAGCATGAAGCGGGCACGGTTCTCGGCCGTGCCGCCGTAGGCGTCCTGGCGCTGGTTGCTGCCCGACGACAGAAACTGCTCGGGCAGGTAGCCCGAAGCGCCGTGCAGTTCCACGCCGTCGAATCCGGCATCGAGGGCCCGGTGCGTGGCCTGGCGGTATTCGTCGACAACGCCGGCAATCTCGGCAAGGCTCAGCTCGCGCGGCGTCACGAAGTCGACCTGGCCCACTGGTGTCCAGGCCTGGCCATCCGGCTTGATGGCCGACGGCGCCACCGGCGTAGCGCCACCCAGCAGCGAAGGATGGGAGACGCGCCCGCAATGCATCAACTGCATGAAGATGCGGCCGCCCTGGGCATGCACGGCCTCGGTCACCTTCTTCCAGGCGGCCAGCTGCGCTGGGGTTGCCATGCCGGGCGTGTTCACATAACCCTTGCCCATCGCGGACGGGAACACACCCTCGGTGATGATCAGGCCAGCACTCGCGCGCTGGGCGTAGTAGGTGACGGTCAGCGCGCCCGGTGCGCCATCGGCATCGGCGCGCGAGCGGGTCATGGGGGCCATCACCAGGCGGTTGGCTGCCAGCGTGCGGCCGATGCGGACGGGGCTGAGAAGTGGGCTCATGGTCGGTTCCTCGGTTGGGGTGGGCCTGCGATGGCTGAATCTTCTGTTGTCCTGCCTTGGGGATAAAGTGGGTACGATGGAACTCATTGATCCATCAATGGCGCTATCTGCATGGAACTGTTGAACGACATGGCCTTGTTCGTCGCGGTCGCCCACAGCCTGAGCTTTCGCCGCGCGGCCGACGCCACCGGGGTGCCGAACTCGACGCTGTCGCGGCGCATCAGCGCCCTGGAAAAGGCCATTGGCCTGCGGCTGCTGCACCGCACGACGCGCAAGGTTGAATTGACCGAGGCCGGGCAGATCTACTACGGGCGCTGCCGGCCCATCGTCGATGAGGCGCGGCGGGCCCACGAGCAACTGGGCCAGTTGCTGGCGCAACCCAGCGGCGTGCTGAGGGTGTCGCTGCCGGTGGACTTCGCCACCACCTACATGGCACCGCTGATCGCGGAGTTCGCGCGCCGCCATCCCGGCATCAGCTTCGAGTTCGACCTCACGCCGCGGCGTGTCGACCTGGTCAGCGAACCCTTCGACGTGGCCATCCGCATGGGCGGACTCGCCGACTCCAACCTGGTTGCGCGCCTGCTGGCCCGCCTGCCGGTGGGGGTCTATGCCTCGCCGCGCTATCTGGAGGCTTCGGGAGTGCCCGAGCACGCCGGCGACCTTGCCCGGCACGCTTGCCTGGGCTTTCCCAAGGCGGGCAGGTGGGTGCTGCACCGCGGGGAGGAGGTCGCCGAGGTCGAGGTTGGTGGCCGGTTCCAGGTCAACAGCGTGGGCATGCTTCGACGGCTGGCGGCGCTGGACCTGGGCGTGATCCTGCTGTCCGAAGAGCTTGCCGCCGATGACGTGGCCGCTGGACGCCTGCGCCGGATACTGCCTGCCTGGCAAGGCCGGCCGACGCCGGTCTACGCGCTCACCGAGACGCGCCTGCTGCCCGCGAAGACGCAGCGCTTCATCGAGTTCTTGCAGGAACGATTGACGCAGCCATGTGGCGCCCATGCGGTGACGTAGATCCGGGCGGCGCTGGATCGTCGCCTGGCACAACCGTCATGCGCCAGCCATTGATTACCATGCACGAGCCGGTGTGCCTCATTCCGGCTTTCGCCTCGTCGATCCCAACCCGGCAGGGACCGACAGAAACACACAGAGCCATTGAATCCACCCCTTGACCCCTGGCGCCTGTCCGTCGCCCCGATGATGGACTGGACCGATCGCCATTGCCGCTACCTGCATCGGCTGATCACCCGCCACACGCGGCTTTACACCGAGATGGTGACCACCGGGGCGCTGCTGCATGGCGATGTGCCGCGCCACCTGGACTACAACGCCGAAGAACACCCGCTGGCGCTGCAGCTGGGTGGCAGCGAGCCGGCCGACCTGGCGCAGTGCGCGCGCCTGGCCCAGCGCTGGGGCTATGACGAGGTCAACCTCAACTGCGGCTGCCCCAGCGAACGCGTGCAGCGCGGGGCCTTCGGCGCCTGCCTGATGGCCGAGCCCGAGCTGGTGGCCGATTGCGTGAAGGCCATGCGCGACGCGGTGGCGCTGGCGGTGACGGTGAAGCACCGCATCGGCATCGACCGCGTCGAAGACTACGGCTTCGTGCGCGATTTCGTCGGCACGGTGGCGCTGCGCGGCGGCTGCGAAGTCTTCATCGTCCACGCGCGCAATGCCTGGCTGCAAGGCCTGTCGCCCAAGGAGAACCGCGAGGTGCCGCCGCTGCGTTACGAGATGGCGCACCGGCTCAAGGCCGACTTTCCGCAGCTCACCATCGTCGTCAATGGCGGCCTCGCCACCGACGCGCAGATCGCCGAGCAGCTGCGGCATGTGGACGGCGTGATGGTGGGCCGCCACGCCTACCACGAGCCCTGGGCGATGGCGGGCTGGGACGAGCGCTTCTTCGGCAGCGCGCCGGCCGTGGCCAGCCGCGACGAGGTCGAGGAAGCGATGCGGGCCTATTTCGAGCGCCTGCAGGCCAGCGGCACGCCCTGGGGCCACGCCGCGCGCCATTTGATGGGCTTGCGCAACGGCCAGCCGGGAGCCCGGCGCTGGCGCCAGGTGTGGTCAGACCCGCGCTTCAAGGCCGGCCCGCCGCGCGCTGCGCTGGAAGCCGCCAACCGCGCACGGCTGCAGTCGCAGGCAGCCCCCGCGTGACGCAGCGCAAGCCAGGATATAGCCCGCCTGCCTACACTGCGCCAGACACTCGGGGGGGTGTGGCGCCAAGGCAGCGCAAAGCGGGCGTGAAGTCGCCATGAGGCAGGGCTTGGACAGGCGGCGTTCTCTGAAGCTCATGCGTTGGGGCGGCCTGGCCTTCGTCGCGCTGGACATCTGCAGCCATGCGCTGATGGCCCGCGGCGACGCGCCGTCGGCCCTGATGCAGGCCTGGGCCCCCATCGCGCCCTGGCTGTCGGTGCTGACGACGCTGATCCTGGCCCTGCTGCTGTGGCGCGCCACGCGCGAGCTGGTTACCGTGCGCGCCGACAACGATGTCGAGGCGGCGCGCCAGCAGGAGGTTCTGGACGCACTGCAGATTGGCGTCGTGCTGTACGACCGCGAGGACCGCCTGGCGCTCAGCAACCGCGATTTCCGCCAGCTCTATCAAAACTTCGCGAAGGCACTGGTGCCGGGGCGAACCTTCGAGCAGCTGCTGCAGGTGGTGGTCGATGGGGGTGGCATCGCCGAAGCTCAGGCCGACCCCCGGGCCTGGATCGCGCAGCGGCTGGCCCAGCACCGCCAGCCCGGCCCGCCGGTGCTGCGCCAGATGCCCGACGGCCGCTGGCGCCGCATCATCGAGCAGCGTCTGGGCGACGGCAGCCTGCTCGCCCACAGCGTGGACGTGACCGAGTTGATGGAGCGCGAGCGCGAGCTGCAAACCCTTAACGCCCGGCTCGATGCGCTGAACACCGAACTGGCCCAGCTGTCCGAGACCGATGCGCTGACCGGCCTGGCTAACCGGCGCCAGTTCGACCGCCGGCTGAGTCAGGAATGGACGCGGGCTCAACGCCACGGCATTCCGCTGGCGCTGCTCATCCTCGACGTCGACCACTTCAAGCCCTTCAACGATCACCTCGGCCATCCGGCCGGCGACAGCTGCCTGCGCGAGGTGGCGGCCTTGCTGCGCGGCTCGGCGCACCGGCCCGCCGACCTGGTGGCGCGGGTGGGCGGCGAGGAGTTCGCGATCCTGCTGCCCCACCAGGACGGCCACGACGCCGATGTCGTGGCCCGGCGCTGCCTGGAAGCGATGGCGTCGGCGGCCATCGCCCACGGTCATTCGCCGGTGGCGCCGCATGTCACGCTGAGCATTGGCGTGGTCCACGTCGGCCGCGTGGATGGCGGATTGGAGGCTGCGGCGCTGGTGGCCGCCGCCGACGCCGCGCTTTACCGCGCCAAGCGCGAAGGGCGCAACCGCTGCGTACACGCCGCGGCGTTGTAGGCGCGGCCGCCGCGTGCAGAATGCGCCCCTGTCCCGGGCCCCGGCCGGCACCGGGCTCACCCAAGGACACCCATGAGCGAACCCCTGCTCGGCATCATCGGCGGCAGCGGCCTGTACGACCTGCCCGGACTCACCGACACCGGCTGGAGCCGCGTCGAGACGCCCTGGGGCGCACCGTCTGACGAGGTCTTCCAGGGCCGGCTGGGCGGCGCCCGCCTGGCCTTTTTGCCGCGCCACGGCCGCGGCCACCGCATCCCGCCGGGCGAGGTGAACTACCGCGCCAACATCGCCGCGCTCAAGATGCTGGGCGCCACTGATGTGCTGTCGCTGTCGGCCGTGGGTGGGCTGCGTGCCGACCTGCCGCCCGGCACCTTCGTCGTCGTCGACCAGTACATCGACCGCACGGTGGCACGCGCGCCCAGCTTCTTCGGCACCGGCCTCGTCGCCCATGTCTCGCTGGGCCACCCGGTGTGTGCGCGCCTGGGCGACCATGTGAAGGCGGCGCTGGTGCAGCAGGGCGTACACCATGTGCGCGGCGGCACCTATCTGTGCATCGAGGGGCCGCAGTTCAGCACCCTGGCGGAGTCTCAGCTCTACCGCAGCTGGAACGCCAGCGTCATCGGCATGACCAACATGCCCGAGGCCCGGCTGGCGCGCGAGGCCGAGCTCTGCTACTGCTCGGTGTCGATGGTGACCGACTTCGACTGCTGGCACCCCGATCACGACCACGTCACGGTGGACGCCATCATCCAGGTACTGCTGGCCAATGCGCAGGCGGCGCGCACCCTGGTGGCCGGCCTGGCCGGTGCCATCACCGCCGATGCCAAGGGCCCCGCCTGCGCCTGTCGCCATGCGCTGGACACGGCGCTGATCACCGCCCCCGCGGCGCGCGACCCGGCCCTGGTGGACAAGCTGCGCGCCATTGCCGGCCGCGTGCTGGGGCCGGCCGCATGAAGGTGGGCGGTGTCGCGATGCGCCCGCTGCGCGCCGAGCCGGCGCGCGACGCGGTGGTCGTCATCGATCAGCGCCTGCTGCCCCACCGACTGCAGCTGGAACGCCTGGCCACGCCGCAGGCCGTGCATACGGCCATCCGCGACATGTGGGTGCGCGGCGCGCCGCTGATAGGCGCCACCGCCGCCTACGGCTTGGCGCTGAGCCTGAACGAGGCCGCCGACGACGCCGCGCTGGAAGAAGCCGCGGTCTGGCTGCGCCAGGCGCGCCCCACCGCGGTCAACCTGGCCTGGGCGCTGGACCGCATGCTCGCCCGGCTGCGTCCGTTGCCGGCGGCGCAGCGTGCGCCTGCCGCCTGGGACGAGGCCGATGCCATCGCCGAGGACGACGTGCGCGCCAATGCCGCCATCGGCCGCCATGGCCTGGTGCTGCTGCAGGCCATCGCGGCGCGGCGGCCGGGGCCGGTGAACGTGCTCACCCATTGCAATGCCGGCTGGCTGGCCACGGTCGATTGGGGCACGGCCACCGCGCCCCTCTACCAGGCGCAGGCGGCCGGCGTGCCGCTGCATGTGTGGGTGGACGAAACGCGGCCGCGCAACCAGGGCGCCAGCCTCACGGCCTGGGAGCTGGGTCAGGCCGGCGTGCCCCACACCCTGGTGGCCGACAACGCAGGCGGTCATCTGATGCAGCATGGCCGGGTCGACCTGGTCATCGTCGGCTGCGACCGCGTCAGCGCACGCGGCGATGTCTGCAACAAGATCGGCACCTACCTCAAGGCGCTGGCGGCGCGCGACAACGGTGTTCCGTTCTATGTGGCGATGCCGACCTCGACGCTGGACCGCGCCATCGAAGACGGCGTGGCCGAGGTGCCCATCGAAGAGCGCAGTGCGCGCGAGGTCACCCACCTGAGCGGGCTGGATGCGGCGGGGCAGGTGGTCGAGATCGCCATCGCACCCGCGGCTACGGTGGCCGCCAACCCGGCCTTCGACGTGACGCCGGCGCGCCTGGTGACGGGCCTGATCACCGAGCGGGGCATCGTCACGGCCACGGCCGAGGCGCTGGCCGCGCTCCCCGGCCCCGGCTGAGGGGCATGGCGTGCGCCCAGAGCGACGTCCGCGCCGGCCCCGACTGACGAGCCTGGCCCGACTTACTGCGAGACGTGGATCACGTCGCGCACCAGCGGGTAGATGTGGTTCTGCCAGCGCCGGCCGCTGAAGACGCCGTAGTGCCCCACGTCGGGCTGCACGTAGTGGGTGCGCATGTAGGGGCGCAGGCTGCTCAGGATGTCCTGCGCCGCCAGCGTCTGGCCGATGGCGCAGATGTCGTCGCGCTCGCCCTCCACCGTGAGCAGCGCGGTGCGGCGCACGGCGGCAGGGTCGACGCGGCGGCCGCGGAAGGTGAGCTCGCCCTTGGGCAGCGCGAATTCCTGGAAGACCAGGCTCACGGTCTCGAGGTAGAAATCGGCCGCGAGGTCGGCCACCGCCAGGTATTCCTCATAGAACTGGCGCGTCACCGCAGCCTTCTCGGCCTCGCCGTCGACGAGGTGGTGGTAGTAGTCGCCAAAGGCCTTGCGGTGGCGCTCCTGGTTCATGCTCATGAAGGCCGCCAGTTGCACGAAGCCCGGGTAGACGCGGCGGCCGGCGCCGCGGTAGCGCCAGGGCACGCGGGCGATCAGGTTTTTCTCGAACCAGCTGATGGGCTTGGAGGTGGCGAGCTTGTTGACCTCGGTCGGGCTGACGCGGCAGTCGATGGGCCCGGCCATCAGCGTCAGGCTCACCGGCGTGGCCGGGTGGTCGTCTTCCGACATCAGGGCCACCGCGGCCAGCGAGGCCACGCAGGGCTGGCAGACCGCGACGATGCTGGCGCCAGGGCCCATCGCAGCCAGGAAGTCGATGATGTGCTGGGTGTATTCGTCGAGGCCGAAGCGGCCGGCCGCCAGCGGCACGTCGCGCACGTTGTGCCAGTCGGTGACGTACACGTCGTGGTCCTGCAACACGGTCTGCACGGTGTCGCGCAGCAGGGTCGCGAAATGGCCCGACATCGGCGCCACCACCAGCACCTTGGGCTGGGCCGGGGCGCCGGCCTTGCGAAAGCGCCGCAGCGCGGCAAAGGGCGTGCTGGCCGCCACTTCCTCGGTGACCGGCACTTCTTCGCCCTTGATCCGGATGCTGTCTATGCGCCAGGGCGGGCGGCTGTGCGTGATCTCGCCCAGCTCCAGCACCTTGGCGGCGGCTGACAGCTGGCGCGCGCCGCGCAAGCCACCGACGGCGCTGCGGGGAAGCAGTGCGGCGGCCGTGCGCGCCGACGCGCGCAGGGGCCACATCAGGTCGGTCTGGGTCTGGTAGGCCTGGTACATCATGGTGGTGGGCGGGGCAGGGTGCGGATGAGCAGCCCTGCCGCAACAAGCGCGCCAGGGCCTGTGGCACAGGGCTTGCACCGCAGCCCGCCGTGACCCTCTTGCCGGAGACTGCCCCATGCCTGCCGTGAAATCCCCTGAGGCCAAGGCCAGGCCGCGCAAGGTCGCAGCCGCCACCGCGACAGCCACCGCCACCCTCACGCTGAGCAGCAAGAACTACTCCTCGTGGTCGCTGCGCGGCTGGCTGCTGGCGCGCTTTGCTGGCCTGGCCTTTGAAGAGGTGATGGTCGCGCCCGACGATGCCCAGGCGCGGCGCGAGCTGCTGCTGCTGGCGCCCTCCATCCTGGTGCCCTGCCTCAGCCACGAGGGCGCCAAGGTCTGGAACACGATGGCCATCGCCTGCTACCTGGACGAGCTCCATCCCGAGGCCGGCCTGCTGCCCACCGAGCGCCTGGCGCGCGCCCACTGCCGCTCGGTCTGCGGCGAGATGAATTCCGGCTTCAGCAATCTGCGCTCCTCGCTGCCCATGAACCTGAAGGGCCACTTCCCGGGCCACAAGGTCTGGGGCGGGGCCCAGCCCGACATCGACCGCATCTGCGAGATCTGGCTCGACTGCCTGCAGCGCCACGGCGGCCCCTTCCTCTTCGGCGCGCGCCGCGGCATGGCCGATGCGATGTTCGCGCCCGTGGCCACGCGCTTCCTCACCTACGACGTCAAGCTGCCGGCGGCCTGCCTGCAGTACTGCCACACGGTGATGGCCATGCCCGAGATGAAGGAATGGGTGGCGGCGGCGAAGCAGGAGCCCGAGGAAATCGACGAGCTCGACATGGACTTTTGAGCGCCAGCGCGCACCAAGGCGGCGCGCGAGCGCCCGGCCCCATGCCCCGGACCGAGGAATCCCCGCGATGAACCACCGCCCGATACGCTCCATCCTGATCGCCAACCGCTCCGAGATCGCCATCCGCGTGATGCGCGCCGCCTCCGAGATGCGCATCCGCACGGTGGCCATCTATTCGCAGCAGGACCGCCAGGCGCTGCACCGTTTCAAGGCCGACGAGAGCTACCTGGTGGGCGAGGGCCAGAAGCCGCTGGCCGCCTACCTGGACGGCGACGACATCCTGTGCATCGCGCGTGCAGCCGGCGTCGACGCCATCCACCCGGGCTATGGCTTTCTGTCCGAGAACCCCGACTTCGCCGCCAGCGTGATCCACGCCGGCATGCGCTGGATAGGGCCCACGCCCGAGGTGATGCGCACGCTGGGCAACAAGGTCGCGGCGCGCCACGCCGCGGTGGCGGCCGGCGTGGCCGTGATGCCGGCGACGCCGCCGCTGCCGCTGGACCTGGCCGAATGCGCGCGCCTGGCCTCCGGCATCGGCTACCCGGTGATGCTCAAGGCCAGCTGGGGCGGCGGCGGGCGCGGCATGCGCGTGATCGAGGGCGAGGCCGAGCTGGCCTCGGCACTCGAGGCCTCGCGCCGCGAGGCCCTGGCGGCCTTCGGCAACGACGAGGTCTATTTCGAGAAGCTGATCCGCCGCGCCCGCCACGTCGAGGTGCAGATCCTGGGCGACCAGCACGGCAACGTCGTACACCTGCACGAGCGCGACTGCACGGTGCAGCGGCGCAACCAGAAAGTGGTCGAGCGCGCGCCCGCGCCCTACCTCGACGCCGCCGGCCGTGCCGAGCTGTGCGACAGCGCGCTGCGCCTGATGCGCTCGGTGGGCTATACCCACGCCGGCACGGTCGAGTTCCTGATGGACGCCGACACCGGCAAGTGCTGGTTCATCGAGGTCAATCCGCGCATCCAGGTCGAGCACACGGTGACCGAGATGATCACCGGCGTCGACATCGTGAAGGCGCAGATCCGCATCACCGAGGGCGGCCACATCGGCGTCACCCAGGCCGGCGCCGACGGCCGCCACCCGACGGGCGTGCCGGCGCAGCCGGACATCCCCCTCAACGGCCACGCGCTGCAGTGCCGCGTCACCACCGAAGACCCCGAGAACGGCTTCCTGCCCGACTACGGCCGCCTGGCGGCCTACCGCAGCGCCGCCGGCTTCGGCATCCGGCTCGATGCCGGCACGGCCTACGGCGGCGCGGTGATCACGCCCTACTACGATTCGCTGCTGGTCAAGGTGACGTCCTGGGCGCCGACGGCGCAAGAGACCATACAGCGCATGGACCGCGCGCTGCGCGAGTTCCGCGTGCGCGGCGTGGCCACCAATCTGCAGTTCCTGGAGAACCTGATCAACCACCCGGCCTTTGCCGAGGGCCGGATCACGACGCGCTTCATCGAGAACACGCCCGAGCTGCTGGCCTTTGCCGCGCGGCGCGACCGCGCCAGCAAGCTGCTGCGCTTTCTGGCCGAGGTGGCCGTCAACGGCAACGCCGATGTGCGCGGGCGCACGCTGCCGGCCCTTCCGCTGCCCAAGCCGGTGCTGCCGCCAGTGGATGCCGAGGTGCCGGTGACCGACGGCAGCCGCCAGCGCCTGCAGGCCCTGGGGCCGGCGCGCTTTGCGCAGTGGATGCGGGACCAGAAGCAGGTGTTGTGTACCGACACCACGATGCGCGACGCCCACCAGTCGCTGCTGGCCACGCGCATGCGCGCGGCCGACATGCTGCCGATCACGCCCTTCTACGCCCAGCATTTGCCGCAGCTTTTTTCGCTGGAATGTTGGGGCGGTGCCACCTTCGACGTGGCGCTGCGCTTTCTCAAGGAAGACCCCTGGCAGCGCCTGGCCCAGCTGCGCAGCCGCATCCCCAACGTGCTGTTCCAGATGCTGCTGCGTGGCTCCAACGCCGTGGGCTATACCAACTACGCCGACAACGTGGTGCGCCATTTCGTGCAGCAGGCAGCGGCCGGCGGCATCGACCTGTTCCGCGTCTTCGATTCATTGAACTGGGTCGCGAACATGCGCGTCGCCATCGACGCCGTGCTCGAGAGCGGCGCGCTCTGCGAAGGCGCCATCTGCTACACGGCCGACCTGCACGACGCCCGCCGCGCCAAGTACGACCTCAAGTACTACATCGGCCTGGCGCGCCAGTTGCAGCAGGCGGGCGTACATGTGCTGGCCATCAAGGACATGGCCGGCATCTGCCGCCCGCGCGCCGCCGCCGCCCTGGTCAAGGCACTGAAGGAAGAGACCGGCCTGCCCATCCACTTCCACACCCACGACACCAGCGGCGCCGCGGCGGCCTCGGTGCTGGCCGCCATTGACGCCGGCTGCGACGCGGTGGACGGCGCACTCGACGCCATGAGCGGCCTGACCTCGCAGCCCAATCTCTCGGCCATCGCCGCCGCGCTGGCCGGCAGCGAGCGCGACCCCGGCCTGCCGGCCGAGGCCTTGCACGCGGCTTCGATGTACTGGGAGGGCGTGCGCCGCTTCTATGCGCCCTTCGAGAGCGAGATCCGCTCCGGCACCGCCGACGTCTACCGCCACGAGATGCCCGGCGGCCAGTACACCAATCTGCGCGAGCAGGCGCGCTCGCTGGGCCTGGCCCACCGCTGGACCGAGGTTTCGCAGTGCTATGCCGACGTGAACCGGCTCTTCGGCGACATCGTCAAGGTCACGCCCACCTCCAAGGTGGTGGGCGACATGGCGCTGATGATGGTGGCCAGCGACCTGACGGTGCCGCAGCTGCTGGACCCGGCGCGCGAGGTGGCCTTCCCCGAATCGGTGGTCTCGCTGTTCAAGGGCGAGCTGGGCTTTCCGCCCGACGGCTTTCCGGCCGACATCGGCCGCAAGGTGCTCAAGCTAGGCCCCGATGCGCCGCTGCCCGAACCCTACCGCCCGGGCGACCGCCTGCCGCCGGTGGACCTGCAAGCGGCGCGCGCCCAGGCCGAGAGCGACTGCGGGCAGGCGCTGGACGAGCGCCAGTTCGCATCCTGGCTGATGTACCCCAAGGTCACGCGCGAGTACTACCAGCACCTGCAGCTGCACGGCGACACCGCGGTGCTGCCGACGCCGGTGTTCCTCTACGGCCCCCAGCCGCAGCAGGAGATGGCGCTGGAGATCGACCCCGGCAAGACGCTGCTGGTGGCGCTGCAGGCCATCACGCCCGATGGCGACACGGCGCACAAGGTGCAGTTCGAGCTCAACGGCCAGCCACGCACCGTGCGCGTGCTGCGGCCCGACGCCGCCGGCGCCGCGAAAGGGCGGCCGGTGGCCGAGCCCGGCAACCCCTGCCATGTGGCCGCGCCCATGCCCGGCGCCATCGTCAGCGTGGCGGTCAAGCCGGGCCAGCGCGTCAGCGCCGGCAGCACCCTGCTGGCGCTGGAGGCGATGAAGATGGAAACCCACGTCGCCGCCGAGCGCGATGCCGAGGTCGAGGCGGTGCTGGTGGCGCCGGGGGATCGCGTGCAGGCCAAGGACCTGCTGATCGTGCTCAAGCCGCTGGCCTGAGCCTCAGCCGCGCTCCGGCCACGTCGCCAGCAGCAGCCCCGCCAGTGCCAGCGCAAAGGCCACGACATGGGCCGCGCCCCAGGCCTCACCCAGCACCGCGATGCCCACGGTGGCGGCGGCCAGTGGCAGCATCACGGTGAAGACGCCGGCGCGCGAACTGGGCACATGGCGCAGGCCCTGCATCCACAGCCACACGGTCACCATGCTGGCGGCCACGGCGTAGAACAGCAGCAGCAGCCACAGCGACGGCGCCACGCGGCCGAAGTCGAAGCTCCAGGCCTGCCAGAGGCCGAAGGGCGTCACCAGGGCCAGCCCCCACAGGTTGATGAGGGCGCTGATGCGCCGCGGCGAGACGTTGCCGGTGAGCCGCTTGCCGATCACCACATAGGCGGCCTCGCAGAACACCGCGGCCAGCAGCAGCGCATAACCCAGCGCAGACTGCCCCGTGGCCGCCTCGGAGCCGCCGCCCTGGTGGCGCGCCACGGCGAGAAAGGCGATGCCGGCGGCGGCGCAGGCGATGGCCGTGGCGACGCGGGGTTTGATCTGCTCGCCCAGGAACGCACGCGACAGCAGGGCCACGGCGGCCGGGATGGCCGCCATGGTGACGCCGGCGGCCAGCGCCGAGGTCAGCTGCACGCCGTAGAGCATGCAGATGCTGAACAGGAAGTTGCCGAGAAAGCTTTCCCAGAACAGCAGCTTGCGGTCGTGCGGCGACAGCGCCGCCTCGCCGGGCCGCCGCCGCACCCAGTGCAGCATCACGACCGCCGCCATGCCGAAGCGCAGCCAGGCCAGCAGCAACACCGGAAACGCCGCCAGCAGCAGCTTGCTCAGGCCCACATAGCTGCCCACCAGGGCCATGCTGGCGGCCAGGCTCAGCCAGGCCCAGGCCGGTACTTGCGACGGTGCATGGGCCGGCGCGCCGCCCTGGCCTGTGGCGTCGCTCAACGCGCGGCGGCGCCCAGGGCCAGGGCCTGGGGCGGATGGGCGATGGACTGCATGCGCATCACCGTCACCGCGTTGCGGTGTCTATGGCTCATCAGCGCCATCAGCCCGGCCTCGAGCAAGGCCTGGCCGGCCTGCTCGCCCAGGTACTGTTCGGCGCAGGCCTGCAGTTCCTGCTCGCCGTCGCGCTCGAAGGTGTAGGCCGGCAGATCGCCGATCTCGCGCTCGTCGCCCGGCTCCATGTCCCAGCCATTGAGGGTGAAGGCGCGGCCGATGAGCAGCGCCACCGCCAGCGAACCCGCACCCCACAGGAAATGGGCGTGGGTGGGCGTACCGGCAAACTCTTCGAAGGCGAAGGCGCTCACCGGGTCGCTGCGCTTGCCATAGGGCAGGCGCAGCAGCACGCGCGGCGCCGCCAGGCCCAGCCAGGGTGCGGCCTCGCTGCCGCGCAAGGCCTGCCAGCCGGCCAGCGCCGCCGGCTCGGCCAGTGCCAGAGCCGGGTCGCCGGCGGCGATGAAGGGGCCGCCGGCCTGGGATGCGATCAGGCCCAGCGCCGCGAGCAGGCCGACATCAGCATCGCCCGGTCCGAAGCCATAGAGCCCGCACAGCAGCGACCAGCCCTGGCCGCCGGGCACATTGCGCCAGCGGTCGGCCAGCGCGTGGTGCAGGCCGGTCTGGGCCAGCCGACCCTGGGCCGCCACCACATCGGCCAGCAACTCTTCACGCGTGACGTCGAAGAGGTGCAGCTCCAGTGTCTCGTCCAGCTCCAGGCCCGAGACCAGCCATTGCACGCCACGCCAATGGGCTTCAAGCGACTGGAAGTCTGGTGCATGCAGCACGGCGCGCATCTCGGCCGCGATGGCGGCGTCGACCGAGGCCACCAGCGTCTTCTGCTGTGGCGCGGTGTCGGGGACGATCTGGTGGCCGACGATGCTGCGGATGAAGGCGTCGATGCCGGTGGCTGCAGGCTTGGCGGCCGTGGGTGCCGCAGTTCCCGCGGGCTTGCCACCCAGCAGGCCGGCCAGCAGATCGCCGCCGCCACCGCCGCCGCCACCGCCACCGCTGCCGCTGGCCGCCGCGGGCGCCACGCCCAGTTCGGCCGCCGCGGCGGCGAACTGCGCCGGGTCCAGCAGGCGCTGGCGCAGCGAGCGCAGCGCGGCGAACAGCGGCACGCGGGCATAGAGCGCGTCGGGGTGGAAATCGTCGAGCTGGGTGAATGCGATTTCGGCACCGGCATGGCTGCAGCGTGGCGCCAGGCGGGCGAGTTGCTCGTCGAAGTTGTCGAGGTCGACCTTGAAGGTCTTGCGGCTGGCCAGCGGCGGCCTCTCGGTGGCCGGCCGGGCGCTGAAATCGCCCAGCAGCAGGATGCGCAGCGGGCCCTTGCCATCGCGCGGACGCGGGCGCGGGCCGGGGGAGAAATCGAATTGAAGTCGGGTGGGCATGGGGGGCTCCAGGGCCAGGGGTGGCGCCTTGACTGTGGCCCAGAGCGGGCGCGCAGCGCAACGCCTAGCAAGTGCGTGGAAGGGCTAGAAGGCGGCAGCGTAGCGGTCCAGCTCCCAGGCGCTGACGTGGCGGGCGTAGGCGGTCCACTCGGCGCTCTTGAGGCGGATGAACTCGGCCGCCAGCGGCTCGCCCAGCGCGCCACGGACCACCTCGTCGGCGTGCAGCGCGGCCAGGGCCTGGGCCAGCGATTGCGGCAGCTGGGGCAGGCCGAGGGCGCGCAGGCGTGCCGGGCTCTGCTCGAAAAGATCGTCGTGGCAGTCGGGGCCGGGGTCGAGGCCACGGTCGACCCCGTCCAGGCCGGCGGCGATGAGCGTGGCCGCGGCGAGATAGGGGTTCGCACTGGCATCGGGCAGGCGCCACTCGAAGCGGCCGGGCAGGGTGCGCACCGTGGCCGTGCGGTTGTTGGGGCCGTGGGCGACGACGGCCGGCGCCCAGCTCGTGCCCGAGAGCGACTTGCCCACCGTGAGCCGCTTGTAGGAGTTGACCGTGGGCGCGGCCAGCGCGCACAGCGCCGGCGCATGGGCCAGCACGCCGGCGATGAAGTGGCGGCCCAGCGGCGACAGCGTGGCGCCGGAATCGGCCGCCGGGTCGAGATCGGACTCAGGGGCGAACAGGCAGCGCTCGCCCTGCCACAAGGAAACATGGAAGTGCAGCCCGCTGCCCGGCTGGTCGGCAAAGGGCTTGGGCATCATCGAGAAGACCATGCCGCGCGCCTCGGCCAGGCCTTGAGCCGCCAGCTTGAACAGCATCAGGTGGTCGCAGCTGGCCAGGGCCTCGTCGTGGGCGAAATTGACCTCGTACTGGCCGTGGGCGTCCTCGTGGTCGATCTGCAGCACGTCCAGCCCGCAGGCCGTGAGCGATTGCTGCAGCGCCTGCAGAAAGCCAAGCTGGCGCGGCAGCGACTGCAGGTCGTAGGACGGCTTGTCGAGGCGGTCTTGCGCGTCGGCCGGTGCCCAGCCGCCGCCTTCAGTGCGCCGCAGCAGGAAGAACTCGGGCTCGATGCCGATGCGCATCGTCCAGCCGCGCTCGGCCAGCCGCGCCAGCGCCCGCCGCAACACCTGGCGCGGGCAGGACTCGAAGGGCCGGCCGTCGACAAAGCCGTCGCCGACGATGCGCGCCAGGCCCGGCATCCAGGGCAGGGGCCGCGCGGTGGTGGCGTCGCCGCGGGCGTAGTACTCGGCGCGCGGGCCGGTGCGCGGCAGCGCCGTGCCCCAGATGGAGGGGCCGGCAAAGCCGGCGCCCAGGCGCAGCACGTCTTCCAGGTGGGCCAGCGGCACCAACTTGCCCTTGGCGCAGCCATGCACATCGGTGAACTGCACCAGCAGGGTGTGGACGTCGGCGGCCTCCAGGCGCTGGCTCAGCGTCTGCGGCGTCTTGGCAGGCATCGCGGTCATGGGATTCGCCGTTCTGCGGGACGCTCAGCTGGCCGCATCGGCGCAGGCGTCGTCACGGGTTGTTGATGCGCAGCCAGGTGGTCTTGAGCTCGCTCACCTTGTCGAAGGCGTGCAGGCTCTTGTCGCGGCCATTGCCGCTCTGGCGATAGCCCCCGAAGGGCACGGTGATGTCGTCTTCGTCGTACTGGTTGACGTGTACCGTTCCGGCGCGCAGCGCCCGCGCCACGCGGTGGGCGCGGTGGATGTGGTCGCTCCAGACGCTGGCCTGCAGGCCATAGGGGCTGGCATTGGCCAGGCGCACGGCTTCTTCCTCGGTCTTGAAGCGGATCACGCTCAGCACCGGGCCGAAGATTTCTTCGCGGGCAATCTTCATCGCAGGGGCCACGCCGTCGAAGACCGTGGCCTCGACATAGCTGCCGCCGCTTGCGGCCCGGGCCTGGCGGCCACCGGTGGCGCAGCGCGCGCCCTCGGCGCTGCCAGCCGCGATATAGCCGAGCACGGTGCGCAACTGGGTGTCATCGACCACGGCGCCCATGGTCGTGGCTGCATCCAGCGGGTCGGCCGGCTGCCAGCCGGCGGCCTGGGCGCTGGCGATGGCGACGAAGTCGTCGGCCACGCTCTCGTGGACCAGCACGCGCGACGGCGCGTTGCAGCTCTGGCCCTGGTTGAAGAACATGCTGTCGGCGGCGGTGCGCGCGGCGCGTTCGAGTTCGCCACAGTCTTCGAACACCAGGTAGGCCGACTTGCCGCCGAGCTCGTTGTAGACGCGTTTCAGGTTGCTGCGGCCGGCGTACTCGAGCATGCGGCGGCCGGTGCGCGTGCTGCCGGTGAAGCCGATGGCGTCGACATCCATGTGCAGGGCCAGCGCCTCGCCGGCCTCTTGTCCAAAACCGGGCACGACGTTGAACACGCCTGGCGGCAGGCCGGCTTCGAGCGCCAGCTCGGCCAGCCGCAGCGCGGTGAGCGGGCTCTTCTCGCTGGGCTTGAGCACCACAGAATTGCCGGCCGCCAGCGCCGGGCCCAGCTTCCAGGCGGCCATGATCATGGGGTAGTTCCAGGGCACGATGGCACCGATCACGCCCATGGGCTCGCGTGTGATCAGGGCCAGGGCCGTGCCGGCCGTGGGCGCGATCTCGCCATAGACCTTGTCCACCGCCTCGCCATACCAGGCGAGGCAGCGTGCCGTGCTGGGCACGTCGACCGCCAGCGACCACTGGATGGGCTTGCCCATGTCCAAGGTCTCGAGCAGGGCCAGCTCTTCCTTGGCGGCCAGCACGCCCTCGGCAAAGCGCTGCAGCACGCGCTTGCGCGCCGCCGGCGCCTGGCTGGCCCAGCGACCATCGTCAAAGGCGGTGCGGGCGCTGGCGACGGCGGCATCGATATCGGCCTGGGCGCCGCGCGCCACCGTGCCGAGCACGCGGCCGGCGATCGGCGAGATGCAATCGAAGCCCTGGCCGCTGGCGGCCTCGCGCCGCTGTCCGTCAACGAGCATGCGGCCGTCGATGCGCAGCGCAGCGGCGCGCTCGTGCCAGTTCACCCCGGCCATGGCCGTGCCGCTCAGAAGCTCACCACCATGGACGCGCCCAGCAACTGGTTGCTCTTGTAGAAGCGGCTGCCGTCGGCATTGCCGAACACCGGCTGGGTGGCGCCGTCCCAGCGGTACTCGAGCTTGAGTGTGGCGTTCTCGTCGACGCGGTAGCTCATGCCCAGGCTCAGCGCGTAGCGGTTGGTGCCCACGCTCTCGCCCTTGGCGAAGCTGCCGTCGGCCAGCAGGCCGCGGCCTATGCCGTTGACGCTGTCGTCGGCGGTATAGCCCAGCAGGCCGCCGCCGTTCTTGGTGTTGTTGATGTAGTCGGCGCGCAGCACGGCCTCGAGCCGCGGCGTGACCATATAGCCCACGGTGGTGGACAGGCCCCACCAGCGCGCGTCGCGCAGCTGGCCGTCGCTGTTGAAGATGGCGGCCTGCTTCTGCTGGCCATAGCTCACCTGGCCGTACAGGCTCCAGTCGCCACGGATGTAGTAGGCGTCGGCCTCGATCAGGTGGATTTCGGTGTGCTTGCCGGCGGTGTCGAAGAAGGCTTCCTCGAAGGTCGGGTCGCCGTTGCTGTCCGGAACGCCGGTGTCGCGCTGCCAGCTGCCATCGGCAGCGAAATTGGCCGCCTTGCCGTGCAGGCCGCTGAAGCCGAAGCCGTCGTACTCGCCCTTGGAGTAGTCGACGCGGTAGATCAGTGCCGGCGACCTGTTGCCCGAGGCATAGCGCGGCGAGTTCATGTTGGCGATGCCGCCGCGTATCCACCACTTGCCGCTGGTCACGTCCATCACCGCGCCGGTGTAGGCGGTGGGCGCCATGAAGTCGAACAGCAGGTTGTGGGTGATGAGCTTGTTGCCGGCGGGCAGGGTGATCTCGTAGCCTGTCCAGTCGGGGATCTGGCCTATCCACAGCCGCGTCTGCAGGTCCGACAGCGGAATCGACACCGAGGCCTCATGCACGATGGAGCCGTTGTTCACCAGCGCGCCGGTGCCGCGCTCGGGCGCCAGGGTCAGGCGCCACTTGGTGCCGCTCTCGGTCTCCTTGTCGATGTCCAGCACCAGCATGCCGAAGTAGCTGTTGTCGTAGGTGTAGCGCGCGCCCTCGCCGTTGAGGAAGACGAAGGAACTGCTGCCCTGGCGCTGGTTGTAGATGAAGCTCGGGTCCATCTGCCCGCTGATCTTCAGGCCCTTGTAGCCCTGGTCGGTGAAGCTGTCCTGCAGCGCCTCGGTCTTGACGGCGATGCGGGAAAGCTCCTTGGCCTGCTCGGGCGTCATGCCCCACTGGCCCGCGGCCGGCCTGCCGGCGGGTTGCTGCAGCTTCTGCTCGAGCTGGTTGACGCGTTCGCGCAGTGCGCGCAATTCCTTCAACAGCTCGTCGTTGCTCTGCGCCGCGGCCGGAAAGGCGGCGGCCAGGGCCAGCACGGCGGCCGTGGGTGTCAGGGTGAGGGCGAGGCGTTTCATGATGGACTTCTCCTCCGTTCGGGTTTCGGGTGGCGCGCTCGGCGGCTTCAACCGCGGCTGGCCAGGGTCATTTCGCGCAGGCGCCGGCGCTCGGCGCGGGCGATGAAATAGCTCGCGGCGACGACGCCGACCGAGACGATGACGATGATCAGCGTGGCGACCGCGTTGACGCTGGGGTTGAGCCCCAGGCGGGCGCGCGAGAAGATCACCAGCGGCATGGTGGTGGAGCCGGGGCCGGACAGAAAGGCCGAGAGCACGACGTCGTCGAGCGAGAGCGTGAAGGTCAGCAGCCAGGCCGAGACCAGGCTCTGGGCAATCATCGGCAGCGTGACCAGCCAGAACACCTGGTGCGGGCGCGCGCCCAGGTCCATCGCCGCCTCTTCGAGCTGGGGGTTCAAATCCTGCAGCCGCGCCTGCACCACCACGGTGGCATAGGCCATGCCCAGCAGCAGGTGGCCGAACCAGATGGTGAGCAGGCCGCGCTCGGGGAAACCGATGGCGCGCTGCACGCTCACCAGCATCAGCAGCAGCGACAGGCCCACCACCACCTCGGGCATCACCAGCGGCGCATTGACCATGCCGCTGAACACCGTGCGGCCCCAGAAGCGCCGGTACTTCACCAGCGCGAAGGCCGCGAAGGTGCCCAGCACCACCGAGCCGCAGGCGGTGAGAAAGGCGATCTTCAGGCTCAGCGCCAGGCCAGCCAGCAGTTCCTCGTCGTGCATGAGCGCGGCGTACCACTTGAGCGTGAAGCCGCGCCAGACGTTGGGGATGGGCGAATCGTTGAAGGAATAGATCACCAGCGCCACGATGGGCACGTACAGGAAGACATAGCCCAGGCCCAACCAGCCGCGGCCGAACCAGCGGTTGAAGGTGGCGGCAGTCATCGTCCCGCCTCCTGGGCCTCGGCCTGGTACTTGTTGAAGATGGCCAGGGGCACGATGATGAGCAGCACCATCACCACGGCCACGCTGCTGGCCATGGGCCAGTCGTTGTTGCTGAAGAACTCGTCCCAGAGCACCCGGCCGATCATCAGGGTCTCGGGGCCCCCCAGCAACTCGGGAATCACGAATTCGCCGACGCAAGGTATGAAGACCAGCATGCTGCCGGCGATGATGCCGGCCTTGGACAGCGGCACCGTGATCTTCCAGAACGCCACCCAGGGCGTGGCACCCAGGTCGGCCGCCGCTTCGAGCAGGCGCAGGTCCATCTTGGCCAGGTTGCTGAACAGCGGCAGGATCATGAAGGGCAGGTAGGTGTAGGTCATGCCCAGCACCAGCGAAAAGGGCGTGTGCATCAGCTTGCCGGGTGCGCTGATCAGGCCGGCGGCCAGCAGCAACTGATCAAGGCCCAGGCCGGTGATGAGATCGGCCACCCAGCCGCCTTCGGTGAGCAGGCCGCGCCAGGCGTAGACGCGCAGCAGAAAGCTGGTCCAGAAGGGCAGCATCACCAGCATCAGGAGCGCCGGCTGCAGCGTGCCGCGTGCCCGCGCCATGAAGTAGGCGAAGGGGTAGCCGATGAACAGGCAAAGCAGCATCGTCGCCAGCGCGTACTTCAGGCTTGCCAGGTAGGTCTTGAAGTAGAGCGCGTCCTCGGTGATGAAGACGTAGTTGCCGAACTTGATGCTCAGCGTCATCACGCCGTCGGCGAAAGTGAGCAGGCTCTTGAAACTCACCGCCTCCATCTCGGAGACGCTGATCTTGCCGACGATGACAAAGGGCAGCAGGAAGAAGACGAGCAGCACCACGAAGGGCACGCCGATGACGAAGCGGCGCCCGCTGAAGAGGGCCTTCAGGCTGTCCATCGCGGCTACTGCGTCAGCACCACATGGGCCGAGCGCGACCAGTGGGCCCAGACCTGATCACCCCAGGTGAACTGGTCGTCGCGGTGGCGCTGCAGATTGGCCTGGCTCACCTTCAGCTTCGCCCCGCTGGCCAGCAGCAGGTGGTAGACCGTGTGGCTGCCGAAGTAGGACATCTCCTTGATGGTGCCGACGGCGCGGTTGTACTCGTCGGCCGGCTGCTGGCGCGAGAGGTGGATCTTCTCGGGTCGCAGCGCCACCGTGACCGCCATGCCGGCGGTGCCGGTGATGCCGTGGCCCACGTAGTGGCGGGTGTCGGCGCAGCCGATCACGCAGTGGTCGGCTTCGTCGACATCGAGCGTGCCTTCCATCAGGTTGACGTTGCCGATGAAGTCGGCCACGAAGCGCGTGGCCGGGGTTTCGTAGATCTCGCCCGGCGCACCCACCTGCAGGAAGCGGCCCTCGCTCATCACCGCGATGCGGCTGGCCATGGTCATGGCTTCTTCCTGGTCATGCGTCACCATCACGCAGGTCACGCCCACCTGCTCGATGATGTTGACGAGTTCGATCTGCGTCTCTTCGCGCAGCTTCTTGTCGAGCGCGCCCAGCGGTTCGTCCAGCAGCAGCATCTGCGGCTGCTTGGCCAGGCTGCGCGCCAGCGCCACGCGCTGCTGCTGGCCGCCCGAAAGCTGGTGTGGCTTGCGCTTGGCGTACTTGGCCAGCTGCACCAGCTTGAGCATGGCCTCGACACGCGCGTCCACCTGCTCGCGCGGCAGGCCCTCGCGCCGCAGGCCGAAGGCGATGTTGTCCCACACCGTGAGGTGGGGGAAGAGCGCATAGCTCTGGAACATCATGTTCATCGGCCGCTCGTAGGGCGGCAGATCGGCGAGGTCGCGCCCGTCCAGCACGATGCGGCCCGAGGTGGGCGTCTCGAAGCCGGCCAGCATGCGCAGCAGCGTGCTCTTGCCGCAGCCCGACGAGCCGAGCAGGGCGAAGATCTCACCCTTGGCGATGTCGAGGCTGACGTTGTTGACGGCCTTGAAGCCGCCGAAATCCTTGACGATGTCGCGGATCTGCAGGAACGCGGGCGCGGCGGACGGGTCTGACATGGGGTCGCTTCGGATCTCGATGGGACTCAGTGGCTGTCGATCAAAGCCCGGTCTTGAAAGACGTGTAGGTGCGCGTCATCAGGCGGCGCAGGTCGTTGTTCAGCGAATCGGGCGGCACCATCCTGGACAGTTCGGCCGGCGCGAGGAAGACGGTGGGGTTGCTCGCGACCTCGGGCTTGACGAACTTGCGCGATTCGCTGTTCGGGTTGGCGTAGAACACCTTGTTGGTGAGGCCGGCATGCACCTCGGGGCGCAGCATGTAGTTGATGAACTTGTGCGCGTTGCCCGGACGTGGTGCATCGGCCGGGATCACCATCACGTCGAAGAAGAGCAGGCCGCCGGTCTTGGGCAGCAGGGCCTGGATGTTCTGGCCGGTCTTGCCGTCGATGGCACGCTGGCGCGCGATGTTGATGTCGCCGCTCCAGCCCAGGGCCACGCAGACCGAGCCGCTGGCCATGTCGTTGATGTAGCCCGATGAACTGAACAGCGTGACATGGGGACGCACCGACTTCAGCAGCGCGGCGGCAGCGGCGTAGTCGCCGGTGTTCTTGCTGAACGAGGCCTTGCCCAGGTAGTGCAGGGCGGCCGGCACGACTTCGGTGGCCGAGTCGAGGAAGGACACGCCGCAGCCCTTGAGCTTGCTGATGTACTCGGGCTTGAAGACCAGGTCCCAGGCGTTCTCGGGCATGGGCGTGCTGCCCAGCGCCGCCTTGACCTTGTCGACATTGATGCCCACCGTGGTGTAGCCCCAGAGCCAGTTGACCATGTAGTCGTTGCCCGGGTCCATGCGCGCAAGCTGCGCCTGCACCGCGGTGTCGAGGTTCTTCAGGTTGGGAACCTGCGCCTTGTCGATCTTGCGCAGCAGGCCGCCGTCAATCTGCAGCTTGGCCCAGTGCGACGAGGGCACGACGATGTCGTAGCCCGTCTTGCCCGCCACCAGCTTGGCGTGGACGATTTCGTTGTTGTCGAAATTGTCGTAGCGCACCTTGATTCCGGTTTCCTTCTCGAAGTTGCGCAGCGTGTCCTCGGCGATGTAGTCGCTCCAGTTGTAGATGTTGAGGACCTTGTCCTCCTCCTGGGCCATCGGCGCGGTCGCCGACAGGGCCAGTGCGAGGGCGAGGACGAGCGACTTCGGGTTCATGCGGCAACCTCCGGGACGGCGTGGAATGGGGTTTGTTGGGCGGGGAGTCTAGGCAAACATGGGGGGCGGGCCATCGGGGGGAACGATCAGCACAGCCAGCCTTCGCGCTGGGCATCGGCCAAGGTCAGGTCCAGGCAGCGGCGGATGAGGGCCACCATCTCGTCGATCTGGGCGCGCGTGATCACCAGCGGTGGCGCCACGATCATGCGGTCGCCGACGGCGCGCATGATCAAGCCTTCGCGGAAGCAGTGGCCGCGGCAGACCATGCCGATCTCCAGTGCCTCGGGGAAGGCCTCCCCGGTGGACTTGTCCTTCACGAGCAGCAGGGCCCCCATCAGGCCGCAGGTCTCGGCATCACCCACCAGCGGGTGCGCCCCCAGCGACGCATAGGCTTCAGCAAGATACGGGCCGACATCGTCACGCACGCGCTCCACCAGGCCCAGCTCGCGGATCAGGCCCAGGTTGGCCAGGCCCACGGCGCAGGCCACCGGGTGGCCTGAATAGGTGTAGCCGTGGTTGAACTCGCCGCCTTTCTCGATCAGCACGCGGGCGATGCGCTCGCCCACCAGCACGCCGCCGAGCGGGATGTAGCCGCTGGTAACGCCCTTGGCAAAGGTCATCAGGTCGGGCCTGAAGCCCTGGGTCTCGCAGCCGAACCAGCGCCCGGTGCGGCCGAAGCCGCAGATGACCTCGTCGCTGACGAGCAGGATGCCATGGCGATCACAGATGCGCTGCACCTCGGGCCAGTAGGTGGAAGGCGGGATGATCACGCCGCCCGCGCCCTGGATGGGCTCGCCGATGAAGGCCGCCACGTTCTCGGGGCCGAGGGCGAGGATGCGCTCTTCCAGCCAGTGCGCCGCCATGAGGCCGAAGGCCTCGCGGGTGAGGCCCTGCGGCCGGCCGTGCTCCCACCAATAGGGCTGCTGGATGTGCTCGATGCCGGGTATCGGCAGGCCGCCCTGGGCGTGCATGCCGCTCATGCCGCCCAGCGAGGCGCCGGCCATGGTGCTGCCGTGGTAGGCGTTGTGGCGGCTGATGATGATCTGGCGTCCGGGCTGGCCCAGCAGGTCCCAGTAGCGGCGCACCATGCGCACCACGGTGTCGTTGCCCTCCGAGCCCGAGCCGGCGAAGAAGACATGTTCGAAGCCGGCAGGCGCCACCTCGGCCAGCAACTCGGCCAGCGCGATGGCCGGCGGGGTGGCGGTCTGGAAGAAGGCGTTGTAGAAGGGCAGTTCGCGCAGCTGCCGGGTGGCGGCATCGATCAGCGCTTGCTGGCCGTAGCCGACATTGACGCACCACAGGCCGCTCATGGCGTCGAGGATCTTGTGGCCCTCGCTGTCCCAGATGTAGATGCCTTCGGCGCGCGTGATCACGCGCGAGCCCTTGCGGGCCAGGCCCTGGAAATCGGTGAAGGGGTGGAGGAAATGTGCCGCGTCGGCGGCCTGCCACTCTTGGGTGCTGCGGGTCATGGGCGGGGCTCCTGGCGGGGTCAGACGTGGAGAAGCAGGTGCTCGCGCTCCCACGGCGAAATCACCTTCATGAACTCGGCGTACTCGATCTCCTTGACCTCGGTGTAGACGGTGACGAAGGACTCGCCCATCACCGCCGCCAAGTCGCGCTCGGCGCGCAGCAGGATCAACGCCTCGCCCAGGCTGCGCGGCAGCTGGAAATCGCCCAGGTAGGCGTCGCCCTTGCACTCGGCCGTGGGCTCGATGCGGTTCTTGATGCCCAGGTAGCCGCAGGCCAGGGTGGCAGCCAGCGCCACATAGGGGTTGGCGTCGGCGCCGATGACGCGGTTCTCGATGCGCCGCGCCACCGGCTCGGCCACCGGGCTGCGTATGCCCACGGTGCGGTTGTCCGTGCCCCACTGGATGTTGATGGGCGCGGCCACGCCGCGCACCAGGCGGCGGTAGCTGTTGACGTAGGGCGCAAACAGCGCCATGGCCGCCGGGATGTATTTCTGCAGCCCACCGATGAACCAGTAGAACTCTCGGCTGGCGCTGCCGTCTTCGTTGCTGAACAGGTTGCGGCCGGTGGCCTGGTTGATGACGCTCTGGTGAATGTGCATGGCGCTGCCGGGTTCGCCGGCTATGGGCTTGGCCATGAAGGTGGCGAACATGTCGTGGCGCAGCGCCGCCTCGCGCACCGTGCGCTTGAACATGAAGACCTCGTCGGCCAGGCCCAGCGGGTGGGCGTGGAAGAAGTTGATTTCCATCTGCCCGGCGCCGACCTCGTGGATCAGCGTGTCCACGTTCAGCTCCATCTTGTCGCAGTAGTCGTAGACGTCCTCGAACAGCGGGTCGAATTCGTTCACTGCGTCGATGGAATAGGCTTGGCGGCTCGTCTCGCTGCGCCCGCTGCGGCCGATGGGCGGCTTGAGCGGAACGTCGGGGTCGGTGTTGCGCGCCACCAGGTAGAACTCGAGCTCGGGCGCGACCACCGGGTCCCAGCCCTCGGCGGCGTACAGGTCGCACACGCGGCGCAGCACCGAGCGCGGCGCGAAGGGCACGAGCACGCCCTGGCGGTCATAGCAGTCGTGGATGACCTGGGCCGTGGGGTCGGTGGCCCAGGGCACGATGCGCACCGTGGTCGGGTCGGGCCGCAGATGCATGTCGCGGTCGGTGGGCTTGATGACGTCGTAGTAAGGCCCCTCTTCGGGGAACTCGCCCGTCACGCCCATCGCCACCACGGCCTCGGGCAGGCGCATGCCGCGGTCTTCGGTGAACTTCTGGCGCGGCAGGATCTTGCCGCGGGCCACGCCGGTGAGGTCGGGCACCAGGCACTCGATCTCGGTGACGCGGTGCTGGTCCAGCCACTGTTCCAGCTCGGCAAAGGTGAAATGGTCTCTCGATGTCATGTGCGGTCTCGGCAGTCTGGCTCAATCGGCATGCCGGGACCGGCCCGGCGCTCAGGTGCTGGCGGCAGCCGCTGGCAAGGGGCCCCGCACGCGGTCGCGGTACTGGCGTGCAGCCGCACCAAAGCCCTGCAGCAGGCGCATCGAAACCGGGTTGTGGGCCGCCTGCCATTCAGGATGCCATTGCAGGCAGAGGTTGAAGCCGGGCGCATCCGGCACCGAGAAGGCCTCGACCACGCCGTCGGGCGCCACGGCCTCGATGCGCAGCCCCGGCGCCGGTATCGCCACGCCCTGGCCGTGCAGCGAATTGACCTCGAACTCGCGCAGGTCGCCCAGCAGCTTTTCCAGCACGCCGCCCGGGTACACCTTGACGCGGTGCGCCGGTGCGTACTGCCGGGCCGCCGGCAGGGCGTCGTCGGCACGGTGGTCGGCCAGGCCCGGCACCGCATGCACCGCCTGGTGCAGGCTGCCGCCGAGCGCCACATTGGTCTCCTGCGTGCCGCGGCAGATGGCCAGCAGCGGCAGGCCGCGCGCCAGCACGCGGCGCACGAAGGGCAGCACCCAGGCGTCGCGGGCCGGGTCCAGAGGCAGGCGGGGGTCCAGCACGGCCTCGCCGAAGTGCGACGGGTGTACGTTGGAGGGCGAGCCGGTGAGCAGCACGCCATCGGCCAGATCGAGCAAGGCCTCGGCATCGTCTTCGGCCAGGCCCGGCACCATCAGCGGCAGGGCGCCGGCCAGGCGCACCGCGTCCACGTACTTGTGGCCGGCGATGTGGAAAGGGTGCTCGCCCAGCGTCCGGTTGCAGGCCGGCACGAGGACGACGGGGCGGTGGTTGGGGACTGCGGGCATGGTCGCGATCACGCAAGCATATCGCGCAGACGGTACCAGGCCATGCCCAGCACCAGGGCCGGCGTGCGCAGCCGCGTGCCGCCGGGGAAATTGCGGTGGCCCAACTGCGCGAAGACATCGAAGCGCGAGGCGTCGCCCGCCATGGCCTCGGCCACCAGACGGCCGGCCAGGCCGCTGAGGGCCAGGCCGTGGCCCGAGTAGCCCTGCAGGTAATAGATGTTGCGTTGCTCGCCCAGGCGGCCGAAATCGGGCGCGCGGTTCATGGTGATGTCGACGAAGCCGCCCCAGGCGTACTCGATGTGCCTGCCCTCGAGCTGGGGAAAGGTCAGCACCATGCGCTGGCGCATGCTCTCGGCCAGGCGGCCGGGCGTGCGCGTGCTGTAGCTGACGCGCCCGCCGTAGAGCATGCGGTTGTCGTCGGTGGTGCGGAAGTAGTCGAGCACGAAGTTGTTGTCGCACACCGCGCTGCGGCTGGGAATCAGGCTGTCGGCCAAGGCCTCGGGCAGCACCTCGCTGCAGGCGATATAGGTGCCCACCGGCATGATGCGCGGTGCAAGCTGGGGCGCCAGCGCGCCCAGATAGACATTGCCGGCCAGCAGCACCTGGCTGGCGCGCAGGCTGCCCCGGGCCGTGCGCAGAATCGGCTGCGTGCCCTGTTCGAGCACCAGCACCTCGCTGCCCTCGTGCAGGCGTGCGCCGGCCGCGGCAGCGGCACGGGCCAGGCCGCGCGTGTACTTGAGCGGGTGCAGGTGGCCCGAGCGCGGGTCGTAGAGACCGCCGTGGAATTCGGGGCTGGCGATCCAGTGGCCCAGCTCGCCGGCAGCCAGGCCCTGCATGCGGTAGCCGTAGCGCTTCTCGGCCCTTTCGCCCGAGCGCAGCAACTCCCGCGCCTTGCCCGGCGTGCGCGCCACGCCCAGCCAGCCGTCGCGCCATTCGCAGGCGATGGCGTGCTCCTTGATGCGCTCGCGCAGCAGGTCCAGGGCCTCGATGGACATGTCCCACACAAGGCGGGCATCGGTCGCGCCGAGCTGGAATTCGATCAGTTCCTGGTCGCAGGCCAGGCCGTGGATGGCCTGGCCGCCGTTGCGCCCGCTGGCGCCCGAGCCGATTTCGCGTGCCTCGAGCAGAGCGACATCGAAGCCGCGTTGGCGCAGATCCAGCGCCGCCGCCAGGCCCGAGAGGCCACCGCCAACAATGGCCACGTCGCAGCGGGCGTCACCCTGCAGCGGCGCAAAGGCCGGCTCGCGCGGGGAAGTGGCCGCGTAATAGGAGTTGCGCGCGAGGCTGAGGTCGGTGTCCAGCAACGCCATGGAGGCTCAGGCCGCCCGGCGGATGGCGCTGCGCAGCGCGTCGACGATCCGAGCGATCTGGCCCGTCTCGATGATGAGGGGCGGCGACAGCGCCACCGTGTCGCCGGTGGTGCGCACAAGCACGCCCTGTTCCCAGCAGTCGAGGAAGACGTTGAAGGCGCGTTTGGCCGGCTCGCCCGGCAGCGGCGCCAGCTCGATGCCGCCGACGAGGCCGATGTTGCGCACATCAATCACGTTGGGCTCGCCGCGCAGCGAATGCACCGCCTCGGCAAAGGCCGGCTCCAGCGTTGACGCACGGGTCAGCAGGCCTTCCTCGGCATAGGTGTCCAGCGTCGCCAGGCCGGCGGCGCAGGCCAGCGGGTGGGCCGAATAGGTGTAGCCGTGCATGAACTCGATCAGGTGCTCGGGCCCATTCATGAAGGCGTCGTGGATGGACTGGCGCACCAGCACCGCGCCCATGGGCACGGCGCCATTGGTCAGGCCCTTGGCGCAGGTGATGAGGTCGGGCACGACGCCGAAGGTCTGGGCCGCGAAGGGCTGGCCGGTGCGGCCGAAGCCGGTGATGACCTCGTCGAAGATGAGCAGGATGCCGTGGCGCGTGCAGATCTCGCGCAGGCGCTGCAGATAGCCCTGGGGCGGGATCAGCACGCCGGTGGAGCCGGCCACCGGCTCGACGATGACGGCGGCGATGGTGCTGGCGTCGTGCAGCGCCACCAGGCGTTCGAGGTCGTCGGCGGCCTCGGCGCCATTCAGCGGTTGACCGATGCTGAAGGCGTTGCGCGGGTCGTGGGTGTGGCGGATGTGGTCGACGCCGGCCAGCATCGTGCCGAACATCTTGCGGTTGCCGACGATGCCGCCCACCGAGATGCCGCCGAAATTGACGCCGTGGTAGCCGCGCTCGCGGCCGATCAGGCGGGTGCGGGCGGCATCGCCGCGCACGCGGTGGTAGGCCAGCGCGATCTTGAGCGCGGTCTCCACCGCCTCGGAGCCCGAGTTGGTGAAGAAGACCCGGTTCAGCTCGGTCGGCGCGATGGCGGCCACGCGCTCGGCCAGTTCGAAGGCCTTGGGGTGGGCCATCTGGAAGGGCGGCGCGAAATCCATCTCGGCGGCCTGCTGCTGGATGGCCTGCACGATGCGCGGCCGGCCATGGCCGGCATTGACGCACCAGAGGCCGGCCACGCCGTCGAGCACCTGGCGCCCGCGGTCGTCGCGGTAGTGCATGCCCTCGGCCTGGGTGAGCAGGCGCGGCGCCTTCTTGAACTGCCGGTTGGCCGTGAAGGGCATCCAGTAGGCGTCCAGCGCCTGAGTCTGTGTCGCGTCGGCCTGCAGCAGGGCCGGGTCCAGGGCTTGGTTCATGCGGTCTCCTGAAGGCGCAGGCGCCGCCTCTGGGGCAACGCCGGATGGTCGCCGCATCGTACAGCCTGCCTCGGGCGCTGCATTAAGAGAGGCGCCACCCAGGCCGGGCTGACCCAAGCAAAACGGCGCCCCTGGGGGCGCCGTTGCATGGGGGCAGGGGGCCGCCGGAACTCAGGCGGTGCGCGCCTTCTCGCCGGCATCCAGGGCCTCGCGCGCACGTTTGGCGGCCGGATAGACCACGGTCTCTTCGAGCGCAATGTGCTCGTGGTGCAGCGCGGTGTAGATGGGCAGGGCGTTGCGAAGCATGGCCAGGTCGTACCAGTTGTAGCCGGCGGCGATGCCTTCAATCTGGGGCGAGAGTTCGTGCCAGTCTTCGTCGAGCCAGCCGTGGTCTTGCTGCAGGCGGTGGACATGCTGCACCAGTTCGGCGTCGCCACTGGCCAGCAGCACCGGGAACACCTGGGCTTCTTCCTGCGCGTGGTGGTCGCGGCCGGGGCCGTTGAAGAAATCGAGGATTTCGCGGGCGCTGGCACGGGCGGTGTCGTCGAGGCCGCGGTCGTCGAGATGGGCAATCAGGCGGTCGAAGGCTTCCAGCATCTCGAGGGCGGCGCGGTGGGCCTGGTCGAGCTTGGCAAACTCCGGCAGCGGCGGGGCCGGCGAACGGGCTGCACGGGGCTGGCGCGGGGCGCGCGGGGCGGGGGCGGCGGATGCGGCGTTCATGACTTCTCCTGGGGAATGTCGGTATTCTTCGGAGGCGGCCGGCGCGGGGCTTGCGCCGGATCAAACGAAGCGTTCAGGCCCTTGCGAGACGCCCGCAGAGGTAGGTCCAGACGAAGGCCGCCGCGGCCTGGCTGGTGATCTCGGCATGGTCGTAGGGCGGCGCCACTTCCACGCAGTCCATGCCCACGAAGGGCAAGTCGGCCAGTTCCTCCAGCAGCGTCAGCACCTGGGCCGTGCTCAGGCCGCCGGGCTCGGGCGTGCCGGTGCCGGGGGCGTAGGCCGGGTCCAGGCAGTCGATGTCCAGGCTCAGGTAGACGGGCGGGTTGCCGTGCGCCGCCAGCCGCCGGCGTATGGCGTCGGTGATGGGCTGCAACTGGGACGGCGCAGCCAGGCCGCGCAGCGCGCGTGCGGTGAAGATCTGGCCGCCGCGCCGGGCGACGAACTCGCGCGCCTCGCGCAGCCCGGCCGAGCGGATGCCGATCTGGGTGAAGCAGGCGTCGACGACCAGGCCTTCCTGCATGGCCTCGTAGACCCAGGTGCCATGGCCGCTGGGCTCGCCGAAGTGGTCTTCCCAGGTGTCGCAATGGGCGTCGAAGTGGATCACCGCCAGCGGCTGGCCCAGCCATTGCCGGTAGGCGCGCAGCAGCGGCAGCGTGATCGAGTGGTCACCGCCCAGCCAGGCCATGTGGTGGCGGCGCAGCAGGGCTGCCGCTGCCGGCACCAGGGACTCGCGCATGGCGGTCAGCGAGGTGTTGGGCAGGGCTAGGTCGCCGACGTCACCGAGCCGGCCGATGGGACTGGTGTCGAAAAGCGGGTGGGTGCCGTCGCACAGCATGTGGCTGGCCTCGCGGATGGCACGCGGGGCGAGGCGGGCGCCGGGCCGGTTGGTGGTGGCGCCGTCCCAGGCGATGCCGGCCACGGCATAGGGCGTGGCCGCATCGGGCACGCCGACCTTGAGAAAGCGCTGGTCCGAGAGGAAGGCGAAGCTGGACATGCGGGCCCCGGTGGCTGGATGGCGGCGGATCATAAGCAGCACGCACATGCTGTCCGGCCGCCAGGCTGAGCCGGCCGGCCCAAGCCCCGGGGCCGGGCGAGAGCCCGCTCGCCAGACGCAGGCGCTGGCGTGTGCCAGTGGCCGATTTCGCCCTTTTTTCGCATCGTGCGGATGATTTCATATTGCGGGAAATCCCTGCGCTGCACTGCAGCATAATTCGCCATATGGAAAAACGCCGTTCCGCATTGCGGGATGTGCGCCTAAGTCATTGATTTATAAGTGTGAAATCTTTTGTCTTATATAAGACATAAGCCTTCACATCCATCGCGCCCCGCGTTACGCTGACGGCATGGATCGATGACTTCAACCCGGTCTTTTTTCAGCAACCCAGGAGAACCGCCCATGACCAAGCTCACCCGCCAGCAACAAGCCGCCGCCCTCGAGAAGGACTGGGCCGAGAACCCGCGCTGGAAGGGCATCAAGCGCAGCTACAGCGCCGACGACGTCGTGCGTCTGCGTGGCAGCGTGCAGATCGAGCACACCCTGGCCAAGCGCGGCGCCGAGAAGCTGTGGAACCTGATCAACACCGAGCCCTTCGTCAACAGCCTGGGCGCGCTCACCGGCAACCAGGCCATGCAGCAGGTCAAGGCCGGCCTCAAGGCCATCTACCTCAGCGGCTGGCAGGTGGCGGGTGACGCCAACAGCGGCGGCGAGATGTACCCCGACCAGAGCCTCTACGCGGTGGACTCGGTGCCGAAGGTCGTCAAGCGCATCAACTCCACCTTCAAGCGCGCCGACGAGATCCAGTGGAGCGAGGGCAAGGACGACATCGACTTCTTCGCCCCCATCGTGGCCGATGCCGAAGCCGGCTTCGGCGGCGTGCTCAACGCCTTCGAGCTGATGAAGGCCATGATCGACGCCGGCGCCTCGGGCGTGCACTTCGAAGACCAGTTGGCCAGCGTCAAGAAGTGCGGCCACATGGGCGGCAAGGTGCTGGTGCCGACCCGTGAGGCCGTGGCCAAGCTGACCGCAGCCCGTCTGGCGGCCGACGTGATGGGCACCCCCACGATCCTGCTGGCCCGTACCGATGCCGAGGCCGCCGACCTGGTGACCAGCGACGTCGACGCCAACGACAAGCCCTTCCTCACCGGCGAGCGCACCGTCGAAGGCTTCTTCAAGAGCCGCAACGGCCTTGAGCAGTCGATCAGCCGCGGCCTGGCCTACGCGCCCTATGCCGATCTGATCTGGTGCGAGACCGGCAAGCCCGACCTGGCCTTCGCCAAGGCCTTCGCCGACGCCATCCACGCCAAGTTCCCGGGCAAGCTGCTGGCCTACAACTGCAGCCCGTCCTTCAACTGGAAGAAGAACCTCGACGACGCCACCATCGCCAAGTTCCAGCGCGAGCTGGGCGCGATGGGCTACAAGTTCCAGTTCATCACGCTGGCCGGCTTCCACAGCCTCAACCACGGCATGTTCGAGCTGGCTTATGGCTACGCCCGCAACAACATGACCGCCTTCGTCGAGCTGCAGGAGAAGGAATTCGCCGCCGCCGAGCGCGGCTTCACCGCGGTGAAGCACCAGCGCGAGGTCGGCACCGGCTACTTCGACGCCGTGACCACCACCATCGAGAAGGACGCTTCCACCGGCGCGCTCAAGGGCTCGACCGAGAACGAGCAGTTCTTCGACGGCACCCACCACTGATCCCGCGCGGGCCGATCCGGCCCGCCGGTCGACAGCCAGCCGCCTGGCGGGAGCGCTCCCGCCAGGCGGCTTTTTCTCGTGCGGGGCGCTTTCATCCGCGGGATGCCCGGGGCACGGCAGAAGCACCAGAATGCGCGGCGACGCGGCCCTTGCGCCGATGCCCCGCAGCCCTTCAGGAAGGAAACGCCATGCCACTGCCCGCCGACATCCGCTCCGAAGTTGCCCGCAAGCTCGAGGAATACGAGGGACGGCTCAACCACCTCTACCTCGACTCGGTGGGCAAGGTCACGGTGGGCGTGGGCCACCTCGTCGCCTCGCGCGCCGCCATCGCCGCCGTGCCGCTGTACCAGGCCGTCAACGGCGTGGCCACGGCACAGGAGGCCACGCTGGCCGAGAAGCAGGCCGATTACGACGCCGTGGCCGCCCAGGCCGTGGGCTTCAAGGCTTCGAACTACCGCAAATACACCAAGCTGGTGATGCGCGAGCCTGACATCGATGCCCTCAACCTCAAGCACATCGATACCTTCTATGGCGAGTTGTCCAACGCCTACCGCAAGAGCGCGGGCGCGACGATGGATTTCGACGCCATGCCGCGCAGCGTGCAGATGGCCCTGTTCGACATGGCCTTCAATCTGGGCGTGCCCAAGCTGGTGAGCGTGTTCCAGAACTTCACCAAGCAGATCCGCGCCGGTAACTGGAAGGGTGCGGCCGAGCAGTGCGACAGGCCGCAGATCGGCGCCGCGCGCAATCAGTACGTCAAGGGCCTGCTGCTGGCCGCGGCACAAGCCGCCGCCAAGTGATGCGCCTGGCCCCTCTGAAGCCTGTCCTGGCGCTGGCCCTGGCGCTGCTGACCGCCCATGCGGCACAGGCCGAAGCGCCGCCGCCCACTCGCAACTTCAGCAGCTTCAACCTGCGCGCCTTTGCCGGCCTGGTGTCGGCGCCGGATGCCGGCGAGGCGGTGCTGGACATTGCGCTCGACGACAGCGCCGGCGTCGAGATCACCTTCAAGAGCTGCGCCCAGGTGCAGGTCACGCCCGAGGCGCGCATCGCCGAAAGCCAGTTCGCGCTCTTCCGCCTGCTCACGCTCAACTGCCTGGCGCTGGCGCGCTGGCAGCATAGCCAGCCGGCGCGCGGCAGCCACTTTCCGGCGCAATTGAATGCCAGGCTCCTGGCCGCCCTGCCAGCCGCGGCCGTGCCGCGGCTCAACGACGAAGACCTGGCGCGCCGCGCCGGCAAGACGCTGGGGGCTTTTGAGAAGGCGCTGCGCGTCGAACTGCGCCCCGATGGCTCGGCCCTGGCGCGCTCGCGCGGCGACGAGCGCGTCTACACCGTGATGGCGCGCGCCGATTTTGACGGCGATGGCTTCGAAGACCTGCTGCTGCGCGCCCAATCGCGTGCGGGGCGCGCCAGCGACCTGTTGCTGGTGGCCAAGACCACGCCCACCGGCGCGATCAAGCTGATCTGGCGGCCCTGATCAGGCCCCGCGCTGGCGCCAGACCACCAGCCCGGCAAAGCAGGCCACGGCGAGCAGCAGGCCGCCAACCAGCGTGGGCGAGGCCAGTGCCGCCAGCGCGGCGCCAAGGTCGTGCCAGGCCCAGCCCGGCAGGCCTTGAAGCGCTGTCGAGGGCCCCGAGCCGGTGGGAACCGCCAGGCTGCGCCCGCCGGCGCCAATCAACGCCTGGCTGCCGCCACGCACCAGCGTGGCCAGGGCATCGGCCAGCATGGGCTGGCCGAAGATGCGTTCAAGCACCACGCCGCCCAGGCCCAGGCCCACGGCCAGGATCACCAGGCCCCAACGCTTGAACAGCGCCGTCGCCAGCATCACCAGCAGCATCAGTGGCAGCAGCCACAGTGCCGCCAGGGGCACACCGGCCAGCAGGCGCATGCCCAGCGCCAGGCTGGCCGCCAGCAGATCGCCCCAGGGCAGGGTGAACCAGTCGGCGAAGCCGGCCACGCGCGCCACCAGGGCCAGCGAGAGCGCCAGGCCGCCCAGCGCCCCGGCCGCCAGCGCCGCGGCCGGCACCAGCAGCATGTGTACCAGCAGCGGCACGGCCAGGCTATGCGCGTGGCCCACGGGCAGCGAGAGCCAGAACTCGATGGAGCGGTCGTTGTGGTCGCGTCGCGGCAGGCCGCTCAGGATGACGGCCGAGGTGGTGAGCAAGGTGAGGAAGACGAGGGTGGTGCCGCCGGCGATGCCGGCCATGGCCACCAGGGGCAGCGGCAACTCGGTCAGGCCGTCGTCGTCGTCGAACTGCACCTCGCCGAAGGCCACCAGCACCAGGGCCAGGGCCAGCGGCACGAGGGTCAGCAGGGTCCAGCCGGTGCGGTGCTGCAACCATTCGCGGCGCATCAGGGTCTTGATCAGCAACATGGGGGGCCTCCGGCTCAGAACTGGGTGCGGTCGAGTTCGGGCTTGCGCGTGAGCGCGACGAAGAGATCGGCCAGGCTGGGCCGCACGCGCCGGCCCAGGGCCTGCAGGTGCGCCGGCGGCTCGCCGTCGAAGAGCGACGCGCTGGCCCCCGGCCCGGTGCGGTAGCGCAGCAGCGGGTGGGCCGCCGCCATCTCCTCGGCCACGGCAGCGTCGTGGCTCAGCGCGACGAAGCGGCGGTCGATGTCCTCGAGGCTGATGGAAAGCGCCAGGCGGCCCTCGTTGAGCATCAGCACGTCGGACAGCAGGCTCTCGATCTCCTCGACCTGGTGGGTGGAGATGATCACGCTGCGCTGACCGTCGCACCACTCGTCGATCAGCATCTCGTAGAAGGCCTTGCGCGACAGCAGGTCCAGGCCCAGCGTGGGTTCGTCCAGGATCATCAGCCGCGCATCGATGGCGGCGATCAGCGCCAGGTGGGCCTGTACCACCATGCCCTTGGACAGCGTCTTCACCTTGTCGGTGAGGCCCACGCTGGTGCGGCGCAGCAGGGTGCGTGCGCGCTCGGCCGAGAAGCGCGGGTGCAGGCCGCCCATCAGCTCGATCAGGTCGCCGACGCGTGCCCAGCGCGGCAGGATGGCGACGTCGGGGATGTAGCAGGCCGATTGCAGCAGCGCGACGCGCTCGCGCCGGGGGTCCAGGCCCAGCACCTGCAGTTCGCCTTCTGCGCGGGCAAGGCCGACCATGGCCTTCAACAACGTCGTCTTGCCAGCGCCGTTGTGGCCCAGCAGGCCGACCACGCGGCCCGGGGCGATGCCGAAGTTGAGGTCGTCTACGGCGCGGCGGGCGCCGTAGCTGATGCTCAGGCTTCTGGCCTGCACCAGCAGGGCGCCATCGGTGGCGGGGGCGTTCATGGCTTGTCCTCCCAGTTCAATTCGTTTGCGGCAATGCCCAGCCGGCGCAGCCTCTCGCGCAGGCGCGGCCATTCGGTGGCCAGGAAGCGCTGGCGCTCGGCGGCACGCAGCCGCTCGCGGGCGCCCGGCATCACATAGAGGCCGAGACCGCGGCGGCTTTCGAGCAGGCCCTCGTCGCCCAGGGCCTGCAGTGCGCGGTTGACCGTGAGCGGGTTGAGCAGGTAGCGGCCGGCCAATGCCCGCACCGAGGGCATGGCCTCGCCCTCGGGCGGTTCGCCGTCCAGCAGCGCGGCGGCCAGCATGTCGGCGAGTTGCTGGTAGATGGGCTGCTTCTGGTCCCAGGCTTGCATGGAACCCCCTCGGGCGTGTTGCTGATGTAGCACACCATAGCAGCGGGGCCCGCCCCGGCACCAGTTCGGCGCGACGAACTGCCGATCACGCCGATGAGCGGCAGTCAATCGCGCCGGCGCGGCGGCGGCATCTCGGTGGCCGGGTCCTGGCGGTAGCAGGTGGCGAGCAGGGCGTAGAGCGCCGGGTGTGCCGCCTGCAGCTCGCGCGGCAGCACGAAGAAGGCCTCGCTGGCGACGGCGAAGAACTCCTGCGGCGCCACCGCGCCATAAGGGTCGAGCAGGGTGTCTTCCTCGTTGACTTCACCGCCATCGACGCGGGCGCAGAAGCGCTCGTACTCGTCGTCGAGCACAGCCAGGCCCTGCTCGGGGATGAGGCCGGCGTAGTCCAGCACATGGGCGAATTCGTGGATGACCACGTTGTAGGCGCCTTCGCGGCCGGCGCTGTACACGTCGCGCCAGGACAGCATCACCGGCCCGCCGTCCACCGCCTCGCCGGCCAGGGCCTCGTCGTATTCGTGGACGACGCCGTCGTCGTCGGCCACGCTGCGGCGGGCGTTGACGGCGTCGGGGTGGACGACGATGCCGACGAAGCCGTCGTAGCGCGCCAGCCCCAGCCGCAACACCGGCAGCACGGCCTGGGCCGCGATGGCCACGACGATGGCGTCGGTCAGGCGCAGGCCACCGGCGGCGGCGAATTCCTTGCGGTCGAGAAAGAGGCTGCTCAGCCGGCGCAACTCGGCCTCCGCGGCGGCGTCGTGGCGGCGCAGAAAGGGGTAGCGCACCAGGGTGCGCTTCCACAGGTCGTCGGGGATGGCGCGGCGGGCCAGCGCCTCGTCTTCGCGCCGCGCACGCAGGCCCCGCCACCAGCGCGCCAGCATCGCGCTCAGGCGGCGGCGGGTGCCACGCGCTCGAGGCGGTCGCGCGTCAGGCGCAAGACTTCGGCGCGCTGGCCGTGGTCCAGATCCCAGTCGCTCAGCACATGGCGCTTGAAGCCGGGCGCCAGCAGGCTGCTGCCCGGGCGGTGGGTGTGGCCATGCACCAGCTCGGCCGCGCCCAGAGCGTGCAGCCAGCGCACCGCCTCGCCGGCATCGACATCGGCGCCGGCCATGCCCTCGAAGCGCTGGCGCTCGCTGCTGACGCGGCGGATCTCGGCCGCGATCCGCAGCCGCTCGGCCAGCGGGCGGGCCAGGAACTGCGCCTGCCAGGCGTCGCTGCGCACCTCGGCGCGAAAGGCCTGGTAGGGCGCGTCGTCCAGGCACAGTGCGTCGCCGTGGCTGAGCAGCAGGCGCCGGCCCCAGGCGCCCAGCACCGTGGGGTCGGGCAGGCCCATCATGCCGGTGGTGCCAAGCACGCCGCAGCTGGCCAGGAAGTCGCGGTTGCCCACCATGAAGCCGATGTGGCGGTGGCTGGCGGCGGCAGCCAGCGTTTCCAGGCAATGGCGCTCGAAAGGCCGTGTCGCAGCGTCGTCGCCGACCCAGACCTCGAACAGGTCGCCGAGGATGAAGATGGCGTCGGCCGGCGTGTGCTGCAGATGCGCGGCAAAGGCCTCGAAGGTGGCCGGCATGGACTCGTTGAGGTGCAGGTCGGCGATGAAGTCGATGCAGTGCCAGGCGCGCGGCGCCTCGAACTCGTTCAGCGAGGGCAGCGCCGCCGGGCCGCCGCCAGCGGCGCGCTCGCCCATCAGTCGACGACGCTGGCGGTTTCTATCACCACGTCTTCCAGCGGCACGTTCTCGTGGCCGCCGCGGTTGCCGGTGCGCACGCCCTTGATGGCGTCGACGACCTCGGTGCCCTCGACGACGCGGCCGAACACCGCATAGCCCCAGCCGCTGGCGTTCTCGGCGCGGAAGTCGAGGAAGTCGTTGTCGACGACGTTGATGAAGAACTGCGCCGTCGCCGAATGCGGGTCTCCGGTGCGCGCCATCGCCAGCGTGTACTTGCGATTCTTGAGGCCGTTGTTGGCCTCGTTCTTGATGGGCGCGGCGGTTGCCTTCTGCTTCATGCCGGGGGCGAAGCCGCCGCCCTGGATCATGAAGTTGGAGATGACGCGGTGGAAGATGGTGCCGTCGTAATGGCCCTTGGCGACGTAGTCGAGGAAGTTGGCCGCTGACAGCGGGGCCTTCTCGTCGTCGAGTTCGATCCGGAAGGCTCCGGCGCTGGTCTGCATCTGGACGAATTTGCTCATGGCTTCAGTTCTCCACGGTGGCCTTGCGGATGACGACGGGGGTGACCGGCACGTTCTGGTAAGGGCCGGCATTGGCGGTGGGCACGGCGCGGATCTTGTCGACCACGTCCATGCCCTCAAGCACCTGGCCGAACACGGTGTAGCCGTTGCCGTCGCGCGAATTGGCCTGGTCGAGGAAGGCGTTGTCGACGACGTTGATGAAGAACTGCGAGGTCGCCGAGTTGGGCGCATTGGTGCGCGCCATCGCCAGCGTGCCGCGCACGTTCTTGAGGCCGTTGCCGCTTTCCAGCGGGATCGGCGGCCGCGTCGGCTTTTCCTTCATGTCGGCGGTCATGCCGCCGCCCTGGATCATGAAGCCGGCGATGACGCGGTGGAAGATCGTGCCTTCGTAGTGGCCGGCCTTCACGTATTCGATGAAGTTGGCGGCCGACTTGGGCGCTTTGGCGGCGTTGACCTCGACCACGATGTCGCCAGCCGACGTGGCCAGTCTCACCTTCTGTGCCCAGGCGGGAAGGGCGAGCGCCAGTGCCGCGGCCAGCAGCAGGAAGCGGGGGTTCTTCAAGGGTTCACCTCTGAGGGTTTCAAGGGATGGGAGATCGGGGGCGAGTCTAGCGGGCCGTGCGCGGCGCACCGCCGGCGAGCAGGGCGCGCGCTTCGTCGAGCTGGCGCTGCAGCGCCACGTCCAGCGGACCCTGCGCGCCCAGCTGTTCCCAGGCCTGCACCGCCAGCAACAGGTGTACGCGGCCGAGATTGGCGCGTGCAATGCGGTGGCCGGGGTCGTTGCGCAGCGCTGCTTCCAGCGCCAGGCGCGCCGCCTCATAGTCACCGCGGCGGGCGCGCAGCAGCGCGATGTTGTTGTAGGGGTCGGGCAGTTCGGGCCAGCTCTCGGCCATGCGGATGTAGAGCGCCAGCGCCTCGGTATCGCGGCCCTGCTCCATCAGCACCAGGCCCAGCAGGAACTGCGCCGCCGCGTCGCCGGGCTGGGCCGTGGCCGCCTTCTCGGCGCGCTGCAGCGCCTGGGTCAACTCGCCGCGGGCCATCAGCGTGCGCACCGCGGCGGCCTCCTCGGCCATCCTGTCGGCACGCACAGGCGCGGCGGCCAGCAGCAGCGCGGCCAGGGCCAGGACAAGGGAGAAACGGGGCAGGGGCATGTGGGGGGATGGGGCTTGGCCGGACCTTGCGTCGGCGGCGGGCGGCAGCGTGGCCGCCGCTATACTGCCCGCGCATTCTATCGACGGCCCGGCCGCAGCCCTGCGCAGCCGGCCGCCGTTCCTCGGCGCAGTCCCCGGCGCCCCGTCCTGCGAGCGCCGCCTCGCACCAGCCATGACCCTCCGCATCCACAACACCCTCACGCGCCGCCTCGAGGCCTTCACGCCCATCACGCCGGGCCAGGTGCGCATGTATGTCTGCGGCATCACGGTCTACGACCTGTGCCATCTGGGCCACGCGCGCTTCATCCTGGCCTTCGACGTGGTCTACCGCTGGCTGCGTGCCAGCGGCTATGCGGTGAACTATGTGCGCAACATCACCGACATCGAGGACAAGATCATCCGCCGCGCCCTCGAGCGCGGCATCAGCATCCGCCAGCTCACCGACGAGATGATCGCGGCCATGCACCGCGACTTCGCCGCACTCGGCGCCGCCGTGCCCACCCACGAGCCGCGCGCCACCGACTACGTGCCGCAGATGCTGGACATCATCGGCCGCCTGCAGCAACGCGGCCTGGCCTACCAGGTGGCGACGGCAAGCAATGGCGGCGGCGACGTCAACTTCTCGGTGCGCCGCTTTCCCGGCTACGGCAAGCTCTCGGGCAAGTCGCTCGACGAGTTGCGCGCCGGCGAGCGCGTGGCGGTGCAGGACGGCAAGGAAGACCCGCTGGACTTCGTGCTCTGGAAGTCGGCCAAGCCCGACGAACCCGCCGACGCCCAATGGCCCAGCCCCTACGGCCCCGGCCGCCCGGGCTGGCACATCGAGTGCTCGGCGATGAGCTGCGCCCTGCTGGGCGAGCCCTTCGACATCCACGGCGGCGGCCAGGATCTGCAGTTCCCGCACCACGAGAACGAGATCGCGCAGAGCGAGGGCGCCAGCGGCGGTGCCGAGTTCGTGCGCACCTGGATGCACAACGGCTTCCTGAACATCGACGACACCAAGATGTCCAAGAGCCTGGGCAACTTCTTCACCATCGCCGATGTGCTGAAGAAGTTCGACGGCGAGACGCTGCGCTTCTTCATGCTGCGCACGCATTACCGCAGCCCGTTCAACTTCAGCGACAGCCTGCTCGAGGAATCGCGCAGCGCGCTCAAGCGCCTGTACACCGCGCTGGAGGCCGCGGGCGACCCCCCGGCGCTGGAGCACATCGACTGGGACGAGCCGCGCGCCGCCGCCTTCAAGGCGGCGATGGACGAGGACTTCAACACCCCGGGCGCCACCGCCGTGCTGTTCGAGCTGGCCAGCGAGATCAACCGTGGCCGCCATGAAGACGCCGCGCTGCTGCGCGCGTTGGCCGCCACCGTGGGCCTGCTCGCCAGCCGCGCCGCCGACTATCTGCGTGGGGGCAGCGGCCTGGACGCCGCGGCCATCGAGGCCCGCATCCAGGACCGCATCGCGGCCAAGAAGGCGCGCGATTTCGCGCTTGCCGACCGCATCCGCGACGAGCTGGCGGCCCAGGGCATAGAGCTCAAGGACTCGGCCCAGGGTACGAGCTGGGTCAAGGCCTGAAGCCCATGCCCCGGCTCCAGCGCGAAGCCGCGGCTGCGGCGGTGGATGCCGCGGTGGCGGCCACGCCAGCGCCAGGAGCGCCAGCCGTCACGTCGGTCGAGACCCCCGCCGAAACTCCCGGCTACTGGGACGAAGCCTGCCGCCACCTCGGCCGTCGCGACCGCGTGATGAAGAAGCTCATCCCGCGCTTCGGCGAGGCCCGGCTCAGCACCCGTGGCGATGCCTTCACGACGCTGGCGCGCTCCATCGTCGGCCAGCAGATCTCGGTGAAGGCGGCGCAGTCGGTGTGGCTGCGCTTCGTCGCCATCGCCAGCCCCCAGGGCCTGCCGCTGCGGCCGGCCGTGGTGCGCGAGCTGGCGGTGGACGCGATGCGCGGGGCCGGTCTCTCGGCGCGCAAGTGCGAGTACCTGCTTGACCTGGCGTGCCACTTCGGCGACGGTGCCGTGCACGAGGCCGACTGGCTGGCGATGGACGACGAGGCCATCATTGCCGAGTTGGTGGCCATCCGCGGCATCGGCCGCTGGACGGCCGAGATGTTTCTCATCTTTCACCTGCTGCGCCCCAATGTGCTGCCGCTCGACGACGTCGGCCTCATCAAGGGCATCAGCCTCAACTACTTCAGCGGCGAGCCGGTCTCGCGCGCCGAGGCCCGCGAGGTCGGCGAGGCCTGGGCGCCTTTTCGCTCGGTGGCCACTTGGTATATTTGGCGCAGCCTCGACCCCCTACCAGTGGAGTACTGATTTGTCCAAACGCCACTTCCTGGAATTCGAGCAACCCATCGCCGACCTCGAGTCCAAGATCGACGAGCTGCGCTATGTGCAGAACGAATCGGCGGTCGACATCTCCGACGAGATCGAGCGCCTGAGCCAGAAGAGCCAGCAGCTCACGCGCGATATCTACGCCAGCCTCTCGCCCTGGCAGGTGACGCAGATTGCGCGCCACCCGCAGCGTCCCTACACGCTGGACTACGTGCGCGAGATCTTCACCGACTTCGAAGAGCTGCACGGCGACCGCCATTACGCCGACGATCTTTCCATCGTCGGCGGGCTGGCCCGCTTCAACGGCCGCGCCTGCATGGTGCTGGGCCACCAGAAGGGTCGCGACACGAAGGAACGCACCCAGCGCAACTTCGGCATGAGCCGCCCCGAGGGCTATCGCAAGGCGCTGCGCCTGATGAAGGTGGCCGAAAAATTCGGCCTCCCGGTCTTCACTTTCGTCGACACCCCCGGCGCCTATCCCGGCATCGGCGCCGAGGAACGCGGCCAGAGCGAGGCCATAGGCCGCAACATCTTCGAGATGGCCCAGCTTGAGGTGCCCATCGTCAGCACCATCATCGGCGAGGGCGGCTCCGGCGGCGCCCTGGCCATCAGCGTGGCCGACCAGGTGCTGATGCTGCAGTTCAGCGTCTACTCGGTGATCTCGCCCGAGGGCTGCGCCTCCATACTCTGGAAGACTGCCGAACGCGCCTCTGACGCCGCCGAGGCCCTGGGCATCACCGCCCACCGCCTCAAGGCCCTGGGCGTGATCGACAAGATCGTCAATGAACCCGTCGGCGGCGCTCACCGCGACGTGCCCTGGATGGGCGCCCAGCTCAAGCGGGCGCTGGCCGATGCGCTGCGCCAGAGCGCCGACCTTTCGGTCAAGGAATTGCTGCAGCGCCGCTACGAGCGCCTGCGCTCCTACGGCCGCTACAGCGACACCAAGGAAAGCTGATGCCGCCACCGCGCCGGGTGGCCGTGGCCGCCAGCGCGGGCCGCGACTCGACGGCGCTGCTGCACTGCACGCTGCGCGCCGCCCAGCCGCTGGGCATCGAAGTGCTGGCTCTGCATGTCCACCACGGCCTGATGGAGCAGGCCGATGACTGGCTGCAGCAGGTGCGCATGCAGGCCCGGCGCTGGGGCGCGGTCTTCGACCACCGCCGCCTGCAAGGCGGCCCGGCCGCCGGCGACAGCCTCGAGGCCTGGGCGCGCCAGGGCCGCTATGGTGCGCTGGCCGAGATGGCGGCAGAGGCCGATTGCCCGCTGGTGCTGCTGGCCCACCATCGCCGCGACCAGGCCGAGACCTGGCTGCTGCAGGCCCTGCGCGGCGCCGGTCCGGCCGGGCTCTCGGCCATGCCGCTGCAGGCCCATCGCGCCGGCATCGTCTGGGCCCGGCCCTGGCTGACGCTGCCGCGCGAGGCCATCGAGGCCTATGTGCGGCGCCACCGCCTGCGCCATGTCGACGACCCCAGCAATGCCGACCGCGATCTCGCACGCGGGCGCCTGCGGCGCGAGGTCTGGCCAGCGCTGCGGGCGGCCTTTCCCCAGGCGGAAACGGCGCTGGCAGCCGCAGCGGCACGCGCCCAGCAGTCGGCGCAGCTGGCCGAGGAAGTGGCGGCACTCGACCACCCCGCGGCCGTCGTCGAAGGTCTGCTCGCGATCGCCCCCTGGCGCGAACTGCCGCCGGCGCGGCGCCGCAACCTGTTGCGCGCCTGGCTGATCGACGCCACGGGCGTGCTGCCGCCCGAAACCCTGCTCGTCCGGCTGGAGCAGGAGCTGCCCGGCCCCGGCGCTCGGCGCTGGCCGGCCCCGGGCGGCGAACTGCGCCTGCAGCGCGGCCACTTGAGCTTCACGGCCGGGCCGGTCTGGCGGCGGGGCGCGCCCGGCTAGAATTGCCAGCTTTTGTGCATGGCAGCAAGCGCAGCGCGCTGCAAACAGACCGCGATGGCATTGATCGTTCACAAGTATGGCGGCACCTCGATGGGCTCGACCGAGCGCATCCGCAGCGTGGCGCAGCGCGTCGCCAAATGGGCGCGCGCCGGCCACCAGATGGTGGTCGTGCCCTCGGCCATGTCGGGCGAGACCAACCGGCTCCTGGGCCTGGCCAAGGAACTGCTGCCCAATGCCAACACGCCGGAGGCGCTGCGCGAGCTCGACGCCGTGGCCGCCACGGGCGAGCAGGTCTCGGTGGGCCTGCTGGCGCTGGCGCTGCAGGCCCAGGGCGTGCCGGCGGTCAGCTACGGCGGCTGGCAGGTGGCCATCGAGACCGATTCGGCCTTCACCAAGGCGCGCATCTCGCGCATAGACGACGACAAGGTGCGCGCCGACCTGTCTGCGGGCAAAGTGGTCATCATCACCGGCTTCCAGGGCATCGACAGCGAAGGCAATGTCACCACGCTGGGCCGTGGTGGCAGCGACACCTCGGCGGTGGCCGTGGCGGCGGCGCTCAAGGCCGACGAATGCCTGATCTACACCGACGTCGACGGTGTCTACACCACCGACCCGCGCATCGTGCCCGAGGCCCGGCGCCTGGCCACCATCAGCTTCGAAGAGATGCTTGAGATGGCCAGCCTGGGCAGCAAGGTGCTGCAGATCCGCTCGGTCGAGTTCGCCGGCAAGTACCGGGTGCCCCTGCGTGTGCTGTCGAGCTTCACGCCCTGGGACATCGACATCCAGGAAGAAGCCAATTCGGGCACCCTGATCACTTTCGAGGAAGACGAGAAGATGGAAAAAGCCGTGGTGGCCGGCATCGCTTTCAATCGCGACGAAGCCAAGATCAGCGTCATCGGCGTGCCCGACAGGCCCGGCATCGCCTTCAGCATCCTGGGGCCGGTGGCCGATGCCAACATCGACATCGACGTCATCATCCAGAACGTCTCGCACGACGGCAAGACCGACTTCTCGTTCACCGTACACCGCAACGACTACACGCGCACGGTCGACGTGCTGCGCAACAAGGTGCTGCCGGCCATCGGCGCGGCCGAGGTGCGCGGCGACACCAAGATCTGCAAGGTCTCCATCGTCGGCATCGGCATGCGCAGCCATGTCGGCGTGGCGAGCAAGATGTTCCGCACCCTCAGCGAAGAGGGCATCAACATCCAGATGATCACCACCAGCGAGATCAAGACCAGCGTCGTGCTCGACGAGAAGTACATGGAACTCGCGGTGCGCGCGCTGCACAAGGCCTTCGGCCTCGACAACGAAGCCATCGCCGAAGGCTGAGGGCTCAAGGATGCGGCTAGAATGGCCGTCTTCGCCGGAGTCGTGACCGAGTGGCCGAAGGTGCTCCCCTGCTAAGGGAGTATGCGCCAAAAGCGCATCGAGGGTTCGAATCCCTCCGACTCCGCCAAGTGCCCTGGCCCTGGTTCCAGGCACTTTGAAATCAACGCCCCACCGGGGCGTTTTTTCATGGTGGTGCACGATGTTCTGCAATCCGCCCCAAGCCCTGACGCGCCTGCGGCTGGCCCCCGATGTCGAATGCCGCATCGCGGATGGCAAGGCCGAGATGGTGGTCGGCGGACAGACTGCACTGGCGACCCATGATGAGCCCTCGCTGCGCCTGCTGGCTGCCCTACGGGCCGGCACCCAGCCCGCGGGCCATGGCCATGAACTCGCGGTGGCCGTGCGGCAGTGGTTGTCCGCCGGCGTTCTCTGCGTCGAGTTCCTGTCCACCGCTGCAGGCCCGGCCCTTGCGCGGCTGCATTCCACCGGCTATGCCCAGGCCCTGCGCATCGATGAGCCGCCCGCAGGCTGGCGCTTGCGGAGGGGCGCGGTGCTGTGGGCCGAAGATGAGGGCTGGCGCCTGCGCCATCCGCTGTCGCGCTTTGAGGTGTGGTTCATGCGGGCGTCGATGCTCGATGAGTTGCGGGCCGGCGCAGGCTCGAATGCGTCGCTGGCGCGCGCTCTCTGGGCTGCCAACTTGCTGGAGGCCGCCGGCGAAAGCGCACCGCAGGCGACAGGCTGGAGCGCCGAAGACCTGCTCTTCCACGCCGCCACCCGTCGCCACGCTGACCATCGCGCCCGCGGCAAGCGCCTGATCCGGCCCGACTGGGCGCCACCACGGCCGGCGGTCGTGCCCAGCGCCGCCCCGAGCGAGGCCTTGCGCCAACGCCTGCGGGCCGTCTCTTTCGAGTCTGTGCTGGCCGCTCGCCGCAGCGTGCGCGGCCCCTTGCCGCCGCCATCCAAAGATGAATTGCTGGCCCTGCTCAACGCGGCTCAGGCCGAGCGTGGCGACAGGCCTACGGCACCCTGCCGCGCCTACCCGATGGCCGGCGGCCTGCAGGCCTCGGACTTTCATCTGGTGATGGCGGCCGATGCGGACGCGCCGGCCATGCTCTACCGCCACGATGCCGCGGCAGGCCTCCTGCAGCCGGTCGCCGCGCCGGCCGGCAGCGCCGAGCGCCTGCTGGAAGAAGCCGGTCAGGCCTGGGGAGCCAGCCACGGCCGGCCTTGCGCGCTCATCGTCATCAGCACCCGCCTGGCCGAACTGGGTGCCCGCTACGAGGCCACGGCCTACCGCCTGGCCCTGCTGGAGGCCGGCGGCGCGCTGCTGCTGCTGAATCAGTTGGCCACGGCCTTGGGCCTGGGCGCCTGCGTGCTGGGCAATGGCGACAGCGAACTCTTTGCGCTGGCCTCGGGCCTGCCCGAGCATGAGGCGCCCGCCATCGCCGAGATCGCCATCGCCGGCCGCTTGGGCTGAGGCTCAGCGGTAGGGATGGGGCCCCGGCGCGGGGGGCCAGCCCGCGGCCTGCCGGTCGGCCTCGGGCGTGCCGATGCGGCCGAAGTTGAACAGCGGCCAACCTGGCGCCAAGACGCGGTGAACATGGAAGCCGGCCGCCGCGATGTCGGGCGACTGGATCGCCACGACCACGGCGGAAGGGGCCGCCTCGGCCATCAAGGCCTGCAGCGGCGCCGCCCCTGCTTCGGTCGGCAGCGGGCCGGTCGGCCGCGTCGCGCGCCGAATGGCATCGACCAATGCGCGCCCGCGCTGCGGCCCGGCATGCCAGCGATGGTGCGAGGCGGCATCGTCCAGCATGCGCAGGCGCGGCTGCTTGCGCAGGGGCTCGGGGTTCCTGACCAAGCCCTGCCAGCCCGACGCCGCTTCGAGCAGGGCGGCATCGGCCGCGGCCTCGATGTGCAGGCGTGCCGCGCTGCCGACCAGGAACCACGGCGCCTCGTCGTGCCACAGCAGGGCGAGAGCGACAGCCGCCTGCGGCGCCCGGCCCAGCAGCGAAACTTGCCACTGCACGCCCGCCGCGTCCAGGCGCTGGCCGAGTTCTCGCGCCGCCGCACCCAGGTGGGCGGCACCCAGGGCCTGGCCGAAGTCCTGCAGATGCCAGGCGCGCGTCATCGTGCGGCGTTCCCACAGTTCCAGCAGCGCGCGTTCGGTGGCCTGGGCCGCGCTCAGGTGGGCGGCCGTGCCGTGTGAGTTCTGCGGGGCGTAGCGCGGCTCGTCGGGCCGCCATTCGCGGCTGAGGTAGGCCGCCGCGGCCGGCACCCAGACCTTGGCGCCGTCGCGCAGCCGTTCACCGCGCACCCAGCCTATGCGCTGGCGGCCATCGAGCCGGGTCAGGCCCGCGGCTTCGCGCTGGGCCTCCGAGAGGCCGAAAAGCTCCGCGCCCAGGCTTTCTCCGGGCGCCAGTTCGCCGCGCCGCGCCAGGCGGATGCGCGACAGATCGGGCCGCAGCGCGCTGTAGCGCTCGACCGCCTCGCCCAGCAGGCCTTGCGCTGCCGCCTCGGGCGTGAAGCCGTGGCCGCGCACGCCGATCTGGTCTTGCAGCCGCGGCATGTGGACACGGCCCGAGAGGCCGTGGCACAGCGCGTCGGCATCGACGCCCGGCGTGCGGCGCTGCAGGTCCGACACCAGGCCCAGCAGCGGGTCGCGCAGCGCGGCCAGCGGCACGGCGGGCGCACCCTTGGTGGGACTCTTGGGTGCAGCCGAACAGGACGGGCAGCCAGGCACGGCCAGCAGGGCATGGACGAAGGCCTGGCCGCCGTCCAGGCGCAGCACCGGCGCCAGCCAGCCGGGGCCGGGGTCCTGGGCCGCCAGCAAGGCCTGCAGTTCGGCATTGGGCGCGGGTTCTATCGGGCCCTGGGGCGCGAAGCCGGCCTCGCGCAGGCGCTGGCCCAGGCAGGCGATGCAGGGGCCGCCGCGCCGCCGGCGCATCAGGCAGAGGCCGGCGCGCGTGCGCCAGCCCATCAGGGCAGGGGGCTTCACCGGGGCGGCGGAGCGTCCAGATCTTCCAGATGGCGGCGCACACCGTTGCGGAAGGTGGCGCGCATCATCAGGCAGAAGTCGTCGTGCGGCTTGCCGGCGATGGAGCCGGTGGCGGCATGGCTTTGCGCCATGCAGCCGCCGCCGCACAGGCCTTCGACCTCGCAGCCGGCGCAGCCTGCCATGCCGCCGGCATGGCGGGCAGCCACGTCGTCGGGCACGGGGATGCGGTGCTCGGCGGCGACGCTGGCGAGATCGGCGTATTCACTGTCAGGCACGGCATGGCAGACCATCAGGCCGCCCGCCGGCGTGACGTAGAGCTCGCGCCCGGTGACGCCGCAGAAGTGGCCGGTGGGCGTGCTGTCGGCGAGCAGCATCTCGTCGGCCACGCGCAGCTCGCCGGTGACCGGCAGGCCCAGGCGCCGGCCCTGCGCCCAGGCGGCTTCCAGCGCCTGCAGCATCTCCTGCGCCTGGCCGGGCTGCAGCGCCGGGCCTATCACCGGCTTGATGCCGACCGACAGCGGCGCATCGGGGTGCTGGTAGCGCAGCGCCGCGACATGGTCCAGCAGAGCCGGCAGGCCGGCGGCGTTGAAGGGCGTCAGCGTCACCGCGATGACCAGCGGCACGCGCGCCGCCACCAGGGCACGCGCGGCGCGGTCCACGCGCTCGAAGCTGCCGCGCTGGTTGCGGAAGACGCGATCGCGGTCGTTCACCGCGCCCACGCCGTCCATGCTGAGGTAGACCAGCACGTCGCCGCCCAGGGCCTGCAGCGCTGCCACCTGTTCGTGGTGGATCAGGGTGCCATTGGTATTGACCAGCCAGCGCACCGCGCCCGCCGGCAGGCCCGCGGTGGCGGTGGCGAAGAGATGCTGCATCAGCGGCCAGTTGAGGAAGGGCTCGCCGCCGAAGACGCGGATGGTCGAGCCCGGCAGGTCGCGCGGCTCCAGCAGGTCGCGCCAGGCGGCGACGGCGCGGTCGGCGGTCTCCACGCTCATGGCCTGCCGCTTCTTGTCGCCCTCGTAGCAGTAGCTGCAGCTCATGTTGCAGCCGCCCTCGATGGTCAGGCGCAGGTGGTAGCCGCGGCGCGGCGCCAGTTGGCCGGCGCGCCAGCGGCGCAGCAGGTCGGGGCCATTGGGCAGGGGGCGCACCAGGGCTTCGATGTCCTCGACCTCGAGATTGCGCTCCTGCAGCGCCGGCCAGGCCGCGGCGGTGGCAGGGTCCAGTTCCACGGGCCCGCCGATGATGCGGTGGTAGACGAGGGCGCGGCTGCCAAAGGCCAGCAGGCGCATGGGCCGGGCAAACTGCGCCGGCGGGCGCAGGCGTGCCGCCAGTTCGGCCTGCCAGGCGGCCAGCAGCGACTGCAGATCCTGCCCCGCCAGGCCTTGCACGCCAGCGTGCAGCGGGAAGGCCGCGCTGCGCCCGCGCAGGCCGCGCGCCAGCAAGGCGTCCAGCAAGCCATCGAAGCCTTGGCCCAATCCCCGCACGAGGAAGTCGACGAAATCGTGCGCCAGCCGGTAGCCGGGGTTGTCGTCCACCGGCAGTTCGGAGAACTGCAGCAGCGTGCTGGCTGGGCTGCAGCCCTCGGCACCGGCCAAGCAGGCGGTGACGAATTCGGCAAAGGCCTCGGCATGGGGCAGGGCGCCGGCCAGGCGCTCGGTATCCATGGTGGCGCCGGAGGCCCATTCGCACAGGCCTTCCTCCAGCCAGGTCGGCACGCGCAACCCGCGTTGGCGCAGCGCGACGTGGGCGAGCTCGTGAGCCAGTTGTTGCTGAAAGACGCGCAGCCGCGTGCGCCCACCTTGCCGCAGCACGGCGACGCAGGCCGGCCCCTGCAGCACCACCACGGAGGAGGCCACCGTGCCCGCCATCCAGCGCAGCCAGGGGGCATCGTCAGGCAACTGGGCGGCACGGGCAAAGCAGGCGGCATCGGCGGCAATGAAGACGGCGATGGGATCGACCACCGGCCGCAGCCGCGACGGCAGGCAGGCCACGGCCTGTTCCAGATGCGGCGCCAGTGCCTGCGCGGTGGCTGCAGTGGGTGCATCGGCGGCACCCAGGAGCAGGCCGCAGAGGCGGGTGAGCGAGGCCTCGTGCGGCGCCAGCGTCTCGAAGCGCTGGAGATCATCGCTATCCGTGCCGGGCTGCAGGGCGCCCAGCAAGCGCAATTCAGCCAGCGATTCAGCCAGCGCCTCGGCGTCGAAGATCTCGGCCGCTGCTGCTGGCGTGGCGCCGGGCAGGAAGAAGTCGAGCAGGTCGACCACGCCCTCAGAGACCTCGATGCCGGCCGCCGGCCAGGCCGGGTGCTGCAGCCGCCATTCGCCGTCCTGCTGCGGCGTGGCCGCCAGGTGCAGCGCAGTGCGCAGGCGCTCGTGCTCGGGGCTGGCAAACATGCGGGCGGCTCCTCGGGCCAGTTGGCATTCGGCGTCGGGCTGGGCCTGCACGCCGGCGTGGTAGCGCACCATCATGCGCAGATAGCCGCGGCATTCGCGCTCGATGGCGCAGCCGCGGCAGGGCGCGCAGACGGCGCGCCACTCGCGTTGCAGCTGTTCCTGCATGTCAGGTGCGATGGCCGCCGCAACGTGCTCGAAATGGCGATCGGGGAAGTGAGGGCGGAAGACGCGGCCATCGGGCCGCACCACCACGCTCACTGGCAGCGCGGCCGCCTCGCCGGGTGGGCGGCTGCCGCTGGTCCAGGGCCCGCTGACCGAGATTCCCAGTGCCAGGGCGCGGGCGCGCGCCGCCATCAGTGCCGGCAGCACCTGCCCGGGCTGGCCTACGCCCTGACCCACGGGGTCGTCGGGCAGGGCCAGGAAGACCTGGTCGCAGCCGGCTTCATGGGCGCGTTCCATCAGTGCCACCAGCCGGTGCAGATTGCTGCCGGTGATGACGACATTGAGCTGCATCGCCACACCGGCCTGGTGCAGCAGGACCAGGCCGCGCAATGCGGCGCTCAGGCTGGCGGCGCCGCTGTGCAGGCGGCGCTGGGCGTTGGATTCGAGGTCGGGCCCGTCCAGGCTGACATGGGCCCGCGCGCCCAGCGTGGCCAGGCGCGCGGCCAGCGCCGCCGTCACCAGCGTGGCATTGGTGTTGACGATGGGCGTGAGGCTCAGGCCGCCAGCGCGCAGGGCCTGCACCGCGGCTAGCGCGGCCTCCAGGCCCTTGGGGTTGACCAGGGGTTCGCCGCCATACAGCGATAGATCGAAATGCGCCACGCCGCGCTCGCCCACGCACTGCGCGAAATCGTTGATGGCCCGGCGCACCAACTCCGGGCTCATCACGCGCCGCCCCGGCCGCTGGCCCTCGGGTACGGCGCTGGCCTGCTGCTCGGCGTGGAAATGGCAGTAGCTGCAGGTCAGGTTGCAGCCGTCAGCCAGCAGCAGGCGCAGATAGGGCGCACTGGCCGTGCGGGTCTGCTCCACATGGGCCAGGGTGCCGGGCGCGGCGGCCACGTTCAGCCCCCGGCGCCCGCGCCACTCAGCCGCGCACGCAGCAGGCTATGCAGTCGGTCAGGCCCACGCGGCGCCCTGTGGTGAGCCACTGCGAGGTCTTGGCCGTGGTGAGGTCCATCTCGAGGCTGGCAGCGGCCAGGTCCGTGCCCCGCGCTGGCGTGAAGGCCAGCTCAGCGGGCACCGGCACCAGCTCGGTCACCACGGTGACATTGGCGGGCACCTTGATGCGCAGCTTGACGACCTTTTTGATCGGAGGTTGGGCCATGAATTCCTCGCTTGGGTTGACGGACGCTGGGTCCGGGTGAAAGACAAAGTATGGAGCGGCGCCGCGCGCCCTGTCCATCCCCGCGCCGCCGGAGATCCCCGCGGGCCGCGGGCGACTATGCTGCGCCACTCCCATCCCGGACGGCGCCGCCCGTGAAGCTCTGCCTGCTGTCGATCAACTGCAACCACCGGCACTATTCGCTTGGCGTCTACGTGCTGGCGGCCATGGTGCGCCAGCACCTGCCGGAGGTGGGCGTGCGCGTCCACAACCATTCGGTGCGCACGACGCCGCGCCAGTTGCTGTTCGATGTGATGGCCGAGCCCGCCGACGTCTACGGCTTGTCGGTACACCACGGCCATGGCGACAGGGTGGTGGCGCTGGCGCGCGACATCCGGCGCCTGCAGCCTGGGGCGGTGGTCGTGATCGGCGGCGTCGATGTCGCGACGCTGGACGGCGCCAGCCTGGGTGGCTGCGTCGACTGGTGCGTGGTCGGCGAGGGCGAATGGGCCCTGGTGCATCTGTTGCAGGCGCTGCAGCGCGGCGAAGAGCCGGCGCCGCGGCCGGGCCTCGTGCGGCCGGGCCAGGCCACCGCGGCCGTGGGTGCCAAGCTGCTGCAACAGACCCATCTCGACGACTTCCCGTCGCCCTACCTGAACGGCGCCTTCGACGCCTGGGACCGCCACCCCACGGCCTATGTCGAGACCTACCGCGGCTGCGTCTGGAACTGCAATTTCTGCCACGAGGGCCGTGGCCGCAGCGGCATCGCCAGCTATTCCGAGGCTCGCATTCGCGCCGAGCTCAACCTGCTGCTGGCGCGGCCCGAGGTCAGGCTGATCGAGTTTTACGACACCATCTTCAATGTCGAGGCGGCGCGCACGCGCTGGCTGCTGCGCCACCTGATCGAGCACAACGCTCGCGGCGTGCGTTTCATCGGCGAGTTCATGCTCGAATGGCTGGACGACGAGGAGATCGCGCTGCTGGGCCAGGCCCGCTTCGCACTGATGGAAGTGGGCCTGCAGAGCAGCAATCTGCGCACGCTGCGGCGCAGTGGCCGCAAGACCGACCTGGACCGCTTCGCCGAGCGCGCCCGCGCCGTGCTGGAGCGCACCGACACCGATTTGTGCATCGACGCCATGTACGGCCTGGACGACGAGACGCTGGACGACTTCACGGCCACGCTGGACTGGATAGGGCACCTGGAAGGCAGCAACGGCCGCCGCCCCACGCCCATCCTCTTTGCCACCCATGTCCACCCGGCGACGCGGCTGTTTCGCCGCAAGGGCCAGACCATGCTGCTGGACGCAGCCCGCGGCGGCCGCCCGCTGACGACGGCCACGCTCGCGCTGCGCGACACCGAGCGCTTCTACGAGATCTTCTACGGCTACCTCTGCCTGCGTGCCACCTTCCCGCGCAGCATGAACCGCGTCACCGGCGCACTGCTGCACCTGGCCGGCATCGAGCTGTCGCAGGTCTATGCCGGCGTGGCGCGCGTGCTCAAGGCCGATGCCGAGACGCGCGTGGTCTTTGAGCAGGCCGACTGGAGCGAATTCCGCTCCAACCCCATGCTGCGGCTCTACCTCGACGCCATCGACCGCCGCTACCTGCTGGCGGTGGCCGATGAACTGGGCGCCGCGGGAGATGGCCTGATCGAGGAATTGCAACGCTGCATCGCGCTGGAGCAAGGCGAGCCCGCCGCTCCATTGGAGCCCGACCCGCGCGGGGCCAGCACCGCCGCCGCGTGAACGACGCTGGCGTGACATCCTGGCGCCCCCGCCGGCCGCCCCTGGCCTAAGCTCGGCCCATGGGTAGTTTCTCCTCCATCGCCGTGTCCGGCATGAATGCCGCGCAAGCGCGGCTGGACGCGGCGGCGCACAACATCGCCAATGCCCAGACGCCGGCGCTGCGTCGCCTGCAGGTGGTGTCGGCCAGCCAGCCCCAGGGCGGCGGCGTGTCGACCGCGGTGTCGCAGCGCGAGGTCGACAACGGTTCGCTGGAATCCGACATGGTCGACCAGATCGTCGCCAAGCACAGCTTCCTGGCCAACCTGGCGGTCTTCCGCGCCGGCGACCGCATGCTGGGAACGCTGCTCGACGAGCGCGCCTGAGCCCTGAGCCTGGGCGCCGCGCATCGCGGCAATCCCGGGGGCGACAGGGTCGGCGCAGCCCGCACAATCGCCAGCCATCACCTCCGCCACCCGCCGCTGCCAGGAGCTGTCTTGCCCGACAACGACATCGATATTGCGCGCGCCGCGCACTTGCACCGCATCACCGACATTGCCCGCCAGCGCCTGGGCATAGACGACGAACACCTCGTCCCCTACGGCCACCACAAGGCCAAGCTGGCACTGCCTTTCATCGCCTCGTTGGCGGCGCGGCCACGGGGCCGCCTGGTTCTGGTGACGGCGATCAGCCCGACGCCGGCCGGCGAAGGCAAGACCACCACCACCATCGGTCTGGGTGATGCGATGGCGCAGATCGGCAAGAAGACGCTGATCGCGCTGCGCGAGCCCTCGCTGGGCCCGGTGTTCGGCCTCAAGGGCGGCGCCACCGGCGGTGGCCGCGCCCAGGTGGCGCCGATGGAGGACATCAACCTCCACTTCAACGGCGATTTCCACGCCATCGCCTCGGCCCACAACCTGCTGGCCGCGGCCATCGACAATCACATCCACCACGGCAACGCGCTCGACCTTGACCTGCGCCGCATCAGCTGGCGCCGCGTGATGGACATGAACGACCGCGCTCTGCGCCAGACCACCATCGCCCTCGGTGGCCCGGGCGCGGGGTTTCCGCGCCAGGACGGCTTCGACATCGTCGCGGCCTCCGAGGTGATGGCCATCCTCTGCCTGTCGGAATCGCTGGCCGACCTGAAGCAGCGCCTGGCGCGCATCGTGGTGGCCGAGACACGCTCGCGCCGGCCTGTGCTTGCGGCTGAACTGGGCGTACACGGCGCGATGGCGGTGCTGCTGAAGGACGCGCTGGCGCCCAACCTCGTGCAGACGCTCGAGAACAACCCGGCCCTGGTACATGGCGGGCCCTTCGCCAACATCGCCCACGGCTGTAACAGCGTGCTCGCCACGCGCGCTGCGCTGCACCTGGCCGACTATGTGGTTACCGAAGCCGGTTTCGGTGCCGACCTGGGGGCCGAGAAGTTCATCGACATCAAGTGCCGCGCCAGCGGCCTGCGCCCGGCGGCGGCGGTGCTGGTGGCGACGGTGCGCGCGCTCAAGTTCCACGGCGGCGTCGAACTCGCCGACCTTGGCCGCGAAGACCTGCCGGCGCTGCAGCGCGGCATGGCCAATCTCGAGCGCCATCTGCACAACCTGCGCGAGGTCTTCGGCCTGCCCTGCGTGGTGGCCATCAACCATTTCGCCGGCGACACCGAGGCCGAGCACGCGCTGCTGCGCCAGCACATCGGCGGCCTTGGCGTGGCGGTACACACGGCGCGCCATTACACCGAGGGCGGGCGCGGCGCCACCGCACTGGCGCAGGAAGTGGTGCGCCTGTGCGAGCAGGTGGCCGAGCCGCGCCTGGCCTATGCCGACGGGGAGACCCTGTGGGACAAGATCAACCTGCTCGCCACGCGCATCTATGGCGCCGCCGGCGTGCGCGCCGCGCCCGCGGTGCGCGCCCGCATCGAGGCGCTGCAGGCCGCCGGCCATGGCCATCTGCCGGTCTGCGTGGCCAAGACCCAGTACAGCTTTTCCACCGACGCCAAGCTGCGCGGCGCGCCCAGCGGCCATCTGCTGGACGTGCGCGAGGTGAGGCTGGCGGCCGGTGCCGGCTTCGTGGTGATGATCTGCGGCGAGATCATGACCATGCCCGGACTGCCGCGCTCGCCCGCGGCCGAGCGCATCGATCTGGACGAGGCGGGCGAGATCGTCGGCCTGTCCTAGGCGGCGCGCTTCATGCCGATTCGGCCTCGGGCGTCAGCACCGGCCCGCGGCCGCTCCAGCGGTCGAGCGCGAGGTAGATCACCGGCGTGATGTAGAGCGTGATGGCCTGGCTGAAGACCAGGCCGCCCACCACGGCCAGGCCCAGCGGCTGGCGCAGTTCGGCGCCGGCGCCAATGCCCAGCGCGATGGGCAGGGCGCCCATCAGCGCCGCCAGCGTGGTCATCATGATGGGGCGGAAGCGCAGGATGCAGGCCTCGCGGATGGCATCTGCCGGCGCCATGCCGCGGTGGCGCTGGGCATCGAGCGCGAAGTCGATCATCATGATCGCGTTCTTCTTGACGATGCCGATCAGCAGCAGGATGCCGATGGTGGCGATCAGCGTCAGATCCTGGCCGAAGAGCATCAGCGTGGCCAGCGCGCCTACCGCGGCCGAGGGCAGGCCGGCCAGGATGGTGAGCGGGTGGATGTAGCTCTCGTAGAGCACGCCCAGCAGCACGTAGATGACCAGCAGCGCGGCCACGATGAGGATGGCCTGGCTGCCCTGCGAGCTCTTGAACACGGCCGCATCGCCGCCATAGCTGGTGATCACCGAGGCCGGCATGGCGATGGCCTCGCGCACGCGGTCGATGCGCGCCGTGGCGTCGCCCAGGGCGGTGCCGGGGGCCAGGTTGAACGACACCGTCACCGCCTGCAGCTGGCCGACGTGGTTGATGGCCGTGGGGCCGACGCCGCGCTCCACCGTGGCAAAGCTCGACAGCGGCACCAGGGCGCCGCCGCTGGCGCGCACGTAGATGCCGGCGAGTGCGCTCTCATCCTGCCTGGCCTCGGGCGCCACTTCCATGATGACCTGGTAGCTGTCGGCGGCGCCGTAGATCGTCGACACCTGGCGCTCGCCGAAGGCGCTGAACAGCGCCGAGCGCACCGATTCGATGGAGACGCCCAGGGTGTTGGCGCGGTCGCGGTCTATCTTCAGCCGCGCCTGCAAGGCGCGCAGCTGGGCATCGCTGGTGACGTCGCGGAACAGCGGGTCGGCGCGCAGGCGGTCCTGCAGCTTGTTGGCCCAGTCATTGAGACCTTCGGACTGCACGCTCTGCAGGATGTACTGGTACTGCGCCCGGCTCTGGCGGCCGCCCAGCTGCAGGTTCTGCACCGGGCGCATGAAGACATTGATGCCGGCCACCTCGCGCAGCTTGCGCCGCAGGCCTTCGACCACCTGCTTCATGGCCGCCCGCTCGGCGCGCGGCTTGAGGCTCACGAACATGCGGCCGGTGTTCTGCGAGCCGCTGCCGCCGTTGAAGGAGCTGACGGCAAAGACATTCGGGTCGGCGCGGAAGATGGCCGCGGCGCGCTCCTGCAGGCGCACCATCTCGGGGAAGGACGTGTCCTCGGCGGCCTCGGTGCTGACCTGGATCTGGCCGATGTCCTCTTCCGGGAAGAAGCCCTTGGGGATGAGCACGAAGAGCACCGCGGTGGCGGCAAAGGTGGCCAGGGCCACCAGCAGCACCGTCTTGCGGTGGCGCAGCGCGGCGTCCAGCGTGCGCGTGTAGGCGGCCAGCAGGGCCAGGAAACCGCGCTCGAAGCCGCGCACCAGGGCGCCAGGCGGCTTCTTGTGCGCCTCGTCCCCCAGGAAGCGGCTGGCCAGCATGGGCACCAGGGTCAGCGACACAAAGGCCGAGACCAGGATGGCCAGGCCCACCACCACTGCGAACTCGTGGAACAGCAGGCCTATCACGCCCGGCATGAAGAAGATGGGAATGAACACCGCCACCAGCGAGGTGGAAATGCTGATGATGGTGAAGCCGACCTCGCGCGAGCCACGCAGCGCCGCCTGGAAGGGCGGCACGCCGTCCTCGACGTGGCGGATGATGTTCTCGAGCATCACGATGGCGTCGTCGACCACCAGGCCCACGGCCAGGGTCAGGCCCAGCAGCGAGATGTTGTCCAGGCTGTAGTTCAGCCCCCAGAGCAGGGCCACCGCGCCCACCAGCGAGACCGGCAGGCTCAGGGCCGGAATCACGGTGGCGACGAAGCGGCGCAGGAAGAGAAAGATCACCAGCACCACCAGCGCGATGGTGCCGGCCAGCGTGAGGCTCACGTCGTGCAGCGCGTCGCGCACCGAAACCGAGCGGTCGTTCACCGGCGTCAGCGCCACCGACTGCGGCATCTGGGCCTTGAGCGCCGGCAGCGCGGCGCGCACGGCGTCGACCACGCGCACGGTGTTGGCGCCGGGCTGGCGCAGCACGGCCAGGGTGATGGAGTTCTCGCCGTTGAGCGTGGCCCAGCTCTTGAGTTGCTCGACGCTGTCCAGCACCGTGGCCACGTCCTTGAGCCGCACCGAGGCGCCGTTGCGGTTGGCGACGATGAGCTCGGCAAACTCGGCCGCATTGGCCAGCTGCCGGTTGGCCTGCAGCGTGAGTGTCTGGCGCGGGCCATCGAGCGTGCCCACCGGCGTGTTGACATTGGCCGCGCGCAGCGCCGCGCTCAGCTCATCGAGGCCGATGTTGCGCGCCGCCAGCGCCTCGGGCAGCACGCGCACGCGCACCGCGTAGCGCTTGGGCCCGAAGATGTTGACCTGGGCCACGCCGTCCAGCGTCGACAGCGTCGGCGTGATCAGGTGCTCGGCATAGTCCTGCAGCTCGCTCGGCGCCAGCGCGGGCGAGGTGAGGGCGATCAGCAGCACCGGTGCATCGGCCGGGTTCACCTTGCGGTAGGAAGGCGGCGAGGTCATGTCCTGCGGCAAGGCGCGCTGCGCACGCAGCAGCGCCGCCTGCACGTCCACCGCCGCCGCATCGACCGAGCGGCCTTCCTCGAACTCCAGCGTCAGCGAAGTGCTGCCCAGGGTGCTGGACGAGCTCAGCGTCTTGAGGCCGGGGATGGTCTGGAACTGCTTCTCGAGCGGCAGCGCCACCGAACTGGCCATGGTTTCCGGGTTGGCACCGGGCAGCGCGGCCGAGACATTGATGACCGGCGTGTCGTAGCTGGGCAGGGCCGCCACCGGAATGCTGCGGTAGCCGATGACGCCGGCCAGCACGATGGCGGCGTTGAGCAGCACCGTCGTGACCGGGCGGCGGATGAAGAGCTCGGACAGGTTCACGGCGCGGCGTCCTGGCCGGCCGGCGCGGTGCGGCGCGGCGCTGAGGCGCCCGACGCGGCGCTGGTGCCACCGCGGGCACCGCTACCGCCGCCACCAGCGCCTTTTTCGCCACCCTCGCGATTGCGTTCCACCACGGCGGCGCCCGGGCGCAGGTTCTGGCGCCCGTCGAGCACCACGCGCTCGCCGGCGCGCAGGCCGCTCACCGCCGCATCCTCGCCCTGGGCAAAGAGCAACTGCACCGGCCGCGCCGCGGCGCGGCCTTCTTGCACCACGTAGACCAGGGGGCCGCGCGCACTCTGCACGATGGCCGCCTGCGGAACCACCACGGCGCCAGCCAGCGAACGCACGGTGAGCGCCACGTTGACGAAGGCACCCGGCCACAGCTTGCCGCCGCGGTTATCGAATTGGGCCTTGACCTTGACCGTGCCCGAGGTGGCATCAACCGCGTTGTCGACGAAGCGCAACCGCCCGGAAAGCGGCGTGCCACCCTCAGGCAGGGTGGCGCTGACCGCGGCGCCGCCGCCCTGCAGCGCCACCAGCGCATCGGCCAGATGGCGTTGCGGCAGGTTGAAGGCGATGGCGATGGGGTCGAGCTGGGTGATGGTGACCAGCGTCGTCTGGTTGGCCTGCACCGAGCTGCCGACATAGACATTGATCGCGCCCACGCGCCCGGCGCCGGGCGCGCGCACGCGGGCATAGGACAGCGGCACCAGGGCGGCGTCGACGGCGGCGCGGTCGGCCGCCACCAGTGCGGCCTGGGCATCGACCGCGGCCTGGTTGGCGTCGAGCGCGCCCTGCGAAACGAAGTTCTGAGCCAGCAGCTCACGGCTGCGCGCGAGCTGGCGCCGCGCGTCGGCCAGGCCGGCCTCGTCGCGCGCCAGCTGGGCGCGGGCGCGGGCGACATTGGCCTCGTCGGCACGGGCGTCGAGGGTGAACAGCGGCTCGCCCGCGCGCACGAACTGGCCTTCGCGGATGTGAACCTGGGTCACCACGCTGCTGACCTGGGGCTTGACCTCGACGCTGGACAGCGGCGCCACAGTGCCGGTGGCGGTGAGTTGCACCGGCACGTCCTTGAGCTGCGCGCGCACGGTGGTGACCGACACCGGCGGAGCCGAGGCCGCCGCGCCCGTGCCTGACGCCGGGCTCGATGCGGCGCTGGCCGCCGACGACACCGGCGCAGCGGCATCTCGCGGACTGCAGGCGCTGCACAGCAGCGCCAACAGCAGGGCACAGGTCAGGCGGTGGGTCAGGGGGCGGGGCGGGGGGAAGGGAAGGGCAAACGGGGCAGTCATCGCGCCCATCATGCGCGAAGCGCCGTCTTCGGCACGCAACTTTGCGAAGTGCAACACGGGCCCAGGGTGGCCACGGCCGCAGCTCACAAGGTCGCCAGCGCGATGAGCGGGGCCACTCCGTCGGCTTCGCCGACCGTCAGCGCTGCGGTCCAGGCGCGCGCCGCCTTGTCGTCGCCCAGCACCGGCGCGGCCTGGTCGACGAACTTGGCGCGCAGCTGGGCCTGGCTCAGGGGCCGCTGCTGGCTGCCCACCGCGTGCTCGACGAAGCAGTGCAGCTCGCGGCCGTCGCGCAGCTTCACCGTGATGTCGGCCGCGGCCTCGTCGATGGCCTCGTCGACGATGGCCTCGACGCGGTCGCGCAGCGCAATGACCTCGGGCCGCCGCACCACCTCGTCGCTGTACTCGTGCTCGCCGGCACGGCCGTAGATCAGGCCCACGGCGCAGGAGTGGTAGACGCTGAACTTGGCCAGCAGGCCATCGGTGGGCGTCTTCTTGCCGGTGAGCTCGAGCACCAGCGAATGCACGCGCAACCTCACCTTGGCAATGTCTTCCGCACGCAGGCCGTGGGCCTCGCGCAGCTGCACGCAGCCATCGATGCTGGGGTGGATCACGATGCCGCAGGCGAAGGGCTTGTAGGTGTTGAGCGACACCTCCCAGGTTTCGCCCAGCCCGTCGACGATGGCCGACCAGTCGGTCTTGTCCGAGAACACCTGCAGCAGGCCGCGCGGCGCTTCCAGCGCACGGGGCGACGCGGTATAGCCGTGGCGCGCCATCAGCGCCGACATCAGGCCGGCACGCGCCGCACCGCCCGGGTGGAAGGGCTTGGTCATGCTGCCGAACTGCTCGCGCACGCCGATGGGTTGCGAGGCTGCAATGCCCAGAGCCATCTGGGTGGCGCGGGCGTCCAGGCGCAGCAGGCGCGCGCAGGCGGCGGCGCTGCCCAGCATGCCGGTGGAGCCGGTGATGTGCCAGCCACGGTCGTAGTGGTCGGGGTAGATGGCATTGCCGACGCGGCACGAGACCTCGATGCCCAGCACCAGCGCGTCGATCAGCTCGCGCCCGCTGCGCCCCAGATGCTCGGCCAGCGCCAGCGCTGCCGGTGCCACCGGCCCGGCGGGGTGGATGATGGTGCGCAGATGGGTGTCGTCGAAGTCCCAGGTGTGAGAGGCAATGCCGTTGACCAGGGCGGCACTGGCGATGTCGACGCGCTCGCGCCGCCCCAGCACCGCGGCCTGAGGCGCTGGCGCCAGTTCCTGCACTGCGGCCAGCGCCGCCTTGACGGTCTCGTGGCCACTGGGACCGATGGCGCAGCCCATCCAGTTGGCAAAGGTGCGATGGGCCTCGGCCTCGACCGCATCGCTCCAGCCGCGCGAAGCATGCTGGGCGACGAAGCGCGCCAGCGCCGCGGTGACGGGCGGGGCCTGGGTGTCGGCCTGGACGACCTGGTTGCGGACCATGTGCTGCTCCTGTCCTGTGGGGTTGCTCAGGCAGCGATGCGCATCGACAGATCGACGGCGCGCACATCCTTGGTCAGCTTGCCGATCGAGATGCGATCAACGCCCGTGGCGGCAATGGTACGGATGCTGTCGAGATCGACGCCGCCCGAGACCTCGAGCACGGCGCGGCCTGCGTTGATCACGCAGGCCTGGCGCATGTCGGCGAGCGAAAAATCGTCGATCAGGATGTTCTTGGCGCCGGCGGCCAGGGCCTGTTCCATTTCAGACAGGCTCTCGACCTCGATCTGCACCGAGACGCCGGCATCGAGCGCGAAGGCCGCCTGCAGCGCCGGTGCGATGCCGCCGGCGGCCGCGATGTGGTTTTCCTTGATCAGGATGCCATCCCACAGCGCCAGGCGCTGGTTCTGGCCGCCGCCGACGCGCACCGCGTACTTCTGCGCCTGGCGCAGGCCGGGCAGGGTCTTGCGCGTGTCCAGCACGGCGCAGCCGCGCGGATTGGGCGAGAGCCCGGCGATGGCGTCGACGTACTGGCGCGTCAGTGTCGCCACCGCTGACAGCATTTGCAGGAAGTTGAGGGCCGGTCGTTCGGCGCTGAGCAGGGCGCGCGCACGGCCTTCGATGCGGCACAGTTCGGTGCCGGCGGCCACGGCCTCGCCCTCGCGCACCGCCCAGGCCACGCGCGCCTCGGCATCGAGCGCGGCGACGCAGGCCTCGAACCAGGGCTGGCCGCAGACGACCGCGGTCTCCTTGGCCACCACGCGCGCCAGCGCCTGTCGATCCATGGGCACCAGCAGCGCGGTCCAGTCGCAGCGGCCTATGTCTTCCAGCAGCGCATCTCGCACATTGCGTGCGCGCGCCTCGCTCAGGGTTTCGTTGTGTTCGTGCATGGGCTGGCGATTGTGCCGGCTGTTCATGGTGGACATCGGCATGCTTGCCCTTGAGGCTGTATGTATGTACAGTCAATTGCGTGGAGGTCAGCATGAAGCACTCGTTCAGACAGCACTACCAACCCAAGCACAGCCGCGTCCCGGCCTGGCTCAGGCGCATCTGGCTCTGGCTTTGAGAGGGCATTGGGCCGCCATGTGCCGCAACATCAAGACGCTCTTCAATTTCGAGCCCCCGGCTTCCGAACTCGAGATCCGCGATGCCGCGCTGCAGTTCGTACGCAAGCTCAGCGGATTCAGCGTGCCGTCCAAGGCCAACGAGGCCGCCTTCGAAGCCGCCGTCGACGAAGTCGCCGCAACGGCGAGGCGCTTGATGCAGGCGCTGGTCACCAGCGCCGAACCTCGGCAGCGCGAGGTCGAGGCCGCCAAGGCCAGGGCACGGTCGGCGCAGCGCTTCGGCGACTCGACCACGCGCTCGACGTGAAGGGTAAGCCGATAGCCGAATTGCCAAATTTCGGCCCCAAGTCGCAGCAGATGCTGGAGCGGGCCGGCATCAAAACGCTGGAAGAACTGCGGCGCCTGGGCTCGGTCGCGGCCTATGTCCGGGTCAAGCGCTGCGGCGCGAGCACCAGCCTGAATCTGCTCTGGGCCATGGAGGGGGCGTTGACCGGCATCTCCTGGCAGGAGGTTGCACGCGAGCACAGAACCAGCTTGATCCTGGCGCTGGATGAGTTCGAGCGTGGTGGCCGCGATTGACTTGGCAGTACGACACAGGCCACTCCTTGGCATGCCTCTGCCGAGTCACTGATTCAGGCATCATTGCTTTTTTGTAGTTTACATAATATACATTGTGCGAAATTAAATAGAGCGTGGCTATCATTCCAACTGTCGATGCGCTTGACAGCCGCCAGGCCTGTCGTCCCCCCATGTGCCGCAAGTCGCTGCCAAGGCGACGGATTTTTGAGCCGGATCAACATTTGCTTGTGCCTGCGCCCAACAGCCCGCGGCCTCGCGCGGTCGAGCTCCCGATTTGAACGTGAACAGTCCTCGCCACCCACGCCCGCTGATCAGCCTTGCCATCGCTTGCGCGGCGATGTTGGGTGCTGGCGCGACCGCCAGCCCCGAGCGCCGGGTGGATGAGTTCTTGCCGGCCCAGCCCCGACGCGCAGCCGAAGCCTTCCCCCTGGTACCGCAACGGCCTGAACTCGCCGGGCTGCAAGAGCCGCCTCAAACTGCCGCTTCCAGCCCTGATCCAGGCTTGAAGCGCCATGCCGCGTTGGCGGGCATGGACGCCCGACGACGTGCCACCGAAGGCCAGGCTGGCGCCGATCCGGCAATGGGCAGCAGACGGAGTTCAGGCGGTGAGAGCAAGCAGCCGGAGCAGAAGTTCGCGCTCTTCGGCCTCGGGGCCATTCCTCTGGCAAGCGCGAGGGAAATGCCAAGGCGACGATCCGAGTCAGACAGCGATGGCATCGAAGCCCGCCCGCCCGCGCGTGACCCCGCGCCGCGTTGGCGCGCCACGCAAGAACCGGCCTTCGAGCTTCAATTGGGCGAGGCCATGCCCGTCATCCAATCGGTTGGCCTCTGGACCCGCACGCATCGCGAACTGGTGATGGCGTTATCTGCGGGCGTGCTTGCCCTGGTCTGGGCCTGGGCCCGGCGTGCGGAGCGGCGCCGATTGGCAACGCCGCGGCCTGCGGAGCTGGCCTCCCGCTCCCGCGGCTCACGCCGGCGGCGCCACGGCAGCCGCCATCCGGCTCATTCGCGGGGTACGTCGTCCTCGTCGTCGCGTTCGAGGCTGGACGTCGCCTGATTGCCGCCCGGCGCGGGCCTGTCGAGCGGACGGCAGAGATGCCGGTTCAGCTGCCCGAGCCGCTCGGACTTTTCCACGGCGGCAATGATCACCTCCGGGTGCAGCATGAGCATGAAGGGGTTGCGCTCCGCGATGGGATGGGCCATTTCGACGCTCCTCAGGCCAGTACCGGCCTGGGTTCACTCTACGCCGCGAGCGCGGATTTTCATTGTCACCGCAGCGCCAAACGGCTTGTCGGATGACTTCTGACACGAAGCGTCCCGAGCGGCCGGGGCTCGCTGCGCGATTTCTAGGCCGGCGCAGCGCCCGATGGGGCCGCGCGGTCGAAAAGCCTTTCGAAATTCGCGCTCGTGACACGGGCCACGTCCTCGACCGACAGGCCCTTGATCTGCGCCAGCTTGGCTGCGACGTGCGCCACCCAGGCAGGCTGGTTGCTGCGGCCTCGGTGCGGCACCGGAGCCAGATAGGGGCTGTCGGTCTCGATCAGGCAACGCTCCAGCGGCACCATGGCCGCGACTTCCTGGATCTCGACCGCGTTGCGGAAGGTCAGAATGCCTGAGAAGGAGATGTAGAAGCCCAGGTCCAGTGCGGCGGCAGCGATGGCCGGGGTCTCTGTGAAACAGTGGAAGACACCCGAGGTCGCCCCTTCGTCGGCCAGCATCGTCACCGTGTCGGCACCGGCGGCGCGGGTGTGTACCACCAAGGGCAGGGCCGCATGGCGGGCGGCGCGGATGTGGACGCGGAAGCGCTCGCGTTGCCAGGCCATGTCGGCCAGGCTGCGGCCGTTGAGGCGGTAGTAGTCCAGCCCGGTTTCACCGATGGCCACGACGCGCGGCAGGGCGGCGCGCCCGAGAAGATCGTCCAGCGACGGTTCCAGCACGCCCTCGTTGTCGGGGTGGACGCCCACGGTGGCCCAGAAGTTGGTGTGGGCGAGCGCGATGCCGTGGACCTCGTCGAACTCTTCCAGCGTGGTGCAGATGCACAGCGCGCGATCAACCCTTGCGGCGGCCATCTCGGCACGGATCTCGGGCAGCCGCTCGCGCAGGCCGGGAAAGTTCAGGTGGCAGTGCGAATCGACGAACATGCGCAAGGCGGGCCTGGCTCCGTCCGGCTCATGCCGGTCAGGCCACGCCGCTCAGATGGTCTGGGTGGGCTTGGACGAAGAGATCTGGGTGCCCAGCGCTTCTTCGATCTTGATCTTGAGCTGGCGCGATTTTTCGTCGTTGGGGAATCGCACGCCCACCCCTTGTGTGCGCCCGCCCGACGCGTTGGCCGGCGTGATCCAGGCCACCTTGCCGGCCACCGGAAAGCGTTGCGGATCGTCGGGCAGCGACAGCAGAAGGTAGATGTCGTCGCCGAGCCGGTATTCGCGGTTCGTCGGCACAAAGAGCCCGCCCTCGGTGAGAAGCGGGATGTAGGCGGCATAGAGCGCGCCCTTCTCGCGGAACATCAGCTGGATGACGCTGGGGCGGCCAGGGGCACCGGCGGGGACGGGGCCTGCAGCGGGCGGGCCGAGGCCGCCGGATCGGGTGGACGCGCGATCAGTCATCGGGGAAGTGTATCCAAGCGCCGGACTGCGGGTGATGCTGCTGACCCGGCCTGTGGCGTGCGTCGCGCGCAAGCCGCCAGCGCCTGCGCGGCGCCCTGCACCAGGGCGTCGACCAGCAGGGCTTCCTGCCAAGGGTGTTCGTCATGGCGGGCAATGCGATCCAGCTCGCGCGACCACGCGCTCAGCGCCGGCAGCGCGGCCTGGGCCGGCACGGCGTCGGCGGCGAAGAAGGTGGTCGGCGCGCCGCAGGCGCGGGCCATCGCGTCATGGCAGAGCTTGTGCAGCGTGTCGACGACGCGCGGCACGGGCCAGCCCGCGAAGACACCGCCCTGCCCTCGTGCCACCGCCGGCGGCACCGCGGCCCAGGCGCGGGCGTCGACGCCCGCACGCGCCAGCGCCAGGGCATCGAGAGCGCGGCCGCTGCAGGCCGCCAGCAGCACCTCGGGCGCGGCCACGCCCTGGTGCGCCAGCCAGGCCGCGGCCTGCTCGCGCGGCGGGTCGGCCAAGCGCAGGCGCTGGCAACGGCTCAGCACCGTGGGCAGGATCTGCGCCGGGTCGGCCGTGGTCAGCAGCACGCGAGTGCCGGCCGGAGGCTCTTCCAGCGTCTTGAGCAGCGCATTGGCCGACTGCAGGTTCAACACATCGGCCGGATGCAGCAGCGCCACCTTGCCGTGGCCGCGGGCGCTGGTCTTGTAGACCCAGTCGATGAGGCCGCGGACCTCGTCGACGCGGATCTGGCGGCTCGGCTTGCGCTTGCCCTCGTCGCCCTCGGGCTTGTCGTCGGCCAGCGGCCAGTCGTGCTCGCGGCGCAGGGTTTCGGGCAGCAGCACGCGCAGGTCGGGGTGGACGCGGGCCTGCACCAGATGGCAGCTGCCGCAGCGGCCACAAGGCCGGCGCGCGCCCCCAGCCACCCCGCCCACTTCGCACAACCAGGCCTGGGCCAGCGTCAAAGCGAACGGCAGCGCGCCCGAGCCCGGCGCGGCGTGCAGCAGCAGGGCGTGACCACGCTGCGTGCCCAGGGCCGCGGCCAGTGCATCGGCGATCCAGGGCAGAGGCAGCTCGCCGTCCTCGCCCACCATCAAACCGGCGCCGGCGTCTACCACCATGCGCGCCGACGCATCTCGGCCTCGATCTGGGCCCAGACCGCGGCCCGCTCCTGCACCGCAGCGATGCGCGCGAAGCGCTCGGGCGCGGCGGCGGCGCGCGCTGCATAGCCGGCAATCACGCGCTCGAAGAAGGCGGCGTCCTGGGCTTCGAAGCGGTCGGGTGCGCGCGCCGCGCCGCGTCGCTGGGCAGCCGTGGCGGCGGGCAGGTCGAACCAGAAGGTCAGATCCGGCGTGCGCCCGGCCTGCACCCATTGTTCAAGTTGAGCCAGCACCGCCAGGTCGAAGCCCCGCCCGCCGCCCTGGTAGGCGAAGGTTGCGTCGGTGAAGCGGTCGCACAGCACGGTGGCGCCGCGCGCCAGCGCCGGTGCGATCAACTGGACGAGGTGGTCGCGCCGCGCGGCGAAGACCAGCAAGGCCTCGGTCAGCGCGTCCATCGGTGCGTGCAGCACCAGTTCGCGCAGCCGCTCGGCCAGTGGCGTGCCGCCGGGCTCGCGCGACACCACGACCTCGTGGCCACGCTCGCGCAGCCAGGCCGCCAGCGTCTCGATGTGCGAGCTCTTGCCGGCGCCGTCTATGCCTTCGAAGCTGATGAAGCGCCCGCCGCTCAATGCCGGGCTCGCTGGTATTGGTTCACCGCCCGATTATGTTCGGCCAGGGTCTCGCTGAAGGCACTGCTGCCGTCGCCGCGGGCCACGAAGTAGAGCGCTCGCGTCGCCTCGGGCTTGACCGCGGCCAGCAGGCTGGCCATGCCGGGCAGCGCGATGGGGGTGGGCGGCAGGCCGGCGCGCGTATAGGTGTTGTAGGGGCCGTCGGTGAGCAGGTCGCGCCGGCGCAGATTGCCGTCGAAGGCAGCGCCCAGGCCGTAGATCACCGTCGGGTCGGTCTGCAAGGGCATGCCGATGCGCAGACGGTTGCTGAAGACGCCGGCCACACGTCCGCGGTCGTCCGGTGCCCCGGTCTCCTTTTCGACGATGGAGGCCAGGATCAGCGCCTGGTCGGGACTCTTCAGCGGCGTGGCTTCGGCGCGCTGGGCCCAGGCCTCGGCCAGGCGGCGCTGCATCGCGGCGTGGGCGCGCCTGAGCACCGTGAGGTCGCTGACGCCGCGGCTGTAGACGTAGGTGTCGGGGAAGAAGCGGCCCTCGGCGGCTTGGCCTGCGGCGCCCAGCGCCTCCATCAGCTGGGCCTCGCTCAGGTCGGCAGTGGCCGGGCGCAGATAGGGCGCGGCGGCCAGCGCAGCGCGCAGCTGGCGCAGCGTCCAGCCCTCGATGACGCGCACTCGCTCCAAGGTCTCGTCGCCCTGCACCATCTTCTCGAGCAATCGGCGCGGCGTGGTGCCGGCGGCAATTTCATAGCTGCCGGCGCGGATGCGGCGCGCCTGGCCGGAGGCACGGAACCAGGCATAGAGCAACTCCGGCGAAGTCTGCACGCCGGCGTCGACCCAGGCCTGGGCCACCTGGCGCGGCGCCGTGCCGGGCTCGATGGAGAGCTCGGCGTGGGTCGCGGCCAGCGGCAGCGGGCGCTCCAGCCACCACCAGGCCGCACCGGCCATCGAAGCGGCCAGCAGCGCCATCACGGCCAGCGGGGCCAGTGCGGGACGAAGACCTGGGGAACGGCTTGCCATGGGGCGCCGATGATAATCAGGCCATGATCTCAACGACCCCTTCCGCCCTGCCCCAAGGCAGCGTCCGCCTGAGCGACTGGGGCCTGATCCGCGCCCGGGGCGAGGACGCCGCGAGCTTTCTGCATGGCCAGCTGACCCAGGACATGAGCCAGCTCCAGGCCGGACAGGCGCGGCTGGCCGGCTATTGCTCGGCCAAGGGCCGGCTGCTCGCCACCTTCGTGGTCTGGCGCCCGGCCGACGACGAATTCCTGCTCGCCTGCAGCGCCGATCTGCTGCCGGCCGTACTCAAGCGCCTGACGATGTTCGTGCTGCGCGCCAAGTGCAAGCTGAGCGACGCCACGGCCGAACGGGCGCTGTGGGGCGCTGCCGGCAGCGCAGTGGGCGAGCTCTGCGCAGGGGCAGATGCCGCTGCAGCGTGGACCTGCATCAAGGGGCCGGCGGGTGACGCCATCGTGCTGCCGGCCGCCGTGGTCGACGGACTGTCTATCCCGCGCGTGTTGCTGGCGCGTGCGCCCGATGCGCCGCTGCCGCAGACGCTGGCACCCGCGGCCTGGCAGTGGCTCGAAGCGCGCAGCGGCGTGGCGCGGGTGATGGCGGCCACGTCCGAGCAGTTCGTGCCGCAGATGGTCAATCTCGAACTTGTCGGCGGCGTCAATTTCCAGAAAGGCTGCTACCCGGGCCAGGAGGTGGTGGCGCGCAGCCAGTACCGCGGCACGCTCAAGCGCCGCGGCCTCGTCGTCGACAGCGCCACGGCGCTGCAGCCGGGCCAGGACATCTTCCACAGCGCCGACCCCGGCCAGCCGGCCGGCATGGTGGTGCTGGCGGGATCGCTGGGCGAAGACCGCCATGCGGCGTTGGTCGAGCTCAAGCTCGCGGCCATGACCGGCGGAAGTCTGCATGCCGGCAGCGCTGACGGCCCGCTGCTGCAACTGGGCGAATTGCCTTACGAGATTCCGGCCGAGGCGGCTTGAGCGGCGAGATCTTCGTCTACTGGCGCGTGGGCCCCGAGGCTGCGCCAGCCGCCATCGCTGCGGCACGCGATTTTCAGGCTGCGCTGCAAGCCTCTCATCCAGGATTGGCGGTGCGCTTGTACCGCCGCGTCGACGTCGCCCGCGGCCAGGTCACGGTGATGGAGACCTATGCAGCGCCGGACGTCGTGAGTGAAGCGCTGTTGGGCCGGGTGCGGGAGGCCGCATGGTGCCCCGCCGAGCGTCACGTCGAGGTCTTCGAAGCCCTGGCCTGATCCAGGCGCAGGCGCATCGCCTGGTGCGGCAGGCCGGCTTCGACGTAGACGGGGCCTTCGGCGACGAATCCGGCGCGGCTGTACAGCGGCACGGCATCGATGGCTGCTTCAAGCCTCACCTCGGTGCAGCCACGTTCGGCCGCCGCGCCCAGCAAGGCTTCGAGCATGGTGCGGCCTACGCCGGCGCCGCGCACGCCGGGCAGCGCGGCCATGCGGGCAAGCCGCGCCACCCTGCCCTCGTCGGCCCGCTCGTCCATGCTCAGCCGGCCGCAGCCCACCGCCGCGCCCATCCGGTTGAGCGCCAGCAAGTGCAGGGCCGGTACGTCGCTTTCGTCGCCCGCCAGCTGCGCCGGCAAGCCTTGCTCGTCCACCAGAACGGCCTGGCGCACGGGGCTGATCTGCGCGCCCAGCGCCGCCCAGTCGCCCAGTTGCAGCGTCACCATCGCCGCGCCCGACTCAAACGCCAGGATGGCCTCGCGCAGCGGTGCCGGCAGCGGCCTGGCGGTCTGCGTTGCCGGGTCAGCATAGACGTAGACCAGCTCACCGTGTACCAGGCGCCGCTCGCCGCGAAAGACGGCTGCCTGCAGGCGCATCGAGCTGTTGCCCTGGTGGATGCAGCGCACGCCGATGTCCAGCCGCTCATCGAAACGCGCCGAGCCCTCGTAGTCCAGCGTCGCCTTGCGCACGAAGAGATCGCCCCCCAGGCCGGCCAGCGTCTCGGCATAGGGCAATGCGAGCGCGCGCCACCAGCCGGCCACCGCAGTGTCGACGTACATCAGGTAATGGCCGTTGAAGACGATCTTTTGCAGGTCGACCTCGGCCCAGCGCACGCGCAGGCGTTCGAGGTGGCGGAAATCGCTGCGTTTCATGTCGGGCTGGCCTGGCGCAATGCCGCGGCCGCGGCGTCCAGGGCGGTCACGGCTTCCTTCAGAGCACGCCCCATCTTGATGAAGTCGTGCGTCACGCCGCGATAGAGCTCCAGTTGCACCGGCACGCCAGCCATGCGAAGGCGGTCGCCATAGGCCAGGCCCTCGTCGACCAGCGGATCGCACTCGGCCAGCACGATGCACGCGGGTGCAACGCCGTCGAGATCGGCCTCCAGCGGGGCGAAGCGCCAGTCGCGCCGGTGGTGGTGGGGGATGGTGTGGTCGAACATCCAGGCGATGGTCACGGCGTCGAGCAGAAAGCCGTTGGCAAAGAGGCGGTGCGACGCGGTGTCGGCGTGGGCCGTGGTGCCGGGCGTGATCAGCAACTGCAGCGCCAGCGGCAGGCCGCGGTCGCGCGCATGCAGGGCGCTCACGGCCGCCAGCGTGCCGCCGGCGCTGTCGCCACCGACGGCGGCGAGCTTGGCGATGCCGTGTCGGGCCGGGTCGGCGGCCAAGGATTCCATCGCGGCCCAAGCATCGTCGACCGCGGCCGGAAACGGGTGTTCGGGCGCCAGCCGGTAGTCCAGCGCCACCACGGCCCAGCCGCTGCGCCGCGCGAGCTGGCGGCACAGGCTGTCGTGGGTCTCCAGGCTGCCGATGACGAAGCCGCCGCCGTGCAGGTAGAGCAGCGCGGGTCGCGGCTCGGGGCCGGCTGCATAGAGACGGGCCGGGCGCGGCGCGCCGCCGCCACCCGGCAGGGTGAAGTCCTCGACGCGGGCCAGCGGCGCGCGTGGCAGATCCAGCACCTCGGCGGCGCGTTCGTAGGCCTGGCGAGCCTCGGGCGGCGTCATCGCGTGCAGCGGGGTGCGGACGGCGCGCTGGATGCGGTCTAGCAGGCCGGCCATCTGCGGGGTGAGAAGCTGGGTGGTCATCGCTGCCGAGAGCATACTTTCAGCTCCGCATCCGCACACCGAAGGCCATGGCGCGCATCCTCTACCTGACCCAGATTGACATCGACCACGGCGCCGTGCGCCTGCTGGCGACCGAGTGCCAGCGCATCGGCATGCGGCGGCCTCTGGTGGTGACGGACGCCGGCGTGCGTGCCGCCGGCGTGCTGCAGATGGCGCTGGATGCGCTGGGCGACCTACCGCACGCGGTGTTCGACGGCACGCCGTCCAACCCCACCGAGGCCGCCGTGTACGCCGCGGTGGCAGTGCTGAAGGAAGCAGGCTGCGACGGCCTGGTGGCGGTGGGCGGCGGCTCCAGCATCGATCTGGCCAAGGGCGTGGCCATCGCCGCCACCCACGAAGGGCCGCTGAAGACCTACGCCACCATCGAAGGCGGCAGCCCCTTGATCAGCGACCGCGTGCTGCCGCTGATTGCCGTGCCCACCACGGCCGGCACCGGCAGCGAGGTGGCGCGCGGGGCCATCGTCATCGTCGACGACGGCCGAAAGCTCGGCTTCCACAGCTGGCATTTGATGCCCAAGGCGGCCCTGCTCGACCCTGATCTCACCGCCGGCCTGCCGCCGGGCCTGACGGCGGCCACCGGCATGGACGCCATCGCCCACTGCATGGAGACCTTCATGGCACCGGCCGTCAACCCGCCGGCCGACGGCATTGCGCTGGACGGCCTGGCGCGCGGCTGGGGCCATATCGAGCGCGCCACGCGTGATGGCACAGACCGCGAGGCGCGCTGGAACATGATGAGCGCCAGCATGCAGGGCGCGCTGGCCTTCCAGAAGGGCCTGGGCTGCGTGCATTCACTCAGCCACAGCCTGGGCGGCGTCAACCCGCGCCTGCACCACGGCACGCTGAACGCGATGTTCATGCCCGCGGTGGTGGCTTTCAATGCCCAGGCCGACAGCATCCGGCGCGAGAAGCGCCTGCCGCGCATGGCGCAGGCCATGGGCCTGGCCGGCTGCGACGAGGCCGGCACCGAGCTGATCGCGGCATTGCGGGCGATGAATGCACGCCTGGGCCTGCCGGCCGGCCTGGCTGCGATGGGCGTGGGCGAAGACGTTTTCGAGCGCGTGATAGCCGGCGCGATGGCCGACCACTGCCACAAGACCAATCCGCGGCTCGCCAGCTGCGACGACTACCGCGCGTTGCTGGCCGCCTCGATGTAGCGGCCGGCCCGGGGACCGGCCGGCCCCCGGGCGCTAGGCCGGGGTCGCCTCAGCCTTCGGCTTGTCGCTTTTCTTGGGCGGCTGGATGTCGAGTTGCACCGCTTCCTTGTCGTCGATGTCCACTGTCAGTCGGCCACCGTCGACCAGGCGACCAAACAGCAACTCGTCAGCCAGCGCGCGGCGTATCGTGTCCTGGATCAGGCGCTGCATGGGACGCGCGCCCATCAGCGGGTCGAAGCCCTTCTTGGCCAGGTGCTTGCGCAGCGCATCCGTGAAGGTGACTTCCACCTTCTTCTCGGCCAGCTGGCCTTCAAGCTGCAGCAGGAACTTGTCGACCACGCGCAGGATGATGTCTTCATCGAGCGAGCGGAAGTTGATGATGGCGTCGAGCCGGTTGCGGAACTCGGGCGTGAACAGGCGCTTGATGTCACCCATCTCGTCGCCCTGCTCGCGCTTGTTCAGGAAGCCTATCGTCGCCTTGTTCATGGTCTCGGCGCCCGCATTGGTGGTCATGATGATGATCACGTTGCGGAAATCGGCCTTGCGCCCGTTGTTGTCGGTCAGCGTGCCGTGGTCCATCACCTGCAGCAGCACGTTGAAGACGTCGGGGTGCGCCTTCTCGATCTCGTCCATCAGCAGCACCGCGTGCGGCTTCTTGCTGATGGCCTCGGTGAGCAGGCCGCCCTGGTCGAAGCCGACATAGCCCGGGGGCGCGCCGATCAGGCGGCTGACGGCGTGGCGCTCCATGTACTCCGACATGTCGAAGCGGATCAGGTCTATGCCCATCACATAGGCCAGCTGCTTGGCGACCTCGGTCTTGCCGACGCCGGTGGGGCCGCTGAAGAGGAAGCTGCCGATGGGCTTGTCGGGCTTGCCCAGGCCCGAGCGAGCCATCTTGATGGCCGCGGCGATGGCATCGATGGCCGGGTCTTGCCCGAAAACCACGCTCTTGAGATCGCGGTCGAGCAGCTTGAGCTTGCCGCGGTCATCGCTGGAGACGCTGGCCGGCGGGATGCGCGCGATCTTGGCGACGATCTCCTCGACCTCGTTGCGCGTGATGGTCTTCTTGCGCTTGCCGGCCGGCAGGATGCGCTGGGCGGCGCCGGCCTCGTCGATGACGTCGATGGCCTTGTCGGGCAGGTGGCGGTCGTTGATGTACTTGGCCGAGAGCTCGGCCGCGGCCTGCAGCGCGCCGACCGCGTACTTGACGCTGTGGTGCTCCTCGAAGCGGGTCTTCAGGCCCTTGAGGATTTCTATCGTCTGCTCGACCGAAGGCTCGACCACGTCGACCTTCTGGAAGCGCCGCGAGAGCGCCGCGTCCTTCTCGAAGATGCCGCGGTACTCGGTGAAGGTGGTCGCGCCAATGCACTTCATCGTGCCATTGCTGAGCGCGGGCTTGAGCAGGTTGCTGGCGTCCAGGGTACCGCCGCTGGCGGCGCCAGCGCCGATGAGCGTGTGGATCTCGTCGATGAAGAGGATGGCGTTGGGGTGGTCTTTCAGCTGCTTGAGCACGCCCTTGAGGCGTTGTTCAAAGTCGCCGCGGTACTTGGTGCCGGCCAGCAGCGCGCCCATGTCCAGCGCGTAGACGGTGGCATCGCCCAGCACCTCGGGCACGTCGTTCTGGGTGATGCGCCAGGCCAGGCCCTCGGCGATGGCGGTCTTGCCCACGCCGGCCTCGCCCACCAGCAGCGGGTTGTTCTTGCGCCGGCGGCACAGCACCTGGATCACGCGCTCGACCTCGAGCTCGCGGCCGATCAGGGGGTCGATCTTGCCGTCGCGCGCCAGCTGGTTGAGGTTCTGGGTGAACTGCTCGAGCGGCGAGCCCTTGGCGTCGCCGCCCTCTTCCTTCTCGCCCTCGTTGTTGCCATTGGCCTCATTGCTCTTGGCCGGCTCGGGCGGGTCGTTCTTCTTGATGCCGTGGGCGATGTAGTTCACCACGTCCAGCCGCGTCACGCCCTGCTGGTGCAGGTAGTAGACAGCGTGCGAGTCCTTCTCGCCGAAGATGGCCACCAGCACATTGGCACCGGTGACTTCCTTCTTGCCGCTGCCGGTGCTCTGCACATGCATGATGGCGCGCTGGATGACGCGCTGGAAGCCCAGCGTCGGCTGGGTGTCGACCTCGTCGCTGCCGCCGACGGTGGGCGTGTTTTCCTTGATGAAGCCGGCCAGGCTCTTGCGCAAATCATCGATATTGGCGGCGCAGGCGCGCAGCACTTCGGCGGCCGAGGGGTTGTCGAGCAGTGCCATCAACAGGTGCTCGACCGTGATGAACTCGTGGCGCTGCTGGCGCGCCTCGACGAAGGCCATGTGCAGGCTGACTTCTAGCTCTTGGGCGATCATGCGGCCTCCATAATGCATTGCAGCGGGTGTCCTTCACGGCGGGCCGCCGTGAGCACCAGTTCGACCTTCGTCGCGGCGACGTCCTTGGGGTAGACGCCGCAGATGCCGCGCCCTTCGTGGTGGATCTTCAGCATGATGTGCGTGGCAGTATCCGCATCACGCTGGAAATAGTGCTGCAGCACCATCACGACGAATTCCATCGGTGTGTAATCGTCGTTGAGCAGCACCACCTGGTACAGCGATGGCGGCTTGACGCGCGCCGCCTTGCGCTCGGCCACCACCGAACCGCCGCCGTCCTGATCGGGTGTCACGGGGGGCTGCGTAGGTGGCGATGGCGGTGTTTCCTCGGGCATGAGGCATTCTATCGAGTTGGGTTCTGGCTGCACGGTGCCGGGATTAAGGCCGGCCGATGGCGTGATGTTGGACTGATTCGGCGGCCTTCAAGTCGGCAATCTGCAACCGTCCGGATACATCCGCTTGCAAGCAACGGGCCACCCTGAGCATCGAGATGCCAGTTAGATACATGCCAGCGGTGGCAATCTCGTCAAATTCTTGACACCTTTTCCACGGCACGCGCAGAATTTGCCGCTGTCAGAAGGGGCACATCATGATGTCAGGCACGGTCAAGTGGTTCAACGACGCCAAGGGCTTCGGTTTCATTGAACCCGACGGCGGCGGCGCCGACGTCTTCGCCCACTTCTCGGCGGTGCAGATGGAAGGCTTCCGCACCCTCAAGCAGGGTGGTCGGGTGAGCTACGAATTGGTGCAGGGCCCCAAGGGTGACCTGGCCCAGAACATCCGCGCGCTCGTCGCCGACGGCGATACCGCGGCACCAACTTCGCCGCAGACGGCGGTCGGCACGATAGCCTGAACCGCGCGGCTCAGGCCGCTTCCAACCGCCACATCCCGAAGGCCGGCCCCGACGCTGGCAGGGTGATGCAGTCGTCGGCATCGGCACGCAGGTCTGCCGTGCCGGCGATTCCCGCAAGTTCTGCCCCAAGCACCGCCACCGGCAAGCGCACCGGCGCGTGTACGGCCCGGGCGGCATGCACCAGGATGGACTCGCCTGGCGCCTCGCGCAAGAAGGTGATCGCGTCGTCGGCCACGTTGAGCCAGCGCAGGCCACCGCGTCGCAGCGCCACGCTGCCGGCGCGGGCCGTGAACAACGCCCGCGTGTGGGCCAGGCGGCGCGGATCCCAGCGCTGAGCTTGCGCCCAGGGCATGGGGATGCGGGCTTGCTCAGGCCCCAGGGCGGCCAGCCCGATCTCGTCGCCGGCATAAATCATGGGCACGCCGGGATAGGCGGCCAGCATGCCGAAGGCGACGTCGACGAGGCCGGCATCACCCAGCAGCGATGCGACGCGGTGGGTGTCGTGCGAGCCGATCAGGTTCATCGCGTGCAGCGTGCCCTGCCAGGGCGTGACACCGGCGAACTCACGCATGGCCTCCACCACCAGGCGGCCCGCCAGATTGGGCAGCGTCGGGTACTTGCCGTGGGCATAGGGCCGGGCCTGGGGCGGCAGCAACCATTGCCACAGCGGCCGCGTGAAGGCGGCGTAGTTCATCGTGCCCTGGTAGCCGTCGCCCAGCAGGTCGCGGCTGGCGTCATGGTTGGACTCGGCCTGCAGGAAGGACTCTTTCGCCACCTGCGCCATCGTGCGCCGTATGGTGGTGGCCACCTGATGGCTGAGGTTGATGTCGCCGTGGATGCCGGTCATGTTGGCGACGTCGATACGCCAGGCGTCCAGTGCATGCGGGCCCAGCCACCGGGCCACCACCGAATCGGGCCCGTCGTAGAGGCGGCGGCGCAATTCGGCGCTGCGGTGATCGAAGATGGGCATTTCCTTCATGCCCCACCAGCCAGCGTACTTGTCGGGATGCTGCTCGAAGAAGAAGAAGCCGGCCTCGGGTGATTTCGGGTCGGCCACCGCGGCGCGGAACCACTCGTGGGTGTCGCCGCCGTGGTTGGTGGTGAGGTCTCCCATCAGCCGCATGCCGCGCGCACGGGCGGCGGCGGCCAGGCGGGCCATGGCTTCGTCGCCACCCAGCAGCGGATCGACGCGGCCGAAGGTCGAGGCGTTGTAGCGGTGGTTGGATGCGGCCGGAAAAAAGGGCGTGAGGTAGATCGTGCCCACGCCCAGCGAGGCGATGTGGTCGAGATGGGCCGCGATGCCGTCGAGATCGCCGCCATAAAGCTGGCGCGGCGTGTCGGGGCCAACGCCGATGACCGGGTCGTCCCAGGCCGCCGGCCGGGCCCAGGGCGGCGCCGGGCGCTCGCAGGACTTGGCAAAACGGTCGGGAAAGATCTGGTACATGGTGCCGGTGGCCCAGTCGGGCGGCGGCGTGTAGGTGCTGAGCCTGAAATCGGCCGCGTCAGCGACATCGCGGCCGTGCAGGCCCGTGCCGTTGAGCCACTGATAGCCCTGGCTGCCGCCGTCCAGCAGCCAGCGGTAACTGAGCACCGGGTTGACGACGGGCACGCGGGCTCGTAGCCAGGTGTCGCGGCTTTCCCGGCGGTCAACCGTGGCAGGCACCAGTTCGGGCTCGCCGTCGCTGATCACGCGCACCCAGGCCTGGCTGACATCGCTGGCGCGCGGAACGCGCAGGAAGACGTCGACCTTGCCGCCGAGCCTGGGCGTCGGATCCGGCACATAGAGCGCCGACCCGTCGTGGTGGGCGCGCGTCCAGTCGGCAGCCTGCATCGCCGTCTCCTCGGTGGGTTCTGCCAGGTCGGGTCAAGCCGGACGGTGCCAGCCTTCCAGCCGCGCCATCAGGCCGGCGGTCGAGCCATCGAGGCCGCGGGTGTCGCCGCTGGCCAGGCGCGGCAGCAGGTCGCCGGCCAGCGCCTTGCCGAGCTCGACGCCCCACTGGTCGAAGCTGTTGATGCCCCAGAGCGCGCCGCTGGTGTAGACGCGATGCTCGTAGAGGGCGATCAGCGCGCCCAACGAGGCCGGGGTCAGGCGGTCCAGCAGCAGCGTGGTGCTCGGCCGGTTGCCGGGAAAGGTGCGGTGGCGGGCCAGGGTCTCGGGCGCCAGCGTCTTCGATGCCGTGGGCGCCTTCTCGGCCGCGGCCTGGGCCGTGGTCTTGCCCAGCATCAGCGCCTGGCTCTGCGCCAGGCAGTTGGCCAGCAGCTTGGCATGCAGGTCATGCAGGCCGTGGGCCGGGCACTTGACGGCGATGAACTCGACCGGGATCACATCGGTGCCCTGGTGCAGCATCTGGAAGTAGGCGTGCTGGCCGTTGGTGCCCGGCTCGCCCCAGACCACCGGACTGGTGCCGAAGGGCAGCGGCTCGCCATTTAGGTCGACGCACTTGCCATTGCTTTCCATCTCCAGTTGCTGCAGATAGGCTGGCAGCCGCTTGAGGCCCTGGTGGTAGGGCGCGACGCTGCGGCTGGTGAAACCGTGGAAATTGCGGTACCAGACATCGAGCAGGCCCAGCAGCACCGGCAGGTTGCGCTCGAGCGGCGCGCTGGCGAAGTGGCGGTCCATCGCGTGGGCGCCGGCCAGCAGCGCACGGAAATTGTCGGCACCGATGGCGATGGCGATGGGCAGGCCGATGGCGCTCCACAGCGAATAGCGCCCGCCCACCCAGTCCCAGAAGCCGAAGGTGGTGGTGATGCCGAAGGCCGCTGCCGCCTCGACATTGGTGGTGCTGGCGGCGAAGTGGCGCGCCGTGTCGGTGCCGCCCTGGGCCAGGAACCAGTCGCGCGCCGCATGGGCATTGGCCATCGTCTCCTGGGTCGTGAAGGTCTTGCTGGCGACGATGAACAGCGTCTCTTCGTGCTTCAGGCCGCGCAGCACCGGCGTGATGTCGTGGCCGTCGACATTGCTGACGAAGTGGAAGCTGAGGCCGCGGTGGGCGAACTCGTCCAGCGCCGGCAGCACCATCTGCGGCCCGAGGTCGCTGCCGCCGATGCCGATGTTGACGACGTGGCGGATGCGGCCGTCGGCGCGGATGCGCTCGGCATAGGCCAGCATCGCGTCGAGCACGCCATGCACTTCGTCGCTGTGCGGCCCCTGCCCGCGCGGCGCGCGCAAGGCGGTGTGCAGCACGGCGCGGCCCTCGGTGGTGTTGGTGGGGGCGCCGGCCAGCATGGCGTCGCGTCGCGCCTCCAGATCGCAGGCGCGCGCCAGGGCCAGCAGCAATTGCAGGGTGTTCGCGTCGACCAGGTTCTTGGACAGGTCGGCAAAAACCTCGGGTGCCTCGACACCCAGGGCCTGGAAGCGGCCGCGGTCGGTGGCAAAAGCCTGGCGCAGGTCGAAGGCGCGCCCCTGTGCTTCATAGTGGGCGCGCAAGGCCTGCCAAGCGGGGGTGCGGTCGCAGCGGGGTGCGGTCATGGTGTTCTCCGTTCTAGGCATTCAGAGGGACTCATTGTTCTTCGCCCCAGACAAAGCCGTCGCGCGCCACCAGGGCGCTGGCCGCGGGCGGGCCCCAGGTGCCGGCGCCATAGGGGCGCGGGCCAGCTTCGTCGGCCTGCCAGGCGGCCAGGATGGGCTCGACCCAGCGCCAGGCCTGCTCCTGCTCGTCGCTGCGCACAAAGAGGTTGAGCCGGGCCGCGATGGCGTCGAGCAGCAGGCGCTCGTAGGCGCCGATGCGGTCGGCCGGGAAGGCGCGGTCGAAGTCGAGGTCGAGGAAGACCGGCGCCAGCGCGTCGGTGGTGCCGCTGCCCTTGGCGGCCAGCAGGTGCAGTTCCAGCCCGTCCTCGGGCTGCAACTTGATGACCAGCTTGTTGGGCGTGTGGCTGCCGGGGAAGATGGGGTGGGGCACGGGGCGGAAGTTGACGACGATCTGGGCGTCGCGCGCCGCCAGGCGCTTGCCGGTGCGCAGGTAGAAGGGCACGCCGGCCCAGCGCCAGTTCAGAACCTCGGCGCGCAGCGCGACGAAGGTCTCGCAGCGGCTGTCGGCCGGCACGTTGATCTCTTCCAGATAGCCCGGCACCTTGGCGCCGTCCACCGTGCCGGCCTTGTACTGGCCGCGCACGACATCGCGCGCCACGCTCTCGGCCGTGAAGGGGCGCAGCGCGTGCAGCACCTTGAGCTTCTCATTGCGGATGGCGTCGGCGTTGTTGCTGGATGGCGGCTCCATCGCGATCATGGTCAGCAACTGCAGCGCGTGGTTCTGGATCATGTCGCGCAACGCGCCGGTGCGGTCGTAGAAGTCGCCGCGCGTGCCCACGCCCAGATCCTCGGCCAGCGTGATCTGGATGTTGGCGATGCTCTCGCGCCGCCACAGCGGCTCGAACAGCGCATTACCGAAGCGTAGCGCCATCAGGTTCTGCACCGCCGACTTGCCCAGGTAGTGGTCGATGCGCAGCGCCTGCTGCTCGCTGAACACCGCCTGTACGGCGCGGTTGATGGCCTGGGCGCTGGCAAGGTCGTGGCCCAGCGGCTTCTCGAGCACGATGCGCACGCGCGGCCCGTTCAGGCCGCTGGCGCCGAGCTGCTGGCAGACCATGGGAAACAGATGCGGACTGGTGGCCAGATAGTGAACCACGGTGCTGGCCGCGCCGCCGGGACGGCCATCCACCCAGACGTGCAACTGCTGGTAGTCGTCGGTCTGGGACAGGTCCATGCGCCGGTATTGCAGCAGCGCGAGGAAGCGGGTGAACGCATCCTGGTGAGGCAGGCGGTCGGAGACGCCGTCGTCGAAGCGTTTTTGCAGCCAGGCGCGGTAGCTTTCGTCGCCATGCTCGTCGCGCGCCACGGCGAGGATGCGGCCGTCAGCCGGCAGGCGCCCCTTGCGGAAGGCGCGGAACAAGGCCGGCATGAGCTTGCGCCAGGCCAGGTCGCCAGTGCCGCCGAAGAGGATCAGATCGAAGGACATGCTGAGGCTCCGGGTCTGGGTGTCCGGCTGGCGGCCGTCACCGCGCACGCGGCCGGCCGCCGGGGGAAGGCGCCGAAAGTGCCGCACAGGGCAACGGCCCGGGCCCTGCCGTGCTACCGATAAGGTGGTGAATCTTGCGCATCAAAAGCGCTTTGAATGATATCCCAAACGCTTTGGGCATCACTCAGGACTTTTTTGCAGAACCTGCGGGGCCCTCAGACCGGCGTCGCCACGCGCTCGTAGAGGGCCAGGTAGCGCGCCGCCGCGGCGTCCCAGTCGAAGTGCTGGGCCATGGCGCGGGCCTGCACCAGGCGCCAGTCGGCGGTGCGCCGGTACAGCGCGATGGCGCGGCGCAGCGCGGAGACGAAATCGGCGCGCTCGAAGCGGTCAAAGACCATGCCGGTGGCAAGGTCGTCGTCCAGGCTTTCCAGCGTGGCGTCGACCACGGTGTCGGCCAGGCCACCAACGCGGCGCACCAGCGGCAAGCTGCCATAGGCCAGTCCGTAGAGCTGCGTCAGGCCGCAGGGCTCGAAGCGCGAGGGCACCATGATGACGTCGGCGCCGGCGACGATGCGGTGGGCCAGGGCCTCGTCATAGCCCAGGCGCAGCGCCACCTGTTCCGGGTGTTGCGTGGCCGCGGCACGCAAGGCGGTTTCGAGAGCCGCGTCGCCACTGCCGAGCACCACCAATTGGGCGCCGCGCTGCAACAGGTCGGGCAGGCCGGCCAGGACCAGGTTCATGCCCTTTTGCTCGGTGAGCCGGCTCACGACGCCGAAGAGCGGCGCCGCGGTCTGGTCGCCGAGGCCGAACTCGGCCTGCAGCGCGGTGCGGCAGCGCGCCTTGCCGGCCATGTCCCGGGCACTGTAGTGGGCGGCGATGTGGCTGTCGGTGGCCGGGTTCCAGACCGCCGGGTCGACGCCGTTGAGGATGCCGCTCAGGTCGTGGGCGCGCGCCCGCGTCACGCCGTCCATGCCGCAGCCCTGCTCTTCGCCCTGGATCTCCTGGGCATAGGTGGGGCTCACCGTGGTCACCTTGTCGGCATAGACCAGGCCGGCCTTCATGAAGCTCACCTGGCCGTGGAATTCGAGCCCCTGGACGTGGAAGAAGTCGCCCGGCAGGCCCAGTTCGGGCACGACGCCAAGCGGAAACAGGCCCTGGAAGGCCAGGTTGTGTACGGTGTAGACCGAGCCCGCCAGGCGCACGCCCCGCCGCGCCGAGGTTTCCTGCAGATAGGCCGGCGCCAGGCCGGCATGCCAGTCGTGGCCGTGGACGACCTGCGGCTTCCAGCTTGCATCCAGCCCGTCGGCCAGCATGGCCGCGGCACTGCCCAGCATGGCGAAGCGCAGATGGTTGTCGGCATAGGCCAGACCATCGGCGCCGGCATAGGGGTTGCCTTCGCGCTCATAGGCGGGGTGGTCGACCAGAACGCAGGGCGTGCCGTCGGGCAAACGGCCCTGCAGCAGCCGCGTGCCGGGCAGAGGCAGATGGCCCGGCAGGCCCTCGGCCAGCGGCCTCACATCGGCCACGCCGCGCTTCACGGCCGGAAATGCCGGCAGCAGCACGCGCACCTCGCAGCCGCGCGCTCGCAACGCCGCCGGCAGCGCGCCGCAGACATCGGCCAGGCCGCCTGTCTTGAGCAGCGGAAACAACTCTGCGCAAACCTGCAGTACCTTCATGGCCTGGTCCTCCGGTGGATGGGGCGCCTCTGTTCCCGCAGCGCCTGCGGACCTGACGGTTTCAGAGCGAGTTCAGGATCTCGCGCCGCTTGTTCTGGTATTCGGTCTCGTCGATCAGGCCCTGCTCGCGCAGGCGCTTGAGGCCCTTGAGCCTTTGCTCCTGCTGCTCATAGAAGGCGGCGTCGCGGGCCGCGGGCGGAGCGGGAGCTGCGGCGGCCGCCGGCGCCAACGCAGGCAGGGCAGCGCCCGCCGGCACGGCCACGGCCGGAATGGCAACCGCGGCGGGAGTGACGGCGGCGGGGGCCGCGGCAGCCGGCGCCGCCAGCGGCAGCGCGAGCCAGTCGCCACGCACCTCTGTGGCACGCGCATGGCGCAGCACCGCAGCGCCCTGCTTTGAACGCGAGCCGTAGCTGAACTCGGGTGTGCGGTTGCTGCCCCGCATCGCGTTGTAGAACTCGAAGCGCGTGTCGCGCACGATGAGCTGCAGCCGGCCCTCGGCCACGAAAAGCCGCGCCGTCACCGCGATGGGTTGCATCATGCGGACTTCGCCGCGCCGCGCACTGCTGACCAGCAGCAGATCTTCTTGCGGGCCGGCCTGTCCCAGTGCCTCGGCCAGGGGCACGGCCAGTTCGGCAGCCTCGTCGGCATCGAACAGTGCGCGGCGGCGGCCACCGTCATCGAAGGTGATATCGATCAGTTGCCGACGCAGCCACTCGGGCTCGAGCGCCGCCGGGTGCTGGTTGGGCACGACGCCAGCCTCGCGTGGCACGAGCCGAATTTCGCTCTGATCCCGGATGACCCACAGGCGCTGCGTCGCTGGCGCGCGCCGGCCCGAGACATCAGCCGCCGCCAGCACCATGACGGGCTCTGCAGTTGCGGCGACCGCGGGGGTGGAAACGGCTACCTGGCCACTGGCCATGGCCGCGCACAGGGCCAGCGTGCCCGGAAGCCGCGCGGCACGCTGGCAGCGCATGGCGCGTCGTGTGAACTCGAAGTCATTCATGCAGTTGCCCGAAGTTGGGCTCGGGCACGGCGCGCAGGCCGCCGTCGAGCGAAGGCCGGAAAGGCGGGCACTGTAGTCGAATTCATGCAGGGCGCAGCCACCGCTGACGCCCGCGCGTGGTTACGTGAAGGTTACATGTTGCTTGCGCGCACACCTAGCGCAAACCCGAGTTGGGGCGCGGGTCAAGCGATGCCTACATTGCCGACCGTCTTCGATGAGGATGCTGATCGGAGGTCGGATGTTGCGGGACTGATCAACCAGCCTGCGATTGAGGGCCTGGCTTCCCGACAACGACGGTACGACCTTGTCCTGTCCGGATCAAGTCCGGTGGGACATCGGAAACCGGCGGTGCCGCCGACACTTCGCGATCGACGGCAATGCCGTGTTTTTTCCAAAACGTTTTGAGGAGATAAACAATGAAATTCCGGACCACCTTTCTTGCCGCTGCGGCGCTGAGTGTCCTTTCCACCGCCGCCAGCGCCGTCGACTGGGGCGGCTACACCCGCATCGGCCCGGGCCAGAAGTCGACCTGCTACAACGGCGGCGGCGCCAGCGGTTTCGGTTCGCAGGCGCCCGGACACGGCGGCATCGGCCGCCTGGGCAATGAATGCGAGACCTATGGCGAGTTCGCGCTCAGCCAGGGCATGGATGCCGGCGGCGTCAACTACAAGGCCCTGCTGATGACCAACTTCTTCAGCTCCGGCTCGACGCCCCTGCGCAACACCGACCCCACCGGCGGCAACAACGACAACACGCCGCGCATCGCGCAGCTCTATGTCGAAGGCAAGGGTTTCGACGTGATGCCCAACGCCAATTTCTGGGTCGGGCGCCGCTTCTACCATCGTGCTGACGTGCATTGGGACGACAGCTTCTACGTGATGGGCGGCCTGCAGGGCAGCACCGGCGCCGGCGTCGACGGCATCTCGGTCGGTGGCGGCTCGCTGGGCGTGGCCATCTTCCGCTCGCCCGACGAGGCCTCGGTGACCAATGCCGGCACACTGATCAACATCGATCTGCAAGGCATTTCGGTGAACCCGGGCGGCAAGCTGCGTGCAACGCTGTCGTTCAGCAAGTTCGGCGGCACGGGTGGCGAGAACGGCTCGGGCCTCAGCCTGCAGCACAACCAGTCCATCTTCGGCGGCGAGAACACGCTGTGGGTCCAGTACTCGCAAGGCTCGACCTGGCTGGACATGGGCTTTGCCGGTGCCACCGACGATTCGAGCAAGAAGCGCTGGCGCATCGCCGACAGCTTCGCGCTGCTCAACGGCCCGCTGACCGCACAGACGCTGATCCACTACGGTGAGGTCGATGCCGACACCAACGGCAAGAAGGCCAAGACCTTCTCGCTCGGCGGCCGTGTCGCCTATGCCTTCACGAAGAACTTCAAGCTGCAGGGCGAGGTCGGCTACGCCACCACCAAGAACGAGCTGACCGGCAACAACAACGAGAACGTCACCAAGTTCACGATCGCCCCGACGCTGACGGTGGGCCCGAACTACTACGACCGTCCGGAACTGCGCTTCTACGTCACGCAGTACAGCATGAACGAGAACTACCGCCTGGCCAATGGCGCCGCCAAGAAGAACAAGACGGCCTTCGGCTTCCAGGCCGAGATCTGGTTCTGATGCACTGACGGCATCGCGCCCCGTGCTGGCGCCGCAACCCAACCGGGTTGCGGCGCCTTTTGCTTCATGTGGCCCGCTTCACCAGTTCCAGCGGCAGCTTGCGTGGCGTGGCGCCGTCGAGCAGCACGCGCACGCACAGCTCGCCCTTGCGGAAGGGGTCGTGCCTGATCGTCGTCAGGCCCGCGGCCGCGGCGGCCGGGATGTCGTCGAAGCCGACCAGGGCCACCACCTTGATGCCACGCCAGCCGCGCACCACGCGCTGGGCGGCCAGCGCGATGCGGTCGCTCATCGCCACCAGCGCCACGCGCGTGCCCGCTGCCAGCTGCGGGCGCAGTGCCGCCACCCGTTCGGCGGCCGTCTCGGGCGCCCAGTCGTCCACCGTCAGCCAGCGCATGCGTTCGCTCGGGAAGCCGGCCCGCAAGGCGCCCAGGGCATAGCCGGCGGCGCGCTCGGTGCCGACGAAGGCGGTGGCGGGCACCTCGCGCAGCAGGCCGGCGCGCCTGCCGGCTTGCGTCCGCGGTGGCTCGGAATGCGGCAGGCTCAGCACCACCACCACGTCGGGTGCGGCGGCCAGGGCGTGCGCCATCGCCAGTGCCGCGCCCTCACGATCCGGGATGCCCACCGAGGCGAAACCCGCCACCATCGAATCGACCAGCACCACCGGCTTGCCCGCCGCGTTCAGCTCGGGCACCAGCTCGGGGCCGATCTCGGCATGCACGATCATCGCGTCGGCCGTGGTCTGGAAGGCCGCGCCGAGCAGCAGCTTGCGGCCCATCTTGGGCACCAGCTGCAGTGTCAGCTGGCGCGCGTCAAGTTCCTTGGCGACGCCGGCCAGGAAGCGCAGGCTGGTCGGGTCCGACAGCGCGTAGCTCAGATCGTGGTGGAAGATCACGCCAACCTCATGCAGCCCGCCGCGGCGCAGTGCCCGGGCCCTGGGATCGGGCCCCCAGTAGCCCAGCTCGCGCGCCTTGCTCAGGATGCTGTCGCGCAATTCTTCCGAGAGCTGGCCCGGCCGGCTGAAGGCATTCGACACGGTGGTGCGGCTGACCCCCATCGCCTGCGCCACATGCTTGAGGGTGAGCCTGCCGCCGCCGTGGGCGTGCGGGGATGGTGCGTTGCGCGTGGAAGGAGGAACGGCCATGACGGGTTGGAATCTGTGTGCGTCAGCGGGCATTCCGGGGCCCGCTGCTGCCGGCTCGAATGCTGACGAGCTTTCGCCGCGGCGCAAGCCCGGACAGCCTGGGGAAAGCCCGGAGCAGGGGCAGATTGACTTTGTTCTTGATCGATCAAGAATAGCGCGATTCGACAGCGTCCGAACCGTTTCGGATGCCGCTCATTCTTCAGGAGAGCAAGATGGCAAAGACGATGACGCCGCGCAGCGTGGCGACTTTCGGCGCGGTGGCCTTGCTGCTGGCACCGGCCCTGCCGGCCGGCGCCGCCGAAGCCGGCAAGCTGCTGGTGTGGTTCAGCGTCGACGGCTCCAAGGGCGTGCAGAAGCTGGCCGAGGAGTTCACCAAGAAGACCGGCGTGCCGGTGACGGTGGAAGCGCCCGAGGACGGCCCCGGCAAGTTCCAGCAGGCCGCGGCTGCCGGCAAGGGCCCCGACATCTGGATCTGGGCCCATGATCGCATCGGCGAGTGGATCTCCGGCGGCCTGCTGCAGCAGGTGTCGCCCAGCAAGAAGCTGCTGGCCGACATCGACCCGCTGGCCCAGAAGGCCTTCACGGTGGGCGGCAAGCTCTGGGGCTATCCCTTCTCGATCGAGGCGGTCTCGCTGGTCTACAACAAGGCCCTCGTCAAGACCCCGCCCAAGAGCTTCGAGGATGTGATGGCGCTGGACAAGCAGTTGTCGGCCCAGGGCAGGAAGGCCATCCTGTGGGACTACACCAACACCTATTTCACCTGGCCGCTGCTGGCCGCCAACGGGGGCTATGCCTTCAAGCTCAAGCCCGACGGCACCTACGACGCCAATGACACCGGCGTCAACAACGCCGGCGCGCTCAAGGGCGTGGAACTGCTCAACAAGCTGCTGCGCGAGAAGTACATGCCCGAAGGCAGCGGCTATGCCGAGATGGAAGGCGGCATGGCCCAGGGCAAGGTCGCGATGATGATCAACGGCCCCTGGTCCTGGGACAACCTGCGCAAGGCCAAGATCGACTTCGGCGTGGCCCGCATCCCGACCGTCGGCGGCAAGAAGGCCGCGCCCTTCGTCGGCGTCAAGGGCATCATGATCAACAAGGCCACGCCCAACAAGGATCTGGCCGTGGAGTTCATCGAGAACTACATGCTCACGCCCAAGGGCCTGAAGACCATCAACGAGGCCGAGCCCATCGGCGCGCCGGCGAGCAAGGCCTTCTACGCCGAACTCAAGAACGATCCCAACATCGTGGCGGTGATGGAGTCGGCACAGGATGGCGCACCCATGCCCAACAACCCCGAGATGGGCCGCTTCTGGTCGGCCATGGTGTCGGCCCTGGGCAATGTGATGGAGGCCCGCCAGTCGCCCAAGGAAGCGATGGACGGCGCGGCCAAGCGCATCCTGTCCAAATAAGGCTGCCGGCCTGCCGGGAAGGCCTCCCGGCGGGGCCCATGGGTCTCGCCGGAGTCCTGCAGCGCGCGCATGTCCATGCGGAAGGCAATCGTGAGCAAGCCATCATCTGCAAGCCGCCTTGTCGGCCCCGCGCTGGTCGTCCTGGTCTGCCTGGCCGCGCTTTACCTGATAGGCCTGGTCTACGCCGTCGGCCAGACACTGCTGGCGGCCACGCTGCTGGTGATCGTGGCGCTGGCGCTGTGGACCTACACCTCGCGCCATACCTTGGCATTGCGCTACCTGTTCCCCGGCGTGGCCGCGGCAGTGATCTTCGTGGTCTTCCCGATGATCTACACGGTGGCCACCGGCTTCACCAACTACAGCTCGCGCAATCTGCTCGACCTCGAACGTTCGCGCCAGTACCTGCTCGACGAGACGATACGTGACGAAGGCCCGGCCTACGGCTTCACCCTGCACCGCGACCTGCACCAGTACCGCCTGCGCCTGGAGGACCTGGATGACGACAAGCGCGCCTTCGTTTCCAGCCCGCTGGCGCTGGCCAGACGCGCCGCGATCACCGTCGAGTTGCTGCCCGAGGCCGACGCCAAGACCGTGCTGGGCGACGCACTGACGCTCAAGGACGTGATCGCGCAACAGGCGGATTTGAAGAGCCTCGCCCTCAGGCTGCCCGACGGCAAGCTGCTGCGCATGACCTCGCTGCGCGAATTCGCCCAGGTGCGGCCGGCCTACAAGGTCAACCCCGACGGCACGCTGGTCAGCCAGGCCGACGGCGGCGTGCTCAAGCCCAATCCCACCACCGGCTTTTTCGAGACCGCCGCCGGCGAGGCCAAGGGCCCGGGGTTCAAGGTCAACATCGGCTTCGCGCACTACGCGCGCATCTTCACCGACCCCAAGTTCAGCGAACCCTTCATTCGCATCTTCATCTGGACGGTGCTGTTCTCGGGCCTGACCATCGTCTTCGCCGCCAGCATCGGCGTCTTCCTGGCCGTGCTGCTCAACTGGGAAGGCCTGCGCTTCAAGGGCGTCTACCGCCTCATGCTCTTCCTGCCCTATGCCGTGCCGGGGGTGATCTCCATCCTCATCTTCAAGGGCTTGTTCAACCAGAACCTGGGCGAGGTCAACCAGATCCTGGGCGCGCTGTTCGGCATCAAGCCGGCCTGGTTTGCCGATCCGCTGCTGGCCAAGACCATGCTGCTGATCGTCAACACCTGGCTGGGCTTTCCCTACATGATGGTGGTCTGCATGGGACTCATCAAATCGATCCCGTCAGACCTCTACGAGGCCTCGGCCGTGGCCGGCGCCGGGCCGTTGACCAATTTCTTCGTCATCACCGCGCCGCTGATCCTGAAGCCGCTGACGCCGCTTCTCATCGCTTCCTTCGCCTTCAATTTCAACAACTACGTGCTGATCGCCCTGCTCACCGGCGGCCGGCCCGACTTCCTGGACATCAGCGTGCCCGGCGGCACCACCGACATCCTGGTGTCCTACACGCTGCGCATGGCCTTTGGCGATTCGGGCCAGCAGTTCGGCCTGGCCTCGGCCATCTCGACGGTGATCTTCCTCATCGTTGCCGCCATCACCCTGCTGCAGATGCGCTTCACGCGCCTGGCGCAGGACGACAAGCGCTGAAGGGGGGCCCACACCATGGCCATGGTCGTCGACAAGTCCCAGCGCTGGCGCGTGCTGGCCGCGCACGCCTTCCTGATCTGCTTGTGCCTGCTGGTGATCTTCCCCTTCCTGGTGGTGCTTTCGGTGTCGTTCCGGCCCGGCAACTTCGCCTCGGGCAGCCTGCTCCCCACCACCATCAGCTTCGAGCACTGGCGCTATGCCTTCGGCCTGCCCTACCAGGCGGCCAACGGCCAACTGGTCGAGCCCGACCTGCCGGTCCTGCGCTGGCTCTGGAACTCCATCAAGGTGGCCACGCTCTCGGGCCTTGTCACGCTGCTGCTGTCCACCACCGCGGCCTATGCGCTGGCGCGCATGCGCTTCAAGGGGCGCTCACAGGTGCTCACCGGCCTGATGCTGATGCAGATGTTCCCGGCCGTGCTGGCCCTGGTGGCCATCTACGCCATCTTCGACCGCATCGGCGCGGCCTTCCCGGCCTTCGGCATCGATTCGCACTGGGCCTTGCTGCTGGCCTACTCGGGTGGCCTGGCCATGCATGTGTGGACCATCAAGGGCTATTACGAGACCATCCCGTATGAGATCGAAGAGGCGGCCAAGGTCGACGGCGCCTCGCCCTGGCAGGCCTTCCGCCTGGTGCTGCTGCCCATGGCCCTGCCCATCCTGGCGGTAGTCTTCCTGCTGTCCTTCATCGGCGTGGTCATCGAATACCCGGTGGCCTCGGTGCTGCTCAATCAGCAGGAAAATCTCACGCTGGCGGTGGGCATCAAGCTCTTCGTCAACGAGCACAACTTCAAGTGGGGCGATTTCGCCGCCGTGTCCATCCTCTCCGGCCTGCCCATCACGGTCGTCTTCCTGCTTGCGCAGAAATGGATGATCGCCGGGCTCACCGCGGGCGGCACCAAAGGCTGAGCGCCCGCGTCTTCCAGAGCCATTTCCAACACGCATGAGGAGTCAACGCATGAGCTTCCAACGCCATTCACTCGCCCGCCTGCTGGCCGCTGCCGGCCTCGCGCTGGCCGTTTCCGCGCCCGCACTGGCCGCGCCGCCCGAAGGCAAGATCGTCATCAACTACAACCGCTGCGACAAGAACTATGAGGGCTGGGGCGCCCACCTCTGGAAGTACCCCAGCTTTCCCCTGGAAGGCATCGAGTGGGGCAAGCCCATGCCGCCCAGCGGCACCAACGATTTCGGCGTCTTCTGGCAGGTTGACCTGGCCGCCTTCGGCAGCACCGGCAGCGTCAACTACATCATCCACAAGGGCGACATCAAGGAGCAGGGCGGCAAGGACATGAAGTTCGACGGCAAGACCAAGCGCGAGGCCTGGGTGCTCGGCGGCGACAGCAAGATCTATTTCAGTGCCGAAGACGCCGCCAAGGCCCGCGGCGAAAAGCCCTGCCCCTGAGCCGCGGCCGGCCCTGTCCGATGGCTCTGCCGCGCGCCTTCCGCGCCCCAAGCGCCTGCCTGGCCTCGGCCCTGCTGTGCGGCGCGCTCGCGGCCTGCGGCGGCGGGGGGGGCGGTGGTGCGGCGACCGAGCCACCGCCGGTAGACGTATCGGCCGTGGCCGCGGCCGACCCGGGCACGGCGCTGCCGGCCAGCTGGAAGAACGGCGCCTTCATGGAGATCCATGTGCGCGCCTACAAGGACAGCGACGGCGACGGCAAGGGTGACCTGCGCGGATTGATCCAGAGCCTGGATTACCTGCAAGGCCTGGGCATCACCGGCCTGTGGCTGATGCCCGTCACCGACAGCCAGGACCGTGACCACGGCTATTCGGTCAGCAATTACCGCGGCATCGAACGCGATTACGGCAGCCTGGCCGATTTCGACGAGTTGCTGGCCCAGGCCCATGCCCGCGGCATCGGCGTGATCATCGATTACGTCATCAATCACAGCGCCTTCGACAACCCGATATTCGCCCATTCGCGCAACTCGACGGCCAATGCCTACCGCGACTGGTACGTCTGGCAAGCCGTCGTGCCTGCCGGCTGGAGCATCTTCGGCAGCAACCCCTGGTACGGTGCCGGCACGGGCGCCTACTTCGCCGCCTTCTTCAGCCAGATGCCCGACTTCAACCTGCGCAACACGCAGGTGCTGGACTACCACCGCAGCAACCTGCGCTTCTGGCTCAACCGCGGCGTCGACGGCTTTCGCTTCGATGCCGTCGGCAACCTGGTCGAGAACGGCCCCGCGGCCTGGGAGAACCAGCCCGAGAACGATGAAGTGATGAACGCGATGCGCCAGGTCGTGGCCGGCTATGCCAACCGCTACATGGTCTGCGAGGCGCCGGGCGCGCCGCAGCGCTATGCCGCGCCCACCTCCTGCGGCGGCTCCTTTGCTTTCGGCCAGCAGTTCAACATGGTGAACGCGACCAGCGGCGATGTAGCAGCAGTGGCTGCCACTGCAACCTACTACAACACCGGTCCGACGAATCCCTCGGCGGCCACCTTGGCCGGTTTCCTGAGCAATCACGACAGCTTCGCCAGCTTCAATGGAAATCGTGTCTGGGACTGGGTCGGCGGCAACGCGGCCCGTTACCGCCTGGCCGCCGCCACCAATCTGCTGCAATCGACCACGCCCTTCATCTATTACGGCGAGGAAATCGGCATGGCGGGTGGCGCAGGCCTCAGCGGCGACCCGAAGCTGCGCACGCCGATGAGCTGGAACGGCAACGCCGTCAACGCCGGGTTCACGACCGGCCGGCCCTTCCGCGCACTCTCGGCCAATGTCGCTGCCAACAACGTGGCGGCACAAGAAGCCGACGCGAATTCGCTGCTCAGCTTCTACAAGGCAGTGATCTCGCTGCGCAAGTCGCGGCCCTCGCTGATGAGCGGCAGTTACGTGGCGGGTACGGCCAACGGCACCTTGGCGAGCTTCCGCCGCGTATTGGGTGCCGAACAAACCCTGGTGGTCTTCAATTACGGCAGCACGCCGGCCACGGCCACCATCGATGGCCTGCCGGCCGGCGTCACCCTGCCCCGCCTCTGGCCTGCCAGCGGCGGGGCGGGCAGTGTGGATGTCGCCGGCCAGGCCCGCATCGATCTGCAGGCCCAGAGCTTTGCCGTTTTCGCGGTCGGGCCCTGAGTCATCACCCACCTTGACGCAGCGGCCATGAAGAACCTGCATCCCCGGCTTGCCACCGCCCTGCTGCTGGCCGCCTTGCTGGCCGCTTGTGCGGCGCCGCAGTTCAGCCCCCCTGCCGCTCCCGCGTCACCTGTTGCCACTGCACCCACCGCCGCTGCACCGGCCCCGGCCGCCGCCCCCGCGCCGCGCCTGCCGCTGCAGGTGCCGGGGAGCTTTGCCGACAACCCCATCGTCTACTTCGTCGTCACCGACCGCTTCTACAACGGCAACCCCGGCAACGACGGCGCCTACGGCCGCAGGCGCGAGGACCAGCCCAAGGACGACGTCGGCACTTTCCACGGCGGCGACCTCGCCGGCCTCACGGCCAAGCTCAAGGAAGGCTGGTTCAAGGCCCTGGGCGTCAATGCGATCTGGATCACCGCGCCCTATGAGCAGATCCACGGCTGGGTGGTGGGCGGCAACAAGGAATTCAAGCATTACGCCTACCACGGTTATTACGCGCTCGACTACACCGTGCTCGACCGCGCCATGGGCACGCCCGACGAGCTGCGCGAAATGGTGGACACCGCCCACGCCCAGGGCATACGCATCCTCTTCGACGTGGTGATGAACCACCCGGGCTATCTCGACATCCAGACTGCGGTGGACCTGAAGGTGCCGGTGCTGTGGCCGGGGGCGCTGGAAAAGGCCAATCTGACGAACTACCACCGGCAGATCGACTACAACAACTTCGCCTTTGGCGACTGGTGGGGCCGCGCCTGGGTGCGCGCCGGCCTGCCGGGCTATATCGACGGCGGCAAGGACGACCTCACGGGCATGCTGGCCTATCTACCCGACTTCCGCACCGAGAGCACCGAGGCCGCCACCCTGCCCAGGTTCATCAAGAACAAGGCCGACACGCGCGCCGTCGACCTGCCGGGCACCACCGTGCGCGGCTACCTGGTGAAGTGGCTGTGCGACTGGGTGCGCGACTACGGCATCGACGGCTTCCGCGCCGACACCGTCAAGCACGTCGAGCCCGCGGCCTGGAGCGAACTCAAGGGCTCGTGCAGCCTGGCCCTGGCCGACTGGAAGCAGCGCAACCCGGCCAAAAAGGTCGACGACGCACCCTTCTGGATGACCGGCGAATACTGGGGCCACGGCCCCGAGCGCGGCAGGCTGCACGAGGCCGGCTTCGATTCGATGATCAATTTCGAATTCCAGGGCCGCGGCAGCGAATTCGCCCGCCCCGAAGGGCTGTTTGCCGGCTACGCCAGATTGCAGGCCGGCAAGCCGTCGCAGATGCTCAGCTACATCTCGTCGCACGACACCCGGCTCTTCCCGCGCGACCGCCTGCTCGAGGCCGGCAGTGCCCTGCTGCTGGCCCCTGGCGGTGTGCAGATCTACTACGGCGACGAGAGCGCGCGCCCGCCCGGCCCCGTGCCCAGCAGCGATCCGCAACAGGCCACGCGCTCCGACATGAACTGGGCCGGCATCGACCAGGCCGTGCTGCAGCATTGGCGGCGCCTGGGCGCCTTCCGCGCCCGCCATGTGGCGCTGGCCCGCGGTGAGCACCAGAAGCTGGCCGATGCACCCTATGTCTTCGGCCGCCTCGACCGCGCGAGCGGCGACCGCGTCGTCGTGGCGCTCGATGCGCCGGCCGGTGCCCGGCTGCCGGTGGGTGACTTCTTCGCCGAGGGCGAGGCCCTGACCGACGCCTACAGCGGCCAGCGCCTCACCGTCCAGGCCGGCACGGTGCAGTTGAATGCCGCCGCGCCCGCCGTGCTGCTGGAACGCCGCGCGCCCTGAGCGCGCGCAAACCATGAACCGATCATTGCCCGTCACGCCTAGACTCGTCGCTCATCCAAAGCGCTTCTGATCCATCAACACCCACCGAAGCACGCCATGTCACGCATAGACTTCAAGCAGGTTCACAAGCGCTACGCCCCCGGCCTGCCCACCACCATCAAGAACGCCAACCTGGTGATAGCGGACGGCGAGTTCTGCGTCTTCGTCGGCCCCTCGGGCTGCGGCAAGTCCACCCTGCTGCGCATGGTGGCCGGCCTGGAGGACATCACCGAGGGCGACCTGCTCATCGGCGGCGAGCGCGTCAATGACCTGCCGCCGGCCCAGCGCGGCGTGGCCATGGTGTTCCAGAGCTATGCGCTCTACCCGCACATGACGGTGGCCGAGAACATGGCCTTCGGGCTCCGGGTCAAGGGGGTTGCCAAGCCGGAGATCGAGCGCAAGGTGAAGGAGGCGGCCAACATCCTGCAGCTCGCGCCCCTGCTCGATCGCCAGCCCAAGGCGCTGTCGGGCGGCCAACGCCAGCGCGTGGCCATAGGCCGGGCCATCGTCACCGAGCCCAAGGTCTTTCTCTTCGACGAGCCGCTGTCCAACCTCGACGCCGCGCTGCGCGTGCAGACGCGGCTGGAGATCGCCAAGCTGCACCACGACATCGGCAGCGCGAGCATGATCTACGTGACGCATGACCAGGTCGAGGCCATGACCCTGGCCGACAAGATCGTGCTGCTGCACGCCGGCAAGCTGGTGGAAGAGCGCGGCAGCATCGCCCAGGTCGGCTCGCCCATGACGCTGTACCACCGCCCGGCCAGCCTCTTCGTGGCCGAGTTCATTGGCAGCCCCAAGATGAACGTGCTGCCGGCCACGATGGTCAGCGCCGAGGCGGCGCAATGCCTGATCGACGTTTCCGGCGTGCGGGTCCAGGTGGCGGTGGACGCGCGCCACATCGCCGCCGGCGCCAAGCTGAGCCTGGGCTTCCGGCCCGAGCATGTGGGCCTGGACGCCAGCGCAGCCGGCGCCGGCCTGCCGGTGCTGGTGCGCCATGTCGAGCGCCTGGGCGATGTCTCGCTGCTTTATGTGGACTACGGCAAGGCCTATGCGCATGTGCTGACGGTGCGCGTCGAAGGCAGCGTGCGCCCGGCCGTGGGCACCCAGCTCGAGCTGAAGCTGAGGCCCGAGAACCTGCACCTTTTCGACGAGGCCGGCCTGGCCTGCACCCGCACCGTGGAGCTGCCCGAATGAACGCACCCGCCGAACCCACCGCCCGCCTGCTGGCCGATGTCGGCGGCACCAATGCCCGCTTTGCCTGGCAGGCCGGTGCTGGCGCGCCCATAGGCGACGTCATCACCCTGCCCTGCGCCGACTTTCCCAGCCTGGCCGATGCCATCACCACCTATCTCGAGCGCCTGGGCCGCGCCGCGCCGGCGGCCTGCGCCATCGCCATCGCCAACCCGGTGACCGGCGACCAGGTCAAGATGACCAACCACCACTGGAGCTTCTCGATTGCCGCGCTGCGCCAGCAGTTCGGCTTTGCGCGGCTGCGCGTGCTCAACGACTTCACGGCGCTGGCGCTGGCGCTGCCGGCGCTGCTCCCCGACGAGTTGCGCCAGGTCGGCGGCGAGGCCGCGGTGGCCGATGCCGCCATCGCCCTCATCGGTCCCGGCACCGGCCTGGGCGTCTCGGGCCTGGTGCCCACCGGCAGCGGCGCCTGGGCGCCGCTGCAGGGCGAGGGCGGCCACGTCACGCTGGCGGGCTGCACGCCGCGCGAGCAAGCGGTGCTCAATCTCATCGCCACGCGCTACGGCCATGCCTCGGCCGAGCGTGCGGTCTGCGGCCAGGGCCTGGTCGACATCCACCTGGCGCTGCAGGCGCTGGATGCACCGCAGACCGTGCCGGTGGCGGTGGACGCCGCCGGCATCACCCAGGGCGCGCTGCAGGACGATGAGCCACGCTGCATCGAGGCCGTCAATCTGTTCTGCGCCTTCCTCGGCACCGCCGCCGGCAACCTGGCGCTGACCCTGGGCTCGCTGGGCGGCGTCTACATCGGCGGCGGCATCGTGCCCCGCCTGGGTGCCTTTTTCGCCGCCTCGCCCTTCCGCGAGCGCTTCGAGGCCAAGGGGCGCTTCCGCCCGCTGCTGGCGCGCATGCCGGTGTGGGTGATCGCGGCCGAGCAATCACCGGCGCTGCGCGGCGCCGCCAATGCACTGGACGCCGGCGGCGGCTGAAAGCCCTGCTCGCCCACAAGGAGAGTTTCCATGACCATCCATACCGTTGCCACCACCGCCTTTGCCGGCCAGAAGCCCGGCACCTCGGGCCTGCGCAAGAAGGTCACGGTCTTCATGCAGCCGGGCTATCTGGAGAACTTCGTCCAGGCCTTGTTCGACGGCCTGGAGGGCTGCGCCGGCCAGACCCTGGTGGTGGGCGGCGACGGCCGCTTCCACAACCGCGCCGCGGTGCAGACCCTGTTGCGCATGGCCGCCGCCCACGGCTTCGGCCGCGTGCTGGTGGGGCGCGGCGGCATTCTCTCGACGCCGGCGGCCAGCGCGGTGATCCGCAAGCACGGCGCCTATGGCGGGGTCATCCTCTCGGCGAGCCACAACCCGGGCGGGCCGGATGGCGACTTCGGCATCAAGTACAACATCGGCAATGGCGGCCCCGCGCCCGAGAAGATCACCGACGGCATCTACGCGCGCTCGCAGACGATCACCCACTACCGCATCAGCGATGCCAGCCCGGTGGACATCGACACCCTGGGCCGCAGCAGCATCGAACAGATGGTGGTGGAGGTCATCGACCCGGTGGCCGACTACGCGGCGCTGATGCAGGAATGCTTCGACTTCCCGGCCATCCGCCGCCTCTTCGCCGGTGGCTTCCGCATGCGCTTCGACGCCATGAACGCGGTCGGTGGCCCCTACGCCCACGCCATCGTCGAAGGCCTGCTCGGCGCGCCGGCCGGCACCGTGGTCAACGGCAGCCCGCTGGAGGACTTCGGCCATCTCCACCCCGACCCCAACCCGGTGAATGCCGAAGACCTGATCGCCCACATGTCGGCCACCGATGCGCCCGATTTCGGCGCCGCCACCGATGGCGATGCCGACCGCAACATGATCGTCGGCCGCGGCAGCGCGGGCGAGGCCTTTGCGGTGGCGCCCTCCGACAGCCTGGCCCTGCTGGCTGCCAATGCCACGCTGGTGCCGCGCTACCGCGGCGGCATCGCCGGCATCGCGCGTTCGATGCCCACCTCGGCGGCGGCCGACCGCGTCGCCCAGGCCCTGGGCATCCCCTGCCACGAGACGCCCACGGGCTGGAAGTTCTTCGGCAACCTGCTCGACGCCGGCGCAGTGACGCTGTGCGGCGAAGAGAGCTATGGCACGGGCTCGGAGCATGTGCGCGAGAAGGACGGCGTCTGGGCCGTCCTCTTCTGGCTCAACATCCTGGCCGCCACCGGCCAGTCGGTCGAGCAACTGGTGCGCGCGCACTGGGTCCGCTACGGCCGCAACGTCTATTCGCGCCACGACTACGAGGGCGTGGACAGCGCCGCCGCCGACACGCTGATGGCCGGTCTGCGCGCCCAGTTGCCGGCGCTGGCCGGCCAGGTGCTCGAAGGCCGCCGCATCGCCAAGGCCGACGACTTTGCCTACACCGACCCTATCGACGGCTCGCGCTCCGAGCGCCAGGGCGTGCGCATCCTGTTCGACGACGGCGCGCGCATCGTCTTCCGCCTCTCGGGCACCGGCACCGAGGGCGCGACGCTGCGCGTCTACCTCGAGGCCGTCGAGGCCGATGTGGCACGCCACCAGGTGCCAGCCCAGCAGGCGCTGGCGGGGCTGATCGCTGGCGCCGAGCAGCTGGCCCGCATCACCGAACTCACAGGCCGCGCCAGCCCGAGCGTGATCACCTGATCCCGGCCTGCCGCGCCCTCACCTTGCCGAAAGACCACCATGCTGGACTCCACCGAGATCGACCTCATCCGCAATGCCGCCCACGGCGACCCCTTCGGCGTGCTGGGCCTGCATGAACTGCCCGGCAACGGCCTCTGGCTGCGCTGCTTTCTGCCCGGCGCCAATCTGGTGGTGGTGCAGGACGGCGCCGGACGCCTGCTGCACCCGGGCCTGGTCAAGCGCCACGCCGATGGCGTTTTCGAGGGCCGTTTCGACGCCAAGCTGAGCCGTGCCGAAGTCGCCGACTACCGCCTGCTCGTCACCTGGCACGACGGCCAGCAGGGCGTGGTCGACGACCCCTACCGCTTCCCCCAGGTGCTGGGCGAGATGGATGTCTGGCTGATGGGCGAAGGCACGCACCTGCGTCCCTTCGAGGTGCTGGGCGCCACCCAGCGCGAGATGCTGGGCGTGGCGGGCACGGCCTTCGCGGTGTGGGCGCCCAACGCCACCCGCGTCAGCGTGGTCGGCGACTTCAACTTCTGGGACGGCCGCCGCCATGCGATGCGGCTGCGGCGCGAATGCGGCGTGTGGGAAATATTCCTGCCCGGCGTCGGCGCCGGCGCCGCCTACAAGTACGAGATCCGCAGCCGCGAAGGCCATCTGCTGCCGCAGAAGGCCGATCCCTTTGCGCTGCAGGCCGAACTGCGCCCGGCCACGGCCAGCATCGTCGGCGCCCTGCCGCCGCTGCTGCCGCCCTCGCCCGAGCGCCAGCGCGCCAATGCGCTGGACGCGCCCATGAGCATCTACGAGGTGCACCTGGGCTCGTGGCGGCGCAAGCCCGAGGAAGGCAACCGCTGGCTGACCTGGGACGAGCTGGCCGACACCCTGGTGCCCTATGCCGCCGACATGGGCTTCACCCACCTCGAACTGCTGCCGGTGAGCGAGCACCCCTTCGATGGCTCCTGGGGCTACCAGCCCGTGGGCCTGTACGCGCCCACCGCGCGCTTCGGCGATGCCGCGGGCTTTCGCCGCTTCGTCGACCGCTGCCATGCGGCCGGCATCGGCGTGCTGCTCGACTGGGTGCCGGCCCACTTTCCGAGCGATGCCCACGGCCTGGGCCACTTCGACGGCACGCCGCTGTACGAGCACGCCGACCCGCGCGAGGGCTTCCACCAGGACTGGAACACGCTGATCTACAACTTCGGCCGCACCGAGGTGCGCAACTTCCTGGTCGGCAATGCGCTTTACTGGGTCGAGCGCTACGGCATCGACGGCCTGCGCGTCGACGCCGTGGCTTCCATGCTCTACCGCGACTACAGCCGCAAGGCCGGCGAGTGGGTGCCCAACGTACACGGCGGGCGCGAGAACCTCGAGGCCATCTCCTTCCTGCAGCGCATGAACGAGGTCGTCGGCGTCGAGCGCCCGCAGGCGGTGACGCTGGCCGAGGAATCGACCGCCTTCCCGCAGGTCTCGCGCCCGGTCTATGCCGGCGGACTGGGCTTCCACTACAAGTGGAACATGGGCTGGATGCACGACTCGCTGCAGTACATCGAACGCGACCCGCTGTACCGCAAGCACCACCACGGCGAGATCACCTTCTCGATGGTCTATGCCTTCAATGAGAACTTCGTGCTGCCGATCTCGCACGACGAGGTGGTCCACGGCAAGGGCTCGATGCTGGCCAAGATGCCGGGCGACCGCTGGCAGCAGTTCGCCAACCTGCGCGCCTACTATGGCTTCATGTGGGGCCACCCGGGCAAGAAGCTGCTCTTCATGGGCTGCGAGTTCGCGCAGGACCGCGAGTGGAACCACGAGCAGAGCCTGGACTGGCACCTGCTGGAAGACCCCGCGCATGAGGGCGTGCGCCGCCTGCTGCGCGACCTGAACGCGCTCTACCGTGCCACGCCGGCGCTGCACCAGCGCGACTTCACGCCCGACGGCTTCGAGTGGATAGACCACGGCGACGCCGAGCGCTCGGTGATCAGCTTCGTGCGCCGCGGCAACGAGGCCGGCGCCTTCATCGTCGTCGTCTGCAACTTCACGCCGGCGGTGCATCAGGGCTACCGCCTGGGCGTGCCCGAGGCCGGCATCTACCGCGAGCGCATCAACACCGATTCCATGCACTACGGCGGCAGCAATGTCGGCGCGCCCTTCGGCGAGATCACCGCCCAGCCGGTGGCCTGGCAGGGCCGCGCCCACAGCATCGAGCTTGCGCTGCCGCCGCTGGCCACCGTGATCTTCGAGTGGCGTTCTGCCTGACCTTCCGCCAGGACCCCGACCATGCGTTTCCCCCGCGCCAGCGGCGTGCTGCTGCATCCTTCTTCCCTGCCCGGCCCCCACGGCGCCGGTGACCTGGGCCCGGCCGCCTACCACTTCGTCGACTGGCTGGTGGCCGGAGGCCAGAGCCTGTGGCAGATCCTGCCGCTGGGCGGCCTGGGCCCGGGCAACTCGCCCTATATGAGCAGCTCGGCCTTTGCCGGCAATGTGCTGCTGATAGCCCTGGACGAACTGCAGCAGCGCGGCTGGCTCGATGCCGACGACGTGGCGCCCGTGCCCGGCCTGGACGGCGAGCGCATCGATTTCGCCGCCATGGTGCCCCACCGCATGGAGCGCATGGCGCGCGCCGCGGCGCGCTTCGAGGCCCAGGCCACCGAGCAGGAGCGCGCCGAGCTGCAGGAGTTCTGCGCCGAGCACGGCAACTGGCTGGACGACTACGCCCTCTTCATGGCCCTGGCCGAGCACAACCAGCAGCGCGACTGGTGCGAGTGGGACGCCCCACTGGCCACGCGCAAGGCCGCAGCGCTGCGTGCCGCGCGCACCCAGCACGCCCAGCGCATTGCCTTCTGGGTCTTCTGCCAGTGGTGCTTCTACAGCCAGTGGGCGCGGCTCAAGGCCTATGCCAACGATCGCGGCGTCAGAATAGTTGGCGACGCGCCCATCTTCATCGCCCACCAGAGCGCCGAGGTCTGGGCCCAACCCAAGCTGTTCGAGCTGGACGAGGGTGGCCGCCCCACCGTGGTGGCCGGCGTGCCGCCCGACACCTTCAGCGCCACCGGCCAGCGCTGGGGCAACCCGCTCTACCGCTGGCGCGCCCATGCGCGCGAAGGCTATGCCTGGTGGGTGGAGCGCATACGCCGCAGCTTCGAGCTGGTGGACATCGTGCGCATCGACCACTTCCGCGGCTTTGCCGGGTACTGGGAGATCCCGGCCAGCGAGCCGACGGCGATGAACGGCCGCTGGGTGCCGGGGCCGGGCGAAGCCCTGTTCGAAGCCATCGCCGAGGCCCTGGGCCCGCTGCCCATCATCGCGGAGGATCTGGGCGTCATCACCCCCGATGTCGACGCGCTGCGCAAGCAGTTCGACTTCCCGGGCATGCGCATCCTGCAATTCGCCTGGGGCGAGAAGGGCGAGGCCGAGACCCGCTTCCTGCCGCACAGCCACGAAGCCGACACCGTGGTCTACACCGGCACCCACGACAACGACACCACGCTGGGCTGGTGGACGGGCGCGCCGGAGGAAATCCGCCACCACCTGCGCGAATACCTGGCCACCGACGGCCGCGATGTCGCCTGGGATTTGATACGCGCCGCCTGCGCCAGCGTCGGCGACATGGCCATCTACCCGATGCAGGACGTGCTCTCCCTGGGTGGCGAGCACCGCATGAACTTTCCCGGCAAGGGCGAGGGCAACTGGGGCTGGCGTTTTGGCTGGCAGCAGGTGCAGCCCGGCCATGCCCAGCGCCTGCGCCGCCTGTGCCAGCTCTACGAGCGCCTGCCCAAGGCCGTCTGAGGCCGGGCGCGGGCAAGGGGCAAGCCGCATGGATCAGCCAGCGAATGCAGGGAGCTTCGACCATGTGGATTGGTGCCGCAGCGCCAACATCTACGAGGTCAATCTGCGCCAGTACACGCCCGAGGGCACGTTTGCCGCCTTCGAGCACCACCTGCCGCGGCTGCGGGCCATGGGAGTACACATCCTCTGGCTGATGCCCATACAGCCCATAGGCAAGAAGGAGCGCAAGGGCACGCTGGGCAGCTACTACTCGGTGGCCGACTATGTGTCGGTCAACCCCGAGTTCGGCACGCTGGCCGATTTCAAGCGGCTCGTCGCCGCCATCCATGCCGCCGGCATGCGCGTGATCATCGACTGGGTGGCCAACCACACGGCCTGGGACCACGCCTGGGTGGCGCTGCACCCCGACTGGTACCAGCAGAACGCGGCCGGCGAGATCGGCTCTTGCGAGTACTTCAACGGCCGCGAAACCGAGAGCTGGACCGATGTGCTGGGCCTGGACTACCGCCAGGCGGCGCTGTGGCCTGCCATGACCGAGGCCCTGCTCTACTGGGTGCGCGAGTGCGATATCGACGGCTACCGCTGTGACGTGGCAAGCCTCGTGCCCACGCCCTTCTGGGAGCAGGCGCGCGATGCGCTCGAGGCCGTCAAGCCGGTCTTCATGCTGGCCGAGGCCTCCGACCCCGCGTTGCACCGCAAGGCCTTCGACATGACCTATGACTGGGAGCTGCTCGACGCGCTGCTCGCCAGCATCCAGGGCAAGGGCGCGCCGACGCTGCTGCTGCAGGGCTGGCTCGAGCGCCGCCAGGCCCACTACCCGGCCGACGCGCTGCGCATGAGCTTCACCAGCAACCACGACAAGAACAGCTGGGAAGGCCACGATGTCGAGCGCTTCGGCCCCGCCTTCCAGGTCTGCGCCGTGCTGGCCGCCACCCTGCCCGGCATGCCGCTGATCTATGGCGGCCAGGAGGCGGTGCTGGATCGCCGGCTGGCCTTCTTCGAGAAGGACGCCATCGCCTGGAAGGGCTGCGAGCTGGCGCCCTTCTACGCCGGACTGTTGAAGCTCAAGCACGAGCACCCGGCGCTGTGGAATGGCGCCGCCGGCGGCGATACCGAAGTTCTGGCCAGCGGCAGCGAGGCCGTCTTCGCCTTCCGCCGCCGCCGGGGCGACGACAGCGTCACGGTGCTGGCCAATCTCTCGGCCCAGGCGCAGACGGCGCGGGTCGAGGGGCAGGCCAAGGCGCTCGCACCCTGGTCCTGGCACATCGAGGCCTCGACACCCCGCGGCTGAGCGCCGGCCCACCACCCGACGAGGAACCCAGAACATGCCCACCGTGGGACACCGCCATCTGGACGCCGAACACTCCGAGTTCCGCGTCTACGCACCCGGCAAGAACAGCCTGGCCGTCGTGCTGCAGGCCGACGGCTCGCGCCACCCGCTTACGGCCGCCGCCGACGGCTGGTGGACCGGCCGCCTGCCGCGCCTGCTCGCCGGCACGCTCTACCGCATTGCGGTGGACGGCCGAGCCCTGCCAGACCCGGCCTCGCGCTACCAGCCCAAGGGCGTACACGGGCCTTCGATGGTGGTGGAGGTCGAGCCCGCCCACAGCCCCGGCTGGACCGGCGTGGCCATGGCCGACGCCATCATCTATGAGCTTCACCTGGGCACCTTCACGGCCGAGGGCACGCTGGCCGCGGCCCAGGCCCGCCTGCCCTATCTGCGTGACCTGGGCATCAACGTCGTCGAACTCCTGCCCATCGCGGCCTTTCCGGGCGAGCGCAACTGGGGCTACGACGGCACCTACCTGTTCGCGCTGCATGCCGGCTACGGCAGCTGGGCCGATCTCAAGGCCTTCATCGAGGCCGCCCACGAGCAGGGCCTGGCCGTGGTGCTGGACGTGGTCTACAACCATTTCGGCCCCGAGGGCAACTACGCCGGCGCCTTTGCCCCCTACACCAAGGCCGCGGCCACGCCCTGGGGCGCGGCGATCAACTTCGACGACGCCTGGAACCACGGTGTGCGCGAGTTCTTCCTCGAGAACCTGCGCTTCTGGCTCGAGGACGTCGGCTTCGACGGCCTGCGCATGGACGCGGTGTCGCTGATCTTCGACAACATGCCGGTGCACATCCTGCGCGAGTTCACCGACCTGGCGCGCGAGATCGCCCGCCGCCAGGAGCGCGAGATCATCACCATCGCCGAGCACCTGCGCAACAACCGCCACGTCACGGCCGACCCGGGCTTCAACTACCACGCGCAGTGGAACGACGACCTCAACCACGCCCTCTACGCCCATCTCACCGGCGAGACGGCGCGCCACTACGCCAACTTCGGGCGCTTCGACGACGTGGTGAAGGCGCTGCAATCGGGCTTCGTGCTCGACGGCACGCGGCTGTGCCACCACTACCACTACTTCCTGGGCACCGACGGGCGCCAGACCCAGGCCAGCGAGCATGTGGTGCACATCCAGGACCATGACCAGGTCGGCAACCGGCCGCTGGGCGACCGCATGATCGCCACCCACGGCCGCGACAAGGCACTGCTGGGCATCACCGCGGTGATGGCCAGCCCCTTCGTGCCCATGCTCTTCATGGGCGAGGAGTACGGCGAGACCGCGCCCTTCCTGTTCTTCGAGGACTTCTCCGACCCGGCCATCGTCGAAGGCTGCCGCGAGGGCCGCAAGGCCGATGTCGGCGGCCGGGTCGTGCCGCCCGACCCGCACGCGCGCAGCAGTTTCGTGGCCTCCAAGCTCAACTGGGCGCTGGCGGACAGCACAGGCGGCGCCGGCGTGCTCGACTACTACCGGCAGCTGATCGCGCTCAAGCGCAGCGGCTCCCTGGGGCCGCGCGACATGGCGGCGGTGAGGGTGCGCGGCGACGAAGCCAGCGGCCTCATCACCGTCGAGGCCCCGCGCACGCTGACCCTGATGAACTTCTCGGACCAGTCGTTGGAATGCCCTCTGCCACCGGGCTGGGTCCCCCAACTCTCCAGCGCCAGCGGTGCCACCAGCAACCGCCAGTTGCCGCCTTACACGGCCCTGATCTGCCGCCGCGCCTGACGGAGCCAAGCGCTTTGGGCCGGAGCGCCGAGCCGGAATCTGTGGCAATACGGCAACGTACCAATTGGTTAATTTCAGACTCTGACAGCTAGAGCATGGGGTTTACCCTATACTGCACTGCAACACGAACCGCTTTGGCCTCGTGTATGCAGAGAAGGAGTCATCACCATGACGAACCAACAAGCCCTCCCGTTCGAACGCCCCGTGCGCACCGCCAGCATCCACCCGTCGGTGGCCCTGGCCGCCATTGGTGCCGCCACCCTGGGGCTCATCCGCAAGCTGGACAACTGGCTGTTCGCTTCGCCGCTGGACACGCCGAGCAATGCCGCCGAGCTCGTGGCCCTGGCGGACCGCCTGGAAGAGTCGCAGCCCAGCTATGCCGCCGACCTGCGCGCCGCAGCGCTGCGCGCCCAAGGCCTCGACACGCAATAAGCCCCCAGAGCGACCCGGGCCGCAGGCACACGGAGGCAGTCTCCAGGGACTGCCCCGTGACCGGGCTCAGGCCGAGATGTTGTCGATCATCGGCTGGGTGATCAGGCAAACGCCCTTGTCGGTGCGGCGGAAGCGGCTGGCATCCAGCGCCGGGTCTTCGCCCACCACCAGGCCCTCCGGTATGACCACCCCGCGGTCTATCACCACACGCTTCAGGCGCGCGTTCCGGCCCACCGTCACATAGGGCAGGATCACCGCTTCGTCGATGGTGGAATAGGAATTGGCGCGCACGCCGGTGAAGAGCAGCGAACGCCGCAGCTCGGTGCCCGAGACGATGCAACCACCCGAGACCAGCGAGCTGATGGCGTGGCCGCGACGGCCGTCCTCGTCGTGGACGAACTTGGCCGGCGCCGTGAGTTCGCTGTAGGTCCAGATGGGCCAGTCGGTGTCGTAGATGTCCAGCGCCGGCATGATGGCCGTGAGGTCGATATTGGCCTCCCAGTAGGCGTCGACCGTGCCGACATCGCGCCAGTAGGCCTCGGATTCGTGGGCCGAGCGCACGCAGCTGGCGCTGAAGCGGTGGGCCACGGCCTTGCCGCTCTTCACCACATGCGGAATCAGGTCCTTGCCGAAATCGTGGTCGGAGCTGGGGTTGGCCGCGTCGGCCTTGAGCAGGTCGAACAGAAACTTGGTGTCGAAGACATAGATGCCCATCGAGGCCAGCGCCATGTCGGGCCGGTCGGGGATGCCCGGGGGATCGGCCGGCTTCTCGATGAAGCTCTTGATGGTGTCGTGCTCGTCAACGTGCATGACGCCGAAGCCGGTGGCCTCCATGCGCGGCACCTCCAGGCAGCCCAGCGTGACATCGGCGCCGCTGTCCACATGCTGCTGCAGCATGACCTCGTAGTCCATCTTGTAGATGTGGTCGCCGGCCAGCACCACGATGTAGCGCGGCGAATAGCTCTCGACGATGTCGATGTTCTGGAACACGGCGTCGGCCGTGCCACGGTACCAGGCGTCCTCGGACACGCGCTGGCTGGCCGGCAGGATGTCGAAGCTCTCGTTGCGCTCGGCGCGCAGAAAGCTCCAGCCGCGCGTGAGGTGGCGGATCAGGCTGTGCGCCTTGTACTGCGTGGCCACGCCGATGCGGCGGATGCCGGAATTGAGCGCGTTGGACAGCGCGAAATCGATGATGCGCGTCTTGCCGCCGAAAAAGACGCCGGGCTTGGCGCGCCGGTCGGTCAGCTCCATCAAACGGCTGCCGCGGCCGCCGGCCAGCACGAAGGCCATGGCGTCGCGCGCCAGGCGTGAGGATTTCTGGTTGGCGCTCATGGCGTCTCCTGGTGCGGGCGGTCTGGGCGGTCTGGGCGAAAAGGCCCGGGCGTGGACGAAAAAGCGGGCCGGCGCTCAGGCCGGCAGCTTGGGCGTGCGGCGAAAGGCCTTGCCGGCCGCATCGAAGAGATGGCAGTGCTCGGCGCGCAGGCGCAGCGTGATGGCCTCGCCCGAAGCCTGCATCGCATGGCCTTCCAGGCGCAGCGTCACCAGCGGCGCGTCGGGCGCGATGTCCATGTAGAGCAGCGATTCGTCGCCCAGGCGCTCCATCTGGCGCAGCTTCACATGCACCTTGCAGCCCTCGCCGTCTTCGCCGGCCAGCAGGTGCTCGGGGCGGATGCCGATGCTGATGGGCGAGCCGGCCGCGGTGCCGCGGGCGTCCACCGCCACCGTGATCTGCTCGCCGTGGACTTCGACCACCGCGTGCTCGGGCTCGGCGCGCACCAGCTTGCCGGGCATCACGTTCATCTTGGGGCTGCCGATGAATTCGGCGACGAAGAGGTTCTGCGGCCGGTGGTACAGGTCCATCGGCGTGCCGAACTGGGCCACGCTGCCCTCTTCCTGCACGCCCTTGCCGGCGCGCAACAGCACGATCTTGTCGGCCAGCGTCATGGCCTCGACCTGGTCGTGCGTCACGTAGATCATGCTCGAGCGGCCGATGTCGTGGTGCAGCTTGGCGATCTCCAGCCGCGTCTGCACGCGCAATGCGGCGTCCAGGTTGGACAGCGGCTCGTCGAAGAGAAAGACATCGGGCTCTTTGACGATGGCGCGGCCGATGGCCACGCGCTGGCGCTGGCCGCCCGACAGCGCCTTGGGCAGGCGGTCCAGCAGGGCGCCGAGCTGCAGGATGTCGGCCGCCTTCTTGACCTTGCGCTCGATCTCGGCCTTGTCGGCGCCCATCACCTGCAGGCCGAAGGCCATGTTCTGCGCCACCGTCATGTGCGGGTAGAGCGCATAACTCTGGAACACCATGGCCACGCCGCGCTTGGCCGGCGGCAGGTCGTTGACGCGCTTGTCGGCGATGCTGATGTCGCCCGAGGTGATGGACTCCAGCCCCGCCACCATGCGCAGCAGCGTGGATTTGCCACAGCCCGACGGCCCCACGAAAACGCAGAAATCGCCCTGGCCAATGGCCAGGTTGGCGTTGTTGATGGTTAGCGCCAGGCCCGGGGCGTACTGCTTGCAGACGTTCTTGAAGTCGATGCGTGACATGGCTCGCTCTTGGGGTGTGGGGGTGGCGTGTGGGGTCAGGCCAGGCGCGCGTGGAGCACGCCCCAGGCGTCGAAGTCGAGGCGGCCGTCGACCACCCGGCCCCCGCTGGCGCCGCTGCCCTCGAGCGGTGTCAGCGCACCGGGTGCGGCCAGCGTGGCCGGGCCATCGCTGAAGTTGAAGGCGCACAGCAGGCGCTGCCCCTGGTGGCTGCGCACGAAGGCCAGCACCTGGGGATGGCGGGGCAGCAGTTCCATCTCGCCATGCACGAGGGCCGGCTGGGTGCGGCGCCAGGCCAGCAACTGGCGGTAGAAGTTCAGCAGCGATTGCGGATCGCCCTCCTGGCGGTCAACGGCCAGAGCTCGCTGGCTCTCGGCCACCGGCAGCCAGGGCCGCGCACCGTGGGCCGTGCCGCCGAAGCCGAGGTCGGGCGGCCCGGCCTCCCAGGGCATGGGCGTGCGGCAGCCGTCGCGGCCCTTGAACTCGGGCCACATCGTGATGCCGTAGGGATCCTGCAAATCCTCGAAGGCGATCTCGGCCTCGGGCAGGCCCAGTTCGTCGCCCTGGTAGATGCACAGCGAGCCGCGCAGGCTGGCCTGCAGCGCGGCGGCGGCCCTGAGCAAGGCAGGCAGGGCCGCCGGCGCCGCCACTCCACTCCAGCGCGTGGCCACGCGCGTGATGTCGTGGTTGCTGATCGCCCAGCAGGGCCAGCCGCTGCCCGCGACCTCGGCAAAGCGCGCGAACACGCGGTGCAGGAAGGGCGCGTCGTGAGCCGTGCCCAGCAGGTCGAAGCAGTAGGCCATGTGCAACTTGTCGCCACCGCTGGTGTACTCGGCCACGCGCGCCAGGCCGTCGTCGTCGCCGATCTCGCCCACCATGGTGGTGTCGGGGTAGGCGTCGACCAGCGCCCGCAGGCGCTGCAGGAAGGCCAGGTTCTCGGGCTGGCTCTTGTCGTGGCGGTGCCACTGCCAGCCATAGGGGTTGGCTGCGGGCACGGCGGGGTCGCTGCCGTCGGGCGCGCCGCGCGCCGGGTTGTCGCGCAGCAGGCGGTCATGGAAATAGAAGTTGACGACATCGAGCCGGTAGCCGTCGACGCCGAAATCGAGCCAAAACTTCACGCAGTCCAGCACCGCCTGCTGCACCTCGGGGTGGTGGAAGTTGAGGTCGGGCTGGCTGGTGAGGAAGTTGTGCAGGTAGTACTGCCTGCGCCGCGTGTCCCACTGCCAGGCGCTGCCGCCGAAGATGGACAACCAGTTGTTGGGCGGCGTGCCGTCGTCCCTGGCATCGGCCCAGACATACCAGTCGGCGCGCGCATTGCTGCGGCTGGCGCGGCTCTCGACGAACCAGGGGTGCTGGTCGGAGGTGTGCGAATAGACCTGGTCGACCATCACTTTCAGGCCGAGCGCGTGGGCGCGGTCGACGAGGGTGCGGAAATCGGCCAGGGTGCCGAACATCGGGTCGACATCGCGGTAGTCGCTGATGTCGTAGCCGAAGTCCTTCATCGGGCTCTTGAAGAAGGGCGAGAGCCAGATCGCGTCGGCGCCCAGGCGCGCCACATGCTCGAGCCGCCGCGTGATGCCCGGCAGGTCGCCGATGCCGTCGCCATTGCTGTCCTGGAAGCTGCGCGGGTAGATCTGGTAGATGACGCCGCCGCGCCACCAGCCGTTGTTGGCTGCCTTCATGGCGACATCAACCCTTGACAGCGCCGGCCGTCAGGCCCGAGACGATCTTGCGCTGGAACAGCAGCACCAGGATCACCAGCGGCACCGTCACGATCACCGAGGCAGCCATGATGCTGCCCCAGGGCACCTCGAAAGCGGTGGCGCCGGTGATGAGCGAGATGCTCACCGGCACCGTGCGCTCGGTGTCCTCGTTGACGAAGGTCAGCGCAAACAGGAACTCGTTCCAGGCGCCGATGAAGGCGAGCAAGCCGGTGGACACCAGGGCCGGCCACAGCAGCGGCATGAAGACCTGGAAGATGATGCGTATGGGGCCGCAGCCGTCCATGATGGCGGCCTCTTCCAGCTCCTTGGGCAGGCCGCGCATGAAGGTGGTGAGCACCCAGACCGTGAAGGGCAGCGTGAAGATCGTGTAGGGCACGACGAGGCCGATGGCGCGGTTGTAGAGGCCGATGGCCTGCATCAGCTCGAACATGCCCGACAGCACCGCCACCTGCGGGAACATCGACACCGCCAGGATCAGCAGCAGCAGCGTGGCCTTGCCCTTGAACTGGATGCGGCCCAGCGCATAAGACGCGGTGATGGCCATCAAGAGCGCCACCGTCACCGTCACCGTCGACACCATCACCGAATTGAGCAGGTGGCGCCCGAAGGGCTGGCGGCCCTCGAACAACTGCACGTAGTTGCGGATGGTCGGTTCCTTGGGCAGCAGCGAGGTGTCGAAGAGCGCAGTGCCGGTCTTGAACGAGGTCGCCACCGTGTACAGGAAGGGGTAGACCGAGATCACGACCACGAGGGCCGCGAGCGCGTACAGCACGATGCTGCCGAGGAGGGGGCGCTGGTCATTCAATTCGATTCCTCCGACAGCTTGACCCGCGCCGCGCGCATGAAGAGCACGGCCGAGATGAAGATGATCAGCGTCAGCGAGGTCGAGGCCGCCGAGCCGAAGCCGAGGTTGCCGTTGTCGACCATCTCGCGGCGCACGAAGCCCGACATGCTGATGGTGCTGCCGCTGTTGGAGGTGAGCACGAAGATGAGGTCGAAGATGCGCAGCGCGTCGAGCAGGCGGAAGATCACCGCCACCATCAGCGCGTGCTTGATCAGCGGCAGCGTGACCTTAAAGAACACGCGCAGCGGGTGTACGCCATCGACGCGCGCCGCCTCGTAGCAATCTTTCGGCAGGGTCTGCAGCGCGGCCAGGATGAGCAAGGCCATGAAGGGCGTGGTCTTCCAGACGTCGACGGCCACCACCGTCCACAGCGCATAGGCGGGGTCGGCGGTCCAGGCGATCTTCTGCGCGATCAAGCCCCAGTCGACCAGGATCTGGTTGATGAGGCCGAACTGGTCGTGCAGCATCCAGCCCCACATCTTGGCCGAGACGATGGTCGGGATGGCCCACGGCACGAGCACCGCGGTACGCACCAGCATGCGGCCCTTGAACTCCTGGTTCAGCAGCATCGCCACGCCCAGGCCGGCCAGCGTCTCCAGGATCACCGAGACGATGGAGAACTTGAAGGTGTTGGCGATGGCCGTGCCCCAATCGCTGGCCCAGAAGCCGTCGGTGTAGTTGGGGTTGAAGAAAAGCCCGTACTCGCCGATGAAATTGCCCAGCCCGACGAAGCGGCTGGCCGACATGTCGTTGATGTTGGTCTCGGTCAGGCTGAACCAGATCGAGCGGGCCAGCGGCCAGCCCGCGACCAGCGCCATCAGGGCCAGCATGGGGACGAGAAAAGTCCAGGCGGTGCGCGTGCGGTCGTTCATGGCGTCCTCGGGCAGGGCTGAGGGGGCGACGGCGGCTCCTCCCGGAGCCGGCACGCCGCCGCGCGGATCAGGCGATCACCACTTGTCGCGCTTGACCTGCTTGAGCTTGCCTTCGAGCCGCTTGACGGCGTCGGTGCCATTGCTCTTCTTCTCGAGCACGTCGTGCGCGGCGTCCCAGAAGGCGCGGCTGACCTCGGGGTACTTCAGGCCGGTGACGGTGGCCGGGCGCGCCACGGCGCCGGTGAAGACGTCGAGCAGCTGACCCATGAAGGGGTTGGCCGCCAGCACTTCCTTGTCCTTGTAGAGGTCGGGAATGGTCGGGTTGTAGGAGCCGCCGATGGCGCGCTTCTTCTGGATGTCGGCGCCGGCCATGAACATCACCAGATCGGCCGCCGCATCGACGTTCTTGGAGTACTTGGACACCGCCAGCTGCCAGCCGCCCAGGGTGGCGGCCTTGCCGCCGCTGCCGGCCGGCAGCGGGGCCACGCCGACCTTGCCCTTGATGGGGCTGTCGGCGGCCTGGCTCAAGGCCCAGGCATAGGGCCAGTTGCGCATGAACAGCGCCTTGCCGTTCTGGAACACGCCGCGCGCATCTTCCTCGCCGTAGTTGAGCACGCCGCTGGGAGCGATGGTGCCGATCCAGGCCGCCGCCGTGTCCAGCGCCTTGGCGGCATTGGGGTTGTTGATGGTGATGTTGCCCGCCTTGTCGACGATGGTGCCGCCGCCGAAGCTGGCCACCCATTCCACCGCATCGCAAGTCAGGCCTTCATAGGCCTTGGCCTGGAAGACGAAGCCCTGGAAGTCGGCGTTGCCGGCGGCGCGCTCGGCGTCCATCACCTTCTTGGCGGCGGCCGAGAGCTGGTCCCAGGTCTCGGGCGCCTTCAGGCCGTGCTTGTCGAGCAGATCCTTGCGGTAGAACAGCAGGCCGGCATCGGTGAACCAGGGCATGCCCAGCAGCTTGCCGTCGACGGTGTTGTTGGCCACGATGGCCGGGAAGTGCTTGCCCTCGGCGCCCTTGCTGTACTTCTTGAGGTCGACCAGGTGGTCCTTGATGACGCCGGGCCAGACGACGTCGATCATGATGACGTCGATGTCGGCCGACTTGGCGGCGAACTGCTGGCGCAGCAGGGCCAGGTTGTCGGTGGTGCTGGCCGGCGGCGAGTACATCTTCACCGTGTGGCCGTTCTTCTTGCCCCACTCTTCGGCGAACTTGCCGCAGAACTCGACGTCGGCGGCATTGGAGCCGCAGGAGATCGTCAGGGTGGCGGCCTGGGCGCCGGCGAATCCGGCTGCCAGCAGCGCAGCGGCGGCAATTCGGGTGAGGTTCTTGGTCATCGGGGGTGTCTCCGGAAATGGGGGCTGACAAGGGGCGGCCTGCGGCTGGCGCGGCGCCTGGGAAGGCCGGATACGGCCGCTCTCTGCGCCCCGGGGCCAAAAATCAAAAGCGGTTTGGATCGTATCCAAACCGCTTTTGAAATCGATACGGTATTTACCCCTGTGGGCTTGCCGGAGCTTGCCCGGAGCCCGCGCGGCGGCCCTCAGGCGCGCGGCGGGCCGACCGAATTGCCGTCGCTGTAGACCGGCTGGAAGAGCTTCTGGGCCTGCTCGAGCGGGCGCCGCTCGATGAGGGCGCGGATCATCGCGCCCATGGTCTGGCCTGAGCGGTAGGCCGTGGGCTGCTTCACCGCCGCCACCACCAGGTCGGAAAACAAGGTGTCGGCCGGCAGGCCCTCATTGACGATGATGGAGATGTCGCGCCCGATCTCGAGCTTGGCGTCGAGCAGCGCGCGGATCAGGCCGACGCCACTGAGGTTGTTGTCCACCAGCACCGCGGTCGGGCGCGGCGACAGCGCCAGCAGTTGCCGCCCGGCGGCATGGCCGGCGCGGCGGTCGAGGCTGCCGCCCACCACCATGCCGGGGGGCACCGCCAGGCCGGCCTCGGCCATCGCCGCCAGGAAGCCGGCATGGCGCTGGTGGGCGAAGTTGTATTCCAGCGGCGCGTGCACATAGGCGATGCGACGGTGGCCCAGTTCGACCAGGCGGCGCACGCCCAGGGCCGAGCAGGTCTCGTTGTCGAAGTCGAGCCAGGGGAAGTCGGCCGGCTGGGCCGTGCGGCCATAGGCCACGAAGGGCATGCTGGACTTGCGCAGGTAGGCGATGCGCGGGTCGTCGCGCAGCGTGTGGGCGACGATCAGGCCGTCGACGCGGCGGCCTCGCACCATGCGCTCGTAGACGTGCAACTCGTTCTGGCGCGGCGCCGCCGCCAGCAGCAGGTCGCAGGAGAACTCTTCGAGGCTGTGCGCCAGGCCCTCGAGCATCTCGAGGAAGCTGGGGTTGCCAAGAAACTCATTGGCCGGCGAGTAGACGATGCCCACCGCGTCGGCGCGGCCCATGGCCACCTGGCGGGCGGCGCGGTTGGGCTGGTAGCCGAGTTCGCGGGCCAGCAGTTCGACCCGCTCGCGCGTGGTCGGGCTCACGTCGCGGTAGCCGCTGAGGGCCCGGCTGACCGTCGTGGGCGACAGACCCAGCCGGGCGGAGAGCTCTTTGAGGTTGATGCTCACGCTGGGTTTCGGCGCTCCGTGTCAGAACCCGGATGATATGTAAGTCGGGTTGACTTGAAGCTTGCGGCCGGCCCGCCCCGGGGCCCGCGGCGGCGAAAGGGCTGCGGGGCCTGGCGCTCAGCCCACCGCCAGCCAGAGCATCTGGTAGGGCGCCAGCCAGAGGCCGGCGCGCAGGTTCATGCGCGCGCCCGTGACCAGCTCGTCGGCCGTGGCCGGCTGGGCCTGCAGCACCTCGGCCTGCACCGCCTGGGCGTGCTCGCTGAAATTGGCCAGCACCAGCACGCTGCCCGCAGCGCACGGCCGCGTGTAGCCCAGCACGCTGCCGTTCCTGGTGTTGAAGCCGATCAGCCGCCCGCCGGCGAAGGCCGGCGTCGCGGCGCGGGTGGCGATCAGGCGCCGCAGGCCCTGGTAGATGCGGCCGACCGGGGTGGTGGGGTCGTCGCGCTGGGCGTCGCGGGCCGGGTCGCGCGGCGGCCGGTGGACCCAGCGGCTGTCGCCGGCCTTGCCCGGGTCCTGCAGATAGCCGGGGTCGTTGGGCATGCCGATCTCGTCGCCCAGGTAGATCAGCGGTATGCCGCCGGCCGAGAGCGCGATGCCGTGCAGCAGCAGCATGCGCGCCACCGCATGCGGGTCGCCCTGCTCCAGCCCGCACAGCGAGGCGCAGGTGCCGCTGATGCGGCAGTCGCCGGTGGCCGGGTTGTCCTGGAAGGGCACGCCGCGCGCAAAGCTGCCGGGGAAGCGGTTGACGTAGTAGCGGTTGAGGAACTGGCGGTGGTCGAAGCCCTTGATGCCGAACTGCGCCGCGTCTTCATCGGCAAAGGTCCAGCCGATGTCGTCGTGGCTGCGCACATAGTTGACCCAGGCGGTGCCGGCCGGCAGCGCATGGCGGTTCTCCAGCGCCTGCTGCAGCAGGTTGACCTCGCGCGTGGCCAGGCTGTTCCACAGCAGCGCCATCTGCAGCGGGTTGTAGGAAACCTGGCATTCGGTGGGCGCGATGTACTTCACCACGTCGTCGGGGTGGACGATGGCCTCGCTCTTGAACAGCAGCGACGGCGCGGCGATGCGCGCCAGCGCGTTGTAGGCACGCAGCAGGGTGTGGGCCTCGGGCAGGTTTTCGCAGCCGGTGCCCAGGCGCTTCCAGATAAAGGCCACGGCGTCCATGCGCAGGAATTCCACGCCCAGGTTGGCGATGAACAGCATCTCGCCGGCCATGGCCGAGAACACCGCCGGGTTGGCGTAGTTCAGATCCCACTGGTAGGAGTGGAAGGTGGTCCAGACCCAGCGTCCGTCGGCCAGCTGCGAGAAGGCGCCGGGGTGCTCGTCGGGAAAGATTTCGCGCAGCGTGTACTCGTAGCGGTCGGGCTCGACGCGGTCGGGAAAGATGAAGAAGAAGTCCTGGTACTTCGGGTCGCCGGCGGCGGCGGCCAGCGCCCATTCGTGCTCGTCGGCCGTGTGGTTGAAGACAAAGTCCAGCACCAGCGAGATGCCGGCCTCGCGCAGCCTGGCCGCAAGGCGGCGCAGATCGCCTATCTTGCCCAGGCGCGGGTTGACCTCGCGGTAGCTGCTCACCGCATAGCCGCCGTCGCTGTGGGGATCGGGGCACTTGAAGGGCGGCATCAGGTGCAGGTAGCTGAGGCCCAACTCCTTGAAGTAGGGAATGCGGGCCTCGACGCCGGCGAAGTCGCCCGCGAACAGATCGACATAGCAGACACCGCCCAACAGGGCTTGGGACTGGAACCACTCGGGGGCGCCCTCGCGCTGCGCGTCCAGCGCCTTGAGCGCGGCGTCGCGCGAGCGCCAGGAGGCGAAGGCCTGCTCCAGCAGGTTGACGACGAAACTCTCGAAATCGGCGCGGCGGCCGTAGAGCAGCGCCAGTTCGTCGCGCAGCCGGCCCAGGTGGGCGCGCACGCGGCCGTCGAAGGCGGGCCAGTCGGCGGCGCCGCCGCAGCGCTGGTGGAGGGCAGCCCAGAGGCGGGCCAGGCCGGCATCGGCGGGCTTCCAGGGCGTCTGAAGCGACGGGGCAGGTGTCTGAAGCATGGAACCCGACCTCTATCAAAGCGTTTTGGCGATTCTCCAAAACGCTTTGGCGACCCGGTACTAGGGATAGTTCGGAGTCGCCCCAGGGCCGCCGCCCGGCCCCGTCAACGGTTCAGGGTATGCGCCGCGCCCCGAGAGCCAGCACGGCCGCGGCCACCGCCACCAGCGACATGGCCGCCGTCAGCGACCAGACCTGGGCCACGCTGCCGATCAGCGGCGGGCCGATCAGAAAGCCGGCATAGCCTATCGACGACACCGAGGCGATGGCCGCCGGGCGGCTGACGCCCGGCACCTTGGTGGCGGCGTTGTAGAGGATGGGCACGACCAGGGCCAGGCCGGCGCCGACCAGCACGTAGCCGACAAGCGCCAGCAGCGGATGGCCCACCAGCAGCAGCGCGGCCATCGCCACCGCCGCCAGCGAGGCGCCCACCACCACCAGGCGGCGCTCGGCAAAGCGCTGGCGCAGCGCGTCGCCGCCGAAGCGGGCCAGGGCCATCGCGGCCGAGAAGGCGGCAAAGCCCATGCCGGCCTGGGCCTGGGCCATGCCCAACTCCTGCTTCAGGTAGAGCACGCACCAGTCGTACATCACACCCTCGGCCGTCATGCCGGCGAAGATCAGCAGGCCGATGACCAGCAGCAGGCCGTGCGGCCACGCGAAATGGGCCTGTTCGCCGTCCTCCTGCGGATGGGCCTCGAGCATCTGGCGCGCGGCCAGCGCCGCCAGCAGCGCCACGGCCACCGCCACGGCACCCAGTTGCAGCGCGGCGCCGACCTCGGCGCGCAGCAGCACGGCCGCCAGCGCCGCGCCGGCCATGCCGCCAAGGCTGAACATGCCGTGCAGGCCGCCCATCACGGCGCGCCCGCCCAGGCTTTCGAGCGCCGTGCCCTCGGTGTTGATGGCGACGTCGTAGAGGCTCATCGCGGCACCGAAGGCCACCATGGTGGGCAGCAACCAGGGCAGGCCCGGCCAGTGCAGGGTCAGCGCCAGCATCGCCGCCATCAGCGCCGCCGACAGCACCAGGGCCGGGCGCAGACCCAGGCGTCCGATCAGGCGGCCGGCGAACAGCAGCGACAGCACGGCGCCGCTGGCGGCGGCGAACAGCACCAGCGACAGCGCCGCCTCGCCCAGGCCGTAGCGCGCCTTCACCGAGGGAATGTGTACGCCCCAGGCGCCGCCCATCATGCCCAGCACCAGAAAGTGCAGGCGGCTGGCCCAGAGCGCGCGCCGAAAGCGCGCTATGCCGGGGTGCAGCGGGTCGGCCGCCACCACCGGGCCGGCCGCGGGCAGATCGAGCGGGCTCACCGCGCTCATCGCGGCTTCCTCGGGCCGGCGCTCAGCCGGAAAAGAAAAATGCCATAAATCCTGGAGCGCAAAGCAGACCTTGATCGTGAACCGACGGTGCGCCAGCATAGGATGAACAGACAAGGTCGGCCAGCGACAGCACTAGCAGAAAGCCGCAGACGATGAAACAAATCCTGGACGGAACCTGCGCAATCCCGGTGGCCACCGCCAGCTCACCGCATGCCGACGCCGCTCGCGACGCACGGATGCGCGTCGCATTGCAGGCCTTTGCCGCCGCGGCCGCCGCCGGCAGCCTGCGACTCCACCTTCCGCAGCGGCTGACCGAACCCACGGCGCGCGGAGAGGGTCATTTCCACCTCGCGCCCGAGCTCTTTCTGCAAACCTCGGGCTGGACCGATTTCCGCTTCCCCACCGGCGGCTGCCGGCTGCGCACGGGCGAGGCCCTGGTGCTGCCGTCGCAGTTGCGCCACGCCGAACGTGTCGGCGCCGACCGGGGCGATGCGCCGTTCGAGAACCTGGTGGTCTTTGCCGAGGCCCCCCTGCTCACCTGCCACCAGGCGCATGAGCAGGCGGCCGGCGAGCCTGGCGTCGCCTACCTGCAAGCGCGCCGCCATGCCCAGGCCGCACGCATCCATGAATGGCTCTGCGACGCCTCGCGTCAGGGCGCGGTCGACGATGACTGGGCGCAGCCGCAGGCACGCGCGCTCGTTGCAGCCGCGCTGGCCGGCGTGTTGCGCGCGCTGGACCAGGACGAGGGCCGCGAGGCCGGCGAGCCGGCCCTCGTGGCCCGCCTGCGCGTGCTGATCCAGAACCAACTCGGCGACGCCGCGCTGAGCGTGCAGCGCCTGGCCCAGCAGTCGGGCGTCAGTGCCGATCACCTGGCGCAGCTGTTCAGGCGCAACGCCGGCGAGCCGCTCGTGGCCCACATCAACCGCCTGCGCATGGAACGCGCGGCGCGGCTGCTGCGCGAGACCGGGCTGAGCGGCAAGGAGGTCGCCTGGGCCTGTGGCTTCGGCGGCCACAGCTACTTCATCCGCGTCTTCCGCCGCCACCACGGCTTGGCGCCGCACGAATGGCGTGAACGCGCATCGCGGCCGGTACCGTTCTGATACATCGCCCCACCCACCCAGCCATGGGATTGCCGACAGCCGCCGACGATTGGAGGATGACGCCGTGGACGATCATCAACACCCCAGTGCCCGGCCCGACCCGGCCCAGATGCAAGCCCTGCAGGATCTCGTCGCCCTGCGCGACGAACTGCTGGAGCTGAACACCCGCCTCGAATACCTGCGCCTGGTGCTCAGGCTGCAGCAGCCGCGCCCCCAATAGTTAGAGGCAGCGGCGGCTCAGCGCCGCCAGGGGTCGCCGGGATGGCGGTCGTGGCGGTTGGGCACGCCGTCACCGTCGCGGTCCCAGCGCCAGCCGTCCTGGCGATCGACGAAGCGCTCACGGCGGTCGGGAATGCCGTCGCCGTCGCGGTCCCAGCGCGGCGGGCGCACATAGACCGGCGGCGCCTGCACATAGACCGGGGCCGGCCGCATGTAGACCGGCGCGGGACGCACATAAACCGGGGCCGGCTCGACGTACACCGGCGCCGGCTGCACGTAGACAGGCGCGGGTTGCACATGGACCGGCGCCGACTGGCCGTGAATCAGCAGCAGCGGCGCCCCTATGGTCAGCGACCACTGCACATCGGGCCGTGCCTGCGCCGCGCCCGTGGCGGCGGCCAGGACCAGCGCCACGCTGGCCATCGTCTTGAGGTTCATACCGGCTCCTGTCGTGTTGCGGGGCCCCGCGGGGTTCGCGAGGCCACCTGTACACAACGGGGCGCGGGCCGGGCCGGCCGACCGAGCGCGCCGCCGCGCTTGTAAAACTGCGTGAACCGCCGTCACCAATTTTCTAGGGGGGTAAGGCCGGGTTTTCCCGCCTGGTGCGGTATCTGCCCCCGCAAGTGCCTCTCTGTCGCCTCGGGGCGCGCGAGTCCAGCGCCGTTCGCGGGGAATCCGAATGAAGCTGACCATTGTGGGAACCGGCAGTGTCGGTCTGGTAACCGGGGCCTGCCTGGCCGAACTGGGCAACGAAGTGTTGTGCGTCGACCCCGACGCCACGCGCGTTGCCCGCCTGCAGCGCGGCGACCTGCCGGTGCGCGAGGCCGGTCTGGCCGAGATCGTGGCGCGCAACCGCGCCGCCGGCCGCCTGCATTTCACCACCGACCCGCACGAAGGCGTGGCCTTCGCCGCCATCCAGATTCTCGCCATCGTCGTGCCGCCCGAGTCCGACGGCACGGTCGACATGGGGCCGCTGCTGCGCGCCGCGCAGAGCATCGGACGCCACATGAGCGACTACAAGCTGGTCATCAACCGCGGCACCGTGCCGGTGGGCACCGCCGAAGCCGTTCATGCCGCCATTGCCGACGGCCTGGCCGAGCACGGGCGCGACCTGCCTTACAGCGTGGTCTCCAATCCCGAGTTCGGCGTCGAGGGTGCGGCTGTCGATGCCTGCCTCAACCCTGACCGCATCGTCGTCGGCCTCGATGAGGGCGACGCCCGTGCCCGCCACCTGATGCAGGCGCTCTGGGCGCCGCTGCAGCGTGCGCGCGACCGCATGGTGTGGATGAATGTGCGCTCGGCCGAACTCAGCCGATATGCCACCAGCGCCATGATGGCGATGCGCCTGACCTTCATGAATGAGCTGGCGCGGCTGGCCGGCAAGCTGGGCGCCGACATCGACCAGGTGCGGCAGGGTGTCGGGGCCGACCGCCGCGTCGGCCCTGACGGCCTGCAGGCCGGCTGCGGCTATGGCGGCACGGGCCTGTCGCGTGATGTCGAGGCCCTGCTCTACACCGCCCAGGCCCTGGACGAGCCGATGATGCTGCTCAATGCCGTCGAGTGTGCCAACGAGCGCCAGAAGCGCCTGCTGGTCGAGCACATCGTCGGCCGCTTCGGCGACAACCTGCAGGGCCGCCGCTTCGCGCTGTGGGGCCTGGCCCACCAGCCCGACAGCTGCGACATGCACGAGGCGCCGAGCAAGGTGGTCATCAACGAACTGCTGCGCCGCGGCGCCCAGGTCCTGGCCTACGACCCGATGGCCATGTCGGAGGCGCGCCGCCTGTATTTCGGCGTGCCGGGCCTGGGCTTTGCCATCAGCCCGCTCGAGGCCGCCGCCGGGGCCGATGCGCTGGTGGTGATGACCGACTGGCCGGTCTTTGCCTCGCCCGATTTCGACCAGTTGGCCACCGTGCTGCGCCAGCCGGTGATCTTCGACGGCCGCAACATGTATGCGCCAGAGACCATGCGCGATCTCGGCTTCGACTATGTCTCGATAGGGCGCGCCGCGGCCTCGACCGGGGTCGAACCGGATTCCGTCCACGTCGATCTTCCGCTCGCCGCCTGAGCGTGGCCGCGGGCCGGCCGCAGCGCTACCTCTGTCTCTGCCTGAACCCGCTCGGCGGCCAGGCGCTGGCCTGCGTCATGCGGGTGGTCGAGGAACTGCTGCCCCATGCCGATGTGGACCTGGTCCACGGAGGTGGTGACGCCAGCGATCCGCCTTCGCGCCCCAGGTTGCGCAGCCTGCACCTGGCAGACCCGTGGCCCGCGATGGACGGCCAGGCCGTCGCGCGCTTCCTTCGCCCGCCCTATGGCGCGGTGCTGGTCGAGGGCCACCCCTTCGGCGACGGGCGTTTGGCGCGTGCGATCCAGGCCTTGCTGCAGGCGGCAAACGCGGGCGGCGTCGCGCCCCACCTCTTCAGCACGGTGGACGACACGGTGGCGCCGTTGCCGCTGGTGCGGCAGCGCCAGGTGGTCGAGGCCGTACACCGCCAGATCCACACCGTGCTGGTGCGCGGCGATCCCGAGGTCGTGGGCCTGAGCGAGTCGTTCGCGCTGGCAACGGCCATGGGCGAGCGGCTCTGCTACACCGGCTACACGGTGGCACCGCCGCCGACCGCGCGGCCCCTGAGGCGGCGCCAGGTGCTGGTCAGCCTGGACGGCAGCCAGCACGGCCGCGTGCTGCTGCAGGCGGCCACGGCAGCGGCGGCCCTGATGCCCGGGCACGACTTCCTGCTCGCCGGCAGCGCAGCGGCCAGGGGCGAGGAGATGACGGCGCTGCGCGAGAGCGCCCACAGCCCCAATGTGCGCGTCTTGTCCCACCCCGCGCAGCGGCTGCATCTGCTGGCCGAATGCGAGCTGTCGATCCATGCCGGCGGCGGCGACATCCTGGTCGAGCAGCACGCCGTGCGCACGCCGGGCCTGGCCTGGCCCGACCCCGGCCAGGCGCGCGAGGCGCTGCGCATCGCCGGCTTTGCGCGCAAGGGGCTGGTCGGCGAACTCGCACCCGCCGACCTGGCGCCGGTGCGGCTGAAGGCGCGCATCGAGGCCGCCCTGCGTGCGCCCTACCCTAGTGCCCGCATCGCCATGCACGGCGCCCGCGAGGCCGCCGAGCGCATGCGCGCCGTCGTCGACGGCCATCTCGCCTAGGGCGCAGGCTCGCTGAGGGCCGCTGTCGCGCCGGCGCCGCAGGGCACGGTTTGCCTGCGGCGAACATGATCGACCGCAAAAAGTCCTGTTCAGGGGCGGGAATAAGATCGCCGCTTCCTTATCTGGGCCGTCCAACTTCCGGACGCCAGGCACAAGAACAGGAGCGAAAGCCCATGAGAACCCTGATGCGCGGCAGACTGCTGTTTTTCGGCTCCTTCACGGCCATGGCACTGACGCTGCTGGGCGTGGCCGTGTTCGGCGCAGTCGGCATTGCCGGCTGGGAGTACACCAACAGCAATGCCTTCTGCGCCACGATGTGCCACAACGTACACCCGGAGGAGATCGCTTCCCATCAGGTCAACGTGCATGCCCGCGTCAACTGCGTCGAGTGCCACATGGGCCGCAATTCCACGCTGCACCTGATGGCGCTCAAGCCCACCCACGCCAAGGAGCTGTGGGGCATGATCGCCGGTTACGAGCGCCCCATCACCTCGGGCACGCTGCGCCCCTCGCGCGAGGCCTGCGAGGGCTGCCATCTGCCCACGGCCGAGCACCGCGACGGCGTCGACGTCAAGGTCCACTACGCCAGCGACGACAAGAGCACCGAGTCGCGCACCAAGATCGTCCTGCACACCGGCATGGAGGCCATCCGCGAGGGCTACAGCAAGGGCATCCACTGGCACGTCAAGAACGAGGTGCGCTTCGTCTCGCCCGACCCGCAGCGGCGCGAGATCCCCTGGGTCGAGGTTGTCAAGGCCGACGGCAGCAAGGTCACCTACACCGACGCCGAGACCAAGCTCAAGCCCGATGAGCTGGCGGCGCTGAAGCCGCGCGCCATGGCCTGCTACGACTGCCACAACTCCATCGGCCACCCCTTCCCCAACCCCGAGAAGACCGTGGACGAGGCCATCCGCACCGGCCGCATCGACCGCTCGCTGCCCAACGTCAAGGCACGCGCCGTGGCCCTGGTGGGCAAGCTGGGCGACATCACCGGCGAGACCGAGGCCCGCCAGGCCCAGGTCGACAAACTGGTGGCCGAGGCCGCGGCCAAGGCCGCCACGCCCGTCGACAAGAAGGCGGCTGAGGACAAGTTCAACAAGAGCATGGGCGAAATCCTGATGGCGGCCTCGTTCCGCGAGAAGGGCTTCAGCTGGAAATCCTTCCCCAACCACACCGGCCACGCCGACACCCCGGGCTGCTTCCGCTGCCACGATGGCAAGCATTTCAACGACAAGGGCGAGGCGATCCGGCTGCAATGCACGCTGTGCCACGCCATGCCCGAGGTGATGCGCGAAGACGGCAAAGGCACGGTGGCTTCGCTGGTGCCGGCCAAGGCCGGCGAGAAGCAGCCCGAGAGCCACCAACGCCCCAACTTCATGCACACCCACGCCGACGACGTTGGCCCGACCTGCGAGGAATGCCATGGCACGCCGCTCAAGCGCGGCAAGCAGGGCGGCAACTTCTGCGCCAACCCGGCCTGCCACGGCCGCACCTGGCCGGGCCTGAACATGGTCGAGCCGCCCAAGAAGGCGGCCACTGCGGTTGAGTTGCCGAAGAAGAGCTGAGGTCTAGCGCCCACCCCCCAAGCAAACGCCGGCACTGCCGGCGTTTGCCCTTGCAGCGCCGATCAGGTGCCGATGAGGATGGCGCGGAAGTCGTTGACGTTGGTCAGCGTCGGCCCGGTCACCACGGCATCGCCCAAGGCGCCGAAGAAGCCGTGGCCGTCGTTGTTGGCCAGGCTGTCGCGCGGGCGCAGGCCCTGGGCCCAGGCGCGCGCCAGGCTGTCGGGCGCGGCGATGGCGCCGGCGATCTCTTCCTGGCCGTCGACGCCGTCGGTGTCGCCGGCCAGTGCGTGGATGCGGCCGTGGCCTTCGAGCGCGACTGCCAGCGACAGCAGGAACTCGACATTGCGCCCGCCGCGCCCCTTGCCGCGCAGCGTCACCGTGGTCTCGCCGCCCGACAGCAGCACGCAGGGCGCGGCCACGGGCTGGCCGCGCTCGGCCACCTGCAGCGCGATACCGGCCATGACGCGGCCGACCTCGCGCGCCTCGCCCTCGATGGCATCACCCAGGATGTGGGCCGCCACCCCGGCCTCGCGCGCCACGGCGGCGGCGGCTTCCAGCGCCATCTGCGGCGTCGCGATCATGCGCGTCTCGCAGCGCGCCAGACGCGGGTCGCCCGGCTTGGGCGATTCGCCGCGCCCGCTTTCCAGCACCTCGCGCACCGCCGCTGGCAGCTCTATGCCGTAGCGGCGCACGATGTCCAGCGCGTCGGCGCAGCTCGTCGGGTCGGCCACGGTGGGGCCCGAGGCGATGTCGATGGGGCGGTCGCCCGGCACGTCGGACAGCAGAAGGGTCAGCACGCGCGCCGGGTGGCAGGCCGCCGCCAGGCGCCCGCCCTTGATGGCCGAGAGATGCCGGCGCACGACGTTCATCTCGCCGATGCTGGCACCGCTGGCCAGCAGGGCGCGGTTGACGGCCTGCTTGTCGGCCAGCGTCAGGCCCGGCAACGGCAGCGGCAGCAGCGAAGAGCCGCCGCCGGAGATCAGGCACAGCACGAGGTCGTCTTCGCCCAGGCCCGAAACCACCTGCATCAGCCGCTCGGCCGCCGCCAGGCCGGCAGCATCGGGCACCGGGTGGGCGGCTTCGACGATCTCGATGCGGCTGCAGGGCACGCTGTAGCCGTAGCGGGTGACGACGAGGCCCGTGAGCGGGCCGGCCCAATGGTCCTCGACCGCACGCGCCATCGCCGCCGAGGCCTTGCCGGCACCAATCACGACGAGCCGCCCGCGCGGCGGCTGCTCCGGCAGGTGGCGGGGTACGCACAGTGCCGGTTGCGCCGACGCGATGGCGGCATCGAACATGCGGCGCAGCAGGGCGCGCGGGTCTGAGGGTGGGTTCAAGGCAAGCTCCCGTCGCGGGCCAGGCGGGCGCCTGACCGATGCGGAAGTTTGCCAGCGTCTGGCGCGCACACACCATGGCAGAGCGATCCCTGGCCTTGCCGCCATGGGCGGCGCGCCGGGCCCCAAGCCTGGGGCAGCGGTGGGCGCGTTGGCTCAGCCGGGTTGCAGCAGGTCGAGCAAGGTGCGCGCGACAACCCGGGTGGCGCGGCGCAGGTCTTCCAGCACCAGGTGCTCGTCGGCGCGCTTGGCATTGCTTTCGAACACCGTGCGCGGCCCGGCGCCGTAGAGCACGGCCGGGATGCCGCGGGCGCTGTAGAGGCGGGCGTCCGTATAAAGCGGCGTGCCCATCACCGGGATTTCGACGCCGAACAGCGCCTGCGCATGCGCCTGCAGCGACTTCACCGCGGCGGCATTGCCCGCCAGCGGCTCCAGCGCATGGGCCAGCAGGATGCGCCTGACCTCGACCGTGATGCCCGGCCGCTGCGCCGCCGCTTCGGCGATGACGCGGCGGAGTTCGGCCTCCACCGCCACCGGGTCTTCCTCGGGGATCATGCGGCGGTCAAGCTTGAGCACCACCTTGCCCGGCACCACATTGGTATTGGTGCCGCCCTCGATGCGGCCGATGTTCAGGTAGGGATGGGTGATGCCCGCCACTTTTGAGGTCACCTGCTTGTAGAGCGTGTTCTGCGCGTAGAGGGCCTGCAGGATGGGCATGGCACCCTGCAGCGCATCGATGCCGGTGTCGGGGATGGCGGCATGGGCCATGCGGCCCTGCACCGTCACCTCCAACTGCAGGCAGCCGTTGTGCGCGGTGACAACCTGGTAGCTGAAGCCGGCGGCGATCAGCAGGTCGGGCTTCGTCAGGCCCTGGCGCAGCAACCAGCCCGGGCCCAGTTCGCCGCCGAATTCCTCGTCGTAGGTGAAGTGCAGCTCGATGCCGCCCTTGAGCGGCAGGCCCAGCGATTCGAGCGCGCGCATTGCAAAGGTGTAGGTGCTGAAATCCGACTTGCTGACCGCGGCGGCGCGGCCGTAGAGGCGGCCGTCGACGATTTCGCCGCCATAGGGCTCGTGGCTCCAGCCCTCGCCCGGTGGCACCACGTCGCCGTGGGCGTTGAGCGCGATGGTCGGCCCCTCGCCATAGCGCCGGCGCACGATGAGGTTGGTGATGGATTCCAGCCCGCCGGCCCGCACCTCGTCCGCCGGCACGGCATGCTTTTCCGCGACGAGGCCCATGCCGGCTAGCAACTCGGCCGTGCGCTCGGCGTGGGGCGCGTTGTTGCCGGGCGGCGTGTCGGTGGGCACGCGCACCAGGGCCTGCAGAAAGGCGGTCTGCTCGGCGAAATGGGCGTCTATCCAGGCATCGAGTTGTTGATAGGGCTTCATGGCGGGTCTTGAGCGGCTTGTAGTAGAAGATGGCGGAAGGCGTCCAGCCCGGGCGGCATGGCGCAGCGGGTGGTCGACTCTAAGGGCTTGCGGCCACAGCCTGCCATGCCAACGCCAGGGGAGGCCCTGCCGGGCAGGGGGCAAGCTGGCGAGGTGCGCATCGCGTAGCATGCCCCGCCAAGCCATACATCCAGCCTCAACCCCTCGATGCCCGCCACCACCCCCATCGAGCTGATCGGCGCCCTGCTCTTCGCGGTCGCGCTCGTACACACCTTCTCGACGAGCATCTTCGAACGCCTGGCCCATGCCCAGCCGAAGCACGCCGGGCTCTGGCACCTGCTGGGCGAGGTCGAGGTCGTGTTCGGCTTCTGGGCCCTGGTGCTGGTGGTCTGCATGTTCGGGCTCGAAGGCAAGCCGGCGGCCACGCGCTATCTGGACACGCGCAACTTCACCGAGCCGATGTTCGTGTTCGCGATCATGGTCATCGCCGGCACCCGGCCCATCCTGCAGCTGGCCGCGGCCACGGTGGCGCGCGCCGTGCGCCTGCTGCCGCTGCCGGCGGGCATGGCCAATGTCTTCGTGCTGCTGTCGCTGGTGCCGTTGATGGGCTCCTTCATCACCGAGCCGGCGGCGATGACGCTGGCGGCGCTGATGCTGCGCGACACCCTGCTGGCCCAGCCGGTGCCCACGCGACTGAAGTACGCCGTGCTGGGCGTGCTCTTCGTCAACATCTCCATCGGCGGCACGCTCACGCCCTTTGCCGCGCCGCCGGTGCTGATGGTGGCCGGCCCCTGGGGCTGGGACATGGCCTTCATGCTGAAGCACTTCGGCTGGAAGGCGGCTATCGCGGTGATGTTCAATGCCGCGGCCTTGCTGGTGCTGTTCCGCGCCGAACTGACCCAGGCCCCGGCCGTGCCGCCGCCGGCCGAGGCCGCCGTGCCGGGCTCGGTGATCCTGGTGCATCTGGTCTTCCTGGCCCTGGTGGTGGTGTTCGCCCACCACCCGCCGGTCTTCCTCGGACTCTTCCTCTTCTTCCTCGGCTTCGCCAGCGCCTACCAGCAGTTCCAGAACCCGCTCATCCTGCGCGAGGCGCTGCTGGTGGCCTTCTTCCTCTCGGGCCTGGTGGTGCTGGGCGGCATGCAGCAATGGTGGCTGCAGCCGGTGCTGCTGGGCATGGACGCCACCACCGTGTTCTTCGGCGCCACCGCGTTGACGGCCATCACCGACAACGCGGCCCTCACCTACCTGGGTTCGCTGGTGGAGGGCCTCACCGAACCCTTCAAGATCGCGCTGGTGGCCGGCGCCGTGGCCGGCGGTGGCCTGACGGTGATCGCCAACGCGCCCAACCCGGCCGGCGTGGCCATCCTGCGCGGCAAGTTCGACGACGACACCATTCACCCGCTGGGCCTGCTGGCCGGGGCGCTGCCGCCCACCGCGGTGGCGCTGCTGGCGTTCTGGTTCCTCTAGCTCAGGTGCTGAGCTTGCGGCCCAGGTGTTCCTCGACCCGCGCCGTCTTGCCCTTCAGCCGCCCGGCCGGGCCGGCGCGGTAATCGACCTTGAGGTGCACGCCGATGCGGGTGCAGTCGACGGCCAGGGCCTCGAAGCAGCGGTTGACCACGCCCATCACCTCGGGCCATTCGCCTTCGAGAATGGTGCCCATGGGCGTGAGCTGGTAGGGCACGCCGCTCTTGTCGATGATGTCGAGGATGCGCGCCACATAGGCGCTGACGCTTTCGCCCTGGCCGAAGGGGGCCATCGAGAATTCCAGCAAAACCATGGTCTGTCTCTCCTTGTCAGGAATGCATTGTTGAAGTGCGGGGTGGCAGCATGCGCGCGAATTGCTCGGCGAGCATGGCCAAAAGTCGGATGTCCAGATCGGCTGGCGGCGCCGCTTGGCCATGGGCCTCGCACCAGGCCCGGGCCACCGTGGTGACGGCGTCGCCCCGGTAGCGCCGGGGGCTGCCGGCGTCGATTTCGAATTCATTGGCGCGTTCGCTCAAGGCGGCGGCATCGCCGCCGGCCAGGATGAGGGCGTGGGCCAGCACCACCGGCACGCCCTCGACACGCTTCCAGGCCTGGGCCGTGCCGACCAGCTTGCGCCCGCCCACGGCCAGGTTGTAGCGACCGTCGCAGAACGAGCCCTGCACCGCCTGGGTGTCGGAAGCAATGCCCAGCCGCGCCAGCGCCGCCGCCAGGCCCTGGCACAGCGCCGCGTAGACGGCGTCCGTGCCCTGCGGCGTGCTGCTGCCGGCACGCCAAGCCAGGCTGAGGTTGATCACCCCGGGCCCCTGGGGCACGATGCCGCCGCCCGAGCCGCGCACCTGCACCGGCCAGCCCCTTGCGGCGCCGGCCTGGCAGGCGTGTACCCAGCCGGGCAGCGCCGTGTAGCTGCGCGGCACGACCAGGCCCTGCCGCCCCCGCCACAGCTGGGCGCTGGCGCGCCCGCTGCGCGCCACACCCGCGATCCAATCGGCCTCGCAAGCCATGCCGTCGGCCAATGGCGACTGGTGCATGGTGACGAAGCCGAAGATGGGCAAGGCAGCCGCCGCATCGGCGCTGACGGGTGCAGGCAACACGGCCTTGGGTCCGCCATCAGGCGGTGTGGCGTTCGAGCAGCGCGTTGAACTCGCTGGCCTTCTCCATCATCACCATATGGCCGGCGCCTTCCAGCACCGCCACGGTAGCCCCTGCCGGCGCCTGGCTGGCATGGGCGGCGGGGATGATGCGGTCGTCCTTGCCCCACACCACCAGCAGCTTCTTGCCCGCCTTGGCCAGCTCCAGCCCCGGGCTTTCGGTCTGGGCGCCGCCGGCGAACTGGGCCGCCGCCAGGGCCTGCAGCGCCTCGGTGACACCGTCAAGCCGTTTGTAGCGCAGCAGATCGTCCAGCAGTTGCCGGCTCACCAGCTCGGGGTTGGCGAAGAGCTGCTCCACCACCGGCTTCAACTCGCGCCGCGAGCCTGCGTTGATGAAGCCCTGGATATAGCCCTCGTTGATCTCGGCGCCCAGGCCGGCACCGTTGACCAGGGTCAGGCTGGCGACGCGGTCGGGGTGGTCGATCGCGATGCGCGAGGCGATGGCGCCGCCCAGCGAATGGCCCACGATGTGGACGCGGTCGACATCGATCTGGCCCAGGAAGCCCACCACGCAGCCGGCCAGCGCCGCCAGCGTGGCGCCCGGCAGCCGCGGCGTCGACTGCCCGTGGCCGGGCAGGTCGAGCGCGATCACCGGCACCTTGGCCGCCAGTGCGTCGAGGTTGAACATCCAGTTGCCGAGATCGCCGCCGAAGCCGTGGATGAAGAGCAGCGGCACGCCCGCCGTCGGCCCGCGCCGGGCATAGCGCAGGCGCAGGCCGTCGACCTCGGCAAAGTCATAGGCCGGGCCTGCGTCGTCGTCGCCCGCCGCCGCCGCCGGCACCACATAGGCGGCGATGTAGGCGTCGATCTCGGCCTCGCTCACTGCAGGCTCGGCCAGCACGCCCAGCAGCGCCTTCACCGGCAGGGTGTCGCCGGCTTGCGCCACCTTGCGGCGCAGCAGGCCGGGGTCGGGCGCTTCCACCGCGTTGGAGATCTTGTCGGTCTCAACGTCCAGGATGGGCGTGCCGACCGCGATCTCCGTGCCCTCGTCGACCAGCCAGCCCGAGATCGTGCCCTCGCGCATCTCCAGGCCCCACTTGGGCATCACGATGGGCGTGATTCCAGCAGCCATCTAGTTGCGCCCCCCGGCCAGCGTGCGCTTGACGGCCGCCACCACCTGGGCCGCGCTCGGGATGTAGAGGTCTTCCAGCACCGGCGAGAAGGGCACGGGCACATGCGGCGGCGCCACCATCTCGATGGGGCCCTTGAGCGCCTTGAAGGCTTTTTGCGCGACCTGGGCCGAGATGTCGGTGGCGATGTTGCAGCGCGGGCTGGCCTCGTCGATGCAGACCAGGCGGCCGGTCTTCTCGACGCTTTCGATCACGGTGTCGATGTCCAGCGGCGACAGCGTGCGCAGGTCGATCACCTCGCACTCCACGCCTTCCTTGGCCAGCGCGGCGGCGGCGTCGAGCGCGCGGTGCACCATCAGGCCATAGGCCACCAGCGTGACGTGCTTGCCGTCGCGCACGATGTTGGCTTCGCCGAAGGGGATGGCATAGCCGCCCTCGGGCACCTCGCCCTCGAAGCCGTAGAGGTTCTTGTGCTCGAGGAAGATCACCGGGTCGTTGTCGCGGATGCTCTGGATCAGCAGGCCCTTGGTATCGTAGGGCGTGCTCGGGCACACCACCTTGAGGCCGGGGATGTGGGTGAACAGCGGCGTCAGCATCTGGCTGTGCTGGGCCGCGGCGCGAAAGCCGGCGCCGCACATCGCGCGGATGACCACCGGGGTCTCGGCCTTGCCGCCGAACATGTACTTGAATTTCGCCGCCTGGTTGAAGATCTGGTCGAAGCACACGCCCATGAAGTCGACGAACATCAGTTCGGCCACCGGGCGCATGCCGCAGGCGGCGGCGCCGATGGCGGCGCCGACATAGGCGCTCTCCGACAGCGGCGTGTCCATCAGGCGGTCGCCGTGCTTGGCATACAGGCCCTTGGTGACGCCGAGCACGCCGCCCCAGGCGTCGCGTTCGCCATCGCCGCCGGCGCCGCCGACGATGTCCTCACCCATCACGATCACCGTCGGGTCGCGCGCCATCTCGTGGTCGAGCGCCTCGTTGATCGCCTGCTTCATGCTGATCTTGCGAGCCATGTTCTTGCTCCTCTTGCTCAATAGGTGACGTAGACGTCGGTGGTCAGGTCGGCCAGAGTCGGCTGCGGCGCCGCCTTGGCGGCGACGACGGCGCTCTCGATCAGCCCCAGCACCTCGTGGTCTATCGCGGTCAGTTCGGCCGCGCTGATGACGCCGGCGCCGGTGACCGCGGCGCCGAACTTCTTCAGGCAGTCGTTGTGGGCACGGTTGTGGTCGTTCTCGCCAGGCGCGCGGTAGGTCTGGGCATCGCCCTCGAAGTGGCCGTGGAAGCGCACCATCTTGCATTCCAGCAGCGCCGGGCCGCCGCCCTTGCGGGCGCGCTCGATGATCTCGCCGGCGGCCTCGTGGACGGCGAAGAAGTCGGTGCCGTCCACCGTCACGCCGGGCAGGCCGAAGCCGGCGGCGCGGTCGACATAGCTGTCCACCGCCGTGCCGTAGTCGCGGCTGGTGCTCTCGGCGTAGCCGTTGTTCTCGACCACGAAGATCACCGGCAGATTCCACACCGCGGCCAGGTTCAGGCTCTCAAGGAAGGTGCCCTGGTTCGACGCGCCATCGCCGACGAAGGTGATGGCCACCTCGCTGGGTTGCCCCTTCTTCGCGCGAAACTTGGCCGCCAGCGCGGCGCCGCAGGCCAGTGGCGCGCCGGCACCCAGGATGCCGTTGGCACCCATCATGCCGCGGCCCAGGTCGGCGATGTGCATCGAACCGCCCTTGCCGTTGCAGGCGCCGCCCGAGCGGCCGTAGATCTCTTTCATCATCGAGACCACGTCCACGCCCTTGGCGATGCAGTGGCCGTGGCCGCGGTGCGTGCTGGCGATGCGGTCGCCGTCGCCCAGGTGCATCATGATCCCGGTGCCGGCGGCCTCTTCACCGGCATAGAGGTGGACGAAGCCGGGGATGTCGCCGCGGCCGAAGTCGATGTGCAGGCGCTCCTCGAATTCGCGGATGGTGCGCATCGTGCGGTAGGCCTGGAGCAACTGCTCGCGGGATTGCGGGAAGGGATTTCCTGCCATGGCTTGTCTCCTGTGAAGTCCCATCAAAGGGTCGTTGTGGTGGTGGTGGGAAAGCGGAGCAACCCGTCGCGGGCGGCAACCGCCATGCAACAGGCCACGTCCAGGGTGTGAAAGGCGTTCTCGCGCAGTGTCATGCTCACCGCCTGGCCGGGCTCGAAGGCGAGTTCGCGCTCGCCGTCCAGGGCCACAGTGCCGGCGCTGGCGCTCACGGCCAGCGGCTCGTCGGCCACCATGCGCTGCCAGCTGCGGATGGGCACCGGCCGCACCATGCCCGGCGCGATGGGGGCGTGCAGCAGCAGCAGCGCATGGGCCTCGTCGCGCGCCAGCTGCACAGCCAGGCCGCCGCTGTCGCGCCGGCCCACCGGCTGCAGCAGGCCGCCGATGGCCGACAGGCCTATGGCCTGGGGGTCGGCAAAGGCCAGGTAGGCGGCGTCCAGCGACTGCGTCTTCCACAGCGCACGCGCGCCGATGCTGCGGTCATGGGTGATGACGGCGTCGACGATGGCCACGTCGCGCCGGCCCGGGCCGTGGCTGTCGGCGATGTACACCTCGATCAGCTTGTTGGGCGCCAGCGCCTCGGCGGCGGCGATGCGGCCGCTGGCATAAAGGCCCACCGCCATGCCGACGATGGTGGGCTCGCGCATTTCGGGAAATGCGTTGTTGGTGCCGGTGGAGAGGCCCGCGATGGGAATGGGCGCGCCGCCCTCGACGAGCTCGCGCACCACGGCGCGGTGGGTGCCGTCGCCACCCAGAACCACGATGGCGGCGACGCCGGCCTGCTGCATCAGCCGCGTGGCGGTGAATGTGTCGTCGACGGTGGACGTCGGCTCCATGTCCAGGAACTCGATCTCGGGCAGGCCATGATCGTGGCCGCGCCGCAGGTGGCGCTCGAGCAGCGCGCGAATGCCGCCGCGGTCGGGCATCACCAGCGCCCGCTTGACGCCGCAGGCGGCGGCGGACGTGAGCACGCGCAGCACGATGTTGACGCGGTCGGTGATCTGCAGATTGCCGGCATTGGCGACGATGCGGCGAATGTCGCGCGCCGACACCGGGTTGGCGACGATGCCGATGCAGGGTTCGCGGACAGGGTTGGCGGCAGTCAAGGCGGTGGGCGCTGCGAGGTCGGGATGCAGCCCTTTCCGCAATCGGCGTGCCACCGCGCCGCCGCCAGCCCTCTTGCCTCGCAGCGGCCCCTCAAGCCCTGGTGCAGACCCGGGGCCGTGCGACTGTCACGCCGGGACAGCTGTCACAGCCCGGGCTGTGACAGGTGCAGCATCAGTGCCCGCTCTGGTTGGGCGAGCGAATGCCCCAGCGCTTCATGCGCCGGTACAGCGTCATGCGCGACAAGCCCATCTGGTGGGCCACGGCGCTGACGTTCCACTGCGCCGCACGCAGGTATTGCAGCAGCAACTGGGCTTCGGGCAACGCGGCCACGGCGCCCTGCGGCGGATGGCCGGCTGTTGCGGCGGCGGGCGCGGCGGCGGCCAGCGCGTCGGGAAAGTCACCGACCTCGATGACCCCGCCTTCGCAAACGGCGCGGGCGAAGTCGACCACGTTGCGCAGCTCGCGCAGGTTGCCGGGCCAGGCGTGGGCGCGCAGCACCTCTTCGGCCTCGCGCGAGATCGCCACCGGCGGTTGGCCCTCGCGCAGCATCTTCTGCAACAGCCAGGGCAGGTCGCGGCGCTCGCGCAGCGGTGGCAGTTTGAGGTGGGCGCCGGCCAGGCGGTAGTAGAGGTCGTCGCGGAAGCGGCCCTGGCGCACCAGGGCCTCGAGTTCGCAATGGGTGGCGGCGACGACGCGGATGTCCACCTTCACAGGCTCGGTGGCGCCTATGGGCAGCACCTCGCGCTCGGCCAGCACGCGCAGCAGGCGCGCCTGCAGTGCGCGCGGCATGTCGCCGATCTCGTCGAGGAAGAGCGTGCCGCCGTCGGCGGCCTGGATGAGGCCGCGCTTGCCCTTGGCCAGCGCGCCCGAGAAGCTGCCGGCCAGGTGGCCGAAGAGCTCGCTCTCGATCAGGGTCTCGGGGATGGCGGCGCAGTTGACGGCGATGAAGGGCTTGTCGCGGCGCTGGCTGGATTCATGCAGCGCCTTGGCCAGGACTTCCTTGCCGCTGCCGGTCTCGCCGGTGATCAGCACGCTCACCGGGGTGTCGACGATCTTGGCCGCGCGCTGGATCTGGCGCAGCAGCTCGGGGTCGCCTCCGGTCAGCTGGGCCAGCGGCGCCGGCATCGCTGGCGCGGCCGGCACCAGCGCGTGCATTGCGGCGGGCGGCGGCGGCACGGCGTGCAGAAAGAGCACGCGGCCAGTGCCGGCCAGCGTGACGGCGCGGCGGTCGCCGGGCACGGCGCGCATGAAGCGGCCGAGGTCGCCGAAGCGCAGGTTGAAGAGCTGCTCGAAGGGCAGGCCCAGCACGCTGGTGCCGGCCGCCGCTTCCAGCATCAGCTGGGCCTGGCGGTTGTGGCCGATCACCCGCCCGGCGGCGTCCAGGGCCAGCAGGTGGTCGGGGCTGATCTCGACGAATTCCGGCGAGGGGTGGAGCTTGAGCACCCAGTCCTTGCGAAACCAGCGCAGGAAGTTGGCGTTCTCGACCCGGCTCGAATAGACCTTGACCAGTTGCAGCGCCAGGTGCTGGCTGCTCTTGGCCTGGGGCGAAGTGAGCGCCGAGATATCGAGGATGGCATTGAGCCGCCCCAGCGGGTCATACACCGGCGCCGCGGTGCAGGTGAGCGGGATGTGGGTGGCGTCGAAGTGGTCGCCCTGGTGGACCGTGAGCGCCTGGCCGGTGGCGATGGCGGTGCCCACGCCGCAGGTGCCGGCCAGCGGCTCGCTCCAGTCGGCGCCCAGATAAAGGCCGGCACGGCGCAACGCCGGGTCGAGTTGCAGATCACCGATGAAATCGACCGTGACGCCGCGCGCATCGGTCAGCAGCACGCAGTAGCCCATGCCGGCGACCTGCTGGTACAGCGCCTCGAGGCCGTGGCGCGCAATGTGCAGGAAGTCGTCGATGCGGTCGCGGTGCTCGCGCCACTGCTGCTGTGGCAGGATCACCGCCTCCTGCATGCGCGTGGGGTCGAGCCGGTGCGTGTGGACGCAACGCGTCCACGACTCACGGATGATGGCGTCGGGCGTGGCCAACTCCGAGAGTGGCGGCGGTAGGGGCAGGCCCTCGCCGGCGAGCGTCATCACCGCGTGGACGTGCTCGCGCTGTCGCATTTCCATGGCTGTCTCCGGCCGGGCGCGTCGTGCGCGCCTTTTGTGTGGCGGCACTGTACACGGCCGCCCCCGGGGCGTTGCCGCCGCAGCCGCTTCAGGGCGGCGGCGCCACCATCGGCCAGCCGCGGCGCTTCCATTCGCTCATGCCGCCTTCGACAAAGCGCACATGGCCATAGCCGCGTTCGCGCAACGCGCGCAGGGTGGCGCTGGAGCGGTTCTGCGTGTTGCAGATCAGCAGCACCGGCTGCTTGGAGTCGGTGGGAATCTCGGCCAGGCGCGTCTTGAGCTGGCTCATCGGCAGCAGCCGGGCGCCGGCAGCCACGCCGCGGGCGTGCTCCTCGGGTTCGCGGATGTCGATCAGGAGCGCGCGGCCGGCGCCGAACTCGGCCCTCGCCTCGTCCAGGCTCAGCGCGTCGGCGCTCGCGGCGGCGGCGAGCGACGCAAGGCCGGCCAGCAGCAGGCCGGCGGCGGCACGCAGGGCCGCGCGGCGCGCGGCGCCATTCATGCGATGCGGGTTCGAAAACATGGGCGGGCTTTCATGGCAAGGCGCCGATGATATGCCCGCCAGGGTATACGACACTGACAGATCGGGGATGGACCCGGCACGCGCCAGGGCCGAAACTGCCGGCCCCGCTGCCCCGGCGCAGCGCCTTCATCAGGACCCTGCCATGCCCAGCACGCGAGCACCCAGCCCCGCCGAGAATGCCAAGATCGTCAAGAAGCGCAAAGCTGCCAGGGCCGCCACCCGCCTGCTGATCCTGGTGGCCACGCGCAAGGGCGCCTGGATCTTTCACGGCGACGCCAGGCGCAAGACCTGGACCGCCGACGGCCCCCACTTCCTGGGCCACACCGTCAGCCACCTGAAGCTCGACCCGCGCGACGGCCGCACCCTGCTGGCGGCGGCGCGCACCGGCCACCTCGGGCCCACGGTGTTCCGCTCCACCAACCTGGGCAAGAGCTGGAAAGAGGCGAGCCGGCCGCCGGCCTTCGCCAAGGCGCCCGAGGGCACGGTCGGGCGCACCGTCGACCACACCTTCTGGCTCACGCCCGGCCATGCCGGCGAAAAGGGCAGCTGGTATGCCGGCACCTCGCCCCAAGGCCTGTTCCGCTCGGAGGACGGCGGCGACACCTGGACCGGCCTGCCGGCCGTCAACGACGACCTGAAGCTGCGCGAGTGGATGGGCACGGTGCAGGACGGCACGCCCGACGGCCCCAAGCTGCACTCCATCATCGTCGACCCGCGCGACCCCCTGCACCTGATGTTCGGCATGTCGGGCGGCGGCGTACACGAGTCGCACGACGGCGGGCTGAGCTGGCACACCTTGATAGCGGGCATGGAGGTGGTCGGCGGCTTCGACCCTGCCAACGTCGCCTTCCACGACCCCCACTGCCTGCGCCTGTGTCCCACCAACCCCGACCGCATCTACCAGCAGAACCATTGCGGCATCTACCGCCTCGACCGCCCCGGCAACACCTGGCAGCGCATCGGCCGCAAGATGCCCAAGAAGGTGGGCGACATCGGGTTCCCCATGGTGGTACACCCCTGCGACCCCGACATCTGCTGGGTCTTTCCGATGGACGGCAGCGATGTCTGGCCGCGCACCAGCCCGCAGGGGCGGCCGGCGGCCTATGTCACGCGCAATGGCGGCAAGACCTGGCAGCGCCTGGACCAGGACCTGCCTGAAGAGCAAGCCTGGTGGACCGTCAAGCGCCAGGCCATGACCGCGGACGCGCAGCCGCAACCGGCGCTTTACCTGGGCACGACCAGCGGCGAGCTCTGGCTGGGCCGCGACGAGGGTGAGCGCTGGTCCTGCATTGCGCGCCACCTGCCGGAGATCTACGCCGTCGAAGTGGCCGAGCTGGCTGCATGACGTCGTGCTGGTGCTGATCCCGAGCGCGCTGCGCTCCTACACGCGGCAGACGCGGGTCGAAGCCAGCGGCGCGACCCTGGGCGCCCTGCTGGCCGATCTCGACCGCCGCCATCCGGGGTTGCGCTTTCGCATGGTCGACGAGCAGGACAGGCTGCGCCCGCACATGCGCGTCTTCGTCAACGGCCGCGCCGTGCATGAGCTGGCGCAGGCGCTGGAGCCCGACGACGACGTCGCCATCGTGCAGGCGCTCAGCGGCGGCTGACAGACAGGCAGGCGGGCGGGCAGGCGGCGGCCGGTGGAACAATGCCGCCCATGAAACTCTTTGGCATCGCCGGCTGGTCCGGCATGGGCAAGACCACCTTGCTCGAGCGTCTGACGCCCGAGCTCACGCGGCGCGGCCTGGTGGTGTCGCTGATCAAGCACAGCCACAAGCACATCGACGTCGACCGCCCGGGCAAGGATTCGCACCGCCTGCGCGAGGCCGGCTGCTCCGAGGTGCTGCTGCTGGGACACGACCGCTGGGCCCTGATGCACGAATTGCGCGGCGCACCCGAACCCTCGCTGGACTACCTGGTCTCGCGCCTGCAGGCCTGCGACCTGGTGCTGATCGAGGGCTTCAAGCACGGCGACTTTCCCAAGCTCGAGGTCTGGCGGCCGGCGCTGGGCAAGGAACTGCTGTGGCCGCAATGGCCCGGCATCGCCGCCATTGCCAGCGATGGCCCGGCGCCGCCGCGCGCCCCGGGCGAGGCAGATTTGCCGGCCTGGCTGGACCTGGCCGACACGGCGCGGATTGCCGATTTCGCGCTCGCCCACGCCCGCCCGGCCTGAGCGCGGCGCTGGCCTTGGCGCAAGGCTCACGGCCCCTGCGCCACGGGGCTTTGCAGCGGGCCGCAAAGGGTCTAAGGTCATGGCGACATCGCCGCACCCAAGAGGCCACCATGTACAAGAAGATCCTGCTCGCCTATGACGGCTCCGAGTCGGGGCAGAAGGCCCTGCTCGACTGCCACGATCTCGCGCAGTGGAGCCACGCCGAACTCTTCCTGATCGCCGTCAGCCCCTCGCCCGCAGCCGCCACCGGCTTCGAGGTCGGCTTCTTCGACGGCGCTCTCGATGAGGCCCAGCGCAAGCGCTACCAGGAGGTGCTGGAGGAAGGCCTGCGCCGGCTGCGCGACGCCGGCCATGCGGTGCAAGGCGAAGTGCTGGTGGGCGACCAGGTGGCCGAGATCACCGAGCAGGCGCGCAAGCTCGGCGCCGACCTCATCGTCGTCGGCCACAAGCACCTGGACAGCTGGGCCGCACGCTGGTGGCGCGGCTCGTCGTCGCCGGCGCTGATCGAGCACGCGCCCTGCAGCGTGCTGGTCGTCGTGACCTGATGGCAGGCTCTCAGCCCAGCGCCAGGCGCAGGGCGGTGACGAAGTCGGCCGGCTTGTCGGCGTGTACCCAGTGGCCGGCGCCGGCGATGGTATGCACGGTGGCGCGCGGGAACAAGCGCTTGAACTCGGGCACGTCCGTCGCCGAGACGTAATTGGAGTTGGCGCCGGCGATCAGCGTCGCCGGGCCCTCGTAGCGCCGGCTCAGCAAATCGGGCGGAAAGCTGCTCAGCGCCGGCACGGCCGCGCCGATGGCGGCGAGGTTGAGGCGCCAGTCGAAGTGGTCGTTGCGGGCCACCAGGTTCTGCAGCAGAAAGGGCACGACGGCCGGCTCGGGGATCATCGAAAGCAAGCGGCGCTGCGCCTCGGTGCGGCTGGCCAGGGCCGTGGCGTCCAGGCTGCGCATGGCCTCGACATAGGGTGACATGCGGTCGCCATAGGCCACCGGCACGATGTCCACCACCACCAGGTGGCCCAGGACCTCGGGGCTTTCGAGGGCCAGCGCCATCGCCGTCTTGCCACCCATGCTGTGGCCCACCACGGCCGGGCGCCCGAGCCCCTGGTCGGCGATGAGGGCGCGCACGTCATCGGCCATCTCGGCATAGCCCATGGTGTCGGCCCAGGGCGAGGCGCCGTGGTTGCGCAGGTCGACGCAGTAGACGCGGTGGGTTGATGCCAGCGCCCGCGCCACCGAACGCCAGTTGTTGCCCGAGCCGAAGAGGCCGTGCAGCACCAGCAACGGGGGGCCCTCGCCGGTGACTTCAAAAGCCAGTTGCAGTGCCATTGCCTCATCCACCTCTCTTGCGCCAGCCCGGGATGCTAACGATTGGCCTGCGGAAGTCGAGGAACTGTGGGTGGCGGGCTGGACAATTGCATTTGTTGATACGCCATCGCGCGATATTGGCGAAAACCCCGATCCAACGATGCAATACCGTATCAAACGTGATCATCCCTGTATCGATGCCCGCACGGCCTGCCGCCTACAGTTGCGCCCGTCGATGCCCGCCATGCATCGCACGCCTGACCCAACAGAACCCCTGCGAGGAGACACCGCATGACGACACTCAAGGCATCCCTGGTCCTGGCCTTCGGCCTGGCCGCCGGCCTCAGCAACACCCACGCCGCCACCGAGATCGTGGTGGCCACCGTCAACAACGGCCACATGATCGAGATGCAGAAGCTGACGCCGCACTTCGAGAAGGCCTTCCCCGACATCAAGGTCAAGTGGGTCACGCTGGAAGAGGGCACGCTGCGCTCGCGCGTGACCACCGACATCGCCACCAAGGGCGGCCAGTTCGATGTGATGACCATTGGCATGTACGAGACGCCGATCTGGGGCAAGAAGGGCTGGCTCAAGGAGTTGCAGCCGGGCGCCGCCTATGACGTGGACGACCTGCTGCCGGCCATGCGCAACGGCCTGTCGGTGGACGGCAAGCTCTTTGCCGCGCCCTTCTACGGCGAAAGCTCGATGCTGATGTACCGCAAGGACCTCACCGACAAGGCCGGCGTGAAGTTCGCCGACCGCCCGACCTGGAACGACGTGCGCGACGCCGCGGCCAAGATCCACGACCCCAAGAACGGCGTCTACGGCATCTGCCTGCGCGGCAAGCCGGGCTGGGGCGACAACATGGCCTTCCTGTCAACCATGGCCAACAGCTTCGGCGCGCAGTGGTTCGACATGTCGTGGAAGCCCCAGCTCGAGAGCAAGGCCTGGAAGGACGCCGTCACCTTCTATGTCGACCTGCTCAAGAAGTACGGCCCGCCCGGGTCTTCGGCCAACAGCTTCAACGAGATCCTGGCGCTCTACAACGAGGGCAAGTGCGGCATGTGGATCGACGCCACCATCGCCGCGTCCTTCATCACCGATCCCAAGCAGAGCAAGGTGGCCGACAAGGTGGCCTTCGCGCAGGGGCCCTATGCGGTGACGCAGAAGGGTGCCAACTGGCTGTGGGCCTGGGCGCTGGCCATTCCCGCCGGCACCAAGAACACCGATGCGGCGCAGAAGTTCATCACCTGGGCCACGTCCAAGGACTACATCAATCTCGTGGGCAAGGAAAAGGGCTGGGCTTCGGTGCCCACGGGCACGCGCAAGTCGACCTATGCCAACCCCGAGTTCATGAAGGCAGCCCGATTCGCCGCCGCCGAGAAGGCCGCCATCGACAGCGCCAATCCGAACGACAGCACCCTGCCCAAGAGCCCGTACGTGGGCGTGCAGTTCGCCGCCATCCCCGAGTTCCAGGCCATCGGCATTGCCGTGGGCCAGCAGATGAGCTCGGCCCTGGCCGGCAAGACCACGGTGGACGCCGCGCTCAAGGCCTCGCAGACCGCGGCCGACCGCGAGATGCGCAAGGGCGGATATTACAAATAGCCCCCCGAAGCGCCTGCGGCGCCTCCCCTCAAGGGGGGCGCCGCCAGCGGCCCGGCTATGCCGGTTCCGCGGCGGCCGCTTGATGGGCCGTGGCGGTCGGCGAATCTCCGCGGCGACCGAATGAATCGACCGTGCTCTTGACGGGAGTCTGCAATGACCCGACTGCTGCCCAGGGCGCTGATGGCGCCGGCCGTGGTGACGCTCTTCCTCTGGATGATCGTGCCGCTGCTGATGACGCTGTACTTCTCGGCCGTGCGCTACAACCTGATGCAACCCGGCGACAAGGAATTCATAGGCCTCGCCAACTTCGAATACTTCGTCACCGACCCCGACTTCGGCCCCTCGGTGACCAACACGCTGATGCTGCTGAGCGCGGTGATCGGCATCACCGTGGTGCTGGGCGTGGGCCTGGCGCTGCTGGTGAACGAACCCTTTCCCGGCCGCGGCCTCGTGCGCGTGCTCTTGATCTCGCCCTTCTTCGTGATGCCCACGGCCAATGCGCTGCTGTGGAAGCACATGATGATGAACCCGGTCTACGGCGTGCTGGCCCAGGTGGCCATCTTCTTCGGCACCACGCCGGTGGACTGGCTCACCGACCACCCGCTGTTCAGCGTGATCCTGATGGTGGCCTGGCAGTGGCTGCCATTTGCCTGCCTGATCTTCATCACCAGCCTGCAAAGCCTGGACCGCGACCAGATGGAGGCCGCCGGCATGGACGGCGCCAATGCGCTGCAGAAGTTCTGGTTCCTCACCCTGCCCCACCTGGGCCGGCCCATCGCGGTGGTGGTGATGATCGAGATGATCTTCCTGATGAGCGTGTTCGCCGAGATCTTCACCACCACGGGCGGCGGCCCGGGCAACGAGAGCACCAACGTCGCCTTCCTGATCTTCAAGCAGGCGCTGATGAATTTCGATGTCGGCGTGGCCTCGGCCGGCGCCCTCTTCGCGGTGGTGCTGGCCAATATCGCCGCCATCTTCCTGATCCGCATGATCGGCAAGAACCTGGACTGAGAGGCGCAAGATGAAGCACTTCGCATTGATGCTGCGCACCGTGGCCGCCTGGTCCATCACGCTGCTGGTGGTGTTCCCGCTGATCTGGCTGGTGCTCACGGCCTTCAAGACCGAGCAGCAGGCCATCGCGATACCGCCGCAGCTCTTCTTCACGCCCACGCTGGAGAGCTTTGCCGAGGTCAACCTGCGCAGCGACTACCTGCTGTTCGCGCGCAATTCGGTCATCACCAGCTTCGTCTCCACGCTGCTGGGCCTGGCCATCGCGGCGCCGGCCGCCTATTCGATGGCCTTCTTTGCCACGCGCAAGACACGCGACATCCTGATGTGGATGCTGTCGACCAAGATGATGCCGGCCGTCGGCGCCCTGGTGCCGGTTTACGTGATGGCCCAGACCGCCGGCCTGCTGGATTCGCTCACCGCGCTCATCATCGTCTTCACGCTGAGCAACCTGCCCATCATGGTGTGGATGCTTTATTCCGGCTTCAAGGACATCCCGGCCGACATCCTGGAAGCCGCGCGCATGGACGGCGCCAATGTCTGGGGCGAGTTCCTGCATGTGATACGCCCGCTGGCCATGGGCACGCTGGCCTCCACCGGCCTGCTGTGCCTGGTGATGAGCTGGAACGAGGCCTTCTGGTCGCTCAACCTCAGTTCGGCCAAGGCCGGCACGCTGGCGACGCTGATCGGCTCCTACTCCAGCCCCGAAGGCCTGTTCTGGGCCAAGCTGTCGGCCGCCTCGCTGATGGCCATCGCGCCCATCGTCGTGGTCGGCTGGTTCAGCCAGAAGCAGCTCGTGCAAGGCCTGACCTTCGGCGCCGTCAAATGACCCGCCCCCGCAGCGCCTCATAAACTGACCAGGAGCAAGCACATGGCATTCCTCGAACTCCAGGGCGTCGAGAAACATTTCGGCAGCCTGCGCGCCATCAAGGGCGTCGACCTGAAGATCGAAAAAGGCGAGTTCATCGTCTTCGTCGGCCCCTCGGGCTGCGGCAAGAGCACGCTGCTGCGCATGATTGCCGGCCTCACCGAGATCGACGGCGGCAGCCTCACGCTCGACGGCCGTGACATCACCAAACTGGCCTCGTCCAAGCGCGACCTGGCGATGGTGTTCCAGAGCTACGCGCTCTACCCGCACATGAGCGTGTTCGACAACATGTCCTTCGCGCTGCGCCTGGCCAACGTGGATAAAGCGGTCATCCAGCAGAAGGTGCAGCGCGCCGCCGAGATCCTCAACCTCGTGCCCTATCTGCAGCGCACGCCCAAGGAGTTGTCCGGCGGCCAGCGCCAGCGCGTGGCCATCGGCCGCGCCATCGTGCGCGCGCCCAAGGTCTTTCTGTTCGACGAGCCGCTGTCCAACCTCGACGCCGCGCTGCGCGGCCAGACGCGGGTGGAGATTGCCAAGCTGCACCGCGACCTCGGCGCCACCACCATCTATGTCACGCACGACCAGGTCGAGGCCATGACCCTGGCCGACCGCGTGGTGGTGCTGCGCGACGGCCAGATCGAGCAGGTGGGCACGCCGCTCGCGCTGTACGACCGGCCGGCCAACCAGTTCGTCGCCCAGTTCATCGGCACGCCGCAGATGAATGTGCTGCCGGCGGCCAAGCTGCCACAGCTGGCCGAGGTCGGCGGCATGGCGGTGCCGGCCGGCGGCTTCGTCGGCCTGCGGCCCGAGGACATCCGCGTCCAGCTGGCCGGCCAGGGCCAGTTGCAGGGCACGGTGGAGCTGGTCGAGGCCCTGGGCGCCGAGACGCTGATCCATGTGGCCACCAGCACCGGCGCCATCGTGATCTCGCGCCAGAACAGCCGCACCACGCTGCACGCCGGCAACCCGGTGGGCCTGTCCATAGACGCCACGGCAGCCCACCTCTTCGACGACCAGGGCCGGCTGGCGCGGCCCGCCAGCGGCGGTGCCAGCCAGGCCAGCGCCTGAATCCAGCCCCGAGGAACCACGCATGAGCAGCTTTCAAAACCCGCCCCTGGTGATGCTGCACCTGGGCCTGGGCTCCTTCCACCGCGCCCACCAGGCCGTCTACCAGCAGGCCCTGCACGACGCCGGCGACATGCGCTGGGTGCTGGCCGGCGGCAACATCCGCGCCGACATGGCCGAGACGATGGCCGCCCTGCAGGCCAGCGGCGGCGCCTACACGCTGGAGACCGTGAGCCCGGCGCTGGAGCGCCGCTACCAGCGCATCACCGCCATCCGCCACATCGTGCCGCACGATGCGGCGCTGTCGGGCCTGATCGCCGTCGGTGCCGACCCGGCCACGCGCATCGTCTCCTACACCGTCACCGAGGCCGGCTACTACCTCGATGCCGCCAACAAGCTCGACCTCGACTTCCCCGACCTTGCCGCCGACCTCGAGGCCGCCCGCGCCGGCCGGCCCCACCCGTACACGCCCACGATCTACGGCGCGCTCACCGCCATCCTGCGCGCCCGCCGCGCCGCCGGTGCCGGCCCGCTGACGCTGTTGAACTGCGACAACCTGCGCCACAACGGCGACCGCTCGCGCGGCGGCCTGCTGCAGTTCATCGAACTGGCCGGCGACACCGAACTGCGGGCCTGGGTGCAGGCAAACACGACCAGCCCCAATGCCATGGTCGACCGCATCACGCCCCGCCCCACGGCCGAGGTGCGCGCCCGCGTGCTGGCCGCCACCGGCACGGACGACCCGGCGGCACTGATGGGCGAAAGCTTCATCCAGTGGGTCATCGAAGACCGCTTCGCCGCCGGCCGCCCGGCCTGGGAGACCGTGGGCGTGCAAATGGTCGATTCGGTCGACGCCTACGAGGAAGCCAAGATCCGCCTGCTCAACGCGCCGCACAGCGGCATCGCCTGGGCCGGCACCCTGGTCGGCACCACCTACATCCACGAGGGCACGCAGAACCCGGTGATAAGGCGCATGGCCCACGACTACGTCACCGATGACGTCATTCCCGTGCTGAGCCCCAGCCCCATAGCCCTGGCGGCCTACCGCGACGTCGTGCTCGACCGCTTCGGCAACCCGGCCATCGCCGACACCAACCAGCGCGTCGCGATGGACGGCTTCAGCAAGATTCCCGGCTTCATCGCCCCCACTTTCCACGAGCGCCTGGCGCGCAACGAGAGCATCGCCAGCGTGGCCATGCTGCCGGCCCTGTTCCTGGCCTATCTGCAGCGCTGGCACCGTGGCCAGATTCCCTACGCCTACCAAGACCAGGCCATGGACCCGGCCGTGGCCCACGCCATTTGCGCCAGTGCCGACCCCGTGGCCGCGCTCTGCGACTGCGTGCCGCTGTGGGGCCGGCTGGCCGGCGACGCGCGCCTGGTGGGCGCGCTGCGCGACGCCGCGGCCCGCGTCGAACGCTTCGTGCAGGACCACAAGGCGTGAACACCGCCCCCCGTTGAGTTGAACACCATGCCGGCACGAGGCCCATCCCACCCTCGCCTGCGCCAGCGCCAGCCCGAGCTGGAGCGCGACCACACGCGCAACCCGGCCCTGGGCTACGAGGCGCCTGAGGACAGCGGCGTCATCCGCTGCCTGGCGCACGGTTTCCCGACGCCGCTGGCGCGCTGGCACCACCACGACGAGTTCGAGCTGCACCTCATCGTCGCCACCTCGGGCAAGGCCTTCGTCGGCGACTGGATAGGCCCCTTCGAGCCCGGCCACCTGGTGCTGACCGGGCCGCGCCTGCCGCACAACTGGGTCTCGATGGACGTGCCCGAGGGCGGCGTCGCGCTGCGCGACCTGGTCATCCAGTTCCCGCTGGCGCCCATTGCCGCCGCAGCCGAGAGCCTGCCCGAGCTGGCCGAGCTGCGGCCGCTGCTCGAGCGTGCGCGCCATGGCGTCGAGTTCTTCGGCATGGCCGATCGAGCGCAAACGCAGTGGCAGCGTGTCAAGCAGGCGCGCGGCCTGCGGCGGCTGGCCGCCTTTGCCGACTACATGGCCGATCTGGCGGCCTGCACCGATTACCGCATGCTCTCGGCCGTGCAGATGCAGGCCGATGACGACGACGCCGGCCTCGACCAGATCAACCCCATCGTCAACCGCCTGATGGCCGATGTCTCGCAACCCCTGGTGGCGGCCGAGGTGGCGGCCGAACTGGGCATGAGCGAAAGCCGCTTTTCGCGCTTCTTCCGCCGCACCACGGGCAACAACTTCACCGATTTCGTCAACCGCGTGCGCATCAACCGCGCCTGCCAGCTGCTGATGGAGTCCGACCGCAAGGTGGGCGACATCTGCTACGAGGTCGGCTTCAACAACCTGGCCAACTTCAACCGGCGCTTCCTCGAGATCAAGGGAATCACGCCGACCGAGTTCCGCCGCCAGGCCGAGAGCCGCTTCGCCGGTTCACAGGCCTGAACCCGCACCCGGGCCCACCATGTACCTCGGCCTCGACCTCGGCACCTCCGAACTCAAGGCGCTGCTGCTGGATGAGCAGCACCGCATCGTCGCCACCGCCGGCGAGGCGCTCACGCTGCAACGCCCACAGCCGCTGTGGAGCGAGCAGCACCCGGCCGACTGGTGGGCCGCCTGCGACCGCGCGCTGCAGCGCCTGGCCGCCGCCCAGCCGACGGCGATGGCGCGGGTGCGCGCGCTGGGCCTTTCGGGCCAGATGCACGGCGCGGTGCTGGTGGACGCCGCCGATGCCGTGCTGCGCCCGGCCATCCTCTGGAACGACGGCCGCAGCGGCGACGAATGCGCCGAACTCGAACGGCGCGTGCCGCGCCTGCACCAGATCGCCGGCAACCTTGCCATGCCCGGCTTCACCGCACCCAAGCTGCTGTGGGTGGCCAAACACGAGCCCGAAGTCTTCGCCCGCGTCGACGGCGTGCTGCTGCCCAAGGACTGGCTGCGCCTGCAGCTGTGCGGCGAGCGCATCGCCGAGATGAGCGACGCCGCCGGTACGCTGTGGCTGGACGTGGCGGCGCGGCGCTGGAGCCCCGAGCTGCTGGCCGCCTGCAGTCTGAACGAGGCGCAAATGCCGCGCCTGGTGGAAGGCAGCGAAGCCGCCGGCCGCCTGAAGCCCGAGCTGGCAAAGCGCTGGGGCCTCCCTGCCGAGGTGCTGATTGCCGGCGGCGGCGGCGACAACGCGGCCAGCGCGGTGGGCATGGGCGTGGTGCGGCCGGGCGAAGGCTTTGTGTCCCTCGGCACCTCGGGCGTGATCTTCCTCGCCGGCGCCGCCTTCCAGCCCAACCCGGCTGAGGCCGTACATGCCTTCTGCCACGCCCTGCCCGGCCGCTGGCACCAGATGAGCGTGATGCTCAGCGCCGCCAACAGCCTGCGCTGGGTGACGCAGTTGCTGGGCCAGCCCGACGAGGCCGCGCTGCTGGCCCAGGTGGCCACGCTCAGCGATGATCAACGCGCCCGTGCGCCGCTCTTCCTGCCCTATCTGAGCGGCGAGCGCACACCGCACAACAACCCGCACGCCCAGGGCGTGTTCTTCGGCCTGACGGGCGACCACGGCGCGGCGGTGCTCGGCTACGCGGTGATCGAGGGCGTGTCATTGGCCCTGCTCGACGGTTGGCTGGCCCTGCGCCAGGCGGCGGGCAATCAACCCCTGGAGGCGGTGGCAGCGCTGTCGCTGGTAGGCGGCGGCGCCCGCAGCGCGCTGTGGGCCCAGTTGCTGGCCGACGTGCTGCAGGTGCCCTTGCACACCCACACCGGCAGCGAGGCCGGCGGCGCCCTCGGCGCGGCCCGGCTGGCCTGGCTGGCCGATCTGGGCGAGCAGGGCGTGGCCGAAGTTGCCGCCATCGCCCGGGTCTGCCTGGCACCGCCCATCGCGCAGCGCTTCGAGCCCTCAAGCACCGCGCTGGCCATGCTCGAGGTCCGCCATGCCCGCTTCCGGGCGCTGTACAAGGCCGTCGACGGGCAGTTCGAGGCGGCTGCCTAGCCCGACTTTTCCCTTCGAGCCCCGCACGCACGCCAAGTCGTTGATCTCGCTCGTGAGGAGCCAAGCGGCCCTCACTGCAGCACAAGCGCGGTGGCCTGGCTTTTCATGAATCGAGCGGCAGGGCCCGCCCCCCCACGCGGCGCCGCTACGATGCGCCCGCGCTCCAAGCCCGCCTGATCTGACGATGTCCGCCACCGCCCTCCTCACCGAAGCCACGGCCCGGCTCCGCCGCCAGGCCGAGGCCTTGACCCGCTTTGCGGCCCGCGGCCGTTTCGACGACGATGGGCAGCCATGGGACTGAAGGCCAGGATCAACCTCATCGTCGGCGCGCTGACCCTGCTCTTCGTCGTCGCGCTGCTGGCGATGCAGATGCGCGAGATGCGCGACTCGGTACACGAGGAAGTGGTGGCCGCCAACCGCGTTGCCGGGCAGCTGCTCAATCGCGCCGTCTGGGTCTACGCCTCGCGCGGCACGGTGGCGGTACGCGAGTTGCTGCAGGACCTGGGCCGCGTGCGCTCCAACGACATCACGCTGCTGAACAGCGCCGACGACGTGCTCTACCGCTCGCCCCCCTCGCCCTACAAGGCCGGCCGCGATGCCCCGGCCTGGTTCGGCTGGCTGCTGGCGCCGGTGCCCAGCGTGCAGGCCATCGCCCTGCCCGACGGCCGGCTCGAGGTGCGCGCCGACGCCTCGCGCGCCCTGCTCGACGCCTGGGACGACTTCAGCCGCATCGCCCTCGTCGCCCTCGTGCTGCTGGCGGTGGTGAACATGCTGGTGCTGGGGCTGGTGGGGCGCGCCGTGCGGCCCTTTGGCGAGATCGTGGCCGCGCTCAACCGGCTCGATGCCGGACGCCTGGATGTGGCCCTGCCGCCGCTGGCCGGCAGCGAGGCCGCGGCCCTGGGCGCCGCCTTCAACCGCATGGTGGCGCGGCTGCAGCAAGGCCTCGAGACCGAACGCCGCGCCGCACGCGCCGAGAGCGAACTGTCCGACAAGCGCGAGCTGGCGCGCTGGGTCGACCACCACGTCGAGCAGGAACGGCGCCTGATCGCACGCGAGCTGCACGACGAGCTGGGCCAATCGGTCACCGCCATGCGCAGCATCGCCCTGTCCATCGCCCAGCGCGAGCCGCCGCAGGATGCCCAGACGGTGCAGGCGGCGCGCCTCATCGCCGACGAGGCCTCGCGCCTGTACGACGCGATGCACGGCCTGATCCCGCGCCTGGCACCGTTGGTGCTGGATGCCCTGGGCCTGGAAGAGGCCCTGCATGACCTCGCCGAGAGCACCCGCCGCAGCCAGCCCGCGGTGCAGATAGTGACGACGATAGAGCTGGCCGCGGCGGCCCTGTCGCCCGATACCGCGCTGGCCCTCTACCGCTGCGCCCAGGAAGGCATCACCAATGCACTGCGCCACGGCCAGCCCAGGCGCATCCACCTGCGCGTGCAGGTGGCCGATGCCGAGGTGGCGCTGGATCTGGTCGACGACGGCCGCGGCCTGCCCGACCCGGCGCCGCGCCACCCCGCCCAGGCCGGCGGCTCACCGGGCCACCACGGACTGCGCTGGATGGCCGAGCGGGCCGCCGGCCTGGGCGGCAGCCTCAGCGTGCAGGCGGCCGTGCCAGCCGGCGTACACCTCAGGCTCGCCCTGCCGCTGCACGGGGCGGCGGACATCGAAGAAGGGGCCGGCCCATGATCCGCGTGATGCTGGTCGATGACCACGCGCTGGTGCGCATGGGCTTCTCCATGCTGCTGGCCAACAGCCAGATCGAGGTCGTGGCCGAGGCCGGCAGCGGCGAGCAGGCCTGCCAGGACTATGCCCGCGTGCAGCCCAACGTGGTGGTGCTCGACCTGTCGATGCCCGGCATGGGCGGTCTGGAGGCGCTGCGCCGCCTGCTGGCCCAGAACCCCAAGGCCCGCGTTCTGGTGCTGTCGGCGCACGAGGACACCGCCCATCCGCGGCGCGCGTTGCGCGCCGGCGCCCTGGGCTATCTGGCCAAGCGCAGCGCGCCCGAGGCCTTGATCACCGCGGTGAGCGCGGTGGCGCGGGGCGAGCGCTACCTCGACGCCCAGACCGCCCAGGCCCTGGCCGTGGCGCAGATCGATGGCGAGGCCTCGCCGGTGGACATGCTCAGCGAACGCGAGTTCGCGGTCTTCATCCAGCTCGCCCGCGGCCTTAGCGTGGCCCGCATCGCCGACAACCTCAAGCTCTCGACCAGCACCATCGGCACCCACCTGTACCACATCAAGCAAAAGCTCAAGGCCGGCAACCAGTCGGAGCTGACCTTGGTGGCGCTGCGCTGGGGCCTGATCGACGCCTGATGCGTGAGCCTGGGCCGGCGCAGCCCTCCCCGCACAATCACGAAATGCTGCACGACCCCCGGCGCCATCAGGCCCTGATCACCATCCCCTGGGACGAAGCCCGAGTGCGCGCGACCCTCTCCCGCATCGCCGCCGATGCCGAGAGCAGCCGCCTGCCGAGCGGCGGCTGGCCGCTGCATGTGCGGGATGTCGACCCCGCCGAAGACCCCGGCCTCATGCCCACGCCGCTGTACTTCGGCGCCATCGGCATGGTGTGGGCGCTGCGCTACCTGGGCGCCCAGGGCGCGGTGGTGCTGCGCCACGATCCGTTGGCGGGCGCGGACACCCTCCTGACCCACAGCCGCGCCTGGTCCAGGATCTGCGGCCAGGGCCAGCACGCCGCCTACCTGATGGGCGAGACGCCGCTGCTGATGATGATGGGGCACGACGAGGCGGTGGCGGCGCTGATCGAATCCAACACGGACCACCCCTCGCGCGAGCTGATGTGGGGCGCACCCGGCAGCCTGCTGGCGGCGCTCTTCATGCACAGGCGCAGCGGCCAGGCACGCTGGGCCGAGTTGTTTCGCCGCATCGCGGCAGGGATGTGGCAGACGTTGGAGGCATCACCCAGCCACGGCTGCTGCTGGACACAGGATCTCTACGGCCACCGCAGCCGCCTGCTCGGCGCGGCGCATGGCTTTGCCGGTGCCGCCGGCGCGGTGCTGCGCGGCCTGGACCTGCTCGACGGCGAAGCCCGCGCCGCCTGGCAGCACTGCATTGCCGCCACCGTGGCTTGCACCGCGGTGTGGGACGGAGACCGCGCCAACTGGCACGATGAGTTGGCCGACGGCGAGCCGCGGCCATGGAAGAAGTTGATGCAGTTCTGCCACGGCGCCCCGGGCCTGGTGATCGCGCTGGCCGATGGCGCCGATGCGGCGCTGGACGAAACCCTGCTGGCCGCCGGCCGCGCCATCTGGGCCGCCGGGCCGCTGGCCAAGGGCGCCGGCCTCTGCCATGGCACGGCCGGCAATGGCTATGCGCTGCTCAAGCTCTACGTCCGCACGCAAGACCCGCTGTGGCTGGAGCGCGCCCGCGCCTTCGCCATGCATGCCATCGTCCAAAGCGAGGCCGACGAGGTGCGGTACGGCGGCCTGCGCCGCTCGCTGTGGAACGGCGATGCCGGCCTGGCCATCTACCTGTGGGATTGCCTGGGCGGCCGAGCGCGATTTCCGACGCTGGACGTTTTCGATTGAGGCCGGCCGGGCCTGTCGTCCGGCTTCAACGAGCCTTGGTGTGCCTTGCGCGCATGGTGCGGTCCATGCGCTCCAGCGCCTGGTCGTCGATCAGCCGCGCCGCCAGCGGCAGCAGTTCGGACTCTTCGCGTGCGATGTGGCGGGCGTACAGCACCAGCAGCGGCTCCACCTCGGCCGGCGCGAGCGGCCTGGCCTCGCCCTCGGCCACCGCCTGCAAGGCCGGGCGCAGCCGCCGCCACATCGCCTCCATCTCGCGGTGCTCGCGCGTCAGCGCCTCGACCAGCTCGCGCAGGCAGGCGGCGTCAGAGCCAGACATCGATTCGACCAGAGCCGGAAAGAGATCAAGCTCTTCGTCGGCATGGTGCAAGGTGGAGGCTTCATCGAAGTGCTTCACCAGCGCGCGGGCCGCCTCGCACGCCTCGGCGTCGGCACCGTGGCCGGGCAGGTGGGCCACCAGCCAGCGCAGTGCGGTACACAGGCAATCGGCACGGTGGTGGCCGGCCGAGAGCATCTGCAGCGGCGCCAGTGCCGCGGCCACCGGCGAAGGCATGGGCTTGACCTGGCGTGGCATGCCCCAGGCTCCTAGCGCGGCGGCATGGCCACGGCTCGGCGGCGCGAGACCGGCGCAGCCACCGCCGCCAGCGCCGGCGGCGGGCTGATGTCGGCCAAGGTCACCCCGTCCAGTTCGTTGAAAAACCCCGCCAACGCGCGGCCGAACACAGCCTTCAGGCGGCAGGCCGGCGTGAGCGTGCAGCCATCGCTGGCGCTGTCGAAGCATTCGACGAGGCGGAAATCGGTTTCGCAATGGCGCACGACATCGCCGATGCGGATGTCCTCGGGCCGCGCCAGCAGGCGCAATCCGCCACCGCGGCCGCGCGTGGTCTCGAGCAGTCCGTGGCGGGCAAGGTCGTTGACCACCTTCATCAGGTGGTTCTTCGACACCTTGTGGCGCTCGGCCAACTCGGCAATGGTGACCAGGCGTTGCGGGTTGGCCGCGCAATACATCAGCACGCGCAGGCTGTAGTCGGTGAATTCGGCGAGTCTCATGGGGCCTGCTGAAGATGGGGCTATGGTAGGTCTTCGCCTGCCAGTGCTGCTACGGGTCCGGCCCGGGTCTGCAGGGCCCTGACCTGAGTAAGATTGCTCGCGACGCCCCGATTGCCGGGTGCCATGCCCGGGTCCTGCAGGATGCCACCGCCTCCGGCCCCGCCAGGCCCGCAACCAGAACCAGTCCCGGAGACCGCCGTGCCGCAGGATCTTCGCCTGACCCCGCCGCGCGGCGCCTGAGCGGCCATGGCTCCAGCCCGCATCCCGCCCATCCACTGCCTCGAGACCTTCGAGGCCGTCGCCCGCCTGCGCAGCGCGGCGCGTGCGGCCGAGGAGCTGTGCGTCACGCCCAGCGCCATCAGCCACCGCCTGCGCCAACTCGAGGCCCAGCTCGGCGCGCAGCTCTTCGCGCGTGCCGATTTCAGCCTCACCGCCACCGGCGAGTCCTACCTGGCGCGCGTGCGCCAGGGCCTGCAGGCGCTGCAGCTGGTGCCCGATGCGGCGCCGGGCGATGCGCCAGCGCGCATCAGGCTGGCGACCACGCCGACCTTCTCGCGCCAGGTGCTGCTGCCGCGGCTGGCGCTGTTCCGCCACGCCTTCCCCGAGGTCGAACTGGTGCTGCAGGTCTCGATCCCGCTGCTCAACGTCAAGGCCGAGGACGCCGACCTCGAGATCCGCTTCGGCACCGGGCCCTACGAGGGCGTGGAGCAGGTGCGCATCCTCAGCGACGAGATCTGCCCCGTCGCCAGCCCCGAGTACATCAACCAGGCCGGGCCTTTCGACGGCTTCGACAGCCGCGCCGCGGTGGGCCGCGCCCACCTGATACGCAGCACGCTCGAACCCTGGAGCACCTGGTTCCAGGCCTGCGGCATCGCCCTGCCCGAGCCCAAGGCCGGGGCCCAGTTCAACGATGCCGGCCTCGTCTTCGACGCCGCCGCGGCCGGCTTCGGCGTGGCCCTGATGCGGCTCAAGCTGGGCACGCCCTGGCTCACCGACGGCCGCCTGGTGCGCCTGTCGCCGCGCGCCGTGCCCTCGCCCCACCACCACTTCATCTGCTGGAAGCACGGCACGCTGGCACGCTGGGAATGCGCCGCCTTCGTCGACTGGCTGCAACAGGCGCTGAAGTAGCCCTGCAGGGCCGCGCGTGAAAAACATTCACGCGCGGCCAACAAAGCTTTCACGCCGCGGCGGGCGCGGCCAACAGACACTCGCTGCCGTTCCAGGCCCGGGCGGGCGCCACGCGATGGCAGCAGCACGGAGCCTTCCAAGAAACGTTCCCCAGGAGACAAGACATGGTCTGGCAGCAGGTATACGACCCCTTTGGCAACATGATCATTTCCACCGCGCTGGCCGCGATTCCGGTGGTGGTGATGCTGGTGTGCCTGGGCTTCCTCCATATCAAGGCCCACATCGCGGCCGGCCTGGGCCTGATCGCCGCCGTGCTGGTGGCCGTGCTGGCCTACGGCATGCCGCTGGACATGGCCGGGCGCTCCGCCGTGCTGGGCGGCCTCACCGGCCTGCTGCCGATCGGCTGGATCGTGCTCAACATCATCTTCCTGCAGCAGCTGGCCGAGCAGAACGGCACCTTCAAGATCCTGCAGGATTCGCTGTCGGGCATCACCGATGACCGCCGCCTGCAACTGCTGCTGATCGCCTTCTGCTTCGGCGCCTTCTTCGAGGGTGCGGCCGGCTTCGGCACGCCGGTGGCGGTGACCGCGGGCATCCTGATCGGCCTGGGCTTTTCGCCGCTGGCGGCCTCGGGCCTGAGCCTGATCGCCAACACCGCGCCGGTGGCCTTCGGTGCCCTGGGCACGCCGGTCATCACGCTGGCCAAGGTTCACGGCTACGACGTGATGGAAGTCAGCGCCATGATCGGCCGCCAGCTGCCCTTGTTCAGCCTGCTGGTGCCGTTCTGGCTGATCTGGGCCTTCGCCGGACGCAAGGCCATGTGGGACATCTGGCCGGCCATCCTGGTCACGGGCCTGAGCTTCGCGATCCCGCAATTCCTGGTGTCCAACTTCATCGGCCCCGAGCTGGTGGACATCATCGCAGCCATCGTCTCGATGATCTGCCTGGTGGCCTTCCTGCGCGTCTGGAAGCCCAAGACCGTGTGGACCTCGCCGTCGATGCGCGGCAACGATGCCAGCGCCAGCGAGGCCAAGCCGCCGCGGCCGGTGGTGTCGCACCCGCGCTCTGAACTGGTGCGCGCCTGGACGCCCTGGGCCATCCTCACCGTCTTCGTCTTCGTCTGGGGCCTGCCTCCGGTGAAGAACTTCCTCAACGGCCTGTTCGCGCCCAAGTTCCCCATCGAAGGCCTGCACAACCTGATCATGAAGGTGCCGCCGGTGGTGCCCACCCCGCACCCCGAGGCCGCGGTCTACACGCTCAACCTGCTTTCGGCCACCGGCACCGGCATCCTGCTGGCTGCCGTCATCGGCGCGCTGATCATGAACTACAAGGTGCTGGACATCGTCCGGACCTTCTTCCGCACCCTGGTGCTGGTGCGCTATTCGCTGCTGACCATCGTGCTGATGCTGGCCCTGGGCACGCTCACGCGCTTCTCGGGCACCGACACCACGCTGGGCCTGGCGTTTGCCAACACCGGCGTGTTCTATCCCTTCTTCGGCACCCTGATGGGCTGGATCGGCGTGGCCATGACCGACTCCGACACCGCCAGCAACGTGCTCTTCGGCGGCATGCAGAAGGTGGCGGCCGAGCAGCTGGGCCTGAGCCCCAACCTGATGGGTGCGGCCAACAGCTCGGGCGGCGTGATGGGCAAGATGATCGACGCCCAGAGCATCGTCGTGGCCAGCACGGCCACGCGCTGGTTCAACAAGGAAGGCCTGATCCTGCGCTTCGTGTTCTGGCACTCGCTGGTGCTGGCCTGCCTGGTGGGACTCTTCGTCACGCTCCAGGCCTACGTCTGGCCGTTCACGGCGATGGTGGTGCACTGAGCGGCGCGGCGCGACCATGAGCACCGCTGCGTACCAAGAACTGCAGCGGCGCCTGGCCGCGCTGCTGCCCGCCGAAAGGCTGATTACTGACCCGCTGCGCCGCCTGGCCTGGGGCACCGACGCCAGCTTCTACCGCCTGGTGCCCCAGCTGGTGGTGGTGGTCGACAGCGAGGCCGAATTGCTGGCGGTGGTGGCGCACTGCCGCGAGCTGAAGACGCCGCTGACCTTCCGCGCCGCCGGCACCAGCCTGTCGGGGCAGGCGCTTTCGGACTCGGTGCTGGTGATGCTGGGCGACGGCTGGCGCGGCTGCCGCGTCGGCGAGGGCGGCTGGACCATCTCGCTGCAGCCGGGTGTGATCGGCGCCACCGCCAACCGGCGCCTGGCGCCCTTTCACCGCAAGATCGGCCCCGATCCGGCGTCCATCGACGCCGCGATGATCGGCGGCATTGCCGCCAACAATGCCAGCGGCATGTGTTGCGGCACGGCGCAGAACAGCTACCGCACGGTGGAATCCATGCGCGTGGTGCTGGCCGACGGCAGCGTGCTCGACAGCGCCGATGCCGCCAGCCGCGCCGCCCTGGCCCGGCAAAGGCCCGAGCTGCTGGCCGGCCTGGCACAGCTGGTGGCCGACGTGCGCGCGGATGAGGCCCTGGCCGCGCGCATCCGCCACAAGTTCCGCATGAAGAACACCACCGGCTACAGCCTGAATGCGCTGGTGGATTACGAAGACCCTATCGATGTGCTGGTGCACCTGATGATCGGGTCGGAGGGCACGCTGGGCTTCATCAGCGAGATCACCTACCGCACCGTTGCCGAACACGCCCACAAGGCCAGCGCGCTGATCCTCTTCGGCGATCTGGGCGTCGCCTGCCATGCCGTGACCCTGCTGGAACGCCAGCCGGTCGACGCGGTGGAGCTGGCCGACCGCGCCGCGCTGCGCTCGGTGCAAGGCAAGCCCGGCCTGCCACCGGCGCTGGCGCAGATCGGCCCCGACGGCGCCGCGCTGCTGGTGGAGACGCGCGCTGCCGACGCCGCCACGCTGGCCCAACAAATCGCCGCCATCGAGGCCGGACTGGCCGGCCTGCAGACGCTGGAACCGCCGCGCTTCTCGACCGACGCGGCCGAATGCGCGCGCTACTGGGCCGTGCGCAAGGGCATGTTCCCGTCGGTCGGCGCGATGCGCGAGACCGGCACCACGGTGATCATCGAGGACGTGGCCTTCCCGGTCGAACGCCTGGCCGAGGCCACGCTGGACCTGCAGGCGCTGATGCGCGAGCACGGCTATGCCGAGGGCATCATCTTCGGCCACGCGCTGGCCGGCAACCTGCACTTCGTCTTCACCCAGGGCTTCGACGACCCCGCCGAGGTCGAGCGCTATGCCCGCTTCATGGACGCGGTGGCCGAGCTGGTGGTGGGCAAGTACGACGGCTCGCTCAAGGCCGAGCACGGCACCGGCCGCAACATGGCGCCCTTCGTCGAGATGGAATGGGGCGCCCAGGCCACCGCCTTGATGCGACGCATCAAGGCCTTGTTCGACCCCGAGGGCCTGCTCAACCCGGGCGTCATCCTCAACGCCGACCCGCGCGCCCACCTGCAGCATCTGAAGTCGCTGCCGGCCGCCGACAGCCTGGTGGACAAGTGCATCGAATGCGGCTTCTGCGAGCCGCGCTGCCCCTCGCGCGGGCTCACGCTGTCGCCGCGCCAGCGCATCGTCGGCTGGCGCGAGATCTCGCGCCTCGAGCGCCAGCCCGAGGGCGCCGCTGCAGCCGCCGAGCTGAAGGGCCTCTATGCCCACGCCGGCATCGACACCTGCGCCGCCTGCGGCCTGTGTGCCACCAGCTGCCCGGTCTATATCGAGACCGGCGAACTCATCAAGTCGCTGCGCGGCCGGCGCTCCGGCGCGGTCGCCAAACAGGTCGCCGAAGCGGCGGCCGGCAACTTCGGCGCCGCCAGCAGCGCGGTGCGCCTGGGCCTGGGCACGGCCGACCTGCTGCACGGCCTGCTGGGCACGGCGGCCATGCAGGGCGCCAGCGACGGCCTGCGCAAGCTCACCGGCAGCCCGAAGTGGAGCCCGACGCTGCCTCGGCCCGTGCATTTCGTGCCGCCGCGCAAGGCCGCGCCCGGCCCCGCCAAGGCCGGCGAGCGCATCGTCTACTTCCCCAGTTGTTCGGCGCGCAACATGGGCCCGCAGCGCGGCGACGGCCCGATCCAGGCCCTGCCCGAGATCGCCGAGCGCCTGTTCCGCAAGGCTGGCTTCGAAGTTGTCTATCCGGCGCGGCTTGACGGCCTGTGCTGCGGCCAACCCTTCGAAAGCAAGGGCCAGATGGCCGCCGCCGATGCCAAGGCGGCCGAGCTTGAGGCGGTGCTGATGGAGGCCAGCGAGGGCGGGCGCCTGCCCATCGTCTTCGACACCAGCCCCTGCAGCCACCGCATGCAGCGCTTCCTGGGCGGGCGGCTGGCGGTGCAGGACAGCGTCGAGTTCCTGCACGACCAGGTGCTGCCGCGGGTGGACATCGCGCCGCAGGCCGAGCCGGTGGCCGTGCATCCGGTGTGCAGCGTGCGCAAGATGGGCACGGCGGACAAGCTGTACGCCGTGGCCGCGCGCTGCAGCGCCCAGGTGGTGAAGGTCGACGAGGTGCAGTGTTGCGGCTTTGCCGGCGACAAGGGCTTCAGCCACCCCGAGCTGAACGCCCATGCGTTGCGCCACCTGAAAGCGGCATTGCCGACGGGCTGCGGTTCGGGTGTCTCGTCCAGCCGAACCTGCGAGATCGGGCTTTCTCAGCACGCGGGAATGCCTTACCGCTCGCTGATCCAGCTCGTCGATGCCTGCGCCAGTCCGCGCCGCTAAGAAAGGGTTAAGCGCCAGCCACTACAGTACGGCCCTGCAAAATCCGCACCGTACCGCGTCGCCAATGACATCCAATTCCGCGAAAACTACCGCTTCCGGCACCTCCGTGCTGGAGCGTCTCAAGGGCCAGCTGGCCCAGATCGATGCCCTCATCAAGGAAGGCGTGCTCACCGGCGCCGCGGCCCAGCATGCACGCCAGGCGCTCGAACAGCAGATCCTGGCCCAGGTGACGGGCGCACCCGCAGGGGCGGCGGCCGTCGCCGCCCAGCGGCCTTCGTCGGTGCTCATCGGTGCTGTCGCCGGCTTCGTGTTGCTGGTGGGCCTGCTGGGCTATGCCTGGCGCGGCAACCACGAGGGCCTGTGGATCGCCCCCGGCGACACCGCCGGCGCCACGCCCACGGCCGAGGGCCACGCCACCGGCAATGCCGAGATCGAGGCCTTGATCGCCAAGCTGCAAGAGCGCCTGAAGGCCAAGCCCGACGACGCCGAGGGCTGGTCGATGATGGGCCGCAGCTACACGGCACTGTCGCGCCACGCCGAGGCCTTGGCGGCCTACAAGCGCGTCATCGAGCTGCGCCCCAAGGACGCCCAGGCCCTGGCCGACTATGCCGACGGCATGGCCGTGGTCAACAACCGCAGCCTCGAAGGCGAGCCCGAAAAGCTGGTGCAACAGGCCCTGGCGCTGGACCCGGCCAATGTGAAGGCGCTGTCGCTGGCCGGCACCGCCGCCTACAACCGCAGCGATTTCAAGGGCGCGGCCACGATGTGGGAGCGCGCCGTCAAGGCCAGCGACCCGGCCGAGGAGTTCACCCAGCAGTTGCAGGGCGCGCTGAACGCGGCGCGCGAGCGCGCCGGCCTGAGCCCGGCACCCGCGACGGCTGCCGCGCCGCCGGCCCAGGCCGCGCCCGCCACGGCCGAAGCCGCCGCGCCCGCCGCGGCGGCCAATGCCTTCGTTTCCGGGCGCGTGAGCCTGGGCGCTGCCGCCAAGGGCCAGGTCGGGCCCGACGACACCGTCTTCATCTTTGCGCGCGCACCCAGCGGCTCGCGCATACCGCTGGCCCTGCTGCGCAAGCAGGTGCGTGACCTGCCGCTGGATTTCCGCCTCGACGACAGCCTGGCCATGAGCCCGGCGGCCCGCCTCTCGGGCTCGCCCCAGGTGGTGGTGGGTGCGCGCATCAGCAAGAGCGGCTCCGCCGTTCCTGCCCCCGGCGACTGGCAGGTGGCCAGCGATCCCGTGGCCCTGGGCACCCAGGGCCTGAAACTCGAGATCGCCAACCCCGTGCGCTGAGCGATGAAGCTGTTGCTCGTCGAGGACGACGCGCGCCTGGCCGGCGCCGTGCGCACCTGGATGGGCCACGGCGGCATCGAGGTCGAGTGGATCACGCTCGGCCGCGAGATCGAGCCGGCGCTGCGCCAGGGCGGCTTCGACTGGGTCGTGCTCGACCTCGGCCTGCCCGACATCGACGGCGAGACCGCACTGCAAGGCCTGCGCGCGGCCGGCTACGAGCTGCCGGTGCTGGTGATGACCGCACGCGAGCAGGTCAAGGACCGCGTGCGCCTGCTCGATCTGGGTGCCGACGACTTTCTCGTCAAGCCGGTCCACCTGGACGAGCTGGCGGCGCGGCTGCGCGCGGTGCAGCGCCGCCAGGGCACGCGTGCCTCCGAGCCAGTGCTGCGCCATGGCGGACTCACCATGATGATGGCCAGCCGCACGGTCTCGGTCGACGGCAGCTACGTCGCGCTCACCAACCACGAGTTCACCCTGCTCGAGGCGCTGCTGCGCCGGCGCGGCAGCGCGGTCTCGCGCGACCAGCTGCTGCAGGCCCTGGGCGCCGCGCCCGACGAGGCCGTGGGCAATGCAGTCGATGTCCACGTCCACCATCTGCGGCGCAAGCTCGGCGCCGGCCTCATACGCACCGTGCGCGGCGTCGGCTACACCCTGGGGCCGGCGGGCTGATGGCCGCCCGCTGGTCGCTGCGCGGGCGACTGCTGGGCATCGCGGCCACCTGCTGCGCGCTGTCCTGGCTGGCTGGCGGCGCGGCCATCTACGTCGTCGTCGAGCGCGAAGACGCCCTGCTCTTCGATGAGCGGCTCAAGGACGTGGCGCAGACCGTGCTGGTCTTTGCCGACCACGAGCTGATGGAGATCGCCGCGCTGGGCGGCAGCATCCCGGCCTACATCGACACCGACGCCACCGCGGGCGGGCGCTACTGGTACCGCATCTGGTCGGGCGAGGGCCGGCTCATCCTGTCCAGCCACAACGTCCCCGCCGGCGCCACCGCCGCCCCGGCCAACGCCTCCGGCCTCGCCACGCTCGCGCTGGACGGCCAGGCCTACCGCATCGCGACAGTGGTGGGGCCGACGCAGAAGTTCAGCATCCAGGCCGGCGAGCCCATCTCGCGCCGCCGCCTGCTGGCCGATGTCTTCAGCGGCTACCTGCTCTACGGCGTGCTGTTGTCGGCCGCCGCGCTGGCGCTGATGAGCCTGCTGCTGACCCGCCTGGCCCTGCGCCCGCTGCAATGCACCACCGACGAGATCGCCAGCCGCGGCCCCGGCGACCTGCGCCCGGTGCCGCGCGGGCGCGAGCCGCTGGAGCTGGCGCCGGTGCTGCAGGCCGTCAATCAGCTGATGCACCGCGTCGATGTGGCGCTGCGCAGCGAGCGTCAGTTCGTCTCGGCGGCGGCGCACGAGCTGCGCACACCGCTGTCGGGCATGCGCGCCCAGGCCCAGCTGGCAGCCCATCCGCGCACCAGCACCGGCGACCGCAACCAGGCGCTGCAGGCAGTGCAGGACAGCGTCGACCATGCCGCCCACCTGGTGAGCCAGCTGCTCGACCTGGCGCGCAGCGACGCCCTGGCCGGCGATCCGGTGCGCCTGGCCAGCGAGCGCGAGACGGTGGAACTGCGCACCCTGGTCGAGGCCGTGATGGGCGAGCTGGGCCCGCAGGCAGCCGAGCGCGGCGTGCGCATCGAGCTGCGCCTGGCGCTGGACCGCCTCAGCGGCTCGGCCTTCGGCCTGCAGCTCATCCTGCGCAACCTGCTGGCCAATGCGGTGGCCCACGCAGCCGGCGAGGGGCCGGTGTTCGTTGGCACGCGCCTGACGGACGATGGCCATGCCGTGCTCTGGGTGGCCGACAACGGCCCCGGCATCCCCGCCGCCGAGCGCGCACGCTGCTTCGAGCGCTTCCACCGCGGCAAGGGCAACGCCACGCCCGGCTGCGGCCTGGGCCTTTCCATCGTCAAGGCCCTGGCCGACGCCCACGACGCCGAGGTGCGCCTGGGTCAGGCCGACAGCGGCGGCCTGCTCGCCGAGGTGGTGTTTCCACCGCGCTGAGCCGGCTCAGGCCTTGCCGAACTTGGTCTCGAACGAAATGCCGATGGAGCGCAGCAGCGGCGTCGGCAATTCGCCGCCGGCACAGATGATGACGTGGTCGTTGGGCAGGGTGGCCTCGCTGCCGTCGGCAGTTTGCAGCGTCGCCGTCTGGGCATCGATGCGCAAGACGTGCGACTTCAGCAGCGTGCGAATGCTGCCCTCGCGCACGCACCCTTCCAGCGCCAGGCGGTTCTTCTCCTTGCCGCGCGAGAAGGCCTCGCCGCGGTAGCACAGCGTCACCGTGGTGCCCGGTTCGGCTGCCAGCGCCACCGCGGCCTCGACCGCGCTGTCGCCGCCGCCCACCACCAGCACCGCGTGGCCGCGGTACTGCTCGGCATCGACCAGGCGGTAGACCACCTTGGCCTGCTGCTCGCCGGGCACGCCCAGCTTGCGCGGCGTGCCGCGCCGGCCCAGGGCCAGCAGCACCGACTGCGTGTGGTAGCTGCCCAGGCTGGTGAGCAACTCGTAGGTGCCGTCGGCGCGCAGCTTCAGGCCCTCGAAGCGCTCGTTGTAGTGGATCTCGAGCCGGGTCTTGCCGACGATGTCGTGCCAGAAGGCGAGCAGCTTCTCCTTCTGCACCTCGGCGCCCAGGCGCACCGTGCCGATCAGGTCCAGGGTCACCGGGGCCGTCATCGCCAGCTTGTGGCGCGGGTAGTGGTAGACCGAGCCACCGAGAGAATCCTCCTGCTCGACGAGGCGGTAGCGCAGCTGGTGGTGGATGGCACTCAAGCCGGCCGACAGCCCGGCCGGCCCGGCGCCGATGATCACCACGTCCAGTGGCGCCGCGTGGCTGTTGGCGGCGCGCTTGCGCACGCCGGCCATGGCCTGGCGGCCCTGCTCGGCAGTCTTGCGGATCAGGCCCATGCCGCCCAGTTCGCCGGCGATGAAGACGCCGGCCACATTGGTCTCGAAGTCGGCGCTGATGTGGGGGATGTCGATGCCGCGCTTCTCGGTGCCGAAGACCAGGCTCAAGGCCTGCACCGGACAGGCCGAGAAGCAGGCGCCGTGGCCTATGCAGGCCGAGGCATTGACCAAGGTGGCCAGGCCGTCGACCACGCCCAGGGCCTTTTCGGGGCAGGCCCTGGCGCAGGCGCCCGAGCCCATGCAGCGGTCGGGGTCGACCACCGGATGCAGCGAGGGCGGCTCGTTGAGCCCCGACTTCTGCGCGATGCGCAACTGCGCCTCGGCGCGGCGCAGGCGGCGCTGCCTGCGCACCACATGGAGCAGCACGGCCAGCGCCATCAGCGCGATATAGGGCAGCAGGTAGAGATTGGATTCCATGGCCACAGAACGATCTTCGGCCGGCGAGTGTGGCAGGCCGAAGCCTTTCCCGTAAGGACTGTAATGCGGCGTTGCAGCATTCGTCGAATCTTAAGAAACGCCACCCCGCCGCGCCCAGAATGATCGAGCGGAAAGGCGGCGGGCAGGCTCTGAAAAGGCCTCCAGCCAGCCGGTGTTTCTGCCGATGGGGACCTCATGTCAGATCACGCGATAGCCGCCTACCCCTCGCCGTCCGCAAGCGCGCCGGCGGCCCCCGGCATCAGCCGTGCGCTGCAGGACGCCGAGCATTCCGGCCACCACGGCGGCGTGCGCGAGGTTTTTCTCTACCTGATGCTGGCAGCCCTGCTGGTGGCAACCTGGTTGTTCACGCGGCTGCAGCTCTACACCACGCAGTCCGACACCGCCTACTGGCTGGGCGTGGCCGGCGGTGTCAGCATGCTGCTGCTGTTGAGCTACCCCATGCGCAAGTACCTGCGCTTCATGCAGCGCCTGGGCAAAGCCAGGCTGTGGTTCCTGGCTCACATTCTTCTTGGACTGACTGGACCGCTGTTGATCCTGCTTCACTCCAATTTCGAGATCAACTCCCTCAATGCCGGCGTGGCCTTCTACTCGATGTTCATCGTCGCTGTCAGCGGCATTGCAGGGCGATTTCTCTATGTGCGCCTGCACCGCAATGTCAACGGCGTCTCGCTGGGGCTTGACCAGCTGCGCGAGCGCCTGGTCGCCAGCAACACCGGCGCCGTGCGCCTGCGCTTCGCGCCGCATGTGGTCGAGCGCTGCCGCGAGTTCGAGCGCCAGGCGCTGGAACAGCGCATCGTCACCGGCGCCGAGATCGGCCGCGCCATGGTGCTGCTGCCCTGGCTGCGCTGGCGCGCCTCGGCCTGGTGCAATGCCGAACTGCGCCGCCGCCTGGTGGCCGTGGCCCATACCGAGGGCTGGACACGGCGCCAGCTGCAGGGTCGCCATCGCGCGGCGCAGCGACTGGTCGATTCCTACCTGGGCAGTGCCCAGAACGTGGCCATGTTCAGCGCCTGGGCGCGGCTGTTCTCGTGGTGGCATGTGGCGCACACGCCCTTCGTCTACCTGCTGTTCCTGAGCGCCATCGTGCACGTGATCGCTGTACACGCCTACTGAAGCCGTGCCCACCTGGCCCTTTATGCGGCGCCTTCTCGCCGCGCTGGCCCTGCTGTGGGCCGGCGCGCTGCCGGCCCAGACCATCGAATCAGTGCTGGCGCCCGGCCTCGTGATCCAGGGCCACGTCAAGACCGAGCACGACTGCAAAGCCTGCCATGTGCGCTTCGAGCGCAATGCCCAGGACGGCCTGTGCCTGGCCTGCCACAAGGACGTGGGCGAAGACATCCGCCTGCACAAGGGCTGGCACGGGCGGCGCGACGCCAAGCAGCAGGCCCAGCCCTGCCGCGCCTGCCACACCGACCACAAGGGCCGCGCCGCCCAGGTGGCGGCCTTCGACCAGCGCCAGTTCGACCACCGCGCCACCGATTTCGAACTGCACGACAAGCATGCCGGCGTCGAATGCGCCAAATGCCATCTGCCGGCCAAGCGCTGGCGCGAGGCGCCCCTGGCCTGCAATGGCTGCCACGCCAAGGACGATGTACACAAGGGCGGCCTGGGCGCCAAGTGCGAGGACTGCCACGACGCCAAGGACTGGAAGAAGGCCATCTTCGACCACGCCAAGACGCGCTTTCCGCTGGTCGACAAGCACGAGGCCGCCAAGTGCGAGGCCTGCCATGCCCAGGCCCGCTACAAGGACACGCCGCGCACCTGCATAGGCTGCCACCGCAAGGAAGACGAGCACAAGGGCCGCTACGGCGAACGCTGCGAAGCCTGCCACGGCGCCAAGGCCTGGAAGCCGTCGAGCTTCAACCACGACGCCGACACCAAGTACCCGCTGCGCGACAAGCACCGGGCCGTCAAGTGCAGCGCCTGCCACACCGGCACGCTCTATGTGCAGAAGCTGGGCAGCGCCTGCGTGGACTGCCACCGCAAGGACGACAAGCACGAGGGCACGCTGGGCAACAAGTGCGCCGACTGCCACGGCGAGCGCAGCTGGAAGGATCCGGCCAAGAGCTTCGACCACGACAAGTCGCGCTTCCCGCTGCTGGGCGCCCACATCAAGACGCCGTGCAAGGACTGTCACGCCGACCCGCTGTACCGCAACACGCCCAGCGACTGCATCGCATGCCACCGCAAGGACGACCGCCACAAGGGCAACCTGGGCCCCAAGTGCGGCGACTGCCACGGCGAGGTGAACTGGAAATCGGTACCGGGCCGCTTCGATCACGCGCGCACCAAATTCCCGCTGCGCAACGCCCACGCGGCGAAAGCAGTCGCCTGCCACGACTGCCACGAGACGCTGAAGGACTACAAGGGCACGCCCACGGCCTGCGTCTCCTGCCACCGCCGCGACGACCGCCACGAGGCCACGCTGGGCACGCGCTGCGAGCAGTGCCATACCGACGTCAACTGGAAGGTGGCCCGCTTCGACCATGGCAAGACGCGCTTCGCGCTGGCCGGCGGCCACGCCGTCGTGGCCTGCCGCGACTGCCACAAGACGCTGCGCTACAAGGAGGCGCCCAGCGATTGCCTGGCCTGCCACCGCAAGGACGACAAGCACAAGGCGACGCTGGGCGCGGCCTGCCAGAACTGCCACAACGTGCGCGCCTGGACGCTGTGGGATTTCGACCACGCGCGCACCAAGTTCAAGCTCGAAGGGCGCCATCCCAAGGTGGCCTGCACCGCCTGCCATGCCCAGCCGGCGCCGGCGGGCAAGCCCATCGCCGCGGTGGGCAGCGACTGCCTGGCCTGCCACCGCAAGGACGACCGCCACGAGGGCCGCTTCGGCCGCCGCTGCGAGCAGTGCCACAGCGCCGACAGCTGGCGCCAGTTGCGCAAGGCCGGGGCCGCGCGCTGAGGGCGTGCGGTTGCAGATTAAGCGCGGTTTAACGCGGGCCGCCAGCGGCCCCGCAGACTGATTCAAAGACAGGCCGAACGACCGCCAGGGGGCGGCCGTCGGGCGCAAGCCGGGGCTGTTGGCCAGGGGCTGGGGGAAATCCGATGATGAAGAGGCAAGCGGGCATCCAAACCGCGGCCACGCGGCACAAGGCAGGGCCGGACGCGGTCTGCTGCCAGGGTGCCGGCCACACGAATGTGCAAGCGATGGTCACCGCGGACCCGCTGTTGCGCTGGATGCGCGGCCTGCTGGCGCTGCTGGCGCTGCTGGTGGTGCAGGTCGGTGGCCTGCCGCCGGCCCTGGCCCAGAGCAGCGGCTATGACCACACCTCCACCGGCTTTGCGCTGCGCGGCAAGCACGAAGAGGCCAGTTGCGAGAGCTGCCATCTGCGCGGCATCTTCAAGGGCACGCCGCGCGACTGCGCCACCTGCCATGTGGCCAACAACCCGCGCGGCGCCAAGGCGATGCCTTTGCGCCATGTGCAGACGCTGGAGAGCTGCGACAACTGCCACAGCCTCAACAGCTTTGCCGGCGCCCTCTTCAGCCACTTCGGCGTCGCCCCCGGCGGCTGCGCCAGCTGCCACAACGGCGTGCGCGCCGCAGGCAAGAGCGCCGGCCACCCCGGCACCGTGGCCTCGTGCGACGAATGCCACCGCACCGCGGCCTTCTTGCCCGCGGCGGCCAAGCAAAGCAACCACATCCCCACTGCCACCGGTGCTGCCTGCAGCGCCTGCCACAGCAACCCCGCCTTCCGTGTCATGCCCACGCTGGCGGCGATCCACGCCAACGCCCCCAGCAGCACCAGCGGCTGCGCCACCTGCCACGGCGCCGCCGCTGCCAGCTTTGCCAACCCGGCCAGCGGCTTTGCCATCGTTGGCTTTCCAGCCAATCACATTCCCACCCAGGCGGCCTGCGAGAACTGCCACACCGGCCCCGGCACCGGCATCAGCGCACTGCCTGTGGGCAATGGCGCGCGCTTTTCCGGCGCGCTGATGAACCACGCCGGCATCGCCAGCGGCTGCGTCGACTGCCACCGCCCGGCCGGCAGCACGGTGGCCTTTGCCGGCATCAGCGCCATCGTCGGCATGCCGCCCACCGCGCCCGCCGGTCCGGGCGCCCACATTCCGTCTTCCACCGCCTGCGAGAGCTGCCACCTGGCCAGCCGGCCTGCCGGTCTGGTGCCGGCCTCGGCCACGCGCAGCGCGCCCGGCAGCGGCTTTGCCACGCCGGCACCCGGCGGTGCCCAGATCCACGCCGGGGTCAGTGCCGGCTGCAATGCCTGCCACGAGGCCGGCATGGTGTGGATGGGCATGAACGCCTATCCCATCAGCCCCGCCACGCTGACCGCCGGCGCGCAATACCGCGGCTTCCAGACCCGCCCGCGCGCCGCCGCCAGCAGCTTCAGCGTGGCCAACCCGGCCCACCCCACCGGCGACGACTGCAGCCGCTGCCACAGCAGCACATCAGCCTTCAGCGGCGTCGACAAGCCGGCCAACCACATCCCCTATGCCGCCAGCGCGCAGTGCAACAGCTGCCACACCGGCACCGACTACGCGGTGATGCCCACGCTCACCGCGATTCACGCCTTCGCCCCCAACCCCAGCGGCAATTGCGCGCAGTGCCATGGCGCGGCAGCGGCCTCGTTCGCGATACCCGCCAACGGCTTTGCCATCGTCGGCCTGCCCGCCAACCACATCCCCACCAGCGTCGGCTGTGAGGTCTGCCACGTCGGCCCGGGCACGTCCATCGCCGCCCTGCCGGTCACCGACGGCGCGCGCTTCGCCGGCAGCCTGATGAACCACGCCGGCATCACGCGCGATTGCGCCGCCTGCCACCAGCCCTCGGGCAGCGCCACCACGTTTGCCGGCATCACGCGCATCGTCGGCATGCCGGCCACCAACCCCGCGGGTGCCGGCGCCCACATCCCCTCGTCCACGGTCTGCGAAAGCTGCCACCTGGCGAGCATGCCGCCGGGGCTGATCGCCGCCTCGGCCACCCTCAGCGCGCCGGGCACGGCCTTCGCCAATCCGCCGCCCACGGGGGCGCAGATCCACGCCGGCACGACATCGGGCTGCGTCGCCTGCCACGAGGCCGGCATGGTGTGGATGGGCGTGGCGGCCTACCCGATCTCGCCCGCCACGCGGATAGACGGCGCGCAATACACCGGCTTCCAGACGCGCCCGCGCGCCGCCGCCGGCCCCTTCAACGTGGCCGACGCTGCCCACCCGGCGGCCGGCGACTGCAGCCGCTGCCACAGCAACACCGCCGCCTTCACCGGCGTCGACAAGCCGGCCAACCACATACCCTATGCAGCCACGGCCACCTGCACCAGCTGCCACGTCAACCCGGACTACGCGGTCACGCCCAGCCTCGCGGCGATCCACGCCAACGCCCCCAACCCCAGCGGCAACTGCGCGCAATGCCATGGCGCGGCGGCGGCCTCCTTCGCCATCCCCGCGATCAACTTCGCCATCGTCGGCATGCCGGCGACCCACATTCCCACCACCGCGGCCTGCGAGCTGTGCCACGTCGGCCCCGGCTCGTCCATTGCCGCGCTGCCCGTCACGGATGGCGCGCGGTTCAAAGGCAGCCTGATGAACCACGCCGGCATCAGCGCCAACTGCGCCAGCTGCCATCTGCCGGCGGGTTCTTCCACCACCTTCGCCGGCATCGCCCGCCTCATTGGAATGCCGCCCACCAGCCCGGTGGGTGCGGGTTCGCACATCCCTTCGTCCACCACCTGCGAGAGCTGCCACCTGGCCAGCCTGCCCAGCGGCCTGATCGCCGCCAGCGCCAGCAAGACCGCGCCCGGCACCGGCTTCGCGACGCCGGCGCCCACCGGCGTGCAGATCCACAACGGCGTGAGCAGCGGTTGCGCGGCCTGCCACGAGGCCGGCGCGGTCTGGATGGGCATGGGTGCCTATCCCATCAGCCCGAGCACGCTGACCGCCGGCGCCCAGTACAAGGGCTTCCAGACCCGGCCGCGCGCAGCGGCCGGCAGCTTCAACGTCGCCGACGCGGCCCACCCGCCCGCCGGCGACTGCAGCCAGTGTCACGGCAACACCACCGCCTTCACCAGCGTCGACAAGCCAGCCAACCACATTCCGTTCGCTGCCACCGCCACCTGCAACGCCTGCCACACCAGCAGCGACTACGCGGTGATGCCGACGCTGGCCAATATCCACGCCAACGCCCCCAGCACCACCACCAACTGCGCCCAGTGCCATGGCGCGGCGGCAGCCTCGTTCGCGATTCCGGCCATCGGCTTCAGCGTCGTCGGCATGCCGACGAACCACATCCCCACCTCGGCCGCCTGCGAGCTGTGCCATGTGGGCCCCGGCTCGTCCATCGCGGCGCTGCCGGTGGGCAATGGCGCGCGCTTCAGCGGCAGCCTCATGAACCACGCCGGCATCAGCGCCAACTGCGTCGCCTGCCACCAGCCCGCCACGGCCACCACCACCTTTGCCGGCATCACGCGCCTGATCGGCATGCCGGCCACCACGCCGGCCGGCCCCGGCTCGCACATCCCCTCGTCCACCGCCTGCGAAGCCTGCCACCTGGCCAGCATGCCGACCGGCCTGGTGCCGGCCTCGGCCACCAAGACGGCGCCGGGCACCGGCTTCGCCACGCCCGCGCCCAGCGGCACGCAGATCCACGCCGGCGTCAGCAGCGGCTGCAATGCCTGCCACGAGGCCGGCATGGTGTGGCTGGGCGTGGGCGCCTATCCCATCGCCCCCACCACCCTGGTGGCCGGCGCCTCTTACACCGGCTTCCAGACGCGGCCGCGTGCGGCGGCCGGCACCTTCAACGTCGCCAACCCGGCCCACCCGGGCACGGGCGACTGCAGCCAATGCCACGGCAGCACGAGCGCCTTCACCGGCGTCGACCGGCCGGCCAACCACATCCCCTTTGCGACCAGCGCCCAATGCAGCGGCTGCCACACCGGCAGTGACTACGCGGTGTTCCCGACACTCACCGCCATCCACGCCAACGCCCCCAACCCCGTGGGTGGCTGCGCCCAGTGCCACGGCGCCGCGGCGGCCTCGTTCGCCTTGCCGGCGGTGGGCTTCAGCGTCATCGGCATGCCGGTGGACCACATCCCCACCAACGCCGGCTGCGAGACCTGCCACGTCGGCCCCGGCTCGTCCATCGCCGCCCTGCCCGTCACCGACGGCGCGCGCTTCAGCGGCAGCCTGATGAGCCATGCCGGCATCGCGAGCGGCTGCGCCGCCTGCCACATGCCCAATGCCGGCCTGGCCAGCTTTGCCGGCATCGCCGCCATCGTCAAGCAGCCGCGCACCAGCCCGGTGGGCCCCGACGCCCATATCCCGACCACCGCCGCCTGCGAGGCCTGCCACCTGGCCAGCACGCCGGCCGGCCTGATCCCGGCCTCGGCCGTGACGCTGGCGCCCGGCACCGGCTTCGCCATCCCGGCGCCCACCGGCGCGCAGATCCATGCCGGCGTCAGCAGCGGCTGCAGCGCCTGCCACGAGACCGGCTACCAGTGGATGGGCATCAATGCCTATCCCCCCAGCCCGACCACGCTGACGCCGGGCGCGCAATACCGCGGCTTCCAGACGCGGCCGACGCCGGTGGCCAGCGCCACCAGCGTGGCCGACCCGGCCCACCCGGCCGGCGGCGACTGCTCGCAATGCCACACCGGCACCACCGCCTTCACCGGCGTGGCGCCGCCGGCCAACCACATCCCGTTCGCGGCCCAGGCCACCTGCAACGCCTGCCACCTGGGCAGCGACTACGCGGTGCGGCCGACGCTGGCCAATATCCACCGCAACGCCCCCAGCACCACCGGCAACTGCGCCCAGTGCCACGGCGCCGCGGCAGCCTCGTTCGCGATTCCCGCGTCCAACTTCAGCATCGTCGGCCTGCCGGCCGACCACATTCCCACCAGCGCCAGTTGCGAGCTGTGCCACGTCGGCGCCGGCTCGTCGATCGCCGCGCTGCCGGTGCCCGACGGCGCCCGTTTCGCCGGCAGCCTGATGAACCACGCCGGCATCAGCAGCGGCTGCGTCGCCTGCCACCAGCCGGCCGGCGCGACGACGCGCTTCGCCGGCATCACGGCCCTGGTGGGCATGCCGCCCACCAGCCCGGTGGGCGGCGGCAGCCACATCCCGTCCGGCACGGCCTGCGAGGCCTGCCACCTGGCCAGCATGCCGGCGCTGCCGGTGCCGGCCTCGGCGACCAAGACCGCACCCGGCACCGGCTTTGCCACCCCGGCCCCCACGGGCGCCCAGATCCACGCCGGCGTCAGCAGCAGCTGCTCGGCCTGCCACGAGACCGGTGCGGTGTGGATGGGCATGGGCGCCTACCCGATCACGCCGACCACGCTCACCGCGGGCGCGCTCTACCGCGGCTTCCAGACGCGGCCGGTGGCCGCCGCGGGCCTGTTCAGCGTGGCCGACCCGGCCCACCCGCTGGCGGGCGACTGCAGCCAGTGCCACAGCAACACCACCGCCTTCAGCGGCGTCGACAAGCCGGCCAACCACATCCCCTATGCCGCCAGCGCGCAGTGCAACAGCTGCCATACCAGCAGCGACTACGCGGTGCGGCCGACGCTGACGGCGATCCACGCCAACGCCCCCAGCAGCACCAGCAACTGCGCCCAGTGCCACGGCGCCGCGGCGGCCTCGTTCGCGATACCGCGCACCGGCTTTGCCATCGTCGGCCAGCCGGCCAACCACATCCCCACCAGCACGGCCTGCGAGGTCTGCCACGTCGGGCCGGGCTCGTCCATCGCCGCCCTGCCCGTCACCGATGGCGCGCGCTTTGCCGGCAGCCTGATGAACCATGCCGGCATCGCCGGCAACTGCGCCGCCTGCCACCTGCCGGCCGGCAACGCCACCACCTTTGCCGGCATCACGCGCATCGTCGGCATGCCGGCCACCAGCCCGCCGGGTTCGGGCTCGCACATCCCGTCCACCACCAACTGCGAGACCTGCCACCTGGCCAGCATGCCGGCCGGCCTCATCGCCGCCTCGGCCACCGCCACCGCGCCCGGCACCGGCTTCGCGTCGGCGCCACCCGGCGGGGCGCAGATCCACAGCGGCGTCACCGCCGGCTGCGCCGGCTGCCACGAGGCCGGCATGGTGTGGATGGGCATGGGCGCCTACCCGATCTCGCCCGCCACCCTGGTGCCCGGCGGGCAGTACCGGGGCTTCCAGACCCGGCCCGGGCTGGCGGCCAGCGCCTTTGCCGTGGCCGACCCGGCCCACCCGGCGGCGGGCGACTGCGTGCAGTGCCACAGCAGCACCACCGCCTTCACCGGCGTCGAGAAACCCGGCAACCACATTCCCTATGCCGCCAGCGCCCAGTGTGCCAACTGCCACACCAGCAGCGACTATTCCGTTGTGCCGACGCTGGCCAACATCCACGCCAACGCGCCCAGCGTCAGCGGCAACTGCGCGCAGTGTCATGGCAGCGCCGCGCCCTCGTTCGCGATCCCGCGCACCGGCTTCGCCATCGTCGGCCAGCCGGCCAATCACATCCCCACCAACCAGAGCTGCGAGGTCTGCCACGTCGGCGCCGGCTCGTCGATCACGGCGTTGCCGGTGGCCGATGGCGCGCGCTTCGCCGGCTCGCAGATGAACCATGCCGGCATCACCAGCACCTGCTCGGCCTGCCACCTGCCAAGCGGCAGCAGCACCAGCTTCGCCGGCATTGCGCGCATCGTCGCCATGCCGCCCACCAGCCCGCCGGGCAGCGGCAGCCACATCCCCTCATCGCCCCAGTGCGAGACCTGCCACCTGGCCAGCCTGCCGGTGGGGATGATCCCGGCCACGGCTACCGCCACCGCGCCGGGCACCGGCTTCGCCAGCCCCGCACCCAGCGGTACGCAGATCCACACCGGCATCACCGCAGGCTGCGCCGCCTGCCACGAGGCCGGCATGGTGTGGATGGGCGTGGCGGCCTACCCGATCTCGCCCGCCCAGCTGAGCCCGGGCGCCAGCTACCGCGGCTTCCAGACGCGGCCGCGGGCGGCGGCCTCTACCTTCAGCGTTGCCGACCCCAGCCACCCGGCGGCCGGCGACTGCAGCCAGTGCCACGGCAACACGACGGCCTTCACCGGCATCGACAAGCCGGGCAACCACATCCCCTACACCGCCAGCGCCAGCTGCGACAACTGCCACACCAGCGCTGATTACGCGGTGATGCCCACGCTGGCCAACATCCACCTCTTCTCGCCCAACCCGAATGGCGGCTGCGACCAGTGCCACGGCGCGGCGGCGGCCAGCTTCGCGATTCCGGCGGCCAACTTCGCCATCGTCGGCAAGCCGGCCAACCACATCCCCACCAGCGCCGGCTGCGAGGTCTGCCACGTCGGCCCCGGCTCGTCCATCGCCGCGCTGCCGGTGGCGGACGGCGCGCGCTTCGCCAACAGCCTGATGAACCACGCCGGCATCAGCAGCAACTGCGCCGCCTGCCATGTGGCGGCGGGCACGACAGCGGCCTTTGCGGGCATCTCGCGCATCGTCGGCATGCCGCCCACCACCCCCATGGGCGCGGGCGCGCACATCCCCTCGTCCACCACCTGCGAGGCCTGCCACCTGGCCAGCCTGCCGGCCGGCCTGATACCGGCCAGCGCCACCCGCAGCGCACCCGGCAGCGGCTTCGCCACGCCGGCGCCCACCGGCACGCAGATCCACGCCGGCGTCACCAGCGGCTGCGCCGCCTGTCACGAGAGCAACTACGTCTGGATGGGCGTGGCCGCCTACCCGATCACGCCGACCACGGTGACGGCCGGCGCCCAGTACAAGGGCTTCCAGACACGGCCACGCGCGGCGGCCGGCACGTTCAACGTCGCCAACGCCACGCACCCGGCCACCGGCGACTGCAGCCAGTGCCACTCGGGCACGACGGCCTTCAGTGCCATCGACAAGCCGGCCAACCACATCCCCTATGCGGCCACCGCGGCCTGCAACGCCTGCCACACCGGCAGCAACTTCAGCATCATGCCGACGCTGGCCGCCATCCATGCCAACGCCCAGAGCACGACGGCCAATTGCGCCCAGTGCCACGGCGCGACGGCGGCCTCGTTCGCGATACCCGCCAATGGCTTTGCCATCGTCGGCCTGCCGGCCAACCACATTCCCACCAGCGCCAGCTGCGAGGTCTGCCACGTCGGCCCCGGCTCGTCGATCGCGGCCACGCCGGTGCCCAATGGCGCGCGCTTCAGCGGCAGCCTGATGAGCCACGCCGGCATCACCAGCAACTGCGTCGCCTGCCATGTGACGGCCAACACGCCGGCCAGCTTCGCCGGCATCACGCGCATCGTGGTCATGCCGCCCACCAGCCCGGTGGGCGCGGGCTCGCACATCCCCTCGTCCACCGCCTGCGAAACCTGCCACCTGGGCAGCGTGCCGGCCGGCCTGGTCGCCGCCAGCGCCACCAAGACGGCGCCGGGCACCGGCTTCGCCACACCGGCCCCCACGGGCGCGCAGATCCACAGCGGCGTGACCAGCGGTTGCGCCGCCTGCCACGAATCCGGCTCGGTGTGGATGGGCATGAGCGCCTACCCGATCACGCCCGCGGTGCTGACCGCCGGCGCCCAGTACCGGGGCTTCCAGACGCGGCCACGCGCGGCAGCCGGCAGCTTCAACATCGCCGACGCCGGCCACCCGGCCGGCGGCGACTGCTCGCTGTGCCATGCCAACACCACCGCCTTCGTGGGCGTCGACAAGCCGGCCAACCACATCCCCACCGCGGCCACGGCGCAGTGCACGAATTGCCACACCGGCACCGACTACGCGGTGATGCCGACGCTGGCCAACATCCACCTCCACGCGCCCAGCACCACCGCCAACTGCGCGCAGTGCCACGGCGCGACGACGGCGGCCACCTTCGCCATCCCGGCGGCCAACTTCAGCATCGTCGGCCTGCCGAGCAACCACATCCCGACCACGGCCAGCTGCGAGGTCTGCCACGTCGGCCCGGGCTCGTCGATTCCGACCCTGCCGGTGCCCAACGGGGCCCGTTTCGCGGGTTCGCTGATGAGCCATGCCGGCATCACCACCGGCTGCATCAACTGCCACGTCGCGGCGGGCACCGTGACCTCCTTCGCCGGCATCACGCGCATCGTCGGCATGCCGCCCACCAGCCCGGTGGGCGCGGGCGCGCACATCCCATCGTCCACCGCCTGCCAGGCCTGCCACTCGACCAGCAGCGTGAGCGGCCTGATTCCGGCCTCGGCCACGCGCACCGCGCCCGGCACGCTGTTCGCCACCCCGGTGCCCACCGGGGCGCAGATCCACACCGGCATCACCTCGGGCTGCAACGCCTGCCACGAGAGCGGCTTCGTCTGGATGGGCATGGGCAACTACCCGATCACCCCGACGGTCATCACCTCCGGCGCCCAGTACAAGGGCTTCCAGACGCGGCCTCGCGCTACGGCGGGCACCTTCAACGTGCTCGACGCCGGCCACCCGGCCACCGGCGACTGCTCGCAATGCCACACCGGCACCAGCTTCTTCGACGGCGCCGCCAAGCCCACCGGCCACATCCCGACGAATGGCAATTGCTCGACCTGCCACATCGTCGCCGGTGACTTCTCGGTTGCCGGCCTGGCGTCCAACACTGCGCTGCACACGGGCATCACCGCCAACTGCCGCAGCTGCCACGTGGCCGGCGCCGGCGCCGGGCCCTTTGCTGGCTGCGCGACCCAGGCCGCCTGCCGGACACCGGTGCCGCTGACCTACCAGCCCAAGACCATGCCGCTGCTGGCCGGCGGCTCGCCGACCGCGCCCTCGGCCTCGACCCACATCCCGGTGGGCAACGTGGCCTGCGAGCGCTGCCATTCGGCGACCAACTTCACCACCTTCAAGCTCGCCGGCACCAACCCGATGCGGCCCAACACGGCCGGCGGCATCGCCATGCACAACGCCGTACCGCCGGCCACCTTCACCTGCATGAGCTGCCACGAGCGGCCCTACACCTGGTTCGGCGTGGTCATCAAGACGCGGGATGCCGACCACCTGGCCAAGCCGGCGCGCGCCGCGCCGCATGACTGCGACGAGGCCGGCTGCCACAAGGTGGGCGCGTCCTGGAGTGCCGTGCTGCGGCCGATCCCGGTGCGCCGTGCCGCGGTGGGCAATGCGCTGCCGCGCCTGCTGCCGCGCGAGATCCTGGGCCTGCCCGCGCCGCGCGCCGGTGCCGGCTTCGACCACCGCGGCGTCACCGTCGGCCAGTGCCAGACCTGCCACAACGGCCAGCTCGCCAAGGCACGCCCGGCCAAGCACTTCGGCGCCAAGCTGTCCTGCGACGCCTGCCACCGCACGACGGCCTGGACGCCGGCCCAGTTCAGCCACCCGGCCCAGGTGACCGGCCGCTGTGCCGCCTGCCACAACGGGGTGGACGCGAGCGCCCGGCCCGGCACCCACTTCGTGACCGTGCGCAGCTGCGACAGCTGCCACCGCCCGCTGGCCTGGCAGCCGGTGCGCTACCAGCATCTGTCGCCCGCCTACCTGCCCCTGCCCGACCGGCCAAGCTGCGTCAGCTGCCACATCACCAATGGCGAGGTCATCCCGCGCCAGCTGCACGGCAACCCGCGCGTGCGGCCGGTGCCGGTGCCCGGGAGGACCGGCCCGTGAGACCCGCCATGCTGAGCTTCCTCCGCTCCCTCGGCCTGCTGGCACTGCTGCTGGCCGGCGCCGCCCAGGCCCAAACGCTGGGCGACATCGACGTGCGCAGCCAGGGCGATCTGCGCATCGTGCGCATACGCTTCAACGCCTCGGTGGGCTTTGTCGGCGTCCAGCCCTCGGGCACGACCGACCGCTACACGCTGCGCTTCGAACTGCTGGCCGGCGAAGAGCCGGTGCTGCGCCAGGCCACCGACGAACTGCGCCGCCTGCCTGCCGCCGACGGCCTGCCCGAGCTGAGCGTGGCCTACGAGGCGGCACCGGCCAACCGCATCAAGCAGCTCACCGTGCGCCTGGCCCAGGCGCTGCCGCTCGAGGCCCGCCAGGGGCCGAACGCGCGCTCGCTGGAACTGCTGCTGCGCCTGCCCGAAGGCACGGCCGCGGCACCCGCCACACCCAGGCTGCCCGCCGCCGCGCTGCGCGCCGCCGAGCCGGCGCCCACGGCCACGCCCGAGATCGAGGCCCAGGCCGGCGCGTTGCTGGCCCAGGCGCGCGAGGCCCTGGCGGCGCGCCAGGCCGATGCGTCCGTGTCCCGGCTCAACGAGCTTTTGAAGCTGCCCCCCAACGGCCAGACGCAGACGGCGCAGGAGCTGATCGGCAACGCCTGGGAAGCGGCCGACGACGCCCGCCGTGCGCGCATCGAGTACGCGCTCTACCTGCGCCTGTACCCGCAGGGCGAAGGCGCCTCCCGCGTCGCGGCGCGGCTGACGGCGCTGGGCGGCCCGCTGCAGGCCAGCGCGCCGGCCGGTGCGGCCAGTGCAGCCAGCGCGGCCGCCCCGCCGCCCAAGATCTTCAGCGGCTCCATCGCCCAGTACTACTACGGCGGCAAGGCGCGCAGCAAGTCGCTCGTCAACATCGCCACCGGCATCGACCAGGCCACGCTCAGCCGCACCACCGAATCGGCCATCGTCACCAGCGCCGACCTCAGTGCGCGCTTTGCCAATGGCTGGGGCGAGACGCGGGCGGTGCTGCGCGGCTCGGGGTCCACCAATTTGCAGTCCGGCGGCAAGAACAGCAATTCCATTGGCTCGGCCTACTTGGAGCAGCGCTTCGGCGAGCAAGGACCTGCTGTCCGCGCGGGCCGCCAGTCGCCCATCAGCGGCGGCCTGCTGGGCCTGTTCGACGGCGTCTCGCTGGTCTGGCCGCTGGCCAACGGCCTGCGCGTGGACGTAATGGGCGGCGTGCCGGCCAGCGCCCTGGTGTCGGCGCCATCGGAACAGCTCTTTGCCGCCGTGCTCGAGGCCGACACCTTGTTCGAGCGCTGGGGCGGCAACTTCTACCTGCTCGACCAGAGTACCGAAGGCATCAGCAACCGGCGCGCGCTGGGTGCCGAGCTGCGCTGGGCCGGCGAGCAGGGCTCGATCAATGCGCTGACCGACTACGACCTGGTCTTCAACGCGCTCAACGCGGTGTCTCTGCACGGCAGCCTGCAACTGCCCCAGCAGACCACCGTCACCGTGCTCGTCGACGAGCGCCGCGCGCCTTCGCTGCAGCTGACCAACGCACTCATCAGCTCGGGCGTGGTGTCGCTGAAGACGCTGCTGCAGACGCGCTCGCTGGCGCAGATCAAGGACGATGCGCGCAAGACCTCGGCCACGGCGCGGCAGTTCCTCGTCAGCGCCTCGCGGCCACTGAGCCCGCGCTGGCAGGGCAGCGCCGACCTGCGCTACAGCGCCGTCGGTGCCCTGCCCGCGGTGGGCGATTTCGAGGCCAGTGCCGCCACCGGCGCGCAATACAGCCTGAGTGCCCAGCTCACCGGAACCAACCTGTACTCGCAGCGCGACGTCCACAACTTCAACGCCAGCCTCATCACCACGCCCTTCTTCAACGGCCTGCAACTGGCCTACAACAACCTCTCGGTGCTGTCGGCCTGGCCCGACCTGACGCTGGAGCCGTCGATACGCTTCTACACCCAGCGCGACAAGCAGCAGGTGACGATCAACCGCATCGGCCCCGGCACCCGCCTCGCCTGGAAAGCGAGCCCGCGCGCCAGCCTCATGGGCGAGTTGCTCTACGAGGTCTCGCGCAGCCGCGGCCCCGGCACCAGCGACAACAGCAGCTCGGTCTTCTTCTACGTGGGCTACCGCTATGAACTGTTCTAAGGCCGCGGCCCTGCTGCCGCTGCTGGCCACCCTGCTGCCCGCGCCGGCCGCCGCGGTGCTGGGCGAAGGCCTGGCCAGCGTGCAGGCCGACACCCTGCGCCTGGCGGCCACGCGCCGCATTGCCTCCGGGCTCGAGACCCAGGTACACACGCTGGCGCAGGCCGATGGCTCGACGATCCGGCAGTACGTGGGGGCCGACGGCCGCGTCTACGCCATCAGCTGGAACACCCGCTACAAGCCGCGCCTGGACGCGCTGTTGGGCGCCCATTTCCCGGCCTATGCCGAGGCGGCGCGTGCCGCGCAGCAGCTGCGCGCCGGCGTGCGCCATGCGGCCAGCCTGAGCCATGGCGATCTGGTGGTGGAGTCGCTCGCCCATCTCAACGCCCATGCCGGCCGCGCCTGGCTGCGTTCGCGCCTGCCCGCCGCAGGGAGCGCCGATGCGATCCGCTGAAGCGCTCAAGCGCACGCTCGCGACCGCACTGCTGGCCCTGCTGGCGGCCTGCGGCGGCGGCAGTTCCAGCGAGACGACGCTGATCACCCGCGACGGCGCCGTGCCGGTGGCACGCGGCGTCGAGCGCAGCATCACCGAGCCCCAGGGCGACAACACCACCGAGGTGGTGGTCGACAGCGGCCCCGGCGGCGGCTTCGCGCTGGGCGTCGCCAACCTGCCCTATGTGACGGTGACGGTGTGCCGGCCGGGATCGGCCAGCGCCTGCGTCACGATTGACCACGTCTTCCTCGACACCGGCTCCATCGGCCTGCGCCTGCTGCGCAGCGCCGTCGCCGGCCTCGACCTGCCGCTGCAGGCCGAGGGCGCGGGCACCGTGAGCGAATGCTTTCCCTTCGTCATCGGCGCCGTCTGGGGCCCGCTGGCCAGCGCCGACCTGCGCATCGGCGGCGAGAGCGCCGCCGGCCTGACCGTGCAGCTCATCGACGACGGCGCCAGCCCCCAGGTGGCGGCGCCGCCAGCCGACTGCCTGGCCGCCGCCAACGGCGAGTTGCTGCGTTCCATGGGCAGCCTGCAGGCCAAGGGCGTGCTGGGCGTGGGCATGCTGGGCTACGACTGCGGCCTGCGTTGCGAAATGGGCGACTACAGCGGCGGTTACACCCTCTACTACCGCTGCAGCGGCGGCAGTTGCGCGCCGCTGGCCCTGCCGGCCGAGCGCCAGGTGCAGAACCCGGTGGTCCACTTCGCGGTCAACAACAACGGCAGCATCCTGGTGCTGCCTGCCCTGCCCGATACCGGCGCGGCGCTGGCGCGCGGCCGGCTGGTCTTCGGCATCGGCACGCAGGCCAACAACCAGTTGCCGCCGGAAGCCACGCTGCTCTTCCTGCAGAACGACCCGGCCAGCGACGCCTACCTCTACCTCGAAACCACGGTGGGCGGCACGACCTACCCCTACAGCTACGTCGACAGTGGCTCCAACGGCCTGTTCTTCGACGACCCGGCGCTGGCCGGCCGCTGCACCGGCGCCGGCGCCACCTGGTACTGCCCGCAAAGCCCGGCGCCGCGCGAGGCCACCATCGCCGACGCCCTGGGCAACCGCGCCATCGTCAGCCTCAGCATTGCCAGCGCTGACCTGCTGTTTGTCAGCGGCAACGTCGCCTTCGCCAACCTGGGCGGATCGGCCGGGGCGTCCAACCCGGGCGCCTTTGTCTGGGGCCTGCCCTTCTTCTACGGCCGCCGCGTGACCACGGCGATCTGGGGCCAGGCGCTGGCGGTCAACGGGCCCTGGGTCGCCTTCTAGGCCCGTGCCGCGACAGCGGCGATGCCATCGGCAAAGCGCGGCAACAGCTGCTGCGGCAGGTCGTGACCCATGCCGGGCACCATGTCCAGCCGGGCGCCCTTGATGAGGGCCGCCAACTCGCGGCCGGCGGCCGGCAGCACCAAGGGGTCGGCCTCGCCATGGATGATTTGCGTGGGCGCCTGGATCAGCGGCAACAGTGCCGAGCGGTCGCCATCGGCCAGCACGGCCATCAGCTGGCGCGCGGTGCCCGCCGGGCGCCAGGCGCGCGCCACCGTCTCCTGCAGCCGCGCCCGCATCAAGGCCGGGTCGGCGGGATAGGCCGGGCTGCCGATGACGCCCATCACATGGCGCAGATGGCGCGCAATGGCCTCGTGGTCGCGCCCGTCGGGCCGCGACATCAGCACGCCGCGCACGCGCATCGACGGCTGGGGCAGGCGGCGCGCGCCGCTGGTCGTCATCATCAGCGTCAGGCTGCGCACCCGCCGCGGGTGGCGGGCCGCCAGGTGCTGGGCAATCATGCCGCCCATCGAGGCGCCGCAGATGTGAGCGCTCTCCAGGCCCAGCGCATCGAGCACGCCCAGGGCATCGGTGGCCATGTCGGCAATGCCGTAGGGCGCCGCCACCGGCAGGTGCAGCGCGTAGCGCGTCGCCGCCCAGCCCAGGCTGGGCTTGCCCAGGTGGTCGAAGCCCTGGCTCAGGCCGGCGTCGCGGTTGTCCATGCGCAGCACGCGAAAGCCGCGCGAGACCAGAGCCTGCACCAGTTCATCGGGCCAGCCCACGAGTTGCATGCCCAGGCCCATGATGAGCAGCAGCGGCTCACCCGCGGGCAGGCCCTGGTCGTCGACTTCGAAGGCCAGGCCGTTGGCGGAGACCTTCACAGCACGAAGCCCGCCAGCAGCGGCGCGCCGTGCGTGACCTTGTAGAACCAGCGCCGCGCGCCCTTCAGATCAAAGGGCCGCCAGGCCTGCGGGTCCTGGGCCAGGCGGTCGGCGATGGCGTACATCGCCAGCGGGTTCATGCCCATGCCGATGTGGCTGGCGTGGACCTCGATGTTCTCGGTGTGGGGCGCCGGGTCGTTGAGGCTGCATTGCCAGGACACCACGCCGTCGGTCTTGCTGTAGATCGAGGTCGTCGGGCAGGCGGGCGGACGCTTCACCTGGGCCGCAAGTTCGTGGTCGTGTACCGCCTGGCCGCTGACCATCTCATAAAAGCGCCAGGCATTGGTGGAGCGCGGGTGGCCGGCAAAGGGCGAGCCCAGGGTGATGACGCAGCGGGCGTGCCCGGGCTGCTCCTTGGCCAGTTCGCGCGCATAGATGCCACCCAGGCTCCAGCCGATCAGGCTGACGCGCTCGCCGTGGCGGTCATGGATGTGGCGCAGGCGTTCGCGGCAGGCCTCGAGCACGCCATGGCGGGGCCCGAAGTTGAAGCCCTGCTGCCAGGGGTAGGGCGTGTAGCCGCGGTCGCGCAGGAAGTTGCGCATCGCCAGCGTGCTGAAGTCGGCCGCGCCCAGGCCTGGGAACACGAGCACCGGGTGGCCGTCGCCGGCCGGCAGGCGCGCGAGAAAGGGCGCGGCGGCCAGCATGGCGGCATATTCCCAGGGCGCGCGAGCCTCCAGCAACATGTGCCAGGGGCCGGGAGCCGACACCAGTTCTTCGGCGGCTACCGGGGCGAAGGGATTGGGTTCGGGCCGCGGATGGGCCGGGCTGGCTGGGCTGGGCCGGCGGCGTCGGCGCAGGGGCACTGTCATGCGCGGCATGTTATCCAGCGCGGCGCCGCCTGGCCGGCGTGTTTGCCCGCGGCTGCCTTGTCACCTGGGTGACAGCGGCGTCGACCGCGGTCTGCACCACGGTCTTGGCCACCGAGCGCGCGACCTTGCCCACCGCACCGCCCACCGCACTACCCACCGCATCCACCAGGCCGCCCCCGATGCGCCGCGCGGCGCGGCCGACGGCGCCGGCCAGCGGCGCTTCGGCCTCGGCCGGTGCGTTCAACGCGCAGAGGTCGTCCCAGGCCACGTTGATGGCGTCGGCCAGTTCGCGCACATCGGGCATGGCCTGGGCGTCGGCCATGAGGCCGAAATCGAGCGAGCCGTCATAGCTCTGCACGGTGATGTTGAGGCCCATGCCATGCACCACGATGGAGGTCGGGTAGTTGGTGAGCATGTGGGCGCCGGCCATGTAGAGCGGCACCGGCGGCCCCGGCACGTTGGAGATCACCACGTTGGCCACCTGGGGGATGCGGTCGGCCACCCTGGCCTTGCCGTAGAGCGCCGCTGCGGCCTCCATCAGCCAGGGCACGCCCAGCGAGGGGAAGTCGGTGGGCAGGATGCTCTTCAAGCTGCCCATGGTCGACTTCATCGCCGCCGTGGCCGCCTGCACATGCTGCAGGCGGGCCAGCGGGTCGGCGATGTGCGTGCCCAGGCTCACCAGGCTCAGCGAGGCCTGGTTGTCGGGCGCGGTGTCGCCCTTCTCGCGCAGCGAGATCGGCACCGCGGCCACCAGGCTCTTGCGCGGCAGCGCGCGCCGCTTCATGAAGTAGCGCCGCAACGCGCCGCTGCACACGGCCAGCACCATGTCGTTGACGGTGGCGTCGAAGGCGCGCCCCAGGGCCTTCAGTTCGGCCAGCGGCAGCGTCACGGTGGCATAGGCGCGGCCGGGGGTGACCGACATATTGAGCGCCGTTCGCGGCGCCAGCGTCACATTGCCCGAGCCCTTGCGGCCGGTGATGAGTGCGGAGTGGCTGACCGCCGACGAAGCCGCGTCCTTGATCGTGCCCACCGTGGCCGGCAGGTTTCGCACGATGTCGGCCACCTTCTGCGCCTGGCTGCCGAGCACGCCGCGCAGCATCTCGGTCATCTCGAGGCGGAAGGTGCGCGTTCGGCGCGAGGCCTGCACCTCGATCTCGCGCCCCTCGGGCCGCACATCGAGCAGCACATTGGCCAGCGCCACCGCCGCCTGGCCGTCTACCGCCGCATGGTGCAGCTGGGTGTACAGGCCTACGCGCTTGAGGCCGTTGGCGCCCGGCGCCAGGCCCTCGAAGACATGCATCTTCCACAGTGGCCGGCTGCGGTCCAGCAGCACTGGGTGGAGGGCGCCGACCTGGGCTTCGAGCTCGGCCATGCCGGCGCCCTTGGGCAGCTTGATCTCGACGATGTGCGCCTTGAGATCGGGCTCGGCGTCGACCCAGGCCGGGTTGGCCATGTTCAGCGGCATCCACCACAGGCGGCGGCGCAGCACCGGCGCCAGCGGCAGCCGCTCGGCGATGTGCTTGCGCAGCGCCGGCAGCCAGCGGCCCTTGAAGCCGGCCGGCAGCTCGAAGACATGCAGCGCGCCCACATGCATGGGCATGGCCGCGGTCTCGAGGTAGAGGAAGGTGGCGTCCAGGCCGGACAGTTGCTTCATGCGGGCTCCCGCGCAGCGCGGGGCTGCGGCATTGCGATGCTAGGGCGGGGCCGGCGCGGGCTTGCCCAGGGCTCACCCTGAGGCCGGCCGCGGCGGGCATGAATGCCGGGCCGGCGGCATCGGCCAGCCGGTCGGCACTGGGACTCAGCCGGCCAGGGCACTGCGGCCCCGCATCCCCAGCACCTCGTTGCCCACCAGTGCGAACAGCACCAGGGCGCCGCCGCCCAGCACCGCCTGGTTGGGCGCCTCACCCGCACCCCACCAGGCCCACAGCACGCCGAAGATCACTTCCAGCAGGCCCAGCAGCGAGATCTCGGGGCCCGAGAGCACGCGTGCCGCGGCCACGGCCATCAGGCAGGGGATGGCAAGCTGCACCACGCCCAGCAGGGCCAGCAGCGAGATGTCGCGCGCCGAGGCCGCCAGCGGCCAGGCCAGCGGCAGCGTGACAAGGGCCGAAAGCAGCGCGCCGACCAGCACCGCGCCCAGCATGTCGGGCGGGTTTTCGCGGCCCTTGAGGTGCTGCAGCAGCGTCCAGTTCACCGAGGCGGCCAGCGGCACGGCCAGCGCCACCGCCATGCCCAGCAGGGTGCTTGCATCGCCGCCGCCGACTTCGTGCCCGTACATCCAGGCGATGCCGACGCCGGCCAGCGCGATGGCGCCCCAGGTGCGCGGCGCCAGCCGGTGGCCGAGGGCAGTGCGCGCCATCAGCGCCGTGACCAGCGGGCCGATGGACATGGTCACCAGCACATTGGCCACGCTGGTGAGCGTCATCGCCACCATGAAGGCGGTGTACATCACGGCCCAGCAAAGGCCCGACAGCCAGAGTGCGCGACCGCCACTGCGCAGCGCCGCCAGCGTGGCCCGCGGCCCGCGCAGCGCCGGCAACAGCACCGCCAGCGCGAGCGCGTTGAAGCCACTGCGCCAGAAGGTGACCTCGAAGCTGCGCGCCGCCTCGAGGTGGCGCGAAACGACGCCGGCAATGCTCCACAGCAGCGTCGCGGCCACCATCACCCACACCGCGCGGCGGTGGGTCATCACCACGGCCGTGAGGCCCTCAGGCGGCCGGGCGGCCGGCGCGCTTGCGCTCGTGCTCGGACAGGAAGCGCTTGCGCACGCGGATGCTCTTGGGCGTGATCTCGACCAGCTCGTCGTCAGCGATGAACTCCACCGCGTACTCGAGCGTCAGGTCGATGGGCGGCGTGATCTTGATCGCGTCTTCCTTGCCGCTGACACGGAAGTTGGTCAGCTGCTTCTGGCGCGTGGCGTTCACGACGAGGTCGTTGTCGCGGCTGTGGATGCCGACGATCAGGCCTTCGTACACCGGGTCGCCCGGCTTGACGAACATGCGGCCACGGTCGTCGAGCTTGCCCAGCGCGTAGGTGAAGATCTCGCCCGCGTCCATGCTGATCAGCACGCCGTTCTTGCGCCCGGCAATCTCGCCCTTGTAGGCCTCGTAGCCGTCGAAGATGTTGCTGATGAGGCCGGTGCCGCGCGTCAGGTTCATGAACTCATTGCTGAAACCGATGAGCCCGCGCGCCGGGATGCGGTATTCCAGCCGCACGCGGCCGCGGCCATCGGTTTCCATGTTGGCCAGCTCGGCCTTGCGCTCGCCCAGGGCCTGCATCACGCCGCCCTGGTGCTGGTCCTCGATGTCCACCGTCACCATCTCGATGGGCTCGTGGCGTTCGCCGTTGACCTCGTGGAACACCACGCGCGGCTTGCCCACAGCCAGCTCGTAGCCTTCACGGCGCATGTTCTCGAGCAGGATGGTCAGGTGCAGCTCGCCGCGGCCCGAGACCTCGAAGATGCCGTCTTCGGCCGATTCCTTGACCTTCAGCGCGACGTTGCTCTGCAGCTCCTTCTGCAGCCGGTCCCAGAGCTGGCGGCCGGTGACGTACTTGCCTTCGCGGCCGGCCAGCGGACTGTTGTTGACGCAGAAGTTCATCGTCAGCGTCGGCTCGTCCACATGCAACATGGGCAGCGGCACCGGGTTTGCGGGGTCGGTGAGGGTGACGCCGATGCCGATGTCCTCGATGCCGTTGACCAGCACGATCTCGCCCGGGCCGGCCTCGGTGGAGGCGATGCGCTCCAGGCCCTCGAAGGTGAGCACCTGGTTGACGCGGCCCTTGAAAGTCTTGCCGCCTTCCTCGGGCGTGCCTTCGCACACCAGCACGTCGGTCATGGGCTTGAGCGTGCCCTGCGTGATGCGGCCCACGCCGATGCGGCCGACGAAGGTGGAGTAGTCCAGCGACGAGATCTGCAGCTGCAACGGCGCCTCGGGGTCGCCCTGGTGCGCCGGCACATGGTCGAGCACGGTGTCGAACAGCGAGCTCAGGTCGCTGCCCCAGGCCTCGCCCGCCGGGCCCTCCTTGAGCGACGACCAGCCGTTCAGGCCCGAGGCGTAGACGACCGGGAAATCGAGCTGGTCTTCGCTGGCGCCGAGCTTGTCGAAGAGCTCGAAGGCGGCATTGATCACATAGTCGGGGCGCGAGCCCGGCTTGTCGACCTTGTTGACCACGACGATGGGCTTGAGGCCCAGGGCCAGCGCCTTCTTGGTGACGAACCGCGTCTGCGGCATCGGGCCTTCCTGGGCGTCGATCAGCAGCACCACGCCGTCCACCATCGACAGCGCGCGCTCGACCTCGCCGCCGAAGTCGGCGTGCCCGGGCGTGTCGACGATGTTGATGTGCGTGTCCTTCCAGGTCACGGCGCAGTTCTTGGCCAGGATGGTGATGCCGCGCTCGCGCTCGATGTCGTTGCTGTCCATCACGCGCTCGGCCACCTTCTCGTTCTCACGGAAGGTGCCGCTCTGGCGCAGCAGCTGGTCGACCAGCGTGGTCTTGCCGTGGTCGACGTGGGCGATGATGGCGATGTTGCGAATTTGCTTGGTCATGTCGTTCCCTGGACTTCGATCGGGCTCAGCAGGCGGTCGGCGATCAGCTCGCCTGCGGTGATGTGGGCGGTGCCGAGAAAGGCCGGCGGATGGGTGCCGTAGACGCGCACGGCGGGCGCATCGGCCATTGCCACGCGGCGGCGCAGGCCGGTGAGAAAGCGGCCCGCCTCGTCGTCGGGCAAGCGAACTTCGGGCCAGGCCGCCACCAGTGCATCGGCCGGCTGCAGCTGGGCCTCGCGCGTGGCCTCGTCCATGGCCTGCAGTGCTTCCAGCGTGACCGCCTGGGCAATATCGAGCGGCCCGCAGGCAGTGCGGCGTAGCGCCGAGAGATGGGCGCCGCAACCCAGCGCCTGGCCGATGTCCTCGGCCAGGGTGCGGATGTAGGTGCCCTTGGAGCAGACGACGTCGATCACCAGCGTCTCATCCTGCCAGGCCACGATGTCGAGGCGGTGAATGCTGACGCGGCGCGACTCGCGGGCGATCTCGACGCCGGCACGCGCGTACTCGTAAAGCGCCTTGCCCTGGTGCTTGAGCGCCGAATGCATGGGCGGGATCTGAGCTATCACGCCCAGGAAGCGCGCGCAGGCGGCTTCGATGGCGGTGCGGTCAACCGCGACCGGATGCTCCTCGATCACCTCGCCCTCGGCGTCGCCGGTGGTGGTGCGCTGGCCCAGGCGCAGCGTGGCCAGGTAGCGCTTGTCGGCGTCCAGGCTGACCTGGCTGAACTTGGTGGCGGCGCCAAAGCACAGCGGCAGCAGGCCGGTGGCCAGCGGGTCCAGCGTGCCGGTGTGGCCACCCTTCTCGGCGCGCAGCATGCCCTTGGCCTTTTGAAGGGCGTCGTTGCTGGTCCAGCCCAGCGGCTTGTCGAGCAGCAACACGCCGTGCAGCGCGCGGCGCGGGATGCGGGGGCGCTGCGGTTTCACGGGCTCAGTCTTCCTTGGCGCGAACCGAATTGGCGCGCGCAATCAGGGCCGAGAGATCGGCGGCGCGCTCGGTGGTCTTGTCGAAGTGAAAGTGCAGCGTCGGCACGGTGTGGATCGACAAGCGTTTGAAGAGTCCGTTGCGCAGATAGCCGGCGGCCTCGTTCAACGCCGCGGCGCTGTCCTCGGGCGTGCCCAGCAGCACCGAGAAATAGATCTGGGCGTGGGCGTAGTCGGGCGTCACGTCCACGCTGTTGATCGTGACCATGCCCACGCGCGGGTCCTTCAACTCGCGAATGAGCTCGGCCACGTCGCGCTGGATCTGGTCGGCAACGCGGAAGCTGCGGTTCGGTACGGCCTTCTTGTGTCGCATGGTCTGGGTATTCCAAATGAATCAGCCCCGCCTCAGGGGCGGGGCTGATCGCTGGGGTAGCGTCGGCGCCCGCCTTACAGCGTGCGTGCCACTTCCTTGACCTCGAAGAACTCCAACTGATCGCCTTCCTTGATGTCGTTGTAGTTCTTCAGCTTGATGCCGCACTCGAAGCCTTCCTTGACCTCGCGCACATCGTCCTTCATCCGCTTCACCGAGTCGACCTCGCCGGTGTAGATGACGACGTTCTCGCGCAGCAGGCGGAAGCGCGCGCTGCGGATCACCTGGCCGGCGGTGATCATGCAGCCGGCCACGGTGCCGATCTTGCTGGCCACGAAGACGGTGCGGATCTCGGCCGTGCCTATGGTTTCCTCGCGCTGCTCCGGCGCCAGCATGCCGCTCATCGCCGCCTTCACCTCATCCACCGCGTCGTAGATGATGTTGTAGTAGCGGATGTCGACGCTGTTGCCCTCGGCCAGCTTGCGCGCGCCGGCATCGGCGCGCACGTTGAAGCCGATCACCACGGCCTTGGAAGCGATGGCCAGGTTGATGTCGCTCTCGGTGATGCCACCCACCGCGGCGTGCACGATCTGCACCTTGACCTCGGCGGTGCTGAGCTTGAGCAGGCTCTGGGCCAGCGCCTCCTGCGAGCCCTGCACGTCGGCCTTGACGATGAGCGACAGCGTCTGCGCCGCGCCCTCGCCCATGTTCTCGAACATGCCCTCGAGCTTGGCGGCCTGGCGCCGGTTGAGCGTGACCTCACGGTACTTGCCCTGGCGGAAGGTGGCGATCTCGCGCGCCCGGCGCTCGTCGGCCAGCACCATGAATTCGTCGCCGGCCTGGGGCACCTCGGTGAGGCCCTGGATCTCCACCGGCAGCGAAGGTCCGGCCGATTCGCAGGGTTTGCCGTCCTCGTCGAGCATGGCACGCACGCGGCCGTAGCTGCTGCCGGCGAGCACGACATCGCCCTTCCTCAGCGTGCCGCTCTGCACCAGGATGGTGGCCACCGGGCCACGGCCCTTGTCGAGCTTGGCTTCGATCACCAGGCCCTTGGCGGCGGCCTCGGTGGGCGCCTTCAGCTCCAGCACCTCGGCCTGCAGCAGCACCTGCTCGAGCAGGGTATCGATGCCGATGCCGGTCTTGGCCGACACCGGCACGAAGGGTGAATCACCGCCGAAATCTTCGGGGATCACGCCTTCGGCGACGAGTTCGCTCTTGACGCGCTCGACGTTGGCGTCGGGCTTGTCGATCTTGTTCATCGCGACCACGATGGGCACGCCGGCGCTCTTGGCGTGGGCAATGGCTTCCTTGGTCTGCGGCATCACGCCGTCGTCGGCCGCCACCACCAGGATCACGATGTCGGTGGCCTGGGCGCCGCGGGCACGCATCGCCGTGAAGGCGGCGTGGCCCGGGGTGTCGAGGAAGGTGATCATGCCGCGCGGCGTTTCGACGTGGTAGGCGCCGATGTGCTGCGTGATGCCGCCGGCCTCGCCCGCCGCCACACGGGCGCGGCGGATGTAGTCCAGCAGGCTGGTCTTGCCGTGGTCGACGTGGCCCATCACCGTGACCACCGGGGCGCGCGGCAGCGCCTCGCCGTCGGTGCCCGCGGTTTCTTCCTCGGTGAAGGCTTCCGGATCGTCCAGCTTGGCGGCCAGCGCCTTGTGGCCCATTTCCTCGACGACGATCATCGCCGTCTCCTGGTCGAGCTGCTGGTTGATGGTGACCATCTGGCCCAGCTTCATCAGCTGCTTGATGACCTCGCTGGCCTTGACCGACATCTTGTGCGCCAGGTCGGCCACCGAGATGGTCTCGGGCACATGCACTTCCTGGATCACCTGCTCGGGCTGCTGCTGGTAGCCATTGCCACCGCCGTCGCGGTCGCCGCGGCGGGCGCCGCCACGCGGGGCGCGCCAGCCGGCGCGGCCACCGCCGCTGTCGCCGCGGGTCTTGAGCGCGGCGCGCTTCTTGGCCGCGTCGTCGGCCCAGCTGGACGAAAGCTTTTCGCTCTTGACCTGCTTGTTGACGCCGGGCTTGGCGGCGCCGGCGGCACCCGCAGCGGGCGCACCGGGCGCGGCCTTGGGCTTGTGGATGGTGCCCTTGATGGCTTCCTTGGCCGCAGCCGCGGGATCGGGCTTGGGCTCTTCGGGCTTCTTGGCGACCAGCACCTTCTTGGGGCCGGCCATCATCGCGCGGATGGCCGCGGCCTCGGCCTCGGCGGCCTTGCGGCGGCGCGCCAGGTCTTCGGACTTGGCGGCATCTTCGGCCGCCTTGTCGGCAGCCTTGACGACGCGCAGCAACGGCTTGGGCGGCTCGGGCGGCTTCACGGGCTCGGGCACAGGCGCCGGCTCGGCCTTGACGGGCTCGACCTTGGGCGGCTCGGCCTTGGCGGCTTCGGCCGGAGCCGGAACGGCGGCGGCAGCTGCGGCGGCGGCTGCTGCAGCAGCAGCAGTTGCTGCAGCAGAAGCAGGCGTCTTGCCCTTCCTGCCAGTATTGATGGCGGCTGCGGCGGAAACGGCGGCAGCCTGAGCCGCAGCGCGGGCCTCGGCCTGGGCGGCGATTGCCGCAGCGGCCTCGGCCTCTGCGGCGGCGCGCGCCGCAGCCTCGGCGGCGGCGGCAGCAGCAGCTTCGGCGGCGGCGCGAGCCGCGGCTTCCTGCTCCTCGCGCAGGCGGCGGGCCTCGGCCAGTTCCTGCTCCTGCACGCGGATGGCTTCGGCCTGGGCGCGCGCTTCTTCCTCGCGGCGCTGCAGATCGGCCTCGTCGTCGACGCCACCGGCACCCTCTTCGACGGCCGGCGAGGCGTCGTCGCGCTTGACGAAGACGCGCTTCTTGCGGACCTCGACCTGGATCGAGCGCGCACGGCCGCTGGAATCGGCCTGCTTGATCTCGGTCGTGGTCTTGCGCGTGAGCGTGATCTTCTTGCGCTCGGCGCCGGCACTGGTGCCGTGGGCGACGCGCAGGAAGTCGAGCAGGCGCTCCTTGTCCGACTCGGTCAGGGCATCATCGGGCGACTTCTTCGTCACGCCTGCCGAATGCAGCTGCTCGAGCAGCGCCGTGGGCTGGCGGCCTAGCTGCGCGGCGAACTGGGCGACGGTGGTCACGGCCATGGGATCGGTTTCCTCGGGTGTTTCGTGCGGGCGGCCGGCAGCGGATCAGGCGGTGAACCAGTGTTCACGCGCCTTCATGATCAGCGCCTTGGCCCGTTCTTCGTCGATGGCCGTCAGCTCAATGAGCTCGTCCACCGCCAGATCGGCCAGGTCGTCGCGGGTGTGGATGCCACCGACCGCCAGGCTGGCGATCAGTTCCGGCGTCAGGCCTTGGAGGTCGCGCAGATCCTGCGAGACCTCTTCGACGCTTTCTTCCTTGACGATTTCCATCGTCAGCAGCGCGTCCTTGGCCCGCGTGCGCAGCTCGTGTACCGTGTCCTCGTCGAAGGACTCGATCTCCAGCATCTCCTGCAGCGGCACATAGGCCACTTCCTCGAGGCTGGCAAAGCCCTCGGCGATGAGGATGTCGGCGACCTCGGCATCGACGTCGAGCTTGTCGATGAAGAGCGCGCGCACCGATTCGCTCTCGGTGGCCTGCTTGGCCTGCGATTCCTCGGCCGTCATGATGTTGATGCGCCAGCCGGTCAGCTCGGACGCCAGGCGCACGTTCTGGCCGCCGCGGCCGATGGCAATGGCGAGGTTTTCCTCGTCGACCACCACGTCCATCGCGTGCGGCTCTTCGTTGACGACAATGCTTTGCACATTGGCCGGGGCCAAGGCGCCGATGACGAACTGCGCCGGGTCTTCGCTCCACAGCACGATGTCGACGCGCTCGCCGGCCAGTTCATTGGTCACCGCATTGACGCGCGAACCGCGCACCCCGACGCAGGTGCCGATGGGATCGACACGGCGGTCATGGCTGACGACGGCGATCTTGGCGCGGCTGCCGGCATCGCGGGCGCAACTCTTGATTTCGAGCAGGCCCTGCTCGATCTCGGGAACCTCTTGCGCGAACAGCTCGATCATGAAGCCCGGCGCGTTGCGCGACAGCATGATCTGCGGCCCGCGCTGGGTGGGGTCAATGCCCTGCAGGAAGGCGCGCACACGGTCGCCGGTGCGCAGGTTTTCCTTCGGGATCATCTCGCTGCGCTTCAGGCGCCCTTCAACGCGCCCGCTCTCGACGACGATGTCACCCTTGTCCAGGCGCTTGACGGTGCCGACGAAGATCTTCTCGCCGCGGGCCAGGAAGTCGTTGAGCAACTGCTCGCGCTCGGCGTCGCGGATCTTCTGCAGGATGACCTGCTTGGCCGCCTGCGCGCCGATGCGCCCGATGGGCACCGACTCGATGGCTTCCTCGATGTAGTCGCCCTCTTCGATGTCGGGGATGCGGTCGAGCGCGTCGGACAGCATCTCCTCGGCGTCGGGGTTCTGCAGCCCGGCGACGTCAGGCACCACCAGCCAGCGACGGAAGGTCTCGTAGACACCGGTGTCGCGGTCGACGGCCACGCGGATGTCCCATTCCGCGCCGTGGAACTTCTTGCTCGCCGACGCCAGCGCGGCTTCGACGGCACCGAACACGACATCGCGTTCGACCGTCTTCTCGCGCGAGATGGCGTCCACCAGCATCAGCATTTCGCGGTTCATCGTTTCTACTAGCCTCCGTCAGTCGCGGGTGCGGCCGATTCCGCCCCGGTGCCGCCATCGCCAAGCGTCTTGGTCTTGGACTTGCGGCCCTTGAAATCCACCACCGGCACGAGCCGCGCTTCACGCACTTCAGCGAACGTGAAACCCAGCACCTGCTCGGCCTTGCCATCCTTGAAAGCCAGGCTCCAGCCACCTTCAGCGGTCGCGCTCAGCACGCCCTGCCAGGACTTGCGGCCCTGGAACGGCTGCTTGAGCACCAGGGCAACGGCCTGGCCGGCGAAGCGCGCGTAGTCGGCCTCGCGCTTGAGCGGCCGGTCCAGCCCCGGCGACGAGACCTCGAGGCGGGCGTATTCGAGGCCCTCGACCTCGAGCGCGTACTGCAGCTGGCGCGTGACCTGCTCGCAGTCATCAACGGTGACGGCCTCGCCGTCGTCATCAACGCCACCGGCGCCGCGGTAGACGCGGCCGGGCATGCGGTCGATGGTGACGCGCAGCAGGCCGCGTTGCGCGCGCTCGACATCCACCAGCTCGTAACCCAGGCCGGCCACGGTGGCGGCGATGGCTTCCTGCCAGCCCAGGCGCGGGCCAGCCACGGCGGCTGTCTGCCGCCCGGCGGTGTCACCTGTCTTGCGCTGGAAACTGCTGTCGCCCAAACCCTGCCTGCCCCTTGATCGTCTCTGTACCGCCAAAACCAACAGTCCGGGCCCGAAAGCCTCGGCTGCTACGGCCCGGGCATCAGCCCCGACCTTGGCCTCGCCATCCTGGACCGTCACCCGCCACCCCGGGCGAGCCGCCAAGATCGCGCCAAAGAGATGCCAGGAACGCCTGGAACCCCCTCAAAGACGATCGAGCAAAAAAAATGGGCTGGAAGATTCCGCCCACGCAGCTTTTACCCGGAAAGGCGCATTATAGCCCGCCGCTGGAAGCCGGGCAATAGAGCGGCCCGATGGCGAGGCCCGGGCCGGGGCTGCATGACAGAATCCGGCCCGTCCGCACTCATCGACTTTCGGAGACACCATGGGTTTTCTTGCCGGCAAGCGGTTCCTCGTTACCGGGGTGATTTCCAACCGCTCGATCGCCTACGGCGTGGCCCGCGCCTGCCGCGCCCAGGGGGCCGAGCTGGCCTTCAGCTACGTCGGCGAACGCTTCCGCGAGCGCATCACCGAGTACGCCGCCGACTTCGGCTCCGACATGGTCTATGAATGCGATGTCGGCGACGACGCCCAGATCACCGCCCTGTTCGAGCAACTCGGCCAACGCTGGCCCAAGCTCGATGGCTTCGTGCATTCCATCGGATTCGCGCCGCGTGAATCGATCTCGGGCGATTTCTTCGAGGGCCTGTCGCGCGAGAACTTCCGCATCGCCAACGACATCTCGGCCTACAGCTTTCCGGCCATGGCCAAGGCCGCCCTGCCCTGGCTGGCGCCCAATGCCTCGCTGCTGACCCTGTCCTACCTGGGCGCCGTGCGCGCCGTGCCCAACTACAACACCATGGGCATGGCCAAGGCCTCTCTCGAGGCCAGCGTGCGCTACCTGGCCGCGGCCGTGGGCCGCCGGGGCATGCGCGTCAATGGCATCTCGGCCGGCCCCATCAAGACCCTGGCCGCCAGCGGCGTGAAGGACTTCGGCAGGCTGTTGGGCATGGTGGCGGCCACCTCGCCGCTGGGCCGCAACGTCACCATCGACGAGGTCGGCAACGTCGCCGCCTTCCTGCTGTCGGACCTGGCCAGCGGCATCACCGCCGAGATCACCTATGTCGACGGCGGCTACAGCAACGCCATCGTCGCGCCGACCGAGGATCTGTAAGCCGGGGCTGGCGCCGTCGGCATTCAGCCCTCGGCGACGCAGTCGACGTAGTAGCGCCGCGTGCTGCCCTCACCCTCGTCCTCGACGAGGCCGTGGACATCGGTGTCGAAGCCCGGAAACGCGGCGTTGAATTCGCGCGTGAAGCGCAGGTAGTCGACGATCTTGCGGTTGAAGCGCTCGCCCGGCACCAAGAGCGGAATGCCCGGCGGGTAAGGCGTAAGCAGGCTGGTGGTGATGCGGCCTTCCAGCGCGTCGATGTCCACACGCTCGGTCTTGCGCCGTGCGATGTGGGCGTAGGCGTCGCTGGGCTTCATCGCCGGCTGCAGGTCGGACAAGTACATCTCGGTCACCAGGCGCGCGATGTCGCCCTTGGCATACATCTGGTGGATCGCCAGGCACAGATCCTTCAGGCCCATGCGCTCGTAGCGCGGGTGGGCGGCGCAGAACTCGGGCAGGATGCGCCACATCGGCGCATTGCGGTCGTAGTCGTCCTTGAACTGCTGCAGCGCCGTCAGCAGCGTGTTCCAGCGGCCCTTGGTGATGCCGATGGTGAACATGATGAAGAAGGAGTAGAGGCCGGTCTTCTCGACCACCACGCCATGCTCGGCCAGGAACTTGGTGACCACCGCCGCCGGAATGCCGCTGGCGGCAAAGTCGCCCGCCATGTCCAACCCCGGCGTGATGATGGTGCACTTGATGGGGTCGAGCAGGTTGAAGCCGTCGGCCAGCGCACCGAAGCCGTGCCAGGGCTCGTCGGCACGCAGCATCCAGCCGTCGGCGCGGCCGATGCCCGATTCGGCCAGCGTGTCAGGGCCCCAGACGGTGAACCACCAGTCCTTGCCGAACTCCTGGTCGACCTTGCGCATGGCGCGACGGAAGTCCAGGCTCTCGGCGATGCTCTCCTCCACCAGGGCCGGGCCGCCGGGCGCCTCCATCATCGCCGCCGCCACATCGCAGCTGGCGATGATGGCGTACTGCGGGCTGGTGCTGGTGTGCATCAGGTAGGCCTCGTTGAAGAGGTGGCGGTCGAGCTTGCGCTCGCGCGCATCTTGCACCAGCACCTGGCTGGCCTGGCTGAGGCCGGCCAGCAGCTTGTGCGTGCTCTGGGTGGCAAAGACCAGCTGGTCCTTGGGCCGAGGCCGGTTCTTGCCCATCGAGTGGAACTGGCCGTAGAAATCATGGAAGGCGGCGTGCGGCAGCCAGGCCTCGTCGAAGTGCAGCGTGTCCACGTAACCGTCGAGCGCGTGCTTGATGGTCTCGGTGTTGTAGAGCACGCCGTCGTAGGTGCTCTGCGTGAGCGTCAGGATGCGCGGCTTCACGGTGGCGGCATCGACGCCCGCCAGCAGCGGGTTGGCGGCGATCTTGCGGCGTATCGCCTCGGGCGAGAACTCGCTCTGCGGGATGGGGCCGATGATGCCGTAGTGGTTGCGCGTGGGCGTCAGGAACACCGGCACGGCGCCGGTCATGATGATGCTGTGGAGGATGCTCTTGTGGCAGTTGCGGTCGACCACCACCACGTCGCCCGGCGCCACCGTGTGGTGCCAGACCATCTTGTTGCTGGTGCTGGTGCCGTTGGTGACGAAGAAGCAGTGGTCGGCGTTGAAGATGCGCGCTGCGTTGCGCTCGCTCTGCGCCACCGGGCCGGTGTGGTCGAGCAACTGGCCCAGTTCTTCCACGCTGTTGCAGACGTCGGCGCGCAACATGTTCTCGCCGAAGAACTGGTGGAACATCTGCCCCACCGGGCTCTTGAGAAAGGCCACGCCGCCGCTGTGGCCGGGGCAGTGCCAGCTGTAGGAGCCGTCCTGGGCGTAGTCCATCAGCGCCTTGAAGAAGGGCGGCGCCAGGCCGTCGAGGTAGCTGCGCGCCTCGCGGATGATGTGGCGGGCCACGAACTCCGGCGTGTCCTCGAACATGTGGATGAAGCCGTGCAGCTCGCGCAGGATGTCGTTGGGGATGTGCTGGCTGGTGCGCGTCTCGCCGTAGATGTAGATCGGGATGTCGGCGTTCTTGAAGCGGATTTCCTCGATGAACTTGCGCAGGTTCAGCACCGCCGGGTCGAGCTCGGGGCCGGGCGTGAACTCCTCGTCGTCGATGGACAGGATGAAGGCGCTGGCGCGGCTTTGCTGCTGCGCGAACTGGCTCAGGTCACCATAGCTGGTGGCGCCCAGGATCTCGAAGCCCTCCTTCACGATGGCGTCGGCGAGCGCGCGTATGCCCAGGCCCGAGGTGTTCTCGGAGCGGAAATCCTCGTCGATGATGACGATGGGAAAGCGGAAGCGAAGCATCGGAGAAAGCCTGCGTCTGTTGGGGGCAGCGCGAAGTGTAGGCGGCCCTCCTTGCGCTCCGTGTGACGTGCCGTGTGAGGTGCCGGCCGCTCGCTACACTCGGCCGAGGCAGGCGCCCGGAGCGCTTGCGCACCGGAGTCGACGATGGACTGGAACCCGCCCACGCTGTGGTGGCTGGCCGCAGGCGCCCTGGTGGCGGCAGAGCTGGCCACCGGCACCTTCTACCTGCTGATGCTGGCCCTGGGCTGCGCCGCCGCCGCGCTGGCCGCCCACGTCGGCGCCGGCGCCACAGCCCAGGTCGTGGCCGCGGCACTGCTGGGCGGCGGCGCCACCGTGGCCTGGCATCTGCGGCGCCAGCGCGTACAGCAGGCCGCGCCGGCCGAAAGCAATGCCGACGTCAATCTCGACATCGGCCAGCGTGTGCAGGTCGAGGCCTGGTCGGCCGACGGCACGGCGCGCGTGCACTACCGCGGCGCGGCCTGGTCGGCGCGCCTGGCCCGCCCCGGCGCGGCGCAGCCCGGCCGCCACACCATCGTGGCCATACACGGCAGCGAGCTGCAGCTGGCGCCCGCGACCACCGACTGAACGAAGGACATCATGGAAATCGCCCTCATCCTGGCCGTCATCGCGGTCATCTTCATTGCGCGCACGCTCAAGATCGTGCCGCAGCAGCACGCCTGGGTGGTGGAACGCCTGGGCAAGTTCGACCGCTCGCTCACCCCGGGCCTGAGCTTCGTCGTGCCCTTTGTCGACCGCGTGGCCTACCGCCATTCGCTCAAGGAAGTGCCGCTGGACGTGCCCAGCCAGGTCTGCATCACGCGCGACAACACACAGCTGCAGGTGGACGGCATCCTCTACTTCCAGATCACCGACCCCATGCGCGCCAGCTATGGCAGCAGCGACTACATCGTGGCCATCACCCAGCTGGCCCAGACCACGCTGCGCAGCGTGATCGGCAAGATGGAGCTGGACAAGACCTTCGAGGAACGCGACCTCATCAACGCCGCCGTCGTCAACGCGCTCGACGAAGCGGCGCAGAACTGGGGCGTCAAGGTGCTGCGCTACGAGATCAAGGATCTCACGCCGCCGGCGGCCATCCTGCATGCGATGCAGGCGCAGATCACCGCCGAGCGCGAGAAGCGCGCCCTCATCGCGGCCAGCGAGGGCCGGCGCCAGGAGCAGATCAACATCGCCACTGGCGAGCGCGAGGCCTTCATCGCGCGCTCTGAGGGCGAGAAGCAGGCCCAGATCAACAAGGCCCAGGGCGAGGCCGCGGCCATCACCGCGGTGGCCGACGCCAGCGCCGAGGCCATCCGCAAGATCGCCGCCGCCATCCAGCAGCCCGGCGGCGAGCAGGCGGTGCAGTTGAAGGTGGCCGAGCGCGCGGTCGAGGCCTACAGCCACCTGGCCAAGACCAACAACACCATGATCGTGCCCGGCCACATGGGAGAGGTGGCCACTCTCATCGGTACTGCGATGACGCTGATCAAGGGCGGCGGAAAGGCGGCGCCATGAACGACACGCCGCAGCGCAATGTGCTGGGCCTGCCGCTGGTGGCCTGCTCGTACGACCCGCTGACCGGCTGGTTCCGCGACGGCTGCTGCAGCACCGATCTGCACGACCAGGGCAGCCACGTCATCTGCGCCAAGGTGACGGTGGAGTTCCTCAACTACCAGATGGAACGCGGCAACGACCTCATCACGCCGCGCCCCGAGGCGCGCTTTCGCGGCCTCGCGCCGGGCGACCGCTGGTGCGTCTGCGCGCTGCGCTGGCGCGAGGCGCTCGAGGCTGGCTGCGCCCCGCCGGTCGTGCTCGAAAGCACGCACGAGCGGGCCTTGGAGTACGTCCTGCTCGACTGGCTGCGCGCCCACGCCGTGGGGCAGGAGCGGCCGGCATAGAATCACGTCCGCCGCGGAGGGATGGATGAGCGGTTTAAGTCGCATGCCTGGAAAGCATGTGAGGGTTAACAGCCCTCCGCGGGTTCGAATCCCGCTCCCTCCGCCAGTCAGTCTTCGCCAACGGCCGCAGAAGTCCGGACAAACCACCTAAAGCCCCGCCCGCCGGGGCTGCGCCCTGCTCGGCCGCAGTGCGCGGCAATCCGGCCCGTTGTGCGGCAGACCGACACCGGAGGCCGCAGCCGCTCAAGACGCCTGCGAGCGCGCTCGTGACACCATGGCTTTCACCCCGGGTGCCATGTTCGTCGGCACCAGCCTGGTCTGCGGGTGCGCCCGCTGGAAGACACGGAACACCTCGTCGGCAAAGGCCTGGCCGATCTCGGCCACCTCGGCAAAGTCCAGCTCCACCGTCTGGAAGCGCTCCAAGCGCATCGTCAGCCGCTTGGCCTGGGAGCGCGCTACCAGCTTCTCCCCTTCGTGCTGGGCCAGGCGCACCGGCACCAGTGTCCTGGCGAAGGTGTATTCCTCGGGGGCGGCGAACTTGTCGAACACCTCGCGCGTTGTGCGCGGGCTGTCGTTGGCCAGTTGCATGAACACCGTCGTGCCCGCGGCGTCAGCGGCGCGCTCGAACAGCACGTCCACCTTGCCCTCGTCATGCGCGAAATGCAGCCGCCCGGAGCGGATGTCGAAGACGTCGAAAACCTTGGACGAGAAGAAGATGCCCTCGCCGGCGTGGTGGTCCGGGTCGGTGGTGAACTTGCCCTTGGCCAGTTCCAGGATGGCTTCGCGCGGGTCAAACAGGTCCAGTGCGCGCTGGATGCGCAGAAAGATGCCCTCGCCGTCGTCCGTCACCCAGGCCTGGGTGAACAGCCCGTTGCGCCGCATGCCCACATGCACCTCGGGTGAACCGGAGTGGTCGACCGCGTTGTTGACCATTTCCGTCAGGCCGTAGCGCCACACATCGCGCACGTTCTCCGGCAAGTCGGCCACCAGAGGCGCCAGCAACTGCTGCCAGACCCGGTCTTCCGACAGCCCTGCGCGGGCGTAGCTGTGCTGCACCTGGCCGGTGACGGCCAGCGCGTACCGAACCCCGGCCCCCGTGCCTTCGCGCTGGATGAGGCCCGCCTGGATGGCCTTCAACAGCCGCGCGCTGGCCGCTTGTCGCGAGACGGACATCTGCTGCGCCAGGCGCGCCGCCACGTTGCGCGGCTCGGCGGCCACCAGGCGCAGGATGAGGGCGGTGCTGGGGTCCATGCCCTGAATGGTAAAGCTGGGAATCAATAAACGTAAAGGACGATGCTCTTAGACGTCAAGCACCCGTTGATGCGTTGGCTTCTCGCCCGGGCGCACGTCCTCCTCTCTGGAAGAGAACCGCCAAATCCGCTGGCGTAGAAAGACTGCGGCGGTCACGCAACAGCCCGCATCTCCATGTCGATGTGGATGCCCGCAAACGGGCACAGCACCCCGCCGCCTTCGGTACGCTCCACCAGGCCCAGTTCGGCCAAGACCTGCACGTCCTCATGCACGCGCTTCACGTCGCGCCCCACGCGCCGCGCCAGTTCGCGCACCGCCAGCTCACCCTGCCCCTGCAGCACGCGCACCAATTCCCAGCGCCGCTCGGTCAAGCGGCCGAAAAAGGCGCCTGCGCTCTCGAAGTTCAGCACCTCGCCCTGGTAGCTGGCCGCTTGTGCCCGCCGGCCTGCGGCGCGCAGTGCGGCTTGCCAGTCGGGCTGCAGGGTGATGGTGAGGGTGCGTTCGCTCATGTTGCGCTCCTGGCGGCGGCCACGGCCGCGATGAAGTCTTCCACCAACTGCCCCACGGTGGAGAACGTGTAAGGCCGCTGGTGGCCGCCGATGTAGCAGTGGCCGCCCTTGCCGCGCTCGTTGTCAAAGCCCACCACGCGCACGCCGCCCACGGCGTAGACGCCACGGTACTTGTAGCCATGCGTAGTGGGAGGCACCGACTGCGGCACACGCCACACCACCAGCTCGATGACGCCGCCCTCGGGCGTCACGTCCTTGAAGCTGGTGATGAGTTCGGCCTGCATGTTGGCAATTGTGCCAACGACTTGCGGCACTGGCAATCGCGCCAACAACCCGGCACATGCTGCCGGCCACGGCAAGCCGCTCCCACTGCGTTAGCCTCCCGCCCCAGGGAAGGCCCGCCACGCACGCAGCGGGGACAACAGACAACGATGAGCGCCAGCACCACGCCAGATCACCAAGCCCAGGCCCAGGCCTTCATCGCGCGCTGGTCGGGCGCCGGGGGCTCGGAGCGCGCCAACTACCAGCTCTTCATCGGCGAACTGTGTACGCTGCTGGACGTGCCCGCGCCCGGACCGGCCAGCGGGGACGCCGGCGAGAACGCCTATGTCTTCGAGCGCCGCGTGGGCTTTGCGCATGGTGATGGCGGCCAGAGCGTGGGCTTCATCGACTGCTACCGCCGCGGTGCCTTCGTGCTCGAGGCCAAGAAGCTCAGGGCCGGCGCCGGCACGCGGGGCTTTGACGAGGCCTTGCTGCGTGCCCGCGCCCAAGCCGAGAGCTATGCCCGCGCCCTGCCCGCGGCCGAAGGCCGGCCGCCCTTCGTGGTGGTGGTGGATGTCGGCCGCGTGATCGAGCTGTATGCCGAGTTCACGCGCAGCGGCGCCACCTACACGCCGTTCCCCGATGCCCGCAGCCACCGCCTGCCGCTGGCCCGGCTGGCCGAGCCGGCGCTGCGCGAACGCCTGCGCACGCTGTGGCTGGACCCGATGGCGCTGGACCCGGCGCGTCAGCGCCCAGGTCACGCGCGAGGTGGCGGCCAAGCTGGCGCTGCTGGCGCGCGACCTCGAGGCCGACGGCCACGCCGCCGAGCGCGTGGCCGCCTTTCTGACGCGCTGCCTGTTCAGCATGTTCGCCGAGGACGTGGGCCTGCTGCCCCGGGCGGCCAATGGCGAAGGCGCCTTCGTGTACCTGCTGCGCCAGTACCGCGACGAGCCCGAGACCCTGCGCCAGATGCTGCGCGTGCTGTGGACCGACATGGACCGCGGCGGCTTCAGCCCGGCGCTGGCCAAACAGGTGCTGCGCTTCAACGGCAAGCTGTTCAAGGGCTGGGGCCAGGACGACTATGTGCTGCCGCTTTCAAGGCGGGTCGTCGCCGGCCTGCTGGGCGCGGCCGAATCGAACTGGCGCGCGGTGGAGCCGGCCATCATCGGCACCCTGCTTGAGCGCGCGCTCGATCCGCAGGAGCGCCACGCCCTGGGCGCCCACTACACGCCGCGCGCCTACGTCGAGCGCCTGGTGCTGCCCACGGTGGTGGAGCCGCTGCGCGCCGACTGGGCCGACGCCCAGGCCGCGGCCCTGCTGCTGGCCACCGAGGCCGAGGCGCTGGACGGCAAGAAGCGCACCGACAAGCTGGCCGAGGCGCGCGCCGAGCTGCGGCGCTTCCACCACCGCCTGTGTACGACGCGCGTGCTCGACCCCGCCTGCGGCAGCGGCAACTTTCTCTACGTGACGCTGGAACACCTCAAGCGCCTGGAGGGCGAGGTGCTGAACCAGCTCGACGACCTGGGCGACACCCAGGCCCGGCTGGGCCTGGAGGGCGAGACCGTCACGCCGCAGCAGCTGCTGGGCATAGAGATCAACGAGCGCGCCGCCGCGCTGGCCGAGCTGGTGCTGTGGATCGGCTATCTGCAGTGGCACATCCGCACCACCGGCCACGCCAGCGTGGCCGAGCCGGTGATCCACGACTACGGCAACATCGAGCACCGCGACGCCGTGCTGGCCCACGACGGCCAAGAGCCCATGACCGCCGCCGACGGCAAGCTGGTGACGCGCTGGGACGGCCAGAGCTTCAAGGCGCACCCGGTGACCGGGCAGCCGGTGCCGGATGAGGCGGCGGTGGTGCTGCAATGGCGCTACCTGAACCCGCGGCAGGCCGAGTGGCCGAAGGCTGATTTCATCGTCGGCAATCCGCCGTTCATCGGCAACAAGCGCATGCGGGATGCGCTGGGGGATGGCTACGTCGAGGCATTGCGCAGCGCGTGGCCATCCATTCCGGAAAGCGCTGACTTGGTGATGTTCTGGTGGCAGAAGGCTGCAGACACGGTTCGCCAGGATCGGGCGAGGCGGTTCGGTCTGATCACGACCAACAGCATCACCATGATCTTCAACCGCCGCGTCCTCGACGCGCATCTGTTTTCGACGCCAGCGCTGCACCTCGCGTTTGCCGTGCCCGATCACCCGTGGGTGGACTCCGCTGGCGGCGCCGCGGTTCGGATCGCCATGACGGTTGGTGCCCCTGGGCGGGAGGAAGGCCGTCTGCTGGAATCGATTGAGGAGACCGAGGCAGCAGAGGGAGAAGTCGCGGTTCGATTCAAGGCTCGATCCGGGGTCATCCACCCGGACATGAAGATCGGAGCGAATGTCGGTGCAGCAAAGCCCCTGCTGGCCAATCGCGGCATCGCTTTCCGGGGAATTACGCTGCTTGGCGAGGGCTTCTGGGTAGATCACGATGACGAGTTGGTACGCCTCGAACCAGCCGCCGTAAAGCCGTTGCGAAACGGAAAAGACATCGTTGATCGGCCACGCAACAGCTTCTGCGTTGACCTCTTCGGCCTGAGCGAGGCCGAAGCGCGCGAGCGCTTTCCTCGCAGCTACCAGCGCCTTGTCGACAGAGTTCTTCCCGAACGGCGGGTTTGTGAACGCCGCTCCTACCGGGAAAAGTGGTGGCTGTTTGCCGAGCCGCGGGCGGAGTTCCGTTCTGCGTCCAGGGGTTTGGCCTCTTATCTCGCGACATCGATGACGGCGAAGCATCGGCTATTTGTTCGGCTCTTGTCGGAGGTGCGGCCCGACCAGGGGCTGGTTGCCATCTGTCTTGAGGATTCACTGTCCCTCGGCGTGCTGTCGAGCCTTGTGCACGGCGAATGGTCGCTGGTTGCGGGCGGACGTCTTGGCATCGGCAACGACCCTCGCTACAACCAGTCTCGGTGCTTCGACACCTATCCATTTCCCGACGACGACACCGGCCTCACCCCGGAGCTCACCGCCCGCATCCGCGCCCTGGCCGAGCAGCTCGACGCGCAGCGCAAGGCGCAGCAGGCCGCGCACCCGGAACTCACGCTCACCGGCGTCTACAACGTGCTGGAAAAACTGCGCAAGGAAGCACCCCTGTCGCCCAAGGAGCGGCTGATCCACGAGCAAGGCCTGGTGTCGGTGCTGAAGAGCCTGCACGACGACCTGGACGCCGCCGTGCTGGCCGCCTACGGCTGGACCGATCTGCAATCCGTCCTGGCCGACCACCGCCCCGCCGCGGCCGAAGCCCGCGCCGCGGCCGTCGAAACGCTGCTCGAACGCCTGGTCGCCCTCAACACCCGCCGCGCCGCCGAGGAAGCCGCCGGCACGGTGCGCTGGCTGCGGCCGGCGTTCCAGAACCGCGCCGCGGCCCAGCAGGTGATGGACGTGACAACGGCGCAGGATGGCGCTGAATCCGCTGACGCCGCCGAGGCCGCCGCCCTGGCGCCGGCCGCCGTCGTCGAGAAGCGGCCCTGGCCCGCCGGCCTGCCCGAGCAGATCGCGGCCGTGGCCGGCGTGCTGGCCGGCGCCGGGCGGGCGCTGACGCTGGCCGAGCTGGAAGCGCGCTTCACGGCGCGCGGGCGCTGGCGCGAGCGGCTGCCGGTGATCCTGGCGACGCTCGAAGCCGTGGGCCGCGCCAGCCCGCGCGAAGGTCAGCGCTGGCAGGCCATCTGAAGATCCGGGCCGGGTTGCTTCACCTCGTCGTCGCAAAGGCTGACAACGGCCGCGAGCGATACGCCAACCATATCGTGCCCACGCTGCAGGAATCATTCGAGGTGTCGCTGCCGCCCTGCACGAACGGCACGTATCGCAAGCGCTGCATCGGCCTTTTCGAAGGCCCGAGCGATTTGCTGATCAGCGTGCGAGAGAACCGCGATGGACCGCTGTTCTGGGAGGTCTACAACGCCGTGCAGTCGTCGATCCAGGCCCTGAACAAGCTGCATCAAGGTGCCCTGTTGTTCGGCAAGGCGCTACGCGGCGCAGTTTGAGGGTGTACGCGCCGGTCCGACCCTCTGGCATGTGACGGCTGCCTCGGGGTGCCTAACGCCGGTCATTGGGGCACGTCCCTACCGATTTCGCGCGGCGCGTACGCAAGGGAGTCTAGGGCATGCTGACAGTCGAGTTCAAACCGGACGGCGCCGACAAGCGCCTTGCGGGCCCGCGCGAGTCCTTGACAGAGGCGAATTTCGCCGCGCAGGGCCGGCCGCAGCGGGAGCCGCACAAGGCCGCGACGATCCGGGCACGGATGAAGCGCAAGCGTGGAAGCACGATGCTGATTCGCCAGGGCGGAGACGCCAAGGCCAAAAGCCTGGCCGTCTTGGCCAAAGCCCTGCACAAGCGGGTGCGGGAGTCGTGGCACCGGGTAGAAGACCACAAGATCGAGATCAGGGCCAGGCCCTGTCTGCCGATCTCGGGCCGCCCCCCGTCGTCGGCAACCCTGCAACCAGGGGCGACCCGCTCAGTGCTCGACGTTTTCCAGCGCTTCCCGATGCGTTCGGCGGGCTGATTTTCTCGTCGGGCCGAATGTTGCGTGGTGAGCAATGCGGTTGCGCCCATCGCCCCCCGCAGTCCCGCCCTCACCTGCCCTCTCCCACCCGTCACCCGCCCGTCACCCACCCGTCACCCTCTCCGCACCCGCCCCGTTTGGCCGCGCCTTGTCCTCGCTCAAGCCCGCCGCCTTCACCCGGACGCCAAACGATGGTCGAATAGCCATCCGAGTCCGCAGCCGCAAGAGCCAGAGCCCCATGACCCTACTCGTCGCCTATGTGCCCCGCCCCGAGGGGCAAGCCGCCCTGGACAAGGGCATGGAGATCGCCCAGCGCCGCGGTGAGGCGCTGCTGGTGGTGAACGCCGGCCCCGGCGGCCACAAGGAAGACGCCTCGGTGGCCGACGCGCTGGAGATGGAGCGCCTGCAAAAGCTGCTCGCCGCCTCGGGCCTGAGCTTCGAGCTCAAGCAGTTCGAGCGCGGCAGGTCGGCGGCGCAGGAGGTCGAGGCCCTGGTCGAGACGCTGCCGATCTCGCTGGTGGTCATCGGCCTGCGCAAGCGCAGCCCCGTGGGCAAGCTGCTGCTGGGCAGCGTGGCGCAGGAAATCCTGCTCAACGTGCCCTGCCCCGTGCTGGCCGTCAAGGCAGCGGGCTGAAAAGACCCCGCTTCCGGCACCAGTTGCGCACGCCACCCCGCACCGCGGGCGTTAGAGTGCCTAGCCATGTCCTGGAGCCTGCCGTCCGCTCCACAGCCGCGCCCCCACCATCCGAGGACTCCGCACATGCCGCAATTCACTTGGGACACCGCCTACGAAGTCGGTGACTCCGAGATCGACGAGCAGCACCGCCGCCTGTTCGATCTGGCCAATGAGCTGTTGGGCGCCGACACCAAGGCCAGCGTCACCGCCGCGGCCATCCAGCTCTACCAATACGTGCGGGTGCATTTCAAGCACGAGGAAGACCTGATGCGGCGCATCGGATTTCCGGATTACCGCCAGCATGTGCAGATGCACTCGCAGATGGTCGACAGGCTCAACGCGCTGAGCGCCGATATCGCCGACGGCTGCTGGCGCAGCCAGGACCTGCGCGCCTTCATGAACGAATGGCTGCTGATCCACATCGCCGAGCAGGACACGCGGCTGGCGGACTATGTCGCGGCTGCGGCGGCGAGTTCCGCCCCGCACTGACCGGGGCTGACACCATGCCCATCCAGTGGCGCCCGACCATGAGCGTCGGCAACGAGTGGATCGACGGCGACCACCAGCAGCTGATCTTCCTGATCAATACCGCCGAGATGGCCCTGGGGCCCGACGGCGACCGCATCGCGCTGGACGAGGCGCTGCAGCGCCTGGACGCCTACACCCAGGAACACTTCGCCCGCGAAGAGCAGATCATGAAGGCGGTGTGCTACCCACGCTACGTGGAGCACCGCGCGTCACACCGCTCGCTGGTTGAGCGCCTGGCGGCGCTGAGCCTGCAGATCCGGGCCTCCAAGGCCGGCACGCCCAGCGCCGAGGAGGTCGACCAGCTGGTGGGCCTGCTGCGCTCGTGGCTGATCGACCATGTGCTCAAGGAAGACCTGCTGATGAAGCAGGCCCTGCAGTCGCTGCCCGACGACTTCAAGCCCTGAGGCCAGGCCAGCGCGGCAGCCGCAACGGCCGCCGCGCGTCGTGGCCGTCGTGTCAACCCATCACGCGCTGGCGCAGCGCCGCGATGACGCCCGCCAGACGTGCGCGCTGGGCCTCGTCCAGCCCCTTGCGGGCCAGCAGCGCGGCAAAGGCCTGGTCGGTGGTCAGCGGCGCTTCCTTGCTGCGGTGGCGGCCTTCCATGGCCTGCTTCATGGCCAGCAGCTTCATCTCGCGCCGGGCCGCCTCGTAGCCCTGGGGTGATTCCAGGCCCCAACCGGCTTCGACCTGCAGGAACAGCGATTCGGGCGTGTTGGGTACCGCCGCGGCAGCACTGCGCGCCGCCAGGCCCGGCAGCGCGGCGCGCTGGCGCAGCGCGTCTTCCCAGGCCGGCGGGTGGCCGCCGGGCAGCGCGCTCCAGCGCTCGGCCAGGGCCGGCTTGTCGGCGCCTTCGCCGCGCTCGAGTTCGTCGCAGAGGGCCAGCTTGGCCAGCAGGGCGTCGCAGCCGGCATGCCAGGCGCGCTGGGCGCTGCCATCCAGGTGGCGGCGCACCACCTCGTCGGCGGCGATGATGCGGGCTTCCAGTGACGCGGCCTCGGCGCGCGGGGCCGGGCCGATGCGCTGCCACTGCTGGGCCACCTCGGCCAGGGTACGCCGCAGTTCGGCGTCAGGCGCGTCCAGCGAAAGGCCCTCGAGCCGTTCGCACAGCGCGGCGCGCTCGGCGGCATTCGTCTTGAACTCGGCGTCGCGGGCGCTGTTGGCAGCGTCGCGGGCGCTGAAGATGCCGTCGATCGTGCCCTTGAACTCGGCCCAGAGCGCGTTTTCCTCGCCGCGCGGCAGCGGCAGCGCCTTGGCGTTCTGCTGCCACTCGCCCTGCAGCTCGCGCACGCGGTTGACGACGTCGCGGCCGTGGGCGCCGGCGGCGGCCTCGGCGGCCAGCGTGCGGGCGCGGGCGATCAGGCCCTGGCGCTTGTCCTGGGCGCCGCGGCGGGCCTCGCGCAGCGGCGAATCCAGCCGCGCCAGCGCCGCGTTCAGGCGCTCGGTGAGCGCCGGCTGGGCCTTGCGTGGCACGGTGTGCTCGGCGGGCCCGAGCTTGCGCCATTCGACGTTGAACTGGTCCAGCGTGACGGCCAGGGCCTTCCATTCGGGCGAGGTCTCACCCGGCGCCACGGTGGGCAGGGCCACGGCCTCCAGCGCGGTGAGCAGCTGCTGGCGCGAGGCCAGGTTCTGCTCGCGCGCCGCGCGCTGGGCCGCCAGGTGGGCGGCGATGGGTTCGCCGGCGATCTTGAGCGCGGCGTCGAAGCGCTGCCACAGCGCGCGGCTGGTGGCGCCGCCCAGGCGGTCAAGCTCCTTCCAGCGGTTGCGCATGTCGTCGATGACCTCGCCGCGCTGCTTGATCGACAGCTTGACGGCGGGCGCGCCCTCGGCGCCGGCGGTGGCCGCGGCCAGGGCCTCGGCCTGCTGCACCAGCTCGTCGCGGGCGCGGCCGCCGGCCCAGTGCTGCCAGCCCTTGAGCTGGGCGTACTGGGCCTGGACGGCGTCGATGCGGGCGCGCAGCGCATCGGCGGGCGCGCCGTGGTGGAGCTGCTCGTCCAGCGCCACCAGGTGCTTGTGGATCTCGGCCAGCTGGCCGGTGGCCAGCGCCGCCTCGGCCTGGGCCAGCAGGGGCTCCAGCGCCTCGGCCTGGATGGTGCGCACCGCCTTCTGGGCCTCGCCGGCCTGGCTGCGCTTCTGGGCCTGCTGCTGGGCCTGCTGGTCCTTGCGCGCCTGGCGGGCCGCGTCACGGGCCTTCTGCCATTGCTCGACGCGCTGGTTGAGCAGCGCGGCCAGCGGGGCGTCGGCCAGCGGCGCCAGCTGCTGCCAGCGCTGCAGCGGCGTGGGCGGTGCGGGCTCGGCGGGGGCGGCAGCCTCGGGCGCGGGCGCGGGACTGGGCGCTTCGACCGCGGCCTCGGCGGCCACTTCCGCTGCGGGCGCGGACTCGGGCTCGGCGACGGCAGAGGCTGCCGCCGCAGCGGCTTCCTCGTCCTGCGGCGCGGCTTCGGGCGCAGGTGCGGCAGCAGCGTCGACTGCGGGCGAGGCAGCGGCCTCGAACGTGGGCTCTGCGGCGGATGCAACGGGCGCCGGCTCGGCAGTGGCCTCCGGCGCAGCGGCCACAGGTGCCTCTTCGGCGGCGGCCGGGGCGACGGCCGCCGTCGCTTCCGCCGGGATTGCTGCTTCGGCGGCTTCTGCCGGCGCCGCTTGCGCCATGGCTGGTGCCGGATCGGCTGCCGTTGCGGCCTCGACGGGCGCCGGGGCTTCCGCGGCAGCGACCACCTCGGTGGCTTGCTCGGCCACGGCAGCGCCCTCGGCGTCGGCCGCTACAGCCGCTACGGCCGACTCCGTGGATGCTTCCACGGCCACGGCCGGCGCCGCTTCTGCGGGCGCCTCGGCTCCATCGACCGGCGCGGGCGCGGCCGTGTCTACAGCCGGGGGAGCCACGGGCGCGGCCGCCGGCTTGGGCGGCCGGACGCGTTCCGGCGGCGCGCTTTGGAGCACCTCGTCCAGCAGGGCCAGGCGTTCCTCGAGCTGGGCGGCCAGTTGCACGGCGGCTTCCAGCGTCTCGTACACGACGGTGCCGGCCACCGGCGCGGCGGCGGCCACGCCGCGGGCCGTGGCCATGGCGGCGGCGAGTTCGCTGCGGTCGCGCACGCCCGCGGCGGCGGCATTGCAAACCGTGCGCAGCGCATCCAGCGCCTGCACGGCCTGGCCACCCCAGCGCTTGAGCGAGCGCTCCTGTTCGGCTCTTTCCTTCACCTTTTCCCCCAATTGAACGGACAGGGCGGCGAATGTCTCGCCTTGGCCCTCTTGCAACAGTTTGGCATCCAGGGCGCGCCAGGCGCGGTCGAGCTCGACCACCCGGTTGTCGGGGATCAAGGGCGCTTCCAGCAGGGCTCGGGCCGCTTCGATCAGGCGGCTGGCCTCGTCGCCGGCATCGCGGCGGGCGACGCCGGCCAGGTGGCGCTGCTTGGCCAGCTGGTGGACACGGCGGTCGTGGTTGCGGAACTCGCGCTCGGCGAGCTTGAGCGCTTCCTCGCCGGAGAGCGCCTCCACCGCAGCCAGCTTGATCTCCAGCGGCACCTTCTGGCGCGCCAGCGCCAGCAGTGCCTGGTCGTCGCCGCGGGCCGCCTCCAGCGCCGGCTTCCAGTCCACCGGCGGCGGCGCCGGGGCCTTCACGGCGGCCGCGGGTGGCGGCGCCGGGCGCGGCGCGGCGGCAGCGGCTTCCGCGGGGTTCTTCTTGTTGAATATCCAGCCAAGCATGATGGGACGCATACGCGATCGGTCGGTGAAGTGCCCGGATTGTGACGGCTGGGCGGCCCCTGCCCGCCACCGCGCCCGCGGCGAAAGGCCGCGGAGTGCGAGATGCCACGCCCGCGGGCACCAAAACCACACGGCAAATGCCCCGCCACGGGGCCGTCCGGGCCCGCCCGGCGCCGCGTTTCAGCGCCGCGGATTGGCCACGGCCGCCTCGTAGAGCCGGGCGTAGCGCGCCGCCGGCCCGTCCCAGGACAGTTCCTGCGCCATTGCCGCCGCCCAGCGCGCCTGCCAGGCCTCGGGCTGGCGGCGCAGCTCGGCCGCGCGCAGCAGGGCCTGGGCCAGCGCGGCCGGCGTGGCGGCGTCGAAGATGAAGCCGGTGGCCGCGCCGGGGCCGTCGTCGTCGGCCACGGTGTCGGCCAGCCCGCCGACGCGGCGCACCAGCGGCAGCGTGCCGTAGCGCAGGCCGTAGAGCTGGGTCAGGCCGCAGGGCTCGAAGCGCGAGGGCACGGCGATCACGTCGGCACCGGCGATGAGGCGGTGGGCGCGCGCCTCGTCATAGCCGATGCGGCAGACGACGCGGCCGGGATGGGCGCGCTGGGCTTCGAGCAGGGCGGCTTCGAGCGCGGCGTCGCCGCTGCCCTGCAGCGCCAGCTGGCCGCCGGCCTGCAGCAGGGCCGGCAGCGCGGCCAGCATCAGGTCCAGCCCCTTCTGCGCCGTGAGGCGGCTGATCACGGTGACCAGCAGCGCGCCGTCGTCGGGCAGCAGGCCCATCTCGGCCTGCAGGGCGCGACGGCAGACGAGCTTGCCCTCGGGCCGCTCGGCGTCGTAGCGATGGGCCAGGGCGCTGTCGCGCGCCGGATCCCAGACCTTGGCGTCGATGCCGTTCAAGATGCCGCTGACCTGCTCGCCACGGGCGCGGATCACGCCATCGAGGCCGCAGCCGAATTCGGGCGTGGCGATCTCGCGCGCATAGCGCGGGCTCACGGTGACGACGCGGTCGGCGAACTTCAGCCCCGCCTTCATGAAGCTGAGCTGGCCGTGGTATTCCAGCCCCGCGGGCGACATCAGGCGCGAGGCCAGGCCCAGCAGCGGCCAGTCGTGCATCGGGAACAGGCCCTGGAAGGCCAGGTTATGCACCGTGTAGACCGAGGCCGCGCCGGTGGGCGCGTGATCGGCCATGTAGGCGCAGGCCATGGCCGCGTGCCAGTCGTGGGCGTGCATCACCTCGGGCACCCATTGGGCGTCGGCGTCGGCGCCGGCGATGTGGGCCGCCACCCAGCCCAGCAGGGCAAAGCGCTGCAGGTTGTCGGGCCATTCGTCGCCACGGCCGTCTTGATACGGGTTGCCCTCGCGGCGGTAGAGGTAGGGCGCCTCGATCACATACACCGGCAGCAGGCTGCCCGGCAGGCGGCCGAGCAGCAGGCGCACCCGCAGCGCACCAAAGCAGGCGCCGATGTCGACCACGGTGCGTGCGCCCTTCACGCTTTCGAGCACGGCCGGCAAGCCCGGCAGCAGCAGGCGCACGTCCAGGCCCTGGCGTGCCTGCGCCGGCGGCAGCGCCGCCACCACGTCGGCCAGCCCGCCGGTCTTGACCAGCGGGTAGATCTCGGCCGCGACGTGCAGCACCCTCACGGCGGCGTCAGAGCAGGCGCTGCAGCATGTCGCGCGTGACCAGGGTGATGCCGGATTCGGTGCGGAAGAAGCGCGCCGCGTCGGCCGCCGGGTCTTCACCGATCACCATGTGATCGGGGATGAAGCAGTCGCGGTCGACGATGGCACGGGTGATGCGTGCATGACGGCCGACCTGCGACCCAGGCAGCAGCACGCTCCAGTTGACCGTGGCATAGGAATGCACCCGCACCACCGAGAACAGCACCGAGCGGAAGATCGCCCCCGAGACGATGCAGCCGCCCGAGACCAGCGATTCGATGGCGATGCCGCGGCGGTCGTCCTGGTTGTGCACGAACTTGGCCGGCGGCAGCTGGGGCTGGTAGGTCCAGATCGGCCAGTGGGTGTCGTACAGGTTGAGCAGCGGATCGGTGGCCGTGAGGTCGATATTGGCGTCCCAGTAGGCGTCGATGGTGCCGACATCGCGCCAGTAGGGCTGGGCGCCGGGCTTGCTGCCGACGCAACTCAGCTCGAAGGGGTGGGCCACGGCGACACCGGCCTTGACCAGCTTGGGGATGATGTCCTTGCCGAAGTCGTGGCTGGACGTGGGGTCGGCCATGTCGCGCTCGAGCTCGCGGTAGAGGTAGCGCGCGTTGAAGATGTAGATGCCCATGCTGGCCAGCGAGCGGCCGGGCTTGCCGGGGATGGTGGGCGGGTCGGCCGGCTTCTCGATGAAGTCGACGATGCGGCGCTGCTCGTCGATGGCCATCACACCGAAGGCCGTGGCCTCGGCCTTCTCGACCTCGATGCAGCCCACCGTGCATTCGCTGCCCAGGGCCACATGGTCGGCCAGCATGATGGCGTAGTTCTGCTTGTAGATGTGGTCGCCGGCGAGCACCACCACGTAGTCGGCGCGGTAGGCGGCCAGGATGTCCTGGTTCTGGTAGACCGCATCGGCCGTGCCGCGGTACCAGGATTCCTCGTCCACCCGCTGCTGGGCGGGCAGCAGGTCGACGAACTCGTTCATCTCGCTCTTCAGGAAGGCCCAGCCGCGCTGCAGGTGGCGCAGCAGGCTGTGGCTCTTGTATTGCGTGATGACGCCGATGCGGCGTATGCCCGAATTGAGGCAGTTGGAGAGCGCGAAGTCGACGATGCGGAACTTGCCGCCGAAGTAGACCGCCGGCTTGGCCCGCGTGTCGGTGAGGTTCTTGAGGCGGCTGCCACGCCCGCCGGCGAGTACCAGCGCCACGGCGCGGCGCGGCAGGTCGAGGCTCTGGGCGATGTCTACGGGCTTCATGGAGGTTCCTGGTGGGGCCGGAGTTCGCAACTAAATTACAGGCTCATGCGCTAGCGACAAGCTCAAACAGCAGACAGCAGCGTCGCAAAAACATCTCTATTTAACTTTAGAAATAAACTCCAAGCATTTGATATTAATTAATTTTTTCTCTATACATCAAGCGCCATCGTCTTCTTGCCGGCGGCTTGTGCGCGGCGGGATGTTGTGGAGTTACGGGAAATCGAGCACAAAAGTCGTTGACGTTCGAGCGTGCGTTCGGACACACTCAAAGTCATCACCGTGACAAGCGCGGCGCGCGCCGGGCCCTTGCCTGCACCGCCACCCCCGAGCCCGATGAATGCACCGACCATGAACCTGAACGCTCCGCCAGCCTCTGCCTCCGCCGGCCCCAACGCCGCCGTCGAGCGCCACCTGCTCGACACCGTGGCCACCGACCCGGCCGCCGCGTCGCCAGCGGAGATCATGCACGCAGTCGCGCAGGTCGCGCGTGAGCACTTGTCCCGACGCTGGGTGGCCACCGACCGCGCCGACCGTGCGGCGCGCGCACGCCGCGTGTACTACCTGTCGATGGAATTCCTGATCGGGCGCACGCTGTCCAACGCACTGGCCGCCGTGGGCCTGACCGGCGAGATGGCCGCGGCCGCCAAGGCCCATGCCAACACGCTGGAAGACCTGACCGCCACCGAGGCCGACGCCGCCCTGGGCAATGGCGGCCTGGGCCGCCTGGCGGCCTGCTTCCTGGACAGCATGGCCACCGTGGAACTGCCCTCCTACGGCTACGGCATCCGCTACGAATTCGGCATGTTCAAGCAGAGCATCGTGGGCGGTCGCCAGGTCGAACACCCCGACCCCTGGCTGGAGGACGGCACACCCTGGGAGTTTCCGCGCACGGGCGTTTCCTACCCGGTGCGCTTCGGCGGCTGGGTCGAACCCGGCGCCCACGGTTCCAGCGGCTCGATCTGGCGCCACGCCGGCGAGGTCAACGCCAAGGCCTACGACATGGTGATCCCCGGCCACGGCACGCCGCGCGTCAGCACGCTGCGGCTGTGGAAGGCGGCGGCGCCCAGCCAGATCGACCTGCATGCCTTCAACACCGGCGACTACGCCCGCGCCGCCGAGTTCAAGAACCAGTACGAGAACATCTCCTGGGTGCTCTACCCCAACGACAGCACGCCGGCCGGCCGTGAGCTGCGCCTGCGCCAGGAGTACTTCTTCACCAGTGCGTCGATCCAGGACATCCTGGCCCGTCACCTGGCCGAGCACGGCCGTCTGACCAACCTGGCCGAGAAGGTGGCCATCCACCTCAACGACACCCACCCGGCCATCGGCGTGGCCGAGCTGATGCGGCTGCTGGTGGACGAACACGCCTTCGGCTGGGCCGGCGCCTGGGCCCTCACGCAGAAGGTCTTCAGCTACACCAACCACACACTGATGCCCGAGGCGCTGGAGACCTGGCCGGTGTCGCTGATGCAGCATGTGCTGCCGCGCCACCTGGAAATCATCTTCCGCATCAATTCAGAGTTCCTGGCCGCGGCCGCCAAGCTGCGCCCGGGCGACAACGAGTTCATGCGCAGCCTCTCGCTGATCGAGGAACGCGGCGAGCGCCGCGTGCGCATGGCGCACCTGTCCATCGTCGGCAGCCACAAGGTCAACGGCGTCTCGGCACTGCACTCCGAGCTGCTGGTGCAGACCATCTTCGCCAACTTCGCCGCCCTCTGGCCCGAACGCTTCACCAACATGACCAACGGCGTCACCCCGCGCCGCTGGCTGGCCCAGGCCAACACGGGCCTGGCCTCGCTGATCGACAGCACCATCGGCGACGGCTGGCGCCTGCACCTCGACCAGCTCATCGGCCTGCGCGAGCACGCCGCGAACGCCGATTTCCGCAATGCCTTCCTGGCCGTCAAGCAGGCCAACAAGCTGCGCCTGGCCGAGCACATCCGCGCCCACACCGGCGTGCCGGTCGATGCGACCAGCCTCTTCGACGTGCAGGTCAAGCGCATCCACGAATACAAGCGCCAGCTGCTCAATGTGCTGCAGGTGGTGGCCCGCTACCAGGCCATGCTGGCCGACCCCGACGCCGACTGGGTGCCGCGCACCGTCATCTTTGCCGGCAAGGCGGCCTCCAGCTATGTCTCGGCCAAGGCCGTGATCCAGCTCATCCACGATGTCGGCACCGTCATCAACACCGACGCGCGGCTGCGCGGCAGGCTCAAGCTGGTCTTCGTGCCCAACTACGGCGTCTCGGTGGCCGAGGTCATCATGCCCGGCGCCGACCTGTCGGAGCAGATCTCTACAGCCGGCACCGAGGCCTCGGGCACCGGCAACATGAAGCTGGCCCTCAACGGCGCGCTCACGATCGGCACCGACGACGGCGCCAACGTCGAAATCCGCCAGCAGGTGGGCGACGACAACATCTTCATCTTCGGCCTCTCGACCGCGCAGGTGGCGGCCCAGCGCGCCGCCGGCTACCAGCCTCTGCGCATCTACGAAGAGAATCCGCGCCTGAAGGCCGTGCTCGACGCCATTGCCGGTGGCCGCTTCTCCGAGGACGAGCCGGGCCGCTACCGCGCGCTGGTGGACTCGCTGCTGTGGGGCGGCGACCACTACATGCTGCTGGCCGATTTCGACAGCTACGTCGCCGCCCAGAGCCGCGTCGACGCTCTCTACCGCGACCCCCAGGCCTGGGCGCGCAAGGCCATCGCCAACGTGGCCGGCATGGGCTTCTTCTCATCGGACCGCACCATCCGCGAATACGCACGCGATGTGTGGGGCCTGGCGGCCAAGGCCTGACGGGAGCCCGGCCCTGCGCAACGCCCCCGGCATGGATCACCTGAGCGCGGGCTTCTCGCGGGCCGCTCCCGGCCCGGCGGCCTCGCGGCTGCAGCCCGGGCGGCCCTGGCCCATGGGCGCCACGGTCGACGGCGACGGCGTCAACTTCGCCGTCTTCTCGGCCCACGCCTCGCAGATGGACCTGTGCCTGTTCGATGCCGAAGGCCGGCACGAGATCGAAAGGCTGCCCCTGCCGGCACGCAGCGGCGACATCTGGCATGGCCGGCTGCCGGGCGCTGGCGCCGGCCTGGTCTACGGCCTGCGCGCCCACGGCCCCTGGCGGCCCGACCGCGGCCACCGCTTCAACCCCAACAAGCTGCTGCTCGACCCCTGGGCGCGCGAGATCGTCACGCCGCCGGGCGGCTTCGACTGGCGCGGCCCGCATTTCGGTGCCGACGCCGAGTTTCCGCTGCAGATCGACCCGCGCGACAACGCCGCCGGCGCGCACAAGGCGCGCGTGGTGGCCGACGCCTACGACTGGCAGGGCGACCGCCCGCCGGCCACGCCCCTGGTCGACAGCGTGCTCTACGAGATGCATGTGCGCGGCCTCACGCGGCGCCTGCCCGGCGTACCCGAAGCCCAGCGCGGCACCTATGCCGGCCTGGCCAGCGACGCCGCCATCGCCCACCTCAAGCGCCTGGGCATCACCGCGGTGAGCCTGCTGCCGGTGCAGCAGGTGCTGGACGAAGCGCGCCTGCGCGAGCACGGCCTCGTCAACTACTGGGGCTACAACACGCTGGGCTTCTTCTGCCCCGACCCGCGCTACGCCGGCAGCGCCCAGCCGCGCGACGAGTTCCGCGACATGGTCAAGCGCCTGCACCAGGCCGGCCTCGAGGTGCTGCTGGACGTGGTCTACAACCACACGCCCGAAGGCGATGAGCGCGGCGCCACGCTGTCCTGGCGCGGCCTCGACAACAGCTGCTGGTACCGCCTGGTCGACGGCCGGCGCCAGAGCTACGAGAACTGGAGCGGCTGCGGCAACGCGCTCGACATCCGCCACCCGCGCGTGCTGCAGCTGGTGATGGACAGCCTGCGCTACTGGGTGCAGGAGATGCACGTCGACGGCTTCCGCTTCGACCTGGCCCCGGTGCTGGGCCGCGAGGACCACGGCTTCGACGGCAATGCCGCCTTCTTCCGCGCGCTGCAGCAGGACCCGGTGCTGCAGGGCGTGAAGCTGATCGCCGAACCCTGGGACCTGGGCCCCGGTGGCTGGCAGGTGGGGCAGTTCCCGCGCGGCTGGCTGGAATGGAACGACCGCTTCCGCGACACCTCGCGCGCCTTCTGGCTGGGCGGCGATTGCACGCGCGGCGAGCTGGCACTGCGCATGGCCGGCTCGTCCGATCTCTTCCAGGCGCGGCGGCGGCCACCGATGGAATCGGTCAACTACGTCATCTCGCACGACGGCTTCACGCTGGCCGACCTGGTGAGCTACGACATGCGCCACAACGAGGCCAACCTCGAAGGCAACCGCGACGGCACGGGCCAGAACCTGAGCTGGAATTGCGGCTGGGAAGGCCCCACCGGCGACCCCCTGGTGCAGGCGCGCCGCCGCCGCCTGCAGCGCGCCCTGCTGGCCACCCTGCTGCTGGCCCAGGGCACGCCCATGCTGGCCGCCGGCGACGAACTGGGCCACAGCCAGGGCGGCAACAACAACCCCTATTGCCAGGACAACGAGATCACCTGGATCGACTGGTCCCGCGCCGACGAGAAGCTGATCGACTACACGGCCCATGTGCTGGAACTGCGGCGCCGCCTGCTGCCGATGGGCGCGCGCTGGTTCACCGGCCTGCCCGATGCGCGCGGCCGGCAGGACCTGTCCTGGCTGCGCCGCATCGGCGAAGGCATGGCGGCCGAGAACTGGAACGACCGCATGTCGCGCGTGCTCGGCGCCTGGATCGGCGTTCCCGGCCGCGGCCGCGACGCCTTGCTGCTGATGGTGAATGCGCGCGACACCGATGTCGATTTCGTGCTGCCGCCGGGCGAGTGGGTGGCCGAACTCGACAGCTCGGCCGCCGACGGCCGCAGCAGCTGGCGTCGCGGCAAGGCCACCACCTTCCTTCTGCCCTCGCGCAGCCTCGTGCTGCTGCGCGACGCCTCCCCGCATTGAATCCCTGAAGGACAAAGCCATGCGCTTTCCCCGTGCCAGCGGCGTGCTGCTGCACCCCACTTCCCTGCCCGGCCCCCACGGCTCGGGCGATTTCGGGCGCGAGGCCTACCACTTCGTCGACTGGCTGGCCAATGCCGGCCAGCGCCTGTGGCAGGTGCTGCCGCTGGCCGGCATCGGCCCCGGCAATTCGCCTTACATGAGCAACTCGGCCTTTGCCGGCAATGTGCTGCTGGTCGACCTGGCCGAACTGCAGCAGCAGGGCTGGCTGGAGGCCGTCGACCTCGTGCCGGTGGCAGGGTTGGACGACGACAAGGTCAACTTCGCCGCCATGCACCCCTTCCGCATGGAGCGCCTGGCGCGTGCGGCGGTGCGCTTTGCCGCCGCCGGCACGCCGGCCCAGCGCGAGGACTACGCGCGCTTTCTCGATGAGCACCGCTCGTGGATAGCCGACTTCGCCCTCTTCATGTCGCTGTGCGAGGCCCAGGGCTGGCGCGACTGGTGCGAGTGGGAGCCGGCGCTGGCCGCACGCCAGCCGGCGGCAATGGAGGCCGCGCGCCAGGCCCATGCCGGACGCATCGCCTTCTGGCAGTTCTGCCAGTGGCGCTTTTACCGCCAGTGGGCGGCGCTCAAGGCCTATGCCAACGGCAAGGGCATCAAGATCATCGGCGACACCCCCATCTTTATTGCCTACCTCAGCGCCGAGGTCTGGGCCAACCAGGCGCTGTTCGATCTTGACGCCACCGGCCGGCCCACCGTGGTGGCCGGCGTGCCACCCGATTTCTTCAGCGCCACCGGCCAGCGCTGGGGCAACCCGCTCTACCGCTGGAGCGAGCACGCCAAGCACGGCTACGCCTGGTGGGTGGAGCGCGTGCGGCGCGCCTTCGAGCTCTTCGACATCGTGCGCATCGACCACTTCCGCGGCTTTGCCGGCTACTGGGAGATCCCGGCCAGTGCGCCCACGGCCCAGACCGGGCGCTGGGTGCCCGGCCCGGGCGCGGCACTGTTCGAGGCCATCGCCCAGGCGCTGGGGCCGGTGCCGGTGATCGCCGAAGACCTGGGCATCATCACGCCCGATGTCGACGCGCTGCGCAAGCAGTTCGGATTCCCCGGCATGCGCATCCTGCAGTTCGCCTTTGCCGGCGACGCGGCCGACCGCTTCCTGCCCCACAACCACGAGCCCGACACCGTGGTCTACCCGGGCACGCACGACAACGACACCGTTGCCGGCTGGTGGGCCGCGGCCAGCGACCACGAGCGCCATTTCGCCCGCGGCTATCTCGCCACCGACGGCCACGACATGCCGTGGACGCTGATACGCGCCGCCATGGCCAGCGTCGCCGACACCGCCGTCCACCCCATGCAGGACGTGCTGGCCCTGCCCACCGAGCACCGCATGAACTTCCCCGGCCAGGAATCGGGCTGGTGGGGCTGGCGCTTCCAGTGGGGCCATGTCCAGGCCTGGCACGCGGCCCGCCTGGCCGAACTGGCGCGGCTCTACGGCCGCACCGGCGCCAGCCCGTAAGCGCGGAGCAAGCAGAAAGCGACGCCGGCACGCGCCCGAACAGAAGGCCCTTGCCTTTGATCTGAGTCAGACCGTCAGACGCTGGCGTTACCTACGCTCGCGCTTGCTCTGCATCGGTTTCGGATGGTCAGCTGGCTCTCGCCAATTCGCCCGGCGGCGAACAGCGCGCAAGGTCAGACCGCGAGGGATCGCTTCAGTTTTTTACGGAAGCTCCGCGCTTGAACCCAGCAGTACCACCCGACCCCCCCGCCCTGCCACCCATCGTGGCCATCGGGGCCTCCGCCGGCGGCCTCGATGCGCTTGAGCGTCTGTTCGACAGCCTGTCCTGCGACTCGGGCGCCACCTACGTGGTCATTCAGCACCTCTCGGCCGACCACAAGAGCATGATGGCCAACCTGCTGTCGCGCCACACGCGCATGCCGGTGGTCATGGTCGAGAAGGACACGCGCATCCAGGGCGACCATGTGTACCTGATCCCTCCGGGGTCCATCATGCACCTGGGTGACGGGCATCTGCGCCTCACGCCCAAACCCCCGGGCACGCTGACGCTTCCCATCGATGTCTTCTTCACCTCGATGGCCACTCGCCACGGCGCGCGTTCGGTGGGTGTGATCCTGTCCGGTACCGGCTCGGACGGCACGCGCGGCGCTGCCGCCATCAATGATTCCGGCGGCCTGCTCATCGCGCAGGAGCCGCAGACGGCCAAGTTCGACGGCATGCCACGCAGCGTGATTGCCACTGGACTGGTGGATGCCATCCTTCCGGTGGAGCAGATCGGCCCGCGCATCCTGGCCCACCTTCAGAACCAGCCCGCGCGTGGGCCGGAACCCGATCCGGCTGCGGCCGACCCGGCCATGCCCGCCACTGCCGAGTCGGCGCTGGACGGCATCATGCACCTGCTGCTGCTGCTGGGCGGCATCGACTTCCAGGAGTACAAGCCCGGCACGGTGATGCGACGCATCGAGCGCCGCATGAGCGTGCGCAAGGTGCGCTCGCTCAAGGCCTACCTGGAACTGCTCAACGAAGACCGCAACGAGGTCATCACGCTGCGCCGCGAGTTGCTGATCCCGGTGACCAGCTTCTTCCGCGATGCCGAGGCCTTCGAGATCCTGGCGCGCCAGGTGGTCGACCCGCTGGTGGCGCGCAAGCAGGCCGGCGAATCCATCCGTGTCTGGTGCGCGGGCGTGGCCACCGGCGAAGAGGCCTATTCGGTGGCGATGCTCTTCCTCGAGGCTTTCGAGCAGCTCAAGCGCTGGCCCAACCTCAAGATCTTCGCCACCGACGTCGAGCAGCAGAACATCGAGACCGGAGGCGCCGGCTACTACCCCGAATCGGTCGCCGCCGAAGTGACACCGGCCCAACTCGAGCGCTTCTTCACGCGCAAGGGCAGCGGCTATGCGGTCAAGAACGAGTTGCGTCAGTGCATCGTGTTTGCGCGCCACAACCTGCTCGCCGATCCACCCTTCACGAAGATGGACCTGGTGGTCTGCCGCAACACGCTGATCTACTTTGGCAGCGCAGCGCAGGAGCGCGCGCTGCGCCGGCTGCAGTACGCACTGGGCAGCAAGGGCCATCTGTTCCTGGGCTCCAGCGAATCGCTGGGCAGCCTGGTCGACGATTTCACCCCGGTCAGCGCGCGCAACAAGCTTTGGCAGATGAGCAGTCCGTCGCGGCTGCCGCTGGACACCTCGCGCGCCCCCGGCTACGGCCGGCCCGGCCTGCGTTCGGTACTGCCCTCGGCTTCCAACACGCTGCGGCTCAAGACAAACCCGGTCGAACAGGCCTTCGGCGTGCTGCTGAGGGCCTTTGCGCCGCCGGCGGCGGTGCTGGTCAACGGACGCCACGAGCTGGTGCATTCCTTCGGCGACATGCACGGCATCCTGCAACTGCGCCCGGGCCATGCCAGCCTGGAGCTCAACCGCGTGCTGCCCGAGTCGCTGGTGGCCGTGGCCTCGGCCCTGCTCTTCAAGGCCGGCCGCGAGGGCAGCAATGTCAGCTCGGACAGCGTGCGTGTCGACACCGAAGATGGCCATTTCCAGCACCTGCGCCTGAGCGCCTGGCCGGTGGGCGAGATCGAAGGCGAGCGCTTGACGCTCCTGGCCTTCGAGCACATCAACGCGGCGGCACCGCACGAGGCGCTCGACAAGGTCGACGTCGGCGTCGAGAGCACCGAGCGCATCGACGTGCTCGAACGCGAACTGGCGGCCACGCGCGAGAGCCTGCAGGCCACCATCGAGGAACTCGAGACCTCCAACGAGGAGTTGCAGGCCACCAACGAGGAACTGATGTCCTCCAACGAGGAACTGCAGAGCTCCAACGAGGAGCTGCAGTCGGTCAATGAAGAGCTGAACACGGTCAATGCCGAGTACCAGGAAAAGATCGACATCCTCAACCACCTGAATGCCGACCTCGACAACATGACCCAGGCGGTGGCGGTGGCCACGGTCTTTGTGGACGAGGGCCTGCACCTGATGCGATTCAGCCCCGAGGCTCGCTCGATCTTCAAGGTTCGCGACGCCGACCTCGGCCGCCCGTTGGATGAGGTCAATCACCTGCTGGAGTATCCGGACCTGGTCGCCGACCTCGTCCAGACCGTGCGCGGCGGCGCGCGCATCGAGAAGGAAGTGGGCAGCCGCCAGGGCCGGCACTACTTCGTGCGCATGCTGCCCTATCGCGTGCCGTCCACTTCCGCCCGCGGCGCGGTAGCCAGCTTCCTCGACGTGAGCGCGCTGCACGAGCTGACACGCATGCAGCAGATCATCGATGCCCTGCCCGAGCACATCGCGGTGCTCGACCCGCAAGGCATCATCACCCAGGTCAACCGCGCCTGGAGCGATTTCGCCATCGCCAACGGCGACCCCCTGCTGCAGCACACCGGGCCGGGCTCCAACTACCTGAAGGTCTGCGGCACAGCCGGCGATGCCGCAGACCATTCGGCCCAGGAGGCCTGCCGCGGCCTGGCCGAAGTCCTGGCGGGCCGTCTGCCCGCATTCGCGATCGAATACCCCTGCCACAGCCCCGGTCAGGAGCGTTGGTTCGGCATGCACGTCTCGGCGGTGGGTGGTGATCGGCCCGGCGCCGTGGTCAGCCATGTCGATATCACCGGCTGGCGGCGCTTGCGAAATCGGCCCGCGCCATGAGCGAATCGCAGCAGCAGCGGCTGGAGCGGCTGCAGCGGCTCAAGCTGCAGGCTCAGCAGCTCATCGCCAACCAGGATCCGGCCCAGGAGCCAGTGCCGCTGTCGCCCGAGATCGCGCGCCTGCTCGAAGACCTGCGCATCTACCAGGTCGAATTGGAACTGCAGAACGAGGAGTTGCGCCGGGCCCAGCAAGAAGCCGAAACCGCACGCGCCCGCTACCAGTGCCTCTTCGAGCAGATGCCGCTGCCAGCCCTGGTGCTCGACGCCGCGGGCCAGGTGGAGCATTGCAATGCAGGCGCCACCGATCTGTTGGGGCCGCGCGCCGCTTACACCCACGGCGACAACCGGCTTTCAGACCGCCTTGCACGCGCCGACCGCGGCCGGCTGCATTCGGCGCTGCGCAACCTCACCGTCGAGCAGCCCCAGGTGCTGGAGCGGCTGCAACTGGCCGACCGGCAGGTCGAGTCGCAGGCGCGCACGATGGACGGTCACCTGATCCAGCTCGACCGCGACTTCCACATCGACCGAAAGGCGCTGCTGCTGCTGGTGGACCGCGAGGCCGAGATCGCACGCGAACGCGCGCAGCGCTTCTTCTCGTCCATCCTCGACGGCAGCGACAACCCTATCTGTGCCACCGGAACGGGGGGCGAGTTCCTGGTAGCCAACCGCGCCATGCTGCGCTTCCTGGGACGCAGCACCGAAGAGGTGCTGGGCCAGCAGCGCGAGCGCTTCGTCCCGCTGCGCGACGCTGCCCTGCACAGCGAGGCCGACCTGCGCGTCCTGGAAACGGGCGAGCCCGTGATGCTGGAAGAGCGCATCTCCGGCAGCCCGGAGGGTGAGCTGGAACTGGTCACGCACAAGTTCCCGCTGCGCAACGCCGAGGGCCGGATCTACGGCGTCGGCGGCATCTCGACCGACGTCACCGAACTCAAGCACCAGCAGGGCCAGGCGCGGCTGAGCGAATCGGTGTTCTTGATGGCGTCCGAGGCCATCATCGTGACCGACCCCGAAACCCGCATCGTGCGTGTCAACCCGGCCTTCACCGCGCAGAGCGGCTTCTCGGAAGAATCGGTGCTGGGCCACCTGGCCAGCTTCCTGAAGTCCGGCTGGCAGGACGAGGTGGCCTACCAGGCGATGTGGGAAGCGCTGGAGCGCGACGGGCGCTGGGCCGGCGAGTTGCGCAATCGCGCCGCCGATGGCCGCGACTACGCTGTCTGGAGCAGCATCAGCGCCATTTACGACGACCGCGGGCGCGTGGCGCGCTACATGTCAATCCAGACCGACTTGTCGGCCCTGCAGGCGGCGCAGTCGCAAGTGCAGCGGCTGGCCCTGTTCGACAGCCTCACCGGCCTGCCCAACCGCGCGCTCTTCGAAGACCGCATCCGGCACCTGCTGGCGCACGCCGAGCGCCACGGCGAAGCCTTTGCAGTGATCTTCACCGACCTCGACCACTTCAAGGAGATCAACGACACCCTGGGCCACGCCGTCGGCGACGAACTGCTGCGGCAGGCCGCCGCGCGCCTGCGGAGCTCGGTGCGCGGCGAGGACACCGTGGCCCGCATGGGCGGTGACGAGTTCGTCGTGTTGCTGCCCACCGCCGACCATGCGGCGGCCCTGCTGGTGGCCGAGAAGATGCTCCAGACCCTCAGCCAGGCCCTGGTGCTCGATGCGGTGCCAGAGTACCTGCCCACCGCCTCGGCCGGCATCGCCGTCTATCCCGCCGATGGCAGCGACATCGAGCAGCTGCTGCGCCACGCCGACATCGCGATGTACCGCGCCAAGCAGGCCGGGCGCAACCGGGTCGTGGTATTCGACGCGCAGATGGCGGCCGAGAACGCGCGCATCTTTGCAATCCAGACCGACCTCGCCTCGGCCCTGCTGCACGGTGAGTTCCGCGTCCACTTCCAGCCCAAGTTCAACCTGTCCACCGGCCGCATGGTGGGCGCCGAAGCTCTGGTGCGCTGGCAACGTCCCGGCCTGGGCCTGGTATCGCCGGCCGATTTCATTCCGGTGGCCGAGAAGAGCGGACTGGTGGTCGAGATCGACCGCTGGGTGCTCAATGAATCATTGCGCCAGGTGGGCCTGTGGCAACGCCAGGGCATCTGGCATGCGGGCTGGCGCGTGGCCGTCAACCAGTCGGCGCGCGACCTGCGCGACCCGTCCATGCTGCGCGAGGTCGAAGCCGCACTGCAGCTCAATGGCGTGGTGGCCGGCGCGCTGGAACTGGAGATCACCGAGAGCGCCCTGCTCGAACACACCGACGAGGTGGTGCGGCGCCTGGCCGAACTCAGTGCCCTCGGCGTGACGCTGGCCATCGACGACTTCGGCACCAATTACTCGAGCCTGTCGTACCTGAGCAAGCTGCCGGTGCAGGTGATCAAGATCGACATGAGCTTCGTCCGCAACATGCTGCTCAACCCGAGCGACCGCGTGCTCGTCGAGACCATCATCACCATGGCCCACAACCTCGGCCATCAGCTGGTGGCCGAGGGGGTCGAAGACCCGGCCCAGCGTGATCAGTTGCTGGCGCTGGGTTGCGAGGTCGGCCAGGGCGGTCTGTTCGGCTGGGCCGTCAATGCCGAAGAGTTCGCCCGCCAGCATTTCCAGCAGGCCGCAGCTTAGCCAGGGGCAAGGCCGCGCCGGCGCCGATCAACGCTTGGCTGGCGGCAGGTCGGTGCAGCTGCCGTGGGCCACTTCGGCGGCCATGCCTATGCTTTCGCCCAGCGTCGGGTGCGGGTGGATGGTCTTGCCGATGTCGATCTCGTCGGCGCCCATCTCGATGGCCAGGGCGACCTCGCCGATCATGTCGCCGGCATGGGTGCCGACGATGCCGCCACCCAGGATGCGATGGCTCTCGGCGTCGAACAGCAGCTTGGTGAAACCCTCGTCGCGGCCGTTGGCGATGGCGCGGCCGCTGGCCGTCCAGGGGAACAGGCCCTTCTTGACCTTGATGCCCTTGGCCTTGGCCTCGTCCTCGGTGAGGCCGACCCAGGCCACCTCGGGGTCGGTGTAGGCCACGCCGGGGATGACGCGGGCATCGAACTGCGCCTTGGCGTCACCGGCCGCCACCTCGGCCGCCACATGGGCCTCATGCACTGCCTTGTGCGCCAGCATGGGGTTGCCGACGATGTCGCCGATGGCGTAGATGTGCGGCACATTGGTGCGCATCTGCACGTCCACCGGGATGAAGCCGCGCTCGCCGACGATGACGCCGGCCTTCTCGGCGCCCACCTTCTTGCCGTTGGGGCTGCGGCCCACGGCCTGCAGCACGAGGTCATACACGCCCTCGCTCTTGGTGCCGTCCAAGCCCTCGAACTGCACGCGGATGCCGTCGGCTGATGCCGAGGCGCCCACGGTCTTGGTCTTGAGCATGATCTTGTCGAAGCGGTGGGCGTTCATCTTCTGCCACACCTTGACGAGGTCGCGGTCCGGGCCTTGCATCAGGCCGTCCAGCATCTCCACCACGTCGATGCGTGAGCCCAGCGTGCTGTAGACCGTGCCCATCTCGAGGCCGATGATGCCGCCGCCGATGACCAGCATGCGCTCGGGCTTCTGGCGCAGTTCCAGCGCGCCGGTGCTGGTGACGATGCGCGGATCATCCTTGGGCAGGAAGGGCAGCTTCACCGCCTCGGAACCGGCCGCGATGATGGCGTTCTTGAAGCGGATGGTCTGCACCTTGCCGTCGGCCGCCGTCACCTTCAGGTGGTGGGGGTCGGCGAACTCGCCCTGGCCCTGCACCACCGTCACCTTGCGCATCTTGGCCATCGCCGCCAGGCCGCCGGTGAGCTTGTTGACGACCTTGTTCTTGTGCGCCAGCAGCTTGGGCAGGTCCACCTGCGGCGCGGCGAAGCTCACGCCCAGGTCGGCGAAGTGCTTCACCTCGTCCATCACCGAGGCCACATGCAGCAGGGCCTTGCTCGGGATGCAGCCGACATTGAGGCACACACCGCCCAGCGTGGCGTAGCGCTCCACCAGCACCGTCTTCATGCCGAGGTCGGCGCTGCGGAAGGCAGCCGAATAGCCGCCCGGGCCGGCGCCCAGCACCAGCATCTCGCATTCGAGGTCGGCACCACCGGCGTAGCTGGCGGCCGCGGGCGCCGGTGCCGCAGGCGCGGCGGGTGCCGCAGCGGTGGGCGCGCTGGCCGGGGCCGGCGCTGAGGCAGCAGCGGCTGCGGCGCCGGTCTCCAGCGCCAGCACCACCGAGCCCTCGCCGACCTTGTCGCCGACCTTGACCTTGAGTTCCTTGACCACGCCGGCGGCCGACGACGGGATCTCCATCGAGGCCTTGTCGCTTTCCACCGTGATGAGGCTTTGCTCGGCCTTGATCGTGTCGCCGGGCTTCACCAGCACCTCGATCACGGCCACTTCCTTGAAATCGCCGATGTCCGGCACCTTGATGTCGATGAGGGCCATGGTCAGCCTTTCTGCTTGAGCTTGAAGGTATGGAGCCGGACGGGGCCGGCCGAACTGGTGTCGAATTCGCAACCGGCCGCCACGCCGGCTTCGGCCACCTCGCGCGCACTGCGGGCGCGGTCGTAGGCGGCGTGCATGGCGCCGAGCGCAAAGCGCCGCCCCGAGCCAATGGCCCAGAAGCGCTCGAACTCGAACACCTCGCGGTAGGACTCGACGCCCCAGATGCCATGCACATTGGCGATCAGGATCGAGAACTGGCTGCTCTCGTAGGGGTCGGAATCCTGTTCCTTGGTGTTGAGGAAGAAGTGGTCCTTGAGCCGCGGGTGCAGGCGCACGAAGGTCTCGAAGAGGCCGTCGCGCGTGTCGAGCCTGCGCTCCTCGGGCGCCAGCGCGGTGAGCGCCTGGCGCAGCACCGGCATGTGCGCGGTGCTGCCCACGGCGCCGACCACCGAGCCGGCCACCTCGAACATCTTGTCGTTGGCCTCGTAGCCCGGGGGCAGCCGCGTCTCGCCGAAGCTGACGAGGCTGTCCGAGGCGATGGCCAGCGTGCCGCCCTTGCGGGCGACCACCACGGTGCTCATCAGAGCAGGACGCGGCGGAAATCGGCCAGGATGCCGCCCAGGTAGGCGTTGAAGCGTGCCGCCGCCGCGCCGTCGATGACGCGGTGGTCCCAGCTCAGGCTCAGCGGCAGGATCAGGCGCGGCACGAAGGCCTTGCCGTCCCAGCGCGGCTCGGTGCTGCTCTTGCACACGCCGAGGATCGACACCTCGGGCGCGTTGATGATGGGCGTGAAGTAACGCCCGCCGATGCCGCCCAGGCTGCTGATGCTGAAGCAGCCGCCGCTCATGTCGGCCGGGCCCAGCTTGCCGTCGCGCGCCTTCTTGGCCAGCTCGTTCATCTCGCTGCTGATCTGCAGCACGCCCTTCTTGTCGGCGTCCTTGATCACCGGCACCACCAGGCCGTTGGGCGTGTCGGCGGCGAAGCCGATGTGGAAGTAGTTCTTCAGCACCAGCTGCTCGCCATCCAGGCTGGCATTGAACTGCGGGAACTTCTTCAGCGCCGCGACGCTGGCCTTGATCAGGAAGGCGAGCATCGTGACCTTGATGCCCGACTTCTCGTTTTCCTTGTTGAGCTGGACGCGGAAGGCTTCCAACTCGGTGATGTCGGCATCGTCGTGGTTGGTGACGTGCGGGATCACCACCCAATTGCGGTGCAGGTTGGCGCCGCTGATCTTCTGGATACGGCTGAGATCCTTGCGCTCGATGGGGCCGAACTTGGCGAAGTCGACCTGCGGCCAGGGCAGCAGGCCCGGGAAGCTGCCGCCCGCCGCGGCGGCGGCAGCGGGTGCCTTGGCCTTCTGCGCCGCGGTCTGCACGTCACCGGCCATCACGCCCTTGACGAAGCCCTGCACGTCGACCTGGGTGATGCGGCCCTTGGGGCCCGAGCCCTTGACCTCGGCCAGCGGCACGCCCAGTTCGCGTGCCAGGCGGCGTATCGAGGGCGAGGCGTGCGGCAGCGCGGCAGTGGGCGTGCCGGGTTGGTGGGCGGGCAGTGCTGCCACGGTGGCGGCTGCCGGCGCAGCGGCCGGGGCTGCTGCCGCGGCAGCCGAGGCGGTGGCCGGCGCAGGCGCCGCGGGTGCCGCAGTTGCAGCGGGCGCACCAGCGCCTTGCAGCACGGCGATGGCCGTGCCCTTGGCCACCTTGTCGCCCACCTTCACCAGCAGGCGCTCCACCACGCCGGCGTGGGAGGACGGAATCTCCATCGAGGCCTTGTCGCTCTCCACCGTGATCAGGCTTTGCTCGACCTTGACGGTGTCGCCCGGCTTCACAAAAAGCTCGATCACCGCGACCTCGGCGAAGTCGCCGATGTCAGGCACGACGACCTCGATGGGACCCGTTGCTGCCGCAGCAGCCGGTGCCGCCGCGACAGGCGCCGCCGCTGCTTGTGCGGGTGCGGCAGCAGGCGCAGCCGCCACCGAACCGGCGGCGCCACCGGCGGCCTCGACCACCAGCACCAGCGTGCCTTCGCTGACCTTGTCGCCGAGCTTGACCTTCAACTCCTTGACGACACCGGCATGCGACGACGGAATCTCCATCGAGGCCTTGTCGGATTCCACGGTCAGCAGGCTCTGGTCAGCGGTGATCGTGTCGCCCGGCTTGACCATCACCTCGATGACCTCCACGTCCTTGAAGTCGCCGATGTCCGGAACCTTCACTTCAACCAACGCCATGGCGCGTCTCCTTTCTTCTTCTCGTTATGCGTAGAGCGGGTTGATCTTGTCGGCATCGATGCCGTACTTGGCGATGGCCTCGGCCACCCTGGACACCGGCAGCACACCCTCGTCGGCCAGCGCGCGCAGCGAGGCCAGCACGATGTAATGGCGGTTGATCTCGAAGTGCTCGCGCAACTTGCTGCGGAAATCGCTGCGGCCGAAGCCGTCGGTGCCCAGCACCTTGTAGGCGCGGCCCTTGGGGATGTAGGCGCGGATCTGCTCGGCGTAGCTCTTCATGTAGTCGGTGGAAGCCACCACCGGGCCTTCCTGGCTGGCCAGCTGCGTCGTCACGAAAGGCACGCGCGCCGCCGCCGTGGGGTGGAGCAGGTTCCAGCGTTCGCAGTCAAGGCCGTCGCGCGCCAGCTCGTTGAAGCTGGGGCAGCTCCAGACGTTGGCGGCCACGCCCCAGTCGGCGGCGAGCAGCTTCTTGGCTTCCATGCTCTCGCGCAGGATGGTGCCGCTGCCCAGCAGGTTGACGCGCGGCGCCTTGGCGGCGGCCACGCCTTCTTCCAGCAAATACATGCCCTTGATGATCTGCTCCTCGGTGCCGGGCCTGAGGCCGGGCATCGGGTAGTTCTCGTTCAACAGGGTCAGGTAGTAGTAGACGTTTTCCTGCTTCTCGACCATGCGCTTCAAGCCATGGTGGATGATCACCGCCACCTCGTGGGCGAAGCTGGGGTCGTAGCTGATGCAGTTGGGGATGGTGCCGGCCAGGATGTGGCTGTGGCCGTCTTCGTGCTGCAGGCCTTCGCCGTTGAGCGTGGTGCGGCCGCTGGTGCCGCCGAGCAAGAAGCCGCGCGCCTGCATGTCGCCGGCGGCCCAGGCGAGGTCGCCGATGCGCTGGAAGCCGAACATCGAGTAGTAGATGTAGAACGGCACCATGATGCGGTTGTTCGTCGAGTACGACGTCGCTGCCGCGATCCAGCTGGCCATGCCGCCGGCCTCGTTGATGCCTTCCTGCAGGATCTGGCCGTTGACCGTTTCCTTGTAGTACATCACCTGGTCTTTATCCACCGGCGTGTACTTCTGCCCCTCGGGGTTGTAGATGCCGATCTGGCGGAACAGGCCTTCCATGCCGAAGGTGCGCGCCTCGTCCACCAGGATGGGCACGACGCGCGGGCCCAGAGCCTGGTCGCGCAGGAGTTGGGTCAGGAAGCGCACATAGGCCTGCGTGGTGCTGATCTCACGGCCTTCGGCGGTGGGCTCGAGCACGCTCTTGAAGGTCTCGAGCGAGGGCACGGTGAAGCTCTCTTCGGCCTTGACACGGCGCGCCGGCAGGTAGCCGCCCAGGGCCTTGCGGCGCTCGTGCAGGTACTTCATTTCCGGCGTGTCGTCGGCCGGCTTGTAGAAGGGGATCTTGGGCAGGTCGGCGTCGGCGATGGGGATGTTGAAGCGGTCGCGGAAGAACTTGATGTCCTCGTCGCTGAGCTTCTTGGCCTGGTGGGCGGTGTTCTTGCCCTCGCCGGCGCTGCCCATGCCCCAGCCCTTGACCGTCTTGACCAGCAGCACGGTGGGCTGGCCGACGTGGTTGTTGGCGCGGTGGAAGGCGGCGTAGACCTTGGCGGCGTCATGGCCGCCGCGGCGCAGGTTCCAGACCTCCTTGTCGCTCATCTTGGCGACGAGCTCCAGCGTGCGCGGGTCGCGGCCGAAGAAGTTCTTGCGCACGAAGGCGCCGTCGTTGGCCTTGAAGGCCTGGTAGTCGCCGTCCAGCGTGTCGAGCATGATCTTGCGCAGCGCGCCGTCCTTGTCGCGCGCCAGCAGCGGATCCCAGTTGCTGCCCCAGATCAGCTTGAGGGCGTTCCAGCCCGCGCCGCGGAAGGTGCCTTCCAGCTCCTGGATGATCTTGCCGTTGCCGCGCACCGGGCCGTCCAGGCGCTGCAGATTGCAGTTGACGACGAAGACCAGGTTGTCGAGCTTCTCGCGCGCCGCCAGGCCGATGGCGCCCAGGCTCTCGGGCTCGTCCATCTCGCCGTCGCCGCAGAAGACCCAGACCTTGCGGTTGGCGGTGTCGGCAATGCCGCGTGCGTGCAGGTACTTCAGGAAGCGCGCCTGGTAGATGGCCATCAGGGGGCCCAGGCCCATGCTGACGGTGGGGAATTGCCAGAACTCCGGCATCAGCTTGGGGTGCGGGTAGCTGCTCAGGCCCTTGCCGTCGACCTCTTGCCGGAAGTTGAGCATCTGCTCTTCCGTAATGCGGCCTTCCAGGAAGGCGCGCGCATAGATGCCGGGGGCGCAATGGCCTTGCACATAGAGCAGGTCGCCGCCATGGCCTTCACTCTCGGCGTGCCAGAAGTGGTTGAAGCCGGCGGCAAACATGTGCGCCAGGCTGGCGAAGCTGCTGATGTGGCCACCCAGATCACCGCCGTCGGCCGGGTGCAGGCGGTTGGCCTTGACCACCAGGGCCATGGCGTTCCAGCGCATGTACGCCCGCAACCGGCCTTCGAGGGCGCGGTTGCCGGGGCTGCGCTCTTCCTCGTCGGGATCAATGGTGTTGGTGTACGCCGTGTTGGCCGAGAACGGCATGTCGATGTTGTTCTGGCGCGCATGCTCGAGCAGGCTCTCGAGCAGGAAGTGCGCGCGCTCTGCGCCTTCGGTGCCGATGACGGCAGAAAGCGCCTCCAGCCATTCACGCGTTTCCTGGCTGTCGGTGTCGGTGAGCGAACCATTGGCGGCTGCGCCAAGGAAGGATTCCGGCAATGCGGACATGCTTGTCTCCTGCGGGGTGTTTTGTGAACGGGCGCGAGTGTGTCACAGCTTCTTGAAATTTCAAATAGTGCTTTTCACTTTCATAATATGAAATGAAAGAAGAGCCCATCCGCGCACCCGGATAATTGGCCCCATGACCCTTCCGCGCGCCCCGGACCCCGAACCCGCCGTCCCCGTACCCGCCGCCCAGCGCCTCATCAAGCAGTGGTGGCGGCGCCAGTCGCCGGCACGGCAGGACCGCTTCGCCACCCTGGGCCCGCTGCTGTCGGTGCTGCTGTTTCTGGCCGCCATCATTTCCGCGTTCTGGTACCTGCGCAACGAGGAAATCGAGCGGGAGACCGAGTCGGTCAAGCGTGATACCGAGATCACCCAGCAGCAGCTCGGCCTGCGCCTGATCCAGAACCAGGAGGCCCTGATTCGCCTCGCCCGCGACCTCGTCTCGCGCGACATCGACGCCGACGAGTTCCAGGGCCAGGCCAACACCTTCCTGCGCGAGCGGCCCGAGATCACGCACATGACCTGGATCGACGCCCAGCGCGGCGTGCGCGCCATCCACTGGGCGCCGCTGTACCCGCCAGCCGCCGCCGAGCCGCAGGCGGTGCTGCCCCAGGAGGGCCGCGCCAATGAGCCCGAGGCCACCTTCCGCGCCGCCCGCGACAGCCGCTCGCCAGCCTACTCGCGCGGCTTCATCGACCCTTCCGGCACCCCGGTCTTCCAGCTCCACATGCCGCTGATCGAGCGTGGCACCTTCACCGGCGCGATCATCGTCGAGTACGCGATCGACACCCTGGTGCGCCACTTCGTGCCGGCGGATGTGGCGCGGCGCCACATGCTCTCGGTGATCGACGAGCACCAGAAGGTGCTGGCCGCCACCGTCACGGGCCTGCCCGGCACCGCGTCGCGCCGTGCGCCCATCGTCAGCGATGCACCGCTCACGCCGGCGCTCAACGGCCTGCTGCTGCGAGGCCAGGGCTGGCGCACCAGCATCGGCCTGGTCAACAACACCTTGTTCTGGATGGTGGTGGCGTTGTCGGTGCTGACCTTGTGGATGCTGCTGGGCACCTGGCGCCACATGCGCCGGCGCGGCCAGATCCAGGGCGCGCTGGTGCAGGAGACGAATTTCCGCCGCGCGATGGAGAACAGCATGCCCACCGGCATGCGCGCGATGGATCTCGAGGGCCGCGTCAGCTATGTCAACGCCGCCTTCTGCCAGATGACCGGCTACACCACGGCCGAGCTCATTGGCGGCATGCCGCCCTACCCCTACTGGCCGCCCGACCGCCTGGAAGAGAACAGCCGCCTGCTGCAGCAGGAACTGCAAGGCCGCAGCCCCAGCGGCGGCATCGAGGTGCGCGTGATGCGCAAGGACGGCACCGAGTTCGATGCCCGCATGTACGTCAGCCCGCTGATCGACCCCAAGGGGCAGCAGACCGGCTGGATGACGAGCATGACCAACATCACCGAGGCCAAGCGCATCCGGGATCAGCTCAGCGCCAGCCACGAGCGCTTCACCACGGTGCTGGAAGGCCTGGACGCCTCGGTCTCGGTGCTTTCGGTGCAGCAGGGCGAGCTGCTGTTCGCCAACCGCAGCTACCGCCTGTGGTTCGGCGGCGATGCGCGCGGCCACCAGATCATGGCCGGCGGCGTCATCGGCACGCCCTTCAGCAACGACGACGACGACGAGATCGATTCGCTCTCGGGCCTGCCGACGCAGGCGCTCACCGAGGCCGGCGCCAGCCCGCGCGAGGTCTTCGTCGAGCCGCTGCAGAAATGGTTCGACGTGCGTGCGCGCTACCTGCAATGGACCGACGGCCGCCTGGCCCAGATGCTGATCGCCACCGACATCACGGCGCGGCTGCGCGCCGAAGAGCAGAGCGCGGCCCAGGCCGAGAAGGCCCAGGTCACCAGCCGCCTGGTGACCATGGGCGAGATGGCCAGTTCGGTGGCGCACGAGCTCAATCAGCCGCTCACCGCCATCACCAACTACTGCAATGGCATGGTCTCGCGCGTCAAGGCCGCCTCGATCAGCCAGGACGACCTCATCGCCGCGCTGCACAAGACGGCGCGCCAGGCCGACCGCGCCGGCCAGATCATCCGCCGCATCCGCGCCTTCGTGAAACGCAGCGAACCGCAACGCCAGGCGACGCAATCACGCCAGATCGTCGACGACGCGGTCGACCTCGCCGGCATCGAGCTGCGGCGGCGCAACGTCGCCATCCACACCTATGTCGCGCAGCGCCTGCCGCCCATCCTGGTCGCCCCCATCCTGATCGAGCAGGTGCTGCTCAACCTGCTCAAGAACGCCGCCGAGGCCATCGACAACGCCCAGTTGCCGCCGGCGCGCCGCCACATCGAGCTGCGCGTGATTCCACGCCACACGCCCGACGAGGGCGGCGTGATCGAGTTCAGCGTCACCGACATGGGCCCGGGCCTGGCCGACGAGGTCATCTCGCGCCTCTATGAAGCCTTTTTCTCGACCAAGGCCGAGGGCCTGGGCATCGGCCTGAGCCTGTGCCGCACCATCATCGAGTCGCACCGAGGCCGGATGCGGGCCCAGAACCTCTACAATGCAGGCCAGGTCGTGGGCTGCCGTTTCTCGTTCACCTTGCCGGTCGATTTGTCGGCGCGCGCCGACCCCGCAACGGCCTCGTCCGAGTTCGGTCGCCTGGCCGAATCGTCCACCCCTTCCAGCGGCCAGCAGGCCACGGTCCCCGAATGAGCCTGATTCCCAAGAAAGGCACCGTCTACGTCGTCGATGACGACGAGGCCGTGCGCGATTCCCTGCAGTGGCTGCTCGAAGGCAAGGACTACCGCGTCAAATGCTTCGACTCGTCCGAGAGCTTCCTGTCGCGCTTCGACCCGCGCGAGGTGGCCTGCCTCATCGCCGACATCCGCATGGACGGCATGAGCGGCCTTGAGCTGCAAGACCGCCTGCTCGAACGCCGCAGCCCGCTGCCGATCGTCTTCATCACCGGCCACGGCGATGTGCCGATGGCCGTCACGACGATGAAGAAGGGCGCGATGGACTTCATCGAAAAGCCCTTCAAGGAAGAAGAGCTGCTCGGCCTGGTGGAGCGCATGCTCGATCAGGCGCGCAACGCCTTCAGCCACCACCAGGAGCAGGCCAGCCGCGACGCCCTGCTCTCGCGCCTGACCACGCGCGAGGCCCAGGTGCTCGAGCGCATCGTCGCCGGACGCCTGAACAAGCAGATCGCCGACGACCTGGGCATCAGCATCAAGACGGTGGAGGCGCACCGCGCCAACATCATGGAAAAGCTCAACGCCAACACGGTAGCCGATCTGCTGAAGATCGCGCTCGGCGCCCAGTCTGCCAAGGCGTAAGCCTGCCCGCTGCACCTTCCAAACCAAGGCCGCGCTATGCGGCCTTTGTCATTTCCGGACCGCTCCCCATGACCGCAAAGACCATTGACGGCGTCGCCCTCTCCAAGCTGATCCGCGCCGAAGTCGCCACCCGTGCCGCCGGGCTGGCCGCCCGTGGCCGCCAGCCCGGCCTGGCGGTGATCCTGGTCGGCGACGACCCGGCCAGCGCCGTCTATGTGCGCAACAAGGTCAAGGCCTGCGAGGAGCACGGCCTGCGCTCGGTGATGGAGGTCTACCCGGCCAGCCTGGGCGAGGCCGAGCTGCTGGCCCGCATCAAGCTGCTCAACGCCGACGCCAGCATTCACGGCATCCTGGTGCAGATGCCGCTGCCCAAGCACATCGATCCGCAGAAGGTGATCGAGACCATCGCCACGGCCAAGGACGTCGACGGCTTCTCGGTGCACTCGGCCGGCGCGCTGATGGCCGGCCTGCCAGGGCTGCGCCCGGCCACGCCCTGGGGCTGCATGAAGCTGATCGAAAGCACCGGCGTGGCCCTCAAGGGCAAGCACGCCGTCGTGATCGGCCGCAGCAACACCGTCGGCAAGCCGATGGCCCTGCTGCTGCTGCAGGCCCACGCCACCGTCACCGTCTGCCACAGCGGCACGCCCGACCTGGCCCAGCACACGCGCCAGGCCGACATCGTGGTGGCCGCGGTGGGCCGGCGCGGCACGCTCACGGCCGACATGGTCAAGCCGGGAGCCATCGTCATCGATGTCGGCATCAACCGCAACGAGGCCGGCAAACTTTGCGGCGATGTCGACTTCGAAGCCGTGCGCGAGGTCGCCGGCTGGATCACCCCGGTGCCCGGCGGCGTCGGCCCCATGACCATCACGATGCTGCTCGTCAACACGGTGCAGGCCGCGGAGGCGGCATGAGCGTCGCCAACCCGCTGCTCGAGGCGGCCGAGCTGCGCGACTACGCCGCGGTGCGGCCCGAGCATGTGGGCCCGGCGCTCGACGAACTGCTGGCCGCAGCCGACGCGGCACTGGAACTCGCCGTCGGCCCCCAGGTCGCGCCCGACTACGACGCGCTGGCTGCCGTGCTGGACGTGGCGGTCGAGCGCCTTTACGCCGCCTGGGGCACGGTCAACCACCTGCAATCGGTGGCTGACACGCCTGAGCTGCGCGCGGCCCAGGCCGAGAACCAGCCGCGCGTGATCGACTTCGGCACGCGGCTGGCTTCCGACACCCGGCTCTATGCGAAGTACAAGGCAATCGCGGCCCATGCGGGCCAGCTGGGCCCGGTGCGGCGCAAGGCGCTGGCCGACACGCTGCGCGATTTCGTGCTCGGCGGCGCCGAACTGCAGGGTGAGGCGCGCGAGCGCTATGCCGCCATCCAGGAACGCTGCGGCGCGCTCTCGCGCCAGTTCGGCGACCACCTGCTCGACGCCACCGACGCCTGGACGGTGACAGTGCCCGAGGCCCAGCTGGCCGGCGTTCCCGACGATGTGCGGCAGGCAGCACGCGCCGCTGCCGCATCCGACGCCGGCGACTGCCGCCTCACGTTGCAGGCCCCCTGCTACTTCCCGGTGATGCAGTACGCCCGCCACCGCCCGCTGCGCGAGGCGATGTACCGCGCCTATGGCACGCGCGCCAGCGAGTTCGGCCCGCCCGAGCGCGACAACGCGCCTCTCATGCGCGAGCTGGTCGAGCTGCGCCAGGAAGAGGCCGCCCTGCTGGGCCATGCCAGCTTTGCCGAGCTGGCCCTGGTGCCCAAGATGGCGGCCACGCCGGCCGAGGTGCTGAGCTTCGTCCAGGACCTGGCCCGCCGGGCCCGCCCCTGCGCCGAGCGCGAACTGGCCGAGTTGCGGGACTATGCGATGCGAGATCTCGGCCTGCCCGACCTGCAGGCCTGGGACCGTGCCTACGCCGCCGAGTGCCTGATGCAGTCGCGCTACGCCTTCAGCAGCCAGGAGGTGCGCCAGTACTTCACCCTGCCGCGCGTGCTGGAGGGCCTGTTCCGCCTGATCGAGACGCTGTTCGGCGTCACCATCCGCGAGGACAGCGCGCCGGCCTGGCACGAGAGCGTGCGCTTCTTCCGCGTCTGGCGCGGCAGCGAGGCCGTGGCCGCCTTCTACCTCGATCTGCAGGCCCGCAGCGGCAAGCAGTCTGGCGCCTGGATGGACGAGGCGCGCGGGCGCTGGCTGCGCCCCTGCGGCCAGCTGCAGCGGCCCATCGCCTACCTGGTGTGCAACTTCGCGCCCCCGGTGGGCGGCCAGCCGGCGCTGCTGACGCACGACGACGTCATCACCCTCTTCCACGAGTTCGGCCACGGTCTGCACCACATGCTGACCCAGGTCGACGAGCGCTCGCTCGCCGGCATCTCGGGCGTCGAGGCCGACGCCATCGAGCTGCCCAGCCAGTTCATGGAGAACTTCTGCTGGGAGTGGGAGGTGATCCAGCGCCTCACCGCCCATGTCGAGACCGGCCAGCCGCTGCCGCGTGCGCTGTTCGAGCGCATGGTCGCGGCGCGCCATTTCCACGGTGGGCTGCAGCTGCTGCGCCAATGCGAGTTCTCGATCTTCGACATGCGGCTGCACGCCGAGGCCGGCGCCGCGGCGCGCGTCCAGGCCCTGGCCGACGAGGTGGCGCTTGCCGTCCAGCCCGTGCCGCCACCGTCCTTTCTGCGCTATCCCAATACCTTCGCCCACATCTTCGACGGCGGTTATGCAGCCGGTTACTACGGTTACGCCTGGGCCGAGGTGCTGTCGGCCGACGCCTATGCGGCCTTCGAGGAAGCCGGCGTCTTCGACCCCGCCACCGGGGAGCGCTTCCGCCGCCAGGTGCTCGAGACCGGCGGCAGCCGCACAGCGCTGGAGAACTTCCGCGCCTTCCGCGGGCGCGAACCGCGGCTCGATGCCCTGCTGCGCCACCGTGGCCTGGCTTGAGCCGGCGGCCGATGTCGGCTAGATTGCACGACCTCATGCGCACACTCCAAGCCCCGGCCAAGGCCCAGCCCCAGACCCATCGCCGCCTGCGCGGCGCCATGGCCCTCCTGCTGCTCGCCACCGCGGCCTGGCCGGCGCTGGCGCAATACAAGGTGGTGCAACCCGACGGCAGCGTCACCTACACCGACCGGCCACCTACCTCGGGGGCGGCCAAGGTCACTGCACTTGGGCGCCTAGGCACTGCCTCGGCCGCCGAGGAAGGCCTGCCGGCCGACCTGCGCCAGACCATGCAGCGCTTCCCGGTCGTGCTCTACAGCACCCAGGACTGCCAGCCCTGCGATGCCGGCCGGCGCCTGCTGCAGCAGCGCGGCGTGCCCTATGCCGAACGCCGCGTCGTCAGCGAGGAAGACGCGGCGGCGCTCGAGCGCGTCGCCGGCGGCCGCACCGTGCCGGCGCTCACCATAGGCTCGCAGCCAGTGCGCGGCTTCTCGGATACCGAGTGGCAGGCCTATCTCGATGCTGCCGGCTATCCGCGTGAATCGCGCCTGCCGCGCAACTGGCAACAGCCCGAACCAGCCACCTCCACCCCTGCCGAACGCGGGGTGCAGCTGCGTCCGGCGGCGGTCACTGCACCGCCGGCGCGTGCGGCCGCCCCGGCGCCCGACCCCGAGACGCCGGTCGGCCTGCGCTTCTAAGTCCGGCTTCAGCGCCGTTCTTCGGGCGGCGCCAAGCCGCTTGCCAGCCACGAGCCGCCCACCACCGCGGCACCCACGGCCCAGAACAGCAGGCTGGCACCCACCAGCGTGCCGACCGCGCCAAACAGCAACGGCATTGCCGCGCTCGACATGTTCATCAGCATCGAGCGCAGCGCCAGCGATTCGCCGTGGCGGTGCTCGGGCGTGAGCTGGTGCAGCATGGACATCACCATGGGCTGCACGCTGCCCAGCGACAGGCCCAGCAGCAGCGCCAGCAGGCCCATCACCCAGGGCAGCGTGGCGAAGGGGTAGAGGGCGAACACGGCGCCGGTGGCGGCCATGGCCACGCGCAGCACGAGCACCTCGCTGAGCCGGTGCGCCAGCGCCGGGATGGCCGCCCGCACCAGGGTCACCGAGAGCGTGAAGCTGCCCAGGATCAGGCCTATGGTGGCGGCACGGAAGCCCAGTTCGTGGCCCAGCACCGGCACCGCGAAGGTGTGGACGTCCCAGCACATCGAGAGCAGCCAGTTGACGACGAAGAGGCGCTTGATGCCGGGCGCCTGCAGCAAGTCCCAGGCGCGACGGCCCGGCGGCACCGCAACGGTGGCAGCCGGCGCCAGCCGCGGCACGTAGCGCGCTGAGACGAGCGTGGCCAGCGGCAGCAGGGCCAGCAGCGCGAAGGCGGCACCAAAGCCCCAGGCGTCGATGACGAAGCCGGCGCTGACCGGGCCGATGACATTGGCCAGCGGCGGCGCCACGCCCAGCCAGGCGAAGATGCGCACGCGCTCGGTGTTGTCGCGCGCCGCCAGGCCGGCCGAGCGCTGGATGGTGAGCAGGCCGATGTTGGTGCCGGAGCCGGTGGCCATGGCGCCCCCGCACAGCAGCGCGAAGCGCCAGCCACCGCCAACCTGGGTGGAGGCGATGGCCAGCAGGCCGCCGGCCACACTCAAGGCCACCGCCAGGTAGACCGGCCGGTGGTAGCCCAGGCGGTCGGCCAGGCGGCCGGCGGGCAGCGCGATCAGCACCGGCGCGGCGGCAAACAGCGCCAGCAGCAGGCCCACGGCCCAGGGGCTGGCGCCCTCGCGCAGGGTCTGCAGCGGCGCGGCCATGCGCAGCCCGGCCATCGCCGCGTGCATGCCCAACTGGCCGGCCACCAGGGCCAGAAGCACCGGGCCCGTGCGCGCGGCGTGGCCGTCTTGCGCCGGCTCAGCCATCCGGCGCGGCGGCTGCGCCTTCGGCCAGCCCCGGCAGCAACTCGGCCGCGCGGCCCTCGGGCAGGGCCTCGACACTGCGCAGCTGGCGCGCCATGGCGCGCGTGCGGGTCTCGGCCAGGTCGATGCTGTGGCTGGCCTCCTCGAGCTTCTTGCGCGTCTTCGCCAGCACCTCGCCGAACTTGCCGAACTCGGTCTTGACCGCGGCCAGCACGTCCCAGACCTCGGCCGAGCGCTGCTCCAGCGCCAGCGTGCGAAAGCCCATCTGCAGGCTGTTGAGCAGGGCCAGCAGCGTGGTCGGGCCGGCCAGCATCACCTTGTGCTCGCGCTGCAGTGCCTCGGCCAGGCCGGGGCGGCGCAGGGCCTCGGCATACAGGCCCTCGGTGGGCAGGAAGAGCACGCCGAAATCGGTGGTGTGGGGCGGCGCCAGGTATTTGTCGCGGATGCTGCGCGCCTCCAGCCGCAGCCGTGTCTCGATGGCCTTGGCCGCGGCCTCCATCGCTGGCGCGTCGGCGCGCTCGCTGGCGTCGAGCAGGCGCTCGTAGTCCTCGCGCGGAAACTTGGCGTCGATGGGCAACCACAGCGGCGCATCGTCGGCGCGCCCGGCGCCGCGGCCCGGCAGGCGGATCGCGAACTCCACGCGCTCGGCACTGCCCGGCACCGTGGCCACGTTGGCAGCGTACTGCCCGGGCGTGAACACCTGCTCCAGCAGCGCCGCCAGCTGCACCTCGCCGAAGACGCCGCGCGTCTTGACATTGGTGAGCACGCGGTTGAGCGCGCCGACGTCGCGCGCCAGCGCCTGCATCTCGCCCAAGCCGCGGTGGACCTGCTCCAGCCGCTCGGCCACCTGGCGAAAGCTCTCGCCCAGGCGCTGCTCGAGCGTGGCGTGCAGCTTCTCGTCGACGGTGGCGCGCATCTGCTCGAGCTTCTTCTCGTTGCCTTCCTGCAGCGCCGCCAGCCGCGTCTCGACGGCCGCCCGCATCTCGGCCTGGCGGCGGTCGTGGCTGTCGGACAGGCGCCGCAGCTGCTCGGACTGCGCCCGCGCCGCCTCGCCGCCCTGGGCCAGCAGGGTCTGCTGGAAGCCAGCCAGATCGGCCCGCGCGCCCTGGCCCTGGCGACCCAGCTCGTCACGCAGTTCGCGCTCAAGCCTCTCGATGGCGCTGGTGGTCGCGGCAGCGCCGGCATCGCGGCGCAGCGCCAGATAGATCAGCAACAGCAGGTTCAGCGCCAGCAGCGCTGGCACGATCCAGGCGGGCATGGCGGCGGCGTTCAGGCCCGCCGGGTGGCCAGCTCGGCGGCGTTGATGGGCGTGGGCGCCACGCCGCCAGTCAGGGCCGCGATCAGGTTGTCGGCCGCCAGGTCGGCCATCGCGCGCCGCGTCGCCACCGTGGCGCTGGCGATGTGGGGCGTGAGCACGACATTGGGCACGGTGAGCAGGTCGGGGTGGACCTGGGGCTCGCCCTCGAAGACATCCAGCGCCGCAGCGGCGATGCGGCGCTCGCGCAGCGCCCGCGCCAGCGCCGCGTCGTCGACGATGCCGCCGCGCGCCACATTGGTGAGCGTGGCGCCGGGCTTCATCAGCGCCAGCTCGGCCGCACCGATGGCGTGGTGGCTGGCGGCCGAGTAGGGCAGCACCAGCACCAGGTGGTCGGCCTCGGCCAGCAGCGTGGCCTTGTCGACCCAGCGCGCGCCGACGGCGGCTTCCTGCTCGGCCGCCAGGCGGCTGCGGTTGTGGTAGATCACCTTCATGCCGAAGCCCAGGGCGCCGCGCCGCGCGATGGCCTGCCCGATGCGGCCCATGCCCAGGATGGCCAGTGTGGCGCCGTGGATGTCGCTGCCGGTGAACATGTCGAAGGACCAGCGGTTCCACTCGCCGCGGCGCAGGAAATGCTCGCTCTCGGCCATGCGACGCGCCGCCGCCATCATCAGCGCGAAGCCGAAATCGGCCGTCGTCTCGGTCAGCACGTCGGGCGTGTTGGTGGCCAGCACGCCAGCAGCATTGCAGGCCGGGATGTCGAAGTTGTTGTAGCCCACCGCCATATTGGCCACCACGCGCAGCTGCGGGCAGGCCGCCAGCACCTCGGCGTCGATGCGCTCGCTGCCGGTGGTAAAGGCACCAGCCTTGCCCTGCAGCCGGCCAATCAGCTCGGCCTTGGTGAAGATGCTGTCCTGCGGGTTGTCGTCGACATCGAAATGCGCGCGCAGCCGCTCCACCACCTCGGGAAACACGGCGCGTGCCACCAGAACCTGTTGCCTTGCCATCTTGCTAATCTCCTGAAGCCGCTGTTGCTGCTGATGCCGCCACCGCCGGCGCCACCGGCGCCGCACTGCCCTTGAGCTGGGTGCCGGGATTGAAGCCGATGGTGGCGAGCATGACGAAGAAGCCCGCCACATAGGCCACCGGCACATGCCAGCCGTGGCGCAGCCAGAGGCCGACCGAACGCGCCTCGGGGTACATGTTCGACAGCGCCACGCCGGCCGACGAGCCAAACCAGATCATCGAGCCGCCGAAGCCCACGGCATAGGCCAGGAAGCCCCAGTCGTAGCCGCCCTGGCGCAGCGCCAACGCGGTGAGCGGGATGTTGTCGAACACGGCCGACAGGAAGCCCAGGCCCAGGGCCGAGGGCCACGAAGCCGCCGGCAGATGCTCCACCGGCATCATCGAGGCGCACAGCACCAGCGAGAGCAGGAAGACCGAACCCTTGGTGGCGCCCGGCAACAGGCCCCAGTTCGGCACGCGCAGCGGCGCGCAGGCCAGCAACGCCAGCCACACGGCCGCACCCAGGAAGGGGAAGGCGTCGGCCTGCTCGGTGTAGCGCAGGTTGACGGTGACATTGACGGCGATGGCCGCCGCCAGGATGAAGACGACGATGGCGACGCGCGCCCAGTCGATGTGGACGCCGGCGTCGGCGTCCTTCTGGATCGGCTGCCAGGCGTGCTGCTTGAGCGCGGCCGGAATACCGAAGACCAGCAGCGCCACGCTGGCGCCGATATAGGCCTCGAGCACCTCTTGCGGCCGCACGCCGGCGATCCACATCATCGTCGTCGTGGTGTCGCCCACCACGCTGCCGGCGCCGCCGCCGTTGGAGGCCGCCACCAGCGCCGCCAGATAGCCGATGTGGACGCGACCCTTGAACACCGTGTGCGCCACGGCGCCGCCGATCATGGCTGCGGCGATGTTGTCGAGAAAGCCGCTGAGCACGAAGACGCAGACCAGCAGCACGAAGCCGCCCTTCCAGTCGTCGGGCAGAAAGCGCGGCAGCACCGCCGGCACCTCGCTCTTCTCGAACAGGTCGGCCAGCAGCGCAAAGCCCAGCAGCAGCAGCAGCAGGTTGACCAGCACCACCCACTCATGGCCCAGGTGGCCCGCGAAGCCGGCCAGGCCGGCCCCGGTCTTGAAGGGCGAGAACAGGATCTTGTAGAGCGCAATGACGATGGCGCCCGTCACTGCCACGCGCAGCGTGTGGATGTGGAAGATCGCCACGCCGGCCAGCACGCAGGCGAAGAAGACGAACTCCAGCGGCACCGGCCCGAGGCTCGGGCCGGCGGCGGCTGCCAGCGCGGCACCGGGAAAGGCCAGCGCCAGGCCCAGGGCGCCAGCGGCAATTGTCTTGTTCATGGTCGGGCCCGTGGGAGAAACCGGGCCATTCTAGGAACGGCGCCCATGGCCCAGGCCGGTGCCTGCCCTACTCGTGAAACCGGGCAAACCCCGACACCGGCTCGCGCTCGGTGACCAGGCTGTTCTCCACCGCGGCCGGATCGGCGTGGCCCAGCGACATGCCGCAGACCACGATCTCGTCGGCGGCCAGGCCCAGCTGCCGCTCGATGATGCGGTGGTACTGGGTGAAGGCCGCCTGCGGGCAGGTGTCGAGGCCGCGTGCGCGCGCCGCCACCATCACGTTCTGCAGAAACATGCCGTAGTCCAGCCAGCTGCCCTGCTGCATCACGCGGTCTATCGTGAAGATCAGGCCCACGGGCGCGTCGAAAAAGGCGTAGTTGCGACCGTGCTGCTCGTGCATGCGCGCCTTGTCGGCCTTGCCTATGCCCAGCAGCGAATACAGATCCCAGCCCACCTTGCGCCGACGGTCGATGTAGGGGCTGCGCCATTCGGTGGGGTAGTAGGCGTATTCCTCGCTGTGGCGGGCGCGTTCGGCCGGGTCGTCATAGGCGGCACGCACCGCGCTGGACAGCGCCTGCTTGGCAGCGCCGGTGAGCACATGCACCTTCCAGGGCTGGGTGTTGGTGCCCGAGGGCGCGCGGGCGGCCACCTCGAGGATTTCCTCGATCACCTTGCGCGGCACCGGCGTGGGCAGGAAGGCGCGCAGCGAGCGGCGCGAGCGGATGGCGGCGTCGACCGCGGCGGTGGTCTGGGGAGTGATGGCGTCGTTCATGCTTGCAGGGTAGACGGAGTGGGCGGGGCGGGCAGGGTCAGGGCTTGGAGCGCGGCGCGCAGCACTTCAGGCAGCGGCACCGGGCGGCGCGAGTCCCGGGCAACGTAGACGTGGACGAAGTGGCCGACGGCCGCCGCCAGCGGCGCGGCGTCGGCAAAGAGGCCGATCTCGTACTCCACGCTCGAGCGCCCCTGGCGCAGCACGCGCAGGCCGGCATGCACCGTCTGCGGGAAGGCAATGGACTCGAAGTAATCGCACTGCGTGCGCACCACCAGGCCGATGACGGCGCCGGCGTGGATATCGAGCGCGCCGGCCTGAATCAGGTAGCGGTTGACCGCGGTGTCGAAGAGGCTGTAGTGGACGACGTTGTTGACGTGGCCGTAGACATCGTTGTCCATCCAGCGCGTGGCGATGGTCTCGAAGTGGCCGAAGTGGCTGCGCGGCAGGGGCTGGGGGCGGGTGCTCATGGCGCGCATTCTTCCATCGCCCGCCACGCACGCCAGGAATCGCAGGCCAGCTCCAGCGTGCGCCGGTGGACGGCCACCGTCTGGCCCAGCTCGCGGCCATAGCCGCCGGCCATCGAGATCGCCACCGGGATGCGGCGAAGTCGCAGCGCTTCGAGCACGCGGCGGTCGCGCTCGGCCAGACCCTCGGCGCTGAGCTTGAGGCGGCCGAGGCGGTCGTTCTCGTGCGGGTCGGCGCCGGCCAGATAGAAGGCCAGGCCGGGCGCGCCCTCGGTGTGGCGGGCCCAGGCCTGGGCCAGCGCGCGGTCCAGCGCCTCCAGATAGCTGTCGTCGCGGCAGCCGTCGGGCAGTTCGACATCGAGGTCGCTCGCCTCCTTGCGGAAGGGAAAGTTGCGCGCGCCGTGCAGCGAGAGCGTGAACACCGTGGCGTCGTCGCGGAACACCGCGGCCGTGCCATTGCCCTGGTGGACGTCGAGATCGATCACGATCACGCGCAGCAGCGCGCGGTGCTGGCGGTGCCATTCAGCCTGCATCAGCCGCGCCGCCACCGCCACATCATTGAAGACGCAGTAGCCCGAGCCCTTGTGCGGATAGGCATGGTGGGTGCCGCCGGCCAGGTTGGCGGCCACGCCCTCTCGGCACTTCGCGCCCTCGCCCCCTGCACCCATCAACGCCGTGCGCGCCGCCATGATGGTGGCGCCCACCGAACGCCGGGCGCGCTCGGCCATGCGCTCGCTCCACGGAAAGCCGATCTCGCGCTGCTGCGCCGCGGTGGTCGTGCCCTCGGCGACGGCGGCAATCCAGTCGGGCTCATGCACCAGGGCCAGCTCGCCGTCGCTGGCCGGTGGCGCCTCGCTCACGCGCACCGCCGGCAGCGTGGCCTCGGCCGCCTCGCGCAGCAGCCGGTACTTGCTCATCGGGAAGCTGTGGCCCGGCGGCAGCGGCAGCACGAAGTGGTCGGAGTGGAAGGCGCGCACGGGGCCGGATTCTAGGAAGCCGGACCTAAAATGTTGCATCGCAGCAAAAAGTGCTTGCATGGTGCGCCGGGTTCTCTATACTTCGCACCATGTTGCAGCGCAGCAATTCTGGCTGAACGGTGCGACGAGTCTTCCAAGTCAACCACCCCAGGAGATCCCCATGACTTTCACCACCGAACAATTCGCCGCCGCCCAGAAGGCCAATGTCGAGACCCTCTTCGGCCTCACCGGCAAGGTCTTCGAAAGCGTTGAGAAGCTGGTCGAGCTGAACCTGCAAGTTGCCAAGACCTCGCTGGCCGAAGCCGCCGAGACCACCTACGCCGCCCTGTCGGTGAAGGACGCGCAAGAGCTGCTGTCGCTGCAAGCCGGCCTGCTGCAACCGGCCGCCGAGAAGGCCGCCGCCTACAGCCGTCACCTGTATGACATCATGGCCGGCAGCACCGCCGAGCTGAACAAGGTCACCGAAGCCACCCTGGCCGACGGCCAGAAGAAGGTGCTGGCCCTGGTCGACAACGCTGTCAAGAACGCCCCGGCCGGCAGCGAGAGCGCCGTCGCCCTGGTGAAGTCGGCCGTCGCCGCCGCCAACAACGCCTACGAAAGCGTTCACAAGGCTGCCAAGCAAGCCACCGAAGTCGCCGAAGCCAACTTCACGGCCATCACCAACTCGGCCGTCAGCGCCACCAAGACCGCGACGGCCACCGCCGCCAAGGCCGCCAAGCGCGCCGCCGCCTAAATCAGGCGCCCTCGGGCTGGCTGCGGCCGGCCCGAACCGCTTGCCGCTTCAGGCCGGATTTCGATCCGGCCTGAACTTTTTTGCGCCGGCCGCATCCATCACCGGCCTGGGACGTGGTTCCAGGTCTCTCGAGTGGAAGGTTGTGAACCGGCGCCCGGCCTCTGCGGTGCGCCTTTCGGCCCGGTCGCAAGCCCGGGCCGATTTCTTTTCCGGCCTTGATGCTTCTAGCGCGATAGCGCCGTGATGCGGGCACGCAGCGCCGCCAGCTGCCCCTGGGCCGCCTCGCGGCCAGAGCGGATGGCGCGCACGCGCGAGGTGAAGTCGGCCGACGACACGCCCACCAGCGGCGGCCGCACCACGATGTCGGCCTCGCGCAACTCGAACTGGTTGATGCTCTTGCCCATGATGGCGAAGGTCTGCAGCAGCATCTTCATCACGCCGTCGGTGGCCGCACCCTCGGGCGGGCTGGAGATGTCGACCGCAATCACCAGCTCGGCCCCCATCTGGCGCGCCGAGCGCACCGGCACCGGCGAGACCAGGCCGCCGTCCACGTATTCGCGCTCGCCGATCTTGACCGGCTGGAACACCGCCGGCACCGCGCTCGAGGCGCGCACGGCCGCGCCGGTGTCGCCGCGCTGGAACAGGATGGCGGCACCGCTGTCCAGGTCGGTGGCGACGATGCCCAGCGGCAGCGGCAGCTGCTCGATGCTGCGGCCCTTGGTGTGCTCGCGCACGAAGCGCGCCAGCGCCTCGCCGCGGATCAGCCCGCGCGTCGGAAAGGCCCAGTCGGTGATGGCGCCCTCGTCCATGGTCAGCGCCAGCGACTCCAGCTCCGCGCCGGTCTTGCCCGCGGCGTACAGTGCCGCCACCAGGCTGCCGGCCGAGGTGCCGGCCACCAGGGCCGGGCGTATGCCGGCTTCTTCCAGCACCTGGATGACGCCGATGTGGGCAAAGCCGCGCGCCGCGCCGCCGCCCAGGGCCAGGCCTATGCGCGGCGGGCGCAAGGGCGGGCGCGGCGCCGAGGCCGCGGCGGCAACCGGCGGCGGCGTGGACGGCGTGATCGGTGGATGGGCCGGCGGTGTCTGGCAGGCCGCCAGCAGGAGCAGCCAGGCCGCGGCAAATGTCCCGCGGCAAAGAGGGGTTGTCTTCATGCGGCCATTCTAGGAAGCCGGGCCACCCTCCAAATTCCGAATAGGTATATGCAAGCTACTAATTTGTAGTTCCCGGCGATATGGATTTTTCTTACATTGCCCCACTTCGGCGAGCCCTCCGGGTTCACCCTCATCCTTCAAGGGCAGCATGGATCTGATTGCGGTATTGGCCGGTTTCGGCGTCGGCGCCATCGTCGGCATGACCGGCGTCGGCGGCGGCTCGCTGATGACGCCGCTGCTGATGAGCGTGTTCAAGCTCAACCCGGCGGTGGCCATAGGCACGGACCTGTGGTTCGCCGCCATCACCAAGTCGGGTGGCAGCTGGGCGCACTGGCGGCTGGGCCACGTCGACACCCGCCTCACCGGCCTGCTGCTGGCCGGCAGCGTGCCGGCCACGCTGGCCACGGTGGCGCTGATGCACTACACCGGCATCACCAAGGGCTGGGCCAGCGCGCTCACCACCTCGCTGGGCGTGGCCCTGCTGCTGACCGCGGTTGCGGTGTTCTACCGCCGCGCCTGGCACGGCCTGGGCCTGCGCCTCGAGCGCGTCCTCACGCCGCGCCGCCATCTCATCGCCACCGTGGCCAGCGGCGTGCTGCTGGGCGTGCTGGTCTCGCTCAGCTCCATCGGCGCCGGCGCCATCGGCGCCACCCTGCTGCTGCTGCTCAACCCGCGCCTGGCGGCGCACAAGGTGGTCGGCACCGACATCGCCCACGCGGTGCCGCTCACCCTGCTGGCCGGCATCGGCCACGCCACCCTGGGCCACGTTGAGTGGGCGCTGCTCGGCGCCCTGCTGCTGGGCTCGCTGCCCGGCATCTGGCTTGGCGCCCGCCTCACGCGCTCCATGCCCGAGCGGCTTGTGCGCGGCGTGCTGTGTGTTTCCCTGCTCGGAGCAGGCCTGAAAGTGCTTAACTGACCTATGTACGCCTACACCGATTTCGACCGCGAGTTCGTCCGCGCACGCGCCGCGCAGTTCCGCGACCAGTTGCAGCGCAATCTGGCCGGTGAGCTGGCCGACGACGACTTCCGCCCGCTGCGCCTGCAGAACGGCTGGTATGTGCAACGCCACGCCCCCATGCTGCGCGTGGCCGTGCCCTACGGCGAACTGGCTGCGCGCCAGCTGCGCCAGCTGGCCCGCATTGCCCGTGAGCACGACCGCCAGGACGCCGGCCTGCCCACCGAGCGGGGTGGCTTCGGCCACTTCTCGACGCGCCAGAACCTGCAATTCAACTGGATTCCACTGCCGCAGAGCGCCGACGTGATGGACCTGCTGGCCGATGTGGACATGCACGGCATCCAGACCAGCGGCAACTGCATCCGCAATATCACCACCGACGCCCTGGCCGGCATCGCACCGGACGAGGAGGTCGATCCGCGGCCTTATTGCGAGCTGCTGCGCCAATGGAGCACGCTGCACCCCGAGTTCGCCTTCCTGCCGCGCAAATTCAAGATCGCCGTCACCGGCGCCCGCGAAGACCGCGCCGCCACCGCCTGGCACGACATCGGCCTCACGCTGCGCCGCAATGCCGCCGGCGAGGTCGGCTTCGCGGTGGCCGTGGGCGGCGGCATGGGCCGCACGCCGGTGATCGCCGTGCCCTTCCACGCCTTCGTGCCCTGGCGCGAGATCCTCGTCTACATCGAGGCCATCGTGCGCCAGTACAACCTGCACGGCCGCCGCGACAACATGTACAAGGCGCGCATCAAGATCCTCGTCAAGGCCGAGGGCCAGCGCTTCGTCGACGCCGTCAATCGCGAGTACGAGGCGCTGCGCGCCGACCCGGCCACACCGCTGATCCCGGCCGCCGAGCTCGACCGCGTCGCCGCCCACTTCCAGCCGCTGCCACCGCTGCCGGTGCTGCCCACCGCCGCGGCCACGCCGCCGCTGCCAGCCTACGAACGCTGGCTGCAGCGCAATGTGCATGGCCACCGCGTGCCCGGCTACAAGGCAGTGACGTTGTCGCTCAAGCGTCCCGGCCTGCCGCCCGGCGACATCACGGCCGACCAGATGGACGCCGCGGCCGAACTGGCCGAGCGCTTCAGCCACGCCGAGCTGCGCGTCACCCACGACCAGAACCTGCTGCTGCCCTGGGTGCGCGAGACCGACCTGCGCGCGCTCTGGCTCGATGCCCGCGAGGACGGCTTCGCCACCCCCAACATCGGCCTGCTCACCGACATGATCGCCTGCCCCGGCGGCGACCTGTGCGCGCTGGCCAATGCGCGCAGCATCCCCATCGCCGCCGCCATCACCGAGCGCTTTGACGACCTGGACGAACTGCACGACATCGGCGACATCGACCTCCACATCAGCGGCTGCATCAACAGCTGCGGCCACCACCACAGCGGCCACATCGGCATCCTCGGCGTCGACAAGGACGGCAGCGAGTGGTACCAGGTCACGGTGGCCGGCTCCGACGGCAGCGCCATCAGCGGCCCCTCGGTGGCCGGCAAGGTGATAGGCCCTTCGTTCGCCGCCGACGAGGTGCCCGACGTGATGGAGGCCGTGATCGCCGTCTATCTGCGCGAGCGCCAGGCCGGTGAGCGCTTCATCGACACCTCGCGCCGCCTCGGGCCCCTGCCCTTCCGCCGCGCCGCCGACGAGGTGCGCCGCAGCACCGCCGCAGTGGACTGAACCAGGAAAGCCCCCCGACATGACCGATTTCCGCTTCATCGCCCCCGAGCAGGAACTGCCCGCCGGCGCCCTGGTGCTGGCCAACACAGCCGACGTGTTGGCCCATGCCGACGAGGTGCGCCGCCACGCTGCCGTGGTGCTGGATTTTCCCAAGTGGACCGACGGCCGCGCCTATTCGCAGGCCGTGCTGCTGCGCGGCCGCCTGCACTACGCCGGCGACATCGTCGCCACCGGCGACGTGCTGACCGACATGCCGCCACTGCTGCGCCGCTGCGGCTTCAGCGCCGCACGCCTGCGCGCCGACCAGAAGCTCGAAAGCGCGCAGCGCTCGCTGGGCTTCTTCGACACCCATTACCAGACCGTGCCGCCCGAGCGCACGGTGGAGCAAGCCTGATGAGCCGCGCCATCGCACTCAACGCCCGTGCCACGGCCGGCTTCGAGGACCGCGTCGCCAACGCCCTGGCGGTGCTGCAGGCCGCGGCCAGCGCGCACCCGGGCCGCATCGTCCAGACCACCAGCCTGGGCGCCGAGGACATGGTCGTCACCGACCTCATCGCCCGCCACGGCCTGCCCATCGCGCTGGCCACGCTGGACACCGGCCGCCTGCATGCCCAGACGCTGGCGCTGATCCCGCGCATCGAGCAGCGCTACGGCCTGGCCGTCGAGGTCTGGTCGCCGCCGGCCGAACAGGTGGTGCAGTTCGTCGACCGCCACGGCGCGATGGCCATGCGCCAGAGCATCGAACTGCGCAAGGCCTGCTGCGCGCTGCGCAAGCTCGAACCGCTGGCCCGCCTGCTGCAAGGTCGCCAAGCCTGGGTGACCGGCCTGCGCCGCGAGCAGAGCGGCGCCCGCGGCACCGTACTCTTCAGCGAAGCCGACGACCAGGGCCGCAGCAAGATCAACCCGCTGGCCGACTGGAGCTGGGCCGACGTCTGGCACTACATCCAGTTGAACGACGTGCCCTACAACCCGCTGCACGACGAATTCTTCCCCAGCATAGGCTGCGAGCCCTGCACCCGCGCCATCGCGCTGGGCGAAGATTTCCGCGCCGGCCGCTGGTGGTGGGAGGATGAAGCGGCCAAGGAATGCGGGCTCCATGTGAGCCATGACGTGAGCCACGACTACAACAAGGAAGCCACCGCATGAACGCGCCCGTCGCCATCGACCATCTCCTGCCAGGGCTGGACCACCAGCACCTCGACGCGCTCGAGGAAGAGGCCATCTTCATCCTGCGCGAGGTGGCCGCCACCTTCGAGCGCCCGGCCCTGCTGTTCAGCGGCGGCAAGGATTCCTGCGTCGTGCTGCGCCTGGCCGAGAAGGCCTTCAAGAATCACGTCTCGGGCCAGGAATTCAGCGGCCGCCTGCCCTTCCCGCTGCTGCACGTGGACACCGGGCACAACTTCCCCGAGGTGATTGAATTCCGCGACCGCCGCGTCGCCGAGATGGGCGAGCGCCTGCTGGTGGGCAGCGTCGAGGACAGCATCCGCCGCGGCACCGTGCGCCTGGCCCATCCGCTGGAGTCGCGCAACGGCCACCAGACCGTGGCCCTGCTGGAGGCCATCGAGGAGCACCGCTTCGACTGCCTGATCGGCGGCGCGCGGCGCGACGAGGAGAAGGCGCGCGCCAAGGAGCGCATCTTCAGCCACCGCGACAGCTTCGGCCAGTGGCAGCCCAAGGAGCAGCGGCCCGAACTGTGGACGCTGTTCAACACCCGCATCAAGCCGGGCGAGCATTTCCGCGCCTTCCCCATCAGCAACTGGACCGAGCTTGACGTGTGGCTCTACCTGGCGCGCGAGCGCGTGCCGCTGCCGGGCCTGTACTACAGCCATGCGCGCGAAGTCGTGCGCCGCAAGGGCCTGCTGGTGCCGGTGACCGAGGTCACGCCGCCGCTGGCGGGCGAGCAGATCGAAACGCTGCCGGTGCGCTTTCGCACCGTGGGCGACATGACGTGTACCTGCCCGGTGGAGAGCGACGCCGCCAGCGCCAGCGACATCGTCGCCGAGACGCTGACCGTCACCATCAGCGAACGCGGCGCCACGCGCATGGACGACCGCACCAGCGACGCCTCGATGGAGCGGCGCAAGAAGGAAGGGTATTTTTGATGAACGCCATTGCCCAGGCCAAGACCGTGGCCGTGCCCCAGCAGCACAAGGCGCTGCGCTTCCTCACCGCCGGCAGCGTCGATGATGGCAAGAGCACCCTGATAGGCCGTCTGCTCTTCGACAGCCGCGCCATCCTGGCCGACCAGCTCGACAACCTGCATGCGCGCGCCGCCGGCGAGCCCATCGACCTGAGCCTGCTCACCGACGGCCTCGAGGCCGAGCGCGAGCAGGGCATCACCATCGACGTCGCCTACCGCTACTTCACGACGCCGACGCGCAAGTTCATCATCGCCGACGCCCCGGGCCACGAGCAATACACGCGCAACATGGTCACCGCCGCCGCCGGCAGCGATGCCGCCGTGGTGCTGGTCGACATCACCAAGCTCGACCTCGCGGCGCGCCCCGTCGTGCTGCTGCCGCAGACCCGCCGTCACAGCCTGCTGGCCCAGTTGCTGCGCGTACCCAGCATCGTGTTCGCCATCAACAAGCTCGACGCCGTGGCCGACCCCGGCCCCGCCTATGCGGCGGTGAGGGATGCATTGCTGGCCTTTGCCGCCGAGGCCGGCATGGCGGTGGCCGGCGTCGTGCCGGTCTCGGCGCTGCGCGGCGACAACGTCACCACGCCGCTGGTGGCCGATTGGTACGACGGCCCCTCACTGCTGCAGCTGCTGGAGCAATTGCCGGCGACCCAGGAACGCCTGGACGGGGCTTTCAGCCTGCCAGTGCAATACGTGGCCCGTGAAGGCCAGGGCGTGGGCGCCCAGCCGCGCGTGCTGTGGGGCCGCGTGGCGCAAGGCGCTGTCAAGGCCGGCGACGAGATGCAGGTCTTCCCCAGCGGCGAACGCGCCATCGTGGCCGAGGTGCGCCGCGCCGGCGCCACCGTGGCCGCGGTCGAGGCCGGGCAGTCGGCCGGCGTGGTGCTGGACCGCCAGCTCGATGTCTCGCGCGGCGACTGGCTGGCCGCACCGGGCACGCTGACCCCGGTGCGCCGCTTCAGCGCGACGCTGGCCTGGCTGGACACCGAGGCCGCCACGCTGGGCCGCAAGTACTGGGTGCGCCACGGCAACCGCTGGGTGCAGGCGCGCCTGGTCGAGATCGTGCATTGCCTGGACATCCACACGCTGGAGCCGCAGGACGCGCACTCGCTGGCCGTCAACGACATCGCCGAAGTCGTGTTCGAGCTGCAACAGCCGCTGCCGCTGGCACCCTATGCCAGCAACCGCATCGGCGGCGCGCTGATCGTCGTCGACCCCGCCAGCCACCGCACCAGCGGTGCGTTGCTGGTGCGCGAGGTGCAACCGACATGACGGTGCGCGTCGTCTTCATCGGCGCCGGGCCGGGCGCGGCCGACCTCATCACGGTGCGCGGCGCGCGCCGCCTGGCCGAGGCCGAGGTGGTGTTGTTCGACGCCCTCACCGACCCCGCGCTGCGCAGCATGGCGCCCCAGGCGCTGTGGGTGGACGTGGGCAAGCGCGGCTTCCGCCACGGCACCGGCCAGGCCACGATAGACGCGCTCCTGGTGCGCTATGCGCAAAGCCATCAGCGCGTGGTGCGGCTCAAGGGCGGCGACCCCAGCGTCTTCGGCCGCCTCGAAGAAGAGCTGCAGGCCCTGGCCGCCGCCGGCATCGCCTGCGAGGTCGTGCCCGGCGTCACCGCGGCGCTTGCCGCCGCCGCCCAGACGCAGCGCCCGCTCACGCGCCGCGGCAGCGGCCGCAGCGTGAGCCTGGCCACGGCGATGACGCGCGAGGGCGAGCTGCAGGGCGGCCGCCACGCCGACACCGAGGTCTTCTACATGGCCGGCCGCCAGCTCGGCGCCCTGGGCCGCCGCCTGCTGGCCGCGGGCTGGGGCGCCGACACGCCGGTCTGCGTGGCCTCGCGCGCCGGCTGGACCGATGCGCTGGCCAGCACGCACAGCCTGGCTGAGCTGGGCGCCGCGGCCGTGCTGCACGCCGGCCGGCCCAGCATCGTCACCGTGGGCGCCGGTGCGCACGCCGTGGTGGCGGGTGCAAAGACCCCTGCGCGCCACGCCTTGGCGGCCGAAAAGCCCGTCACAGCACCGTAAAATCATGGGTTTTGCGGGTTGCGGCATGCGCCCGCGGCCCCTTCATCGACAAGAGCCTCCACATGACCCACGTCGTCCTCGAATCGTGCATCCGCTGCAAGTACACCGACTGCGTCGATGTCTGCCCCGTCGACTGCTTCCGCGAGGGGCCCAATATGCTGGTGATCGACCCCGACGAGTGCATCGACTGCGCGGTCTGCATCCCCGAGTGCCCGGTCAACGCCATCCTGCCCGAGGAAGACGTGCCGAACGACCAGCTCGCCTTCATCAAGCTCAACGCCGATCTCTCGCCCAAGTGGCCCAGCATCACCAAGCGCAAGGCCGCCCTGCCCGACGCCGACGAATGGAAAGACCGGCGCGACAAGCTCGATCAACTGGTGCGCTGAACCCCGAATGAACGCAGACAGCAACTCCGCCGCTCCCCTCATCGAGACCGACGCCGTCATCATCGGCGCCGGCCCGGTGGGCCTGTTCCAGGTCTTCGAACTCGGCCTGCTCGAGATCAAGGCCCATGTCATCGACTCGCTCGCCTACCCGGGCGGCCAGTGCATCGAGCTCTACCCCGACAAGCCCATCTACGACATACCGGCGGTGCCGGTGTGTACCGGCAAGGAACTCACCGACAACCTGCTCAAGCAGATCGAGCCCTTCGGCCCCACCTTCCACTTCGGCCACGAGGTGACGGTGGTGCGCAAGGAGGAAGACGGCCGCTTCTTCGTCGAAACGGCCAAGGGCACGCGCTTCCTCAGCAAGACCATCTTCATCGCCGGCGGCGTGGGCTCGTTCCAGCCGCGCCTGCTGCGCGTGGACGGCCTCGACAAGTTCGACGAGAGCCAGCTCTTCTACCGCGTGCGCAACCCGGCGCAGTTCGCGGGCAAGAACCTGGTCATCGTGGGCGGCGGCGATTCGGCGCTCGACTGGACGCTCAACTTCGTGCAGGACGGCCCCAACAAGGCCGAGAGCGTGATCCTGGTACACCGCCGCGATGGCTTCCGCGCCGCCCCGGCCAGCGTGGCCAAGATGCGCGAGCTGTGCGACGCCTACGAGATGCAGTTCGTGGTCGGCCAGGTCACCGGCTTCGACGAAGCCAACGGCCAGCTCAAGAGCCTCAAGCTCACCGGCGGCGACGGCGTCACCCGCGTGCTGCCGCTGGACATGCTGCTGGTGTTCTTCGGCCTCAGCCCCAAGCTCGGCCCCATCGCCGACTGGGGCCTGGGCCTGGAGCGCAAGCAGATCGTCGTCGACACCGAGAAGTTCGAGACTTCGATCCCCGGCATCTTCGCCGTCGGCGACATCAACACCTACCCGGGCAAGAAGAAGCTCATCCTGTCGGGCTTCCACGAAGCCGCGCTGGCCGCCTTCGGTGCCGCGCCCTATGTCTTCCCCGAGAAGCGCATCCTGCTGCAATACACCACCACCAGCCCCAAGCTGCACAAGGTGCTGGGCGTGGAGACGCCGGTCTTCGACTGAAGCCCTGGCCCCTTCACCCCGTAACAAGGCCCGCCGCGTGCGGGCCTTGCCCTTTTCTGGCGGGCTTCATGCATCTGCAATAATCCACCCGTCGCCGGCTCTGGCCGGCGTCACTTCGCTAGGGGTGTTGGTGCCGCAAGGCATCGACTGAGAAAGTCCCTTTGAACCTGATTGAGGTAATCCTCGCGCAGGGAAGCAGTCGAATGCCAGGGCCCTCATCGCGTGCCCGCGCCGCCGATACGCCGACCTGCCATCTAACCGGACGTGCAGGATGGCAAGCCCCAGACCCTTCTTCCCTCTCCGCCTCGTGGCCCTGGCTGCCGCGGTGGCCACCGCGCTGCCAGCGGCGGCGCAGCAGGACACCGTCACCATCACCGGCACCCGCCAGCAGGGCCATGCCGGCGTGGCCGGCTTCGGCGACATGCCCCTGGCCCGCACGCCGGTGCAGGCCGCGAGCTGGAGCCCGCAGCAGCTGGCCGACAGCGGCATCGCCTCGTTGGGCGCGCTGACGCGGCTGGACGCCAGCGTGGGCGATGCCTACAACGCCGAAGGCTACTGGGCCATCGTCTCGACGCGTGGCTACACGCTGGACAACCGCTTCAACTACCGCCGCGACGGCCTGCCCATCAATGCCGAGACCGCGCTGCCGCTGGACAACAAGGAACGGCTGGAACTGCTGAAAGGCACGAGCGGCATGCAGGCTGGCACCAGCGCGCCCGGCGGCCTCGTCAACCTGATCGTCAAACGGCCCGCCGGCACGCTGCGCCAGGGGCGCATGGAATGGCGCGGCGCCGGCAGCGTGTTGGGCGCGGTGGATCTGGGCGAGAGCTTCGGCAGCGACGGCACTTTCGGCCTGCGCATCAACGCCGCCTACGAGCATCTGAACCCGCCTCAACGCCACACGCACGGCGAGCGCCACCTGATCGCCGCCGCCGCCGACTGGCAGCTCGGCGACTACAGCCTGCTGCAGGCCGAGCTCGAAATCAGCCGCCAGCGCCAGCCCAGCGTGGCCGGCTTCAGCATGCTGGGCGCCAGCGTGCCGGGCGCGCAGGACATCGACCCCCGCCTCAACCTCAATGACCAGCCCTGGCGACAGCCGGTGGTCTTCGATGGCCAGACCGCCTCGCTGCGCTGGCGCCAGCGCCTGGCCGGTGACTGGCAACTGTTCGCCCATGCGATGCAGCAGAAGCTGCGCACCGACGACAACACCGCCTTCCCCTTCGGGCTCTTCGACCCCAATACCTTTGATTGCGGCCAGACCTGCGACCGCTACGCGCCCGATGGCAGCTTCACCTACTGGGAGTTCAAGAGCGAAGGCGAGCGGCGCACCAGCCGCGCGCTGCAACTCTCGGCCTCGGGCCCGGCGCGCATGGCGGGGCTGGAACACCGGGTCGAGGCCGGCCTGCTGTTCACGAACTACACGGCGCGCATGAACGATGCCGTGTTCGACATCGCAGGCCTGGGCAAGGTGGACGGCAGCCTGCAAACCCCGCCGTCGGCAGGCTTTCTCGACAGCAACACCCACCGCGACGAACGCAGCACCGAACTCTTTGCGCGCGACACCGTCAAGCTGGCCCCGGCCTGGCAACTGTTTGCCGGCCTTCGCCACTCGCGCATCGAGCGCAAGAGCCAGCGCACGATCACCCCGTCCGATGCCCTGGGCGACAAGCCCTACGAGCAATCCTTCACCACCCCGTGGCTGGCGCTGAGCCACGAACTGGCACCAGGGACCATCGCCTATGCCAGCTGGGGCCGCGGCCTCGAGTCCGAAGCCACGCCCAGCCGGGCGCGCTACACCAATGCCGGCGAAACCTTCACGCTGCAGAGCCGCCAGCTCGAGATCGGACTCAAGCATGCCGGCCGCGATGGCGAAGCCTCGGTGGCCCTGTTCGACATCACCCGCCCCCAGACCTTTGACCGCTGCGACTTCACCGCCAGCACGCCCTGCACCCGCATCGTCGACGGCAGCGCCCGCCACCGCGGCCTGGAGGCCGCCGGCACGATGCGCACCGGACCCTGGCTATGGCAGGCCAGCGCAATGTGGCTGGACGCCCGGCGCCAGGGCTCGAGCCAAGCTGCGGTGAACGGCCGTAGCCCCGCCAACGTACCGCGCGCCACGCTGCGCCTGGGCAGCGAATTCGCGGTCGGCCCACTGCCCGGCCTGGCGCTGCTGGCCCAGCTCAGCGCCGAGGGCCAGCGCCATGTGCTGCCTCCGGGACGCGAGGTCTACGCGAGCGACGCCGACGCGACCATCCCGGGCTGGACGCGCCTGGACCTGGGCCTGCGCTGGCGCCAGCAATGGCAGGCCACCACCCTGGTCTGGCGCCTGGGCGTCGACAATGCCACCGACCAACAGGCCTGGAAGGAATCGCCCTACCAGTTCAGCCATGTGTACTTGTACCCACTCGCGCCCCGCACATGGCGAGCTTCCGTGCAGGCAAGCTTTTGAAGCCCTGGATTTTCAGGCTATACTGAGCGGCTCTGTTCCCCGATAGCTCAGTCGGTAGAGCGCCGGACTGTTAATCCGTAGGTCCCTGGTTCGAGCCCAGGTCGGGGAGCCAAAAACTCGAAGTGCGACAAGCACTTACAACGCCCACCCCGTGTGGGCGTTGTGCTTTCTGGGGCCAGCGTTGCCGTTGCGTTGCCGTTATGCGGAGCCCTTGCCCTGCCCCGAACGACCAGAAAGCCCCGTGACGAGGCACGCTGTCCTGCTAGGGGCTGGCTCTTGGCCCTTGCGCAGCAGGCTGCCGATACCGCGCGCCCACCCGCAGTGATGGCTGCCGCGCCCGCCACGCAGAGCGATCAGGTGTACGAGGCCATGGAGCCCATTTTCCTAACCGACCCGACCAAGTTCAGTGGGGGACGACGCCCGACCCCCGGCAGCCCCCGGACACCCCCGCGGGCGGGCCGGTAAACCCTGGCTTAGTCATCCGGACCCATGGACCTGTTATCGGAGCCCCTGCCGAAAATTTGGCCAAAAATTCAGGGAGATGCATTCCCGGCGGTCACGGGCAACGACGTGGCGCCCAGCTCATGGATGCCGATGCCCAGGCCCAGGCCCAGGCCCAAGCCCGCCGTGCGCTAAATCTTGGAACTGCCGCCGCGGCCCGGCCCAATGCCCGCGATGCCCTTCAAGCCCCGCACGCGGCAGAGAGGCCCTGCCGGCACCGCAGCGCCATGCAAACGACACGGCTAGGGGCTGGGCCACACGACCGGGCTTCCAGGGCCCTGGGGAGCACCAAGTGGCCCGGGCAGTGGTTACCCTTCACGTCCCGGGGCGCGCGGGCTTGCGCGGGCCAGGGGCGCAAGCTACAAGAGCAAGAATCGCGTCTGAAAACTGCCGCTCCTACAGATCGGCCATATGGGGCTGCGACGCCTCGAATCTCAGGCAATTTCGATCAGGGCTAGCAAGAACAGGTCTACCGTGACAGAATTTGTTCCCGTCTGTGGCAACTTTGCGGCGCTGTCAATCACACGTTAGGCGTCACATGGATCAAAACGTCCAAGCTCTTGCCCAGTTCTTCGAAGAGAGTTGGCAACCAATGCTCGCGCTAATGGCGCGCGCCCGTGCCATTGAATTCCGAATCAGACTTGCAGCTGAAGTGCATGCGCAAGCAACGTTCTCGAACTCCCGAAACTGGGAAGAGTTTCAGAAGGGTTCCCGTCGAGTAGTCCGCCAAAAACTCGAGCGCCATGTTAAGGCCCTTTTTCCAGCGTCGGCAGATCAAATGATCCTGATTCGGCAGTGTGCCGACGGCCTAGCTCATGCTGACTACCGTGCTGCCCGTCTTCGCATAGATCAGTACGGACAGCAATTCCCGCTGTCTTCGCCGCGTTCTAAAGATGATGTTGGCGTGATGCTCTACAAGAATATTACGCACCCCGATGGATCGGCAGGCGACCTTGCGTACCTTCTCAATACATCGGACGATAATCTGATCCTCGAAGAATACGAAGTCTTCGCAAAGCAGGGCTACGTAGTTGCAGCAGAGGAGCTCTTGGCTCTTGCCGAACAACAATTGGGAGCAATCGCGCCAAGGCTCAATCTGAAGTACGCGGCACTTGTAATGTCTCGGGGCCTCAAGTACGGGAAACGCGTTGACGGCTAACCCCTCGCTCATGCGGAGCGGCAACGGCAGGCCACCAGGCCCGGGCTGGTGGTACGCGGTACATTTTCACCAGCCCGGGCCTGGCGTCCTGCCGTCGTCGCCCGCTTACCTCGAACGTTAGGCCGCACAACTACACCCGAGGTTGCTACGCGCGCCCTCTAAGGAAAGCCTAGGAGAACTCGCTTTGGGCCGACTTCTTGCAGTCTTCAATATTATTGCTGGTAGCTCATCAATCGTGGGCCTGTACATAACGGCTTTCACCGAATATCGCTCTTGGGTTATTGCTGTGATATTTGTGGTCACAGCAATATTTGTAGCCTACGTACTCTTCGTACCTGGCAACAAAGTCGAGACCAATGTTTCAGCGAAGCTAAATCAGTATAGGTCGCCAGATGGAGCTGGAACCATAACCAAATTGCATGATGAATTCATCGTTGGCGGGTTTGCCTGGAGGGAGATTCCTTTCCCGCATCCGTTTGCAGAACCTCCTCACGTTGAACTAATTAAGCTTTCCGGGCCTGGATCTGTTTCACATTCAGTTAGCCAAGTCACGGTTCACAAATTCGTAGTCATCGCGCATCCCAAAGCGCAGAGCAGCGAGGATGCTCGGTATCGCTGGATCGCCACAGGGACGCCACTCCAGAAGGCTGAGGCAACAAGTGCGGCCTAACCCCTCGCTCATGCGGAGCGGCAACGGCAGGCCACCAGGCCCGGGCTGGTGGTACGCGGTACATTCTCACCACCCCGGGGCTTGGCGTCCTGCCGTCGTCTCCAGCTGAGCCCCCACGTTAGGCCTCGAAAACAACCACTATGGCTGATCCGCGCTCTCAAATCCAGAAGAAGTACGCGCCGAAAAATCGCTATGCGAATTTCGGTCCCTCCCTGAAGTCAATCCGAATCCAGGGCTTCCGTGGGGTTACGGACCTTGAGATGGACTTTCCATTTCCAATCACTGCGATCTCCGGCCTCAACGGGGCAGGCAAGAGCACCGTAGGGCAGCTATGTCTTGGCGCATATCGAAAGCCATCGACAGTTACTGGAATCAAGCGTTTCTACGTTCGAGACTTCTTCCCTGCTTCGGCCGCCGATCCGAACCCGTTCGGACCGAACTCTTCAGTCATATTTGAGTACAACACGACCGATGTTGACAATCCGCAGACACTGACAGTAACGCGAGCCGCGAAGGAGTGGTCCGGCTACAAGCGTCAACCCGAGCGTAGCTGTTACTACATCGGATTCACGATTTACATTCCCAAAGTTGAGCAGCGCGATCTCAGTATGTATCGTGCTGCAGAGATCCAGCTCGGTGCTAAGAGGCCAATTCCTGATGATGTTAAGGATCGTGTTGGCCGCATTCTGGGGCAACAGTACCAGGGCCTCCACTTTCAGGGAATAACTCACGGCCCGAGACAGGGAGAACTGTGCATCGCAAGCAGGTTTGGAGCACAATACTCAGAGAACAATATGGGTTTCGGCGAGGGTCGCACATTATATCTGGTGGATCTGCTAGAAAACTCTCCTGAGCAAAGCCTTTTCGTCATTGAGGAGCCGGAGACTTCCCTTCATGAAAATGCCCAGTTCGAGCTTGGCAAGTACATTCTTGACGTTTGCAATCGGCGCCATCACCAGATAGTGCTGACGACGCACTCAAGCACGCTGCTGAACTCACTGCCAGCAGATGCTCGGGTAATGCTTCTGAGAGACGCCGCTGGAGTGGCGGCCTTTCCGCAGATGTCTGCCGCCCGAGCCCGCTCAATCCTCTCAGGCGGGCAACATCGCGACCTTTGTGTCTTGGTAGAGGATGACTTCGCCAAGCTCCTGCTGACCGAGATGATCCGAACCGTTGATCCGGTACTCCTGAAATGCATAGATGTGCACGGAATTGGGGACACCAAGGCCGTTCGCAGTGGCGCTCTATTTATGCAGAGATTGAAACGCCCATATGCTGCCGTGCGCGACCCAGACATCGGACCTGAACCGGCTATTGGACTCTTCTCATTTCCAGGCACCTTACCTCCAGAGCGTGAGGTGTACGGACAGCCGCACGTCCGGCAGCACCTAAAGGCAGAGTTTGGCATTGACGTAGAAAACGTCCTTGCGCAACACAACGTCACGGATCACCATGAGTTCACGAAGGTGCTAGCTGATGACGCCAGTGCAATTCCGGGGTACTTGTCAACGTGCGCGATTAAGGCTTACCTGGCTAGCATCGGTGTCGCGGCATACAAGCCTTTGGTACAAGCCATTCAGGGCCGGTTGCCGTGAGCGCGAGGCCTAACATCGCTCAAGCGGAGCGCCAACGGCAGGCCACCAGGCCCGGGCCGTGGCACGTAGAGCTTTGCGTCCAGCGCACAGGCCGCGCGGTTTTAGTCCACGCCCCCGACCGCTAGCCGCAGCCCCTCCACCCCCATCGGGGGCTCCACCGAGTGCGCGAACCGGTGGCAATTTGCGCACAGCACGGCCAGGTCCTCCAGCCGGGTGCGGCGCTGGCCCTCGGAGATGGGGTCCAGGTGGTGCAAGTCGAGCTGGCTGTCCCCCCGCGGCGCGAAGGCGCAGGCCATGCAGGCCATACCGGTGCAGCACGGCGCGGCTATGAACCGCCCTACAGCCCCTCAACCTCAATCCCCCGCGCCCCCAGCCACGCCTTGCGCCGCTCATAGTCCGGCATGGCCCGTTCCACCCGCAACCAGAACCCCGGCGTGTGGTGCCGCTCATGCAGGTGGGCCATTTCGTGCACCACCACGTACTCGGCCATCTGCGCGGGCAGCAGGATGGTCTTCCAGTGGAAGTACAGCACCTCGCCCTTGCCGCAGGACCCCCAGCGGTAGCCCAGGTCCTGCACGCGCAGGCCGGCGGGGTTGACTTCCATGCGGGCGGCGTAGTCCTGCACCTTTGCCGTTAGCCAGGGCCTGGCTCGCTCGGTGTACCAGCGGATCAGGTGCTCTCGGCCGTCGCGGGCCAGGGCCTGGGGCATGACCAGGCGGCCGCCCAGCAGCTTGACCGCGGCGTCGGCCTCGGGCACCAGGCGCAGGCGGTAGCTGCGGCCTAGGTACACGAAGCCCTCGCCGTCCACAAACGCCTTGCGCGGCGCCTCGCGGCCCAGGGCATCCTTGCGGGCGAGCTGCTGGTAGACCCACATGCGCTTGCGCTGCACGAACTCGCGCAGCCGTGCATCGGGCACCTCGGGCGGCGCCGACAGGATCAGCTCGCCGCCGCGGTCCACGGTGATTTCCAGCGCGCGGCGCCGGCTGCTGCGGCGCACGTCAAAGCGCAGGTCGTTTACGGTGAGGGTGCTCACGCCTGACTCAGCCGGTGGTGGTTGGCCCGGGCCAGCTCCATGAGCTTGTCCACCAGCGCCTCGATCTGCGGCGTGGGCAGCGCCAATGGTGAGCGCATCAGCAGCTCGAAGATGCGCGCGTTCAGCGCGTCCTGCGCCGGCCGGCGGTACGGCTTCCAGAAGTTGGGCACCAGCTCCGCGGCGATGGTGTCCACCACCTCCACGGTCAGGTCCAGCAGCAGCGCGCGCTCGGCCTCGGTCAGTGTACGGTCGCCGGCCGCGGCGTCCGCGATCAGGCGCAGGAAGGGCCCGTAGTGCTCGGGCAGTTCGGCATCTGCCGGGTCCGCGGGCACCTGCCCGCCGCGCAGCTCGCCGATCAGCCCGGCCAGCGCCTTGGCCAGCTCGTCCCATTGCCCTTGCAACTGGTCCAGCAGTTCGCGCAGCCGCTCGCTGAGCTTGCGGTAGGCCACGGGGTCCTGATCCAGGTTCTCGCGGATATGGGCGCGCAGGGCATGCTCCATCTCGCTGGCCTTGGCGCGGTCGTTCGCCTCACGCCCGATGTGGGTGTCGAAATTGGCGTCGGTCAGCGACACCGGCGGGATCTTGGGGTTCACGCCCATCGACAGCACGTGCTCGTCGATCAGCCGACGCACCTTGGCGCCCACGTCCTTGCCCAGCACCGGCGTGTCGCGGTAACGGTTGCGGGCGCGGGCGTAGATGAAGGCCAGCAGCTTGGCGTCGGGCGCAAAGGGCAGGCCCTCAGGCCGCGGCAGCACCACGTCCAGGCTGGCCAGAAACGCCTTGAGCTTGACCGTGAACTCGGCGCGCAGCCGCTCGTTGGCCAGCACGTCTATGCAGCCCTCGATGTCTGTCAAGCTTTCCACGCCGCGGGCGCGGAACAGGTCCACCACGCGCAGGTGGCGGTCGCGCAGCACCGGCACCTCGTCCTTCAGGCTCTGCAGGGCGCCTTCGATGTCTTCGTCGGCGTAGACGTTCAGCGCCTGCTTGAGGTGGTGGGCCAGGCCGAAGTAGTCCACCACGATTCCGAACTGCTTGCCGTGGCCGGTGCGGTTGACGCGGGCGATGGTCTGCAGCAGCTCGGCTTCGCGAATGGGCCGGTCCAGGTACATCACGCCTTCGATGGGGGCGTCGAATCCGGTCAGCAGCATGGACTTGACGATCAGGAAGGCCAGCGGGTCACGGCGGGCCGGGTCGGTGTGCTGCAGCGGCTTCTTGAAACGCTCGATGCGGGCCTTCTGCGCCGTGCTCTCGGTCCAGACCTTCCAGGCCGGGTCGTCGTTGTTGCTGCCCGAGATGACCGGCGCGAATTCGATGGCCCGCAGCGTCTCGCGCAAGCGCCAGGCCTGCACGCGGGCCTGCACGGCGGCCGGGCGGCGGCACAGCGCCTCGTCGTCCATGGCCTTGTCTTCGGTGGGCAGCGCCTCGGCCTCAGCCAGCAGCTCGTCGCGGGCGGCGATGAAGGCGTCCAGGTAGCGCACCACCGCCAGCCGGCTGTAGGCCACCACCTGCGCCTTCAGCCCGTTGGGCAGGATGTGGGTGACGTAGTGGCGCAGCATGTCGCGCGCCTTGTCGGCGATCAGTGCCGGGGCCTCGAAGATCTGGCCCTTGGTCGCGTACTTCTTGCGGATGGCCTCCAGCTCTTCGGGCGTGTGCTCGCGGAACAGGTCCTCGAACAGCTCATCCAGGCTGGCGCCGTCCTTGACGGCGCCGTGCGCCGTGCGGCCCTCGTACAGGATGGGCACGATGGCGCCGTCGGCCTCGGCCTCGCGGATGGTGTAGCGGTCGATGAACTCGCCAAAGATTTCGTGCGTGCGCTTCTTCTCGCCCATCAGGATGGGCGTGCCGGTGAAGGCGATGCGCGCGCAGTTGGGCAGCCCGGCCTGCAGGGCCGCCTGCAGATCACCGGCCTGGCTGCGGTGGGCCTCGTCCACCAGCACCAGGATGCTGTCGTCATCGTTCAGCACCTCGGGCGCCGTGGGTTCGCGGGCCTGCAACCGGGTGGGCAGGTCCGCGGCCTTCAGACCCGGTTCGCCCGTGGTGTCGCCGCCGCGCTGCTTCTGGATCATGCCGAACACCACGCCCGGGCCCTTGCGGCGCAGCAGCCGGCGCAGGGCCTCGGTGCTGGTGGCGATGTCCACGGTCTCGCCGGTCAGGGCCGCGGTGCCCGAGAGCTGATCCTCCAGGTCGGTGCGGTCGGTGACCACCACCACCTTGAAGCGGCGCAGCACCGGGTCGCTGCGCAGCTTGCGAATCAGGAACACCATGGTCAGGCTCTTGCCCGAGCCTTGGGTGTGCCAGACGATGCCGCCGCGGCGGTCGTGCTCGCCGTCCTGGCGCCGGGTCTTGCCGCTGCGCAGGCGCTGCACGGCATGGGTGACGGCGCGGTATTGCTGGTAACGGCACACGGCCTTGACGGTCGTGCCCTCCACGCTCATGAACACGCTGAAGTGCGCCACCACGTCCAGCAGGTTGGCGGGGGCCAGCAGGCCGGCCACCAGGCGCTCTTGCGGGCTCAGGGCGGCCTTTCCCAGGGCCGTGGCTACCTCGGCCTCGGTGCGCAGCCCTGCGGCCCCTGCAACGGTCTTCCAGGCCGCGTAGTGGCGGAAGGCGGCGCCCACGGTGCCCACGCGCGCCTCGTCGAAGCTGGTGGCCACCAGCAACTGGTTGGTGTGGAACAGCTCTTCGCTGCCCTCGTTGTCCTCGATTTCGTGGCTGGCGCGGCGCTGGTTGGTGTAGCGGCGGAGCTGGTCCACGGCCTCGGGCAACGGCTCGGGCACGCTGGGGCTCTTGCACTCCACCACCCCCAGCGGGATGCCGTTCACCAGCAGCACCAGATCGGGCACGATGAAAGCCTTGCCGCTGTCGTAGCCGGGCCGGCAGTCCACGCGGTACTGGTTGACCACGGTGAACTCGTTGCGCTCGGGGTGGGCCCAGTCGATGTAGTGGATGGTCTGCCCGCGGCCGCCGTCCCAGCCGGGCAGGCCTTCGACCACGATGCCGCCCAGCAGCAGCGCGGTGGCGGCGCGGTTGGCTTCCATCAGGCGCGGCGCCGGTATGCGGGTGATGGCGGCCACGGCCTGGGCGATGCGCGCCTCGTCCAGCCAGGGCTGGGCCGCGCCAGCGGCATCGCGCAGGTTCAGCGCGTGGAGCTGGCGGCGCAGCGTGCCCTCCTGCACCACTTCCACAAAGCTGCTGCGGCCGGTGGCGGCAGGGTCGTCGAGGTCGCCCGCGATGTAGCGCCAGCCCATGCCGACCAACTGCTCGACAAACGGGCGCTCCACCTCGTCCAATTCCCAGCCCATAAGCCTCCCTGGCCTGCGCTAAGTGCTTGATCCGTCGCGTCTCTTGCGGGGCCTACCCCTGGGCAGACCATCCGTTTCCATCCGATTCCCGGCCGTTTCCATCCGTTCTGCCTGCGTTCAGGGCTCCGGCTTCAGCCGGTACACCGATCCGCGGCCGGCGCCTTCTAGCTGCAGCAGGCCAGCGGCCTTCATGCGCTTGAGCAGGTCCTTGGCCTGGCCCTCCGACAGCCGGCACAGGTCCATCACCTCGGCGCGCCGGATGGCCTGATGCTGCCGCACATAGTTGAGCACCAGTTGCTCATGCTGCAGCGGCGCGAAGCCCGCCTGCCGCGTGTAGGCGGCCTTGTCGCCATCGGCCTGGTAGACGCCCGGCGCCAGCGTGTAGGTGCGGCCCTTGGTGGCGCCGTGGGCCTGCACCAGGCCGGCCTCCAGAAGCGTTTCCAGCGTGCGCCGGGCCTGGGCTGGCTCACGCTGGATGTGCCGGGCCAGCTCTTCGGTGGTCAGCCGCTTCAACTCGCGCAGCGCGGCCAGGGCAATCAGGCTGTCGATGGGCAACGCGGTGCCGCGCCGGCCTTCCTCGGCCACCACCAGCTTCAGGAAGGCCTCGTCGGCGTCCACCGTGGCCAAGCGCAGCACCACGTTCTGGGCATCGGTGCGGCGGTAATCCGGCTCGGGCCGGCCGAAGCGCAACATGCCGCGGTAGATCTTGTCCACGCCGCGACCGGATCGCTCGACCACACCCACGCGCTTCATCGCGTCGGCCAGCGCGCGGTTGCGCGGCCGCGGCTCGGTGGTCAGCAGGTTGGCCAGGGTCACGCCGTCCACCAGGCCGCCGGGGTTGCTGATGGTCAGGCCCTCGTCGTCCAGCCGCACGTGCATGGCGCCCAGGCGGTGGTAGTCGCGGTGTACCAGCGCATTGGCCACGGCCTCGCGGAAAGCGCCCAGGTCCACGCGCGGCACCGGCACGCGGAAGAGGCCGATCTGGATTTCGCGCTCGGGGTTGTAGGGGCGGAAATTGGTTTCAAGCCAATCCAGCGCCTTGAGCAGCGGGAAGCGGCGGAACTCATTGAAGCCCACGGCCTCGCGCGCCAGCACCTGGAAGGCGAACTCGTGCGTGGGCACCAGGTCGCGCAGGGCCTGCTCGCGGCCCACCAGCAGCAGGCCGGTGAGCGTGGGCACGCGCGTGCCATCGGCCTGGCGGATGGTCAGGCCCAGGGCGCCGTCCAGCGCCTCGTCGTCCAGCTCCAGCAGCACGCGGTCGCCGCCGTACTGTTGCACGCTCTGGCGCAGGCGCTCGCGCTCCAGCGGGTCCAGGTCTGCAAGCTGGGCGCCGGCCACGGCCTGGGCCGACGCATCGGCCAGCCCGAAGTGCGTGGCGCGGCTGGCGCGGTCATGCGGCAGCATGGGCGCACATTCGGGCGTGCCGTCGTGCCGGATGCGGCGGCGCAGGTAGACGCCGCTGCTGGTGGCTACCTCGGCGCTGCCCTTGGGCACGGCGATATGGGCCACCTTCACGCCGCCCAGGCTGACCAGCGTGACATTGACGGCTACCGAGGGCGAGGTGCGCGCCGCCACCAGCCCGGCCAGGCCCACCAGATGCAAGTGTTCGGCGTGCAGGCCAGTGGGCGTACCGTCGTCTTCCACGCCCAACCACAGCTCGCCGCCTTCGGCATTGGCCAGGCAGACCACGGCCTCAACCAGATCGGTGTCGGGCAGGCGCTTGCGGTCGCTCTTGAACTCGACCGTGAGCGATTCGCGCGGGGGCAGCGGCGGCGAGGTCATGCGGGGGCGGCGGCGTCCAGCAGCGGGGTGACACGGACGCGGCCGGTGAGGAGGTCGTCCATGAGGCCAGATTTCGCTAGGCGAAGTTTCCTCACGACACCTTCTTCAGTAGATAGCCGAACTTCTATAGGTCGGGCTCGCTCCACAACCAGCTCTTGCTCTCTACGACTGGGGAGCGCAATTGACATTTCAGCAAAACGATCAGCGCCAAGGTGTGCCATGCTTGTGGTCTGCTTGGCAACCTGCATGAACTTTCCTATGTCTAGCCATCGCTTAAACACGGCTCTCAGGTATTCAGGAATGGCGCCACTGCCGCACCGAAATCGAACCAACGAATTCTGATAGCAGTACGCATTTGGCGGTCCATCGTAGAGCGCACTGCGCCCAACCAACTCCAGACTTTGGCCTTCGTTCAGAAAAATGTCGCCGGGCAAGACAGAGAACACCTCCTGCTCTGTCGGGTTGAAATTCATTTCGTACACGTCCGAAAAGTCGATCAACCCGTCGAATACGTTTGCTACGCGCAAATATGGCATTAGGTAGCGGCCTCGCTCGTGCTGGGGTGAACGCTGCCGACCCAATTGAACCGTACCGGCGCCCCGAACGCTGACACATGCCCAGTCCCGCGGAATCCAGCCGAGCGGCGATTGCTTGTAGAGGTGAGGCGCCTCGCCCAGCGGCGGGCGCAGTTCTCCGTTGTCGTCGATGCCGCGGTTCAGCAGGTCGTGCAGCAGCCCATGCTTGACCAGCTTGAGCTTCTCGATGAGGGTCTCGGTCTGGTGGATGGTGGTGTCGAGGATGTCGAGCACCGTGCGAATCAAAACCTGATCGTCTTCGGGTGGAATCGGAACTCGATGCGCGCGAACGATGCCGCCGCTTATGTTGGCTTGCGTCGTCTGACCGGAGAAGCGAGACCACAGCGGCCGTATGTGTTCAAGGTGGTGGAAAAGGTATCCCGGATCGCACCGAAACGGCGGCACGAGTGCGCAAAGTGCTTGGTTGGCTGCTAGCGGAAGGGCACAAACCTTTGCTAAGCCAATCGTGCCGTACATCGACAGCAAGATGGTGCCCAACGGGTACAGCTTCGCGGCGGTCTCGCGAAGCGCGACATCTGTAACCCTCAGATTGCACAACTCCAGGTAGCGCCCTTTTGCCCGCGTCAGGTCCTCAATCTTGGCGAACGGGACGCCGCCATCAGCCGTGTAGTAACGAGGATTTCCTGCCTCCGGCGTAGCGCCACTTGTGACCGTCTGGGCTAGGTCGGCAAGCGATACCGCCGGCCAACTGGGGAGCGTGCCGGCGCTGTTACACATAGCGCATCCTCTGAAGGAAATCGCGAAGCGAAGCCTCCGCATGTTCACGCGCTGTCTCGACTTCGGTCAATGTCACGCTGTACTTGTCCCACCAGTTCTCAAACGTGGCCACGACCTTCTGCCGGTGCGCGCCGATATAGCGCGCCAAGATGGCCTGCATGTCGCTGCGCAAAATGCCCAGCAGCAGCGCCGCGGCGCCGCCCTCGTCCAGCGCGTCCACCGCCTCGTTCAACCGCTGCGCGAAACCCTGCCCCCGGGCTTTCAGGTCTTTCTTCAAGGCCACCAACTGCCGCTTCCACTCCTTGAGCTGCGCCTCGTCCACCGCCGGCTCGTCGTCACCGGCCTCGGTCTCGTCGCCATCCTCGCCAACCTTGTTGGGCGTCGCCGCCTTGATCTGGCCGTCCAGCTCGGCCTTGCGCGCTTCTAACTCGGCCAGCGCCTCAACGAACTCGGCCATCAGGAACTTGACCAGCTTGTGGTCCAGCGGGTTGTCTTTGCTCTGCTCGTCGTCCATCGCAGTCAGGATGCTGGTACGCCAGGCATCGACCACGCCGCGCGGCCCGCGGGCCACCAGGGTCAGGAACTCGTATTTGGCCGCTTCCCAGAACCCGGCCACGATGCCGCGCACCTGGAAGGGGTTGAGCAGGCCCGGCGGCTCCAGCGCCGCGCTGAAGCTGTTCAGCAACTCGGCCCGCAGGCCCACGATGCTCTGCTGGCCCTGGCCCCGGTTGCCCAGGGCCACGATGCGCGGGCTGTGGGCCTGCCACCAGGCCGCAAAGGCGTCCTGCACGGCCTGCTCGCGGGCCAGCAGGCCGGGGTTGGCTTCCGCCGCGGGCTTGATGGCCTGGCAGGTGGCGATTTGGGGCCGGAAGTCCAGGTAGGCCGCGTCCTTGCCCGTGGCGCCCGGCCGCTCGGCCAGCAGCGCCAGCGGGTCCAGGCCGTGCGCTGCAAACAGCGCGGCCTGGGCCTGTACCTCGGCCTTGGGGATGCCGCCCAGCAGGTGGGCGCGCACGTCGTGCGGCTCGGGCGCCGGCGCGTTGTCGGCGTAACGGCGGATGTTGAGGTTGTAGTCGTTGTCGCGCAGCGTGGCGTTGGGCACGATGGCGCTGAAGCCCGGCACCTCGGCAAAGGCGTCGAAGGTGTGGACGATCTTCTCGATGTGCTCGGGCAGCAGGTGGTTCTGCGCCCGGCCCTCGAAGTACTCGCGGTCGGCGTTGATGAACAGCACGCGGCCCTGGCGTTCGGCCGGCTTGCCGCTGTGCAGGCCCTGGCGCTGGCGCATCACCAGCACGCAGGCCGGGATGCCGGTGCCGTAGAACAGATTGGCCGGCAGGCCGATCACGGCCTCCAGCAGGTCTTCCTCGATCATCTTGCCGCGGATTCCGCGCTCGTCACCGCCGCGGAAGAGCACGCCGTGCGGCATCACCGTGGCCAGCAGGCCGCCCGCTCGCAGCACGGCCACCATGTGCTGCAGGAACATCAGATCGGCCTTCTTGCTGCCCAGCGGCACGGCGCCGAAGCGGAAGCGTTCGGGATGCCTGGGCTGGTAGACCGGCTGGCCCTTGCTGTCGGTGTCGGCCGTGCCCCAGTTGATGGAAAACGGCGGGTTGGACAGCACACGGTCGAAGCGCATCAGTTCGCCGCCCTCTACATGCTGCGGCTCGGCCAGCGTGTCATCGTTCAGCAGGTTGGCGGTGCTGATGCCGTGCAGCAGCATGTTCATCTTGGCGATGGACCAGACGGTGCCGTTGGCCTCTTGCCCGCACAGGTCGGCGCGAGCGCCGTTGCCTCCGTGCTCGTCGATGTATTCCTTGGCCAGGATCAGCATGCCGCCCGAACCGCAGCAGGGGTCGTAGACGCTGTGCTGCTGCTCGGGCTTGATCAGGCGCACCATCATCCGCACGACAGAACGCGGGGTGTAGAACTCGCCGCCCTTCTTGCCGGCCGAGTCGGCGAACTCGCCGATCAGGTACTCGTAGGCGGCGCCCAGCAGGTCCGGGAACTCGAAATCGCTGTTGCGCAAGCGGTAGCTGCTGAAGTGCACGATGAGCTGCCGCAGCTTGATGTCGGGGATCTGGCTCTGGCCCACCTTGCGCGTGAAGTCGATGTGCTCCAGCACGTCGTTCAGGCTGGTGTTGTTGCTTTCCAGGCCGCCCAGGGCCTTGTTGAGGTAGCCGCCGACGCCCTTGTGCGCGTCGTTGACCAGGAACTCCCAGCGCGACTCCAGGGGCACGTAAAACGATGAGCCGTACCAGCGTTTCAGCTCGGCACTCATCACGGCCTCGACCTTGTTCTTGCCGGCGGCCAGCTCCTGGGCTGTGACCTGCTCGCGGCGCTCATCGAACACGTCGGAACATCGTTTGAGGAACAGCATGCCGAAGATGTATTCCTTGAACTCCGACGCATCCATCTTGCCGCGCAGGATGTCGGCGGCTTTGAATAGATGGCGCTCTAGCTGGGGCAGGGTCAGGGGCATGGGGGCTCAGTCTTTGGGGTCGGCTGCCGGTGGGCTCCATTCTGGTGGCGCCGCGGGCCCGTCAGGCCATGCATTCGACGCCGTGGTTCAGGTCGACCTGGTCGGGCAGCACGGCCTGCCGGCGGCCGAGCCCGCAGGCGCCCGGCCAGGCGCTACTCATCGAACGTCAGCCCCCGGCCCGTCTGGTACTCATAGCCCAAGCCCGAGGCCGGCGGTAGCAGCCGGTTCAGGCGGTGCCGGGTGCGGTGGTGCCAAGCGGCCAGGCCTTCCCAGCCGACCGGCGGGCTGCCCGCCCACGCGAGCACGACGGGCGAGGGGTAGCGGCCTATCTCAACGCCGTACATGCCGGCGTCGAGCACAAGCTCACTGGATGCCGCCGGGCAGATGCTGATGCGCTCCAGTTCACCCATGATCGTCTTGAAGTCGGCCGGGGGCAGCGCGGCTTCACTCACTTCCGGCCCCAGCGCCCCTGGAGGCGTTACCTCAAGGTCGAGAGTGCGCCGCACCACGTGGCTGCGCGCTGCCGTGATGACTGACCACGTGTAAGGCGAGGCTAGTGGAGAGCTGTGCCACAGCCGCAGTACGGGCGGCTGGTCACGGTGGGCGTCGGGGAGTTGCATGGGCCGCATCGTAAGCGTGGCCGGGGGCGTGGCGCCCGTGCCGGGCGGGACCCGGGGGGCATGGATTCGCTATGGAATCTAGCCCGCATCGCGCGGCGATAGGGCGCTGCGCGCTGGTGTCGCTGGGCGACCGGGACTTGCTGAGACTGCTGCGGTGGTGTTGTCTGGCGCGGCGCCTGGTGCCTCAGCCTGGGCCCCGTGGTGCTGGTCGCGCTGCGCGCACGTCAGTCCATATTTCATAATGTGAAATTGCAGGCGCGCGGCGCGCAGGTCCAGGGGATGGGGGCGCAACACGCGCTCACTTAGCTCGCCCCCTCGGCCCCGCCCCTTTGCTCCGCAGGCCCGGTCGGGGGCAATACCCTGCTCCGTGCGTATCCCGTCCCGGCGCGCGCCGATTAGATGGTGGCGGCCGCCCATTGCACGCAGTGGCGCTGGGCGGCAGTGATCGCCGGGACACGGGGCTCCGCGCCCATTGCCTGCCCTGCCCTGCCTCGCTACCGGCAGGGCGAAGACCCGCCTGAGACCGTCAGCAGTCCTTTCAGGGGCTGAGAGCCTTGGAGAAAGTGGTGAAAGCGCAACGAATCATTGGGGATTTCCCTTCTCCTGCCAGACTTTAACGTGCAAGCAGGTGTCGCGCGGCTAACTACAGGAGTTAACAGGACATTACACCAGACTCCTACCTGGTTACAGGGCACATCCTTTCATGTCGAATTAGCTAAAATTAGGCTGCATTTGCAGGATGACTCGCCACGCGATACGGTGCGGTGTCAGTCAATATTTGGAGGTCCCAGCAAATGTCAGCGCGTATCCCACCGCCTCAATGCATCCAATTGCCAGCCACCGGCTATCTGCGCCTGAAGCAATTCACGCTTGACCGTGAGCATCCTCAGCTCCCCAAGCTGGTGCCCGTGTCCCCGGCCACGCTCTGGCGGATGGTCAAGAACGGCGACTTTCCCCAGCCCATCAAGCTCTTGCCCCACAACATAACGGTGTGGCGCGTCGAAGACGTTCTGCAGTGGATTGCCAAGGCGCAAGGTTGAAGGGCCCGCGATGCAGAACTTGACGCACGGCACATTGTTCCTGACGGAATTGACCAGTGATGGGCCAATGCTCTCCAAGCCTTGGCTTGCGGATGGGACCCTCGGCAATTACGCCCACGCCTTCCAGTTCACGGTGCGCATTAGACGCATGCACAGCATCTCAGAGCTACACGCGGCCATCGCAGAGATGGCCCGCGACCCTCGTTGTTGCTTCATCCGCGGAGTGCCTTGCGCCCCGGTCCCCGCTGGCCGCCGCACAACCAGGCGCATTGGCCCCTTCGTGGATGGCCCCAGCCGGCTACTAACGCTGGACGTGGACGTGCACGTGCCCGAGGGCATCGACCCGGTGGCCGACCCGCTGGCGGCCATCGAGCACTACATCGAGCACCACCTGCCCACCTGCTTCCATGGCGTGGGCTACGTCTACCAGCTCAGCGGCAGCATGGGCCACCCCTCCAAGCCCGGCCAGCTCCGGTGTCACCTGTACTACCTGATGGCCAAGCCCCTGCTGTGCGTCGAGGCCGAGGCCTGGGCCCGGCAGTGGGTGCCGGAGTGCGACCACACAGCGCACCGCATAGTGCAGGTCAACTACACCAGCGACCCGGTGCTCATGGGCCAGCAGGTAGACCCCCTGGCTGGCCGGCGCACCGGCATGGTCCAGGGCTACCTGCAGGACGAGCTGGAGCTGCCGCCGACGATGCCGGTGCCTGACCTAAGCCGGCTGCGCAGCCTGGGGGCGGCGGGGCGGCGGGCTCTGCTGGACCCCCGGGGCACGGCCGGCGTGATCGGGGCGCTGTGCCGGGCGTACCGGCCCGACCAGCTCCCCGAGCTGGTCCCGGACCTGTTCACCGCCAGCGCCAACGACCCCAGGCGCATCACGTGGCATGCCGGCGGGGGCACACCCGAGGGGGTGCGGGTGACGGATGACGGGCTGCACCTGTTCAACAGCCATCACATCGCACCGGTGCAGCACGCCTGCCATCTGTTCGATTTCATCCGCGCCCACGTCTACGGTGACCTCGACGTGGACCTGGACCCCGATGCCCTGGCCATGGCCCCGGCGCTGGCCCCGAGCTACAAGGCCACCGAGGCCTGGGCCCGCGGGCTGCCGGCGGTGGCCACCGAGCTGGTGGGCCCCGGCGCCGCGGTGGCCGAGGTGGCCCGCATCGAGGCCCGCGAGGACAAGGCCGCCGAGGGCCAGCTATCCGAGGCCGACGAGCGCGCCGCGCGCATGGACCGGGTGCTGGCGCTGGTGGACAAGGCCGACATGGACGGCCTGGAGCTGAAGCTGGCGCGCGAGGCCAGCTGCATCGACTGGACAGACGGCGAGCGCGCCAGGCTGGTCAAGGCCATGCAGGACCGCACCAAGGTGCTGCTGGGGGGCCGGGGGCTACCCCTGGACCAGATCAGGGCCTGGCTGGCACCGCGCGGAGCGGATGGGGAGGCGCTGTTCGCACGCCGCGGCGTTGCCGGGCAGCCGCTGGCCACACTCGAAAGCTTGGCCGCCGTGTTCGCGGCGCGCGGGTGGACCGCCCGCTACAACGTGATCGCCAAGAAGCAGGAGGTGCTGGGCGTCGAAGTCTCGGCCGACGACAGCCGAGCGAATGCGACCTTCGCGCGCGTGCAAAGCGAGTGCGCCAAGATGGGCCTTTCCATATCGCGCCCAGCCCTCAAGGCCTACCTGCTCTGTGTGTGCGGCAGCAACCCGTACAACCCAGTGGCCACCTGGATTGACTCTGCCCCGTGGGATGGCACGCCCCGGGTCGAGTTGCTGCTGGGCACGCTCACCCTGGCAGAGAGCGCCGACACCGAACTGGCGCTGACGGTGCTGCGCAAGTGGTTGATCCAGTGCGTGGCCATGGCACTCTCCGCTAAGCCCCTTCAAGCGCAGGGCGTGCTAACCCTGCTGGGGCCGCAAAACATCGGGAAGTCTCGATGGACTCAGCGGCTGTGCTGGGGCGGGCCGCCCAAGCTGGTGCTCACTGGGCGGCTCATCAAGCCCCGCGACAAGGATTCGGTGAAGACGTGCATCTCGTGCTGGATTTGCGAGATAAGCGAACTGGGCGCCACGGTGCGCAAGGCCGACCGGTACGCGCTCAAGGCGTTCATCACACAGGATGTGGACGCCATCCGCCTGCCCTATGCCGCCGAGGATTCCGAGTTCCAGCGCCGCACCTGCTTCGTGGCGTCGGTGAACGATGAGGAATTCCTCAACGATGAGACGGGCAACAGCCGCTTCTGGATCATGCCGGTAACGGCCTGCGACGCGGACCACGACATCGACATGCAACAGGTCTGGGCCGAGATGGCGGCTGCCTGGCGCGGGGGCGAGGCGCACTACCTGGAGCAGCAAGACATGCGCCGCGTGAACACCGCCATCGAGCGCCACCAGGTGGGAAATCCGATACAGGAGGCCATCTCTAGTTGCTTCGCCTGGCCCGAGCTGCCGGCCGGCCAGCACACCTACAACACCTCCCACACCTCGGATTGGACTTCCATGAGCTGCACGGCGATATTGAAAGTGTGCGGATACCGCACGCCGAGCAAGGCAGACACCACCAGCGCGGGCCGGGCGCTGCGGCGCCTGGGGGCCAGGCAGTCCTCGAAATGGCGCGAATGGATGGTGCCTGCGCGGCGAGCGGGCTTCGCCGAGGAGGGCTAGCACTCCTCGGCGACGGATTTCACTGTAAGGGATAACCCTTGGCTGTTGTTGTAAGTTGTTGACCTGCAACCATTTTCACGCTCTTCACTCCTTCAACACTTCTTTCTCTATGTAGTAGGAGGGGGATATATATTGAGATGGTAGGGTATACCCCATATTTAACAGTTCCTATATATATCTCCTATAGGGTTGGGGAACGCTCCCGTGGTGGTGTGGAGTGAAGTGTTTGAGGGCGTTCTTTGAGGGGTCTGAGACACGCGCGAGTTTGTAATCGAGAAGCACTTTGTAGACGGGGCCACCAGGCTGGGCGGCGAGGCCAACAAGGTCGGGCACAGCTCCTGGCCCGACCGGGTGGTGGTGGTGCCCGGGCGTGCACGGCTGGTCGGAACTCAAAAGGCCCGGCGAGGGGCCTAGGAAGGCCCAGGCTGCGCGAATAGCCCAGCTGCAGGGGCCAGGGGGGTGCAACGCGGGCGTTTGCGCGCCCCTGGCGCCCTGCATGGCCGCTGGCTAGGACGGCTCGGCGGCGGCCAGGCTCGCGACGTGCGCCGTGAACTGCGCCAGCGCGGCCCGCTTCTCTTGCATGTAGTCGTGCCGGTCGTAGTGGCGGTCCTGCACGCCCCCCAGGCCGTGCGACTGAACCTGCGCCCGCACATCCTTGCCCACGCCCAGCGCGGCCATCATGGTCTCCGCGGTGCGCCGCAAATCACGCACCTGGAAGGCCGCCGTGATGTCGCCCGCGTCGAGCAACGCGCGGACGATTTCGGCCCCGGCATCGCTGACCGTCTTGGTGACGGTGGCCGACTTCCCGTGCGCAAACAAAGCAGTGGACTGCTTGCCTGCCGCACGGGCCACCAGCGCCTTGACAATGGCCAGCGCGTCACCTTCCAGCGGCAGCACATGCTTGCGCGGCTGCTGTCTGCGGCCCTTCGGGTCGTGCAGCACCAGGGTGTTGCTGTCAGGGTTGAAGTCTTGCAACTTCGCCCGCAGTAGCTGGGTGGTGCGCTGGCCTCCCAACAAAATGACCAGAGCGATGGCGCAGTGCGCAAGGGGCGCGTCGGTCAGCGGCTTTTCGGTGAGGTAACGCCAGAGCGCGCCCAGTTCGGCGCCACTGAGGGCGCGCTCGCGGGCCCGGCTGAAGGCCGACAACGCCGCCGTGTTGGCCACGGGGTTGGCTTCTATGCCGAAGCGCGTAAGTTCCTCCGGCGCGGTGGCGTCAAGCTCGGCCTTCAGCGCCAGCGCGTAGGCCGCGTGCAGGTACGCGCGCAGCTTGGCGGCCGTGCGCCCGCGTCCGCTATCGACCACGCCGCGGACTAGCGCGGCCACCTGCTTGCTGGTGAGGTCACGCGCCGGCAAGACGGCCCATTCCGTGCCCTTGACGTTCTTGCTGAAGATCGTGCGCACGTCCGTGGCGGAGACCTTGCCGGCCTGCTGCAGGTGCTTGACGTACCAATCGCAAAGCGCGCTGACGGTGTAGTCGGTTGCCAGCATCTGCTCCAGGCGTTGGCTTTCGGCCTGCTGCACACGGCTGCGGGCCTCGGCCTGGCGGGCGCTCTCGGCGGCGTCGAGATGGGCGGCCACATCGCGGCTTCCTTCGGCCCGGTGGAGGGCCGAAAGCGCGCGTGCACGCTCACGGGCCTGCTCCAGCGTGTAGCGCCCTTCCATGGGCTTCGCGGTGAACGGGCACAGTGGGATGACCTTCCTGGCCCCGTCGATGGAGTAACGGTAGTACCAGAGCTTGGAACCAGTGCTGGACACCCGCAGCACAAGGCGGCCGCCGCCACGGGTGCCGTCGTTGTCGCTGAGGTAGTAGTCGTCGGCCCCGGGCTTAGCGCGGTCGATGGCCAGTGCGGTCAGTCTGCTGCCAGTGGCCATCCCGTTGCCTTTACGTTGCCGTTATGCGGCAAGATTGGCAGAGATGCCGTGAGACGTCAAGAGACGGCGAACCGCGATGCCTAACGTTTAATCTAATCAAATCAACAGCTTACGTAGTCACCGCAAAGTGTCCTGTAAACCAGAGTCTGTAGAGTTCAAGGACTGTTAATCCGTAGGTCCCTGGTTCGAGCCCAGGTCGGGGAGCCATAGGTGTACAGGGGCTCGCATGCATGTGCATGCGGGCCCCGCAAAGGCACCTAATGTCTTGGGGAATTCGCGAGTTCTTTGATGGCGTAGCAAGCGCCTCCTGCACCTCCACGCACCGTGTTTCACGGATCGGAGGAAGCAGTGATACGGACTTTCGCGGCTCTGAACAGCAAAGGTGGCGTCGGCAAGACGACGCTGCTCGCAAACATTGGTGGATTGCTCGCCGACATGGGTGCCCGCACCCTGCTCGTCGACGCCGACCCGCAGCCCAGCCTGACCAAATACTTTGACCTCGGCTACGAGGCCCCACAGGGCCTGGTCGAGGTAGTCACGGGCGGCACGGTCACGCACCTGTCGATCTCCCGGACGTCGATCGCCAACCTCGACCTCATACGGTCCAACGACGGCGAGGCCCAGCTGCAGCACTGGCTGCACGGTCGCGATGACCGCAGAGTGCGCCTGGCGAGGGCGCTCAACAACCCCTACGTCCGCGATCACTACGACTACGTCCTGATCGACACCCAGGGCGCCATCGGCCCCCTGCAAACCGCGGCCGCCTTCGCGGCCGACACCCTGATCTCGCCGCTGCCGCCCGACACGCCCAGCATCCGCGAGTTCCGCAGTGGCACGCTGCGCGTCCTGCAGCGCCTGGAGCACGACGAGAACGAGCCGCGCGCCGAGCTGGCGCCCATCCAGGCCGTCATCTGCCGCTACGACTACTCCCGCAACGCCAAGTCGCTGCTCTCGGCACTGCGCAGCGAGTTCGGCGAGCGCGACCGGGTGACCATCCTGGACACCATGATCCCGAATGCAGTCGCCTACAAGGACGCATTCACGGCTCGTGTCCCGGTCCACACGGTCAACGACCGCAGCGGTGCCCGCTATCCCTCGGGCTACGAGGTCATGCACCGCATCGTCTGGGAGCTGATGCCCGATCTCTACGGCAATTTCGCCGGTCGGCTGCAGGGCAATCCCGACGAAGTGTTCGGCACCCGCCCGACGGAATCGGGCCCGGCCGCGCGCCAGGGGGTACAGCCGTGACCGCCCCGAAGAACCCCAAGCCCCTCGGGTTGCCCATCAGCATCCCCGCCGCCCAGGCCATGGCCAACATGAAGGTGGCCGAGGAAATGGACACGAAGCGCGCCGCCCGCCGCGCAGGAACGAAGGTCAGCATGAACGCCCTCAAGCCTGCCGAAGTGGCTCCCTTTGCTCGCACCGCGACCGAACGGCAGCCCAACAAGTCCGAGCGCGAGGCTGCGGCGATGCGCGCGAGTTACCTTGTCGGTGACACCACGCCTTCGGCGGTGAACCTGTCCGTCAAGGATATCCCCGGGCCGATGCTGCTCGAAGTCACGGACATCGACTGCTTCGACCTCAACCCTCGGCTCTTCGCGAACGAGAAGGTCGAGGACATCGAGGTCAGCATCCGCGCCGGCGGCTTCCACGATGCGTTGGTGGTTACCCGTCGCCGCGACGGCGACCGCTACATGCTGGCCGCTGGCTCGAACACCACACTGCGCATCCTGCAGGAGCTGTGGCGGACCACCCAGAACGAGCGCTACCGCTGGGTCAACTGCATCTACCAGCCCTACGAGAGCGACGCACGGCTGCTTGCCCAGCACCTGGGCGAGAACCTGAACCGTGGTGACATGAAGTTCTGGGAGATCGCCAAGGGCATGGTGGATCTCCTGGATCAGATCGAAGGTGAAGCGCGTGCTGCTTCGACCTCGGCGAAGCCGATGTCGCTGCGGAACCAGGCGGACGCACTTAATGCCCGCGGACTCCGTGCCAACAAGTCAGATATTTCGCTGTGGAGGTTTGCGGTTTCGGGACTTTCTGAGCTGGGCGAAAAGCTGCAAGCCCTGACCTTTAGAGGCGTACAAGACCACATCCAGCCGAAGACAAATGCCCTATGCAAGCTAGCCAGCAAGTTTGGCATTGACGAAGCTGCCTTCTGGTCTGAAGTCGTCAGACCAACCTTGGCAATCGTCGCTGGGTCGCATGCCAATGGGGACATCGCAGTCGCCTTTGACGCCGCTGAGCTGTGCGACCAGATCGAGGCCGCGTTCGCCTACAGGGTCTCCGAGCCAGTGTCCAGCATTCGCCAGATGCTCAGCCTGCTCAAGCTGTCACCGGAGTTAACGCTCGTCGAGCTGCGCATGCCGTCTCCCAATCTCATCGCAGGCGGGCCCGGCGAGAGAGAGTCCACCGCCGATGCCTCCCTGGCGCCAGAAGCCGAGAAGCCCAATGCCGCCGCACCGGCCCTCCAGGCCGCGCTGCCGCTGGGCCCGGGCCAGGTTCGTGGCGCCGGCGTCAACCCGCCAGCCACGAGGCGCGCGCCATCTCCACCCGCAGACGTCGATCCGGCAGCCGGCCTGCCGGCCACACGCACGCCCGCCGCGGCACCCAAGCCCAGCGTCGCCGGCCCGCTTTTCGACGGCGTGCAAGGCGACGCGGACCCATTGCAGTTCCTGCACACAACGGTCGAGCGCCTCCTCTTCGTGGCCGGCCTGCAGGACACGCTCCGCTATCGCGATGAGATGCCCTTGGGCTTCTTCATCGAGATGCCGGACCCGACCATCCATGCACGCCGCAAGGTCGCACCTGGCAGTCCTGAGCATGGCGCGAGAGCCGTGAAGACGGTCGTCTGGTGGAGCCTTGTGCTGATGACCGGGCAGTTCCGCGACGGCTGCGTGCCCTACATCGATCACGACAGCCGGTTCTTCCGCCACTACTCGGTCGAGTCCGAAGCCACCAGTCCCCTGCATGGCACCGACATCGAGCAGTCGGCGCCCGAACTCGACGAGATGCTGATGCACCGGCTCACGCCGGGCCAAATGCGCGAGGCCATGCAGGCCCTGCGCGACGTGGAGGAAGCCGCCGTGGCATTGCTAGACCAGCGCCCCGAGCGGTGGCGCCGAATGCTCGAACTCCGCCAAGCCTGGGGAGGCCAGTCGTGAGCGCCCTACCCGCCTCCGGTTCCCTGTCGGCGGGAGGCGCCCGCGGCGTGCTCCTGCCCGTGCGCGATCCCGCCACCCGCCTCTTCCTGCTCACGCGTCTGATCGTGTCCTTCGACGAGTCCGACCAGCAGACGCTGGCCGCGCTGGTCGCCTGCGGCTTCACGCCGGAGCTGATCGACAAGCTGCGGTCCATGTCGATGGCCGACGCGATGCGCTTCGCCTCCTCCTGCTGCGGCCTGTCGGTGGGTGTCGACGGCGCTGCGGTACGACAGCAGATGAACAGCCTGGAGCGTGCAAGAACGGATCGCCAGATGTACGAAGGCTTCATCCGTGCGGGCGCCTCGCCAACCCTGGTGTCGCGGCTGTTCGGCGTGTCGTCGGACGATGTGCGCCGCCTGCGCAAGCTGATCGCGCCCGGCGCGGCCACCGGTGGCCGGCCGCGCATTCCCGACGAGGTCGTGCGCGGCGAAATCGAGTCCGTCTGGCGTGACCTCGAGAAGCAAGGGCACGGTGAGCGTGAGGCGCTGTGGCGGCTTCACCAGCAGTTTCAAGACCTGTCCATGGCCACGCTGGAGACGGTCATTCGCCCGCCCCGTCCACTGGTCGACGTGGGCCCGGCCTGGCCGCTCACGAGCCGCGGACTCGGCAACCAGGCCACCGCCTGAGCGAGTCCGAATTCAGTAGCGACTTCGAGGAAGCACCATGGCCACTCTGCCCGTCGAGAACGCCCCTCGCACCCTAGCTGAGGCGTCGAGCACGACTGCTGTGAGCGCCGAGCGAGCGCCGGCAATGCCTAGCACGAGCCCCGTGAGGGTGCGCCGCAGCCCCCGGCCGGCCGCCACCGACGAGCTGGCCATTGCGCGCCGCCGCAAGGCCCACGAGCGAAGCACCGTGGCCCGCTACGTGGACGAACGTCTGGACGCGATGGAGTGCGAAGAAATCTATTCCGTGCCGGTGCTGTACGTGGCCGTCGCCGGTAGCCTGGCTCCGGCGCATCTGCTCTTTCTGGTCGCGAAGTGGAGCGAGCGGACCTATGCAGACACCGGCTCAGGCTGGGTACGCCAACCGGTGCAGACCTGGGTGAATTTCTCCGGTCTGGCCGAGAACGACTGGATGGCAGCCCGCGAGACGCTGCGCGAGCGCGGCCTCATCGAGGAGCGCCGGGGCTTCGATCTTGTCGAGCACGAGATCGTGACCGAGATCGCCTTCGTTCCCAGTGTCTTCGCGGCCGAGGTCGCCCGCGTGAGAGACGAATTGAGGAACGACGCCTGGCAGCGACTGCGCGACGGCCAGGGCCTTTGAGGACGCCGAAGACAGCAAGCCTCCCGGAACCTCGTGGTCCCATTCCGCAAACCCGCTTCGACCGGCTCCGGCCTTCGGATGCCCGAGTTCGGGCGTCGGCTCCCCGGCGAACCTGAGCCGGACATGTCAGGCGCGGCCGCCGCCCAAGTCGGGGCCGCATTCGATTCACCCGATCCGAGCGCGCGGCAGCGCGCCAAGGCGCCGAAGTGGCCTAGAGCTGCTGCGCCGTCACCGGGCGCGGGCGAGACGGCACGCGGACCGCTCGCCGCCCCGGGCGTTCGCTCGAGATCGATCGCCATCGCGACGCGCGTGATGGGCATCGTGCGCGACGCGGCAGCCGGCGTGCTGCTCTGCCAGCTGATCTATTGGACTCGCCGCGGCGTCGACGTGCTGGACCGTGACGGCTGGGTATTCAAGACCGCCCGCGAGTGGGAGATTGAGACCGGCATGTCCTGGAAGGTCCAGCGCCGGGCCCGCAATACCTTGCTGGGCATGGGCGTAATGGAGGAACGCAAGCAGCTCATGCCTGCCCGTCTGGAGTTCCGGCTCAAGCTCGGCGCCCTGAGCCTGATGCTGGCCGAGCGTGCCGAGCTTGAGATCGACGGCATGGACCTGGAGCAATTCCGCGACAGCCGCAACCCGGCCGCCGACGAACTGGTCGGCCGGGCCTTCCTGTTCCATGGAGCACTGGCTCGGGTGCTTCCGCTGAACTCGGCCATGATGTGCTCGCGGCTGCTGGCCGGGGCCCGCATGCCCTCGTTGGAGCCACAGATGCTGCTCCAGACGGCGGCGCGCGTGCCTGGCGGCTGTACGCGCCTGGTGACCCTGCACCGCGACGAGTGGCGCGGCGAGACCGGCCTGTCGCGCGATCAGTGGCAGACCGCCCGGCGCAATCTTCGCGAGGCCGGCGTGCTGGTCGAGCGCCGGCACAACTTCCCTCGCCGCGTGGACCTCGCGGTGAACCTGCGTGCCCTGGCCGACGTGCTGCGCCAGTCGTCCAAGTCCCCGGTGTTCTTCGAGGAGGCCGAGGCGGGCCGGATGGACGGCGACAGGGATGCCGACCACTCTGGACACCCAGAACGCCCCTATAGGTTGGATCGGGCGAAACAGCAAGGTGGATTTGGGCATCGCCCGATCCCACCCAGCCAATCGCCCGATCCTGCCGATACGGATCGCCCGATCCTGCCGACAGTGATCGCCCAATCCCGCCTTTACCCTCTTGGATTACAGGATTCATTACACCCACCACGACAGGAAGCGCGGGCGCGCGGCCCGGAGCCAGTGCCGTCTGATCGCCCATTCCCACCCAGCCTCGGCACCTGGGGTGGGGGTGGGTTCTATGCAGCCATCAAGATGGAATACCGGCCGGTGCAGGCACCGGCAATGGTGGCGGCCCGAAGCAGCACGCCACCAAGCCCGCTGATCTGGCCCAAGCTTTTCGCCGAGACTGACCAGGCCATGGCCCAGCAGCACCTGCATGGGCTGGATCGGTCGATACAGCAAAGCGTGCTCGACGAGATCGACTGGATGCGCGAGTCGGGCAAGCCGATCCGCTCGCCGGTGGCTCTTGCCCGCGCCCTGGCCACCAGGGCCCGCAGGGGCGAATTCGCGCCCGACGGCGCTCACCGGGTAGCCAGCGCCCGCCTGCAGTCCGTGGCCGATGAAATGCGCCGACAGGAAGAAGCACGAGTGCGTGCCCAGCAGACCAAGGCCGCACTCAGCCCCGAGGCCGAAGAGGCGAGAAAGCGCGCGATGAGGGCCCGCGATGAGATCGTCAAGCGGAGGGTGGCGTGAGCACGTGGGCCCTCGGAAGTTGTAACTGTCCAGCCGCTGGACAGTTACAGACTGACACGTTCGACGGTCCTTCGGTCCATGTCGCCCGACCAACTGTCCACCGCGAACCCACCACAGTTGCGATTGATCAACCGAAAGCCGAATCGAGCATGGCGTCTCCAGATGCTAGGCGGGATCGGGCGAAACAGCCCCTCCGCCTAGTTCGCGCGGTTTGGACTCTCAGCGATCCACGAATTCCCCTCAATCCGTCTTCACCACCGCGCGCCGGATCACCTGCGCGTGCTTTCTCAACCTTTGCCCAAGGAGTAACCTGATGGCCACCACCAAATCGGCGGCAGGCGGTAAATCGGCCGCCAAATCCCCGCCACCGTTTCCGATCAGCGCCGGTTCGCCGTTCCCGGACAAGTACGACATCGAGGCCGAGCGCATCGCGCTGAAGGACTTGGTGGAGTTGGACGATTTCGACAAGGTGACGATCGATGCCAGGTATCCGCGGTATCTGGAGCTGGAGCGGCGCGAGGAATTGCTGCGCAGCATGCAAAACCAGCATGCCAAGCGCGGCGGCGCTGATGCCGAGGTCGGTTCGACCGAGGCGTCGATCATTAATTTCACGCTGGGAAATCTCACGAATGAGGAAGAGGACGCGATGCTGTTGCATACGCGGGAATCTTCCAGGCTATTCATGGGACGTACCGTCGAGCCCGGTCGCCAAGGTTATGGCCAATCCGGTGCCAAGAAAGTCGGAGCGGCCCTGCGGGCGGTCTGGTATCTGTCGGGCAACGACAATCCCTATGCCGACTTTGCCCTGATCGAGGCTGCGTCGAGAATATCGACCCTGGTCCGGGAGCTGGAAAAGGCCATCACGGAGATGGAAGACCGGCTGGGGCAGTTGAAGAAGCGCGGCCTGACGTATTCGGTCCTCAAGGCCGATCCGCCGGTGCGGGTGGGTCTTGGTTTTCGGTCGCCATATGGGTATTCGGTCGTGAACCTGGTTTCGACCTTCGATTACTACGTGCGTGTGATCAAGACGATGGTGCGCAAGGACATGCTGTCGGACAAGGAAGGGTATGCCGAGGTTTATACCCAGACCCGCCGCTGCCGCAGCATCTTCGAGCGGGTGATCTGGTTTCAGCGATATCTGCTGCGCGAGGAGATGCGCCCGCTGACGCGGTTGGACTGGCTGCCGACGGCCGACGAGGAGGCACGCAAGCGTGTCCAGGCGGCGGTGGCCTTGTTCGGCGAGCTTCCGCGGGAGGTGTTCAACGGCCAGGTGATGCCGCGCCATTCGCGCCGGAGGCTGGACCTGTCGGAAGAGGAACTGCGCCTGCTGGACGCGGTGCCGCTGGCCGGCGCCGACCAGGCGTTGGAAGCTGCGACAGCTGCGCTGGTATAGGCTGGTGCGGCGGACCCAGCCTTGAAGTGCGTGCGCCAGGGGTGTGCCAGTGGCCCGCCGCCTCGTACGCAGAGAGCTTCAAGGCTGGCATGGGAGTGAAAAGGGCTTAGGTAGAGACCTGTCGCAGTGGTGAAGCAGTGCGCTGGTCCAGTTGCTGGGTGTGGATTCCTGAAACAGGGGTGACTTCGTGAAGACGACCGTCGATGACATGGGTGTTGTCAAACAGGTGTTTGACCTCAAAGGGCCCTTAAAGGGTAAGGGCGGAACGCTGGCGCAATGGCGGGATGACACGCAGGCGCGGTTGGCCGAGGTCTACGCGGAGATGGCCCAGTTGTCGACCGAGTCGCGGTCCATCGATGGCCGACAGTTCGCCTTGTACGTTTATCGGCTGCGCGATGCGAGTCAGCTGCGCTGGCGCATGAAGAACAAGGACCATGCGACCTGGCCGGTGATCGAACCGCTGCTGGCGGACATGGCCCCGGGCCTGGCGCAGTGGTATCGGCGGGCCGAGGAAGTGGCGCAGATTCTCAATCACCGTGAGCAGGCGCTGAGGTACGAGCTGAAGACGGTGTGTCGGGTGATTTCTGTGGGGCCACGCACGGCCCAGAGTTACAGGGGTTCGATCGGGCGTGGTGTGGGCGGCGGCAGGCCTCGGAGTAAATCCTCGACTGCGGCAGTCAAGGCCACAGGGGATATCAGGGGTGCGGCGGAACTCAGCCGCTGACGGCCGAGTATTGAGTCGGTTGACAGGAAGAGGTCTTCGATGTCACACCAGCACTGGGATATGGATCGCAGCCCCGACAAGGGTGTCAGGGCGATCGTGAAGGTATATCCTGCTAGGCGTGCCAAAGCGAATGGCATGCGTTATCGGAGACTGTGCGGGCCTTGGGAAAATACGGGATCTGTTCTGCGTGATTTCTATGTCAGTCAGGAAGCGCTGAGAAATCGACTGGCTGCGCTAGAGACGCGGTTTTCATCCGACTGACGTGGAATCTGTCTTAAACTATCTTTCAATCCGAGGAATGATCATGAATCTCATGCCCATGGAATCAAGCACCCTGGTTTTGGCTGTGCTCGGTCTGGCGCTCACGGTGTATGCGGTTTATTACCGCTATTTCGAGATCGTGCAGCTGGCCGATCTCGACGATCCGCAATTGATGGCGGAATCCATCATCTGGATTCCCGACCACCAACTCGCGCGCATCTATTCCAGGGGTGGCATGACGCGCCACCAGTGGCGCCTGTTGCAGATCAAGCTGATGAAGGACTGCGACAAGGCGCTGGGCACGCACAAGGGACGTGGGCCGGCGACCTTGGCCTAATTCTCTTTCGGCTGACTGCGGGTCGGCCGGGCTTTCATTTATTTCTCTGCCTCAGCAGTTTCCATTTCTGGCTTTCCGAATATGCACGCTGCCAACAGCCGAAGGAAACGTGACGTGACTAATTCGATTGAGTCTATCGAGATTCACCTGAACACGAATACTCTCGAAGTCCGGCACTGCCTGACGATGAAGCAGTTCTACTATCACGATGCGTACACCAGAGCCGACGACGAAGCGGGCTGGGTGCAGGTCGAGGCCTTCCGCGCGGAAGGCGTCAGCGAGGCCGAAATCGAGGAGCACAAGGCCGCCGCGCTCAGTTCCCATCGCACCTACTGGCTGAACCTCCTGGCGTGCCAGGATGGACACTCCGTCATCTCCAAGGGCAAGCACTTCGTCCGCCATGACCTGGGTGTCGACTGGGGCTTCGGTGGTACGGTCTTCCGCGTCGACTGGATCGACCCACGTCGACCTCCGCTCACCTGCAACCTCACGGGCCAGGGCCGGATTCCGGGTTGGCTGCGGCCCCAGTATCCCGACAACGCCACGATCACCGACCTGGGCTATCTGCTCGACGAGCGGCCAGTGATGTCGCGCACGCGCCTGAGACGCCGCCTGCGTGCCGCCGGCGCCCGAGCGGCAGAGGTGAATGCCTTCCTGCGAGACCGATACACGCCGGGCCAGCCCAGCTTCTTCGACTACTGGCCAAGCAGAGGGCTGCATGAACTGATGAGGCATGGCAAGCGCCACGCGCATCGCTGGTTCCCGAACAACATCCTGATCGCTGGTTGAACGCAAGTTCAAGCCTGCGGAAAACAATATCAGAAATCTCTTTTCGACCCCGCGCCTTCTCTTCAACTGATCAATACAACTGCGCGGTATACAGGCTGGCGATTCACAGTGGAATGCAAACCAAACTGGAGTCGCAATCATGGGAATATGGGCCAAGGTCACGGGTAATCTGACCAAGAACCCCGAGGGCCGCACGGTGGTCGCCAACGGCGAACCGCGCGCGCTGGTCGAACTCAGGGTGTTCGCCGACGTGAACCGCAAGGTCGGTGACCGCTGGGAACAGGACGACGAACGCAGCACAGCGGTCGACGTGACGATCTGGAGCGAGTCGCTGGGCGCCGTCGTGCTGCAGCACTTCCGCAAGGGTGCGCGGGTGGTGGTCGAGGGCGAGATGCACCTCAACGAGTACGAGGACTCCGACAACGTGCATCACGCCGGCCTGCGGCTGACTGCCGAGTCGGTGGCTCTGGTGCCCTACCGCATCGACAGCTTGGTCTTCACGCCGTCGCGGCGCGAGCGCGAGGCGGCCGACGCCTGACGGCCGCGGCGCCCGGCCGGCCCGCCTTTGATCTGGACGCGCCATTTCGGCGCTGAGATCCAGGGTTGGGTGCGGCGGCGCGCTCGCGGCCGCAAGCCGATGCCACGCCAGCTCTGGAGGCTGCATGAGCCAGACATCCGGACCGGGTCTGACCGACCCGAGGACTGCGTCAACAACTTTGCCCGCATCCGGCCCAAGCCCGGCTGCCTTGCCCACGGACAGCGACGTGCTCAGTCGCCAGCTCTGGCGCCATCGCTTCGGCGAGATGCTGATCGAGACGCGCAACGACGGCACGGTGTGGATCGACGGCAAGGTGGTCCCCGACACCCTCCCCTCCGGCCTGGCCGATAGCGGCAGGCCGGCCCCCTGAATCCCTGTGCCGCCGGGTCGGTCCGGCGGCAGGAGAACGATCATGAAACTGTTGAATGGACTTGCCGCGTCCTTGTCGGCCCTGCTCGGTCCCCAGACTGCCCGGGCGACGGCGGCTGACGCGGCGAAGCCGCCCGGAGCCGCGGCACGCCATCGTCATGCCACGGAGGCGATGAGCGACTTCGGCCGGGATTACGGGCCCAACGATCCGGTGACGAGCGCTCCGGGCCTCATCTGGCCTTGCCCCTGCGGTGGCACTCCCGTCATGCGCTTTGAGCTGCACGACGAGGCCAGCCGGGAGCCCTACCACTTCGTGCAGTGCGTGCTGTGCGATCGCGAGGGTCGGCCCGCCCTTCTCCCCTGGGAGGCCGTGGCCGAGTGGGACCGCGCCTATCCGAACCTGAAGGTGACGATGGGCAGCTTCCCCTTCTTCATGATCGGCGAGCTTTCACCGCGCGATGCGCGCACACGGCTGTTGTCCATCCGCCACGATCTTGAGCGGCGCCGCGCCGAAACCAAACTGCGCAGCCGCGAAGGTGTGGTGGTGGGCAAGCGTTACCGAGAGCGCATCGACGCCTACCTGCGCTGGACCATCGTCGCCCAGTCGTTGGCGACCGCCCATCTGCGCCTGCAACAGCGGGAGCTGGCCGAAGGCGCCGTCGCATTCCGCGGCGCGAAGGCGCCGAATCTGGTGCCGTCGCTGGGTCAGCCGGAGTGCTCCGCATGACCGGCCTGGTCGAGGTGGTGGCCCCTCGCTGGTCGATGCGAGGCCAGCAATGCCACGGCCGCGGCACGCCGTCGCGGGGATGGATGGGAATCGCGCTGAGCCGTGGTCCAAAGCCCGATGGCCAAGAGATCGATCAGCTGATCGAGTGGCCTTGCAGTGCGGACCGCCTGGGTCAGCTGATAGACGCGATGCAGCGGGGTCTGGTGGGTCAATGGGCGCTGCGCCTGTATGGGGACGGTGGGTGCGGCGGCTCGGCTTCCGCGGAGCCGAGCGCCGCCTTGGAACTGTCCGTCTGGTTCATGGATCAGGCATCGGTCGCTGGGTTGGTGGGGCCGGTGGACTACCTGCTTGCATCGGGCCTGAACACCCACTGCGGAAGGGCGGTCGCGGTCTACGAGCGCCTGGAGCCGCTGCTGCTGGCCATGCCTCGCCTCGTGCCGGGCTGTTCCTACACCCTGGATGCAGCAAGCCCTGGTCCGGTTGCCCGGCGGCTGGTCGCCGAAGTGCGGGATCTGGAGATCTCCCGACTCGGCCATTCCCGCTGCCTGGAGCAGATGCCGCGCTGCCTCTTCGAGATGTTCTCCTGGTCAACGGGCGAAAGCCGTGTCTCCGCCGCCTACTCTGCATCGGTCGAACGCAAGTGCCACGCCGCCTTGCACCCGGACGCGGGGCGCGGCACAAGCCTGAGCGCATAGCACCGCCTATGGGCCCTGGTCCCGGTACGCTGGCGACGGCGTCGACCGCGTTGCCGCCCTTTGGGCCGGTGGCGCCGGCGCGGCGGCCTTTCGTGCTTCGGGCGGTGTGCGATGGCAGGCGCCTTGGCCTGGCCGTACCCTTTGGGGACGGCATAGCCGAGCTGATGCGCGATCTCGGCTGCACCTGGTCCGGGCCGCGGCGAATGTGGGTCTGCCTGGCGTCGCAGGCCCGTCAAGTCTTCGAGGGTCTGCAGCGGCAGGCGCCGCGCTGGCCGGCCTTTGCGATGGACGAGGTGCGCGAGCTGGCGGCGATCGCCTGGCGCGCGCCCGAGCCCGACTTCTTCGCCTGCATGCTGGACCTGCAGGTACTGCCGCTGGCCCATGGGGGCTTCGCCGTGTCCTCGGCCTATGACGCGCTGGTGGTGACCGCGCTCAAGGGCCTGGGCGGCCGATTTCACCGGCACGCCGCGGCCTGGGAGGTCCGCCGGTCGCGTGAGGAGATCATGCGCGCGTTGCTCGAGGTCGCCGGCGTGGCCGACACCTTTGTGTTCGTACACGACGGCCAGGTCGTGCTCGAAGACCTGGTGTCGGCGCCCAAGAGCGAGCTGCCGATCTCGGTGCCCGGCGCCTCGCCACCGCGCGGCACTGGACAGGGCGATGGCGAGGACATGGGGGCCGGCTTTCTATCGGCCTTCGGCGCGCCGATGCAACGCCTGCAGGTCGACGAGAAGGCCCTCGCGGCGGCCGCGGCGGCCTGCGGGCTACGGGACTACCAGGTCGGCGGCGTTCGCCACCTCCTGGGGCTTTCTGGGGGCTTGCTGGCGGACGACATGGGCCTCGGCAAGTCTCGTCAGGCGGTGGTGGCCGGCCGCATGGCCGCCGGCGCTGCCAAGGTGCTGGTGGTGTGCCCTGCCAGCCTGGGCATCAACTGGGAGCGCGAGATCCGCGCCGTGTACCCACGGGCCCTGATCGCCACCATTGGCCAGGCCGATGCGAGTGCGCTGCGCGCAGCCGACTGGATCGTGGCCAACTACGAAAGACTGGGCGGTCTGGTGCGCGACGCCTCGCTGGACATCGGTGTGATGCTGATCGACGAGGCGCACTACCTCAAGGAGCACCAGGCCGGTCGCACCCGCAACGCCTTCTTGCTGGCCGACCGCATCCCTCGCGTCTTCCTGCTGACCGGTACCCCGGTCCTCAACCGCGAGATCGAACTGCACACCCTGCTCAGGCTCTCCGGCCACCCCATTGGGCGCATGCCGCTGGCCGAGTTCCGCAAGCTCTACGCCGGCGACAGCGCCCGCCGCGACGAACTCGCCGGGCGCCTGTCGGAGTGGATGCTCAGGCGGGGCAAAGACGTGCTCAAAGACCTGGGCGACAAGACCCAGCAGCTGCGCCACGTCCAGGCACCTGACGGGCTGGCGGCCTACAAGGCCATCCTGGCCGATGGGTCGCTGCAGGCCATGCCCAAGATCACCAAGCTGCGTCAGCACCTGGAGGCGCTCAAGGTCGAGTTCCTCGTAGAGTCCATCGAATGCCTGCCTCAGGATGCCAAGGCGCTGATCTTCTGCGAGTACATGGACACCGTGGAGACGCTGAAGCACCTGCTTTCCGCCAACGGCATAGGCTGCGTCAGCCTGGTCGGTTCCGACACGCCCAAGAAGCGTATGGCGGCGGTAGACGCCTTCCAGCAGAAGCCGGACGTGCGGGTCTTCATCGGCACCACGATGGCGGCCGGCGTCGGCATCACGCTGACGGCCGCGAACTACGTCTTCTTCGCCTCGCTGCCCTGGACGCCGGCGCTCAAGCGCCAGGCCGAGGACAGGGCCTACCGCAGCGGCCAGACTCGCGACGTTCTCGTCATCGTGCCGGTGGTTGCCGGCACGATCGACGAGCAGATCTTCGCGCTGCTGGACTCCAAGCGCGAGATCGAGGTCGCCATCATCGAGTCGAATCGACGGGCGGTCACGGCCTGAGCACTGCAGCGGCCGGCCGACGGTCTAGACCGGCCGCGTTGTCTCGCACCGAAGGGCGCTGCGACAGCTGCGTCGGCGCAGCACCAGCACCGCCAGGGCACCGAGAAGCAGCACTGCTGCGGGCGGCTCAGGCACTGGCGCCGCCGTCACGACCCAGGCAAAGAGAGAAGCGCCGTTGTCGAGGTGCGCAACCGTGAAGCCAGTGCGCGTGTCCAGCCCAAAGATGTTCACGCCACTTCGATCCGACGACCAGTACTGGCCCGGGCTCACGGCATCGAAGGGCCCGGTGTTCATGGCGCCGCCGGAGGAACCCAGCGTCGCGTAGAGCGAACGCAGCTCGAGCATCGTCGGCAGGCGCCAGTTCACGACGCCGGCAAAGCTCTGGGCGTCGGCCCAGGCCGAAGCCGCCGAGAATCTCTTTGCGCCGTCGACATTGGCGGTATGAAACCAGAGGACGTTGGCGTCGGATTCCAGGTAGGCATCGAAAGCGCGGTCACCGTCGATATCGACGGGGCTCAGGGTTCCGGCCATTGCCTGTGCCGCGGCCATGAGGCAACCGACAAGCAGCATTCGTCTCTTCATGATTCCTCCCCGATGGTTTTGTAAAGCCATTCTAGGAAAGAAATTGACGCTGGCGGCCCGGGCCGCAAGAGTGGGCGCAGAGCGAGTTTCCTTCCGGCCCGCTTCGAGTAAAACCCAGGTTCAACATGCCGCGAAAGACGGCGGGAGGAAATGCACGATGGCGAGAAGAGGAAAGACGAGCCCGGCCGAAGATGTCGTGGAGCTTGTATCCAGGCTTCCCTGGTGGGCCGGTGTCGTGCTGGCCCTCGTGACCTACCTCTTCTTCCATGCCGTGGCCAGCCGGCCCGCCGCGGTCTCGATCAGCCCAGGGCAACTGGGGCCGTCCATGGTGTCGATCATGTGGGTAGGCTTGGCAACCGGCCTACAGTATGTCGCGCCCCTCCTCTGCCTGATCGCTGCAGCTGTGTCGGCATACCGCCGAAGAGAGCGAGCAGGTCTGCTCGAAGCCGCCAAGCGAGGCCAGTCGGCCAGCGTCCTGAACGGCATCAGCTGGCAGCAGTTCGAGCAGCTTGTGGGCGAGGCCTTCCGACAGCAGGGCTACGGCGTCGTCGAAAGCGGTGGCCAGGGACCGGACGGCGGCGTGGACCTGGTGCTGACCAAGGGGGGCGAGAAGTTCCTCGTGCAGTGCAAGCAGTGGCGCGCCTTCAAGGTCGGCGTCGAGGTCGTGCGCGAGATCTACGGCGTCATGGCGGCCCGCGGCGCCGCCGGCGGCTTCGTCGTCACCTCGGGTCAGTTCACCGACGAGGCGAAGGCCTTCGCTAGCGGGCGCAATGTCACGCTCATCGATGGGCCAAAGCTGCACCGGATGATCCAGTCGGCCCAGGCCGGGCCGGCGGGAGCGGCAGGCCCTGCTCGGCGCCCCGCGAGTCCCGCTTTTGCGGAGCCGCCTGCCCAGCCGGCACGGACGCCGGCTTGCCCGAAGTGCGGCAAGGCGATGGTGCAACGGACCGCGCGCAAGGGCGCGGCGGCGGGCAGTGATTTCTGGGGCTGCGGCGACTTCCCGGATTGCAGGGGCACGAGGCCGCTGGCCGGGTAAACCATTGCGTGGCGCATACCGTAGGCGCAGAATGGCGGGGCTTTCTGCCCGACCGACAGCTTCGGTCCGATCTGTGCCACGTCACGGCACGCAAAACACCGCCAGGCTTCTGTGAAAGCGGTGGGTGCAAAGACCTGATTGGGTTTGCGCGCCTGGAGCTCTGTCTATCAGCCCCTGGGGATGTCAAACATCCCTGCGTGGGCTGGTGCGTCCCCAATTTGCATTGGAGGCGCAAGTGCAGTTTTCCATTCCCCGTACGATGCCCTGATCGGCGCGAACGTCGCGCCCGAGAAGGCCAAGGCAGCCGTCGAGGCCTTCGAGAAGGAGCGCGAGACGATGACCTCTACCCTGGCAACCAAGCAAGACCTGCTGGTACTGGAGTCGCGCATGACGATCAAGCTCGGCGCCATGCTGGTCGCGGCCGTCGGCCTCATCGTGACCCTGATCAAGGTGCTTTGAAGCACTGAGTTTTCCCCAAATCCGGCGCCTTAGGCCGGTGCAGCCGTATTCGATCGGCTGTCCTTCTTCTCCCGTTCATTCAACCCCCTGGGGATGTCATCCATCCCCGCAGGGGCTGGTGCGTCCCCTTCATTCCCCAAGGAGATCCACCATGAACCAAGCTCAACAGTCCCAGGCCCAAGCCTTCGACCTCATCATCGAAGGTGTCGGCTACCTCAACCGCGTGCGCACCGTCACGCCGAAGAAGGGGCCCGCCTACATGGCGTGCACCATCAATGCATTGATGGGCAGGGCCGACGCCGTCGAGCACGTCAGCATCGACTGCATCGTGGTCGGCACGATCGCCAAGCAGGCGGTCAGGCAGCTCACGGAGGACGTCGAAGCCAAGCGCAAGGTCTTCATCGGCTTCCGGGCCGGCGACCCCAAGCCCGACTTCTACGAGTTTCCCGATCGCGAGACCGGGGAGCCGAAGAAGGGCTCGGGCCTCAAGGCTCGCCTGCTGCAGCTGACCTTGGCCAAGGTCAATGGCATCAAGGTCGACATCCCGCTGGTGCCGCGCAACTCGCAACCCGAGTCGGCCGCCGGCCACGCTGGCCACAACGATGACGGCGGAGTCGGCAGCGCCTGCGGCGACGAGTCGAGCCGGCAGCGCGAACCCGCGCATGCCTGATCGGAGCAACTTCGATCGACGGAAGCACCTCGCGCCCGTCGTCGAAGTGGCCACCATCGCGCATTTCGCGGTGGTTGGCTACACTTTGACCTGCTCTCCCCCCACAAGCCCTCCCTGAGGGGGCTTTCTTCAGCGGCTGGCCTGATCGGCCGATGAAGAAAGTCAAGTTTGTTCCCGTGTTTGCGGCTTCCCGGAAACTCAAGCCGCGCCAGGTAGCACGTACCTTGAACGTGACCCTGACACCGTCCGGCTCCTGAAATGGCGGTGCGGTTCCAGGCCCTCGGGCCTGGGACTCTGGAGTGCGATCGACGCACGGGACGGTCACCCCATGGTGATCCGCCCATCAATGCACGGTGGAACTCCCTGCGCACATCCGTACCCCACAAGTTCGAGACTGCATACAGTACCCACCCAGTCGTGAACGGCTGAACCCCGGTCACCACGTCTTTCCTGGACCGGCGAGGCTTCGGCCTCGCCCCCGTCCTTTGCCCAGTCGGCGCTGACGCCAGCGCTCGCAGCGGCCACCTCTTTCACCACCGCCTAGCGGGACTCCAGTCCCGCCGGGATTGGTCTTGTCCTGCTGAGGCCTTCTTCCCCAGCCTCATCAAGGAGCAGGCATGTCCATCTTTGTTCGCGGAACCATCACCATCCAGCGCAAGACCGGAGCGCGCGGTGCCTTCAGCATCGGCGACCTCGCCACCGAGATCGGTGAGTTCGAGGTCAAAGACCCGCTGATCGAGGAATTCGAGCCGGGGAAGTACACCGGCGCCTTCCTGATCAAGTGGATCGCCCCCGACAGCTTCACCTGGCGCGGCCGCGTGTTCGTGAAGAACCGCGCGACGCTCGAGGAGATCCTGATCGACGTGGCCGACGAGGGCGCAGACGCGCCGTCAACGCCGCCCGAACCCGACCCGCTCGATCACGCACCGGAGCCGGCCAAGCCTGCAGGCATGCCAGTCCCTGAGATCGTTCCCGAGCTGGTTGGCGGCAACGGCCGCGGCGATCAGTCCCAGGCTGCTTCCGCAGACCTCGTCTTGTTCGGCGAAGAGCTGATCGGCCTGGTGCAGTCGCTTGCGCCCATCAAGCTCGATCCGACGGTCGATCGCCAGCGCTTCCGCGAACAGCGGGATCGCCTCAAGGAACTCGGCTACGCCTTCGATGCCAAGGCCCAGACCTGGTCCATCAAGGAGCACGCTGGCGCATAGCGCCGTTGTGCAGGCCCAACGCCCACCGACGACACCGGGCCCACGCCGGGTGTCGCCGCCAACAACGCAGCCACCACAGCCATGTCGCTGGACCCATCCCGTATTCGCGAAGTCTTCATCGCTGCGAACACCCTGCAGCGCGAGCTGCAGGCCCTCAACGCGGTGCTGTCCAGCGCAGTCGATCAGACCGCCGTCTGGCGGCAAGTCGACCTGCTGCAGGACGCCATGCAGGCCCTGCGCGAGTTGCTTCGGGACCAGCCGACCCGACTGGCAATGGAAGCAAATTCTTCGGCCTTCGCCTCTGGCTTGCGGTTGATCAATGACCCCAACGTCGCACGCCTGCTGGCCAGTCTTCAGCACGGCCGACCGAAAGCCAGTGAGCTTGGCGCTCAGCTCCCGCCACCTGCCAATGGTGCGTGAGCACAAAGGCGACGATGAATCGAGCCAGCGGCCCGTCCCTGCGGATGGGCGGCCGGCTCTCAAGCCCACCGCCGGTGAGCTTCTCCGAGGAGATCCACGGTCGCCTCGGAAAAGCTCTCGCCCCGCGCGGGACTGTCTTCTCAGGGCCGCCACAGCCCCATGTGTGGTGCCGTATCGCGTGAAGCGGTCGCGAGCGTCGTAGTGGTGTCCTTGAAGTCTGCATCGAGAGGACACGCCGGATGAAGGCCTTGGCATGGGCCTGCCGCCCGGTATTGCAGACGCTGTTGATCCTGAGCACGGCCCCATCCGGGGCCGGGTTCTTCAAGCCCTCCACCGCGTAGACGAGGCCTTGAAGTACCCACCGAGTCTCGTGACGACCGGCCTCTGGCCGATCCGAAGGCACCGCGTCAAGGTGCGCCTCGCCGGCCTGCTCATGCAGCGCCGTCACATTGACCCGAACTGGCTCCTGCAGGGGTTCGGGGGCGCTGCAAGGCGCCGGGAGTTTGCTGCGATCTGTTCCACCCGTCGGGGAAGTTCCCCGCCGGGGCCCTTCCCTTCAACCATCAACTTCGAAGGAGAAGCCAAATGACCCATGCATCCAACATAGGCGGCAACGGCGCCGAAATCATCGTTCCCCTCTGCGGTCTGACCTGGACCCAGCTTCTGCCTGCGCTGATTGCCGCCCTCGAGGACGGCAACTCGGAAGGCAAGGCCGTGGCCCGCCCGCAACTCGCCCGCATGGCCGCGGCCGCCGACCTGGCCATCACGGCCATCGGCTCCGCGCTCGACGCCGCCGATCGCGAGATCGAGAGCGACGAGACCGCCCAACAAGTCATCGCCAAGGCGTCCGCAAGGCCCGCCGCCGAACCGTCGCCTCAGGACGCCTCCGACGGTGTGGCTCAAGCTGAAGTGAAAGCACCTGGAAAGCCCATTGGCCACCTGGCCATGCGCTTCTGCGGCAAGTCGCTGCCCCTCACCGTCTGCAAGTCTCAGCGGGGCTTCTACCTCGGCACATGGGACGACAACGAAGGCCCCTGCAGCCGCGAGTCGGCCGAGTACTGGCTCAAGGAAGCCGAGGCGGCCACTGCCCTGGCGACCGGCCGCTGGACTCAACGTCAAGAACCCTGAAACCACACGATGGCCCCACCCGGGGCCATCCCTCCACACCATCCATCACCAAGGAGAGATTCATGGCAACCATGGGCAACAAGCTCCGTCCCGAGGAGCCTGGCTTCGAAGTCAAGCTGACCGTCCCCAAGAGCAAGCTCGCGGCATTCAACGAGATGCTCGACGAGTTCTGGACGGGCGAGTCGAAGTGGGACGCGATGCAAGTCCTGAGGAAGCAGCGTCGGGAGCTGGCCGTTGAGTCGCTCAGGCGGCTGTTCGAGTTCGCCGAGCAGAACGACTGCGGCGGCAGCCGTGTGATCGCAATGTTCCTGGCCTCGCTTTACAACGGCTATCGCTTCCACGTCGATCTGACCGATCTGCGTCTGCTCAGCAGTCAGTACCGCGACGACATGCTGAACGTGCTCTACCTCGACGGCGCGCCGGAACAAGAGGTCCACTGCTACTTCCAGGACGGTGGCAAGCGTTTCGAGCGCTTGTTCGAGCGCTATGGCTTGCCAGATCGCGACAAGGTCACCACGCACCTGGAGGGCCTCGAGAACTTCCAGGAGGAGAGCCTGCAGGCGGGTCTGGATGAGCTTCCGCACATCGCCGACAGGCTTCGCAATGCCCTGAAAGCAGGCCGCCATGGCTGACCTCGCAGAAGGCCGCGCGCTAGCATTTCTGGACCCCGCCGCGGTGGCCTTTCCATCGTGGTTGCGCTTCAGGGCACCGCAGTCGTTCAGCGATGCAGGCTACGCAAGGTTGAAGGCATCCATCGTCCATATGGGCGGCAATGTCCAGCCGATCAAGGCCTGCCCCGTGGATGCCGGGCGGTACGAGCTGGTCTTCGGCACCCTGCGCCTGCGGACCTGCCTGGAACTCGGCCTGCCGGTGACGGCAAGTCTCGATGTGGTCACTGGGCCGCGCCTGGTCGTGGAACTGGACGCCTCGAACGGCGACAAGCAGGTGTCAGCCTTCGAGCGCGGCTGCCTCTACGACAGTGCGCTGCAGGCCGGGGTCTTTCCGTCGCGGCGGCGTCTGGCGGAATCAGTGGGTCGGCCGCTGCGCGACGTGTCCGATGCGATCCTGATCGCCACCTTGCCACCGCCCGTCCTGACCTGCCTGCGCGATCCGCGGGCGCTCAAGGTCGGCATGGCCACCAAGGTAGCCGCGAGGTGGGAGGCCGACCCGGACGGCGCAAAGCGGCGCATCGCCGCATTGAGCACTCAGGACTTCAGGCGCGACTCTCAGCTTCTGGCGGCCTTCCTCGAATCAGACCATTGAGGCCTGCCAGCCCGGCCATGTGCCGGGTTCTTCAAGCCCTTGCGGCACTTGCGTCGCGAGGGCTTGAAGAACAGAATTAAGTCGTTCTCTGCCCGACCGTCAGCTTCGGTCCGACTGTGCCCCGTTACGGCACGCCCGACACCGCCAGGCTCCTGCAAAGCGGTGCATCGCTGGATCTAGGTCTGGCTTTGTGGAGTGTGGTTTCCTGGCCCGAGTGGCGTTGCCCCCCGAGCGCGTGTATGCGCGTTCCGGGGGCAACGTCGCCCGACCCGTCAGGAGCACACCATGGCTGTCACGCAGCACACCCCCCAAGTCACCGATGACGTCTCCCCGGAGCGTATGGCCGCTGCCGGCGTCCCTTTGGCGCTGGCCCGCTGGTACCACCTGATCGGCAAGCGGCTGCGCCGCTATTCCGAGTGGGACATCGATCGCATCATGGAAGTCCGCATGCGCGTTGCGCAAAGCGGCGCCTGAGCGACAACTCATGTCGATTCCGCCCTCGCTGGGCCTGGTTCTCCAGGCCCAGACGGGCTCTTCAAGTGCTCGCGCACACGAGCCTTTGAAGAGCACGTCCCGCCCACCTGTGGGCGGCCGGCACCATGTCTTTCTGCCCGACCGACAGCTTCGGTCCGACTGTGCCTCGTTACGGCATGCCCAACACCGCCTGGCTCCTGTGAGAGCGGTGGGTGCAACGACCTGCTTGGGTCCGCGCATCTGGAGTTCGTTTCTTCAACCCACTGGGGATGTCATCCATCCCCAAGGGGGCTGGTGCGTCCTCTTCTCCATAAGGACGCATCTCATGAGCACCAACGTCATCCCTGCTGCGCAGGTTGCCGAAATGGAAGCTACCGGTCAGTCCGTCGCCATCGGCGACAAGGGCGAGACCGTGGAAGTCTGGGAGTACTTCGCCGAGAACATCGACGACTTCGCCACCGCGAAGACCATCGTCGACCACTTCGCCGAGAACCCCAAGCTGCTCCACAGCGACGAGTTGGACCTCCACGGTCTGTTCGTGCGCGCCAAGCTGACGATCAAGCGTCAGCACATCGCCTACGCGAGAGCGCAGGCGGCCATCGATCAGGCCCGTGAGAAATCGCGTGGCCTGCGCGGTGTCCGGAAGTCCTTCGCCGCCTTCGTGGCGTCGGTGCGTTCGGCCGTGGCTTCCAACCCCACGCCCGTCGTCCTCGCCGTCGGCCTGGTCGCGTCGTACTGGCTCCGCTGAGCCCGGCTTCCGCCGGCCCCAGCGTTCGGCCTGCTGCCCCCTGGAATGCCTCGTGCATTCCAGGGGCTCAGCTCTCCCTTTCTCAACCCGCAGCGGACCACCTCCCGCTCGGGATGGCGGCCGTCTGCAATTCATCGGAGCCGTCATGCCCCCTCATCACCTCACCCTGGTTTCCAACGTCACCGCCGCCATCCCGGGCGCGACCGGGCGGAAGACCGCCTGCAAGGTCTTCTGGAAGGTCTTCCTCGACTGGCTGGCCGTGGCCACCGCCGACGAGACCGAGCAGCTCGAGCGGGCCCTCGCCGGCCAAGCCCATCATGTGCGCCCCCTGGTCGATGCCGTCAGCGACGCGCTGCACGACAAGGCCAGCGCCCAGCGCCTGCCGTTCACGCTGCTGGCCTCCCTGGTCGCCGCCGACTGGCGACCGGCCGTCGCTCCCGCCGCCCGCGCCGCCTGAGCGCCAATCCTTCATGCCCTGTGCGCCGCCTCCCGGTGGCGTGCAGGGCCTTCTGTTTGCGGCGGCCACCACCCGGGCCCGACGCAGGCTGCCTCACATCCTGGAGATCACCATGGCCCTGATCTTTCCGCGCATCGCGCGCAACTTCATCAAGAACGGATACTTCCCGACCGACCTGCCGGCCCTCGAGCGCATCGCGACCGCGCTCGATGTCGATGGCGAGTCGATACGCATCGTCGACCCTTGCTGTGGTGAAGGTGCGGCCCTGCAGCACCTCGCTGGCCACCTCCAGTCCTGCGGTGCGGCGGTCACCAGCTTCGGCGTCGACGTAGACGAGGAGCGTGCCTGGCACGCCAAGACCGTGCTCGACACGGTCGCCCATGCCGACGTGCATGACGTGCGCATCTCGGAGCGCAGCATGGGCCTGCTATTTCTGAACCCTCCCTACGGCGACCTGATCGGCGACAAGGCGGGCACAGGGGACCGCAAGCAGGGCCGTGAGCGGCACGAGAAGGTGTTCTGCCGTCGCAGCTTCAACCTGCTTCAGCCCAAGGGCGTCCTGGTGCTCATCGTCCCCTTCTATGTCCTGGATGCCGAGCTGGCCACGTTGATTGCCCGTCACTTCGAGCGGGTGGAAGTCTTCATGTCGACGGAGCAGGAGTTCAAGCAGTGCATCCTCTTCGGTGTCAAGCGCAGGCCTTCCCATCCCGATGCCAAGCTGGTCCAGCGGCTGCAGGCCTTCGCCGCGGGCGAGGACCAAGTCGCGCTGCCGCACCACTGGGGCGGTGAGCCCTACAGGGTGCCGGGGATCAAGGCCGGCGAGGACTTCCACTTCACGGTGGTGCGCCTGGACGGCCGCCAGCTGCAGGACGAGCTCGACAAGGGGCTGGACAAGTCCACCCTCTGGCCTCGCTTTCATCTGCAGATGCGTCGGCATGCCAATGAAGCCCGCCGCCCGCTGCGCGCGATGACGGACTGGCACCTGGCCCTGGCGCTGGCCGCGGGCCAGATCTCGGGAATCGTGACCGCAACCGACGGCCGGCGCTTGCTGATCAAGGGCCGCACGCACAAGCAGAAGTCGGTTCAGGTCACCCATGAGACCCAGTCCGATGGCGGCGTCGCCGAGACGCGGGTTCTGACCGACAAGTTCGTCACCGTGATCCGCGGCATCGACCTCACCCCCGGCGCGGCGTTCGGTCAGATCGTGACCATCGCCTGACGCCAGACATCTCCCGTCCCCTCTCCCTGGGGCTGATTCGGTCCACGGGCCGAATCTTCTCCTCCGACGGCGCTTGCGCCTCGGAGGGCTTTTTGGAGGGACTGCCAACTTGGCGGCCCCTGCAAACAGCCTGATTCACCAACCTCCGCTCGAAGGCATCGAGCCGCTGACCGCGTCAACGTCGCCCTGACCGCACAGGCCTTCTGAAAAGTGCGGCTACCGAACGCCCGTTCGGTTGAAGGTTTCGTCGTCACCCACCCACCGGGATACCGCTTCCCGGACGGGTAGCGCTCTCGGTTACTACCTCCTGGAGAACGCCATGCGCATACCCGACCCCACGACCCTTGGCGCCTCGTCGCCACCTCCCGAAGCCACGACCCCGGCGGGCACCGCCGCGGCCGATGTCCACATGCCCTTCACGCTCGTCCAGCCGGTCACGGTGACGGCCGGGCTCTGTCTGAACAACACCTCGGCACCCTGCCCGCCGCCTCAGGACGAGCAAGGCTTGCTGGCCATGACCCAGCGGTGGACGGTCTGCCTGCAGCTGGACCAGACGGTGATCAACCGGCTGTTCTGCCTGTGGAATGCGTTGCACACGCTGGCGGCCGACGAGATCGCCGACTGGGCGCTCGCGGTTCGCTGCGCGATCACCAGCGCCGATGACGTGCCGGTACCGTCGCTGCTGTGCGTCTCGGCCACGGTCTACGCCAATGGCGATGTCTCGTTTGCGGTGACCTTGGAAGGCGTCGATCCGGCGCTGTGGCTCGTCGAGGGCATCGACCTCAACGAGTTCGAGTGCGTGACCGGCCTGGCGCCGATCTCGGCGGGGGTGCCGGCATGAGCCAGCACTACTTTCGCACCAGGCTGCAGGGCGAGCCCGTCACAGTCGTGCTGGGCTGGAGCCGGCCGCTGCATCAGTTCTTCCTCATCGTCGAGCGCCCCGAACCCAAACCGGGACAGGACGACTACGTCTACATCGACCAGGACGACAGCCGGCGCGACCTGCCCCACTTCGCCGCCAAGCTCGAAGAGCTCGGCATCGAAGTACCCAGGGCCATGTTCGAGCAGGTCCAGTTGGACCCGGTCACCACCGGCTTTGACCGAGTGGTGAGTTATCAGCTCGACGGCGGCTTCACCAGCGCCGCCCTGCACACCGCCGTGCACTAGCCGCCGCCTGGGTGTGCCCCTGCAAGGGGGCCCTCCAGCGCCCTCCTACCCCGCTTGGCCCGACCACCCCCAAGGGGTGGCTGGGCCTGCCTGCCTTTAACCCCTCCACCACTTGGAGATTCCTCATGCACAACATCCCCGTGAATCTGTCCGACTCGGCCATCGAAGACCTGCTTCTAGTCGGCGCCCGCGCCGTCACCGCCAAAGGCACGCTCGTCTGCAACGAGGTCCGGGCGCCATACAAGGCCAGCCCGGAGCGCCGAGCCGCGGCGCTCTCGGGCTTGCTGCAGTGCGCCAACGAGCTGCTGCGTCGGCAGGCCTTCAAGAACCTGCACAAGGTCGTGATGAACACGCCGGACGAGGTAGCCAACTACCTGCAGATCCACTTCCGAGGCTATGAAGTCGAGGCCTTCGTCGTGGTCTTCCTCAATGCGCAGAGCGCTCTCATCGCGGTCGAGGAAATGTTCAGGGGCACCCTGACCCAGACCAGCGTCTATCCGCGCGAGATTGTCAAGCGCGCCCTGGCGCTCAACGCCGGCGCCGTGATCCTGGCTCACAACCACCCTTCGGGCCTGGCCGAGCCGTCAAGGGCCGACGAGTACCTGACCTCGACCCTGAAAACGGCGCTCGGCATGGTGGACGTGCGCGTGCTCGACCACTTCATCGTGGCTCAGACCGCTTGCACCTCGTTCGCCCAACGCGGCCTGCTCTGACCCTGCCCACCCAGGTGGCCTCCCCCATCAGGGGGGCCGCCGCTCCACCCTCTTCCCATGCCCCATAAAGGAGGCCCCCATGTTCATGCTCGAAGAACAGTCCGACGTCTTCATCGACGCCATGGCATCGGACCATCACGCCCAGTTGCTCTTCGTCTCGGCCTACGGCCGCGACACCTCGATCCAGCAGTTCATGGCGCGTCTGCACCAGTCGTCGAAGGACGGCGGCGTGGACAACCTGACCGCGATGAAGGGCTACGGCCAGAAGCCGGCACTCAGGGTGTTGGTGGGCGACCCGAAGCGACTTGAAAAGTCATCGGGGCGTCTGGCCAGGACCGGCTTGCTGGGCAACCTGGTCCATGTCTGGATCTTCGATCCGGCGGTCCTGGCCGTCGATCACGCCTGCCGCTCGGCCTGGATTCTCGACACCAAGGCCGATCGGGAAGGCCAGCTGGCGGAGGCCTGGCGGCTGATCAAGGAACTCTCGCCGGTGCCGCTTCTGGACGACTGGATGACGCCGGTGATCGAGCACATCCAGCAGATGGGAGGTTTTGCGCTGCCGCCCTGCATCGGCCACATCCATGCCTGCCGCGTCGAAGTGCATGAAGCGTTCTCCGACTGGGTGTCGCGCAGCCTCCGCGAAGGACACCTCGCCGTACCCGGAACCGATCAGGCGCCAGCATTGCTGGCCGCCTGAGGTATCGATGGACGATTCCGTCGACAAGGAAACGGCGCTGGCGCGCGCAGTCCGCAAGGCTGTGAATCGCCGGGCCTCCATGTACGTCGTCTGGACCGGCAGCAGCTATGCCGTGGCCAGTGAGGCCGACCTCGACACCTGGTGGCTCGGAGCCACCGTCGTCGCCGAAGTCATGAGCGACGGCAGCTGCGTCAGCGCGGACTAGGCGCTCGCTTGCCAGGTGGCCGCCCCCAGCGGCCACCGCCCCTACCCATCCCGGCCATTGCGGCCTTCTCTGCCATGCAGCGTGGACACAGGACACGCAGCAGGGCCCCCATTGCCCAAAGGAGTTGAACCATGACACAGGAATCCGACACCCTCGAGCTCGTCGCATCCAACCCGGAAGGCGGCGACGACTCGGTCTCCGAAGACGGGACCACGATGCCCATCGCGGCCTTCATCGCCGACTTCCGGAGCAGCTTGCTCGCCGCCGTCCGCGGCCAGAACCCGCCGGTCTACAACGGCGTGCCAGACCCCCTCAGGGAGGGTCTGCTCAATCGCCTGCTGCGCAGCCCGTTCGTCGAACAGCGCGCGGTGATTCAGGCCGCCACGCGGCACCTGGTCGACGCTGGGCAGCCCGCCGCCACCATCAATGGTGAGATGGGCACGGGCAAGACCTTGATCGGCATTGCCACGGCCTGGCTTCTGCACCACGCGGGCTTCCCACGCACGCTGGTCGTGTGCCCGCCCCACCTGGTCTACAAGTGGCGGCGCGAGATCAAGCAGACGGTCCCCGAGGCGCGGGTCTGGATTCTCAACGGGCCGGACACCCTCAAGAAGCTCCTGCAGCTGCGCCTGGTGACGGGCCGGCCCTCGGTGCCGGAGTTCTTTGTGATGGGCCGCGTTCGCATGCGGATGGGCTTCAACTGGGCGCCGGTCTTCCACAGCAGGCACGTTCGTGCGGATGATGACGAGGGCCTGGTGACCCAGGTGGCCGCCTGCGGCGACTGTTTCGCACCGATCGTGGTGCCGGACACCGACGGCGCAGATCGACCCTTGGGTCCAGCCGAGGCCAGATTGAAGCTGGACGCCCGGCAGATGCGGTGCACGGCCTGTGGCGGTGCCCTGTGGTCGCTGGTTCGGCCGGGCACCTCGCCCAAGTCGCGCCGCGACATCCTGCACGACGCAATCACGCAGATCCCGACCATCGGCACCAAGACGGCCGCCAGGCTGCTCGACACCTTCGGCGAGGACATGCTCGGCGGCATGCTGGAGGACAACGTCTTCGAGTTCATCAACCTGATGGACGAGCAAGGCGACCTCTTCTTCACCGACCGCCAGGCCAGGCGCATGGAGCGCGCCATGGCGCACATGGAGTTCTCGTTCGGGCAAGGCGGCTACCAGCCGACCGAGTTCATCAAGCGCTACCTGCCCAAGGGCTTCTTCGGCCTGCTCATCGGCGACGAGGGGCACGAGTTCAAGAACGATGGCTCGGCCCAGGGCCAGGCCTTTGGCGTGCTGGCCAGCCAGTGCCGCAAGGCCTTGCTGCTGACCGGAACGCTGATGGGCGGCTATGCCGACGACTTGTTCTTCCTGCTCTTCAGGCTCAACCCACGGGCCATGATCGAAGACGGCTTCGGCTACCAGCGGGGCTCGCTGGGCAGTGCGAGCTGGGCCTTCATGCGCGCCCACGGCGTGGTGAAGGACATCTACAAGCAGTCATCCAGCCCGGGCGAGGAGCGGGCACACAGGACAGCCAAGGGGCGCAACGTCACGCACCGCGAGGCCAAAGCCCCTGGCTTCGGCCCTGTCGGCGTGATGCGTTACGTCCTGCCCATGACCGCCTTCCTGAAGCTCAAGGACATCGGCGGCAACGTCCTGCCCCCGTATGAAGAGTTCTTCACCGGGGTGGCCATGGCACCGGAACAGCAATCGGAGTACCTGCGACTGGCCAACGCGCTCAAGGGCGAGTTGCGCCAGGCACTGCGGGCCGGCGACCAAAGCCTGCTCGGGGTGGTGCTTAACGCGCTGCTGGCCTGGCCGGACTGCTGTTTCCGACCCGAGACCGTGATGCACCCCCATCGGAAGTACGTGCTGGCCAGCGCTCCGGCCCTCTTCGACGACATCACGGCCATGCCCAAGGAGATCAAGATGATCGATCTCTGCAGGCAGGCCAAGAAGGCCGGTCGGCGCACGCTGGTCTACTCGGTCTACTCGGGCACGCGGGACACGATGTCGCGCCTGAAGGCTCTACTCGAGGTCGAAGGCTTCAAGGTGGCCGTCCTGCGCGCGAGCGTAGAGGCGGCCAAGCGCGAGGACTGGTTGCTCGAGCAGGTAGACCGCAATGTGGACGTGGTGATCACCAACCCGGAGCTCGTGAAGACGGGCCTGGACATGTTGGAGTTCCCCACCATCGTATTCATGCAGAGCGGCTACAACGTCTACACCCTGCAGCAGGCCAGCCGGCGGAGCTGGCGCATCGGCCAGAAGCTCGCCGTCGACGTGCATTTCCTCGGGTACGAGGGTTGCGCCCAGATGGAGTGCCTGGCGCTGATGGCCGCGAAGATCGCGGTGTCTCAGAGCACGTCCGGCGACATGCCGGACTCGGGTCTGGATGTCCTCAACCAGTCGGGAGACTCGGTCGAGGTCGCGCTGGCCAAACAGCTGCTGGCCTGAGCGTCAACCACGGGGCCATGGCCCCGCTTGGGTGGCCCCCGTCGTGGGGCCCCACCTTCCTATCCCCCATGGCCCTCGAAAGAGGGCCCCCTTCCTTCGGAGGACATCAAGTCAATGCGGCCCTTCACCATCGTGTTCAGCAACTACACCTTCCGGCTCTTCGCCTGGACCGGGACACCGCAGGCCAATCGCAAGTTCCTGGGCAACCGCGAGGTGCTCGGTAGCGTGGTCGCCGCAGACAGCGACGAGGCCATGCGCATCTGGGATCACCAGGTCGCCGCTGAGCGTGCCGCCAAGGCCCGCGGCGGTGGCGCACGGTAGTGGCCCATCGCGGCCACACCTTCTTTCCTCTCAAGAACCCGCCGACGGCCCCGCCCGGGCTGCCCTACAACCTTTCAAGGACTCCACCCATGTCAAACACCTACTACGACCAGACCGGCGTTCTGTGCCTGCAGACGATCACCCCGGTCATCAAGGCCCTCTTCGGAGGGCTATCCCTCGACCCCGACTACCCCGGAAATGGGGAGGTCTATTTCCGCAAAATGGCTGAGGTAGACAGCCACACCTGGGACGACGTGGTGGACGAACTGGACGACCTGGCTCGGTCGCTGGGCATCGATCTGGAATCCGCTGACCCTGATGAGTCCGAAGAGGACACCCTGCTCTGGAAGCTGGCCGCGCACTTCGGCGTCGGCGAGGACGAGGTGCTCGCCGCCTTGATCGAGGCCTCGACCTTTGAGGGTGATGCCGACCTCGAGTCGCTGTTCGTCATCGCCCAGGCCTTCGACGACGGGCACGGCCTCACGGCCATCCGCTTCGAGGGCTGCTGGCACTGCGACAAGCCTCGTCTCTTCGAGTTCGGTGGCGACGGCGGCTACATCGGGCGCAGCGCATCGGTGCAGGGCTCATCGACCGAGTTCCTTCGCCTCGGCGAGGAGATCGACGCGGCGCTGGGCAAGTCCGATGTCGACGGCGCCGCGGAGGTGTTGCAGCGCCACATTGCCGGCATCCTGGCGGGCATCGATGCCGATACCACACGCACGGCCCTTCGGGCCTCGATGGCGGCGCTGCTGGCACAACCAGCGATCTGAGGTTCCCCAACTGCCCCGCATGCGCCCGCAAGGGCGCGGCGGGGCTTTCTCGCTACATGAGTGTTGGCGCCGGCCTCGATTTGAACCACATGCCGAGCTTCAGGTGAGTCGGTCTCGGGACCCGAAATGTCAGCGCGCAAATTAGTTTGCGTCAAGCCTTGGTGGCTCACCAAACTGTCGGCGCGCGGCCCCAATTGAGGGTGGCGCCAACACCCCTGTGCACTCGATGAACATGAGTCACGCGCCGGCGCAGAGGGCGCGTGCGCGGTGCCGGCAGCTCAGGTCATGGTGACCTGCAGCGCCTCGTGCAGAAGCTTCATGCCCTGGTCGATCTCGTCGTCGCTGATCGTCAGCGCCGGCATGAACCGCAGCACGTTCGGGCGCGGCGCGTTGATCAGCAGCCCGACGGGCGACAGCGCCTGCGCCGCCGCCACCACCTGCGGGGCCGTGTCGGTGGGCAGCACCAGGGCGCGCAGCAGGCCGGCCCCGCGCTCGGCCACCAGCCCGTGGTCCTGCACTAGGGCCTGCAGCCCGCGCGCCAAGTGCCCCGCGCGCAGGCGCACCTGCGCGAGGAAGCCGTCCTGGCAGACGGTGTTCACCACCGCCAGCCCCACCGAAGCCATCAGCGGGTTGCCGCCGTAGGTGCCGCCCTGGTCGCCGGGGGCAAAGCAGTTGAACGACTCCTTGCACAGCAGGGCCGCCAGCGGCACACCGCCACCGATGCCCTTGGCCAACGTCATCAGGTCGGGCTCGATGCCAAACAGTTCGTGGGCGAAGGCCCGGCCGCAGCGACCGATGCCGGTCTGCACCTCGTCGGCGATCAGCAGCAGCTGCCGCTCGGTGGTGAGAGCGCGTAGCTCGCGCACGAAGCCGGGGTCCGCCAGGTTCACGCCGGCTTCTCCCTGCACCAGTTCGATCATCACGGCCACGCTGGCGGGCGTGATGGCGCGCTCGACCGAGCTGATGTCGTTGAAACGCGCCCTGGCGAAGCCCGCGGGCATGGGTGCAAACACGCTGTCCCAGCCCAGCTTGCCCGAGGCGCGCATCATCGCCAGCGTGCGGCCGTGGAAGGCGCCGTCGAAGCTGATGACCTCGTGCGCGCCATGGCGCATGCGCTGGCCCCAGCGCCGCGCCAGCTTTACGGCCGCCTCGTTCACCTCGGCGCCGGAGCTTCCGAACCATACGCGGTCGAAGCAGCCCAGGCTCACCAGTCGCCGGGCTAGGTCGAGCATCGGCCGGTTGTGGAAGGCCGGGCTCGGGTTCAGCAGCCGCCACGACTGCCGGGCCAACGCCTCGGCGATCAGCGGCGGGCTGTGGCCCAGGCTGTTGACTGCCCAGCCCTGCACCAAGTCCAGATAGCGCTTGCCGCCTTCGTCGGTCAGCCACGAGCCCTGGCCGTCGACGAACACGGTGTCCGGCCGGGTGGTGACGGTGATCAGGTCGCGGTCGAGGTCGGCGTCGGCCAGCGCCGTTGCGCTGTCCTGGGATAGAGGCGTCGTCATGCGGCAGCCCGCCAGTCGAAGTCCATCTGACGCGCGGTGCGCACCGCGAGGTCACGGCTGTGCAGCCGTTGCACCAGGTGCAGGCTCATGTCGATGCCCGCCGAGATGCCGGCCGACGTCACGACCGCGCCCTGGTCCACCCAGCGCGAGCCGTCCTGCACCCGCACCGCCGGCCGCAGGGTGCGCAGCGCGTCCAGGTCTTCCCAGTGGGTGGTGGCGTCCAGCCCGTCGAGCACGCCGGCCTGCGCCAGCAGTAGCGCGCCGGTGCACACCGAAGCCAGGATGAGCGCCGTCCGCGCCTGCGCGGCGATCCAGTCGATCAGGTCGGGCTGGCCCAGTTCGGCATCGACCACACCACCGGGGACGATGGCGCAGGCCAGCGGTGGATGGTCCGCCAGGCCGTGGTCAGGCTGCAGACGCAAGCCGGCGCGCGCCCGCACCGGGCCGGGTCGGCGTGCGATCGTGCTCACCGAGAACAGGGCCGGGGCGCCTGGTGGCTGCGAGCGCGCCAGCACACGCGCAGCGGTGGTGAAGACCTCGTACGGCCCCGCCATGTCCAGAAGTTCGACCTCGTCGAAGACCAGGATGCCCACGTTCATCACGCTGTGCTCCCCTTGCGTTGTTGCGTCAGGCGCACAGCATGGCGCTGGATGGCCTTGGCTGCCATGACGCTGTGCCCACCTTTCCTGCCAAGCGGCCGGCGGCGTTTCAAGCCATGATCCGACGATGACCTGCCGCATCGCCTTCGTGCTGTTTCCCGGTTTTCAGCAGCTGGACCTGGCCGGGCCGATGGCGGTGTTCGAGGTGGCCCGGCTGGAACGTCCCGGCAGCTATGCCTGGCGCCTGGTGGCGAGCCAGGCGCCCGCCGTGTGCAGCTCGGCCGGGGTGCACTGGCCGGCCGGGCCGCTGCCACGGCGGCTGGACGGGATCGACCTGGTGATGGTGATCGGCGGCGACGGCGTGGACGCGGCCTGCCGCGATCGCCAGCTCATCACCTGGCTGCAGCGCGCCAGCCGCACCGGCGCGCGCATGGCCAGCATCTGCAGCGGCAGCTTGGTGCTGGCGGCGGCAGGGCTGCTGGATAACCGCATGGCAACCACCCATTGGTCACGCAGCCGGCAGTTCGCGACCGATTTCCCGGCGGTGCGCCTGCACCCCGACCGCATCCACGTGCGCGAGCCCGCGGTGCGCCGCGGCGACCAGATGCTGCCCGAGGTGTGGACCAGTGCCGGCATGACGGCCGGCATCGACCTGTGCCTGGCGCTGCTCGCGCGCGACCACGGCGAGGCGCTGGCGCGCGAGGCGGCGCGCCAGCTGGTGGTGGAACGTCGGCGCCCGGGCGGGCAGTCGCAGTTCTCGCCCTTGCTGGACCTGCAGCGCCCGGAAGGCCGCTTCAGTGCCTTGCTCGACCAGGTGCGCGGCCGGCTGCACGATGACCACAGCGTCGATGCGCTGGCGGCGCGGTCCTGCATGAGCCCGCGCCACTTCGCACGCTGCTTCCGCGCCGAGACCGGCGCCACGCCGGCGCAGGCCATCGAACGCGTGCGGGTGGAGGCGGCCCGAACCGCGCTGCAGAGCGGCCAGCCCTCGGTGCAGCGCATTGCCGAGGACTGCGGCTTCGGAAACACCGAGCGCATGCGGAGATCCTTCCAGCGGCTGCTGGGCCGCCCGCCCGGGGCGTTTCGCCAGCCCGGCGAGCCCACAGTGGATCACTGAAGTGGATCCATCGAAGCCGGGTGCGGCAATTGCGAACAGACGGCCGTGCTCAGTCTGGGTGCAGTAGCCTGTTCTCCGATGCGTGCAGCCACCGATGCCGGCTGAAGACTGGGTGCAGACGGTCAGGATGCGCTGGCCAATGGGCGGCGGGCGCCGATACCTGACTTTGGCCGGCTGGCCGGGCGGCTGACCGCTGTACCTCGGAACTTGCCCTTCGGCGGCGGACGGGCGGACGGGCGGACGGGTAAGTCGACCATCAGGAGGCGATGCCGGGCCAGCGACTGCTCCCGCTGGCGGCGAACTGGGACTTTCGACCCAATGCAGGCATACAGGCCTTGCGGAACCGGCCGTTGAGCGGCCGGCTCACTCAGCCCACTGCAAACTCCTGGACCAGTTCTGTCTAAAGAATCGTATGGACATCGGCCACCAGCTTGGTGGCCTGTGCACGCTCCCTGACATCCTCCAGACGGACAACTTGCCAACTGAAGGTGTTGCCCCAAGCCCAGCCTGAACCCTTCAGTTCGACGACTCGGACTTCTCCGGCCTGGCCGTCGACGTTAATGTCTGCATCGCGACCGTCCCACTTCGCGGCGAGCCGGTGATTGCCCGGGGCCAGGCGCAGGCGCACCAACGAGTCCGGAATCGTCGCCGCGCCCGTCGTCCCATCTACGGTGATGGGAACCGCAACCAATGCATCGCCCCAGTTCCGCCTCAACACATACACCGTCAGGGCACCTGCCGTGCCTTCGAAACGCTTGGCCTCCGCCTCGACCGAAGCAGCTGGTACGGCTTGCGGCGTACAGGTCAGAGTCGGGCGGTAGCTTCGGCCGATGCGGTGGCAGTAGGTGCCGTCGGCGTTGACCGGGTGGATCGGCTTGGTCATGCAACCGGCGAGCGGCATGAGGCCGACCGCTGTGAGGCCGAGCAGCAGAGTTCTGCGTTGGGGAAGTGTGGCGACACTCATGATCGACCTTGGGCTACTTCAGCGCAAAACGCACGGTGCCGGCGGGCTTGCCGCCGATGGTGACCAGGGCCACAACCTTGGTGCCGGGCCCGACCTTGAACGCGCCCGAGGCTTCGAGCTTGTCCCCGGCCGGCTTGAGTTCGACTTCTTGCTTTTCAGCGCCGCTGAGCAGCGTCAGCTTGGCGCTGGCCTTGGACACGTCCGCAGGCTTGCCGTGGTCGCGCAGATGGAGCTGGATCATGCTCGGCTTGGCAACCAGCTCGTAGTCGATGTCCTTGACCTCGACGACCACACCACCGTGCAGCGGCGTGTGCTCGTGAGCATGATCGTGCTTGTCGGCAGCGGCGAAGGCGGAACCGGCTATGGCCAGTGCGATGGAGGCAAGAACGGATTGCATCTTCATGGTTTACCTTTCGGATTGGGTGGCTTGAAACGGGTGACGGGATGGGATGTCAAAGGGCTTCGGCGTCCTTGTCGTCCATCAGCTGCTCGGCAGGCTTGCGCCCGAACAGCCAGAACATCGCAGGCGTGAGGAAGGTGTCGAGCAGGGTCGAGCTGATGAGGCCGGAGAAGATCACCACGGCCACCGGATGCAGCACCTCGGTGCCCGGCCGCTCGGCCTCGAAGAGCAGCGGGGCAAGCGCGAAGGCGGTGACCAGGGCCGTCATCAGCACCGGGCTCAGCCGCTCCAGCGAACCACGCAGGATCATCTTGTGGTCGAAGGACTCGCCCTCGAAGCGCATCAGGTTGATGTAGTGGCTGACCTTCAGGATGCCGTTGCGCACCGAGATGCCGGCCAGGGTGATGAAGCCGACCAAGGCAGCCACGGACAGCGGCTGGCCTGACAGCCACAAGCCGAGCACGGCCCCGACCAGCGCTAGGGGGATGTTCACCATGATCAGCGCTGACAGCGCGACCGACTTGTAGCGGCTGTACAGCACCACGAACATCAGTGCCAGCGAGACCAGGGACAACAGGCCGACCAGGCGTGAAGCCTCTTCTTGCGCCTGGAACTGCCCGCCCAGCGTGATGAAGCTACCCTCGGGCAACTGGGTCTTCGCGACCACCTGACGGATATCGGCCACGACCTCCGACAGCGCCCGCCCGGACGCGTTGGCCGACAGCACGATGCGCCGCTTGCCGCCGTCACGGCTGATCTGGTTGGGGCCGTCGCCATCCTCGATGGAGGCGATCTTCGACAGCGGTATGCGGCCGGTGGGCGTCTCCACCAGGATCTGGCCCAGGCCTTCCACCGATCTCGCCGATTCCGGCAGCCGCACCACCAGCGCGAAGCGGCGTCCCCCCTCGACGATCTGAGCGACCTTCTCGCCTTCCACCAGGCTCTGCAGCACTGCCAGCACCTGAGGTGCCGGCACGCCGTACTGCGCGGCTGCAGCGTAGTCCACGCGAACCTTGATCTGCGGCGCCAGCACCTGGCGCTCGATCTCCAGGTCGGCGACACCAGGGATGGTTGCCAGCCGGGACCGAAGCGTCTCCGCCTGGCCACGCAGAGCGTCCAGGTCCTCGCCGAAGATCTTGACCGCGATCTGCGTGCGGACGCCCGACATCATCGCGTCGATGCGGTGCGAGATCGGCTGGCCAATGGACACGCCTGCCGGCAAGTTGGCCAGCCGCGAACGGATGTCCGCTTGTACTTCGGCCATGGGGCGGGAAATCTCTGCGACCGGCTTCAGCCCGACATCCAGCTCGCTGATGTGCACCCCTTCGGCGTGCTCGTCGAGTTCGGCGCGGCCCGTTCTGCGGCCGACATGCACGACCTCGGGTACTTTGGCGATCAGCACTTCCGCCTGCCGGGCGAGCTGCGCCGCCTCGCTCAACGTGACCCCTGGCCTCAGCGCCAACCCCACCAACAGCGTGCCTTCGTTGAACGGGGGCAGAAAGGTCGTCGGAAAGAACGGTACGGCGACCGCGGCCGCCAGCACGGCCGAACTGGCCGCCGCAATGGCTGCCTTGGGCCGCGCCAGCACGCCCTGCAGGCTGCTGCGGTAGCGCGCCTTCAGCCAGGCAAGGACCTTGGTGTCACCGTGGTCCAGGTTCTTCATGTGCGGCAGCAGGTAGAAGCTGAGCACGGGGGTCACGGTCACCGACACGATCAGCGACGCCAGGGTCGACACGATGAAGGCGATGCCCAGCGGCACGAACAACTTGCCCTCCAGCCCCGGCAGTGCGAAGAGCGGGATGAAGACCAGCACGATGATGACGGTCGCGTACAGGATCGCGGACCGCACTTCCATCGTCGCGTGTGCGACGACTTCGATCGGATGCAGCCGGTGGTGCGGATGCTTGGCGCGGTCGGCCTTCAGCCGCCGGAGCACGTTCTCGACGCCTACCACCGCGTCGTCGACGAGGCCGCCGATCGCGATGGCCAGGCCACCCAGCGTCATCGTGTTGATCGACAGGCCGAAGTACTTGAAGACGAGGGCGGTGATGAAGATCGACACCGGAATGGCGGTCAGCGCGATCACGGTCGGCCGCAGCGTGCCCAGGAAGAAGAACAGGATGACCGCGACGAAGACCGAGGCGCCGATCAGCTTGCCCTGCAGCGTGGAGATCGAAGCCTCGATGAAGCTGGCCTGACGGAAGGTCACGCGCGGCGCTTCCATTCCAACGGGCAGCGATGCCTTCAGCCCCACCAGGGCGTCCTCGATGGACTTCGTGAGCGCAATGGTGTCGGCGGTCGGCTGCTTCTGGATGCCCAGGATCACGGCCGGCTTGCCTTCGAAGCCGGCGTCGCCGCGCTTGAGAGCCGCGGCGAACGTGACCTCGGCAATCTGGCGCAGGAGAATGGGCTGGCCACCCTTGGCAGAGAGTGCCAGATTCTTCAGGTCGTCGAGCCGGGAGGTGCGGCCAAGGTTGCGGATCAGGTATTCGCGGCCATTGAGTTCCAGGAAGCCGCCGGAGGTGTTGGACGAGAAGCCCTTCAAGGCTGCCTCAAGCTGGTCGTGCGTGATACCCAGCCGGGCCATGCGCGCGGTGTCGGGCTGCACCTGAAACTGGCGCACCTCACCGCCGATAGGGATGACCTGCGCCACACCCGGCACCGACAGCAGCCGCGGTCGCAGCACCCAGTCGGCGTACTCGCGCACCGCCATCGGCGAGATCTTCTGCGTATCGACCGGGATGGCGATCTGCATGATCTCGCCCATGATCGAACTGATCGGTCCCATGCGCGGCACCACGCCTGCGGCGATGCCCTCTTCCATCGAGGACAGCCGTTCCGACACCAATTGCCGGGCGCGAAAGATGTCGGTGCTCCAGTCAAAGGTGACGTAAAGGAAGGACAGGCCGGCCGACGAAGTCGAACGCACCGACTCGACGCCGGGCAGACCGTTCATGGTCGTTTCCAGCGGGAAAGTGATGAGTTGTTCCACCTCCTCGGCGGCCATGCCCCCGGCCTCGGTCATGATGGTGACGGTGGGCTTGTTGAGGTCGGGAAACACATCCACCGGTGTGCGCGACAGCGTGAAGGCACCGTAGGCCATCAGAACCACGCTGGCGATGATCACCAGCAGCCGGTTCGTCAGGCTGTGGTCGAGCAGCCACTTGAACATCTCAGCGCACCTGGTTGATCAAGGTGGCGCCCGTCGTGGCGACGCGATCCCCGGGCTTCAGGCCCGAAGTGACGGCGACACTGACCCCATCCAGGACCTCGGTCGTCACGGTGCGCGGCTCGAATCGTTCAGGCGCGGTCTTGACCCAGACCACCGTCTGGTTCGCCGGGTTCTTCATCAGCGAGGCGACGGGCACCGCAATGCCCGAGACCTTCTGCTTGGTCTGCAGGAACACGCGCACCGGCTGGCCGACGGCCAGGCCGTTGAGTGCCGGACCCTGGGCGCGAAAGCTCAGCGGCAGCGCCTGCTCGCGCAGACTGCGCGCAGCGCCCACGAAGGACAACGGCACGCGCTGGCCGCCGATCGCCAGCGTGGCGCTGCCGACATCGGCTGCCAGCGCCGGATCGTAGGCAAGTGCTTCGATGCGGAGGCGGCCGGGATCGATGATCTCGAACACCAGCTCGCGGGCGTCGACCACCTGGCCCGTGACCACGTGTGCCGATGCGATCACTCCCGATAGGGGTGCAACCAGGGCCTCGCGCGTTGCGAGTCCGCCACCGACAGCGGCAATGCGCTCGGCCAGACTCGCGGCTTCGCTTTCGGCGGCCTCGATGTCCTTGCGCGGCACGGTGTCGGACAACTCCTTCAGCCGTACGACGCGCTTGTCTGCCAGAGATTTCGCGGCGCGCAACTCGGCGAGCTGCGCAGACTGGTTCGAACGCTCGATGGGCGCGGTCGAAGGAACGACAAAGGCCAGCACTTCTCCCTTGCGCACCGTCTGGCCCGGCGTCGGCAGGCCGCGCGGTCCGGGCTCGATTCGTCCGGCATTCAGCGGCTGCACCTTGCCGCCAGCGTTCGGGTCCATCAACACCGTGCCGTTCAGTTCCACCGCGCGTGCGAGCGGCTTCTCTTCGGTCACCACCGTGCGCACACCCAGCTGGCGCTGCGCCGGCTTGGGCAGGAACACGCTGCCATCCGGCTGGCGCTGCGGGCCGTTGGCGCTGGGTGCGGCCGGCGCATCGCCATGGTCGTGGCCGTCTCCGGCATGCGCAGTCCACGGGGCCGCCAGGGCGAGCAGGACGCAGGCCGTCACGAGCCGAGATTTCTGGGCGCGCCTCATGCCTCAGCTCCCGCGCGAAGAGCCTGGCTTGCCTTCAGCCGCCGCCCGCCGAGCACAAGCACAGCCAGGCCCACCAGGCCACCGGTGACCCATGCTGCGACTTCCTTCAGGGAGTGCCCGTGAGCAGCTTCCTGCTCGTGCGCCTGCTCGTGGATGTCAAGTTCGCCGGCCAGCAGGTCCACCTCGTTGCCGGCGGTCACGGTGGCGGTGATGGGTAGCACGCCAGGCTTGGGTGCGTCCGCGAGCACGACTTCGTAAACGTCGTCACCGTGCTTCTGTGCCTTGAACTTGGCGCCGGCGATCTCGAGTTCGATCTGCGCGTCGCGCACGGGTGCGTTGTCGGCAAGGCGATCCAGGTACAGCGTGAGTTGCTTGCCGGCGAGCACGCCGACGAGTTCGAGGGTTTCGGACACGGCAGCGAAGCGGGGCAATGCCGGGCCGCTGGCGACAGGCGCGGTGTCACCGTGGTCATGACCATCGCCGGCGCGGGCCGGAATGCCGGCACCGAGCAGAGCAACGGCCAGTCCGAGAGCGGCCAGGGCTTGAGAGGATTTCATGGGGGCGGGATTCCTGAACGTGTTCGGTGTGAGCGGCTTCATGGCAGCAGGCCGAGGGCCTGCCGCCACGCGGAGATCGCCGCGGCGAGTTCGATGCGGGCGCGGGCGGCCTGCCGCTCGGCATCGACGGCCTCGGCCTCGATGCGCAGACGGGTGGGCAGGTCGGTCTCACCAAGCCGGAAGGACTTGTCGAAGAAGCCGCGTGACTCACTCGCGAGCTGTGCACGGCGAACGGCGGCAGCAAGCTGGGAACGCGCCGCATCGGTGCGCAAGCGGGCAGACTCGCGTTCACTCGTCAGGTGAGCGCGTTCGAGGGCCAGCTGGGCCTGCAGTTCGGCTGCTTCGGCGCGAGCCGAGGCCACGCGTGCATCGTGGCGAGGCCCCGATCCGAAGGGGATGCGAACGCCGACCGTGAAGGTCTGCTGGTAGGACTCCCCGAAGGCACTGCGGTCGCGGGTGGTGGCGATCGTCAGTTCCGGGTTGGCGCGTGACTGCGTTGCCGCGAGCACGGCCTGGCCTTCAGCGACGGCAACTCGGTCCTTCAGGGCGATCATCTCGGCGTGCGTCTCTGCCTGCACGTCGACGCCTGCCGCGGCCACCGCCGCGATGGACGGGTCGGGTTCGGCGTCGGCGCTCGCCGGGTCAAGGGACCCGCTGGCCCCAGGCACGGCAGTGAGAGAGGCCAGCTGCTGACTGGCCACGGCCAGCGATGCCTCGGCTTGCGCAGCGGTCGCCTCGGCCGCGGCCACTGCGCCCTCGGCCTGATGCTGGTCGGCGCGAGCCAGGTCACCGGCCTTGAGGCGTCTGCCGACATCGGCGGCAATGCGACGGGCGTTGTCGAGCTGTCCGCGCGCCGCCTCCAGCTCCGCGCGCGACCGCTGCCAAGTCCACCAGGCGTCCCGCACGGTGGCCGCCACACGCAGCTGGGCCGCCGTGGTTCTGCTCTCGACGGCGCGGCCCTCGGCATCGGCCACTGACTGCCGCTGACCACGTTCACCCGGCAGCCACAAAGGGATGGCCACACCGACCTCGAACTCGCGCACGCCGAGATTGCGGTTCAGGCGATCCGTCTTCGTGGCCAGTTCCAATGCCACGGGTTCGGGCGTCCAGGATTGGACCGCTTGCTGCTGGGCGCGCACCGCGTCCCGCCTGGCTGCCAGCGCCTGCGCCTCGGGCTGGCGCGACCAGGCGGCCTCAAACGCCTGCCGCAGGGTCTGCCGGTCGGGCTCCTTCGGTGCCGCGGCAGTCTGGGCCAGCACGAAGGCCGGCCCGCCAGCCAGTGCAACGGCGAGCGCCGTCTTGAACAGGGCCGCCAGCGTGGCACGGGCGGCGCGTGGCCACCTCCCAGTGGCCGGGAATCTACTTCGGTACATCCGATGCTCCAGTGTTGACACAACCCACGGGAGATCGGCAAGGAGCGACGCTGATGGGTTCAGGGTCGCGTCGTGCCCGCAGCGGCACCGCTGACCAAGGCGTCAGCAGCGCGCAATCAGGCGCGAACGGGGTTCAGAGAGTGAGGAAACCCGCCTCGCCGATCAGGCGAGGGGCGACCACTGAGGGCGTTCGGGCGGGCTTTGAGGGAGCGTTCGCACCGCGACTTCGGCCTGAACGACCGGATGCGGGGCCCGGAGGGCCGACGACAGGCTTGCCGCAGGCGCAGGCAAGCTTGCGAACGAGACGTGGCAATGGCCGCAGTCGAGGTCGAATCCGGCCGGAGCGCCCTGATCAACCGGAGCACCGTCCTTGTCGAGGCCGGCCTGGCCCTCATGCTGGTGCTCGTGGTGGCCGAGATGCCGGGCCGGTTCGCCGGATTCATGCCCGCAATAAACTGCCGCTGCTGCCCAGCTGAACTGGAGCGGCAACAGGGCGAGCAAGAGCATGGCGAGCCAACGGCGCATGGAAAAGAGTCTAGCAGCTACAGAGTTTGAAGCGAAGATACAGGGGGCTGATCGTCGTGATCGACATCACCAATTCCTGCCAGGCGCGGCATCCTTCGTCGCCTCACCTTCGCTCCGAGTTCCGCAGCAGCCGCAGGCCATTGAAAACAACCAGCAGGCTGGCGCCCATGTCGGCGAACACGGCCATCCACATGCTGGCGTTGTCGAACAGCGCGAGCGCCAGGAACACTGCCTTGATGCCCAGTGCCAGGGCAATGTTCTGCCAAAGCACGGCGTGTGTCCGTTTCGACAGGCGCACGGTTTCCGCAATGCGCCGCAGATCGTCATTCATCACCACGACATCGGCGGCTTCCATCGCGATGTCGGTGCCGGCCGCGCCCATGGCCACGCCGATGTCGGCCTGGGCCAGGGCTGGCGCGTCGTTGATGCCGTCGCCGGTCATCGCCGTCGCTCCATACTGCGCCTGCATCGCCTTGATCGCGTTGAGCTTGTCCTCGGGGAGGAGGTTGCCGCGAATGTCCGTCAGACCGGCCTCGCGGCCGATCGCCTCGGCGGTGGCCTGGTTGTCGCCGGTCAGCATCACCGGGGTGATGCCCATGGCCTTCAGCTCGCCGATGGCTGCGGCCGACGAGGGCTTGATGGTGTCGGCCACCGCAAAGAGCGCCAGCACCTCTGAGCTGTTGGCCAGCAGGCTGACCGTGCGACCGGCTTCCTCGTGCCGGCGAAGCGCGGCCTCGATCGCGGCGGAGCACTGGCCACGTTCCTCGATCAGGCGGTGATTGCCGAGGACGTAGCGCTGATCGGCGATGTCTGCTTCGATGCCGCGCCCAGACAGCGCAGCAAAGTTTCGGGCCTCGAAGCTGTTACGAGTGAGCCCAGCCGCGATGGCCCGTGACACGGGATGGTCCGAGTGGCCCGCCAAGGCGGCGGCGATGTGCTCTGCTTGGGCCTTGGGCAGGCTGGTGCTCAACATTTCCCACTCGACGAGGCGCGGCTTGCCCTCGGTGATGGTGCCGGTCTTGTCGAGGGCGATGGCCTTGAGCAGGCGCGCCTGCTCCAGATGGACGCCCCCCTTGATGAGGATGCCGCGCTTGGCGGCCGACGCCAGGCCGCTGACGACGGTGACGGGCGTCGAAATGACCAGTGCGCACGGGCACGCGATGACCAACAGCACCAGGGCCTTGTAGACCGCGGCCAATGCCGTCCAGCCGAACAGCCAGGGGCCGGTGATGGCCACGGCGAGTGCCAATGCGAACACCGCCGGCGTGTAGATGGCCGCGAAGCGGTCGACGAAGCGCTGCGTGGGCGCACGGCTGCCCTGGGCCTGCTCCACGGCGTGGATGATGCGGGCCAGGGTCGAGTTCGAGGCCGCGGCCGTGACGCGGCACTCGATGGTGCCGGTCTGGTTGATGGTCCCGGCGAAGACCGCATCGCCCGGTCCCTTGTCCACCGGCAGGCTCTCGCCCGTCACGGGCGCCTGGTTCACGCTCGTGCTGCCATCGGTGACGACGGCATCGATTGCCACACGCTCGCCGGGTTTGACGCGGACCGTGGCGCCGATGGGCACATTGGCGACGGGCACCAACTTCCAGGTGGCGTCGGGCTGTCGCAGGTCGGCCGTGTCGGGTGAGAGCGCAAGCAGGCCGCTGATGGCGTTCCGCGAGCGGTCAACGGCACGGGCCTCGATCAGTTCGGCGATGGCGTAGAGCGCCATGACCATTGCCGCTTCGGGCCACTGGCCGATGACGACGGCGCCAGCGACCGCCACCGTCATCAACGCGTTGATGTTCAGTCGGCCATGCCTCAAGGCCGACAAGCCCTTGCGGAAAGTGCCGAATCCGGCAAGCGCGATAGCGGCCGCGGCGACAGCCAGGCCAAGCCACCTGGACCAAGGCGCATCGGGTACTTGGAAGGACAGGACCTCTGCTGCCGTCGCGAGGGCCAGAGCAGCCAGCAGGCGGGGAAGCCCGGAGCCAGCCTCATGGTCGTGATCCGATGTGCCACCGACGTCCGATGCTGCGGGGGCGTCGGGCCAGGCCTGAATCTCGAACCCGGTCTTCCGGATCGCATCAACGGCCGCCATCGCGGCCAGAGGCTCGCCGTCGATACGCAGACTGCGCTCACCGAGCTGGAAGCGCAGGCCGAGCACACCAGGGATGCCTTCTACGGCGCGGCGGATCTCGGACTCCTCGCTCGCGCAATCCATCGCAGGGATGCGGAAGCGTCGGCCGCCGACCAGCTGTTTCGCCCCCGGGACGAGGGGTGGTGGCTCCGAGGCCCCGCAACATGCGCCGCAATGGGGCGTGTCCGAATTCGTGGCCGGAATCGATTGGTTGACGTGTGGTTGATCGTGAGCCATGCCGCCATTGAAAACCCTGAAGTGGGTATAGAGTCAAGACACATCGCGAACCATGACCGCCAAAGGGGAACCGCACATGCGCATCGGCGAACTGGCCCAGGCCAGCGGCACTCCCATCGAGACGATTCGCTTCTACGAGCGCGAGGGCCTGTTGCCGGCTGCCGCGCGGACAGAGGGCAACTACCGCATCTACACGCTTCTGCACGCAGATCGGCTGGCGTTCATTCGCCAATGCCGCAGCCTGGACATGACGCTTGACGAGGTGCGGGTGTTGCTCCGGTTCAAGGATGACCCGCTGGCCGACTGCGGCGAGGTGAACAGCTTGCTGGACGAGCACATCGGACATGTGGCCGAGCGCATCCGAGCCCTGCGCGCCCTTGAGAAGGAACTGCGCGCGCTGCGAGCGGCCTGTCCCGTGCCGCATGCCGCTGCCGACTGCGGCATTCTTCAGGGCATCGATCACGCGGGGACGAAGCCAGTGGCGGCTTTCAAACGCCACGTTCGCGGCGCTCACTGAGCACCGCATCAGCGGTTTGACCAGACCCGGAAGGCATTCCTGCGCCGGCCCAGGAACGATTGAGCGGTGCGGCCCAATTGCGGCTCTGCCGCGGGACTCAAAATGCCGTTGAGTGACCGGTTCCTGCCGTGAACGTGTCCGACTGCTCCTGGCCGACACCGTGAGTCCGAGGCCGCGCCAGGAAGCTGACTGTCGGCAGCGCTGTTCTCCGACACCACCCTAACTTGACGGGCAGCTGCCAGGCGGCGCCTCGAACTCACAGTCACGGCCAAATGCCGCCAACCGCCACCGTCCGATCTACGGCACCGGGCCTGCAGACTTCATTTGCCAGCGTGAGGCATCACGCCTTCCCAGAATCGGATGGCATCGTCGATCCAGCCTTCGGCTGATGTGCCGGTGCCGGCTCCGAAGCCGTGCCCGACACCGGCGTACCGGCGGTACTCCACACGCGCCCCCGCGCGCCGCAAGGCGGCGACTCGCCGCTCCATCACGTCTTCAGGCGCGATGCGGTCTTGTTCGCCCGCGATGACGAAGGTCGGGGGATCAGTTTCACCTTGCCTGGCGATCTCCGAGTGTCCGGTGTAGGCCATGACGACAGCTGCCGGCCTCGGCAATTCGTCGCCGCCATACGCAGCCGTGCCATGCGTGCCATGCGTGCCAATGGCCGCCACCATCCGCGCCCCGGCCGAGCTGCCCCACAGCGACCAGTCTCGCGATGACACGGCCAGCTCTGCGGCATGGCGCACGACATGCGACAGCGCGACTGCGAGGTCGCGCGTCGCGGGTGCGCCGCCTTGGCCCACGCGGTAGACCAGGACAAAGGCGTTGTACCCGCGACGGTTGATCTGCAGTGCGTACGGCAGACCTTCGTGGAGTGTGGCCACATAGGAGAACCCACCCCCCGGCGCAACCAGCGCAAACGGTGCCCCCGGCCTGCCGCGCAGGAAGAAGAGGCCCGTGGCTTCCAGCGACGGATCCCGGTGCTTCTCGGCCGCCGTGTAATTGTCGTGGAAGACCACGTGGCCGCTCCGTGTGTCGTCGATCAGCCGATTCAGAGCCGCCACCACCTCGGGCGGATGCACGCGCGAGTGATACGGCATCAGCGAGCCGACCTCGCGTAGCCGCATGTCGGGGTCCACAGCCACGCTGCCGCCCGGCAGCAACAAGCGAGCGAACCCAGCAAGGTCCGGGTGCTGCAGCAGGTCCGAGATCCGATCTTCGATGTGTAAATGCCTGTTCATCGGTGGTGAGGTGGTGGCGCCTGCTGTGGTGCTCGTGGACTGGACCCCGCCCGCGGCCGTCAGGGCTGCAGCGCCCAACAGCGACCGCCGGCCGACGCCGCTACTGCCGCTTGAGGTCGCTTGCTTCAAGTCGGTGGACATTCGAGGCGCCGTGGAGCGGCCCAGCGGTGAAACACCTGGTAGGCGAGGCTCGCGTAAAGACCGACGACGGCGAGATGGTGTCCTGTGAGCATCTGGCGATGCCTGTCACCGCTTGGGCGGTGCCTCGACGCCGGTCGCCGACAGCACGGCCGGCGAGAGGCGCTCGCCCCGGATCGGGATGGCTGCCACAGCCGCGTTCAGCTTGTTCAACTCGGCGGTGCTGAAGGTGACCGAGGCGGCGGCGATGTTCTCCTCCAGATGCGCCAAGTTGGTGGTGCCGGGAATCGGCACGATCCACGGCTTCTGCGCACTCAGCCAGGCCAGCGACAGCTGAGCCGGGGTGACGTTCTTGCGCGCCGCCCAGGTTCTGACCAGATCGGCGAGTGCCATGTTGGCCGGCAGGGCATCGGGCGCGAAGCGCGGAAGGTTGGCACGGAAGTCCTCCCTTTCAAACCGACTCGCGGCGTTCACCGTGCCGGCCAGGAAGCCCATCCCGAGCGGGCTCCAAGGCACGAATCCGATGCCCAGTTCCTCGCACAGGGGCAGCACCTGGGCCTCGGGGCCGCGCCACAGCATCGAGTACTCGTTCTGGATCACGGCCACGGGATGCTCGCGGTGCGCGCGGCGGACGGTCTGCAAACCCGGCTCCGACAGGCCGTAGTGCAGCACCTTGCCCTGCTTGATCAGGTCCCTGATCGCGCCCACCACGTCCTCGATCGGCACGTTTGGATCGACGCGGTGCTGGTACAGCAGGTCGATACGGTCGGTGCGCAGGCGCCGCAGCTGGGCCTCGACGACCTGCCGGATGTGCTCGGGGCGGCTGTTGGTGCTGCCGCGCCGCTGCCCCGTCACCAGGTCGACATCGAAGCCGAACTTGGTCGAGATGACCGCGCGCTCCCGCCGGCTGCCTTGCAGCGCCTCGCCGAGCAGTTCCTCCGACATGAAGGGGCCGTACACCTCGGCCGTATCGAAGAGGTTGACGCCCAGGTCGGCGGCGCGCTGGATCAGCGCGATGCCAGCCTGGCGGGTGGTGCGGCTGGCATACAGGTCGGTCACCGCCTGCGGGCCCTGACCGGGATGCCACTGCACCCCCAGGCCGATCGGGTACACATCCAACGGGCCCAGGCGCCGGCGTGCAGAAGTAGACGGTCCTGTCTTGGCCGGAGTAGCACCGGGAGCGCCGGCAGTCTGCGCGCAGGCGGACAGCAGCCATGGGGCAACGCCCAGCGTCGTGGCAGCGGCCAGCAGGCGGCGTCGGTTGGAATCAGCGGGTTGATGGGTCATGGGGAAATCTTCTTCAGGGGTTATCGATCCAGCTTCTTCTCGGCGAGGAAGCTGGACACGAGGTCGGCGATCTGGACGTTGTTCAGGTCGGACATCAGGAAGTGCGTGTTGCCGCGGATGCCGATCTCCGGGAGGTGCACCAGGCGGGCGTCGCCGCCGTGCCTGTTGACTGCATCCACCCAGAGGCGAGCCATTGCCAGGCGCACGCGCCAGTTGTCCTGGCCTCGTTCCCTGGTCGGCGTGACGGGGAAGTTGTCGCCGTAATAGACGACGATGGGCAGGCGGGTGAGCTTCAGGAAGTCCGACAGCGGTACCGCTTCGGGCGACAGCGTGCCGGCGGCGCTCGGCATCACCGGCGGCAGCTCGCCCTGCGGGAAGATGAATCCGCTGCCGGGCTCGAACGCGACGATCGCCTTGACGTTCGGGCTCTTGATGGCGGTCAGCCACCCGGAACCGCCGGCCTGCGAATGCGAGAACAGGACGGCGGGTCCGATCTTGTCGAACAGCGCCGCCATGGCGTCCGAGATCACGGCTGCGTCATACGGCCCGGTGTTGGGCGTCACCGAGCGGAAGAACTGATCCAGCGTCTGCGGCTTGCGATCGAACTGCACGTTGTCGAAGTAGTTCGGCCACTTGCCGAGGCGGAACTGGTCGAAGAAGAGCTGGTCGTAGGGCGTCGGCTCGACCGTGGTGGCCACCGTGCTGTTGCCCGCGCGTCCGCGACGCGGCTGGTCGACCAGGTAGACGGGGAAGCCGCGGCGCAGGAACAGGGTCTGGAAGCCTTCTCGGCCGTCCGACGTGGTCTCCCAGCTGCGCGCCGACTGGAAGGCACCGTGCAGCATCACGACGGGCGTGGCCTTGGCGTTCTGCGGCACCTGGTAGAAGGCGTAGAGGTGGTCGCCGTGGAAGCTCTGCCCCGCGGCGGTCGGCTTGTTGTTGTCGTAGTCGCCCGGGGTGCGTCGTACGGTGCCGCCGACGGCGAAGCTGCCCTGGGCCTGAATCACCAACGGGCCGGTAGCGCCAGGCGCATCGTTGACGCGGGTTGCACAGCCACTGGCGAGAAGCGTCGTGGCGAGGGCGGTGACGAGGAGGATGCGGGATGTCTTCATGTCAATCCTTCGATGCGGCGGCAAGGGCCTCCGTGAGCGCTTCGTTGGCGCGACGAGCGGCATCGGGAACGCCTCCGTCCTCCAGCGCCCGGGTCAATTGACGCAACTGCGCGGCAGTCAGGCCGACGCGCAGGCTGGCCCGCATGTGCGAGCGCAACTGCGCCTCCACGCCGGGGGTGGCCGCGAGCGCACCGACGGTGGCGAGCTCGCGGCTTTGCCAGTCGAGGTTGTCGCGCTCGAAGATGGCGCCGAACAGGTGCGCCTGCAGGAACTGGTTGATGACCGTGGCGAAGTCGAAGACGGGACCCTGCACCGGACCGCCGGAGATCTCGGTCTGGTTCGCCTTGCCGGCCGCGAGCAGTTCGGCTCCGGTGGGCACCGGCCTGCCGGGCTCCTGGCCGGGTGCGTCCTGGATCCCGCGCTGCTTGCGCGCCTCCACGACCTTGAGCAATTCACCGAGGGCGTTGAGGCTCTTGGGGAAGCCCGCGTAGGCATAGAGCTGCACCAGGACTTCCTTGGCCTCGCTCACGGTCAGGCCCGCATCCAGGCCACGGTTCAACGCGGCGTTGAGTCGAGGCATGTCACTGCTGGCCATGAAGGCGGCCACCAGCGGGATGGCCTGCTGCCTGGCGGACAGCGTTTCCGATGTGGGTCGTGCGCGCGCTGCGACGGACGGCATTGCGCGGTCGGCAGCCGCGAGCCCAGCGCCGGCCAGCGCTGCCTGGTAGTCCTGGTCGCTGACCTTGTCCTGCCACCTCACCGAGATGCCATCTTCACGCTCGGCGATGGCCACATGGGTCATCGCGTCGTCGGGGCCTGCGCCGTGCCAGTGCCGCACGTTGGGCGCAATGGTGACGACGTCGCCGCGGCGGATCACCCGCGCGGGCTGGCCTTGCTGCTGAACAAGACCCAGCCCGGCCGTGACGATCAGCGTCTGCCCTAGTGGATGGGTGTGCCAGGCCGTGCGGGCGCGCGCCTCGAAACTTACGGTGGCGCCACCGGCTCGGCCTGGATCGTTCATCTTGAATGGGGCACCGATGCGCGCGACGCCGGTGAAGTTCTCGTTGGCGCCGTTGACAGCGGGTACGGACGAGACGGGATGCACCTCGACGGCCGGCGCCGCCGGAGCAGCCGGAGATTGCGCTGCCGTCGTGATGGTGGTGGCGCTTAGGGCCATGGCCAGCAGTGCTTTCACGAGAGTGCCTCTTGTTGCCGCGCACGGGCGCGACGTTGCGGTCTGACGATGAGGACCCAGTACACGAGCAGTGCCAGGGCCAGCAACAGAGCTGCGACGTCCATCACGGTAGATATGCGGTGGGCGAGGGCCACGCTGTCTTGTGCGCTAGCGGGGGCTGCGCTGGCGAAGACGAGCACCAGCACACCCAGCCCCAGCGCGCCGCCGAGCTGGTGCGCGACATTGACGAGGCCCGATGCGGCACCGGCGTCTTCGCGGCCGACCCCCGCCATACCGGCTGCGGTCAGTGGTGCCAGCAGCAGGCCCTGGCCCAGGCCGATGAGCAGCATGGGAGGCGCAACGTCCGCCCAGTAGCTGGCACCGGCATCGGCCAGGCCCAGCCACAACAGGCCGAGGACACCGAGCATCAAGCCGGCGAGAAGCAGTCTCTCGTTGCCGTAGCGGCGCGCCAGCCTGGGTACAGCGATCGCGGAAGCGAAGTTGGGCAGCGTCACCGGCAGGAAGGCCAGGCCCGCCAGCAAGGGTCGAAGATGAAGCACCCCTTGCAGCAGCTGCGTCGAGAAGAACCAGAAGCCCACCGCGCCCCCGAGGAAGAGCATGCGCGCCAGATAGGCACCAGCGCGCTCGCGGCTGGCCAGCAGGCGCAAGGGAAGGATGGGCTGGCGGACCTTTCGCTCGACCGCGACGAAGGCAGCGATCATCAGCACGCCGACGGTCAGCGCTGCCGGCACAAGGCCATCGTGCCAACCGACATCAGCGGCACGCACCAGGCCGTAGACCAGCGCCGTCATGCCGAGCGTTGAGCTGAGCGCGCCGCCCAGGTCGAAGTCGCCCGGTTGCGGAGGTGTCTCCGCGATGTGGCGCCTGGCCGCGAGGATCAGCAGCACGCCGATGGGCAGGTTGATGAAGAAGCCTGCGCGCCAAGACACCAGGTCGGCGAACATCCCGCCCAGCACGAGACCCAGCGTGGCTCCCACCCCCGCCGCTGCGGCATAAATGGACAGCGCCCGCGTCCGCGCCGGGCCCTCGGCGAAGTGGGTGGACAACAGCGCCAGCGTGGACGGTGCCAGTACCGCCGCACCCGCACCCTGGATGGCGCGCGCGGCCAGCAGCCAGCCAGGAGACTGCGCCAGACCAATGGCCATCGAGGCCAGCGTGAACAGCGACAGCCCCGCGATGAACATGCGCCGGCGGCCGAAGATGTCGCCGAGGCGTGCGCCCAGCAGCAGAAGGCCGCCGAAGGCGAGCGTGTAGGCATTGGTCACCCAGGACAGCTGCGCCGGGCTGAAGCCCAGGCTGGCCTGAATGCGCGGCAGGCCGGTGATGACGATGGAGATGTCCACCACGATCATCAGGTAGCTGGCCACGATGATCGCCAACACGCTGCCGGCATGGCGGGGCGACGCTTGGGTCTCGGCGAGGTTCATGGCCATCGCTCAGATGTCCAGCTTCCGTTCTGACATCCACTTGACGATCGCCGGATCACGGTGCGAGAAGAAGCTGCTCGTGTTGGTGTCAAGCGTCGCAATGCCGGCCATGTCGGCGTCGGAAAGTTCGAAGTCGAAGATGGCGATGTTCTCGGCCATGCGCTCCTTGCGCACCGACTTCGCCAGCGCCACGATGCCGCGCTGCACCAGCCAGCGCAGCACGACCTGCCCGACCGACTTGCCATGGCGCGTGGCGATGGCCCGGAGCACGTCGTTCTGGAAGAGGCCGTTGCGCCCTTCCGCAAAGGGTGCCCAGGCTTCGGGCTGCACGCCGATCTCCTGCATGAAGGGCACGCTCTCCAGCTGCTGCTGGAAGGGATTCACCTCGACCTGGTTTACCGCCGGCGCGATCTCGTTGAACACCTTGATGTCCATCAGGCGGTCCGGCTGGAAGTTGCTGACGCCGATGGCGCGCAGCTTGCCGGCGCGGTGTGCCTCCTCCATCGCGCGCCAGGAGCCGTGCACGTCGCCGAAGGGCTGGTGGATCAGGTAGAGGTCCAGGTAGTCGAGCTGCAGGCGGCGCAGCGACTTGTCGATGGCCTGCTGCGTGCGCTCGTAGCCGGTCTCCTGGACCCAGAGCTTGCTGGTGACGAAGAGCTGGTCGCGCGCGATGCCGCTGACCCGCAGACCTTTGCCGACGGCCTCCTCGTTCATGTAGGACGCGGCGGTGTCGATCAGGCGATAGCCGACTTCGATGGCATCGACAACGCTGCGCTGGCACTCGTTGGCGTCCGCAATCTGGAAGACGCCGAAGCCAAGCACGGGCATCTGGAGGCCGTTGTTCAGGGTGACGTGTTGCATGGGGTGCTTCCTTTCCTTGTCGATGAGACGAACTCTAGGCAGGCGACTCGCATCTGAATAGCTACCGAAAGGTTGATGGATTGACATCCAATCTATGACAATGGACGGCAAGGGGATCCCGCTGTGGCCATCAACGAGCTTCGTTCCGTTAGCACCTTCATCAAGGCGGCCGAGCTCGGCAGCTTGCGCAAGGCCGCGCTTGAGCTGGGCATCAGTCCGCAGGCGGCGAGCAAGGCGCTTGCCCAGTTGGAGACCCACCTGGATGCGCGCCTGTTCCACCGCACGACGCGCGTGATGTCGCTGACGGACGCGGGTCAGCGTCTGCTGGAGGATGTCCAGCCGTCCGTGCTCGGACTGCAGCGCGCTTTGCAGAACGCGAGAACGGCGAAGGATGACTTTGCCGGCCCGCTTCGGATCGCGGGACCGCGGACGACGTTCCAGCCGATCCTCTGGCGGCTGGTGGAGGAGTTCTGCGACCTGCATCCCGGGATCCAGCCCGATGTGCTGCTCGAGGACCGCGTCGGGAATTGGGTGGAAGATCGGGTCGACGTGGGCTTTCGTCTGGGGGCGTCACCTCACGAAGGGGTCATCGCACGGCGGCTCTTCCCCCTGCAACTGGTGATCTGCGCTTCGCCGGAGTACCTGCAACAACATGGCGTTCCGGAGTCCCTTGCGGAGCTGACGTCCCATCGCTGCAGCGCCTTCCGGAATCCGGGCACGGGCAAGGTGGTCCCCTGGCACGTGAAGATCGGCGACCAGGTTGTCGACCAGCCGGTGGTGCCCGCGATCTGCAGCAATGACGAGATCTTCGAGTTGCAGGCCGTGCTCGCCGGCAAGGCCCTGGGGCAACTCGCGGGAGTGACGGCGGCGCCCTTCGTGCGGGACGGGCGTCTGGTTCCCGTGCTGACAGAACACATGCCCGAGTACGCCGGCTATTTCGTCTACTTCGGCAGCAGAACCTCGCAGCCGGCACGCGCGCGGGCATTCATCGACCTGGCGGTGCAGCGTCTGACCGATAACCCAGAGTACCTGATCGGTGAAGAACACCTGAGGCGCAGACAGGGCCGGCGGCGCTCGCCTGCCACTAGGCGAAAGACAGCCGGCCAGTGACAGCGCAAGGGTGTGCTTGGCCGGCGGACAGGGACCAGGGTGCCACCGGAGATCGGTGACGAGTGGCCGCTTCGCGGTATGTCATTTGCGCTTGGCCAGGACCGCAATGGGTCGGTTGGGTGAGTTCGGCCCGGTGAACAGCAGTCACCGGCCGAGTGCCGGCGGTGCTGGCCCAGTGTCGGTGCCGGCTTCGTCAGCAGTACTTCGCATAGCTGTCACTCGGACCAGCGCAGGCCGATGAGCCGAACGTCGGCTTGATGGCGCTTACCGTGAGTACGCTGGCCGCAGGCGACCGGCCGCAACCGCTGCCGAGCGGTCACCGCCAGACTCGAAATCCCGGTCAGACAGGCTAAGACGCAATGCTCGCAGAAATACCCAGCGCTCGCGCCGCGTCGTGGAGTGAGAAGGTACCGACAAAGTGCTCCACCGGCGGCTGGTCCAGAAGGTCGACCTGATCGAACGCGGCCGCGGACACGAAGGGGGGCTGGTCGCAAACCTCGACACGAGCGGCCTCCACAGCCTGGCGCCATGCGAGGGCCGCGTCGCTCTCGCGGGCGGTCAACTCCAGCTCTTCGGGGAAACCGCGGTCATCCCAGGTCTCGAGCTTGAACTGCGCCGCAGAGGCCTCCCAGGGGTCAATCCCTGCCGCCGCCAACACGATGCTGAAGGCCGCCAGCGCCCGTGCCGCGTGCTCGGGCTGAACCTTCTCGACCAGCTCGGCGTGCAGGACCAGCTGCTGCCTTCGCCGCGCCTCCATGGCGACCCTGCTGTAGGCCATGCGGTAGGCCACCCATTCGGCTTCGGTGGCATCCGGTCCAGGCTGCACGATTTCGACGGGGTCCATGAATCGACCTCAGAAAAGTTGAGGGTTGTTCGGTGAAGGCTCGGAGGCCTCTTGCTTCATCCTGGCGAGCAGCCCGTCGGTGTGCAGAGTCACGCCCTGATCGAAGACGTCGGTGGCTGGCGGACTTAGCAGCGCACGGGCATCGCCTTCATCGCCGTTCAGCCATGTGTCCCATTGCGACGGCTCCAGGCACACCAGGGACCGCTTGTCCTGAGCATCCGCGGGCAGCTTGTCGTCCGGCTTGTGCAACCTGGAAAGCAGCGGATGATCATCGCAGTTGACCGTGACCATGGTGTAGTTCGGCACGACCTCGCCGGTATCGGGATCGACCCACTCCGACCATAGCCCGGCGATGCCCCAGGGCGCGCCGTCGGCGCGCTGGAGGCGCCACCAGATGTTGCGTCCGGTCTCCCAGTTGGGCTCCTGATACCAGGCCGCGGGGATCAGGCACCGTTGCCCGCGCTCCCAGGCCTGCCGATAGGTCACGCGCTCGGCAATGCCCTCGATCCTCGCGTTGTTGGTCAGGATCGCGCGCGAGGTGGGCCGCCGCGTCTTCGATCCGGGCTTGATCATTCCCCACTGCCCAAGGGAACCTGCCAGGGCACCATCGGCCTGGGCGCGCAGCATCAATCCCGAGCCAAACGGGCCGACGGCCGCGGGCACATAGTCCGGCACGAGGGCGCGAAAGTAGATCGCCACCGAGTCACGGGGCGACAGATGGTAGAGATTGCACATGGCCCCTCTTCAAATCTCGCGCCGCACCCGCAAAAACTGTATAAACATACAGTGTACTGTGATGTCGTTTGTCTGCGCCACCGAGGAATCAAGCTCCCTCGAGAGGCCGTGCTCGCCGCCGCGCCTTTGCGCGGCAACCTCCAGCTTAACAACCGCCGCCCCGGCTACTACGTGGGTCAGCGCAATGCCCCCTTGCTTGCGGGCCTGGTAAGCCCGGGAGAGACGCGGTGGATGCTTCCGCCGCTGGATCAGGCCCGCGTGGTGGTAATCCGCGGGCCGGAGATGGTCATTTCCGGCATCGAGGCCATCGAACAGGCCCGCCAGCTCCTGGAGTTCCACCAAGCCTGGTGGTGCCGTCTGTTGCCAGAGGCCGCCGGCGGTGCCGCCGTCCGAACGCGAGCTGTCGCCATGGCCTGATCGCAGGGCTCGCCAAGCAAGGCCAGTGGTGCTATTTTTCGGTCTGAGCGCGCGGCGAGCCGCTCAACCAGGCTTCCAACCTCTGCTCGAAGGAATCGAGCCGCTGGACAGCGTCAATGTCGCCCCGACCGCACTGGCCTTCTGAAAGGTGCGGCGGCCGAACGCCAGTTTGGCCGAAGGTTTGATCGTCACCACCCCGCCGGGAGTTCACCTCCCGCCAGGGGAGTGCTCTCGGCTTCTTTCCATCCCCTGAAAGGAGCCTCCAATGGCTGATTTGACCCTGGGCGAAGCCTCGCTCGCCACCACCACGACCACCACCGGAATCCGGTGCAACATCGTCCCCGACGACCAGCGCATGGATTTCCTGCCGCGCGTCTTCGGTGCGCGTCACATGCTCGCCGGCGAGGCCGCCGTCTTCAACTGGATGGCCCAGCTCTGCCCCGAATACAAGGGTGGCTTCTGGGACTTCGTCGACCTCTCCAACGGCGGCTTCTACCTGCGCCTGAAGAGCGACAAGCACTTCACGTTGAGGGTCGACGGCAACGGCTTCACCGGCACTCTGTCGGCCGACGCCGCCAGCATCGTGGCCACGCTGTTCGCCATTAACGGCCTGCTGTTCAAGGGGGCCCATCACCTTCACGATGCGTTCTACGCCTTGAAGGACTTCGCCGTCTCCCACCCGGAGGGCCACTCCATCCTCTGGGCAATGGACTGAGCCATGGCCGGCTGGATCGACAGCCATCTGCCGACCGATGCGGATGCCACCCGGCGCGGAGCCGGTCAGCGGCGCGCTCACCGGGATCACCCGGCGGCCGCTGCTGTCTACAGGCGGTTGTGCAGCCGAACCATCGTGCTGACCCATCCGGTGCCACTGGGCATCCGGCAGTTGATCGCGGACTGGTTGCATCGGGACGGCCTCGTGCTGGCTTGTGCGACCTACGTCAGCGGCAACGGCAGGCGCTTGCGCTGCCATGCCCAGGCTTTCGCGCCGCAGCAGTGGCGGCAGAGCGCCCAGGCGAGCTGGGCCCAAATGCCGGTGCCCAACATGCGCCTGGCGAGCACGCCCGTGCTATGGCCCGCCCCGCCTGGCAGCAGGCAGATGTGGCCTGAACTTCCGTTCTAGGGCGCGGCTACCGCGCGAAGCCCTTCATTCCTCAACCCGGCCGGGTCCATGTCCCGGCGGGACATGGCTCGGCCTCCCCTGGGAGCCAACATGTCCACCACCAATCGAACGTTGCAGGCGGCCTTCAACACCGGGGCGTTCTACAGCCCCAAAGGCCAGCGCATCGCAGTATGGATGCGCAAAGCCGAGGCGGGTCACGTCGACCGCTGCTGCCTGGTCGATTTCGACCGCCAGATCTGCTGCCAATTCCCGGCGCGCATGACAAGCGCAATGGGATCTGTCCTGGACCTGGGCATGCACGCCATGCACATGTACCAGCTGGGGCAGTACGACCTCGTCCTCGACCAGGGCGAGGACGCAGTCGTCCGCGGCGAGATGGCCGATGTCCTGGCCAAAGGCTACGACGCCTTCATCCAGTCGCCCGAGGTCCAGGTGATCGCCTCCATGGCCGCGCGCCTGCGCAGCCTGCACTGATCGTCCTTTTCAACCCTGCCGGGTCAATGACCCCGGCAGGGGCGACCTGGCGCTCTTCGCAGGAGAAAAGCATGTCCGAAACCAACCGTCGGCGCGAGGGCTGGATCGAACTGGCCACCCAGCGCCGAGGCCGCGACCGCACGGGGCGCGAGCACCTGGTGACGCGCATCGAGGTCAAGTCACGGGGCTACATACCCGACGTCTACGTCCGCATGGACCACGACGTACTCGACGAAGCGCTCTATGACGACGACGCCTTCGTGGCGTTCGTCAACCAGGTGCTCAATGAGATCGGCTACAGCGGCCGGCCCTTCGACCGTGCCGAGCTCGGTCTGCAGGGCCGCAACTACATCGTCCTCGAGCCGGGCCGCGAGTTCCGCGCCTTCGTCGTGCAGCGCTTCGGCTGGTGCGACCTCGCGGCACCGCCACGGGTGCATTGACCAAATCTCAGTGCGGGGCCTGCCGGCCTTTTGAGAGCAACCGCCCGGATTGAACCGGGCTTTCATCACTTCGCGGGGCCCGTCGCCGGGCCCCGCTTCATTGAACGGAGGAATTCACCATGTCCACCATGACCGGACACGAGCTCTGCGAGGCTGTCGAGCAGCACCTGGGCACACTTGGATACAGGGTCTTCGGCGAGCCCTGCGAAGGCTGGGACTGGGAGCTTGGCGGCTATCAGTCCCCTGCCCTTGCTTGCGACAGCCAGGGCGAAGCGGCAGCCGCCGCGCTGGCCGATCTCGTCAAGCGCACGTCCGAACTGCTCGACGCGGCCGAGGCAGTCATCGCTCGCTGGGAGCGTGGCAACCTGGCCGCGGCCGTCCGAGAGCTCGAGCTGAGCGTCACGGCCTTGCGCAAGCCCAATGGCGATCTCGCCAGGGACGCCACTCCGAGCATCTCTGCTGACGAGGTCGCCCCCGAGGGCTGGTTGCTTCATGGCGAGGGGCCCGACGGGCCATGGACCGAAGCGGTCTTCCTCGACCTGGCGGCTGCAACTGGATCGGCCATGGAGTTCGCACGCGAATGGATCGAGGAAGGCCTGGAGATCGACCTCGACCACTACGAGGGCCAGCTCGCCGAGCACAAGTTCATCCACATGCCGGCCCTGAACCGGACCGTGTGGATCGACGCCGTCGACGTCATCGGCGCCTGAGCTTTACCCATCACCTCCCCCGAGCGGGCCACCCCGCTTGGGGGAGGCCCCGCCGGGGGGCACCAGAAAGGAGTCCCCTGAATGCACGTACTTCTCCGCCGATTGGGCGAGCACCGCGGCTCGCCGCGCCTCTACCTCGACACCACGGCACTGGCCGCGGCCGGCTTCGTGCCGGGCGTGGCCATCGACTTCACGGTCGGCACATCCGAAGAGGCCCGCCTCACCATCCGCGTGGCCAGCGACGGCAAGCGCAAGGTGTCCCGCAAGCGGCGCGGACACCAGGTCGTGCCGGTCATCGACATCAACAGCAGCCACGACCTGCAGCCTTTCGTTGCCGGAGGCGCGGTGCGCGTGGTCATCGAGATCGGCGCCGTCCACGTCCTGATGCCGGCCAGTGTCCGCAAGGCTCTGGCCAGGTCGGCCAGGCTGGTAGCCAGGATCGCGCTGGGACAGCCCTTGAGGACGGCCGGCATCGCCTTCGGGGCCGGCATCGCTTCCGGGGCGCTGCATGCCGGCCTCACCGCCGGCGGCGTGGCCTCGGAGCTGGCCCTGGCCAACGAGATCGCCGAGGAGTACCTGGACATCGCCAGGCGATCGAATCCGGTGGTAGGTCCGAAAACCACGACGGCAGCCATGCCGATGCAGGAACTTGCACAAGACGACTGGCTGCTCCGCCGCGTCCAGACCGTCGAAATCCTCGAGGCTGGCATCCCCTGCTCGGGGGCGTCCCGTGCGGGGGCCGCCAAACGGGGGCTCACCCGAATGGAGGACCACCCCCATGTGGGCCACCTGATCGGGGCCGCCCTGCAGGTGATCGCCGCGCTGCAGCCGGCCATCCTGGTCATGGAGAACGTCGAGACCTACCGGAACACCGCCAGCGCTTCCATCCTGCGGGCTTGGCTGCGAGATGCGGGGTACACGGTGGCCGAGACGGTGCTGAGCGCCCGGGACTTCGGCAGCCTGGAAGCCAGGGTGAGGTGGTTCCTGGTGGCCTACCCACCCGAACTGCCGCTCGACCTCGAAAATCTGGCTCCGGCGGAGCCTGACAGGCCATGCCTGGGGGATTTTCTCGAGCCAATCGCCCAGGACGATGAGAGGTATCGCCGCGTGGACTACCTGAAGGCGAAGCAGGAGCGCGATGCCGAAAGCGGCAAGGGCTTCGGCATGCAGCTGCTGACGCCGGCTTCCCAGCTGGTGCCGGTGCTGCGCAAGGGCTATCACAAGGGAGGCTCACCCGACCCGCGCCTTCTGCACCCGACCGACGCGGAAAGATCGCGGCTACTGACGGCCGCGGAGCACGCGAGGATCAAGGGGATCAGTCCCCGCCTGGTGGACGGCATGCCGGAGACGACTGCGCACCAGGTGTGTGGGCAGTCGGTCGACGTCAGGCCGGTCCAGGCGATAGGCCTGAGAGTCGCCCAGGCGTTGACAGCCCTTGGAAGGTCCAGAGACGGGGCGCAAGGCGGCACAATCCAATCTGTTGCTGGGTTTGCAGCGGTAGCCTAGAAGCACTCCGAGTCCTTCGGTACACGGTGGCCCAGCAGGATTTCTGCTGGGCCTGCCTGCTCTCGGCTTTCCGCCCCCGTGTCACCAAGTTCGAAATGACTTCTCAGCACTGCAATGCCGGGCTATAGACTGATGTGCGACGTTCGTGGCTCAGGGCCTGACCGACTGCTCCTGCTACGAGGGGTCGATTGAGCGCAGTCGGCCTAAGTGTCAGCTTCAGCGATGGAACCCAGATGCGACAGCCCTGACAACGGCGCCACCGGCATTGGTTCCCTATTCATGGCGCGTCAGATGCACGATGAATCACCAGCAGAGGTGCCGAGCGGATGCAACGGCATCCGGGGCATACGTACCAGGGAGAATAGATGCAGCCTGTCTTTGACGGAAAGTTTCAGGTCGTGGGCCCGTGCAGCAACGCGGGCGGCATGGGTACGCTCTTGTTCGTCACGCCAGTGGGCACCGCAGGCCCGACTCTGGTGCTCAAGCTCTGCAAGCTGGCGGACGAGGAAATGCGCGCCCGGTTCCGGCGCGAGGTCCGGCTGATGCAGCAGTTTGCCGGCAGCAGCTATGTCGTACCCATCACCGACGCCAACCTGGACCACGACCCGCCCTACTTCGTGATGCCTCACTACGAACACGGCGACCTGATGGGGAAGGCCGAGCGGCTTAGGGGCAACCTGGAGCATGTCGAAACAGTCTTCAACCGGATGATCGACTGCCTCGCCCACCTTCACGAGAAGCAGGTCTACCACCGCGACGTGAAGCCGCAGAACTTCCTTTTGGGGAACGGCACGATGGTCGTCTCGGACCTCGGCCTCTGCACTGAGCACGCGTCCCCAACTGGCTTCACCCGGAGCACGCAGTGGGCCGGCACGCCGGGCTACATGCCGCCCGAGTTCCTCAACGGCGGGTTCAAGGACGCGAACGCCACCTCCGACATCTTCATGCTCGGCAAGTCGTTCTACGTGCTGCTGTGCGGTAGGGATCCCATGTACCTGGTCGCAGAAGGAATCCCGCCCCAGCTATTCCCGATCCTGGAGCGTTGCTGCGCTGTGAACTCGGCCAGCCGCTACCAGTCGCTTGCCTCGCTCAAACAGAGCCTCCAGTCAGCGTTCGACGTGCTGCTCGGCCGCGCGGTTGGCCCCGGTAAGGCCTACGCACTGATGCGCGCCATAGCGGACCGGCTTAGGCTGTCGCAGCAGTACAGCCCCGCCGAGGTGGCCCAGTTCGTGGAGGAACTAGGGCACCTGGAGCCGAGCGACCAGCACCAGATGTGCCTTGAACTGCCGCCGGAGGCCTTCTCCGTCCTATCGCAGGCCCTGGTGCGGCCGCACCTCTCGCGCTTCATCCAGATCTACAAGGGGATGGCGGAGAACGCGACCTACTCGTGGAGCTTCGCCGAGGACATCGCCAAGAACATGAAGGTGCTGTTCGATTCGGACAGCACCACATCCGTGGACAAGGCGGAGGCGCTGCGCGTGGCCATCATCGCGGCCGTGCGCCAGAACCGCTTTGCGGCCATGGACACCTGTAAGGCGATGATCGTTCTCGCCGAAGACGCCGAGCTTGGGCAGCGGGTCCACGACATCCTCATCGAGCACGACACGCACTTCATCCGTCACATAGACCCGGCGGAATGCAGAGCCCCGGCGGTCCGGGCTGCGGTCGTGAGCCTGAAAGCTGCCGAGGATGCGCGCCCCGCCGCCGAGGACGACGATTTCCCTTTCTGAGGCGTCAGATGCCCACGGCGAGCTGTTCGAGCCGCTGCTCCGTGAACTTCCACGCATCGGGCACGGCATCGACGGTCCCCGCCGCGTGCGCCCTGTCGGTCCACTCCTTGCGCTCGTGGAGGATCGTGTCGCCCCGGCCCTTGGCGGTGACGCGGAGCTGCGCGCCGATCTCCGCCGGCGTGGCCAGGTACATGCGGGGAAGCTCCGTGACCGGGACCCCGCGGAACTGGGCGAGGCAGAAGATGGTCAGGCGCGTGTGCTTCGAGAGCCACGCGTCGATTGCGCCGTGGTAGTCCGCCGAGCCCTTCGTCAGGTAGCTCTGCGTCAGCCCCCAGCTCCCGTCCTTGCTGCCCTTCACGGACACCTTGAGAACGCGATCGCCATCGACTGCGACGAGGTCGTACTCCGGCTGGTTGGCGCCGTACTGGATGGACACGTCCCACCCGCAGCGCGCGAACTGCGCCGCCGCGAAGGCCTCGCCCGCCGTGGCCACCTGCCAGGATGTCTTCATGTTGTTCTCCCCGAGATGCTGCGGCCAGTCTATCGGCTCGCAGGCAGAGCCAGGGCCTCGCAGCAGCCTCCGCCGCTCACGACCAAACCACTCCAGTTACCGGTCGCGGGAGCCGCTGCATTGCCATGTGAGGCCATGACCGCTCCGTGGCACTCAACGTGAACTCGGCGCCCGAGCTCGAATGACGGCAACCGCTTCATAGTTGCCACGCAATAAACCCAGTCCGCGGCGATCCTCAGCCGCGCTCAGACAGCCCCGAAGCACCTCTGGCTCGCAATGCTTCCCAAAGCCCCGCAGCACCCAGCAAGGTTGCCTTGAGATCAGCCCGTATTGCAGGGGACTCAAGCGCCTGCTTGCTCATGATGCTGTGTGCCTCCAGGGCATCAATGATCGCGCCCTCAAGCTCTCTGTCGATGTCGGGTGAGCTATCAAATTGTTCCTTCGTGTTGTTCGCCGCCTGCTCCGCGAGCTTCTCCGACTCCATCAGCTTGCCCTTGATCACGTCGTTGACGTAGACCAGCTTGTCGCCCGGCGTCAGGTCGCCCTCGAACAGGTCGTTCACCTTGGCGATCAGCTCGGACAGTGCGATCTTTGCCTTGCCCTGCACCTCGCCGGAGCCGCCTTCATCGGTCGGATCGATCTTGACCTGCTCACCGGCTCCAAGGTTCAAGGTCGGGTCGCCGATGTTCTTGATCGTGTAGGCCGTCAATTTCAAGGCCGACAGGTCCACGCCTTCGCGCTCGCGGCCATAGGTCAGCAGCGGATGCAGCAGCCGAAAGAAGATGGCGCGCTTCTCGACATCGGTATTGCCGTAGTCGAAGATCTGCGACAGGAAGCCGTAGATGCGAACGTAGGTCGCGATGTCGCTCTTGAACAGGATGAGCGAGTCCATCGCCTCCTTGGCGCGCTTCGCTGCCTGCTCAGCTGCAGCGTTCCGCTGGCCTGCTACCCTGGCAGCGTCAACCAGAGCGGTCGCTGCCGTGTGCTCGGACTTGGCCTTGGCGAAGGACTTCAAGATCCTGTCCGCCACCGGCGTACAGGCGGCGTCCAGTTCGGACGGCTTGGCGCGCTTGCCTTTGAGCGCCACGTTCACCACCCGGTCCACCTCGAAGGTGTCGTACAGCGCCAGGGCATCGAGCTTTGCCTTGAGCTCGTTGACGATGTACGGGTCCGTCACGCCCGAGAGTTCAGCGGTCTCGTAGTACGGCTTGAAGGCCGCCAAGATGTCTGCCGGGTCGTTGACGAAGTCGACCACGTAGGTCTGGTCCTTGCCGGGGTAGCAGCGGTTCAGGCGCGACAACGTCTGCACCGCCTGGATGCCGCCCAGACGCTTGTCCACGTACATCGCGCAAAGCAGCGGCTCGTCGAAGCCGGTCTGGAACTTGTTGGCTACCAGCAGCAACTGATAGTCGCCTCCCCTGAACGCGGTGCGGATGTCCTGGCCGCCCAGCTTCGGGTTCAGCTCTTTGCTGTGCTCGGTGAACGGATCAGGCCCGCTGTCCAGGTCGACCACCTCGCCTGAAAAGGCCACCAGCGTCTGGATCTTGTAGCCGTGGTCGGCGATGTACTTGCGGGAAGCCTTCTGCCAGCGTACCGCCTCTTTGCGGCTGCCGGTTACCACCATGGCCCTGGCCTGACCGCCAAGCAGGCCGGCCACATGCTTGCGGTAGTGCTCCACCACCACCTGCACCCGCTGCGCGATGTTGTACTCGTGCAGGCGCACCCAACCCATGATGCCCTTCATGGCCTCGGACTTGTCGACCTCCTTGGATTCGATCGTCTTGCCCTTGTGCGCCAGCGAGAACGCCACCTTGTACGAGGTGTAGGTCTTCAGCACATCCAGGATGAAGCCTTCCTCGATGGCCTGGCGCATCGAGTAGACGTGGAAAGGGGCCGGGATGTTGTCGGGCGCCGGCTTGCGCGTGGGGTCAGGGCGAGTGCCGAACAGCTGCAGCGTCTTGTCCTTGGGCGTTGCGGTGAAGGCCACGTAGGTAATGCCGGCCTTCTCGTCGTCGCCGGCCTTCGCCGTCATCTGCGCGGCCAGGATGTCCTCCGCGCTCACACCACCCCCGTCGATCAATTCGGCCATCTCGGCGGCGCTGAGCACCATCTTCAGCTTGACGGCGGTCTCGTTCGTCTGTGACGAGTGCGCCTCGTCGACGATCACCGCGAAGCGCTTGCCCTTGGTGGCCGCCAGCTTGCGCACCTCTTCCAGCGCGAACGGGAAGGTCTGGACCGTGCACACCACGATCTTCTTGCCGGCCGACAGCGCCTCGGCCAGCTCCTTGCTTTTGCTCGCGCCCTCGCCGGTGATGACGGCCACCACGCCCTGCGTGCGCTCGAACGACATGATCGCCTCGCGCAGCTGGTCATCGAGCACCGTGCGGTCCGAGATCACGATCACCGTGTCGAAGACCTTCTGGTCCTTGGCATCGTGCAGATCGGCCAGGAAGTGCGCGGTCCAGGCGATCGAGTTGGTCTTGCCCGAGCCGGCTGAGTGCTGCACCAGGTACTTGTTGCCGGGGCCCTCCAGCGTGACGGCCGCCACCAGCTTGCGCGTCACCGTGAGCTGGTGATAGCGCGGGAAGATCAAGCCGACCAGCTGCTTCCTGGCGTTCTTCACCGGCACCAGGTAGCGCCCGAGAATCTGCAGGAAGCTGTCGCGCTGCCAGACCTCTTTCCAGAGGTAGTCGGTGGCGATGCCGGCCTTGGGCGGGTTGCCAGCGCCACCAGCGTTGCCCTGGTTGAACGGCAGGAACATGGTGTCCAGCCCGGCCAGCCGGGTCGTCATCTCGGCCGCCGCGTTGCTGACGGCGAAATGCACCAGCGCCCCGCCGGGGAAAGCCAGCAGCGGCTCGGCCACGTTCTTGGGCTTGAAGAACGGTTCGCGGTCGGTCTTGTACTGGTAGACCGCGTCCTGCACGCTCTGCGTGTAGTGGCTCTTCAGCTCGGCCGTGGCCACCGGGATGCCGTTGACGAACAGCACCAGGTCGATGCTGCTTTCGTTGTGGACGGAGTAGTGCACCTGGCGCACCACCCGCAGCCGGTTGGCGGCGTACCGGGCCTGCAGGTCGGCGTTCATGGCCAGCGCCGGCTTGAACTGGCACATGGCCACCGCGTGTTTGAGGCCGATCATCTCGAAGCCATGGCGCAGCACCGCCAGCGTTCCCTGGCTGTCCAGCGACTTGCGCAGGCGCTCGGCCACCACCTTGGGCGCGGCGGCACCGTGGCTCTTCTCGATGGCTTCCCAGGCCTTGGGTTGGCCGGCCTTGATCCAGGCGACGGCGTCATCGACAAACAGCGCCTGCGTGCGGTCGTAGCGGCCCGCGTCGGCAGCGTCGAAGAGCCAGCCGGCGGCCGTCAGGTCGGCGCAGATTTCATCTTCGAGGTGGATTTCCTTGTGGATGCTCATGCGGCTACGGCCTCTGGTTGCGGCGCCAGGCCGCGCACGTCGATCTTGCCAGTGACGGCGGCGCTGATGAGGGCACTACGACGATCGCGCAGTAGCGTCATCGCTGCCTCTGCCTCTGCTACGAGTTCGTCGAGCTTGGCCGTTTCGGTGTCCAGGTGATCGGCGATCAACTTCTGTTCATCCTTGCCAGGCCTGGGAAGGATGAACTCGACCGCGTGGCTGATGTTGAACTGTTCTTGCGCTGCACCGTATTGGACGACCTCGACTTGAAATCTGACCACCCGATCGTTCATGGTGTAGCAAAGCCAACGGGAATCGAAGTCGCCACGTCTGATCAACATCACCGATGCGCAGTTGCCACCTTCCGCTTCTCGCGGAACCACTGCAGTCACTCCAGGGGCACCAACGCGGACCGTTACAAGGTCACCGGCCTGCAGCCTTGTTTTCGCGTTCCTCTCGCTGTCTTCTGTCGAGATGCGACGGCAGTCAAACAAGTCAATGCGATCTTCGCGGATGTCTCCGCCGTAGAGAAAGGGCAGCCCTTCGCTGGCGACATAGCTGCTCGGGTTGACAACGATTCCCACGGTCAATGCCGGCGAGATGCGCTTGAGCGCAACAGCATCCCAGTGCGCAGGAATTCGCCCCAGCCAGTTCACCCCGGAATCCCTCGTCGCCACGGTCGGGTTGAGACCCCTCACGACGGCCTGCGAGATCATCGCCTGGCGCTTCTCTTTCAGCAGCTCGATCAGGCGCCGATGCTCTTCGACTAAGACGTTGATCTTGACAGTCTCGCGCTCAAGGTACTCGGCGATCTGGCGCTGTTCAGGCAGCGGCGGAAAAGTCGCGACGAACTCAACGATGCTGGACTGCGGCAGGTTGTTTGCGAGGCCTGCAGCGCCGCTGATTGCACGCTCAATCTGCGCCCTCAAGGGGTACGAAGTAAGGCTCCAGGCAAGGAAGTCCTTACGCACATGCTCGTAGACATGCAACCGGAATGTCTTGTCAGAGAGCAGCAGCTTTGGTGGTGTTTCACCGACCAACGCTGCTGCTCCGACTAGGCTTGGCGAGCCACTGGCCCGCGACATTAGAAGATCGCCGCAAGCAACTTCCAATTCACGGGGCACCGCATGATGAATTGGCAGCGCCTTGTTTTCCAGCGGATTGAATTGGCCACCATTGACGCAACCAGACTTCAGTACGCCCCATTCGCCAGCATCGGCCGGGCGGCTATCGCACTCCGGGCTCCAGCCTTGTTCCATACGGGCGATGACTCGCCGCAGTTGGCAGACCTTCCAGTGCTTCGGCACAAGCCCCAGCCAAGGTGTGCCACTGTCCTTGTAGTTCGAATACCTTGGAGGACTCATGCAGACAGCCCCTCGATCATGGCCTTGATGCGGTCGGTGACCTTCTTCAGGTCCGTATCGATTTCGGCCAGCTCGCGCGGCGGCTCGAAGACATAGAAGTGCCGGTTGAACGGAATTTCGTAGCCGACCTTGGTCTTCTCGTGGTCGATCCAGGCATCAGGCGCGTGGGGCAGCACCTCGCGCCTGAAATACGTATCTACGTCTTCTGACAGTGGCACGTTCTCGGTGTCGCGCAGGCTGCTGTCAGGCTGCGGCTTCCCCTTGAGCTTGCCTTTTTCACCCAGGATGAGCTTGCCGGCTTCGTCGCGCAGTGGCCGCTCCACCGTGATGGTGTGGTAGCCGAATTCCTCGTTGCGGAAGATGCGCGACACCGGTACGGTCTTCACCTTGCCACCGGCCGGCGCGTCGGGCAGTGTCTCGCCGTCCATCAGCACCTGGCGGCTGGCCTCTTTGCCATCGGCACCCACCAACGTCACCAGGTTGGCTTCGACGAAGTCGCCGAACATCTTGGTCACCTGCGCGATGTGCTCATCGCTCATCTCCTTGCGCTTGGAGCCCAGGCTCTTGCGCATCTTCTGCCAGAAGCTCGATGCGTCGATGAGCTGCACGAAGCCCTTGCGGTCGTCGGGCTTGCGGTTGCTGAGAATCCAGACGTAGGTGCTGATGCCGGTGTTGTAGAACATGTCGGTGGGCAGCGCGACGATGGCCTCGACCAGGTCGTTCTCCAGGACATAGCGTCTGATCTCGGACTCGCCCGAGCCGGCGCCGCCGGTGAACAGCGGTGAACCGTTGAGCACGATGCCGACTCGGCTACCGCCTTGCACGGCCGGGCGCATCTTGCTGAGAAGGTGCAGCAGGAACAGCAGCGAGCCGTCCGACACGCGGGGCAGGCCGGGCCCAAAGCGGCCGCTGTGACCTTGCCTTTCGTACTCGTCGCGGATCGCCTTCTCGATCTTCTTCCACTCCACGCCGAAGGGCGGGTTGGACAGCATGTAGTCGAACAGCTTGCCCAGCATGCCGTCGTCGCTGAGTGTGTTGCCCAGGATGATGTTGCTGATGTCCTGGCCACGGATCAGCATGTCGGCCTTGCAGATGGCGTGCGACTCGGGGTTCAGCTCTTGACCGAAGAGCGTCAACCGGGCCTTGGGGTTCAGCTCGGCCAGGTACTCGCCCGCCACCGACAGCATGCCGCCGGTGCCGGCCGTCGGGTCGTACATGGTGCGCACCACACCCGGCTTGGTCAGGGCATCGCTGTCCTCGATGAACAGCAGGTTGACCATCAGGCGGATGACCTCGCGCGGGGTGAAGTGTTCACCGGCGGTCTCGTTGGAAAGCTCGGCGAACTTGCGGATCAGCTCCTCGAACACGAGGCCCATCTGCATGTTGTTGACCTGGGTAGGATGCAGATTGAAGTTGGCGAACTTCTCGGTAACCAGGTAGAGCAGCTTGGCCTTGTGCAGCCGCTCGACCGTGGCCGCAAAGTCGAAGTGCTCGAAGATCGAACGCACGTCGGGCGCGAAGCCCTGGATGTAGCTGTCCAGGTTGGCGCGGATGTTGTCCTGGTCGCCCATGAGCTTGCCCATGTCGAGCGACGACACGTTGTAGAAATCCAGGCCCGCCTTGCGTTTGACAAAGGGCTCGAAGGCGATGCCGGCGGCCTGCTTGGCGGCGTGCTCCTTGAGCACCTCGGCCTTGGTCGGCGCGAGCACGCAGTCCAGGCGCCGCAGCACCGTGAACGGGAGGATGACGCGGCCGTACTCGCTCTGCTTGAAGTCGCCGCGCAGAAGGTCGGCCACGGACCAAATGAGGGATGAGAGGGCTTGTTGATTCATTTGCAACTTCTCTGGACAACCGGCCGGCCGCAGCTTCGAGGGATTCATTTGGCGGGGCAGCCCGCACTGATTGTGTCAGTCGATCTCGGCCCCAGGTCAGCGTGAACCTTCAGCAGCCGCCTGCTCCCAAAAGCTCTTCAATGACCTGAGCCGCCGGGCCTGTTCCGTCGTGACGTAGGCCGACGTGGTGTTCAGCGATGCGTGCCCCAGGTTCTGCTGTACCTCCTGCAGACTCACCCCATTGGCCAGCGCATGCGTCCCATGGGTGTGCCGAAGCCAGTGCGTGCTGGCCCTCGCCAGGCGAGCTGCGGCGATGTGATCGCCGGTCTTGGCGAGCGTGCTCGAGCAGGCCTCGAAGTGCAACTTCAGCTGCCGGTACAACGTCGCCGCCGAAATCCCACCCTTGGAATCACATCGCGCACCTCTGGCCAGCCCAGCGGCCCGCGCTGCAATGTCCATGGCCCCCGACAGCACATAGGCCTCCTGAACCTCAGGCGCGGCCAGTTTGGCACCCAGCCCACGGTGCATCAGGTAGGCCCGAATCTGAGCAACCAGGCCTTCCGGCACCGGCACCTCACGCAGGCGCTCGCCCTTCCCGACCACCATCAGCATCCACCCGCTCACGTTCTCGTGGGCATCGGCATCGAAGTACTCCACCGCCTGCAGGTCGCCGATTCGGGCATTGACCGTCTCGGCGGTGCGCAGGCCAGTTGCATAGAGCAGGTCCAAAACCAAGCGCAGCCGTATGGCCGCCGAGTGCTCGCCGGCTCGGGCCGCCTGCTCGCGCACAAAAGCCCATTGCTCCCCCGTGAGGCTGCGGGAGGTGTCCAGACCTTGCCGGATCACCTGCGGCATCGGCACGGCCGACCACGGATTGCCAATCAGGTAAGCCTGGTCCACCAGGAAACCATAGAGGTTCTTGAGGATGGACACCGCCTGCCGGCGCGCCGCGGCCGACAGCGGCCCTTCAAATGGTCGCCAGAGCGGCGACCAGCGCTCTCGCGCCCTGGTGCCGCACCAGCGCGCCCGCGGCTGCGGATCGGTCAGGAAAGCGGCGTACTCGATGCAGTCCTCGGCGGTCATGGACGACAGCGGCCTGCGGCGCTGCACGATGGCCCACAGCATGAAGCGCTCGGCTTCCTTGCGGTAGGAGCGCTGCGTGTGCGACAGGCTGGCCTGTCCTTCCCTTTTGCCTTCGTCGCCTGCGCCCTTTGGCTCGGCGTGGCCCGGCCGCCCCTTGGACCGCAGCCAGGCCATCACTGCGTCGTAGTCGGTGTCGGCCTGCAGGAGGCAGTGCTCTCGCTGTCGTCGGAATCGACCTTCTCGGCCGTCGAGATCGGCCGGCACGAGCAGCTTCTCCAGGGGGCGGATGTCGGTCGCCGGCGGCACGACGGCCGCCAGCTCACCGGGCCCAACCAGGTGGCGGGCGGGCAGCGTGTGCGGCCCGATGGCCACACCTATCGTCGCAGCGTGCTCGGCCACCCACGCGGCGATACGCGCCGACTTCAATGGCCCGATGCCGCGGATGCTTCGCGCCCAATTGCGGCCGACGCCGTTGATGCGCTCGGCGAGCTGGGCGAGCGTGAAGACGCCAGCGTTAGCCAGGTAGCGCGCCAGCTCCGGCCGCAGCCAGGACGCCAGGGCATCGCCGCCGGCCGGATCGCGCGCCGCGACCGACTCGAGCCAGCGCAGCGCCGCGAGCTGCCGCTGAAGCAACCTGGCGCGCTTGCGCACCTTGGCCGAAGCGCTGCCAAAGCGGCACTCATAGGCCTCGATCTGGTCGGCCTCGCGCTCGTCCTCCAGCCCCTCTTCCTCGGCGAACTGCTCCAGGGTGGGCAGGGCCGGTGACGCGGCGGCCAGGCGCTCGATGTCCAGGCGCAGCAGCCGCGCCGTGCCAGGTCGGTCCTCGCGTTTGGCCGCGGCCGCGAACTCGGCGCGTATCCAGGCCAGCGTCGACGGCACCAGGCGCAGGTCGGTGTGATCGCCCTCCACGGACAGGTAGCGGTCCCAGACCCTTTCCAGGGGCACGCCTTGCAACAAGGCGCTGAAGAAGGCGAAGTGCTCCCGCTGCAGGAGCCGAGTACGGGCCGGCGAGCCGGCCTTCGCGGGGGTGCGGGGCGTCGTCATGCGGCTCAGGCCCGGCGATGGCCGGCGGGCCGACACCCCGGCGGGTGACGGCCGACCGCGACGACTTCTGAGGTTGCCGGTGGCCACCGGCGACCCGACACACAGCCTTGGGCCGAGGGCCCCGGAGATCGACCCGACTTCATAGGTGGGCTGCCTGGTGAGGCGGACCAGACCTGGCCCGCACGAGGGAGTTGAGCGGCTTTTCCTAGCATCTTGATTATGTTCATAATCATGATGCTGTGGTGAAGACTGACGACTTCGGCCCGCCTTGCCGTCACACCTTGATCGGGCCGAACATGCCGGCGTAGATCGGCGCTTCCCACACCTTCTCGATGGCTTGCCCGGTCTCCTGGTTGACGAACAGGGACGACCGGGCTCCGCGCGGGGAGCCCGGTCGGCTTCCGAGAAAATACGGGCGCATCGACTCCCAGGTCTCAGCCACCTGGGACCACTCCCAGGAGGGCACCTTCTTCACAAGCAGGAGAGGCATGGCGATTGAAAGGGGGATCAGCTTGTCCATCGGCAACGACCTGGTCCACTCGCATTTGACAAGGATGGCAGGCGCCGCGACGAGATGAAGGCGATCCCCGGTTCGCACGCCCTGCTGACGAACATTGTTCTGGCCTGGAATACCGCCCGGATGCACGAGGTGGTCCAGAGGCTCAAGCGAGACGGTACCCCGGTCGAGGACGACTGGCTGCGCCGCATCGGCGCGGCGCACTTCTCGCACATAAATTTCCCCGGCACGATGAGATTCGGCGACGAGAAGTTCGCTGTGGCGCTGATCCAGCGCGCGCCGGGCCAGACAACTCGGATGGCTTCCTGACGAGGAACGGGCCGGCATCCCCGGGCCAGCAGACACGCGGTCAGCGAGGCATGTTGACAACCGTTGTCAAATCGCCCAAGATTTCGCCATGAGTCGCCAAACCATGAGTTTCGCCTTGCCCGAGTCGATGCGGGAGTACATTGACAACCGGGTCGCCACTGGCAACTACGGCAACACGAGCGAGTACATCCGCGACTTGGTCCGGCGCGACCAGGAGGAACAGGCCAAGAAGAGGCTTCGCGATCTCATCGAAGAGGGGCTGGCATCCGGGCCAGGCCGGCGTCGCACCAAAGCGGACGAGAAGGAACTGCTGGCGATCGCTCGCGGCGAGATCGATTGAAGCCGGCGGTTCTGCGCCCGCAAGCGCTGCGCGACCAGCAGGGCGAAGTGCGGTACTACCGCAAAGAGGGCGGCAGCCGCGTGGCGGTGAAGCTGGCCAACGCCACCAACGCCGCGCTTGACCAGATCGAACTCGACCCAGGGATCGGCTCGCCGAAGCTCGGAAGGCTCCTTGGTATCCCAGGGCTTCGGACCTGGCGGGTCTCGAAGTTCCCGCTGCTCTGGTGCTACTTCGAACTCGGGGAGTACCTGGATGTGGTCCGGCTGCTGGGCGAGCGCCAGGACATCGCCGCGATCTTGGGCAACGAGTTCGCTTCGAACTGACGTCACTCGCGTCCCGGCGTGCATAGGGCCGGAGGCTAATGACCGGTCTACGGCCGCCTGTTCGTCAAGTTGGCTGGCCGGAACCAACCCTCTGCTGCCGATGGCCGCGACGGCGTGGGCGTTGGCGATGCAGCGGAAAGCTGCCGGTCCCCTCAGGGCCGCTTTGGAGAACCAGAGCCTCAAGATCGGCTGCCGGTCAGCGGTCGGTCGTGTTGGCCGGCAATCGACCGAGGACGTGTGGAAACGCGCGCACTTGAAGCTACGGCGGGCATCCCTGACGTGACTGACGCGGGCGTCGTCAAAGGTTGACGATGCACCCTGAGTGCACGAACCAAAAAGGGCTCTCGCCCTACGCCCTCATCGCCTTGATCAGCGTTGCAGTTCCGAGGATCTTGATCACCCGCTTCAAGTTGTACGCCAGGACATGCAAGCACATCTCGGTGGCCACCCGAGGCAGCGTCTTGGTCAGGAAGTGACTTGATCCCATCCAGCCCTTGAGCGTGCCGAAGACGTGCTCGACGGTCTGACGGCGCAGCCTCATTGCTTCAGGTGCACCTTCGAGCCGTTCTTGAACGACATCCAGTACGTCTTCGTGTTCCCACCGCGAGATGCGCCGTTCCTTGCCCGTAGTACATCGCGGCTTCATGGGACATCGAGGGCAGTCTGACGACCAGTACTTGTGCTGGATCTTGCCGGCCTCTTCGGAAGTCATACGGTGGATGGCAATGCTGCCCGCCGGGCACCGGTACTGGTCTGCCTTGTCGTCGTACACGAAGTCGCGCTTGTCGAACAAGCCGGCTGCTGCGTTGTTCGATGTCATCGGCTTGGGTACCACCGCGGCAATACCCGCACGTTCGCACTCCAGGATTTCGTAGCCTTCGTAGTAGCCGCGATCTGCCAGCGCGATGAGCTCGTCTTCAGCGGTTGCTTCCTTGGCAAGCTTGGCCATGTGCGCCAGTTGATTGCGGTCATGGCCGACATTGGTGACCTCATGGGCCACGATCAAGTGGTGCTTGGCATCGACCACGGTCTGCACGTTGTAGCCGACGATGCCCGTGCCTCGGCCACTGGTGGCCATCGACCGCGCATCGGGATCGGTCAAGGAGATCTGTCCGTCTTCGGACGCCTTCATCTGTTCGCCGATCTCGTTCAATGCCTGGATCTGCTGCTTGACCTTGATGATCTTGTCCTTGAGGTGGGCGACCCGACCAGGCAGTACTGCAGCGGCGTCGCGGTCAGCGCGATCGAGTTCGACCAAGTAGCGCTTGATGCTCTCTTCCAGCTGCTCGATGCGAGCGGCAAGCTTGCGGTCGGTGAAGTTCTTGTCGCGGTTGTTGACTGCCTTGAACTTGCTGCCGTCGATGGCGACGATGCCGTCGGTGAACAGCTTCATCCGGCGACACAGCAGCACGAACTCCTTGCAGACCTTGCGGATGGCCTCGCCGTTGTCGCGGCGGAAGTCGGCGATGGTCTTGAAGTCCGGAGCCAGACGACCAGTCAGCCAGATCAGTTCGAGGTTGCGCTGCGCTTCTGTCTCCAGGCGCCGACTCGACTGCACCCGGTTGAGGTAGCCGTACACGTAGATCTTGAGTAGGGTCGCCGGGCTGTAGGCCGGGCGGCCAGTCGCCGCGGGCGCAGCGCGCTCGAAGCCCAACTTACCCAGATCAAGTTCTTCGACGAAGACATCGATGACACGGACCGTGCTGTCCTCATGGATCCAGTCATCGAGTCGCTCGGGGAACAGAACGCTCTGCGTTCGGTCCTGGCCTTCAACGTATCGCCCCATTGATCGCTCCCGCCGCAAGTGCTGGAGCTACGACTCTGTCGGTGCGAAAGAGTTTCCACACAGCCTCGACCCATAGGAGCCGCCGGCGGTTTTCTCAGCGAGCGACCGGTCTACCCAGGAACCTGACCTTCACTCACTCCGACGAGAAAGGCAGCGCTGGCGAGAGCTGTCGTTCGGGGACCGCAACCCCTTACTGGGGCCAGTTCCAGCTCAACGACTGTCTCTGCGGGCCGGCGACTGAGGCTGCCGACCCTGAGTTGATGCACGCCCGATCAACAACGGCGCCCGAAATCCGCTACCTGCTGCCGAGGTATGGCGGTTGCATCGCGACCTCGGCGCAATTGGGACACCCGACAGCAGGGGCTCCAACCCTCAGGCCGGCATCTTGCGAAACGCGATGGCGAATCGATTCCAGGCGTTGATGGTGTTGACGAGCAGCGTCAGGTCAACGAGCTCGGCAGGCGTGAAATGTGGCTGCACGCGCTCCCACACGTCGTCTGGCACACGCGTGTCCGCCACTCGTGTGACCGACTCGGTCCACTCCAAGGCGGCGCGCTCACGCTCGTTGAAGAACGGCGTCTCGCGCCAGACGGCCACGGTCGCCAGGCGCCGCTCACCTTCTCCTGCTTTGCGGGCGTCGGCCGTGTGCACGTCGATGCAGTACGCACAGCCGTTCATTTGCGATGCGCGCAGGCGTACGAGTTCGACCAGTGACTTCTCCAGGCCTGATCGGGCGATCTGCTGATCGAGGCCGGCCATGGCCTTCATGGCCTCTGGGCCGGACTTGAAAAAGTTGAGACGGGGTTCGATGGTGTTCTCCTTGAGTGGTGGATGGTGGTTGGATGCTTCTGGCTGATCCCAATTCAGGGGCAAAGAATCTTGGCGATGGGGCGGGCTCATGGCGCGCTGGTCTCCATCAATGGCTTGACCCGCAGCACGCTCACTAGCCCTGCCGCCAAAGTCAGCACCGCCCCGATCCCGAGACCGACTCTGGGTGCTGACTCGACGGATGCGACGGTGAACAGCAGGCTCATGACGACCCCACCCGCGGTCTGACCTGCAAGCCGTGCGGTGCCCTGCATACCGCCCGCGGCGCCCGCTCTTTCGGGTGGCGCCGAGAGGAACATGTTGCGGTTGTTGGGCACTTGAAAGAGGCCGAAGCCCAGGCCGCACAACATGGTGATCGGCACCAGCGGCAAGGCGCTGCCGTGCAGCGGCCAGAGTGAGGCCGCGGCAAGCCCCAGCGCGAGACAGGTACCGCCGGCCGCGCAAAGCCATGCCGTCGGTACGCGATTCGAGAGATAGCCGGACAGCGGGGCAGCGACAGCCACGGTCAGTGGCCAGGGCGTCATGTAGAGCCCGGTCATCAGGGTGTCCTGCCCGAGGCTGTGCTGTAGGTAGAAGGGCAAGGCCAGCAGACCCATGGTCATGCCTGCGAAGCAGCAGACCGAGGCCATCACCGAAATGCGGAATGACGGCGCGCGCAGAAGGTCCAGCGGAATCAAGGGCGCGGCCTTGGGCGTCTCCCGCCGGATCAGCGCTGCCAGGCTGAGCGCAGCCGCGGTAAGCAGAGCGGCTGCCAACACTGGCTGCTCCACCAACACTTCCGCGCCAACCACCAGCGATGCAAAGACTGCGGCATTCAGCGCCACACTGAACCGGTCAAGTGGCCGCGCCGTGCCGGCGAGATCGGGCAGTGCACGGCACGCGAGAAGCACCAGTCCGCCCAAGGGCAGGTTCAGCGCAAACAGCCAAGGCCAGCTCGCGCCGGACAGGAGCACCGCGCCAATGGTCGGGCCGGCCGCAGAGGACAGGGCAACCGCCAGCGCGTTCCACCCGATGGCCGCGCCGAGCTCGCGCGGGGGAACCACCATGCGCAGCAGCGCGATGCCCAACGCCATGATGGCGGCACCCCCGAGCCCTTGGAGGAAGCGGGCCGCGACGAGCCACGGCAGCGACGGCGCCAGTGCGCACAACGCGGACGCGGCCGTGAACAGCGCGACACCCATCGTGAAGACTCGGCGATAGCCCAGGCTTTCGCCGAGCGCGGCACAGGGCAGCAGGCACATCACCAGGGCGGTCTGGTAGGCCGTGATGATCCAGACCGCCATGCCCGACGTCACCTGGAGCGACCGCGCCATGCTGGGGAGCGCCACGTTGGTGATGGCGCCGTCCAGCACCGCCAGCACCATGGCCGCCAGCACGGCAGCGATCGCTGCGTTGCGCCGCGGGCCCTGCAGTCCAGAAGGCGCATCGTCTGTTTGCAGTGGGGATCGCACTGCCTCGCGGTCACCGTCCTGGGCCGCGGGTGGTGACTTCTTGAGTGCGGTCAAGGTTGCCTGGAACGGTGGCAACCGGTGGCGACTCAGGGCCAGGTGGACAGGATGGTTCACGGGGACCCCACGGTCCAGGCGCCGTCCCGCTCGACGTACCTCGTCACCCTGTGTTCTTCCTTGTCCTCCCTCTTCAGGTCTCGCTCCGTGAAGCGGAACAGCAGGGCGGGCCCGGTCATGCACAGCGTGTCGTGGATGTCTCCGGGCAGGTACACCTGGACCTGGCCAGGCCGCACCCGCGTTGAACCCCGCTTCACCAGCCGGACGCTGCCGTCTGGCGCTTCCAGCCGGCCGTAGGTGCCCATCTCGATTTCGCCCTGCTGGATTGCATAGATGACCCAGCCCCGGCCGTGGTCGTGGGGCGGTCTGTAGAGCCCCTCGGGTTCCGTGTGCGCCAAGAGCACGAACCCGTGCGTCGGGTCGCGGTACAGCTCTTGGTTGGCCGGCGCGTCCTTGTGCAACGCCGCCAACCAGTCCTCGGTGGCGGGCGCCTTGAGCAGGTCCTCCAGGTGTGCGCGACAGGCAGCGACCATGTCGGTGCTGAGCGGCCCCCAGGCCGACTTGATCCCCTCGATCAATGTATCAAACGTATTGCGAGCCATGAATTTCTCCTTGCGGTTCCGCTCGGACGAAAGCCGTTCAAGCGCATGTCCAGAAGATATTCATTCGCCAGAGATAGCGGAAGGCGCATCATTTGCACTCAGTTCGTGCGTCAAACGCCATGTCAGACCCGCAACGCTTGGAGCCACGGCTTGGCCAGACCCGATCTCAATCTGCTCTTCACCCTGGACGTGCTGCTCGCGGAAGGCAGCGTGGCGCGCGCTGCGCGGCGCTTGCACCTGAGCCCGTCGGCGATGAGCCGCGCGCTGGCGCGGCTGCGTGAGGCAACCGGCGATCCGCTGCTGGTGCGCGCGGGTCGCGGACTGGTGGCCTCGCCCCGGGCGCTTGAGCTTCGCGATTCCATCAGCCAACTCGTCCATGACGCCGAGGCGGCCCTGCGGCCCGCTGGCAAGCTCGATCTCGGGCAACTCGACCGGACGTTCACGCTGCGGGCCAGCGAGGGGTTCGTCGAGAACTTCGGGGCCAGCCTCCTGTCGCGTCTCGCCGCAGAAGCCCCTGGCGTTCGCCTGCACTTCCTGCACAAGCTCGACAAGGACAGTGGGCCGTTGCGCGATGGTTCGGTCGATCTGGAAACCGGCGTCGTGGACAAGGCCATCGGCCCGGAAGTGCGTGCGCAGGCCTTGTTCCGCGACCGCTACGTGGGCGTCGTGCGGGCGGGCCACCCGCTGAGCGAGGGGGACATCACGCCCGCCCGATTTGCCGCCGCAAGCCATGTCCACGTCTCGCGACGGGACAGCGACAAGGGCCCCATCGATGACGCCTTGGCGGGCATGGGGCTGCAACGACAGATCGCCACCACCGTCGGCGGCTTTGCGGCTGCGCTTGCGCTGGTTCGTGCCACGGATTGGGTTGCCTGCGTCCACGAACGACACACCGGCGCCCTGTATACCGGCATGCACAGTTTCGCGCTGCCAGTGCCCATTGCGCCGTTCACGGTTTCCTTGCTCTGGCACCCGCGTCTGGATGGCGATCCAGCACACCGCTGGCTGCGGGGGTGCGTTCGGGGCGTCTGCGCCGAGCAGCGTCCGGCGGCGTAGCGCACGGCAGCCCACACAGCTGTCGCGCCATCTGATCCCGGATGCCGGGGAAGCAGACCCTGGCGACTCCTATAGTCGCCCATGACCACCCCCTTGCTCGCCACCAAGCTCTTCGCGCCCCCACCGTCGCCGCGCAGCGTGGAGCGTCTGCGCTTGACGCAGCGCCTGGATGCGGGGTTGCGGGGCAAGCTGACGCTGGTCTGTGCACCAGCAGGATTCGGCAAGTCGACCCTTCTGGGCGCCTTGGTCCAGGCCTGTGAGCACCCCAGCGCCTGGCTGTCACTCGATGTGGAAGAGCGCGATCCGAACCGGTTTGTGGCCTACCTGACGGCCAGCCTCCGGTCCATCTCTGCCGATCTGGGTGAAGGTGCCTTGGCGCTGGCCCAGGCCCGCCCCAGGCCCTCTCCAGAAGCGGTGCTGGTCCATCTGATCAACCGCCTGGCCAAGCGGCGCGGCAGGCTGGTGCTGGTACTCGACGATTACCAGCTGGCCAGCAGCCCCGAAGTCGACGCGGTGCTGGCATTTCTGATCGACAACATGCCCGCGCCCTTGCATCTGGTGCTTGCTTCGCGCGAAGTGCCGGCCATCGCGTTGGCGCGCTTGCGTGCCCAGGGCCAATTGCTGGAGATCGGTCAGGACGACCTGCGCTTTCAGGCAGAGGAGACCCGTCTCTTTCTGAACCAATCGATGTCGCTCGGATTGACCGAGCCCCAGGTTCAGGCTTTGGACGCGCGCACTGAAGGCTGGCCAGCAGGCTTGCAGATGGCGGCCGTGTCTTTGGCGGGGCAAAGCGACGCGGACCGGTTCATCCGGTCCTTCACCGGCAGCCACCGGGTGGTGCTGGACTACCTGCTCGAAGAAGTGCTGCAGCGCCAGCCTGCGGACATCCAGGCGTTCTTGCTCAGCACGTCGATCCTGGACCGCCTGTGTCCAGAGCTGTGTGACGCCGTCATGCAGGCGGAAGTTGGCCACGCCTGCCTGCGCCACCTGGAGCAGTCCAAGCTGTTTGTCGTGCCGCTGGACGACGAGCGCCGCTGGGTCCGGTACCACCATCTCTTCGGCGCCGCGCTGCAGCAGCGTCTGCGCGAAACGCAAGCGCTGGCGCCCTTGCCAGCGTTGCATTTGCGAGCCTGTGCCTGGTACGAAGCCAACGGCATGGTCAGCCAGGCCTTGCGCCACGCGGTGGCTGCCGGCGACACCGCGCGCGCCATCCAGATGGTGCAGGGCAAAGGCATGCCGCTGTACTTTCTGGAAGACGCCGAGCCCGTGCTGCAGTGGTTGCAGGGCCAGCCACCGGAGTTGCTCGACGCGCATCCGCCACTCTGGCTGATGCTAGCGTGGTCGTACCTGGCGACCAGTCTGCACAGCGAGATGCGGGCCCCCATGCTCGGCGCCGAGGCAGCGATCGAATCGGCAGCGGCGCATCCGGCCTACCGAAGCTGGCGCGGTGAATTGAACGCTGTTCGCGCCTGGGAGGCGGTGGCCCGAGGCGATGCCCTGACGATTTCGCGCGAGGCTGCCCTGGCGCTGGAGTGGCTGCCCCAGGACAACCTGGCCGTGCGCACGGCAGCCCACTGTGCCCTGGGTGTGGCGCACCAGTTCAGCGGCGACCGACTGGCCGCCCAGCAGGTCTATGGTGACGTGGTGACGATGGCGGACGCCTGCGGCAATCGCATGATTTCGGTCGTCGCTTCCATCGCACTGGGGCATCTGCAGGAGAACGACAACCAGTTGCACCTGGCAGCGCGCACCTACGGGCGGGCGCTGCAGACGCTGGGCGATCAGCCCCACGGCGTGGCCTGCGAGGTTCACCTGGGCCTGGCGCGCATTCACTACGAATGGGACGACCTTCCCGCAGCGACAGTCCATGCGGAGAAGAGCAGCCGACTGGCCGCCCTGTTGGAATGTGACGCCGGACTGGGCGCGGACGTGTTGCTGGCGCAGATCCTGTTGTCCCGCGCCGAGACCGATGCGGCCTTGGGCCTGTTGACGAAGGCCAGCACCGCGGCACAGACCAGGAACCAGCACGGCGGCAGGCTCGCCATTGCACACGCCCAGGTGCAGGCCTTGTTGCAGACCGGTGAGCTCATCGCCGCCGCGCAACTGGCGCAGGACCCAGCGCTGCCTTTGGCACATGCCTGGGTCTTGCTCGCCCGGGGGCAGGCCCTGCAGGCACATGAGTGTCTGACCGCGTTCCTGGACGCCTCACGGGCCAGTGCGCCGGCCTCCGATGTACTGCGTGCGCTGTTGCTCGACGCGCTCGCTCTGGACGCCTTCGATCCATCGGAAGCGGCGCTGGCCGTGCTGGAAGAGGCCATGGCGTTGGCCGAGCCGCAGGGCTGCGTGCGCGCCTTTGTCGACCTGGGCAGACCCATGCAACGTCTCTTGACCAAAGCCACCCAGGATGCACGGCCCCGGTACACGGCCATGCTGCTGGAGGCGATGGAGATCCAGTTGGTGGCCTTGACGCCAATTGCGCCGCCGCCCAAAGAAGCTGCGGAGCAGCCAGCCGGCACGGTGCGAGCCATGGCAGACCCGCTGAGTCAGCGCGAACTGCAGATCCTGACGCTGATCTGCAAGGGCCTGTCCAACCAGGAAATTGGCCAGCAGATCTTTCTGTCCTTGAGCACCGTGAAGTGGCACAACCAGAACATCTTCGACAAGCTGGATGTGCAAAGGCGTACCGAAGCCGTGGCACGGGCACGGGAGCTGAATCTGTTGTGAACCTGCGGGGGTTCCGCAGAACCGCACTTTAGTGCGGCGACAGGGCGAGGTACGGCGGCCGACACTGCCTGCCAGGCGGTCGACATCGGGTTGGCGCCACGGTCCACCTCCGCTCTTGCCCCTTCGTCATGTCGCCTTTGCCCCGTCCTAGCTGGAAGCTGCTGAGCTCGCTCTGGATGCTGAGCCTCGTGCCCGTGATCGCCGGCGCGGTGCGTCTGTCGGGGCTGGCGGGGGGCGCGAATGGCGGCGGCGTCACACCCGAGAACGCGCGCTTCATGGCGAACCCGGCGCCGGTGGTCTTGCACGTCCTGTGCGCCAGCTTGTTCTGCGTGCTGGGCGCGCTTCAGTTCGATGCAGCGCTTCGGCAACGCTTCCCGCGCCTGCATCGCATCAACTGCAGGGTGGCCGCGCCCTGCGGCATCGTGGCGGCGTTGGCGGGTTTGTGGATGACGGCCGCGTACGCCATTCCTGCTGAGCTGCAAGGCCCGCTGCTGTACAGCGTCCGCATGGCAGTCGGGCTGGCCATGGCGCTGGCCGTCACACTGTCGGTCCATGCCGTGCTTCAACGCCGTATCGACCAGCACAAGGCCTGGATGGTCCGCGCCTATGCGCTGGGGCAAGGCGCCGGTACGCAGGTGCTGATCTTGTTGCCGGTGACCTTGATGGCCGGCGCGCCGACTTTCATCTTCCGTGATGTCCTCATGGCTTCGGCCTGGGGACTGAACGTGGTCTTCGCCGAATGGGTCATTCGACGCCGGCTGCCCTCCACCTGATTTCACCAAGAGAGATTCCCATGCGCAATTTGCTTCTTCCCCTTGCTGCCGTCCCGCTGAGTGTGTTGCTCTGTTCCTGTGGGTTCATGACTCCCGCTCAACAGTACGCAGGAGAGCGAAAGGTGATGTCGGAGATTGCAGTGATTCAGAGCTACCACGGCAGCCCAATGGGGGACGAGTACCACGCCACGATTTCGGGCTACTCCTCCAAGCCCGAAACGGGCCCGTCCGTGGTCAAGCGCTTCGGTCTTCCGGGCTTCACCGACTATCCGCGTGAGATTCAGCTGAACCCGGGGCTCTATGCCCTCGAGCTGTACTGCTTCAAGTCGCTGACCAAGCCCACCTTTCGGCCCACGCTGGAGATCTCTGTGAAGGCGGGCTACGCCTACACGGTGAAGTGTGACGCTACAGGGGGCAACGCCGCCGTCTTCGTCAGCCAGGAAACGCGGATGCTTTAACCCTCGACTTTGCGGTCGTTTCTGACCCCCGTCATTCACTGATCGGGGTGCCTGTCGGGCGGGCCGCCGCGCATCGATCCCACCTGTTTCTTCCATGGCCCCCAACGGTGGCCAGCCCCCTGGCGTGGGCTCTCCGCGGTGCCCGGCCCCAAGAACTCGCCCTCATTCCACATCACCTCAAAGGAGTTCTCCATGAACAGATTTCGCTACCTCATTGCGGCCACGGCCGTCGCCTCGCTCGCCGCATGCAGCACGGTCTTGCCCACCGCCCACAGCGGCTTCCTCAGCGACTACACAGCGCTGGCCGGGGGGCCGGATGCAGGCGCCGCAAGCCGGGCTTCGGCAGACCGCATCGACCCCGCCCACGTGACGGTGGATGCCGTGGCCTGGCGCGTGACGGGCAGCGCCGACATCAGCACTGAAGAGCGCGAGGCCTTGCTGGCCCTGCTGCGCAGTGAACTCCAGCAACGCGTGCAGGCGCTGCCCGCCCAGCCGCAGGGCCGCCCGGCCGTACTGCGCGCCGCGATCACCCGCGTTGAGACCGTCTCCCCGCTGCTCAACACCCTGAGTTCGCTGGTGCTGACCATCCCGCTGGAGCGTGGGGGCGCGGCGATGGAGATCGAAGCCGTCGACCCGCAGACCGGGCGACAGCTTGCGGCCTTGACGCCGGGCTGGCGCGCACCAGTGACGGAACTGATGGTTCGTTTCAGCAAGCTGGCAGCGGCCGAAGTTGCCATTCGCAAGGCTGCCGCCGACTTTGTGCTGCTGCTGCAAGTCGCGCCCGATGCCGGGAAGCAGACCGCACTGCGCTGAGGCCTGCTCAGGTAGCCCTGCAGCCGGCGACCGCTGGCGGTCGTCTCGCGCTTCGCTGCTCTGCCTTCGTCGCGTGGCGCTATTGCCATTCCGCAGTCTGGTCTGACACTCGAACACAACCCAACGAATTGGAGCACCCCATGCCTCGCCTTTTTCAGCGCATCCTGGCCTCGCTGGCCACGCTGCTCATCGCAGCACACGCGGACGCCTTCGAGGCCGGCTGGATGCAGATCCAGACCGCTGGTGCGACACCAGACGCCCCCAAGACGACGGTCGCTCTGTACTACCCGACGCTGGCCGCGCCGCGAGTCGTCGCCATGGGGCCGTTCTCGGTTGACGCTGCCATCGGCGGCAAACCCGTCGACAAGGTCAAGGCACTGATCCTGCTCAGTCATGGAATCAGCGGCACAGAGCTCGGGCACAGCACGCTGGCGCAAGCACTTGCCCGCAACGGCTATCTGGTCGCCGCGCTCCGTCATCCCGGCGACAACTACCAGGATCGGTCACTGCTGGAGAAGGGCCCCGAGCGCTACTTCGACGAGCGGCCGCGCCAAGCCTCCCGCGTCATCGACGCGATCCTGGCCGACCCGACTTGGAAGGCCCGCATTGCGGCCGACAGCCAGGGGCCTCTCGTGGGTGCGCTTGGACATTCGGCCGGCGGCTACACGGTGCTGGCGCTGGCAGGAGCCAAGCCTGACTTGTCCCGGATGAAGAAGCACTGCCAGGCCGAAGCATCCGAAGACCCGATCTTCTGCAGTCTGGCTCGCCCGGGTGAAGCGACGCCGCCGCCGCCCGTGGCCACGACCTCTCCCTCTCTCCTGCCTTCGCTGAAGGACGAGCGCGTTCGCGCGATCGTTGCGATGGCCCCGACAGGTGTGCTGCTCACCGCCGAATCGCTCGCTGCGGTTCGCTCGGCGACCATGATCTACGAGGCCGAACTCGATCGATTCCTGGTGCCGCGATTTCATGCTGAGTGGGTAGCGAGCAATCTGCCCGCAGCGAACCTGCATCGGGTGCCCAACGCCTGGCACTTCGCCTTCATGAATGCGCCCAGCATGCCCATCCCCAGCCACGACGGCGACGTCGCCGCGAACCCGCCGGGTTTCGATCGCACTGCGTTCCTGAATCAGCTCGCCGTCGAAATCACGGCCTTCTTCGGCAAGACCCTTCTTTAGCCCGATCGTTGGACGTCGCAAGCACCATGTCAGCCATCCACCCGTGTGAAGTCCCGTTGAACACAATGCTCCGAAGCTACAAAGACGGGCCGGGCTACGCCGACTGCTACGTCACCGAAGTTCAGGGCGCGATCACGCAGGAATTCTTCATCGAGGCGCTTTACACGTCGCCTTTGTTCAAAGTGGAGAGAACAATTCTCAAATACCTTGCCTCAAGACCCGCAACCGATGCTGAGGCAAAGCAGCTTGCGGCAGGCAAGGCTACCAAGTTCTCAGCGTGGCGCATCGAGCAGCAGTCGCCCTCAGAGCTGCTTCTTGCAGACTTCACTGGTCGCACAAGGTCATGGCTCATGGCAACACCAGGCACAGGATCAGCGACTGCGCCCAGTACGTTTCTCTACTTCGGCTCCGCGGTAGTGCCGCGCACGAGCCACGGCGCCATGAACCCAAGCATGGGTTGGCCATTCCACGCCCTGTCCGGCTTCCATCGCCTCTATTCACGGCTGCTTCTTTCAGCGGCAAGCCGGAGAGTTGCCTCGGCATAGCAAAACGTCGCATGGTGGCAAAAGGTGTCGAAGTGGATGCCCGCGCACTGGGACGTCGATGGCTTGGACGTCATGACCTGGCAAGCCTCCCTCATCATGTGGAACAGCGCCAACGGGTACTCAACTCAGGGAGTCGCCTGCACTGAATTCAGGAAGCGCCTGAATTCCGCCGATTGGTCCAGGCCGCGTCGGGCTGCCAGGCGCAGCAAGCTGCGGGCTTCTTCGGAGATTCGAAATGCGGTCGGGATCTCGAGCACCTGCGTACGCAGTGTCGAGTCATCCAGATCAGTCAGCTTGATCTCGATCGAAAAGATGTCGGCCTGCGATTCCGCGGCCCATCGGGGATCCGACCGCAGTTCCTTGCGCCACTGCTCGACCGCGTCGCTCAACACGAGCGATGTCTCCTTGGAAAAGCGCCCGAGGCCACCAAAGATCATCGCGCCCAGCGCGTCCGCCATACCCGGCACCGCGCCGCTGCGGTCGATGGGCAAACCATCATTGCTCTCCGAGTTCACCGAGATCAAGACAATGCGCCTGGGTACCGGGGTCGATGGCGACTGTCCAAGTCCGAGCATGGACATCACGGCGCCGACGCCCCCGGCCTTGGCCACATAGTCGGTGAGCCGGCGCGTTCCCAAGTTGTCCGACAGACCGCCGTCGACAAGATGGATGAAGGGGCGCCGACCGCCGGCCATCGATTCGAACTCGCCTTTGACAAGTCTCACCCGCGCCGAGTCAGCCTCCGCCGCGCTGCCGCCGGGCCCTGTTCGCGGCCGCTGGGCGCAGCCCTCGCTGTGGTTCTGCAAGGTGAGCGGACTGAAGAGCACCGGCACGGCGCTCGAGGAGGCGACTGCGATTGCCAGCGGCACGTGGTCAATCGATGAACACAGCAGCGCCAAACGATCGGACGTGAAGTTGAACTCGGCGCCGGTGGACAAGTCGGTGGCGCCGATAATCAGGTAAGGCCGGCCCTTGAGTTGCGACAGCTGCCCGAACGTGGTGGCCTTGAACAACGTGTCGTCCAGTTCGTCGGCCAGCACGTGCCCCCGCCCGTACCAGGGCGAGCTCAAGCGGTACAGGTTGCGTGGCGACAGCGCGGCACTGACCAGACGACCCTGGAAGTCGACGTCCAGAAAGTCGGCCGGAAATCGTCTCAGGTGCTCGCGTGCGCCGTGCAGCGCCAGATGTGCCGCCGTCACGCTGCCGCCGGAGACACCGGTCACCATGTCGATCTCGCGCGTCAGCGTTGTCTCCTGTCCTCGCCATACGAAAGGTGCGGCGTCGAGTTCGCTCAGTACCGCGTGTGCGAAGGAGGCCGCTCTGGAGCCGCCACCGGAGAAGTTGGCCACCACCAGCACATCCGGCAGGCGGCTGCTGTCGAACAGCTGCGCCAGTCCGTCGTACTGCACCGTCTCCTGCACCGCCAAGGCCGCATTGGACCAAGGTCGGGTGCTGGCGCAGCCTGCCGTGCCGAGCGCGATGCACAGGGTGGCGACAAACAAGGCGCAGCGCCGCAACAGCATCCTGTCGTTCATGGCAGAGCGTTCCTTGGGCAGTGGTGAGGTGTGCGGGTACCAAGGTCTTGTTGGCACAGGATTGCCTGACGCTCATTGCAGCGGGTACTGGAACTTGTCCGTGTAGTCGTCCAGTACCTTGGCAACCTGGAGCAAGCGCCGGTCACTGTAGCGCTTGCCGGCCACCTGGAGGTTTACGGGAAGACCGGATGGGCCCAAGCCGATGGGCATGGAAACCACCGGGCTGTTGGTGGTTGAGAAGACGGTCGTGTACGCCTGGGTGGCGAGGTAGTAGTGGATGTCCGCACCATCCACTTGCAACGGCTTGCTGTAGATCTTGAAATCGCCAAGCTTCTTGCTGTGCGCATGGTGCTTGAACGCGGTGGTCGCGCTGACAGGGCACAGCCACGCGTCGTAATCCGAGAGAAAGTTGTCCATCTTGGTGATGTACTGGCTTTGCAGCTCAAAGGCCTGCATCAGCTTCTTCACCGAAGTCGGGCCCACAATCTTTCGCTGCATCGGAAGGTTCTTCAGCGTGCCTTTCGAGAACAGATGACCGATGGCGCGCATCAAATTCGACATGTCGTAATTGCCTTGTGCCCCCACGAAACTACCCCAGGTTTCCCAGATTTCGTTGTAGTCCATTCCTTGCGGTTCAACCTTGTGGACGGTGGCACCCGCTTGAGCCAGTTTCTTCACAAAGGCATGCAGCTTGTCCTTGATCTCGGCACTCACTGGAACCCCACCAAAGTCATCGGCCCATGCAATCTTGAGTTTGGAGATGTCGACGTTTCCGCCCATGTCAGCCAGCAGCGGCGCGACATTTCTGTCATGGGATGTCGGTTGTGTGAACACGTCCAACGCCAGCGCCAGATCATCGATCGAACGCGCCAGCGGCCCGGCAACGGCCAGCGTGCGGTAGCCATTGATCTCGCCGGGGAGCGGGACGACGTGTCCTTCAAACGACACCACGCCATGCGTCGGCTTCAATCCATAGACGCCGCAAAAGCCGGCAGGAAGACGAATCGAGCCCGCCAGATCACTGCCCAGTGACAACGAGGTCATGCCCGTTGCCAGTGCAGTCGCGCATCCACCGCTGGAGCCACCCGGCGTGCGAGTGACGTCCCACGGATTGTTGGTCCTGCCGAAGATGGGATTGTCCGTTTGCATGTCCATCGCCAGGGTGGGTGTATTGGTCCTGCCAATGACGATGGCGCCAGCCTCTTTCAAGAGCGCGACCGCCACCGCATCGGTATCGGGGATGTGGTCCTTGAGCGGCAGGTAACCCGCCGTCGTGCGCGAGCCCTTGACGCGATAGGTGTCCTTGATCGTGATCGGAACCCCATGCAGGGGGCCGCATGGTTTGCCTTCGGCCCTGGAACGATCTGCCTGGTCTGCTTGAGCAAGTGCTTCTGCCTCGTTGAGCGTCACGATGGCGTTGTAAGCGGAGTTGTGTTTCTTGATTTGCGAGAAATAGGCCTCGGCAGTTTGACGAGAGGTCACTTCTCCAGTGCGAAGCATGGCGGCCAGTTGGCTGGCTGAAAGAAAGTTGAGAGATGGTTTCATGAATGCTCCGTTTGAGCTGAAAGTAGCGTTACTGCCGGCGGCACGGATCGATGGGAGTCGTTCATGATCGATTCGTCCATGCTGGGGTCGGCAACCCCAGCTCGGGCGGGCTCGTCCGGTGTCGCACCAGAGCCACCCCGAGCACCAGCATCCAGATCGGCAGCACGACGTTGTTGAGCGCTGCGATCGGCTCGACCCAGCCGGTCACGTTGCGCAGCATGGCCAACCAGCCCAGCAGGCTGGCCGACGCGCCGGCCACCAGCAGCCAGCGCCGTGCAGGTGCCGCCGCGCGGGTGAGCACGATGGCAGCGCACAGGAAAAACGAGTTCAGGAACAGCTCGCCCAGAAGCTCGCCGATGAAGTTGCCCAGGTAGCTGTTGGACGCGTCGAAGACCGCGGTGATGGCCTCGCGCGCGGCGGGCGATGCATCAGCGTAGGCGAGTGCAAGTTGCCAGTGCAGGCTGGGCCAGCGCAGCAGGCCCGCCATCATGGCGGCGGCACTCAGCAAAGCCAGGATCAAGGTCGCCCTGGCCGCCAGCGGCGTGGCATGGCGCCCGGCGGCGTAGATGCCGATGGCCGTGGGCAAGAGCAGCAACGGGATCAACCCGTACAGCACCCAGACCGCGCGGCCCCCTGGCCCCAGCGTCAGCAGCCGCGGCAAGACCTGCGCAGCTGGCAGGTCCAGCACATCGGGGTAGCCGAAGGTGCGCGCCAGCTCCACGAAGACGGCGGAGAACAGCAGCGTCGCGGCGATCAGCGAACCACCGCCCATCACCGTCGCTGCACGCGAAAACTTGGTTGACTCACGACTCACCCTAAACTCCTTCGGACACCCTGAGCGGCGTGGCAGAAGTGTGGAGTTGGCCGGTCCGATCAAGAATGACGGGACGCGCCACCCGCTTGACCCGGCGCGCCAGATTCCTTGCCTGAATGGAGCCCCGATGCGCGAGGCCACGATTGCGACGTCGCTGTTGATTGACTTTCTCGGTTTCCTCGGCCGTCGCGGCCTGGCTGCCGAAACGGTCTGTCGAGCGGCGCAGATCGACCCCGCTTGGGTCGACGAGCCCAATTCACGTGTCCCCGCCGCGGCGATGGAACGGCTGTGGGCCGCGGCGGAGCGACTCACCGGCGACGCCGACCTGGGCCTGCACAGTGCGGAGTCCTACAACCCCGGTGCGTTGAGCATCGTCGGCTACGTGATCCTCAGCTGTCGAACGGCTGGTGAGGCGCTGGAGCGCCTTGCACGTTATGCGCCGCTGCTGAACGAGGGTCTGCAGGTCAGGGTCGAACACAAGCAGGACACGACGATCTGCCGGTTCGGCGCGGCGGACGACCTCGACAGCTATCTGCGCCGCTCGCCGCGTCAGGCCATCGAGACCTTGGCTGCCGGCATCGTGCTCACGCTCGGGCGGCTGGCGACGCGGCCTCCGGTGCCGATCGCCGTGAGCTTCCAGCATGCCGCGCCTGCGTCCATCGTCGAACATGCGCGGCTGTTTGGCCCCGTGGTCCGTTTCGATCAGCCCGACAACGCCGTCGTGTATGCCACTTCGGCGTTGGCAGCAGGCATGCTGTCAGCCGATCCGGCGCTGCTGGAGGTGTTTGAGGGCGACGCCCGGCGGCGCCTCGAACAACTCAAGTCACATGGTGCAGTGAGTGGCCGGGTGCAAAGCATCGTCGGTGCGCGCCTGAAGGGCGAAGTGCCCAGCCTGGCCGTCATTGCCTCGGAACTGGCGATGAGTGAACGATCGGTTCAGCGCAGCCTCACCGAGGAGTCCACCTCCTACCGGGAAATCGTCGACGATGTCCGCAAGGACCTGGCGCTGTCTCACCTGTCGCGGCCTGGCGCCACAGCCGCCGACGTGGCGTTCCTGCTCGGGTTCTCTGAACCCAGCGCATTCACCCGCGCGTTCCGCCGTTGGACCGGGTCATCGCCCTCCCAGTTCAGGTGCGCCTGAGGCCACGATTCAGTACGAAGATCTGCTTTGACACCCAGCGGACGCAGGTGATGGCGGTGCCGGTTGCGCGGCACGTTGTGACGCAGAACAGGCTTTCTCAGCTGCCGAGCTCAAGCGGCCCGCGCCCGCTTCGGCTTGCCCTGAACCTGATCGCCGTGGCTTTGTACTCCTGGCCGTTATGGCAAGACTTGCATAACGGCCACGGTCGCCGACGGTAGGGGCGGCCAGTCGGGTGATGGCTTGCCAAGTCGGCATTGCGGCGATGCGGCGGGCGCATGAGTGCCTTCACGCTGCCAGCGCCTTGGCCGTGAGCTGCGCCTCGGTGCGCACCCAGGCCAAAAACGCTTGCAGTTCAGGCGTGAGGCGGGCGCCCGGCAAGGGCATCAGCCAATAAGCGGCGGGGCTGTCGATGCGACCCTCGGCGCCGAAGGGCTCCACCAACTCGCCCCGCGCCAGTTGTTCATGCACCATCGCCATGCGTGCCAAGGCCACGCCCTGCCCGGCCAGCGCCCCTTGCACTTGCTGGTGGGTGTAGTTCAAGTAGATCCAACTGCGCGGCTCCAGCGCGGGCTGGCCATTCAACTGCAACCAGCGGCGCCAGGTGAGGAACTGGGCGCTGGGGCGGTGGTCGTCTTCCTCCATCAGTGCGTGGCCCGCCAGGTCGGCCGGCTGTGCCAGCGGGGGCACTTCACCAGCGCGGGCGCGAGCCAGCAGCCAAGGGCTCACCACGGGAGTCAGTCGCTCGCCAAACATGCGCTCGGCTGCTGTGCCAGCGGGAATCACGTCCTCGAAACCATAGCGCAGCACCAGATCCAGTTCGGGGTCGTCCAGATCGGCCAGCGCATCACCGGCAGAAATGCGGATGTCGATGTCCGCATGCGCTTGTGCAAACGCAGCCAGGCGTGGCATCAACCACAGCGTGGCGAACGACGCAAAGGTGCTGACATTGACTTGCCGCCGCCCTTGCGAAACACGGATTTGGCGCACTGCGCGGTCGATGCGGTCCAGCGCCGGTAGCACCGCCTGGCGCAGCACTTCACCGGCCGCGCTGAGCTCCACACGCCGCGTGCCGCGATGAAACAGGCTCGCGCCCAGCGTGTCTTCCAAAGCCTTGATCTGCCGGCTGATTGCCGATTGCGTGATGAACAACTCCTGAGCCGCCGCGCTGAACGACAAGCGCCGCGCGACGGCCTCAAAAGTGCGCAGGCTGTCTAGGGCCAGGGGCCGACGGTTGGCGGGCGTATTCATGCTTGGCATTCATCAGTGCAGGGCGCAGACGACATTGGACCATGGCGACCCCGAGGCCGATGATCCTGACATGGATTCGAGAGTCGAATTCAGAGTCACTGGGCAACTTCAAGCAGGAGCATTGCCATGATCCTTGAGAATCAATCCTCAACCCCGCTGCGGTGGGACGGCCGGCCGCGCAGCTTGCGCCTGGCCGGTGTGCAGCGAATCAGCGTCGCGCAAGCTGGCTGGCTGCAAGTGGGCACCGGGCAGGTGTGGCTGACGCGCGATGGTGCGCTGGACGACATCGTGCTGGCGCGCGGTGATCGGCTGTGGCTGGACCGAGGTGAGCAGGTCGTGGTGGAGCCTTGGTCACGCGGAGCGGACGCGGCGCTGGTGTGGCAACACGGCGCCCAGACGAGCGCGGAGGCGGTGGCGGCCTGAACAGCGTCTCGGTGTGCTGGGCGGTGCCGCAGGTCCGCAGGTACCGGCATCGGCTTGAAGGCGCTGACTCGCGAGTGCCCGCTGTTGCCGCGTGGCACCAAGAGGTGCAAGAAGGGGGTTTGTTCCCGAGCCGCCGAAAGTATCCGCGACAGACTGAGACCTCATGGTACGAAACGGTGGCGCTTGGGCGTGACCCGCGCGCGTGGGCAGAAGCCATTGCGTCCTCCGAGCGTTTTGCGGTGGAACCCGCGGTGGCGCGCGCAAGCCGGCGCAGGCTGTGCAGGCGCTGGTGGAAAGTCCGCCCCGGCAAGATAAAGTTTTATCCGGGTGTTATTGACTCACTAATTTAACCCGGATAGAATTCGCGGCATGGACCAAGCCATGCCACTCACCTACACCGCCTTCCTGGAGGGGCGCCGCCTCGCCACGGGTCCCTTGCACGAGGTCGCCGTGGCCGTGTTGCGGGCACAGCAGGCGCAACCCGACGGGAATCCGCTGGTCTTCAGTGATGCCAGCGGCAAGTCTGCCGACCTGGACCTGCGTGGCGGCGAGGAGGCCGTTGCGGCCCGCTACAGCGTGGTTGCGCCGACCCAAGCGCCCAAGGGTCGCGGTCGCCCCAAGCTCGGCGTGGTCGCGCGAGAAGTGACGTTGCTGCCGGAACACTGGGACTGGCTCGCCGCGCAACCAGGCGGCGCCTCCGTGGCCTTGCGCAAGCTCGTGCATGAAGCGCGGCACAAGGGCGGCGAGCGGGGCCGGACGCGTGAGGCGCGCGACCGCGCGTATCACGCCATGTCCACGCTGGCCGGCGATCTTGCCGGCTTCGAGGAAGCATCGCGGGCGCTGTTCGCCGGCGACCACGAACGGCTGGTGGCGCAGATGGCCGCATGGCCGGAAGACGTGCGGGCGTACGTGCTGCAGCTCGCCGAACCTGCATCCGGCTAAGCCGGACCTCTTTCTCCCTTTTTGCAACCAGCGCGCGGCTCCGGGCCGCAGCGCTGCGAGTACACGCACGTCCGCGATTCACAGGAGCACTCATGAACGAGCCAGAAACGACACCCCCCGCCGGACCGGCGCCGACGCTGCGCACGCACTACCTTGCGCTGCTGACACCCCTTGTCCTGACGCACGCGCTGCAAAGCGCTGGCGGCCTGCTCGATGGCTTCTGGCTCGGGCACCTGCTGGGCGTGCGCGGCATCGCGACGGCCGCGTCGTTCTTTCCCGTGTTCTTCTTGCTCCTGTCGCTGATCATCGGGCTGGGCGCCGGCGCGACCATCCTTGCGGGACAAGCCTGGGGCGCGCGTGACGCGGCGCAGGTGCGGCGCGTGGGTGCGACGGCCTTCGTGGCTGCGCTGGGCGTCGGGCTTGCGGTCGCTGTGGCCGGTGCGTGGTCTGCGCCGTGGTTGATGCAAGCGCTCGGCACGCCGCCGGACATCTTGCCGGCCGCGATCCGCTATGCGCGCGCCATGTTGCTGTTGATGCCCTTCGTGTTCGTCACCTGGACTGGCCTGTCCCTGAGCCGCGGCACCGGCGACGCGCTCTCGCCGATGTGGTCCTTGCTGGCCGCGACGCTGGTCGGCGCGGTGTGCACGCCGCTGCTCGTGGCGGGCACGCCTTTGGGTGCGGCTGGCGTGGCAGTCTCGGCGCTCGTCGCGCAGCTGGCTGCGCTGATCGTGTTGATCGGGCGCTGGCGTCGGGACGGCCATCCGCTCGCCCCCGGCGCCGGGTGGCAGGACTGCAAGCCGAGTGGGGCAATAACCAAACGCATGCTGCGCATCGGCTTGCCGGCCGCATTGCAGATGCTGGCGATGGCGCTTGCGGAGATGGTGCTGCTGGGCTTGGTGAACCGTCACGGGTCGACCGCTACCGCAGCCTATGGCGCGGCGACGCAGGTCCTGAGCTGGGTGCAGTTCCCGGCGATGAGCCTGGGCATTGCCGCGACGATCTTCAGCGCGCACGCAGTCGGTGCAGGACGGCGCGAACGGCTACCCGCGATAGTGGGTACGGGGTTGCGCCTGAACGCTGTGGTCACCGCGCTGTTCGTCGTCGCTGCGCACCTGCTCGCTCCGTTCGCGTTGCAACTGTTCCTGGAACCCGGACCCGTGCTGGAGCAGGCGGTCACCATCGTGCGAACCGTCGCCTGGAGCGTAGTGCTGCTCGGATGGAGCAACGTGCTGGTGGGCGCGATGCGCGCGAGCGGCGCGGCGCTGGTGCCGGCGCTCCTCAGCATGGCTGCGATCGTGGCCGTCGAATGGCCGGTTGCCGTGGCACTGGACGCGCGTTTCGGCCTGGCAGGGGTGTTCTGGGCCTGCCCTGTCGCGTTCCTGGCCATGCTGGTGCTGCACGGCCTCTACTACCTTCACAAGGAGAAAGAAGATGGATTCTTCCGCCAACCAGGCGTCGCGCTCGGCGCGGCGGGTGGCCGCGCGCCAGGCGCGTGACGCCTTCCCACCGATGGGCATCTACGCCATCCGCGACCGCGCGAGCGGTCACCTGCTGCTTGGCGCGAGCCGCAACGTGCGCGCGGCGCTGAACCGAGCTCGCTTCGAACTGGGCATGGGCAAGCACGCGGACCGCGTGCTGCAGGCCGAGTGGCATCGCAGCGGTGTTGAGGGGCTCGCCTTCGAAGTGCTGGAACTCGTGAAGGAACGCGAGGATGCGGGTTTCGACTACGCGGGCGAACTGAAAGCGCTGGAGCAGATCCACCGCGAACTGCAAGGGCTGGCGCCATGAGTGACGAAGCCTTGCAAGCCTGCGTGGACCGGCACCTGGAGCACGCGGCGATGGTGTTCATGCTCGACGACGAACTCGGCACGCATCACGGCCTGTCTTGGGCCGACTTCGTGCTGCTGACGGTGCTGGATGCCGCCGGCGGCGCTGCGCCCGCGACGGCGCTCGCGCGTACCTTGCGCATGCCGGCCTCGCACCTGCTGCTGCGGCTGCTGCCGCTGGAGAAGACTGGGCTGGTGGAGCGCGCTGCAGATGGCGACGGCAAGCGCCGCGTCACGCTGCGCCCGCAAGGCCGGCGACTGCTGCACGAGGCGCGGGACACGGCCGCGCACGCCTGCGCGCCCTGATTTCGCCCGGCGCCGCAAGACTGCGGTCGACTGCTTAGGAGAGTGGTCGCGTTTGAGAGGCCGCCATCCTATGGCCGCTGTACTTTGAGACCGGTCATTTGCACGTCGATTTCCTGACCGATCGGATGACCGGAAGTGGCCGATGCCGGGTGCTCCAGCAGACGAGTTCATCGCCACTTTGCTGACGTTCACGACCACGTCCTGACAGGCCGCTTCGGGGCAAGCAGTTCAAAGAACAGGCCGTCTCAGGTCGGCCATCTGCCGTCGTCCACGGCCGGCCGCTTACCGGCAGGCCAACCACATCGTTGCACTTCCGTGCGCATACCCGGGGCCATGACGTCCAGCGCTCCAAGCGCACCCAGAGCGATCCCCGGTCGCAGTAGCCTTGTCATGGGGATTGCGCAGGGTGGCGATCAAAGTATCGACTGGCGGATGTAGCGGTCTGCCCGGTCGATCAGGCTCGGCATCTCATCGGTCGCTCGCAGCATGACCGGATGGAGGGTATAGCCGGCTCGCGGTGAGATGTAGGCCGCCATGCCACGCGCGAGGGTCAGTTGTCGATCTGGGGCCGCGACCCGCAGCGCGATGACCAGACTTACCTACGCTATCAGCCGGATTCGGATCTGTACCAGTTCCGCGTCAGTCAGAGGCGTGTCATCGGTTGGCGGCCAGTCGCGCCATGACGCTGGCGCGACGCTCCCCTCAGGTTCGATGTTGAAAATCGGGGTCACTGGACGGGTCGTCATCGTGAACGGGCACAGGTGCGTCTATGCCGAGCGTGCGCTCAGTCAGACCTGGAAATCTGTGCGGGAGCGCACTCAGGAAGCACGTCGAACTCCGAGGTCTGCTTCTTTCGGTCCAGAGCTGACAGATCGCGCTGCGGGCGCGTATCATGGCAAGTATTCCATTACTTACCAGTGAGTCACGAGGACACCTCAGCATGCGGACCAGACTACCCACCGAGGAGCGCCAAGCGGAGATCGTCGCGGCCGCGTTGAACCTGGCGCGGGACATCAGTCCAGTGTCCATCACGACTGGCGACATTGCCGCTGCCATCGGCATCACCCAGGGCGCTGTGTTCAAGCACTTTGCCACCAAGGAAGCCATCTGGGTGGCGGCAATGAAGTGGGTGCGCGAGCGACTGCTGGAGAAACTGGATGAAGTGGCGCGGGCGCAGACCTCGACAGTGCCTGCTCTGGAAGCGGTGTTCCGTGCCCATGTGGCGTTCGTGATTGCACATCCCGGCGCCCCGAGGATCATCTTCCACGAGTTGCAGCAGCCCGCCGACTCCCCGGTGAAGCAGGAAGTCCGGGCGTTGCTGCAGGCCTACCGGCAACTCCTGCTGGATCGACTCAAGGGCGGCATGCAGTCGGGCGAACTGCCGACCGGGCTCGACCCCGAAGCCGCCGCCACGCTCTTTGTGGGCATCGTCCAGGGCCTGGTCATGCAGTCGATGCTGACGGGTAAGCCAGGGGCAATGAAGGCGCAGGGAGACGGCGTGTTCCGCATCTACCTTCGCGGCATCCAGGCGGCAGCATGAAGATCCCCTCGAACTGGTCGCGCCGGCTCGGTCTGGGCTTGCTGGGGGTGCTGCTGATCGCTGCACTGGGCTACGTGGTCGTGCGCTCCGGGCCCCTGGCGCCCACGCGCGTGACGGTGACACGGGCCACGGTCGGCAGCCTGTCGCCGTCGCTGTTCGGCATCGGCACGGTCGAGGCACGCCGCGCCTACCTGATCGGGCCCACCGCTGCCGGCCGTGTCAGCAAGGTGCTGGTCGATGTGGGCGACACGGTCGTGGCCGGTCAGCTGCTGGCCGAGATGGACCCGGTGGACCTGGACCAGCGCGCCGCAGCCCTGGACGCATCCATCGCCCGCGCCGGCAGCGTCATCGCCGCGGCGCAGGCGCAGCGGCGGGATGCCCAGGCGCGCGGCGAGTTGGCGGCCATCACGGCGCGTCGCTATGTCGAACTGGGCGCGCAGAACTTCATGAGCGCCGGCGCCGTCGAGGCCAAGCAGCAGGAGCAGGCTTCAGCCGATGCCGCCGTGGCTGCCGCTGATGCCAACCTGGCGGCCGCGCGCCAGGACACCCAACGCCTGGCAGCCGAACGTGCGGGCCTGCGGCAGCAGCGCGACAACGTGCGCTTGCTGGCGCCGGCCGCGGGCGTGGTCATCAGCCGCGACGCCGAAGCCGGGTCCACCGTGGTGGCGGGGCAAGCCGTGCTGCGGCTGATCGAGCCCTCGTCCTTGTGGATCCGGGTGCGGCTGGACCAGGGTCGCTCAAGCGGTCTGGTCGCCGGGCTGCCAGCCTCGATCGTCCTGCGCTCCAATCCATCGGCGCGCCTGTCCGGCAAGGTGGCCCGGGTCGAAGCCACCAGCGACAGCATCACCGAGGAACGCGTGGCGCTGGTTTCCCTGGACACCCTGCCCCAGGGCTTGTCCACCGGTGAACTGGCCGAGGTCACGTTGACGCTGCCTGCCACGGTACCGGCACTGCTGCTGCCCAACCCCGCGCTTCAACGTCAGGCTGATCAGGTCGGCGTGTGGCGCCTCGACGGCGGCCAGCCGACGTTCACGCCGGTGCGCATCGGGCAGACCAGCCTGGACGGCCAGGTGCAGGTGCTCGAAGGTCTGAAAGCCGGCGACGAGGTGGTGGTCTACAGCGAAAAGGCGATCACGGCCGGCACCCGCATCAAGATCGTGGACCAACTCGCCGGCAGCAAGCCATGATCAGCCTGGCCGGCCGCGACATCCTGCATTCCTGGGGGAAGTTCGTGCTCACCGGCATCGGCCTGGGCCTGCTGATCGGCGTGACCTTGACGATGGCCGGCGTCTACCGCGGCATGGTGGACGACGCGCGCGCCTTGCTGGACAACAGCGGCGCCGACCTGTGGGTGGTGCAGCAGGACACGCAAGGGCCGTATGCCGAGTCATCCAGCCTGCGCGACGACGTGGTGCGCAGCGTGCAGGGCCTGCCGGGTGTGGCGCGCGCGGCCAACGTCACCTACCTGACGATGCAGGTTCGCGCCGGCGAAGGGCCGGGCCAGCAAGCCGGCCGCGAAGTGCGCGCGATGATCGTCGGCTTCGAGCCAGGCCAGCCCGGTGAGCCCGGCTATCTGGTGGCGGGCCGCCACATCACGCGCAGCCACTACGAGGCCGTGGTGGACGTGCGCACCGGCTTCACGCTCGGCCAGCGCATCCGCATCCGACGCCACGACTACACGGTCGTGGGCCTGACCCAGCGCATGGTGTCGTCCGGCGGCGACCCGATGGTCTTCATTCCGCTCAAGGACGCGCAGGAAGCGCAGTTCCTGAAGGACAACGACGCCATCCTGAACGACCGCGCCCGCACGGCCGCCAACCCGGCGCTGAACCGGCCGGGGGTGCCTGGCTTGCTGGAGGCGATCCAGGCCTCGCAAGCCGCCAACCACAACGTCAACACGGTGCTGGTGCAGGTGCAGCCCGGCACGGATGCCAAAGCCATGGCCGAGAGCGTGGCCGAGCCGATACGGCGCTGGAAGCACCTGGAGGCCTACACCCGCGCGCAGATGGAAGAGATCCTGGTGGCCAAGCTGATTGCCACGTCAGCCAAGCAGATAGGCATGTTCCTGGTGATCCTGGCCATCGTCAGCGCGGCCATCGTCGCCTTCATCATCTACACGATGACGCTGGGCAAGATCCGCGAGATCGCGGTGCTCAAGCTCATCGGCACGCACAACCGCACCATCGCCGGGATGATCCTGCAGCAGGCGCTCGGGCTGGGCCTGATCGGCTTCATCGTCGGCAAGGTGGCGGCCACCTTCTGGGCGCCGATCTTCCCGAAGTACGTGCTGCTGGAAGTGAACGATGCGTTGCTCGGGCTGGTCGCGGTGATGGTGATCTGCGCGCTGGCCAGCACGCTGGCGATCCGCGCGGCGTTGGCGGTCGACCCGGCCGCGGCCATCGGCGGCTGAAGGCACACCCCATGAGCGAAGCCGGCATCCGCATCGAAGGCCTGCGCAAGCGTTACGGCGAAGGCGACACCGCGGTCGACGCGTTGAAGGACGTCAACATGGTCGTCGCACCCGGCGAGGTGGTGGGCCTGATCGGCCCCTCGGGCTCGGGCAAGAGCACCTTGCTGAAGTGCCTGGGCGCCGTCATCGAACCGACCGGCGGCCGCATGATCCTCGGCGGGCATGCCATCTACGACAACGGCTGGAAGATCCCCGACCTGCGCGCGCTGCGCCGCGACAGCATCGGCTTCGTGTTCCAGGCGCCCTACCTGATCCCGTTCCTGGACGTCACCGACAACGTCGCCTTGTTGCCGATGCTGGCCGGGCGACCCAATGGCGAGGCGCGCGCGCGGGCGCTCGAGCTGCTGGCGGCACTGGACGTGGGGCATCGCGCGAAGGCGGAGCCGTCTGAACTTTCGGGCGGTGAACAGCAGCGTGTGTCGATCGCGCGTGCCCTGGCCAACCGGCCGCCGGTGATCCTGGCCGATGAGCCCACGGCCCCGCTGGACAGCGAACGGGCGCTGGCCGTGATGCGCATCCTCAACCAGATGGCCACGCAGTACCACACGGCCATCATCGTGGTGACCCACGACGAGAAGATCATCCCGACCTTCAAGCGGATCTATCACATCCGCGACGGCCGGACCGAAGAAGAGGCGGGGCAGGGGTTGAGCCTTTGATCCGGTCCAGCCGCTTTCAGCCCCGGTCAACCAGGACCAACATCGTGAACACGTCCAGATCGGACCTGCTGATGAAGTCCCTGGCCGTGGTGGCTGTGCTCTTCGGTTTGCTGACGGTCTTGTCCGGCGGTCGCACACTGTTCGGTGGCGAAGCGGCACGCCTTGCCGCCGGGGCCATCGTGCCTTTCGTGCTCTGGTTCAACTTCGTCGCCGGGTTCGCCTACGTGGCCTGCGGTCTGGGGCTGTGGGGGCGGCGGCGCTGGTCGGTGCCGCTGGCCGTCTTCATCGCCGTCGCCACAGGCCTGGTATTCGCCGCCTTCGGCGTGCATGCCTGGAGCGGTGGAGCGTACGAGGCGCGCACCGTCGGTGCGATGGCGCTGCGCACGCTGCTTTGGACCGGGTTCGCGGGAACAGCCTACCGGGTGCTCCGGCATCGCATCTGATCTGGCCAGCCCGCCAGCGCATGGCGATGCTCGGCGGCGGTAGCGCGAGCTCCTCTATGGTGAACTTCTCGAAAATCTCCCGCGCCTGTCAATGACCGGTGCCCACCGGCTTGAAGCCGGGGTGCTCGAAGTGCTTGCCGTACTGGTCGAGGGTCTTGGCCACCTTCACCAGACCAAGCGCGGGGCGCTGCTTGGGGTTCTTGCCGTTCATGGTGCTGGTGCCGTCACCGAGATCGGCGATCAGCAGATGCAACACGGCGTCGGCCTTCGGTTCGAGCTTGCAGTGGGCGATGATCCCGCCCACTTCGGTCTGGATCCGTGTGGCCAGCTCGCCGTACTGTGCCGGCGTGAGCTTGCCGTTGTGCGCCGCACCCAACTGCGGTTCGACCAGGCCCCGGATGCGCCCCATGCCGGCGCGCAGCGGCTCGTCCGTACCCCACTTCTTGCCTTGGTTCAGGGTGAGCTTGTGGTGTGCTTCGGCGCCGTGGCTGTGCTCGCCGGCCTGCGCCAGTGCCGGGCCGATTGACGAAGTCACCAGCACTGCTGCAGCAGCGGCCGCGATGGACAAGTTTCGAATCAACGGTACCAATACCTTCTCCTTGGAGTGGCGGGATTGCGGCTGAAGCGCATCCAGGATCTGGTGGGGAAGACGGGGCGGGAGCCATCGTGAAGCAGCGTCTGCAGGTGATCGATCAGCGTGCTGACCCGCCGGGAAGTTTCGGGCGGCATGGTGGGTGTTGGCCTGCAATTCGGGCCCAGTCTGCGCGAGCGCGCGAATGAGTCGCGTTGACCTGGGTCAAGTTCTGAATGAGTGGACCCCGGCGTAGTTCTTCAGAACTATGTGCGTGCCGCGGACCATCGTTCTTCTGCCGCGCGCAGCATAGCCACCGTGCTGATGTTCACGGGGGCTCCGCAGGCGGACAGTCTCGTCAACCCTCCGACGAGCATGCCCATGGCCATCCCCCCCACCCCCATTCCACGCCAGGCGTGGTCCGTGCTCATCGTCAGCACCCTGGCCTTCACCGTCTGCTTCATGGTGTGGATGATGTTCGGCGTCATCGGCATCCCGCTGAAGAAGACCCTGGGGCTCAACGCGACGGAGTTCGGCCTGCTCACGGCCACGCCGGTGCTCACCGGGTCGCTGATCCGTGTACCGCTGGGCATCTGGACCGACAAGTACGGTGGCCGCATCGTCATGACCTTGCTGATGGCGGCCACGGTGCCGGCCATCTGGCTGATGAGCTACGCCACGGCCTACTGGCACTTCCTGGTCATCGGCTTGTTCGTCGGCCTGGCGGGCGGCTCTTTCTCGGTAGGCACGCCTTACGTGGCGCGCTGGTTCCCGCGCAGCCGCCAGGGCATGGCCATGGGCGTGTACGGCGCCGGCAACTCGGGCTCGGCGGTCAACAAGTTCGTGGCCCCGGCGCTGCTGGCCGTGGGCGGCTGGACGTTGGTGCCGCAGGTGTACGCCGCGGTGATGCTGGGCACGGTGATCCTGTTCTGGCTGGGCAGCAGCAGCGACCCCAAGCACCTGGTGCCCTCGCACGTGAAGTTCAGCGACCAGTTGCACATGCTCAAGGACCCCAAGGTGCTGAAGTACTGCCAGTACTACAGCATCGTCTTCGGTGGCTACGTGGCCATGGCACTGTGGATGGTGCAGTACTACGTGGGCGAGTTCGGCCTGTCGATCCAGACCGCCGCGTTGCTGGCCGCCTGCTTCTCGCTGCCCGGCGGCGTGCTGCGCGCGCTGGGCGGGGTGCTGTCGGACCGCTTCGGCGCGCACCAGGTCACGTGGTGGGTGTTGTGGGTCAGCTGGGTCTGCCTGTTCCTGCTGAGCTATCCGCAGACCGACCTGACCATCACCACGGTGGACGGCCCCAGGACCTTCCACGTCGGCCTGAATGTCTACCTGTTCACCGCGCTGATGTTCGTGCTGGGCATCGCCTGGGCCTTCGGCAAGGCCAGCGTCTTCAAGTACATCGGCGACGACTACCCCCACAACATCGGCACCGTCAGCGGCATCGTCGGCCTGGCCGGCGGGCTGGGCGGTTTCGTGCTGCCGATCTTGTTCGGGGCATTGATGGATCTCACCGGCATCCGCTCCAGCGCCTTCATGCTGATGTACGGCGTGGTCTGGGTCTCGCTGATCTGGATGTATTGGACCGAGGTGCGCAAGACCGAAATGATGGGCGACAAGGCCCCCGCCTCGCCGCTGTCGCGCAGCTTCGCGCGCTGAAGGAGAAATGCAGATGGCCACGACAACCACCACCGTTGCGCCAGCAAGCGCAACCAGCGGTGCCGACATCACCGATTGGCGCCCCGAGGACCAAGCGTTCTGGGAATCCACCGGCAAGAGAACAGCCTACCGCAACCTTTGGATCTCGGTGCCCGCGCTGCTATGCGGCTTCGCGGTCTGGGGCATGTGGGGAATCATCACCGTGCAGATGCTCAACCTGGGCTTTCCGTTCACCCAGGCCGAGTTGTTCACGCTGACGGCCATTGCCGGCATCTCGGGCGCCACGATGCGCATCCCGGCGTCCTTCCTCATCCGCCTGGCCGGCGGGCGCAACACCATCTTCCTGACCACCGCCATGCTGCTGGCGCCCGCCATCGGCACTGGCATCGTGCTGCAGCACAAGGACTGGCCGCTGTGGGCCTTCCAGCTGATGGCGCTGTGGTCGGGCGTGGGCGGCGGCAACTTCGCCAGCTCGATGTCCAACATCAGCACCTTCTTCCCGAAGCGGCTGCAGGGCACGGCGCTGGGCCTGAACGCCGGCCTGGGCAACTTCGGTGTCACGACCATGCAGATCGTCATCCCGCTGGTGATGACGGTGGGTCTCTTCGGTGCCTTCGGTGGCGAGCCGATGACGCTGGTGAAGGACAGCGGCTGGATCTTCGGGAAGATCGCGGCCGGCACGCCCACCTGGGTGCAGAACGCCGGCTTCGCCTGGGTGCTGTCGCTGGTTCCGTTGTCGCTGCTGTGCTGGTGGGGCATGAACAACCTGAAGACGGTGTCGCCCAGCACGGGCTCGCCGCTGGTTGCCTTTGCCAAGATCACCTACCTGTACACGCTGGCCTTCGTGCCCGCGATCTTCATGCTCTACCTGTACCTGCCCAAGCCCACCGGCCTGGGGCTGCTGAGCATGTGGGTGGCCATTCCGCTGGACGTGCTGTTGGCCCTGGGCATGATGAAGCTCGCAGCCTTCGGCGAGATGAAGGAAGGCGTGAAGAAGCAGTTCGCGATCTTCAGCAACAAGCACACCTGGTCGATGACGGCCCTGTACATCGTCACCTTCGGCTCCTTCATCGGCTTCTCGATGGCGCTGCCGCTGGCCATCACGGTGATCTTCGGCTTCCAGCACGTGCCGGGCGCTGACGGCGTGCTGCAGCACACGCTGAAGAACCCGAACGCGCCCTCGGCACTGACCTATGCCTGGATGGGCCCGTTCATCGGCGCAGCCATCCGTCCCGTGGGCGGCTGGATCTCCGACAAGGTGGGCGGGTCCATCGTCACCCAGATCATCTCGGTGGTGATGGCGGGCGCATCGGTAGCGGTGGGCTACGTGATGATGCAGGCCTACGGCTCGGCCACGCCCGAACAGTACTTCCCCATGTTCCTGGGCCTGTTCATGCTGCTGTTCCTGGCCAGCGGCATCGGCAACGGCAGCACCTTCAGAACCATCGGCGTCATCTTCGACCGCACCCAGGCCGGCCCGGTGCTGGGCTGGACGTCGGCCATCGCCGCCTACGGTGCCTTCATCGCACCGGTGGTCATCGGCGCCCAGATCAAGGCCGGTACACCGCAGTACGCGATGTACGGCTTCGCGATCTTCTATGCCGTCTGTCTGGTGCTGAACTGGTGGTTCTATCTGCGTGGCAATGCCTACGTGAAGAACCCCTGAAGCTAGGTGACAAGCCCGAGCATCGGTATTGCCCACGCCATGACCAGCATGACGATCATCCAGCACTGGAACCCAGAGGACCGCGGCTTCTGGGACCGTTCCGGTCGCGCGGTGGCCAGGCGCAACCTGTGGGTGTCGATCCCTGCGCTGGCCCTGGCCTTCGCCGTGTGGATGCTGTGGTCGGTGGTGGTGGTGCACCTGCCCGCGGCGGGCTTCCGCTACAGCACCAACCAGCTGTTCTGGCTGACGGCGCTTCCAGCCTTGTGCGGCGCCACCCTGCGCATTTTCTACGCGTTCGCGGTGCCGATGATCGGTGGCCGCCGCTTCACCACGCTGGCCACGGCCAGCCTGCTGCTGCCCGCGGTGGGCATCGGCCTGGCGGTGCAGGACCCGAACACGCCGTTCGAATGGATGGTGGTGCTGGCCCTGCTGTGCGGACTGGGCGGGGGCAACTTTGCCGGCTCGATGGCCAACATCAGCTTCTTCTTCCCGAGTGCTCGTCAGGGCTATGCGCTGGGTCTGAACGCCGGGCTGGGCCACCTGGGAGTGGCATTGGTTCAGATGCTGGTGCCACTGGCCATCAGCGCCGGGGTCTTCGGCCTGTTCAACGGGCCCGCGCAGCTGACGGCGCAGGGGCCGATGTGGCTGCAGAACGCGGGCTTCATCTGGGTGCCGCTGATCCTGGCCAGCACGGCAGCGGCCTGGTTCGGCATGGACGACTTGGCCGACACCCATGCAGGCATGGCCGAACAGGCGGTGATCTTCACGCGCAAGCACAACTGGCTGATGTGCTGGCTGTACCTGGGCACGTTTGGCAGCTTCATCGGCTTCGCTGCGAGCCTGCCGATGCTGGCGCAAAGTCAGTTCCAACGCGCCGATGCACTGCACCTGGTGTGGCTGGGCCCGCTGATCGGTGCCGTGCTGCGCCCGTTGGGCGGCTGGATGGCCGACCACTGGGGAGGCGCGCGCGTCACGTTCTGGGTCTTCGTGGCGATGGCACTCGGCGCAGCCGCTGCGCTGCTGTGCCTGCCCGCGACCGACAGCGCTGGTCCGCAGGGGCAGAGTGGTCACTTCTTGGGCTTCCTGGCCGCCTTCGGTGTGTTGTTTGCCGCTTCGGGCCTGGGCAATGGAAGCACGTTCCGCATGATCTCCAGCCTCTTCGTGGCCGAGCGGGTGCGGCGCGCCGAGGGCCTGCCATCGGCCCAGGCGCTGGCCGCCAAGGAAGGCGCCGTCGAAGCTGCCGCGGCGCTCGGCTTTGCCAGTGCCATCGGCGCCTACGGCGGCTTCTTCATCCCCAAGAGCGTGGGTTCATCGCTCGCGATGACGGGCAGCGCAGCCGCTGCGCTGGCGATGTTCATCGTGTTCTACCTCTCCTGCATCGCGTTGACCTGGTGGGCCTACAGCCGCCGCAACGCACCCTATCCCTGCTGAGCCCCCTGCGCGGACGACATCTTCCAAGGACGACAACATGAGCCACTTTCTGGACCGACTCACCCATTTCTCATTGCCCAAGGAGACCTTTGCTGGCGACCATGGGCTGACCACCGGCGAAGACCGCACCTGGGAAGACGCCTACCGCAACCGCTGGGCGCACGACAAGATCGTGCGCAGCACGCACGGTGTCAACTGCACCGGCAGCTGCAGCTGGAAGATCTACGTCAAGGGCGGCATCGTCACCTGGGAGACGCAGCAGACCGACTACCCGCGCACGCGCTGGGACATGCCCAACCACGAGCCCCGCGGCTGTGCGCGTGGCGCCAGCTACAGCTGGTACCTGTACAGCGCCAACCGCGTGAAGTACCCGATGGTGCGCGGCCGCCTGCTGGAGCGCTGGCGCGCGGCGATGAGGACTGCCAAGACACCCGTCGATGCCTGGGCCACGATCGTCGAGGACGACGCCGCCCGCCGCGACTACCAGAAGGTGCGCGGCATGGGCGGCTTCGTGCGCAGCAGCTGGGACGAGGTCAACCAGATCATCGCGGCCAGCAACGTCTACACGATCAAGAAGCACGGCCCCGACCGTGTCATCGGCTTCAGCCCCATCCCGGCCATGAGCATGGTCAGCTACGCCGCCGGCAGCCGCTACCTCAGCCTGATCGGCGGTGTCTGCATGAGCTTCTACGACTGGTACTGCGACCTGCCGCCGGCCAGCCCGCAGGTGTGGGGTGAGCAGACCGACGTGCCCGAATCGGCCGACTGGTACAACAGCACCTACATCATGGCCTGGGGCAGCAATGTGCCGCAGACCCGTACGCCGGACGCGCACTTCTTCACCGAGGTGCGCTACAAGGGTGCGAAGACGGTGGCCATCACGCCCGACTACAGCGAGGTGGCCAAGCTGGCCGACATTTGGCTGCACCCCAAGCAAGGCACCGATGCGGCTCTGGCGATGGCCATGGGCCACGTGGCACTCAACGAGTTCTACTTCAAGCAGCGCAGCCCGTACTTCGACGACTACGCGCGCCGCTACACCGACCTGCCGCTGCTGGTGATGCTGAAGGAGCACACCCTGCCAGACGGCAGCAAGACGCTGGTGCCCGACCGCTACCTGCGCGCATCGGATTTCAACGGCAAGCTCGGTCAGAGCAACAACCCCGAGTGGAAGACGGTGGCCTTCGACACTGCCGGCCGCGCCGTGCTGCCCAATGGCAGCATCGGCTTCCGCTGGACACCCGAAGGGGGTGTCGACCAGGGCAAGTGGAATCTCGAGAACAAGGAAGCGCGCCACGGCACCGAGGTGAAGCTGAAGCTGTCGGTCATCGAAGATGGCGCGCAGGCGCACGAAGTGGTGGCCGTCGGCCTGCCGTACTTCGGCGGCGTGAGCACGCCGCACTTCAAGTCGAACACGCAGAACGGCGACGTCAACTTCGTCAAGGTGCCGGCCGTGCGCCTGCGCCTGGGCAAGGAAGGTGAGCACCGTGAAGCGCTGGTGGCCACCGTGTTCGACCTGCAGGTGGCGCAGTACGGCATCGACCGCGGCCTGGGTTCGGGGGCCAAGGACTATGACGACGACGCGGCCTACACCCCGGCCTGGGCTGAAAGCATCACCGGCACACCGCGCGACCAGATCATCACCGTGGCGCGGCAGTTCGCCGAGAACGCGCACAAGACACACGGCAAGTCGATGGTGATCATCGGCGCGGCCATGAACCACTGGTACCACGCCGACATGAACTACCGCGGCGTGATCAACCTGCTGATGATGTGCGGCTGCATCGGCCAGAGCGGCGGCGGCTGGGCGCATTACGTGGGCCAGGAGAAGCTGCGCCCGCAGACCGGCTGGACGGCGCTGGCCTTCGCGCTGGACTGGATACGCCCGCCGCGGCAGATGAACAGCACGAGCTTCTTCTACGCCCACAGCGACCAGTGGCGCTACGAGAAGCTGGGCATGGAAGAGATCGTCTCGCCGCTGGCCGACAAGGCGCTGTATGCCGGCAGCATGATCGACTACAACGTGCGCGCCGAGCGCATGGGCTGGTTGCCCAGCGCGCCGCAGCTCAAGACCAACCCGATGCAGGTGGTGAAGGACGCCAATGCGGCCGGCATGGACCCGAAGGACTATGTCGTCAAGGCGCTGAAGGACGGCACCATCCAGATGAGCTGCGAAGACCCGGATGCCCCGCAGAACTGGCCGCGCGTGCTGTTCGTCTGGCGCAGCAACCTGCTGGGCTCATCGGGCAAGGGCCACGAATACTTCTGCAAGCACCTGCTGGGCACCGAGAACGGCATCCAGGGCAAGGACCTGGGCCAGGACGATGCGAAGCCGAAAGAGGTGAAGTGGCACGCGGAAGGCCCGGTGGGCAAGCTCGACCTGGTGGTGACGCTGGACTTCCGCATGAGCACCACCTGCCTGTACAGCGACATCGTGCTGCCCACCGCCAGCTGGTACGAGAAGAACGATCTCAACACCAGCGACATGCACCCCTTCATCCACCCGCTGAGCGCGGCGGTCGACCCGGTGTGGCAGAGCCGCAGCGACTGGGAGATCTACAAGGGCTTCGCCAAGACCTTCAGCGAGGTCTGCGTCGGCCACCTGAGCGTCGAGAAGGAAGTGGTGCTCATGCCCATCATGCACGACACCGCGGGCGAACTGGCCCAGCCCTTCGACGTGAAGGAATGGAAGAAGGGCCAGTGCGAGCTGATCCCGGGCAAGACCGCGCCGCAGATCATGGTGGTGGAGCGCGACTACCCCAACGTGTTCAAGCGCTTCACGGCACTCGGCCCCTTGATGGACAAGCTGGGCAACGGCGGCAAGGGTATCGGCTGGAAGACGGGCACCGAAGTCGAGCAACTGGGCCAGCTCAACGGCCTGACGCTTGCTGAAGGGGTCAGCAAGGGCATGCCCAAGATCGTCACCGACATCGACGCCTGCGAGGTGATCCTGCAGTTGGCGCCCGAGACCAACGGCCATGTGGCGGTGAAGGCCTGGAAGGCCCTCGGCAAGCAGACCGGTCGCGACCACACCCACCTGGCGCTGTACCGCGAGGACGAGAAGATCCGCTACCGCGACGTGCAGGCGCAGCCGCGCAAGATCATCAGCAGCCCCACCTGGAGCGGCATCGAGAGCGAGACCGTCAGCTACAACGCCGGCTACACCAACGTGCATGAGTACATCCCATGGCGCACGTTGACCGGCCGCCAGCAGTTCTACCTGGACCACCCCTGGGTGATTGCCTTCGGTGAGGCCTTGAGCAGCTACCGCCCACCGGTGGACCTGAAGACCACGGCCGGCATCCACAACATCAAGCCGAACGGCAACAAGGAGATCCTGCTCAACTTCATCACCCCGCACCAGAAGTGGGGCATCCACAGCACCTACAGCGACAACCTGATGATGCTGACGCTGAACCGCGGTGGCCCGGTGGTGTGGCTGAGCGAGGACGACGCCAAGGTCGCCGGCGTGGAGGACAACGACTGGGTCGAGGTCTTCAACATCAATGGCGCGATCGCGGCGCGGGCGGTGGTGAGCCAGCGCGTCAACCCCGGCATGCTGCTGATGTACCACGCGCAGGAAAAGATCATCAACACGCCCGGGTCGCAGATCACCGGCGTGCGCGGCGGCATCCACAACAGCGTGACGCGCATCGTGCTCAAGCCCACCCACATGATCGGTGGCTACGCGCAGTTCAGCTACGGCTTCAACTACTACGGAACCATAGGCACCAACCGCGACGAGTTCGTGGTGGTGCGCAAGATGGCCAAGGTCGATTGGCTGGACACCCCGCGCGGCGATGAACGCGCTGAGATCGTGCAAGCTCAAGGAGAAGGCGCATGAAGGTCCGCGCACAGATCGGCATGGTCCTGAACCTGGACAAGTGCATCGGCTGCCACACCTGCAGTGTGACCTGCAAGAACGTCTGGACCAGCCGCCCCGGCGTCGAGTACGCCTGGTTCAACAACGTCGAGACCAAGCCCGGCATCGGTTACCCCAAGGAGTGGGAAAACCAGGACAAGTGGAACGGTGGCTGGATCCGCAAGGCCGATGGCTCCATCGTGCCGCGCCAGGGCGGCAAGTGGCAGCTCCTGATGAAGATCTTCGCCAACCCCAACCTGCCGCAGATCGACGACTACTACGAGCCCTTCACCTTCGACTACGACCACCTGCAGTCGGCGCCGGAGATGCAGCACGCGCCCACGGCAAGGCCGCGCAGCCTGATCACCGGCAAGCGCATGGAGAAGATCGAGTGGGGCCCGAACTGGGAAGAGATCCTGGGTGGTGAGTTCTCGAAGCGTTCGAAGGACAAGAACTTCGACGACATCCAGAAGGACATCTACGGCCAGTTCGAGAACACCTTCATGATGTACCTGCCCCGGCTGTGCGAGCACTGCTTGAACCCGGCGTGCGTGGCATCGTGCCCCAGCGGCAGCATCTACAAGCGCGAGGAAGACGGCATCGTCCTGATCGATCAGGACAAGTGCCGCGGCTGGCGCATGTGCGTGAGCGGCTGCCCCTACAAGAAGATCTACTACAACTGGAAGAGCGGCAAGGCCGAGAAGTGCATCTTCTGCTACCCGCGCATCGAAGCCGGCCAGCCCACGGTGTGCAGCGAGACCTGCGTGGGCCGCATCCGCTACCTGGGGGTGCTGCTGTATGACGCCGACCGCATCCAGCAGGCGGCCAGCGTCGAGCACGACAAGGACTTGTACCAGGCCCAGCTCGACATCTTCCTGGACCCGAGCGACCCCAAGGTCATCGCCCAGGCCAGGCTCGACGGCATCCCCGACAACTGGATGGACGCGGCGCGCAACAGCCCGGTCTACAAGATGGCGGTGGAGTGGAAGGTGGCGCTGCCGCTGCATCCCGAGTACCGCACGCTGCCGATGGTCTGGTACGTGCCGCCGCTGTCGCCCATCACGGCCGCGGCCAACGCGGGCCACGTGGGCACCAATGGCGAGATCCCCGACGTCAACCAGCTGCGCATTCCCGTCAAGTACCTGGCCAACCTGCTGACGGCCGGCGACACCGTGCCGGTGGTTCGTGCACTGGAACGCATGCTGGCCATGCGCGCCTACCAGCGCGCCAAGCACGTGGACGGCGCGGCCAACACCGCTGCCATCGATCAGGTCAAGCTGAGCGTGAACGAGGTCGAGGAGATGTACCGCGTGATGGCCATTGCCAACTACGAAGACCGTTTCGTCATCCCCACCACGCACCGCGAATACGCCGAGAACGTCTTCAACGTGCGCGGCGGCTGCGGCTTCAGCTTCGGCAACGGTTGCAGCGAGGGGGTCACCGAGACCAGCCTGTTCGGCAGCGAGAAGAAGCGCACCATTCCCATCAAGGCAGGAGTTTGAGATGAGCTTCTTCAACGCCTCCCCGGTCTCCATGACCAAGACCTTGCGCGTGTTGGCCCACCTGCTGAGCTACCCCGACGCCGAGTTGCGCGCCCACTTGCCCGAACTGCAGGCGGCATTGCGTGAAGAAGGGGCGCTCAGCAGTGCCCGGCTCGCCGAACTGGACGGCCTGATTACCCGCCTGGCTCGGCGGCGTTCGCTGGACGTCGAGGCCGACCACGTCGAACTCTTCGACCGTGGCCGCGGAAGCGCGCTGCACCTGTTCGAGCACGTGCACGGCGACAGCCGCGACCGGGGTCCAGCCATGGTGGACCTGTGCCAGACCTACGAGGCTGCCGGTCTCTTTCTTGCGCCGGGTGAACTACCCGACCACCTGACAGTGGTGTTGCAGTACGCCTCCACCCAGCCACCGGCACAGGCCAAGGCCTTTCTGGGCGAGATCGCGCACATCCTGCAGGTGATTTTCAGCGCGCTGCTGCGACGCGAAGCCGCACATGCCTGCGTCCTGGCTGCTCTTCTGGATCTTGCAGGCGAGAAGGCGCAGTCCGTGCCGGTGCCGCCAGAACCCGAGCTTGACGAGAGCTGGGCCGAACCCATGGCCTTCGATGGTTGTTCCACCCAGGGCCAGGCGCGGGCCGGGCATCCACAACCAATTCAGATCGTGCGCCCCCCCGTGCGCACCGCCACCCAAGCCACGCCGGGAGCGTCCGCATGAACACCCTTTACAACTTCATCTTCAACGTCTATCCGTACATCTGCCTGGCGGTGTTCTTCATGGGCAGCCTGGCCCGCTTCGACCGCGACCAATACACCTGGAAGAGCGACAGCTCGCAGCTGCTGCGCAACGGGCAGCTGCGCTGGGGCAGCAACCTGTTCCATGGCGGCATCCTGTTCCTGTTCTTCGGCCACCTGTTCGGGCAGCTGACCCCCCACTGGCTGTACGAGATCTTCATGACGGCACCACAGAAGCAGTTGCTGGCCGTGGTGGCGGGTGGCGTGGCAGGTGGCCTGTGCTTCATCGGGCTCACCCTCCTGCTGCACCGCCGCCTGTTCGACCCGCGTATCCGCCTGACCAGCCACAGGACCGACATCGCCATCCTCGTCATCTTGTGGGTGCAGCTGGTCATTGGCCTGTCGACGCTGCCCGCTTCGCTGCATCACGTGTCCGACCCGCAGACCATGCTGCGGCTGGCCGAGTACCTGCAAGGCATCGTGCTGATGCAACCCAACGCTGCCTTGGTGTCGGGCATCGAGTGGCACTTCCAGGCGCACATGCTGCTGGGCATGACGATCTTCCTGCTGTTCCCCTTCAGCCGCCTGGTGCACGTGTGGAGCGGCTTCGGCACCCTGTCCTATCTGGTGCGCCCCTACCAGATGGTGCGGGCCCGCAGGCTCAATGTGCCGGCCGGGCAGAGCCAGCCACGCCGCGTCGGCTGAACCCGCTGCCACCGCTTGCTGAAGCTTCACACCATGAACACTTCCACTTCCGTTCTTCCCCAGGTCAATGACGTTGTGCTGGCCTATCCCGATGAAGGGCTGACGGCCGAGGCCCTTCGGCAGCGCGCCTGTGCCGAACTTCTGCGCCAGGCGGCCATCCAGGCGGGTCTGCTGGCTGCAGACGATCCGCTGCCCTTGGGTGGAGCCATGACCGAAGCCGCAAGCACGGCCATCGAGTCCTTGCTAGATCGCGAGCTGCACCTGCCCGAGCCCTCTGAGGACGCCCTTCGTCGCCACCATGCAGCCCAACGCGGTCGCTACGCCGTTGGTGAGCGTGCGCAGCTTCGCCACATACTCTTTGCGGTCACGCCCGGAGTGGATGTCAACGCATTGCGGCAACGTGCCGAAGCCTGCCTGCTGGATGTTCGCTGCGCTTCGCCGGGTGGGGGTGATCGCTTCTCCACGGCGGCCGCTTCCACATCCAATTGCCCCAGCGGCGCCGATGGCGGCGCATTGGGCTGGTTGACGACTGACGACTGCGCGCCGGAGTTCGCACGCGAGATCTTCGGCAAGCCCGAGGTCGGTGTGCTGCCGCGCCTGGTGCACAGCCGCTTCGGGCTGCACGTGGTGGAGGTGCTGGCCCGGCAGCCCGGCCTGGACCCCGCGTTCGCGGCCGTGAAATCGGCCGTGGCGCAGGGGTTGCGGCAACAAGCCTTCACCACCGCGCTGCGACAGTACCTGCAACTGCTGGCTGGGGAAGCCGTGTTGACCGGTGTTGACCTGGAGGCGGCGGAGTCTCCCCTGGTCCAGTAGCCCCGCTCCGACGAGTCGACCCATGGCCGACGAATTGCTGCAGCGCCTTCAGCGCTTCCAGACCGACGATTTCCCGCAGCACCGCTCGCACTTCAGGTTGCTGGTGGACGATGGGCAGCACCCGATGACACTGTTCATCGGCTGCAGCGATTCGCGCCTGGTGCCCTACCTGCTCACCGGTGCGGGCCCGGGCGAACTGTTTCTGGTGCGCAACGTGGGCGCCTTCGTGCCGCCGTACGACCAGAGCCAGGGCTTCCATGGCACGGCAGCGGCCATCGAGTTCGCAGTGCTCAACCTGTCGGTCAAGCGCATCGTGGTGTGCGGCCACAGCCACTGCGGGGCGATCCGGGCCTTGTATGGTGATGTCTCACCGGCTGCCAAGCACTTGTCCCAGTGGCTGGAGCTGGGGCGCGAAGCCGTTTTGCCCGTGGCCGAACCCGGGCCCGACGTGCTGCGACGTACCGAGCAGCGCGCCGTGGTGCTGCAACTGGAGCGGCTGATGGACTACCCGATGGTGCGAGAGCGTGTCGAAGCCGGAACCCTGGCCTTGCACGGGTGGCACTACGTGATCGAGGACGGCGAGGTCCATGTCTTCGATGTTCAGCGCGGCGGCTTCGTGCCCGCGGCGCAGGCCGACAATGCGGGCACCGGGCCGTATATGGCCCACCACCCCGAAGTGCAGCGGGATGAAGAGTCCACTCGCTCGTGAAGGGGCGAGCGTTCGTTCAGCCCAGTTGAACGGCCTCGCCCTGGCGGTCGAACGGAATCATGCCGCTCAGCTTGCCGGACTTCACCGCCTCCACCATGCGCGTGAGCGCGGCTTCCACCTGGGCCGACGTGGGGGGCTGCCTTCCCTGGCCGGACAAGGCTGCGGCAAAGACCAAGGCCCAGTCCTGACCCATGGAAACGGCTTCAGCCTGCAACGCGCCGAAGTCCTTCAAGTCGGCAGGGTCCTTGTCGACGCACATCAGCGGTGTCAGCTCGCCGGATTCGCCGGCTTCAAAGCGTGCCCGCTGTTCGGCCGTGGCGTCTGGGGGAAGGCTCGCCGCAGCAAACACCAGCAAGAGAAGCTGCGCGTCGGGTTGCTGCCGAGCTGCTGCCAGCAGGTCGTTGAAGTGACTGATTTCCATGCCCGCGAGCTTAGTCGCTTCCATCGCCATGCATGATGTCGCTGGCTGGTATTGGCATCTCAAGTTGGCGCACATTGGCCTGGTGCTGGCCAGCGGTGGCCTGTTCGCCCTGCGCGGCGCGCTGGTGCTGACGGGGCGGGGCTGGGCGATGGGCAGACCCTGGAGGATGCTCAGCTACGGCATCGACACCCTGTTGCTGACGGCTGGCCTCACGCTCTGGGCCGTGCTGTCGCTCAACCCGATCAGCAGCGCCTGGCTGGGGGCCAAGTTGCTGCTGTTGGTGCTGTACATCGTGCTCGGCTTGATGGCGCTCAAACGCGCGCGGACTCCAGCAACGCGCCGCGCCAGCTACGCCGGGGCCCTGATGGTCTACATGATCATGGCCTCGGTGGCGCTTGCGCAACACCCGCTGGGGTTCTTGCATCGGTGGGCGTCCCATGGTGGCTGAGGTCAATCAAAAGCTCGATCAGGTACTGCCTGCTTCCGGCCTCCAGTACAGTGCACGGATGCCCCGTTCATGGAGCCTTTCCGCAAAGCTGGGTGCCATAGGGGGTGCCCTGCTGCTGATGGCGTTCGCCTCGATCGGCCTGACGCTGTGGGTGACCTGGCAGTTGGAAGGCGGTGCCGCTGCGGTCAACGAAGCCGGTCGCATGCGCATGCAGACCTGGCGCCTGGCGCAAACCCTGGCCCGCGCTGATGCTCAGCAGATTGCAGGGCTGGTGTCGCAGTTCGACCAAAGCGTCAGCGTGCTGCGTTCGGGTGATCCCGCTCGCCCGTTGTTCGTTCCGCACGACGACGAATCTCAGCAGGCCTTCGCCGCGGTGCAGCGCGATTGGGAGGTACTGAAGACGGGCTGGTCCAGTTTGCCCGGGCCGGCTGCAGACCTGTCGGCGCAGCAGGCCGATGCTTTTGTGGCTCGCATCGACACCTTCGTCTCGGCCATCGAGCACCACCTGTCCCGGCTGACGGCTGTCTTGAACGCCGTCCAGTTCATGATGGTGGCCCTGACCATCGGCAGTGCGATCGCGTTGCTGTACTCGGCCTACCTGTTCATCTTCAACCCGCTGTCCCGGCTGCAGGCCGGGCTGGCTCGGGTGGAAGCCGGGGATCTGGCCGCGCGGGTGGACCCAGGCGCCAACGATGAATTCGGTGCGCTGGCGGCGGGCTTCAACCGCATGGCCGAGACACTGCAGGGCCTGTACCAGAACCTCGAGTCCAAGGTGCAGGAAAAGACCGAGCGCCTGGAGGCCCAGCGAGCTCGCCTTGCAGCCTTGTACGAGTCTGCCGCCTTGGTTGCGCGCGCCGACACGCTCGATGCCCTGGCCCAGGGTATTGCCAAGCAGGTGCGTCAAGTGGCGCGCGCCGACGCCTCGGCCGTGCGCTGGTCCGACGAGGCCAACCGCAGGTACCTGCTGTTGGCTTCGGACTGCCTGCCGCAAGTGATGATCGACGAAGAACAGTGCATTCCCACGGGCGAATGCCTGTGCGGCCAGCCCCAGGGCGGCGCGATGACGCGGGTGATCCCGATCCAGCCTGAACGCCCGGCCTCGCGACTTGGCCACTGTGCCCGAGAAGGCTTTGAAACAATGGTCAGCGTGCCCGTCCGGCTGCACGAACGCATGGTGGGTGAGATCAACCTTTTTTACCGCGAAGCGAAGCAGTTGACCGACGACGACCGCGCCTTGCTGGAGACGATCGCCAGTCACCTGGCGGGCGCCATCGAAGGCTTGCGCGCGGCCGCCTTGCAGCGCGAGACTGCAGTGGCCGAAGAGCGCAGCTTCATCGCGCGAGAGCTGCACGACTCCATCGCCCAAAGCCTTGCCTTCCTGAAGATCCAGCTGGTTCTGCTACGCAGCGACATCAAGAGCGGAGAGGCTGCACGCATCGACAAGACCCTTGGCGAACTGGACGCTGGCGTGCACGAGAGCCTGAGCGACGTGCGTGAGCTGCTGGTGCACTTCCGCACCCGCACCAACCGCGAGGACATCGCGCCCGCCTTGAAGACCACCTTGCAGAAGTTCGAGCACCAGACGGGCCTGGCGACCCACCTCGACATCGAAGGCGAGGGCATGCCGCTCCCGGCCGACGTGCAGGTGCAGGTGCTGCACGTGGTGCAGGAAGCCTTGTCCAACGTGCGCAAGCATGCGAGGGCGCGTGCGGTGTGGGTGGAGGTGCAGCAGACGCCGCAATGGCGCGTTGAGGTGCGCGATGACGGCTGCGGCTTTGACACCGATTGCGCCGGCCCGGATGAAACCCACGTGGGGCTGCGCATCATGCGCGAGCGGGCGCAGAACATCGGCGCCACGGTGGAGGTGGCCTCTGTGCCGGGTTCGGGCACTTGCGTGGTGCTGAAGTTGCCTGAACGCTTGGGAGTGGCCGCATGACCGCCTTACAGCCCATCCGTGTGCTCGTGGTCGACGACCACACGCTGTTCCGTCGCGGGCTGATTTCGCTACTGGCCGGCGACCCTCGCTTCCAGGTGGTTGCCGAGGCCGGCGACGCCAATGAGGCGCACCAGCTGGCCGCGGCAACGCAGCCTGATGTCATCCTGCTGGACAACCACATGCCCGGCGTCAATGGCGTCGATGCGCTGGCCGGGTTCAAGGCTTTGGCACCCCAGGCTCGCGTCCTGATGCTGACGGTCAGCGAGGACGAGCAAGACCTGTCGGCGGCATTGCGCGGCGGCGCGCGAGGCTACTTGCTCAAGACCATGGACAGCGAGATGCTGGCCTCGGCCATCCAGCGCACGATGGCTGGCGAATCGGTCGTCAGCCCCGAGATGACCAGCAAGCTGGTCAATGCGTTCCAGTCCGGACAGGGTGCGGCATTGCTACCGCCCCCTCCTGTCAGCACCGATCCCATCCATAGTCTGTCGCCGCGTGAACGGGAGATCCTGGCCCTGATCGCCAAGGGTGCCAGCAACAAGGAAGTGGCGCGCGGCCTGAACATTGCCGAAGCGACGGTGAAGATCCACGTGCAGCACATCCTGCGCAAGCTGAACCTCAGCTCGCGCGTGCAAGCGGCGGTTTATCTCGCCGGGCGTTCGGCATAGCCGCAATCACCGGCGGCGAAGACGGGCTCCCCCTGCCGACTCCTCGTCCCTTGCCCGGCGTCGGGATCTCGACGCTGCGCCCGTGGCTGCCACAGCCATTGGCATCGTGATGTCGCTCAGCCCGTGCTCCAAGCCCGAGGGCGCTTCATGCCCGCAATTCGACACGCCTGCGCGACATAGCCATAGGGAAACAACTCGAAAAGACGTTTGCGCCCCTGGCCGGGGCGCCGCTGCTCGAGATGTCGCATGACCCATCGAGCGTCTGGCGTGACCTGGTGCTCTTGTTGTTGCGCACGCATGAAGCGGATCACGAACCAGTGATCGTCGGCGAGCGAAATGCCCTGGTTGACTGCAGCTTGTTCTGCCCAGCCTTCGGTCCAGTCTGCGGGATCCACGAGATAGCCTTCTTCATCTTGCTCAGGCATGGACGTCTCCTGTAGGGGGTGCGCTCGATACGGTGATCAGCGCTTCGATTGTTTGGGGGCGCGTTCGGCGCTTGGCCTCAAACGGCAGTAGCGGAATCACGTCGCTTCCGCATCGCCAGGCCGATGCGGTCCAGTTCCGTGGCGCTCAGCAGTCGTGCCGCCATCGGCAGCAGTTCGTCTTCTTCGCGTGCGATGTGCAGCTGGTACAACTGAACGAAACCCGACACGTCGGCATCGGTAAGCGCCGAAGCCGTACCGGCGGCGACCGCTTCCAGCTTCTGGCGCAGCGTGGCCCAGCGCCTCTCCAGCGCGCGGTGATCTGTGCACAACGAGGCTGTGAGGTCACGCAGGCACACCGCATCGGAGCCGGCCATCGTCTCCAGCAAGGCGGGAAAGAGATCCTGCTCCTCGTCTTCGTGGTGGTGATGTGCAGCGGTGTCGAAGTAGCGCATGACGGCCCGCGCGGCCTCTTGTGCGGGACGGTCCGAGCCGTGGCTCTGCAGGTGGGCAATCAGACGCAGCAATGTTTCGCACTGAAGCTGTACTCGCCCATGGCACGCTGCCAGCATTTCCAGGGGAACTTCGAAGCCGACGGCAGGTGCGTTGTGGCCGGGGAGGGCGTTGGTCATGGCGACGTTGCTCCGGTGAGCCTTCAGGCACTAGGGGCCGGTTCCGCGGCAAGCTTGCGGCTCGCCGGCGATCTGATCGACTTGCCCGTCGCCGCTGGCCGGCCTTGGGTCATGTCCGCCAGCGTCGCGCCGTCCAACGCCCTGAAGTAGCTTTCCAGCGCTTCGGCGAAGAGGTGCTTCAGCCGGCAGTTGGGCGACAAGGTGCAAGCGTTGGTGGACTCGTCGAAACACTCCACCAGTCGGAAGTCGGTTTCAGTGGCGCGCACCACATCTCCGATGCGGATGGTCTCGGGCTCGACCAGCAGTCGCAAGCCGCCACCGCGCCCTCGGGTGGTCGCGAGCAAGCCCTTGCGGGCCAATTCATTGACGACCTTCATCAGGTGATTCTTTGACAGCCCATGCTGTTCGGCCAACTCGCCGATCGTGACCAGGCGGTCCCGGTGCCGCGCGCAGTACATCAGCACGCGCAGCGTGTAGTCGGTGTATTCGGAAAGCCGCATGCATTGCCCTAAAGATGCATGAAGTGTATTGCTTTAAATCTCTCGGGTCTATAAGATGCATATGCGATGTATGTTTGACCTGATCCTGGATGTTCCATGGATCAGGAACCCTGTCCCGACCATGACGATCTCCCTTCCGCCGCTCCAGACCACGCCGCCAGTCACCCTGCCATCGCCCCAGGGCTGGCCGCTGCTGCGGCTCGGCTTTCGCCCGTTCTACCTGGGTGCGGCCGCCTACGGCATGCTGGCCGTGCCGCTGTGGATCGCGCTGCTGCTGGGCCAGGTGTCATTGAGCCTGACGATTTCGCCCGTGCTCTGGCACGCCCACGAGATGCTGTTTGGCTTTGCCGTCGCCGTGATCGTGGGCTTCCTGCTCACCGCGGGCAAGGCATGGACCGGCCTGGCCACGCCGCGCGGCGCGGTGCTGGCCGCGCTCGCCGGTCTGTGGCTGGCCGCCCGGCTGGCTGCGGTGTTTGCGCCCTATGCCGTCTATGCGGCGCTGGACCTGCTGCTGTTGCCGTTGGTGGCGGTCATCCTCATCACCGTGCTGCTGCGGGCCGGCAATCGGCGCAACCTGCCGCTCGGCGGCATCCTGCTGCTGCTGACCGCAGCCAACGCGGCGTTTCATGGCGCCGCGATGGGCCTCATCGACATTGCCCCGGTGCGCGCACTGCATGCCGGCCTGGCGCTGGTGGTGATGATCGAATGCGTGATCGCCGGGCGCGTGGTCCCGGCCTTCACGATGTCGGCGCTTCCCGGTGTCAAGCTGCAGGCATCGCCAGCGCTGGAACTGGCCACGCTCGCCGCCACGGCCCTGAGCCTGGCGCTGTGGGTGCTGGCACCGCCGAATGCCTTCACCGCCGTTGCGCTCGGTGCCGCGGCCTTGCTGCACGCCCAGAGGCTGTGGCGCTGGCAGCCGCTGCGCACGCGCGCACGCCCCATCCTCTGGGTGCTGCACGCGGCCTATGCCTGGCTGCCGGTCGGCCTGGTGCTGCTGGCGATGTCCCAGCTCGGCGCGGTCGGGGTATCGGCGGGCATCCACGCGCTGGCGGTGGGCACCACCGGCGGGCTCATCATCGGCATGATCACCCGCACCGCACGCGGCCACACCGGCCGGCCGTTGCAGGTGTCGCGGCTGGAAGTGGCCGCCTACCTGCTGGTGGCCGGCGCTGCCGTGACGCGGGTGCTGCTGCCACTGCTGGCGCCGCGGCAACTGGTCATCTGGCTGGTGGTTGCAGCCGCAGCCTGGGGGCTGGCGTTTGCGCTCTACCTGGCCGTCTTCGCACCCTGGTTGCTGGCGCCACGCCTCGACGGCAAGGACGGCTGAGTGCCGGCCTCGCTGCACCTTCTCTCGTCCGCCCACGTCCCCGCGCCCGTCGCGCCAGTTTGCTCGCGTTCTCTCTCCACCCACACCGAAAGGCATAGACACCATGTCCACCCTCGCCACAGTCACCCCCACGACCATCGACCTGCGCACCATCGCACCGCGCGACCGGCATGCCATGGTCTTCGGCCGCTTCGATGCCTTGCCCGCGGGGCAGGCTATGCAATTGGTCAATGACCACGACCCCCTGCCGCTGCGCTTTCAGTTCGACGACCGTGCCCCTGGCCAGTTCGAGTGGGCCGCGCTGGAATCGGGGCCCGCGGTCTGGCGGGTGCAGATCACGCGGGTTGGCATGAAGGCCCTGCCGGCGGCCGGCGGCTCCTGCTGTTCCGGCGGCGCCTGCTGCGGCTGATTTGCATACGGCACAGCCATGACCTTCGTTGTCACCGAGGCCTGCATACGCTGCAAATACACCGACTGCGTGGATGTGTGCCCGGTCGACGCCTTTCGTGAAGGGCCGAACTTTCTCGTCATCGACCCCGACGAGTGCATCGACTGTGCGGTGTGCGTGCCGGAGTGTCCGGTCAACGCGATCTACGCAGAAGAGGATGTGCCGGGCGATCAACAGCACTTCACAGCCTTGAATGCAGAGCTGGCTCGTGATTGGAAGCCCATCACCCGAACCAAGCTGGCTCTGCCGGACGCCGAAGAGTGGAGCCGCATCGAATCGAAGCTCAGTGAACTGAAACGACAAGAGCTGTGACTCAAAAGGCACCTTCGCCCCCCGTCATTCCGATCCGGCCAATCACCCCCGTCGGCGACCCGGACGGCGGCACGCAGTTCGTCTCGATGTACCAGAAGCAGCCCGACATCTACCCGCGGGCGGTGAAGGGCTGGTTCGCGACCTGGCGCTGGACCTTCGTCTGGTTCACGCAGCTGTTGTTCTACGGGATGCCCTGGCTGCCGTGGGATGGTCGTCAGGCCCTGCTGTTCGACCTGGAGGCGCAGCGCTTCTATATCCTGGGTCTGGTGCTTTACCCGCAGGACCTGATCTTCCTCGCGGCCCTGCTCGTACTCTCGGCGCTGGCCCTGTTCTTCTTCACCGCGGTGGCCGGGCGCCTGTGGTGTGGTTACACCTGCCCGCAGACCGTCTACACCGAGATCTTCATGTGGGTCGAACGCCAGTTCGAAGGCGACCGCATTGCCCGCATGCGGCTGGACCAGGCGCCCTGGTCGGCCGAGAAGGTGGCGCGCAAGGGTGCGACGCAACTCGCCTGGGTGGCCATCGGGCTGTTCACGGGCTTCAGCTTCGTCGGCTACTTCACGCCCATCCGCGAGTTGAGCCAGGCGGCGCTGACGCTGACCGTGACGCCCTGGAACGCGTTCTGGGTTCTGTTCTACGGCGCTGCAACCTATGGCAATGCGGGCTACCTGCGCGAGCAAATGTGCAAGTACATGTGCCCCTACGCCCGCTTCCAAAGTGCACTGATCGACAAGGACTCGCTGGTCATCACCTATGACAGCGCACGCGGCGACCCGCGCGGCTCACGCTCGCGCAAGCTCAGCGCATCGGCCCAAGGGCTGGGCGACTGCATCGACTGCACGCTGTGCGTGCAGGTCTGCCCCACCGGCATCGACATACGCAATGGCCTGCAGAACGAATGCATCGGCTGCGCCGCCTGCATCGATGTCTGCAACGACGTGATGGACAAGATGCACTACCCGAAGGGCCTGATCCGCTACGCCACAGAGAACGGGGTGGCGGGCGGCTGGTCGAAGCTGCAGATGTTCAAGCGTGCCCTGCGTCCGCGCGTGCTGATCTATGGCGGCCTGCTGTCGGCGGCCAGCGTGGCCTTTGCCGCCAGCGTGGTGATGCGCAGCCCGTTCCAGGTCGACGTGGTCAAGGACCGCGGCGTGCTGGCCCGGGTCGTCGAGGAGGGCGCCATCGAGAACGTGTACCGCCTGCAGATCATGAACCGTACCGAACAGCCGCAGACCTACCGCATCGACGCCCGTGGCATCCCGGGCCTGGAGGTGCGGGCAGAAGTCGTAAGGGCGCCACCCGCAGGCATAAGCACCGTCGTCGTCAGCCTGCGTCTGCCGTACAGCGCTGCCCAAGCCCTGCTCGGAAAATCGGCGCCGGTGCAGTTCGAAGTCAAGCTGCTGGACGGCACGCGCGCCGCCGCTGCCGTGCAGCGCGAGAAGTCCACATTCTTCGTTCCACGATGAGCGGCCCGCGCAGGCCGTCAAGTCGCCGGCCGCGCTTGGAGCATGGGGAACAGCCCGACACCTCCATCTGCACGTGCTGCACCAGGTAGTCGAACAGCTTGGCGACTGCAGCGCGCAGCGCAGCCACCGGTCTGCACAAGGGGCGTGGCTCGATAGGCGGCCACACGGTTGCATGACCGGCGGCTTCGCCGCCCGGAATCAAGATCGGCGAAAGTCGGCAGTGGGTCGAATCCGGGTTTACCCGAGTGTCAGCTGTGCTGCCGGCCAAGTTGAACGGCAGCTTTGCGGATGAACGATCGAGGCCGCGTGAGGCAGCCCGCGACCCTGAGTTGTCGGTAAACGTCACGAGGCGATGCTCTGCCCTGCCGTGCCTCAACGGCGCCAGACGACCGTCGGTCGAGATGCGTCGCCATCGTCGGTGAACAGCAGCAAGCGGTCGTCGAAGACCAAGGGCTCTGGCCCCTGTAAGGTCGTCGGCAAGGGAATACGCCACTCGGATGCCAGCAGCGTCCCGGCAGGGAAGCCGCCGGCCTCGATGTTCAGTTCGACCACGCGAACCCAGTTCGAGGACAGGGTGGTGCCGGCGTCTATGGGTCCGAAAGCCTGCATTTGTGCAAACACCCGACCGCCGGACACGGCCCACAACTGCCGATCGAATGGCGCGCCGTCGGAACCCAGCGCGACCAGCGAGGCAGCCCGGAGCGACGAGGTGTCCGTGCCTACTCCAATGGGCTGGCCGAAGGCGTCGAGTTGCACCGCATGCGGCATGTTGGCTGCTCCGGCCGGGTCAGCGCCACTCCAGAACAACCATTGGCGCGTGCTGTCGCTCAAGGGGACAGGTACGCCCACCAGGCCCGACTGCGAATCACCCCAGGGCAGCGTGCGGTCGACTGCCACGCTGCCGTCGGCGTTGACCCAGGCCACACGCGTGGTTACGCGCGCGCTGGTGTCGAGTTCCTGCCAGGACACCATTGCACCGCCGCCCGGCCTGGCCGCCAGGCGCATCATGGTTGGGGCCAACGAAAACGAGGCCAGCCGGGTCTCCGGCGTCGCCGGGCTGCCCTGCGCGTCGATGGCGCGCAATACCATTTCGGGACGGAGGCTGCTGATGGTCGACCGCTGCCAGAAGAGCCACAGGCGGTCGCTCCCGGGGGCGCCGGAAATCAAGGCCTCGGACTCGAAAATTGTGTCGGCGCGGCCCCCGGACAGGTCTACCCGCACCGGCAATGACGTTGCGGGCGTGCCGGTGTCCAGGACGCTGTGCAGTTGATAGAACGGGAAACTGCCACTCAGCACACGCACGCCAACGGGCGGACGCCACATGGCACGCACCACGCCCGACGGCGCGAACGACGGGTCGCGTGACAGCAAGGCGCCACTGCGCGACAGCCGAATCAGGGCCCGACCGTCGTAGGCCAACACGGCGTCGGGGGTAGCCACGGCCAGGGAGATCGAGCCGCCGCCAGCGCTGCGGCCTGGGCCCGAGGCGTCCTGGACCAGGTAGCCGTAACCCTGGGTCACGCCGTCATAGCCGGTGAGCAGGTCTTCGTCATCCAAGGCCCGCCCGCCCGTGCCCATCGTGGCTTGGCGCACCACGCCCACATTGGGCTGGTACCAGATGGCGCCCTGTGACTCGACCAGAATCGGCGCACCGCCGCCGCTCGGGATGACGCGCACTTTCAGGAACTGATCCACTCGCAGAGCAGCTACAGGCACAGCGCTGCCTGGCAAGCTGATGTTCTCGTTGCCGGCCACCACGCTCCAGATGGCCACGTCAGCCGCATCATTGACACGATCACCATCCACATCGGCACCGCTGTTGAGCACACGTTGGTCAAGCAGCACCGACTGCTCGCCCTGGCGCACCGGTGAACGCAATTCCGCGCCCGCGACTGTGATGCGCGTACCGCCATTGCTCAGTTCCAAGCTGGTCGACAACATCACGGCGCCTGTGGCCGCATCCACGCTCAATCGGATGCTGGTTGACAGGTCGGATGAGTCGGTTTCGATCACCTCCAAGCCACTGCCTGCGCTCTGGCGCACGGTGGTTTCCCTTTGAACAGCGAGCGTGCCCTGTGTGTAGTCGCGGCTGCGGTAGACCCACTTCGACCCCGCTCGCAGCGGCCGCAATGGCGCGGCCTGTGCATACAAGGTGGCCCCGGGCACACCGGCTGCGGGAACCAGCCCGGTAGCCGTGCCAACACCCTGGCCGCCATTGGCTCCAGCGCCGCCACTGCCACCGCCTCCGCCACATCCGCTGATTACCGCCGCCAGCAAGGCGACCGCCCAGCGGCGCGACGTTGACCATATCTTCACCTTCATTTGTTCTCCCTGACGGCATGATTGTTGGTGCCGGCACCATCTTGAGCCACGTGCCGGCGATGTGGTGAGCCATCGTGGCGAGGACCAAGCTAGTGATCGGCCTGAGATTTTTCGTTCGCAGCCCGGCTCACCTGAAGTTCGGCCTGTGGCTCAAAGCCACGCCGGCGGCAACAAGCTGATGGCACAAATGGCCTACCGGCTACCATTGCGCCAGTCCCACGGAGGAATCGGGCTTGGGTCGGCCCACAGTCCGAGGTGCCTTCCTTGCGCCTGCCCCTGGACTTTGTACAGCCCTCGGTCCGTGACATAGCGCTCATAGACCCAGGCCATGCCCCGCCGCACCTGCTCTTTATTGGCGTCGACGCCGGCGCACCAGACGCGCCCCAGCGTACGCCCGTAGCGATCTTGCCCCTTGTCGACGACGTGTACCGGCCGCCGAAAGCAAAGGTCGGCCAGCGACGTGCGAGCGCGTTGTCCGTAGGGCTGGGCTTTCTCCGGCGCGTCGATCTCGACCATCCGCACCTTGAACTGCCCTCCCCCGCTCAACACCGTCAAGGTGTCGCCGTCGGCGACGCCGACCACCACGCCATCGATGTCGGTCGCGCATGCGAGCCCCTGCACCAGCCAGGTGACCAACACCAGCAGGCGACGGCTATCGTGGCTTCGACTCGCTGGCATGCGCCGAGCATGCCCTGTCGGCGTCGGCGCTTCAACGTGCGCAAGAGCCATTCAGCGGCGCAGAGCCCCGGCTGTGGCCCGTCGATCCACATCGGCAGCGCCACGAGCTGGACGGGCCGTCGGACCCGGCTTCGTCTCCCGGCCAGCAACCGTGATCGCCTGGCAGACCTCGCCCTGCCAGGGCAGCCCATGCACGATTCTGTTCAGCACCACGAGCTGCTCGACGTGCGGCAGCTCAACGTCCTCGGCGCCGACGAAGCGTACATTCGTCGACATGCAGTTCGGATCTGAAAGCACCACGATGCCCGGCCTGGCCTCGGTCCATTCCCATGCTGCAGCAGCGTCCTGACCGGAAATCCTGCTGAACCAGACAGTTTCACCGACACGACGTCCTTCCGCGTCACGCTCCGGCCGCACGTGCGTGACGCAATGCAGGAACCTTGGTAAGGAAACATCAGCGCCGGGAAGATAACATTCGCATACCGGCAACGACTTGATCATCCACGCATGAATAGCCATCGATTTTCTTCCTTGGGATGCTTGGGGGAACACAGCTTCATCGATAAGAGGTCGACCGGCAAGCTACAAAAGTTGGTGGTATGGAACCCGTAGCCATCCGGCACCAGGATTACCTGGACGTTGGAACCTCGCCCGACCGGGACACTTTTGAGCGGCGCCTGATCGGCTTCGCCCAAAAGATGGAGTTCGGCATCGTATCGGCAGCCATTGCCGTTGATCGGCCCGGCGAGCGGCCGATATTCGTGATGATCGGGAATACTCCCGCATCCTTCCTGGAGGCCTCGCAGCGGCCGGAGGATGCGCGGCGCGATCCCGTGATGAAGCGCATGCGGACCAGCAGCGTTCCCTTCATCTACGACCAGCGCCTCTACGTCGACGATGGCGCCGGCGACCTGTGGGAGGCTCAGGCTCCGCACGGCTATCGCACGGGCGTGTCCATGGCCCTTCACCTACCGGCGGGACGTCACTTCTGCCTCGGCGTCGACAGGGAGGCGCCCCTGCCATCCACCGATGTCGCGTTGACCCGGATGATGGCCGACCTGCAGCTCCTTGCCGTCTTTGCCCAAGAGACCGCGATCCGGGTTCTGTTGCCGACGTCAGAACGGGAGAGTGAGGCCGCGACGCTGACGCCCCGTGAGCGCCAAGTCTTGCAGTGGACCCGCGACGGCAAGACGGCCTGGGAAGTGGGCGCCATACTCGGGATGAGCGAGAACACCGTCAACTTCCACCTCAAGAATGCCACGAGCAAGCTCGGCGTGACGAGCAAGCATCAAGCGGTGCTCAAGGCAATGAATCTCGGTCTTATCTGAGCCTTGTGGCCAGCAGACGTAAAAGAACGGCGCTGGGTATTTCTACCCAGCGCCGAAAATGGTCGGGAGTCGGAGGGACAAACGTCCAGACCATCAAGAAGAATCTTGGGGCGCGATATTGATGGCGCCCCGATACTCCGAAGGCGAGTGAACCAGGCCGAATAATCCTTCAGGCGGTTCAGGCGCCCCAGCCGCCGCGCGGAAAGCCGAGGATTTCGAGGATGAGGTCGAACATGATGGGTCGCTCCGGTTGAAAGGAAGTGGTGATGAAATTCGATAAAGTGAATTTCAGCACCGATCTTCCGCAAGCGGCCCTACCAAGGTTTGTAGGTTCTCGAAGCGGCCCGGCCGGACGCCGAACTATCCCAACCAGCCGGCTTGGAGCGCTGTGGCCACAGCGTGGGTCCGGTTCGAGCAGTTCAGCTTGCGAATAGCGGCGTCCAGGTGCTTGCCCACCGTGGACTCCGAGATCGAGAGGATCACGCCGGTTTCCCAGGCGGTCTTGCCCGCCGCGCACCACAGCAGGCACTCACGCTCCCGGGGCGACAGCGGGTTGACCTGGCCGGTGCCGTTCTGGGCCCAGATGAGCCGCTCGCCGGCGGCGTGGGCATAGGCCACCACCAGGCTCAGGTTGGCCAGGTCGGCTGAGCGGGCGACATCACCCGGCCGGGATGATCTTGAACTCTCGACACCCAGACAGAAGTGCCGCCCTCCCGGCAGATGCAGGGCCAGGATCATCCCGCTGAGCATGCCCCAGCTCGCCAGCTCCTCCCACTGCTCGCCGCGGCCGGCGTCGATGTAGGCGTCCTGGCCCCATGCAAGCGGCAAAGTGCTGCGCTTGACCGCCTGCATCACGGGGTCGCGACGCATGGCGCCGTCCTCGACATAGGAGGCGGCGGCGAACTGTGCCGGCACGTTGTGGAAGCGCTCGATGCGGCCCGGAGCGGTCGCCGTGCGGTCCTGGAGCAGGAAGCCGCCGAAGCGCTCGCACCCCATGGCCTGCGCGGCCTGTTCCAGCGTGCGATGGTAGTCCGCCATGGTCTCGGCCTCGAGCATGGACTCGCAGATCTCGATCACGGTTGCCACGATTTAAGGCTCCGAAGAATTTCCAGCTGCCAGGGCAGTTGATGAAGAACGCGCGCGCAGTAGGCGCGATGCAGGCTCGGCGAAACGACACCGCTGTCATCCGACAGCAGTGCATTGGTCGCGATGTCGGTCATGTCGGCCAGCGCGATCGCGCCGGGCGCGATCGCCGACCAGGAGAAGGCCAGCCCCACCCGACACTCCCACTCGGTCGTGGCCACCCACAGCGACTGCCCGCTGAGGGCGTCCCGCCTGCAGGATCTGCAGGGCTCGAACGACAGCAGACCGAGCATGCGTGCGTGCAGCTGCACCAGGGGCCAGTCGCCCACCTCGGCAATCGGGCGGGTGCCGCTGCAGGGGCGCATAGCGCCGGTGATGCCGACCATCAGGCGCCCCATGGGCCAGCATTCCGGTATCGGACGGCGTCCGACCGCGCAAAAGGGCGCGGCGCAACCCCAGACAGAGCTAGCACAAGCGTCGCGCGGCGGTCAATGGATTGACCTCGCCATTGGTCGCTGCAGGCCGTGTCGGGAACACTGGCGCCCTGTGGGTACGGATACTTGAACGGTCGCTCGCCCCTCTCGCATGAGGGCCCGACCGGCGCCTGGGAGCTTCCACCGTTGACTGTGTTGCAGCCGCGGCCGGCACCCCGCGACAGCGGGTGCCCAGTTGGGGATACAGCAAGACCAAGCGGAGCACGGAAGTGGAACGGATCAGTGTGGACCAAGCGCGGTGTGAACGGAGCGGCGCCTCCGGCCGGGCCGAGGACGGCATGGCACGCCTGTCGGTGCCCGTCGGCGTGTCCGACCAGGCGACCAGGATGTTCCTGCTCACGCGGGTCGTCGCCGCACTGATCGAATCCGAGAACTCGGCCCTGGCCGACCATTTGCGCGCCGGCCTGCCACCCGAGATTGTCGACCGGCTTCGCTCGCTGCCCCTTTCCGAGGCCCTGCACTTCACGGGCGGGGATTGCGGAATATTCATCGCGATCGACGGGCCCGCGCTGCATCGCCAGCTCGCGCGCCTTGACCGCCTGCAGGCCGACCGTCGGCAGTACGAGTACTTCGTTCGCGGCGGCGCCTCGCCGCAGCTGATTTCGCGGCTGTTCAGCGTCAGCCACAGCGACGTGCGTCGCCTGCGAAAGCTCATCGCACCAGCGACGTCCTCCGGTGGTCGCCCGAAGGTGCCCCAGGACTCCCTGCGTGACCTCATCCTCACGACCTGGCGGGAACTTGGCGTTCAGCAAAGCGAGCGGGATCGCTACTACCTGCTGAGCATGGCGTTTCCCGCGCTGCCCATCGTGTGCCTGGAATCCGTGGTCGAGGACGTCCCGCCCGCGTCGGCGGACGAGCAAGGCCGGCCCGGCCGGCACTGACGCCAGGTTCATGCGGCCGGTGACGGCTGCGCCGGCTCCGACCCGGCATCGCTGCCCGCCGGCCGGTCGTGCGCCGTCCACTTGGCCAGCTCGACATGGGCCAGCGGATGCAAGGCTGCGCGCATGATCAGCGAAGCGGGCCGCTGCTCGCCGTCAATGCCGTCGGCGCCATGCAGGCCCAAGGGAAGCGCCAGTTGGTGCTGACCCGCATCGGGAGAGACCGCTGCAGGTTCGGCCGTCCGCGCCGAACCGCGACCCAACCAATACAGCGAGAACGAGCGCTCCACCACCTCTCGCCACGAGACCCCCTGCCGCCGCAGCGACCACAGGGCGACACCGTACTCGCCCAGGCGCCCGGCGAAGTCCAGGCTGACGATGCAGGTCATGGTGAGGTTGCCGACCCCGAAGACGAAGGGCAGCATCGCGACACGCAGCAGCAGCTGCGTCGACGCCTTGCTCATCGAGAACGAAGCGAGCCGGGTCGTATCGCTGTAGCACTTCCGCATCTGGGGCAGGTAGTAGGCCGGCAGAGCAATGCCGGCCGCCACGTAGACAACTTCCAGCCAGCTCATGCGCGCAGAACCCCGGTGCCGCTCTTGTAGATGAGCTGCAGGTAGTGATACCCCACCAGCTTGGAATCGAAGGCGACGCGGATGCCGCCGACTTCCTGGGGCGCGTTGAGAGCGGCGACCAGGCCGGCGCGCGAGGTGTCTGGGGCCCGCCGGATGGCAGAGGCCAGAACGGAGCCATAGAGGTAGCCCTCGAAGGCCGTGAGGGAGTGGATGACACCCGGCCGGCTCCAGTCGACCGCCACCTTGCGGAAATGGTCCGCCAGCGGCGAGAGGTCGGTGCGAGGAAGCGGGAACGCCGACACCAGGCCCAGGCCCACCAGGTTCGGGTCCGTGGCCTCGGCGAGGCGGCGGGTCGCGCAGAACGACATGCAGAACACCGGCGCCAGGAAGCTCATCTTGGTGCGGGCGTGGGTCACGCCCTTGAGCATCGGGCCCTCGAGCACGAGCAGCAGCAGCGCCTTGGCGTGCTTGCTCGGATCCAGCGCCTTTGACACGGCCGCCTGGATGTCGCTGCCGCCGCGTTCCGCGGGCTCGTTCGAGACGACGGTGACGCCGTGTTCGGCCACGATTCCGGCCACGTGGGCCGCCGCGGCCGTACCGAAGGCATCGTTGCTGTAGACCACGGCCAGGCGGTTCAGGCTGGCGCCGCCGATGGTCCTGACCATCCGGGTCAGCTCGTCGGTGTAGGAGGCGCGAAGGTGGTAGACACCGCGCGTGCCGTCGCGCAGTTCGACCGCGCCGGAGCGCAGCCCGACCACAGGAAGGCCGCCGACGACGGCGCGCGGAACGGCCGCCTTGGCGTGCGGCGTACCGACGATGCCGGTCGTGGCCAGGATGCTGCGGTCGCGGGCGAACTGCTCGACCAGGCGCGCCGTTTGGTCGGCCTTGGCCTCGTCGTCGGCCCAGACCGGCTCCAGGTTCAGGCCCGCCTCGCTGGCGTGGGCGAAGGCCATTTCGTAGCCCGCGCGCAGGTCGTTGGCCACCTCGCTCTGGACGCCAGTGAAAGGCAGGGGAACGCCTATGCGCAGGCGCGGGCTGGCGCGCACGACACCGCTGGCCAGCGCGAGCGCGGCGCCGGCGCCTTGAAGCAAGCCGCGGCGCTTCATTTCGGGCCTCGCTGCAGCACGTCGACCTGGTCGCAGCGGGCACGCTCGGTCAGGAGGGTCACCGCTTCCTGCACCGAGGCACCGCGGTCGACGAGTTCCTTGAGCGCCACGTTGAGCGCCTCGGTGTAGGGCCGGCTGGTCTCGGTGCCGGGAGCCCCGCAGAAGATGGCGCGGTGCTCGGGCGAAGACATCGGCCAGGGCTGGTCGGCCGCGATTGCGGCCGACGACAGGGCGAAGGCGAACAGGAAGACGCGAATGCGCATGGTGGACTCCGTGTGGAAGGTTGCTCGATGACGAGTCCATGGAGGCAACGGCCGCTACCGCGGCGAGCACCCCGGCTCCCAAAGTCCACGGCAGACGGCCGGGCTGGGTGCCATTCCTAAGTCCACACGAGCCGGCCTTTGCGTTCGGAGGGCGGCTCGCCCCTTCCGATGGCCCTGGACCGCTGTCCAGTGTTTGCCAGGCCGATTGCCACGGCCTGGCCACGGGAATCATCTGCCTATTGGCTGCGTCCCTTCCCTTCGAGGTATCCAGCTTGATCGCTGCGAGTTGCAGGAGCAAGTAGGGACGAAGAGGTTTCGAGGCGCCCTCATACCGGCACCGCCTCGGACAGCACCACGTCCCGAGCCTTCACCGGAAGGTCGCCGGGGGTCAGAACGTCCACCGACACACCCAAGAGGCCCTCCAACGCATCCTGCAGGCCACCGATGTCGAAAAGCGTGGCACCAGGCATGGCGTCGACAAGAATGTCCAGGTCGCTGCCCTCCTGATCGGTGCCGTGCAATACGGAACCGAACACCCGCGGGTTTCCCACCGGAAAGTGCTCCACCAGCGCGCGGACGGCGTCGCGCTTGCCTTGAAGCGCCTGTGAAGGCCTCAATTGCAGCTTCCTTCATGGCGATCAACGCTGGCGATGGCATGCGGCGTGAACGCAAGGTGCAGGGCCGCCGAGCGGAGCTTCATGGCGCTTCGCCCCCAATGTCCTGGCTTCGGCGCAGGTCGGCCAGAACCTCCCGCACTCGAGTCTTCAGGCCGGGAAGATCGCCTTGAACTGCATTCCAAACGATTTCAAGATCGACATGGGCGTAACCATGCGAGAGCCGGTTGCGCATGGCGTACATGAATGCCCAGGGGACGCCGGCATGCCGAGCTGCGAATTCCGGTGCTGCGCGCTGGATATTGTTCGAGGCTTCCCCGAGGTTTTCCAGGTTGCGGATCACGGCGTCCTGAACCAATTCGCTACTGAGAAACGCACCCGCATCCATGCCCGCCGTATAGCGTTCGATGCGCTCAATGGCCTGCAGGATGTGCCCCAGGTAGTCCGGGACTCGCAAGGCCTTGCTCATACCGGCACCGCCTCGGAGAGAACCCGATTGCGGAATGAATCTGGCAAGGCCCTGGGCGTCAGCACATCGACCGTCACACCAAGCAAGCGTTCCAGTTCCACTTGGATGGCGGCCACGTCCATCAACGTGGTGTTGGGCGTCGGGTCGATGAGGATGTCGAGGTCGCTGCCCTCTGTATCCTGCCCATGCAGCACGGATCCAAAGACCCTGGCATTGCATGCGCGATGAGACTCCACCACTTGCCGGATCGCGGCGCGGTTCGAGGCCAAGGCTTCGGAGGGCTTCATGTGTGCATCCTGCAGGCGGCTGGCGATCACTGGATCAAGGTCATGCCCGCCGATCCGGCTGCCCCGGCGTCGAAGGTCATGGTCTGCTCGCAGCCGGCGCTCGAGGCGCCGCGCTCGATCAGGCAGTCCGCGAAATCGGCCGAGCCGGCCTTGAACATGCGCAACGCCTTGGCGACGTGATCGGCGCGGTCGACGACGATCTCCTTGGTCCTGAGCACCGCCTCCACCGCCTGAACCAGCTGGTTTCGGCCCAAGCCATAGCAGGACGACAGCACCCAGACGAGTTCGACCACTGACACCACCGAGAAGAACCCTGGCTCATCCTGCGTGAGCGACTCGACCAGACGGTTGGCCTTGAGCGACTGCTTAGGGTCGTCCTGCATGACGTAGCGCACGAGCACGTTGGTGTCCAGCCCAATCATCGCGCCGACGCCCCGCGCGCCTGGATCGCCGCGTTCATGGCCTCGACGCTCACCGGCCGGGCCGGCTTGGGAAACATGCCCTTGAGTTCCGTCACCGGCCGGGTCGACGCCACCACCTCGAAGCGGCCTGGCTCCACCTGGACGAACTCGATGCGGTCGCCCGCTTCCACGCGCAGGGCCTGGCGCACGTCGGCCGGAATGGTCACCTGGCCCTTGCTGGTCACTGTGGCGGTGGTCAAGACGATTTCCTCGAAGTTCGTTGCAGCCTTACTTTACTGTAAGGCAAAGTCAAGGGCAAGACGGCTTCTGCATCGGCGCGACGGAATCCTGAGGCGTACAGTCGACGCATTGCATGTGCGACGGAGAGCCGCCATGAAGACAGCCACCTTTCCTTCCGTTCGAGCCGATGTCGAGCTTCGCGAGGCCATCGACCGCCGCCGGGCGGAAGCAGCGCTTCTCGCGGGCGGTCTCGCAGCGATTGCTCGCACTCAGAAAGCTGGCAATGGCATCCCCGCAGATGACGTGATCGCCAAGCTGGAAGCTCGGTTGGCGTCGGCCCGTCAGGCCCTCGCTGATAAGGCGACGCAGAACTTGTCTCACAGGGGCACCAACCTCGATGCGGCGAGACATCAGCGCGAGAACGACTACCGCTGACGATTGGCAGGCCGCGTCCATGACTTGGCGCACGTCGGCCGGTATGGTCAACTGGCCCTTGCTGGTCGCAGCGGCAGTGGTCAACACTGAGCCCTACCGCAGCTCGATGCCAGGATTCGCACGGGCAGCCAGCCTGGCCAGCAGCTGCCCTATCCAGTCGGCCGCGGCGCCTGCGAAAGGCACACTGCCAGAGCGAGGACCGAAGTCCTGCACAGCCAATCCGGGCCAGCGCGCTTGGATGACCTGGTCGAGAGTGGATACCTCGTCGACCAGGCCCAGTTTCATGGCCTGAGCGCCGCCCCACACACCGCCGGCACCGAAGTCCACGTCGGCTGCCAGCTTGCCGCGGCGCAGCGCCTGCAGCTCGGCCAGGAAGGCGGCACCCATGGCGTCGACGAGCTCGTGCGCCTTGCGCTCGGCCTCCGGCGACATGGGGAGGTAGGGGTGCATCATGGTCTTCAATTCACCCGAGGCGTAGACGCGCTTCGACACGCCCAGCCGCCCCAGTCCTTCGTGGGCATCCCACCCAGAAAGCACCGCCCCGACCGACCCGACGAGGGAGTAGTTGCCGGCGTAGATTCGGTCTGCGTGAAGCGCCACCAGGTAGGCCACCGAAGCCCCCAGGTTGTTGATCACGGCAACGACCGGCTTGGGATGGCTTCGTCTCCAGCCGTCCAGCGCGGTGTAGATGCGTTCGGCCTCGAGCGGCGCGCCGCCGGGGCTGTCGATCGCGAGGACGATGGCCATCACGCCCTCGTTCTCGAAGGCCTTGCGCAACATGGCGTTGACGCGGTCCGCGGACGCCGGCGAGCCCTCGGTCATCTCGCCCTGCAGGCGCACGACGGCAACGCTGTCGCCGGTCGGTCCGAACCGCAGGCCGGCCGACCAGGCGTAGAAGCCCACGTAAAGGGCGGCCGGCAGCGCGAACATCAGGAAGTACAGCGCGGCGCGCAGCGTGCGTGATCGCCGCTCGGCCCGGCGGTCGACGAGGAGATCCGTCAGCGCAGCACGCAGGATCAGGCCCTGATCGATCTCCCCGGTCGGAACCCCGGCCAAGGCAGCGCCGGCTTGTCGCGCGCGCAAGCCGCGCCACAGACGTTGGAGAAGCGCCACAGCGGCCGAGAGGAAGGAGGGTCGGGGGTTCATTGCATTCCGCAGGGGAAGACAGCAAGGCGAGCGGTTCTAGGAGCCAGAAAGGTTCCGAGGTGCAACGGGCGGCTTTGAGAAACCGAGAACCCGGGAGTACGATTCCTACCCGCCAAATGGAGACACAGGGAGAGCCGTACATGGAAGCCATCAGCAATTTGTGGAGTGCAGTCACCCGCGGTTTCCGCGGCGCGCTCGACCTCGGTGCGATGGCTGTCGGCGTGGCTCCGACCAGCGTCGGGCTGGTTGATGCGGCGTGCTTGCCGATGGAGGCAGTGGAGCCTGCCGGATCTCGCGATGCAGCAGAAAGCGACGATGCAAGGCTTTCCTTCACCATGCGACAGGCGTTGGGCTTCGGGGATTCGGGTTACTTTTAAACCTAGTTCGGCCAGCGGAACGTCTAGGCCCTGAGAATCCGTTCCCGCGCTATGCAAAGGCGACCATGGCATTAGTGCCCCTTGTTCGGGTCAGGATGACCCGGAATGACCGTCTTCTTGGCGTCTTCCAAGAACTTGGTCGCCTCTGCGTCCTTCCGCTTCTGCTCTGCTGACGCTTCGTCGGAGAAAGCCCGGGGCGTGCCATCGGTGCCTCGCACGCTGTCAAGGGCCCTATTCCGATCATTCAAGATCGGCTTGTGAGCGGTGCTGACTTTCTCAGCTCGCTGGTCGTAGGAAAGTTGCGCCTCGCCCTGCTCGCGCTTCACCGTGGCTGAGGCCGCTGCCGCAGCCGCCCCGGCCTGACCATGCCCTTGCGCGACCCGTTGCTTGGTCTCCGGGGCGCGGACCTCGGCAGTGGGGTTCACGCCTAGACGTTGCTGTTCCTGCTTCAGACGCTCGTCGCTGGCCGCACGGGCGGCAACCACGTTGATCGCTCCGCCGCCAGGCTCGGCCGCGGCGAACCGGCCTTCGAGTTCGGGCTCGCCCCCCCGCGCTGCAGCTGCGGCCTTGGCTCCGAGGCTGGTGTGGACCACGTTCATTCCCAGACCAGGATCGGGCGGGATGAACATCGGCTTGCCATCCGGTGTATCCGTCCGCACCGAGCCTGCGTCGATGAAGGCCGTGACGATCTTCTGCCACTGGCGGGGATCGGCGATGCCGTCATGAACGCTGACTCCGTACCGGGCTCGCGCAAACTGATCGATTGAGTTGTTCCACTTCGTCGAAGCCTCTCGCGCAAAGCGCTCCGCGCCCTCAACCTTGGCGCTTAGCTGCTGGCCGCGGGACAGTTCAGCCGACTCCGACTCTCGATGCCCCTGAGCCTCGCGCCACGACGACTCGACGCGCTGGGTTGCGTCACGATTGCTTCGGCGTGCCTCTTCAAAGGCCTCTCCAGATCGGAACTGGCTCACGAGATCGTGCTTGCGCTGGGCGCCGATCTTTCGAAGCGAGTCAACACCCGCCGAAACCTCCTTTGATAGCAGCTCTCCCGACTCCGACTTGCCGTTGGCACCGAAGATGGGAATGGAGAGTCCGCTCAGCCCTGCTGAAAGTGCCTTCGTGATGGCACTAACGTCCTTCACTCCGTGGGTGGATGCAATCTTCTTGCTGAGGTCATCGACCTCGGTCGCCGAAACCCCCTCACTCCCCACCTTGCTCACGTCCCACCCCAGGGCCTTGCTGGCACTGGCCGCATTGCCGCGCGCCGCGGTCAGTGCCGCCGAGTACCCTGCGTCGATCGACCGCTCATAGGCCTTGCCATGGCGCTGGGCGGCTTGCATCGACGCAGAGGCCTCGGTGGCCATGCCGCGGGTCAACGCAGTGGTATCGGACAGCGACACCGGCGCCGAAGCCTCACGGTACTGCCCAAGGGTCTGGCCGTTGACGACGTTCCTGAACTCCACGCCGCCGACCGACTCGGTCCGGTACATCGCAGGGTCTGACCGATAGGCCGCCAGCTGCTGCTGGTCCATGCTGACGTTGCCCGCCTGCAGGTTGCCCTTGGTCGCCTGCGAGGCCTCGCTCTGCGCGGCGCGAAGGCCGCCGCCGGTGGCGCCGGTGATGGCCATGATCTTGTCGAAGCCGAAGAGCACGGCCGCGGCGATCACAGGCACGAAGGTCACCATCCAGGCCGAAGTGGCCAGCGTCGAGACCGAGGCCGAATACACAGCTGACGCGGTGCCCAGCGTGAGCCCGGTTGTGCCGCCGGACAAGTAGGCGGCCCCGGCCATGACCTTGGCTGCCTCCAGTGTCTGTAGGTAGTTCACCACCGCGAACATCGGCGGCCAGAGCTCGACCCAGATGAGCACGTAGACGTAGCTCTTGAAGAGAGCCGCCAGCGCCTTGCCCTCCGAGGCCACCAGCAGGATGCACAGCACCGGGAAGCAGGCGTAGAGGATGCCCTCGGTGATGTTGCGCACCACGGGCAAGGCTTCCTCGGCGATGCGGCCCTGGACCAGGTTGCCGGCGTTCATCTGCTGCGTCGCCTGCGTCTGCATGGTGGCGAGCATCAGGGTCGACGGGTCGTTCAGAGAGGCCCCGTACAGTGCAGAGGCCTCGGCGGTCGCATTGATCATGATGTTCTGCACCATGATCTGCGAGGCGGACGAGGCCCCCGCGGCCAGGGCGGCCTTGCCGTAGATCGCCGGCAGGGAAGCCTCGATCTTGTCGACGGCCGTGGCCGCGTTGATCCGGTAGAGGTCGGGCAGACTCTGCTGCGCGGCCCGCCGCACCGCCTCGGCACCCGCGGCGTTGACCTTGGTCAGCACCTTGGCCCAGACCGTGTCACAGCGCGCCGTCACCAGGACATTGCCGTTGTCGACATCGTGGTACGACGAACTCAGTGCCGGGTTTGCCATGGCGCCAGCCGAAGCCGCCAGGTCGAGCGAGTTCTCGACTGCATCGGCCGCGCGGCCCTGCTCAGGGAACATGCAGTTGCGGAGGTACTGCACGAGGTCTGCCTTGGCATACAGCGACATTGGCTCCGCGTCGCGCGACGCCCTGACCAGGCGGCTGCCGAACATCACCCCATGCTCGAGGTAGCTCAGCTCGGCCGGCAGGGCCGCGCTGGCCCTGGGGATGGTCTGGAACGCCGTCTCGAACTTCTCGGTGAGCGTGTGCCCGATGCTTGTCTTGACGCTGGCAAGCAGGGCCAGGGTCCAGGGTACGTTGGCCACCACGGCCGTGCTCTGCTGGCCCAGCTTGTCAACGATGGAGACGTCAGCCTTTGGCACCAGCAGGATGCTGGTGAGCACGGTCACCGAGAGGAACCAGCTCCAGCTTTTGGCCAGGTTGCCGGGCAGCGCCGCCAGTGTGGCGACAACGGCGAAGCCGATGATCAGCGCGACGCGGATGATGTCCATGTAGTCGCTGCTGCTCATCATCATTGCCACGGCGTTGAAGATGCCGTGCAGGGCATCGACGTTGCCGTAGGCGTAGACGGTCAGGGTCTGGGTCGGATTCATCGTGATGCCTCGGAGTGGCTGGCTATCGCTCAGCCGCGGCCGCCCCTCAGGAGGTTGCCGATGTCCTGCATGTTTCGGATCGAGGTCGGCAGCGACAGGCGCATCTCTCGCTCGATGGCCTGCATGTCGTCGACAAGCGCACGCGCCTCGCGCACTCGGCCCAGTGCCTTGCTGTGCTCACGGTCGATCTCTTCCATCAACCGGTTGACGTTGCCGACCATGCGGTCACGCTGGACCTCCTCCACCTTGCTGCGCAGCTTGGCCATGCCCAGGTACAGCCTGGCGTCCTTGAGCGCCGTGCGCATGAAGGTGTAGGCGTAGTCGAAGGCGATGACCTTGGCGTAGCGGCTGATGAGCAGGTCGACGAAATCCTGGCTGCCGGCGGCCGAATCGCGCGTGTAACCCAGCGCGATCAGGCGGTAGACCGGTACCGTCGTCATGTTGACGAACTGGATTTCGGCGGGCTGCAGCGGCTGGCGCGCCGCGACGCGATCCCGGATCGACTCCAGCATGCGCCTCACCAGTACCGGGAACGGCGTGATCGAGGCCTGGCTCGTCGTCGGCGCCAGGCAGTCGGCATCCGGGCACTGCAGCCAGTTCGAGATCAGCACATGGTCCGCATCGGCGCCCGGCGCATGACCCTGGAGCAGCGTGTTCAGCGAGTCGATCGACGGCTCGAAGGGCTTGGGCATCGCCGGCTTCTCGTCGGTGGCGTTCGCCGGCTGGTAGATGATGACCGTGCCGGCGACGTTCATGAAGACTTCCTTCTCCTGGGCGCTGAGCGAAGAGCCGCTCAAGGCATCCCAGATCAGGTTGACGTCCCTGTCGGCCAGTTCGCGCTGCCTGGGGTCGCTGCTGGCCTTGGCGGCGGCATTGGTGGCGGCAACCCCGGCCTTGCAACGCACCCGCGCCTTGGCCGAGCTGTCGCCGAAGACCTCCATCGCCATCGTGATGCAGGAGTTCTCGGCCGTCATGCCGGTCACCGAGGACGTGGCGTCGACGGCGGCCTGGGCCATGGAACACACGCTGCCGCCGTACTGCGAGAAGGACTCCAGGCTCTTCTGCATGTCTCCGATGACGCTCTCGATCAGCGGATTGATGCTCTTGAGCGCAGCCTTGAAGGTCAGGCCCACATAGGCCTGCGCGACCTGCTCCAGCATCTGCTTGAATTGGCTTCCGTCGATGTGGGAAAAGCTGCCGAGGAAGATGTCTGCGCCGCCGCAGCCTGCGCGCACGCTGGGCAGAGAGAAGGACCAGAGCTGGTAGTTCCGTGCCGGGAAGCGGATCTGCATCTCGCCGCCGGTGTAGATGTTCTGCGTCTGTGACCGATAGGCCCCAGGCCCGGTCACGTTGGCCATGGCGCCGTTGCCGAACATGCTGGCCATCTGAGCGCTGAGGTCGGCCGCCTGAGCGGCCGGCGCGGCCTGCAGGCAGGCGGCGGTGGCCAAGGCGACCAGGCGCTGCCCGAGGGTGACGCTGGCACGGCGGCCCGGATTGGTGTCGAGTCCCATTGCCTCAGATCTCCACGTCGACCGACAGGATCTGCATCGGCGCCTGGGGTGCGGGAAGCGCGGGCAGTCCATGAGCAAGCAGTTCGCGCGTGCCGTTGGCCGCCGCCAGGATCGCGGTCACAACCCAGCCGGCGTCGGTGGGGATGCCGCTGTAGCCGTGAGCCCGGGCACAGGTGTCGGCCAGCACCATGGCATCGACGGGAGTCATGTGCGTCATCGGGAATCTCCTCGAGCTTGGGTTCAAGGCGCCGTCGCGCGACCGGGCTGGTGCGCGGGAATGGGCAGGTCCGCGTCGTAGCCCCCGAGGGCGGCCATGGCGCTGCGCGAGCCGCGTCCGGCCCCGCCCTCGCGCACGCGCACGATGGCGGCCACGCGATCGGCCATCTCGTCCATCGTCATCGCGCCGAATCCCACCGGAACGACCTCGCGCGTGGCGGGCCTGGCCAGCACCACGGCTGGCACGACGAAATGCTGCGACGGCACGCCCATGGCGTCGGCGACCGACTCGGCCAGGCCGTTGCTTCGCACCGCTCCGGGAAAGTCCGGGAGGCTGCCGCCGTCGAGGCTGACGGCATAGACGGTGAAGCCGTACTTTTCCTGGAACTGCCTCAGCATCGGCGCCTGGACATGGCAGTAGGCGCAGTTGCGCCGGAAGAAGAAGTACAGCCCGTGGGTCTGGGCCAGTTCGCGCAGCAGCTGGTCCCGGTCCTGCATCTGGATGCTGTCGAAGGCGCGCTGGGCGTTCGGCTGGGCCGGCCTGCCGCCGGCGAGCTTGCCGTCTATCCAGGGCATCCTGACCGCCACGACCTGGGCAACATCGGCGAAGACCGAGGCCTTCTGGCGCGCCAGGGTGAGCATTTCGAGGTAGCGCATGACGTTGGCCTCGCTGGGGTTCTGCGTGGCCACGTTCAGGGCGCGCTCGAGACGCTGCTTGAAGTCGTCCAGAGCCGCCAGGTCGCGGTCGTCGTCGGAGATGGGCGCCACCGGCACCAACCTGGCTTCCGATGGCATGGACTTGGGCGCGACCGGCGGGTCGAACTGCCAGAACCAGCCCTCGCGGGCGCGCCGCCAGTAAGGCGTCTCGACCGCCGGCTCGTCGACAGCGACCAGGGGAGACTGAGCGCCCTGGGCCTGGACGGCCAGGTTGCAGGACAGGAGCGCCGTGGCGAGCAGGCCGGCGCGGGCGCGAATTCGGGCCTGCCTCGGGCGCAGTGCATGCAGGTTCATCAGCACCTTCCTTTGCCGTAGTAGCAGCCGGTCTGCTGCCCGCGCACGTCGCCAGACACCTGGTTCTGTTCCAGCGGCGTGGCGTGGATTGAGGCGTAGAACTCGCTGAGGTCGAAGCGCGACCAGTCCAGGGCCGTCAGCTCGGCGGGCGTGAAGCCGCGGCAGTCGGGATTGCGAGCGTCGCCCCAGTCCACCGCGAGCTGGGCTCGACCCTGTTCCTGGATCACGCGACCGAGCAGGGAGCTGAAGCAGCAGGCCGAGTGCGTGCGCTCGACGCAGCTGCCGAATATGGCCCGGCTGGAGCAGTACTCGCCCACGGCGTGGCAGCGCCCCTCGCTCTTCTGGCGGTAGGTGTCCTGTTCGTCCTGGCTGCACTGCTGTATCAAGGCGGAGTCGCTGCAGCAGTTGTCGAGCCCGAAGCTCCCAACCGTGCAGCGGCGGTCCTGCCCCTTGAAAATCTGTACCGCCGAGCCGTCGACGGTCATGTCCTTGCCCGCCTCCTGGTGAGCTTCCAACTGGCTGACCGCCTGCGCAAACCCTGTGTTGGAAGTCTTGGTGCTGTCCCAGCATGAGCCGCCTGCGCAATAGCTGGAATCGCCGCAGTTCAGCGCCGACGAAAAGACGGCATCAGCTGTCTTGCAGTCAACGGCCTGCGTCGCCTGCAGGCAGCGGCCGGCGCTGTCGACCGACACGCATCCAGCATCGCCAGCCGGGCTACAGGCCGCGAACGCGGCCGCACCACAGGTCGACGATGCGTCGAGCGTCGTGCACTCAAACTGGTTGGAGTAGGACCAGCACTCGCGCCTGACGGACACGCCATCGATCACCCTCGTGGAGGGTCCGTCGGTGCAGACACTGCGGGTCCGTACACATTGGGACTGCCCGATCGGCCCGACGGTCGGCTTGACCAGGGTGCTGCCGGTATCCAAGCCGTCCTTGGCCTGGAGCGGCGCGCGTGCCTCTTGACTCGCGCACGAGTCCGTCCAGACATCCCCGCTGGCCGGTAGCAAGGTCGGCTCGGCGAAGCTGAGCGCAGTGCTGTAGTGCCGCCCGCCACTCCACTGCCAGCCTGACGGCGTAGCGGGGCCCACCGCGCCCCAGTAGGCGGCGACCCCGCCGGCGACACCCCAATATTCGAGAGCCCCAGCGGAAGCGGCGGCGTCGTAGTCCTGGTAGGGCACGAAGCAGGTCGCTTCGCTGCCGCCAGGAGGGTAACCGGAGAAGCTGATGTCGGCACCCCTGACCTGACCGGCCTGAGTGCAGGCGTAACCGGGCTCGATCGCAGGTGTCTGGACAAAGTGCACCGTCAGGTTGCACTGCCCATTGCTGCATCCAGGCCCTTCCCAGGCCACCTCGATCGGGAAGCAGTAGCCACTCCAGTGCGGCTGGAGGCCTCCGACCACCTGGGGCGTGCCGCCGGTCTGCGGCTGAGGCCTGGACAGGTCCAGGGTCACAGACAAGGGCCCTGAGCATGTGCCGTGCGAACCCCAGGCGTTGAACGTGAAGGGAACCCGGCCATTGCCGGTCGCATTGCAGTAGGCGACAACCGACATCTCGCCGCCGATGTTCGCGGAAGCCAGCACGCTGCCCACGTTGCAGGAATACCTATCAACGGGGCTCACACTGAGCGTCTTGGTGCAGGGCTCGGACTGCCAGGCGCCGGTGTCCAGGGTGCAGCTTCGGCGCTCGAACTGCGCGGGTGTGGTGAGGGTTCCTCCCACGGAACAGGCGTTGTAGGTCGACGCGATGTCGCCGAGAACGGCCGTCGGATTGCGCACCGCCTCCTGGGCGGCGAGCACCGGGCTGGCGGGCGTGAGATCGCTGGCGGGCCGCTGGGCAGTTGCCACCCGCGCCCCCGAGCACACGGGGTCGGACGGATTCGACGCGCACCGCGCTCGCATCGCCGCGGTGGGCCCTGCCGTGTCCTGGCGGCCATAGATCTGCTTCTCTGGCGGATCGGCAGTGAAGCCGCGTATGGTGTTGGCCACGACGCCCTGGCTCTGGCCGTTGCGCAGGTTCAGTGCGTCGCTGTTGGCCCGCTGGGTTCCCAAGGCCTTGGCATCGTCGAAGGCGCTCTGCGGCGTTGCCGGTGCCTGCTGCTGGGCAGCGGCCGGCGCGCCCAGCATGGCCAGGGCAGCCAGGGCCGAGATCCCGATCCGGACCCGCCTCATGGGCGACCTCCCATCACCAGCAATCGATCCCGCGTGCGCCGCGCCACCTCGGCGAGATCGGCGTCGCCGCGCTCGATTTCGGCCAGCGCGTGGTCGATGCTCACGTCTCCGGCGAGCTTGGCGTATGCCGACCCCTGGCACTGGCTTTGGCCGCAGGCGACCAGCATCGGACGGGCGGGGTCAATGAGGACGAAGCTGGGCACTGCCCCGACTTCGAACCGCCTGTAGAGCATGGGATCGATCTGCCAGGCCACCCGTCGCTGGCCCATCACCTCCGTGATCGCCGCGGCGGTCTTCTTCAGCGACATTTCCTTCACGCCCCGCAGGACCAGGGTGGCGCGCACGCGCTCGGCATCGGCCACCAGCCGTTCGAGGCTGGGCGTGGGCATGCCCAGGCTGACGAAGATCAGCAGGCCCGCGGCGACGCGATCGGCGCCGCTCTCGGCCGCCGGTCCCCTGCGCATTTGCTCGTACTGCTCGGCCAGGCGGGACAGATCGACGCCGGCGCCGGGCCCGGATTCGGCCGAAGGTGGCCGCACGCCCGAACTGCGCTGTTGCTCCCTGGTGGCCCGCTCGAGGTCGGCGGGCGAAGGCAGCAGGCGGCGCGCCGCCTCCAGCTCGGCCGCGTCGGGCAAGCGCACCGGCGGAGTCGCCAGGCCTTCCGCAGCCCGTGCGGCTGCCAGGCACGTCAAGGCCGCGAGAACGGCGGCGCGGCGGCAAGAATTGAGGTTAGGAAGGTGCATGGTCGAGCTCGGGCCCTTCAATCGGACACGCAGCAGTTGCGCTTGCGAAACACCTGGTAGGAGAAGTCCTCGCCGCGGATCGGGTACTCGCGGCCCATGCCCCAGATCTGCGTCGTGCGACCCAGCGGCTGGCAGCAACGGTTGAGGCCCGTTCCATCGGTGCCACCAACCAGTGGTATGGGGTAGACCAACTGGGTCTTGTAGCCGCGCTTGTCCATCAGCGGAGCGGGGTAGCCGTTGCATACCGCGCCCTCCCCATGCCACTGCCAGGCGATGAACAGCCGGTGCAGCTTGGCCAGGATGCGATGGGTCAGCAGCGACGACGCCTGGATGCCGCCGATGTGGACGGGGACGTTTCCGTTCATCGGGTAGACCGGGCCGTTGCAGCCCGAGCACCAGAACAACTCGCGAATGCCGAAGCCGACACTGGCCATGGTGCAGTCCACCGAGCAAGCGGCGATGGCCAGCAGGTTGGCGAACAGCGGCGCCTCGGGCTCGAGGATGGCCGTCTCCTCGTCGTCGTGCCAGGCCGAGTCGTACTCGGACATATAGGCCAGGTCCAGCGAGCCGCTTTCCAGGCACTGCTGGTCCAGCAGCGCATTCAGGTAGTACAGCAGGGGATTGGCGTACAGATGGGTCTGGTAGAAGCCGTCCCTGCTCACCCGGTCCCGGCTCACATAGGACTGCGCGCCAGGTGGCTTGAAGGCGTCGCCGCCACTCATGTACATGCCACCCAAGGATGGAAAGCAGAAGGGTGTGCGGGTGTGCTCGACCAGGCGGGTCGGCTCCCAGAACCCGATCTCCAGGCCCATGCGGTAGTAAGGCGGCAGCGGGATGGGACAGAAGCAGATCGGCGAGCCCGGGTTCTCGATGTCCTCTTGTCCGGCCTCGACCGCGAAGGCGCCGATGCTGATGGGGAAGATGCACTGCCAGCAGATGTCGGAGATCGGGTTGGCCCACTCTCCGTAGCAGGTCACCTCGCCGATGGCCGAGCCGCCGCCGGTCACCACGGCCTGCGCGCTGCCGACGGCCGTGCAGGCGACCAGGGCCGCAAGGATCTGCCGGGAGCCGCGGCCGAGTCGCGCACGCAGCGTACGCAGCAGACGGGAAAGTAGCTTCAAGAAACTCATTGCGGGACCAGCTCCTGGATCAGCAGCTCACGACCTTCCTGGCTGACCCGCACCGGCACGGCCGTGAGGCCCAGGCGCTTGACCGTGCGGCCGTTCTGGTCGAAGTAGACCGGCCGCTTCCAATCCTGTGAGAGCTGGAGCGGTGAGCCGCCGACCAGGATGGGTTTGATCAACCCTTTTGCCTTCGCCAGTTCGGATCTGGCCAGTGCCACCTGGGCCGGGTCGCGCCCGTCGAAGATCAGCCAGGTCGATCGCATCGAAACGACATCGAGCGGGTTGGCGACCGTGCCGCCGGGGACGACCACCCTGCCCTTGTCGTCGAGCACCGATTCGTCGAAGCGGACCGACGGATCGAAGCGCCAGGACCGGGCGACCTGGACGCGGCGCAGCCCCGGCACCGGCGCGGGCGTGTGCACGCTGGCTTGCACACGGCGCTTGGCTTCGGCCTCTATGCGCGCGAGTTCGCCGCTGGCCTGCTTCTCACGCAGCAAGCCCGTGATCGAATCGAGCATGTCGGGCTCGGCGATGGGGTAGACCGGCCCCACGGTGCCCAGGTCGTGCGCCCAGCACCCGGCCGGTACAAGCGCAGCGACCAGGACAAGCATGCCGGCGAGGTTGGGCACGGTCACCACAGCTTCACCGCCTTGCCCACCAGGGCGCCCGCCGGCACCAGGCCCATGACGGCATAGCGCGAGTCCAGCGCATCGGCGTGGGGCGCCCAGACGTAGACGAAGCCCGGGGGGATGGTCTGCGGAGACACCGGCGTCAATGGCACGCCATGGCTCGAGGTCGGCTTGCAGCGCCCGACAGCCAGGCGGCCGCCACGGGTCTGCAGGTAGACCTGGTCGCCTTCGACCTCGACGCGATCCCCTGGGATGCCCACCAGGTACTTGATCAGCCCCTCGCCCATCCTGGGGCCTGCCAGCGAGACTTCCATCCCGACCTTGCGCTGCAGGCGTGCAAGCATGCCTTCCGGGTAGTAGCGCTCGAGCGGGCGTCCTGCATAGCCGAAGACCACCAGGTCACCGGGCCTGGCCGGCGCACCCTTGATGACCAGGGCCAGGCTGGTGTGGACGCTGTCGGTGGCCACCACCGCCAGGCTATAGGCCTGGGCCAGGAGACCGAGGACCAGAACGAGCGCCACGTCACGGGGCAACTGATGTCGGATCTGCGGCCAGCGTTGTTGCAGCCGCATGGCGATGCGCTCATGCAGGCTCATGGCGCATACCCCGCGCGCAGCGGCAAGCCCATGCGACGCGCCGCCTCGGCCGTGAAGTCCGGCATCGTCGCATCGGCGCCGATCACGGCGGCCATGGCCACGATGGCGCAGCGGCACTCGCCGGACAAGTCCTTGAGGACGCCCTCCAGCATCGGGCCGAAGTCCTCGGCGCGGCGCAGACCCGCCGCTACCGTCGGCGGGGCCGAAGCCGCCCCATCGACGGGTGCTGCCGCGCCACGGTTGATGGCGCGATCCTTGAGGCTCAGGTCGGCGGCCGCGTACAGCCGGGCGATGTCGATCAGGGCCAGGCGCGGCGTGCGCGGCTGGCGCACCCGCAGGTCGTAGATACCCAGCGCCAGGGCACAGACGCAGGTAGCGATCAGCACGGTGACGAGGTGGCGCGCCATGGCCGTCACTGCGCCTCTTCGATACCGCGGCGGCGCAGCACGGCGTCGATCGCCTGTGTCACCGTCGCACCGCGCTGGATCTCATCGTCCAGCGGTGTGTTGTCCTCGGCCCGGTTCGAGAACAGCAGCATGGTGCTGGGATTGAGCACCAGGCGCACCACGCCCTTAAACAGGCCGGAGTGGACATACCACTCGCGGAAGCTGCCCGAACTGGTAGCAATCGAGGTCAGGAGCCGACGCAGGCCATCGTCGAGGCGGATCGCGCTGCCGCTGGCGATGGCCTCGATCGAGTTCTCGGACTGCTTGCCCATCATGATGTACTCGCTCTGGTTCCAGATCGAGGCGCCATAGGGCGAGCTGAAGTAGTGCGCCACATCCTGCGTGGCGGTGATGGCCGAGCCGTTGTACTTGCGCACCCGCAGGTAGAGCTTCTCCAGGAACTCGGCCAGCACGCGATCGTCGCTGCCGTTGCCAGCCAGGGCTTCCTTGGCCTCGTCCATGATGAAGAGCTTCTGGCGGTGCCGCTCTTCCAGCATTTCCTGCGTTACCTGGTACAGCAGGATCATCTGCACGACCGAACGCAGATGCGGATTGCTCGACAGCTCCTGCATCTCGAAGACGAGGAAGTCGTTGCTGAAGTCCAGGTTGGACCGGCCCTCGAAGTAGGCCGCGTAAGGGCCGCCAGCGGCAAACGGCGCGAGCATGTCGGCCATGTCCAGGTAGCGCTGGTCGACCGGCCGGTCCTCGTAGAGGCGGCCGGACTTGTAGCGCTGCATGATGTGGGTGACCGTCATGTCGCGGCCGTGGGCGACGTACTCCTCCTTGATCACCGTGGCCAGGGTGGCGTAGATGGCCGGATCGAGCGCCGCGTGCGGGCTGGCCATCTTGGCCAGCAGGGGCTGGAGCACGGCGACGTCGTCGTCGATCCCGCCGCAGAGCTCGCCGTCGATATCCTGGGGCTCGGACACCAGGCTGAACGGATTGACGCAGATGCGGGCATCGTGGGTGAAACGCACGAACTGGCCCCCGATGCGGCCGGTCAGGCGCTCGAAGCTTCGTCCGGCCTCGAATACCCGGACCAGCGCACCCCGAGACGAGTAGGCGGCGGCGATCTCCTGCAGCAGCGTGGACTTGCCCGCGCCCACGCCGCCGACGATGGCGACGTTCTTGCCGCCGTTGGTGTTGTCGAAGAAGTCCAGCGTCGTCAACTGGCCCCGTCGCCCCACCATCAGCATGGTCGGCGTGCCGGTGCCCTTGCCTTCCGCCACGAGTGGCGCGAGGTGGATGGTGTTGCCGGAGGTTCGCAGCTCGAAGCGCTTGAGCTGATGCAGGTCGGCCGTGAACGGCTTGGACATGCCCATCGGCAGGGACTGCAGCAAGGCGGCCCGGTGGATGAAGCCGTCGACGACGAGCTCGAAGCCGCGCGCCCGCCAGAGGTCGCGCAGCGCGCTCTCGGCACGCCCACCCTGGCCTGGCTGGGTGAAGAGGACGACCTGGTGGTAAGTCCACACCAGCTTGCCGCCGCCGGAGAGCGCCTTGAGGGCGTTGTCCCAGTCCTGGTTGCGCTCGGCGAAGCCAGGGCTGTACTGGGCGATGTCGCCGCTGGCATTGCGCTGGGCCTGGGCCTTGTCGGCGATGGCCGCGCTGCTCATCGAATCCTGGTCGGGGATGGACACCCCCATCGTCACCAGGAAGGGACAAGGCAGCTGCAGGCTGTCCTGGAACATGTCGCCCACCAGGGCCGACATGCCCCACAGCGCGAATGTCTTGGGCGTGCGCTGCACCGACAGGAAGCGCAGCTCGACGCGCTCGTCATCGCCTCCACCCAGCCGTTCCACCAACACCTTGGACGGGTCGCTCCAGTCGGCCGTTGTGTCGCGGTCGACGATCTGGTCGCACAGCGGCTTGTGCTCTGCGTAGGACACGGGTTCGAGATGCGAGGCCCGCAAGCGACCCGGGTTCAGCCACTCTCCGACCAGGCCGATCAGGCGGTCGGCGTCGACGACGCTGGCCGGAAAATGGGCCGCCAGAAGCGTGCTGCGCATGCCCTCCCGGATGTCGAGCAGCTTGTCCAAGCGCTGCTGGTCGCGGACATTTCCGGGCAAGGTCACCGAGACGAAGATCTGGAAGTCGCGCACCAGGAAGGCGACATCGCCCGACAGCGGCTGCCGCGACGCCTGCAGCAAGTGGGCATAGCGCCGGCGCGCCATCACCCGGAAGACATTGGCATTGCGGGCGGGTCGGCCGCCACGCAGGGCGGCCTTGCCGACCGCATCCTCGTCGGCGCGGCGCAGGTTGGCGTAGTCGCGCAACTGGGGGCCGACATTGGGCGAAGCCCACAGGTGGATCTGCATCGTCGCGTCGGTGGGCATGCGCGCATACAGGCCCTTGAGACGCTCGGCCGTGTCCTGGTTGGCCCCGGTCTGGGGAGTGACCTCGAGCACGAAGCCCAGCGAGTCACGGTTGATGAAGACCCGCTCGGCCGGACGGTAGGCGCTGTAGGGCAGCCAGCTCGCCATGCGCGCACCCGACTCGGTGAGATCGACGACCGGGCCCGCCTCGATTTCGGCCGGCGTGGGCGGGGCCAACAGGGCCCTGGCACGGGAAATCAGGTCGGCGATCACGGCCGGACCTCCCCGCGCGCGCCGGCCTTGGCGGCGGCATCGCGTTCGGCAGCGGCTGCGGCCTGGGCCCTGCCCTGCCGCATGGCCTCTTCCATGGCCTGCGGGCCTGTGCGCGCCGCCGGCGCCGGGCTGGCAGCGGCGGGCTTGGGCGACGAGGGGACCGCTTCGCCGACGAGGGCGGCGCCGGCCTTGGCTGGCGCGAATTCGCGCCGAATCTGGGCCCGGTTGTGCTCGATCAGCCAGCGGCCGGCGTCAACCTGCAGGTAGACGTAGCTCTGGTCGTGCAGATCGCCGTCGGCGTCCTCCCAGGGTGCGATCCAGACCCGGACGATGGTCGGCTCGGATCGAATCGCGCCGATCTCTGGCGGCGCCACTGCCTTGCGATAGGCCGGCAGCTTGGGAGGCGCCTTCTGGGCCTCTCCAGGGCCCGGAAAGGTGCCGTCCGGTGTTGCATTGACGGTCTCGGGGCTGTTGACCACCGGGGCCGCTGGCACGGCCTTGTGCAACCGCTGCGACGGCAGGTTGCCGGCGCGCTCGTTGTGGTGCACGCCCGAGACACTCTGGCAGGGGACGCCCTCGGGCGCCTTGCACTGGAACTCGGAGTTCGACCCCAGACCGGAGAGGTTGACGCAGGCCGAGACGAAGAGGGCCGCGACGAGCGGCGCGAGGCGACGAAGGCGAAGAAAGTCCATGGTGGCGGAGGTCCGGTTGGCTGGATTCAGCGGGGTGCGGTCTTCACGGTCGAGCTCGCCGAGATGCCGGCGCCGCCACGGCTGCGCTGGGCCTCCAACTGGGGCTCGGCCAGCCAGGCGGCGAGCTGGGACGCCGGCAGGCTGCCGGCCTTCTTGCGCCCGTCGGCTGCGACGAGGGTCGGCGTGCCGGTGATGCCGAGTGACTTGGCCAGCGCTTCGGCGGTATCGCCATGGCCTGCCGCACACTCGGCTGCGGCAGGCTGCGGAGCCTGCCCGCGCAGCATCCAGGCGGCCCAGGCCGCAGCCGGGTCAGCGGCGCAGGAGATGTCGCTCGCCAGGCGCCTGGACTCGGGGCCCAGCAGCGGAATCACGAAGGTGTAGACGGTCAAGTCGTCCAAGCCCGCGAGCGTCTGCTGGAGTTGTCTGCAGTAGCCGCACTGCGGGTCGGCAAAGACGTAGAGCACCCGAGAGCCCTGGCCCCGGGTGTGGCGCAGCGCGCGCGCCTTCGGCAGCGCTGCAACGTCGACGCGGTCGAGGGCTGCCTTGCGGTCGGCCGTCAGGTCACGCCGCTCCTGCATATCCCAGACGTTGCCGAACAGCGCATAGCGGCCGCTGGCGTCCATGTAGGCGACGTTCCTGCCCATCACCACCTCGTAGAGGCCGGCGATGGGCGAGGCCGCCACACTGTCGATGCGAGTGCCGGGATTGCGGGCCTGCAACCGCTCGCGCACCGTGGAAAGGGCATCCACGTCAGCGGCGCGGGCCGCAGACGGGAGGACAACCAAGCCAAGTACCAAGGCAAGATTGCCGAGGAGGATCAGCGCTTGGAGAGACGTGATGCTGTCGCGAGTCATACAGGGCTTCCGGATTGAGGACATGAGCTATTCGTCTTCGGCTTCGCCGCGTGCGGCGCGCATCAGCGCGCTGCGGTCGTTGTCGGGCTGTCCGCCTCGCGACGTACTCGGCGACGTGGCCGGGCCGATGGCGGCCAACGCCACATCCAAGGTCACGCCCTGCTGGATCACCACGTCGACGATGCGACCGGGGAGTACTTCGATGATCGGGAAGGTGCGCTCGGCGAGGGAGATGTAGTACTGGGCCAAGCGATCCAAAGCCTTGCCCACTCCGGTGCCGAAGCCCTGTTTGAGGATGCTGTTGACGTCGGTGTTGGGCGTCGTCACCGAGCCCAGCGCCGTGGTCGTGGTGACCTGGCTGGCCTGGGCAACGCCCTGTCCTATGCCCGAGGCCACGCCGGCGAGCAGTGCGTTGCCGAGGATGGCGCCCTGCTTGGTGACCAGCTTGCCCATCATCCCGTTCATGCCGTCTTCGCCGAAGACGCTGCCCTTGATCGGCACTTCCAGCACCTGGCCGTCGCGCATGACGCAGGACAGCAGCGTGGCGCGGATGTAGGCGCGCTCAGCGGAATGCTCGCCATAGCCCTCGCCGATCACCAGGCAGTCCTTGACCTGGGCCCTGTAGCCGTTGGGCAGCACGGCCAGATCGGCCAGGCGCAGCAGCACGGGCACGGGATTGCTCTGTGCCTGGCCGCCGGTGGGCGCGGCCAGGCCACCCAACAGCACGGCGCGCGTAAAGCCCACCGGCAGGAAGGTGTTCAAAGTGCGGGGCTGTCGAACGGCTTGGCCGGAGGTCTTGGCGTTGGAGGCCTGGGCCGAACTGGCGGATGCGGCCGGGCCGAGCGACACGCGCATCAGCGATACCGGCGGCAGCTCGACGACCGGGCCCGCGGCGCTTCCTGCAGCCGCTTGGCCTCCGCCCAGGGGCGACCCCGGCGGATAGGCCCCGGCGGCAGGCGCAGGCAGCCGGTCCCCACGCTGGCTTGGAAAGGCCACAGGCCCCCGGGTGGCTGGAGTTGCAGCGGCGGCTGGAGAGCCTGCCACTGTGCCGCCGGTGACAGCAGGAGCGGCCTGGGGCGGCGAAACGACCGGCCTGATCGGCACCAGGTCCAGCGGCGCCACAACCGGCGCCGCCGACTGTGCCGGCGCGGGAGGCAGCAGGCCGCGCTCGCGCAGCGCGTTCATCTCGGACGTGAACTGGTCCCGCGTTGCCTTGAGCTCGCCACGCAGGGCCAGGCGGTCGTCTTCCGCGGTCTTGAGCTGGTCGCGCAGCTGGGCCAGTTCCTTGCCGGCCCCGCCCATCCAGGCATCCTTAGCGTCGAGCTGGGCGCCAGGGACGCCCACGATGGGCCGGGGCCGGGGCATTTCCTTCGGGGCGGCCGACTGCAGCTCGGGGCCACCGATCATTCCCGAGACCACCAGCGCGACGCACAGCATGCCCAGGCCGCCGGCGATCATGTTGACGATCTGCTTGGCCTTTGGCGATAGGCGCGAATAGATCGGGATGTTCAGACGTGTTGCCATGAGATGGGACCGGGCCGGGTTGAGGAGGAATTGCCGAGAGAGCGACGGTCAGCCGTCCTCGCCGGCCTGGCGGACGATCCAGACCGGCGTGCTGGCGCCCGGTGGCAGCTGGAGATCCCTCACGCTGACCGACACCACGCCGGGCCGGAACAGCTCTCGCTCGTCGATCACCATGGGCTCGCCGCTGACGTTGGTCAGCTCGTAGGACTCGCCGACCAGGCCGGGGGCCTCGAAGCGGGCCTGCAGCACAAAGCGCGCTTCGCGCCACAGGGCCAGCTCCTGTCCAGCGCCGGGCAGCCTCTGCGAGGGAATCTCGCCGGCCAGGGCGGGTGCCGCCATCGCCAGGGTCAAGGCCTTGGCGCCCCGGACATGAGGGTGGCTCTTGCCGCGCGGCTCCGAGGCCAGGGCGGCGCGACGTTGTTCGCCGCCGTTGATGCGCAGCGTGACCGTATCTCCCACGACATCTGCAGGCTGCAGCAGAAGACCCACGGTGCCGCGGTCGGTCTTGACGTCGAGCTTGATGGGCGGCAATGGGCCTGCCAGGGGTCCGGGCGGCAGGCTGCCGTCCATTCCCCGCATGCTGGCCGGCGGCACCGGCTTGAGGTAAACCTCGCCGTCGACATCGTCCTTGAGCACCGCGATGCGGCCGGCAGGGCTCTTTTGCGCATCGAAGACGTCGCCGATGACATCGAGCACGCGGCCACGATCGACGCGCAGCCGCGTCTGGTCCCGCACCGAGATGCGGCTGATCGTCGTGTCACCGTCGCGCACGTCGAGGGTCTGGGCCGCGCGCACCGGCGTCGCGAACATGCCGAGCAGGCACAGCGTCACGACCACAAGCACGGCCGCGAGGTCACCCAGACGGGCGAAGGGCTGCGAGTCCTGTTCGGACAGATGGAGCTGTTGCAGCATATCGGCGGTCGCGACAAGGCACTCCGCACGGACAGGTTCATCGTTTGGCATCTGCCTTCTCCTTGAGCTTTGCGGCGGCTTCGAGGGCGCGCGTGAGCCAGATGTCGTCGCCCGGCACTTCCTTCCACTCCTTGACCAGCATGCGGCCGCCTCGGGCCTCGAACTGCAGGAGGTAGGAGACCGTGCGCGACGACCCCTGGACCTTGACTCCGTTGACATAGGTGTCCAGTTGACCGACCAGCGCCACGCGCTGGCGGTCCAGGTCGGGGGCCAGCTGTTGCAGCCAGAAGACCGTGGAGGCGTTGGCGTCGATCAGGCGCTTGGCCTGGACGGCCATCTCCTGTTGCAGCTGTCCATGGGCCGCCGGATGCGTCCAACGAAGCACCTGGTCCTGCTGCCAGCCGATGGAGTGCGGCGAGGCGTCGAGGATCATGTGGGCGACCCAGGCCCCCATTTCCTCGAGCCAGGCGCCGTCGACGCGATCGCCAGTGATGGCGATGGTCTTGGTCCGGGTCGGCGGCTCCAGGACGACCGTGGACTGCCGCGACAGGCTTCCTATCGTCAGCAGGATGGCCAGCAGTCCCAACACGATGGTGATGGCCTGCTGGCGTTTGAGGGCCGAGGCCAGCGACTGGATGTCCGTGAGCTGGCGTTGCGGGTTCATGGTGATTGCTCCGATGTCCTGGGTCCGGCTGCCAAGGCCCCGCCCTCAGCCCACGGTTCTGGTTGCCCAGGGGGCGGGGACGCGCTTCAGGCGGCTGATGAGCGGCGGCAGATACCAGTAGGCGAGATGGGCGGCATAGCCCCGGGGCTTGCCCTTGCGGCCGATGTGCATGAAGTAGCCCACCGCGGCTGCCGTGCCGACCACGACGGGGGTGGGCAGGCCGGTGCTCAACAGGGCGAAGCCCACCGAAGCCGACACCATCGCGATGTCCATGTCGACGAACAGAAACTTCCACGGGTCTTTGAGGCCCATGACGATCAGCATGTCGTGGTCTTCCATGGCGGCCTGCGTGGGCTGAGCGCAGCTGACCGATCAGACGATCGCGCCGGTGAGCGTCGTCGCGGCGGCCAGGCCGACGCCCAGGAAGATCGCGTAGCCGACGAACTTCATGATCACGCTCGTCGCATTGGCGGCGATGTAGCCGATGGCAGCGACACCGAAGCCGATCACCGTCAGCAGTTGCTTGCCATAGCCGTTGACCATGTCGTTCAGCGAAGTGAAGGCGGCCTGCAGGGCGGTGCCCGTGTTGGTGGCCGCGAACGCGGGATGGCCGAGCATCAACAGCACAGCCAGGGCCGCGGGTAGGGCCCACAGCAGGGGCGAGTTCATCGCGGGCAAGTTGTGGCGGGTGAGGCGGGTGGTCATTGCGATTTCTCCAGAGAAAAGGGTTCGACGGATTGGTGTTCGAGTTCTGCCAGGTGGTCGCGCAGAGAGCGCCTGGCCAGTCCCACGACCTGTGGCAGCAGTTCCGCGCGCTCACCGATCAGGGTCAGGGCCCCTTCGACGAGGTAGCGCAGATCCAGCCTCGGATCGCGTGTGGTGCCCTGCTTGCCCTTGAGCCACTGAAATGCCGCCTCGCCGATCTGCAAGGCCTTGCAGTCGTCGTGACGATGGCTCGGTGAAGCCCCTGAAGTCCGGGCTTGTGCCCCTTCGGCCGGGCCAGGGGCGCGGCCGGTTCTCGCAGGCGCAATGGCCTGGCGTCCCGCGACATGGCGGACCAGGGCCTCCCGTGAGTGCCCGATCCAGTCGGTGTGAAGATCGGACCTGGCCTGGAGCAGCAGGATCGCCCCCTCGATGAGGTAGCGCAGGTCGACGCGCGGTCCTGGCGCGCGCTCTTGCAGCAGGCGCAACCAGGCGAAGGCGGGCGTGCCCACGAGCAGCACGCGGGCCGTGCGCGGCACGCACCCGAAGGAGCCCAAAGTCGGCGGTCGCGTCATGGCAGCGGCGGCGTTGAGTTCGGCGGCAGCAAAGTTCATGGTTGAAGCCCGGACAACGCGCCGCCCAACGGCGCAGGGATGGAACCGGCGTGGCGGAGGACACCTTCCGGTGCCGAATCCATTACCCCGGCTGCTGGCGGGAGGGCGCTGAGCACGCGGTCCAGCTCCGGGCCAGAGGTCAGGTGCAGGACCATTTCGGCGCGCCGGTTGGGCGCGCGCTGGACCTCGGACTGGTTGCTGCTGACGTAGCAGCACAGGGGCCGGCCGGCCCCGGCCACCATGGGCACGGGCGGACGGGCACGCTCCAGCCGCTCCTGCAGGCTGGCCACCACCGCTTGCGCCCGCGCCTGGGCCAGCCTCGTGTTGAGCTTGCGCGCCCCGAGGTCATCGGTATATCCGGTGACCTGGACCTGGATCGCCAGCCGCAGCAGCGGTGCCAAGGCATCCATTTGCGCCTTGACTGCGGGCCGCAAGCGCGAGCTGTTGAGGTCGAACTGAACGACTGCGACCAGGCGGCGCGGCGCGCTCGAGACGATTGGCGGCGGCACCGTTGGCGGCGGCGGGGGCAGCACCAGGGCCGGCGCCTTCGCGACCACCACGCCCGGCAAGGTCTTCAAGGTCGGGCGCGGGCACTCGATGCAGGTCTCGAACACCTTGCGCCCGTCCCAGTCCTGCTGGGCGATCCTGTACGTATGCAGGGCTGGGGGAATCGTCGCCGGCACTGGCGGCTGCGTCTCGCAGGCGGCGAGCAAAGCGCAAAGGGCCGGCAAGGCCAGCCAGTGGCAGCGGGGCATCATTGCGGCGCTCCTTCATCGCGCCCGTCGGTCGCCAGAGATTGGCCCAGCGACCGCAAGCCGGGCGCGAGCAGCACGGTCTGGCCTGGGGTCGAGCTGGGCACTTTGGTGGCCGAGCGTTCCAGCCGGCGGTAGACCCGCCAGGCGTAGGCGGAGCGCGCCCGGGTGCAGGCCGTTCCCTTGAGTTCGGAGCAGCCTGCGTTGTAGGCGCCGACGGCCTCCCAGGTATCTCCATGGCGGCGCACCAGGTCGGACACGATCCAGGCCGCGATCTCTATCGAGGTGCAGGGATCGGCAAGGTCGGCGGCCGTGATGCCGTGGCGCGCCAGGCGGGGCAGCCAGCCGGTGTTGATCTGCATGAGCCCGACGTCGACAGTGCCGGTGCGCTGCACGTGGCCACGGTTGACGGCCTCGGGCCGGAAGGAGCTTTCGACATCGGCAATGGCACGCAGCAGCGCCGGGTCGAGGTTGAAGCGGGTCGCGTGGTGCACAAAGCAGTCGGCCTGGGCAGAGGCGCTCGCGGCCATCAGCAGCAAAGCTGCGAGGCGTTGGCATGTCCGATAGCTGTTTGGCACCCGTTGCTCCCCTGGTTGTCCGCTGCCGCCGAAAGAAGCCCCGGACCATCGGGTCCGGGGCAAGCAGGCTGGCAAGTGCAGCGACGGAATGCAGTCGTCGCCACGGGGTGCAATGTGCGAGGGGGGCCAGTGCCGAACAACCGAAAACCATCGCCCACGTGGGAGAGAGTTTTCGATTGACGGCGACAGATTCAGCGCGAGATACTGATCGGTTTACCGCCAAAAACATCGCGCCTCAATGGCCGCGCATGTCAATCAAATCAGGCACTTAGCGCCGAGTTCGCCCAAGGCCCCGGGTCGCTCAAGGCATGGCAGTGCCGAAAGGGCAGGCCAAAAAGTCGTAACAGCCCGTAAGAAACCAAGAAGAACACAAGGGTAATGGCCTGACTGAAAGGGCCGCCGGCCCCCTCCGCTCAAATGCCGCGGGGTGTCCGGCAAGGGCTTTAACGGCAAACGAAATCCGTTAAAAGTAATGGCAGATCAATGGCTTAGCGAGGCCCACCCTTAAGCGGGCGGGCCTCGAAATGGCGAGATCAAAGGGTCCGAGGGCTGTCAAGCGAAAACCCTCACCCACATGGGCGAAGGTTTTCGGGGCCCAGCCTCGGGCTGGCCCCATAGCCTTGGCCGATGCGCAAGACTTACCCTCTCCGCCCGGGCCCGAAGGGCTGCCCTCCCGCTGGCGCAGCCATTGACGGGCCGTCGTGCCCGCTCGCCCCGCTGCCCGCCGAGCAGCCTATGTGCATGCCACTGCCTGAGCCGATCAGCACGCCCGACGCCGACGGACAAGACTTGCATGAGCTGTTGCAGGCGCTTGGCTTCGGCCATTGGCACAGCACCCTGCAGCTGCTTTTCAGGCGCTACGCCGGCTGGCTCACCGACTACTGGCTAGACAGCAAGTTCGATCTGGACCTGTGGCCGGCCGGCGACGTCATTAAAACGCTGGTGAACTTCCCGCGCGACCTGGCCGGCAACGACATGGCTTTTGCCCTCACGCTGAGCCAGTGCGACTTCCTGGTGCGGCAGGCGCGCGATGAGCTGACGGGCGAGGCCTGGGACGCACTGGCCCAGCCCTATGCCGCCTTCCGCTGCGAGCACAAGGCTGAGCCCTTCTGGGGCCATGAAGCGCCCTGGCCCGCCGAGGCCTTTGCCGCATGGGCACTGGACCGGCTGCGCCAGGACACGGAAGGCCCGGCCTCGCGCTCGTAGGTGGTCATCCCAGTCGCCCGGACGACGCCAGCACGAGCGCTTGCCGCGCGACACAGCAGGACTTATGGACATCGCCTTCGCGCTCAAGGCCGCTACCTTGGTATTGGCATTCGTGCTTGGCGTCGCCATGGTGTATCGCCTCAGTGGCGGCTCCAAGGGCGCGGCCAGGGCGGCAGCTCGCGCGCCCCGTCTCGCCAAGGCGGTCGTGGCCAGGCCCGCTTCCCAGCTGCCGCTTCGGGCCTTCGAGGACATCGTCACCGCTACCGAGACGCGGGCCCTGCTGATCTCCATCGAGCGCAAGACCCGACTCTCACAGGGCATCTACGCCCAGGACTGTATGCCGGTTCTGGAGGCCTTGGCCGAGTTCGTCCAGATGCTTCCGGCATCGGAGTCCCATCACCACGCCCACCCCGGCGGGCTGTGGCAGCACCTGCTCGAGGTCGCCGACGTGGCGCTGAGCTTCAGGGCGGGGCTCGAGCTGCCTCCGGGCGCGGGCACCGAAGAGCGCAAGCGGCTGGAGCACCGCTGGACATACGCCGTCTTTGTTGCCGCGCTGCTGCACGACGTCGGCAAGGCCGTGACCGACGTCCAGGTGACCCTCTATGGCGACGCCCCGCGGGACGGCAAGGCCTGGACGCCGCTCGCGGGCTCCATGCGGACCTTCGGCGCGCACTGGTACACCGTGGCCTTCGCCGACCCCACGGACCGCGATTACCAAGCCCACGCCAAGCTGGGTGCGATGCTGATGAGCAGCTTCGTACCGGCCCGCGCGACGCGCTGGCTGGCCGATGAAAGCCAGGTGCTGTCCCAGTTGGTGGCCTACCTCTCTGGCGAAGGCAAAGACGGCCTCATCGGCTCGCTGATCAAGCGAGCCGACAGCGACTCGGTAAGAAGGAACCTGTTGCAGGGGCCCCGCACCCGATTTGCGAGCGCGCGCACGCGCCCCCTGGTGGAACGGCTGATGGAAGCGCTTCGGCGCATGCTGATCGAAGGCGGCAGCCTGCCGCTGAACCGGCCCGGCGCGGCTGGCTGGGTTCACGACGGCAAGGTCTGGTTCGTCTGTGCCCGGCTCGCAGACGAGGTCCGCAGCTATCTGTCCCAGCATGAAAGCCTGCAGGGGATTCCCGGCAAGGACAAGAACGACCGAATCTTCGATACCTGGCAGGAGTACGGCGCGGCCGAGACGGCACCCGACGGCGGCGCCGTGTGGCGTGTGCGCGTCGAGTGCGACGGCTGGTCGCCGCCCGACGCTTTCACGGTCCTCTGCTTTGCGTTGGACAAGCTGTTTGCAGACCCGGCGCAGTACCCGGCGGCGATGAAGGGCCGCGTCTGGCTGTCCCAGCCTGCCGCAGCTGACCCGGGACGCGAAGTGAGTCCGGCGCCACGCGAGGGCCGCGCGGCACCCCCGGCCGCCCTGACCATACCGCCGAGGCCGGCGGTCACGAGCGAGCTGCAGGGCCCGACGGCCCGCCCTGGCGCCCCAGCCGGGGCCGCCGTCCTGGAGAGATCCGAGCCGAAGCCAGCGCCCGAGCCGTCGGCGTCAGCATCTTCCCCCTCGGACCACGAACCGCAGGTTCCCGGGGGCGCCGGGGCGGCGATGGAACACCAGCCTGCAGTGCCTGTGGGCCAGGCTATCCCTGTCGTTGCCCCCTCCCCTGCTCCAGAGCCGCAGCCCGCCCCTGGACCGGCCCATGTGGCCGAGCCCGGCCCGGACGATGGAATGCTGTCCCCCAGCGAGACGGCTGTGGCCGACCTGGCCCAGGGGCGCGCGACCAGCACGCCCGAGCTCGGCAAGCCGCTGCGACCGCGTGAGAGAGGTCAGCGACCCGCTGGCGCAGCGGCGGCATCAGGAAGGACGCCAAGTCCGGCTGCGACAGCTTTCATGGCTTGGGTCGCGCAATCGGTTGGAACCGGCGACCTCAAATACAACGAAGACAGCGCCCTCGTGCATTTCGTTCCCGAGGGAGCCCTGCTGCTGTCGCCGGAGATTTTCCGGCGCTTCCTGAGCCAGCACCAGGCCGTGGCGGACGGCCCCATCGCGGAGCTGCGCCAGTCGCATGGCGACCGCGCCTTTGCGCGTCTGCAGAACGAACTGGCGAAGTCGGGCTGGACCGTGCGCAATGGTGACGAGAACATGCACTATTACGCCTTCGTCAAGGCCGACAAGGCCCTTTCAAGGACGGCCTCGTTCTGCCTGGTGGGCAAGCCCGAATTGTTCTGGAATCCGGTCCCTGCCCCGAACAGCCGGATCACGCGCGCGCCCAGGCCCCGGCGCATGTCCCTTCCCGCGGAGGCCAGGGGCTCATCACCGCCGACGCGGGGCTCACGGAGTGACGCATGAGCGACGGACCCATCGACAACGTTTTTCGGGCGCCCTACGAGTTGGCTTCGGTCGCCGGCGCCATGGTGTGCGGCTGGATCGTGCTGAGCTGGCCCGGCATGCTTCTGATGACATCCTTCCAGGCCTGCGGCGCCGCGGCGGCGCTGGTGGGCCTTGCTGCGTGGCGGCTGACCCAGGCACGCCGGGTGCTTCGCTTCCGCAGCGCCGTTCGCGCGCTGGAGCCGTACGCGATGTACCCCGGCGAGATTCCCTGGTCCAGGAACGCGGTGTTCCTCGGGCAAGGCTTCGAGTGGACGGCCCGTCATACCCAGCGGATGACGCTGCTGGCACAGCCGGAGAACGAGCACCTGAAACAGCAGTCGGCCCTGTACCGATGGGCACGCCGGATGGAGCTGCGCGTCGACGCGCCGCCTTGGCTGACGCGCTGGACTCGCGAGGACCATCCGTGGAATCCGGTTCGTCCCCTGCCCCCGGTCGGCGGCAACCCGGCCCTGCATGGCGTCGAAATCGACGAGGAGGAAGTCCACACGGCCCTGGGTGAACTCAACAACCACATGATGGTGTACGGCACCACCCGCGTCGGCAAGACGCGCCTGGCGCAGATCCTGATCGAGCAGGACATCGCCCGCGGCGACGTGGTGATCGTCTTCGACCCCAAGGGCGACGTCGAGCTGCTGCTCGGCATGTATTCGGCCGCCGTCCGCCATGGGCGGGCGAGCGAGTTCCAGCTCTTCCACCTGGGCTTCCCCGAGGTTTCGAGCCGGTACAACCCCATCGGCAACTTCGAGCAGATCACCGAGGTGGCCACCCGCGCCACGGGCCCTCTGCCCGCCGAGGGCCAGTCGGCGGCCTTCAAGGCCTTTGCCTGGCGCTACGTCAACGTGATCGCCCGCGCGATGGCGGCCGTCGGCGACCGCCCGGATTTCCGGAAGATCTACAAGTACGGGGTCAGCATCGACTCGCTGGCCAAGCGCTACTTTGTCGACTGGCTGGACCGCAATGTGCCGGGCTGGCAGGACCGCTTCGACCCGTATCCCACCAAGGAGCAGAAAGACCTGGTGCAGAAGGCCGAAAAGAACGGCCGCGAGGTTGAGCTCCTGCTGCTGGCACAGTTTTTCAAGACCAACGGCTACCAGGACGCGATCTTCGACGCCATCGCGTCCGTGCTGGCCAACGACCGCACCTACTTCGAGAAGCTGGTGAACTCGCTGTACCCGCTGCTGGAAAAGCTCACGACCGGCAAGGTCGCCGACCTGATCTCACCGGAGTACGACGACACCACGGACACGCGGCCGCTGCTGGACTGGATGTCGGTCATCAACCGCGGTGGCATCGTGTACTGCGGCTTCGACGCCCTCTCCATACGGGATGTCGCCGAGGCGGTCAGTGCGTCCATGCTGGCCGACCTGACCTCGACCTTCGGCCGCATCTACAAGCACGGCGCCACCTACGGCATGTCATGGACCGAAGGCATGCGCCGGGTCCGCCTGCATGCCGACGAACTGAACGAGTTGATCGGCCCCGAGTTCGTGCAGGCCGCCAACAAGGGGGGCGGCGCCGGCCTCTTCATCACCGGCTACAGCCAGACGGCACAGGACATCGAGGCCAAGGTGGGGTCGACGGCGAAAGCCGAGCAGATCAGCGGCAACCTCAACAGCATCGTCATGCTGCGCGTGAAGAACCTCGCCACCGCGGAACGGCTGACCGACCAGCTCGAGCAGGTCAGGGTTTTCACGAGGCTGCAGGCGAGCGGCGTATCGGACACCAACGATCCGACCGAGATGGCCGACTTCGCGTCGCGCAACGAGGACCGCGTCTCGACCGAGAAGGTGCCGATGCTCGATCCGGCCTGGCTGATGAAGTTGCCCAAGGGCCAGGCGTTCGCGCTGCTGGAAGGCGGCAAGCTGGTGAAGATTCGCATCCCCCTGCCGCTGGCGGCGGGGGAGGAAGGCGTGCCCGAGAACTGGGAGGCGATGCTGACCGCGATGCGGTCAAGCTACGCCAGCTATGTCGCCCGAAACCCTGAGGACGCGCTGACCGTGGAGGGCGCATAGCATGGCCACCAGCAGCAACGCCAACATCGAGCACGGTGTACTGGTCCGCCAGTGGAAGTGGCCGCTGCGCATCCTGTTCTGGTGGGTCACCATCGGCCTTTTCGTCTGGGCAGGGACGCTGACGGTCCATTGGTATTGGTCCCGTGACCGCTCGCCCGACGCCCCACTGCTGCATGCTCAGGCGGTTCTGCAGGAAGAGCTGCAGGAGCTGGCCAGGCTGGAGCCCGTGCTCTTCGATCCGCTGGCCGTGGCCCGCCGGATCAACAGCACGATCCATGATGCCGCGGTGGACACGTCGCTGCTCTTCGCGCGAGCCTTGATGAACTGGCCGAGTTCGATGCGCAGCAATGCGGCGAGCGAGACGATAAAGGCCACGCCAGACCCTGGGGGCGACTTCGTGCGGCGGCAGCTGGCCGAGGCTGGAGACGGCTGGCTGCTGATGGCCACGAACACGGGCATCTTTGCCGTGCGCACAGCGACCTATCTGTGCGCGCTGCCGCTGCTGGCACTGGGCATGATGCTCGGGGCCACTGACGGCCTGGTCGCGCGCGCCAAGCGCAAGGCCTGCGCCGGCCACGAGTCGGCCAGCATTTACCACAGGGCCAAGCTGGCGGTCAGCTTCGTGGCGATCCTGGGCTACGTCGTCTACCTGGCCTTGCCCGGCGTGGGCGCACCCGTCAAGCTGCTGCTGCCGCTAGCCGTGGCGCTGGCAGTGCTGCTGAGGCTGCAGTGCGCGTACTACAAGAAATACCTCTAGTCCGTCGTGGCCCGATCCTCCGGGCCTCACTGCCCGCAGCTACGACTTCACGACAGCCGTGAAGTCCGACCACTGTTCGATGCGGAAGGCTCGGATGTCTCTGACCAACTGTTGGAACCAAGCCCTGGCTCGGAGCGACTGGATGGCGAGGAAGAGGTTGGCCATGTCTTCATTGTCGGTCACGTACAGGCTGCCCTGTACACGCCGGAAGCCGTGCTCCCCAAGCACAGCGCCGATGTCGCTGTACGCCTGAGGCACCCCTCGCGGATGATGCCTCTGGGTATCTGCAACCACCAGATCAAAGGCCACCGCATACATCAGCGCGCCTCCGGGTCGTCCGTCAGGTTGGTCCAGCGGTACTCCGCCTTCTCACCCGTCTCGACCATCGTGACCTCGATCAGCCAGTCGCCGTCATCCAGCTGCCGGATGGCGTTTCCAACTTCGTACTTGGGTCCGACAGGGCCGAAGGTCTTGATCTTTCCCACCGGGAGGGGTGGGGGTGCGGTGGCGACATGCATGAAGATACCCCTGGGCCGAAGTAGCAATAGGCGGTTTTACTCCATGTTGGACAGGGCCGGCAGGGTCGTGAAGCGATGGCCAGCGGTACGGTCGGCTGAGCGCCCCTTCGCCCTCCCTGGACCCGGCGCCAAGGGCGAAGCAGGCTACAAGTGCGCCGGTCAAGCTCCTTCCGCCGTTGGCCATCGCCCTCGCGCTGCGGCTGAGGCTGCAGTGCGCGTACTACAAGAAATTCCTCTAACCCCGCCGTGGGCCATGAGATGTCGGACGACCGCCCGAAGCTGGTCATCTCGACAAAGCCCTTCATCGAGCGCACTGGCATCGTCGTCGCCTTCCCCATGGCGCTCTCAGACCGCGGTGACGTTGAACCGATCACAGAGGTCATCCACCTGCCGCGCCTTGAGCTTCTCGGCGCGCAGCTTGCGCAGCCCGCTGCGCTCGAAGATGGCGTAGGCGAACCCGTTGTACATCTGCCGCGACACGTACCGTACACCGTCCCAGCGCGCACTCGCACCGTGGATCGCCCGCGCCCACGCCTGGCTCACCCTGTAGTCGGCGGATGCGCTGATGTCGTTGTTGAGTCCCAGGGCCTTGAGCGCAGCCCCGGTCATGTCAGCCAGTAGCAGGGTCTTCCGCCGGTCACAGGTGAACCGCACGACCGAGCGCTCTGTCAGCTCCGCGACCGGCACCTCGTAGCCGCCTCTGACGAACCGCCCGCACTCATGGATGACGCTCTCCGCGAAGGCAACTTCGATGGTGCTGGCGGTATAGCAGGTGCCGAACGCATCGGCACCGCCAGGATCGGGATCGTCAAAGCGGTAGACCCCAGCAGACCAGTACGGCTCGGCGGCCGGATGCCGGCTCAGGCGCATGAGCGACGCGACTTCGATCCTGGTCGGTCGAATCAGATCTTCGAAGGAACCGGGATCAGGCAGCCGCAGAGACACGCGAGGCACCTCGCTCGCGCGCCCATGCCACGGCCAGGCGCTCCACCTTGGCCAAGTCTGTCCCGGCCTCTAAAGCGACGGCCACGCTCTTTCCAGAGAGGGCGCCGTGTTCGCGCAGCCAGAACATCAGCTTCTCGCTGGTACCGAGGTTGCCGAGCGCGCGGCAGACGGCCGCCACGGCCTCGCGGTCCATACCAAGGAACGCTTGCGGGTAGAACAGTCGATTGCCGACCTTCACCGCGAAGATTTCACCACGGTCCGAGGCCGGCGCCAAAGCCTGACGGGTGAGCCCCCAGGCTTGCGCGAGTTGCTCACCGGACACGACGAGGCCATCCTTGACCCACTGGACACGCGCAGCCTCGCCGCGCGCCATGGCACCCGCCAGGCCGCCCGCGGCCTGAGCATGCAAATTGTCCGCGGCGGCTGTGTCGGCGTGCGCGATCCAGGCTCGAACGCCTCGTGTCTTCGCCAATTGCAGCCCTTGCTTGCTGACTGCAGAGCGAAGAGTGCCGAGGTCTTCGCTGAGGCGCCCAACGGTGGCCTCAAGCCGCGCGATGCGGCGTAGCAGCACGGGAGTGCTGAGATCGGTGCTCATAGGTGGATTCTAGGCAAATCCGGACAACCCGGCAAATACGGCAAACGGAGAAATCGGGCAAAGCCGACCGGTGAAGACTGCAACGACTCCCAGCTCGTGCTGACCAGGCGCGAGCCAAGCCCGAAACCGGCGGTCACCCAAACATCTACGCCGCCATGACCTTCCGGAAACGGCGCTACTCTCGACAGCGGACAGAAAGCAGCTCGCTGCCTGCTTTCAAGGCCGACCTTTGCCGATATCGGCAAGTGGCCCGAGCTTTGGGCGACGCCCAAGCCCAGCCGTGCGACGCACGAAGATGTCGTGCGCCGCGACTGAACACGGAGCAGTAGCCCATGGACTTAGCAGGAAACTCGGACCCGACCCTTGCATCCCTTCTCGCCCACTACCTGCGCATCAGAATTCTGACCGGCGCTACGGTTGCGAGGTACGACTTGGTGGTGCGCAACCTCACCCGCTTCATTGGGGGCGCCACGGCGGCCCCCAGCGACATCGCTCTGAACCGGGTCACACCCGACGTGATGCTGGATTTCAGGGCCTGGTCCCTCAAGAGGATGCGACCCGTCAGCTTCAACACGGAGCGGCGGCACCTCAGCGTGCTTTTCAATGCCGCCGTGCAGGAAGGTTGGATGCTCAGCAATCCGCTGCGCAAGGTTCAGGGCGCGCCCGTCACGCAACTCCTGCCGAAGGCCCTGCCCAGGGACTCGATGCAGGCCTACATGGAGTGGCTGCGGACCAGCAAGGCTCTGAACAAGCGCGGCATGGAGGTCGATCTGATCCAGCCGCAGTGGTTCTGGTTGATCGTCCTGCGGACGCTGTACTACACGGGCATGCGCAAGAGGCAGCTGCTAGGCATGGTGTGGGAAGACATCGACTTCGTCGACAAGACGATCAAGATGGCGGCCACGTCGTCGAAGACACGCCGAGAGTGGCTGGTCCCCCTTCCGGATCAGCTGCTACCCGACCTCCTGACTCTCAGATCCCGAACCCAGGAGCTGTACAAGGGCCAGATGGACCGGAAGCAAGTCTTCTGCCTGCCGCTGTTCAGTGAACGGCGAACGACCTTCCGTCACGCCACGATGCGCCCGGACAACCTGGACAACTTCTTTCAACGCCTGCGGCGGGCAATGCCCGTAGATGCGCCCCGGCTGAGCGCGCATCGCGTCAGGCACACCACGTCCACGATCCTGGCCAACAACGTACCGAACCTGAAGGTAGTCCAGGAACAACTAGGACATGCCTCGATCAACACGACCTACCTGTACGTTCATCCAGACATGCAGGCCATGCGAAAGGCACTGGCCACGCTCTGACATGCGAGGTTTGACCCGGGGGCCGCTTTGAGGACATAATCGAATCGTGGGGTACATGGGCAGGGAAAAAGTCTCGCAAGTGCCCCCAAGATAAGGTCTTTTCGACATCGGTTCAGTGATCTGTGTGACGGCAGCCTCTTCTGGGCGACTGTTAATCCGTAGGTCCCTGGTTCGAGCCCAGGTCGGGGAGCCAAAAACTCGTTGTAAGTCAAGTACTTAGCCCAGCCCTCACCGGCTGGGCTTTTTACTTTCTGGGGCTGCGTTGCCGTTACGTTGCCCTTACGCGGGGCCCTTGCCCCGTCTTGGATGACTAGCCTCCTCCGTGACGAGGCACTCTGTCCTGCTCGGGGCCAGCTCTCGGCCTTTGCGCAGCAGGCAGGCGATGCCCCGCGCCCGCCCGCCAGCCCGCTCGCCCGCAGTGATGTCTGCCGCGCCCACCACCCACAGCTATCAGGCGGACGAAGCCGCGGGGCCCCTTTCCCCGGCGCGCCAAACCAGTTCAGAGGGGGACGCGCCCGACCCCCCCCCACAACCCCCGGACACCCCCGCTGGCGCGCCAGTAAACCCTGGCTTAGTCACCCGGACCCATGGAGCTGCTTCCGGGGCCTCGGAAAAAATTTGGCCAAAATTCTGGGGGGATGCTTCCCGAACTCCGGCACGGCCACTGACTCAGGGGCGTCCATGCCTGGCACGCGGTGTCCCCACGCCGCTCTTGGCGCCGCCAAGACTTCCTCCAACTAGAAGCTTGGCTGCTCGCCGACGTGCCGCGGCTAGTAAGCCTCTCTCCATCGCCTACCTGCAGCCCCACGCTCAAAGAAGCTGCGCACTCAACCGGTCAGCGTTGATTCGGCCATCTGGAACGGCTGTCGCGTTCTACACGAGACTGCATAGAGCCACGGGTTGCACAGCCCAAGGGCCAAAGCGGTAGCAAATAGGTGACAACCCTTGTCGTCCGACGCTAGCGCCCAGTTACAGCTTAGTCGATCCCTTTGCTCGGACACTCTTTGTAGTCCTTCTGCGGGATATCAACTCTTTCCCGATCTGCTCCCATATTCTCCCTGAAGCCGTTAGTGCGTCATTCTTAATCGCCTCCATCCTTGCAACTAATTCCTCGTCAGTCCAGACTGATCTAGCATGGTAGGCAATAAAGAAGCAGGCCGACTTTTCGTATCTTGCATCTCTAGTCTTATTCTCGACGACAGCATCAAATCTATCACGTACCACCCTAATTTGTTCCGGTGATAGTTCCGGGGTCCAAGAATTTCGGTCCAATCCAAGCTGGCGACTCATAAAAAACTGTACAATACCAGCAGCCCTATCATGCTGTCCACTCAACCAGCGTATCAGGAACGTATCCAGCAGATTCCGATCAACATCCTTGGACGCCCCTAGCCGACGGCGCGCGTTTGTCCACACCCATGTTGCAATGGGCCACAGATCCTCGTCAGCATTCAAAAGTTGAGGCTCAATCAAGTCCATCCAAACTGCCTTGGCCGCGTCATCCTTTGACGAATCATCTTCAAAATCATTCCAAAGCATCCCCATAGAGATTAGCAGCCCGCGACCCAGTTCCTCCTTCTTGGCGCTTTGCAGCAAAAGGCGGACTTCCGCCCTTCCATTCTCCCCGAGCCAGTAGCTCATCGGCTGCTGATAGGCAGCAATTGCTGCGCAACTATTCATATGCCAAGAAGCACGATGCCAACGTCTTGAAACCAAAAGCTCCCAAGCTAGGTTGTAAAGTTCATTCCCATATGGCCCGCGGCAAAGCGATTCCCAATCGTCTGCAGTCTTGCAGCCGTGTGCAAATAGAGCAATCAGGTGCAGCGCGGCAGATATCGTTCCAGATGACGCTTCCGCCTCTTCAACTAGGCACTGTAAAAGACGCCCCGGCGCTCCCTCAAGCTTTCTACCCTCGAATCCATTAAATTCTTCAGATTCCACTTCAAGGATCCCGAGTTGGCCCCGGCCAAGGGATATCAACTCGATCAGTAGCGGTTCTGCTCGCTTTCGTGCCAATACCGCGGCCATTGGCACCACTTCCTTCCATTCTTCGGCCAACAAATACTTAGCCAATGGGGTTAAAACTGTATCATCCTGTCGAAATGACTGATAGTGACCTTCTGTAGCAGCCACCGCAGCCAAATATTCTTGAAAAGTAAGATGCCGAAATTGATAGAACGGAACGGCTCGCCCTCCTTCCATCTGATGTCCAGCCTCCAATAGCAAACTGGACCTAAGCTCAACACGCTTTAGAAATTTATGTGGACTGTCCTTGGCGTAGCGCTTAATGTTCGGATGCCTCTCGCGCGACTCCTCCAGCAAGGCCAAGAGTTCACGTTCAGTGGCAGTTTGCTTGCCGGCGCACATCATCTGGAATGCCACATAAGCGAGCTGAGGCACAGCCTCCTTTGCGTTCAATGGATCGTGCCCCTTGATGTTCCATGTATCCAATAAGACATCAACGGCACGGCCATACAGGCTGACTCGATCAGGCGGCAAACCACCCGCTCCGTGCTTTACCACAAGAAGCATGGTCAAGAGTAGTGGATTCTCCGCCAGACGCCGAAGAGAGGCATTTTTCATTAGCGTCTGCGAGACCTCCTCGGCCTCTTCAGCAGCCTCAATAGTATCGCCCGTCATAAGGCGGTGCCAATGCACACACAACAACGCAATGGCGTCATCGGCGAGCGGCGCCAACCTCCAGCGCTCGCAGAATCGCGAAAGTGACGGCGCAACTAAATCGAAGCCGGCCTCGCGACTTGTAATTACCAAGCGAACTCGATCATATTTATCCAAAAATGATTCTAGATGCTCAACGAACGTGGCTCTATCAACGTCATTGTGAATTTCATCCAAGCCATCGACTAGCAGTAATACCTGCCCTTTTTTCAGCAGCGGCGTAATAGCTTCAGAGAAGCCACTCAGGTCGCTTTGGCCAATAACGTCACCTATACGCTTCAGCAAAGTCGCTATGGGCAGTCGAATGTGATCGCGCCATTCGCGGCAACGAATCAGAAGCGGAAGCAATGGAAGTTCTGGCAAGTCATCTGTGCTGGCGCCACGACGCGATGGATTTGAATAGGCGACCGCAAGGCGTTTTAGAAGCAGTGTCTTTCCCCCTCCAGGCAAGGCCAGCAGGACTAGACGTTTGCCTTTCGCCAGAACATTTCCAAAAGGTAAGGGTACCGGGTTCTCTTCCTGCCATTTCTTGAGTTTGGCAGCGGCATCCGGATCAGAAGGCAAAAATTCCGGTGGGCAAGCAGATACTCTGAGCGGAACAAACAGCCTCTCCAGATCGAATCGCCGCTGGCCAGTATCCAAGTCTGCGCTTACACCCTCTATCGTCATTTGACCGCAATCGCGATGCAAGAAGTCCTTATAGTTCTTTAGTACTACGTTCGCTTCACTGAGCGGAGAAATAGAATTTCGCGAAACCCGCCTTTTCACCATCCCCGGAAAAAGCTCAAGCAAATAGTTAGCCAAATCCTTGTGCGCTGGACCGAAACTTACCGGCTCAACAAAGCCTGCCCACGAGGGGTCGGCATTGCGTTTTGGCACTTCGTCCTCACGAGTTAGCGCCACATGTTGCGGAGTCAGCACGATCAGCTTTGTCCGCAACCACTTCAACAAAGCTGAGAAGTTGGGATCTGTGAACGTGTCACCGCAGCCAATGAAGAGCAGGTGATTAAAGGCGGCAAGGTTTCTCTGGATTAGATCCCGAACTTCGTCGGTTTGAGTAGTTTCGTAGTCCCGTATTCCCAGGATGCACGAACTCGGCACATCCCACGAACCGTGCAAGTGCAGGATTCCCGGAATCTCTTTTCGCACCCAGGACATTACCCGATGCGTCTCTGATACGCGAATGCCGGGCAGGCCCGTCGCGATCTCCAGGAGCGGATCGTAATTTAGAGTACAGATTGGTATTCCGCGAGACGCCAATGCGCGAATTGCGGCGCTTAGTTGTGCATTGCACGGCCGCACCGTTCCGAAAACATCTTCAAGCCAGCGACCGTAAATCGGATCAAGAGGCGACCCAAGTTTTCGCCCCACAAACTCGGCCGCTCCTAATAGTTCGTCAATGTCCGACGAAATGAGTTGAGCGCTCCACGAGGTTAGTTGAGAATCTGAAATTCGCCCCTTCTTGTGTGCATATTCAAATCCGTTCTTGATCAGGGCAGGCCATGACGGCAACTGTCCGTCGGTTAGGCCAATGCTAACGCCCGCGCCTACTACGACTACAAGCCGGCCCTGCGCAGCAGAGTCGCTAATTTTTTGCATTGCGCGAGCAGGCAGTCCTGTAGTAATGCGGTTGTTTGTCATATTGAGGTATGAATGTTTAGCGAACGAAGATGTGCGGCTCACTAAGGTCGCTCGATTAAGCAGTCCCGACCATAAAGCGCGAGTAAATGACTGGTAGGGTTATGGATCATTTGGTCTTTTGAGTGGCGTCTCCCAGGGGCTAGACGAAGCAGTTGGTGTAGGACGCCCCCACCGGCTCGTACAGGCCCGCTCGCAGCCACGCCTGCGCGCCGCTGCTGGCCGCGTTGGCGTAGCCCCAGGTCGCGACGGACCGACTGGCCACTCGGTCTGCGGGCCGCCCGACTGTATGGCCGATTTCCTGGAGCGAGTCATGGTGCCTAGTGATGTGCTCGAGCCACCGCTCCAGATGCGGCAGCGCCGCCAAGGTGTCCGACTTGCTGCGGTTGCAGGCCGGGTGCGCCAGTACGAAGTTGTGAATCAGGTCGCGGGGGTACAGCGAGAAGGGGACGAAGTGATCCACGTCCACCTCATGGGCGGTCGAGCCGCAGTAGAAGCATCGGCTGCCGTTCAGCAGCCGCAAACCGGCTCCGATTTCCGCCAACGTCTGGCGCGGGGTCTCGAACAGGAACGCCTCCAGGTCATCCGCCTCGCCCAGCAGCGGCCCGTTGAGGCGATTGCGCTTGATGTGGTCGATCCATCTACTGCGAGCGAGTTGCTGCACCAGTGGCTGGAAGCGCCGCAGGCAATAGTGCACGCCAGGGAGCAGGATGGTCACGCCACGCGCGCGCTCGTACAGGAACTGGTCTCGTTGGCCGCCAAGGTTCTGCAGGTACTGGAGCGGCTGCGCCGACACCGTGTCGGCGACCCGCCGGATCAACGCCGGGTAGCCGGCCAGCGTGCGGGCAGACAGTGGCGTGGCGACGGGACTGCTCTGCCGAAACTCGGCGATCACGGTGAGCACGGCCGCGTTGGCGCCATTGTTCTGCGCCAGCACCCCGGGCGCTGTTCCCGCGCGGCCGGTGCTGTACGGCGCGGTCTGCTGCCAGTACAACTCGATGAACTTGGCGGCGATGCTGCGGTTGGACAGCCGCAGGGCGCCTCCGTCATCGGCGCCCAGTTCGACCGCCAGGTCCGCCAACGCGATGATCAGAGCGAACTTGTAGGTAGCCGTGAAGTCGCCTTCGGCGAAGAGGCGCTGCAGCTTCGTCAAGAAGGACAACTGCGCCTCAGGCGACGGCACGAGGGTCACCGCGTGCTCCAGTAGTCGGCCCTCTCGGGGAAGATCCAGCGCACGCCGCCGCGGGGGTCGGCGCGGTCGCCCTGGTAGCGAGGGATCAGGTGGATGTGCAGGTGCGGCACGGTCTGGCCAGCGGCGGCGCCGTCGTTGATGCCGATGTTGTACCCATGCGGGGAGAACTCAGCGTCTAGGTCGCGCTTGGCTGTATCAAGCAGCGTCAGCAGTTCGGCCCGTTCATCGGCCAGCAGATCGAAGAAGGAGCCGACATGGCGACGCGGGATGACGAGGGTGTGGCCCGTCGAAACCGGGTACGCATCGCGCACCACCAAGCCGTGCTCGCTTGCGCCGACGATGCGGCTGGCCGGGAGGGCGCAGAAGGGGCACGGGGTCGCCTTTGACATGCCCGAAGTTTCATGGCGCAGGCGATAGAACGGTAGCTAGCGGAAGCCCGAGTAGCTCCGGCGTCCGTCAAGACTGTCCGGGCTCGCCTACAGTGTTCAAGCCGCCACCAACGTAGCCATGCGTGCGGTTTCCACTGCCCTCGGGGCGCTCGTTGAGCTGCGGTGAGTTGACCCTAGCTACACTGCTGCGATGAATCACCTCCATCCATCTCCGCGTGGCACTTCGCGGTGGGCATATGGCAGACAGGCGAAGGCGTCGAGGACTAAAACGTGACCGCAGGTCGCACGGATGAGAAGACCGAGCAGGTCACCCACCTCGTTGATGTGCGCGCAATGTCTGAGGCACTGACAGCTTTTGCCCGCGAGCGAGACTGGGAACAGTTCCACTCGCCCAAAAACCTCGTCATGGCATTGACGGGGGAGGTCGGCGAGTTGTCTGAGATCTTCCAGTGGATGAGCGAGGAAGACTCCAAGCGGGCCGCCGGCCACCCGCAACACGCCCAAGCCGTCCGCGACGAGCTAGCAGATGTCCTGCTCTATGTCGTCAGGCTCGCGGATGTTCTTGGCGTGGATCTGAACGCCGCGGCGGAGCACAAGCTGAAGGCGAACGCCGCGAAGTACCCTGTGTCAAAAGCGCGTGGCTCAAGCAAGAAGTACACGGAAATCTGACAGCGGCGGCGACAGACAAGGCATAGCGTGATCGTCTACCAGGCTGACAAGCGACAGTTCCTCCGGGACAACGACGACAAGGAGATCGACGAGGTCATTCACCTTCGATTTCAGACGATCACGGGCCGCAAGGTCGCTGCACCTGAACTGCGATCCTGGCGTGAATCACTAGGGTTTATGGCGAAGGTGCTGCGGGACGAGGACATCCCGGCCGACACGGGTGTCGCTGTCGAGTTCCACATTCCGCAGAGTTCCAAGCGCATTGATGTCACCTTGACAGGCTTCGGGGCCGACGGCGCTAAGAACGCAGTGGTCATCGAGTTGAAGCAGTGGGAAAAGGCGTCAGCCACTGCCAAAGACGCCATCGTCGTTACCTACCTCGCGCATGCGCAGCGGGAGGTCGTGCACCCGTCGTATCAAGCCTGGTCATATGCCACCCTACTGGAGGGCTTCAACGAGGCTGTCTACGATGGGGGGATCTCCATCCGGCCTTGCGCCTACCTCCACAACTATCTTCGTGACGGCGTCATCGACTCGCGCCACTATGCGGGGTACATCGACAAGGCGCCGCTGTTCCTGAAGGGTGAGGCAGAGCGCAGCCGCCTGCGCGACTTCATCAAGCAGCACGTCCGTCACGGCGACAACAAGGCCGTGCTCTACGCGATAGAGAGCGGACGTATCCGACCGTCCAAGGCCCTGGCCGACAGCCTGAGCGGAATGCTGAAGGGCAAGCCCGAGTTTGTTCTCATCGACGACCAAAAGGCCGTCTATGAGGCGGCGCTCGCGTCGGGGCAATCGGCATCGGAAGACCAACCTCGCGTCGTAATCATCGAAGGGGGCCCTGGCACGGGCAAGACCGTAGTCGCGGTCAACCTACTCGTTGCGCTCACGGCCAAGGGACTGGTCTGCAAGTACGTCTCCAAGAACGCGGCGCCACGACGGGTCTACGAGGCGAAGTTGGCCGGCGCCATGACCCGGACGAGGTACTCGAATCTGTTCGTCGGTTCAGGCGGCTTTCTGGAGACACCTCCCAACACGTTCGACGTCCTGATTGTTGATGAGGCCCACCGCTTGAACGAAAAGTCGGGTCTGTACGGCAACCTGGGCGAGAACCAGATCAAGGAGGTCATGGGCGCCGCCAAGTGCACGATCTTCTTCATCGACGAAGACCAGCGCGTCACGCTCAAGGACATCGGATCCAAGGAGCAGATCCGACAGTTCGCGAAGGCCAAGGGCGCTGCTGTCGAGCAGTACAAGCTGGCGTCCCAGTTTCGCTGCAGCGGCTCCGATGGATACCCCGCGTGGCTGGACAACACGCTTGACATCCGCGCGACGGCGAACACGACCCTCAGTGCCGGCGAGTACGACTTCCGAGTCTTCGATGACCCGGCATCGCTTCAAGAGGCCATCGAGCAACGCAATAGCGAGAACAAGGCCCGCGTGGTGGCCGGGTATTGCTGGCCTTGGAAGAGCAAGAGGGATGCGACGGCATACGACATCGAGATCGGCGCAAACTATCGAAGGCGCTGGAATCTCGATCAGGACGGCAGCCTGTGGATCATCTCTCCACATTCGGTCAGCGAGGTTGGTTGCATTCATACGTGCCAGGGGTTGGAGCTTGACTACGTCGGCGTCATCATTGGGCCCGATCTCGTTCTCCATCGAGACAAGGTCACGACCGTACCGGCGGCCCGTGCGCGTCAGGATCAATCAATCAAGGGCTACAAGTCGTTCCTCAAGGCTGACCCCGAAGGGGCAAGAGCCGCCGCTGACCTCGTCATCAAGAACACGTACAAGACGTTGATGACGCGAGGTTTGAAAGGGTGCTACGTCTACTGCACCGATCAGCACTTGGCGACACGATTTCGGCAAGGGCTTGGGCCGGCGTAGGGATCATGGGTTCCAGCGCGGCGCAGCGGCCGCATCTTCTCGGCCGTCGCATACTCGCGTCGTGACCCGCCAAACCAGCTTCACAGAAAATCTTGCGGTCGAGTTCCCGGAACTCGCGCGACAGTGGCATCCAACCAAGAACGGCGCACTGCTGCCCAGCCACGTTCGCTCGAAGTCCAACAAGAAGGTCTGGTGGCGATGCGCGATCAATCCCGAACACGAGTGGCAAAGCTCGGTAGGCGCTCGCCACCGAGCGGGTTGCCCAGCCTGCTACGAGGAGAAGAGACTCAAGCAAATTGATGTAGTTGATGGGCAGCGCATCCAGCGGACTTTGTCCATGTGCACGGACCTCTTCAGCGAACTCGTGGCTGCGACAGACCAGCGCAGGCGGCTTGGCGAGTTGTACGTGGGCAGCACCATGTCCCTTGCTTGGCAATGCAAGCACAGCCATCCAATTTGGATGAATCGGCTCAACAAGCGCGCTGTCCAGGGGCAAGGCTGCCCGTACTGCGCCGGCAAGAAGATCTGTGCAACCAACTCATTGCTTGCGCTCCGCCCCGACCTCGCAAAGCAGTGGGATGGTGATCGAAACATGGCCGAGAGCGTCAAGCTGGTTCCTGGGACGGCAAGCCCGGGCTCGCACGCGTCTGTTTGGTGGCGCTGCGAGTTCGGACACTCGTGGAAGGCGCAGATCAAACAACGTAGCTCGCTCAATACAGGGTGCCCCAAGTGCAGGCCCAATGTGAGCGCGCTTGAAGTACGAATTGCCTGCGAGGTAGAGGCTTCTCTGGGTGTCGAGGTCGTGCATAACAGCAAGATCCATGGCATCGAAGCCGACATCTTGCTGCCCACATTCAAGATCGTGATCGAGGTCGATGGGTATCCGTGGCATTCCCCGGATCACCGAAATGGGGCCCTAGAACGAGACACCCGGAAGACGCGCCGCCTTCAGGAGAAGGGCTACACCGTCTTGCGCCTGCGGGAACGTCGGATTCCAGTGCTTTCAGAGTGTCTGTGTGCGCTATTCGATGACGGCGAGGCGGAACTCCAGACCTGCAAGGCAGTAATGGGCGCACTGGAGGCAATTCCCGCAGTCGGGCTTGAAGTGCGGAAGCGTAGTGCTGCCTACCTCAAGCGTAGGTCGCTAGCCGCCGAGGAGAAGTATGTTGCCCTCATTGCCAAACTTACCCGCCCAAAACCAGGCGAATCGCTGGCGGAGTTGTTTCCGCATCTGCTGCCCGAGTGGTGCGGCGATGAGAATCGCCCGCTGACACCAGACATGCTCAAGCCAGGCTCCGCGTTCAGGGCGGCTTGGGAATGCCTCGAATGCGGACACCGTTGGAGTGCTGTTGTGGCGTCTAGAACAGCGCAGGGCACAGGTTGCCCCCGCTGCACTGGCCGGGTCTTTACCCCCGGCCAGGCTCTGTCTGACTTGTTCCCGAGTGTGGCGGCAGAGTGGGATACGAATGCCAATGATGTCGGCGCAGATCAGGTCACCCAATTCAGCAATAGGGTGCGAGCTTGGCGCTGCGCCCACGGCCACACCTGGAAGGCGTCGGTGGCTAACCGCACAAAGGGAGGACAAAGCTGCCCGTATTGCGCCCATAAGCGCGCCTCGCCAGAGTGGAATCTGGCAGTGAAGCACCCCGATGTTGCCGGGCTCTTCGACCTAGAGCGCAATGCACCGCTGCTACCTCAAGACGTGTTGCCGATGTCGGGGAAGAGCATCTGGTGGAGTTGCTGTCGCGGGCATGCCTGGCGCATTAGCGCGGATCGGCAGACACGCCGAGGAGCCCGATGTCTGTACTGTGAGGGCACTGCTCGGCGGCCCCAAGACACATAGCAAGTGCGGACTACCCGAATCCCGAACGGCGCCAGTTCCGTCTTGCCAGAAATCTGCGCTGCGGCCCTAACAGCCCGTCACGAGCAGGCTGGCGCCCCGCCCACCAACGAGACCATACGCATCATCGACGTGACCATCCCGTCGTGCTGCCGCTGACGCTCGGGCGCAAGCAACCGCAGCAACTCAGTGTCTTGCTCAAACATCGACCATCCATGCTGGTCGGGAATGCGATTGGGGTCGTCCTCCCGCTCCTTGTAGTACTGACTCTGGGCCTCGCTGATCACCTCGCAGCGCGCGAGGATCCGCAGGAGGGCCTGCGGCCCGCCGCTCTCCGCGGGCCACGCCGCCTTGGCCTGCTCAGTGGCGCACATCAGCAACCACTGGGGCCTGGCACCCTCGTCGTGGACGAGGCCACTGACCCACGCACTACCCGCTGCAATTACCTCATGCGGCAGCCGCCGCATCGACTGGCTTGTCGCGTCGTACACCGAGGGCGCATCGTCGCCCACGGCCGTGGCCGTGCCGTTGGGGGCCTGGGTATAGACCGTGGTGCCGGCCGAGCGACTGAACGCCAAGTGGCCGAACTGCTCACGGTACTGCGCCGTCGGTATCCAGGAATAGTGGAAGCCTCGAGTCAGGCGCGGTTCGGCCTGCACCCGCGTACCGCGGACGTGTAGGTCCATGCCCGCGCCTGGGTCGAGGAAGAACTGAAACGGCGCGCCCGGCGGGTAGAGGGGTAGGTGCTTGTACCAACTGTGCGCGCCAGATACGAAGACCGCAAAGGCCCTCATCTGGGCCTCTGTCGGCCTGGGCAAGGTGATGGTGAGCGCGCGGTATTCATCGAGCGTGAGCGCTGGCGCTGCCGCCGCCGCGGCCTGGAGCGGAGACAGATCGCCCCGTGTCTCCGCAGCCTTCGGGTCCTCGGGCTCGACTGCGGGCGACTGGGAGGCCAACTGCTCCAGCATGGCCTTGAGGCGCGCGACCCGAGGCGTGTCGTCGCTCATCGGGGTGCCCGTGTCACTGTCGCCCACAGCGCCCGTGATGGTGCAGGCGGGCTTGAGGTTGGCCTTGCTTTTCGACCGCTTCCAGGATCACGCGCGCCATCGCCACCACCTGGTCCAGGCCCAGGAACTTGCTCATCACCCACGGCAGGTGGGGCATCCGCGGCGGCGTCCAACTGGGCATGGTCGATGTTGTACCGGAAAGCACGCTTGGCCGCGATGTTGTTGGCGCCGCCGTGCCCGGCCGGCACCACGGCGGTGGTGCATTGGCGGATAACGCGACCATGGTCGCGCTCACGCCGTGAGCCATCGGCGGGGCACCATGCTGCAGATGTCGATGCACTCTACCCCAGGCAGCTCACCCGTTCCGTGCTGGGCCTGCAGGTTCTTCGCGGGCATGACTGCCGAGGGCACCGCGGCTCGGTGCGGGCGTGCTGGCTGCAGCCGCGTCCGATCAGGGCCAGCGGGCGGCTGCAGTGCCTGGGAGCGAGAGCCGGGCTCGGACGATGAGCCTGGGCCGCCTGGCGGTGCCGCGGGTGGGAGTGACTGGGTGCCGATTCGGAGCCGACCTGTCGAGCCCGCGGTGGCGCCTGTGGAGTGGGCGCCTTGAACGGCGCAGGCCCAAGGCGAACTGCGGGAACCGGCGCGCAGCGGCCCGGCCAACTGAAGAAGCGCCGGTCCTTGGCTACAACTCCCTGCTATTCGTCGAAAGAAAGCCCCCGGCCCGTCTGGTACTCATAGCCCAACCCCGAGGCCCGCGGCAGCAACTGGTTCAGGCGGTGCCGGGTGCGCTGGTGCCAAGCCGCCAGGGCTTCCCAGCCAACAGGCGGGCTGCCCGCCCACGTGAGCACTACGGGCGAGGGGTAGCGGTCTATCTCAACGCCGTACATGCCGGCGTCGAGCACTAGCTCACTGGATGCCGCCGGGCAGATGCTGATGCGCTCCAGCTCACCCATGATCGTCTTGAGGTCGGCCTGCGGCAGCGCGGCCTCACTCACGTCCGGCCCTAGGGCCCCGGGAGGGCTTACCTCGCAGTCGAGGGTGCGCCGCACGACATGGCCGTGCCCTGCCGTGATGACTAACCAGGTGTAGGGGGCGGCGATGGGCGCGTGGTGCCACAACCGCAGCACGGTCGGCGCGTCACGGTGGGCGTCGGGGAGGGGCATAGGCGGCATCGTAAACGTGGGCGGCGCCTCGGGCGCGGTTGCCGCCGATGCCGGGGTGCGCGAGGGCGTGGCGGTGATGGGGAGGGCCTGTGCCCGGGCGTCGCGGGCGTGGCTGGCGCCCGGCACCACGGGGCCTGCTCGGGTGCGGGCCTGGGGGCCTCAGCGTCTGGCCGCGACCCTGCGGCAGGGAGACTTCCCGCCGTCTCGCGGCCGAAGGGTCGCAGGGAGATGGCCAAGCCGACGGCAAGCACGGGCCCATTGGCGCCGCAATGCGGCGCGGCGCAGGTGCTACAGCCCGAGGTCACCGCGCCGGTGCCCTGCGCCAGCAAAGCCTGGAGCAGCGCGGCCTCGCGCCCGTGCATTGCATGGCGGCACTGCAATTACCTCCATTTTGCGCAACAGTCAGTCGGCATATCCGAGCACGACGGAGTTCGCGTCCTGTTCCCGCGATTGCATCTCCTGGACGTGTCCTGTAATTGAGATGCAGCATTTCAGCTAATTTGGCGCCGCGCAAGCCCTCGCGCCACAGCGATAGATTACTTCGTTGAAGCAGTGGAATCAGGCCAAAATGTGGGGCCTCGGGGAGGGGCGCCAATATCCATTGCCGCGTTTGCGACCAGAGGGACGCGATCCTGTAGCTGATCACGTGGCAGGTGCGGCTCGGCCGGGGGCGACGCCCCCTGCATCGGCGCACGACGAACCCCGAGGCCGGGGGGGTCTGCTGGGGGGTGGAGAATTGCTCCACCCTGCCTGTCGCCTCAGGCTTGGTACACATAATTTGAAAATATGTGTTTGGTACCTGGAGCGACTGGCAGGGTGGAGCATCCCCCCACCCCAGGCCCTGAGCATGGGCGGGCTTCATTGCAGCCCCGTCACCGAGTACCGGCTCAGCCCCTTGACGACGCGGCGCTTGAGCTGGACGTACTCTGCACCCTCGTCTCCGATCCTGGCAGGGCGTCCGACTGCGGCCCGGAGTGCCCTGCCCACGGAAGCCTCACTGTCCAGGCTCTTGGTGCGCAGCGTGCCGAGCACCGCACGTAGGCGCTGTATACGCTCTGCCCGCAGTTGCCCCGGCGTTGGCGGCCGGTCGCTGCTGGCGGGCTCATCGTCCAGGCCGTCGAAGCCAAAGTTGGTGAAGCTCGCCGCCCGCACCACGTCGCCGGCCGTGAACTCCTTGGCCTCGAATTCCTCGTGCAGGGTTTCAACAAGAAGCTGGTAGCCCTGCAGATCCTCCGATCCCTCGGCGTTTGCCGAGAACACATCGGCGATGTCGGCGCCCCCGGCCCAGATCAGCGGCTGCCGCACCATCCGATCCCACTGCGGGAACCGGGTCTTGACGGTCATGGTGGTGGCGCTCGCGCAGTAGCCGGCGATGATGCCGATCACGTCGCGCAACAGCGCCGCCCGGGCCGCCAGCGCATGCGCCAGAACGTCCGGCTGCTCGAACTGACGCTCGTGCGGTCGGGGGCTCTTCGAGGTCAGACGCACCGTGATCCAGCGCGTCACCTCGTCGGCGCCCAGGGCCACGTTGTTGCCCGTCAGCACGAACAGCACGTTGGTCAAACACGTGGCGTCGCGCGACACCCCGAGCAGGCGCTGGGTCAGCACCGGCCCCGTCATGGCCGCGGCCACCGAGGGCGATCTGAACGTGGTCCCATCGGTGAGGTTGTCGAAGCACACCATCGCAGGCGACCTCAGCAAGGCCGCCAGCAGCCGCTTCTGAACCTCGGTCTCGTCGCCCTCGGCCCAGCTCGTGACGGGCATGTCGTGGCCGGTCAACGTGATGTGGATGCGCCGGGCCAGCGTCGTCTTGCCGCTGGACTGCACGGCGGCCAGGATGGCCAGGCCGGGCGCGATGTCGAGCGCGCGGCGCTGCACACCCGTGAACAAGCCCGCCATCGCGGCGTCGGCGTCCAATTCGGTGGCGAACTCGAAGCCCTCCAGGAAGACCCGCCGCAGCCTAGCCAGAGCAGCCTGGGCCTCCGGTTGGCTGTAGGGCTGGGCCTCCACAGCCTCGGCCCCCGACATGAAGAGGCCCGTGCGCTCGTGCAGGCCGACGGCGGTGAGGATTTCGCCGCCGGGCAGCACGAGCGGGTGCGTGACCAGCCCCGATACGGCCGGCGCGGCATGGGCCTTCTTGCTGAGCAGGATCTTGATCACGCGGTCAGGCACCGCCATGGGCTCTTCCCCGCCCTTGGTGGCCCTGTAAAGCACCACGACCTGCTCGGCCTTGGACAGCACCGCCACCTCGTCCAGGGGCTCGATCTGCGGCACCGGCGGCGAGGCGTGGTCCTCGTCGTCGATCAAGTGCGTGTACGGCATCACCTTGACGGTGACGCAGGCCAGCACACCGGCGAAGCTGATGTACTCGCCCGGCGCCGCAGTGGCCACGATGGCGTCCTCTATGGCGCGCGCGTGTTGGGTCTGGTCCTCGGGCTGATAGAGCTGCCGGGCGCGCCCTGCGGTGCGACGGGCGGCCTCCTCGGCCCTGCGCTGGCGCGCTGCCTGTTCGCGTGCGGCACGGAGCGCCGCGTTGAGCTGGCGCTTGCCGATGCCGGTCAGGCGGTGCACCTCATCGACGACCTGGGCGGCCAGGTCGCGCCGCATGGCCACCACCAGTTCGACCCAGACCTGAGCGACCTGGTCACCGGGCAACTGCCGGAGTTGCAGGATGACCGTGTCGGGGCTGGTCACGGCTTCGGCCGCGCCGAATTCGGCCTCGGCGCTGGGCCGGCCTTCGGCCAGTTCCTGCATGACTTCGGGGCAGTTCTCCTTGATCCAGCCCCTCATCGCCTCGGTGCTGGGCAGTTGGGAGACTGGGGTGGCCTCGGCCACGACCTCGTCCAGATGACCGAAGAGGTGCAGGCGCACGAAGTCGTAGACGTTCACGCGCCGGTTCTGCACAGTGGGCGCCGTGTTGTGCACGCTTACCAGCCCGTTGCCGCACTCGGTGATGAAGACGCCGTCGGGGGCGTGTTCACCTGCGATCCACGAGAAGTGCTGGTCGTCGCGCCCCTGCTCGAACTCGTCCGACATGAGTTCGAGCAGGCGCATAGGGCTGAACACCCTGCAGAAGGCCCCGACCATGCCCGGCTTGTCGCCTGGGTCGGTCATTCGCGCGTGACCTCCGCCAGGCTGCCGAGCGCGGGACAGGACGGCTGCCGGAATGACCAAGTCCACGGCGTCGCCCTGCGGGCCCGCGTACAACCCCGAGCGCACCGGCACCGGGTCGTTCTGGATGATCGGCGCGGCCGTGTAGTGCACCTGCACGGGGTTGTAGACGCTCTTGTCAATGCCGGGCACCGTTTCGGCCCAGGCGCGCAGTTCGGCGCTGGTGCGCGGCTGATCGAGCCAGTACCAGAGATGTGCCTTCAGCACCCCAGCGCAGCTCGGGTGGCCCGCGCTGGCGGACAGCGACCAGAAGAAGCCCCGGCCTTGGAAGGCCGCAGGCAGCTCGCTGGCCACGCACTCCAGGCAAGCATGCAACGGGTCGGCCACGGGGTCCAGAGCCGGCCGAAACCCGTCCACGTCGATCATCATCCAGTGCCGGGCGCAGTCGCGGAACAGCTTGCCATTGCGCAGCACCGCGCCGTCGTGCAGCTTGAAGGTCGGATCCTTGACCAGCTCGTGAGCCAGGATGCCGGGCATGACCTGCGCCGCCACTTCGACGCCGACGTGGGCGCCGCGGATCACGCACATGTCGCGCCGGCGCTCCAGGTCCTGCAGCACCTCTGCAAGGTCTGCGAGGTTGGAGACCTTCTGCTCGCCGAACATGTACTGCTTGGCCCGGTCGTAGCCAGCGATGGTGCCGTCTGTCAGCCACTCTTTGGCCATGACCTTGCCGAACGTGCGCAGGACGGTGAGGTGGTCTGCGCGTCCAAGCGCTTGCGCGGAGCCTGCTGGGGCACCCCCTTGCGGGGGCACCAGCCTGTCTGCGAAGGCGCTTCGATTGCGCGTGCGAGGCGGGGCTTCGTTGTGGGAAGGTTGACCGCTGGGCGCGGGGCCGTTGGTCATCGCGTGGCTCATTGCTGCGCCTCCTCGATTTCCGTTGAGGCGGGCAGCGCGGGCAGGCCCAAGAGTCGAAGCACTTCGCCTAAGAGCCGCCCCAGGCCACGGTCGGGAGTGCCTATGATAAGCATGAGGATCAACGCGAAGCGCTGCTCGCCGCCGATCTCCCCAATGGCCGAAAATGCGCGAAGGCGAACATTGTGGTGCACGCCGTGCAATGCCTCGAAGTAGATGGCGAAGCCCAGGATCAGAAACACTTGAATGGCATCGTTTCGGGGGGGAAGGACATGCTCGCCGAAGCACTCCCGTACAGCGCTGTAGACGAAAGCCCTTTCTTCTTTGAAGCGGTCGTCCGGATCCAGGTTCTTCTGCACCTGGGTAGCCAGTCGGCTGGCCGCCTTCACCCGCAGTTCGTCACAGGGCCCAGCCCTGAGGCGCATCGCCTGCATGGCACGTCGGATCGTGTCCACCGCTCCGAGAATCAGATCGGCTTCTTGGGGCGTTGCGGGACGCGCGGCATCGGTCGTAAAATCATTCATACGGTGCTCCGAAGAATTGTTGAAGCAATGCAAGGGGAATCGTGGTCATCGGGCAGAGGATTCATCGCCGGCTGGAATCGACGCTGAATCCGACGGTGACAAGGGGGCCCGCGCGCTGATGCGGGCCTTCTGCTTTCATCGCCCGCAGTTTCCCCAGCACAGACATAGCACTGCTGGCTTCTTGCGACTTCGGCCATGGCGACAGCCAGTGCGCTGCTGTCGGCGGGCTTCATGGACGCGGCCCCTGGGCCTGTTCGACTCCAGCCATCCAGGCCCGCACATCCTCGACCCGGAATGCTGTAATGCGAGGCGCCAGCTTGACGGGGGCGGGGAAGGTGCCCAGCTTGATCCACCGCCACAGGGTGGCCGGGGCGATGGGCAGAATGGCCGGCGGGTCAGGCCGACCTAGCAGTTGGTTGGGTCGAACGTAGCCCGTAGCCGGTAGCAGGCACGAGGCAAGGTGCTTGTTGGTCACGATGAGGCCTAGGGAGACTGTGGAGAGGACTCCAATGTCAATGCCGAGGCCTGTAGGGCCTAGGACGCCAACTCGAAAAACTGGACCGGGTGGCGTCCAGAAGTGCGTGTGCGTGGCACACGCGACCGCCCGCCACTGCGGCCGCGTTTCGGGCCCCGAGGTCGGCCGCCCCTGAGTCAGGCGCTGTGCCGCCGTGACTGCACGCTTGTCAGGCGGGGCTGGCCTTCATGCGCGCCAGGTACTGCCGGATGGAGCGATCAGGGTTGGCACCTTCCTGGCCGGTCGCCACCTCAAACATGACCTGGGCGACGCGCAGGAAGCTCGGCCTGGCGACCTTGGGGAGCGTGCGTGACACTGGCAGTGCAGCGGCGGCCGCCCGGGACGCGGCGTCGTCGGGGCGCGCCAGGGCTTCGGCTATGGATTCGATGGCCCGCCATGATGCAACCGTGGGCGTACGGCGCGCCTTCGGGGCCGCGTCCAATGCTTCATTGGCGATGGCGAAAGCCAGCAGGACGATCTTCGACGCGACCGGGTAGCCCACATTGTCAGCATGCTCGGCATGGAACTGCCACCCGACGCGAGCGCCGGCCGCATTCAGATGGCCCAGCGCCTCCGCGCTCGCCGATGGCCGCTTCGCGCCTTCCAAGCGCGCCACCAGCTTCGCAGCAGCACCAGTGTGCTTCTTGAGTTCCTTCAGCAAGTCGCGAGTGTCGTTGCAGGACGCGGATCGTTGAAGGTCGAAGGCCATGTCGCGAGCAGCGCGCTCCAGAAATACCAGTTGCTGGTCCGTGACACCGTCGAGCTTCTTCAGGTCTCGACGTTGGGCGGGGTTGAGTCGAGGTGGAGTTGGAGTTGCCTTCACGGAAGTGCCTCTGCTTTGGCTCCTGGCTCACGCTCGGCCGCGGTCAACTCCGCGGCCCCACCTAGCGCATCGAGGTGGGCAGCAAATGCCGCCAGAGCGGCGCGCTTCTCCGTCATGTAGTCGTGCCGGTCGTAGTGCCGATCCTGGACGCCACCCAGGCCATGCGACTGGATCTGCGCCCTGACCTCCTTGCTCACGCCCATCGCGGCCATCATGGTCTCTGCGGTGCGCCTCAGGTCGCGCACCTGGAAGCCGGTCTTGATGTCGCCGTTATTGAGCAGAAGCTGTACGATTTCGGCCGCGGCAGCACTGACCGTCGTCGTCACCGTCGCGGCCTTCTTGCCCTTCGCGAAGAGCGCATCAGACTTTTTGCGCTCGGCCCGCACGACCAAGTCCTTGACGACATCCAATGCCAGGCCGTTGATGGGCAGCACGTGCCGGCGCGGCTGCTGCCGGCGGCCCTTGGGGTCGAGCAGCGTGAGCGTCTTCGCGTCCAGGTCAACGTCGGTCACCCTCGCCCGCAACAACTGAGTGGGGCGCTGGCCACCCAGGAGCAGCATCAATGCGATGGCCGAGCGCGCCAGGGGCGCCTCGTTGAGCGGCCCGGCGGTCAGTTGACGCCAGAGCACGCCCAGCTCGGCGCCCGCCAGGGCACGCTCCCTGGCGCGGTTAAACGACGAAAGTGCTGCGGTATTGGCCACAGGGTTCGCTTCGATGCCGAAGCGGAGCAGCTCGGCCGGTGCGGTGGCGTCCAGTTCGGCCTTGAGGGCGAGTGCATAGGCAGCGCGCAGGTATGAGCGCAGCTTGGCTGCAGTTCTGCCGCGACCGCTTTCAACGACGCTGCGGATGAGTGCTGCGGCCTGCTTGCTGGTGAGCTTGCACGCAGGCATCTCGGCCCACTCCGTGCCTTTGATGTTCTTGTTGAAGATCGTGTTCGCGTCATTGGCCGAGACCTTGCCGGCCTTGCGCAGGTGCTTGACATACCAGTCGCACAGCGCGCTCACCGTGTGGCTGGCGACCTGTGCCTGTTCCAGGCGCTGCTGCTCTGCCTGGAGCGCCTGCTCTCGGACCGCGGTCTGGCGGGCGCTCTCCTCGGCATCGAGGTGAGAGGCCACATCGCGGCTGCCCTCCACCCGGTGAAGCGCGGCAAAAGTGCGGGCGCGCTCGCGGGCTTGCTCCAGGGTGTACCGGCCCTCCATAGGCTTGGCAGTGAAGGGCCGCATGGCGATGACCTTCCTGGCGCCATCGATGGAGTAGCGGTAGTACCAGAGCTTCGAGCCTGTGCTCTGCACCCGCAGCACGAGGCGCCCACCACCCCGCGTGCCATCGTCGTCGCTGAGGTAGTAGTCGTTGACACGGGGCTTGGCGCGTTCAATCGCCATGGCCGTCAGCCTGCTGCCTTTGGGCATTTCGTTGCCTTTACGTTGCCGTTATGGGGCAAGATTGGCAGAGACACGCTGACACGTCAAGAGACAGTCGGCACCAGGGGCCTAACGTTTAAGCTAAGCAAATCAACAGCTTATGTAGCTTTCAACCGTCTTCCTGAAACTTCGATTCTGTTAGATGACGGGACTGTTAATCCGTAGGTCCCTGGTTCGAGCCCAGGTCGGGGAGCCAAAAACTCGTTGTAAATCAATGCCTTAGAAGCGAAAGCTTCTAAGGCGTTTTTGCGTCTGGTCACGTTCTGGTCCGTTACCGGTCCGGGGGCCTGCCAGCTGTGCCGGCGCCGAATCGCGAGGGTGCCCTACCTGCGCGAAGGCATGCTCGACATGCTGATTGACCAGGACCCGGACAGCCAGGCCATCCGCGCCCTGCAGCATGTGATGGCCGCGCTGGGCATTGGCACCGGCGGCCAGCCAGCCTGTACCGCGCGGCGAGTTCAGGCTCCATTTCGCCAAGAACATGGGCCTGCCGCCCTACCTGGCATGAACTTGAACCGGAGCCTGATCAACGCGCCAGCGGTTCGGCCGCGGCCGTGGTGGGCTGGCAAGGCAGCTCCAGCCGGTAGGCCAGCGCGATGAACAGGCCCTGGGCCAGGCCCATCGTGCTGGTGAGCGAGCGGAAGCCGAAGGTCGAGTTTTCCTGCACGATCAGCGCCACCTGGGCATCACGCGCCAGCGGGCTCATGCGGCTGTCGGTGATGGCGATCAGGCGCGCGCCTCGCGCCACCGCGGCCTGCACCACCTCCAGCGTCTCCTCGGCATAGGGCTCGTAAGAGACGGCGAGCATGACATCGCCCTTGCGCACCGAACGCATCTGGCCCTGCTGCATGCTGCCCAGCCCGCTGACCAGGGCGATGCGCTTGTCGGTGTGCTGCAGCGCGTAGTCCAGGTAGGCCGCGATGGGGAAGGAGCGGCGCGAGCCGGCGACCCAGATCGCATCGGCAGCGGCCAGCAGGTCCACCGCCTTCTTGAAGGCACCGGCCGGCAGGTTGCCACGCAACTCCTGCATGCCGCCGACACTGCCGGCCAGGAACTCCTGCGCAATCTCCACCGACGACAGCGTGCCGGCGCTCGATTCGATGACCTGGCGGATGCGGGTCTTGTAGTTGCGCCAGGGCGCGATTTGCAGCGCCAGCCCGTCGCGAAAGATGCGCTGCATCTCGCTGAAGCCCGAGAAGCCAAAGTGCTTGGCGAAGCGCACCACCGCCGAGGGCTGCACGCCGCACTGCGCCGCCACCTCCTGGATGCCATCCAGGCCCAGCTGGTCACGGTGCTGCTCCACATGGCGCGCAATGATCTTCAGCTGCTTGCTCAGGCCCTCGTACTCTTCCGAGACGCGCTTGAGCAGTTGTTCGACGCTCATCTTCGGGGCGGCGGTGACCAAGGCGGTTTTCTAGGAGATTTGGAAATTTGATTCTAGGTTGATGCACACAGCCATGCCTGGATTTCCAAGTCGGCCCGGTGTGAAAAGCCGCAAGGCTCGCCTGGGCCGGCCTGAATGTGGCTCTGCTGGCCACCAAGTGGAAGGAACTGAACCCAAGAGGCCCAAGCAATTCACGCTGACTACCGTCGAGACAACGCCTTCTGCAAGCCTGCTGCTGCGCAACGCGAATGGCGAGCGTTTCGAAGTCAGTCTGGTGAACACGAACCTGCAGCACCCTGGCCTAGCGCGGCTGAAAGATCCCGAGGTGTTCAGCTCAGCCAAAGTCGGTGACCACGGCGCCTCGGTGATCTGGGCGAACGACGACGACTTGGAACTGGCTGCCGACAACCTGCGCGCACGAGCCGTCGAGCAGGCGGGCGGCGTATCGCATGAATTCATCTGGAACTGGATGGCCCGGAACGACCTGACCCTCGACGCTGCGGCGCCCACCTTAAGGCCAGCTACGGCATCACGCTGGCCTATCACCACCACATGGGGGCCTACGTCGAATCGCCGGCCGACATCGACCGCCTGATGGCCGAGACGGATGGCAACGTGGGCCTGCTGTTCGACACCGGCCATGCCCTTTCTCGGCGGCGCCACCGACCCGGCGGCGCTGCTGTGCAAGCATCTGGCGCGCGTCGTCCATGTTCACTGCAAGGACGTGCGCCCGCAGGTCATCGCCTCGGCACGCAACGACGGCTGGCGCTTTCTGAACGGCGTCATCAACAGCACCTTCACCGTGCCCGGCGACGGCGTGATCGATTTCGACGCCGTGCTCACCACGCTGCGCGACGGCGGCTACGAGGGCTGGCTGGTCGTCGAGGCCGAACAAGACCCGGCGGTGGCGCCCAGCTACCAGCACGCCAGGAAGGGCTACCAGACGCTCAAGGCCATCGTCGACCGCCTCAACGCGGTCACCGCCCAGGCCACCCAGAAGGCGGCGTGATGGTCAGCCCGCTGCTGGTCAGGGCCCGGCCCGAGGGCCGCGAGATCGTCGACGTGACGCCCGCACGCGCCGGCTGGACGCATGTGGGCTTTCGCGCGCTGCGCCTGCGTGCGGGCGAGAGCGAGGCGCTGGCCACCGGCACGCGCGAGCTGTGCCTGGTGGTGCTCGCCGGCACCGTCGATGTCGAGGTTGACGGCCAGCGCTTCAGCGGCCTGGGCACGCGCAGCAGCGTGTTCGAAGAGAAATCGCCGGCCGCGCGCTATGTGCCGGCCGGCAGACAGCTGAAGCTGCGTGCGCGTGGCGATGCCGAACTTGCGCTGTGTACGGCACCGGCGGACGGGCAGCGGCGCGAAGTGCGCCTGATAGACCCCGCCACCCTGCGCCGCAGCGTGCTCGGCCAGGGCACGAACACGCGCTACGTCTGCGACATCCTGCCCCACGACGACCCCACGGCAGCCCATTTGCTGGTGGTGGAGGTGCTGACGCAGGCCAGCCATTCGTCGAGCTACCCGCCGCACAAGCACGATGTCGAAAGCCCGCCGAACGAGACCCTGCTCGAGGAGACCTACCTACTACCACCGCCTGAAGCCGCCGCAGGGCTTTGCCTTCCAGCGCGTCTACACCGACGACCGCAGCCTCGACGAGGCCTGCGCGGTGGAGGACCATGACGTGGTGATGGTGCCGCGGGGCTACCACCGGGTGGTGGCGCCGCACGGCTACGACATCTACTACCTCAACGTGATGGCGGGGCCGAACCGCTTCTGAGTCTTCCGCAGCGACCCCCGGCTCGAGTGGATGCTCGAGCGCTGAGCTGAGCCCCGGGCTGAACCCTTCACCGCGATGCGACACTCGCGGCCATGCGCGCCGCCCAGATCCTCTTTTCCCAAGGCTTCGGCAGCCGCCGCGAATGTGCGGCGCTGCTCGCCGCCGGGCGCCTGCAGATCGCCGGCCGCGCTGTCGAAGACGGCAACGAAGAGTTCGACGAGGCCGCGGGCCTGGTCTACACGGTGGACGGCATCGACTGGCCCTTCCACGCCAGCGCCCTGGTGGTGATGAACAAGCCGGCCGGCCATGAGTGCTCGCGCCAGCCGCGCCACCACCCCGGCGTACTGAGCCTGCTGCCGCTGCCGCTGCAGCGCCGCGGCCTGCAGCCGGTGGGGCGGCTGGACGAGGACACGACGGGGCTGCTGCTGCTCACCGACGACGGGCCGCTGATCCACCGCCTGACCTCGCCCAAGTGGCATGTGCCCAAGGTCTACGAGGTCACCACCCGCCACGCGGTGGACGAGGCCCAGGTGCAGGCGCTGCTGGCGGGCGTGGTGCTGCACGACGATCCGCTTCCGGTGTGCGCCGCCGCCTGCCTGCGCGTGGCCGAATGCGCGCTGCGGTTGACGCTTACCGACGGCCGCTACCACCAGGTCAAGCGCATGCTGGCCGCGGTGGGCAACCGCGTCGACGCGCTGCACCGCAGCGCCTTTGGCGCGCTTGCCCTGCCTGCCGACTTGGCGCCGGGCGGCTGGCGCTGGTTGACGGCCGAAGAAAAGGCCGCGCTGGCGCCCTGAGGACGCCGCAGGCGGCCTCAGCGCGGCGCTTCGGCCAGGCGCTGGGCGATGCGCTCGACGACACGGCCGTCGATGCCGTGGCCGAGGCCGGCAAAGAGGTCCAGCGTCGCCTTGGCGCCCAGGGCACGCAGTTGCTGGTCGGCCTCGACCGCCAGGCCCACGGCCATCACGCGGTCCTGGTCGCCATGCATCAGGTGCAGCGTGGTGGCGGCCGGTGCGACGCGCGGTGGCTGGGCGAAGCGGCCGGCGATGGCGATCACGCGGCCGGCCGGGGCGCTGGCCTGCTGGCTGGCTTCGAGCGCCATGATGGCGCCCTGCGAGAAGCCGATCAGCGTCGTGGCGGCAGCGCTGGCGCCGCTTTCGCGCTGCCAGGCGGCCACGGTCTGCAGAAAGCCCGGCATCGCCGCGGCAATGCGGCCGGGCCGATTGGCCTCGGTCACGCCCTGCACCGAGAACCATTGCCAGCCGCTGCCGAACTCAGAAGGCAGCGGCGACCGCACGCTCACCACCCAGGCCGCCGGCCTTTGCGCCGCCAACGCGCGGGCAAGCGGCAGCAAGTCCTCGGCGCTGGAGCCGACGCCGTGGAAGAGCAGCAGCAGATCTGTGGCGGGCTGGCCTTTGGGCTGCTGGACGATGAGGGCGTCTTTCATGGCGGGTGATCCTGTGGGGCGGGTGGGCTGGCGCGGGCAAGTATCGACGGGCCGCGGCCGATGCGCGTTGTGCGCGCCGGCCGCGGCCGTCTGCGTCGGCAGACCTGAGGCTCAGGCCTTGCGCAGCCAGGTCGGCGCGATGGCGGTGCCCAGGCCGGCGCCGTAGCCGAGGTAGATGTTGAGCCCGGCCAGCGGCTCCAGGTAGCGCGCGTTCTTCAGGCCGCCGGCGTCGACCACGGCATAGCCCAGGGTCTCGGCCAGTGCGCCGGCCGTGTGCTTGGCGCGTTCGCTGTCGCTGGCGACGAAGACGCTGGCCTTGCGGCCATTGCCGAAATCGGCCCCCTCGGCCAGCACCTGGGCGAACAAGGTGTTGAAGGCCTTCACGACCTCGGCGCCCGGCACGGCCTTGGCAATCTCCTCGGCGGCCGAGGTGCTGTGACCCAAGGTCAGGCCCATGTAGTCGGGCGTCAAGGGGTTGGTGATGTCGACGACGACCTTGCCCTGCAGCTTGCCCACCGCGGCCAGCGCGGCGGCGGCGTCGGCATAGCCGGTGGCCAGCACCACGGCGTCGGCATCGTCGGCCGCGCCGGCCACGGGCACGGCGCGCACGCCGGGGTGGGCGGCGGCGAGCTGGGCCGCCTTGGCGGCGTCGCGCGCCGTGACGCTGACCTGGTGGCCGGCGCGGCTGAGTTGCTTGACGAATGCCGAGCCCATATTGCCGGCGCCGATGACAGTGACCTTCATGAGATTTCCTTGGTGGCTGCAGCAAGATCGCTGCGTTGGAATGAACTGTAGGCATCCCTTCAAACTTGATAAATCACTCAAAAGGCGACTTACTGTTCCACAAAGTGGAACATATTGCGCCTGTGCGCCGGCAGCGTAGCCCCTCGTCGCTGATCAGGGCTGGGGGCCGCCGAAGGCGGTCTGCAGCATGTCGACGAAGACGCGCGCCTTGGGCGGCATCAGCTTGCGGCCGGGGTAGACGGCCGAGGCCAGTTGGGCCGGCAGGGCCCAGTCGGGCAGCAGGCGGCGCAGGGCGCCGCGCTGCACATCGGCGGCGGCGCAGTAGTCGGGCACGGCGGCAATGCCGGCGCCGGCGCGGGCCAGGCGCACCAGGATCTCGGGCGAATTGGCCAACACCCGGCTCGGCGGCACATCCTCCCAGCGCAAATCGCCGCGGCTCAGCACCCAGGGTACGGGCTCGCCGTTGCGGCCGCGCAGGCACAGGGCCTGGTGCTGCAGCAAATCCTGCGGCGTCTGCGGCAGGCCGTGCTCGGCGATGTAGTCGGGTGAGGCATAGAGCCCGGCCGGCAGCAGGTTGAGCCGGCGCGCCACCAGCAGGTTGTCGCTGGGCAGCTCGCCGATGCGCAGCGCGACGTCGAAGCCCTCGCTGAGCAGGTCGACGCGGCGCGCCGAAAGATCCAGCTCGAGCGAGATCGCCGGGTACATCGCCACAAAAGCCGCCAGGCTGTCGGCCAACAGCAGGTTGGCGATGTCGGCCGGCATCGAGACGCGCAGCTGGCCGCTGGGTGCCGCCTGGCGGCGTTCGCGCAGCGCCGCCACGGCCTCGACCTCGGCCACCACCTGGCGCGCGTGCTCCAGCAGCAAATGGCCGAACTCGGTGAGCGTCTGGCGCCGCGTGGTGCGCAGCAGCAGGCGCTCGCCCAGCAGCTGCTCGAGCGCGGCGATGCGGCGCGAGACGGTGGACTTGGGCAGACCGGCCTTCTCGGCGGCGCGGCTGAAGCTGCCCAGCTCGGCCACATGGGCAAAGACGAGCAGGTCGTTGAGGTCAAGCTTGGCGATGAATTGTTCCATTGCAAGAACAATGATATCCATTGCGATGGATTGTTGCCTCATTCGCGAAAACCTACAGTGTGGTCATCGCGATCCCACCCCGTTCCTCACCCACCCCCCTTCCGAAAGGCAAACATCATGTCCACCACCACACTGCAACAAGTCCTGCCCCTGCAAACCCCGTCCAGGGCCTTTGCCCTCACCCAGCCGCTGCAGAACGCCTTCAGCCTGGCCGCGCGTCTGCTCTTCGTCGTCATGTTCCTGCCCGCCGGCATCAGCAAGCTCACCGGCTTTGCCGGCACCGTGGGCTACATCTCGTCGGTTGGCCTGCCTCTGCCTGCGCTGGGCGCGGCGCTGGCGCTGGGGGTCGAGATCGCTGGCAGCATCGCGCTGCTGGCCGGCTTCGGCACCCGCATCGCCGCCGTCGTGCTGGCCGCCTTCACGCTGGCCGCCAGCGTCTTCTTCCACGCCTTCTGGGCGGTGCCGGCCGAGCAGGCCTTCGTGACCCAGCTGCTGTTCTTCAAGAACATCGCCATCGTCGGCGGCCTGCTGGCCCTGGCCGCCCACGGCGCCGGCCAATGGAGCGTTGACGGCCGACGTGCGTGAGGCGCCTAAGATGAGCCTGCCGGCCCCGGGCCGGCAACTCGACGGGCGGCATCGTGCCGCCCTTTTCGCGTTTGATGTTCCAGCCGCAGCCCCCCATGACCCTCATCACCGGCAACACCTGGAGCCACGAGATCGCGCCCGACGGCGCCTTCGTGCGCGCGGCCACCGGCTTTCGCGGCCAGGTCTCGCGCGCACCCGGCGCCGCCCATGCGCCGGCGGCCGGCCGCTACCACCTCTATGTCTCGCTGGCCTGCCCCTGGGCCCACCGCACGCTGATCGTGCGCGCGCTCAAGGGCCTGGAAGACGTGATCAGCGTCGATGTCGTCCACCCCCATCTGACGGATGCCGGCTGGTCCTTCGACACCGGCTTTGAAGGCGCCACCGGCGACCGCGTCGGCGGCCTGGCCTGGCTGCAACAGGTCTACCGCCGGGCTGACCCCGCCTATGCCGGCATCGTCACCGTGCCGGTGCTGTGGGACCGCCAGTTTTCCACCCTCGTCAACAACGAGTCGTCGGAAATCATCCGCATGCTCAACACGGAATTCGACGCCTGGGCACGCCATCCCGAGGTCGATCTCTACCCGGCCGCGCTGCGCGGGGACATCGACGCGGCCAACGGCTGGATCTACCCCGCCATCAACAACGGCGTCTACCGCTGCGGCTTTGCACGCAGCCAGGCCGCCTACGACGAGGCGGTTGACGAACTCTTTGCCGCGCTGGACCGCGCCGAGGCCTTGCTGGCGGGCCGCCGCTGGCTCTGCGGCGATCAGGCCACCGAAGCCGATGTGCGCCTGTACACCACGCTGATTCGCTTCGACAGCGTCTACCACACCCACTTCAAGTGCAACCGGCGGCAGGTCGCGCAATACCCTGCGCTGCACCGCCACACGGCGCGCGTCCACCGCCTGCCCGGTGTGGCGGCGACGCTGGACCAGGACCACATCCGCCACCACTACTACCACTCGCACCGCCACCTCAATCCCGGCGGCATCGTGCCGGCGGGGCCCGATGTGACGGGGCCGTTGATGGCCCTGCCGCTGGATTGATGCGGCGGCGGAACAGACAAGTCCAGCGCAACGGCTTCCGCGCCTGAAGAGGCCTGACTAAAGTTGATCCAGGCACCCAAGGAACACAGACCATGAACACCCGCACCGAAGACCGCCCCACCCTCGCCCAGCCGCGCCAGGTCGAACGCCTGGTGGCGGGCCAGGCCACCACCGACGGCGCCGGCGTGCGCCTCACGCGCGTGCTGACGCAGTCGCTGCAGCGCCGGCTCGACCCCTTCCTGATGCTCGACGCCTTCGGCAGCGACAAGCCCGACGACTACATCGCCGGCTTTCCCGACCATCCGCACCGCGGCTTCGAGACCATCACCTACATGATCGCCGGCCGCATGCGCCACCGCGACAGCGCCGGCCACGAAGGCCTGCTCGAGAACGGCGGCGTGCAATGGATGACGGCCGGCCGCGGCGTCATCCATTCCGAGATCCCCGAGCAGGAAGAAGGCGTGATGGAAGGCTTCCAGCTCTGGCTCAACCTGCCCGCGGCCGAGAAGATGAACCCGCCCTGGTACCGCGACTTCAAGGCCGCCGAACTGCCGCAGGTGCTGACGTCCGCGGGCGTGGCGGTGACGGTGATTGCCGGTGCCAGCCACGGTACGGCCGGCGCGGTGACGCGCGACGGCACGGCGCCGCTCTACCTCGACCTGCACCTGCCCGCCGGCACCCGTTTCGAGCAGGCGCTGCCGGCCGACCACAACGCCTTCGTCTACGTCTACCGCGGTGCTGTCACCATCGCCGGGCAGGCGGTGCCGGCCCAGCGCATGGCCATCCTGGCCAATGATGCGGCGGCCGACGGCGTGGCCATCGAGGCCACCGGCGAGGCCCGCGCCCTGCTCATCGCCGGCCGGCCGCTGAACGAACCCATCGCCCAGTACGGCCCCTTCGTGATGAACACCCAGCAGGAGATCTTCCAGGCGCTGGCCGATTTCCGCGAAGGCCGCTTCGCAGCCGCTGCCGGCTGAGCCACGCGCTGGCCATGGATCTCCTGCGCCTGAGCCAAAGCCTGCAGCAGGACGCGCTGGCCTTCGTCTTCCTCAACGTGCTGGCGCAGCAGATGGGCCTGCCGGTGCCGGCCGTGCCCACGCTGCTGCTGGCCGGCAGCCTGGCGGCATCACCCTCGCACATCGCCCGCCTGCTGGCGGCAGCCGTGCTGGCCTCGGTGCTGGCCGACTGGCTCTGGTACCTGGCTGGCCGGCGCTGGGGCTACCGCGTGCTGGCCGGCTTGTGCAGGCTCTCGCTCAACCCGGCCTCCTGCGTCACGCAGACCGAATCGCGCTTCACGCGCTGGGGCGTGTCGTCGCTGCTGCTGGCCAAGTTCATCCCCGGCTTCTCCACCGTCGCGCCGCCCATCGCCGGCGCGCTGCGCATGCGCCTGGCGAGCTTTCTGCTGGCCGCCGGCGCCGGCGGCGCGCTCTGGGCCGGCCTGGCGCTGGCTGTGGGCTGGATGCTGCGCGACGCGGTCCACGTTCTCATCGTCATGCTCGACCGCCACCTGGGCCTGGCGCTGATGCTCGTGCTGGCGCTGGCCGGCCTGTGGCTGGCCTGGAAGGTGGGCCAACGCTGGCGCCACCGCCAGGCGCGCGGCCTCGCCCAGCTGACGCCCGACGAACTGCTGGCCCTGGTCGAAGGCGGCGGTCGCCCTCGCCTGCTGGACCTGCGCGGCGCGCTGATGGTGGCCGAGACCGGCCCCGTGCCCGGCGCCATCGCCACCGACCAGGCCCGCCTGTTGCAGGCCGTAGCTGACTGGCCGCGCGACCAGCCCGTCGTCACCTTCTGCGCCTGCCCCGAAGACGCCAGTGCCATCCAGGCCGCGCGCCGGCTGCAGCAGGCCGGCTGGCAAGACGTGAAGCCGCTGCGCGGCGGCTTCGATGCACTGCGGGCCGTGGCCGGGCCGCGCCTGCTGGCTTTGGAGGTGCTCGACCCTGTGCCGCGCTGATCCGCACTGAGCCGCGCTCAGCAGCAAGGCCGCCTGGCGTCACTCGCGTGATGTGCGTAGCGCAAGCCATCCGCCACCGCAACCCCCTGCCACAGCGCCCTTTGCGCCAACCACGGCGTCCCCGCAATCCTCAGAATTCGGGATGACCCGCCGCAGCCCTGGGCGGGACGATGGGGAATGATCGCTTCATGGCCTCGAACGACCTGCGCCGGGTGCGCTGTGCCATCGTCTTTGCCGATCTCGTCGAGTCGGTGCGGCTCTATGCCAGCAACGAGGCCGCGGCCATCGCGCGCTGGCGCCGCTTCAGTGAGCAGGCGCGGTCGCAGTGGTTGCCAGGTACACGCGGGCGCCTGGTGCGCAGCGACGGCGATGGCCTGCTGATGGAGTTTGCCGACGCAGCCACCGCCGTGGCCGGCGCCTTTGCCCTGCACCGGGGCATGGCCGGCCATAACGCCGATGCCGCGGGCGCCGAGCCACTGGCGCTGCGCATCGGCATCAACGTGGCCGATGTCAGCTTCGATGCCCATGAGGCCTATGGTGCCGGTGTCAACCTCGCCCAGCGCATCACCAGCCTGGCCCAGCCCGGCCAGACCCTGGCGTCGGCCTCCACCCGCGACGGCCTGGTACACGGCGTCCACGCACAGATCGAAGACCTTGGCGAGCGCTACGTCAAGCACATCGACGAGCCGGTGCGCACCTTCCGCGTGTTGCCGGCCGACGCCACCCCTGCCGGGCCCGACCCGGCGGCCGGCCAGCCGGTGGGCGATATCCGGCCGACGCTGGCGGTCGTGCCCTTCCAGGCCATGCCGGCCGGCGCCGACAATCACGCCCTCGGCCACGCGATGGCCGACGACATCATCGCCGCGCTGGCCCGCCATCCGGGCCTGCAGGTCGTCTCGCGGCTGTCGACGGCGGCCTTCCGCGACACCAGCCTCGACTGGACGCGCCTGCGGCCCCTGCTGGGCGCCACCTTCGTGCTCAGTGGCCGCTACTACACGGCCGCCAGCCGCGTGCGCCTGAACCTGGAACTGGCCGAAACGCGCCAAGGCCATGTGCTGTGGGCCGACACCGTGCGCGCCGAGGTGCAGGCGCTGTTCGACGGCACCGATGATCTCGTGCCCCAGGTGGTGCAGCAGGTGGCTCGCAACATCGCAGCCTTCGAACTGGCACGCGTGCGCAGCCTGCCGATGGACACGCTGGAGTCCTACGCGCTCTACCTCGGCGCCGAAGGCCTGATGGGCAGCCTGGTGCGGCAGGATTTCATGCGCGGCCGCGAGGCCTTGGAACACCTGGCAGAGCGCCACCCGCGCCAGGCGGCACCCCACGCGATGCTGGCCAAATGGCATGTCAACCACCTCGTGCAGACCTGGAGCGAGGATGAGCTGGCCGACCAGCGCCACGGCAGCGAACGCGCCGCAAGGGCGCTGGACATCGATGCCGACTCGCCCCTGGCCCTGGCCGCTGCCGGCCTGGTGCAACTCAACCTCAAGGGCGACCTTGATGGCGCGCGCCAGCTGCTGGTGCAGGCCCTCGGCGGTGACCCTCAGAACGCGCCAGCCTGGGCCTGGATGTCGGCGGTACACAGCTACAGCGGCGAGCCCGACCAGGCCCGCGCCGCCGCCGCACGCGCCCTGCTGCTGTCGCCACTGGATCCCGAGCGCTATGTCTTCGAGGCCTACGCGGCCATGGCCCATCTGGCCGCAGCCGACTACGCCACGGCCGTGGACCACGCGCGCCAGTCGCTGCGCCAGCACGCCCTGCATTCGCCCTCGCACCGCCTGCTGGTGGGCAGCTTGTGGCTGGCGGGCCAGCACGACGAGGCCCGCACCGCCGCGCAGCGCTGGCTGAAGGCCTTTCCCAAGGTCAGCTCCGGCGCGCGCACGGCGCGCGGACTGGGCGAGGCCGCGACCTGGCGCGACCACTTCGCCGACGCCGTGCGCGAGGCCGGCGTGCCGAGCGCGCCAGACACGCCGCAGGCAAGCCGGGTGCCGACCCAACTGTTCTGAATCCGAGGAGGAAATCCCCATGTCCAATGGTTACCTGTCGACAGGCATCTTCCTGGCCGGACCGGGCGGCGCCCAATGGGGCGGCGAATGGAACCCGAACCCCCACTCCAGCGCGAGCCACAACCCGAACAACCCGAACAATCCAAATAACCCCAACAACCCGAACTTCGATCCCCGCGGCCGCGGCCCGGGCGGGCTTCGGTCACGCTACGACCCCGACTCCATCGGCGGCGACGGCGGCGCCGTCACCCCCGACCCGATGCGCTCGGGCGCGGTGACGCCGCAGCGGCGCAGCCTGCGCTATGAACCGGCCACGAATTCGCCCTGGCCCTGGCGTGACTTCGATCCCGACTGGACCTACCTCAGCGGGCCCGACGCGCTGCTGGCGCAGGCGCTGCGCAAGGTGCAGGCGCGGCTGGTGGGTGAGCGCGATGTGCGGCGCGGCAAGGGCCGCATGGGGAATGTCCAGCCACCGGCCGCAAAGCCCGAGAAGCTCTGGCGCTGGGCCAGCGAATTCCGCCAGCAGGCCGTGGTGGGCGAAATGCTCAACCGCAGCGCTGTCACCGATCTCACGGTCCATCTGCTGGAGCACAAGACGTCGGGAACGACACTGAGCGTGACCGCCACGCCGTTGGTAACCATCGATCCTCCGAACAGCACGTTCAACTATGGCCAGCAGATCGACCAGGTGCTGCGCGCCGCCGTCGAGCGCGAGGAGCGCCTGCCCGAAATCCTGAGCCAGGCACAGGACTTCCGCCCCTTCTTCTACAGCCTCACCGGCCTGGACCGGGTGCCCATCCCCCACGTCGACGAATTGATCCTGGTGTCCTGGGCCTGGGCCACGCACCTGGTGATGATGCTCAAGAACAACATCGCCGAGTACCGGCCGGTGCAGCGCTCGTCGCTGGTGATGCCGGTCATCGCCACCCCGGGCCACGGCTCGCTGCCCAGCGGGCACGCCACGCTGGCGGCCCTGACGGCGCACATCCTGTCGGCGCTGTTGTACCAGCCCGGCAACCCGCGGGAAGAACTGCTGCACAGGCTGGCCGCGCGCATCGCCTACAACCGCGTCGTCGCCGGCGTTCACTTTCCGATGGACAGCGAGGTCGGCCGCCAACTCGGCCGCGAACTGGCCGCGGCCTTCCTTTGGATGGCGGGATGCACCAAGGACCGGCCCCAAACGGCGAAGACCGACACGCTGTCCGAACGTGACGGTTGGCCGGAAACCGGTGCCGCGATCAACCCGGTCGCGATCAACCTTCAGCAGAACGCTCCCCTGGCCCACCTTGGCGCCCTGTGGAAGGCCGCCGCGAAGGAAATCGACAAGCTGAAGATCTGAGCGGCGCGCGCCGGATCCCCACCGTCTTTTCCTCGCCCCACCGCATCAGCAAGGGAGCTTCGCATGCCACGCTGGACCACACCCACGGCGCAACAGGCCGGCGCAAGCACGGCCTCCAAGGGGCCTTCGGCAGGCGTGCCGGCGCAAGCGCCTGCCGATCTGCCCGCGGCCTGCGATCCCTATCTCGCATGGGCGGTGCTCACCGACTGGCGCTGCTTCGCCCTCCAGAAGCCTCCGAAAGGCCATGCCGGCACCGGCACCGAAGACGCGTCGGAATCCGACCCCAACGCCAAGGCCAAGGCCGAACTCGAAGGAGCAGCGGATGCCGAAGCGGAAGCTGGAACCGGCACCCAGGCCGACCAGTGGCTGGTGCGCGTGCTGCTGCAGGCGAAGTCCCGCCAGGCCTTGGCGCGCATCCACAAGGACGGGGCGGCGCGAATTCCCGCCGTCTACATCCAGCCGCTGAGCGGCAGTTCGCACCCGGCCGGCCCCGCGTACGCCACCGCGACCCTCGAGCTGTCGCAACTGGGTGCATTGCTGGCCCGCAGCGACATCCGCCTCGAACTCGCCACACCGCTCAAGAGCCAGGGCTCAGCCCTGCTGGGCGATGCCCGCGGCTATTTCGGCCAGAAAACCGACGAGATCGAGGGAGCCCGGTTCGAAAAGCGGGAGCCCGCAAAACTCGAAGAAGACACTCTTCGCAAGGTCAGAGGCGGCGTGATCGCCGTCTTCGACTATGGCTGCCCCTTCCTGCGCGCCGAATTCACGAACACCGGCGCCGGCCAGCAGGGCAGCACCCGGCTGGCCGCCCTGTGGCAGCAGGACAGCTCGCTGCGGCTCGCCGCGCCCTGGTCCCGACCCACTCTCATGGGTTACGGTGGGCAACTCGACGGCGCCGAATTGAAGGCGCAGTGCATGCAGGCCTTTGCCAACCAGGCTCCAGCGGACGAGACGGAAACCTACCGCAAGCTCAACTACCTGATCGAATACCACGACCCGCGCAGCCGCATCCACCGGGCCACGCACGGCGCCCATGTGCTGGATGTTGCCGGCGGCCGGCCCGATCCGGTGAGCCGCGCGGACGACGATGCGGCCGGCGAGGCCCGCATCGTCTTCGTGCAGATGCCCGAAGCGGTGGTGAGCGACAGTTCGGGCCTGGCCCTGGGCGGCTACCTGCTGGATGCGCTGCGCTACACGCTGGATGCCGCCGACCCGAAGAGCCCGCTCGTCGTCAACGTCAGCTATGGCGGTACGGCCGGCGCCCACGATGGCCACAGCCTCATCGAGGAGGCCATGGACGACCTGCTGGAGCAACGCCCCGAGAACTTCGCCATCGTGGTCTCGGCCGGCAATGCGCGCCGCCTGGGACTCCATGTCAAGCGCACCGCCGCCGGCAACAAGACGGCCTTGTTCCGCATCGAGGTCGCTGCGGGCGATCACACCGACACCTTCATTGAGTTCTGGTCCGAGGCGAGCGCCGGTGTGGCCTACCGGGCCCGCCTGCCCGATGGCGATTGGTCGAACTGGATCGAGCCCGGCGGCAAGGGCGAACTGCGCGACGAAGCCACGACCGAGGTTGTCGCCGCCCTGTTCAACCGCTCACTGCCGTCGGATGACGAATTCCTTGCCCCTTCGATGCAAGGGCCCCGCGGCAGGCGAACGCGCGCCCTGGCCCTGCTCGCGCTGTGCCCGACCGAGGCCCCCGACGACGACGACCGCGTCCTCGCCACGCCCGGACTGTGGGAGGTGGAAGCCCGGCCGGTGCGGCCCGAGAAGGGCAGCGTGCTGATCAACGCCTGGATTCGCCGCGACGACGCACGCGCCTTCAGTGGTCGCGTGCAGACCCACTTCGTCGGCCTGCAGCCCGATGACACCGAGCACACACTCAGCGATCTCGCCAGCGGCTTGCACACCCTGGTGGCCGGGGGCTTCCGCTGGAGCGACGGCATGGCGGTGGACTATTCGTCGACCGGCCCGCGGCGCAGAGGCCAGTTCCCCCTGGTCTACGGCCTGTGCGAGTGGGACTCGGTCGACCCCGGCATACGTGCCGCCGCGGTGCGCCGCGGCGAGACCCTGCTGATGAACGGCACCAGCGTCGCGGCGCCGGTTGTGGCGCGCCAGGTCTACAACCTCATGGCCGCGGCTTCGAAGATGGGCAAGTCCTTGAACCGCAGCCAATTGCTTGACCAACTGCACCAGTTGGCCAGGACCAGGGGTTCCTTTATCCGCGTCGACGACTTGCCTCGCTGAGGTGCCCCGCCAGGCCCCGGTTGAAGCCCACCGCGGCGGCCTGGGCGTAGCGCGGCGTGAGACTGCTTTTGAAGCCGTGCCGGGTGCTGCCAGGGGCATCGGATTTTCAACGCACGCCGGCCGCTTTCATCGCCGCCCCCACAGGCCGGCCAGCAGGACGCGCCCTCGATGCCATCCCAAGAAGACCGCCGCCCCGCCTGAGCAAACAATTCGCGCGGGCCTTGCGGACGCTCGCACAAGCTTGTCCCTTCCGAAGCAGGCTCAATCTTCCTCTGGATTGTCGGTTGCGAGATCCGGGTCTTCGTCGCGTTCAATCCTGCGTTCGTGGTTCCCGAGCCGGATCGATAGCCGTGAGCCGGGCAGGCCAGCTGCAAGATCGAGCAGAAGCAGTCCTCTCCGCTGCGGATCGTTCGCAAGTGCCATCTCGAACGCCGATATTTCGTCTACCGGTGCTAATGAAGCGCAAAACTCCCTCGCCGCATTCCTGCAAGCAAGGCCTGGGTATTCCTCAGCGCAGGGCTCATTCCGGACGCCTCTGTCAGGACGAAGCCCAGCAACTTCGGCGCGCTTTCGCTCCGCCGGTGCTGCAGGCCAGAGCCAAACTGACCATCCACTTCCAGGATATGCCTGGCCAGCACGCTGGCCGCAATGGGAGGAACCGCATTGCCGATCTGCTGAATGACGCTGGCGCTGTTGCCTTGCCACTGATAGTGATCAGGAAAGGTCTGGATTCTTGCGCACTCGCGAATGGTGAGCGGGCGATGTTGGCGTGGATGTATGAACTCGCGGGATGCAGCGCCAGTGATTGTCAGTGACTGGAGGTTGCCGTGGAGACGCTTGATTCCTGAAGGTGCGCCCCCACGCTTCTCTGTCGGCGTTCCGTCGGCGACGCGCCGATTGGCGCGGCGTTTGAAGCTGTCGGGCCAAAGTCCGGGTGGAAGGTCTTTCATGGTCTGGCCGGGACCCAGCAACTCGATCTGGAACTTGCCGACAGGGTTCTCCCCTTGGAAGTGCTGGGTGACACCTGAACTCGCGTTTCCTCGTCGCATGACTTCATCGAAGGGCGTCTGCGGATCTACCGAGATGTAGGGCGAAATCCGAGACCTTTCGGATGCCGGAATGCCAAGGCCGGCTACGGCCTCATCCAGTGTCGGGGCCATGGGCAGACCGGAAGCCTTCCTTGCCTTGCCGCTGTCGTAAGAGTACATCTCGCGCGGAAAGTCGAAATCCACTCCCATTCGATTGCCGATGATCAACACGCGCTTCCGCGTCTGGGGCACTCCGTACGCCGCCAAGTTGACCTTTTGCAGCCGAACGGAGTAACCGAGGACAACGAACTCCTGCACGAGCGTTGCCAAATCTCGCCCGCAACCGGAAGTCAGCAGGCCTTCGACGTTCTCGAAGATGAACCAGCGCGGCGACAAGGCTTCGACGATGGCCAGGTAATTGAAAATGAGTCTGTTCCGAGGGTCCGACGCGTTGCGAGGACCGGCGGTGCTGAAGCCTTGGCACGGGGGCCCACCTATGACGATGAACAGTCGCTCGCCGCCGGCCAGCGCTTTGACCGAAGTTGGCCCGATCGTGCCCAGATCGACCTCGTGGCAGGGACTGCCGACGTTTGCCTCGTAAGTTCGACAGGCGTCGCCGTTGATCTCGGCTCCGAAGCGCGGCTTGAGACCGGCTTGCGAAAAGCCGAAAGAAAAGCCGCCCGCACCAGCGAACAGAGAGACGACAAGGTGGTCCACGCTCATACTGTATATGCTAACAGTGACACAGCCGCTCTGATGCGTGTCTTGCAGGCGAGTCTCGCGAACGGCAAGTGCCGCTCTTGGCACTGCGCGCGCCCGAGACTGGTACTACCGACTGAAGTTGATGCCCTACGCCTCCTGCCCCTCTTCCGCCCCGCCGGCCGAGCACTTCATGCACCTGATGGCGGGCAGCACGTATTTGGCGTACTCCTTGGGCCCGGAAAGCACGGTGGCGTCCACCACCGGGTTGCCGCGCACGAGGATGCGCGTGCCGACGAGGCCGACGCATTCCATCGCCTCTTCGAGCATCTGGCCCAGCACGGCCTGGTAGCCCGGGCAGGCCGGCCTGGTTGACGGCCACCATCACATCGGCAAAGGCGTCGCAACGGTCCTGCTTGTCGGGCCGCACAGGGATCTCGGGCGGCGTCGCCTGGGCCGCGGCGGGCCACGGCCAGGCCGTTGAAGAAGACCGTGCGGCGCGGGTCGAAGTCGATGCACACGACCTCGGGCTTGATGTCCGGGGCCGGCGGCGCGTGTACCGGCAGGTTCAGATTGACCGAGTTCATCTGGATGGGCTGTCTGCGCAACGAGATCGAGCGCTGGGCCCGCATCATCACGACGGCGCAGATCAAGGCCAAATGACAGCGGCCGCCGCGCCGCCCGGCCGGGCGGCGCGCGCTCACCACTTCATCTCGCCCTTGTTGACCTTGGCGCCGATCTCCAGCGCGATGCCCAGGCCGGCATCGGGATAGGCCTTCTTCATCGCGTCGATGAGCGCCACGCTGCCCGTGGCCTTGGGCAGTTCCTGCTCGTAGCGCGCCAGGTAGGCCTGGCTCCACGCAAGCTGCGAGGCGTCCTGCTTCTGGCCTGCCAGGCTGTGGCCCGGGATCACGGTGGCGGGCTGCAGCGCCGCCATCGTGGCCAGCTTGCCGGCCCAGTCGGCGCGCTCCTTCGGGCTTTGCGTATCGGCCGTCCACAGGTGCAGGCCGGCGAAGACGTTCACACCGCCGGCGATGGTCTTGATCGAGGGCATCCAGACATAGCTGCGCTGCGGCAGGCCGTCATCCAGGCCCTTGATCTCCAGCGTCTGGTCTTCCAGCGTGATCGTGGAGCCTGCCAGCAGCTCGGGCAGCGGCACGCTCTTCGGCGCGTTGGCGCCCATGCGCGGACCCCAGACCTGGAGCTTGGTCGCGAGCGTGGCCTCGATCTTCTTCAGCGTCGGGGCCGTGGCCACCACGCGGGCCTGCGGGAAATACTGCCGGATCACCTCGAGGCCGAAGTAGTAGTCGGGGTCGGCCTGGCTGATGTAGACGGTCTTCAGGGTCTTCTTGCTGTCCAGCACCATGGCGGCGATGCGCAGCGCATCGGCGCGCGTGAAGCCGGTGTCCAGCAGCACTGCATCGGTCTTGCCGGCCACCAGCACGGCGTTGGCGTGGAAGCTTGCAGCGTCGGCGTTGTAGACCTGCACCGTCAACGGTGGCGCCACCTCCTGCGCGGCTGCATTGCCGGCGGCGACACCCAACGCCAGCGCGGCGGGCAGGAAGGCCAGGGACCAGGGTTTGAAGATCGTCATCGGGGGCTCCATCGCAGAAATCTGCTTGCTGATGACGCCACTTTATTGAATCGATAGGGGAAGATAAACTTCGTCTATATCAATAGATTGTCAACTCTTTCGACAAGTCCCGTGGACCACCTGCAAGCGATCCGGTCCTTCGTCGAGATTGCCGACCAAGGCAGCCTCACCCGCGCCGCCGAGACGCTGGACCTGTCGCGCGCCATGGTCAGCCGCCACCTCGAAGGCCTGGAGCGCTGGCTGGGCACACGGCTGCTGCACCGCACCACGCGCCGCGTGAGCCTGAGCGAGGCCGGGCTCGAGGCCTTGCCCCGCCTGCGCCAGATGCTCGATCTGGCCGCCGATCTGCAGGCCCTGGCCGGCGCCCACCGCTCCGAGCCCACGGGCAAGCTGCGCATCACCACCAGCCTGTCGTTCGCCGTCTCCTGCCTCACGCAAGCGCTGGTGGACTTTCAGGCGCTGCACCCGCGCATAGCGCTCGAGCTGCTGACCGTGGATCGAGCCGTGGACCTGGTCGGCGAGCGCATAGACCTCGCCGTCCGCATCACCAACCGCCTGGACGATGGCGTCGTGGCGCGGCGGCTGGCGAGTTGCCGCTCGGTGCTGTGCGCCTCGCCGGCCTACCTCGCGCAGCACGGCCGGCCCGAGCGCCCCGAAGATCTGCGCGCCCACGCCTGCATCACGCATGCCTTCGGGGCCCGCGCCGAATACCGGCTGCGCCGCGAAGGCCGGCTTGCCGCCGTGGGCGTGAGCGGCCCGCTGTCGGGCAATGAGACCGCCGTGCTGCGGCAGGCCGCATTGGCGGGCGCCGGCATCGCGATGCTGCCCAGCTATTTCGTCGGCGACGATCTCCGGCACGGTGCGTTGGTGCGCCTGCTGCCCGAGCACGAACCCGAACCGCTGGGCATCCACGCCGTCTACCTGTCGCGCCAGCACCAGCCCCAGCCGCTGAAGCTGCTGATCGACTTTCTGGCCCAGCGCTTCGGCGGCGAGACCGCGCCCTGGGACAGGCCGCTGGCGGTGCCCGCGCCGCCGTGCGCCAAGGCCCGCAGCCCCCGCCGCTGAGCCCGCGCGGGCCGATCTCCAGCGCCCGTCCGTCGGGATTTTTTCCCGCCCGCACGGCGCGCTTTCCCTAGCCCCGCATGGCATGGAAGCGGCTTGTTCATCGCGCAAACTAGCGGCCCCCGCCCGCGCAGGAAGTTCACCCATGACCCCGCTCGCTGACCCGGCCTCGGCGCCGCTGCACGGCCCGCCCCGCGCCGCGGTGCCAGACCTCGATCTGGCGAGCCTGGTGATGCGCCGCGCCATGGTGGTCGCCCTCACCTGCCTGCTGGCGCTGCTGGTGCTGGGCGTGCTGAGCACCCGCACCGACACCCAGCGCGAGATGGAGGGCAGCCTGGACATCGCCCGCGCCAGCCAGGCCCTGGCCCGCCTGCGCGAGGCGCCGCTGGCCGACGGCCTGGGGCGGCTCCAGGCCATGCCGGGGCTGCGCCATCTGCAGATGGAACTGCGCGACGAATCCGGCCAGGTGGTGGTGCGCCTGGCCGACGAGGAGTCCAGCGCCTGGCTGGCCCGGCAATGGCGCCGCCTGTCGTCCTGGCTGGCCACGGCGCGGCCGGCCACCGAGCTGGCCTACGGCGTGCCGCTGCAAGACGGCCGCGTCTGGAGCGTGACGCTGACGGCCTCGCCCGACAGCGAGATCCTGGAATCGGCCTCCAACCTGGTGGGCCTTTTCCTGCTGATGGTGGCGAGTTGCGCCGCCATGCTGGCCGCGATGCGCTGGAGCGTGCGGCGCTCGCTGCGGCCACTGCGCACCCTGGTCGACGCCATCGCCGGTGTCGAGCGGCATGAGCTCACCGCCGTCGCCGCGCTGCCAGCCATGCCGATCCGCGAGCTCGAGGCCATCGCCCAGGCCCTGCGCCATCTGGCGGACGCCCAGGCGCGCAGCGAGGCGGCGCGCCAGGTGCTGGCGCACCGGCTGATGAGCCTGCAGGAGGACGAGCGCCAACGCCTGGCGCGCGACCTCCATGACGAGTTCGGCCAACGCCTCACGGCGCTGCGCGTCGATGCCAGCTGGCTGCAGCGTGCCGGCGGGCTGCAGATCAAGGCGCAGGCCATCGTTGCCGGCATGGGCTTGCAGATCAGCCTGATCCAGGACGATGTGCGGCGGCTGCTGGCCCGACTGCGCCCGCTGGGCGTCACCCCCGCCGGCGTGGACCAGCGGCCCCAGACCCTGGGCGGGCTCGCGGCCATGCTGGCCGAGCTGGCCGAAGGCTGGTCGGGCCGCGCCAGGGGACCGGTGATCACGCTGCACATCGCCGAGAGCGGCGGCCAGCAGGTGCTGGCCCAGGATCTGGCGCTGGGCCTGTACCGCATCACGCAGGAGGCGCTGACCAACGTCATGCGCCATGCCGACGCCCGCCGATGCGAGGTCGAGATCGCGCTGCGCGACGACGGCGGTCCCGGGCCGACGCTGGTCTGGCGCGTGGCCGACGACGGACGCGGCATCGCTGACCTGGAGGCCGCGCTGCGCCGCGGCACCGGCCTGGCGGGGCTGAAGGAACGGGTCTGGACGCTGGGAGGACGCTTCGAAGCGAGCTGCGGCGCCGACTGTCCCGGCACGGCACTGAACGCCGAGTTCCACCTCGGCGGCAGCGAGGCGGCATGAACGACAAGCCGATACGGGTGGGGCTGGTGGACGACCACGCCGTCGTGCGCGCCGGCTATCGGCGCTTTCTGGAGTTGGGCGGGATGGCGGTGGTGCTGGAAGCCGGCGACGCCGACACCGCCTATGCAGCGCTGGGGCGCGAAGACAGCCTGCCGGTGGACGTGCTCGTGGTTGACCTCGAGCTGCCCGGGCGCAGCGGCCTGGAATTCACGCGCCGTGTGCGCAGCCGCTGGCCCGAGGCCCGCATCCTGATGTTCACCATGCACGACGACAGCGGCACTGTCGCGCAATGCCTGCGCGCCGGCGCCGCCGGCTTCGTCACCAAGAGCAGCGACCCCGAGATCCTGGTCGAGGCGGTGCAGAAGGTCGCCCGCGGCCAGACCGCCCTGTCGCCCGATGTCGAGCGCCGCCTCGAGCAGGCCGGCCCGGCGCCGCATGCGGCCCTGGGCACGCGCGAATTCGATGTGCTCAATGCCCTGCTCGACGGCGACAGCGTCGAGGCCATCGCCCACCGCCTGCGCCTGAGCCCCAAGACGGTGGCCAACTACCAGACATCAATACGGCAGAAGCTCGGCGTTGCCACGGCCGTTGAACTGCTGCAGTACGCGCGCCACCACGGCCTGCGCCAGTGACGCGACAAAGAGGCCGGTTCAGGTCGGGAAGAAGTCCCGAGCGCCGCAGCGGCGATGCCGGTACAAAGCCGGCATGGGCGAATATCCGAACGTGCTGCGCGTGATGCTGGTCGACGACCATCCGGTCGTGAGGGCGGGTTACCGGCGGCTGCTGGAACTGGAATCCGACCTGCAGGTGGTGGCCGAGCATGGCGATGTCGACACGGCGCTCGAGGCCCTGGCGGACCTGCCGGCCGGCGGCCTGCAGGTCGTCGTCGTCGACCTCGCGATGCCGCGGCGCAGCGGGCTCGACCTGCTGCGCGAGGTGGGCCAGCGCCACCCCGCCATCCGCGTGCTGGTCTTCAGCATGCACGACAACGCGGCCATCGTGGCCGAGGCGCTGCGGCTGGGCGCGGCGGGCTTCGTCACCAAGGGCAGTGCGCCCGAGGAACTGGTGCAGTGCGTGCGCCGGGTGATGGCCGAACGTGCGCCCGTGCTGTCCAGCGACCTCGCCGCGCGCCATGTGCTGCAGCAGCACCGCGACGAGGAGCCGCTCACGCTCAAGGAGATGGAGGTGCTGCGCCTGCTGGCCGCCGGCGATTCCGTGCAGGCCATCGCCGAGGCGCTGCAACTGAGCCCCAAGACGGTTTCCAACTACCAGACCGTGCTCAAGCACAAGCTGGGTGCCGGCACCGCCATCGAGCTGCTGCGCCATGCACGCGAGCGCGGCTACGTGGCCTGAGGCCCCCCCTGCGCGCCGGGTCGGGAGCATTTCCCTGGCCTGCCCGCAAGGCCCTGGCTAGAGTCTGCTTCGGGCCGCCCTGGCCCGCTTCATCAGACCTCGCGCAAACCGGACATTGCCGAGGGTTCTCCAAGGGGGTGGCCGCGCAAGCGACCACCCCTGCTTTTTTGGTGGCGGTCAGAAGCTGTACTTCAGGCCCACCGAGAAGCTGCGCGGCGCGCCCGGCGCGTAGAACGTGGCGTGGCGCAGCGGCCGGTCGCCATTGGCATCGGCGGCAAAGGGCCGGCTCTGGAAGTTGCCGGCGTCGTCAAAGCCCGTGGGGCCGAGCTGGGCCGCGCTGCTGTAGTTGCGGTCCAGCGCATTGTTGATCTGCACGAACAGCTTCAGCCCCTTGGTCGGCTTCCAGGCGGCATTGAGGTTGAGCACCGAATAGCCGGCGCTGTGGCCCTCGCCCAGGTAGAACACGCCATCGCTCTGATGGTGGCCGTTCTCGTTGCCGCGCGCCAGCGTGCGGCCGACGGCGTTGACATCGGCGCCGAAGGACCAGGCATCGCCGATGTCGATGTCGGCATAGAGCTTGAGCATCTGGCGCGGCACCAGCGGGATGCGGTCGCCGGGGTGGATGTCTATCGTTCCCTCCACGCCCGGGAAGCCGTCCTCGGCAGACTCGTTGCTGCTGTTGGACGAGCCGTTGACAACCTCGGCACTGCGGTAGGTGGCCTGCAGCCAGGTGTAATTGGCGCCCACCGTGACGCCCTTGGCGGGCTGCAGGCTCAGGCCCAGTTCGATGCCCTGGCGCCGCGTCTTGCCGAAGTTCTTGAAGTAGCCGAAGCCCGAAGCGTTGTCGGCCACGAAGAGCAGGTCGTCCTTGTTGTCGGAGCGGAAGAAGCCCAGGCTCCACGCGAACTGCCCCGCACTGCCGCCGCGCACGCCGGCCTCGAAGGTGGTGGTCACCACCTGCTGCAGCGGCGGGTCGCCGGCAAAGGAATTGGGCAGCTTGCAGGGGTTGGCCGGGTCGGCGCAGCCCAGCTCGATGGACGAGGGGTCGCGGCTGCCCTGGCTGATGCCGGCCCAGGCATTGATGCCGGCCATCGGCGTGAAGGTCAGGCCCAGGGCCGGGTTGAAGCGGCTGAAGCTGTGGTCGCCATCCAGCGAGCCGGCGCCACCGCCCGGTGTGATGGCATCGCGGTTGCGCACCGAGCTGTGGTTGTAGCGGCCCGAGAGCGTGAGGTGGGTGCCCGGCGCGACGTTGAGGATGGTGCTGCCGAACAGGCTGTAGATGCGCGTGCGCCCGCTGAGGTCGACGCGCGTGTCGTAGGGCTCGCCGTCGGCCACGCCGCCATTGACGCCGTCACCGATGGCGCCCACGCCGGTGATGGAGCGGTCGGCGTTCACGTAGCCCAGCTCCGACCCCTGGATGAAATGGCTGCGGCTGAAGTCCAGCGCCACACCGAGCAGCGACTTGCTGTCCATGCCCAGCAGCTTGCCGTCGAAGTTGAGCTGGCCGCTGAGGCCGTAGTGGCTCTGGTTGGTGGAAGTCTGGTTGATCACGCCCGTACACTTTTCGGCCGGCTCGTCCAGCAGCAGGGCGTTGGCGATGCAGCGCCACTTGGGGAAAGGCGTGTTGGCCGGGCTCTCACCCGCGGTCGGAAAGCCGGTGTAGCCGGCGTCGGTGAGTGCCAGGATCTCGTCCGCATTGGGCTGGTAGAGCGCCTGGTCGAGAGAATCGTCGTTGAGGTCACCGTTGTAGGTGCGGGTCTTGATGCGGCGGTAATAGGCATTGCCGGTCAGCGTCCAGTGCTCGCTGAGGCCCTGCGACAGCGCCAGGTTGAGCAGGAAGGCCCGGTTCTTCGTGTTGTCGGGCTTGGTGTAGACGCTGGCGTAGTCGCGCTCCAGCAGGTGCTGAACCTGCATGCCGTTGCCGTTCAGGTCGGTATCGGCCACCGAGGCCGTGAGCGTGAGATCGGTGTCGCCGCTGCGGCGGCCGAGCTTGGCGAAGAGCTGGTTCATGTCTGACTTCGAATCATCGCGCCAGCCCTTCTCGTGGAACTTGTTGCCGGTGACGAACCAATGCAATTCGCCGCTGCGGCCGCCATGCTCGAACTCGACCGCGGCGCGCCCGTGCGAGCCGGCCTGCACCTGCACCGAACTGCCCGGATTCTTGCGTCCGTCCTTGGTCTGCACCACCAGCGCGCCGCCCAGGGTGTTGAGGCCGAACAGCGGGTTGGAGCCCGGATTCAGCGCCATCGAGGCAATGGCCGACTTGGGCACCAGGTCCCAGCTCACCACGTCGCCGAAGGGCTGGTTCATGCGCACGCCGTCGACGTAGAGCGACAGGCCCTGCTGCGTGCCCAGCAAGGGCGATGCCGTGAAGCCGCGGAAGTTGACATCCGGCTGGAAGGGGTTGTTCTGCACCTCGTTGATGAACACGCTGCCCAGGCGCCGGTTCATGAAGCTGGTGAGGTCCAGGGCCTGCGAGCGTTCGATGTCGGCGGCGCGGGCGCCCTGCACATTGGCGGGGATGCGCTCGCGCGGCACGTCCACGCCCGACAGCGGCGAGACGCCGAAGATCTCGACGGTCTGCGACTGCACCTGGGCCTGGGCCCAGGCCGGTGCCAGCGCGGCGGTGGCTGCGATGCTGGCCAGGGCGAGAGGATGAAGGCACCGGGGGGCATTCTTTCGGGACGGCATGAGGGGTCTCCTGTTTGTTCTGGTGGACTGCTTGAACGTGGCGCACCGCGGGTGGCGCGGAGCGCGACGCTAGCGAAGCCGTGACCCGGCCGTCTCGGGAAATCTTCCCGACATGCGCAGCGGCGCCGCTGCCACGACGTCGCCATCAGGGCTTACGCGGAGTACGGCCTGGATCGGGAGCTTTTCCCTGGCCTGCGAAGGCCTCCCTGGCGATGCTGGCAGCCTTCATTTCAGCCGGAGACAGCATGACGACCCGCCCCGCCCGACCCGCCCTGTGGTGTACGTTCGCGGCCTTGGTGCTCGCCGCCCACGCAGCACCGGCCGCAGCCCAGGGCACGGCCTATGTGACGAGCGAGAAGGATGCCGCCGTCACGCTGATCGACACCGCCACGCTGGCCGTCAAGGGCACGATCGCCACCTGCCAGCGCGGCCGCCACGTCCAGCGCCTGCCCGACGGCCTGGTGATCCTGGCCTGCACCGAGTCAGGCCTGGCCGATGTCATCGATCCGCGCAGCGGCAAGTCGGTGCGCCGCATTCCGCTGGGCGAGGAACCGGAGGCCTTCGACGTCTCGCCCGATGGCAAGACCATCTACGTCTCCAACGAGGACGCGGGCGCCGCCAGCTTCGTGGACGCCGCCACCGGCAAGGTGCTCAAGAGCGTCAAGGTGGGTCAGGAGCCCGAAGGGGTGAAGGTCAGCGCCGACGGCAAGACGCTTTACGTGACCTCCGAGGTTGCCAACACGGTACACGTCATCGACGTGGCCAAGGCCCAGGTGGTGAAAAACGTCAAGGTCGGCAAGCGGCCGCGGCGCATGGCCCTCACGCCCGACGGCAAGGAACTGTGGGTGACGAGCGAACTCGACGCCAGCGTCAGCGTGATCTCGACTGCCGACCACAGCGTGGCTGCCGTGCTGCGCTTCCAGCTCAAGGGCGTGCGCGCCGCCGACATCACGCCGGTGGGCATCACGATGACGGGCGATGGCAAGCGCGCCTTCGTCTCGCTGGGCAAGGCCAACCACGTTGCCTTCGTCGACGTGCCCGGCCGCAAGGTCGTCAATGCGGTGCTGGTGGGCAAGCGACCCTGGAACGTCACGCTCGACAAGGCCGAGCAGCGCCTGTGGGTGGTCAACGGCCTCAGCGACGACGTCACTGTCGTCGACATCGCCGCCGCCAAGGCCGTCAAGAGCATCCCGGTGGGCCGGGTGCCCTACGGGCTGGTTCTCGTCGATTGAAGCGCGCGTTCGGCGCAGATCGTTCGCCGCCCTGGCCTTGCGCCTCAAGCATCGGCCAAGCCGGCAGCGCCGCCAGAAGCTACGCTCTGGCCGATGCACCTTCTGCTGATCGAAGACGACCTGGACCTCGGCGCCTCGCTGCAGCAGGCGCTGCGCGGTACCGGCTTCAGCAGCGAGTGGCTGCGCACGGCCGCTGACGCGCAGCGCTTCGTGGCCGCCGGCGGCCACGACTGCGTGCTGTTGGACCTGAGCCTGCCCGATGGCCACGGCCTGACGCTGTTGCGCCAGTGGCGGCGCGAGGGCATGACGCTGCCCCTGATCGTCATCACCGCCAGCGACGCGCTGGCCGACCGCCTGGCCGGCCTGGACGAAGGCGCCGATGACTTCCTGGTCAAGCCCTTTGCGGTCGAGGAACTGGTCTCGCGCGTGCGCGCCGTGACGCGCCGTGCCGCGCAACAGGCGGCCTCGCTGTGGACCGTGGGCACGCTGGCCCTGGACATGCGCTCGCGCCTGTGCACCGTGGACGGCGCGCTGGTGGGCCTCTCGCCGCGCGAGTTCGACATCCTGGCCGCGCTGGCACGGGCCGGCGGCGCCGTGGTGCCCAAGCACCGGCTGGCCCAGGCCCTGGCCCCGCTCTGCGAGCCGCTGGACTTCAACGCCATCGAGGTGCATGTGCATAACCTGCGGCGCAAGGTCGGCACGGCGCGCGTGAAGACCGTGCGCGGCGTGGGTTATCTGCTGGCCGGCGCCGGCACATGAAGGCCGCGCCACCGCTGCAGCGCCGCGTGATGCTGACCATGATCAGCGTCATCGTCGCGCTGTTCGTGCTCATCTTCGGCGTCATCACCTATGGCGCGCTCAAGCGCGGATCGGGCGATCTCGACCGCGCCTTCCTGACCAGCGCGCAAAGCCTGGCGCGGTCGCTCGAAGGCATGTCCAGCGACGAAGGCGTGCAGTCCACGTCACGCCTGTTCCAATCCATGATTGCCGACCAGACCCAGGCCGACCCACGCGGTGAGCCCCCCATCGAACTGCGCGTGGCGCGCCGCGATGGCGGCCTGCATGTGCCGCCACTGCTGGCCGGCGACATCGATCCCCTGATGCTGGCCGACGGTGTCTCGCAGCAGGTGCAGCGCGGCCTGCCCCTGCGCACCTACACCGCTACCGGCACGCGCTGGAAGGTCAGCATCGTGGACGACAGCGAGCGCCGCCAGCGCTGGGTATTGCGCGACGTGGCGCGCGATCTGCTGGGCTACATGCTGTTGTCGTTGCCCATCATCCTGCTGCCGGTGTGGCTGGCGCTGCGCGCGGCGCTGGCCCCGTTGCGCCGCCTGTCGGACAGCGTGGCGGTGCGCGCGCCCGACGACATGAGCCCCTTGCAGCTGGACAAGCCTTACCGCGAACTGCTGCCGCTGCAGGCGGCACTGAACCGGCTGTTCGAGCGCGTGGCTGCCAGCCTGGCGCACGAGAAGGCCTTCGTACACGATGCCGCCCACGAGTTGCGCACGCCGCTGGCCGTGATCAGCACCCAGGCCCATGTGCTGCAGACCGCCGACGGCCCGGCGCGCGTTGACGCCGCGCGCCGCCTGCAGGGCGCGGTGGCACGCGCCTCGCACCTGACGCAGCAGCTGCTTCGCCTGGCCCAGGCCGATGCGCTGGCGCTGGCGCCGCGCGAGACGGTGGACGTGATGAACATCGCCCGCGACACCCTGGCCGGCTTTGCCGAACAGGCGGCGGCCCAGGGCAGCGAGCTATCGCTGGCCGGCCCCGACAGCGCCGTGTTGGCCACCGACCCGCGCGCATTGCGCTCGATGCTGGGCAATCTGGTGGACAACGCGCTGCGCTACGGCGGCGCGGGTGTGGCGGTGAGCGTGGGCTTCGAGATCGGGCCGCGCGACTGGGTGCTGCGCGTGGTAGATGACGGCCCCGGCATTCCGGTCGAACACCGCCAGCAGGCGTTCGAGCGCTTCTGGCGCGGCCAGGCCGCAGACCAGCGCGGCGCCGGCCTCGGCCTGGCCATTGTGCGCGAGGCGGCGCTGTCGCTGGGCGGCCAGGTCAGCGTGCAGGGCGGCCCTGGCAGCCGCGGCTGCGCCTTCGCCGTGAGCCTGCCACGACACTGAGCCGCCACCTTCAGCAAGGCCCAAGCTGAGTGGCGCCAGCATGGCGGCCCTTGCCACGAACAAAGCCTCTTCATGCTGTTCCATCGCCCCCGAAACCACCTCGCCCTGGGCGCCCTGGCCCTGGCCTGGAGCCCCGCCGCACGGGCCCAGGAAGCACCAGCATCGCCGTCGCCCCAGACCGTCGAGATCCAGGGCCAGCGCGTGCGCAATGCAGCCGGCAAGCAGACGCTGACGCGTGAGGAGCTGTCGCGCATCCCCGGCAGCTCGGGCGACCCCATGAAGGCCTTGATGGCCCTGCCAGGCCTCACCACCACTGACGACGGCAGCGCTGCGCCGGCCGTGCGCGGCGCCAGGCCCGAGGACAACGCCTACTACGTCGACTTCCTGCCCGTGGGCTACCTGTTCCACATCGGCGGCTTCGCCAGCACCTTCAACCCGGAGCTGATTCGCCGCTTCGACCTCGCCAGCGCCGCCTGGAGCCCCGAGTACGGCGATGTGGTCGGCGCCGTGTTCGACATCTCGATGCGCAACCCGCGCAGCGACCGCATCGGCGGCAAGCTCGACTTCAGCCTGCTGGGCGCCGGCGTGCTGGTGGAAGGGCCGATCAACGACCGCCTGTCCTTCTTCGTCGCCGGCCGGCGCAGCTGGTTCGACCTGCTGGCCCGCAAGGCCGAGGACAAGGAAGAAGGCGTGACCTACACCATGCCCGTGTTCCACGACACGCAGGGTCGCCTGCTGTGGACCCTGAACCCCGACCACCGCCTGCGCCTGGACCTCAGCACCGCCGGCGACCGCATCGCCTTCACCGCCGGGCCCGACGCCAAGGCCGCGCAGCGCGAGCCCGTGCTGGTGGGCAGCAGCAGCTCGCGCCAGGCCTACGGCAACCTGGCGCTCAGCTGGGAAGGGGACTTCGGCCGCAGGGCCAGCCACCAGCTCGCCGTGGGCCAGATGCACACGCACGACTTCGCCCGCATCGGCAGCGCCGGCTTCTTCGACGCCACCGTGACGACGAACTATGTGCGCGAGCAACTGCGCCTGGATTGGTCGCGCGAACACGCCACCACGCTGGGTGGCAGCATCAACAGCCGGCTGGTCGAATTGGACCTGGACTTCCAGGATCCGCGCTGCACCGAATTCGACCCCAATTGCGACTACACCAGCGCTGGCCGCGTGCGCTCGCTGCAGAAGGTGCGCCAGGACCAGACGGATGCCTATGCCAACCACCGCTGGCGCCTGGCACCCACTTGGACGGCAACCGGCGGCCTGCGCCTCGGCCGCGACCACTACTTGAGGCAGGACTTCGCCGAGCCGCGCCTGGGCCTTGAGTGGCAGTTGTCGCCGCGCACGATGGCGTCGCTGGGCTGGGGCCGCCACAACCAGCCGCCGGCCATCGAGCAGGGCTTGCGCGACATCGGCAACCCGGCGCTGCAGCACCTGCGCAGCACCCAGCGCGTGCTGGGCCTGACGCAGACGCTGGACGACGGCTGGTCGTGGCGCGCCGAGATCTATGCCAAGAGCTTCGAGGGCTATGCCGTCAGCGACCCGCTGCTGAACTACCGCACCGGCGGCAGCGGCAGCTCGACGGGCTTCGAGCTGCTGGTCAAGAAGGAGGCCACGCGCACGCTTTCGGGCTTCCTGTCGCTCAGCATGGCGCGAGCGCGGCGGCGCAACGACATCACGGGCGAGAGCTTCCGCTTCGGCTACGAGCAGCCGGTGATCGCGTCGCTGGTCGGCCAGTACAAGCCATCCGACACCTGGGTCTGGGGCGCCAAATGGAGCTACCACACGGGTTCGCCCTACACGCCGGTGGTGGACACCGGCTTCTACCCCGACGGCCGCGTCAAGCCCATCTACGGCGCCATCAACTCGCAACGCGTGCCGGCCTACCATCGCCTGGACCTGAGGCTGGACCGCAAGGTAACGCCGCATTTCACGCAGTACTTCGAGCTGATCAACGCCTACGCCCGCAAGAACGTCTCGGGCTACAGCTACAGCCCCGACTACAAGAGCCGCGACGAGGTCTACCAGATGCCGGTGCTGCTGTCGGTGGGCCTGCAATACAGCTTTTGAACGCGGCGCGGGTCGGGACCAGCGCCAGCCGTCACTTGCAGGAGGCATACTGGCTTCAGATGAACCAGGGCCCGCCATGATCGACACGCAAACCTTCAGGCTCAAGGACTACGAGTTGATCTGCAGTGCCGTGGCCCGCGACAACGGCTGCTTCGAACCCGTGCTGGTCATCGCCAAGCAGGCCTGGCCCAGCCGCCCGCGCATGATCGCCGTGCGCTGCGGCGCCCACCCCTCGGCCGCCGTCGCCATCGAGTCGGCCCACGCCCAGGGGCTGGAATGGGTGGCCAACTTCGGTTGAGCGGCGGGGCCCGGCAAGCGCGGCGGGCTCTGCCGGCGCATGCCGGAGAGAAAAAATGCACTGCCGGGTACACAAGCTGAACTGATTGAGTCAAAACATCGACAATCAGGTTCATGCCCGTACACCGAACTTCCACCCGCCCCGCCCCGCCCGCCCCGCCCGCCAGAGCCAAGCCTGCAGGACTGCGCGAGCGCATGCTGCAGGTGCGCCACGAAGCCATCATCGACACCGTGAACCGCCTGCTCGCCGAGCGCGGCTACGACATGATGACGGTCGACGAGGTGGCGGCCGATGTCGGCATCGCCAAGGCCAGCCTCTACAAGCACTTCGCCTCCAAGGAGGCGCTGGCCGCGGCAGCGATGAAGCGCGTGCAGGAACGCGCGCTGGCGCAGATGGATGCGTTGCAGGCCCGGCCCGAAGCCCGTGCCGTCGAGCATCTGCGCGGCATCGTGCGCTGGGCGCTGCAGACGCAGAGCGACGGCCAGATGCCGTCGCTGCCTTCGCAAAACTCGGCGCTGCGCAACGTGCTGACTGCGGACAAGGACTACATGGACCTGCTGATGCAGGTGTCCGACCGCCTGGGCGCGTGGATCTTGCAGGCGCAGCGCGACGGCGACATCGACGCCGAACTGCCGCCGGAGCTGGTGCTGTTCACCATCTTTGCGCGGGCCTGCGATCCTGTGCTGCCGGCACTCAAGGCCGCCGGCCATGCGCCGGAGCAGGTCATCGACTGGGTGCTGCGCACCTGCTTCTCGGGCCTGGCCGGCCCGGGCGCGGCCAGCGCGCCACGCGCCGCCACTGGTGGAAAGGGCCGCAGCGGGAAAAAATAGACCAAAAAGATTGAAATGTGAACTGATCGGTATAGAATTCAGGCATGCAAGTTCACATCAAAGTCTTCCCGGGGGTGCGGCAGGCGCCCAGGGCCACAAGATGAAGCGCGTCGCCGTCATCGGCTCCGGCATCTCCGGCCTCGCCGCAGCGCGCTCGCTGCAGCGCGATGCCGGTCTGCGTGTCACGCTGTTCGAGAGCGAGGCGCGCTTCGGCGGCCACGCGAACACGGTGGATGTGACCCTGCCCGACGCCCAGGGCCGGCCGGTGAGCCACGGCGTCGACACCGGCTTCCTGGTCTACAACGAGCGAACCTACCCGCGCCTGATTGCGCTGTTTGCCGAGTTGGGGGTGGCCACGGCAGCATCGGACATGTCGTTCTCGGTGCAGGCGCCACGCGGCCTGGATGGCCGCTCGAGGCGGCTCGAGTGGAACGGCAGCACGCTGGACACCGTGTTCGCGCAGCGCCGCAACATCGCCTCGCCGCGCTTTCTGTGGATGCTGCGCGAGGTGCTGCGCTTCAATGCACTGGCCACGCGCCTGGCCGCGGCTGGCAACGACGCCGCACTCACCGAGCCGCTGGCCGCCTTCCTGGAGCGCCACCGCTTCGGCGCCGCCTTCGCCGAAGGCTATCTGCTGCCGATGATCGCCTGCATCTGGTCCTGCCCGCTGGAGCAGATGCTGCGCTTCCCGGTGGCCACGCTCATCCGCTTCTGCCACAACCACGGCCTGCTGCAGGTGAATGACCGGCCGCAGTGGCGCACGGTGGCCGGCGGCTCGCGCCTGTATGTACAGGCCATGCTGCGCGACATTGCCGATGCGCGCTGCGCCACGCCGGTGCGGCGCCTGCTGCGGCATGCCAGCGGCGTGGACGTGTATACCGACCACGGCCCCGAGCGCTTCGACGCCCTGGTGCTGGCCTGCCACGCACCGCAGGCCCTGGCCCTGCTGGGTGCCGACGCCATGCCCCAGGAGCGCACGCTGCTGTCCCGCTTTCGCACCCAGCCCAATGTCGCCGTGCTGCACACCGACACCCAGCTGATGCCGCAGGCGCGCAAGGCCTGGGCGGCCTGGAATTTCGAGCGCGCGGCCGACGCGGGTTCGGCCCGGTCGCCGGTCTGCCTGCACTACTGGATCAACGCCCTGCAGCCCCTGCCCTTTGCCCAGCCGGTGATCGTGTCGCTGAATCCGGTGCGCGAGCCGCGGCCCGGCCGCGTGCTGGCGCGGCTGGACTATGCCCACCCGGTGTTCGACAGCCAGGCCATCCATGCCCAGGGCAAGCTGGCCGGCATCCAGGGCCTGCGCCGCACCTGGTTCTGCGGCGCCTGGACCGGCTACGGCTTTCACGAGGACGGCCTGAAGTCAGGCCTGGCCACGGCCGGCCAGCTTGCCGCCGTCCTGGCCGGCGAGCCCGCGCTGCAGGAAGCGGCGTGATGTCGCATTCTGCGGGGGCGGCCAAGCCGGCCCTGGCCCAGCTGGCCTGGGGCCAGGTGCGCCATGTGCGCCACCGGCCGGCGGCCCATGCCTTTGCCTATCCCACGGCCTTTCTGCTGCTGCCCATGCGCGCGCTGGCGACACAGGCCAACCCGGCGCTGGCGCGCAACCGCGCCGCGCTGCTGAGTTTTCGCGATGCCGACCACGGCGACGGCGGGCCCGATGCGCTGGCCTGGGTCGAGGCCTTGCTGGCGCAGCACGGAATCGCCGACGTCGATGGCGAGATCTGGCTGCAGACCTTTCCGCGCGTGGCCGGCTTCGTCTTCAAGCCGGTGAGCTTCTGGTACTGCCTGGCCGCCGACGGCCGCCTGCGTGCCGTGGTGGCCGAGGTCAACAACACCTTCGGCGAGCGCCACTGCTATGTGCTGGACGACCCCAGCCTGGCCTGGGGCGCCACGGTAGAGGCCAGCAAGGTCTTCCATGTCTCGCCCTTCTGCGAGGTCAAGGGGCGCTACCGCTTCCGCTTTGCGCGCACCGCCGACCGCGTCGTCGCGCGGGTCGAGCTCGATGACAACGAGGGCCCCCTGCTCATCACCAGCGTCAGCGGCCACACCGAGCCGCTGACCAAGGCCCGCGTGCGCGCCACGCTGCTGCGCATGCCGCTGCTCACGCTGGCCATCGTCGCCCGCATCCAGTGGCAGGCGCTGCAGCTGTGGCTCAAGCGCGTGCCCTGGTTCCGCAAGCCGCCTTACCCGGCCACTGCCAGCCAAGCCCAAGCACCCCAACCCTTGCCGGAAGCCAAAGCCCGATGAGCGATCCCGCCACCGCCTTCGCCCCCGCCTACACGCGTGGCACGCCCGCAGCCGCGGCGCCGTCGCGCGCCGAGCGCGTGGTGACCGACCTGCTGCGCCGCATGCAAGGCGACGCGCTCGAACTGCGCACGCCGGCACGCCACTACCACTTCGGCCACGGCGCCACCCCGGCCGCGGTGCTGCTGGTACACGACGAGGTCATGTTCGCCCGTGTGCTGAGCAGCGGCGACATTGGCTTTGCCGAGGCCTACATCGAAGGCCAGTGGACGACGCCCGACCTGCGCGCCCTGCTGGCCGTGGTGATGCGCCAGCGCGCGGTGCTCGAGCGCGCCGTCTACGGCAGCTTCTGGGGTTCGCTGCTGCACCGCCTGACCCACTTCGCGCGGCGCAACACGCGCGCCGGCAGCCGCCGCAACATCCACGCCCACTACGACCTCGGCAACGCCTTCTACGCGCAGTGGCTGGACGAGACCATGAACTACAGCAGCGCCTGGTTCGACGGCGGCGCCACGCAGAGCCTGGCCCAGGCCCAGCACCGCAAGGTGGCGCGCACGCTGGACCAGGCCGGTGTCGCCGCCGGCAGCCGCGTGCTGGAGATCGGTTGCGGCTGGGGTGCTGTGGCCGAGGCCGCGGCCCGTCGTGGCGCCCACCTCACGGGCGTGACCCTGTCCACCGAACAGCTGGAATGGGCGCAGGCCCGGCTCGCCAAGGCCGGCCTCGCCGAGCGCGCCGACCTGCGCCTGCAGGATTACCGCGACCTCGCGGCCGAGGGCCAGCGCTACGACGCCATCGTCTCGGTGGAGATGTTCGAGGCCGTGGGCCGCGCCTACTGGCCCAGCTACTTCCAGACTCTGCGCGACTGCCTGGCGCCCGGCGGCCGCGCCTGCGTTCAAAGCATCGTCGTGCGCGACGATCTCTTCGAGCGCTATGCGCGCTCCACCGATTTCATCCAGCAGTACATCTTCCCCGGCGGCATGCTGCCCAGTTGCCGCGTCTTCCGCGAGCAGGCGGCGCGCGCCGGCCTGGTGGTGAGGCATGAGTTGGCCTTCGGCGCCGACTACGCCACCACGCTGCACCGCTGGCGCGAGGCCTTCCAGGCGCGCCAGGCCGAGATTGCCCCGCTGGGCTTCGATGAGCGCTTCATGCGGCTGTGGGATTTCTACCTCGCCTACTGCGAGGCCGCCTTCGAGACCGGGCAGACCAGCGTCGTGCAGTTCACGCTCGAGCATGCGCCCTGACATCCTGCCCTGGCGCCTGGCGACGGCCGGCGCCGCGCTGCTGGCAGGGCTTGCTGCGGCTCCAGCGCCGGCCGCCGAAGCCGCCATGGCCCCGCAGGCTGGCGCAGCCGGAGACTGGCCGGTGCGCGGCCAGGCGACCATGCGCTACTTCGGCCTCGCCATCTACGAGGCCACGCTGTCGTCGCCCGCTGCCGTGTCGCCCGAGACCTGGGCCACGCAGCCGCTGGCGCTGAGCCTGGTCTACCAGCGCAAGCTCAGCGGCCGGGCCATCGCCGAGCGCTCGCTGCAGGAGATGAAGCGCGGCGGCGCCGTGGACGAGGCGCAGGCCGCGGGCTGGCTGGCCTTCATGAAGACGGCCTTCCCCGATGTGCAGCCGGGTGACCGCCTGGTCGGCCACTGGTGGCCGGCCGAGGGCCGGGTGAGCTTCCTGGCCCAGGGCGGCGCCACGCACGAACGCATCGACGCCGAATTCGGCCGCCGCTTCTTCGGCATCTGGCTCGCGCCCCACACCTCCGAGCCCGCCCTGCGTGTACGCCTTCTGGGGCTGCCTTGAAGCCCGCCAAGCCAGCCATGCCAGGCCCCGGCCTGGCGCGTCCGCTGCGCTACGGCCTGCTGGGCATGCCGCTGGCCTTTGCTGCGCTGCCGCTGTACGTGCAATGGCCCGCCCATGCCACCAGCCACTGGGGCCTGCCGCTGGCCGGACTGGGCCTGCTGCTGCTGGCGGTGCGCCTGGCCGATGCGCTGGTCGACCCGCTGGCAGGCCGCTGGGCCGACGCCGCCTTCACCCGCGCACCGCGCCAGGCCTGGATCCTGGCCGGTGGCGCCACGGCGCTGATGGTGGCCGGCGTGGCCGCGCTCTTCCTGGCGCCGGCGCCGGGTGGCGCAGCGTCGCCGCTCACCTGGTGGTGGGCCGCCGGCCTGCTGGCCATCACCTCCTGGGCCTACAGCGTGGCGCTGGTGGTCCACCAGGCCTGGGCGGCGCGGCTGGGCGGCGACGCCTCGGCCCAGGCGCGCTGGGTGGGTACACGCGAGGGCTGCGCGCTGGCCGGCGTGGTGCTTGCCAGCGTGCTGCCGGCCTGGCTGGGCTGGCCGGCCACGGCGGGCTTGCTGGCCGCGCTGGCGTTGCTGGCCTGGCTGGCGCTGGGCCGGGTGTTGCCGATGGCGGGCGGCGCCGCACCGGAGCCATCCCTTCACGCCGCGGCGCCAGCGCCTGCCGGCCCCAGCCCCTGGCGCCAGCCGGCCTTTCGCGCGCTGCTGGCTGTCTATGCCCTCAATGCCCTGGCCAGCGCGGTGCCGGCCACGCTGGTGCTGTTCTTCGTGCGCGACGTGCTGCAGGCCGATGCGCGCACGGCCGGCGCGCTGCTGGGCCTCTACTTCATCGCAGCCGCCCTGGCCGTGCCGCTGTGGGTGTACGTGGTCGACCGCCACGGCCTGCTCGCCGTCTGGGCCGCGGGCATGGCGCTGGCCATCGCCAGCTTCGCCGGTGCGGGGCTGCTCGGTGCCGGCGACGTGCCGGCCTTTGCGGCGGTGTGTACCGCATCGGGCCTGGCCCTGGGCGCCGACCTGGTGGCCGCGCCCACGCTGCTGGCGCAGTTGCACCAGCGCCAGGCGCAAGCGTCGGCGCGCGCCGACCAGGGCCTGTGGTTCGGCTGGTGGGCGCTGGTGGGCAAGCTCATGCTGGCATTGGCCGCGGGGCTGGCGCTGCCACTGGTGCAGGCGCTGGGCTACCAGCCGGGCCAGCGCCAGCCCGATTCTGCAGCCGCACTGGCCATGGCCTATGCCTGGCTGCCCTGCTTGATCAAGGCCGCCGCGCTGGCCGCGCTCATCGCCTGGCGCCGGCTGCTGTCCCCATCATCCACGGCTGCGTTTGCGCGCGCCGCAACCCAGGCCCTGCCATGACCACCCCGCTCACACGCCGCCACCTGCTGGGCCTTGCGCCCGCCCTGCCCTTGGGTCTGGCTGGCCTGACGGGCTGCGCCGGCCCCGAGATCAACCAGTACGCGTCCGAGAAGCCTGCGCTGGATCTGCGCCGCTACTTCGACGGCCTGGTCACGGCGCACGGCATGTTCAGCGACCGCTCGGGCGCTGTAAGGCGCCGCTTCACGGTGGCCATGCAGTGCAGCTGGCAGGGCGACGAGGGCGTGCTCGACGAGCAGTTCAGCTACAGCGACGGCGAACGCCAGCGCCGCGTCTGGCGGCTGCGCCACCTGGGCCAGGGCGCCTACACCGGCCGCGCCGACGACGTGGTCGGCGAGGCTCGCGGCCAGACCGCGGGCAATGCCTTCCGCTGGGGCTATACGCTGCGCCTGCCGGTCGACGGCCGTACCTGGGACGTGAGCTTCGACGACTGGATGTTCCTGATCGACGAGCGCGTGATGCTCAACCGCGCCACGATGTCCAAGTTCGGGCTGCGCCTGGGCGAGGTGCAGCTGGTCTTCAACAAGGCGGGCTGAGGCGATGGCACTCAACCCGCGCATCGACACCTGGGCTGGCCGCCTGGCCTGGATCGTCGGCGCCTCCACCGGCATAGGCCGCGCCACCGCGCTGGCCCTGCACCGCCGCGGCGCACGCGTAGCTGTCTCGGCGCGCGACGCCGATGCGCTGCAACGCCTGGCGCGCGGCTGCCCGGGCATGGTGGTGCTGCCGCTGGACGTGAGCGACCGCGAGGCCGTGGCCGCGGCCAGCCGCGAGCTCATCGCAAATCAGGGCCTGCCCGACCTGGCCTTTGCCTGCGCCGGCCACTACCTGCCGCAGCGCGCCACCGCCTTCTCGCTGGCCGAGATGAAGCGCCACATGGACATCAACTACGGCGGCCCGCTGCACCTGCTGGACGTGCTGCTGCCCGACATGCTGGCCGCCGGCCGCGGCCACCTGAGCCTGATGGGCAGCGTGGCCGCCTACCGCGGCCTGCCGCAGGCCCTGGCCTACGGGCCCACCAAGGCGGCGCTCAACAACCTGGCCGAGGTGCTCTACCTCGATCTCCACGAACGCGGCCTGGGCGTGTCCATCGTCAACCCGGGCTTCGTGCAGACGCCGCTGACGGCGCAGAACCGCTTCCCCATGCCGGCGCTGATGACGCCCGAGGCGGCGGCCGAGGCCATCGTCGGCGGCTGGTCGGCGGGCCGCTTCGAGATCCACTTTCCACGCCGCTTCACCTGGGGGCTCAAGGCCTTGCAGCACCTGCCCCACGGCCTGTATTTCGCCGCGGTGCGGCGGGCAACGGGGCTGTAGTGGACGCACAAACCTTGCAAGACGCTCGCGTCCGGCGCGTCATCGCCGCCTATGCCCTGCTCAGCCCGGCGACGCTGGAAGACGTCGAGGCCCTCTATGCCGCGGATGCCCGCTTCAAGGACCCCTTCAACGAGGTGCAGGGCCGCACCGCGGTTCGCGCCATCTTCGAGCACATGTTCCGCCAGGTCACCGCGCCGCGCTTCGTCTTCCACGAGGCCGTGGCGCAGGGCGACATCGCCTTCCTGAGCTGGACCCTGCACTACCGCAGCTCGGCCCGCGCGGCCGACGAGCACGCCATCCGCGGCAGCACCGAACTGCGCTTCGATGCACAAGGCCTGGTGGCCTGGCACCGCGACTACTGGGACGCGGCCGAAGAGCTGTACGAGAAGCTGCCGCTGCTGGGCGCGCTGATGCGTGCGCTCAAGCGGCGGCTGCGGGCCTGAACCTCAGCGATGAAAGCCACGATGCACACCCGCAGTCCCCGCCCTTTCCATCACCGGCGCAGCCGCTTCCTTGCCTGCGGGGCCGTGGCGCTGGCAGCCTTCTCCAGCCACGCCGCCGAGCCCTTGGGCTCGCTCGATGTCGAAGGCTATATGGGCACCTGGCATCAGGTGGCGCACTACCCCAACTTCTTCCAGCGCCAATGCGTCCGCGACACCCGCGCCAGCTACCGCCTGATCGGCCCCGAGGCCATAGAAGTCACCAACCGCTGCACCACTGCCGAGGGCAAGGAAGAAAGCGTGGTCGGCCTGGCGCGGCCGCGCGGCGCCACGGTGCAGGTCGGCCGCCTGGCGCCGGCCGCGCTGGAGGTGAGCTTCCTGCCTGGCTGGCTGCGCTGGCTGCCGGTGGGCTGGGGCCGCTATGACCTGATCTCGCTGTCCGACGACGGCCGCGTGGCCATCGTCAGCGAGCCGTCGAAGAACTACCTTTGGGTGCTCTCGCGCGACAAGGCACTCGGCGATGAGCGCTGGCAGGCCGTGACGACCTTTCTCGGGCAGGCCGGCTTCGATCTGGCAAGGCTGCAGCGCGATCCCGTGAGCCCCTGACGTCCCTGGTTTCAGGTCTTGGCGGCCTCGCCGTGCAGCCCCGCGCCGGCGGGGCCTGCAACCAGTCCATCGCGCGGCGCCAGCAGCGCCACCGCGGCCGAGAAGCTCAAGAAGGCCAGCGCCGTGCTGAGCAGCACGATGCGCGCGATGCGCCCGGCGTCGGCGCCAAAGCGCTCGGCCAGCATGGGCACGTTGCTGGCGCTGGGCAAGGCCGCCACCAGGGCCAGCACGGTGATGGCAAAGCCGTCCAGTGCCGCGCCGCCGGCCGCGGCGGCGCGCGCCACGCCCAGCACCAGCAGCGGATGGACGACGAGCTTGTAGGCGACGACCAGCCCCACATCGCTGCGCCTGCCGGCAGCGGCGGCAACCACGGTATCCGCCCGCTGCCGCAGATGGGCGCGCGCCAGCACCGCGCCCAGCGTGAACAGGGCCACCGGCGATGCCGCATCGGCCATCATGGCCACGGGCCGGATCAGCAAAGTCGGCAACGCAATGCCGGTGGCTGAGACCAGGCAGCCCAGGCCTATGGCCCAGGGCAGTGGATTGGTCGCCATCCCCTTGAGCGCATTGAGCACGGCGCGCCCGGCGCCGTGCGTGTGGCCGGGGCTCACGCGCGACAGCGCGATGCACAGCGACGAGGTGACCACCATGTCCAGCGCCAGGGCCAGGATGGCCGGCGCCGCGGCGCGCTCGCCCAGCAGCTTCACCAGCAGCGGCACGCCCATGAAGCCGGAATTGGGGAATGCCGCCACCAGCGCGCCAAAGGCGGCATCGTTCCAGCCCGTGGCGCCGCGGCGGGTGGTTGCCACGCACAGCGCCACCATCAGCAGCGCGCACACCAGGTAGACGCCAAAAAGGCCGGGATCGGCCATGCGCGCGATGGGCGTGGCGGCGCCAAAGCGGAACAGCATGCAGGGCAGCGCGAAGAAGAGGACGAAGCTGTTGAGCCCGGGGATGGCATCCAGCGGCAGCCAGCGCAGGCGCGTGGCGGCATAGCCGCACAACACCAGCGCGAAAAAGGGAAAGGTGACCTCGAAGATGTTCAGCACGGCTGCACGCGGCCTGGGTTCAGCCCTCAGGCTAGCAGCATCGGCGGCTGCCATCGTCCACAAGCCGCGCTCAAGGCAACTGGTGCAGCACCAGCGGCAGCACCGCCGTGGCGCCGGCCTCGCGCAGCAGCGCGGCGGCCACCGTCATCGTCCAGCCGCTGCGGTAGCGGGCATCGACCAGCAGCAGCGGCCCGGCCGGCAACTCAAGCTCGGGCCGCAGCGCCAGGGCCTTGAGCAGGGCTGCCACCTTGGCGCCCGAGGCCACATCGGCGTCGGGCGCCGAGCCCGTCAGGCACAGCGCGTCGAGCAGCGGCAGCCGGCCCACGGCCGCCACATGCGCGGCCAGCGATTGCACGAGCTGCGGGCGCTGCGCCGAGGGTATGGCCACCACGGCCACCGGCCGCTCGCCCCAGCTGCGCCGCCAGCGGCCCAGCACGCCGACCACGCCGTCCAGCACCGGCTGCGGCGCCGGGCCGTCGGGCGCGGCGAACAGCGGCCGCAGCGCCTCGGCCCAGCCGGGATCGTCGGCAAAGGCCAGCGCCCTGCCCTCGCTGCAGCCGCTGATGCGGCCCTTGCGCCGGCCCCCGGCCGGCCAGAGCTTGCGCGGCGCTATCACCACGTCCTGGCCGCGGGCGTAGGCGCGCGCCGCCTCGACGCGCGCCGCGCCCGGCCGCGCGCCCGGGCCCGGAAGCCGGCCGGTGCAGACGCTGCAGCGCCCGCAGTCGCTGGGCGATGGGTCGTCCAGCGCCTCCTGCAGAAAGCGCATCAGGCAGCCCTGGCCGGCGGCAAAGGCCCGCATCAGGCCGGCCTCGCGCTCGCGCACCCGGGCCAGGGCCTGCCAGCGTTCGGCATCGAAGACCCAGGGCTTGCCGGTGAGCGCCCAGGCCGTGCCTTCGCGCCGCACCACCTCGTCGACGGCCAATATCTTGAGCAGGCCTTCGAGCCGGCCGCGGCGTATCGCGGTGGCGTTCTCAAGCTCCAGCAGCGACTGCGGCCCCGCGGCCAGCGCGCCGAGCATCTTGCCGACGCGCACCTCGTCGGGCACGCCGGCGGTCGCGAAATAGGCCCAGATGGCCTCGTCGGTCTCGGCCGGCAGCAACACCGCCACGGCCTCATCCAGCGCGCGGCCGGCCCGCCCCACCTGCTGGTAGTAGGCCACCGGGGATGCGGGCGAGCCGACGTGGATGCAGAAGGCCAGATCGGGCTTGTCGTAGCCCATGCCCAGTGCCGAGGTCGCCACCACGGCCTTGAGCGTGTTGCCGCGCAAGGCGTCTTCGATGCCCTGCCGCACCGCGGTCTCCAGGCCACCGTGGTAGGCCGCCACGTCAAAGCCGCAGGCGCGCAGAAAGCCCGCCAGGCGCTCGGTCTCGGCCACCGTCAGCGCATAGACGATGCCCGAGCCGGCAAACGCGGCCAGCGCATCGGCGACCCAGGCGTAGCGTTCCAGCGCCTGCAGCCCGGGCACGACGGCCAGTTGCAATGAAGAGCGCGCCAGCGAGCCGCGGAAGGTGAGCGTCTGCGGGCCCAGCTGGGCCGCGATGTCCAGCGTCACGCGGCTGTTGGCGGTGGCGGTGGTGGCCAGCACCGGCGTGTCGTCGCCAATGGCCAGCAGCGTCTTGGCCAGGCGCTGGTAGTCGGGGCGGAAGTCGAAGCCCCAGTCGGAAATGCAATGGGCCTCGTCGATGACCACCAGGCCGGCCGCAGCCAGCAGGCCGGGCAGGCGGCGCGCGAAGCCGGCATTGCCCAGGCGCTCGGGCGAGACCAGCAGCACGTCGAGGCTGTCGCCGGCGATGTCCGCGAAGACCGCGTCCCAGTCTTCGAGATTGGTGGAGTTGACCGTGGCCGCCCGCAGCCCGGCCTGGGCCGCGGCCGCCACCTGGTCGCGCATCAGCGCCAGCAGCGGCGAAACGATGAGTGTGGGCCCCTTGCCCGCGGCGCGCAGGGCCGAGGTCGCGGCCCAGTACACCGCCGACTTGCCCCAGCCCGTGGCCTGCACGACGAGCACGCGTGCGCGTTGCTCCACCAGCGCCGCCACCGCCGCGGTCTGGTCGTCGCGCGGGCGCGCCGCCGGCCCCGCCATCGCGGCAAGCACCTGGCGCAGATGGGTGTCGGCGAGGCTCACGCGCGCATTGTGGGCCGTGCCGCAAGGCGCGGCGCCTGTGTAGCATGCCGCGGCGAGGCCAGGCGCGACGCGTCGGGGCCGCCGCCCCCAATGCTGCCCATCTGAGCAGGACGAGGAGAAGACCATGGATGAGCCCGGAGGCCGCACACCCATCGACGTGACGGCCCAGGACGAGGTGCAGAGCCGCGTCGTGGCCGAGATGGACGGCTCGCTGCCCACTGGCGGCATGGTGCCGCGCACGCCCATCCACGCCTTCGCCCGCACGCCGCCCGATCTGTCGTTCGCGCCGCTGCGGCCCGAGCTAAGTCCCGTGCGACGGGACATCGATCTGGGCGGCCTGCTGGCCTTTGCGATCGACGAGCTGATGACAGCGGCCGAGGCCGACGCCATCATCCGGCGCGCCGAGCAGCTGGGCTTCCGCGACGAGGCGCCCGGCATCCAGACGCCGCCCGGCATGCGCATGAACAAGACCGTGCACTGGGTGGCCGACGATCAGCTGCTGGGCCCGATCTTCGAGCGCATGCGCCACCTGCTGCCGCCCGAGATCGACGGCGAGGCGCTGCATCCCCGGCTCAGCCACCGCATCAACATGTACCGCTACGACGCGGGCGATGTCTTCAACCGCCACATCGACGGCGACTGGCCCGGCTTCGGCCTCGACCCCGAGCGCCGCCGCATGCTGCAGTGGCCGGCGCTGCGCTCGAAGCTGACCATGCTGCTCTACCTCAACGATGCCGGCGATGGCGTGCGCGGCGGCAGCACGCGCCTGTACGGGCGCGGCACGACGGTGGTCGAGGTCCAGCCCCGCAAGGGCGCGGCGCTGTTCTTCCGCCACGGCTTCGGCCCGTTCTCGGTTTCCCACGTCGGCAGCCAGGTGGGTGCCGGCGAGCCCAAGTACGTGGCCCGGATCAACGTGCTGTACGGCTGACGGTGGCGCTCAGGCGGCGATGCGGAAGGCCGACAGGGCCTCGCCCAGCTGCTGCGACTGACCCTGGAGCGACTGGGCCGCAGCCGCCAGTTGCTCCACCAGCGCCGCGTTCTGCTGCGTCATGGTGTCGATGCGCGCCACCGCCTGGTGGACCTGGCCGATGTCGCCGCTCTGCGACTGCCCGGCCTGGGCGATGTGGCCTATCAGCTCGGCAGCGCGGTTGACGCTGTCGCGTATGGCCTGCATGTTCTGGCGCGCATCGCCGACCAGGCGCGTGCCGCTCTCGACCTTGGCGGTCGAATCGGTGATCAGCGCCTTGATCTCGCGCGCCGCCACCGAGCTGCGCTGGGCCAGGCTGCGCACTTCGGAGGCCACGACGGCAAAGCCGCGCCCCTGCTCGCCGGCCCGCGCCGCTTCCACCGCGGCATTGAGCGCCAGGATGTTGGTCTGGAAGGCAATGCCGTCGATGACGCCGATGATGTCGACGATGCGGCCCGAACTGGCGCTGATCTCCTGCATGCGGCCCACCACGTCCTGCATCAGGGTGGCGCCCCGTTCGGCGACGGCGGTCGACTGCAGCACCACGTCGCGCGCCTCCTGCGTGTGCCTGGCATTGCTGTCGACCGAGCCTGCCAGCTGCTCCATCGAGTTGCTGGTCTGCTGCAGCTCGCCGGCCTGGCTTTCGGTGCGCGCCGACAGATCGGCATTGCCGGTGGCGATCTCGGCCGAGGCGTTATTGACGCCGTCCACGGTCTGGCGCACCTGGACCAGCGTGCTGCGCAGCTTCTTGCGCATGCCGTTGAGCTCGGCGCGCAACCAGGAAATCTCGTCCTGGCCCGGCGATTCGACCTTGGTCTCGAGGTCGCCACCGGCAATGCGGATCACGCACTGCACCGTGGATTCCACCGAATCCTTGATGCTGGATCGCGTCAGCACCAGGGCGCACAACGAGAACACGGCACCACAGGCTGCCCATGCCGCCAGCGCCGGCAGCACCTCGGCGTGGCCAGAGGCCGCCCACCAGGTGCCCGCCGCCTGCACCACTAGGAAGGTGGTCACCCCGCCATAGCCCAGCGTCACACGCTTGACCAGGCTGACTCGTCGAACCCAACTCATGCTGCCTCCCACCATGGATTCCGGCACCTGATCTTTCGGAACGTGGCGAAGCAGTCTTGAGCCGGGTTAACCCCAGGAAACCAGGCAAGCGTGCGTCTTCACGGCGGGCAGGGCCGCGGCCTGGCGGGGCTTGGCGGGTGCCTGCCGCTTCAAGGTGGGCCCCTGCAGGGCATGTTCCACGGCCATGGCCATGGCCATCGATCTCGACCACCTCATCGTGCCGGCCAGGGACCGGGTCGCCGCCGCGCGGCAGCTGGCCACGCTGCTGGGTGTGCCCTGGGCCGCGCAGGGCGCGGTGGGGCCGTTCTCGCCGGTCTACGTCAGCGACGGCCTCACGCTTGACTTCGACGAATGGGCGGCGCCGACGCCGCAGCTGCATTACTGCTTTCGCGTTGGCCCCGCCGAGTTCGATGCCATCCTCGGCCGCATCAAGGCCGCCGGCATCGCCAACCGAAGCCTGCCCCACGGCACGGACGACCGCCGGGTCAACGCGGCCTTCGGCGGCCGCCTGGTCTATTGGAGCGAGCCCGACGGCCCCTTCGGCAAGCTGCTGCTGTCGCGGCTGCCCGACAAGGGCCTGGTCTCGCTGGGCTTCTGGGACCTGGGCTTCCGCAACGTCGCCAACAGCCGCCGCCCTATCACGCGGGCCGAGGACATGGACGGCCTCAAGCTGCGCGCAATTCCCAACCCGGTCTTTGTCGAGACCTTCAAGGCCATGAAGGCCAACCGGGTGCCGCTGGCCTTTGCCGAGCTGTACGGCGCCTTGGAGGCCCGGGCCGTGGACGGTCAGGAGAACCCCTATGCGGTGATCCTGTCGAACAAGTTCTACGAGGTGCAGAAGTACGTCAGCGCCACCAAACACGTCTACGCCACCAACATCCTGCTGGTGAGCAAGATCTTCTGGGACAAGCTCTCGCCGGCCGAGCAGAAGATCCTCAACGATGCGGCGAATGAATCGCGCGCCTACCAGCGCCAGGTCAGCCGCGCCGCGGCGCAGCGCGCCCAGGGTGAGCTGCAAACGCGGGGCATGCAGTTCAATGCGCCCGCGCCGGCCGAGCTCAGGCGCATGAGCCAGATCGCCAAACCCGTCACCGACAAGCTGGCGGCCACCTACGACCCGTCCGTGCTCAAGCTCTACAACGACGAACTGGCGCGCGTGCGCAAGTAGGCCGGCGGCGCCGAGGCGTGGCCCTTGCGTCCGTGCCGCGCGAGCTTCAGGCGCCGTCCCCGGGTGGTGCCACCGTGGGGCCGGCACCGGCCAACCAGCGGGCGATGCGCTCCGCAATCGCCTCGGGGGCCAGCAGCGCGTCGACGCGCAGCACGCCGGGCTCGCCCAGCGGCGGCTCGAGCGCGTCGAACTGGGTCGCCACCAGGCCGGGCGGGAAGAAGTGCGAGGCCCGCTGCGCGACACGCGCCTGGGCTGCCGCCAGGCTGAGATCAAGCCACGCAAAGCGCAGCCCCGGCGCCGCGGCGCGCAGCCGGCTGCGGTAGGCGGCCTTGAGCGCCGAGCAGGTGAGCACCGCGCCGCCCGGGCGCATTTGAAGCTCGGTGCCAAGGCGATCCAGCCAGTCGGCGCGGTTTGCGTCGGTGAGCGGGATGCCGTCCCGCATCAGGGCGCGATTCGCCTCGGAGTGGAACTCGTCGCCTTCCACCAGCGGCAGGCCCAGCCGCTCGGCGGTGGCGGCCCCCACGCGCGACTTGCCACAGCCCGACACGCCCATCACCACCAGCCTGCTCATGCCCTTGCTCCCGGATGCCGCGGCTCAGTCCGCACGGATATTGTTGGCCTTGACCACGTCGCCCCAGGTCTTGTACTGGCTGCGCGTGAGGGCCCCGAGCTGCTCGGGCGTGCCGCCGCCGGGCTCGTCGCCGCGCTCGAGAATGCCCTTGGTGACGGTGGCATCCTTCAGCGCCGCATTGAGCGCGGTGTTGGCCTTCTTCACGATCTCGGGCGACAAGCCGGGGGGCCCGAACAGGCCGATGAAGGAGATGATGTTGAAGTCCTTGAGCCCGGCCTCGGCGGCGGTGGGCACATCCGGGAAGGCCGGCACGCGCTTGTCGCTGGTCACCAACACGGCCCGCAGCTGGCCCGACTTGATGAAGGGCGCGACGACCGAGGTCGCATCGAACATCGCGTCGAGCCGCCCGGCGATCAGGTCGGTCATGGCCGGGCTGCTGCCCTTGTAGGGCACATGGTTCATCCTGGGGTTGCCCAGCCGCTCGCGCAGCAATTCCATCGTCACATGCGGCAGTGCGCCAACCCCGCCCGTGCCGTAGTCGATGCCCTGGCCGCTCTTGCTCTTGGTGGTGGCGTGGCGCACGAAGTCGGCGTAGGTCTTGATCGGCGACGAAGCCGGCACCGCGAGCACCAGCGCCGACTGCAGCATCACGCCGATGGGGGTGAGCTGGCGCGGATCGACGATGCCCAGCGCCGTGTAGACGTGCGCCGCGATGGTCATCGAGCCGTTGCCGACGAGCAGCTTGTGGCCGTCGGCAGGCGCCTTCATCACGTCGACGGCCGCGAGGTTGCCGTTGACGCCGGCCTTGTTGTCGATGATCACCGGCTGGCCGAGCGCACTGCCCAGCCCCGCCAGCAGCACGCGGCCGGCGAAGTCGGTCTGGCCCCCGGGCGGGTAGCCGACGAGCAGGGTCACGGGCCTGGCCGGCCAGGCGGCCTGGGCCCAGGCCGCCGATGGGGCCAGCGCGGCCAGCGCCAGCGCTGCGGCAGCGAGCAAGCCGCAGCGGCGCGTGGTGGCGAACAAGGGGTCGATCGTCTTCATGAGGTCTCCTGGAAGGGGTGCTCGAAGCGGGCCGGCGACCGGGAAAGGCGCCCGGTGTTCCGGCATGGCTGAAATAGTAGGATAGCGCTATCCCATCGTTGGCTGGCGTTTACCCTGAATCGCACTCAACCCATACTTTGATAGCCAAGTCGATACCCGGTCAGACCCCTGCAGGCCCTGGAGATCACCGGATTTCATAGATGGAATGGAAGGCCTGCCGCTGTCTGCCGGCTCCGGAAATGGAAACCCGCAAGCTGCCGGTGAACCCGCCTGCGCGCACCGTCCGCAACCGGCTTGCGCCGCAGCATCGGATATCGCTATCCTTGCCGACAATCCAACCGGAGCCCCCGCCACCCCATGCCGCCCAGCCCTGCCCGCTCGCGCGCTACCGGCCGCGTCACGCTCGCTGATGTCGCCGCGGCCGCGGGCGTGAGCCCCATCACCGTTTCGCGGGCGCTGCGCGGCGAACGTGCGGTCGATCCCGATCTCGTCGCCCGCGTCAAAGCGGCGGCCCAGCGGCTCGGCTACGTGCCCGATCCGGCTGCGCGGGCGCTCGCCTCGCACCACAGCACGCATGTGGCGCTGCTGATCCCCATGCTGTCGAATGCCTTGTTCGTCGACCTGCTCGAAGCCGTGCAACGCACGCTGCGGCCGGCGGGCTACCAGACGCTGATCGGCGTCACCCACTACGACCCCGGCGAGGAGGAACAGCTGTTGCGCGAGCAACTGCTGCACCGCCCGGCGGGCCTGCTGGTGACCGGGCTGGATCGCAGCGAAGCAACCCGCGCGCTGATCCGGGGCAGCGGCGTGCCCTGCGTACACCTGATGGAAACCTCGACGGCGCCGCAGCTGCACTGCGTGGGCTTTTCCCAGGCCGATGCGGCGGCGGCCATGACACGCCACCTGCTTGGCCGCGGCCACCGCCGCATCGCCTTTGCCGCCGCGCAGCTGGACCCGCGCACCCTGCAGCGGCTGGATGGCTGGCGCCGCGAGATGCGTCTTGCCGGGCTGCATGCGCCCACCCTCGAGTGGGTACACCCGGCACCCTCGTCACTGGCCCTGGGCGCCACGATGTTTGAACAGATCGTCGCCCAGGCGCCGCCGGTGGAGGCGATCTTCTTCTGCAACGATGACCTCGCCCAAGGTGCCCTGCTTGCGGCGCTGCGGCTGGGGCTGTCGGTGCCGAAGCAGGTGGCCGTTGCCGGCTTCAACGACCTCACCGGCAGCGAGCAGATGGTGCCACCCCTGTCCACGGTGCGGACCCCGCGCGCCGCCATCGGCACCGCCGCGGCAGGCATGTTGCTGGCGATGATGCGCGGCGAAGTCCTGGCCGACACCTGCATCGACCTCGGCTACGAGCTCGTCGTGCGGCAGAGCACCTGATGTGACGGCCTGCGCGGGCGCTTGGCAGCGCAGTCATGCGGCGTTCTGCATGCACTTTCTTGGCCAATGCCGCCGCGACAGGAAGCGCCGCCCCCTCCCAGGGCCATGGCGACCACGGCAACGGTGTTTCGGCCATCCGTCTTTCGGCTCCGCGTCCGGACTGCCCTTGCCCGCAAGACCGGCCTCTCCCCTGAGACCGCGGCAGCGGCGGTCCGTGATCGGCAGTCGAAACAGGAAGGACAGTCAAGGCGGCAGCCCGGCCGAAGAGATGCAAATGGCGCTGGCACCCGCGTTATTGGGCCCGGCGAGCCGCAACTGTTGGATCAACCAACCGGCGCCAGGCCTCCAGAGCGCCGGACGCGCAGCATCGCCAATGCCACGCATGCGGCACTGCCCCAGCAGCGATGACCCGGCCGCCATCCCGCGCGAGAAACTTACCGTCGAACTGAGGTGAGGGCGACCGGCCCTTGGTCGAGAACGGGGTCCGCGCACGTTCTTCCCCAATCGTCGTGATGAAGCGACGCTGCCTCACGAGTAGCGTCAGCCCGCCATGCAAATGGCCTTCGGCTCACCCCGAATGCATCGTCGTCGGGACGGCTTCATCCACCGTGTGCAGTGACACACCCTTTCGCCGGGCCGCGCCATCAACGGTCCGAAATCCGTCAAGGAGGCCTCAGTGCCAGCAACCCTCAGCTACCCGGGCGTTTACATCGAAGAAGCGCCCAGTGCCGTTCGAACCATCGTCGGCGTGGCCACCTCGATTGCAGCCTTCGTCGGGCGCGCTCCACGCGGGCCGGTCGATTGGCCCGTGGTCATCAACAGCTATGCAGACTTCGAGCGCAGCTTCGGCGGCCTGTGGATGCGCAGCACCCTGGGCTTTGCGGTGCGGGCCTTCTTCCTCAACGGCGGCACGCAGGCCGTGGTGGTGCGGCTGTTCGGCACCACGGCCGCCGGGGCGGTGCTGGACAACGCCAGGGCAACGCAGCAGGCGGAAGACGGCGCCAGCGCGGTGGCCGATGCCGCCACGGCGGCGCTGGCCGCGGCCGGGGCCAGCGCCGCCAGCGTCGCCCTGGCGGTGAACCAGGCCGCGGCTGCGGCTGCCGCAGCCGGCCCGGCGGCCACGGCCGCGGCCCGGGCGGTGGCCCTGGCTGCCACCAAGGTGGCACTGTCCAGGGACGTGCGGCCCACACCGCAGGCCGTGGCCACGGCCGCCACGCAGGCACAGGCCGCCGCGGTGCTGGCAGCCGTGGCGGCCACGCCCACGCTCAGCGGCCGCGCCCGCCTGAAGGCTGACACGCTGGAACTGGAAGCGGCCGACCCCGGGGCCTGGGGCAACTCCCTGCGTGTGCGCATAGACCACGACGTCGACCCCGCGCTGCTGGGCCAGGCCTTCAACCTGACCGTGCGCGACCCGCTGGCCAACATCACCGAGTTGTTCAGGAACGTCACCGGCCACGACGGCCCGCGCCGACTCGACCGTGTGCTGCTCAGCGGCTCGCGCCTGGTGCGGGTGCCCACGGGCGCCCAGGTGCCCCTGGCCGCGCCCGCGCCGCACAGGCAGCCCGCCAACGGACAGGACATCTGGAAGCTCGACACCCTGTCCAGTGGTGCCAGCGCGCTCAGCGACGACGGCAGCTGGCTCACGCTCGATGACTTCGTTGGCGCCGGCAAGGACGACAGGAAGCAGGGCCTGTACGCGCTGCGCCGCGCGAACCTGTTCAACCTGCTGTGCATTCCGCCCTACCTGGACCCGGGCGCCGGCGCCAGCAACAGCCAGGACATCGACAGCGACCTGCTGCCGAAGGCGCTTCAGTTCTGCGCCGAGCGGCGCGCGCTGATGATCGTGGATCCGCCCTCGGCCTGGGCCGACACCGCGGCCGCCATCGACGGCATCGATGCCTTTCGCGGCCCGAACGTCAGCAACGCCGCCTTCTACTTTCCGCGCGTGCTTCAGCCCAACCCCTTGCGCGAAAGCCAGCTCGAAGCCTTTGCCGCCAGCGGCGCCGTGGCAGGCGTGATGGCGCGCACCGATGCCACACGCGGGGTCTGGAAAGCCCCCGCGGGACTGGAAGCCAGTATCGGCGGCGTGCAGCAGCTGGCGCTGGCACTGGGCGACGGCGAGATCGGGCAACTCAACCCGCTGGGCATCAACTGCCTGCGCTCGACGCCGGTCTCAGGCTTCTGCGTCTGGGGCGCGCGCACGCTCGATGGTGCCGACCAGGCCGCGTCGCAGTGGAAGTACGTGTCGGTGCGGCGCACGGCGCTGTTCATCGAAGAGAGCCTGTTCCGCGCCACGCAATGGATCGTCTTCGAGCCCAACGACGAACCGCTGTGGTCGCAGATCCGCCTGAACATCGGCGCCTTCATGCATGGCCTGTTCAGGCAGGGCGCCTTCCAGGGTGCTTCGCCCAAGGACGCCTACTTCGTCAAGTGCGACAAGACGACGACGACGCAGGATGACATCAACCGCGGCATCGTCAACATCATCGTCGGCTTCGCGCCGCTGAAGCCGGCGGAATTCGTCGTCATCCAGTTGCAACAGATCGCCGGCCAGATCGACGCCTGAGGAGCATTCCCATGAGCACCGAATTCGTCCAGAACGCCCAACGCGTGGACCCGTACAAGAACTTCAAGTTCCGCGTGATGTGGGACAACCGCGTCGTCGCCGGCGTCAGCAAGGTCAGCGGCCTCAAACGCACGACCGAGGTCATCAAGCACCGCGTGGGCGGCGACCCCAGCAGCAGCCGCAAGTCGCCCGGACGCACCGAGTACGAGGCCATCACACTGGAGCGGGGTGTCACACACGACCCCGACTTCGAGAACTGGGCCAACAAGGTCTGGACCGTGCGTTCGGGCGCTGCCACCGAAGTGTCGCTGCAAGACTTCCGCAAGAACCTGGTCATCGAACTGCTGAACGAGTCAGGTCAGAAAGTCATCGCTTACCAGATCTTCAATTGCTGGGTCTCGGAATACCAGGCCATGCCCGACCTGGACGCCAACGCCAATGCAGTGGCCATCCAGCATCTGAAGATCGAGAACGAAGGCTGGCAGCGCGACGAAGCGACGACCGAGCCCACCGAACCGAAGTTCGGCACGCCGGCCTGACCAGGCTCAGCGGTGGACACGCAGGCACTGCTCGAGGCCTGGGAAGCCGGGCACCGCCTGAGCCCGCAAGGCTGGGCCCTGGCGCTGTTGGCGTTGGCCCGGCCCGACCAGGAGCACGAAGCGCTGGCCGCGCTGAGCGTGGGTCAGCGCGACGCGCGTCTGATCGCGCTGCGCAACGCGCTGTTCGGCAGCGCGCTGTCGGTGGTCGAACGCTGTCCGCAATGCCAGGAAGAACTTGAAGTGGAGATGGACGCGCAGCCCCTTGTGCTGCCACCCTCGCCCGCCGCGCAAGAGCGCCACGAGTTGCAAGCCGAGGGCTGCATGCTGGGCTTCCGGCTGCCCAGCGCCGGCGACCTGCTGGCAGCCTCGGCGTGCGGCGATGTCGACGCAGCGCAGCGCCTGCTGCTCGGCCGCTGTGTGCTCGCCGCGTCGATGAACGGCGTGGCCATCGCGCCCGCGGCACTGCCCCAGGCGGCGCTCGCGGCGCTGTCTGACCGCATGGGCGAACTCGACCCGCAGGCCGACCTGCGGCTGCGCCTGCACTGCCCTTGCTGCCGCCACGACTGGCCCGTGGCTTTCGACATGCTGCCGTTCCTGTGGCGCGAGATCGATGCCTGGGCACGGCGGCTGCTGCATCAGGTGCATGAACTGGCCGCCGCCTACGGCTGGGCCGAGCGCGACATCCTGGCGATGAGCCCGACACGCCGCCAGGCCTACCTGTCGATGTCGGTGGCGTGAAGTGGACCCGAGATGAGCGACTACCTGCACCAGCTGGCGGCCCGCGCCATCGGCACCCTGGCCGTGGCGCAGCCGCGTGTGGCACCCCTGTTTGCCGAAGCTGCTGCAGACCCCTTTTCGGTACAGACTTCGGTGGATGTGGGCGAAGCGCCCGGCGCGGAGGCTGCGCCGGCGGTGGGTGTGGCTCCAACCGCTCCACCCGCATTTCCCGCAGTGCCTGCATTGCCCGCAATGCGCGCATCACCCGCATCACCCGCATCACCCGCACTACCCGCATTAGCCGCATTGCCCACGTTACCCGCGCCCACCGTGTCAAGCGCGCCATGGGAACTGGGGCGGCGGGCCTCGCAGCCTTCACGGCCCTCGCGCCCCGACCACAGGGCCGTGGCTGCGGCCAGCGCGAACGATGTCCGGGCCAGGGCCATCGCGGCCTCCCCGACAAGCCCCGCCGCGGAGGATCCTCCTGCTGCGCTGCAGGCCAGCGTTGACACCATCATCGCGCCCGACACGCAGCGGCAAGGCCCGGAGCCGGCACGGCTTGCGCGGGCTCCCATCGCGCCCGTCGCCGCCACCGCGGCGCAGGCCCGAGAGGAACAGGCGCCCCGGCACCCGGCTTCGGCAGCGCGGCAACTTTCCACGCCGGCGGCGGGGCCCATGGCCGCGTCCCACCCGGGCCGGCCCGCTGCGGTGGCGGCGCGAGAGACCCTGCACTTTGAAAGCCGGCCTGGCAGCGACACAACCACCACCCAGCACCGGCCCATGCAGGCTCCAGTGCGCGCCCAACCCAGCGCCGTGTCGGCCACGCCCGCGCGCAGCCCGGCGCCTGCAATCACGCCCGCAATCGCCCTTTTTGCACCCAGCGCACCCAACGCACTCAACGCACCCAGCGACCACACGCAGGCCGTGCCCACGCCCGCCCGTGCGCCGGCGGTGGCAAGGCAGTTGCAGCCGCGGCCAGCACCCGCCACCGAACGCGATGCGCGCGCCGCGCCCGCAAGCCCGCACCCCCCGGGCCTGGACGCGACGGCGCCCATCGCCCTTCTGACACAGCGCCAGCCCCCCGCCGCGCGGCCGGCGGCGCCCGTGGCCGGCCGGCACGAACGCTCCGCCCCCGCTCCCACCATCCACGTCAGCATCGGTCGCGTCGAGGTGCGCGCCATGCCCGCCGCCACAGCCGCGCCCGCGCGGGCCGCCGCCACGCCCACCACCACGCCGCTGGAGCGCGTGCTTCAACGGCGCGGCCAGCGAGACGACCGATGAGTGATTTCCGCGCCATCGCAGCCGTCACCCGCACCTTGCACCAGTTGCTGGACCAGGGCGTGCAGACGGCAGACAGCATCGACCTGGCCGGCACGGTGGTCACCACCCTGCCGCTGGACAAGGCGCGCGACGACGCGGCCAACGGCAACCAGCTCAACCTCTTCCTTTACCAGACCCTGCCCAACGCCGCCTGGCGCAACCGCGACATGCCGGGCCAGACGCGGCCCGGTGAAACAGGCCCGCCGCCGCTGGCGCTGAACCTGCACTACCTGATCACGGCCTTCGGCAAGGACAACGACAGCACCCAGCCCTTCAGCCACCAGTTGCTCGGGCGCGCGATGAGCGTGCTGCACGACCACCCGGTGCTGTCGCCCGAGGAGATCGCCAACGCCTTTGCCGGCAGCAAGCTCGAGAACCAGATCGAGCCCGTGCGCCTGACCTGGCAGCCGCTGCCGGTGGAAGACATCTTCAAGCTCTGGTCGGGCTTCCAGACGCAGTACCGGCTGTCGGTGGCCTACGAGGTGTCGGTGGTGCTCATCGAAAGCACGCGGCGCACACGCGCGCCGCTGCCCGTGCTGGGCCGCGGGAGGGACGACCGGGGTGTGCAGTCGCAGGCCAGCCCCGTGCCGGCCTACCCCACCATCGACAGCCTCACCGTGGCCGGCCCTGCCGCGGCCGCGGAAATGGGCCAGTCCATCACGCTCGTCGGTCATCACCTGGATGGTCAGCCGGTGCAGGCCTGGTTCCGCCACCGCCTGCTGCCGCAGCCGCTGACGCTGGCCGTGGCCCCACAGGCCGTGGCCGGCGGGACGGTGGACGTGGTGCTGCCGGCCGACGGCGCCGCAGCCGACTGGGCGCCCGGCCTGTACGGCGTGACGCTGTCCATCGGCAACGCGGCGCCCAGCCGTGACCGCACCCGCAACAGCAACGAAGTGAGCCTGACGCTGGCACCCAAGATCGTCACCGCCTTGCCGCTGACCGTGCAGCGCCAGGGCGGTGCGGCCCGCATCGAATTGACATGCAGCCCGCCAGTGCTGCCGCAACAGCGCGTGGCCTTGCTGCTGGGCGACCGCGAGCTGCCGGCCGATCCTCACGCGGCCAAGACCGACACCCTCGGCTTCACCATCGACGCGGTCGAGCCGGGCGAGTACTTCATTCGCCTGCGTGTCGATGGCGTGGACAGCGTGCTCGTGGGCCCGGCGGCCCGGCCCGGCGGCCCGCCCACGTTCAAGGACCACAAGGTGGTGATCCGGTGAGTGCCGCCGCGTCCTGGCACGAGGGCAACGCACGCTACCTGGCGGCGGCTACGGCCTGGGTGCGCGCGCTGCTGGAAGCCATGGCCGGCACTCAAGGCGCAGGCGGGGCCGCTGCCGAGCCCGCCGCGCGTGAGATGGCCTTGTGCGAATCGGCGATGGACCCACCGCCCGCACTGGCCATGCTGGCCGAACTGCTGGGCCTGTCCCCCTTCGAGCAGCAGGTGCTGCTGCTGTGCGTGGCGATGGAGCTGGACACCCGCGTCGCCGAGCTCTGCGCGCAGGCGCCGGGCAGCCAGGGCCGCGGCGTGCCGAGCTTCGCGCTGGCGATGGCGATGTTCCCCGATGCCCGCTGGGACGCGATGTCGCCCGAACGCCCGCTGCGCTGGTGGAAGCTGGTGGAGTTGCAGCCAGGGCACGGCACGCCGCTGCTGGGCAGCCCGCTGCGCGCCGACGAGCGCATCGTGCATTACATCAAGGGCCTGAACCACCTCGACGAACGCCTGCTGGCGCTGGTATCGCCGCCGCTGCCCATGCCCGTGCCTCTGGCCCACGATGACGCCGCGCTGCTGCCATCGCAGCAGGCGCAGGTGGCGCGCATCGTGGCGCACTGGCAGCAGACGCCGACCGGCGAACCCTGGCCGGCCTGGAGCCTGCTGGGTGCCGACACGCCGAGCAAGCTGCTTGTCGCCCGACACGCCGCTGCGTTCTTCGGCCGCCGCCTGCATCGCCTGTCGCCGCGCCAGTTGCCCGGCGGCAGCGCCGATCTGGAAATGATCGCCCGCCTGTGGCAGCGCGAATGCATGCTGCTGCCGGTGGCGCTGTTCATCGAACGCGGCGACGACACCGACGGCCCCGGTGCCCAGGCGCCGCTGCATCGCTTTCTGGCGCGCAGCGAAGGCCTGTTCTTCATTGACAGCCGCGATATGCAGGCGCCTGCCGGCCGCCCGTATGCCCACATTGACATCCGCAAGCCCAGCGCCGCCGAGCAGCGCCAGGCCTGGGCCGAAGTGCTGGGGCCGCAGGCCGGTGACCTTCCGGCCAGCCTGGCGGCGCAGTTCAACCTGGACATCGCCAGCCTGCGCCGGCTGGCCCGCCAGACCCCGGTGGACGGGCCCGGTGCCAGCGCCGCACCAACGGCACTGTGGGACGCCTGCCGCGCCAGCGTGCGCCCCGCGCTGGATGCGCTGGCGCAGCGCATCGACGTGCGGGCGCGCTGGCAGGATCTGGTGCTGCCGGCCGAGCAGACCGCCCTGCTGCGCCAGATCAGCGCCCAGGTGCGGCGCCGCGCCGAGGTCTATCACGACTGGGGCTTTGCCCGCCGCATGAACCGCGGGCTCGGCGTCAGCGCCCTGTTCGACGGGCCCAGCGGCGTCGGCAAGACGATGGCCGCCGAAGTCATCGCCAACGACCTGCGGCTGGACCTGTACCGCATCGACCTCTCGTGCGTCATCAGCAAATACATCGGCGAGACCGAAGGCAACCTGCGCCGGGTCTTCGATGCCGCCGAAGACGGCGGCGCCATCCTCTTCTTCGACGAATGCGACGCGCTCTTCGGCAAACGCAGCGAAGTCAAGGACAGCCACGACCGCTTTGCCAACACGCAGACCAACTACCTGCTCCAGCGCATCGAGTCCTACCAGGGCCTGGCCATCCTGGCCACCAACATGAAGAGCGCGCTCGACACCGCCTTCGTGCGGCGCCTGCGCTTCATCATCGACTTCCCCTTCCCCGGCCCCGAACAGCGCCGCGCGCTATGGCAGAAGGCCTTCCCGCCTGACGTGCCGCAAGGCGCACTGGACTGGGCGCGCCTGGGCCGGCTCAACCTGTCCGGCGGCAACATCCACAACGCCGCCCTCGGCGCCGCGTTCGGGGCTGCGGAAGCCGGCACGGCAGTCACCATGGCCCAGGTGCTGGCAGCGGTGCGCACCGAATACCTGAAGCTGGGGCGGCCGGTGAATGCGGCGGACTTTGCACTGCCGGCGGCGGCAGGGGGCGCGTCGTGAACGTCATCCTGCACATCGAGCGGCTGGTGCTGGAGGGGGTGGCGGTGGCGCCAGGGCGAGAGACCGAATTGTGTTCGGTCATCGAGTTCGAATTGACGAAACTCATCCGCGACGAGGGATTGAAGCCTTCCGAGCTTCAGCACCGAGACCTTCGCCGGCCTCTCGGTAGATCGATCAGCACAAGAGCACTGAGTACTCCCGCATCGCTCGGCCCGTCAATTGCGGCATCGATCTACAAGGGGATCGCTCTGTGAGCGTGCATCCGCCTCAGCAGAGGGCGAGCCAGCCATGCCAGCCATCCGCACGGGCCCAGGTCACAAGACCCACACAGGAGTTAGCAGACATGACTGGTCTTCCAGGTCATGTTGCGGATGCGTTGCGCTCGCCGGGTAGGGCGCTCGCTGAGCAGGACCGAGCCTACATGGAACCACGCTTTCAGCGCGACTTCAGCGATGTCCGGATCCACACTGATCCCATCGCAGCGAAGTCGGCCGCTCGCGTTAAGGCATCAGCCTATGCTTTCGGGAACCACATCGTTTTTGGACAGGGAGGAGCCGCCAGTTCGACGGCCGGCAGACACCTGCTCGCACACGAACTCGCGCATGTCGTTCAGCAACGCGGTGGCAGCCCGGCCCCCACGGCGTCGGGTGTCCAAAGCGCGGAGTCAGCAGCGGAAGCATCGGCCGACAGGGTGACTGCCGGTAGAGGCGTTGCCGTAGGAGGCGACATCGCACCGACGATCCTCTGCAACCGCTCATACGAGCAAAAGCGCAGTCTCGCGGCCGAACTCGACGAAGAGGATGACGCCGAGGATTCCGCGGATGGTGCGATGCAGGCGGCGCGGCGATCCCGGGACAAGCAGGCATCACTCGGTCGGGAGGCCGCCCGCCAGGATCTAAGAGACGCAAGCAAGGAACCGAAGGAATTGGCTTCTGAGATTGCCACTAAGGCATTCGAAAAGATGGAGAGGCGTGCAATGGCGCCGGGGGCCAACAACCTCTCCGATGATCGAAAGATGAAGATTCTGAAGAAGGTCAATCGAATCTATCCGGCCGTTGACATTCCACAAAAGGCCAGCCGCAAAGGCGATCTCAATGAGGCTCTCAATACACCGCGCGGCCCAACGGTCATTCGCCAAGCGGAATCAACGGCCGGCTTCCCGGGAAAGCCGGAAGAGCGCTATCGAAACGCAAATGTTGGCTCGCACACGCGATCCGACTTTATGACTTGGCGGCGGTCTTCTGACGGACGCGTTGAATGGATCTCCGTTAACTTGAAGTACTACAACATCGACGAACTCACGAACGAGTTGGATGCCCGATCCCGTGTCCGCGACATCCTGTATCAGGCGGTCAGGAATAAGTTTCATTTGTCCAGGCTCGACAGGCCCGTCAAGCTCGTGGTCGCATTCGCCTTTGTTCCTACACCCGAGGTCCAGGAGGTGATCAAGCATGAACTGTTCCGCGAAGGCATCGATACGCCTATTGATGAAATTCACTTTGGCCCGCCGAGTCGTGTTCCTACACCCAAGGTCCAGAAGGTGATCAAGCATGAACTATTCCGCGAAGGCATCGATACGCCTGTCGATGAAATTTACTCCGACCCGCCGAGTTGTTCAGTGATCCACCTAGAGCGCGATTACAAGCCACCGTCCGGAAGGCAGCCGCTGGATGTCGATGGAAAGGCAAGAAGAAAGCGATTGAAAGTTGAAAGCCTGCTCAAAAAGCAGCAAGCGGCAGCCTCCTCGGCACCGAAGTCTGCCGCAGTGTCTCGCAAGCCACAGGGCCTTATCACCACTCGGGTTTCCTCCGACTACGCGCTGCTGAAGGGCTCGGTCGATGAAGCAGCCGAAGCTCTGCCGCTGAATCTCGACGCTCATGATTTTTCCCAATTGTCTACAGGCCGTGCTCGAGACGCCGCTCGGCTGATCCGGGACGAAGCCGCCAAACACCGGGAACTGCTTCAACCCGAAGCGCGACTGACGCTCAGATTCCTCAAGACGCCCAAGCCCGAGGTGCGCAAGGCAATTTTAGAGGGAGTATTCGGCGCAAAAACAAAGCTGCCCATCGATGAAGTGCATTTCGGGCCTGAAGTCATTCGGCGAGAGAATTACGGCGCCGCCAGTGCGAAACAACCGCCAACGCCAACGCCAACGCCAACGCCAAGGGCCATGCTGTCTGCCCCGAAAGGCAAGAAGCAGACGAATTTACCCGATGTTCCAGAAAGTGCTGTGGTGGCCAATGTCCCGCGGCAATTGACTCCCGGTGAACCCCCATCAGCCCAGACGCACGAGTCGTACGACGCCAACACCGATGACACCCGGGCACTCGCCAGCATCAGTCGCCGCAAGGCCCATGTTGCAACGCGCAGGTACTTCAAGGACCAGGTTCAGCTCGACATCGAGGAGTACGTCGGCGAGCCCAAACCCTTCAAGGTCACGACCACGTTTTCCCTGACAGCCGATGCTTCGATACAGGCTGAGTCCTCATCAAGCGCCACGGCCGGCGGCGGACACCTGGGTGCTAGCGGCAAGCTCAACGTCGCCTCGTCGCGATGGATGACCGCCGATGAGAAGGACACCTTTGTGAAGGGCGTCGCCGGCGGCGGCGGACGGGGCCGCCAGCCGGAACTGACCATCATCGAATTGATCGCCACCGGCAATCTGGAAAGCACGCGCCAAGCTCTGCTTGCACTCGGCGGTATGAGCGAGAGGATGTCCGGGGACATCGGTAGTTCACAGGAAGTCTCGATCGAAGGCGACCTCGAGGTCGGGGTCAACGGTCGCGGCACGAGCGCAACGCCCATTGCCATTGGTGCAGCCGTGGAAGCGGCGGCTTCGGTGGGTGGCGGCAAGACCGTCTCTCGCACCCTGATGACGGGCGACAGGGAGATGTATGCCGTCTCGTTCATTGACAGAGCGCACGCCTCTGGCTCGATTTCGCTGAGCCTTGAAGTCGCATCCATCGGCGCAAAAGGTTCAAAGACGGACAAGCAGACCCAGACGACGCGATTTCTCCTGGACTTCAGCAGTACGCCCAGTGCAGAGCGGGCCGCGCGCTGTAAGAGCGAACTGCTCTGGGCAGGCGGCCATGAGCAAGTGCTGGACATCGCCAGGCGCTATCCGGAGTTCATGCATGGCGGCTCCGATTCCTCCGTGCAGGAACGCAGCGGTGCCGTGCCGGTCGGTCTTCTGGGCGTCACTGGATCGCTGGTGCAGGGCAGCACACGCGAAGACAGTGTCAGTACCGACCCTTCCGGCACCACCAACCGGGTCGCCGGCAGCTCTTCCATCGGTCCGAACATGGCGGCCTTCGGCCGCACCTGGGATCTCTTCTCGACCACGGACTCACTTGCCGTCAATGTTGGCACCGACAACACGGCCAATGGGGTGACGCAGGCCGAACAGATCTCGATCGATCTGGGCAAGACCGCCGCCAACCTCGCGGAGTCGATGCGTCAAAGTCCGATCGCCGCACTTCGAGGAGCAACCACAGGGAGCAAAGAGATCATCAAGCGCCGCGCGGACGTTGTCGGGACGAATCTGAGCGATGCCAGTTTTGATCGCGTGTCGCAACTGGCGATGAACCCGAGCGAATGGTTCTCGAAATGGGATGGCCGAGGGACGTCGCAAGGCGCTGCCAGCGAGTGGGAGCAGACGCGCAAGAAGATGCTTGCTGCCAAAGGCAGCCGACTCCAGATCGCACGAGCTTTGAGGGACTGGGAGGCAGCTGACAGTGGGCGTAGCGCCGACATTTCGCGACTGGCTGGCGACACTGGCATTGCGTTTGAGTTTCCCGACGAGATCGCGGACCAGAAGTTTGTCTTTGACCAATTGCTCGATCCGGGGCTTCTTGCACCATCGCTTGAACTGGCCAGGCAGAATCCCACTGCCGCTCTGGAAAAGACCCGAGCCCTTGAGCGCAGGGTGACCGAGCTTGCAAAGACGCTCCAGGGGCGCGCCGGCTCGATGTCCAGCCCGGACACATTCGCCGAAATGCAGCGGCGCCTGGCCGCAGCCGCCTACGCCATCCGCCAGGCGTCTGCAGATATCGAGCGCCTAATGCTTCAGCGGCAGTCGGCCGACCCCGCCGCCGCAAGTGCACAGGCAACACGTGGCGCCGCCGATCCTTCGACGGATCCCGGCCTCACTGCGTCGCCCGCCAATCCGAGCTTGGTCGCGCCGAATCCGGAGTCGCTGGCAATAGACATTCGATTTCAAATCCGCGTGTGCATGGCGAATCGCGAACTCGAGGCACGGGTCTTCTCTGAGATCGAGGATGAATTGAGTTCTTGGGATGTCAACCTATTGGCGGTCGGCCGCAAACTTACCCAGTTGAAATCGATGTACGAAAGCTGGGGCGAAGCCGTCACGGCCATAGGCCAGGATCGCGTTGCGCTAGGCTTTTCGCCCGACGCGGCCTGCCGGTTTGGGCCTGATCGAACCAGATGGCAGGCCCTGGATGACCGTCGCGAGCAATACAACACCCTGTCACCTCGGTCGAGAAAATGAGCAACTTCCCCAACTCCCCCCGCCCCCTCAAGGCCGCGCTCATCCTGGTCGACCCCGGCACCGGCACGCCGGCCACGCCACTGGTGATCGCGCTGCAATACAACCCCGACTCCCTCTCCCGCAGCCTGCAGATCAAGAGCGTGGGCGAAGGCGGCGACCATGCCGAGGCGCTGCGGCTGAAGGGGCCGCCGGTGGAGACGATCAAGCTCGAGGCCGAGATCGACGCCGCCGATCAGCTCGAACATGGCAGCGACGCCGCCAACCGGGCGACGCAGCAGTTCGGCATCTTCCCGCAGCTGTCGGCGCTGGAGACCCTGGCCTATCCCACCAGTGCGCAGTTGAAGGCCAACAATGCCGCGGCCGACAGCGGCATGCTCGAAATCGTGCCGATGGAGGCGCCGCTGGCGCTCTTCGTCTGGAGCAAGAGCCGCGTCGTGCCGGTGCGCCTGACCGAGCTCAGCATCACCGAAGAAGCCTTCGACCCTGCGCTCAACCCCATCCGTGCGCGCGTCAGCCTGGGCCTGCGCGTGCTCAGCGTCGATGACCTGGGCTTTCGCCACAAGGGCGGCACCGGGTTCATGGACTACCTGGCCCAGAAGGAAAAGTTCGCCGGCATGTTCGTCCAGGGCAGCCTGGCGGCCAGCGGAGACCCGAGGCTACCGACATGAACGATCCCTTCCAGGCCCTGCGCGCGCTGCTTCAGCCGGCCGGCCTGCCGCAGACGCTGTTTCCCGCCAACAGCCGCTACGCCGGCATAGGCACGCGCACGCTCACCGCTGCCGATGGCAGCACCGTGGTCTTCCTGCAGCGCCGCTTCGTGCCCGATCCGCAGTCGCTGGCGCTGTTGCATGAACATGTCGTCAGCCATGGCGAGCGGCTGGACAACATCAGCGCTCGCTACCTGGGCGACCCCGAACAGTTCTGGCGCCTGTGCGACGCCAATGCCGCGCTGCGGCCCGATGCGCTGACCGACCAACCGGGCCGCCGCCTGCGCATCACGCTGCCCGCAGGCGTGGCGGGGGCGCCCGATGCTTGAGGGCATCAACCTCCAGCTCTACGTCGGCCCGCTGGTGCCGGTGCCGGCACCTCGTGCGGTGGTCGAGGCGCTGACCGATGTCACCGTCACCACGCGCGATGTGGGGCGCAGCGGCTTTCAACTCACCTTTTCGGTGAGCACCCGGTCGCCGCTGCACACGCTGTTCCTGCTGGGCGGTGGCCAGCCGGTGAAAGTGCTGCGCGTGGTGGTGGTGGTCATCTTCAACGGCACACCGCATGTCCTGATGGACGGCGTGGTAACCGACCATGAAGTGCTGCCCGGCCGCGAGGCCGGCTACGCCACGCTGTCCATCACCGGCGAAGACCTAACGGCGCTGATGGACATGATCGACTTCAGCGGCTTCCCCTTCCCCGCCGCGCCGGCCGAGGGGCGCGTGGCGCTGCTGCTGCTGAAGTACGCCGCGCTGGGCCTGGTGCCGCTGATCGTGCCCAGCATCCTGATCGACGTGCCGATACCGAGCAACCGCATCCCGGCGCAGCGCCGCACCGATCTTTCGTACATCAAGTCGCTGGCGCGCCGGGTGGGCTACGTGTTCTACATCGACCCCGGCCCGGTGCCGGGCGCCAACGTCGCCTACTGGGGCCCGCAGATCAAGGTGGGCGTGCCGCAGCCGGCCTTGAACATCAACCTGGACGCCCACACGAATGTGGATTCGCTCAGCTTCGCTTTCGACAACAGTCTGAACACGATTCCAACGGTCTATCACTACGACGAAACGACCAAGACCGTGATCACAGTGCCCATTCCTCCCATCACACCCCTGAGTCCGCCGCTGGGCCTGCTGCCGCCCATTCCCCTGGGCCTGAAGCCGGTGAGCGACGACCTCGCCAAGTACACGCTGACCCAGGGCATCCTGATCGGCGTGGCCAAGGCGGCCAAGTGGGCCGAAGCCGTCAGCGCCAAGGGCGAACTCGATGTCGTGCGCTACGGCCATGTGCTGAAGGCGCGCAAGCTGGTGGGCGTGCGCGGCGCCGGGCCGGCCTACGATGGCCTCTACTACGTCAAGAGCGTCACCCACAAGATCAAGCGCGGCGAATACAAGCAGAGCTTCGAGCTCAGCCGCAACGGCTTGGTCTCCACGGTGCCCAGGGTGATGCCATGAAGCCCGGTGCTGACGACGACGACGACGGCCAACGCCGCTACGGCAAGTACCGCGGCACGGTGGTCAACAACCTCGACCCCGAACAGCGCGGCCGCATCCAGGCCATCGTGCCCGACGTGCAGGGCCTGACCCCGCTGACCTGGGCCCTGCCCTGCGTGCCGGTGGCCGGCATCGCCGAAGGCCTGTACGCCGTGCCGCCCGTGGGCGCGGCGGTTTGGATCGAATTCGAGCAAGGCGATGCCGACTACCCGATCTGGGTTGGCGGCTTCTGGGGCAGCTTCGCCGAGGTGCCGCCCGCCGCCTTCATTCCGCCCAAGCTGCCCAGCGGCCAGAACATCGTGCTGCAAACCACCGGCCAGCAGTTGCTGATGATCAGCGACGGCCTGCCCGCTCCCGTGCCCAAGGTGCCCACCATCCCGCCGGCGCCACCGGGCACAGGCGGCATCGTGCTGCGCAGCGCCAGCGGCGCCACCATCGTCGTCAATGACATGGGCATCTTCCTCAACAACGGCCAGGGTGCGTCGATCCAGCTGGTGGGCCCGGCCGTGTTGATCAACCCGCTGGTGTGAGCGCGCCACCGTGAACATCGCCTTCCCCTACCGTGTGGGTTCAGCCGGCCGCAGCGCGGCGGCGTCCGGCGACGAGCATGTGCGCCAGATGATCGAGCAGTTGCTCTTCACCACGCCGGGCGAGCGTGTCAACCGGCCCGACCTGGGCAGCGACCTGATGCAGCTGGTGTTCGCACCGAACAGCACGGAACTCGCCGCCGCGCTGCGCTTCACCGCACAGGGCTGCCTGCAACGCTGGTTGGGCGACGTGATCGACGTGCTGGCCTTCGAGGTGGAAAGCGATGAGGCCACGCTGGTCGTCAACGTGCAGTACCGCATCAAGCGCACAGGTGCTGCCGGCACCGTGCAGTTCCAGCGTCAGGCCTGAACCGCGATGGACACGCCCGATCTCTTCTTCGACCTGCGTCGGCGCAATGCGGTCAGGGGCAGCGCGCTCAACGGCATCGACGATGTCGAGCTGGGCGCAGACCGCCGCAGCTTGCGCTTGCGCCTGTTCAAGGCGCCGGCCGAGCCCCTGGACGCGGGCCACATCCGCATCGAAGGTGGGGCCCGTGTGCGCGACATCGTGGCCACCGACCTGCGCCTCGACGACGCGGCGCCCGAGGGCGCCGCCGACTTCATCGTCACGCTGAGCCGCGAAGGCGACTACGCCACCTACACGCTGCGGCTGGGCCGTTTGACGGGAGGCCGCTTCACGAACTTGCCCGGCTTCGACCCCGTGTTCTCACGCGCCCCGTTCCGCTTTCGCGTGGCCGGCGCCGATCTCGACTGCCAAGCCACGGCAGTTGCGGCGAGCCAGGCGCCGGCCGAGCCCGGCATCAACTACCTTGCACGCGACTACGCCAGCCTGCGCCGCGTGCTGCTGGACCGCCTGGCGGTGCAAATGCCGCAGTGGCGCGAGACGCATGTGCCCGATGTGGGCCTCACGCTCGTCGAAATCATGGCCTACGTGGGCGACCACCTCAGCTACCAGCAGGATGCCGCGGCCACCGAGGCCTACCTGTCCACGGCCCACCAGCGCATTTCGGTGCGGCGCCACGCGCGGCTGCTGGACTACCTCATGCACGAAGGCTGCAATGCACGCACCTGGGTGCAGCTGCGTTGTGCGGCCGACGTGCTCGTGCCCGAGGCGTTGAACCTGCGCTTCGTCACCGACTGGGCGCCCGACCTGCCGCCGTCGCAGGCGGTGGTGGACGCCGCTGTGTTGGCCGATGTGCAGGCGAGCCGCTACTTCAGCTTCGTGCCCGTGTGGCCGGGGCCGCTGCCGCTGTTCGCGGCGCTGAACGAGATTCGCCTCCATGATTGGGGCAGTGCCACCCATGTGCTGCCGCGCGGCAGCACCTGCGCCACGCTGGTCGATGGCGAAGAGCCCGACGCACCGGCGCCAGCCGGCGAAATGCAGCAGCAACAGCAGGCACGGCACCGCAAGCCGTCGAGGACACAGGTGCCGGCCCCGGCTCCCGCCCCACGACAGCGCATGTTGCGCCACCTGAAGGCGGGCGACTTCCTGCTGCTGCAACAAGCCCGCAACCCGGTCGCGGGCCTGGCTGCAGACGCTGACACAAGCCAGCGCCAGGTGGTGCGCCTGACCCGCGTCGAGACCGCGACCGACCCGCTGGGGCAGATGCCTGTCGTGCAAATCGAATGGGCCGTAGAAGATGCGCTGAGCTTCGACCTGGTGGTCCGCGCCGGCTGCCACGCCGCGGACGATGCCCCGATGGCCGTGGCCGGTGGCAACCTGGTGCTGGCCGACGAAGGCCGGCCCGTGATCGACGAAACCCCCCAGGCCCTGGCGCGGGGTGGCCTGCGTCTGGCGCACGGACCGCTGGTCTTTCGCACGCCGGCCAACCCGCTGGCCCCGGCGGCCTCACTGGGCCAGCAGTCGGCGCGCGCCGCCCTGCCGCAGATTGAACTGCGGGCCATACCCGGCCGGTCCGATGGCCGCGATGCGCTGTTCGGCTTCGCCGACCTCGACGAGCCTGCCTCCCTGGCGCGCGCCCTGGCGCGTGAACTGCAGGATCCGGCGCATGCCGCCGACGCCGCCCAGGCCGAACTGCTCGCACGCCTGGATCCGCCCACGCTGCGCCGCCTGCGCCAGACCGCCGACCCCAGCTCTCCAGACGCCGAAGCCCTTGCCGCCTTGCGCGACAACCTGCGCCGTCTTCAGCAAACCTGGCTGCCCCGGCCCGACCTGCTGGACAGCGGCCCCGACGACCTGCACTTTGTCGTCGAGGTGGACAACGCAGGCGGTGCCCAGCTTCGCTTCGGCAACGGTGAATGCGGCCGCCGCCCCGACGCCGGTGCGCGTTACCGCGCCAGTTACCGCGTGAGCGCGGGCGAAGCGGGCAACGTCGGCACCGGCGCGTTGACGCACCTGGTGCTCAGTGGCGGCGGGCTCGCCGACATCGCGCTGGGCCAGCCGCTGCCGGCGCTCGGCGGCACCGCGCCCGAGGCCGTGGCCGACGTGAAGCAGCTCGCACCCACGGCCTTTCGCACACAGCTGACACGCGCCGTCACCGCCGCCGACTATGCGCTTCTCGCCGGGCGCAACGCCGGCGTTCAGCGCGCCGCCGCCACGCTGCGGTTCAACGGCCACCGCGGCCTCGTGCGGGTGGCCATCGACCCCCTGGGCAGCGGGGCCCTGGCACCCAAGCTGGCGGCGCAGTTGCGGGCCGAAATCGAACCCTGCCGCCGCCTCGGCCACGAGGTGGAGATCGTGGCCGCGCGCTACCTGCCGCTGGACATCACCATGGTGGTCCAGGTCCAGCCCGGCCATGTGGCCAAGCATGTCAAGCAGGCCCTGCAACAGGCTTTCGGCACCGGCCGGCTGCCCGATGGCACACGCGCCTTCTTCCACCCCGACCAGCTCAGCTTCGGCCAGAACGTCGAGATGAGCCGGCTCATCGCCGGCGCGCAGCGCATCGCCGGCGTTGACAGTGTCACTGTCACGCGGCTCGAGCGCCTGCACCAGGGCCCCGACGGCGAGTTGCAGGCCGGCGTGCTGAAAGTCGGCGCACTGGAAATCGCGCGAGTGGACAACGACCCGAACTTCCCCGAGTTCGGCCGCTTCACGGTGCAGACCCGGGGTGGGCGATGAGCAGCGGCTGCCCCTGCCAGACCGACACCGATGCCACGGCCCCGAAGCCGCGCCCGGTGCAGAACCGGCCCGGACTGCCGGCGCTGTCGTGCCGCATCGGCACGCACGGCTCGTTCATGGCGGCGATGCGGGCGCGGTTGCCCGGCTACGTGCCCGCGGACGCGCCGGCCGGCAGCACGCCGGCCCTGGCCGGGCTGAGCACGCGCCAGAGCAGCGACCCGGCCATCGCCATGCTCGACGCCTGGTCGGTGGTGGGCGACATCGTCAGCTTCTACCAGGAGCGCCTGGCCAACGAAGGCTATCTGCGCACGGCCACCGAGGCCTTCTCGGTGCAGGCCCTGGCCGCCGGTGCGGGCTATCGGCTCCAGCCTGGCGTGGCGGCTTCCGTATTCCTGGCCTACACGGTGCAGGCGGGTGCCGATGAATCGGTGCCCATCCCCGCGGGCTGCCGCGTGCAAAGCGTGCCCGAGTCGGGCGCGCTGCCGCAGACCTTCGAGACCGCCGAGCCGCTGCTGGCGCGCACCGAGTGGAACCAGCTGCCACTGCGGCGCACGCTGGCACAGCGCCCGGCGCCCGATGCACAGGCTCTGTACTTCAAGGGCGTGGCCACGCAGCTCAAGCCCAACGACAGGCTGCTGCTGGTCAGCGGCGGACAGCCCGTCGCCGGCCCGTTGCTGCGTGTGGCTACGGTGGAGCCGCAGTTCGCCGAGAACCGCACGCGGGTGACGCTGCAGACTCCGGCCGCGGCCGCGGCTCCTGAGGCTGCGGCGGCGGCCGCACCTGAGGCTGCGGCCGCCGCCGCACCTGAAGCTGCGGCGGCCACCGCAGCCGCGGCCCCTGCAACGGCCCCTGAAGCCGCAGCGACGCCGCGGCGACTGCTGCAACACCTGGTGGCCGCTCCGGCGCGCACGCAAGCTGCACCAGCCGCGCAGCGGCCGGGCCGCGCCGCCGGGCCCGCTGCATTGCCCGACGCCGACTTCAAGGCATGGGCCGACTTCCACCCCGCACGCCGCGCCCAGCTTTATGCGGCGCTGGCCGGCGCCGCGCCGGCCACGGCGCCAGAGGTCGAGGTGCATGCCTTTCGCGTGCGCGCCGCGCCATTCGGAAGCACGGCCGCGCTCGAGCCGGTGTTCGACGACAAGGGCCGTCTCGTCGACCAGCGCGAGTGGACCCTGGCGCGGCCCACGCAGGCGTCGCGCACCACCGAGCCCTTCACCATCACCGTCAGCTCGGTGGAAGGCAATGACAACGACGACGCCCTCTGCGTGAGCGTCCAGATCGGCAGCTTCCCGGCCGTGCTGGGCGACAACCGGCTCAACCCGGAGCAGATCGTCATCGTGCTCGAAGAAGCGAACGAGAAAGTCACCGTCACCATCGCGCAGGACGGCGGTGACGACCCCGATGCGCTGCACATCGTGTTCGCCAACCGCGGCATCGACATCAGGCTGAACAACGTACACAAGGAAGGCGAGACCGACATCCAGATCTCGGCCACCGGCTGCAGCCCGGTGTCGTTGGGCCTGGCGCGGCTGTCCTTCTTCAAACGCTACCTGAAGGCACTGGACAAGCCCATGGGTTCGCGCCTGCTCGAGCTGCTGCGCATGAACCTGGATTCGCCCATCCTCGAGGTGAAGGGCGAATCCACCGCACGCGCTGTCGCCACCGAGCCCACGGAAGTGAACGACGAGGTCTCGCTCGACGCCGTCTATGACAGTGTCATTCCTGGCAGCTGGGTTGCCGTCGAGCGCGCCAGCAGCGCCGAGTTGCAGGTGACGCGCGTGCTCGACGCCGCGCCTCGATCACGCGCGGACTACGGCATGAGCGGCCGCACCACGCGGCTCAGGCTGGACCGGCCGTGGCTCGACGTGGCCGCGTCGGTGCATGACTTCGGCCACGCCATCCGCAGCACCACCCTGCTCGCGGCCAGCGAGCGACTGGAACTCGCCGACGCGCCCGACAGCGCCGAGGTGCAAGGCGAGTCGCTGGACCTGGCCGGCGTTCAGGGCGGCCTCGAGCCGGGCCGCTGGTTGATCGTGGAAGGCGAACGAAGCGACATCGATGGCACCTCGGGCGTGCGCGATGCCGAGCTGGTGCAACTCGCCGGCAGCGAACACCGGGCGCTGAGCGGCGCCGCCGGCGAGACCCTGAGCACGACGCTGAAGCTGACCGCGCCGCTGGCGCACCGCTATGTGGCCGGCAGCGTGCGCGTCCATGGCAACGTCGTGCGCGCCACCCACGGCGAGTCGCAGCACGAGGTGCTGGGCAGCGGCGACGGCCAGCGCGCTTCAGCCCGGTTCGCGCTGCACCAGGGGCCTCTGACCTACCTGTCGGCGGACACCCCCAACGGACGGCGCAGCACGCTGGAAGTGCGCGTCAACGACATCACCTGGCACGAAGCCGACAGCTTCAACGGCGCCGGCCCCGACGAGCGCTGCTACGTCACCCGCCGCGGCGACGACGGCAAGACCCTGGTCAGCTTCGGCAACGGCCTGCAGGGCGCGCGCCTGCCCAGCGGCAACGACAACGTGCAGGCGCTGTACCGCAACGGCCTGGGCAGCGCCGGCAACGTGGCGGCAGGCAAGCTGAGCCAGGCGGTCTCGCGCCCGCTGGGCGTGGTGTCGGTGCAGAACCCGCAGGCCGCCAGCGGCGGCGCCGACGCCGAAACGCCCGCCCAGGCGCGGCGCAACGCGCCACGGGCCCTGATGGCGCTGGACCGCCTGGTGTCCGTCACCGATCACGCCGACTTCGCGCGCTGCTTCGCCGGCGTCGGCAAGGCCGACGCCGCGCGCCTGCCGCTGGGCCGGCGCGCCACGGTGGTGGTGAGCGTGACCGGCAGCGACGAGGCGCCGCTGGAGCCCGACGACGACGTGTGCGTCAACCTCCTGCGCGCGATGCGCCGCTTCGGCGACCCGCAACAGCCCGTGTCCGTGCGACCCGCCGAGGTGTTGCTGCTGCGCCTGGCGGCGCAACTGCGCCTGGCGCCCGACTACCACTGGGACAGCGTGGCCGCGGCCGTGCGCGCAGCCTTGCTGCAGGCCTTCGGCTTCGACAGCGCCGAGCTGGCTGCCGATGTGGCGCTGAGTCGTGTGATCAGCTGCATCCAGGGGGTTGCCGGTGTGGCGGGCGTCGATGTCGATGCCTTCGACGCGGTGCCGCTGGCGGCGCTGCTGGACAGCTCGGCCAGCAGCGCCTCAGCGGCCCAGGCGCTGGCCCAGCGGGTTGTTGCGCGGCCGGCGCGGCGCGCCGTGGACGAGCGCGGTGCGTCCCATGCACTGCCGGCACAGATCGCCTTTCTCAGCGCACACACCCCGGCCTGCCTGGCCTTGCAGGAAGCCACCCCATGAGTGAACTCACCGACCCTGCCGCACGCCTGTACCGGCTGCTGCCAAGCGTCTATCGCGAGCGCGACATCGCCGCCGGCGGGGCACTGCGCGCGTTGCTGGGGGTGATCGGCGAGCAGGTCGAAATCGTCCAGGGCGATATCGACCAGCTCTACGACAACTGGTTCATCGAGACCTGCGACGACTGGGTGGTGCCCTACATCGGCGAGCTCATCGGCTACCGCACGCCCGCTGTGGCCGATGATGGCGATGGCGCGGCCGAACCTGCCCGACTGCGTGCATTGGTGCCCCGCCGCGATGTCGGCAATGCCCTGCGCTGGCGCCGCCGCAAAGGCAGTGCCGCCGTGCTCGAGGAGGTGGCCAGTGCCGTCTGCGGCTGGCCTTGCCGGGCGGTGGAGTTCGGCCGCTTCCTGGCCGGCACGGCCTCGCTGCGCGACCCCGGACTGCCGCCCAGCCGCCTGGCCCCCGTGCGCGACGCCGCGGTCTGCAGCGGTGCCGGCTCGCCCTTCGATTCACTGTCGCACGGCGTGGATCTGCGCCGGGCCTCATCGACACAGCGGCCGGGGCGACACGGCCCGCTCAGCCTGGGCCTGTTCGTCTGGCGCTTGCGCAGCCTGCCCGTGACCAAGATGGCCTCCTACTGCCTGGACCGCCACGAGAAGGCCTGCTACACCTTCAGCGTGCTGGGCAACGACACACCGCTGTTCCTGGCACCCGGCGGCGAAGGCCTCTTGCGCTGGCCGGCACGCCTGACGCGTGCGCTGATGGTGGACGCACAGGGCCGAGTGGCCGAAGCCTTGTACGGCGAGGGCCGCGCGCTGGCCCTGTGGCGCCGTGAGGCGGGCGCGCTGACGCTGGTGCCACGCGAACAACTCGTCGTCGCCGACCTGTCCGGCTGGCGGCGCCGGCCCCGCGCAGGCACGGTGCAGATCGATCCCGACCGTGGCCGCATCGCTTTCGCACCGGGTGAAGCGCCCGAGGCCGGACTGCTGGTCAGCTACCACACAGCCTTCAGCGCGCCCATGGGCGGCGGCGAGTACGTGCGCACCGAGCGGTCCGCCAGCAGTGGCTGCGAGCACCTGACCGTAGGCCCCGACGCCGAGTACGCCACCTTGGACGAGGCCCTGGAATTCCGCGAGCGCGAGAAGCTGGACGACGTGGTGATCACGCTCACCGCCAACGCGGTGTATGCCGACCCGCCACCGATCCGCCTGCGCAAAGGGCAGCGGCTGGAGATCCGCGCCACGGGCCAGGCACGGCCGTTGATCGACCTGCGCAACCGCCACCGCGACGCCCGCGAGTTTCTCATCCTGCAAGGCAACGAAGGCGGCTGCGTGTGGCTGGTGGGCCTGATGGTGGCCGGTCGCGGTGTGCAGGTGCGAGGTGAGCTGGAGGCCCTGACACTGCGGCACTGCACGCTGGTGCCCGGCTGGGAGCCGGGCGCGAGCTGCACTCAAGACGAGCAGGACGTGGCGCCCAGCCTGCGGCTGGAAGGCCGCTCCACGCGCGTGGTGCTGGAGCACAGCATCGTGGGCCCGATCTCCGTGCCCGCCCACGGCCGCGGTGCCGAGGCCGAACCGCTGGAGCTGCGCATCAGCGACAGCATCGTTGACGCCACGTCGACGCGCCGGCGCGCCATCGCCGCGGCCGACGGCGAAGCGGCCCATGTGCGCCTGACCGTGTACCGCAGCACGCTCATCGGCCAGGTGCATGCACGCGCCCTCGCGCTGGCCGCCGACAGCATCTTCCACGGAGCCGTGCGCATCAGCGAACGCCAGCAAGGCTGCCTGCGCTTTTGCTGGGTGCCGCGCCATTCGGCCACGCCGCGCCGCTTTTCGTGCCAGCCCGCGGCCACGGCCACGCACGAACTTCAACCCCGCTTCAGCAGCCTGCACTACGGCCAGCCCGACTACGCCCAGCTGGCCCCCAACTGCCCGGCCGAGATCAGCGCCGGGGCCGAGGACGGTTCCGAGATGGGCGCCTTCCACGACCTGTTCCAGCCGCAGCGCCAGGCCCACCTGCGCGAGCGGATGGCTGAGTTCCTGCCCGTCGGCTACGAGCTCGCACTCATCAACGCCAGTTAGGACGGCCCCTCCCCATGAAGAACATCGACACGTCGCGCGTCAGCTTCGACCCGGCGAAGAACTTCAGCCGCGTGCTCAAGCAGCAGGGCCGAGTGGAACTCGACGCCGACTGGAACGAGCAGGCCGCCCTCATGCTGCACACGCTGCGCCTGATGATGGCCGACCTGGTTGGCCCCTTCGCCGGCCCCTCGCACACGCATGGCTTTCGGGTGCTGCTGCCGGGCCTGAAGACGCCCCACGAGATCGACGAGCCGACGCAGCAGCTGCTGCAACGCTGCGGCCCGGGCGAACTGGTGCTGACGCGCGGCCGCTACTACGTCGATGGCCTGCTGTGCGAGAACCACGCGCCTTTGCTCTATCGCTGGCCCGCCGGAGACGCGCCCGGCCACCACCACCTGGTCTTTCTGGACGTGTGGGAGCGCGAGGTCACGGCGCTGGAGGACGCCAGCCTGCTCGAGCCTGCACTGGGCGGCGCCGACACCACGGCACGCGCGCAGGTGACATGGGCCGTGAGGACGCTGGCCGTCCCAAGCCGGTCACGAAGCGGGCAGGCGCAAAACGGCTGCCAGGCCGACATGTCGCCGAGCTGGTCCGAGCACCTGGAGGCGCTTCAACCCAAGCACCGCGGGGCCCTGGCGGTACGCACCCGGCCCGACGGCTGGGAATCGGGCCTGGACGAGACGGACGCCGAACCCGGCACCTACCGTGGCGTGGAGAACCAGCTCTACCGCATCGAAATCCACCGCGGCGGCCCCACCGGCTGTCCACAGCCGCCCACGTTCAAATGGTCGCGCGACAACGGCACGGTGGCCTTTGGCGTCGAGTCCATCACGGCGCCGAATGACGGTCAGTTGATCGTCACTTTGGCCGCCGCGCCGCTGGACTCGGCCAGCCCGCTGGCGGCGGGCCAATGGGTCGAGATCGAGAACCTACCCGACCTCTGGCAAAGCCTCCAGGGCCGGCTGCTCCAAATCGCCGAGATCGATGAAGCCCAGCAGCAGCTGACGCTGCTGCGACCGGCCGGCGCCCCCAGCGAGGCCGGGGCCTCCAGAGCCGCGGCCGACGACAGCGGACTTGGCTGCGCGCAAGCCCGCACGGTGCTGCGCCGCTGGGACCAGTCGGGCGCACGCGGCAGAGGCAGTGAGCGCGGTGAACGAGGTGAACGAGGTGAAGGGCTGATCGATGGCGCCGTCCCCATCGAAGAAGGCGCCTGGCTGCCGCTGGAGAACGGCATCGAAGTGCGCTTCGACAAGCACCCAGGCCACCGCTACCGGGCTGGCGACTACTGGCTGGTCGCCGCACGCGTGGTCACCGCAGACGTGCTGTGGCCGCGCCATGAGGGCAAGCCCAGGGCGCTGCCTCCCATGGGTGTGCAGCACCACTACGCGCCTCTGGCACTGGTGACGGTGTCGGCCAACCGCAGCGAACTCGTTGCCCCACTCACACGCGGCTTCAGCTACCAACGCGTGAAGGAACTCGGGCGCGACGTGCTTGCGCGCGACGGGGACTGAGGCCATGAGCGCCGCCCAAGAGTGCCCCGGCTGCGGCCGTCCGATCGAGGCGGCGCAGGAGCCCGTGCCGCAGTGCGAGCTGCTGCTCAACCGCAACGACCCGCAGCGCTGCGCCTGGCGTGCGCGCCACGTGACCCAGCCCGCGCCAGTGGCAGTGGCGGTGGCTGCGCCGGAGGCCCCGCCGCCGCCCCCACCTTGTTCGCCGCCAACGCGGCCAACCCCGGCACCCCAGGCACCACCTGCGCCGCCTGCGCCCGAAGCGCCGCCGCCGCCGCCGCCGCCACCGCCGCCGCCGCCGGCCACGCCGCCTACGCCGCCCCCTGTCGCCGCGCGCAAACGCTCGCGCTGGCTGCTGCCTGTCACCATGCTGATCGGCGCGCTGGTGTTCGGCGCCTGGCTCGTCGGCCGGTCAGGCCGTCAGCCGGTCGTGTCGGCGCCGCAGCCCGCGGCGTCGGGGGCCGCATCGGCACCTGCGACACAAGCTCCCCCGGCATCGGCGGCAGCTTCGGCAGCCCTGGTCGCCACGTCAACGACCGCCCCACCGGCCGCAGCACCCACGAGGCCGCGATCCGGTGCCGCCCCGGTGCGACCACGCCACACAGAACTCGAGCGCGTGGCCGTCCCGGAGACACCCGCCAGTGCCGCCATGCCTGTGCAAGACGCCGCGCCGCCGCCCGCGTCAGCCGCCGAGCCGCCCAAGCCTGCCGAGACCTACCTCGAGGCCTGTACCCGCCAATCGGCTGGCGGCATCGGCAAGACCACGCGCATCTACGTGTGCATGAAGCGCAAGTGCTGCGGCACCAACGTGGCCCGCGAGCCATCCTGCCTGGCCTACCACCAGAGCAGTGCTGGGCTGCCCTGCTTGCCGCACGACTGAGAGTGACCGTCGCCCATACCGTCAGAAAATCTCGGCTTGCCGGTGATCGTGAACCGTGGCTTGCGCGGCGCCGCCCGCCTGCGATCCTTGGCCGCCCCTTCGCGCGCAGCCAAGCTTGCCTCGCCCCCTTCAGCGCAAGGCCCGGGCGTGGTGCTCGAGGTGCTCGCCGATGAAGCTGGCGATGAAGTAGTAGCTGTGGTCGTAGCCCGGCTGGCGGCGCAGCGTCAGCGGGTGGCCCGCTGCCGCGCAAGCCGCCTCCAGCCATTCGGGCTTCAGCTGCCCGTCGAGGAATTCGTCGGCCCCACCCTGGTCGACCAGCAGCGGCAGCCGCTCGGCGGCGCCGGCGATCAGCGCCGTCGTGTCGTGCGCGGCCCAGGTGCTTTCATCGTCGCCCAGGTAGGCGGCGAAGGCCTTGCGGCCCCAGGGCACCCGCGCCGGCGCGACGATGGGCGAGAACGCCGAGACGCTGGCGTAGCGCCCCGGGTGGCGCAGCGCCAGCGTCAGCGCGCCGTGGCCGCCCATCGAGTGGCCGAAGATGCCGCGCCGGCCGGTCGTGGCAGCGTGCTGCTCCACCAGCGCCGGCAGCTCGTCCACCACGTAGCTCTCCATGCGGTAGTGGCGCGCCCAGGGCTCGCGGGTCGCGTCGAGGTAGAAGCCGGCACCTTGCCCCAGGTCGTAGGCCGGGTCGTCGGCGACACCCAGGCTGCCGCCGGGATCACGCGGGCTGGTGTCGGGTGCCACCAGGATCAGCCCCAGCCGCGCCGCGTGCGCCTGGGCACCGGCCTTGGTGATGAAGTTCTGTTCGCTGCAGGTCAGGCCTGAAAGCCAGTACAGCACCGGGCACTTCTCTCCGGCCAGCGCCTGCGGCGGCAGGTACAGCCCGAAGCGCATCGCGCAGCCCAGCGTGGTCGAGTCGTGGCGCCAGACTTCCTGGCGGCCACCCGATGAAGCGTGTTGTTCGACGCGTTCCACGGCCCGGCCCTCAGTAATGCACGACGCTGCGGATCGACTTGCCCGCGTGCATCAGCTCGAAAGCTTCGTTGATGTCGGGCAGCGGCATGGTGTGGGTGACGAAGGGCTCCAGCCGGATGCGGCCGGCCATCGCATCCTCGACCATGCCCGGCAGCTCGCTGCGGCCCTTGACGCCGCCGAAAGCAGAACCCAGCCAGCGCCGGCCGGTGACGAGCTGGAACGGCCGCGTCGAGATCTCCTGCCCGGCGCCGGCCACGCCGATCACGACCGACTGGCCCCAGCCGCGGTGGGCGCTCTCGAGCGCCGCCCGCATCACATGCACATTGCCGATGCATTCGAACGAATGATCGACGCCCCAGCCGGTCATCTCGACGATGACCTGCTGGACCGGCTTGTCGAAGTCCTTGGGGTTGACGCAGTCGGTGGCGCCGAAGGTGCGCGCGAGATCGAACTTGGTCGGGTTGGTGTCGACGGCGATGATGCGGCCGGCGCCGGCCAGCTGCGCGCCGTGTACCACCGCCAGGCCGATGCCGCCCAGGCCGAAGACCGCGACGCTGTCACCGGGCTGCACCTTGGCGGTGTTCTTCACCGCGCCAAGCCCGGTGGTGACGCCGCAGCCCAGCAGGCAGACCTGCTCCGGGTTGGCATCGGGGTTGACCTTGGCCAGCGAGACCGCGGCCACGACGGTGTACTCGCTGAAGGTCGAGCAGCCCATGTAGTGGTAGAGCGGCTGGCCGTTGTAGGAAAAGCGCGTCGTGCCGTCGGGCATCACGCCCTTGCCCTGGGTCGCGCGCACCGCGACGCAGAGGTTGGTCTTGCCCGACTTGCAGAACAGGCACTCGCCGCACTCGGCGGTGTACAGCGGGATCACGTGGTCGCCGGGCCGGACGCTGGTGACGCCCTCGCCAACCTCGATCACGATGCCCGCGCCTTCGTGGCCCAGCACCACCGGGAACAGGCCTTCGGGGTCGTCGCCGCTGAGCGTGAAGGCGTCGGTGTGGCACACGCCGGTGTGGGTGATCTTCACCAGCACCTCGCCCTTCTTGGGCGGCGCAACGTCGATCTCGACGATCTGCAGCGGCTGGCCGGCTGCGAAGGCGACGGCGGCGCGGGATTTCATGGTCAGGTCTCCTGGAGGGGTGTTGTGGCGAAGGACGGTTTCAGCGGGTGAAGGAGCGCACCAGCACGACGAGTCGGTCGATCTCGGCTTGCGGGTTGGCGGCCGGCGCGGCACGGTCGGCACTGGCGCCGAAGCGCTCGCGCAGATGGCCTTCGAGCACGTCGGCCATCAGACCGTGCGCGGCGCCGCGCAGCGCGGCCAGCTGCTGCAGCAAATCGCCGCAATCGGTGCCGGCTACGACCGCACGTTCCATCGCCTCGGCCTGACCCTTGATGCGGCGCAGCCGGGTGACGACACGTTTGCGTTCGGCCGTCGAGTGCGGCATGCGGCAGGCCCCAATGTACTGGGGGGGAGTATAGAGGAGAGGCAGGCAGCGTGCGCGTTCGCCTCAGAACCGGATCCCCGGCCTTGAAGGCTGGTGCGCGCCAAGGACAGCTGGCCGGCGCAGGGCAAACGATCCCGGCCTGTTAAGTGGCGCGGCCGCAGAAGCCGCCGGCAGCCAAGCACGGCAAGAGCCGCGATGCACCACAGGTCAGCGCTGCACAGCAGCCCGATGGCTAGCGCACAGGAATCGGCGTAGCCCTGTCCACCGGCACGGCCGTGACACTGTTCTGAGGCGAGCCCTCGATGACCCGGTCCGAGTAGGTGAGGTAGACGAGTGTGTTGCGCGGTGCATCGACCATGCGCACGACGCGAAGGCGCTTGAATACCAGCGAGATGCGCTCATTGAACATCTCGTCCTCCCGCTTGAGCGGCTTCGGGAAGGAAATGGCGCCAGTCTGACGGCAGGCGATGGATGCCTCGGCCTTGTCTTCGGCCAGGCCGAGCCCCCCTTTAATGCCCCCGGTCTTGGCCCGCGACACGTAGCAGGTGACTCCCTTGACCCCCGGATCGTCATACGCATCGACGACGATCTTGTGGTCCGGGCCTATGAGCTTGAACACGGTGTCGACTTCGCCGATTCGCTGGGCGTGGACGGCGACGGCGGTGGCCAGCAGGGTCAGGCAGAAAATGAGCTTCATGCCGGCATTGTGAGCGGCGAGGGCAGGCCGCGTGCCCGCGGCCCCGTCGAGGAGTCCACCCTCATTGGAGAGGCCATCCCGGTACCCGTTGAGGACAGCTGAAGGAACGGCAACCTGCGACTTCGAGACGCCCAGCGAGCGGCCTCAGTGCCCGGGCTCGATCACGGGCCTCGAACCGTCCGACACTTCGCTTGCAGGTGCTCGGATACCGTCACATCAACCCTCAGGGCGCCTGGGAGGAGGCTGGTTCACGCGCGACGCCTTTGGACGCCAAGTCCTTGTCCCTAGAGCGAAAACGGATAGTTCTGGGGGATGGCCGGAAGCACCTCGGGACGATCTTGGCTCACTCCCACTCGATGGTGGCCGGCGGCTTGCTGCTCACGTCGTAGGCAACGCGGTTGATGCCGCGCACCTCGTTGATGATGCGGCTGGACACCTTCTTCAGCAGTGCATACGGCAGTTCGGCCCAGTCGGCGGTCATGAAGTCGCTGGTCTGCACCGCGCGCAGCGCCACCACATGCTCGTAGGTGCGGCCGTCGCCCATCACGCCCACGCTTCGCACCGGCAGGAAGACCGCGAAGGCCTGGCTGGTGAGTTCGTACCAGTTGCGGCCGCTGGCGGGGTCAACGAAGTTGCGCAGTTCCTCGATGAAGATGGCATCGGCCCGGCGCAGCAGATCAGCGTACTCGGCCTTGACCTCGCCCAGGATGCGCACGCCCAGACCCGGCCCCGGGAAGGGGTGGCGGTAGACCATCTCGGGTGGCAGGCCCAAGGCGACGCCGAGTTCGCGCACCTCGTCCTTGAACAGGTCGCGCAGCGGCTCCAGCAGCTTGAGCCCCAGCGTCGCGGGCAGGCCGCCGACGTTGTGATGGCTCTTGATCGAAGTCGCCTTCTTGCTCTTGGCGCCGCCCGACTCGATGACATCGGGGTAGATCGTGCCCTGGGCCAGCCACTTGGCGTTGGCGAGCTTCTTCGCCTCGGCCTGGAAGACCTCGACGAATTCGCGGCCGATGATCTTGCGCTTGGCCTCGGGGTCGGTAACGCCCTTCAAGTGGCCCAGGAACTGCTCGCTGGCATCGACGTGGATGACCTTGGCGTGCAGGCGGCCAACGAACATGTCCATCACCATGCGGCCTTCGTCCAGGCGCAGCAGGCCGTGGTCGACGAAGACGCAGGTGAGCTGGTCTCCAATGGCGCGGTGGATCAGCGCCGCGGCCACGCTGGAATCGACGCCGCCGCTCAGGCCCAGGATGACCTCCTCGCTGCCCACCTGCTCGCGGATCCTGGCCACCGCCTCGGCAATGTGGTCGCGCATCACCCAGTCGGGCTTCGCGCCGGCTATCCCGAGCACAAAGCGCTCGATCAGCGCCCGGCCCTGCAGCGTGTGCGTCACCTCGGGGTGGAACTGCACGCCGTAGTAGCCGCGCGCCTCATCGGCCATGCCGGCAATGGGGCAGCTGGGCGTGCTGGCCATGAGCTTGAAGCCCGGCGGCAGCGCCGTGACCTTGTCGCCGTGGCTCATCCAGACCTTGAGCATGCCGTGGCCGGCCTCGGTGGAGAAATCCTCGATGCCCTGCAGCAGCCGCGTGTGGCCGTGGGCGCGCACCTCGGCATAGCCGAATTCGCGGTGGCTGCTGGCCTCGACCTGCCCGCCCTGCTGCACCGCCATCGTGAACATGCCGTAGCAGATGCCCAGCACCGGCACGCCCAGCTCCCACACGGCCGCCGGTGCGCGCAGCTCGTGCTCTTCATAGGTGCTGGCATGGCTGCCCGAGAGGATGATGGCCTTCGGCGCGAACTCGCGCACGAAGGCGTCGCCCACGTCGTTGGGGTGGATCTCGCAATAGACATGCGCCTCGCGCACGCGGCGGGCGATGAGCTGGGTGACTTGCGAGCCGAAGTCGAGGATGAGGATCTTGTCGTGCATGGTGGGTGGCTTCGCGCCATGTCAAAAAAGGGCCGGCCCGCAGGCGCTGCGGGCCGGTCGACAACTGCCCGCGGCGGGCCGCGGCATCAGTCGGCGCGGTAGTTGGGCGCTTCCTTGGTGATCTGCACGTCGTGCACGTGGCTTTCGCGGATGCCGGCTGTGGTGATCTCGACGAACTCGGCGCGCTCGTGCATTTCGGCGATGGTGGCGCAGCCGCAATAGCCCATCGAGGCGCGCACGCCGCCGGCCAGCTGGTGGATGATGGCCACCATCGTGCCCTTGTAGGGCACGCGGCCTTCTATGCCTTCGGGCACCAGCTTGTCGGCGTTGGGGTTGACGTTCTCGTCGCTTTCCTGGAAGTAGCGGTCGGCCGAACCCGCCTTCATCGCGCCGATGGAGCCCATGCCGCGGTAGCTCTTGTAGCTGCGGCCCTGGAACAGGATGACCTCGCCCGGCGCTTCCTCGGTGCCAGCGAACATGCCGCCCATCATCACGCTGCCGGCACCGGCCGCCAGCGCCTTGGCGATGTCGCCCGAGTAGCGGATGCCGCCGTCAGCGATCAGCGGCACGCCACTGCCGCGCAAGGCCGTGGCCACGCTGTCGATGGCCATGATCTGCGGCACACCGACCCCCGCGACGATGCGCGTGGTGCAGATCGAGCCCGGGCCTATGCCCACCTTCACCGCGTCGGCACCGGCCTCGACCAGGGCCAGCGCGGCGGCGCCGGTGGCGATGTTGCCGCCGATCACATCGACCTGCGGATACTGGCGCTTGACCCAGCGCACGCGCTCGATGACACCGGCGCTGTGGCCGTGGGCGGTGTCGACCACCAGGGCGTCGACGCCGGCCTTGACGAGCAGTTCGACGCGCTCTTCCGTGCCCTCGCCCACGCCGACGGCAGCACCCACGCGCAGCTTGCCCTGGGCATCGCGCGCCGCGTCGGGGAAATTGGTCTGCTTGGTGATGTCCTTGACGGTCATCAGCCCGCGCAGCTCGAAGGCATCGTTCACCACCAGCACGCGCTCGAGGCGGTGCTTGTGCATCAGCGCCTTGCCTTCGGCCAGCGAGGCGCCCTCGCGCACCCAGATCAGGCGCTCGCGCGGCGTCATGATCTCGCGCACCGGCGCGTCCAGCCGCGTCTCGAAGCGCAGGTCGCGGTTGGTGACGATGCCCACCACGGTGCGGCCTTCGACCACCGGGAAGCCCGACACGCCGTGCTGGCGCGACAGCTCCATCACCTGGCGCACGGTGGCCTCGGGCGCCACCGTGATGGGGTCGCGCAGCAGGCCGGATTCATAGCGCTTGACGCGTGCCACCTCGGCCGCCTGCTGGCGTGGCGTAAGGTTCTTGTGGACGATGCCGATGCCGCCTTCCTGGGCGATGGCAATCGCCAGGCGGGCCTCGGTGACGGTGTCCATGGCCGCTGATACCAGCGGCAGATTGAGCGTGATGTTGCGCGACAGCTTGGTCGCGAGCTTGGTGTCGCGCGGCAACACTTGTGAATAGGCCGGCACCAACAACACGTCGTCGAAGGTGAGCGCTTTGCCGAGTAGGCGCATGCAATAGGCTCCAGACGCAAAAGTCGATTATAGAGAGGCCAAGGACATCGATCCGGCGCAGGCAAGGCCAGGACCCGCGTGTACAGGTGCGGCGAAGGCCGGACTAAACTTGAGGCATGCCGCGCCTGCCCTCCCCGCCCGCCCCATCCACCCCCGTCCGCCGCCGCGCCACCGCCGTGCTGGCCGGCCTGGTGCTCGCCGCGCTGGCCGCACCGGCGCTGGCGCAATGGGTCTGGCGCGACCGCGACGGCCAGGTCAATGCCAGCGACCGCCCGCCGCCGCGCGACATCGCCGAAAAAGACATCCTGGCCCGCCCCGTGCCCGAGGCCAGGCGCAGCGCGCCGCGCGCCGCCGATGCCGCATCGGGTGCCGCCTCGGCCGCCGCCCCGCTGGACCGCGAACTGCAGGCGCGCAAGCGCAATGCCGAGCAGGAACAGGCCGCACGCTCACGCGCCGACGAGGAACGTCTGGCCCAGCAGCGCGCCGAGAACTGCCGTAGCGCGCGCAGCCACATCAGCGCGCTGGAAAGCGGCCAGCGCATCGCCCGTGTCAACGACAAGGGCGAGCGCGAGATCATCGACGACCACACGCGCGCCGAAGACCTGCGCCGGGCGCGCGAGGTCGTGGCTGCCGATTGCCGTTGACAACCGCGGGCTAAGCCGGCGGGCCGCCCTCGCGGTGGCGCTTGTAGCGCTGGCGCCGCGCTTCCTTGGGATCGACGAGCAGCGGCCGGTAGACCTCGACACGGTCGCGCTCACGCAACGGCGTGCCCGGCTCGCAGCGCCGGCCCCACACGCCCAGGACAAGGCCACCGGGCACCAGGCCGTGGCGCTCGACGAGGCCGCTGGCGCGCAGCGCATCGTCCGCAGTGGCGCCCCTGGGCAGGCTCAGCGCCACCAGATCGGTGGCATCGGGGTGCGGGCAGTAGGCAACTTCGACGCTCAGCGTCTCAGCGTTTGCCATAGACCTGTTCGGCGCGGCGCACGAAAGAATCGACAAAGGTGTTGGCCACCTTGTCGAAGACCGGGCTCACCAGGGCCTCGAGGGTGCGGCTCGAGAAGGCATAGCGCAGGTCGAATTCAACCTTGCAGGCCTGCATCGTGCCATTGCCCAGCGGCGTGAAGAACCAGCTGCCGTCCAGCAGCGAGAAAGGGCCGTCCACCAGTTGCATGGTCACCGACTCGTCGGTCTTCTGCAGGTTGCGCGTGGTGAAGGCGTGGTGCAGGCCGTGGTAGGCCAGGCTCAGCCGTGCGGTCACGCCATCGTCGTGGCTTTCAATCAGCTCGGCGCGGTTGCACCAGGGCAGGAAGGCCGGGTAGTCCTGCACGGCCGTCACCAGCTCATACATCTCGCGGGGCGAGTACCACAGCAGGACAGACTTGCGCACGTGCTTCATACAATCCCACGATTGTAGGAGCGCGCCCCGGCTCCGCCCGACTGTCCATGATTGCATTCCTCACGCTACCCCCAGCCCTTACCGTAGGCCGCGCTCGCGGAACCTGATGTCCGCCATTGCCGAGAACCGCCGCGCCCGCTACGACTACGCCATCGAGGAACGCTACGAGGCCGGCATGGTGCTGGTCGGCTGGGAGATCAAGGCCATACGCGCCGGGCAGGTGCAGCTCACCGACGGCTATGTGCTGATCCGCGACGGCGAGCTCTTCCTCATCGGCTGCCGCATCAACGCGCTGCGCAGCGCTTCAACCCACGTCCACCCCGAGGCCGATCGCACCAAGAAGCTGCTGATGCACAAGGCCGAGATCCGCCGCCTCATCGGCAAGGTCGAGCAAAAGGGCTTCACGCTGGTGCCGCTGAACCTGCACTTCAAGGGCGGCCTCGTCAAGGCCGAGATCGCCCTGGCCAAGGGCAAGGCCCAGCACGACAAGCGCGACACCGAGAAGAAGCGCGACTGGGAGCGCGAGAAGGGCCGCCTGATGCGGCACAAGGTCTCGTCGGGCGGCAACAAGGGCTGAGCGGCACCCCGACATTGGGGCCGTCTTCAGCCTGCGGCCCGTGAATTCCTTCACAGTCGAGTGCTTAGAAGCCGCTTCGCCGACAACCTCGCCGGCAGGCAAACTCCTTTGGATGGTGGTTGTCAGCGGCCGGCCTTGCCTTACGATGATCCCCACTTTGCGCCAGGGACTTTGCCCGGCGCAGCCCGGCTCACCGCAAGAGGACAGCCCCCCATGCAACCCGACGCGCTGCCTACCCCCGCCGGCACCTGGCTCAGGCGCCTGGCCGGCTGGCTCCTGCTGGCCCTGCTGAGCCCCAGCTGGGCCGCCGTGGCCCCCGCGGCCGAGCCGCGCCACGCCCTCGTCGTCGGCAATGCCAACTACGCCAACGCGCCGCTGCTCAATTCCACCAACGACGCCAGCGCGGTGGCCAAGGTGCTCGAAAAAGCCGGCTTCAAGGTCGACCTGCGGCTCGATGCCTCGCAAAAGCAGATGCAGGAGGCCGTCACCGCCTTCGGCGACCGCCTCAAGGCCGGTGGCGCCGGGCTGTTCTACTTCGCCGGCCACGGCGTGCAGATCAAGGGCCGCAATTTCCTGATGCCGGTGGGCACCGAGATCAAGCGCGAGGACGAGGTGCCCTACAAGGCGGTCGACGTGCAGCAGGTGCTCGACAAGATGGAGACGGCCAAGAACCGCATCAATGTCGTCGTCCTCGACGCCTGCCGCGACAACCCCTTCGCGCGCAGTTCTCGCTCGGGCGGCGGCGGCCTGTCCTCGGTGGATGCGCCGATAGGCTCGCTGGTGGCCTTTGCCACCGCGCCCGGCAGCGTGGCCAGCGACGGCAAGGGCAGCAACGGCCTCTACACCCAGCACCTGCTGGCCAACATCGAGCGGCCCGGCATGTCCATCGAAGAGGTCTTCAAGCGCGTGCGCCTGGGCGTGCGGCTCGATTCCAACGGCCAGCAAATCCCCTGGGAAAGCACCTCGCTCGAAGGCGAATTCGTCTTCTTCGCGCCCCAGGCCAGTGCCAAGGGCGGGCCCACCACCCTGCCCGCGCCCCCCGGCATCGAGCACATCGCGCGTGCCGAGCGCGGCTACGAGCTGCTGCGCCAGGGCCTGGTCGACGACGCCGAGCGCATCTTCCGCGCCCTGGCCGGCACCGCCCACCCCGAGGTCGTCTGGATGGGCCGCGAAGGCCTGGCCGAGCTGCAGCTGCAGCGTGGCGACAGCGCCGGCGCCCTGGCCGAGGCCAACGACATCATCGCCAAGGCGCCCACGCGCAGTGCCGCCTACCTGATACGCGGCCGCTCGCTGGCCGCCGCCGGCCAGGCCCAGGCCGGCCAGGCCGCGCTGCAGCAGGCCGCCGGCAGCCAGACATCGGCCGATTTTTCCTGGCAGAAATCCAGCGCCCTGGTGGCAGTGGGCAATGCCCAGCGCAAGCAGGATCCGCAAGCCGCGGTCAAGACCTACGAGCGCGCGGCGCGCGAGAACCCGCAGTCCATCGAGGCTGCCAGCAATCTCGCCGTGGCGCTGAACGAGACCGGCCAGACCACCAAGGCAAGGCTGGTGCTCGAGCGCGCCAAGGCGCTGGACCCGAACGACGCCATGGTCGCCGCACTGCTGCGCCAGACGCAGGAAAACCTGGCCGATGAGCAGGATCGCGCACGCCAGCAGTACGTGGACGAGGCGGTCAAGGATCTGGCGGCGCGCTTTCGCAACCCGCCGCCGCGCCCGGCCGCCGCCGGCGCCCCCGACGACTGGACTTCGCCGGTGATGGCGCTCAGCGTGCTGCCCTTCCAGGACCAGACGCCGCCCGGCCACGTCGGCCGCATCGGCGTCGAGGCCCTCCTGCAGCAGGAACTGATCCGCGAACTGCAGGCGCGTGGCTACACCCTGGTCGAGCGCCGACTGCTCGACAAGGTGCTGGCCGAGGTCAGGCTCGGCAGTTCGGAACTGGCCGACCAGGACACCCAGATCAAGCTCGGCAAGCTGCTGGCGGCGCGGCTGATGGTCTCGGGCGTGCTCAGCGCCCAGGGCGCAGGGCTCAACGCCTCGTTGCGCGCCATCGACACCGAGACCACGCAGCTGGCGCTGGTCAAGTCCGACAGCAGCACCGGCGCGCCCGATCCGACCCGGCTGGCCGCCACGATGGCGCAGGCGGTGGCCGCGACGGTGCGCGACAAGTACCCGCTCAAGGGCCGCATCGTCTCGGTCGACGGCAGCACCGCCATCATCAACCTCGGCAAGAAGCACGGCATCGCCGCCGGCCAGAGCTTCAATGTGCTGAGCCGTGGCGAACCGATAGAACTCAACGGCCGCATCCTCGGCTACAAGGACAGCCGCATCGCCCAGATCACGGTCACCGAGGTCGACGAACTGCTGGCCCATGGCCGCGTCGCCGACGTCAAGGCCCCGCTGGAACGCAACCAGAGGATAGTCGCGCGCAAGGAATGAACCCCGCCCTGAACGCCTTGCTTGGCCCGCCGGCCGGTGCGCTGCACCGCGTCCGGCTGCTGGCTTTTCTGGGCGCTGTTTCGATGGCGGCGCTTCCCTTGTGCCTGCCGCTGCAGGCCCTGGCCGCCGGCGAAGCCACCGCCGCGCGCCTGCCGGCGGTGGTGGTGTGGGATTTCGACAACCAGACGCCGCCGGCGCTGATGGCCGCCAGCGGCGGCGCCGGCGCGCTCGGCTTCCTGCGCCGCTCGCTGTCGGAGAACCTTACCGCCACGCTGCTGCAGGTGGACGGCCTGCCGGTGGTCGAGCGCCAGCGGCTCAAGGATCTGCTGGCCGAGCAGCGCGTGGCCAGCAGCGAGCTGGCCGACGAGGACGCCCGCATCCGCCTGGGCCGCATCGTGGGCGCCGCGCGCATGGTGTTCGGCGGCTTCTTCGTCCTTGGCGACGAGGTGCAAGTCCATGTTCGGGTGGTTGACACCGCGAGCTCGCGCGTGGTCTTCTCGGACGAACTCAGCGCACCCCTGGCGGCGGTGATGCAGCAGGTCGAACCGCTCAACCGCCGCCTGGCTCGCGCCCTCGGCGGCCAGGCGGCCGGCCGCAGTTTCCCGGCCACCATCTGGCGTGCCTACGATGAGGCGCTGGCGCTGGCCGACGCCGGCCAGCTCGAACAGGCGATCGACGCCTTGCAGCGCCTGCTCCAGAAGCACAAGGATTTCGCCCCGGCCGAAAGGCAGCTCGTCACCCTCCTCGAAAAGTTGGCCCGACGCTAGTTCAAGGCAAGAAAACGATGCCCTCCTCCCCTGCTTTCCCCGCCTACCCCCGCCAGCCCCTCATGGGCTGTTCGGCGCTGACCCGGCCAGCACTGCAGCTACCGGCATTGGCAGCGCTGGCGGCCCTGCTGCTGGCCGCGCCCGCCTGGGCCCAGACCGCACCCAGCGCCGGCCAGCTGCTCGATGAAGTGCGGCGCAGCAACACTCCCGCGCTGCCCATGGCGCCGCCGCCGCGCCTGATCGAGGCCCCGGTGCGGCCCACCATCAACCTGCCCGAGGGCGCCAGCGTCGCCGTGTCCTCCTTCCGCATCGTCGGCGCCGTCTCCTTCCCGGCCGAGGAACTGGCGGCATTGGTCGCACCCTGGGCCGGCAAGCGGCTCGACATCGCCGGCCTCAACGAGGCCGCCGGCGCCATCACGCGCCGCTACCAGTCGGCCGGCCACCTGCTCAGCTACGCCTACCTGCCGGCCCAGCGCGTGGCCGATGGCGTGATCGAGCTGGCCGTGCTCGAAGGCCGCATCGAGGGCGTGCAGGTCGTCACCGCCCAGGACGCCCGCCTGCGCGACGAGGTCGTGCAGGCCCACACCGAGCGCCTCACCGCGCCGGGGCCGGTGCGCCAGGCCGATGTCGAGCGCCAGCTGCTGCTGCTCAATGACATTCCCGGCGTCACCGCGCGTGCCGCCTTCACCCCCGGCGCCAGCACCGGAGCCGCCGACGTGGTGGTCTCGGTGGCCGAGGACGAGCCGCTCGAGGTGCGCGCCGATGTCAGCAACCACGGTACCCGCGCCACCGGCACCTACCGCGCCGGCCTGAGCCTGCAGTTCCGCGATCTCTTCGGCTGGGGCGACACCAGCACGGCGCGCGCCCTGGTGTCCGAACGCGGCAGCCTGATCAGCGGCAGCCTCAACACCAGCGTGCCGGTGGGCGGCGACGGCTACAAGATCGGCGCCAGCCTGTCGCGCCTGAAGTACCAGCTATCGGGCCGCTTCCGCGATGTCGGCGCCGTCGGCTCGGCCGACGTGATCGGCGTGGACGCCAGCTACCCCTTCCTGCGCAGCGCCGAGGCCAGCATTGCCGTCAAGGCCAGCATCGAACACAGGCGCCTGAGCGATGCCAAGCTGGAGGAGCCCATCCCAGCCAGGCTCAAGACCAACGACGTGTTCGAACTCAGCTCCAGCTTCGATGTGCGCGACAGCCTGGGCGGCGCCTCGGCCGGCAGCGTCACCGCGTCCATGGGCCACCTCGACCAGGACGTGGGCGCCGCGGGCTGGCGCAAGGTGGGCGCGCTGGCCGCGCGCCAGCAGGCCCTGTTCGGGCCCTGGAGCCTCTACGGCCGGGTCGCCGCGCAGTACACCGGCAGCAATCTCGACAGCTCTGAGAAGTTCGGCCTCGCCGGCCCCGGCGCCGTGCGCGCCTACGCCTCGGGCGAGACCTCGGTCGACCTCGGCGCGCTGGGCAGTCTCGAGCTGCGCCACGCACAGGATCTGCTCGGCGGCAGCGTCGTGCTCTCAGCCTTCCATGATCTCGCTTATGGCCGCATCGACCGTTCGACGCAGAACGTGGCCGGCAACCGCGTGCGCCTGTCGGGCAGCGGCCTGGGCCTGGCCTGGTATGGCGGCGGCCTGGGCCTCAACGCCAGCCTGGCCTGGCCCGGCAAGCTCAAGCCCACGGTCGACCCAGGCGTTGGCCAGCCCCGCCTCTTCCTGCAGCTGTCGCTCACGCCATGAGCGTGGCCAGCCGCCACCCCCCGATGGCCCGCCCCGCCCGCGGCGCGGCCCGCCCCGGATCCGATCCCGACGCCTGAAGTCCGGAGACTTTCATGTCTGCCCACGCCCACCCTGCCACCACCCCCGCTTCTTCCGCCGCCCAGGCCAGCGCCCGCCGCGCCGCCGCGCGCCGCCGTGCCGCCGAGCGCCGGCGGCCGCGGCTGTCGCGCCTGCTCGCCTGGCTGCTGTCGGCGGTGCTGGGCAGCGCCGGCCTGGCCTATGCGCAGGTGCCCAGCGGCACCCTGCCCGCGGGCGGGCGCGTGGTGGTGGGCAGCGGCCAGGTGCAGCAGAGTGCCAACCAGCTGATCGTCACCCAGGGCAGCCCGCGCCTGGGCATGGATTGGCAGAGCTTCAACATCGGCAGCAACGCCACGGTCGAGTTCCGCCAGCCCGATGCCCGCTCGATCGCGCTCAACCGCATCGTCGGCAACAGCGGCAGCGAGATCTACGGCCGCCTCAAGGCCAACGGCCAGGTCTTCCTGAGCAACCCCAACGGCGTGCTGTTCGCACCCGGCGCCAAGGTCGATGTCGGCGGGCTCGTCGCGACGACGCTGGACCTGTCGCAGCAGGACTTCGCTGCCGGCCGCTACAGCTTCACCGCCGGCAGCGGCAACGGCAGCGTGGTCAACCAGGGCTCCCTGCGTGCCACCGCCGGCGGCTACCTGGCGCTGTTCGGCCAGCATGTGGACAACCAGGGCGAGATCGCGGTGGACGCCGGCCAGGTGCTGCTGGCCTCGGGCAGCGCGGCCACCGTCAGCATCAGCGGCAGCGGCCTCATCTCGGCCGTGGTCACGCCCGGCGCTGCCGGTTCGGTACACAACAGCGGCAGCATCACGGCCGATGGCGGCGTGGTGCGTCTCACCGCGGCCTCGGCCGCGGGCATCGCGTCTTCGCTGGTCAACAACAGCGGCCTGGTGCGCGCCAACACCATCAGCGAGCAAGGCGGCGAGATCTGGATCACGGGCGACAACGTCGCCAGCAGCGGCCCCGTCGCGGCCGATGCGCCGGCCGGCGGCGACGCCGGCCGCATCGTCGTCAAGGGTGACCTCGGGCACGGCCGGCTGGACCTCGACGGCCGCCTCTCGGCGACCGCGGCTGCCGGCCACGGCGGCACGGTCGAGACCTCGGCGGCGACGCTGACCGTCGCCCCCGGCACGCGCGTCGACACGCGCGGCGCCGAGGGCCGCTGGGGCACCTGGACGCTGGACCCGACCGATTTCCGCGTCGGTGCCGGCAACGCCGGGCTCAGCACCTCGGGCATAGGCGCCGATACCCTGTCCATCAACCTGGCCAGCAGCAATGTCTCGCTGCTCACCGCCGTGGGTGGCAATGAGCCGGGCGACATCCACATCGACGCCGACGTCACCTGGGCGGCCAATACCACGCTGTCGGTGATCGCCAGCCGCGACATCAACCTCAATGCCAACCTCACGGCCAGCGGCAACACTGCCGGCGTGGTGTTGACGCCGGGCGCCGGCGGCTCCTTCCTCGTCAACACCACCGACGCCGTCAAGCCCAAGATCACGCTGGCCGGCGCCGGCGCCACGCTCAGCATCGGCGGTGCCGCCTACACCCTGGTGCGCGACCTGGCAGGGCTGCAGGGCATGAGCGCCAACCTGGCCGGACGCTGGGCGCTGGCGGGCGACATCGATGCCAGCGCCAGCGCCGCGAGCGGCTTCGTGCCCATAGGCGGCAACGCGGCCACCACCACCACTGCCGCGACCACCACCACCAACCACTTCACCGGCGTGTTCGAGGGCCTGGGCCACAGCATCACGGGTCTCACCGTCAATCTCCCCGCCTCCAACGCCACCGGCCTGTTCGCCAGCACCAGCGGCGCGACGTTGCGCAACTTCGAACTGATCGGCGGCGCGGTTTCCGGCAGCCGCTACGTCGGCGCCGTGGCCGGCTACACGCGCGGCGCGACGACGCTGCACAACGTGCGCAGCAACGCCAGCGTGAGCGCGCTCGACGACAGCAGTTCCGGCGTCTGGGCCGGCGGCCTGGTCGGCCTGGTCGAGGGCAGCACCGCCGGCGTCTCGCTGCAGCGCAGCCAGTCCTCGGGCGTCGTCAGCGCCAGCACCAATACCGCGTCCGCCTTCGCCGGCGGCCTGGTGGGCGAGATGGACACCGGCCTGCTCACCGGCGTCGGAGCCAGCGGCAGCGTCACCGTCACGCTCAGCACCGGCACCAATGACACCAGCCACCACGCCGGTGGCCTGGTGGGCCTCTACAACGGCGGCAACATCAACACCGCCACGGCCAGCGGCAACGTCGTCGGCGGCCACGAGTCCGGCGGCCTGATCGGCCGCTTCCTGCCCACCGGCACGGCCACCATCAGCCAGGCCACGGCCAGCGGCACGGTCAGCGGCACCGGCGACGTCGGCGGCCTGGTCGGCTATGCCAGCGGCAACGGCTCCATCAGCAATTCCGGCGCCACCGGATCGGTCAGCACCAGCGTCAACGAGGCCCAGTCCTTCCACGCCGGCGGCGCCGTCGGCCGCTATGGGATGAGCGACGCGCCGGTGGCCCTGTCGGCCGCGGGCAATGTCAGCGGCGGCAACACCACCGGCGGCGTGATCGGCTGGATTGACCTCACCTTCGACATCGCCCTCGATGCCAACAGCCTGGTGAGCGTCGTGCCCCAGGGCACGACCAAGACCGTCACCGGCCCGCGCTGGGTGGGCGGCCTCATCGGCTTCAGCGACAGCTCGGCGGCGTTCACAGGGCTGAGCGTCGACGCCGCGGTCACGGCCACCGGCAGCAGCGGCACGGTGGGCGGCCTCATCGGCCGCCTCAACGGCAGCCTCAGCAACAGCAGCAGCGCCGGCACGGTGACGGCGGCCGGCGAAGCCGGTGGCCTGGTCGGCCGCGTCAACGGCAGCGCCAGCCTCAGCGGCGTGCAATCCAGCGCCATCGTCTCCAGCAGCGGCACGACGCAGGCGGTCGGCGGCCTGGTCGGCGCCTTCACGCCCAGCGGCGGCTCCATCACCAACGGCACGGCCAGCGGCAACGTGTCCGGCGGCCGCGACGTCGGCGGCCTGGTGGGCCATTTCTCGCCCACCGGCACCACAGGAGGCAATCTCTCGGGCTCATCGGCCACCGGCCAGGTCTCGACCACCATCACCGGCGGCGACATCGGCGGCCTGATCGGCTATGCCGACGGACGCGGACTGCTCTCCAACAGCTTTGCCCGCGGCAACGTCACGGCACCGGCGGCGGCCGACACCGTGGGCGGCCTGGTCGGCCAGTTCCAGATGACGGGCGGCATCAGCAACGTCAGCGCCGGCGCTGCCGCCAGCGGCAACATTCCGGCCACCACCGTGAGCGGTGGCAACTTCACCGGCGGCGTGCTGGGCTGGACCAACAACGCCAGCACCACCAGCTTCGTCACCGACGCTGCCCAGAACCTGCAGTTCGCCTTCCTGGGCTCGGACGTCTCGGGCAGCCGGTGGGTCGGCGGCCTGGTGGGCCAGTCCATCGGCACGGCCAGCTTCTCCGGTGTCAGCAGCAGCGCCAGCGTCACCACGAGCCGGACCTCCACCGCCGGCGCCGGCGGCATCGCCGGCTTCGTCGCCGGTGCGGTGAGCGGCGCCTCGGCCAGCGGCGCGGTCTCGGCCAGCGGCAGCGGCGTCGGCGAGGCCTACCTCGGCGGACTCATCGGCCAGGCCGGTGGTTCGACCGCCTACAGCATCAGCGGCACGGCCTCGGGCAACGTCACCGGCAACTACACGCCCACCAGCGGCGGCGGCTTTGTCGGCGGCCTGATCGGCCAGCTGGCCCCCAGCGGCGCCACCGTCGTCGGCATTGCCAACAGCAGTGCCTCGGGCAGCGTCAGCGGCGCCTCCACGGCCGGCGGCCTGGTGGGCTATGCCGGCGGCGGCGGCGCCCTCACCGGCGGCACCGCCACCGGCAGCGTCACCGGCACGGCCAACAACATCGGCGGCGTGGGCGGCCTTGTGGGTGATTTCCGCATGAGCGGCGGCATCGCCGGCAGCCGCGCCGATGGCACGGTGAGCACCGGCTTTCACGTCGGCGGCCTGGTGGGCTACTCCAACACCACCGGCACCATAGCCAGCAGTTCCGTCAATGCCGCCAGCGTGAGCGGCGGCGTCAACGTCGGTGGCGCCATAGGCCGCGCCGAAGGCATAGGCCTCATCGACGGCTTCACCACCAGCATGCCGGTGTCGGGCGGCGCGGTCACCAACCCGCAGGCGGTAGGCGGCGTCGTCGGCCGCTCGGCCGGTCTGGTCACCAACAGCAGCGCCAGCGGCAACGTCTCCGGCCTGGCCAACACCAATGTCGGCGGCCTCGTCGGCTGGGCATCGGGCGGCGTCTCCAATTCCAGCGCCAGCGCCAACGTGGTGCAGACCGGCAACAACGCCTCGGTGGGCGGCCTGGTCGGCTATGTCGATGGTGGCAGCGTCAGCAACAGCAGCGCCACCGGCAGCGTGTCGTCCACCGGCAGCGACACCTGGGTCGGCGGCCTGCTCGGGGGCTTCGTCAGCAATGGCGGCTCCATCTCCGGCAGCACTGCCAGCGGCAGCGTCACCGGCGGCCGCGACGTCGGCGGCCTGGCGGGTCATTTCTCGCCCACCGGCACCACCGGGGGCGATCTCTCGGGCTCATCGGCCACCGGCCAGGTCTCGACCAACATCGCCGGCGGCGATGTCGGCGGCTTGATCGGCTATGCCGACGGACGCGGATTGCTCTCCAACAGCTTTGCCCGCGGCAATGTCACGGCACCGGCCACCGCCAACACCGTCGGCGGCCTGGTGGGCGAGTTCCGCATGGTGGGCGGCATCAGCAATGTCAGCGCCGGCACGGCCGCCAACATCAACACCAGCACCGCGGCCACCGCCGTCAGCGGCGGCAGTTGGGCCGGCGGCGTGCTGGGTTGGACCAACACGCCTGCGGCGCTGATCACCGACACCAATGCAGGTCTGGCGATCACTTTCCTCGGCGCCAGCGTCACCGGCACCACCTGGGCGGGCGGCCTCTTCGGCGAGTCGGCCGGCGGCGCGGCGCTGACCGGCCTGCGGGCAGCGGCCACCGTCACCGCAACGGCCAATGGCAGCGTCGCCGGCGGCCTGGCAGGCCGCACGGCCGGCGCCGTGACCAATGCCGCGGCGAGCGGCACCGTCACCTCCGGTGGCGACGCCGGCGGCCTGATCGGCCGCGCCGAGGGCACGGGCGCGCTCACCGACGTCAGCGCCAGTGGCAACGTCAGCACCAGCACCGCGTCGCGCATCGGCGGCCTGGTCGGCTATGCCAGCAGCGGCAACATCGTGCGTGGCAGCGCCAGCGGCAGCGTGACCGGCGGCCAGTACACCGGTGGTCTTGTCGGCTGGTTCCAGACCAACAGCAGCGCCGCGATCCAGAACGCCAGCACCAGCGGCATCGTCAATGGCAGCGGCGACGCCGGCGGCATCGTCGGCTTTGCCACCGGAAACGGCAGCCTCAGTGCCTCCACGGCCAGCGGCAACGTCAGCAGCAGCGCCACCAACACCTTCAGCATCGGTGGCATCGCGGGCTACTTCGGCCTCGGCGGCGGCATGGCCGGCGTCACTTCCAGCGGCAATGTCGACGGCGGCGCCCACACCGGCGGCGTGGTCGGCTACTACGACACCGCGGCAGCGCTGACCCACGGCGCCCTGCCCGCCACCGCGGTGAGCAGCAGCGCCGCCACGGTGCGCGGCAGCACCTGGGTCGGCGGCGTCGTCGGCTACATGAACTCCACCGCCCCCATCACCGGCCTGGTGTCTGCCGCGGCGGTCACCCACACCGGCAGCAGCGGCGCCGCCGGCGGCATCGCCGGCCGTACCGCCGGCACGGTGACTTCGTCCAGCGCCAGCAGCGTCGTGGTCACGGGCGCCGACGGCGGCGGCCTCATAGGCCGCGTCGAGGGCAGTGGCGGCCTCACCGACGTCTCGGCCAGCGGCAGCGTCACCAGCACGCGGGACAGCGACTGCTGCTACACACTGGGCGGCCTGGTGGGCATCGTCAACAGCGGCGACATCCTGCGCGGCACGGCCACGGGCGCTGTCAACGGCGGCTACTACAGCGGCGGCCTGGCAGGCGCCTTCTATTCCAGCGGCAGCGTCACCGATTCCAGCGCCGGCGGCGCCGTCACCGGCGGCACCTATGCCGGCGGCCTGGTGGGCGACGCGCGCGGCAGCTTCACCAATGTGCAGGCCAGCGGCCATGTCTCGGGGCAGACCTATGTCGGCGGCCTCATCGGCTGGCACAGCAGCGGCGGCCTGATCTCGACCGCCACCGCCTCGGGCAGCGTCAGCAGCAGTGGCCAGTACACCGGTGGCCTGATCGGCATCTGGCAGAGCAGCGCCGGCATCGTCGACAGCCTCGCCTCCGGCAGCGTGACCGGTGGCACCAGCTTCAGCGGCGGCGACAACGTCGGCGGCCTCGTCGGCTATGCCGCCAGCAGCGCCGGCGGCATCGACAACAGCCGCGCCGAGGGCCCGGTGCGCGGTCGCGTCAATGTGGGTGGGCTGGTCGGCCAGTTGCAGAGCGCGGGCGTCTCCCGCGGCACCGCCACCGGCAGCGTGACCGCGATCAGCGACAGCAGCGCCAACGTCGGCGGCCTGATCGGCTACTACTTCAACAGCGGCGCCAAGCAGATCACCGACAGCACGGCCCGCGGCCATGTCTTCGCCGACATCCGCTTCGGCAACGTCGGCGGCCTGATCGGCGAGGCCGACAGCGGCACCATCACCGGCAGCAGCGCGCGCGGCAACGTGACCCAGCGCGACAGCACCAGCAACCAGAACAGTTCCAACGTCGGCGGCCTGGTCGGCTACTTCCAGGGCACGGACATCTCCACCAGCTCGGCCATCGGTGCCGTCGAAGGCACCTACCTGGCCGGTGGCCTGGTCGGCGTCTACTGGGGCGGAACGGCCGCGGCCACCATGACCGACGTGGCGGCCTCGGGCTCGGTGCGCGCGGGCACCACGGCCGGCGGCCTGGCCGGCCAGCTGAACGGCGTCGCCCTTTCCAACGGCCGCGCCAGCGGCCCCGTCTCGGTGACGACCAACAACGGCGACGTGGGCGGCCTCGTCGGCTCGGCGACGACAAACAACTCGAACACGCGGATCAGCACCAGCATCGCCAGCGGCAATGTCAGCGGCGGCAACCGCAGCGGCGGCCTGGTCGGCAGCATGGCCGGCAGTTCCTTCACCAGTGCCGGCGCGCTGGGCATCAGCAACAGCAGCGCCAGCGGCAGCGTGACCGGCAGCAACATCGCCGGCGGCCTGGTGGGCCAGTACAGCGGCCCGTCCAATCCGGCCTTCGACGCCGGCATCTCCACCAGCCACGCCAGCGGCAATGTCGACGCCATTCAGAACGGTGGCGGCCTGGTCGGCCAGTTCGTCGGCTCCGGCGGCATCGCCGACAGCAGCGCCAGCGGCACCGTGCTGGCCAAGGGCAGCAATGGCACGCACAGCATCGGTGGCCTGGCCGGCCAGTTCACCAACAGCAATGCCACGGCCGGCCTGGGCACGCTGCGGCGCAGCTACGCCAGCGGCAGCGTGAACCTGGACGCCAGCGTCGGCCTCAGCAGCTTCACCACCGTCAATGCCGGCGGCCTGGCCGGCGTCGTCACCACCAGCACCGCGGGCCGCGAGGCCATCACCGACAGCTGGTCCAGCGGCGCCGTCATGATCGCCAACAGCCTCGGCAACCTGCGCGTCGGCGGCCTGGTCGGCAGCACCACCGGCAGCCTGAACCGCGCCTATGCCACCAGCGCCGTGAGCGTCACCGGCGGCAGCAGCACCAGCGTCGGCGGGCTGGTGGGCCAGCGCGGCAACACGTCGGCCACCGCCACCAGCAGCTACTGGGCCACCGACAGCAGCGGCCAGGCGACCAGCATTCTGGGCACGGCCAAGACGCTGGCCGAGTTGCAGAGTGCGGCCACCTTTGCCGGCTGGGACATCGCCACCACCGGCGGCAGCACCGCGGTCTGGCGCCAGTACGAAGGCCTCTCCACGCCGCTGCTGCGCGGCCTGCTGGCACCGCTTTCGCTGACCCTGGCCGATGCCAGCAAGGTCTACGACGGCAGCACCTCGCTGGCCGGCGCCACGGTGCAGGCGGGCGGCGCGCCGCTGGCCAACCCCGAGCGCCTGCTCGTCGGCGGCGCCGCCGTGGCCGCCGATGTCGGCAGCTATGCGCTGAGCGCAGCCAATCTGTACTCGGTGCAGAACGGCTATGACCTCACGCTGGACGGCACCGCCCAGCTGACCATCACGCCCAAGGCGCTGAGCCTGACTGGCCTGGTGGCCAGCAAGGTCTACGACGGCACGCTCGACGCCGTGCTGGCCGCTGGCGCCCAGCCAGGCGGCCTGGTGGCCGGCGAAGACCTGCTGTTCCAGCCCGGCGCCGGCTTTGCGCTGCAATTCATCGACAAGAACGCCGGCAACGGCAAGACGGTCAGCGTGGCCGGCAGCTACAGCTGGGCCGACGGCACGCGCGGCAAGGCCGCCAACTACAGCCTGCCCACCGGCACCTCGACCACGGCCGACATCAGCAAGGCGCCCCTCGGCGCCGGTGGTTTCGCCGCCACCAACCGCGCCTACGACGGCACCACCACGGTGGCCGTGACCGCCACCGCAGCCACCCTGAGCGGCGTGTTCGGCAGCGACGAGGTGAGCGTCGACCTCGCGGGCGTGACCCGCGGCAGCATCGCCGACAGGAACGTCGGCCTCGCCAAGCGGGTGGCGGTGGAGGGCGTCAGCCTGGCAGGCTCGGCCGCCGGCAACTACGCGCTCACCGGCCTGGACACGGTCACGGTCGACATCACGCCGCGCACCGCCACCGTCAACGGCATCACGGCGAGCAACCGCCAGTACAGCACCAGCCTGAGCGTCTCCGTCAACCCCAACAACGCCAGCATTTCAGGTGTGCTCGCCGGCGACCAGGTGCTGCCCTCGTTCAGCAACGGACTCTCCGCGCGCATTGCCGACAAGAACGTCGGCAACGCCAAGCCGGTCACCGTGACCGGCCTGCTGCTGCGCGGCGCCGATGCCGGCAACTACGCGCCGGCCCAGGGCCCGGTCTCGGTGGACATCACGCCACGGCAGCTGACGATCTTCGCGAGCCAGGCCTTCGACAACCAGGGGCGAAACATCACCGACCGGGTGTATGACGGCACCTCCAACGCAGAGGTCGCGTTGTTCTCGAATCTGACGTTTACCCTGAACCAGATCGGATTCTTCGGCGACAACGTCACGCTGGCCAATACCGGCATCGCCTACGACACCAAGGACGTCGCCTACAACAACGCCGGCCAGGTGACGAGCAAGACCATCACCGTCAGCGGCCTTTCGATCAGCGGCGCCGATGCCTCGAACTACACGCTGCAGAACACCACGACCACGACCTCCGGCACGATCACTCCCAAGGCCCTGCCGGTGACCGGCGTGAGCGCGGTCAACCGCGTCTACAACGGCTCGCGCGACGTGGCCGTGAGCCTGGCCGACGCCAGGGTGGACACCACCGTCGTGGTGGCGGGCGACAACGTCAGCGTGCTACTGCCCGGTGGCAACGCCCCCCTCACGGGCCAGATGGCCGACAAGAACGTCGGCACCGGCAAGGCCGTCACCGTGCCGGGCCTGACCATCACTGGCGCCGACGCCGGCAACTACACGCTCAACAGCGCGGCCAATGGCGTCACCGTCGACATCACGCGCAAGGATCTGACGGCGATCTACACCGGGGTCGACAAGGTCTACGACGCCAATTCCTTCGCCAGCGTGATCGTCACCTCGAACGACATCGTGGAAGGCGACAGGATCGGCTTCCACGCCGACCGCAGCCAGTGCTCGGGCTGCTGGACCTTCTTCACCAGCGGCAGCAGCGACCCCACCCGCTTCACGCAGGACAAGAACGCCGCCATCGGCAAGCCCATCGTCATCACCTTCAACGGGCTGTTCAACACCGGCAACAACAACGACGCCGGCAACTACAACCTGCTCAACCCCACCGGCACCACCACGGCGACGATCTCGCCGCGGCCGGTGACCCTGGCCTTCAGCGGCGTCAACAAGGTCTACGACGGCAGCACCGACGCCAGCGTCGCGCTCAACCGCGGGGCCTCGAACATGTTCGGCAGCGACGCGCTGTCGACCACGCAGACCGCGGTCTACACCGACAGCAAGAACGTCGGCAACGGCAAACCCATCAGCATCGGCAACATCGTGCTGTTGGGTGCCGATGCGCCGAACTACGCGGTCGGCAACACCACCGCCACCACCACCGGCAACCTCACGCCCAAGGCGGTGACGCTGACCGGCATCGTCGGCGTCGACCGCCCGTACGACGGCACGACCGCGGTGGCGGTGTCGGCCGGCACCGTCACGTCCTCGGGCTTCGTGGCCAACGACATCGTCTCGGTGGCCCAGCCCGCCGGCGGCCTGACCGGCGGCAGCATCGCGAACAAGAACGTCGGCAACCTCAAGCCGGTGACCGTGACCGGCCTGTCGCTGACGGGCGGCGATGCGCCCAACTACAGCATCGACCTGGCCGGCAGCGGCATCACCGCCAACATCACGCCGATGGCGCTGACGCCGGCCTACACCGGCATCAACAAGGTTTACAACGGCGACCTCACGGCCAGCGTGACGCCAGCCACCCAGGGCATCGTCAGCGGCGACACCGTCACCTTCACGCAACTGGCCGCCTTTGCCGACAACAAGAACGTCGGCACGGCCAAGCCCGTCAACGTCAGCAACATCCGCCTTGGCGGCAGCGGCGCCGCCAACTACACGCTGGCCAGCACCACGGCCACCACCACGGCCGACATTACGGCCAAGCCGGCGACGGTGGACTACACCGGCGTCAGCCGCGCCTACAACGGCCTGGCCGACACCAGCGTCTCGGTGCTCGGCAGCTCGCTGCAGCTGCTGGCCGGCGACGCGGTGGGCTTCACCCAGAGCGCCAGCCTGGTGGGCGACGGCGCCGCCGGCGCGGCGCGCCCGGTGACCGTCACCGGCATCACCCTCACCGGCGCCGACGCCGTCAACTACAGCCTCACCAACACCAGCGCCAGCACCACTGCCAACATCACGCCACGCCCGTTGGGCGTGACCGGCATCAGCGCCAGCAGCCGTGTCTACGACGGCACGACCACGGTGGCCGTGAATGTCAGCGGCGCACGCGTCGATACCAGCGGCGTGATCCCCGGCGACACCGTGGTGGTGACGCTGCCGCCCAGCGGCATCAGTACCGGCACCATGGCTGATCGCCATGCCGGCATCGCCAAGCCGGTGGCCATCACCGGCCTCGCCCTGGACGGCGCGTCGGCGGCGAACTACGCCCTCATCGGCGCCAGCGGCCTGGCGGTGGACATCGCGCCCAAGCCGCTGACGGCCGTCTACGGCGGCGTCGACAAGGTCTACGACGGCCTCACACGCGCGGGCATCGTCTCGACCTCGGCCGACATCTTCGCCATCGACGACGGCACCGTGACCATCAATGCGGTGGGCAACTTCACCGGCCTGGGCGCGCGCAATGTCGGCAGCGCCAAGGCTGTGGCGGTCACAGGCGGCTTCCTCACCGGCGCCCAGCGCGACAACTACACCCTCGTCAACACCAGCGGCAGCACCACCGCCAGCATCACGCCGCGCCCGCTGACCGTGGCCTACGCCGGCGGGCTGTCCAAGGTCTACGACGGCGGCACCGATGCGCCAGCCAGCGGCCAGCTGGTCAACCTGGTCAGCGGCGACAGCCTCTCGGTGACGCAGACCGCGGCCTTCACCGGCGCCGGTGCGCGCAATGTCGGCAACGGCAAGGCCGTCGACATCAGCGGCATCCAGCTGGTCGGCAACGATCTCGGCAACTACTCGCTGGCCACCACCACGGCCAGCACGGTGGGCAACATCACGCCCAAGTTCATCACCGTCGGCGGCCTGTCCAACGTGGTGGCGGTGGACCGCGTCTACAACGGCAGCACCCAGGTCCAGGTCACCGTGCCCGGCGGCGTGACCCTGGTGCCCGACAGCAGCGACATCGTCGCCGGCGACCTGGTCACCATCGAGGTGCCGGTCAGCGGCGTCACCACCGGCAGCATGCTCACCAAGAACGTCGGCACCGGCAAGGCGGTGAGCGTCGACGGCCTGTCGCTCAGCGGCAGCGAGTCCGGCAACTACCGCATCGCAGGCACGGCCGGCATCACCGTCAATATCACGCCCAAGTCGCTCAACGCCGACTATGTGGGCGTCGACCGCGTCTACGACGGCAGCGCAGCTGCCACCGTGACCGGGGGCTCTGCCGATCTGGTGGCTGGCGACAGCGTCAGCATCAGCGGCAACGGCGTCTTCACCGGCGTCGGCGCCAAGAACGTCGGCGCGGCCAAGGTCATCGACGTGCAGCAGGGCCGACTGACCGGCAGCGACGCCGGCAACTACGCGCTGGCCAACCCCACGGGCACGGCCAGCGCCGACATCACCCGGCGCAGCGTGACTGTCGCCTACACGGGCGGCAGCAAGGTCTACGACGGCAGCGACAGCGCCCCGGTGACCGGCAACGCGCCCTTCATTGCCGGCGACAACATCACGCTGGCGGAAACCGCGGTCTTCAGCGGTGGCCGCAATGCCGGCCTCGACAAGACGATCCAGGTCAGCGGCATCACGCTGGGTGGCAGCGACGCCGGCAACTACGCGCTCTTCAACACCACGGCCGTCACCAGCGGCAGCATCCGGCCCAAGCCGCTGGGCATCAACGGCCTCACCGGCATCAGCGCCGTCGACCGCGTCTACAACGGCCTCACCGCGGTCGAGGTGAGCGTGGCCTCCACCGGCACCATCAGCCTCAACACCGCCGACATCATTGCCGGCGACAGCGTCGACGTGACCGTGCCTGCCACCGGCACCACCAGCGGCGAAATGGCCGACAAACGCGTCGGCAACGCCAAGCCGGTCACCGTGACCGGCCTCGCCCTCACCGGCACCGATGCCGGCAACTACACGATCACGGCCGCCAACGGCGTGACGGTGAACATCGCGCCCAGGCCGCTGACCGCCATCTACGCCGGCGTGAGCAAGGTCTACGACGGCAGCAGCACCGCACTCGTGACCGGCAGCTCGGCCGACATCGTCTTCGGCGACAGCATCAGCATCGCCGGCAGCGGCGTCTACACCGCCGGCAAGAACGCCGGCAACGCCAAGGCCATCGAGGTGCTCGCGGCCAGCCTGGCCAGCACCGACGCGGCCAATTACACGCTGCTCAATCCGACCGGCAGCGCCCTGGGCGACGTCACGCCCAAGGTGGTGAGCAGCAGCTACACCGGCGGCACGCGCGTCTACGACGGCAGCGTCGACGCGCCGGTCGATGGCGTCCTCTCGGGCACCCTGGTCGGCGATACCGTGGCGCTGGCCCAGACCGCCGTCTTCACCGGCGCTGGCGCACGCAATGTCGGCAGCGGCAAGGCCATCGCCATCAGCGGCATCGCCCTCACCGGCGCTGACGCTACCAACTACGCGCTCGGCGCCAGCACGGCCAGCACCACCGGCAGCATCACGCCGCGTCCGCTGGGCGTGAGCGGCCTCACCGGCGTCACCGCTGTCGACCGCGCCTACAACGGCAGTGCCCAGGTCGACGTGGTGATCGCCGCCATCGGGCAGGTCGCGGCCAACCCGGGCGACATCGTCGCCGGCGACGATGTACGCGTCACCGCGCCCAACGCCGGCCAGGGTTCGGGCAGCATGCTCGACAAGCACGCTGGCAATGCCAAGCCGGTGGTGGTTTCGGGCCTCGCGCTCGAAGGCCTGGACGCCGCCAACTACAGCATCGGTGTGGCCAACGGCGTCACCGTCAACATCACGCCGCTCACGCTCACCGCCAGCTATGCCGGCATCGCCCGCGAGTACGACGGCAGCGCCAGTGTCAGCGTGGCCGGCAGCGCGGCCAACATCGTGGCCGGCGACGCGCTGTCCATCATCGGCAGCGGCGTCTTCACCGGCAACGGCGCGCGCAACGCTGGCCTGGCCAAGCCCATCGATGTGCTGGCCGCACAACTGACCGGCGCCGATGCGCGCGACTACGTGCTGGCCAACCCCACCGGCACCGCCACCGGCGACGTGACGCCGCGCCAGCTCGCCGCCAGCTACACCGGCGGCAGCAAGGTCTACGACGGCTTGGCCGATGCGCCGGTGGCGCTGTCCGCCAGCGCCGGCCTCATCGCCGGCGACGCGGTGACGCTCACCCAGACCGCCCTCTTCAGCGGCACGACGGCGCGCGATGTCGGCATCGACAAGGCGGTTGACATCACCGGCATCACGCTCACAGGTGCCGACGCCATCAACTACAGCCTCGTCAACACCAGCGCCACCACCACGGCCAGCATCACGCCGCGGCCCCTCAACGTCAGCGGCCTTTCTGGCCTGCAGGCGGTGGACCGGGTCTATGACGGCACGACCCAGGTCGCCGTCACCGGCACCCTGGTGATCGCTGGCGCCAATGCCGACGTGATCGCCGGCGACGACGTGCAGATCGGCCTGCCCAGCGGCCCGGTCACCAGCGGCAGCATGGCCGACAAGTCGGCCGGACAGGCCAAGCCGGTGGCCCTGGCCGGCCTCACGCTCAATGGCGCCGACGCCCACAACTACCAGATCACCGGCACTGCCGGCCTCACCGTCAACATCGCGCGCAAGGCGGTCACGTTGCAAGGCCTGACGGCCATCAACCGCGACTACGACGGCAGCACCGTGGTGGCCGTGAACAGCAGCGCCGGCAGCATCAGCGGCGCCATCGCCGGCGACGACCTGAGCCTGCAGGCCAGCGGCGTCACCGGCAGCATGGCCGACAAGCACGCCGGCCCCGGCAAGGCGGTCACCGTCGCCGGCCTTTCGCTGGCCGGCGCCGATGCCGGCAACTACAGCGGCGGCAGCGATGCCGCGCTGCGCGTGGACATCGCGCCACGCACGCTGACGCCGGCCGCCACGGTGGCCGACAAGGAATACAACGGCAGCACCGACGCCGTCGCGACGCTGAGCGACGACCGCCTGGCCGGCGACCTCGTCACCCTGGCCTCTGCCGGTGCCAGCTTCGCCGACAAAGACGCCGGCGCCTCCAAGTCGGTGACGGTGAGCGGCCTCGCCCTCAGCGGCCCCGACGCCGGCGACTACCGCCTCGCAAGCACCAGCCTGAGCGGCTTTGCCGCCATCACGCCCCGCCCGCTGACAGTGACGGCGGACTCGATCACCAAGGTCTATGGCGAAGCGCTGGTGCTGAATGGCAGCGGCTTCAGCAGCATCGGCCTCGTGCCCAACGAGGATCTGGGCCGCGTGGACCTGGCCAGCGCCGGCGCCGCGGAAAGCGCCACCGTGGCCGGCGGGCCCTACACCATCACGGTCGGCGGGGCGCAGGGCAGCAGCACCACCAATCTCGCCAACTACAGCCTGAGCTATGTGCCGGGCCAGCTGACGGTGACGCCGCGCCCGCTGACGGTGGCCACCAACACCGTGGTGCGCCAGGCCGGCGAGCCCAACCCGGCGAGCTGGGGCTTCTCCACCAGCGAAGGCGGCCTGGTCTTCGGCCACAGCATCCGCTCGGTGGAACAGGAAACACCGGCCGGCAGCGAAGCCGCCGAGGGCCTGTCGGTCTACGCACTGCGGCCACGCAACGCCGTCTTCGGCAACGGCGATCCGGGCAACTATGCCCTCACCTACGGTGCCGGCCTGCTGGTCGTGCTGCCCAGGCCAGAGACCGGCGTCATCTTCGCCATCGAGGTCGACCCGGAAGAGCTGCGCCAGGCCTCGCTGGAAATCGAACGCGCCGCGCCCCAACTCGCCGACGAACAACGCAACGGCCGCCGCCGGCCGGGCCCGGCCGCACGCGACGAGCGCACGATCCCCGCCCCGCCGCCGGTCGCGCAGGCGGCCGACATCGCCACCCTGCTCGCCGCCGAAAGCCGCGACATCACGCTGCCGCTGCTGCAGCGCCTGCCGCTGTTCAGCCTCGACCCGCAGTTGCAACGCCTGATGCGCGGCGCCGACGCCCGCACCGCGCCCTGACCTGCCGCCACCCCGCGCACGCGAAAACCACAGCCGAACCGATGACGCCACACCTCAACCGCGCCGCCACCGCCGCCGCCCTGGCCCTGGCCTGCACCTGGGCCCTGGCCACGCCGCTGGATGACATCCGCCGCCAGGTGGAGAACAGCCAGTTCGACCAGGCCTACCGCACCGCGCAAGACCATCCGCAGCTGATCGGCGATGTGCATTTCGACTTCCTCTACGGTGTCGCCGCCATCAACGTCGGCCGCGTGCCCGAGGGCCTGCTGGCACTCGAGCGCCACCTGTCCGCCGTGCCCGCGAACGACCGCGCCCGGCTCGAGCTGGGACGCGGCTACTTCCTGCTCGGCGAGTACACGCGGGCGCGCACCGAGTTCGAGTTCGTGCTGCGCTACAAGCCGCCGGCGGCGGTGCGCGAGAAGATCAACGGCTTCCTGCAGGCCATGCAACTGCGCGAATCGACCGACCGTCGCGCCACCGCCCGCGCCTATGTCGAGGCCGGCGCCGGCTATGACGACAACGTCAACATCGGCACCCTGCACGACGCGCTGCAGGTCGGCGTCGACACGCTGGACCTGGTCGGCTCGCCGTCGCGCCAGGTCGGCGACAGCTTCACCCAGTTTGCCGCCGGCGGCCAGCAGAGCTGGCGCGTCAGCAACCGGCTCTCGGTCTTCGCGGGTGCCGACCTCGACCACCGCGCCAATTCACGCCACCGCCAATACGACATCAGCACCGCGGGCGTCAACGCAGGCTTCAGCCAGCTCAGCGGCAGCGGGCTGTGGCGGGTGACGCTGGGTTTCAGCGAGCTGCTGGTGGGCCGCAAGCGCTACCGCGACCTGCTCGTGCTGGGCAGCGACGTGAACTTCACCTTTGCCGACGAGCAGACACTCACCGTCTTCGGCCAGTACGGCGAAAAGCGCCACATCCAGGCCGAGGATCAGCGCGACGCGCGCAGCCTCGCGCTGGGGGCGGTGTTCACGCAGAACTGGTCGGACGCGCGCTGGGCCCCCAGCCTGAGCCTGCGCGCCAGCTATACCCAGGAAGACAGCACCCGCCTGCGCAACGACCTCAGCAACAAGATGATGACGGTGCGCGCCTATGGCTCCATCACCCCGATGGACAAGCTGAGGCTGACCCTGGTCCTGGGCGCCTATGCCCAGCCCTATGAGGGGCCGCCCGACATCTTCTTCAAGTCGGTGCGCCGCGACGACTACACGCACATCGATCTTCTGGCCAATTACGCCATCGACAACCAGCTCTCGATACGCGGCGAGCTGACCATGTCCGAGACCCGTTCCAACCAGGATCTCTTCGACTCGCGGCGCAACTCGGCCTCGCTGAAGCTGCGTTACCAGTTCTGATGAACAAGGAACACCCGATGAAGACGCGACTCCGCGGCCCCGTTTCCGCCCTGCCCGCGCTCGCGACGCTGGCCGCGGCGCTGCTGCTGCCCGGCGCGCCGGCCCGGGCCCTCGAAGGCCAACTGGTGCAGGCGCGCGGCGAGGTGCGCATAGCCGGCCAGCCGGCCGCCGCCGGCGCCAGGCTGGCCGCCGCGACACTGCTGAGCACCGGCAGCGAAGGCCGTGCCCAGCTGCGCCTGGCCGACGGCGCCGTCATCAGCCTGCCGCCGGCCAGCGAGCTGCGCCTGGCGGCTGGCGACGCCGCCCAGCTCACCCTGGTCAAGGGCGGCCTGCGGCTCAGCCCCTCACTCGCCGCGCCGGCCAAGGCCTGGCGCATCGAGCTGGCCGACCGCAGCATCCGCACCAACGGCTTTCTGACGCTGCAGACCTGTGCCGCCGGCTGCGCGCTGGCGCCCGGCCTCTACGGCAGCATCACCCAGGGCGAAGCGGTGCTCGAATACCAGGGCGGCCGCTCGGTGCTCAAGAGCCGCTCGTTCCGCTGGGTGGACGCGAAGTCGCGCCCCGAGGTGCTGGTGGCGGCACCCGCCCTGCTGGACGACAGCTCCAGCCAGGCCGATGGCCTGCGCGCCCGCGCCGAGGCTGCCAAGGCGCTGGCCGCCGCACTGGCCGACTTCAACGCCGGACTCGACGCCCAGGCCCTGGCCGGCCTGGGCGCGGTGCAGAACCTCACGCCGGGCGAGCCGCTGCTGCCCTACTACCAGGGCCTGATCGCGTTGCGGCGCGACGACAACGCCAGCGCGCTGCGCCTGCTGCAGCAGTACGCCCGCGAAGACCCCGAGGGCGCCGCCACGCGCGAGGTACCCAAGACGCTCACCCTGCTCGCGTCCGACCAGTTGCAGAAGGAAGTGGCCGTCGCGGTGGCGCGCGAGAAAGAGACCGTCGCCACGCCGCCCGAACCCGGCAGCATCGCGGTGCAGGCCTTCGTCAACAAGGGTGCCGACGACTACCGCGCCATGGCCAAGGGCCTGGCGGCAATGATCATCGCCGACCTCAGCAAGGTGCCCGGGCTCAAGGTGCTCGAGCGCGAGAAGGTGCAGGTGCTGGTGGACGAGGCCAAGCTGGGCGACAGCGGCCTGGCCGACACCGCCTCGGCCGTGCGCTCGGGCCGCCTGATGCGGGCCGAAAAGGTCGTGGTCGGCAATTTCGAGGTGCAATGATGAAGCGTTTCCCCACCCGCCGTGCCCTCCTCGCCCTGCTGCTGTCCACGGCCGGCGGCGCCCAGGCCCAGGGCTTCGCCCTCGAAGGCGCAGTCATCGACAGCCGCTCGGGCCAGAGCCTGGGCGTGGTCACCGAGCGAGGCGACATCAACGGCCTGTTCCGCGCCCAGAAGGCCATGACCTTCGGCATCCTGCGCTCGGCCGGCATCTCGCTCGAACAGCTGCCACCCGAGGTGCGCGCACGCATCGAGCGTTTCCAGACCACCAATGTCGACGCCTTCCGCGCCTTCTCGCAGGGCCTGGACCTCAAGGACCAGGGCCGCTACGCCGAGGCCAAGGAGTTCTTCCGCCGCGCCGCCGAACTCGACCCCGGCTTCGCGCTGGCCTCCGAGCAGCAGCGTTCCATGCCCGATGTCACCGTGGGCGGCAGCGTGCAGTTGCGCGCCGTCATCGTGGCCGCCGCTGGCGCCGCAGTCGACCGCGGCAAGGCCAGCTACGTCGTGGACGCGGCGCGTGCCGCCGCCGCCATCCAGGCCGGCCAGACCGTGGTCATCGTGCCGGGCCAGGCGATGGAAGCCGTGCTGCCCGCCGACCGCACCTACACCGTCAACCCGCCAGGCTCGGGCGACCAGTTCGCCGGCCAGGCCGTGGTCGGCCTCGCCTACACCTATGTGCAGAACGGCACGCCCATTGGCCTGGGCACCAGCACCGAGCTGCGCGCAGGCGAGTTCACTGCATCGAACGGCGTGCTCGAATCGGTCGGCCCCGCCGCCAACCCGCAGGCCCGCCGCGGCGCGTCGGCGGTCGGCAACCTGGATAGCACGCCGCTGACCGACGGCAGCACGGCCTTTTGGGGCAGCTGGCTCTCGGCACCTGGCGCCAGCGCGGTGGTCAGGGTCGGCAATACCAATTTCAGCGAAGCCAACCTCAGCCAGGTCGACTACGTCTATGGTGATTCCACGCGCCAGATGCCGACCAGCGGCTCGGCGGTCTTCAGGCCCAGCGGCGGCATGCTGGCCGGCGCCACCGGCAGCATCGCGGTCGACTTCGTCAGCCGCTCCGTCGAACTGCAGAACCTGGGATTCAGCATCGGTGCGATGAGCTTCAGCGGCCTGTCCGGGCGCAGCACCTATGAAGCGCAGTCGGCCTCGGGCAGCTTCAGGGGCAGCTACACGGCGGGCAGTTGCAACGGCTGCGGCCTGGTGCTGGCCTCCAGCCAGTACTTCGGCAACTTCATTGGCCGCAACGCCGACGGCCTGGTGTTCTCGACCTCCTTGTCCACCGGCCTCGGCATCGTGCCGGGCGTGCAGCTCTTCAAGCCGTAGCAGCGTCAGCCGCCGAAAGCCGCCGCCATCGCCTGCGCGATGTCGGCCTGCAGGTCGGCCACGGCCTCGAAGCCCAGCGAGAAGCGCACCAAATGGCCTTGCAGGCCGCCGCGGCCGGCACCGCGCAGGGTGGCCAGTTCGTAGGGCACGACCAGGCTCACCGGGCCGGCCCAGGAATAGCCGATCTTGAACAGGCGCAGCGCGTCGACGAAAGCGTCGACCTCGGCCGGCGTGTAGCGCACATCGAGCAGCACCGAGAACAGCCCTGCCGCGGCGCTGCAGTGTGTGCGCCAGTGCTCGTGGCCCGGTGCCCCGTCAAGGGCCGGGTGCAGCACGCGCGCCACCTCGGGACGTTGCGCCAGCCACCGTGCCAGTTCGCGCCCCGCCTCATCCTGTGCCCGGTAGCGCATGGGCAGCGAGGACAGCGAGCGCAGCATCAGCTCGGCATCGTTGCCGCCCACGCCCAGCCCCAAGCGCATGTGGGTGAGCTTGATCATCTCGTGCAGGGCCTGGTCGCGCGTACACACCGAGCCCATCAGCACGTCGCCGCCGCCGCTGGGGTACTTGGTCAGCGCCTGCATGACGATGTCGATGCCGAGGTCGAAGGCCTTGAAGGCGATGCCGGCGCCCCAGGTGTTGTCCAGCGCGGTGAGCACGCCGCGCGCACGCGCCGCCGCCACCAGGCCGGCGAGGTCGGGAAACTCCATCGTCACCGAACCCGGCGCCTCGAGCCAGATGAGCTTGGTCTGCGGGGCTATGGCACGCACCAGCGCCGCCGCGTCCATCGGGTCGTAGAGGCTGTGGCGTATGCCCCAGCGCGCCAGTTCCTGGCGGGCCAGCTCGCGGCTGGGACCGTAGACGTTGTTCGGCAGCAGCACTTCATCGCCCGGTGCCAGCAGGGCCAGGTCGACCAGCATGATGGCCGCCAGCCCGCTGGGCGCCAGCACGCACTGGCGGCCGCCCTCCAGCGTGGCGATGCGCTCCTCGAGGATGAAGGTGGTGGGCGTGCCGTGCAGGCCGTAGGTGTAGCCGCCCTTGTAGCGCCAGTCGCGCGAGCGCACCGCCGCCACATTGGGGAAGATGACGGTCGAGGCCTTGTGTACCGGCACCTGGGGGGCCTCGAAGCCCGCGGGCGGCAGGTAGGGGTGGTGGATGAGGTCGGTGGACAGATCCCGGGTCATCGCTAGCCTTCCTTCGACTTCAGATCAGATCAGATCGGCTGGGCCACGAGATCGTGGCCCTCGGCGGCGACGATGCGGGCGCGCGTGAACTCGCCCACCTTCAACGTCTTGGAGGCCTTGGCCGGCGGCAGCAGGCGCACCAGACCGTCGATCTCGGGCGCGTCGGCATAGCTGCGGCCGATGCCGCCCTTGCGGCCCAGCGCCGGTGCCTGGTCAACCAGCACCTGCATGGTGGCGCCGACGCGGCGCTGGAGCTTGGTGACGGAAACCTCCTCGGCCACCGCCATGAAGCGGGCGCGGCGCTCCTCGCGCAGCTCGGGCGGCAGCATGCCGGGCAGATCGTTGGCGCTGGCACCTGCTACCGGCGAATAGGCAAAGCAACCGGCACGGTCGATCTGCGCCTCGCGGAGAAAGGCCAGCAGATCCTCGAACTCGGCCTCGGTCTCGCCGGGAAAGCCGGCGATGAAGGTCGAGCGCACGACGATCTCGGGGCACAGCTCGCGCCAGCGCGCCAGGCGCTCGAGGTTGCGCTCACCGCTGGCGGGCCGCTTCATGCGCTTGAGCACATCGGGGTGGGCATGCTGGAAGGGCACGTCCAGGTAGGGCAGCACCAGGCCCTGGGCCATCAGCGGCAGCAGTTCGTCGACATGCGGATAGGGATAGACGTAGTGCAGCCGCACCCAGGCGCCAAAGGGCGCGGCGAGCTCGCCCAGGCGCTGGCAGAGATCGAGCATGCGGGTCTTGACAGGCTGGCCGTCGAAGAAGCCGGTGCGGTACTTGATGTCGACCCCGTAGGCGCTGGTGTCCTGGCTGATGACCAGCAGTTCCTTCACGCCCGATTCGAACAGGGCCCGCGCCTCGGACAGCACATCGCCTACCGGCCGCGACACCAGGTCGCCGCGCATGCTGGGGATGATGCAGAAGCTGCAGCGGTGGTTGCAGCCCTCGCTGATCTTCAGGTAGGCGTAGTGTCGTGGCGTGAGCTTGATACCGGCCGTGCCCCTGAAGTCCACGCGGGCCTCGGGCACGAGGTCGACGAAGGGATCGTGGGGCTTGGGTACATGGAGATGCACCGCGTCCATCACCTCCTGAGTGGCGTGGGGGCCGGTCACGGCCAGCACCTTGGGGTGGATCTGGCGCACCATATTGCCGCCATCGGCGCCGGCCTTGGCGCCCAGGCAGCCGGTGACGATGACGCGGCCATTGGCGGCCAGGGCCTCGCCGATGGCGTCCAGGCTTTCCTTCACCGCGTCGTCGATGAAGCCGCAGGTGTTGACGATGACGAGGTCTGCACCGGCATAGCTGCGCGAGGTCTCGTAGCCTTCAGCGCGCAGCTGCGTCACGATCAGCTCGGAATCGGTCAGCGCCTTGGGGCAGCCTAGCGACACGAAGCCGATCTTCGGAACATCGGCCGTGGGGCTGGGCAGGGGTGGGGCATCAAGGCTCATGCCGCAATTGTCGCCGCATGGCCACGCTGGCTGCAGCCCGGCCCGGCGATGGCCGCAGGCATTTCTGAGCGAAGATTGCGGCTCAGGCCAGCGACCAGGCCGAACCGGGGGGAGCGGAACATGTCGATCAGGCATTGGTTTGCCGTCCTGCGTGCGGGACGGGTGCTGGGTTGTGCGGCGGCCATGGCCGTGGCTGGCTTTGCCGCGGAGGGCAAGGCCGCGGTGCAGGACATCCGGATTGCAGCCGAGGGCCAGGCAACCGAGATCGCGGGCCAGGTGAAGGGCTACGCCGGCGCCGACTACCGCGTGCAGGGCCGCGCCGGCCAGACCCTGAGCGTGCGCATGACCGTGCTGGCCAACCGGGGCCTGTCGTTCAACCTCGCCCCCGAGGGCGCGGCCGAGGCCATGGTCATCGGCGACCACAGCGGCCTGGATGCCAAGGTGATGTTGCCGGCTGACGGCGCCTACGTGATCTCGACCTTCCTGCCACGCAGCGCCGCCCGCCGCCACGAGAGCGGGCGCTTCAGGCTGGCCGTGGCCATCGCCGGCGAAGCGCTGGCGCCGCTGTCGGCGTCCCAGGATGCCCTTGTGGCCGGAACCCGGTACCACGCCACGGCGCGGCTCAGCTGCCGCTGGGCCTATGCGCCCGCGGCCACCACCTGCGACGCGGGCGTGGTGCGCCGCGGCCACGATGCCACGGCCACGGTCGACATCCGCGGCAGCGATGGCCGGCGCCGCCGCCTGCTGTTCGTGAAGGGCCAGGTGGTGGCCAGCGATTCGGCCTGGCCCGTCAGTACCCGGCGCAACGGCGACCACACCACGGTCGAGATCGACGGCCAGGAACGCCACGAAGTGCCCGACGCCCTGCTCACCGGCGGTTGAGGGCGGCGCCGCCAACACGCCCCTCCCCAGGAGCCCGAGATGACAAACACCCGCCCTCGGCGCGGTCCGCGCGCCCTCTGTGCGCTGCTGAGCCTGGCGCTGGCCGCGCCGCTGCCGATGTCGGCAACGGCTGCCGAGCGCACCATTCGCTGCGACAGCCACGGCAGCCGCTACAACTACTGTCGGGTCGACACCGACAACCATGTGGAGCTGACCGAGAAGCACTCGCTGTCCAGTTGCACCGAGGGTCGCTCCTGGGGCTACGACGCCCGCGGCGTGTGGGTCGACAGGGGCTGCTCGGCCGATTTCCGCGTCGGCCGTGGCGGCCACCACAACGACAAGGCCCTCCTCGGCGCCGTGGTCGGGCTGGCGGCCTTGGCCGCCCTGGCCTCCAGCCGCCACAAGCAGGAGGCGCACGAGGTGGCGCCGTGGCTGGTGGGCAGCTTCAAGGGCATGGACGAGCGCGAAGGCGTGGAGGTCGAGCTCACCATACTGCCTGGCGGCAAGCTCAATGGCCGCGCCGGCGAGCACGCCTTCAGCGGCACCGTCGAAGGCGACCGCGTGCAGGCCGGCCGCCGCCAGTTCCGCATCGAACGCCAGGGCAATGGCTTCCTGGCGGTGGATGCGGGCGACGACGGCTACAGAGTGCTGTTCGTCCGCGTGGGCAGCGGCTATTGATCCAGCAGGGAACCCGCGACATGGCATCCACCTTCTACCGCCTTCTCGCCCTGCTGGCCGCCGCCGGCGCGGCCCTGGCCTCTGCTCCGGCCCTGGCGCAGAGCGGCGCCAGCTACCGGGATCCGCAAGCGCCGCCTCCGCCGCCGCGCGTGGCCGAGCCGGCCGCGATGATGCGGCCGGCGCCTGCGCTGGACACCCTGGCCACGATCCGCCAGCGCGGCGTGCTGCGCGTGGGCCTGGTGCAGGTGGCACCCATGGCCATGATGGACCGCCAGCAGCGCTACGTGGGCTACAGCGTGGACCTGGCACATCGCCTGGCCGACGACCTGGGTGTGAAACTGGAGTTCGTCGAGGCCTGGTGGGCCAACGTGATCGATGAACTGCTCACGGGCCGCAGCGACGTCATCATCACCGGGCTGTGGATCAACGTGCCGCGGGCCCTGGTGGTCAACTTCAGCCAGCCCACCGCCACCGAGGGCATCTACCTGATCGGCAGCCGTGCAAGCGCGGCCAAGCGGCGCACGCTACAGGCCTTCGACCAGCCTGGGGTGACGATCGCAGTGTCATCCGATGAAGTGCAGCAGCGCGTGGCCCGGGCCTGTTTTCCCAGGGCCAAGGTGGTGCCGGCCGAGGATGACCCGCTGCTGGTGGTGTCCGAAGGCCGCGCCGACGCCGCCGTGGTGGCCACGCTGTCGGCCGAGGCCGTGGTGGCCTCGGCGCCCCGGCGCTGGTTCCTGCCGTCCAGCCAGCCGCTGGCCCGCACCTCGGCCGCGATGGCGGTGCGCAAGGGCGACGCGGACTTCCTGGCCTTCCTCAACACCTGGCTCGACATCCAGCGCGACCAGGGCTGGCTGGATGACCGCCAGCGCCACTGGGCGACGTCGACCGAAGGCTTTCGATGAGCGCCGCGGCAGCTTAGGCCGCAGGCCTCAGGCCTGTCCGGTGCCGGCCGGCAGGGCCACCGTCGCCCGGTCGCTGCGGTACAGGCCCACCAGGAGGGCCAGGCCCAACAGCAGCAGCACCGCTTGCAGCGCCAGCGAGGGCACGGACAGCCAGGGCTGGGCATGGGTGCCGGCCAGGAAGGCGGCGATGTCCCAGGTTCCGTGCATCAGCATCGCCGGCCACAGCGCGCCGGTCTGGCGGCGGAATAGGTAGAGCACCACGCCGCTGGTGGCGGCCAGGATCACCTGCAGGGTGCCCACCAGACCGGTGCCCATGGCCAGATTGGGCAGATGGAAGAGGCCGAAGCACACGGCCGTCCAGATCGCAGCCACCGCCTCCGACCGCCCGCCTTCGCGCAATGCGCGCAAGAAGAGGCCGCGAAACAGCGTCTCTTCGGCAAAGCCCACCAGCACACCCGACACCACGATGGCCGCAAGCAGATCCAGCGGCACATCGGCCCAGCGCACGCCCGCGAGGCGCAGCCCCGTGGCCCCGACGCACAAGGCCATCGCCAGCTTCATCAGCGGCGTGGTCGGCAGCCGCACCGGGTCATGCCACAGATGGCTCCAGCGGGTCGCCGCCACCACGGCGATCAGCAATATCGAACCCGCCGCCAGCGACATCACGCCGGTGCGCCAGGCGTTGGCGGCGGTCTTGAACCATTCGGTGTAAGGAATGCCGGCGCTGAACTGGATGGTCACGGTGACGGCGGTATAGGCCAGCCACACCGCCACCCCGGCGGCCACGGAGGGAGCGCACAGGCCGCGCTGCGGCCGGATGGGAGCTTGCTGCATGGCGCCGATTCTGCCGCCCGGCGCCGGCGCCCGCGCCCCGCGGCCGAGCTCGGCGCGCTACTTGCCCGGCGGCGGAAAGCCCGGCATCCCGGGGAACAGCTTGCCGGCCTGCTGCATCTGCTCGAACAGCGTGCGGCTCTGCTCGACATAGCTGCCCATCAGCGATTGCAGCGCCACCGGCTGGCCGCTGAGGAACTGCGTCCACATCTCGGGGCTCAAGTGCTTGGGGTCGTAGAGACCCTTGCTCTGGGCCAGGAACTGCGTCTGCAACTCGGCAAAGGCACCCAGGTTCTTCTCGATCATCGTGCCCATCACGCCCTGCATGGCATGGCCGTAGAAACGGATGATCTGGGCCAGCGACTGGGTGCTGAACATCGGCACGCCGCCGGATTCTTCTTCCAGAATGATCTGCAGCAGGATGCTGCGCGTGAGGTCTTCGCCGGTCTTGGCGTCGCGCACCTCGAAATCCTCGCCGCCCAGCACCATCTGCTTGACGTCGGCCAGCGTGATGTAGCTGCTCGAGCGCGTGTCGTAGAGGCGCCGGTTGGGGTACTTCTTGAGCGTCCGCAGCGGGGCTTTCTCTTCGCCCTCGGGGGCGGGCGCCGCGGTGCGGCGGGGGGTCGGCATGCGGTCTTCCTGGGGCCAGTGCGTGTGCCGCATTCTAGAAGCCGGGTTCCCATGCCGTGCGGGGGGTTTTCCCATGCGACGCGCTGTCCACCTCAGGCCGCCGTGAACGAATGCAGGCCGCGGGCGATGAAGTGCGGGTTCTCCCAGCCCGGCTTGCCATAGCGCAGCGGCTGTCCGTCCAGGGTGCGGACGCTGCCGCCAGCGGCCACCAGCACGGCGTGGCCGGCGGCGGTGTCCCATTCCATCGTGCGGCCCAGGCGCGGATAGAGATCGGCCTCGCCGGCGGCGATGAGGCCGAACTTCAGCGATGAGCCGGCGGCGATGCGGCGGGCCACTGCACCGTATTCGGTCCGGCCAGCCAGCCAGCGTGCCAGCGCCGCCTCGTCGCCATGCGAGCGGCTGCAGGCCAGCACCGGCCCCTCGGCCGGCGTGGTGCGGCAGGCGATGGCGCGGCGCGCCTGGCCCGGCTGTTCAAGCCAGGCGCCGAGGCCGCACGCGCCGGCGTACAGGCGTCCACCCACCGGCAGGTGGACGACGCCCAGCACCGGCTCGCCCTGTTCGACGAGGGCGATGTTGACGGTGAACTCGCCGTTGCGCGCGACGAATTCGCGCGTGCCGTCCAGCGCGTCGACGAGCCAGAAGCGCGCCCCGGGCGGCGGCGCGGCGCCGCACGATGCGGCCTCCTCGGCCACCACGGGCACGGCTGGCGCCAGGGCCTGAAGCGCGGCCACGATCAAGGCCTCGGCGCGCTCGTCGGCCACGGTCAGGGGCGAGTCATCGGCCTTTGCGAGCACGGCGAAGTCGCTGCCATAGACCTCGAGGATGGCCGCGCCCGCGGCACGCGCGATGGCGGCCACGGCGTGCAGCAGGTCGGCGGGCGGCGAGAGTGGCGACGGCAATGGCGAAGGCGGCGTCATGGCGCCGACTCTAAGACAGGCGCCCTGCCCGCTCGAACGGCTGCCGACCGGGTGTGAATACCGCACAGCCCTGCCGTGACCGGCTTGGCTGCACCCAGGACCGGCCGCGGCGACAGTGGTTCACCCCCGACAGGAGCCCGCCATGCCCACCGCCAGCCCCCGCCACGCCGCCCCCCTCTGGCTGCGCCGCCTGCTGCGCAGGCGCGCCGACCGCCTGCAGAACCTGTGGTCGACCCTGCTGGTGCTGGCCACCATGGCCAGCTGCGCCTGGCTCGCCCAGCCCGATTTCGACCTGCCATCGGCCCGCACGGCCGAGGCCACCCACCAGCAGATGGCTCTGGCCCGCCTGGCACCCATAGGCCGGCCCTGAGCCCACCGGGCCGGCGCGGCCGCCTTCAGGCCCGATCTTCGGCGCGCACACGCGCCAGCGTCAGTCGCGCCTGCAGCACGACGGGCAGGTCGACCATGCGCCCGTCCAGCCGGACCGCCGCCCCACCCGCGGCGCGGTCGGCGGCCAGCACGCGGCGCGCCCATTCCAGCTCTGCCTCGGTCGGCCTCATCGCCGCGTGGACCACCGGCGCCTGGCGCGGATGGATGCACAGCTTGGCGCCAAAGCCGAAGTTCAGCGCCCGCCGCGTATCGGCCTGCAGGCGGGCGTCGTCGGCTATGGCCACGGTGACGCCGTCGACGGCCGACGCCAGGCGGTGGGCGCGGGTCTGCAGCGCGATGTGGAAACGCAGCGTATCGAGCTCGCGCTCGTCCTCCGAGCAATGCAGGCCGGTGTCGGCCATGAAGTCGATGTGCCCGACCGCCAGGCGCAGCACGCCGGCTGCCGCGGCCATCTCGGCCAGGGCCAAGAATCCGGCGGCGCTTTCGATCAACGGCAGCACGGCCAGGCCCGGCAAGGCCTGCGCCACAGCCTGCAACTGCTGCGCCGATTCGGCCTTGGCCAGCATCACGCCGGCCGGCGGCGGCAGGCGCGCCAGCCAGGCCAGGTCTTGATGCCCGGCCTCGCCGCCCAGGCTGTTGATGCGCACCACCAGCGGCACGGCGGCCGTGGCGAGATCGGCCCAGGCTGCAGCGATGGCCTCGCGCGCCGCCGGCTTCTCGACCGCGGGCACGCTGTCTTCCAGATCGAGCACCACGGCATCGGCACCGGCCGCCAGCGCCTTGCGGTAGCGCTCGGGCCGGTTGCCGGGAACGAAGAGCAGCGTGCGCGCAAGCGCCAGCGGGGTGTCGACGGGGCGTTCGGTGTTCAAGTCGGAGATCAAGACCGGGCCTCCGCTCAATACGACTTCGGCAGGCCGAGGATGTGTTCGGCGACATAGCTGAAGATCATGTTGGTGGAGATGGGCGCCACCTGGTACAGCCGCGTCTCGCGAAACTTGCGTTCGATGTCGTATTCGCAGGCAAAGCCGAAGCCGCCGTGGGTCTGCAGGCAGACATTGGCCGCCTCCCAGCTGGCCTTGGCCGCCAGGTGCTTGGCCATGTTGGCGGCGGCGCCGGCGTTCTGGTGGGCATCAATCTTCGCGCAGGCCTTCCAGCGCATCAGGTTGGCCGCCTCCAGTTCGATGTAGGCCTCGGCGATGGGGAATTGCACGCCCTGGTTCTGGCCGATGGCGCGGTTGAAGACCACGCGCTCGTTGGCGTATTTCGTGGCGCGGTCGATGAACCAGTAGCCGTCGCCTATGCATTCGGCGGCGATCAGCGTGCGCTCGGCATTGAGCCCGTCCAGCAGCACCTTGAAGCCCTTGCCCTCGGGCCCGAGCAGGTTCTCTTCCGGGATCTCAAGGTTGTCGAAGAACAGCTCGTTGGTCTCGTGGTTGACCATGTTCAGGATGGGCCTCACCGTCAGGCCGTGCCCTAGGGCCAGATTCAGGTCGACCAGGAAGCAGCTCAGCCCTTCCGAGCGCTTGCTCACCTCGGCCAGCGGCGTGGTGCGGGCCAGAAGAATCATCATGTCGCTGTGCTGGATGCGCGAGATCCACACCTTCTGCCCGTTGACGACCCAGCGGCCGTCCTTCTTCACCGCCATCGTCTTGAGGCGCGTGGTGTCGCTGCCGGTGGTCGGCTCGGTCACGCCCATGGACTGGAGGCGCAACTCGCCGCGGGCGATGGCCGGCAGGTACTTCTGCTTCTGCGCCTCGGTGCCGCTGCGCAGAACCGCATTCATTACATACATCTGGCCGTGGCAGGCGCCGGAATTGCCGCCGCAGCGATTGATCTCTTCCATGATCACCGAGGCCTCGGCCATGCTCAGGCCCGAGCCGCCGTAGTCGGCCGGGATCAGCGCCGCCATCCAGCCGGCCTGGGTCAGCGCAGTGACGAACTCTTCAGGGTAGGCCCGCTGCTCATCCACCTTGCGGAAGTACTCGTCCGGGAATTGCCGGCACAGCTGGCGCACGGCATCGCGTATTTCCTGGTGAGCCTCGGGTTCATTGAGCATGCTCGGCTTTCGCGTGATGAGGTCAGGCCAGCTTCAAGCCAGAGCGAGGCTGGCTTCCATGGCCAGGTGGCCTTCTGGCGTGCGCGCCCACAGCCTCACCTCGCGCTCGCCATCGAGGCGGCCGCAGACCTCGAAGGGCGCGATGTCGAAGACCGGCTTGACGGCGCGAAACTCGAAGTGCGTGACGCGGGCCTGCGGCAGCTGGCGCCGCAGCAGGTCCAGCAGCAGCGTGGCGATCAGCGGGCCATGCACGATGAGGCCCGGATAGCCCTCGACCTCGGTGACATAGCGGCGGTCGTAATGGATGCGGTGGCCGTTGAAGGTGAGCGCCGAGTAGCGGAACAGCAGCACGTCGTCGGGCACGATGCGCCGCGTCCATTGCGCATCGTCCGGCGCCGGCATGGCGGTGGGCTGGGGCTCGCCCGGCTGCGGCAGGTCGCGGTAGACGATGTCGTGGCGCTCGACGATGGCCAGCCGGCCCTCGGCCTCGATCTCGTGCTTCACCTTGACGAAGACCAGCGGCCCGCTGCGGCCCACCTTCATGCGCACGTCCTCGATCTGCGAGCGGCGCACGAGGGCCTGGCCCACCGCAAGCGGATGACGGAACTCGATTTGACTGCCGGCCCACATGCGCCGCGGCAGCGGCACCGGCGGCAGGAAGCCGCCGCGATGGGGGTGGCCGTCGGGCCCGATCTCCGACTGGCGATGGACGGGCAGGAAGTAGAGCCAGTGCCAGCAGGGCGGCAGCGCCTCGGCAGGTGCCTCGTCGTGGTCCAGCGTGGCCGCCAGCGCGCGCAACGGCACCGGCGTCACGCGGTCCTCGGCGACGGTGGTGCGGCCTATCCAGCTGCGCAAGTGGGTGATGTCCAGGGTCATGCGGGGCCTCCGTCAGGGCAGCAGGGTGGCGCGAAGGGGAGCACGAAAGGAGGTGCGAAAGGGGCGGGAAGCGGGCGCATTCTGGCGGGCCGAAAAGTATTTGTGAAATACTTAGTCAAGCTAGTTGCTAGCTGCATTGCATATAGCCATGGAATTCCGACAGCTGCGCTACTTCATCGGCGTGGTCGAGGCCGGCAGCCTGCTGCAGGCCTCCACCCGGCTGCATGTCGCGCAGCCGGCGCTGGGCCAGCAGATCGCCGCCCTCGAGCACGGCCTGGGCGCGCAGCTGTTCGAGCGCTCCAGCCGCGGCATGAGCCTTACCGAGGCCGGCCGCATCTTCCTGGAGCACGCCCGCGTCGTGCTGGCCGATGCCGACCGGGCGCGCGAGGCCGTGCGCAGCTCGAAGGCGGCACCCAGTGGCGCCGTGAGCCTGGGCCTGCCCACCACCGTGGGACTGGTGGCCACCGTGCCCCTGCTGAGCGCCTGCCGCGAGCGCTACCCGCAGATCAGGCTGCGCGTGGTCGAGGGCTACAGCGGCTTTCTGCGCGAATGGCTGCAAGCCGGCCGCCTGGACCTCAGCCTGCTCTACGGCGACGCCATCGACGCCGCACTCGCCAAACGGCCGCTGCTCGATGACCGCCTGGCACTCGTCACGTCAGCCGCCGGCAAGGCCCCGCCGCGCCGGCCCACGCTGCACGACCTGGCGCGCTGGCCCCTGGTGCTGCCCGGCCCCGACCACGGCCTGCGGCGCATCATCGACGACGCCTGCGGCCCGCTGGGCATCGCGCTCGATGTCGTGGCCGAGATCGAATCGCTGAGCAGCGTGAAGCGGGCCGTCGAGGCGGGGCTGGGCGCCACCATCCTGCCCAAGGGCTCGGTGGCCGAAGAGATCGCAGCCGGCCGGCTGCGCGCCAGCGACATCGCCAGCCCCGGCATGAGCCGCCGCGTGGTCTGTGCCACCAGCGTCACGCGCCCGGGCACGACGGCGGGCACGGCGGTGATGAACCTGGTCAGCGAGGTGCTGCGCCAGATGGTCGACGACGGCAGCTGGCCGGCGCGCTGGATAGGTGGGAAGACTGGCTGAATGCGGCCCGCCGCCTGCGCGCGCCCGCGCCCTTCCTTGCCTGTCCAATGCGGCCAGCCCCGCCACGAACTGGATCTCTGCAATACATGCGCTTCCGGGTTCGGGCGGCGCCTTGCGGCGGCAGCGCTCCAGCGCTGCGCGCCTCTCACGTTGCCGCAGCCTTTCCACCGCCAGGCAATCGCGGCCAGGAGGCCCGCCACTGGCTCATCCCATTCGAGCCAATTTCGGCCCCGCGTCCTTGAGTCGATGAGGGCGGCGGGCAGCCTCCTGGCATTTCACCCGGCATGCCCTCCCCCCGGCGACGACGCGAGGCCGCTTCGAGGCCTGTCAACCGGCATGCGCAACCGGATGTCGGCGGCATCCGATCGCGCTAGAGTCGCCGCTGATCGCAGCTTGGCGGCCAGGGCTGCAGTGACCAAGACGAGGATGCGCATGAAGCAGGCGGTGATCCGGTGTTCGGCGCGCTCGTCCCTTGCCGCCCTGACGGCCCTGTGCCTGCTGACCAGCGGCCCGGCGGCGGCGCAGACCGGCACCGAGCGCACGCAGGGCCTGCGCGACAACACGCCGCGCTGGCATGCCATTACGCAGGCGCGGCTGGTGCTGGCGCCGGGGCGTGTGGTCGAGGACGGTACGCTGGTGATGAAGGACGGCGTCATCGTGGCCGCCGGGGCTGGCGTGGCGGTGCCCGCCGGAGCGCGCGTCTGGGCGCTTGCCGGCCGCACCGTCTACGCCGGATTCATCGATCTGGCCAGCCCGCTGGGCCTGCCCGCGGCGCTCAGGCCCGCGGCATCCGCGCGCCCCGGCTTCGGCCCGTTCGCGGCTCTGCTACCGCCCGTGGGGCCGCGCCCGGCCGCACCGGCACCAACGGCCCGCGGCCTGGCCGCACGCAACGCAAGGGTGCGCGCCGAGCAGGACGTGGCGCAGCAGATCGACTGGAAGGCCGACGAGGTGCGCGCGGCGCGCGAACTCGGCTTCACCACCGTGCTGTCGGCGCCGGCCAACGGCGTGTTCCGCGGCCAGAGCGCGCTGCTGGCACTGGGCGCGCCCGACAGCGACGACCCGAAATCGCAGGTCATCGCGTCGCGCGTGGCCCAGCACCTGGCGTTTGAATCAGGTGGCGGGCGCGAAACCTATCCCACTTCGTTGATGGGTGCCATCGCCCTCCAGCGGCAGACCCTGCTGGACGCCCATTGGCAGGGCCGAGCCACGCTGGCCGCTGCGGCGGGATCTGCGGGAGCGGCGGGCGAGCGCATCGAGCCCAATGCCACGCTGCAGGCGCTGCTGCCGGTGCTGGACGGCCGCCAGCCGGTGATCCATGTCGCCGATGACGAGCAGGACTACCTGCGCATCGCCCGCCTGCGCGACGAGTTCAAGCTGCGCAGCGTGGTGCAGGGCAACGGGTATGAATACCGGCGCGCGGCGCAGCTGAGGGCGCTGGCCCTGCCGGTGATCGTGCCGCTGGCCTACCCGGCGCGACCCGAGATCGACAACCCCGACAGCGCGCTGGACGTCTCGTTGGCCGCGCTGCAGCACTGGGAGCAGGCGCCGTCCAACCTGGCGCTGATCGAACGCGCCGGCGTCAGCTTCGCCGTCACGGCTGCCGGCCTGCGCGACGCCCGGCGCGAGTTCTGGCCGCGCCTGCGCCAGGCCGTGCGACGCGGCCTGCCGGCCGAGCGGGCGCTGGCCGGGCTGACCACCGTGCCGGCCGGCCTGGTGGGCGAGGCCGCGCGCCTGGGCACGCTGGAGCCCGGGCGCATGGCCCACCTGGTGGTGGCGCGCGGCGACCTGTTCACCAGCGACGAAGCCGAGATCGAGCTGACCTTTGTCGACGGTCGCCCGCTGCCCACCGAAGCGGCCGAGCGCGCCGACCCGCGCGGCAGCTGGGCGGTGGACGGCAGCGCCGAGTTGTTGCAGATCAGCGGCACGCGCGCCGCACCGCGCCTGCAGCGCGACGGTAACCCGTGCGAGCTGGCCCCGCGCGGCAGCGACTGGGTGCTGCGCCTGCCCTGCGGCAGGCCCGAGGCACCCGGCGCACCGGGCGCCGGCCCGTCATCCACCATCGTTGCGCAGTTGCGCGGCGAGCGCTGGTCGGGCACGGTGCAGGTCGGCGATGGCCCGTTGCAGCCCTGGTCCGCCCGGCGCACAGCGGCCGCGGCGCCTGCGCCGGCGGCATCGGCGGCCGTGGCCCTGGCGGCGGCCGACGCGGCCGTCAAGCCGCCGGCCGCCCACTGGCCGGCCGGTGCCCTGGGTACCACGCTGCCAGAGCAGCCCGCGGTGGTGGTGCTGCGCAACGCCACGGTCTGGACCGTCGGCCCGGCCGGCACGCTGGCGCGCGCCGACGTGTTGCTGCGCGCGGGCAAGGTGGCCGCGGTGGGGCCGGACCTGGCCGCGCCACCCGGTGTACGGGTGATCGATGCCACCGGCAAGCACATCACGCCCGGCCTCATCGACGCCCACTCGCACATCGCGATGGCGCGCGGCATCAACGAGTCCAGCCACTCGGTGACGGCCGAGGTGCGCGTGGCCGATGTCGTCGATGCCACCGACATGACGATCTACCGCCAGCTGGCCGGCGGCACCACGGCTGCCAACGTGCTGCACGGCTCGGCCAACACCATCGGCGGGCAGAACCAGGTCATCAAGCTGCGCTGGGGCGGCGACGCCGCACTGCTGGCCTTCGAAGGCGCGCAGCCGGGCATCAAGTTTGCGCTGGGCGAGAACGTCAAGCGCTCGAACTTCGGCCCGGGCACGCGCTACCCCGGCACGCGCATGGGCGTGGAGCAGGTGCTGCGCGACGCCTTCGCGGCCGCCGAGGAATACGCCGCCGAATGGAAGGCGTTCCGCGCCGCCAGGGGCGGTGCCAGGCTGGAACCGCGGCGCGATCTCCAGCTCGAGACCCTGGTGGAGTTGCTGGAGCGCCGGCGCGCCATCCACGTCCATTCCTACCGCGCCGACGAGATCCTGATGTTCGCGCGCTTCGCCAAGGATAGGAAGCTCGAGGTGGCGGCCTTCCAGCATGTGCTGGAAGGCTACAAGGTGGCCGACGAGATGGCGGCCATCGGCGCGGGCGGTTCGACCTTCAGCGACTGGTGGGCCTACAAGATGGAGGTGGCCGATGCGATCCCGCACAACGCCGCATTGATGAGCCGCGCCGGCGTGCTGACCACGCTGAACAGCGACAGCAACGAACTGGGCCGGCGCATGAACACGGAGGCTGCCAAGGCGGTGAAGTACGGGGGCCTGGAGCCTGGGCAGGCGCTGGCGCTGGTGACGCTGAACGCCGCCCGGCAACTTGGCGTGGCCGCGCGCACCGGCTCGCTGGAGCCGGGCAAGGACGCCGACCTGGTGGTGTGGAGCGGGCCGCCGATGGCCACCACCAGCCGCGTCGAGCAGACCTGGATCGACGGCCGCCGCTACTTTGACCTGGCCAGCGACGCCAGCCTGCGCGAACGCGATGCGGCCGAGCGCGCTCGGCTGGTCACCGCGGCGCTGCGCACGCCGCGGCCACCCACCGGGGCGGCGGGCGAAAGGGGCGCAGGGGGAGGCGCCGCGCCTCCCGGCGCGGCCGCGCCGGCGCGGCCCACCTTCACCGACGGCCTGGCCTGGTTTCGCCTGTTCGACCAGGCCCGCGCCTTCCGCCACAGCTATGCCGACCAGGGCGCCTGGCACGAATGCACGGAGGACGCGCCATGAAGGGCCTCGGACATCGAGCATCGGCCTTCGGGCGCGCGCTGCCGCCTTTCGCGGCCAGCCTTGCGGTCCTGGTGCTGATCGGCAGCGGAGCGGCGCGTGCCGCAGACCATGTGCCGCCGCCGCCGCAGCGCCTGCCCCTGCTCGTCACCAACGCCGTGCTGCATCCGGTCAGCGGCCCGGTCATCGAGGGTGGCCGCATGCTGGTGGAACGCGGGCGCATCGTCGCGCTGGCCGGGCCCGGTCAACCGCTGCCCGCGCCCAGCTCACCGCCACAGGTGCTCGACCTGGGTGGACGCCATGTCTATCCCGGCTTCGTCGCGGCCAACACCGCGCTGGGGCTGGCCGAGGTCAGCTCGGTGGCGGCCACCGTCGATCTGCGCGAGGTCGGTCCGCTCAACCCCAACGCGCGGGCCCTGGTTGCCGTCAACCCCGACAGCGAACTGCTGCCGGTGGCGCGCAGCAACGGCGTGCTGGCCGCGCTGGCGGTGCCGGAAGGCGCGGCCGGCGGCGGCTTCTCGGGCACTTCGGCGCTCCTGCAGATGGACGGCTGGACCTGGGATGACATGGCCGTGCAGCGCGAGGTGGCGGTACACCTGGAACTGCCCTCGCTGCGCCTGGGCAGCGAGGTTCTGCGCGGGGCGCTGGAGCCCTTGGCCGAGGAGTTGCGCCGCTTCACCGCCCAGCGCCTGAAGCTCATCGACGAGGCCTTCGAGTCGGCCGCCGCCTATGGCCGCGCACGCGGCGCCGACCCGGCCCACCCGGCCGACCTGCGCTGGGAGGCCCTGCTGCCGGTGCTGCGCGGCGAACGGCCGCTGTTCGTGCAGGCCAACGAGCTGGCGCAGATCCGCCACGCGCTGGCGCTGGCCGAACGGCACGGCTTCAAGCTGGTCATCGTCGGGGGCGCGGACGCCTGGCGCATCGCCAGCGTGCTGCGCCAACGGCAGGTGGCGGTGGTCATCGCCGGCGTACACCGGCTGCCCCTGCGCCGCGACGAAGCCTACGACGAACCCTACCGGCTGGCGGCGCGGCTGGCCGAGGCCGGAGTCACCTACTGCATCGGCCGCACCGGCGGCGCCTTTGCGGCAGCGAACGAGCGCAACCTGCCCTACGAGGCCGGTACCGCGGTGGCCCACGGCCTGGCGCCCGATGAGGCGCTGAAGGCCATCACCCTGTACCCGGCGCAGATCCTGGGCGTGGCCGACCGGCTGGGCTCGCTCGCACCGGGCCGGCTGGCCAGCTTCATCGTCACCGACGGCGACCCGCTGCAGACCGAGACCCAGGTGTTGCGCGCCTTCATACAGGGCCGCGAGGTCGAGATCGGCAACCGGCAGACGCGACTGGCGGACAAGTACCGGCAGAAGTACGAGCAGCTGAAATCGCGCTGAGCCCGAAGCGCCCGCACCTGCGGCGCGTGCGCCAGGCCGGGCCGATATTCCAGTTCATCGCCAGCCCCGATGGCGCGCTCACTGCTGCGGCAAGCCCGCCTCGCCGAGCGTGTCGAGCAACTGCTCCAACTGACCGATGCAGGCCGGATCGAAGCTGCGTGCGAGGGTCACGCGCACGGCCTGCAGGCTGCAGAAGGCGGGGTGCTGGCGCAGCGCGATGACCCACTCATGCGCCTGCTCCAGCGCGCCCAGGCGCCAGGCGGCAACCGCGCCGACCATGTACAGCTGCCCGTACGAGGGGTTGACCGCCATGCCACGCTGCGCCTCCTGCAAGGCCGCCTGCGGGTCGCCGGTGGTCAGGTGGGCTTCAGCCCTCACGAAGTGCCAGATCACGCGCAGGGGCTCCAACGGGCTCAGCCCGAAGGCCTTGTCGCAGTGGGCCCGGGCCTCGTCGTGCCGCCCTTGCCGCTCCAGGGATTGGGCCAGCAGCCCATACGCGGGCGCGTAGGACGACGACAGCCGCAGGCAATGGCGCAAGGCCTCGTCGGCACGCTGCCGCTGCCCGCGGAAATGGCGGGCGGCCAAGGACAGCACATAGTGGGCATCGGGGTCGCGCGGATCGATTGCCACCGCGCGTTCGGCCTCGGCCAGGGCGCGCGCCAGTTGCTCGTCGCGCGGCTCGTCGCTCCAGCGGTAGTGGCCGGCGCGCCAGTCGGCATAGGCCAGGCACATCCAGCCCTGGCTCAGCTCGGGCGCCAGCGCCACGGCCGAGCGCGCCAGCCGCGTGGCGCGCTGGTTGGTGTCGGGCGTCTGCGCGCGGGCAAAGAGCTGCACCCAGGCCTGGGCGGCAAAGGCACGCGCCTGCACCTGGGCATCGCTGGCGGCCAAGGCAGCCTCCTGGCTGGCCAGGTCGTTGAGCTCGAAGCGCAGCGCACGCGCAAGTCGGCCCGCCACCCCCTGGGCCGTGGCATGCCAGGCATGGGTGGGCAGGGTCAGTTCATCGGCCCAGGTCTGCGTGCCGCGCCGGCCATCGACCACCTGTACGCCCACATGCAGCATGTCGCCGTGCTGCTCGAGCTGGCCGTCCACCACATAGCGAACGCCCAGGTCGCGGGCCAGTTGCTGCGGCGGCGGATGCCGCTGTCCGAAGGTCAGCATGGTGCCCAGGGCCACCACCACCAGACCCGGCTGGCGCGAGAGCTCGGAGATCAAGGCGCCGGTGAGGCTTTCGCTGAGAAACGAGAGCGGCTCGGGCAGGCCCCGCATCACGAACGGCAGCACGGCCACCGAGCGCGGGCCCAGCCGGGGCTCCGCCGCTTCCGCGGGCAGGATGCTGGTGCGCGCAGCCATCGCTGGCGCCGCTTCGGGCGTCACCGCCGTGGCCAGGCGGTAGCCCTTGCGGGGCACCGTGGCAATGTGATCGGCTCCCAGTACCTTGCGCAGCAGCGCCACGGCGTCGTAGAGCGAACTGGGTGTGACGATCAGGCCCGGCCACACGGCCTCCAGCAGGCGATCTGGCGGGACCACCTCCCCGCCAGCCTGTGCCAGCACCGTCAACAGCCGCATGGCGCGCGGCTCGAGCTTGTGGACCTGGCCGAGCCCCGCCACTTCGTCGCGCGAGGTGTGTACCTGCCACGGGCCGACGCTGAATCGATCAGCCAGGGGATAGCGAGGAAGATGCGCCACCGTCGGAACTATAGGCGCCAGTTCAGGCTCGAGGCTCGAGGTTCGAGGCCCCGCCTGAGAGAACCCCGAGAAATCCTTGAGGCCCGGCTCAGCCCAAGCAGGGCGCCGCACGCCACCATGGCCTCACCCCAAAATTGGAGAACGACATGCACCGCCGAACCCACCTGTTGCTGGCCGCCGCCCTGGCGCTGGCCACCGGCCCCGGCCTGGCCGCGGCGCAAGTCCCGGCCCCGGGCACCTACCCCAGCAGGCCCGTCCGCCTGGTCGTGCCTTTCCCGGCCGGCACGGCGCCCGATGTGCTGGCCCGGCTGATCGTCCCGGCCCTGGCCGAATCGATGTCGGCCACCGTGGTGGTGGAGAACGTGCCCGGCGCGGGCGGCACCATCGGCGTGGACCGCGTCGCCAAGTCGGCCCCCGACGGCCACACCTTGCTGCTGTCCGGCGACGCCGCGCTGGTGCTGGCCGGTGGTGCCTACGGCATGAAGCCGCCCTACGAGACGCTGCGCGACCTCGCGCCCATCGCGCAACTCATCATCACGCCCAACGTGCTGGTGGTGGCCAACGACGTACCGGCGCGCAATGTGGCCGAGTTGGTGGCGCTGGTGCGCAGCCAGCCGGGCAAGTTCAGCTATTCGTCGGCAGGCATAGGCCTGTCGCAACACCGCGCCGGCGAGCTGATGAACAGCATGGCCGGCCTGGACATGGTGCATGTGCCCAACCCCGGCAACCCCTGGATGGAGGTGCTGGCCGGGCGCACGCAGCTCATGTTCGGCAACATCGCGGTGGCACTGCCGTTCATCAGGGACGGCAAGCTGCGCGGCCTGGCAGTGACCTCCACCACGCGCGCCGCCGCGGCGCCCGAGCTGCCCACGGTCAGCGAGAGCGGGCTGCCCGGCTTCGAATCGCTGTCCTGGTTCGGCGTGCTGGCGCCAGCCGGTACGCCACCCGCCGTGCTGCAGCGGCTGGAGGCGGAACTGCAGCAGGCCATGGCCACGCCGGCCATGAGGGACCGCCTGGCGTCCATGGGGGCAATGCCCGGGGTCCAGAACGCGGCCGGCTTCACCGAGGTGATCAAGAACGAGATCAAGCGCTGGGCGCCGAAGCCGGGGGCGGCCGGAGCGGCGGCCGCCCCGACATCTGCGGCCCCTTCCACCATCGCCCAGAAGCCCTGAGCGCGGCGGGCCGGGCCATGCTGCTCTCACTGGGCCATGTCACGGTGCGCAGCGCCGACTTCGAACGCACCGAGCGCTTCTATGGCGATCTGCTGGGCCTGCGCATCGGCCCCCGCCCGGCCATTGCGGTGCCCGGTCGCTGGTTCTACATCGGCGACCGGGCGGTGCTGCATGTGCTGCCTCGCGCGGCCGGGGCGGCAGCGGGTACCGGGGGCGCCATCGATCACTTCGCCTTCGAAGCCGATGAGCTTCCCACGTTCCAGCGCAGGCTCGAAGCCGCCGGCCAGGCCTTTGAGGGCAGCCTTCTGGCGGACAGCCACATATGGCAGGTCTTTCTCACCGACCCCGACGGCGCCCGCGTCGAGATCAGCTTCAGGATGCCGGCGCACTAGAGGCCTGGCGATGTGCGCCCGCGGCCGGCAGGGGCCTGGCAAGCGGGTCGCCACGACAGCGGCTTCATCACAGGGTCGAGGCCGATGCCCGTAGCCGCGGGCGGGCGGGCCGGCCGCTTCGCGCCGCACTTCGCGCGTCGGGCAGCGGCCCCCACTCCCGCCTTCTTGAGTACTGCTTTGGTACTCTGTTGGCAGCACCAAGAAAAAAGCACCTGGCGTTGCCGCCAGGTGCCTGTTTTCTCTACCGGATTTGGTAGGCGCGAATGGACTCGAACCATCGACCCCCACCATGTCAAGGTGGTGCTCTAACCAGCTGAGCTACGCGCCTGCAGAACCCAGGACTATACACAAGTTTTAGCGGCCCTCATTTGCGGCGGACGTGACGAACTCCCGCCACGCGTGCGATCTGGGCCAGCACCTGGGCCAGGCGGGCGACGTCCGGGGCCTCCACCGTGAGCGTCATCCAGGCCGTGCTGCGGTCGCGCGCCGATTCGGTGTGGGCGCCGGTGACATTCATCTTCTCGCGCGCAAAGACCTCGCTGATGTCGCGCAGCAGGCCGGGCCGGTCGGCGGCCTCGATCAGCACGTCCAGCGGGTAGACGCTCGTGCGGTCGCGCTCGGCCGTGCCCCAGCCGACCTCGATGACGCGGTCGGGCGAGACCTCGGCCATGTGGCGGAAATTGCTGCAGTCGCGCCGGTGCACGGCCACGCCGCGGCCGCGCGTGACGAAGCCGCCGATGGCATCGGGCGGGGCCGGGCGGCAGCAGCGCGCCAGCGTCGTGAGCAGCGAATCGATGCCCACCACCAGCACGCCGCCGCGCCCGCCGCCGGCCTCGGCCTTGGACTTGTGCAGCGCGATGCCGGGCTCGGCCGGCGCGGCCTCGGGCGGGCGCAACAGGTTCTCGATGTGGCGCAGCGAATACTCGTCCTTGCCCACCACCTCGAACAGCGCATCGGCACTGTCGAAGCCGAGCTGGGCGGCCAGCGCATCGCGCTCCATGGCCGTGCGGCCCTCGCGTTGCAACAGCTTCTCTACCGCCTCGCGGCCGCGGGCGATGGTCTGCTTCTCGGCCTGGGCGTTGAACCAGGCGCGCACCTTGGCGCGCGCCCGCGGGCTGGCCAGATAGCCCAGTTCGGCGTTGAGCCAGTCCAGCGAGGGCCCGCCCTCCTTGGCCGCCACCACCTCGACGGTCTGGCCCGACTTGAGCGCGGTGTTCAGCGGCACCATGGCGCCATCGACGTGCGCGCCGCGGCAGCGGTGGCCGAGATCGGTGTGCAGCGCGTAGGCAAAGTCCACCGGCGTGCCGCCCACGGGCAGGTCGATGATGGTGGCCTGGGGCGTGAAGACATAGATGCGGTCGCTCGCCGCAACCTGCTGGGCCGGAGCGCCAGGGCCGGAGGCCGCGCCGGCATCGGCCTGGGCGCCCGAGAAATCGCGCTCCCAGGCCAGCAGCTCGCGCAGCACGGCCAGCCGCGCCTGGGCGACGCGGTCCTCGAAGTCGCCGGCGGCGCTGACGCCCGCATAGCCCCGCACGCCGGCCTCCTTGTACATCCAGTGCGCGGCGACGCCATGCTCGGCGTGCTCGTGCATTTGGCGCGTGCGGATCTGCACCTCGATGGGCCGGCCGTCGACGCCCAGTACCACCGTGTGCAGGCTCTGGTAGCCGTTGGGCTTGGGGCGCGCGATGTAGTCGTCGAACTCGCCGTCCACCGGCTTCCAGGCCTCGTGGACACGCGCCAGCGCCGCATAGCAGGCGGGCACGTCGGCCACTACCACGCGCAGCGCGCGTGCGTCGAAGACGCGCGCAAAGGCGAGGTTCTTGCCCTGCATCTTTTTCCAGATGCTGTAGAGGTGCTTGGGCCGGCCCTGCACATCGGCTCCGATGTCGGCCGCCGCCAGCAGCGTGGCCAACTCGACGCGCGCCGCCACCACGCTGCGCTCGCGCTCGGCCCGCTTCTCGTCGACCAGGCGCGCCATGCGCAGGTATTCATCGGGCTGCAGGAAGCGGAACGAGAGGTCTTCCATCTCCCACTTGATCTGCCAGATGCCCAGGCGGTTGGCCAGCGGCGCGAAGACCTGCAGCGATTCGGTGGCCAGCTCGCGCGGACAGGGCCGCTTGGTGGCGGCATACCAGCGCAGCGTCTGCAGCCGGCTGGCCAGGCGCAGCAGCACCACGCGCAGATCGCGCGAGAAGGCCAGCAGCATCTTGCGCACGCGCTCGGTCTGGCCGGCGCGCTCGGCCACGCCCACCTGGGCGGCGCGGGCGGCGCGCTGGATCTGCACCAGCTTTCGGGTCAGAGCCACCAGGCTGGCATAGCTCTCGCCGAAGGCCTTGCGCACCACGTCTTCGGGGCGCTGCAGGTAGTCGCCGGCGTAGACCAGATAGGCGGCAGCGCAAAGCGTGGGCGCGGCACCGATGCCGCGCAGCACGGCGGCCGTGCCGTCGGCATGGCCCAACGCGTCCTCGCCGGTGTCCAGCGGCTGGCCGGCCAGCAGCGGCTCGGCAAAGGCGCGCGCACGCTGCACCGGGTCGGGCTCGGCCAGCGTGCCCGGCGGCGCCACCTCGGCCAGATGGACGATGGCGGCCGTGCCGTCGCCAGCGGCCTCGTCCAGCGCGGTCTTCATGGCCTCAGCCTCTCATCAGCCCGGCGCGCGCAGGAAGTCGACCACCAGCGCTACCTGGTCGGGCGCCACCAGGGTGGGCGCGTGGCCGATGCCGGCCAGCTCAACCAGGCTGGCGCGCGGACCGCGCTCGGTCATCTCGCGCGCCGTGGCCTCCGACAACACGTCGGACTCGGTGCCCCGCAGCAGCAGCGTGGGTGCCGCGATGCGGTCGTAGCCGGCCCAGAGGATGGCCTCGCCGGCGGCCGCGATCTCGGGCGTCAGCGTGCGCACCGGCTCGGCAATGGCGGGGTCGTAGTGCAGCTTGAAGCCGTCGCCATCGGGCACCAGCATGGGCGCGGTGAGCGCCAGCCACTGCTCGCGCGTGTGCGGGCCGAAGCCGGGCGAGATGGCCCACAGCGCGTCGGCCGCTTCCTCCAGCGTGTACCAGTGCGCCGGCTGGCCGAGGTAGCGCTTGAGCCGGTCGAGGAAGCGGGTCTCGACGCGCGGGCCCACGTCGTTGAGCACCAGGCGCCGCACCAGGCGCTGGCCGGCGCCGTCGGCCAGGCTTGCCAGCACCATGCCGATGAGGCCGCCCATCGAGGTGCCGACCCAGTCGACCTGGGCCACGCCCAGGCGGGCCAGCAGCGTCACCATGTCGGCCACATAGGTGGGCAGGCCGTAGGCGCGCGGGTCGGCCAGGCGCTCGCTGCGGCCGCGGCCGACGACGTCGGGGCAAACCACGCGGTAGTCACCTTGCAGCGCACGCGCCAAGGTGTCGAAGTCGCGGCCCTGGCGCGACATGCCGTGTACGCAGACCAGCACGCGCGGATTGGCCGCGTCGCCCCATTCCCAGTACGCCATGCGGTGCAGGCCGCGGGCGTCGATGCAGGCGATGTGGTTCAGGCGCGGTTCTGACATGGTGGGCTCGGGCACGGGGCAATCGCGGCATGGTATCAACCGCGGCCGGGTTCATTTCCGGTTGCGGCCGGCGCCGAAAGACATGTAACAGATGGTCAAGAATCCGGGGTCGACAGTGAAACCGCGGCCCACAATGCGGCTGTTACATTTTCGGAGCCCTCCTCTATGACAGCCACCGTCAACGCCCGGCCCGACCGCATCGTCGTGGTCGATGACGATGCGCGCATCCGCGACCTGCTGCGCCGCTATCTTTCCCAGGAAGGCTTCGACGTGCTGCTGGCCGAGGACGCCAAGGCGCTGAACCGCGTGCTCACGCGCGACACCGTCGACCTCATCGTGCTCGACCTCATGCTGCCGGGCGAGGACGGCCTGTCGATCTGCCGCCGCCTGCGCGCCGCCAACGACCAGACGCCCATCATCATGCTCACGGCCAAGGTCGAGGATGTCGACCGCATCGTCGGCCTCGAGGTCGGCGCCGACGACTACCTGCCCAAGCCCTTCAACCCGCGCGAACTGCTGGCGCGCATCCACGCCGTGCTGCGCCGCCGCCCGGCGCCCGAGGCCCCCGGCGCACCCAGCAAGGAGGCGCAGATCGTCAACTTCGGGCCCTTCGAGTTCGATCTCTCGCTGCGCAAGCTCAGCAAGAACGGCGAGCAGATCGCCCTCACCACCGGCGAGTTCAGCATGCTCAAGGCCCTGGTGCGCCACCCGCGCCAGCCGCTTTCTCGCGACAAGCTGGCGCAGCTGGCGCGCGGGCGCGAGTTCGAGCCCTTTGATCGCAGCCTGGACGTGCAGATCTCGCGCCTGCGCAAGATGCTCGAGCCCGACCCGGCGCAGCCGCGCTACATCCAGACAGTGTGGGGCGTAGGCTATGTCTTCGTTCCGGACGGCACCAACTAAGCGCTCGCGGTGCCTCGCCGGCTCTTCCTCGGCCTGAGCCTCTTCTGGCGCACCTTCTTCCTGCTGGCCATGCTGCTGGCAGGGGGCATCGTCGCCTGGGTGACGACCTTGCGCGCGCTCGAGCTCGAGCCGCGGGCGGTGCAGTCCGCGCAGCAGACGGCGGCGCTGGTCAACGTGGCCCGCGCCGCGCTCAAGCAGAGCGACGGCATCAACCGCGTCGCCCTGCTCAAGAGCCTGGGCTCGCAGCAGGCGGTGCGCGTGGCGCCGCGCGAACCCAGCGACGAGTGGGAGCCCTACGAGATCGACCGCTTCACGCGCCGCGTCGCCGCCGAGTTGCGCGCCGTGCTGGGGCCGGGCACGGTGGTGGCGCGCAGCGTCAACGGCCGCACCGCCATGTGGGTGGGCTTCATCATCGAGCGCGATGCCTACTGGCTGCAGGCCGACGCCGCCGCCGCACCCATCAGCGGCGGCACCTGGATGGTCTGGATCGGCACGGCGCTGCTGGCCACGCTGCTGGGCGCCGCGGTCAGCTCGCGCCTCATCAACAAGCCGCTCAAGCAGCTGTCCTTCGCGGCCAGCCGCGTGCGCGAGGGCGACCTGGATTCCCAGCTCGACGAGAACACGCTGACGAGCGAGATCCGCGAGGTCAACCGCGGCTTCAACCGCATGGCGCGCGAACTGGCGCGGGTGGAGGAAGACCGCGCCGTGATGCTGGCCGGCATCAGCCACGACCTGCGCACGCCGCTGGCACGCCTGCGCCTGGAAGCCGAAATGAGCGTGCATGACGAGGAAGCCAAGAAGAACATGGCGCTCGACATCGACCAGCTCGACGCCATCATCGACAAGTTCATGGACTATGCGCGGCCGGGCGAGTCGCTGCTGCGCCCGGTCAACGTGGCCCAGCTGATCGAACGCGAGGCCTCGGCCTTCCGCGACCCCTCGCAGATCCGCATCGTCATCCGCGTCGCGCCCGACCTCGACGTGCTGGCCGACGAGACCGAGCTCGGCCGCGTCTTCCTCAACCTGTTCGAGAACGCGCGCCGCTACGGCCGCGGCACCTACACCGGCATCGCCGACGTGCTGGTGACCCAGGGTAGGACCGGGCCCTGGGCCATCATCAGCGTGCGCGACCAGGGCCCCGGCGTGGCGCCCGAGAAGCTGCCCCAGCTCACCACACCCTTTTTCCGCGGCGACGCGGCACGCACCGCGGCCACCGGCGCCGGCCTGGGCCTGGCCATCGTCGAGAAGGCCATGCACCGCATGGGTGGCACGCTGGAGCTGGCCAACGCACCCGACGGCGGCCTGGTGGCCCATCTGCGGCTGCAACGCGTCGATTGAGCACGCCGACGATGGCGGCGGCGCGGCGCATCCGCTAAGCTGGCGCGATGCCTGTCCTGCTGCCCCCTGCCTGCCTGGACTACGCCCTCTGTGCCGTGGGCGCGGCGGACGATGGCGAGGGCTACGAGCCGCTGCCGGGCCCCTGGGATGCCGCTGGCGTGGCGCGAACGCTGGCGCCGGCCCTGCTCGATGCCCGGCTGCTGGCCGAATTGCGCCACTTGGCCTGGGCCCATGGCAACGGCACCGACTTGTCGCGCGTCGATGACCACCGGCTGCTGGCGCTGATTGCCGCGGCGGTGGCGGGCGGACGCCTGCAGCTGTGCCGCCGCGTCGAGGCCATGGCCGAGGCCGGCATTGCCGCCGAGGCCGGCATCGGCGGCGGTGGCGGCAAGGCCATCGCGCCGCCGCCCGGCACCGAGTCGGCGCCGCCGCCCCCCAGCCGCGCCCCCGCGGCGCCGCCGCGTCCACCGCCACCACCCGCCCCGGCCCCGCCAGCGCCGCCGGCCGTCGAAGTGGAAATCGCCATCGATGAAGCCGCCCAGGCCGCCGTGCTGCGCGAGGCGTCGCGCGACGGCGTGCCCTTCTGCGCCGAATGCGAGAAGCGCCGCCTCGAGCAGGAAGCGGCCCTGGCCTGACGATGGACACCGCCATCCGCGAACGCCTGCAACAGGCGCTGTTTCCCAGCGGCAGTTCTCTCGGCACGACGCGCTCCCTCAGCGTCTGGGCCGTGCTCGACGGCGCCCGCGACCCCGCCATCCACCGCGCCCTTTTTGAGTCGCGCCTGGAGCACCGCTGCCTGTTCACCGGCCGCGGCGGCCTCCTCTCGCGCGAGCTGGAACTGGCGGCGCCGCAGCTGGTCGAGCTGCCGCCAGGCCACGCGCTGGGCCTGCGCCTGCTGGACGAAGGCTGGGGCCAAAGCTGGGGCATCTGGCTGCGCATTGCCGACCCGTCCAACCTGCGCCACCACCTGCGCACCCTGCTGCGCGTGCAGGACGAGGACGGACAGCGCATGCTGTTTCGCTGGTACGACCCGCGCGTGCTGCGCCTGTACCTGCCGACCTGCACGCCCGACGAGTTGCGCCAGTTCTTCGGCCCGATCGACAGCCTGATGCTGGAGGCCGAGGGCGGCGCCGGGCTGATCGAATACCGGCGCCACAACGGCCTGCTGCAGCAGCGGCGGCTGAGTCTGGCCGAGGCGGCGGAGCCTGATCGCGCCTGAGCCGGGCAGATCGGGCCTTGTCAGCCCAGCTCCGGCTCCAGCCGCAGCAGCAGGCACACCGCACGCGCCTCGATGGCGCGGCCCTCGCCCACCGGGCCCATCTTCTCGGCCGTCTTGGCCTTCACGTTCACCGCATCGGCGGCCAGCCCCAGGGCCTGGGCGATGCTCTGACGCATGGCCGGGATGTGGGGCGCCAGGCGCGGCGCCTGGGCGATGACGGTGCTGTCGATGTTGATCAGCCGGTAGCCGGCGGCGACCACGCGGCGCGCCGCCTCCTGCAGCAACTGGCGCGAATCGGCGCCGCGAAAGGCGGGGTCGGTGTCGGGGAAGTGGCCGCCGATGTCGCCCAGTCCGGCGGCGCCGAGCAGGGCATCGGTGATGGCGTGCAGCAGCGCGTCGGCGTCGGAGTGGCCGAGCAGGCCATGCGTGTGCGGGATGGTCACGCCGCCCAGCACCAAAGGGCGGCCGGCGACGAGCTGGTGGGTGTCCCAGCCCTCGCCGATGCGCAGTGAGGCCAGGTTCATCGTCTTGTCTCCAGCAGGCGGGCGGCGAGCGCGAAATCGGCCGGCCAGGTGAGTTTGAGGTTTTCCAGCTCGCCGGCCACCAGCTTGGGCGCCAGGCCCAAGGCCTCGATGGCGCTGGCCTCGTCGGTGACCTCGGCCGTTGCACCATCCAGCGCCCGCTGCAGCAGGCCAAGGCGGAACATCTGCGGCGTCTGCGCCGCCCATTTGCCGGCGCGCGGCACGGTGGCGACGGCGCGGCACTCGGATTCCTGCTTGAGGGTGTCGGCCAGCGGCAGCGCCAGCAAGCCGCCCACGCCATCGTCACGGCAGGCCGCGATCAGGCGCTGCACCCAGGCCGGCCGCAGCAGGCAGCGCGCGGCGTCATGCACCAGCACCCAGTCGTCGTCGTGTACGCCGCGGCGCTGCAGTTCGGCCAGGCCGGCAGCCACGGTGGCGGCTCTCGAGGCACCGCCGCAGCGCGCCACCCAGGCACGTTCGCCGTTGAAGGCCTGCACGGCGGCTTCGAAAAAGGTGTCGTCCGGCGCCAGCACCACCAGCGTGGCGGCCAGTTCCGGCACCGCGGCCAGGGCCTGCAGCGTGTGCGCCACCACCGGCTGGCCGCACAGGCACTCGTACTGCTTGGGCCCGGCCGTGCCGGCGCGCTGGCCCACGCCGGCGCAGGGCACGAGGGCATAGAAGAGCGGGGCGCGGTCCATGGGAGGGCGGATTCTAGAATCCGTGCCTCCACGCCCCGCCGCGCCCATGCCAACCCCGGCCGGGGCGGCAGGGGCTTGCTGCAAGTCCGCCACCGATGCACCTGCCTTCCATCGCGCCCGGCAAGCGCTACACGCTGCCACGCCCCGTGGGTTCGGGCGACGCGCTGCTGCTGGCGCGGCTGGCGCGCAGCCATGCCGACGCCCAGCGCCTGCTCGCCGTCTTCACCGCCGAACCGGCCGACGCGCCGCGCCTGGCCGATGAACTGCCCTTCTTCGAGCCCGGGCTGCGCGTGGCCGTCTTCCCCGACTGGGAGACCCTGCCCTACGACAACTTCAGCCCGCACCAAGACCTCATCAGCGAGCGCCTGGCCACGCTGTGGCGCATCCACAGCGGCGAGGTCGATGTCGTGCTGCTGCCGGCCAGCACCGCGCTTACCCGGCTGGCGCCGCCCGCCTTCCTGGCCGGCACCACCTTCCACTTTCGTCAGAAGAGCCGCCTCGACGAGGCCAGGCTCAAGGCCCAGCTCACGCTGGCCGGCTACCAGCATGTGAGCCAGGTGGTGTCGCCGGGCGAGTACGCGGTGCGCGGCGGCCTGATCGACCTGTTTCCGATGGGCTCGCCCCAGCCCTACCGCGTCGACCTCTTCGACGACGAGGTTGACAGCATCCGCACCTTCGATCCCGACAGCCAGCGCAGCCTCTACCCGGTGCCCGAAGTGCGCCTGCTGCCCGGACGCGAGTTTCCGATGGACGAGGCGGCGCGCACGGCCTTCCGCGCCCGTTGGCGCGAGAAGATCGAGGGTGACCCGACACGCGCCCGCGTCTACAAGGACATCGCCAGCGGCATCGCCAGCGGCGGCATCGAGTACTACCTGCCGCTGTTCTTCGACGAGACGGCGACGATCTTCGACTACCTCGGCGCCGGTGGCAGCCACCCGGCAGCCCTGGTGCTGCACGGCAAGGTGGACGAGGCGCTGGAGCGCTGGTGGGCCGACACGCGCGAGCGCCACCGCTTCCTGCAGCACGACCCCGAGCGCCCGCTGCTGCCACCGGCCGCCGTCTTCATGCCGGCCGAGGAATTCTTCGGCCGCACCCAGGGCCACGCCACGCTGTCGCTGCGCGGCTCTGACGCCACCGGCGCCAAGGAGCCAGACGCGCCGCTGGCCTGGGCCCGCCCGCTGCCCGATCTCTCGCTTGAGCGCGGCGGCACCGACCCGATGGGCGCGCTGGAAAAGCACCTGGCCGCCACCGCCCACCGCGTGCTGCTGCTGGCCGAGAGCGAGGGCCGGCGCGAGAGCCTGCTCGAACTGCTGCGCGACCGCGGCATCCGGCTGCCCACCACGGCCACGCTGGCCGAGTTCATGGCCGGCGACGAGAAGCAGGCCATCGCCGCGGCGCCGCTTGCCGAGGGCTTTCACTGGTTCGAGCCCGAAGCCGGCATCTCGATCCAGTTTGTCACCGAGACCGAGCTCTTCGCGACCACGCCGCAGACGCGGCGCCGGCGCAAGCAGGAGCAGGTCAGCAATGTCGACGCGCTGATCAAGGACTTGTCGGAGCTGAAGGTGGGCGACCCGGTGGTCCACCTCAACCACGGCATAGGCCGCTATCAGGGCCTGGTCAACATCGACATCGGCGAAGGGGCGAGCGAGTTCCTGCACCTCGAATACGCCGACAAGGCCACGCTTTACGTGCCGGTGGCCCAGCTCCACCTGATCAGCCGCTACACCGGCGTCAGCGCTGACGAGGCGCCGCTGCACAAGCTGGGTTCGCCGCAGTGGGACAAGGCGCGGCGCAAGGCCGCCGAGCAGGTGCGCGACACCGCCGCCGAACTGCTCAACCTCTATGCCCGCCGCGCCGCACGCGAGGGCTTTGCCCACCGCTTCAGCCCGCAGGACTACGAGGCCTTTGCGACTTCCTTCGGCTTCGAGGAAACCGCCGACCAGCGCGCCGCCATCCACGCCGTGATCCAGGACATGGTGAGCCCGCGGCCGATGGACCGCCTGGTGTGCGGCGACGTCGGCTTCGGCAAGACCGAGGTGGCGCTGCGCGCCGCCTTCGTGGCGGTACACGGCGGCAAGCAGGTGGCCATCCTGGCGCCGACCACGCTGCTGGCCGAACAGCACTGCCAGACCCTGGTCGACCGCTTCGGCAAGTGGCCGGTGAAGATCGCCGAGTTGTCGCGCTTTCGCAGCCCCAAGGAAGTGAAGACCGCGCTCGAAGGCATCGCCGACGGCAGCGTCGACATCGTGGTCGGCACGCACAAGCTGCTGTCGAGCGACGTCAAGTTCGCGCGCCTGGGGCTGCTCGTCATCGACGAGGAACACCGCTTCGGCGTGCGCCACAAAGAGGCGATGAAGGCGCTGCGCGCCGAGGTCGACGTGCTCACCCTCACCGCCACGCCGATACCGCGCACGCTGGGCATGGCGCTCGAAGGCCTGCGCGACCTGAGCGTCATCGCCACCGCGCCACAGCGGCGACTGGCCATCAAGACCTTTGTGCGCAATGAGGGCAGCGGCGTCATCCGCGAGGCCGTGCTGCGCGAGTTGAAGCGCGGCGGCCAGGTCTACTTCCTGCACAACGAGGTCGAGACCATCGAGAACCGGCGCCAGAAGCTGGCCGAGCTGCTGCCCGAGGCGCGCATCGCCGTCGCCCACGGCCAGATGCCCGAGCGCGAACTCGAGCGCGTGATGCGCGACTTCGTCGCCCAGCGCCACAACCTGCTCTTGTGCAGCACCATCATCGAGACCGGCATCGACGTGCCCAGCGCCAACACCATCGTGATGAGCCGGGCCGACAAGTTCGGCCTGGCACAGCTGCACCAGTTGCGCGGGCGCGTCGGCCGCAGCCACCACCAGGCCTATGCCTACCTGCTGGTGCCCGACGTCGAGGGCCTCACCAAGCAGGCGGCGCTGCGCCTGCAGGCCATCCAGGAGATGGAAGAGCTGGGCAGCGGCTTCTACCTGGCCATGCACGACCTCGAGATCCGCGGTGCCGGCGAAGTGCTGGGCGAGCACCAGAGCGGCAACATGATGGAAGTGGGCTTCCAGCTCTACAACGACATGCTGGCCGAAGCGGTGCGCTCGCTCAAGGCCGGCCGCGAGCCCGACCTGCTCAACCCGATGGCGGCCACCACCGAGATCAACCTGCACGCACCGGCCCTGCTGCCCGACGCCTATTGCGGCGACGTCCACACCCGGCTCAACCTCTACAAGCGCCTGGCCTCGGCCGAGAAGCCCGAGCAGATCGATCTGCTGCTCGAGGAGATCACCGACCGCTTCGGCAAGCTGCCCACCCAGGGCCAGACCCTCTTCGACACCCACCGCCTGCGCGTGCTGGCCAGGCCCTATGGCGTGGTCAAGATCGACGCCGGCCCCAGGTTGATGAACGTGACCTTCCGCCCGCAACCGCCCATCGACGCGCGCCGCATCATCGAGCTGGTGCAGAAGAACCGCGCCATCAAGCTGGCCGGCAACGACAAGCTGCGCATCGAGCGCGAGATCGCCACGCCGGCCGAGCGAGCCCACTTCATGCGTGATTTGTTGCGCAGCCTGGGTCCGCCTGTGGCGACGGCCGGGGGCTGACCCCCGCGGCTCGGGGCTTCAGGAAAGACCCTGCAGCGCTTAGGGTGCAGCCTCGATCCTTTCGCACCTGGGCACCCCATGCACCTCCGTTCGATCAAGTCGCTGGCCGCACTGGCCCTGACCCTCGCCGCCCCGTGGGCCAACGCCGGCATGCTGGGCAGCCTGGCCACCATCGGCTACCACTACGAGAGCACGCATTACACCGACAGCCTGCTCGTCGGCGCGGGTGCCGAGGTCACCTGCCCCACCGGCGCGTTCTCGATGTGCTCGGCGCTGATCGCGGCCACGCAGACGGTGGATGTGGGTGAGAACTATCTCGCCTACAACTTCACCAGCACCACCGGCAACACGTCGGGCTTCAACGACGTCACTCCCAGCTACTTCGTCTTCGACGACCTGCAGCCGGGTGGCGACATCACGGGTTTCACGCTGTCGACCAACATCGCCGGCCTGGACGCGGCAAGGGTGAGCTACACGGTGAACGGCGTGCATGTCGACATGCACGGCCTGCCCCTGGGCATGGCGGGCAGTTTCCGCATCGAGCTGGTCACCGCCGGGCAGGCCCTGCCCGAGCCGGCTTCGGCGGCGTTGGCGGCGCTGGCGCTGGGTGGGCTGGCCCTGACGCGCCGCCGCCGCTGACGCGCTGCGGCCAGCCGCCGGCGCGGCGGGATAATCGGGCCACCCCGACCCGACCCCGCCCGCCCTTGCCCCAAGAAGTTGCCCCTGGCCTGTTCGTGCGCGGCTTCGCGCCGCCGCTGAATCTGGCCGATTTCGCCCTCGTCGCCTTCGACATGGACTCGACGCTGATCAGCATCGAGTGCATCGACGAGATCGCCGCCGCGGCCGGCCGCAAGGCCGAGGTCGCGGCCATCACCGAAGCCGCGATGCGGGGCGAGATCACCGACTACCGCGACAGCCTGATGCGCCGCCTGGCCCTGCTGCGCGGCGTCCACGAGGAAGCGCTGGCTGCCGTCTACGAGCAGCGGCTGCGCCTGAACCCGGGCGTGGAGGCCTTTGTCGCCGCCTGCCAGGCCGCGGGCCTGCGCACGCTGCTGGTCTCGGGCGGCTTCACGTATTTCAGCGAGCGCGTGCGCCGGCGCCTGGGCCTGGACTTCGCGCGGGCCAACCACCTGGAGATCGACGACGGCCGCCTCACCGGCCGCCTGGTTGCACGGCCGTGGGGCGACGTGGTCGACGGCGCCGAGAAGCGGCGCACCTTGCTGGAAGTGGCCGAGTTGATGGGCATAGCCACCGAGCGCGTCATCGCCGTCGGCGACGGCGCCAACGACCTGCCGATGATGGCCGTAGCCGGCCTGTCCATCGCCTACCACCCCAAGCCCGCGGTGCGCGCGCAGGCCATGATCAGCATCGACAGCGGCGGCATGGACCGCGCACTGGAACTGCTGCGCTGATTGACGCCGGGGCGCGGGCCGCGCCTCTAGGGGTTGAAGACCAGCAGCACGCGGTGTGTGCGCTCGGCCGGCAGCGGGTCGTAGCGCCACTGCTGCAGCGCCTCCACCACATAGCGCTGGATCTGGCGGGGCACCGGCGGCAACAGGGTCACGGTGGCCACGCTGCCGTCGGTGCGTATCGTCAGATCGGCCTGGACATCGGGAAGCCGCCCCAGCTCGCCCTGCACACGCACCGGGATGATGGGTTCGACCATGATCACCAGTTGGGGCCTGGCCTCCGGCATCGGGGCCGGTATGGGTGCCGCCGCCTGGGGCAGCGCCGGCAGGTCGGCCACGGCCGGCGCGGGCGCCACCCGGCTGGCCAGGGCCGGCACCGGCGTCGCCGTTGCATGGCCTTGCAGCGCCGGGTCGCTGAGCGTGGCCTCGTTGACCGGCGGCGCAGCAGGTGGCGCCGGTCGTGGGCTGGCGGCGGCGGTGGCGGGCACGGCGGCGGCGGTGGCGGGCACGGCGGCGGCCACGACCGGCACGGTGGCAGGCGCGGCACCCGGTGCAGGTGCGGGCTGGGCCCGCGCGGCCGGGGCGGCGGCGCCTGGCGCGGCCTCGTTGTCGCGGCCCTTGGGACGCGCCTTGCCGGCCTCGAGGATCACGCGCATCGGATTGGCGGCCTGCCGTTGGGCGCGTGCCATCGCGGCCGAGGCCGCCTCGGCCGCGGCGTCGGCGCGCGCCGGTGCGGTCTGGGCATGCAGCGCCGGCACCAGAAGCAGCAGCGCAGCCGCAAGCGCCAACAACGCGAACGGCGCACAACAGGACGCGGCGCCCGCGGCAGGCATGGCACGCGCGGCACAACGGACAAGGACGGTACTGCTGGGACTCATGGCGGCTCTGGAGCAATGCCTGGGTGAGAGGGCCGCGGCCGGGCGGAAGGGTGAGGGCGCCACGATTCTAGGGAGCGCACCCGGACAAACCAGCTAACGCCGGCCCTGGCGCGTTTCTACGATGCCACGGGTCCAACCCCCACCCAGACAAGGAAAACCATGACCCAGCCGACCAAGTACCTGCTCGACGAGAGCCGGATGCCCACCCATTGGTACAACATTGCCGCCGACCTGCCGACGCCGCTGGCGCCGCCGCTGCACCCGGGCACGTTGCAGCCGCTGGGGCCCGACGACCTGGCGCCGTTGTTCCCGATGGAACTCATCCTGCAGGAGGTGAGCACCGAGCGCGAGATCGCCATTCCCGAGCCGGTGCGCGAGGTCTTCAAGCTCTGGCGGCCGGCGCCCCTGGTGCGCGCCCACCGGCTCGAGAAGGCCCTGGGCACGCCGGCCAAGATCTACTACAAGTACGAAGGCGTCTCGCCGGCCGGCTCGCACAAGCCCAATACCGCCATCCCCCAGGCTTGGTACAACGCCCAGGCCGGCGTGAAGAAGCTCACCACCGAGACCGGCGCCGGCCAGTGGGGCTCGTCGCTGGCCTTTGCCGGTGCGCTGTTCGACATCGAGGTGCAGATCTTCCAGGTGCGCGTCAGCTACGACCAGAAGCCCTACCGGCGCGCGCTGATGGAGACCTATGGCGCGACCTGCATCGCCTCGCCTTCGAACCTGACCCACTCCGGCCGCGCCATCCTGGCAGCCCATCCCGACCACCCCGGTTCACTGGGCATCGCCATCAGCGAGGCGGTAGAAGTGGCCGCCACCCACGCCGACACCAATTACGCGCTGGGCTCGGTGCTCAACCATGTGCTGATGCACCAGACCATCATTGGCCAGGAAGCGATGTTGCAGCTGGAGATGGCCGGCGACGACCCCGATGTCATCGTCGGCTGCACCGGCGGCGGCAGCAATTTCGCCGGCATCGCCTTCCCCTTCCTGGGCCAGCAGCTGCGCGGTGGCGGCAAGACCAAGCAGCGGCGCATCGTCGCGGTGGAGCCAGCGGCCTGCCCCAGCCTGACACGCGGCAGGTTCGCCTATGACTTCGGCGACACCGCCCACCTGACGCCGCTGACCAAGATGCACACCCTGGGCAGCACCTTCACGCCGCCGGGCTTCCACGCCGGCGGCCTGCGTTACCACGGCATGGCACCTCAGGTGAGCCACCTCAAGGACCTGGGCCTGATCGAGGCCGTGGCCTACCCGCAGAACGCCTGCTTCGAGGCCGGCGTGCTGTTCGCCCGCGCCGAAGGCATCGTGCCCGCGCCCGAGGCCAACCACGCGGTCAAGGGCGCCATCGCCGAGGCGCTGCGCTGCAAGGCCGAGGGCCGCAGCGAGGTGATTCTCTTCAACCTCTGCGGCCACGGCCACTTCGACATGAGCGCCTACAGCAACTACCACGCCGGCAAGTTGGTCGACCAGCCCTACGACGAGGCCGAGCTTGCAATGGCACTGGCCGGGCTGCCCTCGGTGCCGGCCTGATGCCCTGCCCCCGCTGACGCTGGCGGGGCCGCGCCCCGTCAGCGCAGTTGGCGGGCCAGGAAGGCCTCGAGCCGGCGTGCAAAGTCGAGCCGCGTCTCGAGCTTGAGCCAGCCGTGGCCCTCGTCGGGGTATTCCACCCACTCCGGTGGCCGGCCGGCGCTGGTGAGCGCATCGCGCATGCGCTTGCCGTGGACCGGCGCCACCCGCCAGTCCGAGCCACCGATGGCCATGAACAGCGGCGCCTTGATGCGCTCGGCGTGCAGCACCGGCGTCACGCTCTCCAGCATCGCCAGATCCTTGACCGGGTCGCCGATGAGGACCGGGAATGAATACTCGCGCGACTCGTCGGTGAAATCGTGGTCAACCCGCCACTGGAACATCAGCCGCGGGTCGGTGACCGCCACCCAGGCGGCACCACAGCGATAAAGCTCGGGGTGGCGAATCAGGCCCATCAGCGTGGCATAGCCGCCGTAGCTGGCGCCGGCAATGCACACGCGCTTCGGGTCGGCCAGGCCCTTGGCCACTGCCCACTGCAGGGCATCGGCCACGTCGTCCTGCATCGCCTGCCCCCATTGCCTGAAGCCGGCACGGTGGTGGGCCGAGCCGTAGCCGGTGCTGCCACGAAACTCGGGCTCGATGACGAGGTAGCCGCGCGAGGCCAGGAACTGCGCGTCGTCGTTCCATTCCCAGCTGCGCCCGCGCACCCAGGGGCCGCCATGCACCAGCATCACGGTGGGCAGTGGCGCCTTGGCATTGCCCTGCGGGCGCGTCAGCCAGATCGGCAGTTCCAGGCCGTCGCGGGCGGCGATGCGTTCGAAATCGGTCTGCGCCATGCGTGCCGGGTCGATGCCCATGCGCACGTCGATGACCTTGTCCCAGCGGCCACTGGCGGCATGGTGTACCCAGAGCTGGCCAGGGTCGGTGTCGGACCAGGCCCGCGCCAGCGTCACGCGGTCGGGTCGGTCGCAGCGGCGGCAGTTCAGCCTCACCACCCGCCCCGGCAGGCGCTTTTCGGCCTCGGCCTGCAGCGCGGCCATGCCGGGATCGAACCAGACGGTGGACTCGGCATCGGTGAGCACGCGCACGCCCAGGGCCTTGCCGCCCAGCGTCTCGCTGACGATGTAACCGTTGAAGTCGAAGCCCTTGGTGCGCACCAGGGGTTCGGGCCGCGGCTTGCCGGTCTCGAAGTCGAAGGTGGTGAGCACCGTGGTGCCGGCCTTGCCCTCGGGCCGCGAGACGTAGAGCTTGCCCTCGCTGTCGATGAAGCGCGGCCGGAACGGGGCCGTCAAGCTGTCGTACTCGGCGATGCGCCGCCAGGCCGCGTCCGGCGCATCGCGCCAGTGCAGCGCGGTGCGGCCCTGGTGCTCGGTCTGCACCAGGCGCGGCTCGCCGCGGGCATCGAAAAGCCAGCGCCTTGCATGGTCGGGGGCACCCAGGGCCAGCGACGAGGTTCTGCGCGTGGTGACGTTCAGGCGCAGCGGCAGCACGGTGGCGCGTGAGCCCGCCGCGCCCCAGACGCTGCGGCCGACGACGACCTCGTCGCCGCCGCCGTCGGGCACATGCAAAAGGCCGTGGCTGGTGTCCAGCGGCTCGCGCCCGGGGCGGGCACCCTCGGTGACGAAGGCCAGCGAAGACTTGACCAGCAGGTTCAGGTCTTCGCCGGTGCGCTTGACGCTGAAGAGGCCGGGGCCGAAGCGCTGGTCGCCGCTGCCACGCTGGCTGTCGACGAGGTCGAAGACCAGGCGCTCGTCGTTGACCCAGTAGAAATCATCGACGTCGGCGTCGATGAACTTGGCCGCCATGCCCACGGCCTTGAGCGTTTCGAGATCGATGACGGCCAGCCCGATGCGCGAGGCGCCATAGCCGGTGGAAATGGCCAGCCAGCGCCCCGAGGGCGAGAGCTGAGCCCGGTTGACATCGGGCGCGCGGTAGAAGACCTCAGCGGGGATGAGACCCGTGGCCGCAGTCGCGGGCGCCGCATCGGCGGCGAATGCAGGCGCCGCCGCCGCCGTCAAGAACGTGGCCGCTGCAACCCATTGCCGAATTCGCCTCATGCTCGCCTCCCCGGCCTCTGTGCGGGCCAGGCGCATTCTTGATCAGCCCGGCCGCTGAGGCATCAGCCGAATGCGCAAGGGGAGTCTTCAGCCCGCCAGCTGGGCCCAGACCTTGTGGCTACGGCGTGACATGCCCTTCGGGCAAATGTCAGCCTGCGCCGAAAACTTTGGGGTCAGGCAGAGAGTTGAGCCCAAAGTTTTTCAAGCCGCTTCACGCTCACCGGCTGCGGCGTGCGCAGTTCCTGGGCGAACAGGCTCACGCGCAGCTCTTCCAGCAGCCAGCGGTATTCGTCCATGCGCGCGTGGCCGGCACCCTTGAGCTCGGCCGTGCGGCGCAGCCAGCGCTGCTCCAGCGGGCGCAGCTCGGCCAGGCGGGCGGCGTCGCGCGCCGGGTCGGCGCGCAGCTTGTCCAGGCGCAGCACGACGCCCTTCAAATAGCGCGGCAGGTGCTGCAAGGCCGCCCACGGCGTGGTGGCCAGGAAGCGCTTGCCGACCAGGCGCTGCAGCTGGGCCTGCACGTCGTCGGCCACCTCGCGCGGCGCCTTGGCGTCCTTGAGCTTGCGCTGGGCAGCTGCATATTCCAGCAGCACGGCCTGGGTCTGGCGCGCCACCTCCTGGGCGATCAGCGCCATGCGGGCGCGGCCTTCGTCGATGCGGCGGCGGAAGGCGGCCTCGTCGGCGGGCAGCGGCTCGGCCAGGAAGGCGCGGTCCAGTGCCACATCGATGATCTGCTCGCGCAATTCCTCCATCGTGCCCAGGCCCATGTAGGCCGCGGCCATCTTCTGCAGCTCGGGGATGTTCTTTTCGAGGTACTTGAGCGGCTCGCGCAGCTGTAGCGCCACCAGCCGGCGCAGGCCCGCACGGTGGCGGGTGGCGGCTGCCTCGGGCTCGTCGAAGACCTCGATCTCGACGTGACTGCCACGGTCCAGCAGCGCCGGGAAGCCCACCAGCACCTGGCTGCCACGGCGGATTTCCATCAGCTCGGGCAGTTCGCCAAAGGTCCAGGCGGTGTAGCGCGCCGCCTCGGCGGGCGCGGCCGGGGCCGGCGGGGTGACGATCTGGGCGCTGACGCCGCGGCCGGATGAGGGCGTGGCGGCGGGCGCCGGCGCTGCGGCCGGAACCGCCGTCGTCTGCGCCAGCTTGAGCACCGCGAGCGCCTGGAAGGCGCTGCGCGCCTGCGCGCCCAGCTCGGCCTTGAGCCCGGCCAGGTCACGCCCCATCCCGAGCTGGCGCCCGTGCTCGTCGACGATGCGGAAATTCATGAACAGGTGCGGCTGCAGCTGGTCGAGCTTGAAGTCGTTGCGCTGCACCGCCAGCTGCGTGCGCTCGCGCACCGCCTTGAGCAAGGCCTCCATCAGGCTGCCCTGGGCGAAGGGCACGGTGGCGCAGAACTCGGCCGCGTAGTCGGGCAGCGGCACCAGGCGCGAGCGCGGGCGCTGGTGCAGGCTCTTCACCAGGGCCAGCACCTTGCCCTGCAGCATGCCGGGCACCAGCCATTCGCAGCGCTCCTCGCTGGCCTGGTTGAGGGCGTAGATGGGCAGGCTGACCGTGACGCCGTCCTTGGCGTCACCCGGCTCGTGCAGGTAGGCGGCGGCGCAGTCGATGCCGCCCAGCCGGATGCTGCGCGGAAAGGCGTCGGTGGTAATGCCGGCGGCCTCGTGCCGCATCAGCTCGTCGCGCGTCAGCTGCAGCAGCTGCGGCTGCTTCTTCACTTCCTCGCGGTACCAGCGCTCCAGCAGCGGACCGCTGCAGACCTCGGCCGGCAGCTGCTGGTTGTAGAAGGCGTGGATGAGGTCGTCGTCGATCAGCACGTCCTGGCGGCGCGCCTTGTGCTCGAGCTCCTCGACCTGGGCGATGAGCTTGCGGTTGTGCGCCAGAAAGGGCAGGCGCGTCTCCCACTCGCCGCCCACCAGGGCCTCGCGGATGAAGATCTGGCGCGCCGCCGCGGGGTCGACGCGGCCGAAGTTGACGCGCTTGTTGTTGTAGACGACCACGCCATACAGCGTGGCGCGCTCCAGCGCCACCACCTCGCCGGCCTTCTTCTCCCAGTGCGGCTCGAGCAGCTGGGTCTTCAGCAGGTGGCCGGCCACGGCCGGCAGCCATTGCGGCTCGATCGCCGCGATGCCGCGGCCGAACAGGCGCGTGGTCTCCACCAGCTCGGCGGCGATGATCCAGCGCCCCGGCTTCTTGCTCAGGTTGGCACCCGGGTGGCGCCAGAACTTGATGCCGCGCGCCCCCAGGTACCAGTCCTCGTCGTCGCTCTTGCAGCCGATATTGCCCAGCAGGCCGGCCAGCAGCGACAAATGCACCTGCTCGTAGGTGGCGGGCGCGCCGTTAAGGCGCCAGCCCTGCTCGGCCACCACCGTCATCAGCTGGCTGTGGATGTCGCGCCACTCACGCACGCGGCGCGGGCTGATGAAGGCATCGCGCAGGCGCTGCTCCTGCTGGCGGTTGGTGAGCTTGTGGCTGTCGACGCGGGCCTCCTTCTGCGGCCGTCCTTCTGGAGGATGACCATGCACGCCGCGGCCTTCCTCGATCCACTTCCAGAGCTTGAGCGTGCCCATGAACTCGGACTTCTCGTCGTCGAAGGGCTTGTGCTTCTCGTCGGCGGCGGGGGCCCTGTCGAGCGGGCGGTCGCGCACGTCCTGGCCGCTCAACGCGGCGGCGATCACCAGCACCTCAGTGAGCGCCAGGTGCTTGCGCGCCTCGAGGATCATGCGGCCCACGCGCGGGTCCAGCGGCAGCCGCGCCAGCTCCTTGCCGATGGGCGTCAGCTCGTTGGCCTCGTCCACCGCACCCAGTTCGGCCAGCAGCGCGTAGCCGTCGGCAACGGCCTTGCCCGGCGGCGCCTCGACGAAGGGAAAGTCCTCCACCGTGCCCAGGTGCAGCGCCTTCATGCGCAGGATCACCGCGGCCAGGCTGCTGCGCAGGATCTCGGGGTCGGTGAAGCGCGGCCGCGCGGCGAACTCGTCCTCGCCGTAGAGGCGGATGCAGATGCCGTTGGCGACGCGCCCGCAACGCCCGGCACGCTGCTGCGCCGCGGCCTGGCTGACGGCTTCCACCTGCAACTGCTCGACCTTGTTGCGCCAGCTGTAGCGCTTGACGCGCGCCAGGCCGGCGTCGATGACGTAGCGGATGCCGGGCACCGTGAGCGAGGTCTCGGCCACGTTCGTCGCCAGCACGATGCGGCGACCGTTGCCGGCCTCGAACACGCGGTCCTGCTCGGCCTGGCTCAGGCGCGCGAATAGCGGCAGGATCTCCGGCTGCGGCCCGCCGCGGCCGTGCGCCTGCTGCAGCAGGTGGCGGCGCAGGTGATCGGCGGTGTCGCGGATCTCGCGCTCGCCGGGCAGGAAGACGAGGATGTCGCCGGCCCCCTCGCGCCACAACTCGTCCACCGCGTCGGCGATGGCCTCGTCGAGGCCGTAGTCGCGCTTCTCTTCAAAGGGGCGCCAGCGCTGCTCCACCGGGAACAGCCGCCCCGAGACCATGATCACCGGCGCCGGCCCGCGCGCCGACTCGAAATGGCGCGCAAAGCGGTCGGCGTCGATGGTGGCCGAGGTGACCACCACCTTCAGGTCCGGCCGCCGCGGCAGCAACTGCTTGAGGTAGCCGAGCAGGAAATCGATGTTGAGGCTGCGCTCGTGCGCCTCGTCGATGATCAGCGTGTCGTAGGCGCGCAGCAGCGGGTCGCGCTCGGTCTCGGCGAGCAGGATGCCGTCGGTCATCAGCTTGACGCTGGCGCCGGGCTGAAAGCGGTCCTGGAAGCGCACCTTGTAGCCGACCACCTCGCCCAGCGGCGAATTCAGCTCGTCGGCGATGCGCTTGGCCACGCTGCTGGCGGCAATGCGCCGCGGCTGGGTGTGGCCGATCAGGCCGCGCCCGCCGGCCCCCAGGCCGCGGCCGAGTTCGAGCGCGATCTTGGGCAACTGGGTCGTCTTGCCCGAGCCGGTCTCGCCACAGACGATGATCACCGGGTGCTCGCGCAGCGCACGCGCGATCTCTTCGCGCCGGGCCGAGACCGGCAGCGCTTCAGGGTAGGTGATCGGCGGGACGGGGTGGGCCGGAGGCGCTGCGCGCGGGGCCCGGGTTTCGCTCACGGGGGGCGGATTATCTCCGCCCCGGGCATCACATCGAATAGGCCATGATGCTCAGCACCGCGCCCTGCGGGTCCTGCAGCACCGCCATGCGGCCGACGCCGGGGACATCCATCGCCGGCACCAGGGTCTTGCCGCCCAGAGCGGCGCACTTCTCGAGCACCGGCTCGACCTTGTCGACCGTGACATAGCAACCCCAGTGCGGCGGCATCGGGGGCGCACCGGGCGGCATGGCCATGATGCCGCCGACGGCGGTCTCGCCAACGTTGACGACGCGGTAGCCGCCCATGGCCTCGCCCATGTCCTTGGCCGTCCAGCCGAAGAGCTGGCTGTAGAAGCCCGCGGCGGCCGCGGGATCGGTGGTGACCAGTTCGCTCCAGCTGAAGGCGCCGTGGGTCTTGAAAACGTCCATTGCTGTCTCCGTCCTGTGGGGCCGCGATGTTGCGACAGCGGCCCCACAGCGTCAACGACACCGACGTGACACGGCACAATCGCAGCCCGATGAGCCTCGTGTTTCCCCACACCTTCGTGCCCTGGTTCCGCGCCGTGGCGCCCTACATCCACGCCTACCGGGGCAAGACCTTCGTCGTCGCGCTGGCGGGCGAGGCCATCGCCGCGGGCAAGCTCAACACCTTCGTGCAGGATCTGTCCATCCTGCACGCCATGGGCCTGAAGCTGGTGCTGGTACACGGCTTTCGCCCCCAGGTCACCGAGCAACTGGCGGCCAAGGGCCATGTCTCGCGCTATGCGCGGGGCATCCGCATCACCGACCCGGTGGCGCTTGACGCGGCGCAAGAGGCCGCCGGCCAGCTGCGCTTCGAGATCGAGGCCGCCTTCTCGCAGGGCCTGCCCAACACGCCGATGGCCAATTCCACCGTGCGCGTGGTGTCCGGCAATTTCCTCACCGCACGGCCCGTGGGTATCGTCGACGGCGTCGATTTCATGAACAGCGGGCTTGTGCGCCGCGTCGACCAGTTCGCGATCCGCCGCGCCATCGAATCGGGTGCGCTGGTGCTGCTCAGCCCCTTCGGTTTCTCGCCCACCGGCGAGGCTTTCAATCTGACCATGGAAGACGTGGCCACTGCCACCGCGGTGGCGCTGCAGGCCGACAAGCTGGTCTTCATGACCGAGATTGCCGGCATCCGCGAAAACCAGGACGACCCCGAGAGCGCCATCGACACCGAAATGGCGCTGGCCGACGCACGCCGCCTGCTCGAAACCCTGCCCACGCCGACCCAGCCCAGCGACACCGCTTTCTATCTGCGTTATTGCGTCAAGGCCTGCGAGAGCGGCGTCGAGCGTTCGCACATCCTGCCCTATGCCACCGACGGCGCGCTGCTGCTCGAGGTTTTCACCCATGACGGCGTCGGCACCATGGTCGTCGACGAGAAACTCGAGAGCCTGCGCGAGGCCGGTTCCGACGACGTTGGTGGCATCCTGCAATTGATCGAACCCTTCGAGCGCGACGGCACCCTGGTGCGGCGCGAGCGCAAGGAAATCGAGCGCGATATCGAGTACTACAGCGTCGTCGAGCACGACGGCATCATTTTCGGCTGCGCCGCGCTCTACCCTTATCCCGAGGCGCGCACCGCCGAAATGGCCGCGCTCACGGTGTCGCCGCTGAGCCAGGGCCAGGGCGACGGCGAGCGCCTGCTCAAGCGCATCGAGCAACGCGCCCGCGCCGCCGGCCACGAAAGCCTGTTCGTGCTGACCACGCGCACGATGCACTGGTTCATCAAGCGCGGCTTCGTTCCGGTCGATCCGGAATGGCTGCCCGAGGCGCGCAAGCGCAAATACAACTGGGACCGGCGCTCGCAGGTGCTGGTCAAACGTCTGATATCAGCCTGAGAGGAATCGCCATGGCACGTATGGTTCAGTGTACTTATCTCAAGAAGGAAGCCGAGGGGCTCGGGTTTTCTCCCTATCCTGGTGAACTCGGCAAGCGCATCTATGACCACATCAGCAAGGAGGCCTTCGAGATGTGGAAAAAGCACCAGACCATGCTTGTCAACGAGAACCGCCTCAATCTCGCCGATGCGCGCGCCCGCCAGTATCTGGCGCGGCAGATGGAGCAATTTCTGTTCGGCGGCGATGCCGACAAGCCTGCAGGGTTTGTGCCACCAGCGGCCTGAGGCTAACCTCTGAACTCCGGCGGGTTACCCAACAATCCCGGCATCGCCACTACGGCGGATCGGCAGTTTCCAGCCGCGCCGCACCCGGACTAACCCGCAGCAACCGGCACCACAAAGTAACGATTTGTCGGCAGCCGACTGGAAGATACTCGAATCCAGGTTATAGTTACTGGGTACATAACCTTCAAGGAGTTTTCCACATGTCCCAGCCCACCATCGCCGAACTGCTGGCCCAGAAGGCCGCCCTCGAAAAGCAGATTGCCGATGCCCAGCGCAACGAGCGCGCCGACGCCGTTGCCAAGGTGCGCGCGCTGATGGCCGAATATGGCCTCACGCTGGCCGATATCGGCAGCAAGGCCGCGCCGGCACCGAAGGCCGCCGGCAAGAAGGTCGCCGCCAAGTACCGTAATCCCGCCTCCGGCGACACCTGGTCGGGCCGTGGCCTGCAGCCCAAGTGGCTGAAGTCGGCGCTCGCCGGCGGCCGTTCGCTGGCCGATTTCGCGGTCTGATTCCCCGCTGCACCGGGCCTCGCAGTCCAAGCCCGGAGCAGGCACGATGGAAACCCCGGCCCCAGGGCGCAGCCGCATCGAGCAGCTGAACCACGCCAGCCGCCTGACGATGCGGGCCGCCCTGGTCGGCCTCGCGGCCCTTGTGCTTTCCTACGCCGGGCAACTCGGCCTGGCCATGAGCCCCTGGAACGCCATCGCGCTGCCCGCCGGCCTGGCCATAGGTGCTGGCTGGCGCTGGGGCCGCTGGATGCTGCCGGCCGCCGCCGCCGGCGTTGCTCTGGCCCTGCTGGGCACCGGCGCGCCCTGGGGCGCCGCGGGGCTGGCTGCCGTCATCGTGGGCGGCGCTCCACTGCTGGTGAACCTGCTGCTGCAGCAGTTCGGCTTCGACGCCCACCTCGAACGCCCCATCGATCTGCTGCTGGTGGCCACCGTCGTGCCGCTGGCCGGCGCCCTGCCCTCGGCCCTGCTGGCCGCCTCCTGGGCCACCGCAGCCACCGGCCGCTCGCCGCTGGTGAGCGTCGTCACGGGCTTTTTCATTCTCGGTGTCGGCATGGTCGGCGTGGCACTCGCCACGTTGGCCGCCGACCGCAGCGCGCTGCAGCATCTGCAGCCTGGTGCGCCACGCCGCGCCGCCGCGCTTGGTGTGTTGTCCGTGCTGGCGATGCTGGCGTTGCTGGCGCTGGCGCCCATGGCCCGCTCGCCAGTGGCCGCGCTCGCGCTCTTCGCGCCCCATGTGGTGCTGGCGGCGCTGGCGCTGCGGGGGCAGCTGGTCATCGCCGCCGCCGGCCTCATCCTGGCCGGCCTGATGGGCGCCGGACAGGCCCGCACCGGCCTGTCGCTGTGGTCCACCGACGGCAGCGTGCAGGCGGCGCTGGCGGCCTGGATAGGCTCGGCGCTGGCCGTGCTGCTCCTGTGCCACGCCGCCCGTGTCGACTGGCGCGGGCGCAGCCAGCGCTGGGAATGGGCGCTCGACGGCTCGCGCCTGGGCGTCGCCGACTGGCATCTGCAGCGCAACGAGAACTTCGCCTCGGGCGCCTGGCGCACCCTCACCGGCCATGGCGACCGCCAATGGACGCCGCAGCTGTGGCAGCAGCAGGTACACGCCGACGACCGGCCGCGCCTGGCCGAGGCCATTGCCTCGCTCGCCAGCGGCGCCGCCGGCCGCGGCCAGTTCGAGTTGCGCATGGCCGACGCCAGCGGCTGGCGCTGGCTCGAGGCCACGCTGATGGTGATCGAGCGCGACGGCAGCGGCGAGCCGGTGCGCCTGCTTGCCACCCTGGCCGACGCCCACGAGCGACATGTCGCGCAAGAGCGCCAGCTGATGTCGGTGAGCCTGTTCCAGCATCTGCATGAAGGCCTCCTGATCACCGACGCCGACCTGCGCGCGCTGGACGCCAACCCGGCCTACACCCAGATCCTGGGCGTGCCGCGCGAAGAGCTGCTGGGCAGCGTGCCCTCGCTGCTGCGCCCGGCGCCGGCCGACCCGGTGGCGCGCCAGCAGCGCGCCGCGATGTGGGCCGGCCTGCGCGACAACGGCAGCTGGCGCGGCGAACTGCTGGAACGCCGCCGCAGCGGCGAGTTCTGCACCCTGCAGGCCACCATTTCCACCGTGCTCGGGCCCCAGCTCGACCTGCGCTACCACGTCCTGGTGATTTCCGACATCACCCAGCAGCAGCAGCAGCGCGAACAGCTCGAGCGCCAGGCCCATTTCGACGAACTCACCCGCCTGCCCAATCGCGCCCGGTTGTCCCAGCTGCTCGACGACGCCATGCGCGCCGCCGACCGCGACGGCTACCTGCTCGTCGTCTGCTACCTTGACCTCGACCGCTTCAAGCCCGTCAACGACCGCTTCGGCCACGCCGCCGGCGACCGCCTGCTGGCCGAGCTGGCCGGCCGCATGCGCAGCGCACTGCGCAGCCGCGACAGCTGGGCCGACACCGCGGCCCGCCTGGGTGGCGACGAGTTCGTGCTGCTGCTGCGCGCCGGCACGCTCGAAGAAGCGCGCCTGGCCGTCGACCGCGTGCTGCGCGTGGTCTGCCAGCCCTATGTCGTCGACCCCGAGCACGACCCGGTGCAGGTCACGGCGAGCATGGGCGCCACCATCTACCCGCTGGACCGCAGCGACGCCGACACCCTGCTGCGCCACGCCGACCACGCGATGTACGGTGCCAAGCAGGCCGGCCGCAACTGCTGTCACTTCTTCGACCCCGAGCACCGCCGCCGCAACGAAGAACGCGTGATGGCCATAGGCCGCGTGCAGGAGGCGCTGGACAAGCAGGAGTTCGTGCTCTTCTACCAGCCCAAGGTCGACATGAAGAGCGGGCTCGTGCTCGGCTTCGAGGCCCTGCTGCGCTGGGACCACCCGCAGCACGGCCTGGTCGCGCCGATGCAGTTCCTGCCCCTGATTGAGCACACCGGCCTGTCGTCGCGCATCGGCGACTGGGTGCTGGCGCAGGCGCTCGAACACCTCTCGCAATGGCGGCGCAACGGCCTCGATATCTCGGTCAGCGTCAACATCTCGGCCCGCCACCTGCAGGAGCCCGATTTCGCGCTGCGCCTGTCCGAGTTGCTGGCCCGCCACGAAGACCCGCTGGCCGAACACCTCGAGCTGGAAATGCTGGAAACGGCGGCCCACGAGGACATCGACGCCACCTCGGCCCTGGTGGCGCGCTGCCAGAGCATAGGCGTGCGCTTCGCGCTCGACGATTTCGGCACCGGCTACTCCACCCTCACCTACCTCAAGCGGCTGCCGGTGGACGTGCTCAAGATCGACCGCAGCTTCGTCCATCACATGCTCGACGACGCGCAAGACCGCGCCATCGTCGAGGGCGTGATCGGCCTGGCACGCACCTTCGGCTGCACCGTGGTGGCCGAGGGCGTCGAATCGCCGGCGCAGGCGCGCACCCTGCTCGACCTGGGCTGCCAGATCGGCCAGGGCACGGGCATTGCCGCGCCCATGCCCTCGGCCCTGGTGGCCGGCTGGGTACACGACTACCGCGGCGTCTTCACGCTGGCGCCGGCCGCCGGCGCCGAGCCCGGAGCGGCGGCCAGGGCCTAGCCTAGACTTCGCCGGTGATTCCACCGGGCTTCGTACAAGAACTGCTGTCGCGCGTCGACGTCGTCGACGTCGTCGGCCGCCATGTCGAACTGAAGCGCGGCGGCGCCAACCTGATGGGGTTGTGCCCCTTCCATGCCGAGAAATCGCCCAGCTTTTCGGTCAATCCGGCCAAGCAGTTCTATTACTGCTTCGGCTGCGGCGCCGGCGGCGACGCCATCCGCTTCCTCACCGAGCACCTGGGCCTGAGCTTCGTCGAGGCGGTGCGCGACCTCGCCCAGGGCGCGGGCATGCAGGTGCCCGAGGAAGAGGTGAGCCCGGCCGAGCGCGAGCGCCGCGACACGTTGCGCCAGCGCCGCCACACCATGGGCGAGCTGCTCGAGCGCGCCGCCGTCTTCTACCGCGGCCAGTTGCGCGGTGCCGCCGGCGCGGTGGACTACCTCAAGCGGCGCGGCCTCACCGGCGCCATCGCGGCGCGCTTCGGCCTCGGCTATGCGCCACCGGGCTGGCACACGCTGGCTGGCGTCTTCGCAAACTATGACGACCCGCTGCTCGAAGAGGCCGGCCTGGTGCGCGCCCGCGAGGACGATGGCGAGGCGCCGGCCAAGGACCGCAGCCGCTGGGACTGGTTCCGCGACCGCATCATCTTTCCCATCCGCGGCGTCGGCGGCGAGGTCATCGGCTTCGGCGGGCGGGTGCTCGACGACGGCAAGCCCAAGTACATCAACTCGCCCGAGACGCCGCTGTTCAGCAAGGGGCGCGAGCTCTACGGCCTTTTTGAGGCGCGCCAGGCAGTGCGCGAGAAGGGCTGCGTGCTCGTCGTTGAAGGCTATATGGACGTGGTGGCGCTGGCGCAGAACGGCTTTGCCAATGCGGTGGCCACGCTGGGCACGGCCTGCACGGCGGACCATGTGCAGAAGCTTTTCCGCTTCACCGACGCCGTGGTCTTCAGCTTCGACGGCGACGCTGCCGGCCGCCGCGCTGCCGGCCGCGCGCTCGAGGCGGCGCTGCCCCACGCCAGCGATCTGCGCTCGGTGCGCTTCCTCTTCCTGCCACCCGAGCACGACCCCGACAGCTATGTGCGCGAACTCGGCGCCGCCGCCTTCGAGCAGGCCCTGGCCGAGGCCGTGCCTCTGTCGCTGCAGCTCATCGAGCAGGCCGCCGAAGGCGCCGACCTCGCCACCGCCGAGGGCCGCGCACGCATGCTGGCCCAAGCCAAGCCGCTGTGGCAGGCCCTGCCCGACGGCGCGCTCAAGCGCCAGCTGCTGCCCGAGCTGGCACGCCGCGCCCAGCTGGAGCTGAGCGACCTGCAGGCGCTGTGGGGCGAAAAGCCGGCCCCGGTCAAGCCCCCCGAGCGCCAAGGCCCGCTGCGGCTGATCCGGCGCGGATCGCTACGCATGGCGCCGGCCGGGCCGGCCGACATCGCGGTGCGCCTGCTGCTGCAGCATGCGGACTGGTGGGATCAGCTCGACGGCGACGACCGCCAGATGCTGCATGAGCTCGGCGGAGTCCACGGCGACATCGTGCGCTGGCTCGAGCGCGACATCGAGGACCACGGCCCCCGGACCTGGGCCACGCTGAACACGGCCCTGGAGGACGAACCGTTCGCCGACCCCGCGCGGGCCTGGGTGCGCGCCGGCCTGGGCGACGAGGACTACAAGCTCGACGGGCTGCAGCAAGTCGTCGCCGAACTGTGGCGCGAACTGCTCAAGCAGGAGGCCGACGCCATCGCCGCCGCCGCGCCCACGGCCGAGGATCTGCAGCGCTACAAGGCCATCATGGAACAGATTGCGGCGATCAAGACGACCCGCCTGCACCGGCCGCGATAGGCCCCGCAGCCGTGGTGCGCGGTATAATCCGCGGTTTATCGCAGCGGCAAGAGTGACAGCAGCAAGTCCTTCGAGATATTCGGGCCCCGACCACCCTCGCCAAGGGTTCTACAGGTCAAGCCAACCCGAGATCGACTCGCAAGGGCTGCCCATCGGATGAGTTCACGCGAACTTGCCAGCTCGACATGTGCGAGCCATCGCGCAGCGCCCTCGCCGGGCCGTGCGTCATGGCTGAAAGTTCCCGCCATTGTGGCCGGCTCCTTGCAGAGCCGGGCTGGTCGGGTTGTTTCCGGCGCATGTCGACACTCGCCCCTCTTATTGCAAGGACTCGCATGACCGCCAAGAAGCCCGCCGCCCCGACCGCCGCCGAGCCCACCGCCCAACCGGACGCCAAGCCTTCGGAAGCCAAGACCAAGCAGCCGGTCGAGCCCAAGGCCGCCAAGGCGGCCAAGCCCGCAGCGGCCGAGAAGGACACCAAGCCCGCGGCCAAGGCACCGGCCAAGACCGCCGCAAAGACTGCCCCCAAGGCGGCCGAAGGCGCAGAACCGGCCAAGGCTGCCAAGACGGCGAAGGCCGCGGCGCCGGCCAAGGCCGCAGAAGCTGCCACGCCGGCCAAGGCCGCCAAGGCTGGCAAGGCCGCAGCCAAGAAGACCACCGAGTCTGCCAAGAAGGGCGCGCCCCCGGCCGAGGAGGTTGACCTCGCCGACATCGAGGCCGATCTCGAAGGCGAGGTCGAGGTCGAGGCGGAAGCCGGGGTTGAGGTCGTCGAAGGCAAGGAAGTCAAGGCCAAGCCGCTGCGCATGAAGGTCAGCCGCGCCAAGGAGCGCGCGCTGATGCGCGAGTTCGGCCTCGACGAGACCGCGCTCACCGAAGAAGAAGCCACCAAGCGCCGCCAGGAGCTCAAGACGCTCATCAAGATGGGCAAGACGCGGGGCTTCCTGACGCACCAGGAGATCAACGATCACCTGCCCGAGAAGCTGGTCAACGAGGAAATCCTCGAGGCCATCGTGTCCATGCTCAATGACATGGGCATCGCGGTCTACGAACAGGCGCCCGACGCCGCCACGCTGCTCATCGCCGGCGGCGGCACCAGCACCGCCACCGAGGAAGAAGCCGAAGAGGCCGCCGAGGCCGCGCTGTCCACGGTAGACAGCGAGTTCGGCCGCACCACCGACCCGGTGCGCATGTACATGCGCGAGATGGGCACGGTGGAACTGCTCACGCGCGAGGGCGAGATCGAGATCGCCAAGCGCATCGAAGGCGGCCTGCAGGCCATGATGCTGGCCATCAGCGCGAGCCCGACGACGATTGCCGAGATCCTCTCGATGGCCGACAAGATCGCCGCCGGCGAGATGCAGATCTCCGAGGCGGTGGACGGCTTCATCAGCAGCGACGAGGCTGACGACTACGTCGCCGAGGAAGACTTCGACGAGTTCGACGAGGAAGACGACGACGACGGCGCAGGCGGCAGCAAGGCGCTGACCAAGAAGCTCGAAGAGCTGAAGAAGCAGGCGCTGGAGAAGTTCGCCACCCTGCGCCAGCACTTCGACCGCATGCGCAAGGCCTACGAGAAGGAAGGCTACAAGACGCCGACCTACAACAAGGCCCAGCACCAGATCAGCGAAGACCTGATGACGATCCGCTTCACGGTCAAGACGATCGAGAAGCTCTGCCACATCCTGCGCAGCCAGGTCGACGACGTGCGCCGCTACGAGCGCGAGATTCGCCGCATCGTGGTCGACAAGTGCGGCATGCCGCAGGACCACTTCATCAAGACCTTCCCGCCCAATGTGATGAACCTGAAGTGGGCCGAGAAGGAGATCGCCCTCGCCAAGCCCTACAGCCCCATCCTGCAGCGCAACCTGCCCGCGGTGCAGGAGCTGCAGACCAAGCTGGCCGACCTGCAGAGCCGCGCCGTCGTGCCGCTGGACGACCTGAAGGAAATCAACAAGAAGATGAACGAGGGCGAGAAGGCCTCTCGTGACGCGAAGAAGGAGATGATCGAGGCCAACCTGCGCCTGGTGATTTCCATCGCGAAGAAATACACCAACCGCGGCCTGCAGTTCCTTGACCTCATCCAGGAAGGCAACATCGGCCTGATGAAGGCGGTGGACAAGTTCGAATACCGCCGCGGCTACAAGTTCAGCACCTACGCCACCTGGTGGATCCGCCAGGCCATCACGCGGTCCATCGCCGACCAGGCGCGCACCATCCGCATCCCGGTACACATGATCGAGACGATCAACAAGATGAACCGCATCTCGCGCCAGCATCTGCAGGAGTTCGGCTACGAGCCCGACGCGCCGACGCTGGCCGAGAAGATGGAGATTCCCGAGGACAAGATCCGCAAGATCATGAAGATCGCCAAAGAGCCGATCTCCATGGAAACGCCGATCGGCGACGACGACGACAGCCACCTGGGCGACTTCATCGAGGACACCAACAACGTGGCCCCGGTCGACGCCGCCATGCAGGCCGGCCTGCGCGACGTGGTGAAGGACATCCTCGACAGCCTGACCCCGCGCGAGGCCAAGGTGCTGCGCATGCGCTTCGGCATCGAGATGAGCACCGACCACACGCTGGAAGAAGTGGGCAAGCAGTTCGACGTGACGCGCGAGCGCATCCGCCAGATCGAGGCCAAGGCCATCCGCAAGCTCAAGCACCCGAGCCGCTCGGACAAGCTGCGCACCTACCTGGACAACCTGTAATCAGGTTGGCCGGGTAGGTGGCGCCGTAGGCGCGGCGATGGCGCAGCCAGCGCCACGCAGCCTGCGCCGAAGGCACAAGCTGCGCACCTACCTGGACAACCTGCAATCAGGTTGGCCGGAGCATCCCTGTCGGCTGTAAGCCGGGTGCATCGTCTCGTGCGCTAGCCTCGCTGCGCCAGTGGGCGCCCGCCCGCCGGCGCATCCATCGCACGAGGACTCCCATGAAGACCCACCACGCCGCGGCGCTTGCCGCGCTGGCGCTGCTGTGCAGCCAGGCCGCCACGGCCGCCGACAGCAAGGACGAGCAGATGAAGAAGCTGGCCGCCACCGCCGGCTGCGTCACCTGCCACAGCATCGAGCCGGGCAAATCCGGCCCCGATGGCCTGGCCCCGGTGGGCCCGGCCTGGAAGGACGTCGCCGCCAAGTACAAGGGCGACAAGAAGGCGCTGCAGGCCCTCACCCACACGGTGATGGAGGGCTCCAACCCCTACAACAGCCACTGGAAGGGCAAGGTCAGCGGCCTGGCCATGCCGCCCAATGCCGTGGCCATCAAGGAGGCCGACGCCAAGAAGCTGGTCAGCTGGATCCTGGCCCTGCCACAGTGAGCCCCGCGGCGGCGGGTGCCAGCCACCCCGCCGTCGTAGGCGCTTTTTTGGACGCAGCTGGGCGCGGCTACACTTTCCCCCGATGACCCGCATCTCAGACCGCACCGTCCTCTTCGCCGATCTGCGCGGCAGCACGGCGCTGTTCGAGACCCTGGGCAATGCCGAGGCGACCTCGGTCGTCACGCACTGCATCAATGCGCTCGGCGTGCCCGTCGCGGCCCAGGGCGGCCACGTCGTCAAGACCCTGGGCGACGGCCTGATGGCCGTTTTCGAAGGGCCGACAGCGGCCGTGCAGGCGGCCATAGGCCTGCACGACGTGCTTGACAGCATCGTCTCGCGCAGCAGCGAGCGCGGCGCCTCCACCGGCCTGCGCGCGCTGCGCCTGCAGGTGGGCGCGGCGCGCGGCGAGGTGGTCGAGATGTCGGGCGACTGCTTCGGCGACGCCGTCAACGTGGCGGCGCGCCTGCTCGACCACGCCGGCGACAACGAGACCCTGGTCACGGTCGAGGTGCTGCAGGGCCTGACGCTCGATCTTCGCTCGCGCTTTCGCAGCCTCGACCGCCTGGTGCTGCGCGGCCGCGTCGAGCCGGTGCAGGTGCATGTGATGGGCGGCCGCCGCGGCGCCGGCGATCTGGCGGTGACGCAGTTCGGCGATGTCGGCATGGTGATGGAGCCCGACGGCCTGCGCCTGATGTGGGGCGGCCAGCAGCGTGTCTTCGCCAGCCAGCAGATGCCGGTGGTGCTGGGCCGCAGCCCGCAGGCCACCTTCTGCGTCGACGACTCGCGCGTCAGCCGCTCGCATGCGCGGGTCGACTGGCACAGCGGCAGCTTTCAGCTCACCGACCTCAGCTACAACGGCACCTATGTGCGCTTCAACGACGGTGAGATCGTGAGCCTGCGCCGCGGCAGCTGCACGCTGCACGGCAGCGGCATGGTCGGCCTCGGCGGCACGCCCAGCGACCCGGGATCGGCCTGCGTCTCCTTTGACGTGCTGCGCTTCGCCGAGACCCAGCCGCAACTGCCGACCGATTTCCGCTGAGCGATGCAGACCCCCGTTTCCCGGCCCGCCCGGCCTCGCTGCGCGGTGGGCGGATGAGCTTCCGCCCCGAACCACCCTACCGCCATGGCCAGGGCGCGCGCACCGCGGTGCTGCTCGTCAACCTGGGCACGCCGGAAGCTGCCACCGCGCCGGCGCTGCGCCGCTACCTGGCCGAGTTCCTGAGCGACCGGCGCGTGGTGGAAATCCCGCGCCTGGTCTGGTGGCCCATCCTGCACGGCATCATCCTGCGCACGCGGCCGGCGAAGTCGGCGGCCAAGTACGCCAGCGTCTGGATGAAGGAAGGCTCGCCGCTGGCCGTCTGGACCCAGCGCCAGACCGCCGCCCTGGCCGCGCGGATGGCAGCCGACGGCAGCCAGGTTCTCGTGCGCCACGCCATGCGCTACGGCCAGCCCGCCGTGCCCGAGGTGCTGGACGCGCTGCGCGCCGAGGGCGCCACGCGCGTGCTGGTGTTGCCGCTGTACCCGCAATATGCAGCCGCCACCACCGCCAGCGTGGCCGACAAGGTGATGCAGTGGGCACAGCAGGCGCGCTACATGCCGGAGCTGCGCTTCGTCGGCGAATACCACGACGACCCCGGCTATATCGAGGCCCTGGCCGCCCGCCTGCGCGCCCACTGGCAGGCCCACGGCCGCGCCGAGCGCCTGGTGCTCAGCTTCCACGGCCTGCCCGAGCGCAGCCTGCACCTGGGCGACCCCTACCACTGCCAGTGCCACAAGACGGCACGCCTGCTGGCCGAGGCGCTGGGCCTGGCGGCGGGCGAGGTGCAAGTCACCTTCCAGAGCCGCTTCGGCAAGGCCAAGTGGCTGGAGCCCTATACCGAGCCGACGCTGAAGGCGCTGGGCGCCCAGGGCGTGAAGTCGGTCGACGTGATGTGCCCCGGCTTCGTTGCCGACTGCCTGGAGACGCTGGAAGAAATCGGCCAGGAGGTGCGCGACGCCTTTCTCGGCGCCGGTGGCGAGAGCTTCCGCTACGTGCCCTGCCTCAACGACGACGCGGCCTGGATCGCCGCACTGGCTGCCCTGGTCGAGCGCCATCTGCAGGGCTGGGACACGCGCAGCAGCCCCGACCCCGCCACGCTGCGCCAGAGCCGCGAACGCGCCCTGGCGATGGGCGCCAAGGCCTGAACGGCCGACAGGCGAGATGAAGACCAAGCCTGGTGCCTCGAATGCGCCCGCCGCGACACCCGGCCTGCGCCTGGACAAGTGGCTGTGGGCGGCCCGCTTCCACAAGACGAGGGCGCTGGCGGCCGACGAGATCGCCCACGGCCGCGTCAGCGTCAACGGGCAAGCCGCCAAGGCCTCGCGCGAGGTGCGCGTGGGCGACCGCATCGAGCTGCGCCAGGGCCCGCTGCTGCGCACGCTGGACGTGCGCGGCCTGAGCGCACTGCGCGGCCCGGCCCCGGTGGCGCAGTTGCTCTACGAGGAGACGGCGGAGAGCATCGCCGTGCGGCAGAAGGCCGCCGAGCAGCGCCGCCAGGGCGTGGAGCCGGCCAGCAGCATCGAGCAGGGGCGGCCGACCAAGCGGGATCGGCGCCAGTTGGCCGACTGGCAGCGCTGGAGCGCCAGCATCGACGAGCGCTGAAACCCCGCTGACCGCGCGGTTTCGACAAATGTGACCGTCGGGCCCTTGAAGCCGGGGCCGCCATCCCCATGTCCGCCCCAGTCCTTCCACAAGCAGCCATGACACAAACCCCCGACCAGAACCCGGCGGCCCCGGAAGCCGCGCCCGCAGACCCCGCCAACGCCCCCGCCACCGCGGCCACCCCGCCCACCCTCGAAGCGCAACTGGCCGAACTGCAGGCCCGGCACGCCGAAGCCTCCGACGCCTTCCTGCGCGCCAAGGCCGAGGCCGAGAACACGCGCCGCCGCGCCGACGAAGAAGTGGCCAAGGCGCGCAAGTTCGCCATTGAGGCCTTTGCAGAAAGCCTGCTGCCGGTGAAGGACAGCCTGGAGGCCGCCATCGCCATCCAGAATGCCACGCCCGAGCAATTGCTCGAAGGCACGCACGCCACGCTGCGCCAGCTCAGCCAGGCGCTCGAGCGCAACCGCGTGGTGCAGATTGCGCCCCCCGCCGGCACCCGCTTCGACCCCCACCAGCATCAGGCCATCAGCGTCGTGCCGGCTGAGCAGGAGGCCAACACCGTGGTCGCCGTGCTGCAAAAGGGCTATCTCATCGCCGAGCGCGTGCTGCGCCCGGCCCTCGTCACGGTGGCCGCGCCCAAATAGCGTCGTCCACAGCGCCGCGCCCTTGAAAGCCGGCCACTTATCCACAACTCCAAGACAGCGAAACCACTCCCTCGGAGAAAAGACATGGCAAAGATCATCGGCATCGACCTGGGCACCACGAATTCGTGCGTGGCCATCATGGAAGGCAACACCACCAAGGTGATCGAGAACAGCGAAGGTGCGCGCACCACGCCCTCCATCATTGCCTACCAGGAGGACGGCGAGGTGCTGGTGGGCGCCAGCGCCAAGCGCCAGGCCGTCACCAACCCGCGCAACACGCTGTACGCGGTCAAGCGCCTGATCGGCCGCAAGTTCACCGAGAAGGAAGTGCAGAAGGACATCGACCTGATGCCCTACAAGATCGCCGCGGCCGACAACGGCGACGCCTGGGTCGAGGTGCGCGGCAAGAAGTTCGCGCCGCCGCAGATCAGCGCCGAAGTGCTGCGCAAGATGAAGAAGACCGCCGAGGACTACCTGGGCGAGGAAGTCACCGAGGCCGTCATCACGGTGCCGGCCTACTTCAACGACAGCCAGCGCCAGGCCACCAAGGACGCCGGCCGCATCGCCGGCCTCGAGGTCAAGCGCATCATCAACGAGCCCACCGCGGCGGCCCTGGCCTTCGGCCTCGACAAGCACGGCAAGGGCGACCGCAAGATCGCCGTCTTCGACCTCGGCGGCGGCACCTTCGACATCAGCATCATCGAGATCGCCGATGTCGACGGCGAGAAGCAGTTCGAGGTGCTGTCCACCAACGGCGACACCTTCCTCGGCGGCGAGGACTTCGACCAGCGCATCATCGACTACATCGTGGCCGAGTTCAAAAAGGAACAAGGCGTCGACCTGACCAAGGACGTGCTGGCGCTGCAGCGCCTGAAGGAAGCGGCCGAGAAGGCCAAGATCGAACTCAGTAACAGCACCCAGACCGACGTCAACCTGCCCTACATCACGGCCGACGCCACGGGGCCCAAGCACCTCAACATCAAGCTCACCCGCGCCAAGCTCGAGAGCCTGGTCGACGAGTTGATCGCGCGCACGATCGAGCCCTGCCGCATCGCCGTCAAGGATGCCGGCGTCAAGCTCACCGAGATCGACGACGTCATCCTGGTCGGCGGCATGAGCCGCATGCCCAAGGTGCAGGAGAAGGTGAAAGAGTTCTTCGGCAAGGAGCCGCGCAAGGACGTCAACCCCGACGAGGCCGTGGCCGTGGGCGCCGCCATCCAGGGCCAGGTGCTGGCCGGCGACCGCAAGGACGTGCTGCTGCTCGACGTGACGCCGCTGTCCCTGGGCATCGAAACGCTCGGCGGCGTGATGACCAAGATGATCAAGAAGAACACGACCATCCCGACCAAGTTTGCCCAGACCTTCAGCACCGCCGACGACAACCAGCCGGCGGTGACGATCAAGGTCTACCAGGGCGAGCGCGATCTGGCGGTGGGCAACAAGAGCCTGGGCGAGTTCAACCTCGAAGGCATCCCGCCGGCGCCGCGCGGCCTGCCGCAGATCGAGGTCACCTTCGACATCGACGCCAACGGCATCCTCCACGTCAGCGCCAAGGACAAGGGCACGGGCAAGGAGAACAAGATCACCATCAAGGCCAACTCGGGCCTGTCCGAGGCCGAGATCGAGAAGATGGTCAAGGACGCCGAGGCCAATGCGGCCGAGGACGCCAAGAAGGTCGAACTGGTGCAGGCGCGCAATGCCGCCGACGGCATGATGCACTCGGTGAAGAAGAGCCTGGCCGAGCACGGCGACAAGCTGGATGCGCCCGAGAAAGAGAAGATCGAGGCCGCCATCAAGGACGTGGAGGCCGCGCTCAAGGGCGACGACAAGGCCACCATCGAGGCCAGCACCGAGAAGCTGATGACCGCAAGCCAGAAGCTGGGCGAAAAGATGTACGCCGACGCCGCGGCCGCAGCCGGTGCCGAAGGCGCTGCCGCCGGGCCCCAGGCGGGTGCCGAGGCGCCCAAGTCCAAGCCCGCCGACGACAACGTGGTGGACGCCGACTTCAAGGAAGTGCGCAAGGGCTGAAGCCCCTGCCGCGCCGCGTTCGAGGCCCCGGAGCAGTCCGCGGCCCTGAACGCGGCGGTTTCATTTCTAGCTGGCACCTGAGGGAACCATGGCCAAGCGCGACTTCTACGACATCCTGGGCGTGGCCAAGAATGCCACCGACGACGACATCAAGAAGGCCTACCGGCGCCTGGCGGGCAAGCACCACCCCGACCGCCACCAGGGCGACGACGCCAAACAGGCCGAGGAGAAGTTCAAGGAGGCCAAGGAAGCCTACGAGATGCTCTCCGACCCGCAAAAGCGGGCCGCCTACGACCAGTACGGCCACGCCGGCGTCGACCCCAATATGGGCGCCCGCGGCGGCGCCGGGCCCGAGGGCTTCGGCGGCTTTGCCGAGGCCTTTGGCGACATCTTCGGCGACATCTTCGGCGGCGGCGGCGGCGCCACCGGCGGCCGCCGCACGGGCGGCGGGCAACAGGTCTACCGCGGCAGCGATCTCAGCTACGCGATGGAGATCACGCTGGAGGAGGCCGCCTTCGGCAAGGACACGCAGATCCGCGTGCCCACCTGGGAGACCTGCGACACCTGCAAGGGCAGCGGCGCCAAACCCGGCACCAGCCCCAAGACCTGCACCACCTGCAATGGCGCCGGCACGGTGCATCTGCGCCAGGGTTTCTTCAGCATCCAGCAGACCTGCCCGCACTGCCACGGCAGCGGCAAGATCATCCCCGAGCCCTGCATCACCTGCAGCGGCGCGGGCAAGATCAAGAAGCAGAAGACACTGGAAGTGAAGATCCCCGCCGGCATCAACGAGGGCATGCGCATACGCTCGGCGGGCAATGGCGAGCCGGGCACCAATGGCGGCCCGCCGGGCGACCTGTACATCGAGATCCGCGTCAAGCAGCACGAGATCTTCGAGCGCGACGGCGACGACCTGCACTGCTCGGTGCCGGTGGGTCTGACCACCGCCGCGCTCGGCGGCACGCTGGAAGTGCCCACCCTGGGCAGCAAGGCAGAAATCGACCTGCCCGAGGGCACCCAGCACGGCAAGACCTTCCGCCTGCGCGGCAAGGGCATCAAGGGCCTGCGCTCGAGCTATCCGGGCGACCTCTACTGCCATGTGGCCGTGGAGACGCCAGTCAAGCTCACCGAGCACCAGCGCAAGCTGCTCAAGGAACTCGACGAGTCCTTTCGCAAGTCGGGTGACCGCCATTCGCCCAATGCCAAGAGCTGGACCGACCGCGTGAAAGACCTGTTCAAGTAGCCGCCGTGGGCGGCCGATACACCGGCTGGGGCATCCAGGCCCCCGCCGCCATGCCTCCCGCCAGCCCTAGCGCCATTGCTTGCACCCGCAGAGCCACCCTCCGCTCGGGGAGCGCCACGCCGTGATCGACCGCGACATCCACCTGGCGCGGGCGCTGCTGGTCGAGGGCAACGCCATGCTGCGCAGCGTGGCCGCGGTGCAGTTGCGCGACACCGGCGTCGGCCAAGTGACGACGGTCAGCCGCGTCAAGGAAGCGCGCCTGGCCATCGAGCGCGAACACTTCGACATCGTCATCTGCAACCGCGAGTTCGAGGGCTCGGACGACAACGGCCAGGACTTGCTCGACGAACTGCGGCGCGAGGGCCAGTTGCCGCACTCCACCGTCTTCCTGATGGTCAGCTCGCAGGCGACCTACCTGCAGGTGGTCGAGGCGGCCGAGGGCGGGCTGGACGGCATCCTGGTGCGCCCCTATACCGGCGCCCTGCTCGCCGAACGCCTGATGGAAGCACGCCGCCGCAAGCGTGAGCTGGCCGACGTGCTGCAGGCCCTGGACAGCGGCCAGACCGAGGTGGCGCTGGCGCGCGCCCTCAAGCGCTTCCAGGAGAAGAAGGACTACGCCGTCTACTGCGGTCGCCTGGTGGCCGAGCTGCTGATGCGGCTGAACCGGCCCGAGGACTCGCACAAGGTCTTTGCCAAGCTGGCCGAGCCCAAGCAGGCAATCTGGGCGCGGCTGGGCATGGCGCGTGCCGAGATTGCCGCCGGCGACCTGGCGCAGGCGCGCAAGAGCATCGCCTCGGTGCTGGCCGACGACCCTGGCTCGGCCGACGCCCACGACCTGGCCGGCCGCATCCTGGTCGAGCAATGCAATTTCGACGGTGCGCTGGACGAATACCGCCAGGCCGCCAACATCACCCCCGGCTGCCTGCTGCGGGCCCAGCACGCCGGCGCGCTGGCCTTCTACCAGGGCCAGGGCGCCGAGGCGCTGAAGTTTCTGGAACGTACCGTGAGCATGGGCCTGCAGTCGCGCCTCTTCGACGCGCTGAGCCTGTTGCTGCTGGCACTGCTGCGCCTCGACTCCGGCGATGCACAGGGTGTGATCGCAGCGCGCGAGCATCTCAAGCGCCTGCGCCTGCGCGCCCCCGAGGTTCAGCGTCTGGCGCGCTTCGGCCTCGCCATCGACGTGTTGACGGGCCTGGCCGGCGCCTCGCCCGAGGCTGCGCTGGCACCCTTCGAGGCCCTTGCGGCCCAGGTCGGCGACGACGACTTCGACCTCGAGGCCGCCAATATGCTGCTGGCCACCGCGGCCCGCATGCGAGCCGGACTGCGGGCCGCAGAAGCCCAGGCCGCGATGGTCGAGCGCATTGCGCTGCGCTTTTGCGTCTCCAAGGCCATGACCGAGGTGCTGCTGGCCTCGGCCCGCCGTGCCGAACCGGCGCAAAGCCAGATCCGCACCGCCCAGGCCCAGGTGCTGGCGCTATCGGCCCAGGCCATGGACGATTCGCTCAAGGGCGATCAGGCGGGGGCAGCGCGGCGCTTGCTGGAAGCGGGCGAGCGCACGCTCAACGCCAAGCTGCTGGAAATGGCCGGCGTGCTGGCGCGCCGCAACGCCGCCGCGATACCCGAGGCCCAGGCGCTGATGGCGCGCTCGGCCGAGTTGCTGAAGAAGAGTTGCCAGGCCACCAACCATATCGCCGGCATCCAGCGCGCAGGCCACTCGCTGGGTGGCCTGAAGCTGCGCGGGCGCACCGATGACAGGCCCGACGCGGTGGTGGTGTAGCGCCGGCCCAGCCACCTCCAGCATCGCCATCACGGTCACTCGGCCGGATCAGAACAGCTCGCCCTGCCCCGCCACTCTCGGGGGCGGCCGGAAGAGCGAGAAATCGAAGCCGGCGCGCTCACGGTCCAGGCCAAGGCGGGCACAGGCCGCCACAAAGCGGCGCCGCAGCAGTTGCGCCCAGACACCCTGCCCCGTCATGCGGCTGCCGAAGCGGCTGTCGTTGTCCTGGCCGCCGCGCATCTCGCGCACGCGCGCCATGATGCGCGCCGAGCGCTCGGGTACATGCTGCTCGAGCCACTGCTGGAACAGCGGATTCACCTCCCAGGGCAGGCGCAGCACGATGCTGAAGGCCGAACCCGCCCCGGCATCGGCGGCGGCCTGCAGGATGCGCTCGAGTTCGGGCTCGTTGAGGAAGGGGATCACCGGCGAGACGCTCACCCCCACAGGCACGCCGGCACGCGCCAGGGCCTCGATGGTGCGCAGACGGCGTTGCGGCGCGGCGGCGCGGGGTTCGAGCTTGCGCGCCAGTTCGCCATCCAGCGTGGTGATGGAAACATAGACCGCCGCCATGCGCTGGGCCGCCATGGGTGCGATGAGGTCGAGGTCGCGCTCGACCAGGCTTGCCTTGGTGATGATGGAAAACGGATGGCGGGCCGCGGCCAGCACCTCGATGACCCCACGCGTGATGCGCAGCCGCCGCTCCACAGGCTGGTAGGCGTCAGTGACCGAGCCGATGTTCAGCTGCAGCGGCGCATAACCGCGCGCCGAGATCGCCTCGCGCAGCCTCTCGGCGGCGTTGACCTTGGCGACGATGCGCGTCTCGAAATCCAGCCCCGGCGAAAGATCGAGATAGCTGTGCGTGGGCCGCGCATAGCAATAGATGCAACCATGCTCGCAGCCGCGGTAGGGGTTGATGGAGAGGTCGAAGCCGATGTCGGGCGAATCATTGCCCGAGAGGATGCGGCCCACCTTCTCTTCGAAGACCTGGGTGCCGGGGGCCGAACGCGCCTCGGCCACGCCTTGCGCCAGCGTGCCCCAGCCGTCGTCGCAGGCCTCGCGGCCTTCGCGGCTGTAGCGGTGGGCCAGTGCCCAGGCGGTGCCTCTGCCCTTGAGGGCGCCCACCGGCGCCACAGCCAACCAGGCGTCGGCCGCAGGGGATGATGCGGGTTCTGGTGCAGCTTCGAAAGGCATGCTGTAAATATATACAGCCCCATTTCACCCCGCAAGGCCGCTGCCGCCCACCCCGGCGACACCAGGGTCAGTATTCGCTGCCGCCCCCGCTGCTGCTGCCGGGCGCCAGGTTGTCGAACTTGGTCAGCGGCTTCAGGAAGGTCAGCTTGACCGTGCCCACCGGGCCGTTGCGCTGCTTGGCGATGATGATCTCGGCCACGCCCGGCTCCTTGCTCGCTTCCTTGGTGTAGTAGTCGTCGCGGTAGATGAACATGATGATGTCGGCATCCTGCTCGATGGCACCCGACTCGCGCAGGTCGCTCATCATCGGCCGCTTGTCGGTGCGCGTCTCGACGCTGCGGTTGAGCTGCGACAGCGCGATCACCGGGCACTGCAACTCCTTCGCCAGGGCCTTGAGTCCGCGCGAGATCTCGCCCAGTTCGGTGGCGCGGTTCTCATCACTGCCGCCGCTGCCACTCATCAGCTGCAGGTAGTCGATGACGATCAGGCCCAGGGTGCCACCGAACTGCCGCGCCATGCGGCGGGCGCGTGCGCGCAATTCGCCGGCATTGAGACCGGCGGTCTCGTCGATGAACATCTGCACCTTGCCCAGGCGCTCCACGGCCTCGGCCAGGCGGCCCCATTCGTCATCGGCCAGGCGGCCGGTGCGCAGGTGCTGCTGGTTGATGCGGCCCAGCGACCCCACCATGCGCAGTGCCAGCTGCGAGGCACCCATTTCCATCGAGAACACCAGCACCGGCAGCTCTTCCTTCACCGCGACGTGCTCGGCAATGTTGAGCGCGAAGGCGGTCTTGCCCATCGAAGGCCGCGCGGCCAGCACGATGAGATCGCCCTTCTGCATGCCGGCGGTCATGCTGTCGAGGTCGTAGTAGCCGGTGCGCACGCCGGTCACGTCCTCGGCGCCGTTCTCGGCCAGCTCGTTGACGCGGTCCAGCAGCGAGACCACCAGCTTGTCCATGCCCTGGAAGCCCTGGCGCTGGCGCGAGCCCTCCTCGCCGATCTCGAGGATCTTGCGCTCGGCCTCGTCGAGGATCTGGGCCACCTGGCGGCCCTCGCGGTTGAAGGCGGTGGTGGCGATCTCGTCGCTGGCCGCCACCAGCTTGCGCAGCACGGCGCGCTCGCGCACGATCTCCGCATAGCGCCGCATATTGGCGGCACTGGGCACGCTCTGCGCCAGCGCATTGAGATAGGCCAGGCCGCCGCAGTCGTCGGCGCGGCCGCTGCTCTGCAACTGCTCGAAGACCGTGATCACGTCGGCCGGCCGGCTGTGCTGCACCAGGGCCGCGATGGCGCCGAAGATCAGGCGGTGCTCGTAGCGGTAGAAGTCGGTCTCGGCCAGCAGCTCGGCGGCGCGGTCCCAGGCCAGGTTGTCGAGCAGCAGGCCCCCCAGCACGCTCTGCTCGGCCTCCACAGAATGTGGTGGCACGCGCAGGCGGGCGATATCGTCGTCGCGGGTCGGGGCGCTGTCGCGCGGGTCGATCAGGGTGCTCATGGTTTCGACGCTGGTGGAGGCTGACTGCCGTCTCGGCAGCTTAGTGCAAGGCTCGGAGGCGCCTGTGGGCAAGCCTGTGGATCGCCGGTGTGCGGCCTGTGGGAATGCGCGGCCCGCAATGAAAAAGGCCGGCTGACAGCCGGCCTTTGGTGCGCGAGGGCGGGGCTCAGTCGACCTGGGCCACCACCTGCACCGTCACCTCGACGACGACATCGCCGTGCGGCGCCACCGACACCGTGTGCTCGCCCACATTCTTGAGCGGGCCGTTGGGCAGGCGCACCTGGGCCTTGGCGATGGCCGTGCCGGCCTTGCTCAGGGCCTCGGCGATGTCGGCATTGGTGACCGAGCCGAACAGGCGGCCGTCGACGCCGGCCTTCTGCGCGATGCGCACCGTCTTGCCGGCGAGCTGCTCGCCCACGGCCTGGGCAGCAGCCAGCTTGGCAGCGGCGGCCTTTTCGAGTTCGGCGCGGCGGCCCTCGAATTCCTTGATCGCGGCCTCGGTGGCGCGGCGCGCCAGCTTGGTCGGGATCAGGAAGTTGCGGGCATAGCCCTGCTTGACCTTGACCACGTCGCCCAGATCACCGAGCTTGGCCACCTTGTCGAGAAGAATCACTTGCATGGCGGGCTCCTCAGACCTTGTGCTGGTCGGAATACGGCAGCAGCGCGAGGAAGCGGGCACGCTTGATCGCGGTGGTCAGCTGGCGCTGATAGAAGGCACGCGTGCCGGTCAGGCGGGCCGGCGTGATCTTGCCGTTCTCGCTGATGAAGTCGCGCAACACGTCGATTTCCTTGTAGTCGATCGACTCGACATTGGCGACGGTGAAGCGGCAGAAACGCTTGCGGCGGAACAGCAGCGACTGGTTGTTGCGCTTGGGGCGCTTGTCCTTGGAAAAACGACCTTTACCACGGGGCGGGGGCATAGTCAGCTCCTACTGAAAACTATCGATCCGGATGGGTTCGGTGCGGGCGTCGGGCTCGACCGAGGTGATATGGAACAGCAGGCCACGTCCGTTGCGGGTGCTGGTGATGAAGCCGGCAAAGATGCAGGCCGACCCCAGCGCCAGCGGCAGCAGGCCCTGCGTGACAGCCCCTATGGCCACCGCGCGCATCTCCATCGAGACCTTGCGCGGCTGCCCGTCTTCGCTGACCTCGGATTCGTGCTTCAAGCCCAGATCCAGGGCCGGCAGACCGGCGGGGGTGAAACGCGTGGCCGCCCGCTCCACCAGCGCGGCCGCAAGAACCAGACGGTTCATCGTGGCGCGCCGGCAGCCTTGGACGGCAGGCCTGGAATCAGGCCGAAGCCTCCTGGCGCTCCTTGCGAGCCTCTTCGCGCTCGACCGCCTTCATCATGATGGACGGGGTGGTCTCGGCCTTGGGCTTGGCCACCGTGAGGTGGCGCAGCACGGCGTCGTTGAAGCGGAAGCCCGTCTCGAGCTCGGTCAGCACCGCGTTGTCGCACTCGATGTTGAGGCACAGGTAGTGCGCCTTCACGAGCTTCTGGATCATGTAGGCCAGCTGGCGCCGGCCCCAGTCTTCAACGCGATGCACCTTGCCGCCGCCGGCGGTGACCAGGCCCTTGTAACGCTCCAGCATGGCCGGAACCTGTTCGCTTTGATCCGGATGGATCAGCAGAACGATCTCATAGTGACGCATGAACACTCCTTGTGGATTCCGGCCTCGCGCCAGCGCCCGTGAAAAGGCGGCGGCAACGGTGACGGGGGGTGGAAGCTGCCCCGATGCGTCAACATGGCGGGTGCAGCAAGGAAAGCCGAAAATTATAGCATCCGACAACAGCCGCACCCCAGGGCAGCCGGGTGGTGCGCCCATCAGGCTTCGTCGGGGCCGGGGGCGCGCAGCGCGTCGACAAAGGCATCGGCCTGCTCATCGGGTGCGCGAGTGAGCAGGCTCGCGATCACCAGCGCAGCCAGCCCCGCCGGCACCCCGAAGACACCAGCCGCGGCGGCATCGATGCCCAACCACAGCGAGCCCCCCGCATTGCCGGCCAGGCCGAACAGCGAACGCAGCCAGGCCAGGTTGACGACCATGTAGCCGCCGCAGACGGCCAGGCCCACCAGCATGCCGGCCACCGCGCCGGCGCGGTTGGCGCGGCGCCAGAAGATGCCCATCACCAGCGCCGGGAAGAAGGCCGCCGCCGCCAGCGAAAAGGCGGCCGAGACGAACTGCAGGATGTCGGCAATCTTCAACGAGGCGATCAACGCCGCCAGCAGCGCCACCACCATCACCAGCATCTTGGACGCGATGACGCGCGAGACCGAGGCCGCGCCAGGGTTGAAGACGCGGAACCAGACATCGTGCGAGAGCGAATTGGCGATGGTCAGCAGCAGGCCGTCGGCGGTGGACAACGCGGCCGCCAGGCCGCCGGCGGCGACCAGGCAGGTCACCCAATAGGGCAGGCCGCCGATCTCGGGCGCTGCGAGCACGATGATGTCGCCGCCCATGAACAACTCGCCCAGTTGGAGGATGCCGTCGGCATTGATGTCGCGCACCGTCAGCAGGTTGGGGTCCAGGCGCGACCAGCGCGTCACCCAGGCCGGCAACTGGTCGATGGGCAGGCCCACCAGGTTTTCGAGCACCTCGAACTTGACGATGGCGGCCAGCGGCGGCGCGGCCACGTAGAGCAGCACAATGAAGAAGAGCGACCAGGCCACCGAGACACGCGCCTGCGCAGGCGTTGTGGTGGTGTAGATGCGCGTCAGCACATGGGGCAGTGCCGCCGTGCCCAGCATCAGGCAGAGCATCAATGCGATGAAGTTGATGCGCGCGCTGTCAAAGCGGGCGCCGCTGGCCGTGTCGCCTTCGGCGCCACCGGCGGCGAAGGGCTGGGCGTGTCGCGGCATGCCGGCCAGGGGTTGGGCGTGGGTCAGCGCGGCGTCGCGGTCGCGCAGGTACTGGGCACGCGCCTGGGTCTCGGTGCGCGGGCGTTGCAGGTACTCTCGCTCGGCGCGCTGGATCTGCACCAGCGGCGCACCCTCGGCACGCAGGTGGGCGATCTGGCGCGCCAGCACCTGCGCATCGGCGGCCATGGAGCCGCGCACGTCCTCGAGCTTGCGGTCGATCTCGGCGGCACGCAGGCGCAGCAGCCGCGCCACCTCGAGCTCGGCCGGATCGGTCAGCAGTTGCTGCTCGCGCTGGTGGACGCGCTCGAGCTGGCTGCCATAGGCCACGGCCGGGAACGGGTTGCCCGTCTGCTCGAAAGACAGCCAGGTCAGCGGCACCAGGTAGGCCACGATCAGCACCAGGTACTGTGCCACCTGGGTCCAGGTGACGGCGCGCATGCCGCCCAGGAAGGAGCACACCAGCACGCCGCCCAGCCCGACGAAGATGCCGAGCTCGAAGCCAAAGCCGGTGAGGTGCGAGGTGATGAGGCCGACGCCGTAGATCTGCACCACCAGGTAGACGAAGGACACACCCACCGCGGACGCGGCGCCGATCAGCCGCGGCATCAGGCCGCCATAACGCGCACCCAGGAAATCGGGGATGGTGTATTGGCCGTAGCGTCGCAGATAGGGCGCCAGCAACAGTGCCACCAGGCAGTAGCCGCCGGTCCAGCCCAGGATGTAGGCCAGGCCGGCAAAGCCCTGCAGGTAGAGCACGCCGGCCGTGCCTATGAAGGACGCGGCCGACATCCAGTCGGCGGCGGTGGCAGCGCCGTTGTACATGGCCGGCACGCGCCGCCCGGCGACGAAGTATTCGGCCTCGTCGGAGGTGCGGCAAAGAAAGCCTATGCCGGCATAGACGGCCACCGTCATCACCAGGAAGGTGGCGCCTATCCAGCCGCGCGGCAAGCCCAGGCGCTCGGCCGTGGCCAGCGCCAGCGTGAGCGCAGCCAGGGCCAGCAGGAAGAGCCCGTAGCGAGCTGCCATGCGGCGCGACAACGAGCGTTCGGCCGCGCTTGCGCCCCCCACGCTCATTCAGTGCCCCTGGGGTCGGCCTCGGGCGCACCGGCGTCGCGGCAACGCCGCTCGAGCCGGTTCATCACGACGATATAGACGACGATGAGGGCCAGGTAGAGCCCCAGCAGGCCCTGGGCCGCGAGCCAGTAGCCCAGCGGCACGCCGGCCACCCGCCAGCCGGTCATGGCGTGGGCGAACCAGGGGCCCAGCAGATTGGCCAGCAGCCACACCAGCAGCAGCAGGCCGGTGAGCTTGCGCGTGCTGCGCCACAGGCCTTGTTGTCGAGCTTCGAGCATGCGGCGCATTCTCCCTCACCGGGTGACGGCAGGCGGGGCCACCGGGGAGGCTGACGCGCATCACCCGAGGGGTTATCGATACCTAGGAAAACCCGCTTCGAACACGCAAGGCCCCAGGGGCCGCCCGCCTTGTCAGATTCCGGTCAGGTGGCCTGAAAAGACTGCAATTTCACCAGGGCACCGCCTTGGTGCAGCCGTACACAGACAAGGAGACCATGACATGGCCATCGCCGACAACAGAATGAGCGCGCACGCCAAGGCGGGCCCGCGACCGATGACGCCAGAGGAACGAAGCGTGATCTTCGCCTCGTCGCTGGGCACCGTGTTCGAGTGGTACGACTTCTATTTGTTCGGCGTCATGTCGGCCATCATCGCGGCCAACTTCTTCACCGCGCTCGACCCCGCCACGCGCGACATCTTCACCTTGCTGGCCTTTGCGGCCGGCTTCGCGGTGCGCCCGTTCGGTGCCATCGTTTTCGGCCGCCTGGGTGACCTGGTGGGCCGCAAGTACACCTTCCTGGTGACCATCCTGATCATGGGCCTGTCGACCTTTCTGGTCGCCTTCTTGCCCACCTATGCCAGTTGGGGCATCGCAGCACCCATCGCGCTGATCGCGCTGCGCCTGCTGCAAGGCCTGGCACTGGGCGGCGAGTACGGCGGTGCCGCCACCTACGTGGCCGAGCACGCGCCGCACGGCAAGCGCGGCGCCTACACGGCCTGGATCCAGACCACCGCCACCGTGGGTCTGATGCTGGCGCTGATGGTCATCCTGGGCACGCGCACCTACCTCGGCGAGAAGGAATTCGCGGCCTGGGGCTGGCGCATTCCGTATGCGATGTCGGGCATCCTGCTGGCCGTCTCGGTGTGGATACGCCTCAAGCTCAGCGAGTCGCCGGCCTTCGCGCGCATGAAGTCCGAGGGCAAGACCTCGAAGGCACCGCTCACCGAGTCCTTCGGCCAGTGGTCCAACCTCAAGATCGTCATCCTGGCGCTGATCGGCGGCACTGCCGGCCAGGCCGTGGTCTGGTACACGGGCCAGTTCTACACCCTCTTCTTCCTGCAGTCCTTCCTCAAGGTCGACGGCCCGACGGCCAACGTGCTGATCGCCGTTTCGCTGATCCTGGGCACGCCCTTCTTCATCGTCTTCGGCGCGCTGTCCGACAAGATCGGCCGCAAGCCCATCATCATGGCCGGCTGCCTGCTCGCGGTGCTGACCTACTTCCCGCTCTTCAACGCGCTCACCACCTACGCCAATCCCAAGCTGCAAGCGGCAATCCAGAAGTCGCCGGTGAAGGTCGAAGCCCCCTCGGGTGACTGCAACCTGATCCTCAACCTCACCGGCACGGCCAAGTTCACCACCGCCTGCGACCTGACCCGCACCTTCCTGGCCAACTCCGGCGTCAACTACGACAAGGTCGAGGTCGCCGGTGCCGCCATCGCCACCGTCAAGGTGGGCGACAAGGCCATCGTGGGCTATGCCGCCACCCAGCCCAATGCCAAGGACGAAAAGGCGCGCTTCGAGAAGGAAGTGCGCGAGGCGCTGAGCGCCGCCGGCTACCCGGCCAAGGCCGACCCGATCTCGGCGGGCAGTGGCAACTGGTGGATGCTGGTCGGCATCCTGACCATCATGGTGATCTACGTCACCATGGTCTACGGCCCCATCGCGGCGATGCTGGTCGAGTTCTTCCCGACCCGGATCCGCTACACCTCGATGAGCCTGCCCTACCACATCGGCAACGGCTGGTTCGGCGGCTTCCTGCCGGCGATCTCGTTTTCCATCGTGGCCGCCCAGGGCAACATCTACAGCGGCCTGTGGTACCCCATCATCATCGCGTCGATGACCTTCATCGTGGGCACGCTGTTCGTCAAGGAAACCAAGGACGTCGACATTTACAAGAACGACTGACGGACTCAACGCCACGCGCCTCCCGTGCGCGTGGCCCCCGGGGTGGTACACCCGGGTGAGCACTGCGCGCGCCTGGCGTGCAGTGCTTACCTACAGATCGAGAGCCGCCAGACCATGTGGAAGATTGCCGTCGCCTTCGTCGCCTTCGCGGCGCTTGCCCTGTTCATCCTGCAGAAGTCGGGCGGCGACGTCGATCTCGGCGGCGAAAAGCACGATGTCGGCGCCGGTGCGGCAGCGCCAGCGGCCTCGGCCGCCTCGCACTGAAGCCGCTACCGGCCTTCAGCCCAACAGTTCGCGCGCTCGCAACTCCAGCACGCGCGCCACTTCGGCGCCGCTGGCCTTGGCCAGGGCCTTGTTGAAGTCGGGCATCAGGGCCAGAAGGTCGGCCCGCGTGTAGCACTTCTCGAGCTTGAGCGTGAAGAGAAACGCGCGAAAGCCGAGCAGGTCGACCGCGGTGTCGTTCATGAACTTCTGCGTCACGCGAAAACGCTCGCCCTCGTCCACCGTGGGCAGCGCAGCAGCCGCTGCTGCGGCCGGCACAGCCGGCGCCGCCGCACGGGTGGCGGCCATTGCGGCGATGAGGCCGAGGTCGACCAGCATCTGCACCGCGTCATCGGGGGCACCGATGGTGGCTGCAGCGGCCTGCAGTTGCGCGGCAGTGCGCGTGCCGTCCACCATGATCAGCAAAGTACGCAGACGCTGCGGCAGCCGGCGATCGCGCGAACGCATCTCCTCGCTGCCGGCCGGGGTCTTGGCGAAGATCTCGCTACCGTCCATTCGCCACCTGGTTACTTCTGACCGTGCTTGTGCGGCCTTGCGGCGGCGGTGGGCAGGCCCACCGTCCGCATTTCCCTGGCACGCATCGTAACCGCGCCAAGGGAATCATTCTCAGCTGGATTGCCCTGCCAGGCGTTGCCAGGTCTCGACCACGCTGTCAGGGTTGAGCGAAATCGAGGCAATGCCCTCGCGCGCCAGCCAGTCGGCGAAGTCAGGATGGTCGCTGGGCCCCTGGCCGCAGATGCCGACGTACTTGCCGTGGGCGCGGCAGGTGGCGATGGCGCGGGAGATCAACGCCTTGACCGCCGGGTCGCGCTCGTCGAAGTCGCTCGCCAGTTGCTCCAGGCCGGAATCGCGATCCAGGCCCAGGGTGAGCTGGGTGAGGTCGTTGGAGCCTATGGACATGCCGTCGAAGTGCTCGAGGAACTGCTCGGCCAGGATGGCGTTGCTGGGCACCTCGCACATCATGATCAAACGCATGCCATCGACGCCGCGCGCCAGGCCGCGATCAGCCAGCATCTGTGCCACCTGGCTGGCCTGTCTCACGGTGCGCACGAAGGGCACCATGATCTCGACATTGCTGAGGCCCATCTCGCCGCGCACGCGCTTGAGCGCCTCGCACTCCATCGCGAAGGCATCGCTGAACTCGCCGCTGATGTAGCGGCTGGCGCCGCGGAAGCCCAGCATGGGGTTCTCTTCGTCGGGCTCGTAGCGGGTGCCGCCGATGAGCTTGCGGTACTCGTTGCTCTTGAAGTCGGACAGGCGAACGATTACCGGCTTGGGCCAGAAGGCGGCGGCGATGGTGCTGATGCCCTCGGTGAGCTTGTCGACGTAGAAGGCGCGCGGGCTGGCGTGGCCGCGCGCCACCGACTCGACCGCTTTCTTCAGGTCGGGGTCGATGTTCGGGTAGTCGAGGATGGCCTTCGGGTGGACCCCGATGTTGTTGTTGATGATGAATTCCAGCCGCGCCAGACCGACGCCGGAATTGGGCATCTGGGCAAAGTCGAAGGCCAGCTGAGGATTGCCCACGTTCATCATGATCTTGACCGGGCAATACGGCATCTCGCCACGCGCGACATCGCTCACTTCGGTCTCGAGCAGGCCGTCGTAGACGTAGCCGGTATCGCCCTCGGCGCAGGATACGGTGACCAGGGCGCCCTCGCTCAGGCTCTCGGTGGCGTGGCCACAGCCGACCACCGCCGGGATGCCCAGCTCGCGCGCAATGATGGCCGCATGGCAGGTGCGGCCACCGCGGTTGGTGACGATGGCCGCGGCACGCTTCATCACCGGCTCCCAGTTGGGGTCGGTCATGTCGGCCACCAGCACGTCGCCCGGCTGCACGCGGTCCATCTCGGCCACGCTGCGCACCAGGCGCACCGTGCCCGTGCCCACTTTCTGGCCGATGGCCCGCCCCTCGGCCAGCACAGTGTTCTTGGCGCGGTCGCCCTTGATGCGCCAGCGCTGCTCGACGCGGCCTCCGGCCTGGCTCTTCACCGTCTCGGGCCGCGCCTGCAGGATGTAGAGGTGGCCGTCGACGCCGTCCTTGCCCCACTCGATGTCCATGGGGCGGCCGTAGTGCTGCTCGATGATCAGCGCAAAGCGGGCCAGTTCGGTGACGTCGGCATCGTTCAGCGAATAGCGGTTGCGCTGCTCGGGCGGCGTGTCGATCACCGTCACCAGGCGGCCGTGGGCGGCCTTGTCGGCGGCGCTGGCGAACTCCATGCGCTGCAGCTTGGAGCCGAGCACGCGGCGTATCACCGCCGGGCGGCCGGCGCGCAGCGTGTGCTTGTGGACATAGAACTCGTCGGGGTTGACGGCGCCCTGCACCACCGTCTCGCCCAGGCCGTAGCTGGCGGTGATGAAGACGACGTCGGCAAAGCCGGATTCGGTGTCGATGGTGAACATCACGCCGGCCGAGCCAAGGTCGCTGCGCACCATGCGCTGCACGCCGGCCGACAACGCCACGTCGGCATGGGCAAAGCCCTTGTGGACGCGGTAGCTGATGGCACGGTCGTTGTAGAGAGAGGCGAAGACCTCCTTCATGCGGTGCAGCACTTCATCAATGCCGGTGACATTGAGGAAGGTCTCTTGCTGGCCCGCGAACGAGGCATCGGGCAGGTCTTCGGCGGTGGCCGACGAGCGCACGGCAAAGCTGGCCCGCGCGGCCTCGGGGCCCTCGCCCACCAGCAGCTTGAACTGCGCGCGGATGGCCGCTTCCAGCGCCGGCGGGAAGGGGGTGTCGAGCACCCACTGGCGGATGCGCGCACCGGCCGCGGCGAGCGCGCGCACGTTGTCGACATCGAGCGCGTCGAGCTCGGCCTGGATGCGCTGCTGCAACCCGCCGTGCAGCAGGAACTCGCGGAAGGCGTGGGCCGTGGTGGCAAAACCGCCCGGGACGCGCACGCCGCTGGCGGCAAGCTGGCTGATCATTTCGCCGAGCGAGGCGTTCTTGCCGCCCACGATCTCGACGTCGGTCATCCTCAGTTGTTCAAATGGGGCCACCAGGGCGGTGGCCAGGGCGGCTTGCGGCGTGTGAGTAGACATGGGAAAGCTCCGTGATGTGGGAAAACCGGTGCTTCCGCATGGGCGCGCGCAGACGAGGCGGGCGGCTGTCCGGGGCTGGCGTGGCGCCGCGCCCGCCGCCGCCGAATGGCGCGGAACAAGGGGCTTTGCAGGCAGGTCACGTGAGGGCCGGAGGGCGGAATGATCGAATCATTCTAAGGAGTTCTTCCCTATGATGGTCTTCAGGCCGGCCTGGCCTGCACCGCCAAGAGCGCGACATCCATGACCGAGCGCACCGTTTTCTTCGTCTCCGACGGCACCGGCATCACGGCCGAAACCTTCGGCAATTCCATCCTCAACCAGTTTCCGGCACGCCCGCGCCATGTGCGGCGACCCTTCATCGACACCGTCGAGAAGGCAGCGCGCGTGGTCTCGGAGATCAACGCCACCGCGGCCAGCGAAGGCCGGCGCCCCATCGTCTTCATCACCCTCGTCAACGACGAGGTGCGCGCGATGGTCACCGGCGACCACTGCAAAGGCCTGGTGTTGGACATGTTTCGCACCTTCGTCGAACCGCTGGAAGTGGAGTTCGGCGTCAAGAGCAACCACCGCGTCGGCCGCTTCTCCGACGCCAGCCAGAGCCAGGAGTACCACGACCGCATCGAGGCCATCAACTTCAGCCTGGCCCACGACGACGGCCAGAGCGCGCGCAACCTCGACGTGGCCGATGTCATCCTGCTCGGCGTCAGCCGCAGTGGCAAGACGCCGACCAGCCTGTACCTGGCCATGCAACACGGCATCAAGGCCGCCAACTACCCGTTGATCCCGGAAGACTTCGAACGCGGCCGCATGCCCGGCGCGCTGATGCCGCACCGGCGCAAGTGCTTCGGCCTCACGATAGACCCGACCCGGCTGGCGCAGATCCGCAACGAGCGGCGGCCTGGCAGCAAGTACGCGGCGCTGGAGAACTGCCGTTACGAGATCAACGAGGCCGAGGCCATGATGCGGCGCGAGGGCGTGTCCTGGCTGTCGTCCACGCACAAGTCCATCGAGGAAATTGCCACCACCATCCTGCGCGACCTGCGGCCCGACCGGCTGGTGTATTGATCCCCCCGAAGCGCCTTCGGCGCCTCCCCCCAGGGGGCGCCGCTGGCGGCCCGGCGGAGCCGGATCCGCGGCGGCCGCTTGATGGAACGAGGCGGCGGGCCCGTTAGCGCCGCGCCGATTCGTAAAGGCAGACCGCCGCCGCGGCGGCGACGTTCAGCGATTCCTCACCGCCCGGCTGCGGTATGCGCAGCTGCAGCGCGCAACTCGCCAGCAGCGTGGCCGAGACGCCCTGCCCTTCATGGCCCAGCACCCAGGCGCAGGGGCGCGGCAGCTCGGCCCGCGGCAGCTCGGCACCGCCGTGCGAGCTGGTGGCGACCAGCTTGACCTGCAGTGCGGTGAGGGCCGCCTCTTCCAGACCTTCGATCAGGCGCAGGCCGAAGTGCGCGCCCATGCCGGCGCGCAGCACCTTGGGCGACCACAGCGCCGCCGTGCCCTTGAGCGCCAGCACCTGGCCCGCGCCGAAGGCCGCGGCGCTGCGCAGGATGCTGCCGACATTGCCGGCGTCCTGCACGCGGTCGAGCACCACGCTGGCGGCGTGAGGGTCCAGGGCCGGAGGCGGTGGCAGCTCGATCACGTAGCCGATGCCGGTGGGTGATTCGAGCCCGCTGATGCCGGCAAACAGAGCCGGCGGCAGCAGGGCCACGCGCTCTGCCCAACCGGCCAGTTCGCGCAGGCCCGGCTGCTCCCAGGCCGCTTCGCTGACCACCGCCTGCAGGGCAGGCCCGCCCCGCGTGCGCAGCGCCGCGCACAGGTGCTCGCCCTCGATCCACACCTGGCCGACACGACGGTAGGCGCCGCCGTCCTGGGCCAGGCGGCGCAACCGCATCAGCAGCGGGTTGTCGCGCGAGCTGATGCGGGTGGGCTCGACCGTGCTCATCGCTGCTCTGCGGCGGCGCGCACCGGCGCGAAGCTGAGCCGGTGCTCGACGCAGGGGCCGTTTGCGCGCAAGGCCTCGAGGTGGGCCGCCGTGGGATAGCCCTTGTGCGCTGCAAAGCCATAGGCCGGATGGGCCTCGTGCAGTTCCAGGCAAAGGCGATCGCGGTGTACCTTGGCCAAGATGGAGGCGGCCGAGATGGCGGCCACCCGCGCGTCGCCTTTCACGATGGCCGCCACCGGCATGGGCAGCACGGGCACGCGGTTGCCGTCGACGACCACACGCTGCGGGCGCAGCCTCAGCCCGGCCACGGCGCGCTGCATCGCCAGCAGCGTGGCCTGCAGGATGTTGAGGCGGTCGATCTCGGCCACGCTGGCGCTGGCGATGGAGCAGCACAGGGCGCGTGCGCGGATCTCGTCGAACAAGGCCTCGCGGCGGCGCGGCGCAATGGCCTTTGAATCGCCCAGGCCGCGTATGGGCTGCAGCTCGTCGAGGATGACGGCCGCCGCCACCACCGGGCCGGCCAGCGGGCCGCGGCCGGCCTCGTCGACCCCGGCCACCAGGCCCGGCTGGTCCCAGCCCAGGCCCAGCTGTTCAAGCCTGAAGGATTTGCGCGAGGGCATCGGTGGCGCAGCGCGCGGTGTCGCGCTTGAGCAGGTGGTGCAGGTCGGTGAAACGGCGCTCGAGAGCGGCGCTGGCGGTGGCATCGTCCAGCCAGCGCGCCACCGCACGCGCCAGCGGCGCCGGCGCGCAATCGCCCTGGATGAGTTCGGGCACGACGAAGTCACGGCTCAGGATATTGGGCAGGCCGACCCAGGGCTGGTAGCGCATGCGCTTCATGAGCTGCCAGCTCAGCGGGTGCATCCGATAGCCGATGACCATGGGCCGCTTGAACAGCGCCGCCTCCAGCGTGGCGGTACCGCTGGCGATCAGGGTCACGTCGCAGGCCGCCAGTGCTGCGTGCGACTGGCCGTCCAGCACCTGCACGGCCAGGCCCGGCGCGTGGGCGGCGATCAGCGGATCCAGCATGGCGCGCAAGCCCGGCGCCACCGGCAGCAGGAAGCGCAGCCCAGGGCGCTCGCGCTGCAGCAGCACGCAGGCCTGCAGGAAGGCCGGCGCGATGTACTGGATCTCGGAGCGGCGGCTGCCCGGCAGCACCGCCACCACAGCATCGCTTTCCGACAGGCCCAGGGCGGCGCGCCTGGCAGCGCGCGGCGGCTCCAGCGGGATCGCATCGGCCAGCGGATGGCCGACGTAGCTGGCCGCCACGCCGTGGGCACGCAGCAGTTCCGGCTCGAAGGGAAACAGGCACAGCACATGGTCCGCGCTGACCGCCATCTTGCGGGCACGGCCACCACGCCAGGCCCAGATCGAGGGGCAGACGAAGTGGACGCTCTTGATGCCGGCGGCCTTGAGCCGCGCCTCGAGGCCGAGGTTGAAATCGGGCGCGTCGACGCCGATGAAGGCCGCCGGCCGCTCCTGCAACAGCCGCGCGGCCAGCGCCTCGCGGATGGCCGAGATCTCGCGGTAATGGCGCAGCACCTCGACATAGCCACGCACTGCCAGCTTCTCGTGCGGCCACCAGGCGGCAAAGCCCTGCTCAGCCATGCGCGGGCCGCCGATGCCGACTGTCTGCAGGCCGGGCCAGCGCTGGCGCAGACCACCCAGCAGCAGGCCCGCCAGCAGGTCGCCCGAGGCTTCGCCAGCCACCATGGCTATGCGCATCGGCAGGTCTAGCGCGCGATGCCGCGGGTGGAAGCGGCCAGGAAGGCCAGCAACTGGGCCACGTCGGCGTCGCCGCCTTCCACGGTGTCGGCCAGCGCCGTGATCGCCTCGCGCGCCTTTTCGAGCGTGAGGCCTTCGCGGTAGAGCAGGCGGTGCATCTGCTTGACCAGCGCAATGCGTTCACGCGAGAAGCCACGCCGCTTCAGGCCTTCGGCATTGATGCCGGCCACGCCCAGCGGGTTGCCCGTGGCCGTCATGAAGGGCGGCACATCCTGCGAGACATGGCTTTGGAAGCCCAGCATCACATGGGCGCCGACCTTGCAGAACTGGTGGATGCCCGAAAGGCCGCCGACGATGGCCCAATCGCCCACCTGTACATGACCGGCCAGCGTGGCGTTGTTGGCCAGCACCGTGTGGCTGCCGACCTGGGCGTCGTGGGCGATGTGCACGTAGGCCATGATCCAGTTGTCATCGCCGACGCGGGTGATGCCGGCGTCTTGCACCGTGCCGCGGCTGAAGGTGCAGAACTGGAAGATGGTGTTGCGGTCGCCCACGACCAGCTGCGTAGCCTCGCCGCGGTACTTCATGTCCTGGGGGGCACAGCCCAGCGCCGCGTGGGCGTGGATGGTGTTGTCGCGGCCCAGCGTGGTGGGGCCCTCGATCACGCAGTGGGCGCCGATGCTCGTGCCCGCGCCCACCGTGACGCCGGGGCCGATCACGGCATAGGGGCCGACCGTCACGCCGGCGGCAAGATCGGCGCCAGCGTCGACGATGGCAGTGGGATGGATGGACGGCATGGGCGGAACAGGCGGCAGGCCGGCGCTCAGGCCACCTTGCGCATCGTACACATCAGGTCGGCCTCGCAGGCGAGCAGGCCGTCCACCGTGGCGCGCGTCTTGTAGCGGAAGATGCCGGCCTTCACGCGGTCGATCGCGGCCTCGAGAATGAGCTGGTCGCCGGGGCCCACCGGACGCTTGAAGCGCGCGTTGTCGATGCCGGCGAAATAGACCACCGTGTCCTCGCCCGCCGCCGTGTCCATCGACTCGAAGGACAGCAGTGCCGCGGCCTGGGCCAGGGCCTCGAGCATCAGCACCCCCGGCATCACCGGCCGCGCCGGAAAGTGGCCCGGGAAGAAGGGTTCGTTGATGGTGACGTTCTTGAGCGCCCGGATGCGCACGTTCTTCTCGATCTCGAGCACGCGGTCGACGAGCAGAAAGGGGTAGCGGTGCGGCAGTTTGCGCAGGATGTATTGGATGTCCATGTCTTCTCAGTTCTTGCGCTCGAGGGCCCGCAGGCGGTCGCGCAGCGCGTGCAATTGCCGCAGCGTGGCGGCGTTCTTCTCCCACGATGCATTGTCATCGAAGGGAAACGCGCCGCTGTAAACACCCGGCTTGTGGATGGAGCGCGAGATCAGCGTCGCTGCGCTGATGTGTACGTGGTCGACGATCTCGAGGTGGCCCAGGATGATGGCGCCGCCGCCGGCGGTGCAGTGGCGGCCTATGCGCGCGCTGCCGGCCACGCCCACGCAGCCGGCAAAGGCGCTGTGGGCGCCGACGCGCACGTTGTGGCCGATCTGCACCAGGTTGTCGAGCTTGACGCCGTCCTCGAGCACGGTGTCTTCGAGCGCACCGCGGTCTATGCAGGTGTTGGCGCCGATCTCGACGTCGTCGCCGATGGCCACGGCGCCGAGCTGCTCGATCTTCTCCCAGCGGCCCTGGTCGGGCGCGAAGCCGAAGCCGTCGGCGCCGATCACGACGCCGCTGTGCACGATGCCGCGGGCGCCGATGCGGCAGCCATGGCCCAGCGTGACGCGGGGCTTGAACACGGTATGGGCCCCAACCTCGGCGCCCTCGCCCAGGCTGGCATGGCTGCCTATCACCGCGCCAGCGCCTACGCGTGCGCCGCGGCTGATGAAGGCCAGCGGGCCTATGGATGCATCGGGGGCGATCAGGGCGCCCTCCTCGACCACCGCGCTGGCGTGCACGCCGGCCAGCGGCGCGCGCCTGGCCTGGGCGGCCCACCACTGCGTGAGTCGGGCAAAGGCCAGGTAAGGGTCGGCGCAGATGATGGCGGCGCCCCGCGCAGTCGCAGCCTCGCGCGAGGCCGGTGCCACGATCACGCAGCCAGCCTGCGTGGTGGCCAGCTGGGCCTGGTAGCGCGGGTGCGAGAGAAAGCTGATGCAGCCGGCGTCGGCCTGCTCCAGCGGCGCGATGCGCCGGACCTGGAGAGTCCCGTCGCCGACCAGATCACCGCCCAGCAGACGGGCCAGATCGGCCAGGCGCGCACGGACCTCGGTCACGATGGCGGCGCACCCGGCAGCGGCGCTTACTTGCCCGCGGCCGGCGTCGCGTTGAGAACCTTGATGACCTTGTCGGTGATGTCGACGCGGGTGCCGGCGAACACCACTTCCTGCAGGATGAGGTCGTACTTCTCGCTGTCGAAGATCTGCTTGATGACGCGGTTGGCGCGTTCGACCACGGCGGCCAGCTCTTCGTTGCGGCGCTGATTCAGGTCTTCCTGAAACTCGCGGCGCTTGCGCTGCAGGTCGCGGTCTTGTTCGACGAGTTCGCGCTGGCGGCGGTTTTTCTCGCTCTCGGAGACCGTGGGCGCATCCTTCTCGAACTTGTCGGCCGCCGTCTTGAGCTTGGCCGCAATGTCGTTGAGCTCCTTCTCGCGCTTACTGAACTCGGCCTCGAGCTTGGTCTGCGCCGCCTTGGCCGGCGTGGCCTCGCGCAGCACGCGTTCGCTGTTGACGTAGCCGATCTTGAGTTCCTGGGCGGCGGCTGGGGCCGTGGAAGTGGCCAGCAGGGAGAAGGCGGCGAGTGCGGTAAGGGCGAACGTCTTCATCAGAAGGCAGTCCCGATCTGGAATTGGAAGCGTTGGATTCTATCGTTGCGCTGCACCTGCAATGGCGTGCCCCAGCTCAGCTTGAGCGGACCCACCGGCGAGATCCAGCTCAGGCCCAAACCGGCCGAGGCGCGCAGCGAAGCGGTGGTGGCCTTTTCATGCTCGCGCCAGACATTGCCCATGTCGTAGAAGGCAAAGATGCGCAGCGAACGGTCGTTGCCGGTGCCGGGCACCGGGAAGTACAGCTCGGCATTGGCATTGAAGCGCTTGGCGCCACCGATATAGGAGCCGGTGGGGTCGATCACGCCCAGCGAGCCCTGCTCGAAGACGCGCACCGTGCCCAGGCCGCCGCCGTAGAAGTTCTTGAACACCGGGAAGGGCTTGCCGCCGAGGCCGCGGCCCAGGCCCAGTTCGGCGTTGACGCCCAGCGTCAAGCGGGCCGGCAGGCTCCAGTATTCCTGGTACTGCAGATTGGTCTTGAGATAGCGCACCTCGCCGGCGAAGCTCCACTCGAAGAACAAGCGCTGGTAGCGGCCCGTGCTGGGCGCGAGAAGGCTGTCGCGGCCATCGCGCGCCCAGCCCAGCGTGGTGGCGAAGGCGTCCGTGGTGGAACCGTAGAGCGCGCGGTAGTTCAGCCAGGCCAGCGGCAGGCCGACGGAGGTGCCGAGCTCGGTGCGCTCCCAGCCCAGGCCCAGGAAGACGGTGTCGTATTCCGAGAAGGGGATGCCGAAGCGCGCCGAGGCGCCCGGCGTCTTCAGGTCGTAGCTGTCGCCGAGGAAGTTGATCGGGCGCGAGGTGCGGTAGAAGGCGTCCAGGGCGAGCGAGACGCCGTCCACCGTCCAGTAGGGATCGACCGTGCTCACCACCAGGGTGCGGTTGCTGCGGCCGGTGTTGACTTCCAGGCCCAGGCTCTTGCCCGAGCCAAAGGCGTTGTCCTGCTTGATCGAGGCCGAGAAGGTGAGCTTCTCGGCGTTGGAGTAGCCCGCGCCTATGGCCAGGTTGCCGGTCGGTTTCTCGGTCAGCGTGACGACGAGATCGACCTGGTCGGGTGCGCCGGCAACCTCGCTGGTCTCGATGTCGATTTCCTTGAAATAGCCCAGGCGGTCAACGCGCTCCTTGGACAGCTTGATGAGGCCGCCGTCGTACCAGGCCGATTCAAGCTGGCGGAACTCACGCCGTATCACCTCGTCGCGGGTGCGCGTGTTGCCGGCCATGTCGACGCGGCGCACGTAGACGCGGCGCTGCGGCTCGGCCGCGAACACCACCACCACCTGGCCGGTGGCGCGGTCGATCTCGGGCCGGGACTCGACGCGTGCGAAGGCATAGCCGTACAAGCCCATGCGGTCGGTGAACCGGCGCCCGGTCTCGGTGACGGCGTCGCCGCGGTAGGGCTGGCCCGGGCGCAGCAGCACGAGCGAGCGGAACTCGTCTTCCTTGCCCAGGAAGTCGCCTTCCAGCCGCACCGAGGTGACGGTGTAGGGCTGGCCTTCCTTGATCGAGATGGCGATCGATATCGTCTGCTTGTCGGGCGAGATCGTGACCTGGGTCGACTCGATGGCGAACTCGAGGTAGCCGCGGTTGAAGTAGTAGGCGCGCAGCTTCTCGAGGTCGGAATTGAGCTTGGTGCGCGAGTAGCGGTCGGACTTGCTGTACCAGCTGAACCAGCCGCTGGGGTTGAGCTCGAACAGTTCGAGCAGGGTCGATTCCGACATCACGCTGGCGCCGGCGATGCGGATGTCGCTGATGCGCGCCGCCTCGCCCTCGGTCATCGTGAAGGTGACGTTGACGCGGTTGCGCTCGATCGGCGTCACCGTGGTCACGACCTCGGCGCCGTAGAGGCTGCGGCTGAGGTATTGGCGCTTGATTTCCTGCTCGGCGCGGTCGATCAGCGCGCGGTCGAAGGGCAGGCCTTCACCGATGCCAGCGTCGCGCAGGCTCTTGGTGAGCGGCTCCTTGTCGAACTCCTTCAGGCCGACGAAGGCGATGTTGGCAATGATGGCGCGCTCCTCGACCACCACCACCGCCACCTGGCCCTCGATCTCGATGCGCACGTCCTTGAACAGGCCGGTGGCAAAGAGCGCGCGCAGCGCCGCCGAGCCCTTGTCGTCGGTGTAGGTGTCGCCGATGCGAAAGGGCAGCGCAGCGAACACCGTGCCCGGGTCGGTGCGCTGCACGCCCTCGATGCGGATGTCCTGGATGACGAATGACTGGGCAGCGAGCACCGGGGCCGCGGCCAGGGACGTCGCGGCCACAACAACAAGGGCCGCGGCGGGGCGCAGCGGCCCGAACAGGGAGACAGGGAGCATGAGCGCTTCAGTGCAGGCCCAGCAGGCGGGCCACGTCGTTGAACAGGGCGACAGACATCATCAGCAGCAGCACGACGATGCCGCCGCGTTGCAACCGGGCCAGCCACAGGTCGGAGACCGGGCGCCCGGTGACGCCCTCGAAAATGTAATACATCAAATGGCCGCCATCGAGCATGGGCAGGGGCAGCAGATTGAGCACGCCCAGGCTCACGCTGACCAGGGCCAGGAAGCCCAGGTAGTAGGCCAGTCCCTGCTGCACCGACTGGCCGGCGTAGTCGGCGATGGTGATGGGGCCGCTGAGGTTCTTGAGCGAAGCCTCGCCAATGAGCATGCGGCCCATCATCCTGACCGTCAGCGCCGAGACATCCCAGGTACGCGTCACCGCCTGCACCAGGCCTTCGATGGGCCCGTGGCGCACCGTCACCATGGCCGGCGGCAGGCCGACGAAGGCGTCGATCCGCGCGATTGTTTTTTCGCCATCGCGCATCACGCGCGGCGTCAGCGGCAGCTCGATCAGGCGGCCGCTGCGCTCGACGCGCCAGACCATGGGCAGCGGCTGGCCATCGCGCACGCTGGCGCGGATGCGTTCGCGCAGCGTCTGCGCGTCGCTGACGGCCATGCCATCGACATCGACGACGCGGTCGCCGGCCTTGAGCCCGGCGGCATCGGCCGGCCCGCCGGGCTTGACTTCACCCAGCACCGGCTCGCTGAAGAGCCCGGCCAGGCCGGCCTTCTTGATGAAGCCGGCGTCGACCTCGCGCGGGTCGACCCCGCCCAGGTCCAGCGCCACCGTGCGCGGGCCGCGGCCGTCGCGGTCAGTCACCTGCAACTGCAGGCGCTGGCGCTGGGTGGCGGCCTGGGTGACCTGCCAGCGCAGGTCGGAGATCGAGCGCACCTCGGTCCACTCGCCACCCTCGCCCGCGGTGGCCCGCACCCAGTCGCCGCCACGCAGGCCGGCGCGTTCGGCCAGGCTGGCGGCCGGCGGCGGCGCCAGCACGGCCTTGGGCTCGTCCAGGCCAATCCAGTGCGCCGCGGCGTAGAGCAGCACCGCCAGTCCCAGATTGGCCAGCGGCCCGGCCGCGACGATGGCAGCGCGTTGCCACAGCTTCTTGCGGTTGAAGGCGCGCGGCAGGTCGGCCGCCGCCACGTCACCTTCGCGCTCGTCGAGCATGCGCACATAGCCGCCCAGTGGCAGCGCGCAGACGACGAACTCGGTGGCCTCGGCCGAGCGCTGGCGCCGCCACAGTACGCGGCCGAAGCCGACCGAAAAGCGCAGCACCTTCACATCGCAGGCCACGGCGACGCGGTAGTGGCCGTATTCGTGGATGACGACCAGGATGCCCAACGTGAGCAGAAAGGCCAACAGCGTGGTGATCAAGCGGACAGTTCCTTGATCAGGCGACCGGCCAGCGCACGAGCGCGGCGGTCGAGATCGAGCAGGTCTTCGAGCGTGTGGTCGGCCCCGAGACCGGGCGGCAGGGCTTCGAGCGTGTGGGCATTGACCTTGTGAATCGCCGTGAAGGCAATGGTTCCGGCCAGGAAGGCGGCCACGGCTTCTTCGTTGGCGGCGTTCAGCACGGCGGTGGTGCCGGCACCGGCGCGCAGCGCGTCCCAGGCCAGGAATAGGCCGGGGCAGCGGCTGCGCTCGGGCGCCTCGAAGGTGAGCGCGGCAAGTTGCAGGAAATCCAGGCTGGCGGCGCCGGATTCAATGCGCTCGGGGAAGGCAAGGCCGTAGGCGATGGGCACCTTCATGTCGGGCGTGCCTAGCTGCGCCAGCACCGAGGCGTCACGGCACACCACCATCGAGTGGATGATGCTTTGCGGATGGATGACGACGCGGATACGCTCGGGCTCGAGGTCGAACAGCCAGCGTGCCTCGATGACCTCGAGCGCCTTGTTCATCATCGTTGCCGAATCGACCGAGATCTTGCGCCCCATCACCCAGTTGGGATGGGCCACGGCCTGCTCGGGCGTCACGTCATGCAACGAGGCATGCTCGCGCTGGCGGAAGGGCCCGCCGCTGGCGGTGAGCACGATGTGGTCGATGCGCTGGGCCCAGGTGCGGCGGTCCTCGGGCAGGCACTGGAAAATGGCCGAGTGCTCGCTGTCTATAGGCAGCAGGGTGGCGCCACCCTCGGCCACGGCACGCATGAAGAGCCCACCACCGACGACCAGGGCCTCCTTGTTGGCCAGCAGCAGGCGCTTGCCGGCGCGTGCCGCCGCCATGCAGGCGGGCAGTCCGGCGGCGCCGACGATGGCGGCCATCACCGCATCGACCTCGGGCGCGGCGGCCATCTGGCACAGCGCCTCGGGACCCACCAGCACCTCGGTGGCGAGGCCCGCGTCTTTCAAGCCGCGGCGCAACTCGGCCGCGCCGGCCTCGGTGGCGACGACGGCGATGCGGGGGCGGAACTGGCGGCACTGCGCCAGCAGCAGGTCGACGCGGCGCTGAGCGCTGAGGCCGAAGACCTCGTATCTATCGGGATGACGGGCCACCACGTCCAGCGTGCTGACGCCGATGGAACCGGTCGAGCCCAGGATGGCAAGCCTCTGGCGCATGGTCGTCAATGTCCTCCGAGCGAGGCCAGGGCCAGCGCCACCGGAAGCACCGGAAGCAGCGCGTCGACGCGGTCGAGCACGCCGCCGTGGCCGGGCAGCAGGCTGCTGCTGTCCTTGGCCCCGGCCGCGCGCTTGACCAGCGATTCGATGAGATCGCCCATCACGCTGAGCCCGCACAGCGCCGGCAGGGCCAGCGCCAGGCCCACCGGCCCGAGGGCGCCATAAAGCCGCGTGTAGAGGCTGGCGCTGTCGAAGCTGGAGCGGCCGTCGAGCCAGATCCAGAACATCGCCAGCAGCGCCACGCCGGCCATGCCCGACCACACGCCCTCCCAACTCTTGCCCGGGCTGATGGACGGCGCCAGTTTGCGGCGGCCGAAGGCGCGTCCGCCGAAATAGGCGGCGACATCGGCCATCCACACCAGGCACAGCACCGAGAGCAGGAAATTGATGCCGATGGCGCGAGCCTGTGTCACAGCCAGCCAGGTGGCCACCAGCGCCGCCAATCCCAGCCCCCAGCGCGCCGCGCGTGGCATTTGGGGCCAGGCCGCGGGGCCGCTCTTGAGCGCCAGGCTGCCCGCCACCACCCAGAGAACCAGCGCGCCCCACCAGACGGCCGGCGACACCTTGAGGACGCCGCCCAACACCACCAGCAGTGCCAGGCCCACGGCCGCCACGGCGGCGCCCATGGCCAGCGCGAGCGCGGCCGGCGCCTGGTTGAGGCGGCCCCATTCCCAGCCGCCAGCGGCAATCAGCGCCAGCATCAGCAGCGCAAAGGGCCAGGGGCTGGCGGCCGAGAGCGCCGCGAGCAGCAACGCCACGAGCACGAGCGCGGTGACGATGCGCTGACGCAGCATGGGCTCAGCCCGCGACCACGGTATTGGGCGCAATGCCCCCGAAACGCCGGTCGCGTGCGGCAAAGGCCGCCAGCGCGGCATCGATCTCGGCCTCGCCGAAATCGGGCCACAGGCATTCGGTGAAGAACAGTTCCGAATAGGCGGCCTGCCAGAGCACGAAATTGCTGATGCGCATCTCGCCGCCGGTGCGGATGAAGAGATCGGGGTCGGGCGCGAAGGACAGGGCCATGTTTCGCGACAGCCACTGTTCGTCGATCTGCTCGGCCGGCACGCCCTGCTCGATGGCGCGGCGGCAGGCCTGGACCACGTCCCAGCGGCCGCCGTAGTTGAAGGCCACGGCCAGCGTGATGCGGCGGTTGTCCTGAGTCAGCTTCTCGGCATGTTCCCAGGCCTGGCGCAGCTTGTCAGACACCGCCGAGCGGTCACCGACAATGCGGATGCGCACGCCGTCGCCGGCCATCTTGGTGAGGTACTTGGACACCGCCACCAGCACCAGGCTCATCAGGCCCGAGACCTCTTCGGTCGGGCGCTTCCAGTTCTCGGACGAGAAGGCGAACACCGTCAGGTACTCGACGCCGCGGTCGGCAAAGACGTTGACCGCGCGCACCAGCGCATCGACGCCTTGCTTGTGGCCGAAGAAGCGCGGCATGAAGCGCTTGCGCGCCCAGCGGCCGTTGCCATCCATCACCAGGGCGACGTGGCGCGGCACTGCAGGCGCTTCGGCCGCGGCGCCCGCGCTGGAGCCCGCGGCGTGGGAAGTCTCGGACATCGGGGGTGGGTGCCGGGGTGGATGGCCGTACTCAGACGGCCATCACCTCGGCTTCCTTGCCGTGTACCAGGCGGTCGATCTCGGCGATGGTGCGGTCGGTCAGGCGCTGCACCTCGTCCTGCGCGCGGCGCTCGTCGTCCTCGGCGACTTCCTTGTCCTTGAGCAGCTTCTTCAGATGCTCGTTGGCCTCGCGGCGCACGCTGCGCACGGCGATCTTGGCCTCTTCACCGGCATGGCGCACAACCTTGGTCAGCTCCTTGCGGCGTTCTTCGGTGAGGGCCGGCATCGGCACGCGCAGCAGGTCGCCCTGGGACGAGGGGTTGAGGCCCAGGTCGGACTCGCGGATGGCCTTCTCGATCTTGGCGCCCATGCCCTTTTCCCAGGGCTGGACGGTGATGGTGCGGGCGTCGAGCAAGGCCACGTTGGCGACCTGGCTGATGGGCACCGAAGAACCGTAGTAGTCGACATGCACCTGGTCGAGCAAGCCCGGGTGGGCGCGCCCGGTGCGGATCTTGTGCAGTTCGTTCTTGAGCGCCTCGACCGACTTGCCCATCTTGGTCTCGGCGGTCTTCTTGATGTCGGGGATGGTGTGCGTACTCATGCGCGGGGGCTCTCCTCAAACATGCACCAACGTGCCTTCGTCCTCGCCCATCACCACGCGCTTGAGCGCGCCGGGCTTGAAGATGCTGAACACCTTGATCGGCAGCTTCTGGTCGCGGCACAGGGCAAAGGCGGTCGCGTCCAGCACCTGCAGGTTGCGCGAGATGGCCTCGTCGAAGCTGATGCTGGTGTAGCGCGTGGCGCCGGGGTCTTTCTTGGGATCGGCACTGTAGACGCCGTCCACCTTGGTGGCCTTCAAGACCACCTCGGCACCGATCTCGGCGCCGCGCAAGGCAGCGGCAGTGTCGGTGGTGAAGAAGGGGTTGCCGGTGCCGGCGGCAAACACGACGACCTTGCCTTCCTCGAGGTATTGCAGCGCCTTGGGGCGCACATAGGGCTCGACCACCTGGTCGATGGCAATGGCCGACATCACGCGTGCCGTCATGCCTTCCTGGCGCATGGTGTCGGCCAGGGCGAGCGCGTTCATCACCGTGGCCAGCATGCCCATGTAGTCGGCGGTGGCGCGATCCATGCCCACCGAACCGCCGGCCACGCCGCGGAAGATGTTGCCGCCGCCGATGACCACCGCCACCTCGACACCCAGCTGCGTGACCGCCTGCACCTCCTGCACCATGCGCACGATGGTGGCGCGGTTGATGCCGTAGGCGTCGTCGCCCATCAGGGCCTCGCCCGACAGCTTGAGCAGGATGCGCTTGTAGGCGGGCATCGGATGGACTCCTCCAGGAAAGACAGCAGTGTAAGGGGCACCCCTCGCCGGCAGGGCCGGCGAGGGGTGCCGGACAGGCGCTTACTGCGCCTTGGCCGCGGCGACCTGGGCCGCCACCTCGGCGGCGAAGTCGTCGACCTTCTTCTCGATGCCCTCACCCACCACGTAGAGGGTGAAGCCGGCCACCTTGGTGGCCTTTTCCTTGAGCATCTGCTCGACCGTCTGCTTGTCGTTCTTGACAAAGGTCTGGTTCAGCAGCGAGACCTCCTTGAGGAACTTCTGCACCGAGCCTTCGACGCGCTTGGCGACGATCTCGGGCGACTGCGCCGCCTTGCCTTCGGCCACGGCCTTGGCGCTGTCCTCGGCAGCCTTCTCGGCGGCAACGCGGCGCTCGACCTCGATCAGCTCGGCCGCCACATCGCTGGTGGCCAGGGCCTTGGGCTTCATTGCGGCCACATGCATGGCCACATCCTTTGCGGCGACGTCGTCACCCGTGAACTCGACCAGCACACCGATGCGCGTGCCGTGCAGGTAGCTGGCCAGCTTGCCGCCGCCGGCATAGCGCTTGAAGCGGCGCACGGCCATGTTTTCGCCGATCTTGCCGATCAGGCCCTTGCGCACGTCCTCGACCGTGGGGCCGAAGCCGTCCTGCGCCAGCGGCAGGGCCGACAGCGCAGCCAGGTCGGCCGGGTTGTGGGCGGCCACCAGCTGGGCGGCGGCCTGGGTGAAGGCCAGGAAGGACTCGTTCTTCGAGACGAAGTCGGTTTCGCAGTTGACCTCGACCAGGGCGCCGGTGGCGCCGTCCACCGCGGCGGCGACCACGCCCTCGGCGGTGATGCGCGAGGCGGCCTTGCTGGCCTTGCTGCCCAGCTTGACGCGCAGGATCTCTTCGGCACGCGCGGCGTCGCCGTCGGCCTCGGTGAGTGCCTTCTTGCACTCCATCATCGGCGCGTCGGTCTTGGCGCGCAGCTCGGCCACCATGCTTGCAGTGATTGCGGGCATTGGAATCTCCTTCAAAAAGCGGTCACCCACCGGGCCGGACGGCGCGGTGAGCAGGTGCGGCAGCAACGGCCCCGGCGCCGACAGGCGCACGAGGCCGCAGCGGCCCGCGATCAGGACTCTTCTTTGACTTCGACGAAGTCGTCGCCACCGGCCACGGCCTGCACGACCTCATGGGTGGCGTTGGCCCTGCCTTCGAGCACGGCATCGGCCACGGCCTTGGCGTACAGAGCCACGGCCTTGGCGGAGTCGTCGTTGCCGGGGATGACGTAGTCGATGCCCACAGGCGAGTGGTTGGTGTCGACGATGCCGATCACCGGAATGCCCAGCTTCTTGGCCTCGGCCACGGCGATCTTGTGGTAGCCGACGTCGATGACGAACATGGCGTCAGGCAGCGCGCCCATGTCCTGGATGCCGCCGATGTCCTTCTCGAGCTTGACCAGTTCGCGCTCGAACAGCAGCGCTTCCTTCTTGATCATCGCCTCGGTGCCAGCTTCCTTGGTGGCCTGCATGTCCTTGAGCTTCTTCAGCGAACCCTTGACGGTCTTGAAGTTGGTCATCATGCCGCCCAGCCAGCGCTGGTCGACGTAGGGCATGCCGCAGCGCTGGGCTTCCAGCGCGATGACCTCGCGCGCCTGGCGCTTGGTGCCGATCATCAGGATGTTGCCGCGCTTGCCCGCGAGCTGGCGGATGAACTTCATCGCTTCCTCGAAGAGCGGCTGCGTCTTCTCAAGGTTGATGATGTGGATCTTGTTGCGATGGCCGTAGATGTACGGGGCCATCTTGGGGTTCCAGAAGCGCGTTTGGTGCCCGAAATGGACGCCGGCTTCCAGCATTTCACGCATGGAGACAGTCATGGAAAGTCCTAAGGTTGAGTCTAGAATCCCGCCGCTTCATCGGGCCCGCGCCGCAGCTCTGCAAGAGCTGCTCGACGGGGCCGCGACACCTTGGTTCGGCTGGGTTCGCGATTGGTCTGCCGGCATTGGCGGCCCGGGCAACAACAAGCGGCAATGAGGGTGGACACCCGGGGCTGGTCAACCGTTTGGCGACCACACCCCATCAATTCCATCCCGCACTGCACTGCTGCAGCCGACCTCCACTGAGGCAAACCCAATGAGTTTAGCATGCACCGCGGCCCTGGCCGCCGACCGAGGCTGCCGATGCGCGTAGCCCTCGTCGGCGCCGGCATCGTCGGCGTCACCACGGCCTATGAGCTGGCCGCCCTCGGCCATGAGGTCACCGTCTTCGAGCGCCGCGGCAGCGTTGCGGCCGAGGCCAGCTTTGCCAATGCCGGCGTCGTCGCGCCGGGCTACGTCACGCCCTGGGCGGCGCCGGGCATGTCGATCAAGGTGCTGCGCCACCTCTTCGCCCGCCACGCCGCGGTGCGCTTCGGTGGCGCCTCGGCCCTGGCCCAGTTGCCCTGGATGTGGCGCTGGTGGCGCGCCTGCCGCCCTGCCGCCTACGGCCCCAATCGCGCCGCCATGCACCGCCTGGCGAGCTTCAGCCGCGAGCGCATGCTCGAGCTGACGCGCAGCCTGCGCCTGGACTACGAACAGATGCCCGGTTGGACCGTGCTGCTGCGCGACGAGCGCGAGCTGCGCGGCGCCCAGGCCGGCCTGGCCCTGCTGCGCGAACTGGGCGTGGCGCACGACGTCGTGGACGGCACACGCGCACGCCAGCTCGAGCCCGGACTCAACCCCGAGACACCGCTGCACGCCGCCATCCACCTGGCCCAGGACGGCGTCGGCAACTGCCGCCAGTTCGCCCATCTGCTCAAGGCCGAGGCCCAGCGCCTGGGTGCCGTCTTCCGCTTCGACGCCTCGGTGCGCAGCCTGGCACCCGGCACGCGACCGGCGCTGCAGCTGGTCGAAGGCAGCATCCATGAAGCCGAGGCCATCGTCATCTGCGCCGGCGTGCAGGCCAATGCGCTGCTGGCCGGCATAGGCTGCCGGCTGCCGCTGGCGCCGGTGTACGGCTATTCGATCACGGCGCCGCTGCGCCACATGGAAGGCGCGGCCCACCACGCGCCGCGCGCCGCGCTGATGGACGAACGCTACAAGGTGGCGATCTCGCGCCTGGGCATGCGCGTGCGCGTCTCCGGCAGCGCCGAGATCGGCGGCACGCTCGAGCACAAGAACCCGGCCGCGCTGCGCACGCTCTACAAGGTGCTGGACGACTGGTTCCCTGGCGCCGTGCTGGTGCGCGAAGCCCAAGCCTGGAAGGGCGCGCGGCCCATGCTGCCCGACGGCCCGCCGGTGCTGGGCGAAAGCGGTGCGCCCGGCATCTGGCTCAACCTCGGCCATGGCTCCAGCGGCTGGGCCCTGGCCTGCGGCTCGGCGCGGGTGCTGGCCGAGCGGCTGAGCGGCCGTGCGGCGCCCATAGACACCGGCCGGCTGACCCTGGCCCGCTTGCGCGGTGAAGGCTGAAGACACGCCTGACAATCGCGGCATGAGGCCACCCGGCGACATCCTGCACATCACGCCCCGAAGCGGGCCCTGGCCGCTGCACGATGCCGCCGCCTCGCGTTCGGTCGAGCAGGTGGCGCTGGCGGCCCATGCACCCCATGTGCTGATGGCCCTCGCCGGCCTTGCAGTGGCGCGGCTGGCGCTGGCGCTGGCGCCGCACGCAGCGCGCATCCGGGTCTGGGCCGGGCCCGGCAACAACGGCGGCGATGGCCTTGTCGCGGCCCGACACCTGCACCAGGCCGGCAAGGCCGTGAGTGTGGACTTCATTGGCGACAGCGCCCGTCTTCCCTTCGATGCCGCCCAGGCCTGGCGCGAGGCCATCGCGGCCGGTGTGCCCATCGCTACGGCGACCTGGGGACCGGACGCGGGGCCGCCGCCCGATCTGGTGATCGACGCGCTGCTGGGCATAGGCAGCACGCGCGCACCGGCCGGCGCCATGGCCCAGGCCGTTGCGGCAATGAATGCGGGAACAGCACCTGTGCTGGCGGTCGACATCCCCACCGGCCTGCACCCCGACAGCGGCGCGCCACTGGGCGAAGCCGCCGTGCGCGCCACCGCCACGCTGGCACTGCTGACCCTCAAGCCCGGCTGCTTCACCGGCCAGGGCCGCGATTTCGCTGGTGACGTCTGGCTCGCGCCACTGGGTGTGACGACGGCCGATGGCGCAACGGCCAGGCTGATCGGAGCACCCGCCAACGTCCCGCGCCCGCATGCGTCGCACAAGGGCAGCCAAGGCGATGTTGCCGTGGTCGGCGGGGCAGCGGGCATGGCGGGCGCCGCCTGGCTGGCGGCACGCGCCGCGCTGGCCGCCGGCGCCGGACGCGTCTACTGCAGCCTGCTGGACGAGGACGCAGCGGGCCTGGACCCGCTGCGGCCCGAACTGATGGCGCGTGCGCGCTGGTGGGCGTCGCCGCCCGCCGTGCTGGCGCAGGCCACCGTGGCCTGCGGCTGCGGCGGCGGCGAGGCCATCCACGCCGCCCTGCCCCTTCTGCTGCAGCACGCGGGCCGCCTGCTGCTGGACGCCGATGGCCTGAATGCCCTCGCCGCCGATGCCGCGCTGCAAGCTGCGCTGCGCACGCGCGCCGGGCGCGGGCTGCCGACCCTGCTGACACCCCACCCGCTGGAAGCCGCGCGGCTGCTCAATGCCACCGTCGCCGCGGTGCAGCGCGACCGCCTGGCTGCGGCGCGCGAGCTGGCGGCGCGGCTGGCGGCCACCGTGCTGCTCAAGGGCTCGGGCAGCGTCATAGTGGCGCCGGGCGAGTCGCCCTGGATCAACCCCACCGGCAATGCTGCGCTGGCCACCGCCGGCAGCGGCGACGTGCTGGCCGGCTGGGCGGCCGGGCTGTGGGCGCAACAGCCCGCGGCCTCTGCCCGCGAGATCGCCGTGATGGCCGCCTGGCAACACGGCAACGCCGCCGACCGCCATGCCCCGGCGGCACGCGGCGCACCGCTGCGCGCGAGCGATCTGGTCGAGGCCCTGGCGGCGCGCTGAAGCGCCGGCCCGGCTAGGCGGGCTGCGGCCCTCCGTAGCCTTCGACGATGACGACATCGGCCACCGACACCGGCCGCCTCAGCGCCAATGCAGCCTGGTATTCGGGCGATTGGTAGCAGGCCAGCGCGGCGTCATAAGAGGGGAACTGAATCACCACATGGCGCGACCGGCCCTGCCCTTCGGCGATCTGGAAGCGGCCGGCACGCACCAGGAAGCGGGCGCCGTACTTGCTGAAGGCCGCGGCATTGGCCGCCACATAGGCCTTGTACTGCTCGGTGTCGGCGACATCGACGCTGGCGATCCAGTATCCGTGGGTCATGGCTTGCTCCTGGCGATGTGAGGGTGGTGGCCCCGTTCAGCGTCGCGTGCGCGGCTTGGGCGCCGGCCGGGCCGGGCCCGGTTTGCGCGAGCGCCGCGCCGGCTCGGAGCCGGCCGCCTTGCCCTGGTAGCTGCGCGTGGCCTTCTTGGCGGCGCGATCAGCGTTGCGCACGGTCGCCAGCTCTTCGGTGGCCGAGGCCGGCGTCGGCGTGGCGCGCGGCTTCTCGCCCCGCGCCAGCAGCCTTTCGGCCTCGCCCTCGCGCACCATGCGGAAATCGATCTTGCGGCCGTCGAGGTCGACGCGGCTGACCTGCACCCGCACGCGCGTGCCGATGCCATAGCGGATGCCGGTGCGCTCGCCACGCAGTTCCTGGCGCGCTTCGTCGTAGCGGTAGTACTCGCCGCCCAACTCGGTGATGTGGACCAGGCCCTCAACGTAGAGCGCGTCCAGCGTGACGAAGAGGCCGAAGCCGGCCGCCGCGCTGACCGTGCCCGAGAACTCCTCGCCCAGGTGCTCGCGCATGTAGCGGCACTTGAGCCAGGCCTCTACATCGCGGCTGGCCTCGTCGGCGCGGCGCTCGTTGGCGCTGCAATGGCCGCCGGCGGCCTCCCACAGCGCCATCTCCTGCGACGGCGGCTTGCCCTGCAGCTTGGCCGGCTTGCCGCCCCGGCGCAGCTCGGGCACGCGCGTCTTGTCACTGGCCACCAGGTGGTAGCGGCGGCCGGCCAGCAGGGCCTTGATGACGCGGTGTACCAGCAGGTCGGGATAGCGCCGTATCGGGCTCGTGAAGTGGGTGTAGGCCTCGTAGGCGAGGCCGAAATGGCCGCTGTTGGTGGCGGTATAGATGGCCTGCTGCATCGAGCGCAGCAGCAGGGTGTGGATCTGCTGCGCGTCGGGCCGGTTGGCCGTGGCCTGGGCGATGGCCTGCATCTCGCCCGGCTTGGGATCGTCGCTCAGTTGCACGCCCACCAGGCCCAGCGCGCGAAGCTGGGCCTGCAGCGCGATGCGCTTCTCGGGCGTCGGGCCCTCGTGTACGCGGTACAGACAGGGGTGCTCGGCGGCGGCGATGAAGTCGGCGGCGCAGACATTGGCCGCCAGCATGGCCTCCTCGATCAGGCGGTGCGCCTCGTTGCGGGTGCGCGGCACGATCTTCTCGATGCGGCCGTTGTCGTCGCAGACGATCTGCGTCTCGGTGGTCTCGAAATCGACCGCGCCGCGACGGGCGCGCTGTTTGAGCAGGGCGCGGTAGACCTCGTGCAGGTGCAGCAGGTGCGGCACCAGGTCGGCCCGTGCCGCCGCCTCGGGCCCGCGCGTGTTGGCGAGCACCGCTGCCACCTCGGTGTAGGTCAGGCGCGCCTGCGAATTGATGATGGCCGGGTAGAACTGGTAGGCCTCGACCTCGCCCTCGGCCGTGACCACCATGTCGCAGACCACGGCCAGGCGCTCGACCTGGGGGTTGAGCGAACAAAGGCCGTTGGACAGCTTCTCGGGCAGCATGGGGATCACGCGGCGCGGGAAGTAGACCGAGGTGGCGCGCTCGTAGGCGTCCTCGTCCAGCGCCTCGCCAGGCTTCACGTAGTGGCTCACGTCGGCGATGGCCACCAGCAGGCGCCAGCCATTGACGGCGCTCTTGCCGCGGCCTCGCTTGAAGGGCTCGCAGTAGACGGCGTCGTCGAAGTCACGCGCGTCCTCGCCGTCGATGGTGACCAGGGCCACGTCGCGCAGGTCGACCCGCTGCTTGCGGTCGGCCGGGCGCAGCTTGTCGGGCAGGGCCGCGGCCTGGGCCAGGGTCTCGGGGCTGAACTGGTGCGGCACCTCGTACTTGCGCACCGCGATCTCGATCTCCATGCCGGAGTCGTCGATCTCGCCCAGCACCTCGGCCACGCGGCCCACCGGCTGCGAATGGAGCGAGGGTGGCTCGGTCAGCTCGACCGACACCACCTGCCCCACGGCAGCGCTGGCGGTGGCGTTCTTGGGGATGAGAATGTCCTGGCCATAGCGGCTGTCCTCGGGCGCAACGATCCATTGCCCGCCCTCGTGCAGCAGGCGACCGATGATGGGCGTCTTGCGGCGCTCGAGGATGTCGAGCACGCGGCCCTCGGGCCGGCCCTTGCGGTCGTAGCGCAGCACGCGAACGCGCACGCGGTCGCGGTGCAGCACGGTGCGCATTTCCTGCTGCGACAGGTAGATCCAGGGCTCGCCCCCATCGGTGACGACGAAGCCGTGGCCGTCGCGGTGACCCTGCACGGTGCCCTCGATTTCGGCCATCAATGCGGGGCCGGTGTTGGAGGGGCTTGAAATGATCTTGTTCTTGATGATATAGTCCTTAGTTCCTGAGGGCAGGCACACACCGAGAGATGTGGTCAGCTCCCAAGCCCAGATGGCGGAATTGGTAGACGCACTAGTTTCAGGTACTAGCGCTTAACGGCGTGGAGGTTCGAGTCCTCTTCTGGGCACCAATCTGAATGGCCGGCATGTTGCAAAGCATGCCGGCCTTTTCAATTCTGGCGCCGCTTTCAGAGGTCGCAGCGGCACGCAAGGCGGGTGGCCGGAATGCCTTCAGACGGCAAACTTCCGCGCCAGCCCGTCGGGCCGCAGGTTGTCGTACTCTTCGAAGGGCTGGTGGATCCACGGGCTCGTGGGCAGCGTCTCGACGTAGTAGTCGGGCGTGTAGGTCGAGACCCCCTTGACCCAGATGACGCCGGCGCGCAGCTCGCGGATGGACGGCATGCCGCGCAGCCGATCGACCACTGCGCGCAGCGTGTGGCCGGTGTCGGCCAGGTCGTCGATCAGCAGCACGCGGCCGGCCAGTTCGCCCTTGGGCATGGTGATGTACTTGGCCAGGTCCAGCCGGCCCTGGATCGTGCCGGCCTCGGCGCGGTAGGAACTGGTCGACATGATGGCCAGCGGCTTGTCGAACACGCGCGACAGCACATCGCCCGGCCGCATGCCGCCGCGCGCCAGGCAGATGATCTGGTCGAACTCCCAGCCGGAGTTATGCACCTTGAGCGCCAGGCGCTCGATCAGCATGTGGTACTCGTCCCAGGACACGTACAGGTGCTTGCCATCGTCGGTGAGCATGGGCTTGGTCCTCTGTCGTTCTTGCGGGGTTCAGGCGCGGAAAGGGTGGCGCAGCAGGATGGTGTGGACGCGGTCGGGGCCGGTCGACACCATGTCGATGGGCACGCCGATCAGCGCCTCCATGCGTTCGAGGTAGCGCCGCGCCCGCGCCGGCAGCTGCTCCCAGTTGGTGAGGCCGGCGGTGGTCTCGCTCCAGCCCGGCAGCGTCTCGTAGACTGGCTCGCAGGCGGCAATTTCGTCAGCGTCCAGCGGCAGCACGTCGAAGCTCCGCGCCCCCAGCTTGTAGCCGGTGCAGATGCGGATCTCCTCCAGGCCGTCGAGCACGTCGAGCTTGGTGATGCACAGGCCCGAGACGCCGTTGATGATCATCGAGCGCTTGAGCGCCGCGGCATCGAGCCAGCCGCAGCGGCGCGCCCGCCCGGTGACGGTGCCGCGCTCCTGGCCCACGGTGGACAGGTGATGGCCCACGGTGCCGGCGGTATCGATGTCGAGCTCGGTCGGGAAGGGCCCGCTGCCCACGCGCGTGGTGTAGGCCTTGGTGATGCCCAGGATGTAGTGCAGCATGCCCGGCCCTACGCCGGCACCGGCGGCGGCGTTGCCGGCCACGCAGTTGCTGGAGGTGACGTAGGGGTAGGTGCCGTGGTCGATGTCGAGCAGCGTGCCCTGGGCGCCCTCGAACAGCAGGTTCTGGCCCGCCAAGTGGGCATTGAAGAGCTTGTAGCCGACATCGGCCATCAGCGGCTTGATCTGCTCTGCGGCGGCCATGGCGTCGTCGAGCATGGGCTGCAGCGGCAGCGCCTGGGCGCGCAGCACATTGGTCAGCTCGGCGTTGCGCAGTTCCAGCAATTCGCGCAGCTTGGCTTCGAAGCGCGCCGGGTGCTTGAGATCCTGCACGCGCAGCGCGCGCCGCGCCACCTTGTCCTCGTAGGCCGGGCCTATGCCCTTGCCGGTGGTGCCGATCTTGCCGCTGCCGCTGGTTTCGCGCAGCGCCTCGCGGGCGCGGTCGACCTCGACGTGGAAGGGCAGGATCAGCGGGCAGGATTCCGACAGGAAGAGGCGCGAGCGCACATCGATGCCCAGGGCCTCGATGCGGCCAATCTCGGTGATCAGGTGGGCTGGGTCGACAACCACGCCGTTGCCGATGTAGCAGGCCACGCCGTCGCGCATCACGCCCGAGGGGATGAGCTGCAGCGCCGTCTTGCGGCCGGCGATGACCAGGGTATGGCCGGCGTTGTGGCCGCCCTGGAAGCGGACCACGCCCTGGGCATGGTCGGTCAGCCAGTCGACGATCTTGCCCTTGCCCTCGTCGCCCCACTGGGTGCCCACGACAACCACATTGCGTCCGGCGGCGGGCCGGAAGGCTGCTTGCGTATTCATTCTTTCCTTCTCGAAGATTTCAGTCTGCCGCCTGAGGCCGGGCGAGCGAACGCAGCACCCACTGCCCGCCCTCCAGCACCAATTCGCGGTCGATGTCGAAGGCCTGGGTCTCGGGCTCGTGGCCCGGCAACACGGCCAGCACGGTTTCGCCGGCCTCGCGCAGGCGGCGCACGGCAGTGCGCAGGCCGGCGTCCTCGCCCCAGGGCGCGCGTACCGCTGGCGGCGCCGACGAGCGGCCGGCCACCTCGGACAGCGCCTTGAGGTCGAGGTTGAAGCCCACCGCCGGCCGGTTGCGGCCGAACACCGCGCCAACCTCGTCGTAGCGGCCGCCGCGCGCCAGCGCGTCGCTGCAGCCAGCGCCGTAGATCGCGAAGCGCGGCCCGCTGTAATAGGCATAGCCGCTCATGTCGGAGAGGTCGAAGCCGATGCGAACCTGCGGAAAGGCCGCGCGCAGATGCGTGGCCAGCCACTGCAGCTGTTCCAGCGCAGCCAGCACCAGAGGCCGCGCCGGCAGTTCGCGCCGCGCAGCCGCCAGCACCTCGTCGCCACCGTACATGCGCAGCAGCGCGAGCAGGCCGGCGCGCACCACGTCGGGTAGGCCGGCAGTCAACGCTACAAGTGCCGAGGCGTCCTTCTCCGACAGCGCCTGCACCAGTTCGTTCAGCTGAGCCGGAGCCAGCGTCACGCCGGCCAGAACACCGCGCAGCACGCGCGCATCGGCGAGGTCGATCACCAGCGAGCCGGCGCGCGCCTCGAGCAGGCTGTCCAGCGCCAGCTCGGCGGCCTCCAAGTCGGCCTCGAGACCGGCATGGCCGAAGATCTCGGCACCGAACTGCAGCGGCTCGCGCGAGGCCGAAGGCCCGCCCGGCCGCGTGTGCAGCACCGGGCCGCAGTAGCACAGCCGCGTCACGCCCTCGCGGTTGAGCAGGTGGGCGTCGATGCGCGCCGCTTGCACCGTGGTGTCGGCGCGCAGGCCCAGCATGCGTCCGCTGAGCTGGTCGACCAGCTTGAAGGTCTTGAGATCGAGTTCACGGCCGCTGCCTGAAAGCAGCGACTCCAGGTACTCCATGAGCGGCGGCATGACCAGCTCGAAACCATAGCCGCGCGCGCGGTCGAGCAGGGCCCGACGGAGTTCCTCGATACGCCGGGCCTGCCTGGGCAGGACATCGGCGACATGCTCGGGCAGCAGCCAAGCAGACAGCATGCAATGCACCGGTGATGAAACCGGCATTGTAGGCGCCGGGCCGACCACAGGCTGACGCGGCAGGCCTATCGAAACACCACCAGCATGAGCAGGCCTATGACCATGCTGGTGAGGCCGACGAAGCGCAGCTGGCCGTCGCTGAGCTTGGTGGCCTGCTCGAAGATGCGGCGCCAGCCACCCGGGTTGAGAAAGGGCAGCAGGCCTTCGAACACCAGCACCAGGGCCAGTGCCATCAGCAGCGAATCGCCCACGCCGGTCGTGCAGGCTTACTTGCGCGCCGCCGGCGATGCCGCAGCCGGCGCGGACCCCGAGCCCCGCATGGCGCGGAAGAAGTCGCTGCCCGAGTCGAGCACCATCACGTCGCCCTTGCTGCGGAAGGTGGCGCGGTAGGCCTCCAGGCTGCGGTAGAACTGCGCGAACTGGGCATCGCGGCCGAAGGCATCGGCATACAGGGCCGAGGCCTTGGCATCACCCTCGCCCTTGATCTTCTGCGCGTCGCGGTAGGCCTCGGCAATGATGACCTCGCGCTGGCGGTCGGCGTCGGCGCGGATCTTCTCGCCCTCGGCCGCGCCCTGGCTGCGCAACTCATTGGCGACCTGCTTGCGCTCGGACTCCATGCGGCGGTAGACCGAATCGGTGATGTCGGCGACGAAGTCGACGCGCTTGATGCGCACGTCGACGATCTCGATGCCAAAGCTCTTGGCCTCGTCGGCCAGGCGGGTGCGCACATCGAGCATGACCTTCTCGCGCTCGGTGGCGAGGACGCCGCGCACATCGCGCCGCGTGATCTCTTCGTTGAAGGCCGCCTGCACCACGGGAGCGAGGCGGCTTTCGAGATTGCGGAAATCGGCGCCGTTGTTGCGAATGAATTGCTTGGGGTCGGACAGCCGCCACTTCACCAGCCAGTCGATCACCAGGCTCTTCTTCTCGGCCGTGAAAATGGGGCGGGTCTCGGGGCTGTCCAGCGTCTGCACGCGGCGGTCGAGGAAGACGACGTTCTGGAACGGCGGCGGCAGCTTGAACTTGAGCCCCGGCTCGGTGATGACGTCCTTGATCTCGCCCAGGGCGTAGACCACGCCGACCTGGCGCTGGTCGACCACGAACAGTGTGCTGGCAACCAGCATCAGCGCGATCAGCGCGCCGGCAACGATGAGTCCGATACGGTTCATATGCCCTGCCCGCCTTCAGCGGCCTTCACGGTCACGGGTGCGCGCGCCGTCGCGCGAGCGGATGTCGATGCTGGTCGAACTGGTGGGCTCTGACGGGCCGCCGGTCGCCGGCACCGTGGGCGTTGCCGCGGGTGCCGCGGCCGGCACGCCGGCCTGCTGCAACAGGCGATCAAGCGGCAGGTAAAGCAGGTTGCTGCCCTGGCGGCTGTCAACCATGACCTTGCTGACGTTGGAATAGACTTGCTGCATGGTCTCGATGTAGAGGCGGTCGCGCGTCACCGCGGGCGCTTTCTGGTACTCGGTCAGCACCGAGCGGAAGCGCTGCGCATCGCCCTCGGCCTGGGCCACCACCCGCGAGCGGTAGCCCTCGGCCTCCTCGGCCAGGCGCGACGCCGTGCCGCGCGCCTTGGGGATGACATCGCTGGCATAGGCCTGGCCTTCGTTCTTGAAGCGGTCGCGGTCGGCCGTGGCCTTGACGGCGTCGTTGAAGGCGGCCTGCACCTGATCGGGCACCTGCACGTTCTGCATGTTCACATTGCCCACCACGATGCCGGCCTTGAGGCGGTCCAGCTGGGCCTGGATGGACTTCACCAGATCGGCGGCGATGGCGTCACGCTGCTCGTAGAGCACCTGATCGACGCGGCTCTTGCCGACGATCTCGCGCACCGCCGATTCGGCGGCCATCACCACCGCCTCGTCGGGGCGGTTGTTCTCGAACAGGTAGGCGCGCGCATCGGCGCGGCGGTACTGCACGGTGAAGCGGATGTCGACGATGTTCTCGTCCTGCGTCAGCATCGACGAATCGCGCAAGCCCGTGGCCTGCACCACCGAGCTGCGGCCCACATCGACCGACTGCAGCTGCGACACAGCAACGATTTCGTGCGCCTGCACCGGATAAGGAAAGCGCCACTGGAAGCCGGCGTCCTTGGTCTGGCTGTACTTGCCGAAGGTGGTGACCACCGCCTGCTGGCCTTCCTGCACGATGAAGAAGCCGCTGCCCAGCCAGATCAGCACCGCTACCGCGCCGATGAGGCCGGCGCCTATGCCGGCGCTCTTGAAATCGGGCTGAAAGCTGGGGCCACCGGGCGGCCGCTCGTCGGGCCGGCCGGGGCCGCGGCCACCGAAGAGGCCGCTGAGCTTGCGGTTGAAATCGCGCCACAGCTCGTCCAGGTCGGGCGGGCCGTCGTGGCGGTTGTTGTAGACATAGGCCGGCGTGCGCGCGATCCGCGTGCGCCAGGCGGCAGCCAGCCAGGTGCGCAGGGCCGCTACAGCCGCTGCAAACCGCGTGGCCAGGGAAGAGTCGTCGGTGTCACGCATGCGGATGCAATGTGAGGGGCAAGTGGGTTTCGGCGGCCACGGCGGCTGCCGCGTCGTCGGTAGATGGGGTGGTGCGGCCACCGTTCAAGCGGCCCGCGGCCAGTTCGGCGATGGCCAGGCGCAACAGTTCAAGGCCCTGGCTGCTGCGCGCGCTGACGTAAACGCGGCGGCGGCGCAGGCCGGGGTGGACCTCAAGCCAGTCGGAAGGTTCCCGCGGCTGCTGGTTTTCATCGAGCAGGTCGACCTTGTTGCAGACCAGGATCTGCGGCACGCCGGCGGCGCCGATCTCGTCGAGCACGCGCTCGACCTCGGCTTGCTGCTCGGCCCATTGCGGGTTGGCCACGTCGATGACGTGCAGCAGCAGATCGGCCTCGGCGGCCTCCTGCAGCGTGGCCTCGAAGGCCTCGACCAGCTTGTGCGGCAGGTCGCGGATGAAGCCCACGGTGTCGGACAGCGAGACCGAACCCAGGGCCTCGCCCAGCCACAGCGAGCGCGTGGTGGTGTCCAGCGTCGCGAACAATTGGTCGGCGGCATAGGCACGCGCCTTCACCAGCGCGTTGAACAGCGTCGACTTGCCGGCATTGGTATAGCCCACCAGCGAGACGCGAAAGCTGCCGCGGCGCTCGCGCGCCTTGCGCTGGGTGCCGCGCTGGCGCTTGACCTTCTCGAGCCGCTCTTTGACGCTCTTGATGCGGTCGCCGATCATGCGGCGATCAAGTTCGATCTGCGCCTCGCCTGGGCCGCCGCGCGTGCCGATGCCGCCGCGCTGGCGCTCAAGGTGGCTCCAGCGCCGCACCAGGCGCGTGGCCATGTACTGCAGCCGCGCCAGTTCGACCTGCAGCTTGCCCTCGTGGCTTTGCGCACGGTCGGCAAAGATGTCGAGGATGAGCGCCGTGCGGTCGGCCACCGGCACGCCGAGATGGCCTTCGAGATTGCGCTGCTGCGCCGGGCTCAGGGCCTGGTCGAAGATCACGCCATGGGCCTCGGTCGCGGCGACCATGGCCTTGATCTCGTCGGCCTTGCCGCTGCCGACGAAGAGCGCCGGATCGGGTGCGCGGCGGCGCGCGATGATGCGCGCCACGGCCACATCACCGGCCGACGCCGCGAGCAGCGCCAGTTCGTCCAGCGTGTCGTCGAAGCCCGGCGCGCTGCCGATGGCCACGCCCACCAGCACGGCGCGTGTCGGCTCGTCGGCGCGTGCGGCGGCCGAAGCGGAAGCGGCGCTCAAGGTTGGCGGCGGCTTGCGAAAGCGATCAAGCGGGTGCGATCAAGCCGGGTCGCTGCTCTCTGCAGGGTGAAAGTTGACCGCGCGGCTGGGCACGACGGTCGAGATCGCGTGCTTGTAGACCATCTGGGTCACAGTGTTGCGCAGCAGCACCACGTACTGGTCGAAGGACTCGATGTGGCCCTGGAGCTTGATGCCGTTGACGAGGTAGATCGACACCGGCACATGCTCCTTGCGAAGCAGGTTCAGAAAAGGATCCTGCAAAAGTTGGCCTTTGTTGCTCACGATATGCTCCGTGTTGAGAAGACAGCGAAGACCTCACCTTATCACAGGGGGCCTGCTGCCCAGGGTTTCCACCGGGAATCGGCTTATTCGCCCTTGTTGTCGAACGGGTTGCTGGCCGAGCGCATTTCAATACGCACGGGTGTCCCCACCAGCTTGAAATGCTCGCGCAGCCGGCCTTCGAGAAAGCGCTTGTAGCTGTCGGGCACATGGTCGAGCGAGGTGCCGTGGATCACTACCAGGGGCGGGTTCATGCCGCCCTGGTGGGCATAGCGCATCTTCGGGCGGAAGCGCCCTTCGCGGCGCGGCGCCTGGTGCTCGGCGGCCTCGTGGATCAGGCGCGTCAGCACCGGCGTGCTCATCTTCACCGTGGCCGAGGCATGGGCCTGCAGGATGGCCTTCCACACCGCCGACAGGCCGGTGCGGCGGATGGCCGAGATCTGCAGCACCGGCGCGAACTTCAGGAAGGCCAGCCGGGTTTCGATGGAGCGCTGCAGCGTCTGGCGCTGGTAGTCGTCGGTGGCATCCCACTTGTTGACGGCCAGCACCACGGCGCGGCCCGATTCGAGGATGTAGCCGGCGATGTGGGCGTCCTGGTCGGTCACGCCCTGGGTGGCGTCAAGCAGCAGCAGCACGACATTGGCATCGGCGATGGCCTGCAGCGTCTTGACGACCGAGAACTTCTCGATCGCCTCGAAGACCTTGCCGCGGCGGCGCAGGCCGGCCGTGTCTATCAGTTCGAAGCGGCGGCCGTCGCGCTCGAAGGGCACATGGATGGCGTCGCGTGTGGTGCCGGGCTGGTCGAAGGCGACCAGGCGCTCCTCGCCCAGCCAGGCATTGATCAGCGTGCTCTTGCCGACATTGGGCCGGCCGGCCACCGCCAGGCGTATCGGGGCATCGGCGTCGGGCTCGGCGCCTTCGGCGTCCTCGTCGAACGGAAAGGCCTCCAGCGCCGCCTCGAGCAGGCTGCGTATGCCCTGGCCATGGGCCGAGGAAATGGGGTGGGGGTCGCCGATGCCCAACTCGTGGAATTCAGCCAGCAGCGGCGAATCGACCATGCCCTCGGCCTTGTTGGCCGCCAGCAGCACCTTCTTGCGCTGGCTGCGCAGGTAGTTAGCGATGTCGTGGTCCATCGCCGAGAGGCCGGCGCGCACGTCGACGACGAAGATCACCGCATCGGCCTCGGCCACCGCCTGCTTGGTCTGTTTGGCCATCTCGGCCACCACGCCGCTGGGCTTCTCGGGTTCGAAGCCGCCGGTGTCGACGACGATGAACTCGCGCGGGCCCAGGCGTGCGTCGCCGTAATGGCGGTCGCGCGTGAGACCGGCATAGTCGGCCACGATGGCGTCGCGGCTCTTGGTGATGCGGTTGAACAGCGTCGACTTGCCGACGTTGGCGCGGCCGACCAGGGCAATGACCGGCTTGATCACGGGGCGGCGCTCAGTTGGGGCGGAAGGCGTAGAGCCCGCCGTTCTTGGTGACGACGAGCAGGGTAGCGCCCGACAACACCGGCGTGCCGAGCACCGCGCTGCCATCGGTGGGCAGGCGCAGTTGCTGGGCGCCGGTGGCGCTGGCCAGGAAGTGTACGAAGCCCTCGCTGTCGCCGAAGACCACCGCCGGGCCGACGGCCAGGCCTCCGGAGAGGCTGCGGTAGAGGAACTTCTCGTGGTTCCAGACAACATCGCCGCTGCTGGCGCTCCAGGCGGTCAGGCGGTCACTGGCGTCGGCGCCGTAGACGCGCTCGTCGTCGCCGCCCACGGCATTGGCGCCGCCGGTGCTGCGCGACCACAACACGGCGGCCCGGGCTGCATCGACGCAGGCCACGGCCGACTGGAAGGCGCGGGCGCAGACCCGGTCACCCACGCGCGCCGGCGGGCCCACCAGGTCGGCCAGGCGCTCGACCTCGTTGGTGCCGCGCGGCGAGGCCATGGGCAGATCCCACTGCACCGTGCCGCGCAGCGGGTCTAGCGCCACCAGGCGCGCGCCCTGCCCCACCAGCAGCGTGTCGCGGAAGGCCGCCAGCAGCCCCGGCTGAGCCAGGGTCAGGGCCTCGCCGGGGCGCTGCATCGTCCACAGGCGGCGGCCGTCCAGCGCGTCGAAGGCATGGACCGCGCGGTCCACGCCCATCACGAAGACGCGCTCGCCGGCCACCAGGGGCGGAGTCACCACGGCCGAGGGCACGCGCTTGCGCCAGACCTCGCGCCCGCTGTCCAGCGTGACGACCTCGTTGCCGCGCGTCACCACGCTGACGAAGCGGCCGTCGCTGCCCACGCCGGCGGCCACCGGCGCACCGATGCGGGCCCGCCAGCGCACAGCGCCGTTGTCGGCCTGCAGCGCGAGCACATCGCCATCTGCAGTGGCGACGAAGAAGAGGCCCTCGCGCGCCGCCGGCACGATGAGCGGGCCGACATTGCCGAAGCGCGCGTTCCAGACCTGGCGCCCGGCGATGCGGGGCTCGTATTGCTCCAGCGGCGTCGGCTTGGGCCGGTCGGTCGAACAGGCAGCCAGCAGCACCAGCAGCGCAGCCGCCAGTGCGGCGCGCGGCAAGATCACGGCGCGGTCCCGGAGGCCGCGGCCTGCGGCGGCGCCGGCGGGGCGCCCAGGGCCGTGAGCTTGGCGTCGATCAGGGCGCGGTAATCGACCTTGGCGTCCATGGCCTTGTAGGCGGCCTGGTAGGCGGCCAGCGCCTCGGCCTTCTTGCCCTGGGCCAACAACACGTCGCCGCGGCGGTCGTCGACCAGGCCTTCGAAGCCCTCGGACTTGGCACCGTCCAGCGTCTTGAGCGCCTCGTCGTGCTGCTTGGCATCGGCCTGCAGCGCCGCCAGGCGCAGCTTGGCCAGCGAGCGGATCTCGGCCTCGCCCTTTTCGGCGGCCCAGGCCAGCGTGGCCTTGGCGGCGTCGAGCTGCTTCTTCTCGAACTGCACGCGGGCAGCCAGCAACGCGCCCTGCTGGGCATAGGCGGTGGCCGGGAAACGCTCGCGCAGGTCGTTGAAGACGCGGCCGGTCTTGTCGGCGTCGCCGGCCTGGGCCGCGCGCTCGAGGTCGTCGAACATCGCGCCGGCGCGGAAGCCCTGCTCGCGCTGCCAGTACTGCCAGCCGTTCCAGGCCGCATAGGCGCCCAGGGCCAGCACCAGGGTCCAGGTGACCAGGTTGCCGTACTTGTTCCAGAACGCCTTGAGGGCGTCGAGTTGCTCCTGCTCCTGCAGGTCGAGTTGTGTGGCCATGGTCAGGGTAGCGGAAAGGTCCGCGATTATGCGTTGAGGAGGTCGTGCGCCCAGGCGGCGGCATCGGCCAGCGATCGTGTGGTCTGCACGGCGGCGGCATCGCCCCCGCGCAGCGGCTTGAGCGCGACTTCGCCGCGGGCCAGCTCGTCGGGCCCGAAGATCAGGGCCCAGCGCGCGCCGCTGGCATCGGCGCGCTTGAATTGCGATTTCATGCTGCCCATGCCGTCACGGGCAGCGGCATGCATCAGCACCGCCACGCCCGCGGCGCGCAGGGCTTCCAGCACCGGCAGCACGCGCGGCAGCGTGGCCGCGTCGGGCAGCACGGCATAGGCATCGGGCGCGGGCGGCGGCGGCTGGATGCCGGCGGCCTCGAGCAGCAGCATCAGCCGCTCCAGGCCGAGGCCGAAACCTATGGCCGGAGCCGGCTTGCCGCCCAGGGTCTCGATCAGCTGGTCGTAGCGGCCTCCGCCGCAGACCGTGCTCTGGGCGCCCAGCAGCGGGCTGATCCACTCGAAAACGGTGAGGTTGTAGTAGTCCATGCCGCGCACCAGGCGCGGGTTGACGCTGTAGGCCAGGCCCGCGGCGTCGAGCACGGCGCGCAGCGCGGCCAGGTGGGTCAGCGATTCGGCGCCAAGAAAGTCGATCAGCTTCGGCGCCGCATCGACCACCGCTGCCATCGCCGGGTTCTTGGTGTCGAGGATGCGCAGCGGATTGCTGTGCAGGCGCCGCCGCGCGTCTTCGTCCAGTTGCCCGGCGTGGTCCTGGAAGTGGGCGATCAGCGCCGCACGGTGGGCGCGGCGCTCCTCGGGCTGGCCCAGGCTGTTGATCTCGAGCCGGATGTCGCGGCCTTCGACCAGGCCCAGTTCGCGCCAGAAGGCGCGCAGCATCAGGATCAGCTCGGCGTCGACATCGGGCCCGGCGTGGCCCAGGGCCTCGACGTCGAGCTGGTGAAACTGGCGCGAGCGGCCCTTCTGAGGGCGCTCATGGCGGAACATGGGGCCCAGCTGCCAGATGCGCAGCGGGCCGTTGTAGAGCGCGTTGTGCTCGTTGATGGCGCGCACGATGCCGGCCGTGGCCTCGGGGCGCAGGGCCAGCGCGTCGCCGTTCATCGCGTCGGTCCAGGCGAACATCTCCTTTTCGACGATGTCGGTCACCTCGCCCAGGCCGCGCACGAACAGCGGCGTCGGCTCGACGATGGGCGTGCGCAGGTTGCGGTAGCCGTAGCGCGCGAGCAGGCCGCGCGCCTTGGCTTCCATCCATTCCCAGCGCGCCGCCTCGTCGGGCAGCAGGTCATTCATGCCTTTGACGGCGACTATTTTTTCGGCCATGGTCTTTGGGTGCCCGGCCTGCGCCGGGCTTGCTGTCAGCGCGGCGAGGCCGCCACGCCGCCGAAGCGGCGCTCGATATAGCTCTCGACGATCTTGTGGAATTCCTGCGCGATGCCCTCGCCGCGCAGCGTGAGTGCCTTCTCGCCGTCGATGAAGACGGGCGCGGCTGGCGCCTCGCCGGTGCCGGGCAGGCTGATGCCGATATCGGCATGCTTGCTTTCGCCGGGGCCGTTGACGATGCAGCCCATCACCGCCACCTTGAGGCCTTCGACGCCCGGATAGCGCGCCTTCCACACCGGCATCTGCGCGCGCAGGAAATCGTCGATCTGCTTGGCCAGTTCCTGGAAGGTGGTGCTGGTGGTGCGGCCGCAGCCCGGGCAGGCAGTGACGCTGGGGTTGAAGGTGCGCAGGCCCAGGCTTTGCAGGATCTCCAGCGCCACCACCACCTCCTGCGTGCGCGCCTCGCCCGGCTGCGGCGTGAGGCTGACGCGGATGGTGTCGCCGATGCCCTCCTGCAGCAGCACGCCCAGCGCAGTGGCGCTGGCCACCGTGCCCTTGGTGGCCATGCCGGCCTCGGTGAGACCCAGGTGCAGCGCGTAGTCACAGCGCCGCGCCAGCGCCCGGTAGACCGAGATCAGATCCTGCACGCCGCTGACCTTGCAGCTGATGATGATGTTGTCGGGCTTGAGGCCCAGCTCGCGGGCCACCTCGGCCGAGCTGAGCGCCGACTGCACCAGGGCCTGGTACATCACCTGCTTCACGTCCAGCGGGCGGGCACGTTGCGCGTTGCTGTCCATCAGCTCGGCCAGCAGTTCCTGATCCAGGCTGCCCCAGTTGACGCCGATGCGCACCACCTTGTCGTACTTGGCCGCGGCCTCGACCATCATCGCGAACTGGCGGTCGCGCTTGTCGCCCTTGCCCACGTTGCCGGGGTTGATGCGGTACTTGCTGAGGGCCTGGGCCATGGCCGGAAAGTCGGTCAGCAGGCGGTGGCCGTTGTAGTGGAAATCGCCCACCAGCGGCACCACGATGCCCATGCGGTCGAGCTGCTCGCGGATATAGGGCACGGCCGCTGCGGCCTCGGGCGTGTTGACCGTGATCCGCACCAGTTCGCTGCCGGCCAGGGCCAGTTCCTTGACCTGGATCGCCGTGCCGATGGCGTCCACGGTGTCGGTGTTGGTCATGGACTGCACGCGCACCGGCGCGTCGCCGCCGACGGTGACGACATGCTCACCCCAGGCCACGCGCGCCTGGCGCGAGCGGCGCGGCGCCGGGGCAGCGGCCTCGATGACGTCGATGTCGTCGGCAGCGTTCATCGCGGGGCCTCCGGGCACGGAGCTCATCATTGAAGTTCCAGCCGCGCGACGTTGTCGCGCGTGCGGCTGGCAAGGTCGACCGGCTGGCCGCGAAACATCAGCTGGGTCGTCGCGGCATTGCCGATGGTCAGGCGTATCGGCAGCGCGCCATCAAGGCCCACGCTCTCGCCCGGCTGGACGATGCGCGACAGCAGCAGCTGGCCGCGGGCGTCGCGCACTTCGACCCACGACGGCTCGCTGCAGCGCAGTTGCACGACACCGGCCGGCGCACCGGCGGCCAGGGCCGCCGAAGCGGCCGGCTCGGGCGGCGGCGCCGAGAACACCGTTTCGCCGGCGGGGGGCGGCAGAGCCGCGGCTTGCGACGGTTCGGCGGCCGCAGCGACGGCGGCCCCCGAGGCCGGCGGCTCTGGCGCCACGGCCACCGCACTGGCCGCAAGGGACGGCGCGCTGGCGGGCAAGGCAGCCGGCACCGCAGCCAGGCGCGCGCTCAGCAGGCCAGGCGGCAGCAGGTAGATCACGATGGCCGCCAGCAGCAACGCGCCCGCGGCCCAGACCAGGGGCATCACCGCGCCCACCGAAAAGCCGGGCACGCCGTAGCCGGGGCGCTCGCGGAAGGGCTCGTTGATGTCGCCACCCACGCCTTCCAGCGCCGCCGTGGCGGCGGCCGGCAGGCGGTCGAGCACCGGGCGCGGGTCGATCTTGAGCGTACGGCAGACGGTCTGTGCCAGCGCGCGCACGAAAGTGGCGTCGGGCAGTTCGTGCCAGCGGTCGTGTTCGAGCGCCTCGAGCTTGCGCGGTGCCACCTTGATGGCGGCAGCCAAGGCCGCAATATGCAGCCCTTGGCGCTCGCGGGCGGCGCGCAGCAGTGCGCCCGCGCTCTCGGGCGCGGTAGGTTCAGTCGTCAAATCGGCCACTTTCGAACTGGAAGGTCTCCGAGGCTTGCGGATAGCGCTCGCGCAGCTGTTTGCCCAAATCCTTGAGCGCCTCGAGGTTGCCGACGCGGCGCTCGATGCGCGCCGCCAGCCAAAGGCTTTGCGCCGACATCAGCTCGGGCACGGCATTGATGCGGCGCACATAGAAGCGGGCGCGCTCGAGCTCGCCGCGGCGCATCAGCACATCGGCCAGGTTGTAGGCGGTGACCGGATTGGAGGGGTCGAGCTCGTAGGAGCGCGCCAGCGAGCGCTCGGCCTCGGCCCACTGGGTGGCACGCGCCTGGCAGACACCGCGCGCCAGCAGGGTGCGCGCGCTGTCGCGGTACTGCGGCTGGGCCAGTGCGCGCTCGAACAGCACGTCGGCCTCGGCGTAGCGTTGCTGCTGGCAGAAGTGCCAGGCGTAGTTGTGCAGATGGCCGCCATCCTGCGGCGCCAGCTGGATGGCACGCTGGAAGCTCTCGTCGGCCAGGCGCATATCGCCCATGCCGGCCTGCACCAGGCCGCGCAGCGCATAGGCGTCAGCCAGGTCGGGCTTGGCCGCCAGCGCGGCCTTGATCTCGTCCAGCGCGGTCTTGTACTGGGCGCGGCCGTAGTAGGCGGTGGCCAGCTCGAGGCGGGCCTGGGCGCGGCGCACCGGATCAGGCGGCTCGCTGGGCGTGGCGATCTCGCGGCCGTCGGGGCCTTGCGTAACCGTGGTGCAGGCGGCCAGCACGCCGATCAACAGCCCGGCAAGAACGAAGCGCAGCCCCGTCATCGCGCCGCCCCGGCCACCGCAATGGGGATCAGCTCGCGGCGGCGCGCCAGCCGCGCCGGTGCGCCGGTGCGGTCCTGCACCTCGCCGGCGAGCTGGCCGCAGGCGGCATCGATGTCGTCGCCGCGTGTCTTGCGGATGGTGGTCACGATGCCGGCGTCCTGCAGCACCTGGGCAAAGGCCAGCACGCGCTCGCGCGGCGAGCGCTTCAGGCCCGAGGCCGGGAAGGGGTTGAAGGGGATGAGGTTGAACTTGCAGGGCACGCGGCCGACACGCCGGCTGGCCGGCGCCTGGCCGCTGACCAGCTGCACCAGCTCGTGAGCCAGTTCGGGCGTGTCGTTAACGCCGTCGAGCATGCAGTACTCGAAGGTGACGAAGTCGCGCGGCGCCTTGTCGAGATAGCGCACGCAGGCATCGAGCAGGGCCTCGATGCCGTCTTTGCGGTTGAGCGGCACCAGCGCATCGCGCAGCGCATCGTTGGGTGCGTGCAGCGACACCGCCAGCGCCACCGGGCAGTCTTCGCGCAGGCGGTCGATCATGGTCACCATGCCCGAGGTCGAGACCGTGACGCGGCGGCGCGAGAGGCCGTAGCCGTGGTCGTCGAGCATGGTGCGCAGCGCCGGCACCAGGGCGGCGTAGTTCTGCAGCGGCTCGCCCATGCCCATCATCACCACATTGTCGATGGCGCGCTCGCCCTCGGCCAGACCCAGGCTGCGGCGCAGCCGGTGCTCGGCAAACCAGAGCTGGCCGACGATCTCGCCGGTGGTGAGGTTGCGGCTGAAGCCCTGGTGACCAGTGCTGCAGAAACGGCAACCGACGGCGCAGCCGGCCTGCGAAGAGACGCACAGCGTGCCGCGGTCGGCTTCGGGGATGAACACAGTTTCCACCGCATTGCCGTGGCCGACATCGAACAGCCACTTGGTGGTGCCGTCGGTCGAGACGTGCTCGCTGATCAGCGGCAGCGCGCGCACCTCGGCCACTTCGGCGAGTTTTGTGCGCAGCGACTTGGCGAGGTCGGACATGGCGGCGAAATCGCCGGCGCCCTTCTGGTGGATCCAGCGGTAGAGCTGGGTGGCGCGGAAGCGCTTCTCGCCCAGGCCGTCGCAGAAGGCCGCCAGACCCTCGAGATCGAAGTCGAGCAGATTGGCGGCCACGACAGGCTTAGCGGCTGTAGACGTTCATGCCGGGAAAGAAGAAGGCGATCTCGACCGCCGCCGTCTCGGGCGCGTCGGAGCCATGCACGGCATTGGCGTCGATGCTGTCGGCGAAATCGGCGCGGATCGTGCCCTTCTCGGCCTTCTTGGGGTCGGTGGCACCCATCAGCTCGCGGTTCTTGGCGATGGCGCCTTCGCCTTCGAGGGCCTGGATCATCACCGGGCCCGAGACCATGAAGCCAACCAGGTCCTTGAAGAAGGGACGCGCCTTGTGGACGGCGTAGAAGGCCTCGGCCTCGCCCTGCGACAGGTGGGCCATCTTGGCGGCCACGACCTTGAGGCCGGCGCCTTCAAAGCGGGCGTAGATCTGGCCGATCACATTCTTGGCCACGGCGTCGGGCTTGATGATCGAGAGGGTGCGTTCGATGGCCATGAAAAGTTCTCCTGAAATCAAAGACTTGGCAAAGCCTTTGATTGTAGCGTGGCGGCGCGTCAGCGGCCCCGTCCACCGCGACCGCGGCCGCGCTGGCCACCACCACCACCATTGCCACCATGACCGCCCGAGGGGCCATTGCCGCCGCCCTGGCCGCCCCTTCCACCACCACCACCACCGCCGCCACCACCGCCCTTGCGCCCGCCGCGGCCACCGCCGCCGCCCGCGCCCTTGCGGTGAAAGGCATTGGCGCCGATGTAGCCCACCGAGGTCTTGAGCGGATCGGGGATGGTGGTCGGGTCGGCCGGCTCGTCGCGGCCATGGCCGGCCTTGGCGAAGCGCTTGTCGTAGGTCTGCTGCAGCGGATTGGGAATCGGCCCGTCGTCCGGGATCTCGCGGCGCTGGCTGCGTTCCAGCTGGGCGGCGCGCTTGTCGTAGGTCTGCAGCAGCGGGCTCGGGATCGGGCCGTCCTCCGGGATCTCGCGGCGCTGCTGGCGGTCTAGTTGCAGCGCGCGCTTGTCGAAGGTCTGTTGCAGCGGGTTGGGAATGGCACCGCCCTCGCCGGGCTCCGGCCGCGGGCCGCGCTCGGGCCGCGGGCCGCGGTCGGCGCGCGGGCCTCGCTCGGGCCGCGGACCCCGTTCGGGCTTGGGGCCCCGCTCGGGCCGCGGCCCCCGGTCAGGGCGCGGGCCGCGGTCGGCGGCACGGTCGGGCGCTCGATCCTGGGTGCGTTCCTGGGCGCGATCAGGCGCGCGGTCCGGGCCACGTTCGCCCGCCTCCTTGGCGCCACCCTTGCGGCCGCGGCGGTTGCGGCCACGCCGGGCCGGGCCGGCATCGCCCTCGGCCTCGGCGGCCTGGGCACGCGGCCCGCCGGCCAGACGGCGCAGCGCGCGCAGGTCGTGGTCATCGAGATCGACCCAGACGCCGCGCTTCAAGCCGCGCGGCAGCACCACCGAGCCGTAGCGGATGCGGATCAGGCGGCTCACGGCATGGCCGACGGCATCGAAGAGCTTGCGCACCTCGCGATTGCGGCCCTCGGTGATGACGACGCGGTACCAATGGTTGACGCCCTCGCCGCCACCGTCCTCGATGCTCTTGAAGGCGCAGCGCTGGCCTTCGATCTCCACGCCTTCGAGCAGGCGCGCACGCGCCGCTTCGTCGAGCACGCCGAGCGAGCGCACCGCGTACTCGCGCTCGACGCCGAAGCGCGGGTGCATCAGCTGGTTGGCCAGTTCGCCCGAGTTGGTGAACAGCAGCAGGCCTTCGGTGTTGATATCGAGCCGGCCCACCGATTGCCACTTGCCCTGGGGCAGGCGCGGCAGGCGGCGAAAGACGGTAGGACGCTGCTGCGGATCGTCGTGGCTGACCACCTCACCGGCCGGCTTGTGGTAGGCCAGCACGCGCGGCGGCGGCGGCGCGATGCGGTAGCGCACCGGCTTGCCATCGACCTGGATGCGGTCGCCGAAGGAGATGCGCTGGCCGGTGTGGGCCGGCTCGCCGTTCACGGTGATGCGGCCCTCGACGATCATCTGTTCGAGGTCGCGCCGCGAGCCGACGCCGGCCTGGGCCAGCACCTTGTGCAGCTTGGGCGCGTCGGGCTCGGCGGCCAGCACGCGGCGCGGCGGCAGGGCCGCGGCAGCGCCTTCGGCACCTTCGGCTTGCTCGGCCGCGGGTTCGATGTCGAACGCGCCCGACAGCACCTCGGCGAAGACCTCGGACGGATCGGCCGGTGGCGTGCGCGACGGGGCCGGCTGCGCGGCGTCGGCTGACTCGGCCGCCACATCAGCCTCGGCCGCGTGGCCCTCGCCTTCGGCTCCGTCAGCCGGCAGCGCGCCTTCGCCCTCGCCTTCACGGGCCCGTTCGCCGCCCCGGCGGCCACGGCGGCGGTGGCGGCCGCGGCGGGCACCGCGCTCGTCGGCGCCGACAGCATCGCCTTCAGCCGCGACCGGTTCGGCACCAGGTGCCGCCGCCTCGGCGGCAGGGGCGTCCACCGCAGCCGCCGGGGCGGCGCCAGACACAGGCTCGGCACGAACGGCGGGCGCTGGCTCCGGTTGAGGCGCAGCCTCGGCCGAAGGCGCCATGGCTGCAGGGGCAGGGGCCGCGTCGCCCGCCGCCATCGCGTCGCCGCCATCGGTGACAGCCGCCACGGTCTTGCGCGGCGCCCGCTTGCGCTTGGGCTTGGCCGGTGGCGCGTCGGCAGCGCCCTCCCCGGCCGCCACGGGCAGGTCTTCAGGGGTCACGGAATCGGCTTCGGAAGCGTTCATGGAGGGGTGCCGGTGGCGGTCGGGGGAGCGGTCAGGGTGTCCGCGTCGGCGCTGGGCGCGACCGCGGGAGTGGGTTCGGCGAGGCGTTCGGGCGCGGCTGCCGCGGAAGGGACGGGCGCGGGATCAACCGCGGCCTCGGCTGGAACTTGGCCATCGGGCCCGGCTTCGGCTTCGAGGGCCAAGCTGCCTTGCCCGTCTCCGAGCAGCGTGGGCGCGTCGTCCAGGGCGGCGAAGGCTGCGGGCGTCAGCTCGCTGCCGGGGCCGGATATCTCGGGCAGCTGGTCCAGGCTGGCGAGGCCCAGGTCGTCGAGAAACTGGCGCGTCGTGGCATAGAGCGCCGGCCTGCCCGGGGCCTCGCGGTAGCCGATGGCCTCGATCCAGCCCCGGTCTTCAAGCTGCTTGACGATGTTGCCGCTGACGGTGACACCGCGGATGTCCTCGATGTCGCCGCGCGTCACTGGCTGGCGGTAGGCCACGATGGCCAGGGTCTCGAGCGCCGCGCGGGAATACTTGGGCGGCTTCTCGGGATGCAGGCGGTCGAGATAGACGCGCATTTCGGGCCGGCTCTGGAAGCGCCAGCCGCTGGCCAGCGCCACCAGCTCGACGCCGCGGCCCTGCCAGTCCTGCACCAACTCATCGAGCAGGCGGCGCAGCGTGTCCAGGCCCACCTCGCCCTCGAACAAGGCCTTCATGTCGTGCAGCGGCAGCGGCGCGCTGGCGCAGATCAGCGCCGTCTCGAGGACTCTCTTGGCCTCAGCTGTGTTCATCGAACTGCGTCGGGGGGTAGCCCCCGGTGCACCGGGGGTCTGGGTGAAGCCGGATCGCGCCGGATTCTTCGGGGGTTCGGGCCCCGCGAGGCCAGGGGCCTGAAGGCGCGGGGGGTACGCACGGTCCGGCAGGGCCGGGACGGGGCAGCGGGTCGAACAGGCGCGGCACTCAAAGGCACCAGCAGCACTGCGAATGGCGCATTGTAGCCGTGCAGCCGGCTTGCGCGCCCGGGCAATCCCTGGAATCTCCGCCTCAGCCTGCGCCGCCCGTCACGACGGCCCAGGCGGCGGCGAAATCGGCCGGGGGCGGGCAATCGAAGGCCAGTGCCGCGCCGCTGATCGGGTGGGCCAGGCGCAGCTCGGTGGCGTGCAGGGCCTGGCGCGTGAGGCCCAAAGCCGCACGGCCGCCGTAGACGGCATCGGCCACCAGCGGATGGCCGCGCCAGGCCAGGTGGACGCGGATCTGGTGCGTGCGGCCGCTGTGCAGGGTGCAGCTCAGCGCGCTGATGGCGTCGCGAGCGGCGCGGCATTCGACATCGGTGCGCGCCGGCTTGCCGCCCGCCACCACGGCCATGCGCACGCGCACCTGGGGGTCGCGGCCTATGGGCGCGTCGATGCTGAAGGCGGGCTCGGCCGGAACGCCGTGGGCCAGGGCCAGGTAGCGCCGATGCACCTGGCGCGCCGCGATGGCGCGCACCAGGGCGGTGACGGCCGGCAGCGTCTTGCCGACCATCATCACGCCCGAGGTGTCCTTGTCGAGCCGGTGCACGATGCCGGCGCGTGGCAGGTGAGCGGCGCCCTCGTGATGGGCGAGCAGACCGTTGAGCAGCGTGCCGGACCAGTTGCCCGGCGCCGGATGGACCACCAGGCCGGCCGGCTTGTCCAGCACCAGCAGGTGTTCGTCCTCGTACAGCCGGGCCAGCGCCATGGCCTGCGGGCGGAAGGCGCGGCTTTCCTCGGTGGGCACGAGTTCCAGGCGCAGCAGCTGGCCGGCACGCAGGCGGCGTGAGGCTGTGGAAGAGACGACGCCATCGACCTGCACATGGCCGCGCTCAATCAGGCCTTGCAAATGGCTGCGCGAGAACTCGGGCGCCAGTTCCACGAGACCCAGATCCAGACGCTGGCCATGCTGGGCGGCACCTACGGCCGCACGGCGCAGCTCGGGGGCCGCATCGGGGTCGAACTCAGCGGCCTCGGGTGCCGGGGACGCTGGCGCCACCTCGGCGCCAGGGGGGGCCTCCCTATAATCCGCGGCTCTCCGACCCACCGGCACCTTTCGCGATGACCGTTCAAATGTTGTGGCGCCCTGCGCTGATGGCCCTGCTGGCGCTGACACTGCAGCTCGCGGGCTGCGGCTCCACGCCCAAGGACGAAGGCGCCGCCACGACGGCGGAGCGATTGTACAAAGAGGCCCTGGAGGACATGGAGTCGGGCAGCTACGAGCGCGCCATCAAGTCCTTCGAGCGCGTCGAAGGCCTGGCCGCCGGCTCGCTGCTGGCGCAGCAGGCTCTGCTCAACGCCGCCTACCTGAGCTGGCGCAGCGGCGAGAAGGCGCAAGCGCTGGCCGCGGTCGAGCGCTTCATCAAGCTCAACCCCTCCAGCCCGGCGCTGGACTACGCGCTCTACCTGCGCGGGATCATCAACTTCAACGACAACCTGGGCCTGCTGGGCTCGCTGGCCGGACAGGACTTGGCGGAGCGCGACCAGCGTGCCTCGCGCGATGCCTTCCAGGCCTTCAAGCAGTTGGTCGACCAGTTCCCGGCCTCGGGCTATGCCGCCGACGCGCGCCTGCGCATGGGCCATATCGTCAACACCCTGGCCTCCTACGAGGTGCATGTGGCGCGCTACTACCTGCGCCGCGGCGCCTATGTGGCGGCGGCCAACCGGGCCCAGGGTGCGCTGTCGGAGTTTCCGCAGACGGCCGCGGCCGAAGAGGCGCTGACCATCCTGGTGCAGAGCTACGCCAAGCTCGAGCTCACCGCCCTGCGCGACGACGCCGAGCGCGTGCTGCGCCTGAACTACCCGAACAGCGTCTTCCTGAACGACGGCAAGGTCGCGGGCAGCAAGCCCTGGTGGAAGCTCTGGTAGCCCATTGAAAGCGGCGCGGCGGCGGCCGCGGGCGAGCCGCGCTCAGTGCGCCGCGGCCAGCTCGGCCAGCCAATCCAGCGCCGCGGCCTCGTCGGCCAGGCGCCGCATGGGCGGCAGTGCCGCCAGCAGGCGGCGGCCATAGCGCATCTGCGCCAGCCGCGGGTCGCACAGCACGAGCAGGCCGCGGTCGGTCTCGCTGCGGATCAGGCGCCCGGCGCCCTGCTTGAGCGTCACCGCCGCCTCGGCGACGAAGTATTCGTCGAAGGGATTGCGGCCCTGCTCGCGCAGCTGGCGTACGCGCGCCTCGACCAGCGGGTCGCCGGGCGGTGGAAAGGGCAGCTTGTCGATGAGCACGCACTGCAGCGCGTCGCCCGGCATGTCGATGCCCTCCCAGAAGCTGGCCGAGCCGACCAGCACCGAGCCGCGGCCGTCGCCATAGCGCTGCAGCAGCGCGCGCCGCGGCTCGCTGCCCTGTACCAGCACCGCCAGACCCTGGGCCTCGGCCTGGTCACGCAGGGCCTGGGCCACGCGCGGCAGCACGCGCAGCGTGGTGGTGAGCACGAAGGTGCGTCCGCCCAAGGCGCCGGCGCAGCGCCCGGCCAGGGCGCCGACGGCCTCGGCATGGCCGTCGGCATTGGGCAGCGGCATGCGCGAGGGCACCCAGACGCAGGCCTGGCGCGCATAGTCGAAGGGGCTGCCGACGCGCAGCTTGGCCGCGTCTTCCAGGCCGCAGGCGCCTGAAAACCACGACAGCGCCTCGTCGTCGCCCAGCGTCGCCGAGGTGAAGATCCAGGCCTTGGGCGCCTTCTCGCGCTGCTCGGTAAGCATGTCACGGATGTCCAGCGGCGATTCGACCAGGCGCGCCTGCTGCGGCGAGAGATCGATCCAGCGCACGCGCCCGGCATCGGCTGCGACGCCGAACTGCGCCGCCAATGCCGCCAGCGTGGCGGCACGCTGTTCGAGCTTGGGAAAATCGGGCGCCGCCTCGGCCACACCGGCCAGCGCCTCGGCCGCGGCGCGCGCCGCTGCCACCAGATCCTGCAGCGGCGCGGACAGGCCCTCGGCGCATTCCTCCCAGCGCCGCTTGAGCATGCCGCGCGGCTCGCGCATCTCGCCGGCTGCGGCCAGGCGCAGCTGGCGCGCCGCCTGCTCGATGCCGGCCTGCAGCTCGGCCCAGGGCTGCAGGCCGCGGGCGTGCTGCAGGCCGGCCGCCAACAGGTCGCGACCGAGCTCCAGCGCCTGGCCGGTGGCCAGCGTGGTGCCGAGAAACTGGATGCCAGCCTCGGCCAGCTGGTGGGCCTCATCGAAGACCGCGGCGTCCACCGTGGGCAGCAGTTCGGCGACGCCACTGTCGCGCAGCGCCAGGTCGGCAAAGAAGAGGTGGTGATTGACGACCACCAGGTCGGCGGCCATGGCCTCGCGCCGCGCCTGGTTGACGTGGCAGGCGCGGTGCTCCGGGCATTCGGTGCCGAGGCAGTTGTCGCGCGTCGAGGTGACGAGCGGAATCACCGGCGAGCGCTCGTCCAGGCCCTCGATCTCGGCCAGGTCACCGCTCTTCGTGGCCTGCGCCCAGACCTGCACGCGATGCAGTGCGCGCACGGCAAAGCGGTCGGGCAGATGGGCCTCGGTCTCGGCCTGCTGCAGCCGCCAGCGGCAGAGGTAGCTGGCGCGGCCCTTGAGCAGGGCCATGCGCACCGGCACGCCCAGGGCCTCGCGCAGGCGCGGCAGGTCGCGCAGGAAGAGCTGGTCTTGCAGGCTCTTGGTGGCGGTGCTGACCAGGGCGCGCCGGCCCGATAGCAGCAGCGGCACCAGGTAGGCAAAGGTCTTGCCGACGCCGGTGCCGGCTTCGGCCACCAGGGCCTCGCGCTGCTCGACCGCCTGCGCCACGCGCGCCGCCAGCTCGTCCTGCTGGGGCCGTGGCATGAAGCCTGGTTCGGCACGCGCGAGGGGGCCGTCGACGGCAAAGGCCCGGGCCACGGCCGCGGCGAGCGCGGCAGCGCTGTCACTCACGCCGGCTCGGGCGGATCGAGCTCGCACTCGAGCCGGGCGATCTGGTCGCGCAGGGCCAGGCGGCGCTTCTTCAGGCGGCGCAGCGTGATCTCGTCGGCCGGGCGGTCGAGCATGTTGCGGTCGATGAGTTCGTCGAGATCGGCGTGTTCGATGCGCAACTCGATGAGGCGGCGCTGCGGGGAATGCAGGTTCTCGTCCATTGCTGCACGAAGGGGGGTCTGCGGCGAGTTTATATTCGTCGCCATGCCACCCGTCGCTCCGTCCTTCCGTTTCAGTGCGGCCACCGGCCTGCACAAGGGTGATCGCGCCTACCAGCAGGACCAGGTCGAGATCATCGTCCATCCCAAGGCGCAGGGCGCGGTGCTGGGCATCGTGGCCGACGGCATGGGCGGCAAGAGCGGCGGCCGCAAGGCGGCCGACCAGGTGATGCTGACCGCGCGCCAGATCTTCGAGCGCTTCGTGCCCAGCGAGGACGACGCCGGGCTGCTGCTCAAGCAACTGGTGACCGAATCGCACCTGATGATCAAGCTCACCGCCATCACTGCGGAAGAAGAGCCGCACAGCACGGTGGCGGCCTTCTACATCGGGCCTCATCTCGACTGCGACATCGTCCACGCCGGCGATTCGCGTGTCTACCACTACCGCGGCACCGAGATGATGCGCCGCACCATCGACCATTCCTTCGTGCAGCGCCTGGTCGACGAAGGCAAGATCAGCGAAGAGGCCGCCAACACCCACCCGCAGTCCAACCTGCTGACAGGCTGCCTGGGCACCCATGCCGAGCCGCCGGTGGCGCTGTGGCACATCGACAGGCTCGAGTTCGGCGACACCCTGCTGGCCTGCAGCGACGGCCTGTGGCACTACTTCACGCCCAAGGAAATGGGCGCCATCCTGCACGCCCTGCCCCCGCGCGAGGCCGGCGAGATGCTGATCAGCAAGGCACGCCAGCGTGCCCGCGGGGGCGGCGACAACCTCTCACTGGCCTTGGCGCGGGTCGATCCGCTGCGCTGAAACTCAACGCGGTGCCGAGGCCGGCACCTGCACCGTGGGCAAGGCCTGCGGCTTCTTGCCCCGTGCCGCCTGCTCGGCCAGACGACGGGCGATGCGCGCCTGGGTCTGACGCGCCTCTTCGCGGCGGCGCTCGGCTGCGCGCGCCCGCTCGGCTGCCGCGGCGGCCTGGGCTGCGGCGTGGTCGCGCAACTTCACCTGAGGCCTTTCGGCATGGGGCGCGGCCGATGCGGCCACGCCGGGTGCCGGGATGGGCAACAGGGTGGGTGCGGAGCCGGCGGGCGGGCGCGTGGCGGCGGCGGCCTGCTTGGCGGCGATGGCCTCGCGGCGCTGCTGGGCGCGCCGCTGGCGCTCGGCCTCGTCGATGCGCAGTTCGCGGTCGCGCAGCGGCGCCAGTTCGGTGCGCTTGCGCGCCTTGGCCTCGTCCATGCAGGCGGTGACGGCAAAGCGCTGGGCGCACTCGCGCACAGCCGCGGCATGGCGCTCTTTCACGACGCTGCGCTCCTCGGCGATGCGGGCGCGGCCGTCGTCGTCTGCGATCGCCCCCGATGCAGCCGTGACGGCCAGCAGCGCGGCCAGCTGCAGCAGCACAGACCTGTTCATCAGGTGAGCGAGGTGTCGACCTCGCGCCGAGCGCGCGCCAGGTACTCGGTCGACTGCATCTCGTGCAGGCGCGAGGCGGTGCGCGGAAACTCGTGCGCCAGCGGGCCTTCGGTATACAGGTCATCGGCCGGCGCCGCAGCCGACATCACCAGCTTGACGTTGCGGTCGTAGAGCACGTCGACCAGCCAGGTAAAGCGGCGAGCCTCGCTGGCCATGCGCGGTGACATCGCGGGCACGTCCGAGAGCAGCACGGTGTGGAACTGGGTCGCGATCTCGAGGTAGTCGTTCTGCGAACGCGGCCCGCCGCAGAGGATGCGGAAATCGAACCAGACGACACCACCGGCGCGGCGCAAGGACTGCAGGCTGCGATGTTCGATCTGCAGCACCGGGTCTTCGTCGCGCGCCTCGGCCAGCTCGTCGAAGGCCTGGGCCAGTGCCGCATCGGCCGCGGCGTCCAGCGGCCAGTGGTACATGCGGATGTGCTCGAGCGTGCGCTGGCGGTAGTCGGTGCCGGCATCGACGTTGACGACCTCGAGGTGCAGCTTGAGCAGCGCAATGGCGGGCAGGATGCGGTCGCGGTGCAGGCCGTTGGGATAGAGCGCGTCGGGCTCGAAATTGCTGGTCGTGACGATGCTCACGCGATTGGCGAACAGCGCCTCGAGCAGGCGGTGCAGGATCATCGCGTCGGTCACGTCGGAGACGTGGAACTCGTCGAAGCAGATCAGGCGGAAGCGCCGCGCGATGCGCTTGCCCAGTTCATCCAGCGGGTTGACCGTGCCCTTGAGATCCTGCAGCTCGCGGTGGACCTCGCGCATGAACTCGTGGAAATGCAGCCGCGTCTTGCGCGTGAGCGGCACGGCGCGGAAAAAGCAGTCCATCAGGAAGCTTTTTCCCCGCCCCACCCCGCCGTGCATGTAGACACCGCGCGGTATGGGCGGGCGCACCAGCAGCTTGGCCAGCGCATTGCGCCGGCGTGCCTTGTAGTCGGCCCACTCGCTCTCACAGCGCTCGAGCGCGACCACGGCGCCCAGTTGCGCCGGGTCGCTCTTGTAGCCGCGCTCGGCGAGCGTGGCCTGGTAGAGCTCCCGGACCGTCACGCGCGCTGGAAGTTAGAAGTTCAGCGTGCGCTTGTCGACGGCCAGCGCGGCTTCCTTGGTGGCTTCCGAGAGCGACGGGTGGGCGTGGCAGATACGGGCGATGTCCTCGCTGCTGGCCTTGAACTCCATCGCCACCACGGCCTCGGAGATCAGTTCGCTGGCCAGCGGGCCAACGATGTGAACGCCCAGAATCTCGTCGGTCTTGGCATCGGCCAGGAACTTGACCATGCCGGTCGTGTCACCCAGCGCACGCGCTCGGCCGTTGGCCAGGAAGGGGAAGGTGCCGGCCTTGTAGGCGGCGCCGCGCGCCTTGAGCTGCTGCTCGGTCTCGCCCACCCAGGCGATCTCGGGGCTGGTGTAGATGACCCAGGGGATGGTGTTGAAGTTGACGTGCCCGTGCTGGCCGGCAATGCGCTCAGCCACGGCCACACCTTCTTCCTCGGCCTTGTGCGCCAGCATCGGGCCGCGCACCACGTCGCCCACCGCCCACACGCCAGGCAGGTTGGTGCGGCACTCGTCGTCGACGACGATGCAGCCGCGCTCGTCGAGCTTCAGGCCCACGGCCTCGGCATTCAGGCCGGCCGTGTTGGGCACGCGGCCGATGCTGACGATGAGCTTGTCCACCGCCAACGTCTGCGCCTGGCCCTTGGCATCGGTGTAGGCAACGCTGACGCCTGCATCCGAGTTCTTGACCTCGTCGACCTTGACGCCGAGGTTGATCTTCAGGCCCTGCTTGGTGAAGGACTTGAGCGCCTCCTTGGCGATCTGCTCGTCAACCGCGCCCAGGAAGGTGGGCAGGGCCTCGAGCACGGTGACCTCGGCGCCCAGGCGGCGCCAGACCGAGCCCATTTCCAGGCCGATGACGCCGCTGCCGATCAGGCCCAGCTTCTTGGGCACGGCGGAGAGCGCCAACGCGCCGTTGTTGCTGAGGATGTTGACCTCGTCGAAGGGCGCGCCCGGCAGCGCACGCGCGTTCGAGCCGGTGGCCACGATGACCTGCTTGCCCTTCAGCACCTCGTCGCCGGCGGCGATCTCGTAGCCGCCGTCGGCGGCCTTGACGAACGAAGCCTTGGCCGAGAAGAAGGCGACCTTGTTCTTCTTGAACAGGTAGAGGATGCCTTCGTTGTTCTGCTTGACCACGTTGTCCTTGCGGGACAGCATCTTCTTCACGTCGATGCTGAGGTTGTCGAGGCCGATGCCGTGGTCGGCAAAGGCGTGCGCCGCATGGTGGTAGTGCTCGCTGCTCTGCAGCAGGGCCTTGCTCGGGATGCAGCCGACGTTGGTGCAGGTGCCGCCGGGCGCGGGGTCGCCCTTCTCGTTCTTCCACTTGTCGATGCAGGCCACGCTAAAGCCCAGCTGGGCGGCGCGGATGGCAGCGATGTAGCCGCCGGGGCCGGCGCCGATGACGATGACGTCGAATTGCTTGGTGCTCATGATTGACTTTCGGATGTGATGAAGTCGGTCGGATTCCGTCGCGAGCGGCCCGAGCACGGGTCGAGCAGCGCAGCCGTACACCCGTACGGCGAGCAGCGCAGGCCCGCGATCGGGCCGCGCAGCAGGAAGACGGCCGGCTTCAGATGTCGAACAGCAGGCGCGCGGGGTCTTCCAGCGCTTCCTTCATCGTCACCAGGCCCAGCACGGCTTCGCGGCCGTCGATGATGCGGTGGTCGTAGCTCATCGCCAGGTAATTGATCGGGCGCACCACGACCTGGCCGTTCTCGACCATGGCGCGGTCCTTGGTGGCGTGTACGCCCAGGATGGCCGATTGCGGCGGGTTGATGATGGGCGTGCTCAGCATGGAGCCAAAGGTGCCGCCATTGCTGATGGAGAAGGTGCCGCCGGTCAGCTCGTCGATGCCGAGCTTGCCGTCCTTGGCCTTCTGGCCGAACTCAGCGATCTTCTTCTCGATGTCGGCGAAGCTCATCTGGTCGGCATTGCGGATCACTGGCACCACCAGGCCGCGCGGTGAACCGACCGCGATGCCGATGTCGAAATAGCCGTGGTAGACGATGTCGTTGCCGTCGACGCTGGCATTGATGACCGGGTACTTCTTGAGCGCGGCCACGGCGGCCTTGACGAAGAAGCTCATGAAGCCGAGCTTGACGCCGTGTTCCTTCTCGAACTTGTCCTGGAACTTCTTGCGCATCTCCATCACCGGGGCCATGTTCACTTCGTTGAACGTGGTCAGGATGGCGTTGGTAGATTGCGACTGCACCAGGCGCTCGGCGATGCGGGCACGCAGGCGCGACATCGGCACGCGCTGCTCGGGGCGGTCACCCAGGTTGGCGGCCGAGGGCGGCGCGGCCACGGCCGGCAGCGGCCTGGCCACCGCGGCAGAGACGGGCGCGGCCACCGGCGCGGCCGGCTTGGGCGCGGCGGCACCGCCAGCGATGGCACCCAGCACGTCGCCCTTGGTGACGCGGCCGTCGCGGCCGGTGCCGGGCACCGAACCGGCGGCCAGCGCGTTGTCGGCCATCAGCTTGGCGGCGGCGGGCATGGCCACGCCGGCCTTGCCGGTGCCGGCGGGGGCAGCAGCAGCGGCGGGCGCGGCAGCGGCTGCAGCCGGCGCAGCGGCGGGCGCGGGCGCCGCAGCGCCGGCGGTGGCCGTGGTGTCGATACGGGCGATCAGCTGCTCGGCAGTGACGGTGCTGCCGTCGGCTTCGACCAGCTCGACCAGCACGCCGGCAGCGGGCGCCGGCACTTCCAGCACCACCTTGTCGGTCTCGACCTCGATGAGGATCTCATCGATTGCCACGGCATCGCCGGGCTTCTTCTTCCACTGCAGCAGGGTGGCCTCGGCCACCGATTCGGACAGTTGCGGAACCTTGACTTCAACGATTGCCATGATCTATCTCAGCGTGTGTTGTGTTGTGCCCGCGTGCCGGGCGGCGCCTGCAGAGGCGCGCGCACCGGCCCGCTCGATCAAGCCCAAGAAGGCCGATCTCACTTGGAAAGGACGAAGCCCTTGAGCTTGCCGAAGGCCTGCTCGAGCAGCGCCTTCTGCTGCTCCTGGTGCAGATGCGAATAGCCCACGGCCGGCGAGGCCGAGGCCGGGCGGCCGGCGTAGCCGAGCTTCTGGCCTTCGAGCAGGTTCTCGTGTACGTAATGCTGCACGAAGAACCAGGCGCCCTGGTTCTGCGGCTCGTCCTGGCACCACACAACCTCGGTGGCGTTGGGGAAGCGCTTCATCTCGGCGGCGAAGGCCTTGTGCGGGAAGGGATAGAGCTGCTCGACGCGCACGATGGCGACGTCGCTGGCCTTGCGCTCCTCGCGCTTGCGCATCAGGTCGTAGGCGACCTTGCCCGAGCAGCAGATGACGCGCTTGACCTTGTCGCCCTCGATGTCGCGCGCCGGGCCGATCACGGTGCGGAACTCGCCCTTGGTGAACTCGGTCAGCGGGCTGGTGGCGTCCTTGGCACGCAGCAGGCTCTTCGGGGTGAAGATGACCAGCGGCTTGCGGAACTGGCGCACCATCTGGCGGCGCAGCAGGTGGAAGATCTGGCTCGCGCTGGTGGGCTGGACGACCTGCATGTTGTTGTCGGCGGCCAGTTGCATGAAGCGCTCGATGCGCGCCGAGCTGTGCTCGGGGCCCTGCCCTTCGTAGCCGTGCGGCAGCATCATCGTGAGGCCGTTGACGCGACCCCACTTGACCTCGCCGCTGGCGATGAACTGGTCGATCACGACCTGGGCGCCGTTGACGAAGTCACCGAACTGGCCTTCCCAGATGGTCAGCGTGTTGGGCTCGGCGCTGGAATAGCCGTACTCGAAGCCGAGCACCGCCTCCTCGGACAGCAGCGAGTCGATCACGACATAGGGCGCCTGGCCATCGGCCACATGCTGCAGCGGCACATAGGTGCCCTCGTCCCACTTCTCACGGTTCTGGTCGTGCAGCACGGCGTGGCGGTGGGTGAAGGTGCCACGGCCGCAGTCCTCGCCCGAAAGGCGCACGCCATAGCCGCTGGCCACCAGCGAGGCATAGGCCAGGGTCTCGCCCATGCCCCAGTCGACATTGATCTCGCCGCGGCCCATGGCGGCGCGGTCGGCCAGCACCTTCTCGACCAGCGGGTGAACCTTGAAGTTGGCGGGCAGCGTGGTCAGGCGCTCGGCCAGGCGCTTGACCTCGGCCAGCGGCAGCGCGGTGTCGGCGCTGTCGGTCCACTTCTTGTTGAGGAAGGGCGCCCAATCGACCGCGTACTTGCTCTTGAAGTTGGTCAGCACCGGGTCGGACGTGTGGCGGCCCTCGTCCATCGCGGCGCGGAATTCCTTGACCATGCCGTCCGGGCTGTCGGGCCCGTCGGCATTCAGCACGCCCTGGGTGACCAGCTTTTCGCCGTACAGCTTGCGCGTGCCGGGGTGCTTGGAAATCACCTTGTACATCAGCGGCTGCGTCAGGCTGGGCGTGTCCTGCTCGTTGTGGCCCAGCTTGCGGAAGCAGACGATGTCGACCACCACGTCCTTCATGAACTGCTGGCGGTAGTCCATCGCGAGCTGGGTACACAGCACGACGGCCTCGGGATCGTCGCCGTTCACATGCAGCACCGGTGCCTCGATCATCTTGACGACGTCGGTGCAGTACAGCGTGCTGCGGGTGTCGCGCGGATCGCTGGTGGTGAAGCCGATCTGGTTGTTGACCACCAGGTGAACCGTGCCGCCGGTGAAGTAGCCGCGCGTTTGCGCCAGCGCCAGCGTCTCCATCACGACGCCCTGGCCCGCAAAGGCGGCGTCGCCGTGTACCAGCACCGGCAGCACCTGGGCGCCGGTCTTGTCGCCGCGGCGGTCCATGCGCGCCTTGACGCTGCCCTCGACCACCGGGTTGACGATCTCGAGGTGGCTGGGGTTGAAGGCCAGGCTCAGGTGCACCGGGCCGCCAGGGGTGGTCACGTCGCTGGAAAAGCCCTGGTGGTACTTGACGTCACCCGAGGGCAGGGCCTCGGGCGCCGTGTGGTCGAACTCGGCGAAGAGGTCGGCCGGCATCTTGCCCAGGGTGTTGACGAGCACGTTCAGGCGGCCGCGGTGGGCCATGCCGATGACGATCTCCTGCACGCCCTTGGCACCGGCGCGCTGCACCAGTTCGTCCATGCTGGCGATGAAGCTCTCGCCACCTTCGAGCGAGAAGCGCTTCTGGCCGACGTACTTGGTGTGCAGGTAGCGCTCGAGGCCTTCGCCGGCGGTCAGGCGGTCGAGGATGTGCTTCTTGGTCTCGGCGGTGAAGCTGGGCTTGCTGCGGATGGACTCGAGTCGCTCCTGCCACCAGCGCTTCTCGGCAGGATCCATGCAGTGCATGAACTCGGCGCCGATGGTGCCGCAATAGGTTTCGCGCAGCGCCTGCACGATCTCGCGCAGGCTCATGTTCTCGGTCTTGCCGAAATACGTGTTGGCGGCCGAGAAGGTGATGTCCATGTCCGACTCGGACAGGTCGTAGAAGGCCGGTTCGAGTTCGGGAATCTTGGGGCGCTCGGTGCGCTTGAGCGGGTCGAGGTCGGCCCAGCGGCTGCCCAGATTGCGGTAGGCCGCGATCAGGCTCTGGACGTGGACCTGCTTGCGTGCGACGGCCAGGTCGGTGGCGCTGGCCTTGAGGGCGAAGGCGTTGGCCTTGGCGCGCTGGGCGAAGGATTCGACCACCGGCGCGTGCGCGACATCGCGCGCTTCGCTGCCGTCGGTGGCAGGCACATGCTGCAGGTTGTCGAAGTAGGCGCGCCAGTTGTCGGGCACGCTGCCGGGGTTGTCGAGGTAGGCCTCGTACAACTCCTCGACGTAGGGCGCATTGCCCCCGAACAGGTACGAGTTGGACCTGTATTGCTGCATCATCTCTCGCTCACCTTTCGCCCTGGTTTCCAAGGCTCCGATGGGTTGACCAACCTTCCGCGTCCCGGCTTCACCGGTTGGCGGACTAGCGACCCGGCTTGCTGCTTGTCTCGGGCGGCAAGGGGACGGGAAGGGACTTTTTTGCTCCGGCGCGGACTCTAACACTGTGTCTCACCGGGCCTGTTGCATGCATTGGACACTGCCAACCCTTGTGTTTTGCTGACAAGCGCCGGCCTTGTGGCCGCCTTGTTGCGAGCTTGATGTCGACCTTCCTCCGGCCCCGGCCATCGTGCAGCCCATGCAGGCATGGCACGCGGCGCCGTTAGCATGGACAGCAGGCCCCAAACCCAAGGAGGACGCCCATGAAGATCAAGGCCCTGCTCGCCGGCACGGCACTCGCCGCTGCTCTTGCCGCCACCGCGCCCGCCCTCGCCCAGACGCTGCGCTGGGCAGCGCAGAACGACGTGCTGACGCTGGACCCGCATGCGCAGAACCACGCCACCACCAACGCGGTGCTGATGCATGCCTACGAGGGCCTCACGCGCTACAGCGCCACCTACCAGATCGAGCCGGCGCTGGCCACCAAGTGGACCTTCATCAATCCGACCCAGGTGCGCTTCGATTTGCGCAAGGGTGTCAGATTCCAGGACGGCAGCCCCTTCACCGCCGACGACGTGCTGTTCTCCTTCGACCGCATCCGCCAGCCCCAGGGCACGATGCAGATCTACGTCACCGGCATCAAGGAGATCAAGAAGGTCGACAGCCACACGGTGGACCTGATGCTGGCCTCGCCCAATCCCATCCTGCTGCGCAACATCATCGATTTCCGCATCATGAGCCGGGCCTGGGCCGAAAGGAACAACACCAGCAAGGTGCAGGACTACAAGGCCAAGGAAGAGAACCACGCCAGCCGCAACGTGATGGGCACCGGGGCCTACCGCATCCTGAGCTGGACGCCCGAGCAGCGCGTGATGATGGCGCGCAACGAGGCCTGGTGGGACAAGCCCGCCGGCAATGTGCAGCAGCTGATCTACACGCCCATCAAGTCCGAATCCACGCGCGTGGCGGCGCTGCTGGCCGGCGACGTGGACCTGCTCACCGACGTGCCGGTGCAGGATCTGGAGCGCCTGCGCGCCGACAAGCGGCTCAAGGTGGTGGACGGTGCCGAGGTGCGCACCATCTTCCTCGCCCCCGACGTGGGCAGCGCCGAGCTGAAGTACAGCAGCGTCAAGGGCCGCAACCCCTTTGCCGACAAGCGCGTGCGTCAGGCCCTGAGCCTGGCCATAGACCGCGAGGGCATCAGGAAAAGCATCATGCGCGGCCAATCGATACCGGCGGCCCTGCTGGTCGCGCCCGGCGTCAACGGCCACGACAAGGCGCTGGACCAGCCGGCCAAGGCCGACCCGGTGGCGGCCAAGAAGCTGCTGGCCGCCGCCGGCTATCCCGAGGGCTTCGAACTGCGCCTGAACTGCCCCAACAACCGCTATGTCAACGACGAGAAGATTTGCCAGGCGGTGACCGCGATGTGGGCGCGCATCGGCGTCAAGACCAGCCTGGTGACCGAGTCGATGGCCACCTACAGCCAGAAGTTCCAGAACTTCGACACCTCGATCTACCTGCTGGGCTGGGGCGTGCCCACCTATGACGCGCAGTACACCATCCAGTCGCTGGCACGCACGCGCACAGGCGGCGCCGAGGGCAATTTCAACTTCTCGAAGATCAGCGACCCCGAGATCGACCGCCTCAGCGACGCCATCAAGGCCGAGACCGACATTCCCAGGCGCGACGCGCTGATCCGCCAGGCCCTGCTGCGCATCCGTGACGAGGTGCTGCTGATCCCGCTGCACCACCAGATGCGGCCCTGGGCCATGAAGGCCGGCGTGAGCACGGTACACCGCTCGGACGACAGGCCCGAGGCGCGCTTCGCCACCATCAGATGAAGGCCGGCCGCGAGGGCGGCGTGGGTGGCGTGGCCGGCGACGCAGCGCGTGCCACCCAGGCCTCGAAGGGCGCCAGCGGCAGCGGGCGGCTGTAGAGATAGCCCTGGTAGGCGTCGCAGCCGCCCACCGCCAGTAACTGGCGTTGCTCGAAGGTTTCCACGCCCTCGGCAATGACCTGCAGGCCCAGGCTGTGGCCCAGCGTGATGACGGTCTGCGCGATGGCTGCGGCCTCGGTTGAACGCAGCATGTCGCGCACGAAGCTCTGGTCGATCTTGAGCTGGTCCAGCGGCAGCCGGCGCAGATAGCTCAGCGATGAGAAGCCGGTGCCGAAATCGTCCAGCGACAGCCCTATGCCATGGGCCTTGAGCGCCTGCATGCGGGCCGCGATGCCGTCGACGTCATGCGCCAGCATGGACTCGGTCAGTTCGAGCTTGAGCCGGGTCGGATTGGCTCCCGCGGCCTCCAGGCAGGTGAGCACGCGCTCGACGAAGTCAGGCTGGGCGAACTGCGTGGCGCTGACGTTGATGGACAGCACCAGCGCCGAGGTGTCGGTGCGTCGGCCCCAGGCCGCCAGCTGGGCGCAGGCGGCGCGCAGCACCCAGTCTCCCAAGGGCAGCATCAGGCCGCTGCGCTCGGCCAGCGGGATGAATTCGCCCGGCGAAACCATGCCGCGGCGCGGGTGGCGCCAGCGCAGCAGGGCCTCGGCGCCGAGGGTGCGCCCGTCGGCGCCCACCTGGGGCTGGTAGTAGAGCTGCATCTCGCCCCGGGCGGCGGCATCGCGGAGTTCACCCACCAGGCCGCCGCGCTCGGCCACCTCGGCCTGCATCAACCGCACGGCGACAAAGATCAACAACGCCGGCAGCGCGTGGTTGATCCAGATCGTGTGCGCCCTCAGGCCGTCGGGCAGGGCCAGCGGCGTGGCAATGCCGACGTCGGTGGCGCCGAACAGCACGCCGGTGGCCAGGCACAGCAGCGGCAGGCCGTGGCGCAGCAGCGGGCGCTCGTCGTGCAGCAGCAGGCAGGCGGCCACGCCGACGGCGATCAGGTAACCGTGAATGGAGCGCGGCACGCCCGCGCTGGGCAGATCCAGCAAGAGCGCGCAGGCGCTCAGCATCAGGTAGAGCAGGCTCACCATCAGCAGCGATGCGGCGCGGATGTGGCCGCGCCTTGCCAGCACCTCCGTGGCGATGCCGCAACTCAGGGACAGCAGTTCGAGCGCGACACCCAGCCCATTGCCACGCGCGATGAAGACCGCGCCCCAGGCCAGGCTGGCCAGCACGGTGACGATGCTGGCGGCCGCCAGCATACGGCGCACGCGCCGCGTGTGCAGACTCTCCGGTGGCGGATCGCCGGTGGAGTCGGTGGCAACGGGCTGGCCGGCGACGGCGGGCCGGCGCAGAAGCAGGACCATGGATCTCCAGGCCGGGCTTCGGGCCCGGCCCTCCCTCGCGCGCTCGCGGGGCGGGAAAACCCCTGTCCGGCGCTCGTCCCTACTCTATCGGCTGCTCTCCACCGAAACTGAACCCGCTGCCCGCCTCCCCCTACATTCGTGGGGAGCGCGCCACCACGCGCTGCAGCGCGGCTGCGTATTCGCGCTTGAGGCGCGCCACCAGGGCGGCTGCCGGCACCACGGCGTCAACGGCACCGATGCCCTGGCCGCAGCCCCAGACGTCCTTCCAGGCCTTGGCCTTGCTGCCCTCGCCGCCGCCAAAGCTCATCGCGCTGGCATTGCTCTCGGGCAACTGGTCGGGGTCGAGGCCGGCGGCGCGGATGCTGGGCTTGAGGTAGTTGCCGTGTACGCCAGTGAAGAGGCTGGTGTAAACGATGTCGTCGCTGTTGCTGTCGACGATGCACTGCTTGTAGGCATCGGACGCACGCGCCTCGTCAGTGGCGATGAAGGCCGAACCCATGTAGGCGAAATCGGCGCCCGCGGCGAGTGCCGCCAGCACAGCGTCGCCGCTGGCCATGGCGCCGCTCAGCGCCAGCGGGCCGCTGAACCACTGGCGAATCTCCTGCAGCAGCGCGAAAGGGCTCTTGACGCCGGCATGGCCGCCGGCTCCGGCGGCCACCGCGATCAGGCCGTCGGCGCCCTTCTCGATGGCCTTGTGCGCGAAGGCGTTGTTGATGATGTCGTGCATCACCACCCCGCCCCAGGCGTGGACCGCCTCGTTGATGTCGCTGCGCGCACCGAGGCTGGTGATGACGATCGGCACCCTGTAGCGCGCACACACGGCCATGTCCTGCTCGAGCCGGTCATTGGTCTTGTGCACGATCTGGTTGATCGCAAAGGGCGCGGACGGCTGCTCGGGGTGGCTGCGGTCCCAGGCGGCCAGGGCCTCGGTGATCTCGGCCAGCCACTCGTCAAGTTGAGCCGCCGGCCGCGCGTTCAGCGCCGGCATCGAGCCGACGATGCCGGCCATGCACTGTGCAATAACCAGCTTGGGGTTGCTGACGATGAAGAGCGGCGCACCGATCACCGGAAAGGGCACGCGCGCCAGCGCGGCGGGCAAGGCCATCAGAAAGCCTCCAGCGGCAGGGCCGTGGCCGATTCGGCGCCGTCGACGATGCTGTCGCGCAGTGCCCCGCACCTGACCAGGATGTGGTCGCCGTAGAAGCGCGCCACGGTGATCTTGGCCTGCATGAAGGCGGCGTCGTCGCCGGCGGCAAGCCGGGTCTCGGCGGCCAGCAGCGCACGCGCCATCTGCCAGCCGGCCACCACGGTGCCGGCCAGCACCAGATAGGGCACGCTGCCGGCATAGACGGCGTTCGGGTTGCCGCGCCCCTGGGCGACGACGAAATCGACCACATCCAGGAAGGCTCGCCGCGCCGCACCCAGGTGGGCGGCCATCGCCGTGCATGCAGTGCTGCCGCGCGCCTTCAGTTCGCCCTCGGTGGCCTCGATCTGGCCGGCAATGGCGCGCGCCACGGCGCCGCCGTCGCGGCCGGTCTTGCGGCCCGCCAGGTCATTGGCCTGGATCGCCGTCGTGCCCTCGTAGATGCTCAGGATCTTGGCGTCGCGCAGGTGCTGGGCGGCGCCGGTTTCCTCGATGAAACCCATGCCACCGTGGACCTGCACGCCCAGGCTGGCGACATCCAGGCTCATCTCGGTGGACAGGCCCTTGATCAGCGGCACCAGGAATTCATAGAAGGCCTGGTTCTGCTTGCGCACCTCGGCATCGGGGTGGGCATGGGCGGCATCGAAGGCGGCGGCGCCAACCAGCGCCATCGCGCGACAGCCTTCGGTGTGGGCGCGCATGGTCATCAGCATGCGGCGCACGTCGGGGTGGTGGATGATGGGCGCGGGCCCGGCCACGCTGCCGTCCACCGGGCGGCTTTGCACACGGTCGCGCGCATAGGCCACAGCGCGCTGGTAGGCGCGGTCGGCCACCGCGATGCCCTGCACACCCACGCCGAAGCGGGCCGCGTTCATCATGATGAACATGTACTCGAGGCCGCGGTTCTCCTGGCCAATCAGTTCGGCCCAGGCGCCGCCGTGATCGCCGTACTGCAGCACCGCCGTGGGGCTGGCCTTGATGCCCAGCTTGTGCTCGATGCTGACGCAGTGCACGTCGTTGCGGCTGCCATCGGGCATCAGCTTGGGGCAGATGAACAGCGAGATGCCCTTCACACCCTCGGGCGCACCGGCCACGCGGGCCAGCACCAGGTGGACGATGTTCTCGGCCAGGTCGTGCTCGCCGTAGGTGATGAAGATCTTGGTGCCGAAGAGCTTGTAGCTGCCGTCGGGCTGGGGTTCGGCGCGCGTGCGCACCTGGCTCAGGTCGCTGCCGGCCTGGGGCTCGGTGAGGTTCATCGAACCAGTCCAGCTGCCGTCGACCATCTTCGGGATGTAGCGCGCCTTCTGTTCGTCGCTTCCGGCGGTGAGCAAGGCCTCGATGGCGCCGTCGGTGAGCAGCGGGCAGAGCGCGAAGCTGAGGTTGGCGGCGTTGACCATCTCGCTGCAGGCGGCGTGGATCAGCTTGGGCAGGCCCTGGCCGCCGAAATCGGCCGGGTGCTGCAGGCCCTGCCAGCCGCCCTCGGCGTACTGGCGGAAGGCGCCCTTGAAGCCGGGCGTGGTGGTGACAATGCCGTCCTTGAACGACGAGGGGTTGCGGTCGCCTTCCCAGTTGAGCGGAGCGATGACGTCCTCGCACAGCCGCGCCGACTCTTCCAGCACGGCCGCGGCGGTGTCGAGGCCGGCGTCCTCGAAGCCGGGCAGCGCGGCGACGGCTTCGATGCCGGCCAGTTCCTTCATCACGAAGAGCATGTCCTTGACGGGTGCGCGATAGCTCATTGCGGGTCTCCTGATGGAAAAAGGGCGCCGCGATGGGCGCCCTTGCTGGGTTAGGGGTTCAGAGGCTCTTCACGAGCTCCGGCACCGCGGTGAACAGATCGGCCTCCAGGCCGTAGTCGGCGACGCTGAAGATGGGCGCCTCGGCGTCCTTGTTGATGGCCACGATGACCTTGCTGTCCTTCATGCCCGCCAGGTGCTGGATGGCGCCGCTGATGCCGGCGGCAATGTAGAGCTGGGGCGCCACGATCTTGCCGGTCTGGCCCACCTGCCAGTCGTTGGGCGCGTAGCCGGCGTCCACCGCGGCGCGGCTGGCACCGAGTGCGGCGCCCAGCTTGTCGGCCAGCGGCATCAGCACCTCGTTGAACTTGTCGCTGCTGCCCAGAGCCCGGCCGCCGCTGACGATGATCTTGGCCGCCGTCAGCTCGGGCCTGTCGTTCTTGGCGATCTCGCTGCCGATGAAGCTGGACAGGCCGCTGTCGGCCACCGCCGCCAGGCTTTGTACTGCTGCGCTGCCGCCCGTGGCGGCGGCGGCGTCGAAGCCGGTGGTGCGCACGGTGACCACCTTGATGGCATCACTGCTCTGCACGGTGGCGATGGCGTTGCCGGCGTAGATGGGGCGCTCGAAGGTGTCGGCGCTGATGACCTTGGTGGCGTCGCTGATCTGCGCCACGTCCAGCAGCGCCGCCACGCGCGGGGCCACGTTCTTGCCGTGGGCGGTGGCCGGGAACAGCAGGTGGCTGTAGTCGCGGGCGATGGCCAGCACTTGCGCGGCGACGTTCTCGGCCAGTTGCTCGGCCAGCTGGGGCGCGTCGGCCAGCAGCACCTTGGCCACGCCGGCCACTTGGGCGGCGGCCTGGGCGGCGCCGGCGGCGTTGGCGCCGGCGATGAGCACATGGACCTCGCCGCCGCATTGCAAAGCGGCGGTGACGGTGTTGAGCGTGGCACCCTTGAGGGTGCCGTGGTCGTGTTCGGCTATGACGAGAGCAGTCATCAGATCACCTTGGCTTCGTTCTTGAGCTTGGCCACCAGCGTGGCCACGTCGGCCACCTTGATGCCGGCGCCGCGCTTGGGCGGCTCGGCAACCTTCAGGGTCTTGATGCGCGGGGCCACGTCCACGCCCAGGTCGGCGGGCTTGAGCACCTCCAGCGGCTTCTTCTTGGCCTTCATGATGTTGGGCAGGGTCACGTAGCGCGGCTCGTTCAGGCGCAGGTCGGCCGTCACGATGGCCGGCAGGCCGACCTTGACGGTCTCCATGCCGCCGTCGATCTCGCGCGTCACCGTGGCCGCGTTGCCTTCGATCACCACCTTGTTGGCGAAGGTGGCCTGGGCCAGGCCCGTCAGCGCCGCCAGCATCTGGCCGGTCTGGTTGCAGTCGTCGTCGATGGCCTGCTTGCCCAGGATCACGAGGCCGGGCTTCTCGCGGTCGACCAGGGCCTTCAGGAGCTTGGCCACGGCCAGCGGCTGCAACTCATCGGCGCACTCCACCAGGATGGCGCGGTCGGCACCGATGGCCATGGCCGTGCGCAGGGTCTCCTGGCACTGCGTGACGCCGCAGGACACGGCCACGATCTCGGTGACCACGCCCTTCTCCTTCAGGCGCACCGCCTCTTCGACGGCAATCTCGTCGAAGGGGTTCATGCTCATCTTGACGTTGGCGATGTCCACGCCCGTGCCGTCCGCCTTGACGCGCACCTTGACGTTGTAGTCCACCACCCGTTTCACGGGGACCAGCACCTTCATGACTCTCGCTCCTGCGCGCGGTTGACGTTAACGGAAAGTACAGATTCTAGGCGCCAGGACAGCACACGGACCGTCCATCGCCCAAAAAATAGAACGACCGTTCTATTTCAGAGGCGCCGCGGCATGCGGCGCTCGTCGCTGGCCATCGCATAGCCGATGCCGCGCACCGAGCGTATGGGCAGCGACAGCGTCAGTTCGCGCGCCACCTTGGCGCGCAGCCGGCTGACCACGACCTCGACGCGGTGCTTGTCCCATTCCTCGGGCAACAGACCCATCGCGGTGGCGATCTCGGCGTGGCTGCAGTGCTCGCCGGGCCGCTCGAGCAAACGCCGCACGACCTGGAACTCGGCCATCGACAGGCGCACCGTATCGCCGCGCGGCGCGATCAGCAGCAGCGATTGCGCGTCCAGGTGCCAGCCGCCGGCCTTGGGCAAGGGCGGCGGCACGGCGACGGCTGAGGCCGCCGCAAAGCGCAGCGACAGGCGCTCGATGAGCAGCACCAGCTCGTCCATGTCCACCGGCTTCACCAGGTAGGCGTCGGCGCCGGCCGCCAGCCCCTCAAGCCGGTCGTCACGCAGCGCGCGTGCGGTGACAAAGATGATGCCGATGTCCAGCCGATGCTGGCGCAGGTACTGGCAGATGGCCAGGCCGTCCTCGCCCTCGAGGCCGATGTCCAGCACGGCCACCAGGCGTGGCTGGACCGCGAGGTGGCGGTAGAAGCCGGCGGCCGATTCGAAGGTCTCGACCCGGTAACCGTGGTGGCGCAGCTGGAAGGCCATCTCCTCGCGCAGCACGGCCTCGTCCTCGACGATGCAAACGGGGCAGGAGGTGGGGCTCACAATGGGTGAAGAATAACCACCGCCACGCCGCACCCGGCGCGCCGCCCCGTCTTGAAGCCGCTCCACCCCTGCCGGACCTGGGCCCGCGTCGCATGGCGCCTCGGGCTGGCCGGCTTGTGGGCACTGCTGCTGCTGGCCGGCGCCGCATGGGCCCAGGAGCCCCTGGTCCTGGGCGGGCCCGGCATCGACAGCCACGACGGTGCCGGCCACCTTGCCGCCAGCCCGCGCGGCGCGGCGCCGGCCACGGCCGCCGAGGCGCTGGCGCTGTACCGCAGTGGCGGCTTCGAGCGCCTGCCCGCGCACCTGGGCCGCGGCTACGATCCGCAGCCGGTGTGGATCGCCTTCGACCTGGTACAGGACACCGCCATGTCGGACGGCGAACCGGCGGCGGTGGTGGTCGAGGTCGGCCCGGCCTACCTCGACCGCATCACCGCCTACCGCAGCCTGCCCGATGGCAGCTTGCAGGCCCTGGGCGAGGCCGGCGACCAGGTCGACAAGCACCTGCGCCCGCTGCCCGCGCTCAAGCCCGCCTTCGCGCTGCGGCTGACGCCGGGCCAGCCCACCACCGTGCTGCTGCGGCTGCAGACCGCCAGCACCCAGGCCGCCATCGTCACGCTGTACCACGCCCCGGCTTTCGCCGCCGCCCAGCTCACCGAAGGGCTGGTGCTGGGCGCCATCCTCACCATCAGTGCCGTGATGATGCTGCTGGCCCTGGGCCTGTGGCTGATCTACCGCGATGCGGCGCATCTGCTGTGGCTGCTCTATGTCGGCGTCACCGGCTTGCTCTGGTTCCTGATCGACGGCCTCGCCGACCGCGCGCTGGCGCTGGCCGACCGCTCCTGGATCAACCACGCGACCCTGGTCTTCAGCATCGCGAGCATGGTGGTCGGCACGCTCTTCCTGCGCACGCTTTTCGAGCTTCGCGCGCTGGCACCCTGGCTGCACCATCTGCTGGGTGTCTGGGCGGCCAGCGTGCCGGTGGTGATGGCCTTGAGCAGCTTCGCCCGCAGCCCATTGCTGATGGGGCTGGTGCTGGTGTCCAGCGTGCCGATCTTCGCGCTGGTGGCCGCCGCCATCGTCTGGCTGATGCTCCGGCGCCATCGCACCGCCCTCTTCTTCGGCCCGGCCTTCCTGCTCTACCTGGGCGCCACGCTCAACAGCGTGCTGGCCACGCTGGGCTGGGCGCCGCTGGACAACGTCTCCTTCTACGGCTGGCAGCTGGCCGGCCTGTGCAATCTGCTGTCGTTGCAGGTGGCCATCTTCGATCTGGCGCGGCGCACGCAAAGGCAGCTGCAGGCCGAGCGCCAGAGCCTGCTGCAGGATCTGGCGCAGCGCAACGAGGCGCTAGAGCAGGGCGTGCAGGCGCGCACGCTGTCGCTGGAGACCGCGCTGCGCGAGCTGCGCCAGGCCGAGGCCGACCAGCGCCAGCTGCTGGCCATGGCCTCGCACGAGTTCCGCACCCCGGCGGCCATGATCAAGGCCTCGCTGGACTCGCTGGCCCTGGTGCAGCACACGGCGCCGCCCGAGGTGGCAACGCGGCTGCACAATATCCGCGCCGCCAGCCAGCGCCTGATCCGCCTGGCCAATGACTTGATTGCCAGCGACAGGTTGCGCGAGCCGACCCTGCCCGTGCAGCGCGCCGACATCGACCTGCGCGATGCATTGCACGAGGTGGCGCGCCACTACCCCGCCGGCACCCGACTGCAGTGGACGGCGCTTGAGCAGCCCCTGCCTGTGCGCGCCGACCCGGCGCTGCTGAACATCGCGCTGCACAACCTGATCGACAACGCGCTGCGCTACCACCCCGAGCAGGCCGCCGAGGCGGTGCAGGTGCGCCTGGCTCTGGCCGCCGATGCCCAGCCGCCACAGGCCTGCATCCAGATCGCCGACCGCGGCGCCGGCATCCCCGACGAGGCCAAGGACAAGGTCTTCGACCGCTTCTTCGTGCTCACGCCTGCCAGCAGCGGCCCCGCTGGCGGCAGGCTGGCCGGTCATTCAGGGCTGGGCCTGTCCATTGTCAAGAGCATCGCCCTGGCCCACGGCGGCACGGTGGCGGTGAGCGACAACCCGCCGGCCGGATCGGTGTTCGAGCTGCGCCTGCCGCTGCTTGTGGCGGCGGCGCCAACACCCGCTTGACGTGGCGCAAGCCTGATCGCCCGAACTGGCGGTTTCTCTCGATAACGAGAGTTCCCGAGAGCCTTCTCACGGGGCATTTCACTAAGTTACGCCGCTGACGAACCGTCGGCTACCAGCTGTAACTTTGCCCCCAGACCACGCGCTTCGCCGGCCCTCGCCCGCCCCACGGGCGGCCGGCGCGCCCCCGCGCCCCGGGCTCCTCGCCCGCCCCGCGCCGCCGCCGCGCGCCGCGTCTGCCCCGCCCACCCCTTACCGCCGAGATTTCATCTTGCAAACCCCGAAGCTCCTGCCGGTTTCCGCTGCCCTTCTGTTCACGCTGGCTCATCTGCCGGCCCAGGCCCAGACGGCCACGCCGCCCGATGCCGGGGCGCTGCGGCAGCAGATCGAGCAAGGCCAGCAGCCGGCCCTGCCCGCCGCGCGCCGCCCGGTGGCGCCGCCGGCACCGGAATACAAGCCGGCCGGAAATCTGTCGGTGACGGTGGCACGCTTCGAGTTCCGCGGCAACAGCCTGCTCGGCGACGCCGCGCTTCAGGCCGCCGTGGCGCCCTGGCTGCAGCGGCCGCTGGACTTTGCCGAGCTGCAGCGCGCCGTGGCAGCCGCCGCCAACGCCTACCGCGAAGCCGGTTGGATCGTGCGTGCCTACCTACCGCAGCAGGAAATCGCCGCCGGCACGGTGGTCGTGCAGATTGTCGAGGCCCGCTTCGGCGCCGCCCAGATCAACAGCGCGCAAGGCCTGCGACTGGACCCCGAGCGCGCCCGCCGCATGGTGCTGGCGGCCCAGCCGACCGGCGCGCCGCTCAGCGGCCAGGCAGTGGATCGCGCCCTGCTGCTGATCCAGGATTTGCCGGGCGTCAGCGTCAAGGGCAATCTGGCGCCGGGCAAGGAAGACGGCGAAACCGACCTGTTGGTGCGCCTGGACGCGCGCCCGCTGTGGACCGGCGACGCGACGCTGGACAACGTGGGTTCACGCTCCACCGGCGCCTGGCGTCTTGCCGGCTCAGTGCAGGCGCGCAGCGCATTCGCGCTGGGCGACATGGCCAGCGTCAACCTCATCCACAGCGAAGGCAGCGACTACCTGCGCGCTGCCGCGTCGCTGCCGCTGGGCTTCGAAGGCCTGCGCCTGGGTGCCAGCGTCTCGACGCTGGACTACAAGGTAGTCAGCGCCGATTTCTCGGCCCTGGATCTCAAGGGCAGTTCAAGCACCCTGGGCCTGGACGCGACCTACCCGGTGATACGCGCCACGGCACGCAACCTCTACGCCAGCGCCAATCTCGACCTGCGCGGCTACCGCAACAGTGGCTCGGGCGTGGTCACCAGCGACTACAGCGTGCGCGTGCTCAGCGCCGGCCTGTCGGGCAGCCAGTTCGACGAATGGCAGGGCGGCGGCCTCACCACCGCCTCGCTGACGCTGAGCGCCGGCCAGGTCGACCTGGGCGGCTCGCCCAACGAGGCGCTGGACGCTGCCGCGGCCCACACCCAAGGCAGCTTCCAGAAGCTGCGCTTCAGCCTCGGCCGCCAGCAGACGGTGGACGCCAGGACCACGCTGCACGCGGTGGTGAGCGGCCAGTTCGCCTCGCGCAACCTCGACTCGGGCGAAAAGATCTACCTCGGCGGCTCCACCGGCGTGCGCGCCTACCCGTCCAGCGAGGCCGGCGGCTCCGAAGGCCTGTCGTTGGCCGTCGACCTGCGCTTCCGGGTCAACGACAACCTCAGCGTCGGCGGTCTCTACGACTGGGGCCAGGTCACGGTCAACCGCAAGACCGGATTCCCCGGCGCCACACCCAACAACCGGCTCTCGCTGCAGGGCTTGGGCGCCACCGCGGCCTGGGCCACGCCCTGGGGCGTGAACCTCAGCGCCACCTGGTCGCACCGCCTGGGCGACAACCCCAATGCCACGGCAGGCGGCCAGGACCAGGACGGCACCCTGGTCAAGAACCGCCTCTGGTTCAGCGCCACCTACACCCACTGAGACAGCCGCAGGCAGCCCGGCACACCCACCCCGCTGGCCGCGCTGCAGCCCAACAAGCCCCTCCCCTCTTTCCCGCTTGCCCTGAAGGACCCACAACATGAACGGCCACGCCGCGATGAACCGCATCTACCGCCTCGTCTGGAGCGATCGCTTCATGACCTGGATCGCCGCCGCTGAATGCACCCGCGGGCGCGGCAAGCGCAGCAGCGTGGTCGGCGCCGGCCTGATGGCGGCGCTGCTGGCGGCAGGCGTGGGCGTGGGCGCCGGAGCAAGGGCGGCGCCGGCAAGCGACCAGTTGCCGACGGGCGGCAAGGTGGTGGCCGGGCAGGCGCAGCTGCAGCAGTCGGGCCGCACGCTCGACATCAACCAGGCCAGCCAGCGCGCGGTGATCGACTGGGCGAGCTTCAACGTCGGCAGCGCCGGCCAGGTGAATTTCAAGCAGCCTTCGGCGCAATCGGCCACGCTCAACCGCGTGCTTGACGGCCAGCCGTCCGAGATCCTGGGCCGCATCACCGCCAATGGCCAGGTCTTCCTGGTCAACCCGGGTGGCGTGTACTTCGGCCGCACGGCCTCGGTGGAAGTGGGCGGCCTGGTCGCGACCACCCATGACATGGCCAACGAGGACTTCATGGCCGGCCGCACGCAGTTCAAGCGCGGCAACGCCAGCGGCAGCGTGGTCAACGAGGGTGAGCTGCGTGCGGCGCTGGGCGGCTACATCGCGCTGCTGGCGCCCGAGGTGCGCAACAGCGGCCTCATCGTGGCCCAACTGGGCACTGTGGCCCTGGCCTCGGGCGAAAGCGTGACGCTGCAGTTCGACGGCAACAACAGCCTGGCCGGACTGGTGGTCGAGCCTTCGAAGATCAAGGCCCTGGTCGAGAACCGCGGCGCCGTGCTGGCCCCGGGCGGCATCATCATCCTCTCGGCCCAGGCATTGGACCGCCTCCAGGGCGGCGTGGTGCGCAACAGCGGCACGCTGGAAGCCACCGGCATGGCCATGAAGGGCGGCAAGATCGTCCTTGAGGCCTCGGACCGCATCGACAACAGCGGCAGCATCAGCGCCCACGCCGGCGCCGACGGCAGCCCGGCCGGCCAGGTCACGCTGAGCGCGCCCCAGGTCGCCAACCTGGGCAGCATTGCCGCCGCAGCCACGGCTGCGGCTGGTGGCCACATTGAGCTGGCGGTGCAGCAGTTCACCCAGGCTGTGAGCGGCCTGCTCGACGCCTCCGGCGCCGAACAGGGCGGCGAGATCGTCATCCAGGCCAGCGGCGACGTGGCCATCCAGGGCCGCGTACAGGCGGCCTCGTCCCAGGGTCAAGGTGGCCACATCACGGTGGCGGCCCAGTCCCAGCTGCGCCTGCAGGACGCCACGGTCGACGCCTCGGGCGCCAGCGCCGGCGGCAGCGTGCGCCTGCAGGCCGAAGCGGCGCCGCAGCCCCAACCCTTGCCGGGCACACCGGTCGATCCGACCCAGCCCGTGCCCACCACCAGCCTGCTGGGCAACACCTTGGTCAGCGCCGGCAGCCGGCGCGGGCGCGGTGGCGAGGTCACGCTCACCGGCGAGCATGTGGGCCTTTTCGACACCAGTGTGGTCGACGTCTCCGGCGCCAGCGGCGGCGGCCGCGCCCGCGTGGGTGGCGGCTTCCAGGGCAGCGACGCCGATGTCGCCAACGCCCAGGCCAGCTACGTCGCGCCCGGCGCGCGCATTGCCGCCGACGCCACGGCGCAGGGCGATGGCGGCGAGGTCGTCGTCTGGGCCGATGGCCTGACGCGCTTCGAAGGCGGCATCAGCGCCCGCGGCGCCGCCGACGGCGGTGATGGCGGCCAGGCCGAGGTCTCCGGCAAGGGCCAGCTCGACTTCCGCGGCAGCGCCGACTTGCGGGCACCTGCCGGCCATGCCGGCACTCTTCTGCTCGACCCCTACAACCTGACCATCAGCACCGGCGCCGACACCGCCGTCAGCGGCGCCACGCCTTTCGACGCCACCGGCACCGGCTCGGTACTCAGCGTGAACACGCTGCAGAACGCGCTGGGCAGCGGCAATGTCACGGTCAGCACGGGCGCGGGCGGCGGCGAGGCCGGCACCATCACCGTCTCCAACGCCGTGGGCTGGTTCTCGGACTTCTCGCTGACGATGAATGCGGCGAGCACGATCAGTGTCAACGCCAACCTCATTGCCGCCGGCAACGGCAACATCAACCTCAACTCAACCTCGGGTGGCCTGGTCAACGCCACCTCCATCCGCACGGCGGGCGGCGACCTCACGGTCAACGTCGCCACCACTGTCAGCGGCGCGGGCTTCTACAACGTGCTCGGCGCGGCCTCGTTCACGGCCGGCGACACCATCTCGCTGGCCAATGTCGGCAACAGGTTCGGCGGCGCGGTATCGCTGCTGTCGGCCACCGGCGGCGCCAGCCAGGCGCTGCTGGTCAACAGCCAGGCGACGGCGCTCAAGGGCGCGACGGCCGGCAGCGGCGGCGTCAGCATCACCTCCACCGGCAACATCACCACCGCCGCCTCGCCCAGCGGCATCAACACCACCGGCCCGCTGGCGCTGAGCACGGCCGCAGGCAGCAACGGCTCCATCACCTACACCGGCACGGTGGCCGCGGGCGGCAACCTCAGTGTCGCGGCCGACGGCACCGGCGCCATCGCGCTGGCCGACATCAATGGCGCGGCCACCCTCACCTCGGTCGTGGCCGGCGGCGCCGTCACGCTGGGCGACGTCAACACCGGCGCGCTGACCCTGGATGCAGCCAGCGGCAACGTGATCAGCGGCACGCCGGGCGCCGGCGGCCAGGCCAGCGGCATCGTCACCATCACCGGCTCGTCCATCACCCTCAACGACCCGATACGCACCAAGGGCGGCAACCTGGTCTTCAACGCCACCGGCGGCGACTTCACCGCCATCACCGGTGCCGACATCACGACCACGGCCGACGCCAACACGGCCACCACCTCGGGCTCGGTCACCGTCACCGCCAGCGGCAACGTGACGCTGAAGAACATCACCACCAGCGGCGCCGACAACAACATCGGCGTCGGCAGCAACGGCGCGGCGGTCATCGTCAGCTCCACCTCGGGCACCCTCAACCTCGGCGCCATCACCACCAGCGGCGGCACGGCCACCACCGGGGCCCAGGCCAACCGCAACGGGGGCAATGCCGGCTCCATCGTGCTCGGCGCCGGCGCGGTGGTCGACGCCACCACGCAGGCGCGCGGCGGCAGCATCAACCTCAACGGCGACCTCAACGCCATCGGCGGCTCGCCCTTCGGCGCTGCCACCCAGGGCCTGGGCGGCTACATCGAGGTGCAGAGCCCGGCCGTTTTGACGGCCAACCGCGTCGTCTCATCGGGCGCGACCTCGGGCAACATCACCTTCCTCTCGAACATCGATTCCGACGTCACGCCGCGCAGCCTGACGGTCACCGGCGGCATCGGCGACGTGCTGATGGACGGCGTGGTCGGCGGCAGCGCGCCGCTGAGTTCGCTCACCGTCACCGGCTACCGCATCGACCTCGAGAAGAACATCACCACCAATGCCGCCGGCGGCGTGGTGGCCACGGCCGTCAGCGACCTCCACCTCGGCGACGACGACAAGACCAACGGCCTTGGGGCCTTGACCATCAACACCAATGCCGGCAATGGCGTGGTGACGCTGAACTCGGTCAACACCTACCTTGACGACGCCGTCACCATCACCCGCGGCAGCGGCGCAGTGACCTTCTCGCAATGGCTCTACAGCAAGAGCGGCGAGCGCAACAACCTCACCTTCAACGGCGCCGGCGGCGGCGCCATCAGCGTCGGCCGCTGGGCCGGCGGCACGGCGATGTCGGCCACAACGGCCCTGGGCGATGTCCTGGTCAGCACCGGCACCGATCTCACCTTCTCCGAATACGTCTCGGCCAAGAGCCTGGTGGCGCTCAACAGCACAGGCCGCATCTACCTCGGCGGCGACACCTACGCCAGTTATTTCGACGGCGCCTCGGGCGTGCAGCTGAAGACCACGGGCACGGCCAATGCCATCGCCAGCGACGAGAACATCCACCTCGGCAGCAACATCACGCTGTCGCACGCGAGCGCGCCGCTGAACGTGGCCGCGCCCAATGGCGCCATCGACACGTACCACTTCGCCGACTTCACCACCGCCGGCGGCGATCTCACGCTGGCCGCCGGCACCGTGGCCACCAGCGGCACGCGCACCCTGACCCTGGGTGGCGACACCGCGCTGTCGACCTCCGGCGGCCTCATCTCGCTCACCGGCGTGGGCGTAAGCCAGACCACCTCCGACATCACCCTCAACGCCGGTAGCGGCAAGATCCGCATCGACGGTGGCGGTGGCGCGGTCGACGTGCGCAGCCGCCTCATCACCACCAATGCCGACACCGGCGGCACGCCGGCCGTGCTGATCACCAACGTGGGTAGCGCCAACAGCGCCACGGTGCGCTCGGTGACGGCGCAGACCGGCAGCTTCCAGTCGGGCCTGATCGCCTCTGCCACCACGCTGGCTGCGACCCAGAGTGCCAGCGGCGCCGGCAACTTGAACCTGATGGCGCCGACGCTGCGCTTCACCGCCGCCAAGCAGGTGCGCATCACCAGCGCCGGCGACGACAGCGGCCGCAGCTTCACCGTCACAGGCACCGACAACAGCGGCAATCCGCTGAGCGAGAACATTGCCGGCGGCAATGCCGCATCCGTGACCACCACGGCCTCGTTCAGAACCATCACCTCCATCGCCATCAACGGCGCCAGCGCCGGCACGGTGTCGGCAGGCCTGGTCAGCAACGACGCCATCGCCGGATCGCTCAACCAGAACGCCGGCGGCGGCGGCTGGGCGGCCACCGACAAGATTGACATCAAGACGCTGTCGGCGGCCACCGCGGGCGCAATCTCCATCACGGCCAGCGCCAACGTCATCGACGAGCTGGGCAACTTCTCGGTCGGCTCCAGCCTGGACGTGCGCGCTTCGGGCCGCTCCACCGGCATGGCGCTCACCGGCGACGTCTCGGCCACCACGGTGACCATCAAGACCGGCGTCGGGCCCCTGGCCCTGGGCACGCGCAGCATCACTTCCACCAGCGGCAGCATCTACCTGCAAGGCCTGGGCCTGACCCAGTCCGCTGGCTCGACCGTCAATTCGGCAACGACGATCTCCATCTACGGCAGCGACTATTCCTCGGGCACGCTGGGCAGCATGACGCTGGCGGGCAACCTCGTGGCCGCCAACACCGGCGCCTCGGCCATCACCATCGACGACACCAATGCGCTGCAACTGGGCAATGTCACTGCCGGCACCCTGGCCACGCGCGGCGGCCTGGTGTTGGGGACCAATGCCAACATGTTCAACAACGCCGGCAGCTACCTCGGTCGCACCGGCTACATCCGCGGCGCGCTGACCCAGGCCGCCGGCACGACGCTCAAGATCGGCACCCTGCAGGGCTACCAGACCGGCGGCAACTACACCCTGGCCAACGCCGGCAACGAGATCGTCACATTGGGCCGCATCGACCGCGGCGGTGCCCTCACCATCGTCGACACCGATGCCGAAGCCAACGGGCTGAATTCGTCAAGCAACATCAACGGCGGCACCACCGGCAACCTGATCAGCATCACCACAGCCGGCCTGCTGAACATGAGCGGCGGCACGGTGCTGGGGCAGGGCGTGCAGCTGAATTCCGGCGCGGCCGGCATCACCAGTTCGGCCGACATCCAGGGCCATTCCGGCGTCGCGGCCAACGTCGTGCTCGACGCCGGCAGCGGCAATGTCACGCTCAACAACCGTCTCTACAACAACGGTGCCGGCAAGGACATCGTGATCCAGAACGCCAACAACGTTCAGCTCAACCAGATCGAGCTGTACGGCGGCAAGCTGGTGCTGGGCACGGTGGGCACGCCGCTGACCGGCAATGTCACGGCGACCCACCGCATGTTCTCTGGCTCGGACGTCATCAGCCTGACCGGCGTCGTCAACGGCTCGGCCAACTTCTACACCTTCAACCAGATCTACCGCGTCGGCGATTTCACCAGCGGCGGACTGTTCTCGCTGGTCAACCAGGACCGTCTGCTCACGCTGCAGGGCGCCATCACTGCCGCCACCGGAAACGTCACCGTCACCAACACCAACAACAGCACCACCATCGCCGCCACCGGCGCTGTCACTGCCACGGCCGGCAACGTGACCATCGCCGCGCGTGACCACCTCACCGTCACCAACGGCGGCACGGTCACGGCCAACACCGCCACCAAGAACGTCAACCTGCAGGGCGCCACCGGCAACTGGGGCTACACCACGAGCATCCAGGGCGCCATCTCCGCCGGCAGCGGCGGCATCGTCGTCAGTTCGCCCTACGGCTACGTCACCACGGGGGCCAGCGGCACGCTCACCACCACCGGCACCGCCACCATCACATCGGCGCCCAACTACGCTTCCGGCGGCACCAACTACACCACCGTCATCAACGCGGCCGTGGCGGCCGACGCCGGCATCACCATCAATTCGGCCGGCACCTTTGCCAGCAATGCCGCGGGCACGCTGACCTCCAGCGCCGGCGCCATCGCGATCAAGACCTTCTGGGACGGCAGCAACACGCGGGCGCTCACGCTGGGCGGCAATGTCTCGGCCAGCGCCAATGGCGTCGCGCTCACCTCGGCGGGCGCCATCACGCAAAGCGCCGGCGTCATCACCACCACCGGCACCGTCTCGGGCCCCAACCAATCGGGCGGGGCTTCGCTCACCGACTCGACGCCCTCTGCGCGCGGCGCCGTGAGCCTGGCCCTGGCCAACCAGATCGGTGGCCTCGGTCCCTTCTACGTCTACGACACCGGTGCCGGCGCCATCACCGTCACCGACACCACCGGAGGCCTGCTGCTGGCCGGCGCCATCGAAAGCTCGCACGGCGCGGTCACGCTCAGCACCATCGGCGGTGCGCTCAATCTGGGCACCTCCAACGTCTACGCCGGCGGCCAGGCCACCGGCGGCGCCGCCATCAGCCTCACCGGCCGCGGCATCATCCAGTCGCAGGGCAGCATCAATTCCACCGGCGGCACCGCCGGCGTGCCGCGCACCGGCGCCAACGGCGGCGGCACCATCACCCTCACCGGCCACGACGGCACGGCCGCGGGCGCCATCTCGCTCGCCGGCACGCTGGAGACGGCCAATGCCAGCACCTCGGCGATCAAGATCCGCGGCACCAGCGACCTGATCCTGCCCAACGTCAACGCCGTCAACGGCAGCCTGGTGCTGGGCGACGACACCGCCACGGTGGGCCTGATCACCGGCAACGTGACGCAGGCGGTGCTGACCGACCTCGACGTCAAGACGCTGAACCTGGGCACGGCCACCAACGCCATCGGCGGCTCGGTGGTGGTGGCCAACAGCGGCAACACCATCACCCAGCTCGGCCTGCTCAATGTGGGCAACGTGGGCGGCACGCAGTACGACCTCGATGTCTACGACTCAACCAGTGGCCTCAACCTCACGGCCGCCGTCACCAGCGCCGGCGGTGCGCGCATCCGCACGGCCAAGGGCGCCGGCGTCGTCGGGGGCCTGGGCATAGGCACGCAGAACGTCTCGGCACGCGGCGACGTCTTCCTCGGCGGCGAGGGCGTGACCCAGGGTGCGACCTCGACCATCAACGCCGACGCCGCCGCCGGCGGCGCCGTGGGCGGCGCCATCCGCGTCGATGGCGGCGGTGGCACCAATGCCATCGACCTGAGCGGCACCGTCATCACCGACAACGCCGGCAGCAACGCGATCCAGATCGTCAACGCCAAGGACGTGACGCTCAACACCATCTCGGCCGTCGCCGGCACGGTGGCGCTGGGCATACCGGCCGATACCGATCTGCCGACGCCGTCGGCGGCGCTGCCGCTCAGCGGCGCGGTGACCCAGACCACCCCCGGCACCAGCACGCTTTCGGCACAGACCCTGGCCATCAAGGCCGGCGTGGTGACGTTGTCCAAGACTGCCATCGACAACCTTGGCACCACCGCCACTACCGGCGCGCTGACGCTCACCGACGTGGCCGGCGCCGGCACTGCGGGCCTGAAGCTCACCGGCAACGCCACCCTGGGCGCGGCCTCGTCCATCGAAACCACCAACGGGCCGCTGAACCTCGACACCTATACCGTCGACGCCACCGGCTTCGACATGGTGCTCAAGGGCGTGGGCGTCAGCCAGACCACCGGTTCGGCCATCAAGTCGACCACCGCCGAGATCTTCGGCAGCACCGGCAGCGTCGACCTCTTCAGCCCGCTCAACAACTTCACGGGCCAGGTCACGGTCACCGCCACCGGCGCGGCCGTCAACCTGCAGGACGCCAACCAGCTCAGCATGAACACGCTGACGGGCAAGCTGGCCACGACGACCTCGTTCAAGGCCTGGGCCGGCACCCAGGTGGTGATGACGCCCGAGGACATCACCACCACCACCGGCGCCATCGAACTCAAGTCGCTGGGCGGCAACCTGGCGACCCCGGGCAAGCTCACCACCGGCAGCGGCCATGTCACGCTGGGCGCCACCGGCACGGTGACGCTGAGCAATGCCATCGATTCCGCCAGCGGCAACATCGCCGTCGAGGGCGCCGTGATCGCCAGCCGCTCCGGCGCCGGCGACTACATCAAGACCCTGGGTGCCGGCACCATCGACATCACCGCGACCACCGGCAACTTCACCCAGGGCCTGGACGTGCCCTACCAGTCGGGCAGCGGCGACATCACGATCAACGCGCCGGCGGGCAATGCCAACCTGGCCAACGTGACCTCGGCCAGCGGCGTGCTCGAGGTCAATGCCGGTGGCTTCGTGCAGCAGCAAATCAATACGGCCGTGACCGTGGGCGCCATCGACGTCACGACGCAGAAGGCCGGCGGCGGCTACATCGACCTCAGCGCCAGCGGCAACGATGCCGGCGCGGTGCGCCTGCGCAGCCTCTCGGCCGACGGCAGCGCGGCCGCCGGCGGCGCCATCACCTATCTCGACAACACCGGCTTCGGCGTGCGCGAGATCCTGACCACCGGCAACGTCAGCCTCACCGGCAAGGCCGCCATCACCACCGATGCCGCGGGCTTCCCGGGCACCATCCAGGCCGCGGCGCTGACGGCCAAGACGCTCAACGACGCCGGCGCCAATATCACGCTCACCGCCGCCGCCAACGACATCGCCACCCTCACGGCCCAGGTGCTCAGGGCCGACGGCGTGACCATCGCCGGCAACACCACCAACGACACCACCACCGGCGCCGCAGGCACCGTGCGCGTGACCGATGCCAATGGCTTCGTGGTCGCCGGTGTCAGCACCGGTGCCAGCACCGTGCTGACGGGCGGCGCCGGCGCCGAGGTCACGCAGACCGGCGCCATCGTCTCGGCCAAGCTGGGCCTGGACGGCAATGCCGCCTTCACGCTCAACAACGCCAGCCTGGGCGTGCCGCTCAACCAGTTCGCCACCTTTGCCTCCAGCGCCACCGGCGCGGTCAACGTCTCGACCCAGTTGCCGCTGACCATAGGCCAGGTCAACCCGACCGGCGTCACCACCGGCGGCGCCGCGCTCACGATCAGCGCGCCCAGCATCAGCATCACCGAGGCCATCGACACCCGCAGTGCCAACCCCGCCACCGCCGGCGGCGCGGTCACGCTCAGCACTACCGGCACCACCACGGCCGGCAACCTGGCCACCAGCGGCAACGGCAGCATCATCACCTCGGGCGCGGCCGCGGCCGGCGGCTCGGGCCTGGCCGGCGGCGCTGCCGGCAACGTCACCCTCACCGCAGCGGGCGACAGCCTGACGGTGGCTGCCGCCATCACCGCCCTCGGCGGTGCCGGCGACGGCGCGGGTGCCGCCGGCACCGGCGGCACGGTCAAGCTGCTGGCCGCGGCCGGCGCCGTGAGCCAGGGCGCCGGCGTGGCCGGCATCGCTGCCGGCAAACTTGAGGTGCTGGCCCAGGGCGCCTCGTCGCTGCTGTCCACCTCCAATGCCGCCGCCCAGTTGGCGGCCAAGATCACCGGCACCGGCCAGGACTTCGGCTACCGCAGCGGCAGCAGCTTCGCCGTCGGCGGCGGCGATGCCGCCATCCCCGGCATCACCACCCAGGGCGGCAAGATCGACCTCGACGCTGGCGCCGTGGCCATCAGCCTCACCGAGCCCGTCAGCACGCGCGGCGGCGTCTTCAGCGCCGCCGGTGTGGCCGGCTTCGATTCCAGCGGCGTGCTGCTGTCCACCGCGGGCGACATCACCTATGCCGCCGGTGTCTACAAGGACGGCGGCACGGTCACCATCACCTCGGCCGCGGGGGCCGTGAGCACCGGCACCGTGACCACCGACGGCAGCGCCGGCGCGGGCGCTGCCAACGCCGGCGCGGTGACGCTGACCGCCACCGCCGGCACCCTGACCGTCGGCCAGACCAATGCGCGCGGCGTCGGCACCGGCACCGGTGCGAACGTGGGCCTGAGCGGCGGCACCGCGGTGCGCATCGCTGGCGGCATCGACACCAGCGGCGGCGGCGGCGCAGCCGCCGGCGGCGCCATCAGCGTCACCGGCCCGGCCATCGTGCAGGGCGGCGACCGCAGCCTGAGCACCGGCTCCGGCGCCGGCAACATCGGCTTCAGCGGCACGCTCAACAGCGACGGCACGGCGCGCGATCTCACGCTCACCGCAGGCACCGGCAACATCACGCTGGGTGGCGCGGTCGGCGGCAGCTCGCCGCTGGACGTGATCAACATCGTCTCGGCCACCGACGTGGGCGCTGCGGCCGTCACCGCCACCACCCTCACCCAGCAAGCCGGCAGCGGCACCACCACGCTGGCCGGCGCGGTGGCGCTGTCGGGCAACCTCGGCTTCATCGGCAACCAGCTCACCGTCAACGCGGCGGTCACTGCCGCCGGCACGGCCACCATCAGCAACAGCGGCCTCTTCACGACGGCCGCCGCGGGCGACATCGCCGCCGCGGGCGGCTTCACGCAGAACGGCACCGGCGCCAGCCAGCTGGCCGGCGACATCAGCAGCACCAACACCGGCATCGCCTTCGCCACCCCGGTGACGCTCAAGGGCGCGGTGAGCATGAACACCGACACCGGTGCCGGCAACATCGTCTTCGCCAGCACCGTCGACAGTGACGGCACGCCGCGCGACCTGACACTCAGCGCCGGCACTGGCGCGGTCACGCTCGCCGACGCCGCAGGCGGCAACTCGGCGCTGGGGGCACTGGTCGCCAACGCCGCAGGCACCACCACCTTCACCGGATCCGTCAACGCCGCCAGCGTCACCACCGATGCCGCCGGCACGACGGCCATCAACGGCGGCGCCGTCACCACCAGTGGCAGCCAGACCTACAACGACGCCGTCACGCTGGGCGACAACACCGTGCTGACGGGCAGCAGCGTCACCACCAATGGCACCATCACCGGCGCCGCGCACAGCCTGCAGGTGGCCGGCAACGCCGTCTTCGGCGACGCCGCCGCCGACACCGTGACCGGGCTCACCACGCTGGAAGTGACCGGCACGACGCGCATCAACACCGACACCGTCACCAGCGCCGACGCCCAGACCTACACCGGGGCGGTGACCCTGGGCACCAGCAGCACGCTGACTGCCACCAACGATCCGATCGTCTTCGCCTCCACGGTCGATTCAGCGGCCAGCCAGGCCCATGCCCTGACCGTCGGCGCCGGCAGCGGTGCCGTCAGCTTCGGCGGCGCGGTGGGCGGCGCCGTGAATGGCGCGCTCGGCGCACTGGCCGTGAACAGCAGCGGCACCACCACCTTCAGCGGCGCCGTCACCGCGGCCAGCGTCACCACCAACGTGGGCGGCACCGTTGCCCTCGATGGCGGCAGCGTCACCACCAGCGGTGCACAGAGCTATGGCGAGAACGCCACCCTGGGCGCCGACACCGCGCTCAGCGGCAGCAGCGTCGCCTTCGCCGGCACGCTGGAAGGCGCCGGCACGGCCACTGAAAGCCTGGCCATCACCGGCGACGCCAGCTTCGCCAGCACCGTGGGCGCGGCCCAGGCACTGCAAAGCCTGTCGGTCAGCGGAACAACCAGCCTGGGCGGCAACGTCAGCACCAGCGAGGCCGGCGGCGGCAGCGGCAACCAAAGCTACGGCGGCGCCGTCACCCTCACGGCGCCGGCCGCGCTGGCGGCGGGCAGTGGCGCGGTCGCCGTCAACGGCGGCCTCGTAGGCGGCAACAACGCGCTCGCCATCAGCGCCGGCAGCGTCGCACTGGGCGACGGCAGCGGCGCCGATACCGTGGGCGGCCTGGCCAGCCTGGCGATCACCGGCCCGACCACGATCAAGGCCGGCAGCGTCACCACCAGCGGCGCGCAGAGCTACGACGGCGACGTGCGCATAGGCCACAACGACGTGCCCTCCACCGGCAGCACGCTGGCGGCCACCATGGTCAGCTTCAAGGGCGCGGTCGACAGCGTCGCCACCGAGGCCAACACGCTGGCCATCACCGGCAACGCCGCCTTCGGCGACGGCACGGGCAGCGACGGCGTCGGCCAGTCCAACGCCGGTGGCAGCGGAAAGCTGGGCAGCCTGGCCGTGAGCGGCAGCACCGCGCTGGCGGCCAATGCCAACGCCGTGTCCACCACCGGTGGACAGAGCTATGGCGGCGCCCTCACCCTGGCCGACGCCTCAGCCACAGCCTACACGCTGGCCTCCAGCGGCAATGGCGCCATCGCCTTCGGCAGCAGCGTGGACGGCGCCAGCGCCGGCGGCAACGCCAGCCTGGCCGTCAACACCGGCGGCAGCTCCAGCTTCGGCGGCACCGTGGGCAACACCCACAGCCTGGCGGCCCTGGCCACCGATGCCGGCGGCAGCACCGCCCTCAACGGCGGCAGCGTCACCACCAGCGGCACGCAGGCCTACGGCGATGCCGTGGTGCTGGGTGCCGACACCACGCTGGCCGGCGTGGGCGTCACGCTGGCGTCCACCGTCAAGTCCGACGGCACGCCGCGCAGCCTTCTCGTCAATGACAGCGGCACCACCACGTTGGGCGGCGCCGTGGGCGGCGATGGCAGCGTCCCGGGCGAACGCCTGAGCAGCCTCACGACGGACGCCGCCGGCAGCCTGGCGCTCGATGCCAGCAGCGTGCGCACCAGCGGTGCCCAGCAGTACGGCGAGAACGCCACGCTGGGCGCCGACACCACGCTCACCGGCGCGAGCGTCGCCTTCAGCGGCACGCTGGGGGGCGCCCAGGCCCTCACCGTCAACGCCAGCGGCGCCACCACCTTCGGCGGCCTCGTCGGCGCCGGCACGGCCCTCGCCAGCCTCAGCACCGACGGCGCCGGCAGCACCGCGATCAACGGCGGCGGCGTCGCCACCAGCGGCGCGCAAAGCTATGGCGACGACGTCACCCTGGGCGCCGACACCACCCTGATGGGTGCCAGCGTCGCCTTCGCGAAGAAGGTCGACGGCGCCCACGCGCTCACCGTCAATGCCAGCGGCGCCACCACCTTCGGCGGCGCCGTGGGTTCGGTCACCGCGCTGACCACCCTGGCCACCGACGGCGCCGGCAGCACTGCCCTCAATGGCGGCGGCGTTGCCACCAGTGGCGCGCAAAGCTATGGCGACGATGTGACCCTGGGAGCCGGCACCACCCTGGGCGGCACCGACATCGCCTTCGCGAAGAAGATCGACGGCGCGCAGACGCTGGCGGTCAATGCCAGCGGCGCCACCCGCTTCGGCGGCGCCATCGGTTCGGGCACGGCGCTCACCAGCCTGGCCACCGACGCTGCCGGCAGCACCGCCATTGATGGCGGCAGCGTCGCCACCAACGGCGCGCAAAGCTATGGCGACGCCGTCACGCTGGGTGCAGATACCACGCTCAGCGCCGGCAGCGTCAGCACCCTCGGCACGGTGGATGCAGCCACCCACAACCTGGCCATCGTCGGCAATGCCGTGCTGGGCGACGCCGCGGCCGACCGCATCAGCGGCCTGGGCACGCTGTCGGTGAGCGGAACCACGCTGATCACCGCCGACACCGTCTCCGGCAGCGGCACGCAGACCTATACCGGCGCGCTCACGCTGGGCGGCAACACCAGCCTCACCAGCACGGCCGGCGCCCTCGTCTTCGGCAGCACCGTCGACAGCGCGGGCGCCACGCCGCGCAGCCTCTACCTCGCCTCGGCCGCCGTCGGCGGCCAGAGCTTCACCGCTGCCGTGGGCGGCACAAATGCGCTGGACGTGCTGCGCATCGAATCGGCCGGCGTCGTCACCCAGGGTGGCAGCGCGCCGATACGCGCCGCCAAGCTGGCCATCAAGGCGGCCGGCAATGCGACGCTGGAACACGCCGCCAATGACGTGGATGTGCTCGCCGCCCTGCTCTCGGGCAATGCCTCGCTGTCCTTCGTCGACGCCGACGGCCTGACCATCGGCACGATCGAAAGTGCCGCGCTGCAGATCGTCGGCATCTCCGACGGCGCCGGCACCTCCAGCGTCACGCTGCGGGTGGGCGGCCTGCTGAGCCAGGAAGCCGCCGCGCCCATCGCGCTGGACGGCAATCTCACGCTGGACACGACGGCCTACGACGCCGACGACGTGAGCATCAAGAACACCGCCGCCGGCGGCACCTCGCTGGACAACTCGCTCATCGCGGGTGACTTCAGCCTCGTCAGCAGCGGCAACGTGAGCCAGCGCGCCGGCGTCAACGCCGGTCCCAGCGACGCCTGGCTGCAGGTGGGCGGCAACTTCAACACCACCGGCGGCGGCAGCTTTGCCCCCGGCAACTCCACCGAGAACCTCTTCGGTGGCGGCGGCGGCGCCGCAGCGCCCAACCAGATCCGCCTCTTCGGCGTCATCACGCTGAGCATGGCGGGCACCGACCTCCACGCCGTGGCCGACAACGGCACCACCACCACCACGGCCGACATCGCGGCGGCGCAGTTCGGCGGCGGCGTCAGCGTCATCAGCGATGCCGGCGGCAAGAACATCAGCGTCGTGGGCAATGGCGCCGCGGTGACGCTGGGCGAGAACAACAGCGTCGGCGGCCATCTCAAGATCACCACCGCCGGCACCTATTCCAACCTCGGCAGCCCGGTGGCCACCGGCATCGTGCAAAGCGGCGCGCTCAGCCTGGGCGCGGCCTCCTTCCTGGTGCAGCAGAGCACGGCCAATGCCGGCTCGGTCATCGCCGGCACCGGCACGCTCGCCCTGAGCGACGCGGCCAACAGCTTCACCGGCGCGGTTTCGCTGACGGCCCTGGGCATGGACGCCACGCTGGCCAGCGCCACCGACGTGCAGTTCGGCGCCGCCAATGTCGGCAGCCTCAGCGTCAGCGCCGCCGGCAAAGACCTGAGCCAGGCCACAGGCACCACGCTGCGTACCCCCACCCTGGCCATCGCCGCGGCGCGCCATGTCGCGCTCACCAATGCCAACCTGGTGGGCACGCTCAGCGCCAGCAGCAGCGGCAGCTTCGCGTTCCGCAACGACCAGAACCTGACCATCGGCGCCGGCGGCCTCACCACCACCAACCAGGCCATCACCCTGGGCGTGAAGGGCGACCTGGCCCTCAACGCCACAGTGGACAGCGGCAGCGCCGCCACCACCGTGATCGCGCACGACGGCACGGCCCTCTTCCTGGGCACCGCCGCCGGCGGCGGCCTGCAGCTCGACAACACCGAGCTGGCGCGCATCCACGCCGGCAGCACCACGCTGCAATCGACCACCGGCGCCGGCAGCCAGGTCACCGCCACGGCGGCCAGCTTCGCCGCCACCGGCGGCGCCGTGCAACTGACCGCCGACGCCGTCAGCCTGGGCGGCAGCACCACCGGCAACGGCAACACGCTGCGCATCAGCGGCCCGGTCACGCTGGCGGCCGACACCCTGATCACCGCGCCCACCACCACCTTCGACCACGCGGTCCAGGGCACGACGGCCGGCGCCGAAAGCCTGGCGCTGGTGGGCGACGCCGTCTTTGCCGCCAACGTGGGCGACACCGTGGCGCTCAAGAGCCTGACGGTCAGCGGCGCCAGCCAGCTCGCCGGCCCTGTGGGCACCAGCGATGCCGGCGGTGGCAGCGGCAACCAGAGCTACGGCGGCGCCGTCACCCTCACCGCGCCGACGGCGCTGGCGGCAACTTCCGGCACTGTCGCCTTGAGCGGCGGCCTGGTCGGCGGCGGCCAGACGCTGGCGATCACGGCCGGCAACGTCGCCCTCGGCGACGGCATCGGCGCCGACGCCATCGCCGGCCTCGCCAGCCTGGACATCACCGGCGCCACCACCGTCAAGGCCAGCAGCGTGGCCTCCAGCGGCGCCCAGACCTACGACGGCGATGTGCGCATCGGCCGCAATGACGTGCCGGCCACCGGCACGGCGCTGACCGCCAGCACCGTGAGATTCAAGGGTGCGGTCGACAGCGTGGCCACCGAGTCCAACAGCCTCGCCATCATCGGCAACGCCGCCTTCGGCGACGGCGTTGGCAACGACGACGTCGGCCAGGCCCAGGCGCTGGCCAGCCTCGGCGTCTCGGGCAGCACCGGCCTCGCGGCCAGCACCGGCCGCATCAGCAGCACCGGCGCGCAGACCTACGCCGGCAGCCTCACGCTGGCCGATGGCGCCTCGGTGACACTCGCCGCCAGCAGCATCGACACCGCGGCCATCGCCGGCACCGCCGGCGGCACCACCTCGGGCATCGCCTTCGACGCCAGCGGCGCGGTCACCGTGGCCGGCAGCGTGGGCACCGACATCGGCACCGTCACCGTGACCCAGAGCGACGGCGCCAGCTTCCAGGGCGCGGTGAGCGCAGCCAGCGTGGCCATCGCCGACAGCCATGCTGGCAAGACCGTGGCCTTCCAGGGCGACCTCACGCTGACCAGCGGCCTCAGCGCCGCCGCCGGCACGGCCGCCTACAACGTGGCGATCACCGGCGCCAGCAACAGCATCGCCGGCGCCACCACCCTGGCCCACAGCGGCAACCTGAGCCTGGGCGATGCGGCAGGCGACGCCACCACCTTCGCCGGTGGCCTCAGCCACGTCAGCGGCCCCAGCGCCATCACCGGCACGGTGAACGCCACCGCCGGCAACCTCGGCCTGGGCGCCACCACCCTGGCCGGCACGCTCAACGCCACCGCCGGTGGCGTCAGCACCGGCTCGCTGGCCGCCAACGGCAATGCCGACGCCATCAACGGCGGCACGGTCAGCATCGGTGACATCACGCTGGCCGACGGCAACAGCCTGGCGCTGGCCGGCAGCAGCATAGACACCGGCGCCATCAGCGGCACTGCGGCGGGTACGGCCTCCCACGTGGCCTTCGACGCCACCGGTGCCGTCACCGTGGGCGGCGCCATCGCCACCGACATCGCCAGCGTCACCGTCACGCGCTCGGCCGGGGCCCAGTTCGTCGGCGCCGTCAGCGCCACCACGGTGGACATCGCCGACAGCACCGGCACGGTGCAGTTCGATGCCGCCCTCACGGCCACCACCCTGGCCACCGCCAACAAGGGCTATGGCCTGGCACTTCTGGGCGGCGCGAGCATCGCCAACGCCACCACGCTGGCCAACACCGGCACCCTCACCCTGGGCGACGGCGCAGGCGACACCACCACGTTCGCGGGCGGCCTCACCGCCACCGCCGCCGGCGTGCTGCAACTCGCCGGCACGGTGCAAACCACCAACGCCGCCATCGTCTTCGGCAGCGCGCGGCCCATCACGCTCACCGCCGACACCACGCTGGCCAGTGGCAGCGCCGACCTCAGCCTGGACGGCAACGTCAACGGCGCCCACGCGCTCACGCTCAACAGCAGCGGCATCACGCGCCTGGGCGGCGCCTTCGGCGGCAGCACGGCGCTCACGGCGCTGGCCACCGACGCCGCCGGCAGCACCGCCATCACCGGCGGCGCCCTCACCCTCAGCGGCGCGCTCAATCTCGGCGATGCCGCCAGCATCAGTGCGCCCACCACCGTCACCGCGGGCACCATCACCACCGGCTCCACGCTGGCGGCCGGCGCCCACGACCTGGCCCTGCGCACCGACGCCATCGCCCTGGGCGGCGCGGTTTCGGGCAGCGGCGCGCTGAGCATCGCGCCCAAGACCGCCGCCACCACCATCGGCATCGCCGGTGGCAACGGGGCGCTCAACCTCGACGCCGGCGAATGGGCGCAGCTGCAGGACGGCTTTGTTCAGGTGACCGTGGGCGCGGCCAATGCCGGCGCCATCGAGGTCGGCGCGGCCGCCGCCACGGTGGCGCTGCCCGACAGCACGCTGCTGCGCAGCGGCGCCGGCGTCAGCGCGCCGGCCGGCATCGCCATTGACGGCGGCTACCTGCGCGTCGACGCCGCCACGGCCAGCAGCCTGGGCGGCGTGGTCTCCGGCACCGGCCAGCTCGAAACCGTCGGCAGCGGCGCCCTCGCGCTGCAGGCCGGCGCACCCAATACCTACACCGGCAACACCCTGATCGGCAGCGGCGCGACGCTGCGCGCGGTCAGCGACGGCGCCCTGGCCAGCACGGCCGCGGTGCGCAACAGCGGGCTGCTGGACGTCTCGGCCTCCAACGGCGCCACCACGGCCACCGTCACCGGCAGCGGCAGCGTCGATCTCGGCGCGCAGCGCCTGACGCTTACCGCCGCCGATGGCAGCATCACCGGCAGCATCTCCGGCTCCGGCGGCGCGCTCACGCTGCAAGGCGGCGCACTCACGCTGGCCGGCAGCAACAGCTACACCGGCAGCACCGCCATCGAAGGCGGCAGCCTCACCGCCAGCCACAGCCAGGCCCTGGGCACCGCCGCCGGCGGCACCGCGGTCTCGGCAGGCGCGGCCCTGGTACTCGACGGCAGCGGCGGCGCCCTGGCGCTGGCCGAGCCGCTCAGCCTGGCCGGCACCGGCCCGGCCGGCAGCGGCGCGCTGCGCAACCTGGCCGGCAACAACAGTGTTTCCGGCGCCATCACCCTGGCCGCCGGCAATGTCACCATCGCGGCCACGGCCGGCAATCTCGCCCTCGGCGGTGCGATCGACGGTGGCGCTGATCTCAGCATCCAAAGTGCCGGCACGGTCAGCTTCGGCGCCGCCGTGGGCGGCACAACGGCCCTGGCCAGCTTGAGCACCGACGCCTCCGGCAGCACCGCCCTCAACGGCGGCTCCGTGCGCACCACCGGCACGCAGAGCTATGGTGATGCGCTCACCCTGGGCGCCGACACCACGCTGCAAGGCAGCACGGTGACGAACGCCGCCGCCCTCGCCGGCGCCGGCCACGCCCTCACCGTCACCGGCGACGCCGTGGTCGGTGGCGCCATCAGCGGCGTCAGCAACCTCGCCGTCAGCGGCAGCACCGCCGTGGGCGCCGACGTCGGCACCACCGGCACCCAGGCCTACACCGGCGCCGTCAACCTGACGCAGAACGCCACGCTGGCCAGTTCCGGCGCCGGCGCGGCCGCCAACATCGCCTTCGCCGCCACCGTCGACGGCGCCAAGACCCTCGCGGTCAACAGCGCCGGCACCGTGAGCTTCGGCGCCGCTGTCGGCGGCACCACCGCCCTCACCAGCCTGGCCACTGACGCCGCCGGCAGCACCGCCGTCAACGGCGGCTCCGTGCGCACCACCGGCACGCAGAGCTACGGCGATGCGCTCACCCTGGGCGCCGACACCACGCTGCAAGGCAGCACGGTGACGAACGCCGCCGTCCTCACCGGCGCCGGCCACGCCCTCACCGTCACCGGCAATGCCGTGGTCGGCGGCGCCATCAGCGGCGTCAGCAACCTCGCCGTCAGCGGCAGCACCGCCATGGGCGCCGACATCGGCACCACCGGCACCCAGGCCTACTCCGGCGCCGTCAGCCTGACGCAGAACGCCACGCTGGCCAGTTCCGGTGCGGGTGCGGCCGGCGACATCGCCTTCGCCTCCACCGTCGATGGCGCAAAGACCCTCGCGCTCAACAGCGCCGGCACCGTGAGCTTCGGCGCCGCCGTCGGCGGCACCACCGCCCTCACCAGCCTGGCCACCGACGCCACCGGCAGCACCGCCGTCAACGGCGGCTCCGTGCGCACCACCGGCACGCAGAGCTATGGCGACGTTATTGCCCTGGGTGCCGACACCACGCTGCAGGGCAGCACGGTGACGAATGCCGCCGCCCTCACCGGCGCCGGCCACGCCCTCACCGTCACCGGCGACGCCGTGGTCGGCGGCGCCATCAGCGGCGTCAGCAACCTCGCCGTCAGCGGCAGCACCGCCGTGGGCGCCGACGTCGGCACCACCGGCACCCAGGCCTACACCGGCGCTGTCAGCCTGACGCAGAACGCCACCCTGGCCAGTTCCGGCGCGGGTGCGGCCGGCGACATCGCCTTCGCCTCCACCGTCGACGGCGCCAAGACGCTGGCCGTCAACAGCGCCGGCACCGTGAGCTTCGGCGCCGCCGTCGGCGGCACGACCGCCCTCACCAGCCTGGCCACCGATGCCGGCGGCAGCACCGCCATCAACGGCGGCTCCGTGCGCACCAGCGGCACGCAGAGCTACGGCGACGCCGTCGCCCTGGGCGCCGACACCACGCTGCAGGGCAGCACGGTGACGAATGCCGCCGCCATCGCCGGCAACGCCCACGCCCTCACCGTCACCGGCAATGCCGTGGTCGATGCGGCCATCAGCGGCGTCACCAGCTACGCCGTCAGCGGCAGCGCCGACCTCGGCGCCGACGTCACCAGCAGCGCCAGCCAGACCTACAGCGGCGCCGTCACCCTCTCTGGCGGCGACCGCACGCTCAGCGGCTCCACCGTGAGCACCGCCTCCACCCTGGCCGGCGCCGGCCACGCGCTCAGCGTCAGCGGCAATGCCGTCGTCGGTGGCGCCGTCAGCGGCGTCAGCAACCTCGCCGTCAGCGGCACCTCGGCGCTGGGCGCCGATGTCTCGACCACCGGCACCCAGGCCTACACCGGCGCCGTCAGCCTGACGCAGAACGCCACCCTGGCCAGTTCCGGCGCGGGTGCGGCCGGCGACATCGCCTTCGCCTCCACCGTCGACGGCGCCCAGACGCTGGCCGTCAACAGCGCCGGCACCTTGAGCTTCGGCGCCGCCGTCGGCGGCACCACCGCCCTCACCAGCCTGGCCACCGACGCCTCCGGCAGCACCGCCATCAACGGCGGCTCCGTGCGCACCAGCGGCACGCAGAGCTACGGCGACGCCGTCGCCCTGGGCGCCGACACCACGCTGCAGGGCAGCACGGTGACGAATGCCGCCGCCATCGCCGGCAACGCCCACGCCCTCACCGTCACCGGCAATGCCGTGGTCG
>NZ_CAJGBN010000002.1 GCF_904426505.1 Rubrivivax sp. A210
AGGGCGGCGAATCGGTGAATGCCACCGTGGCGGCGATGAAGCAGATCGCCAAGAAGATCAGCATCATCGACGACATCGCCGCGCAGACCAATCTGCTGGCGCTGAACGCGGCCATCGAAGCGGCGCGCGCTGGCGAACACGGCAAGGGCTTTGCGGTGGTGGCCGCCGAGGTGCGCAAGCTGGCCGAACGCAGCCAGGTCGCGGCGCAGGAGATCGGCGAAGTGGCCGGCAGCAGCGTCGACCTGGCCGAGAAGGCCGGCAAGCTGCTCGAGCAGATGGTGCCGGCGATCCGCAAGACCTCCGACCTGGTGCAGGAGATTTCGGCCGCGTCCAGCGAGCAGTCCTCGGGCGTGGGCCAGATCAACTCGGCGGTGAGCCAGCTCAACCAGACGACGCAGCAGAACGCCTCCAGTTCCGAGGAACTGGCAGCCACCTCAGAAGAGATGAGCGGCCAGGCCGAGCAGCTGCAGCACACGATGTCCTTCTTCAAGCTCGAGAACGCGGCGCACGGCGACCGGCCGGGCTTCGTGGCACGCCGCGCGGTCACCGCGGCCAAGGCCTCGGCGGCCAAGGGAGGCGCGGCCAAGCCGGCTGGCGGCAAGCCCGGGCTGAATGTGGCCACCGCGGCATCGATCGACGAATCGCAGTTCACCAAGTTCTGAAGAAGGCGCTCTCGCGGCCGGCGGCCGGCGCCCACCCGGGCACGGGCCGCCCTCCGCAAACCGGGCGTGCAGTTCCATGAGGCCCATCACCGACACCGAGTTCGCCCGCTTCCAGCAGTTCATCTTCGAGCAAGCCGGCATCACGCTGTCGTCGGCCAAGCAAGCCCTGGTGAGCGGCCGGCTCGGCAAACGGCTCACCGCCCACCAGCTTGAGAGCTTCGGCGACTACTTCCAGATGCTGGCCTCGGGCCAGCACCCCGACGAGGTGCAGGCCGCGGTGGACCTGCTGACCACCAACGAGACCTACTTCTTCCGCGAGACCAAGCACTTCGACTTCCTGCGCCAGCAGGCGCTGCTGGCGCGCCAGCGCGGCAGCAACTTCCGCGTCTGGAGCGCTGCCAGCTCGAGCGGCGAAGAGGCCTACAGCGTGGCCATGGTGCTGGCCGACTGCCTGGAAGGCGGGCCGTGGGAGATCCTGGGTACCGACATCAGCACCCATGTGCTGCAGCAGGCCACAAGGGCGCTGTACTCGATGGAGCGCGCCCGCCATGTGCCCAGCGAATTCCTGCGCCGCTACTGCCTCAAGGGCGAGGGCGACTACGCCGGGCGCCTGCTGATCGTGCCCGAGCTGCGCCGCCGCGTGCGCTTCGGGCAGCTCAACCTGAACGAGGCGCTGCCGGAGATCGGCAGCTTCGACTTCGTGCTGTTGCGCAACGTCATGATCTACTTCAACGACGACACCAAGCGCAGCGTGGTGCAACGTGTCAGCTCGGTGCTCAAGCCGGGCGGCCACTTCTGCGTCGGGCACTCCGAGACGCTCAACAACCTCGGCCACCGGCTCGAGCAAGTGGCGCCTTCCATCTACCGCCGACCGTCATGATGTCTGTGCCGGCACGGGGCCCCCATGTCCGCCAATGAGCAGATCGACGTCTTCCTTCAGCCGGGCGACCTCTTCGTGGCCGATGCCGGCTACCGCATCCGCACCATGCTGGGCTCCTGCGTCTCGATCACGCTGTGGCATCCGCTGGCACGCGTGGGCGGCATGTCGCACTTTCTGCTGCCCACGCGCGGCAGCCGCGCGCCCGGCGGCGAACTCGACGGCCGCTACGGCGACGAGGCGCTGCAACTGGTGCTGCGCGACCTGCGTCGCGCCCGCGTGCCGCATTCGCAATGCCAGGCCAAGATCTTCGGCGGCGGCAACATGTTTCCGGGCTTCAAGATGTCCAGCGCGATGAGCGTGGGCCAGCGCAATGGCGAGGCGGCGCGCGAACTGCTGCGCCTGCTGGGCATCCCGGTGGTCTCTGAAAGCCTGTTCGGCGACGGCCACCGCCAGGTCATCTTCGACATCGCCAGCGGCGATGTCTGGCTGCAGCAGGTCACGCCGACGCTGCAAGACCGTCAAACCTAGAGGAAAACGCCATGGCACGCATCAAGGTGATGGTCGTGGACGATTCGGCCGTCGTGCGCCAGGTGGTGGCCGGCATGCTGGCCCACGACGCCGACATCGAGATCGTCGCCGCCGTCGCCGACCCCATCCTGGCGATGTCGCGCATGGCCCTGGCCTGGCCCGACGTGATCGTGCTCGACATCGAGATGCCGCGCATGGACGGCATCACCTTTCTCAAGAAGATCATGGCCGAGCGGCCGACGCCGGTGATCATCTGCTCCACTCTCACCGAGAAGGGCACGCAGACCTCGATGGCAGCGCTGGCCGCAGGTGCGGTGGCGGTGATCACCAAGCCCAAGATCGGGCTCAAGCAGTTCTTGCAGGACGCCACCGAAGACCTGGCCTCGGCCATCAAGGCCGCCGCACGCGCCAATGTGCGCAAGCTGCAGGTGGTGGAGAAGAACACCGCCGACGTCATCCTGCAGGCCGCGCCCGACCGCCACGGCGGCGCCATGCTGCAGACCACCGAGCGCGTGGTCGCCCTGGGCACCTCCACCGGCGGCACGCAGGCGCTGGAAGCGGTGCTGACGCGGCTGCCGCGCGTCTGCCCCGGCATCGTCATCGTGCAGCACATGCCCGAGAAGTTCACCGCCGAGTTTGCCAACCGCCTGAACAGCCTGTGCGAGATCGAGGTGCGCGAGGGCAAGACCAATGACCGCGTCGTGCCCGGCCGCGCCATCATCGCCCCCGGCGGCGCCCACATGCTGCTGCGGCGCAGTGGCGCGCAGTATTCGGTGGAGATCATGAACGGGCCGCTGGTCAACCGCCACCGGCCGTCGGTGGACGTTCTGTTCCGCTCGGTGGCCAAGTGCGCCGGTGCCAATGCCCTGGGCGTCATCATGACCGGCATGGGCGACGACGGCGCCGTGGGCCTGGCCGAGATGCGCAAGGCCGGAGCCCGCACCCTGGGCCAGAACGAGGACAGCTGCGTCGTCTATGGCATGCCCAAGGAGGCCATGAAGCGCGGCGGCGTCGAACGCGAAGTGCCGCTGGGCGCCATCGCCCGCGAGATCCTGAACTTCGGAACCTGAGCCCCGGCGGGGTCAGACCTCGCCGCCGAACTTCTGGATCAGGTTGTCGATGTATTTTTCGACCAGCTTCTCGAACTCGCCACTCACCACCGGGGCCACCACCACGCGCATCAGGCCGGGCAGGGGCACGTCGACCGTGCCGCTCACCTTGAACTCCAGCTTGGTGCCTTTCTTGGCGGCGCTGACTTTCCAGCTGCCGCCCACCTGGGCATTGCCCTCGCCCTTGACCGGGGTCCAGACCACCGTGCCCTTCTTGCGGTCGGACACGTACTTGCTGGCATAGATGGTCTGGATGTTGACCTGGGCCGTGCCCACCTTCTCCATCTCCCAGCGGTAGACGCCTTCGCCCAGGTCGCTGAGCTTGTGTACCTTGGGGAAATGGCTCACCGAAGTGGGCACGTCGGACACGAGGTCGAAGACCTCCGCCAGCGGCGCCTTGACGGTGAATTCGTAGCCGAGGTCGATCTCGACGGTGACGGTCATGGCTTGTCTCCTTGCTTGTTGGAATCAGCTGTCGGATTGCCCGGCCCAGGGCAGCATCAGCGCCAGGTAGAGCAGCTTGTCGAATTCCGGCTCGAACAGGTCGACGATGGCCTGCGGTTCGGCGCACAGCGCCTCGTCGGTGATGAGGCCGAACTGCACACCGCCGCCGTAGCTGAGGATGCTGACGCCGACGCCGATGCCGCCGCTGGCCGGCACCCAGAACATGGTCTGGCGCAGTGTGGAGCCGCAGAACTTGAGCGGCTGCGCCGGGCCCGGCACATTGGTCATCACCGCGGTGGTCTTCTTGGCGAACAGCCCCAGGATCATGTCCTGCACCGGCTTGATGAAGAGGCCGGTGATCGAGAGGATGGCAAAGGCCAGCAACGGCTGGTAGCTGCCCTTCAACTCGTCCATGCGCCGGTGCACCGCGTAGACGCGTTCCACCGGGTTGGCGATGCCGATGGGCAGCACCAGCGGCGCCAGGCCGAAGCGGTTGCCGAGCTGCCAGGCCTTGTCCAGCGGGCGCAGGTTCACCGGCACCATGGCGCGGATCTCCTTGCCCGCCGGGTCCTGGCCCTGGGCCTGCAGCCAGTGGCCGATGGCGCCGGCCACGCAGGCCAGCAGCACGTCGTTGATCGAGCAGTTCAGCGCCTTGCCTATGGTCTTGACCTGCTCCAGCGCCATCGGCTCGCTCCAGGCCACGCGCTTTCGCCCGACCGGCTTGCCCTTGAGCAGGGTCGGCGAGTCGTCGGACATCAGCGCCATCGCCGCAACATCGTTGACGACCTTGAGGCCGCTTCGGGCCATGTCCACCGAGCCCAGCAGCGGCTGGCGCGGGTGCGACAGCATCTCCACCGACTTGGCGACACCGCCGCCATACATGGCCGCGGCCTTGACGGCCAGATCGGTGAGCGGCTTGAGCACGGCGTCCGACAACCAGTCGCCGTCACCAGCATCGGCCGGCGGCGTCTTGCGGCGCCGCTTGGGCGGGTCGGCGCCGCCGTCGGTGATGGACAGCATCACCGAGATCAGCGCAATGCCGTCGCCGATGCAGTGGTGGATGCGGGCGATGATGGCGCTGCCGCCCTCGTAGCTCTCGATGAGGTGGAACTGCCACAGCGGCCGCGCGGGATCGAGCGCCGTGGTGGCGAGTGCGCCGCACAGGCGCTGCAGGGCCTGGCGCTCGGCTTCGCCCTTGCGCGGCGCCAGGCGGGCGGCAACGACGTGACGCGCGATGTCGAAATCGGCATCGGCCACCCAGTGCGCGCCCATCGCGTCGGCCACCGCCTTCTGGCGGAAGCGTTCGTACTTGAGCAGCTTGTCGGCGATGCGTTCGCGCAGCGCGGTCAATGTGACAGCGGGAGTGAGCAGCCAGACACCGACGATCATCATCAGGTTGACGTCGTTGTCCATGCGCAGCCACGCCGTATCGACGCGGGACATGCGCTCGGGGGCCTCTGCCATCGCTGTAACTCCTGCGCAGGCGCGGCCCGCGGAAGCGGGCACGATGCTGGGTAACATCCCCCCCGTCAACTCAGATTTTCACCCACGGAGAACCCCGCCATGGCCGACCTGAAAGCCGCCTTCGAAGCCGCCGTTGCCGCCAGCAAGCAATTGCCCGAGAAGCCGGACAACATGACGCTGCTGAAGATCTACGCCCTCTACAAACAGGCTTCGGCGGGCGATGTCGAAGGCAAGCGGCCTGGTTTCACCGACATGGTGGGCCGCGCCAAGTACGACGCCTGGGCTGCAATCAAGGGCAAAACTGCCGATGAAGCCATGCAGGACTACGTAGCCCTGATCGAGTCCCTCCAGTAAAGCGATTCACCCCAGCCCATGCACCGCAGAAAAGCCCTCAGCCTGATCGCCGGCGGCAGTGCCGCCGCGCTGGCCTTGCCCGCGCTGGCGCAGTCCGAGCGCCGCATCGTGCTGGGCCAGTCCTGCGCGCTCAGCGGCCCGGCGGCACAGTTGGGGCTGCAGATGAACCGCGGCGCCCAGCTCTTCTTTGACCGCCTCAATGCCGACGGCGGCGTCGCCGGCCGCACGGTGCAGTTGCGCGTGCTGGACGACGGCTACGAGCCTGATCGCTGCAAAGCCAATACCGAGGCCTTGATCAACAAGGACAGCGTGTTCGCGCTTTTCGGCTATGTCGGCACGCCCACCGCGCTGGCGGCACTGCCGCTGGCGAATGCAGCCGCCGTGCCCTTCTTCGGGCCCTTCACCGGCGCTGAGGCGCTGCGCGAGCCCTTCAGCCGCCAGGCCTTTCATGTGCGCGCCAGCTACTACGACGAGACCGAGCTGATCGTGCGCCAGCTCACTGCACTGGGCTTGAAGCGCATCGCCGTCTTCCGCCAGAACGACAGCTATGGCCAGGCCGGGCTCGACGGCGTGGTGCGCGCGCTCAAGGCACGCCAGCTCGAACCGGCCGCGGTGGGCCTGGTCGAGCGCAACAGCGTGGACGTGGCCAAGGCGGTGCAGGCCATAGTTCCACTCAGGCCCGATGCCGTGGTGCAGATCAGTGCCTACAAGAGCTGCGCTGCCTTCATCCGCGCCGCCCGACTGGCCGGCTACGGCGGCACCTTCTACAACGTCTCCTTCGTCGGCACCCAGGCCCTGGCCGATGAACTGGGCAAGGAGGCGCTGGGCGTGGTGGTGAGCCAGGTCATGCCCTTCCCGTTCAGCACCACGACGGCGATCTCGCGCGAATACCTGGAGGCGGTGGCGCAGGCCGGCGGCGACGCAAGGCCCAACTACTCGGCCATGGAAGGCTATGTCTGCGCCAAGGTCTTCGCCGAAGGCCTGCGCCGCGCCGGCAACAACCCGACGCGCGAAAGCCTGATCAGCGGGCTCGAGACCCTGCAGCGCTGGGACACCGGCGGCTTCCCGGTCAGCTTCAGCCCGCGCAACCACCGCGGCTCGAGCTTTGCCGAACTGTCGATGCTCTCCGGCGACGGCAAAGTCAGGCGCTGAGCACCAGGCGGCTCACCTGGCCGCCAGCGACTTCTCGATGGCCGACACCAGTGTCGAACTGCCGGGCGCCACGATGCTGGCGAACTGGCCCACGGGCTGGCCCTGGCGGTCGATCAAATACTTGTGGAAGTTCCAGCCCGGTGCCTTGCCGGTGGCCTTGGCCAGCTGGGCGTAGAAGGGGTTCATGTCCTTGCCCTTGACCACCGTCTTGGCGAACATCGGAAATTTCACGCCGTAAGTGTTGAAACAGAAGTCGGCGATCTGTTTGGCGTCGCCCGGCTCCTGCTCGCCGAAGTCATTGGACGGGAATCCCAACACCACCAAGCCCTGGCTGGCGTACTTGGCGTGCAGCGCCTCCAGTCCCTCGTACTGCGGCGTGAAGCCGCAGTAGCTGGCGGTATTGACCACCAGCAGCACCTTGCCTTTGTACTGGCACAGCGACTGCGGCTTCTCGTCCTGCAGGCGCGGAAAGCTGTGCTGCAGCAGCGCCGGGCAGGCGGCAGCGGGCACGGGCGAAGACTGGGCCCGGGCCGGGTTGGTGACGAGCGCGGCAGGCGCGGCAAGAACCAACGCGGCCGACAGGCCCGAGATCGGGCCGCGCAGGCGGGAGACAAAGGACGGTTTCATGGGCGGCTCGCGGGAGCTGGTGATGGCCCGATCTTGACAGAGCCGCCCTGGCGCAGGCCGTGCAGGGTCATGGGCGCGGGCGTCTCCAGGTCGGCCCGCACCCAGGCCGCGCCGTCGAAGCACGCATCGGCAAAGAAGACGCTGGCCGTGATGCCGCATTCGATGCCGGCACCGCGCGCCGCCGCCAGGCCGACGGGTGAATCCTCGATGGCGAAGGCCTCGTCCGGCATCAGGTCCAGGCGCTGCAGCACCAGTCTATAGACCAGGGGGTCGGGCTTCTTCGCCGCGGCATCCTCGCCGCAGGCCACGGCGGCGAAGCGCCCCCGCCAGGCCGGGCCCAGCAGGCGCGCGAAGAGCGCTTCGGCGTTGTTGGCGCTGGTGGTCGTGGCGATGGCCAGCATCACGCCGGCGCGCGTGCATTCGTCCATCAGCCGCAGCACGCCGGGCCGCGCCGCAATGGCGCCGCGGGCCACCCGTTCGGCATAGAGGGCGTTCTTGCGCTTGTGCAGCTCGGCCGCCAGCGCGGCGCGCTCGGCCGGCGGCGGGGCGTCGGCACGAGCGGCCATGTCGTGCAGCAGGCGCTCGCGGCCGCCCGTCACATGCAGCAGGCGGCCGTAGTGGCCCGCGCTCCAGCGCCAGGGCAGGCCCAGGGCCGCGAAGGCCTCGTTGAAGGCCGGCAGGTGGCCCTCGGCCTCGGTCTCGGCAACGGTGCCGTCGACGTCCCAGATCAGCGCGCGCAAGGCCCCCACATCAGAGCGCGCCGAGCGCGCGCTTGCGCCGCTCCATCATGCGCCAGATGAAGGGCGTGAAGATGAGCTGCATCGCCAGTTCCATCTTGCCGCCCGGCACCACGATGGTGTTGGCGCGCGACATGAAGGAGTCGTGGATCATGCTCAGCAGATAGGGAAAGTCGATGCCCTTGGGCTGGGCAAAGCGGATCACGCACAGGCTCTCGTCGGGCTGCGGGATGTCGCGTGCGATGAAGGGGTTGCTGGTGTCCACGATGGGCACGCGCTGGAAGTTGACGTGGGTGTGGGCGAACTGCGGCACGATGTAGTGAACGTAGTCGGGCATGCGGCGCAGGATGGTGTCGGTCACCGCCTCGGCCGAATAGCCGCGCACATGCTTGTCGCGCCAGAGCTTCTGTATCCATTCGAGATTGATCACCGGCACCACGCCAATCAGCAGGTCGGGGTAGCGCGCCACGTTCACCGCTTCGGTGTGGACGGCGCCATGCAGGCCCTCGTAGAACAGCAGGTCGGTGTCGCCCGAGAGTTCTTCCCAGGGCGTGAAAGTGCCCGGATCCTGGCCATAGGGCTTGGCCTCGACGGGGTCGTGCAGGTATTTGCGGCGCTGGCCGCGGCCGGTCTCGCCGTAGTTGCGGAACAGGTTCTCGAGTTCGGCAAACAGGTTGTTCTCGGGCCCGAAATGGCTGAAGTTGCGGTCGCCCGCCTTCTCGGCCTCGGCCTGGCGGGCGCGCATCTCCAGGCGGTCCCAGCGGTGGAAGCTGTCGCCCTCGATGACGGCGGCGCTGATCTGCTCGCGGCGGAAGATGTTCTCGAAGGTGCGCGTGACCGACGAGGTGCCGGCGCCTGAGCTGCCGGTGATGGCGATGATGGGGTGCTTCTCGGACATGGTGGCTTCTCTCAGTTCCTGAACAGGCTGCGTTCGGCGAACAGCGGGTTGCCGCTGTCGCGCGTGGCGGTGTCGTGGTGGTAACGCTCGATGCGCTCGACCTCGTTGCGGCTGCCGAAGACCAGGCCTATGCGCTGGTGCAGTGCGGTGGGCTTGACGCCCAGCATGGGCTGGCGCCCGGTGCTGGCGCGGCCGCCGGCCTGCTCCATCAGAAAGCCTATCGGGTTGGCCTCGTAGAGCAGGCGCAGGCGGCCGGGCTTGGCCGGGTCTTTCGTGTCGCGCGGGTACATGAAGACGCCGCCGCGCATCAGGATGCGGTGGGCCTCGGCCACCAGGCTGGCAATCCAGCGCATGTTGAAGTCCTTGCCGCGCGGGCCGCTGCGCCCGGCCAGGCACTCGTCGACATAGCGCTTCACCGGCGGCTCCCAGAAGCGGCTGTTGCTGCTGTTGATGGCGAACTCCTGCGTATCGGCGGGCACTCGGATCTCGGGGTGGGTGAGCATGAACTCGCCCAGGTTGGGCTCCAGCGTGAAGCCGGCCACGCCATTGCCCACGCTCAGCACCAGCATGGTGGTGGGGCCGTAGATGGCATAGCCGGCGGCCACCTGCTGGGTGCCGGGCTGCAGGAAATCGGCCTCGACCACATCACGCCCCGGCTCGCGCTCATGATCGGGAAGGCGCAGGATGGAGAAGATGCTGCCCACCGAGACGTTGACGTCGATGTTGCTGCTGCCGTCCAGCGGGTCGAAGACCAGCAGGTATTTGCCGCGCGGGTAAGGGGCCGGTATCTGGCGCGCCTCGTCCATCTCTTCCGAGGCCTGGCCGGCCAGGTTGCCGCTCCATTCGGTGGTGCGCACGAAGTACTCGTTGCTCACCACGTCCAGCGGCTTCTGCACCTCGCCCTGCACATTGGTCAGGCCGCCCTCGGCGATGTGGCGGGTGGCCGGGTCGCCCAGGGCGCCGAAGGCGACCGAGCGCGCCACCGCCTTGCAGGCGATGGAGACATCGAGGATGAGCGCATTGAGTTCGCCGCTGGCGCCGGGGAAGCGGCGGCGCTGCTCGATCAGGTACTGCGTCAGCGTGCGACGGTTGGACAAGGGCATGGCGGGCTTTCGGGTGTCAGACCAGGTGACGGTTCAGGAGTTGGCTTGGAAGACGCGGCTGGCCAGGATGTCGGCCGGCGCGAGGGTGGTGAGATCGGCCTCGCCCAGCACGCGGTCGGGCTCGGCGAACAAGCGGCTGGCCTGGCGCAGGCGGGCGCGATCCAACGCATTGCGCACGCTGCGCGCATTGGCGAAATGCGGCTGCTGCGTGCGCAGCCGCAGGTAGCTGGCAAAGGCCTCGACGGTGCCGTCGCCGAAGCGGTAGTTCATGCCGGCCAGCATGCGTTCGGCGATCTGCAGCAACTCGGCCGGGGCGTAGTCGGGGAACGCGATGTGGTGGGCGATGCGGCTGCTCATGCCCGGGTTGCTGCGGAAGAAGGTGTCCATGCGGTCCTTGTAGCCGGCCAGGATCACCACCAGGTCGTCGCGCTGGTTCTCCATCACCTGCAGCAGGATCTCGATGGCCTCCTGCCCGTAGTCGCGCTCGTTCTCGGGCCGGTAGAGGTAGTAGGCCTCGTCGATGAAGAGCACGCCGCCCATGGCCTTCTTGAGCACTTCCTTGGTCTTGGGCGCGGTGTGGCCGATGTACTGGCCCACCAGGTCATCCCGCGTGACGCTCACCACATGGCCCTTGCGCACATAACCCAGGCGGTGAAGGATTTCGGCCATGCGCAGCGCCACCGTGGTCTTGCCGGTGCCGGGATTGCCGCTGAAGCACATGTGCAGGCTGGGCGCCGTTCGCCCGGCCGCGGCCAGGCCCAGGTTGGCACGCAGCTTGTCCATCACCAGGAGCGCCGCGATGTCGCGGATGCGCTGCTTCACCGGCGCCAGGCCGACGAGATCACGATCCAGTTCAGCCAGCACCTCCATCACCTGGCTCTGCGCCAGCACCTCGTTGACGGTGCGGGCGGCGGCCGTTGCCGCAGTTGCCACCGCCGCCGCCGCGGGCTCGGTTGCGGCGGCGCCGGAAGCGGCACCGGGAATGGCGTAGAGCGGCGAGGCCATGGCGTTCAGCCGCTGTAGCGCTCGGTCTCGGGACGGTCGGTGGCGTAGCTGTGCACGGTGTAGCGCAGGCTGCGACCGTTCACCTCTTGCCGCGCGAGGCCGAAGCCGGGCTCGTTGGCGGGGCGGTTGACGATGAAGCTCATCACGATGGTCTCGAAGCCGCGCGTCGAATCGAAGGCCATCAGGCGGATGTAGTGGCTGGGAAAGGTCTTGCGGCAGGCGTTCAGTTCCAGCAGCACGCCGGCGGCATCCTTCAGGTCGAACATGGGCATGCCGTACATCTCCCAATAGGTGTTGCGCGGGTGCGGGTCGTCGGTGTATTCCACGCTCCAGGCATAGCCCTTGTTGAGACCGTACTCGACCTGCAGCGCGATCTCGGCGTCGCTGAGGTCGGGCAGGAAGCTGAACTGGCCCTGGGTGATGCGGCCGGTGGGGTTGGTCATCATGGTGGGTGTCTCCTCAGGCCACGGAAGGCTGGGCGGTGTAGTCGGAAGAATCGGTGCTGGCGTAGTTGAAGGACACGTCCTTCCAGGTCTCCAGCGCCTGCTTCAGCGGCGTGCAGAACTTCGCCGCGTCCTGCAGGATCTGCGGGCCCTCGTTCTTGATGTCGCGGCCTTCGTTGCGCGCCTTGACCATGCATTCCAGCGCCACCCGGTTGGCCACCGCACCGGCCTGAATGCCGGCCGGATGGCCGATGGTGCCGCCACCGAACTGCAGCACCACGTCGTCGCCGAAGAGATCGATCAGCTGGTGCATCTGGCCGGCATGGATGCCGCCGCTGGCCACCGGCATCACCTTCTTGAGGTCGGCCCAGTCCTGGTCGAAGAAGAGGCCCCGCGGCAGGTCCTGCTTGGTATAGCTGTCGCGGCAGACGTTGTAGTAGCCCTGCACCGTGAGCGGGTCGCCTTCCAGCTTGCCCACCGCGGTGCCGGTGTGCAGGTGGTCGCAGCCGGCCAGGCGCAGCCACTTGGCGATGACGCGGAAGCTCACGCCGTGGTTCTTCTGCCGCGTGTAGGTGCCGTGGCCGGCACGGTGCATGTGCATCAGCATGTCGTTCTTGCGGCACCACACGGCCATGCTCTGGATCGCCGTCCAGCCGATCACCAGGTCGACCATCACGATCACGCTGCCCAGTTCCTTGGCGAACTCGGCGCGCTCGTACATGGCCTCCATGGTGCCGGCGGTGATGTTGAGGTAGCTGCCCTTGACCTCGCCGGTGGCGGCACTGGCCTTGTTCACCGCGTCCATCACGTAGAGGAAGCGGTCGCGCCAGTGCATGAAGGGCTGGGAGTTGATGTTCTCGTCGTCCTTCATGAAGTCCAGCCCGCCCTTGAGGCCTTCATAGACGACGCGGCCGTAGTTGCGGCCCGAGAGGCCGAGCTTGGGCTTGGTGGTGGCGCCCAGCAGCGGGCGGCCGAACTTGTCCAGCCGCTCGCGCTCGACCACCAGACCGGTGGGCGGGCCCTGGAAGGTCTTGACGTAGGCCACCGGGATGCGGATGTCCTCCAGCCGCGCCGCCTTCAGCGGCTTGAAGGAGAAGACGTTGCCGATCAGGCTGGCCGTCATATTGCTGATCGAGCCTTCCTCGAACAGGATCAGGTCGTAGGCCACCCAGGCGAAGTACTCGCCCGGCCGGCCCGGCACCGCCTCCACCTTGTAGGCCTTGGCGCGGTAGCTGTCGCAGGCGGTCAGGCGGTCGGTCCAGACCACGGTCCAGGTCGCGGTGCTGCTTTCGCCGGCCACCGCGGCGGCGGCCTCCACCGGGTCCACACCCTCCTGCGGCGTGATGCGGAACAGGCAGATGGTGTCGGTGTCGGTCGGCACGTAGTCGGGCTGCCAGTAGCCCATCTGGCGGTACTTGAGCACGCCGGCCGAATAGCGCTTCTTGGCATCGGCGGTGATGTCAGTGGCGGCGGTCGAGATCGTCGACTGGAGGCCGGTTTCGATGGGAAGGTTCATGCGCGATCCTTGGCTGAGGGCGGAGTGGGCGCTGGGTGGGCAGCGAGTGGGGCCAATTTAGGGCGCGCTTGAATTAAGTAAAAGTCAGAATTTCTTTTCTCTTGCATCAGGCAAAACTGATGCATGAACATCACCTTCCGACAGCTGCGTGTCTTCGTCGAGGTCGCCCAGCGGAGCAGCATGGCGCGCGCCGCCGAAGCCCTGCACCTCACACCGCCAGCGGTGTCGATGCAGATCAAGGAGATCGAGGGCCAGGTCGGCCTGCCACTGTTCGACCGCCACGGCCGCGCGCTTTCGCTGTCCACCGCGGGCGAGTACTTCCTCGTCCACGCGCGCCGCCTGCTGGCCGCGCTGAAGGAGGCCGACGACGCGATGGCGCGGCTCAAGCGCGTCGAGCACGGCCTGCTCACCATCGGCATGGTGAGCACCGCCAAGTACTTCGTGCCGCACCTGCTGGCGCGCTTCCACCTCGACCACCCCGGCGTCGAGGTGCGCCTGCGCGTGGTGGGCAACCGCGAGCAACTGGTGGCGCTGATGCAGACCGGCGAGGCCGACCTCTCCATCATGGGCCGGCCGCCGCGCGAGATCGCCACCCGCGCCGAGGCCTTTGCACAGCACCCGCTGGTCTTCGTCGCGCCGCCCGGCCACCCGCTGCTGGCCCGGCCGCAGGCGCCGGTGGCGGCGCTGGGCGGCTACGCGCTGATTGCCCGCGAGCACGGCTCGGGCACGCGCAACGCGATGGAAACCGTGTTCTCCGAACACCGCCTGAGCCCCCGCATCGCGATGGAGATGAGCAGCAACGAGACCATCAAGCAGGCGGTGATGGCCGGCCTGGGCCTGAGCTTTCTCTCGCTGCACACGGTGGGGCTGGAGCTGCGCACCGGCCTGCTGGCGGTGCTGGACATCGCCGGCACGCCGGTGATGCGCACCTGGAACGTGGTTCACATGGGCAACAAGCTGCTGTCACCGGCGGCCGAGGCCTTTCGCTACTTTCTCATCGAGCACGGCCAGGCCTTTCTGGGCGCGCAGGACGGGCCGCTGCTGCGGCCGGCGGCCTGAGCTTGCCCCCATTGGCAGCGATCCCCCGCAGCCGGCACTTCGCGGCAGCGGCGTCAGGACGCAGAATGGCCCCATGAACATCGCGAGCCCTCCCGCATGAACACGCCAGACACCACGCCCACGGCGGGAGGGCCCGGCGCCACGGTGCTGTGCGTCGAGGACGAACCGCTGTCGATGGCGCTGGTGGGCGCCACCTTGCGCGCCTACCCGCGCATCCGCCTGCTCGAGGCCGTCAACGGCCGCGACGGCGTGCGCCTGGCGCAGGCCCACCGGCCCGGCCTGATGCTGCTGGACATGCAACTGCCCGACATCGACGGCCTTGAGGTCGTGCGCTCGCTCAGCGAGCTGATCGCCGAACGCGCCATCCATGTGGTGCTGCTCACCGGCGAGCCCTTCTCCATCGAGGTCGTCAAGGCCATGAGCCTGGGCGCCCACGAATACTGGCCCAAGCCGCTGAGCCAAGACAGGCTGGCCAGCGTGCTGCAGCGCGTGTTCGGCAATCCGCACGACCCGCGGCCGGTGTCGGGCGCGCGGCCGCTTTGAGCGGCCGCGTCAGTCGCCGAGGCGCGACGCCAACCGCGTCGCCAGCCGCGCCGCGGCCTCGTCCCAGCTCACTTCCACGCCCACCGCGCGCAGGTCCACCGTCGCCAGCCCGGCATAGCCGCAGGGGTTGATGCGCCGATAGGGCTCGAGGTCCATCGCCACGTTCAGCGCCACGCCGTGCCAGCTGCGGTGGTTGCTGACCTTGATGCCGAGGGCGGCGATCTTGCCCAGGCCCTTGAACGGGTCGCCCGCCTCGGGCACCAGCACGGCATGGCCGCAGGGGTCGTCCAGGCGCACGTAGATGCCCGGGGCGCTGCGCACGCGGTGGCCGGTGACACCGAAATCGAGCAGGGTGTCGATCACCGCCTGCTCGATGCGGAAGACGTATTCCTTGACGTAGATGGCCAGGCGCCGCAGGTCCAGCAGCGGGTAGGCCACCACCTGGCCGGGGCCGTGGTAGGTGACCTGGCCGCCGCGGTCGGTGCGCAGCACCGGGATGCTGCCGGGGTTCAGCACATGGTCGGCCCGCCCCGCCACGCCCTGGGTGTAGACCGGCTCGTGCTCGACCAGCCACAGCTCGTCCTCGGTGGCTTCATGGCGCGTACGCGTGAAATCGCGCATCGCGGTCTCGACCTCGGCATAGGGGCGCTGGCCCAGGCGGCGTATCTGCATGGCCGGCTAGTCTAGCCAGCCGCTGCTGGCGGGCCCGTGCGGGGTTCGGCATCGGCGTCACCGATACTCGCACGCTGATGGAAACCAAGGCCCTGCTGCTGACCGACCTGGTGGACAGCGCCGCGCTGGCCGCCCGCCTGGGCGACGCCGCGATGGCGGCGCTGTCGGCCGCCCACGACCGCGCCGCACGCGACCTGCTGCGCGCCTGGCACGGACGCGAGATCGACAAGACCGACGGCTTTCTGCTGCTCTTCGACAGCGCCGGCCAGGCGCTGGGCTACGCCCTGGCCTACCACCGCGCGCTGGCGACGCTGGCGGTGCCGCTGAAGGCGCGCGCCGGCCTCCATGTGGGCGCGGTCACGCTGCGCGAGACGCCGGCCGACGATGTGGCGCGCGGCGCCAAGCCGGTGGAGGTGGACGGCGTGGCCAAGCCGCTGGCGGCGCGCGTGATGGCCACCGCCCTGGGCGGCCAGACCCTGCTCACCGCCGAGGCCCTGGCCGCGCTGGAGGGGCCGCGGCCACGCCTGGTGTCGCACGGCCACTGGCGCGTCAAGGGCCTGCCCGAGCCGGTCGAGATTTTCGAGGCCGGCGACGAGGGCGCGCCCTTCATGCCACCGCCCGACGGCGACAAGGTCTACCGCGTCGTGCGCCAGGGCGAACTGTGGCTGCCGGCGCGCGAGATCCGCCACAGCCTGCCGGCCGAGCGCGACGCCTTCGTCGGCCGCAAGACCACGCTGCAGGAGCTGGCCCGGCGTTTCGACGGCGACGTGCAGCAACTGGCGCTGCAGGATCTGGCCCGTCGCTTTGCGGCCGGCGCGCGCCTGGTCTCGCTGCTGGGCATAGGCGGTTGCGGCAAGACGCGGCTGGCCACGCATTTCGGCTGGCTCGAGATGGGCAGCTTTCCCGGCGGCGTTTGGTTCTGCGATCTTGCCGCGGCGCGCGAGGTCGAGGGCCTGTGCTCGGCCGTGGCCCAGGGCCTGGACCTGCCGCTGGGCAAGGAAGACCCGGTGGTGCAACTGGGCCACGCCATCGCCGGCCGCGGCAACTGCCTGGTGATCCTGGACAACTTCGAGCAGCTCGCCCGCCACGCCGAGGCCACGCTGGGGCGCTGGATGGACCGCGCCGGCGAGGCCCGCTTCCTCGTCACCACGCGCGAGGTGCTGGGCATCGCCGGCGAGGAGACGATGGCGCTGGCACCGCTGCAGCAGACCGACGCCGAGGCCCTCTTCCTGCGCCGCGCCGCCGCCGCGCGGCGCGATTTCGACCCCACGCCCGAAGACCGCGCCGCCGTGGCGCCGCTGGTGCGCCTGCTCGACGGCCTGCCGCTGGCCATCGAGCTGGCGGCGGCGCGCGTGCGCACGCTGCCGCCACGCGCGCTGCTGGCACGCATGAGCGAGCGCTTCAAGCTGCTGGCCTCGTCGGGCCACCGGCTCGACCGCCAGTCCACGCTGCGCGCCACCTTCGACTGGTCCTGGGATCTGCTCTCGCCGGCCGAGAAGGCTGCGCTGGCCCAGCTCTCGGTCTTCGAGGGCGGCTTCACGCTCGAGGCGGCCGAGGCGGTGATCGAACTGCTGCCGCCCGACGACGCGCACTGGGCCGTCGACGTCGTGCAATCGCTGGTCGACAAGTCCTTTGTGCGCGCGCTCGAGGGCGAGCGCTTCGAGCTGCTCATCAGCGTGCAGGCCTATGCCGACGACCATCTGCGCAGCGAGGGCCGCTGGCCCGGCAGCGGCGCCGCGGCGCTGCAGGCGGCGCAGGCACGGCACGCGGCCTGGTTTGCCGCGCTGGGCGCGCAACGTGCCATCGAGAACCGCTGCATCGAGATCGACAACCTTGTCGCCGCCTGCCGGCGCGCGCAGGCCAGCGGCGACGCCCCGGCCGCCGCCGGCGCGCTGGGCGGCGCCTGGGCGGCGCTGGCGTTGCGCGGCCCCTTCCAGGCCGGCGCCGACCTTGCCGAGGCGGTGTGCGCGATGCCAGGCCTGGGCGGCGAAAGCGCGACCCGGGCGTACGCGGTGCGCGGCCTGGTGCTCGATGCGCTGGGCCAGCGCGCCGCGGCGAGAAAGGCCTTCGAGAACGCTTTGTCGCAACTGCAGGGCGACAGCGGCAGCGCCTGCGAGCTGGAGGCGCGCATCGGCCTGGCAGCGTTGCGCGCACGAGAGGGCGAGGTCGAGCCAGCGCGCGCCAGCCTGCTGGCCACGCTGCATCTGGCCCGTGGCAGCATGCAGACGATGTGGGAGTGCACGGCGCTCAACCGCCTGGGCGCCATCGATTTCGAGCAGGGGCAGCTGGAAGAGGCACGCGGCCACTGGGAGGTTGCGCTGGCGCTGGCGCAGCGCAGCGGCCTGCGCCGGCTGCAAGGTACCCTGCTGGGCAATCTGGGCAATCTGCACGCCAGCGCCGGTCGCATCGCCGCCGCCCGAGCCTGCTTCGAAGAGGGCTTGGCCGTGGCGCGTCCCCTCGGTGACCGCCAGCGCGAGGCCAACAGCCTCGGCAACCTCGGCCTGCTGCTGTGGATGCAGGGCGAGCTGGACGCCGCCGGCAAGGCCTGCGCCGCCGCCCTGGTGGTGGCACGCGATCTCGGCCATGTGCGGCTGGAGGGCTCGGTGCTGTGCAATCTGGGCCAGGTGCGCGAGGACCAGGGCCTGAGAGACGAGGCGCTGGCCCATTTCAAGGACGCGCTGACGGTGGCGCGGCGCATGGCCGACCGCCGCCTCGAAGGCCAGGTGCTGGGCTATCTGGGCCTGAGCCAGGCCCGCCAGGGCCGCCACGGCGAGGCCGGCGCCCGCCTGGACGAGGGCCAGGCCTTGCTTGCCGGCCTGGCCGACCGCCTGAGCCTGGGCGTGCTGCTGTGCCAGCGCGCCGAAGCGGCCTGGCTGGCCGGCGACGCTGCCGCCTCGCGCGAGGCCGAGGCCGAGGCGGCGCTCACCGCCACCGCCACCGGCGCCGGCGCCGAATCGGAGCTGGGCCAGGCGCTGGTGCGGCTGCAGCGCCTGCGCGGCAATGCCTAGTCGTTGACGACGAAGGGATCGAGTTCGGGCAGCAGCTTGCCGCTGGCCGTCTCGACCAGCTTCACCACGTACTTGTAGCGCTCGCCCTTGAAATGGCCGCCCTTCTTCTCGCAGCGGAAGAGCCTGCCCTTGCGCGTGGGAAAGCAGTTGAGCCGCTTCTTGCCCGGGACGTCGAAGACGATGCCGTCGGCGGGGAAGGTGTGGCCCGGCGGGGCGGTCCAGACCAGGGCCACATGGCGGCCGTCGTTGTGGGCTTCTTCTTCGGCGACGAAGGGCTTGCCGTCCACCACCGTCACTTCGATGGGCTCGCGGTCGATTTTTCCCGCCTGCGCCGATGCGCCTGCCATCCCGACCAGCAGCGCCAGCGCCGCCACCACCTTGTTCTTCATGGAACTCCCCCGATAGCCTGACCGCCGTGTACGCGGGCCCATTGCGCCCGCCCGGCTGAAAGCGGATGTTACCGGCAGCCGATCAGGCGTAAGGATCGGCAATGCCCAGGGTGGCGAGGATGGCGCTTTCGCGCGCTTCCATCTCGGCGGCCTCGGCCTCGTCCTCGTGGTCCAGGCCTTGCGCGTGCAGCGCGCCGTGTACCAGCAGGTGGGCGTAGTGGTCGGCCAGCGCGAGGCCCTGGGCGGCGGCCTCGGCCTCGACCACCGGCGCGCACAGCACGAGGTCGGCCACCACCACGGGCGCATGCTCGTAGTCGAAGGTCAGCACATTGGTGGCGTAGTCCCGGCCGCGATAGCCGCGGTTGAGCTCGCGCCCTTCATCGGCATCGACGATGCGAACCGTGATCTGGCCCGGCACCGCCAGTGCCGCCCGCACCCAGCGCGCGACGCGGTGGCGCGGCAGTTCGGCACGGTGGCGCGCATCGGCAAACTGCAGCGAAAGTTGCAGCTCGGGCTTCATCGTCAGCGCGGCCTCTCTTCGTCCAGCCGGGCGCGGTCATAGGCCTGCACGATGCGCGCCACCAGCGGGTGGCGCACCACGTCGGCGGCGCCGAATTCGGTGAAGCCGATGCCGGCCACACCGGCCAGCACCTGGCGGGCATCGAGCAGGCCGCTGGGCTGGCCGGCGGGCAGGTCGATCTGGCTCACGTCGCCAGTGACCACGCACTTGCTGCCGAAGCCGATGCGGGTGAGGAACATCTTCATCTGCTCGCGCGTGGAGTTCTGCGCCTCGTCGAGGATGACGAAGGCGTGGTTGAGCGTGCGCCCGCGCATGAAGGCCAGCGGCGCGATCTCGATCAGGCCCTTCTCGAAGGCGCGCGTCACGCGGTCAAGGCCCATCAGGTCATAGAGCGCGTCGTAGAGCGGGCGCAGATAGGGGTCGACCTTTTGCGCCAGATCACCGGGCAGGAAGCCCAGGCGCTCGCCGGCCTCCACCGCCGGCCGCGTGAGCACGATGCGCTGCACGCCGTGGCGCTCGAGCGCGTCCACCGCGCAGGCGACAGCGAGAAAGGTCTTGCCGGTGCCGGCCGGGCCGATGCCGAAGGTGATGTCGTGCTCCATCATCTGGCGCAGGTACTGCACCTGGTTGGGCGTGCGCCCGCCCAGTTCGGCATGGCGCGTGCGCAGCACGATGGGGCCGGGCGGCGGCGCGGCCGGGGCGGGCGTTTCGGCGCCGGCGGCAGCAGCCAGGCGCGGACTGTCGGCCATGGCCTCGACCAGGGCCAGCTGCAGCGCGCGCTCGGCCAGCGGCCGGCGCGCCTGCTCGTAGAGCGTGTCGAGCAGGGCCACGGTGCGATCGACCGCGGCGCGCGGGCCCTCGATGCGGAAGCTGGCATCGCGGCGCGAGAGCGTCACGCCCAACGTGGCCTCGATCTGGCGCAGGTGGGCGTCGACCGGCCCGCAGAGCTGGGCCAGGCGGCGGTTGTCGGGCGCTTCGAAACTGTGGCGGCGTATCAAGGGCGGGGCTCGTGCGGTCGTTGTGCAATCGCCGTGCAAGGGTCGTGCATTCGGCTGCGCATTGTCGCAGCGCGTGCAGGCCTGGCTGCCGCTGCAAGGGGGCCCAGCGGGCAGAATCGTCGCCACCATGCGCCTGCCCTCGAGCCTTCTTTCCACGCTCGGCCTGATCGGCCTGATGCTGCTGCTGCTGGGCCTGGCGCCGGCGCGGGCACAGACGGTGGCCATACGCTCGGCCCAGGCCATCCCGTCGCTGACGATGGCGGTCGACCCCGAGTCCGCCGGCCACGCCGTGCTGCTGCCCGACGACTGGGCGCGCACGCGGCCCGGCTTCGAGGGGCCGCTGTGGTACCGCGTGAGCTTCCAACCTTTCGGGGGGGACGACCGCAACGGGCTGATGGCGCTCTACATCGAGCACGTCTGCAGCAATCTCGAGGTGCATCTCAACGGCCATCTGATCCACAGCGGCGGGCGCATGACCGAGCCCTACACGCACAACTGCAACCACCCCCAGCTGGTGCTGCTGCCGCATGCGCTGCTGGTGGCCGGCACCAACCGCCTCGACCTCATGGTGGTGGGCCATAGGCTCGAGGGGGTCGGCTCCTGGCAGCGCGCCGGCGGCCTCTCGGCGCTGGAGATCGGACCCCAGGCCGAGCTGGCGCAACGCCATGCGCGCCAAACCGCGCTGCAGGTGGCCGCGCCCCAGGCCCTGGGCGCCACGCTGCTGCTGCTGGGCGGCTTCATGTTCGTGCTCGGCTTCGTGAACCGGCGCGAGAGCCACCTGGCCTACTTCGGCGCCCTGGCCCTGGGCTGGGCCCTGCTCGATGCGCGGCTGTGGCTGCGCGACCTGCCGCTGTCGCACTCGGCCATCGAATTCCTGTACTGCATGCTGCTGGGTTTCATCGCCTGGGTCGCGGTGCAGTTCCTGGTGCGCCTGGCAGGCGCGCGGCGGCGCTGGGTCGACCGCGCGCTGCCGCTGCAGAGCGCGCTCATGGCACTGTCGCTGCTGGTCGCCGGCCCGTCGCGGCTGCACGCCGCGGCGCTGTTCTGGTATGCCGTGCTGGCGCTCGAGGTGGTGGCCGCCGGCGCCTGGCATCTGCACCGCCAGCGCCATTCGCGCTCGCTCTGGCTCAGCGCCAGCCTGCTGGCCGCGGCCCTGCTGCTGGGCTTGGTGGAACTGCTGGCGCAACGCAGCGGCACGCGCGCCCTGGTGGTGAGCCTGGCCCAGCTGGCCGTGCCGCTGGCCCTGGTGGTGGCCGGCCTGCGCCTGGTGCAGCGGCACGGGCGCGCGCTGCAGCACGCCGAGCAGGACAAGCAGCAGCTCGAACAGCATCTGCGCGCGGCCACGGCCGAGATCGAGCAGAGCTACCGGCAGCTGGCCGACCTGCGCGTCGAGCAGGTCACCGAGCGCGAGCGCAAGCGCATCGCCGCCGACCTGCACGACGACCTCGGCGCCAAGCTGCTGACCATCGTCCACACCAGCGAGTCCGACCGCATCTCGACGCTGGCGCGCGAGGCGCTGGAGGAGATGCGCCTGTCGGTGCGCGGCCTCACCGGGCGGCCGGTGCGCCTGGCCGACGCGCTGGGCGACTGGCGGGCCGAAGTCGTCTCGCGCCTGGCCCAGGCCGGCATCCAGGGCAGCTGGGAAGCGCCCGAAGACCTGCCGCAGACGCTGAGCGCACGCGCCTATGTGCAGACCACGCGCATCCTGCGCGAGGCCACCAGCAACGTCATCAAGCACAGCGGCGGCACGCATTGCTCGGTCTCGGCCGGCATCGCCGACGGCGACTTCCAGCTCGTCGTGCAGGACAACGGCGACGGCATCTCCAACGAGGTCGACGGCCGCCTCGACCGCGGCCACGGCCTGGCCAGCATGAAGAACCGCGCCAAGCAGTTGCAGGGCCAGTGCCTGGTGGAGAGCGGCCCCGGATACGGAACCGTGATCCGCCTCACGGTACCCCTGGATCGCGCCACGGAGGCCCCCTAATTCGGCGGCTAGCCCCGCTAAGATGCCAGCTTCAATTGGGGCAAACCATGCAGACCATCCTGTTGCTCGAAGACCTGCCCGAGATTCGCGCCTGGATGCGCAAGCTCGTGCTGCAGGTCTTTCCCGGCGCCACCATCTCCGAGGCGGCCCGCATCCAGGACGCGCAGGAGTTGGTGCTGGCCGTCAAGTTCGACCTCGCCCTCATCGACCTGGGACTGCCCGACGGCAGCGGCGTCGACGTGGTGACGCGCCTGCGCGATGTGCAGCCCGAGGCGCAGAGCGTGGTGGTGACCATCCACGACGACGACGAGCACCTGTTCCCGGCGCTGCAGGCGGGCGCCTTCGGCTACATCCTCAAGGAGCAGCCGCGCGAGCTGATCACCGAGCAGCTGCAGCGCATCAGCCAGGGCGAGCCGCCACTGTCACCCAGCATCGCGCGCCGCGTGATGGCCTATTTCAGCGCCAAGGCCAAGCCGCAGCAGCCGGCAGCCAACGCCATACCCGCGGTAAGCCTGACCGACCGCGAGAGCGAGGTGCTGCTGCGCGTGGCCAAGGGCTACACCCTGCCCGAGATCGGCGTGCAGCTGGGCCTCTCCCGCCACACCATCGCCGACTACGTGAAGCAGATCTACCGCAAGCTCAACGTGAGCTCGCGCGCCGAGGCGGCCCTCGAGGCGCAGCGGCTGGGCCTGTTCCGGTAAGGGCAAGGGCCCGTTGCCGGGCCTTGATTTCCGATGCCCCGGCCACGGGGCCGCAAGAACAAAGGCCCCGCTTGCGGGGCCTTTGTCATGGCACGGCGCGGGCAGCCTCGGCCACCCTGCGCCCCACCGGGCCTAGAAGGTCTCCCAGGATTCCTCGGCGGCCTTGTTCACGGCTGCCGCGGCGATGGCCGCCGGCGTGGTCCGCGCCGGCCTTGCTGTCGAAGGACGTTGCGCCGGCCGGGACACGGCCACCGTCATCGCCGGGCGCGCGCTGGCCGCGGCACCTTCGATCTTGAAGACCGAGACCGTCTGCACCAGCTGTTGAGCCTGCTGGCGCAGGCTTTCAGCGGCAGCCGCGCTTTCTTCCACCAGGGCGGCGTTCTGCTGCGTCGCCTTGTCCATCTGCGACACCGCCTCGCCGACCTGGGCCACGCCACTGCTCTGCTCGACGCTGGCGCTGGTGATCTCGCCCACGATGTCGGTGACGCGGCGGATGGCGTCGACGACCTCGCTCATCGTCGCGCCGGCCTGGTTGACCTGGGCCGAGCCGCGCTCGACGCTTTCCACGCTGGCCGCGATCAGGCTCTTGATCTGGCGCGCCGCCTCGGCGCTGCGCTGGGCCAGGCTGCGCACCTCGCCGGCGACGACCGCAAAGCCGCGGCCTTCCTCGCCGGCACGCGCCGCCTCGACGGCGGCATTGAGCGCCAGGATATTGGTCTGGAAGGCGATGCCATCGATGACGCCGATGATGTCGGCAATCTTGCGCGAGCTTTCGTTGATGCCCTTCATGGTCTCGACCGCCTCGCCAACGACGGCGCCCCCCTTCACCGCCACCGTGCTGGCGCCCTGGGCCAGCTGGTTGGCCTGGCGCGCGCTGTCGGCGTTGCTGCGCACCGTGCTGCCCAGCTCGTCCATCGTGGCCGCGGTCTGCTCGAGTGCCGCCGCCTGCTGCTCGGTGCGGCTGGAGAGATCGGAGTTGCCCTGGGCGATCTGCGCGCTGGCGGTGGCCACGTTCTCGGCGTTCATGCGCACGTCACCCACCACGCGGGCCAGACTGTCCTGCATGCGCTGCAGTTGGGCCATCATGCTGCTGGTGTCGCCGGCGGCCAGCCTGAAGCGCGAACCGAGGTCGCCCTCGGCAACGCGGCGCGCCAGTTCGGCGGCCTCACCGGGCTCGCCGCCCAGCTGGCGCGTGATCGAACGCGTGACTGCCATGCCCAGGCCGGCGGCTGCAATGAAGGCGAACAAGGCAGAGCCAAGCACCAGATTGCGCCCGCTGGCGTAGTCCGCCTGCGCCTCCTTGAACACCGCCGCGGTATCGGCCTCCTCGGCCTTGACGTAGTTGTGGAGCTCGTCCTGCAATGACGTGTTGAGCGGGATCGATTCCTTGAGCAGCGCGACGGCCTCGTCGGTCTTGTCGGCCATGGCGGCCTCGATGAAGCGGGCGTTGATGGCCCTGGTCGCTTCCAGCGTCTTGGCGATGCGGGCCTGGCCGGCGCGCATGGCGTCGACCGCCGGCATCGCCACGAGGGCGGTCCAGGCCTTGTCGTAGTCGGCACGGGCCTGCTTGATCTTGGCCAACTCGGCGTCCTTCTCCGACTTTTCGTGCATCAGCGCCATCGTGCGCATCACGCGTGCGACGATGTGGACCGACTCGGACATGTCGTGGCTGTGCTGAAGCTTGACGTTGTTGTCATTGACCACGTCCTCGAGATTGCTCTCGATGTCGGCCAGCTTGTAGACCGCCAGGCCGGCCATGAAGGACGTGAGCAAGAGGAGGGTGCCGAAGGCAATGCCCAGTCGGGTGCGGACCTTGAGATGGGAGATGTTCATACAGCGGACACTCGGTTGGGAAAAGAGAAAAAAGCGCGGCTCACGCGGGCTCGCAAGGAGCATCGCGCGCAGACGATGGATGGTGGACAGGACAGGCGGCAGGGCTTGCATCGCCCCTCCAGCCTTGGCAGCGACCGCGACATCCCTGAAGTGGAAGCCGGGCCGCCGTTCTTCTTGTGTGCAGGCACCAAGACAGCGTGCTCCGGACAGCAGTCGGGCCACACGGCCGAAACTGGGTCTGCAGTTCCTATCGGCAGCGCGCGCCCGGTCTTGATAGGGGTTGACCACCAAGCCGCGCCATGCGCGCACAAAGACCGGCCTGGCCCGCCCGCGGCCACCGGCTGGCCCGTGGCGTGCCGCAAGCGTGAAGACTTCGCTGGGCGCCTCCGGCGGCCTGTGGCACAAACGGGTCGGCAGCGGCCCGGCCCACCGGCTGCAGGTCGCCATGGCCGGCCGCAGCCCTGTGCCGCACGCGAACTTGCCTCCCGCACCGGGCATGTTGTTTGCTTAGGGTTTACCCGAGGGGCCCGCCGTCACCGCCCCATCGAAAAGGGAGAGTCAACACCATGAAGCAAGAGTCATCGAAGCGCGCGAACAAGCGCATGGACGACTGGGGCCCGCCCCTGCTGCTGGCGCCCATCCTGGTGCTGATTTCGGGCCTCTCGCTGGCGGCCCTGGTGCAGATGGTGGCCGAGCCGCCGGAAGAGCCGCTGCAAATCCAGCAGCCGGCCGCGGCCCAGGCTAGCGCTCGCGAAACGCTTCCTGCGACTTGAGCAGCGGCCTCAGCACGAAGCCCAGCACCGAGCGCTGGCCGGTGCGGATTTCCACCGTGCCCGTCATGCCCGGCAGCACCGCCAGCTGACGCTCACCCAGCTGCAGCGTGCCGCCATCGGCGCGCACCATGGCGCGGTACCAGGTGCCCTCGGGCAGTCCCGCCTTGTCGGGGTCGCCCATGGCGTCGGGGCTGATCGAGATCACGGTGCCGGTGAGGCCGCCGTAGATCGTGTACTCATAGGCCGTGAGCTTGACCTGCACCGGCTGGCCCACTTTCACGAATCCGATGTCGGCCGGCTTTACACGGGCCTCGACCAGCACGCGCGCACCGATGGGCAGCAGCTCCATCACCGGCACGCCCGGGCCGACCACGCCGCCCAGGGTGTTGGCGCGGATCTGCTTGACGATGCCGCGCACCGGCGAAATCAGCGTCGTGCGGCGCAGGGCGTCGTCGCGCACCACCTGCTGCTCCTGCATCGCCGCCAGCTCGTTGCGCAGGCGCACCAGTTCGGCGCTGGCCTCCTGGCGGAAGCGGTTGACGCGCTCCTGCGTCTGCAGGTTGAGGTCATTCACCTGGCGCCGCACGCGCATCACCTCGACCTCGCTCATCAGCCCTTTGGCCGACATGCTCTCGGCCATGGCCAGCTCACGCCCGAGCAGCGCGATGCTGCGGCGGTTGGTCTCCACCGCCTCGTTGAGCGCATGCTGGCGGGCCTGGTGGTTTTCGGTCTCGCCGTCCACCACCGCCTCGGGCAGGCCGGGCGGAAACTTCAGCGGCTTGCCGAAGGCCTCGGCCTGGGCGCGTGCCAGTGCCCCTTGCAGGGCCAGGCGCCGGCTCTGGCTTTCGGCCTGCTGGGCCTCGACCCGGGTCGGGTCCAGCATGGCCAGGGCCTGGCCTTCCACCACCTGCTGGCCCTCGCGCACCAGCAACTCGCGCAGGATGCCGCCTTCCAGGCTGGCGATGACCTGCTCGCGCCCGTCGGGCACGACGCGCGCATTGGCCTTGGCGATGATGTCGATCTGCGCCAGCCAGGCCCAGGTGATGGCCGTGGCGATGGCCGCCAGCATCAGGTAGACGGCCCACACCGCGGCCGGCGCCGGCTCGATGACCTGGGCCGCGTCGACGGCGCCGATATAGGGCACGTCGCCGCGGCGCAACTCGCTGCTGGCGCGGCGCTTGAAGAAGGGCAGGGCCAGCATCCTCACACCGAGGCCTCCCGCTCGACCGGGCGCGCGCTGGGGTGCAGGTGGATGTTGTTGGGTGCGCCGGGCGGCGCCACGGCCGGTCGCCCGCCGGAGAGCACCGCCAGCACCTGGTCCTTGGGCCCGTCCATCACGACGCGGCCGGCATCGACCACGACGACGCGGTTGACCAGTTCCAGCACCGCCGGGCGGTGGGTCACCATCACCAGGGTGCAGTTGCCGCAGGCCTCTTTCAGCTGGCGCAGGAAGGCCACCTCGCTCTGCGCGTCCATCGAGCTGGTGGGCTCGTCCATGAGCAGGATCTGCGGCTGGGTCACGAGGCAGCGTGCCAGCGCCACCAGCTGGCGCTGGCCGCCCGAGAGCAGGGCCCCGGCCTCGCCCACCGGCAGCTCCCAGCCTTTGGGGTGGCCGGCCACCAGGCGGTCGAGTCCGGTCAGCCTGGCCACGTCGGCCAGGCGGGCGGGGTCGGCGCCGGGGCGGTCGAGCAGCACGTTGTCGCGCAGCGTGCCGGTGAAGAGCCGCGGGTCCTGCGAGACGAAGCCCACGCGCACGCGGTAGTCGGCAGGGTCGATCTGGCGCAGGTCGATGCCGTCGACCTCGACCAGCCCCTCGCTGGGCTGGTACAGGCCGGCCAGCAGGCGCAGCACCGTACTCTTGCCCGAGCCGATGCGGCCCAGGATGGCGACGCGCTCGCCCGGCTCGAAGCGCAGCGTCAGGCCCTTGAGCACGCGCGGGCCCTCGGTGCCGTCGGTCTGGGCCGGATAGGAAAAACCGACGTCGGCCAGGCCCACGCGCCCGCTGAACTCGCGCTTGGGCACGTAGACGCGGGTGGCGTCGCGCTCGACCGGCTGCTGCATCACATAGTCGAGCGTGCGCATCGCGGCCCGTGCGCCCTGGTAGCGCGTGGCCAGCGAGGTGACGCTGGCCAGCGGTGCGACGGCGCGGGTGGCGAACATCACGGCGCCGATGAGGGCGCCGCCGGTGATGACCTTCTCATCGATGAGAAAAACGCCCCAGACCAGCATCACCATCGTCACCACCTGCTGGGCGATGGACGAGAGGTTCATGGTCCAGGCGGTGATGCTGCGCGAATGCAGCATGGCGGTGGCAGCGGCGGCGGTGGCTTCCTCGTAGCGGCGCAGGAAGCGGCCCTGGGCGCCGGCGGCCTTGAGATCCTCGATGCCGTCCACGGCCTCGACCAGCACGCCGTGGAGGTCGGCCGTCTGCGCCATGTTCTCGGTCATGGCGCGGCGCAGCGAGCCCTGGATCACCGCCGACACCACCAGCAGCAGCGGGATGGCAACGACCAGCACCCAGCCCAGCGGCCCGCCGGTCGAGAAGGCCATGCCGACGAAGATGACGATGAAGGGCAGGTCGGAGATCGCCGCCAGCGTGGCCGAGGCGAAGAACTCGCGCACCATCTCCACCTGCGCCACCTGGTGGGCATAGGCGCCGGCCGAGGCCGGCCGCTGCTCCATGCGCATGCCCAGGGTGTGGCGGAAGAGCATGGCGCCGACGATGAGGTCGGCCTTGCGGCCGGCCACGTCGATGAGGTGGGCGCGCAGCTGGCGCGCCATCAGGTCGAAGGCCAGCGCCAGCGCGCTGGCCGTGGCCAGCGTCCACAGCGTGACATAGGCCTGGTGCGGGATGACCTTGTCGTAGATGACCGAGGTCGCCATGCCGGTCACCAGCATCAGCACATTGCTGAGCATGGCCGCCATCAGCGCCGAACGGTAGTACGGAAGGAAGCGCCGCATCGTGCTCCACAACCAGTGCCGGCCCTGCTGGGCCAGCGGCTGGCCGGCGGCCTGCGAGGCGGTCACCGTGGCCTGGGGCGTGGCGACGATGGCCAGGCCCGTGTACTCGGCCTCGAGCTCGCCCTCGGTGGCCATGCAGGCGTGGTGCTCGCGCCCCGGCATGACGATGTCGTAGCAGCGCGGATCGTCGGCGTGGCGGGCCACCAGGATGCAGGCGTCACCCTCCTTGAGCAGCAGCAGGGCCGGCAGCAGCAGCGAATTCAGCTCGGCCACGCGGCGCTGCACCAGGCCGGCGCTGTAGCCGGCCTCGCGCAGCGCGCGCAGGGCCTGATCGGGCGCCAGCCGGCCGGACAGCGGCAGGCCCGCCAGCATGGATTCGGGGCTGCGCTCGCGCCCGTGGTGGCGCGTCAGCCAGGACAGCGCATGGGCCAGCGCATCGTTGTCGATGTCCCAGCCCGGCGGCGGTTGCGCCGCGGCCGCGGGTGAGGGCGTGGCCTCGCTCATGGTCTCATCAAGAAGCGCGCGCCTTCAGGGCCAGGCGCTCGAACTCGGTCTCGATGTCGCGCACGATCTGCGGTACGTCGAAGAGCGGCGATCGGCGGCCCTGCTCGGCGAGATAGCGCTTGTAGGACGTGGCGCGCAGCGGCTGGCGGCCGATGGCGACGGCCAGCTTCTCGTAGTCGGCCACGTTGTCGGTGACGAGGTCGGGCAGGCCGATGGCGGTGAGCAGGCTGGCCGCCATGCGCGAGATATAGGTGCGGCCGGCGCGCGTGACGATGGGCAGGCCCATCCACAGCGCATCGCTGGCGGTGGTGCCGGCGTTGAAGGGAAAGGTGTCGAGCATCAGGTCGGCCAGCGTGAAGCGTGCCAGGTACTCGGCCGGCGCCACCCGGGGCGCCAGGATCAGCCGCTCGCGCGCCACGCCATGGGCGCCGGCCGCTCGCAGCATGTTCTGGTGCGCCGTGTCGTTGTCGGCCAGCAGCCAGAGTACGCTGTTCGGCACCTGGGCCAGGATGCGCATCCAGGCCTCGAACATCTCGGCCGTGAACTTGTGGTTGTTGTTGAAGGAACAGTAGACGAAGGCGTCCTCGGGCAGGCCGTAGCGGGCGCGGTCCGGCAGCGGCGCCACCTCGCGCTGGCGGTCGCTGACCTGGTAGCAGTGCGGCAGGTAGATGGGCTTTTCGGTGCAGTAGCGCAGCAGCTCGGGGGGCATCACCACGCGGTCGGCCAGCATCCAGTCCACGCCCGGCAGCGCGCTGGTGCCTGGCAGGCCCAGGTAGCTGACCTGCACCGGCGCAGCCCGGTAGCCCAGGATGGCGGGCCGCGCGCCGCTGGTCAGACCCTGCAGGTCGACCAGCACATCGATGCCGGCCTCGGCGATGAGACGGGCCGCGGTGGCGTCGTCGACGCCGGCAAGGCGCACATGGTGGTCCAGCGCCTTCAGGATGCGCTGGCGCTGCGGCTGCATCGAGTCCGGCGTCCAGCAAAAGCCCCAGACCTCGAAGCGGCTGCGGTCGTGCAGCTCGAACAACTCGGGCGTGAGCAGGCCCACCGCGTGCATGTGCAGGTCGCCCGAGAGGTAGGCCACGCGGATGCGGCCTTCGCGCGGCGCGCCCGCGATCTGCTGGTGAAGCGGCACCGCCGGCGCCTTGGGCACGCGCTCGGCCACGAAGCGCTGCGCCGCCAGCAGCTGCAACGCCGGGTCGTCCGACAGGCCCATCATCGCCAGCAGCGAGGTGCCCATCAGGAACTGGTTGGGCGTCACTTCGCCCACCGGCAGGTCGTGCGGCCAGGCGCACTGCTTCTGGCGGATGTGTACGTAGTGCTGGATGACGTCGAACTGCGCCGCCTTGATCTCGAGCGAGCGTCGCATCAGCGCCTCGGCCTCGGGATAGCGGTGCTTCATCTCGAGCAGGCGGGCGCTGTTGTTCAGGGCGTGCAGGCGCAAGTCCTCGGCAGGCAGCGGCTGCGCGTCGTACACCTGCAGCCACAGCGCCAGCGCGCCTTCGGCGTCGCCCCGGCGTTCGAGCAGATGGCCCAGGTTCAGCAGGGCCGGGGCAAAGCCGGGCGCAAGATCCAGCGTCTGGCGGTAGGCGGCCTCGGCGGCCTCGTTCTGGCCTGCGCCTGACAGCATCGTGCCCCAGTTGAAGCAGGCCACATGGCGCAGCGCCGACTCGGTGTGCGCGATCCAGATTTCGTACAGGCCGGCCGCGGCACCGGGCTGGCCAGCCGCCTGCATGGCGTTGGCGTGGCCCAGCAGCTCGGCCAGAGGCATGCGGCCGCTGCGGGCACGCTCCAGCGGCGTGACTGGCGCGGTCACGGGCTTGTCTGGGGCAAGGACGGCGTCCATCCGGCTCCTCGGGATGTGGCTCTACCCCATGCTAGGCAGGCAGGCCCGGCGCGAGGCGCGCAGGAGGGGCGGCAATACCGGCCAATTCCGCGCCCGCCAGCGCGCGGACCGCGGCCGCCGATCAGGCGGCGGGGTCGGGCGCGCCCACCACCGTCACCGGCACCGGGCTGTGGCGCAGCAGCGCCTGCAGCGTGGCGCCGGTCCCGGGGTCACCGCCGCCGGCACCGCTGGCACCGGCAAAGACGGCGTCGCAGCCGTAGTTCTCGATCAGGTCGACCAGCACATGGCCGGGTTCGCCGCCGGCAACCTCGGTCTCGTAGCTGGCGTCGGCGGCCTCCAGCAGGGCGGTGGCGGCTTCCAGCAGGTCGGCACCGGCGGCGGCGCGCACGGCGTCCAGCACCTCGGGGTCATGCGCCACCACCACCTCGTAGAGCGAGGGCGGCTCCTGCACGTTGGCGAGCACGAAATCGGCCGCCATGCCGCCGCTCACCAGGGCCAGCGCGTGCTGTACGGCAGCCAGCGCCGCCGGCGAGCCATCCACGGCCAGAAGGATCTTCATCGACTGCCTCGCTGAATTTTCGGTACGGCTAGGTTACCCCGGCGCCGCGGCCGTGGCCGCCGCTATCGCTGCACGGGGTGCAGGAAGACGCAGCGGTCCCAGTCGTAGACCGGCGCGTCGCCGCCGGGTATGGACACCGGGCAGTCGCTCTTGTCGCTGCAATCGGTGCTGGCCATTGCGCGCCCGAGGAACTTGCCCGAGCGCGTCACCTGGACCTTGTATTCGCGGCTGACCCGCACCGCCCGCGACACTGCCGGGCAGTTGAAGTCCACCGTCGTGGTTTCGACTTGAGGTTCGATCATCAGAGGGATTCCGCGCAAGGCATCAGGGTAAGCACGGGGCATTGTCCGCCATGCGACGGCCCGGCTTCAAGCGCAGGCCGCCTCAGGGCGCGCGCTGCGCCAGAAAGGTCTGCTTGAGATCAAGGGTCGAGCGCAGGCCGAGGTCGCTGCGGTGCTCGGCCAGCCAGCGCGTGGCGGCAGCGCGGCCCAGCTCGTGCAGGGCCTCGAGGAAGCGGAGGTCGGTGTTGAGCTTGCTCGACGGATGCAGCGGTGCCAGCCCGGCCTCGTCCGCCACCATGTGCAGGCGCAGGTTCTTGTACTCACCGGGGTCGACGCGGCCCTGCTCGATCAGCTTTTGCACGAAGGAGATGGCGCGCATCTCGCCGATGAGGCCGGCATTGAAGGTGATCTCGTTGACGCGGTCGGCGATTTCCTCGGGCGTGTCGGGCAGGTCGGGCCTCACCAGCGGGTTGATCTTGACCAGCACCAGGTCCAGCGCCTCGGTGTTGTAGATCAGAGGCCACAGCGCCGGGTTGCCGGAGTAGCCGCCATCCCAGTAGGGCTCGCCGTCGATCTCGACGGCGCGAAAGAGCTGGGGCAGGCAGGCGCTGGCCAGCAGCGCGTCCAGGCTCAGGTCGCGGTTATCGAAGACGCGCGGCTGGCCGCTGCGCACCGCGGTGGCGGTGATGTAGAGCGAAATCGGCCCCCGCCGCAGCGCCGCCGGCTTGACGTGGCGCTGCAACACCGCCCGCAAGGGGTTGCTGCCCAGCGGGTTGAACTGGTACGGGCTGAACACGCGCAGGAACTGCTGGCTCCAGGCGTAGAGCGGGTTCCAGTCGAGATTGAAGACCCCCAGGCCGGCCCCGGGGCTGGCCCAGGCGCCGAACAGCCCGCCCGTGGCGGCGGCGCCAAAGCAGCCGCCCTGCCCCGCCACATCGCGCCAGAAGGCCGCGAGCGCGGCGCGCGCACCGGCACGGCCGCCCTCGGCCCAGCCGGTGGCCAGCACGGCGGCGTTGAGCGCCCCGGCGCTGGTGCCGGAGACGCCCGCGGGCGTGATGCTGTCGTCTTCGAGCAGGCGATCAAGCACGCCCCAGGTGAAGGCGCCGTGCGAACCACCGCCCTGCAGGGCGAGGTCGATGGCGATGGGATCGGACGGCTTGGCTTGGGCGGTTCGGCTGTGCATGGCGAGAGCGTAACCGCTGGCGGTCACGAACCCCGAGGCCTCAGTACCTTCCGGTGATTCCAGCCACGCGCAGATAGACGTTCGCCACCCAGGCCACCAGCGCGCGCTGCAGCCAGCCGCGCCAGCCACCGCGGCCGGGTGCGGCCGTGACCTCGCGCGATGCGGCGAAGGCGGTCTCCAGCCGCGCCGCCAGTGCGCCGGCAAAGCCTTCGTCGCGCACCACGACATTGGCTTCCAGGTTGAGCAGCAGCGACAACGGGTCGATGTTGGAGCTGCCCACGGTGGCCCAGTCGCCGTCGACCACCGCCACCTTGGCGTGCAGCCAGGCCGGCGTGTACTCGAAGACGCGCACACCGTTGCCGCGCATCTCGGCATAGAGGGCCTGGGCCGCGAGCGCGGCGATGCGGTAGTCGACCTTGCCTTGCAGCAGCAGGCGTACCTGGACGCCGCGGCGCGCGGCGCGGCGCAGCGCGCGGCGGAAGGCCTGGCCAGGGTAGAAGTAGGGCACGGCGAGGTCGACGCGCCAGCGCGCATGGCGTATGGCCTCGACATAGCTGCGCTCGATGACGCGGCGCTGGCGCAGGTTGTCGCGCACCAGGAAGGCGGCGCGCACCGGACCGCCATCGGCATCGGCAAAGTCGCCGCCGCGCTTGCCGCGCAGGCTGCGCACCAGGGCCAGAGCCTCCTTCAGCGGCGCCTCGCTGCGCGCCAGCTCGCGCACCTCGTCGCGCCAGTTGCGGGCGATGTGGGCGCGCGCCCACATCGCACGCGCCGCGGCCTGCACCGACAGCGCCAGCGGCCCCTGGACGGCCACCGCGAAGTCCAGCCGCGGTGCCTGCGCCCAGCCGTGGTGGAGGTCATGGCGGTCGTCGATGAGGTTGATGCCGCCAACGAAGGCCAGCGTGCCATCGCAGACGCAGAGCTTCTGGTGCAGGCGGCGCAGCTGGCCCGGCTGCAGCCAGGCCCACCAGCGGTCCAGCGCACGAAACACCTCGAACCTGACGCCCGTGCCGGCAAAGCGTGCCCGCAGCGGCCCCAGCAGGCCGATGGAGCCGAAACCGTCGACCACCACATGCACGGCCACGCCGCGCGCCGCCGCGTCCACCAGGGCCTGGGCGATGGCCTCGACGGCGGGGTCGCTGTGGAAGATGTAGGTGGCCAGCCAGACCTCGTCGCGCGCCGCGGCAATGGCCTGGCAGATGCGCGGGAACAACTCGTCGCCGCCCTGCAGCAGCTCGACCCGGTTGCCGCCCACGAACTCGGGCGGCGGCACCATCGTCCAGCCTCTCAGGCGGGCGAGGTCGGTCAATGCCATCTCAACTCAATTCCAGCTCGGCCATCAAGGGCAGATGGTCGGACATGCGCGACCAGGCCATGCCGCGCGGCACCTGCATGCTGCGGCAGACCAGGCCGCGCAGGTAGAAGCGGTCGAGCGCGAACACCGGCGCCAGCGAAGGAAAGGTGGGCGGGCGCTCGCGGCCGGCGCCGGCCGCGGTGGCGCGCACCAGGCCGTGCTCGCGCATGGGCGTGTCCAGGCGCTCGCTCCAGTCGTTGAAATCCCCGGCCACCACCAGCAGCGCGTCGGACGGCACCTCGGCCTCGATGAAACGCGCCAGGCGCTCGACCTGGCGCACGCGGCTGCGGTGGACGAGGCCGAAATGCACGACGATGGCATGCACGACGCTGCCGTTCCAGACCACCGGCACATGCAGCAGGCCGCGCTGCTCGAAGCGGTGGTCGCTCACGTCGTGGTGGCCGATGTCGCCGATGGGCCAACGCGAGAGCAGCGCATTGCCGTGCTCGCCGTGGCGCGTGACGGCATTGCTGCGGTAGGCCGATTCGTAGCCCGGCGGCGCCAGGAACTCGGCCTGGCCCTGCTCGGGCCAGCCGAAGGAGGTGCGGTCGAAGTGGCGCGATTCGCGCGTGTGGAAGAGCCGCACCTCCTGCAGGAACACGAGGTCGGCGTCGAAGGACTCGACGGCCAGGCCCAGGTTGTGGATCTCCAGACGCTTGCGCGGCCCCAGGCCGCGCACGCCCTTGTGGATGTTGTAGGTGGCCACGCGCAAGGCACCGATGCCGGTGAGCGGCGCCGGCGCGGTGGGCGCTGCGCGGTGCAGACTCATCGCGGCGGCAGGCGGCGCGGCAGCTGCAGGACGGCCTCGGCGTTGCTGGGCGAGAAGCAGCGGTCGGCGGCCTCGCGCCAGGGCAGCCAGACCTGGGCCACATGCTCGCGCGGCGCCAGCCTCACCGGCAGGGCGGCGGGCACCGTGAGGCCGTAGACGTGCTCGGTGTTGTGCGTCACGCCCGGCGCATAGCGGTGGCGCCAGACCGGGTAGATCTCGTAGACGTTCTGCAGCGCCCAGTCGCTCAGCACGCCGGCGGTGATGCCGGTCTCCTCGGCCACCTCGCGCCAGGCGGCGGCGGCCGGCGCCTCGTCGGCGGCGTCGAGGGCGCCGGTCACGCTCTGCCAGTAGCCGGGCTTGTCGGCGCGCTCGATCAGCAGCACCTCCAGCGCCGGCGTGTGAATCACCACCAGCACCGAGCGCGGGATCTTGAAGGGGCGGGGTTCGGCCACGGCCCGCCCCGCGCCTCAGCCCGCCGCCTGCGGATTGCGCAGCCGGATGTGCAGCTCGCGCAACTGCCCTTCGTCGACCAGGCTGGGCGCCCCGGTCAGCAGGCATTGCGCGCGCTGGGTCTTGGGGAAGGCGATGACGTCGCGGATGCTCTCGGCGCCGGTCATCAGCGTGGCAATGCGGTCGAGGCCGAAGGCCAGGCCGCCGTGGGGCGGCGCGCCGTACTGCAGCGCATCGAGCAGGAAGCCGAACTTGATGCGCTGCTGCTCGGGCGTGATGTTGAGCGCCTCGAAGACGCGCGCCTGCACGTCGGCACGGTGGATACGCACCGAACCGCCACCGATCTCCCAGCCGTTGAGCACCATGTCGTAGGCCTTGGCGATACAGGCCCCCGGGTCGGTCTTCATGAGCTCGTCGTGGCCGTCCTTGGGCGCCGTGAACGGGTGGTGTACCGCGTTCCAGCGCTTGCCCTCGTCGTCGTACTCGAACATCGGGAAGTCCACCACCCACAGCGGCTTCCAGGCGTCCTCGAACAGGCCGCTGGTGCGGCCGAACTCGCTATGGCCGATCTTGATGCGCAGCGCGCCGAGGGCGTCGTTGACGACCTTGGCCTTGTCGGCGCCGAAGAAGATGATGTCGCCATTGCGCGCGCCCGTGCGCGCCAAAATCTCGGCGATGGCGCCGTCGTGCAGGTTCTTGACCAGCGGGCTCTGCAGGCCGTCGCGGCCCTTGCCGGCGTCGTTGACCTTGATCCAGGCCAGGCCCTTGGCGCCGTAGATCTTGACGAACTCGGTGTAGGCGTCGATCTCGCCGCGGCTCATCTCGGCGCCGCCGGGCACGCGCAGCGCCGCCACGCGCCCGCCCGGCGTGGTGGCCGGGCCCGAGAAGACCTTGAAGTCCACCGTCTTCATCACCTCGGTCAGCTCGGTGAACTCGAGCTTGACGCGCAGGTCGGGCTTGTCGCTGCCGTACCTGTGCATCGCGTCGGCATAGGTCATCTCGGCATACACCGGCAGCTCAACCCCCATCGTCTTGCGGAAGACGGTGCGGATCATGGCCTCGGTGATGGCACGGATCTCGGCCTCGCCCAGGAAGCTGGTCTCGATGTCGATCTGCGTGAACTCGGGTTGGCGGTCGGCGCGCAGGTCCTCGTCGCGGAAGCACTTGGTGATCTGGTAGTAGCGGTCGAAGCCGGCCACCATCAGCAGCTGCTTGAACAGCTGCGGGCTCTGCGGCAGCGCGAAGAAGTGGCCGTCGTGGATGCGGCTGGGCACCAGATAGTCGCGCGCACCCTCGGGCGTGCTCTTGGTGAGCATGGGCGTCTCGATGTCGATGAAGCCCTGCTCGTCGAGGAACTTGCGCACCTCGATGGCGACGCGATAGCGCAGCATCAGGTTCTTCTGCATCTGCGGCCGGCGCAGGTCGAGCACGCGGTGCGTCAGGCGCACCGTCTCCGACAGGTTCTCGTCGTCCAGCGGGAAGGGCGGTGTGACGCTGGGGTTGAGCACCTCGAGCTCGTGGCACAGCACCTCGATCTTGCCGCTGGTGAGGTTGGCGTTCTCGGTGCCGGCCGGGCGTGCACGCACCTTGCCCACCACCTTGAGGCAGAACTCGTTGCGCACGCCCTCGGCGGCCTTGAACATGTCGGCGCGGTCGGGGTCGCAGACGATCTGCACCAGGCCTTCGCGGTCGCGCAGGTCGATGAAGATCACGCCGCCGTGGTCGCGGCGGCGGTGGGCCCAGCCCATCAGCGTGACGGTCTGGTCCATCAGTTTTTCGCTGACCAGTCCGCAGTAAGTCGTTCTCATGTGTTCACTCCAGGGAATTCGGGGGGATGCAGGCGAAGGCGGCGCGCGGGGGTGCGGGACGGCGGCTCGGGTGCCACGGGCCCGTCAGGGCTGGCCGGCTGCCGGGCCGTGCCAGCCCGGTCAGTTTCGGCCCGCGGCCAGGGCCACGGGCGGCGCCGGCGGCTCGCTGCCGGGCACCACCACGCCCATCGAGATGACGTACTTCAACGCCTCGTCCACGCTCATCTCGAGCGCATGCACATCGCTGCGCGGCATCATCAGGAAGAAGCCCGAGGTCGGGTTGGGCGTGGTCGGCACGTAGACGCTCACGTAGTCGGCACCCAGGCAGGCCGCCACCTCGCCACCGGGCTTGCCGGTGACGAAGGCGATGGTCCACGAGCCGGCGCGCGGGTACTGCACCAGCACCGCCTCGCGAAAGGCATTGCCGCTGGTGGAGAACAGCGTGTCCGAAACCTGCTTGACCGAGCTGTAGATGCTCTTGACGATGGGAATCTTGCCCATCACCACATGCCATTGCCGCAGCCACCACTGGCCAACGAAATTGGCCGCGAAGACGCCGGTCAGCAGCAGGCCGACGGCCACGATGAGCACGCCCAGCCCGGGCACATGGCGCAGCTGCTCGATGCCGGCGCGCGCCGACTCGGGCAGCACTGCCTGCGTGGCCGACAGCAGCCAGGCGAAGACACCATCCAGCGCGCCGAGCAGAAAGGACAGCACCCAGATCGTGACCGCCAGCGGCAGCCAGACCAGAAGGCCCGCGACGACGTATTTCTTCACGGCCGCGGCGGACATCAGCTGGCCGCGGCCGGCGGCGGGGCGGCGGGAGCCGGCGTGTCGGAAGCGGTGGATGCGGGCTTGTCGGCAGCGGCCTTCTCGGCCGACTTGTCGGCTGCCGGGGTGGCCGCGGGCGCGGCCTCGCCCTCCTTCTTGGGCGCGGGGGCGTTGTTGCCGCCGCGGAAGTCGGTCACGTACCAGCCCGAGCCCTTGAGCTGGAAGCCCGCCGCCGTGACCTGCTTGGCATAGGCCTCGGCTCCACAGGCCGGACACACGGTGAGCGTCGGGTCGGAGAGCTTTTGCAGCACGTCCTGCGCGTGGCCGCAACTGGCGCAGCGGTAGGCGTAAATGGGCATGGGGGAGAGCAGCCTAAAAAGGGCAAAAGTATAGGCTGAGCGCGGCGCAGGCCCGCTTTCCGAGGCCTGGCCTGCCGCAGCTTCAGCCCGGCCAGGGCAGCGCCATGCGCGCGGCCAGCGCGCCCAGCACGAAGCCGGCGATGGCCCACAGCACCACCTGCAGCAGCCGGTTGGTGCGGCGTTGCTCGGCCAGCAGCGCCAGCAACGCCTCGCTCTCGCGCGGCTGGCCGAGTTGCTCGAGGGCCCGATGCAGGAGGCGCGGCAGTTCCGGCAGCATGGGCGCATAGCGCGGCGCTTCGCGCTTGAAGCGCTCGATCAGGCCGCGGATGCCGATCTGCTCGTCCATCCAGCGCTCGAGGAAAGGCTTGGCCGTGGTCCACAGGTCCAGCTCGGGGTCGAGCTGGCGCCCCAGGCCCTCGATGTTGAGCAGCGTCTTCTGCAGCAGCACCAGCTGCGGCTGGACCTCGACGTTGAAGCGGCGCGAGGTCTGGAACAGGCGCAGCAGCACCTGGCCGAGCGAGATGTCCTTGAGCGGGCGATCGAACAGCGGCTCGCAGACGGTGCGGATGGCGGCCTCCAGCGCATCCACCGGCGTCGCCGCCGGCACCCAGCCGCTTTCGATGTGCAGCTCGGCCACGCGCTTGTAGTCGCGGCGGAAGAAGGCAATGAAGTTGTAGGCCAGGTACTCCTTGTCGGTCTCGGTGAGCGTGCCGATGATGCCGAAGTCGAGCGCGATGTAGCGACCGAAGGTGCGCGGATCGAGGCTGACCTGGATGTTGCCCGGGTGCATGTCGGCGTGGAAGAAGCCGTCGCGGAAGACCTGGGTGAAGAACAGCGTAACGCCGTCGCGCGCCAGCTTGCGGATGTCGACGCCGGCGCTGCGCAGGCGCTCGATCTGGCTGATGGGCACGCCGTGCATGCGCTCCATCACGATGACGCCGGGCGTACACAACTCCCACACCATCTCGGGCACCATCACGATGCCCAGGCCGGCCATGTTGCGGCGCAGCTGGGCGGCGTTGGCGGCTTCGCGCACGAGATCCAGCTCGTCGTGCAGGTAGTGGTCGAACTCGGCCACCACCTCGCGCGGCTTGAGCCGTTTGCCGTCGGCAGACAGCCGCTCGATCCAGGCCGCCAGCGTGTGCAGCAGTGTCAGATCCTGATCGATGATCTCGAGCATGCCCGGGCGCAGCACCTTGACGGCGACATCGCGGCCGTCCTTGAGCACGGCGAAATGCACCTGGGCGATGGAAGCGCTGGCCACCGGCTCGGGCTCGAAGCTGGCGAAGACCTCGTCGAGGCGGCGGCCGAAGGCGCGCTCGACCAGGGCGCGCGAGGCCGCCGCCGGGAAGGGCGGGACGCGGTCCTGCAGCCGCGTCAGCTCGTCGGCCACGTCCAGCGGCACGAGGTCGCGCCGCGTCGACAGCACCTGGCCGAACTTGACGAAGATGGGGCCCAGGCGCTCCAGGCCCTGGCGCAGGCGCACGCCGCGCGGGGCGTCGAGCCGGCGCCCCAGCGTGACCAGGCGCACCAGCGCGCGCACCCAGCGCTGGCGGAAGGCTGACAGCGCCACCTCGTCCAGGCCGAAGCGCAGGACGGTGATGACGATGAAGATCAGGCGGCCGAAATGCCTCATCGACCGCGGCCGGCAAGACGCGCGCCGCAGCGCACCGGCTGGCCCGGAGCCAGGCTCATGTGCCGCGCGAGCGCAGCCGCTCGGCCAGGCGGGCCGCGCCCTGCAGCGCCAGGCGCAGGCCGGCGGCGGCGCTGCGGCCGAGCTGGCTGAGCTGCTGGGCCACCAGCGGGCCGAACAGGCGCTCGAGATCGGCGGCCACGTCCCAGCGCAGGTTCTGGATCAGCCAGTTCACGTCGCCGGCGAGCTGGGCATCGCCGTCGATCTGCACCGAAGCCGGTTCGCCGGCCAGCGCGCGTGCCGCCATCAACGCCGGGTTGGTGGCGTCTACCTGCACCGCAAGATCGGGCGCGGCATCAGCGTCGGCGCCGCACCACTCGAGCAGCCCGGCCGGCGTGACGCGCCAGGCCAGTGCCGGCGGAGCCGGCAGCAGCGCGGGCCAGCCGGCCAGCGTGACCGAGACCACGCGGCCGGCATGCGGGCGCAGCTTCTCGGTGGCCACGGCTTCGGCGGCCAGCACATGGTTGAGGAGCAGGGTCAGACGCTCGGCCAGGGCCGGCGCCACGAGCGCGTGCAGACTTTGAAGCATCGTGCGATTGTAGGCAGCCGTCCCCGGCCGGCCGACACGGCAAGGTCACGGAAGCCCCGCCTTATTGGGCGAGAATGGCCGGCTTTCCAGGTGCCTGGCCGCCGATCAGGCGGACTGCAGGGGCTTTTCCTTGACGGGCTTCGCCTGCAAAGACCCGCGCGCACTGTTTCCGTTACCGAGAGATGTTCGAAGACCGAGGCTACAAGAGAACCTTCTACAGCGCACCGCAATCGGTGACCTCGCTGGTGGCGGCGTTTCTCGAGCCCTCGATCACGGTGCTGGTCTTCCTGGGCATCTCGCAGGCCCTGGACGAGCCCATAGGGCGCTCCGACCTGACGCTGTGCCTGCTGATCTTCGCGCTCACCTTCCCTGGCCGCAACCGCTTCTGGGACCGGCCGCTGAACACCGCGGTCGACATCGCCAGTTCCTGGGTCAGCCTGCTCGTCATCCTGGCGCTGTGCGGCTATGCCACGCGCAGCCTGCAGCTGTTCCAGACCGATATCCTGATGTGGTGGGCCGGCCTGACACCGGTGCTGCAGTGGCTGGCCTACTTCTCGGGCCGCACCGCGCTGCGCCGGCTCGCTGCCCAGCCCGAGAACCGCCGCCAGGCCGTGGTGGTGGGCGCCGGCGCACTGGGCGTGAAGGTGGCGCGCGCCTTCCAGGCCCGTGGCGATATCGGCATGTCGTTCCTCGGTTATTTCGACGACCGCGCCGATGACCGCGTCGACACCGCGGCGGCGGTCCAGCGCCTGGGCAATCTGCGCGAGGTCGCGCCCTACATCCGCGCCCAGGGCGTACACGAGGTCTACATCACGCTGCCGCTGGGTTCGCAGCCGCGCATCGTCGAGTTGCTCGAGCAGGTGCAGGGCACCACCGCCAGCATCTTCTTCGTGCCCGATGTCTTCGGCATCAGCATCATCCAGGGCCGCCTGCAGGACATGAACGGCGTGCCCGTGGTGGGCCTTTGCGAGACCCCCTTCACCGGCACCAACCGGCTCATCAAGCGCCTGTCGGACATCGTGCTGGCGACGCTGATCCTGGTGCTGATCACGCCACTGCTGGCGGCCATCGCCATCGGCGTCAAGCTCACCTCGCCGGGGCCGGCGCTGTTCCGTCAGCGCCGCAACGGCCTGGACGGCGAGGAAATCGTGGTCTACAAGTTCCGCTCGATGCGCACGCTGGACGACGGCGCGGTGGTCAAGCAGGCGACCAAGGACGATCCGCGCATCACGCGCTTCGGCGCCTTCCTGCGCCGCTCCTCGCTGGACGAGCTGCCGCAGTTCATCAACGTGCTGCAGGGCCGCATGAGCATCGTCGGGCCGCGCCCGCATGCGGTGGCCCACAACGAGCAGTACCGCCAGCTCATCAAGGCCTACATGGTGCGCCACAAGGTCAAGCCCGGCATCACCGGCTGGGCCCAGATCAATGGCCACCGCGGCGAGACCGACACCATCGAGAAGATGCAGGCGCGCGTCGAATACGACCTCGAGTACCTGCGCAACTGGTCGCTGGGCCTGGACCTGCAGATCATCGCCCGCACCATCAAGCTGGTCTTCATCGACCGCAACGCCTACTAACCGCAAGGCAACCGAGCCATGAAGCGACTGCCCCGACTTCCGATTCCCACCCTGCTGGCAGCGGCCGGGCTGGCCGCCTGCACGCTGGCGCAGGCGCAGACCTCGCCCTACTACATCGGCGGCTCGCAGACGCTGGCCCACGATTCCAACCTCTACCGCGCCGCCAGCGGCGCCACGCTGCCCGAGGGTGCATCGCGCTCCGACACGCTGAGCGTGACCTCGCTCTTCGCCGGCGTGAACCAGCCGATAGGCCGCCAGCGTCTGCACGGCAGCGGCTCGCTGCGCGCCAACCGCTATGCCGACAACGAGCGCCTCAACCACGAAGGCTATGCCGCAAACCTGGGCCTGGACTGGGAAAGTGCCGAGCGCGTGTCGGGCAATCTCTCCGGCAGCGCCAGCCGCACGCTGCGCCCCTTCAGCGCCGGCACCTCGCAGGCCACCGAGACGCGCAGGAACATCCAGACCGACGGCGCGCTCGACGCGCTCGTGCGCGTGGGCGTGGTCTCGGAGTGGACCGGCGAGGCCAGCGCCAGCTGGGGCCGCACCGATTACTCCGAAGCCGCCTTCGCCGGCAGCGAGGTGCGCCGCCAGGGCGGCTCGCTGGGCCTGCGCTGGCGCCCCGGCGCGCATTCCAACTTCGGCCTCGCAGTGCGCCAGACCAACGGCCGCTACCCCGGCCGCGACACCCGTTTCAAGCGCAACGACATCGACCTCACCGCCGCCTGGCAGCCCAGTGCCGCGAGCAGCCTGTTCGCCCGCCTGAGCCCGGGGCGCTCCCGCAACAAGGCCGCCGACGGCAGCAGTTCTTCGACCACCAGCACCACCGGCTCGCTGAACTGGCGCTGGCAGGCCACGGGCAAGCTGGCAGTCAATACGCTGGCGACGCGCGAGTCCAGCCAGGACAGCTTCAACCAGCGCCTGCTCACGCTGGGTGCGAACAACAGCTTCGACTTCGTGCAGGCCAACAGCGACAGCAATGTGCGCAGCAATCAATACCTGCTGGGCCTCGAATACCAGGCCTCGCCGAAGATCGCGGCCACCGCCAGCGCGCGTCAGGTGCGGCGCAACATCTCACAGACGGGCGACTTCCGCACCGGCGCCTTCGATACCGACCGCACCAACACGCTGTCGCTCGGGCTGCGCTGGACACCCACGCGCAGCCTGCAGTTCAGCTGCGATCTCGGCAGCGAGCGGCGCAGCGCCGGCGGCCTGCTCAGCGTGGGCTACGACGCGCAAACCCTGAGCTGCCTCGGCCAGCTCACGTTGCAATAGGTCGCGGCGGCAGGCCTCCATGGCCCACATCCTGCTGACCGGCGCCACCGGCTACATCGCGTCCCACACCTGGCTGGCGCTGCAGGCGGCGGGCCACGAGGTGGTGGGCGTCGACGACTTCTCCAACAGCTCGCCCGAGGTGTTGGTGCGGCTGCGCCAGCTGGGCGGGTGCGAGCCCGTCTTCGAGCGCGCCAATGTCTGCGACGAGGCGGCGATGGAAGGGCTGTTCCAGCGCCACCGCATTGCCGCTTGCATCCATTTCGCGGCCTTCAAGGCGGTGGGCGAATCGGCGGCGCTGCCGCTCGATTACTACGCCAACAACCTGGGCGGCCTGCTCACCGTCTGCCGCACGATGATGCGTCACGGCGTCAAGCGCCTGGTCTTCAGCAGCAGCGCCACCGTCTACGGCGAACCCGAGTGCCTGCCCATACGCGAAAACGCGCCGCTGTCGGCCACCAACCCCTATGGCCAGACCAAGCTGATGGGCGAGCAAATCCTGCGCGACCTCGGCGCCGCAGATTCGGCCTGGCAAACCGCCACGCTGCGCTACTTCAACCCGGTGGGCGCGCACGAGAGCGGCCTCATCGGCGAAGACCCGCGCGGCACGCCCAACAACCTGATGCCCTATGTGGCCCAGGTCGCGGTGGGACGGCGGCCATGCCTCGCGGTCTACGGCAACGACTACGCCACGCCCGACGGCACCGGCGTGCGCGACTACATCCATGTCGGCGACCTCGCCGAGGCCCATGTCGCGGCGCTGCAGCGCCTGCTGGCCCACCCGGGCTCGGTTACCGTCAACATTGGCACCGGGCGCGGCCACAGCGTGCTCGAGGTGGTGGCTGCCTATGCCGCCGCCAGCGGGCGCGAGATCCCGTATGAAGTGGTGCCGCGCCGCCCCGGCGACGTGGCCGCCTGCTGGGCCGACCCCGCACTGGCGCGCCAACTCCTCGGCTGGTCGGCGCAGCTGGACCTGGCGCGCATGTGCCAGGACAGCTGGCGCTGGCAGTCGCTCAACCCCAAGGGCTTCGCAACATGAACTCCATCGACGTCTGCCCGGTCATCATGGCCGGCGGCTCGGGCACGCGGCTGTGGCCGCTGTCGCGCTCGGGCTTCCCCAAGCAGTTCCTCGTGCTGTCGGGCAATACCAGCCTGTTCCAGCAGGCTGCCAGCCGGTTGCAGGGCCTGGGCGGCGACGGCATCCAAGTGGCGTCCCCCGTGGTGGTGGGCAATGAGGAGCACCGCTTCCTGGTGCTCGACCAATTGCGCGAGCTGGGCGTCACGCCCTCGGCCGTGCTGCTCGAGCCGGTGGGCCGCAACACCGCGCCGGCCGTCACGCTGGCGGCGCTGCAGGCGCTGGAAGGTGGCCGCGATCCGGTGCTGGTGGTGACGCCGGCCGACCAGACCGTCACCGACGAGGCCGCCTTCACGGCCGCGCTTCGCCGCGCCGTCCACAGCGCCGCAACGGGCGCCATCGCCATCCTCGGCGTCACGCCCGACCGCCCCGAGACCGGCTACGGCTACATCCGCGCCGAAGCCGGCCGCGTGGCGCAGTTCGTCGAGAAGCCCGACCTCGCCACCGCCGAGCGCTACCTGGCTGCCGGCGACTACTACTGGAACGCCGGCATGTTCGTGCTGCGCGCCTCGGCGTGGATGGCCGCGCTCGAGCGCTTCCGGCCCGACATTGCCGCCGCCTGCCGCGCCGCCTGGGCACCCCGCAAGACCGACGCCGAGTTCGTGCGCCCGGGCAAGGCCGAGTTCGCCGCCGTGCCGGCCGAATCGGTGGACTACGCGGTAATGGAAGCCTGCCCCGGCGTGCTTGACATCCGCATGGAACCGTTGGCCGCCGGCTGGAACGACCTCGGTGCCTGGGAAGCCGTCTGGCAGGTCACGCCCAAGGACAAGCACGGCAACGCCACAGTGGGCGACGCCATCGTCAGTGACAGCCGCAACACCTTTGTCCACGCCACCAGCCGCCTCGTCAGCGCCGTGGGCCTGCAGGACGTGGTGGTGGTCGAAACGCCCGACGCGGTGCTGGTGGCCAGCCGCGAGAAGAGCCAGGACGTGAAGAACATCGTCGCCCAGCTGGGGCGCGAGCAGCGCGGTGAGCAGGCCCTGCACCGCAAGGTTCACCGGCCTTGGGGCTGGTACGACAGCATCGACCACGGGCCGCGGCATCAGGTCAAGCGCATCATGGTCAAGCCGGGCGCGTCCTTGAGCCTGCAGATGCACCACCACCGCGCCGAGCACTGGATCGTCGTCACCGGCACGGCCGAGGTCACGGTGGGCAACAAGGTGCTGCTGCTGGCCGAGAACCAGAGCACCTATATTCCGCTGGGCGAGACCCACCGGCTGCGCAATCCGGGCAAGGTGCCGCTCGAGATCATCGAGGTGCAATCGGGCAGCTACCTGGGCGAGGACGACATCGTGCGCTTCGAAGACACCTACGGACGGAAATGAACAGAGCCCCAAGAAAATGACGATCCTGGTAACTGGCGGCGCCGGCTTCATCGGCAGCAATTTCGTACTCGACTGGCTGGGGGCGAGCGACGAGACCATCCTCAACCTCGACGCCCTCACCTACGCCGGCAATCAGCAGAACCTGGCCGCGCTGCAAGGCGATGCGCGCCACGTCTTTGTACACGGCGACATCGCCGACCGCGCCCTGCTCGACCGCCTCTTCGCCGAGCACCGCCCGCGCGCCATCGTCCACTTCGCGGCCGAGAGCCACGTCGACCGCAGCATCCACGGCCCCGGCGCCTTCATCAAGACCAATGTCGAGGGCACGTTCACGCTGCTTGAGGCAGCGCGGGCGCACTGGGGCGCGCTGAGTGGCGACGACAGGGCGGACTTCCGCTTCCACCACGTCAGCACCGACGAGGTCTACGGCAGCCTGGGGCCCACCGACCCGGCATTCACCGAAGACCACCTTTACCAGCCCAACAGCCCCTACAGCGCCAGCAAGGCGGCCAGCGACCACCTGGTGCGGGCCTGGCACCACACCTACGGCCTGCCGGTGCTGACCACCAACTGCAGTAACAACTACGGACCCTTCCACTTTCCGGAAAAGCTGATTCCGCTGATGATCGTCAACGCGCTGGCCGGCAAGCCGCTGCCCCTTTACGGCGACGGCCAGCAGGTGCGCGACTGGCTCTTTGTCGCCGACCACTGCAGTGCCATCCGCACCGTGCTGGCCAAGGGCCGCGTCGGCCAGACCTACAACATCGGCGGCTGGAACGAGATGACCAACAAGCAGATCGTGCATCGCGTCTGCGCCTTGCTCGACGAGTTGCGCCCCAGCGCCGAAGGCCCCTACGCGCGGCTGATCACCCATGTGGCCGACCGCCCTGGCCACGACCGCCGCTACGCCATCGACGCGCGCAAGATCGAACGCGAACTCGGCTGGCGCCCGGCCGAGACCTTCGACACCGGCATCCGCAAGACAGTGCAGTGGTACCTGGACCACGCCGACTGGGTGGCCAATGTGCAGAGCGGCAGCTACCGCGACTGGCTGGCCACCAACTACGCCGCGCGATGAAGATTCTGCTGCTGGGCAGGAACGGCCAGGTCGGCTGGGAACTGCAGCGCGCGCTGGCGCCGCTGGGCGAGGTCGTCGGCTGCGACTTCGATACGCCGGGAGACCTACAGGCCGATTTCTCGCGGCCCGAGAGTCTGCCCGCGCTCATCCAACGCGTGCAACCCGACGCCATCGTCAATGCCGCGGCCCACACCGCGGTCGACAAGGCCGAGAGCGAACCCGAGCTGGCGCAGGCCATCAACGCCACCGCGCCCGGCGTTCTGGCGCACGAGGCGGCGGCCCTGGGTGTGCCGCTCGTGCACTACAGCACCGACTACGTCTTCGACGGCAGCGGCAGCGCGCCGCGCGACGAGGGTGCCGCCACCGGGCCGCTGAGCGTCTACGGCCGCACCAAGCTCGAAGGCGAAGCTCTCATCCGCGCCAGCGGCTGCCGCCATTTGATCCTGCGCACGAGCTGGGTCTATGCGGCACGCGGCGGCAATTTCGCGCGCACCATGCTGCGTCTGGCGGCCGAGCGCGAAGTGTTGCGTGTCATAGACGATCAGATCGGCGCACCCACCGGCGCCGACCTTCTTGCCGATGTGTCGGCCCACGCATTGCGGCAGTTGCTGGCACAGCCGGCGCTTTCGGGCACCTACCACTGCGTGGCCGGCGGCGAGACCAGCTGGCACGGCTATGCGCGCTTCGTCATCGAATGGGCGCGCACGCGCGGCCATGACATCAAGGTGGCGCCCGCGGCCATCGAGCCCATCACGACGGCCGACTACCCGACACCGGCGCGGCGGCCACTCAATTCGCGCCTGGCCACGGGCCGGTTGCAGCAGGCCTTCGGCCTCGCGCTGCCGCACTGGCAGGCCGGCGTCGAACGCATGCTGACCGAAGTGTTGGGTCACTGAACAGACAAAGCGCAGGAGCACCACAACCATGCAACGCAAGGGCATCATCCTCGCCGGCGGCTCCGGCACCCGGCTGCACCCGGCCACGCTGGCCATGAGCAAGCAACTGCTGCCGGTCTACGACAAACCCATGGTCTATTACCCGCTAGCCGCGCTGATGCTGGCCGGCATGCGCGAGGTGCTGCTGATCAGCACGCCGCAGGACACGCCGCGCTTCCAGGCCTTGCTGGGAGACGGCAGCCGCTGGGGCATGAACCTGAGCTATTGTGTCCAGCCCAGCCCCGACGGCCTGGCCCAGGCCTTCATCCTGGGGCGCGATTTCGTCGGCGGCGCGCCCAGCGCCCTGGTGCTGGGCGACAACATTTTCTACGGCCACGACTTCAGCGCCCTGCTCGCCCGCGCCCAGGCGCGCAGCAGCGGCGCGACGGTGTTCGCCTACCATGTCAACGACCCCGAGCGCTACGGCGTGGTCGAGTTCGACGCCACCCGGCGGGCGCTCAGCATCGAAGAAAAGCCCAAGGCGCCCAAGAGCAACTACGCCGTCACGGGCCTGTACTTCTACGACCCGCAGGTCTGCGACATCGCCGCCGCCATCAAGCCCAGCGCACGCGGGGAGCTCGAGATCACCGAGGTCAATGCGCAATACCTGCGCCAGGGCCAGCTTGAGGTCGAAATCATGGGCCGCGGCTATGCCTGGTTGGACACCGGCACCCACGACAGCCTGCTCGAAGCAGGCCAGTTCATCGCCACGCTGGAGAAGCGCCAGGGGCTGAAAGTGGCCTGTCCCGAGGAGATCGCCTACCGTGCCGGCTGGATCGACGCCGAACAACTCGAGCGCCTGGCCGCGCCCATGCTCAAGAACGGATATGGCCAGTACCTGATGCAGTTGCTGCGCGAGAAAGCGGCCTTTTGAGCATGAAGCTCACCAAGACCCCGCTGTCCGGCGTGCTGCTGCTGGAGCCGGCCGTGTTCGGCGACGAGCGCGGCTGGTTCATGGAGAGCTTCAACGAAGCCCGCTTCGAGGCCGCTCTTCGCGAACAGGGCGAGCCGTTGCCGCCGCGCTTCGTGCAGGACAACCACTCTTGCAGCAAGGCTGGCGTGCTGCGCGGCCTGCACTACCAGCTGCCGCCGCATGCCCAGGGCAAGCTGGTGCGCGTGGTGCAGGGCGCTGCCTGGGACGTGGCGGTCGACATCCGCACCGACTCGCCCCACTTCGGCCGCTGGTTCGGCGCCGAGCTGAGCGCGGCCAACCGCCTGCAGCTGTGGCTACCACCGGGCTTTGCCCACGGCTTCGTCGCGCTGCAGGACGACACCCATTTCCTCTACAAGACCACCGATGTCTATGCGCGCGACTGCGAGCGCTGCATCCGCTGGGACGACCCCGCACTGGCCATCGCCTGGCCGCTGCAAGGCCTGCCGCTGGTGGCGCCCAAGGACGCGGCAGCACCGCTGCTGGCCGAGGCCGAACTGCCGCCCGCCTAGACCCGGCAGACAAGAAAAAACCGCGGCCGAGGCCGCGGTTTTCATTGGGGCTGGACCTGAATCAGGTCGCGGCGCGGATGTTGGAGGCCTGCGGACCCTTCTGGCCCTGCTTCACCTCGAACTGCACCTTCTGGTTTTCGGCCAGGCTGCGGAAACCGCCGGTGCTCTGGATTTCGCTGAAGTGGGCGAAGAGATCCTTGCCACCACCGTCGGGGGTGATGAAGCCGAAGCCCTTGCCATCGTCGAACCACTTCACGGTACCGGTTTGCGTCGTCATATTGAATTCCTTTCACGGTTGCTGCGCAGCACATGCCGGCGCAGTGCAGATGCGGCCAAGAAAATCACCGATCAGGGAATCAACCGTAAGCCCGCAGGCAGCGGGGACGCAGAAGAAACCGTCAAACAACAATCTTGCTCAAATCTACCCAGCGAATGTACCGCATCGTCCCCCCGCGATCCGGGGGGACGGGAAATAAAGTTCCTGGGCCCTGCGAGCCGCTTCAGACCGGCTGGCGCGCGCCGCGTCCTATGCCGGCGTACTCGATGCCGTGCATGCGCATCAGCGCCGGGTCGAAGATGTTGCGGCCGTCGAAGATCAGCGGCTGCTTCAGCGCCGCCTTGATGGCATCGAAATCGGGGTTGCGGAACTCCTTCCACTCGGTCACCACCACCAGCGCGTCGGCACCGGCCAAGGCCTCGGCCTGGCTGGCGGCGAAGACAAGGCCGGCGCGCTCGCCCAGCACGCGGCGCGACTCGGGCATGGCCACCGGGTCATAGGCGCTGACCGTGGCGCCGAGCTTGAGCAGTTTGTCGATGATGACCAGGCTGGGCGCCTCGCGCATGTCGTCGGTGTTGGGCTTGAAGGCCATGCCCCAGAGCGCGAAGTGGCGACCGGCCAGGTTCTCACCGAAGCGCGCGACGATCTTGTGTACCAGCACCATCTTCTGGCGCTCATTGGCATCTTCCACCGCCTGCAGCACGCCCAGCTGCATGCCGTTCTCCTGGCCGGTGCGGATGAGCGCCTTCACGTCCTTGGGGAAGCAGCTGCCGCCGTAGCCAGTGCCGGGATAGAGGAAGTGGGTGCCGATGCGCGGATCGCTGCCGATGCCCTTGCGCACCATCTCGATGTCGGCGCCCACGCGGTCGGCCAGCTGCGCCAGCTCGTTCATGAAGCTGATGCGCGTGGCCAGCATGGCGTTGGCGGCGTACTTGGTGAACTCGGCGCTGCGCACATCCATCACTTGCAGGCGGTCGTGGTTGCGCATGAAGGGCGTGTAGAGCGAACGCATCAGCAAGATGGCGCGCTCGTCGTCGGCGCCCACCACGATGCGGTCAGGGCGCATGCAGTCTTCGACCGCCGCGCCTTCCTTCAGGAACTCGGGGTTGGAGACCACGGCGAAGGCGGTGTCGCCCAGGCCGCGCGCCTGCAGCGCCGCGCGCACGGCCTCGCGCACCTTGTCGGCCGTGCCCACCGGCACCGTGCTCTTGTCGACGATGACCTTGTAGTCGGTCATGTGCTGGCCGATGTTGCTGGCCGCGGCCAGCACGTACTGCAGGTCGGCCGAGCCGTCCTCGTCGGGCGGCGTGCCCACGCCGATGAACTGGATGGTGCCGTGGGCCACCGCCGCGGCGACGTCGGTGGTGAACTGCAGCCGCCCCGCGGCCACGTTGCGGCGCACGATCTCCTGCAGCCCGGGCTCGTGGATGGGGATGCCGCCGTCCAGCAGGATCCGGATCTTGCGCTCGTCGATGTCCAGGCAGACCACATGGTTGCCCATTTCCGACAGGCAGGCGCCCGTGACGAGCCCGACATAACCGGTGCCGACGACTGTGACTTTCATGCTGCTTTCCCCGGCGCCGCGCGCCCTCTCGATGACTGGATGGCCGGCAAAGGGCCGGCAGGCCGGAATTGTGACACCCGCCTGTGACCGGGCCGCGGCGCATTCACGGGGAGGTGATATCTTCCCGGGTTGATCCAGATTCGGCCCATTGCATGACCAAGACCGCACTCATCACCGGCGTCACCGGCCAGGACGGCGCCTATCTGGCCCAGCTGCTGCTGGACAAGGGCTACACCGTCCACGGCATCAAGCGCCGCGCCTCGCTGTTCAACACTGACCGCATCGACCACCTCTACCAGGATCCGCACGTCGAGCACCAGCGCTTCAAGCTGCACTACGGCGATCTCACCGACAGCACCAACCTGATCCGCATCGTGCAGCAGGTGCAGCCCGACGAGATCTACAACCTCGGCGCCATGAGCCATGTGGCGGTGAGCTTCGAGCAGCCCGAATACACGGCCGATGCCGACGGCATCGGCACGCTGCGCCTGCTGGAGGCCATCCGCATCCTCGGCCTCGAAAGGAAGACGCGCTTCTACCAGGCCAGCACGAGCGAGCTCTACGGCCTGGTGCAGGAAACACCGCAGAAGGAGACCACGCCCTTCTACCCGCGCAGCCCCTATGCGGTGGCCAAGCTCTACGCCTACTGGATCACGGTGAACTACCGCGAGGCCTATGGCATGTATGCCTGCAACGGCATCCTGTTCAACCACGAGAGCCCGCTGCGCGGAGAGACCTTCGTCACGCGCAAGATCACACGCGCCGTGGCCCGCATCGCACTTGGCCTGCAGGACTGCGTGCATCTGGGCAACCTGGGCGCACTGCGCGACTGGGGCCATGCGCGCGACTACGTGCTGATGCAGTGGCTGATGCTGCAGCAGGACAAGCCCGAGGACTACGTCATCGCCACCGGCGAACAGCACAGCGTGCGCGATTTCGTGCAGCGCGCGGCGGCCGTTCTCGGCATCACGGTGGCCTTCGAGGGCACGGGCGTGGACGAGATCGGCGTCGTCACCGCCGTGGCGGGCAGCCGCGGCGAGGCACGCGCCAAGTGCAAGCCGGGCGACGTGATCGTGCGCGTGGACCCTGCCTACTTCCGCCCCACCGAGGTCGAGACCCTGCTCGGCGACCCGTCCAAGGCCAAGGCCAAGCTGGGTTGGGTGCCGGCCACCAGCTTCGAGCAGCTGGTGAGCGAGATGGTGGAAAGCGACTACCAGAGCGCGCGCCGCGACAGCCTGATCAAGCTGGCCGGCTTCCAGGCCTACGACCACCACGAATAGTGATGGACCGCAGTGCCCGCATTTTTGTGGCCGGCCACCGCGGCCTGGTCGGCAGCGCCATCGTGCGCCGGTTGCAGGCCGGTGGCCACACCGCCCTCATCACGCGCAGCCACGCCGATCTCGACCTCACCGATGCGCAGGCCACGCAAGCCTTCTTCGACGCCGAGCGGCCCGAATACGTTTTCCTGGCCGCGGCCAAGGTGGGCGGCATCGTCGCCAACAACAGCCGGCCGGCCGAGTTCATCCGCGACAACCTGGCCATACAGACCCATGTCATCCACGCCGCGTGGCGCGCCGGCGTGCAGCGCCTGCTCTTCCTCGGCTCGAGCTGCATCTACCCGAGACTGGCACCCCAGCCCATGCGCGAGCGCGACCTGCTCACCGGCCCGCTGGAGCCCACCAACCGCCCCTATGCACTGGCCAAGATCGCCGGCATCGAGATGTGCTGGAGCTACAACCGCCAGTACGGCACGCGCTACCTGGCGGCGATGCCGACCAACCTCTACGGCCGTGGCGACAACTACCACCCGACGCAAAGCCACGTCATCCCGGCGTTGATCCGCAGGTTCCACGAAGCCAAGGCGCGTGGCGAGCCCGAGGTCACGGTGTGGGGCACCGGCACACCGCGGCGCGAATTCCTCTACAGCGACGACATGGCCGATGCCTGCGTCTTCCTGATGGGCCTGCCCGACGAGCGCTACACGCCGCTGCTGGGCAGCGACGAGAGCGTCTCGGGCCGCTTCGAGCCGCCGCTGGTGAACATCGGCGTCGGCAATGACCTCACCATCGCCGAGCTCGCCGCCACCGTGGCCGAGGTCGTGGGCTACGGCGGTGCCATCGCCTACGACCGTAGCAAGCCCGACGGCACGCCGCGCAAGCTGATGGACGTGGGCCTGCTCGCCGCCGCCGGCTGGCAGGCACGCACGCCGCTGCGCGAGGGCTTGAAGGTGGCCTACGAGGAATTTGCGCGGCAGGCCGGCTAGCGGCACCCGGTGACCGCGCCGCTGAGGAGCGCCAGAATCTCCGCCTCATTTCACGCCATCTGCAAGCGCATGCGCCTGCCGCAGCATCCCCTTACAGATCAGACTGCCCATCCCCTTGGATGGAGGGGAAGGAACGACGAAACCCGGGAGGTCTGCCGGAGTCCGTCGTGTCTGCATCCCTTGCCCTTGTCCCCGAACGCCCTCGCCTGATGATCTCGATCCTGTTCGCCGCCGCCCTGGCGGCCTGCGGAGGTGGCGGCGGCGAAGGCGAAGAGGCATCGCCGGCCGGCACGTCGACGGCCGCGCCCTTCGCCGCAGCCCTGTACGCAGCGGCCGCGCCGACGGCCACTGAAGTTCCGGCTGCGGCACCGGCACCCGCGGCTTCGGCGCCCGCGGAATCCGCGCCAGCGCCGGCCGCCGCTGCCGAGCCTGCCGCCACGCCGGTCTATGCCCCGCCCCTGGTGGCCGACGCCGCAGCACCGGCGCCGGTGGTCTTCAACGCCAGCCGCAGCGCGCGTGCCGGCGATATCGTCAGCCTGCAGGGCGAAAATTTCGGCAGCGCGCCCCTGGTCTGGCTCGAAGCCCTGGGCAGCACCGCCGCCCAAGCGCTGGCCGTGGTCAACCAGGTCGGCACCGGCTGGATCGCCGTCCAGATTCCGGCCGGCCTGAACGGCGCACTGGCGCTGCGCATCTCCAACGGGCAAAACACGGGTGCGCGCGTGGCTCTGAACGCCGCCCAGCCCCAGCACCTGGACGCCACGCAGATCGTTCCTGGCGGCGCCTTTCGCATCCTGGGCCGCAACCTGGCCCTGCCCGGTTCGACGCCGGCGGTAACGGTCGACGGCCTGGCCGCCACCGTCAACCTCGCGGCCAGCGACGAGCACCTGCTGGCCGTCACCGCGCCGGCCGGCCTGCGCGCCAGCGCGGCCGCAGTGATCACGGTCGACAACGGCAATGGCACAGGCCCGGCCACGCTGGAGCGCGCCACCGCCGTCGTCACCGGCGCCAGCGGCGACCCCTTCGGCCTGGGCGTGGGCTGGGCCGCGGCCTTTGCGCCGCTGACGGCGCGCACCATCGATGCCGCCTCCGACAGCCGCCTGGCCAGCCGCGTGGCCTGCGACGGCCGCAGCGACGACAGCGGCGCCATCCAGGCCGCCCTGGCCTATGCGCAAAGGCAGGGCGGCGGCGTGGTCACCCTGCCCGCCGGCGTGTGCGTGCTGGGCAAGGGCGTGCAGATGCTGTCGCGTACCGTGCTGCAGGGCGCGGGCAAGGAGAGAACCGAATTGCGGCATGGCAGCGAATCGGCAATCTACAGCTACCAGGCCGACCTCTATGCGGTGCGCAACCTCACGCTGACCAACACCAGCAGCGCCGCCACCAGCAGCCTCAACCTCAAGTACAACAGGCGCATCGCGGTGCAGAACGTGCGTGTCAACGAGGGCGCGACGGCAATGGCCTGGATGTATGGCAACACCGACATCGCCGTTGTCGCCAGCGAGTTCCTGCAGACCGGCAGCCTGGGCACGGGTGCGGCCCATATGTCGAGCAACAGCGGCTTGGTCTTCATGGGCAACCGGGTCAGCTTTCTCAACGGCGTCGGCACCAACTTCGACCGCGTCAGCGACGCCTACGTCCAGGGCAATGCCTGGACACGGGATGCCCTGCGCCGCGATCCGGGCGTGGTGCACGTGATCACCGTCAACTTTGCTCGCCGAATCGCGATAGTGGGAAACCGCTTCGACTTGATCAATGGTCCTGTCGACCCAAGCAGGAATGACGGCGAGACCATCCTCACCGAAGGCGGCGGCGCCACGCGCACAGAAGGGCTAGGCCGGGTGGCCAGGGCCACGGCGACCACGCTGACCGACCCTGCCGCCAGCCTCAACCCGAATGTTCAGGTCAATGGCAGCCTGCCCGACAACTACGGCATTGCCATCGTCGCCGGCACGGGCGCGGGGCAAACACGCCGGATCACCGCCTACAGCGGCGGCGAGTTCACGATTGGCCGCGCCTGGGACGTGCTGCCCGACACCAGCAGCCGCTACGCCACCGCGGTGTGGGGCCTGGAGCATTCGCTGATCAAGGGCAACGCGCTGAACAACAACCCGCGCGGCATCTGGCTGTACTCCACCGCGGTGCGCGAGGTGGAGATCGTCGGCAACAGGCTGTCGGAGTCCGGCGGCATCCTGGTGCGCGCCTTCCAGAAGCTCTCCAGCAACTTCTTCTCACCCGTCTACAACGTCGCCGTGCAAGGCAACCTGGTCGTCAACACGACTCGGCGCTACCCGTCTTACTTGAGCGTGCATTTCGCCAACAACGACGGCGAGGCCTTCGGCATCTCGCATATCGGCGTACACGTTCGTCGCAACGCCCTTACCGCCAACAACCCCAACGTCGACGCCTCACGCACGGATGGCCCCTTCGCCATGGAGGGGTACATGAACCAGATGAACGTCGAAACCACCGCTTACTCGCCAAGCACGCTGCCGCGGCTGTTGGGCACGGTGATGCAAGGCAACACCTGCACCTACTGCGCCACTGCGTTCCGCATTGGCACTGGTGCTGTTGGCACCACGATATCAGGCAATGACTTGGTCAATTCGGGGGGCTTGTGGTCAAACGCGGCCACCTCCAGCAGCAGCGAACGGGCGCTGAATACCGCGGTGCAATAAGCAAGCGCCATCTGAGCCGCCTTTGTCGCCATTCGCCTGCGAGTCGGGGTTGACGGCGCTTCTCGGGAAGGCAGATAGCGTCCCGCCTATTTGCCGGAGGTCCCGCCGGCCTTGCGCGCCTGCACCAGCATGTTCTGCGACAAAACGTGGCCCAAGCACCCGGTCTCGGCCGCCAGCAGCAGGCGCACGGGCGCCGTCAACCCGTGCCACAACGCCCGCCGCACTGCGCTTTTCAGGCCATGCACCTGCGGTCGGTCTTCATCGCAGCGGATGTCGGTAAAGCCGGTGGCACGCAGCAGTTGCGAGATGGACTGCGGCGTGAATGCCGTCTCGTGGGTCAGATCGCCATAGCGCACCCTCATCCCGAACAGTCCTTCGGCATTGGGCACATGGATCACGAGCCGCCCTTCCGGCACCAGTGCCAGCGCCACCTGGTCCATGCACTCCAGCAACTCGGGCTTGGTGAGATGCTCCAGCACGTCCATCGCGAAGATCAGGTCGAACTCGCCGCGATGGCCCGCCAGGTATTCGGACAGTTCCTGGCAGACGACCTCGTCCAGGCCCGCCCGGTGCGCCAGCGCCACCTGCTCGGCCGATACATCGACACCCGCCAGCCGCGAGCAGCCCAGCGCCTTGGCACACAGGAGCAGAGGCCCGTGGCCGCAGGCGAGGTCAAGGATGCGCAGGTCGCGCCGGGCCGGCAGCACCTGGCGCAGCCAGGCCATCATCTGCGGGTGGCGGCGCGCGTCGAAGGGCCCGGACTCGCCACCCTGAGCCGTCGACTGGCCCGTTGACACATAGCCCGCGTACAGCCGCCGCTTCCACTCTTCCAACAAGGCTCTCCCGATCAATGCCTGCGGCGCAGGGGCCGCGATTGTCGACGCTCGAAAGGGCTGCGCCAGCCCGCCTCGGGCCTATTCGCGCTCACGCGAGCCTGAGGCGAAAGCCGAATTGCAGAAATCGAAAATCCCCGAAGGATCCGAACGAAAGCGCCATCACCAGCAAGAGGAGGCCGTTCTTTCCGATCTGCCGCAACCCGAGCGGGCGTGCGAGTTCGCTGTTGATGCCAGTCAGGACTTCCGCCACGTAGCCATGGGACGAGAAGGTTCTTCGCAGGCTCTTCTCGGTAAAGAACCTCAGGTGCGTCTTGTCGAGAATGCCCTGGTCGACGTATTGCCAATCCTGCCTGAAAACCAGCTTGAACATGTTCCCGAAATACCGCACGTTGGGGACGGAGCCGACGATCATGCCGCCCGGCTTCAGCTTGGACTTGATCTCTTCGAGGAACTTGTCGTGATCGACCATGTGCTCGATCACGTCGTTGCAGACAATCAGGTCGAAGTAGCCGTCCGGGCATTCATGGGCAACCGTGTCGTAGATCCCTGTCAGGATTCTGTAGCCGGCCGCCTTGGCCAATTGCGCTGCGCCCGCATTGGGCTCGATGCCCCACACCTCCGCGCCGGGGTCGAGACTGGAGCGAAACCCTCCCTTGGCGCAACCGACCTCGAGCACCGTGCGGTAGTTGCCGGGCAGGAGTCTGGCCACTTCGGGGCGATCGGACAAGGCGTAGTCGAATGGCTTCATATGGCCTGGTTGAAAACGATGATCAAGAAAGGCTCCGGAGGGCGGGCACGCAAGCTTACCGGGTGCCATGCACCCGGGCCTGCCGTGCGGCGTGGGTTCAAGGCACCCGGGGCGTCCTCCGCAACCCAGCGCCCAGCCTGCGCAGCGGCAACCGAATTGCATTGACAAGAAAAGGCCCGTAGCCGTCGCCGGTCTTGCGCATGACCTGCCCCAAGACCCAGACCAGCAGGGCCGCTTCCGCAATCAGCAACGGAACGAGAAGCCCGGCCCACCGCCAGGGGCTGGCCAGCAGCGCCGCCAAGCCCATGAAGGCACCATTGACGATCACGTAGGCCAGGCCCACGCGAGCATGGGCGTTGATGGCCGTCAGCACGACGGCGCTGGCGCCCCAGGTGGCCGACAGGATGGTCAGCAGCACCAGTGCCGCGAACACGCCGCCATCGAACGGCGCAGCCGCCCCCAGCCAGAGGCTGGTGATCCAGGACCCGCAGATCACGAGGCCGATCCCGAACGTCGCGATGATCATCACCGTCGTGCCCCATGCTCCCTGATGCAGGCGGCGCAGCAGGCCCATGTCCTGCGCACCAAACGCGCGGGACATTTCGGGCCAGACCGAGGCATTGATCATGTTCGTAAGTTGCATCGGCACGCGAGCGAGCGTGCGCAGCGCGGAGAACATGGCCACGGCAGGTCCGCCGAAGACCGCCCCGATGATCAGGATGGGGCCTTGCAGCGCCAGCGCATTGCCCAGCGGAAAGGCCATGAATCCCAATGCCGGCGCGATCAGCCGGCGCACGATCCGGCGGTCGGCACGCACCGCCGGCGCGAACAACCAGGGGCATACCCGCCACAGCACCAACCATTGCGCCACCAGCGCCACCGCCTTGACCACCACCATGCCCCAGCAGATCACGGCCGGCGGCTGACGGGCCAGCAGCAGCCCGCCCACGCTCAGCATCTCGGCAAGCCGCGCGCCGTTGGCCCACAGGATGCCCTGGGCATTGCGCTCGCCGCAGCGGAAGCCGGCCGACACCACGCCGCCCGGAAAACCCAGCGCCACCGTCAACGCCAAGCCCGCCAGCACCAGCGCCGCCTCGGCGGGCGCCAGGCTGGGCGTGTGCGGCACGCGCCAATGCAAGGCCAGGGCCGCCGCCGCCAGGCCCAATGCCATGACCAGCGCTGCGGCGCCGGCCGAAACCCACAGCGCACCCAGCATGGTGCGCTGAGCACCCGTGCGATCCCCAGCACCGGCGCGCATCGTCATCTCGTTTCCCGCCGCCGAGCCTATGCCCAGGTCGGCCATGGTCAGGTAGGCCGGGATGCTGGACAGGATCAGCCACTCACCGTAGAGCGCCGCGCCCCAGTAGCGAAAGTACAGCGGCGTGAGCAGGATCTGCGACGCCACCGTCACCGCCTGGCCAAAGGCGTTGGCAGCCAGGGCCGCAGCGATGCGAGAGCGCACGCTCATCGGCGCCCCCCGTGCGGCAACGCGGCCGGCAGGGCCTGCAGCAACTGCTCGGCATGGCTCTGGCACAGCGCCAGGAAGCCGGCGCCGTCCATCGCCTTCAGCCAATCTCCCAGGCGGGTGCCGGCGCCGGCGGGCAGGAAGCGCAGGTTCTGCGCGGCCTTGCGCTGCAGCAGCAGGTCAAGCGTGCGCGGGTAGATCAAGTCGCTGCCGCGCGTGCTGCCGAAATCGATGAAGAGGTTGCGGTGGTAGGCGCGCGCATCGTAGGGGTCGAAGAAGGGATGGACGCCGTACTCGTTGACCAGCAGCGGCGCGCCCAGGGCCTGCACCCGGCTCAGTGTGGCGATGCGGTGCAGCACATTGACCACCGAGTAGAGCGCCGCATGGTCCAGCATGGAGGCCGGCCGCGCCGCTGACACGGCGTCCAAGCCGCTGGCCACCAGCGCCTGGGTGCGCGCCACATCGGCGGTCCAGTCCAGCCCGGCCAGGGGCTGCAGCGTCTGGCGTAGCGGGCCCAGCCCGGCACCGCGGAAGAAGCCGTCGAGCACCGCCGCGCTGGGCCGCACCAGGCCGCAAAAGACCAGGCAGCCGCCGGCACGCAGCCGCGCGTGCGCGGCCGGCGCGCTGCGCGCATTCTTGAACGGCCGCGCCCAGGCGCGCAGGGCGCCCAACGCGTCTATCCAGCGCGGCACGCCCAGCGCCTCCGGCACCCCTGCACGGGCCGGGAAAAGCGGCTCGCTGCCGGCCGGAAAGCCATCGGACAGGTCGGCAAAGCAGCCAACAGGCAGGTAGAGCAAATCGTCGCGTGCGCGCAGAGCCGGCTGCGCCTGCTGCAGTTCGGCCAGGCTGTTGAGCCCATCCCACAGCACGATGCAGGCCCGCGGCGGCGGCGGCCCGCCGCCGGGCTGCAGGCCGGTGCTGTCCAGCACCGTCACGGCGCCACCGGCGTGCGCGGCCAGCCGCTGCGCCAGGCCGGGGTTCAGGCGCAAGGCCGCCACCGTCCAGCGCAGGCGGTTGAAGTCGGTCAGCGCCAGGCTTAGCCGGGATGCGGACGACGGCAGAAGGACGTCAACGGCCTGCACGCGACTCCAGCGCAGTGGCCATGATTGCCGCCAGCACACCCATGCCATGGGGAGAGGGATGGATCGCGTCCTTGTAAGCCTGGGGCTGACCCCGCCAACGCGCGTCTCGACCCACGGACACCACTTCTTGCACTCCGGCCGCCCTGAGCACGGACTCCATGGCTTCCAGCTGGCTGTGCAGCAGCGTCTCGTCGGCAGCCTCTTGCTTGTCGGGATAGAGGAAGACGATCACGCGCTTTGTGGTGTTGGCAGCCATGAAGGCCGCGAGCATCGCGGCAACGTCTTGAGACTCAACCTTCAGCTCGGGCGGCGTCCCTTCGCACGGCCGCTGCAGCACATGCTTGTCGGCCAGGTACCAGAGCGCGACCACGGGCCGGGTGAGCGGGTGGCTCCTCGTGCAACTCCACGACGATGCCGGCGCCAGATCGCCGTTGTTCAGCACGAAGGCGATGGTGTCCACCTTGTCCACCACGTCCGGGTTCTGCTGCAGGTAAGTCAGCTCGTTCTGCAAGGACCAGCTGCCTGCGGAGATGGGCCAGACCTTGCCCTTGATCCGCCGCTCCAGTTGCGGACCGAGCCGCTCGGCGCGGGCATAGGGGTTGCCGCCCCAGACGATGCTGTCGCCCACCAAAAGCAAATTGGCCACCGGGTCGAGCACGAACTCCTCGGCACCCATGTGGCGGGAGTTGATGATCCAGTCGTTTTTGTTGAGAAAGCTGCCGCGCTGCCCGGCAGCAGGGATGTAGCCGATGCTGGCATCGGCGTGATAGATCGGAAGATCCACCATGCCTGCCACGCGCACGCCGAGTTCAGCGACCATCACGACAAAGACCGCGCCAGCCGCCAGCCGCCAGCCGCCAGCCGCCAGCCGCCAGCCGCCAGCCGCCAGCCGCCAAATTTTTTCATGCCACTCATCGTCGCTTGCTAAGGCATTTGAAGTTTGTTCACGGCGAGGCCTTTTGCCCCAGATCGGCTTCCAATGCTGCCAGCACGCCCGCGGCGCCCATATGCCGCTCGGCCCAAAGGCGTGCCGCGCGGCCCACGGCGGCGCGGCGCTCGGGGGCCTGCGCCAGGTCTTGCAAGGCTGCGGCCAGAGCCGCTGCGTCCTCCGGCGCAACGACCACGCCGCAATCGGCCAAAACCTCGGCGATCTCGGTCCCGGCACGCGTGGTCGCCACCACCGGCCGCCCGCTCGCCAGCATGCCCGACAGCTTGGACGGCAGCACCAGGTCTTCGGCGTCCGGGCTCTGGGTCAGCAGATGGATGTCGGCCAGGCCCAGCAGTTCGCCCAGGCGGGCGGCCGGCTGCAGCGGCAGCAGGCGCACGTTCGGCAGTCCGGCGCAGGCCACCTCCAGCGCCGGCTTCATCACGCCATCGCCACAGACCACGAAGACGATCTCGGGCCGCGCGGCCAGCAGGCGGGCGGCCTCGGGGATCAGCATCAGGCCCTGCTTGGGGCCCAGCGTGCCCGAGAACAGCGCCACCACGGCATCCGCCGCGATGCCGAGTTCGGCACGGTAGGCGCTGGGGCGGTCCAGCGGGCGCAGGCTGTCGACATCCACCCAGTTGGGCAGGGCACGCACGCGATCAGGCGCCACGCCCTTGTCCACCAGCCGTTCGCGCATGCGCCGAGAGATCGACGAGACGCGGTCGAAGCGGCGCAGCAGCCAACGCTCGGCGCCCAGGATGGCGCGCTGCGCCAACCCGCCCTTGAGCAGACCCATGCGGAAGGCGACGTCGACCTCGAAATCCTGCACATGCAGCCAGGCGCGGGCGCCGGTGAGGCGGGCCACCAGCCAGCCGGCGGGGGCGCAGACGAAGAAGGGCGCCACCGTCATCACCACCTGCGGCCGCCAGAAAATCTGGGCCGCCATGGACGGCAGCGACGCCACGGCAAAGCTCAGCAGATGCAGCACGCGCGCCAGTCCGCCGGGCCGCTGCGGCACCCACAGCGGGGCGCGCCACACGTCCACGCCCTGCCAGCTCTCACGCCGCCAGGGCGGCCAGGCGTAGCCCGGCGCCACGCGCCAGGCCGGGTAGTAGGGCGGCGCGCAGACCACCCGCACCTCGTGGCCACGCGCCGCCAGCCAGGCCGCCATCTCGCCCGAGTACTTGCCGATGCCGGTGGGCTCCGGGGCGAAGTTGGCGCTGTAGAACAGGATCTTCACGCGCTGCGCCCGAAGCGATTGGGGGCCGCCTTCATGAAGAGGCCCGCTCCAGTTCGCGCACCTTGAGCACGATCATGTACTCGTAGATGGCCTGCAGCATGGCGTAGGTGAGCCCGGCGCGGCCGTCGAGAAAGCCGCGCTTGCCGATGTAGAGCAGCAAGAACTTGATCACCGGCCGCAACGGCAGGCGGTAGAACAGTTCCTTTTGATGAAAGCGGCGCTCGTGGAAATCGGCCGCGGTAAAGACCTTGCGCAGCGAGAAGGCCGCCTGGCCGCGCCGGTTGTCCATGATCTGGCGCGCCTCGAAGCTGCTGTAGCTGTTGTGCCGCTCCAGCCAGTGCGTGACGCCCTTGCTGAAGGGGAAATGGTCGAGATAGCCACCCAGCTGCGCCACCGGGCCGTCGGCGATGGAAATCGGGTTCACCAGCCGCTCGTAGCGCATCTTCTCGGGCCTGAACAAGCGCATGTAGAAGGGCGAGGTCTGCACATGGGCCAGCCAGGTGCCCATGAAGAAATCGCGCCGCTGCAGGCGAAAGGCCACGGCATCGCCCGGCTTGGCGGCGGCGGCCTGCACCGCCTGCACCAGCTCGGGCGTCATGCGCTCATCGGCGTCGATGTAGAAGACCCAGGGGTGCTTGAAGCGGATGTTGGCCAGCCCCCAGTTCTGGTGCGCGGCCCAGTTGTCAAACGGGCGCTGGGTGACGTGGGCGCCGGCGCGCCGGGCGATGGCCACGGTCTCGTCGGTGCTCACCGAATCGTAGAGATGGATGTCGTCCGACCAGGCCACGCTGGCCAGGCAGCCGGGCAGATCCTGCTGTTCGTTCTTGGTCAGGATCAGTATCGAAACGCCGCTCACGCTGGTTTTCCCTCTTGGTCATCCGCTGCGGCAGCGGGCAGCGGCCGGGCCTTGATCCTGCGGCAGGGGTTGCCGGCATAGATGGTCCAGGCCTGGTCCAGGTTGCGCGTCACCACCGACATCGCGCCCACCACCACGCCGTCGGCGATGGCGATGCCGGGTGCCACGAAGACACCGGCCGCCACCCAGACCTGGCTGCCCAGTGTGATGGGGGCAAAGGTCAGGGGCATGTCGGTACGGGTGTAGTCGTGGCTGCCGGTACACAGATAGCCGAACTGCGAGACCACACTGTGCGGGCCCAACGTCACCGGCGCGAAGTTGTAGACATTGACCCCTTCGCCCAGCGCGGCCCAGTCGCCCAGTTTCAGGTTCCAGGGCATGAGCACGCGCACGCCCGGCAGGATGGTGCAGTGGCTGCCGATGTCGGCCCCCATCAGCCGCAGCGCCGACACACGCAGTGGCGACAGCGGCTTGGGCAGCCAGCGCACCAGCGGCTGCAGCAGATAAGACCACAGCACGCGCCGCAGCTTGATGCCCAGAGGCCATTGCTGGCGATTCCTGGCCAGGTCGATGAAAACCGGGCCGGCGTCGGGACGGTGTTCGCTCATGGCAATCTCATCCCGGCTTGCGGCAGACGAAGTACATCACCGCCCCGTCCATCGCCGGACCGATTGTCGCGCTTGCCCAGGCCGCATTGAGCAGCTTGCGCAGGCCGTAAAGGCGGTAACGGCCCCCCATCTCGCTGGCCAGGGCGCGCTTCAGGTCAAAGGCCTGCTCGGGCGTCACCGTCTGGTCGCGCAGGCGCCGCAGGCCGTCGCGCGCCAGAAACTCCCAGGGCGTGTAGGACATGGACGTTTCGATCTCCAGCCCGCCGGCGGCCCGCAATGCGCGCGCCAGCGTCTCGGGCCCGAAATGACTGATGTGGGTGTGCGGTATCCATTTCGGGAAGGCCGCACCGAGCGAGCGCACGACGCCGGACTCGAAGTTGTCGGTCATCACCAGCAGGCGCCCGCCCGGCTTCACGTAGGCGGCCAGCTCGCGGATGAAATCCACCGGCCGGGCCACATGTTCAATGACCTCGAAGCTGGCCACAAGGTCGAAGCCGGCCTTGTCCAGACCGGCGTCGGCCAGCATGGCAGCAATCACCTGCACGCCAAGTGCGTTGCGCGCAAAGGCGGCCTCCTGGTGCGAAGGCTCGACACCGACGCCGATGACGCCGTGGCGCTGCTGCAGCCGGTCCAGCAGATAGCCGTAGCCCGCGCCCACGTCCAGCACGCGCTCGCCCGGGCTCAAGGCCAGCAGGCGCGGCAGCACCGCGGCATTGATGGTGGCGTTGACCGACTGGCCCAGCTGGTGGCGCAAGCCGCCAAAGCCCTCGGCGTAGTAGGCGGCCAGCGCCTCTTCGCCGAGCACGCAAGCCGAATGCAGAAAGCCGCAGCCGGCGCAGCGCACGACCGGGATGTCGGGGAAGGCAATGTGGGGCAGGCGCCGCGCCTCACCGCACAGTGGGCAAGCGCCGCGATCGATGAAGGTCGAGGCGCCCATCAGGCCTTCTTGCGCAGCACGAAGCGCCATTTCTCGGACAGCAGCTCGTCCTCGTCATAGGCCGCGAGTTCGGTCCGCAGCGCCGGCGTCAGGAACTGGCGCCCCAGGCCTGGTTTCAGGTTGTCGACCGAGACGATGTCGAAATGGGCTTCGAACAAGGCCCGGTAGTCACGCACCCGCCACTCGTTGAGAAAGCAATCGGCGACGAAGCGGCGCCGGCGCAAATGTTCCCAGGGCTCGGATCGCCGCACGCCATCACGGGCGAAGGAGTTCGGGTACCACTCGACAAGATGGCCGCCGCAGATGCCGGTGTAAACCGAAGGCGAAATCACCGCCATGCCGCCCGGCGCCAGCGCGCGTGCCATGCCGGCGCAGACGGCGTCGAGCGCGGCGCCCGGGATGTGCTCGAACACGTCTTCCGAATAGAAGAAGTCCACCGAGCCGGGGGCGATGGCCGCGGTGGCAATGTCGCCAACCAGAAAGCGGTCTGGCGCCAGGCGCAACCGCGCGCCGCGCCGCGCCAGCACGCGAATCAGGGCGCGGCGCTCGTGGGCGTCGAAGACCAGCGCACGAACGCTGCTCTTGACGAAGCGCAGCGGACCGTTGCGGCGCAGGATGCGCAGCAGCTCGGCTCCCGAGCGCTCGAGCATGGGCGCGTCGAGGTCGATGCCGCGTGCATCCAAGCCGAGGGAGATTGACGCGATCAGGCGCAGCGGCCTCGCGCCATAGCCAACCTCGAAGATGCGCGCGTCGTCGAAACGGCGTTCGCTCTGCCCCTCGTAGAGCCCGCGGTAGGCGTCAATCTCGGCCACCAATGAAGCAAGTTCGCCTTCCTTCGAGCGCAAGCCGGCCAGGCGCATGCGCAGGAACTGCAGGTTCTCCCAGCCCCAGCCCCAGGCTGAACCGATGCGGCCGACCGAATTGCTTGCCTTGCTCATGCCGTCACCTCGTTTGGCGCTGGCCGTGGGTTGCCGGCGTCGAGCACCCCCAGCAGCGAGACCGCCATCGCATCCACCGAATAGCGGCGCCTGAAGGCCGCGGTTGCGTGCTGGCGAAATTCGGCCCGCCGCAGAGGCGTCAGCGCCAGCCACTGTTGCAGGCTTCGCCGTGTGCCCTCCAGCGTGTCGGGCGCCACGATCCCGGCCCCGTCGGCCTCGATCTCGCGCCAGATGTTCACCTTGTCGGAGATCAGCACCGGCAGTCCGCAGCCCAGGGCCTCGGCCACGGCAATGCCAAAGTTTTCCTGGTGCGAAGGCAGCGCAAACACCTCGGCGGCATGGAAGGCGCCCCACTTGGCGTCGCCCGCCAGCATACCGGGCCAGCAGACGCGGTCGGCAATGCCGGCCGCGGCGGCCTGGGCCTGAAGGCCTGCTTGCAGGCCGCCCTGGTCGGGACCGGCCATCACCAAGTGGAGGCTGGGGTCGGCCGCGGCCTCGGCCGCAAAAGCCTGCAGCAGCAGGTCGCAGCCCTTCTTCTCGTGGATGCGGCTCAGGAAGAGCACGATGCGCTTGCCACGCAACTGCGGATGGGCCGCCAGAAAGCCTTCACGCAGGCGTTCGGCGTCCTGCGGCGGCTGGGCCGTGCCATAGGCCACAACCCGCTCTCGTGCGCGGTAGAGCCAGAAGCTCCGACGCGCCTGCAAGCGCTCTTCCTCGCTGGTGAAAAGCACACCGGCGGCATCGCGCAGCACGCGGTATTCGGCCCAGGGCCAGTAAAGCCATTTCTTGAGGTGCTTGAGCGGATAGGTCTTCTTGAACCAGGGGTCCAGCATGCCGTGGGTGAAGACGTAGTAGGGCAGGCCCAGCCGCGTGAGCGCGCGCCAGGTGGCATAGCCGTGGTACTGCCAAAGGCCGTTGACCACCACCGCGTCGTAGTCGCGCGCATGGGCCATCAACCAGGGCACGAGGCGCGGGTTGTAGAGATAGCCGCGAGACGAAGGCCCCAGCGCATGCACCGGCAGGGGAAAGCACGCCAGAAAGCAGGCCGCCGGGTCGTCCAGCGTCACGATCTCGACCCTGTGCCCCATCTCCAGCAGCCGCAGGCCGCGCTGGCGCACGCCTTCCATGGGGCCGCCGCCTTGCGGGTCCACGGTGGGCAGCACATGCAAGATTTTCATGGGCATCCGGGCTCAGGCGGGCACGAAGGCGCGATACACCGCCCGCCCCCAGCCTCGCAGATTGCCCGCCGTGGTGGCCGCGCTGGGGTTGAGCCACTGGTGGATGGGCACGGCAAAGCCGGTCTTGGGCCGCTCCAGCACCGAGGCCGGCAGGTGCGGCGCCACGGTGCGGGCGATGCGGCGCTTCTCTTCCTTGGCGTCCAGGCCCGGGATCTCGATGAAGCGGCGCAACAGGGTGGTATCGACGAAGGGAACGCGGATTTCCAGCGAATGCGCCATGCCGGCCCAGTCGGCATCGCGCAACAACTGGTGCTTCATGTACCACTGCATTTCCAGCGCCGAAATGGCCAGGCGCTCGGAGCCTATGCCCTCCATGCTGGCCTGCAGTCGGCCCAGGGTATCGAGTTCTTCCAGGCCCTGGGCGGCCATCTCCGGGTCCATCACGCCGGCCAGCTCCCACGGCATGTAGAGCGAGCGCCGCAGCAGATAGGCGCCGGCCAGCGTGCCGCCGTATTCCAGCAGGCCGGCGTACTTGGCCGAGGGCAGCAGACCCGACAGCGGTGCCAGGCCCTGGCGCACGGCCCGTCCCAGGCCGCCCAGGCGCCCCATGCCTTCGAGGCTGCGGCGCAGGCGCGGCAGCTGGTGGAAGCTGGGGTAGGAGCCGAAGAGCTCGTCGCCGCCTATGCCCGAGAGCACGACCTTGAGCCCCTGCTGCTGCGCCATCCGGGAGACGAACCAGGTGTTGATGCCGTCGATGGAGGGCTGGTCCATGGCGGCCAGCAGGCGCTCGCGGTCGGCCGCGAAATCGGCGGCCGAGATGCGCTGCAGCGTGTGTTCGGTGCCCAGGCTGGCTGCCACCTCGCCGGCCAGGGCCGCCTCGTCATAGGGCGTGCCGGCATAGGCGTCGAAGCCCAGCGTCATGGTGCGCAGGCTGCCCAGCTGGCGGGCACAGGCGGCCAGCATGGTGGAGTCGAGCCCGGCCGAGAGGAAGACGCCCACCGGCACATCGGCCACCCTGTGCGCGGCCACGCTGTCTCGCACCGCCTCGGCCACCGCCTGCAGCGCCGCTTCGGTGCCGTCGGGGCCTGCCACCGGCACCTGCCCCAGGGCCAGCCTGGCGTTGTCAAAGAGCACCGGCTTGCCGGGGCCGGCCACGGTGACCATTTGCCAGTGGCCCGGCAGCAGCGCATGAATGCCGCGGTACAGCGTGTGCGGCGTGGGCACCGAGCCCCAGAGCAGGAAGCCGGCATGGCCCGCGGGATCGGGGCGCTTGTTCACCGCGGCCTCGAGCAAGGCCTTCACCTGCGAGGCAAAGCGCAGGCTGTGGCCGTCGTCGGCGATGTAAAGGGGCTTGATGCCGAAGGCGTCGCGGGCCAGGAAGAGCTGGCGCCTGGCGGCGTCCCAGAGGGCGAATGCGAACATGCCGCGCAGGCGCGAGAGCATGGCCACGCCGTCGCGCGCATACAGCTTGAGCAGCACCTCGGTGTCGGAGTGCGAGCGCACGATGGCGCCACTCCGCAGCAGTTCGTCGCGCAGCGCCGCGTGGTTGTAGATCTCGCCGTTGAAGACGATCTGGTTGCCAGTCTCGGGGTCCGCCATGGGCTGGGCACCGGCCTCGCTCAGCTCGATGATGGCCAGGCGGCGGTGCGCCAGGCCCACGCGCTGATCGGGGCTGATCCACAGGCCGGCGCCGTCGGGCCCGCGTGCGCGCATGCGTTCGCGCACGCGCAGCAGTTCGTCGCGGTCGACCGGGGGGGCATCGGCGCCATAGGCAAAACTGCCTGCGATTCCACACATGGGTCAGGCAGTCTTCGCAAAAGTGGCGCCTGGGCCATGCCCCTGCTCCCAGGCCAGCACCTGCGCGTAGATGCGCAGGTAGCGTTCGATGGCAGTGTCGGTGTCGAAGCGGGCCGCCCAGGCCACGCCGGTGGCCGAAAGACGTGCGCGCTCGTCGGCAGGCAGGGCCAGCAGGTCTTGCAGCACCCGGGCGCCCTGGGCTGCCCAGGCCTCGGCATCATCGCCGGCGCGCAGGCGCGGCAGGTAGCGGGCGGCCGGACCACCGATCTCGTTCATCGGCGCCTCGTCGGTGGTGATCACCGGACAGCCGCAGGCCTGGGCCTCGACGATGGGCCAGCCAAAGCCCTCGGCCAGGCTGGGGAACAGGAAGGCCCGCGCGTGGGCGTAGGCGGCGTTGAGGGTGGCGTTGTCCAGGCCGTGGAGGAAATGCACCTCGCCACATTGCCGGGCCAGGGTCAGCAAGGCCGGCGCAATGGCGTCGCGCGGCACGCCCACCAGCCAAAGCGGCAAAGGCTGCACGGCCTGGCCGGCATAGCGGGCATACAGGCGCAGCACCCCGGCCACGTTCTTGTACCACTGGGCCCCGCTCACATGGAGCAGCAGGCCCTGCGGCGCTGCGGGCAGGCCGGCCTCGGCCAGTGCCGCCTGCGCCTGCGCGGGCGGCAGCGCCGCATAAGGGTAGTTGAGGCCGTTGTAGACCACCTCGGAGGTGACCGGCGTCACACCACCGTACTGGTGCAGGTCATCGCGCGAGCGCGCCGAGACCGAGATGAAGTGGCGAGCGCGGCGAAAGCCACGGCGGATGTAGTGCTGGTAGACGCGGCCGGTCGGGCCCGTTGGGTTCTCGGGGATCAGGCCCAGGGCCGAACGCAGCGCAAGAAGGTCATGGCAATGCACGACATGCGGCCGGTGTGCCACCCAGGGCACCCAGGGGCCGAGGGCCTGGTCGCAGAACACGTACAGGGTGTCGGCGGGGTCGCTGCGCAGTCCGGTGCGGATGTCGCGCGGAAAGATCAGGTACTGGTCGACATAGCCGGCCCACTTTGCGAGCGGGCCGCCTTCGGCGCAGCGGCGCAGGCGAGGCCGCGGCGTGCGCAGGCATACCTGGTGGCCGCGCGCCGCATAGGCCTGTGCCAGGCTGCGTGCAAAGCGCGGCATGCTCTGCGAGCCCAGGAAATCCGGGTGGGTGTAGAGCACCAGTTTCATCGCGCCAGCGGACGGCGGAAGGCCGGCTTGGAGGTCTTCATGCCCACCGAGGTGGCAGGGTCGCCCGGCCGCACGAGGTTGGGCTCGAACGGCTTCCAGAGCAGGCGGGTCGCGGCAAAGACCAGGGCGTAGAGCAGCACCGTCTGGAGCTGGAAGCGCAGCAGCAAGCCGGCAATATTGCCGATCGATTCGGTCACGATTCCGAAGGCGAAAAGGCGGTAGATCAGCAGCATGCCGATCACCGATGTCACGGCCCGTGTCCCGGCACCGCCACTGCGCGACAACACATCCCAGACCATGAACACCGGCAGGCAGAGCAGGAAGTACAGGAATGGGGTCCAGATGCCGAAGATGGCGATGGCTTGAGCAAACATCGAGCCCGTACGGAACTGTCCGATGTCTCCTCCCAGGCGCAAGTAGGCCAGATAGTCGCCCACCGAGTACAAGGTGACGAACTTGGCCCGCCCCATGCCCATCCAGCGCAGCACCGGATAGGGCAGGATCGCGTAGACCCGGTCCAGTGCGTCCTCTGCGATCAGGCGCGATTCGAGCGGGCTCGTGCCCTGCACCATGTAGAACGCGTTGTCGTGGAACTTGGTCTCGACCAGGCGCCCGAGCATCGAACTCTTGAAGTAGAACTCGTCGTAGGCACTGACCTCGGCGTCAATGACCATGCGGTCGTTCTCTCGCCGGATGGCGGCCGGATTCTTGAGCACCTCGATCGTGTGGGCGATCATCTCGACCTTGCTGATCTTGTCGCGCTGCTCGCGGGCGACTTGGAACGCGGTCAGGAAGTAGCTGACAGGCTGATAAAGCAGAGCGCCTGCCACGGCCAGGATGGCCAGATTGCGCACCTGGCGCAGTTCGAAGGGGCGGTTGTCGTCGAGCACGACAAGGGCGTAGAGCAGGGCGCCGGTCATGGCGCCGACCAGCATCACTGAACGGAAGTTGAAGGCCAGACCCATCAGCACCGCGAGCCCGCCGAACAACGCCAGCAAGGGTACCTGCCGCGCCATGCGGCAATAGGCAGCACCATGGCGCATCGCGAGGATGGGAATCACGAAGGGCGCCCAGGCAAGCACGCCAAAGCCGGCAGCGATCTTGCCGAGCAGGCCTCCTTCGCTGCCCTGGGCGGCGAAGACGGCCAGCAGCCCTACGCAGCCTATGGCCCACATGGCCTGCACCGGTGGCACCTGGAAAATGCCCAGCGGCCGCAACAACCCTTCCGAAACCGCACGGCGGGCCGCAGCGAAGAACGCGAAATGGCGTGTCACCCAGTGGGCCGCGATGGCCACCATCTGGAAGCCGAAGAGATAGCCGAAGGTCTGCAACGGCACGCGCAGATTGGCCGTCAGCGAATCGCCCAGCGCGCTCTGCCCGATCAGGGCGCCCCACTGCGTGGTGACGCACAGCCCCAGCACCGCCACCGTGGAAAAGGGCAGGTCGCGCAATGCCCTCGTCAAGCGCACGTAGAGGAAGGTCAGCGATGCGGAGCACAGCACGAAGGCGGTGCAAATCAGGTTGTCGTAGTCACTGTCGATGAATCCCTGGGCCAAGGCCGCCAGCCAGGTGACCACATGCAGACCGATGAAAGCCGCGCCAGCGCGCGTCAAGCGACGCCGGGCCAGCGGCATCTCATAGCCCGGGGCGGTATCCTGGAAGTGCTGCATGGCTGACAAGTTCCTCGTTCAGGCCGACGCGGCCCGCAGCGCGCCCAGCACCTTTTCCAGCATGGGCTCGTTGAAGTCGCGGTTGGCGTGGACGCGCCGTTGCCCGGCCGCAGCCATGGCGGCGCGGCGCGATTCATCGGCCAGCAGTTCCAGGCATTGGCGTGCGCATTCGGCGGCGTCGGCCCAAAAGACCGCCTCCCGGCCCTCGCTGTACATATCCTTGTGATCGGGCGTGCGTTCGGCGCACAGCAGGCTGCCCAGGGCGGGAATCTCAAGGGACCGCGTCGTGTGCAGGTCGCGGTTTTCCTTGGACAGAAGTCCGATGTTGATGCGCGCACCCTGGATCGCCTTGGCGTAGTCGGCACCGAATACCGCAGGGCCCCGATAGGCCGCGGCAAGCTGCGGCCACTCGGGCGCACGCTGCCACCGGGCCCCACGTATCGTCAGTGGCACGCCCAAGCGCAGCAATTCGGCCAGGAAGGGGCCGCGCTCGGGCATCCAGGTACCGATGAAGAGCACCTCGCTGGCCCACTCGGCGCGGTCGGCCTCGCTCAGCACCAGCGGTGCATGTTTCAACTCATCGGCACTCATGTTCACGCGGATCACATGCCTGGCACCGAGCGCGCGTGCCTCGGGCACATTGAGGGCGCGCACGACAACCACCAGGTCGTAGTGCGGCACGGCGGCACGGTAGGCCGCGAAGCGGCGCCCGTCGCGCGGCCCATAGGGGTCGTCGATGTTGTAGCTGATGACCTTGGCGCAATGCCGGCGAAGCAGGCCTAGGGCCGCAGGCGTGATGTATTCGCCGCTATCGACATGGCAGAGGTCGTAGTGCGTTCCCGCCAGTCGGGCGGCCAGCGCCTTGCAAGTCCAGTGCGACAACAGGCCACCACCGACCCGCCAGAGGAGGCGATCAATCCACACGCTGGCAGGCAGCATGCTGCGCGGATCGAGGTGCAGAACCTCATGCCCCATCCGCCGGTATGCATTGGCGCGGTCGCGTGAGGTGCCGCCGCCCGTGCCCAAGTACAGGATGCTCAAGGCGCTCAAGCCAGCAACCCTCGGTAAAGGGCATGAGCCTGCTCGCCATAGCGCTTCCAGCCGCCCAGTTTCTGCACGCATTGCGTGGCCTTGGCACTCATCTGCCGCCGCAGTTCGGGCCGGTCGGCCAGCAATTGCATCTTGCCGGCCAGGGCGTCGGCATCCCGAATGGAGACGATGAAGCCTTCTTCGCCATCTTCAAACAAGTCCTCGGCCCCGGTGTGCCGGCTGGCCACCACGACGCAGCCGCAGGCCATCGCCTGGGCCTGCACCAGCGCCAGGCCTTCTTCGATGCTGGGCAGCACCAGCACATGGCTGCGGCTCATCAGGTCCTTCAGCTGGTCTTGCGGCACATGGCCCAGAACCTTGGCATCTTCAACCCAGAGGCCATGCCGCCGCATCAAGGCAATGACGTCGGACGCAACGCTGCCCGCAAAGGTCAAGGACTTCTTCGGATGGACCAGCTTGGCATAGGCATCGAGCAGATAGGGAACGCCCTTGCGCAGACTCATGCCACCGACGAAGAGCACTCGAAACTCCTGGTCATTGGCTTGTCCGGTCGACTGGAAGCGCGATAGATCGACTCCATAGGAGAGGCGATGCACACGCTCTGCCGGCACGCCGGAATCGATGAAAGTGCGCCGCGTGTAACTGGACGGAACGGTGATGCAATCGGCTTCGGCGTACTCTGCCTCTTCCCGTTCCATCACTCCGGCATCGATCGGCAGATAAGGCTGGCCCCAGATCGCGTGCTCGTCCCGCAGCAGGCTGTTCTGCACACGAATATGGGTGGATCCGCGATCACAGACATACCGTATGCCCATGCTCCTGGCACGCCGAGCCGTCTGCAGACCTGAACTGGACAAGCCCACGAACACGTCGCAGTCCGGCAGGTTGCGCGCCACATGCCGGTCGAATGCCTCGCGCATCAGCCATTCCCACTTGCGAGTTCCAGACTCGCCCAGCCAGCGCCTGAGCGGCAGGCCCATGTAGGGCGCCAGCAGGTAGGGAAAAGTATGCACCAAGGTCTTCGGCAAGCGCTCGTTGCGGAGCTTGAAACGGGGGTAGCCGGTAAAGATGGCCTGCAATGCACCACGGGCATGGAGCTCACGCGCAAGATCGAAGCAATGGAACTTGCCGTTGACGGAAACGACAACTTTCATTGCAGACCCACCATGGGCCAGGGCAGCGTGGTGCGAAGCGTGTTTCGAATGCACATCTTTTGAGTTCTTCGGGACGCACGACGACTGCAAGTGCGGAGGAACCCCGCGCCAACCTATGGCCCGCGCTTGCCCACCAGGCCATCAAGGCCGGCGGGCGTCACGCTGGACAGCAGTTCGCGCATGAACTCGTCCTGCAGGCGGTAGGAGTTCTCGCCCTTGTCGCGCGTGATCTCGGAGACGCGGAATAGCAAGCCGTCGGCGATGTAGCCGCGGGCGGCGAAACGCATGCGCACCAGGTTGCGTTCGAGCGAGCCGCGCGCAAGCCTGTCGCCCACACGAATCCAGTAAGTGACGTACTCGCGGCGCAGGCCCATCACGGTGTCCATGCGCATGGCCGGCAAGGTGAGCGTACCGGCCGTGATGTCCTCGGGCTGCAGGCGGTCGACGCGAAAACCCTGCGAGCGGTAGCAGGCCTCGGGCGGGTGCAGCTGGGTGTCGCGCGTCTGGTCCTTGCCGTAGGCCAGGGACAGCAGCAGCTGCCGCCCCGTGGGCTTGTGGACATAGACGCGGGCGATCGTGTTGCTGTAGATGTTGCGCAGCGCCTCTTCCTGCTGCGGGTTGACCACCACATTGGCGCCATAGGGGCTGGCGACCCAGTTGCCGAAGCTCTTGGGAACAACAGCCTCGAGGTCGGGCTCGCCCGCCTGGTCGGACCACAGCGCCGTGGGCTTGAACCATACGGTGAGCGCCAGGCAGCCCAGCATCAGCAAGGCCGCCAGCACCAGGTGCAGGCGGCTTGCGGTGCCGCCGGCTTGAGGCGCACCCGGTGCAGTGGCGGTGGTCGTGTTCATGCAGGCTTGCCCCAGTGGTGGCCGGCGGTGCGCAGCAGGGTGTCGACGAAGATGGTCAGGCCCAGCGCGCTCATGAATAGCACCATGCCGGCAAAGCCATGCAGGAAGCCCTGCCCGGCCTCGTCACCCAGGTGATACGTGATGAGCGAGAGCACGATGACGCGGATGATGTTGGCGGCAAAGGAGATCGGCACGATCAGCAGCGCCAGCGTGACGTTGCGGAACCAGGAGTTGTGCCGCACCAGGTTGAGGTAGAGGATGCCCAGGGCCTCGAGCATGAACAGCGTGCGCATGCCGGCGCAGGCATCGGCCACCAGCAGCTGGTACTGGCCGATCTGGAGGATCACGCCCGTGCGCGAGATGGGATAGCCAGCCGCGTGCAGCAGGGTCTCGGTGACCGTGGAAACCAGCAGCTTCATGGCCTGGCCCACCGGGTCGACGATGAAGCCCGGCAACGGGACCATGAAGACCATGAAGCACAGTGGAAAGGCCAGCGCCTTGACGGCTTGCTTGCCGTCGGTGAGCAGCAGCAGGCCGATGATCATCGGGATCACCGAGCCGACTTCGGCATACACCACGTCCAGCGTGCTGCCCACCACATACAGCAGGGCGGCGGCGAGCAGCACCGGCCAGGCCAGCGCGGGCGCGGCATCGGCCACCAGCGTGGCGCGCGCCTCGCCCCAGCGCTTGTGGATGAGCCACAGGCACACGGTCAGCACGATGGGGCCATGGCCGTGTTCCGAGCTGCTCCAGAGCCCGTTGTTCAGCAGCGAATAGAGCAGCGGCGCATACATCAGCGCCAGCACACCGAAGAGGGCCCAGCGGATGCGGGCCCGGGAATCAGAATTCATTCATGACCACGCCGGAAATCTTGACCTGACTCTTGCTCATCTGCGTGACCAGCTTCTGAAGCTCGGGCAGCTTGCTGTGGTTTTTGCGCGAAATAGCAAGAGACGCACCGCAGCGCGAGGCAATCACCCGCGCGTCCGAGCCGTGCTCGGCGGCCGGCGTGTCGACGATCACGTAGTCGAACTTGTTGGTCAGCTCGTTGAGCAGCAGGCTGAAGGCCGGCTTCAAGAAAAGCTCGGACGGATTGGGCGGCGTCGGGCCGGCCGGCAGCAGGAAGAGGTTGGGGAATTCCTTCACCGAGCGGATCACGCTGGCATCGGTACGGCCGCTGAGCACGGTGGTGAGACCGGTGGAGCCCGAGGAATCGAAGATCTGGTGCAGGCGCGGCGAACGCAGGTCGGCATCGACGACGACGGTGCGCCCCGGCAGCTGACCGAAGGCCACGGCCAGGTTGGCGGCGATGAAGGTCTTGCCATCACCGCGGTTGGCACTGACCACGGCCATCGCGGCACGGTCGTCGGCCGAGCCGAAGCCGTTGAGCAGCAACTGCGTGCGCAGATCGCGGAAGATTTCGACCGAGTCGTCGAAGGGCTTGTGGGCCACCACCAGCTCGTCGTTCAGCTCGGAGCTGGCATTGCCTGCATAGGCGTAGTGGAACTGCTGCGACAACGCCCAGACCACGTCATCGGAGGTGGCCAGGCGCAGCCGCACCACGGCCTCGCCGAAGCGCACGCCCTGCTCGCGCTGGTAGTCGAGCGCGCGCTGTATGGACTCGGCCGACAGGCCCTTGGTGCGACGCAGGATTTCTCCCAGCATCGGATCCTGCACGGCACCTTGCGCGCCGGTGACCCTGGCATCGTCGATGGCGGGCAGAATGGATTTGGCGCCCGAGCGTGATTTCATTTGAGCCATTTGAGCAGTACCTTCCGGCGGCTGTAGGGTGACCGACCGCGTCAGGTCGTCGCCGGCTTGCGGCCACTGTTGTTGTGTCCCAGCAGGGGCGTCTTGGACCGGCCGCGGCCCAGGCGCAGCGAGAAGGTCTTCTTGTACGACGGCACGACGCCGATCAACGGCTGGTTCAGCAAGGCCTCGAAGTCGGACTCACCGCGCACGCGCCGATCACGCGCCTCGCGCGTGCCCACGACCAGCAGGCCGAAGATGCCGCCCACCAGGCCGCCAAGCATGAGATTCAGGCCATTGCGGGGCGAGGACGGCTGGTTGGGTGCCGTGGCGCGCTCGAGCGCGGCCACGTTGACCTGGTTGGTCTGGCTCTCGAGATTGGTCATGTTCAGGCGCGCCAGCACGCCGTCGTAGGCGCGCTGGGAGTTCTCGACATCGCGCACCAGCACCGAAGCCTCGTCGCGCACGGCGCGCAGCTTGAGCACGCGCGCACGCTGCTCCTCGAGTGCGGTGCGCGCCTGCGCCACGCGCGACTGGTTGACCTGATTGCTGATGCCCACGCTGGATTGCGCGCGCCTGACCTCGGATTCGAAGCGGGTGCGGTTGTCGGCAATGCCGAGCTTGAGCTCGCGCACCGCCGGGTGGTTTTCGCCCAGGCGGCTGCTCATCTGTTCGAGCTGGGCCTCCTGGCGCGCCAGTTCGGCGCGCAGCCCCGCCACCATGGGATTGGCCATCACGTCGAGCATGCGGTCGCCCTGCGTCTGCGCCTGGGCATCGCGGCTCTTGGTGTCGGCAGCAGCGGCCTGCACCAGCACCAGCTGGGCATTCAGCTCGTTCAGGCGCTGGGTCTCGACGTCCAGGCGCTCGTCGCTGACGACGAGGCCGGTCTTCTGCTGGTAGGCCGAGAGCTTGGCCTGGGCCGCCTCGAGGCTGTCGCGCAGCGCCTTGGCATTGGTGTCGAAGAAGCGCGAGTAGTCTTTGGCCGGCGAGGTGCGCAGTTCCAGCGTGGTGTCGAGGTAGGCCTTGATGAAGGCGTTGGCGACGGTCTCGACGAAGCGTGGGTCGGAGCCGCTGTAGAACAAGTTGATGACGTTGGATCCGCGCGAGGGCCGCACTTCGAGGCTGCCGCGCAGCATGTCGGCCAGGTAGGCGGCAAAGTCGCCCGTGCCCTTGGTGCGCGCCATCCACTGCTCGCGCAATTCGGCGATCTCGGTCAGGCGCAACGAGGAAACCACGCGCGCCGCCACCCGCGAACTCTGGATGATGTCGACCTGCGTCATCAGGTAGCTGGGCGAGGCCATGCCGGCGAGCACGGTGCCCGCGATGGGGTCGACCTTGGGGTCGATCACCAGCGAAGCCGTGGCCGTGTAGACCTTGGGCGCCGTGAAGGTGTAGGCCGCCACGCCAGCCACCACCAGCGAAAACGCGATGAGAAAAGACAGCCAGCGCGAACGCAGTATCTGCAGCAACACCCGGAAAGTCATCGATCACTCCAAAGCCGGCCCGGGGAAACCCGTGCGCGCAAACCGGAATTGTCAGGCCGGCCGCCAGCGGGCGATACCCGAAGCCTGCATGCGGGCTATCAGAACAGGCTTTCCTTCACGTAGACGACATCACCTTCCTGCAGGCGATCATCCATCGAGGGCTGCAGCACCTGGGTCTTGCCTTCGGCGCCGCGGCGGTGCAGCTTCAGATCTTTCAGCGTGCCGCGCTGGGTGAGGCCCCCGCCGGTGGCCAGGGCCTGCATCAGCGTCATGCCGCGTTCGACGCGCAGCGGGCCCGGACGCTGCACCTCGCCGTAGATGTAGGCGGTGGGCGCGCGGTCGATCCAGACCACGTCGCCGTTCTGGATGGGAATGTCCAGCTCGCGGCTGGGCGAGGCAAACACCGAAGGCAGGTCGACCTCCTTGCGGAAAGGCTTGCCTTCGCGCACGCCGCTCACCACCACCAGTTCGCCCCCGGCCGCCGAGATGCCCCCAGCCAGCGCCAGCAGATCGGTCAGGCGCATGTCGGCCACCTCGATGGGGAAGCGGCCCGGACGGTTGGCCTGGCCCAGCACCGAGGCCTGGTTGCCGCGCACCTGCACCGGCAGCACGCTGACCTGGGGCTGCTTGACGAAATTGCCCAGGCGCAGGCCGTCGGCAATGGTCTTCTCGGCCGCGCCCACGCTCAGGCCTCCGAGCTTGACCACGCCCAGCAGCGGATAGCTGATGGCGCCGCTTTCGCTGATGCGGCCCTCGAGCGAGAGATCGGGGTTCTGGTAGACGGTGATACGCACCACGTCGCCGGCACCCAGCCGGTACTCGGGCCCGGCACCCTGGGCGGGGGCCGTGCCGGCCATCAGCAGCGCCATGGCAAGCCCGGCGCAGCGCGAGAGAAACTTGAAGGCGTTCATTTCTTCAGTCCCAGGCCCTTGCTGATGGAGCTGGCCTCGGCGTCGGAGGCGCTGGGCGCGGGCGCCTTGGTCGCGGCACCGGCGGTGGCGCCCGACGCGGCCTCGGCGAATTTGCCGACGAGTTCGATCTTGCCGGCGGCGCGCAGCGACTTCAGATCATCCTCGACCAGCTTGCGCTTGCGCTCGTTGAGCAAGTACTGCTCGATGGCCGGACGGGCCTGCTCTTCGCTGACGGGCTGGCTGCGCGAACCGGCAAGCACGATGACCTGCACGCCGTTGGGCGCCGGCACGATGCCGGCCTGGCCGTCCTTCATCTTCGAGAAGGCCTCCAGGCTGTTCAGTGGCAGTTGCTCGGCAGAACGCACCGCCTGGTTGCCGTTGAAGCGGTAATCCTTGGCCTTCAGGAACTCGAGGAATTCATTGATGTTTTTGCTCGCGCTCAGGCGCTCGCGCAATTCCGGCTGCTGCTCGGGCTTGGCCTCGATGGCGATTTCCTGGATGTTGTAGATGCGGCGCTCGGCAAACAGCGCCGGCTTCTCGCCGTAATACTTCTTGATTTCTTCGGGCGTGGGCTTGGGCGCCGCGTCGCCAACGCGCTCGACATAGGCGCGCGCCAGGATTTCGCGGCGCGCGGCGTCGATTTGCTGCAGCACGCGCTGGTCGCGGTCGAGCTTGAGTTCCTCGGCCTTCTGCACCGCCAGTTGCTGGTCGACCAGACGCTCGAGGATCTGGCGGCTGGCGGCCTCGGCCTGCTCGGGGCGCAGATTGCGTTGCTGCTGGAGCACGAAATTGATCTGGTGGACGGTGATCTCGTCCTTGTTGACCTTGGCCGCCGTCTGGCTGGCGGGCTTGTCCTTCTTGTCGCCACAGGCCGCAAGCAGCATCGCGGCGGCGAGGGCGGACATCAGCAACCAACGGCCCGCCTTGGGCGCGGCTTGGGGCATCTGGTGATTCATCGGCAGGCTTCCTCGGAAATCGATCAGGCGAAAAGGGCTGGCGCCACAGCAGCGCGGCGAACGGCCGGCGCAGGCGCATGGAGTCATGCGCCTTTCGGGCCAGCCGACGAGTTTAGTGCGCCTGAATGACGAAACCGGGGCGCAGCCGCCCCTTACTCGGGCAGCATTTCACTCAGCATTTGATGCCGACGTGCAGGGCGACGATGCCGCCGGCCAGGTTGTGGATGTCGACGTGGCCGAAGCCGGCCGCTTTCATCATCGCCTTGAGCGCCGCCTGGTCGGGGTGCATGCGAATGCTTTCGGCCAGGTAGCGGTAGCTGTCGCCGTCCTTGGCGATCAGCTTGCCCAGCAATGGCATGAGCGTGAACGAATACCAGTCGTAGGGCTTGCGCAGCAGCGGCGCGGGGCGCGAGAACTCCAGCACCAGCAGGCGCCCGCCCGGGCGCAGCACGCGCGCCATCTCGGCCAGGGCGGCCTCCTTGTGCGTCATGTTGCGCAGGCCGAAGGCGACGCTGGCGAGATCAAAACTGGCGTCGACAAAAGGAAGGTGCTCGGCGTCGCAGGCCGCCGTGGGCAACAGCACGCCGTCGTCGAGCAGGCGATCACGGCCGGCGCGCAGCATGGCCTCGTTGATGTCAGTCAGCACGACGCGGCCGGTGGGGCCGGCGCGCTCGGCGAAGGCACGCGCCAGGTCGCCGGTGCCGCCGGCGACATCCAGCACCTGCATCCCGGGCCGCACCGCCGCCACCGCCACCGTGTAGGCCTTCCAGGCGCGGTGCAGGCCGAGCGACAGCACGTCGTTCATCAGGTCGTACTTGGTCGCCACCGAGTCGAACACGCCGCGCACGCGGCCCGCCTTCTCGGCCTCGTCGACGTTCTGGTAGCCGAAGTGGGTCTGTGCCATGTCAGTGTGAGCAGCTGCCACCGTGGCCGGCGGCGGTGGGCATGGCGGCGTCACGGTCGACGCCGGCAGCGCGCAGGCGCTCGTCGTACTGCGCCCACAGCTCGCCTTGCTGGCTGCCCAGGTGGTAAAGGTAGTCCCAGGTGAAGATGCCGCTTTCGTGGCCATCGCTGAAACGCGGCTGCACCGCGTAGTGGCCGACGGCAGCGATGTCCTCGATGCCCACACCGCGCTTGCCGGTCTGCAGCACTTCCTGGCCCGGGCCGTGGCCCTGGACCTCGGCCGAGGGCGAGTAGATGCGCAGCAGCTCGAAGGGGATGCGGAAGGCCGCACCGTCGTCGAAGGCCACCTCAAGCACCTTGGAGGCCTGGTGCACGGTCAGGTTGGTGGGCTGCGGAACGCGTTTATCAGGACCAGCCATGGGCGCGGGACGATCATCTAGGACGGACCGCAGTGTATCGCCGCCCGCCGCGACCACTCGCCGCGAGGACGGCCGGCTTCAGTCGCGCTGGCGGCGCCGGAAGGCGAGCAGCCCGACCAGGCCCAAGCCGGCCAGCATCATCCCGTAGGTCTCGGGCTCGGGCACGGCGGCGATGCCGACGTTCAGGAAGACGCCGCTTTTGTCGACCAGGGCGAAACCCACCGTCGACGCCGGCACGAAGGCGGCCAGGATGCTCTGGATGCTGACGTTGGCCACCGAGGTCGAGGCCGGCACGGCCGTGAAGCTGGCGGCGGCGGCCCAGTCGTGGGTGCTGAAATCGAGGAAGCTGTTGGCGGTGAAGGGGCCGGCCGCGACCAGCGGCGCCGTCGCGGTGACACCCGGCAGCGGTGTGACCCGCAACTGGCCACTCACCGACACCAGGGAGCCGGAGCCGAAATAGAGGTAGCTGCCCACTTCGGCGAGGCCGAAGCCGTTGAACTGGAAGCCGGCATGGGCCGAGAGCTGGAGCGAAAAGCTCGCGTTGACGACGTTGAAGCCGGCCGAGGAGCTCGCCGCGAAGCCGGGCGAGCCCGAGGGGAACCAGCTCACCTGGTTGCCGACGACGACCGGCGCCCCGAACAGTCCCACGAGGGCGCTGTCGTAGCTGATGTCGAACTGGGAGCCGAGAACGGTGACGGGCACTGCCAGGGCGCTGGAAGCGCCGCATACCGATGCGGCCAACATTGCAACGCGGATCGACTTCATGGCTGGTTCCCTGATGCCCCGCCCGGAGGATCCGGACTTCGAAACCGATTGTCACAAGAACACCGGATATACGAGCGGCCCCTGGCAGCCATTCCCCCTGATCTAGGGGGCACCAAAAGCACACCAAGGTGGGGCGAATTCCTTCGAATTGATGAGGGGACAGGGATTTCGGTGCGAAATATGCACCGACCCGCGCTTCACCACGGATTATTCGCGTCCCGCGCCCGCCCGCATTTCGAGAATCAGCCCGCCGGCAGGGATCAGACCAGCACCCGCTCGATGCCGCCGGCGTTGGCGCGCGCCACGTAATCGGGCAGCCACTGCTCGCCCAGCAACAGGCGAGCCATCTCGACCACGATGTAGTCGGCCTCGAGCAGACCGCTGGACAGGTCGTCCTCGTAGCGCTTGAGGCCCTGCAGGCAGCTCGGGCAGCTGGTCAGGATCTTCAGGTTGGCGCCGGCTGCCGCGCCGAGTTGGCCGCGCAGCGCAGCCTCGTCCTTGCGCAGCTCTTCTTCCTTGCGGAAGCGCACCTGGGTCGAGATGTCGGGCCGCGTGACGCCCAGCGTGCCGCTCTCGCCGCAGCAGCGCTCGCTCTTGCGCACATTGGGGCCGACCAGGGCCTTGACGGTCTTCATCGGCTCCTGCAGCTTCATCGGGCTGTGGCAGGGGTCGTGGTAGAGGTAGCCGCCCTCGTGCGCGGGCAGGGTGATGCCCTTCTCGAGCAGGAATTCGTGGATGTCGACGATGCGGCAGCCGGGGAAGATGTCCTCGAACTGGTAGCCCTGGAGCTGGTCGTAGCAGGTGCCGCAGCTCACCACCACGGTCTTGATGTCGAGGTAGTTCAGGGTGTTGGCGACGCGGTGGAACAGCACCCGGTTGTCGGTGATGATCTTGTCGGCCTTGTCGGCCTGGCCGCTGCCGCGCTGCGGGTAGCCGCAGCACAGATAGCCCGGCGGCAGCACCGTCTGCACACCGGCTTGCCAGAGCATGGCCTGGGTGGCCAGGCCCACCTGGCTGAACAGGCGCTCGCTGCCGCAGCCCGGAAAGTAGAACACCGCCTCGGTCTCGGCCGTGGTCGTGCGCGGGTCGCGGATGATGGGGACGTAGGCCTTGTCCTCGATGTCGAGCAGGGCGCGCGCCGTCTTCTTGGGCAGGCCGCCGGGCATCTTCTTGTTGATGAAGTGGATGACCTGCTCGCGCAGCGGCGCCGCGCCCAGCGTCGCCGGCGGCGCCTGGGTCTGGGCACGCGCGGCCGGGCGCAGCAGGCCATTGACGAAGCGCTGCACCTTGAAGCCGACATCGACCATGGCGCCGCGCATCAGCTTGATGGTCTGCGGATGGGTGGCGTTGAGGAAGAGCATGGCCGCCGCACTGCCGGGGCGGAAGCTCTTCTTGCCCATGCGCTGCAGCAGGCTGCGCATGGCCATCGTGACATCGCCGAAGTCGATCTTCACCGGGCAGGGCGAGAGGCATTTGTGGCACACGGTGCAGTGGTCGGCCACATCCTCGAAATCGGCCCAGTGGCGCACGCTGACGCCGCGCCGCGTCTGCTCTTCGTAGAGGAAGGCCTCGATCAGCAGGCTGGTGGCGAGGATCTTGTTGCGCGGGCTGTAGAGCAGGTTGGCGCGCGGCACATGGGTGGCGCACACCGGCTTGCACTTGCCGCAGCGCAGGCAGTCCTTGATGCTCTCGCTGATGGCGCCGATGTCGCTCTGCTGCATGATCAGCGACTCGTGGCCCATGAGCCCGAAGCTGGGCGTGTAGGCCGCGCTCAGGTCCGACGGCCGCGCGCCGCCATCGGATGCATGGGTGCCGCGCAGCAGCTTGCCCTTGTTGAAGCGGCCCTCGGGGTCAACGCGCCGCTTGTAGTCGGTGAAGGCGGCCAGTTCGTCGTCCGTCAGGAATTCGAGCTTGGTGATGCCGATGCCGTGCTCGCCGCTGATCACCCCGCCCAGGCGCCGCGCCAGCCCCATGATGCGCGCCACCGCCTCGTGGGCGGCCTGCAGCATGGCGTAGTTGTCGCTGTTGACGGGGATGTTGGTGTGGACGTTGCCGTCGCCGGCGTGCATGTGCAGCGCCACCCAGACGCGGCCCCGCAGCACCTCCTTGTGGATGCGGCGGCATTCGTCGAGCAGGGGCAAGAAGGCGCTGCCGGCAAACACCTGCTGCAGCGGCTTGAGGATCTGCGTCTTCCACGAAGCGCGCAGCCGCCAGTCCTGCAACAGGGCAAAGGCGGTCTCGCTGGCGCCGGACTGCACCAGGTCGAGCCCGTCCAGCCAGCCCTGCCACAGCGCGCCCACCTCGGCCAGCAGGGCCAGGGCCTGCTGCACGCGGTCTTCCAGCAGTTCGGCGCTGGGAATCTCGCCGGCGTCGTCACCTTTGCCCAGCGGCAGCTGGCCGCGCTGGAAGAAGGCCTGCAGCGCCGCCACCAGCTCGAGCTTGTTGCGCAGGCTCAGCTCGATGTTGATGCGCTCTATGCCCTCGGTGTACTCGCCCATGCGCGGCAGCGGAATCACCACGTCTTCGTTGATCTTGAAGGCGTTGGTGTGGCGCGCGATGGCCGCGGTGCGCTTGCGGTCGAGCCAGAACTTCTTGCGCGCGTCGGCGCTGACGGCGACGAAGCCCTCGCCGGCGCGGCTGTTGGCGATGCGCACCACCTCGCTGGTGGCGCGCGCCACGGCGTCGGCGTCGTCGCCGACGATGTCGCCCACCAGCACCATCTTGGGCAGGCCCGAGCCCGTGAGCGCGCGCTTGCTCTTGGTGGCATAGCCCACGGCCTTGAGGTAGCGGTCGTCCAGGTGCTCCAGGCCGGCGAGCAGGACACCCTGGTCGGCCAGTGAGAAGAGATAGTCCTTGATCTCGACGATGCTGGGCACGGCGTCCTTGGCATTGCCGAAGAACTCGAGGCAGACCGTGCGCACATGGGCCGGCATGCGGTGTACCACCCAGCGTGCGCTGGTGATGAGGCCGTCGCAGCCTTCTTTCTGGATGCCGGGCAGACCGGCGAGGAACTTGTCGGTGACGTCCTTGCCCAGGCCTTCCTTGCGGAACACGCCGCCGGGGATGTCCAGGCGCTCGGTGCGTTCGAGCTTCCTGCCGCTGGCGTCGAAGTACTTCAGCTCGAAGCTGGCGACCTCGACATCATGAATCTTCCCCAGGTTGTGGTTGAGGCGGGTCACCTCCAGCCACTTGGCCTCGGGCGTGACCATCTTCCAGCTTGCCAGGTTGTCGAGCGCCGTGCCCCACAGCACGGCCTTCTTGCCGCCGGCGTTCATGGCCACGTTGCCGCCAATGCAGCTGGCCTCGGCGCTGGTGGGGTCGACCGCGAAGACAAAGCCGCCGCGCTCGGCCGCATCGGCCACGCGCTGGGTGACGACGCCGGCCTCGCTGAAGATGGTGGCCACCGGAAGGGCGACGCCCGGCAGCGCGACCATCTCGACCTCGCTCATGGCCTCGAGCTTCTCGGTGTTGATGACCGCGCTCTTCCAGGTGAGCGGCACGGCGCCGCCGGTGTAGCCGGTGCCACCGCCGCGCGGGATGATGGTGAGACCGAGGTCGATGCAGCCCTTGACCAGGGCCGCCATCTCGGCCTCGCTGTCGGGGGTGAGCACGACGAAGGGGTACTCGACGCGCCAGTCGGTGGCGTCGGTGACGTGGGCGACGCGGCTCAGGCCGTCGAACTTGATGTTGTCGCGGGCGGTGGCGCGGCCAAGCACGCGGCGCGCGGCCTTGCGCAAATCCCACACCGCTCGGAACTGGGCCGCGAAGGCGTCCACCGCGGCGCCGGCCGCCGTGAGCAACTCGCCCACCAGCTGGTCGCGCTGCGGGTCGTCGGCCGGCGTGCGGCGCTTGCCGACCTCGGCCAGGCGATGGTGCAAGGCCTCGATCAGCAGCGCCCGGCGCTTCGGGTTCTCGAGCAGGTCGTCTTCGAGGTAGGGGTTGCGCTGCACCACCCAGATGTCGCCCAGCACCTCGTAAAGCATGCGCGCGCTGCGGCCGGTGCGGCGCTCCTGGCGCAGCTGGGTGAGGATGCCCCAGGCTCGCGGTCCGAGCAGGCGCTGCACGATCTCGCGGTCGGAGAACGAGGTGTAGTTGTAGGGAATCTCGCGCAGCCGCGGCAGGCCGCCGTGCGGGTCGTCCACGGGTGCGCCACGGAGGGCCGCGGGTATCGGAAGCGGTGCATTCATAGGGTAAGCGCGAATGCTAACGCAGGGCCCCGGGCCAGCCGCGCCAGGGGTTGTGCGGCGGTCGACGATGGGCGCGGCGGGTTAGTCCCGTTGCCCCGGCCGCCCAGGCATGACAGAAACCGGGGCGTCACCGAAGCGGCGCATCATCACCGCTTCAGCCCAGAAGAAAGACCGCCCGGAGTAGCCATGATTCAAAAGTCCCCTGCCCTCGCCGCCGCCGCGCTGGCCGCCGCCTTCGCCCTGCCCGCCGCGGCCCAGACCGAGATCCAGTGGTGGCATTCGATGACCGCCGTCAACAACGAGTGGGTCAACGACCTGGCCAAGGATTTCAACGCCAGCCAGAAGGAATACAAGATCGTGCCCACCTTCAAGGGCAGCTACGACGAATCGATGACGGCCGCGGTGGCCGCCTTCCGCTCGGGCAATGCGCCGCACATCCTGCAGGTCTTCGAGGTCGGCACCGCCACCATGATGGCCAGCAAGGGCGTGGTAATGCCGGTGGGCAAGCTGATGACCGACGCCGGCTACAAGTTCGACCCTGCCGCCTACGTGCCCGCGGTGGCCGGCTACTACACCGCGCCCAACGGGCAGATGCTGAGCTTCCCCTTCAACAGCTCGACCACGGTCTTCTACATCAACCGCGACGCCTTCAAGGCCGCCGGCCTGGACGCCGACAAGCCGCCCACCACCTGGCCCGAGGTGGCACTGGCCGCCGCCAAGCTCAAGGCCAGCGGCCACAAGTGCCCCTTCACCACCGCCTGGCAGGGCTGGACCCAGCTCGAAAGCTTCTCGACCTGGCACAACGTCGAGCTGGCCACGCAGCGCAACGGCCTGGGCGGCATGAACGCGCGCATGGTAGTGAACTCGCCGCTGCATGTGCGCCACATCGAGAACCTGGCCAACATGGCCAAGCAGGGTCTCTTCATCTACAAGGGCCGCGGCAACGTGCCCGAGGCCACCTTCGTCTCGGGCGAGTGCGCGATGATCACCACGTCCTCGGGCTTCTACGGCAACGTCAAGCGCAATGCCAAGTTCGCCTACGCCCTGGCCACCCTGCCCTACTACCCCGACGTGCCGGGCGCGCCGCAGAACACCGTCATCGGCGGCGCCAGCCTGTGGGTCACCTCGGGCAAGAAGCCGGCCGAGTACAAGGGTGTGGCCGCCTTCTTCAACTACCTCTCCAACCCGGACGTGCAGTCGGCCAGCCACAAGCGCACCGGCTACCTGCCCATCACCATGGCCGCCTTCCAGCTGACCGAGAAATCGGGCTTCTACAAGGCCAACCCGGGCACCGACACCGCGGTGAACCAGATGATCCGCAAGACCACCGACAAGTCGCGCGGCATCCGCCTGGGCAACTACGTGCAGATCCGCGCGGTGGAGGACGAAGAACTCGAGCAGGTCTGGGGCGGCAAGAAGACGGCCAAGGAGGCGCTGGACAGTGTCGTCAAGCGCGGCAACGAGTTGCTTGAGCGCTTCGAGAAAGCCAACAAGGGTTGAGTCGCCGGCCACCAAGCCCCGCCCGCTAGATGGCCGTCGAAAAGCGCGTCCGCTTCAAGAGCTGGTGGCTGCCCTGGGTGCTGGTGGCGCCGCAGATGGCCGTGGTGCTGGTGTTCTTCTTCTGGCCCGCCGGCCAGGCGCTCTACCAGAGCGTGATGCTGGAAGACGCCTTCGGCACCACGACCCAGTTCGTCGGTGCCGAGAACTTCACTCGCCTCTTCGCAGACGACACCTACCTCGCCTCGTTCCGAACCACCGCCGTCTTCTCGGTGCTGGTGGCCGGCGTCGGCCTCACGGTGGCACTGCTGCTGGCGGTGATGGCCGACCGCGTCGTCAAGGGCGCCACCTTCTACAAGACCTTCCTGATCCTGCCCTATGCAGTGGCGCCGGCGGTGGCCGGCGTGCTGTGGCTGTTTCTCTTCGCGCCCTCGGTGGGCGTGGTGAGCTTCGCGCTGCGCCGCCTGGGCTTCGAATGGAACCACCTGCTGGACGGCAACCATGCGATGGCGCTGATCGTGATGGCCGCGGTGTGGAAGCAGATCTCGTACAACTTCCTCTTCTTCCTGGCCGGGCTGCAGTCCATCCCCAAGAGCCTGATCGAGGCCGCGGCCATCGACGGCGCCGGGCCGTGGCGCCGCTTCTGGACGGTGCAGTTCCCGCTGCTATCGCCCACCACCTTCTTCCTGCTCGTCATCAACGTCATCTACGCCTTCTTCGAGACCTTTGCCATCGTCGACGCCGCCACCCAGGGCGGGCCCGGCAAGGACACGGCCATCCTGGTCTACAAGGTCTACTTCGACGGCTTCAAGGCGCTGGACCTGGGCAGTTCGGCGGCGCAGTCGGTGGTGCTGATGCTCATCGTCATCGCGCTCACGGTGCTGCAGTTCCGCTACGTCGAGAAGAAGGTGCAGTACTGATGAAAGCCCGCCGGCCGTGATCGAGAACCGCCCCGTCGCCCGCGTGCTGTCCCACCTGGTGCTGGTGCTGGGCGTGCTGATCGTCGCCTTCCCCATCTACCTGACCTTCATCGCCGCCACCCACACGGCCAGGGAGATCGCGCAGCAGGCGCCGATGTCGCTGCTGCCGGGCAGCAACTTCAGCGACAGCTTCAAGCTGGCGCTGTTCGGCGGCCAGACCGACAACGGCGCGCGCACGCCGCCGGTGGCGCCCATGCTGTGGGTGAGCCTGGTCAGCGCGCTCGTCATCTCCATCGGCAAGATCGCCATCAGCCTGCTCAGCGCCTTCGCGGTGGTGTACTTCCGCTTCCCGCTGCGCAACGTCGTGTTCTGGATGATCTTCGTGACGCTGATGCTGCCGGTGGAGGTGCGCATCCTGCCCACCTACAAGGTGGTGTCCGACCTCGGCCTGCTCGACAGCTACGCCGGCCTCACCATCCCTCTCATCGCCTCGGCCACCGCCACCTTCCTGTTCCGCCAGTTCTTCCTCACCGTGCCCGACGAGTTGGTGGAAGCGGCGCGCATCGACGGTGCCGGGCCCATGCGCTTCTTCTGGGACGTGCTGCTGCCGCTGTCGCGCACGTCCATCGCGGCGCTGTTCGTGATCCAGTTCATCTACGGCTGGAACCAGTACCTGTGGCCGCTGCTGGTGACCACCAGCGAGCACATGGCGCCGGTGGTGATGGGCATCAAGCGCATGATTTCCGGCGGCGGCGACGCCGCCATCGACTGGAACATCGTCATGGCCACGGCCCTGCTGGCCATGCTGCCGCCGGCGCTGGTCGTCGTGCTGATGCAGCGCTGGTTCGTCAAGGGCCTGGTGGACACCGAGAAGTAGAGGCACATGGGATCGATTTCGCTGCGCAAGGTCGAGAAGGCCTATGGCCACGGGGCCAAGGCCAACAAGGTGATCCATGGCGTGGACGCCGAGATTCCCGACGGCGAGTTCATCGTCATCGTCGGCCCCAGCGGCTGCGGCAAGAGCACGTTGCTGCGCATGGTGGCAGGGCTGGAAGACATCACTGGCGGCGAGATCCACATCGGCGGGCGCATCGTCAACCAGCTTGAGCCGGCCGAGCGCGACATCGCCATGGTGTTCCAGAACTACGCGCTCTACCCGCACATGAGCGTCTACGACAACATGGCCTACGGCCTGAAGATCGCCAAGAAGCCCAAGGCCGAGATCGAGGCGCGGGTGCAGAAGGCGGCGCGCATTCTCGAACTCGGCAGCCTGCTGGCGCGCAAGCCGCGCGAACTTTCGGGCGGCCAGCGCCAGCGCGTCGCCATGGGCCGCGCCATCGTGCGCCAGCCCCAGGTGTTTCTCTTCGACGAGCCGCTGTCCAACCTGGACGCCAAGCTGCGCGCCCAGACCCGGCTCGAGATCCAGAAGCTGCACCGCGAACTCGGCGTTACCTCGCTCTTCGTCACGCACGACCAGGTCGAGGCGATGACGCTGGCCGAGCGCATGATCGTGATGAACGGCGGGCGCATCGAGCAGATCGGCACGCCCGAGCAGGTCTACGGCACGCCGGCCTCGACCTTCGTCGCCGGCTTCATCGGCTCGCCGCCGATGAATTTGCTCGCCGGCACGGCCACCGGCGCCAGCTTCGCGGTGGCCGGCGCCACGCTGGCCCTGCCGGCCGCCGCACCGCGCGACGGCGCGCTCACGCTGGGCCTGCGCCCCGAGCATGTGGCACTTGATCCCGCCGGCCCCTGGCCACTGCAGGTGGAGATGCTCGAGATGCTGGGCGCCGAGCGCCTGGTCTACGGCCTGCTGGGCGGCACGCTGTGTACGCTGCGCATCGAGGGCACGCTGGTGCCGCCCAAGGTGGGCGAGACGGTGCGCATCAATGCCGAACCCCGGCATCTGCACTGGTTCGACGCGGCCAGCGGCCAGCGCGTCTGATCAGGCGGCCAGCCTCACATCGGCCGCACGTCAGCTTCCAGCCCCAGCCAGTCGGTGTCGCGCTCGGCTTCGGGCAGGCGGCGCAGTTGCCGGATCATCGGCACCCGCCAAGCCACCAGGGCCAGCAGCACGGCCGTGCCGCCGGCAAAGGCCAGCGCGGCACGCAGGCCCAGGTGCTCGCCCAGCCAGCCGCCCAGCAGCGCGCCGGGGCCGGCCGCCAGCAGCGTGAGCCAGCGCATTGTGGCCGTCATGCGGCCCAGCAGCGGCTCGGGCGTCACTGCCTGGCGCAGGGCCAGGAAGTTGATGAAGATGAAGACCGCGCCGGTGGTGAACATCATCAGCATCAGCGCGAAGGCGGCCACGCCCCAGGCATTGGCCGGCGCCAGCGCCAGCATCACCCAGCCCAGCGCGGTGACGGCGTAGCCGATCACCAGACAAGGCCCGGGGCCCAGGCGCTGGCTGATGCGGCGGCCGAACACGCTGCCGCTGATGGTGCCCACGCCCATGCCCATGTAGCAAAGGCCGATGGCCTGCTCCGACAGGCCCAGGGTGCGGGTGGCAAACAGGATTTGCACGGTGATGGCCGCGTGGTGGCACATCTGCCACACGGCCATCAGCAGCCCCAGGGTAAGCAGCAGGCGGTTGCCGACGCAGAAGCGCAGCCCCACCATCAGGTCGCGCCCGAAGTGCGCCTGCGGGCGCGGCTCGCGGCGCTCGTGGATGCGGATGCCGCGCAGGATGAGCGCCGATCCGATCAGCAGCAGCGCATTGACCACCAGGGCCAGCGGCGCGCCGAAGACCTTGATCAGCGCCCCCGCCAGGCCCGGCCCCAGCACCTCGGCGCCCGAGCCGGCGAGCGCGTTCTTGGCATGGGCCTCGACCAGGCGCTCGCGCGCCACCACCTGGGTCAGCACGATCTGCGAGGCACTGCCCGAAACCGTGTGTACCAGCCCCATCACGAAGCCCACCGCGTAGAGCCAGGGCATCGCCAGCCAGCCCATCCACCAGGCCAGCGGCACGCTTAAAGCCGCCAACGCCACCGCAAGCTCACCCACCACATAGACCGGCAGCTTGCGCACGCGGTCCAGCCAGACGCCCGAGGGCAGCGAGAACAGGATGAAGGGCAGCAACTCGACCGTGGTCAGCAGCCCCATCTGCGTGGGGCTGGCCTGCAGCAGCACCGCCGCGGTGAGCGGCAGCGCCAGCAGCATCACCTGGTTGCCGAATGACGCGGTGAGGATGGAAGTCCACAGCCGCCGGTAGGCGGGATCCCGCAGCAGGTCGCCGTCTGGCAGGCGTAACAGTGCGGGCAGGCGCAAATGTGGGCTCGGGGGCAGCTCAGGAACGGTAGTCGGCGTTGATGCTGACGTAGTCGTGCGAGAGATCACAGGTCCACACGGTGGCCTCGGCCCCATCGCCATCCGCGCGGTGCAGGTGCACGCGCACGGTGATCTCGCTTTGCTTCATCACGCGCTGGCCGTCTTCCTCGCGGTAGCCGGGGTGGCGGCCGCCCTGATGGACCACGTGCACGTCGTCGAGGAAGAGGTCGATCAGGCCCTGGTCGAGATCGGCAATGCCGGCATAGCCCACCGCCGCCAGGATGCGGCCGAGGTTGGGGTCGCTGGCGAAGAAGGCGGTCTTGACCAGGGGCGAATGCGCCACGGCATAGGCGGCAAGCCGGCACTCGGCCTCGTCGCGCCCGCCCTGCACCTGGATGGTGATGAACTTGGTCGCGCCCTCGCCATCGCGCACGATGGCCTGGGCCAGTTGCTGGGCCACCGCCACCACGGCGTCGCGCAGCGCGCGGCCGGCGGCAGAAGCCAGCGAGGTGATGGGCGCATGCGCCGCGCGGCGCGTGGCCATCAGCATGAACGAGTCATTGGTCGAGGTGTCGCCGTCGATGGTGATGCGGTTGAAGCTCTGCGCCGCGGCATCGTCCAGCAGGGGCTGGAGCAGGGCAGGATCGATGGCCGCATCGGTGGCGATATAGCCCAGCATGGTGGCCATGTCCGGACGGATCATGCCGGCGCCCTTGGAAATGCCGGTGACGGTGACGGTGTGGCCGTCGATGACGATCTGGCGCGATGCCGCCTTGGGCAGCGTGTCGGTGGTCATGATGCCCTGGGCCGCCTCGAACCAGTGCGCCGGCGCCAGGTCGGCCAGCGCTGCCGGCAGGCCGGCCTCGATGCGCTCCACCGGCAGCGTCTCCATGATCACGCCCGTGGAAAAGGGCAGCACCTGGCCCTGCTGCAATCCCATCAGACCGGCCACAGCAGCGCAGGTGCGGCGCGCACGCGCCAGGCCATCGGCCCCGGTGCCGGCATTGGCATTGCCGGTGTTGACGACGAGCGCACGTATGCCCTGGCCCGATGGCCGTTGGCGCAGGTGCTCGCGGCACAGTTGCACCGGCGCGGCGCAGAAACGGTTGCGCGTGAACACGCCGGCCACGGCTGCACCTTCGTCGAGCGCGAACACCACCAGGTCGCGCCGGTTGGGCTTGCGCACGCCGGCCATCGCCACGCCGATGCGCAGGCCGGGCACGGCATGCAACTGTTGCGGATCGGGGGCTTGAAGATTGACGGGCATGGCGCAGCGGCAGGTCGATTCAGGGGACCGACAGTGTAGGAGGTCGTGCGAAGGCATGGCGCCAGGCGTTGCGCCATTGCCCGCGCAAGGACATAACCCCCCTAGTCGAGGGGGGCGCAGCTGCGGGTAAGACCTCGTCTGTAGCCGCAAGAAGCTATTCAATATGCCTGACCTCTCGGGCACACCGTGCAGCGAAGAACTGGAGCCATGGCTCGGAACTTGCGGCGCAGTGTCCCGAATGTGCCGATGACGCAGCCCGCCGCAACCCGGCGGGCCTGCATCTCAACCCGCCTCGACCCGGGGCGCAATGCTGGAGTGGAGTACGAATGAGCAGAAAGCATGTCAAGAGCCTGATGGCCGCAGCGGCACTGACGCTGACGTCCGGATGGGCCTATTCCCAGGGCTCGGTCGCCATGTCGGCGGCCGAGGGTGGCAATCTGTGGTTCGTGGAACTGGCCGGTGCCCCCGAGGCCGATGGCAACAGCAAGGCTGCCGTCAAGTCCGAGAAGGACGCCTTCCGCAAGTCGGCCGCGGCCGCCGGCGTCAAGTTCAAGGAGCGCCGCGCCTATGACGTGCTCTTCAACGGCTTCGCGGTCCACGCAACGCCGGCCGAGCGCGCCCTGCTGGCCAAGCTGCCCGGCTTCAAGGCCATGTACCCGGTGGGCACCGTGCAGGCACCCAAGCCCGAGGCCGGCGGCCAGGGTAGCGCGCCCGAGATGGCCGCGGCCGTGGCCCTGACCGGCGCCAACATCGCGCAGACACGCGGCGTCACCGGCGCCGGCATCAAGGTCGGCATCATCGACACCGGCATCGACATCGACCACCCCGACCTCGGCGGCGGCGGTGTGGCAGGCGGCACCGCCTTCCCCAGCGCACGCGTGCGCTACGGCTTCGACTTCGTCGGCGACGCCTACGACGCCAACACCAATCCCAACCCGGTGCCCGACGCCAACCCCGATGACTGCAACGGCCACGGCACCCACGTCGCAGGCATCGTCGGCGCCAACGGCGCCATCAAGGGCGTGGCTCCGGGCGTGACCTTCGGCGCCTACCGCGTGTTCGGCTGCGATGGCTCGACCAGCGACGACGTCATCCTCGCCGCACTCGAGCGCGCCTTGGCCGATGGCATGGACGTCGTCAACCAGAGCCTGGGCTCGGCCCGCCAATGGCCGCAATACCCGACCGCGGTGGCCACCAGCCGCCTGTCCAAGCGCGGCGTCATCGTGGTTGCCTCCATCGGCAACAACGGCCCGCAGGGCTCGACGCCAGACGGCCTCTACGCCGCCGGCGCGCCGGGCGTGGGCAGCGACGTCATCGGCGTTGCCTCCTTCGACAACGCGCAACGTGCCTTCACCGTCGGCGCCACGCCGTTTGGCTACAACCCGGCCACCGGCTCTCCGCTGCCGCCCACCAGCGGCAGCCTGCCTCTGGCACGCACCAGCGCGACCCTCGTCGCCAATGATGGCTGCGCGGCCCTGCCCGCAGGCAGCCTCACCGGCACGGCCGTGCTCATCCGCCGCGGCACCTGCACCTTCTACACCAAGGCCTTCAACGCCCAGGCCGCAGGCGCAGCGGCCGTGGTGCTCTTCAACAACGCCGCCGGTGCGCTCAGCCCCACGGTGGCCGGCGCGCCCGCCATCACCATCCCGGTGGTCGCGGTCACCGCGGCCCAGGGCGCGGCGCTCAATGCGGCCATCGCCGCGGGCCCGGCCTCGCTGACCTGGGGCACCGACTTCGTCGGCTATCCCTTCGGCACCGGCGGCCTGATCTCGGGCTTCAGTTCCTTCGGCCTCGCCGCCGATCTGAGCGTCAAGCCCAATATCGGCGCCCCGGGCGGCGCCATCTTCTCCACCTACCCGCTGGAAGAAGGCGGCTACGCCACGCTGTCGGGCACCTCGATGTCCTCGCCCCACGTTGCCGGCGGCGCCGCTCTGGTGCTGCAGGCGCGTCCGCGCACCAGCCCGGCGCGCATGAAGACGCTGCTGCAGAACACGGCCGATCCCAAGGCCTGGGGCGGCAACCCCGGCCTCGGCTTCCTTGACCATGTGCACCGCCAAGGCGCGGGCATGATGGACATCGTCGGCGCCATTGACACCCGTACCACCGTCGAGCCCAGCGAGATCGCGGTCGGCGAAAGCTCGGCACGGCCCTTCCGCCAGAAGCTCAAGATCCGCGCGGCCGCCGGCTCCACCTATGACCTCAGCCATGTCGCGGCACTGGCCACCGGCCCCTTCACCTTTGTGCAGGCGCCCGGCTTGACCAACTTCGCGGCCTCGGCCGGCGTGGCATTCAGCGCCGCCTCGGTCACGGTACCCGCGGGCGAGGACGACGCCGAAGTCTCGGTGACCATCACGCCGCCCGACGGCACGCAGCTTGAGGACAAGGGCATCTACGGCGGCTACATCGTGCTGACGCCGCGCGACGGCGGCGCGCCGCTGCGCGTGCCCTACGCCGGCTTCAAGGGCGACTACCAGTCCATCCAGGTCCTGGCCCCCACGGCCAACGGCTTCCCCTGGCTGGCCCAGCTCAGCGGTGGCTTCTTCAACAACATGCCCACCGGCGCGAGCTACACGATGGCGGGTGACGACATCCCGTTCTTCCTGATCCACCTCGACCACCACTCCGAGCGCGTGCTGCTCGAGGCGCTCGACGCTGCCACCGGCAATGTCGTGGGCCGCGTGAGCCTGGACGAATGGGTCACGCGCAATGGCTCGCCCACCGGCTTCTTCGCCTTCGCCTGGGACGGCCAGGTGTTCAAGAAGGATCCGGCCAAGCTCAACCAGTGGAGCGTGGCTCCCAATGGCAGCTACATCGTCCGCGTCACCGTGACCAAGGCGCTGGCCGACAAGAAGAACCCCGCCCACTTCGAGACCTGGTCGTCGCCGGTGATCACCGTCGCCCGGCCCTGAGCCCGGCACCGCCGCGGGCCTCGCGCCCGCGGCTGCAGCAAGGCCCTGCCGCGCAAGCGGCGGGGCTTTTTTATTGTTGAGGCTGACCGCCGCAGGCGCGGCGGCGCGGCGCTTCAGCGCGTGACGTCGCCCGATGGGGGCGGCACGGCACGGCCGGCCGGGCAGGGCAACCAGTGGCCGCGGGCGGTGGCGTGGTACACGCGTTCACGCCCGCTGCCGCGCACGACGATGCGCCAGCCCGGCACCAGGGCCTGGGTGTACATGCGGCCCGGCTGGGGACAGCCCAGCGAGCCGTCGGGCCAGGTCACGGCCTCGGCCTCGGCCTTCAGCGCGCCCGCGTCGGCCAGCTGCCAGGTGGCTGCCGCGTCGGCACGCACGGCGGCCAGGATGGTCTGCAGTTCATCGGACCTTGCCGGCGCGGCCGGGGCGGGTGCGCCACCCTCAGCCATCGCAGGCACGGCGGCGCAACCGCTGGCCGCAGCCACCATGGCCACCGTGAGGGCAACGGCCTGGGCGAAGCGTGGCAGCGGCAGCGTCAAGGCGGGCCGGTTCATGGCGCAAAAGGCTCAGCTCAGCTTGCCGTGGCAGTTCTTGTACTTCTTGCCGCTGCCGCAGGGGCAGGGGTCGTTGCGGCCGGCCTTGGGCAAGGGCGCCTCGCCCAACAGCCCGGTATCAGCCACCTGGCTGACGCCGCCGTCCTCGGTGGGCGCGGTGTAGGTCACGTTGCTCAGCTGGGATGCCTGCTGCTCGAGCGCCTGGGCCGCCTCGGCCGCCTGGTCTTGCGTCTGGATGCGCACCGTCATCAGGATGCGCGTGACCTCGAGCTTGACCACGTCGAGCAGCTGGGAGAACAGCTCGAAGGCCTCGCGCTTGTATTCCTGCTTCGGGTTCTTCTGGGCATAGCCGCGCAGATGGATGCCCTGGCGCAGATAGTCCAGCGCCGCCAGGTGCTCGCGCCAGTGGCTGTCTATGCTTTGCAGCAGCACCATGCGCATGAAGGGCGTGAACTGCTCGCTGCCGACGAGCTCGACCTTGCCCTTGAACATCGCGTCGGCCGCAGCCACCACGGTGTCGACCATGTCGTCGTCGGTGATGGACTCGCTCTTGTCGACCTTGGCCTTGAGCGCCACCTCGAGCTGCCATTCCTCGCGCAGCACGCGTTCCAGCGCGTCCAGATCCCACTGCTCTTCCAGCGTGCCGGCAGGCACATAGGTGCGAACGACCTCGGTCATCGCACTCTTGCGCAGGTTGGTGATCTGCTCGTCGAGGCTGGCCGACTCGAGGATCTCGTTGCGCTGCTGGTAGATGACCTTGCGCTGGTCGTTGCTGACGTCGTCGTATTCGAGCAACTGCTTGCGCATGTCGAAGTTGCGCGCCTCGACCTTGCGCTGCGCGCTCTCGATGCTGCGGTTGACGATGCCGGCCTCGATGGCCTCGCCCTCGGGCATCTTCAGGCGGTCCATGATGGCGCGCACGCGGTCGCCCGCGAAGATGCGCATCAGTGGGTCGTCCAGGCTCAGGTAGAAGCGGCTGGCACCGGGGTCGCCCTGGCGGCCCGAGCGGCCGCGCAGCTGGTTGTCGATGCGCCGGCTCTCGTGGCGCTCGGTGGCCACGATGCGCAGGCCGCCGGCGGCCTTGACCTTCTCGTGCAGGCTCTGCCATTCGTCCTTGAGCTGCTGGGCGCGAGCACGGCGCTCGTCGTCGCTCAGCGCAGCATCGTTCTCGAGGAACTGGATCTGCTTCTCGACATTGCCGCCGAGCACGATGTCGGTGCCGCGGCCGGCCATGTTGGTGGCGATGGTGATCACGCCCGGCCGCCCGGCCTGGGCCACGATCTCGGCCTCCTTGGCGTGCTGCTTGGCATTGAGCACCTGGTGCGGCAGCTTGACCTTGGTGAGCAGGCCCGAGATCAGCTCGGAATTCTCGATGCTGGTCGTGCCCACCAACACCGGCTGGCCGCGCTCGTGGCAGTCGCGGATGTCGGCGATGACCGCGTCGTACTTTTCCTTGGCGGTCTTGTAGATGAGGTCGTTGTCGTCCTTGCGGATGGTCGGCTTGTTGGGCGGGATCACCACCGTCTCGAGGCCGTAGATCTCCTGGAACTCGTAGGCCTCGGTGTCGGCCGTGCCGGTCATGCCCGAGAGCTTGCCGTACATGCGGAAGAAGTTCTGGAAGGTGACCGAGGCCAGGGTCTGGTTCTCGCTCTGGATCTGCACGCCTTCCTTGGCCTCGACTGCCTGGTGCAGGCCGTCACTCCAGCGCCGGCCCGTCATCAGGCGGCCCGTGAACTCGTCGACGATGACCACCTCGCCGTCTTGCACCACATAGTGCTGGTCGCGGTTGTAGAGGTGGTTGGCCCGCAACGCCGCGTAGACGTGGTGCATCAGCGCGATATTGCCCGGCTCGTAGAGGCTGGCGCCCTCGGCCAGCAGGCCGGCCTCGGTGAGCAGGCGCTCGGCGTTCTCATGGCCTCGCTCGGTGAGGTAGACCTGGTGCGTCTTCTCGTCGACGGTGAAGTCGCCGGCGTCGACCACGCCCTCGCCGGTGCGGATGTCCTCTTCTCCGATCTGCTTCTTCAGGCCCGGCACGATGGCATTGATGCGCACATACATGTCGGTGTGGTCTTCGGCCTGGCCGCTGATGATGAGCGGGGTGCGCGCCTCGTCGATGAGGATGGAGTCGACCTCGTCGACGATGGCATAGGCCAGGCCGCGTGCGACGCGGTCGCGCACCTCGAGCACCATGTTGTCGCGCAGGTAGTCGAAGCCGAACTCGTTGTTGGTGCCGTAGGTGACATCAGCTGCATAGGCGGCCTGCTTCTCCTCGCGCCCCATGCCGGGCACGTTGACGCCCACCGTCAGGCCCAGGAAACCGTAGAGCCGGCCCATCCACTCGGCGTCGCGCCGCGCCAGGTAGTCGTTGACGGTGACGAGGTGAACGCCCTTGCCGGCCAAGGCATTCAGGTAGACCGGCAGCGTGGCCATCAGCGTCTTGCCCTCGCCGGTGCGCATCTCGGCGATCTTGCCTTGGTGCAGGGCCATGCCGCCGATCAGCTGCACGTCGAAATGGCGCATCTTCAACGAACGCTTGCCGGCCTCGCGCACGACGGCAAAGGCCTCGACCAACAGCGCGTCGAGCGCGGTGCCGCCGGCCAGGCGCTGACGGAACTCCTCGGTCTTGCCGCGCAACTGCTCGTCGCTGAGCTTTTCGAACTGCGGCTCGAGCGCGTTGACCTTTTCCACTTCGCGCCGGTATTGCTTGAGCAGGCGCTCGTTCCGGCTGCCGAAAATCTGGGTCAGGATCTTGGGGAACATGCGGCGGGGGCTGGTTGGGTCGAAGGTGGCGCACAAGCAGCGGGCGGGCCTGGGGCCCGCGCGAACCTGGCGGCGTCTGGAGCATCTGGGGTCTGGCGCTGCTTCTGCAAGCGGTCGCAAGCGGCTGCAAAAGCTGCAAAGGGCTGCCGGACCCGTCGAACACCGCCGCTGCCGCCATCCGAAGACGCGGTGCGCCGCTGCGCGAAGCCCTTGATTTTAGCATCCGGCCCTGGTACAGCCCCGTGACTTGCGACACCGCTGCCGGGCCTGGCGCGACCGCGGGCAGCGACCGGGCCCCGGCGCTCACTACACTGACCGCCTCATGGCCTCCTCGCAACGCCCGTCCCCGGACAGCCACCGCCGCTCACTGGGGGCAGCGCTGGGCGAAGACCACACGCTGCGCGACCTGCTGGCGCGCGTGCGCGAATCGCAGGCGCGGCTCGCGGCCATCACGCCGCTGATGGACCCGGCCCTGCGCGCCGCGGTGCAGGCCGGGCCGCTGGACGAGCAGACCTGGGTGCTGCTGGCCGCCCATTCGGCCGCCGCAGCCAAGCTGCGCCAGCTGGCGCCCGTCTTCGAGGCCGCACTGCAGGCCCAGGGGCGGGGCGGCCCGGCCATCAAGGTGAAGGTGGCGCAGCGGTCTTGAGGCCCGGCCGCGGTGGGGCGAAACTGGTGCCGGCTGTCCGAATCGAACGGACGACCTTCCGCTTACAAGGCGGGTGCTCTACCAACTGAGCTAAGCCGGCCGGGCTGGCGATTGTAGGAGGCGCGCCCTTACTTGATCCGCTTGAGCGAGGGCCGGTTGCCGGGCGCGGGGGCCGGGTCAGGAGGCTCGTCGCCGGGGGTGGTTGCGGCATCGCCCGGGGCAGGCGGCGCATCGGGCTCGGTCGAGGCCAGGCGCAGGCCGCGCGGCGAGGCCGGGGCTTCGTTGGCGCCTTCGGCACGCGCGGCATCGGTGGGCATGGGGAAGGCCATGCCCTGGCCGTTCTCGCGTGCGTAGATGGCCACCACATGATCGATCGGCACCTGGATTTCGCGCGAGACGCCCCTGAAGCGCGCCCTGAACTCGAGGTAGTCGTTGCCGATCTTCAGCCCCGCGGTCGCCTCGTGGCCAATGTTGAGCACGATCTCATGGTTGTCGACGTACTCCATCGGCACCTGCACGCTGCCATCGACGTGGACGGCGACATAGGGCGTAAACCCGTTGTCGGTGCACCAGGCGTGCAGCGCCCGCAACAGATAGGGGCGGGTCGACGGCGTATCGGGCGTGGGGGGCATCGCTGGCCTTGCTTACTTGCGCATCACCTTCTCGGACGGCGTCAGCGCCTCGATGTAGGCCGGGCGCGAGAAGATGCGCTCTGCGTACTTGAGCAGCGGCACCGCGTTCTTGCTGAGGTCGATGCCGTAGTAGTCCAGGCGCCACAGCAGCGGCGCGATGGCCACGTCGAGCATGCTGAAGTCGTCGCCCAGCATGTACTTGTTCTTCAGGAAGATGGGGGCGAGCTGGGTCAGGCGATCACGGATCTGCTCACGAGCCTTCTCAAGCTGCTTCTCGGTGGCCTTGACGCCGCGGCCCTCAAGCAGGTTGACGTTGCTGAACAGCTCCTTCTCGAAGTTGAACAGGAACAGGCGCACGCGCGCACGCGCCACCGGGTCGCCGGGCATCAGCTGCGGATGCGGAAAGCGCTCGTCGATGTACTCGTTGATGATGTGGCTCTCGTACAGGATGAGGTCGCGCTCCACCAGGATGGGCACCTCGTTGTACGGGTTCATCAGCGCAATGTCCTCGGGCTTGGCGAAGATGTCGACATCGCGGATCTCGAAGTCCATGCCTTTCTCGAACAGCACGAAGCGGCAGCGGTGCGAGTAGGGGCAGGTGGTTCCGGAGTACAGCACCATCATGGCTTGGGGCCTTTCATTAACGCATCGACGAACCGGCAGCGCTCAAGCAAGCGGCTGCGGAAAAGGAAAAACGCAGTGGGTGCGGCGAGCCCCCACTGCGCTGCAGGCCCGGCCTCGCGGCCCGGCCGTGCCCGGTTTACTTGATGTCCTTCCAGAAGGAGGCATTCAAGCGCCAGGCAATCACCGAGAAGAAGCCCAGGAAGATCAGCACCCACACGCCCAGGCGGGCACGCGCGCTCTGGTTGGGCTCGCCCATCCATTGCAGGAAGGCGACGAGGTCGGCCACCGCGTTGTTGTACTCGGCCTGCGACAGGGTGCCGGTGGTGATGGGCTCGAAGCCCTTGAAGACATGCGTCTTCTTGGCCGGATCGTGCGGATCCTTCTCTTCGGCGAAGACGGCGCGTTGCTGGCCCTGCAGCTGCCACAGCGCATGCGGCATGCCGACGCTGGGGAAGACCAGGTTGTTCCAGCCGGTGGCCTTGGTGTCGTCGCGGTAGTAGCTGCGCAGGTAGGTGTAGACGTAGTCGGCGCCGCTGCCCTTGGCGCCGTCGGCGCGCGAGCGCGTGATCAGGGTCAGGTCAGGCGGCAAGGCGCCGAACCATTCCTTGGCATCCTTGGCTTCGAGCGCGGTCTTCATCGTCTCGCCGACCTTGACGCCGGTGAAGATGAGGTTGTCCTTGATCTGCTGTTCGGTGAGGCCGATGTCGCGCAGGCGGTTGAAGCGCATGAAGGCCGCCGCGTGGCAATTCAGGCAGTAGTTGGCGAACAGCTTGGCGCCGTTCTGCAGCGCCGCCAGGTCGGACATGCGCTGGGTCGGGAACTTGTCCCAGGCCGGGCCGGCGGTGTTGGCGAGGGCCGGCGCGGTGGCGGTGAAGGCAGCCAGCGCCAGCAGGGAGGCGAGCAGCGAACGAATCGTCTTGGTCATTGCAATGGGCTCCGCTGTGCGCTCAGTGGGCGGTGAAAACCACGCGCTCGGGCACGGGCTTGAACTCGCCGATGCGGCTCCACCAGGGCATGAGCAGGAAGAAGCCGAAGTAGAACAGCGTGCCGGCCTGGGCCAGCAGCGTGCCGACGAAGGTGGGCGGCTGGATGCCGAGATAGCCCAGCACCACGAAGACGACGATGAAGACGGCGTAGAGCGTCTTGTTCCAATTCGGGCGGTAGCGGATGGACTTGACCGGGCTGCGGTCGAACCAGGGCAGGCCGAAGAGGATCAGCACCGCCACGCCCATCACCACCACGCCCCAGAACTTGGCATCGAAGGTCTTGAGCAGCACCGCGATCACCACCGCGGCAACCAGCGGCACGAACTTCCAGATGCCCTTGAGGCCACCCATCAGGAAGGCCAGCACACCGGCCACGCCGACGAGGCCGGCAAGCACGTTGACGAAGTCGTCGGTGACGGCGCGCAGCATCGAATAGAAGGGCGTGAAGTACCACACCGGGGCGATGTGGGCCGGCGTCTTGAGCGGGTCGGCCGGGATGAAGTTGTTGTATTCGAGGAAGTAGCCACCGAACTCGGGCGCGAAGAAGACGACGGCCGTGAACAGCATCAGGAAGACGCTCACGCCGATCAGGTCATGCACCGTGTAGTACGGATGGAAGGGAATGCCGTCGAGCGGGATACCGGTCTTCGGATCCTTCTTGTCCTTGATCTCGACGCCGTCGGGGTTGTTGGAGCCGACATCGTGCAGCGCCAGCAGGTGGGCCACGACCAGGCCCAGCAGCACCAGCGGCACGGCGATGACGTGGAAGCTGAAGAAGCGGTTCAGCGTGGCGTCGCCGACGACGTAGTCACCGCGGATCAGCAGCGACAGGTCGGGACCGACGAAGGGGATGGCGGCGAACAGGTTGATGATGACCTGGGCACCCCAGTAGGACATCTGGCCCCAGGGCAGCAGATAGCCCATGAAGGCCTCGGCCATCAGGCACAGGAAGATGGCGCAGCCGAAGATCCAGACCAGCTCGCGCGGCTTGCGGTAGCTGCCGTAGATAAGGCCGCGCCACATGTGCAGGTAGACGCAGATGAAGAAGGCGCTGGCGCCGGTGCTGTGCATGTAGCGCACCAGCCAGCCCCAGGGCACGTCGCGCATGATGTACTCGACCGACTCGAAGGCCTTGGCGGCGTCGGGCTTGTAGTGCATCACCAGGAAGATGCCGGTGACGATCTGGATCACCAGCACAAGCAGCGACAGGCTGCCGAAGAAATACCACCAGTTGAAGTTCTTCGGAGCGTAGTACTCCGACATGTGGAAACGGTAGGCCTCGAACGCGGTCGGGAACCGGTTCTGCAGCCACACCGTGGCCTGCGTGAGTGCCGGTGCGCCGGCCGGCGCTTCCTTGAATTCAGCCATCTTGACCTCGGGTCCGATTGGGTTGTGTCAGGCGCGCGGGGCGCTCAGGCCTTCTTGTCTTCGCCGATCAGCAGCGACGTGTCCGACAGGAACATGTGCGGCGGCACCTCGAGGTTGTCGGGTGCGGGCTTGTTCTTGAAGACGCGGCCGGCCATGTCGAAGGTCGAGCCGTGGCAGGGGCAGAGGAAGCCGCCGGCCCAGTCGTCGGGCAGCGAGGGCTGGGCGCCAGGGGTGAACTTGTCGCTCGGCGAGCAGCCCAGGTGCGAGCAGATGCCCACGCCGACGAAGAACTCGGGCTTGATCGAGCGGTGGATATTGCGCGCGTAGGCGGGCGTCAGCTCGTCAGGCTTGCGCTGGGATTGCGGATCGGCCAGCTGGGGGTCGATCTTGGGCAGGGCATCGAGCTGGGCCTTGGTGCGACGGATGATCCACACCGGCTTGCCGCGCCATTCGACGGTCAGCTTCTCACCGGGCTGGATGCCGCCGATGTCCACCTGGACCGGGGCACCGGCGGCGCGTGCGCGCTCGGACGGGGCGAAAGTGCTCACGAAGGGCACCGCGACCGCCGCGCCACCAACGGCACCGGCGCCGCAGGTGATGGCGATCCAGGTGCGTCGTTCCTGGTCGAAGCCTTGTTCAAGGGCGGCGTCGCTCATGCAGAACCTCTGGGTACGTGGGTGATTCGGGTCAACCAGCGATTCTATGCGAGCCGCCCTTGCGGCCGGCTTGCAGGCCGGCCGCCGCGCCCCGGCGTCGGCCTGCGGGCCGCTCGCCGCGCGCCAAACCGGCCTCGCTTCTATTGACGCTGCCGCGCGGCGCGACTACCGTGCCGGCCGTCGGCAGCCGCGCTGCCCCAACCCCACCCTGGCCCCTAGCGGGCCCACAGGCACAGGAGCAGTCAGCATGAGTTTCACTTCGGAATTCCGCGAGTTCGCCCTCAAGGGCAATGTGATGGACCTCGCGGTCGGCGTGATCATCGGCGGCGCCTTCGGCAAGATCGTCGACTCGGTGGTCGGCGACCTCATCATGCCGCTGGTGGGCCGCGTCGTCGGCGGGCTCGACTTCAGCAACTACTTCATCCCGCTGGCCGGCCAGACCGCCACCACGCTGGTCGAGGCCAAGAAGGCCGGCGCGGTGTTCGCTTACGGCAGCTTCTTCACGGTGGCGCTCAACTTCATCATCCTGGCCTTCATCATCTTCATGATGGTCAAGCAGATGAATCGCATGAAGCGCGAGGCCCCGCCGCCGCCGCCCGCCCCGCCGGCCCCGACGACAGAGGACGTGCTGCTGCTGCGCGAGATCCGCGACTCGCTGCGCAAGTAGGCAATCGCTGCCGCCTGCGCCCTCGGCACAGGCGGCAAGGGCGCCGCACGGGCTTGCCGCATACTAGAAGGCCGCAGACCCGCGGCCTCCGCGCATCGATGAAGCCGAATCCCGTCCACCGCCTTCCCCCACCGCTGGAGGCCGCCGTGCAGCGCATCAAGCTGGCGGCGCGCGAGGCGGCCGAGAGAACCATAGAAAGCCTGGGCCTGGCGGCGCTGGCCGCCGGCAGCGTCTATTTGCGGGATGGCCTGCTCGGTGCGCAGTTCGAACTCAACCGCAAGTCGGCGGTGTTCGTGCTGACCTTCAACGATGCCTTCGACGAGCGCGTGCTGCGAGAGGTTGGCCCGCGCGCCGCCACGGCCACCACCACCGGCGGCAAGGCCCCGCCCTATGCCTCCGCGCCCGCGCCGCGCCATACCAACTGGGACAGCCTGAGCCTGGTGGACGACCGCGAGGTCGAGGCGCAGATCTCGGCCGAGCGCTTCGGCATGGAGATCGCCTACGCCTGCGAGTGGGAGCTGCGCGAGCTCGACGCCTACGTCGGCGCGCTGCTGGTCGACGCCGGCGGCGAGAGCGAGCGCAACCCGGTGCGCCCCGACATCGTGGGCCACGCCATGCTGCGCGGCATCGAGTCGGTATCCGACCGGCCCGATGTCCACAAGGTGCTGTCCTCCGAGATGAGCCGCTCGCTGGGTGCGCTGCTGCCGGCGGTGTACGCCAGCATCGTGGCCGACTGGCGCAACGCCGGCGTGCAGCCGGCTGGCCTGGCCGTACGCAACCGCCCTTCGCGCGAGTACGCGCGTGACACCGGGCGCGAGGATGGCTTCGACCCCGAACGCAGCAGCGCCAGCCGCTACGGCGCGCTGCCCGCGGACAGCCGGATGGGAGGGCGCCAAACCAGCGGGTTCGTGCCGGCCACCGTCTACGGTGGCGGGCGTGGCGGCACGCAGCTGGGCCAGGTCGATCCGGCGCTGATGTCGGTCATCCGCCGCCTGGCCCACGTCGGGCCAGCCTACGGTGGCAGCGGAAGCAGTGGCGGGAGCGGCACGCAGGGCGGCCGCGCCGCCGAGGCGGGCGCCATGGCCGGCGGCGGCCAGGGCTGGGTCGAGGAAGACGACTACTACGGCGGCGGGGGTGCGCCGCTGCCCAACCTGATACGCGCTCACCGCGAAGAGTTGCGCCAGGCCTCGCGGGGCGGCGTCGACCACATGGTGATCGACGTCATCGGCTTCCTTTTCGACCAGATCCTGGCCGATCCCAAGGTGCCGCCGCAGATGGCGCGCCAGATCGCGCGGCTGCAATTGCCGGTGCTGCGCGCGGCCCTGGGCGACTCCAGCTTCTTCTCGACGCGCAAGCACCCGGTGCGGCGCTTCATCAACCGCATCGCCTCGCTCGGCGCCGGCTTCGAGGACTTCAGCGACGAGGCGGCCCGGCAGCTGCTGGCCAAGGTGCGCGAGCTGGTGCAGCAGGTGGTCGAGGGTGATTTCGACCGCATCGAGATCTATGAGCAGAAGCTGCTCGCGCTCGAGCAGTTCGTCAACGAGCAGGCGCTGCAGGGCGGCAATGACAGCGGCGGCGAAGACGCCGCCACCGTGCTGTCGGAGAAGGAAGACGAGATTCGCCTGCGCCAGCTTTATGCGCAGCGCCTGGCCGGCGATCTGAAGGACGTCGAGATCCCCGACTTCCTGCGCGATTTCGTCAGCGGCGTCTGGAGCCAGGTGCTGATGCAGGCCAACTCCCAGGGCGGCGCCGACGGCCCGCTGGCGCAGCGCCTGCGCCGCGTCGGCCGCGAGTTGTTCCTGAGCGTGCAGGCCAAGCCCACGCCAGCCCACCGCAAGGCCTTCCTGGCCGAGCTGCCGCGGCTGATGCAGGACCTGACGGAAGGCATGAATCTCATCGCCTGGCCCGAGGCCCAGCGGCGCGAGTTCTTCGGCCGCCTGATGCCGGCCCATGCCGACGCCCTCAAGCGCGCCGGCGCACGCCAGCTCGACATCAACCTGATGGCGCGCAGGGTCGAAGGCGCGTTCGAGAAGCCCCTGCCTTCACGCGAGGAACTGCGCGCGATCCCGGCCACGCCGCTGGCCGCCGACGAGGCAGCCCAGGCCCGCTTCACGCCCGAGGAGGCCAGGCGCATAGGCCTGGTTGACGAGGCTGCGGTCGACTGGAACGGCCAGGTCGACATCCCGCTCGGCGATGCGGCCGATGGTGCCGAACAGGCCGAGGCCGGCCCGCGCATCGCCGCCCTGCCCGTCGCCCCCGGCCTGCCCGCACCCACCGAGGCGCCCGAGGCCACGCAGGGCCACGGGCTGGCCGAGAACGTCGAGGTCGGCTTCGCCTATGAGATGCACCTCAACAACGAATGGCACAAGGTGCGCCTGGCCCACATCAGCCCGGGGCGGGCCTTCTTCATGTTCACCTACGGCGGACGTCATCGCAAGACAGTGTCGCTGACGCAGCGCATGCTGATCCGCCTGTGCGATACCGGCCGCATGCGCGCCTTCGAGCAGGCCGCGCTGCTCGAGCGCGCCACCGCCCGCGCCCGGCGCCAGCTGGCCGCGCTGGGGCAGGCTCAGGCCGCCGGCTGACGCCCTGCCAGCCGCCGCGCCCAGGCCAGCGCCGCCACCAAGCTGCCGGGGTCGGCCACCCCCTGGCCGGCGATGTCGAAGGCCGTGCCGTGGTCGGGGCTGGTGCGCACCACGGGCAGGCCCAGCGTCACGTTGACGCCCTGCTCGACGCCGAGATACTTCACCGGGATCAGGCCATGGTCGTGGGTCATCGCGACGACGAGGTCGAAGGCGCCGCGGCGCGCGTTCATGAACACCGTGTCAGGGGCAAAAGGGCCACTGGCGTTGATGCCCTCGGCACGCGCGGCCTGCACCGCGGGGCCGATGATGGTCAGCTCTTCGTCGCCGAAGAGGCCGCCCTCGCCGGCGTGCGGGTTGAGCCCGGCCACGGCGATGCGCGGCGAGCCCTCACCCCAGGCGAGCGCGGCGCGGTGGGCGATGCGCAGGGTTTCGAGCACGGCGTCGAAGGTGACGCCCTCGATGGCCCGCCGCAGCGACTGGTGGATGGTCACCAGCACCACGCGCAGCTCGTCGTTGGCCAGCATCATGCGCACCGGCGGCGGCGCGCCCACTTCGGTACACAAGGCCTGCAGCATCTCGGTATGGCCGGGATAGTCCACGCCGGCAGCGGCCAGGGCCTCCTTGTGCAGCGGCGCAGTGACGATGGCCGCGGCCTCGCCACGCTGCACCAGGGCCACGGCGTGTTCGATGCAACGCGCTGCCGCTGCGCCGTTGCGGGCGTCGATGCGGCCCCGCGGCAGTTTGTCCAGACCGTCCGGCAGGCCGGGCGGCTGCAGCAGCGGCAGGCAGCCGGGCGGCACCGCGGCCAGATCGGCCGGTGCCTCGATCAGCGCCAGCATGGGTGCGCCGGCGCGGCGCAGCACACCGGCGTCGCCGATCACAACCGCATCGCCCAACGCACCCCGGTGGAAGGCGCCGACGATGATTTCGGGGCCGATGCCGGCGGCGTCGCCCATGGTCACGACGATGGGCTTCATGCGGGGTTGTCCAGGTCGATGAAGGCGTGCTCGAGCCCGAACCGCCCCGCCACCTGGGCCGCCACGGCGGGCGCACCGAAACGCTCGGTGGCGTGGTGGCCGCAGGCGAGGAAGGCGACGCCGGTCTCGCGCGCCAGGTGCTGTTGCGGCTCCGACACCTCGCCGGTGAGAAAGGCGTCCGCGCCAGCCGCGATGGCGGCCTCGAAATAGCCCTGGGCGCCGCCTGTGCACCAGGCGACGCGGCGCAGCGCGCGGCCGTCGCCCGGCAGCAGCAGCGGCGCGCGGCCCAGTTGCTGCTGCACGCGCGCCGCCAGCGCGTCCAGCGGCGCGGTGGCCGGCCCGATGAAGCCCAGATCCTGATCGCCGAAGCGCGCGTCGGCCATCAGGCCCAGGCGCAGGCCCAGCTGGGCGTTGTTGCCCAGTTCGGCGTGGGCATCCAGCGGCAGGTGGTAGGCGAAGAGATTGGCGTTCGCCGCCATCAGCCGGCGCACGCGCTCGGCCAGCCAGCCGGTGAGGCGCCCGTCCTGGCCGCGCCAAAAAAGGCCGTGGTGGACGATCAGCGTGTCGGCGCCGGCGGCCAGCGCGGCGTCGATGAAGGCCAGGCTCGCGGTCACGCCCGAGGCGATGCGACGCACCTCGCGAGCGCCCTCGACCTGCAGACCATTCGGCCCATAATCCTTGAAGCCCTCCGGCCGCAGCAGTTGGTCGAGGCAGGAGGCAATGTCTTTTCGGTCGGCCATGGGCCGATTCTGCCCAAGCCCTGGGCTCCCCCTGCCCTCGCGGGCCTGCATTCGATGTGGCGTAGAACCTGGCTGGTCTTCTCGCAGGCCGTGACGGTGGCGGTGGCGGGCCTCTTCGTGGTCTCCACCCTCAAGCCCGAGTGGCTGCCGGGCGGCTCGGCCGGCGTCAGTGGCCGCCTGCTGCCGACGCCCACGCTGCTGCAGGCGCCGGCCCTGGCGGCCAGCGCCGGCGGTGGCAGCGGCTACGCCCTGGCGGCGCAGCGCGCGGCGCCGGCGGTGGTGAGCATCAGCGCGATGCGCGTGGCGCGACGCAACCCGCATGGCGACGACCCGCGCTTTCGCTTCTTCTTCGGGGACGCGCCGCCCACGCAGCAGATCGGCCTCGGCTCGGGGGTCATCGTCTCGCCCGAGGGCTACCTGCTCACCAACCACCACGTCATCGAGGACGCCACTGAGATCGAGGTGCAGCTGGCCGACGGCCGCCAGACGCGCGCCCGCGTCGTCGGCAGCGATGTCGAGACCGACATCGCGGTGCTGAAGATCGAGCTGGCAACGCTGCCGGTGATCGCGCTGGGCGACGTGCGCGCGCTGCATGTGGGCGATGCGGTGCTGGCCATCGGCAACCCCTTCAACGTCGGCCAGACCGTCACCGCCGGCATCGTCAGCGCGCTGGACCGCAGCAGCGCCGGGCAGTCGCGCTTCCAGAACTTCATCCAGACCGATGCCGCCATCAACCCCGGCAACTCGGGCGGCGCCCTGGTCGACGTGCGCGGCGCACTGGTGGGCATCAATACCGCCATCTTCTCCAGCAGCGGCGGCAGCCTGGGCATAGGCTTTGCCGTGCCTGCCGACACCGCGCGGCAGGTGATGGAGGCGCTGGTGCGCGACGGCAGCGTCAAGCGCGGCTGGCTGGGCGTGGAGCCGCGCGACCTGACGCCCGACCTCATCGAGAGCCTCAACCTGCCCGTCAAGGAAGGCGTGCTGATCACCGGCGTGCTGCAGGACGGCCCGGCTGCGCGCGGCGGCCTGCGCCCGGGCGACGTGGTGCAGAAGGTGGGTGGCCACGCCATCGCCAAGAGCAGTGACCTCTTCGCCGCCGTCGCCACGCTGACGCCGGGCAGCAAGGCCGTGGTATCGGTGCAGCGCGGTGGTCAGCCGGTCGAGCTGGAGTTGCTGGTGGCCGAGCGGCCGGCGGCCCAGGCCGCAGGCCGCTGAATCAAAAATCAGCGTCAGAGCATCAGCACCAGGCGTTCGAGGATCAGAACGGCAAAGAAGCCGAAGGCCGCCAGCAGCGTCCATTTGACGACAACCACCCCGCGCCGGCGCCACAGCACCTGGCCGGTGCCGATGTACATCGCAAAGCACAGCAGCCCGCTCACCAGCAGCAGGCCGAAGACGAGGCGGAAGATCATCATCGCGCGCTGCTCCCTCTGGCTCGCTGCCCTACCAGGCCGGCGCCAGTTCGGCAAAGCCGCGCGGCGCCTGGTCTTCGCGCTCGAAGCTCACCACCTCATAGGCCGAGGCATCGGCCAGCAGCTTGCGCAGCAGCTTGTTGTTGAGCGCGTGGCCGCTCTTGTAGGCGGTATAGCTGGCCAGCAGTGGCTTGCCGGCGATATGCAGGTCGCCGATGGCGTCGAGGATCTTGTGCTTGACGAACTCGTCGTCGTAGCGCAGCCCGTCGCTGTTGAGCACGCGGTAGTCGTCGACGACGATGACGTTGTCCATGTTGCCGCCCAGGCCCAGGCCGCGGGCGCGCATCATCTCCACGTCCTTGGTGAAGCCGAAGGTGCGGGCACGGGCGATGTCGCGCTTGTACTGGCCGCTGGAGAAATCGAAGGCTACCGAGCGCCCGGTGGCGTCCACGGCCGGGTGGTTGAACTCGATCTCGAAGGCCAGCTTGTAGCCGTGGAAGGGGTCGAGCCGCGCCCACTTCAGCGCCGCGCCCTCCCCTTCGCGAATCTCCACCGGCTTCAACACGCGCAGAAAGCGCTTGGGCGCCTTCTGCAGTTCGATGCCGGCGCTTTGCAGCAGGAAGACGAAGCTGGCCGCGCTGCCGTCGAGGATGGGCACCTCTTCGGCGGTGATGTCGACGTGCAGGTTGTCCAGGCCCAGGCCGGCGCAGGCCGACATCAGGTGCTCGATGGTCTGCACCTTGGGCGCACCGGGGTCGCCGCCGGCGCTGATGGTGCTGGCCATGCGGGTGTCGCTCACCGCGAAGGGCGTCACCGGGATGTCCACGGGCACCGCCAGATCGGTGCGGTGGAAGGTGATGCCAGCGTCCGCAGGTGCCGGGCGCAGCGTCAGTTCGACCATCTGCCCGCTGTGTACGCCGACGCCAACGGCGCGCGTGATGGACTTGAGGGTGCGTTGGGCAATCATGCCCACGATTGTCCTTCAAGCGCCGTCCGCGGGCCCTGCGCCACCGTCCAGCGGGACCAGGCTTGCCGGCTTGTGGCCTAATCCGGGGTTCGCCCGAATTTGCATGGAGTGCCTCATCATGGCCCAGAAGATCAGAACCGAAGCCGACGCCCGCGCCACGCCGCGCCCGCCCGCGCCCAATGGCGTGACCGTCACCACCCGCCGCGGCCAGCGCATCAGCCTCGAGCGCGGCTCGCACACGCGCAGCAAGAAGAACCCCGGCAAGCGCCCCAAGAAGGGCGGCTGACCGGTCCGCGGCCTACCGCGGCCCGGGGGAGTGGCCGCGCGGCCCCCGCGAGCCTGTCCCAGGCGATGCTGAGAATCACCGAACTACGGCTGCCGCTGCACCACGCCGAGCCGGCGTTGCGTGAGGCAGTGCTGCGGCGCCTTGCCGTGGGTGACGCGCAGCTGCGCGCCTTCAGCGTCTTCAGGCGCGCCTGGGATGCGCGGCGCAAGTCGGCCATCGAGCTGGTCTACACCGTCGATTGCGAACTCGCCGACGGCGTGGATGAAGCGGCGCTGCTGGCCCGCCATGCCGGCGACGCCCATCTGCGCCCGGCGCCCGACACCCGCTACCGCTTCGTCGGCCATGCGCCGGCCGATTTCCATGCCAGCGGCCGGCCGCGCCCTGTGGTGGTGGGCTTCGGCCCCTGCGGCCTGTTCGCAGCGCTGATCCTGGCCCAGATGGGCCTGCGTCCGCTGGTGCTGGAGCGCGGCAAGCCGGTGCGCGAACGCACGCAGGACACCTGGGGCCTGTGGCGTCGCGGCGTGCTCGACCCGGGCTCCAACGTGCAGTTCGGCGAGGGCGGCGCCGGTACTTTCAGCGACGGCAAGCTGTGGAGCCAGATCAGCGACCCGCGCCACCTCACGCGCAAGGTGCTCACCGAGTTCGTCAAGGCCGGCGCGCCGGAAGAGATCCTGTTCGTCGCCAAGCCCCACATCGGCACTTTCCGCCTCGTCGGCATGATCGAGAAGATGCGCGCCAACATCACCGCGCTGGGCGGCGAGATCCGCTTCCAGCAGCAGGCGGTCGACCTGCTGATCGAGGATCTGCCCCAGCCCGACGCCGCCGGCCGCACGCGCGCACTGCGTGGCCTGGTGCTGGCCGGTGGCGAGGAGATTCGCGCCGACCACCTGGTGCTGGCCCTGGGCCACAGCGCACGCGACACCTTCGCCATGCTGCAGCAGCGCGGCGTGGTGCTGGAGGCCAAGCCCTTCTCGGTGGGTTTTCGCATCGAGCACCCGCAGGGCGTGATCGACCGCGCCCGCTTCGGCCCCAACGCCGGCAACCCTATCCTGGGCGCCGCCGACTACAAGCTGGTTCACCACGCCGGCAACGGGCGCTCGGTCTACAGCTTCTGCATGTGCCCGGGCGGCACGGTGGTGGCCGCCACCTCCGAGCCCGGCCGCGTGGTCACCAATGGCATGAGCCAGTACTCGCGCAACGAGCGCAATGCCAATGCCGGCATCGTCGTCGGCATCTCGCCCGACGACTACCGCCTGCAACCCGGCAGCGGGCCGGTTGACCCGCTGGACGGCGTGGCCTTCCAGCGCCAGTGGGAAAGCCGCGCCTTCGAGCTCGGGGGCGGCGGCTATCGGGCGCCGGGCCAGCTGGTCGGCGATTTCCTGCGCCGCCAGCGCTCCAGCACAGCGGGCACGGTCGAGCCCTCCTACAAGCCCGGCGTGCATTTCACAGACCTGGCCGATCCGCGCCAGGGCAGCCTGCCGGCCTACGTGACCGACGCCATCCGCGAGGCGCTGCCCGCCTTCGAGCGCCAGATCCGCGGCTTCGCGATGGCCGACGCGGTGCTCACTGGCGTCGAGACGCGCACCTCGTCGCCGCTGCGCATCACGCGCGGACGTGACCGCCAAAGCCTCAACACCGCCGGCCTCTACCCCGCCGGCGAGGGTGCAGGCTATGCCGGCGGCATCATGTCGGCCGGCGTCGACGGCATCGAGACCGCCGAGGCGCTGGGGCAAGCCTTGCTGTCGAACTGACAGAGGCGCCCCGAACGGGGGCCCCGCTGCGTACACTGGCGCCTCGGGCGGCCCCTGATGGGGACGCCGGAAAGCCTCCTGCAATGCTGCCGACCTCGACCGACTGGCTGCAGCGCGTGCCCATCTTCGGCGCGCTGGGCGAGGACAGCCTGCGCGTGTTGCTGGAACGAGCCCGCCGGGTCGAGCTGGCCCGCGGCGGCTGCCTGTTCCGCGAGGGCACACCGGCGCAGTCGATGTTTGTGCTGGAACACGGCCAGGCCGCGGTGATCAAGCAATGGCAGGGTCGCGAACAGCTGCTGCGCCAGTTGCAGGCCGGCGACTGCGTCGGCGAGATGGCGCTGATGGACCTGCAGCCGCGCAGCGCCACCGTGCGTGCCGACAGCCATTCGGTCTTCATCGAGTTCTCCACCGACGACCTGCTGCGCCTGTACGAGCACGATCTGGAGCAGTTCGCGCTGCTGCAGATGAACATCGGCCGCGAGGTCTGCCGCCGCCTGCGCACCACCGACGAGGCACTGTTCGCGCTGAGCATGCAGCTGGCGGCGCGCGAGGCTATGTAGCGGCTGTCAGTCTCGCCCTTGCTCGCTCTCGTGCCAGCCGCCCAGGGCCCAGCGGCTGAGCCCGGCCATCAGCGCGAACAACGCCACGCCGGCCGCGGTGATGAGGGCCAGCGCGGCAAACATGCGCGGGATGTTGAGCTGGTAGCCCGATTGCAGGATCTGGTAGGCCAGGCCGGTGCCGCTGCCGCCGGTGCCGGCAACGAACTCGGCCACCACGGCGCCAATCAGTGCCAGGCCCGAGCTGATGCGCAGGCCACCGAAGAAAAACGGCAGCGCCGACGGGATGCGCAGCCGCCACAGTGTCTGCAGCCTTGTCGCGCGCTGGAGCCTGAAATAGCTCAGCAGCGCCGGGTTGACGCTGCGCAGGCCCAGCGTGGTGTTGGCGATGATGGGGAACAGCGCCACCAGGGTGGCGCAGATCACCAGCGAGGCGGTGGCGTCGCGCACCCAGATGATGACCAGCGGCGCGATGGCCACGATGGGCGTCACCTGCAGCAGCACGGCATAGGGGAAGAGCGCCGTCTCCAGCGCGCGGCTCTGCACGAAGGCAAAGGCTATCAGCGTGCCCAGCACGGTGGCGCAGGCCAGGGCCAGCAGCGTCACCTTCAGCGTATTGAGCAGGGCGCTCAGCAGCAGCGGTGCATCGGCCACCAGGGTCTGGCCCACCCGCAGCGGCGAGGGCACCAGAAAGACCGGCACCTCGAAGGCCACGACCAGGCCCTGCCACAGCGCCAGCAGCGCCACGGCCACCGCTGTCGGCCAGAGCAGGCGTTGCAGGGCCGGCTTCAAGCGGGCGCTCCGCCGCCGTCGTCGTCTTCGCCGGCACTGGCGCGCAGCAGCGCGTCCTGCAGCACGCGCGCATGCTCGGCAAAACGCGTCGAGACGCGAAAATCCGGTCCGCGCGGATAAGGCTCGTCAATCACATGCTGCTCGACCACGCGGCCCGGCCGCGCCGCCATCACGACGACGCGGGTCGACAGCGCCACGGCCTCGAAGATCGAGTGCGTGACAAAGACCACCGTGAGCCGGCGCGCCCGCCACAGCTCGGCGAGATCGCCATCCAGTCGCTGGCGCGTGATCTCGTCGAGGGCGCCGAAGGGCTCGTCCATCAGCAGCAGCGTGGGCTCGGTGACGAGTCCGCGGGCAATGGACACGCGCATCTGCATGCCGCCCGACAGTTCGCGCGGCCGGTGGCCGGCAAAGCGCGCCAGGCCCACGCCCTGCAGGGCGGCACGCACGCGCGCATCGGCCTCTGGACGTGCCACGCCGGCCAGGTCCAGCGGCAGGCGCACATTGGCGTCGACGCGGGCCCAGGGCATCAGCGTCGCATCCTGGAAGACGAAGCTCAGCCGGTGGCCGCTGGCCTCGATCTCGGCCACCCGGCGGCCCCACAGGCGCACGGCGCCGCCACTGGGCGCCTGCAGTCCGGCCATCAGGTGCAGCAGCGTGCTCTTGCCGCAGCCCGAAGGGCCGAGCAAGGTGAGGAACTCGCCCTCGCGCACCGCCAGATCCATCGGCAGCAGGGCCTGGGTGCCATTGGGGTAGGTCTTGTGCGCCGCGACCAGTTCGACCGCGATGGCGTCCGGCGCCGGCCTGGACTCTGCCGCGGCGAACGCACTCACGGCAGGATCTTCAGGTCCTTCACGAACTCGGTCGTGTAGGTCTTGCGCAGCTCGACCTTGGCCGGGTCGATCAGCTTGGTCGCCACCAGCATCTCGTAGGTCTTCTTCATGCGCTCGTCGGTGATGGTGCCCACGCCCAGTTTGGCCGCGTCGCCGCCCAGCACCATGCCGTTGTCCAGCACCATCTTGCGGCCGTGGGCCAGCAGTTCGTCGGGCATATTGGGGTTGTCCTTGCGGATCAGCGCATCGGCGGCACGGCTGTCGCCCTGCAGATAGTCTTTCCAGCCCTGCATGCTGGCGCGCACGAAGGCGGCCACGGCCTTGGGCTTCCTGGCCAGCGTGTCCTCCATGCACACCACGGTCATCGAGTAGCTGGGCCAGCCGTGGTCGGCCAGCAACAGCACGCTGGGCTTGATCCTGGCCTCCTTCTCGATGGCCCACGGCTCGCTGGTGGCAAAGCCCTGCTGAACGATGTTCTTGTCGGCCAGGAAGGGCTGGATGTTGAAGGTGTAGGGCCGCAGCTGGCTGTCCGACAGGCCGTAGGTGGCACGCAGCCAGGGCCAGTAGTTGGTGTGGGCATCGGCCGAGATCAGCAGCGTGCGGCCCTTCAGGTCAGCCATCGAGCGCAGCACGCCGGGGTGGCCGATCAGCACGATGGGCTCCTTCTGGAAGGCCGCGGCCACGGTGACCGCGCGCACGCCCTGCTCGCGCGCCTTCATGGTCTGCACGTCATAGCCCATGAAGCAGTCCACCTGGCCGGCGGCCAGCAGTTGCAGGCCGTTGACCTGCGGCCCGCCCATCCTGATCGTGACATCCAGCCCTGCCTTCTTGTACAGGCCCGTGGCCAGGGCCTGGTAGAAGCCGCCATGCTCGGCCTCGGCGTACCAGTTGGTGAGGAAGCTGAACTTCTCCTGCGCCTGCACGGCACTGGCCACGACAAGCAGAACGGCCGCGAGCAGGCGGCGCAGGGGGATGGCGGGCATGGCAACTCCGGAGGGCGTGACGGAAAGGCGCCGCAGCATATCGCAGCCCTCTCGGGGCCGACACGGCTGGGGCTACAGTCCTGCCATGAGCGCAAGCACGGCCTTCGGCGAACTCTTTGCGCCCGAGGACGCCACCGCACCGCCCGGCACCGCAGCCTGGACGGTGCTGCTCGTCGACGACGAGCCCGACATCCACACCGTGCTGCACCTGGCCCTGCAGGACATGGTGGTCGATGGCCGCCGGCTGCAGCTGCTGGACGCCCACGGCAGCGAGGAGGCACGCCGCGTGCTGGCCGCCCACCCCGAGACCGCCCTGGTGCTGCTGGACGTGGTGATGGAGACCGATCACGCCGGGCTGGACCTCGTGCGCCACATCCGCCAGGATCTGGGCAACCGGCAGGCGCAGATCATCCTCGTCACCGGCCAGCCCGGCTATGCGCCCGAGCGCGAGGTGGTGGCCAGCCTGGACATCAACGGCTATTGCCTGAAGTCGGAGCTGAGCAGCGCCCGCATCTTCGTCTCCGCGATCACCGCGCTGCGCGCCCACCAGCGGCTGCTGGCGCTGGAGCAGCAGCGAGCCCAGCTGGCCGAATACGGCAACCACCTCGAGCAGCTGGTGCAGGCGCGCACGGCGGCATTGGAAGGCAGCAACCTCCACCTCGAACGCAGCAACCGCGCGCTGGAAGACCTCAACGCCCAGCTCAAGCAGGCGCAGGCGCAGTTGCTGCAGTCGGAGAAGATGGCCTCGATAGGCCAGCTCGCCGCCGGCATCGCGCACGAGATCAACAACCCGGTGGGCTACGTCAAGTCCAACCTCAATGCGCTGCAGAAATACGTCGCCGATTTCGAGACTCTGCTCGACGCCTACGGCGTGGCCGAGACCCGGCAGGCCGAAGGCGCGGCTGCCTTCGCCGAGGTTCACCGCATCGCCCGCGAGATCGACATAGGCTACGAGAGAAGCGACATCGATGCGCTGCTTGCCGAATCGGTGGCCGGGCTCGAGCGTGTGGCCAAGATCGTGCTGGACCTCAAGAACTTCGCGCGTGCCGAGCACGACGCCGAGTGGGCCGAGGAAGACCTGCACAAGGGCCTGGAGAGCACGCTCAACGTGATCTGGAACCAGATCAAGTACCACTGCGAGGTCAAGCGCGCCTACGGTGAACTGCCGCCGGTGCCCTGCGTGCTGCCCCAGCTCAACCAGGTCTTCATGAACCTGCTCATCAACGCCGCCCAGTCCATCACCGGCCAGGGCTGCATCACCATCGCCACCGGCAGCGCCGGCGACGAGGCCTGGGTCGAGATCGCCGACACCGGCCGCGGCATCGCGCACGAACACCTGCCGCGCATCTTCGACCCCTTCTTCACCACCAAGGCGGTGGGCTCGGGCACCGGGCTGGGGCTGTCGATCAGCTACAACATCGTGCGCAAGCACCACGGCCGCATCGAGGTCGACAGCGCGCCCGGCCAAGGCTCGCGCTTCCGCATCTGGCTGCCGCTGCGCCAGCCGAAGGACGCCAGGGCGCCGGGCGACCCGCGCTGAGCCGCCCGCTTCAGTCGAAGACGGCCACCGTGCCCATCATGCCGCCCGCGGCGTGGTCGAGCACATGGCAGTGGAACATCCACTCGCCTGGGTTCTCGGCCACGAAGGCAATGTCGACCGAACCCTGGGGCCCGAGCAACACGGTGTCACGCCATTCGCGCAGCGGATTGGGCTTGCCGTCCAAAGCCAGCACGCGGAAGAAGTGCCCGTGCAGGTGCATGGGGTGCTCGAACAAGGTGTTGTTGATCATGCGCAGCTGCACATGCTCGCCCTTGCGCATGTAGAACAGCGGCTCGTGCATCATCGCGTGCTCGTGCTGGGCGCTGTAGTTCATGGTCCAGGTCAGGCCGTGCTGGGCGCGAATGTCCTCGACCTTGAGCGCCTTGCCGTCGACCTGGCCGATGGCCGGCATGCCGCCCTCGCCGCCCTCGAACATCAGGAAGTGCTGGGTCGCGCTTTCGAGCCTGACCTCGGTGTGGCGATTGGGTTCCAGCGCCTGCGGCTGGCCCAGGGCCCTGGCGCGCACCGGCTTGCCGGCGTAGACGATGCGGGCAATCTCGCTGCCCTGGCCGCGGCGGTCGGTGATGGCCCAGCCACCCTTGCGCGAGCCGGCGTTGCCGTCGAGGACGAGGTCGGTGCGCTGGCCCGGCGCCAGGAAGAGCAGGCCGCCGTCGCCAATAGGGTGGGGCGGCACGGCCTGGCCGTCGTGGGCGATGATCCAGGGCGCATGGCCGCCGAACTCGAGCCGGAAGATGCGCGCCGAGGCGCCGTTGATCAGGCGCAGCCGCACGCGCTCGTTGGGACGCAGCGGCAGCGTGCGGCCGGCGCCGGCGGCCGTGCCATTGATGGTGATCACATTGCCGTGGCGTCCGCGAGCGCCGAAGTCGGCCACGCGCCCGTAGTCCTCGACCTGGGCATTGCGCTCGTCGAGCTTGTAGTCGGCCAGCAGCCAGACGATGTCGCGGTCCACCGGCAGCGGGCGCTGCTCGTCGACGATGAGGGCGCCGTAGAGGCCGCGCGGCACCTGCTCGAAGCTGGACTGGTGCGGGTGGTACCAGTAGGTGCCGGCGTCCTCGATGGTGTAGCGGTAGTCGAAGGCGGCACCCGGCTCGATGGGCGCCTGCGTGACCTGGGGCACGCCGTCCATCGCATTGGGCACGCGCATGCCGTGCCAATGCACCGTGGTCGGCTGCTTCAGGCGGTTGACGACGTGCAGGTCGAGCTTGTCGCCCTGGGCATAGCGCAGCACCGGGCCCGGCACCGAGCCGTTGAAGCCCCACACCTCGGTGGCTGCCCCGCCCGGCCGCACGCGCTGCTTGAAGACGTCCATCGTCAGCTCGCGCGGATTGGCGGCAGCAGCAGCGGCGAAGGCCGTGCCCGGCAGGGCGATGGCGCCAGCGGCCTGGATGAAATGACGGCGGTTCAACTGCATGGCGGTCTCCGGTCTTGTCGTCTTGATCGCACAGGCCTCCGCGGGTTCAACCCTGCTGGCGTCATGGCGCGAAGGCGGCTGACTTTACTCCGAGTCGCTGCACCCTCCGGGCCAGGAATGCCCGCTCTTAGAATGCCTGGGGATGGAAACCCCGGGCAATCTCTTCTGCGTCGCAGCCCCCAGTGGCACCGGCAAATCCAGCCTGGTCAAGGCCTTGCTGGAACTCGACAGCCACCTTGCCGTTTCGGTCTCGCACACCACACGTTCACCGCGTGGCCAGGAACTGGATGGCCGCGAGTACCACTTCGTCGCCGAGCCCGAGTTTCGTGCCATGGCGGCGCGCGGCGACTTCTTCGAGTGGGCCGAAGTCCACGGCAATCTCTACGGCACCAGCCGCAAGGCCATCGAGCAGCGCCTGGCCGGTGGCGACGACGTGGTGCTCGAGATTGACTGGCAGGGCGCGCTGCAGATCAAGCAGCTGTTTGCCCATGCAGTGCTGATCTTCATCCTGCCGCCCAGCTTTGGCGAGTTGTCGCAGCGCCTGAACCGCCGCGGCGAGGACCGGCCCGAGGTCATCACCCAGCGCCTGGACAATGCGCGCGGCGAGGTCGCACAGGCCCGACATTTCGACTTCGTTATAATCAACAGCTTGTTCGAGACGGCGCTTTTCGACCTCAAGACGGTCGTCCACTCGCAGCGCCTCAAGTACGCCGCCCAGATGCGCAACCGCTCGCAGGTATTTGCGGCGCTGGGCCTGGTCTGAATCTCCGCTGCACCAGCGGCATCTCCCTGAAGGCACCCATGGCCCGCATCACCGTCGAAGACTGCCTCGTCAAGATCCCCAACCGCTTCCAGCTCGTACTGGCGGCCACCTACCGCGCTCGCATGCTCAGCCAGGGCCACGCGCCCAAGATCGAGACCAAGAACAAGCCGGGCGTGACTGCACTGCGCGAGATCGCCGCCGGCGAAGTGGGCATCGAAATGTTGCGCAAGGTGCCGGTCTGACCCCAGGGCCAGCCCCGCACACGGCAACGGCGCTCCTCGGAGCGCCGTTTTGCTTGGGCAGTGCGCGATGGTGTCGCTGCAATCCGCGCTAAATTCCAGCGCATGAGCCTGCGCTCCTTTGCCGCCGACCTCCTGCCCGCCGCCCTGCAGGGGCTGCAGCGTGTCAGCCTGGCGCCCAGCCTCACGGGGCTGGCGGGCGAGGTCAGCTCCTTTGCCGGCCTGACCGAAAAGATCGGTTACCTGGCCAAGGCCGATCTGAAGCTGGTGCGCGAGGCCTACAAGTTCGCCGACGAGGCCCACCTGGGCCAGTTCCGCGCCAGCGGCCAGCCCTACATCACCCACCCGGTGGCGGTGGCCGGCCTGTGCGCCGACTGGAAGCTCGACGCCCAGGCCATCATGGCGGCGCTGCTGCACGACACGATCGAGGACCAGGGCGTCACCAAGACGCAGCTGATCGAGAAGTTCGGCGCCCCGACGGCCGACCTGGTGGACGGCCTCACCAAGCTCGACAAGCTGCAGTTCAACACGCGCGAGGAAAGCCAGGCCGAGAGCTTCCGCAAGATGCTGCTGGCGATGGCGCGCGACGTGCGCGTCATCCTCATCAAGCTGGCCGACCGCCTGCACAACATGCGCACGATGCAGGCCATGGCGCCCGAAAAGCGCCAGCGCATCGCACGCGAGACGCTGGACATCTACGCCCCCATCGCCCATCGCCTGGGCCTGAACCAGATGTACCGCGAGCTGCAGGAGCTGTGCTTCGAGCTGCTCTACCCCTGGCGCCACGCGGCGCTGGCCAAGGCGGTGAAGCGCGCCCGCGGCCACCGGCGCGACATCGTCGAGCGCGTGCAGAAAGAGGTCGAAAAGGCCTTCGCGCAGCAGAAGATCAAGGTCCAGGTGAGCGGGCGCGAGAAGACCATCTACTCGATCTACCGCAAGATGCGCGAGAAGCACGCCGGCTTCGCCCAGGTGAGCGACATCTTCGGCTTTCGCATCGTCGTGCCCGGCCTCAACGAGTGCTACATCGCACTGGGCATCCTGCACCAGCTCTTCAAGCCGGTGCCGGGGCGCTTCAAGGATTACATCGCCATCCCCAAGGCCAATGGCTACCAGAGCCTGCACACCACGCTGGTGAGTCCGCTGGGCACGGCTGTCGAGTTCCAGATGCGCACCGAGCAGATGCACGCGGTGGCCGAGGCCGGCATTGCGGCGCACTGGCTCTACAAGACCGGCGAAAAGGCCGGCGGCACCAAGCTCGGCGGCGACGCCCAGCGCCTGTCGACGATGTGGCTGCAAAGCCTGCTCGACATCCAGGACGAGACGCGCGACGCGGCCGAATTCCTCGAGCACGTCAAGATCGACCTCTACCCCGACGCCGTCTACGTCTTCACGCCGCGCAGCCGCATCATGGCGCTGCCGCGCGGCGCCACGCCGGTGGACTTCGCCTACGCCATCCACTCCGACGTCGGCCAGCACATGGTGGCGGCCAAGATCAACGGCGAGGCGGCAGCGCTGCGCACCGAGCTCAAGAGCGGCGACGTGGTCGAGATCATCACCGCCCCCGGCGCCCGCCCCAACCCGGCCTGGCTGAGCATGGTTCGCACAGGCCGTGCGCGCTCCAAGATCCGCCACTACCTCAAGAACATGGAGGCCGAGGAGTCGCGCGCCCTGGGCGAGAAGATGCTGGCCCAGGCGTTGCGCGCCGAGGGCTTGCAGCTGCCGTCCACCGACCCCGCCGACGCCCAGGCGGTGGCGTTGTGGCAGCAGCTCACGCGCTGGAGCGGCAACCGTGGCCGCGGCGAGCTGCTGGTCGACATCGGCCTCGGACGCAAGATCGCCATCATCGTGGCCAAGCGCCTGGCCCAGTTGCTCACCGAGCGCGGCATCAAGCCCGACGCCGTGACCCTGAGCCTGGGCCGATACACCCAGGACGACGCCACCACCAACCAGGGCGTGGTCTTCGTCGACGGCAGCGAGGGCAATTCGGTGCAGCTCGCGCCCTGCTGCCGGCCCATCCCCGGCGACCCCATCGTCGGCTACCTGGGCCGCGGCGAGGGCCTGCTGGTCCACACCGCCGACTGCGCCACCGGCCGCCGCCTGTTCGAGCGCGACAGCGAACGCTGGATCGCCATCGCCTGGGCCGAAGAACTGACGCGGTCCTTCGAGACCGGCCTGGCCGTGCTGGTGAAGAACGGCAAGGGCGTGCTGGCCCAGGTGGCCTCGGCCGTGAGCGCCGCCGAAGCCGACATCGTCCACCTCGACATGGACCAGGCGCCGGCGGGCGAGAACATCGAGCTGCGCGTGCTGGTGGCGGTACGCGACCGCCACCACCTGGCCGAGGTGCTGCGCACGCTGCGACGCGCGGCCGTGGTGCAGAAGGTCTCGCGCCGCCGCCTCAGCTAGCTGCCGGCTTGGGGTAGGCCACGCGCACGACCTCGATGCGCTCCAGGCCGGCCGGCGTGACCAGCGCCACTTCGTCGCCCTCGTGGGCCTTGAGCAGGGCACGCGCGATGGGCGCGACCCAGCTCACCTCGCCGCCCAGGCTGTCGGCCTCGTCGATGCCCTTGATGGTGACCGTGCGCTCCTCGCCGGCCGCGTTGGCGTAGGTAACGGTGGCGCCGAAGAAGACCTGGGTGCGGCCGTGGTGGGCCGAGGGGTCGGCGACCTCGGCGATGTCCAGCCGCTTGGTGAGAAAGCGGATGCGGCGGTCGATCTCGCGCAGGCGCTTCTTGCCGTAGAGGTAGTCGCCGTTCTCCGAACGGTCACCATTCTTGGCCGCCCAGGACACGGTTTCGACCACCTTGGGCCGCTCGACATCGAGCAGCGACATCAACTCCTCGCGCAGCCGGCGGTAGCCGGCCGGGGTGATGTAGTTGCGCGTGCCCGGCGGCAGCGGCGGCAGGCCCGGGGCCTCGTCGTCGTCGCCGTCGTCCCCCGACGGCTCCTTCACGAAAGCCTTGTTCAAGGCCTACTTGACGTTGTAGTGCAGCAGCGCCGCGCCGTATTCGTCATCGCAGGGGCCGCCGGCTGCGCACAGAGGCTTGCCGGCCAGGATGGAATTGGGACCGTCCCAGCGCGCCGCCAGCGCGCCGATCTCGGCCACGGCGGGAAAGATCCTGATGTGCGACTCGGTCTTGGGGTTGAGCGCATCGTGGCTGCGCTGCCAGGCAGAGACCATCACCAGCATCGTGGTCGAGCCCGCCGGCGCGTCGGCCGCGAGCGCGAAGCCGTCGCCGGTAGGAAAGCGCCAGGTCTGGCCCTTCTTGAGCTTGACGCTGCCGCCCATCGAATTGGGAACGATCTGCGCCAGCGAGCCGTCCGAGGCCGAGGCGACGACGTAGAGATAGCCTTCGCGGTCGGCCGTGACGCTGAACTTGTGGTCGTCCTTGCCGATCTGCAGATCGACCTTTTTGGTCTCGGCGCGCACGCCGAAGGTGGGTGACTGGCGAGCGACGATGCGCTCGAACTCGCGCCCGACGTCGAAGGGCGCCTGCACCGGCGTTGGTGCCGGAGCGGGCATGGGAGCCGGGGCGGGCGCAACCACCGAAGCTGCGGGTGCAGGCGCCGGTGCCGCCACCGGCGGCGCCGCGGCCACCACCGCCGGCGCCGGCTGACTCGAAGGCGTGAGGGCGAAGTAGGCGCCGCCCGCGACCGCCAGCACGCCAGCGACGGCGGCGCCGATCAGCGCGCCCTTGCCCTTGGGCGCGGCCGCTGCCGGCTGTACCCCGGGAGTCGCGGCGGGCCGCGACGCGGGCGCCTGCTGCGGCTGGGCGGCGGGAGGCGTCTTGGCGAACGGCGTCGGCAGCGCCACCGTGGCCTGCTGGACATGATGGGCTTCAGGCCGGCGCGCCGGCATCTCGGTGCCCGGGGGAATGGGCCGCGTGGCATAGGGATCGGGCGCGACGCCGAGGCCCAGATCGCTGCGGAACTCGCCGATGCTCTGGGTGCGCTGCTCGGGCCGCACCGCCAGCGCGCGGTCGACCGCGGACAGGAAGGCGTCGCTGAAGCGGCCGGCGGCGGCCTGCAGCAGCGGCTTGTAGTTGTCGTTGAGCAGCCGCCCCACCGAGGGCGGCGGCGTGCGGCCGACGATGGCGAAATAGACCACCGCCGCCAATGCGTAGACATCGGTCCACGGGCCCTGCTTCATGCCCGGGATCTCGGCGTACTGCTCGACCGGCGCATAGCCGGGCTTGAGGATCACCGTCAGCGCCTGCGTCTGCTCGCTGATGACGCGGCGCGCGGCGCCGAAGTCGAGCAGCAGCCAACGGTCCTTCTCGGGCAGGTACATCACGTTGTCGGGCGCGATGTCACGGTGGTAGACCTGCTCGGCGTGAATTACCAGCAGCGCCTCGGTCAGCGGCCCCAGCACCGAGCGCAGCCAGGCTTCATCGGGCGCCTGGCCGCCGGCCTTCTTCTCGCTCAGCACGTCCTTCAGCGTCGTGCCCTTGAGCAGCGGCATCACCATGTAGGCGGTGCCGTTGGCCTCCCAGAAGCGGTAGACCTTGACCAGCGACGGGTGGTCAAAGCTGGCCAGCATCTTGGCTTCCTTGACGAAGCTCTCGCGCCCGGCCAGGAAGGTCTCGCGGTAGCGCTCGCTCTTGACCTGCACCTGGCTGGTCTTGCCCACGCGCTGGGCCAGCGAGGAAGGCATGTACTCCTTGAGCGCGACCTCGCGCTCGAGCGAGGTGTCGAAGGCCTTGTAGACGACGCCGAAGCCGCCCTCGCCGATGAGGCCGTCGAGGCGAAACTCGGCCAGCATCGTGCCGCGGGCCAGGTGGCCGCCGCTGTCGTCCTCGACCACGGGCGGTGGCGGCGGGGCAATCACGGTGCGGTCGCCTGCGGCCTCAGCCGACCACTCGGTCGACTGGAAGCCGGCCGCCGGCGCAGGGCCGGACGGCCGGATGACGGTGCGGTCGTCGTCGTGGGCGTCGGAGGTCATGACGAGGCGTGGCGGCTGGCTCTGGGGTAAAGGCTCAGATTGTCGCAGCCGGGCCGAAGAGCCGGGCCATCGAATGCGCGTCGGGCAGGCCGCGGGTGAGCAGAATTCGCGCCGGAGCCTCGTCCGGACGCGCGTGCCAGCAGCCGCAGCCGTGGCTGTGGGCAAGCCAGGCACGCTGCGCTGCGCCGCCCATCAACTGCACGACATCGCAGCCGGACGGGCCGGTAAGCTCGGCCACACCACCGCCTGCGGTCGGCCAGGCCAGTGCCGCCGGCGGCGGCGTCAGCTCAGGCAGGGCCATGCGGGCGAGCTCGTCCTCCAGCCGGTCGGCCGCCCAGTCCTCGTACAGCGCGTCACGCGCCAGGTCGTCCAGGCGTCCCAGCCAGTGCCAGAGCGCGGCCATCTCGCCCGTCGTGCCCGGGCCGGCACCCAGCGGCAGCACCAGGGTGAGCGGGAAATAGCGCCCGACCCGGTCGACCGAGGGCATCAGCACGCCGGCCCAGCCTGCATCGCCGGCCGCGCCCGGCAGCACGCCGGCGGCGAGCATGAAACGCCAGCTCGGGCTGGCCAGGTAGTCCTGCAGCCAGGTGTCGGGCGCCGCCTCACGCAGCGCCAGCAGGCCGGCAGCCAGCCAGCCATCCCAGGGCTCGATGAAGCTGGCGTCGAGACGCCGCGATGCAAAGTCGCCCAGCGACGGCAGCTTGCCGTGCCAACCGGGCGCTTGCGGGCCGGCGTTCACAAGGCCGCCGGACACTTGAACTGGCGAATCTCGCGCAGCTGGAAGGGATTGAACACGCTGGCCGAGATGACTTCAAGACGCGCCCGCTTGCCGTCGAGGTTCATGATGACACTGAACTTCTCGGGCACGCCGCCGGGCTCGATCTGGAAGCGCTCGAACAGCCTGAACAGTGCCCACGGCCCCTCGGTCATCACCAGCGGGCCCTTGTCGCCCAGCGCGGTGGAAAGACGGATCGTCGAGGCCACGCGCGTGCTCGGCCAGGCCACGCTGATCGAGGGCCCGCCGGTGTTGAGCTTCTGCAGTTGGCCGTCGACGTCCAGCGTCAGCTCCTTGAGCGTGGGCTCGAGCTCGGTCAGGCGCATCTCGATGCGGATGGCCGGGGTCTTGCCGCCGGCGCGGAAGAAGACCTCGCGGATGCGCTGGGCGCGCTGGAACTCGGCCAGCGCCGCCGACGACACCGGCTTGCTGCCGTCGGTGAGCGGTTTGAAGCTCCAGACCGCCGTCGAGGTGTCGACCAGGGGCGCCAGGCGACGCTGGTAGAACTCGTCGAGCAAGCCGCCGCCGCCGAAGACCTGACCGAAGTCATCGGGCAGGACGTCGGCACGCGAGCCGCTGGCAAAGGGATAGCGCCCGTTGATGGAACGGTTGCAGACCTCGGCGATGGGCTTGATCTCGGCGCTCAGGCTTTCGCGCTCGGCGCCGCGGCTCTGGCCGCTGGTGGCGTTGGCCAGTTGCTCGATGATGGCGCGCACCGCCGCCGGCTGCTGGGCGGCGGCGATCTTGACCTTGTCGGACCCGCCCGCGGGCGGCGGCGGCGAGTTGCTGTCCTTGGCCGCCTTGACGGCGGCGAGCTGGGCATGCAGTTCGCCGAACATCTTCTGCGTCTCGTTGATGGGCGGCGGCTCGCCGACGAAGAGGCGCAGGATGGGCGCGAAATGGTCGTCCACCATGCGTTCGAGCGGCCCGCCGGCGCCGCCGTCGACCGGCGCCGCACCGGCCATGCGCGCGACGTCGGCCTTGGCCTCCTCGGCCGCCTTCTGCAGCGCGTTCTTGGCCGATTCGGGCACCACCAGCCGCGTCTGCTCGGCCACGCCGCGCAGGAAGGACGAGAGCGGCGAATCGACGCCCGCGAGCAGGCGCGCCACGGCCAGCGTGCGCTCGGGGTCACCCAGCTTGACCAGGCGCACATCGGCCAGGTAGGCGTCGTAGGCCTTGATGTAGTCCTCGAAGTAGAGGCGCCTCACCTTGTCGGTGAGCGCGCTGCCCACGGTGGCGTCGCGCAGCCGCGCCGGATCGGGCTTGAAACCCAGCACCCAGGCTTCCTCGGCCGCCAGCAGCGGCGTGGTCTTCTGCACCGCCGGCAGCACGTTGCGGCGGTAGTTATCGCGCGTGAAGAGACCCGAGACACCCTTGCTGAGCGGCTCGCCGCTGGCGCGCTCGAGCGCCTGAGGTGCGTTGGGGCCGGCGGCGCCGGCGGCCGTGAAATCGGGCACGCTGCCGGGGCGGTACTGGCGCTTGATGCGGCTGTAGACGCGGTATTCGAGCGGAAAGGCCGCCAGCAACTCGCGGGCGCTGGCCACCAGGGCCTCGTCGCGCGCCAGCACGGCGCGCGGCGGGCCCAGGGCCAGCAGGGCGTCGAGGTGGCCATCGAGCTGGCTGCGCTGCTCGGGCGCCATGCGCGCCAGGTTGGCGTCCCAGTCGGCACCGACCCAGGCGCGCAGCTGGGCGGCGTCGAAGTGCTCGGGCTGGTGCAGCATCAGGTAGGACTTGAGCGCCTCGTAAGCGTTCTCGAGGTTGTCCTTGTTGGCCGCGCGCAGACGTTCTTCGAGGCGGCGCGCGATGCGCGGTGCCAGCGACTTCTCGAGCTGGCGCCGGTAGGCCAGCTGGGCGGCAGCGTCGAGCTTGTCGCCCTGGTAGAGGCCGAGGCCATTGAGCAGCGGCGGCGAATCGATGGCAAAGCCCTCGACCAGCGCTGCATCGTGCAACTGGGCCAGCGGCTGGGGCAGTGGCGTCACATCGGCTGTGCTGGGCGGCGGCAGGCTGTCGACAGCCTGCTTCAGCGCCGGCAGGCGCGCCGCCACCTGGGCCGCGTGATCGAGGTTGCGCGCACGGCTGATCGCCCACCCCAGCGCCACCGCGAGCGCGAACACGCCCATCGTCGCCATCGCGCCCACGCGCAGCAACCGGCGCCGGCTCTCGGCCACCGGGTTGCGGGCACCCAGTCCGCGTTCGGCGAAGACCACCTCCTTGAGCAGCCGGTGCAGGAAGAAACTCTTGCCGCGCCCGGGCGCGATGGCGGCTGGCCGCGCGTCGATGCCGAAGGAGCGGCCCAGCGAGCCCATCACGCGGTCAATCGGCGAGCCCTCCTGCGTGCCGCTGGTGAAATAGACGCCGCGCACGCGCGGCGCCGCCTCGAGCTTGCCGCCGCCCGAGCAGACCTGGCGCAGGAAATCACCCAGCACCGCCTGCAGCGCCGCGAACTCCTGCGGGAAGGCGAAGATGGCGCTGCGCTTGAGCACATCGCGCTCGGCCTCTAGGCGGTCAACCAGCTGCGCCAGCAGGCGCTGCTGCAGTTGCTCGTACAGCGGCGCGAAATCGGCCAGCGGGTCGTGGCCGGCCGGCAGATCGGCCGGGAAGGTGAAGCCCCAGACCTGGTCGCGCTCTTCCTTGGCCAGGGCCTCGAAGCTCTCGTTGAAGCCGCCTATCAGGTCGGCCTTGGTGACGAGCACATAGACCGGTGCGCGCACGCCCAGCTTGGCCTGCAGCTCGTTCAGGCGGGCGCGCAGCTTGGCGGCGTGCTCGGCACGCTCGGGCGCGCCCTGCTGCAGCAGATCCTGGATGTTGACGGTGAGCAGCACGCCGTTGATGGGCTGGCGCGGCCGCGTCTTCTTGAGCAGGGCGAGGAAGTTGTCCCAGGCGCTGGCGTCGACGTCGCGGTCGGATTCCTGCGTCGCGTAGCGGCCCGCGGTGTCGATCAGCACCGCGTCCGACGTGAACCACCATTCGCAATTGCGCGTGCCGCCCACGCCCTGCACCGAGGCCTTGGCGCCGCCGCCCTCGGTGAGCAGGAACTGCAGGCCGGCATTCATCAGCGCCGTCGTCTTGCCCGAGCCGGGCGCGCCGACGAAGACATACCAGGGCAGCTCGTAGATCTGCTGGCCGCCGCCCAGGAGCGAGCGCCCCTGGCTGGCCTTGAGCCGTGCCACCGCCTCGTTGAAGCGCTGCGCCAGCACCTGGGCTTCCTTGTCGCTGGCGCTGGGCCCGGCCGACAAGCCCTGCAGCAGGGCCGCATTGGTGCGCTTCTTCTTCCAGGCCACATAGGCCAGGCGGGCGATCCAGGCCAGCCAGATCAGCACCAGCAGGGCCACGCGCAGCCACACCGGGCCCAGGGGCGCGACGCCGGCGATGGCGACCAGCGGCCCCACCCACCAGAGCAGCGCGGACAGCACAAGCAGGCCCAGCGTGACCATCACGGCCGGGCTCAGCAGCCATTGGAGGAAGCGCTTCATGTGTGGACTTCAGTTCGGCGCGGCGGCCAGCAGGGTGATCTCGACGCGGCGGTTGCGGGCGCGTCCTTCGGCCGAGCCGTTGTCGGCCAGCGGCTCGGTGTCGGCGTGGCCCTCGGCGGTCAGGCGCTCGGGCTTGACGCTGCCGCCCAGCAAGGCCTTGACGCTGGCAGCGCGGTCGCGCGAGAGATGCCAATTGGACGGGTAGCGCAGCGAGCGTATCGGCTGGTTGTCGGTGTGGCCGGCGATCAGCACCGGCCCCTGCACCTGGCCCAGCGCGGCGCCGATGCGCAGCAGCAGAGGCCGCACGCGTGCGCTCACGTCGGAGCTGCCGGCATCGAAGACACCGTCGCCGCGCAACGTGACGATGGAGCGGTCAGCCAGATCGCGCACTTCCACCGCACCGGCGTCGATATCGGCCTTGAGCAGGCCGGCCAAGCGCGGTGGTGGTGGCGCAGCAGGCGCCACCGGCGGCGGCGGGGCGGCGGCCACCGGCGCAGCGCGCGCATCCAGCGCCTGCAGCGCGGTGAAGGTGGCGTCGGTCTGGGCGTTGAGCGTCAGGCGCAACAGCAGGAAGAGCGCGAGCAGCAGGCCCGCCAGCGCGGCGCCGACCACCCATACCGGGACGCCGTCGGACAGGCGCACGGGCGCCGCGGCCACGCCCTGCCACTGCGGCGAGAGCTCGCGGTCGGCGGCGCCGGCCAGCTCGCGCAGCTTGGCCGCCAGGCGCTCGCGCAGCGCATCGAGCTGGGCGCGGCCGTTGTCGGCGACGCGGTAGCGGCCCTCGAAGCCCAGCGTGAGCACCACGTAGATCAGCTCGAGCAGGTTGCGCTGCTGCTGCGGTTGCTCGGCCAGGCGCTGCAGCAGCTGGAAGACCTTCTCGCCGCCCCAGGCCTCGTTGTGGAAGTGAACCAGCAGGCTCTGCGACGACCAGGCGCCCGAGCCGCCCCAGGGCGTGCTCGACGCCGATTCGTCGATCAGCGTACACAGCACATAGCGCGCCGCCACCACCTGGTCATTGGGCAGGCCGCGTCCGCGCGCCACCGCCTCGAAACGCTTGATCGACTCGACAAGATTGGCGCGCAGGCCAGCCGGGTCGGAATGGCGCACGGTAGCGCGGATGCGCGGCGCGGCGCTCAGCAGCGGTGCGGCGGCCTGCACCAGGGGGTTGAGGCTGGCGTGGGCCGGCAGGTCGGGCAGCGGCACTTCGGGGGCGCGCGGCGTACTCGCGGGCACGGCGGCCGGGGCCGCGCGGGCGCCGCGCCCGGCGCTGGGCTTGATGACGGTGCGGTCGGCCTCGAAGGAGGCAAACGGGTCGTGCGGAGGGTCTTGGTCGCTCATCGGCTAACAGCTCCTGCGCTCAGCCGCGCACGGCCCAGAACTCGATCGCCAGCCCGGGGAAATCGCCGGCGACATGCATCGCCAGGCCCCCCGATGACTCGAGCTGCTTCCACAACTCGTTGCCGCGCGTCTCAAGCTCGAAATAGGTGAATCCGGCATGGTAAGGAATCTGCCGCGGCGCCACCGGCAACGGCCGCAGCACCACGCCCTGCAACTGGAAGTTGACGAGGTCGCGAATGCGCTCGGCGGGCCCGATCTTGACCTGGGTGGGGAAGCGCATGCGCAGCGCTTCGCCCGGCATCTGGGCATTGACGGCGAGCACGAAGACCGCCGTGCGCAGCAACTCGACGTCGGCGATGATGGCCACGCGGATGCCGTGCTTGCGCTCCTGCAGGTCGATCGGGATCGCGGTCTGCTCCAGCACCATCGACAGCGACTGCCGCAGATCGCCCAGCACGGCGCGGAAGCAGCCGGCCAGATCGTCGTGGCGGTACTCCGGATAAGGCACCGGGCGCTTTTGCTCGCGGAAGGTCGACAGCTCGCCGGCCAGGCCCAGACAGAGATCGTAGAAGCGCTCGGGATGCAGCAGCGGCAGGCGCTGCAGGTGGGCAAACTGCGGCTGGTGGCGGTTGACCACCTGCAGCAGCAGGAAATCGACGATCTCGCCGGTGCCGGCGCGGCCGGGCTGCAGCATGCGCGCGGCCAGAGCCTCGCCGCGCTGGTGCAGCATGCCGTGTACCTCGCGCAGGTAGCCGTCGAGCACCTGGTGGGCCGGCGCGTGCAGCATCGGCGGCACGTACTGGGTGTCGAGCACGACGCGGCCATCGGCGCGGCGCTCGACCACGCGCACCAGGCCGAGCGCGACATAGCCCTCGTTGATGTCGCGCTCGAGCATCAGGCGCAAGTTGAGGCGCCCGATCTGCACCGGTGCCTCGCGCAAGCTCGAAGCGTGGATGTCAGCGACATCGACGTCGGCGACGCGCCAGCGCGGCGGCATCGAGCCCTCGGCCGATTCGACATCGCTCTCGGTGACGCCCGGGCGCGACTGCGGCACGGCCAGCACCACGAGTTGGTCGCGCACATCGGCGGGCACGTCGAAGGCCGGCGGCGCAGCGTCGTCGCTGGGGATGGCAAAGGCGAGGCCGTCGGGCAACACGCCGCGTGCCGAGCTGAGCATGATGCGGCCCTGCAGCAGCGCCGCATCGTCGATCTGCAGGGCCAGGAAACCCCAGGGCCAGGCGCAGGCAGAGCCGATGCGACCCTCGACCTGGCGCCCGATGAAACGGTCTTGCTGCTGGAAGTGCTGGGGCTGGAGGAACAGGCCCTCGGACCACATCACCTTGTTGTGCCAAGTCATCGCGTCAGGCCGCTTTCCGCTGTCTTGATCGAGTGCCGGGCACCGCGACGGCAGCCACCCACCGCTCAACGATACACGGCCGGCCGGAGGCCGTCACTCGGGGCCGGCGCGCAGGGGCGGCAACCTTCCTTCAGGGGATGGAAGCGAGATGCTTCGAGGTGTATGATTTTTGGCATCCGTCGGTCAAGGTGGGCCATTGGCATTTTCCATCTTGACCGCAGAGACCCGAAGGGCTCTGCAGTTGCGCTTCGGGCGGTTCCATCGATTTTCACAGGGGTAGATCCATGAAGCTACACAGTGTTCTTGCCCGTTGCGCGCTGAGCCTGGCGGCGGTGGCCGCCGGCCCGGTCTACGCCCAGGATGCCGCCATCGACATGGGCCAGACTGTTCCAGACGCCAAGGCCGTGGCCGAGGGCCTGTTCCCCGAAGAGGCCTGCGAACAGCTCAAGGCTGCCGGCTTCAAGTGCATGGGCTTCAAGCCCGCCGTGCGTTACTCGCTGCCGGCGTCGTCGTTCAAGCTCGGCTCGGCCGAACTGCCCGATGCCCTGCGCCGCCAGCTTGAAGTCTTTGCCGAGGTGCTCAAGACCAAGCGCGGCACGGGCAAGGTGGTGCGCGTCGAAGGCCACGCCGACGCCTCGGGCGCGGCAGCCGCCAACCTCACGCTGTCTCAGCGCCGCGCCGAGGCCGTGAAGGAATTCCTGGTCGAACTGGGTGCCGACCCGACCATGATCGAGCCGGTAGGCGTGGGCGCCAATGCGCCGAAGAACACCAAGGACCCCTTCGCTGCCGAAAATCGCCGCGTCGAGATCGGCCGCGCGGTGCCGCCGTCCTGAGCTGCAGCGCCGCACCATGAGCAAGGCCCGCTTCGGCGGGCCTTTTTGTTAGTCGGGGACCGCCTCGGCGAGCCTTGTATAGGGCCGTCCGCCTCAGGGCAGATCGTGCGTCATCTGCCCCGCCATGTTGATGGCGATGACGCCGCCCCAGTTGCACATCAGCTTGGAGCTGTCGTTGAGCGCCGGCGAGCCGCACAGCAGCACCGTCGGCGCGCCCGGCACCCAGGGCGCCATCGTCATCGGGATGCAGGGCATGGGGGTCAGCACGCCCATCGCGGCAGCCGTGGCCGAGGCCACCATCGGATTGGCCAGGCTCTGGCAAGCGCCGAAGGGCATGATGTTCATCAACGGCTTGTGATCGAGGATGTTGGCGGCAACCATGCTGCTGCTCATCACGGTCTTGGGCGTGGGGATCAGCGAACTCGGCGCCATGCCGAAGCTGCACTTCATCAGCGCACCCATGCAGGTCTGCTTGGCCATCGCGGCTCTCCTTGAAGTCTGAGGCTCAGAACTCGGGCGCGACGCCCGTCCATACCGTCAGTGCCGTGAAGTTGTCGTGGCTGGTCTTGTGACGGGCGGCCTTGCGCACCTCCACCGAGAGCTGGCCTATCCAGGCGGCCGGGTTGGCGGCGCCGGCCAGCGTCTGCTCGAAGACCTCGTCGGACAGGTATTCCCAGACGCCGTCGGTACACAGCAGGAAGACGTCACCGGCCTGAACCGCGCCGTCACCCTCGCCGGCCGAAACCTCGAGCACGTCGCTGGCAATGCCCAGGGCTGATCGCAGCTCGCTGCGCTTGGGGTGGACGCGCAGTTGCTCGGGTGCCAGCAGGCCGTTGTCAACCAGCGACTGCACCAGGCTGTGGTCGCGCGTGCGGTCGCGCACGCGGCCCTGGCGGAACCAGTACATGCGCGAATCGCCGGCATGGGCCCAATGCACCTTGTGGCCGATGAAGTCGATCACCAGGCAGACCACGGTGCTGTGCATGTCCTGCTTGGCGGTGCCGGGCACGCGCTGCCCGATCAGCACGTCGTTGGTCACGCGCAGCAGCTGGTCGAGATCGCTGGCGCGCTCCGACGGCTGCTGCGAGAAGCGGCCGATCAACTCCTGCACCGCAATGCGCGAGGCGATGTCGCCGCCGCCGTGGCCGCCGGCGCCGTCGGCCAGCACGCAGCAGAGGTGGCGCTTGGAGTGCCAGTGGCCGCAGGCGTCCTCGTTGTACTTGCGGCCGCCGCGGTCGGTCATGAGGGCAACTTCGAGTGCAAGCATGGCCCCCTCCTTGATTGGGTCAGCGCGGCCCGGCTTCGCCGTGCAAGCGGTCGAGCTGGTCTTCGTAGGCGCGCAGGAAAGCCTTGCCGAACAGCTCGTCGAAATCGTCCTGCGCCTCGGATTGAAGCTGCGTGAACAGCTCCTGGAACAGCTCCCACAGCCGCGCCTTGCGCGTTGCCGGGATCAGGCTGGTGAGCGCCGACTTGCGCGTGAGCTTGGTCTCGAGCTGGGCCGGATCGAAGCGCTGCAGCACGCCCTCGAGCGCCGCGCGCATGCCGGCCATCACGCCGAGCTGGTGGGCGCGCAAATCGTCGAAGGCGTCGCGCATGGCCTGGGCCGGCGGCATGAAGCCGGGCGCCGACGGCCCCAGCAGATGGGCCAGCGCGACCTCGACCGTGGGCGAGAACTTGAGCGGGTTGTTCTCACGCGAGACGATCATCGTCATCGCGGCGCGCATCTCGCGCTTGAGCGCGGCGCGCGCCACCAGCAGCTCGACCCCGCCGCGCGTGGATTCGCGCAGCAGCTGGCCGATCAGCTTCATGGTCTCGGGCGTCAGCGCCTGCAGCTTGAGGCCAGGCGCCTGCAGGCCTTCGAGCAGGGCGGCCAGCAATGCGCCGTCGTCTGCAGACGGCGTGGCCGCGGCGGGTGGCACCTGGAAGGCGGGGCGGGCAGAGGCCGGCGGCGGTGCAGGCGGTGGCGCGCTGCGACTGAGCATGGCGCCGGGCAAGGTGACGACGCGGCCATCGGTGGGCGGGTCGTCCCAGGAAAAGATGGCGCCAGCCGGCAATGCCGAGGGCTGAGGTGGCACTGGGGGCAGCGGCGGCGGCGCAGGGCGTGGCGCCTGGCGCGGCAGCGACATCGGGGTGTTCAGCTCGGAGACATGATCGGCGCGGCTGGCCGGCATCACCGTGGCGGTGCGCGCCATGTCGGCCAGCGGATCGTCGAAGGCGGCCGGCGCCGATGGCGCGCGAGCGGCGGCCAGCGGATCGGCAGCCGGGGCCACGCCAGACAGCCCGAAGAGATCGTCCAGCGTGTCGGCGCCGCCCATGCTGAGGCTGGAAGCGGGTGCGGCAAGCGGGCTGCCGAGGCCGAAATCGACGGCCGGTGGCGGCGCCGACGGGGCGTGCGCTGCGTCGGGCGCGAAGGGATCCCAGTCGTCGGGGATATGGCCCGGGCCCAGCGCTGCAGGTGCGGCGGCGGCCGGCGGCGGGCTGTAGATGGGCGCCGGGCGCGTGGACGCCATCCAGTCGGTATTGGACGGCAGCGGCGCTGACGGCAACGCCGCAGCGCGCGCCGGCGGAATCTGGGTGGGCGCCGCCAGACCGCCGGGTGAGCTGCCGAAGAGATCGGCGAAGGGATCGTCGGCGGCCGGGGCGGCGGCGCCCGTCGCCTCGCGCGCCTCGATGAGATAGGCGCCGATCTGGATCTGGTCGCCGATGTTGAGCGGGTGCTCGCGCCCGGAGCCAACGCCCATGCCGTTGATGGCGATGGGATTGCTGCCGTTGTCGACGATGGCGTAGCGCCCGGCTCGGTTGACGATGCGGGCGTGTACGCGCGAGATCGTGCGCTCGGGGTCGGGCAGCACGAGCTGGTTGTTGTCGGCGCGGCCTATGGTGCCGCCCATCTCGTCGAACTGGGCCGAGGGCCCGTCGGCGCGCGCACCGTTGTAGCTGAGCACCGTCAGCAAGATCATCCAGGGGCTCCAGGAAGGTGGACAGGCCGGAGCATAGCTGCCCTCGGCGCTTCAGCGCAGCACATAGAAGCGCCCCTCGATCTGCGCCAGCCGCAGCGGCCATTCGACGCGCCCGCCACCGGCCACGGCGCTGTGCAGCGCCGCGCCGCCGTCGGCGCCCAGGCATTCGAGCAGGCGCCCGCCAGCCAGCGGGCGCAGCCGCAGGGTGTCGGCCTTGGGCATGGGCGGCTTGAGCGGCTGCTTGGCATGCCACTGCTGCACCTGCAGGCGCAGGCGTCCGACATCGTCGGCCAGGCTGCGCTGGTAGGCCTGGGCCAGCTCTTCCAGACGCAGGCGCGAGGCCAGCAGCAGCGGCTCGGGGTCGCCGCGCTGCAGGCCCAGCACCAGGCCCTGCAGATAGGCCGCGGCGGCGCCCAGCAGTTCGGGCGTCGGCGGCAGCACCGGCGCGTCCAGCCAGCGCCAGCGCGGGAAGCCGATCTTCAGATCGGCCACCTGGCGCAGGCTGTGCGGCAGCACGGTGACCTCGTCGGCGGGCGGTGCCCAGTCGATGCGCGCCAGCGTGCGCGCGTTGTCGGGATGGGCGATCTGGCCGATGCGCGGCAGCAGCAGCTGCACGCTGGCGCCGCAATGGCCGTCGCTGATGCGCGGCTCGGGCGCGCCGGCCTCGCCGGGCGCGGGCGGCTCGATGACGAGTTCGAGGTCGTTGGCGCCGGCCAGCGTGTACTCATGCACGGGCACGGTGACGACGCGCCGCTGCGGTGAGGTGCGCGCCAGCGGCACGCCGTTGAGCACCGCCTCGGCGGCGACCCCCAGGCTTTCGAGGCGCAGGACCAGCAGTCTTTCCATCAGCGCAGGGCCCAATCCATCAGGGTGGCCTCGGGCAGCAGCAGCTGCTCGAGGGTGTGGCGCCCGAGCAGCGGGTCTTCCAGCAGCAGCGGCAGCTTCACCGCCTCAACGCGCAGCGCGGCAAACCACTCGAAGCCGCCACCGCCCATGACACGCGGGCGCAGGCCGGCCTCGCCGACGAGGGCGCCGCTGCACACATCGGCCACCTGGAGCACGCCGCCGCTGTCGCCGGCCAGCGGCACGACTTCGGCCTCGAAGGGCAGCCTGAAGCGCACGGTGGCCGCCACCATCGCCGCCAGCAGCGGTGGCTCGGCCGCCTCGCGCGCCAGCGACAGCTCGAGCGGCGCGGCCGCCACGCAGCGCAGCCGCAGCCGCGCGCGCGCGCCGGCGTGGGCGATCTCGCCTTCGAGCTGCACATCGGCCTGGATGGCCTGCATCCGCATCTCGGCCAGCAGGCGCAAGAAGGCACGCCCCTCCATGCCGCCAGCGCCCAGGCTCCAGCCCCAGCTGAGGGCGGCGCGACCGCTCAGCAGCGCCAGGCTGCCCTCCAGCCGTGGCGTGGACAGGCCGGGAAGGGCCGTCCATGCAGCCAGCAGCTTTTGCAGCGCCTGCGCGCAGGCGCCGTCCAGGCCCTGCTCGAAGCCGGCACGCAGCGCCGCCGTGTCCAGCGCCTGGCCGTCGCATTCGACGCGGCAGCGCGTGGCCAGGCGGGCAGGTTCGGCCGCCGCGGCGCCGATCTCGGTGCGGGCAGCCGGCGCGGCGCGCTGCAGTTCGACCCACCATTGGTCGGAGGGCCAGACCCAGACCAGCGTGTTCATGGCGCCGAGCGCGTCGCCCTCGTCGCGCAGGCCGCAGGTCTCCAGCACCAGCCGGGCAATGTCGGGCGAGGTCTCTGCCGCCAGGGCCACACCGGGTGGCGCCAGCGGCGGGCCCGGCTCGGCGGCCTGCACCGGCCAGCTGAAGGCCTGGGTCTCGTGGCCCTGCCAGCGCCACAGGCCGTGGGCGCCCATGTATTCGACGGCCGGGTGCAGGTCGCCGTCGCAGACCGCGTGGGCGCGGGCGCGCAGTTGCAGGCGTGCCGCCGGCTGCTGGCGCGGCGGCCGCGACAGCACGGCCACCAGCGGCGGCAGCGGGCGCGCGGCGTCGATGCGCAGCGGCGGCGGCAGCGGGATGTCGGCGCGCAGCCATTCGCCGCCCTGCAGCACATAGCGCTGGGCCACGGCCGGCTCCAGCAGGCGCAGCTCCAGCCCTTCGAAATCACAGGCCCGCAGCGGTGCCGGCACGGGCGTGGGCGGCAGCAGTTCGCCACGCGAACCCAGGCCGCCGAAGCGCGCAACCAACTGTTCATCGGCCGCCGCCAGCGCCGCCGGGGCGATGCGGGCGTCATTGCGCTTGCCCAGTTCGGCCACCGAGCGCCGCACCAGCTGGTGGGCGGTGTTCCATCCCCGCTCGGGCGGCGCTGCCAGCAGGCCGGCCGCCCATTCGAAGCCCGGCTTGTCCTGGAAGCCGGGCCCCCAGACGATGCAGAGATTGACGTAGCGCGCCACCGCACCGGCGCGCGCCAGGCCGCGCTTCTCGGCCTGCTGGGCCGCGAGTTCGACGAAGGCGGCGTAGCGGTCGCCCAGGCGCCGGGGCATGGCCGGCCAGATCTCGGCCAGCAGTTCGGTCAGCTCGCCAACGAAACGGATCCAGGCGGCCTGCCCGTCGGCCGCGGTATCGGGAGGATGCATGGCTTGCGGATCGCCTTCGGCCCTGTCGCCGCTAGTTGACCTTGACCAGCGCGCCCTTGACCGTCATCAGGCCCTGGGCCTCGGCGGTGACCAGGGAACCCTTGATGGTGATGCCGGCGGGCGTCAGCTCGATCTGGCTGCCACCGCATTTGAGCGTGATCTTGGTCTTGGCCGAGATTTCGACCTCGGTGGTGGCGTCGACCTTGACCGCCTGCTTGGCCGTCACCTTGACATTGGCCTGGGTGTCGGTGCTCACGTCCTTGACCGCCGTGAGGCTGTAGACGTCGTCGGTCTTGGTCGTGATGGCCTTCTTCACCGTGAGGTCGTACTTGCCCTCGCTGACCGTCTCGCTGCGGTCCTTCTTGATCGTCAGCGTCAGGTTGTTGCCGACATCGGTCTTGGAATCGTTCTTGACCAGTTCGGTGCGGTCCTTCTGGGCCTGCAGGTAGAGCAGTTCGCTGCCCTTCTTGTCCTCGAACTTGAGTTCGTTGAAGCCGCCGCCGCCCATGGAACTGTTGGTCTTGATGGTGCTGACGGTCTTGTTGTCGGGCAGCGTGTAGGGCGGCATGTTTTCGGCGTTGTAGACACCGCCGGTGACCAGGGGCTGGTCGGGGTCGCCCTCAATGAAGTCGACCACCACCTCCTGGCCTATGCGCGGCAGCATGACCACGCCCCAGCTCTTGCCCGCCGACGGCTGAGCCACGCGGACCCAGCAGGAGCTGCCGGCGTCCTTCTTGCCCTCGCGGTCCCAGTGGAACTGCACCTTCACGCGGCCGTACTTGTCGACGAAGATTTCTTCCCCCGCCGGCCCCACCACGGTGGCCGTCTGCGGGCCCGGAGCGCGCGGCTTGGGTGTCAGTCGTCCGGGGCGGAAGACCAGGGTCGACGGGAAGGCGGTGAAGTCGCACTCGTGGATCGACTCCTTGGCCGCGCCCGACTCGTAGCCCGCGATGCGGATGCGGACGTGCGTGGAATGCACGATGTGCTCGGCGTTCTGGCCTGCCTCCGGGTGCCCCTCCAGCGTGAAGCGGGCGCCGGCGCACAGGCGCAGAGCGCTGGTGCGGCCGTCGGCGGCAACGCGCAGCGCCTGGTGAGCTTCGAGGCGCCGCTTGGCGATGGCCTCGGCCATCGGCGGCAAGGTCTGAAGATCGGCCGGCGCCAGCGGATCGTCGGCATGAGGTGGCAGGCCGAGGTCGTGGTCGTAGAGCTGGATCTTGCCGTGCGGGTGCTTGACCTCGGCCTCGGCCATCTTCTCGAAGGTCTGGGCCGGCAGCATGAAGTGGTGGTCGCGCACCGCCACCTTGCCGGTCTGGATCTGGTGGCTCCAGCGCCAGTGCGTCACCACCGCGCCCTCCGAGCGCTGGCGCGCGTTGTCGTGGTACGGCAACGCCTTCAGGCCATGTTCATTGACATGGACGCCGGGCAGGTTGGCCAGCACCATCTCGTGCTTGCCGGCGCTGTGCCTGAAGAAATAGAAGAGACCCTCTTCTTCCAGCAAGCGGCTGATGAAGTTGAAATCGGTCTCGCGATACTGCACGCAGTAGGCGCGCTTGGCCAGGTTGCCCTTGACCTCGTTCTGGAACGCGGGCTCGTAGGGCAGGATCACCTTCTCGATGATGTCGACCACGGTCTGGTTCTGGAACACGCGCACGTTGGCGCCACGCGTGGCCAGCCACAGCCAGGGCACCAGTTCCAGCCGGTAGGCCGGCCGGCGCGCCACCACGCCGTCGTAGGCGACGCCGGCAATGATGCCGTGGTAGGAGCGCGGGCTGCCGCCCTCGTCGCTGACCACCACCTCGGCCGGCTTGCCAAGCAGGGCCTCGAAATCGACCGTCTCATTGAGCTTGCCCAGCGCCACCGCGCTGTAGCCATACAGGCGCGAGAGGGCCTCGTGGCCCTCGAAGGTGTAGAGGTCGAGCGCGGTGCTGCCCGGGGGCAGCTTCAACTCGGCCTTGAAGGATTCATTCATGGCCTTCTGCTCCCTGCGGCACACGCGCCCGCGTCAACCAGCCACGCACCGGCTTGCCTCCTTCCTGCCGCAGCACCACCTCGCGCAGCGAAATGTCGCCAAAGCCGTTGCCGGCCAGCACCTCGTACACATAGCCATGGCGATGGCTGTAACGGCCGTGGTGGTAGATGCGGTAATCGGGTTGACCCTCACCGTCATCGTGGGCCTCGACGGTGAAGACCAGCCAGGCGCCGGCCAGCATGCTGCGCCGCGCGGCGGCGGCAAACTCGTCCAGGCGGCCGAAGTAGCACAGCGTATCGGCCGAAATCAGCAGATCGCAGCAAGCCGGGCGGGTCTGAAGAAAGGCCACCAGCTCGGCCTCGACCAGCTCGTCATAGGCTTCGCGCGCCGCCGCGCGGTCCAGCATCTGCCGCGACAGGTCAACGCCCACCAGGTTGCGCGTCCAGGGTGCGACCTGCTCGGCACACAGGCCGGTGCCGCAGCCGGCATCGATGACGCGCAACGACTTGGGCGGCGTCTCGGCCAGCAGTTCGACGAGGCTCTCGCCCACCAGGGCCGGCGCACGGTAGCCAAGCTGCGCCAGCTTGGCGTCGAAGGTCTCGGCGAAGTTGCGGAAGGTGGCCAGGACGTAATCGTCCGAGGCGCGATCAGGCACGTTCTCGCCCGTGATGGCGGCGATGTGGTGGCGCGGCTCGGGGTGATCGGGCTCTTCCTTCTGCCACTTTCGGTAGAGCTCGAGCGACTGATCGATGAGCCCGGCATCGGCATAGGCGCGGCCGAGCACGCGGCGCAGCAAGGGATTGCGCGGATCGGTGACCAGGCCCTTGGCACATTGCTCGATGGCCTCGCTGAACCGCCCCTGGCGCAGATAGAGGCCGGCCAGGTTCTGGCGCGCATCCGCGAATCGCGGCACGCGCTCGAGCAGGCGCAGGAACTCCTGCTCGGCATCCTCGAGACGGTCGAGTTGGCCCAGCAGCACGCCCAGATTGCTGAAGGCATCAAAGCGGTCGGGGTCGAGCTCGATGGCACGCCGATAGCAACGCTCGGCCTCTTCCAGGCGCCCCATGCGCACGCAGACCAGTCCCAGGTTGTTGTGGAACATGGCCTGCTTGCCGTCGATGGCAATGGCGCGGCTGATGAGCTCGTGGCCGCGCTCGCGCGAACCCGACTGGCTCTCGAACACGCCCGAAAGATGCAGCACGTCCGGATGGTCGGGCGCCAGCCCCTGTAGCAGCCGGTAGCCCTTGGCGGCGACATCGAGATTGCCGGCGATATGCGCCTGCATCGTCGCCTGCAGCAGTTCGGGTATCGAGAGGTCAGCGGCGCTGGTGTTCATGCTTGATCAGTCGAAACCGTAGGCGAAGTCGCCGTCAGCCACCGAGACCGCCACGCGGGTGATGGGCTGGCCCTGCATCATGCGCGTCAGGAATTCGCGGCTGATGTCGGGCAGCATGGTGTTGGTGAGGATGGCGTCGATCATGCGGCCGCCCGATTCGCTCTCGGTGCAGCGGCTGACGACCAGCTTGATGACCTCGTCGGCCACCTCGAAGGGGATCTTGTAGCGCGCCTCGACCCGCTTCTTGATGCGGTTGATCTGCAGCTTGACGATCTTGCCCAGCATCTCGTCGGAGAGCGGGTAGTACGGAATCGTTACCAGCCGCCCCAGCAGCGCCGGCGGGAAGACCTTGAGCAGCGGCTCGCGCAGCGCCTTGGCCATGCCCTCGGGGTCGGGCATCAGCTCGGGGTCCTTGCACAGGCTGGCGATGAGGTCGGTGCCGGCGTTGGTCGTCAGCAGGATCAGCGTGTTCTTGAAGTCGATGAAGCGGCCCTCGCCGTCTTCCATGAAGCCCTTGTCGAAGACCTGGAAGAACATCTCATGCACATCGGGGTGGGCCTTTTCCACCTCGTCGAGCAGCACCACGCTGTAGGGCTTGCGGCGCACCGCCTCGGTGAGCACGCCGCCCTCGCCATAGCCCACGTAGCCCGGGGGCGCGCCCTTGAGCGTGGAGACGGTGTGCGCCTCCTGGTACTCGCTCATGTTGACGGTGATCATGTTCTGCTCGCCGCCGTACAGCGCCTCGGCCAGGGCCAGCGCGGTCTCGGTCTTGCCGACGCCCGAGGTGCCGGCCAGCATGAACACGCCGATGGGCTTGCTCGGGTTGTCGAGACCGGCGCGCGAGGTCTGGATGCGCTTGGCGATCATCGCCATCGCGTGGTCTTGCCCGATCACGCGCTGGGCCAGGCTGTCGGCCACCTTGAGAATGGTCTCGATCTCGTTGCGCGCCATGCGGCCGACCGGGATGCCGGTCCAGTCGCCCACCACCGCGGCCACGGCCTGGTAGTCCACCGTGGGCAGGATCAGCGGCGTCTCGCCCTGCAGCGTGCTGAGGCGCTCCTGCACGTCCTTCAGCTGCGCCAACTGGGCCACGCGCTCGGCCTCGCGGTCGGCATCGGTCTTGCCATCGGCGGCCGCCGCAGCAGCCGCATCGGCCTCGAGCTTGCTGCCCGTGCCTTCGACCGGGCGGATGCCGTCGCGCAGCTTGGCGCGCAAGGCCAGCAGTTCGTCGACCAGCGTGCGCTCCTCGGCCCAGCGCGCATCCAGCGCCGCCAGGCGGGCGCGTTCGGCGGTCAGCAGTTCCTGGGCTTCTTCCTCGCGCTTGCCGATGTCGATGCCGATGGCGCGCTCGCGGCCGATGATGCCCAGCTCGGTCTCCAGCGCCTCGATGCGCTTGCGCGAATCGTCCACCTCGGCCGGCGTGGCGTGCAGGCTGACGGCGACGCGGGCGCAGGCGGTGTCGAGCAGGCTCACGCTCTTGTCGGGCAGTTGGCGCGCCGGGATGTAGCGGTGGCTGAGCTTGACCGCGGCCTCCAGCGCCTCGTCCAGGATCTGCACCTTGTGGTGCTTTTCCATCGTGCTGGCCACGCCGCGCATCATCAGGATGGCCTTGGGCTCGTCGGGCTCGTCGACCTGCACGGTCTGGAAGCGCCGCGTCAGCGCGGGGTCCTTCTCGATGTGCTTCTTGTACTCGGCGAAAGTGGTCGCGCCTATGGTGCGCAGCGTGCCGCGCGCCAGCGCCGGCTTGAGCAGGTTGGCGGCGTCGCCGGTGCCGGCCGCGCCGCCGGCGCCCACCAGCGTGTGGGTCTCGTCGATGAACAGGATGATGGGCTTGGGGCTGCCCTGCACTTCGTCGATGACGCTGCGCAGGCGCTGCTCGAACTCGCCCTTCATGCTGGCGCCGGCCTGCAGCAGGCCCACATCCAGCGCGCGCAACTCCACCTCTTTCAGGCTGGGCGGCACATCGCCACGCGCGATGCGCTGGGCGAAGCCCTCCACCACCGCGGTCTTGCCGACGCCGGCTTCGCCCACCAGGATGGGGTTGTTCTGGCGCCGCCGCATCAGGATGTCGACGACCTGCCGGATCTCGTCGTCGCGGCCGACGATGGGGTCCATCTTGCCGTCGCGGGCCTGGGCCGTGAGGTCGACGGTGAACTTCTTCAGCGCCTCCTGCTTGCCCATCGCGGCCGGGGCGATGGCGCCGCTGGCCTCGCCGGGGGCGGCGCCACCGGCCGCGCCGCTGCTGCCGTCGCTGGCGCCCTGGCCGTCTTCGGGCGAGCCGGCGACGACCTTGGCCAGCCCATCGGACAGGTCTTCGACCTTGAGCTTCTCGAACTGGCGGCTGATGGCCACCAGCGCATTGCGCAGGTTCTTGGTCTTGAGCATGCCCACCAGCATGTAGCCGCTGCGCACCACGTTGTCGCCGTAGAGCAGGGTGCCGTAGACCCAGCCGCGCTCCACCGCGTCGGCGATGTTTTCGGCAATGCCCGAGATGCTGGTGGCGCCGCGCGGCAGGCGGTCGAGCGCCGCCGTGAGGTCGCGCGCCAGGGCCGACATGTCGAGCTGGGTGTGCTTGATGACGCGGTGCCAATCGGAATCGGCGCTCTGCAGCAGTTGCGCCAGCCAGTGCTCGAGCTCGACGTAAGGATTGCCGCGCAGCTTGCAGAACACCGTGGCACCCTCGACCGCCTTGTAGGTGGCCGGGTTGAGCTTGCCGAACAGCGTGACGCGATTGATTTCTGCCATGGACTATTCACCTTTCAGGGCGGAGATGTCAGTTCTTGGGCGTTGAGATTCAGCAGCGGCCTCTCACCCGGGCGGCGCGGGCCGACCCAGGTGGTCCAGCCCAGGCGGCCCTGGCGGCCGAGCATGCACAGCGGGCGTTCGGCCGGGCGCAGCTCGAGCTGCAGATCCCAGCCGAATTCCTGCCCCAGGTAATGTGCCACCAGGGCCTGCAGCGCGGGCAAGGCCTTGCCCGTAGGCAGCAGCGATTCGAAGGTGGCGGCATCCACCGGCCCGATGTGCAGGCGGAAGTGGTGCTGGCGGTCGAACACCGCGCCGCCGAGCACGGCGCTGGCGCCGAGCTGGGCCGTCGAGGCGCGGCGCGAGGCGCGCTTGCGGCCGATGCGCGAACGCTCCTCGGGCAGCAGGCGCATCCAGCGGCCGGCGAAGGATTCCACCCGCACCGGCACACGCAAAAAACCCGACAGCACGGCCTGCAGGCCGTCGACCGAACGCACCTGGCGGCTCAGCGGCCCGGCGAAGGCCAGCTTGGCCTGGACCGGCAGCGCGTCGCGGCCACGCCAGTCGGGGCCGCCGACGCCGATCAGCGCGCCGACGAAATCGGCGAAGCGGTCTTCGCCCGGACGGTCGGCGCTGGCTGCCGGCTGGGCCTGGGCCCAGGCGCGGTAGAAGAGCAGCAGCAGCCGGTGGTGAAACATGTCGGCGAAATGCACCAGGGTGGCGTCGCCCTTGTGCAGCAGGCGCTCGCGCGCATACGACGTCATGTGCAGCGGCAGCGGGCCGTTGGCGCCGAAGAGGCCGAAGAAGCGCACTTCCAGACGCGGCGTGCCCGGCGTGTAGCCGCCGCCCACGGCTGAGAGCGCGGCCGGCGCGAAGCCGAGATCAGGCGCCTGGCCCAGGCGCAACGGCTCGTCGGCCGGGCGCCGCGCCTGGCCCAGCCGCGGCAGCTCGGGGTGGGCGGCCTCGATGGCGCGCAGCGCCTGGAAGAAATCCCAGCGGTGCGGCGCCTGGGCTATCTGCGCCAGCGGATCGGTGCGGGCGCCGCTCACAGCAGCGGCCTCGAACCGCAGCGCGGCGGTCCGACCAGGATGTCGCCGCGCGCCGGCGAATGCACCCGCGTCTGCGTGAAGCCGTTGATCGAGACGTGGCGCGAGAAAAAGCGTTCGAGCACGCAGCCGAGCAGGAAACCGCCGCCGCCCTCGAAGGCGAGATCGTCGATCTCGAGCTCGATGGCCACGCCGCGGCCGAAGGTGATGGGCCCGGCCATCGGCAGGCGCCGCACCACCGGCTTCATCTTCACCGAGCGCAGGCCGTCGATCTGGCGCTGGCCAACGGCGTCGCCGGTGGAGGCGTACAGGCGCAGGATCTGGCGCAGCGCTGCGGCGCCGTGTTCGGAGTCGGTGTCGATCAGCGAAAGCTGGTTGAGCGCGAGCTGGTTGATCAGCTTCCAGGCCAGGTTGTCCTCGCGCAGCGCGGACAACGGCCGCGACGGGCCGCGTATCACCGCGATGCGCGACACGGGGCCCGGCGTGGCCAGCGTCAGATCACCGCCCGGCTGGCCCACGGGCATCAGGATGGGCAGGTCGCGGTTGGTACACAGCGCGCGCACGCCAAGCTGGCGCAGGTCTTCGGCAAAGGGCGCCTCGTTGCCATCAACCACCGAGACATAGACCTCCGTGCCCAGGTAAGACGAGCGCGGCCCGTGGCGCTGCTGCACATCGGACAGCAGGCGCAGTTCGCGCTGCACCGCGTAATAGGCCGGATGGTTGCGCGGCTCGGTGTGAAAGGCCGTGTAGAAGGGGAGGAAGCGCCACTGGCTGTCGACGCCGACGCCATAGCCCTGCACGTCGAGCAGGGTGTGAACCTCGAAATCGAGCGGGCGCGTGCGGTCGGGAACGACGTGATAGTCGGGCGTGGCCGGCGTAACGTGGATGCGGTCGCAGCGCTTCTCGAGCAGGTTGATGGCCGGCACGCAATGCAGCGCGAAGCAGCTCGCGTCCACCGCCTGCTGCAGCGCCGGGTCGGCGCGCGTGAACAGCAGCACCAGCTCGATCTCGTTGCCGCCGAGCTTGCGCGCTGCCGTGCCGCAGCCCAGCACGTCGAAGAACAAGAAGCGCGGCGGAAAGGCGAAATATTCCTGCAGCAGGCGGTAGCCAGAAAAGCCGGCCAGGCCCGGCGGCAGCAGCGCCTGGTCGTCCTCGAAGCCCACCGGCTCGACGGCGTCGCGGTCCAGCGCCTCCCAGCGGCCGGCGGCGCCGCGCGCCTGCACCAGCACACCCAGGGCGTGGCCGCAGATCAGCTCGTGCAGGCGGTGGGCGATGTCGTCGACGCCGGTGAGGTGCAGGCGCAGGTCGTCCATGCGGATCTGCGAGAAATCCAACCCTGCCGCGGCGCGCAGGCGCAGCTTGAGGCCGGCACGGTAGCGGCGCCACTCGGGCAGGGCCGTCAGCGGCAGGTCGGCGGCGTGGGTGAAGTATTCGGCGTGTACCAGTTCCACCGGCCACAGCCTCACGTCGTGCGCGGTGCGGAACTCGCATTGCGTGTCGCCGGACTTGCCGGCGCGGCTGGTGAGGACGCTGCCGCGAGGCACCAGGGCGCCGGCGGGCAGGGCCGGGTCGCCCATCTCGGGCTCGATGGCAGCCACCAGCATCGAAGGCGTGGGCGCCAGGAACTGCGGGTAGACGATCTCCAGCAAGCGCTGCGTGAAGCGCGGAAACTCGGCATCGATCTTGAGCTGCACGCGTGCGGCAAGAAAGGCGAAGCCTTCGATCAGGCGCTCGACATAGGGGTCGGTGACCTCCAGCCTTTCCATGCCCAGCCGCGCCGCGATCTTGGGGTGAGCCTCGGCGAACTCGGCCCCCATCTCGCGCAGATGGCGCAGTTCCTCGTTGTAGTAGCGCAGCAGCCGCGGGTCCATGTCAAGGCCCCTCGTGCGAGGTGAACCACCAAGCGGACGCCGTGGAACCGGCTCTGCCGGGCCACTGGCGTCGCCCCCCCGGGGGGGAGGCGCCGAAGGCGCTTCGGGGGGGGGTCATCTCTTGCCTTCGCGCACCGCGACGCGGCCGGTCTCGAGGTCGATGTCGGTGTGCAGCATCAGCTCCAGCGGCACCGGCTGTGCCCACATCTGGCCGTTGATGCGGATGCCGATCTGGTTGTGGTGGTCGAGTTGGTCGCCGTTGACGACGACCTCCACCACCAGGGTGTCGGGCAGGATGCGCGGCTCGTGGCGGATGATGGCCTCGCGCACGGCGGCCTGCAGCGCATGGGGATCAATGGACGAGGCGGCGCGGCCAGACATCGGCGGCAGGCCGTAGTTGATGACCGAGTGCCGGGCGTGGGGCGCCGACTCCCAGTCGATCTCGCCATTGGGCTGGGTGGCGTTGAAAAGCCAACCCAGATCACGCAGCACCATCTCGCGCAGGCGCTGGCGGTTGATGACGCGCGATTCCACCGCCTCGACCTTGGCCTCGGGTTCGTCGTCGCTCAGGCGGTCGAGCAGCGCGGGTTGGAGCCGGTCCTGCTGGCGCAGCGTGGCCATGTCGGGGCGTGGCGCCGCCTCAGGCGCCGGCGAGCGCGATGGAGCGGATGTCCATCAGCGCCACTTCGCTGTCGCTGGTGGTGAGGATGCGCTGGCCCAGGCCGACCCAGCCGCCCTGGGCGGTCTCGCGCCAGGAGGTGGCGCGCGCCAGCGCATGAGCGTCGCCGGCCGCGATTTCGGTGTCAGGGTAGCGCGCGGGAATCAGCGCCACGGTCTCGCCGCCGTTGACGAACATCAGCTGGGCCGGCATCCAGACCGCATCGCGCAGGTCGGCCGGGGCTTCCAGCGTCACCTGCTGCAGGCGACTGAAGGGCACCCAGTAATACCGCCCGTTGACGACCGCCTCAAGCACCGGGCCCAGGCGTCCGTCGGCGTCGGCTATCCATTCGAAAGGCTTGCCGTCGAGCGTGCCGGCGCTGGCCGGCGCCTCATCGAGCGCGCGGGCGCGCATCTCGGCGGCGGCCGCGTGCTCGCCGCGGCCCTCGCGCAGCAGCGCCTCGATGAGCAAGGCCACCCAGGTCTCGGGCTCGCCGAACAGCATTGGCACCTTCTGGCCGGCAAAGACCTGCAGGCGCAGGGTCTCGCAATGGATGGCCTCGCGGTAGGTCTGGGCCATGGCCAGCGTGGAGGCATCGAGTTCGGACGCCACCTTGAGCTGGTTGAGCGCGCGATCCCATTGGCCCAGCACGGCCAGCAGCTGGAACAGGAAGACGCGCAGTTTGGCGTCCTGCGGATGCGTGCGCACCTGGTCGGTGAGCAACTTGAGCGCGCGCGCGGCGTCGCCCGTGCGCAGGGCCTCAAGGGCGGCGGTGGAGTTCGTCATGGGGTTTCCCGGCTGGTTCTACCTGTGACCGATCATTGCAGACTGGCGGCCGTTGGCACGACAGGCATCGATCATTCTTGCGCGCGCAGTCGGGCGGCCCCTGTGTCTCATCCTCGGCTGCGAGTTCAAACGGGCGCGTTCCGGTTCAGATCCCAACCGGCCTTGATGGCGGCACCCATGTTGCCGCCTGCGGACTGCGTGCTGTAGGCCACTTCGATCTTGGCGAAACTGAGCGTCACGAAATCCTGCGGCAGGACGGTTTCTCCCTCGGCCTTGATGGTGTAGCCCGAAACGAGCACGTCGGTCAGCGTGACGGTGTAGAACGGAAACTGCTGCGAACCGCCAGCCTTGCAGCAGGTCAGTATCGCCTTCGGAATGTGCTGGCCCGTCACACAGGCAGTTTGCAGCTTGGGCGATGCGGCGCACATTTTGGTGACGAAGCTCAGTTCCTTGAACTGCACCTTGCCGGCGCCGCCGCCGGCACCACCGTAGCCGAATGAACCCGTCTGCGAGAGCCCGAAGCTCCAGGACTCGACTTCGATCTGCTCCGGGAACTTGATGTTTCGCGACTCGCCCTTGATGCCTTCCAGGTACAGCAGGAAGTCCTCTTGCCCGTACGCGCCCTTGATCGCCATTTCGAATGCTCCTAGATTGCGTCATGCCCATGCAGATCGCTGCGGGCCGCCGCCTGCACTGTCAGTCCGGCCGGAGTAAGCCCGGCCCGGCCTCAGATCTTCACGTTCTTTCGCAAGTCCCAGCCGGACTTGATCGCCGCGCCCACCCCGCCCTTGGAATCCTGCTGGCCATAGGCCGTCTCGATGCGCGCGAAATTGAGCGAGAACTGGTCGATGGGCATCTGCAGTTCACCGGACCTGACACCGGAATATCCGGTGTCGTAGGCCGACACCAGCACGTCGCTGAGCGTCATCGTGTAGAAAACCTCTTGCCGCCCACCGGCCTTGCGGCAGGTGAGCACAGCGCGCTCGATGTGCTTGCCCGAGGCGCAGGCATCCATGAGCTTGGGTGAGGCGCAACTGATGCGCGCCCTGAAGCTGATGTCCTGGAACTGCACCTTGCCGACGCCGCCACCCCCGCCAGAGCCGAACGAACCGCTTTGCGTGATGCCGAAAGTCCAGGACTCGAGATCGATCTCGTCCTTGGTCGATGCCCCGCGCGACTCGCCCTTGATACCGTCGATCTTGAGCGTGAAATCCTGAAAATTGCCGGGCATTCTGACCTCTCCTCAGTCGCCCTGGCGCCGGGCGACCCACCTGTTGCTCTCTAGAGCCGGCACTTGCGCCGAGCAAGGGCCAAGGCAAACGTTGGGCCCATTCAAGGGCCCAAGGAAATGCATTTCGTTCATGGCACCGCAGCCCCCTGCCGCCGGACGGCGGCAGGGGCGCGGGCATCACACCGTGGTGCTCTTCTTCAGGTCGTAGCCGGCCTTGATGGCCGCGCCCAGCGCGCCCTTGGCGTCCTGGACCTTGTACGAGTACTCGATCTTGGCGAAATTGAGTGCAAACTGGTCCTTCGGCAATTCGCCGCCGGCACCGTGGCCGCCCGTCTGGTAGCTGGACACCAGGATGTCCGACAGCGTGATGATCAGGAACTCTTCTTGCTTGCCGCCGGCCTTGCGGCAGGTCAGGATGGCCGACTTGATGTGCTGGCCCGTGGCGCTGGCGATGAAGAGCTTGGCCGACGCTGCATTCGTCTGGGACGTGAAATGCACGTCCTGGAACGAAGCCTTGCCCGCACCACCACCACCGCCCTGTCCGAACGAGCCGGTCTGGGTGAGGCCGAAGCTCCACGACTCGAGCTGGATTTCGTCCTTGTGCTTGTCATCCTGGGACTCGCCCTTGATGCCATCAATCTTCAGGAAATAGTCAACTGCTGCCATAGTGCATTCTCCTTGGCTGCCCCATCACGGGGCGGTTTTCGCTGCAATAGCGCCCGTGGCATACGGGCGTCCTCCTGTACAGCCACAAGGAGGAGATAGGTCGAAACCCAACGTTTTCTTAGCCCGCCTTTGCCGAGGGCAGTTTGGAAACCAACCGCAGCGACACCGTCAGCCCTTCGAGCTGGTAGTGCGGCCGCAGGAAAAACTTGGAACTGTAATAACCGGGGTTGGCCGGATCTTCCTCGACCACGACCTCGGCCGCCGCCAGCGGCAACTGGGCCTTGGTGGTCTCGGACGAGCCCGCGGGATCGCCGTCGACATACTGCATGACCCAATTCTGCAGCCATCGTTGCACATCGTCCTTTTCCTTGAAGGAGCCGATCTTGTCGCGCACGATGCACTTAAGGTAATGGGCGAAGCGGCAGGTCGCGAAGAGATAGGGCAGGCGCGCCGCCAGGTTGGCATTGGCAGTGGCGTCGGCATCGTCGAACTCGGCCGGCTTGTGCAGCGACTGCGCGCCGATGAAGGCGGCGAAGTCGCTGTTCTTGCGGTGGATCAGCGGCATGAAACCGTTCTTGGCCAGTTCGGCCTCGCGCCGGTCTTCGATGGCGATCTCGGTCGGGCACTTCATATCCACGCCGCCGTCATCGGTGGGGAAGGTGTGCGTGGGCAGGTTGGACACCGCACCGCCAGACTCGATGCCGCGGATCTGGCTGCACCAGCCGTACTGCTTGAACGAGCGGTTGATGTTGGTGGCCATCGCATAGGCGGCGTTGGCCCAGGTGTAGCGGCCGTGGTCGGCCGAGCCCGTGTCTTCCTCGAAATTGAAGGCCTCGACCGGATTGGTGCGCGCGCCGTAGGGGATACGGGCCAAAAAGCGCGGCAGAGCCAGGCCGATGTACTTGGAGTCTTCCGATTCGCGCAGCGAACGCCAGGCCGCGTACTCGGGAGTCGTGAAGACCTTGGTGAGATCGCGCGGGTTGGCCAGTTCCTGCCACGAATCCATCTGAAGCAGGCTGGGCGAGGCACCGGTGATGAAGGGCGCATGCGCCGCCGCCGCCACCTTGGCCATCTCACCCAGCAGTTCGACGTCGGGCGCACTCTGGTCGAAGTGGTAGTCCCCCACCAAGCAGCCGAAGGGCTCGCCGCCGAACTGGCCGAATTCCTCGGCGTAGACCTTCTTGAAGATCGGGCTCTGGTCCCAGTTCGTGCCCTTGTAGCGCTTGAGCGTCTTGCCGAGTTCGGCCTTGGAGACGTTCATGACGCGGATCTTGAGCTGCTCGTCGGTCTCGGTGTTGTTGACCATGTAGTGCAGGCCGCGCCAGGCACCTTCGAGCTTCTGGAAGTCGTCGTGGTGCAGGATCAGGTTGATCTGGTCCGAAAGCTTCTTGTCGATGGCCGCGATCATGGCCTCGATGGAGGCGACGACATCGTTGCCGATCAGCTGGGTCTGGGCCAGCGCCTGCTGCGCCAGCGTCTGGACCGCCTGCTCGACGGCGCTCTTGGCGTCGTCGGACTTGGGCTTGAATTCCTTTTGCAGCAGCGAGGCGAGGTCGCTGCCTTCCATCTCGACGCCGGCCAGCGCAGCCGATGCTTGGGTTTCTGCCATGCTAGGTTACTCCAACGAATGTGCTTTTAAGGGGAGCGTGCGGCTCAGGAGCCGTCGGCGGGCTTGGCATTGGAAGCCAGGGCGCCGAGCAGGGCCGGGTCGCTCATCAGCTTGCCGATCAGTTCTTCAGCGCCGCCCTTGCCGTCCATGTAGGTGACGAGATTGCTGAGCTGCTGGCGCGCCTGCAGCAGCTTGTTGAGCGAATCGACTTTGGTGGCGATGGCCGCCGGCGAGAAATCGTCCATGTTCTCGAAGGTGATGTCGACGCTCATATTGCCTTCGCCGGTGAGGGCGTTGGGCACCTGGAAAGCGACGCGCGGCTTCATCGCCTTCATGCGCGAATCGAAGTTGTCGACGTCGACCTCGAGGAACTTGCGGTCGGCCACCGGGGCCAGCGGGTCGGCAGGCTTGCCCGAGAGATCGGCCATCACGCCCATCACAAAGGGCAGTTGAACCTTTTTCTGGGCGCCGTAGACCTCGACGTCGTACTCGATCTGCACGCGCGGGGCGCGGTTGCGGGCGATGAACTTCTGGCTGCTGCTCATGCGGGGCTCCTAGGGGCTCACTCTGTAGGTAGACGGGGTATGGCTCTCGCGATAGGCCAAGAACGAGGTTTTGCTGTATGCGCCGGCGTTCGTCAAGGGGCCTGGGGGCTTTCAACCGTGTCGGGGTCGACGCCAACGATGCGGGCAACGTCGGGCAGCATGGTCGGCGCCAGTTCCTTCATCAGCTGCAGGAAGTTGTGGTTGACCAGTTGGCGTGCACGGCGCAGGAACAACGGCGCCGGGTTGGACGGCTCGGTGCGCTCGAGGAATTCGCAGACCATGTCGATGGCGCGCAACGCGTCGTCGCGCGTCTGGATGCCGCCCGACAGGCCACGCCCGCCTGCGGCGGGCGGCGCATGCACGGCCGCCGGCGCGTCCTCAGAGTCGGCGCTTTCTGCGTCTGCGTCGGGACTGGCTTCGGCAACCTCGCGCGGCATCAGCGCGGCGACGGCGTTGGCCAGTTGCAGCAGCGGCTTGAGATCGGGCGCGTCGGCGCTGCTGAAGCGGTCAGAAATGGTGGACTGCAACGTGCGCAGCGCCGCCACGGTGGCCAGCGCGTCGTCGCGCGCCCCGCCGTCGCGCTCGACCACGGCGGCCATCATGCGTGCCAGCTGCTCGCGGCCGCTGACTGCCTCTTCGCCCACCGGCTGGGCCAGGCCCGTGGCCAGTTCGACATCGCGCCCGCTGATCTGGCCCACGGCGCGATCACGCACGACGGCGCACTGGCGCAGGTCAGTGAGCAGGCCTTCGCCGCTGGCGAGAAGGCTCAACGCGTTGACGCGGGCATAGGGGTCACCGTCGTCCGGATCGGGCAGCGGGTGGACCACGTCCCACAGGCCTTCGAGCATGCCGCCTATGAGCTTGAGGCCGGGCAGCAGCGCGCGGTAGCCCTGCAGGTGCAGGCTGCCGCGCAGCCAGAAGATGGCGATGCGCAGATCGCGCGAGCGGCCCAGCATGGCTTCCGAGCGCTGCACGACACCGCGCCAGTCGGGTGGCTCGCCGGGTCCGAACTGGGTCTCGGGCCTGCCGGCCGCGGCCTGCGTCAGCTCGAGGAATTCGGGTTCGTATTCGAGATCAGGGCCACAGGGCGCGGCCTCGTCGCCCAATGGCTGAAGCCAGGCATTCACCAGGGCTTCGGCTTCTTCTAGATCACTCATGGAGCTTGGGCGGGCCAGGACGACGGGGGAGTTGTTCGAGGCGTCTCGGGCAGACCCCGGATCGTCTCACAATGTCGCAGGATCGGGTGCGGCTGAGAACCCCTAGCAGGGCCGGCCGCTGCACCACCATCGAGCAGCTTGGCGACGATCTTGCCCCATTGCCAGAGGCGGCGCCTCCCACGGACAGGGGAGTAGCCACCATGGCACGGCCACAGCCCGCGCATTAACATGCACTGACAAACTGTGCATAGACAGCGAGGCCGGGATGGGGATCTTCGGAGTTCGGGCCGCACGCTGTGCGGTGGTGTCGGCGCTGGTCGCCATGGTGTTGCCGGGTTCCGCGCTTGCGCAGAACAGTCCCGTGCGCCCGGCCAGCAGCCAGGTGCCCACGGCTTCCGAACTGGCCCCGCGCCAGGTGCTGCCGCCGTCAACAGCCGAGCTGCCGACGCGCAAGACGCCGCCGCGCGAGCTGGGCAAGCCCGAGGGCGACCTGCGCCTGGACGTGAGCGCCTACCGCGTCGACGACGACGCCCCCGAGGCCGTGCGCGCGGCCCTGCCCCGCCTGACGGCCCGCTTCGTCGGCAAGCAGCGCAGCTTCGAGGATCTCAGCAACGCCGCCGCCGAGGTCACGCGCCACATGCAGTCGGAGCTGGGCTACTACCTCGGCTACGCCTACCTGCCCGAGCAGTCGCCGCAAGACGGCGTGATACGCCTGGCGGTGATGGAAGGCCGCCTCGACCGCGTCATCCTCAAGTGGCGCAATGGCCTGCCGGTCGACCGCGAGGTCGTCGAGTCCTACCTGGCACGCCTGGTACCGGGCAGCGTGCTCAAGGTGCGCGATGTCGAGCGCGTGGTCTTCCTCGTCAATGATCTGCGCGGCATCACGTCGCGCTTCGAGATCCAGGCCGGCAGCCTGCCCGGCACCTCGTCGCTGGTGGTGACGCCCAGCCCCGAAAAGGTGGTCACCGGCAAGGCCGAGTTCGATGCCAATGGCTCCAAGCCCCTGGGCGAGTACCGCCTGTCGGGCCTGGTGCAGGTGAACAGCCCCTTTGGCCGCGGCGACGGCTTCACCGCCAACGCACTCTCTTCCACCACCAATGGCCTGGGCTTCGCGCTGCTGGGCTACACCACGCCGGTGGGCAACGACGGCATCAAGATCGGCAGCTCCTTGTCGGGCGTCAAGTACCAGCTCGACCGCAACCTCTTCCCGCTCGACCTGCACGGCACCGCCTACACCGGCACCGTCTACGGGCTCTACCCGGTGGTGCGTGCACGCAACCTCAACCTGTTCACGATCGCCTCCTTCGAACAGAAGCAGTACGAAGACCGCAACCTCAACGGCGGCACCAAGCGGACGGTGCAGACCGTTTCGCTGGGCACCACCGGCGACTTCCGCGACGACCTGCTGGGCGGCGGCGTCAACACCTACGAGGCCAATGTGATGACCGGCGAGGTGAAGTACGCCTTCGGCAGCACCGCCGGCCTCGACGACGATCTCAAGTTCAGCAAGTTCACGGCCGGCTTCACGCGGCTGCAGGATCTGATCACCGGCCGCGCGCTGGTCTACTTCGCGCTGCGTGGCCAGTACGCGGCCAACAACCTCGACAACACCGAGCAGTTCCGCCTTGGCGGGCCCGACGGCGTGCGGGCCTTCGCCGCCGGCGAGGGCACGGGGGATATCGGCGCTGTCTCCAGCCTCGAGCTGCGCATCCTGCCGCCCGAGGAATGGCTGGGCCGCATGGCGCGCGAATTCGTCGCCAGCGTCTTCGTCGATGTCGGCTACGTACAGTACCGCTACCGCCAGCGCATCACCAACCAGCCCAACGCCGAGGCCAACACCGCCACCTTCACGGGCGCCGGCTTCGGCCTGGCCTGGCAGCGGCCGGGCGAGTATTCGCTGCGCCTGAGCCTGGCCAAGGCCAGCAGCGGCAAGCCGCGCGGCGGCGAGGAAGACAAGGGCGCCCGGCTGTTCCTGCAGGCCGCGATGCTGTTCAACTGACCGGCGCGCCCGGCAAGAGGTCCCGAGATGAGCCACCCCGCCCCCTCCACCCCGTCTGCCCTGCGCCAGCCCCGGACCCGCCAGGCGGCGCGGCGCCGGGCCTTGCAGCAACGCCCGGTCAGCCTGGCGGCAGCCTGCCTGATCGGCGCCGCGCCGGCGTCCTTCGCGCTGCCCCAGGGCGCGGTGCCGACCTTCGGCCAGGCCACCGTGCGCCAGACCGCGCCCGGCCAGCTCGACATCAAGCAGACCACCGCCAAGGCGGGCCTGGACTGGACCAGCTTCTCGATCGCCGCCGGCGAGCGCGTCAACGTCCAGCAGCCGGGGCGCGATTCGGTGCTGCTCAACCGCGTGCTGGGCGACAACCCCTCGCTGATCTACGGCAAGCTCAACAGCAACGGCGGCGTCTGGCTGATCAACCCGCGCGGCATCGTGTTCGGCGCCGGCTCGCGCGTCGATGTCGGCAGCCTGGTTGCCAGTACTTTGGCCATCAGCCAGGACGACATCAACTCCGGCCGGCTGCAACTGGGCCGCGCCGGCACCGCCGAGCCCGGCAGCCTGGAGGTGGACGGCCAGATCACGGCCGCCGACGGCACCGTGGCCCTGGTGGCGCCGCGCATCACCATTGGCGCGGGCGGCCGCATCGAAGCCCGCCGCATCGGCGTGGCCGCCGCCGGCGCAGTGGAACTCGACCTCGAAGGCGACGGCCTGATCGTCTTCAACGCCCGCAGCGACGGCCTGGAATCGCGCCTGGCCCAACTCGGCAACGTGCTGGCCAGCGGTGGCGGCAGCATCGAACTGCGCGCCGCCGCCCGCGCCGGCATCGCCGACACCGTGCTCAACCTCGAAGGCGTGGTGCAGGCGCGCTCGCTGGGGATGCGGGACGGGCGGGTGGTCATCGATGGGGGGGATAGCGGCATCACGCGGGTGGGGGGCACGGTGGATGCCAGCGGGCTCGGCGCCGGTGAGCGGGGGGGCGAGGTCCACGTACTGGGGCAAAGGGTCATGCTGGACAGCGGCGCTGCCGTCGACGCATCGGGCGCGGTCGGCGGCGGGCGGGTGCTCGTGGGTGGAGACTTTCAGGGCAAGAACCCCGACGTGCGCAACGCCGAGATGCTGGTCGTCCGGCCCGGTGCCACGATTGCCGCCGACGCAACAGTCAGCGGCGATGGGGGCAGCGTGGTGATGTGGTCTGACCAGGCCACGCGCTTTCATGGCCAGCTGACCGCACGGGGGGGTGTCGAGGGTGGCCATGGTGGCAACGCCGAAGTCTCCGGCAAGCAATCGCTCGAGTTCCTGGGTTCGGCCGATCTGAGCGCCGCCAGGGGGCGAATGGGGACACTGCTGCTTGACCCGAACGACATCGTCATCGAGACCGGCGGCAACAACATCGCCGGCAATATCAATTTCGGTGGCGGCGGTACCACCAGGGTCAAAGCGGGCACCGACGCCGGCGGCCTCGGACTGTTGCTGCAAACGACCTCGGTGGTGTTGCAGGCTGACCAGACGATCTTGGTCTCCAACGCCGTCGACGGAACGGGCGGCGATGGCCTCGGGTCGCTGACCCTGCAGGCCGGCCGCGACATCACGATCAACGCGAATGTCTCGGCAAATGGCATCTCGATCACTGCCAACCATGTAACTGGCAGCCGGCAACCAGGCGAGGGATTCGTCACCGTGCCCAGCGGCCGCACGCTGAACGCCGGTGCTGGCGCTCTCTCGATAAGCAACAGCGGCAACGCCGGAACCGGCGCCAACCGCATTCACCAGATCGGCGGCAACCTCAGCGGCGCAACCCTGTCGATCGACGGCGACGTCAGTCTGACCGCCAACAGCACCTGGACGCTCAATTCCGGCACTTCCAGCATTGCCAGCGTGATTTCGGGCAGTGGCAACCTCACGAAAGCCGGAGCGGGCACGCTGGTGCTCTCGGGAAGCAGCGGCAGCTACAGCGGCGACATCGCCGTGAATGCGGGCATCCTGGCCGCCGCTACCAGTCCCGGCGCGCTGGGCAGTTCCGCCGGCACGACCACGACGATCAATGGCGGAAAGCTTGAAATCCGCGGCGTGGCCATCGGTGAACCCCTCATCTTCACCAGCGGCAGCCTGGCCAGCACGGGCGCCGCGAGCCTGAGTGGTGCCATCGCATTGCAGGCCGATATGCCCGTGGACGTGCCGGGCACCTTGCTGCTGTCGGGCGTGATCAGCGGCGCCGGCGGTCTCACCAAGGCCGGCGCGGGCACGCTGACGCTGGGCGATCTCAACACCTACACCGGCGTGACCACGGTTGCCGACGGCACGCTGCGCGCGTTTGATCTGACAGTCGCCAGCAACGCCAGCAGCCTGGGCGACGCCACAAGCGCCGTGGTGCTGGGCGACGCCACCCACCAGGGCACGCTGGAGTACACCGGCCCCGCCGCCACCTTTACCCGCGGCCTGGCCATCGTTGCCGGCGTCGGCGGTCGACTGAGCAACATCGGCGGCGAAGTGCTGACGGTAGCCGACGGGGGCGTCGCGGCCGGAGGCCAGTTCACCGTCAGCGGCGACACCCCCAGCGCCACGACGATCACCAGCGCGATCAGCGGCAACGGCGGCCTCACCAAGTCCGGCACCGGCACGCTCACGCTCAGTGGCGACAACTCCTACAGCGGCGGCACCGGGGTGACGGCCGGCACGCTGATCGTGGGCCATGCCAACGCGCTGGGCTCGGCCTCAGCCGGCACCGCGGTGACCAGCGGCGCAACCCTGCAACTCAGCGGCTTCGACATCGGCGCCGAGGCACTGAGCCTGGCCGGCATTGGTGTCGGTGGCGCCGGCGCACTGGTGGCCAGCGGCGCCGCCGTGGCCGGCGGCTCGGTCACGTTGGCCGCCGACACCCGGGTCGACAGCGGCGCCACTTCGCTGAGCCTGGGCGGCGCCGTCGGCGGCGCCTTCGCGCTGACCAAGATCGGCGCCGGCTCGCTCACCCTCGCAGGCGCCAACACCTACAGTGGCGCCACCAACGTCAACGCCGGCACCCTGGTGGCCACCCACGCCAGCGCACTGGGCAGCATCGATGCCGGTACCACGGTGGCCGACGGCGCGACGCTGCGGATCAGCAACGCCATCATCGGCGCCGAGGCACTGAGCCTGGTCGGCACCGGTGTCGGTGGCGGCGGTGCGCTGGTAGGCACCGGCACCTCCAGCCTGGGCGGCACGCTCACGCTGCTGGGCGCGGCCACGGTGGACGTGGCCAGCGGCGCCCAGCTCACGCTGGCCGGCACCGTAGTCGGTGGCGCCTTCAACCTGGACAAGAACGGCACCGGAACGCTGGTGCTCAGCAACGCCGGCAACGCC
>NZ_CAJGBN010000003.1 GCF_904426505.1 Rubrivivax sp. A210
GGTGGGCCTGCTCAGGCAGGGGGTAGGCGGCAAGAAGAACTGGGAGGCGGGCCAGAGCGGCGGCGGGGCGGCCCGGGGCATGGTGGGCCGCGGCCGCGCCGCGCAGCGCGCCGTGGCGCAGGGCCACGAGGAGAGTGCGTTCGGCCTGCAGCCAGTCGGCGAAAGCGGCCGCGCCCTCGAGCTGCAGGCCGTCGGCGGGCGGGCCCAGCCACAGCGCCAGCGCCGCCTCGGGGTCGTGCGGGGCCTGCCGCTGGAACTGCAAGGCGTCGCAGTGAAGCGTGGCCGCCAGCGCCAGCGTCTCGCCTTCGGCGAGCAGCAGTTCGGTGGCGCCCGCGTCGCGCAGGCGCGCCAGTTCGCGGCGCAGGTTGCGCCGCGCGCTGCTGTCGTCCAGCTCGGGCCACAGCCAGGCGGCAATGCGGGCGCGTGGCGCGGTGCCGCCCAGTGCCAGCAGCACCAGCAGCGCCTGCGCCTTCTGCGTGGGCAGCGGCAACAAGCTGCTGCCGCGCCGCAGCGCCACGGGGCCCAGCAACCGCAGACTGAAGATCAAGGCCGTGCTCCTATCCGATGGTTGGCTTTTCCTTGCCCGGCGCGAAGAGGGCGCGCGGCCTGGCCGCTTGCCGCACCGGCGCCCATCCCCCTTCGGGGTCGATACCAGGCGCCGCAGTTTGCAACGGCCTTGCAACGCCGGCCCCCGAGCATGCCTGCACTGCCCCGGCCCCTGCGCCAGGGCGGCATCCACGCAGGAGGTTCAAGCCATGATTGCTGATCGACCAGGGCCCTCAAGGCCCTGCCCCCAGGGACGCCCGCACCTCACCGCGCTGGCCACGGCCTTTTGCGGCCTGCTGGCCACGCTGCCGGTGCAGGCCGCCACCTACAACGTCGCGCCATCGGTCACGGGCCAGTCCGAGTTGATGCCGCCGGCACTGCTTGCCGAAATGCCCTGTGGCGGTGCCTGCAGCTACACCACCGCCTCCACGGTGGCCATGGACGACGGCTACACGCTGACGCCCGGCGGGCCGCGCGCCAAGGCCTGGCCGACGGCCTTCACCACCTCCATGCCCGCCATCGGCGCCGTGGCCGAGGAACTGGTGTCGTGGGCCGGCTACGGCGGCGCCACGCTCGATGGCGGCAATGTCGGCGTCCGGCAGCGCGCGGCGGTTGACTTCGATGGCGTCAACTACGTCGGTGCCGCGCCCCGGCGCACCAGCGTGCAGAGCTGGCGCAGCGGCAGCGGCTTCAGCACCACCAGCGTGGCCGTGCGGCTCAACGTGCCGGCCAGCGGGCCGATGCGGACCTTCGTCCAGTTCACCGTGCCGACCCTGGTGCGCCAGGGCCAGAACGCCAGCTACGTGGGCGGGCCCAGCCAGTTCCAGACGATCCAGACCGCGGCTGCGCGGCTGCAGGGCCGGGCGGCGGTGGATGTGATGGTGGACGGGCTGCCGGTGTGGTCGTCGGCATCGCATGTGCTGCTGCCGCAGCGCATTCGCACGGTCGACAAGCAAGCCTTCGAGCTGCACTGGGACATGCCCCTGGGCAGCGACAAGGTCACCCTGTACCTGGGCAGCCTGCCCGCAGGCAGCCGGCACGTCGTGGCCGTGGTGGTGCGCAGCGAGCTGCGCGTGGACGCCCAGACCTGCCATGCCGACAGCGAGTTCGGCGTCTCCTACCTGCGCTGCCACAGCCGCATCGAGGGCCTGACGCTGCCCTCCGTGCAGGTGGCCGGCCCCATCGTCAGTTTCCATGTGCCCGACATCCGCATCTTCTCGCGCTGAGCCCACCTGCACAGGAGCCACACCATGATCTCCATTCGATTCGACGCGCGCCTGCTCACCTGGGCGCTGGTTCTGGCGGGCCTGTCCACGGCGGCCCAGGCCGACGGCGTGCCCTGGCCCGTGAAAGTGCTCGCCGGTGACGAACTGGCGGTGCTGTCGGGCCAGCAGTTCCTGACCCCCACCAACCACGCCTTCCACATGGCCGCCGCGGTGAAGGTGGCGGTGGACGGCATGGGCCTGCCCAGGCAGTCCGTCAAGCGCAGCCTGCAGGCGCCCGCAGCCGTGCATCAGGCCCTGCCTGCGGCCACGGGCTCGCCCCCCTTGCTGCCCAGCCCGGTGGATGGCCACCTGTATGACTTTCAACAGGTGGGCAACCACGCCCAGACCTGGGCCACGATGACGGCGGTGGGCGTGCCACATATCGCGCTGCGCGGCTTTGGGGCGTTCGACGCCGAGGCCACCGTGTCCTGGAGCACCACCGTCACGCTGGCGGCCAATGGCGGCCTGCGCGAAGTGGTGGTGAGCTTCGTGATGCCGCCAGTGATGGTGAGCGGCAACTCCGAAGCCGACGGCCCGGCCTTCTGGCGGGCCCGGCTGCATGCCGACCTCCTGGTCAACGGCCATCCGGCCTGGTCGACCGAGGCCTTGCGCTTCACGGCCGACCCGACCCTGGACTTCGAATCCACAGGCAGCAAGATCGTGCTGCAGCAGTTCGGCGACCCGCTGGGCTTCCCGAGCAACGACGAAGATCCGCCAGCCACCGGCAATCAGATCAGCAACGACAGCGACGCCGGCAGCGTCGACGGCCCGAGCAGCAAGCGCACGGTCAACCTGAGCCTGGGCCGCTTTGCGCCCGGAACGGTGCTGGACCTGTCGCTGGTGCTGCGCGCGCACGCCCTGACCGTGCCCACCTTCGCTGGCAAGACGCTGCCGCGGGCCTGTACGCAGGGCCCCGACGCCGCCACCGGCCAGCTGCGCTACTTCTGCTCGCGCGGCTCGGTGGCGGTGCTGGGCGCTGCCACCGAATCGCCCCGCATCTACCGCCTGCCCTGAGCCGTGCCGGCCCTCGAGCCCGGCGGCGCTTGCCCGGCGCTACAGCGGTGCGGCGCTGAACGCCAGCAGCCCGGCCAGCGGGTGCAGGGGCCGCAGCGCCGCGTCCAGCGCCTGCGCGCGCAGCTGCAGCGCCTGGCGCGTGTACGCCGGGCCGCGGTAGGCGGCCAGCACGGCGCTGTCGCCGATGCGGTACACGTCGACCTGGGGCAGGGCGGCGCGCAGCGCCGGCAGCAGGCGGCGCGTGTCCACGCCGGGCAGGTAGACGTTCTGCATCACCACGCCGCCGGGCGCCAGGTGCGCGGCGACGATGGCGAAGAAGGCCTCGTCCATCAGCGCCGGGGGGATGGACTGGTCGTCGTAGGCGTCGAGCATGATGACGTCGAACTGCGTGCGCGAGGCCTCCAGCCAGGCGCGGCCGTCCTGGATGTGGACTCGCAGCCGCGGGTGCGGCGCCAGGCCGAAGTGGCGCGCGCCCAGCTCTACCGCGTGGCGGTCGATGTCGATGGCGTCGACCTCGGCGGCCGGAAAGTTGCGCAGCGTGTAGCCGGTCATGTTGCCGGCGCCCACGCCGATCTGCAGCATGCGCGCATAGGGCTCGGCGTAGACCACGCCCAGCATCATCAGCCGCGTGTAGGCAGCGGCCAGCTCCAGCGGGCGGTCGAGGTCGAGCACCGACTGGTAGACGATCTCGCTGCCCGGTCCGTAGGCCAGGTAGCGCTTGCGCTGCAGCTCGACCACGGCGAGGCGGCCGAACTGCGTCTGGCGCTCTTCGATCACCTTCAGCTGCGGCGCCGGCTGCAGCGCCTGCTGCAGGCGCTCGCAGCCGGCCAGGCCGGCGCCGGCCAGCAGGCCGGCGCCGCCCAGGCGCAGCACGCGGCGCCGGCTGGGCTGGGGGGCGGGCGGCCCGTTGCGGGGGGCGGGCATCAGGCGGCGGCGTCGTAGGCCGCACGCAGCCAGGCCACGAGTTCGGCGTCGATCTCGGCCGCGCCGCTGATGCGCAGGGTGTAGGGGCACATGCCGCCCGCGGGCATGGTCTTCAGGCGCGGGCCGGGGGCCAGGTTGCGGGCGTTCAGGCCGATCTCGATGGCGTCCTTGGTGGCCGGGCCGATCATCGCGAACTGCTTCTTGCGGCGCAGGCTCACGTAGGCCTTCTTGGGCGCCTGCTCGAAACTGCCGAAGCCCAGCACCTGCTGCAGCACGGCCGCGTGCAGCGCGCGCAGCGGCGCCTTGGCGCCGGTGTAGATGGCGTCCAGCGGGTCGCCCGCCGCGTCAGGCACGGGCGCGGCGGGGGCCGCGCTGCCATCCAGCGCCGGCACCGGCTTGCCGTAGAACAGGGCCACGACATTGGCGTCGCCATAGCCCAGCTGGAACTGCGCCATCAGCAGGCTGCGGCGCTCGCCGGTCTTGGCCAGGCCGCTGGCCGCCAGCACCGCGTGCAGCTCGGCGATGGTCTTGCCGCTGCGGGCCTGGATGTTGCGCAACTGGGTCAGCGTGGCCGCCTGGGGATCTGCCATGGGATGTCCTTCGCGCCAAGGGTTCGAGTTGCGGCGGACGAGGTTTGCATGAGCCGCCGCGTGCGTCAATGCGCGGATTCCGCCGGGCCTGCGCCGAATGCCCGACGCCAGCCGGCGCGGCGGCCCGCGCCGCCCGCACGCCGCGTCGCCAGCGCAGCGGGCGCGGCGCGAGACAGCAGCCACTCGGCCAGCGCCAGGTTGGGCAGCCAGCACAGCCAGGCGACCACCGGGTAGGCCAGCGCCAGGCTCAGGCCGCCCACGATGGCAGCGGGCAGATACAGCCGCAGCGTGACCGCCGCGAGCGTGAGTGCGAAGTTGCGTGCCATCCAGCGCCGGTGGCCGGCCACGTCGCCGCGCAGGATGCGCTGCAGGGCCAGCACGCCCGTGGCCAGCCAGAGCAGGGCCAGCGTGGCGAAGCCCGCACGCGACCAGGCCCCACCGTAGGCATTGGCGGCCAGCGCGAGCCCGCTCAGCCCGCCCAGGCCCACACCCAGCGCCAGGTAGACGCGGCCCAGCCCGCGGTGCAGGGTGGGCCAGCGAGCCCGCAAGTCGGCGCGGAACTGCAGCGGCCCCAGCAGCAGTGCCGCCGCGGCGGCAAAGACATGCAGGTAGACCAGGGCCGGGACATGGGCCGCAAACGAGAGGCGGATGTCAGGGTGCAGCACCGCGCCCAGCGGCAGCACGGCGTAGGCGGCGATGGCATAGGCCGCCACCGCCAGGGACAGCCACGCGAGCAGTGTCTGCAGCGATTTTTTCATCAGCGATTTCCTTTCCTTGGCGGGCGGTTTGTGGCGGGCTCCGGTGGGGGCAGGGGGTGCCAGCCGTCCAGCAGCCGCGCCAGGTTCTGGCGCGTGCCCTCGACGATGGGGCCGGAGAAGCCGCGCAGGTGCGTCTGGCGCAGCACCGCCGCGCCGTGTACCAGGGACCAGATCCCGAAGGCCAGCACTTCGACCGGCTCGCGCGGGCCGCCCAGGAAGTCGCCGACCCTGTCGATCAGGAAGCCGTAGGGCGAGCCCGCGTCCGGCAGGTCTTCCAGGCTGCGCCGCACGCTGGGCAGTTCCTTGAAGAACAGGGCGAAGAGCGAGGCCTGGGTGTCGGCAAAGTGCAGGTAGCCCATCGCCGTCGACAGCAGTCGCTCCCGCGCGTCGTCGCCTTGGCAAGCCTGGCGCAGGCAGTCACCGAGCGCGGCGCTGGCGCGGCGGCTGGCTTCGGAGAGCAGCGCCTCCTTGTTGGCGAAGTGCGTGTAGATCGACGGCGCCTGGATGCCGACCCGCTCGGCCACCTTGCGCAGGGACAAGGCGGCCAGGCCCTGCTCGGCAATCAGTTCGGCACAGGCTTGGATGAGGGCATCGCGGGTCATGGCAGACCATCCTAACGTCGTTAGGATGGCATCCTAACAGCGTTAGGATCGCCATGGCAAGTGTTTGAGGAGGGCAGGCGCGCAGCCTGCCTGGGCTGCGCACTCTAAAGATGTTGCGGTGCAGCAATTTCGCTTGTGCAAGCCGATTTTGTCCGTACCATTGGCATCATGCTGCACCGCAACATTTCTTGTTCAACGGTTTGCAGATCAACCCCCTGGAGCGATGCATGAACCAACCCGCTGAACAATTCCTGGCCTCGGCCAAGACCGCGATGTCTGATCTGAACGAGATGGCCGCCACCGCGATGGCCGGCTTCGAGAAGCTCGTCGAACTGAACATGTCCACCGCGAAGTCGGCCCTGGCCGACAGCGCCGGGCAGCTGCAAGCCGGCCTGTCCGCCAAGGCGCCGCAGGATCTGGGCGCCGCCGCCGCGCTGGCCCAGCCGATGGCCGAGAAGGCCGCCGCCTACGGCCGTGCCGTGGCCGGCATCGTCACCGAAACCGGCACTGCCCTGACCAAGGCCGCCGAAGGCAAGTTTGCCGACGTCCAGGCCCAGGCCGTGGCCGGCATCGAAGCCGCCCTGAAGCACGCCCCCGCGGGCAGCGAACAAGCCGTGGCCGCCTTCAAGCAGGCGATGAGCACCGGCCAGGCCGCGATGGAAACCGCGCAGGCGCAAGCCAAGCAGGCGGTCGAGGCGGCGGGCAAGAACTTTGCGGCCGCCACCGACGCGGCGGTCAAGGCCACCAAGACGGCCGGCAAGGCCCGATGATCTGACCCCGGCCGGCCCTGTTGCGGGCCGGCCAGGCCAGCGCCACCAAAAGCCCCGCATGCGGGGCTTTGCCGCTTCTGGGGGCAAGGGTAGCGGCCCCTGCCCGACCGGCGCCGGCCGCGCCCCGCCGCCGGCCGGCAGGGGGCAGGCCTGGGCGCGGATGGGGCGCCGCTCAGGCAACAATGGTTGGCTGCCCCCCGTGCAGCACCGCTCTCGCACCGATCCGCACCAGCCGTCCTTTCAGCCATGCACATCGAAATCGACGATCTCACCCGGCCCGCCATCCACGCCTTGCTCGACGAGCATCTGCGCAGCATGCACGAGCTTTCGCCGCCCGAGAGCGTGCATGCGCTCGACCTGGACCGGCTGCGCCAGCCCGCCATCACCTTCTGGTCGGCCTGGGAAGGGCCGCTGCTGCTGGGCTGCGGCGCGCTCAAGGAGTTGAGCCCCACGCACGGCGAGGTGAAATCGATGCGCACGCCGGCTGCGCTGCGCCGCCAGGGCGCGGGCCGCGCCCTCCTGGCCCACATCGTCGCCGCCGCGCGTGCGCGCGGCTACGAGCGGCTGAGCCTGGAGACCGGCTCCACCATCGAGTTCGAGCCCGCCTGCAAGCTCTATGAGAGCTTCGGCTTCGGCTACTGCGGTCCTTTTGCCGACTATGTCGAAGACCCGTTCAGCGTCTACATGACCCTGGTGCTGGCGCCGGCTGCGGCGGCCTGAGCCCCATGTCCAGCCGGCGCCAGTTCCTGAGGCAGGCCGCGGGGCCGCTGGCCGCCCTCGGCGCGCTGGCCCGGCTGGCCGGCGCGGCCATGGCCGCGCCGACACCCGCGCGCATGCCGACACTCTTCATCGGCCACGGCAGCCCGATGAACGCCATCCAGGACAACGGTTTCAGCCGCTTCCTGCGCAGCTGGGGCGGGCGCCTGCCCCGGCCCAGGGCCATCCTGATGGTCTCGGCGCATTGGCTCACGCCCGGCACCACGGCGGTGGGCGTGCAGGCGCGTCCGCGCACCATTCATGATTTCGGCGGCTTCCCCAAGGCGCTCTTCGACATGGAGTACCCGGCGCCGGGCGCGCCCGGGTTCGCCCGCGAGGCGGCGGCCCTGGTGCTCCGGACGCGCGTGGCGCCGCGCGAGGACTGGGGCCTGGACCACGGCAGCTGGACCGTGCTGCACCACCTGTATCCCGCTGCCGATGTGCCGGTGTTCCAGCTGTCCATCGATTTCGACAAGCCCGCGGCCTATCACCACGCCCTGGGCCGCGAGCTGGCGCCGCTGCGCGAGCGCGGCGTGCTCATCGTCGGCAGCGGCAATGTGGTCCACAACCTGCGCGTGCTCGACCACGCCGAGGGCCTGGCGGCCAGCGCCAGCCGGCCCTGGGCCCAGGCCTTCGACGACGGCGTGCGGCGCGCGCTGGCGGGGCGCGACGACATGGCCCTGGTCAACTACACGCGGCTCGCCGGCGAGGCCGCGGCCACGGCCGTGCCCACGCCCGACCACTACCTGCCGCTGCTCTATGCACTGGGCGCCTCGGATTCGATGAGCGAGCCCGCGGCCAGCGTCTTCGAGGGCTTCCAGGCCGGCACGATCAGCATGCGCTGCGTGCAGTTCGGCGCCTGAGGGCGCGGCCACCGGCCGCGCGGGCCTGGGCGCGGGGCGGCCCGCCGCCGTCAGACGGTGCGGTTGAGCTTCCTCAGTGCCACCGCATCCAACTGCGACACCGTCTTCTCGCCGGGCTTGAGCCGGAAGATGCGCGTCGCGATCGACACCGTGTCCACCTGGCTGCGCAGGGACTGGGCCGCGGCCGCCAGTTCCTCCACCATGGCCGTGTTCTGCTGGGTGATCTGGTCGAGCTGGCTCACCGCGTCGTTGATCTGCGAGATGCCGGCCTCCTGCTCGACGGCGGAACGGCTGATGTCGGCCAGCACCTGGCTCACCTCGCCCACCGAGGCCAGCGCCGAGGCCACGCTTTTCGTGGCGTCCACCACCTCGACCTCGCCGCGGCTGACGCGGTCGGCCGATTCCTGGATCAGTTTCTTGATCTCCTTGGCGGCCTCGCTCGTGCGGTGGGCGAGCGACCTCACCTCGGTGGCCACGACGGCGAAGCCGCGGCCGGATTCGCCGGCGCGGGCGGCTTCCACCGCCGCATTGAGCGCCAGGATGTTGGTCTGGAAGGCCACGCCTTCGACCACCTGGATGATCTCGCCGATGCGCTTGGACGATTCGCTGATCGAGCCCATGGTCTGCGCCACGGCGTGGACGGCATCGTTGCTCCGGCTGGCCACCGTCGACGTGGAGGCCGCGATGTCGGCCCCCCGCTGGGCCGATTCGGCGCTCTGGCTCACCGTGCCGTGGATCTGCTCGATCGATGCGGCCGTGCGCTCCAGGCTGCCGGCCTGCGATTCGGTGCGCGCCGACAAATCCTGGTTGCCCTGCGCGATGGCGGCGATGAAGGGCTTGAGCCTGTCGACGTCGGTCTGGGTGTTGAGGATCACCGCCCGGATGTTGACCTGCAGCTGCCGCAGCGCCTTCTGCAGGTCACCCGTGAGGCCGTTGGTGTTGAGCGTGATGGCATGGGCCAGGTCGACCGCGCCCAGCCGGCGCGAATCGTCCAGCAGCTGGCGCAGGGGCCACAGCACCTGCTTGAGCGTGAGGTAGGCGGTGACGGTCAGGGTGGCCGCGGTGATCAGCACGGTGGCCCAGAAGGGCAGCCAGAGGGCGGAGAACACGGCCGCTGCCGCGACGGCAAGCTGAAACCAGATCAGGCGCAGCCCGAGCAGCCTGCCGAGCATCTGCCAGAACTTGGCCCACGGCGAGAAGTGGATGACGCGGCCCTGGCGCAGCCCCAATTTGCGCTGCCCGGTCTTGGCCTGCTCGCGCAGCTGCGCATACAGGTGCTCGGCGGCCTCGATGTCGGCGCGCTCGGGCGTCGTGCGGACCGACAGGTAGCCCGTGATCTCGTTGCCGTCCTTGGTGGGCGTGGCGTTGGCGACAACCCAGTAGTGGTCGCCGTCCTTGCGGCGGTTCTTGACCAGGCCGGTCCACGGCAGGCCCTTCTGGATGGTCTCCCACAGGTCGCGGAAGGCTTCTTCCGGCATGTCGGGATGGCGCACGATGTTGTGGGCCTGCCCGAGGAGTTCGCTGGCCGTGTAGCCGCTGACGGTCACGAAGGCCTCGTTGCAATAGGTGATGCGGCCCTTGGTGTCGGTGACCGAAACCAGGCTCTGCAGCTCGGGCGGCGGCACGTACTCCCGCGCCGTGACCGGTAGATTGACTCGCATGGGAGGTGGTCCTCTCAGGGATGCATCGATAGCGCCATACGCCGCGTTATCGGAAAGCCCCGGGGAAGCTTGAGCCGGCCGGCAGATTGCGGGCGGGGCCAAGTTGGCGGAAGCGGTGAGATTCGAACTCACGGACCCTTGCGGGTCGCCGGTTTTCAAGACCGGTGCAATCGACCACTCTGCCACGCTTCCTGCGGCGTCGATTGTGCCCCGGCCGCGGCGCCCGCGCGTTCAGCGTCGGTGCCGGTCCCGCTCAGCGCCCCGGCTTCTGCTGCTGCTTGCAGGCCACCTGCACCAGCTCGCGCCGCCCGCCGTCCACGCGCATCGCGCTCAGGGCGCCGCCCCACACGCAGCCGGTGTCCAGCGCCAGCAGGTCAGGGCGGTCGACCAGGCCCAGCATGCTCCAGTGGCCGAAGGCGATGGGTTGGCCGGCGCTCTTGCGGCCGGGCACCTCGAACCAGGGGTGGTAGCCGGCCGGCGCGCGCTCGGCACCTTCCTTGGCGTCGAGGTCGAGCTTGCCCTCGGTGGTGCAGAAGCGCAGCCGCGTGAGCGCGTTGACGATGAAGCGGGCGCGGGCGTGGCCTTCCAGCGCCTCGTTCCAGCGCCGCGGCTCGTCGCTGTACATGGCCTGCAGAAAGCCCGCCAGCCCGGGGCCGGCGAGCAGCGCCTGCACCTCGGCGGCCAGCGCCAGCGTGCGTGCCGCGTCCCATTGCGGCACCAGGCCGGCGTGTACGCACAGCCAGCCGGCTTCCAGGTGGGCCAGCGGCTGGTGGCGCAGCCAGGTGATCCAGTGTTCGCGGTCGCCGGCCTCCAGCACGTCGGCGAAGGTGTCGCCGCGCTTGAGGCTGCGCGCGCCATGGGCCACGGCCAGCAGGTGCAGGTCGTGGTTGCCCAGCAGGCAGGTGGCGGCGTCACCAAAGCCGGCCAGCCGGCGCAGCACGGCCAGCGAGGCCGGACCGCGGTTGACGAGGTCGCCCAGCAGCACGATGCGGTCGCGCGACGGTGAAAAGCCGATCTCGGACAGCAGGCGGGCCAGGGCCTCGTCGCAGCCCTGAACGTCGCCGATGAGGTGGATCATGGGCCGATTCTGCTACGCTCGCGCCGTTTCTTCCGGCCCCCGCCCCGCGCGTTGGCGGCGCGCATGGACTTCACACTCCTCGTCTTCCTGATCCTGCTCAACGGTCTCTTCGCGATGTCGGAGATGGCGCTCACCGCCAGCCGCAAGGCGCGGCTGCAGGTGATGGTGGAGGGCGGCGAGCCCGGCGCCCAGGCCGCGATGGACCTGCACGAGCACCCCACGCGCTGGCTCTCGACGGTGCAGATCGGCATCACCTCCATCGGCGTGCTCAACGGCATCGTCGGCGAGAACGCCTTCGCCGAGCCCCTGGGTCAATGGCTGGCGCAGCACTTCGGCATCGCCGAGCGCGCCGCGGCCATTGGGGCCACCGCGCTGGTGGTGGCGATGATCACGGTGCTGACCATCATCTTCGGCGAGCTGGTGCCCAAGCGCCTGGGCCAGATGTATCCCGAGACCGTGGCGCGCCTGGTGGCACGGCCGATGAACTGGCTGTCCACCGCCACCCGGCCGCTGGTGGCGCTGCTGAGCATCTGCACCGACGCCGTGCTGCACCTGATGGGCTTGCGCGAAGGCCCGTCGCGTGCGGTCACCGAAGAGGAGATCGCCGCCAGCCTGGAAGAGGGCGTCGACGCCGGCGTCATCGAGGCCCAGGAGCACCAGATGGTGCGCAATGTCTTCCGGCTGGATGATCGACAGATCGGATCGATGATGATTCCGCGCGCCGAAATCGTCTGGCTCGACGAAGCCGACGCCGTGGGCGTGCTGCTGGAGCGCATCGCTGAGAGCGGCCACACGCGCTTTCCGGTCTGCCGCGGCTCGCTGGACGACGTGCGCGGCGTGCTCAACGTGGCCAGCCTGCTCGCGCCGCTGGCACGCGGCGAGCCACCGGCGCTGGCCGAGCACACGGAGCCGCCGGTCTTTGTGCCCGAGACGCTGTCGGGGATGGAGCTGCTCGAGCATTTCCGCGCCTCGGGCACCGACCTGGTCTTCGTCGTCGACGAGTACGGCGCGGTGCAGGGCGTGATCACCGAGCGCGACCTGCTCGAGGCCATCACCGGCGAGTTCGGCACCGAAAGCGACGAAGACGCCTGGGCGGTGCAGCGCGACGACGGCAGCTGGCTGCTCGACGGCCTGATCCCGGTGCCAGAATTCAAGGACCGGCTGGACCTGAAGGAACTGCCGGAGGAAGACCGTGGCCGCTACAACACGCTGGCGGGCATGATCATGCTGCTGCTCGGCCGCCTGCCCGATACCGGCGACGCGGTGGAGTGGGAAGGCTGGCGCTTCGAGGTCGTCGACCTCGATGGCAAACGTGTCGACAAGGTGCTCGTGAGCCGCACCGGAAACCCTGGAGAAGACTCTTGATCAATCAGAACCTGCACCGCCAGCCCATCGCGCTGGACAGTGCCCAGCACCGCCAGCTCAAGCTCAAGGTGCCCATCACCGACTGGTCGGTGGCCAAGAACCTGAACGCCAGCTTCGTGGCGGCGGCCGAGTTCATCGATGTCTGCCGCGAGTTTCCCATCGTCTTCGTCAAGGCGGGCAAGGAGCCCGACGGCAGCGATGCCATCGCGCCGCTGGCGGTGTTCGGCATGGCGAAGGACCAGAATCTCTACGTCAGTGGCGAACGCTGGCGCGCGCTGTACATGCCGGCCATCCTGCGCTTCTACCCCTTCTGCATCGCCCGCATCGACGAGCAGCGCTTCGCGATCTGCATCGACAGCGCCTTCAACGGCGTCAACACCGAAGAAGGCCAGCCGCTGTTCGCGGCCGATGGCAAGCCCAGCGAATTGCTGGCCGACATGCAAAAGCAGCTTGAGACGCTCGAGACCGAGATCCAGCGCACCCGCCTGGTGGGCAAGCGCCTGCTCGAGCTGGACCTGCTGCGCGAGATGCGTTTCGACTCCACCCTGCCCGACGGCACCAAGCACACGGTGGACGGATTCCTCACCGTCGACGACGCCAAGCTCACGGCCCTGCCCGACAACGTGGTGGGCGAGCTGCACCGCAGCGGCCTCCTGGGCCTGGTACACCTGCACTGGGCCTCGCTGGGCAATATGCGCCGCCTGCTCGACTGGCACATCGAGCGCGCGGCCGCTGCGCCCGCCGCGCCCGCCGCCGCGGCCTGATCCCACGGCCGCGCCCGCGGCCGACGCCCGCCCGACAGTCAGGCGCCGGCCCCGTGCCGGCGCTGCCGCCGCACGCAAGAGACAACAGCGACATGCGCAACCGCAGAACCTTTCTGGCCGTGCTGGCCCCGGCTGCTTTTGCCGCCCTGGTGGCCAGCCCGGCGCAGGCACAGGGCGAGGTGTTGAAGATCGGCGTCATCCTGCCGCTCACCGGCACACTGGCCTCGTCGGGGCGCCAGATCGAAGGAGCCATCAAGCTCTGGCTGGCGCAGCACGGCAACAAGGTGGCCGGCCGCACGGTGCAGCTCATCGTGCGGGACGACGGCACCCTGCCCGACACCACGCGCCGCCTGGCCCAGGAGATGGTGGTCAACGACAAGGTCGTGGCGCTGGCCGGCTTCGGCATCACGCCGTCGGCGCTGGCCAGCGCGCCCATCGCGACGCAGAGCAAGACGCCGATGGTGGTGATGGCGGCGGCCACCTCGGCCATCACCGAGGCCAGCCCCTACATCGTGCGCACCAGCTTCACGCTGCCGCAGGCGGCGGTGGGCATCGCCGAATGGGCCGCCAAGAACGGCATCAGGAAGACCGTGACCCTGGTGGCCGACTACGGCCCCGGCTTCGACGCCGAGAAGTACTTCGCCGAGCGCATGCTGCTCAACGGCGGCCAGGTGGTCGAGAAGCTGCGCACGCCGCTGCGCGGGCCCGATTTCGCACCGGCGCTGCAGAAGGTGCGCGACATCAAGCCCGACGCGCTCTTCGTCTTCCTGCCGGCGGGCCAGGGCGCGGCCTTCATGAAGCAGTTTGCCGAGCGCGGCCTGGATAAATCGGGCATACGCCTGATCGCCACCGGCGACGTGACCGACGACGACCAGCTCGCCGACATGGGCGATGTCGCGCTGGGCGTGGTCAGCTCGCACCACTATTCGGCCGCCCACACCAGCGCGATGAACCGGAAGTTCGTCGCCGACTACATGGCGCTGAACAAGTTCCGCCCCAACTTCATGGCCGTGGGCGGCTGGGACGGCATGCGCGTGCTCTACAAGGCACTGGAGGCCAGCAAGGGCGCCGGTGGCGACGCGCTGCTGGCGGCGATGAAGGGCCAGCTCTTCGAGAGCCCGCGCGGCCAGGTGCTGATCGACGCGCAGACGCGCGATGTCGTCCACGACATGCACATCCGCCGGGTCGAGCGCCGCGACGGCCAGCTCTGGAACATCGAGTTCGATGCCATCAAAGCCATGAAAGACCCCGGCAAGCTCCGATGAGCCGCCGACTTCGAGCGGCCGCCGCGGAACCGGCTCTGCCGGGCCGCTGGCGGCGCCCCCCTGGGGGGGAGGCGGCCGCAGGCCGCTTCAGGGGGGGGCCATGCTGACCCTGCTGTTCGACGGCGTGGCCTACGGCATGCTGCTCTTCGTGCTGTCGCTGGGCCTGGCGGTGACGATGGGGCTGATGAACTTCGTCAACCTCGCCCATGGCGCCTTCGCCATGGGCGGCGGCTATGTGCTGGTGCTGCTGATGCAGCGCGCCGGCTGGCCCTTCCTGGCCTGCCTGCCGGCGGCCTTCGCGGCCATGGCGCTGGCCGGCGCGATGCTGGAGCGCAGCCTCTACCGCCCTATGTACGGCCGGCCCCATCTCGACCAGGTGCTGTTCTCCATCGGCCTGACCTTCATGGCGGTGGCGGCGGCCGACTGGGCCATGGGCGCGTCGCCGGTGAGCCTGCGCACGCCGGCCTGGCTGGCCGGGCGCAGTGAGTTCGGCAGCGGTGCCTTCACCCTGGGCATGGGCCATTACCGGCTCTTCGTCATCGCCCTGTGCCTGGCCCTGGCGCTGGGGCTGCAGGTGCTGCTCACGCACACCCGCTTCGGCGCCCGGCTGCGCGCCGCGGTGGACGATAGGCGCGTCGCCGCCGGCCTGGGCATTCCGGTGGACCGCATCTTTCTCTTCACCTTTGCCTGTGGCTCCGGCCTGGCCGGGCTGGGCGGCGCGCTCGGGGTCGAGATCCTCGGGCTCGAGCCCGGCTTTCCGTTCAAGGTCATGGCCTATGTCCTCATCGTCTGCGCCGTCGGCGGCACGCGCAGCATCACCGGCCCGCTGCTGGCGGCCCTGCTGCTGGGCGTGGCCGACGTGATGGGCAAATACCACGCGCCCAAGCTGGGTGCCTTCGTCGTCTACGTGCTGATGATCGCCCTGCTGCTGTGGCGTCCCCAGGGCTTGTTCACGCGCGGGGCAGGGCGGTGAAGGCGTCGCCAGCAGCCTCGGCGCTGCGCGCGCCTTCGCGCTGGCGTGCCTGGGAGCTGGCGGCCTGGGTCGCGATCTGGGCCGTGCCCTTCGTGGCAGGCTCTCATGCCGCGCTGATCAATGAAATCGCCATCCTGGCGCTGTTTGCACTGTCGCTGGACCTCATCCTCGGCTTCGCCGGCATCGTCTCGCTGGGCCAAGCGGCCTTCTTCGGCGTCGGTGCCTATGGCGCGGCGCTGTTCGCCAAGCAGGGGCTGGACGACCCCCTGCTGGGCTTGGCCGTGGGCACGGCGCTGGGCGGCGCTTTGGGCGCAATCACCAGCCCCTTGATCGTGCGCGGCAGCGATCTCACACGCCTGATGCTGACCCTGGGCGTGGCCGGGGTGCTGCTGGAACTGGCCAACCGCTTCGACACGCTCACCGGCGGCGCCGACGGCCTGCAGGGCGTGGTGATGGGGCCGCTCAACCTGCCACTGATCGGCCGCTTCGAGTTCGACCTCGGCGCCCGCGTGGCCTCGTTCTATTCGATGGCCGTGCTGTTCGCGGCCTTCGTGCTGCTGCGCCGCCTCGTACACACGCCGCTGGGCCTGTCGCTGCAGGCGCTGCGTGACAACCCGCTGCGGCTGGAGGCCCTGGGCCTGTCGGTGCCGGCGCGGCTGGCGGCCGTCTACACGCTGGCCGCGGCGCTGGCCGGCGCCGCCGGCGCGCTGCTGGCCCAGACCACCGCCTTCGTCTCGCTCGATGTCTTCGAGTTCCACCGCAGCGCCGAGGTGCTGCTGGCGCTGATCATCGGCGGCGCCGGCTGGCTCTGGGGCGGCCTCGTCGGCGCCATTGCCTTCAAGCTGCTGCACGACGGGCTGTCGGCCCTTACCGCCCAGTACTGGAGCTTCTGGCTCGGCCTCATCCTGGTGCTGCTGATGGTGGTGGGCCGCGAGCGCCTGCTGCGGCCGTGGACCTGGTGGCGGCGAAGGCCCTGGCCATGAGCGATGAGATCGTGCTGCGCACCCAGGGCTTGTGCAAGCGCTTCGGCGGCATCACTGCCACCGACCAGGTCTCGCTGACCCTGCCGCGCGGCGCGCGCCACGCCCTCATCGGCCCCAATGGCGCCGGCAAGACGACGCTGATCAACCTGCTGACCGGCGTGCTCGCGCCCAGTGCCGGCCGGGTCGAGCTGATGGGGCGCGACATCGCCGGCCTGGCGCCGCACCGCCGCGCCGCGCTGGGTCTGGTGCGCACCTTCCAGATCAGCCAGCTCTTCGCCACGCTGACGCCGCTGCAAAGCCTGGCGCTGGCGGTGGCCGGGCGCCGCAGCGCGGCCTGGCGCTGGTGGCAGCCGCTGGGCGCCGACGCCGCCATCGCCGCCGAGGCCGAAGCGCTGGTCGAGCAGTTTCGCCTGCAGGAACATGCGCTGCGCCCCACGGGCGAGCTGCCTTACGGCAAGCGGCGCCTGCTCGAGATGGCGCTGGCGCTGGCGTTGCGGCCGCGCGTGCTGCTGCTGGACGAGCCGGCGGCCGGGGTGCCCGCGGCCGAGCGCGCCGACATCCTGGCCACCGTGGCGGCGCTGCCGGCCGAGGTGGCGGTGCTGCTGATCGAGCACGACATGGACCTCGTCTTCGCCTTCGCGCGCCGCATCACTGTGCTGGTCGACGGCGCCGTGCTCACCGAGGGCGAGCCCGAGGCCATTGCCGCCGACGCGCGGGTGCAGGCGGTCTACCTGGGCGATGTCGGGCTGGCCCATGGCTGAGCCCTTGCTGCGCGTGGAGGGCCTGAGCTGCGGCCACGGCCAGGCCGTGGTGCTGGCCGACATCGGCTTCGAGATCGAGGCCGGCCGCTCGCTGGCGCTGCTGGGCCGCAACGGCAGCGGCAAGACGACGCTGATCGACACCCTCATCGGCGCGGCGCAGCGCCATGCCGGCCGCATCACCCTGGATGGCCTGGCCCTGCACACGCTGCCGCCGCACCGACGCGCCGCCGCCGGCCTGGGCTGGGTGCCGCAGGAGCGCAATGTGTTCAGCTCGCTCACGGTGGCCGAGAACCTGCAGGCCGTGGCCCGCCCGGGGCCATGGACGCAGGCCCGTGTCTTCGAGCTCTTTCCGCGCCTGGCCGAGCGCCAACGCCATCTGGGCCACCAGCTCAGCGGCGGCGAGCAGCAGATGCTGGCCTTCGGCCGCGCCCTGGTGCTCAACCCGCGCCTGCTGCTGCTGGACGAGCCGCTGGAAGGCCTGGCACCCATCCTCGTGGCCGAGCTGCTGCGCGCGATACGGCGCGTGGCGCGCGACGAAGGCCTGTCTTCCATCGTCGTCGATCAGCATCCGCGCCTGGTGCTGGGCGTCACCGACGACGCCCTGGTGCTGGACCGCGGCGGCATCGCCTGGCGCGCGACCAGCGCCGAACTGCTGGACGACCCGGCGCCGCTGGCCACCTGGCTGGGCCTGGGCGCCCGCGCCTGAAGCCCGACGGGCTGCCGGCCAGGCCGCTGCGGCGGGCATGCCAAACTGCGGCCGGCGGTCACCACGGCCGTTGAAGTCTTGGGGAAATGCATGACCGTAGAACTGACCCACACGCCGGGCCGCGACAGCGTGGCCCTGTACACCGTCGACCGCGCCGGCTTTGCCGAACGGGCGCCGGGCCTTGACGCGGCCAGTGCTCGCTGGCTGCAGACCGTGGGCTTTGCCGGCGCGCCCGACAGCCATGCCCTGCTGCCGGCGCCCGATGGCAGCCTGCGCGCGGTGTGGGCCGGTGTGCGCGACGCGGGCGACCCCTGGGCCCTGGCGGCCCTGCCCAAGGCGCTGCCGCCGGGCCGCTACCACCTGGCGGCCGAGGCGCCGCTGGCGCTGGACGCCGCGGCCGCGGCGCTGTCGTGGGAGCTGGGTGCCTACACCTTCGACGCCTACAAGCCGGCCCGGCGTGAACCGGGGCGACTGGCGCTGGCGCCGAGCCCCGAGATCCACAAGGCGCTGATCGTCGCCGCCGCCATCGCGTCGACGCGCGACCTCGTCAACACCCCGGCCGAGCACATGGGCCCGGCCTCGCTGGCCCAGGCGGTGCGGCTGGTGGCTGAGCAACACGGCGCCAAGTTCAAGGAGACGGTGGGCGACAAGCTGCTCGCGGCCGGCTTCCCCGCCATCCACGCCGTGGGCCGCGCCGCCGATGCGGCACGCGCGCCGCGCCTGATCGAGCTGAACTGGGGCAAGGCCAAGCACCCGCGGCTCACGCTGGTGGGCAAGGGCGTGTGCTTCGACACCGGCGGCCTGGACATCAAGGGTGCCGACGGCATGCGGCTGATGAAGAAGGACATGGGCGGTGCCGCCAATGCCCTGGGCCTGGCACAGATGATCATGGCGCTGAAGCTGCCGCTGCGGCTGCAGCTGCTGATCCCGGCTGTGGAGAACGCCATCGCGGGCAATGCCTACCGGCCGGGCGATGTCTTCAAGACGCGCCAGGGCCTGCACATCGAGATCGGCAACACCGATGCCGAGGGCCGCGTGATCCTGTGCGACGCGCTGGCCTATGGCGCCGAGTCCAGGCCCGAGCTGATGATCGACCTCGCCACCCTCACCGGCGCCGCCCGCGTCGCCCTGGGTTCGCAGCTGCCGGCGCTGTTCTGCCGCCGCATGGAGCTGGCGCGCGAGCTGGTTGACCGGGGCCTCGCGGCGCGCGATCCGCTGTGGCATCTGCCGCTGTGGCGCGACTACCACGGCGGCATCGAGAGCGAGATCGCGGACATCGTCAACACCGGCAAGGGAGCGCTTGGCGGCGCCATCAATGCCGCGCTCTTCCTCGAGGACTTCGTGCCCGCCGGGCTGGACTGGCTGCACATCGACCTCTTCGCCTGGAACGACGGCGCCAGGCCCGGCCGGCCCGTGGGCGGCGAGGCGCAGACGCTGAGGACGCTGCTGGGCTACCTGGAAGCGCGCTTCGGCAGTGCTTGAGGTTCCGGCGGATAGACCACCTCGCCCTTTTCGAGCATGGTGACGAAGTTCGCGATGCGGCGGGCCCGCGTGGCCGGCAGCTTGGCGTCGGCCACTCGGTGCAGGATGGCGTAGCGGTTGGCGCCCTTGAGGCCTTCGAAGAAGCGCAGCGCCTGCGGCGAGGCTGCGAGCGCGGCGCGCAGGTCGTCGGGCACGGTGGCCGTGCGCTGCGGCGCATAGGCGGCGTCCCAGCGCCCGTCGGCCCGGGCCGCGTGGACCTGGGCCAGGCCGGCCGGTGCCATGCGGCCGGCTTCGATCAGGGCCTGCGCCGCCTCGCGGTTGATCTGCGACCACTTGCTGCGCGCCGAGCGAGGTGTGAAGTACACCAGCCACCATTGATCGTCATGCGGCGCCAGCTGCCCGTCTATCCAGCCGTGGCACAGCGCGCCGTCTATGGCCTCGCGGCGCGAGACGCTGGGCCTGCCCGCGCCCTTCTTCGCCAGTCTGAGCCACAGGCCGGGCGCGCCGGCAGGCTGGGCCGCGAGCCAGGCCTCCCAGGCGGCGGCGGTCTCGAAGGCGAGGATGGGCAGATCGGCCTTGGGAGGCATGGGGCGTTCCTTCCCGGCCGCATCAGGCCTGAACGAGGGCGCCCAGTATTCCCCAAGGGCTCTTGCCGTGGGCCGTCTGCCCCCGGCTTCAGCCCGGCTTGCCGTCCAGGCGCGGGCGCGTGAGCACGCTCCAGTAGCGCAGCGCATAGACGCCGAAGCCGGCCGACCACAGTGCGGCCGAGGCCTGCACGGCCAGCAGCGTCGTCAACGGCGCCAGCAGCGGCAAGGCCACGCGCACCACGGCCGCCAGTGCCACCAGCACGAAGGCGGCAATCTCCCAGCGGTCGGCGCGCAGCGGCCGGGCCGTGTGGCCGCGGGCCGTGCGCGTCATCATGCCGATGATGAGTCCGCCGGCGGCGCCCACCGTCAGCGCGTGGCTGGCGGCCGACTCGGCCAGGATGCCAAATCCGGCCGCGCCGCGCAGCAGCAGGTGCAGGGCAATCCACAGGTAGGCCAGGTGCAGCACCCACACCAGCGGCGCCTGCAGCGTGCGCCAGGGCCGCCACAGGGCCCAGCGCGCCGCATGGGCGGCGGCCACGGCCAGGGCCAGCGCGCCCAGTGCCGGACCGCGCAGGCCGGCGAGATCGGCCAGCAGCAGCGCCAGCACTCCGCCCAGCGCGGCCTTTTCCACCAGCGGATGGCGTGTTGCGCCGGCGCCGGGCACGCCGTTGTTGGTGAACATCGGAATCACCCGCCCGCCCATCACCGACATGACGAAGAGCACGATGTCCAGCGCCAGCTGGATGCCGGCCCAGGCGGGCAGGCTGGCAAGGCCCAGTTGCGAGAGGTGGACGGCGCCGGAGGCCAACCCCAGCAGCACCAGCAGGGCGACGAAGAAGTAGTTGCGCCGGTTGCCGGCGCGCACGAAGGGCACGGCCAGTGCCGCTGCGGCGGCCAGCGGAAAGGCGATGTTGGCCAGCGCCGCGGCCAGCGCCCAGGGCGTCAGCACCAGCACGCGGGCGGCCAGCCAGAGCGCGGCCAGCGCGGCCAGCGCCGGCCCGGTGGGCGTGGGCTGGTTGCTCCAGTTGCGGCCTGCGGTGAAGAGAAAGCCGACGATGACGGCCAGCGTGAAGCCGAACAGCATCTCGTGCGCATGCCACAGCGGCCCGGCCAGGTAGGCCTGGCCCAGCAGGCCCGAGACCTGCAGCGCCCACAGCGGGATCGAGAGCGCGGCAAAGGTGCTGGCCAGCAGGTAGAAGGGTCGAAAGCCCAGGTCCCAGAGCGCGAAGCGCCGCAGGGGCCGTGCGCCAGGTTCCTCGATGCGAAGCAGTGTTTCCATGGGAGCTCGGCAGACCTGGCGGCGATTTAAGATGCATGCAGTTTACATCTAATCGGCGAGCACCGTCCGGGGTTTCAGGCCGCGCGTCGCGCCCGTGCCTTCAATACGCGCGGCAGGCTGTCTTCAATCCAGTCGGCCAGCGCGCGCACGCGGGGCGCCGCCTCCAGGCCCAGCGTGCTCAGGCTGTACTCCACATGGGGCGGCACCACCTCGAAGGCCAGGCGGTCGACCAGGCCGTCGGCCTCCAGCCGCTGCAGCGTCTGCGCCAGCATGCGCTCGCTGACGCCGCCGATGGCGCGGCGCAGCTCGCTGAAGCGGTGGGTGCCGGTCTCGAGCACCAGCAAGACCAGCACGCCCCAGCGGCTGGTCATGTGCTCGAGCACGGTGCGCGACGGGCAGGCCGGCGCCAGCAGATTGCCCTTGCGCAGCAGGGCAGAACGGGGGCGCGGCTGCCCCGGCGCCGGGCCGGGTGGAGGCTGGATCTTCATACTTACCTTCATGTACGTACTTCCGAAAAGTACGTTTAAATCCTAAAGTGCATTCCTCTTCGATTCAAGCAGGGATTCACCATGGCCAGCGCCACCACCGTCGCCTCCACCGTCGCCTCCACCATCGCCATCACCGGCGCCACCGGCCAGCTCGGCCGCATCGTCGTGCGCAAGCTGCTCGCCCGGGTGCCTGCCGCCGGCATCGTCGCCCTGGTGCGCGACCCCGCCAAGGCCGCCGACCTGGGCGTGGCGGCGCGCGCTGCCGACTACGGCCGCCCCGAGACCCTGACCGCTGCGCTGGCCGGCGTGCAGACCCTGTTGCTGATTTCCTCCAGCGAAGTCGGACAGCGCGTCGCCCAGCACCGCAACGTCATCGAAGCGGCGCAAAGGGCCGGCGTGCGGCGCATCGTCTACACCAGCCTGCTGCACGCCGACCGCTCGCCGCTGAGTCTGGCGCCCGAGCACCAGGAGACCGAGTCGATGATCCGTGCCAGCGGCCTGGAGTGGACGATGCTTCGCAACGGCTGGTACATGGAGAACCACACGGCCTCGGCGCGTGGCGCGCTGGCGGCCGGAGCGCTGATCGGTGCGGCTGGCGCGGGCCGCATCAGCGGCGCGCCGCGCGAAGACTATGCCGAGGCCGCGGTGGTGGCGCTCACCGGCAGCGGCCATGCAGGCCAGGTCTATGAACTGGCCGGCGACACGCCCTACACCCTGGCCGATCTGGCGGCCGAGATCGCAGGCCAAGGCGGCAAGGCCGTGCCCTACCGCAACCTCGGCCTGGCCGACTACGCTGCGGCGCTGCAGGGCCTGGGCCTGCCCGACTGGCTGGCCGGCGCGCTGGCCGCCTGGGATGTGGATGCCTCGCGCGACGCGCTCTTGGCCGACGGCCGCACGCTGTCGCGCCTGATAGGCCGGCCGACCACGCCTCTGGCAGCGGCGGTGGCCCAGGCCCTGGGCTGAGGGCCGGCCGGAATCAGCCCGCGCATGCGGAGCCTGCGCGGTCCTCCGCCTGGCGCGGCGCTGTCCGCAGGCGCTGCACCGCGTCCCGGCTCAGCGCTCGGCGTTCTTGCGCAGCGTTGGCAGGCCCACGCCGGCGGCGTCGAAGCCGCCGTCCACGGCCAGCACCTGGCCGTTGATGTAGCTGGCGTTGGCGCTGCACAAGAAGCCCACGGCATTGGCAATTTCCTCGGTCGTGCCGTAGCGCTCGAGCGGGATCACGTCGTGGTAGTCCGAGCGTATGGCCACGCTGTGCACCAGCTTGGCCATCTCGGTCTCCACCGGCCCCGGGGCGATGGCGTTGACGCGTATGCCCACGGTGCCCAGCTCGGTGGCGTGCTGCTTGGTCAGGTGGATCAGCGCCGCCTTGCTCGTGCCATAGGCCACGCGCAGCGTGCTGGCGCGCAGGCCGGAGATCGATGCGATGTTGACCACCGCGCCGCCGCCGGTCTTGCGCATCACCGGCGCGCAGGCCTGGGTGCAGAGGAAGGGGCCGTTGAGATTGGTGCCCAGCACATGCTGCCAGTCTTCGAACGTGGTCTGGCCCACCGGCTTGAACACCGCCACGCCGGCGTTGTTGACGAGGGCGTCGATGCGGCCGAAGGTGGCCGCCGTCTGCTCGGTGGCCAGCGCCACCTGTTCGGGCTGCGAGACATCGCAGCGCAGGGCCAGCACGCGCTCGGGGTCGGCCAGCGCGGCCTCGGTCTTGCGCAAGGTCTCGCCGTCGATGTCCCACAGCGCGACACGGTGGCCGTGGGCCAGGAACCATTGCGCCACCGCCAGGCCTATGCCACGGGCGCCCCCGGTGACGACGGCCACGGGCAGGGGGGCGGGAAGGGTGTTGCTCATCACAGGATCTCCAGTCAGGGGCGCCCAGCATAGGCAAGAGCCAATCCCGGCAAGGGGCCGGGGTGTCGGCTGCGCGCCACGCTTTCTTCAGGTGGCCGCGGCCACTGCCAGCAGGCCCTGCAGCTCGCGGCTGGCCTGCATCAGGCGGTTGCCCAGGGCCGCGGCGCGCGCCGGGCCGAGGCGGCTTTCGATGGCGGCCAGGCTGATCGAGGCCACCGGCCGCTGCTGGCTGTCGTAGACCGGCACGCCCAGGGCCCAGCTGCTTTCCAGCACCAGGCCGGGGTTGAGGCAATAGCCCTGGGCGCGCGTCTCGCGGATCAGGCGGCCGATGGCGGCATCGGTGCAGCGCAGGTAGCGCGCCAGCCGGGTGGCGGCATTGCGCTGCAGGATGTCGGCGATGTCGGCGTCGGAGAGCGCGGCCAGGATGGCGCAGCTGCCCGCGCCCACGCCCAGCGGCCAGCGGTCGCCGGCCTTGACGAGCTGGTTGCGGATGGGGAAATCGCCCTCGGTGCGCGACAGGCAGATGCTCTCGATGCCGTGCAGCACGGTGAAGAACACGGTGTCGCCCGATTCCAGCGCCAGCGTGCGCATCAGCGGCGCGGCCAGGCGCTGCAGCTCGTAGCTGGGTTCGGCCGCCAGGCCCACGGCAAAGGCCTCGGGGCCCAGGCGGTAGGCGCCGCTGGCGCGGTCGTGCATCACGAAGCCCTCGTCGACCAGGGTGCGCGTGAGGCGTATCGCGGTGCTCTTGTTGAGCGCCAGGCGGCGGCCGATCTCGGTGATGCGCAGGCCGCCCGGGCCGACGCGGGTGAGCAGGCGCAGCACCGCCAGGCCGCGGCGCAGGGTCTGGGCGCCGGCGGTCTCGGGTGTACTGGATGGCAGGGGGTCGCTAGGCATAAACCATGAGGAGATGGTCCATATGCTGAACCGTTGATTGCGACGGCGCATGCGCAGCCCGGGCTTGTCCACAGGCTGGCCCCGTACCATCGGCGCCCGGACGGTGGCAAGGCCGCGGTTCGGGTTCACATCGTAGACCGTGCCGGCGCTTGCGTTGGCACCTGCCGGGGCCACGCATGAGCACCAACTCCCACATCGTCGGCTGGGGCCACACGGCCTTCGGCAAGCACGATGCCGTCGATCTTGAACAGCTGTTCGCCGAGGCCGCCCGCGCGGCCATCGCCAGCGCCGGGCTGGAGGCGAGCGACATCGACGGCGTCTTCGTCGGTCATTTCAACGGCGGCTTCCTGCGCCAGGACTTCAGCGGCGCCCTGGCCGCCCTGGCCCTGCCAGAGCTGCACCGGGTGCCGGCCGTGCGCCTGGAGAACGCCTGCGCCACCGGCTCGGCGGCGATCTGGGGCGCGCTGGACGCGGTGCAGAGCGGGCGCCTCAAGCGCGCGCTGGTGGTGGGGCTGGAGAAGATGAACACGCTGCCCAATGCCCAGATCGGCGAGGTGCTGCTGCGCTGCAGCTATGTGCGCGAAGAGGGCGACACGCCGGGCGGCTTTGCCGGCGTCTTCGGCCAGATCGCCAGCGCCTATTTCGGGCGCTACGGCGACCAGAGCGACGCGCTGGCGGCGATCGCGGCCAAGAACCACGCCAATGGCGTGCGCAACCCCTACGCCCATATGCGGCGCGACCTGGGCTTCGATTTCTGCCGCCAGCCCTCGGAGAAGAACCCGTTTGTCGCCGGGCCGCTGAAGCGCTCGGACTGCTCGTTGGTGTCGGATGGCGCTGCCGCGCTGGTGATCAGTGCCGAGCCGCTGCCCGGCGCGCAGGTGCCGGCCGTGCGCTGGCGCTCGCGCACCCAGGTCAATGAATTCCTGCCACTGTCGCGCCGCGACCCCACGCGCTTCGAGGGCGCGGCCCTGGCCTGGCAGCAGGGCCTGGCGGCGGCCGGCTGCGGGCTGGAGGCGCTGCACTTCGTCGAGACCCATGACTGCTTCACCATCGCCGAGTTGCTGGAGTACGAGGCCATGGGCCTGGCGCCGCAGGGCCAGGGCGGGCGCGTCATCCTCGACGGCATCAGCCGCGCCGACGGCCGCCTGCCCGTCAACCTGAGCGGCGGCCTCAAGTCGCGCGGCCATCCGATAGGCGCCACCGGCGTCTCCCAGCATGTGATGGCGGCCATGCAGCTCAGCGGCACGGCCGGCGAGATGCAGCTGGCCGGGGCCGGCCTGGGCGCCGTCTTCAACATGGGCGGCGCGGCGGTGGCCAACTACGTCAGCATCCTCGAGGCGGTGGCTTGAACCCGGCCCAGGTCAGCAACCTGGCGCGGCTGCTGCGCCACACGGCGCAGCTGTTTCCGCAGCGCGTCGGGCTGATCCAGGGCGAAAGGCAATGGACCTGGTCGCAGATCGACGCCCGCGTCGATGCGCTGGTGGCGGGGCTCAAGGCCCTGGGCCTGCGCCAGGGTGATCGCATCCTGCTGCAGTCGCGCAACAACCTGGCGCTGTTCGAGAGCGGCTGGGCCGCCTTTCGCATGGGCTGCGTCTGGGTGCCCACCAACTACCGGCTGGCGCCGGCCGAGGTGGCCTATATGGCGCGCTCCAGCGGCGCCGTGGCGATGATCGCCGAGCCGGATTTCGCGCCCCATGTGGAGGCCGCGCGGGCGGCTTCCGACAGCCTGCGCCAGGTGCTGTGGATAGGCGATGCGCCGGCCGGCGAGACGGCCTATGAAGCCCTGGTGCAGCAGCACCTGGGCGCCGCGCCGGATGAGGCCGTGGTGGCGCAGGACGACCCGCTGTGGTTCTTCTACACCTCGGGCACGACCGGCCATCCCAAGGCCGGCATCCTGACCCACGGCCAGATGGCCTTCGTCGTGGCCAACCACCTGGCCGACCTCATCCCCGGCACCACCGAGGCCGATGTCTCCATCGCCGTGGCGCCGCTGTCGCACGGCGCCGGCATCCATGCCCTGCTCAATGTGGCACGCGGTGCGGCCACGGTGCTGCTGGCCGGCGAGAAGCTCGATCCTGAAGAGGTGTGGCAGCTGATAGAGCGTCACCGCGTCAGCAACCTCTTCACCGTGCCCACCATCGTCAAGGCCCTGGTCGAGCACCCGGCGGTGGACCGCCATGACCATTCATCGCTGCGCTTCGTGATCTATGCCGGCGCGCCCATGTACCGCGCCGACCAGCGCCTGGCGCTGCGCAAGCTGGGGCCGGTGCTGGTGCAGTACTTCGGGCTCGGCGAAGTGACCGGCTGCATCACCGTGCTGCCGGCGCACATGCACTCGGCCGACGACGCCAGCCCCGACGCGAACATCGGCAGCTGCGGCCGCCCGCGCACCGGCATGGAGATCGCGATCCTCGACCCCGGTATGCAGCCGCTGCCGGTGGGCGAGGTGGGCGAGATCTGCGTGCGCGGCCCCGCGGTCTTCAACGGCTACCACGGCAACACGGAGGCCAGCGCCCGGGCGCTGCGCGGCGGCTGGTTCCACACCGGCGACCTCGGCCGGCTGGATGGTCGCGGCCTGCTCAGCATCACCGGCCGCGAATCCGACATGTACATCTCGGGCGGCTCCAACGTCTACCCGCGCGAGTGCGAAGACCTGCTGCTCGAACACCCCGGCGTGGCCGAGGTTGCGGTGCTGGGCGTGGCCGACCGCCACTGGGGCGAGGTGGGCGTGGCCGTGGTCGTGCGCCGCCCCGGCACCGCCGCTGGCGCCGACGAACTGCTCGCCTACCTTGACGGCAAGCTGGCCCGCTACCGCTGGCCGCGCCAGTTCTTCTTCTGGGACGCCCTGCCCAAGACCGGCTACGGCAAGCTCAGCAAGAAGGACATCCGCGCGCTGCTGCTGGCGCGCGGCGAGGTGCAGGCCGTGCAGGCCGATTGATTCGAAGAAGCTCGATTCCCTTTCCCGAACCCCTTCCCTCCAGGAGACAGACCATGAAGCTCACCCGACGCCAGATCATCGCCACGGCCGGCGCCATCGCCCTGCCGGCGGCCGGCCTGAAGAGCGCCCACGCGGCGGCCGAATTCACCTTCAAGTACGGCAACAACCTGCCGCTGGCTCACCCGATGAACCAGCGCGCCGCCGAGATGGCCGCCGCCATCAATGCCGAGTCCAAGGGCCGCATCGATTTCCAGGTCTACCCCAACAACCAGCTCGGCAACGACACCGACATGCTGTCGCAGGTGCGCTCGGGCGCGCTGGACTTCTTCACCCTCTCGCCGCTGATCCTGGGCACCCTGGTGCCGGCGGCGCAGATCTCGGGCGTGGGCTTCGCGTTCAAGGACTACGGCCAGGTCTGGGCCGCGATGGACGGCGATCTCGGCGCCCATGTGCGCAAGCAGATCGCCGCCGGCAGCACGCTGTTCGCCTTCGAGAAGATCTGGGACAACGGCTACCGCCAGATCACCACCAGCACCAAGCCCATCGCCACCCCCGACGACCTGAAGGGCCTGAAGATCCGCATCCCGCCCAGCCCCTTCTGGGTCTCGATGTTCAAGGCCTTCGAGTCGTCGCCGCTGACCATCAACTTCGCCGAGGTCTATTCGGCGCTGCAGACCAAGGTCGCCGACGCGCAGGAGAACCCGCTGGCCATCATCGCCACCGCCAAGCTCAACGAGGTGCAGAAGTTCTGCTCCATCACCAACCACATGTGGGACGGCTTCTGGTTCCTGGGCAACAAGCGCTCCTTCGACCGCCTGCCGCAAGACCTGAAGGATCTGGTCACCCGGCACATCAATGCCGCCGGCCTGAAGCAGCGCGACGACGTGAAGAAGCTCAACGACGGCCTGATGGGTGAACTCAAGACCAAGGGCATGGCCTTCAACACCACCGATGCCGAGGCCTTCCGCGCCAAGCTGCGCGCGGCCAGCTTCTATGCCGACTGGCACAAGAAGTTCGGTAACGAGGCCTGGGGCGTGCTCGAGAAGTACACCGGCAAGCTGGTGTGAGTGTGGGGGCCGTCTCTCCGACCGCAAGCGCCGCAGTCGATAGCGGCTGGCTGGCCCGGCTCGACCGCGGCCTGGGCTGGCTGGTCGAGGTGCCGGCGGCCCTGCTGGTGCTGGCCGACATCGTGGTGCTGTTCGCGGGCGTGGTCTCGCGCTATGTGCTGCACGCGCCGCTGCTGTGGTCGGACGAACTGGCCTCCATCCTCTTTCTCTGGCTGGCCATGCTGGGCTCGGTGGTGGCGCTGCGGCGCGGCGAGCACATGCGCATGACGGCGCTGGTGGCCAAGGCCAGCCCCTCGCGCCGCGCCCTGCTCGAGGCCGTGGCCACCGCGGCCTGCCTGGCCTTCCTGGTGCTGGTGGTGTGGCCGGCCTGGGAGTACGCGTCCGACGAGGCCGCCATCACCACGCCGGCGCTCGAAATATCCAACCTCTGGCGTGCCGCCGCCCTGCCCACCGGCATCATGCTGATGGGCGTGTTCGCCAAGCTCAGGCTGTGGCGCCTGGCCGGCGCGCGCACGGCGCTGCAGGCCCTGCTCATCGTGGCCGCCATCGTGGCCGTGTTCTGGCTGCTCGGCCCGCTGTTCAAGGGACTGGGGCGGCTCAATCTGCTGGTCTTCTTCGTTGGCGTGGCCGGTGCCTGCGTCTTTGCCGGCATCCCCATCGGCTTCGGCTTCGGCCTGGCCACCTTCGGCTATCTGGCGCTGTCGACGACGACGCCGCTGCCGGTGATCGTGGGCCGCATGGACGAGGGCATGTCGCACCTGATCCTGCTCGCCGTGCCGCTGTTCGTCTTCCTCGGCCTGCTGATCGAGATGACCGGCATGGCACGCGCGATGATCGCCTTCCTGGCGGCGCTGCTGGGCCATGTGAAGGGCGGCCTGTCCTATGTGCTGGTGGGTGCGATGTACCTGGTCTCGGGCATCTCGGGCTCCAAGGCGGCCGACATGGCGGCCATCGCGCCGGCGCTATTCCCCGAGATGAAGGCGCGCGGCGCCAAGCCGGGTGACCTGGTGGCCCTGCTGGCCGCCACCGGCGCCCAGACCGAGACCGTGCCGCCCAGCCTGGTGCTCATCACCATAGGCTCGGTCACGGGTATCTCGATTGCCGCACTCTTCACCGGCGGCCTGCTGCCGGCCGTGGTACTGGGCGCCATGCTGTGTGCCGTGGTCTGGCGGCGCTACCGCCACGAAGACCTCAGCCGCGTGCAGCGCACGCCCAAGGCCCAGGTGGCGCGGCTCTTCCTGATCGCGCTGCCGGCGCTGGCCCTGCCCTTCGTGATCCGCGCTGCGGTGGTGCAGGGCGTGGCCACCGCCACCGAGGTCTCGACCCTGGGCATCGCCTACTCGGTGCTGGCGGGCCTGCTGGTCTACCGCCAGTTCCCGTGGCGGCGCCTGGCGCCCATGCTGGTGGAGACGGCCTCGCTCTCGGGCGCCATCCTGCTCATCATCGGCACCGCCACCGCCATGGCATGGGGCCTCACGCAATCGGGCTTCTCGCGCCAGCTGGCCCAGTTCATGGCCGCCATGCCGGGCGGCGCCAGCGGCTTCCTGGCCATCTCCATCGTCGCCTTCGTGGTGCTGGGCTCGGTGCTCGAGGGCATACCGGCCATCGTGCTGTTCGGGCCGCTGCTGTTCCCCATTGCGCGCCAGCTCGGCATCCACGACGTGCATTACGCGATGGTGGTGATTCTTTCGATGGGCCTGGGCCTCTTTGCGCCGCCGCTGGGCGTGGGCTATTACGCCGCCTGCGCCATCGGCCGCGTCAACCCCGACGAGGGCATGGGCCCCATCGTCGGCTACCTGCTGGCCCTGCTGCTGGGCACGGTGGTGGTGGCCTTCGTGCCCTGGATCTCCATCGGCTTTCTCTGAGCGGCCTGCATGGGACCATTGCCGGTCAACACCCTGAAGGGCACCCTGGCGCGCAAGCTGCGCCATCTGTGGTCGCTCCTGCCCACGCGGCAGGAGCAGCCCATGCCGCGGGGCTGGTTCACGCAGCATGAGATTGCCCGGTTGCATGCGGCGGGCAAGGCCTCTGCCGAAGGCCTGGATGAGCCAAGCTGGCGCGATCTCGACCTCGACGCCTGCATCGACCAGGCGGCCGGCGATTGCAGCGTGTTCGGCCGCCAATGGCTTTGCGCGCGCCTGCGGGGCTGCGACCTGACCGACTCCTCGGACCTGGCCCAGGTGACGCAGCTCAGGGGCTTGGTGGACGATCCTGGCCGGTCCGCTGCCTGGAGGGCGGCCACCTCAGGCCTGCGCTGCGCCGAGACCGAGGTGGCGGGCACGCTGTTCGCGCCAGAGCCCATCGCGCTGCCGCATTGGGTGGGCCTGCTCTGGCTGGTGCCCATGGGCTTCGGCCTGGCACTGGCCCTCAGCGTGGCCGGCCTGTACGGGCCCGGAGGGCTCCTGATCGTTGCGGCACTGGGCGTATCGGCGGCCGTGCAGATTCGCCTCTATGGGCCGTCGGCGACGTGGCAGAAGCAAAAGCGGGCGATCCGCCAGCTCCTGGCCAGCGCCATGCGCATGGCCGAGCTGGATGGGCAGCCGCAGCGCGGCCAGCCCGCAGACCCGGGCGCCGAAGACCCTTGGCCTGCGCCGCCCTTGCCCGACCTGGGGCCGCTGTGGGCGGCGTTCAGGCCCACCTGGCTGGAGCGCATGGCGGGCCTGGCCGAGTACGCCGACCTGATCCTGCTGTCGCAGTACCGGCGGCTCGCTGCCGACATCGAACGCCTCGGCCGCCACCGCCAGGCGCTGCAGCAGGTCTTCCTCGCCCTGGGCCAGCGCGAGGCCAACGCCTGGCTGGCCTGCCATCTGCGCGCGAGCGAGTGCTTCTGCTGGAACCAGGCCAGGGATGGCCTCGCGGGCGCCTGGCTGACCGGCATGCGCAATCCCTTGCTGGCCCGCAGCAAGCCCGTCACGCTGACCCTGGGCGACCGCGGGCTCTTCCTCACCGGCAAGAACGGCAGCGGCAAGAGCACGCTGCTGCGCTCGCTGGGCCTGAACCTGGTGCTGGCGCGCGCCCTGGGCGTGTGCATGGCCGAGGCGGCGTCGCTGCCCCGGGCCCTGGTGCAGACCAGCATCCGCATCGAGGATTCGCTGGCGCTGGGCCGCAGCCTCTACGTTGCCGAACTGCTGCGCGCCGCCGAGATGATGGCCCGGGCCGGCCGCGCCAAGGCCTGTCTGGTCATCTTCGACGAGATCTTCCGCGGCACCAACCACCTGGAGTCGGTGAGTGCTGCCGCCGCGGTCATCCGGCGCCTGGCCGCGCAGGCCACGGTGGTGGTGTCGTCCCACCACGTCGACCTGGCGCGGCTGGTGGAAGCGTCGGCGCACCCGCTGGTGCTCGACGAAACGCCGGCCGGGCTCAGGCTGCTGCCCGGCCTTCTGGCGGAGACGAATGGCATCGACCTGTTGCTGCGCCACGGCTTCGACGCCGAGCTTCACGCGACCGCGCTGGGCCTGCACCAGGAACTTGCGCAAAGGGTGCTGGGCCCGCTCGGGGCGGAACCGGCGCCACCCCGGTGATCCGGCGCCGGCCGCGGACGGGCGGCCGGCGCATGCGGATTCGCCTTCAGCCGCGGCCGAACAAGCGCAGCCAGCCGTTGGCCAGGCGCCGCCCCAGGCCGGCCAGGGTGGCCGGCCTGGGGGGTTGCAGCGCTGCCGGCCGGGTGTCGCCGGCGAAAGCCTCGCGCGGTGCCTGACCCGGCTGCTGCACGGCATGGCGTTGCAGCAGGGCGGGGTTGTCGCGCCACTGCTGGCGCTTGGCAGCCGCTGCCGCGAGCGCCAGCTTGAGCGTGGTCGGCTTCACCGGCTTGGGCAGGAAGCGCAGGATCTGCGCCTGGTTGATGAGGCCGATCACGTCGATGGCGTCGGTGGCGTCGGTGTAGACCACGGCGACCACGGCCGGGTGCCTGGCCTTGAGCTGCTTGAGCAGGCGCGAGGCATCGACGCCGCCGACCCGCATGTTCGAGACGATGATGCCTATGCCCGGATTGTCGAAGGCGGCCTCGGCCGCGGCCAGCGTGGTGGCGCGCACCAGGCCCACGGCGGCGCCGACTGCCTCTCGCACCAGCCGCGCCATCTCGGGCTGGTCATCGACCACCAGGATGCGCTCGCCCTTGAGGTCGACCGTCGCGTCCGAGGGGTCGGCCAGCGCGATGAGCGCCGGCGCCTCGCGTGCGATGCGCGCGGCCTCCTCGACCACCTGCAGCAGCTCGGGAAACTTCCAGGGCTTGTTGACGAAGCGGAAGACCTCGCCTTCGTTCACCGAGCGCAGCAGGGCCTGCAGGTCGGAGTAGCCGGTGAGCAGGATGCGCATCGAGCGCGGCGAGACCCGCCGCACCTCGCGCAGCAGCTCCGAGCCCATCATGCCGGGCATGCGCTGGTCGGAGATGACGACGTCGTAGCTCGCCGCCTGCACCAGGGCCATGGCCTCGGCGCCGCTGGACGCGGTGTCGACATCGAACTGCTTCTGCAGCAGCCAGGTCAGCGACCGCAGGATGCTGGGCTCGTCGTCCACGCAGAGCACGCGGCTTTTGGACGTGCCCGGCGGCTTGCCGGTGGCGCGCACCGGCTGTGCGCGCGCCTGGCCCGAACCCATGCGCATGCTGGCGGCATGGCGCCGCGGCGGCCGCAGCGCCCCGTCCACGGCAGCGGCCGGCAGCGGCGCATGGCGCCTGTCGGCGGGGCCGGGATGGACGGACGGCGTCATGTCGCGTCCGCTCTCAGGCCAGCTCCGGCGCTGGCGGCTCGGCAGCCACGGGCAGGCGCACGGTGAAGGTCGTGCCCCGGCCCGGCTTGCTCACCACCGTGATCTTGCCGCCGTGCTGCTCGACGATGGTGCGGGCAATGGGCAGGCCCAGGCCCGTGCCCTCGCCCTCGGGCTTGGTGGTGAAGTAGGTGTCCCAGATATGGGGCAGCACATCGGGTGCGATGCCGGGGCCGGTGTCGGCCACCGAGATGCGGATCTTGCCGTGGTCCATGCGGCTGCGCACCGAGATCGTGCCGGCCTCCTGGCCTATGGCCTGGGCCGCGTTGTTGATCAGGTTCATGAAGACCTGGTTGAGCTGGGACACGTTGCAGTCGATCTCGGCCAGCGGTTCGTGCTTCTCGACGATGCGGATGTGGCCGGGGAGGACGCTGCGCGCGATGTAGGCCACGTTGTGCAGAACCTTGGCGAGATCGGCCTGCGCGGTGCGGCTGCGGTCCAGGCGGGTGAAGTCGCGCAGGTGGTCGACCAGCTCGCGCATCTGTTCCAGGCCGCCCAGCGTGTCGCCCAGCATCTCCAGCGGCAGGGCGGCGCTCAGCTCTGCAGCCTCCATGCCGGCCAGCTGAGCGCGCTCGCGCTCGATGTCGAGCGTGATGTAGTCGCCCGGCGCCTCGCGGATCTGGCTGATCAGCTCGCGCACCGCGGACAGCGGGGGCTCGATCTCCTTGAGCGCTTCGATGGCCATGCCGACATTGTTGTGCGAATAGGCGATGGGCGTGTTCAGCTGGTGGGCGACCCCGGCCACCATCTGGCCCAGCGAGGCCATCTTCTCGGCCTGGGCCAGGTCCTGGTGGGTGCGCTCGCGTTCCTGCGCCTGTACCGCGAGGATGCCATCGGCGTGTTTCACGATGAGGTAGAGCACGCCGAACAGCAGCAGCAGAGAGCCGGCGATGATGAAGGCCGCTTCCTGGCTGGTCTGCGCGACGCGGCCTTCATTGCGCGCCGACATCTGCGCCACCTTGTCCTGGTTGGCGGTGGCGGCCTTCTCGATCTTGGCCGAGGTCAGCCGGATCTGGTCGAGCAGCGGCGTCACGTCGGAATAGACCTCGAACACGCCGACGATGTGCTGGCTGCCGGGCGCCCACACTGGCAGGTAGCTTGAGATCAGGTCGCGCTTCTCGACCACGCCCTCGAAGGCGCTGAACTTGTCGCGGTGGGTGAGTTCGCTGCGCGGTTGGCCGGCGGCGGCGGCGACCCAGCCGGCGTTGGCGCTCTTGTCCTCGCCGACCTGCTGGCGTTCCGACGAGTAGACCGTGACGCCGCGCAGGTCGAAGACCTTGACCTTGAACACCGTGCTCTTGCTCATCGCGGCAAAGACCTTGGCATTGAGTGCGTCGTAGCCTGGCAGGGCCAGGATGCGGCGGCCGACCTCGGCGAAGCAGGTGGCGCGCTCGACGGCTGCCTGCGCCTTGGCCGCATCGGCGGCTTCGGGCAGGGTGCGGCAGCGCTCGAGCGGCACGCCGGCGGCGCGCTCGGCAAAGGGGGCGATGTCGCTCTGCCACAGCGCATTGGCGAACAGGCGCGCCAGGTTGACGTGGCCCGACTCGTGTACCGCCAGCAGGTCGCGCAGCGCGGCGGCCTCCTGCTGCTGGGCGAATTCGTGCTGCACGGCGCGGAAGTGCTCGGCTTCCTCGGACTGGATGTCGCGGTAGACCTGGCCTTGCTGGCGCGTGAAGTGCGTCAACACCAGGGCCACCAGCACGAAAGCCGTCAGCCCGGTGAGCGAGAAATAGCGCACCAGCGCAAAGCGCCGGGCGGGGGCGGGCTTGGGTGCGCGGAAGTCGAACATGGTGCAAGTATCCCGCTTGCGGCTGTTCAAGCCGGCTGCAGCACCAGCTCGAAGGTCACCAGCACCGGGTTGGCGCCCGCTGCAAGGCGGCCGCGGTGTTGCCCGCCATGGTGGTCGACCATCGCGATGTCCACCAGCGCCTGTGCCCGGCCGGCGGCGTCAGGTTCGATGCGGCCCTGCTCGATGAAGCATTCGGTGATGTGGGGCCCGACCACGCGGCCATCGTCGAAGCAGGCGCCGACCGTGCTGCCGACGCCGCCCAGCAGGCGGGCCTGCCGGATGCCGCGCTCATCGCAGAAGCCGGCCAATGTGGTGCAGACGTCGGCATTCGGCGCCAGGCGCAGGGCCCAGGCCGGTTCTGCCGGTGTTTCAAGGGCCGCCGTGACCCGGGGCTGGAAGAGCGAGAAGCGAGACTCTTCGTCCGGTACCACTGCAAAGGCCGCGCCTCGCAGCCAGGTGGCTCGGGCCGCGATGGGCGTGGCGACGCTGCAGGCCTCGGGCAGCAGGTGGCCGATGTGGCGGCTGCCGTCGGCCGCTTCCCATTCGGCGTGGCAGTGCAGCCAGGGCGCGCCTTCGCGCCGGCCCAGGGTCACGCGCGCCTGCAGCAGGAACGCCGGCCCGGCGCTGTCGTGGCGCGGGCTGAAGTAGACCGCGTGTTCCGGCGTGGGCGCCGTGTGCGGCAGCACCCAGGCCAGCGGCGCGAAGCTGCCACCCGCGAGGGCCAGCACGGCGCTGTCGGCGCCGGCGTCCTGCAAGGCCTCGGCCAGCGCGGCCAGCAGGCTGGGCCCGGCGGGCAGGCGGATATCGGCGTGCTCTACCGAGCAGGGCTGGGCCAGGAGGCGCGGGCCCTGGGCGGGCCCCGGGTGCTGGATGTGGCGCATGGCCACACCTTAGCCGATGGCGGGGGCGCGATGATGCGGGGGTGGCCCCCGGTCGGGGCAGTAGCAAGGGAAGGCCATGACCAAGACTGCGCGCGTCTACAAGATCGAACGCATCATCCGCAACCGCGGCCATATCAGCTTCCAGGCGCTGATCGAAGAGCTCGAGGTCTCGCCGGCCACGCTCAAGCGCGACCTCGCCTACCTGAAGGACCAGCTCGGCGCACCCATCGAGTACGACCGCGATCTCAACGGCTACCGCTTCGGCCAGCCCTTCCGCGGCGAGACCCATGAGCTGCCGGGCCTGTGGTTCAGCGAGCACGAGCTGTATTCGCTCTTGATGGCCAACCAGTTGCTGAGCGAGTTGGACGCCGACGGCATCATCAGCCGCCACCTGCAGCCCCTGCTGGACCGCATCCACCAGTTGCTGGGCCCCGACGAGGCGAACGCGGCCTCGTTGCTGGAGCGCGTGCGCATCATCAACTCGGCGCGGCGGCCGGTGCCGGGCAAATTCTTCGAGCTGGTGGTGGAAGGCCTGCTGCAGCGCCGCCGCATCCGCATGCGCTACCTGACGCGCAGCCGCGACGAGATCTCCGAGCGCGAGGTTTCACCCCAGCGCATGGTGCATCACCGCAACACCTGGTACCTGGACGCCTGGTGCCACCGCAGCGCCGGCCTGCGCCGCTTTGCCCTGGATGCCATCGCCCATGCCGAACTGGTGGATGCGCGGGCCAAGGAGGTGGGGCGCAAGACTTTGCAGGCCGAGATGGACGCCGGCTACGGCATCTACGCCGGCGCGAAGCGTCTGTGGGCCACGCTCAGCTTCGACGCCCACGCCGCGCGCTGGATCAGCCAGGAAGAGTGGCATCGCGAGCAGAAGGGGCGCTGGACCGAGGATGGCCGCTGGGAGCTGCAGGTGCCCTACACCGACGAGACCGAGCTGGTGATGGACATCCTGCGTCACGGCGGCCAGGTGAAGGTGCTGGCACCGGCCTCGCTGCAGCAGCTTTATGTGCAGCGCCTGCGCGAGGCGCTGGCGGCCCAGGCTGGGGAGGCCTGAGGCAGACGCCTGGGCGAAGAGGCCTAGAGCGGCACCCAGTTGGACCGCGGCGAGCGGGTCGGGAAATGGCGGTTGATCAGCGACAGACGGCGCTCGGCCTCGGACTGGCTGTGGGCCACGCCGACGGCGCGGAAGAGATCGGCGCGCACATGCCACAGCTCGCGCAGCGAACGCGCCTGCTGCAGGCGCTCGCGCAGCGCGTCAACCTCGTCGCCGGCGATATCGGCCAGCGCGGCGATGAATTCCTCGCGCACCGCAGCCACGCCGGCGGGCGCCGGGGCGGCGTCAGCGCTGGCCGGTGTATGCAGCCAGTGGCGCAGGCGCTGCCAGCGCGAGCCGGGCGGGTCCAGCAGTTGCAGGGTGTCGATGCGGGTGGTGATGTTGAGTACAGCCGTGCGCCCCCAGAAGGAGGCGTGGTGCAGGAAGAGGCCCATGATGGCTGCCAGGCGTGACCGGGGTTTGGAAGACCCATGCTCACGCGCCGCGAGCGGCCCTGGTCGGCTGATCAGCGGTGCCGCAGGCCGCCAAATCGAAAACCCGACACCACCGCTGCGGCAAGGGCTCCGGGCCCCGGGCCGCGCTAGACCGTGCCGTACTGCTGCTTGCGCTGCGCGGTGTAGGCCCACCAGGGGCGGGGCTCGGCGCCGCGCATGAAATCGGTAGCGGCCATGAAGGTGTCGAGCACGCAGGGGTCTTGTCGTTTGCCGGTGTGGCGGCACAGCGCGTGGTAGAGCTGCAGCGCGTCGCTGTCGGCCAGCTGCTGCGGGTGCTGCACGCCGATCAGGCGCAGGTCGGCGGCGATGGAGGGGCCGATGTTGGGCAGCTGCTCGAGCTGCAGGCACTCATCGGCGCTGCGCGCCTTGCGCGGCGGCAGCGCCTTGGGCGGGTGGACGCCGCCACGGACGGGGGGCAGGATGGGCATGGCGGTTACATCAGCATGGTGTTGCGGATCAGGCCCACGGCGATGCCTTCAAGTTCGAAGTCGGCGGCATCGAAGGGCACGACGATGGTCTCGAAATCGGGGTTCTCGGGAATCAGCTCGATGGCCCGGCTGGTGCGGCGCAGGCGCTTGACGGTGACGTCGTCGCCCAGCCGCGCAACGACGATCTGGCCGTTCTTGGCGTCCTTGGCCTTTTGCACGGCGAGCAGGTCGCCGTCGAGGATGCCGGCGTCGCGCATGCTCATGCCGCGCACCTTGAGCAGGTAGTCGGGCCGGCGCGCGAACATCGCGGCTTCCATCAGGTAGGTCTGGTCGACGTGCTCCTGCGCCAGGATGGGGCTGCCGGCGGCAACGCGCCCGACCAGGGGCAGGGTGAGCTGCGCGATGTGGGGCAGGGGCAGCATGTACTGCTGGCCCCAGGGTGCCAGCCGCGCCTCGTTGAGCGCGCGCAGTGTGTCAGACTTGAGCCGGATGCCGCGTGAGGTGCCGCCCACCAGCTCGATGACGCCCTTGCGTGCCAGCGCCTGCAGATGCTCTTCGGCCGCGTTGGGCGACTTGAAGCCCAGTTCGGCGGCGATCTCGGCCCGCGTGGGCGGGGCGCCGGTGCGCTCGATGGCGCTTTGCACCAGGTCGAGGATCTGCTGCTGGCGCGCGGTGAGCTTGGGGCTTTCGTCCATGGCGATTCCGGTGGGTGTCGACCGAATGATCGGCGATCCGATCTGGCGGTTTATCCAGTAACTGTATTTTCATCCAGAAAGCGTGCAAATGCAAAGCAGGCCTGCGCTCGTCGTCATCGTCGGCACCGGCGGCACCATCGCCGGCACCTCGGCCCAGCCCGAGCGCCATGTCGGCTACCAGGCCGGCGTGCTGGGCGTCGATCAGCTCGTCGCTGCCGTGCCGGCCCTGCAGGGCCAGGCGCTGGAGGCGCAGACGCTGGCGCGGCTGGACAGCTGCGACATGGACCACGCCACCTGGCAGGCGCTGCGCGAGGCGGTAGCGCGGCAGCTGGCGCGGCCCGAGGTGGCCGGCGTGGTGGTGACCCACGGCACCGACACGCTGGAGGAGACGGCCTATTTCCTGCACCGCACGCTGGCCGCGCCCAAGCCGGTGGTGCTGACGGCGGCCATGCGCCCGGCCAGCGCGCCCTCGGCCGACGGGCCGCAGAACCTGCTCGATGCGGTGGCGCTGGCCCGCTACCCGGGCGCCCGCGGCGTGGTGGCCATGCTGGGCGGGCAGGTGCTGGGCGCAGTCGATCTGCGCAAGCTCCACGGCTACCGCGTCGAGGCCTTCAGTGCCGGTGACGCCGGGCCCCTGGCCTTGATGGAGGACGGCGTGCTGCGCAGCTTCCGCCCCTGGCCCGCGGCACCGCTGCACGCCGCCGACCCGTCGGCGGGGCCGGTATCGGCCTGGCCGGTGGTGGAGATCGTCACCAGCCATGCCGGTGCCCGCGCCGCCACGCTGGATGCCCTGGTGGCGGCCGGCGCCGCCGGCCTCGTGATCGCCGGCACCGGCAATGGCAGTGTTCACCACACGCTGCTGGCGGCTGCGGCGCGCGCACAGGGTGCCGGGGTGCGCGTGGTGCGCGCCTCGCGCTGCCTGCAGGGCGGCGTGGTCGGCACGCCGGCCGGCGCGCTGCCGAGCTACGGGCCGCTCACGCCGGCGCAGGCGCGGGTGGAGCTGATGCTGGATCTGCTCGCCGCGGCCCCGCCGGCCTGATCCGCCTGCCTCAGCGGCGCTGGCGCCGCGCCAGTGCGCCCAGGCCCAGCAGGCCGCCCATCATCAGCGCCCAGCTGCCGGGTTCCGGTACCGGCGACAGCTGGTAGACGGTGGTGGTGTTGGAGACCTCGTTGCTGTAGGCCAGGTAAACGCCGCCGTCCAGCGTGTAGGCCTTCAGGCCCTCGGGCGAGATGTCGCCCGTGGTCCTCAGCATGCGCACGAAGCTGGTATTGGCCGGGTCGCTGACGTCGAAGATCGCCACCGCGGACGAGGTCGTGCGCTCCAGGCCGACGAAGGCAAAGGTTCGGCCGCCAAGCTGCACCACCTCGATGCCCTCGGGCTCGACGCCCTTGTCGCGGCTGCGCGCATCGTCGTAGATGCCCAGCGCCATGGCCTCGCGGTCGAGGATCTCGCCGCTGTCGTAGACCAGGTTGCCGTTCTCGTCGCGGATCGAGAATGACCGCGCGCCGGCGGCATAGAGGTTGCCGGCCGAGGAATCGGTGGCCGAGACGCGCAGGTTCTGCAGCGGGGCGGTAGCGCCGAGACCGGCGCTGCCGGCGGCCACGCGCTCGCCGTCGTCCTCGCGGAAGTCGCCCTCGTTGGCCATCGCGATGAAGGTCTGGCCGCCGGCCTGGAAAGCGGCGATGCCGTCGGGCATGTAGAGGCCCTTGACGTTCACCGACTGCAGGCTGTTGGTGGCGTTGTTGAGCGGGTCGATGCGGTTGCCAGGGGCGCTGAAGTCCTTCACGCCCAGGCCGACCACCGCCTCGGTGGTGCCGGTCTGCAGGTTGACGATGCCCACGGCATTGGCTTCCTGCAGCGTCACGAAGGCCTTGGTGCCCGCGGCATTGACGGCGATGTATTCCGGCTCGTAGTCCATGCCGGTGTTTTTGCGGATGTGGCTGCCGGACTCGGGCGCGCCGGCAAAGGTGGCGGTGGCGCTGACGCTGCGCGTGCCCATGTCGATGATGCTCATGCTGCCCGCCGGGTCGACGGCGGCCGCGCCGTAGCTGCGCGGAAAGCTGCCGGCCTGCGAGGTGAGCGTGCCGTAGACCGAGGGCGTGGCCTCGTTGGCCACCAGCAGCTTGGAACCGTCGGGGGTGAAGGTCAGCATGTCGGGCAGGGCGCCGACGCTGATGGTGTGGGTGCCTGCCAGCAGCGTGCGCGTGCGCGTGTCGTAGAGCGTGACCACGCCCGGCTGGGTGCGGACGGTCGACTCGATGGCAAAGGCCGCGATGCCGCCGTGGATGGCCACGCTGTTGATCGAGCCCAGGGCCGTGGTGTCGATGAAGCCCAGCGAGGCGCCGCTGCGGGCATCGAGCACGTCGACGCCCTTGACGCCGGCCACCCACAGCGTCTGGCTCAGGCTGTCGAAGCTGACGATCTCGGACAGGAAGCCCGTCGCCACGCCAGCGTGGCTGTGGGTCCACTGGAATGCGATGTTGTCCAGCGGCGCCGCGGCGGCCGTGAGCGGGGCGGCGCAGGCGCCTATGACGGCGGCGCAGACCGCCGTGATGCGAGTTTTCATGGGATGCAGGCGCGGCGCGCGAGGTGTGGGTGAAAGGCCCGCGCAGCCTAGGCGGCCTGCGTGACCCTTCCGTGACCTGCGGCCGTCAACGAGTGCCAGTCCACCCCGCGAACGCGGGGGGCTCGACGGCCGCCGGGCCTGCGCCGCCCTCAGGCCACGCTCAGCACCACGTCGACATTGCCACGCGTGGCATTGCTGTAGGGGCAGACCTCGTGGGCGGCGGCCACCAGGGCCTCGAGGGCGGCGCGCTCCATGCCGGGCACGCTGACCTGCAGCGTGGCGGCGATGTTGAAGGCGCCTTCCTTGGCCGTCATCGGACCGATGGCGACGCTGGCCTGGATCGACACCTCGCCCGGCAGCTTGAGCCCCTGGCGCCCGGCCACCGCCTTGATCGCCCCGATGAAGCAGGCCGAATAGCCGGCCGCGAACAGCTGCTCGGGGTTGGTGCCGGGGCCGCTGTCGCCACCCAGTTCCTTGGGCGTCGACAGCTGCAGCTTGAGGCGGCCGTCCGACGATTCGGTGCTGCCGGCGCGGCCGCCGGTGGACTTGGCTTGGGCTGTGTAAAGGGCTTTGTCTATGGCCATGGCGCGCTTTCTGCGGGGTGGAGGGGCCGCAATTATTGGGCGCGGCCCCTCACCCGCCGGCTTGCAGGGCTTCCAGTTCCGACTGCAGTTCCAGCCAGCGTTCCTCGAGCATGGCCGTCTCGGCCGCCGCATGCGCCAGGTTGCGGCCCAGCTCGGCGTAGGCCTCGCTGCTGGTGTTGGGTTGCGCCAGCTGCTGCTCCAGCACCTGCTTTTCGTTGGCCAGACGGCCCAGGCGCTCGTCGATGCGCTGCAGCTCGGTGCGCAGCGGGCGCGTCGCCTCCGATTGCTTGGCGCGCGCCTGCTTGGCGTTCTTGCGTTCGTCGCGCGTGGCGGCCGGCGGCGGCGCGCTCGGGCGCGGCACGGCGGCGGCCGCAGGCTTGTCCTTCACGCTGTCCACCACCGGCGCACGCGGCGGCTCGGGCATGGGCTGGCCGCGGGCGGCGGCGCGCGAAACCTCGAGCAGCCACTTCTGGTAGTCGTCGAGGTCGCCGTCGAAGGGCTCGACGCGGCCCCGCGCCACCAGCCAGAACTCGTCGCAGGTCTCGCGCAGCAGGGCGCGGTCGTGGCTGACCAGCATCACCGTGCCCTCGAACTCGTTGAGCGCGATGGACAGCGCCTCGCGCGTGGTGAGGTCGAGGTGGTTGGTCGGCTCGTCCAGCAGCAGCAGGTTGGGCCGCTGCCACACCAGCATGGCCAGCACCAGGCGCGCCTTCTCGCCGCCCGAGAGGCTGCCCACGGCCTGCGTGACCATGTCGCCGGTGAAGCGGAACTGGCCCAGAAAATCGCGCAGCTGCTGCTCGCGTGCGGCCGGGCCGACATCGCGCGCCAGCCGCACCATGTGCATCAGCGCGCCGTCGTCGAGTTGCAGCACGTCCAGTTCCTGCTGGGCGAAATAGCCGATCACCAGGCCCTTGCCCTGGGTCGTCGTGCCCGAGATCAAGGGCAGGTCGCCGGCGATGGTCTTGACCAGGGTCGACTTGCCCTGGCCGTTGGCGCCCAGGATGCCGATGCGCTGGCCGGCCAGCACCGAGCGGCTGAAGTTGCTGACGATGGCGCGCTTGCCATAGCCGCAGGCCAGCGTGTCGAAGCTCAGCATGGGGTTGGGCAGGCTGGCCGGTTCGCGGAACTCGAAGCTGAAGTCGCTGGCCGTCATGGCCGGTGCCAGGCGCTCCATGCGCGCCAGCGCCTTGACGCGGCTCTGCGCCTGCTTGGCCTTGCTGGCCTTGGCCTTGAAGCGGTCGATGAAGCGCTGCAGGTGGGCGATGCGGTCCTGCTGCTTGGAAAATGCCGCCTGGGCCTGCATCAGGCGTTCGGCGCGCATCTCCTCGAAGGCCGTGTAGTTGCCGGTGTAGCGCACCAGCTGGCCTTCGTCCAGGTGGACGATGACGCGCGTCACCGCGTCGAGGAATTCGCGGTCATGGCTGATGACGATCATCAGGCCGTCGTAGCGCTTGAGCCAGGCCTCGAGCCAGACCAGGGCGTCGAGGTCGAGGTGGTTGGTAGGCTCGTCCAGCAGCAGCAGCTCGGCCGGGCACATCAGCGCCCGCGCCAGCTGCAGCCGCATGCGCCAGCCGCCCGAGAAGCTGTTGACCGCGGCGTGCAGCTGCTCGCTGCGAAAGCCCAGGCCCAGCAGCAGGGCCTCGGCACGCGAGCGGGCGTCGAAGGCGCCGGCCTCGTCCAGCGCCAGGTGGGCGTGGGCGATCGCGTCGCCGTCGTCGGCGGCTTCGGCCGCGGCCAGCTCGGCCTGCGCCGCCTGCAGCGGGATGTCGCCCTGCAGCACGAAGTCGGTGGCGCCGTCCTCGCTGTCGGGCATGTCCTGCGCGACCTCGCCCAGGCGCCAGCGCGGCGGGATCTCGACATCGCCGGCGTCGGCGTGCAGCCGCCCTGCCAGCAGCGAGAAGAGGCTGGACTTGCCGGCGCCATTGCGGCCGATGAGGCCGACCTTTTCGCCGGGCTGCAGCACGACGCCGGCGTCCTGCAGCACGACTTTGACGCCGCGTCGCAGCGTGATGTTTCGAATGGTGATCATTTGAGTTGGGCTGCTTCTAGGAGCAGCACCTGTTCGTCGCCGGCGCTGGTGGGCAGCCCGACCACGGGCAGGCCGGGAAAGGCGGCGTCGAAATGTTTGCGCTCGTGGCCGATCTCGAGCACCAGCACGCCGCCGGCGTTGAGATGGTGGCCGGCCTCGGCCAGCAGTCCGCGCACGAAGACCATGCCATCGGCGCCGCCATCAAGGGCCAGCGCTGGCTCGGCGCGGAACTCGGGCGGCAGCGCCGCCATCGAGGCCGCGTTGACGTAGGGTGGGTTGCACAGGATGAGGTCAAAACGGCCCGGTGCCGCGGTCAGGCCGTCGCCCTGGGCCAGTGTGATGCGCTCGGCCAGGCCGTGGCGCTCGACATTGAGGCGCGCCACCGCCAGCGCGTCGGCCGAGAGGTCGGTGGCCAGCACCCGGGCCTCGGGCCAGGCCAGCGCCGCCAGCACGGCCAGGCTGGCGCCGCCGGTGCAGAGGTCGAGCACGGTCTTGGGTTCGTCCGGCAGCCAGGCGTCGAGCACGCCCTCGGCCAGCGGCTCGGCGATCAGCGAACGCGGGATGATGACGCGCTCGTCCACGAAGAAAGGCACGCCCTGCAGCCAGGCCTCGCCGGTGAGGTAGGCCGCCGGGCGCCGCGATGCGATGCGCTGGGTGACGAGATCGTGCGCGGCCTGCAGATCGGCCGGCGCCACGGCACGTTCGGCGTGCTCGTCCAGGCTGTCCAGCGGCAGGCCCAGGCGCCACAGCACCAGCCAGGCGGCCTCGTCAAAGGCATGGGTCGTGCCCTGGGCGCAGCAGACGCCGGCGCTCTCGAGGCGTTCGCTGCTGTGCGCTATCAGCTCGATCAGCGTCACGGCAGCAGCGCTTCCAGCGTGCGGCGGTAGACGTTGGCGAGCGGCGCGATGCTGGCGACCTCCACCCATTCGTCAATCTTGTGCGCGCTGGCATTGAGCACGCCGAACTCCATCACCTGGGGGCAGATGCGGGCGATGAAGCGGCCATCAGACGTGCCGCCGGTGGTGCTGAGCACCGGCTCGATGCCGAACTCGGCCTGGATGGCCGCCGCCAGCGCCGCGTGCAGCGTGCCCGGTGGCGTGAGAAAGGGTTCGCCGCCCAGCGTCCAGGCGATCTCGAACTCGAGGCCGTGGCGGTTCAGCACCTCCAGCACGCGCGCCTGCAGCGCGGCCGGCGTCGATTCGGTACTGAAGCGGAAGTTGAAATCGGCCACCAGCTCGCCCGGGATCATGTTGCCGGCGCCGGTGCCGGCGTGCAGGTTGCTGACCTGCCAGCTGGTGGGCGGGAAATAGGCATTGCCCTCGTCCCAGCGCGTGGCCGCCAGTTCGGCCAGCGCCGGCGCGAAGCCGTGGATGGGGTTGCGCGCCAGCTGCGGGTAGGCGATGTGGCCCTGCACGCCCTTGACCGTGAGGCGGGCCGACAGCGAGCCGCGCCTGCCGTTCTTGACCATGTCGCCGACGCGCTCCACCGAGGTCGGCTCGCCCACGATGCACAGATCCAGCCGCTCGCCGCGCGCCTTCAGCACCTGCACCGCGTGCAGCGTGCCGTGCAGCGATGGGCCTTCCTCGTCGCTGGTGAAGAGCAGGGCGACGCGGCCGCCGTGCTGCGGGCGCTCGCGCACAAAGCGCGCTGCGGCCACCGTCATCGCCGCCACCGCGGTCTTCATGTCGACCGCGCCGCGGCCGTAGAGGCGGCCTTCGCGGTGGCTGGGCACGAAAGGCTCGCTGGCCCATTGCGCGGCCGGGCCGCTGGGCACGACGTCGGTGTGGCCGGCCAGCAGCAGGGTGGGGCCGGGGCGGCCGCTGTCGTGTACGGCCCAGAGGTTGCTGACGATGCCGCCCGCGGGCCCGGCGTCCAGCCGCTCGCAGACAAAGCCGGCTGGCAGCAGTTGCGCCGCCAGCAGCTCGCAGCAGCCGTCGTCGGCCGGCGTCACCGAGCGGCAGGCGATCAGCGCCTCGGCCAGGCGCAGCGCCTCGTTCATCGGCGCACGCCCCAGGGCGCGGGCTCGGAGCTGCCACGCAGCGATTCTTCGGGCCGCACGTCGAAGCTGAATTCGGTGAAGGTGGCGGCCTCGGGCTCGTCCTTCTTGGGCGTGACGCGCGAGACCGCGGCCTGCTCGTTCTGCAGGCGCCACAGCAGGTTGGTGGGCGAGTCGGCATAGGCCATGCCTTCATCGCGCGAGACCACGCCTTCGTTGATGAGGCGGGCGATGTCGTGCTCGAAGGTCTGCGAGCCCTCGGCCAGCGATTTCTCGACCGCCTCCTTGACGGCGCCGAGGTCGCCCTTCTCGATCAGCTCCGACACCAGCTTGGTGTTGAGCAGCACCTCGACGGCCGGCACCCGGCCGCCGGCATTGGAGCGCAGCAGGCGTTGCGAGACGATGGCGCGCAGGCCGCTGGAGAGGTCGGACAGCAGCGTCGGCCGCGCCTCGGGCGCGTAGAACGAGAGGATGCGGCCCAGCGCGTGGTAGCTGTTGTTGGCGTGCATCGTGGCCAGCACGACGTGGCCCGACAGCGAGTAGGAGATGGCCGCGCTCATGGTCTCGCGGTCGCGGATCTCGCCGATCATGATGCAGTCGGGCGCCTGGCGCAGCGCGTTCTTCAGCGCCGTTTGCAGGCTCTGCGTGTCGCGGCCGACCTCGCGCTGGTTGACGATGCTCTTCTTGTTGTTGAAGAGGAACTCGATCGGATCCTCGATGGTGAGGATGTGGCCCGTCATCTGCTGGTTGCGCCACTCCAGCATCGAGGCCAGCGTGGTGGTCTTGCCGGTGCCGGTGGCGCCCACCATCAGGATCAGGCCGCGCTTCTCGGTCACCAGCTGCGCCAGCATGGCGGGCACGCCCAGGGCTTCGAGCGAGGGGATGGTGAAGGGGATGCAGCGGAATACGGCCGCGATGGAGCCGCGCTGCTTGAAGGCCGAGAGCCGGAAGCTGCCGACACGCGGGATGCTGATGCCAACGTTCAGCTCGCCGGTGTCGTCGAGCTCTTCCAGCTGCTGGGGCACCAGCATCTCCGACAGCAGCTGGCGCGTCTGGTTGACGGTGAGCAACTGGTCGGAGAGCTGCAGGATCTGCCCGTTGATCTTGATGAGGATGGGCGTGTTGGCCGACATGTAGACGTCGGACGCGTTCTTCTCCGCCATCAGGCGCAGCACGCGCTCGAGGTTGTTCGCCATTCCCGCTCCCAGGCTGTTAGATCAGGCGCGCAAGAGATCGTTGATCGAGGTCTTGGCGCGCGTCTGCGCGTCGACCTTCTTGACGATCACCGCGCAGTAGAGGCTGTACTTGCCGTCGGCGCTGGGCAGATTGCCGCTCACCACCACGCTGCCGGCGGGGATGCGGCCATAGCTCACGGTGTCGGTGGCGCGGTCGTAGATCTTGGTGCTCTGGCCGATGTAGACGCCCATGCTGATGACCGAGTTCTCCTCGACGATGACGCCTTCGACGACCTCGCTGCGCGCGCCGATGAAGCAGTTGTCCTCGATGATGGTCGGGTTGGCCTGCAGCGGCTCGAGCACGCCGCCGATGCCGACGCCGCCCGAGAGGTGGACGTTCTTGCCGATCTGCGCGCAAGAGCCCACGGTGGCCCAAGTGTCGACCATCGTGCCCTCGTCGACGTAGGCGCCGATGTTGACGTAGCTGGGCATCAGCACCACGTTCCTGGACAGAAAGCTGCCGCGGCGTGCCACGGCCGGCGGCACCACGCGCACGCCAGAGGCCCGCATCTGCTCTTCGTCGAGGTGGGCGAACTTGGTCGGCACCTTGTCGTAGAAGCCCAGCTCGCCGGCGCGCATGACCTTGTTGTCGTTGAGGCGGAAGCTCAGCAGCACCGCCTTCTTGAGCCACTGGTTGACGACCCAGTCGCCCACGCCGCGGCGTTCGGCCACGCGCAGACGGCCGGCGTTGAGATCCTTGATGACGTGCTCGACCGCTTCGCGCACCTCGGGCGCATTGAGGGCCGAGATCTCGGCGCGGCTTTCCCAGGCGAGGTCGATGACGGATTGGAGTTGGCTGCTCATCGGAGGCTTTCGGTGTAGGAGGCGATGCGGCGGGCCGCTTCGAGGCAGTCGGCCACGGGGGCCACCAGGGCCATGCGGATGCGGCCCTGGCCCGGGTTGGCGGGCCGGCCCGGCGCTGCGTCGGAAACCGCTCGCGCCAGCAGGCTGCCCGGCAGAACCGCCACATTGTATTGAGCGAGCAGGCCGCGGGCGTAAGCGATCTCGTCGCCGCCAGGGATGCCGGCCCAGAGGTAGAAGGCGGCGTCGGGCAGCTTCACATCGAGCACGCTTTCGAGCACCGGCATCACCGCCGCGAACTTGGCGCGGTAGAGCGCGCGGTTGGCCACCACATGGGCCTCGTCGTTCCAGGCCGCGATGCTGGCGCGCTGCACCAGGCCGCTCATCGCGCTGCCATGGTAGGTGCGGTAGAGCAGAAAGGCCTTGATCAGCGCGCGGTCGCCGGCGGCGAAGCCCGAGCGCAGCCCAGGCACGCTGCTGCGCTTGGACAGGCTGGTGAGCGCGATCAAATTCTTGAAATCGTCGCGACCCAGAGCCTTGGCGGCCTGGAGGCTGCCCAGCGGTGCCTCGTCGCGGAAGTAGATCTCGGAGTAGCACTCGTCGCTGGCGATCACGAAGCCGTGGCGGTCGCTCAGCGCGAACAGCGTCTGCCATTCGGCCAGCGGCATCACCGCGCCGGTGGGATTGCCCGGCGAGCACACGTAGAGAAGCCGCGTGCGCGCCCACACGGCCTCGGGCACGGAAGTCCAATCGGCGGCGAAGTTGCGCGCCGGGTCGCTGGCCACGAAGTGCGTGCGCGCGCCGCCCAGCAGGGCCGCGCCTTCGTAGATTTGGTAGAACGGGTTGGGGCAGACCACCAGGGCCTCGGCCTCGGCCGGGTCCAGCACCGTCTGCGCCAGTGCGAACAGCGCCTCGCGCGAGCCGTTCACCGGCAGCAACTGCGTCGCCGCATCCAGCGCCACGCCATAGCGGCGCTGCACCCAGCCGGCCATGGCCTCGCGCAGCGCCGGCTCGCCCAGCGTCGCCGGGTAGCTGGCCAGCGCCGGCAGCGCCTGCATCAGCGCTTCTTCGATCAGCCGCGGCGTGGCGTGCCGCGGCTCGCCGATGCCCAGGCTGATAGGGGCCAGCGCCGGGTTGGGCGTGATGCCGCGCGTCAGCTCGCGCCAGCGCTCGAAGGGGTAGGGATGGAGCAGGGCGAGGCGCGGGTTCATGGCGGGGGATTATCCGGGAGCGCCCGCTGCAGGCTTCGCCTGCGGTGCCTGCCCTGTCGCCGACGGGCCGTGCCGAATGGACCCGCCCCCGTGGCCTGGATGCCACAGGCCTCGCATACAGTGTCGCGGCCGGGTCGCGGGCCCGTCATCGACTTATAAGAAGGGAGAAGTCATGAACAAGTCCATTCGGCGCCCTGGCGCCAGGTGCATGCGCGCCGCCGTCGCGCTCGTCGCTGCCTCTTGCAGCCTGGCCGCGCAGGCCGATCCGAACCTGGTGAACAACGGCGACTTCGCCGATGGCACGCTGTCGGGCTGGAGCACCTACACGACGGTCAACGGCGATCTCATCGCTTCGGTGTCGCCGTTCGACACGGCCGGCAGCGGTACCAGCAACGCCGCCACCCTGGTGGGCGGGCAGACGGTTGCCGACTTCTTCGGCCCCTTCGGCGGTGGCGGCCTGTCGCAGAGCTTCACGGCCAGCGGCGGCAATCTGCAGATCTCGGCCGACGTGGCCACGCAATACACAGGCAGTTTCAGCAACAGCGCGGCACTGTTCGAATTGCTGGTCGACGGCGTGGTGCTCGACAGCTTCGACGCCGCGGCGGCGGGCAACATCGCCAGCGGCGAAGTGCGGCGTGACACGCTCGGCGCCGTCACCAGCCTTGCCGCCGGCAGCCATGTACTGCGCATCCAGGTCACGCGCGGATTCCGCACCCACGCCAGCCTCTTCAACTACGTGGACAACGTGGTGGTGACGGCGGCCGTGGCCAGCCCGGTGCCCGAGCCCAGCTCCCTGGTGCTGGCCGGCCTGGGCGTAGCGGCGCTGGTGGCACGCACGCGCGGCCGACGCTGAGCTTGCGGCCACGCTGGCCAGCGTGGCCGCCCGTCAAGTCAGGGCCTTCCCGGCCGATAAGTTCTTATCGCAGAGGGACGCAAGGCGGCGGAGGCGACGGGATTGGACAGCGACAAAGCGACGGGCCCGAACGACGGGCCGGTCATGGACAGGCCCACGGTGCTGGTGGTGGACGACACGCCCATCAATCTCGACGTGGTGCAGGAGCTGCTGCACGATCAATGCCTGTTGCGCACGGCCAGCAATGGCAAGCAGGGGCTGGAGATCGCCGGCGCCACGCCGCGGCCCGACCTGATCCTGCTGGACGTGATGATGCCCGGCCTGGACGGCCATGAGGTCTGCCGCAGGCTCAAGGCCGATCCGGCCACCTGCGGCATCCCGGTCATCTTTCTCACCGGAAAGTCCGATACCGCCGACGAGGAACTGGGGTTCTCGCTGGGGGCGGTGGACTACATCACCAAGCCCATCAGCGCGCCCATCCTGCGCGCCCGCGTGCAGGCCCAGCTGCGGCTCAAGCAGGGGGCCGACTTCCTGCGTGACAAGGCCGCCTTTCTGGAGCAGGAGGTGGCCCGCCGCACGGCCCAGGTGCTGGCGGTGCAGGATGTGACCACGCTGGTCATGGCCTCGCTGGCCGAAACGCGTGACGCCGAAACCAGCAACCACATCCTCCGCACCCAGCGCTACGTCAAGATGCTGGCCTGGAAGCTGTGTACCCACCCCCGCTTCTCCGCCACGCTGACGCCCAGGCACATCGAGCTCTTGTACCGCGCCGCGGCGCTGCACGACATCGGCAAGGCCGGCATCCCGGACCGCATCCTGCTCAAGCCCGGCAAGCTCAGCGGCGAGGAGTTCGAGATCATGAAGACCCACACCACGCTGGGGCGCGACGCCATCGCCAATGCCGAGAACGCGCTGGGCGTGCACGTGGACTTCCTCAGCCTGGCCAAGGAGATCGCCTACTCGCACCAGGAGAAGTGGGACGGCACGGGCTACCCGCTGGGGGTGGCCGGCGATGCCATTCCGATTTCGGGCCGCATCATGGCCGTGGCCGACGTCTACGACGCGCTCATCAGCCGGCGCGTGCACAAGGAAGCCATGAGCCACGAGCAGGCGGTGCTCATCATCCAGGCCAGCCGCGGCCGGCACTTCGACCCCGACGTCGTCGATGCCTTCCTGGGTGCGCAGGACAACATCAAGTCCATCGCCATGGCCTTTGCCGACAGCGGCGCCGACCTGCATCGCAAGTCGCTCTACGCGAAGCTGGCCCAGGTCTGAACAGGCCGGAGCCGCCAGCCCGCGGTCACTACAGCGCCCCGCGACAGCCCGGCGCGCCGCAGCGGCAGGCCAGGCGGCCCTCGTGGTGGGTCTCGCCGTAGTCGACCGTGATCTCCTCGCCCTCGGGAATAGCGCGCAGCGCGTAGAACTCGACCCGGCCCTGGCGTATGCACAGCCGCGCATTGGGGCGGCAACTGTGGTTGGTGTAGCGCATGGGGTCGGCGCTCTTGCTGAAGTCGATGGCGCGGCGGTCGGACAGCTCGACGATCATGATGCGTTCGCTGCGCGTGGCGCGGATGCGCGCCTCGGCCACGCTGATGCTCTCGCCGCGGATCTCGCCGATCTTCAGCCGCTGCGGTATGGCCTCGGCCGCGAAGGCGCCCTGGCCGTCGATGGCGCTGGCGCGCACGGCAACCGCGAACTTCTGGTAGGCGGGGCGCGCGGTCTCCATCACCCGGCTGCTCAGGCGCTCGGCAGCTCGACCTTGAAGGCCGGCTTCCAGCCGCGCTTGCGGTGCTCGGCCGTGACATAGGTGCGGATGCCGCCGCGCACATACCAGTCGGCGTGGATGCGCAGGAAGCGCGGCTTGATGGCCTGGACCAGGTCGCTCAGGATGGTGTTGGTCACTTTCTCGTGGAAGGCGCCCTCGTTGCGGTAGCTCCAGAAGTACATCTTCAGGCTCTTGAGCTCGACGCAGAGGCGGTCGGCCACGATCTCGATCGTGAAGTGCGCGAAATCGGGCTGGCCGGTGAGCGGGCACAGGCAGGTGAACTCGGGCACGTCGAAGCGGATGACGTAGTCGCGCTCGGGTGCCGGGTTGTCGAAGACCTGCAGTTCGCGGCTGGGTGTGCTCGGCGGGGTGGCGGGAGCCTGGCGTTGCCGAGGGGCGGCTGCGGGCGGTTTCGTGGACGGGGCGCGGGCCATGGCGGGTGCAGGTTTCGAGGGGGTCGCGATGCTATCATCCAGGCCGCCGTGCGCTCCCGACAAGAGCGCATTTTTTCATTCAAATCAAGCACTTGAATCGGCTGTCCGCGGCAGTGCGCGGGCACCGGCGGTGCCGCAGCACAGGGCCATGCGCCTCACCCAGATCAAGCTCTCGGGCTTCAAGTCCTTCGCCGAGCCCACCACCTTCCAGATGCCAGGCCAGCGCGTCGGTGTGGTCGGGCCCAATGGTTGCGGCAAGAGCAACATCATGGATGCGGTGCGCTGGGTGCTGGGTGAAAGCAAGGCCAGCGAGCTGCGCGGCGAGAGCATGCAGGACGTGATCTTCAATGGCAGCGGCCAGCGCAAGCCGGCCAGCCGCGCCAGCGTGGAACTCGTCTTCGACAACACGCTGGCGCGCGCCGGCGGGCAGTGGAACAGCTTTGCCGAGATCGCCGTCAAGCGCGTGCTCACGCGCGACGGCACGAGCAGCTACTTCATCAACAACCAGCCGGTGCGCCGCCGCGACGTGCAGGACGTCTTCCTCGGCACCGGCCTGGGGCCGCGCGCCTACGCCATCATCGGCCAGGGCACGATCAGCCGCATCATCGAAAGCCGCCCCGAGGAACTGCGCCTGTTCCTCGAAGAAGCCGCCGGCGTCAGCAAGTACAAGGAGCGCCGCCGCGAGACCGAGAACCGGCTCAAGGACACGCGCGAGAACCTGACCCGCGTCGACGACATCCTGCGCGAGCTGAATGCCAACCTCGACAAGCTCGAGAAGCAAGCCGAGGTGGCCCAGCACTACCGCGGCCTGCAGGAGCAGGGCACGCTCAAGCTGCACCAGCTGTGGTTCTTGAAGCACCGCGACGCCGCCAGCGAAGAGCAGCGCGTGGCGGCCGCCGCCGCCGCCGCCACCAACGCGCTGGAAGCGCGCCTGGCCGAGCTGCGCCATGTCGAGGCCGAGCTGGAAACCGTGCGCCAGGCCCATTACGCCGCCAACGACGAGCTGCATGCCAGGCAGGGCGCCTTGGGCGAGGCGGCGCTGGAGGTGAGCCGGCTCGAGGAGCGCATCCGCTACGTCGTTGAAGGCCGCAAGCGCGCCCAGGCCCGGCTGGCCGAGCTGCAGGCGCAGAACACGCAATGGGCCGAGCGCCAGGAGTCAGCGGGGGCCGAGCTGGAAGACACGGCGGCGCAGATCGTCGCCGCCGACGAGCAGGCCGAGCTGCTGGCGGCCCAGGCCGAGGAACAGTCGCTCGAGCTGCCGGCCCAGGAAGACGCGGTGCGCGCGGCCCAGGCCACGGCCAACCAGCAGCGCGGCGCCGTGGCCCAGGTGCAGCAGCAGATCCAGGTGCTGGCGGCCGAGAGCCGCAGCGTTGACGAGCAGGCGCGCCAGCTCGATGCCCGCCGCGGCCGCCTGGCCGGTGAACGCCAGGGCCTGCAGGCGCCCGACCTCGACCGCCTGGAGCAGATGCGCGCCCAGGAGGCCGAGGCTGCCGAGGCGCGCGAGATGGCCGATGCCCGCCTGCACGAGCTGGGCGAGCAGGTGCCGGCGCTGGACGAGCAGCGCCGTGCCGCGCAGGAGGCCGTCAACCTTGAGTCGGGCCGCCTGGCCGACACCGCGGCGCGGCTCGATGCCCTGCGTGCCCTGCAGGACAAGGTGCAGACCGAGGGCAAGCTCAAGCCCTGGCTCGAACGCCACGGCCTCGCCGGCCTGGCCGGGCTGTGGAAGCAGGTCCACATCGAAGCGGGCTGGGAGACGGCGCTGGAAGCCGCGCTGCGCGAACGCCTCAATGCGCTGGCCGTGGGGCGGCTGGACACCGTGCGCGCCTTCGCGGCTGATGCGCCGCCGGCCCGCCTGGCCTTCTACGCCCTGCAGACATTGGCAGTAGGCGCCATCCCCCACACCCACCAGACCCTGCCGCGCCTGGCCGATCGGCTGCAACTGGGCGATGCCGGCCTGCAGGCCTTGCTGGGCGACTGGCTGGAAGGCGTCTATACAGCCGCCTCCATCGACGAGGCCCTGGCCCAGCGTGCCCGCCTGACCCAGGGCGAGGTCATCATGACCCGCGAAGGCCATGCCGTGAGCCAGCACGCGGTGGCCTTCTACGCCCCCGATTCCGAGCAGGCCGGCATGCTGGCGCGGGCCCAGGAGATCGAAAGCCTGGCGCGCCAGCAGCGCGCCCTGGCCCTCATCGCCGACGAGGCGCGCAGCGCCTCGGTGCGCCTGGAGGCGGCCTACACCGAGGCCAGCGGGCGCCTGCAGCAGGCGCGGCGCGAGGCCGGCGAGGCGCAGAACCGCGCCCATGGCCTGCATGTCGAGTTCCTGCGCCTGAGCCAGCAGGCCGAGGCTGCCAGCTCGCGGCGCGAGCAGCTGGCCGGCGAGCTGGCCGAGATCGACGCCCAGCTCGAGACGCTGGCCGAGCGCCGCGCCACCGGCGAGGGCCGCTTCGAGGAGCTCGACATCGAGCTCGGCACCGCGCAAGAGCGCCACGCCGAGCTTGACGATGCGGTGATTGCCGCCGAGCGCGCGCTGGCCGATGCGCGCGAGCAGCAGCGCGGGCTGGAGCGTCAGGCCCAGGAGGCGCGCTTCCAGGCGCGTGCGCTGGCGGCGCGGCGCGACGAGCTGCAGCGCAGCATCGAAACCGCGGCGGCCCAGGTGTCTGCCAATGTGCAGGCCGGCCAGCAGCTGGAACTGGAGCTGGGCAGCTTCGACGATGCCGCGGCCGGCTCGGGCCTGCAGGCGGCGCTGGCGCTCAAGCTCGAGCGCGAGCAGGCCCTGGGCCTGGCGCGCAGCCGTTATGACGACCTCAGTGCCCAGCTCAAGCGCGCCGACGAGCAGCGCCTGGGTTTCGAGCGCAGCCTGGAGCCGCTGCGCGAGCAGATCGGCAAGCTCCAGCTCGAGCTGCAGGCGGCGCAGCTGGGTGGCGCGCAGTACCTGGAGCAGCTCACGGCGGCCGAGGTCAACCTCGACGCGCTGGGCCGCGCCATCACGGAAGGCGGCGTCAAGCTCTGGGGCCTGCAGACCGAGATCGACCGCATCCAGAAAGAGATTGCCGCACTCGGCGCCGTCAACCTGGCGGCCTTGGACGAGCTGGCTGCATCGCGCGAGCGCAAGACCTTTCTCGATGCTCAGAACGCCGACCTCGACGAGGCCATCAAGACGCTGGAGGACGCGATCCACAAGATCGACCTCGAGACGCGCGACCTGCTGGCCTCCACCTTCAACCAGGTCAACGAGCACTTCGGCCGCATGTTCCCCAGCCTCTTCGGCGGCGGCAATGCGCGCCTGGTGATGACCGGCGCCGAGATCCTGGATGCCGGCGTGCAGGTGCTGGCCCAGCCACCGGGCAAGAAGAACAGCACCATCCATCTGCTCTCGGGTGGCGAGAAGGCGCTCACCGCCATCGCGCTGGTGTTCGCCATCTTCCAGCTCAACCCGGCGCCCTTCTGTCTGCTCGACGAGGTCGACGCGCCGCTGGATGACGCCAACACCGAGCGCTACTGCAAGCTCGTCACCGAGATGAGCCGCGGCACGCAGTTCCTCTTCATCAGCCACAACAAGATCGCGATGGAGATGGCCGAGCAGCTGATCGGCGTGACCATGCAGGAGCAGGGCGTGTCGCGCATCGTCGCGGTGGACATGGAATCCGCGGTCGGCCTGGCCGAGCTGGGCTGATGAAGCTGGGCACCGCGCTCGCGATCTTCGGCGCCCTGCTGTTCGCGCTGCTGGTGCTGCACGCCTGGTGGAGCACGCGCCGCGCCGGGGCGCGACGCGGCGTGGTGGCGCAGGATGCCGAGCGCATCGAGCCGGCACTGGAAGGCGCGGCGACGGAGCCCAGAAATGACGGCGATGCAGGCCCCGACACCGTTCCCGATGGCGCGCTCGCGCCCCTGCGCGCCCTCGGCCGCCAGCCGGCCCGGCTGGATGCCCTCATCGACGCCCTGGTGCCGCTGGCGCTGGACGCGCCCATCAGCGGCGACCTGGTCATTGCCCACCTGCCACCCACGCGCCGCGCCGGCAGCAAGGCCTTCTACATCGAGGGCCTGGACAGCGAAACCGGCGCCTGGGAGGCGCCGCGCCCCGGCGGCCGCTATGGCGAGCTGCAGGCCGGCGTGCAACTCGCCAGCCGCAGCGGCGCGCTCAATGAGATCGAGTACTCCGAGTTCGTGCAGAAGCTGCAGGTCTTTGCCGAGGCCGTGGGCGCCAGCCCCGACGCGCCCGACATGCTGGACGTGGTGGCGCGCGCCCGCGAGCTCGATGCCCTGAGCGGCCCGCTGGACGTGCAGCTGACGATCACGCTGCGCACCCAGGGCGTGGCCTGGTCGGTGGGCTTCGTGCAGCAGGTGGCCTCGCGCCACGGCTTTGTGCCCGGCGCCGTGCCCGGCCGCTTCGTGCTGGCCGCCGCCGAGGAGGGCGCGCCGCCGGTGCTGGTGCTGGCCGTCAATGCCCAGGCGGCGCTGGCCGACGATGCCCAGGGCAGCGCGGTGCGCGAATGCACGCTGACGCTGGACGTGCCGCAGACGCCCGAGGGCGCCGAGCCCTACCCGGCCTGGCACCATGCCGCCACGCGCCTGGCTGAAGACCTGGACGCCGGCGTCATCGACGACCAGGGCCAATCCGTCACGCTGCACGCCTATGCCGCCATCGGTCAGGAGCTGGGCAGCCTGTACCGCCGCCTCGAGGCGCTGGACCTGGCGGCCGGCTCGGCGGCAGCGCGGCGCCTCTTTAGCTGAGCGCGCGGCGCCGGCAAATCCGGTCATTTCCCGCGTTCGGAATCGCGCCGCTGCGCGATGATCTGCCGGTTTCCGTGACCGAGGGCGGCGCCATGCAGCCAGGCAATCAACGCATCTGGGTAAGGCTGCTGCTCACCGTCGCGGCCGCCCTGGCCCTGGTGTGGACCGGCGCCATCGCCTGGCAGGACCGCGCCAACCGCGAGGCCGCCATCGCGCAGGCGGCCGATTTCTCGCTCAGCATGCACGACGCCACCATGGCCGGGCTTACCGGGATGATGGTTACCGGCACCATGGCGCAGCGCGCCGTCTTCCTCGACCAGATCAAGCAGCTCAACAGCATCCGTGATGTGCGCGTGCTGCGCGGCGAAGCGGTGCGCAAGCTCTATGGTGCCGGCGCCGCCAATGCCATCGCCCTGCCCGACGCACTCGAGGCCCAGGTGCTGGCCAGCGGCCAGGCCGTGGTGCGGGTGGAGACCGATGCTGGCGGCGAGGTGCTGCGTGCGGTGCGTCCGGCGCTGGCGCTCAAGTCCTACCTGGGCAAGGACTGCGTGCTGTGCCACCAGGTGCCCGAGAACACCGTGCTGGGCGTGGTGAGCATGAAGATGTCGCTGGCGGCCTCGAATGCGGCCACATCACGCCAGCGTCTGCAGTCGATGCTGATCGCCTTGATCACCTGCGTGCCGGTGCTGGCGCTGATCTACCCCTTCATCCGCAAGACCGTCACGACACCGCTGGAAGAAGCGGTGCAGACGGCGCGCGCCATCGCCCAGGGCGACCTGACGCGCGAGATCGCGGTGACCTCGGGCAACGAGATCGGCCAGCTGCAGCAGGCGCTCAAGGACATGCGCGACAGCCTGGTCGCGGTGGTGGGCCGCGTGCGCGGTGGCACGCAGCAGGTGGCCGAGGCTTCGGGCCGCATCGCCGAGGGCAATGTCGAGCTGTCCGAGCGCACCGTGGCGCAGGCCGACGCCTTGCGCGACACCGCCCAGGCCATGGCCCGCCTGACCGAGGCCGCGCGCCAGAACGCCGACAGCGCCGCACGCGCCGAGAAGCAGGCGGTGGCCGCATCGGCGGTGGCAGCCCAGGGGGGCCAGCTGGTGGCCCAGGTGGTGACGACGATGGACTCGATCAGCGTCTCCTCGGCGCGCGTGGGCGACATCACCGGCGTCATCGACGGCATCGCCTTCCAGACCAACATCCTGGCGCTGAATGCCGCCGTCGAGGCCTCGCGCGCCGGAGAGCACGGCCGCGGCTTTGCCGTCGTGGCCGCCGAGGTGCGTTCGCTGGCCCAGCGCTCGGCTGCCGCTGCCGGCGAGATCAAGGCCCTGATCGGCGACACGCTGGGCCAGGTGGGCAGCGCCACCGGCCTGGCGCACCGTGCCGGCAGCACGATGACCGAGATCGTGGGCGGCGTCGGCCAGGTCAACGCCATCATGGGCGAGATCAATGCCGCCAGCGCGGCCCAGATCGGCGGCATCGAGCAGGTCAATGCCGCGATGGTGCAACTGGACGGCGTGACGCAGAAGAACGCCACCCTTGCCGACGACGCCACGGCCGCCACGCGGGCGCTGCAGGAGCAGGCCGAACAGCTCGACGAGGTGGTGCGCGTCTTCAGGCTCTAGGTCCTCAGGCGCCGCCCCGGGGCTTGCATTAAGCTCGCCGCCGTTTCCTGACCGGCGTCCAGCGGCTTACACCCCTTCTCGATGATCACACTCGGCCGCAAAGTCCTCGCCGCCTCGCTCGCCGCCCTGCTGCTGCTGGGCGGCCTTTACGTGCTGGTCACCGGCGAGCTTGACGCCTGGAACGAGGCCTCGGCCTATGTGATGCGCGACTACCAGCGTGCCATCCTCGACGGTGAGCTCAATGCCGGCCTGGCGCGCGCCTCGGGCGAGCTGGCGAGCTTTGCGCTCACCGGCGAAGCCCAGTACCGCGACGAGGCGGCAGAGGCGCTGAGGCGTGCCGAGGCGGCGGTTCTCCTGTTGCGCAAGATTCGCCATTCCGAGCCGCTGGGCGAAGGTGACAGCGACCACGCCATCTACCTGCGGCGCCAGCAGACGGTGCTGCGCTCCTCGCAGGAGACCCTGGCCTCGGTGGCCGCCGCCGCGGCCGGCGCCGGGAGCGCGCCGCTCGGACCGGCGGCGCTGGGCCGCATCTACGAGCATGAGGCCGAGGCCGATTCGCTGTGGCGCGAGATCCGCCAGCACCATGACGGCGAGGTCAGCGAGAACATCGCCACGCTCTATGCCCACAGCCACCGTGCCCATGTGATCTTCCTGATCGGCGTGGTGCTGTGTACGGCGGCCTGCGCGGCCGCCTTCGTCTACGTGCGCCGGCGCGTGGTGAAGCCGCTGACCGGGCTGGCCGCACTCACGCGCACGGTGGCTGCAGGCGACCTGACGCCGCGCGCCCAGGTGACGCAAAGCGACGAGATCGGCCAGCTGCAACGCAGCTTCAACCAGATGCTGGTGGAGCTCGATCTGCAGCGGCGCCAACTCACCGAGGCGATAGAGAGCCTGCACGTCTCGCGCGAGGCGGCCGAGCAGGCCAACCGGGCCAAGTCGGACTTTCTGGCCAATGTCAGCCACGAGCTGCGCACGCCCATGAACGGCGTGCTGGTGAGCCTGGACCTGATGCACGAGATGGCCGCCAATGGCGAACAGCGCGAGCTGGCCGACATGGCGCGCGGCAGCGCACGCCGCCTGCTGGTGATGCTCAATGACCTGCTCAGCTTCTCGCGCATCGAGGCGGGCCAGATCGAGCTGCAGGCCGTGGCCTTCGACCCGCGCGCCCTCGTCACGCAAATGGTCGAGCTGCATGGCGTGCGCGCCACCGCCAAGGGCGTGACGGTGGCCTGCGCGCTGGCGCCCGATGTGCCGGCGCGCGTCAGCGGCGACCCGGTGCGCCTGGGACAGGTGCTGCTGAACCTGCTCGACAACGCCATCAAGTACACCGACCACGGCCGCATCGACGTGCGGGTCTCGGTGGTCGAACGGCCGACCTCGCCCTCGCCATTGCAGCGGGTCGGGCTGCGCTTCGAAGTGCAGGACAGCGGCATCGGCATCCCGCCCGAGGCGGCGCAGAAGATCTTCCAGCCCTTCTTCCAGGTTGATGCCCAGGGCGTGCAGGGCCGCGAGGGCATGGGCCTGGGCCTGGGTATCGCGCGCCAGCTCGTCCAGCGCATGGGCGGCGAGATGGGCTTCGACAGCCGCCCTGGCGAGGGCTCGACCTTCTGGTTTGCGGTCGACCTGGCGCCCGCCGCCGAGGCCGCTCCCGTGGTCGCGCCCGCTGCCACCCTGGCCCTGCCGGCGGGCAAGGCGGTGCTGCTGGCCGAAGACCACCGCAACACGCGCGAAGTGATGTCGCGCATGCTCGAGCGGCGCGGCCTGCGCGTGTTTGCGGCCGAGAACGGCCGCATCGCCCTGGACCTGGCGCGCAGTGAAGTGCTGGACCTGATCCTGATGGACTGCCGCATGGCCGAGATGGACGGCTTCGAGGCCACGCATGCGATACGGGCCCTGGGCGACGAGCGCGCCCGCGTGCCCATCGTCGCCCTCACGGCCTTCGGCCTCACCGGCAGCAAGCAGGACTTCCTGGACGCCGGCTTCGACGACCTCGTCAACAAGCCCTACTCGCTGGAAGACATCGAGGCCATGCTGCAGCGCTGGCTGGTGCGCGGGGGGAAGGCCTAGCCTTTGGCCGGCAATGCGGCGAGCAGCGCGTCCGATGTCGCGCTGCAGCCGACGATGCCGCCCTGGGCCGTGAGCATGGCCAGCGCGACGCGCTTGAATTCGGGGAAGTAGCTTGCGGTGGCGTCCTCGATGATGAGGCACTCGTAGCCGCGGTCGTTGGCCTCGCGCATGCTGGTCTGCACGCAGACCTCGGTGGTGACGCCGGTGAAGACGAGGTGGCTGATGCCGGCGCCCAGCAGGCGCTCGTGCAGGCCGGTGGCCCAGAACATGCCCTTGCCGGGCTTGTCGATGACCCATTCGCTCATCGACGGCGCCAGCGCGGGAATGATGTCGGCGCCCGCCTCGCCGGCCACCAGCAGCCGGCCCATGGGCCCGGGGTCGCCGATGCGCAGGCTGGGTTCGCCGCGCTCGCGCTTGGACGGCGGGCAGTCCGACAGATCGCTGCGGTGGCATTCGCGCGTGTGCAGCACCGGCCAGCCACGCGCACGCCAGGCGGCCAGCAGCGCCGCAATGGGGGCGATGGCGCCGTGCAGCCGGCTCACGTCATTGCCCAGGCTGGCGCCGAAGCCACCGGGCTCGACGAAGTCGCGCTGCATGTCGATGACCACCAGTGCCGTGCGTGCCGGCGCGAGGCGGTAATCGAAGGGCTTGGCGGGGACGGAGATCATCATGCTGCGGCCAGTTCAGGGGCGGTTGCAGGTGCCGGCGTGGCGGCATGGCCCCCCATGTGAGCGCCCAGCGTGCGGCGGTCGGCGCCGGCGGCGGCGCATTCGAAGACGATGCGGCCCTCGCTCATCACGACGATGCGGTCCGACAACTGCAACAGCTCGTCGAGGTCTTCGCTGACCAGCAGCACCGCGGTGCCGCGGTTGCGCGCCGCCACCAGGCGGCCGTGGATCTCGGCCACGGCGGCGAAGTCGAGGCCGAAAACGGGGTTGCTGACGAGCAGCAGGTCGGCCTCCTCGGCCAGTTCGCGCGCCAGCACGGCGCGCTGCACGTTGCCGCCCGACAGCGACCGAATCGGCGCCCCTTCGCCCTGGGTCTTGACGCCGTATTCGCGGATCAGCGCCCGCGCCTTGTTGCGCAGCACGCCGCCGCGCAGCCAGCCGCCCGCGGCGGCAGGTGGCGCATCGAAGACGCGCAGGCCCATGTTGTGGCCCACGCTCAGCTCGCCGACACAGGCATTGCGCAGCGGCTCCTCGGGCAGGCTGCGCACCTTCAGGCGCCGGTTCTGCGCGCGGGTGGCATGGAAGCGCTCGGCCGAGACGCGCACCTCGCCGCTGGCGATGGCGCGCTGGCCCACCAGGGCCTCCATCAGCTCGCGCTGGCCGTTGCCCGAGACGCCGGCCACGCCGACGATCTCGCCGGCGTGGACGCGCAGGTTGAGGCCATGCACGGCAGTCTCTCCACGGTCGCCTTCCACCAGCAGCTCCACCACGTCCAGCCGCACCGGGCCGGCGTCGCGCTCCAGGCGTTCCAGCTTGGCGGCGGCGGCGCTGCGGCCTTCGCCCACCATGGCTGCGGCCAGTTCGTCGGACGAGACGTGCGCCACCTCGTGGCTGGCCACCAGGGTGCCGCGGCGCAGCACGCTCACGTCATCGGCATGCTCGGCCACCTCGCGGAACTTGTGCGTGATCATCAGCACCGTGCAGTCGCCGGCATGGGCGCGCGCCTTCAAAAGGCCCAGCACCTCGTCGGCCTCCTGCGGCGTGAGCACGCTGGTGGGCTCGTCCAGGATCAGCAGTCGCGGCTTCAGGTAGAGCTGCTTGAGGATCTCGAGCTTCTGCTTCTCGCCCGCCGACAAATCCTGCGGCCGGGCGTCCAGGTCCAGCGTGAAGGGCGTGGTCTGCAGAAAGGCCTGCAGCTCGGCACGCACGGCTTTCCAATTGATCACGGCCGGCAGGCGGCCGCGCGCCAGCAGCAGGTTCTCGGCCACCGTCATGCCGGGCACGACGGTGAAGTGCTGGTAGACCATGCCGATGCCGAGGTCTCGTGCCACCGTGGGCGAGTCTATGGCCTGCTCGCGGCCGTCGATGAGCACGGCGCCGCCATCGGGCGCGTAATAGCCGACCACGCACTTCACCAGCGTCGACTTGCCGGCGCCGTTCTCGCCCAGCAGGGCGTGCACGGTGCCGGGGCGCACCTTCAGCGAGACCGCGTTCATCGCGGTGAAGGCGCCGAAGCGCTTGGTGAGCTTGTAGGTGTCGAGGGCGAGCGCGTGCATGGCCTCAGAGCCCCTTCATCGCGGCGATCGCGGTGATGACGGCTGGCGAGCCGGCCACGGCGCCGAACACGCCGCCCTGCATCAGCACCATCTTCAGCGCCGCCTCGTGGTTGCCGCGGTCGGTGGCGCCGGTGGCGTCTTCGACGAGCAGGCATTCGAAGCCGCGGTCATTGGCCTCGCGCATCGTCGTGTGGACGCAGACATCGGTGGTGATGCCGGTGAGCACGAGGTTGCGGATGCCGCGCGTGCGCAGGATCAGCTCCAGGTCGGTGGCGCAGAAACTGCCCTTGCCGGGCTTGTCGATGACCACCTCGCCCGCCAGCGGTGCCAGCTCGGGGATGATTTCCCAGCCCGGTTCGCCGCGTACCAGGATGCGGCCGCAGGGGCCGGGGTCGCCGATGCCCGCACCGATGCGCTGCGAACGCCAGCGCTTGTTGGCCGGCAGGTCCGAGAGGTCGGGCCGGTGGCCTTCGCGGGTGTGGATCACGGCGGCGCCGGCACCGCGAAAGGCCGCCAGCAGGGCCGCGATGGGGCCTATGGGCGCACGCGTCAGCGCGAGGTCATAGCCCATGGTGTCGACATAGCCGCCCTCGCCGCAGAAGTCGGTCTGCATGTCGATCACGACCAGGGCCGTGTTGGCCGCGCGCAGGTCGCCATCGAAGGGCCAGGGGTAGGGGGCCGAACCTGGCACCGTCATCGCGAGACTCCCAGTTCCAGCGGCGCGCCCTTGATGCTGCGCCGCGGCGAGCAGGTGGCCACCAGGATGGCCAGCGTCAGCACATAGGGCACGGCGTTGAAGAGGTGGTAGTAGCCGCTGACGCCCACGCCCTGCAGCGCCGGGCCCAGGGCGCCGGCGCCGCCGAAGAGCAGGGCCGCACCCAGGCAGCGCACGGGGCTCCAGCGCGCGAAGATCACCAGCGCCACCGCGATCAGGCCCTGGCCGCTGGAGAGGCCCTCGTTCCAGCTGCCGGGGTAGTACAGGCTCAGCGAGGCGCCGCCCAGCCCGGCGATGGCGCCGCCGGCCGTGGTGGCGGCGATGCGGATGCCGCTGACGCTGTTGCCCAGGGCCCGCGCCGCGTCGGCCGAATCGCCCACCATGCGCACCAGCAGGCCCCAGCGCGTGTTCCTGAAGCCCCAGCCCAGGGCCACGGCCAGGGCCACGCCGAGCGGGAACAGCGCGTTGATCTTCAACGCCGCCTGCACATTGGCCGAATCGCTCCAGCCGCCCAGCGCGATGGACGGGATCTGCGGTGCCTGCGGCTGTATCAGCGGCTTGCCCAGATAGAAGGCCAGGCCCGCGCCCAGCATCATCAGCGCAATGCCCATGGCGATGTCGTTGACGCGCGTCAGCGAGCACACCAGGCCGTGCAGCAGGGCCAGCAGTGCGCCGCTGGCGGCGGCGGCCAGCACGCCCAGCCAGGGCGAGCCGGTGAGGTAGGCGCCGCCGAAGCCGGCCATGGCGCTGAAGACCAGCACGCCTTCCAGGCCGAGGTTGATGCGGCCGGCCTTCTCGGTGAGGCATTCACCCAGGCTGACGAAGAGGAAAGGCGTGCCAACGCGCACCGCGCCACCCAGCACGGCCAGCAGCACGTCGAAGACGGCGTTGTCGCTCATATAGCCCCCTTGGCGCTGCGCGCCTTCCCCCGCGGACCCGCAAGGGTCCGCTTCGCGGCCCCGGGGAGCGAGCGCCTTCGGGGCGGCCGTGCGGCGCTCATGCCGGCTTGGCCTCGGGCAGGGGCTGGCGCAGCGGCAGCCAGGCCGATAGCGGCAGCAGCCGCCCGCGCAGCGCCTCGAAGGCCAGGATGAGCACGAAGGCAAAGCCCAGCAGCACCTGCACGCTGGCATCGGGCAGGCCCATGCGCCGCTGCAGCAGGCTGCCGGCGGCGCCGAAGCCGCCGAAGAGGATGGCCACCGGGATTACCGCCAGCGGGTGGTGGCGGGCGACGAAGCTGACCAGGATGCCGGCATAGCCCAGGCCGGCAATGAGGCTGGCATTGGCGGCGTTGTGGACTGCCGCGACCTCGATGCCGCCGGCCAGGCCAGCCGCCGCGCCGCCCAGGGCGCAGGCGGTGACGATGAGCCGGTGCGCCGGCAGGCCCACCAGGCGTGCCGCGCGTGCATTGCCACCCACCACGCGGGTGGCAAAGCCGTGGGTCGATCCGCCCAGCCACAGCGCGGCCATCACGCACAGCACCACGCCGAAGGCCAGGCCCCAGTGGACGTCGTAGCCAAACATGGTGCCGATGAGCAGGCTCTCGTCCAGCGGCAGGGTCGAAGGCTTGTTCAGGCTCGCCGGGTCGCGCATGGGCCCTTCGACGAAGTGCTTGAACAGGGCGATGGCGATATAGCCCAGCAGCAGGCTGCTGATGGTTTCATTGACGCCGCGAAACTGCCGCAGCGCGCCGGCCAGCGCGATCCAGGCGGCGCCAGCTGCCGCCGCCGCCAGCAGCAGCAGGGCTGTGCCCGGGGCGCCCGCCGGCAGCTTGAACACATAGGGCAGGCCGGCGCAGGCCAGACCGCCCAGCACCAGCGCGCCCTCGCCGCCGATGACGGTGAGCCCGGCGCGCGCCGGAATGGCCACGCACAGCGCCGTCAGCATCAGCGGCGCCGCGCGCTGCAGCGTGTTCTGCCACGAGAAGGCATCGCCGAAGGCGCCCTTGAACAGCAGGGTCCAGACCTGCAGCGGGTCATGGCCGCCGAACCAGACCCACAGGCCGAACATCAGCAGCGCGCCGGCCAGGGCCAGCAGCGGCAGCAGAAAGCCTTCGGCGACATCGTGCCAAGGGGCGCGGGTCATGGCCGGCTCCGTGTGCCGTCAGAGCTTGCCGATGACGCCTTCGACGAGGTAGTTCATGCCTTCCAGCACCGGGTCGGTCTGCTTGAGCAGCGTGCCCTTGGGGATGACAACCTTGCCCGTGTTGTCCTTCAGTTCGCCGGCAAAGATGTCGAAGCCGCCGGCCATCATCTTGGCCTTCACCGCATCGGCCGCCTTGCGTGCCGCCTCGGGCACTTGCGGGCCGTAGGCGCTGGCCTTGACGAAGCCGTCCTTCAAGCCACCACGCACGAAGTTGGGGTGGGGCTTGCCGGTGCGCGCCGCGTCGATGATCAGCTTGTAGACGGTCAGCCAGTTCCACTCGGCGCCGGTGAGGTAGGCCTGGGGTGCCAGCTTGGCCTGGCTGGCGTGGTAGCCGCACACCATCTTGCCGCGTTTGGCCGCGGTCTCGACCACCACCTTGGGGCCGTCGACGTGCATGGTGAAGACATCGCAGCCCTGGTCGGCCAGGCTGTTGGTGGCCTCGGCCTCCTTCACCGCCATGCTCCAGTCGCCGGTGAAGATGACGCTGGTGGTGATTTTCGGGTCCACCGAGCGCGCACCCAGGGTGTAGGCGTTGATGTTGCGCAGCACCTGCGGAATGGGCTTGGCGGCCACGAAGGCCAGCTTCTTGCTCTTGCTGGCATGGCCGGCGACGACGCCATTGAGGTACTGCGCCTCGTCGATGTAGCCGAAGAAGCTGCCGGTGTTGTCGGGGTGTTTGCCCTTGATCCACATGGCGCCGCAGTGGCTGAAGCGCACGTCCTTGGCCTTGGCCGCCACGGCCAGCATGTGCGGGTCGAAATAGCCGAAGCTGGTGGGGAAGAGCAGGGCCGCGCCGTCCTGCGCCACCATGCCCTGCATGGTCTTCTGCACCGCCTGGGTCTCGGGCACGTTCTCTTCTTCGACCACCTTGATGCCGGCCATCTTCTTCAGTTCGGCGGCGGCCTCGGCGTGGGCCTGGTTGTAGCCGAAGTCGTCCCTGGGGCCGACATAGATGACGCCCACGGTGAGTGCCTTCTGGGCCCAGGCCCAGGGTGACATGCCGGCCAGCGTGGCGGCCGAAAGCTGGGCAAGGGCGCGGCGGCGTGAGGTGTCGTGGGTCATCTCGGCTCCTGGATGTTGTGGCTGGAAGCGTGGGCGGCGACCCGCTTTGGTGCGTGTGGCGGGGGCTGAGGCTCGTTCAGCAAGTGGCGTGCCTTGCCGCCCGCGACCGGCGTTTCAGGCCGCGATCAGGCTCACATGCGCCGCCACCACCCGCCAGCCGCCATCCAGCCGCACCCAGGTCTGGCTCTGGCGCCCGCTGCGTGCCTGGCCCTCGCGCCGGAACTCGGTCATCGCGGTGCCGAAGTCGCGCCCGAAGGTGGTGATGACGGTGTGCTCCAGCGTGCGCGCCAGGCCCGTGGCGGGGCGGGCGGCGCGGAAGGCGCGGATGGCCGCTATGCCGCGCAGGTTCTCGCCCACGCCAAAGCGCACGGTGAATTCGCTGGCCCAGAAAAGCGCGTCGAGCTCCTCGACCTTGTTGTGTACCAGCGCGTCTTCATAGCGCGCGAAGACGGCGCTCAGTTCGGCATGTATGTCGGGCAGGTTGATGTCCATGCTTCAGCCCCGCTTCAGCCCAATGAAGCCACTGGCGCGGCCACCACGCCGGCGGCTTCCAGCGCCGCGGCCACGGCCAGCGCCCGGTCTTCGCGCCAGGGCGCGGCGATCAGCTGCACGCCCACCGGCAGGGTTTCGTGGGCGCCCCACACCGGCACCGTCACCACCGGCAGGCCGATGCAAGAGATGGGCTGGCTCAGCAGCCCCATGCTGGGGCGGGCCGGCAGGCGCTGGCCGGCGATCTCCAGCCATTCCGTGCCCAGGGGCTGGGCGGCGCAGGGCGTGGCCGGCGCGATCAGCACGTCGACATCGGCGAAGGAAGCTGCCACCGCGCGTGCAAACCAGCGCCGCACGCGCTGGGCCTGCGCCACCCAGGCCGCGGGCAGCAGGGCGCCGGCGAGGAAGCGGTCGCGCGACAGCGGCTCGAAATCCTGCGGCCGGGCTTTCAGGTTGTGCAGGTGCAGGGCCGAGCTTTCGGCCTGGGTGATCAAAAAGGCCGCGGCGCGGGCGCTGGCCACCGCCGGCCATTCGACGATGCGCGTGCTGCCCAGTGCGCGGGCCACCGTGTTGACGGCGCTGCGCGCCTCGGCCTGGGCCATCTCGCGGAACCAGCCGCCCAGCACGCCGATGCGCAGGCCATCGATGACGCCGAGGCGGTCCGCTGTGGGCTCGACGGGCCGGTACACGCAGGCCGGATCGGCGGCGTCGCCGCCCTGCATCGCGTCATAGGCCAGGGCCAGGTCGGTCACGCAGCGGGCGAAAGGGCCCAGGTGGTCGAGGTTGGCGACGAAGGGGTAGCTGCCGCTGCGCGGCAGGCGGCCGAAGGTGGGCTTGAGGCCGAACACGCCGCACAGCGATGAAGGCACGCGGATGCTGCCATTGGTGTCGCTGCCCAGGCTCAGCGGCACCTGGCCCGCGGCCACCGCGGCGGCCGAGCCGCCCGACGAGCCCCCGGCGCTGCGTGCCAGGTCATGCGGATTGCGGGTGGCGCCGTAGTGGCTGTTCTCGGTGCTGAAGCCATAGGCGTACTCGTCCATGTTCAGCGCGCCGAGCAGCAGCGCACCGGCCCGGCGCAGGCGTTGCACCAGCACGGCGTCGTGCCGCGCGGCGGGGTGGTCGCGTTCGATCTTCGAGCCCGCCAGCGTGGTGAGGCCCTCGATGTCGAACAGGTTCTTGGCCGCATAGGGCACGCCCAGCAGCGGCAGGGCCTGCGCCAGCGTGTCGCCGGCGTCCAGCCGCGCATCCAGCGCCGCGGCCTCGGCCATGGCGCGCGTGGCCGTCACCTGGGTGAAGGCGTTGACGCGGCCGTCGGTGGCCTGGATGCGCGCGATGGCAGCTTCGGCCACCGCGGCCACGCGCAGCTCGCGCCGGCGCAGCGCCGCCGACAGCTCGTGGGCCGGGCCTTGCAGCAGGGCGGCGGCGCGGCTCATCGCTGCTCCGGGCTGACGGGAACAAAGAGCGCTGCCGGTTCGTCCCCGGGCTCGAGCGGGTGCTCCATCACCAGCGCCGCCATCGCCGCGGCGATGCCGAAGTAGTGCAGCACGCCAGGCCGGTGCTCGGGTGCCAGCGGCAGGCCCAGCAGGGCGGCCTGGGCGTCGACGCAGGCGGCCTGCATCCTGGCCCTGTGGCGGGCGCCATCGTCATCGTCCAGACCGTCCATCGCGGGCTCCGTGGCTTCAGTTCGTCTTGGGTGCGGCCAGCGTGGCCAGATAGGCGCGCCAGCCGCCATGGGCGGTGATGTCACGCGCGCCGGCCAACGCATGGGGCTCGCACAGGAAGCCATGCACCGAACGGCCATCGGCCAGCTCCAGGCTGCCCAGGCCCAGCGGCGCCGGCACCAGGGCCAGGAAGGAGCCCATGGCCGCCTGCGGCACGGCCCAGACCTCGACCGCGATGGCGCTGCCGCCCTCGGCCACGCGCAGCAGGCCGGGCTTGGGTGGCGTGGTGCCCGGCAGGGCATACAGGCGGTAGGCCGGCGCGGTGGTGGTGGCCTGCAACAGGGTGGCGCCGCGCTCGCGCAGCTGGCCGTTGAGCGGCAGGCCTGAGAGATGGGCGCCCACCACGGCCAGCGGCAGCATGGCCTCGGTGGCCGGCGTGCGCAGCCAGGCCGGGCGCTGGTCCGCGCCCTCCCAGCGTCGACCCCAGTCGGCCAGCGCGGCATCGGCGCCGCCGGGGGCGATGAAGGTCACGCCGAAGGGCAGGCCGGTGCGTGTGCTTCCGGCCGGCAGGGCCAGGGCGCACCAGCCGAGCAGGTTGACGAAGTTGGTGTAGGTGCCCAGCACCGCGTTGGCGCCCACCGGGTCGGCGTCGACGGCGTCGAAAGTCGGATGGCCGGGCGCGGTGGGCACCATCAGCACATCGGCCTGTTCCCACAGCGCCCGCAGCGCCGCCTGCATCGCGCGCAGCTTGTATTGCGCCGTGAAGAGGGCGGTGGCGCTGTGGCCCAGGGCGCGTGCGATGACGCCGCGCACCGTGGCATCCATGGCCTCGGGCTGCTGCTCGAAGAGGCTGCGGATGGCGGCGTGGCGCTCGGCCACCCACGGCCCCTCATAAAGCAGGGCGACCACTTCCTGCAGCGGCGCGAAGTCGATCTCCACCAGCTTGTGGCCCAGATCCGCCGCGCGGCCCAGTGCATGCGGCCAGGCCTCGGCATAGCCGCTGCCGGTGTCCAGGCGCGGTGCCCGCGGCACGGCAATGCGCAGCCGCTCGGGCAGGCGGGCGCGGCCGGGCGCGAAATGGCTGTAGGCGTCGGCCGCGTCGGGCCCTTCGATCACCGCCAGCACATGGGCCGCGTCGTCTGCGCCATGGGCAAATACCGAGACGCAGTCCAGCGTGCGGCAGGCCGGCAGCACGCCGGCGGTGCTGACCCGTCCCGGCGTCGGCTTGAGCCCGACCAGGCCGTTGAAGCCGGCCGGCACGCGGCCCGAGCCGGCCGTGTCGGTGCCCAGCGCAAAGGCCACCAGGCCGCAGGCCACGGCCACCGCCGAGCCCGAGCTCGAGCCGCCGCTGACCCGCGTGGCGTCGGCCACGCTGGCCGGCCGGCCATAGGGCGAGCGCGTGCCCACCAGGCCGGTGGCGAACTGGTCGAGGTTGGTCTTGCCCAGCCACAGCGCCCCGGCATCGAGCAGGCGGCGCACCACGCTGGCGCTTTCGGCCGCGACATGGCTGAAGGCCGGGCAGGCCGCGGTGGTGGGCTCGCCGGCGATGTCGATGTTGTCCTTGACGGCGAAGGGCAGGCCCAGCAGCGGATAACGGCGCAACAGAGCGGCGCGGTCGCCGGCCTCGGCCAGGCGCGCCTGCAGGGTCTCGATCTGGCGCGCCCAGGCGGTGTCGGGGCAGAGGTGTATCCACACGCCGGCCGGGCTTTCGTCCTGCGCGCGCCTGCGCAGGGCCTGCAGGCCGGGCAGCGGGTCGTCGCCGGCCCGCAGGGCGGCCAGCAGGCCGGCCACCGTCGGGAAGGCGTGGGCGGCCGGGGATGCCGTGGAAGCTGGGCTGGGCGGGGTGGGCGTCATGGCGTGACCGGCGTTGATGCCGGTGCCAGACTGCAGGGACCGTGCCAGGGCCTCTGCGGCCGTCAGCCCGCGCAACTCAGGGCACGATGCGGCCCTTGCGGCTGGCGCAGGTGCAGGGCGAACCCACGGGCCAGGCGTCGACCTTGCATTTCGTCGTGTGGTTGATGCGGCACTGGCTGCCCCATTCGGGCGGCGGGTAGGTCACGCGGCCCGGGTTGCCCTGGCAGCGGCAAGCCGATTGCAAGGGCGCGGACGGGGTGGGGCAGAGGCCGAAGCGGGTCAGGCAGGCCGTGCCTCGCTGCACCGGGGCCTGCGTCGGTGCCTGGGAATGCGGCAGCGGCTGCGCCTGGGCCACGGCTTCGCCCCCAGCCAGCAGGCTGCCCAGCAGCAGGGCTGAAAAGGCGGCCAGCGCCAGGGGCCTGGAGGGGCGGGGGGTCATGGATGGTCCTCGGCAAAGGGGCGGGCCTGCCGCCAGGGCGCAAGCCTAAGGCCGACGGGTGGGCACTTCATGGCGACGTGCGCGCGCTGGCGGCGCTGGCGGCTTGGGCGGGGCGGCTGGCGCCTGTGGCCGGTGCCGCCGTGGGCACGAGGCCGTACTGGGCGCGCTCGGCGTCGCTCAGTTCGCGCCCGACCCAGCGCGCGGCCTCCTGGGCAAGCTCAGGGCGCGCCCGGCAGACCTTGCAGGGCCACAGCCTGGCCGTGCCGTCGTAGCCGGTGGTCACCACGGTGGCGCCGTCGGGTCCGAACTGGGCGCTCATCACGCGGCCGCGGTGGCCGCTCAGCACGGCCAGTTCGATGCCGCTGCCCACGTCCCACAAGCGTGCCGTGCGGTCCTCGCCGACGCTCAGGACGGTCTGGCCGTCGTCGGAGAATTCGCCGCTCAGCACCGGGCCGTGGTGCCCGCGCAAGGCCTTGAGCTCGCGGCCGCTGGCGGCTTCCCAGAGGCGGGCCGTGCTGTCGGCGCTGGTGCTCAGGATCTTGCGGCCGTCGTTGGAGAAGCGCACGGCAAGCACGCTGCCTTCGTGGCCACCGAGGGTGGTCACGCGCTTGCTGGCCAGGTGCCAGAGCCGGGCCTTGTGGTCGGTGCTGCCGTAGGCCACGGTCGAGCCGTCCGGCGACAGGCGCAGGCTCCTGATCTCGCCTTCGATGCCCGTCAGCGCGGCGCGCTCCTGGTTGCTGGCGATGTCCCACAGGCGCAGCGCCCGGCCGCCGTCCCTGGGGCCGCCGAGCGTGACCAGGGCCTTGCCGTCGCGCGTGAAGCGGGCGAAATCCAGCGGCGACGCGGCGCTGCCCAGGGTCAGCACCGCGGCGCCGGTGGCGACGTTCCAGACCCGTGCGGTCTTGTCGTCGCCCAGGGTCAGCACGAACTGGCTGTCGCGCGTGAACTGCAGGTTGGTGACGCGGGCCTGGTGCCCGCGCAGCACCCGCAGCTCGGCGCCGCTGGCGGCATCCCACAGCGTCGCGGTGTCGCCGCCGCCGGTGGTGAGCACGCTCTTGCCGTCGGGCGACAGGCGGGCGCGGTAGACCGGCGGCTGGCCTTCGCCCAGCACCCGCAGCGGCTGGCCGGTGGCGGCATCCCACAGCCGGGCGGTGCGGTCATAGCTTTCGGTGAGCAGGGTGCGGCCGTCGGCGGCAAACTGCGCCGTGGTGACCGGGCCCGTGTGCCCTTGCAGCACCGGGTGCGTGCTCGACGAGGCCGCATCCCACAGCCCCAGCGACTTGTCGCTGATCACGGTGGCCATGAGGCTGCCGTCGGGCGACAGGCGGGCTTCGGCCACGGCGTTCTCGTGACCGCCGGCGATGTGGTGCAGGCGAGCGCTGGCCACGTCCCAGAGTCGCACCGTGCCGCTGTCGTCACGCGTGAGCACGGCGCGGCCGTTGGCGGACAGCGAGGCGCTGCGCACCACGCCGTCGTGGTCATCGAAAACCTGCAGCGAGCGCCCGGTGGCCAGGTTCCAGACCACGGCCTTGCCGTCGGCGCCGGCACTCAGGGCCTGCTGGCCATTGCCCGAGAACTGGACCGTGGAGACCTCGCCCTCGTGCCCCTGGAGCGCCAGCCGCTGGCGGCCGCTGGCGGCGTCCCAGAGCCGCACGACACCGTCTTCCTGGCCGCCGGTGAGCACCCAGCGGCCATCGGCAGACAGCGCGACCGCGGCCGACCTGAGCCCCTTGCCGCCCAGCAGGCGCAGCGGCTTGCCGCTGGCCACGTCCCAGGTCCGCACGCTGCCGTCCTGCGCCATCGCCAGCATCCAGCGTCCATCGGGTGCGAGGTGGGCCTGGTCCTGCGGGCTGCTGTCGTCGCCGATCTCGCCGAGCTGCCGGGCCGTGAGGCCGTTCCACAGGCGCACGGTGCCGCGCTCATCGAGCGTCAGCACCGTCTTGCCGTCGGCCGAAAGATCGGCGCTCTTCACCATCGCCAGGTCGTGCTCGCCAAGGGTCTGGATGGCGGCGCCGGTGGCCGCGTTCCACAGCATGGCGGAGAAGTCGTCGCTGACCGTCACCACGGTCTGGCCGTCGGCGGCGAAGCGGGCGCTGTTGATCGGCCCCAGGTGACCCGCCAGTACCGCCAGCGGCCGGCCGCTGGCGACGTCCCACAGCCTTGCCGTGCCGTCGACGCTGGCGCTCAGCAGCTGCTTGCCATCGGCCGAGAACTGGACCGCGGTGACCTGGCTCTGGTGCCCGCGCAGCAGCAGGCGGGGGCGCTCGACCGCCACCACGGCGCGCAGCACGGCCCGGGCCAGCGCCGATTCGGGGTGCAGGCGCCGGGCCTCCAGCGCCAGCAGCGCGCTCAGGTCGGGGTGCTCGCGGCGCAGGCTCTCGGCCGTGGTGGCCAGTTCGTTGGCCTGGGCCTCGCTGGCCAGCGACTGCGCCAACCGCGTCTGCGCGCGGGCCAGGTCCAGGCTGTCGTCGGCGCGGCTCCAGAACGCCAGGGCGACGAAGCCGAAGACAAGGGCCACCAGCGCGCCCAGAACGGCGATGTGGCGCTGGCGGCGGATGACGCGCTCGGTCTTCACCGCATCGGCAAGGCGCTTGTCGCGCTCGGCCAGGGCCTGGCGCCGCAATTCCTCCCTCTCGGTCTTGACGCGCCGCCGTTCAAGCTTGGCGGCGGCAATCTGGCTGCGGCTGGCGCTGATGTAGGCGTCGACCTCGGCCCAGGAGCCCGCGCCGGTGTAGCGCAGCGCCCAGCATTCGGGGTGGCCGCGCTCCGCGATGCGCTTGCGCCAGGCCGTGGCCAGCGCGTTGTCGGCATCGCTGAGGCTGTTGTTGGTGGATTCGCCGCCTTCGCCGTTTTCGCCGTTTTCGCCGAGGTCGGCGCCATCGCCGCCATCGCTGCCTGCCCCGCCGCGTTGCCGCGCCCGCCGCAGCCAGTCGCGCAGCTCGGTCGCGTCGCGCTCTTCCTCGTCGAGCCAGCGCTGGAACCGGTGCCAGCGCCGCAACAGGCTCTCGTGGCTGATGTCCAGGGTCACCGCGTCGCTGTCCAGGGCTTCGGCCGCCGGCAGCAGGAAGTTGCGGTCGTCCTTCTGGAACACATGGGCGATGGCGCGCAGCTCGGCCCGCGTGGCGCCCGTGGCCTGCTCGACCTCGCCCAGCAGCGGGCGCCGGCGCGTCAACTGGCCCTGCGCTGAAACCTCGGCCAGCAGCAGGAAGAGCCGCCGCACCAGCGCCTGCCTGGGCGGGTCGCCATCCAGTTCTGCCAACGCGGCATCGGCGTGGTTGGACAGCGCGCCCAGCACGCCACCGGCCGTGTGGTAATCGTCCAGCTCGAGCCGCAGGCCGACGCCGCCGCCATGGCGGCGCTGCGCCGTCTTCCAGGTCTGCATCAACGCGTGCTGCAGCAGCGGCAGCTGGTCGGGGCGGTCGCCGGCGTCGTTGATGACGCCGTTGACCAGGCCGTCCTCGAAGCCGAAGGGGCTCAGGCCGTCGCCATCGAGTTGGGCCGGCCCGAGGATGACGCGTTCCATCTGGGCGCGGTCGAGCCGGGGCACCAGGAACTGGCTGCGGCTGATCTTCTCGGGCAGCCCCAGGAAGGCCTCGCAGTCGCCGATGAAGTCGGAGCGCATGGTGATGATCACGCGCAGCGGGCGCAGGCGGTCGGCGGCGCCGCGCAGCAGCATGCGCACGAAGGCCGCACCTTCGTCGCGCTGCACCGCGCCTGGCGCCGGCGCCGCGCCGCGGCGGTAGGCGAACAGTTCCTCGAACTGGTCGACCACCACCAGCAGGCCGTCGTCGCTGCCGTGGCCGCACAGACGGTGGGCCTGCTGCAGCGCCTGGCCCTCGGTGCGCAGCACGGTCAGCAGGCCCTCCTTCAGCGCGCCCGGAGGCAGGTTGGATGGCGTCACCGCGCCTTCGGCCAAGGCCTCGGCCAGCGCCTCGAAGGGGTGGTTGCCGGGCTTGGCGATGGCCACCTGCCAGCGCGCGCAGCCGAGCAGAAAGCCCTCGCGCACCAGCGGCACCAGGCCGGCACGCACCAGCGACGACTTGCCCGAGCCGCTGGAGCCGACGACGGCCAGGAAGGCGTCGTCCTCGAGCAGCGTCAGCACCGTGCTGATCTGCTCTTCGCGCCCGAAGAACAGGCGCTGATCGGCCTCGTCGAAGGGCCGCAGCCCGATGTAGGGCAACACGCCGCCGGCGGCGGCCGTCATCCGGCGGCCCGCCGCACGTCGTCGAAGAACTGGGTCACCTCGGGCGGCACCTTTTCACCGTTGCCGGCCTGGGCGCGGTGCAGCTTGGGGGGCATGGTCTTGAGCAGGCGGGCCCAGCTCGGCTCGGGGGGCGGCCAGTAGACCAGGGCCACCGGCGGGCGCCGCGTCGCGTCTTTCACGCCGATCTGGATCTGCCGGCACTGCACCATGGCCTCGCGCGGCGACTGCGGGCCTTCTTCCATCGCCTGCGCATCGCAGACGATGAGAAAGCCCTGGCAGGGGTCGCTGACCTGCTTGGAGGCGAAGCTCTCGTCCGGCGCCAGCAGGTCCGAGACCATGCCTTGTTCAAGGTAGATCCACTGGAACACGCGCTCCCACAGCGCGTCGCGGTTGGCCGAGCGTATGTCCACGCGCACCATGGGCGGCGTCTCGTCCTCGTCGCCGCCGCGGTCGACGGCGGCGGCCTTGGGCGGGCCCAGCTGCTTCTTCAGCGAGACGAGAAAGTCGTCGAAGGCCGAGACGATGAGGTCGGGCCGCTTGAGCCATTCGCGGTGGGCGTCGGGCTGCACCTGGGACAGGTCGATCTGGTCGCTGCGGAAGACGAAGCGCGGCAGGCCGGCGGCCAGGGCGCCTTCGAACTGCAGGCGGTCGAAGTTGCCGCGCTTCCAGGGGTAGGGGCCCAGCAATTGGACATAGGCCTCGCTGCGCGCCAGGTCGCGCCTGAGCGCGGTCTCGTAGTCGGCCTGCTCGTCTTCCTGGGGCTGCAGCACGGTCCAGCCGATTTCTTCCAGCAAGGTCTTCACGGCGCGCCGGTTCACCGGCCGCGTGTCGTCGTCGAGATCGGGCGTGCACTCGGCCAGGAAGACGTGGCGCGCTGCGGCCGGCGCGGTGGTGGCGGTGGCGGCGGGCGCGGCCTTGGCCGGGCAGGCCAGGCGCAGGCGGTTGAGCACCAGGTCCACCGTCTCGGCCAGCGGGCGATTGCGGATGTCGAGGTTGATGTTGTTGCCGTACATGCCTTCGACCTCGCCGTCGCCCACGCGCAGCGGCAGGATGCGGTAGGCGTCGCAGGCCTCGCCGCTGGCACGCAGCTTCATGGCCCGCGCACGCACCGCGTCGTACTCGGCCAGCGGCCAGGCCTTGGCGCCATAGCTGCCCGAGACGCCGATGACCACCATCTCGCTGAGTTCGCCATAGACCTTCTGCAGCCGCAGGTCGCCGTCCTGGCCGGCGATGAAATGCTCGAACCAGCGGTCATAGAAGACCGTGCCTTCGCCCAGCCGTTGTTCGAGTGCGGTGGCCAGCGGTTCGATCAGCGCGCGGTCGGCGCCGGAAAAGGTGAAGGCGACGAGAAATCGTTCGGGTACTGTGCGCAATGGCATGGCGACACTCCAGGGTAAGGCGAAGCTACCACGGCCGCCAAGGCCCGCAATGCCGGCTTACTAGGGGGTGATGCCGGGGCCGGTGCCAAGCACGCGGCACGGGGCGCGCTGGCCGCGCTGGCGCAGGGGCCGAGGGCCAGGGCGATGGCCTCGCCGCGATGGCCTGAAAGACAATGCCGGCCATGGCCGATGACGATCACGACACCCGGGCCCGCGCGCTGCGCGAGCGGCTGCACCATCACGCCCACCGCTACTACGTGCTCGACGCGCCGGAAGTGCCCGACGCCGAGTACGACCGCCTGTTCGCCGAACTGCAGGCACTTGAAGCGGCACACCCGGAACTGCTGACGCCCGACTCGCCCACGCAGCGCGTGGGCGGGCGCGTGCTCGAGGGCTTCACGCCCGTGCGCCATGCGGTGGCGATGCTGAGCATACGCACCGAGACCGACACCACGGCCGCCGGCGCCGAGGCCTTCGACGCCCGCGTGCGCCGCGAACTGGCGCTGCCCGACGACGCGCCGCCGCTGGCCTATGCGGCCGAGCTGAAGTTCGACGGCCTGGCCATCAACCTGCGCTACGTGTACGGCACCCTGGTGCAGGCGGCGACGCGCGGCGATGGCGAGACCGGCGAGGACGTGACGCAGAACATCCGCACCATCGGCCAGATTCCGCTGCGCCTGTTTGCGGATGCGCCGCCGGCGGTGCTGGAGGTGCGCGGCGAGGTCTATATGCGGCGCGACGACTTCGAACGCCTCAACGAGGCCCAGCGCGCCCAGGGCCGCAAGACCTATGTCAATCCGCGCAACACGGCCGCCGGCGCCGTGCGCCAGCTCGATTCGGCCATCACGGCGCAGCGGCCCTTGAGCTTCTTTGCCTATGGCCTGGGCGAGGTGCAAGGCTGGGACCAGCCGGCCACGCACAGCGCCACGCTCGATGCACTGGCCGCCTTCGGCCTGCCGGTGTGTACCGACCGCGCCGTGGCCGAAGGTGCGGCCGGGCTGGTGGACTTCCACCGCGCGATGGGGGCCAAGCGCGACGAGCTGCCCTTCGACATCGACGGCGTGGTCTACAAGGTCGACGCCATTGCGCTGCAGCAGCGCCTGGGCTTCGTCACGCGTGAGCCGCGCTGGGCGGTGGCGCACAAGTACCCGGCGCAGGAGCAGATGACGCGGCTGGCCGGCATCGAGATCCAGGTCGGCCGCACCGGCAAGCTCACGCCGGTGGCGCGGCTGGAGCCGGTGTTCGTCGGCGGCACCACGGTCAGCAATGCCACGCTGCACAACGTCTTCGAGCTGCGCCGCAAGGGCGTGCGCGTGGGCGACACGGTGATCGTGCGGCGGGCCGGCGACGTGATCCCCGAGATCGTCGGCCGCGTTGGCGTGGGTATGGCCGATGGCAGCAGCCCGCGCCAGCCCTATGTGCCCAACTTCCGCATGCCGCGCCAGTGCCCGGTCTGCGCCAGCCGCGTGCTGCGCGAGAAGGGCGGCATCGACCACCGCTGCAGCGGCGGCCTGGTCTGCGGCGCCCAGCGCAAGCAGGCCCTGCTGCACTTTGCCGGCCGCCGCGCGATGGACATCGAGGGCCTGGGCGACAAGCTGGTCGAGCAGTTGGTCGACGCCGGCGTCATCCGCACCCTGCCGGATCTGTATGCGCTGGGCATCGAGCAGCTCGCCGGGCTCGAGCGCATGGCCGAGAAGAGCGCGGCCAATCTCGTTGCGGCGCTGGCCAAGAGCAAGCGCACGACGCTGGCGCGCTTTCTCTACGCCCTGGGCATACGCCAGGTCGGCGAGACCACGGCCAAGGATCTGGCGCGCCACTTCGGCGGCATCGAAGCCCTGATGGCGGCCGGTGTGGAGAAGCTGCTGGAGGTCAACGACGTCGGCCCCATCGTCGCGCAAAGCATCCGCGCCTTCTTCGATCAGCCGGATAACGTCGAGGTGGTGCGGCAACTGCAGAACGCCGGCATCCACTGGCCCGAGAGCGCGGGCGAGGCCGACACCACGCCCAAGCCGCTGGCCGGCAAGACCCTGGTGCTCACCGGCACGCTGCCCACGCTGGCGCGCGACGAGGCCCAGGCCCTGATCGAGGCCGCCGGCGGCAAGGTGGCCGGCTCGGTGTCCAGGAAGACCGGCTATGTGGTGGCCGGCGCCGAGGCCGGCAGCAAGCTGGACAAGGCGCGCGAACTCGGCATCACCGTGCTCGACGAGGACGGCCTGCGCGCCCTGCTCGCCGCTGCTCCAGACGAATGAAGGGAGGCCCGCGATGGCCGTGAGAGAGATATTGACCCTCGGTGACGAACGCCTGCTGCGCCAGGCCAGGCCGGTCACCGCCTTCGGCACGCCCGAGTTGCATGCCCTGGTGCAGGACATGTGGGAAACCATGGCCGCGGCCGATGGTGCCGGCCTGGCGGCACCGCAGATAGCCGTCGACCTGCAACTGGTGGTGTTCGGCTTCGAGCACAACGAGCGTTATCCCGAGGCACCGGCGGTGCCGCGCACGGTGCTCATCAACCCGGTCATCACGCCGCTGGAAGACACGGTGGTCGAGGGCTGGGAAGGCTGCCTCTCGGTGCCCGGCCTGCGCGGCGTGGTGCCGCGGCTGGCGCGCATCCGCTACCAGGGCTTCGATGCCTATGGTGCGGCGGTGGACCGCGTCGCCGAGGGCTTTCACGCCCGCGTGGTGCAGCATGAGTGCGACCACCTCATAGGCCGCCTCTACCCGACGCGCATGGAAGAGGGTACTGAGCCCGTGGGCATCGAAGAGGCGCTGGCGCTGCAGGCGGCCACGCGGGCCTGAGCCTGCCCTTGGGCATCAGGCCGGCGCCGCCGCCTCGTCCTGCACCAGGCGGCCGGCGTCGATGCGCAGCTGGCGCTGGCAGCGCTCGGCGATGGCGCGGTCATGGGTCACCAGCACCAGGGTCGTGCCGGCCTCGCGGTTGAGGTCGAACATCAGCGCCATCACGGTCGCGCCGGTGGCGAAGTCCAGGCTGCCCGTGGGCTCGTCGGCCAGCAGCACGGCCGGCCGCACGACGAAGGCGCGCGCCAGCGCCACGCGCTGCTGCTCGCCGCCCGACAAGACCTTGGGGTAGTGGGAGAGGCGCTCGCCCAGGCCGACGCGGCGCAGCATCTCTGTCGCGGCCGCGCGTGCATCGTTGCGCCCCATCAGTTCCAGCGGCAGCATCACGTTTTCCAGCGCCGTCAGGTTGCCCAGCAGCTGGAAGCTCTGGAAGACGAAGCCGACCTGCTGGGCGCGCAACGCGGCGCGGGCGTCCTCGTCGAGGGCAAAGAGGTCGGCGCCGGCCAGGCGCACCGTGCCCGAGGTCGGCACGTCGAGGCCGGCGATGATGGACAGCAGCGTGCTCTTGCCCGAGCCCGAGGCACCGACGATGGCCACCGACTCGCGTGCGCGCAGCTCGAAATCGATCTCATGGAGTATGGTCAGCGTCCCGGTCGAATCGGCCACCTGCTTGGTGACCCGCTGTACGGCAATGATGGCTTCAGGCATGAATCGTTTCGCGTTGGCGCGGCGCGCCTTGCTGGCTCAGGGGATCGCGCACTTTAGCCTGCCGGGCCTGCTGGCCGCGGCGGCTGCCCCGGCAGCCTTGCGCGCCCAGGGGGCGGCTGCACCCACGCTGCTGGTGCTGGGTGACAGCCTCTCGGCCGAGTACGGCCTGGCGCGCGGGCGCGGCTGGGTGGCGCTGCTGGAACAGCGGCTGGCGCGCGAGCGCCTGGCCTGGAAGGTGGTGAACGCCAGCGTCAGCGGCGAAACCACAGCCGGCGGCCGCACCCGCTTGCCGGCCCTGTTGACGCAACACCGGCCGCGCGTGGTGCTGATCGAACTGGGCGGCAACGACGGCCTGCGCGGCCTGGCGCTGGCCGGCACGCGCGACAACCTGCTGGCAATGGCGCGTGCGGCCAAGGCCGCCGGCGCGCGGGTGATGTTTGCCGGCATCGCCGTGCCGCCCAACTACGGCCGCTCCTACGGCGAGGCGCTCTATGCGCTTTTCGGCGAGGTGGCCAAGGCAGAAGGCGCGGCGCTGCTGCCCTTCTTGTTGGCCGGCGTGGCCGATGGGCCGGATGCCGACGTGATGTTCCAGGACGACCGCATCCACCCGCGCGCCGAGGCCCACCCGCGCATCCTGGCCAACGTCTGGCCGGTGCTGCGGCCGCTGCTCAGGTAGCGGTCGCGGCAAGGGCCTGGCTCAGCGCAGGTTCTCGCGCTCTCGCGGAATGCCGCCGCGGCGCTCGTCCTTGCGTTCGTCGTCGCGGCGTTGCTCGGCAGGGCGCGGCTGGGCGGGCGGCTGGGCCGCCGGTTGTGGTGGCGGTGCCACGGCCGGCGCCGGGCGCGGCTGAGGGGCCGGCTGTGCGGCCGGTTGCGGCGGCGGGCGGGGGGCTTGTTGGGGCGGCGCCGCCGGACGCTCGCGCGGCGGCGCAGGCTGTGCAGGTTGCGGCGCCGGTTGCGGCGCGGCCAGGGGTGCCGGCTGAGGCGCGGCCTGAGGCGCCGGTGCGACCACGGCGGGCCGCACCGGAGCCTGGGGCAGCGCGTCGCGAGCGGCTTCCCGCGGTGTTTCACGCCGGGCTTCGCGCGGCTCGTCGCGCTGGCGTTCACGCCCACGGTCGGGCTCGGAGTGGCGGTCCCTTCTTTCGGGCACGGCGATCACGGTGTTGGGGGCCGTGGGCGCGGCCGGGGCTCGCTGCTGCTGCGGTGGCTGCTGGCGCAGGTCGACCACGCCCTGGGGTTGTCTTCCCGGATTCGGGACCTGCCGCTGCTCGCGCGGCGGTTGCGGCGCCAGCGCCTCGCGCGGCGGCGGGGCCAGCGGGCTGAGCGGTTGCACCGCAATGGGGCGCGGCCGGCCGCGCTCTTCAAGCACCTCGCGCGCCACCGGCTGGCGCCGGCTCAGCACGTCGCGCGGCACCGCGGTGATGCCGCCGGGCACGCCCTGGTTGCCGTACATGATGGGGCCGGTGGGCACCTGCACCGGCGGCCGGGCGCGGCGGTCGCCCGGGTGGGGGCGGTGGTTGACGCGGTCTTCGTAGCGCGGCGTGGCGCGGTACCAGGGCCGGTAGATCTCGCGCGGCGCCAGCGGCACCCAGGCCACGGCGGGCGCACCCAGGTTGATGGAGACGCTGAAATTCGGGCCCCCGACCCAGGCCACCAGGGCCGGGGCATAGACCGGGCGGGCGACGTAATCGCCCGGATGCCAGGCCCAGCGGTCGCGCCAGTGGACCCAGCGGCCGTAGTGGAAAGGCGCGAAACCCCAGGGCGCGTCGTCGACCCAGGTCCAGCCCCAGGGCTGGACCCAGGTCCAGCGGCCATAGCGGTAAGGCGCCCAGTCGTCGCGCACCGTGGTCGGCATCCAGACCGCGCCGTAGTCCGGGTGCTGCTCCCAGCGGCCGTTGCGGTCGAGTTCCTCGGCGCCGGTCATCTCGGGCGAGACATGGCGCGCTGATTCGCTGCGCTCGTCGCGCCGGTCCTCGCTGGCGACCCAGGCCGCGAAACCGTCGTTTTCCGGCACGCCGAAGCGCGAGCGCAGCGGTCCGCGCTCGCCGTCCTCGCGCCACAGTTCGATGCGCTGGCCGCGTTCGATGGTGAAGCCGTTGCGCTCGTCGACGCGCAGCGCGCCCCGCAATGCCGTGGCATGGGTGGTCTCGTCGCGGCGGTCGAGGCGGTAGAGGCCGGCGCGCAGCGGCTGCAGGCCGACCTCGGTGGTGTCGAGGGCTATCTCGTCGGCGATCTCGCGCGAACGCACCTGCAGCGCCAGGCTGCCGCGGTGCAGGCGCAGTGCGATGCGCTGGTCGTCGATGCGGGTCAGCTCCAACTCGGTGGATTCGTTGAGCCGCACGACGGTGGACCCGATGCGCATCTCGGCCGTGGCGCGGGCGGCGGTGACCAGGCGGTCGCCGCTGGTCAGCGGGCGGTTGCGCTCGGCGTCGGCCCATTCGCCCTGTTCGAGGTCGTACCAGGAGACTTCGCCCTGGATCACGGCCAGGCGGCCGACCCTGCCGGGAGGATCGTCCTGCGCAAAGGCGCTGGGCCAGGGGGCGAGCAGCAGGGCCAGCGCGGCCAGCCAGGCTCGGACGAGCGGCGTCAGGAAGGATTTAGCCATCGCCCTTCAACGCGCCAGGGTGGGGCGCCGCCGACCGGCGGCTTGTAAAGGCTGGTGAAGGCCGGCCGTCAGGCGTCGACGCCCGATTTCGAGAGCTTGCGCTGCAGGGTGCGGCGATGCATCCCCAGGGCGCGGGCGGTGGCCGAGATGTTGCTGTTGTTCTCGGCGAGCACGCGAGCGATGTGTTCCTGCTCCAGCCGCGGCACGGCCAGGGTGTCATCGTCGGGATTGCTTGGGTTGCCGCAGGGCGCCTGCTGGTTGCGCAGCGCACAGGCCACGGTTTCGCCGTCAACCGGCTTGCACAGGTAGTTGGTGGCGCCCAGCTTGACCGCCTCGATGGCGGTGGGGATGCTGGCGTAGCCGGTCAGCACGACGATGGCGGTGGCCGGGTCGGCCGCGTTGAGCGCGCGCACGATGCCCAGGCCCGAGCCGTCGGGCAGGCGCAGGTCGACGATGGCGTACTCCGGCGGCGAGCGCTCGATGCGCTGGTTGGCCGCCTCGATGGTGGAGCAGATCTCGACCACATAGCCGCGCCGGCGCAGCGAGCGCGCCAGCGCCTCGGCCAGCATGGGGTCGTCTTCCAGCAGCATCAGGGTGGGGCCGTCGTCGGCTTCGAGCACGTCATCCACCACGGGCGATCTCCTTCTTGCGCAGCGAGGCCAGCGGGATACGGATCTCGGCCACCGCGCCGCCGCCCTGCGCATTGGAAAGCTGCAACTGCCCGTCCAGGCGGGTGATCGTCACCTGGGTCAGGAAGAGACCGACGCCGCGGCCTTCGCCCGGCGGCTTGCCGGTGACGCAGGCCCGGCCCAACTGGGCCGCCAGCTCGGGCGGGAAGCCGGGCCCTTGGTCGCTGACGCGCAGGCGCAGCTCCGCGGCGGTCCAGCCGACATCGAGGTAGACCGCCTGCGGCGACACATAGGCAGCGTTGCTGAGCAGGTTGATGACCGCCTGCTGCAGCGCCATGTCGGGCACGATCTCGGGTGCCGGCCGCGCGGTCTCGATGTGCAGGCGCACCTGGGCGCCCGGGCGCAGCGAGTGGAAGCGCGTCACCACCGATTCGAAGACCTGGTCGGCCGCCATCGTGCCGTCGCCCGACATCCAGGTATTGCCCGCCAGGCGCAGGCCGTCCAGTGACTTGAGGCAGGCGCTGACGCTGCCTTGCAGCATCTCGAGGCTGCGCTGCAGCGCCGGCTGGTCGCGGTGTTCATCGCGCATGTCGCCCACCACCGTGGCGATGGTGCTCAGCGGGCTGCCCAGTTCGTGGGCGGCGCCGGCGGCCACCGAGCCCAGCACCACGGCGCAGCCGGCGCGCACCTCGCGCTCGTGCATCTCGGTCAGGCGCAGCTGCGTCTGGCGCAGGCTGCTGCAAATGTGAACCACGAAATAGGCCAGCAGCACGGCCAGCAGGGTGTGGCTGATGAAGCCGCCCACCACCTGCAGGCGCGCGATCATGGCTTCGTCGCCGGGCAAGGGCAGGTTGAAGGCACCCATGATCCAGAAGCAGGCGACGCCGAAGGCGGTGGTGCGCATCACGCGGGCCGCCGGCAAGGAGGTGGCGGCCACCACCACGGGCAGGAAGAACATGTCGTGGAACGGGTTCCTGGCCCCGCCCGAGACGGCCAGCAATACCGCCAGCACGACGATGTCGACCATGATCTGGCGCGCGAATCGCTCATCGCTGAGGCCGCCGCTGCGACGCAGGCGTATCAGGCCCAGCATGTTGAAGGTGGCAAAGGGCGCCACGACGAAGGCCAACGTCGTGATCGCGACCTGGTTGAGCGGCGAGCGGTCGATGACCGCCAGCGACAGCGCCATGACCGTGATCGCCACCATCCGCGCCGCGATGAGCAGGCGCTGCTGGGTGAGCGCTTCGTCAGCGGCTGAGCGGCAGGCCGTGAGGGCTGCACCGGCCGCGGCGGTCTCGGCGTCCGATGCAGCGGCCGCACCGGCCGCCCCGGCGGGGAGGAGCCAAGGCTCCCAATTCGAGATCAACTTTGCCAGGCGTTGCATTTCAAGCAGGGGAATAGCAAGACGCGCACCGTGTGCCAGCCACTTCGGAAGGCAGGGGGAATTATCAAGCCCAGGGTGGGCGCCGAAGGGTGGTTTGATCGGTCAAAAGCCCCCGCAATCGCGGGATTCAAACCGCTTTTGCAGGGCTTCCCTTCCCCCTCGTTTGCGGTCCAGGCAGGGCTGCGGCCCGCCGCCGCAACGGTTTGCGGATTCCCGAATCCGGGAGCGCCCGCGATCCCCCCTGCCAGAGATGGCAAGCCGTTCGGGAGCGCGGAGCCTGCCATCGCCTTCTAGGCCTTGGGCGGGAACTTGTTGAGCTTGCGCTGCAGGGTGCGGCGGTGCATGTTCAGTGCCCTCGCGGCGGCCGAGATATTGCCGTCCAGATTGCTCAGCACGCGCTGGATGTGCTCCCACTCGAGCCGGTCCACCGACAGCGGCCGCTCCGAAGGTGCGACATCGCCGCTGGGGCCCTTGTAGCCGAAGGCGGCGACGATCTGGTCGGCGGTGGTCGGCTTGGTGAGGTAGTAGGTGGCGCCGTGCTTGATGGCCTCCACCGCGGTGGCAATGCTGCCGTAGCCGGTAAGCACGATGATGTTGGTGTACTCGTCGGCGGCCTTGAGGTGTTCGATGAGCTTGATGCCCGACATGTCCTGCAGGCGCAGGTCGAGGACGGCGTATTCGGGCGGCGCGGCGGTGATGCGACGCATGGCAGTGGCGCCATCATGGGCGACATCGACCGTGAATCCTCGCACCTCGAGCGCACGCGCCAGCACCTGGCAGAACGTCACGTCGTCGTCGACCAGCAGCAGGCTGGGTCTTTCAGGCTGCGGATTTGCCATCGGCACTCTTTCTTCTCTCATCGATCTGGATGGCACGCAGCGGCAGCTTCAGCTCGGCGCGCGCTCCGCCCTGGGGCTCGTTGGCGATCTCCAGCCGCCCGCCCAGGCGCTCGAGGGTGGTCAGGCTCAACGCCAGGCCGGCGCCCACCGGGCCGCCGGCCTGCCTGGTGGCGCCGCGCGCCACGCTGGCCAGCACCGTGGCTGGGAAGCCGGGGCCGCGGTCGCGCACCACCACCTGCAGGTCGGTGCTGCTCCAGTCGGCCGCCACCTCCACATGCTGGGGCGAGGCCTGGGCCGCGTTCTGGATCAGGTTCAGGATGGCCTGGCGCAAGGTCTCCTCGGCCACGATGGTGGGCGGCGGCGTGGTGGCGTCGAGGTGGGCGCGGATGGTGGCGCCCGGGTGCAGGGCGCGGGCGCGCTCGACGATGTTGTCGATGAAGCGATCCAGCCTGGCCCCGCTGGCGGCTTCGGCACGCCGCTGACCGGCGGCGACGGCAAGGTTGGAGACGATCTGCTTGCAGGCCTGGACCTGGTCCTCGACGATCTGCAGATCCATGCACAGCACCTTGTCGCTGCCGCGCTCGCGCTTGAGCTCGGACACCACCAGGGCCACCGTGCCCAGCGGCGAGCTCAACTCATGTGCATAGCCGGCGGCGAGCGCGCCGATGGCACTGGCCGACTCGCTGCGCAGCTGGGCTTCGCGGGCATCGGCCAGCGCACGCTCGCGCTCCCGCAGGGCGAGTTGCATGCGGTTGAGGAAGTAGGTGAGCAGCGCCGCCGTGAAGAGGTAGTTCACGACCATGCCGTCCTCGTGCAGGTCGTAGACCTCGGTGTGGCCTTCGGGGTGCAGCAGCGCCACATGGTGGAAGCGCAGCCAGGCGTAGGCCAGCATGGTGGTCACGGCGGTCAGCCACACCCAGCGGGGCCGCAGCGTCGCCGCGGTGATGGCCATGGGCACGACGAACATCGGCGCAAAAGGATTGGTGGCGCCGCCGGTCAGGTACAGCATGCCCGCGAACAGCGCGATGTCCAGGTGGGCCTGCAGGAAAAGCTCCAGCGGTGTCACCGATGGCGCCGAGCCCAGGCGCAACCAGGTGAGGGCGGCGATCAGCACCTCGAAGGCCAGCAAAGCCAGCACCGGCGTGGTCGGTACCTGGACGCCAAAGTGAACTGTCACCACGAATAGCGTGAGCACCTGTGCCACGGGCGTGAAGACGCGCAGGAAGCCAAGAAGGCGCAAGCCCTGCAGGGGCCCTTCGGAACGGCCCTGCCGTGCGCGGCGGGTGTCCGGCGGCGGCACCTGCGCGGCCTCGTTGTCCATCGATGTAAGCACTTGTCTCCCAAGGTCGAGTGTGTACCTGCAGCGCCTGGCCCCCAGGTTCCGCTGTTTGACTTGAAGCAGCAGAACCCCGAATCCCGGGGGCGGCCTGCGACCCCCTGTCACAGCCGGCGGTCGATGCCACGCTGAAGAGCCCAATATAAAGCTGGGATTCGAGCGCCTCGGCGTGGTCAGGCCCGGCTCGCGAGCCACAGTCATCCGGAGTCGTCAACTTAACAATGGGCGATGACATGGGCCTGAACCCGATTGTCCGACGGCGCGCGGCAGGGGCGCCTCCAGGCCCGGCCTGGTACACGCCTCGAGGGTGTGGGGGAATGCACACAGACGCTGTCTGCGTGAAAGCGCGGGTGCCCCCTGATGCATGTGCGACAACTTGTCGCGCCTTGTGGGCCCTGGGCGGCGGAACCCTGAGCGCGGCTGCCGCTCGAACCGCGGGCTGAAATGGGCAGCCCTCTTTTCTAAGCCCGGTATTTCTGCCTGTACTTACCTGTAAGTGCCTGATTCTTATGAAAGGCGCTTCCCGGCCGCGCTGAGCGGTGGCGGTTGCTTCGTCTTCACGAGGCTCGTCCCCTATAGAGACTGTCCCTGCGACCGGCTGACGCACCCCCGCGTCTGCATGCGACAGCTTGTCGCGCGACAGCCTGTCGCATGTGACGATCAGTCGCATTCTTACCAGCAGACACGACTCCTAACATCGCCGCCGATAGTGGTGAATATGGCGCAGTAGCGGGTTTTCGAGCCCGCGCCAGGTGCCGATGTAGCCACTTCAAGCGTTCGCCTCCGAGGCGGCGCCGGTGGTGTCTTGGCAACCCTTCCCCCGAAGCGTTCCCGCAGGCAAGACCGGTCCGTCGACGTGGCGGTTGGTACAGCAAATAGGGAAACGGGGGCTTCGATGAAGCAACAGGATTTGCCGAAAGAGAAGCGCGACGGGCGCGGGGGGAGCGGATTGATACGCCCCAGCGCGTCGGCCTTCGCACTCATGATGGCCGCCAGCGGCATCATGCTGGCGTCGGGGGAGGCCTCGGCGGCCATCACCTGCACGCGCACGATCACCGCGGACGTGGTCGCGCTGGACATGCCGATACTGAACAATCGGCTGGGCGCGTCCAACGTCAACGGTCTGATGTACGCACTGCGTCAAGACGTCGTCGACATCACCACCAACAAGAGCGAGAAGGCCGGCGGCGTGCTGACGGCCGGCAACGTCAAGCTGCGCGACGACAAGCGTCCGCGTCCGCTGGTGTTGCGCGTGGCCGCGGGTGACTGCCTGACGGTCAACCTCGCCAACATGCTCAAGACGTTGCCGAACTCGCGCAACTTCGCCATCGATCGCGACGGCATCGGCAACGATCCCAACCCGGTCACCCCCGACGGCAAGCCCCAGATCACCACCTCGGTGGACGAGCAGGTTCTTGACCGCCGCGTCGGCTTCCATGCCAACGGCATGCAGCTGCGCACGCTGGGCGGCATCCTGAACGACGGCTCGAACGTCGGTGCCAACGCCTCCAGCCTGGTGGCCGTGGGTGCCACGCGCACCTACAACCTGTACGCCGAGCGCGAGCAGGTGTACCAGGTCATCAGCCATGGCGCGCTGATCGGCTCGGATGCCAACCAGGGCAACACGGCCAACGGTCTGTTCGGTCAGGTCATCGTCGAGCCCAAGGGCGCGAAGATCTACCGCAACACCGTGACCGAAGAAGAACTGCGCCTGGCCACGCGCACCGCGGCACTCGTCAGCGCCAGCTGCCCGAAGCTCGGCGCCGCCGTGCCCGGCTCGACGACGCTGAAGTACTGCACCACGCTGGCGGGCCACCCGGTCATCAACTACGAGGCCACCTACCCGAACAGCGCCCCGTGGTCGACCGAAGGCAAGGGCGGCAAGACGATCCTGAACATGGTTCAGGCCAACAAGATCGTCCACTCCGATGTCGACGCGGCCATCGTCGGCCCCAATGCCGACGGCACCTTCCCGGCCAGCACCTACCCGCTGGAGTCGATCGGCAAGCGCAACCCGACCTACCCGAACCGCCTTGACCCGTTCCGCGATTTCGCGCAGGTCTGGCACGACGAAGTGGCGAATGCCCAGGCCTACCCTGGCTTCTACAACTTCGCCGGCTTCCAGCCGCCCGCCGGCCAGCCCATCGACCCGTTGACGACGGTCTTCGCCTACCTGCTCAAGGGTGTGCGCGACAAGTTCATGATCAACTACGGCTCGGGTGGCATCGGCACCGAGATCCTGTCCAATCGCCTTGGCGTCGGTCCCAGCTATGACTGCCTGGACTGCGCCTACGAGGAGTTCTTCCTCACCCACTTCACGGTGGGCGAAGTGGCGCAGCTGGTCGACATCCCGGCGAATGCCGGCCTCGAGACCATCACGCCGCAGAACGTTCTGAACATCCTGCTGTTCCTGAAGAACGGCACGCCCGCACTGACCCCGGCCGAGCAGCAGTTTGTCGCCGCCCTGGGCCCCAAGGCCACCAAGGCCTACTACCCGGACGATCCGGCGAACATCAACCACAGCTACATCGGTGATTTCGTCAAGTTCCGCAACACGCACAACGGCTTCGAGCAGCACGTCTTCCACCTGCACAACCACCAGTGGCTGTTCAACCCGAACGACGACAACTCGAACTACCTCGACGCCCAGGGCATCGGCCCCGGCATGGGCTACACCTACGAGATCGCCAACGGCGGCTCGGGCAACCGCAACAAGTCGGCCGGCGACGCCATCTACCACTGCCACTTCTACCCGCACTTCGCGCAGGGCATGTGGTACATGTGGCGTATCCATGACACGATGGAAACCGGCACCAAGCTGGCGGTTTCGGGCAACGGCTTCCATACCGTTCCCTTCGCGCTGAAGGACGGCACCCCCGCCGCCGGTTCGCGCGCCCTGCCTGACGGCGAACTCACGGTCGGCACGCCGATGGTCGCGCTCGTTCCGCTGCCCGGCAAGGGCCTGGCCCCGATGCCCGCTGCCGGCACCACCGTCGTCGCGGTCGACCGCAACGGCGCTGCCCCTGGCGGCACCTCCAGCCAGACCAAGCTCAACTACGCCGCCATCGCCGGCGCCGACGGCAAGTTCGGCACCGCCGACGACGTGAACCCGGGTTACCCGTTCTGGGTGGCCGGCATCGCCTGCGAGAACGGCGCCACCTGCGAAGAAGGCATCGTCGGCCAGCGTCCGTCGACCCCGCCGCTGGACATGGTCACCAAGGACCAGGCCATCGCCATGACCGATGCCGTGACCGGCGTCGAGCCCTACAAGAGCTACTCGGCCGCGATGAAGGCCAACTTCATCAACCTGGCCGGTGACTACCACCAGATGCACGGCGGTCTGCCGCGCCACGCGCTGCACGGCGTCGCCGCCGGCGGCCAGGCCGCGCCCACCATCGCCGGTATCGTGAGCCCGGTCGACCTGACCAAGATCATGGCCAAGGCCAAGCCGGTGTTCTACCCCGAGGGTGGCACCGACGTGGAGCGCGCCGCCATGGCCTTCCACTCGCGTGGCAACATCGCCAGCTACAAGCAGACCACGGCCGGTGCCGTGTCGGCCGCGACCTTCCGCGTCAACGCCAGCCCGTCGGTTCCGGGCGCGGTCTTCAGCGACCCCTGCCAGGATGACGCCGGCCTGCCGGTGGCCTCCAACGGCACCAACCAGTGGAACAGCGCCAGCTACACCACGCCGCTGGTCAGCCTGCCTTCGGGCCCCTTCGGCTCGTACACGCCGCGCGTCTACAAGGGCGCCAACATCCAGTACGACGCCGTGCTGAACAAGGTGGGCTACCACTACCCGCAACAGCGCATCGTCTCCCTGTGGGAAGACGCGCTGCCGGTGATCGAGAAGACCAAGCCGGGTGAGCCGCTCGTGATGCGGATGAACACCTTCGACTGCACGATGTACCACCACACCAATCTCGTGCCGGAAACGTTCGAGATGGATGACTACCAGCTGCGCACGCCGACCGACATCATCGGCCAGCACATCCACCTGCCGAAGTGGGACCTGACCACGACCGACGGTGCCGCCAACGGCTGGAACTACGAAGACGGCACGCTGTCTGCCGGCACGGTGCGCGAGCGCATCCACGCCATCAACTGCTTCAACGGCCACGCCATCGACTGCCACTTCGGCGCCCTCCCGGGCCCGGGCACGGCTGCCGCCCTGCACCCCGAAAAGCACGCCTTCTTCCCCGCGGCCGGCCCCGGCAACGTGGATTGGATGGGTGCGCGCGTCACGCTGCAACGCTGGTTCGCCGACCCGATGCTCAACGTCCAGCACGTTGACCGCGGCCTCGGCATCATCTTCACCCACGACCACTACGGTCCGTCCACCTTCCAGCAGATCGGCCTGTACTCCACGGTGCTGATCGAGCCGTCCAAGTCGACCTGGAAGCACAGCGAAACCGGCAACCTGCTGGGCTGCGCCTCGCCGGCCGGCGTGGCTCCGTTCTCGCCGACCGACGTCGGCCAGGCCCCGCGCGACCAGCTGCCTGGCGGCTGCCGCAACGACGGCGGCCCGACCTCGTGGCAAGCCGCCATCGAGACGACCGACCTGGACGGTGACAACAAGAACGACAGCTTCCGCGAGTTCTACTTCGAGTACACCGACTTCCAACACGCGTACGAAGCCGGCGTCTACGTCGGTGCCGGCACCCGTGGCGAGCAGAACGGCGACTTCGACGAGAAGGCCTACCTGGGCTTTGCCCCGGCGCTGCAAGACCTGTTCTACCCTGACCCGAGCCATGCTCCGGCCGATGGCCTGTTCCCGGCGTTCGCGCCTGGTGCGGTGCAGTCGGACACCTTCCGCTTCGCGATCGCCCCGCCGCTGATCAAGCCGATCTTCCCGATCCTGCCCGACCTCTCGGTCGAGAAGGCGGTCACGATGGCCAATGGCGCGCTGTCCTTCGCCCCGGTGGTGAACGAAGAAGTCCCGGGCAAGGTGCGTGAGTGCATCCAGCGTCCGTGCCCGACCTCGATCGACTTCCTCGAGCCCGGCATGTTCGTCGTCAACTACCGCAACGAACCCGGTTCGCTGCGCGTCTTCGACCCGAGCAAGACCGGTCCCGACGGCAAGAGCGGTGCCCAGGCCGACGGCCAGGCCGGCGACCTTGCCTACGTGCTCTCGTCCACCGTCGTTCGCGCGATTCCGGACCTGAACCGCATGCCCATCCTGGGTGACGTGGCTGCCGCGCCCGTCCAGACCAGCATCCTGCCGCCGACCAATATGGCTGTGACGACGTTCCCGCCGCACATCAATATCGCCGGCTACGAGCAGAAGGACCCCTACACCCCGATGCTGCGCACCTACTCGGGTGACCGCGTCCGCATCAAGGCGCAAGCCGGTGGTGACGAAGAAGAGCACAGCGTGTCGATCCACGGCATCAAGTGGCTCAAGACCGGCTCCGGCCATGGTCGCGGTGTCAACTCGGGCTGGGTCAACCAGTCTTCGGGTGGCATCTCCGAGCAGTTCACGATGGCCTCGCCGGTCTTCATGGACTTCAGCCAGAAGGCGGGTACCGCCGACTACCTGTACATGATGGACGCCTACCAAGACGGCATCTGGAACGGTAACTGGGGCCTCATGCGCAACTACAACACGCTGCAGGCCAACCTGCATGCGCTGCCGAACAACGTGCGTCCGGTGCAGCCGTTCAACCGCGCGCTGTTCCAGTCTGGTGACAAGGCGGTCTGCCCGCTGAACGCGCCGGTCAAGACCTTCAACATCACGGCTGTGGCTGCCAACCTCGTGCTGCCTGCCGTCCCCGGTGTGACCATCACGCCGACGGGCGACCAGGTGCTGCGTGCCGGCACGCCGAACCTCCAGCTGGGCCAACTGCCCACTGGCGTGGCCCTGAACACCCTGCATGCAGGCGGCCCGCTCACGGGCACCGGCACGCTGGTCTACAACACCCGCACCACCCCGGTGACGGGCACGGCCCAAGGCATCACGGTCAACGAGACCGGCCCGCTGCATGACCCGACCGGCATGATGTATGTCATGTCTTCGGATCTCGACGCCGCTGGCAAGCTCAAGGCCGGTGTCAAGGTCGAGCCGCTGGTGCTGCGTGTCAACGCCGGCGACTGCGTGCAAGTGACGCTGGACAACAAGCTGCCCGCCGTGGCCAGCGACCTGCCGAACTACAACGAGTTCCGCCACGCCGTCAAGCGTGACCGCCTCCATCCGGAGGGCTCGACCCACTTCGGCGTCAACCTGATCCGTCCTTCCAGCGAAGTGGGCTTCCACACCCAGCTGCTCGAATACGACGTGACCAAGTCCGACGGCACCAACGTCGGTATCAACCCGGTGCAGACCGTGGCCCCTGGCGCCCCCGCCCGGACCTACACGTTCTACGCTGGCGACCTGCGCCTGGCCGAACTGCCGCAAGTCGGCAATGCCGCCCAGTTCAACCTCGACGCCGTGCTGGCGACCGCGATCGAATTCGGTCCGGTCAACGCCCTGCCGGCCGACAAGCTCAAGCAGCCCCAGAAGGGCCTGTTCGGTGAAATGGTGGTTCACCCCCGCGGTGCGACCATTGCCTACCCGGTGGCGGGCTCGCGCGCCACGGCTGACATCACGGCTCCGGCCCTGGCCCAGTCCGTGACCAACCTGCTGACCAACACGCTGCCGGCAACGACGGCGCAGACCTACCGCGACTTCGGTCTCGTGTGGCAGAAGATGATGAACTACCGCTATGCGTCGGGTAATGCCGTGCAGAACGAGTCCGAGGAAGGCCCGGGCACGCCCGAGAATGCCGCGCACACGGTTCTCAACGCCGCCAACTACGGTGCCGAGCCGACGTTCTTCCGCCTCGGCATCCCGCCGCTGTCGGCAGCTGGCAATGCCAACTGCAGCCCGGCGTTCACGGCTCCCAAGGCCGCCAACCCGGCTGACCTGACCTGCTTCGGCTCGGTCACGAATGCCGGCGACCTGTTCAGCAACAGCCTCACCGCTGGTGCCGATCCTCAAGTGCCGGTGTTCAAGGCCACCGCGGGCCAGCAGTTCCGCATCGGCCTCGTGAACCCGAACTCGAGCAACCGTGGTACGACGTTCACGCTGCACGGCCACGTGTGGCCGCGCGATCCGTACCTGGCGCTCAACCGCAATGCCGCGGGCTTCCCGACCAACGCCAACATCGACAACGTCGCGTCGGTGGTCGTCGGCAACAACCCGATGCAGATGTACTTCGGCGCCCAGGAAAGCGTCATTGGTGGTGCTCACTACGTCATCAAGCCGACCACCGGCGCTGGTGGCAGTGACGCTGTCAAGGGCGACTACCTGATGCGTGACACCGCAGCCGCCAGCATGGGCGGCGGTGCCTGGGGCATCCTGCGCGTCGGTCCGTAAGCGTGCAGTCCTGCCGGGGGGCAACCCCCGGCCGGTGCAAATGGGTGCAGCTTTCACGGCTGCACCCATTCTTCTTTGGCAAGAATCAAACGCTTTGCAGTGGAACTCCGGCATGCTTGCCGGCTCACACCGTGCGGTCAGCGCCAGCCGGGCATCCAGCCCCTGGCGCTGACCGGACGGTGCCCATGGCACCGCATGCATCGGCCCGATGTTGCGGCCACCCCCAATCAAGATCGGCGGCCTCCTTCGGCCGACCACCGGTTCAAGGAGCGAGTGTGAATACAGGCAAGCGATGGTTCATCGCATGTGGCTTGGCGGCGGCGTGTGCGCTGGCCTTTGCCGCCGAGCAGACGGCGGCCCAGGCGGCCGCCACCAAGACGGCCGCCAGCAAGCTGGTGAAGGACGGGGTGGTGATCGACTTCGAGGCGCTGCCGCTCGAAGGCACCGAACTGATGGAGGGCATGCTGTCCGAGGTGCGTTTCAAGGTCACCGATGAGCGCACCGGCGCTCCGGTGCGCGGCAACCGCCCGGCGGCCTGGCTGGACGCCGGCGCCAACCTGCAGGCCCAGGCCGGCGGTGCCCAGCGCGAATGCGTGCAGAAGATCGGCCTCTACCTCAAGGGCGCCGTCGGCATCCGGCCGCTGGTCGACATGAACGGCTACTACCTGCTGGTGATGAATCGCGACGCCAGCATCACCGTCATCGACCCCATGGTCTCGATGGCCGGCCGCACCAGCACGCTCACCTCGGTGCAGCTGAAGGGGCCGCCGATCGACTGGGTCAACAACGGCGACCTCAAGCGCCTGTACGTCAGCATGCCCTCGGTCGGGCAGGTGGCGGTGGTCGACACCGAGTCCTTCAAGGTGGTGGCCGACATTGCCGCCGGCACCGATCCCACGCGCGTGGTGCTGCAGCCCGATGGGCGCTACCTGTGGGTCGGCAACAACCCGCGTGACGGCAAGGATGGCGGCGTCACCGTCATCGACGTGCGCGACCAGAAGGTGGTGATGTCGGCCACCACCGGCCGCGGCCACCACGAAATCGCGCTGTCCAGCGACAGCCGCACCGCCTTCGTCACCAACCGCGACGAGGGCACGGTCTCGGTGTTCGACACCGGCACGCTGAAGAAGACCAAGGACATCAAGGTCGGCGCGGTGCCGCTGTCGGTGGCCTATTCGGCGCTGTCACGCGCGGCCTATGTCTCCAACGGCAAGGACGGCACCATCACCGTCATCGACGGCAGCAAGCTCGAGACCGTGAAGACCATCCAGGCCAAGCCCGGCCTGGGGCCGCTGCGCTTTACCGCCGATGGCCGCTGGGGCATGGTGGTCAACACGCCCGAAGGCGTGGTCCACGTCATCGACCCGGGCTCCAACGAGATCATCCACAGCCCCAAGGTGCAGGAGCAGCCGTTCCAGGTCTCGTACACCCAGGGCTTCGCCTATGTCCGCAGCCTCGGCAGCGAGCGCGTGAGCATGATCAACCTCGGCTCGCTCGGTGTCGGCAAGGAGCCCATCGTGCAGAGCTTCGCCGCCGGCAGCTACGCGCCCAAGATGGGTGGCGACCTGCCGCTGGCCGATGCTGTGGTGGCGGGCCTGGGCGAGGCCGCCGCCTTCGTGGTGAGCCCGGCCGACAACGCGACCTACTTCTACATGGAAGGCATGAACGCGCCGATGTCGAGCTACCCCAGCCGTGGCAAGTTCGCGCGTGCGGTGACGGTGGTCGACCGCAGCCTGCGCGAAACCGAGCCGGGCGTGTTCTCGGGCCGCTTCCGCATGCCGGCGGCGGGCCACTTCGACGTCGCGCTCTCGCTCGAGCAGCCGCGCCTGGTGCATTGCTTCTCCACCGATGCCAAGGTCAACCCGGCGCTGGAAGTGCTGCGCCAGCGCGTCGGCGTCGAGTACCTGCCGCAGGCCCGCATGTTCAAGCCCAAGGATGTGGCCAATGTGCGCTTCCGCATCATCGAAGGCACGGGCGAGCCCAAGGCGGGCTTGAAGGATGTCATCGTGCGCTACTTCCTGGTGCCGGCTTCGGCGCCCAAGGACGTGATCGCCAAGGAGACTTCGGAGGGCGTCTACGAGGTGCCGGTTGAAGTGGCCGAGGCGGGCGCCTACTACGTTTACGTGAGCGTGCCTTCGCTGAAGCTGGGCTTCAACGACAGCGGCTTCTTCAGCGTGATGGCGAGGCCCGACCCGGCGGCGGCCGCGGCACCGGCCGTGCCGGCAGCTCCGACCGCGGCGCCGGCCAAGGTGAAGCCGGCCAAGCCGGCCAAGCCGGTCAAGCAGGGCTGACAGCCACTCCGCCCGGCGCCGTGTGGCGCCGGGCCTTCACAAGCCGGAACACGAGATGAAGATACATGCACTGGCCCTTGCCGCGGGCCTGGTCGCGGCAGGGGCGGCCTTCGGGCCCGCCCGGGCCGCGGAAGACCATTCGCATCACCAGCACCAGGCCCAGGCCGAAGCGCCCAAGCCGGGTGCGGTCAAGGTGCGCTACGGCGATGCGCAGCTCTCCGACCAGTTTGGCCGCCAGCAACGCCTCAAGAGCGATGTCATCGGCGACCGCATCGTCGTGCTCGACTTTGTCTACACCACCTGCACCACGGTGTGCCCGGTGCTGACGGCCGCGCTGGCCCAAGTGCAGGCCGAGATCGGCGATGGCGATGACGTGCGCCTGGTGACCATCACCGTGGACCCGGCACGCGACACGCCGGCGCGCATGAAGGACTACGCCGACAAGCTGGGCGTGAAGCCGGGCTGGGTGTGGCTCACGGGCCCGACCGGCCGCGTCAATGAAGTGCTCAAGGGCTTCGGTGCCTATTCGGCCAGCTTCGAGGACCACCCGGCGCTGGTGCTGATTGGCGATGCCCGCACGGGCCAATGGACCCGCTTCTTCGGCTTCACCGACCCCAAGGTCCTGATCGCCAAGGTCCAGCAACTGCGCGCTGCGCGCACCGCCCCCATGCCCGCCGGGCACAAACACTGAACAGGGTTCGACATGAAGAAAAGCTTGCTGATGGCACTGCTGGCGCTGGCCTCCACCGGCGTCATCACCGGCGCCCAGGCGCACGAAAACCACGATGCCGCCAAGCCGGCGGGGGCTGCCGCGTCGGCCGCGCCCTCCACGGCGCTGGCCAAGCCCAAGCGCGACCCGCAGAAGTACTTCACCGACAGCGAGCTGTACACGCAGGACGGCCGCAAGGTGCGCTTCTACACCGACATGCTCAAGGGCCGCACGGTGGTGATCAACACCATCTACACCAACTGCGCCGATGCCTGCCCGCTGATCACGCAGGCCATGAACGCCGTGCGCAGCAAGATCGGCCCCGCCTTCGGCAAGGATGTCTTCTTCATCACCATCTCCTCCGACCCGGTGCGCGACACGCCGCAGGCGATGAAGCAGTACGCGGCCAAGCAGTCGGCCGACGTGCCGGGCTGGTTCTTCCTCACCGGCAAGAAGGCCGATGTCGACCTCGTGCTCAAGCGCCTGGGCCAGTGGAGCCAGGAGGTCGAATCGCATTCGACGCAGCTGATCGCCTGGAACTTCAAGACCGACCGTGGCCGCAAGATGATTCCCAACATGCCGCCCGATCTGCTGGCGGCGCAGATCTCGCTGCTCAGCGGCGGCGACGACCTGCTGCCGCTGCCCTCGCTCAACCCGCCGCGCTCGAACTGAGCGCCATGAAGCGCTCCGGTGCGAACCGCCCCGCCGGGTGGTGGCTGGCGGCCTTGTGCCTGCTCGCTGCCGCGGTGCAGGCGCAGCCGCTCACGCCCCAGGAAGAAGCCGGCAAGAAGGTCTATCTGGAGGGCGTCAGCCCCTCGGGCAAGCCGCTCAAGGCCTTTCTGGGTGCGCAGGAAACGCCGGTCGAGGGTGCGACGCTGCCCTGCGGCAACTGCCATGGCGCCGACGGCCAGGGCCGGCCGGAAGGGGTGGTCAGGCCCAGCGACATCACCTGGAGCCAGCTGATCCGCTCGTACGGCCACCGTCACGACAACGGCCGCACCCACGGGCCCTACGACGAGAAGAGCTTTGCCGAATCACTGACCTACGGCACCGACCCGGCAGGCCAGCGGCTTGACCCGGCGATGCCGCGCTACCTGATGGCCATGGAGGACATGGCCTCGCTGGTGGCCTACCTCAAGCGCATCCAGTCCGACCTCGACCCCGGGCTGACGGCTGATCGCGTGCGCATCGGCACGCTGCTGCCGCGCAGTGGCCGCCTGGCCGAGGTGGGGCAGGCCATGGAGGCGGTGCTGCGTGCGCAGATCGAGGTGCTCAACGCCCGCGGCGGACTGGTCGGCCGCAAGATCGACCTGGTCGTGGCCGAGTACACCGAAGACCGTGCCACCGGCCTGAAGAATGCCGAGGAGCTGTTCGCGGCCTCGCAGGTGTTCGCGGTGGTCAGCCCCATGACCTCGGGCCTGGAGCGCGAGACCGCGGCCCTGGCCGAGCGCCTGAAGGTGCCGGTGGTGGGGCCGTTCACGATGCGTACCCAGGCCGGCATGGACGTCAACCGCTACACCTTCTTCGTGCTGCCTGGGCTGCAGGAGCAGGCGCGCGTGCTGGCCGAGTTCGCCGCCACCCAGCTCAAGCTGACGGACCCGGTGGTCGCTGTCGTGCATCCGCAGGAGGACGGCATGGCCGAGGTTGCCGATGCCGCGGTGGCCGGCCTGCGCCAGCGTGGCTGGAACCGTTCGGTGGCGGTGCATTACCCCGCGGGCCGCATGCCGGCGCGCGACCTGGTGGCCAAGCTGCAGCAGTCCGGCGTGCAGGTGCTGATCTTCCTGGGCAGCGACGCCGAGATGGAGCAGCTGGGCACGAGCATCCGCGACGCCATCTGGACGCCCTATCTGCTGGCGCCGGGCGTGCGCGTGGGCCGCGCCGCGGTGAACCTGCCCACGACGCTGGGCAACCGCATCTTCCTGGCCTACCCGACCCGGCCGGCCGACATCACCAGCGCGGGGGCGGCCACGCTGGGCGCGTTCCAGCGCGGCGCCGGCCTGGGCGCGCGCCACCAGCCGGCGCAGGCCTCGACCTATGCCTCGCTGCTGGTGCTGGAAGAGGCGCTCAAGCGCGCCGGCCGCGACCTCAGCCGGGCCAAGCTGATCAATGCACTGGAAAACCTCTTCAGCTTCGAGACCACGGTGACGCCGGCGCTGTCCTACGGGCCCAACCGGCGCATCGGGGCCATGGGCGGCTACGTCGTCACGGTCGATCCGGGATCGCACAGCCTCAAGCCCGCCAGCGCCTACATCAGGATCGAGTGAGCACCATGAACCTTGTCAGCCTGCGTGCGGGCCTGCTGGCCGCGACCCTGGCCCTGGCGGCCGGCCTGGCCCCGGCCCAGAACATCCCGGGCGTTGCCGCACGCGTCAACGGCACCGAAATCACCAATCTGCGGCTGGAGCGGCATTTCGAGGAGTACGCGAAGAACCAGCGCCGCAACATCACCACGATGATCCAGCCGCGCGTCTACAAGAAGCTCAAGCGCGAGGCGCTGGACCAGCTGATCGAGCGCGAGGTGCTGTGGCAGGCGGCCAAGGCCGAGGGCATCGTCGCCGAGGACGCCGAGGTGCAGGCCGTGCTGCGCCAGATGGCCGAGCAGATGAAGGGCCGCGACTCCTTTGCGCGCAAGCTCGAGCAGGCCGGCTTCAACGAGAAGGACTACGCCGAGTACGTGCGGCAAGACTTGTCCGGCGCCAAGTTCCTGGTGCGCAAGTCATCGCAGGAGCCGGTGGTGGGCGACGACGAGGTCGAGGCCTTCTACAAGCAGAACATCCACCGCTACACCAAGCCCGAGGCGGCCAGGGCCAGCCACATCCTGATCAAGCTGGGCCCGCAGGCCTCGGCCGAGGAGCGCAGCGCGGCGCGCGTGCGCATCGACGAGTTGCGCTCCCGCATCCAGGCCGGCGCCGATTTCTCGGAGCTGGCGCGCGCACATTCGGCCGACAACTCGGCGCTCAATGGCGGCGACCTTGGCGAGGTGGCGCGCGGCCGCATGGTCAAGGCCTTCGAGGACGCGCTGTTCGCGCTGGCGCCGGGCCAGGTGTCCGAGGTCGTGGCCACGCCGTCCGGCCTGCACCTCATCAAGGCGGGTGCGGTGGTGCCGGCGGTGATCCAGCCGCTGGACGAGGCGAAGGACGGCATCCGCGCCAAGCTGCTGGCCGAGAAGCGCACCATGGTGGCGCGCGACCTGGTGGCCAGGCTCAAGGCCGCGGCCAAGGTCGAGACCCTGGTCAACCTGGGCAACAACGACTAGGCAACGACCAGGGCTTCGGCGTCCCGCGCGCCCGCCGCGGCGGGTGCAGGGCGCGGGGGCCCTTCAGCGGCCGCGCAGGCGCTCGGCCAGCAGGCTGCCGTCGGGCTGCACGGTGGCGCGCAACTCGGCCGCGCCGCCGACGCGCGGCGATTTGTCGATGCGCGCGCCACGGGCATCAAAGCGGGCGCCGTCGATTTCGCCCGGCGCGGTGAGCGTGCCGCGCAGGCGCACACGCGCGCCCACCGGCACCGGCGCCGGCTTGCCGTCGCGGTCGCGTGCGCCGTCGGCAATCCAGCGCTCGAGCAGCTTGATCTCGTCGTCGCCCAGCCAGGGCGGGCCGTCGAAAGGCATGCGCGGTTGCGCCAGGCCCTTGACCCGGCGCAGCAGCTCGCTGGCAGCCGGATTGCCGGGGATGACGCGGGCGCGGTCGGTGGCGGCGATGGTCTGCGCGTAGCTGCGCAGCACATAGCCCTCGGGCGGCGGCCCCATCTTGCCGCCGGTCTCGACGTGGCACTTGACGCAGCGCGACAGCAGGATGGGCTCGACGTGGCCGTAGTTCACCGGCCCGCTGATGGCAGCCGGCGCCACGGCAGCGGCGGCCGCCGGCGCGGGCGCGTTGCCCTTGGGTGCGCCGGCCTGTATCCAGCCCTCGATGAGCGCGACCTCGGCATCACTCAGCCAGGGCGGGCCGGTGAGCGGCATGCGCGGCTGGCGCTCGCCGCGGATGCGCTTGACCAGCTCGCTGCCGGCCGGTGCGCCGGCCACCACGGCGGGGCCGTTCTTGCTGCCGGCCATGATGGCCTCGTAGCTGCCCAGCTGCAGGCCGTTGGGGGCCGCGGGGCCGTTGTGGCAGATGACGCAGCGGCTATTGAAGATGGATGCCACGTCGGCATAGGCGGGCGCGGCCCGGGCCGGGGTGGCCAGGGCGGCCGTCAGCGACAGGGCCAGCAGCGTGTAGCGGAGCATGGAAGCTTGATCCTCAGAAGCTGAAGGGCAGGTTGACCGAGAGCGTGAAGTCGGGGGCCGCGCCGCCCAGGCCGATGGAGGCACTGGGTTCGAGGTAAAGCCCGCTGCCGAGTTGCCAGGTCATGCCCAGCTGGAGCTGGTAGCTCTCGTGCGCGGGCTTGATGCCACCGCCGCTGGCCGCCGTGTTGCGGTAGCTGCCGCCGAGCACGGTGCTCAGCGCCACGGTGTCGTTGATGGCATAGGCATAGCCCAGCGTGAAGCCGAAGTTGTTGCGCGCCAGCAGGCGCTTTGAATCGGCGGCGTCGACGCGCAGGCCGCGCATATAGCTCAGGCCGCCGAACAGCACCACCGGGTCGTAGCTCTTGCTGAAGACGATGCCGCCGCCGAGGCCGGCGTCGCCGGGGCCGGTGGGCAGCGTGGCATCGACGCTCCAGATCACATTGGGCCGGCCCATGCGCTCGTGCGCTGCCACCCCCAGCAGGCTGGTGGAGAGGTCGCCGACATGGCCTTGGCTGTCGCTGGCCGAGGCGCCCAGCGACGGGTCGACCTGGGTCGAGACGCGGCGATGCATGGCCGGCAGGCGTGCCGTGACCTGAAGGTCGTCGGCCAGGCCGTAGCGGGCGGCCAGGGTGGCGGTCACGGTGCGCTGGTCGACGCGCAGCGCCGGGTAGTTGTTGCGCTCGGCGCGACCGTAGGCGAGGCCGAAGTCGACCGTCGTGGTGCCGCCGGGCAGCAGCACGACCTGGTCGCGCAGCGCGATGCGGTCGGCGCTCGGGGCCGTGGGCTTGTCGCCGACGGTGGCGGCGGCTGTCGTGGTGGCCGCGGGTGCGGCGGCCTTGGCAGGGTTTGCGGCCTGCGGGGCGGGCCTGCCGGCAGCGGGGCTGGCGGGCGCACTCGCGGGCGTACCTGCGGGCGTGGCCGCGCCGGCCACCACCTTGCGCTCGCCGAAGTCGACCACGCGCGCCGCGGGAAAGCGCGCCAGCGCCGCCGCCCGCGCCGCCTCGGCATCTTCGCGGCTGGCGAAATAGCCCACGGCCACCTGCAGCGCGGGCTGGCCGTCGAGCGTGGTGGCCGTGGTCACGACCTCGAAGGCCTGCAGCACCGCCGGAATCGGGCGCGACTGGTCCTGTCTTGCCTGCGGCACGACCTCGAGCACCACGCCCCAGCGGGCCGTGGCCAGGCGCGCCGGGCCCATGGGGTCGGAGCGGGCCGCGGTGTCGCCCGTGCCTTGCTGCGCGACGAGCAGCGGCACCGCCCTGGGCGAAGCGGCTGCGGCCGGTGCGGCGCCGCGGCCGGCCAGCGCAGCCAGTTCTGCCGCGGGCAGGGCCGGCGCCGCCGGCTCGCCCTTGAGCCAGTCGAGCAAGGCAGCGCGGCTGAAGCGCCACTGGCCGGCCAGGCTGCGGCCAGGCAGGCCGCCGCTGCGTGCCAGATCCAGCACCGCTGGCGCTGGCAGGCGCAGCAGCTGTGCCGTCTCTTCGAGCGTCAGCACATCGGGGGCCGGCCCGGCGCCGGCTGCGGGCGCGGCCAGGGCCAGCGTGGCGGCCAGCAGCAGGGCGGACAGGGAGAAATATTGGGTGCGCACGAACACGGGCTTACCTGATGGAGTGGACGGTGCGGCCGGGGCTGCCGACCTCGAGGAGATGGCGGGCGCTCAGCACTTCCAGCGGCGTGCCCTCGGGGGCCAGGCGCAGCGCCGAGGCATCGGGGGCCGGGCCCTGGCGGCGCTCGACGGCGAAGACGATGCCGCGGCCCTTGTCGTCGGCCCACATGTCGACAAAGCGGTACAGCGGCATGCGCACATTGCCCAGCGATGGGTCGGCGAGATAGGCGCGGCCATTGCGCACGCCCTTGAGCACGGCGAAGTGCCGATAGCCGCCCGGCTTGATGAAGACGATCAGTGGCCGCGAGACGCGCGACAGGCCATCGACGCCGATGCGAAAGCCCTGGGCGCGGTGGCCACGCGATTCGGCCACGCGCTGCAGGTCGAGCAGCGAGAGGCCGTCCTTCTTCAGCAAGGCCTGCTGGTCCTGGGCCAGCGGCTCGAGCACGGCCTTCAGCACCCAGGCCTCGTCGACCGGGTCGTCCAGGGCAAAGGTCAGCAGGGTGGCCAGGGCGGCCGAGCCGCAGGAGTAGTCAAAGGCCTGCCGCACCAGGCCGTCATCGCGCTGGTCGCGCACCGAGCGCAGCGGCTGCTGCCATTTCGCGGTACCGGCCTCGACGCTGGCGCTAGCGCCCTGGGCGGGCGTGCTGCACAGCAGGGCCAGCACCGCGATGGCCATGGCGCTGGCCTGCGCTAGCAAGGGGAACTCTCCATCACTGCACTGTAATCGGCCGGCGATGGCGCTACAAAAGGAAGAGGGAGCACCCTCGCGGATGCCCCCTCTTGTGTGCAGAAAGTCGGATCAGAAGCCGATCTTGGTGAGCGAGGCCACGATGAAGTTGACCAGCTTGGCATTCTTGGGGTTGCTGATCAGGCGCTGCAGATAGGTCTTCAGCGGCGACGCCGGCATCTTGTTGATGAAGGCGGTGAGTTCTGCCACGGTCAGCTGGCCGGTGACGGCGTCCATCTCGACGGCCGACAGCTCGGTCGAATCGACGCCTTGCAGGGCGGCGAAGGAGTCGTCCTGGGCGGCGATGGCCGAGCCGGAAACGAGGGCGGCCGACAGGGCGGCGATGGCGATCTTGTTCGAAACTTTCATGGTGCTCTCCGAAGCGTGGTTTGACGTTGTTTGGTGCCGGCCGGGGTTTTCGCCCCTGGGCACGCCAGGCGTCTGAGCATCTCGACTGTCCTTACGACTGAACGTCTTGCCCTCGACAAATCCATTTTGCCGCCCTCGCTATGCTCGCGCCTGCATACCCCCCGGGGTCGGGGTGAGGCGTGTTGTCGCAGGGCAGCTGTTTCACTTGTAAGCGACCGAGGATGTGGTAAGTAAATGTTCCCAATCCTGCATTTCTCTTTCTTTTAGATACCCCTGCAGGCATTGTGGGCCGTTATGGCGGCGCCGGCCGGCTCACTGCGGCGGTGGCTCCAGCGGCGCCTCTTCCGGCGGGGCCTCCGGGGGGTCTGCAGGCGCCTCGGGGGGCGCTTCGGGGGCTTCGTTCTCGGGGTTCGGTGGCGGCGGGCCGGCCGGCGGGGCCACGGGTGCCGCGGGCGCCGGTGTTGGCGCCGGCGGAGCCGCCGCGCTGGCGGCGGGCGGTGGTTTGGGCAGGCGGCCCGCGGGCGCCGAGGCACCGGCCTCCGGCGGGCGTTGTCCGGCGCCGCCGGCGGCAAACTGCCAGTCGCTGTAGCGCCGGCTGCCGGCAAAGCTGCGGTAGGCGGGCGCAAAGGCGCCGCTCTTGATCGGGGCGGCGGTCGACTGGCTGTAGACGCCCGTGATGCCGCCCTTGGCATCGCGCACCAGGCCCCACTCGGCACCGCGGTTCATGGGGTCTTCGTAGATGCGGCGCAGGTGGCGACGCTTGTCGGGCGTGCGCGGGTCTTCGAGCAGATCCTCGAGCCGGCGTGGCAGGCTGCCGTCGCCGGCGCGCGCATAGGACTGCAGGCCGAGCTGGATCTGCGCGCCGGCCCACAGCAGTTGCGCCTCGCGTTCGCGCCGCTGCGCCTGGCTGACCACCGAGGACACGGCCGCCAGCACGCCGCTGACCATGGCAATGGCCAGCAGCAGGGCGATGTAGGTCACGCCCCGCTGGCGAGCCGCCCCCCCCCGGAAAGCGGGCTCTGGCCGGGTGTGGCGCCGCCTCACCATGTGTTGAAGGGCGTGCCCTCGCGCGACATCGCGGTCGCGCCGCTCTTCAGGTCGTAGACCTTGCCCTGCTCGGGGTCGGGCGGGGGCACGAGCGTCCAGCTGTCGTTGGCGCCGGTGACCGGGTCCATCGGCAGGCTGCGCAGGTAGCGCTTGGTGACCAGATCGTCCAGCGACGAGGGGTAGCGGCCGTTGTCGGCGTAGAACTTGTCGATGGCGTCGCGCGTGAGCGAGAGGTTTTGCTTGAGCGCGGCCTCCTCGGCGCGCTTGACGCTGTCGTAGTAGCGCGGCACGACCAGGGCCATCAGCGTGCCGATGATGGCCATCACCACCAGCAGCTCGATGAGCGTGAAGCCGCGGTGCTTCTTCACCATTGCGCGTAGGGGATGCCGTTGAGGCCGACGCCGCTGGCCAGCGAGTGGATGTCGTAGACATCGGCACCCGAGCGCGGCGCATCGAAGGGGCTTTCGTAGGCGCGCAGGCCCCAGGTTTGGGCCGCCGGCAGCTTGGGATCGCCGTGCAGGGGGTCGCGCGGCAGCCGGCGCAGGAAGTTGATGCGCTGCTTCTTGGCGCTGCGCGCATCCTCGACGCCGGTGACCAGGATCTCCAGGCTGGGCGGATAGCCGGTGGCGCCCTCCTTCTTGAGCATGCGCCCTTCGTCGTGGGCCTGCTTGTAGGCGTCGAGCGCGCCGCGGATCTCGCGCAGCGCGGCGCGCAGCTCGTTCTCGCGCGAGCGCTTGACGCTCAGCTCGGCCAGCGGCAGCGCCACGGTGGCGAACACCGCGACGATGGTGGCGGTGATGAGCAGCTCGATCAGCGTGAAGCCGGCGGCGGCCCGGCGTGGCTTCATGGCTCGACGACGAGGCTCAGCGGCAGGCTGCCCTGCAGCGGCACGCGGCGGTTGGCGGGGTCGATGGCGATCACATGGGTGATCTGCAACAGCGTCTGGCCGCCCTTGCCCTTGGCCTTGGCGCGCAGTTGCAGCAGGCCGCCGTCGCCCGGCGCCGCGTCGGCCTCGGCGACGGCAATGCTGGCGCCGACGATGCCCATGGCGGCGTCGACATTGGGCGTGTAGACGGTGGTGCCGCTGGCGGGCTTGAAATAGCCCGCCTTGTCGGCGCCCAGGATCTCGAGCTCGGCCGGGTCGTAGCGCAGCTGCACTGCCGCGCTCTTGAGCGCGCCGGCGCTGCGCCCGCGCAGCTCGATCATGAATTCCTGCCCGGCCTTGACCTTGGGCGGTGCCGACCACGACAGCGCCAGCGGCTGCACCGCAGCCAGCGCCGCCGGCGCCTCGGTGGACAGGGTGGCGGGCGCGGCGGCCGCGTCGGGGCCGGCCGCGCCTGCCGGCTTCTTGCCCGGCTCGGGCAGTTGCTGCACCACCGGTGCGCGCAGGCGCACGGCGCCCTCGGTGCCTGACCAGAACTCGGCCAGCGTCGCGTCGGGTGGCCTGATGCCGCGCACCAGCTGCGGCGTGATCAGCAGCACCAGCTCGCGGCTGCGCTTCTCGGTCGTGCGCGAGCCGAAGATCATGTCCAGCAGCGGCAACTCGCCGACCAGCGGAATGCCCGAGCGCGACAGCACGTCCTCGTCGCGGATCAGGCCCATCAGCGCCTGCGTCTCGCCATCCTTCAGGCGCAGCACGGTGGTGGCGTTGCGCGTGCCGACCTCGTAGGCCACGCTGCCGGCATTGGTGGTGGTCTTGGTGCCGAGCGAGGAGACATCGAGGTTGATCTTCACCGCCACCGTGTCGTCGGGGTAGAGGGTGGGTTCGGCCTCGATCTTGATGCCGACGTCGATGTACTGGATCTGCTCGGTCGTCACCGGGGCGCTGCCGGCCTGGCCGGCGCTGGTGGTGGTGCCCACGATGGTGCTGGAGATCACCGGCACGCGGTCGCCGATGTGGATGCGCGCCTTGTCGCGGTTGCGCACGCGCACGCGCGGGTTGGCCAGGGTCTTGGTCTCGCCGTCGGTGGCCAGCAGCTTGAGCTTGACGCCGGGGCTGAGTTCGAGCGCGTTGGTGATGCGGTTGCCGAAACCGATCAGGCCGCCGCCGAACTCGTTCGGGTAGGTGATGCCGAGCTCGCGGACGCGCGAGCGCGACACTTCGAGGATCTCGAGCTCGAGCACGACCTCGCCATCGGCCATGTCCTGGGCGGCGATCAGGCGTTCGGCGGCGCGGATCACGTCGGGCGTGTCGCGCATGACGATCATGTTGACGCGCTCGTCGACGAAGATGTCCTTGGTCTTGAGCATGGTGCGCAGCATGTTCACCGTCTGCTTGGGATCGGCGTTGCCGATCTGGAAGGTGCGCATCACCAGCTCCTGGTGTTCGCGCAGCTTCTGCTGCGTGGCCGGGTAGATGAGGATGGTGTTCTCGGTGAGCACCTTCTTCTCGAGCTGGTTGTTCTGCAGGATCAGGTCGATGGCATCCTCGACGCGCACGTTCTTGACGAAGATGGTCGTCTTGGTGTCGGGCCGGATATCGCGGTCGAGCATGAAGTTGATGCCGGCCGACTTTTGCAGCGCTTCCATCACCAGGCGCAGCGGCGCGTCGCGGAACTCGAGGTTCACCGGCGTCTGCAGCTTGGACTTGAGCGCTGGCACGGTGACCGCCTTCTGACGCTCGGCCTCGCGCAGCTCGCGGTCGAGCTCGCGCGCCTGCGGGTGGCCGGGGCTTTCGCTCAGGATGGCCTTGACCATCAGGTCGGCACCGGCGGCGTCGCCGCTGGCCAGCCGCGCCTTGGCGTTCTCGGCCAGTTGCTGGTGGCGACGCGCGCTTTCCAGCGCGCTCAGGCCGGCGTTGGCGCGCGCATGGCTGGGGTCGATCTGCAGCGCCTGGCGGTAGAACGCCGCTGCGGGTTCGGCACGCCCGGCGCCAGCCTCGGACATGGCCTGGACCAGCAGCAGATTGACGGCGCGGTCGCGGGCGCGGAAATAGGTGATGCGCAGTTCCTGGTCGCCCGGGCGCTGCTTCATGGCCTGCTCGAGGCGCGCCAGGCCCTCGCGGTACTGGCCCTGGTCGATCAGTGCCAGGCTGTCGGTCTGCACCGTGGTGCAGGCCACCAGCAGCAGGAGGGCCGCGCCGGCAGCCCAGCGGGGTAGGACGTGGTTCATGGCATGGCCCCGATCGGCATGGTCTGGCGGATCTGCAGGGGCAGATAGGTGAAGTGCAACTGGCCGGCTTCGTAGCCGTCGATGCGGTAGACGCGGTCGATGATGTCGCCCGGGCTCACGGCCAGCAGGCGCTCGCCGACGGAGAGATAGACGGTGGTGCGCTCGGGCGATTCTTCCAGCCGGCCCAGGTACTTGAAGGGCAGGGGCGGCGCCTGCGGTGGCGGCGGCGGTGGCGGCGGTGGTGCCGGCGGGGGCGGCGGCGCCGGCTTGGGCGGTGGCGCCCAGTTGCGCACCGCAAAGGCATCGCCCGCCGGTGCCGAGGCAGCGCTGCGCCCGGCGAGCACGCCGGTGTCCAGGCTGGCCGGTGCCGCCTTGGCATCGCGGGCCTGTGCCAGCGCCGGGCCGAGCAGCGCGCCGGCGGCCAGCAGCGGCAGTCCGAGGGCGGCGGCAATCAGCGGGCGGGAGCGGGCGGCGTTCATCGCGGCAGGTGCAAGGTGAAGCTGATCTGCGCCTCGACATCAGTGTCGGCTATGGATTTGCGCTGCAGCTGGACGAGGTCGAGCGACATCGTGGGAAGTTCACGCAGGGCCCGGGCGACGAAGACGCGGATGGTGCGGTAGCTGCCGGTGACCGGAATCACGATCTGGTAGCGCTGCAGGCGCTGGTCGGGGCTGCTGCTGAGCCGGTACTCGGCACTGGCCAGCTCGAGTCCGCTGGCCTTGGCCACCGCGTTGAGGCGGCCGAGCAGGACGGTGAGCTTGGGTGCCTTGTCGAAATGCGCATAGAAGTCGGCCAGCTGCTGGGCCGGCGTGCCGGCGCGCGCTGCCGCGTCGGCCGCGCGCTCGGTGCCGCCGCTGCGCGCCTGCACCTCGGCCAGCGCCGCCAGCTGCTCTTGCAGCGGCTGCATCACCAGGGCATTGGCGACCAGGGCCAGCAAGGCCAGCGCGACGCCACCCCACAGCGCCAGCGTGGCGCCATGGTGGCGCAGCAGCCACAGGGCCTTGTTCATGGCTCCTCGGTCTTCCAGGTCGCGGCCAGCGTGAAGACAAAGGGCCGCTCGGCCACATCCTGGCGCAGCTCATGGCTGAGCAGGTGGACGCGGGCCAGGGCGCGGCCCTTTTCCAGCCGCTCCATCAGGCGCAGGATGGCGGCATAGTCGCGCGCCTCGCCGACGATCTGCACCGCACGGCGGCCGGCGTCGGGCTCGATGGACAGCAGGCCGACGTCGCGGTTGACGGCGCCCTCGATGGACGCGAAGAGCGCCTCCCAGGGCAGGGCCAGTTCCTGCAGCACGCGGCGCGCGGAATCCAGTTCGCGCCGGGTCTGTTCGGGCACCACCTCCTCGGCCGGCTTGCGCTCGGCGCGCGTGGATTGGCGCTCTTCGATCTCTTTGACGCCGTCGCGCAGCTCGAGGTAGTGCAGGCCGGCATCCAGCGCCAGCGCGACGCCCACGGCCAGCGCCAGCCAGCGCGGCCAGGACGGCCGCCGCGGTGCGAGTTCGAGGTCGAGCGCGGCCATCAGGTGGCTCCGCACAGGGCCAGCGGGGTGGCATCGGCCGGGCCCAGCAGTTGCGACGGCCGGCTGCCGCCTTCCGGCCACTGGGCCGCGCCTATTCGCAGCACATCGAAACGCGCGGGTTCGGCCTCGGGCGCGAGCGCGGCCAGTTCCTGCTCGGCCGCCGCGGCAGCATCGCCCTGCAGGCGGCGCGAAATCACCTCGACCCAGTGCGCATTGCGCAGCAGGCCCAGGCAGAGCCGGCCCGGCTCGACGATGGCCAACGCGGCATTCCTGGGCAGGGCGCGGCGGTGGCCGTTGTAGGCCGCCATCAGCAGCGGCTGCAGCGAGGTCAGGCGCAGGCCCCGGCGCGCCAGCAAGGCCGTGAGCGCCTCGACCAGCGCGGTGTCGACGGCGCAGGCCAGGCTGGCCTGGCCCCAGCCGCCGACGCTGCAGCGCACCGTCCAGCCCGCCGCGGCTTCGCCGAACACGCGCTCGAATTGCAGTCGGGCCAGTTGCTCGAGTTCGCGGGCGCCGTTGATCTCGGCCTGCCACGCCAGCACCTGGTAACGCACCAGGTGGTTGGAGAGCACGACGGCGACGCCACCCCGCAGGGCGAGGCCGGTGAGCGTGTCTTCGAGCGCCGCCAGCGCGGCCTGCCAGGGCGGCTGGCCGGGGTCGCGTGCGCACTCGATGGCCTGCAGCTCGGGCGCACGGCCCAGGCCCTTGCGCAGGGCCAGCTCGACGCGGTCAGGTGCCAGCCCGATGCGCAGGCGCTCACCCCACCAGCGTGACACGGTTGATCTCCTGCAGCGTGGTGTCGCCGCGCTTGACGGCCTCGAGGGCGGCCTGGCGCAGGAACTGGGTGCCGTTGCGCGCCGCGGCCTCGCGCAGCAGGCGCACCGGCTCGCCGCGCACCACCAGCTCGCGGAACTCGTCGTTGAGCGACAGGATCTCGGCAATGGCGTGGCGGCCGCGGTAGCCGGTGCCGCGGCAGCGGCCGCAGCCGCGCCCCATGCGGAATTTGTAGTTGCGCGCCGCCTGGTGCGTCAGGCGCGAGGCGGCCAGCAATTCCTTGTCGGGCTTGTACTCGACGGCGCAATCGCTGCACACCTGGCGCACCAGGCGCTGGGCGACGATGCCGTTCATCGCCGAGACGAAGGTGTAGGGGTCCACACCCATGTGGCGGAAGCGGCCGATGACGTCGAAGGCGTTGTTGGCGTGTACCGTGGTGTAGACCAGGTGGCCGGTGAGCGCGGCCTGCACCGCGATCTGCGCCGTCTCGCCGTCGCGGATCTCGCCCACCAGGATGCGGTCGGGGTCATGGCGCAGGATGGAACGCAGCCCGCGCGAGAACGTCAGGCCCTTCTTCTCGTTGACCGGGATCTGCAGCACGCCGTTCAGCTGGTACTCGACCGGGTCTTCGATGGTGATGATCTTTTCCTGGCCGCTGTTGATCTCGGTGAGCACCGCGTACAGCGTGGTCGACTTGCCGCTGCCGGTGGGCCCGGTGACCAGCAGCATGCCGTAGGGCTCGGTGGCCAGGCGGCGCATGCGTTCGATGCTGGCGGCGTCGAAGCCCAGCGTGTCCAGGCGCAGGCCGGCCAGCTCATCCGTCAGCGCCTGCTTGTCCAGGATGCGCAGCACCGCGTCCTCGCCGTGGATGCTGGGCATCACCGAGACGCGGAAGTCGATCGCGCGGCCCTTGACCGAGACCTTGAAGCGGCCGTCCTGTGGCACGCGGCGTTCGGCGATGTCGAGCTCGGCCAGCACCTTGATGCGCGACAGCGCCTGCTCGGCGAGGTCGAGCCCGGGCAGGTTGCCCACCATGATGAGCACGCCGTCGAGGCGGTACTTGATGGTCAGGCCGTTGCTGCCGGTCTCGAAGTGGATGTCGCTGGCCTGCGACTTGAGCGCGTCGTAGATGGTCGAGCTGACGAGCTTGACCACCGGGCTGTCGTCCTCGCTGATCGAGGTGATCGACAGCGACTCGACCGCCTCGGAGCGCGCGTCGCCGCCGGCGAGTTCGCCGCCGAGCACCGAGTCCATCGCGCGCATCGACTCCTCGTAGCGCGACAGGTAGGCGCGCAGGTCGGCGGGGTGGGCGATGCGGAAGGCGAAGTCCTGCGCGATGCGCTCTTCGGCCCAGGCGCGCAGGCCGCTGTCGAAGGGGTCGCCGGCCACCAGCAGCAGGCCGGCTTCGCCCTCGCGCAGTGCCAGGCACTGGCGCTGGCTGGCTTCGGAGAAGGGCAGCAGGTCGAAGGCCGGCTCAAGCCGGTGCAGATCGTCCATGCTCAGCGGCTCGACACGCACCGCGGCCGCGAGGCGGCGCATGAACTCGGCCGGCGCCAGGCCCAGCGTGGCTTCGAGCACGTCGACCATGCGTGCGCCGCTGCTGCGGGCCTGGGCACGGGCGGCGGCGATGTCGTCGGACGTTATCGATTCGAGCCGGAAGGATGCCGGTTCTGTCACCTGGTTCATGCGGGACCGGCCACTTGCCTGCGGTAAACCCGGATTCTGGTGCATAGCAGCGCCGCGGCACTGATGCCCGTCAAGCCGGCGCTGCGGCAAATTACCGCAGCCCACCCCTGGGCGCGCCTTGGCGCCTCACTTGATGTTCTCGGCCAGCTCGAAGATGGGCAGGTAGAGCAGCACGACGATGAGGCCGACGATGCCGCCGATGACCACCATCAATGCCGGCTCGAACAGGCGCGTGAACCAGTCGACCCAGCGCGCCAGGTCGTCCTCGTAGAAGACGGCGATGCGCTCCACCGTGTAGGGCATGCGGCCGCTGCGCTCGCCCACGCCCAGCAGGCGCAGCGAGACCGGGGTCGTCAGGCCCTGCTTCTGGAAGGCGCGCGACACCGGCAGGCCCTCGCGCACCTCGCGCGCCGCCTTCTCGAGGCCGGCCCGCAGATAGGGGCTGAGCAGGCCGCCGGCCATGTCCAGCGCCGTCGGCATCGGGATGCCGCTCTTCAGCAGCATGCCCAGATTGCGGTAGAAGCGCGCCAGCTGGTAGATGCGCATGCGGTTGCCCACCGCCGGCATCGCCCACAGCCTGGGCGCCACCCAGCGCCGCAGCGCCGGCCGCGTCACGCCCCAGGCCACCACCCCAGCCAGCGCCGCCAGGCCGAGCAGGGTGACCGTGGCGTGGGCTTCGAGCGCGCTGCCCCAGTTGATGAGCACCCGCGTCAGAAAGGGCATCTCGCTGCCCAGTTCTTCGTAGATGCGGCTGAACTTGGGCACGACGTAGAAGAGCAGGAAGCCGGTGACGAGCAGGCCCACACCCATCAGCATCAGCGGGTAGACGGCGGCCGAGACCAGCTTGCGGCGGATGCGGTCGAGCTGCTCGTGGTATTCGAGGAAGCGCGCGATGGCCTCGCGGATGTCGCCCGATTTTTCGGCCGCGCGCACGGTGGCCACGAAGAGCGGCGGAAAGAAGGCCGGCTGCTGCTCGAGCGCGTAGGAGAAGTTCTGGCCCCGCAGCAGGTGGCCGCGCACCTCGTTGAGCGCATCGGCGGCGGCACGCTGCTCGGCCTTCTCGGCCAGGGTCTCGACCGCCTCCACCAGCGAGAGGCCGGATTCGAGCAGCGAGACCAGTTCCTGGCCGAAGAGATCGAGCGCGAAGGCCACGCGGGGCTTGGGCAGCCAGCCGACGAGCGGGTTCTGCGCCGTCACCGCCAGCACGTTGAGGCCCTGGCCGCCGGCCACGCGGCGCGCATCGGCCGCATCGCTGGCCTCGACGGTCAGCCTGACCACGTCGCCGGTCCCTTGCAGACCCTTGACGACGAACTTCAAGGCGGGAGCCCCTACCAGTTGCCGATGTCGGCGTCCTCGCCGGTGCCGCCGGCGCGGCGGTCCTTGCCCAGCGTGACGAGGTCGAAGTCGCCGTGCTCACCGGGCGACTTGTAGACATAGGGCGTGCCCCAGGGATCGGGCGGCACGGCCTTCTTGAGGTAGGGGCCGCCCCACTTGGGCTCGTTGTTGGGCTTGGCCATCAGCGCGGCCAGGCCCTGCTCGGTGGTGGGGAAGCGGCCGACATCGAGGCGGTACTGCTCGAGCGACTTCTCCAGCGCGTCCATCTGTGCGCGTGCGGCCTTGACCTCGGACTTGCCAACCTGGGCGAAGTAACGCGGGCCGACATAGCTGGCCAGCAGGCCGATGATGAGCATCACCACCAGCAGTTCGAACAGCGTGAACCCTTGCATCGGGCGGCGAAGGCGGGGGGTGGCGCGGGGCGTCATCGGGTGGGCGGGCACGGGCGGCGTCCGGGTTTGATCGATGGCGGGATGGTACACAGTCGGTTCCGTGAAAAAGACGCGTTAGGTCAAGCTGCGGCAGCCTGCAGCGGCGCTGGCTGCGCGCGGCGGCGCGGGATGGGAGGGCCGCGACGCCATGAAAAACGGCCCCCGCAGGGGCCGCTTTCCAGGATACCGAAGGCGGAAGATCAGCCCTTCTTGACCCAGGCGCTGCACCAGCCGGCGCCAGCGACTTGCTTGGTGCCGAACAGCGGGCAGCCACCGGCGGCAGCGGCGCCGCCCTGGTACAGGCCGCAGCTCGAGCACTTCTGGTCGGCGGCGTACTTGGGGAACTTCTTGGCGTCGGCCTTGGTGGCGTCGGCGACATAGCCCAGGGCCACGGCCTGAGGATCCTTTTCGTCGAGCTTGGCCTGGGCGTGGGCCGAAGAGGCGGCAGCGAGGGCGGTGCCGGCGGCGGCGACTTGCATGAGGAAAACGCGACGGTTGCTGTTCTGCATGGGAAGGAGTCCTTCAGGGGTTGGGAAAAACTGTGGCGGATCAGGGCGATGGCACGGTCACGCCCAGACAGGCATTGCATCGGCCCAGGCCGCGCAGGCGCGGATCGGGCTTGCCGTCGCCGGTCTTGAAGTTGGCGTGGCAGCGTATGCACACGTACATCTTCGAGCTCGACATCATGGGCTTGACACCGGGCTCGGCGTGCGGCCGGGCGGCAGTGTACTCGGCCTGCGTCTGGCGCAGCTTGGGGCCGGAGGCGGTTTCGGGGCTGGGGGTCGTGCGGCGAGTGGTCATGGCATGGGGGCAAAGCGAGGAAGCCCCGGTCAACACGAAAGGCGTATTGTCCCCGGAAATCGCACCGCCCGCACTTCGGGCTGTCCTGGGGACTGGGTTGAGCTGCGCCTGCATGGCTCAATCAACGCTGGCGAAGGCCTGTACGTTGACATCGCAGACGATGCCGCGCGGTTTGTTTTCGCGCCAGGCCACGCCGCCACCGAGCAGCTTGACGCGCTTGCGCACGCCGCCCAGGCCGAGCCCGTGCGACCAGGCCTGGGGCTCGCAGCCCTGGCCGTCGTCGGCCACCTGGAGCGAGAAGCGCCGCCCCTCGAGGCTCATGCGCACCTCGATGCGCGTGGCGTGGCCGTGGTAGAGCGCGTTGCTCACCAGCTCGCGCAGCACGCGCGTCACCGCCGACCACTGCACCACCGAAAGCCGCCGGTCCTGGTCGAAGGCGACCGACCAGTACAGCTCGGCCTGGGCCGCCGCCAGGCGCTGCGTGAGATCGGCCTTCCATTCGGCGGCGGCATGCGAGAGGCGGTGCTCCGATGCCGCCAGGCCCCGCGTCAGTGTCTTCAGGTCCTGCAGCGTGTGGCGGATGTAGTTCTCCATCTCGGGCGTCGGCGCCTGGTACATCAGGGTCAGCAGGCGGGCGCCGATGTCGTCGTGCAGGTCTTGAGCAATGCGCAGCCGTTCTTCCGAGCGCCCGTGCTCGACCGCCTTGTCGTAGGCCACGGCGCGGCGCAGCTGCTCGACCACGCGGTCGGCCAGGCGCGCGTCCTCGAGCGTGAACAGGCGCTGGCCGCGCTTGGCGAAGCGCAGCATCAGGGCGAGGTCGGCGACGCCGTCCTCGTCGGTGCGGCGCACCGGCACCACCAGCACCGAGCCGCCGCCGACCACGCGCGAGCGGTCGGGCAGGCGGTCGACGCGCTTCATCTCCAGCGGATCGAAAAGCTCGCGCAGCAATTGCGTGAGGGTGGCGTTGTAGCGCGCCGGCCGCTCCTGCACCTCGCGTGCGGCGCGGTAGATCCGCTCGAAGATGCGCTCGGCCCGTGGCAGGCTCAGGCCGGTCCACTCTTCGCCGATGAGCCGGCGCAGCGCCGTGTAGACCGCCAGCGCAAACAGCCCGGCCAGGGCCAGGGCGGTGACCGGGCCGAGTGAGAACAGCGCCGAGAACAGCAGGTCGACGCCGGTGGCCAGGGTGACGATGGCGGCCAGCACCGCGAACTCGCGCAGCAGGCGGCGGCTGCGTGCCAGGAAGGGCGTGGCCAGCAGCAACGCGGCCAGCAACAAGTTCCAGGCCAGGCCGGCACCGGCGGCAAGGCCCGGCGCACCGGGAAAGCGGCCGGGCGCCAGCGCCACCACGGTCGTCACCAGCAACAGCGCCGCCAGCACCAGCAGGGTGAAGCGCTCCATCACGCGGGCGTATGGGTTGGACTCCAGGCGCTGCGAGCGGCGCATCACGGCCCAGCCCAGCAGGCCCAGGGCCAGGCACACGGCCTGGGCCGACCACCAGGGCGGAAGCAGCGCGCCGGCATGGACCAGGGCCACCCCGGCGGCGGCCAGCGCCCAGGCCGCGCCGGCGACGAGGCCGGCGCGCAGCAGGCGGCGCGGATGCCAGGCAAAGGCGTGTACCGCGGCGGCGCCGGTACCGGCATCCAGCGCCAGGCGCAGGTCGAGATCCAATCCGGGCACGGCGGGCGGCAAGCCCAGGCCGTGCAACGACTCGATGGCACCCAGCAGAAGCTGGGCGGCCTGGCCGAGCGCCATCGCCACATAAAGCAGATTGAGCGGCCGCGGCTGGGCCAGGAAGACCGCGGCCGAGAAGAGGAAGAGGACCAGCGCCAGCGCCGCCAGCGGCCAGAACAGCGGCCCCAGGCCATTCAGGCCCCGCGGCCGGCCCTCGACCTCGGCGATGCCGCCGTTGGCGAAGTGCAGGCGCACGGGGCCCGCAGCCAGGCCGTCGGCGAGCTGCTGCTGGGCCGCGCGCTGGCGCGCACGCTCGGCGTCGGCGGCCTGCCAGCGCGGCGAGTGGTTCAGCAGCCGGGCGTCCACCGCCAGCGGCGGCCCGGCGCCGGTATCCAGGCTCAGCAGCACCTGGCCTTCCAGCGGCAGCATGGCCGCCAGCGTGGTGTGTTGCAGCACCAGGGAGCCGTCGCCGGCGACACGCCATTGCGCGTCGATGTGGGGCGTGGCCGCCAGCCAGCGCGCAATGCCGAACAGGCTCAGGCAACCCAGCAACGCGATCACCGCCAGGCCGCGGCGGCGCCAGCCCATCCAGCGCGATGCGCCTTCGATGCCCAGGCTGCGTTCGAGCGCGCTGGCCTCGAAGGCCGAGTCGGCGCCGCCATGGCCCTCCAGGGGCGCGGGCCGGGAAACGGTGCCGTTGTGCGACGCCGGGTTCGCGGGCATGGCCGCGCGTTGCCTAGAAGAGCGCGCGGCGGCGCGTCACACCAGCCCCTGCTTGCTGGCCAGCACAGCCGCTTCGGCGCGGCTGGAGACGTTGAGCTTCTTGTAGATCGACTTGATGTGGTCGTTGACGGTGAACCACTTGATGCCCATGAGGCTTGCGATCTCCTTGATCGTGAAGCCCTTGCTCAGGTAGGTGAGCACCTCGCTCTCGCGCGGGGTCAGGCGCTCGTGGTCGAGCGGCTTCTCGATTGGCACCGGCCGGCTGGTGGTGAAGGTCGATGCCGGCATGAAGCCGGAATCGGGCGCCTGGCTGTCGGCGCCGTTGCCGTGGCGGAAGTGGGTGAGCAGGCGGCGCGCGATGGCCGGCGACAACGGCGGCTGGCCGCGCACGATCTTCTGCAGTTCCTCGACCAGCACCTCGAAGCGGTCTTCCTTGAGCAGGTAGCCGTCGGCGCCGCACTGCAGCGCCGGGAAGAGGTGGTCGTCGTCGGAGTAGAGCGTGGTGACGATCTTGGTCGCCGGGTACTGCGCCAGCTCGGCCAGCAGTTCCATGCCGTTGCCATCGGGCAGTTCGAGATCGACCAGCACCAGCTTGAAAGGGTCGACACCGTGCAGGCCCTGCGAGCCGCCGGTGAGCGCGACATGCTTGCGCGCGGTTTCCAGGTCGCCGGCCTCGGTGAGGTGGATGGCGTCGCTGAAACTCTCGCGCACGACGCGGCAAAGAAAGCTGCGTGCGACGGGGTTGTCTTCGAGGATCAGCACCTTGACGGCCATTGACCGGGTCTCCTGGTGGGCGAGCGCGATGCTAGCGGAAACGCGGGCCGGCCGCGGCAGCGTTGCATCCGATCAAGCATTGACGAGCAGCAGCTTGCCTCGCACCTGGCGCGATCCCATGCGGGCGTAGGCCGACTTCAGCTCGGCCATGGGCAGGCGCTGATCGATCACGGGCCTGAGCCATCCCTGACCGTACCAGCGCGCCAGCTCGGCCAGGCCGGCGGCATGGGCCTGGGGTTCACGGCGTGCGAAATCGCCCCAGAACACGCCCACCACCGCGGCGCCCTTGAGCAGGGCCAGGTTCCAGGGCAGGGCCGGGATGGCACCGCCGGCGAAGCCGACCACGAGGTAGCGGCCGCGCCAGGCGATGGCGCGGAAGGCCGGCTCGGCCAGCGCGCCGCCGACCGGGTCGTAGACGATGTCGGGCCCCTTGCCGCCGGTGGGGGCCTTGAGGGCCTCGCGCAGGTCTTCGCGGCTGTAATTGATGGCGGCATCGGCGCCCAGGCTCAGGCACAGCGCGCATTTCTCGTCGCTGGAGGCGGCGGCGATGACGCGGGCGCCGGCCGCCTTGGCGATCTGCAGTGCCGCCGTGCCGACGCCGCCCGCTGCGCCCAGCACCAGCACCGTTTCGCCGGCCTTCAGCCGGCCGCGGTCCATCAGGGCATGGTGCGAGGTGCCGTAGGTGAAGGCGAAGGCGGCACCGTCCTCGATGGCAAAGCCCGGCGGCAGCGGCATCAGGCGCGCGGCATCGGCGATGGCATGGGTGGCGAAGCCGCCGGTGGCGCCGACCGCGGCCACCGCGTCACCCACCGCGAGCTGCGTGACGCCCGCGCCCACGGCCTCGACGATGCCGGCGTATTCGGCGCCCGGCACGAAGGGCAGGGGCGGCTTGACCTGGTACCTGCCCTGGACGATGAGCAGATCGGGGAAGTTCAGGCTCGCCGCCTTGACCGCGATGCGCACCTCGCCGGGCCCGGGTTGCGGCGTCGGCAACTCCTTCCACTGCAGGGCATCAGCGCCTTCGAGCGTTTCGCAGAGCCAAGCATGCATGGACCGCTTTCTCGTCTGTTCGGGGAGCGCGGATCATAGCCACGCCCGTTGCACCACCCGCCTAGAGCGCCTGCCGCTGCAACGGGGCCGCAAAGGCCAGGCGCAGGGTTTCGGCGCTGTCGGCCAGGTGGGCCAGCGTGGCCTCGTCGAGGTTGGCGCCGCGGGCTCGCGGCGCCGCCTCCAGCCGCGCCAGCAATGCCCGCGCCTGGCCGCGCAGGGCGCCCCGCGCGTCGGTGCGCGAGGCCGGTGAGGGCCGCAGCAGGGCCGACGCGAGACGGTTGGCGTGGTCGCGCTGCAGCTCGCGCCGCGCTGGCGTGATGGCAACGCCACGGCCGAGTTCGCCCCAGACATCATCCTGCAGGCGCTGGTAGAGGTCGGGCAGGCGGAAGGCGTCGCCGGCCGGGTCGATCTTGCCCACGCTGTCGAGGATGCGTGCCGCAATGCCGTCACTCATCAGATAGGCCAGCACGCCGCGCTGCAGGTCGAGCAGGCGCTGGGCGAGCGCGAAATCGGTGCCGGCGCCGGCGTCGGCGCGCTCCAGGAAGTCGGGCGCCAGGCGGCGCTGCAGCGCCGGTGAAAGGCTCAGGCCCTCGGCAGAAAGCACCTCGCGGCCGATCAGCGCCAGGGCCTGGCGCTGCACCTCGGGCGCGTTGGGCAGCAGCGGGTCGCGGCCGCTGCCCGGATGGTCGCGCAGCGTGCGCAGGCCGCCGATCTGGCGCAGCAGCACGCCGACGGCGCGCGCCACGTCGCCCAGTGCATAGCCGATGGAGCGGCGCAGCACGGCGTAGTTGCGCTGCGGCGGCAACTCGCGGCCCTCCTGGCGGTGGAAGAGATCGCGTGCGATGGCCAGGCGCTTGGCGGCAAAGGCCAGCGGGTCGGCGCCGAGGTCGAGCTGCAACGTCTCGGGGTCGATGCCGAACCAGGCGTCCTCGTCGGTGCCGAAGGCCAGCTGCGGCTCGTTGCCGCGCGCCGCGATGCGCTGCAATTCGGCCGCCTCGTCCTCGGGCTTGGCGCCCGGCGGCAGCGCCTTGTAGGCGTACTCGATGGCCCAGTAGTCGTAGGGCCCGAGGGCGATGTGGAAGGGCGTGCCGGCGTGCTCGCCCGGCCGCGGCAGGTTGACGGCGTTGTAGTCCATCACCGAGCCGCCGGTGCCGTGGGCGCGCGTGAATTCGGCGTCGGCGAGTTGGGCCTCGGTGTAGGCGCGCGAAGCGCGGAAGTTGTGGCGCAGGCCGAGCGCGTGGCCGACCTCGTGGATGATGGACTGGCGCACGAAGTCCTGCACGAACTGCTGGGCGATGGGCCCGTCGGGTTCGAGGTCGCTGCTCGCGGCGAGCACATCCAGCGCATAGACCAGCTGTTCGGCCGCCAGCGCGCCGGCCTGGCAGCGCTGCCACTCGGCCGGCATGGGCAGGCCTGCAGGCGGCTCGAAGGGGGTGGCGAAAGACGCCGGCGCATCACCTGCCGCACCAGCCGCGGGGCCCGGCAGCACGCGTGCGCGCAGGTCGCGGAAGTAGCGCGTGTTGAGGCCTTCGAAGCCTATCGTGGCCTCGAGGATCTCGCCGCTGCGCGGGTCGGCGTGCGACAGGCCGATGCCGACGAAGCTGTTGTCGGCATTGAGCATCCAGCGCACCGAGGCGCGGCCGTAGTCCAGCGTGTCGAAGGTGGCGTCGTCGGCCTGCTGCTCGACCTGGATGGCGTTGGTGAAGCCTATCTTCTCGAAGGCCTTGTTCCATTCGAGGATGGCGCCGCGCACGGTTTCGCGGTAGGCCAGCGGCACGTTGCGGTCGATCCAGAAAGCGATGGGCTTGACCGGGTCGGACAGTGCCGCCGCCGGGTCTTTCTTCTCGAGCCGCCAGCGGTTGATGTAGCGCCGCCGCGGCGATACCGCCAGCTCCTCGGAAAAATCGAGCAGGCTGGTCGTGAACAGGCCCACGCGCGCATCGGCCACCCGAGGGGCCATGGGCGTCTCGGACAGGGGCGCCAGCGACAGGTTCAGCGTGAACAGCATGCTGCGCGTGTCGGGCAGGAAGCGCGGCGCCGTCGGCACCGGCGCGCCCGGCGCCGCCGTGGGTGAGGGGATGGCGACACTGCCGCTGTAGAAATGGTTCTGCGTCTCCAGCACCAGGGCCTGCTCGCTGCCGCGCACCGCGGTGATGGCCGAGTTGGCGCGGTCCAGGCTGTAGCCTTGGCGCAGGCTGCGCTGCAGCGTCATGCCTATGCCCAGCAGGTCATTCAGGAAGATGCCGTTGGCGTCGATCAGCACGCTCTTGCGCTCGGGGTGGGGCTGGCTGGCTACCGCCACGGCACCGAGCAGGCTGGCCGAATAGCTGTCGGCCATAGCCCGCGCCTCGGGCGTGCCGGGCCTGGCGACGACGCTGGTATTGCGTGCCAGCAGACGCACCTGGTTGTACAGGCGCTGGAACTCCACCACCTGCAGGCCGCCGGCGCCGTTGACGGCAAAGGCGTGCAGGCCGCCCTGCAGCAGGGCTTCGCCAATGCCGCTCTTGATCTTGGGCGAGAGAAGGAAGGGCTTGCCGAACTGCTCGGGCATCAGCTCGAACCAGACCTTCTCGTCCTTCTGCCAGACGGTGATGACGCCATCGATGCGGCGCGCGTCCTTGATGACCTGGGCAAAGGGCTGGGGCGTGCCCGGCGGCGTGGCCCCTGCGCGCGGTGGCGCGGTGGCCGCGCTGGCGGCATGGGCGGGGCCGGCGGCCGGGGCGGCAGCGGCGGCCGGCGCCGCCGCTGAGCCGGCCCCAGCGGGCGCGGCGGGCTCGGGCAGCGCGGCACAGCCGGCCAGCAGGAGGGCGGCGACTGTGCTCAGGGCAGCGGGCAGGAAGGCGATGCGGTCGCGCATGGGCTGGGGTGGGCACGGGGCCTCGGGGCGGGCCCGGATTGTCGGCCAATGGGGGAGGCTGGAGGCGGGATGCGTGAATTGTCCGTCCGGCTCGGGGGCCAGGGCCTCGGCGCCTGTCTGCAATACTGAGGCAGCCCGGGCCGTACCGCCATCGAGAACAGGCCCGGCAACTTCTGCAAGTCCTGAGGCACGCGCTGCCCGGAAAGGGTTCATGAACCCCCAGACCCTGATCGTCCGCGCCGATGGCCCGGTGCTCCACCTCACGCTCAACCGGCCGGAGGTGCGCAATGCGATGTCGATGGCCATGGTGCAGGAACTGAGCCAGGCCCTGGCAGCGGCCGAGGCCGACGGCCGCACGCGCATCATCGTGCTGGCCGGCAGCGGCGGCCATTTCTGCGCCGGCGCCGATCTCAAGGACATGGCGCTGGCGCGCGAGCGCCTGGCCGAGGACGCGCAGGCCCTGGTCAAGGCCAACGCCGCCTTTGGCGAGATGTGCGCGGCCTATGCCGCCACGGGCCTGGCGCTGGTGGCCGTGCTTGAGGGTTCGGTGATGGGCGGCGGCCTGGGCCTGGCCTGCATCGCCGACGTGGCCATTGCCGGCACCAGCGCGCAGTTCCGCCTGCCCGAGACCTCGCTGGGCATGGTGCCGGCCCAGGTGGCGCCCTACCTGGTGGAGCGCCTGGGCTATTCGGAGGCGCGCCGCCTGGCCGTCACCGGCGGCCGGCTCGATGCCCAGCAGGCGCTGGACCTGCGCCTGGTACACGCCATTCACCCGGCCGGCGCTCTCGATGCGGCACTGCACGACCTGGTGCGAGAGATCCTGCAGTGCGCGCCGGGGGCCATCGCCGCCACCAAGGCCTTGATGACGCGGGCTCGCCTGCAGGCGCCCTTGGCTCTGGTGCAGCCCGCGGCCCAGGCCTATGCGTCCGCCGCGCTGGGCGCCGAGGGCCTGGAGGGCACGACGGCCTTCCTGCAAAAGCGCAAGGCGGGCTGGGCGCCGCAGTGAATTGCGGCAAGATGCCGGCCGATATCCGAAGTGCAGGCATGAACACGAGACACCAGACAGCCGCCCCCTTGCGGGCGCCGGCGGCATGACGGCGGCGTCGCTGCCACGGCGCTCGGTCGAAGAAGAGGCCCGCCTCGAACAGGCGCTGGTCGAGCTCTTCGAGCAGCGCATCACCTTCAACCAGACCCTGGGCCTGAACATTGCCGCAGCCCGGCCGGGCGCGGTGCTGGGGCGATTCGCGATGCGCCCGCATCTGGTGGGCCACTATGCCTACGGCCGGTTGCACGGCGGCGTGATCTCGGCCGTGCTCGATGCGGTGGGCGCGCTGGCATTGATGGTGGGCATCGCCGAGCGCCATCCGCACGACGACACGGCCCAGGTCATGCACCGCTTCGCGCGCATGGCCACGATCGATCTGCGCGTGGACTTTCTGCGCCAGGGCCTGGGCGAGCATTTCGACGCCACGGCCGAGGTCACGCGGCTGGGTGGCCGGGTTGGCTCGACCCAGATGCGCCTGGTCAACCACGAAGGCACGCTGATCGCTACTGCCGCGGCGGCCTACACCGTGGCCTGATCGCCGGCGGCAGGGCTTGCAAGCCGAGGCCGCGGCACCATCTGGCGGCCATCGGCGTTCTGGCAGCATGGCGGGACGCGTTCCAGGCTCAGAGAACATGAAGCACCTCACATCCTCTCCCCTCGCCGTGGTGGCCGCGGCGCTGATAGGCGCCGGGGCCGCCTTCCTGGCCGTGCCGGCCCTGGTGCAGGGCAAGACCGAAGCGGCGCCGCGCGCCGTCACGCCGCGCGGCGCGCTGGCCGCCGACGAGCAGGCCAACATCGACATCTTCCGGCGCACCAGCCCCGCGGTCGTCCACATCACCTCGCTGGGCGTGCAGCGCGATCTCTTCAGCCTCAATGTGCAGCGGGTGCCGCGCGGCACCGGCACCGGCTTCGTCTGGGACGAGCGCGGCCATATCGTCACCAACTACCACGTCATCCAGGGTGCCGATGGTGCCCGCGTGACGCTGGCCGACCAGAGCACCTGGGACGCCAGGCTGGTGGGCGCCTTCGCCGACCGCGACCTCGCCGTGCTGCGCATCGAGGCGCCCAAGGACAAGCTGCCGCCCATCGTGATGGGCAGCAGCCGCGATCTCATCGTGGGCCAGCGCGTCTACGCCATCGGCAACCCCTTCGGCCTGGACCAGACCCTCACCACCGGCATCGTGAGCGCGCTCGGGCGCGAGATCGAATCCTTCAACCAGCGCACCATACGCGGCGTGATCCAGACCGATGCCGCCATCAATCCCGGCAACTCGGGCGGGCCGCTGCTGGACAGCGCCGGCCGCCTGATCGGCGTCAACACCCAGATCGCCAGCCCCAGCGGCGCCAGCGCCGGCATCGGTTTCGCCATTCCCGCCGACGAGGTCAACCGCATCGTGCCGCGCCTCATCCGCGACGGCCGCTTCGTGCGTCCGGCGCTGGGCATCTCGGCCGGGCCGCCGGGGCTGCAGCAGGCGCTCAAGCTGCCCAAGGGCGTGGCGGTGGTGCAACTGGCCAGCGCCGGGCCGGCGGCCAAGGCCGGGCTGCAGGCCTTCCGCCGTGGCACGCGCGGCGAGATCGTCGCCGGCGACGTGATCACGACGATCAACGACGAGGCCGTGGCCGATCTCGACGACCTGCTCACCGCGCTCGAGAAGTACCAGCCCGGCGAATCGGTGACGCTGGGCCTGTGGCGCGACGGCAAGGCGCGCAAGCAGAGCGTGGTGCTGGCGGCCTCCGACTGAGGCCGGCGGCGAGGGCGGGGCGCGCGGCTGGCGCTAGCATGGCGCACCCTGTCCAGGAGCCCCCATGCAAATCGTCTGCCTCGACCTCGAAGGCGTGCTCGTCCCCGAGATCTGGATCGCCTTCGCGCAGCGCACCGGCATTGCCGAATTCAGCCGCACCACGCGCGACGAGCCCGACTACGACAAGCTGATGCGCTACCGCCTGGCGCTGCTGCGCCAGCACAGCCTCAAGCTGGCCGACATCCAGGCCGTGATCGCCGGCATGGCGCCGATGGAGGGGGCGCGCGCCTTCCTCGACGCGCTGCGTGCGCGCTACCAGGTCATCATCCTGTCGGACACCTTCTACGAGTTCGCCGACCCGCTGATGACCCAGCTCGGCCGGCCGACGCTGTTCTGCCACCGCCTCGTCACCGATGGCGAGGGTTTTGTGGCCGACTACCTGCTGCGCCAGCCCAACCAGAAGTTCCACGCCGTCAACGCCCTCAAGGGCCTGAACTTCCAGGTCATCGCGGCCGGCGATTCCTACAACGACACCGGCATGCTGGGCGCTGCCGACGCCGGCTTCTTCATCCACCCGCCGGCCGGCATCGTGGCCCAGTTCCCGCAATTCAAGGTGCACCACGGCTATGCCGAGTTGAAGGCCAGCATCGACGCCGCCGCCGACCGCCTGGCCGCTGCCGCCTGAAGGCCATGGCGGGCGGGCGCATCGAGCTGCTGGCGCCGGCGCGCGACGCCGCCATCGGGGTCGAGGCCGTCAACCATGGCGCCGATGCCGTGTACATCGGCGGCCCGGCCTTCGGCGCCCGCGACAAGGCTGGCAACCCGCTGGCCGAGATCGAGCGCCTTTGCCGCCATGCCCACCGCTATGGCGCGCGCATCTTCATCACGCTCAACACCATCCTGCGCGATGACGAACTCGAGGCCGCGCGCCGCATGGCCTGGGACGTCTACCAGGCCGGTGCCGACGCGCTGATCGTGCAGGACATGGGCCTGCTCGAGCTGGACCTGCCGCCCATCCAGTTGCACGCCAGCACCCAGACCGACATCCGCACGCCGGCCAAGGCGCGCTTTCTGCAGGATGTGGGCTTTTCGCAGATGGTGCTGGCGCGCGAGCTGGACCTGGGCCAGATCCGCGCCATTGCCGCCGAGGTGAGAGAGGCGACGCTCGAATTTTTCGTCCACGGCGCGCTCTGCGTGGCCTACAGCGGCCAGTGCTACATCAGCCACGCGCTCACCGGGCGCAGCGCCAACCGCGGCAGCTGCAGCCAAGAGTGCCGCCAGCCCTTCACGGTGAGCGACGGCGCCGGCCGCATCGTGGCCCACGACAAGCATGTGCTGAGCCTCAAGGACAACGACCAGACCGAGAACCTCGAGGCCCTGGTCGACGCCGGCATCCGCAGCTTCAAGATCGAGGGCCGCTACAAGGACATGGCGACGGTGAAGAACGTCACCGCCCATTACCGCCGGCGGCTCGACGCCCTGTTCGAGCGCCGGCCCGAACTGGCCGCGTCCAGCAGCGGCAAGTCCCGCCACGGCTTCGTGCCCGATCCGCAGCGCGGCTTCAACCGCGGCGCCACCGATTACTTCGTCAACGGCCGCCAGATGGACATCGGCGCCTTCGACACGCCCAAGCACGCCGGCATCGCCATCGGCGAGGTTGCTGCTGTAGCCGCCGAGCATTTCGAGATCGTGCTCGACGACGCGGCTGGCGCGCTCAACAACGGCGACGCCCTCACCTGGTGGGACATGCAGGGCGAGCTGCAGGGCGTGCCGGTCAACATCGCCCAGGCCCTGGGTGGGCGACGTTGGCGCGTCGTCCCCAATGCGAGCGTGGCCGCGCTGAAGGATTTGCGGCGCGGCTGTGCCATCAGTCGCAACCGTGACATGGCCTGGGAGCGGCTGCTGAGCAAGCCCTCGGCCGAGCGCCGGATCGCCGTCACGCTCTACCTGAGCGAGACGGCCAGTGGCTACGCGCTGGACATCACCGACACCGACGGACACCATGCGCGCGCCGAACTGAACCAGCCGCACGAAGCACCCAAGGACGCAGCACGCGCCGAGGCCACGTTGCGCGAGCACCTGGGCAAGCTGGGCGGCACGCTCTTCGAGGCCGAGCATGTGGAACTGGTCCTGCCGGCGCCGCGCTTCCTGCCTGCCGGCGCCGTCAATGCGCTGCGGCGCGAGGCCGTGGCCGCGCTGGAAGCGGCGCGCGCCGCGGCCTTCCAGCGCCTGCCGCGCGCAAGGCCTGTCGAGCCGCCCGTGCCCTATCCCGAAGACACGCTGAGCTACCTGGCCAATGTCTACAACGGCAGCGCCGCCGCCTTCTATGCGCGCCACGGCGTCAGGCTGGTCGAGGCCGCCTACGAAAGCCATGAAGAGCCGGGCGAGGTGAGCCTGATGATCACCAAGCACTGCGTGCGCTGGAGCCTGAGCCTGTGCCCCAAGCAGGCCAAGGGTGTGATTGGCGTGCAGGGCACGGTGCGCGCCGAGCCGCTGGCACTGCAACTTGGCGACGAGCACCTGACCCTGCGCTTCGACTGCAAGCCCTGCGAGATGCATGTGGTCGGTCGCATGAAGAAGCAGGTGCTGCGCGAGGCGCGCAAGGAGAACAAGGACGGGGCCGCCGTGCCCGTGCGCTTCTACCGCACGCGGCCCGGGACCGCGCGGTCTCGCCAGGCTTGACGAAGGCCCGGCCATCGGGCCAGGGGGTGGCGGCGGCGCGGCGGGTCGGCACAATGGCCCGGCATCGACTGCACGAGGGCCACCGCGGATGTACAGCTTCAAGCTCACCCAGGGTGTCGAACTCGCCGAGGGCGTGGTCGTCGAGATGCGGCTGCCCGAGCCGCTGGCGCGCTTCACGATCGGCCGCGATCCCTCCAATCCCTGGTGCATCCCCGACCGCACGCTGGCCATCTCGGCCCGCCACTGCGAGATCGTCACCACACCGTCCGGCCCGGCGCTGCGCGATCTGTCGACCAATGGCACTTTCGTCAACGGTGCCGCGGCCAGGCTGAGCGGCAGCCATCTGTTGCGCGACGGCGACCGCATCGTGCTCGGGCCCTACCAGATCACCGTCAGCGGCCCCAAGGTGGCGGTGGCGCCGGTGGCCGATGCCGCCCAGCCCGCGGCCCCGGCGCCGCGCCCGCCGGCCGTGGCGCTGCGCGGCGGCGATCCGGCGGCCATGCTGGCACTGGGCGCGGCGGCCGGCCCCCGCTTCGGTGTCACCGAACTGTTGCGCAGCGCGCCGCCGCCCGAGGACAGCGATGTCGACGTGACGCGCATCCGCGTGGCGCCACCGCGGGTGCGTGAAGCGACGCCGGCTGCGTCCGCAGCCGCGCCCGCGCCGGTTGTTGCGACTCCGCCGCCGGTGGCTGTGCCGCCGGTGGCTGTGCCCGAGTCATTGCCTTTGGCGGCGGCGGCGGCAGCGACCTGGCCCGTGCCCCTCGATCCCGTGGCCCCGCCGCTGGCCGCCCTGGCGCGCGCAAGCCAGCCCCTGTCCACCGGCGACGCCGCCGCCGTGCTGGCCGCCCTGGCCGCCGGCCTGGGCCTGGCGCCCACGACCTGGGCCGGACGCGACGCGGCCGAGGTGGCGGGGCAGGTCGGGACGCTGGCGCGCGCCGCGGTGGCCGCACTGGCGCAGTTGCTGGCCCAGCAGGCGCAGGCGCGGCGCCAGATCGGCAGCCGCTCGCCGGCCCTGGTGCCGGTGCGTGAACTCAACCCGCTGCGCGTGGCGCGCAGCCCCGAGGCTGCGTTGCTGGCCCTGCTGGCCCCGGGCGTGGACGCCCAGCAGCCGCTGCAGCGCGCCGCCGCCGAACTGGCGGCTCATCAAGACCGCCTGCTGGCCGCCCTGGCCGGCGCTACCCAGCGCCTGGGCGAAGAACTGGCACCCGATTCGCTGGACGCCGCCGTGGCCGGCAGCGACGAGGCGGCACGCGCGGCCCAGCGCTGGGCGCTCTACACCGGCCTGTGGCAGGGCATGGGCCTGGCGCCGGGTCGGCCCTGGAGCGAAGGCTTTGCCGAGGCCGCCCGGCTGCACCTGGCAGCGGCCTACGACGAACAGGGCAAGGCCTGAGCTATGAACGCGAGCATGGATGTGAAGTCGAGCGCGAGGGGCGGGCGATGAGCGATTTCTTCAGCTATGGCGGTGCGGCTGCGCCCGCTCCCGCACCGGCTGCCGCCGCCGCGCCGCGCGCCATCCTGGGGGAATTGGGCGGCGAGGACTGGGAGAAGTTCATCGCCCACACGGCGCGCCGGCGTCACCCGGCCGGCGCCCTCATCGTGCAGGCGGGTGAGGCCGATGCGGCGCTGTGCTTCATCGCCAGCGGCCGCGTCGAGTTGCAGGGCCCTGGCGGCGGGCGCGAGTCGCGTGAGTCACGCGGCGAGGGCGAGGTCTTCGGCCTGCTGAGCTTTCTCGATGGCGCACCCAGCGACGTGACGGTGCGTGCCGGCGCCGAGGCGCCGGTGGAACTGCTGCGCCTGACGCCCGAGCAATTGCAGCAGTTGGCCGCCTGGCAGCCGCGCATCGCCGTGCTGCTGCTGCGCGACCTGGCTGCCCATGTCGCGGCGCGGCTGCGCCAGGCCCGGCCGGGCGATTGAGGGCATGGCCACCATTCCCATCGTCCCGGTCGCCGCAGCGCCAGCGGCCGAGGGCCAGACCGAAGCCCAGGCCGCCACCCAGTTCTTCAGCAATTACACCAAGCTGGAGTCGCGCGTGCCCATGGCCGCGTGGTACGCGGCGCGCATGCTCGCCCTGGGCATCGCGCTGGCGCTGGCGGCCCTGCTCATCCTGCAGCCCGAGCTCGGGCTCAAGCTCTTCTGGGGCCTGGCGATCCCGGTGGTGCCGGCGCTGCTGGTGGTGGCGCCGGGGCTGTGGCGCCAGGTCTGCCCGATGGCGACGATGAACCAGCTGCCGCGCCTGGCCGGCTACGGGCGCGCGCTGGAGCTGCCGGCCTGGCTCAGGCAGGCGGCCTTCGGCATCGCCGTGGGCCTGTTCCTGGTGGCGGTGGCGCTGCGCGTGCCGCTGCTCAATCACAGCGGCGCCCTCGTCGGCGGTGGCGTGCTGGCGGTGCTGGCCCTGGCCCTGGCCGGCGGCTGGGTCTTCAAGGGCCGCAGCGGCTGGTGCGGCACATTCTGCCCGCTGGCCCCCATCCAGCGCACCTATGGCCAGGCGCCGCTGATCGTGGTGAAGAACGGCTATTGCAACCCCTGCGTGGGCTGCCAGAAGAGCTGCTACGACTTCAACCCGCGTGCCGCCGTCTTCAGCGATGTCTACGACGACGACCCTCGCCACGCGGCCCAGCGCCGGCTCTTCATGGGCCTGCTGCCGGGGTTGATCCTCGCCTACTTCCTGCAGGGGCCGGCGCCCAGCTACGGCGAGCCGCTGCACGCAGCCATCCTGCTAGTCGGCGTCTGCGCCTCGGCCGGCCTCTACGGCCTGGCCGTGGCCTTCGCGCCGGCCAACCCGTACCGCGTGGCGCTGGCCTTTGGTGCGCTGGCGCTGGCGGCCTTCTACTGGTTTGCCGGGCCCATCATCGTGCGCACGCTGTCCTGGCTGGCCGGGGCCGAGCCGCCGGCGGCCCTGCTGCTGGCCTCGCAGGGGCTGGGCCTGGTGCTGGCGGCCACGCTGGCGGCCAGCGGCCTGGTGGCCGAGCGGCGCTGGAACATCGCCCAGCGCAAGCCGGCGCGCGCCGCCGAGGCCGCGCCCCGCAGCCAGTTCGGCGCCGGACGGGCCGGCACCTCGCTGAAGGACCGCCTGGCGCGGGCCGATGCGGCCGAGGTGACCGACCGCGGCTCGGGTATCAGCTTCCAGGTCGGGCCCGATGCGACGCTGCTGGAGGCCATCGAAGGCGCCGGGCTCAAGATCAATTTCGGCTGCCGCGCCGGCGTCTGCGGTGCCGACCCGGTGGCCGTGTGCGAAGGCCACGACAACCTCTCGCCGCCCGGCGATGACGAGCTGGCCACGCTGCGCCGCCTGGGCCTGGAAGGCCGCGCCCGCCTGGCCTGCATGTGTACGGTGAAGGGGCCGGTGCTGATCGACCGCGACGCGCGCTCGGCGCCGCCGCCAAAAGTGGTGAGCGTGGCGCCGCCGCGCCCCGACCGCGCGCTGCCGCTGGGCCTGAAGCGCGTCGTCATCGTCGGCAACGGCGTGGCCGGCATGGGCGTGGCCGAGGCGCTGCGGCGCGAGAGTGCGAGCGTGCAGATCGACATCGTCGGCAACGAGCCCCACGCCTTCTACAACCGCATGGGCATAGGCCGGCTGATCTACGACAGCGCCGGGCTGGACGCGCTGCAGCTGGTGCCGCCCGACTGGCCCCAGGCCCAGCGCGTCAAGGTCTGGAGCCAGGCCGTGGCGGCACGCATCGACCGCACCGGCCATGCCCTGTACCTGGCCAGCGGCGAGGTGTTGCCCTACGACAAGCTGGTGCTGGCCACCGGCTCGCGCTCGACCCCGCCCGATGAAGAATTCCTGGCGCGCCCCAATGCCTTCGTGCTGCGCTCGGCCGACGACGCCCAGGCCATACGCAGCTGGGTGCAGCGGCGCCAGGCGCGGCGGGCCCTGGTGGTGGGCGGTGGCGTGCTGGGCGTCGAGGCGGCCGACGCGCTGCACAAGCTGGGCCTGAAGGTGACGCTGCTTCAGCGCGCAGACCGCCTGATGAACGCCCAGCTCGACGAACAGGGCGCGGCCCGCCTCACCGGCTACCTGGAAAGCATAGGCATCCAGGTCGTCACCCACGGCTCGGTGGCGCGCTACGAGGGCAGCCCGCAGCTGCAGACGGCCTGGCTGGCGCACGGCCCGCGCGTGCGCGCTGACGTCTTCGTCGCCGCCCTGGGCATCCAGGCCAACACCTTCCTGGCCGAGCAGGCGGGGCTGAAGCTGGGCGACAACGGCATCCGCGTCGATGCCCAGATGCGCACCTCCGACCCCGACATCCATGCCGTCGGCGACGTGGCCGAATTGAAAGGCACGCCGCGCGGCCTCTGGCCCATAGGCGCGGCGCACGCGGCCACCGCGGTGTCATCGATGCTGGGCGAGCCCGTGCCCTATGCCACGCCGCGCATCGTGCTGCAGCTCAAGTGCGAGGGCATAGACCTGCGCAGCCAGGGCGAGATCGTGGCACGCGAGGGCGACGAGGACTTTCACGCACGCGACGGCGACGCGGCCTGGTGGCGCCTCATCGTGCGCCACGGCCAACTGGCCGGCGGCCTTTTCGTCGGCCCGCCGGGCAGCGCCAAGGCCTTCACCAAGCTGCTGCAGCAGCCGGTGGACATCGCGCCCATACGCGCCGAGTTGCGCCAGGGCAGCCTGGAAGGCTTGAAGGATTTGCTGCGCGGCTGAGCCGGCGGCGTTGATGCGGCGCAACGGCGGGCGCCGGGCCCGGCTTAGCATGGAGATTCCATGGCTCGAAGGGAGGTTGCGATGCTCCGGCTTCTGTCCTTGCGGGCCGCTGCGGCGCGCCGGTTCGCCCTGGTGGCGCTGTCGGTAGGCGTGGTCGGCCTGGCCGTGGTTGGCTGCGCGTCGATGGAGAGCAAGACCAAGCAGCGCCAGGTCGCCTCGATGCTGACCTACCTCTATCCCGGCAGCGAGGCGCCCGTGGCGCCGCCCGACACGGTGGCCGAGATCAAGGTGCCGTTCCGCGTCGGCATCGCCTTCGTGCCCGACAACGGCAATGCCGAGTTCCGCCTCTCCGAGGCCGACCGGCTGCGCCTGGCCGGAAAGGTGCGCGAGGCCTTCGCCAACTACCCCTTCATCAGCCAGATCGAGGCCGTGCCCTCGCTCTACCTTGAGAAGGGTGGCGGCTTCGCCAACCTCGACCGCATTGCCGGCCTGCTGCGGCTGGACGTGGTGGCGCTGATCTCGTTCGACCAGGTGCAGTACGCCGGGGCCAACGGCTGGTCTTTCCTGTACTGGACCGGCGTCGGCGCCTACATGGTGCAGGGCGACCAGTACGACATCATGACCGCGGTCGAGACCGCGGTGTTCGACGTGCGCAGCCGGCGCATGCTGATGCACGCGGCCGGCACATCCACGGTGAAGGGCGAGGCCACCTGGGTCGGCTTTGCCGAGCGCTCGCGCCTGGCGCGCACCGATTCCTTCACCCAGGCGGTGCAGCAGATGACGGCCAACCTCAAGACCGAGGTGCAAGCCTTCCGCGAGCGTGCGCCCAGGGATCCGAGCATCCGACTGGTGCTGCCGCCCGGCTACAACCCGGGCACGACCGTCACCCGCTGAGGGCCGGACCGCTCAGCGCGAGGGGCCGCCGCGCGAAGGCGGGCGGCCACCGCCGCCACCGCCAGGACGGCCGCCGCCCGGGCGACCACCGCCGCCACCGGGCCGCCCACCGCCGCCACCGCCACCGCT
>NZ_CAJGBN010000004.1 GCF_904426505.1 Rubrivivax sp. A210
CCACTGCTTGCCACCCAATGCTCCTACTCTCCAGCACACTCTTCTCCCTACGTCACTGCTTTTTTTTTCACGATACGGAGCCCACCGAGAGCTACACTCTTCCCCTACCGGACGCTCTTCCGATCTGCCGCCTGTTGACGCGCTTGCCGCGCCGGCTCTTCCGAGGCGCCGCCCGAGCCCAGGCGCGTCGCCATCGCCACCGCCTGGCCGGCCAGCGTGCCGGTGGTGCTGACCGCGGCGCCGGCCACCGAGACCGCCGCCGCGGCCTCGGCCGCCTTGACGCCGGCCGCCACCGCGGCGGCCGTGCCTGCCACGGCAGCCACCGTCCCTGCGGCGCTGGCCACGCTGCCCAGGGCCGGGCTGCCGGGGACATTGGGGGCCTCGGGCACGGTCGAACGGGGCGCATCCGACGTGGGTGGCGCCTCGCTGCGCGAGCCGGAGGCCGGCGGCGGCATCTGCTGCAGCACCTCGCCCACGGCCTGCTCGCCCACGCGCGACGGCCGGGTGGCGGCGCGCAGCGCCTGCTTCAGGCCTTCGCGGGCGTATTCCTCGGGCGTGGTGGGCAGCATGGCGTCGAGCAGCTTCAGCTCGGCGAATTCCTCGCGGTTGTCGGTGTCGCCGCCGACCCAGGGCGCAGCCAGGCCCAGCGTGGCGTCGAAGATGACGCGGCGCGCCTCGCGCAGCGCTTCGGCGCCGGTGATGCGCGGCTTGATCAAGGTGCCGGCCAGCACGCGCGCAAAGCGCGAGGCGGCGATCTCGCGCGGATCGGCGGGCGCCGGCTCGGGCAGGGGCGCGGCCGCCGGCACGTCCTGCAGCGCGCCCAGGCCGAGGCCGAAGAGGGCCATCATGCCCGGCGGCAGGCGCTGCTCGGCCAGGCCGGGCTGGGACAGCGCGGCCAGCGCCGGGTGGCGGTAGGCGGCGTCGACGACCAGCAGGCGCGGGCTGTCGGCGGTGCCGATGAGGGCGTCCACCAGCTCCTGCAGTGGCACGGTCTGGGCCGCCAGGCGTGCCTCCAGGCCCGGGCCTTCGAGCACGGTGTCACGCGCCAGCAGCAGGTTGCGGCCGTTCACCTGGGCGCCCAGGCCGGTGAAATAGGCGAAGCCGAGGCCGCCTGGCTGCAGGCGCTCGCGAAACTCCCGCAGCGCCTCGCGCAGCTCGCCGGCAGTGGCGTCCTCGCGCAGCATCACGACGAAGCCGCCAGCGCGCAGCGCCGCCGCCAGCGCCCGGACGTCGCGCGGCGCGCTGTCCACGGCCAGCCGCGGGCCGTTGCGGGCGATGCCCACCACCAGGGCCAGGCGCTGCCGGCCCTGGCCCAGCGCGGCGTCGATGGCGCGCACCGCACGCGGCACCTGCAGCTTCATATCCTTGGCCTCGGGCAGCTTCAGCTCGGGCGCCGGCACGACGGGCGCGGAGCCCTCCTGCGCCGAAGCCGGCACGGCCGGCAGCAGCAGCAGCACACAGAAGGCGAGGCGGGTGCAGAAGGGGCGGATGGCGGTGGTCATGGCGGTGGGATCTCGTCGGCACCCGGCGCGCAGCGCGCCAGGCGGCCCGGCCGACTGTGGCAGAAGGCATGGCCTCCGGCGGCATCGGCCCGCTGCGCCTGTGCCAAGCAGTTGGCATGGATGCCGCACCGCTGCGGCCAGGGCGCCCGGCGGGCGGCCGGGGTGGCGCCGCGCTCAAGTTCGGGCCCGGACCGCCGATGTCTTTCCGGGTGGGCGGCAACCGGTGTGCGGCGCGAGGGCGGCCGTGCCTGCCGACCGAAGGAGTTCTGCGCGTGACCAGGAATCTCAGCATCAAGGCCCAGATCGGCCTCGCCTTCGCCTGCCTGACCGGCATCTTCGGCATCACCCTGCTCGCGCTGGGCGTGCTGCTGTCGGGCATGTCGCGCCAGGTCAGCGAGATGAACGAGGTGAGACTGCCCTTCGTGCTGGTGGCCGACGAGATGAACCTGGCGCGCGCCGACGTGCAGCAGTTCCTCACCGACGTCTCGGCCACCCACGATCCGGCCGGCTACAAGGACGCCCGCGCCGCCGCCGACACCTTCATGGCCGGCCTGCAGAAGTTTCGCCAGCTCTACCACGGCGACCCGAGCCAGCTGCAGGAGCTGGACCTGCTGGAGCGCGACTTCAAGCGCCTGGTGGCCACCGGAGAGGCCATGGCCGCGGCCTACATCGAGCAGGGCATGGAGGCGGGCAATCGGCTGATGAAGGGCAGCGACGGCCAAGCCGGCTTCGACCAGGACAGCGCGACGCTGGGCCAGCGGCTGGACCGCTTTCGCCAGCAGCAGGTGGCGCAGGCCAGCTCGGTGGCCGCCGCGGGCGTGGCGGTGGCGTGGCGCATGAACGTCGGCATGGCCATCGCCGGCGCGGTCTCGGTGCTGCTGGCGGTGTTGCTGGGCAGCCTGATCGTGCCCTCGATCACGCGGCCTCTGGAGCAGGCGGTGGGCATCGCGCGCCGCGTGGCCGCCGGCGACCTGGGCGTGGCCATCGCCTGCGAGGGCCGCAACGAGACCGCCAGGCTGCTGCAGGCCCTGCGCGACATGCAGCAGCAATTGGCCGAGGTGGTGCTGCGCGTGCGCGGCGCGGCCAATGGCGTGGCCGATTCCAGCGCCGCCATCGAGCGCGGCGACGTCGACCTCTCCAGCCGCACCGACAGCCAGGCCGCGTCGCTGGAACAGACCTCGGCCGCGGTGCTGGACCTGGGCCAGCGCATCCGCCAGAACGCCGACAGCGCCAACCAGGCCAACCGGCTGTCCATCGCCTCATCGGACATCGCGGCCAAGGGCGGCGAGGTGGTGGCCCAGGTGGTCGACACGATGAAGGGCATCCACGACGCCTCGCGCCGCATCGCCGACATCATCCAGGTCATCGACGGCATCGCCTTCCAGACCAATATCCTGGCGCTCAACGCGGCGGTGGAGGCGGCACGCGCCGGCGAACAGGGCCGCGGCTTCGCGGTGGTTGCCGGCGAGGTGCGCCTGCTGGCCGGGCGCGCGGCCCAGGCTGCGCAGGAGATCAAGACGCTGATCTCGGCCAGCGTCGAGCGGGTGGAGAGCGGCAGCGAACTGGTCGACCGCGCCGGCTCCACCATGAGCCAGATCGTCGCCAGCATCCGCGAGGTGACGGTGCTGATGGGCACCATCAGCAGCGCCAGCCAGCGCCAGAGCGAGGACGTGGCCCAGCTCGGCGAAGCGGTGACGCTGATGGACGGCATGACGCAGCAGAACGCGCGCCTGGTGGAGAACATGGCCGACGCGGCGCACGGCCTCAAGGGCCGCGCCGACGAGCTGGTGCGCTCGGTGGCGGTGTTCAGCGTGGGGGGGAGGTAGGGGCGTGGGGTGTGGGCTTGGCGGCGGTTTGATCGACGCTGCGAAGTGACTCGAAGCCTGCCAGGAACTGAATCCCTTCAGGGGGCACGCTGGCGGTTCCCGGCCGCGACGACGCCACTCTTCAGTGGACGACCCAATCACGCCTTGACCGCAACCCGGGTCGCCCCACCATGCTGCGTGACGCGAGGCCTGCAGCGCAGTTTGACGGCACCCTTCGAGAAGGACTCGTCCGTCGCCTTGCTTGACCAGACGTAGGCCTCACCCGCCTTCAGCAAGGCCATGCGCTCAGGCGTCAGATTGCCCAGCGCGGCGTTGGCCTTCTGAATGTGCTTCAGCCAAGCGGGCGAGTTGAACTTGTGCAGGATGATCTGGCTGGACAGTTCGATCAGGCTGACCGGCACGGACGGCGGGTCTTGGCTGGCCACCATGATGCTGACGCCCTTGTGCCGCATCTCTCGAACCACTTCGATCAGCCCGGCGACCAGATCCGGGCTTTCGATGTACTTATGGGCCTCGTCGAACACCACCAGTTTGTTGAAGTTGCGTCCATCGATCCGTGCATCAGCAAAGAGCTGCAGGAGCACGACGAAGAGCCCTAGAGCCTGATCCTTCTCGATGTACTCATCCCGAAGGTCGACGATGATCAATCGCCCGGGCTTGACGACTTCGGTGAGCGAAGCCGAATCATTGATGTAGTCGGCCGCCAACTCCAGGCGCATGCGAGCCAATTCCTTCAAATGCTCTGGTATCGACGACGCCTCGACACCTGCGCGGAGTCCTTCAAGAGAAATGTCGTCGCGCATGGCTTTCATGATGCGCATGATCTGGCGGATGTAGGTGGCTTGATTGCCTACGGCTCCCATCAGGAATTTCCAGTGCGATGCCTTCAGTTCCGAGGCCGAGAATTGCAAGGGCAGCACTTCGATATCCGGGTACTCCGCCTGCCGCTCCTCTATCTTGTCCGCGGGCACGAGCAACAAGACATCGTCGAGCGCCTTCGGCTCCGCGCCATACGCTTCCTTCAGCGCCCGAACCTGATCTTCAACACTGTTCGCGTCCACCATCGACGTGAACTCGGGCTTGTAGTCCATGGTCGGGCTGTAGTGGAAGATCACCGTGGACAGCGGCTCGGGCAGGCAGTTGATGCCAGGGATTGCCAACGAGGCCATCTCCGCGACGCTGCCCAACGTGTAGCTCTTTCCGCCCCCCTGAACGCCGAACAGACTGATGGTGTGGGTCTGATTGAGGTCGAGCGCAACCTTGCGCCCGGACACCTCGCCCAGCAAGCCGTACTGAGGCGTTGTCCCGGTGGCGCCGAGCATGATGTCGTAGGCAACCTGGGTCTCGGGAGAGTGGCCAGCCGAAGCTCGAGGGGCAATGGTTGGGCCTGCCGCTGACACCACCGCCTCGAACTCTGGCACCAGAGTTAGGTTCTGATCGTCCGCAGCGGGTGGCGTTGGTTCCGGAGTTGCGATCAATGCTTGGGCAGGTGTGATCGCTGCAGGGGTCAACGTTGACAAAGGCCGGGGCTCGCGCGCCTTCGGCGCGGGGATGGTCTCGGGCGGCCGATAGGTCTCACGTGGGCTGTCTTCCCATGCCAAAGTGCGATCACGGGGTCGACTCAGAAACGCCGCGGTTTCAAATGTCGGCACGGCTGGTGCCAACTCTCTGCGGCGCAGCAGTTCCTGGGTGACTTCCCGCGCCACATCTGCAGGCCGGGACGTCAGCAAGTTGGCGATGGTCTCGGAATCGGTCACTGCCGACTCGACCAGCTGCCGAATGAGGTCACTGCCGATTCGGTAAAACTCGATGCCGTTCTCGTGCTCGGCCGGCTCGGTACCTGGTTTGCTGAAGTCAAATACCACGGCGCTGCGCGTGAACTTCAGCGTGTAAGGTCGCTGGTCCAGGCGGCGCAAGAAGTAGTGCGCTTCCTCTGCAGCTTCGGGCAAAACGACGCCATACCGCTCTGATCGATCCAAGTAGAAACCCAGCAATGCTGCGAGGTCACGGTTCTTGATCGGTCGATCCGGACGATCCACCTCAGCGCGCTTAGGGTCGAAGTGGTAGGAGAGGACTTGCTCCGTCTGCGTGATTTGCTCGGCAATCGACGCCTTCAATTGGCCGTAGGCCGCCACATCGCCCACTTGGCTGTAGCACTTGACCTCAACCAACCTGCAAGTCACTTCGCGGCTGGCCGGGTCAAGATCGAACAGGGCAAGATCGGTGCGCCTGAAGTTGACCTCATCCCCCATCTCTGCCGCGTTCTGCCTGAGGGCCTTGTACAACTCCAGATGCGCGTCCAAGGGCACCACGACCTGATTCTGGAAAACGCCTTGATGCTCGAGGAACAAGCGGGAAAGGGCAAGCCCCATCGCCTCGGCTCTTTGCGTCGACGAGGACAACAACTTCAGGGCCAAGCGGCCCGACAGCGAGCGCAACTGATCCAGCATCACCAAGGCGTGCCGACTTGTACTTGGCAGGCCATACTCGCCCAGAATGGGCACCAACAGTGACTCCAGCTCGGCGACCGAGCGCGAAGTGATGGCCAAGCGATGGCTCATCGCATTCGCCATGTCAGGAGAGTGGTCGATCAGATAGTCTGGGCGCGTGGAGTGCCGGCGGTGATCAAAGAACTCGATGCCAAGGTTCCGGTCAATCGTGAGCACCCAATCGCTCACCTCGTGTACCTGATGGAGCATCGCACGCTCGTCGGCCGACAGGCTCAATGCCACCACGGGCCGCGCATGGGGCAAGTACTGGCTGCGTGCGACGGTCGCCACGGCAACCGATACTGCGCGTGAGATGCCCCCCATCAGATCAGACAACGCCTCGGCTCCCTCAATCGGCTGCGGGGCGCCATGCAGTGGGCGCCGAAGCCAGGTAATGGATTGCTCGTCCTCCCGATAGTCCACTTCGAAGGGCTGAACCAGGCCATGGACAAAGGAGGAATCATCCGAGTCGTGGACGTCTACGGCGCGAATCTCCTCGGCGGGAAACAAGTCAAACAGGAAGGACAGATGTGCTGCATGCGAGTCCGGTTCGTCTCGGAACTCCTTGATCGCGCGGACAGCCAAGCGCAGCTTAGGGCGCAGATGGCTGTCCGTTGGCGTTGAAAATGCATCCGCTTCCTTCGCGCTGGTTCCGGAGTCCGGGGCCAGTAACTCCAGCAAAGCGTCCCCAGTCGATGGGGCCGCCGGATCGAGGACGAACAGCCTGATGTCGTAGCGAAGATCAGCAAACTCGGGGTGACGCTGCAGTGTCAGCAGTATCTCGGCCAGGGCGGCTGCTCGACCAGCGTTGAAAGCGTTGATCGTCAGGGTTTCGACATAGGGGTGCTGAATCAGATAGCGCTGTACCCTCGCCGCTAGATAGGCGCTGTCGATGGTCGCCCCCCCGATGGCAGGCTCGGGCAAACCGAGCGCTGCACACACCTCCCCAATCAGACCCCGGGGATCCTTCTCGTCGGTTGCGGCATACAGTGACCAGAACGGGCTGATGCTGTCCACGGCCAGCGCCGTGCGACCCAATTCCTCGCCGAACGGAAGCACCGGAGGAAAAGCGGCCGGCGCAAGCTGCTTGATCACCGCGTCGCGGGTCGGGACCACGAACTCACGACTGCTCGACCGACTTCGCTCTACCCAGGTCTGTCCGAGCTGGCTCCAGGCGACATGCCAGTTCGCGCGCAGAGGATGCGTCGGGCCGAGAAGCACGACGTCTCGCCGCCTGCCTTGATAGTCCTCCAACACCAGGGCCACCGAATCGATGGTGAGTGCGCAGCGCGCCTCATCCAGTGCCTGGCGCGCGACCGCGGCGTCGGTTGAACCGGACCGGGCCAGAACGGCATCAATCCAGGCCAGATAGGCGGCGGCATAGTTTTGAGCCGGCTCCTGCAGGTGCAGAAGATCGCTCGCCTGCATGATCAATCGCTGATCCCCTTGCAGGATGGCGCCAAAGAGCGTGGCCCGAGCTTCTCTGAATCGCGTCACCTCGTCCGAGGCGGGCCATTTGAAGCTTGTCGTGGCGCGCGTGGCAACACCGGAGGCGCTGACCGAAAGCCGCAATCGGTTGAGGCCATCCGGATCCTCAAGAAACGCACGTTCCAGGCTGGCCAATACACCAGACACCAAGACGTTCGCCTTTCCCTCCTTGCCTAGCCGAATCTCCAGCGTTTCGCCGCTGGTCGCGGCCTTGCTGCTTCGCTCCACCCACGCACACCCCGTGATCGTGACGGAACTGGGGTCACGATCCTGAGTCACCGCCGCGAAACGCGCGCGCAGCAACGCATGCATCAGGCTGGGCTCTCGCGGCACCGCACGCTGAGGAGGCTCCACCTCCACCTCGTCGTCGGTGACGACGTAGAAGAGGTCGCTCTCGTTGGCATTGACATGCGTCTCCGACGCATCGCCGTTGAAGCGAACAGGGTTGCCTTCGCCGTCAGCGAGCGGAATGCGGTCTCCGTCTTCGGCTTCCGCATACACACGCACGAAGTGCCAGCCTTCCTCCCAGTCGATCTTGCCAATTGACGGAAAGGAGATCACACCCGAATCCGTGCCCTTGGTCCATGCCGCTTTGCGTCGACGCAATCCGGTTGGACCGTTGTCGCGCGAAACAACCTCCGCCACGAAGCGGGACAAGCCCTCCACCTTCGATGGCACGGGATCGACCCGGAACGCGACACTGAACTTCTTCAGTCCGGTCTTCGAGATGGGCAACACCCTGTGACCCATCAACTCGGCCAGACGAGGGTCTTGGTTGTCAGCCTTCACCACCGGCAAGTCGGGCAGGACGACATCACCAATAAAGATCGCGTCCGGGTTGACGCCCCCGTCCTCAAACAGCCATTTGTTGAAAGCCAGAGGCCAATGCAAGCGGTCGCGGACGATCAGCGAAGTCCAATCCTTTGGGTTGGCAACACCGACGCGCGAAAAGAACTCACCCAGCTGCCGGCAGAACACGGGGTCAAGCAGGCCCAAGTCCAGGGCGCGCACGCGCTCGGTCTTGTTGGACCAGGTGACGCGCTCCACACACTCGCGGTTGCGTGAGATCCGTGCAGGCGCGCGCTCGGCCTGTTGAAACAGCTCGAAATCGGGCACCAGAGCCAGCTCGAAAAGCGCCGCGCCCATGGCATCCTGATCAAAGTCGTTGACCTGGCAGGTGAGCAGATACCGGGCCACTGCCGCATCGCCGGCAAACTGCCAGCGGGCCTCGCTTCGGCGCAGTTCACCCAAGCAGGCCTCGACGGCCACACGGAGATGGACCGGAACCTGCGTCACCAGCTGAGCATTCAGCTCGGTGTAGGCGCCCTCGATCGACACCTCTTCAAACGTCGCTACGCCAAAGGAGTCTTCTGCCGAGGCACGCAGATCGTTGGGTACGAACACCATCAACGGTGGTCGCAGCTCGTCATCGGGCAGGGGGTTTCGCAGCTCCACCAGCTTGGTGCTGCTGACGGCCAGCTCTGGTGCCATTGCACGGAGGCTGTCGTCTGCCAGAACCACCACGTTGGCTGAGGGAACGGCCGCACGGAGGCCGCCTGCCAAGCGAATCATCAGCTCACGATCCAAATCGGTGACGCGCATGCAATGCCCGAGGTCTCGGGCCGCCAGAAGCCTGGACAGCTTGGGCAGCAGCACCGATTCAAGTGCGGCGTTCAGTTCCTGGCTGGTGAGTTCACGCAGTCCCTGGCTCATGTGCGCGCTCCTTCCGCCCGTTCTGCAATCGTGTAGCGCGGCACCACCGTTTGCGTCACATAGGCGTCGGACAGGTCTCGATAGAAGCCGATTTCACGCAGGCGCCCCGTGAAGGCTTGCACGTTGCTCCGCAAGGCCTTGCGCTCGTCGATGGTGGGCGTGGCGAAGCCTTCGCCGGGCGGCAGTTGATCGATGCACAGGCCGTAGCGCTCGCGCAGGAAGCGCAGCAGATCATCGATCCGCATTTCACCCGTGAAGTAGCCTTGCTCCCCTCCCGGCCGCAAGACCGCGATCTGGAGAAGCACCTCCAGCAAGCGGCTTTCGAGCGTGAAGCGTCGTGGCGCGTTGCGTGCGCGGGTTTGCGCAAGCAGCGCACCCGACTTGTTCTTCAGCATCGTCGCATCCAGCGACTCGATGATGTACTTCCGGTGAAAGGCGCCGCGAATGGCCAACAGAATCTCGATGTAGGTTTCGAAATCCGAAAGCCCCATTCTGGTGATGGCCTCGACCTCGCCATCCAATCCCGCATCACCCTCCGACAGGGACTCCAGAAGCCCGGCCAGGCGCTCACCGAAGAACTTGTCGCGCTCCTCCGCGAAAGGCACGCCTTGCAGCCCGTACAGCTCGCCAACCGAGAACACCGTGTTCAAGGGGCGAATCAGCTTGCCGCGCCGGACCAGATGCTCGGAGAACTCGTCGAGCTTCTTGGCCATGAAGTAGGCGCGGACAAAGCTTGGGATGTGCCGGTAATACCCATCGGCACTGCGCTCGGCGAGCGTCGCCGTTGCCGAATCCGCGCTGCCGGAGAGATCGACAAACAGGCCCAGCTTGTAGGGGCAATCCCCCTGCGGATCACGCGGCTGCCGCGGCTTCATCGGGCAGGCCGACTCGGCGCACAGCGAATTCGCACCCTCCAGCTTCTGCCAGGCAGGCAGCAGCTTTAACAAGCGCAAGTGATACAGCGCCAGGTGGAAGGAGAGCAGCACCTTCAGGTACTCCACCATCACCGAGCGCGGCATGAAGGGCTTGTAGAACAGCAGTCGCTGGATGTCCTCGGCCATCAGGTCCGCCGACCCGATGCACACCGGTGCGAAGCGGTCGCCTCCGGCACGCGTGTCTGCCGTGTCCTTGCGCTGGGACAAGAAGTGCAGCAGCGTGGCCGTCTCGATGTCCGTCAATGCCTTGTCGTTCAACTCGCGCGTGAGCTTGTCGAAGCCATCGAAGAAGAAGCCCTTCAGGTGCTCGATGGCCTTGTGGCCCGAAAGACCCCGGGCGTGGTGCAGCATCTGGTAGAGGTGCTGGGCCGCGCCGTAGTCGCGCGAATGCTTGGGGTTGCGAAAGCGGTAGGTGTAGCCATGCAGGGGACGTGGGCCGGCCACGGCCGCGTTCTTCCTGCCCCGGTTGACGATGTCCATCAGGTGGGTCTCCACCCAACGCTCCACCATGTCCCGGTGCTGCGCGAAGCCCAGGAACTTGTCGCGGGCGTCGAGGATGTCGTCCACGAACTTGTCAACGGTCAGCTCGCGCTTGTCGCGAAACACGCTGGGATAGCCACCGTGCTCCAGGCGCTCGAATAAGCCCGTGAGCACCCGATCCATCTCGATGGTCTTGAAGTCGAGATGGCTGATTTTCGGGAGTCGGAACTCCCGGTCTTTCTTCTGCAATGCCATCAGTTCCCCCTGGAGCCGTGTTCTTGGGCTTCCTTCTTGCGCGTCGCCGTCACCGGCCCTTGCAGCAAACGCATTTCCACGCGGCCGTCGTCATGGCGGGCCAGGCGATAGAAATCGTGCCCGGTCGTGGTCAGCAGAATTTCACGATAGGGCTGCGCGTTGAGGCTGTTCTTGAAAACGCCAAGACAGAGATAGAAACCCTGCATTTCCTCGACGCTGGGCCGGTAGCCTTCATTCAGGCGCACCAACATTTCGAACACGTCCAGGTTGATGATCAGCTCGCTCGTGATGGCGCCTGCACCCTGGCCCTGGAACTTCAGCAGCAGCCCGGTGGGCAGATGCTCGACGAAGCGAGCCTTGGCCGCGAAGTCTTGCACCTGCAGTCCAAAACCCTCCACCGGAAAGAGCCGGTAGCTGCGAACCGTACCGTGTTCGACCTGCCGCAATTGCAGGGCCAGGCTGGCTCCCAGGCGCTCGGGTCGCTGCAGCCCTTCGCCGCGGTTGATCGCGTGCAGAATTTCGCGCGTAAGTTCGGCAATGGGCGTTGCGCCCCGAACGATCTCTACCATGCGCTTGGCCGAGCGGTAAGGCAGCATCTTCTCCCAGCTTGTGTCGCGTCGCTCGAAGAAGTGTTTGCGGCGAGCCATCGCCACGTACTCCCTGTGCTTGCGCGCACGCTGACGCACCGACGAATCCGACAGCCCACGCGGCAAGTCGCCGAACAGGCGCTTCAACACCTCGAAGTCGAACTGTCCCCGGCGCTCGAAGCGGAACAGGGCGCGGTCATCCGGTTGCACGAAGTCCAGCCCGCGGTCAAAGCGCGGGTCTTCCTGCTTGCCCACATCCAGGCCGCTCAGCAAGGTGAGCAGCCGATCCGAAGTGGGCTGCCCGCCGCCCATCCAGCTGTTGAAGTAGAAGCTGCGTGCCACGTCGCCGTGCTTGCCGGCCGCGTACATCGCATGAATCTCGCCGCAGTCGCGATTGCCGATCAGCATGAACGACAGGGCCGAGCGCAGGTCGCGCATCGTGATGTGCAGGCGCCCGCGCAGATGGGCCATGGTGTACAGGGTCTTGAGACGTTCCAGCAGGCGCGGGCCGGCAATCTCGTCCTGGAAGCTGCGCGCGTTGTGCAGGGCGTAGCAGCTGTCCTTCAAATCGCAGCGCTCGCAGGCGGTCCAGTTCCTGGCTTGCACGATGCTTTGCAGCGTGCGCTCCAGAATCGAGCCGCCGTCGGCGTCAGCCACGACGCTGCGCAGGTTCAGGTTCACCACCGCCACGCCCGCGTCGGCTTCACCGGTGGAGAACGCCCGCCTGACCAGGGCCGTCAGCGCCGGAAATTCGCCTTCGTGCGCGGCCAGGAAGTCCACCAGGCGGCCTTCGTTGATCGCTATCAGGCGCGTCTCTCGAGGCTGCCAGGCGCGGGCATCACTGCCCTTGAACGGGGCCAGGAAATCCAGCAAGACCTGGTTGTTGTCCTTGTTGCCCTCGTCCTGGCTGCCGTCGTAGTTGATCAGGTAGCGCTTGCCGTCCAAGCTCAGTTCGCTGCCATTGGGCAGGCCGCGATGGGCCGAGCCGCCGCGGGCTTCAACCTCCTTTTCCAGGCGTTGCAGGAAGGCCGTCTTGCCATCGCCGGCATTGCCCGAGATCAGTACCAACCGAAACTCGCCCTGCAGCACCGCGGGCAGCAAGGCCCGATCCAGTGCCGTGTCCACATAGGCAGAGAAGCCCAGGGCATCCATGCCCCGTGTGCCGGCATTGCTACGGCGGCTCTGGCTGTATAGCGTCAGCAGATGCGAGACAAAGGCGTTGCTGTTGGGCGCAGATTCGGCCAACGCGGCATGGCCGCTGCCGGCCGCGGCCGCCACCGCCGCCAGGCTCAGCGTTTGGATGCGCCGCGCATGGCGCAGCTGCACCAGGGCGTCGCGGAAGTCCGTGGCGTTGGCATAGCGCTCGGCCCGGCGCGGAGCAATGGCTTTCAGCACCACGGCGACCAGCTCTGGCGCCAGATCGGCAAAGCCCGACAGCTCGCGCGGGTCTGGCGCGGGCTTGTTGATGGGCGGTTCGGTCGTGTCCCAGGGGTAGCGAGAGGTCAGGGCCTCGTACAAGGTCAGGCCCAGGGCATACAGATCGCGGTCTGCACGCTCGCCGTTGTGCGGGATGACCTCGGGGTCGAAGTCCGGCGGCAGATAGCGTCGAGAACCACCGCCGCGCGACTCCTTGTCATCGGCTCGCACCGAGACATTGAAGTCGATGATCTTCGCCCCCCGCTGGGTCCACAGCAGGTTGCGAGGCTTGATGTCGCAGTGATGGAAGCCCTGCGCATGCAAGTGCACCAGGCCTTCAATCACCTGCTTGCCCAGCTCCAGCGCATCCTCGGGCGACAGCAGGCGTTCTTGAATCATGTCGCCAACGTCCGAGCCCTCCACGTACTCGAACACGAGGAAGGGGATGTCGCGGCCCGGAATCACATCCGCATCCAGCACGCGCACCACATGCGGGTGCTCCGGGATGTGCGCCAGGTGGCGGTACTCCTTCTTCAGGCGGTCCAGGGTCGAGTGCCGGTCGCTGACGATGAGCTTGACCGTGCGCGCCACATCACCCAAGGTATCGATCACCTTGTAGACCACGCCAAAGCTGCCGCGCCCGAGCTTCTTCTCGACGATGAACTTGTGGGTCAGCCGGTAGCCGGCCGGCAGGTTCAAGTAGTCGGCTTGATCATCCGGCGCTTCAATGGGGGCGGACCTCGGCGCTTCGGCGGGCCCGGCCGCCGGCAGCGCCACCGGTTGCAGCAGGGCATTCAATGCGGCCAGCGCGCTCGAAGCGGGTGGCCGCTGGTGCTCGTCAAAGGCACACAGGCTTTGCAGCCATGCGTCGAAGGCGTCATTCAGTTCCGGCCGCAGTGCCGAGGGTTTGCTCAGGAACTCGCCCGCCCTGTCCCATACCGTGGTGGGGTCGCCCGCGAAGGGGCGTTCCGCGGTGAACAGCTCGTAGAGGATGACGCCCGCCGAGAAAATGTCCGATGCCGTGGATGCTGCGCCGGGCTCGCGAAACGCCTCGGGCGCCACATAGGCCCGCTCGACCAGATCAATGATGTCCGCCGCGATGGTGAGGCTGCGGTCCGCGCTGGGCTTGGCGAAATCGAAGTCCGTGATGCGGGTGGTGCCGTCCTGGCCGATCAAGATCGCGCCCGGGGCCAGATTGCGATGCACCACGCCGTGGTGGTGTGCATGGGTCAGCGCGGCCAGCAGGTCTTTGGCGACACGCCACTTCTGATCCAGGGTCAGCGTCAGCTGCGGCCTGGCCATGTGCACGGTGAGGGCCTGGCCGGGCGCATCGTCCAGGATCAGGATGAAGGACTTGTCGTCGTCGGTCGGGAAGAAATCCCGTGCGGCGACGATGTTGGGGTGCAGGGGCAGTCTGGACAGCGCCCGGTAGGCATTGGCAATGCGATTGACCTGGGCCTTGCGCACCTCTTCAGGCTGGTAGGGGTCTGCCTGGTACACGCGCAGGCGGGCCGTGCCCCCCGCAAAGGCGTTCTCGGCCCGGAACTCGGTGTAGGCCTGGGCCGCGCCCAGCTTCTCCTTGACTTCCCAGTGCCCGAAGCGCTGCACGGCCTTGGCAGGCTTGACCACCTTCAAGGCGTGCAGGATCAACCCCTGCTGCTGCAGGATGCTCCTGGAAAAGCGCGACGGGATGCGGGTGGCGTCTTTGAAGTAGCGCTCGGCATCCTTGAGCTTCACGGTGCGGTCCGCGTCCAGCTGCTCGCGGTCGATCAGGTGCGCGTCGGGCGCGGTCAGCAGGATGGCCGCATCCACATAGATGCCGTCCAGCTCAAGCCGCCCCGGATTGGCCTGGGTCACCAGGCCCTTCACCGTGCGGGCGTGCCCGCTCAGCTTGCCCAGCGGTGACGGATAGGGCGCGCGTCCCTCGGGGTACCACTTGTTGCCGTACACATCGATGCTGCCGCGCGTGCCCTTCACGTCGATGAGGTACAGCGCGTGCGGCGTCAGCAGCGCGATGTCGATCTCGAAGCGTTCGCCCTGGCGCTCGATCTCGAAGTTGTGCAGCAGCACATAGCTGTCTGGCAAGCGATCCCGAAGGTAGGCAATCGCCGTGCGTTCGGCGTCGTTGACCGGCTGGCCTATCGGGATCACTTTGGCCATTTCACTCCCCTCGCTGAATTCTTGCTTCGAGCATGTCTCGTGCTTCGCGCTCCCAAACGCAGGCCTGATCCCTCAGTTCGCGGGCTTGAATGGCAGGGGTACCGATGTGTTCTCGGTCCTCCCGCGAAGGCCACGGCACATGAATCCGCTTGACACGATGCTCATCGGTGTGAGGAATGCTGGAGCCCGCAGCTTCTCGCGACAGCAGCCGAACCCCGTGCTCGCCGGAGAGCAGCGTGAAGAGATAGCCACCGTCGATGTCGTCTTCCGGGACGATCCGAATCATGTTGTTGCTGCAGGAGAACCCATCGAGATAGCCACCAACCATCACCGAGCGTCCGATCAAGCCACCAAGCTGACCGGCCTCCTGCACAACGATCATTCCTTTTCGCAATAGCAAGCGATATTCAGCAGCCAAGCGCTTCATCAGGTACTTTTCAGAGGTGGGTGCCAGTTCGAACACGTCCCCTCCCGTGATGTAGGGGCTACCGAACTGCGGGTCGGACGCATACAGCCGCTTAAAGATGCCAGGAATGAAGACCTCGGCTACCCCGCTCAACATACGGCTTACCGCCACGCCATCAAACGCGGCACGGGACTCCGCATTGCGGCTGCTGTAGTAGTACGCATCCCCTCGATCCTTAAAGAGTTCGCTGGAAACTGCGCTGAAGTCTGGCTTTGGCAATAATGCGACTGAAGTTGGCTGCTTGAGGCCAAGCCTCTTGTACAGACGACTGGAAGCCGCGTGCAACAGTTCGACCGCCTGGGTGCGTACTTGTGCCGCCGCATCGACCTTGGCCGCAATTACTTCTTCGGTCGTTGGGTCAAATCTCGGCACAGGCAAATCGGCGATGTGCTCAGGCTCGATGTGTTGAATGATGGCGCCATAGGTTCCAGAGACCACCAAGGGCACGCCATAGCGACTGGACAAGAAGGCATACAGGTAGCCCGGTGGAATGCGCTCTGGGTCGGGCACAACGCGCAATACATCCTCGGAGCATGCAAGGCCCACCATATCGGGTCGAACATACGCCATGCGCCCGATGGTTCCAGATCGAGTGATCAATGACCACTCTCCTTCGACCAGCAACTTCGGGTTTTTGGCTACTTGTTTCTTCGAGATCAGAGGCAGGCTTGAGAGGTCAGATAGGCCAATAGCCGAACTTCCCATGTAACGAACCCCATACCGTGAATCGTCTACCCAGGTTCGACTTTCGCGGCCGGAGTCAAACATGCTTAGAGTCACGTCACTCAGTCGATCCTTCTTGCATGTGAGTTGCTTTAGTGCTTCCCTCGCCTCCAGCGCACCCGACATATACGGATTGCAATCAAGCCGCCGCCCGCCTTCACCGAGCCAGGCAGCGCGGACGATGCGAGCGTTCTTGAAACTGACGAAGCTCATGCCGGCACCGCCGCCGGAAACCACGCCTGCAATTGCGCCACAAGACGGCGGAACTCAGCGTCTTCGCACCGGGCCACGGGCACCCGGGTCGCAATCCGCTTGAAGATGGAGGAGGACAGCTTGACGTTGTTCTCCCGCCGCAGCCGGTTGAACAAGTCCTTGGGGGACGGCGGCTTGGTGGCGTCTTCGGGCCACAGGCCGCGCTGGGCCAGCGTCGCCTTGAGTCCACCCGGGGCATGCAGGCGCAATTCTTCGGCCAGCACGGGCGAGTCTTGCCAGATCCACTGTTCCAGCTCCGGGTCGATGGCGATGACGATCACGTCTTCGGGTGCCCAGCCGCCCTGGTGCAGTTGCGTGCTGACGTTCTGAATGATCCGGGCCTGTCCGGGGGAACCCACCCAGTCGCAGTCGAGCGCCACGACGGCCTTGCGGTGGCTGTGAAAAAAGGGGCTCAACAGCAGCCCCGCCCGGGTGTTCAAGCCGGGGTCGTTTTGCCCCGCGGCGAAGAAAAGGTCTTCCGCGGCATCAAAGGCGAAGTGGCCGCAGCCCAGTTGCGCCGCGCGGTCCTCGCGGCCGAGGAAACCCAGAAAGGTCTCGCGCATGGTCTTGTCGGCAACAAAGAAGAGGCAGTCCCGCTTCATCCCAGAATCCCCGCTGCGAACAGGCTGCCGAGGTCTATGCCGCCGCGCCAGTCTCTGAGGCGCGGGTGCGCTTCACCGGCCACGACCACCACGCCGTTTTCGGGGGTCTGCCGGGCGCACAGCAATTGCTCAAGCTTGCTGGCTGCCAGAACGACGGGCGAGTGGGAAGAAATCCAGACCTGGCTGCCGTACAGCGATTCCAGAGATTGCAGGATGGCCTCGATGGCACTGGGATGGATGCCGTTCTCGGGCTCCTCGGTGACCACCAGCCGGGGGGCATCGGGCAGGTAGGCGAGCAGGGTGAGGGTCAGAATCCGCAAGGTGCCATCCGACAGGCCGCTGGAAGTGACGCTGTAGCCGCCGCTGTAGCGCAGGCTGAAATAGGCGCGATGGTCTTCCTCGCGCTCCTTGATGTCGATGTCTTCGACTTGCGGCAGCGCGGTCTTGACGTGGTCAACCCAGTCATTGAAGTCGCGGCTGCGATAGCTCTTCTGTTCCTCGGCCGTGGCCTCGTCGGGCAGGCCTTGGCGCTTGAGGTTCAAGGCCAGCCAAGGCAGGTTGAGGGCGGAGGCGATCAGCGTCTTTTCCTGCCCCGTTGCGCTGGCGGCGCGCAGCTGTTCCCACTCCGGCGCCAGAAACACCACCTTCTCGGTCAACAGCTCGTAGAGCCAGCCCGCGGCGGGGAAGGCGTCGGGCTTGTACTTCACGGCCGACATGGCGAGCAGGCCCGGCTTGATGCGAACCTTGTCTTCCCGATCGGCATCGCGCAGGCCGGTCTTGGCCTCGTCGACGAAAACGGCGGGGCCGCCGTACTCGCGGCGCAGCATGAAGTGCCAATCTTCCCTGTCCTGGTTGGCTTCGCCCAGCAGGCCGCCCACGGACCGATCAGGTGCGGCGGCTGGCGGGTAGGCGAAGAGGTATTCGTTCTTGACGTTGAGTTCCCGCTCGTTGAAGACCTCCAGGCGCAACTCGTAGCGCAGGTGACCAGGCCATTTGGCGGGTGAGTTGCGAAACACCTCTTGCTGGCGCTTGCTCTTGATGTTGGCGAGCAAGGCATCGGCCCAGGCGTGGCGCAGATCCTCGGGCAGCTCGACTTCAAGTGCCAAGGAGAAATCGTCACCACGCCCCGCAAACACCAGCTCGCGAAGCGCGGCCGCCCGCGCGGGCAGGTTGCCCCGCTTCAAGGTGAAGACGGAGGCAATGTTGTCGGCGCGCAGCAGTTCGCCGAAGAGGCTGGGCAAATCGATCAAGGTGGTCTTGCCAGACCCGTTGGCGCCGACGATGACCTGGAATGCGGACATGTCCACGCCCAGCTGCTCGAAGCAGCGATAGCGCGTGGCTTCGAGGCGCGTGATCATTTGCCGGGCTCCGGGTGTTGGGCGCGGAACTCGCCGTAGGCTTTGGCGATTTCGGGCAGATCGTCGTCGAGGATTCGCTCCTTGCGGTGCAGCGTGCGCACCTGCAGGCCGCCGCCGATGCGGACCTTCTCCTCGTGGCTCACGTCGCGGAGGATTTCTTCGCCGTCCGGGTGGCGCTTGTAGAGCGTGTTGCCACGGCGGTCGAAGCCCACCTTCTCGGCCACCGCCATGAACACGGGGTAATCCTTCTTCTGGCCCAGGTCTTCTGCCTGAATCACCTCGGCAGGCTTGCGCTTGAGGAAGAGCAGGCTGGTGAGGATGTTGACGTTGGCCTCGACGATGAAGGACTCCACCGGCAGGTCGATGCTGGCCAGCACCCAGCAGTGGCGAAGAATCCAGTAGCGGATGTACTCGTCGCCGGGGTTGCCCAGGATGCCATCGGGCAAGACGATGCCCGCCCGGCCGCCCGGCTTGAGCCATTTCACGCACCGTTCGACGAACAGAACTTCCGGCGAGACCGCCGGCTTGAGGGCATGGGTCATCACGAAGCCATCGCCCTGCCGCTCCCAGCGGCGTGCCAGCTCGTACTGTTCCAGGATGGTTTTCTCGGTGACCGGGATGTCCGAGCCGAACGGTGGGTTGGTCATCAAGACATCGATGCTGCCCAGCGGTATGCTGAGCTTGGCCGGGGCCACGCCGGGCAGGTCACCGCGCGGGAATTCCAGCGAGTTCATGTGATACAGCTGACCGAGCGAATTGCCCGCCATCATCACGTTCATCTGCGCGGCCTTCACGAGGAAGGGATCGAAGTCGGCGCCGAACAGGTTCTTGGCCGCGTAGTTGGCGAGCCGGTCACGGATGGAGACGAACTCCTCGGTGTTCTCGTCGCCAGCCTTGATGCGCTTTTCTTCGTGAAAGACCTTGTTCAGGTAGTTCAGGGTTTCGACCAGGAAGCCGCCCGTGCCGCAGGACGAATCCAGCACCCGCTCGTGCTCTTTGGGGGCCAGCATCTTGACCACCAGGCTGATGGCACCGCGCGGCGTGAAGTACTGGCCGCGATCTCCGCGCAGGTTGGTACCCACTATCTCCTGGTAGGCCGTGCCTTTGGCATCCACGTCGGTGCGGCCGAAGTCGTAGCGGGCCAGTTCCGAGACGATGAAGGCCAGGGCCCGGTCGGACAGGGTGATTTCTTCGTTGCCCTTGAAGAGGCCGCCGTACTTCTTCTTCACCGCCTCGAAGAGCGGCTTGATGCGAAGGCGGATCTGCTCGCGGCCGGCGGCCTCGAACGGCTCGAACGGCCCCACCCAGAAGCGACGCGCGTCGTTGGGCTGCTGTTCGTCATGCATCTTGCAGAAGATGAGGTACAGAAACTGCCAGAAGGCAGCGTCCTTGGGCATGCCTTCGTTGCCGTGGATGTAGTTGTGGCAGCGGCGGAACGCGGTGCGCAACATCACCGGATCGGCACGACGCAGGCGCCCCATCGAGCGGCCTTCGACGCTGAAGCTGTCGTCACCCAAAGGCCAGTCGCCGATGGGCTTGAACTTGGTATCGAAGCGGGTGACCGCCTTCTTGAAGAAGAAGAACTCCAGGCCGTTGGTCCACAAGCCGTATTCGCAGCTCTCGACTTCGGCCATCACGGCTTCCAGCACATCGAACTCTTTGCGGGCTTCGTCGGGGTCGCGCATGCGGTACGCGCCTTTGGTGCCGAGCCTGGGTTCCTTTTCTACAACCACGGCCCGGTAAAGGTTGTCTGCGGTATGTGCCGTGCCGGGCTTGAAGATGGCGATATCGAGCTTGCGATTCTTGCCATCCGCCTTGACCTTGAAGTCGGGCTGCATGTCTTCGGCGGCAATGCCGTACTCATGGATGATGGCGCGCGCGATGCGCTGGCGCACTTGCTCCTTGTCGCTGTCCTTCACCGGGTTGCCGGTGATGTAGTCAAAGACCTTGCCCTCTTCGAGCGCGCTCTCGGGCGCCGGGGTTTCTTGGTCAGGGTCGCTCATGTCGTTGTTGTCCTGTGCGGAGCGCTGCTTAGGCATTGCGCGGCTCCCGGTCGTCAAAGTCATCGCTGCTGGCAGCGGCGCCGCCCTCGCGCACCCAGGCGTCCACGTCTTCCTTCTTGAACTTCCAGAAGCGCCCGACCTTGTGCCCCGGCATGCCCTTGGAGGTCACCCAGGTGTAGATCGTGTCTTTGGCCACGCCGAGGTAGTCGGCGATTTCATCGACGGATAGCCAGCGGTCGTCCATGACTTCGTCCAGGTGGTTTGATCGCCCGTTCGGCGGCAGTTGCGCAGAGTCTAGGTCAATCAAATAGGGTTGGATAGGGTGAAGCTGGGTTTGGGCCGGTTGAATCTGCTTCTGTCGGATTTGCTCGCCATGCTGCTGGCGACGACGACCAAAGCGATAGCGCGGCGCGAGGCCGAGGAGGCTCACCGCCTGGCGGCTATCCGGAAGGCGACGGCGTGCAATCTGGCGACGCGCAGATGTTCCGGCTATGTTCGCCGTTGAACCGAGGCCCAGAATGCGAGGCCCTGAAACAAGCAAGCCGCTGGTCGGGCATCGCCCGCAGCGGCTTTGTCGTTGGTACGGCAGGGAGGGCGGTCGCCGCTTGGGGTGGCAAAGCCATGAGCGGGCTTACCGCGCATCAGCCATCATGTGGCAGACCCGCCGCGAATGTCTCTCACGCAAGCGTAGCGCCTGGTGCGACCGGCAGGAATCGAACCTGCGACGTGGCCTTCGGAGGGCCGCATGATATCCACTTCACCACGGTCGCCGGGTGGACCGCGGATTCTAGCGCCCTGGGGCGCGAGGCCGCGAAAACCCGGGCGGTGGCCCTGGGGGCGCTGCCTATAATCGCCCGCTTTTGCCCGCCCCGACCGAGGACTTCATGAGCGATCCCCACGCCCACGCGCAAGACGGCACGCCCCACGACGACGGTCCCCACGAGGGCCCGATACGCACGCCCAAGCAGCTGGTGGTGGCGGTGGTGGCGTCTTTCCTGGTGCCCATCATCGTCATCATCATGCTGGTGAACTTCGTCGACATGGGTGCCAAGCCGGGCGCCGGCAGCGACGGACTGGAGGCCGAGGCGGTGGGCAAGCGGCTGCAGCGCGTGGGCTCCATCGTCATCAAGGATCCGGCCAATGCCGGCCCGGCGCGTGGCGGCGAAGACGTGTTCAAGGGCCAGTGCGCGGCCTGCCATGCCACCGGCGCCGCCGGCGCGCCCAAGCTCGGCGACGCCGCCGCCTGGGGCCCGCGCGTCAAGAACGGCTTCGATGCGTTGCTGACTTCGGCCCTCAAGGGCAAGGGTGCGATGGCGCCCCAGGGCGGCGGCGAGTTCAGCGCCTACGAGATCGGCCGCGCCGTGGTCTACATGGCCAACCAGGGCGGCGCCAAGTTTGCCGAGCCGCCGGCGCCCGCCGCCTCGGCGGCCAGCGCGCCCTGAGCTGTTGGTGCTGAAGCCGCGCCGCGCCCCTCAGGGCGCGGGCCGCAGGCAGTAGCCGAAGCGCGCCGGCATCTCGGCGAAGGGCAGTTCGCGCGGCTGCCAGGCTGGGTTCTCGCCGGCCTCGATGGCCTCGGCCGCGATGCCGGTGTCCAGCGTGTGGACGAGGCCGAAGCCGGCTTCGGTATGCAGGAAGAGCCGGCCCGTTTCATCCATCCAGCTGGCGCGCACCACGCCCGCCGCGGCGCCGGTGTGGCTGTGCACCGGCCAGCCGGGCGCAGCCGTGATGCGCCAGACCCACGGCGCGGCTTCCAGCTCGACGTAGACGCGCTGCGGCCCGTTCTGGAAGAACCAGGCGCCGCGCCCATCGGCGGCGTAGTTGCGGTGGATGAAGCCCAGCAGCTTGTCGTGCAGGATGCGGCTGCCCTTGACGCGCGGAAAGGGGCCGGCGGCCTGGATGCGCTCATCGCGCATGTACCAGTCGCCGCGTGCGTCCAGCGCCAGCCAGCCGTGGCAGTGCGGCACGTTGGGCCATTTGCGCAGCGCGGCGGCGACGATCTCGTCCATGGCCGCGAAGGTACTACAGACGGCCCGTCACGACAGGCTGGCCGCGTGTACCGCCAGCCACCCGCATACCGCCGCCGGCATGGCCAGCACCTGGGCCGGAAAGCCGCCCGCCGGAAAGCCGCAGTGCCCGCCCTGGGCCGGCTGCCACAGCGTGGCCCAGCGGCCGCCGTCGTGCGGCAGCGAGGCCGCCGGCACGAAGGGATCGTTGCGCGCATTGAGCAGCAGTGCCGGGATGCGCAGCCGGCCCAGGTGGGGCGCAGCCGAGGCGCGCGCCCAGTAGTCGGCCGTGCCGCGAAAGCCGTGCAGCGGTGCGGTGAAGGCGTCGTCGAACTCAAAGATGGTGCGTGCCGCGGCCACGCGCTCGCGGTCGAACAGGCCCGGGTGCTGCTGCCACTTGGCCATCGCCTTGGGCTTCATCGTGCGCAGGAAGTTGCGCGCATAGACCTGGCGGTTGAAGCCGGCGTCGATGGCAGCACCGGCGGCGGCCAGGTCCAGCGGGGCGCTGATGGCGGCCACGGCGGCGGCGCTGGCGGCGGCGGACTCGCCCGCCTCCTGGGCCCAGCGCATCAGCGCGTTGCCGCCCAGCGAGACCCCGGCCACCAGCAGCGGCGCGGCGCTGTGCTGGCGCAGGCGATGCAGCATCCAGCCAACTTCTTCGAAATCACCCGAGTGGTAGGCGCGCGGCGCGTGGTTCAGCGCACCCGAGCAGCCGCGGAAATGCGGCACGCTGAAGGCCCAGCCGCGTTGGCGCGCGATGCTGGCAAAGGCCTGGGCATAGGCGCTGGCGCTGCTGCCCTCGAGGCCGTGGAAGAGCACCAGGTGCTGGCGCGGTCCGCTGCCGCCGTCGGCAGGCAGGGCCTGGTGGTCGACATCGACGAAATCGCCGTCGGGCGTGGCCCAGCGTTCGCGCTGCCAGACCGCGGCGCGGCCGTCATGGCGGCGCGCCCGCGTGGCGGCCCAGAGGGTTTGCAGATCGCCGCCGGGCAGCCAGCGCGGGGCGCGGTAGTTGAAGCCGTCGAAGGCAGGGGTCGCTGACAAGTGGTGGGGTGGGCAGGGCCGCGCGCCGGCGCCTCAGTGCAGTGTGGACGGTGGCTCGACGGTGACGGCCAGCGTCGTCGGCTCCTGCACCATGGCGGGGCTGGCGTGGTGGGCGGCCAGGCGCCAGCCCTGGGCCGTCTTGACGTAGAGGTTGGTGGCCAGCACCCAGCCGGTCTGGGGGCCGTCCTCGCCCATGGCATCGATGCGCTCGACCAGGTGGTGCAGCGCGCTGCCGGGCAGCATCAGGCGGTGTACCGCCTGGGGCTGTACGGGCACGCCGCCCTGGGCGAAGACGGCCTCGAAGCTGGCGCGGATGGCGATGGGCCCCACCACGCGCGGGCCGCCGGGGTGGATGCAGACGATCTCGTCGTCGTCGGCCCACACGGCCATCATGCGGTCGAGATCGCCGCGCTGCAGGGCCTCGTAGAACTGGGCCTCGACATCGTCGGGGCTGCCACCGAGCGTGGCGGCCGGCGGTAGCGGATGCCGGCTCATCGCGGCGAGAGGGTGCGAACGGTCAAAGGGCGCATGCTGCCGATTGTAGGAAGGCGCGGCCCCGGCCCGCCGCATCCCGCCTTGCCGCATCACCCGGCTGCGGCCGCCTGCCTGATCCAGCGCCACAGGGTTTCGAGCAGTTCGTCGGGGTTGACGGGCTTGGACAGGAAGTCGCTCATGCCGGCGTCCAGGCAGCGTGCGCGGTCGTCGGCAAAGGCGTTGGCGGTCATCGCGATGATGGGGATGGCGCGGCCCTTGTCGGTGGCGCGGATCAGCCGCGTCGCGTCCAGGCCGTTGAGGTGGGGCATCTGCATGTCCATCAGCACCAGCGCATAGCTGCCGCGCGCCGCCATGTCGGCGGCGGCGCCACCGTCGCCCGCGGTGTCCACCAGCAGCCCGGCGTCCTCCAGGATCATGCGCGCCACTTCCTGGTTGATGGGGTCGTCCTCGGCCAGCAGCACGCGGTGGCCCTGCAGCGCCTGGCGGCGCGTCTCATGGGCCAGGTGGCGCACGGCCGTCTCGGGCGGCTTGCCGTGGTGGGCGATCCTCTTCTTGAGCCGGGCCGTGAACCAGAAGGTGCTGCCTGCGCCCTGGCGGCTTTCGACGCCGGCGGCACCGCCCATCAGCTCGGCCAGCTTGCGCGTGATGGCCAGGCCCAGGCCGGTGCCGCCGAACTTGCGCGTGGTGGAGTTGTCGGCCTGCTCGAAGGCCGAGAACAGCCGCCCCAGGGCCTCGGGCGCGATGCCGATGCCGGTGTCCAGCACCTCGAAACGCACCAGCACGCTGTCGGGAAAATCCTGCTCGACGCGCGTGCGCAGCGTGATGCGGCCGCTGTCAGTGAACTTCACCGCGTTGGCGGCGTAGTTCAGCAGCGCCTGTTGCAGCCGCGTGCTGTCGCCCAGCAGCGCCTGCGGCATGGGTTCGGTCTCGACGCGGAAGGCGATGCGCTTGGCCTGGGCGCGGTCCAGCAGCATCGAGGCGACATTGGCCGCGATGGTGCCGACATTGATCTCGGCCTCCTCGAACACCAGCTTGCCGGCCTCGATCTTGGACAGGTCGAGCACCGAGTTGATGGTCTCCAGCAGGTGCATCACCGCGGCATCGATCTTCTCCAGCCGCTCGGCCTGTTGCGGCGCCACGCCGGCGCGGCGTATCAGGTAGGCCATGCCGGTGATGGCGTTGAGCGGCGTGCGCAGCTCGTGGCTCATGTTGGCCAGGAAGGCGCTCTTGGCGCGATTGGCGGCCTCGGCCAGGTTCTTGGCTTCTTCCAGCTCGAGGTTGCGCGCCAGCAGGATCTGCTCCAGCCGCCGCTGCTCGGCCACGTCGCGGGCGGCGGCAAACACGCCCAGCACGCGGCCGCGGTCGTCGCGGTAGACCGAGGCGTTGTAGAGCACGTCGGTGATGCGGCCCGAGCGGTGGCGGATGGCCAGGGCGTAGTCGCGCACATAGCCCTGCGAGAACACCTGCTCGTAGCCGGCGCGGGCGCGCGCCGGCTCGGTGAAGTAGTCGCTGAAGTCGGTGCCGATGAGCTTCTCGCGCGCCACGCCGGTGACCTGCACCGAGGCCTCGTTGACGTCGGTGATCTTGCCCTCGGCGCTGATGGTCACCAGCGGGTCCAGCGAGGCCTCGATCAGCGTGCGCGCGTACTGCGAGGCCTGCTTCTGCTGCGTCACGTCGCGGGCGGCGGCGAACACGCCCAGCACATGGCCGTCGTCGTCGCGGTAGACCGAGGCGTTGTAGAGCACGTCGGTGATGCGGCCCGAGGCATGGCGGATGGCCAGGGCGTAGTCGCGCACATAGCCCTGCGAGAACACCTGCTCGTAGCCGGCGCGGGCGCGTGCCGGCTCGGTGAAGTAGTCGCTGAAGTCGGTGCCGATGAGTCTTTCGCGCGCCACGCCGGTGACCTGCACCGAGGCCTCGTTGACGTCGGTGATCTTGCCCTCGGCGCTGATCGTCACCAGGGGGTCGAGCGAGGCCTCGATGAGGCTGCGCGCATAGTTCGTCATGGACCGGGCTCCTGTGCAAGCCTGCTGACGGGGCCGGCGGGTCTCGGGCCCTGATTGGCTCATGGTTTTCGGCCATTCTGGGGCGATCTGAAGCACCGCGCGCAGCGCTTATGCTGGCCCGATGTTCAAGCAGTTCTCGCTTCCGGCCCTGGTCTCGGGCTTCGTCGCCGTGCTGGTGGGGTTCACCAGCTCGGTGGTCATCGTCTTCCAGGCCGCGGCGGCGCTGGGCGCCACGCCGGCGCAGACGGCCTCGTGGATCTGGGCCCTGGGCCTGGGCATGGGCGCCACCAGCCTGGGCCTGAGCCTGTGGTACCGCCAGCCGGTGCTGACCGCCTGGTCCACGCCCGGCGCGGCGCTGCTGGTCACCGCTGGCGCCGGCGTGCCCATGGCCGAGGGCGTGGGCGCCTTCATGCTCTGCGCCGCCCTCATCACCGTGGCCGGCGCCAGCGGCTGGTTTGCGCGCGTGATGGACCGCATCCCGCAGGCGCTGGCGGCGGCGCTGCTGGCCGGCGTGCTGGCGCGCTTCGCCTTCGACGCCTTTGCCTCGCTGCAGCGCGAGTTCACGCTCGTCAGCGTGATGTTCGCCGTCTACCTGATCGGCCGCCGCTTCTGGCCGCGCTATGCCGTGCCCTCGGTGCTGGTGGCCGGCGTGGCGGTGGCGTTGGCGCGCGGCCAGCTGCATTTCGAGGGCGTGCAGTGGGCGCTGGCGGTGCCGGTGTTCACGGCGCCGCGCTTCAGCCTGGCGGCGGCCATTGGCGTGGCGCTGCCGCTCTTCGTGGTCACCATGGCCTCGCAGAACCTGCCCGGCGTGGCGGCCCAGCGCGCCGCCGGCTATGCCGTGCCGGTGTCGCCGGTGATCACCACCACGGGCCTGGCCACGCTGCTGCTGGCGCCCTTCGGTGCCTATGCCCTCAACCTGGCGGCCATCACCGCGGCCATCTGCATGGGGCGCGAGGCCCACGAAGACCCGGCGCGGCGCTGGGTGGCCAGCGCCGCGGCCGGCGTGATCTACATCGTCGTGGGCCTGCTGGGCGGTGCGGTGGTGGGGCTCATCGCGGCCTTTCCGAAGGAGCTGGTGCTGGCGGTGGCGGGCCTGGCCCTGCTGTCCACCATCGGCGGCGGGCTGGCCGCGGCGATGCGCGACGAGGGCCAGCGCGAGCCGGCGCTGATCACCTTTCTCGTCACCGCCAGCGGCCTCACGCTGTGGGGCGTCGGCGCGGCCTTCTGGGGCGTGGTGGCCGGCGTGCTGGCGCTGGGGGTGCAGCGCCTGCGCCTGCCGCCATCGGCGCCGCGCCGCCTGTTGTGACACAGTGGCGGCCCCACCGCCCGAGAGGCCCGACGCCGTGAACCTGCTCTTCGTTGCCGACCCGCTGGAAACGTTCAAGACCTACAAGGACAGCACTTTCGCGATGATGCGAGAGGCCGCCGCCCGCGGCCACGCCATCTGGGCCTGCGGCCCGCAGGACTTGCGCTGGCAGCGCGGCGCCCCGGTGACGGCCGCGGCACGCGCCATCCGCCTGACCGGCCACACCGACGATCCCCACGACTGGTTCACCGTGCTGAGCGAGGAGCCGCTGGCCCTGCGCGACGCCGGCGCGGTGATCATGCGCAAGGATCCACCCTTCGACAGCGAGTACTTCTACGCCACTCACCTGCTGGGCCAGGCCGAGCGCGAGGGCGCACGCGTCTTCAACCGGCCGCAGGCGCTGCGCGACCACCCCGAGAAGCTGGCCATCCTCGAGTTTCCCGAGTTCATCGCCCCCACCCTGGTGGCGCGCGACGAGGCCGCCATCCGCGCCTTCCACGCCGAGCACCGCGACATCATCCTGAAGCCGCTGGACGGCATGGGGGGCATGGGCATCTTCCGCGTCGGCGCCGATGGCCTCAACCTCGGCAGCATCATCGAGACGCTCAACCGCGGCGGCGCGCAGACGGTGATGGTGCAGAAGTACCTGCCCGAGATCGTCAAGGGCGACAAGCGCGTGCTGGTGATAGGCGGGCAGGCCGTGCCGTATGCGCTGGCGCGCATCCCCCAGGGCAGCGAGATCCGCGGCAACCTGGCCGTCGGCGGCAAGGGCGTGGCCCAGCCGCTGAGTGCGCGTGACCGCGCCATCGCCGAGGCCCTAGGCCCGGTGCTGGCGGCGCGCGGCCTGCTGCTGGTGGGGCTGGACGTGATCGGCGACTGCCTCACCGAGATCAACGTCACCAGCCCGACCTGCTTCCAGGAGATCACGCAGCAGAGCGGCTTTGACGTGGCGAAGATGTTCGTCGATGCGCTGGAGCGGGCGCTGCAGTGAGCCTGCACGCGCTGATCGACGCCGGCCGAGGCTGGGATGCCGAATACGCCAGCGGCCTGTCCAACCACCTGCCGATGGCACTGACGGCCCTGGCTGCGCTGGGCGCCGACGAGGCGCGGCTGCAGCAGTTTGCGGCCGGCTACAGCACCCGCCTGCGGCCGGCGCCGGCACGCGAGGAATGGCCGGCCGGCGACCCCTGGGCCGGCCGCCTGGGCGATGTGGCGGCCTGGCCGGCCTACCGCTCGCTGTTCGGCCAATGGCTGCAGTACGAGAGCGTCGATGCCGTGCTTGCCCAGGCCCTGCCCCAGCTGATGCCGGGCGTGGGCGCGGCGGCCTTCCACGGCCTCATCCGTGTGGCCGCGGCGCTGCGCGCCGGCCATGCAGATGAGCTGGCCGATGCCCTGGCCTACTGGGCCTGCCGCTGGCTCGATCTGGGCCAGCATCAGGCGGCCGGCCGCGTGGCCGACCCGGCGCGTCTGCTCGCCCGCCTGCCGGCGGCGGCCACGAGCGGCGGGCTGATCTTCGAGCGCATGCGTGCCGCCGCGGCCCAGCCCGGCTTCAACGCCGTGGTGGCGCAGTGGAAGCCCGGCGAGCAGGCCGAGCAGGGCCTGGCCCGCCTGGCGCGGCTGGCGGCGCGCATCCATGCCGCCAGCGGCGGCTTCACGGCGCTGCACCTGGTGACCAGCGCCCACGCGATGCGCCTGCTGCTGCCCTTCGTCGACGAGCCCCTGCCGGCCCTGCGCAGCTACTGGCGCGCCTTCGCCGCGGCGGTGGCGGCCAGCGGCGCGGCCGATGGCGCGCTGCCGGACCCCCGGCCCTGGGACGAGTTGGTGGCGGCGGCGCTGGCGCAGGCCGACGACCATGTGATCAAGCTCGTCGACGCCTGCCGCGAGGAGCAGCAGGCCCATGGCGGCGACTGCGACTGGCAGCGCGCCGCCACGCGTGCGCTGGCCGGCGCCTGAGCGTGGGGCTACGATAGGTCGCAGCGGCAGCAATCCCGGCCGCGGGAGCTTGACGATGAAGCCGAAACTTCCGAGCCGCCACTGGCTGCTGGCCGGCGCCCTGGCCGCCGCCGCCTGCGCCGCCCAGGCCCAGAGCGCGCCGCGCGCCGGCCCCTTCATGGTCGCCGCCGTCGGCCGCAGCGACTACAACTACGACTGCTACATCTTCGCCGACTGCAGCAACGCCCGCGCCACCAGCGGCAAGCTGGGCTTCGGCTATCGCTTCGGCACCTTTGCCGTCGAGGGCTGGTGGAGCGACTTCGGCCGCGGCAACACCAATGACCCCGGCGGCAGCCTGCGCCTGCAGGGCCTGGGCGCCAGCGCGAGCTGGCTGATGCGCTTTGGCGAGGTCGCCGAAGGCCTGCTGCGCGCCGGCCTGGCCGACACCCGCTACACGCGCACCCGCTTCGGCGACCGAACCACGGCCAGTGAATTCCAGCCCACCTTCGGCCTCGGCATCGGCTTCATCGTCACGCCGCAGATCTCGGTCGAATTGGCCTGGGACGTGACGCGTGGTGACGCGCCCGACACCGGCACCGTGCTCGTCAACGCCGCCTCGGTGGGCCTGCGCCTGCGCTTCTGAGCCGGGGCCGGCTTGGGGCCATGACCCAGGCCTGACAATGCCGGCATGGCCCTGCTCACCCTTGCCGACGCCCATCTCGCGTACGGCCACGTTCCCCTGCTCGACGGCGCCGCGCTGGCTTTGGAGGCCGGCGAGCGCGTCGCGCTGATCGGCCGCAATGGCGCCGGCAAGTCCAGCCTGCTCAAGATCCTGGCCGGGCTGGAAAAGCCCGACGATGGCCAGCTCCAGCTCCAGGGCGGGCTGCGCCGTGTCTACGTGGCGCAGGAGCCGCTGTTCGACCCCGGCCACACGGTCTTCGAGGCGGTGTCGGAAGGCGTGGCCGAGGCGCGCGAGCTGCGCGAACGCTTCGAGCGCCACGCGCCGGAAGACGATCTCGACGCCCTGCAGACCCGGCTCGAGGCTCTGGGCGGCTGGACCTGGGAGCAGCGCGTCGAGCAGGCGCTGCAGCGCCTGCGGCTGCCTCCCGAGGCGGTGGTGGACGATCTTTCGGGCGGCACCCGCAAGCGCGTCGCGCTGGCACGCGCCCTCGTCACCGCGCCCGAGCTGCTGCTGTTGGACGAGCCCACCAACCACCTCGACGTCGACGCCATCGAATGGCTGCAGGAGCTGCTGCGCGACTGGCGCGGCGCCCTCGTGCTGGTCTCGCACGACCGCGCCTTCATCGACGCCGTCGCCACGCGCATCGTCGAGCTCGACCGCGGCCAGCTGCGCAGCTATCCGGGTTCGTTCGCGACCTATGAGGCGACCAAGGCGCGCGAGCTGCAGGACGAGGCGCTGGCCAATGCCCGCGCCGAAAAGCTGCTGGCGCAGGAAGAGGTGTGGATACGCAAGGGCGTCGAGGCGCGGCGCACGCGCAGCGTCGGCCGCGTCGCGCGCCTGGTGAAGCTGCGCGAGCAGCGCGCCGCGCGCCGCGACACCCTGGGTCAGGTGAGGCTGGAGGTGGGCAGCGGCCTGCCGCCGGGCAAGATCGTCGCCGAGCTCACCGATGTGGGCATGCGCTTCGGCGACAAGCAGCTGATCACGGGCTTCACCGCCACCATCCTGCGCGGCGACAAGGTCGGCCTCATCGGCCCCAACGGCAGCGGCAAGACGACGCTGCTCAAGCTCATCCTGGGCGAGCTGCAGCCCACCAGCGGCAAGATTCGCCAGGGTGCGCGGCTGCAGGTGGCCTATTTCGACCAGATGCGCGCCGCGCTCGACCTCGACGCCACGCTGGCCGACACCATCAGCCCGGGCAGCGAATGGATAGAGATCGGCGAAGGGCCCAAGGCGACGCGCAAGCACGTCATGAGCTACCTCACCGACTTCCTGTTCTCGCCCGAGCGCGCCAATTCGCCGGTGCGCACGCTCTCGGGCGGCGAGCGCAACCGCCTGCTGCTGGCGCGATTGTTCGCGCTGCCGGCCAATGTGCTGGTGCTGGACGAGCCCACCAACGACCTCGACATCGACACGCTGGAGCTGCTGGAAGAGCTGTTGCAGAGCTATGCCGGCACCGTCTTCCTGGTCAGCCACGACCGCCGCTTTCTCGACAACGTGGTCACCAGCACCATCGCCTGGGAAGGCGACGCCGCTTTCGGCGGCCGCCTGGGCCTGTGGCGCGAGTACGAGGGCGGCTACGAGGACTGGAAGCTGCAGCGCAGCCGCGCCAAGGTGGCAGCCGCGGCGGCGCCGTCAGCGTCCACTCCCGGCGCTGCCGCGGCCCCGGCGCGCTCGGCGGCGCCGGCCAAGGCCAAGCTCAGCTACAAGGAGCAGCGCGAGCTCGACGGCCTGCCGGCGCGCATCGAAGCGCTGGAGGCCGAGCAGAGCGAGATCCACACCCAGCTCGCCGACGGCAGCCTCTACGGCCGCGAGCCCCAGCGCGCCGCCACGCTGGGCCAGCGCGCCGAGGCCATCGAGGGCGAGCTGATGGCGGCGCTGGAGCGCTGGGAACTGCTGGGCAGCCGCCAGGGATGAGCGGCGGCATCGACATCCCGGCCTCGGAGCCGCAGCTGGCCACCCTGGCCAACGGCCTGCGCGTCGTCACCCTGGCCCAGCCCTGGCGCCAGACCCTGAGCCTCAGTCTCTTCGTGCGCACCGGCAGCCACCACGAGGCCCCGGGCCAGAACGGCATCAGCCACGTCGTCGAGCACATGGCCTTCAAGGGCACGCGCACGCGCGACTGCCAGTGCATCAACCTCGACGCCGAGCGCCTGGGCGCCGAGGTCAATGCCCACACCGACAAGGATCACACGGCCTTCCACATCGACGGACTGGCGCGCGACCTCGAGGTTTTCGTGCCCATGCTGGCCGACATCGTGCTGGACAGCACCTTCCCGGCCGACGAGCTGGAGCGCGAGCGCCAGGTCATCCTGCAGGAGCTGGCCGAGTACGACGAAGACCCCGAGGCCATCGCCTTCCAGCTCTTCGACCGCGCCTGCTGGGGCCTGCACGCGGCGGCCCAGCCGGTCATCGGCCGGCGCGCCAACATCGCCCGCTTCACGCGCGACGACCTGCTGGCCTACGTGACGCGCCAGTACACGGCGCGCAACGTGGTGGTGGCGCTGGCCGGCGACCTCGATCCTGACCGCTGCCTGCGCGTGGTGGAGGCCGGCTTCGGCGCCATGGCCGCAGGTGCCGAAAACGCGGTGGCCGCGCCCGCCTGGCATGGCGGGCTCAAGCTGCGCCGCATGGCCGGCAGTGGTCAGACCCACATGGTGCTGGGCTTCCAGGCGCCCACGCTCGCCGATGACGCCCATCTGCCCTATGTGATGGCGGCGGCGGTCTTCGGCGAGGGCATGAGCTCGCCCCTGCTCGACCAGATCCGCGAGCGCCGCGGCCTGGCCTATTACGCCGCCTGCTCGGCCGATCTGCTGGCGCTGACTGGCCAGTTCGTGGTCGAGGCCAGCACCGCGCCCGAGCGCGCCGGAGAATGCCTGGGCGAGATCGCCCGCCTGCTGCGCCAGCAGGCCGAGGCGCCCGACGCCGTGGCCTTCGAGCGCGCCCGCCAGCAGCTCGTCGTGCGCGCGCTGCGGGCTCACGAGCAGCCGGCGCGGCGGCTGGAGGCGGCGGTGCAGGAGGTCTACACCCACGGCCGCCCGCGCAGCACGGCTGAACACTTGGCGCGCCTGCAGGCGGTGACGCCCGATCAGGTGCAGCAGACCTTTGCCACCCTGCTGGCCAGCCCGCCCGCCGTGGCCCTGGCCGGCAGCGTGCCGGCACGCATGCGCGAGCGCGTGGCGGCGCTGTTCAGCCCCGATGCGGCGACCCACGCGCCGCCAGTCGCGCGACGGCCTCTGCGGCGGTGACGATGGCAATGCCCTGCACGCTGCCCAACGGCAGGAGGTCGCGCTTGTCGCCCGAGGCGATGAGATCGGCCTGTCCGCTGACGGCCGCGGCGATGACGTGATCGTCATCAGGATCGGTGGGGACGATGCGCGGGGTCTCCGCGGGTGAGACCACGACGGCAATGCGCCGCAGATCGTCGACCAGGCCCTGCGGCGTGAGCCCGGCCTGGGCCAGCCTGGCAGCGAACTTGGTGCGCATCAGCACCCGCAGCAACTCGGCAAGCAGCGCCTCGCTGGTGCAGAGTTCGAATTCGCCGGCCTTTGCACCATCGATCAGCCGCCGCGGCAAGCCGGCGGCGATCACGCCCGAGACGAGCAGGTTGGTGTCCAACACCATGCGCACGGGCGAGGACCGGGTCAGGTGGCCAGCGTCGTGCGCCCTTGCTGCCGCGCCGCCTGAATCTCGGCCTCGACCTCGTCTTCGCTGAGGCCAGGCAGACTCAGCGCGTCCAGACGCGCCAGGCCCTCGGTGAGTCGCTGCGCCGCTGCCGCGCGTTCCTCGCGAGCGGCCAGGAACTCGACGAAGTCTGCCACCTCGGCCACGCGGCTGGGCGGCAGCTTCTTCAGCCGCTCGATCAACTGTGCCTCGACTGCCGTCACTGCCTGCTCCTTCTGCGCTTTACCCTGGCCGGTGGTTCTCATCATCGCCCGCGTGTCGGCTCACGGCAAGCACGGCGCCGGCCGTCAACGCAACTATCCCGCCCGCAGCGCCGCCAGCCGCTGCCAGAAGCGTGGCTCCTGCGCGCTGGCGAAATTGATGCGCATCAGCGTCGTCGGCCTTGGCGTGGCGTGGAAGAGGGTGCCGGGGGCGGTGAGCCAGCCTTCGTCCAGCAGGACCAGCGCCAGGGCCTCGGTGTCGCAGCCGACGTCGATCCAGCCGAAGAGCCCGGCCGGCGGCGTGACGAAGCGGCAGCCGGCACCGCGCGCCAGCGCCACCGTGCGCTCGCGCGCCGCGTCCAGGCGCGCCGTCACGCGCTCGGCATGGCGGCGCAGGCTGCCCTGCTGCAGACACAGGCCCACGGCATGTTCCAGCGGCGCGGGCGTGGTCAGCGTGGTCACCAGCTTGGTGTCGATCAGGCGCTCGGCCAGGGCCGGCGCGGCGGCGGCATAGCCCACGCGCCATTGCGGCACCAGGATTTTCGAGAAGCCCGAGACATAGACCGTGCGGCGCAGGCCGTCGAGCTGGGCCATGCGCGTGGCGTGGGCCGGCGCCAGCCAGCTGTAGGTGTCGTCCTCGACGACGGTGAAGTCGTGCGCCTCGGCCAGGCGCAGCACCTGGTGGGCCTGGGCCGGCGTCAGCGTCTGGCCGGTGGGGTTGTGCAGCACCGAGACGGTGACGTACAGGCGCGGCCGGTGCTCGCGCAGCAGCGCCTCCATCACCGCCAGGTCGGGCCCGCCGTCGGCGCCGCTGCCGCGCGGCACCGGCAGCAGCTTGACGCCCATGCGCGTGAGGCGGGCGTACTCGACAGCCCAGCCGGGCTCGTCGACCAGCACCGCGTCGCCCGGCTGCAGCAGGGTGCGGGCGACGAGGTCCAGCGCATGCGTGGCGCCCACGGCCGTGACGATCTGCCCGGGCGCGGCGGCGATGCCGATGTCGGCCAGGCGGCGCGACAGCGCGTTGCGCAGCGTCGCGTCGCCGGCCGGCTCGCCATAACGCAGCCACGCCGCCGGATCGGCGCAGACGCGGCGCAGCGCGCGTTGCAGCAGCGGCGCGTCCAGCCAGCCCTCGGGCAGGGTGCCCATGCCGGGCGCGGAAAGGCTGCCCTGGGCCTGGAACATGCCGCGGATCAGCGCCGTGGCGTCCACCGGCGCCGGCAGGGCCGAGCGTGCCGCGGCCGGCGCCGCCGGGGCGGTGCTCTCGCGCACGAAGAAGCCGCGCTGCGGACGCGCCTGCACCAGGCCGCGCGCCTGCAGCAGGTCGTAGGCGCCGACCACGGTGCTGGGGCTCACGCCCTGGCGCGTGGCGCAGTCGCGCACCGAGGGCAGGCGGGCGCCCGGTGCCAGCAGGCGCTGGGCGATGCGCTCGGCGATGCGCGCCGCCAGCTGCTCGGCCAGCGTGGCCCCGGCGGCACGCGGCAGCAGCGGGTGATCGGAAGGGCTGGGGGTGTCTGGCGCGCTCTGTGTGGTTGTCATCATCGGTACAGATTGCTGATCTGTGGCTGTTAATGTACTGCTTCTGTATCGATGCTGTCGCCTAAACTGAGGCCATGCCCAGCGCCCACGATCCTGCCCAGACCGACCTCCGCCGCGGCTACGCGCTGGGCGCCCTGGGCGTGGTGATCTTCGCGATGACGCTGCCGATGACCCGTCTGGCTGTGGGCGGCAGCGACGATCCGCAGCTGCCGCCGGCCTTCGTCACCGCTGGCCGCGCCGCGGTGGCCGGGCTGCTGAGCGTGCTCTATCTGCTGGCGGTGCGCGCGCCCCGACCGCAGCGCCGCCACCTGCCGGCGCTGGTGCTCAGCGCCCTGGGCACGGTGCTGGGTTTTCCGCTGTTCCTGTCGCTGGCGCTGAGGCAGGTGGATGCCATGCACGCCGCCGTCGTCACCGGCGTGCTGCCGCTGGCCACGGCCGTGGTGGCGGCGCTGGCGTTGCGCCAGCGGCCCTCGGCCGGGTTCTGGGCCTGCGCGGTAGCCGGCTGCGCCCTGGTGCTGGCCTTCGCGGCCTGGAAGGGCAGCGGCCAACTGGTGCCGGCCGACGGCTGGCTGCTGCTGGCGGTGGGCTCGGCCGCGGTGGGCTATGTGGCTGGCGCACGCGTCTCGGCCGTGCTGCCGGCGCCCCAGGTCATCTGCTGGCTGTTGGTGGGCGCGCTTCCGCTCACGCTGCCGGCCATGCTGATGCTGTGGCCGCAGGCCACCGTGCGCGCCTCGGCCTGGCTGGGATTTGCCTATGCCTCGGTGTTCTCGATGTGGCTGGGCTTCTTCGCGTGGTACCGCGGCCTGGCGCTGGGCGGCGTGGTGCGCGTGAGCCAGGTGCAGTTGCTCCAGCCCTTTCTGGCCCTGCTCTTCGCGGTGCCGGTGCTGGGCGAGACACTGGAGCCCCTGACCTTGTTGTTCTCGCTGGCGGTGATCGCCGTCGTCTTTGTCGGCCGGCGCATGCCGGTCCGCGTGCCGGCGCCGCCGGTGCGTGTTCTTCCTGGGGAGCGTCCTGCATGACGAGTTGGCACATGGCCCGCCGCGCCGAGCGGCTGAATCCTTCCACCATCCGCGAGATCCTCAAGATCACCGAGCGGCCCGGCATCATCTCGCTGGCCGGCGGCCTGCCGGCCACCGAGAGCTTTCCGGTCGCGGCGCTGCAGGAGGCCACCGCCCGCGTGCTGCGCGAGACGCCGCGCGAGGCGCTGCAGTACGCCGCCAGCGAAGGTTTTGCGCCGCTGCGCGCCTGGGTCGCCGACGAACTCTCGGCCCAGGGCCTGAGCGCCAGCGCCGACCGCGTGCTCATCACCACCGGCTCGCAGCAGGGCCTGGACCTGGTGGCCAAGGTGCTGGTCGACCCCGCCAGCCGCGTCGCGGTGGAGGCCCCCACCTACCTGGGCGCGCTGCAGGCCTTCGCGCCCTACGAGCCCGAGTTCACCGAGATCGAGGGCGATGCCGAAGGCCCGACGCCGGCGGCGCTGGACGCGGCGCGCGGCGCCCGCTTTCTCTACCTGTTGCCCAATTTCCAGAACCCCAGCGGCCGCTGCCTGGGCGCGGCGCGGCGCGATGCGCTGGCCGAGCGGGCGCTGGAAATCGGGCTGCCGGTGGTGGAGGACAACCCCTATGGCGAGCTCTGGTACGACGCGCCGCCGCCGCCGCCCATCGCGGCGCGCCTGGGCGATGGCGCCGTCTACCTCGGCTCCTTCAGCAAGGTGCTGGTGCCGGGCCTGCGCCTGGGCTATGTGCTGGCACCTGCGGTGCTTTACCCCAAGCTGCTGCAGGCCAAGCAGGCGGCCGACCTGCACACGCCGGGCTTCAACCAGCGCGTCGTGTACGAGGTCATCAAGGACGGCTTCCTGGCGCGCCATGTGCCCACCATCCGCGCCCGCTACAAGAGTCACCGCGACGCCATGCGCGTGGCGCTGGAACAGCACATGCCCGCGGGTTGCCGCTGGAACGTGCCGGCCGGCGGCATGTTCTTCTGGGTCGAGCTGCCGCCGCAACTGGACGCCACCGCCTTGCTGCCGCGCGCCGTCGCCGCCGGCATGGCCTATGTGCCGGGAGCGCCCTTCTTTGCCGGCGGCGGCCACGCCAACACGCTGCGCCTGAGTTTCGTCACCGTGGCGCCCGCGCTGATCGAAGCCGGCATCGCCGCCCTCGCCCAGGTGTTGAAGGAGACCCTTGCATCATGAAGCGCGCTTTCCACCAGCTCGATGTCTTCAGCGCCGTGCCGCTCAAGGGCAACCCGCTCGCCGTGGTCCATGCCGCCCAGGGCCTGAGCGAGGCGCAGATGGCCGCCTTCGCGCGCTGGACCAATCTTTCCGAGACCACCTTCCTGCTGCCGCCCACTGAAGCAGCGGCGGCCGCTGGGGCCGATTACCGCGTGCGCATCTTCACCCCCGGCGGCGAGCTGCCCTTTGCCGGCCACCCCACGCTGGGCAGCTGCCACGCCTGGCTGGCGGGCGGCGGCCAGCCGCGCGAGGCCGGCGTGGTGGTGCAGGAATGCGGCGTCGGCCTGGTGCGCATCAGGCGCAGCGGCAGCCGGCTGGCCTTTGCGGCACCGCCGCTGCGTCGCACGGGGCCGGTCGAGCCCGACCTGCTGGCGTGCATTGCACGCGGCCTGGGCCTGGGCCTGGACGACATCCTGCAGCACCAGTGGGTCGACAACGGCCCTGGCTGGTGCGCGGTGATGCTGCGCTCGGCCGCCCAGGTGCTGGCCGTCAGGCCCGACTGGGCGGTGCTGGGCGATCTCAAGCTGGGACTCGTGGGCGCTCAGCCGGCCGGCCAGGACACGCTGTTCGAGGTGCGGGCCTTCGTGCCCTCGCTGGGTGTGTCCGAAGACCCTGTCACCGGCAGCCTCAATGCCAGCCTGGCGCAGTGGCTGATTGGCGCTGGCCTCGCGCCAGCCAGCTACGTCGCGGCCCAGGGCGCGGCGCTGGGCCGGGCCGGCCGCGTCTTCGTCGAGCGCGAAGGCGCCGACATCTGGATCGGCGGCGACGTCGTCGCCTGCATCGCCGGCGAGGTCGATCTCTGATGGCGCCGGCGCGCGTCGACCACCTGGTCGTCGCCGCGGCCAGCCTGGAGCAGGGCGTGGCCTGGTGCGAGGCCACGCTGGGCGCGACACCCGGCCCCGGCGGCCGGCACGCGCTGATGAGTACGCACAACCGGCTGCTCGACATTTCGAGTGCCAACTTTCCCGCCTGCTACCTGGAGATCATCGCCATCGACCCCGAGGCGCCACCGCCCGGCCGCGTGCGCTGGTTCGGGCTCGACGAGCCGGCGCTGCAGGCGCAGTTGGCGCGGGCGCCGCGGCTCGTCCACTTCGTCGCGCGCAGCGAGCGGCTCGACGAGCATCGCCTGGGCTTGGCGGCGCTGGGCCTGGACCCGGGTGAGCCGGTGGCCGCCAGCCGCGAGACACCTACCGGCCGCCTGGCCTGGACGATTGTTCTGCGCGCCGATGGCCACTTGTTGTGCGGCGGCGCGCTGGCCACGCTGATCGCCTGGCAGGGCGTGCATCCAACGGCGCGCATGGCGCCATCCGGCGTCGCGCTGCGGGGGCTGGAACTGCGCGGCGTGCCGGCGGCGGCGCAGGCGCTGCTGCAGGTGAGCGGCGTGCCTCACGCCGCCGGCCCCGGCCCGGCACTGCAGGCCACTCTGGCCACGCCGCGCGGCGAGATCACTCTGCACAATCGAGCATGACCGAAGAACTCTTCCGCGACGATGCCAACTTGTTCAAGTGCGAGGCCACGGTCGTCGCCATCGACGACGAGGGCCTGGTGCTGGACCGCAGCGTCTTCTACCCGCTGGGCGGCGGCCAGGCCGGTGATGCCGGCGTGCTGGTGGCCGCAGACAGCGGCGCCGAACTGGCCATCGTCGACACGCGCAAGCACAAGGCGCGCGCCGGCGACATCGCCCATGTGCCGGCGGCCGGCGCCGATCTCGCCGCCTTTGCGCCCGGCACCCGCGTCGTGGCGCGCATTGATGGCGCGCGGCGCCAGGCCCACCGGCGCTTCCACACCGCCACGCATTTGCTGTGCGCCCTGGTGCCGCATCCGGTGGACGGCTGCTCCATCACCGCCGGCTATGCGCGGCTGGATTTCCACATGGCCGAGCCGCTGGACAGGGAGGCGCTCAGCGCCGGCATCGCACGCCTGGTGGCCGAGGCCCATCCGGTGCACCAGCGGTCCATCAGCGAGGCCGAGCTCGACGCCAACCCGCAGCTGGTGCGCAGCATGCGCGTGCAGCCGCCGCGTTCCGAATCGGGCCAAGGCCGGGTGCGCGTGATAGCGATCGAGGGCGTCGACGAACAACCCTGCGGCGGCACGCACGTCGACAACACGGCCGAGATCGGCGACGTGGTGGTCACCAAGATTGAGAAGAAGTCAGCCATGACCCGCAGGGTCGTGCTCGGCTTTGCCGAGCCGGCCGCAGGCCGGGGCTGACGATATCGGGGAGCGCTCATATCCGCGCAGCGGATGTGAGCGATCACCAGAAGAAGTCAGCCATGACCCGCAGGGTCGTGCTCGGCTTTGCCGAGCCGGCCGCAGGCCGGGGCTGACACAATCGCCGTTAGAGGCCGGCCATCGGGGTGGATGGATCGGGCCCGAACGGAGGATCCATGCTGCTGCTTCGAGCTCATGTCAAGGCACTGTTGTCGGTCGCAGGCCTGTTGGCGCTGGTGGCCTGCGGCGGTGGCGGGGGTGCTTCCGTCGAGGCCTCGACCGCGGTCGACAACGGCCCGCGTCAGCCCCAGGCCACGGTGGTTCGCGACGACAATCCCACCGCAGCGCGCATGGCGCTGGGGCCGGCGGATTTCTTGCCTACGGGTGCCGCCGGGCAATGGGTCTACAACCGCCTGGATGACGCCGGCCAGCGCTTGGGTGGCACAAGGATTGAATCCACGCCGGGTCGCGACAGCCTGCAGGTGGTGGAAACCGACGAAGGTTTCGCGCCCGACTCCACCACCTACAGGCTGGATGCGGCCGGTTGGGTGTTGGCCAGTCTGGCCAACACGCAATTGCCGGCCGGCGCCATTGCGGTCATCGGCGAGATCACGCAGTACCCCAGCCCGTTCCACGGTATCGGGTCCACCCGCGTGCAGTTTCGCAGTGGCGACTTCGGGCGCGACCTGGACGGTGATGGTGTCAACGAGAGTTTCGAATTCCAGTTCCGCCAAACCATGTTGGGCTACGAAGCGGTTGCCGGCCCCTACGGCGAGGTCGAGGCGCTGCACATCCGCGACGAGTTGCTGCTCACGGTGATTCCGTCCAAGCGCGGCAGTGCCAACGCGACGGCCCGCGTGGAGGTGGATGACTGGCTGGTCAAAGGCGCGGGCCTGGTGCGCGAGCGGGTGCGCTCGCTGGGAGCGGACGGCAACGATGTCTTTCCGCCCTACACACTGGCTTTGGCGTCGGTGCGCATAGGCGGGGCAGATCCGCTGGATGTCAACGCCATCAGCCAGATCCGGTCGCTGGCTGTCACCAACCGGGATCTGGTGTACGACGCCGCGCGCCTGCGCTACTACGCCAGCGTGCCCGGCAGCGTGCTGGGACAAGGCAACCGCATCGCGGTGATAGATGCGGCCAGCGGCGCCGTCAACTATTCGGCCGTGGTGGGCTCGGAGCCCGGTGCGATGGCACTGGCGGCCGATGGCGCCTCGCTCTACGTGGCGCTGGACGGCAGCAGCGAGTTGCTGCATCTGGCCTTGCCCGGCCTTACCGAGATCGGCCGCGTGCGGCTGCCGGCCGATTCCATCTTCGGACCCTATGTCACGGAGACCTTGGCCGCATCCCCGGTGGATCCGCGGGTGGTGGCTGTGTCGCTGGCCTACACCGGCTCGAGCCCGCGCCATGCCGGTGTGCTGCTGGTGCGCAACCTGCAAGCTATGCCGCAACGCACAGCCGGCCACACCGGATCCAACGTCATCGCGTTCGGCGCCGACGGCGGCTGGCTGTATGGCCTCAACAACGAGACCACCGAATTCGGCCTGCGACGCATCGAGGTGCTGGCCGACGGTCTGGCCGAGCGCCAGGTGCTTCCAAGTGCGGTGCCGCAGTTCTACCTGCGGTCCCTCCAGAGGAGCGCCAGCGGGCTGGTCCTGGGCAACCGCCTGTATGCCGAGGGCAGCCTAGCGCCGCTGGGCCAGATCAGTGGCGCGGCCGAATGCTGGCCGCTGGCCGCACCGAAGCTGGCCTGCATCACGCACACCTTCGGATCTGACTTTGACCTGCTCGTGGCCGATGCCGGCCGAAGCAGCCTGCTGGCCAGGCTGCATGCGCCCACCGACAACCAGGCTTCACGCCGCATCCTGGTGGCTGGACCGCCCGGGCAACTGGCGGTGCGCGACCGCATCGACCATCCTGCCCGGAACGAATCCACCCGCATCCTGCTGCTGAGCCATCCGGCCCTCAACTGAGCGTCGCCGGCCAGAGCCGGCGTCAGGGCGCCCCGCCCGTCACCTTCGACACGTAGGCGGCCAGCGCCTCGATCTGCGCCTCGTTCAGGCGCTCGCGGAACGAGGGCATGGCGCCGACGCCGTTGCGCAGCGCGGTGGCCACGCGGCGGGCATCGGGCTTGATTTCGTCCAGCACCGGCCCCACCGCGCCGGCGCTGCCGGCATCGGCCAGCGTGTGGCACAGCGCGCAGGGCGGCACGGCGTCCTGCGTGAAGAGGCGGCGGCCCAGCTCGATCTGGGCGGCGGCATCGGTGGCTTGCACGGCCGGCGCCGTGCAGGCCGCCGCCAGGATCAACGAGAAAGCGGCTGCGCCCAGCTTCACGCCACCGTCACCTTCACCGCGTGGTCGGCCCAGCTGTTGTTGTTGTAGCCACCGGCGTTCTCGAAGCGCTGTTCGGGCTGCACATTGCCGGCGCTGTCGGTGGCGCGGCTGGCCAGCACGAAGCTGCCGGCCGGCAGCTTGGTGGCCAGCGCAAACTGGCGCCAGGCGTAGCGGCCGAGATCGGGGCCGACGAAGCGGGCGACGCTCCAGCTCTTGCCGCCGTCCAGCGAGACCTCGACCTTGGCGACCGGATTCAGCCCGCCAAAGGCCACGCCCAGCACCTGCACCAGGCCGGCCTTGAGCGTGCCGCTCTCGGCCGTGGGCGTGTTGATCCAGGACTTGACGCCCATCTCCTGCACCGAGGGCTGGCTGGGATCGCCCTTGCCGCCCGGGGGCGAGAGGCGGTAGCCGTGCGACATGATGCGGGCGTCGGTCTCCTGCGCCGTGAAGGCCAGTTGCTTGACGTACTTGATGCTGTTGACGCCGGTATAGCCCGGCACGATCAGGCGCAGCGGGCCGCCGTGGGCCAGTGGCAGCGGCGCGCCGTTCATCTCCCAGGCCAGCAGCGCGTCGGCCATCGCGGCCAGCGGCACCGAGCGCTCGACGACCACGCTCTTGGGGTCCACGCCCGCGGGCAGCTTCTCGCCACCAGTGCCGGTGATGAACTTCATGCCGTCGGCGACGCCGCCCAGGGCCTCGGCCACCCAGCGCAGCGGCACGCCGCTCCACATCACGCAGCCGGCGGCGCCCACCTGCCAGGGCGTGCCGCTGGGCTTGCTGGGGAAGAAGCCGCGGCCATTGCCCGAGCACTGCAGCACCATGGCCACGCTCTCGACGCCCAGGGTCTTGAGTTCGGCCAGCGTCAGCGTGCGCGGGTTCTTGACGCCGGCGATGCTCACCTCCCAGGCATTGCGGTCGGCCACGATGGCGGCATCGGGCGCGGGCAGGTTGTTGCGGATGTAGAGCTGGTCGGCCGGCGTGATGACGCCGTTGCCGAAGGCGCTGCGCCGGGTCTCGATGGTGGTGCCGCTGTGGACGATCATGCTCGCGGCGTCTTTCCAGCCGGCAAAGGGCGGCAGCGGCTTGGGCGCAGCGGCGGCGGTCTGGGCGGCGGCGCCGCGCGCAAAGGTGGCCAGGCCGGCCGCGGCCAGGGCGCTGGCGCTGCCGGCGAGCAGGTGGCGGCGGGGCAGGGAGGCGAGATCGGGCTTCATGGGTTCTCCGGGGCTGTCGGTTGCGGGCTCAACACGATTCTGATGCCGCCACAAGGCATTTTTGTCACGCTGTGCTTAAGACTTTTGGAGCCGGCACGAAAAGGCCCGCCGAAGCGGGCCCGGTTCAGCGCCGACGCAGGCGCGCCGCGATCACTGATTGCGGAAGTCGTCGTGGCAGCCCTTGCAGGTCTTGCCGACTTCGCCGAAGGCCGGCTTCAGCGTGTCCAGGCTGTTGGACTTGGTGGCAGCGACGAGCTTGACCATCGCGTCCTGCATCGCCTTGGCGCCGCTGTCGAACTTGGCGCGGTCGCTCCAGATGGCGGCCTTGGCCTTGCCCTTCTCGGTGCTGGACGTGCCTTCGACGAAGCCGGCGAAGGGCAGCTTGGCGAGACTGGCCACGACCTCGATGTTGGCGGCGGCGGCGGCGGCGTCATAAGGCGCCTTGCCCTGCACCATGGCGCCGACGCGGCTGAAGTGCTGGCCGATCACGAACATCGCGCTCTGGCGGTACTTGACGGCGTCCTCGGGCTTCTGGAACTGGGCTGCGGCGGGCAGGGCGGTGGCGAGGCCGGCCACGGTGGCGGCGGCCAGGATGAAACGCTGCATCGGGATACTCCGAAAGAAAGGTGTTTGGGTAGGTGAACTGCGTGCTGCTTGGCACACCCGGCGCGAGTGTACGGAGCGTTTACGCCCGGGGCAGCGCATCAATTTCAGGACCAAGGGTAACTCCCGGTAAGCGGTGAGGGAGTGCGCGCCGCACCCAAGTCGCGGTATGGTTGCGCCCCTCACCGTACCGATCCGCCACCATGCCCGAACGCTCCTACCAGCCCGTGCGCGTGTGGGATCTGCCCACCCGCCTTTTCCACTGGGTGCTGGCGCTGTGCATCGTCGCCTCGGTGGTGACGGCCAAGATCGGCGGCGGCGCCATGGACTGGCATTTCCGCTGCGGCTATGTCGTGCTCACGCTGCTGGCCTTCCGCGTCGTCTGGGGCCTGGTGGGCGGGCGCTGGTCGCGCTTTGCCAGCTTCATCTACGCGCCGGCCACGGTGCTGCGCTACCTGCGCGGCCAGGTCAAGCCGGGCGAGCACCTCGACGTGGGCCACAACCCGCTGGGCAGCTTCTCGGTCTTCGGCCTGCTTGCCATCCTCGCGCTGCAGGTGGCCACCGGCCTGGTGGCCGACGACGAGATCGCCTACTCCGGCCCGCTCAACCGCCTGGTCGAGACCGCCACTGCCGAGGTGGCGACGAGCTGGCACAAGACCTGGGGCCAGTGGATCATCCTCGGCCTGGTGGCGCTGCACATCGCGGCCATCGTCTACTACCTGCGCCGCAAGCGCGTCAACCTGGTCCGGCCCATGGTGCTGGGCGACAAGCGCCTGCCGCCGGGCACGCCGGCCAGCGCCGACGGCACGCCGCAGCGCGTGCTGGCGGTGCTCATCGTCGCGCTGTGCGCGGTGGGGGCCTACTGGGTGGCGGTGCAGGGAGGATGAGGCCGTGAAGGGTGACGCGCGGATCGTGCAGCCCCGCATCGAGGTGCTCCAGGTCGAGACCGCGGCCCGTTTGGACGACGTGCGCGCGCTGTTCCGCGAATACGCGGGCACGCTGACGGTGGACCTGTGCTTCCAACGCTTCGATGAAGAGCTTGCGGCGCTGCCCGGCGAGTACGCGGCGCCGGCCGGGGCGCTGTTGCTGGCCCTGGTCGACGGCCGGCCGGCCGGCTGCGGTGCGCTGCGCTCTCTGCGCGACACCGACCACGTCAACGCCTGCGAGATGAAGCGGCTTTACGTGCCGCGCGCCTTTCGCAGCCTGGGCCTGGGTCGCCTGATCGCACAGCGCCTGATGGACCTGGGCGCGCAGGCCGGCTATTCCTGCATGCTGCTCGACACGCTGGATGAGATGGAGGCCGCTCGCGGCCTCTACGAATCGCTGGGCTTCGAGGAAATTCCACCCTACTACTTCAACCCGATTCCAGGCGCGCACTACCTCAAGGCCGAGCTCGACGCGCTCGGTTCGCGCTGGTAGCGGCGGGGCCGCCTGCGGCTTGCGGCATCATCGGGGGATGAGCATCCCCCCTCTCGAATTGCGCCAGGGCGAGCTTCGCCTGGCCCTGCGGCCCGAACTCGGTGGCGCCATTGCCGGCCTCTGGCTGGGCGACACCGAGGTGCTGCGCAGCAGCGAAGCGGCCGATCTGGCATCGGCGCGCGCCTCGGCCTGCTACCCGCTGGCGCCGTATTCCAACCGCCTGGGCTACCGGCGCTTCCGCTGGCAGGGCCAGGACCACACCACGGCGCCCAACTTCGACGACAGCCCGCATTCGCTGCACGGCGTGGCCTGGCTGCGCGCCTGGGAGCGCGTCTCGGCCAGCGATGACCAGGCCGAGCTGCGCTACGCCCATGCCGCCGACGCCCACTGGCCCTTCGCCTTCGAGGCACGCCAGCGCTTCGTGCTGACGCCGGGATCGCTGGAGGTACACCTGTCCTTCACCAACCTGGCCGACCAGCCCCAGCCGGCCGGCCTGGGCTGGCACCCGTATTTCCCCAAGCGCCACCGCAGCCGCCTGCACATCGAGATCAGCGAGCGCTGGGAAAGCGATGCCAGCGGCCTGCCGACGCGACAGGTGCCCCAGCCCGGCATCGACGGCGATGTCGCCCACCTGGCCTTCGACAACTGCTTCGAAGGCTGGCGCGGCCCGGCGCGCATCCGCGACGAGAAGCTCTCGCTGCGCCTCACGTCGTCGCTGCCCTACCTGGTGGTCTACACGCCCGACACCAAGCCCTATTACTGCGTCGAGCCGGTCAGCCACGTCAGCAACGCCATCCACATGTCCAACCCGGCGGCCCATGGCCTGCGCGCGCTGGCGCCGAAAACCACCTTCGACGCCTGGATGAAGCTGGAAATCGACAAGGCCTGACGATGGCGTTCGAGGCCCTGCCGCTGGCGCCGGCGCTGCTCGGCGAATCGCCCTTCTGGCATCCCGAGCAGGGCTGCCTCTACTGGGTCGACATCCCCGGCAAGGCCTTGCACCGCTACCACCCGCCCAGCGCTGCCCACCGGATGTGGCCCCTGGATAGCGAGGCCGGCTGCTGCGCGCCCCTGCCCGGCGGCGACCTGCTGCTGGCCCAGCGCGACGGCCTGCACCGCTTCAACCCCGAGACCGGCCAGCGCGAGCCCCTGGCCGAGCCGCCCTACCAGCCCCAGGAAGAACGCTTCAACGACGGCAAGGCCGACGCCCAGGGCCGGCTGTGGGTGAGCACCCTCTATGAGCCGCGCCAGCCGCCGCGGGCCGCGCTCTACCGCTGGGCCGCCGGCAAGCTCGCGCGCATGGCCGGCGACATCACGGTGGGCAACGGCCTGGCCTTCAGCCCCGACGGCGCCACGATGTACTGGAGCGACACCACCTCGCACCGCATCTTCGCCTTCGATTTCGATGGCGCCGAGGGCACGATCTCGCGCCAGCGCGTGCTGGCCGAGTTTGCGCTGCGGCAACCCGGCCAGGAGCTGGCCAGCTACGGCGGCCGCCCCGACGGCGCCGCGGTCGACGCCGAGGGCGCCTACTGGTGCGCGATGTTCGAGGGCCAGCGCCTGCTGCGCCTGGCGCCCGACGGCCGCTTGCTGCAGGAGCTGAGGCTGCCGGTGCGCTGTCCCACCATGCCCTGCTTCGGCGGGCCCGACCTGCGCACGCTCTACATCACCACCGCCCGCCACAACCGCCCCGCAGCCGAACTCGCGGCCCAGCCGCTGGCCGGCTGCGTGCTGGCCACGCGCGTGGACGTGCCAGGCCTGCCGGTGAACTTCGCCCGGGGTTGAGGCCGCCAGGCCTCAGAGGTTCGAGTACTTGACCGAGCAGCCATAAGGCCGCGTCGCCGCCTGGCTGATGGTCTTGCCGGCCAGGGCCTCGGCCAGCGCCAGCTTGACGTGGTTGGTGGCACCCGGGATGTCGGCCGGGTCGGCGGTGGGACGGTTGTCGATGCCGCCGGCATAGACCAGCTTGCCCTGCGGGTCGACGATGTACATGTGCGGCGTCGTGCGGGCGCCATAGGCGCGCCCGATGCGGCCGTCGCTGTCCATCAGCGTGGCGCTGGCGGCGGCTTTCTGTGCCTTCATCCACTGCGCCATCTCGGCCGGCTTCTTGTAGTCGCCATGCTCGGGGGTGGTGGAGTTGATCGCCAGCCAGACCACGCCCTGGGAGGTGGCGTCCTTCTGCGTCGCCTGCATATTGGCCGCGCCATAGTGCTTGTCGACGAAGGGGCACTCGGGATTGACCCATTCCAGCACCACATGCCGGCCCTTGAAGTCGGACAGCTGAACCGTCTTGCCGGTGGTGTCGACGGCGCTGAAGGCGGGCGCGGGCTGGCCCACGGCGGCGGCGGCTCGGGCGCCACTGCCTTGGGCAAAGGCCACGGCCAGCACGGTGGCGGCGATCAGGGTCTTCATGCTCGGTCTCCGGGTCAGGTGCGGGGCAGGGCAGCGACCGTGCGGCGCAGTTCGTCGGTGCTCAAGATTTCGCTCAGCAGCACAGGCGCCGGCGCGCCCGGAGCGTGGAAGACGTAGACCGGCACGCCGCTGCGGCCCATGCGCGCCAGTTCGGCGCTGATGGCGGCGTCGCGGCGCGTCCAGTCGGCGCGCAGCAGCAGCACGCGGGCGGCCGCGAAATCGGCCTTGACCTGGCGGTCGGCCAGCGCCGTGCGCTTGTTGAACTGGCAGGTCACGCACCAGGCGGCGGTGAAGTCGACGAAGACCGGCCGCCCCTCGGCCAGGGCCTGGGACACGCGCTCGGCCGACCAGGGCTGCCACTCGTCGGCCGCGCCCGTCACCTGGGCCTGGGCCTCGTGGCGCAGCGTCGGCACGGCCCAGAACAGCGCCACCGCCAGCAGCGCCAGCGCGGTGGCGCCGAAACCGGCGCGGGCGCGCGGCCCCAGCGCCGGCGAGCCCAGGGCCCAGGCCGCAAAGGCCAGTGCCACCAGCAGGCCCAGCAGCGCCGCGGCGCCGTCTATGCCCGATTGCTGGCCCAGCACCCAGACCAGCCAGACCACGGTGGCGAACATCGGGAAGGCCATCAGCGACTTGAAGTGCGCCATCCACACCCCTGGCCGCGGCAGCCGCCGCGCCAGCGCCGGCCAGGCGCTGGCCGCCAGATAGGGTAGGGCCATGCCCAGGCCCAAGGCGGCAAACACCGCCAGCGCCTGCGCCGTCGGCAGGGTCACGGCCGCGCCCAGGGAGGCGCCCATGAAGGGCGCCGTGCAGGGCGAGGCCACGGCCACCGCGAGCACGCCGGTGAGCGCCGAATCGACGACCGGATGCCGCGCCCTTGCGCTGGCCCAGGCGCTGGGCAGCACGGACGAAAACTCGAAGACGCCGGCGAGGTTGAGGCCGATGAGCGTGAACAGCGCCGCCAGCACCGCCACCACCGCCGGCTGCTGCAGCTGGAAGCCCCAACCGAGCTGCTCGCCGCCGGCGCGCAGCGCCAGCAGCAGGGCGGCCAGCGTGACGAAGGACAGCACCACGCCCACCGTGTAGGCGATGCCGCCGGCCAGCAGGCGCCGTCGCGCATCGGGCTCGGCGGCATGGGCGGCAAAGCCCAGCACCTTGAGCGAAAGCACCGGAAAGACGCAGGGCATCAGGTTGAGCAGCATGCCGCCCAGCAGGGCCAGGCCCAGCGACAGCGCCAGGCTGGCGTCGGCTTGCGGCGGTGGTGCGGGTGCGGCCGCTGGCGCGGGTGCCGCGCCCGGTGTTCCAGGCGCGGCGGCAGCCGGCCAGGGCGTGGTCACCGCCACCTGCAACTGCACGCCGGCGGCACCGTCGCCCGCCAGCACGGCGGGGATGGCGTTGGGCGCGTCGGTGCGCTGCTCGTCCAGCGGCACGCGGGCGGTCCATTCGGCACCCTGCCAGCGGCCCTGCTGGAGGCCCGCGTTGGCAATCAAGCCCGAAGTCTCGGGAAAGAAGCGCAGTTCGCGGCCCTGCCAGGCCGCGGGCAGGCCGGCCACGCGCAGCAGCAGCGCACCGGGCTCAACCGTGGCCGTGGCCTGCGCCGCTGCCAGCGTTTGAGGCGTGGCGGCGCGTGCGGCCTCGAAGAGCGCGCCATGGCCGGCGGTGGCGGCCTGGGCCGGCAGGCGCAGTGCGAAGTCGCCGTTCTCGGGGATGCAGACGTCCTTGCACACCAGCCAGGTGGCTTGCAGCTTGATGTCCAGCGCCTCGCCCTTCCAGCCGGCCGGCACGGCGAGCGCCACCGGCAGCAACAGCGTGCCCTCGTAGCCGAAGTTCATCAGCGGGCCAATGGGCAGGCGCAGCGGCGTCGGCCACTCGATGGGGCCGGCGGCAACGCCCGCGGGCAGCTGCCAGTTCAGTGTCGTCGGCAGGCCGGAGTCGCCCGGGTTCTTCCAGTAGGTGTGCCAGTGCGGCTGGTGCTCGATCTTCAGGCCCAGCCACATGGGCTTGCCGGCCTGCACGCCCTCGGGCGCGTGCGCCACGAGTTCGGCGCGCACCTGCGGCGTGGTGACGACGGCGCCGGGGCTGGCATGGGCGCCGGTGCCGGCGAGGGCGGCCAGGGCGACGAAGAGGGCGAGGCCGGCGAGGGTGGTCTTCATGCGGAAGGCTTGGATGCGGGGCGGCGGTGCGGGTTCCGTCGAGCCCTGCATTGTCCGCCGCCCGGTCGCAGCCTGCCGGGCCCTCAAGGGCCGCCTGACCGCCAAGAAATCCCTCGATCTTTGATGGAAAGCAGAGGGCTGCGGGTTTGTTCGTATAATTCCGAGGCTTTGCTGACCTCACCCACCATGGCGATCGACCGGAAGCTCCGCAACGAACGCTGGGACGAAGATGAGGCAGACGGCCAGGGAGGGGCGGCGCGGTTCAAGCCGCTGACGAAGGAGGAAGCATCGCAGTTGCGCAAGCGCCTGCCGTCACTGTCGCCGTGGCGGGTGGTGGCTGTGCAGGTTGCGGTGGGTGTGGTGGCGGCGCTGCTGGCGGCGCTGGTCACACAAAGATTGGAGCTGGCGTGGTCGGTGCTTTACGGCGCCGCCACGGTGGTGGTGCCGGGGGCCTTGATGGCGCGCGGCATGACCAGCCGGCTCAGCAGCATGTCGCCTGGTGGCAGCGCCGTCAGTTTCATGTTGTGGGAGTTTGTCAAGATCGCGGTTTCGGTGGTCATGCTGGTGCTGGCCCCGAAGCTCGTGCAGCCCCTGAGCTGGCCAGCCTTGCTGGTGGGCTTGGTGCTGTGCATCAAGGTGTACTGGGTCGCGCTGGCTTGGCGCGGCCGCATCAACGGCTGAACGGACGAGACGAAAACACATGGCAGCAGAATCTCATGCTACCGAGCACGGCCCGACGGCCGGCGAGTACATCGTTCACCACCTGACGCATTGGCGGAACAAGGAGCTGGTGGGCCCCTTCGACCTGTCGGTGGTGAGCTATGACTCGATGCTCTTCTCCATCGTCATTGGCGTGCTCGGCTGCTTCTTCTTGTGGCGCGCTGCCAGCAAGGCCACCTCGGGCGTGCCGGGCCGCTTCCAGGCCGCGGTGGAGATCCTGGTCGAGATCGTCGAGACCCAGGCCAAGGGCATCGTCCACAACGCGCAGAGCCGCAAGCTGGTCGCGCCGCTGGCCCTGACGGTGTTCGTCTGGATCTTCCTGATGAACGCGATGGACCTGCTGCCGGTCGACCTGCTGCCCTTCATCTGGACCAAGATCTACGGCGCCATGGGCCATGACCCGCACCATGCCTATATGCGCAGCGTGCCTACGGCCGATCTCTCGGTGACCATGGGCCTGTCGCTGGGCGTGCTCATCACCTGCCTGGTCTACAACGTCAAGATCAAGGGCTTCGGCGGCTGGGTTCACGAGCTCTTCTCGGCGCCCTTCGGTGCCCACTGGGCGCTGGCTCCCTTCAACTTCCTGATGCAGATCATCGAGTTCGTCGCCAAGACGGTCTCGCACGGCATGCGGTTGTTCGGCAACATGTACGCCGGCGAGCTGATCTTCTTGCTCATCGCGCTGATGGGCGGGGCCTTCGCCTCGGTCGGCCTGGGCACCGGCATCGCGCTGGCCATCGGCCATGTCATTGCCGGTTCGGCCTGGGCCATCTTCCACATCCTGATCATCACCCTGCAGGCTTTCGTGTTCATGATGCTGACGCTCGTGTACATCGGCCAGGCCCACGATCACCACTGAGAGCTGCGGCTTTCCTTTTCTCCCCCTGCTGTTCGCTGTTTTCCGTTTTCCCTTTCCCAACTCAAACTCACTCAACTGGAGTCATCATGGAAGTCATCAGCTTTGTCGCCCTCGCCGCCGGCCTGATCATCGGTCTGGGCGCCGTCGGTGCCTGTATCGGCATCGGCATCATGGGCAGCAAGTACCTCGAATCGGCTGCCCGCCAGCCCGAGCTGATGGGCGAACTGCAGACCAAGATGTTCCTGCTGGCCGGCCTGATCGACGCGGCCTTCATCATCGGCACCGGTATCGCGCTGTGGTTCGCCACCGCCAACCCCTTCCTGGGCCAGATCGCGGCGGCCGTGGCTGCCGCCGGCGGTGCGAAGTAAGCGCTGAGCTTGCCGCAATCGTGGGCGCCGAAGCCGCACGGCTTCGCTGCCCTCCCGTCACCGTGACCGAGGCATAAAAGTGAGCATCACCGGTACCCTCATCGTCCAGATGATCGTGTTCCTGATCCTGGTCTGGTTCACGATGAAATTCGTGTGGCCACCGATCACCGTCGCGCTCGACGAGCGCGCCAAGAAGATCGCCGACGGCCTGAGCGCCGCCGACAAGGCCAAGACCGAGCTGAGCGCGGCCAACAAGCGCGTCGAAGCCCAGTTGTCCGCTGCCCGTGACGACGCCGCCAAGCGTCTGGCCGATGCCGAGCGCCTGGCGCAGCAGATGGTGGAAGACGCCAAGGGCCGCGCCAGCGAAGAAGCCGCCAAGATCGTCGCTGCTGCCCGTGCCGAGGCCGAGCAGGAGTCGATGAAGGCGCGCGAGATCCTGCGCGAGCAGGTGGCCGGGCTCGCCGTCAAGGGCGCCGAGGCCATCCTGCGCAAGGAAGTCAACGCCGCTGCGCACGCCGACATGCTCGGCCGCCTGAAAGCCGAGCTGTAACCATGGCCGAGCTGGCAACCCTGGCGCGCCCCTACGCCGAGGCGCTGTTCAAGTCAGTGTCCATCACCGACGCGCAATCGACCGTGACGCAGCTTTCCGAAGCGGCCCAGGTGGCTGCCGATGAAGCGCTGCGAAGCTTCGCCGACAACCCGCGTGTCAGCGTCGACCAGGTCTTCGGCATCGTCTCGACGGCGACGAAGACGCAGCTCGGCGAGCGCGTGAAGAACCTGCTGCGCGTGGTCATCGAGAACGGCCGCCTGGCGGCGCTGCCCGAGATCTCGGCGCAGTTCCAGCACCTGGTCAATGCGCGCTCGGGCTCGTCGGATGCCACCATCTACAGCGCCTTCGCGATCGAGGGCGATGCGTTAGCCGAAGTCGTGGCCATGCTCGAGAAGCGCTTCGACCGCAAGCTCAAAGCCCGCGTCGAGATCGTTCCCGAATTGATCGGCGGCATCCGTGTCGTCGTCGGCGACGAGGTGCTCGACACCTCGGTGAAGGCCCGTCTTGAACAAATGAAGGTCGCGCTGACCGCATAAGGTCGCTGACGCCCCGTGCGCGTGACGTGAAGGAAACAACATGAATCTGAACCCCGCAGAAATTTCCGAGCTGATCAAGAGCCGCATCGAGGGCCTTGCCGTTTCGGCCGACATCAAGAACCAGGGCACCGTGGTGTCCGTCACCGACGGCATCGTGCGCGTACACGGCCTGTCCGACGTGATGGCCGGTGAAATGCTTGAATTCCCCGCCACGGCAGCCGGCGTGGCCACCTACGGCCTCGCGCTCAACCTTGAGCGCGACTCGGTCGGCGCGGTGATCCTGGGTGAATACGAGCACATCTCCGAAGGCGACACCGTCAAGTGCACGGGCCAGATCCTCTCGGTGCCGGTCGGCCCCGAGCTGATCGGCCGCGTCGTCAACGCGCTCGGCCAGCCCATCGACGGCAAGGGCCCGATCAACGCCAAGATGACCGACGTGATCGAGAAGGTCGCCCCGGGCGTGATCGCGCGCAAGAGCGTCGACCAGCCGGTGCAGACCGGCCTCAAGTCCATCGACTCGATGGTGCCTATCGGCCGCGGCCAGCGCGAGCTGATCATCGGCGACCGCCAGACCGGCAAGACCGCGGTGGCGATCGACACGATCATCAACCAGAAGGGTCAGAACATGACCTGCGTCTACGTCGCGATCGGCCAGAAGGCTTCGTCGATCAAGAACGTGGTGCGCGCGCTCGAACAGCACGGCGCGATGGACTACACCATCGTCGTCGCCGCCTCGGCCTCGGAATCGGCGGCCATGCAGTACGTGTCGGCCTATTCGGGCTGCACGATGGGCGAGTACTTCCGCGACCGCGGCCAGGACGCGCTGATCATTTATGACGACCTGTCCAAGCAGGCCGTCGCCTACCGCCAGGTCTCGCTGCTGCTGCGCCGCCCGCCGGGCCGCGAAGCCTACCCTGGCGACGTGTTCTACCTCCACAGCCGCCTGCTGGAGCGCGCCGCCCGCGTGAATGCCGACTACGTCGAGGCCTTCACCAAGGGTGAGGTCAAGGGCAAGACCGGCTCGCTGACCGCGCTGCCCATCATCGAGACGCAGGCCGGTGACGTGTCCGCCTTCGTGCCGACCAACGTGATCTCCATCACCGACGGCCAGATCTTCCTGGAAACCAGCCTGTTCAACGCCGGCGTCCGCCCCGCCATCAACGCCGGTATCTCGGTGTCGCGGGTCGGCGGCGCCGCCCAGACCAAGCTGGTCAAGAGCCTGTCGGGCGGCATCCGTACCGACCTGGCGCAGTACCGTGAACTGGCCGCCTTCGCGCAGTTCGCCTCCGACCTGGACGCCGCCACGCGCAAGCAGTTGGACCGCGGCGCCCGCGTCACCGAACTGCTCAAGCAGCCCCAGTACAGCCCGCTGCCCATCAGCCTGATGGCGGCCACGCTGTTCGCGGTGAACAAGGGCTTCGTGGATGACCTCGAGGTCAAGAAGGTCCTGGCCTTCGAACACGGCCTGCACCAGCACCTCAAGAGCAGCCACGCGGCCCTGCTGGCCAAGCTGGAGAACGACAAGGCCATGGACAAGGGCGCCGAGGAAGAGCTGACGAACGCCATCACGGCGTTCAAGAAGTCGTTCGCCTAAAGCCCCCGACCCTACCCAGGAGCACAGACCATGGCGGTCGGCAAAGAGATACGCGGCAAGATCAAATCGGTGGAGAACACCAAGAAGATCACCAAGGCCATGGAAATGGTCGCCGCTTCGAAGATGCGCAAGGCGCAGGAGCGCATGCGCGCGGCGCGTCCGTACGCCGACAAGATCCGCAACATCACGGCCCACTTGGCCGAGGCCAACCCCGAGTACAAGAGCCCGTACATGCGCGACGTGGCCAAGGGCGGGCCGGCGGCCAAGGCGGTGGGCTTCATCGTCGTGACCACCGACAAGGGTCTGTGCGGCGGCCTCAACACCAATGTGCTGCGCGTCGTCACGAACAAGATGAAGGAAGTGCAGGCCGCCGGCAACGCCATCCAGGCGGTGGCCATCGGCAACAAGGGCCTGGGTTTCCTCAACCGCATCGGCGGCAACGTCATCAGCCACGCCACGCAGCTGGGCGATGCGCCCCAGCTCGAGAAGCTGATCGGCCCGGTGAAGGTGATGCTCGACGCCTTCGTCGCCGGCAAGCTCGACGCCGTGTACCTTTGCTTCACCAAGTTCATCAACACGATGAAGCAGGAGCCCATGGTCGAGCCGCTGCTGCCGCTGGCACCGCAGCGCCTTGAGCAGACGGCGGCCGAAAAGAAGCAGTACGGCTGGGATTACATCTACGAGCCCGATGCGCCCACCGTCATCGACGACCTGCTCACGCGCTACATCGAGGCCCTGGTCTACCAGGCGGTGGCCGAGAACATGGCCAGCGAGCAGAGCGCGCGCATGGTGGCCATGAAGGCCGCCACCGACAACGCCGGCACGCTGATCGGTGAGCTCAAGCTCATCTACAACAAGACCCGGCAAGCGGCGATCACCAAGGAACTGTCCGAGATCGTCAGCGGCGCGGCGGCCATCAGCGGCTGATGCCACGCCAACCGAACACCGAATTCAGCGAATCAAGTTTGAAGGACACGAAAAATGGCTAGCACTCAAGCACAAGGCAAGATCGTCCAGTGCATCGGCGCGGTGGTCGACGTGGAATTTCCGCGTGACGCCATGCCCCGCATCTATGACGCCCTGAAGCTCGCAGGCACGGCGCTGACGCTGGAAGTGCAGCAGCAGCTGGGCGACGGCGTGGTGCGCACCATCGCGCTGGGTTCGTCGGACGGCATCCGCCGCGGCCTGATGGTCACCAACACCGGCGCCGGCATCACCGTGCCGGTGGGCAAGGCCACGCTGGGCCGCATCATGGACGTGCTGGGCAACCCCATCGACGAGCGCGGCCCGGTCGACCAGACGCTGACCGCCGAAATCCACCGCAAGGCCCCGGCCTACGACGAGCTGAGCCCGAGCCAGGAACTGCTGGAAACCGGCATCAAGGTGATCGACCTGATCTGCCCCTTCGCCAAGGGCGGCAAGGTGGGTCTGTTCGGCGGCGCCGGCGTCGGCAAGACCGTGAACATGATGGAGCTGATCAACAACATCGCCAAGGCGCACAGCGGCCTGTCGGTGTTTGCCGGCGTCGGCGAGCGCACCCGCGAGGGCAACGACTTCTATCACGAGATGAGTGATTCGAAGGTCGTGGTGCAGGAGGACCTGAGCCAGTCCAAGGTGGCCATGGTCTACGGTCAGATGAACGAGCCCCCGGGCAACCGCCTGCGCGTGGCCCTGACCGGCCTGACCATCGCCGAGTCGTTCCGCGACGAAGGCCGCGACGTGCTGTTCTTCGTGGACAACATCTACCGCTACACGCTGGCCGGCACCGAGGTGTCCGCGCTGCTGGGTCGCATGCCCTCCGCCGTGGGCTACCAGCCGACGCTGGCCGAGGAAATGGGCCGCCTGCAGGAGCGCATCACCTCCACCAAGGTGGGCTCCATCACCTCCATCCAGGCCGTCTACGTGCCTGCGGACGACCTGACCGACCCGTCGCCTGCCACCACCTTCGCCCACTTGGATGCGACGGTCGTGCTGTCGCGCGACATCGCCTCGCTGGGCATCTACCCCGCGGTCGACCCGCTGGACTCCACCAGCCGCCAGATCGACCCCAACGTGGTCGGCACCGAGCACTACGAGACCACCCGCGCCGTGCAATCGACACTGCAGCGCTACAAGGAACTGCGCGACATCATCGCCATCCTGGGCATGGACGAGTTGAGCCCCGAAGACAAGCTGGCCGTGAGCCGCGCACGCAAGATGCAGCGCTTCCTGAGCCAGCCCTTCCACGTCGCCGAAGTGTTCACCGGCAGCCCGGGCAAGTACGTGCCGCTGAAGGAAACCATCCGCGGCTTCAAGATGATCGCGGCCGGCGAGTGCGACGCGCTGCCCGAGCAGGCCTTCTACATGGTCGGCACCATCGACGAGGCCTTCGAGAAAGCGAAAAAGATTCAATAACCGGCGCATACGGGCGCCTGGCGTCGTTGCGCTCCTCGCCGTACGGGTGTACGGCTGCGGGGCGCGCCTAGCCAGACATCCGTCTGCTTGGTTCTTGAACCTTTTTCAACAGTAGCGGGATTCCAAACATGGCCACCATTCACGTCGACGTCGTCTCCGCCGAAGAGAGCATCTTCAGCGGCGAGGCCAAGTTCGTCGCGCTGCCGGGCGAGAACGGTGAGCTCGGCATCCTGCCGCGCCACACGCCGCTGATCACGCGCATCAAGCCGGGCGCGGTGCGCATCCAGCGCGCCGACAATGACGAGGAAGAGTTCGTCTTCGTTGCCGGCGGCATCCTCGAAGTGCAGCCGGGCACGGTTACCGTCCTGGCCGACACCGCCATCCGCGGCAAGGATCTCGACGAGGCCAAGGCGCTGGAAGCCAAGAAGATCGCCGAAGAGGCGATGAAGAACGCCAAGAGCGACATCGACCTCGCCGCCGCCCAGGGCGAGTTCGCGGCCATGGCGGCCCAGCTGGCGGCGATCCAGAAGCTGCGCAAGAAGTAAGCGCAGCGACGGTCCGCCCTTGCGGCGGCACCTCAAACAGAAAACCCGCCCGGCAGCACTGCCCGGCGGGTTTTGTCTTGCTGGGCCCCGGCGGCCCGAGGCGGGCTATTTCTTGGGTGCGGCCGGTGGCTGCTGGGCGGCGCGACGGCGGGCCTCGGCCACGCCCTCACCGAGCTGGCGCACGATGGGGTGATCGGGCGGGCCGGACTTGATGGCGCGCTCCCAGTGCTGGGCCGCGAGGGCGAAGTTGCCGCGGTTGAAGGCCACCGTGCCGGCCAGTGCCAGCGCCTTGACATTGACCGGGTCGGCCTTGAGCGCGCGGTCTATCCACTGCAGCGGCTCGCCCTCGAGATTGCGGCCGTTCTGGATGGCCAGCGCGTCGGCGTAATCAGCCATCACGGCGGCATCGTCGGGGCGCAGCTTCAGCACGCGCTTGTAGGCCTCGATGGCCTCGGCCGGCCGGCCGGTGGCGGCGTAGGAGCGGCCCAGCATGGCCCAGCCGTCGGCGTCGTCGGGCTGGTTCTTCAGGCGCTCGGCCAGGCGGTCCGTCATCGCGGCCATCTGGTCCTTGCCCATCGCGTGCGGCGAGGCGCCGGAGGCACCGCCGGCCACAGCCGGCGCGGCTTCGTCTGCGGGCGCCGGGTTGCGCGACTGCCACCAGGCGCCCGCGGCGACCACCCCCACCACCAGGGCCACGGCGCCCAGCATCAGGCCGCGGGACATGCCGGCGGCGGCGGGTGCAGCCACGGCGGCCGCCGCCGCGGCCGGCGTGCCGGTGACGGCGGCGACGATCTGCGCCTCGAGTGCCGCGCGGGCCGCGCCATAGGCTTCATCACCCAGGCTGCCGGCGGCGTGCCGCGCCTGCAACTGCTCCAACTGCGCGCGCAGGGCCTGCAGATCCTTGGGCTGCTCGCTCATAGACCCTCATCCTGGGCCGCGGCGGCCAGTGCGGCGCGGTGGCGGCGTGCCGCCATCAGCGGCTCGACCACCATGATCAGCAGGGCCATGCCATAGGAGCCCCAGACATAGAGCCCGTAGCCGCCCATGGCGAAGAACTCGGAGGCGCTGTTCCATTGCATATCAGTGTCCTTGCCGGCTGGCGGCGAGATCGTTGACCCAGCCCGTGCCCTGTTCGCGTTCGAGGATGACGGCGCGCGTGCGCATGAAGACCACGGCAAAGGCGTAGGCCCAGCAGGCCAGCGCCATCAGCAGCATGCCGGTAAGCATGGTGCTGGCCATCGTGGGTGCGGAGGTCATGCTGACGCTGGCGCCCTGGTGCAGCGTGTTCCACCACTTCACCGAGAAATAGATGATGGGCACGTTGACCGCCCCCACCAGGGCCAGCAGGGCGCCGGCCTGGTCGCCGCGGCGCACGTCGTCGATGGATTCGACCAGGCCCATGTAGCCGAGGTAGAGGAAGAGCAGGATCAGCTCGGACGTGAGGCGGGCGTCCCACACCCACCAGGCGCCCCAGGTCGGCTTGCCCCAGAAGGCGCCGCTCCACAGCGCCACCACGGTGAAGAGCGCGCCGGTGGGCGCGATGGCGCGCGCCAGCATCGAGGCCATGCGGGCCTTGAAGGCCCAGCCGATGGCGGCCCAGAAGGCCATCGCCAGGTACAGCACCATCGACATCCAGGCCGAGGGCACATGGATGAAGATGATGCGGTAGGCGTCGCGCTGCACCGCGTCGGTGGGCGCCACGAAGAAGCCGACCCAGAGTCCGGCGGCCGTGAGGCCCAGGGTCGCCAGCCACAGCCAGGGCAGCAGCTTGCCGCTGAGGCTGTAGAAGCGCGAGGGCGCGGCAAAGGTCGACCAGCGCAGGCCGGGGCTGTCGGGCGGGGCCTTCTTGGGAGCGATGGGAGAGTCGGTCACGGCGAGCTTTGATTCGGGTTGCGGGGGCGGGCTTGGAGGCACAAAAACTCGGGCCTTGGCGGGCGGGCCGGCACCGTGGCGGCGGGCGAAACGGGCTCGGATGCTGACAGGCCGGCGATGTTCTGCCAAGTCGGCCGTGTCATCTTGCAAAAGATCAAACCGCCATGTGAATTTTCTTCATCCTCCCATGAGCTGCATCGCCATTTTGACGTGGCTCAAGATGAGCGCCTGCCCAAGGCAGACCATGGGCGCCTTTCGCGAGGAGCGTCCACGATGCTGCAGATTCGGATACACGGCCGCGGCGGCCAGGGGGTGGTGACGGCGGCCGAGATGCTGTCGATTGCCGCCTTTGAACAGGGCCGGCATGCGCAGGCCTTTCCGAGCTTCGGCTCCGAACGCACCGGTGCGCCGGTGGTGGCCTTCTGCCGCATCTCCGAGCGCGAGATCCGGCTGCGCGAGCCCATCCTCGCGCCCGATGTGCTGATCGTGCAAGACCCGACGCTGCTGCACCAGGTGGATGTCTTCCAGGGCCTGCAGCCCGATGGCTATGTGCTGATCAACAGCAAGCGCAGCTTTGACGAACTGGGCCTGTCGGAAGTGGCGGCGCGCTACCGCCGCGAGCGCCTGGTGACGGTGCCGGCCACCGAGATCGCGCTGCGCCACCTGGGCCGTCCGCTGCCCAATGCGGTGCTGCTGGGCGGCTTCGCGGCGCTCGCCGGCCTGGTCTCGCTGGACGCGGTGGCGCACGCCATCCGCGACAAGTTCAGCGGCAAGGTGGCCGAGGCCAATGTGGCGGCATCGGCCGAGGCCTTTGCCTACGTGCAAAACGAGATGAAGGAACTGGCCCATGCTCAAGCAGATTGAAGGCTCGCACGCCGTGGCCGAGGCGGTGGCGCTGAGCCGCCCCGAAGTCATCTGCGCCTACCCGATCTCGCCCCAGACCCACATCGTCGAGGGCCTGGGCGAACTGGTGAAGGACGGCTCGCTCGCGCCCTGCGAGTTCATCAACGTCGAGAGCGAGTTCGCGGCCATGAGCGTGGCCATAGGCTCGTCGGCGGCCGGCGCGCGCACCTATACGGCCACCGCCAGCCAGGGCCTGCTCTTCATGGCCGAGGCGGTCTACAACGCCAGCGGCCTGGGCCTGCCCATCGTGATGACGGTGGCCAATCGCGCCATCGGTGCGCCCATCAACATCTGGAACGACCACAGCGACAGCATGAGCCAGCGCGACTGCGGCTGGATCCAGCTCTTCGCCGCGCACAACCAGGAGGCGCTGGACCTGCACATCCAGGCCTTCAAGCTGGCCGAGGAACTGAGCATGCCGGTGATGGTGTGCATGGACGGCTTCATCCTCACCCACGCCTACGAGCGCGTGGACATGCCTTCGCAGGCCGATGTCGACGCCTTCCTGCCGCCCTACGAGCCGCGTCAGGTGCTGGACCCGGCCGATCCGGTGAGCATCGGCGCCATGGTCGGCCCCGAGGCCTTCATGGAAGTGCGCTACCTGGCCCACGCCAAGCAGACCATGGCGCTGGAACGCATCCCGCAGATCGCCGCCGAGTTTGCCGAGCGTTTCGGCCGCAACACCGGCGGCCTGGTGCGCAGCTACCGCTGCGAAGACGCCGAGACCATCGTCGTCGCACTCGGCTCGGTGATAGGCACCATCAAGGACACCGTCGACGAGATGCGCGACGCCGGCGTGAAGATCGGCGTGCTGGGCATCCACTCCTTCCGCCCCTTCCCGCTGGCCGCGGTGCGCGCCGCGCTGCAGGGCGCCAAGCGCGTGGTGGTGCTGGAAAAGAGCTTCTCGGTCGGCCTGGGCGGCGTCGTCTCCACCGACGTGCGCCTGGCCTTGTCGGGGCTGGACATGCAGGGCTACACCGTGGTGGCCGGCCTGGGCGGACGCGCCATCACCAAGGCCTCGCTGGCACGCACCTTTGCCGAGGCGGTGGCCGACAAGCTGCCGCCGCTGAGCTTCATGGATCTCGACTGGGGCATCGTCAACCGCCAGCTCCAGCGCGAAGCCAGCATGCGCCGCAGCGGCCCCATCGCCGAAAACCTGCTGCGCGACGTCGGCACCATCGCCTCGAAAGTGAGCTGACATGACCCAGGTTGTCCACTTCTACCAGACCGGCACCTTTACCGTCGGCAACCGCTTGCTCGCGCCCGCGCAGCGCAGCGTGCAGAGCAGCGCCGAGCGCAGCAATGCGCTCAACTCCGGCCACCGCGCCTGCCAGGGCTGCGGCGAGGCGCTGGGCGCGCGCTACGCCATCGACGCCGCCATGCGCGCCACCGGCAACCGCCTCATCGCGGCCAATGCCACGGGCTGCCTCGAGGTCTTCTCGACGCCGTATCCAGAGACCAGCTGGCAGCTGCCCTGGATCCACTCGCTGTTCGGCAATGCCGCGGCGGTGGGCACGGGCATCGCGGCGGCGCTCAAGGTCAAGGCCATCAAGGCCGGCCGCACGCACAGTGAGACCCGCGTCGTGGCCCAGGGCGGCGACGGCGGCACCACCGACATCGGCTTTGGTTGCCTCAGCGGCATGTTCGAGCGCAACGACGACGTGCTCTACATCTGCTACGACAACGAGGCCTACATGAACACCGGCGTGCAGCGCAGCAGCGCCACGCCCTTTGCCGCACGCACCGCCACCACCATGGCGGTGGGCACCGAGCCGGGCGCGCCCAAGGGCCAGGGCAAGAACCTGCCGCTGATCGCGATGGCGCACGAGATTCCCTATGTGGCCACCGCCACCGTGGCCGACCTGCACGACCTGGAAGACAAGGTCGAGAAGGCCATGAGCATCCGCGGCGCGCGCTACCTGCACATCCTCGTGCCCTGCCCGCTGGGCTGGGGCTCGGCCAGCCACGACACCATCAAGCTGGCGCGGCTGGCGCGCGAGACCGGCATCTTCCCGGTCTTCGAGGCCGAACACGGCGAGCTGAGCTCGGTCACCCAGATCCGCCGCCGCGTGCCGGTGGACGAATACCTGCGGCCGCAGAAGCGCTTCGCCCACCTCTTCGGCAAGCCGGGCCAGCCGGACATGCTGGCCGCCATCCAGGCCGAGGCCGACCGCAACATCCGCCGCTTCAAGCTGCTGGCCGACGACCAGGTGAACTGACATGGACAAACCTTTTGCCATCACGCTGGACCCGGGTTCCTCGCTGGCCAACAAGACCGGCACCTGGCGCACCTCGCGCCCGGTCTACGTCGACCGCCTGCCGCCCTGCAACTTCCAATGCCCGGCGGGCGAGGACATCCAGGGCTGGCTCTTCCATGCCGAAAGCGGCGACTACGAAACGGCCTGGCGCCACCTCACGCGCGACAACCCCTTCCCGGCCGTGATGGGCCGCGTCTGCTACCACAGCTGCGAGACGGCCTGCAACCGCGGCAAGCTCGATGCGGCCGTGGGCATCAACTCGGTCGAACGCTTCCTGGGTGACGAGGCCCTGCGCCAGGGCTGGAAGTTCGAGCCGCCGGCGCAGGCCACCGGCCGCCATGTGCTGGTGGTGGGCGCCGGGCCCTCGGGCATGTCGGCCGCCTACCACCTGCGCCGCCTGGGCCACGAGGTCACGGTGCTCGAAGCCGGGCCGCTGCTGGGCGGCATGATGCGCTTCGGCATCCCCAAGTACCGCCTGCCGCGCGAGGTGCTGGACGCCGAGATGCAGCGCATCCTGGACATGGGCGTCACGGTGCAGCTGGGCACCAAGGTGCTGGATGTGGACGCCACCATCCGCGAAGGCGGCTTCGACGCCTGCTTCCTGGCCGTCGGCGCCCACATCGCCAAGCGCGCCTACATCCCGGCCAAGGACAGCTCGCGCATCCTCGACGCCGTCTCGGTGCTGCGCAGCATGGAGGGCGAGGAGCAGCCGCTGCTGGGCCGCCGCGTCGTCGTCTACGGCGGCGGCAACACCGCCATCGACGTGGCGCGCACCGCCAAGCGCCTGGGCGCCACCGAGGCGGTGATCGTCTACCGCCGCACGCGCGAGAAGATGCCGGCGCACGATTTCGAGGTCGAGGAGGCGCTGCAGGAAGGCGTGATGGTCAAGTGGCTGTCCACCATCAAGCAGGCCGGCGAGGGCGGCTCGCTCACGATCGAGAAGATGGTGCTGGACGACAAGGGCAACCCCCAGCCCACCGGCGAATACGAGACGCTGGAGGCCGACAGCCTGGTGCTGGCCCTGGGCCAGGATGTCGACCTCACGCTGCTGGACAACGTCGAGGGCCTGCAGGTCAAGGACGGCGTGGTGCAGGTCGACCCGGCCACGATGATGACCGGCCACGCCGGCCTCTTCGCCGGCGGCGACATGGTGCCGGCCGAGCGCAACGTGACGGTGGCCGTGGGCCACGGCAAGAAGGCGGCGCGCCACATCGACGCCTGGCTGCGCGGCACCCGCTACGAGGCCGCGCCCAAGCACGCCATCGCCACCTTCGACAACCTCAACCCCTGGTACTACAGCGACGCACCCAAGACCATGCGCCCGCTGCTCGACCTGGCGCGCCGCACCAGCAGCTTCGACGAGGTGCAGGGCGGCCTCTCGGCCGACAACGCCCTCTTCGAGGCGCGCCGCTGCCTGAGCTGCGGCAACTGCTTCGAATGCGACAACTGCTACGGCGTCTGCCCCGACAACGCCGTCATCAAGCTGGGCCCCGGCAAGCGCTTCGAGTTCAACCTCGACTACTGCAAGGGCTGCGGCGTCTGCGTGTCCGAATGCCCTTGCGGGGCGATTGAGATGGTGGCTGAGCAGGTTTAGGGGGCGCCGCCATGAAGCCGGGGCGGCTATGGCGGCAATGGTGGCTTGTGCCGGCGCTGCTGGGCCTGCTCTGCGCCGGCCCCGCGCCGGCCGCACCTGAGCCCGACCCGGCGGCCACGCGGCAGGCCTTGCGCGCCCTGCTGGCCAGTGCCCAGGACGGCATCCCGCGCGGTTCGGGTTGCGACGGCGACTACGGCCAGCGCGGCCGGGCGCGGGTGAAGGACCTGCTTGCCGTCCAACTCGCCTACCTCTACCGCGGCGACAACGTGATCACCGGCGGGTGCGCGGGCAATGCCTGCGAGCTGACGATCAGGCATGCGGCGGGCGAGGATGTCGCCTCGGCCACCCTGCGCTTCGAGCAGAGACAGGGGCGGGCGCGTGTGGGCACGCTGCGCTGCGTCATCACGCCCTGAACGGGCGCCGCCCGTGACGCCGCATGCCTCTACCATCTGCGCCTACCCGCCGCATTTGCTCAAGCCCATGAATCGCACCGGATTCCCTCTCCTGGCCCTGCTCGCCCTCGCCGCCCTGCAATCGGCCTGCTCCTCGCCCCAGATCTATGGTGGCGGCCAGGCCTGGCAGCGGCTGGAATGCAACCGCATCCAGGACAGCGCCGAGCGACGGCGCTGCATGGACAGCACGGCGCTGTCCCACGACGACTACAAGCGCCAGGCCGAGGCGGCCAAGGGCCAGCGCTGAAGCCCGTGGACAGCGACTGCTGGCATTTTGATGCCGGTGGCCTCAGTTCAGGGGTTTGCCTGAACGGTCAAAGAGCTTCTCGCCTTGGTTGTCGGCGCCCTGGAAGCGCCAGCGCTTCAACTGGCCGTTGTCCCAGTATTCGTAGTCGTGGCGCAGCACACGCTGCCTGGTCACGCGCTCGCCGAGCAGCGGGTGACCATCGGCCGACACTTCGACACGCAGGTAGTCAACGTAGCCGCGCAGATCGACAAGGCTCAGCTCCCGTGTAGCAGCGCCGGAAGGCGACAACGCAAAGAAGTGTGCTCCGGCGGCAAGGCCTGCTGGAAGCCGCACCTCAGTGGCCAGGGGCTTGCGCTCGGCCAACCACTTCTCGGCCCACAACACGCGCCCTCCGTCCAGCGCAAAGCGGTAGAAGGAGCGGCCACTTTCGGCTTGGGCTTCGTCTATCGGCAACTCGGGATGGATGGGAACGGTGTACAGGTTGGCTCGTGCAAAGAATGCGGCTTGGATGGAGGTGGCATCGGCAGGGGGGGGCATGGGCTTCTCCGGTTGGGCTTGGCTCCGCAGCGCGGCGCAGCACGGCCCCACAACGAGGGCGCGCAGGAAATTCCGGCGGAGCAAACGATTAATCATCTACTTCAGCTTCTTCGAGCCCCACCAACTGAGGTTAGTGTCAGACATCATTTGCTCCTGAAACGAGTGGCAGTTGTATTTCATGGGCCAACGCCAGACCGAGCCGTAATTGGTCTCGAAGCCTGCAACGAAGTCCCGCATCGACTGCTTGATAAACGCGGCCGACTTGCCGTTCTTGACGCGTGGTGAAAATTCCTCGTCGCCGGGGTCGCCGTGATGCGGGTCGCGAGTGGACGTGCCGCCCGCTCCCTCCATCATGTTGACGACACCCTGCACACCGCCGAGTGTGCCTTCGAGCCCCACAGGGCTGGCGGGCCACCATCCGTAGCTCTCGCTGTCATCGATCTCGACCCACCAGTGGCCGTAGTCGATCCCTGACGGGTCCTTGCGCCTTGCGGCTGCCCAGAGCGCTCCGGTAGAAGCCTTCACATGCTTGCGCTTCATCACTATCGTGGTGATAACCCGCTTCAGGCGCAATTCCAGGCGCCTCGTCTGCCCCGGTTCGACTACCGCATCGATACTGTCCGGCCGAAGCTCGAACTCGTCCTGCACAAGTGTCAACTGGTAATTCCCGGCGCCGATGCCGTCGAATCGGCATTCACCAGCAGCGTCGGTGCGCGCCGAGCCCGAGGAAGGGCCGGCCAACGTGACCTTCACATCCTCGATGGCCTCGTCGCTGGATGATTCGGTGATGGCCACCACCAGACTACCCGGCGAAATCGACGGCGTCGGTGTCGAAGGAAACAGGCCAATCAACGCGCCCTCACCCAATTGCGTCATGCGAAGTCTCCGTGTCTGGTGCCAAGGCCCCACGAGCAACAGCCTGAGGGTGCCAGCCAACGATTCAACCTGGCACTGCACTGGCCGAAAGCGCATGCGATCGAAGGCGGCCGCATCATGCCGGCCTGTCTAAGCCTGCGCATCATCAGCTAGAGTCCCCGCCATGGCTGGTTTCGAGATGCTGATGCTGAGCACCCCGCGGCTGCTGCTGCGTCCGCTGGCCGAGGGCGACGAGGCGGCGCTGATGGCGATCTTTTCCGATCCCGCGGTCACGCGCTACTGGAGTTCGCCGCCCTGGACCGGCATTGAATCGGCGCAGGCCATGATTGCGCGCGACCGCGCCGCGATGCCTGCCGGCGACTACCTGCGCCTGGCGCTCGAGCGCCACGCCGACCGCACCCTCATCGGCACCTGCACGCTGTTTGCCTTCCAGGCCCAGTGCCGCCGCGCCGAGCTCGGCTATGTGCTGGGCTCGGCCTACTGGGGCGGCGGCTACATGCACGAGGCCCTGCTGGCGCTGCTGGAGCACGGCTTCGGTACGCTGGCGCTCAACCGCGTCGAGGCCGACATCGACCCGCGCAACATCGCCTCGGCGCGCAGCCTGCAGCGCCTGGGCTTTGCGCAGGAAGGCTATCTGCGCGAACGCTGGATCGTCGGCGGCGAGGTCTCGGACACCGCGCTCTACGGCCTGCTGCAGCGCGACTGGCGGGCGCGCACCCCAGGTCAGGTTGCCGTGCCGGCCGCGGTGGCTGCCGCGCACTGAGCACTGCCGCGAAGCCCGCGCCGCCCGCGGCGCTCTGCCGCTTGACGTGCCTGGCCGGCGCCCCCCGCCCCGCGCTCCTAGAATGCGGCGTTTTCCCCTAGCCTCCGCCCCCGATGCCCCCGGCCCCCATTGCAGACGGCTCCACCCCTGCGCCCCGTCTGATGCCGGTGCTCTTCATCGGCGTCTTCATGGCGGCGCTGGACACGGCCGTCATCGCGCCGGCCATTCCGGTGCTGCGCCAGAGTTTCGATCTCGACAACCGCGCCGCCGGCCTGCTGACCATCGTCTTCGTGCTCGCCTCGCTGGCCAGCACGGCGCTGCTGGCCAATCTGGGTGACCGCCACGGCCGCCGCCCGGTCTTCCTTGGCAGCGTGGCGCTGTTCGCGCTGGGCTCGCTGGTGGTGGCGGCCAGCCCCAGCTACAGCCTGCTGCTGGTCGGGCGCGCCATCCAGGGCATGGGCGGCGGCGGCATCATTCCCACCGCCAGCGCGGTGATCGGCGATGCGCTGCCGCCGCATCAGCGCGGTCGCGCCCTCGGGCTCATCGGCGCCGTCTACGGCATGGCCTTCGTGCTCGGGCCGCCGCTGGCGGCGCTGGCCATCGTGGTCGCCAGCTGGCACTGGATCTTCCTCGCCAACCTGCCCATCGCCGCCCTGGTGATGGTGATGGGGCGGCGTGCGCTGCCGGTGCAGCGCCGCGCCGGGCCGCTGCCGCCGCTGGACTGGCCCGGCGTGCTGCTGCTCTTCCTGCTGCTCTGCGCGCTGGTGCTGGGCATCAACCAGGTCACCGCGGCCTCGACCTGGCTGCTGGCCGCCGTGCCGCCGCTGCTGCTGGCACTGGTCGCGGCCGAGCGCCGCGCCGCCCAGCCCATGGTGCCGCTGGCGCTGTTCGGGCGCCGCCAGCTGGCGCTGACCTATCTGCTCACCGCCGGTGCCGGCTTCGGCATGGGCGGCGTGATCTTCCTCGCCGCGCTGGCCCACCATGCCCACGGCGTGGACCGCAGCCACGGCGGCTTCGTGCTGCTGCCGCTGGTGCTGTGCTCGATGTTCGGCTCGATGGCTGCCGGCCGCTTGATCAACCGGCTGGGGCCGCGTTCCATCATCCTGGCCGGCTTCGCGATGCTGGCCCTGGGCTATGGCGGCGTGGCCATCCTGCAGCTGGGTCTGTGGGGCTGGCTGGTGGCGACCCTGCCGCTGGGCCTGGGCATCGGCATCGTGGTCGGCGGCGCGCTGCGCGGCATCGCCATCGACGAGGCGCCGCCGGCCCAGCGCGGCGCGGCCCAGGGCCTGGTGAACATCTGCACCAGCATCGGCACGCTGCTGGCGGCGGCGGCCATCGGCGCACTGGCCGATTTCGCCGGCGGCCAGGCCGCCGGGCTGGGCCTGGCCTATGCGATGGTGGCGCTGGTGATGCTGGCCATGCTGATCACCACGCTGGCGCTGCGCAAGCCGGCCGCCTTGGCCGACGAGGCGGCGCGAGCCGCCTCCTAGGTTTCATGCGGCGCGAGCCGCCTCCTAGGTTTCATGCGGCGCGAGCCGCCTCCTAGATTTCATGCGGCGCGCGCCGCCTGAGCTTCAGCCGCCGCGCGACGCGTCGCGCTCGGGGAAGGGGTAGGCATCGGCGACATAGGCCGGCCCCTTCATCACCATCACGATGACGCAGCCGAAGGCCACCGTCAGCACCAGCGTCCAGTGCAGCAGCAGCACGCCCAGGGCGACATAGGCTTGCAGCTGTGCTGCCGCCTCGTCGTCAGGCCCCACCGACCACAGCCGCAGCAGCGCAAAGCCCAGCGGCAGCGCGCTGCCCCACAGCAAGATGGCCGGCAGGCGGCGCCACAGCCGGCGCTCGAGGCCGGGGGCCGTGCGCGTATGGCCGGGCAGTTTGCGGAAGGGGTCCAAGGCGTGGGCGGGCAAGGCGTCGTCGATGCGGGGGATCATGCCTCATCGCGTGCCGGCGCGGTGCGGCATGCCGATAATGCGCCGTCCATCGAACGGGACGGAGAACACGCCATGACGCATCAGCCAACCCCGCGCCGCCAGGCCCTGCTGGCCCTGCTGGCCCTGGCCGCCACGCCGGCCCTGGCCCAGACCGATTTCAGCAAGGTCGAGATCAAGGCCGAGAAGCTGTCCGACACCACCTGGATGCTCACCGGCGCCGGCGGCAACCTCGGGCTCTCGGCGGGCGACGATGCGGTCTTCCTGATCGACGACCAGTTCGCGCCGATGGCGCCCAAGATCCAGGCCGCCATTGCGCAGATCACCAAGCGGCCGCTGCAGTTCGTGCTCAACACGCATTTCCACTTCGACCACACCGGCGGCAACGAGGCCCTGGGCAGCAAGGGCGCGCTCATCGTGGCCCACGACAACGTGCGCCGGCGCATGAGCAGCGATCAGCTGATCAATTTCGTCGGCAGCAGCAACAAGCAGCCGGCCTCGCCCAAGGTGGCGTTGCCGGTGGTGACGGTGGCCGGCGAGATCAGCTTCCATATCAATGGCGATGAGGTGTACGCCTTCCATGTGCCACGCGCCCACACCGATGGCGACCTCATCGTGCATTTCCGCAAGAGCGATGTCGTACACATGGGCGACGTCTACTTCAACGGCATGTACCCCTTCATCGACGGCAGCAGCGGCGGCACGGCCGACGGCGTGCTGGCGGCGGCCGACCGTGTGCTCAAGCTGGCGGGCGACAAGACCCGCATCATTCCCGGCCACGGCCCGCTGGCCAGCAAGGCCGACCTGGTGGACTGGCGCGACATGCTGGCCACCGTGATCGTGCGCATCAAGGACCTGCGCCTGGCCGGCAAGAGCGACGCCGAGATCCGCGCCGCCGGCGTCACCGCCGAGTACGACGCGCGCTACGGCAATGGCTTCGTCAAGCCCGAGGCCTTCGTGCAGATGATGCTGGGCGTGCTGCCGCCCAAGTAGGGGCCGCAGCGGCTGCGGCCGCTGCTCTCAATGGCCGTGGCCGACCTTCTCGCCTGCTTTCAGGCGGTAGACCGTGCCGCAATAAGGGCAGCGGCCCTCGCCATGGTCGGCGACATTGATGAAGACCTTGGGATGGCCGCTCCACTGCGCCATCTTGGGGTTGGGGCAGTGCACGACGCCGGGGCCCAGCAAATCGGCGGCGGCGAGTTCGACGACAGCTTTGGTTTCGCTCATCTTCAGACCTTGGTGAGCCATTCGGCGTACTTGGGATTGCGGCCGTTGACGATATCGAAGAAGGCTGTCTGGATCTTTTCGGTGATGGGGCCGCGGCTGCCGCAGCCGATCTCGATGCGGTCGAGCTCGCGGATGGGCGTCACCTCGGCCGCGGTGCCGGTGAAGAAGGCCTCGTCGCTGATGTAGACCTCGTCGCGCGTGATGCGCTTTTCCACCAGGTCCAGGCCCAGGTCCTTGCAGATGTGGAAGACAGTGTTGCGCGTGATGCCGTTGAGCGCGCCGGCCGACAGGTCGGGCGTGTAGACGACGCCGTTCTTGATGACGAAGAGGTTCTCGCCCGCGCCCTCGCTGACGAAGCCCGAGGCGTCGAGCAGCATGGCCTCGTCGTAGCCGTCGTCGGTGGCCTCGGTGTTGGCCAGGATGGAGTTGGTGTAGTTGCTCACCGTCTTGGCCTGCGTCATCGTGATGTTGACGTGGTGGCGGGTGTAGCTGCTGATCTTGACGCGGATGCCGCGCTTCATGCCCTCTTCGCCCAGGTAGGCACCCCAGGCCCAGGCCGCCACCATCAGGTGGATGGTGTTGCCCTTGGGGCTGACGCCCAGCTTCTGGTCGCCGATCCAGGTGAGCGGGCGCAGGTAGCAGCTCTCGAGCTTGTTGGCGCGCACCACCTCGCACTGCGCGTCCATCGCCTCCTGCAACGTGAAGGGGATCTTCATGCGCAGGATCTTGGCGCTGTTGAACAGGCGCTCGGTGTGCTCGCGCAGGCGGAAGATGGCGGTGCCGTTTACCGTGTTGTAGGCGCGCACGCCCTCGAAGGCGCCACAGCCGTAGTGCAGCGTGTGGCTCAGCACATGGATCTTGGCGTCGCGCCAGTCGACCAGGCGGCCGTCCATCCAGATCTTGCCGTCGCGGTCGGACATCGACATGGGAGCTCCTAGTGGGTTCGTCAATCGGGGGTCGGCGATTTTAGTTCCGCCGCGCCGGCCTCGGGCGGACGGGCGCGGTGCAGATCCCAACGCTCGACGCGGCCGCCCAGCATCTCCACCCGCAACTCGTCGCCGCCTTCGTCGCGCCAGGCCCAGACCTCGGGCTCGCGTGCGAGCTGCGTGCCCAGGCTGCGCGTGAGCTGCAGGATCTGCGGCAGGCGCAGGCCCTGGCGCATCTGGCTTTGCAGCATCACCGCGCTGGGCACCTGGCCCACCGGCCGGCCGGCGGCCGTCTGCATCAGGCGCACGGCGCGCGAGAACTGCAGCAGCAACCAGAACACCACCACCGACACCGCCAGCAGCACGCCGGGCCAGCCATAGGCCGTGTAGCCGGCCGCCACCGCGGCCACCGCCAGGCCCCAGCCGAGCAGGGCGTTCACAGGGCTGCCCCCGCAGTGGCCGACAATGAAGGCGATGGATGGCTTGCAGACATGGGTGATCAACCTCGATCGGGCGCCGGAGCGTCTGGCGCGGATTGCGGCGCAATTGCAGCGCCTGGGCCTGGCCTGGACGCGGCTGCCGGCGGTGGATGCACGCGCCCTGAGCAGCCTGCAACGCGCCGCGCTGGACGAAGCCGCCTACCGCCGCAAGCATGGCATGACGCCGCTGGGCGGTGAACTGGGATGTTACCTGTCGCATGTCGAGGTGATGCGCCAGATGCTGGCCGGCAACGCCCGCTACGCCCTGGTGCTGGAAGACGACGTGCTGCTGCACGACAGCCTGCCGGCCGTGCTGCAGGGCCTGCTGGCCGCGCCCGAGCGCTGGGACGCGGTCAAGCTCTCGGCCGTGCACCGCGGCACGCCCGTGCCCTACCTGGAGGTCGCGCCCGGCCACCAGCTCGCGGTGATGCTCAGCCGTTGCACCGGCAGCAGCGCCTACCTGATGAACCGCCGCGCCGCCGAGGCGTATCTGCGCCAGCCCGGCGGCCTGCTGCCCATGAGCTTGCCCTACGACCATGTGTTCGACCAGGGCTGGCGCTTCGGCATCAAGTTCCGCCTCGTCACGCCCACGCCCTGCGGCCACGACGACCAGATCGCGTCGACCATCGTCGCCCCGCCCGGCCCGGGCCGCAAGTTCCACTGGACCAAACGCCTCAGCACCTATGCCTACCGCCTGGGCAACGAATCGCGGCGCCTGGTCTACGGCCTCACCGAGGCCTGGCGCGAGAAGCGCGGCGGCTGAACCCAGGGGCCAGTCAGCCCAGGCCGCGCACGGCCTCGATGGCCTGCTCGATGCGCTCGACGGCGTGGATGGTCAGCCCCTCGATGGGCTTCTTGGGCGCATTGGCCTTGGGCACGACGGCGACGCTGAAGCCCAGCTTGGCGGCCTCTTTCAGCCGCTCCTGACCGCGCGGCGCCGGGCGCACCTCGCCGGCCAGGCCGACCTCGCCGAAGGCGATGAAGCCGCGTGGCAGCGCCCGCCCGCGCAGGCTGCCCTGGATGGCCAGCAGCACCGCCAGGTCGGCCGCCGGCTCGGCGATGCGCACGCCGCCCACGGCGTTGACGAAGACGTCCTGGTCCATGCAGCTGACGCCGGCGTGGCGGTGCAGCACGGCCAGCAGCATGGCCAGGCGATCGCGGTCCAGGCCCACGCTCAGGCGCCGCGGGCTGGCGCCGCCGCTGTCCACCAGCGCCTGGATCTCCACCAGCAGCGGACGCGTGCCTTCCAGCGTCACCAGCACGCAGGTGCCCGGCACCGGCTCGCCGTGGGTGGAGAGAAAGATCGCGCTCGGGTTGCTCACGCCCTTCAATCCGCGCTCGGTCATCGCGAAGACGCCGATCTCGTTGACGGCGCCGAAGCGGTTCTTGATGGCGCGCACGAGGCGGAAGCTGCTGTGCGTGTCGCCCTCGAAGTACAGCACGGTGTCGACGATGTGCTCCAGCACGCGTGGCCCGGCCAGCGCGCCTTCCTTGGTGACATGGCCCACCAGCACCACGGTGCAGCCGCGCGTCTTGGCCAGCCTTGTCAGCTGGGCCGCGCACTCGCGCACCTGGGCCACCGAGCCGGGCGCCGAGTTGAGCTGGTCGGAATAGACGGTCTGGATCGAGTCGACGACGCAGAAGGCGGCGTCCTCGGCCTCGATGGCGGCGATGATCTTCTCGAGCTGGATCTCGGCCAGCACGCGCACGCGGTCGCCCGCCAGGCCCAGGCGTCGCGCCCGCAGCGCGATCTGGGCGCCGCTTTCCTCGCCCGTCACATAAAGCACCTTCATCTGCGCCGCCAGCGCGTCCACCGCCTGCAGCAGCAGCGTGCTCTTGCCGATGCCGGGGTCGCCGCCCAGCAGCACGACGGCGCCCTCGACGATGCCGCCGCCGAGCACGCGGTCCAGCTCTTCCTGGCCGGTGGGGGTGCGCGCGATCTCGGCGGCCTCGATCTCGCTGAGCGTGGCCACTGGCTGGCTCTTGGCCAGGGCCTGGAAGCGGGTGTTGCGGGTGGAGGCGCCTGCCGTCTCGGCCACCGCCTCATCCAGCGTGTTCCAGGCCCGGCAATGCGGGCACTGGCCCAGCCACTTGGGGCTGCTGCCGCCGCAATCACGGCAGGTGTAGATCGTCTTGGCCACGCGCGATTGTGGCCGGTCGCTCACTCTTGGACGCGCCCGCGCCCGGCCTTGACCTGGGAGCGCACCGCCTTGCCCTCCAGCCGCCGCTGCTTGGAGCCATAGGTGGGCTTGGTGGCGCGGCGGGGGCGCGGTGGTGACGCGGCTTCGTCCACCATGGCCTGCAGCCGCGCCAGCGCGTCGGCCCGGTTCATGGGCTGGCTGCGGTGATCCTGGGCCTTGATGACGACGATGCCGCCCTCGGTGATGCGCTGGTCGGCCTGGGCCAGCAGGCGCAGCTTCACGGCATCCGGCAGGCTGGAGGCGGCGACATCGAAGCGCAGGTGTACCGCACTCGACACCTTGTTGACATTCTGCCCGCCCGCACCCTGGGCACGGATGGCGCTGAACTCGACCTCGGCGGGGTCCACGAGCACCCGCTTGGCGAGCATCAGCCGGGCTCTTCTTCAGCCACGCGCACCGGCACGCGCGGCGCCAGCGCGCACATCAGCTCGTAGCCGATGGTGCCGGCGGCGCGCGCCACATCGTCGATGGCCAGCAGGCTGCCGCGCGGCCCGTTGCCCCACAGCGTGACCTCGCTGCCGAGGCCGGCGTCGGGCAGGCCGGTCAGGTCTACCGCCAGCATGTCCATCGAGACGCGGCCGACGGTGCCGGTGCGCACCCCGTCCACCAGCACCGGCGTGTCGGTGCCGGCATGGCGCGGGTAGCCGTCGGCATAGCCGCAGGCGACGATGCCGATGCGCTGGGGCTCGGTGGCTGTATAGCTGCTGCCATAGCCCACGGTGTCGCCGGGCTGCAGCTGCTGCACGGCGATGAGGCGCGAGCGCAGCGTCATGGTCGGCTGCAGGCACCAGTGGCGGATGTCGTGGTCGGGGAAGTCGGGCGCGCTGCCGTAGGTCAGGATGCCGGCGCGCACCCAGTCGTTGGCCAGGCCGTGGCGCAGGATGGCGGCGCTGTTGCTCAGGCTGCGCTCGCCCGGCAGGTCTTGCGCCGCGGCCTCGAATGCGGCCACCTGGTGGGCGATGCCGCGGGCGCCGTCGGCGTCGGAGAAATGCGTCATCAGCGAGATCTCGTCGACCTGGGGCAGGGCATTCAGGCGTGCCCAGGCGCTGCGGTAGGCGGCGGGGCGGAAGCCCAGGCGGTTCATGCCGCTGTTCATCTTCAGGAAGACGCGGTGCGGGCGCTGCGTCTTGTGCGCCGCCAGCCAATCGATCTGCTCGCTGCAATGCACCGCATGCCACAGGTCGAGCCGCGAGCAGAGTTCCAGGTCGCGCGGCTCGAAGCAGCCCTCGAGCAGCAGGATGGGGCCGCGCCAGCCGAGGCCGCGCACCCGTTCGGCCTCGGCCAGGTCGAGCAGGGCAAAGCCGTCGGCGCCGCGCAGGGCAGGGTAGACGCGCTCGATGCCGTGGCCATAGGCGTTGGCCTTGACGACGGCCCAGACGCGCGCATTGGCGGCGCCGGCGCGGGCGCGCGCCAGGTTGGCGGCCAGCGCGGCCGGGTGGATGAGGGCTTCGATGGGGCGGGGCATGGGCGGGCGAAGGGAGCAAGCCACCGCGGTGGTACCGCGGTCAGGGGGGGCCGGCGCATTCTGCCAGCCGGGGGCGCGTGCTATAACCCGCCCGCCCTGAAGACGGAGACAAACGCGCGTGGCAGGTGGCCGTCGCGCCTCGCTGCGCGCGACACGATGAAAAAAGGTTTCTCCACCATCATGTCGGCGCAGTTCTTCAGCTCGCTGGCTGATAACGCGCTGCTGGTGGCCGCGATCGAACTCTTGCGCATGAGCAAGGCGCCCGCCTGGCAGACGCCGGCGCTGGCGCCCATGTTCGCGCTGTTCTACGTCGTGCTGGCGCCGCTGGTGGGGGCCTTCGCCGATGCCCTGCCCAAGGGCCGCGTCATGTTCATCAGCAACACCATCAAGGTGGCGGGCTGCCTGATGATGCTGTTCGGCGGCCATCCGCTGCTGTCCTACGCCATCGTCGGCCTGGGTGCGGCGGCCTACTCGCCGGCCAAGTACGGCATCCTCACCGAACTGCTGCCGCCTTCGCAGCTGGTCAAGGGCAATGGCTGGATCGAGGGCCTCACGGTGGGCTCCATCATCCTGGGCATCTTGCTCGGCGGCCAGCTCGTCGGCCAGCGCATCTCGCACCGGCTGCTGGAGTTCGACCTGCCCGCGCTCGACACCGGCATCGACACCGCGCCCGAGGCCGCGATCTCGGTCATCGTGCTGCTTTATGTGACGGCGGCGCTGTTCAATCTCTACATCCCGCGCACCTCGGCGCCGCTGCAGCCGCTGAGCGGCGGCGTCAGCGGCCTGGTGCGCGATTTCTCGCGCTGCAACGCGCGGCTGTGGACCGACAAACTGGGCCAGATCACGCTGGCGACGACGACGCTGCTGTGGGGCATCTTCGGCAACCTGCGCGTCATCGTCTTTGCCTGGGCCGCGGCGGCGCTGGGCTATGGCACGACCCAGGCCTCCAACCTGGCCGGCGTGGTCATCGTCGGCTCGGTCGTCGGCGCGGTCTACGCCTCGGTTTCGACGCGGCTGGAGCACGCCGTCAAGCTGCTGCCGCTGGGCATAGGCATAGGCTTTCTCACCATAGGCCTGAACCTGATCACCAATGTCTGGGCGGCCGCGCCCTTCCTGGTGGTGCTGGGTGCGGTGTGCGGCTACCTCATCGTGCCGATGAACGCGCTGCTGCAGCACCGCGGCCACAACCTGATGGGCGCCGGCCGCTCCATCGCGGTGCAGAACTTCAACGAGCAGGCCTGCATCCTGAGCCTGGGCGCCTTCTACGTCGGCATGACCAAGTTCGGGCTCTCGGCCTTCGGCGCCATCGCCATCTTCGGCCTGCTGGTGGCCGGCGTGATGGAGCTGATCCGCCGCTGGCACCAGCGCAACCTGGTGCGCCACGCCGAGGAACTGAAGCACCTGCTGGCCATCGCGCGCAGCGATCATCACTGATGGTGGCTGCTGCCGATCTGCGGCCCGCACCTGCGGCCGGCCGCCTGCTCGGGCCGGCGCTGGCGCTGGTGTGCAACGCTTTTGTGTGGGGCGTCTCGTGGTGGCCCTTCCGTGAACTGCAGGCGCTGGGCCTGCATCCGCTGTGGGCGACGGCGCTGATCTACCTCGTCTCGGCCCTGGCCATCACGCTGTGGCGGCCTCAATCGTGGCGCCAGCTGCTGGGTACACCCTCGCTGTGGTGGCTGGTGCTGGCCTCGGGCGCCACCAATGCCACCTTCAACTGGGCCGTGACGGTGGGCGACGTGGTGCGCGTGGTGCTGCTCTTCTACCTGATGCCGCTGTGGGCGGTGCTGCTGGCGCGGCTGCTGCTGGGCGAGGCCTTCACGCCGGCGGCGCTGCTGCGCGTGGCCCTGGCCCTGGCCGGCGCCGCCATCGTGCTGTGGCCGGCCGGGGGCGGGCTACCCTTGCCGCGCACGCTGGCCGAAGGCCTGGGCGTGGCGGGCGGCTTTGCCTTCGCACTCAACAACGTGCTGCTGCGGCGCGAAGCGCACCGGCCCGAGGCGGCGCGGGCACTGGCCATGTTCATGGGCGGGGCCGTGGTCTCGGCCGCCGTGGCCCTGGCCGCGGGCGGCTCGGTGCCGCCACCGCCCGCGCCGGCCCTGGCCTGGGTGGGCGGCGCACTGGCGCTGGCGGTGGCCTTCCTGGCCAGCAACCTGGCGCTGCAGTACGGCGCGGCGCGGCTGCCGGCCAATGTCACGGCGGTGGTGATGATTTCCGAGGTGCTGTTCGCCTCGGTGTCGGCCGCGCTGCTGGGCGCCGGCACGCTGACGACGCAGCTGCTGCTGGGCGGCGCCCTCATCGTCGGCGCCACGCTGCTGGCGGCGCGCGGCTGAGCGCAGGCTTGCGCCGCTGGCTCAGCCGGCAGGCGCGGGTGATGGGGGAGACGGAGGTGAAGCGGGTGAGGCCGGCGGCGCCGCGCGAACGCCGTGGCGCAGCATCAGCCGGTGCAGCTCGACCTCGTCCAGCGGTTTGCCCAGGTAGGCGTCGCAGCCGGCCAGCGTGCCGCGCACGCGGTCGGCCTCGGCCTGGTGGGCCGAGACCATCACCACCACCGAGTGCAGGGCCGCACCGCCGCTGCCCTGGCGCTTGACGTGGCGGCACAGCGCCAGGCCGTCGAGCTCGCTGCGGGTGCCGAGTTCGACATCGAGGAAGACGAAGTCGTAGTCGTGCTGGGCCATCAGGGCCAGGGCCTCGCCGCTGTGGCTGGCGCGTGCCACTTCCACGCCCCAGCGCTCGAGGCGCGAGGCGAGAAAGCGTCCGGCGATGGCGCTGTCGTCCACCACCAGGGCACGGGGCAGGGCCGGCGTGCGCGGCGCGGGGGCTTGCGGTCGCGCCGTGCGCGTGCTCGCCATGCGGGCCGGGGCGGCAAACAGCAGGTCGCGCGGCGGCGGCGCGGGTGGCGGGGGTGGTAGCGGCGCAGGGGACGGTGCCGCGGGCTGCACGCTGCCGGGCGCGGCCAGGCTGTCGAGCTCGCGCATCAGCTGCGGCGTGGCGATGGGCCGCGGCATCCAGGCCACGCAGCCCGGCGGCGGCTGGGCGCCGACGAAGACGGCCCGGCCCATGCGCTCGGTCACCTGCACCAGCTGCACCGAGGGCGGGTGGTCGGCGTCGGCGACCAAGAAATCGGCGTTGTCGAGCAGGGTTACCAGCTCGTAGCGGGGCGCGGCCCGGGTGGCCAGGCGAAAGGTCGAGGCGATGGTGGCGCGCTCGAACTCGCTGAAACCGAGGATGGCGATGCGGTGGGCGGTGGGCATGGCGGCTGCGATGGTGGGCCGCGGCCGCGGTGCCTGTCAACGTCCCGGCGAGGTATGCGTGTGCAGGCGGGCCGCTAAGATGCCCGATTTCCGAATCCGCCGGAGCCCTTCTTGATCGCGACCAGCATCCACGACTTCGAGGCCTTGTCCATCAGCGGCCAGCCGGTGCAGTTGTCGGCGCACAAGGGCCAGGTGCTGCTCATCGTCAATACCGCCAGCGCCTGCGGCTTCACGCCCCAGTTCGCGGGGCTGGAAAAGCTGTGGCAGGACTACCGCGAGCGCGGCCTCGTCATCGTTGGCTTTCCGAGCAACGAGTTCGGCGGCCAGGATCCGGGCAGCAACGAGGAGATCGCCTCCTTCTGCCAGCTGAACTTCGGTGTCAGCTTCCCGATGATGGCCAAGATCAAGGTCAACGGCGGCGAGGCCCACCCGCTGTGGCAATGGCTCAAGGCCCAGGCGCCCGGCATCCTGGGCACCGAGGGCGTCAAGTGGAACTTCACCAAGTTTCTGGTCGGCCGCGACGGCCAGGTGCGCAAGCGCTACGCCCCGAATGAGGCGCCGGATGCCTTGCGCCGTGACATTGAAAAGGAATTGGCCGCGAAATGAGCACCTTCACCCATCTCGAGCCCTACGCCGGCGACCCCATCCTCAGCCTCAACGAGGCCTTCCAGAAGGACGCGCGGGCCGACAAGGTCAACCTCTCCATCGGCATCTATTTCGACGACGCCGGCCGCATCCCGGTGCTTGACAGCGTGCGCCAGGCCGAGGCACGCCTGCTCGCCGAGGGCGGCGCCAAGCCCTACCTGCCGATTGAAGGTTCGGCGGCCATGCGCACCCAGGTGCAGCGCCTGCTCTTCGGCGCCGGCCATGCCGCGCTGGCGGCCGGCCGCGTGGCCACGCTGCAGACCGTGGGCAGCAGCGGCGGCCTCAAGGTGGGGGCCGACTTCATCAAGCGCTGGCTGCCCGGCAGCGCCGTGTGGGTGAGCGACCCGACCTGGGACAACCACCGCGCCATGTTCGAAGGCGCCGGCATCAAGGTCCACACCTACCCCTACTACGACCCGGCCACCGGCGGCCTGCGTTTCGACGACCTGCTGGCCACGCTGCGCACGCTGCCGGCCAAGAGCGTGGTGCTGCTGCACGCCTGCTGCCACAACCCGACCGGCGTCGACCTCACGCGCGACCAATGGGCGGCGCTGCTGCCGGTGCTGCGCGAGCGCGAGCTGCTGCCCTACCTGGACCTGGCCTACCAGGGCTACGGCGACGGCATCGAGGAAGACGCCCACGCGGTGCGCCTGCTGGCCGATGCGGGCCTGGCCTTCTTCGTCGCCAATTCCTTTTCCAAGAGCATGAGCGTCTACGGCGAGCGCGCCGGCGCGCTGAGCGTGGTCTGCGCCGACGCGGCCGAGGCCGAGCTGGTGCTGGGCCAGCTCAAGGCCACGGTGCGCCGCAACTACTCGAGCCCGCCCATCCACGCCGCCGGCGTGGTGGCCCTGGTGCTGGGTGACGCGGCACTGCGGTCTTCTTGGGAAACCGAGGTGGCCTCCATGCGCGAGCGCATCCTGGCCATGCGGCGCAGCCTGCACGCCGTGCTCTCGGCGCGCAAGCCCGGCCACGACTTCGGCTATTTCCTCAGCCAGCGCGGCATGTTCAGCTACACCGGCCTGAGCGCGGCCCAGGTTGACCGCCTGCGCGAGGAATTCGGCGTCTACCTCGTGCGCTCGGGCCGCATCTGCGTGGCCGGGCTCAACAGCGGCAATGTCGAGCGCACCGCTGCGGCGATAGCCGCGGTGATCTGAGTTCTGCGCGGCGGTGGCCTGTGTGATCGCTAGCCTGCATTCTCGGGCTCCAGTGCCTGCAGCAGGTTGAGGTACAGCTGCTCGGGGGGAACCGGCTTGGAGATGAAGCCGTCCATGCCGGCGGCCAGGCAGCGCTCGCGGTCTTCGTTGAAGGCGTTGGCCGTCATCGCCAGGATGGGCAGGCGGCGGCCGTGTTCCTGGCTGCGGATTTGCCGCGTGGCCTGCAGGCCATCCATCGTCGGCATCTGCATGTCCATCAGGATCAGCAGGTAGTCGTGGCGGGTGGCAAGGGCCAGCGCTTCGGCGCCGTCCTCGGCCAGGTCGACCGTCAGGCCGACTTCCTCCAGCATCATGGACGTCACCTCGCGATTGATCGGCTCGTCTTCGGCCACCAGTACGCGCTGGCCGCCATAGCGCTGGCGCAGGCGCTGTTCGGCCGCGCCGGTGGCGATGCGGGCTTCTTGGCGCGGGACGCGGCTGGCCTTGACCAGCCGGGCAGTGAACCAGAAGCAGCTGCCCACGCCGACCCGGCTGTCGGCGCCAGCCTCGCCACCCATCAGCTGGGCGATGCCGCGCGTGATGGCCAGGCCCAGGCCGGAGCCGCCGTACTCCCGCGTCGTCGAGTTGTCAGCCTGCTCGAAACTGGCAAACAGCCGCGGCAGCATCTCGGCCGCGACACCGATGCCGGTGTCGGATACCTCGAAGCGCAGCCACACGCCTGCCGCGTCTTCGTCCACCAGCTGTACCGCGATGCGCACCTGCCCGGCCGCCGTGAACTTGACGGCATTGCCCGCGTAGTTCAGCAAGGCCTGCTGCAGCCGGATCGGATCGCCTTCCAGGTTCATCGGCAGGCTCTGCGGTTCGGCGAAGATCCGCAGTCCCTTTTCGCGCGCCCGCTCGCTCAGCATCGACACCACGTTGGCGACCACGGCGTCGACGCGCAGGGGTCGCGTCTCCAGCGAGAACTTGCCGGCCTCGATCTTGGACAGGTCGAGCACATCGTTGATGATGCCCAGCAGGTGCTGCCCGGCGACCTGGATCTTGGCCAGCCGCTCCCTGTCTTCGCTGCCGGCGGCTGCGCGCCGCAGCATCAGGCCGCTGAGGCCCAGGATGGCGTTCATCGGCGTGCGGATCTCGTGCGACATGTTCGCCAGGAAGGCGCTCTTGGAGCGGCTGGCACCGTCGGCCGCTCGCTTGGCCACGCCCAGTTCCCGGTTGGTCCGCTCCAACTCGGCGGTGCGCTCGGCCACCCGCCGCTCGAGCTGGGCGTTCAGCGTCCGGATCTCGGCCTCGGCGGCCTTGTGCTCGGTGATGTCCACGCAGTAGCCGATGTAGCCCAGGAACCCGCCCTCGCTGTCGTAGCGCGGGCAGCCGTCGTCGCGGATCCAGCGGTAGAGGCCGTCGGCACGGCGCAGGCGGTAATCCATGCTGAAGGCGCGGCGGCCTTGGAAGCACTGCTCGTAGGTCTGCACGCAGGCCTCGAGGTCGTCGGGATGCACGCCCTCGACCCAGCCGCTGCCGAGTTCCTGGGCCAGGCTGCGGCCCGTGAAGCGTAGCCAGGGTTCGTTGAAGTAGTCGCAGCCCTTGTCCAGGCCCGAGGTCCAGATCAGCGCCGAGCCGCTGTCGGCCAGGGTGCGGAAGTGCGCTTCGCTCTCGCGCGCCTGGTGCTCGGCGCGGCTGCGCTGGGTGATGTCGTGGGCGATCCCCAGCACGCCGACGACAACGCCGTCGCCGCTGCGCAGCGGCGCCTTGGTGGTTTCGAACAGGCCGTGATAGCCGTCGCCCCGGAAGGTCAGCCACTCCTCGTTGACGCTGGCCCGGCCCGCCGCCATGGCCGCCAGGTCGTGGCGGCGGAAGAAATCCGCCTGCTCGCGGTCGACGAAATCGTGGTCGTTGCGGCCCACGATCCGGTCTTCGGCGGCACCGAAGAGGCGTTCGAAGGCCGCATTGCAGGCGAGGTAGATGCCGTCGCGGTCTTTCAGCCAGATCGGGTCTGGAATGGTGGACAGCAGGCTCTGCAGCCGCGCCTGCTCGACCGCCAGCGCCCGGTAAGGTGCCTGGACGCCGGCCACGAACACCGCCCGGTAGACCATCAGGTAGGCGATGGCCTTGTAGACATGGCCGAGCAGGTTGAAGAGGTCGGTGACATCCGCGTAGAGCGTGAGGAAAAGCTCCGCCAGGCCCTGCACCCAGGCCGCGGCGGCCAGCCAGCTCAGGTTGCGGTCGCCGCTGCGGCGGATCTTGAGGACCAGCACCAAGGCGGCGCCGCCGTAGGCCAGCGAGAGCGCGATCTCGGCGGCTATCTTGAAGGGCGTCAGGCCCTGGCCCGGCACGAAGGTGCGCGGAATCCAGGGGTTGGGCGACACGCCCAGCCACGCCACCAGGCCCGTCAGCACCAGTGCCGCGGCCACGAGCGCATGGCAGGCCGCCGGCGGCCAGCGTCTGGGTGGCCGCAGGGCCACCGCCACGAATACCGCGGCGGCGACGAAGCGCCCCGCCAGCCAGTAGTTGATCGCCTTTTCCGCGCCGCTGGGCGTCACCACCGGCGGCATGCCCGGATACGACAGCGTGTGGGCCATGTCGATCAGGCCCACGGCCAGCAAACCTGCCCCCAGCAGCAGATGGTGGCTGTTGAGCTGTTGGTGACGCAGATTCCATCCCAGCGCGAACACCATCGCCGAGACGGCCATGGCCACGAACTCCAGCCCCGTGTGCAGTGGCAAGTAGTTGCCGGGCTCGGCAAAGAAGCGCGACGCCGGCAGGAAGGGGCCCAGCGCCATCAACAAGCTGAGGCCGACGACCCAGGCCGCGGGCGCTGGCACCGCCAGTGCCTGAAGGGTGAGTCGGGGCCGGGACGATGGGTCGGTCATGGAGAGGTGTCTGCCTTCGTGTGGCCGTCGCGGGGGGGCGCCGGCATTCGTGGGCGTCCCTGCCGCCACCGCGCCGCACGGCGTGGAGGAATCAAGCCTCGTCGCCCAGGGTTATCGGCAAGCGGTAGCAGAACTTGTCCGCTTTTGGTCGCCCACGCTCCGACTAGGTCGCCGCCTGCACCAGCGCCCGCAGCCAGCGGTGCGAGGCCTCGGCGTCGTGGCGCAGGTGCCAGAGCATCGACACATGCACCGGCGGCATGGGCAGGGGCAACTCACGCACCAGCAGTTCGTCGCGGTAGCCGGTGGCGGCGATGAAGTGCTCGGGCAGCACGGTCAGCAGGTCGGATTCCGAGACCACGCGGCCGGCCGTGAAGAACTGGTTCACCGTGAGCAGGATGCGCCGCTGCCGCCCCAGTCCTGCCAGCGCGAGGTCAACATAGCCGTGCGGCCGGCCCGAAAAGCTCACCTGCAAGTGATGGGCCGCGCAGTAATTGTCGAGAGTAAGTGCCTGCTCTGCCAGTGGGTGGCCGCGGCGCATCACGCAGACATAGCGGGTGTCGTAGAGCCGCGCGTGGCGTATCGGCCCTTCCTCGCCCTGGGCCACGACGGCGGCCACGGCCTCGGGAAAGAAGCCCACGGCCAGTTCGGCGGCGTCGTCGGCGAGCAGGCGGCGCGGGTCGCGCGTGGTCAGCGGCAGCACGCGCAGGTTGACGGCCGCCGCCGCGCTCTCGATGGCGCGCACCAGGGCCGGCGCCAGCAGGGCCGCCGTGGCGTCGGCCATCGCAATGCGCAACTGCATGGCGTCCCGGGCCGGGTCGAACTCACCCGGCGCCAGCGCCTGGCGCAGGCTGGCCAGGGCCTCGCGCACCTGGGGCCACAGGGCCTCGGCGCGCGGTGTCGGCCGCACGCCGCGGGCGGCGCGCTGAAACAGCTCCTCGCCCACCGCATCGCGCAGGCGGTGCAGGGCGTGGCTGACCGCCGGCTGGGTCATGGCCAGCGTGGCGGCGGCGCGCGTGAGGCTGCCATCGGCCATCACGGTGTCGAAGACGCGCAGCAGATTGAGATCGAGGGTGCGGTAGTTGGTGCTCATGCGACCCAATGATATGAACCATGTTCATACAACAAGTGCAAATTATTCAATTGAACATCATTAGTGCTAACCCTAATCTACGGGCATGGTCACCGGCGTCGGTGGCCCTGAGAGGAAAAGCAAATGACCACCATGACCGTCACCGTCCCCGACAAGACTCGCATGCCCTACGGTGCCTGGTTGGCGGCTGCGGCGTTTTCGCGCCTGCTGCAGGTCTTCGAAGTCTCGCGCCGGGCGCGCGCCGAGCGCCGCCAGCGCAACCAGCTCGAGACCGACTGCGCTGGCGTGCGCAGCTACGCGCAGCAGATGATGGAGATCGACCCGCGCTTCGCGTCCGAGCTGTTCGCGGCCGCCGACCGCGCCGAGCAGACAGCGCAGTCGCAGCGCTGATCAAGCAAGGCCGGCGGCGCTAGCCGCCGGGGCCGTGGGTTCAGGCCGCGCGCAGGCGCGGCGTGCTCACGGCGAGTTGGCTGAACAAATCCTTGGGATCGGCCAGCGCGGGGATCAGCGGCAGCTCCTGCCCCAGCCCCAGCTCGGCCGCCAGCTCGGCCAGCAGGCGCAGCGCCGAGAAGTCCTCGAGCGCGAAGCCCACCGAGTCGAAGACCGTCACCTCGGTCTCGCTGCGGCGGCCCTGGGCCTGGCCGGTGAGCACGCGCCACAGCTCGGTGACCTTGAAACCGGGCGCCATCTGCTGGATCTCGCCCTCCACGCGGCTCTGCGCCTCGTACTCGACGAAGACGCTCGCCGCCTGCAGCACGCCCGGATGCAGCTCGGTCTTGCCCGGGCAGTCGCCGCCGACGGCATTGAGGTGCATGCCGGGCTCGATCATCGCGGGCTCGATGATGACGGCGCGGCGCTTGTCGGCCGTCACCGTGGTCACGATGTCGGCGCCGCGCACCGCCTCGGCCGTGCCTGCACAGGCGATGAGGCGCAGGCCGGGCACGGCGCGCAGATGGCGCATCAGCTTGGCGGTGGCAGTGGCGTCGGTGTCGTAGAGCCTCAGCGTCGTGATTCCCAGCAGGTGGTGGAAGGCCAGGGCCTGGAACTCGCTCTGCGCGCCATTGCCGATCAGCGCCATCGTGCGCGAGCCCGGCCGCGCCAGCGCCCGCGCCGCCAGCGCCGAGGTGGCCGCGGTGCGGATCGCGGTGGTGATGGTCAGTTCGCTCAGCAGCGTCGGCATTCCCGTCGCCACATCGGCCAGCACACCGAAGGCCATCACCGTGGGCAGGCCGGCGGCGGTGTTCCTGGGGTGGCCATTGACGTACTTGAAGGCGTAGTGCGTTGCGTCGGCCGCCGGCATCAGCTCGATCACGCCGTCGGCCGAATGGCTGGCCAGGCGCGCTACCTTGTCGAACTCGGGCCAGCGGCGGAAATCGGCCGCGATGGCGGCCTCCATGCGCCGCAGCACCTCGGGCAGGCCATGGGCGGCCACGATGCGGGCGATGTCTTGCGTGCCGAGCAGGGTTGTCATGTGTGTCTCCAGTCTTGTCTTGCCAGCATTGTTCGGGGCGGACGTGGCAGGGGCCAGCGCCAAGACTGCCTGCCAAAGCGCAGAGTTCTGGCGAAATGGCAGCCTTGAATGCCAGAATGCGCAATGGACGCCACCGACCTGCAGCTCATTGCCCTGCTGCGCAGCGATGCCCGCGCCAGCGTCGCGATGCTGGCCAAGAAGCTGGGTGTCTCGCGCGGCACCGTCAGCAACCGCATCCGCAAGCTCGAGGACGAGGGCGTGGTGGTCGGCTACACGGTGCGCCTGCGCCCTGACGTGCAGACCAACCGCATCAGCGCCTGGATGAGCATTGCGGTGGACGGCAACCAGACGCGCGCCGTCATCGCCACCCTGCTGGGCGAGCCCGGCGTGGCGGCGCTGCATGACACCAACGGCCGCTGGGACCTGCTGGCCGAACTGCGCGCCGCCAGCCTGGGTGAGCTGGCCGAGGTGCTGGAGCGCGTGCGCCTGATCAAGGGCATTGCCGGCACCGAAACCAGCATCCACTTGCAGACCTACAAGCTGGCCTAGCATCGGTCGGCATCGGCCCTCTTTTCACTTCGATGGCCCGGCATGCTTGCGCCGCTGCCTGGCGCCCTGCGACGGCGCGTGCGAGATCGAGGTGCGCCCGCTCCCCGAGCCGGAAGATTTCGGCGACCATCCGTCCAGTGCGCGTTTTCGCGCACGGCAGGCGTCGCTAGCCGGGGAGCAGCCATGAAGATCACCCTCAACAGCGTGCTGGTGCAAGACCAGGACGAGGCGCTGACCATCTACACCGAGCGGCTCGGCTTCGTGAAGAAGGCCGACATCGCCATCGGCCACTACCGTTGGCTCACCGTGGCCGCGCCCGAGGGCATCGCCGGGGTCGAGCTGGCGCTGGAGCCCATGGCCTTCGAGCCGGCGCGCGTCTACCAGCGCGCGCTCTTCGAGGCCGGCATTCCGGCCACCGCCTTCGTCTCGCGCGACATCGCGGCCGAGGCGGCACGGCTGCGTGCGCGCGGCGTCGTCGTGCGCGGCGAGCCGGCTGTGATGGGGCCCATCACCGCCGTGATGTTCGAGGACGGCTGCGGCAACCTCATCCATCTGGTGCAGCCGCTGGAAGAGTCGGCCGAGGAGCCCGTGCTCGCCACCTCGCGCGTGATCGACTTCGGCGCCGAGCGCGTCTTCCAGGCCCTGGCCGACCCGCGCGAGCTGGCGCTGTGGTGGGGGCCCAAGGGCTTTTCCAACCGCTTCGAGGTGTTCGAGTTCAGGCCTGGCGGAAGCTGGCGCTTCACGATGCACGGCCCCGACGGCACGCTCTACCCGAACGAGAGCCGGTTCACCGAGATCGTGGCCGATGAACTGGTGGCGCTGCGCCATGTCAACTGGCCCAACTTTGACCTTCGCATCTCGCTGCAGACCCTGGGCCCGGGGCGCTGCCGCATTGGCTGGCACATGCGCTTCGACAGCGCCGAGATGTGCGCCAAGGTGCGCCAGGTGGTGGTGCCGGCGAACGAGGAGAACCTCGACCGCCTGGAGGCGGCGCTCGGGCGGCCGGCGCCCTGAGCGCGCTTCACGCGCAGGCGGGCCGCCCGCCGCCCGCCCTCAGCCCGGCGCCTGCCCCACCGGGCCCGCCAGGCCTGCGGCAGCGCGGGCTGGGCGGGCCTTGCGACGCAGCCGCCGCCAGCCGGTCACCACGCCGGTCAGGCTCAGGCCCAGGCCGGCCAGGCTGAAGACCAGCATCCAGGCGTCCCAGGCCGGGCGCGCCGCCAGCAGCTGTGGCAGGTCGAAGCTGTGCAGGAAAGCGAACAACCAGCGGTCCACGCGCCGGTGGCCGTCGCTCACCTGCACGATGGCGCCGGTGTGTTCTGCAATCGTCACCCAGGTGTCGTTGGCGTCGTCGAACTGCAGCCGCCATGCCGGCAGCGGGCGTTCGCTGTGGCCTGTCATGGTGTGCGGCTCGCGGGCGTAGTACCAGTGGTCATAGGCTGTCAGCCGCTGCTGCTGCACGATGCGTGTACCCGGCAGCAGCGCCTGCGCGGCGGCGCGCCAGCGAGCTTGCGGCATTGCCTGCTCGTGGGCCTGGGTGGCGTCGACCACCCAGGTTCCGCCCGTGCCCAGGGCCAGCACGTCGTGGTCGCCGCCCAGGCGCCGCCATTGCAGCTCGCGTGGCTGGTGGCCCAGCGCCTGCAGCCGCGCCAGCACATCGGCCGCCGCCGGTGCCTGTTGCGCCTGCAGCGGCCCGCCGGCATAGGCCATGCGGTCAGGCCTGGCGCCCGGCGCATTGAAGAGCTTCCACGGGTTGACCGAGAGCAGCCCGCTCAGCACCCAGGTCAGGCACAGCACGCCACCGGCCATGCCCAGCAGGTGGTGCCAGCGCTCCATGAAGCCGGTGTAGGGCGTGCGGTGGCCACTCTTGTAGCGCCCGCGGAAGCGCCAGCGCAGCACCCCGATCACCAGACCGGCGAGCGCGCCCACCGTTGCCGCCAGGGACAGCGCGATCACGATGTCGGTCCACCACTCATTGAGCGCCCCGCCGCGCAGGATGTAGAGCCAGTGCAGCCAGGCGCCCAGCCAGCCCCAGCTGCGCTCGACGAAGCTGGCGTCGCGCACGACCTCGCCGGTACGGCTGCTGACGTAGAGCCAGCGGGTGTCGGCATCGTCAACCTCCACCACATGCAGCGGCCGGTGGGCATCGAGCGCGCGTGAGTGGGTCCAGGCGTCCTCGCCGCGCTGCGCGAGGTAGCGGCCCGGCACGCCGCCGGCGAAGTGGCGTGCCGAGGCCAGCGCATCGGTGGCCGAGACCCCCGAGATGCGCGCGCCGCTGATGGCGTCCACCGCCACCGGGTGCCGTGCGTCGCCAAACACGTAGCGCGGCGCTCCGGCCACGCTGGTCAGGCGCCAGCTGTCGGGTTCGGGCCGGTTGCCGCGCCGGTCTGCCGCGGCCGAAGCCGCCGACGCGCCGTCCAGGCCCGCGGCCCGCAACGCCTGCGCCAGTGGCACGCAGCAACCCTGGGCCGGCAGCGCCGGCAGCCCGGCCAGGTGCTCGGCCGGGGTGAGCTTGGGATAGCCCACATACAGCATCACCATGCCGGACAGGAACCACAGCGCCATCACCAGGCACAGCGTGATGCCCAGCCAGCGGTGGACGAGGTAGAGCCAGCGTTTCACGCGCGCCCCGCTCAGAACTTCCAGTCGACGCTGACCGAGGCCGAACGCGCCGCACCCAGGTAGACCAGGTTGTTGCCCAGCGTGGCCGAGTAGGTCTTGTCGGTGGCGTTGTTGATGCGGGCGCGCAGGCTCACGCCCTCGGCGGCCTGCCAGCTGGCCGACAGGCCCAGCAGGTCGTAGGCGCCTTCCCAGATGGTGTTGGCGTTGTTGGCAAAGCGCTGGCCCACATGGCGCCAGTCGGCCGCCAGCTGCAGCGTCGGCGTGGCCTGCCAGGCGAGCGCGCCGCCGACCACCCAGTCGGGCGTGTTGGCGGGCGCGTTGCCGGCGCGCGAGACCACGGTGGTGCCCACGGTCTCGAAGAAGTCGTCGAACTTGGCATCGGTCCAGGCCAGCTGCAGGCTGCCCTGCCACTGCGGCAGGGGGCGCCAGCGCGCGCTGAACTCGACGCCGCGGCTGGACTGCTGGCCGACGGGGACGACCTTGGTGCGGTCGTTGGGGTCGGTGATGGACAGGTTCTCGCGCACGATGTCGTACAGGGCCACGCTCAGCTCGCCGCGCCGGTTGTCGAAGCTGGCCTTGCTGCCCAGTTCCACCTGCCGGCCCTTGGTGAGGTCGAAGTCGCGCAGCGCCGCGAAGCCGGCCGTGGCCAGCAGGCCCGAGGGCGGATCGGCCGCCGTGCTGTACTGGGCGTAGACCTGCCAGCCGGGCGTGAGGTCATGCACCAGGCCGATGCGGCCCGTGACCGGCTTGAAGCTCGTCTCGAAGAGGGCCGGGTTGGTGGCCGTCACCGTGCGGTGGTTGCGCACCGCCAGGGCGATGCGGTCGGCGCGCAGCCCCGTGGTCAGGGCCCAGCCGGGCGCCAGCACGGTGCGGTTCTCGGCAAACAGCGCCGCCGTGCGCAGCCGGTTGGTGGCGCCGGGGTTGTAGCCCGGCACGATGCCGGGGGTCTGGTAGAAGAAGCTGGCGGCGGGCGCGTAGGGGTCGGTGCGGTCGAAGGGCCCGGCCACGCTCAGCGGGTAGCGCGTCTGCTTGTTGAAGCTGAAGTCCCAGCCGGCGGCGAAGTCGCTCTTGAGCCCGCCGATGGTGGCCTTGTGCGAGAGCTCGCCGCGGCTGCCCCACACGTCCTGGTTGTGGCGCTGCAGCAGCGCGCTGGAGCGCTCGACCTGGGTGTTGCCGTTGACCCAGCTGTAGACCTCGACGTTCTCGTAGTCGCGCAGGGCCTCGTAGTGGTAGGCGGTATGGCTGACATCCGTGGCAGGCGACAGGCGCCACTCGAGGATGGAGCGCACCCACAGCACCTCCTGGCTGTACTTGCCGTCGAGCACGTTGTAGTTGACGCCGCGCGTGCGCGGGTCGATGCGCACTTCGCCCAGCACGGCATTCGCCGCGTCGCGCAGCAGCGGCGTGCCCCAGTAGGGCTGCTCGACGAGTTCGTGCTGCTGCTCCACCGCCAGCGTGTGGCTGAGCGTCGTGCCCAGCTCTGAACGCCAGGACAGCGCCGCCTGCCAGGACTCGCGATCGCGGCCCATGGTGTCGACCGTGCCCTGGGTGGTGTTGAGGTCGGCGCGCAGCACCTGCCTGCCGAAGCTGCGCTGCACGCTGAGGGCGGCCTGGCGCTGGTCGCCGACGGCCAGCCTCGCGTGCGTCAGGTCACCCTGGGTGTCGGCGATCTTGGTCACGACGTTGATCGAGCCGCCCACTGCACCCGAGCCGTGCAGGAAGCTCGACGGTCCGCCTATGGCCTCGACGCGCTCGACGATCCAGGCATCGACCGGGCGTGCCGCGATGGCGTCGTACTGCACGCTGATGCCGTTGTACAGCTGGGACAGGCTGGCGTTGTTGAAGCCGCGGAAGAACACCGATGCGGGCGAGCCGGGCTGGGCCGAGAAGCTGACGCCGGGCACCAGCTTCAGGATGTCCTGCGTGTCGAGCGCGCCGATGGCGTCGATGTCGGCGCGGTCGATGAGGGCCACCGAGGCCGGGTTCTCGCGCACGCTCAGGCCCAGGCGCGAGCCGGTGCTGGGCGTGGCGTCCAGCCGCGCGGGTGCGGCGGTGCCGGTCACGACGACGCGCTGTTCGGGCGTGGAGGTCTGGGCCTGTACAGGGCTGGCCAGCAGCAGGGCGGCGGCGATGGGGGAGAGACGGAAGCTGATGTGGAGTTTCATGATGGAGGGGGGGCTCAAAGCCGTAGGCAGGGGGAGTGGACGCACGCGGGCACCGGCCGGGCGCAAGGCCCAGGGCGGGGCAGGCCGGATCGACGGCGAAGCGAGGCCGCGTGGGCCGGGACGGGCAGACGGGCGAGCGGCGGCCGGGCTGTTCAGCCCGGCGCAGGCGCTCTCAGGGGGGTGGTGTCAGGCGCGGGCCGGCGGGGCGCGCGGCTGGGCGCTGCGCCATGCGGGCAGCGTGTACGGGGCCTGCAGGAACAGGCGAGGCACTTCCGTGCCGCCCGGCAGCTGGGGCGGCCGGGGCGCCGCCACCGGGGGCGGCCCGGCATCGGCCGACAGGCCGCACAGGGCGCAGTGGTCCAGGTGGCCGCTGGTGTGGGCCTGGGATTCCTCGCCGTCCGCGATGGCAACCAGCTGCATGCCCTGCGGCGTGCAGATCTCGACCCAGGACATCGGGCCCTGCTGCGACGCCATGGCGCGCGAGATCGTCGGCACCAGCGCAAGCACCAGCATCGCAAACAGGGCGATCCAGGCGGTGGGCTGGCGATGGCGGCGGCAGGTCTGCACGCGCCGAAGTGTATCCAGATGAACGCTCCCTTGGCGGCCCCGCGACGGGCCTGCCGCCGTGTCCTTGCGCGCCCGCCAGCCGCCTCGGCTACGCTTGCGGCCCCCTTCCGCCGCTGGATCGCCGCCATGAAGATCGAATTCATCTCCGACGTCGCCTGCCCCTGGTGCGCCGTCGGCCTCCACGCGCTGGAGCGCGCGCTCGAACGCATGGGTGGCGAGATTGCCGTCGAGATCGAGTTCCAGCCCTTCGAGCTGAACCCGACGATGGCGCCCGAGGGTGCCGACGCCGGCGACTACCTCAAGGCCAAGTACGGCATGAACGATGCGCAACTGGCGCACAACCGCGGCGTGCTGCGCGAGCGCGGTGCCGCCGTGGGCTTTGCCTTCGGCGAGCGGGCCCGCGTCTGGAACACCTTCGACGCCCACCGCCTGCTGCTGTGGGCCGGGCGCGAGGGCCCCGCAGGCAGCCAGCGCGCGCTCAAGCACGCGCTGCTGCAGGCCTACCACGGCGAGGGGCGCAACCCCGGCGCGCCTGACGTGCTGCTGGAGCTGGCCGCCGCCGCCGGCCTGGATGCCGACCGTGCGCGCGAGCTGCTCGCCAGCGATGCTCTTGCCGACGAGGTGCGCGAGGCCGAGCAGTTCTGGCAGCGGGCCGGCATCCAGTCGGTGCCGGCGGTCGTGATCGATCGCAAGCACCTCATCTCCGGCGGCCAGCCGCCCGAGGTCTTCGAGCAGGCGCTGCGCCAGATCGCCGCCGGCACGTCGGCCTGATGGCCGCGCTGCATGAGCTGGGCGTGGCGGCGCTGCACGCCGCCTACGCCGCCGGCACGCTGTCGCCGGTGGAAGTGGCGCAGGCGGTGATCGCCCAGGTGGCGCGCTGGGAGCCCCACATCGCCGCCACCTATGCCTTCGATGCCGAAGCGGCGCTGGCGATGGCGCGCGCTTCCGAGTCGCGCTGGCGGCGTTGCGAATCGCTCGGCGGCCTGGACGGCGTGCCGGTGACGATCAAGGAGAACATCGCCACCCGCGGCGTGCCCCAGCCGCTGGGCACGGCCGCCACCGAGCTGCTGCCGGCGGCCGACGACGCGCCGCCGGCGGCGCGGCTGCGCGAGGCCGGCGCCGTCTTCATCGCCAAGACCACCATGCCCGACTACGGCATGCTGTCCTCGGGGCTGTCGAGCTTCCATCCGCTCACGCGCAACCCCTGGGACCTGGCGATGAACCCCGGCGGCAGCAGCGCCGGCGCCGCCGCGGCTGCTGCCGCCGGCTACGGCCCGCTGCACCTGGGCACCGACATCGGCGGCTCGATCCGCCTGCCCGCGGCCTGGTGCGGCGTGTTCGGCCTCAAGCCCAGCAATGGCCGCGTGCCCATCAAGCCGCCCTACCTGGGCCGCGTGGCCGGGCCGCTGACGCGCATGGTGAGCGACGCCGCCTGGTTGATGGAAGTGCTCGCCCGCCCCGACTGGCGCGACGCCACCAGCCTGCCGCCGCAGGACATCGCCTGGCGCGACTTCGAAGTCGACCCGCGCGACTTCCTGCGCGGGCGCCGCATAGGCCTGCTGCTCGACGCCGGCTGGGGCCTGGCGGTCGAGCCCGAGACCGCCGCCGCGGTGCAGGCCGCCGCGCGTGCCTTCGAGGGCGCCGGTGCCATCGTGGAGCCGCTGGCGCCGTTCACCACGCGGGCGATGGCCGACGGCATCGACCGTTTCTGGCGCCTGCGTTCCTGGCTGGACATGGAGGCCTTGCCGCCCGCGCGCCGTGCCCGTGTCCTGCCCTTCATCCGCGACTGGGTGGCGCCAGCCGCCGGCTGCAGCGCGGCGCGGTTGTTCGAAGGCTATGGCCAGTTCGCGGCGCTGCGCGATGCCGCGGTGGCGGCCTGCCAGCCCTATGACTTCGTGATCTCGCCGGTGGCGCCGGTGGCCGGCTTCCCGGCCGAGTGGGCCATGCCCAGCAACGACCCGGCGCGTGCAATGGAGCACATAGCCTTCACCCTGCCCTGCAACATGAGCGAGCAGCCGGCGGCCAGCATCGCCTGCGGCCACACGGCGGCCGGCCCGCAGGGCGGTCTCCCCATAGGCCTGCAGATCGCCGGCCGCCGCCATGACGACCTCGGCGTGCTGAGGCTGGCGCGCGCCTGGGAGCAGCTGCGCCCGCCGCCGCGGCCCTGGCCTGAGCCGCCTGCAACGCCCGAAAGCGCCGCCCGCAACTAGCGCTACATTGCGCCCATGGCTACCCCGGACCTGCGCGGCAACCCCTGTGGCAGCGCCTCGACGGCCGCCCGCGACGCGGCAGAGCGGGCGCTGTGGCGGATGATGTCCTTCTACGACACACCGCTGGCCGATCTTGACGCCGCCGTTGCCGCCGATGCCGGCTGGCCCCTGCCCCACGTCATGCGTGCCGGCTTCCTGCTCAGCCTTACCGAGCCGGCGCTGCTGGCCGAGGCCGAGGCCGAGCTGGCGTTGGCGCGCGCCTTGCAAGGCCAGGGCACGGCGCGCGAGCGCGCCCACCTCGAGGCGGTGGAGGCCGTGTACCAGGGCCGCTGGCAGGTGGCCTGCCGCATCTGGGACGAACTGCTGGTCGATCACCCCCGCGACGCGCTGGCGCTGCAATGGGCCCAGCTGTGGGACTTCTACCGCGGCGACGCCGCCGGCCTGCGCCAGCGCCCGGCGCGCGCCCTGCCCGAATGGGACGAGGCCGACCCGCTCCACCCCTATGTGCTGGCGCTCTACGCCTTCGGCCTGGAGGAGTGCAATCTCTACCCCCAGGCCGAGGAGACCGGCCGCCGCGCGCTGGCGGCCAATGCGCGCGTGCCCTGGGCCGTACACGCCGTGGCCCATGTGATGGAGATGCAGGGCCGCTTCGAGGACGGCGCCAACTGGCTGCGCCAGCACCAGGAGGCCTGGGCCGAAGGCAATGGCTTCGCCTGCCATCTGTGGTGGCACAAGGCGCTGTTCCGGCTGGAGGCGATGGATCTGGCCGGCGTGCAGCGCCTGCTCGACGTACACCTGAGCGGCCAGAACCTGCAGCTCTCGCTGCAGCGCGTCGACGCCGCCTCGCTGCTGTGGCGGCTGCACCTGCTGGGCGAGGACGTGGCGGCCCAGGCCACGGCGCTGCTCAAGGACTGGCCGCTGGAGGGCGTGGGCGCCGGCCACTACGCCTTCAACGATCTGCACGCGGTGCTGGCGATGATCGCCGCCGGCCAGGCGCCGCGCGCCGAGGCCTGGCTGGCGCGCTGCGCCGAGCGCGCCCTGGCGCCCGCCGACGCGCGCCGCAGCAACCACCTGATGGCGCGCGAGGTCGGCCTGCCGCTGATGCGCGGCATGCTGGCGCTGGCGCGCGGCGACGCCGACACTGCGGTCGACCTGATGGCGCCGGTGCGCGCCCAGGCCCAGCGCTTCGGTGGCAGCCATGCCCAGCGTGATCTCATCGACCTCAGCCTGCTCGCCGCCGCCGCCCAGGGCGGTCGCCGCTCCTACGGCCGCGCCCTGCTCAACGAGCGCGGCATGGCCAAGCGCGTGACGCCGCTCACCCGCCACTGGATCGAGCGCATGTCGAGCCCGATGACGGCGCGAGCCTGAGGGCCGCGCGGCGGCAAGTCCGCGCTTCCAGCCCTCGATCTGGGCTTCTTTGTGCCACCAATTCGGGCGATAGCCCGGCGCCGGCCTGCCTAGCATGGCTTGACCGTGCGGCTTGGCGCCGCCGGCCGCCGCATGTCCGTCGAACCCCTTCCCGCCGCCGCCGAAGCCACGCCCCGCCGCGACAAGCTGCGCCTGGGTGACGTGCTGGTGCAGCAGCACCTGATTTCGGCCACCCAGCTCGAGGAAGCCCTGCGCGAGCAGCGCAGCAGCGGCAAGAAGCTGGGCCGCCTGTTCATCGACTCCGGCCTCATCACCGAAGAAGCCCTGGCCCATGCGCTGGCGCGCCAGCTGCGCGTGCCGGCTGTCAACCTCAAGAGCTTTCCGCTCAAGAGCGAGAACGTGCGCCTGCTGGCCGAGAGCCCGGCGCGGCGCCACCGCGCCGTGGTGCTGGAGGACAAGGGCGAGCATCTGCTGGTGGGCATGGTCGATCCGCTCGACCTGTTCGCCTTCGACGAATTGACGCGCCTGCTCAAGCGCCCGTTGCGCATTGCCGTCGTGCCCGAAAGCCAGCTGCCGCCGGTGCTGGACCGCCATTACCGCCGCACCGAAGAGATCAGCGGCCTGGCCAAGGCGCTGGAGCGCGACATCGGCGACGCGGTCGACTTCGGCACCCTGCAGGCCAATGTCGGCCAGGAGGCGGCGCCGGTGGTGCGCCTGCTGCAAAGCGTGTTCGAGGATGCGATGCAGGTCGGTGCCTCCGACGTCCACATCGATCCGCAGGAGAACCACCTCGTCATCCGCAGCCGCATCGACGGCCTGCTGCAGACCCAGACCCAGGCCGAGAAGCGCATCGGCGCAGCGCTGGCCCAGCGGCTCAAGCTGATGGCGGGCCTGGACATCTCGGAGAAGCGCCTGCCGCAGGACGGCCGCTTCACGGTGAGGCTGCGCGAGCGCACGGTGGACGTGCGCTTGTCGACCCTGCCTTCGCAGTACGGCGAATCGCTGGTGATGCGCCTGCTGAGCCAGGGCGACGCGGTGCGCCGCCTGCACCAGATCGGCATGCCCGACGACATCCTGGCCCGCCTGCGCGAGGTGCTGGGCCGCCATGCCGGCATGCTCATCGTCACCGGGCCCACCGGCTCGGGCAAGACGACCACGCTGTACGCCGCGCTGGCCGAGCTCGACGCCGACCAGCAGAAGATCATCACCGTCGAAGACCCCATCGAGTACCGCCTGCCCGGGCTGACCCAGGTGCAGGTGAACGACCGCATCGAGCTCGACTTCGCACGCGTGCTGCGCGCCGCGCTGCGCCAGGACCCGGACGTGATCCTGGTGGGCGAGATGCGCGACGCCGAGACGGTGGAGATCGGGCTGCGCTCGGCCATCACCGGCCACCTGGTGCTCAGCTCGCTGCACACGCGCGATGCCATGGGCACGCCCTTCCGCCTGCTCGACATGGGCGCGCCGCCCTTCATGGTGGCGACCTCGCTGCAGGCCGTGATCGCCCAGCGCCTGGTGCGCCAGAACTGCGAGAACTGCGCCGCGCCCACCGTGCTCAACGCGCAGGAATCGGCCTGGCTGCACGCCGTCGGCGGCGCGGTTGGCATCGCGATGGGCGAGAAGACGCTGCGCGGCCAGGGCTGCTCGGCCTGCAACGGCACCGGCTGCTCGGGGCGCCTGGGTGTCTATGAGTTGCTGGAGATGGACGCTGCGCTGGCCGATGCCGTGACCCACGCCGACCCGCCCAGCTTCACACGCCTGGCGCGCGAGCGCATGGCCGGCCGCACCCTGGCCGCACGCGCCTTCGAGCTGGTGCGCCAGGGCCGTGTCTCGGTGGCCGAAGCCATGCGCCTCGGCAACGACGCTGAACCATGACCACCTGGGCCTGGCGGGGTCGCAACCACCGCGGCGAACTGATCCAGGGCGTCATCGACGCCGACGATGACGATGCCGTCGCCCAGCAGTTGCTGGCCGGCGGCGTGACGCCGGTGGAAATCAAGGTGGCGGTGCGCGCCGTCGAGGCGCCCGCCGCGGGCTGGTGGGCAGCGCTGCGCACGGCGCCGCTGCAACTGCTCGACCTGCTGCTGCTGTCGCGCCAGATGTACACCTTGCAGCGCGCCGGCGTGCCCATCCTGCGCGCGCTGGCCGGCCTGCAGGCCAGCAGCAGCAAGCCGGCCATGGTGGCGCTGCTGGCCGACTTGCGCGCCAGCCTCGACCAGGGCCGCGAGCTGGCCACCGCGATGGCGCGCCACCCGCGCGTCTTCGACCCCTTCTACATCGCCATGGTGCGCGTCGGCGAGATGACCGGCCGCCTCACCGAATCGTTCAAGCAGCTGGCCGAACACATCGAGTTCGACCTCGACGTCCGCGCCCGCGTGCGCCAGGCCCTGCGCTACCCGATGCTGGTGGTGGGCGCCATCGTGATCGCGATGTTCGTGATCAACCTCTTCGTGATTCCCACCTTCGCCAACGTCTTCGCCAGCTTCAAGGCCCAGCTGCCGCTGATGACGCGCATCCTGCTGGCGCTGTCGGCCTTCACCGTGCGCTGGTGGCCGCTGCTGCTGGCGCTGGCGGTGAGCACCGGCTGGGGCGTGCGCACCTGGATTGCCACGCCGGCCGGCCGCTACACCTGGGACCGCTGGAAGCTGCGCCTGCCCATTGCCGGGCCCATCGTGCTGAAAGCCACGCTGGCGCGCTTTGCGCGCAGCTTTGCGCTCGCTTCGCGCAGCGGCGTGCCCATCAGCAGCGCCATGACGGTGGTCTCGCAGACGGTGGACAACGCCTTCGTCGGCCAGCGCATCGAGCAGATGCGCGACGGCATCGAGCGCGGCGAGAGCCTGTCGCGCTGCGCCGCCGCCACCGGCGTGTTCACGCCCATCGTGCTGCAGATGATCGCCGTGGGCGAGGAAACCGGCGAGCTCGACACCCTGCTCGACGAGATCGCCGAGATGTACGAGCGCGAGACCGACTACGCCATCAAGGGCCTGTCGTCCAGCATCGAGCCGGTGCTGCTGACCATCATCGGCGCCATGGTGCTGGTGCTGGCGCTTGGTGTATTCCTACCGCTTTGGAACCTCGGCCAGGCGGCCAGCGGGCGCGGATGAGATGTGCGCCCTCAAGCCGCGCCGGAGTGCGCCGATATGCGGGAAAGCAGGCCGTGACGCGGGCCGAAACAGCACTCTGCGTCGTTCAACGTTTACTGGAGATGTTTCCATGAAAACCCGCCAAACCGGCTTTACGCTCATCGAGCTCGTGATGGTCATCGTCATCATCGGCGTGCTGGCTGCCGTGGCCGTGCCCAAGTTCCTCGACATGAGCGGCGACGCCAAGCTCGCCGCCGCCCAGGGCGTGGCCGGCGCGCTGTCGTCGGCCGGCGCCGTCAATTACGCGGCGCGCAAGGCCAATGCCGGGGCCGGTGCGGCAGTGGCCAACTGCAGCGACGCCGCGGCCCTGCTGCAGGCCGGCGCCCTGCCCACCAACTACAGCATCACGCCGGCCGCGGTGGCGGCCAATGCGACCAAGACTGACTGCGTGGTCTTCGAGCCTTCGAACGCCGCCAGCGCGGCCTTTACCGCCATCGGCATCAACTGAGGGCTGCCGGGCGCGCCGCGCCCGGTTGCGATGGCGATGCGGCGCGAGCGCCCCACCCGTGACGCCGGCTTCACGCTGGTCGAGCTGGTGATGGTGATGCTCATCGTCGGCGTGCTGGCGGTGTTCGCGCTGCCGCGCTTGCTGGACCTGACGAGCTGGCGCCTGCGTGCCTACGGCGACGAGTTGCAGGCGCAGATGATGGCGATGCAGCGCCTGGCCGTGGCGCAGCGGCGCGCGGTGCAGGCCACCCTGTCGACGAGCGGTGTGAGCTTCGCCTACGTGGGCGGGGCCACGCTGGCAAGCCTGCCCTGTCCGGCCGCGGCCACGCCCTGCCTGGGGGCGGCGGCGAGCGCCACCTTCAACAGCGGCAACAGCGGGCGCACCGCCACCTCCACCGGCAGCGCGCTCACCGTCACGCTGGGCAGTGGCGCCGGGGCACAGGTCTGGCGGCTCGAGCACGAAACAGGCTTGTTTCGTCCCGCACCTTGAGCCATCGCACCGCGGCCCGCCTGCCTAGCATGGACTTCCAGCCCAACCGGCCACATCGATGTACCTGCCTGGGACCGCTGACGAGAGCCGACGCCGGCGCGCGCCACGCGCCGTGCGCGCACGCCTGCACGGCCTGTCGCTGGTCGAACTGCTGATCTTCATCGTCGTCGTCAGCGCCGCGCTGGCCGGCGTGCTGCAGGTCTTCGTGCAGGCCACCGCCACCAGCGCCGATCCGCTGCTGCGCCGCCAGGCCCTGGCCATCGCCGAATCGCTGCTCGAAGAGGTGCAGCTGATGCCCTTCACCTGGTGCGACGGCGACGACGCGAATGTCGAGACCGCCACCAGCGCCGCCGCTTGTGCCGGCACGCCCGAGGCAACAGGCCCCGAGGCGGGCGAGAACCGCTACGCCGTGCCGCAGTTCGACCACGCCAACGATTACCACGGCTATGCAACGAGCGGCATCGTCGACATCAACCAGGCCGCCGTGCCCGGCCTCTCGGCCTACAGCGCCAGCGTCAGCGTAGCCAGTGCGGCGCTGAACACCCTCACCGCCGGCAGCGGCGACGCGCTGCGCATCACCGTCACCGTCAGCGGCCCGGGTGCCACCCAGGTCACGCTTGAAGGCTACCGCAGCCGCCATGCGCCCAATGCCTCGCTCTGATCGCCGCCGGTTCGGCCCGGCGCGCGGTTTGGCCTGCGGCCGAACCGGCCTGAGGGCTGCCTTGAACTGCGGTCGAACCCGTGCGCAGGCCGGCTTCACCCTCGTCGAGGCGGTGATGGTGATCGCCATCACCGGCACGCTGGCGGTGGTGGTGGCGCAGTTCATCGTGCGCCCGGTGCAGGCCTACCTGGCGACGTCGGCGCGCGCCGCCCTGGTCGACCAGGCCGACCTCGCGCTGCGCCACATCGGCCGGGATCTGCGCGTGGCGCTGCCCGGCAGCGTGCGCGTCAATGCCGGCGGCACGGCGCTGGAGCTGATCCCCACCAGCGGCGCAGCGCGCTATGCCACCGCGGGCGGCGGCGCGTTGCAGTTCGGCGTGCTCGACACCGCCTTCGATCTCATCGGCCCGCCGCTCACGCTGTCTTCGGCGCAGGAGCTGGTGTTCTACAACCTCGGCCCCGCGGTCGTCGGTGCCGACGCCTATGCCGCCAATGTCAGCGCCGGCGAGCAGGCGACGTCGAACCGCCGCACCACCACCAACACGGCGGGTGAGGCCAGCAGCATCACCATCGCCTCGCTGGCCGCGCTGCCGGCGCTGGCCCAGGCCTGGCCCTATCGCGTCACCGCGGTCGAGATGCCGGTGAGCTACCGCTGCGACCTCGGCGCCGGCCTGTTGAGCCGTCACCAGTACTACGGCTTCCTCGCCACCCAGCCCGACCCGCCCGCGGCCGGCACCAGCGCCGTGCTGGCCAGCGGCGTGAGCGGATGCCGCTTCAGCGTCGACGCCACCCTGGTGGCGGCGCATGCGGCCCTCGTCACCCTGCGCCTGGCCCTGTCTACCAGCACTTCGGCCGGTAGCGAGACGGTCAGCCTCTACCACGCGGTCCATGTCGACAACCTGCCTTGATCGCCGCCACCCGGGCCCGCCCCGCGTTGCCGCGGCGCGGGGCTTCACGCTGATCTCGGCGCTCTTCCTGGTCGTCGTGCTGGCGGCGCTGGGCGCGGCCCTGGCCAGCATCAGCCTGCGCCAGCACCTGGGTTCGGCCGCCGAGATCGAGACTGCACGCGCCTTGCAGGCCGCCCGCGCCGGGCTGGAATGGGCGGCCTTCCAGGTGCTGCGCAACCCGGCGCCGCCGGCCGCCGCGCCGGCCTGCTTTGCCGCCACCAGCTTTGCGTTGGCCGCCTTTCCCGGCTTCACGATCACCGTCAGCTGCACGCGCACGCCGGCCAGCGGCACCGTCAGCGACGGCGCCACGGCGCTGGTGTTCTTCCAGCTTGCCGCCAATGCCTGCAACGCGCCCAGTGGCGGCGCCTGCCCCAGCACGGCAGCCGAGCCGGGCCTGAACTACGTCGAGCGCCAGCTCGGCTGGACGGTGATGCGATGAGGGCCGCCGCCCGCCACTGCTGCGCCGCGCTGCTGCGCCGCCTGGCCCTGGTGGGGCTGCTGTGCGCGCTACCGCTGTCGGCTGCCGCGGCGACCGTGACACGCACGCCGGCCGCCTCGTCCAACTGCTCCAGCCTCTCCACCGGCGGTACGCGGATCTGGAGCAACCCGACGCGGGCCTGGGCCAACGACAACTCCAACGCCACGGTGAGCGTGGATGGAACGATCTCGCGCTACCTGCAGTGCCTGAACTACGGCTTCAGCATCCCCGCCGGTGCGGCCATCAACGGCATCACGGTGACGGTGAACCGCAGGTCCAACCGCACCACCAACGGCGGCAGCCGTGACGCGCTCATGCGCATCGTCAAGGGCGGCGCCGTTGGCGCCAGCGACCGCGCTACCGCGACGACCTACACCACCACCGAGGTGGCCGAAGCGCATGGCGGCAGCACCGACCTGTGGGGCGAGACCTGGACCGCGGCCGACATCAACGCGGCCGATTTCGGCGCCGCCTTCGCCGCCACCAAGCCCAGCATTGCCGGCTTCTCGCACACGGTCTCGGTGGACCTGATCGCGATCACCGTCGACTACACCGTGGACACCACGCCGCCGGCTGTGGCTTCCATCGTGCGGGCCAGCCTCAATCCATCCAGCGGCAGCACGGTCGCATGGACTGTCACCTTCAGCGAGGCGGTGACCGGGGTGGATGCGTCCGACTTCGCGCTCGCCAATTCCGGCCTGAGTTCGATGGCCATCACCTCGGTGAGCGGCAGCGGCACGACCTGGACGGTGGCGTCCAGCACCGGCACCGGCAGCGGCTCGCTGGGCCTGAACCTGGTGGACAACGACAGCATCGTCGATCTCTCAGGCAACAAGCTGGGAGGGACGGGCACCGGCGGGGCCGCCAATGGCAGCCGCACCGGCGAGGTCTACACCGTGGACCGAAACAATCCCAACGCCACGGCCATCAACCGCAGCGGCGCCAGCCCTACCAATGCCGCCAGCCTGAGCTGGGCCGTCACCTTCAACGAAAGCGTGACCGGCGTCGATGCCGGTGATTTCGCGCTTGTGGCCACAGGCAGCGCCACGGGGACCCTCGCCTCGGTCACCGGCTCGGGCGCCAACTGGACCGTCACGGCCAGCGCTGTCGGCGGCGCCGGCACGCTGGGGCTGAATCTGGTAGACAACGACAGCATCGTCGACTCCCTGCTCAACAAGCTGGGCGGAGCCGGCGCCGGCAACGGCAGCCAGACCGGCCAGGTCTATGCGGTCGACCGCGTGGCGCCCGTCGTGGCCTCGATCTCGCGCGACAGCGCCAGCCCCAGCACCCAGAACACGCTGCGCTGGACGGTGACTTTCTCCAAAAGTGTCACCGGCGTCGACGCGAGCGACTTCAGCCTCGCCGCCAGCGGCCTGGCCGGCGCTGCCCTCACCGGTGTGAGCGGCAGCGGAAGCACCTGGGCGGTGAGCGCCGACCCCGGCTATGGCAGCGGCACGCTGGGCCTGAACCTGGTCGACGACGATTCGATCGCCGATGCCGTGGGCAACCCGCTCGGCGGCACAGGCGCGGGCAATGGCAACCACTCCGGACCGGCCTACACCGTCACGACCGTGCCTCTGGCCAGCTACCACCTGGACGAGAGCCTCTGGAACGGCACCACCGACGAGGTGGCGGACGAGCAGGGCAGCTATCCCGGCACCGCCCAGAACGGCGCCACCACCGCCGCCCTGACGGCGGCCTTGGCGGGCGCATCGGGCACCTGCCGCTATGGCGTGTTCCAGAACGTCGGCACACCGTCTGTCACGCAGGGCTATCTGGACCTGGGCGCCGGATTCCCCTACTTTGGCAGCAACAGCTTCACCATCACGGCCTGGGTGCGCAGCACGGCCAACAACGTCGGCAAACAGTGGATCTTCAGTCACAACTCCGGCGGGCGGGGCTATGCACTGGCGCTGGGAACACCAGGCCCCGGCCGCTTGCGCTTTCTCTCGGGTGGCGCGACCACCCCCAACCTCGACACGCCCAACAGCGCCGCCAGCCTGCTGGCCAACGGCACCTGGTACTTCGTGGCTGCGGTGGCCGACTTTGCCGGTGACCCCAACATCGAGCGCAGGGTCTATGTGTTCGACAGCAGCGGCAATCTGTTGCCGGGCTATCCGGCGAGCCTGACCAGCACCGGATGGGACGACACCGAAACCGGCATTGCCAGCATCGGGGGCGATGGCAACGACAGCTTCCGCGGCGTGCTCGACGAGGTCCAGATCTTCGACAAGGCGCTCAACCAAGCTGCCCTGAGCACGCTGGCCCAGGCCCGCCACCTTTGTGGCAACGTCGTGCCCGACCACTACGAGCTGGTGCTGCCGAGCGCCAGCCTGGCCTGTCTGCCCAGTACCGTGACGGTGACCGCCTGTGCCGACACCAGCAGCCCCTGCAGCAACGCCTTTGTCGGCGCCGCCGGCAGCACGGTGACGCTGTCCACCAGCGCCGGCAGCCTGGGCGCAACGACGTTGAGCCTGGATGCCAGCGGCAGCGCCAGCACCACCCTCAGCCACGGCAGTGCGGCCGATGGCGCCACGGTCAGCGTGACGCTGGGGGGCGAGGCGCTGACGGCGTCCAATGCGCGACGATGCTGCGCCAACGGAGTCAGCTGCAGCGCCGCCAACAGCTGCAGCACCACCTTCAGCACCGCCGGCTTCATCGTCGCCACCACCAGCGGCTTGGCGGCGACGATTCCGGCGCAGACGGCCGGCACCGACTCGCTGCCCTACCTGCTGCGCGCGGTGAAGACCGGCACCACCACCGAGGCCTGCGAGGCCGCGCTCACCGGCGCCACCACGGTGGACTGGGCGGCGCAGTGCAACAACCCGAGCACCTGCGCGTCGGGCAACCGCATGACGCTCACCGGCAGCGCCGCCACCGCCATCGCCGCCAACCCGGGCAGCGGCGTGAGCAGCCGCACCGCCGTCAACATGGTGTTCGACGCCAGTGGCGGCGCGCCCTTCAGCTTCAACTACGCCGATGTCGGCCAGGTCACGCTCTCGGCCAGCAAGACTGTCAACGGCGCCACGCTGGCGGGCAGCAGCAATGCATTCGTCGTCAAACCGGCCGGCTTCGCGATCAGCGCCGTGCAGCAAGCCGCCAGCCCCAACCTGGCCAACCCGGGCGCCGTCAGCGCGGCGGGCGCCAAGTTCGTCAAGGCGGGCGAGGCCTTCGGCGCCACCGTCACCGCGCGCACCAGCAGCGGTGCCACCGCGCCCAACTTCGGCCGTGAGACTTCGCCCGAGGGCGTGCTGCTCACGCCCACGCTGGTGCTGCCCGCGGGCGGCACGGCCGGCACGCTGGCCAATGCCACCGTGGCAGGGGGCAGCTTCGCCGCCGGCGTGGCGACGGTCGCCAACCTCGCCTACAGCGAGGTCGGCATCGTCACCCTCACGCCCAGCGTGGCCGACGGCAGCTACCTCGGCGCCGGCGCCGTCAGCGGCACGGCCAGCGGCAACGTCGGGCGCTTCGTGCCGGCGCGCTTCGCGCTCGCGGCCACCAGCGTCACGCACCGCGCCGGCCTGGCGTGTACGCCGGCAGCCAGCGCCACCCACCTGGGCGAGAACTTCACACTGGGCTTCACGCTGACGGCACAAAGCCTCGCCGGTGCGACGACGCAAAACTATCTGGGCAGTTTTGCCAGGCTCGATCCCGCGGCAGCTGCCGGTTACAACCTGGTCGGTCTGGGCGCGTCGACGGCCTTCACCGTAGCCAGCGGCCGGCTCGCCGTTGGCAGCGCCAGCGGCAGCTGGGTCAACGGCGTGGCCGCGGTCACGCTCACCGCCAACGCCACCCGTGCCACCGCGCCAGACGGGCCCTTCGTGGCTGCCTTCGGCATCGCGCCGGTGGACGCCGACGGCGTCGCGATGGCCGCCTTTGACATGGCCGGCACGGCCGGCGGCGCGCTGGACCGCAGCCGGGTGGCCACCGTCAATCTGCGCTTCGGCCGCCTGCGCCTGGGCAATGCCACCGGCGCCGCCGACCGCCCGCTGGCGCTGCCGGTGACGGCCCAGTACTGGAGCGGCAGCGCCTGGGACACCGACACGCTGGACAGCTGCACCACGGTGCCGGTGGCGGCGGTGAGCCTGGGCAACTTGCGCCGCACGCTGAGTGCCGCAGATGCGGCGCCCACGGCCGCCATCGCCCTGGCTGCAGGCATCGGCAGCCTGCGCCTGGCCGCGCCCGGCGGTGGCCGCTCGGGCACGGTGGACGTGGCGCTGAGCCTGGGCAGCACGGCCACCGACGCCTCCTGCCTGCAGAGCTGGACGCCGGTGCGCGTCGCCAGCGCGGGTGCCAACCTGGACTATCTGCGCGGTGGCTGGTGCGGCAGCGGACAGGACAAGGACACGGCCGCCCGCGCCAGCTTCGGGCTGCCGCGCACCCAAGGCCATTTGCTGCACCGGCGGGAGAGCTTCTGATGATCACCTGGCCCTGGTCCCAACGTGCCGGCACCGGTTCCCTGGTGCTCGGCGGCCTGCCCGAGCGCCTGCTGTGGCTGCACGCGGCCGGGCCGCTGGGCCAGCCCGGCGCGCTGCTGGGTGGCGGCGAGCTGGCCTGGGCCGCCGCCGACAGCGCCGCGGCGGCGCGTGCGCTGCGCGACCTCGGCCTGCCGCTGCGCCAGGCGGTGGCGGTGCTGCCATTGCAGCAATCCCAATGGCTGCAGATCGAGACTCCCGCCGTGCCGCCCGACGAACTGCGCGCGGCGGCGCGCTGGCGCGTCAAGGAGCTGGTCGAGGGCCGCGTCGACGAGCTGACACTGGACGTGATGCAGGTTGGCGACGGCCGCGAACGTGCCCACAGCCATGTCTTCGTCGCCGCCGCATCGCGTGAGCGCGTCGACGAGCTGGGCCGGCTGGCGCAGGAGGCCGGCCTGGCTCTCACCGTGGTCGATGTCGCCGAGGCGGCCCAGCGCAACCTCATCGCGGCCCATGCCGCGGCGCGCGGCCTGCGTACACGCGCCGTCGCCGGCCTGGTGCGCCACGGCGCGCATTGCCTGCTCACCATAGGCGCCGGCGACGAGCTGTTCTACGCCCGCCGCATCGACTGGGACGGCCAGGCGATGGCGCCGGCCGCGGCAGCTTCCTTTGCGGCCGGCGGTGACGACGGGCTCGAGAGCCTGGACTTCGTCGACTACGGCGCCGAAACCGCGGCCCCGGTGGCGGCCGATGGCCTGCAGCACCTGGTGATCGAGCTGCAGCGCTCCTTCGATGTCTGGGAGCGCACCTGGACCGACCTGCCGCTGGCCGGCGTGGTGCTGGCGCTGGGCGATGCCGGCGCTGCCGCTGCCGAGGCCATCGTGTCGGCCACCGGCCTGCGCGTCGAGGCGCTGGACGTCGAGGCCCTCTTTCCCGGCTATGCCGCCCTTGCCGGCAGCAGCGAGATGCAGGAGGCCTTGCTGCCCCTGCTCGGCGAGCTGTTGCGCGCCGAAACCAGCAAGCTGTGAGCCCGCACTGAGCAAACGCCATGGCGCAACAGATCAACCTCTGCAACCCCATCCTGCTGGCGCCGCGCCGCTTGTTCTCGTCGCGCCGCATGGCCCAGGCCCTGGCCGTGCTGGTGCTGGGCGTGGCCCTGCTGTGCGGCTGGGCCGCCTGGAGCACGGTGCGGCTGCGCGCCGGCCTGATGCCGGCCAACACCTTGCACGCCGCCGAGCGCCAGCGCCTGCTGGCCGCCGGCCGCGCCGCCCTGCCGGGCAACGAGGCCGCGCTGCAGCAGGAACTGGCCCAGGTGCAGGGCGCCTTGGGTGAACGCCAGCAGCTGCTGCAGGCGCTGTCGCAGGGCCGCGCCGGCTCGGCCCTGGGCCCGGTGGCCCAGCTCTCGCGGCTGGCGCGCACCCTGCCCGAATCGGCCTGGCTGAGCGAGATTCGCCTGCGCGACGGCCGCCTGGCCCTGGTGGGCCGCAGCCTGCAGCCCGAGACCCTGCCGCGCTGGCTGGACCGCCTGGCCGCCGATGCCGGCGGGCCGCGGCTGCAGCTGTCCAGCGTGGCGCGTGAAGGGGTCGCCGGTGGTGCCGCCGGTGCCGATGCGTGGCGCTTCGAGGCCGGCGTGCCACCGCCGCCGGCCGCAGCCTCGGGAGTGCAACCATGAGCACCACCGGCTTCTGGCAACAGCAGGCGCTGCGCATCGATGCGCGCACGTTGCGCGAGCGCGTCTTCATCTTCCTCTCGGCGGCCCTGGTGCTGGTGGCCGCCGCCGACGCCCTGCTGCTGACGCCGCTGTTCAGCGATCAGAAGCAGCTGCGCGCCCAGATGCAGGCCCAGACCGCCGAGCTGGCCACGCTGCGCGCCGCCGCCGCGGCCAGCGGGCCCGATGCCGGTTCGCCGCGCGGGCGGCTGCAAGCGGCGCTGCGGGCGGCGCGCGAGGAGCGCGTGCGCACCGATGCCGCCATAGCCCAGGCCCAGGCCGGCCAGCAGCCGACCCAGGCCCTGGCTGATCTGGTCGAACGCGCGCTGCGCCGCCATGAGCGGCTGGCGCTGGTCCACCTCAAGCTGGCCGTGCCGCGCCCGCTGGCGCCCGGCAGCGCCGTCGTGCTGCAGGGCGTGGAGCTGAGCGTGGCCGGCCGCTACCCGGATCTGCTGGCCTACCTGGCCGCGCTGGAGCAGGCCCTGCCGGCGCTGCGCTGGGGCGAGCTGAGCCTGGTCGAGGGCACGCCGCCCACGCTGACGGTGCAGATCCACACGCTGGGGGGCAGCCCATGAAGACGCCGCTGATCTTGATGCTGGCGCTGGCACCGGCCCTGGCCGCGGCCTTGGAGGCGCTGCCGCAACGCGACCCCATGCAGCCGCCGCCCTCGCAGGCACGCGCGGCTTCGTCCGACGCCGCCGCGCCCCGGCCCGCGCTCGAAGCGCCGCGCCAGTTGATGAGCGTGGACGGCCGCCGCTACGTCTTTGACCAGGGCCGGCGCCTGGGCGTCGGCGACAGCCTGGGCGGCGCGCGCATCGAGGCCATCGACGAGGGCGGCCTCTGGGTGCGCGAGGCCGGCGCCCGCGTCCGCCTGCCGTTCTATGGCGCCGCCGTCTGGCGGCCCGCGCCCGGCGCCTCGGCGCCCGCCCTCACTCCATCGACCCCGACCCCGCGGCCCCGCCGCAGAGGTGACACGCCATGAACACCGCACCCTCCGTGCTGCTGCTTTCCGCGCTGGCGCTGCTCAGCGGCTGCGCCCCCCTGATGGCCGTGCGCGAATTCGGCGCCGCGCGCCAGCAACTGCGTGCCGAACTCGCGGCCCAGCAGCCGGCTGCTGTTGCGGCCTCGGCGGCAAGCGTCGCGCCTGCCACCCCGGCACCCGCGCCCATGCCGCCGCCGGCGCGCCCGCCCGTGCCGCCCGAACCGCGCTTCGACCTCGTCGTCAACGGCGCCAATGCGCGCGATGTCTTTCTCTCGATGGTGGCCGAGACGCGCTACAGCCTGCTCATGCACCCCCAGGTCGGCGGCCAGGTCTCGGCCACGCTGCGCGGGGTGACGGTGCGCGAGGCGCTGGAATCCATCCGCCAGGTCTATGGCTTCGAGTTCCAGATCGAGGGCCGCCGCATCACCGTCTTCCCGGCCTCGCTGCAGACGCGGCTGTTCGCGGTGAACTACCTCAACGCCCGCCGCCAGGGCAGCAGCGAGGTGCGCGTCAGCGGCAGCGGCGCACCCCAGACCGGCAACGCGCAGGGCAGCGGCGCGACCGCCACCACCAAGCCCACGCCCGACAGCAGCCAGATCAGCACCACCTCGCTCTCCGACTACTGGGCCGAGATGGCCGAATCGGTGCGCGCCCTGGTCGGCAAGGAGCAGGGCCGGCAGGTGATCGCCAGCCCGCAGGCCGGCACGCTGATCGTGCGCGCCATGCCCGACGAGCTGCGCGAGGTCGAGAAATTCCTGCAGGCCTCACGGCTGTCGATCGAGCGCCAGGTGATGCTGGAGGCCAAGATCGTCGAGGTCGAGCTGAGCGACGGCTACCAGAGCGGCATCGACTGGTCGGTGCTGGGCCGCTTTCCCAAGAACGGCCCCTTCAGCGGCAGCTATGGCGCAGGCCAGTTCAGCGGCGTGACGAGCAATGCGGCTCTGGGCCTCCTGCCCACGCCGGGAGCGGCGGCCGGCGCGCTGATCGACGGCCTGCCCATTCCCTCCGGCATTGGCGGTGCCATGGGCCTGGCCATTGCCTCAAAGGGCTTCGAGGCTGTGCTCGGCTTTCTCGAAAGCCAGGGCGAGCTGCAAATCCTGTCGAGCCCGCGCGTGGCCACGCTCAACAACCAGAAGGCGGTGCTCAAGGTCGGCGTCGACGAATACTTCGTCACCAATGTCTCGGGCGGCTCGGTGGCCGCCGGCGGCAGCACCACGGTGGCGACGACGACGCTGCCGACGCTGACGCTGACGCCCTTCTTCAGCGGCATCGCGCTCGACGTGACGCCGCAGATCGACGAGGCCGGCATGATCACGCTGCACCTGCGGCCCTCGGTCACCAGCGTGAGCGAAAAGACCAAGCAGGTCGACCTCGGTGCGGTGGGCAATTACCGCCTGCCGCTGGCCTCGTCCACCGTCAACGAGACCGACACCGTGGTGCGCGTGGCCGACGGCCACATCGTCGCCATCGGCGGGCTGATGCAGATCGAGTCTTCACGCAGCAGCGCCGGCCTGCCCGGCCGCGGCGAAGGCGCCGTCGGCCGCACCCTGCTGGGCAACAACAAGGCCAGCGGGCGCAAGAAAGAGCTGGTGGTGCTGATCAGGCCGACGCTGATACGCAGCGCCGAGGATTGGCAGCGCAGCGCCGAGCAGGCCCTGGCGACCCTGGGCGAGCCCGAGCAGGGGCCAAGGCGGGTCGTGACGGTCAAGGAGGCCCCGGCTGCGGCGCCCGTGCCCGCCCCTGTGCCGGCCAGCGGGCCGGCGAGTGTGCCCGTGAGTGCGAACGCTGCCGCGCCGCTGGCGCGTCAGTAATCCGGCGCCGGCAGTTCCTCGACCTCGTAGACGCGCTGCAGCGCCGGCCGCGCACGCACGCGCTGCAGCCAGGGCGCGATGTGGGCGAAGCTGCGCGCCGGCTGCGCGTCAAAGCCGCGCGTCCAGCGGCACAGCATGAAGGCATAGGGATCGGCCGCGCTGTAGCGCTCGCCCAGCAACCAGGGCCCGCCATGGCCGGCGAGCTGCGCATCGATCTGCTCCAGGCAGGCCGCGGCCTTGCGCTGCGCAGCCGCCTTGACCTGGGCCGCGCCCTCGGCATGGCCGGCATCGACCACGCGCTCGGGGTAGAAGTAGAGCAGCAGCGTGGCCTGCAGCGTATTGCCCAGCCAGGCCATCCACTTGTAGTAATGCGCACGTTCGGCCGTGCCGATGGCCGGCGCCAGTGCCGCGGCCGGGTGGGTGTCGGCCAGGTGCATCAGGATGGCCGCCGTTTCGTAAAGCACGAGGTCGCCATCGACCAGCACCGGAATCAGCCCGTTGGGGTTGAGCTTCAGGAACGCGGGCGACTTGTGCGCCATCCGCTCGCGGTCGACATAGTGCAGCTCGAAAGGGATGCCGATTTCGCGCAGCAGCGCGTGGGGCGCGAAACTGGCGTTGCTCGGGTGGTAGTGCAGTGTGATCATCGCGCCATCATGGCACGGGCCATGATGGCGTCGATCAAGGAAGCCCGCATGCATGAATACACCGCCCTCATCGAATGGCAGCGCGAGGCCGACGAGGCCTTTACCGACAACCGTTACCACCGCCGCCACCGCTTGCAATTCGACGGCGGCGCTGAAGTCGCTGGCTCTTCTGCACCGGCTGTCGTGCCGCTGCCGTATTCCGACGCGGCCGCCGTCGACCCCGAGGAAATGTTCGTTGCCGCGCTTTCGAGTTGCCACATGCTGTGGTTTCTTTCGCTGGCGGCGCAGGCCGGTTACCGGGTCGACCGCTATCTCGACCAGGCCGCCGGCGTGATGGCCAGGAATGCAAAGGGCAAACTCGCCATGAGCCGCGTCACGCTCAGACCGCGGATCGAGTTCGGCGGCGCGCGCCTGCCCAGCCCTGAACAACTGCAGGCCTTGCACGAACGGGCGCACGATGAATGCTTCATCGCCAACTCCGTTGTCTGCGAAGTGCGGTGCGAACCTCAATAGGGCGGCGACGGCAGGGCCCGCAGCCGCGGGGGCTTGAAACGCACCTGCCGCGCTCCCAGATGCGCCCATGAACACCGTTGCCGCGCTCGCCTTCCTGGGCCTCGTGCTCTTGTCCGTGGCCGGCTGGCTCTGGGGCCCGGCCTGGTGGCGGGCGCGGCGGCGTGCGCGCGTGCAGCGCCAGCCGTTTCCGCGCGCCTGGCGCCGCATCCTGCGCCGCCGCATGCCGGCCTTTGCGCTGCTGCCGCCCGATATCCAGCAACGCATCAAGAAGATCGCCCAGATCCTGATTGCCGAGAAGCCCTTCATCGGCTGCGCCGGCGTGCGCATCAATGACGAGATGCGCGTGCTGGTGGCGGCGCAGGCGGCTCTGCTCTTGCTGGGCGGGCGCGGCGGCTACTACCGCAATCTGCGCCAGGTGCTGATCTATCCCGGTGCTTTCGTCGTCGACCGCATCGGCTCCGATGCCGCAGGCCTGGCCCAAGAATCGCGCCGCGTGCTGGCCGGTGAATCTTGGCAGGAGGGCCAGGTCATCCTGTCCTGGGACGATGTGCTGGCCGGCGCCGCCGATCCCGGTGATGGCCGCAATGTCGTGATCCACGAATTCGCCCACCAACTCGACCAGGACCACGGACGTGCCAATGGCGCGCCCTGGCTGGGGCGGCACGGCGACTATGGCCGTTGGTCGGCGGTGCTGGGCCACGAATACGCGCAATTGCAGCAACGCCTGGCGCGCGGCGAGGGCGGACTTATCGATCCCTATGCGGCCACCGATGCCGCCGAATTCTTTGCCGTCGTCAGCGAACTCTTCTTCGAGCAGCCGGCAGCGCTGGCCCAGGCGCACCCGGAATTGCATGCCGAATTGGCGGCCTATTACGGCGTCGATCCCCGCCTCTGGTGAATGCGGACCGCGCCCGAAATTCGCGGCTTAACCATTCATAACGCATTGAATTAGCCTCGGCGTGTTATCGTTTAGGCCAATGGCGCGGTTTCGAAAGAGAATCAGACGCCAGCGGATACGGCAACGTCCGGCAATTCAGGGGGCTTTCAGCTCGAAACGGCAATCATGACCAAATCCTACGAACAAATTCTCAAGCAGATCGACGCGCTCAAGATCGAGGCCGAAAAGCTGCGCCGCAAGGAAGTTGACGGCGTGATCTCGCGCATTCGCGAGGCCATCGATTTCTACGGCCTCACCAGCGCCGACCTCGGCCTCGGCAATGCCAAGGGCGCGGCCAAGGCCGAGGGCAAGGCGGCCAAGGCCCCGAAGGCAAGCAAGGCCGGCAAGGCGCCGCCCGTGGTGAAGTTTCGCAATGAGACCGGTGGCACCTGGGGCGGCATTGGCAAGCGCCCGCAATGGCTGCGCGATGCGCTGGCCGCCGGCAAGACGCTGGCCGACTTCGCCGTCAAGTAAGCCGCTTTTCCTCTGCTCCCGCCCGGCCCGGCGGCCTGCGCCGCGGCCGGCGCGGCGCCCCGGGCATGATCGCGCCCCATGCCCCATCGCGCTGCACTCTTCAGCGGCACCCTGTTCGCCCTCGCCGCCGGCCTCATGTGGGGCCTGGTCTTCGTGGTGCCGCTGTGGCTGCCCGAATACCCGGCCGCCCTGCTCACGATGGGCCGCTACCTCGCCTTCGGCCTCATCGCGCTGCCGCTGGCCTGGTGGGACCGCCACCGCCTGGCCGAGCTGACGCGCGCCGACTGGCTGGACGCGCTCGAACTCGCGGCGGTCGGCAACGTGTTGTACTACCTGTGCCTGGCGGCGGCCATACAGCGCGCCGGCGGGCCGCTGCCAACCATGATCATCGGCACGCTGCCGGTGGTGATTGCGGTGGCATCCAATCTGCGTGGTCGCGACCGCGACGGCCCGCTGCCCTGGGGCCGCATGGCGCCCTCGCTGCTGCTCATCGCCGCCGGCATCGCCCTCGTCAACCAGGCCGAGCGCACCCAGGCCGCGGCCACCGACCCCGAGCGCTATGCCACTGGCGCGCTGCTCGCGGTGGGTGCGGTGATCTGCTGGACCTGGTACCCGATACGCAATGCCGAGTGGTTGCGCGCCCACGCCGACCGCAGCCCGCGCGCCTGGGCCACGGCCCAGGGCGTGGCGACGCTGCCGCTGGCGGTGCTGGGCCTGGCCGTGGTCTGGGGCGGCATGGCCTATGCCGGCGACAGCTTCGCGATGCCGCTGGGGCCGCGGCCGGGCTTCTTCGTCGCGCTGATGCTGGCCACCGGCCTGCTGGCATCGTGGGCCGGCACCCTGTGCTGGAACGAGGCCAGCCAGCGCCTGCCGCCCGGCCTGGCCGGGCAGCTGATCGTGTTCGAGACGCTCGCGGCCCTGGCCTATGCCTTCATGCTGCGCGGCCACGCACCGGCGCCGGCGGTGCTGGCCGGCGCGGCCCTGCTCATCGCCGGTGTGGCGTGGGCGCTGCGCACGCGACCAAATGCCGCAGCTGCGCATACCGCCTGAGGTGTCCAATTCCGGGCTCAGCCGGCGCGGCGCGCGCCACGGAAACGCCATGCACCGCACCATCCCCATCAAGCCCGTCCGCCCAGCCCTGATCGAGATCGAGCCGCGCCTCATCGGTGACGCGCAGGATCTGCAGCGCGTGGTCGGTGCGCTCGAAACCGCCCTCGATGCCCAGATGGGCCTGCGTGAACCGGCCGGCGCCTGGCTGCGCGAATTGCGCCTGGTGGACGCCGAGGCCGAGCTTTCCTTCGCGCCCGGTCTGCCCTATTGCGGCCCCGAATTGATGCAAGCCGCCTTCGACACCCTGCGCACCCTGCTGCCCGATACCGACATCTACGTCAGGACCGCCAGGGCCTGAACCGGCGTCAAGCGAGGGCCGCGTCCAGCACCTCGATCCAGTGCCGCACCGGCGTGGCCGTGCCGCTTTGCAGGTGCTGGATGCAGCCGATGTTGGCGCTGATGATGGTCTGGGCCTCGATGGGGGCCAGGTGGCCGAGCTTGCGGTCGCGCAGCGCATTCGACAGCTCGGGCTGCAGCACGCTGTAGGTGCCGGCCGAGCCGCAGCACAGGTGGCTTTCGCTGGCCGCCAGCTGCACGTCGAAGCCGAGTTCGCGCAAGTGCGCCTCGATGCCGCCGCGCAGCTGCTGGCCGTGCTGCAGCGTACACGGCGGGTGGAAGGCCAGGCGCTGGCTGCCGCGCGTGCGCAGCTTGCCCTTGAGCGCGGGCACCAGGTCGGGCAGCAGCTCGCTCACATCACGCGTGAGCGCGCTCACGCGGCGCGCCTTCTCGGCATAGGCGGGGTCGTGGGCGAGGGCGTGGCCGTAGTCCTTGACGGTGAGGCCGCAGGCGCTGGCATTCATCACCAGGGCCTCGACCCGGCCCTGCGAGGTCAGGCCCTGGACCAGCGGCCACCAGGCGTCGATGTTGCGGCGCATATCAGCCAGGCCGCCCTCGGCGTCGCTCAGATGGGTGCGCAGCGCGCCGCAGCAACCGGCGCCATCGGCCACCAGGGTCTGGATGCCGGCGGCGTCGAGCACGCGGGCGGTGGCGCTGTTGATGTTGGGCATCATCGCCGGCTGCACGCAGCCCAGCAGCATCAGCACCTTGCGCCGGTGCTCGCGCGTGGGCCACTTGTGGGCCCGCGAGTTGTCACCGGCGGCCGCGCCCGGCAGCTTGTCCTTCAGCGCTGCCGGCAGCAGCGGCCGCGCCAGCCGCCCCAGCTTCATCGCCGGCCCGAACAGCGGCGAGGTGAGGCCGGCCTTGAGCGTCCAGCGTGCCGCCTTCTCGGCTGCCGGCCGCTCGACGCGCGCTTCCACCAGCTCGCGGCCGATGTCGATGAGGTGGCCGTACTGCACGCCGCTGGGGCAGGTTGTCTCGCAGTTGCGGCAGGTCAGGCAGCGGTCCAGGTGCAGCTGCGTCTTGCGCGTGACCGGCGCGCCCTCGAGCATCTGCTTGATCAGGTAGATGCGCCCGCGTGGGCCGTCGAGCTCATCGCCCAGCAGCTGGTAGGTGGGGCAGGTGGCGGTGCAGAAGCCACAGTGGACGCATTTGCGCAGGATGGCCTCGGCCTCCTGGCCTTGCCGGGTGCCCTGGAATTCGGCGGCGAGCTTGGTTTGCATGGTGGCCCGGGAGTTTTCTCGAGGATCAGAAGAGCTTGAAGACCGGCGGCATCAGCAGCGCCGCCAGCACCGCCTGCAGGCCCAGCGCCAGCGCGGCATAGGCGCCGGCGTCGGGGTGGACCTGCAGCGCGCGTGCCGCGCCAATGCCGTGCGAGGCGGTGCCGAGCGCGAAGCCGCGCACGTCGGGCGTGTACACGCCCAGTGCATCGAAGAGGTACTTGCCGCTGATCGCGCCGACCAGGCCGGTGAGCACCGCAAACACCGCGGCCAGCGCCGGGATGCCGCCGATCTGGGCCGCGATGCCCATGGCCACCGGCGCCGTCACCGATTTGGGCGCCAGGGAGGCCAGCACATCGCCCGGCAGGCCCAGCGCCCAGCCGATGCCGTAGGCGCTGGCACCGGCCGCCGCGCCGCCGGCCAGGGCCGCCGCCAGCAGGGCGCCGGCACGCCGGCGCAGGTCGGCGCGGCGCTGCCACAGCGGCCAGGCCAGCGCCACCACGGCCGGGCCGAGCAGGAAGTGGATGAACTGCGCGCCCGAGAAATAGGTCGGGTAGGGCGTGCCGGTGGCCAGCAACAGGCCGCCCAGCGCCAGCACCGTCCACAGCACCGGGTTGGCCCAGGGCGCCTGCTCCAGGCGCTGGTAGACGAGCTGGGCGAGGACGTAGACCGAGAGCGTCGCGGTCAGGCCGAACAGCGGCGTCGCCGAGAGGTAGACCCAGAGCTGGACGAAGTCCTGCATGGCCGGCTCAGACCTGGGGCGCGCGGGTCGGGGCGTCGGCCGGCCCGACGGCGGGCCCGTCGACAGGCATCAGCGCGCGCAGCACCAGGGCCGTGACCGCCAGGCCGATGAAGGTGGACAGCAGCAGCGCCAGCAGCATGCGCGGCCCGTAGCGCGCCAGCAGATCGAGGTGGACGATGACGCCCACGCCCACCGGCACGAAGAGCAGCGAGAGATGGCCCAAGAGCGGCATCGTCGCCGCCGCCACCGGCGCGCGCACCGCCGGCACATTGAGCAGGACCCACATCAGCAGCAGGCCCAGCACCGGGCCCGGCAGCGGCCATTGCAGCAGGCGCGACACCGCCTCGCCCACCGACTGGCACAGCAGCAGCAGCGTCAGGCCCTTCAGGCCGTCGAGCGCATTCATCGCGGCGCGGCCTCAGGCCAGGGCATAGCTCAGCATCCAGTAGTGCGGCAGCGCGGTCCAGGTGGCGTCGAGGGCGCGACTGCCCAGCAACTGCAGCGCGTCTTCGCGGCTGGGGAAGTTCTTCAGCACCTCGTGGACCGAGCCGTCGTCGAGCGGGCGCTGCTGCCACTGGTTGCCCTCGGCGTCGCGACGCGCGATGGGCGTGCTGCTGCCCTCGACATAAACGTTGTCGATGAAGACCACGCGGGCACCGGGCGCGAGGCGGGCGTGCAGCAGGTCCAGCCAGGCCGGCAGCCGCGCCAGCGGCACATGGCTCCACCAGAAGCCGGCGAAGGCGGCGTCGAAGCGCTCGTCGTCGGGCAGGCCCTCCAGCGCCCAGGCGTCCGCCTCGGCCAGGCGCACGCAGGCCGGCAGCGCCTTGCTGCGCGCGATGGCCAGGGTCTCGGGGTTGATGTCGGTGGCCAGCCAGGCGGCGGCCCGGGCCGCGCCATGCGGCGTCCACCAGCCGGTGCCGCAGGCGATCTCGAGCACGCACCGGCCGGCAAACAGGCCGGGCAGGGCGGCTTCCAGCGTGCGCAGATCGGCCTGGCGCTCGGGCTTGGCGTAGACGCGCTCGTAGGCCGGCGCCCGCTGCGCGTAGTAGGCGCGCATCTCGGCGGCGTTGGCGGGACTGGCGGGCTCGGCGGCCATGCTCAGAGATCGGGCAGCAGGCGCCCGGGGTTGAAGATGGCCTCGGGATCGAAGGCCTTCTTCAGTTCGCGGTGGATGCGGTCCAGCGGCGGCTTGAGCGGCGCGAAGATGCCCTGCGCGCGCTCGGCGCCGCGGAACATCACGGCGTGTCCGCCGGCCGCCGCCGCCGCCTCGCGCAGCGTGGCCGCCGGCGCCGTGGTGCAGATCCAACGCTGGGCGCCGCCCCATTCGATGAGCTGCTCGCCCGACAGCCGCAGCGGCGCTGCCGTGGCCGGCACAGACAGCCGCCACAGCGTGGCGCCGCCCTGCACGGCGCGTGCAGCGCCGACGAAGAACTCGTCGCCGTGGTCGCGCAACCCGGTCCAGAAGGCGTCGGCCATCGCTGAAGGGATCGGCTCGCCGCCCATCTTCTGCTGCGCCGCGCTCACCGCGGCCGCGGCGCCCGACAGGCGCAGCACCAGGGCGCCGTCCCACCAGGCGCTGGCATTCAGCGGCAGCGGCTGGCCGCGCCATTCGCCCAGGCGCCGCATGGCCTGGGCGGCGTCGAGTTCCAGCCTCAGCGTGGCGGTGGCGGCGGGCCGCGGCAGCACCTTGAGCGAGACCTCGCAGATCAGGCCCAGGATTCCCATGGTGCCGGCCAGCGCGCGGGAGACGTCGTAGCCGGCGACGTTCTTCATCACCGTGCCGCCGAAATTGAGCAGTTCGCCGCGGCCGTTGAGCAGGGTGGCGCCCAGCACGTAGTCGCGCACCCCGCCCACCGCGGCGCGCGCCGGCCCGGCCAGGCCGGCTGCCACCATGCCGCCCACGGTGCCGCCGGGCGCATAGCGCGGCGGCTCGAAGGCCAGGCACTGGCCCTGGGCCGCGAGCAAGGTCTCCAGCGCGGCCAGCGGCGTGCCGGCCAGCACGCTGACCACCAGCTCGCTCGGCTCATAGCTGCTGATGCCGGCCAGCGTGGCCGTGGAAAGCGGCTCGCCGCGCGGCTCGCCGCCGTAGAAGGCCTTGGTGCCGCCGCCGCGGATTTCGAGAGGGGTCTTGTGCGCCGCGGCCTCGCGCACGCGCTCGACCAGGCCCTGCAGGGCTGCTGCCTTGGAATCCATTCAGAACCGCTCCAGCTCCGGAAACGCCAGCAAGCCGCGCTTGACGTGCATCTTCCCGTACTCCGCGCAGCGCTGCAGCGTCGGGATCACCTTGCCCGGATTGAGCGTGCCCTGGCCGTCGAAGGCGCGCTTGAGGGCGGCCATCTGCTCGCGTTCGGCGGGCGAGAACTGCACGCACATGCTGCTGAGCTTCTCGACGCCGACGCCGTGCTCGCCGGTGACGGTGCCGCCCATCGCGACGCTGGTCTCCAGGATGTCGGCGCCGAAGAGTTCGCAGCGGTGCATCTGGTCGGGATCGTTGGCGTCGAAGAGGATCAGCGGGTGCAGGTTGCCGTCGCCGGCGTGGAAGACATTGCAGCAGCGCAGGCCGTACTTCGCTTCCATCTCCTGGATCGCCAGCAGGATGTCGGCCAGGCGCTTGCGCGGGATGGTGCTGTCCATGCACATGTAGTCGGGGCTGATGCGGCCGCTGGCAGGGAAGGCGTTCTTGCGCCCGCTCCAGAACTTCAGCCGCTGTGCCTCGTCGCGGCTGACCTCCACACGCGAGGCGCCGGCGCCCGTCAGCACGGCCAGCATGCGGTCGATTTCCTCGGCCACTTCTTCCGGCGTGCCGTCGCTCTCGCACAGCAGGATGGCGGCGGCGTCGAGGTCGTAGCCAGCGTGGACGTAATCTTCCACCGCGGCCGTCATCGGCTTGTCCATCATTTCCAGGCCGGCCGGGATGATGCCGGCGGCAATCACCGCGGCCACCGCGTCGCCGGCTTTGCGGATGTCGTCGAAGCTGGCCATGATGCAGCGCGCCAGCGAGGGCTTGGGCGTGAGCTTCACCGTCACCTCGGTGATGACGGCCAGCATGCCCTCGCTGCCCACCACCAGCGGCAGCAGGTCCAGGCCCGGCACGTCCAGCGCCTCGGAGCCGAACTCGACGGGTTCGCCCAGGGCCGTGAAGCCGCGCACGCGCAGCACGTTGTGCAGCGTGAGGCCGTACTTCAGGCAGTGCACGCCGCCGGAGTTCTCGGCGACGTTGCCGCCTATGGTGCAGGCGATCTGGCTGCTGGGGTCGGGCGCGTAGTACAGGCCCAGTGGCGCCACCGCCTCGCTGATGGCCAGGTTGCGCACGCCGCACTGCACGGTGGCGGTGCAGGCCTGGCGGTCGACGATGACGATCTTGTTGAACTTGGCCAGCGACAGCGTCACGCCCAGGGCGTGCGGCATGGCTCCGCCCGAAAGCCCCGTGCCGGCGCCGCGCGCCACCACCGGCACCGCCAGCGCGTGGCAGGCCTTGAGCACGGCAGCCACCTGGGCCTCGGTCTCGGGCAGGGCCACCAGCAGCGGCTGCTGGCGGTAGGCGGTGAGGCCGTCGCACTCATACGGCACGGTGTCCTCGCCCTGCCAAAGCAGGGCGTGCGGCGGCAGCAGCGGCGCCAGCGCCGCCACCACCTGGCGCTGGCGGGTGGCGCGGTCGGCCTGCAGGGCGGCGGCGGTGACGGCGGTGTGGGCGGCGGGCGAGTTCATCGCGGTGCTCCTGGGCTGGCGCGGTCGGCCGCGGCAGGGCCCCGACTTTACGACGCCGGCTCGAAGCGCAGCACGCCGCCCTGCTGGCTGAAGCGCATCTTGGAAAGCAGGTCCATGCCGAGCAGCGGCGCGGCCAGTTCGGGCAGCACCGTCACCGGCAGGCGCTCGGCGCTCACGCCGCCCTCGAGCCGGATGTCGGCGCGCGCCACATGGCCCAGCACCACGCCGCCGGCGGTGGCTGACTGCGTGCGACCCTCCAGCACCAGGCCGGCACGCTGGGCCAGGGCCAGCGGCAGCGCGGTGCGGGTGGCGCCGGTGTCGACGAGGAAATCGACCGCGACGCCGCCCTCGCCGCCCACCCGGCCCGGCCAGTGGAAATGGCCGTCGGGGCCGCGCCTCAGCTCGATCACGCCGGCGGCGGCATGGAAGCGTGCGCGCTGCTGCTCGGCCTGCCAGGCCTGCACGGCCAGGAAGAGCCCGGTGGCCAGCAGCAGCCAGAGTGTGGCGTGCTTGAGTGCGGGCGGGATGTCTCTCAGCGCGCGGTCCCGGTGAAGACGGCCAGCACGCCGGTGTAGCCGTAGAGGTGGTGGCGGGCGATCTCGCCGGCGGCGAAGAAGCCCACCAGCGGTACCTCGTCACCGCCGGCGCCGAGGGCGTGCTGCACGATCTTCAGCTCGGCCGAGGGGCCGCCGAAGTGCGGCCCGCCGCGGCCCGAGCAACTGACGTAGATGGCGCCCAGGATGCGCCGCGGTGCGGCGGCAGGGGCCGGCGCCGCGCCACTGAACGTGGCTTCGGCGGGGGTCTCGAGTTCCTCGCGGATCTCGCTGCAGATGCGCACCAGGTCGCGCCGCGCCGCCTGCACGTCGCGCTGGCAGAAGGTCAGCCGCATGCCGGGCTCGACGCGATCGGCCACCACCACCGCCTGGCGCGCGGGGTCTATGCCTATCAGGTGGCGCACCCGGGTGTCGGGACCGAACTGGCCACCTATGCGGCCCGGCATCGCCAGCGCGCTGTCGTGGGCGTCGGTCAGCCCCACCAGGGTGGCGCGCAGCCTAGGCAGGGCCTGGCGCGGGTCATCGAGGTCGGTGAGGCCCAGTTCGGCCAGCAGCAGCGGCAGCGCCGGGCGGCCGTCAAGCTCGCTGACGATGTTGCGGTCGCAGGCCGTCACCTCGTGGACCGGCCCCAGCGGCTGGCAGCCCTGGGTGACGCGCGAGACCAGGGCCACGTCCTGGGTGAAGCCCACGCCCGAGAGGCCACCGTGCCAGACGCCGTCGGCGATGTGGGGTGCCTCGCCGCGCGACGAGGCGAGGCCACCGAAGAGATAGCCCGAGCCGGTGCGGTCGCTCATCTCGGCGATCAGCTCGCCGAGGTCGGGCGTGGCCGGGTCGGCGTGGACGAGGGCGCTGAAGGCCTCGATGCGCTGCAGCTTGCGCGCGCCGGAAAAGACCTCGAAGCGGCCTCGGGGCATCGAGGCCAGCATCAGCGCCAGCGCTGGCTCATCGATGTATTCGACGCCGCCGGCGGCGATGCCGACGCCGACGCTGCCCACCCAGGACACGCCCGGCCATTGCTGGCGCAGCGCCGCGTACAGGGCCGCGGCATGCCCGGCATAGTGGTCGGTGAAGTAGACGAAGCCCAGCGACAGCGGCCCCGCCGCGCTGGCCTCGTGTTCGGCGCTGCGGGCTTCGATCTGCGCCGCCGCCAGCGCCAGCGCCCCACGCCAGTCGGGGTGGGTGGCGTGGGCGACGAGGAAGACCGACATGCCCCTGGGCGAGCGCGTCAGCCGCCGGTCTTGCGCGGCGTGGCCGCCTTGCGCGGAGCGGCCTTCTTGGCCACGGTCTTGCGCGCCGCGGCCACGGCCTCGGCGGCGGGGCCGCCGGCCTTGGCCGCGGCGGGCGCGGCAGCGGCCTTGGCCACCGCGGCCGGCATCTTCTTTGCTGCCGCCGCAGCCAGCGTGGCGGCGCCGTCGGTGGTTTCCTTCACCGCCTTGGCCGCCAGCTCAGTGAACTGCTGCGTCAGTGCGCCCCACCACTGCATGGGGTCGACGGCGGGCGGCGCCGGGGCCTTGTCAGCGGGAGCCGGGGCCGGCGCCGGCTGTGCGGCGGCAGGGGCGGGCGCGGGGGCCGGCCGCGGCGGCGCAGCTGGCGTCGGTGCCGGCACCTTGATCTTGAGCGCCTCGCCCAGGTCGGCCAGCGGCATGTTCATGCTCTGCAGCGTGGCCAGGGTCATGCGCTGCACTTCGAGGGCCTGGATCGTGGTGCCGATCAGCTTGGCGTTCTGCTCCAGCCAGAACTGCACCGTGCGCAGCTCGCTGATGCGTTTGTCAAGGTCGGCCGGGTCCAGCGTGGGCGCCACCCACTGGCCGATGTTGGGCATGCCGGCACCGGCATTCTTGAGCAGCCCTTGAAGGAAGTCGAAGCCCGGCACCATGCGCGCCAGATCACCTGCACCCGCCATCGAAAGTCTCCTGTTGTGGTGGCAAAGATTGTGCGCCCGCGCGGTGCGCCACAAACGTGTTCAGTGCGCGAAGACGATGCGCTCGACGCGAAAGCCGCGCCGGGCCAGCAGGGTCTGCAAGGCCTGCGGGCCGGTGAAATGCAGCGCGCCGACGGCGGCAAAGACGCGCCGGCCCAGCTTGTGCTGGGCCTCGATGCCGGCGGCCAGGCCCGGGTTGCGCTCGTCGTTGAGCTGGCGCAGGAATTCGCGCTCGGCCTCGCTGGCGATGCACTCGCACCACTTCTCGTAGTCTTCCAGCGTTGCGAGGTCGCCGCGCTCCCAGGCCGCGCTCAGGCGCTGCAGCACGCGGCGGGCGCTGCCGTCTTCCAGTTGCTGCAGGCTCTGGTCGAGCAGGGCCTGGGCCTCGGCCTCGTCGTCGGGCACCAGGGCCTGGGTCTGCTGCGCCGCGGTTTCCAGCGAGACGACGCGCCGGCCCAGGGTGCGCGCCTGCGCCGCCAGCGCCTGTTCGAGCGCGAAGTTCGGGTCCAGGCTGAACCAGCGCGCCTCCAGCACGGTGAGCGAGGTCGCCTGCAGCACCGGGTGCAGCGTGGCCATCGAATCGGCCGCCACGCAGGCGCGCTCGAAGGCGCGCGCCAGGCGTTGCTGCAGCGCCGGCGGCAAGTCCTGCGGCGGGCGCAACTCGGCCATGGCCTTGAGCAGATCGGGGTCGCCCGGGTCGATCTCCAGCGCCAGCACGTCGACGGCGCGCAGCGCGGCGCTGACCTGGGGCCCGAAGCGGCGCCAGCCCGGCTTGCCGACGTGCAGGGTGCCAAAGAGGTAGGAGGCGCGGCCGTCGCGCGTGATGCGCCACAGCAGGCCGCGGTCGCGCGCCGGTGCGGTGGCGTCGGTGGCGGTGGCCGTCACCGTGGGCGGGCAGCGCGGTGCCTCGGCGGCGGTGGCGTCGATAGCCCAGGCCAGCAGGGCCAGGGCCAGCCAGCGCACGAGGTGTTGCCGCGCCCTCATGCCGCGTCCCTTTCAAGTTCGGCCACGGCCTGTTCGATGGCACCGAAGACGCTGCTGCCGTCGGGCGCGATGGCCTCGATGCGCACCGTCTCGCCAAACTGCAGAAAGGGCGTCGTGGCTGCGCCGCCGGCCGCGATTTCGAGCGCGCGCAGCTCGGCAAGGCAGGCCACGCCCTGGGCCGGGTCTTCGCTGCTGATGGCGCCGCCGCCGACGATGCAGCCGGCGCGCAGCCGCCGCGTGCGTGCCGCGTGGGCGAGGATCTGGCCGAAGTGGAAGTGCATGCCGGGTGCGGCCTCCAGGCGGCCCAGGCGCTGGCCGTTGCGCAGGCATTCGACCGTGAGCCGGGCGCGACCGCCCTGCCAGGCCGGGCCCAGCTCGTCGGGCGTCACCGCCACCGGCGCGAAGGCGGTGGCCGGCTTGGCCTGCAGCAGGCCGAAGCCGCGCGCCACCTCGGCCGGCGCCAGCGCGCGCAGGCTCCAGTCATTGGCCAGCAGCAGCAGGCGCACGCCCTCCAGCGCGTAGTCCGGGCTGGCGCCCATCGGCAGGTCGCCGGTGACGACGGCGATCTCGGCCTCGAGGTCGATACCGTCGTCGCTGTTGGCGAAGACGGCGTCGTCGCAGGGGCCGAGGAAGTCGTCGCTGCCGCCCTGGTAGACCAGCGGCAGGCTGCGCAGATCGTCCGGCGGTTCGGCGCCGCGTGCGCGCCGTATGCGTTCGATGTGGCTGGGGTAGGCCGAGGCATCCAGCCACTGGTGGGCGCGCGGCAGCGGCGCCATGCACAGACGTGGCTCGAAGGCGAAGGCGTGGCGCGCCTTGCCGCCGTTGAGCGTGGCATAAAGGTCTTCGAGCTGGGGCGCGACGAAGTTCCAGTCGTCCAGCGCCTGCTGCAGCGTGCCGGCGATGCCGGTGGCGTGGTGGGCGCTCGCCAGGTCGCGCGAGACCACGGCCAGCTGGCCATCGCGCGAGCCGTCCTTGAGGGTGGCGAGCTTCATGCGGGGGTGGTCCTTTGCGGGATGCGGCGCGGGGGGTGGAATGGCACTATTGTGGGGTGACAGCGGCGTACACGACACCTCCTGTTGCGGTGCCCCCCGGCCGCTGGCGCGCGGCGCTGGCCGTCGTCGCGGCCGTGCTGCTGGCCCACGGCTGGCTGCTGGGGCGCTGGGCGCCGGCGCCGGGGGCTGCGGCGCGGGCGCTGGGGACGGTGCAGGTGAGGCGGGTCGTGATGCCGGTCGCGGCACCGGCCGTGCCGGCAGTCGCACCGCCCGCCACGGTTGCGCCGGCGCCCGAGGCGGCCAAGGCCGCGGTGCGGATGCCCGCCGAGGCCAACCCTGTCGCGCCCGCGTCCGACGCGGTCGCCATGCCGGCCGCGCCCGCCG
>NZ_CAJGBN010000005.1 GCF_904426505.1 Rubrivivax sp. A210
TCCGCCTGCTTGCGCAGGAACGCCGGAATCTCGATCTCATCCATCCCATTGGAGCTGAGCGCCTCCACCTTCGCCGCCGCCTGCGTGCGGCCGTGGCGCCAGACGCTGGGGGTGTTGAGGTTGTCATAGTTGGGCTGCTGCGGCAGGCCGGGCACCTGGTTGACCAGCACCGGGATGTTGTCGGTGCCGGTGCGCAGGGCCTGGGCCACGGCATGTTGCGGGGCGTGGGTCTGCGGCTGCACCACGGCCAGCGGCGGCGTGCCCTGGGCCTTGCGGTTGGCCGAGCTCAGGCCGGTGGCGATGACGGTCACGCGCAGCTGGTCGCCCAGGCTTTCGTCGTAGGCGGTGCCGAAGATCACATGCGCATCATCGGCCGCGTAGCGACGAATGGTGTTCATCGCATTGCGGCTCTCGGCCAGCTTGAAGGTGCCCTTGCTCGCGGCAATCAGCACCAGCACGCCCCTGGCGCCGCTGAGGTCAATGCCTTCCAGCAGCGGGCAGGCCACGGCCGCATCGGCCGCCTTGGTAGCGCGGTCGGGGCCGCCGGCCACGGCCGTGCCCATCATCGCCTTGCCGGGCTCGCTCATCACCGTCTTCACGTCCTCGAAGTCGACGTTGACGAGGCCGGGGATGTGGATGATGTCGCTGATGCCGCCCACGGCGTTCTTCAGCACGTCGTTGGCGTGGGCGAAGGCCTGCTCCTGCGTCACGTCGTCGCCCATCACCTCGAGCAGCTTCTCGTTGAGCACGACGATGAGGCGAAGCGGAGAGCTGAACGGCAGCCGACGGCTGTCCGTTCGAGCGAGAAGCGAATGCCGGAACCGAGCCGTAGAACCGTAGCAGCCCGGCTGACTGCTGGCGACCCTTTGTCGACATACAAGCATGAATTGGAAGCCGCGGAGCAGACGCCCACGCCAAACTGCCGAGACGCTTCCTGTGGACATAGTCACTGGTTCTCCGCAGGACTCTTAAGTTGCGTACTCACGATTTGCATGTCAATTTGGGCACTTCTCAACTGATTGGTTTGGGCCACCGTCAGGATACTTTCCCAAGTCGTGGAGTGCAGGCGCGAAGGCTCCCATAGTCCGCGATCCTGGCCGCCACAACCACCCTACAACAACCGAACCACAAGTAGACCGAAGAACGGAGCCTCTTGATGAAACTCTTGCAAAAGGCCAAGTACATCAGCATAGGCTCTGTAGCAGCTCTCGCAGTCGTATCGTTGTCGCTTAGAGCAAGCGACGCGATTCCGCTCATTTTCAAAAAGGGCGATGTACTTAGTGCGAACGTCATGAACGCCTTGTTTGCCAGGGTCAATGATGCTACGAGCCCAATCGTTGCGTCCGATCTTGTCGGTACGTGGCTAGTGACGCAGGTTGTTCCCTTCAATGGGCAACCCGGCAATGGCAATTGCCGTGTCAACAGTTCATGCACAATGACAGGGCTCGCGGATGCTGCCGATCAAATGTCGCGTTCCCGGACAGACACGGTGACCTTTTCGATAGACGGAACAGCGCTGGTCTATTCCCAAGCCCGCCTTGGATCATTCGTTGGTGCCCTCCCAAATGCGCCTGAGGCAGGTACTGCCAGCGTTATCGCGGAGACCGCCATCTTCTCTGGCAATCTAGGTGACGGGGTCATAGCATTCCAATACTTCTATGCGAAAAAGAAGAGCGCGACCCGGATCGTCCTTCAGGATATTCAGTCGGCATCGGGAGCATTCAACATCCTCGTTCTAGACAAACTGAACATCCCCCCTTCGCCAGTCGCTACAGTCTCGGTTGCCGCTTCCGGAGCGAGTGCCATGTTGACTTGGTCCAGTTCGCATGCCGACCAGACTGGATACTCTGTTCAGCGAACTTCGGATAACGGGGTCACTTGGGTCAACGTAAAGGACATTCCGGATTCGGCGGCGAGGAGCTTCGTGGATAGTGACTTGGCGACGGGAGACTATCAGTACCAAATCTTTGCGACAAACGGCCATGGCAAGAGCATTGGCAGCAGCGTCGTTCCCGTGACGATCAAATGAGGACCGCAATGAGGGCGGCATTCGCGTTGATCCTACTAATTGAACTTGCGGCATGTGGTGGAAGAAATGGCACGCCAGTTCCCGAAGTAAGTGGCGGAGCAGCAGGATCGCCAGCAGTGCCAACGGCACCTACGAGCAGTCCCAGCGCGTCGGCCGCGACCGCGCAGTTCGGGGCGGGACAGTTCGGCACATCAAGATTCTCAAACTAACCAAGAAGCACTCGACGTTCGGCCCGATGTCGGGCGAATCCTTCCCCCGTTGATCGAGAGTGGTGCGCCGCAGTATGCACTCCAGCTTATGTCCTAGGCTGCAAGATCGTGGACCCGTTCGTTCGCCCGTCGTGGGGAGGCCAACCGCAGGCAGCTATGACGGGTGACAATCTGCCCACCTCGCGGGTGTCAGCAATTCTGGCGCCTGACCGGCCTTAGGCCAGGTTCCTCGAATCGACTGAGCCCCGGACTCTTACCCTCTATGCGGGTGCGACGGTAGTCAACTCGTAGAGGCGGGAAGCCAGTTGCCGGTCAATCACGACCGTCGGCAACTGGCCGAGTCATGCCGCAAGGCGCCTTAGGCTGCCCCAAAAACAAGGCCCGGCAAGCCGGGCCCAGTTCACTTGCGAGATGCAGCGCCCCCGATGACGCTGCCGCCCCTCAGTCCGCCTGCTTGCGCAGGAACGCCGGAATCTCGATCTCATCCATCCCATTGGAGCTGAGCGCCTCCACCTTCGCCGCCGCCTGCGTGCGGCCGTGGCGCCAGACGCTGGGGGTGTTGAGGTTGTCATAGTTGGGCTGCTGCGGCAGGCCGGGCACCTGGTTGACCAGCACCGGGATGTTGTCGGTGCCGGTGCGCAGGGCCTGGGCCACGGCATGTTGCGGGGCGTGGGTCTGCGGCTGCACCACGGCCAGCGGCGGCGTGCCCTGGGCCTTGCGGTTGGCCGAGCTCAGGCCGGTGGCGATGACGGTCACGCGCAGCTGGTCGCCCAGGCTTTCGTCGTAGGCGGTGCCGAAGATCACATGCGCATCATCGGCCGCGTAGCGACGAATGGTGTTCATCGCATTGCGGCTCTCGGCCAGCTTGAAGGTGCCCTTGCTCGCGGCAATCAGCACCAGCACGCCCCTGGCGCCGCTGAGGTCAATGCCTTCCAGCAGCGGGCAGGCCACGGCCGCATCGGCCGCCTTGGTAGCGCGGTCGGGGCCGCCGGCCACGGCCGTGCCCATCATCGCCTTGCCGGGCTCGCTCATCACCGTCTTCACGTCCTCGAAGTCGACGTTGACGAGGCCGGGGATGTGGATGATGTCGCTGATGCCGCCAACGGCGTTCTTCAGCACGTCGTTGGCGTGGGCGAAGGCCTGCTCCTGCGTCACGTCGTCGCCCATCACCTCGAGCAGCTTCTCGTTGAGCACGACGATGAGGCTGTCGACATTGGCTTCGAGTTCCGACACGCCGTCCTCGGCCTGCTTGCCGCGCTTGCGGCCTTCGAAGTCGAAGGGCTTGGTCACCACGCCCACGGTGAGGATGCCCATTTCCTTGGCCACGCGCGCAATCACCGGCGCCGCGCCGGTGCCCGTACCGCCGCCCATGCCGGCGGTGATGAAGAGCATGTGGGCACCGCTGATGGCTTCCTTGATGCGGTCCACCGCCTCTTCGGCCGCCACCTTGCCGGCGGCCGGCTTGCTGCCCGCACCCAGGCCGGTCTTGCCCAACTGCACGAGCTGGCCGGCGTTGCTGCGGTGCAGGGCCTGGGCGTCGGTGTTGGCGCAGATGAACTCCACGCCCTGCACGCCCTGGCCGATCATGTGCTCGACGGCGTTACCACCGCCGCCACCCACGCCGATCACCTTGATCTGCGTGCCTTCGTCGAATTCGTCGATCATCTCTATAGGCATGGGAGCCTCCTTGAAAAGTAGATAGCAGTTGCCTTTGGGGGAAAAGAGGGGCTTGTCTTGTGGGTATCGATGTGCGGCCCCTTTCTAGAAATTTCCGAGAAACCAGTCCCTGGCTCGCGTCACCAGGTTCTTCACCGAGCCGGCCTGCGCCGCCGCCTTGTGGCCGCGCGCCCGCGCCAGACGCGCTTCTTCCAGCAGGCCCATCACCGCGGCGCTGCGCGGGTTGGCCACCATGTCGTCGAGCGCGGCGCGGTACAGCGGCAGGCCCTTGCGCACGGGCTTGAGAAAGATGTCCTCGGCCAGCTCCACCATGCCCGGCATCACCGCCGAGCCGCCGGTGATGACGATGCCGCTGGACAGCAGTTCTTCATAGCCGCTTTCGCGGATGACCTGGTGTACCAGCGAATAGATCTCCTCGACGCGCGGCTCGATCACGCCCGACAGCGCCTGGCGGCTGAGCATGCGCGGCGCGCGATCACCCAGGCCCGGCACCTCGACCTGGTCGCCCGGGTCGGCCAACAGTTGCTTGGCCACGCCGTGCTCGACCTTGATCTCCTCGGCGTCCTTGGTGGGCGTGCGCAAGGCCATCGCGATGTCGCTGGTGATCAGATCGCCGGCGATGGGGATCACTGCCGTGTGGCGCACGCTGCCGTCGGTGTAGATCTGCACGTCGGTGGTGCCGGCGCCGATGTCGACCACGGCCACGCCCAGGCTCTTCTCGTCGGCGGTCAGCACCGCGGCGGCGCTGGCGCTGGGGTTGAGTACCAGGCGCTCCACCTCCAGGCCGCAGCGGCGCACGCACTTTAGGATGTTCTCGGCCGCGCTCTGGGCGCCGGTGACGATGTGGACCTTCACCTCGAGCCGGCTGCCGCTCATACCGATGGGCTCTTTCACCTCATGGCCGTCGATGACGAATTCCTGCGGCTCCACCAGCAGCAGGCGCTGGTCGTTGGGGATGTTGATGGCCTTGGCGGTTTCGACCACGCGCGCCACGTCCACCGGCGTGACCTCGCGGTTGTCGCGCACGATGACCATGCCGGTGCTGTTCTGGCCGCGGATGTGGCTGCCGGTGATGCCGGTGTAGACGCGGTCGATCTTGCAGGCGGCCATCATCTCGGCCTCCTTCAGCGCCGCCTGGATGCTTTGGACGGTGGCGTCGATGTTCACCACCACGCCGCGCTTCAAGCCATGGGTGGGCGCCACGCCCAGGCCGGCCACGCGCAGTTCGCCGTCGGGCATCACCTCGGCGGCCACCACCATCACCTTGGCGGTGCCGATGTCCAGGCCGAAGACCATGTCCTTGAATTCCTTGGCCATCTTCGTCCGTCCCCTCAATGCGTCTTGGCCGCGGGCTTGTTGGCGCCCGCGGGTGTGGATGTGGTGCTCACGCCGCGCAGGCGCACGGCATAGCCGTCGGTGTGGCGCAGGTCGGCGTAGAGCAGAGGTGCCTGCCAGCCGCCGGTGGCCGGCCCCAGGGTGCGCACGAAGCGTTCGGTGCGCGCCAGCAGTTCGGCATCGCTGCCGCGGCCGAGTTCGACGGTGGCGCCGTTGTCGAGCTCGACGCGCCAGGAGCCGCGCCCCGACAGCTCGACGCGCGTGACGGCAGCCTCAAGCCGCGCGAACACCGGCTGCAGGCGTTGCAGCAGGGCCAGCATGGCCGCCGAACTGCCGTCGGGGCCGGCCAGCGCGGGCAGGCCTTCGTCCTCGACATCGCCCACATTGGCCTCGAAGACCTCGCCCTGCTGGTTGACCAGGCGCTCGGCGCCGCGCTCGTCGCGCGGGCCTTCCCACAGCGCGGCGGCGCGATGCTCTTCCAGGTACACGGCCAGGCGGTCGGGCCAGACGCGGCGCACGACGGCGCGGCGCACCCAGGGCACGGCCTCGAAGGCGCGGCGGCCGTCCTGCAGGTCGGCGCTGAAGAAGTTGCCTGCCAGGCGCGGCGCCGCGTTGGCGCGAATGGTGGGCACGCTGTTGCGCGTGAGCTCACCTTCGAGCTGGATGGCGCGGATGGGGAAAACGTTGGAACGCATCAGCCAAGCGCCACCGGCGGCCACCGCGCCCACGCCGGCGAGCGCGAAAACCGCGCTCGACACCGCGTTCAACAGCCGCACGTCGGCCGGCAGCGGCGCACGCGGGGTAACGGGGCGGGGAGGGCGAAGCTTGCGCGTCACGGGGGTTCAGGCCTTATTGGGGCCGTCGAGCGCGGCCATCTGCAGCAATTGCAGGCACAGCGCCTCATAGCTGATGCCGGCGGCGCGCGCCGACATCGGCACCAGCGAATGGCCGGTCATGCCGGGGCTGGTGTTCATCTCGAGCAGGAAGATGCGGCGGTCGGAGCTGCGCAGCATGAGGTCGGCACGACCCCAGCCGCGGCAGCCCAGCGCGCGGTAGGAGGCCAGCGTGAGGCGCTGCACCTCGGCCTCTTCGGCGGCATCGAGGCCGCTGGGGCAGCGGTAGCCGGTGTCTTCGCTGAAGTACTTGTGCTCGTAGTCGTAGTTGCCGCCGGGCGCGTCGATGCGGATCACCGGCAGCGCACGCGCTGCCGAGCCCTCGCCCAGCACCGGGCAGGTGAGTTCGATGCCATCGATGAACTCTTCGCACAGCACGTCGGCGTCGTACTTCGCGGCCAGGGCCACGGCGTCCTGCATCTGCGAATAGCCCAGCACCTTGCTGATGCCGATGGACGATCCCTCGCGCGGCGGCTTCACGATGAGCGGCAGGCCGATGGCGTCGGGCACGGCGTTCAGCGCCTCGCGGCCCTGGTTGTCGGGTGCCAGCCATTGCCAGCGCGGCGTGGGCAGGCCCTCGGCCAGCCAGACGCGCTTGGTCATCACCTTGTCCATCGCGATGGCGCTGGCCATCACACCCGAGCCGGTGTACGGGATGCCCAGCAGTTCCAGCGCTCCCTGCACCGTGCCGTCCTCGCCATGGCGGCCGTGCAGTGCGACGAAGGCCCGCACAAAGCCCTCGGACTTGAGCAGCACCAGATCGCGCTCGGCGGGGTCGAAGGCGTGGGCATCGACGCCCTGGCTGCGCAGCGCGGCGAGCACGCCGCCGCCCGACATCAGCGAGACCTCTCGCTCGGCGCTGCTGCCGCCCATCAGCACCGCCACCTTGCCCAGGCTGCTTACCGTGTCGTTCATGCCTGGCTCTCCAGCAATTGCGCCAGCTGGCGCGGCACGCCGGCAATCGAGCCGGCGCCCATGGTGATGACGACGTCGCCGCCGCGCGCCACGCGCACGATCTCGCCGGCCAGCGCGGCCACGTCGTCGACGAAGACGGGCGCCACCGGCCCCTGCACCGCGGCCACCGCGGCCACCAGGGCGCGGCCGTCGGCACCGGCGATGGGCGTCTCGCCGGCCGCATAGACCTCGGTCACCAGCGCGGCGTCGCACTGGCCCAGCACGGCGGCAAAGTCCGCCAGGCAGTCGCGCGTGCGGCTGTAGCGATGGGGCTGGAAGGCCAGCACGATGCGCCGGCCGACAAAGGCGCCGCGCGCCGCGGCCAGCACCGCGGCCATCTCCACCGGGTGGTGGCCGTAGTCGTCGATGAGGGTGAAGTGGCCGCCACCCACCGCCGGCCATTCGCCATGGCGCTGGAAGCGGCGGCCGACGCCTGCAAAGGCCGCCAGCGCGCGCTGCAGCGGGGCGTCGGCAATGCCCAGCAGGCCGGCGATGGCCACGGCGGCCAGCGCATTGCGCACATTGTGGGCACCGGCCAGGTTGAGCGTCAGCGGCAGTGCCTGCGCATCGCGGCGCCGCACGACGAAGCGCATGCCGCCGCCGGCCAGGGCCTGCACCTCGGTGGCGCGCAGATCAGCCTGATCGTCATCGATGCCATAGCGGATGCAGGCTATACCGCGCTGCGCGAGCTGCGGCAGCACCGCGCGCACGCCGGGGTCGTCGCTGCACACGATGGCGCGGCCGTAGAAGGGCAGGCGGGCCAGGAAGTCCACGAAGGCGCCATGCAAGCGGGCGACATCGTGGCCGTAGGTTTCCATGTGGTCGGCGTCGATGTTGGTCACCACCGCCAGCACCGGGTGCAGGTGCAGGAAGCTGGCATCGCTCTCGTCGGCCTCGACGACGATGAATTCGCCGCTGCCCAGTCGGGCGTTGACACCGGCGCTTTCGAGCTTGCCGCCGATCACGAAGCTGGGGTCCAGGCCCGCCTCGATGAGCACGCTGGCCACCAGCGAGGTGGTGGTGGTCTTGCCGTGGGTGCCGGCGATGGCGATGCCCTGCTGGCGCCGCATCAGTTCGGCCAGCACCACGGCGCGCGCCACCACCGGCAGGCCGCGCGCATGCGCGGCCAAGACTTCCGGGTTGTCGGCCTTGACCGCGGTGCTGGTGACCACGGCCTGGGCCTCGCCGACATGGGCGGCATCGTGGCCGATGTGGATGGCCAGGCCCAGCCCGGCCAGGCGGCGGGTCACGGCACTTTCGGCCTGGTCGGAGCCCGAGACCTCAAGCCCCTGCTGGTGCAGGATCTCGGCGATGCCGCTCATGCCGGCGCCGCCGATGCCGACGAAGTGGATGCGGCTGACAAAGGGCTTCACCGGCGCCCCCCCGCAACGAGCTTCTCGATCTCGTCGGCCACGCGGGCCGCGGCGCGCGGCCTTGCCAGCGCGCGGGCCTGGCGGGCCATCGCCAGCAGGCCGTCGCGGTTCAAGCCAGCCAGGGCCGTGGCCAGGGCTTGCGGCGTCAGCCCGGCCTGCGGCAGGTGAATGGCCGCGCCCTGCCCGGCCATCCACTCGGCGTTGTCGCGCTGGTGGGCCGTGGTGCTGACGATCAGCGGCACCAGCAGGGCCGGCACGCCAGCCGCGCACAACTCGCTCACGGTGATGGCGCCGGCGCGGCAGACCATCACATCGCACTCGGCCAGGCGGCGCGGCATGTCGTCGATGAAGGGCAGCACCTCGGCGGCGATGCCTTCGCGGGCATAGGCCTCGCGCACCGCCGCGGCCTGGGTGCCGCCGCTCTGGTGCACGACCTGCAGGCGCTGGCCCGCCGGCAGCAGCGCCAGCGCGGCCGGCAGGGTCTGGTTGAGCACCTGGGCGCCCAGGCTGCCGCCCACCACCAGCAGGCGCAACGGGCCGCTGCGGCCGGCCCAGCGCGCATCCGGTTCAGCCAGAGCCTCGATCTCGGCGCGCACCGGGTTGCCGGTGACGATGGCATTCTTGGTCTGCTGCGCGGCGACACCGGCAAAGCCGAAGGCGACGCGGTCGGCCACCGGCAGCAGACTCTTGTTGGACAGCAGCAGCGCCGCATCGGCATTCACCAGCAGCAGCGGCTTGTTCAGCAGCGAGGCCATCAGCCCGCCCGGAAAGCAGACATAGCCGCCCATGCCCAGCACCGCGTGCGTGCCGCGGCGGCGCAGGATCTGCAGACAATCCCAGAAGGCCTTGAGCAGGCGCAGGCCGCCGGTGGCCGTGTGCAGCAAGCCCTTGCCGCGCAGGCCGCTGAAGGCGATGGTGTCCAGCGCGATGCCGCTCCTGGGCACGAGCTGGTTCTCCATGCCGTGGCGCGTGCCCAGCCAGCTGACGGTCCAGCCGCGGCCCGCCATCTCCTTGGCGACGGCCAGGCCGGGGATGATGTGCCCACCCGTTCCCGCGGCCATGATGACGAGATGGCTCATGCGCGGCCTCCGCGCATGAGTGCCCTGTTTTGGCTTCGGCCCGCGCGCTGCGCGCGCTTCACATCGCTGCGCGATGTGAGCCTGCGCCGAAACAGCGCACCCGCGCTTCGCGCGGCGCCCATGCTGCGCATGGCCGTCATGTGCGGCCTCCGCGCATGAGTGCCCTGTTTTCAATGTCCACCCGCAACACCAGCGCCAGCGCGATGAGGTTCATCAGGATGGCCGAGCCGCCATAGCTCATCAGCGGCAGCGTCAGGCCCTTGGTGGGCAGCACGCCGAGGTTGACGCCCATGTTGATGAAGGCCTGGAAGCCGATCCAGATGCCGATGCCCTGGCACATCAGGCCCCCGAACACGCGGTCCAGCGCGACGGCCTGGCGGCCGATCAGGAAGACGCGGCGGGTGAGCCAGAAGAAAAGCACGATGACCGAGGCCACGCCGACGAAGCCGAGTTCTTCGCCGATCACCGCAAGCAGGAAGTCGGTATGCGCCTCGGGCAGGTAGTGCAGCTTTTCGACGCTGGAGCCCAGGCCCTGGCCGAAGATCTCGCCGCGGCCGATGGCGATGAGCGAGTGCGTGAGCTGGTAGCCCTTGCCCTGGGCGTACTTCGGGTTCCAGGGGTCGAGGTAGGCCAGGATGCGCTCGCGGCGCAGGTCGTCGAAGGCGATGATGCCGGCGAAGGTGACGAGGATCACCGCGGCGATCAGGAAGAACATGCGCGCATTGACGCCGCCCAGGAAGAGGATGCCCATCGCGATGGTGGCGATGACGATGAAGGCGCCCATGTCGGGCTGGCGCAGCAGCATGGCGCCGATGAAGGCCACCGCCACCACCATGGGCCAGACGGCCTTGAAGAAGTTCTCCTTAACGTCCATCTTGCGCACCATGTAGCTGGCGGCATACATGGCGATGGCCAGCTTGGCCATCTCGCTGGGCTGGAAGTTCATGATGCCCAGCGGTATCCAGCGTCGCGAGTTGTTGACCACCTTGCCGATGAAGGGCAGCAGCACCGCGAACAGCAGCGCCAGCGAGACCAGGAAGACCAGCGGCGCGTGCTTCTCCCAGAAGCTCATCGGCAGTTGCAGCACGGCCAGCGCGGCGACGAAGGCGATGGCCAGGCCCAGCAGATGGCGCTGCAGGAAGAAGGCCTGCGAGTAGAGGGCGAACTTGGGGTTGTCGGGCAGGGCCACGCTGGCCGAATAGACCATCACCACGCCGAGGGCGATCAGGGTGCCCACCACCACCAGCAGGCCTTGGTCGAAGGCGGTGATGCGCACCGGGCGCGCGCCGGCCACGTCGACGTGGTCGCGCACCGGCAATTCGGTGGCGCCGCTGCGGCCACCGCCACCCCCTGTGCGGCGCGCGGCGAACCAGCCCTTGAGCATGGCCAGGGCCGCCGTCATGCCTGCCCCCGGTCCAGCGCCAGCGCCTGCACCGCCTGCACGAAGACTTCGGCGCGGTGGGCGTAGTTGCGGAACATGTCCAGGCTGGCGCAGGCCGGGCTCAGCAGCACGGCATCGCCCGGCCGCGCCTGCGCAAAGCACCAGGCAACGGCGACCTCCAGGCTGTCGTGGCGCTGGAAGGGAATGGCTGCCGCGCCTTGCTGGATCACGGCCTCGATGGCGGCGGCGTCGCGCCCTATCGTGGCCACGGCGCGCGCATGGCGGGCCAGCGGCGCGGCCAGCGGGCCGAAATCCTGGCCCTTGCCGTCGCCACCCAGGATGACCACCAGGCGGGCGGGCGACTTGTCGGCACCCAGACCATCGAGCGCGGCGACGGTGGCGCCGACATTCGTGCCCTTGCTGTCGTCATAGGCCTCGACGCCGTCGAGCACGGCGACGAACTGCACGCGGTGCGGCTCGCCTTCGTATTCGCGCAGGCCATGCAGCATGGGCGCCAGCGGGCAGCCGATGGCCGTGGCCAGGGCCAGCGCGGCCAGCGCATTGGCGGCGTTGTGGCGGCCGCGCACGCGCAGGGCATCGGCCGGCATCAGGCGCTGCAGGTGGATCTCGACCTCTTCGTCCTTCTTGCGTTTGATGGTCTCGTCGGTCGGCAGCGCACGCACCATCCAGGCAATGCCGTTCTCGGTGACGAGGCCGAAATCTCCCGGGCGCCGCGGCGCGTCCAGACCGAAGCGGATGGTCGCGCGTTCCACGGACTTGGCCTTGCCCTTGACCGGCGGCGGCACCGGCACCATGGCCTCGACGAGGGCGTCATCGCGGTTGATCACCCTCAGGCCGGCGCTGCCGAAGACGCGCGCCTTGGCCGCGGCATAGGCGGCCATGCTCCCGTGCCAGTCGAGGTGGTCTTGCGTGACGTTGAGCACGGTGCCGGCGGCCGGCTCGAAGCCCTTGACGCCGGTGCCGCCGCCATCGAGCTGGAAGCTCGACAGCTCCAGCACCCAGACCTCGGGCCAGGCTTGCTGTTCGGCTTCGAGCCGCACCGCCAGCGTGTCCAGCAGCGTCGGGCCGATGTTGCCGGCCATCGCGACGCGGCGGCCGGCGCGCTCCACCAGCAGCGCCGTCATCGCCGTGGTGGTGGTCTTGCCATTGGTGCCGGTGATGGCCAGCACCTGGGGCGCATAGCCGTGCGCCGCCTTCAGGTCAGCCAGCGCCCGCGCGAAGAGGTCGAGTTCGCCCTGCACCGCAATGGCACTGGCGCGTGCCTCCTGCAACAGCGGCGCGATGCGCTCGTCATAGGGGCCGAGGCCGGGGCTCTTGAGCAGCAGCCGCGTGTCGCCCAGCCGCGTCGCATCCAGCACGCCGCTTTCCAGCGCCGCGCCGGGCAGCTCGGCGCGCAGCGTCTCGGCCTGGGGCGGAGCCTCGCGCGAGTCCCACACCCTCACCTTCGCGCCATGGCGCAGGCACCAGCGCGCCATTGCCAGGCCGCTGTCGCCGAGGCCGAGGATGAGGACGGGGAGGTCGCGCAGATGGTCCATGGGGTCCGTCGCGGGGCTCAGCGCAGCTTGAGGCTGGCCAGGCCGATCAGGCACAGCAGCATGGTGACGATCCAGAAGCGCACCACCACCTGGGTCTCGGCCCAGCCCTTCTTCTCGAAGTGGTGGTGCAGCGGCGCCATCAGGAAGATGCGGCGGCCCACGCCGTACTTGCGCTTGGTGTACTTGAACCAGCCCACCTGGATCATCACGCTCAGCGCCTCGGCGACGAAGACGCCGCCCATGATGCCGAGCACGATCTCCTGGCGCGTGATGACGGCGATGGTGCCCAGGGCCCCGCCCAGCGACAGCGCGCCCACGTCGCCCATGAAGACCTGGGCCGGGCTGGCGTTGAACCACAGAAAGGCCAGGCCCGCGCCGGCCATCGCGGCGCAGAAGACCAGCAACTCGCCGGCGCCGGGAATGTGCGGGAACAGCAGGTACTTGCTGAACACTGCATTGCCGGTGATGTAGGCAAAGATGCCGAGGGCGCTGCCCACCATCACCACCGGCATGATGGCCAGTCCGTCCAGGCCATCGGTGAAGTTGACGGCATTGCTGGCGCCGACGATGACGAACCAGGTCAGGATGATGAAGCCGAAGACGCCCAGCGGATAGCTCACGGTCTTGAAGAAGGGCACCATCAGGTCGGCACGCGGCGGCAACTCGTTGCTGAAGCCGCTGCCCACCCAGCGCAGGAAGAGCTCGAGCACGCGCAGATTGCTGGTCTCGCTGACGCTGAAGGCCAGGTACAGCGCGGCAATCAGGCCGATCAGCGTCTGCCAGAAGAACTTTTCGCGGCTGCGCATGCCCTCGGGATCCTTGCGCACGACCTTGCGGTAGTCGTCGGTCCAGCCGATGGCGCCGAAGCCGAAGGTGACCAGCATCACCACCCAGACGAAGCGGTTGGTCCAGTCGAACCACAGCAGCGTGCTGACACCGATGCCGATGAGCACCAGCACGCCACCCATGGTGGGCGTGCCGCGCTTGCCGAGATGGCTTTGCACGCCGTATTCGCGAATGGGCTGGCCGATCTTCATCTCGGTGAGCTTGCGGATGACCCAGGGCCCGAAGGCCAGGCCGATGAGCAGCGAGGTCATTGCCGCCAGCACGGCGCGGAAGGTGAGGTACTGGAAGACGCGCAGAAAGCCCAGCTGGTCGGGCGCCCACTGCATCAGCCACTGCGTCAGGCTAAGCAGCATGGCCGGCCTCCCCGTCGGGGCGGGCGCGCAGCGCCTGCACCACCTGTTCCATCTTCATGAAGCGCGATCCCTTGACCAGCACGGACGCGGCCTGCGGCGCATCGGCCAAGGCCTGCAACAGCGCCGCGACACTGGCGAAATGGCGGTCGGCACCGGCGTGGGCGCACAGCGGGCCGGCGGCCCAGAAGTGCTCGATGCCGCGCTCGCGGGCGCGGGCGCCGACCTCGGCGTGGTACTGCGCGCCCTGGCTGCCGACCTCGCCCATGTCGCCCAGCACCAGCCAGCGCGGGCCCGGCAGACTGGCCAGCACCTCGATGGCGGCGAGCACCGAATCGGGGTTGGCGTTGTAGCTGTCGTCGACCAGGGTCAGCGTGCTGCCGGCGTGGGGCAGGCGGTGCACCTGGCTGCGCCCGGCCACCGGCTGGAAGGCGGCGAGGCCGGCCGCGATGGCATCGGTGGGGAGGCCAGCGGCCACCGCACAGGCCGCCGCCGCGACGGCGTTGAGCGCGTTGTGGCGGCCCGGCTGGGCCAGCGTGGTGGCGATGCCGCCGGCGGGCGTGGCCAGCGTCAGCGCCCAGTGCGCCGCATCCGCCTGCCAGACCGCGTGGCCCGCAACATCGGCCTGGCCATCGAGCGCAAAGCGCAGCACGCGCCGCGACCCCGCCAGCGCCTGCCACAGCGGCGCGTGCGCATCACCGGCCGGAAGCACCGCCGTGCCGCCAGCGCCCAGCGCGGCGATGGCGCTGCCGTTCTCCTGCGCCACCGCCGCGACGCTGGCCATGAATTCCTGGTGCTCGCGCTGGGCGTTGTTGACCAGGGCCACGGTGGGCGCGGCCAGGCCAGCCAGCAGCGCAATCTCGCCGACGTGGTTCATGCCCAGTTCCACCACCGCGGCGCGGTGCATATCGCGCAGGCGCAACAGGGTCAGCGGCACGCCAATGTGGTTGTTGAAATTGCCGGCCGTGGCCAGCGCCGCCTCGCCCTGCCAGGCGGCCAGGATGGCGGCCAGCATCTGCGTCACGGTGGTCTTGCCATTGCTGCCGGTGACGGCGATCAGCGGCAGCGTGAAGCGCTGGCGCCAGGCCGCTGCCAGCTGCTGCAGCGCCTGCAGCGCATCGGGCACCTGCAGGCCGGGCAGATCAGCCGAGAGCCCGCGCTCGGCCAGCGCGGCCACGGCGCCGGCGGCGCGCGCCTGGGCCAGGAAATCATTGCCGTCGAAGCGCTCGCCGCGCAGCGCGACGAAGAGGTCGCCGGCGCGCAGCGTGCGCGTGTCACTGTGGACGCGGGCGATGGCGATGGCGCCGTCGCCGACGAGCACGCTGCCCGGCAGCAGCGCCTGGGCCTGGGCCAGGGTCATCATCGCGGTGTTGCTGGACGTGTTCATGCGGCGCCCTCCTCGCGCTCGCGCAGCGCGGCTGCGGCCTCTTGCGCATCGCTGAAGGGTCGCTTGACGCCGGCCACCTCCTGGTAGTCCTCGTGGCCCTTGCCGGCCAGCAGCACCACGTCGCCGGGCGCGGCACCCACCACGGCGCTGCGGATGGCGGCGCGGCGGTCCTCGATCACGGCCACCTCGTCGTGGCCCGTCACGCCCGCGAGGATCTGGGCCAGGATCAGCCCGGGCGCCTCCTGGCGCGGGTTGTCGCTGGTCAGCACCACGCGGTCGGCATCGCGCTTGGCGATGGCGCCCATCAGCGGGCGTTTCGTGGCGTCGCGGTTGCCGCCGCAGCCGAACACGCACCAAAGGCGCCCGCCGCGGGCAGAGGCCAGCGGGCGCAGCGCCTGCAGCGCCTTTTCCAGGGCATCGGGCGTGTGGGCGTAGTCGACCACCACCTCCACCTCGCGCCCGGCCACGCGCTGCAGCCGGCCCGGCACCGGGCTCAGCGCCGCCATCGCGCCGGCGGCGGCGGCCAGCGGCAGGCCCAGCGCCCGCAACGCGCCCAGCACGCCCAGCAGGTTGCTGGCGTTGTAGTCGCCGATCAGCGCGCTGCGCAGCGCCACCGTCGCGCCGCCTTCGCTCACTTCGAAGGCCAGGCCGCCGCCGTCATAGCCGAGCGCGCGGGCCTGCAGCCGCGCCGGGCCGTGGCGCGAGACCGACCAGAGGTCGAGCGCGCCGCCGGCCAGTTCCTGCGCCAGCCGCTCGCCCTGGGCGTCGTCGACATTGACCACCGCGGCGCGCAGCCCGGGCCAGCCGAAAAGCATGCGCTTGGCGGCCCAGTAGGCTTCCATGCTGCCGTGGAAGTCGAGGTGGTCGCGCGTGAAGTTGGTGAACACCGCGACGTCGATCGCCAGTGCATCGAGGCGGTGCTCGACCAGGCCTATCGACGAGGCCTCGATGGCGCAGGCGGCATAGCCTTCGTCGGCAAAGCGACGCAGCGTGGCGTGCAGGGTCAGCGGGTCGGGCGTGGTCAGGCCGGTGGGCTGTATCGCGCCCGCGCCATCGTCGGCGCCGGCACGGGGCGGCTCGCCCACGCCCAGGGTACCGATGACGCCGCCGCGCCGCCCCAGGGCCGACAGCGCCTGCGCCACCCACCAGGCGCTGCTGGTCTTGCCATTGGTGCCGGTGATGGCCACCACGTCGAGCGCGCGGCCGGGCTCGCCGAACCAGGCGCTGGCGATGGCACCGCTGGCGGCCTTGAGGCCGGGCAGGATGGCCACGCGCTCGTCGTCGCCCAGCGCGAAGGCCGCCGCGCCCTCGGCCTCGACCAGGCAGGCCGCCGCACCCGCGGCCAGCGCCGCAGCGACGAAGGCGCGGCCGTCGACGGCATGGCCGGGCCAGGCGATGAAGCCGTCGCCGGGCTGCACGGCGCGGCTGTCCATGCACAGGCGGCCCTTGACCCGGCCGCGCAGCCACAGCACGGCTTCGATGGCGGAGGCGAGTTGCGTGGCCACGTCAGAAGCTCTCCGGCTCGGCGGCCACCGGCTTGGCGCTGATCTGCGCCTTGACGTCGATGTCGGGTGTCACGTTCATCATGCGCAGCGTCTGCTGCACAACCTGGCTGAACACCGGCGCGGCGACATCGCCGCCGTAGTGCTTGCCGTTGCTGGGCTCGTCGACCATCACCGCGACGATGATGCGCGGCTCGACGATGGGCGCCATGCCCACGAACCAGGCGCGGTACTTGTTGCTGGCGTAGCCCTTGCCCTCCTGCTTGTGCGCCGTGCCGCTCTTGCCGCCCACCGAATAGCCTATGGTCTGGGCCTTGGTGGCGGTGCCGCCGGGGCCGGCCGCCATCTGCAGCATCTTGCGCACCTCGTACACGGTGGCCGGCGACAGCACCTTGTGACCCTGCACTGGGGCCAGCCCCGCCTCGGGGCGAAGCAGGGTCAGCGGGATCACGTCGCCGTCGCGCGCCAGCGGCGTGTAGGCGCGCGCCATCTGCAGAAGGCTGGCCGAAAGGCCGTAGCCATAGGCCATGGTTGCCTGCTCCACCGGGCGCCAGTTCTTGTGGGGCTTCAGGCGGCCGGTGACGACGCCGGGAAAGGCGATCTGCGGCTTCTGGCCGTAGCCCACGCCGCTGAACAACTCCCACAGCTCGCGCGCCGGCATCTGCATCGCAATGCGCGCGGCGCCGATGTTGCTGGACTTCTGGATCACTTCCTGCACGGTCAACGCGCCATGCGGGTGTGCGTCGCGCACCACCAGCGGCCCGACGACCAGGCTGCCGGGCGCGGTGTTGATGACGGTGTCCACCTTCACGCGGCCGGTCTCCAGCGCCAGCGCCACCACCAGCGGCTTCATCGTCGAGCCCGGCTCGAAGACATCGGTGAGCGCGCGGTTGCGCAGCTGGGCGCCACTCAGGTTGCTGCGGTCGGCCGGGTCGTAGCTCGGGTAGTTGGCCAGCGCCAGCACCTCGCCCGTGCGGGTGTCGATGACCACCACGCTGCCGGCCTTGGCCTTGTGCTCCTTGACAGCGTCGCGCATGCGCTGCCAAGCGAAGAACTGCACCTTGGAATCGATGGCCAGCGTGATGTCGCGTCCGTGTACCGGATCGGCCTGGTCGCCCACGTCCTCGACCACGCGGCCCAGGCGGTCGCGCAGCACCGTGCGCTGGCCGGCCTGGCCCAGCAGATGGCTCTGGAAGCCGAGTTCTATGCCTTCCTGGCCGACATCGTCGATGTTGGTAAAGCCCACCACATGGGCCGCGGCCTCGCCTTCGGGATAGCGGCGCTTGTATTCGCGCAGCTCGCTCACGCCCTTCAGGCCCAGGGCCTTGACCTGCTGCCAGGCGGCCTCTTCCAGATGACGACGCAGCATCACGGTGCCCCCGGCGACCGCCAGCCTGTCGTCCAGTTCGGCCGGCGTCATGGCCAGCAGGCGCGCCAGCAGGCGCCGCTGCGCCGCATCGGCGGCAAAGAGCTTGGTGTCGACCTGCACCGAGGGCAGGGCCACGCTGGTGGCCAGCACGAGGCCGTTGCGGTCGACGATGCGGCCTCGGCTGGCCGGCAGGGCCTGCTTGTGGACGAAGCGCTTCTCGCCCTGCGCCTTGTAGAAATCGGTAGCCCAGATCTGCAGGTGGATGGCGCGGCCGAACAGCACCAGGAAGGCCAGGCCGACCAGGAAGACGACGAAACGCGAACGCCAGGGTGGCGTCTTGCTGGCCAGCAGCGGGCTGGTGGCGTAGTTGACGCTGCGCACGCTGTTGGCGGTGCTGCGGCTCATCGCGCGGCCTCCGAGGCCACCGGGTCGGCGACATAGGCCGTCACTGCCGGCGTGGCGGTGCGCATGCTCAGCTTCTCGCGCGCCACCCTCTCGACACGCAGATGCGTGCCCTGGGCCTGGCGCTCGGCGTCCAGGCGCTTGTACTCGGCGTCGAGCTGGGCGCCTTCCTGGCGGGCGCGGTCGATCTCGGCGAAGACGCGGCGCGATTCATAGGCCGTGCGCACCAGCACCAGCGCGCTGGCCAGCAGCGCAGCGAAGAGCAGGATGTTGAGCTTGGTCACGACACCACCGCCGTGCGTTCGGCCACGCGCATCACCGCCGAGCGGGCGCGCGGGTTGGCCGCCACTTCCTCGGCGCCGGGCTTGACGCGGCCCAGCGCATGCAGCCGCATGGCACGCGGCGGCGCCATCTTGGCGCGGCGGTCGACCTCGTCGCGGCTTTCACGCGCGATGAAGGTCTTGACGATGCGGTCTTCCAGCGAATGGAAGCTGATCACCACCAGCCGCCCGGCCGGCTCGAGCAGGGCCAGCGCCGCGCTCAGGCCTTGGTGCAGCGCTTCAAGCTCGGCGTTGACATGAATCCGAAGAGCCTGAAACGTGCGCGTTGCAGGGTCCTGGCCCGGCTCGCGGGTTTTGACGGCACGAGCCACGAGTGCGGCCAGCTCGCCGGTGCTTCGAACGGCAGCCCCGCTTTCGCGGCGAGCGACAAGCGCCTTTGCAATCTGAAAAGCAAACCGTTCTTCGCCTTGTTCACGTATCACCTCCTCGATCTGGCGCTGATCGGCGCGTTGCAGGAACTCGGCCGCCGTCTCGCCGCGCGTGGTGTCCATGCGCATGTCCAGCGGTGCATCGAAGCGGAAGCTGAAGCCGCGCTCCGGGTTGTCGATCTGTGGCGAGCTGATGCCCAGGTCAAGCAGCACGCCAGCAACCTGGGCGACGCCCTGCCCGGTCAGGGTCTCGGCCATCTCGCCGAAGCTGCCGTGGTGGATGCTGAAGCGGGCGTCGATGATGTCGGCCGCCGCGGCCACGGCCTCGGGGTCCTTGTCGAAGGCCAGCAGGCGGCCGCGCGGGCCCAGGCGCTGCAGCACGGCGCGTGCGTGGCCGCCGCGGCCGAAGGTGCCATCGACGTAGATGCCGTCGTCGCGCGTCACCAGGGCTTGCACGGCTTCGGCCAGCAATACGCTGCGGTGCTGCCATGCGGGGGCGGCGTTCATCGCTGGTCTCGGTGGGGTCAGCGGATGACGAGGTTGCGCAGGACTTCGGGGCGGCCGGCGGCGATGAGCGCGGTCTCGCGCGCCTCGTAGCGGGCGGAGTCCCACAATTCGAAGTTCGAACCCACGCCCATGAACTTGACCTCGCGCTCCAGACCGGCCCAGACCCGCAGCTCGGGCGGCACCAGCACGCGCGAGGCGCTGTCGATCTCGACGTCGGTGGCGCTGCCCACGTACAGGCGGCGCCAGCCCTCGGCCTCGAGCGGCAGCTTGAGCAGTTCGGCCTCGAATTGCTCCCACACCGGCAGCGGATACAGCGAGAGGCAGCCGTCGGGGTTCTTGCTCACCACCATCTGCCCGCTCACGGTGGCCATCAGCACGTCGCGATGGCGCGCGGGCACGGTGATCCGCCCCTTCGCGTCCAAGGTCAGTACCGGGCCACCCCGAAAAGCAAAAGCAGACACAAACCCCCACTGAAATGCACTTTTCCCCACTTTAATCCGGCGCCGTCGGCGGGTCAACGACTCGGCCATCGAAAAATCAATCAAATCAAGTACTTACACCCGGTCTTGCAAGCACTTCAGCGAAAAATATCCTTCAAAATGAAGCACTTGCAGTTAGCACTGAAAGTGCTTTGTGAGAAGTGGGGCCTGCCCGACGCCGCCCCACCCCCCCTGAATCGCGGGCCACGGCGGGCCGCATGATGGACAACGACCCGCTCTGGAAGCTGCGCCACGCGCTGGCCGGCGTCGGCCTGGCCCTGCTGCTGTCGGTGCCCGCCGCCGCCTTTGCAGGGCGCTGGGTGGGCGATGCACTGGGCACCGGCTATGGCGGCCGCGTTGCCGTCTATGCCGCGTTGCTGGTCTATCTGGTGGTGGGCGCCGGCGTGCTGTTCGCCAAGGTGGCGCGCCACGAAACGCGCCCGCTCAGCGCCGGCCGCGTCGCGCTGTGGTTGGCCAGCCTGTGGCTGTGGCCCGTGCTGCTGCTGGCGCGGCGGCGGGCCGGGTAGGGGCGCTCCGTCGGCGCGGAACTTGCAGACGCTCCCCCGTGGACACCCCCTCGCCCGCCCCCGCCTCGCAAGCACCGCTGCGCGTCCTGCTCATCGACGACGGCGCCCACCGCAGCACAGCGATCCGCGACGAGCTGGCGCGGCTGGGCCACCTTGTGGTGGGCGTGGTCGACCAGGCGCTGCTGATCCATGACTGCGTGCTGCGCCTGCAGCCCGACGTGGTGATCGTCGACGCCGAATCACCAGGGCGCGACACGCTGGAGAACCTGGCCACGCTGTCATCGCACAACCCGCGCCCGGTGGTGGTGTTCACCGAGGACGCCAGCGCCGAGCCCATGCAGCAGGCGCTCAAGGCCGGCGTCAGTGCCTACGTCATCGCCGGCCTGGCGCCGCAGCGCCTGATGCCGGTGCTGCAGGTGGCCATCGCCCGCTTCGAGCAGGAGCGCGGCCTGCGCGAGCAACTCGACGCGGCCCAGACCCAGCTCGCCGACCGCAAGCTGATCGAGCGCGCCAAAGGCATCCTGATGGACGAGATCGGCCTGTCCGAGGAGCAGGCCTATCGCCATCTGCGCAAGCTGGCGATGGACCGCGGCCAGCGTCTGGCGCAGGCGGCCGAACGCATCGTCGACGCCCGCGACCTGCTGCGGCCCGCTGGCTGAGCCTGCACGCCGTCATGGTGCAGCGCACCACGACGAAGCAGACCGAGACCACCCCGGCGCCCTGCTGGTGCAGTCACGGGGCTTGATGCGGCCCAAAGACCACCCTTTGACCCTTCCAAGTCCTGGCACGCCGCGTGCATTGGACAAGGCAAGGCCCGCGCACAACGGCGTGTGAGGGCCACTTGGATTCGGGCAATGGCGTCCGACCGTCACCCCCGCCTCAGGGCTGGGTTGGCAGTCGCGACGCCATTTTCTTTTTGTCTTGTCGGGAGTGAAGCATGAACGAACGCGAGGGTCTGATGAGTGAAGAGCGCAGGCAATTCATCAAGGGGTCGGCCGCCTTGGCCGTGGGTGCGGGGTCGGCCGTGAGCACCGGCGCCTGGGCTGCGGGCTCGGATGCACCCGAAAAGAAAGAGGTGCGAATTGGCTTCATTCCACTCACCGACTGCGCCAGCGTGGTGATGGCCTCGGTGCTGAAGTTCGACGAGAAGTACGGCATCAAGATCATCCCGACCAAGGAAGCCTCCTGGGCCGGCGTGCGCGACAAGCTGGTCAATGGCGAGCTCGACATGGCCCATGTGCTGTGGGGCCTGATCTACGGCGTCCACATGGGCGTGGGCGGGCCGAAGAAGGACATGGCCATCCTGATGAACCTCAATCGCAATGGCCAGGCCATCACGCTGAGCAAGAAGCTCGCTGACAAGGGCGCGGTCGACGGCGCCAGCCTGGCCAAGCTGATGGCCAGCGAGAAGCGCGAATACACCTTTGCCCAGACCTTTCCCACCGGCACCCACGCGATGTGGCTGTACTACTGGATGGCCAGCGTGGGCATCAACCCGGTCAAGGACGCCAAGGTCATCACCGTGCCGCCGCCGCAGATGGTGGCCAATATGCGCGTCGGCAACATGGACGGCTACTGCGTCGGCGAGCCCTGGAACCACCGCGCCATCATCGACGGCATCGGCGTCACCGCCACCACCACGCAGGACATCTGGCGCGACCACCCCGAGAAGGCGCTGGGCACGACGGGCGATTTCGCGAAGAAGTACCCCAACACCTGCCGCGCGGTGATTGCCGCGGTGCTGGAAGCCAGCCGCTGGATCGACGCCGGCCTGCAGAACAAGAACAAGATGGCCGAGACCATCGCCGAGAAATCCTGGGTCAACACCAGCGCCGACGCCATCAACCAGCGCATCCTGGGCCGCTACCAGAACGGCCTGGGCAAGACCTGGGACGACCCCCACCACATGAAGTTCTTCGACGACGGCGCGGTGAACTTCCCCTACCTCAGCGACGGCATGTGGTTCCTCACCCAGCACAAGCGCTGGGGCCTGCTCAAGGACCACCCCGACTACCTGGCGGTGGCCAAGTCCATCAACCAGACCGAGCTCTACAAGCAAGGCGCCGCCGCCGCCAAGGTGAGCCTGCCCAAGAGTGAGCTGCGCAGCAGCAAGCTGGTCGACGGCGTGGTCTGGGACGGCAAGGACCCGGCCAAGTACGCCGACGGCTTCAAGGTCCGCGCCGCCGCCGCGGCCTGAGCCCCGAGCACAAGGAGCATCGCCATGGTCAGTGCCGTCTTCCACTCCCCGCTCGAGGCCACGCCGGCCGCACCGGCCGCACCGGCCAAGCGCGGCGAAGCCGCCGCGGCGCCGGCTGCGGTGCCCACCGCCCCGGCCCGCGTGCGCGATCCCATCGATTGGCGCGGCCCGCTGGCCCGCGTACTGCCGCCGCTGGCCGGCATGGCCTTGCTGGTCGGCATCTGGGCCCTGCTGACGATGAAGGGCGGCCCCTTCCCGACCCCGGCCGCGACCTTCGACGCCGCCGTCAAGCTCTTCGCCGACCCCTTCTACAGCAAGGGCCCCAATGACCAGGGCATAGGCTGGAACATCCTGTTCTCGCTCGAGCGCGTGGGCCTGGGCTTCGGCCTAGCGGCGCTGGTGGGCATTCCGCTGGGCTTCCTGATCGGCCGCTTCGCCCTGCTCAACCGCATGGTGTCGCCGCTGATCAGCCTGCTCAAGCCGGTGTCGCCGCTGGCCTGGCTGCCGATCGGCCTGCTGGTCTTCAAGTCGGCCAACCCGGCGGCCATCTGGACCATCTTCATCTGCTCGATCTGGCCCATGGTCATCAACACCGCGGTCGGCGTGCAGCGTGTGCCCGAGGACTACCTGAACGTGGCGCGCGTGCTCAAGCTCAGCGAATGGAAGATCGCCACGCGCATCCTGCTGCCCTCGGTGATGCCCTATCTGCTGACCGGCGTGCGCCTGAGCGTCGGCACGGCCTGGCTGGTCATCGTCGCGGCCGAGATGCTGACCGGCGGCGTCGGCATCGGCTTCTGGGTCTGGGACGAGTGGAACAACCTCAACGTCGCCCACATCATCGTCGCCATCTTCGTCATCGGCATCGTCGGGCTGCTGCTCGAATGGGCGTTGATGGCGGTGGCCAAACGCTTCGAATACAACTGAAGGAGCAGGCCATCATGGGCAAAACCGGCAAGACCACCAGGCCGATGCTGCAGATCGCCGATGTCGGCATGAGCTTCGCCACCAGGCGGGGGCCCTTCGTGGCACTGCGCGACATCTCGCTGGACGTGCAGCGCGGCGAGTTCGTGACGCTGATCGGCCACTCGGGCTGTGGCAAGTCGACCCTTCTCAACCTGGTGGCCGGCCTGACCACACCCACCCAGGGCGTGCTGCTGCTTGACGACCGCGAACTCGAAGGCCCGGGGCCCGACCGCGGCGTCGTGTTCCAGAACCATTCGCTGCTGCCCTGGCTGAGCTGCCTGGACAACGTGCTGCTGGCGGTGGAGCGCGTCTTCGGCGAGAAGGAGAGCAAGGCCCAGTGCCGCGCCCGCGCCCAGGCCGCACTGGAACTGGTGAGCATGGCCCACGCCGCCGCCAAGCGCCCGCACGAGATCTCGGGTGGCATGAAGCAGCGCGTGGGCATTGCCCGCGCGCTGGCGATGGAGCCCAAGATGCTGCTGATGGACGAGCCCTTCGGCGCGCTGGATGCGCTCACGCGAGCGCGGCTGCAGGACGAACTGACCAAGATCGTGGCCAGCACCGGCGCCACCGTGATGATGGTCACCCATGACGTGGACGAGGCGGTGCTGTTGTCCGACCGCATCGTGATGATGACCAACGGCCCCGCCGCCACCATCGGCGAGGTGCTGCGGGTGGACCTGCCGCGGCCGCGCAACCGCGTCGAGCTGGTCGAGGACCGTGCCTACGTGCAATACCGCAAGGAGGTGATCGACTTCCTCTACATGCGCCACAGCCACGTCGAGAGGGCCGCCTGATGCAGCCCGCCGACACCTTCATCCGCGTTGTCGAGGTCTGGGAACCCGAGGCCGAAGGCTCGCTGCTGGTGCTGGGCGGCGGCCACTATGGCAGCGCCCGCCACTTCGGCGCCCTCAGCCACCACATGTGCTTCGGCCGCGGCGAGGGCCTGCCGGGCCAGGCCTGGGAGACTGGCCGGCCCATCGTGCTCGAAAGCCTGGAGGGCTCGGTCTTCCGCCGCACCCAGGCGGCCCAGGCCGAGGGCCTGAGCTGCGCCATCGCCCTGCCCCTGTTCGACGGCGAAAGGCTCAAGGCGGTGGTGCTGATCTTCTGCGGCAGCAGCAGCCGCGACGTGGCCGGCGCCATCGAGCTGTGGCGCAACGACCCGGCCGAATCGCGCGATCTCACGCTGGACGGCGGCCACTATGGCCAGACCGCCGAGGCCTTCGAGTTCATCTCGCGCCGCACCGCCTTCCGCAAGGGCACGGGCCTGCCCGGCCTGGCCTGGGAGAGCGGCCTGCCGGTCTTCATGCCCGACCTCGGCAAGGGCGGCCGCTTCCTGCGCGCCGACAGCGCTCAGAAGGTGGGCATCAACCGCGGCTTTGCCCTGCCCTGCAGCGCCGCCGACGGCTGCCACTATGTGATGGCCTTTCTCTCGGCCCTGGCCACGCCCATCGTGCGCCGCTTCGAGACCTGGCTGCCCGATGAGGCCGGCAGCTACCTGCTGCGCCGCGAAGGCTTCTGCGAGACCGCGGGCGCGCTGGACAGCGGGCATTTCGACGAGCGCGTGGCCAGCGGCAGCGGCGCCCTGGGCCAGGCCCTGGCCAGCGGCGTGCCGCGCATCGGCGAGTCCCCGGTGGCCGGCCTGCAGACGCTGATCGCCTTGCCGGTGCTGCGCGCCGGCCGCGTGGCGGCCGTCGTCGCCTGGTATTTCTGAACCCGCGTCGCAGCCCTCTGCACAAGAGGACACGAGAGGACTCCATGAAGAAGATGAAACTGGTGCTCATCGGCAATGGCATGGCCGGCGTGCGCACGCTGGAAGAGCTGCTGAAGATCGCCCCCGATCTCTACGAGATCACGGTGTTCGGCGCCGAGCCCCACCCCAACTACAACCGCATCCTGCTCTCGCCGGTGCTGGCTGGCGAGCAGACGCTGGACGAGATCGTGCTCAACCCCTTGAGCTGGTATGCCGAACACGGCATCACGCTGCACGCCGGCAAGACGGTGGAGCGCATCGACCGCGTCAAGCGCATCGTGTACGCGGCCGACGGCACCCAGGCGCCCTATGACCGCCTGCTGCTGGCCACCGGCTCCAGCCCCTTCATCCTGCCGGTGCCGGGCAAGGACTTGCAGGGCGTGCTGGCCTACCGCGATATCGCCGACACCCAGGCCATGATCGATGCGGCCGCCAAGTACAAGCACGCCGTCGTCATCGGCGGCGGCCTGCTGGGCCTGGAGGCCGCCAACGGCCTGATGCGGCGCGGCATGCAGGTCACCGTGGTCCACATCATGCCGTGGCTGATGGAGCGCCAGCTCGACGACACCGCCGGCAAGCTGCTGCAGAAATCGCTGGAAGAGCGCGGCATCCGCTTCATGATGGGCGCGCAGACCGAGGCCCTGATCCCCGACGACAAGGGACGGGTGATGGCGGTGCGCTTCAAGGATGGCCAGGAAATCCCGGCCGACCTGGTGGTGATGGCCGCCGGCATACGCCCCAACACCACCCTGGCCGAGGCGACCGGCCTGCACTGCAACCGCGGCGTCGTCGTCAACGACACGATGCAGACGATCACCGACCCGCGCATCTATTCGGTGGGCGAGTGCGCCGCCCACCGCGGCATCGCCTACGGCCTGGTGGCGCCGCTGTTCGAGCAGGGCAAGGTCTGCGCCACCCACCTGGCGCAGTTCGGCATCGGCCGCTACACCGGCAGCCAGACCAGCACCAAGCTCAAGGTCACCGGCATCGACCTCTTCTCGGCCGGCAATTTCACCGGCGGCGAGGGGTTCGAGGAGATCGTGATGAGCGACGCCGTCGGCGGCGTCTACAAGAAGCTCGTGATCAAGGACGACAAGCTGGTCGGCGCCTGCCTCTACGGCGACACGGTGGACGGCAGCTGGTACTTCAAGCTGCTGCGCGACGGCCGCCGCGTCGCCGACATCCGCGACAAGCTGATGTTCGGCGAAAGCAATATCGGCGACCTCGGCCACCAGGGCCACAGCAAGGCCGCGGCCATGGCCGACAGCGACGAGGTCTGCGGCTGCAATGGCGTCAGCAAGGGCAGCATCTGCAAGGCCATACGCGAGAAGGGCCTCTTTACGCTGGACGAGGTGCGCAAGCACACCAAGGCCAGCGCCTCCTGCGGCTCGTGCACCGGCCTGGTGGAGCAGCTGCTGATGTTCACGGCCGGCGGCGACTACAGCGCCACGCCCAAGACCAAGGCCCTATGCGGATGCACCGATCTTGGCCACCAGGCGGTGCGCGAGGCCATCCGCGAGCGCCATCTGCTGAGCATTGCAGATGTACACCGCACGCTGGACTGGCGCACGCCCGACGGCTGCGCCAGCTGCCGCCCGGCGATCAACTACTACCTGCTCAGCAGCTGGCCCAAGGAGGCCCAGGACGATCCGCAGAGCCGCTACATCAACGAGCGCAGCCACGCCAACATCCAGAAGGACGGCAGCTACAGCGTGATCCCGCGCATGTGGGGCGGCGAGACCAGCGCCAGCGAGCTGCGCCGCATCGCCGACGCGGTGGACAAGTACAAGATCCCCACCGTCAAGGTCACCGGCGGCCAGCGCATCGACCTGCTCGGCGTGAAGAAGGAAGACCTGCCCGGCGTGTGGAAGGACATCGGCATGCCCAGCGGCCACGCCTATGCCAAGGCGCTGCGCACGGTGAAGACCTGCGTCGGCAGCGAGTGGTGCCGCTTCGGCACGCAAGACAGCACGCAGATGGGCAAGGATCTCGAACGCGCGCTGTGGCGCATGTATGCGCCGCACAAGGTCAAGCTGGCGGTGAGCGGCTGCCCGCGCAACTGCGCCGAGGCCGGCATCAAGGACGTGGGCGTGATCGGCGTGGACTCCGGCTGGGAGATCCACATCGGCGGCAACGGCGGCATCAAGACCGAGGTGGCGCACTTCCTCGTCAAGCTCAAGACCCCCGCCGAGGTGCTGGAGTACAGCGGCGCCTTCCTGCAGCTCTACCGCGAGGAAGGCTGGTACCTCGAACGCACGGTGCACTACATCAACCGCGTCGGCCTGGACACGGTCAAGAAGCGCATCCTCGACGACGAACAGGGCCGGCGCGCGCTGTGGGAGAAGTTGCAGTTCAGCCTCGACGGTGAGCCCGACCCCTGGTTCGATTTCGAGCAGGCGCGCGTCGACCTGAGCCAGTTCGAGCCGGTGGCGGCGCCGAGCAACGTGAAGGAGATCGCATGAAGGACTGGACCGCCGTCTGCTCGCTCGATGAGCTGCCGCGCCTGGGTGCGCGCCGCGTCGCCCGCGCCCGGGGCATGCCGGTGGCGCTGTTCCGCACCGGCGACGACCGCGTCTTTGCGCTGCTTGACCGCTGCCCGCACAAGGGCGGGCCGCTCAGCCAGGGCATCGTCTACGGCGACGGCGTGGCCTGCCCGCTGCACAACCAGACCATCAGCCTGGCCGACGGCCACGCCCGCGCCCCCGATGAAGGGTGTACGCCAACCTTCGCCTGCAAGCTCGAGGACGGCCGCGTCTGGCTCGATGCCGAGGAATTGGCCGCCAAGGCGCTGGACCTGCAGGCGCCGGTCGCCGGCCCCTGCGCCAAGGCCCAGGCCTGAGGGCCGCTGAGCGAGCCATGGCCGAGACCCGTTCCACCTGCCCTTACTGCGGCGTCGGCTGCGGCGTCGTCATCGAGCATGAGAGCGGGCAGATCAGCGGCGTGCGCGGCGACCCCGAGCATCCGGCCAACTTCGGCCGCCTGTGTACCAAGGGCCAGACCCTGCACCTCACGGCCGCGGCCGGCATCACGCGCCAGGTGCGCGCGCTGCAGCCGCTGCGTCGCGCCACCCGCGGCGGCGAGTTGCAGCCCGTCGGCTGGGACGCGGCGCTGGACGAAGTGGCGAGCCGCTTTGCCACCACCATCCAGCAGCACGGGCCCGACGCGGTGGGCCTGTACCTCTCGGGCCAGTTGCTCACCGAGGACTACTACGTCTTCAACAAGCTGACCAAGGGCCTGATAGGCACGAACAACGTCGACACCAACTCGCGCCTGTGCATGAGCAGCGCGGTGGCCGGCTACAAGCAAAGCCTGGGCGCCGACGCGCCGCCGGCCTGCTACGAAGACCTGGCCCTGGCGCAGACGGTCTTCATCACCGGCTCCAACATGGCCTGGGCCCATCCGGTGCTGTTCCGGCGCCTGGAAGACGCGCGCCGCGCCAACCCGGCGCAAAGGCTCATCGTCGTCGACCCGCGTCGCACCGAGACCGCCGCCGTCGCCGACCTGCACCTGCAACTGCTGCCCGGCACCGATGTCGTGCTGCACCACGCCCTGCTGCACCTGATGCTGTGGGAAGGCCTGGTCGATGCCGACTACATCGCGGCCCACACCAGCGGCTTCCCCGCACTGCGCGACCGCGTGCGCGAGATCAGCCCGGCCCAGGCCGCCAAGACCTGCGGCCTGAAGGAGGCCGACATCGTGCAGGCGGCGCGCTGGTTCGCCGGCCTGGCTGCCGATGGCAGCCGCAGGCCCACGCTGTCGCTCTACTGCCAGGGCCTGAACCAGAGCACGAGCGGCACCGACAAGAACAGCAGCCTGATCAACCTGCACCTGGCCACGGGCCAGATCGGCCGCGCCGGTGCCGGACCCTTCTCGCTCACCGGCCAGCCCAATGCGATGGGCGGGCGCGAGGTCGGCGGCCTGGCCAACCAGCTCAGCGCCCACCGCGACCTCGCCGACCCGGCGCACCGCGCCGAGGTGGCCGCGCTCTGGGGCGTGAGCCAGGTGCCGGCCGCGCCGGGCCTGAGCGCGGTGGAGATGTTCGAGGCCGCGGCCGACGGCCGCATCAAGGCGCTGTGGATAGCCTGCACCAACCCGGCCCAGAGCCTGCCCGACCAGAACCTGGTGCGGCGCGCGCTGCAGCGCTGCGAATTCGTCGTCGTGCAGGAGGCCTATGCCCATACCGCGACGGCCGCCTGTGCCGACCTGCTGCTGCCGGCCAGCAGCTGGGGCGAGAAGGCGGGCACGGTGACCAACAGCGAACGCCGCATCAGCCGCGTGTACGCCGCCGTGCCGGCCCCGGGCCAGGCGCGCGACGACTGGCGCATCGCCGTGGACGTGGCGCGCCGCCTCGAGGCCCTGCTGCCGCCCCGGCGTGCCGACGGCACCAGCCTCTTTCCCTATGAGACGCCCGAGAGCATCTGGATGGAGCACCGCGAGAGCACGCGCGGGCGCGATCTCGACATCACCGGCCTCAGCTATGCCGCGCTGGAGAACCCGCAGCAATGGCCTTGCCCGCAAGGCGCCAGCGCCGGCCGGGCACGGCTCTACGAAGACGGCCGCTTTGCCACGCCCGACGGCCGCGCCCGTTTCGTGGCCCCGGCCTGGCGGCCTGTGGCCGAGCCGCGCGACGCACGCTACCCCATCGCGCTGAACACCGGCCGCCTGCGCGACCAGTGGCATGGCATGAGCCGCACCGGCACCCTGGGCCGCCTCTATGCCCACGCCAGCGAGCCGGCGCTGGAACTGCACCCGCAGGAGCTGGCGCGGCGGCACTGGGCGGCGGGCGATCTGGTGCGCGTCAGCTCGCGCCGCGGCCAGCTGGTGCTGCCGGTGCAGGCCAGCGAGGCGGTGATGCCGGCCCAGGCCTTCATCGCCATGCACTGGGGCCCCGAGGCCATGGCCGGCCTGGGCGTCAACGCGCTCACCACCTCGGCCTATTGCCCGCAGTCCATGCAGCCCGAGTTGAAGCATGCCGCGGTCAGGCTGGAGCCGGCAGCCCTGCCCTGGCAGGTCGTGGCCGCGGCCTGGCTGCCGGCCGACGCGGCCCTCATGCTGCGCGAGACCCTGCGCGCCCGCTTCGCCGCCTGGGGCTACGCCAGCTGCCTGCCCTTCGGGCGCGAGCCCGACGGGCGCATCGGCTTGCTGTTCCGCGCCGCCGCTGCCGCGCCGCTGCCGGCCGAGCTGCCGCCACTGGAGGCCGTGTTGGGCCTGGGCGATGGCCGCGTGCTGCGCTACGCCGATGCCCGCGCCGGCCAGCACCGCGCGATGCGCCTGCACGACGACGGCACGCTGCAGGCCTTTGTGCTGGCTGGCGATGCCGCCGCCCAGGCCTGGGTGCTGGCCCTGCTGCAGCAGGGCCAGCCGGCAGCCGCCTTTGGCCGCGCCCTGCTGGCCGCCAGCCGCACACCGCCGCTGCCGGTGGCCGCACGCTCGCGCCAGGTCTGCGCCTGCCACGATGTCGACGAAGACCGCATCGCCGCGACGCTGAAGCTGTGCGAAGGCGACGAGGCAGCGCGGCTGCAAAGCCTGCAAGGACAGCTGAAGTGCGGCACCTCCTGCGGCTCCTGCCTGCCGACCCTGAAGACGCTGCTGCGCCAGCACCCACGCACAGCGATCCCTGCATGAAGACCCGTGACGACATCCCCACCGTGACCCTGGTCGGCGCCGGCCCCGGCGACCCCGAACTGCTGACGATCAAGGCCGTGAAAGCGCTGCGCCGCGCCAGCCTGGCCCTGGTCGACGACCTGGTACACCCGGACGTGCTGCGCCACCTGCGGCGCGGCGCCCGCGTCGTCCACGTCGGCAAGCGCGGCGGCTGCCCGAGCACGCCGCAAGCCTTCATCCACCGCCTGATGGTGGCCGAGGCCCAACGCGGCGAGCGCGTCGTGCGCATCAAGGGCGGCGACCCCTTCGTCTTCGGCCGCGGCGGCGAGGAATGCGAGGCGCTGCGTGCGGCCGGCATCGCGGTCGAGGTCATCAGCGGCCTCACGGCCGGCATTGCCGCGCCGGCGGCCATCGGCATCCCGGTCACCGACCGCCGCTGGACGCGCGGCGTGGCCCTGGTCACCGGCCATGCAGGCACCGAAGAAGGCGAACCCGACTGGGCGGCGCTGGCGCGCTCGGGCCTGACGCTGGTGATCTACATGGGCGTGGCCCGCCTGCCCGCCATCACCGCCGCCCTGCGTGCCGCCGGCCTGGCCGGCGACAAGCCGGCCGCGGTGGTCTGCCATGCCCACACGCCGGCCCAGCGCCAGGCGGTGTGTACGCTGGACAGCCTGGTGGAAACCGTGGCCCGCGAAGGCCTGGCCAGCCCGGCCATCGTCGTCATCGGCGATGTGGTGCAGGCGGCGCCGGCCTGGGGCGGGGTTGCGGTCGCAGCGCTGGACAGTGTGCGCGCCGCGCCCGCGCACTACGGAACGACTCCCGGGCGTTCTTCAGCCTGGGCCTCTACCTCCTGATCTGGAGCCCTGTGAAGCCGACCGCGGCCGCGACCCGGCTCAAACGCCAACCCATCGCCGCCGCATCAGCAGTGCCAAGCCCGCCAGGCCGCCCAACATTGCAGCCCAGGTCGGCGCCTCGGGCACGGCCCGCACGAGGTAGACGCCCGTGCTCGAACCAGGAAACGTGGGCCAGAAGTTCGGGGAGTTGTTGGAGAACACATCGGGGGAGCAGCCCGCGTTGATGCTCACGCAGGTGTAGGTGTGTGCGCTTGCAGTCGTCAGGTCGTCCAGCCAACCCAGCACGACAGAGCCGCTCCCGAGCTGGTCTATGAAGCTGCTGCGCTGCGCAACGGTGGCAGCCATCGAAACCACGCTGTTGGCCTGCGACGCGTAAGTGATGCCGAAAGCGTCGAACAGATCGCTGACCTCCACGCGCTTGGCCCAGTGAAAGCCGAATGGCGCGTAGGTATTCACCGCGGCCGCCACTGTGCTGCCCCTCGTGACCGAAAGATCGAGGAACTCGAGCACACCCGGGCCCACCTGGATGCGCGTCAGGTCACCCGGCGTATTCAGCGTGCCCGATCCCAGGAGCACGCCCACTGCAAAGGCCGACGGCGCGGCAAGCGTTCCCAATGTGGCGGCAACGGCCAAACTTCCACTCAGTTTCATCGCATGCTCCATTTGCTCCTGCGGCACCGAACCCGCTGTCCGATGCACTGCGCGCAGTTGACAACAAGGCGAGTGAATTTGGAGTGAAAGCCGTTGCCGCAGAACTCAGGCGTCGGCTTCATCGAGCAGGTCGCGGTTGACGGGGTTGCAGCGAAGAAAGGATCGCCGCAGATCCGCCGGCAAACGCCGGGCCGCTTGCAGAACCCAGGCGCGTCCCTGAGCGCGTGCATGCGCCGCACGGCCGGGCTCGCCGGCTCGTTGCCAGACCCGGGCCAGGATCAGCCAGGCGTGCGGTACGTAGATCTGAAACGACAGGCTGCTGGCGCCGATGTCACCCAGCTCGGACGCCAGATCGACGGCGGCCTGCAGTGCTTCGGAACCATCGATATCGGCCAGGCGATCAAGCTCACGAACCATCGTGGCCCTCGCAAAGCCGAGCACGCCGACTCGCACAGCCTGCCGGCGAAGCTCACGGAGGGTCACGACGACCACCTGCGCCTGGCCCTGCCAGGACCATTCGAGCCAGGCGCTCTGCCCATGCGAAAGATCCGGATGCGCCGCCTGGATTCGCCCGATAGCCTCCAGTGCCGCATCGTCCGGGCGCCCCTCCAAGGCGGCCACCCGCGCCTGCACCCAATGCCATCGCATCTGAAGGCCGGGATTGAGGCCGTCGGGTGCCGACGGCAGCACCTCGGCGGCCTTGCGGCTGTCGCCGAGCGTCAGCCAAAGGTAGGCCGACGACATGCACATGACCGCCCGCGGTTGCGGGGCGGCCTGCTCGCCAAGCACCACGGCCGCTGCGGCCAGCGCAGCCAGCGCCTCATCGAAATGGCCATGCCAGGCCGCCGAATTGCTGAGCGCCACGAGATTCAGCCCTCGCGTGTGGCTGTTCGTCGACGAACCCATCGTGTCGTGCTGCCGCCGCACGCTGCGTGCCAGCGAATAGGCCTCGCCGGTTTCGCCGCAAACCATCAGCAGCGTGCAAAGGTTGCCATCGACCTGGACCGCTTCGGTCAGATCGCCGGCGGCGCGGGCAAGTTCGGCCGACTTCCGCGCCGCGGCCACGGCCTGGCCGATGCATCCGTTGTGGAAGAGCACAACGACACCCAGATGGGTCAGGCGCAGCACCTGCTCGGCGTCTCCTCCACGAACGGCGAGTTCCTCAGCATCTTCCTGGGCTCGCAGTGCCTCGGCAATCCGGCCGGACTGCGCCAGCGCCGTCGTGCGCACGACCTTGGCCTCGACCTCCGAGACCACATCCAGGGCGGGATGCCGCAGCACCGCATCCGCCACGCTCAGGGCTTCATCGTTGTCGCCCAGGTGAACCAGCGCATCGGCCTGCAACAGCATCACCCGCAGCTGCTGCCCGGGCCTCACAGCCAGGGCTCGCAACTGCGGCAGTTCAGCCAGCAAGGCTTTCGGACCGCTGAGTACAAGCGTGCCGCCTGTCCGCCGGCACCACGCGTCGAAGGCCGAGTCCGCGTCTGCGGCCTGCTGCCAGCAGCCCGCTGCGCGCTCCAGCAGCGTCTGGTGCGCCTGCAATTGACCGGCCATGCGCGCAGCCGCCGCGGCGGCCAGCAGACAGCGAGCGGCCGGCGCCCAGCATTTGGCTGCCTCCCAGTAGTGGGCCAGCCTGCCCGGTGGGATGCCCGGGTCGTCCTTCAAGGCTTCGGCAATGCGGACGTGCAGAAGCGGGCGCAATGCGCCGGGAACATCCATCAGCGCGCATTCGCGCAGCAGGTCATGCCTGAAGCGAGGGCCTGCGAAGACACGGCATCGCTCGAGAGCCTGCAGGCCCTCGCCCAGTGCGGTGCTGGCCAGCCCCGCCACCGCAGCAGCGCGCGCCGCGGTGAAATCTCCGCCCATCAGTGCAGCGGCCCACACCAGTTCGGCGCAGTCCGTCGGTACGGCTCGCAGTTGCATCTGCAGCAGCGAAACGATGCTGGCAGGCATCGAAAGCCTCATCTGCGAGGGCTCGGCCTCCTGCTGCCACAGGTCGATCAGCGTCTCGATGCTGATGTACGGGATGCCTCCGGTGTGCGCGCGCAGGGCGCTCGCAAGGCTCGTCGGCAAGCGCTCGGGCAAATTCAGGTCGGCGATCAGCTGCGCGAGGTCATCCACATTCAGTGGCGTGAGATCGACGGCAATCAGCCGCTTCGGGTCGGTAAGCCATGCGTCCACGAGCGCATGCAACTCCAAGGACTGCTCTTCGCGGGCCGTGAAGCCGAACGAAACTGCGCCAAGCTCCTTGCTCGCCGAAAGCCAGCGCAGGGCCTTGACACTGGACAGATCGGCAAAGTGCAAGTTGTCGATCAACAGCGCCTTCAACCCAGTGGGCACCGCCGCCAGCAGCAAGTATTCGCCAGCCTCCCACAGGGCCTCTTCCCGAATGGTCGTACCGATCGGGGGTGGTCCGAACTCATCCAGCAGCCGGCTGAGTTGGTGCCGAACAAGTTCATTGCCAAGCGTGACGGCGTACTCTTGCAGCACCGTTCGAAGCACTCGCTTCAATAGCGAGCAGGCTGACTGCTCGTCGCCCGGGCGTGCTTCGACGATCAGGATGCCCGACCGGCTCTGCGCGAAGTCCTGTATCAGCCGGGTCTTGCCGATGCCTGGCTCGCCACGCAGCAGGAACGCAAGGCCCTGGCGCCAGGCCCGCTCCATGGCCTGCAGCTGGCGCTCGCGGCCCACCAGCGTCGGCGGCCGTTCCAGTACGGGAGGGAGGCTCCCTGGGCGCAGGGCCGGGACGGTCTCGCGCTGCACGAGTCGGAGCAGTTCAAGGGCCTCTGGATGCACTTGCAAGCCGAGCGCCGCCATCTGATGCTGCAGGCGGTCGAAGGTGTCGATGGCCGCCGTCCGGTTGCCCTGCAGGAAGTGCAGGCGCATGAGGCGCAACCAGGCCGGCTCAAGCGTCGGCTCCAGCATCAGGACGCGCTCGAGCGGCGTCCGGGCTTCGGCATACCGACCTTCGTGCTGGAGCCGCGCACTGTGGCTGTTGAGCGCGCCGAACAGCCGATGGCGCCACTGTTGTCGTTGCCGGTCCAGCCAGCGCTGGAAGTCAGGCAGTGCCGCGTAGCTCAGGCCGGCGAGCAGATCGCCGCGACCCAGGAGTTCTTCAAGGGAGAGTTCGTCGAGACTGTCGTTGACGTCCACGCTCACGCTGGGCAGCAGTTGCACTGGATCACCACCCACGCACACAGGGTGCCCGGAAGTCTTGCGAAGCGACGTGAACCGATGCTTCAAACTGCCAACGGCGTGCTCAACATCCTTGTGCGGCCACAGCAGCCTGGCCAATGCGCTCTGTTCTTTCGCGACGTCCAAAGCCAGCCGGGCGATCCAGGCGGCGTCCTGGCTGTCCAGGAAGGCATGGCGCCCTTCACATCGCCAGGTCGGCACGCCGAGAAGGGTGAACCGCAGTTGCACCGCCTGAGCCGGCCAGGCCTTCGACCTTCCCTTGCGTCTTGCGTCCAACGGCCCTCCCGCACACCCACGACTTGCGGCCGGCAACCTGGCGTGCGTCGCGTCGCATGGTGCCCGGTGGTCAAGGCAGGACAGCCGAAGGCCTTCAATCGTGAAGCCGTTGCAGGGAGGAGCCGCGGGTCAAAAGGCCATCCGCAGGACAGCTCCATCATCAATGCAGCCGACGCCGGGTTGAGTGGGCAACCGGGATGTACAGGCTCTGCAGCAATGGCGATGTCAAGCAGCGGATGGGCCGCGATCACCGGGGCCTGGAACAGGCATGCAACGGCCAGGCGCCGCAGTGTCCGGCCGGCCTCAGTTCGACTGCAGGATGCGCCGGCCCGCGGCCGACTGCACCGGCCGCGCATTCATCGGGTAGATGCGCGCGAACAGGTCGATCTGCTCGGCCGAGGCCGTCACCGGCTGGCGCATCACCACCCACTGCACGCCTTCGGTACACGGCGGCGTGGTGAGCGAGCCCATGTAGGTGAAGTAGCGACGGTCGGCGGGCAGCAGTTCGTTGGCATCCAGCGTCACGCGCGCCTGCGATTCCTCGTTGCGTTCCAGCGGCAGGTTGCTCCACACGCGCTGCAGCAGGCCGTGGGACTGCCCCTTGTCGAACAACACCGCCACCACCGCCAGCCGGCCCTCGGGGTCCTTGTGAACCATGTGCAGCGACATCTCGAACTGGCGCCCGTCGATGCGCTCTTCCGAAGGCCGGTGAAAGTGGAACTGCAGCAGCTCGAAGCGGCGCGGTCCGACCTCGATGGCATTGCCCGGCGGCACGTTGACCTGCACCGTGTGGCCGTTGTCGATGACGCCGAAGCGCGAGGGCTGGTAGTCGAACTTCACCGGCTCGAGGTCGACCGCGAGGCCGCCGCGGATGTCGATGGGGCTCTGGCGCTGGCCGTTGCTGCACAGCGCGAACTCGGGCTTGAGGCCGCCCCAGGTCTGGGGGCCGGCGGGGCCGTTGTAGCCCCAGTGGGCTGCGCCGTGGCCCGTGGCCTCGGCGGCCTTGAGCGAAGCCGCGGCCGTGCCATGGCCGGCCGCAGCCGCGGCGCGGGGCCGGTGCGCCGGCGGCGGCACCGCGCGGGGGGCCACACGCAGCTCGCCGGGCTGGTTGGCGGCCAGGGTGCGGGCCGCGAGCTTCTCGGCCAGGCGGGCACGCAGCTGGTCGATGGCGTCGGCGTCGCTGGGGGAGACGCCGGCCACCGGCGGCGCCACCGCTTCCAGCGAGCTGCCGGCGCGCACCGTCTTGAGGCCGCGGTTGGGCAGCACGGTCTCGGCGTGGGCCTCGGGCCTGGCGGCCACCTTCGGTTCCGGCCTCTGCGCCGCCTTGTTCACGGCTGGCGCCGCTGCCCCGTGAGCGGCTCCGGGGTCGGCGGCCAGGGCGCCCAGCGGCCCCAGCAATGCAGCGGCGCAGATCAGGTTCAGGTGGGCGCGGGCCATGGCTTGCCTCTCAAGGGTGTCTCGTCCCTTATCGGCAATCCCGGCATGCCGCTTGACCCGGCGGCCCCGTGCGGGCCAGGCACAAAGTCGCGGCCCGCGGCCGGTGGCCACGGCAACATGGCCGGCCCGCCGGGCCGGGGCCGCCCGTTTCGATGAAAAGTGTGAAGCAGGCCGATAGGCCGGATTCTGTGCAGCCCCTGCAGCTTGCGCCTCGGAGCCGTGACCGCCATTCCTCTGGGCCGGGAGTCACCCCCCGGCTCGGTGCTACCTACCCGCACACTCCCCGGGCCAGGTCAACGTGTGCCTACTTGGTATTGCTGCGCGTAGAGATTGCCCGTTTCACCCAAGGCGGAGCTTGTCCCGCCTTGAGTGGCTGTTCGGTTCGGGCTTGCGCCCGAGGCCGTGCGGCAGGCCGCACGGCCCGCCGGCTTGCGCCGGCGCCTCACAGAACACCCGCCTCGGGGCCCCGCCTTGACTCGTCTCTGTTGCTCTGATCCTCACCTCACGGTGGACAGCCGTTAGCTGCTACGCCGCCCTGCGCAGTCCGGACCTTCCTCCAGTGCCGTGTTTCCACGCTCGCACCAGCGGCGGTCTGGCCTGCTTCACGGGGCGGATTATGGCGGCCGGCGTCAGGCCGGCAGTACACCGGTGGCGAGGCTGGCCGCAGCGGCGCGGCCGGGCGCCACCTCGACGCAATGGCCGCCCCGCGCCTTGGCCACGTACAACGCGGCATCGGCGGCCCGCAGCAGGCCCGCGGCATCGGTGGCTGCGTCCGGGGCGCTGGCCAGGCCGACAGTGAAGGTCACCGCCTCCGGCATCGCCCCCGCGCCCAGTTCGTCGCCCTCGCCGGTGCGCACCAGCAGCTCGACGAAGCGCGCCCTGGCCTCGGCGGCGGTGGCGCCAATCAGCAGGCACATGAACTCGTCGCCGCCCCAGCGGCAGGCCATGTCGCCGGAGCGGATGTTGCGCAGCAGCGCTGCCGCCACCGCGCGCAGCACGCGGTCGCCCACGTCGTGGCCGTAGCTGTCGTTGAAGTGCTTGAAACGGTCGACGTCGACGACGGCCACCGTCAACGCCTGCCCCGAGCGCGCGCAGCGCGCCAGCTCGCGCGGCAGCGTCTCGTCGAAGAGGCGGCGGTTGGGCAGGCCGGTGAGCACGTCGCGCAGCGCCTGGTCGCGCAGGCTCTCGCGCAGGCGCAGGTTGGACAGGCCGAGCTTGATCACCTGCGCGAAGATCTCCACGCGCCGCCGCAGCGCGCCATCCAGCAATTCGTGGTCGGCCGCATCGCCGTCGGCCAGGTGCAGCACGCCCAGGAGTTCACCCTCGACATACAGCGGCATGCACAGCACCAGGTCGATCCGGCCATCGAGGACATGGTTGCAGGGCACGCCGTGCCCGGGCGCCTGCAGGTGCGGGCCGCCGCGCCTTATCGCCCAGCAGTCATCACGCTCGTAGCGCAGCGGCAACCAGTCGGACGGGCCCCAGGTGCAGACGGTGGCCATTTCGGTGCCGGACATGACCATGGCCAGCCCGCCTGAGCCGCCGGCAAACAGGCGTGCGCCGACGGCACCGATGGCGCCATAGGCCTCGGCCTCGGCGCGCGCCGACTGCAGCAGCTCGTTCAGCTCGGCGATGTGGGCCATGTCGAGCTTGTGCGCCTCGAGGTCGCCCACCATTTCGCGCAGCTGCGCGTTGGAGGCGCGCAGTTCTTCATCGCGCCGCCGCCGTTCGGTGGCGTTGGTCACCATCGCCAGCGCGCCGGCGTGGCGGCCGTCGGCGTCGGTGATGGGGCAGGTGGAGAGATAGGTCCACAACTCGCGGCCGTCGGCGCGCAGGAAACGGAACTCGCCCCGTTCGTGGCCGCCGCTCTGGCGCGTGAGGAAGAGCGCCTTGGCGACGCGGGCGCCCTCCTCGTCCATGAAGTCGAACATCGAGCGCCCCAGCAGCAGCGCGGCGCGCGTGCCCAGCATCTCGGCCATGGCCTCGTTGGCCAGCGTCGTCGTGCCGTGCTCGTCGATCTGCCAGACACCCTCGCCAGCGGTCTCGACGATGCGGCGGTGCCGCATTTCGCTGGCGGCCAGGGCCGACGCCGCTGCCTCCATGCTGAGCCTGCGCTCGCGCGCCTCGCGTTCGTAGCGCTCGAAGGCGGCGGAGATTTCACCAATCTCGTCGGCCCGCGGTGCCTCGGCCGGCGCTGCCGGCTCGTCCTGCGCGGGGCCGTTGCGGATGCGCCGCGCCACCGCCGAGAGTGGCCGCGTCAAGGTGAGGTGGAAGCACACGCCCAGCGCCATTGCGACGATCAGGCTGCGCAGCACCGAAAGGCCGCCCTCGCGCCAGATGCCCTGCATCAGGCGTTCGACCCGCGGCCCGCGCGTCGTCACCAGGCGCAGCTCACCCACCCGCTTGCCGCCAGGGCCATGGCTGAGCGACAGGCGGTGCTCGTGGGTGGGCGCGACGAAGCGGGCCCACCAGACGCCGGGGTCGACGGGCGGCGCGGTGCCGCGGCCCCGCGCCAGGGTTTCGCCGAAGTCGTTCTTCAACTCGGCCTCCTGCACCGGCCCGAACGACAGCGTGCCCTGCACGACGACGGCCGCCGCCGCCACGCTCAGCTGGTAGGCGGCCTGGGCGGCGGGTTCGCGCAGGACGGCGAGCAATTGCTCGATTTCCTGGCGCTCCTCCGCTTCCGATTCCCTGAACTCACGGCTGACCTGGTGGGCGCTGAACACCACGCCCAGCAGCAGGCCCACCAGCGCAGCGATCAAGGCCTGCCGGATGGCCAGGCGGCCTTCGAAGTGCCAGGAGCCCTGCGCCTTCATGGCGGGCCGGCCTTGCGGGCACCGCTGGGCCATTGCTGCAGCGATTCTTCGAGCAGGCGTGCCGCCAGTCCGCTGCGCTGTGCCGCCACCAGCCGCGCGTCCACGGCCGCCAGCATGGCCAGGCAGGGGCTGCGGCGGGAGAATGCGAAGTGGACCGTGCCTTCGTTGAGCGGACGCGCCAGCGGCGCTATGCGCTCGGCCAGGCCCTGGCGCAGCAGATGGGCACGCCCGGTGTACAGGCCGGTCACCACGTAGTCGATGCGGCCGGCCAGCAGCTTGCTGAAATTGATGTCCAGGTTGTCGGCGTCTTCCAGGCTCAGGTGCTGCCTGGCATAGCGGTCGAACTCGTCGCCGAAGCGGTCACCGGCGCTGCGCCCGCCGCGCTTGCCCACCAGGTCTTCGAGCGCCTGGAACTTCAGCGGCCGGTCGCGGGCGGCGAACACCGCCATCGGGTTCTGGAACGAAGGCGATGCCGTGAACTCGAGGAAGGCCTGGCGCTCGGGTGTGGGCTTCAGGCTCACGACGAGGTCGATCTCGCCGTACTCGGCCGACTTCAGCACGCGCGGCCAGGGGCCGACGAAGCGCGCCTCCCAGCGCACGCCCAGCTCGTCGAGGATGCGGCCGGCCAGGGCCACGCTGGCGCCAGCCAGGCGCTCGCCCTCGGCCCAGTGGTAGGGCGGATAGTCAGGGTGGGCCGAGAAGACGACGCGCGTGCATTGGCCCGCCACCGGCGCGGCCAGCGCCACCAGCAACAAGCCCACCGCGAATCGACACCGCCCGCCCGTCATCGTCAGCTCCGCCCGCGTACAACCCCGCGAAGACGGATTTTCGGCAGTCAACCGCCCTTGCTTTAGGGCGAAAAGGCGGCAACTGCGGGTGCTGTTCTGCCGCCGTGCGCCGCCGCGGCCCGCCCGGCCTCAGATCGACATGCGCTGGCGCACGCCTTCGGCCTCCATGTCCTTGCCGCGGCCGCGCTGGACGATCTCGCCGCGCTCCATCACCAGGTACTGGTCGGCCAGTTCGGCGGCGAAGTCGTAGTACTGCTCGACCAGCACGATGGCCATGGTCTTGCGGTCGGCCAGCATGCGGATGACGCGGCCGATGTCCTTGATGATGCTGGGCTGTATGCCCTCGGTGGGCTCGTCCAGCATCAGCAGGCGCGGCCCCGCGGCCAGCGCGCGGGCGATGGCCAGCTGCTGCTGCTGGCCGCCGGAGAGGTCGCCTCCGCGGCGGTGCAGGAACTGCTTGAGGATAGGGAACAGCTCGAACAGCTCCGGCGGGATGGCCGAGCCCGCGGGCCGCGACGCCAGGCCCATGCGCAGGTTGTCCTCCACCGTCAGGCGGCCGAAGATCTCGCGCCCCTGCGGCACATAGCCCACGCCCTGGCGCACGCGCTCATAAGGCGTGGCCTTGGTGATGTCGGCGCCAGCCAACTTGATCTGCCCGGCCTTGACCGGCACCACGCCCATCAGGCTCTTGAGCAGCGTGGTCTTGCCCACGCCGTTGCGGCCCAGCACCACCGTCACCTCGCCCAGCCGCGCCTCGAAGGCGAGGCCGCGCAGGATGTGGCTGCCGCCGTAGTACTGGTTCAGGCCCTCGACCTGCAGGACGGGCGCGCTATCGACCAAGATAAACCTCGACGACCTTCTCGTTGGCCTGCACCTCGCTCAGCAGGCCCTCGGCCAGCACGCTGCCTTCGTGCAGCACCGTGACCTTCTTGCGCCCCTGCGTGAGCTGGTCGACGAACTTCATGTCGTGTTCCACCACCACCAGCGAATGCTGGCCTTCGAGCGTGAGGAAGAGCTCGGCGGTGCGCTCGGTTTCCTCGTCGGTCATGCCGGCCACGGGTTCGTCCAGGAGCAGCAGCTTGGGGTCCTGCGCCAGCAGCATGCCGATCTCCAGCCACTGCTTCTGGCCGTGGCTAAGCAGGCCGGCGGTGCGCTGGGCCTCGTCCTTGAGGTGAATGAGCGTCAGCAGTTCGCCCAGGCGGTCGAGCTGGGTGCCATTCAGGCGCGACAGCAGGCTGGCGCGCACGCCGCGGTCGGCCACCAGCGAGAGCTCGAGGTTCTCGAACACGCTGAGCTGCTCGTACACCGTGGGCTTCTGGAACTTGCGGCCGACGCCGATCTGCGCGATCTCGGGCTCGGTCAGGCGCAGCAGGTCGATGTTGGAGCCGAAGAAGACCTTGCCCTTGTCGGGCCGGGTCTTGCCGGTGATGCAGTCCATCATCGTCGTCTTGCCGGCGCCATTGGGGCCGATGATGCAGCGCAGTTCGCCCACGTTGATGGTCAGCGTGAGCGCATTGAGGGCGCGGAAGCCATCGAAGCTGACGGTGATCTCGTCCAGGTACAGCGCCACGCCCTGGCCGAAGTAGGGCTGGTGGCCCGCCATCACGCTGCCGCCGGCGCCGGCGCGAGCCCGGTGCTCGGCCAGGCGGCGCGCGCCCTCTTCCATCAGGTCGGGCGTCATGCCTTGCGCTCCGTCTCTTTGGCGGTCAAGCGGCGCACCAGCCCCACGATGCCGTCCGGCAGGAACAGCGTCACGCCAATGAACAGCGCCCCCAGGAAGAAGAGCCAGAACTCCGGAAAGGCCACCGTGAACCAGCTCTTGGCGCCGTTGACGAAGAAGGCGCCGACGATGGGGCCGATGAGCGTGGCGCGCCCGCCCACCGCGGCCCAGATGGCGATCTCGATGCTCGCTGCGGGGCTCATTTCGCCGGGGTTGATGATGCCCACCTGGGGCACGTAGAGGGCACCGGCCACGCCGCACATCGCGGCGCTGAGGGTCCAGATCGCCAGCTTGTAGTGCACCGGGTTGTAGCCGCTGAACATCACGCGCGTCTCGGCATCGCGAATGGCCTGCAGCACGCGGCCGAACTTGCTGTGTACGATGGCGCGCGACATCAGGTAGAAGCCGATCAGCACCAGCGCCGTCAACACGCACAGGAAGACGCGCATGCCGGGCGTGGTGATGGGCACACCGAGGATGCGCTTGAAATCGGTGAAGCCGTTGTTGCCGCCGAAGCCGGTCTCGTTGCGGAAGAACAGCAGCATCGCGGCGAAGGTCAGCGCCTGCGTGATGATCGAGAAGTAGACGCCCTTGATGCGCGAGCGGAAGGCGAAGAAGCCGAAGACGAAGGCCAGCAGCCCGGGCACCAGCAGCACCAGCAGCATCTGAAGCGCGAAGCTGTCGCTCACGGCCCAGGTCCAGGGGTATTCCTTCCAGTTCAGGAAGACCATGAAGTCGGGCATGTCGCTCTTGTACTGACCGTCGCGGCCGATCTGCCGCATCAGGTACATGCCCATGCCGTAGCCGCCGAGCGCGAAGAAGAGGCCGTGGCCCAGCGAAAGGATGCCGGTATAGCCCCAGATCAGGTCCATCGCCAGCGCACAGATGGCGTAGCAGAGGATCTTGCCGAGCAGGCTGACATGGAAGTCGGCCAGGTGGAAGGCGCTGCCGGCGGGCACCACCAGGTTGAGCAGCGGCACCAGCACGGTGGCCACGATGACGGCGGCCAGCACGGCGGTCCAGCCGCGGGTTCCCAGCAGGCCGCGGTTCATGCCTCAGCACTCCGGCCCTTGAGGGCGAAGATGCCTTGGGGCCGCTTCTGGATGAAGACGACGATGAAGACCAGCACCATGATCTTGGCCAGCACGGCGCCGCTCCAGCCCTCCAGCAGCTTGTTGAGAATGCCCAGGCCCAGGCCGGCGTAGACGGTGCCGGCGAGCTGGCCCACGCCGCCCAGCACCACCACCATGAAGCTGTCGACGATGTAGCCCTGGCCGAGGTCCGGCCCCACATTGCCGACCTGGCTGAGCGCGCAGCCGGCCAGGCCGGCGATGCCGGCGCCGAGCGAAAACGCATAGGTGTCGATGCGCGCCGTGTTCACGCCCATGCAGCTGGCCATGCGCCGGTTCTGCGTCACGCCGCGCACGAAGAGGCCCAGCCGCGTGCGGCTGATGAGCAGGGTCATGCCCACCAGCACCAGGGCCGCGAAGGCCAGGATGGCGAGGCGGTTGTAGGGCAGCGTCAGATTGGGCAGCACCTGCAGCCCGCCCGAGAGCCAGCTGGGGTTCTCGACACCGACGTTCTGCGCGCCGAAGACCGTGCGCACCGCCTGCATCAGGATCAGGCTGATGCCCCAGGTGGCCAGCAGGGTTTCGAGCGGCCGGCCATAGAGCCAGCGGATCACGCTGCGTTCCAGCACCGCACCCACCAGCGCCGCGGCCAGGAAGGAAGCCGGAATGGCCGCCGCGATGTACCAGTCGAAGGCGCCCGGCAGCCAGCTCTTGAAGACGTTCTGCACCACGTAGGTGGCGTAGGCACCGATCATCATCAGCTCGCCGTGGGCCATGTTGATGACGCCCATCAGGCCGTAGGTGATGGCCAGGCCCAGGGCCACCAGCAGCAGGATCGAGCCCAGGCTGATGCCCGAGAACAGCGCGCCCAGGCGCTCACCCCAGGCCAGGCGCGCCTGCACCTTGGACAGCGAAAGGTCGATGGCCGCCTTGACCTCGCCATCGCTCTCGGCTGCCAGGCGCTCGATCAGCAGCGAGCGCGTCGCCGGCTGTTCGCTGCCGGCCAGCAGGCGGGCGGCATCCAGGCGCTTGGCCTTGTCGGGCGAGGAGATCATCACCGCCGCCTTCAGCAGCGAGAGGCGGGCCTTCAACTCGGCGTCGGTTTCGGCGGCCAGCGCCTTCTCGATCACGCCCAGCTTGCCCTCGTCGGCCTGGTCGCGCAGCGCGCTGATGGCCTTGTCGCGCGTGTCGCGGTCGGGGGCGAACAGCGCCAGCGCGGCCAGCGCGGCCTCGAACTCGCGCCGCACGCGGTTGTTGTTGACGACATCCTCGACCCCCGCCGCCGGCAGCGTGGCCGCGCCGCCGCTGGCGGCATCGGTGATCTTGTCGCCGCGCACGATGAAGGCGCGGCCACCGGCCAGCTTCACCTCGTCGGCCAGCAGCGCCTGCACGAAGGGGCCCAGCGCCGGATCGGCAGCCGCCACCGCCGCGTTGAGCGCCGCGATGCGCTCGTCGCTGTCTCCGCTGGCGATGCGCAATGCCTGCTCGGGTGTGAGCGCATGGGCAGGCTGCAAGCCCAACAGCATCAAGACAAGAAAGAGTCGTTTCAGCACAAGCGTGTTGAAGCCAGAAAGCAAAGGACAGTAGGAGAGGGGTCACGAGCCCAGCGCGTAGACCCCCATCAAGCGGACGCCGCGGTACCGGCTCTGCCGGGCCGCTGGCGTCCTGCCCCCCTTGGGGGGGGGGATGCGGCCGCCAGGCCGCTCCGGGGGGCCCTTACTTCGAGGGCTCGTCCTTCTTGCCCTTGTTCTCGGGGATGAAGGGACTCCAGGGCTGGGCCTTGACCGGGCCCGGCGTCTTCCACACCACGTTGAACTGGCCGTCGGCCTTGACCTCGCCGATGAACACGCTCTTGTGCAGGTGGTGGTTCTTCTCATCCATCTTGGACGTGATGCCCGAGGGCGCGGTGTAGGTCTGGCCGGCCATCGCGGCGATCACCTTGTCGGTGTCGGTGCTCTTGGCCTTGGTCACGGCCTGCGCCCACATGTTGAAGCCGATGTAGGTGGCCTCCATCGGGTCATTCGTCAGCGGCTTGTCCTTGTGGCCGGCGATGCCCTTGGCCTTGGCATAGGCGCTCCACTTCTTCACGAAGCCGTCGTTGGCCGGGGCCTTGATCGACATGAAGTAGTTCCACGCGGCCAGGTGGCCTTGCAGCGGCTTGGTGTCGACGCCGCGCAGTTCTTCCTCGCCCACGCTGAAGGCCACCACCGGCACGTCGGTCGCCTTCAGGCCCTGGTTGCCCAGTTCCTTGTAGAAGGGCACGTTGCTGTCGCCGTTGATGGTGGAGACGACGGCGGTCTTCTTGCCTTCGCCGGCGAACTTCTTGATCTTGGCGATGATGGTCTGGTAGTCGGAGTGCCCGAAGGGGGTGTACTCCTCCATGATGTCGGCGTCGGCCACGCCCTTGCTCTTGAGGAAGGAGCGCAGGATCTTGTTGGTGGTGCGCGGGTACACATAGTCGGTGCCCAGCAGCACCCAGCGCTTGGCGCTGCCGCCGTCCTTGCTCATCAGGTATTCCACCGCGGGAATGGCCTGCTGGTTGGGCGCGGCGCCGGTGTAGAAGACGTTCTTGCTGAGTTCTTCGCCTTCGTACTGCACGGGATAGAAGAGCAGCGAGTTCGTCTCTTCGAACACCGGCAGCACGCTCTTGCGCGAGACGCTGGTCCAGCAGCCGAAGACCACGGCCACCTTGTCCTGGCTGATCAGCTGCTTGGCCTTCTCGGCGAACAGCGGCCAGTTCGAGGCCGGGTCCACCACCACCGGCTCGAGCTTCTTGCCCAGCAGGCCGCCCTTGGCATTGATCTCGTCGATGGCCATCAGCACGGTGTCTTTCAGCACCGTCTCGGAAATGGCCATGGTGCCGGACAGCGAATGCAGCACGCCCACCTTGATGGTGTCGGCGGCATGGGCCGGCGTGAGGCCGAGGGCGGCGACGCCCAGCATCAGGGTGGACAGCTTCTGGACGGCACTTCTGCGCGTGGTGTTCATCGGGTTGTGGCTCCGGGTTGATGTTGCGAACGACAGACGCAAGGCTAGGGAGCAAGCCACCAACGGGAAATACGCCGTCCGGCGTATGGGCCGGGGCCGATGGCCCCTCGACAACTCAGCGCAGGCTGCGTCGGACGTGCCAGTCCAGCAGACCCAGGCGGGCGCGTTCCTGCAGGTCGTCGGCCGCGTCGAAGCGGCAGGCATCCGCAGGCTCGCGCGGCGGGCTGCAGCTGAAGGAGGCCGGGTCGCCCAGGCGCCACAGGCCGGTGGCGCTGCGCGCCTCGCCGGCGAAGAAGAGGGCCCGCGGCGCCTCCAGCGGCGCTGCCGAGGGCGGGCGCAGCAGGTTGCGCCCGCTGTTGAGGTAGGGCCCGCTGATGCCCGCCAGCGGCATCAGCGTGGGGAAGATGTCGCGATGGCTGGCCGGCAGCTGCTGCTGCTCGCCGCAGGGTCGGCCGGCGCCCCAGATCACGAAAGGCACCTGGTGCAGCAGGTGGCGCCGCGCCGGCTCGGCATAGATGCCGAAGGAGCGCACATTGTGGTCACCGGTGGCGGCGATGACGGTGCGGTCCTTCTGCGGGCCCTGCATCACCTGCTGCACGAAGCCGCCCAGCAGATCGGTGGCATAGCGGTAGGTGTCGAGATTGGGCTTGAGGGTCTCGGAGCCGGTCTCGCCCTTCCAGGCCGCCAGGTCCAGCGGCGGGCGCGCGTAGTCGGCCGGCAGGTCGTAGGGCGGGTGGTTGGTGGCGGTGAGCACGAAGACGAAGAGCGGCTTGTCGCCGGGTTCGGCCGGCGGCCTGGCCAGGCGCTCGGCGAGGTAGCGGAAGACATAGCCGTCCCACACGCCCCAGATGCCCATCTCGGCCTCGGGATAGGCCTGCTGCAGCGTGCTGCCGTCGACGACCTCGTCGAAGCCCTGCACCGCGAGCACGCGGTCGAGCTGGCGCCAGCCGGCGCGCGTCGACGTCAGGAACAGCGTGCGGTAGCCGGCCTGGCGCGCCACCAGGGCGATCGACCAGGGGATGGGCTTGCGCCCGGCGCGGCCCAGCGTAAGCGGCGTGATGGGGCTGGCGTAGAGCAAGGCCTCCAGCGTGGTGTGGGTGCCGCCCTGGGCCGAATCGAAGTTGCTGAAATGGCAGGCGTTGGCCAGCGTGGGTGCCATGCGGCCCAGCACGTCGAAGCCCGGACCCTGGTAGCGCAGGGGCTCGGCGCTCCAGGATTCCATCAGCACGAAGACCAGGTTGCGGCGCGGCGTGCCGGCCGGCAGGGCCTCGTGGGTGCTCATCGCCGCGGCCAGTTCGGCCTCGCTGCCGCGCGGCAGGCCCAGCACGGCGGCAGCGGCCAGCGGCGAATCGAAGCCCAGCCCGCGCAGTCCGGCCAGAGGATTGCCCAGGTCCAGCGACTTGCGCCGGCTGTCCCAGGCGTAGTTGAGCGCAACGGCGCCATTGGGCACCATGTCGTTGAGAAAGGCCGAGGGTGTGACGCTGAAGTGCTGGCGCTGCAGCGGCATCGCGCGCAGCGTGCCCTTGTTGGCCAGCAGCAGCGCCAGCAGCGCCAGCACCAGGGCCAGGGCACGCAAGGCCGGCGGCCAGGCCAGCAGCTGCACACCCGACGGCGCCAGGCGCCGCAGCAGCCCGCGCTGCAGCCGGACGGTGACCAGCGTCAGCAGCGCGCCCAGCGCCAGCGTGGCCAGCACCGGAAAGTCGTGCCAGACGGTCTGCAGCACCGCCCGCGTGTCGTCCTCGAAGAGGCCGAAGACGACGTCGTCGATGGGCGTCTTGTAGAAGCCGAAGTAGTGCAGGTTGATCAGCGACAGCAGCAGCAGCAACGCCACCACCCCCGCCAGCAGCCGCGCCGCGGCGCGCGCCGGCAGCCACGCCAGTGCCGGCAGCAGCAGCAGGCCGGCAACGGCGCCCACGCGCAGGTCGAATCGCAAGCCCTGGAGCAGCACGCGGCCGACGTCGGGCGCGGACGCATGGAATCCCGCGGGCCAGAAATGAACGAGCTGGACGATGCGTATGGCGCCCAGGGCCAGCAGCAGCGGCGGCACCAGCGTGCAGGCCCGCCCGACGCCGCGCAGAAGGCGGTCGAGCACGGACGAGAAGGCAGACGAGAGGCGGGCAGGCAGGTGCATCAAGGGCCGGGATTGTGGGCGAAACCGCGCCCGCCGCGCCAGACTTGGCGCCCGCAGACCGCTGCGCTGGCGCGCCCTTGCACCGACCTTCAGGCCGGATTCAGCTCGCGCACCCGCTGCATCGCCAGCGCCGCCGCCGCGGTGCGCGTCTCGACGCCCAGCTTCTCGTAGACGCGCTCCAGGTGCTTCTTCACCGTGGCCGGGCTCGAGCCCAGGATGTCGCCGATGTCGCGGTTGGTCTTGCCCTTGGCCACCCAGTACAGCACCTCGCTCTCGCGCAGCGTGAGGCCGAAGGCCTGCATCGTGGCCTCCACGGTGGCGGCGTCGTTGACCTCGCGCAGCACGACCAGCCAATCCTCGTCGACGGTGCGCCCTTGCAGCGTACACACGAGCTGGCGCGCGCCGTCGCGCGGCAGCCGCGTGGCCAGCGGCCTCACCTCGCGCCCGGCCTCCGCCTGGGCCAACCAAGCGAGCAGCGGCGCCGGCACCTCGTCGACCGCGCTGCCGAAGTAATCGGGCAGCCAGCGCCGCGCCAGCGGCGTCTGCCAGGTCAGGCGCGGCTGGCCCGGCCCCAGGCGCAGCGACAGCGTGGCGTGGCCGTAGGCGTCCAGCGCATTGCGCGCCTGGCGGGCCTGGCGGGCCGCCTGCATGTGGGCGGCCATGCGCGCCAGCACCTCGGGCGGGCGTATGGGCTTGGTCACATAGTCCACACCGCCGGCCTCGAAGGCGGCCAGCACATGCTCGGTGTCGGTGAGGCCGGTCATGAAGACGACCGGGATGTGGGCCGTCTCGGGCCCGGCCTTGAGCCGGCGCGCGACCTCGAAGCCGTCCAGCCCCGGCATCACCGCGTCGAGCAGCACGATGTCGGGCTCGGCCTGGGCCGCGCGCAGCAGCGCGCTGGCGCCGTCGGTGGCCACCAGCACGGTGTAGCCGGCGGCATCCAGCGCGTCGTGCAGCAGGGCCAGGTTGTCGGGCACGTCGTCGACGATGAGCACGAGGCCGGCGCGCGAGCGGTCGAGCCGGTCGAGCGGGCCTGCAGCTTCAGGCGGTGTGGGTCTTGGCGAGTGCATCCTGGATCAGCCGGGTCATGGGGTCGAAGCGAAAGGCCTGGGCCAGTGCGCGCAGCGGCGCCAGCCAGGCGGCGCAATCGGGACGGGCGGCCGCTATCTCGTCGAGCAGGCGCTGCACGCCGCGCGGGTAACCGAGGCTGATCACCTCCTGCAGCGCCAGCAGCTGTTCGCGCGAGGGCAGGGGCAGGTTCCCGGACAAGGCCGGCGGCGGCGGCGCGGGCGCGGCAGCCAGCCACTGCAGGCCGAGCTGGGCGCCCAGCCAGTCGAGCAGTTCGTCGAAGCGCACCGGCTTGGTGATGAAATCGGCGGCCGTGATGCCGACATCGTTGTCCAGCGCCTTGTCGAAGGCGTTGGCCGAAACGATGGCCGCCGGCGCCGCGCTGAGCTTCAGGCGGCGCAGCGTGCGCAGCGTCTCCCAGCCGTCGATGCCGGGCATGGCCAGGTCCATCAGGATGGCGTCCACCGGCCGGCCGGCGCCGTGCGGCGACTGGCCTTCCTCCTGCATCAGGTCTACCGCGGCCTGGCCCGAGGCCGCCTGCAGCACGTCGAAGCCCAGGGCCTCGAGGCGGCGCGCCAGCAGCAGGCGGTCGACCTCCTCGTTGTCCACCACCAGCAGGCGGCGACGCGCTCCGGAATAACCCTTGCGCGGCGGGGGCAGGACCGGCCCGCGCCCCGGTTGCAGCTCGGGCAGGAAGAGGCGGATGCGGAACAGCGTGCCCTGGCCCAGGCGCGACGACACCGTCAGCTCGCCGCCCATCAGCTCGGTCAGCATCTTCGCGATGGTCAGGCCCAGGCCCGTGCCCCCCGCCGCGTGGCTGGCGGCCTCGGCGTGGGCGCCGCGTGAAAAGGGCTCGAAGATGCGCGCCAGGTCGGCCTCGGCGATGCCGGGGCCGCTGTCCTCGATCTCGAACACCGCCATGTCGCGCAGATGGCTGGCGCGAAAGGCGACGCGCCCGGCGGGCGTGAACTTGACCGCATTGCCCAGCACGTTGATGAGGATCTGGGTCAGCCGGCGCTCGTCGGCACGCACCAGCTCGGGCGCGCCCTGCACGTCGTGCTCGAAGCGCAGGCCCTTGCCCAGCGCCTGCAGCTCGAACATCTGCACGATCTGCTGCAGCGCCTCGCGCAGGCGCACCGGCCGCGCGTCCAGCGTGAGCTTGCCGCCCTCGATGCGAGCGATGTCCAGCGTGCCCTCGATCAGGCTCAGCAGGTGCTCGCCGCCACGGCGGATCACGCCCACGGCCTGGCGCCGGTGGGTGGGCATGGCCGGGTCTTCGTCGAGCAGCTGGGCATAGCCCAGGATGCTGTTGAGCGGCGTGCGCAGCTCGTGGCTGATGGCCGAGATGTAGCGCGTCTTGGCGCGGTTGGCGGCGTCGGCCGCGTGCCGGGCGCGCTGCAGCTGCTCATCGGTGCGTGCGTGCGAATCGATCTCCTTGACCAGGGCCTCGGTCTGGCGGTTGGACTCCTCCTGCGCGACGCGGCGGCTGATGCGCGTGAGCACCAGCCACCAGGCAATCACGCCGCTCACCAGCAACAGCGCGCAATAGGCCTTGACGAAGCCGGCGCGCAGCGCAGGCCCGAGCAGCGCCGCCGCCTCGCCCATGGCGCGCAACTCCAGCTCGTACAGCAGGTAGAGCAGCCCGGCCAAGGCCGGCGCCACCACCGCCATCAGCGGCAGGTAGTGGCCCAGGCCGGTGTCGAGCTGGGGCCACCAGGCGCGCGGCAGCAGGCGGCGCAGCAGGGCGCGGATCTGCAGCGAGGCGCGCGCCTCGGGCGGCTTGCACAAGTCCTGGCAGCGCGCGTCCAGCGAGCAGCACAGCGAGCAGATGGGTCCGCCATAGGCCGGACACGGCGCCATGTCGGCGCCCTCGTAGGCGCGCTCGCAGATGACGCAGCGGCTGGCCATGGCCTGGCCCAGGTAGGCGCCCTCGGCCGCGGCGCCGGGCCGGGCGATGTAGTAGCGGCCGCGCGTGGCCCAGGCCAGCAGCGGCGAGGCCAGCAGCGCCACCCCCATCGCGATGGCGGCCGAGAAGGCCTGGGCGCCGCCGCCGAACACGCCCAGGTAGGCCAGCACCGAGAGCAGCGAAGCCGCGCCCATGGCGCCCACGCCCACCGGGTTGATGTCGTACAGATGGGCGCGGCGGAACTCGATGCCGGCCGGGCTCAGGCCCAGGGGCTTGTTGATCACCAGGTCGGCCACCACGGCCATGATCCAGCTGATGGCGATGTTGGAGTACAGGCCCAGCACGCCGCCGATGGCGCGGAAGACCTCCAGTTCCATCAGCATCAGCGCGATCAGCGTGTTGAACACCACCCACACCACCCGCCCCGGGTGGCTGTGGGTGGCACGCGCGAAAAAGTTGCTCCAGGCCAGCGAACCGGCATAGGCATTGGTGACGTTGATCTTGAGCTGGGAAACGATGACCAGCAGGGCCGTGGCCGCCACCGCCCAGCCATAGCGCGGAAAGACGCCCTCGTAGGCCGCCAGGTACATCTGGTTGGGGTCGACCGCGCGATCGGCCGGCACCGACAGGCTCAGCGCCAGCGTTGCCAGCAGCGCGCCGCCCAGCATCTTGAGCACGCCCGGCAGCACCCAGCCGGGCCCGCCCACCAGCACCGCCAGCCACCAGCGCCCGCGGTTGGCGGCCGTGCGCGCCGGCATGAAGCGCAGGTAGTCGACCTGCTCGCCCATCTGCGTGATGAGGGCCACGCCCACGGTGAGCGCGCCACCGAAGAGCAGCGGATCGAAGGCGCCGCCGCGGCCATCGATGCCGGCGTAGGCGCGCAACTCGTCCACCAGCCCCGGGTGGGCCTGGAAGACATAGACGTAGGGTGTGATGAGCAACACCAGCCACAGCGGCTGCGTCCACATCTGCAGCTGGCTGATGGCGGTGACGCCGTGGGTGACAAGCGGGATCACCACCAGCGCGCTGAGCGCATAGCCCCAGGCGGGCGGGATGTCGAAGGCCAGCTCCAGCGCGTAGGCCATGATGGCCGCCTCGAGCGCAAAGAAGATGAAGGTGAAGCTGGCGTAGATCAGCGAGGTGATGGTCGAGCCGATGTAGCCGAAGCCGGCGCCGCGCGTGAGAAGGTCCATGTCCAGGCCGTGGCGGGCCGCAACGACGCTGATGGGCAGGCCGGCGGCGAAGATGATGGCCGCCGTCGCCAGGATGGCCCAGAAGGCATTGACGAAGCCGAACTGCAGCAGCAGCGTCGCGCCCAGCGCTTCCAGCACCAGGAAGGAGGCGGCGCCGCCCAGCGCGGTATGGGCCACCCGCCACTCGCTCCACTTGCGAAAGCTGTGCGGCGTGAAGCGCAGCGCATAGTCCTCCAGGCTTTCGCGGGCGACCCAGTCGTTGTAGTCGCGCCTGACCTTGATCACCCGCTGCTGGGGTGCGACAGGCGCACCGGAAGAGGGCATGGTCAGGGGTTCGGCAACAGGCATGGCCCTCGGGTCATGCACGATGCGCGCCAACGGTGCACGCCGCCGACGTTAGGATGGTGGCACCCATCGTGCTCTGCCCCACTCCATGGACCTGACACCTCGTGTTCGGCCGGCTTTTGCGGCCGCACGCGCTGATTGGAAACTTCAATGGATTTGACTCCGCGTGTTCGGCCGGCATTTGCGGCCGCACGCGCTGACTGGATGCCTTTATGGATTTGACTCCGCGTGAAAAAGACAAGCTCCTGCTCTTCACGGCCGCGCTGCTGGCCGAGCGCCGCAAGGCGCGCGGGCTCAAGCTCAATGTGCCCGAGTCCATCGCGCTGATCAGCGCCGCCATCCTCGAAGGCGCACGCGACGGCAAGACCGTGGCCCAGCTGATGAGCGAGGGCAAGACCGTGCTGGCGCGCGACGAAGTGATGGAGGGCGTGCCCGAGATCGTGAGCGAGATCCAGGTCGAGGCAACCTTCCCCGATGGCACCAAATTGGTGACCGTGCACCAACCTATTGCATGAAGGCCCGGCGATGATTCCAGGAGAACTTTTCACCGATGGCCCGGCGCACTCGCTCAATCCCGGCCGCACCACCCTGAGCCTCCTCGTGGCCAACACCGGCGACCGCCCCATCCAGGTCGGCTCGCACTACCACTTCGCCGAGACCAATGCGGCGCTGCACTTCGACCGCCAGTCGGCCAAGGGCATGCGGCTGAACATCGCCAGCGGCACGGCGGTGCGCTTCGAGCCGGGGCAGGAGCGCACGGTCGAGCTCGTCGCCTACGGCGGCCTGCGCCAGGTCTGGGGCTTCCGCGGCCTGACGAACGGGGGCGTGTGATGGCCACCATCGGAAGACGCGCCTACGCCGAGATGTACGGCCCCACCGTGGGCGACCGCGTGCGCCTGGCCGACACCGGCCTCATCGTCGAGGTCGAGAGCGACTACACCCTGCACGCCGGCGGCTATGGCGAAGAGGTCAAGTTCGGCGGTGGCAAGACCATCCGCGACGGCATGGGCCAGTCCCAGGTCGTCAACGGCCCCGGCCACCACGAAGCGGCCGACTGCGTCATCACCAACGCCCTCATCATCGACCACTGGGGCATCGTCAAGGCCGATATCGGCTTGAAGGGCTGCCGCATCGCCGCCATCGGCAAGGCCGGCAACCCCGACGTGCAGCCGGGGGTGGACATCGTCATCGGCCCCGGCACCGAGATCATCGCGGCCGAAGGCCTGATCGTCACCGCCGGCGGCATCGACACCCACATCCACTTCATCTGCCCGCAGCAGATCGAAGAGGCGCTGATGAGCGGCGTCACCACCATGCTGGGCGGCGGCACCGGGCCGGCCACCGGCACCTTTGCCACCACCTGTACGCCGGGCCCGGAGAACATCCACCGCATGCTGCAGGCGGCCGAGGCCTTCCCGATGAACCTGGGCTTCATGGGCAAGGGCAACGCCAGCCGGCCCGAGGCCCTGAGCCAGCAGATCGCCGCCGGCGCCATCGGCCTCAAGCTGCACGAGGACTGGGGCACGACGCCAGCGGCCATCGACAACTGCCTGACCATGGCCGAGGTCACCGACACCCAGGTGGCCATCCACACCGACACGCTCAACGAGAGCGGCTTTGTCGAGGACAGCATCGCCGCCTTCCGCGGCCGCACCATCCACACCTTCCACACCGAGGGTGCCGGCGGTGGCCACGCGCCCGACATCATGCGCGTGGTGGGCGAGCCCAATGTGCTGCCCAGCAGCACCAATCCGACCCGGCCCTACACCGTCAACACGCTGGACGAGCACCTCGACATGCTGATGGTGTGCCACCACCTCGACGCCGGCATCGCCGAGGACCTGGCCTTCGCCGAAAGCCGCATCCGGCGCGAGACCATCGCCGCCGAGGACGTGCTGCACGACCTCGGCGCGATCAGCATGTTCAGCAGCGACAGCCAGGCCATGGGCCGCGTCGGCGAGGTCATCATCCGCACCTGGCAGACGGCGCACAAGATGAAGGGCCAGCGCGGCGCGCTGCCGGGTGACGGCGCGAAGAACGACAACTTCCGCGTCAAGCGCTACATCGCCAAGTACACGGTGAACCCGGCCCTGGCCCACGGCATCGCGCACGAGGTCGGCAGCATCGAGGTCGGCAAGTGGGCCGACCTGGTGATCTGGCGCCCGGCCTTCTTCGGCATCAAGCCCAGCCTCATCCTCAAGGGCGGCTTCATCGCCGCGGCGCTGATGGGCGACGCCAACGCCAGCATCCCGACGCCGCAGCCGGTGCACTACCGGCCCATGTTCGGCAGCTACGGCGGTGTGCTGCCGGCCACGTCCTTGAGCTTCGTCAGCCAGAGCGCGCTGCAGGCCGACATCGGCGAGCAGCTCGGCCTGCGCAAGCGTCTGGCCTCGGTGCAGGGCTGCCGCACGGTGAAGAAGGCCGACATGATCCACAACGCCTACACGCCGGCGATGGAGATCGACCCCCAGACCTACCGCGTGCGCGCCGATGGGCAGCTGCTCACCTGCGACCCGGCGACGGTGCTGCCGATGGCGCAGCGCTACTTCTTGTTCTGACCGTCCCGCCCCGGCGCCCCCAGGGCGCATCGCCGACAATCGCGGCCTGGACACCCGCATGGATCAAGGCCTGCCCACAACGCAATCCCCGCACGCTTGGCGCACAGCTGCGCTGGCGGCGCTGTTGCTGGGCGGCGGCGCGCTGGCGCTGCACGGCGGTGCGCTCGACCGCCAGATCTTCGCCGCCGTCAACGCCTGGGGGCCGGCGGGGGCGGTGGCCTGGTCGGCGCTGTCGGTGGCCGGCCTGGGCAGCGCCGCCCTGCTCTTCGCCGGCGCGGCCGGGCCGCGACGGCCCCAGGTGCTGGCGGCCTTCATCGTCGCCGTGATCGGCGGCGGCCTGTTGGTGCAGTTGCTCAAGGGCGGCTTCGCGATGGGGCGCCCACTGGCTTTGCTGGGGCCCGAGGCGGTGCAGGTCATCGGCATGGAGCTGCGCTCGCGCTCGATGCCCTCGGGCCATGCGGCGATGGCCTTCACCGCGGCAGCACTGCTGTTGGCCGGCCCGCTGCGCGCCGCAGCCCTGCCTTGGCGTGTGCTCGCGCTGCTGGCGGCACTGGCGGTGGCGCTGTCGCGCATCGCGGTCGGCGCCCACTGGCCCAGCGATGTGGCAGCCGGCGCCGCCCTGGGCTGGGCCGTGGGGCTGGCCATCAATGGCACGCCGAAGGGGCAGGCCCTGGTGGCACGCATGGGCGATGGCCTGGCTGGCCGCGTCGGCGCCCATCTGACGGCGGCGGCCCTGGTGGCCACGGCCTGCGGCTTCTGGGTCGCCGAGCGCGAATACCCGCAGGCCGGCTGGATGCACGGCGTCGTCGCGCTGATCGGCCTGGCCGCCGCGCTGCTGTGGTGGCGCGCCCACCCCGGGCCGGGCGCGCGGTGAAGCGCCAAATCCTCGTCTGGCTGCTCGGCGGCCTGGCCGCCCTGGCCCTGGCCTGGGTGCTGCCGGCGCCGGCCCAGCTGTGGGCACGCGCCACGGCGCTGCCGCCCCTCACCTGGCTGATCGCGGCCCTGGGCATGGGGGCCAGCTACACGCTGCGCGCGCTGCGCCTGCGCGACGAGTGGCGGCACCGGCTGCCGGTGCGCCTGGCCGAATGCCTGCACATCACGCTGGTCCACAGCGCCGCCATCAATGTGCTGCCCATGCGCGCCGGCGAACTCGGCTTCCCCTGGCTGCTGTACAAGCGCTGGGGCGTGCCGGTGGGTGATTCGGCTGCCAGCCTTTTCTGGCTGCGCCTGCAGGACGCCGCCGTGCTGGGCCTGTTGGGCGCCGCGGTCTTCGGGCCTGATCTCGGCCTGGCGCCGGCTGCGGCGTTTGTCCTGCGCGGCACGCTGGCGCTGGCGCTGCTGGGCCTCATCGTCTGGCGCGGTGCCAGCCTGGCCCGCGCTGCCCTGGCGGCAGTGGGCGGGCCGGGCGGTGGCGGCACCTGGCTGGCGCGGGCGCTGGCGCGCGTGCTGCAGGCGGTGCTGCGCTCGCATGCGCGCGGCTGGCTGTGGACGCTGGCCAACTGGCTGGTCAAGATCGCCGTGCTGGCCCTGCTGCTGAGCGGCATCGCCGAGCTGCCGCTGGCCATGGCCTGGGCCGGCGCGCTGGCTGGCGAAGGCGCGGCCGTGCTGCCCATCCAGCCGCCGGCCGGCTTCGGTACCTATGAAGCCGGCGTCTGGGTCGGTGCCCGCCTCGCCGGCGCCACGGTTTCCCCCTCCACGGTGCTCGGCGCCGCCTTCACCATGCACCTGTTCGTGATCGTCTTCTCCATCCTGGCCGCCGCGGCCAGCCACGGGCTGCAAGGCACACCGCGCGGACAGCAACGAACCTCATGAACGCCATCACCCTTCCCACGCCCCTGGCCGCGGCCAGCGAAACCGCGCCGCCGCACCGCCTGTCCATCGTGGTGCCGATGTACAACGAGATCGACAACGTCGCGCCGATGATCGACGACGTGCAGGCGGCGATGGCGAGCTACCCCCACCCCTGGGAACTGATCGTCGTCGACGACGGCAGCCTCGACGGCACCGGCGCCGCGCTCGAGCGTCACGCTGCGAAGGTGGGCCCCCATGTGCGCGTGCTGCGCCTGATGCGCAACTTCCGCCAGACCGCAGCCATGCAGGCCGGCATCGATGCGGCGCGCGGCGATGTCATCGTCACCATGGACGGCGACCTGCAGAACGACCCGCGCGACATCCCGCGGCTGGTGGCGCGACTGCTGGTCGAGGACATGGACCTGGTGGCCGGCTGGCGCAAGAACCGCCAGGACGGCTTCGTGCTGCGCAAGCTGCCCTCGAAGATCGCCAACCGCCTGATCCGCCGCGCCACCGGGCTGGAGTTCAAGGACCTGGGCTGCAGCCTCAAGGCCTTCCGCGGCGACGTGCTGCGCCAGGTGCGGCTGTACGGCGAGATGCACCGCTTCATCCCGGCGTGGCTGGCCACGGTGACCTCGCCCTCGCGCATGGCCGAGGAGCCGGTGAATCACCGCGCCCGCCTGATGGGCACCAGCAAGTACGGCCTGTCGCGCACCTTCCGCGTGCTCACCGACCTGCTGGCGATGTATTTCTTCCTCAACTTCGGCACCCGGCCGGGGCAGTTCTTTGGCGGTGTCGGCCTGCTGGTGTCCACCATAGGCGGCCTCATCCTGGCCTGGATGGGGGTCGAAAAGCTGATGGGCCAGGCCATCGGCACGCGGCCCATGCTGGCCCTGGGTTTCTTCATGCTGGTCGGCGGCCTGCAGTTCCTGACCACCGGCGTGCTGGCCGAACTGCTGATGCGCGTCTACTACGAAGGCGGCCACGGCATGGCCTACCACCGGCGTCCCGGCAGCGAGCCCGCCGCCGACGAGGCCTGGCACAGCAAGCGCGACTGATGGCGCTGGCGATGGCGGGCGCCGCGGCGCCGGGCAAGGAGCGCGGCCTGGCCGTCATCGGCGCGGCCCTGTTGCTGCTGTTGTGGCTGGCCGGCCTGGGCAGCGCGCCGCTTTTCGACGTCGACGAGGGCGCCTTCGCCGAGGCCAGCCGCGAGATGCTGGCCAGCGGCGACTGGGGCCACACCACGCTCAACGGCGAAGACCGCTTCGACAAGCCCATCCTCGTCTACTGGCTGCAGGCGGCCAGCCTGGCCCTCTTCGGCACCACCGAGTTCGCTGCCCGCCTGCCCTCGGCCCTGTGCGCCTGGGCCTGGTGCCTGGCCACCGCCGCCTTTGCCGCGCCGCGCTGGGGCCGCGGCGTCGCGGTGGCGGCAGCCGGCATGCTGGCCACCAGCCTGGGGCCGCTGCTGATAGGCCGCGCAGCGACAGCGGATGCCTTGCTCAACCTGCTGCTGGCGCTGTCGCTCTTCGACCTCTGGCGCGCACTTGAGAACCCGGCCGCTGCAGCGCCGCGCCGCCGCGCCTTTCTCTGGGTGGCGCTGGGCCTGCTCACCAAGGGCCCGGTGGCGCTGCTGCTGCCCGGTGCCGCCCTCCTGCTGTGGGCCGCGGCCGGCTGGCGCGAGCACAGGCCCTGGGCCGTGCTGCGTCCCCTGTTGGCCGACGGCCGCGCCTGGGTCCTGGGCCTGGCCGTCGCCCTGCCCTGGTATGCCTATGCGCTGCAGCGCCACGGCCAGGACTTCGTCGACGGCTTCCTGGTGCGCCACAACCTCGACCGCTTCTCGGCGCCGCTCGAAGGCCATGGCGGCGGCGGCGCCTACCACCTGCTGGTGCTGCCGCTGCTGATGCTGCCGTGGACGCCGCTGCTGCTGCCGCTGCTGCGCGGCCTGCGCGCCAGCTGGGCCGATCCGGCGCTGCGCTTCCTGCTGCTGTGGGCCGGCTTCGTGGTCGTCTTCTTCTCGCTTTCGGGCACCAAGCTGCCGCACTACGGCCTCTATGCGATCACGCCGCTGCTGCTGCTGGCGGCACGCGCCCTGGTCGGCGCCGGGCGCACCATGGCGCTGGCGCTGGCAGCGTGCGCGCTGGGGCTGTGGCTGCTGGCCGCGGCCTCGCCGCAACTGGCCGCCCTGCTGGCCCAGGGCCGGGCCGACCCGCAATGGACGGCGCGCTTCATCGCCGCCGCGGCCCAGCCGGCGCTGTCGCTGCCAGGCATCGCGCTGGGCGGCGCGCTGATCGCCGCCCTGGCCGCCGGGGCCTGGCTGCGCGCGGCGCGGCACCTGCCGGCGCTGCTCGCTGCCGCCGCGGTGGCCGCCTGTGGCTGGACGCAATTCGCCCTGCCCTGGTGGGGCCAGGCGCTCCAGGGCCCGGTGCGCGCGCTGGCGCTGGCTGCGCGCCAGCAGCAACTGCCGCTGGTGCAGTGGCGGCTGCACCAGCCCAGCGCCGCCTACTACCGCGGCGAACCGGCCCCACGCCGCGAACCCCGGCCCGGCGAGGCTGCCCTGGTGCGCGAGGACCGCTTTGACGCACTGCCGGCCGACGAGCGCAGCGCCTACCGGGTGCTGGCGCGCGACCGCGGCTTCGCCCTGGTCCTGCGGGGGACGGCACCATGAGCCGCGGTCCGTCAGGCCCATCGGGTCCATTCGGCTGGCCGCTCGCCGCCTTCGGGGCCGCCCTGCTGGCGCTGCTGGGCCTGCGCCTGGCCCTGGTGGCCGGCAGCGGCGCCTCGCTGCACGTCGACGAGGCGCAGTACTGGGACTGGTCGCGCACATTGCAATGGGGCTATTACTCCAAGCCGCCTGCGGTGGCGGTGCTGATCCGCGCCTCGACCGCGCTCTTCGGCCACGGCGAGGTCGGCCTGCGCGCGCTGGCGATGGCCAGCTATGCGCTCACCGCCGCCGTGCTGTGGGCGCTGGGCCGCGACGTCGAGGCCAGCCTGCCGGCGGACCAGCACCGCCATGTCGGCATCTGGGCCGCGGCGGTCTTTGCCGCCAGCCCCATTGCCGGACTGCTGGGCCTGGTGGCCACCACCGACGCGTTGCTGCTGCTCTTCTGGGCGCTGGCGCTGTGGGCGCTGTGGCGGGCGGTGGCCGGGCGCAGCGCCCTGGCCTGGGTCGGCTTCGCGCTCGCCTGCGGTTTCGGCTTGCTTGACAAGTACACGCTGGGCGCCCTGCTGCTGGGCGCGGCCCTCTTCGTCTGGCGCGCCGGCGACCGCCGCGCCTGGATGGGCTTTGCCGGTGCGGCGCTGTGCGCGCTGCTCATCGTGGCGCCCAATCTGCTGTGGAACGCCGAAGCCGGTTGGCCCACGCTGCGCCACACGGCCGAGATCACGGTGCAGCAGCGGGCGACGCGAAGCCTCGCCGCGGCGGCCGGCGAGTGGCTGTCGTTCACGCTGGCCCAGCCGCTGATCCTGGCCCCGCTGCTGCTGCCGGCCCTGGCCTGGCGTGGCCGGCGCTGGCGCGGCGGCGCGGCGGAGTGGCCGGCGCCGGCCGCGGCGCTGCTGGGCTGGACCTCGCTGCCGCTGGCCGCGGTGGGCCTGCTGCAGGCGGCGCGCAGCCATGCCGAGATCAACTGGATCGCGCCCGTCCACCTGGCCGCGGCCCTGGCCCTGGCGCTGGCGCTGGCGCCGCGACCGGCCGACGGCCAGCGCCGCTGGGCCGGCCTGCTGGCGGCGCAGCTGGTCCTGGTCACGCTGCTGGCCGGTGCGCCCATCGTCCAGCGCGCGCTGGCGCCGGGCCGCATGCTGCCGGCAACGCTGGACGCCTGGGGCCGCATGCGCGGCTGGCCGGCGGCCTATGCCGAGCTGGCGCGGGCGCTGCCGGCCGAGGGGCCGATCCACCTGCTGGGCACCTCGCGCACCGTGCTGGCCCAGGCCGCCTACCAGTGGCGTGATCGAGCGCTGCTGCGCGCCGTCTGGCGGCCCGGCAGCGTGGCCAACAGCCACTATGAGCTGAGCTGCCCCTGGCGCGGCGGTGGTGGCGCCGGCCCCTGGTGGGTGTTGTCCGAGGGCGAGCCGCCGGCCGACCTGGCCGCTGCCCTGGGCGGGCTGGAGACCGTGGCCGCGGTGGCGGTGCGGCGCTCGTCCACCGGCGTCATAGCCCTGCGCCTGTCGCGCCCGCGGGCGCTGCCGCCAGCCAGCGGTGAACAAGCCTTCTGCCGATGAACGCCCCGCCCACCCCGCGGCCCTGGCGCGCACGCGAACGCGAATGGGCCTGGCTGGCCGGCGCCTTCTCGCTGGCCTGCATCGTCTTCAGCGCCTGGCCCGGGCTGGACCTGTGGGCGGCAGCGCTATTCCGCCAGGCGGACGGCGGCTTCGTCGGCAACGGTCTGAGTTGGGTGCGCGCCGTCTACGTGGCCGTACCCTGGTTCGGCCGCGCTGCCGGCCTGGCCGGCCTGGTCATCGCCTTGATCTGGTGGAAGCGCCCCCCCGCGCTGCTGGGCGTGCGCTGGTGGCGGCGCAGCATGCTGCTGGCGCTGGCGATGTGGCTGGGCACCGGCGCCCTGGTCAACGGCGCGCTCAAGGAAGGCTGGGGGCGGGCGCGGCCGGTGGCGGTGCAGGAGTTCGGCGGCCCGGCCCACTTCACGCCGGCTTTGCGCCCGGCCAAGCAGTGCCGCACCAATTGCAGCTTCGTCAGCGGCCACAGCGCCACCGGCTTCACGCTGCTGGCCGTGGGCCTGCTGGGCGCGCCGGCCACACGCCGGCGGTGGCTGCTGATAGGCGCCGCCGCCGGCCTGCTGGTGGGCGGCGGTCGCATGGCCCAGGGCGGCCACTTCCTCAGCGACGTGCTCTTCAGCGGCCTCGTGCTGTGGCTGGCCAGCGCCGCCATCCGCGAGGCCTGGCTGCGCATCAAGGCGCGGCAGCGGCGCCGCTCCGTACACTGAACACCAACACCATCCGCCCAGGGAGCCCCATGCTCATCGTCAACAAGCTCATCCCGCGCGGCCAGGGCCTGGCCGCCCCGCTGCTCAAGCGCGCCGCCAGCGTCGAACTCGGCTGGGACCAGCGCCAGAAGAGCCGATTCGACGCCGTCGACTCGACGGGCCGCGTGCTCGGCGTCTTCCTGCCGCGCGGCAGCGTGCTGCGCGGCGGCGACGTGCTGGTGGCCGAGGACGGCTCGCTGGTCAGCGTCAAGGCCGCCGCCCAGCCGGTGCTGGTGGTGCGCCACTGCAGCCAGCACGGCGCGCCCATCGACCTGGCGCGCGCCGCCTACCACCTGGGCAACCGCCATGTCGCGGTGGAGGTGAGGGACGACCACCTCAAGCTCGAACCCGACCATGTGCTGACCGAGATGCTGCGCCGCATGCACCTGATCGTCAGCGAGGAGGCCGCGGCCTTCGAGCCCGAGGGCGGCGCCTACCAGGGTGGGCACGAGGGTGGGCATGATCACCACGGCCATGAGCATGGACATGACCACGACCACGCCCATGGGCCCGACCACTCCCACGACCACTCCCACGACCACGGTCATGACCATGGCCACGATCACGGCAGCGACAAGGGCCATGTCCACGGCCCCGGCTGCAAGCACGACCACTGAATGGCCACGCCCCCGGCCACGCTGCTGCAGTTGATGTGGCTGGCCTCGCCGGCGCTGCCGGTGGGAGGCTTCAGCTATTCCGAGGGCCTGGAAGCGGCGGTCGAGGCCGGCTTGCTGCCCGACGAGGCGGCCGCGGGAGACTGGCTGCTGGCGCAGTTGCAACTGGGCCTGGCGCGCAGCGAGCTGCCAGCCTTGGCCGCCCTCTGCCAGGCCTGGCAGGCCCACGACGCGGCGGCGGTGGGCGAACTCAACGACTGGCTGCTGCAGACGCGCGAAACAGCCGAACTGCGGGCGCAATCGCTGCAGATGGGGCGCTCCATGCTCGACTGGCTGCGCAACGGCGGCGACGCCGCCGACGCGCGCATCGCCACCCTGGCGGCGCTGGCACCGGCGCCGCTGTGGCCCACGGCCCAGGCCCTGGCCGCCACCCTGGCCGGCGCCACGCCGCGCCACGCGCTGCTGGCCTATGCCTGGGGCTGGGCCGAGAACCAGGCCCAGGCAGCGATGAAGGCCGTGCCGCTGGGGCAGGCCGCGGCCCAGCGCATGCTGGGCCGGCTGGCCGCGGCCATCCCGCCGGCCGTCGAACAGGCCCTGGCCCTGCCCGTGGCCGAACGCCAGGCCCACACGCCCATGCTGGCCATCCTCAGCGCCCAACATGAAAGCCAGTACTCGCGTCTCTTCCGCTCCTGAGCGGAGGGCGGCGGCGCCCGGTTCACGATACTTTGCACATCCGCCATGCGCGTGCGCCACGGCCGCGCGATGATCGGACCTTGATCCGGAGGTGTTTCCATGCTTCACCCGTCACACCGTGCCCTGCGCCCGCTGGCCCTGGCGGCCGTGCTGCTGGGCAGCGTCGCCGCGGCCCAGGCGGGCCGCGTCTCGGTCGGCATCGACCTCGGCCTGCCCATCATCGGTGCCTATGGCGCACCGGTGGGCAGCATCGGCGTCCACCTCGGCCACGGCGGCGGCTGGCGCCACCGCGGCTACTACGGCGGTGGCGTGGTGTTCGGCGGGCCGATCTACTGGCCGCCGGTGGTCTATGAGCCGCCTATCGTGGTGGTGCAGGCGCCACCAACGCCGCCGGCCGCGCCGGCGCCCAGCCGCGCCGACCCCGTGGTCTACCCGCGCAACGGCCAGGACGGCACGCAGACCGAGGCCGACCGCCAGGCCTGCGACCGCTGGGCCACCACGCAGCCGGCAGCGCTGGCCGATGCCGCGGTCTTCAAGCGCGCCGTCGAGGCCTGCATGGACGCACGCGGCTATACGCTGAAGTAGCCGACCCGGAGCCGCGCACGCTTCGTGCATCATGCCCGGCATGACGCACGCCAAGCTGCACCACATCCCCGGCCGCCAGCGCCCCCTGCCCCCCTTGCGCGTGGGCGTGGGCGGCCCGGTCGGATCGGGCAAGACCACCCTGGTCGAGCTGCTGTGCAAGACCATGCGCGAGCGCTGGGACCTGGTCGTCGTCACCAACGACATCTACACCAAGGAAGACCAGCGCCTGCTCACGGTGGCCGGCGCGCTGGACCCCGAGCGCATCGTCGGCGTCGAGACCGGCGGCTGCCCCCACACCGCGATCCGCGAAGACGCCTCGATCAACCTCGAGGCGGTCGACCGCCTGCTCGAGAAGTTTCCCGACGCCGACATCGTCTTCATCGAATCCGGCGGCGACAACCTGGCCGCCACCTTCAGCCCCGAGCTGAGCGACCTGACGATCTACGTCATCGACGTCGCCGCCGGCGAGAAGATCCCGCGCAAGGGCGGCCCCGGCATCACCAAGAGCGACCTCTTCGTCATCAACAAGACCGACCTCGCCCCCCATGTGGGCGCCAGCCTGGCGGTGATGGAGGCCGACACCCGCCGCATGCGCCCGGGCTGGCAAGACCGCCGGCCCTATGTGATGACGAACCTGCGCACGCGCGAGGGGCTGGACGCGGTGGTGAGCTTCATCGAGACGCGCGGGATGCTGGTCGACTGACTGACCGTCCAGCCGCCCACATCCGGAGCACCCGTGCCAAGGCACGGTCCGGGTGACACAGATTCCGCCTAGGATTTCGACTCAGCCACGCAGGGCTGCCAAAAGGCCGAACCAGGGCGCGTAGGCTGCCCAATTTCATCCAGTCACTCGAACACGATGGCGCTGGCCCTTCGACTGAGACTTCTCGCGGCTCCGGCGCTTTGCGTCGAGGAGGGGCTGCCACAGCTCCTCCCGGCCAATGACGCCCTGCTGCTGGCCCTGCTGACCATCGATGGTGCCATGCCGCGCGACGCCCTGGCCCGGTGGCTGTGGCCCGACAACCCCTCCGCCAGTGCCCGCGCCAACCTGCGGCAGCGGGTCAAGCGCCTCCAGGACAGCACCCAAGGTGAACTGCTGTCGCTGCATGGCACCCAGCTGGCCCTGGGCGCTCAGGTGGGCCACGATCTGGCGGACATGCCGGCCGCCTTGCAAGCCGATCCTCAGGCGGCCAGCGGGGCATTGCTGGGCACGTTCGAGTTCCCGAGCAACGCGGCGGCGAGCGAGTGGCTGGCTCGGGCCCGCAGCCGGGTGCAGGCGCAGCGGCAGCAGGTGCTAAGTTCTCGTGCCGAAGTGCTGGAACAATCCCGGCGCTTGCAGGATGCCTTGCCCTACGCGCAGCGCCTGGTGGACGAATCGCCGCTGCTTGAGCACGCTCACCGGCGCCTGATGGGTCTGCACTACCAACGCGGCGATCGGGGTGCTGCGCTGGCTGTGTACCGCCGCCTTGCTGACACCTTGCGCCAGCAAGTGGGCAGTGCTCCCGACGCCCAAACCCAGGCCCTGGCGCAGTTGATCGAGCGCGGCACGCCGCCGGCCACTGTGACCGGGGCCTCGCCGCCCACCAGCGACAAAGGCAGCGCGCCCAGAGCACCTTCGGCGCAGGCAGCGGCCACCGGGGCCGCATTGATGCGTCCGCCCCGCCTGCTGCAGCGCCAGTCCGAGTGGAACGAACTGAACCGCAACTGGCAGCGAGGCGGGGTGACCCTGGTGCTGGGACAAGCCGGCATTGGCAAGAGTCGGCTGCTGCACGACTTTGCCGACAGTGCGGGCATCTCGCTGCGCCTGCAGGCCCGACCGGGCGACGCCGCAGTGCCCTTCTCCCTGCTTGCACGCTGGGTGGGTGAACGGCAGCCGCAAGCCTTGGCCCTGCCATCATGGGCGCGCTCGGAACTGGCGCGCCTGACTCCGGCTCTGGGCCAGCCGGCGCCCGGCCCGCTGTCGATACTGCATCTGACCCAGGCGCTGGCGCTGCTGAACGCCGAACAGGAATCGGTGCTGCTGGACGACCTGCACTTCGCCGACATCGCCAGCCTGGAGCTGCTGCCCAGCACGCTGCAGCCCATGCGCTGCAGCCTGCTGGCCAGCCGCACGGCCGAGTTGCCACAGTCGCTTCAGGCCTGGCTCGATCAGGCCGGCCACGACGTCACCCGCCTGCAGCTTCAACCCTGGCACGAGGCCACCGTCCACGAACTGCTTCTGGATGTGGCCGTGCCCGTTTGCGAGACCCGGATCTGGGCACCCCTGCTGTGGCGGCACACGGGCGGTCACCCCTTGCTGGTGCTGGAAACGCTGCGCGCGGTGCTGCTTGCCCTGCCCGACGGTGAAACCCTGGGCGCACCACCCTCGTCGCTGCCCACACCGCCGCAGGTGCTGCAGCTGGTGCGGCAGCGCCTTGACACCTTGTCCGCGGGCGCACTGCAAGTGGCCCAGGTAGCCTGCCTGGCCGGCTCCGCCTTCAGCCCGGAACTCAGCGCGATGGCACTGGCGCGGCCACTGGCGGAGCTTGGGGCTCCCTGGCAGGAACTGCAAGACGTCGGCCTGATGAGTGCGCAGGGTGTGCTGCATGACCTGGTCCTTGAGGCCGTGCGCGCTACGCTGACCACGCCTGGCGCGATGGCCCTGCACGCAATCATTGCGCGGCATCTGCAAGCCAACGGCGCCCCGCCTGCCAGCGTTGCCGCACACTGGGCCGCGGCCGGTGAACGCGCGCTGGCAGCCTCGAGCCATGAAGCGGCCGCAGGCGTCGCCGCCAGGCTGTCCAGGCGCAACGAACAAATTGCCCACTGGGCTGAGGCCGCGCGTTGCTGGCAACAGGCAGGCAACGGGGACAGGGCGTTCAGGGCAAGTGCGGAAGAGGCTGACCAACTCATCGTTGGCGGCGACGTCGCCTGCGGACTGGAGCGGGCGCAAGACCTGGTCGGCATGGCGTCGACACCGCATCAAAGGGCGCAGGCGCACCGGCTGCGTGCTCTGGCCCTGCTCTATGGAGCCAATTTTGAACGTGGCCTGGAGGCATCGACCTTGGCGCACGCTGAAGCCAAGGTCACTGGGGACAGTCAGCTCATCGCCGACGTGGTTGTGCTGCGCTCCTGGGCCGCAGCGGCCCTCAATCAGACGGCATTGGCTGACGAATGTCTGGCAGAGGATCAGCGCTTGCCCTTCGAAGGGACGGACTGGCAAAGGGCCATTTCCAGGCGGTCCGTGACCTGCATGGCGTTGCAGCGTTTGGGCCGCGTTGAAGCAGCACTGGCTGAGAACGAACGGTGCATCGAGTGGGCAGACAGGCCCGAGGCGCGCTCGGCGCAGATGATCCTGCTGAGCAACAGCGCCGCCATGCTCAACCTGCTGGCCCGACAAGGGCAGGCTCACGAGCGGGCAACGCAGGCCCTGCGTCTGGCGCAAGCGCTGGGGGAGGACTCGAGCATGACCGGCGCCAACGCTCGCATGCATGTGGGCCTGCTGGCCTGCAGCCTGGGCAAGTACGACGAAGCGATCATCGAACTGGAACGGTGCCTGGCAGACATTGCAAAGCTGCAATTGCCGCGCCTCGTGGCGACGGCGCAAAACCATCTGGCTTGGCTGTGGACGGTGCTGGGGCAACCGGAGCGTGCACTGCGCATGCTGGAGTCCGACACGACCGAATTGACCTTGGTGCATCGACTGCGCCGCTGGACCATCCGGGCGGAGATGCACCGTCTGTGCGGCACGCGTCCACCGGGGCCACCTCCAGCCGACGCCGGCCAATGCCCCGACCTCAGCGTGAACGGTAGCGCGCACCTGATCCTGGCGCGCGAACTGCCGAGCGAGGCGCGCCTGGTGCGGCTCGAAGAACTCGAGCGTCACTTCGAGGACCATTCGATGCCTGGCCAGGCCTTGCTGGCCCGCGTGCTGCAACTGCGACCCCTGACGAGCCTGCAGCCGCAGGCGGCCTGCAGTCTGGCAATGCAGGTCCAGCAGCGCTTGCAACAGAGCATGCCGAACACCTGCCACTGGCCCGAGGCCATGTGGGAAGTGCATCTGGCACTCCGAGGCGGCGACAGCCCCGCTCTGGCGCAGCAGGCTCTGGCGCAAGCCTGGCGCTGGATCGAGCGCGCGCACAGCCACCAGGTGCCCCAGCCGTTCAAGACCAGCTTCCTGCAACGCAACTTGATCAACGCGGCGATCCAGCGCGCCTGGGCAACGGCCTCAGCGCCGTAGGCGGCCGGCCGCGATTGCAGCGGCGGCACTCGCCGACGCAGCTGGCCACCCCCCGTCCAGGGGGCCTGCACGACTTCGCCAATCACGCCTGGATCACGGCCGCTGCCTAGTCTGCTCCTTCGCCGTTGCGCAATCTCGCGCCACGCAGGCGAACCCCACATCGAGAGGGATGCAATGACCAACTACCGGACTCCGAGCCGATGGGTACTCGCGCTCGCCGTCATGACGAACTGGCTTCCGGCGGCGCAGGCGGGCCACATTGCCGGCGCCACCGCAAACGCCGCCGTGCGTGAACTGCAAGGCAGCAGCTATGTCGATATCCAACCGTGGGCGTTCAGCGTGCAGGACGGCAATACGCTGGTCAGCAATGGTCGATCAAACACCCAGGCAGAAGCCATCAACGGCCCGCACCGGGGTGTGAGCGGGCGAACGGCGGATTCATATGCAGCGGCCGACTTGGCCACCGGCACACTGAGAGCCTCCGCAAGCGCCTTCAACGCCGTCAACACGCCGCTTCGGCCCTTCGCAGCTGTGGCCTTTGGCGCAGCTTTGTTCGGCGACAGCTTCCACGTCCAAGGGGCCAACAACGCCCCCTTTGACTGGGCCAGCGGCGGCAACCTCAGCTTCGGCATGCACCTGGACGGCCGACTCTTCAACGACCCCGGCGTTTCGCCACCCTCGTTCAATCTCTTTCTGACGCTGTACCGACCCGGCACGGTAGGCACCAGCCGCTACGACGCCAGTCAGAAATTGGGGGCAGTCGGCTGGAACAGCAGCACGAATGCGGTCACTGGCGTCACGACCCTGCGCGCGGGCACTGACAACAGCACTTCACCGGTGCAGATTGCCCACTCCACCACCGGCAGCCTGAGTGGCGGCGGCTACGACCTTGAAGCCAGCTTCAACCCTGGCGGCGACTTCGACTGGACCCTGGAACTCTGGGCGACCGCCTTCATCAACCAGGGCCTGGGTGCCTCGGTATCCGATTTTTCGCACACCGTGACGACCTCGTACCGCGGGCCCGCCTCGTCGATCACCACATCGAGCTCGGGTGTGTTTGCAGGCACCGTGCCCGCCGTGATGTCAGCGGTGCCGGAGCCCGGTACGGCGGCCTTGTCCCTGCTGGGCCTGGCTGCGCTGACGCTTCGTCTGCGGGGGCGCGGGGCCGCGACCCGGAAATCCCTGCCTTGAAGGGTGACGCGCAGCGTGCGCCGGGCTGACCGGCGGTGGAGTGGGGCCAAGCGCGCTGCGCTCAGCCGCGCTGCGCCATCACCTGCCCCAGGCGCACCGCGCCGCCCGGCGCCCAGGCCGGGTTGAAGTGCAGCGGCCCGGGCGGGAACAGCAGCACCACGGTCGAGCCCAGCAGGAAGCGGCCCATCTCGTCGCCCTGGGCCAGCAGCGGCGCGGCATCGCCGTCGTAGTGCCATTCGCGCACCCGGCCCGGCCGCGGCGGGTTGACGACGCCGTGCCAGACCGTGGCCATGCTGCCGACGATGGTGGCACCCACCAGCACCAGCACCCAGGGCCCTTGCGCGCCGTCGAAGACGCAGACCACGCGCTCGTTGCGCGCAAACAGCCCCGGCACGCCACGCGCGGTGGCCGGGTTGACCGAGAACAGCGCCCCCGGCACATGGATCATGCGGCGCAGTCGTCCGCCGGCCGGCATGTGGATGCGGTGGTAGTCGCGCGGGCTCAGGTAGATGGTCGCGAAATGGCCGCCGTTGAAATGGCGTGCCAACTCCGCGTCGCCGCCCACCAGGGCCGTGGCCGTGTACTCGTGGCCCTTGGCCTGGACGAGGCGCCCCTCGCGCAGCGGCCCGAACTGGCTGATCGCGCCGTCCACCGGGCAGATCCAGTCGGCCTTGGCCAGCGGCCTTGCGCCGGGCTTGAGCGCGCGGGTGAAGAAGTCGTTGAAGCTGGCGTAGTGCGCGATGTCGGGGTCGGCCGCCTCGGCCATGTCCACACCGTAACGGCCTACGAACCAGCGGATCACGGCGTGGGTGACGGCCCCGCCCTGGTGGCGCGCCAGCGCGCCGGCCAGTTGGGTAAGCGCCTGCTTGGGCAGCAGGTACTGCGCGGCCACGGCCACGCGTTCGCCCAGCGGCGCGCTCACCTCAGCACCGCCCGGCCGCTCCGAAGGTGCTGAGAGCCCCCACGGGGGGCAGCGAACGAAGAGAGCGTGGGGGCTTCATTTCAGCGGCGACAGTTCGCGCAAGGCCTTGACGGCCCCGGCACCGACGCTGGCGCCGAAGCGCTTGGCCAGGCGTTCGGCAACGTTCTCGTGCGGCGTGTAGTCAACCACCTCCTCGGCCTTGACGACCTCGCGCGCAACATAGTCGAGGTTGCCAGTGTGGTCGGCCAGGCCCAGGCGCACCGCCTCTTCACCGTTCCAGAACAGGCCCGAGAAGGTATCGGGCGTTTCCTTCAGGCGGTCACCGCGGCCTTCCTTGACGACCGCGATGAACTGCTGGTGAATCTGGTCCAGCATGGCCTGGGCCAGCTGCTGGTGGCGCGGGTTGACGGGGCCGAAGGGGTCGAGCATGGCCTTGTTGCTGCCGGCGGTGAGCAGGCGGCGCTCGACGCCCAGCTTTTCCATCAGGCCGGCAAAGCCGAAGCCGTCCATCAGCACGCCGATGCTGCCGACGATGCTGGCCTTGTCGACATAGATCTCGTCGGCACCGGCGGCGATGTAATAGGCGCCCGAGGCGCAAACTTCCTCGACCACGGCATAGACCTTCTTGCCGTGCTTGGCCTTCAAGCGCTTGAGCTCGTCGTAGACGATGCCGGCCTGCACCGGGCTGCCGCCGGGCGAGTTGATGCGCAGCACCACGGCCTGCGAGCCGGCGTCCTCGAAGGCGGCCTTGAGCGCGCCCACCAGGGCCTCGGCGCTGGCGTCGGATTCGGCGCTGATCTCGCCGCGCAGTTCCACCAGGGCCGTGTGCGGCGTCGCCGAGGTGGTGGCAGCGCCACGGTGGGGCAGCGTCGCCAGCACCACGACCAGCGCCAGGCCCAGCCAGGCAAGGCGGAAGAAGATGCGCCAGCGGCGCTCGCTGCGCTGCTGCCTGAGCAACTCGTTGGCGACGCGCTCGAGCGCCGACTCCAGGCCGCCGGCCTTGGGCGCTGGCAACGCGGCCGGCGCGGCGGGCGTGGGTGAGGCAGCGCCCGCGGGGGGCGCCAGATCTTCGGTGCTCATGCTTCAGTTTTCCTGGGCCGGGGCGTCGAAAGCCACCGGCCTGATGTCGCGGGAAGGATACCAATAGACCCGGCCGCCCTCTTCCTTCACGTCAATGGCGGTAAGGCGGCCACGGCCGCAGGGGCCGCCGACGCAGCGCCCGTCCTCGGGCTCGTACATGGCGCCGTGGATGGAGCAGAGGATCCAGCGCCTGTCCATGTCGAGAAACTCGCCCTCCTGCCAGTCCATCTCGGTGGGCACATGGACGCAGCGGTTGAGGTAGGCGCGCACCACGCCGTCGAAGCGCAGCGCGAAGGCGCGCGCCGGACGCCCGTACTGCAGCACGTCCCAGACCCAGGCGCGGCCGCGCTCGGCCAGGTCGTCGGAGGCGCAGACCGTCTCGCGCCCGCCGGAAGCAAAGGCGTCGCCCTCGTCGTGCCTGCCGGCCTCGTCAGCCATGGGCGATCAGCCAGTCGTGCAGCTCGCGCGTGCTGTGCGCCACGAAGAGCGGCTCGTGCTCGGCGAAGGCCTCGCGCTCGTGGGCGCCATAGCTCACCGCCACGCGCGCCGCGCCGGCATTGCGCGCCAGCAGCAGGTCGTGCGTGGTGTCGCCGATCATCAGCGTGCGCGCCGGGCCCACGCCCAGCTCGGCCATCAGCTCCTGCAGCATCAGCGGGTGGGGCTTGCTGGCGGTCTCGTCGGCGGTGCGCGTGGCGTCGAACACGCCCTGCAGCTGGGCATGGGCCAGGGCCTCGTCCAGGCCGCGGCGGCTCTTGCCGGTGGCCACGGCCAGCAGGTGCTGGCGGCGCTTGAGGTCGGCCAGCATCGCGAGCGCGCACGGGAACAGCACCAGCTCATGCTGGCTGGCGAAGTAGTGGTGGGCATAGCGCCTGCCCAGTTCGGGATAGCGCTCGGACGGCAGGCCGGGCACGGCGTGCTTGAGCGCGTCGTGCAGGCCCAGGCCGATGACGTAGGCCGCGGCCGTATCGCTGGGCACCGGCACCTCGATGTCACGGCAGGCGGCCTGGATGCTGCGCACGATGAGCGTGGTGCTGTCGAAGAGGGTGCCGTCCCAGTCGAAGGCGATGAGGTCGAAGCGTCGGGTGGCGGTCATGGCGGGGTCATGAAGGGTCGCGCAGTGTCGCAAACTCCGGCGGCAGCGGCGCTTTCAGGGTGACGCGCTCGCCGCCGGCCGGGTGGTCGAAGCCCAGCTCGGCCGCGTGCAGGAACATGCGCGCCACGCCCTGCTGGCGCGCCCAGGCCTTGTTGCGGGCGAAATCGCCGTACTTGGGGTCGCCGACGATGGGGTGGCCGGCGTGCGCCAGGTGGACGCGGATCTGGTGCGTGCGGCCGGTCTTGAGCGTCACGCGCAGCAGCGTCGTCTCGGCCAGGCGCTGCGCCACCTGCACCAGGGTGATGGCGCGCTTGCCGTCCTCGTGCGCCGGCGAGACCACGCGCACATGGCGCTCGCCGGCGGCGTCCAGTGTCTTGTGCAGCGCCTGGTCGATGAGCTTGAGCTTGTCGGGCCAGGCGCCGAAGACGAGAGCGGCGTAGATCTTGTGCGTCTCGCGGCTGCGGAACTGGTCTTGCAGCGCCGTGAGCGCGCTGCGCTTCTTGGCCAGCAGCAGCACGCCGCTGGTTTCCTTGTCGAGCCGGTGCACGAGTTCCAGGTAGCGCGCCTGCGGCCGCGACTGCCGCAGCTGCTCGATCACGCCATGGCTGACGCCGCTGCCGCCATGCACCGCCACGCCGGCCGGCTTGGCGATGGCCAGCAGGTGATCGTCCTCCAGCAGCACCGGAAACTCGCGCGGCGGCGCCGCCGGCGCGCTGGCGCGCTGGGCGATGCGCATTGGCGGCACGCGCACGCGGTCGCCGGCGGCGATGCGGGTGTCGGCGCCGGCGCGGCCCTTGTTGACGCGCACCTCGCCCGAGCGGATGACGCGGTAGACGTGGGTCTTGGGCACGCCCTTGAGCAGGCGCAGCAGGTAGTTGTCCAGGCGCTGGCCGGCGGACTCTTCGTCGACGGTGAGCTGGCGCACCGCGGCCGCCGCTTCGTCGTCGAGCGGGCCCGGGGGTTGCTTATTGCCCGCTATACTCACCGGCTCTGCGTTGCAAGTGCTTGATCTACCGGAGTTTACCCGGGCACCACCGACGCAGCAGAAGCAGTGGCACACGCAGCTCGTGTACCGCTGCAGTTGATGCAACGCCTGCCGGCAGCGCCATGGCCGTGGTCCCCAAGTGACCCGGCGGGGTGTGGTGGCAGGCGGAAGAGAGTCGCAAGAGAGCCCCGCTTCGCGCAGGCGAAGCACCGAAAATTCAAAGAATCCAGGCGGGGCCAGTCCGCGCCTGGGTTCCGCGTCCGGCACGCCGTTGCAGTCCATGTCGATCCCCTTCACCCACCCAGACCCCGACCGCCGCAGGCTCCCCGCCTGCGCCCGGGTGCAGGCCGCGCCGCGCGATCCGCGGCGCAGCGGGCGGGCGCCGGCAGACGCTGCAACCCCGGCCGGCACGCACGCGCCAACGCTGCGCCGCTAAGGGCCCCCGATCCGTCGGGGGGCCACGCAGTCCAGGGCATTTCGCGCCAACGGTTCTGTCGCGTTTCTCGTGCATCGGTCTAAGGCTCGGGGCCGCCGCCATGGCAGCCCCGCACTGGAGTGCAGATGAAACGCATGCTGATCAATGCCACGCAGCCGGAAGAACGGCGCCTGGCGATCGTGGACGGGCAAAAGCTGCTCGACTTCGAAACCGAAATCGAGGGGCGCGAACAGCGCAAGGGCAATATCTACAAGGCCGTGATCACGCGGGTCGAGCCTTCGCTCGAAGCCTGTTTCGTGGATTACGGCGAAGATAGACACGGTTTCCTGCCGTTCAAGGAAATCTCGCGCAATTACTTCCGCGAGGGCACCGAGGTCAAGAACGCGCGCATCCAGGATGCGGTGCGCGAGGGCGACAACCTGCTGGTGCAGGTCGAAAAGGAAGAGCGCGGCAACAAGGGCGCGGCGCTGACCACCTTCGTCAGCCTGGCCGGGCGCTACCTGGTGCTGATGCCCAACAACCCGCGCGGCGGTGGCGTGAGCCGGCGCATCGAGGGCGAGGACCGTGAGGAACTGAAGGAAAACCTCGAGCAGCTCGACTACCCCAAGGGCATGAGCCTGATCGCGCGCACCGCCGGCATCGGCCGCAGCGCCGCCGAGCTGCAGTGGGACCTGAACTACATGCTCAAGCTCTGGGACGCCATCGACGGCGCCTCCAAGGCGGGCAAGGGCGCCTTCCTGATCTACCAGGAATCGAGCCTGGTCATCCGCGCCATCCGCGACTACTTCACCGCGGACATCGGCGAGATCCTGATCGACACCGACGACATCTTCGATCAGGCCCAGCAGTTCATGAACCACGTGATGCCGGAGACGGCCAATCGCGTGAAGCGCTACCGCGACGACGCGCCGCTGTTCAGCCGCTTCCAGATCGAGCACCAGATCGAGACGGCCTTCAGCCGCACCGTCAACCTGCCCAGCGGCGGCGCCATCGTGATCGACCACACCGAGGCCCTGGTCTCGGTGGACGTGAACAGCGCCCGCGCCACGCGCGGCAGCGACATCGAGGAAACCGCCACCCGCACCAACCTGGAAGCCGCGGATGAAATCGCGCGCCAGATGCGGCTGCGCGACCTCGGCGGCCTCATCGTGGTCGACTTCATCGACATGGAGGAGAGCAAGAACCGCCGCGAGGTCGAGCAGCGCCTGCGCGACGGCCTGCGCTTCGACCGCGCCCGCGTGCAGTTCAGCAGCATCAGCAAGTTCGGCCTGCTGGAACTGAGCCGCCAACGCCTGCGCCCGGCGCTCAGCGAGGGCAACCACATCACCTGCCCGCGCTGCAACGGCACCGGCCACATCCGCGACACCGAAAGCAGCGCGCTGCAGATCCTGCGCATGGTGCAGGAAGAGTCGATGAAGGAAAACACCGCCGCCGTGCATGTGCAGGTGCCGGTGGAGGTGACGAGCTTCCTGCTCAACGAGAAACGCACCGAGATCACCAAGATCGAACTGAAGCAGCGCGTGACCGTGCTGCTGGTGCCCAACAAGCACCTCGAGACGCCCAACTACAAGCTCGAACGCCTGCGCCACGATGACCCGCGGCTGGAAGGCCTGCAGGCCAGCTACACGATGATCGAGGAGCCCGAGGACGAGGTCGGCATCACGCGCCGCCGCAGCTCGGACGACCGCGCCAAGCCCAAGCAGACCCCGGTGATCAAGGGCGTGCTGCCCGACCAGCCGGCGCCGCCGGCCCCGCCGCCCGCGCCCAAGCCGGTGGCCGCCGCGCCCGCCCCGGCACCCGTGGCGCCGCCGCCGCCGGCTGCGGCACCCGCTGCGCCCGCACCGGCCGCCGGCTCGGGCTTCTTCGGCTGGGTCAAGCGCCTGCTGGGCGGCAGCCCGGCACCGGCGCCCGCGACCCTGGTCGTGGCCCCTGCCCCCGTCAACGAGACGACGATCACCGTCCCCACGACCGACAAGCGAGAAGGCCGCCGCCCTGAGCGCGGCGGCGAGCGTGGCGGCGACCGCGGCCCGCGTGGCGAGCGCGGGGATCGTGGCGACCGCGGCGCACGCGGTGGCCGTGGCGAAGGACGCGGCGAAGGCCGTGACGGCCGCGGTGAAAGCCGAGGCGAAGGCCGTGGCGACAACCGCGGCCGGGGCCCGCGCCCCGAGGCCCAGCCCGGCGACGCCGCGGCCCCCCGTGAGGACCGTCCGCCGCGCGAGGACCGCCCGCCGCGTGACGACAGCCGCCGCGGCCCGCGGCCCGAGCGTGCGCCGCGTCCCGACGAGAGCGCCGACGCGCAGGCCGTGCCGCAACAGGCCTTTGCCGACAGCGCCCCGGGCGCCGAAGGCGCTGCCGGTGGCGAGGGCGAGGCCCGCGACGGCCGCCGCCGCCGCCGGCGTGGTGGCCGTGACCGTGGTGAAGGCCGCGGTGACGAGGGTCAGGCGCTGCAAGGCGTGTCGGAAGCCGAAATCGCGGCCGTCAATGCCCAGGACGCGCCGGCTGCCGAAGGCGGCAGCGAGGCCGCCCCCGCCGCCGAGGGTGGCGAGCGCGAACGTGGCCGACGTGGCCGTGGCCGCGGGCGTGACCGCGAGCGCGACGGCGGGCGCGAGGGTGGCCGCGAAGGCCAGCCGGACGCACGCGAAGGCGCCGAGCCGAGTGCAAGCGCCGAAGGTGGCGAAAGCGTGCCGATCCAGCCCCTGCAGGAGCTGCAGCCGCTGCAACCCCTGCAGAGCGCGGCCGAGCCAGCGCCTGCCGAAGCCCCTGCGCCGACGGCCGCGGCCGAGGCGGTGATCCAGGCCCCCGCGCCGGTGGCGGTCGCGGCCCCCGCGCCGGCCCCGCGCCCGGAGCCCGCGCCGGCCCGCATCGAGCCCTACCAGCTGCCGACCGCCGAACTCGGCGCGCTGGCGGCTTCGGCCGGGCTGGAGTGGGTGCAGTCCGACGCCGGCAAGATCAGCGCGGTGCAGGCCGCGATGGCGGCCGAGCCGCCGCAGATCCGCGTGCCGCGCGAACCGCGCCGCCATGTGCTGGCCGACGAGGGCCCGCTGGTCCTGGTCGAGACGCGCAAGGACTTGTCGCAGATGAAACTGCCCTTCGAGGCGGCCTCGACCTCGCCGCACTGACCGCGCCTGGCGCGCCATGCGAAAGGCCCCGCTCGCGGGGCCTTTTTCATTGCCGGGCCGATATCGGCCGCGCTACGGCAGCCGCTCCAGCGCGCGCTGGTAGACCGGGTCGTGCATCAGGTCGTCCCAGGCCAGCGGCGGCGTCTGTGGCAGCAGGGCCAGGCGGCGCTGCTCGCTGTCGGGATCGGCCTGCCAATGGCCGGCGGCGGCCAGGGCCTCCAGGTCGACCAGGAAATCGTCGAGCAGGGCACCCTTGTCCAGCGACTGATTGCACAGCAGCACCAGGTCGCAGCCGGCGTCCAGCGCCAGCGCGCCAGCCTCGGCGTGGCTGAGTGCGCTGCCTTCGAGATGGCGGGCCGCTTCCATGCCCAGATCGTCGCTGAAGACGGCGCCCGTGAAGCCCAGCCGCCCGCGCAGGATTTCCTTCAGCCAGCGCGCCGAGAAGCCGGCCGGCCGGCCGTCAACCTTGGGGTAGACCACATGAGCCGGCATCACCGCGGTGAGCGTGGTGCTCAGCCATTCATAGGGCCGGGCGTCATCAGCCAGCAGGGTAGCGAGGCCGCGCCGGTCCACCGGAACCGCGACATGGCTGTCGGCCTTGACGTGGCCGTGGCCGGGGAAGTGCTTGCCGCAATTGCCCATGCCGGCACGCAGCAGGCCGTGCATCAGGCTCTTGGCCAGCAGCGCGGCGACACGGGCATCGCGGTGGAAGGCGCGGTCGCCGATGACGCTGCTGCCGCCGTGGTCGAGGTCGAGCACCGGCGTGAAGCTGAGGTCGACGCCGCAGGCGCGCAGCTCAGAAGCCAGCACATGGCCGGCGGCGCTGGCGGCATCGGTGGCGGCCAGCGGGTCGCTCATCCACATCTCGCCCAGCACGCGCATGGCCGGCAGCGCGGTGAAGCCGTCGCTGCGAAAGCGCTGCACGCGGCCGCCTTCGTGGTCGACGCACACCAGCACATCGGGCCGCAGCTTCTTGATGGAGGCCGTCAACGCGGTGAGCTGGCGCCGGTTCTCCCAGTTGCGCGCAAACAGGATCAGACCGCCGGTGAGCGGGTGGCGCAGCCGGCGTTTGTCGGCGGCGCTGAGGCTGGTGCCGGCGATGTCCAGCACCACGGGCGCGTGTGAGGCGTGTTCGGTCATGGAATGGCCTCGGGGGTTGCGGGGCGGGTTTCGACGACGACGAAGGACGAGGCGTAGTCGGTCTCGTCGGTGACGCTGACATGGGCGACGAGGCCGCGCGCCTCGAACCAGGCCGCCAGTTCGCCGTGCAGGCGGATGAAGGGCTTGCCGCTGGGCTCGTTGAGGATCTCGCAGGCGCGCCACTGCATGGGGCTGCGTATGCCCAGGCCGATGGCCTTGGAAAAAGCCTCCTTGGCCGAGAAGCGCGTGGCCAGGAAGCGAACGCCGCGCGCCGGCGTGCGCTCGCGCCGGGCCTGGAAGACGCGCAACTCGGCCGGGCCCAGCACGCGCTCGGGAAAGCGCTCGCCGCGGCGCTCCAGCGTGGCCTGGATGCGGCGCACGTCGCAGAGGTCGGTGCCGATGCCGACGATCACGCCGGCCCCTGGCCTTGGCGGATGCAGCGCAGGTAGTCGCGCACGGTCGCGGGCAGGCCGAGCTCGAGCGCGTCGGCCACCAGCGCGTGGCCGATGGAGACCTCGAGCACGCCCGGCACGGCGCGCAGGAAGTCGGCCAGGTTGTCGCGATTGAGGTCGTGGCCGGCGTTGACGCCCAGGCCCTGGGCCTGGGCGGCGGCGGCGGCGGCGGCGAAACCCGCCAGCTGCTCGCCTTGCCCCGGCTGGCCATGGGCGGCCGTTCCGTGGAGTGCAGCGGCATGCGCCGCCGCGTAAGGCTCGGTGTAGAGCTCCACGCGGTCGGCCCCGACCGCCCGCACCAGCACCATCGCCGCGGGCAGCGGGTCCATGAAGAGGCTGACGCGCACGCCCAGTGCGTGGGCTTCTTCGATCAGCGGGCGCAGGCGTTCGCCGTCGGCGGCGAGATCCCAGCCGTGGTCGCTGGTGAACTGGCCTTCGCTGTCGGGCACGAAGGTGCACTGCTGCGGCCTCACCGCGCGCACGAAGTCCATCAGGTTGTGGAAGGGGTTGCCCTCGATGTTGTATTCCGCCTGCGGCCACTGGCGCAGCAGCGCCGCCACCTCGTACACATCACCGGCGCGGATGTGGCGTTCGTCGGGCCGCGGGTGGACGGTGATGCCGTCGGCGCCGGCCTCCAGGCACAGCGTGGCGGCGCGCAACACGCTGGGGATGCCCAGGTGGCGCGTGTTGCGCAACGAGGCCACCTTGTTGAGATTGACCGAGAGCGCGCAGCGTCCGCTGCGATGTCCGGCGCCGGATTCGGGGGCGATCAGGGGATTCATCAGTACCGCCCGGCCGTTCCGAGGGTACTGATCGCCCCCTCGGGGGGCAGCGAACGAAGTGAGCGTGGGGGTCGTGTCATTTCAGGCGGGTCGAGGAATCTCGTTGAGGCGCTGCACGCCGCGCCACACCTGGCGCGTGCGCAGCCTGTCGTGGCCGAGGTGGTGGTGGAGCAGTTCGCGCAGCGGCGCGCGCAGCGCGCCGGCCACGGGGGCGCAGGCCTGGCGCAGCGTCTCGCCGCTGCCGTGGGCCAGGGCCGCTTCCAGTAGCACCCAGTCGGCGCCGGCCAGGCCGCCGGCGTTGGCAGCCGCGCAGACCCCGGCCTCGGGGTGCAGGCTGTAGCGGCCGGCGGGGCGCAGCGGCTCGGCGGTCTGGGTGGTCAGCGCCAGCTCGGGCAGCCAGCCCAGCTCGCGCAGCAGGATCAGCTCGAAGGCGCGCAGCACCGCCGCCTCTTCGCCGCTTTCGGCGCGCGTGGCCAGCGCCGCCAGCGTGTCGGCATAGGCGTCGAAGAGCGCCGGGTGGGCGTCCTGGCGCACCAGCAGCTGCAACAGCAGCTCGTTCAGGTAGTAGGCCGAGAACATCGCCGCCGCGCCCAGCAACGGGCGCCCGCCGGCCCATTCGGCGCCGCGCAGCGTGTGCACCTCGGATTGCTCGTCGGCCGGCGTGCGGCCCAGCAGCGCGTGCAGCGGCTGGAAGGGCAGCAGCACGGCGCGGAAGTTGGAGGTCGGCCGCTTGGCGCCCTTGGCGGCCACGACGACGCGGCCGCGCTCGCGCGTGAACAGCTCGACGATCAGGCTCGATTCGCTCCAGTCGTGCTGGTGCAGCACATAGGACAGCAGCTGCGGCGCCGCCCTACTCGTAGCCATAGCTGCGCAGATGGGCCTCGTCGTCGGCCCAGCCCGAGCGCACCTTGACCCACAGCTCGAGAAAGACCTTGGCGTCCCACAGGCGCTCGAGCTCCTGCCGCGCCTCGCTGCCGATACGCTTGAGGCGCTCGCCGCCCTCGCCGATGACCATGCCCTTGTGGGCGTCGCGCTCGACCACGATGCTGGCGGCGATGCGGCGCAAGTTGCCTTCCTCTTCGAACTTCTCGATCACCACGGTGCAGGCATAGGGCAGCTCGTCGCCGGTGAGACGGAACAGCTTCTCGCGGATCAGCTCGCCGGCCAGGAAGCGCTCGCTGCGGTCGGTGAGCGCGTCTTCCTCGTACAGCCAGGGCTGCTGCGGCAGGTAGGGCTCGACGATGCCCAGCAGGCGTTCGACATCGGCCTCGCGTGTGGCCGACATCGGCACGAACTCGGCGAAGGCCTGGCGCTCCTGCATCTGCTTCAGCCAAGGCAGCACGTCCTGGCGCCGCGCCAGCGTGTCGAGCTTGTTGGCCACCAGCAGCACCGGCTTGCCCTGCATGGACTCGGCCTGCAGCAGCGCCAGCACCTTGGCGTCGGGCTGGCCGAAGCGGCCGGCCTCGACGACGAAGAGCACGACGTCGACATCGCCGAGAGAGGACAGCACGGTGCGGTTGAGCGTCCGGTTCAGCGCCGCGGCGTGCTTGTCCTGGAAGCCCGGCGTGTCGACGAAGACGAATTGCGCCGGGCCCCGCGTGCGGATGCCGGTGATGCGGTGCCGCGTGGTCTGGGCCTTGTTGCTGGTGATGCTGATCTTCTGCCCCACCAGCGCATTCATCAGCGTGCTCTTGCCGACATTGGGGCGGCCGACGATGGCGACGAGGCCGCAGCGCTGGGGGGCGCCGGCGGCGGGAGTGGTGTCGTTCATGCTTGCCTCGTCAGGAGCGCAGCGGGCCGCCGGGGCGGTCGCTGGCCTTGAGCGCATCGAGCAGGCGTCGCGCCGCTTCCTGCTCGGCGGCGCGGCGCGAGCGCCCCTCGCCGGTCTCGGTGAGCGCCAGCGCGGCCACCGCGCACTCGACCTCGAAGGTCTGGGCATGCGCCTGGCCGCGTGTGGCGACGATGCGGTAGGCCGGCACCGCGATGCGGCGGGCCTGCAGCCATTCCTGCAGCTCGGTCTTGGCGTCCTTGGTCCAGCTCTCGGCCTCGGTGGCCTGGATGATCTCGCCGAAGACCTGCTGCACCAGCGAGCGCGCCGGCTCCCAGCCGCCATCGATGAAGACAGCGCCAATGATGGCCTCGAGCGCGTCGGCCAGGATGGACGGCCGCTGGGCGCCGCCACCGCGCGCCTCGCCCTCGGACAGGCGCAGCACCTCGGGCAGGCCCAGCATCAGCGCCGCGCGGTGCAGGCTGTCCTCGCGCACCAGGTGGGCGCGCACGCGCGTCAGATCACCTTCGTCACTGCCCGAGAAGCGTTCGTAGAGCAGGCCCGAGACCGCCAGGCTCAGCACCGCGTCGCCGAGGAACTCGAGCCGCTCGTTGTGCTCGGCGCCCCAGCTGCGGTGGGTGAGCGCGCGCTGCAGCAGCCCGGCCTGGCCGAAGCGATAGCCCAGGCGCTGTTGCAGCGCATCGAGGCGCTTGTCCATGGTGCCTACTTCGACCGCCCTTCATACTTGATGAGCAGGTAGACCGATCCGTAGATGGGGATCTCCTTGTCGTAGGCGTAGCTGATCACGACGCGGTCGTTCTCCTTGGTGATCAGCAAGTCCTTGCCGGTGAGGGAGGCGATGGAGTATTCGACATCGCGCTGCTTGTCGAAGGCAGCCCGCGCCTCGGCCACCGTGGACGGCTGGCTGGCGGCGATCTTCTCGACCAGGCGCTGGACGGTGACATACTCGTTCACCGTGGGCAGCGTGCGCACCAGCAAATAGGCGAAGAAGGCCACCAGAAAGGCCCAGAACATCAGGCCGAACAGCGTGATGCCGCGCTGGCCGTGCCGCAGGGAGTGCTTTGCCATCGGGTTGCGTTTCATGGAAGCGGGCGCCCGCCGGGTCAATGGAAGGGGCCGATGCGGCCCGGATTGCCGAAGTTCATCCAGACGAAGAAGGCCCGGCCGACGATATTCTCGTCGGGCACGAAGCCCCAGAAGCGCGAATCCTGCGAATTGTCGCGGTTGTCACCCATCATGAAGTAATGGCCGGGCGGCACCTTGCAGACCACGCCCTCGGGCGAGTAGCGGCAGTTCTCGGCCATCGGGAAGCGCTTGGGATCGGGGCCGTACCAGGCGCTGCGGCTGGTGTCGACGCGAACCTTGTGCTCTGCCTCGCCCAGCTTCTCGAGGTACATCGGGCTGTAGCTCAGGCTGTCGTCGTCGTAGTGCTCGCCCTGCGCCACGGTCTCGACCAGCTTGCCGTTGATGCTGAGCTTCTGGTTGAGGTAGGCCACCTCGTCGCCGGGCAGGCCGACGACGCGCTTGATGTAGTCCAGCCGCGGGTCCACCGGGTAGCGGAAGACCATCACGTCGCCGCGCTTGACCGCGTTGTTGTCGATGATCTTCTTGTTGATCACCGGCAGCCGCACGCCGTAGTGGAACTTGTTGACGAGGATGAGGTCGCCCACCAGCAGCGTCGGCACCATCGAGCCCGAGGGAATCTTGAAGGGCTCGAAGAGGAAGGAGCGCAGGATGAAGACGACCAGGATCACCGGAAAGAGCCCGGCCGTCCAATCCAGCCACCAGGGCTGCATCAGCAGCTTCTCGCGCGCCTGCGCGACATCTCCGTCGACCTTCTCGATGCCCAGCCGCGCCAGTTCGGCGCGGCGCGCGCTGTCGTTCTGCTCCAGCTGATCCGCCGCCGCCAGGCGTGCCGGCCGGAAGCGGAAGCGCTCGGCCAGCCAGAAGAAGCTGGTGACCAGCGTCAGCATGAAGAGCAGCAGCGAGAAGTTGCCGGTCCAGTAGTTCAGGAACCAGCCGCCCAGGTAGACGGCCAGGGCGCCGTACAGCGCGGCGGTGAGGGTGCTCATTGCGGGGTTCAATCGTCCACCTGGAGAATGGCGAGGAAGGCCTCTTGCGGCACTTCGACGGTGCCGATCTGCTTCATGCGCTTCTTGCCCGCCTTCTGCTTTTCGAGAAGCTTCTTCTTGCGGGTGATGTCGCCACCGTAGCATTTTGCCAGCACGTTCTTGCGCAGCGCCTTGACGTCCTCGCGTGCGATCACGTTGGCGCCGATGGCAGCCTGGATGGCGACGTCGTACATCTGGCGCGGTATCTGCTGGCGCATCTTGGACGCCACCGCGCGGCCACGGAACACACTCTGCGCCTTGTGGACGATGATGGACAGCGCATCGACGCGGTCGCCGTTGATCATCAGGTCGACCTTCACGACATCGGCGGCGCGGTTTTCCTTGAACTCGTAGTCCATGCTGGCATAGCCGCGCGAGACGCTCTTCAACTTGTCGAAGAAGTCCAGCACGATCTCGGCCAGCGGCAGCTCGTAGGTGAGGTGAACCTGGCGGCCGTGGTAGCTCATGTTGAGCTGCACGCCGCGTTTCTGGTTGCACAGCGTCATCACCGGGCCCACGCTGTCCTGCGGCATGTACAGGTGTACGGTGACGATGGGCTCGCGGATTTCGCGAATGCGGCCAAGGTCGGGCATCTTGCTCGGGTTCTCCACCATCAGCACCGTACCGTCGTTCAGCTCGACCTCGTAGACGACGCTGGGCGCGGTGGTGATGAGATCCTGGTCGAACTCGCGCTCCAGCCGCTCCTGCACGATCTCCATGTGCAGCAGGCCGAGAAAGCCGCAGCGGAAGCCGAAGCCCAGGGCCTGGCTCACTTCGGGCTCGTAGCGCAGGCTGCTATCGTTGAGCTTGAGCTTCTCGAGCGCGTCGCGCAGCTGGTCGTACTCGCTCGCTTCGGTCGGGTAGAGGCCGGCAAAGACCTGGGGCTGGATTTCCTTGAAGCCGGGCAGCGGCTCGCTGGCCGGGCCGGCGTTGTTGGGCAGCTTCTTCTCGAGCGTGAGCGTGTCGCCCACCTTGGCCGCCTGCAGCTCCTTGATGCCGCAGATCACGAAGCCCACCTCGCCAGCCTTGAGCGATTCGCGCGCCTGGCTCTTGGGCGTGAACACGCCCATCTGCTCGATGCCGTAGACGGTGTTGGTGGCCATCATGCGGATGCGCTCGCCGCGGCTGAGCGAACCGTCGACCACCCGCACCAGCATCACGACGCCGACGTAGTTGTCGAACCAGCTGTCGATGATCATCGCCCGCGGCGGCCCGTCGGGCTTGCCGCGCGGCGCTGGCATGCGCGCAATGACGGCCTCGATGATCTCGTCCAGGCCCATGCCGGTCTTGGCCGAGCAGGGGATGGCGTTCTCGGCGTCGATGCCGATCACGTCCTCGATCTCGCGCTTGGCGTTTTCGGGGTCGGCCTGCGGCAGGTCCATCTTGTTGAGCACCGGCACGACCTCGACGCCGAGTTCGAGCGCGGTGTAGCAGTTGGCCACCGTCTGCGCCTCGACACCCTGCGAGGCATCGACCACCAGCAGCGCGCCTTCGCAGGCCGAGAGCGAGCGGCTCACCTCGTAGCTGAAGTCGACGTGCCCGGGCGTGTCGATGAGGTTGAGCTGGTAGGTCTGGCCATCGAGCGCGGTGTAGTTCAGCGCCGCGGTCTGGGCCTTGATCGTGATGCCGCGCTCGCGCTCGATGTCCATCGAGTCGAGCACCTGGGCCTCCATCTCGCGGTCGCTCAGGCCGCCGCAGCGCTGGATGATGCGATCGGCCAACGTGCTCTTGCCGTGGTCGATGTGGGCGATGATGGAGAAATTGCGGATGTGGTTCACGGCGTGATCAGACTAGGCAACGGGTGGCCGGCCAGGAGGCTCAGCCGCTTCGGCGCAGGCCCGCATCGCAAGGCAATGCGGGGGCCCGAGAGGCCGCGCCGAGGCTAAAAAAAAGGCGCGTCCAAATGGGTGACGCGCCTTCCAACAGAACGTTTGGCAACTGCTTGTTGGGCACCCATTGTAGAACAAAGCATCGGCCGGGAAGCCGCGTCATTGCTTGATTTCCGGCCGTTGCAGCAATCAGACAGGCGGAAGTTATCAACAGATTGTCAACAGGCTGACACCAACCTGGCGCAGGACTTGCGAACCCCGACTTGCTTCAAGCAACAACGGAAAATGGGGCCGCCGGCGGCGATTCTAGACGGCCCGGAAGGTAATCCAGCGAGTCACCGATTTGAAGCTAGTGATCACCAACTTTGCCATCAGGATTTGCATGCTGCGTCGCAGCAATATGACAAGCCGTCATCCCGCCAGGTGGAAAGACCCGACGCCGCAGTCAACTTGCGACGCCGGGTCGGAACGGCCTTACTTGCCCGGCCTGATGACGAAGTAGTTGGTCCACTCGCCACGCCGCACCAGCACGCTGACCGACTTGGCCTTCTCGACCTTGGCGGTGGCGGCGGCGAACTGGCGGCTGTCGACGACGTCGGCGTTGTCCAGCGACAGGATCACGTCGCCCTCGCGCAGGCCGGCGCGGGCCGCGGCGCCGTCGACGGCATCGATGCGCACGCCGCCTCGAACGCGCAACTCCTTCTTCTGCGCATCGGTCAGGTCGGAAACCGTCAGGCCGAGCACGCTCTTGGCGGTGGCCGGCGGGGTGGCGGGGTCGGCGGCGGCGCGGCGGTTCGGCCGGTCGGCCTCGAACTCGGCGATGCCGACGCCCAGATCCTTGGCGGCGCCGCGGCGGAAGATCTGCAGCGTGGCCTTGGAGCCCGGCTTGAGGCCGCCGATGATGCGCGGCAGGTCACCCGACTTCTCGACCGCGCGGCCGTCGACCTTGACGATGATGTCGCCGGCCTCGACGCCGGCCTTGTCGGCCGGGCCGTCCTTTTCGACGCTGTTGACGAGCGCACCGCGCGGCTGGCCCAGCCCAATGGACTCGGCCACTTCCTTGCTGACGGGGCCGATCTGCACCCCGATGCGACCGCGGATGACGCGCCCGTTGGCGCGCAGTTGTTCGGACACGCGCTGGGCTTCGTCGATGGGGATCGCGAAGCTGATGCCCATGAAGCCGCCCGAGCGGCTGTAGATCTGCGAATTGATGCCGACCACTTCGCCGCGCAGATTGATCAGCGGCCCGCCCGAGTTGCCCGGGTTGATGGCGACATCGGTCTGGATCAGCGGCAGGAAGTCGCCGGTGTCGCGCTGCTTGGCGCTGACGATGCCGGCGGTGACGGTGTTGTCCAGGCCGAAGGGCGAGCCTATGGCCATCACCCACTCGCCGACCTTGAGCCGGTTGACGTCGCCGATCTTCACGAAGGGCAGGCCGCTGGCCTCGACCTTGACCACGGCGACATCGCTGCGCTTGTCGGCGCCGATGATGCGCGCCTTGAGCTCGCGCTTGTCGGTGAGGGTGACGATCACCTCATCGGCGCCATCCACCACATGGGCATTGGTCATGATGTAGCCGTCGGCGCTGAGGATGAAGCCCGAGCCGACGCCGCGCTGCTGGGGCGCTTCTTCTTCGTTGTTGCGCGGGTTGCCACGGCGCGGGTCGGGGCGGCCCGGCATCGGGATGCCGAAGCGGCGGAAGAACTCCTCGATGTTGGGGTCGGTCTCGCCGGCGGCATTGCCGCCGGCGCGCTTCTCGGTGGTGCGGATATTGACGACCGAGGGCCCGACGCGTTCGACCAGCTCGGTGAAATCGGGCAACTGCACGGTCTGGGCATGGCCGGGCAGCGACAGCAGGGCCGTGGCCGCCAGCAGCAGCGCGGCCAGCATCAGGGCCCCGCGGCGGGCCCAGGGAGAGTTCTTGGACAGAGCAACAGTAGGCTTCATGCGATGGACTCGATGGCGAAACGGATTGGGGCAGCGGGAGGGTCAGGGGCGGCGGCGCTCGAGGGCGTCGGCGAAAAGCTTGAGCGTGGCCGGCGGCACGTCGCCGACGGCGGTGATCCAGTGCTCGCCGCGCTGGGTGGCGATGGTGGCGGTGGCGCCCTGCTGGGCCTGCGATTCGCTGCGGTTGGGCTGCGGCTGCATGGGCTCGACGAAGACCGAGACATGGGTGAGGCCGTCGGTGAAGACGGCCTGCAGCACCGATTCCTCGCCGCCGGCCGGCGCCAGGCCGCGGCGCACGCAACCGGCGAGCTTGAAGCCCGCCACCGGCCGCACCACCGCCCAGCCTTCGGCTTCCAGCGTGGTGCGCTGGATCATCGGCTTGAGCACGCGGTAGCCCTCGAGCCGCCGCGCCGCACCCAGCACCAGTTCGGGCTGGGGCCTGACGCCGATCTCGACCTCGGAATAGGCGGTGGATTCGAGCACCGGCCGCGGCATGCCATTGCCCAGCACATCGGCGCGCAGCATCAGGCCACTGGCCAGATCGGCCCACAGGCGTTGCGCATAGCGCAGCGCGTCGCGCGGCTCCAGCAGCAGCACGGCGGCATCGCGCCCGGCGATGCGCGACTGGCCCTGGCGCCTGACCTCGTACTGTTCCATGGCCTGGGGGTCCACGGCCTGTGGCGTGGTCGTCCAGCCGGCAATCGTCTCCCGCCTTTCGAGCACGGTGACGCGCGTCTGCGGCCAGATCGTCTGGACCTGGTCGTTGTGGCGCAGCACATGCTGCAGGCGCCCGTCCAGCGCCTCCAGCCGCTCGAAAGTCTGTTCACCCAGGCGGAAGTGCCAGACACGCGAACTCGACAACTGGCTGCCGCTGCTGAAGACCATCGTTCCCTGGTAGTTGGCGGTGCTGGCGGCCCTCTGCATGCGCGCGAGCCAAACCCGCGCGTCCGCTGCGGGGGCCGACGCCTGGGCGGCCACAGTGCCGCCCTGCTGGGCCCAGGCTGCTGGCAACAAGCCGGCCGTGCAGGCCAGGCAGAGCAGCCCGCGAAGAAGGTGCAGGCGCATCAACGGTCGACGACGGGATTGCCCACGGCCTCCACGCGGCGCAGCGCGCCACCGGGTGCGGCCACCGCCATGCCGCCGCGCGCCCACTGGTGGGCGCGCAGGAATTCGTCGAGGCGAGGATCGCGGATCACTGTCGCGCCGCCGGCATTCGGCAGGGTCGGCGCGCGCTGCGCATCGGCGCTGACCAGCGTGGCACCGCTGGGCGGCGCCGCGGCCATCGTCGGCGCAACGCCCTGCCCTTCGCTGCCCGCCATGCGCACCACCACCAGCACGCCGGCCACGGCCACGAAGCCGGCCGCCGCAGCCAGCGGCAGCAGCCAGCGCTGGCGCCGCGGCGCCGCGGCGCCGCGGTTGACCAGCACCACGCCGGCCTCGGCCGGCGCGATGAAGACCGGCTCCTTCGCCAGGCGGCCCCGCAAGGCCTCGAGGAAGGCAGCGTCGCGCGCCGGGCTGGAGGACAGCTCTTCGCTGCGCATCACATCGCCGATCAGGTGGTAGGCATGCCAGGTCTGGCGCGCCTGGGCGTCGCCCTTCCACAGGGCGCAGGCACGCTGCAGGGCCGCAGCCTCGCCATCGGCCAGTGCCGAGAGCAACTGGCGGTCTTCGCCAGCAGGGATCACCTCATGCGGCGCGTCGGCGGTGGTCGTTTGACTCTTGGGCGTGGACTTCATGGCGATGCAGTTCGGCAGAGGGCAAGGCAGGATGGCAGGACTTCACCAGCGTTCGCCGCCGCGCGTGTCGAGCAAGGGCCGCAGGCGGGCGGCTATCGCTTCACGGGCGCGGAAGATGCGCGAGCGCACGGTTCCTATCGGGCAGTTCATCAGTTCGGCGATCTCTTCGTAGCTGAGGCCTTCGATCTCGCGCAGCGTGATCGCCTGCCGCAGGTCATCGGACAAGGCTTCGATGGCCGCGTTCACGGCGGCAGCCACTTCTTTGCTGGCGAGCAGGGCTTCGGGTGTCTCGCCGTCGCTTAGTTCATTCTCGACGCGTGAAGTTTCATCGCTTTCGTCATCGGAACGCAGGGCCGATTCCGACACCAGCGGGTCGCGCTTCATGTCCATCAACGCCTTCTTGGCGGTATTGACGGCGATGCGGTAGAGCCAGGTGTAGAAGGCGCTCTCACCGCGGAACTGCGGCAGCGCGCGGTAGGCGCGGATGAAGCTCTCCTGGGCGATGTCCTGCACCAGGTCGACATCGCGCACCATGCGGCCGATCAGGCGCTCGATGCGGCGCTGGTACTTGACGACCAGCATCTCGAAGGCCCGCACATCGCCGAGCTTGACGCGCTCGACCAGCAGGGCATCGGCATCCGACTCAGACATGCGCAGCCGGCACCGGGCTCAAGCGCGCATGCAGCGCCGCACGCAGCAGCGGCCAGTGCGCGCCGACCTCTCCTGCGGTGCAGGCCATCCAGCGCGCGCCCGAATCCGCTGCACGCACGCGCAGCAGCAGCCAGCGGTCGAGATCGATCATCAGTTGCAGTTCAACCGCATGGCCATCGACGAGCCATTGGCTGCCATCCCAGGCCAGGCTGCGGCTCACGGGAGCGGTGCGCCACCAGGCCAGCACGGCCACCGCCAAGGCCACAGGCGCGGCCCACAGCGGAGGCAGCTCGGCATGCGCCAGGGCCCAGGCACAGAACACGCCGGCGGCCAGCGCCGGCAGCCCCACCCTGAGCGCACGCCACGCAGGCCCGCCGGTGCCATGCACGCTGACCGGGGGCGCCGCGTACACGGCTCAGACGCGCCGGAAGATCAAGGTGCCGTTGGTGCCACCGAAGCCGAAATTGTTCTTCATGCCGTATTCGATCTTCATCTCGCGCGCCTGGTTGGCGCAGTAGTCCAGGTCGCACTCGGGATCCTGGTCGAAGATGTTGATCGTGGGCGGTGACACCTGGTGGTGGATGGCCAGCACGGTGAACAGACTCTCGATGCCGCCGGCGCCGCCGAGCAGGTGGCCGGTCATCGACTTGGTGGAATTGACAACCAGGCGCTTGGCGTGGTCGCCGAAGGCCAGCTTGATGGCATTGGTCTCGTTGACATCGCCCAGCGGCGTGCTGGTGCCATGGGCATTGAGGTACTGCACCGCAGACGGGTCGAGCCCGGCACTGCGCAGCGCACCCTTCATCGAGCGCTTGGGGCCGTCGACATTGGGCGCCGTCATGTGGTGGGCATCGGCGCCCATGCCGAAGCCGACCAGCTCGGCGTAGATCTTCGCGCCGCGCTTCTTGGCGTGCTCGTATTCTTCTAGCACCACCACGCCGGCGCCTTCGCCGAGCACGAAGCCGTCACGCCCCTTGTCCCAGGGCCGCGAGGCCGTGGTGGGATCGTCGTTGCGCGTGGACAGAGCGCGCGCCGCCGCGAAGCCGCCCACGCCCAGCGGCGAGACCGTGCTCTCAGCGCCGCCAGCGATCATCACGTCGGCGTCGCCGTACTCGATCAAACGCCCGGCCTGGCCTATGCAGTGCAGCCCGGTCGTGCAGGCCGTCACCACCGCCAGATTGGGGCCGGTGAAGCCGTACTTGATCGAGATGTGGCCCGAGATCATGTTGATGATCGAGGCCGGCACGAAAAACGGCGAGATGCGGCGCGGGCCGCGCTCAAGGTACTCGCCCGCGGTCTGCTCGATCAGTGGCAAGCCGCCGATGCCCGAGCCGACCATCACGCCGATGCGCTCGGCCTGCGGCTCGTCGAGCGCATCACCGCTGGGCAGGCCGGCATCTTGCACCGCCTGGATCGCGGCGGCCATGCCGAAATGGATGAAGGCATCCATGTGGCGGGCTTCCTTGACCGGGATGTAGTCCTCGATCTTGAAATCCCTGACCTCGCCCGCGAAGCGGCACGAAAAGGCCGTCGCATCGAACTTGGTGATGGGGGCTATGCCGCTGCGCCCGGCGAGCACATTGGCCCAGCCCTCGGCCACGGAATTGCCGACCGGGCTGATGAGGCCCAGGCCGGTGACGACGACGCGCCGCCTGGTCATCGCGGGATCAGGCCTTCTGGTTGTTGACCGCGTAGTCGATCGCCAACTGCACGGTGGTGATCTTCTCGGCCTCTTCGTCGGGGATTTCGATCCCGAACTCGTCCTCGAGGGCCATCACCAGCTCGACGGTGTCCAGCGAGTCGGCACCGAGGTCGGCCACGAAGGCCTTCTCGTTGGTGACGTCGGACTCGGGAACGCCGAGTTGTTCGGCAATGATCTTCTTGACTCGCGCTTCGATATCGCTCATGACTCCTCCAGGAGTGGGATCGGAAAAACAGCCCGGGATTCTACCGGCCGGGCGGGCGCCGGAAAACTTGGCACCTCGCGGCGCTCAGCTCATGACCATGCCGCCGTTGACGTGCAACTCGGTGCCGGTAATGTAGGCCGCCCTGGGTGACACCAGGAAGGCGACCGCGTGCGCCACTTCCTCGGCGCTGCCGAGGCGGCCGAGCGGGATGCTGGCCAGCATCGCGGCGCGGGCGGCTTCGGGCAGGCCTTCGGTCATGTCGGTGGCGATGAAGCCGGGCGCAACACAGTTGACGGTGATGTTGCGCGCGCCGAGTTCGCGCGCCATCGAGCGCGTCATGCCGGCCACGCCGGCCTTGGCCGCGGCGTAATTGGCCTGGCCGGCATTGCCGCTCACGCCCACCACCGAGGTGATGTTGACGATGCGGCCGTAACGCTGGCGCATCATCGGCTTGGTGGCGGCGCGGCAGGCGCGGAACACGGCCTTGAGGTTGGTGTCGACCACCGCGTCCCAGTCCTCGTCCTTCATGCGCATGGACAGCGTGTCGCGCGTGATGCCGGCGTTGTTGACCAGCACATGCAGGCCGCCCATTTCCTTGGCGATGCCTTCTATCGTGGCGTCGAGCGCGGCGGCGTCGGTCACGTCGAGCACGATGCCGCGGCAGCCCGCAAAGGCGGCCAGCGCCTCGCCGATGCCGGCGGCGCCGCTCTCGCTGGTGGCCGTGCCGACGACACGCAGGCCGGCCTCGGCCAGCGCCTTGGCGATGGCGCGACCGATGCCGCGCGAGGCGCCAGTGACCAGGGCCACCTGGGCGGGTTGAACTGCCTGCACCTCGCTCATGCCAGCAACTCCTTGGCCTGCTGCAGACTGGCCGGATCGAGCACGGTGGTCGAGACGATGCTGGCATCGACACGCTTGACCAGGCCCGAGAGCACCTTGCCCGGTCCGCACTCGAAGATGTGGGCCAGGCCGCGCGCTCGCAGCGCCTGCGTCAGTTCAACCCAGCGCACGGGCCCATAGGCCTGGCGGTAGAGCGCATCGCGGATGGCGTCGGGTTCGGCTGGCGCGGCGACATCGACGTTGTTGACGACCGGGATGCGCGGCGTGGCGATGGCCACCGCCACCAGACGCTCGCGCAGCACCTCGGCCGCCGGCTTCATCAGCGACGAATGGAAGGGCGCCGACACCGCCAGCGGCAGCGCCCGCTTGGCGCCCATGGCCTTGAGCTTGTCGCAGGCGGCATCGACACCGGCCTTGCTGCCGGCGATGACGGTCTGCTTGGGATCATTGAAATTGGCCGGCTCGACGACCTCGCCGGTGGCCGCCGCGACCTCGGCACAGCCGGCGCGCACCTGGGCCGCGTCCAGGCCCAGGATGGCGGCCATGGCGCCTGCGCCCACCGGCACCGCCTGCTGCATGGCCTGGGCGCGCAGCCGCACCAGGGGCAGCGCGTCGGCCAGCGTCAGCGCACCCGCGGCGACCAGGGCGCTGTACTCGCCCAGCGAATGGCCGGCCACCGCAGCCGGCTCAGGGCCGCCCTCGGCCCGCCAGGCGCGCCAGCAGGCGATGGCCGCGGTCAGCATCACCGGCTGGGTGTTGGTGGTGAGTTCGAGCGCCTCTTTCGGGCCCTGGCGGATGAGGCCGGCGATGTCTTCGCCCAAGGCGGCAGCGGCCTCGGCCAGGGTCTGGACGACGGCCGGGTGGTCACCCCAGGCGTCGAGCATGCCGACGGACTGCGAGCCCTGGCCGGGAAAGACGAAAGCGAATGGATGCATGGCTTTGAACGGGAGTGGGCTCAGAAGTCGACCAGCACCGCGCCCCAGGTGAAGCCGCCGCCCACGCCTTCGAGCAGCAGGGTCTCACCCTTCTTGACGCGGCCGGCACGCACCGCCGCATCCAGCGCCAGCGGCACCGAGGCAGCCGAGGTGTTGCCATGCTCGTGCACGGTGACGACGACGCGCTCCAGCGGCAGCTTCAGCTTGCGCGCCGTGCCCTGCATGATGCGGATATTGGCCTGGTGCGGGATCAGCCAGTCGATGTCGGCCTCGCTGCGGCCGGATTTCTCGAGCACCGCACGGGCCGCGCTTTCGAGCACGCCCACGGCGAGCTTGAACACCGCCTGCCCGTCCATCTTGAGCAGCGGATCGCCCAGCACCTGGCCACCGGAAACCGTGCCCGGCACGCACAGGATGCCGCTGTGGCGGCCGTCGGCATGAAGGTCGGTGGCGACGATGCCAGGCTCGTCGCTGGCTTCGAGCACGACGGCGCCGGCGCCGTCGCCAAAGAGCACGCAGGTGCCGCGGTCATTGAAGTCGAGGATGCGCGAGAAGACCTCGGCACCCACCACCAGCGCACAGCGGGCGCTGCCGGCGCGGACCATGGCGTCGGCCACCGTGAGCGCGTAGACGAAGCCGGCACACACTGCCTGCAGGTCGAAGGCGGGGCACCCGCTGATGCCGAGCTTGTGCTGCAGGAAGCAGGCGGTGGACGGGAACACCATGTCCGGCGTCGACGTGGCAACGATGATGAGGTCGACATCGTCGGCGCTGCGGCCGGCGGCTTCGAGCGCGTGGCGGCAGGCATGCACGGCGAGGTCGCTGCTGCACACGCCGGCGGCTGCAAAGTGGCGGGCGCGGATGCCGGTGCGCTCGACGATCCATTCGTCGCTGGTCTCGACGCCGCGTTCGGCCAGCAGGGCCGTCATGTCGGCATTGCTCAGCCGCCGCGGCGGCAGGTAACTGCCGGTGCCGGTGATGCGGGCGTAGCGGGGCGCGGTGGGCGAGGGCTGGTTCATGCGGCTTGTTGAGCGCCGGTGTCACCCGGCGTGGCGTCCCGCGGACGGGACTGCAGGGCCGCGCCGATGCGGTCATGGACGCGGTCGAGCAGCCGGTTGCGCGCGGCATCATACGCCCGCGCCAAGGCGTTCTCGAAGGCCAGCGCGTCGGCCGAACCGTGGCTCTTGAAGACCAGTCCGCGCAGACCCAGCAATGCAGCACCGTTGTAGCGGCGCGGGTCGACGCGGCGCTTGAATCGATTGAGCACCGGCAACGCAATCACGGCCGCCAGCTTGGACAGCGGGCCGCGCATGAACTCCTGCTTGATGAAGTCGCTCAGCATCGAGGCCAGTCCCTCGGTGGTCTTGAGCATGACGTTGCCGACGAAGCCGTCGCAGACCACGACATCGGCCGTGCCCTTGAAGATGTCATTGCCTTCGACGTTGCCGACGAAATTGATGAGGCCTTGCTCGCCCGCCTCGCGCAGCAGTTCGCCGGCGCGCTTGATGGTCTCGCTGCCCTTGATGGCCTCTTCGCCGATATTGAGCAGGCCCACCTTGGGCTCGGCCATGCCCTCGACCGCCGCCACCAGGGCACTGCCCATGATGGCGAACTGCAGCAGGTGCTCGGGCGTGCAGTCGACATTGGCACCGAGGTCGAGCACCGTGGTGTGGCCGTCGAGTCGGTTGGGCAGCACGGTGGCGATGGCCGGGCGGTCGATGCCGTCCAGCGTCTTCAGCAGAAAGCGCGCCAGCGCCATCAGCGCGCCGGTGTTGCCGGCCGAGACGCAGGCGTGAGCACCGCTCTTGAGTTGGTTGATGGCCACGCGCATCGAGGAATCGCGCTTCTTGCGCAGCGCCACCTCGACCGGGTCGTCCATGGCCACGACCTCGGTCGTGATGACCGTGGTGCAGCGCGCCCAGGTCTGCGTCGGCGCCAGCACGGCCGCCGAGCCGACCAGCACCAATTCGGCCTGGGGATGCTTTTCAAGGAAGGCCAGGCAGGCCGGCAGCACGACGGGTGCGCCGTGGTCGCCGCCCATCACGTCGACGGCGATGCGCACCGTGGACAGGGGCAAGGTGCCCGCGTCCCGCGCCAAGTCAACGGCCACGGTGTTCAGTGCTCGGGGCAATCAGCGCGACCTGCAGGGGCCCGAAGGCCCAGGCCTGCATGCGCGCGACTGCAGCAGCCATCAACGCGCAAGCGCTGCTGCCGCTCAGGCGTCGACCTTGGTCTTGAGAACCTTGCGGCCGCGGTAGAAGCCGGTGGGGCTGATGTGGTGGCGCAGATGCACTTCGCCGGTGGTCGACTCGACCGCGGTGCCGGGCGCAGCCACGGCATTGTGCGAGCGGTGCATGCCACGCTTGGAAGGCGACTTCTTGTTCTGCTGGACGGCCATGAAAATCTCCTGGAGTCTGGGCGCGCTGACGACGGTGCGCCGCAGGACGGGGCCGACAGTAGCGCGGCCGGTGGCCGGCCGCAATCGGTGCCTGCAGCGACAGGGGAACACGCCGACCCAACGCTGGTGGATGCGAAAAGAAACTGCAGGCCAGCCGGCCGCGTCCTTCGCAAAGCCCACCAGTATAGCACCGGCAGGCAGGGCGGCTCACTTTGCCCCGTCGTCGGAATCGGCGGCAGGTGCGGGGCGGCGCAGTTCGGCCAGCTTGGCAAAGGGGTTGGGCGCCGCCACTTCGGCCACCGCCGCCGGTTGCGGCAGCGGGCGCGGGCATTCGCCTTCGTGGCGCGGCACGATGGGCAGGGCGAGGATCAGCTCGTCCTCGATCAGCTCCAGCAGATCCAGCCGCGGCGGCAGCGCCAGCACATCGTCCTCGATCTCCTCGTCAAGCTGCTCGGCCAGCTTGTCGTCGCGCACGAAACGGTAGCGGCGGTCCACCTCCAGCGGCTGCTGCAGCGCCTCGAGGCAGCGCTGGCATTGCAGACGCACCTCGGCCCGCGCCTGCAGGTGCAGCCAGCGCTCGGGCTCGCCGCCGGCCACCGGCTCCTGGCTCGCCTGGGCCGACCAGGCCGCCTCGGCGCCTGGCGCCACGGCGCCGAACAGGCTGCCGGTCAGGCGCTCGAGCGGCGTCAGCGCCAGGCGGCCTTCCAGGGCCTCGCCTTCGCGGCAGAGCGCGGCAATGTCCAGCGCGGTGGGGTCGCGGCGATCTCTCATGGTGTTCAGCCCGGCCAGTGGCGCTGGACGACAGGCGCCAGCGCCGGATGCGATTCGATGCGGGCCAGCGTCGCGTGGAAGGCCGGCCTCTGTGCCTTCAGATGCGCACGCGCACCTGACCAGCGCGAGACCACCGCCGCCAGCAGGTCCAGCGCACCCGGCTCGGGGCCGCCGAGGAAGGGCTCGGCGCCGAACAGATCGGCGAACATCTCCCAGTAGCGATGCAGGCGCGCACGGGCGCCGGCACGCACCTTGTCGTGAAGCGGCGCATCGCCGTCCAGGCACCAGCGCTCGGGGTAGTCGATCACGCCGATGGCGGCATAGCAGTTGGCGGCGATGAAGACCAGGCCGCGCAGGGCCTGGGCACGCGCGGTCGCGTCGGCAGGCAACAGGCCCGAGGCCGGGTAGGCCAGGCCCAGGTGGATGAGGATGGCGGCACTCTCGGTGAGCGCGGCGCCGCCGTCGGCCACCAGGGTCGGGATCTGCTCCAGCGGATTGGCGGCGCGCAACTCGCCACGCGCCGAGGCATCTTCCCAGCTCGAGGCATGCATCAGGCGCCAGGCCACGCCGCAGCGCTGCAGCGCCATCTCCACCGCTGCCGAGCCCGAGCCGTTCGATCCGTACAAGGTCCACATGCCTGGCAGTGTAGCGAGCCGATCCGTTGACAATCCGGTGATGCCGACATCCCCGCCCCTCATCCTGGCCTCGACCTCGCGCTACCGGCGCGAACTTCTCGAACGCCTGCGCCTGCCCTTCGAGGTGGTCTCGCCCCAGGTCGACGAGACACCGCTGGCGGGGGAAGCCCCGGCAGCGCTGGCCCTGCGCCTGGCCTTGGCGAAGGCGCAGGCGGTGGCGGCCCAGCGGCCCGAGGCCGTGGTGATCGGTTCCGACCAGGTGGCCGAGCTCGATGGCCGGCCCATAGGCAAGCCGGGCACGCACGAGCGCGCCACCGCGCAGCTGCGCCTGATGCGCGGCCGCAAGGTGAGCTTCCAGACTGCGGTGGCCGTGGTGCAGGGCGACTCCGGCTATAGCCGGGTGCTGCTGGCCCCGGTGGCGGTGCGCTTTCGCGAACTGACCGATGCCGAGATCGAAACCTACCTGCGCCTGGAGCAACCCTATGACTGCGCCGGCAGCGCCAAGTGCGAGACCCTGGGCATCGCCTTGCTCGAAGCCATCGAGAGCGACGACCCCACGGCCCTGGTGGGCCTGCCGCTGATACGCACCTGTCAGCTGCTGCGCGAAGCCGGGCTTGACCCGTTGCAGGCGACGCAGCCATGACGAGCCGCGGCAACCTGGTGCTGATGCCCAATGCGCTGGACCTCGGCGCCGACGAGGTGCCGCTGGCCGACATCCTGCCCGCCGGCGTGATGCAGCGCGCGGCGGCGCTCGCGCACTGGGTGGCCGAGGACGCGCGCAGCGCCCGCGCCCTGCTCAAGCGCGTCGGCGCCCACTTTCCGCTCGCCCTGCCCTTGCAGCAGATCGCGATCAAGGAGCTGCCGCGCCCGCGCAAGGGCAGCCGCGAGGCGGTGCCGGCGGCCGAATGGGCGGCGCTGCTGCAGCCGGCGCTGGACGGCCACGACATCGGCCTTGTCTCCGAGGCCGGCCTGCCCGCGGTGGCCGACCCTGGCGCCCTGCTGGTGGCAGCGGCGCACGAGGCCGGCCTCACGGTGCTGCCGCTGCCGGGGCCGAGTTCACTGCTGCTGGCCCTGGCCGCCAGCGGCATGAACGGGCAGAGCTTTGCCTTCGTCGGCTATCTGCCCCAGGAGCCGGCTGCACGCGCGCTCAGGTTGCGCGAGCTGGAGGCGCTGTCGCGCCGGCTGGGCCAGACCCAGATCCTGATCGAGACGCCCTATCGCAACGCGGCGTTGCTGGCCACGGCGCTGGAAGCGCTGGCGCCGGCCACTCGCCTGTCCATCAGCTGCGGCCTGACGCTGGTAGCGGGCTGGACGCGAAGTGATCGCGTCTCGGCCTGGCGGGCACGGCCCCAGGCCCTGCCGGACAAGCTGCCGGCGGTGTTCTGCCTTCTCGCCGGCTAGACCAGAAAGGCTAGTGCCCGCCGCCCAGCAGCGAGGCCACCTTCTTCTTGGGCCGGATATTGGGTGAGAGCCCGCGCGTCGGCGCCGGCACCGGGGCGCGCACCGTGGCTTCCCAGGCGGGCGCATCGCCGCCGGCCGCGGGCGGCTCATAGGGCTTGTCGAAGAAGGGATCGGAGGCGGGCGTGGCGCGGCGCGGGGGGCGCTCGGCGACATAGACCGGCGTATCGCGGTCGCGCACCGGGGCGCGCTCGGCCTCTTCGTCGTCACGCCGGCGCGGCGGACGGCGCAGCGGGCGATCATCTTCCAGCTCGAAAGGCTCAAGATCGATCTTCTTCTTGATCAGGCGCTCGATGTCGCCCACCATGCGCGCATCGTCGCGCGTCACCAACGTCACCGCCAGGCCCGAGGCGCCGGCGCGGCCGGTGCGGCCGATGCGGTGCACATAGTCTTCGGCGTGGAAGGGCACGTCGAAATTGAAGACCGCCGGCAGGTCGGTGATGTCGAGGCCACGCGCCGCCACGTCGGTGGCCACCAGCAGGTCGACCTCGCCGGCCTTGAAGGCCGACAGCGCCTTGAGCCGCTCGTCCTGGCTCTTGTCACCGTGCAGGGCCTGCGTCTTGAGGCCGTCGCGCTCGAAGGAACGCGCCAGGCGCGCCGCACCCAGCTTGGAGTTGACGAAGACCAGGGCCTGGGTCAACGCACGGGTGCGCAGGATCTGGCGCACGATGGCGCGCTTGTCGTCGTCGGTGACGCTGTAGAAGCGCTGCTCGACATTGGTGGCCGTGGCGTTGGGCCGTGCCACCTCCACCAGCAGCGGGTTCTGCAGGTAGCTGTTGGCCAGGCGCTTGATCTCGGGCGAGAAGGTGGCGCTGAACAGCAGCGTCTGGCGCTCCTTGGGCAGGAAGGACAGGATGCGCTGCAGATCGGGCAGGAAGCCGATGTCGAGCATGCGGTCGGCTTCGTCGAGCACCACGTACTCGACCTGGTTGAGCACCGCATTCTTGGCCTCGATGTGGTCGAGCAGGCGGCCCGGCGTGGCGATCAGCACCTCGACGCCGGCCTTGAGCTGCAGCGTCTGCGGCTTCATGTCGATGCCGCCGAAGACGACGGTGGAACGCAGCTGCGTGTACTTGGCGTACTTGGCGACGTTGTCGGCCACCTGGTCGGCCAGTTCGCGCGTCGGCGCCAGCACCAGGGCGCGCACAGGGTGGCGGGCCGGCGACATGCTGGCGTTCTCGTGGCGCAGCATCTTCTGCAGCAGCGGCAGCGTGAAGGCAGCGGTCTTGCCGGTGCCGGTCTGGGCCGCGCCCATGATGTCGCGGCCGTCCAGTACCAGGGGGATGGCCTTGGCCTGGATCGGCGTCATCGCGGTATAGCCGGATTCGGCCACCGCACGCAGGAGTTTGGCGTCCAGCGCCAGGGTGTTGAACAGCGGCGCAGGCTGCTCGACGGGTGCCGCTTCGGCTTCGGTGGGGGTTTCGGTCATGTGCCGCGATTATCGCCGCGGCGCCAGGGGCATGGGCCGGCTGGCCAGTCGGCGCAGCCAGCGCGGCGACCGGAAGCGCACGATGCGCCAGTACAGTGCCACGTAGCCAATGGCAAAAACCGCCAACGCCAGCGCCATCACTGCCGAGCTGTCCCAGAACAGCACCGCGGGCACGACCGAGATCATGCACAGCGCCCAGAGGAAGGGCGAGGTCATCGAGTTGCGGCGCGTCAGCGCCTTGGCACTGCGGTCACCCACGGCCCAGCGCAGCAGGCGGCGATAGATCAGCGAATGCAGATGGATGCCGTCGGGCATGCTCGGCGGCACGGCGCGGATGAAGCGCCGCCGGTAGATGGAGAACAGGGTCTCGAAGACCGGGTAGATGCAGACCAGCAGCGGGAACAGCGGCGAGACCTCGGGGTTGCGCGTAAGCAACAGAATTGAGAGTTCGGCGACGTAGAAGCCGAGGAAATAGGCCCCACCGTCGCCCAGGAAGATGAGCCCGGCGGGGAAATTCCAGACGAAGAAGCCGAGCACGGCGCCGATGCCGGCCAGAGCCAGCGTGCCGACGACGACGTCGTCGACTTGGAAGGCCACATAGGCAATGGCCGCCAGCATGATGACCACGCACATCGAAGCCAGACCGTTGAAGCCGTCGATGATGTTCACCGAGTTGGCGATGCCGGCCACCGCCACCAGCGTGACCGCGAAGGCGCCCACCGTCAGGGCCAGCACGACATCGAGCCCCGGGATGTCGCTGCGCGTGATCTGGGCGCCAAGCAGCCAGAAGGCCAGCGCGGCAGAGACGGCGGTGGCCAGCAGGCGCTGGCGCGGCGTCACCCGCTTGGTGAGGTCTTCGATCAGGCCGGCCAGGAAGGCCGGGCCCGCGCAGACGAGCAGCAGCGCACCCACCTGCAACGCGCCCGGTACTTGCCACGCAAGCAGCAGCACCCCTGCCAACAGGCCGCAGAGGATGCCGACACCGCCGACGCGGGGCACGACGCGGACGTGGAACTTCTGCGGGCCGCTGACATCGTGGTCGAGCGTCGCGCTGTCGGCCCGGCCCAGGGCATGCACGACCCAGCCGGTCAGCAGGGCCGAGATGAAGAAAGCGACGATCAGGGTTTGCACGGGGCGCGATTGTAGCGACGCGACATTGCTAAATACCTGCGTCTGATCAAGGATTGAAAGCTTAGCCGCCGGCCCGCCACGGCGGGTGCATGCCCGGCGGCTCTGGCGGGCGGGGGCGGGCGGGCCGTTCGATATACTCTGATGCACTTCACCGGCAAGAGCCAACCCGCCGACTGTTAGGTTGCGCGTCCCTTGCCTGCCGGGCGACTGCACCCGGTCATGGCCGCCTCCGGCCCAACTTCATTCGCTTCGTCCCGCCAATCCCAACGCACCAGGATGCAGACTCCTCTCAACCTGTGCTGTGGCCTGCTGCTCGCCATTGCCGCTGCAGCTTCGGCACAGACTTCCGTTGCACTGACGCAGTCGCCATCTCCGGCCAGGGAACAGGCTCCCCTGGATCAGATCGGTGCTGCTTCGTCGATGAATGGAGCCTTTGCGGAAGGCCCAACCCGTGTTGCACCGGGCGCATTCCGCCTCGAGTCGCCGCGCCGCCGCGCCAATCAGGAGAGACCTGCGCCCGAGGCCGAACCGCAGGCCGATCAGGGTGAAAGTCCGGCACCCACCCGGGCCGAGCCCGAGCCAAACGACACCAAGCTCACCGAATTCCAGCGCTTCGTCCTGGAAGCGAGTGGCCAGAGGCCGTCCCTGCACGGCTACGACCTCTTCAGCGCACGCCGGTATCCCCCGCTCACCAATGTTCCCGTCCCGGTGGACTATGTGATCGGCCCCGGCGACGAGTTGCTGGTGCAGATCTGGGGCGCCGTCGATGGCGAACTGCGGCCCGTGGTCGACCGCAACGGCCAGATCTTCCTGCCCCGCGTCGGCACCTTCCGGGTCGCCGGCACACGCGCTGCAGACCTCGAATCGGTCCTGCGCCAGCGCGTGGCGCGCGTCTACAAGAACTTCGAACTCAGCGCCACGCTTGGAGCACTGCGCTCGATGCAGATCTTCGTCGTCGGCCAAGCCAGGCGCCCCGGCAGCTACACGGTGTCCAGCCTGTCGACGCTGCTGAGCGCGCTGTTCGAGGTGGGGGGGCCTGCCATCACCGGCAGCCTGCGCGGCATCCAGTTGCGCCGCAACGGCACGCTGGTGTCCACACTGGACCTCTACCGCTTCATTGCCGATGGCGACAAGACGGGCGACGCTCGCCTGTTGCCGGGCGACGTGATCGTCATTCCGCCGGCGGGCCCTCGCATCGCCCTGCTGGGAAGCACCGACCAGCCCGGTATCTATGAACTCGCCAGCGCACAGGAGCCTCTTTCGCGCGTGCTCGCCTACGCGGGAAACTTGCGCGCGATGACCAGCCTGCACAAGGTGCAGCTCGAGCGCGTGGACAGTGCCGAACGGTTACGGCCCCGAACCATCGAGGAAAGGGCCCTGGATGCAGCCGGCTTGGAAACACCGTTGCGCGACGGTGACATCGTCACCCTGTTCAAGATCAAGCCGCAGTTCGCCAATGCCGTCACCCTGCGTGGCAACGTGGCGGCCCCTCTTCGCCACGCTTATCGGCCGGAGATGCGCATCTCCGACCTGATTCCGGAACGCGAAGCGCTCATCCAGCAGGACTACTTCATTCGCAAGAACATGCTGGTGCAGTTCGAGTCGGGCACCAACATCAGCCTGGACCGGGCCGCCGGCGACGTCAAGAACCTGCTTTCCGAGATCAACTGGGACTACGCCGTCGTCGAGCGCCTGGACGCTGCCGCGTTGCGCACCGTGCTGCTGCCCTTCAACCTCGGGCGGGCCGTGCTGGCACGCGACCCTGAACATAACCTCGAACTCAAGCCGGGTGACGTGGTCACGGTCTTCGGCGTCAAGGACATCCCCGTGCCCCGCGAGAAGGCGACTCGGTTGGTCCGCGTCTCGGGCGAGGTGAACGTCGCCGGCGTCTACCAGATCGGGCCCAATGAAACACTGCGCTCGGCGCTGCAACGCGCTGGCGGGCTGACGCCCCAGGCCTATTTGTTCGGCACCGTGTTCACGCGGGAATCGACCCGCGCGATGCAGCGTCAGTCACTGAACGACGCGGTCTTGCGGCTCGAATCCACGCTCGCCCGCGCCGCCAACCGCAGCGCCGCGAACATGGCCACGACCAACGACAACGGTTCGGCCCAGCGCCTGCTTGCGGCGCAAGAACAGAATCGGCAGACTCAGCTGGCCCGCCTGCGTAACCTGGAGCCCAGCGGCCGCATCGCGCTCGAGCTGGTGCCTTCGATAGATTCCATCGACAAGATGCCCGATCTACCGCTCGAGGACGGCGACCGCATCCACGTTCCCGTCGCCTCCGGCTTCGTCTACACCGTGGGCGCGGTTCTGAACAGCAACGCGCTGCTGTGGCGGCCCGGTCGCACGGTCAACCAGTACCTGCTGGCGGCGGGGCTGGAGCCGGTCGCCGACGCCGACAACGCCTTCGTCTTCCGCGCCGACGGCAGCATCGTCCACCACCGCGACGAAAGCTGGCTGTCGCGCAGCTTCGAATCGATGGAACTGGCTCAGGGCGATACCATCATCGTGCCCGAGAAGCTCGATCTGGAGACGCCCTGGAGCGCCTTCGTCCGCGGTTTGAAGGACTGGACCCTGGTGCTCTCGAACTTCGGCCTCACCGCGGCCGCGATCCACACGCTGGGGAGATGAGGCAGCTTGCACGGGCATGCGGACAGGCTGCACCACACGCATGCGGCTTGAAGGCCGGCGTGTCGACGGTTCCCCAGTCGTTGCGCCGGGCAGAAGCGCAGCCCACATTCACCGCCGCCCAAGGGCCGCAGCCCCATGACAGGCCCCGAACAAAAGGGGCGACAAATCGATGGGCCCGAAGGCCGCGAGCCATGCCATGAATGACACCCCTTCCCCAACAGACGCGGCGCCAGCCGGCGAGCCCGAACCGGCCGAGATATCAATCCTCGACCTGCTGCTGCTGCTGGCCGAGAACTGGAAGCTGCTGATCGTCTTGCCGTTGCTCGCCGGCATCGCGGCGCTGCTGGCCACCTACGCCATCACGCCCACCTTCACCGCGCGAACCAGCTTCCTGCCCCCGCAGCAGCAGCAGAGCGCCTCGGCCTCGGCCCTGCTGTCGCTGGGCGCGCTGGCCGGCATCGCCGGCGGGAGTGGCGGCCTCAAGAGCCCAGCAGACCTCTACGCGACCCTGCTGCAAAGCAGCAATGTGATGGACCGCCTGATCGAGAAGTTCAATCTCAAGCAGGTCTACCGGCGCGACTACCAATACCAGGTGCGTGAAAAGCTCCTGAAGAGCGTACAGATCGCGCTTGGCAAGAAGGACGGTCTGATAACGGTCGACGTGGAAGACGAAGACCCCAAGCGGGCAGCCGACCTGGCCAATGCCCACGTCGACGAACTCAGGCGCGTCAGCACCGAACTCGCCCTTACCGAGGCCCAGCAGCGGCGCAAGTTCTTCGGCGAGCAACTCGAGCGCAGCAAGCAGCGCCTCGTTGTTGCACAGCAGGCCCTGCAAGCCAGCGGCTTTTCACAGGGCGCCATCAAGACGGAACCCAAGGCTGCGGCCGACAGTTTTGCACGCCTGAGAGCTGAGATCGCGGCAGCGGAAGTCAATCTCACGGTGCTGCGTAGCTATCTCAAGGAGGGTGCGCGCGAGGTCCAACTCCAGTCTTCGGCCTTGCAAGGCCTGCGGACGCAATTAGCCCAGGTGGAGCAGGTTGGCACGCCCCAGTCGGGCCCCGATTACGTCAGCAAGTACCGGGAGTTCAAGTACGAGGAGACCCTTTTCGAGTTGATGGCCCGGCAGTTCGAGACAGCGCGCGTGGACGAGAGCCGCGAGGGCCCGCTGATACAGGTTATCGATGCCGCGCGGCCGCCCGAACGCAAGAGCCGCCCCAAGCGCGCGTTGACGGCCGTGACCGTAACACTGGCGACCTTGATGCTGACGCTCGGCTATCTGGTAGCGCGGCATCTCTGGCGCCGCGCAGCGGCCGACACGGCCAACGCGGAGAAGATGACGCGCATCCGTGCCTCCATGCGCTTGCAGGGGCAGCGGCCCGGGTGATGCGGGCCGGCGTCTTCGCCTCAACCTCCCGGACCGCAGGCACGAGCCATGCGCCCGAGTAACGTCGCCTGGAGCCTGGCCGGTCTGGTGGCGCCGCTAGCAGTGGCGGCATTGACCCTGCCAGCGCTGATCGAAGCCATCGGTATGGATCGCTTCGGCTTACTCGGACTGGCCTGGGGCCTGATGGGATTCGCCGGGCTGTTCGACCTTGGCATCGGACGCGCCGCCACCCTGACCATCGCCCGCATGAGAGGCGGCGGGCGGACAGACCAGGTGCCGCTGGTGCTGCGCATCGCGCTGAGGATGTCGTTGCGCGCCGGACTGGTCGGCACCGCCCTGCTGGCCCTTGCGGTGGCCTCGGGCCTGCACCGCCACATCCGATACCCTACGGCGTTAGACGCGGAGGTCACGCTGTCGGCATGCTTGCTGGCGCTGACCATCCCGGCGCAGGTGGTGATGGCCACTTACAGGGGCGTCAACGAGGCATTCGAACAGTTTCGCGGCATCAGCCTCGTGCGCATCGGACTGGGCGTCGCCAACTTCCTGGGGCCCTTTTGCATCGCCCTCTACACGCAACATCTGGCCGCGCTCGTCGGCAGCCTGCTGCTGTCGAGGTTGCTCGCACTCTACGCCTACCGAAGGCTGGCCAATGCCCACCTGAAAAGGCACTTGGCCGTCATCGATCCCAGCGCCGATCTCGCCGCGGCGGTCGATCTCCGGCGGCAGATGCTTTCTTTCGGGGGTTGGTTTACGCTAAGTTGCATCGTCAGCCCGTTGATTACGCAGTCAGATCGCTTCTTCATAGGCAACCTGATCTCGACACAGGCGGTCGCGACATACACCATCCCGTTCGAGGTGGTGACACAGTCGCTCGTGGTCACCGGAGCCATTTCCAGCGTCGCCTTCCCGAACCTGTCGGCGCTCTACCAGTCGGCCCCCGCCGAGGCCGCAGTGGTGTTCAGGGTTTGGCTGCGGCGGGTGGTGACACTGATGCTGGCAATCACCGTGGTGATCGCGCTCGCCCTGCCCACGGTGCTGCCGCTGTGGATTGGCCCGCGGCTGCCTGCCGAGTCCGTCCTCGTGGGCCAGATCCTGTGCATCGGCGTCTTTGCCAACTCGATCGGGTCCATGTACTACGCGCGGCTCCACGCCAAGGGCCGCGCCGACGTCACCGCCAAGTTGCACGTCGTCGAGCTTCCACTTTTCGTGATCACGCTGTACCTTCTGATAGGGCAGTACGGCGTACTGGGTGCGGCCATGACTTGGTCAGGCCGCATGGTGCTGGACGCCTTGCTGCTGGCACTCGCCCCGCCGGACATGGCCATGGCAGGCGAACCCCGGCCGGGGGGGCACCCATGATCCCTGCCGTCTGGGCCGTCGTCCTCGCGTGGACGCTGACGAGCTATCTGGTCTCGCGCAGCGTGCTGCACCCGGCGGTGGTCTATTCAGGAATATGGCTGTTTCAGATCACGGGACTGTTGTTCTTCTCGGAACGGTTCGTGCCGTTGTCACTGGAGGCGATGACCGTCGTCATCTTGGGCTGCCTGGCATTCACGACGGGGACGCATATCCGGTTCGCGGCGTATGCTGCGCCGCGGCCAAGCGCCGCGCCGCGGAGCATTCCCGTCGGCACGCGCCGGTTCGAAATCGTCGCCGTTGTCGTCGCCCTCTCACTGTGGGCGCAACACAACGTTTTTTCCACTTTGACCGCCGGGCTCGACTTCGACATCGGGCTCGTCTATGCCAGGAAGCTGATCTCGATCGACGGCGAGGATATCTACGGACTGTCTAAGTACGGCAGCCCGCTGGCGCTCAGCGGCCTGCTCGCGCTGCAGGTACTGTGGATCCGCGGTCACGCCAGCCTCAAACACAAGCTGCTGTGCGTGTTCTTCCTGATCGCCTCGTTGGCTATGGCCGTGCTGTCCACCGGGCGGGGGCCCGTGGTCTTCGTCTTCCTGCTCACGGGCATGGCCTATGTCCTGGCCGGGCCGCCGGCCGGCCAGCGCCGGCGCCTGGCCACGCTGCTGGCATCGATCACGGCGCTGATGTTCGCGGTCTTCTGGATCATGGGCCGAGCGCTGGGCAAGGCCGACGACGACGCCGGCGAGGCACTGCTAAACCTGGCCGACTACCTGTTCAGTTCGATTCCGGCCCTCTCGGTGTTCATCGCCGACAATCCGGTCTCGCCCTTCGGGGAAGAACACGGCAGCAACACCTTCCGCATCTTCCACGCGGTCGCCGCCGCCCTGGGCATGAGCCCTCCACCGCCGAGCCTGGTACAGGAATTCATACCGGTCCCACACCTGACGAATCTCTACACGATCTATCTGCACTACATCCTCGATTTCGGCTGGGCAGGTGTGGTGCTGCTGCCGATGTTCCTAGGCGCCGTGCATGGCTGGCTGTTCCGCGCGGCCGCGGCCGACCGGCGACGCGAGTTCCTCCTGATCCTGCTGGTCATCTCCTACCTGCCGCTGCTGCAGGTCGGATTCCAGGAAACGCACTTCTCGACCGTGGCCACCTGGATCCAGTTGTTCCTCATCTGCCTGATGCTGACCCGCCGCCAGCCACCGGCCATTTCCCCCTCATGATGCCGCCGCCTCCCACCCGTCCCCCCTCGCTGGCCATCGTCATCGTCAACTGGAACACCCGCAACCAACTGCGGGAGTGCCTGGCCTCGATCAGCCCGGCCGTGACCCCGGACTTCGCCCTGGAAGACGTGGTCGTGGTCGACAACGCATCCAGCGACGACTCGATGCAAGGCATAGAGGCCTGTGGCCTGCCCCTGCGCGTGCAGCGCAATGCCGCCAACCGCGGCTTCGCTGCCGCCTGCAACCAGGGCGCCGCTGGGCTAAAGGCAGACTACTTGCTGTTCCTGAACCCCGACACCCGGCTGTTCGGGTCGTCTCTGGTCGAGCCAATGCGCTTCATGCAGGATCCGATCCACGCCGACGTGGGCATCTGCGGCGTGCGCCTGGTGGACGAGGCCGGCCTGCCGTCGACCTCGGCGGCGCGCTTCCCGACACTGCGCGTGATGGTGGGAAGCGTGCTGCGAATCTCGCGCTTCTGGCCACGCGCGTTTCCGGCCCACCTACATGACGCCGCAGAGCTTGGCGGCAGCGGGCCCGTGGATCAGGTCATCGGCGCCTTCTTCCTGATCCGCCGCGACCTGTTCAAGCGCTGCGCCGGCTTCGACGAGCGCTTCTTCGTCTACTTCGAGGAGGTGGACCTGTCGCTGCGCGCACGTCAACTTGGCCATGCCTCGTACTTCCTGGCCACGGCAAGCGCCTTCCACAAGGGCGGCGGCTCTTCCGAGCGGGTGAAGGCGGCGCGCCTGTTCTATTCGCTGCGCAGCCGCTTCCTGTACGCACGCAAGCACTTCAGCGCACCCGAGGTGGCGGCCGTGCTGCTGCTCACGGCCGTGGAACTGCCGCTGCGTCTGACGCAGGGCCTGCTGCGCCGCTCCTGGAGCGACATCGAGAACACGGCCGTGGCCTACGGGCGGCTGCTTGCCGATTGCCTGCGGAGGACCTGATGCCATTGTTCGACAAACGCGGCGTGCTCGGGCGCGCATCGGCCACCGCCCCCGTGACGCTGGAACTGGGGTGCGGCAACGGCAAGAAGAACCCCAACGCGATCGGCATCGACTTGCTCGACTACCCCGGCGTGGACCTCGTCGGTGACGTCTACGAGGCGCTGGCGGCGCTGCCCGACCGCAGCGTGGAGGGCGTCTATGCCTATCACTTCATCGAGCATGTGCCGGACGTCGAGCGGCTGCTCGCCGAGCTGTCGCGCGTGGTCAGGCCCGTCGGCACGATCGAGTTCGTCGCACCGCATTTCTCGAACCCCTATTTCTATTCCGACCCCACGCACCGCAGCTTTTTCGGGCTCTACACCTTCGCCTACTACGCCAAGCGCTCGCCCTTTACGCGCCAGGTACCCACCTACGGCTATCAGTCGACCATGGCCGTGAGGCGGGTCGACCTGATCTTCAAGTCGTCACGCAGCTTTCCGGTCCGCTGGGGTATCAAGCGCCTGGTCGGCAGCCTGTTCAACTCGTGCAACTACATGCGCGAGCTGTACGAAGAGAACTTCTGCTACCTCTTTCCCTGCTACGAGGTTCGGTACCTGCTGGTCCGCGAGTGAACGATGAACCTCCTGGTACTGCCCCGCTTTGACCGGCTCGGCGCCTCGTCGCGCCTGCGCATGCTGCAGTTCCTGCCGCAGTTGCAGGCGCAGGGCCTGCACTGCCGCGTCAACCCGCTCATCGACGACGAGTTGCTGCGCCGCAAGTACGCCGGTGCGGGCTATGGCACGCTGACCCTGCTGCGCGCCTACCTGCGACGCAGCATCGCCCTGCTGGGCCGCCGCGGGCAGGAACTCCTGTGGATCGAGAAGGAAGCCCTGCCCTGGTTGCCGGCCTGGCTGGAACTGACCCTGATGCGCCGGCCCTACGTGCTCGATTTCGACGACGCGATCTTCCACAACTACGACCGCCACGGTTCGGCCTGGGTGCGCCGCCTGTTCGGCCGCCGCGTCGACAAGTTGATGGCACGGGCGCACCTGGTCGTGGTGGGCAACGAATACCTGGGCGACCGCGCCCGCGCGGCTGGCGCACGCTGGGTCGAGACCCTGCCCACGGTGGTCGACCTCGACCGCTATCCAGCGCGCGCGCCGCGGGCGCCGGAAGACCCGGGGCCGCTGCGCATCGTCTGGATCGGCTCACCCTCGACCGGGCAATACCTGTCGCTGCTGGCCGCGCCGCTGGCGAGCCTGGCCACGCGGCACCGCTTTGTGCTGCGCGTGATCGGCGCCCATCCGGTCGACCTGCCGGGTGTGCCGGTGGAGGCCCTGCCCTGGTCGGCCGAGACCGAGGCGCAAGCCATCGGCGATTGCGACATCGGCGTCATGCCCCTCTTCGACAGCCCGTGGGAGCGCGGCAAGTGCGCCTACAAGCTCATCCAGTACATGGCCTGCGGTCTGCCGACCGTGGCCTCCGCCATAGGGGCCAACGTGAACGTCACGGTACAAGGCGAGACCGGCTTCCTGGTCTCCAGCGCCACCGAGTGGGCCGTCGCCCTCGAGCGCCTCATCGTCGACCCAGCGCTGCGCGACCGCCTGGGTGCGGCGGGCAGGAACCGCGTGGCCCGGGACTACTCGCTGCAGGCGGTGGGGCCCAGGTTGGGCGAACTGCTCAAGCGTGCTGGGGAGGCCTGACCGTGTGCGGCATCACCGGCTTTCTGGGCGGCGCTCCGATGGGGGCCGAGGCCTGCTCACAGTTGCTCGAGCGCATGGCCACCCGCATCGCCCACCGCGGGCCCGATTCCAGCGGCGTCTGGTTCGACCTCGAGCACCGCATCGGCCTGGGCCATCGGCGGCTGTCGGTGGTCGACCTCTCGCCTGCGGGTGCCCAGCCCATGGTCGCCGCCAGTGGGCGCTACACGATGGTGCTGAATGGCGAGATCTACAACCACCTGGAGATGCGTGCGGAGTTGCAGGCGCTAGGCCAGGCCCCGGCGTGGCGCGGCCACTCCGACACCGAGAGCTTGCTGGCCGCCATCGACGCCTGGGGACTGGACGCCGCCATCGAACGCACGGTGGGGATGTTCGCGCTGGCCGTCTGGGATCGCCAGCGCCGCGAACTTGCGCTGGTGCGCGACAGGCTTGGCGAGAAGCCGCTGTACTACGGCTGGCAAGGGTCGGGGGCGGGCAGGACCTTCCTGTTCGGCTCCGAGCTCAAGGCGCTGGCCGCGCATCCCGCCTTCGCCGGCGAAATCGACCGCAGCTCGGTCTGCCTGCTGCTGCGCCACTCGTACATCCCAGCGCCATGGTCGATCAACCTGGGCGTGAGCAAGCTGTTGCCCGGGAGCATCCTTCGCGTCACCGCCGCCGGGGCCGAGACGCCACCGCGGCGCTACTGGAACGCGCTGGAGGTGGCGCGCACGGCGTCGCAGCAGCCGCTGGGTGTCACGCCCGTCGAGGCGGTGGACGGGCTGGAACAGGTGCTCAGGCGCAGCATCTCGGGCCAGATGATGGCCGATGTGCCGCTGGGCGCCTTTCTTTCGGGCGGCATCGACTCGACCACGGTGGTGGCGCTGATGCAGTCGCTCAGCAGCAGGCCGGTGCGCACCTTCACCATCGGTTCCGACGATGCGCGCTACGATGAATCGGAGCACGCTGCGGCGGTGGCCCGCCACCTCGGAACCGACCACACCGCACTGCGCGTCACCGCCGCCGATGCGCTGGCCACCGTGCCCCGGCTGGCCAGCGCCTACTGCGAACCCTTCGCCGATTCGTCGCAGATCCCCACGCTGCTGGTCAGCGGTCTGGCGCGCCAGCAGGTGACGGTGGCGCTGTCGGGTGACGGCGCCGACGAGCTTTTCGGCGGCTACACACGCTACCGTGTCACGGCGTCGATGTGGCGCCGCCTGAGCCGCATTCCTCGGCCGCTGCGCCGGGCCGCCGGTGCAGCGCTGGGCGCGGTATCGCCGGCCGGCTGGGACCGGTTGCGCGCCTTCATCCCGGGCGCGCGCCATTTCGCCGGCTTCGGCGACAAGGTCCACAAGGGTGCGGTGGCGATGGACAGTCCCAGCGCCGACGAGTTGTTCCGCCGCCTGGTCTCGACCGAGCAGCATCCCGAGGCCTACGTTGTGGGCGGGCGCGAGCACCCCACCCTCTTCAGCCAGCCCCAGGCCGAACTCGCAGCGATGGAAGCCGTGCCCATGATGATGGCGCTGGACGCCGTGGGCTACCTGCCCGATGACATCATGGCCAAGGTCGACCGCGCCAGCATGGCCGTATCGCTGGAGACGCGCGCGCCCTACCTCGACCACCGTGTCTACGAATACGCCTGGCGCCTGCCACTGGACTGCAAGCTGCGCGACGGCCAGACCAAGTGGGCGCTGCGCCGCCTGTGCGAACGCCATGTGCCCAGGGCGCTGCTCGAAAGGCCCAAGCGCGGCTTCAGCATCCCCATCGATGCCTGGCTGCGCGGCCCGCTCAAGCCCTGGGCCGATGCCCTGCTCGACCCGGTAGCGCTGCGCCGCGACGGCCTGCTCGAACCGGCACCGGTGCAGCGCCTGTGGTCCGAGCACCTGAGCGGCACGCGCAACCATTCGCTATCGCTGTGGAACCTGCTGATGCTGCAGGAGTGGGTGCGCAGCCACAAGGCGCTGGTCGCATGAAGATCTGCATGATCTGCAACACCGACGGTGCGCTCTACGTGTTCCGCAAGCCCATCGTCCAAGCCGCCGTCGCGCGTGGTCACCAGGTCCATGCCATCGCCGACCGCAGCCGCTATTTCGAGAAGCTGGAGGGCCTGGGAATGGTGCCCGAAGCGCTGGACTTCGGGCGCCACAGTGTCGGCCTGGGCAGCAACCTGAGGTTGCTGTGGGCGCTGCGGCAGGCGTTGCGCCGCCAAGCGCCCGACGTCGTCCACAGCTTCACACACAAGCCGGCGATCTACGGCACCCTCGCCGCCCGCATGGCCGGTGTGCGGGCGCGTCTGGTGACCATCACCGGCCTGGGCACGCTGTTCACCAACCACGACTTGAAATCGCGCATTCTGCGCTTCGCGCTGGTCACCCAGTACCGCTTCGCGCTGCGTTTCGCACACCACGTCTTCTTCCAAAACCCGGACGATCTGGCCTACTTCGTCGACAACGGCATCGTCAACCCGGCCAAGGCCATCCTGACCAACGGGTCGGGCGTCGATCTCGAGGAGTTCGACCTGCCATCGCCCGCGGCGGTGCAGGACGCGCGGCTGTCTCTGTCCGGCGAACTGGGTGCGGCGCTTGGCGACCGCACGCTGGTGGTCTTTCCGGCCCGCGGCGTGCGCGAGAAGGGTTTCCATCTCTTTTACGACGCGGCGCGCCAGATCCACCGGCTGATGCCAGGCCGCTACGTCTTCATGCATCTGGGCCTGGTGGACAACGCCTCGGGCAGTGGCATCACGGGCCAGAACATCGCCGCCTACGCCAAGGACTGCGGGGTGCACTACCTGGGCTTCAAGGACGACATCGGGCGCTACATGGCCGCCGCCGACATCGTGGCGCTGCCCTCCTACTACCGCGAGGGCACGCCGCGCTCGATGATCGAGGCCCTGGCACTGGGCAAGGTGGTGGTCACCACTGACGCCCCGGGCTGCCGCGAAACCGTGATCGACGGCTGGAACGGTCACTTGTGCAAGCCGGCCGATGGACATTCTTTCATCGCCGCGCTGCTGAAGGTCGACACCGCGTTCGCGGCGGCCGCCCGCCAGCGCTCACGTGCGCTGTGCGAGGCCAAGTTCGACGTGCGGCACCTGGTTGCCCTCACGCTCGAGAAATATGGCGACCCAGTGGCAGCGGCGCCCCCTGCCTGACACGCAAAAACACTGCCTTCGAACCCCAAAGGGTGGCCCGCCGGACGGGCCAACAGGAGAAGAACTTGGCCATCATCGACATCGAGCGCGCCCGCAACCTCTACAACTCCGAGAGCTACGAGAGCAACACCAACGACTGGGAAGACTCGACCTCGGCCTTCCGCGCCCGCGCCTTCCACGAGGCCCTGGCCCAGGCGGGGCTGGCGCAGCGCGCGGGCTCGTTTCTTGACGTCGGCTGTGGTTCCGGCGGTGTGCTGATGAAGCTCAGCGCCAACCACGGCAGCCAGATCAAGGGCGGGCAGGGGCGCTTCGAGGGCATCGACCTGTCGCCGAACGCGGTCAAGATCGCGCAGCAGTTGTATCCGGACGCGGAGGCGCATGGCGTCAGCTTCGCCGTGGGGCTGGTGCAGGACAAGGTCGTGGCCGAGCCTTACGACGTGGTCTCGCTCATCCACGTCCTCGAGCACTGCCCCGACATGCTGGAAATGCTGGCGGCCTGCGAGCGCGTGGGCCGACACCTGTACATCAACGTACCCATCGAGGTGAACCTGATGTACACGCTGCGGCGGCGCGTGCTGGTCCACCAGTACCTGTCCTACGGTCACCTGCACTTCTTCAATGAGGAGTTCTTTCTGTGCTGGCTCGAGAAGAACGGCTTCGAGATCCTATCGACCGTCTACTCGGCGGATTTCGAGATCCCCAAGGCCGGCCTGGGCTACCGCGTCACGCAGGCGCTGCGGCGCTGGACCGGGCGCGTGCTGGGCCCGTCCGTGGCCACCTGGCTGCTCGGCGGCTACAGCTTCGGCGTGCTGGTGCGCAGCCGCGCGCTGCCGGCGCGGGCGGCCTGATGGGGGCCGGGACATTGAAGCCGGGCGCCGAAAAGGCTGGTGCCGCGGGCCCAGGACGGCCCTTCGACCTGGCCATCGTGGGCACGGTGGGCGTGCCGGGCCGCTACGGCGGCTTCGAAACGCTGGCCGACCAGCTGACTCAGCGCCTGCACCACGACCTGCGGCTGCTGGTGTGCTGCACACGCGCGGGCCGCCAGCCGCCACTGCCCGAAAGCTACCTGGGCGCATCGCTGCGCTACTTCGGCTGGGACGCCAACGGCTGGCAGTCCATCCCCTACGACTTCGTCTCGCTGTGGCATGCCGCACCGCGCTCGCGCGCTGTGCTGGTGCTGGGCGTGTCGGGCTGCATGCTGCTGCCGCTGATACGCCTGCGTGCGCCGGGCACGCGCATCGTGACCAACATCGACGGCCTGGAATGGAAGCGCCGCAAGTGGGGGCGCCTGGCGCGACTGGTGCTGCGCGCGTCCGAATGGTTCGCGGTGCACTTCAGCGATGCCGTGGTGGCCGACAACCCAGCCATCGAGGCGCACGTCCGCAACAGCTACGGCAGGCCTTCGGCGCTGATCTATTACGGTGGCGACCATATCCACCGCTCACAGGTCGATGTTTCGGACGTGCCGCTGCGCTTCGCACGCGGCAGCTACACGCTGGGCATCTGCCGCATTGAACCCGAAAACAACGTGCGCGAGATCCTCCAGGCCTTCCGCACCGTGCCCGGCCAGCCGCTGGTGATGGTCGGCAACTGGGCCATCTCGCCCTACTCGCAGGCCCTGCGCGCCGAATTCGGCATGCTGCCGAACATCGAATTGCTGGACCCGATCTACGAAGAGCAGCGCCTGGATGCGCTCAGGCGCGGCGCGAGGGCCTATGTCCACGGCCATTCGGCCGGCGGCACCAACCCGTCGCTGGTCGAGGCCATGGCCGCGGGCATGGCGGTGTTGGCCTACGACGTCGACTACAACCGCCACACCACCGACAGCCAAGCCTTCTACTGGAACAGCCCCGACGACCTGGCGCGCCAGTTGCAGGCGCTCGGTCCCGCGCAGCTGACCTCGAACGCCGCTGCGATGACCGCGATTGCCGCGCGGCGTTACCGCTGGTCGACGGTAACTGAACAGTACCGGGCCGTCCTGTTTCCCTCGCCCGGGGCCTGACCGGGCATGACGGAATCCGGCGACCGGCGAACGTCGCCGGACTGAGACTCCGGCCTCGCCGGGACCAATGCGCTCGATCCCGCGGCGTTTGCAAAAGAGCCGCAATGAGCGGCAATGGGTGACGCCCGTCAGAAATCCGGCACTCCCGGTCATTTGCGGGCCGTTCGTGCGTCAATTCCCATCGGTACTTCGCGGGCGCATCCGATAGATTGGCACCCGACGCGAGTGCAGCCGGTCAAGAGCGCAGTCACAAGCGCGTGCGTCTACGGGCCGCGCCATGACCACACTCACCTTCGACGCCTTCGATACCGACCGCCAGTTCGCGGTGGCCAGTGCTGCACTGGGTGCCAGCCTCGTCAGTGGCCGACGCTGGCTGCTGGACGGCGACAGCCCCCTCCACCAGGGCGGCACCCTGGCTACAGGGCTTGGCGACGACATCGTGATCGTCGACACCTCGCACGCCTACGTGGCCGGGCTGCTGGCCGTGGATGCCGGCGCCGGCGACGACAGGCTCTTCATCGGCGCCGCGGGTTACCGGCTGACGGGCTCGGTATCGATCGACGGCGGGGATGGCAATGACCACATCGTGGTCGGCCACATGGAAGGCAACGGGGCCGGCGACGCTGGCGGCGTGATCCGCGGCGGCAGCGGCAGCGACGTGATCGAGGTGCGCGACGGCGGGTTCAGCGTCGGCATCTTCGCGAACTCGCCTTTCGCCATCTTCGGTGATGCCGGCGACGACCGCATCGTGCTGGGCGGAACCCAGGTCAATGTGCGCGGCGAAGGGGGCGCGGCGGTGGTGGACGGCGGATCGGGCCATGACACCCTGGTCTGGAACATGCGCTACCAATTGGTGCCCGGGACAGACCAGATGGCCAACCTGGGCACGGTCGGGGACGGCAACTGGCGCCAGGAGATCGATGCCAGAAGCATCGAGACCCTGGTGCTCGACCCGGACGCTGGCGCCCAAACCCTGGCCTTCAACGCGACAACGGTGCATGCCATCACCACGGGCAGCGACTTCGACCGCGGCCAGCTCGGTATCGCGGGCGCGGAAGGCACCGGCTCAACGCTGTTTCTGCAGCGGGGTGGCGGCGCGGTGACGCTGGATCTCGAGGGCTGGCAGGAGATCGGCATTTCCACCGCCTCCGCCGGCATCGGCTACCACGTCTATGCGCAGGACGGGGCTCTGCTGGCGGTGGACCCCGGCCTGCTCGAGCCGGCAGCGCCTGCGCAAGCCCGCTTCGTCGTCGACGGCAGCCGCGGCGGCCACATCCCGATGGCCGACTTCATGCCCGCCATCGGCACCTTGGACACGCTCACGCTCGAGGTGCTTCAGGGGGACGCCGGCATCGCCTCGATCGACCTGACGAAGGCCTCGCTCGACGTCGGCGCAGGCCTGCAGGCCGACCTGCTGCTGCAGTTCAACCGCGCATCGCCGGACGGCGCCCTGGAAAGCTTTCAGCTGCTGGTGCATCCCGTCACACTGGGCTTCACACGCGTCGACACCACCTCGTGCCTGCTGCCTGCCGCGGCCGACCTGGACGGCGACGGACGGCTGGACCTGCTCGGCTCGCTGCAAGCCAACGACGGCAGCTGGCAGACGCCCGCGCTGGCGGACTTCGGCCTTGAGGCGCTACAGACAGACCGGGTCCACCGCGACAACCGGCTGGCCGACTTCGACAACGATGGCGACCTCGACCTCGTCGCCAACACCTATTCACCGTCGCGGCCCGAGGACGGCAATGCCCTGCTGTTCAGCAACGACGGCAGCGGCCACTTCACCGAAGTCGCCTCGTTCTCGCAGCAGGCCATCCAGGGCTATGGCGAAACCATCGTCGCAGCCGACTTCAACAACGACGGCCGGGTCGACCTCTACATCCCCTACTACTTCCGCGACGACCCTGCCGCGCTGGGCGGCGGCGCGGTGGCCGGCTCGCGCCTGCTCATCAACCAGGGCAACCTGCAGTTCGTCGACGCCACGCAGTCCTGGCCCATCAGCAACGACGCCGGTTCTCTGTCGCTCAAGGGCTTTGGCCTCGGCTTCGACGACATCATGCCGGAGGGTGCGCAGGCGCTGGACTACAACCACGACGGCCTCATCGACCTGTATGTGGCGTCGCACCTGTTCCTCAACGAAGGCGCTTCGTTCTACGACGCCGGCCGCAGCCTGGGGCTGCCGGTGCAGTTCGAGGAAGGCGCGACCTTTTTCGACTGGAACAACGACGGCCACCTCGACTTCCTGAGCATTGCCCCCGATCTCGGACCGCAGCTCTACCAGTTCATGCCAGATGAGCAGCGCTTCGAGCGTGTCGACGCTTTCCCCGCGCGCCTTTACAGCCGCGCCTATGGCATCCACACCGGCGACCTCAATGGCGATGGCTGGGACGACGTGGTCATCGCGGGCCGCGGCGACGGCAGCAGCATCGGCGATGACGGATCGCCCACACGCATCTTCCTCAACGAGGGCGGCACAGGCTTCGTCGAGTACCACGGCGCGGCGGTCGACGGCGCGGGCCATCTCGCTGGCCCGCTGCTCGAAGACCTCAATGGCGACGGGCGCGTCGACATCGTGTTCGGGGGCGCAGGAACCGCGGCCATTGCCGACCCGGGTTTCACGCCCCACACCGTGCGCCTCACGCTGCTCGGTCCGAATGGCGAACGCAACCAGCAAGGCCGCCTCGCCGAATTGCACCCCGAAGACCCAGGCGACGCGCGGGTGTTGACCCGCATCGTCGATGGCGGCAGCGGCTACATGACGCAGCGCGACTACCCGGTGCTCTTCACCGACGCCGCGCCGGGCCGCTACCGCGCCGACTGCTTCCTTGTCGAGTACCCCGACGGCACCCCGGTGCGGCTGAGCTTTGCCGTCGAATCCGGCCACGCCTACGAAGTGCGCTCTGCCAATGGCACCCACGCGCCAACGGTGCTGGACACCTCCACCGGCCAGGCCATCGCCTACGAGCGCAGCTACGCGGCCAGCGACGGCGCGGACGTCCTCATGCTCACGGCCCCCGGCGTGGTACACGCGGCCCTGCATCAGGGCGACGACTCGGTGACGCTGGCCGGCGGTGACCACCGCGCCTGGGCCGGCAGCACGCTGGACGGCGGCGCCGGCGATGACACGCTGGTCTTCGACGGCAGCAACGCCTACACCGCCCAGCAAGTCGTGCTGCGCGGCGGCGAGGGCAACGACACCTTGCGCGCCTCCACCGCCGCCGGCCAGTTCAGCGGCGCCCTGCGCCTGGAGGGCGACGCCGGCGACGACCTGCTGGAGTCCGGCCACATCGAGGGCTCCTCCGGCAGCGACGCCGGGCTCTTCGGCGGCGATGGCAACGACACGCTGCGCGTGCAGGCCAGCGCTTCGGGCGTGGGCATCTTCGGCAACGGCGCCTTCACGCTGGATGGCGGCGCCGGCAACGACCGCTTCGAGTTGCAGGGCTTGCAGTACAACCTGCGCGGCGCCGCGGGGCCGCTGCTGGACGGCGGCGCGGGCTTCGACTCGCTGGTGTGGAACACCCGCTACGACCTCAACGCGGGCACCGACCAGACCGGCATCGACGCCGCCGGTGCGCGCTACCCGCTGGAAGTGCTGGTGCGCAGCGTCGAGGCGCTGGACCTGGCCAGCGCCGGCGTACACAACGCCAGCCTCGTGCTGTCCGCGCAGGACGTGCTTGACATTACCGCCGGCTCCGACTTCGACCGCGCCTCGCTGCCCGACCTGGGCCTGGCCGGAACCGGCAACACGCTGTTCCTCGATCTCGGTGACGCCTCCAACACCATCGACCTGTCGGGCTGGACGCTGGAGGGCGCCAGCGGCACGCAGCAGGCCTTCGTGCAGGATCAGGCGCTGCTGCTGCTGCAAGGCGGCTTACCGCACTGGCAGTGGAGCGGGAGCGCCGGCGACGACACGCTGGCCGCTGGCTTCGGCATCGTCGCGGCCAGCGGCGGCGACGGCGCCGATGCGCTGAGCCTGCAGGCCGGCTCGCTCAACGCACGCGCCGGCAGCACGCTGGACGGCGGCGCCGGCGATGACACGCTGGTCTTCGACGGCAGCAACGCCTACACCGCCCAGCAAGTCGTGCTGCGCGGCGGCGAGGGCAACGACACCTTGCGCGCCTCCACCGCCGCCGGCCAGTTCAGCGGCGCCCTGCGCCTGGAGGGCGACGCCGGCGACGACCTGCTGGAGTCCGGCCACATCGAGGGCTCCTCCGGCAGCGACGCCGGGCTCTTCGGCGGCGATGGCAACGACACGCTGCGCGTGCAGGCCAGCGCTTCGGGCGTGGGCATCTTCGGCAACGGCGCCTTCACGCTGGATGGCGGCGCCGGCAACGACCGCTTCGAGTTGCAGGGCTTGCAGTACAACCTGCGCGGCGCCGCGGGGCCGCTGCTGGACGGCGGCGCGGGCTTCGACTCGCTGGTGTGGAACACCCGCTACGACCTCAACGCGGGCACCGACCAGACCGGCATCGACGCCGCCGGTGCGCGCTACCCGCTGGAAGTGCTGGTGCGCAGCGTCGAGGCGCTGGACCTGGCCAGCGCCGGCGTACACAACGCCAGCCTCGTGCTGTCCGCGCAGGACGTGCTTGACATTACCGCCGGCTCCGACTTCGACCGCGCCTCGCTGCCCGACCTGGGCCTGGCCGGAACCGGCAACACGCTGTTCCTCGATCTCGGTGACGCCTCCAACACCATCGACCTGTCGGGCTGGAC
>NZ_CAJGBN010000006.1 GCF_904426505.1 Rubrivivax sp. A210
GCCGCCGGCCAGCCCCAGGCGCGCAGATGGCGGGCCAGCGCGGCGGCGCCGTCGCGCCAGGCGGCCAGGCGGGCTTGCTGCGGCGACTGCGGCGGCGCTTGCGCGGCGGCGCTCATTCCAGGCTCGTCGGCTGCAGCTGCAGCGCGATCTCGAAACGCAGGCCGGCGCTGCCGTTGGACTTGTCGCCGGCCTTGTCGGCAAGGTCCAGCCGCGTCAGCGTGGCGGCGGCCACCAGCGGCTGCAGCGCCAGTGCGTCGACCACGGCCAGCGCCGTGGCAGCGTCGCGCGCCTGGCCCTCCAGGCGCAACTCGGCGCGGCCGGTCTCGTGTTCCAGCGCCGTCCAGCGCAGCCCGGCCGGCGTGACTGCCTCGACGGCGCCGAGAACGTCGCCCCAGGGGTGGCGCAGGCCGGCCACCACGGCCCAGGCGGCGGCGCGCTGGGCAGCGCTGCTGCTGAGGGCCTGGGGGGCAGCGCCTTCGAGGCCCGGCGCCTTGGCCTGGCGGCCCGGCCCGGCGCGCTGGCGCTGCGCCTGGGCCTGCCAGCGCTCGACGCGCGCCTGGGCGGCCTGGAGCCGGTCGCGTGCGGCCAGCATATCGATGCCGCTGGACAACGCCATCAGCAGGCCGCACAGCAGCAGCAGCCAGGCCGGCCAGGGCGGGCGCAGGGGTCCGGCCACGAAGTCGTGCGCCGGCACGACGGGGCGCGGGCCGGGCTTCATGGCAGGGCCCATGGCGGCGGCGCCGTGGCGGCGTCCAGGAGGCCGGCGATGCGGGCCTGGCCGGCCAGCACGGCAGGGGCGGCCGGGTCTGCGCCCGCGTCGGCGATGCCGAAGCCGGCGATGGCGCAGTCGGCGCCGGCCACGCCGTGCTCGGCCTGCCATTCGGCCAGCAGGGCGGCCAGGGCCTGGCCATCGGCGGCGGCGGCGCGGCGCTGCTCCAGCGCGGCCAGGCGCCCGCCCTCGAAGACCAGCCAGGTGGCATGCGCGCCCTCGGCCAGCAGCAGGCCGGCACGGCCGCGCCCGGGCCAGCCCGCCAGCGCGGCGACCACGCGGCGCAACGCCGTCGACCACCAGGGCCGCACGCTGGCCAGGCGCGAGCGCCGCTGCGCCGCGCCTTCGCGCCAGGCCGCAAGATCGGCGCCGTGCAGCGCGGCGGCGCTCAGCGTGGCGCCCTCCAGGCCCAGCACCAGGGGCCAGGCGGCGGCCTCGGGGCCGTGGAAGTGCAGGAACTGCTGGCGCGCCCAGGCCTGCTGGTCGGCCGCGGGCGCGCGCACCAGCGCCGGCTCGGCGGTGAGGAGCGGGTAGAGCAGACGGCCCGACAGCACCAGGTGCAGCTCGCTGGCCGGCTGGGCTTGCAGCCAATGCGCCAGGTCGGGGGCGCCGCCGCCCTGCCCGTCCAGCTCGGTCACGCCCTCGGGGGCGACGAAGAGAGGGCGGCGCGGGCGCGGCCAGGGCAGCAGGCCGGCCAGGCGCCGCTCAGGCGTCGCTGGTGACACGTTCGGCCTCCTCCAGCGTGGTCTCGCCGCGGCGCACGGCGGCCAGCGCGGCGTCGCGCAGCAGCACCATGCCGCTGGCCACGGCGGCCTGGCGGATGCGCGTCATCGGCGCCCGCGCGGCGATGAGGTCGCGCAGCTCGTCGTTCATCAGCATCAGCTCGGTCACCGCGCGGCGGCCGCGGTAGCCGGTGTGGCGGCAGTGGCTGCAACCGACGCCGCGCATCGGCCGCCCGCCATCGCCGGCGTCGTCGGTCACGTCATCTGCACCTATCGCCAGCAGGCCGTGGGCCTGGTGCAGCGGCGCCACCGGCACACTGCAATGGCTGCAGTTCAGGCGCAGCAGGCGCTGCGCCAGCACGGCGTTGAGGGCCGAGACGACGTTGTAGAGATCCAGCCCCATGTGCATGAAGCGGCCGATGACGTCGAAGGCGCTGTTGGCGTGTACGGTGCTGAAAACCAGGTGGCCGGTGAGCGCCGCCTGCACCGCGATCTGCGCCGTCTCGGGGTCGCGGATCTCGCCCACCATCACGCGATCGGGGTCGTGGCGCAGGATGGAGCGCAGGCCGCGTGCGAAGGTGAGGCCCTTGCGCTCGTTCACCGGCACCTGGGCGATGCCGGCGAGCTGGTATTCCACCGGGTCTTCGATGGTGACGATCTTGTCGCGGCCCTGGTTGATCTCGCTGAGCATGGCGTACAGCGTCGTCGCCTTGCCACTGCCGGTGGGGCCGGTGACGAGCAGCATGCCGTGCGGCTGCAGCGCCAGCCGGCGCAGCGTGGCGCAGGTGACGGCCGGCAGGCCCAGCGCGGCCAGGCTGAGCTGGCCCTGGGTCTGCTCGATGCGGGCGCGGTCGAGCACGCGCACCACCGCGTCCTCGCCGTGGGCCGTGGGCATGACCGAGAGGCGGAAATCGATCTCGCGGCCCGACAGGCGCAGCATGAAGCGGCCATCCTGCGGCAGGCGGCGCTCGCCGATGTCGAGCTCGCTCATCACCTTCAGGCGCGAGACCAGCTGCTCGGCGATCTGGCTGCCCTCGACCCGGCGCACCGGCTGCATCACGCCGTCGACGCGGTAGCGGATGCTCATGCCGCGCGGCTCGCACTCGAAATGCACGTCGCTGACACCATCGTGCAGCGCGTCGTAAAGCGTGGCGTCGAGCAGGCGCACGACCGGGCTTTCCTGCTCGGCCAGGTGCAGCGCCGACAACTCCTGCGCCGCCTCGGCGCCTTCGCCGCCCTCGCCACCGGTGTCGCCCACCGCGGCCAGCGCGCGGTATTCGGCGGCACCCAGCGCGATCAGGGTGTCGATGCTGGCGGCGTCCTGGCGGTGGCGCTGCACGCGGCGCTGCAGCCGCGTCTCCAGGCGCTCGAGCAGCGGTTGCGGGATGGGCGCGTCGGACAGCGCCGCCAATTCGCCGCGCGGCGACTGCGCCAGCACCACACGCCAGCGCTGGGCCTCGGCCGGCGGCCAGAGGTCGAAGGCGGCGCGCCAGGGCCCGAGGGCCGGCGTCAGGCAGGCGGCCAGCACATCGGCCGATCTCACCTGGCTGACGCCGCGGGATTCGAGCGCCGCGTTCATTGCACCTGCTCCGCGAGCTGGAAGATGGGCAGGTAGAGCAGCACGACGACGGTGCCGATGACGCCGCCCATCAGCAGCATCAGGAGCGGGTTGAGCAGCTTGGTGACCCAGTCGGACAGGCGCTCCAGCTCCTCGTCGTGGAAGGCCGCGGCCTGGCCCAGCATCTCGCCCACGGCACCGCTCTTCTCGCCCACGCGCAGCATGCGCAGCGCCACCGGCGTGGCCAGGCCCTCGCGCTCGAAGGCGTCGGACAGCCGCTCGCCGCGCGCCACCGCGGCCAGCGCCGCATCCACGCGCGGGCGCAGCCGCGCCGCCACCACCGGGCGCGCGGTGCGCAGTGCGGCTGGCGCCGGCACGCCGGCGGCGAGCAGCATGTTGAGCGTGCGGTACAGCCGCGCCAGCGCCAGCACACGCAGGCGCTGGCCGACGGCGGGCAGCCGCCAGAGCGCGTCCAGCACAGCCTCGCGCACCGCGGCCACGCGCCAGGCCAGGGCTGGCGCCGCCAGCAGCGCCAGCGCCAGCGCGGAGGCCAGGGCCGGATGCTCGCCAGCGACGCGGCCGGTCTCGAGCAGGGCGCGCGACAGCGGCGGAATGTTGCCGGCCATGCCGTCCAGCATGGTGGCGAAGCGCGGCACCACGAAGATGAGCAGGAAGACCACCACCGCCATGCTGGCCAGCACCAGCAGCAGCGGGTAGAGACTGGCGCCGACCAGGCGGGCGCGCAGCATGTCCACCCAGGCCAGGTAGCGCGCGTGCGAGGCCAGGGCCTCCTGCAGCTGGCCGGTGCGCTCGGCGGCGGCTATGACGGCGACGAAGAGGCCGTCGAAGTGCCGCGGCTGGGCCGCGACGGCGGCCGAGAAGGGCTCGCCGATGCGCAGGTGCTCGATCACGCCGTCCAGCGCCGCGGCCACGGCCGGCGCGGCTTCTTTCTCGCGCAAGGCCGTCAGCGCCTCCAGCAGCGGGATGCCGGCGCCCAGCAGCACGCCCAGTTCGCGGCTGAACAGCGCCAGCGGAAAGCGCGCTCTGTGGCCCAGCAGCGGAGTGTCCGGGGTCGCCGCCGCGCCCGCCTGAACCGCGACCACGCGCGCCGCCGGCAGGCCCAGCTGGGCCAGCGCGGCGGCGGCGTCGGCGGCCTCGATGCGGCGGCTGGCGATGCGGCCAGCATCGAGGTAGCGGATGTCGAAGGCCGGCATGGGGCGCGGTCTCACCAGTTGCCGATGTCGGCGTCTTCGCCGACGCCGCCGGGCCGGCCGTCGCGGCCCAGCGACCAGAGGTCGACATCGCCGTGCTCGCCCGGGTTGCGGTACTGGTAGTCGTGGCCCCAGGGGTCGGCCGGCACGGCCTTGGCGAGATAGGGGCCGGTCCAGCGCGGCTCGTCGCCGGGCCGGGCCAGCAACGCGACCAGGCCCTGCTCGCTGGCCGGGTAGCGGCCGGTATCGATGCGGTACTGGTCCAGCGCCTTTTCGAAGCTGCCGATCTGCGCCCGCGCGATCTTGACCTCGGAGCGGCCGATCTGCGCGAACAGCTTGGGCCCGACATAGCCGGCCAGCAAGCCGATGATGACCATCACGACCAGCAGTTCGAGCAGGGTGAAGCCACGTTGGAATCGGCGCGGTGCGGTCATGGAAAGCGGACGGGCGCCAAAGGCGCGGGCAGCAGGCGGGCCGATGGATGGAGATGGCACAGCGCCCAGGGAACCCCAGAGCTTATGAAGCGCCCGTGACTCGGCTGTGAAGGGCGCGCTTCGTCGCCACCCTGCGTGCCGGGCCATCGCCGCCGGCGGCTGTCACCTTGCGGTCACGGCCCGCGGCCGACACTGCGCCGCGGCCCGCTCCCGGGCCGCCTCAAACCTGCCCACCCAGCCCAAGAGGTCTCGCATGATTCCTGTTTCCCTCACGCAAGAGGCGCGCGCCCTCGCGCGCGCCGCCGGCCGCTTCTGCGGCGCGGCGGTGGCCGCACTCGCCTTCGCCTCCGCGCCCGTCGGCACCGCGCTGGCCGACGACGAGCACGACGATGACGGTGGCACCTATGCCATCGGCCTCTGGGGCGACCTGCCCTACGGCCCGGCCCAGGCCGCCACCGGCGTGCCCAACCTGATCGCCGACATGAACGCGCAGCGCCTGAAGTTCACCGTCCACGACGGCGACCTCAAGGCCGGCTCGGGCAGCCTGTGCGACGAGAACCTGTACCTGCAGGCGCTGGGCTTCTTCAACGCCCTGCGCGCTCCGGCGATGTTCACGCCCGGCGACAACGACTGGACCGACTGCGACCGCCCGGCCAATGGCGGCTTCAACTCGCGCGAGCGGCTGGACCGCGAACGCGCGGTCTTCTTCTCGACCCCGTTCTCGCTGGGCCAGCGCACGCTGCGCCAGGAGGTGCAGGCCGAGCCGCTGTGCCTGGGCCTGAACGGCGCCGTGCCCTGTGTCGAGAACCGCCGCTGGACCGTGGGCCGCGTGACCTATGCGACCTTCAATGTCGCCGGCTCCTGCAACAACCTCTGCGACACCGCGCCCGACGCGGCCGAGTACGCGGCGCGCAATGCCGCCAATATCCGCTGGCTGCAGGAGACCTTTGCCACCGCCAAGGCCCGCCGCTCGGTGGCGGTGATGCTGATCAGCCAGGCCAACCCCGGCTGGGACCAGAGCGACCCCACGCGCGCCCCGCTGCGCAACCCGCGCACCCTGGCCCAGACCGATGGCGCGCCCGACGGCTTCCAGGCCTGGCTGCTGGCGCTGCGCGACGAGGTCATCGCCTTCCGCCGGCCGGTGGCCTATGTGCACGGCGACTCGCACTACTTCCGCATCGACAAGCCCCTGCTCGACGCCGCCGGCCAGCGCCTGGAGAACTTCACCCGCGTCGAGACCTTCGGCAACAACGCGGCCAATGGCAACAACGACGTGCAGTGGCTCAAAGCCAGCATCGACACGCGCAGCCGCGAGGTGTTTTCCTACCAGCCGATGATCGTGCCGGGCAACCGCACGGCCGTGCCGGCGCCCTGAACGGGCGCGGCGCCGGGGCCCGCCAGGCGACGGGCTCCGGCGCCGGACTTCAGTCGTCGCGGTCGTCCAGCTTGGTCGGCGCCAGCGGCGGCGGGTTGGGCCGCGACGGCGTCTGCGCCGAGGGCTGCAGGCGCATGCTGCCGGCCTGGGTCTCGAAGGCAACCGCAAAGGTCTCGATGCGGCTCGCGCTGGCCACGGTGTCGACATACCACCACTCGGCCACCGCGCGCTGCGGCGTCACGTCGACCAGCATGTAGCCGCGGCGGTGCAGGTTGATGTACTTGAAATGCGGGTTGGCCGAGCGCAGCGCGCCGGCAATGGCGCCGTTGGTGTCGGTGTCGATGCCGGGCGAGCTGATCGAGGTGCCGACGAACTCGACGGCGCGCGAGCCCTGGCCGGTGGCCGGGTCATAGCCGCCCGCGGCGACGACCGGGTTGTTGGGGTCCTGGCTCAGGTCGGCGGCCCAGGAGCTGTGGATGTCGCCGGTGAGCACGACGACGTTGTCGACGCCGGGCTGCGTTGCCGAGCCCTTGATGACCTCGTAGACGCGGTCGCGTGCCGGCTGGTAGCCGTCCCACTGGTCGGAATTGAGGAAGAGCCCGCCGCCGGCTGCATTGGGCAGGCCGAAGCCCGGCACCTTGAGCTGGGCAAACATCACGCCCTGGCCCAGGAACTTCCACTGCGCCGGGCTGTGACGCAGGCGGTCGAACAGCCAGGCCTCCTGCTCGGCACCCAGCAGCTGGCGCGTGGGGTCTGCATAGGGGCCGTTCTGCGTGAAGGCGGCGCCGAAGGGGGTGGCGATGCTGCCCGGAATCTGCTGCGAACGGCCGCCCAGGCGTTCTTCCAGCATGATGAGGTCGGCCAGGTCGCCCCAGGCCAGGGCGCGGTTGCTGCGGCGCAGGTCGGCGCGGTTCTGCTCGCGCACCGGCATCCACTCGTAGTAGGCCTGCAGCGCCGCGGCCACGCGCGCCGGCCACAGGCCTTCGCTGTCCGACTGGTGGTTCTGGGCCCCGTCCACCCAGGCGTCATTGGCCGTCTCGTGGTCGTCCCAGATCGCCACCAGCGGGTGCTGACGGTGCATGGCCTGGGAGTCGGCGTCGCGCTTGTACTGGGCGTGGCGCATGCGGTAGTCGGTGAGTGTCACCATCTCGGTGGCCGGCTCGGGCGTGCGCACGCTGCCGTACTGTCCGGCGCCGTACTCATACAGGTAGTCGCCCAGGTGCAGCACGAGGTCGAGGTCGGCACGCTCGGCGATGCGGGCGTAGGCGTTGAAATAGCCGGCGGCATGGTTGGAGCAGCTCACCACGGCCATGCGCAGGCTCGTGGTGCGGCCCACCGGCAGGGTCTTGGTGCGGCCGATGGGCGAGCGCTCGCCCTCGACCTTGAAGCGGTAGTAGTAGGTGGTGCCGGGGCGCAGGCCCGTGGCGTCCACCTTCATCGTGTGGTCGCGCGCCGCCGTGGTGGTGCTGCGGCCGCGCGCCACGATGCGCTTCAAGCCGGGGTCGGCGGCCACCACCCACTCGATCTCGACGCGCTGCTCGGGGCGGCGCGGCGTGACGCGGGTCCAGAGGATGACGCGGTCGGACAGCGGGTCGCCGCTGGCCACGCCGTGCTGGAACAGCGCATCGCGGCGCTCGCCGCCGGTGGCCAGCGCGGCCATGGGCGTGGCGGCCAGGGCCAGCGCGGCCGAGCCCGACTTGCGGAAGAAATCGCGGCGGTTGGCACCCACCGGCAGGGGTTTGACGCGGGAGGGACGGCCCATCTGACTTCCTTTGGGAGGCCGGCGCGGGCGCCGGCAGGCTGCGAGAAGCCTGCCGCCCCCGGCGGGGGTGGTCAGGCTCGCGAAGCGCCGAAGTCTGGGAGGGCCGTTTGACAGCGTGAAGTCAAACGGCGCCGGCCCCTCAGGCGAGGGGCGAGTAGCCGCTGACGAGAGCGAAGCGGCGGTGGTCGGCCACCGTGAGCTGCAGGCGCTGGCCCGGCGCCAGCGATTCAAGGCCGGGGCCCGCGGCGCTCCTGGTCAGGGTCCAGTCATGGGCGTCGTCTCCCGCGAGATAGGCCAGGCCGACCGCCGGCAGCACTTCGAGCACGGTGGCGGTGGTGGTCCTGGGTATCGCGTAGACCGCTGGCTGCATGCAAGCCTCCGTTTACAACTTGATGCCTTGGGTATACCCCGGAAACACAGCGCCAAACGTTGATCTGGCCCAACTTCGTCCGGCGGCTGCGCGGCAAGCGCGCACCGGCCGCAGGCACGGATTCCCCCGGGCGCGAGCCCGCGCCGGCAAGGGCCGTCACTGCAGCTTCATCAAGCGCCGCTAGATTGCCGCCTCTGCTACCGGAGCCCCTGCCCATGGTGAGAGATTGATGGCCGCAACCCCGCCGCGGCGCCCGCGCCGCGTGGGCCTGCTTGTCGCGGCGCTGCTGGCTCTGGCCCTGCTGGGCGGCTGCTCGCCGCAGGCCCTGCTGGTGCGCGGCGTGGCCGACCAACTGGCCGGCCAGGGCAGCGAGGCCGAGGACGACCTCGATCTGGCGCGCGAATCCAGCGCCTTCTACCTCAAGCTCTCGGAATCGGTGCTGCGCCGCACGCCCGGCCATCTGGGCCTGGCCGAATCGGTGGCCGGCGGCTTCACGCAGTATGCCTACGCCTTCGTCGAGGCCGAAGCCGAACGCACCGAGGCCAGCGACGCCCGCGCCGCGCAAAGGCTGCGCCAGCGCGCGGCCAAGCTCTATGCGCGCGGCCACCGCCACGCGATGAACGCGCTGGAGGCGCAGCATCCGGGCTTCGCCGCGGCGCTGGCCCAGGCCGACCCGACGCTGCGCCTGCGCGACGACGAGGTCGGCGTCGCCTACTGGGCGGCGGCATCCTGGGGCGGCTTGATCGCGCTGTCGAAAGACCGGCCCGACCGGGTGGCCGACCTGCCCCAGGCCATCGCCCTGGCACGCCTGGCCTGGGAGCGAAAGCCGGACCACGGCGATGGTGCGCTGGCCTCGCTGATGGGCAGCTTCGAGATGGCCCGCCCCGGCGGCACGCCGCAGCAGGCCGCGGCCTATTTCGACAGCGCCATCGCCGCCGCCGGCGGGCGCAGCGCCGGGCCTTTCGTGGCCAAGGCCGAAGCCCTGGCCCTGCCGGCCGGCGACCGCCCGGCCTTCGAAGCCCTCCTGCGCCAGGCCCTGGCCGCTGCCGGCACGCGCGGCGACCTCGCCAACGAAGTGATGCGCCAACGCGCGCAGTGGCTGCTGGCCACGGCCGACGACCGCTTTTGAAACCATCCCCTCCATGAACATCGCCCGCCGCCTTCTGTCCGCTGCTCTGACCACCGCCCTGCCCGCTGCCCTGATCGCGCTCACCCTGCCCCTGACGGCGCCGGCCTGGGCCGCGCCGGGCTCGCTGCGCATCGGCAGTCTGGTGCCCAAGAACTCGCTCTACCACCAGCAGCTGCTGGAAATGGGCGAGGCCTGGCGCAAGGCCCAGGGCGAAGGCGCGAAGTTCGTTGTCTTCACCGACGGCAGCCAGGGCGGCGAGGCCGAGTTGGCGCGGCGCATGCGCATCGGCCAGCTGCAGGGCGCCCTGCTGTCGGTGGTGGGCCTGCGCGAGATCGATCCCGCCATCAGCGCGCTGCAAAACCTGCCGCTGCTGTTCAAGAGCTGGGAAGAGGTGGACTACGTGCGCGAGAAGATGCGCCCGGCGATGGAGAAGAAGTTTCTCGACAAGGGATTCGTCGTGCTGGGCTGGGGCGATGCCGGCTGGGTGCGCTTCTTCTCCAAGGCGCCGGCCTTCCGCCCCGACGACTACAAGGGCATGAAGTTCTTCGCCTGGGGCAGCGAGGCCGAGCAGCAGGCCATCATGAAGAGCCTGGGCTACACGCCGGTGCCGCTGGAAACCGCCGACATCCTGCCCTCGATCCAGACCGGCATGATCAACGTCGTGCCGTCGACGCCCTACTTCGCGCTCGCCACCCAGGTCTACAACACGGCACCTCACATGCTGGAGATCAACTGGGCGCCCATCGTCGGCGCCATGGTGGTCACCAGGAAGGCCTGGGACGAGATGGCGCCGGCCGCCCAGCAGGCGCTGCGCACGGCCGGCGAGAAGGCCGGCGTCGAGATGCGCGGCAAGGCGCGCCGCGAAGTGGACGAAGCGGTGGACGCGATGAAGAAGCGCGGCCTCGTGGTCAACCGGCCCTCGCCCGAGCAGTTGCGCGAATGGAACGAGCTTGCCGACAAGCTCTACCCCCGCATCCGCGGCACCATGGTTCCGGCCGAGACCTTCGACGAGGTCTTCGCCCACCTCAAGGCCTACCGCGCCGGCAAGGGCAGGTAGTCCTTGGACGCCCCTTTGGCCGGCCCCATGCTTCCCTCGACGGCGGCCTCAACGGCTGCTTTCGCCGCGCCCGCCACGGCCCCCCGCTGGCGGCAGGCAGCGCGCTTCGACGATGCGCTCGCGGCCCTGGCGCTGGGCCTGATGATGCTGATCCCGCTGGCCGAGATTGCGATGCGGCCTCTGCTGGGCCGCGGCGTCGAGAACGCCTCGGTGCTGGTGCAGCATCTGGGCCTGCTGCTGGCCATGTTCGGCGCCGTGGCGGCCGAGCGCAACGGCCACCTGACGACGCTGGGCAGCAGCCTGGACAAGCTGTTCGGCCCCGGCCTGCAGGCCGGCATCAAGGCCATCGCCCAGGGCAGCGCGGCCCTCGTCAGCGGCGTGCTGGCGGTGGCCAGCGCGCGCTTCGTGGCCAGCGAGATGGAGGCTGGCCAGGGCCTGGCCTATGGCCTGCCGGTGTGGTGGGTACAGGCGGCCATGCCGCTGGGCTTTGCGCTGCTGGGGCTCAGGCTGGGCTCGCGCTGCGCCAGCGCCGCCTGGGCCCGCACGGCCTGGGCGCTGGCCCTGCCGGTGGCCGGCGCCGCCGCGGCCTGGCGGCTGGACGGCGCGGCGCTGCCGCTGCTGCCGGCTGGCGCCGCGCTGCTGCTGATGCTGCTGGCCGGCGCGCCCATCTTCGCCGTGCTGGGCGGCCTGGCGCTGGCGCTGTTTGCCTCCGACGCGCTGCCGCTGGCTTCCATCGCGCTGTCGCACTACCAGATCACCGTCAACCCCTCGCTGCCGGCCCTGCCGCTGTTCACGCTGGCCGGCCTGGTGTTCGCGCGCACCGGGGCCGCCCAGCGCCTGAGCCAGCTCTTCCTGGCGCTGTTTGGCGGCGCCGTGCGCGGCACCGTGCTGGCGGCGGCGGTGCTGTGCTCCATCTTCACCGCCTTCACCGGCGGCAGCGGCGTCACCATCCTGGCCCTGGGCGGCCTGCTGCTGCCGCTGCTGCGGCGCGCCGGCTATCCGGAGCAGCGCGGCATCGGCCTGGTCACCAGCGCCAGCGCCCTGGGCGTGCTGCTGGCGCCCTCGGTGCCGCTGATCATGGTGGCGGTGATCGCCCGCGTGCCGATCAAGGACATGTTCCTCGCCGGCCTGCTGCCGGCGGCCGTGATGGTGGCCTGCCTGCTGCTCGTCGGCGGCTACCTGCGCAACGGCCGCGCCGACCCGGCCGGCCCGGTTGCGGCACCGCCGGCCCGAGCCGACCTGGGCCGCGCCCGCGCCGCGGCCTGGGCCGCCAAGTGGGAAATCCTGGCGCCGTTGGTGGCCATTGGCTCGCTGGTGGGCGGCTTCGCCACACCCACCGAATCGGCCGCGCTGACCGCCGCCTATGCCATTGCCACCCAGGCCTTCGCCCACCGCGAACTGGGCTGGCGCGCCCTGGGCCGCTGCCTGGTCGAATGCGCCCAGGTCATCGGCGGCGTGATGCTGATCCTGGGCATGGCGCTGGCGCTCACCAACTACCTCGTCGACGCCGGCATCCCCGACGCGGCCATCGAATGGACCCGCGGCGTCGTGCCCAACCGATTTGTCTTCCTGCTCGGCCTGTGCGTCTTCCTGTGCGTGGCCGCCGCGTTGATGGAAATCTTCGCGGCCATCGTCGTGCTCGTGCCGCTGCTGCTGCCGGTGGCGCGCAGCTACGGCATGGACCCGGTGCACTTCGGCATCGTCTTCCTCGCCGCGATGGAATTGGGCTTTCTGTGCCCGCCAGCGGGCATGAACATCTACTTCGCCTCAGCCATGTTCGGCAAGCCCATGCGCTATGTGGCCGCCGCCGTGTTGCCTGCTGTGGCGGCCATCTTCATCGGCACGCTGCTGATTGCCGTGGTGCCGATGTTGGCCACCGGCCTGCCAACCTGGCTGGCGGGGGCGTAGCAGCCCCGGGCGCGTCCGCTCGGAGCGCGCAGTCGAGGTCGCGCTGCAACTGTTCCGCAAGGGCTCAGCCGACTTCGCTGACTGCCTTCATGTCGCGTTGGCCACCCAAGCCGGCGAGCAACCGCTGCGGACATTCGACAAGGGAACGGCCAAGGTCAGCGGCGCTCAACTGCTGGTCAAGGCATGAGGCAGCGACGAACATCGGCCGCGCCCGTTTCATCGGCCACCGTCAGCATCGAAGCCAGCCATGGCTCTACTTGGCTCAGAGGATCTTTGCCGGGGATTCTCGGCCATAGAATGAAAATATCCTCCACGGCACCAGGAGACGCTCGTGACCCAACTCGGTGAGGCGGTCAAGGCCGCCGGGATCAGCACGCTTTCGAGGAAGTGTCCGTTCGACGAGGCGGAACCGCCGGATGATCCTCGTCCGGAGGACGAGGAGTTCGCCTGGGACGACAGCGTCACGATGGCAGCAGCACAGGACAATAGCGCCAGCAAGTTGGGCAACAACTTGGAGGGCGGATCACCAGGTAGCGACGGCAGTTGGAATGTGCTTGGCGGGGATCCGCCGCGGTACAAGGCCCCTCAGGTCGATACAAAACGTGACCCCTCCAAGCCCAAGGTCGAGGTCGATGGCGTTGACTATCCCTTCACCGTAGCGGCCCATCACATCATTCCCGGCAATGCGTCTCTGTACGAAAGCCAACTCTTCAAGAGCTACATGAAGAAGGGTGGAAAGATGCAGGTAACTCAGCCAAAGAAGAAGACCTTCACTGTCTCCCGCAACATCGGCTACAACATCAATGGGAGCCACAACGGTGTATGGCTGCCTGGCAGTTATGCCATACGCACCGGCGTTCATCCGAGCAAGTCCACATGGAGTGTCTTGATCGAAACCCCAGGCCATGTGGAATGGTGCTACCGCTATATCGCCGCCGTCACGAAGAGCACCGGTTCCCAATTCCATGACACGCACGTCCACTACAGCAACAACGTGCTGAAGCTGCTGAACAAGATGTCTTTGCTGCTAATGAAGCACCAGACGCAGTGCGACGACTGCCAGGGCAAGGATCAGTCGCCTCCGCCTTACATTGTCAAGAATCGGCTGTATCGACTTTCGGCTCACCTGCGAGGCAAGCTGCGCCTCTCGCCGCGCTACTGGGCTCGTCGTGACCCCTGGATGGCCTCCGACCAAGTGTTTACCGATATCATGGGCAATCCAAAATCAAAGGCCGCCTTTTTCAGGGCCTATAACAAGCCCTAATGGGATCGAAATGTCCAAGTCCAAGCCCGCGCCAAGCAAATACAGCGTGATGACCTGCGAGGGCGTTCATCCTGCCACTTCCGTCTCGCTTCTCAGCGAATGGAACGGTCCACCATGGATGACGGGTTCACGAATTGACCTCGATGTCCCCGACCCGGTGCTGTTCGAACTCAATCCACGCTATCCCGGCAAGTTGTGTCCGATGTACGAATCGACGATCGTCCTTATGAGCGATGCGCTGATTGCGGTGCTGCATGCAGCGGGTGTCTCAAACCTCGAATGCTTTCCGGCGCGAATTCGCGACCGCACCCGTTCGGACGCCATCGAGAACTACAAGGCGGTCAATGTGGTCGGATTGGTGGACTGCGCCGACATGAGCAAGTCGGAGTACGACCCTCCCGAAGACGACGACGGCATCCCGATGATGTTCGACAGTCTTTGCATCGACGATGCGAAGGCTGGCGGTGCGCTGCTATTTCGCCTATATGAGGCACCCAGTGCCATCGTCGTCCACGAGCTGGTGAGAAATGCCATAGAGCAGCAGATCACAGGCATGACGTTTTACGAACAAGGGGAGTGGTCGGGTTGAAGTCGCAGTGAGCCGACCCGATAAAACTCAAGTCCAGGACGACACGGTCATTGAGGATGAGGTGGGTCCGCGAACAGGGTCTGCGCCCTTCAGTCCGAGGTGAGGCCCCCATCATTCGACAGCCGAAGACTCGTTCTCTGTGTGCCGGGCAGGCTCCGTGGTGCGGAGGATCTCGTTCAGAACGGAAGTGGCGTAAGTTCCGGCGGACAAGGAGAACTTGAGCACCAGTTGATTGGCTTGCAGCCATTCCCAAGACATGTCCACTGGGCTCGCCACCAGGGCGCGGCGAGCCTGATCCAGACCGGCATGTTCCATGCCGTTGCACAAGGTGGAGTGACGTTCAGCTACACCGTTTTCCAGGGCCTGCGCTTGATCGGTGGTGGTCACGCGGCCCCGACCCCAGAGCGGTCCGGTAGGCTGGCCCGCCTCGTCCATCACGTCACCGGGCAGGGTCTTGCCCCAGAGTCCCTGCTGGATGCGCAGCGCCAGCACTTCATTGAAGACGAAGGAGCGCACCGCCGACAGGTAGATGCCCTTCTTCTTCGGGTTGCGGACGCGGATTTCGCGAGCCAGCATGGCCAGGCCCTGCGTCACGTTGCCGCCGTCGTGGCCGAAACGCTGAGCGCCGAAGTAGTTGGGCACGCCATGTGACGCAACGGCTTTCAGATTGGCCTCAATGGCATCGCGATCGCCGGTCACGTCACGCAGCACAATGCGGAATCGGTTGCCCTGCAGATCACCGGGGCGCAGCTTCTTTACGTGGCGGCTCTGGCTCAGGACATTGAATTCCGGGTGCTGAAGCTGGGTCAGATCGGGTGCCTCGCCCTTGGGCAGGTAGATGCTGAACCACTGACGGGTGATGGCATAGCGGTCCTTGAGGCCTGCATAGCCCACGTCTCTGTCCTGCACGTTGGCGGCCTCGGCCAGTTGCTGGGCGACGAAGGCTGTGTTGGCACCGTTCTTTTCGATGTCCAGCCAGATGTGTTCGCCTTCCCCGGAGGGTGGCTGCAGCGGCAACTCGGCCACGACGAAATCCTCGTTGAGGAGTTTCAGGGTGGCCCTGGCGCCGCTGGCCGGATAAGCGTTGGGCCACTGCGGCAAGGCCGTGTATTGAGCGTCATTCATGATCGGTCTGATGGCACCAGCTGTATATGGGGGTGGGCAGGCTATCCAGCCGACCAGGGACAGCCCAAGCAGTGATTCTCTCCCTACCCGCATGCCTTGACGATCGTCAACAGATGCGACTCCAATGGGAACCGTTGCGCGCTACGACAGGTGGACCGTCGGCTCGTTGCCGGCCAGGGGAATCACGGCAGGCAGCACCAACAGGCCGTTCAAGTGATTCGACCTCGTCGCTGCCAACAACACGCCGATCAAGCCGACGTCGAACAAGTCCGTCGATTGAGCGAACCGCCGCGGGCCCGCCATCAGAACCTTGTCTCGCGCCGAGCCAGACCCAGGGCGATCAAGCCAACCGTTAGCAGCGCCAGCGGTGTTGGCTCGGGCACGTTGCGCTGCGGGTCCATGTCACTTAAGTTCTCGCTGATCCATCCGGTAAAGCGCTGGACGTTGACGTAGTAGCCGGGTCCGCTCTCATCACACGAAACGGCAAACCTGAACGAAGCCACGCCGACAATCTTGTTGTTGGCGAGCAGCGGCCCACCGGCGTCGCCTCGACAGAAGGTTTGGGCGAGCCCGCCCACCGGGATGGTCTCAATGAACGCATCAGGGATCTCGACCCCGATGGGGCCCTCCGACCCGATGTACTGTGAGATGGAAACCGCGCCAGACCGTCGCACGCCACTGCCCACACCGTTGCCGGTCTCACCGAAGCCGACGTCAGTGACGGCCGACCCAGCCGCTGGCGCGGCCGTGTCGATCACCCAATGCGTGACGCCGCTCCACGCGGCGACGTCGGTCCTGTTCAATCCGACCAAGGCGATGTCGAAGGCGAGGTTGAGGCCATCAACCGTGGCAAATCCGGGATGGGCACGGATCTCGGTCACTTGGGCGGTCATGCCCGCGCCCAGCGAAAACTGCAGGCCATCCGCGGGTGTCAGATTGAAGACGCACTGCGCCGCTGTCAGAAACACGTTGTCGCTGAGCATCGTGCCCGTGCACGCGTCGTGAGTCGCTGGCGGCATGAGCATGCCGATGCCAGCGAACTGGCCGCTGATATCGGCAAGGCCCAGGTGGATGGCCCGGGCATCGGTCGCCAGTGCGCATGTCAGCGCGAACAATGTGGCCGACATTGCCCCTCTGGCCCGACGCGACAGTTCCGCCGTGCGAACTGGGCGCTTGGACCTGTGGTCAAGGCATCCAGGCGCATGCCCGCGCCTCGACGAAGTGTCTACCGACTCGCAGCCCGAAAGCGTATTCATTGCAGTCTCCCGATCCCCAAAGCCTTGACTTCCTGATGTTGGCTCCCCTCTCGATCGAAGGAGCCTCCTCAAAGGGCGGCGCGGTTCATGCCGGGAGGCCGAACCCGCGCAGCGACAATGGCGGGCTGGCGGGCCGGTTCAGCGCCAGCTCAGGTCGCCACGGATCATTCCTGCCCCAACTCGACCGCTCAGCTGCCTGACCGTGCCATTTTCGATTTTCAACACATGGATGGGGCAGCCGGTGCCAGCGCAGCCGACGTAGGCCAGCTCGCTGCCGTCGGGTGACCACGCCGGTGGGAAGTACATGGCGTCCATCAGGGTGGCTGGGCCCGTGCCATCGGCACTGACGACCTGAATGCCCCGGTTACCCGATGTGCCGTACCCGTGGAATGCGATCCGCCGGCCATCGGGCGACCAGGCCGAAGACGTCAACGACGCACTGTCGCTGGACACCAATTGGCGGGGCGGGCCGCTGCCATCGGCCGCGACGAGGTAGACGCCCGGGGAGTCTGCGCCGCGGGCAAAGGCGATCGTTTTCCCGTCGGGCGACCAGGCCGTTCCAGAGAGTGCTGTGATGTTGGCCAGCTGAACCGCACCGCTGCCGTCGAGGTTGACCACCCGCAAGCTCTGGGGCTGGCTGGAATCGCCCGAGTAGTGCACATAGGCGACGCGCCTGCCGTCGGGTGACCACGAGGGTGAGTGGTCGACTTCCAGGCCCTGGGCATCGGTCAGCGGCCTGATCCCGCCGCCATTGGCGCTGGCCAGCATGATGCCGTCGGGATTGTTGGCGCCCAACGCGTGCGGGCGTGAGAAGACGAGCTGCGTTCCGTCAGGCGACAGTGCCGGTTGTTGATCCTGGGCACTGGCCGCAAAGTTGCAGGAGGGGGTATCGCCGTCTGGCACGCACCACGGCACGGCGGGGTTGATCGTGTTCACGGCATGCCCCGTGCCGTCGGCGTTGATGGACTCGATGCCGGGGCCTTCGTAGTCGCCGCCGGTGGTCGCGCTGAAGTAGATCCTGCGCTCGGCCGCGAATGACAAGGTCACGGTGGCCAGCAGGTCATCGGAGATGCCGAGCGTGGCCGCGCAAGGGCTGTTGCTGCGGCGTATCCGCAGTGTGTGCGTGCCGGTGTCGTCGGCGGGCAGGCCGGCGGCCTGCAGCAGCCGCGTGGGCGTGAGCGTGCTCAGTGCACCGGCCAGCAGGTTGCCGCCACCGGCGCTGACGGTGGCCACTTCGGCGTCGTCAAAGGTGACCTTCAGCGTCTCGGTGCCCGCGCTGGCGCATTCCAGGTTGGCGATGTTGCCGCTGATCGCCACGGTGCCACCCTTGTTGACGGTCAGCGAGTCGGTGCGCTTGGGGTTGGCCGGCGTGTCAGGCACGGCGTCGAAGCCCAGCACGCTGCGGCCCAGCAACTCGCCACTGGCGTTGTTGATGCGCACCTCGATGCGGGTGCGCACGAACTGCACGTCCTGCGCCAGCGCCGGCACACCGCCAAAGGCTTCCATCACCGAGGGGTAGTGCGCCAGCGTCTGGCTGTCCTTGGCCACCGTCCAGGCGGCTTCGCGCACGGGGGTCACCAGGGGGTCGAGCAGTTGGGTCTGGATGATGCCGGCGTAGCTGGCGGCACCGCGTGTGGCCAGCGCACGGGCCTGGTTCGCGTAGGCCCTGCCGGGCGCGTGCAGCGGCAGGGGCGGCAGGTCCAGCGCATCGGCGGCGGCCTGCAGCGCTTCCAGGTCGCGCTTGGCGCGGCGCGCCACCTTCACGGCTTCAGACGGTTCCTTGAGATCGTTGGGGGTCCTGACGACAGCCAGCCTCAGCTTCTGGAAGTCGATTTCTCGCTGGGTCAGTGCGAGGCCGGCATCCATGAAGGTGTCGACGCTCGCGCCCGGGCAGCCGCTCTGGTTGATGTCGCCAGCTTCGGTGATGCGCCACCAACCGCCCAGCTTCTGGCGCAAGGGCTTGAAGTCGGCCAGCTTGGTGACGGGGGCGGTGCGTGCCTTCTCGATCGCGTCACTCAAGGCCCGGCAGGCGGTGTCGTGCGCATCGCCCAGGAACACCATGGCGTCCACCGGAAAGTTCGGGTCGCCGCGCCGCATGATCAGGCTGGCCATGCTGGCCTGCAATGCGAAGGCGGAAACGAAGTCACCCTCGCTTTCCATGATCGTGACTTGGCGCCGGGCGCTGGCCACCATCTCGGCGGCGGTGGTGGTGCTGGAGGCACTGAGCGTGCCTTCCGCCGCTGGGGGCGGGTCGGCCAGCGCCCGGGCGTTGAGCGCCCGCGCACGCCCGGCGTCCACCGGTGCGCCCGCCACCGCGGGCTGGGCCAGCGTGTCCAGCGCCGTGCCGCCGAAGGTGGTGAGCCGGGCGCTGAGGGTACGCGCGGCCGTGTCCACGGTGGTGGCCACGTAGCTGTCGGCGGTGCCCAGGCGCTGGCGCAGGCTGGCCCGGGCGCCGGGCACCTGGCCGGCGGGGTACTCCAGCACCACCGTCACTGGCTTGGCGAAGACGAAGCCGCCGGGTGCCAGGCTGACGCTTACCACGTCGCCGGCCGCGGGGGCCAGCGGCGTGATGCTCACGACCGTGTCCGAGGCCAGGGCACCGTCGGGGATGCTCAGGCTGACCTTGACGCCCGACGCGGTGGCCTGCACCGTGCCGCCGGCAGTGCCCACGGTCTGCGTGACCGGGGGGCCGATCGGCACGCTCACCGCAGGGGTGGGTGCCGGGTCACTGCTGCTGCCGCCACCGCAGCCGCCCGCCAGCAAGGCCAGGGCCAGCGCGCCGGCCAGCCACAACGTTCTTCCCAGGCCCCGGGCGGGGCGTTCGAGGGTGCGATTCAGATGCTGGCGCATGGTGTTCCTCCGGTGGTTCCATTGCTTTGGGGCTGGCCCTGCGGCGCGGGCAGCTCGGCCTGGGTCGCGGGTTTGGACAAGAAGTGGAGGAGTTCGTCCGGCGCGGCAAAGAGCTGCGTCGCGTCGTCATCGACGCGGCGCGCCGTGGCGCGGAAACGCGGCCCTGCAGACCACACGCGCACCAGGTAGAGGTTGGATTCGTCCACGGCTGTGTCCCCTTGCAACGCGGCAAGGGCCACGTCCGGGGCAGACCTTATGGCAGGGGCGTTTCTCCGGCGTTTCCCGGCGACCCGGGCGCATCTGCAGCCGCCCTACGGGCTCCTTGCGATGCGCCTGGATCGGCGCAAACCGCTGGACTTCAGTGGTAGTCCTCTTCGCGCTGGTGGCGCGCGCCGATGACGAGGACCAGTCCCGGAGTGCGTATGTCGAAACGAAGGACGTACCCCGTAGAGCCGAAAGGAACGATGAGTTCGCGCAATGTTGGGCGTTGACCTACCTTGCGGTAGCCGTAGGGTGTGGTCGGCAGATGACTTTGTGCAACCAAGCGAACCACCGCGAGGACTTCGTCGGCGCGCATGGCCTCTTCGACTGTCCAGGCGCGCTCAAGCAGGAAGTCGAACAGACGATCCAGATCGGCATCCGCCTCAGGGATGAACTCGACCTTGAACGTCATCTGCGCAGCTGCTTTACCCGTGCGGCGATCTTTGCCTCCAGCCTCGATAGAACGAGGTCCGTCGAGACGGAAATCCCGGTGCGCTCGTACTCTGCCAACGAGGCGTCGCAACGCGCGGTGAAGTCGGTTTGCACCCGACGGAATTCGACCGCCCGACGCACCGATGCCTCGACAAAATCGGTCAGCGTCTCGCCGGGCAGCAGTACGGAATCAAGATCAGCACGCAACTCCGGCTCGACTCGGATTCGAGGAATGACGGCGGCTTTCATTCGCGGACCGTAGCGCAATCGCACTACGTACTCAAGTGCGCTCGGGTCTCGGGCTGCCTCGACTGGGACTGCGCTTCATTGGATTCGAGCGACGAGCCCTGTCGCAGGCCAGCCGCACAGGCTGAGCCACGGCTTCCCCCCGCCGCCGCACTTGCGGATACTCGGGCCATGACCCACGCGTCGGCCCCGTTCCCACCACAGCTGCGGCTGTGGGGCGTGCCGCAGTTGTTGCCAGCGCCCGACGCCGCAGCGGTGAGCTTCGCGGCGGAGCGCCGCTTCCAACTGCTGCTGCTGCTGGCGCTCGAGCGCGGCCAGTGGCTCGACCGCGACCGCATCGCGGCGCTGCTGTGGCCCGCGCACCCGTTGGCCGAGGCCCGGCGCAACCTGCGCAAGGTGGTGTTTCGGGCCCGAGACGTGCCCGGCGCGCAGGCGCTCGAAGCGACGGACCACGCCCTGCGCTGGGACGTCGCCACCGACTTGCAGGCGCTGCACGACGCCGGCCAGCGCGGTGATGCCGCGCAAGGCCTGGCGCTGCGCCGCGGCCCGCCGCTGCAAGGGATGGACGACCCCGACAACGCCGCGCTCACCGAAGTGCTGGCGGCCGCGCGCGCCCGCATCGACGAGGCCTGGCTGGCCGCCGCGCACGGGCAATTGCAGACGCCGGGGACGCCGTCGGCCCAGGCGGCTGCAGCGCGGCGCATCCTGGACGTCGACCCGCTGGACGAACCCGCCATCGGCGCGCTGTTGCGGGCCGAACAGGCCTGCGGCCGGCCCGCCGAGGCCCAGGCCGCATACCGCCGATACGCCGCGCGGCTGGTAGATGAGCTCGGCGTCGAACCGTCGCGCGCACTGCGCGACCTGGTGCATGGCGTTCCCCCGCCGGCCGCTGCCGGGCCCGAGCTGCCGCCGCCGCGCCCCGCGAGCGGCGCTTTCGTTGGCCGCGGGCTCGAGCTGGCCGAGGCGCAAGAGCTGCTGGCACAGCCGGCCTGCCGCGCGCTCACGCTGTTGGGGCCGGGGGGCATCGGCAAGAGCCGCCTGGCGCAGCAGCTCATGGCGCGCTGCGCCGCGCTGTTTGCCGGCGGCGTGCACTGGGTAGCGCTGCAGGACACAGCCCAGCTGCCGGCGGCGCTGGCCCGACTGGCGCAGGCGCTGGGCGTCAAGATGCTGGACACCGGCGACCCGATCGACCAGTTGTTGCGCCAGTTGCCGCGCGAACGGCTGCTGCTGGTGCTGGACAACGCCGAGCACCTGGACGAGCTGCCAGCAGCGCTGCAGCGGCTGCTCGACGGTGCGCCGGCTGCCGTGCTGCTGCTCACGTCGCGCACGCGGTTGCACCTGCGCGACGAGTGGGTGCTGCCGCTGCCCGGCCTGGCCGTGCCCGACGAAGACAGCCGCGACCTCGAAGCCGCCGCCAGCTTCGACGCCGTGCGTCTGTTCGAGCAGTGCGCGCACGCGGCGCGGCGCGACTTCGTGCTGGCCCGCCACCTGCCGGCGGTGATCGACATCGTCGAGGCGGTGGGCGGCATGCCGCTGGCCATCGAGCTGGCCGCGGGCTGGGTGCGGCTGCTGCCGCCCGAACAGATGGCGCAGGATCTGCGCGGCTCCATCGACCTGCTCGAGCGCGACCCCGCCGCGCGTGGTGCGCCGGCGCGGCCCGATCACGCCAGTCTGCGCGCCGTGCTCGACGGCACCTGGCAACTGCTGGCGCCGCGCGAGCGGGAAGCGCTGGCGGCGCTGTCGGTCTTCGAGGGCGGCTTCACGCGGGCTGCGGCGCAGGCGGTGGCGGGCTGCTCGCTGCCGCTGCTGTCGGCGCTGGTGGACAAGAGCCTGCTCGCGGTGGACGACGCGGGGCGGTTCGCCATGCACCCGGTGGTGCAGGCCTATGCCGCCGAACGGCTTGCGAGCATGCCGGCCGGCTTGTCGCGCCCGGCCCTGCAAGACCGGCACGCGGCCCACTTTGCGCGCCAGATGGTCGATCTCGCACCGCTGGCGCGCAGCGCGCCGGCCCGCCTGGCCGCGCCAGTCGATGCTGAGTTCGCGAACCTGCGCGGCGCTTGGCGACACGCCCTGGCACGCGGCCAGGCGGCGCTGCTGCTGGACATGATCGGCCCCTGGCGCACCTACTTCGAGAACAGCGGCCGCACCGATGAAGGCCTGCGCGAGTTCCGCGCCGCACTGGCCCTGCCCGAGATCGACCTGCAGGCGGCGCAGTTGCTGGCGCGGCTGCGGCACGCCATCAGCGCGCTGCTGTTCCGTCGGGGTGAACCGGCCGAGGCACTGGCCATGGCGCAATCGGGTGCTGCCAGCGCCGAGCGCGCGGGCGAGCGCATGGCGCTCAAGGGCTGCCTGAACACGCAGGGACTCGTGCTGTGGCAAATGGGGCGCGCGGCCGAGGCGATGGCGCCGCTGGAGCGTGCCAAGGCGCTGGCCCTGGAAGACGGCGACCGCTACGGCGTGGCGGTCGCCCTGAGCAACCTGGCGATTGCGGAGAAATCGCTGGGCCGCTTCGAAGCCGCACTGGCGGCCAACCAGGAAGCCCTGGCCATCGTGCGCGAACTGGGCGACGCGAAGCTGCTGAACACACGGCTGCACAACATCGGCAACCTGCACCGGGCGCTGGGGCAGTGGCAAGAAGCCCGCCACTGGTTCGACGAGACCCTGCGCCATTGCCAGGTGCATGCCGTGCAGCACACCGTGCCCTACGCGCGGCTGAACCGCGCCCTGGTGGACATCGAACTTGGCGCGTTCGACGCTGCCGCGCAGGCTCTGCATGCCGTGCTGGCCGGGCAGGGCGAGATGCCGCAGGCCCTGCTGGAAATGGCGGCCGAGATGGGCCTGGCCCGCATCGACTTCCACCACGGCCGTTTTGCGAACGGCCGCCAGCGTCTGGTGCGCGTGGTGCAGATGGCCCGTGCCAAGGCCTTCGAAACGCACCCGATGCAGGCGTTGATCGTCTGGGGCGAAGCCCTGCGCGCCCAGGGCCGCACGGAGGAGGCGGCCACCCTGTGGCTGGTGGGTGCCGAACATCCGGTGCTGGAGATGACCGACCGCATGGTGGCGCGCCGCCACCTCACGGCGCTGAACCTGGACGACGAAGCCTGCGCCCGGCTGCGCGAGCGGGCGCCCCCGGAAGAAGCCTGGCTGGCCGACCTGTGCGGCGCGCCCTGAGCCGCCCGCGTGGTCTCGCGGTATGCCCACGACGAGCTGGTTGCGTTGAGCCCCGAGCGGGTGACGCCAGTGCCGCAGGTGGCGCACCGCGTGATCACGCCCCGCCTGCTCGGCCAGTCTGGGCTCCATCCTGCCGAAGCCGACTGCGGCGCGGTCACGCTGATCCGACGCCCTGGCTCGTTCGCCGACCCCAACATTCATCGGCATTGCCTGGTGCTGGAAGGCGTGCAGGTCCAAGCTTCCATGAACAGCAGCCCGCCCATGTCTTCCGACGCGCCCATGCTGGTCCTGAAGGTGTCGGTCGCCGACGTCGCCAGCCGGCCGCGTCACTCGGCCGGCTCCACACCAGCGCACGGTAGTTGCCAGAGGTAAAGCAGCGGCCGCCCGGACAGAAGCAAAGAAAGTCCGCCGTCAGGCGCTACCGCCCCCCCCCCGAAAAGGGCTCGAAGCGCCCAGGCATCAACTTGGCCGCCGGCGCACCGCCACCAGCAGAGCGGATATGCCCAGCAACATCATCGCGTAGGTCTGCGGCTCCGGCACAGCGGCCACATCACCGGAGCGAACCGCCCACGCATAGACGTTGTTGCCGGGATATATGGTGGTTACGGTCCCATCGCCGTAATTCGTGGCCCAGACCGAGCTGGGATTACTCGGATGGTCTCCCGACCCAGACCAGTAGTAGAAGTTTTCGATATTGATAAAGAGCGGGTCCTTCGGCGCAAACCCGTCAACCAGACCAGAGCCAACGACTGTCGGCAGCCGCCAATCGCTGTAGTCGACATTGCGCACGCTATCGTGGAACACGAGATTGTTCGCCCATGTGTTGGCTGCGCTCCAGGTCATCGAGCCGTCGATGAATTGGGTGGGGTAGCCGCTGGTCTTGGCGTAGTTGGCGTCCTGCAGCCAGGTGATCTTGCGTACGTTGTCGTATATCAGGCCGCCGCCGCGGTCTTCGAGGGCTGCATGACCGATGGCCGGCAGGCAGCAGGCTGCAACGAGCAGGACATTTCGGGACGTGATTGTTGACATGACATTTCTCCCTTTGGGGGTGGTGGACAGAATCAGGGCGGCGCTTTCAACGCCTCCGCCAGCGCGACAAGATCAGGTCTATAGGGGTGCAAGGGCAAGCGGGCAACGGTTGCGCGGCATCAGCTGCTGCGCAATGTGGAGCCCAGGCGTTTCTCCGGCGTTTCGCCAGCGCTTCCAGCCGGGGGGTTGGCAGGTGGGGCAGTCGGCTCCGCGTCAGGCGCCCCTGCGGGGGCATCGGCCAAACTGGCGATGTGCTCGCACAGCGGTTGCACACCTTCAAAGCGCAACACCTCAACTTCTTCCACGGCACGCAGGTCAGCGCGAAAGTGGCCGGGTTCGGGCCAGACCTTGAGCACGTAGAGCCGGCCCTCGCTCATGGCTTCGCCCTGCCGTGGCGTGTTGTCACGATGAAGCACCGGCTCAGATTTCACGCAGGCTGCGGCGGCGACCCAGCGCGCCCAGCACGCCCAGGCCTGCCGCCATCAGCGCCCAGTTGCCCGGTTCGGGCACGGCGGTGATGCTCAACTCGCCGCTGGTGTAGAGCTGGCTGCTGTTCCAGGCCAGGCCGGCGGCCAAGGTGGGCAGGCGGATGCTGGCAAAGCGACCGGCAGGGCTGCCGTTCCAGTCGAACAGGTCGAAGTGGTCGCCGGCCTGGCCGGCCCAGCCGTCCAGCCACAGCACCTGCAGGCTCGCGCCGCCCAGCGCCACCGGGCCACCGAACACCAGTTTGTCGTGGCCGCTGCCGGCTGCGGTGCCACCCAGTTCCATCGCCAATGCGCCGGCCTCGAAGTTGACACTGCCGTCCAGCGCCACCAGCGCTGCGCTGTTGCCCGGCGCGTAGCCATTGGCAAAGTTCTTGGTGCCGGCGCCGTCAAAGCTGCCGATGCCGCCCACCCAGTTGAAGAACGTGGCGGTGGAGCCTGCCGTCACGATGAAAGAGCCCTCGTTGGTGAAGTCACCCCAGAACATGCCGTGCGAGGCGATGCCCGAGACGCTGATCAGACTGTTTTCGCCGTTGGTCACCGGCCCGTAGATGCTGGTGGTGCCAGCAATGCTGATGCGGCCGTTGTTGGTGATGCCACCGCGTGCGGCGAGGTCGGCATTCATCAGGTTCAGGCTGCCGGCGTTGCTGAGCGGGCCGCCCACTTCCAGCGTGGCGCGGCCGGTGGTGGCCTGCACGTCGATGCTGCCCAGGTTTTCCACTGCGCCGGCCAGTTGCATGGCCTCGTTGTCGCGCACCAGCACACGGCCGCCTCTCTGGATGAGCAGGTCACCGGCCAGCCGCCCGCTGCCGGTCAGCGTGCCGTTGTGGCCCAGCGTGCTGCCGTTTTGCGCGTAGATGGCGCCACGGGCCAGGTTGAGCGTGGCGATCTGGCCGTTGGCCGCCTGCACCGTGAGACGGTTCACCGTGGCATCGACCGGGCCGAACACGGTGGCGCTGCCGATGGGGTTGATGAGCACGTCATGCGGCGCACCGGGCGTGATGCCGAAGGCGCCCATGCCGGCGTAGTTCCAGCGGCTGGCGTCGCTCCAGCTGCCGTTGCCGCCTTGCCAGTCGGGGTGCAGGGTCAGCCGGTAGGCTTGGTCGCGGGAATTCTGGCTTGAAAGAACTCCGGTGCCCGTGATCTGGGCGTAGGCATTGATTCCGGCCGCATCGCGCAGGACCCAGCCTGCGGGGGCCACGTTGTTGAGGTCGAACATCGTGCCTGCGTTGTGCAAGAAGGCATGCGAGACTTGACCTTCGTTGGAGACGACAAAGGAGGCTCCGACGATCTGGCCGGTGGCGTTGATGCCTAAGGCGCTGCTGCTGCCACCGGCCAGACTGCCCAAGTCCTGCATCACCCCATTGGCGTACAGAAACGCGCCTTGAGGGATTCCCCCTTTGGACGCAGTTCCCACTACCCAACCGCTGTCGTTGATGGCGCGCGCCTCACTCGTTCCGCCGACGATCAGGGTGCCCAGATCCTGCATCGTCGTCCCCGAATACAGGAAGGCGTGCTCGGGGCCCGTTGCACGCGAGCTTCTGCCGACCACCTGGCCACTGGCGTTGATGGCCGTTGCAGCGCTGAAGCGGCCACCCAAGGTACCCAGATCCTGCATCACGCCGTTTGTCCACCGATAGGCGTGTTGGTCCAAGGCACCAGTTTCCGCCGAGCCCACTACCTGACCCGCCGCATTGATGCCGTTGGCATAGCTCTTGATGCCACCCAGCGCGCCCAGGTCTCTCATGACGCCGCCCGTGTTGAGAAATGCACGCGGTGTGACGAAGCTCAACCAGGAGTCGCCCACGACCAGCCCGCTGGCATTGAGGCCGTTGGCCGCGCTGACGTAGTTGTAGGGCGCGGCCAGCGTGCCCAGGTCCTGCATCGCGCCGCCCGTGAACAGGAAGGCGCTTGCAAAGCCGAAGCGGTTCACCTTCTGACCAACCACTTGGCCGGCGTCATTGATGCCCGTGCCAACACTCGAGACGTCCGTTGGCGCACGCAGGCCAATGACATCGGCGCGCCCTGCCGCAGCCGCCCAGGGGCCGAACACGATGAGCCCGGCAGCCAGCAAGGCACGGGCGAGCGGTGTGGGTGTCATGGTGTCTCCGGGGGGCTTGCCGGGCGACGCTCGTCCAGCGCGGCGCCATCCTCGGTGACAGGCGTTTCTTCAGCGTTTCCCTTAGCGTTTCCCTCGGCCTTTCGCGGTGCGCCGTGGCTGGCGCGGGCATGCGACGCATGCCCGCAAAGACGCCGCATCAAACCTGCAAGAGGCGGTCAACCACATCGGCCAGGCTGGGCCCCGGTGCGGCTTCCGGCAAGGCCGCGGGCAAGGCGGCCAGGCTGGCTTGCGCCAGTTGGCGGGCCGGCGCGGCCAGGCCGTCCATTTGCAGCACGCAAAGCAAGGCGTCCCGGGCTGCGGCCCAGTCGCCCCGGGCCGTCTGCAGCCACTCCGCATGAATGAGAACGGCTTCGCCAAGGTCGCTGGCGCAGTTTCTTTGCTGCGCAGACCGCACCAGGCTTTGCACCAGCCGGTGCGCTTCGGCCCATTCGCCCGAGTTAAGCGCCAGTTGCGCCAGGCCCTGCTCGATAGACTCCATGAGCACCAGCCGGCCGTTGCGCTGGCTCATCTGCACGGCGCGATCAAAATGCTGGCGTGCGCCCACAAGCGCACCCTCCTGGCGCAGCACATGGCCCATGCCGGCGGTGGCGTGCAATTCGATGATGGCGATGTCATGGTCGCGGGCATGGCGCAGGGCTTGGGCGTACCAGTGACGGGCCGCATCCAAGCCCGCGCGGTGGCCGGCGCTGCGGCCCAGCCGGCCGAGGTTGGCGAGGTGCCAACCGGCGTTGTAGAGATCACCCACTTCGCGGCTGCCCGCCAGGGCATTCAACAGGCAGCTTTCGGACTCCTGCGGCCGCCCGGCTTCGATGAGTGCAACCCCGAGACTGCCCTGCGCCCAGGCCGTGCATTGCGCGTCGCCGCGTTTGCGGGCCAGCGCCACCGCGTATTCAAAACGCTCGATGGCTGCGTCGATGGCGCCGTCCCGCCAGAGGCAGTTGCCGGTGCCCAGCACGCAGCCTATCCACGCTTCGGTGTCGGGCCCGTCGGCGGCCAGCACGGTGCCGCTGCGTGCCAGTTGCAGCGCCTGCTCGGCCAGGCCGGCGCGGTGGTGCAGCATCGACAAGCCGTGGCGCAGGCGCGACTGCGCGTGCCGCGCCGGTGCGGTGTCCGCGGGCAATGCCAGCGCCGGGGCGAGCAGGGTGATGCCTTCGCGCTGACGCCCGCGGCTTTCAAAATAAGCCCACAGTGCCCGCACCATGGTGGCGACCCAGTCCACGCGGCCGGCCTGCACCGCGCAGCGCCAGGCCGCGCACAGGTTGGCGAACTCGGCTTCCACGCCCGCCACCAGGGGCCGGGGGTCGCCAATGGCGTGCGGCGCCAGCGCGGCCAGCACGCGACTGAAGTGTTCGGCATGCCGCAGGCGCAGCGCCTCGGCCTGGGGCGGGTCTTGCGCCAGGCCTTCGTTGGCAAAGGCGGCCACCGCCGGGTGCAGGCCGAACCGGCCGCCCTCTGCCACCGCCACCACGCTCTTGTCCACCAGGGCCGACAGCAGCGGCAGTGGGCAGTGCGCCACCGCACGGGCGGCGTTGTGCGTGAAGCCGCCGCTGAAGACGGCCAGCGCCGCCAGGGCCTCGCATTCGCGCGGCGCCAGCAGGGCCCAGCTGCGCTGCAGCACCATGCGCAGGCTGGCATGGTCGGGCCGCGCCAGAGGCACGGGGCTGGCAGGGTCCCGTTCGAGCAGCTCGATGGAGTGCCGCAGGTCGGCCGCAATCTGCTGCGGCGTGAGCAGGCGCACCCAGGCGGCCGCCAGCTCGATGGCCAGCGGCATGCCGGCCACGGCGCCGACAATGTCCAACACCGCGTCGAGATGGCGCGCCAGTTGAAACCCGGGCTGTGCCAGGCGGGCACGGACATCGAACAGGCGCACGGCGTCAAAGCTGGCGGCGGCGTCCAGGTCGCGGCTTTCGTCGTCGGGCACCGCCAGGCCGGCCAGCGGCAGCACCCACCCGTCGACAGCATGCAAGCGCCGGCGCGAGGTGACCAGCATGGTCAAGGCCGGTGCCCCGCTCAGCAGGCGTGCCAGCAGCGGGCCCAGTTCGGGCAGATGCTCTGCGTTGTCCAGCACCCACAGCGTGCGCGTGGCCGGCAGCGCGCTGCACAGGCGCGTGACGGGGTCATCGGCGGCTTCGCCCACGAGGCCCAGGCTCTGCGCCAAGCGCGCGGGCACGGCGGCGGTGTCGGACACGTCTTCTAGATCGACCCAGAGCACTCCTCCGCCAAAGGGCGCGCTGAGCGCGGCGCCCGGGGCCAGGGCCTGCCGCGCAAGCCGGCTCTTGCCCGCGCCGCCAGGCCCGAGCAGGGTCACGAGCCGGCACTCGGGCCGCTCAAGCAGCGCGCACAGTTCCGTCAACTCGGTCTTGCGGCCGATAAACAGCGCGGGCGCGGCGGCGGCCACGGCCACCTCGCGCCGCACGTACTGCGGCTGCGTGTGCTGCGGAGGCTGGGCCGGCGCGAGCATGAGGGCGCGCAGAGCGCTGGAAGGCTCCACGCCCAGCTCGGCCCGCACACGCTGCGCATAAATCAGGTACAGCGCCTGGGCCTGCGTGCTGTGGCCCTGCGCCAGGTGCGCGGTCAGCAAGGCGGCGACGGCGGTTTCGTCGAGTGCATCGACATCCAGCATGCGTTGCGCGATGCGGCTGCACGCGGCAGGCGCCGAGCCTATGCGCAGGCAGGACGTCGCCACCGTGTGCCAGGCTCGGTCGGTACGCTCGCGCTCAGCCGCGAGCCAGTCACGCAGCGCGGTGTCGGCGCGCTCCACCAGGCCCTGCAGCAGCGCGCCGCGGCGCAGCGCCAAGGTGCCGTCCAGCCCGCCGGCGTCGATGCGGGCGCGCCAGTCGCGGCGCTCGGGGCCCTGCAGCGGCTTGCGCGCCCAGGGCAGGCCGGGCAAGGCCAGCACGGCGCGCTCGAAAGCCAGCAGGTCGGTATCGACCGCCCAGCGCAAGGCATGATCGTTGGACTCCAGCGCCTGGGCGCCCGGCACGGCGTGGGCCTGGTGCAGCACCTTGCGCAGGTTGCGGCGTGCAGCCGCCGGGTCATGCCCGGGCCACAGCAGCGTGGCCAGGTGATCGCGGTCCACCCACTTGCCTTCGTGCAGGGCCAGCAGCGCCAGCAGTTGGTAGCGGCGTTCGGGGGCCAGTGCCAACACGGCGCCGTTGCTGTGCAGTTCGGGGCGTCCCCACAGCAGCATTCGAGTCTGTGGCGAGGCGGCAGGTTCGGGGACCATGCAGGATCTTATCTGCCGCTGCGCGGCGCTGCGCCAGCGTCTCCCGGTGGTGCCAGGGCCGTGTCCTGGCGCAGCGCAGCTGCAATGTCGCCCAGCGTTGGTGTGGTCCCAGCCTGCGATGGCAGGGCCACTGACAGCGCCCGCACCTTGGACGCGTGGTGATCGTCACGCTGTGCAACCACAGCCGTTCGATCAGGGCCTGCATCGCGTGATCCTTTGGCATTGATCCGAGGGTGATCCACCCTCTCGCGACGCAAGACTTTGACCGTCAGGGACGGTGCGATCGATTCCGGTCTGCGTCTGTACGGAGGGGCACGGATCACCAAGATGCGCTAGGCGTCGACGGCAGGAATGAACTGCAGGCTCGGACGGGGCATTGCGCTGATCGCGCTCGCCTTGGATGCTGGGTACGCTGTCACACAGACCCTTGCAACGTGCAAGTCCATGCTGCGAGCGGCAAGCGGCACGGCCATTCCGGCCATGGGCAAGAGCTGCGAGCCTCTGTCTGCGTCGGCGGTAGCGCGCAAGCCGGCTGGAAGCCCCGCTCGAAAGGCAATATGAACACATACAAGCCGCTGCTGCCGGCTGGCCCTGCATTCCGTCGACACGGCCGCACGCCGCCGTATCAGATTCGCACGCCATGACAAGCGCCCTACTGCCCACATCGGCGCACACTGCCAGCGCAGACACCGTCGCGTCGGCACTGGATGTGCGCGCGGATGTCGGCCTGGGCCATCAGCAGAGCGCCGAGCGCCTGGCGAAGTGGGGCCCGAACGCATTGCCTGTCATGCCTCCGCGCTCACCCTGGCGGGTGCTGCTGGCCCAATTCAAGAGCGTCATGATCGTTATCCTGCTGGGCGCAGCGCTGCTGGCAGCATGGGTCGGCAGCGTCAAGGATGCGTCGGTGATCCTGGCCGTCGTCATCATCAATGCGCTGGTCGGCTTCTACCAGGAGTACCGCGCAGAACGCAGCCTGGACGCGCTGAAGTCCATGCTGCCGGCCAACGCCACCGTGCGGCGCGATGGCAGCAGCCAGAAGATCGACGCCGAAACGGTGGTGCCCGGCGACATCCTGCTGCTCGAAGCGGGGGACAGCGTGTCCGCCGACGGCCGGCTGATCGTGGCTGCAGCTCTGGAGATCGATGAATCGGCGCTGACGGGCGAGTCTCATCCTGCAGCCAAACAGTGCGAAGCGCTTGCGAGTGGAGACGCGCCGCTCGGCGACCGCAGCAACATGGTCTACATGAACACGCTGCTGACCCGGGGGCGCGCCGAAGTGTTGGTGACTGCCACCGGCTCGCACACCGAGATGGGCAAGCTGTCCCGCGAACTGGCAGCCACCGTCGAGGTGCCGACCCCCTTGCAGGTTCAGCTCGATCAGCTCGCCAAGCGCCTCGGCGCGATTGCATTGATGCTGGTGGCCTTGCTTTCGCTGATGCAGTTTCTGCGTGGCAAGAGCCTCCCGCACATCCTGCTGGACGCCATCGCCCTGGCCGTGGCTGCGATGCCTGAGGGTCTGCCGGTGGTGGTCACGGTCACGCTGGCGTTGGGCATGCACAAGATGGCCCGCCAGCACGCGATCGTCAAGCGCCTGGCCAGTGTCGAAACCCTGGGCTGCACCACCGTCATCTGCTCTGACAAGACAGGGACGCTGACGCTGAACCAGATGACGGCAACGACCTTCGGCTACCAAGGCCGGACATTCGAGGTGTCGGGCGAGGGCTACGAGCCGACGGGTTCGATCACCGAGGCGGGCGCTGCACCGGCCCAACCCTTGGTCGCGGCCGAGCTGACCGCGCTACTGCAACCGTTGGTGGCCTGCAACGACAGCCGCATCGAGGAAGGCAAGATCATCGGCGACCCGATGGAGGCTGCGCTGCTGGTGCTGGCCGCCAAGGGCGGCGTGGTGCGTGAAGAGGTCGAGCGCGCCTTGCCGCGCGTGGCTGAATTGCCATTCGATTCGGCTCACAAGTTCATGGCGACCTTTCATGCCGATGGCGAGCAGATTCAGGTGTTCGTCAAGGGCGCGCCTGACGTGCTCCTGGCCCGTTGTTCGACCTGGCGAACCCGCTCGAATACGGCCGAGTTGCCGCCACCGATCGACGCGCCGCGCCGGCTTCAGATCGCCGCCGACTACCAGGCCCTCGGCGAACGCGGGCTGCGCGGCCTGCTGGTTGCCACCCGCACGCTGCCAGCCGGTAGCTTCGATGCGAGCGGCGATCTGTCAAGCACGGTCGGCGAGTTGTGTTTCGTCGGACTGGTCGGCCTGATGGACCCGCCTCGCGCCGAAGCCAGGCAAGCCATCGCCGAGTGCCAGCACGCCGGCATTGCCGTCAAGATGATCACGGGCGATCACCAGACCACCGCAACCGCCATTGCCGGGGCGCTGGGGCTCGCGGGTCGCACCGTGTCGGGCGCGGAACTGGACCGAATGGATGCGCGGCAGCTTGCAGACGCTGTTGACGATGTGGCCGTCTTTGCCCGGGTGTCGCCGGGCAACAAGGTGGCCATCGTGCGCGCGCTCCAGGCCAAGGGCCACGTCGTGGCGATGACGGGCGACGGTGTCAACGACGCGCCTGCCTTGAAGCAGGCCGACATCGGGGTGGCCATGGGCGTGGCCGGCACGGCGGTGGCCAAGGAAGCCGCCACCATGGTGCTGACCGACGACAACTTTGCGACCATCGTCACGGCCGTGCGCCACGGTCGCACGCTGTACGACAACATCCTGAAGTTCGTGCGCTTCCAACTGTCGACGACGATCGGCGCGATCCTGACGGTCTTCACTGCGCCACTGCTGGGCCTGCCCGAACCCTTCACCGCGCTGCAGATCCTGTGGGTCGCCATCATCATGGACGGACCGCCGGCCGTGTCGCTCGCGCTCGACGCCGCGCGGCCGGGAATCATGGACGAGCCCCCCCGGCCACGGGGCGAGCCGGTGCTGCCGCTGAAGCGCGTCGCGCGAGTCTTTGCCTACGGCACCACGATGATGATCGGTACCCTGGGCGTGCTGTACCACGGGCAACAGACCGGGCCGCAGGATCGGGCGCTGACCCTGGCCTTCACGACCTTCGTGCTGTTCCAGCTGTTCAACGTGTTCAATGCGCGCAACGAGAACGGATCGGCCTTCAACGCGCAGTTCTTCAGCAACCGGATGCTGTGGGTGTCATTGTGCGCAGCGCTCTTGCTGCAGATGCTGGCGACACACTGGGGGCCCGCGACGCGCCTCTTCGGCACCACGGGCATGGCCTGGGCGGACTGGCTTGTTGCCGCAGGCGTTGCCTCGTCGGTCCTGCTGCTCGAAGAGGCCCGCAAGCTGGGGCTGCGTGGGTGGCGGCATTTTCGTGCCGAACCTGAAGCGCTGACCGCAACCGTGTCTTGAGGGCAGGACTGCGATCATCGACCATTGGTCCAAGTCGAAGACCAGATCTTGCGCAGTTCCAAGCCGAAGTTCCTGGTGTAAAGCTCGGGGTTCCAGGCCGCGGCGGCCAGGGTGCGCTGGCGCAGACCCCGCTTCAGCTTGAGTAAGGCCTGCCGGTCTTGCGCCATGCGGGCCGCGATGTGGACGTAGGCATCGTCATCGGTGGCAATCCAGTCGGGCAAACCGGCTGCACGCATGAAGCTCGCACCCATGCGCGACACAAAATGCCCGCCTTCCTTCACCAGCACCGGAACGCCCATCCACATCGCTTGAAGGGTGGTGGTGCCGCCGTTGTAAGGCACCGGGTCCAGACCGATGTCCACGTCGGCGTACTCCGCCATCATGTCGCTCAGGCCCACGGGGCCTCTGAACTCGATGCGCTGCGCGTCGACCCCCTGCTGTGAAAAGAGCCTGGCGTAGCGCTCGCGCGCACCCCGGTCCTGAAAGCTCGGGGCCTTCAGGATCAGGCGCGAATCCGGAACGGCCCCCAACACCCGGGCCCACAGGCGGATGGTGTGCGGGGTGAGCTTGGGAATGTTGTTGAACGACCCAAAGGTCAGCGGCCGCAAGGCCTGCGCGTCCGGCATCTCGGGGTAGGGGTAATCCGCCTCGGGTGCGTAGCAGAACACCGTGTCCGGCAGGCGGGCCACCCGCTCGGAATACAGCGCGTCGTGTTCGGGCGGCGTGACGACCGGGTCGCCAAAGATCCAGTCCATGTTGGGGATGCCGGTGGAGCCCGGGTAGCCCAGGAAGGTGGCCTGCACCGGAGCCATGCGTTGCGCGAAGAGTGCAATGCGTTGCATCGAGGTGTGCCCGGCCAGGTCGATCAGGATGTCGATGCCATCGGCTTCCACCTGCCGGGCAAACTGGGCGGCCGTGGCCTGGGTCATTTCGCGCCACACGCTGACACGCGACTTGGCCAGGTGGGTCTGGTCGTCGTGACTCACGCCCGTGAAGTACAGGGTCAGCGGAAACTGCTCCCGGTTCCAGCGCGCCAGCATGGGCTGCATGAAGAGGTTGACCGGATGCTGGTGGTGAAAGTCTGCCGATACCAGGCCGATGCGCAAGGGGCGCTGCGGGTCACGGTCATTCTGGAAGCTGGAGCGATCGCGCGCACCCTGCCCCATCCCTGCAAACAGTTCGCGGTGCAGTTGCGCCACTTCCTGGGCGCTGAGCGTGTCGGAGTACAGGGAACTCATGGCCACGCTGGATCGCAGTGACGCATCGCCCGCATCCACCAGGGCGCGATAGTGCTTCAGGGCGGCGTCCGCGTCGCCCATCTTGCCGGCAATGGCTGCACGCATGGAGGCGGCATCGGGCATGGATGCCTGCGCCTGCGCGGCGTCAAGCGCAGCGAGCGCGTCTTCCATCTGCCAGCTCTCGGTCAGCATGAGCGCGAGGTTGTAATGCGCCGCGCCGCTGTGGGGATGCAAGGCCACGCTGCGGCGCAGGACCTCCACGGCCTCCTGCCACAGGTTGAATCGAAACGACAACTGCGCCAGCCGGGTGAGCGTTCCCTCGGCCGCTGCCGCCGAGGCCCGCGTCAGCGTGGTCAGGGCCTCCTCACGCAGACCCAGGCGCAACAGGGCGTCGGCCTGGTCGATCAGCACTTCGCATTGCGCATCGATGGAGAAGCTCCCGGGCTCCAGGCACATGGTCAGCACGGCGGCCCGCAGGGCCTCCAGGGCGCGCGGGGCGAGGCCGGCATCCAGACGGAAGCGACCCATGGTGTGGTGCGCTTCCACCTGCTTCCTGGCATCGCCGGCGGCCAGCATCAGGGCCTTGTGGTAGTAGCTGGCCGCCTGGTCTTGCGCCTGCGCCTCCTGCATTTCTTCCAGTGCGCGCGCACAGGCCAGGTAGCCGCGGCTGTCCTGCGGATTGCACGCTGCGGCGCGCTCGTAGCACTGCACGGCGCGCTCGCGGGCGCCCAGCCGGCGGCTCACATTGCCCAGTTCCAGCCAGGCCGAGAAGTGGGCGGGGTCCAGCCGCAGCGCGCCCGCAAAGGCATCGCGTGCCTCTTCCAGCCTGTCCATGCGCACATGGCAGCGGGCCTGCAGCACATGGGCCACGGCAAGCTCCGCATCGAGCGCCAGCGCCTGGCCCGACAAGGCCAGCGCATCGGCCCAGCGTTGATCACGAAACGCCGCATTGGCCTCATTGAACCTTAGCGCGGCCTCGGCGTGGCGAGCGGCCTCGGCGGCGGCCTGCGCAAGGCTTCGTGGCCTGAGTGCCTGATCAACCTTCATGGGCCTGTGGCGCCAAGGGTTCAAGCCACAGGGCCTTGTGCTCTGCCGGCAGGAAGAGGTGGTCGCGGCAGGCCTCGGACGCATCCGCCAGTTCGCCCTCCACTGGCTCGCCACTGTCCAGCGCAAAGTGGCTGTAGTTGCCGTCCCGGCACAGGGCCTGGAAGAACGCCCTGTCATAGCCCGGCAACAGCTCGCACACCAGGGCCGGCCGGGCGGTCCTCAGCAAGCGGATGGCGCCCTTCAAGACCTCGGGCTCACGGGATTCCACATCGATCTTCACCAGCACAGGCACCCCTGCCGGCAGGCGGTTCGCCAAGGCTGTATCGAGCCGTGCCAGCGCCACCTGGCGTTGCCCGGAATGCCTGGGGCGGAACTGCGGGTTCAGCGAGGCCGAGGTTTCCACCAGGCCGTGATCGGCCAGCGGGAAATACAGCGTGGCTTCGCCATCGGTCTCGCCCAGTGCGGCCACATGCAGGCTGAGCCGGTCAGTGGCTTCGGACACGGCTGCGTTGCTGCTCAGAACCGCAGCGATCTCCGGCACAGGCTCGAAGGCATGGGCGTGTACGGCCCCGGCCGCCAGCGCCAGCAGGCTGTAGAAGCCGGTGTTGGCGCCAACGTCCAGGAAGACCGGCCGCAGCGCGTGGCACCACTGCGCCACCAGCGCAGGCAAGGGCGGCTCATAGGCAGCCCAACCCTCTCGCAGCACCGTCATGGCCACCTGGTCGCGGCCGGCACAGGTGTCCATCCAGAAGCGGCGGTGGGCGTCGTCCCACTCCAGGTCGGCCTGCACCAGGTGATTGATCTGGTTCATGCGGCGCACCGGTCCGGAACAGCGGCCAAACGATAGGCTGGCGCCTGCCGGCCCAGCAGGTGCTGCCAGGCCGCGGCCAGTTGGCGGTCGAAGCTGGCTTCACTGAATGCCGCGGCGGTGGCCTGCGCGGCAGCCACCCTGGCGCTCACCGCGCCGGCTTCCAGCGTCAGCGCGGTGTGCAGGGCACGGGCAAAGCCTTCCAGGTCGCCCTCGGCCACCCAGTAGCCGTTCTCAGGGGTGGCGTACTCGGTGCCGCCGCCGCCATCAAAGCCACACACCAGGCAACCGGCGGCCATGGCCTCCAGCGGCGGCAGGCCCAGGCCTTCGTCGCGGCTCAGGCTGGCAAAGACCCGCGATTGCGCCAGGGCCTGCGCCACCTGCGGGCGCGTCATGTCATGGATCTCGACCCAGGGCACCTGGGCATGCTCAGGGTACAGGCCGCGGAACAGGGTCTTCAGGGCCGCCGCATCGGCCGGGCGCTTGCGCGGCATGCAGGCAATCTGGCGCAGCGGCGTGGCCTGGCGGGCCGCCTGTGCGAAGTGGGGCAACACCATGGGGCGCACCACCTGCCAGTCGGTGGTCGAGCCCCACCGCAGCAAGGTGTCGCGCGTGAACTGGCTGCAGCACAGGCCGCCACCCAGGGGGTAGGCGTTCATGCTGGCCACATCCACAAAGCCACGGAAGGTGTAGAACGGGTTCTGGTTGTGAATGGCCACATGGCAAGGCAGCTTCGCCAACTGCGCAAAGCTCTCCGGCGGCATGACCTCGGGCACCACCAGCCAGTCCTCGGGCGAGAACGCCACATGCTCGCCCCAATGCACCATGGGCACCGAATAGGGCTGGCTCGGCACCCCTACCTTTGAGGCCGGGTCCAGCAACACAAACGCCCGCAAACCCTGCTTGCGCAGGGATGCCACATGCTGGAAGTTCACCAGCTCGCCACCGGCGCGAACCGGCAGCGTGCAGGCGTAGTAGATCGAAGGCCTGGCCGACATGGCGGCCTCAGATCACATGGCTGGCGGTGACGATGGCGTCGTCAATCAACAACTGGGCGTGAGCTGCGGTGTCTTGATAGACCTTGTAGGTGTGGTTGCTGTCAGCGGCATCCGTGTAGGTAATTCCCGTCGCCGTCCAACCCGAACCAATATTCACGGTGTCCCCCGCATCACCCTTGATCATCAATTGATGGAATCGGTCTGCAGTGGCTGCGCCATCCACATTGAAAAGGTTCATACCGGACATATCGATCACATCTTTGGCACGAATCGTCAGTGTGTTGGCAGCCGTATCGGTGGCGAGATCGATCTTCTCGATGCTCTCGATCCGGCTGAAGCCGCCCGGCGTGCCACCACCCAAATTGGTGATCCCCGTCAGGTCGAGAGTAGCGCCGCCCGTTACTTGCAGGGTATCCAGGCCGGTGCCGCCGGCAACCCGCGCCAGCTGGCCATCGGTAACGCCAGCAAACAACTTGCTGATGTTGTCGGCGTTAAGCACAAACACATCGTTTCCTGCACCGGCGTACATGACATCCGCCCCGCCGTTACCTGTGAGCGTGTCGTTGCCAGCGCCCGCCGCAAATGTTTCGCCAATGGCAGTACCGTCGAGAGAGTTAGCGGACGTGTCACCCATGAAATCGACGGTGGTGGCAAATTGCTCGCCACCAAAAACAATGGCAGTTTGGCCAGCGTTCGTACGCCCTCCAGGATTCGCATTACTTGCGCCAATCAGCAGGTCAGATAGCCCATCCCCATTGACATCGCCGGCTGACGACACCGAGAAACCACTCGCTTCCCCTGTGCACACACCATTGATAATGAATCCACCATTACCTGCTGCAATATCGGAAAGCTCAACTGCCGTTGTCGCCGTTCTCCCATAGACGACGTAGGTTCGCCCTTTATTTCCTAGGAACCTATGGGCGGAAATCAGCATATCGCCCAAGCCATCGCCGTTCATGTCACCGGCTGACGAAACGTCAGAGCCGGTTAGCGAGCCGGAACACATCCCGTTGATGACGAAACCGCCTACACCCCCAATAACGGCCGACAGTTCCACTGCCGCCGAACCGGTTCTGCCAAAGATGACATAGCCTCGTCCCTCATTTGAACCATGTGGGTCAGCGGCTGTGTTCGCAACAATCAGGTCTGCGAGGTTGTCGCCGTTTACATCACCGATGGAGGCACCACTTTGGCCGTTCAAATTCCCCCCTGTCTCCAAATTGGTCGCCGCATTGATCTTGAAGCCACCGGCTCCCAGGTTGCTCAATTGAACGATGGAGACATCGGTTTTGCCAAACACCACGTAATTCTCCGCGCGCCCGGAGCCAACCAGCAGGTCGGCCAAGCCGTCGCCATTGATGTCTCCTGCGGAGGAAAGAGAAGCGCCGTCCTGAATGTCCCCAACACCGCGGCCATCAATCATGAAATAACCGGCGTTGGTAGTCGTATCACCTTTTGATGGCAAATTGATTGCCGTAGAACTGGATTTGCCAAAAACGACATAAGACACATCGGAAACACTGCCAACAACGATATCGCTACTGCCATCACCGTTGACATCGCCGGCCACTGCGACGTCCGACCCAAGGCCGTAGTTAGTGGTTGTGCCACCGGTAATCACAAAGCCGTTGGTCCCGATACTTGCCAAATTCACCGATGTCCCGCTGGTTTTTCCAAATACCACATAGCTGGCCCCGGACTGGGCGGCGTTTCTGGTTTCAATTGGGGCGCCAATCAGCAAATCGGCCAACCCGTCGCCGTTCATATCGCCAGCGGCCGATACGGCAAGACCCAATTGGCCGAGAGGCGTACCGTAATCAATGGCAAAGCCACCGCTGCCGAGTTTTACGGCAGAAAGCTCGACGGCGGCAGCGGTATCAGTTTTGCCAAAAACCACGTACCCACGGCCATACTGGCCCAGCATATAAGGCGCACCAATGAAGACGTCATCCAAACCATCGGCATTAACGTCTCCCGCTGATGACACTGAATACCCTGAAAGGCCACTGGCAGATTCACCATTGATAACAAAACCACCGAGCCCGTTGGCCACCGCCGATAACTCCACCACCGCAACTGGCACACGGAAATTCAAGGTGGTTGTATCCGAGATGCCAGCATACGGATTGTTGGTCGAATCCTTGATCACCCCGCTGAGCATCTGCACGTTGTAAGTGCCGGATTGCAAATCGGTGGCCGGATTGATGGTGAGGGTATTGCCGCTAATCGTTACCTGAGTGGTATCTGTAACGCTGATGGTCCGGGTATCGGTGCCATTGCTGATGACGATATTGCCGCTCCCCGCCACAACCGCCTCGCTGAAAGTGAGGACGATATTGCTGGCGGTGGCAACGCCTGTGGCATTGTCTGCCGGGCTGCTGCTGGCCAGCGTCGGTGCCACATCGACGACAGCACTGATGTTGCGCGTGATGTCGGTATCAACCAGCAATTGCGTTGCACTGGCTTGATCGTTGTAAATCGTATAAGTCTGGCCACCGACGGTGGTAGTGCCGAAGTCAGTCCATGTGCCGCTGGCATTGAGCACATCTCCGGCATGGCCATCGATCAGCAGTTGATGCTTCTGCACCTTGGCCCCCAGGTCTGTCCAGCCGTTACCGGCGTTGAAGACATTCATCCCGGCCATGTCGCGGATGTCGGCTGGAGCCAGCGTCAGTGTGTTGGCGCCGGCATCGGTTGCGAGGTCGATTTTCTCGATGCTCTCGATCCTGCTAAACCCATTTGGCGTGCCAGCGCCCACATTGGCAATCGCGGTCAGGTCGAGGTTGGCGCCGCCCGTCACTTGCAAAGTATCCAGGCCGGTGCCGCCGGCAACCCGAGCCAGCTGGCCATCGCTTACGCCAGCAGACAATTTACTGATGTTATCGGCGTTGAGTACAAACACATCGTTCCCTGCACCGCCATACATGACATCAGCCCCGCCGTTACCGGTGAGCGTGTCGTTTCCGGCGCCCGCCGCAAATGTTTCGCTACTGGCAGTGCCTACCAAAGAGTTGGCGAACGTGTCACCCAGGTAATCGACGGTGCTCGCAAATTGCTCACCACCGAAGACCACGTAGGTTTGACCCGCCGTCGTGCGCCCTCCAGGTCTTCCACTGGTCGCACCGATCAACAAATCAGATAAACCATCTCCATTGATATCGCCGGCTGACGACACCGAGGTACCGCTCGCTTGCCCACTGCTCGCACCATTGACAATGAATCCACCACTCCCTGCTGCAATATCGGATAACTCGACAGCCGTTGTCGCCGTTCTCCCATAGATGACGTAGGTACGCCCTGTGTTGGCATTGAACGCCTGGCTGGATACCAGCATATCGCCTAGCCCATCGCCATTCATGTCGCCAGCCGAGGAAATATCCCAGCCGGTCGCCTCGCCAGAACACATCCCGTTGATGATAAAACCGCCTGTGCCGCCAATTACCGACGACAACTCGATTGCCGCCGAACCGGCCTTGCCAAAGAGGACATAGCTTCGACCCGAAGTTGATCCATGCGGGGAAGCGAACGTGTTGGCAACGATCAGGTCAGCGAGTCCGTCTCCATTCACATCACCGATGGCGGCGCCGTTAAGACCGCTCGCATTCAGACCTGATTCCAATGCGGTTGCCGCATTGATCTTGAAGCCGCCTGCGCCCAGGCTGCTCAATTGCACGATTGAGGCATCGGTCTTGCCAAACACCACATAGTTTTCACTCAAACTGGAGTCAATCAGCAGATCGGCCAAACCGTCGCCGTTGACGTCCCCGGCTGAGGAAACGTGTAGGCCGTCATTGGCATTGCCAACACCGCGGCCATCAATCATGAAATAACCGGCGTTGGTGGTCGTCACACTCAGGGTAGGCAAAGTGACTGCGGTGGTACTGGATTTTCCAAAAACCACATAAGACACGTCGGGGTTGGCGCCAATGATGACGTCGCTGACGCCATCGCCGTTCACGTCACCTGCCGATGAGACCTCGTACCCCATGGCGTAATTGTCTGTGCCGCCGCCAATGACAAAGCCGTTGGATCCGATACTTGCCAAATTCACCGAAGTCCCGCTGGTTTTTCCGAAAACCACATAACTGGCGCCGGAGAAGTTTGCTGCTCTAGTTTCACTCTGGGCACTAATCAGCAAATCGGCCAGCCCGTCGCCGTTCATGTCGCCAGCTGAAGATACGGAAAAGCCCAACTTGCCAGAAGGCGAAGCGGAATCAATGGCAAAACCACCGCTGCCCAGTTTGACGGCAGACAGTTCGACGGCAACAGTGTTGTCCGTCTTGCCAAAAACGACATACCCACGCCCAGAACCGCCAAGCATGCCGCGCGCACCAATGATGACATCATTCAAACCATCGCCATTGACATCGCCCGCAGAGGACACTGACCACCCTGAAAGGCCACTGGCACACTCACCGTTGATCACGAAGCCGCCGGTTCCGCTCTCTACCGCAGACAACTCCACCACCGCGACGGGGGTTGCTGGTACACGGAAATTCAAGGTTGTTGCATCCGAGATGCCAGCATACGGATTGTTGGTCGAATCCTTGATCACCCCGCTGAGCATCTGCACGTTGTAAGTGCCGGATTGCAAATCGGTGGCCGGGTTGATGGAGAGGGTATTGCCGCTGATCGTTACCTGACTGGTATCTGTAACGCTGATGGTCCGGGTATCGGTGCCATTGCTGATCACGATATTACCCGTCCCAGCGACGATGGCCTCACTGAAGGTCAGCACGATGTTACTCGCCGCAGTAACTCCGGTAGCGTTATCTGCCGGGCTGCTGTTCACCAGGGTTGGTGCGGTATCGACGGGGGCCGTGATGTTCCTCGTGATGTCGGTATCCACCAGCAGCTGCGCAGCGCTCGTGGTGTCGTTGTAGACCGCATAGGTCTGGCCGCCCGCCGTGATGGTGCCGGCGTCGTTCCAGGTGCCGCTGGCATTGAGCACGTCACCGGCATCACCGTCCACCAGCAGTTGGTGGCGCGCCACGGCGGCACCCAAGCCGGTTCCGCCGTTGCCGTCGTTGAACAGGTTCATGCCGGCCAGGCCGTGAATGTCCGCGGGATCGAGCGTCAGCGTGTTGTTGCCGCTGCCCGTCAGGTCGATTCTCTCGATGCTGTCCAGGCGGCTGCCCCCGATGGCGTTGCCGGCGGCCTGATCGGCGATGGCGGTCAGGTCCAGGGTCAGGCCTGCCCCGTTCAGGGCCAGGGTGTCGATGCCACCCCCGCCATCGACGCGCACCAGCTGGCCACTGTTGCCACCGGCGCCCAGGTTTGACTGCAGCGCCGTGATCATGGCGCCGTCGATCTCGATGCGGTCGTTGCCGGCGCCGGCATACACCACGCTGGCCGCGGTGGCCGTGATGCTGTCGTTGCCGGTGTTGGCCACGATGGTCTTGGCGGTACCGCCGTCGTCCAGGGTGTCGTCACCCGAGGTTCCCACCACGTCGACGGCCGTGGCGGCGGCAAAGCCGCCACCGGTGCTGCCGAAGATGACGTAGCTGCGCCCTGCACCGCCCGCGTCGCCATTTCGCACGTAGTCACCGATCAGCAGGTCATCGAGTCCGTCACCGTTGACGTCACCCGCTGCCGAAACGCTGAAGCCGGCCCGACTGTTGGACCCATCGGTGTCGATGGCGAAGCCGCCGTTGCCGGCTGCGACCGCCGTCAGCTCGACGGCTGCCGTGCCCGACTTTCCGTACACCAGGTAGGAGCGCCCCACGCTGCGGTATAGCGGGGCGCCCACGATCATGTCGCCGAGGCCATCGCCATTGACATCACCGGCACCGGAAACGCTCCAGGCCGTTTGGGTAGGGTTGGTCTCGCCCGTGATCATGTAGCCCCCGGAGCCCGCTGCAACGGCCGAGAGATCGACGGCCAGCGCATCGGTCTTGCCGAAGACCACGAAGCTGCGGCCGGTGTCCAGACGACCCAGCACATTGGCGGTCGGCGCACCCACGATGAGGTCGGACAGCCCGTCGCCGTTGACATCGCCCACTGTCGAGACGCTGTAGCCGCTTTGACTCGAGTTGCTGCTGCCATCGGTGAAGCCGTTGATCAAGAAGCCGGTGGATTGGGTGGCCACTGCGGACAGTGCAATGGCGCCAGTGCCGGTCTTGCCAAAGGCCACATAGGTACGTCCCATGCCATCCCGGCTGCCGGCGCCGATGACCAGGTCAGCCAGGCCGTCGCCGTTGACGTCACCCGCCGCCGAGACGCTGGCGCCGCTGCCGATGGTTGACGCATCGGTCATGCTGCCGTTGACCACGAAGCCGCCACTGCCGGCGGCGACGGCCGAAAGTTCGACGGTCGCGCGGGTGCCGGCGGTGGTGCCGAAGACGATGTAGCTCTGGCCGCCGCCACCCGCACCCGGCGCGCCGACGATGATGTCCGCCAGGCCATCCCCGTTGACATCGCCTGCGCCCGAGACACTCACGCCAGCCCCGCCCTGGAAGCAGTGGCCATTGATGGCGAAGCCGGCGCTGCTGCCGCCTGCCGTCAGGCTGCTGAGCTGGATCGAGCCCGTGCTGGTCTTTCCGTAGACGACGAAGCTCTGGCCACCGTCCACACTGCCGTTCGGGTCTGCATAGATCGAGCCGACCAGCAGATCGGCCAGGCCGTCACCGTTCACGTCGCCGGCATCCGATACGGAATAGCCGGCCTGGCTGGTGCCTGAGCCGAACATGGCGAAGCCGCCGCTGCCGGCCGCAACCGCGCTGAGATGCACAGGCCCGGCCAAGGTGCTGGAGCCGAACACCACATAGGCCTTGCCGGGACGGGCGCTGGCATCGGCCGCGCCGATGATCAGGTCATCGAGTCCATCGCCATTGACATCCCCGGCATTGGAGACCGCATACCCGCTGCTATCGCTCAAGGCTTCACCCAGGATGGCAAAGCCTTCGGTGCTGCCGCCGGTGAGCGACTGCAGCCTGAATGCCGGGCTGACGGTTGCAAAGTTCAGCACGGTGGCATCGGCAATGCCCGCAAAGGGGTTGCCTGCCGCATCCCTCAGGGCCGTGGCGGCAATCAGCACGTTGTAGGCGCTGCCGGGCTGCAGGTCTGCCGTGGGGTTGATGGTGACGGTGCTGCCGCTGATGGTGACCTGGGTGGCGTCACCGATGCTGATGGTGCGGGTGTCCGTGCCATTGCTGATCACGATGTTGCCGCTGCCCGCCTGCACGGCTTCGCTGAAAGTCAGCACGAGGTTGTCGCCGGCATTCACGGTGCTGGCGTTGTCGGCCGGGCTGCTGCTGGACAAGGTGGGGGCCGTGGCATCGATGCGGAAGGCCTTGGCGGCACTGCTGGCGCCGGCATTGCCCGCCGCGTCACTGGCCTGCGCCGTGACCGAGTAGCTGGCGCTGGCGAGCGCGCTGCCCGGCGTGAAGGTCCATTGGCCCGCCGCATCGGCCGTGGTGCTGCCGAGCAGGGTGGCCCCGTTGAACAGGCTGACCGTCGCATTGGATTCGGCCGTGCCACTGAAAGTGGGCGTGGCGTCGTCGGTGATGCCCGCGTCGGCGATCAGGCCAGGGGTGCGCACGTTGTCTGACACGCTGACGATGGCCGGCGCTGCGGGTGCCGTGGTGTCGAGCGTGAAGTTGCTTGCGGCGCTGGCGGCACCTTCATTGCCGGCGGCATCGCTGGCCTTGGCGGTGATGGCATAGCTGCCCTCGGCCAGGGCGGCAGCGGGCGTGAAGGCCCAGTTGCCGGAGGCGTCCGCCGTGGTGCTGCCCAGCAGCGTGGTGCCGTTGTAGATGTTGACGGTGGCGTTGGCTTCGGCCGTGCCGGCGATGGTGGGTGTGGTGTCGTTGGTGATGCCTGCGTTGGCCACCGTGCCTGTCACCGGCGCGGCGTTGTCGCTGATGCTGGTGATGGCCGGCGTTGCGGGCGCCGTGGTGTCGAGCGTGAAGCTGCTGGCGGCGCTGGCCGCACCTTCGTTGCCGGCAGCATCGGTGGCCTTGGCAGTGATGGCATAGGTGCCATCGGCCAGGGCCGATGCGGGCGTGAAGGCCCAGTTGCCGGAAGCGTCTGCCGTGGTGCTGCCCAGCAGTGTGGCGCCGTTGTAGACGTTGACGGTGGCGTTGGCTTCGGCCGTGCCGGCGATGGTGGGTGTGGTGTCGTTGGTATTGCCTGCGTTGGCAACAGTGCCTGTCACCGGCGCGGCGTTGTCGCTGACGCCGGTGATAGCCGGCGCTGCAGGGGCCGAGGTGTCCAGCGTAAAGTTGCTTGCGGCGCTGGCGGCACTCTCGTTGCCAGCGGCGTCGGTGGCCTTGGCGGTGATGGCGTAGGTGCCATCGGCCAGGGCCGATGCGGGCGTGAAGGCCCAGTTGCCGGAAGCGTCTGCCGTGGTGCTGCCCAGCAGCGTGGCGCCGTTGTAGACGTTGACGGTGGCGTTGGCTTCGGCCGTGCCGGCGATGGTGGGCGTGGTGTCGTTGGTGTTGCCTGCGTTGGCAACAGTGCCTGTCACCGGTGCGGCGTTGTCGCTGATGCTGGTGATGGCCGGCGCGGCGGGCGCCGAGGTGTCGAGCGTGAAGCTGCTGGCGGCGCTGGCGGCGCTCTCGTTGCCGGCGGCATCGGTGGCCTTGGCGGTGATGGCGTAGGCGCCCTCGGCCAGGGCCGCTGCGGGGGTGAAGGCCCAGTTGCCGGAAGCGTCTGCCGTGGTGCTGCCCAGCAGCGTGGCGCCGTTGTAGACGTTGACGGTGGCGTTGGCTTCGGCCGTGCCCGTGATGGTGGGCGTGGTGTCGTTGGTGCTGCCTGCGTTGGCCACCGCGCCTGTCACCGGCGCTGCGTTGTCGCTGATGCTGGTGATGGCCGGCGCGGCGGGCGCCGAGGTGTCGAGCGTGAAGCTGCTGACGGCGCTGGCGGCGCTTTCGTTGCCGGCGGCATCGGTGGCCTTGGCGGTGATGGCATAGGTGCCCTCGGCCAGGGCGGCAGCGGGCGTGAAGGCCCAGTTGCCGGAGGCGTCCGCCGTGGCGCTGCCCAGCAGTGTGGCGCCGTTGTAGACGTTGACGGTGGCGTTGGCTTCGGCCGTGCCCGTGATGGTGGGCGTGGTGTCGTTGGTGTTGCCTGCGTTGGCCACCGTGCCGGTCACCGGCGCGGCGTTGTCGCTGACGCCGGTGATGGCCGGCGCTGCGGGCGCCGTGGTGTCCAGCGTGAAGTTGCTTGCCGCGCTGGCGGCGCTTTCGTTGCCGGCGGCGTCGGTGGCCTTGGCGGTGATGGCGTAGGCGCCCTCGGCCAGGGCCGATGCGGGGGTGAAGGCCCAGTTGCCGGAGCCGTCTGCCGTGGTGCTGCCCAGCAGCGTGGCGCCGTTGTAGACGTTGACGGTGGCGTTGGCTTCGGCCGTGCCGGCGATGGTGGGCGTGCTGTCGTTGGTGATGCCTGCGTTGGCCACCGTGCCGGTCACCGGCGCGGCGTTGTCGCTGACGCTGGTGATGGCCGGCGCTGCGGGCGCCGAGGTATCCAGCCTAAAGGTGCTCGCGGCGCTGGCGGCGCTTTCGTTGCCGGCGGCGTCGGTGGCCTTGGCGGTGATGGCATAGGCGCCCTCGGCCAGGGCCGATGCGGGCGTGAAGGCCCAGTTGCCGGAAGCGTCTGCCGTGGTGCTGCCCAGCAGCGTGGCGCCGTTGTAGACGTTGACGGTGGCGTTGGCTTCGGCCGTGCCCGTGATGGTGGGCGTGCTGTCGTTGGTCTGGCCTGCGTTGGCAACAGTGCCGGTCACCGGCGCGGCGTTGTCGCTGACGCCGGTGATGGCCGGCGTTGCGGGTGCCGTGGTGTCGAGCGTGAAGCTGCTGGCGACGCTGGCCGCACCTTCGTTGCCGGCGGCATCGGTGGCCTTGGCGGTGATGGCATAGGTTCCATCGGCCAGGGCCGATGCGGGCGTGAAGGCCCAGTTGCCGGAAGCGTCTGCCGTGGCGCTGCCCAACAGCGTGGCGCCGTTGTAGACGTTGACCGTGGCGTTGGCTTCTGCCGTGCCCGAGATGGTGGGTGTGGTGTCGTTGGTGTTGCCTGCGTTGGCAACAGTGCCGGTCACCGGCGCGGCGTTGTCGCTGACGCCGGTGATGGCCGGCGCTGCAGGGGCCGAGGTGTCCAGCGTGAGGGTTTGCACGGCGCTGGCGGCACTCTCGTTGCCAGCGGCGTCGGTGGCCTTGGCGGTGATGGCGTAGGCGCCATCGGCCAGGGCCGATGCGGGCGTGAAGGCCCAGTTGCCGGAGGCGTCAGCCGTGGTGCTGCCCAGCAGCGTGGCGCCGTTGTAGACGTTGACGGTGGCGTTGGCTTCGGCCGTGCCGGCGATGGTGGGTGTGGTGTCGTTGGTACTGCCTGGGTTGGCCACCGTGCCGGTCACCGGCGCTGCGTTGTCGCTGACGCTGGTGATGGCCGGCGCTGCAGGGGCCGAGGTGTCCAGCGTGAGGGTTTGCACGGCGCTGGCGGCACTCTCGTTGCCAGCGGCGTCGGTGGCCTTGGCGGTGATGGCATAGGTTCCATCGGCCAGGGCCGATGCGGGCGTGAAGGCCCAGTTGCCGGAAGCGTCGGCCGTGGTGCTGCCCAGCAGCGTGGCGCCGTTGTAGACGTTGACGGTGGCGTTGGCTTCGGCCGTGCCGGCGATGGTGGGCGTGCTGTCGTTGGTGTTGCCTGCGTTGGCCACCGTGCCGGTCACGGGAGCGGCATCGTCCGTCACGCGGGCGATGCCTGGCGCTGCCGGGGCCGTGGCATCGATGGTGATGCTCAAGGCGGGACTGGCAGCGCTGATGTTGCCCGCTGCATCGACGTACCTGTAGGCCATGCGCCTGACGCCATCGGACAGCGGGCTGTCGGGGGTGATTTCGCCGGTGACGGGGTCATAGGTGGCGGCCACGGCCACGTCGTCCACCAGCAAGGTGACGGTACGGGCATCGGAGGGCAAGGATCCGATGGCAAAGGTGGGGGTGGTGTCCTGGGTGACGTCGTCCGTGCTGCTGCCACCCGTGTCGCTGGCAGCGCTCAGGTCAGGGGCGGCGGCGGGTGTGGCTGGGGCCGTGGTGTCCAGGGTGAAGCTGCGCACGGCGCTGGCAGGGCTTGTGTTGCCTGCGGCATCGGTGGCGTTGGCGGTGATGGCGTACGCGCCCTCGGCCAGAGGGCTGACCGGTGTGAAGGTCCAGGCACCGTCGGCGCCTGCCGTGGTGGTGCCCAGCAAGGTGCTGCCGTTGTAGAGGTTGACCGTGGCGTTGGCCTCGGCCGTGCCGGCAATCAGGGGCGTGCTGTCGTTGGTGATGCCTGCGGCGGCCACGTCGCCGGTCACCGGCGCCGCGTCATCGCTCACGCGGCTGACAGCCGGGGCGGCCGGTGCCGCGGTGTCGATGCTCAGGTTGAGGCTTGGGCTGGCAGCACTGAAGTTGCCCGCCAGGTCGATCAAGCTGAAGCTCACGGTGTGGTCACCGCTTGCCAGCGGCTGGCTCAAGACAAAGTCGCCCGTGCTCGTGTTGTAGGTGCCGGCAACGGCGGCGCCGTCCACCGTGACTTCCACCGCCGTGACTTCGCCCGCAATCAGGCCGCTGCCCAGGTTGATGGTGGGTTGGGTGACGCTGGTGACATCGTCGGTACTGCTTGCGCCACTGTCGTGGGCGGCCACCAGGTCGGGGGCTGCGCCTGGTGCGGCGGGGCCCGTGGCGTCCACCACGGCGCTTCGGACCGCGGAAGCACCGTTGCTGGTGGGCGTGCCGTCGTTGATGCCGGCGGTTCCGGCGCTGACCCAGCTCACTTGCAGGTTGTGGCTGGCGTCGCTGAGGGGCGGCGTGGTGAACGACCAGGTGCCGGTCACGCTGTCCACCACCGCATCACCCAGGTAGGTGTTGCCATCCCACACGCGCAGATGGTTGCCGCTGGCCGAGCCGGTCATGCCCGACAGGGTCAGGGTGGCATCGTTGGTCAAGCCCCCATTGGCGACTTCGCCGGTGTGCAGTGCCCTGTTGTCGAGCACACTGTCCAAGGTCGGGGCGCTGATGTCCACCGTGACGGCTGCCGTGCGCGGCGCCGGGTTGCCCGCCGGGTCGGTGGCGGTCACGGTCACCACGGTGGCGTTGGGCACCTGGTTGGCGGGGCTGTAGCTCCAGCTGCCGTTGGCATTGGCGACCACCGTGGCCGTCTTGGGCACACCGCTCTCGGTCCACGTCAGCGTGACCGTGTCGCCGGGCGCGGCACTGCCGGCGAATGCGCGGCCTGAACTGGGGTTGGCCGTGGGGTCCAGCGCGGGGCCCGTGGCATCGATCGTGATGGCCAAGGGGGCACTGGGGGCACTCTCGTTTCCGGCGCCATCCACCAAGGTGTAGGTGATGGACCTGGCGCCTTGAGCGAGGGCCGCTGTGGGCGTGAGGGCACCGGTGCCGGCATCGTAGTTGGCGGCCACGGCCACGCCGTCGATGTAGAGCCTGGCCAGGGCTGCGCCGCCCGGCAAAGTGCCGATGGCAAAGCTGGGCGTGGTGCTGCGGGTCAGGTCATCGGTGGGGCTGAGGCCGGTGTCGCTGGCGGCGCTCAGGTCGGGGGTGTTCAGGGGCGCTGAAGGCACCGAGGTATCCACGGTGACCGTCAATGCCGGGCTTCGAGCGCCGCTGTTGCCGGCCGCATCGGTGTAGCCGTAGCGGATGGCGTGTACGCCGTCGGCCAGTGCAGCGCTGGGTGTCAGGCTGCCGGTGGCGGGGTCATAGCTGGCCGCCACTTCGATGCCGTCCACGAAGAGTTGGATGCTTTCGCCCGCAGCAGGCGCGGCAACGCCAAAGCCGGGGGTGTTGTCGGCGCTGATGTCGTCGGTCGCGCTGGCACCGGTATCGCTGGCTGCGAGCAGGTCGGGGGCTGCGGGTGCCGCCGGTGCGGTGGTGTCGATGGTGACGGGCAGGCCGGGGCTGCGGGCGCCGATGTTGCCTGCGGCATCTACATAGCCGTAGGCCATGCTGTGCAAGCCGTCGCCCAGAGGCTGGGTCGGTGTGAGCGTGCCAAGGCCCGCGTCGTAGACAGCGGCCACTTCGACACCATCGACATAGAGCTTGATGCTCTCGCCGACGGCCGGCGCGGTGACGGCAAGGCCTGGGGTGACGTCGGCGGTGATGTCGTCGGTGGTGCTGGCACCGCTGTCGCTGCTGGACAAGAGGTCGGGGGCGGCGGGTGCAGCCGGCGCGGTGCTGTCAATGGTCAGGCTGAACGCGGACGAGGCCCCGTTGCTCGCAAGGCTGCCATTGGAGGTGTTGGCCGTGCCCCCGGTGACCCATTGCGCGGTCAGGGCATGGCTGCCCTCTGCCAGGGCGGTGGCGGGGGCAAAGCGCCAGGTGCCGGTGGCGGCATCCACGGTGGCATCGCCCAGGTAATTGCTGCCATCGAAGATGCGCAAGAAATCGCCGGCAACGCTGCCGGTGTTGGTGCCGACATGGCCGCTGAGCGTGGGCTGGGTGTCGTTGGTGCTGCCATCGCGGGCCACGCTGCCCAGGACGCGGGCAACGTCGTCGGTCACGCTGTCGATGGTGGGGCCGGCCACACTGACGGTGACCGTGGCGCTGCCGGGAGCCGGGTTGCCCGCGGGGTCGGCCGCGGTGACGGTGACCACGGTGCCATCCCCGAGGTTCAGGGCGGGTGCGCCCGCTTCGGGGTAGCGCCAGCCGCCATCGGCATTGGCCACGACGGTGGCGGCTTGCGGCGTGCCACCGGCGGGTGTCCAGTTCAGGGTCACGGTATTGCCGGGCTCGGCAACGCCGGTCAACAGGCGCCCGCCACTGGGGTTGGCCAAGGGGGCGATGGGCGCGGCCGTATCGATGGTGATGTTCAGTCCCGCGCTGGCCGGGCCGACACTGCCTGCGGCATCGGCATAGCGGTAGCTGATGGCGTGGGAGCCCTCACCCAGCGCATGGACCGGCGTGAGTTCACCATTGACCAAGCTTGCCGCCACCTCCACGCCATCCACATAAAGCCTGGCGGTGTCGCCGGCGGCCGGTGCGGCAATGGCGAAGCCGGGGGTCGCATCGTGGGTGATGTTGTCGGTGGCGCTGGCGCCGGTGTCGCTGGCGGTGGTGAGATCGGGGGCTCCCGCCGGCATGGGCGGCGCCGTGGTGTCCACCGTGATGGAGAGTGCCGGGCTGGCCGCGCTGCGGTTTCCGGCGGCGTCGACATACCTGTAGGTGATGGCCCTGGTGCCGTCGGACAGTGCGACCGCAGCGCCCAGTTCACCCGTGGCGGGGTCGTAGACGGAGGCGACTTCCACGCCGTCGACGAAGAGCGAGACCCCCGCGGCGCCGGCCGGCAAGGCGCCGATCTGGAAGACGGGCGTGGGGTCGGCCGTGAGCTCATCGGTGCTGCTGACACCGGTGTCGCTGGCGGCAGCCAGATCGGGGGTCCCTGCGGGCCCGGTCGGCGCCGTGCTGTCGATGGTGAGCGTGAGCGCCGGGCTGGGGGCACCGAGATTGCCCGCAGCATCCGCGAGCCGATAGGCAAGGCTGTGGGTGCCTTCGGCGAGGGCTGTGCCGGGCACGAAGTCGCCGGTGGTCGGGTTGTAGGTGCCTGCGATCTCGGTACCGTCGACCGACACCACGAGCCGGGCCACATCACCCTCGATCAGGCCGGAACCCAGATTGAGCGTGGGCAGGGTCCTGTGGGTGATGTTGTCGCTGGAACTGCTGCCGCTGTCGTCCGGGGCCACCAGGTCTGGCGCATTGACCGGCGCACCCGGTGCCGTGGTGTCTACCGTGACGCTGTACACCGCGGATCCGCCGCTGCTGATGGGGGTGTTGCCGGCACTGACCCATTTGACGCTCAGGTTGACGGCAGCTTCGGCCAGCGGCGTGGGGGGCGTGAAGCTCCAGGTTCCTTCGCTGGCGTTGATGGTGGCATCGCCCAGATGGGTGTTGCCATTGAATACCTTCAGCACATCGCCTGCGCCGCCGCCGGCCGTGCCGGTGGTGCCGCTCAAGGTGGGGGTGGTGTCGTCGGTGCGGGCGTTGCCGGCCACGCTGCCGGTGATGCGACCGGCGTCGTCCAGCACGCTGTCTAGGGTGGGGGGCAAGGTATCGACCACCACGCTGCCGGTGCGTTGGGCAGGGTTGCCGGCTGCATCGACCGATGCCACGGTGATGACGGTTCCGTTTGGAATGCCAGCCGGCAGCAAGCCGGTGCCCGGGTAACGCCAGTTGCCATTGGCATCGGCTGTCAGGGTGGCCGTCTGGGGCGTGCCGTCCGTCCAGTTCAGCGTCACCGTGGTGCCGGGTTCGGCGGTGCCGGTGAAGAGTCGTCCGCCGCTGGGGTTGGCCGTGGGGGTGGCGGCCTCCGTGGTGTCGATCGTCACGGCCAGGGCCGGGCTTTGCGGGCCTTCGTTGCCCGCCGCATCGACATGGCTGTAGGTGAGGGTCTTGACACCGTCGCCGAGTGCCGCGGTGGGCGTGAGCTCCCCATTGACATAGCTGGACGCCACCTCAAGCCCGTTGACGTAGAGCTTGACCGTGTCGCCGGGGGCGGGAGCGGCAATGGCCAGGCCGGGTGTGGTGTCGTGCGTGATGTTGTCGGTGGCGATGCCGCTATCACTGGCGGCCGCGAGGTCGGGCGCAGCGGAAGGGGCCGAGGGCGCGAGGGTATCGATGCCGAAGGAGTGAACGCTGCTGGCCGGGCCTTCGTTGCCGGCCGCGTCCATGGCCTTGGCGCTCAGCTCGTAGTGGCCATCTGCCAGGGGCGTAGCCGGGGTGAAGCTCCAATGGCCGGCGCTATCGGCCCGGGCCGATCCGATCACGGCATTGCCCTGGTAGAGCGTGACCGTGGTGTGGGCCTCGGCCGTGCCCGCGACGGTGGGGGTGCTGTCGTTGCTGCTGCCGTTGTTGGCCACGGTGCCCGTCACGGGCGCGGCATTGTCGGAAACGCCGGTCATCGTGGGTGCGGCTGGGGCGGCACTGTCGATCGTGACGGACAAGGCCGGGCTGGCAGCGCCAGCAAAGCCGCCCCGCAGGTACCGGAAGCTGATCGCGCTGACGCCATCACCCAGCGGCGTGCCGGGGGACAATTCACCGTTGGCAGCGTTGTAGGTGGCGGCAACCACCTGGCCATCGACCAGAAGTTCCACCGCGTTCACGCCAGCCGGCAAGGGCCCGACATTGAAGATGGGGGTCCGGGTGCTGGTCACATGGTCTGTCGCGCTGGCACCGGTGTCGCTGATGACCGCGAGGTCGGGCAAGGCGGTGGGGGCCGACGTGTCCACCACGATGATCACCGCCGGACTGGCCGTGTTGTTGCCTACCTTGGTGGTGATGGCGATGTTCCCATCGCCTGCCGCCGCAATGACATTGGCGGCCACCGCAATGGTGGCCACACCGGCAGCGACGTCGTTGGCCGTCAGGGTGTAGTCGAAGCTCTGCGACCCCCAGACCACATTTACCACCGTGCCGGCAGTGGCCGTGCCGATGGCGGCCTTGATGCTGGTCCCCGCGCCGGCTTCGGTCGCGGTGTTCAGGCCATCGGTGGCACTCGCCACCCAAGGAGCCTTCTGGCTGTTCTGAACAGTCAAGGCCGCCGCACCTGCCTGGGCACCTGACTCGAACGCCGAAGCGCCCGCATCCATCAGGTCCACCCCCGTCTGCTTGATGGCCAACTGGGTCGGGTCCGCCGGGCTGGTCACCAGGGCGTCCTGCAGCCGTTGCAGCGTGGCGTCGATGCTGCCACTCACGGCATCCGCACCCGACAGCGCCGCCAGCACCTGGCCGTATTGCTCTGCTGCACTGACGCCGTTGCCTTCGTCGTAGGCGGCATCCAGGACAGTGACAGCCGGCCCCGTGATGTCGGCCACGCCGAAGATGCGAGCGATCTTCTGATTGGTCAGCACATCGGACTCGGTCACGCGGTTGCCGGTGAGGCCGGCGCTGCGTGCAGCCAACTCCGTCAGGGGAGACACGGTCACGGCGACGTTGGAACTGCCGTCCACCACGGCCATGGCGCGCAATTCGGTATTCAGGCTGCGCGCCGCGCCGGTCGTTTCGTCATTGAAATCGGCAGCGACGCCATTGTTGTCAGTGAGCTTGACCAGGATGGCACCACGGTAGCCGTTGGTGATGGTGGCCACGTATTGCCCGGTGACGGGGTTGAGTTGCCCTTGGGCCAGGAAGTTGCCATCCTTGTCGTAGATGTCGACCTGGTCTGCTGCAATGAATTTGCCTGCCAGGGCGGTGACGGTGATGGTGTAGGCCTGGCTGCCACCCCCTGAACTCTGGCTGCCCAGGGTAGCCACCAAGCCCATGCCGGCTGCGGCGGCCCAGGCTGGCGTCAGCCACGCCGCATGGGATGCCGGGGGAATGTAGGTAGACATGCCGGCCTGGGTGCTGAAGCCCGCCAGGCTCTCGCTGATGCCCAGGTTCTGCACCAGCGGAGATGTTTCGCCATAGGCATAGACCAGGCCGCCGCCATCGCCCAGCGGGGCACCCACGGGACTGTCGCCAGAAATGACGTAGCCCGTTGAGTTATCGCCCGCCAGGTTCACCGCGCAGGCTGCGGCACGGCATTCGCCGTAGAAGTCTTCCAGCACCAGCTGCTTGTCGCCCAGAACGACAATGTGCAAGTCATTGGCATGTCGACTTGCCGACACCTGGGTGGCATCGACCTCCTGACCGTCAGCGCCGGCCATGACACGGTAGTGGCTGCCGGCCTTCGCCTTGACCCGTGTGGTGCGGCCTTTCTCAAGTACCCAGCTTTCAGCATGATCCGACTTGAGTTGAATCCTGGCGTTGGGCGTTTGCAGGGCAGTCATGGGGAATCCTTCCTGGAAGGGGTTGACGTTCAGCGCTCGGTCATGGCTCCGCCAAAGGCGCGCGCAATGGGTTTGGTGAGGTATTGCAGGACGGTTCTGTGGCCGACCTGTATGTCGGCCGTTGCCGTCATGCCGGGCTTGATATCGGCGCTGCGCAGCTTGTGGTGAAGAGCCAGCTTTTCCAAGGTCAGGCGTATGCGGCCGCGGTAGGCTGTGAGCGGCTGGCCATTCGGGCCGGGCTCGGTCAGCGTGTCAGAACCCAGGTAAACCAATTCGCCCTGCGCACTGCCATAAAGCGTGTAGTCAAAGGCGTCCAGACGCAGTTGAACGGGCAGGCCCACGCGCAGCAAGCCGATATCGGTCGGGTTCAACTTCACTTCGAGCAGCAACTCACCATCGGTCGGGGAGATCTGCATCACCTCGTCACCGGCCCGCAACACGCCGCCCACGGTGTTGAAGCGCAGGTACTTCACGACACCGTCCATCGAAGCGGTGAGCGCCGTGTGGTCCAGCACATTGCGTCGCTCGTCGCGGCGAAAGCGCTGCCCGGCGAGTTCCTCTTCCAGCTTTGCGGCTTCGGTGCGGGCCTCTTGCCGGTACTTGCTTTGCAACTCCTGCATCTTGGCCTTCAGCTCCAGCACCTGGCGCCGGGCCCGCAGCAGTTCAACCTGGCTGATATCGCCGCTGGCCATCAGCTTCTCGTTGATGCGCAACTCCTCGCTGGCCAGGCGCAGGGAGTCATCGAGCGCCGCGACCGCTTCGCTCAGGCTTTGCTGGCGCTGCGCATAAAGTGCCATCTGGGCCGCTACCAGATGGGCGTGCGCGGCCAAGGCGCGCCCAAAGGCAGGCGCGCGGCCTTCGGCCTCCGCATGCGCTCGCTCAAGGGCGGCGGCCAGGGCGGCCACCTTGGATTGGCTCTCATCGAAAGAGGCACGAGCCCGTTCGGTTTCCAGCACCGCCAGCACCTGGCCCTGCGTGACGCGGTCGCCCTCCTGCACCCGAATGGCAGACAGCACGCCACCGTCAACAGCCTGGATGATCTGGGTGCGCGCGCCGGGGATGACCTGCCCCTGGGTGCGCACGGTCTGCTCGATCTCGAAGTAGCCGGCCCAGGCCAGGAAAAGCACCAGGCCCAGGGTCATCACGGGCAGAACCCGCAGGGTCGGCAGCTTCATGCGGGGACCGCGGCAACAACCGGGACAGCGCCGGTGGCTTGCACAGGAGCCCCTTGCAGGCGCTCCATCACACTGGCCGTAGGCCCATCCATCACGATGCGGTGGTTGGCAATGACGATCAGCCGATTGACCAGGTTCAGCATCTCGGGCTTGTGCGTGACCAGCACCAGGGTGTCGTCGGCTGCAAGCGTCTGCTGCAGCAGGGCAGTGATCTGACGCTCGCTCTGGCTGTCCACCGCCGCCGTGGGCTCATCGAGCAGCCAGATGCGGGGCCTGCGCAGGAACACCCGCGTCAGATTGACCATTTGGCGCTGCCCGCCCGAGAGCCCGCTGCCGCCTTCGTAGATCTCTTGTTGCAGCCCGCGCGGATGCACCGCGATCACCGAGGCAAACAGTCCGGTTCGCTGCGCGACCCTGACCAGGACTTCGTCGCCCGGGTCCACCATGCCGAGCACCAGGTTGTCGCGCAGGGTGCCGGCAAACAGGCGTCCCTCCTGCTGCAGATAGCCCACGTGTTCGGCCAACAGGGGTTTGGAGAGCTGGGCCAGGTCTACGTCATCCAGCCGGATGCTGCCCTCTTGTGGCTTGTACATGCCCGAGAGCAGGCGCAGCAATGTGGTCTTGCCCGCGCCCACCGGGCCGACGATGCCGACGCGCTCGCCCGCCACAATGCGCAGTTCCGGGATGTGCAGGGCAGGCTGGGCACCGTACTGCAGCGTGACGCCCTGCATGCGGTAGTCACCGCGAAGCTGATCGACCAGGACCGGTGTGTGGTCATGGTGATCGTCCTGCAGGCGCCAGAGCTGGTCCAGCCCTTCGAGCGCCGCCCGGGTATGGGCCCACTGCATCAGCTGGCCGGCAATCAAGGCCACCGGGCCCAGCACGCGCCCGGCCAGGATCGAGCAGGCAATCAGGGCGCCCATGGTGAGTTCGTTGCGCGCGACCATCCAGGCGCCGAAGGCCACCAGCAGGATGTAGCTGAACTGCTGGAAGGCGCCCATCATCTGTTGGTACTGCTCGCTCAGGCGACGTGAATCCATCTCGGCCTGGCGCGACTGGTCGGTGCTCTTGAGCCAGCGGCCCAGCATGCGCCAGCCTCCCTGGCCGGACTTGATGGTCTCGGCGCCTTCGATGGTTTCCACCAGCAGGCCGGTCTTGAAGTTGCCGGCCGCGCTCGCCGCCTTGGCAGCACGCTGCATGCGGCCGTGCATCCAGAGACTGGTGCTGACCGCGGCGACAAAGAAGAACAGCGGAATGGCCGCCAGCATGCCGCCCAAGGCTGCGATCAGCGCCAGGAACACCAGCATGAAGGGCAAATCGATCAGCGCACTGCCCGCGGCCTGGGTCAGAAAGGCGCGCACCATCTCGTAACCGCGCAATTGCCCGGAGAGCGTGCCCACGCTGCGGGGCATCTGATCCAGCCGAACCGACAACAGGCGCAGGAACACCGTGCGGGCCAGGCGCTGGTCCATGCGCTCGATCAGTTGATCATGCAATTGCGAGCGGGCACGCCTTGCCAGCCAATCCAGGCCGACGGCAGCCAGCGCTCCCAGGCTCAGCACCAGCAGCGTCTGCAAGGCACCGGCCGGAATCACGCGGTCGTACACCTGCATCGAGTAGAACGAGACAGCAATGCCCAGCACGCCGATGACCAGACCGCCGAGCGAGGCTTCCAGCAACAGCGCACGGTGGCTCAGCACCTCGGCCTGGATGATGGCCAGAACCGGACTTGCGCCCGCCCGAAACGGCGCGGAAAGGCGCAGGCTCGCCAAGGCAAATTCATCCAGTGTGCTGCGCGCTTCCTCGGTCCACTGCTTCTGGTCGCCCTGCCATTGGCTGAGAATCCAGAGCCCCTGGCCGTTGCGGCCCAGGATGAGGCCGAATTCACCCGCTGCCCCACAGGCCAGCATCGGCAGCTGCGAGCCGTCGGGCTCCTTGATCCAGCGCGGCGCATCGATTCCCAGGTGGGCCGCGAAGGACTTGAACTGTTGCTGCACCGGAGTACCCGCGGCTTGTGCGACGGATACGGCCTCCTGCAGGGCCAGGCGATCCACACTTTCCCGCTGAAGCTCACTCAGGCGGATGAGGGTGCGGAGCAAGGCGCTTTCGGTCATGGCGGCGTCAACAGGTGTTCGTAGTCGGTGACGGCCAGCAGGCGCCAAAATGCCACCAGACGGGTGGCCTCCAGATCTGCCATCTGCGTTTCGAGTTGAATGTGTTCGCGCGCAGAGTTCATCAGGTCTTGCCAGGTCTTGCGGCCCGACAGAAATTGCCGGTCCCATGATTGCTGAACCAGTTGGGACTTGGCTGCCCCCTGCTGCAACGCGAGGCGGCGCGCATCGGACTGCACAAGCACGGTGTGGTCCACCATGACCTGCTCTTGCAAGCCCAGTCGTTGCACCTCGATCTCAGCCAGGGCGGCGTCCTGCTGACCCCGGGCCTCGGCAATCGAGGATTGGGTCGAGAGGCCCGCGCCGAAACGGGTGCTCAGGCCGATGAAAGCGCGCGTCACCGGCGCCCGCCCGGGCGCGCTGTAGTTGCCGAACTGACGCTCCAGTCGGGCATAGACTTCGGGCCACTGGTCGGCTTGACGCTCGGCAACCAGACTGGCTTGCGACTGTGCGATGGCGCGATACCGGGCCAGCGTAGGGGAACTGTCCTGCGCCTGCCGCAGCAACTGTTCCAGCGTGTGGGCCAAAGGGTGGGCCGTGGCCGCCCGCTGCGCCAACTCCGGCTCGAGAACCGGGCGCCCGGCCAACTGGGTGAGCTTGAGCATGGCGGTCTGCTTTTGCGTGCCGCTCGCCAGCGCATCCGCTTCCAGCATGGCCAGCCGTTCTTCCGCCAGGATCTGGTCACTCGGTGCGGACTGTCCTTCCTGCACCCGGCGAACCACCATGTCCTTCATCTGCTGATGCAGCACCAGGCCCGTGGCATAGATCTTCTGCTTGTCATGGGCAGCCGCCCATTCGCCATACGCCTGAATCACGCGCATCACAAGTTGCAGCCTGGACTCCGCCAGGAGCGCACTGTTGAGCAACACCGTGGCACGCGCTCTGTCCAGATTGGCTGACAAGCGGCCGGCATTCCACAGTGACTGGCGCAAGCCCAGAATGGTGACTTGCTTGTCCCCTGTGTAGCTGCTGTCACCGGCGCTGACCGCCGCGTTCTCGACGCTCAGTGAAGGCGTCGGGTAGAACTGCCACCGGGCACCTTCAACACCGGCTTCGGCCGCGCGCAGGGATGCGCCTTGCACCGCCAGTTGCGGATGGCGTGCCAGCACCTCCGCAATGAGAACCTGGAGCGAGCTTCCGGTCTGCGGAGCGGCCCAGGCGGCCCATGGCAGACTGCTGCCGATGGCGACGAGCCAGGCTGCAAGCACAGCGCACAAGCCCTTGCACCGCCACCCCTGGGGTGACCGACAAACCGGATTTCGAGCCCCCGGAATCATGACTGGCACAGAATTGATGCAATTGACTTTCAGCTTCACCATTTTTGCCGTGCCGGTGAAGCCAGTCTTTGCTGCAGCGCTGCTTGTGTTTGCAACAGAGACTATTTCCGTGCCTCAGAAAAAGTCACTCGCTGAAATGCCGTGCTTTCGCTGGCAAAGTTTTGCTGCAGCACCCAGCATCATTGCCGCGGAGAATTGGGGCCGAAATTCACCCTTTCAATCAATGTTTTCCGACGAGAATCAGCGTAGCGCAACCATTGCCGAGAACGCACTTCCCAAGTAGGACATCACCCATGCCGCGGATTCTTGTCATTGACGACTCGATCGCAGACTTGCGTGTTCTGATGGAAATGCTGAATGCGCAGAAGTGGCGCATCGCTGTGGCCTTTGACGGCAATGATGGCTACCAGAAGGCCACGCTCAACCCACCGGACCTCATCTTGCTGGATGTCCGCATGCCCGGCCTGGATGGCTTTGGCACCTGTCGGCTCCTGAAGGCCGATGCGAGAACCCGATCTGTTCCCGTCATCTTTCTGTCCGCAGCCAAGGCACAGGGTGACCGGCTGGCGGGCCTGCATCTGGGCGCGGTGGATTACATCCTCAAGCCCTATGCGTCAGAGGAGGAGGTGGTCGCGCGCATCGAGATCCACCTGAACCTGGCCAGAAACCGCAGATCAGGGGACCGCCCGGACGGATCCGGACAACTCGCGCTGCCCGACGGGGCTGCAGTCGCGAACCACACGCCGCTTTTGCGTGCAGCCACGGCCTTGTTGCTGGAGAACATTGCCCACCCGCCCTCGCCCGAAGCGCTGGCCCGGCGACTGGGCACCAATGAGAAGCGGCTCAATGAGGCCTTTCAGCTCACTTTCTCACAGCCGGTGTTTGGTTGGCTGCGGCAACAACGCATGCGCATCGCATGTGAGTTGCTGGAGCAGACCGACACCCCGATTGGCGAAATTGCCCTGCACTGCGGCTTCTCGACCGCAGCGAACTTTTCCACCGCGTTCCGAGAACGCTACCAGGCAAGTCCGAGGGATTTCCGCCAGCGCCAGAGAGGACCAGCGCGCCTGGCGGAGGACGGCACCTAGCGAAAGAAGCCATGCCCAAACTTGAGCACTGTCTTCGGTTCTGCAGCTGCGCCTGCTTGTGCTGCCTGCTGAGCGCCCTGCTGTGGGCTACCCCTGCCGCTTCCGCGGCGCGTGGAGCGGTGGATGTGTCGGCGGACATGACATCCCTGGTTCCGTTTGTCGAGGTGTGCGAAGACACCAGCAATCAGTTGTCATTGGTCGACATCGAGAACGGCCGTTGCGCTTTTGACGCCGCCAATGCCAGCGGCATGTCCAAGGGGTTTACCGCCAGCGACTGGTGGATGCGCGTGCGCGTACACAACAGTCGCCCAGAGTCGATCGACCGCTGGTTCAGCGTTGGCCACCCAAAGGTTTCGCTGGTGCAGTTGTACTCCCGCGGCGCCGGCACGACGCAGTGGCAGCAACAGGCCAGCGGCCTGCTGATTCCGGCGGCACAGCGCCCTGTGCTGGCCACAACGCCTGTGCTGCCTGTTCGCCTCGAGGCGGGGCAGGAGCTTGAAATTCTGGTGCGCGTGAGTTCAAAGGCGGCGCTGGACATCTCCCTGCACGCATGGGAGTCCCACAAGTACATGGCCGCCTACCAGAAGATGCAACTGGCCAATGCGGTGGCGCTGGGTGGACTGCTGCTGACCGGCTTGTTTGCGCTGGCCATCTTCTTTCAGTACAAAGACCAAACCTTTTTGTACTACGGACTGGCGATGTGGTGCGAGATTGGTGTGGAGCTGGTCAATAGCGGCGTGTGGCCGCAATACCTCTGGCCAGAAGGACGAGCCTTTGCGCTGGAAGTATTGCCGGTTTGCGTGGCGGGGGCTGTGGTCGGGTTCACGCTCTTCCTGCACAGCTTTATCGGCGACTTGAAGCGCTTTCCGGTCACGTTGCATCTGTTTCATGCCAGCGTGGCCGTACTGCTTGCCGGCTTGCTCTGGGCCGCGCTGGTGCAGTACCGCCAGGGCGGACTGGTATGGAGCCTTTCTGTTGTTGTCATGTTGTTCTTCAGTCTGGCGCTCATTGCGCAGGCCGCCTGGAACGGTTCGCGCCAGGCGCGTCTGCTGATGGTCACCACTTTGGCGATCTGCTTGCTGGAATTGTTTCGCCTGGGCGTGACGCTGGGGCTCAAGTCCATCACCATCACCATGATTGCCAGCGCGCCATGGGCCTTCGTTCTGACAGCCCCGGCGGTGCTGGCTGGCATATCGCGCCATTCGCGTGATATCCACGAAAAGTACCTGCGGGAAAAGCAGACTACTGAAATCCGATCCCAGTTGCTGGCCCGGGTGGGCCATGACTTGCGCGCGCCCTTGACCACGATCCTGGGCTTCTCGCGGATGCTGGAGAACAACTCCGCTCGCACCACCCCCAGGGAGGCGGGCGCCGCAATAGCGCGCAGCGGTCAGATCCTGCTGAGGCAGATCGACGACCTCCTGGATCTGGCCAGATTGGAAGTGGGCCAATTGCGATTGCTGCCGCAGCCGGTGGTGTTGGCCACCTGGCTGGAGGAGATGCGAATCAATGCGGAATTGATGTCGCTGCACGCGGGCAACAGGTTCTGCCTGGAGGCAGAACAGTTGCCGCGCAGGGTGCTGATCGATGCTGATCGCTTGAATCAGGTACTGACCAATCTGCTCAGCAATGCCAATCGGGCCACGAGCCATGGCGTGGTTACCCTGACCTGCGCTGCACGGACGAATGGCGTCCAGCAAAGCAGGCTTTTCTTCGCCGTTGCAGACACCGGGGTTGGCATTGCTGCTGAGGATCAGGCCAGAATATTCGCACCCTTTGAGCAGGGTGGCGGCCCTCGCAACCAGCAGGCTTCCGGCATCGGCCTGGGCCTGGCCATCGTGCGCAATTTGGTGGAAATGATGGGCGGGCACATTACCGTGACGAGTGCGCCGGGCGCGGGCACCCAGTTTGAATTTTCCATTGACTGTGCTCTTCTTGCAGACGCGGACGGCAGTCAACCGCTGCCCATCACCCCACCAGAAGTTGTCACATTGCAGGCAACGGGCAAGGGCAAATGCATCCTGGTTGCTGACGACAATGCAGAGGACCGCCTGTCGATGCAAGGCATGCTCAAGGATGCGGGCTATCGGGTTGTGCTGGTAGAAGGCGCCCTGCAGGCGACAGAGGCAAAGGATCTGGCACTGGATGCCGTGGTCACGGATCAATACATGTCTGATGGCAGTGGCTGGCAGGTTCTGGAAGCGCTCAAGCAAAGCCACCCCAACCTGCCGGTCATCTTGGTGTCCCAGGCACCGGCACTGGCACCCAGCGGATGGAAGGATCGGATACGCTTCGATGCCACGCTGACCAAGCCGGTCGATCCAAAGTCCCTTCTGGATGTCCTTCAAAGGGTTCTCGACCCGCCCGCAGCAATGCGACCGCCCGACTCAAAGCTTGCCGAATTGCGCAAGCTGATTCAGGCTGGGGAGATCACACTAATTGATCAGTGGGCGCGGGCGCTGAAGGCATCCCATCCAACATGCGGCCCCTACGCAGAGCAAGTGTCGCAGGCACTGTTGCAGTTGGACTTTGATCGCTTGCGCGAACTCTCCTTGTCACCTCCTTGAGTGAACCGAGCGATTGCCATGCCTTGCAGGTGCGCGCGAGCAGCACGGCAGCATCCAGTTGTGGAGGCGCCAGTGCAGTTGGACGGTGAGGCTCTGGGGTGCTGCTCACGGCAGAGACCGCTGGTCGCTCGCACCGACGCCTTCGTTCGCCATCCCGCCGGCCGCGTCTATGCATAGTTGAACGATATGCCTGGGGGTTGTGGCGATGAGTTCGCCAAGGGCGGGTCCGCTCATTCGACCCGTGCCGCCTGGGGTCTGAAGGCATCTCTGCTGAACCTTAGGTGACCGGCGGCTACCTGGGCAACTGCTGACATCGCGGTGGAGCGCCAGCCAAAGTCAGGTATCGGCGACCGCGATCATTGGCCTGCGCATCCTGGCCGACCGCACCCAGTCTCAAGCGGGTCCAGACCGGGATGCAGTCTTCAAGGGCCGGCGCCGATCGGGCCTACCGCCGGCCACTCGTTCGTGAACCCTGGCGCCCGGCCAGCCTGCACTTGGTAGCCGTTGCGCACCGAATCCGCACGTGGGTCAGCGCTCGCTCAACGTAGGGCACTGGCAGGCAGCAGCCTCCTCCCGTCGCGGCGCGCCAGCCAGCCGAAGGCCACGGCCGCCAGCAACCAGGCGATCGCGAACATGCGCTCGGCGCTGCCGTCGCCGCCATCGGGTGATTCGTCGAAGACCAACTCGATCCAGTCCGGCCAGATCAACGTGACGAAGGTCAGCAGGCAGGCCAGCGCGGACAGCGCGGCTTCCATCCACATGCGGGTTCTCAGGCTCATGGGAGCTCCTCTTGGTCAGCCATAGAAGCGTGGCAGCGACAGCAGGTTGTTCGAAGTCGTTCCATCGGGAGCCGTGGAGAGATATTCCTGCGGATGTGCGGCGTCGGGCATCAAGGTGCGCACCCGCGTGCGGGTGCCGTCGGGAGCCAGCGTGTAGACCTCGGTTCCGGCCTGGATGCGGCGGATGACCTCCAGGCGCGTCATCGTGTAGGTCCGTGCGCCGTCCGTCAGCCGCAGCTTGAGGATGCCCATCGGCTGCGGGAACTCATGGGCCAGCCTCACATGCGTGGCACGCATCGAGATGATGCCGCTGGCCTGCGTGTAGTAAAGCCCGCGGCCCATCGTCGCGGCGTAGAGCCGGTGCGTGCCGGGGTGCAGTCCAAGCTGGGTGACCGGCACGCGTGGGAGGTCGAATTCCTCGAAGCTGTCGTTGGCCCAGTACCAGGTCGCACCACGGTCGTTGCTGCGGAAGACGCCGATGTCCGACGCAACGTACAGCACATCCGGGCTCTCGGTATCCACCAGCACGTCCAGCAGCGCGATGTCCGGCAACTGCATGGCCGGATCGCTGCCGTTGCAAGGATTCCAGGTCGCACCGCCATCGGTCGAGCGGTAGATGTGCGGGTTGACGCCGCCGTAGGTGATGTAGACGCGGTTCTTGTTGAACGGATCGACCGCGATGGAGGTGATTCTTTGCGCGGGCGGCCGGTTCGCCGCCGACGCCGGCTCGGTCCAGCCGCCGCTGCCCGACGACGAACTGCGGTACACCCGCCCCTGGGAGGTCGCGACATAGACCCGGCTCGGATCACTGGGCGAGAAGGCGACTCGGGAGCCTCGGTGTGGCAAGTCGAGCGCGATGCTCCAGTCGACGCCGCCATTGGTGCTGTAGTAGATGCGATGCTTGGCGGCGTATGTCGCCGTGACGTTGTCGTTCGCATCCTTGACTTCGTCCGAGACGGTGGCCACACCCACGATGACCGATCCGTCTCCGGGCTTGACCGCCACATGGGCGAAGGATGCGGCCACCGTGTTGCGGCCCTGCGCGGCCCACCAGTCGGTCAGTCCGTTCGTCGGCAAGCTGTAGCTCACACCCCGGTTGGTGCTGCGCCGCAACTGCCCGCCGCCCGGCGAGATGAAGATCTTGGCCGAGTCATTGGGGTCGACGACGAACATGCCCCATTCGTTGCCGCCACCGTGGTCGACCCAGTTCATCGAACCGTCGGTCTGGATGATGCCCTGGTCCTGCGTGGCGCTGCCGACCACCAGCGGGCCGTCGGCCGACACGCCCAGGCTCATCAACTGGGTGGCGGTGAGGTTGCGGCTACGCAGCTGCCAACTGGTGCCGTTGTCGGTGGTTCGATACACGCCGCCATCGCAGCAGACGTAGGCCACGTTGTCGTTGGTGTGGTGGAACACCATCTGGTGGTGATCGGAATGCGTGCCGGGCGAATCGGCATAGTTCCAGCCGTCGAAGGAGTGCTGCATGCCGACACTGGCCAGATAGATGTGCTTGAGCTGCCGCGGATGCACGGCCACCATGCTGCACCATTCGTCGTAGCGCACGCCAACGCTGCCGGGGGTCTTGAGCCAGCCCTCGCCCATGTCCCCGCTGATCAGCGTGGTGGCCGAATTGGGCCCGAGCTTGGCGACCACGAAGTCCGCCCCGCCTTCGCCGGACTGTCCCAGCGCGAGCTTGATCCAGCCCGCGTCGCCACCGGTTGGCATGTTCTCGCGGAAGGCGATGATGATCGCGAATACGGCTACCCGGTCTCCTTCGAGTCGGGCCCAGGTCTGGCCGCCGTTGGTCGACTTGAAGATGCCGCTGTTGTGAATGCCGGCCAGCATGACGCTGGGATCGCCGTGCTTCACCACCAGGTCAGTCGCCCGGCCCGTCAGCTGCTTCGTCCAGACGTACTCCCACAGGCCTATCCCGACTTGCGTCCGTACGCCGTAGTGCACGCCCGTATCGCTGGCGACCCAGAGCTTGCCGCTGCTGCTGGGGTGAATCACGATCTTGTTGCAGGCGGTACCCACCTGCGCCGCGGTGGCGACCGACTCCCAGGTGCCTCCACCGTCGCTGGACTTGAGCACGCCGATGCCGCCGTAGGAAGGGCCATAGCCCGGCGTGTCCTCGCCGGTGCCGGCATAGACGACATTGCCGTTGCTGGGTGCGCAGGCCACGGCGCCAATGGCCAGGCTCCCTTCGAACTTCCAGGTCGCCCGCCAGGAGTCGCCGCCGTTCGTCGACTTCCAGACCCCGCCGTTGGCGGCGCCTGCGAACAGGACGTCGCTGTTGGTGGGGTGCATCGCCAGCGACTTCACGCGGCCGTTGATGTTGAGCGGCCCCATGGGGAACCAGGGACCGACGCGGTTGGCGACCCGTGCGATGACGGGCCAGAACGGCAGCAGCTGTTCAATGGCGAGCTCAGCGCGGAGGTCGGTGAAGCGCAACAGCACATCGTCCAGCACGGCCCACTGCGGGTTGCCGCCCAGCGGCTCTGCCTCCCAGTCGCGCCCGAGTTCGCGCAGCGCGGCGCGCTGGGCTTGCTGGGCCATGTCGAGCCGGCGCGCGCCCTCGGTGGTCTTCACGTCCAGGTGATGGCGCTCGACGTAGTAGTCGCGGAAGGCACCGCGGCCGGCGAAGTCGAGAACGCTGGCGAAGTGCCCGCCCGCGACGGCGTCGCGCACCGCGCGGCGGGCGAACGACTCGAGCCCCAGCCGCCGCAGGGCAGTCGGCTCCTTGGGCAGGGCGACGGCGGCATAAATGCCAGGCCTGTCGATTCGGCCCCACACGTACTTGTCCTGGGCGTTCCAGCCCGAGGCGTCCACCAGCACCCAGGACTCGCGCTCCGGGTCGTGGCGGAACAGTCTCGCCGTTCGCGGGTCAAGCTTGGTCTGCGCGCCGCGCGCCAGACGCTGTTTGAGGGTGACTGCAGCACCTTCGGCGACGCGCGACACACCTACGGCCGATGTGACAAAGCAACCCGCTGCGTATCCCGGCCACTTGGCCTCGGTAATTTCGGCCTGCGCTACGTCGCCGACGAGGACCGCGGCCTTGGCAATCGCCCCACCTCCCGGGTCCAGACAGGTGGTCCGGCCTTGGCGCATGAGTTCCACATGCTCGAGCGCGCGATCTCGCAACTTCTCGAGCACCACCCGGTCTTCGGAGCCGTGGATTTCCCGGAACCACTGCGCCTTGCGGCCCATGTCTTCGTAGTAGCCAGAAGCCATTGCCAACTCCCTCGGGGATCGTGCGTGGGACACGGGGCAGGCCGCAGTTGTTGTGCGGGAACGCCGCCACCGTGGACAGGGCAGTGTCGGCGCCAGGTGCCTGCCTGTCCAGATCGCCCGGGCCTCAGCCAGTCAAGGAAAAACTCTGATCTAGGGGGGCAGGAAGCGTGGGTCCTGATCCAGTATTGACGACCTGAACCCACGGCGAACGGCACGCTGACCGCCCTGAAGGTTCTCGCGCAAGTGCCAACCTGGATGTGTCGAGGGATCCTGACGATGAAGCCCTTCAAGAGAACCTGGTTCCCTCTGGAGGACCATCGACCGGCGCCGAGGACGGCCACCAGGGCTGTACCCACACCCATCGATCCCCTGACCGGACCCAGGTTGGCCCTGGCCGGCCGGGTGGTCACGATGGACAGCGCGTTTGCGGTCCGGCCGGACGCGGTGGTCTACATCGACAGGGGCGCCATCGTCGCCGTGCAGGACCGGGCGGCCCCGCGACCGGCCGGCTTCGAGGCCGTGGCCATCGTGAACAGCGGCGGCACGATCTATCCCGGCCTGATCGAGTTGCACAACCACCTGGCCTACAACGCCCTGCCGCTGTGGAGCCCGGTGCCCAAGCGCTTCGACCACCGCGGCCAGTGGCCCGACCACCCCGACTACCGCAAGCTGATCAGCGGGCCGATGTCCGTCGTCGGCGACTACCGGGATGCCCTGGGCCAGCCCGCGCTGCTCGCGCCGCTGGTGCGCTACGTGGAATGCAAGTGCCTGATGGGTGGTGTCACTACCAGCCAGGGCATCATGCTCAACAGCAATGCCGGTATCCAGCGCTACTACCGCGGCATCCTGCGCAACGTCGAGAGCACCGACGACCCGGATCTCGCCGAAGCCCAGGGCCGGATTGCCGACGTGGTCGCCAAGGACGCCCAGTCGTTCTGGGGGCGCCTGAAGAAGGAAGACAGTTGCTTCCTGCTGCACCTCAGCGAAGGGGTGTGCCGGGACGGGCAGTCCGATTCGATCGCAAGGCGGCATTTCTTGTCGCTACAGGTGGCGCCGGAGGAATGGGCGCTCAACGACCGGTTCGCTGGCATCCACGCCGCCGGGCTGCTACCCGAGGATTTCGAGGTTCTGGGGCGCCACAAGGCGTCGATGATCTGGTCGCCGTTGAGCAATCTGCTCCTGTATGGCTCCACCGCACGTGTAGGCGCCGCCAGGGCGGCCGGCGTGCGCATCGGGCTGGGCAGCGACTGGTCGCCTTCGGGGAGCAAGAACCTGCTGGGCGAGCTCAAGGTGGCCTGGCTGTATTCGAATCATCTGCTCGACGGCCAGTTTAGTGGCCGCGACCTGATGGCCATGGCGACCCGCGACGCGGCGTCCATCCTCAAGTGGGACAAGGCGTTGGGCAGCCTGGAAGCCGGCAAGCGTGCCGATCTGGTCGTGGTGACCGGCAAGACCGGGGACCCCTACGAAGCGTTCATCAAGGCCAAGGAGACCGACATCCGACTGGTCATGATCAATGGTGTGGCGCGCTACGGCATGCCGGCGGCAATGAAGTCACTCGGCTCCAGTGGCGAGAAGATCGCTGTGGGTGGCAGGGACCGCAGCATCTTCCTGGAGCAGGCGACGGCAGACCCCGACGTGGCCAAGGTCACGCTCGGGGCGGCGCGTGTTGCACTGCGGCAGGCATTCTTGAATCTTCCGGCCCTGGCCCTGGAACTCGAGCAGCCCAAGCCTGCGAAGGCTAGGCGGGCCATGCTGGATGAGCCCGAACCCCTTACCTGGTCCCTGGCGCTGGATGAGATCAAGTACAGCGGCATGGGCATGCGGCCGCGCCTGCCGCTGAACGGGCCTGCGGACTTCACCGGGCCGAAGCTGGTGGCCAGTCGTGCGGTATCGGTGCCGCTGTCCTCATTGCTGCGGCCTGTGGAACTCGATCCCCTGACGGTGGCGGACGACCCAAACTATTTGAGCCAGATCGCCGCCCAACCCAATGTGCCAGAGGCCGTGCGCAATGGGCTTGCGGCCCTGTATTGAAGAGGTGAGGTCGGCGTGTTGTCAGTGGGCTCCAGATCGAATGCGGTAGCCGCCCTGGTGTCGGCACTGCAGCGTGAGGAGCCGGCCACCGCCGCTGGGCGTAAGCCGGGTCAGCATCGTCAAACCGACATCCAGTCCGGAAGCCAGTGCCGCCGTGAATGTCAGCAATGCGTTGGCCAGCTGACCCTCGTGCTGCCACCGCGCAACTGCGGACAGCGCACGACTGGTCCTCCTTGGCCCGGTGGGCTCGAATCGACCCTCAGGAGCCGTTGACATCCCTGAACTCGATGCCTCGCAGCGGTCGTTCCCACGGCCACAAATCCCGTGCGAGCCCCTCCGCACGCCAGAGCCGGCGCATCGACTCAGACAGGCCCTGTATCGCCAGCGCAGGTCGCGGCGTGCCGATCGGTCACCCCCGAGGGACGAAACAATGACTTCCATGCCGCGGGCATTCCGATTCTTCGCGGACTGATCGACAGTCTCGTCAACCGCCGACGAAGCCGCAAGGTCAGCGAACCCTCCATCCCCGGTTGGGTTCCGAGTGGGCGCGCCATCGAGGCAAGGCCATGCTCCCATCTCCCTTCTTTACCGAAGTGCCAACGGATCTCGGCGATGACCGAACCTGGGTGCGCGAAGCCGCCAGCGAACACCAACGCGACGAGTTCACGCAGCGACCCCGTACTGGTCTGCGTGCGATCGTCGGCGACAGGGTCGCCGCAGGCACACTGAGGTTCGTCAGCCGGTTGCGCAGCGCGCTGGCACTCTGACCGCCGGGCGCCTGCCCCGGATCAAAGCTCCTACCGATGGAATCGCACCGTCGCGCAACAGCGGTGCCGCGAGTCGGATGTCATGCACCCGCATCCGCCATCGACTCGTGCGGCAGGTACCTGGACGCCCAGCTCGAAATGATGCTCGCGGCGAATCGTGCATCGGCCGCGCGGTTCAGCAAGTGATCGGCACCGTCGAGAGCAACGAAGGACTTCGGGTGCAGCGCCGACTCGAAGATGCGCCGTGCGTTGTCCACCTCCACCACGGTGTCCTCGGGTGAGTGCATCACCAGCAGCGGACGCCGCAGCGCGCGGATTCGCTGCTGCTGCGCCTGCCCGTTGACGTCGTCCAAGAAGCTGCGCCGTATCGTGAACGGGCGCCCGCCGAGACGGACCTGGGCCTGGCCATCGGTTTCGATGACCTGAAGGGCGGCGCCGAACTGGTGGGTCACATGGGCCGGATCGAAAGGCGCACCGAGCGTGACCACGGCACGCGCATCGTCCACGCGGCCGGCGGCTGCCAGCACTGCGGCGCCGCCCAGCGAATGGCCGATCAGCAGCGTCGGCGCACCCTGGTGGCCGCGCAGCCAGTCAGCCGCCGCCACCAGGTCGTCGACGTTCGAACTGAAGTTCGTGTTGGCGAAGTCGCCTCCGCTGCCGCCGAGCCCCGTGAAGTCGAAGCGCAGCACGCCGTATCTGGCTGCGGCCAGCGCCTGCGCGATGTAGGCCGCGGCCTTGGTGTCCTTGGAGCAGGTGAAGCAGTGGGCGAAGACGGCCCACGCGTGCGGGGCATGGTCGGGCGTGTCCAGGCGACCCGCCAGCAGGTGGCCCAGGCTGCCCGGGAAATCGACGCGTTGGCTCGGCATGAAGGGGCTCCTCGGCGGGATCGTGGAAGACGAAGTGCGAGCCTACGGCCACGTTGAAGCGCGATTGTTTCCAGGCGCGCAACACACCCTTGGCAGCCGGAGCGATTCTCCTTTCGGCGAAGCGCGTCGACAGTAGCGGCATGCGCTGCGGCCCACCGGGCACTGCGCAGAACCTCATCAACCCACCGACCAGAAAGGTCCTTCATATGTCCCGCCTTGCCATCCCTTCCGTCGACGACGTGCCCGCCGCTTCCAAGCCCCTGCTGGCCGCCGTTCAGAAGCAACTGGGCGTCGTGCCCAACATGATGAAGCTGCTCGGCAGCGCGCCGGCCGCTCTGGAGGGCTACCTCTCGCTGAGCGGCGCGCTGGCCAAGGGCACGCTCGACGCCAAGCTGCGCGAGTCGCTCGCGCTCGCGGTGGCCGAGTTCAACGGCTGCGACTACTGCCTGGCCGCGCACAGCTACATCGGCAAGAACCTGGTCAAGCTCAGCGACGACGAGATCGGCCTCGCCCGCGACGGCCAGGCGAGCACCGCGCGCAACGCCGCGGCACTGCGCTTCGCGCGCCGCGTGGCGACTGAACACGGCCGCGTGACCGATGGCGACCTCGGCAGCCTGCGCAGCGCCGGCTTCGGCGACGCCGAGGTCATCGAGATCGTGCTCAACGTGGCGCTCAACGTGCTGACGAACTACGTCAACAACGTGGCCCACACCGACGTCGACTTCCCCCGCGTCAGCACCCATCTGCATGGGTGAGCTGCGGCTGCCGCTCGAAGCGGCAGCGCGTCTGACCACGTATGCGGAGCACATGTTTCCACTGGTGCCGGGGCTCGCAACGCGATGGTCAGCGGCGGCCCTGCTGGCGGTGACGCTGGTGATCGGGGTCTTCGTCTTCCCGTCGGACTGGTTCACCGACCCGGCCGGCTCAGCGCAGCGCGGCCAGCCCCTTCTGCACTCCAGGCCGCTGGTGCATCCGCTCGCGCCAGGCGCTGACCGCGGGGTAGTCCGCCAGACTCACGCCCGCGTAGTCCGGCGCATCGAGCCAGCCGAAGTTCATGATGTCGGCCACCGAGAACTCGCTGCCGGCCAGCCAGGGCACCTGTTGCAGCCGGGCCTCCAGCACCGTAGTGAGGCGGTTCGACTCCCTGCGGTAGCGCTCGATCGCGAAGGCCACAGGCTCCGGCGCCGAGCGCGTGAACCAGCCGGCCTGGCCGAACATCGGGCCGATGCCGCCGATCTGGAAGCAGGTGTATTCGAGGGCGCGTATGCGTGCGACCGGGTCTTTCGGCACGAGCCCGCCGAACTTCTCGGCCAGGTACCAGAGGATGGCGCCGGACTCGAACACCGACAGCGGCACGCCGCCCGGCCCGTCGCCATCGACGATGGCGGGGATGCGGCCGTTGGGGTTGATGCGCAGGAAGTCGGGCTGCTTCTGCTCCAGCGCGCCCAGGTTCACGCGGACGATGCGGTAGGGCACGCCCAGCTCTTCCAGCGCGATGGGCACCTTGACGCCGTTGGGCGTGTTGGCGGTGTAGACGTCGATCATGCGTTGCACTCCAGGCAGTGTTCGGGGGCGGGCGCGGGCAGCTGCAAGGCGCGCTGGGCGTCGCGCAGCGCGGTTCTGAGCCCTTCTTCCACCACCGGGTGGTAGAACGGGCTGTCGAGCATCTGCTGCACCGTGTCGCCGCGCTGTACCGACCACGCCAGCAGGTGCCCCAGGTGCTCGGCGGCCGGGCCCAGCATCTCGGCACCCAGCAGCCGCCCGCTGCCCCGCTGCGCATACACCTGCAGCGCACCGTGGTTGCGCGCCATGACGCGGCTGCGGCCCTGGTCGGCGAACGACACCTCGCCTGTCTCGAAAGCCGTGCCCGAGGCCACCAGCTCGGCATGCGTGGCACCCACCAGCGCCATCTGCGGCTCGCTGAAGACCACGGCCAGCGGCGCGCGGCGCGGCCGCAGGCGCACCGCGGGCCAGCGGCCGGCGTTGTCGCCGGCGATGCGCCCCTCGTCGGCCGCCTCGTGCAGCAGCGCGCGGTCGTCGGCGGCATCGCCCGCCATGAAGACGGCGCTGTCGCCGACCTGGCCGGTGCGGCGGTCGAACACCGGCACGCCCTGCGGGTCGAGCGGCAGCGCCGTGTGTTCGAGGCCCAGGCGGTCGACGTTGGGGCGGCGGCCGGTGGCCGCCAGCAGGAAGTCGAAGCGCTCCTCCTGCACCGTGCCATCGGCCAGCTCGGTGCGCAGCACCACGGCATCGCCCTCGCGCCGGGGCTTCAGGTCTCGCACGTTCAAGGTCAGCGGCAACTCGGCCGCGAACACCTCGCGGGCCAGCGCCTGCAGCGCCGGATGGGTCAGCGGGCCGATGCGACTGCCGCGGCCGAAGAGCCGCACCCTCACGCCCAGGCGGTGCAGCGCCTGCGCCAGCTCGAGCCCGACCACGCCGGTGCCCACCACCGCCACCGAGCCCGGAAGATCGGTCCAGTCGAACACATCGTCGTTGACGATCAGGCGCTCGCCGAGTGCAGCCCGCCAGGCCGGCGGCACCGCAGGGCGCGAACCGGTGGCGATGACGATGCGCTCGGCCTGCAGGCGCCGCGGGCCGGCGAGGCCGTCGACCACGAGCGTGTGGGTATCGACGAAGCGGGCGTGTCCCAACCAACGGTCAGCGACAGGCCACTGCTCGACCGTGTCGACGACGAAGCCGACGAAGCGGTCGCGCTCGCTGCGCACGCGCGCCATCACGGCGCGGCCGTCGATGTCGATGGGCGGCACGTTGACGCCGAACCGGTGCGCCTGCCGCGCCGAGTGCGCTGCCTCCGCCGCCGCGATCAGCAGCTTGCTGGGCATGCAGCCCACGCGCGCACAGGTGGTGCCGTAGACGTGGCTCTCGATGAGGACCACGCGCTCGGTGTGGCGCAGTGCCGCGCGGTACGCGGCCATGCCCGCGCTGCCGGCGCCGATGATGGCGACGTCGGTGCTGGCCGTGGGTGCGGGGTGCGTCATCGGTGGCCTCACAGTCCCAGCGCGCTCAGGCCGGGGTGGTCGTCGGGGCGGCGCCCCAGCGGCCAGTGCATCAGCCGCTCGGCGGCGGGAATCGGCTTGTCGTTGATGCTGGCGAAGCGCAGTTGCATCAGGCCGTGCTCGTCGAAGGCCCAGTTCTCGTTGCCGTAGGAGCGAAACCACTGGCCGGCGTCGTCGTGCCACTCGTAGGCGAAGCGCACGGCGATGCGGTCGCCGTCATGCGCCCACAGCTCCTTGATCAGGCGGTAGTCGATCTCGCGCGCCCACTTGCGCTGCAGGAAGGCCTGGATCGCTTCACGCCCCACCGGGAACTCGGCGCGGTTGCGCCACACGCTGTCGTGGGTGTAGGCCAGGGCCACACGCAGTGGGTCGCGGGAGTTCCAGGCGTCTTCGGCCAGGCGCACCTTCTGCGTCGCCGTTTCACGGGTGAAGGGGGGCAGGGGCGCGCGGGTTTCGTGGGAGTGGTTCATCGGGTTCCAGAGGGTCGGGTGCGGTGACGGGCGCGAACAGCAGGATCAGGGGGCCACTGTGGCGCGCCCCCCGCCCGCTGTGAATCACCGGGGCTGCGAAGACAGTCTTGTGGGTCGCGCAACAGTCCGCACACCGGTCGCCCCACCAGAATGGCGGCTTCGACAGCCAACCGCAGGGGCGCCGGATGGACAGGCTGCAGGCGATGACGACCTTCGTGGCGGTGGTGGAGACCGGCGGATTCGCCAGCGCGGCGCGCAAGCTGGACCTGTCGCCGCCAGTGGTGACCCGCGCGGTGGCCGAGCTCGAAAGTCACCTCGGCCTGCGGCTGCTGACACGCACCACCCGCATCGTGCGCGTCACCGAGGCCGGTGCGCGCTACGCCGACGACTGCCGGCGCATCCTGGCCGAGGTCGACGAAGCCGAGCAGGCTGCCCAGGGCGAGCACCAGGCGCCCAAGGGCACGTTGACGATCACCGCGCCGGTGATGTTCGGCCAGCTCTACGTGACACCCTTGCTCGCGCGCTACCTGCTGCAATGGCCGCAGGTCGACGCCGACTGCCTGTTCCTGGACCGGGTGGTGAACCTGCTGGAAGAAGGCGTGGACGTGGCGGTGCGCATCGGCGAGCTGCCCGATTCGTCGCTGCATGCGGCGCGCGTGGGCCGCGTGCGCCGCGTGCTCGTGGCGTCGCCCGAATACGCAAAGGCCCGCGGCCTGCCGGCCCATCCGCGCGGCCTGAGCGACCACGCCCTGATTTCGGCCGCCGGCCTGACCGCCCAACCGGAATGGCACTTCGGGGCCGGCGAGCATGCCTTCTCGCAACGCGTGCAACCGCGCATGCGCAGCACCTCCAACGAGGCGGCCATCGCGGCTGCCATCGCCGGTCTGGGCATCGCGCGTGTGCTCAGCTACCAGGTCGCGGCGCAGCTGCAATCCGGCGCGCTGGTGCCCGTGCTGGCCGCCCACGAGACCGCCGACCTTCCGATCCACGTGGTGCACCACGGGGGGCGCCGGGCCACGCAGCGGGTGCGGGGCTTCATCGACCTGGTGGTGGAAGGCCTGCGTGCCGATCCATCGCTGACCTGAGCCCGCGACGGCATCGGCGGCGCCGTTGAGCGTTCCGATCGGGTTGAGCTAGAGCTCCAGTTCGATGCGTTCAGCGCCACCGGCCGCCGGCCGCGCGCAGCACAGCAGCACCTCGCCTTCGCCGGGCTTCCAGGCCGTCGGCCCGGCATAGGTCACGCGGCCGGCGCGCAGCGGCGTCAGGCACGAACCGCAGTGCCCGGCACGGCAGGCGTAGGGCGGCGACAGGCCCTTGCCTTCGGCGAACTCGAGCAAGCTGCCGTGCGAAGGTGTCCAGACCGCGGTGTCCCCGCTGCGCAGGAAGCTCACCGTGGCTTCGGTGGCCGCGGGCAGCGGCGGTGGTGCAGGCGCGGCGGTCGCGCCGTCCGGGCGCCGCTTCAGCGAGGCCGGCCCGAAGGCCTCGGCCTGGATGCGCTGGTCGCGCACGCCGAGTTCGCGCAGGCCGTCGTACAAGGCCTGCATGAAGCCGGGCGGGCCGCAGAGGAAGAACTCGTGGTCGTCGAACGGCAGGACTGACTTGAGCGTGTCGATGCTGAGCGGGCCGGGCCGGGTGCCGGGCGCGCCGTCGTCCTGCACGATGTGCAGCTTCAGCGCGCCGCCGGCCCGGGCGGCCAGCGCCTGGAGTTCGGATGCAAAGGCACGCACCTGGCCGTCGCGCGCCACCTGGATCAGGTGCGTGGGGCGCGTGCGCCGCAGACGAAAGCCTTCCGCCACCAGGTGCCGCGCGAACGAAACCATCGGCGTGATGCCGACGCCGGCGCCGATCAGCACCGCGCTGCGGCGCAGCGTGGCGTCGAGGGTGAAGTGGCCGCGCGGCCCGAGCGCCTCGAGGGTGTCGCCGACCTTCACCTGCTCGTGCAGGAAGGTCGACGCCGCGCCTTCGCGCTTGACGCTGATGCGCAGGCCCGTCTCGCCCGGCGCGCTGGACAACGTGTAGGTGCGCTGCAGCGGCGCGGCACCAGCGCCCGGGTGCAGGCGGATCGGCAGGTACTGGCCCGCTTCGAAGGCGGGTTGCGCGTGGCCGTCGGCCGGCTCGAGGTGGAAGGAACGGATGACGCTGCTTTCGTCGACCACGCGCGCCACGCGGTAGGGCCGCCAGGTCTGGGCCAGGCGCTGCACCTCGAGCCGCCGCGCCGCTTCTTCCCAGCTGCCGGTGATCAGCGAGTTGGGTGACCAGTCGCGGAAGCGCCAGCGCAGCGGCAGCGCCGCGCTCAAGCGCCAGCCGGCTTCGATGTGGAAGCGCCAGGCGCGCTCGGCGCCTTCGAAGGCCTCGAGTTCCGGGCCGTCCCACACCACTTCGGCGCGGCCGGTCAGCGTGAGCAGGTCACCGGTGCTGAAGTCGATGAAGATCACGCCGGCCCGCGGGTCGAGCTGCAGGTTGCCGAGCGTCATGAACAGGAAGTTGCCGGTGAAGTCGGGAATCAGCAGCGTGCGCCCGTCTTCCACGCGCACAAAGCCGCTGCGGCCGCCGCGGTGCGACACGTCGGCGCTGCCCGGGTGTTCTCCTTCGGCCGGTGCGCGCGTGGCGACGAACAGCGTGTCCGCCGTGCGCACCAGCGCCAAGGCCGCGTCGTCCAGGTGGTCCAGCGCGACCGTGTCGCGCGGCGTGTTGTCGCCCGCTTCGCGCGCCCACTCGGTCTCGCGGCCCTGGATGTACTGCGGGCAGTTGCCGACGGTCTGCTCCACCGCCACGCTCAAGTGACCATCGGCCACGGACTCGACGTGCCCGTTCATGCGGTTGCGCCGCCGCGTGTGCAGCTCGATGCCCAGGAAGCCGAGCGGCGCGCCCGGCACCAGGCCTTGAGCCAGCGGGTCGCCGGGCACCGGCCGCGCCTGAATGTGCAGGTGCGTGGGATCGGGCGAGCGCATGAAGCCGGGCTCGCCGACCAGCACCGAAGCCCACGGGCGGCCGACCGCGTCGACCGAACCCACCAGCACAAAAGGCAGCTGGGCGTAGAACTCCCGGTGCTGCTCGGGCAGGTAGGCGCGGATCACGCGCCGCCCCACATCGAGCATGCGCTCCTGAACGCCCAGGCGGGCTTGCACGGCCTTCTCACCCGAGTGGAACGGGTCGGGGCTGGAGACGGAACGGTTCATGGGCGCTGCTCGAAGGGGGTGACTGGCGGTCGCCGGCTCAGGCCGCGAGGCCGACCGCCGTGCGCTTGAACGGCACGAACCCGGGCAAGGCTTCCACACGGGCCAGCCAGGCGCGCACTTGCGGGTAGGCCGCCAGGTCGACGTTGCCTTCGGGCGCCGCCGAGACGTAGCTGTAGACGGCGATGTCGGCGATGGTGGCGTCCGTGCCGGCCAGGAAGGCCCGCGCGGCCAGCTGCGCTTCCATCACCTTCAGCAGCTGGTGTGCGCGGCCGATCACGTCTTCCGCGTTGTACTTGGCGCCGAACACCGTGATCAGGCGCGCGGCGGCGGGGCCGAAGGCGACCAGACCGGCGGCCACCGAGAGCCAGGCCTGCACGGCGGCCTGCTGCCGGGCATCGCGCGGCAGCCAGCGGCGGTCGGCGTCGTAGGTGCTGGCCAGGTAGACGAGGATCGCGTTCGAGTCGAACAGGATCGTGCCGCCGTCGTCCAGCACCGGCACCTGGCCGAAGGGGTTCATGGCCAGGAACTCGGGCCGCTTGTGCGCGGCCTTCATCAGGTCGACCTCGATCAGCTCGTAGGGCAGCCCCAGCAGCGACAGCGCCAGGTGTACGCGGTGCGAGTGGCCCGACAACGGGTGCTGGTAGAGCTTGAGGGTGTGGTTCGGCTTCATGGCAGGGTCCTGGTTGGATCGGTTGGGGAAAGCAGGCAAAGGGTGCGACCCGGCGGGCCGCGAGCGTCAGTCCTGGGGCTGCCGTTGAAGCGCCTTCAGACGTGATTCGAGGTCGGCGATGCGGGCATCGCGCTCGTCCAGCGCGCGCTGCACGTCTTCGGCGTCCAGCCGCAGGGGGATGTGCTGCGGGCAGTTCCAGTCGAAGCCTTCGACCGTGACCACCATCGCGCGCTGCGGCCGGGCGCGGTTGCCAGGCGTTGCGAGGCGGGCGGCCAGCGCCGCGTCGTCGGCCAGCGGCCGCACGGCCATCGTGCCCAGCAGCTTCAAGCGCACGCGGTGCACATAGTCCACCGCGATCAGCGCCACGCGATCGTTACCCGCCAGGTTGCCGACGCTGATCAGCTGCCGGTTGCCGGCGTAGTCGGCAAAGGCGATGTGCTGGTCGTCCAGCACCTGCACGAACCCCGCCGGACCGCCGCGGTGCTGCACGTAGGGCCAGCCGGTCTCGGACACGGTGGCCATGTAGAAGCTGCGCAGCTGGGCGAGGAACTCGGTCTCGGCCTGACCCAGCCGGTCGTTGAAGGTCTGGGCATCGGCCTCGAAGCTGCGCGCGTAGCTGGCACGGCTGCCGTCGCGCTGCTGCTCGGCCTTCACGCGCGGCGTGAAGGCGATCTGGGCGAAGGCGTGGGGCATGGCGGCATCTCGAAGTGCGATGCCGAACTGTCGTGCCGCGCGCCGCCCGCGAGAAGCCGCGCCGGCGCTAAGGGACTGTTGTCGATCCTGGAACGATCGGCCTGGCCGGCGGCGACCGATGTGCCGCCCGTAGGCCGCTAGGCCTGCAGCTCCGGCAACGCGCGCAACCGTTCGATGGCCAGGTCGAGAAAGGCGCGCACGCGCCGCGAGGCGTAGCGCCCCTCGCGGTGCAGCACATGCACCGGCAAGGCCGGCGGCTCGAAGTCGCTCAGCACCTCCTGAAGCTCGCCGCGGGCCAACGGTTCGGCCACCTTGTAGAGCATCTGCTGCGTGAGCCCGAAGCCCGTGACCGCCGCCGCCACGGCCGACTCGTTGGTGGTCGTCGCGAGCCGGGGTTGCATCTTGAGGACACGCGACTTGCCTTCGTGGTTGAAGCGCAATTCGTGTCCTGGCGCGACGGCCCCCGCCGACACGATGTTGTGCGACGCCAGATCGGCCAACGAGCGCGGCATGCCGTGCCGCGCCAGGTAGTCCGGGGACGCGCAGGTCACCACCCGCATGCGGCCGACCGAGATGGCCTGCAACGACGAATCAGGCAGATCCGCAATGCGCACGGCCACGTCGACGCCCTCTTCGACCATGTTGACCAGGCGGTCCAGGAACCAGCAGGTGGCGCTTACCTTCGGGTGCTGGTCCAGGTACTCGGTGACGATAGGTGTGATGAACTTGGCCCCGAACCAGCCGGGCGCCGTGATGGCGATCTGGCCTTGCGGCATGCCGTGCTGTCCGCTCGCGGACTCGTCGGCCTCGGCCAGTTCCGCCAGGATGCGGCGGCAATCGTCGGCATAACGCGCACCGGCCTCGGTGACGCGCACCACGCGCGTGGTGCGCATGAGCAAGCGCACGCCCAGTGTCTCTTCCAGCTCGTTGATCGCCCGCGTCACCACGGGCGGCGACACCTTCAGCTTGCGTGCGGCACCGGCGAACCCGTTGGCATCGACCACGGCGACGAAAACGCTGATCAGGTGATGCTTGTCCATGCCGCTCTTCTTGCCTGTGAGGTCGGCGGAGTTTGCATCAACGGCGGGTCCGCCTCGGCCGGGGCGCGGTCGGTCGCCCGCGTTGCTCCCGTCCGGAGCGAACGGGCCTCACGTTGCAGCCCGATTGCTCCTGCATGCGGAACAGTTAATTGCGCCCGGGGTCGATTCCCCGCGCCGGGCCCCGCGAACAGACTGCGGCACCGCACCGTGTTGCGGCCCTCGACATCCAACCCCTTGCTCGGAGAGACCCATGACCCAACCCTCTGCTCCTGACGGTTCAACCTCGGAGCAAGCCGGCTCCGACCCATCCGACCGCCGCGGCTTCGTCACCGCCGTCGTCGGCGCCGCCGCCGGTATGGCGGCCCTGGCCCACACGTCGGCCGACGCCCACGCGGGCTCGGGCCAGGGTGACGCGCTCGCGGCGCTCGACAAGCAGGCCGCCAAGCCCACGAGCCTGGCGTCGCCCGTGCGCGTGACCTATCTCGGTGGGCCCACCTACCTTCTCGAGATCGGCCGCTTCCGGATCATCAGCGACCCCGGGTTCGACCCCCAGGGCACGGAACGCAACGAGGGCCCGGGCCACCTGCTGACCAAGGTTATGGCGCCGCCCATTCCGGCCGACGCCATCGGCCGCATCGACATCGCGCTGGTCAGCCACGCCCAGCATCTGGACAACCTGGACAACGAAGGCCGCCGCCTGCTCCGCAAGGTGGGGGTCACGCTCACCACGCCGGCCAGCGCGGCCATGAACCTGCCCGGCAAGAACGTCAAAGGCCTGGCGCCGTGGGAGACCACGGTGGTCAGCAACGCCCATGGCGAGCAGTTGAAGATAACGGCCATGCCGGCGGTCCACACCAGCAACCCGGCCCTGCGCGAGATCGTCGGCGAGGTGACGGGCTTCATGCTCGAATGGGCAGGCCAGACGACCGGCGCCTTCTACATCTCCGGCGACACGGTGTGGATCGACGAGATCAACGAGATCGCACGGCGCTACAAGGTCAACGCGGGCATCCTGCATCTCGGCTCGGCCAACGTGCCCGCCGTGGGTGACAACTTCCTGACCATGAACGCCGTCGACGGTGTGCGCGCGACCAAAACGCTGGGGCTCAAGAACGTCTATCCGGCGCACTTCGAAGGCTGGCGGCACTTCAGGGAAGGCGCGTGGTTCATCGAGCGCGAGTTCAAGAGTGCCGGCCTGACCGAAGAGCTGCACATGCTGCGGCCCGGCGAGGCCACCAACGTGACCTTGTAGTCCCAGGCCGGCACCCAGCGGAGTCCTGAAGATGGAACTCGCAACGGCCCCCTTGACCGAGGCGTGGGTGCGCGCCTCGTGCCGATCGCTCGAGGCAGCGCGCCACCCGATGCTGGCTCGGCGCACGCGCCGCGAGATCTACGATGACGGGCGCTGGATGGCACCGGGCGGGCTGTTGCTCGCCGAGCGGCTCGCCGATGCGTTGCAACTGCAGCCTGGCGATCGGGTGCTCGATATCGGGTGCGGGCGCGGGCAGTCCACGGTCTTCTTCGCCGCGAATTGCGGCGCCAACGTGATCTCGCTGGACCTGTGGATCCCGGCGCCCGAACGGCTGGCGGCCGCCGCGATAGCGGGCGTGGCCGATCGCGTCACCGCGCTGCAGGGTGACATTGCCCGCGGTGTCCCGGTCGAAGCGGGGAGCCTGGACGCGATCGTGTGCCTCCAGGCCTTCCATTGCTTCGGGACGGCCCGGTGGTTGCTGCGCTACCTCACGTCGCTGCTCAAGCCCGGGGGTCGCCTGGCCATCGCGCAGGGCTGCTTCAGCCAAGAGAACGAAGAGTTCCCCCCGCTCTTCCGTGCCACCGACGGCTGGAACGCCGAATACGACAGGTACCACAGCCCCGGTTGGTGGCGGCGTCACTTCGAAGTGAACGGACCGCTGGCCGTGCGCGTGGCGATGGAGGTCCCCGACGGGGACGTCCTCTGGGAGGACGACGTGCTGTATCGCGGCGACCGCGCTGGCTGGAGCCCGCAGTTTCTCGAGCACTCCGGCTGGCTCATCCGGCAGATCGTTCACGGTCGCACGGCGCAGCCCTCTCTGACGCATTGCCTCGTCATGGGCGAGAAGGTGACGGGCCTGCGCACCGACGGCTCGGGCTCGGCCGAGCGTGGAGACCCCTCATGACCCTGGCGTACATCTTGATGGCCACACTGACCGGCGGCGTGCTGTCGGTGCTGATTGCCGCTTCGTTGACGGTCGCGTCGATGAAGGTGCTCTGCCATGGCCTGGTCAGCGTGTCGGCGGGTCTGCTGATGGGCACGGCCCTGTTGCACCTGCTGCCGGAGGCCTTCGAGAGCGCGGCGGACCCGCACCCGCTGTTTCTGACACTGCTGGGCGGGCTGATCTTCTTCTTCCTTCTGGAGAAAGCCGAGCTGTACCGGCACCGCCACGATGGCGACTCGCCGACCCTGCCGACAGCCGCGCGCGGCAGCTGGAGCGTGCTGCTCGGCGACAGCATCCACAACCTGTGCGACGGCATCATCATCGCTGCCGCGTTCCTCACAGACGTTCGACTCGGGATCACGACCTCCATCGCGATCATCGCCCACGAGATACCGCAGGAGGTGGGTGACTACGTGGTGCTGCTCGGCCTCGGCTTGTCGAGGCGCCGCGCGCTGTTCTACAACCTGATCTCCGGCCTGGCATCGGTCGTGGGCGGCATCCTCGGCTACCTCGTCGTGGCGCCCTGGCAAGCCGTGTTCCCCTACCTGCTGGTCGTGGCCGCGAGCAGTTTCCTGTACGTGGCCATGGCCGACCTGCTGCCCAGCCTGCAGCGACGCTTGCCTTGGCGGCAGACAGCCATGCAACTCGGTTGGTTGACCAGCGGCCCGGCCCTGGTCGTCATTGCTCGAAGCTTCGCGCACGCAGGCGCTTGAAGGCTGACCGGAGCCGTGACTTTCGGCCACGACTGAGGAACACGACAGGCCCATCGAAGCCCTTCGCGTCGCACGTGCCACGGACAACATCGACGCGCTGCTACCGTTCTATCGAGACGGACTGGGTCTTTCGGTGCGGGGGCGCTTCGAGGACCACGCCGGCTTCGACGGGGTGATGCTCGGCGAGCCCGACGCACCCTACCACTTCGAGTGATACCTCTGCGTGCAAGGCGGTCGCGCAGGTGTGCTTGTCCGCCTTGCGGCCGGACATATTCGACCTCACACGCCACCCAGGCAATACCGCAGGTCGGCTGACGGCGAACGGGCGGCGCAAGGCGGGTCGTGGTCCTGCTCAGCCCAGCTCCCGGCTGGCCAGTGCGGCTGCGGCGGCGCGGGTCTCCACGCCGAGCTTCTCGAACACATGCTCCAGGTGCTTGTTCACCGTGCGCGGGCTCATGCCCAGGATGTCGGCCACGTCGCGGTTGGTCTTGCCCTTGGCCACCCAGGACAGCACCTCGGTCTCGCGCGGGGTGAGCGCCGCGGTGGACAGACGCGAAGGCGCCGCGTCGCCCGCCGCCTGCAGGCTGAGCAGCCACATGGTCTCGCCCAGGCCCACCTCGCCCAGCCGGCGCGCCACCAGCAGGCGGCCGTCGACCCGGGTGTGGCGACCCAGGGCGGCGTCGGCGCCGGGCGCGGCCAGGCCCGCCAGCCAGGCCGCAGCGGCCTGTTGCACGCTGGCAGGGGGACTGGCAGTGGCGCCGGCAGACAGGTCTGCAAAACAGTCGGCCAGCCAACGCTGCGCCTGCGGCGACTGCCAGGCGATGCGGCTGCGCGCGTCGACCACAAGCACGCCGTGGCCGCCCACGTCCACCGCGTCGCGCGCCAGCCGCACCGCGCGGGCATTGCGCACATGGGTCGCCAGCCGGGCCTGCACCTCCTGGGCGCGCAGCGGCTTGACGACGTAATCGACCCCGCCGGCGTCGAAGCCCTCGACCACATGCGCCGTCTCGGACAGCCCGGTCATGAAGATGATGGGAATGTGCGACCAGGCCGGCTCAGCCTTGATGCGGCGGCAGGTTTCGAAACCGGACCAGCCGGGCATCAGCGCATCCAGCAAGATGGCGTCTGGTGTGACGAGATCGAGCCGGGCCAGCGCCGCCTCGCCACTGTGGGCCACCAGCACGGTGTAGCCGTCGGCTTCCAGTTCTTGCTCCAACGCGCCCAGGCTCTCGGGCACGTCGTCCACCAAAAGCACGATGTCGCCGGGCCGGCCCGGCGGCGGCGTGGCGGGGGGCGGGGTGGCGGTCATGCGGCTTCTTCCTCGCCCGCATCATCGGCGCCGATGGCGCGGCGCAGGCGGTCGGCCAGGTCGGTGAATGCGTAGCGCTCGGCCAGACCGCGCAACACCGCTGCCTCGGCTGCCAGGGTCGGCTGTGTGGACGCCAGCGTGTCCAGCGCTTGGTGCAAGCCTTGGGCGTGACCCAGGCGTGCCAGCCGCAGAAGCGGCGCGGCATGCAAGGCAGGCAAGGCGCAGGACGACGGCACCGCCACGGGCGGCGCCCAGCCGGGCACAGTGAGCTCGGCCACCCACTCCAATTGCAGGTGCTTCTGCAGCGCCACCAGCAGTTCGCTCTCGATCACCGGCTTGTCGACAAAGGCCTGGGCACCCGCCGCCTCCAGCTTGTCGGCGCGGTTCTCGAAGGCATTGGCCGAGACCATGATGATGGGCATGGCCGGCAGCGCGGCGCCGGCCAGCTCGGCCAGCCGCTGATCGTGGGTGCGCAGCCGGTGCGCGGTTTCCCAGCCGTCCATGTCGTCCATGGTGATGTCCAGCAGCACGGCATCGGGCCGTTGGTCGGCTACGCTCTCCAGGCACTCGCTGCCGCTGGCAGCCTCGCGGATCACAAAGCCCAGCGGCAACAGCATGCCCGCCAGCATCTGCCGTTGCGTGGGATGGTCGTCCACGACGAGCAAACTGCGCCGCGCACCGATGTAGCCGGTGACCGGCCGGTGGTGGGTGACGCTGCGCTGCGCCGGCGCCGCGATCTCGCTGAGGTACAGCCGCACGGTGAAGGTGCTGCCCTCGCCCGGCTTGCTCCGCACCGTGAGCTCGCCGCCCATCAACTGCGTGAGCAGGTGGGTGATGGTCAGGCCCAGGCCGGTGCCGGCGTCGCCGCTGCGCCGGCCGGCGCTGCCGCGCTCAAAGGGCATGAAGATTCGCTCCAGGTCCTGCTCGGCAATGCCGATGCCGGTGTCGATGACATTCAGGCGGGCCACCTCGCGGCTGAAATCGATGCGCAGGGTGACGCTGCCGGCGTCGGTGAAGCGGATGGCGTTGCCCAGCAGGTTGATCAGGATCTGCCGCAACCGTTTGGCATCGGCGCGGATGTATTCGGGCACGCGGCCCTCGGTCTGCAATGCAAAGGCCAGGTGGCGGGCGGCCGCCTGCGGCGCCACCATGCGCACCAGGTCGTCGAGGAACTCGCGCATGGGCAGCGGTGCCGGGTCCAGCCGCAGGCGGCCAGCCTCGATGCGGGCCAGATCGAGCAGGCCGTCGATGAGTCCGTGCAGGTGCTCGCCGCTGCGGTGGATGGTGGCCACGGCGCGGCGCGGCTCGGGCGTGAGCCGCTCGTCCTTCAACAGGATCTGCGCATAGCCCAGGATGCTGTTGAGGGGCGTGCGCAACTCATGCGTGATGCCAGCCACATAGCGCGTCTTGGCCTGGTTGGCGGCCTCGGCCAGGTCTTTGGCAGCCTGCAAGGCGGCGTCGGTGCGGCCGTGGGCCTCGATCTCGCGGGTCAGCAGCAGGTTCTGGCGGTTGCTCTCGTCTTCGGCGCGATGCCGGCTCTCACTGGCCAGCACCATCCACCATGCGCCCACGGCCAACGCCAGCGTGAGCAGCGCAAATGCCTGCAGGAAGGGCGCGCGCAAGGCGGCCTGCTCCAGCGTTTGCAACCCAGCCTGCTGCTCATACACCACGCCAAGAATCACCGCCAGCAGCGCCACCAGCGAGACCACCACCACCAGGTAATGCGCGACGCGGAAGTTGATGCGTGCCGCCAGTTGCGCCGGCAGCAACCGGGCCAGCGCCGCGCGCACCTGGTCGGCGGTGCGGCTGTCGGCTTTGCAGCGGTCATGGCAGCGCGATTCAAGGGTGCAGCACAGGCTGCAGATGGGTGCGCCATAGGCGGGGCACCAGGCCATGTCGTCGGACTCGAAGGGGTTCTCGCACACCGAGCAGCGCACCGATTCCCCCGGCTTCCAGCGCGGCGGATCGGTGCGGGCCAGGTACCAGCGCCCGCGCGTCCACCAGGCCAGCAGCGGCGAAATGGCCAGGCTGGCGCCCAGTGCGATGAAGGGCGCATAGGCCTGCGCCAGCGGGCCGAAAGCGCCGGCGAATGCCACCACCGCCAGCGTGGCGGCGGCCAGCATCGCGCCCAGCCCCACCGGGTTGATATCGTAGAGGTAGGCGCGGCGGAACTCGATGTGCTTGGGGCTCCAGCCCAGAGGCTTGTTGATCACCAGGTCGGCCACCAGCGCGCCCACCCAGGCGATGGCCACGTTGCTGTACAGGCCCAGCACGCGCTCCAGCGCCTCGAACACGCCCAGCATCATCAGCAGCACGGCGATCAGCACGTTGAACACCAGCCACACCACCCGGCCCGGGTGGCTGTGGGTGAGGCGAGCGAAGAAGTTGCTCCAGGCCAGGCTGCCGGCATAGGCGTTGGTGAGATTGATCTTGACCTGCGAGACGATGACGAACAGCACCGTGGCGGCCAGCACCCAGCCAGGGCTGCTGAACACGTAGGCGAAGCCCGCCATGTACATCTGGTTGGGGTCGATGGCCCTTGCGGTGGGCATCTGCTGTTGCAGCACCAGGAAGGCCAGAAAGGCACCACCGAGCATCTTCAGCATGCCCGGCAGGATCCAGCCCGGCCCGGCCAGCAGCACCGCGGCCCACCAGCGACGCGCGCTCTGCGGTGTCTTCTCGGGCAGGAATCGCAGGTAGTCCACCTGCTCGCCGATCTGCACCACCAGCGAAAAAGCCACCGTGGCGGCGGCGCCGAACATCACCGCATCAAACCCTGCGCTGCCCGACACCTTGCCCGCCAGGCTGGTGAACTCGGCAAAGCGCTGTGGCTCCTTCCAGGCCACGAAGGCATAGGGCAGCACGAACAGCATCAGCCAGATCGGCTGCGACCACAACTGCAGCCGCGAGATGAGCGTGATGCCGTGCATCACCAGCGGCACCACACCCAGCGAGGCCATCAGATAGCACAGCCACAGCGGCCAGTGCAGCGCCATCTGCAGCGCCAGCGCCAGGATCGCGGCCTCCAGCGCGAAGAAGATGAAGGTGAAGCTGGCGTACACCAGCGAGGTGAGGGTGCTGCCCAGGTAGCCAAAGCCGGCACCGCGGGTCAGCAGGTCCATGTCCAGACCGTACTTCGCGGCGTAGTAGCTGATGGGCAGGCCGGTGAGGAAGGTGATCAGCCCCACCACCAGGATCGCCCAGAGCGCGTTGGTAAAGCCGTAGCTCAGCGCTACGGCGCCGCCGATGGCTTCCAGGGCCAGGAAGCTGGTGGCGCCGAAGGCGGTGTTGGCCACCCGGGCCTCGCTCCACTTTCGGAAGTGGCGCGGCGTGTAGCGCAGCGCGTAGTCCTCCAGTGTCTCGTCGTTGACCCAGCTGTTGTAGTCACGGCGGATGCGGAAGATCTTCTGTGGCACCAGTTTCTGCGCGGCAGACACCAATCGGGAACCCCTTGCTGCAGGTGAGACGCACACGGATGCGGGACGGTACCGAGTACGCAAGAAGCGATCCTGCCGTCAGCCGGACGAGCCTGCACCCCGGGGAACCCACCGGCGACGGGCGCGAGTCTGCACGCCCTGGCCATCGGCGGCCCTGCGTTGAATGACGTATTCGGGCTGCGCAGGGTTGACCCTAAGGTTGCACCCATGCCGCCACTGAGCACCCCGTCCCCGGTGTTTCAGCGTCGAACGCCCCGCGATGGTGCTGCATGCCCCGCTTTGCTCACAGCCTGGAGAACCCATGTCGAACCCGAATGACCGCGATCTGAAATCCGCCCAGCGCCGCCGCTTGCTACAGGCCGCCACCGCGTTGCCGCTGGCCGGCATTCCGGCCTGGGCCGCGGCCCAGCAGTTCCCCACTGCCAAGGTCAACACCACCGGCAAGGCCATCACCGACACCGAGGTGACGGTGGGCCAGCTGCACTCGGCCACCGGCACCATGGCCATCAGCGAGACCGGCTCGATCCAGGCCGAGCAACTCGCCATCGACCAGATCAATGCCATGGGCGGCGTGCTGGGCCGCAAGATCAAGGTCATCAAGGAAGACGGCGCCAGCGACTGGCCGACCTTTGCCGAGAAGAGCCGCAAGCTGCTGGTCAACGACAAGGTTGCCACCGTGTTCGGCTGCTGGACCAGTGCTTCGCGCAAGGCCGTGCTGCCGGTGTTCGAGAAGGAGAACGGCCTGCTGTACTACCCGACCTTCTACGAAGGCCTGGAGCAAAGCAAGAACGTGATCTACACCGGCCAGGAGGCCACGCAGCAGATCCTGTACGGCCTGGACTGGGCGCAAAAGGAGAAGAAGGCCAAGAGCTTCTTCCTCATCGGCAGCGACTACATCTGGCCGCGCACCTCGATGAAGATCGCGCGCAAGCACATCGAGAACTTCCAGAAGGGCAAGGTCGTCGGCGAGGAGTACTACCCGCTGGGCAGCACCAACTTCGGCAGCCTGATGAACAAGATCAAGGTGCAGAAGCCCGACTGCATCTTCACCGCAGTGGTGGGCGGCTCCAACGTGGCCTTCTACAAGGCGCTCAAGGCCGCGGGCATCACCGGTGACAAGCAGCTGCTGCTGACGCTGAGCGTGACCGAAGACGAAATGACGGGCGTGGGCGGCGAGAACTTCGCCGGCTTCTATTCGTCGATGAAGTACTTCCAGAGCCTGGACAACGAGAACAACAAGAAGTTCGTCGCCGCCTTCAAGGGCAAGTACGGCAAGGACGCCGTCATCGGCGACGTGACACAGGCGGGTTACCTGGGCCCCTGGCTGTGGAAGGCCGCAGTGGAGAAGGCCGGCAGCTTCGACGTGGACAAGGTGGTGGCCGCCTCTGAGACCGGCATCGAGCTGAAGACCGCCCCCGAGGGCTACGTCAAGCTCGACAAGAACCACCACCTGTGGAGCAAGTCGCGCATCGCCATGGGCATGCCCGATGCCACCTTCAAGGTGGTGGCCGAGAGCCCCGAGCTCATCAAGCCCGATCCCTTCCCCAAGGGATACCAGTAAGCACTGCAGCGGCCTGGCGGCCGCTGGCCTTCCAGGGCGCGCGCCAGCGGCCCGGCACTGCCGGGTTCGCGGCGTGAGCCGGCTTCGGCTTTGACTTTGCGGGTGTGCGATGAACTTCTCCGAGATGCTGAACATCGGCCTGATGCAGGGATTCGCGGGCTTGAGCCTGTTTGCCGTGCTGCTGCTCATGGGCCTGGGCCTGGCCATCATCTTCGGCCAGATGGGCGTCATCAACATGGCGCACGGCGAGTTCATGACCATCGGCGCCTACACCATCTACCTGGGCAGCACGCTCACCGAGAAGTTCGCGCCACACCTGATGGGCGTGTACTTCCCGCTGGCCATCCTGCTGGCCTTCGGCTTTGCCTTTGCCCTGGGCTGGCTGGTGGAATGGGCGCTCATCCGCCACCTGTACAAGCGTCCGCTGGACACCTTGCTGGCCACCTGGGGCATCAGCCTGGCGCTGCAGCAGAGCTTTCGCAGCTTCATCGGCCCCAAGGAAGTGAGCCCCACGCTGCCCAACTGGCTGCTGGGCTCCTGGGCGCCGGATCAGGGGCTGGACATCCCAATCAACGGCATGTTCGTGCTGGCGCTCACCACTTTCGTCACCTGTGCGGTGCTGGTGGCGCTGGCCAAGAGCCGCTGGGGCCTGCGCGTGCGCGCCACGGTGAGCAACCGGAGCATGGCGAACGCCATTGGCATCAACACCCAGAAGACCGATCGCCTGACCTTCGCCATTGGCTGCGGCATTGCCGGTGTGGCCGGCGCGGCCTTCACCACCATCGGCTCCACCGGGCCCACCTCGGGTTCGCTGTACATCGTCGATAGCTTCCTGGTCGTCACCTTCGGTGGCGCGGCCAGCCTGCTGGGCACCGTGGTGTCGGCCTTCGGCATCGCGCAGACGCAGTCGATCACCGAGTTCTTCCTGTCGGGCTCGATGGCCAAGGTGATCACGCTGTCGCTGATCGTGCTGATCCTGATGGTGCGGCCGCAAGGTCTGTTTGCCAGCAAGGTGCGACGCTAGAAACCCCCACCGGACGCCCACGCATGAACGCCCTCAAAGACCTCATCAAGCGCTACCAACTTACCAGCCTGCTGGTGCTCGTCCTGCTGCTGGCGGTGGTGCTGCCGCTCGGCCTGGACATCTTTCGCCTCAATCTGGTGGGCAAGTACCTCACCTATGCCTTTGTCGCCATCGGCCTGGTGATGGTGTGGGGCTACGGCGGCGTGCTCAGCCTGGGGCAGGGCGTGTTCTTCGGCCTGGGCGGCTATGCCATGGCCATGTTTCTGAAGCTGGAGGCCAGTGACCCGATCACCACCAAGATCCAGTCCACCCCCGGCATTCCCGACTTCATGGACTGGAACCAGCTGACCGCGCTGCCGCTGTTCTGGGAGCCCTTCCGTTCGCTCACCTTCACGCTGATCGCGGTGGTGGCGGTGCCCACGCTGCTGGCCTGGATCATCAGCTTCGCGATGTTCAAGCGTCGCGTGGGCGGTGTCTATTTCGCCATCATCACGCAGGCGGTGGCGCTGATCCTCACGGTGTTGATTATCGGCCAGCAGGGCTTCACCGGCGGCGTAAACGGCATGACCGACCTCAAGACCGTGCTGGGCTGGGACACCCGCACAGACGGCGCCAAGTACATCCTGTACTACCTGTGCGTGGCGCTGCTGGCGGCCAGCATCGTGCTGTGCCGCTGGATGCAGACCGGCAAGGCCGGCACCCTGTTGCTGGCCATGCGCGACAAGGAAGACCGGGTGCGCTTTTCCGGCTACGACGTGGCCAACTTCCGCATCTTCACCTTCTGCCTGGCGGCGGGACTGTCGGGCATCGGCGGGGCACTGTTCACGCTGCAGGTGGGCTTCATGTCACCCAGCTTCGTGGGCATCGTGCCCAGCATCGAGATGGTCATCTACGCCGCAGTGGGAGGCCGCATGAGCCTGGTGGGCGCGGTATATGGCGCGCTGCTGGTCAACGCCGGCAAGACCTTCTTCTCCGAGAGCTTCCCCGAACTGTGGCTGTTCATGATGGCCGCGCTTTTCATCGGCGTGACCATGGCCTTCCCGATGGGCCTGGCCGGACTGTGGGACAGCCATGTGGTGCCGTGGTGGAAGAGGCGCCATGCCGGCGGCGCCGTGCCCGCCGAGGCTGTGGAGCCTAGCGCCGCTGCCGCTTCCAGCGCGGCAGCGTTGCCCAGGGGCAAGGCCAACGACCAGCCACCGCTGCCGCCCGGCGTGAGCGGCCAGCAGGCTTGAACCCGGAGTCCCCCGCATGAGCAACACAGACTTCGCCCTGGCCATCGAGGATCTCACCGTCAGCTTCGATGGTTTCAAGGCCATCGACGCCCTGACGATTTACATCGACAAGAACGAGCTGCGCGTGATCATCGGCCCCAACGGCGCCGGAAAGACCACGCTGCTCGACCTGATCTGCGGCAAGACCAAGGCTGCAGCGGGCAGCATCAAGTTCAAGAACACCGAGCTGACGAAGATGGCCGAGTTCCAGCGCGTGCGCCTGGGCATCGGGCGCAAGTTCCAGACACCCTCCATCTACGAGAACCTGAGCGTGTTCCAGAACCTGGAGGTGTCCTATCCCAAGGGCCGCTCGGTGTTTGGCGCGCTGGCCTTCAAGTGCACCGGCGAGGTGAAGGCCCGGGTGCAGGGGGTGGCCGACGAGATACACCTGGCCGACAAGCTCGACACCGAGGCCGGACTGCTGAGCCACGGCCAGAAGCAGTGGCTGGAGATCGGCATGCTGCTGATGCAGGAGCCCGAACTGCTGCTGCTCGACGAGCCCATCGCCGGCATGAGCGCACGCGAGCGCGAGATGACGGCCGAACTGCTGCAGCGCATCTGCCAGAACCGCAGCGTGATCGTCATCGAGCACGACATGGACTTCGTCAAGCAGATTGCCCACAAGGTGACGGTGATGCACCAGGGAAAGATCCTCGCCGAGGGTTCGATGGACAAGGTGCAGAACGACCCGAAAGTCATCGACGTGTACCTGGGCCATTGAAGGAGCCAAACCCATGCTGAGCGTGAAGGATCTGTTCGTGGCCTACGGCCAAAGCGAGGCGCTGCACGGTATCTCGTTCGACGCGGCCAAAAAGGAAACCGTGGCCATCATGGGCCGCAACGGCATGGGCAAGACCACGCTGTTCAAAAGCCTGATGGGCGTGCTGCCCACGCGCAGCGGCAGCGTCACCGTGGCCGGGCAGGAGATCAGCAAGGACGAGAGCTACCGCCGCGTGGCCAAGGGCATTGCCTACGTGCCTCAGGGCCGCATGATCTTCCCCACGCTGAGCGTGGAAGAGAACATCCAGACCGGGCTGGAGAACAGCAAGGACCGCCGCATTCCGGAGGAGATCTATGCGCTGTTTCCGGTGCTGTGGGAAATGCGCCGGCGCAAGGGCGGCAACCTCTCGGGTGGGCAGCAGCAGCAATTGGCCATCGCGCGCGCGCTGGTGACCGAACCCAAGGTGCTGCTGCTCGACGAGCCCACCGAAGGCATCCAGCCTTCGATCATCAAGGATATCGCCAAGGCGCTCAACGAGATCCGCAAGATGCGCGACATCACCATCGTGGTGAGCGAGCAGGTGCTGAGTTTTGCGCTGGACGTGGCCGATCGCCTCTTCGTCATCGAAGGCGGCCGCCTGGTGCATGAGACACGCCGCGCCGACACCGACGTCGCCCACATCAAGCAGTACCTCTCTGTTTGAGCGAACCCCGCGCCGGGCGCTGGACGCTGGCGCGGACCACTTCCCCACCCCGCACCCCAGGAGATTCACATGGCCGAGACCCTGATCAGCGTTGACCTCAGCAAGAGCCCGCTGGAGAACGAGAACATCCACAACCGCTGGCACCCCGACATCCCGATGGCCTGCTGGGTGAACCCGGGCGACGACTTCATCCTGGAGACCTTCGACTGGACCGGCGGCTTCATCAAGAACAATGACAGCGCTGACGATGTGCGCGACATCGACCTGAGCACCGTGCATTACCTCAGCGGCCCGGTGGGCGTGAAGGGTGCCGAGCCGGGCGACCTGCTGGTGGTGGACCTGCTGGACATCGGCGCCAAGCAGGACAGCTTGTGGGGTTTCAACGGCTTCTTCAGCAAGAAGAACGGCGGCGGCTTCCTGACCGAGCACTTCCCGCTGGCGCAGAAGTCGATCTGGGACATCCAGGGCATGTTCACCAGCAGCCGGCATGTGCCGGGTGTGCGCTATGCGGGCCTGATCCACCCTGGCCTCATCGGCTGCCTGCCCGACCCCAAGATGCTCGAGATGTGGAACGCACGCGAGCAGGCGCTGATCGATTCCGACCCCGCCACCAAGGGCCTGGCCAACCCACCGTTTGCCGGCACCGCCCACATGGGCAAGATGACCGGCGACGCCAAGGCCAAGGCCGCCGCCGAGGCCGCGCGCACCGTGCCGCCGCGCGAGCATGGCGGCAACTGCGACATCAAGGATCTGTCGCGCGGCGCGAAGGTGTACTTCCCGGTCTACGTGGACGGGGCTGGGCTGAGCGTGGGCGACCTTCACTTTTCGCAGGGCGACGGCGAGATCACCTTCTGCGGCGCCATCGAGATGGCCGGCTGGGTACACATGAAGGTCACGCTTATCAAGGGCGGCATGGCCAAGTACGGCATCAAGAACCCGATCTTCAAGCCCAGCCCGATCACGCCCACCTACAACGACTACCTGATCTTCGAAGGCATCAGCGTCGACGAAAGCGGCAAGCAGTACTACCTGGACGTCAACGTGGCCTACCGCCAGGCCTGCCTGAACGCCATCGAGTACCTCAAGAAGTTCGGCTACTCGGGTGCGCAGGCCTACAGCATCCTGGGCACGGCGCCGGTGCAGGGCCACATCAGCGGCGTGGTCGACGTGCCCAACGCCTGCGCCACGCTGTGGCTGCCGACGCAAATCTTCGACTTCGACATCAACCCCAGCGCGGCCGGGCCGGTGAAGCACCTGGATGGCTCGATCGACATGCCGCTGTCGCAAGACCTCGTCTGATCCTGAGCGAACCGGAGCCGCCGCGATGCCGACCTACGACTACGCCTGTTCCGACTGCGGCGGCTTCGACGCCTTTCGCAGCCTGGCCGACCGCAACGAGCCCGCGATCTGCCCCGATTGCGGCGGCGCCTCGCCGCGCGTCTTCGCCTCCGCGCCACGGCTGGCGTTGATGGACGGCGGCACCCGGGCGGCCATGGCCACCAACGAGCGAGCGCGGCACGAGCCGCAGCGTTCGGGCGATTACGCGCGACTGCGTCACCCGGCCGGGTGCGGCTGTTGCAGCACCGGCGTGCGCAAGAAGGCCACGGTGACCGGCGCCAACGGCAACAAGGCCTTCCCGAGCAAACGGCCCTGGATGATCAGTCACTGAGGCGGCGCTTCGGGTCACTGCAGGCGCGTGCGGCAATGGCGTTGCCGCACGCATAAGGCGCTGTGTGGCTTGACGGTCTTGAGCAAGCCGGTCCGCTGGCGACAGCGGCGCCACCGATCCATCATTTCAAGAAGGGGACTCGCACCATGCACCATGGCGACATTTCCAGCAGCAAGGACACCGTCGGCGTCGCGGTCGTCAACTACAAGATGCCGCGCCTGCACACCAAGGCCGAGGTGATTGCCAACGCGAAGAAGATCGCCGATATGCTCATCGGCATGAAGGCGGGGCTGCCCGGCATGGACCTGGTGATCTTCCCCGAGTACAGCACCCACGGCATCATGTACGACAGCCAGGAGATGTACGACAACGCGGCCACCGTGCCCGGCGCCGAGACCGAGATCTTTGCCGCCGCCTGCCGCCAGGCCAAGGTGTGGGGCGTGTTCTCGCTGACCGGCGAGCGCCACGAAGAACACCCGCACAAGGCGCCCTACAACACGCTCATCCTGATGAACGACCAGGGCGAGATCGTCCAGAAGTACCGCAAGATCATGCCCTGGGTGCCCATCGAGGGCTGGTACCCCGGCAACTGCACCTACGTGAGCGACGGCCCCAAGGGACTGAAGATCAGCCTGATCATCTGCGACGACGGCAACTACCCTGAGATCTGGCGCGACTGCGCGATGAAGGGCGCCGAACTCATCATCCGCTGCCAGGGCTACATGTACCCGGCCAAGGAGCAGCAGATCCTCATCAGCAAGGCCATGGCTTTTGCCAACAACTGCTACGTGGCGGTGGCCAATGCGGCGGGCTTCGACGGCGTGTACAGCTACTTCGGCCACAGCGCCATCATCGGCTTCGACGGCCGCACGCTGGGCGAATGTGGCGAAGAGGACATGGGCATCCAGTACGCCGCGCTCAGCAAGCACCTCATTCGCGACTTCCGCAAGCACGGCCAGAGCGAGAACCACCTGTTCAAGCTGCTGCACCGCGGCTACACGGGGCTCATCAACAGCCGTGAAGGCGACCAGGGCGTGGCCGCCTGTCCCTACGGCTTCTACAGCCAGTGGGTGAACGACCCCGAGGGCACGCGCCAGCAGGTCGAAGCCTTCACCCGCAGCACCGTGGGCACCGAAGAGGCGCCCATCGAGGGCATCCCCAATCCAGACAGCATCGCCCACCGCTGAGGCGCAGGCGATGGTCCATTCCGATGCCCAGGCACTGGCGGCCTGGCGCCTGGCTGCCGAGCCGTACTACCAGCCCAGCGGCGACGAACTGGTGCGCTTCCAGGCCGCCACCGCCCAGCGCCTGCCGGTGTTGGTCAAGGGCCCGACCGGCTGCGGCAAGACCCGCTTCGTCGAGCACATGGCCTGGCGCCTGGGCCGTCCGCTGGTCACCGTGGCCTGCCACGAAGATCTGAGCGCGGGCGATCTGGTCGGCCGCTGGCTGCTGGACGCCGACGGCACCCGCTGGCAAGACGGGCCGCTGACCCTGGCCGCCCGGCACGGCGCCATCTGCTACCTGGATGAGTTGGTGGAAGCGCGTGCCGATGCCACCGTGGTGATCCACCCGCTGACCGACACCCGTCGCATGCTGCCGCTGGCCCAGCGCGACGAGTTGGTGCCGGCGCACCCCGAGTTCCAACTGGTGGTCTCCTACAACCCGTCGCCGATGGCGCGCGAACTGAAGTCCAGCACCCGGCAGCGCTTCTGCGCGCTGGAGTTTGGCTACCCCACCCCCGAGCGCGAGGCCGGCATCGTGGCGCGCGAGTCGGGCCTGGACATCGACCGCAGCGCGGCCATCGTGGCCTTCGGTGTGCGCACCCGCCGTCTGCAGGGCCAGGGGCTGGACGAGGGTGCGTCCACCCGCATGCTGGTACACGCCGCGCTGCTGGTGCAGCAGGGCCTGTACCCGGCAGCTGCTTGCGCCATGGCCGTGGCCGACGTCTTGAGCGACGAGTCCGGTGTGCGGCAGGCCCTGCACGCGGCGCTGGACGCGTCTTTCTGAGCAGCGGTGCGGCGCGCATGGACACGACGGTCCGCCCCCAGCTTCAGGCATCGGGACAGCCGCTGGCGCAGTGGCTGCGTTTGCTGTGGAATGCCGCGCCCCCCTTGCACCTGGACAGCGCGTCGCCCTTCATTGCCGATGGCAGCATCCACCTGCCGGCGCAGCCCCGCTGGCAGCTGCACTGCGCTGCCGCGGCGCATGCCGCTGCTCACCTGGTGTACTCGCCGCGCCGCTTTGCCGCCGACGGCCTGGTGCCTACCGCACGAGCCTTGCTGGCCCTGCTCGAAGACGCCCGCGTGGAAGCCCTGGCCATGCGCGAACTGCCTGGTCTGGCGCGCCTGTGGCGGCCGCTGCATACCGCCACCCCCGCAAGCGGCCACGGCTGCGAGGCGCTCATGGCGCGACTGGCGCGCGCGCTCGCCGACCCCGGCTATCCGGATCCCCACCCCTGGGTGGCCAAGGGTCGGCGGCTGTTTTTCCTGGACGAGGGCCTGGGTCTGCCGGCGTTGCGCACGCCCGCCGAGTTGCGCACGGCCGCCATGCGCCTGGGCCACGACCTTGGCCAGATGCGCCTGCCCTTCAACGCCAAGGCTTACCGCCCGGCCCCTGCCTACCGCGACGACCACCGTTGGATGTGGGCCGCCGACCAGCAGGCCGCGGTGCAGCCGCCGCCCCTGCCGCAGCCGCTGCCGGCCGATGCACGGACCGAGCCTGATCGAGCCGAAGCGCCACTGTCGCAGACCGTGACCCACCACCCGGAGTGGGACCGGCTGATCCAACGCCTGCGGCCCGATTGGACGCGGGTGATCGAGCAGGCCCTGCCGACCGCGGTGCCTCCGCCCCCGCACACCGCCCCGCGGGAGGCCGCCCCAGAGCCCTCGCAGTCACTGAGCCGGCGCCTGCTGGCACCGCTGCAGGCGCTGGCGCGGCCGCTGGCACCGCGGGGCCGTGCGGCTGATGGCGAGCGCTTTCACCTGGACGCGCTGCTGGCCTGGCGGATCGCCCGTCGTTGCGGCCAGCCCGGCGATGCCCGCCTGTACCGCGCCCGCCAGCCGGTGGCAGCCCGTTCGACCGTGTGGCTGCTGGTGGACCGTTCGGCCTCTACCGCCGCGCCCTTGGCCGGTGGTGGACCCGCCCGCCCCAGCGTGCTGCAGGTGGCGGCGCAGGGCGCGGCGGCCACGGCCCAGGCGCTGCAGGCGCTGGGCGTGCCATGCGCGGTGGCGGCCTTCCAGTCCAGCGGGCGGCAGGCCGTGCGGCTGCAACTGCTGCAGGGCCCCGGTGCGCACGACGCCGGCGCCTTGCTGCAGCGGCTGCAGGCACTGCAACCCGGCGGCTCAACCCGGCTGGGCGCGGTGCTGCGCCATGCCACCGCGCGCCTGTGCGCCGGCCGGCAGGGTGCGCGCTGGGTGCTGCTGGTCTTCGATGGCCAGCCGAGTGACGTGGATGTGCACGATCCGCACTACCTGGTCGACGACGCCCGCCATGCGGTGCAGGCCGCACGCCGCCGTGGCGTGCGCATGGCCTGTCTGACGCTGGCCGAGCACCCGGCGCCGCAAGCGCAGCGCATCTTCGGCCGCGCCGGCACCCAGACTCTGGCCGACCTGCCGGCCCTGCCGCGTGCGCTGCGGCGCCTCATGGCCTGACGCCCGTGCGCGGCGCCAGTCCACGCCGTTTACCACGCCTCACCGCGAGGGCGACGACCCGGCGCTGACGACGTTCACCCGGCAGTGCGCCGGTAGAAGCCGGCAAGATCCAGCACAAATACGGGTCGTCGGACTGCCCGCGGTGTCCCATGAAGCCTCGCTGTACCAACAGCAAGGAGCGGCGCATCTCCCGGTGGGAACACGAAGACATACTGGATGACCTTCAAGAGCGGCTTGAAGGCGCTCCCGAGGCGATGAGGCTACGCCGACAGACCGTCGAGCATGTCTTCGGCACGCTCAAGGGCTGGATGGGGTCGAATCGCTTCCTGACCAAGACGCTTCCTCGGGGTCGGGGCAGAGATGAGTTTGCAGGTCCTGGCGTACAACCTGAAGCGGGCGATCAAGCTCCTCGAAGCTGGAGTGCCAATCAATTCGATGAGGGTGTAGGGCGAGAGCCCTCTATCGCCCGCTGCGCTGGCTCGGCAGGTGCAGCAAATGAGGTTGCCCACCGCCGTGACGTACGGGTAGGCTGCGCGCAGCGGCGAATGCGGGTGTTTCCACACGGCCTCGGTCGGCAGCACCAGTTCGCGGGCGGCGGGAGTTGACGTTCGCCCCTGCGCCAGGGTCGCCTCGCAGTCCGCCCACCACAGCGTGAACCTCGGCCTGGTTTTCCAGGTACCGCTGACTCTGCCAGCTTGACGGCAACTTCGCGCCGCCCGAGCGTCTGCTGACCTCGGGAGCCAACGGGTACCGCGACCCTGACCTGCCTCGCGGTCAGTGCTGCCGAAGCGCTTGGATGTGCGCGACGCCGAGCGCGCGAACGAATTCCGCATGGCTCGTCAGGAGTTGTGGAGAGCGGAAGGGGTCGGGGCCAGAGCCTCTGATCAACTCGGCGCGAACTTGCTGGCGGCTCAATGAACCCGCAGCACCTCAAACTGCTGTCGGATTGGATCGACCTGTATCGACACCTCGTCACCCTCGCATTTACCCAACATGGCCCTGCCCAAAGGGGCTTCGCTGCTGATGACCTGAACGAACTGAGCCCCGCTGACCAGCTTCATGCTGCCCCCATCCGGGCCGAGAAAGAGCTGTTGCTGCTTGTCGTTGGAATCGAGCAGGCAGACCAGTGCGCCGAGCTGTATGCCTTTGCTGGGATCGTAGGGGCTCGGACGGAATTGGCGCCAATTGGCCATCGCCTGGCGGATGGTCTCGGCGCGACGAGCTTGGCCGGTAGCCAGGTAGGACGCTTCGAGTCCCAAAGTGTCGTACTTGTTTTCGGCGATGTTTTCTTCGTGCGTCGCCGTTTCATGGGCCGCCCGCACTGCCTGTTCGGCTTGCAGCAGGTCTTCGGCCAGCCGTTCGAGCACCTGCTGCTGTAGCAAGAATTTATCCATGATGAAAGCTGGGCATTTCAAACAAGCGGGGATCAGGTCTTGATGGTGATGGAAGCCCTGCTGGTCGCCAGTGCAGCCAGCGAGCGGCTGCACTGGCGTCCGCCCGGCTGGCCCCCTTGAGCACGGCGTTCAGGCTCAGGTGCCGTGCAGGGCGCGGGCCGTCATGGTGATGAAGCTGGCCTGGTGCGCGGGGTCCAGCCAGCGGGTCACCACCACCGCATGCAGCTCGGGCTCCACCCAGACCATGTGGCCACCGGCACCCTGCATGAACATCGCGCCGGCCGATGCGCCCTCGAACAGCCGGCCCGCGGGGTTCAGCCACACCAGCCAGCCGTAGAACGGCGCGATCACGGTGGGCTGGCCCATGCGGCGCACCCAATCCGCGGGCAGCAGCGCCCGGCCCTGGTGCGTACCGCCATCCAGCAGCAGCTGGCCTAGCCGGGCCAGGTCGCGAGCGCTGACCGTCACGCCGCCGCCCCAGTGTGTGCCACCGGGAACCGAGGGAAGGCGCCGACCGTCCAGCATGATCCAGGCGTCGTCGTAGCCTTCCCAGCGGAAGGTGTCCCGCGCGCCCAGCGGTTGCAGCAGCGCGTCGTGCATGACCTGCTGCAGCGGTTCGCGGAACAGGTGCAGCAAGGCCAGCGAGAGCTGGTTGATGCGCACGTCGTTGTATTCCCAGTACATGCCCGGCGCCTGCAGAGGGCGGCTTCCACCCTTGGGGCCGCCAGCGGGGCGCGGGTCGTGTGCGACCTTCCGCCAGCGGTCCACCTGGTCTGGCAGGCCGAAGCAGCTGCCCTCCCACTCGCTGGTCTGCTCCAGCAGATGGCGCCAGGTGATGGGCGCGTTGTGCGACGTGTCGAAGCCGATGCCGGGCAGCTGTGCGGCCACCGGCCGGTCCACGTCGGGCAGGAGCCCGCGCGCCTGCGCTACGCCGGCCAGCAGGGCCAGGCAGGTCTTGGCCACGCTGAACGTCTGGTCTGAGCGGTCAGGCTGGCCCCAGCTGGCGATCTCGACGCCGTGCTGCCACACCACGCCGCTGCAGGGCCCGCGCTCCTGCACGGGGCCGCGCAGGCGGTTCCAGGGCGGAGGGTCGTCGTGATGGACGCCGAAACGCTGGGGCTCGCGCAGCGGATCGCGCGTCCAAGGCGTCTCGTGGGCTTCGGCGAAGGCGGTCGCCAATGCCAGGGGTTGCGAAGCAGGTGTGGGCATGGGCAGCAGTCTAGGGGCCACGACGCTGTGTGCCCGTCGAACGTCCGCGTTCCGGCTGCAATCGAGATGCTTGAATGCTCGCCAAGGCCCGGGTCGAGCCCGTCGTGCCGGCTGGTCCCGGTCGTTGACCACATGAGACAGCCCAACGGGTGCGCAGACGGCCGCTGATCTGCGTTTTGCTGCCACTCATGGTGGCACCGACCGCCGTATCGAAGGTCGGCTTGGTGGCAATCGCCTTATGAGAACCAGTGCAGTGCGCCGCTCTGTTCTGTACTTATCACGCAGCTGCCACCAAGGCGGCCTTGGCGCGGGTCACCTTGGCCAGGATGTCCTTGGCGCTGGCGGTCCAGATGAACGGCTTGGGGTCGATGTTGTGATGGGCGACGTAGAGGTCGATGGCCAATTCCAACTCCTGGACGCTGGTGAAGCTGTCGCGCCGGATGCGCTTGTCCGTGATGTCGCGGAAGCAGCGCTCGACCATGTCCAGCCACGACGCGCCGGTGGGCGTGAAGTACATGACGAAGCGCGGATTGCGGGCCAGCCACTTCTGCACCTCGGGGTGGCTGTGCGTGGCGTAGTTGTTCACGATCAGATGCAGGCTCAGGTGCTTGGGCGTGCTGCGCTTGATCAGCCGCAGGAACTTCAGCCACTCGCTGTGCCGGTGCCGGGGCTGGCACATCGAGATCACGCTGCCGTCCAGCGTGTTGAGCGCCGCAAACAACGTGGTCGTGCCGTGGCGCTTGTAGTCGTGCGTGACGGTACCGGCACGACCGCGCTTCATCGGCAGGCCCGGTTGCGTGCGGTTGAGCGCCTGGATCTGGCTCTGCTCGTCGCAGCTGAGCACCAGGGCGTGCTCGGGCGGGTTCATGTACAGGCCCACCACGTCCAGCAACTTGTCCTCGAAGCGCGGGTCGCGCGAGAGCTTGAAGGTTCGGCTCAGGTGCGGCTTCAGGCCGTTGCTTTGCCAGACGCGGCGGATGGTTGTCGCGCCAACGCCCAGGTACTCGGCCAGCGTGCGGGTGCTCCAGTGGGTGGCATTGATGGGTTTGTCATGCAGCGTGGCCTGCACGATGCGCGACTCGATCTCCGCCGTGATCGTGGCCGGTCGGCCGCTGCGCGGGGCGTCTTTGCGCAGCGCCTCTATGCCGCCGGCCAGGAAGCGCTCACGCCACAGCGCCACCTGGCGCCGATCCAGGCCCGCCTCGACGGCGATGTCCTTGTTCTGCCGCCCTTGAGCCGCCAGCAACACGACCAGCGCGCGCTGCTGCAGCCGCGCCTCCACCGTGCGGCGCTTGGCAAGCACACGAAGCTCTCGCTCGGTGGGCTCATCCAGTTCAATCGTCTTGGTACTCGCACGCCAAGTCCGCAGTGCGCCGCGGTGCTCAGACGCCGGGTCGACTCACCTGCCTTCGAATTGACCCGAATCAAGCCGCAGCCCTAGCATGGCGTCGACGCGCTCTGGTGCCGAACTGGAGGATACGCAGTATGGTCGCCGACAAGCCGCACGGCGCGAAGCGCAGCCTGGCCTCGCGCCTGTTCGGGTACGACGTCTTCGTCTCATTTGCGCTCGGCCCGCCGCCGCGGGGCAGCCGAGCCTATGCCGCCGACCTCGCGCGGCGCCTGCGCGAGCTGGACCTGGCGGTCTTCTTCAGCGAAGAGGAGGCCCCCGCCGGCGGCCAGCTTGATGCCACTCTGAAGGGGGCCTTGCGGCGCTCGCGCACGCTGGTCGTAGTGCTCAACCCCGCCACAGTGAGCGAGCCGCGCTGGGTGCGAGCGGAGGTTGAGGAGTTCAGACGCGCCAGGACGGGCGGGCTGGTGGTCCCGATCAGCATCGGCGGAGCGCTGACCGACCCGGCGCTGGCCGCCGAGGCCGAATCCTGGCTGGCGCACCGCCACATCATCTGGATCGACGAGACGGAGGCCGCCTGGCAGGAGGGCGTGGTCGGCGAGGACGTTCTCCGCCGGCTAGTGACGGCGCCGCACAGCGTGCGCAGCGCGACACGCTGGCGTGCGCTGGTCTCGGTGGCGATGGCCACCTTCGCCACGCTGGCGCTGGTCGCCTGGCTGCAGCGCCAGGCCGCTGTTGTCAGCGAAGCGAATGCGGTGCGCAACGCCCGCGCCGCCGAGGACTCGGCGAGCGCGGCACGGGTCGCCGAGGCACAGGCCAGCCAAGCGGCGCGCGACGAGGCCGCGGCGGCGGCGCGGGCCGAGAGCGCCGCCTCGGCAGCCCGCACCGCGGAGGCGCTGGCCACGCGCGAGGCCGAAGCTGCGCGCAAGGCCGAGGCCCGGGCTCGCGAGGAACTGGTACGGGCCACCGCGCTGCGCCTTGCTGCCGAGTCTGACGCGATGCTGGCGGGGCTGCGCGCCGGCGGCGACCGGCGGGCCCTGCTGCAGTTGGTGGCCGCCGCCCGGCTCGCGCCCGAGCCCGAGGTGCTGGGCGTGCTGCACGGTGCATTGCAACGGCATAGCGATCTGGTGCGCCTGATCGAGCTGCCCACGGCCGGCACCCAGGTCGCGCTGGACGAGGCCGGCGGGAGGCTCTTTGTTGCGGTGCCCAGTCATGGCGTGCAGGTCTTCACCTGGCCCGGCGGCCGGCCGCTTCCGGGTCTTTCGCTGGCGCGGGGCACACTGGTGCGGGCCTTGGCGCTGAGCGACGATGGCAGCCGGCTGGCCCTGGTCATTAAGGACGGCATCGCGCGCGAGCGGCCAGCGCAGGCGCGCGTGTGGGACACCGGCAGCTGGCAGGCTATCGGCCCCGTGCTGGACGCCGGCCGGGACGGAACCGCGGCCGCCGCCTTCGGTACCGACGGGACGACACTGTGGCTCGCGGTCGACGAACTGCTGCTGCACCATGAGCTAACCGAGGGCCAGCTTCTGTCGCGGCATGTGCTGGACATCCGCACGCCCTACCCCGAGGGCAAGATGACGCTGTCGTCGCTCCATATCTCGGTCGCGCAGGGACGGGTGGTCGGAGGCGGCTTCTACGGGCCCTCGCGCCGCGCGCTGGTTCTGTGGCGGCTGCCCGACGCAGAGCTCGTCGCATCTACCCTGCTCGAAGAGCGTTGCGACACCCAGGTCGTCGGCCTGGCCCCCGACGGCCGCCGTGTGCTGACCGCGGGCGGGTATGTGGATTTCGATAACTCAATGTGCAGCTTCGACTCGGCCGGCCTGCGGCGGCTGTCGGGACCGGCCAAGCCGATGCGGCACCCGGTCAGCGCGCTGGCCGGAACTGCCGACGGCCGCTTTTACGCCATCGGCACCGAGGGCGGCGACATCGCCAGCTTCAACGTCGCGCTCGACCCGGCGATGCCGCAGGTGCTGGCGCGCGAGCCGCACCGGGGCGGGGTGCGCGCGATCGTCGCGGCGCGTGGGTCGGACCTGATCGCAAGCGTCGCCGAAGATGCGACTGTGCGCCTGCAGCGCTGGCTGAAACTGGGCGAGGGCTTGGCGACTTCGCCCGAGCGCACGACCGACGTCGTGGGCCAGATTCGCTTCGACTGGGGCGGCACGCTGCACCTGGGCGATGCCGGCGGCGGGCAGAGCGTCGACTACTTGCTGGACCCGCGCAACGGCCTACCGGGTGGCCTCAAGGCACGGGGCGACGCAGGCTTCGCGGCTTGCGTCGCTTTTCTGCCCGGCGGGCAGCGCCTGTTTGCGCTGCGGCGCGGCCGGGTCGTGCAGTGGGATCGGGCCACCGGACGTGAGGCCGGTGCCCCGCTGGCCGAGGCCCCCCAGAACCTGAGCTGTCTGACACTGGACCCCGAGGGCCGCCGGCTGGCCGCGGGGACGCAGGACGGCAAGCTGATGCTTTGGGACGTAGCCAGCGGCCGCCGCATTTGGACCAGTGCCGACCGGCACCAGAAGGCGGTCGGCGTGCTGCGCTTCAGCGCCGACGGGCGCCAGCTCTATTCCGGCGGTGCCGACGGCCTGATCGCTGTCACCGACACCGGCAGCGGCCGCGAGGCCCGCCCGCCGCTGCGGGCCGGGGCGGGCGTGGTAGGGCTGGACGTGGACCCCGTCGGGGACTTCCTGGCTTCAAGCCACGGCACTACGGTCCGTTGGTGGCACCTGCCCAGTGGGCGCCCGGTCGGAGCCCCGTTCGCGGACCCGATGTCTGAGGGCTTGGGTCCGCTTGTATTCAGCGCCGACGGACGCCGGGTGCAGATCTATGCGCGGGGCCGCTACGGAGTACGCATCTGGCCGGCGCCAGGCCAGTGGGCGGCCGAGCTCTGCGCCCGGCTGACGCAGGACATCACGCCGGCCGAGTGGCGCGACTGGATCGCGGCCGAGTTGCCCTACCGGGCACTATGCCCCTGACCCTCAGTCGCAGAACAGCCCCCCGGTGCCCGCTGGCAGGCTGAGATAGCCAGCCGCGGATATTCATCCGCTCCAACCGAACGTCAGCAGCCGCAAGCGTGGCCCGAAGACCCTCTTGGCGGAACGCTGGCAGGTCGGATGTCGACCATGTGCCGCAGCAACGAGAAGCCCAAAGGCGGCTTGGAGGGAGTGCTTCGCAGCGGGTCTGTCGCGCCCAACCACGCCCATCAAGCTGGTGATGCATTCCGCGCCGGCCAAGAACTAGCATGAGCCAGGAGGTAGACCATGCAAAGCTACCAGGCCCTCTACTACCCCTTCATCCACTTCAAGGACGACAACTGGCTGAAGCTCGCTGCGTTGTACTGGGACAAAGTGGCGCGCATCGTTCCCGAGGACTACACGACGGAAGACAGTGCCACGGTCAAAGCACTGGCACCCTGCATCGAGGCAGTACGACCCCACTGGGCCCCAGCCGACTTCGCAACAACCTTCGTCGATTTCATCGACCAATATGGTGCGAAGCTGCTTCAGTTGTACGGGCTACACCTGCGCGAGCAGTGGCCGCAACTGCCGGCGAAGGAGCGGCCGCCGCGCCCCGGCGGGCCGTCCGGTAACGACGCCCGGCTGGGCTACATCTATTACGAGAAGATCAACGACAACGTCTACCGCGTCCTGAAGGATTCGGGCCTGGCCTCGACTGATGACCGCGGCGAACGTTGGATCGGGATGCATCCGCGCCTGGCCTGGGTCTACATGACGGCGTTGGCTGAGCAGATCTCGGCCCACCGCGGGCTGCGCCCACTGACCGACGAGACGCGTGATCATCTCGCGCTGTCCAGCTTCACGCCCGAGCGGTTGGCCCAAGCGCTGCTCGGCGATGTCGATCTCGTCGACGTGGGGCCGACGCCAATGGAAGTCGAGAGCCTGATGGTCTCGGTGGCTTTCAAGGCGGTGGTTCCGAGCAACTTGGCGGCGCTCGAGCCGGACAAGATTCTCGAGTTTCGGCAGAAATACTTGCCGGAGCGCACCGCGTTCCAGCAGGCGACGGCCGATCTGCTCAAGGGCGGCGACTGGCTGAAGTCCATTGACGAGCCCGCCGTGCTGGAACAGCGCCTGCGCGATGAATACGACAAGCTCTGGAGCATCCGCCTGAAAGACCTGCACGAGAAGATGCGCGATTGCGGTGTCGACGCCGTGCTGGGCTGCTTCAACGTGAAGTCCGTGCTGCCTGCGGGCATTGCAACTGCGATGGCGGGGCTTGCGCTGAATCCGGTGGCCGCCGGAGCCGCCGGACTTGCGGTGGGCGTGATGTCGACACTGCGCGACAAGCGCAAGGAGGCACTCGGTGCGCTGCGGGGGTCTCCGGTCTCGTACCTTTACCGCATGGAGCAGGACCTGGCGCCGAAGGACGTGTGGGGCTGGGTGCGGCATGGCGCACACAGATTCGCTCTGGGCGTGTGACGCGCATTGTCGGGGTGAACAAGCGGTCGCTTCCGTACACGCAAGTGGGCGTTCAGGTTCCGGCCGAGGCCGTGTGGAAACGCGCGCACTTGAAGCTACGGCGGACATCCCTGACGTGACTGACGCGGGCGTCGCCAAAGGCTGACGATGCACCGCGAGTGCCCGAAGCAAAAAGGGCTCTCGCCCTACGCCCTCATCGCCTCGATCAGCGTTCCAGTTCCGAGGATCTTGATCACCCGCTTCAGGTTGTACGCCAGGACCTGCAAGCTCATCTCGGTTGCCACCCGAGGAAGCGTCTTGGTCAGGAAATGATTCGATCCCATCCAGCCCTTGAGCGTGCCGAAGACGTGCTCGACGGTCTGACGGCGCAGCCTCATGGCTTCAGGTGCATCTTCGAGCCGTTCTTGAACGACATCCAGTACGTCCTCGTGTTCCCACCGCGAGATGCGCCGTTCCTTGCCCGTAGTTCATCGCGGCTTCATGGGACATCGAGGGCAGTCTGACGACCAGTACTTGTGCCGGATCTTGCCGGCCTCTTCAGAAGTCATGCGGTAGATGGCAATGCTGCCGGCCGGGCCCCGGTACTGGTCCGCCTTGTCGTCGTAGACGAAGTCGCGCTTGTCGAACAAGCCGACTGCTGCCTTGTTCAATGTCATCGGCTTGGGCACCACCGCGGCAACACCCGCACGTTCGCACTCCAGGATTTCGTAGCCTTCGTAGTAGCCGCGATCCGCCAACGCGATGAGCTCGTCTTCCGCGGTAGCTGCCTTGGCAAGCTTGGCCATGTGCGCCAATTGATGGCGGTCATGGCCGACATTGGTGACCTCATGGGCCACCATCAAGTGGTGCTTGGCATCGACCACGGTCTGCACGTTGTAGCCGACGATGATCGCTCCCGCCGCAAGTGCTGGAACTACGACTCTGTCGGCGCGAAAGAGTTTCCACACGGCCTCGGTCGCCAAGAGAAATTCAAGGCAGCGAGTGGCCTGCCCGAAAGCTGCCCACCGCGCCACCCTCCCAGCGAGGCCCCAGGAAAGCGGGGCGCCCGACTCGCGTCAAGCGCCCCGCAAATCCTGGCCTGGCCCTTCATCCCTTCACGCACACCACCTGCTTGAGCGTGTGCACCACGTCCACCAGGTCGGTCTGCGCCGCCATCACGGCTTCGATGTCCTTGTAGGCCGCGGGCGTCTCGTCGATGACGTTCTTGTCCTTGCGGCACTCCACGCCTTCGGTGGCCGCGCGGTGGTCGGCCAGCGTGAAGCGGCGTTTGGCTTCGCCGCGGCTCATCACCCGGCCGGCGCCGTGGCTGCAGCTCTCGAACGAATCGGGGTTGCCCTTGCCGCGCACGATGTAGCTGCGCGCGCCCATGCTGCCGGGGATGATGCCCAGCTGCCCGGCCCTGGCGCTGACCGCGCCCTTTCGCGTGACGTAGACGTCTTCGCCGAAGTGGTGCTCGCGGCTGACGTAGTTGTGGTGGCAGTTCACGGCCTCGACGTGGCTCTGGAAGTTCTTGTGGATCACGGCCTTGGCGGCCTCGATTACGCGCTTCATCATCAGCTCGCGGTTGATGGCCGCAAACCGCTGCGCCCAGCCCACGGCGCGCACGTAGTCGCCGAAGTAGCGGCTGCCTTCCTCGAAATAGGCCAGGTCGACGTCGGGCAGATTGACCTGGTGGCGCATCGCGTCCTGCTTGGCCAGCTCGATGAACATCGTGCCGATGGCATTGCCCACGCCGCGCGAGCCCGAGTGCAGCATGAACCACACGAAGCCGGCCTCGTCCAGGCAGACTTCGATGAAGTGGTTGCCCGTGCCCAGCGTGCCCAGGTGCTGGATGTGGTTGGTCTTGGCCAGCTTGGGGTAGTCGCGGCACAGTTCGGTGAATTCGGGCTCCAGCCCGGCCCAGGCCGTGGTCACCGCGCCCGGGGCCTTGCTCCAGGCGCCGGGGTCGCGTGAGCCCGGCTGGCGGCCATGCGGCACGGCGCGTTCGATGGCGGCACGCAGCGGCGCCAGGTTGTCCGGCAGGTCTTCGGCCGTCAGCGTGGTCTTGCAGGCCATCATGCCGCAGCCGATGTCCACGCCCACCGCGGCCGGGATGATGGCGCGCAGCGTGGGGATCACCGAGCCCACGGTGGCGCCGATGCCGAAGTGCACATCGGGCATGGCCGCGATGTGGTGGTGCACGACGGGCAGGCGCGCGGCGTTGGTCAACTGGCGCCTGGCCTGATCTTCCACGGGCAGGCCGCGGGTCCACATCTTCAGCGGCACACCGCCGGGGACGTCTTCGTGGATGAAGTTGGTTTCCATGATGAATCTCCATTGTGAGTGCCCCGGCGGTACCGACGGCACCATCGGGGCCGGCGCTCAATCAGCTCAATCGCGTTCCTGCACGCGACGATCGGGGAAGACGCGCGGCCAGCCACTCGTGCACGTCGGCGCGGACGTGCCGACCTTCGAGCAGGAAGTCCTCGAATCGGCTGGGCACATACGGCAGGTACACCAGCGGCATGCCGGCTTCCTCGGGCGTGCGACAGGCCTTGCGGCCATTGCACAGGCCGCAGGCAGTGACCAGGTTCATCCAGGTCCAGCCGCCGCCGCGCGAATGCGGCACGATGTGCTCGCACTGCAGTTCGCGCTCGTGAAAGCGCTGCCCGCAGTAGGCGCAAGTCATGCGGTCGCGCCGGAACAGCTTGTTCCTGCTGAAGGCCGGCACCACGTCGAACAGGTTGACCCTGGGTGCACCGTGCAGCGCAATGATGGGATGCACTTCGATGACCGACTGCCGCCCGCGCCAGCGTTTGCCGGTCTTGGCTTTAGCCAGGCCTTGCGCTGGCCTCTCTGGCAACCTTCCTACTGCAGGTGTCGGCGCCGATGCTTCAGCGCCGGTAGTGATGCCGGTTCACGCCGTCAAAAGCAGCCGCTGCGCAGGCAGCAATGCTTGAAACGACCTCGCCGAGCCGCACGGGCAGGGGTCGTTGCGGCCGAGCTTCTCGGCCAACTCCTTGCTGCCGCGCACGATGCGATTGCCGCGCTTGACTGCCGTCTCAGACGGGAAGCCCTTGCGCCGCTTGCTCGTGACCTCGAAAGCACACGTCGTCATCGTCGTTCGGTTTCATGGCACACCTCCTGGGTGGTTGATGGACTCGAAGTCCGGGGTGGGCAAGATCCGCCGGCGTTCGCCTTGTGACGGCACCGCTGCACCGCCGGACTGGAAATTGGTTCCCTAGTCCCGAGTCGACCGGAGATGCCTGCGAAGGCTCCTGCGCCTGAGGCCGGGGGGCCTGCCGATTCCGCCACGAGGGCGGTGAGCTGGGGCGTCGCCGGGGTTCGTACCCTGACGGGCCAGGTGAGCCCGCTACTCTGCCCCGTGAGAGCGGGACGCATGAAGTTCACATGCGCTTGGGGGGGCCGGCCGGGATCGAACCGGCACCAGCGGGTTCACGACCCACGGCTCTGCCATTGAGCTACGGCCACACCCAAACACACGCTTCAAACTGGTCTCGGTGGCAGGTCTCGAACCTGCGGCCTCGTGATCCCAAATCACGCGCGCTGCCATCTGCGCCACACCAAGATGAAACTGGTTCCCCCACGTGGCCTCGAACCACGGACCTCGTGGTTGACGGCCGGGGGCTCTGCCATCTGCGCTACCGGGGAAGCGAACTGGTGCCTCGTGACCGATTCGAACGGCCGACCCGCCGGATCGGAACCGGCTGCTCTTGTCCGCTGAGCTAACGAGGCATGGACTCGACGGTTCGATTGCTCGCTGCGATCGGACGCGGGCTTTCGCCTTCGGCTTTGCAGGCCGCCGCCTTCGACCACTTGGCTACGTCGAGATGTATGAAACCGGGGCACGGGCTCGATTCACCGCTTTCTACCTAGGCCCGCGCGTTGCCTCGCTTCACGGCAGGTGCGTTCGCCTGCCCAAGTGCGCGCGTATGGTGCTGCTCTGCCAACTGGACTGGTCCGGCCGTGTTGGTACCTCGTGCGCGAATCGAACGTGCGACCTCCGGCTTCGTAGGCCGGCGCTATGAAATCCAACTGAGCCAACGAGGTTCTGTCTTGCTGGTGCCGAGAGAGGGCTTCGATCCCCCGACGCACGCGCCTTCAACGCGCCGCTCTACCTGCTGAGCTATCTCGGCAATCTGTTCTGCCGCCTCGTGCGGGCGTCGACCCTGGAACCTGTCGCTCGCAGGGCGGCAGCTGTACCAGGTGTTGATCTGCACTCCACGGGAGAACCATCCGGTCACGGGTTCCGGCGCCGCCCTATCCTTGCGGCCGATTTCCACCCGAAGCGTGAGCTCGATGGGCTTCCTGTTCCTTTGACGTCGCGTGCGGGATACGAAGCCGCGCCTCTCAACTTGAGCCGCGGAGCAGCGGCAATGCCCACACTGCTGTCTAGGGTCGTCTATTCGCACGCGACATGTCTGGTGCCCTCGGCGACGGTTCGAACGCGCGGCCTGCCGCTTACAAAGCGGCTGCTCTGCCAACTGAGCTACAAGGGCTTGTCTGAATCCACTTCGGCTGTGCCCGAGCGCGAGCATCCCGTCGGATGTGGTGTCTCGCTGCACGGGGCCTGATCACTGGCCGCGCACATCCCGTACCGCCAACACCTTGTCGCGCGGCCACGGAGTGCAAGGACACACCCGAAGTGGAGCGAATGACGGGTCTCGAACCCATGTCTTGGCCGTGGGGTGGCCTTGCTCTGCCCATTGAGCTACATCCGCAAAGATTGCAAGGCATGCCGCCGGCCTGATCCAGGTTCCCGGGGCTGCCTTGCGGCAATTTGTTAAAGAGCGTCCACCGCCAGCGGTGGTGCGATCCATCGATCGCGAGCCTGTGCCGATGCGCAAGCCGGTTGAAGCCAGAAATGAAAAGAGCCCGGATCCTTTCGGAATCCGGGCCCCTGCGTGCAGAGCTTGGAGGGTGCGAGCTATGCGCTCTCCTCTCCCGGATGAACTGGGTCCCCATGCCGCCCAAGCCGATGGCAGCTTGTCGGAAAGGTCGGGAACAGGGCGGTGCGGCAGGCGCCCAGCGATCCCATCGCCGCGGCACGTGCGAACGCGACCAGCCCCTTGATGGGTCGGGTGGTGCTGGCGACGTAGCGGGAGTTCACGATGGGATCCTTGGAAAAATAGTTGCTCACATGGAGCGGTTTGGGGTACGACAAAGCGGACTGTAAATAGTCTTTACGTCATCGTCAACCCCCTGAGAGAATGCCGGATCGAAATCGTTGCATCAAGCACAGCATCAGTGGTCAACACCACCGTCACCCGAAGACTCAACGCCCTGGCCCTCTTCCAGGCCTACGCCGAGCAGGCGCTCGCAACCGGCGCCTCGCCCAAGGGGCTGGAGCAGGCCTTTGCAGCCACGCTGGAGATCTCGCCCAGCATGTGGAGCCAGATCAAGTCGTCGCGGCCGATCGGCGACAAGCTGGCCCGGCAGATCGAGCAACACCAGGGCAAGCCGGTTGGCTGGCTGGACGAAGCCCGCGAAGACAGCTCGCCGACCGCTGCCGAGAGGGCCTTGCAGGACCTCGCGCTGGCCGCCTGGCGGTCGACCAACAGCGCCGGGCGCAAGGCGCTGCGCGCGCACCTGGAGGCGATGGTCAAGACCAGGCCGTAGCCGGACCCGTGCAAACACCCTGCAGATCCAGCCAGCCATGACATCGTCGGTCACCAGACGCAGTTGCTTCGGCCTGGTACTGCCATCGGCGGCCGTGGTGTCGGCACTGGCATGAGCCGCTCCCGCAAGCACCACCACCATGTATACGTGGTGGAGCTGTCGGACCGCGCATGGAGCGAGGCCTCGTTCCGCAAGGCGAACCCGGACTATCAGCTCAGCAAGCCGCTGGTCTACGTCGGCATGACGGGCCTGGACCCAGACCTGCGCTTCGACCGGCACAAGGCCGGGATCCAGGCCAACCGGTTCGTGCTGCAGTACGGCCTGCGTCTTCTGCCGCAGCTGTACGAGGTCTACAACCCGATGCCCCACGAAGCCGCTCGAGAGATGGAGGTCGAGCTGGCTATCGGCCTGCGCGAGGCCGGGTATGGGGTCTGGCAGGCCTGAGTTGCCGGAGATGGCGTGCACCGTGCCATGGTCTGCGGACGATCATCAGATGCGGGGCGCGCTCACGCGGTAGGCCGCTGTTCGAAGGACTCGAAGTTGCCCTCGCTTGGGTAGACCTCGACGGATTCGACCGTGGATGCAGCTGGTCCTCTTCGTGCCCAGGCGATCAGTCGGTCGATCACTTCCTGCGAACCCGCGGCTGTCGCCTCAACCGAGCCGTCGCGGCGGTTGCGAACCCAGCCACGAACGCCCAATTGCCGGGCCTCCTCGGCCATCGACCAACGGTAACCCACGCCCTGGACACGGCCGCGGACTTCGAGTCGAACAACGGTGTCGGTCATAGGCGGTCCCCGAAGTGTCTCGAGCCCAGGGTAACCGAACTGTGCACTTGCTGAGGTACTTGCCGGACAGTTCGGCCACGTCAGGAATCACTCTGCTGCATCGTCGCCGGAATCAACGCTACTCGCACCTTACCAGCCGCTGTAAGTCCTTCGAGCTTGTGAGGTACGGTCTGGCGCGGCAGGCTGGTGATCTGGGAGAGGCTGCACAGGCGCAGAGGTAGCCAAGCCCTTGTTTCCCGCTCCGCCGCTGCGTGTGGACAGCGGTCGGTGGCGCATTGACCTTCGGATCGCCGGAGGCCTACGACCGCACCACCTCGCACAGCGGCCTATCGGGCGAGCGCAGGCCGCGCGGCCCAATGACCGCTTGGTGCCAGTCAGCGCAAGTACGCCGGGCCTCGACCAGCGTCGGCTTACGCTGCGGTCCGGCCGATTGATTGCAGGCGCCTTGGTTGCCGGCTCCTCAGCATCGCTTGGCCCAGGCCTCGATGGTTCGGCGGCGGAAGCGGGCTAGATAGGCCGCCTCGGTCACAGCGATGGCGGACCCTGCTCTGTCTCAGCCTCGCGCGCGCGAGGGCGTGGCTCTCGGAGAACCCCCCAAAACATCGTGTCCAGCCATCGACGTTCTCGCCGCCCTCCGGTTGCCTAGTCGCGGGTGGATACGGGACGGCTGAACAGCGGTCGGAAATCGCGTCATCGCACGGATGGGCACAACTTGGGCACAGAACCCCACAACGCCGCGCCAACTGGGCACGGCCCGCGCTTGTGCCCAACGTCTGTGCCCACGACCGTTGGACCACTCGCCCAATGGTCGCGATTTCGACCCAATGGTCAGGCCCTGGGCACGGCGCCCAACGGTCATTTCGAGGCTGCGCTGAAAACCGTGGGCACGGCCAGGGCACGAAATGGGCACAGGATGGGCACAAAGCAAAACGCCGCCCTTGTGGGGCGGCGCATATTCAGTTCTAAGTTGTCGAATCCGCCATCCGATGGCCCGGAATCCGGCATCTCTTGGCCGCGTTACCGCGCCAAAACCCCTGCTTTTGCTCGCAAGCCTGTAACTCCACCCGTCGGAAGGCGCCTGGGGCAGGATTTGAACCGGTCACTTTTGCCCCATTTTCGGGCAGATGCCGGATTTCTGTTGAGGTTTTGCGGAAATTCGTGAGTGGTGACAAGGACTTGCGTGGCTTGGCAAACGTGGCCAAGATATGCCGGATTTTGGCAAACGTGGCCAAGATATGCCGGACACATGTAACGGGGCTGAAACTGGGTTACGGAGTGACGGTCGGAACCGGCCCTCGGCCGACCACCTGCGCGGCCGTCCACAAGGGCAATCGTCCCATTGGCGCCGAAGCCTCCTGGCGGCCGGGCCGTTCCCTGCGCACCTCACTTTGGCGCACGTCGCCGACTGGCGAACGTTGTTGGGCACCTCCGGGGCCGCCCGTGCCGGGAGCGCTCCGGTGAAGCGGCTGCCCCGCCCCAAGGCTTCCGACCAGCAACCGCTTCCCGTGGCAGGAGGCACGCGTGGACGCTTGCGCAGGTCCATGCGAGGCAATCGCGGACCGGCGTAGAACACGTTTCATTTTTGACTTGCATGTCTGTGAAATCTTGCTAGCATTGGCTCACAAGTTTTTGAGAGGTCAGCATGGACGAACAAGCCACAAGCTTCAACCCGGCCGAACTGGGCCGCTACCTGCTCCAGGTGCGCGAGCAGGCCGATATCAAGCAGGCAGACCTGGCAAAGCGCGTGTCGCTCAGCCCAGCGGTCCTCTCGCGCATTGAGACCGGCGACCGTCCAGTCACCTTGGAAGAGGTTGTCGACATCCTCAAGCAGATTCCGACTGCCGGGGCCGCCCGGCTTATCGAGGCGGTCCAGCGGCACTGGAAGGTGCTTCCGGTGCCGCCGCTCGACCACGTCGACCAGGACGAGCTCTGGCAGGCCGAGCAGGTGGCGCGGGAGCTGGAGGAACTGCGCAGCAACCCAGACCTGCCTCAGGCGTTCGGCCGCCGCATCGGCGAGTACGCCGACGAGTTGAAGCGGTGTGCGGGCTTGCTGCTCAAGCGTGAACACCAGGTGGCCTTCATCGGCGCTATCGGCGTCGGGAAGTCGACAGCTATTGGCTTCATGACCGACCTCACGGTCCGCAAGGACGATGGAAAGCTGGCGCCAGTCCTGGCCGACGGCGCCGGCGGCACCACCCTGTGTGAGGTGCACCTGCTCAGCGGACCGCAGTACGGCATCGCAATCGAGCCAGGCACACCCGATGAAATTCGGGAAGACGTTCGGGACTTTGCCGAGCACGTACTCAAGGGCACAGGCGGGGCCGAGGACGACGATGTGCGGCCCGGAGAGCCAAGGGCCACCTACAAGGAGGTCGAGCGCGCCATCCGGAACATGTCGGGCCTGATGTTCAAGTCCTCGCGAGATGCGGCTGGCAAGCGCCAGACATTTGACCCAGCAAAAGAGCTGGCCGCAGAGTGCCCTACTGTTCGAGAGTTCACGGTAGAGGTCTTGACGCGGATGAACCTGCCCACACGCGACCGGCGGCAAATCTGGTACGAACCCTCGTCGGGCAAGAGCCCTCTGGCATGGCTGAGAGACGAGTTTCGTCGCATCAACGACGGCAAGCATCCTGAATTCACGCTCCCGAAGCGTATTGAAGTCATCGTCAAGAAGTCCCTCCTGCAGGCTGACGGCCTATCTGTTCGCTTCATTGATACCAAGGGAATTCACGGTACGGCGGCTCGTGAGGACCTCGAAGTTCACTTGAAGGACCCCCACACACTGGCTGTCCTGTGCTCGCACTTCAATGATGCGCCGGGTAGCCCTGCTCAGCACTTGTTGAGCCGGGCAGTAGAAAGCGGCATTCGCGGTTTGGAGGTCAACTCCTCAGTGCTTGTCTTGGCGCATCACGACCAAGCCCTGGCCGTAGTCGACGACGCCACGGGCTCCGCGGTTGAGACCGTTGAAGATGGCTATGACCTCAAGCGCGACCACGCTCTGATGAACATGGCTCCACTGGGCCTAAAAGACTACCGCATCGGCTTCTACAACTGCTTGAGCGACCCAGGCGCAATAGCCCAGGAATTCCTGGTCCAGGGGCTCCAAATGGCGCGCAGCTCGTTCCGGCGGCAGTTGGAAGCGGCCACAAGAGGTGCGCGCAATCTCTTGGAGAACCAGCGGGAGCAGGCCAACCAGGCGGCATTTGATGAGGCGGCAGCGCGCCTGCAGCTGTGGCTAAGGGAGAACAGCAAGGTGCCGGTGACGCCAGGCTCGGTACAGGAAGAACTTCTGAGTGAGATTCTCAGTGCGCCGGCGTCTTCCGTGGCTGCAGCTGCGCGGCGCGATGGGGAGTGGCGCAGCTTCAGCTACTCCTATCAACTTGGGTTCGGGGCACGCAAGCTGTGCGTATCTGCAGTTGGCAGGCGCGTCGACGGGTTCGCTGAATATTGCCGCCTGCTGCGCGCGACGCCGGAACTGGCTCCAGCTTGCGAACTTGTGACCCAGGTCGAACGGGTCCTCATTGCCGGATTCGACCAAATGCAGAACAAGGCCCAGTTGATGGCTCAGACCACCTATCGGGAGGCCTTGAAATCCGCCGCAGACCTTTGGCAGCGCTGCGTGGCTGAGTGGGGACGTAGCCGCGGATATCGCCAAGCCGTGGCGATGTTCAGCCGTGAGTGGTTCACCGATGACAAGCGTGTGGCCATGGAGGGCGACGTTCGCACGATGCTGGAGCGCGAATGGACGCGAACTCTTGAGTCGGTGGCCGAACTCTTGGGCCCAGGGGCTCCAGTGAAGGCCTCGGAATGACAGACGGCCATCCTTATCCTTCCGGCGCATTTTGGGCAAGGACGCAAGATTGAGCCCTGGCGGTGCTATCTCTGCGCCGCACCGAATCCAAAGATGCTTCCACCCGCCGGTGCGCGGACTTCATCGCGCTTCGGCCTCGAATGACTAAAGTCCGCCGCAATACTGGTCGGGCCAAATAGCAGCGCCCAACGATGGAACCAATGCAACCTGCCAGACCACTCGAGCCGCCAAGAGCCATGTTTGTCGGCGCCGATCCAAATCTGAGCCACCGTGCCGACCGAATATTGAGCCAGGGGTGGGAGCCGACTTTGAGAGTGTCGGCTGTGGATAAGTTTAGTTGTTAGCCTGCTTCGTTGACCTCCTTTGTGCCGTGTTGATCGCGCGGGGGAAGACGCGCAGGGCGTAGCCCGTAGCGTCTTCCCCCGCGCGGCGCCCGGTCAGAACGGTTCGGCCTCGGCGTCGGTCTTGGCGCCCTTGCGCGTCTGCTCGCGCGCCTTGATCCGCTTCTTGGCCTCGGCCGTGCTGCGGCTGAAGCGGATCGATTCGTTGCCGGTCTCCACGATGTGGCAGTGGTGCGTCAGGCGGTCCAGCAGCGCGGTGGTCATCTTCGCGTCGCCGAACACACTGGACCATTCGGCGAAGTCCAGGTTGGTCGTGATCATCACGCTGGTGTGCTCGTACAGGCGGCTGAGCAGGTGGAACAGCAGCGCCCCGCCGGCCTGGCTGAAGGGCAGGTAGCCCAGCTCATCGAGGATGACGAGATCCAGGCGCAGCAAGCTCGTGGCGATGCGCCCGGCCCTGCC
>NZ_CAJGBN010000007.1 GCF_904426505.1 Rubrivivax sp. A210
CCGATCTTGCCGGGCGCCACGCTGCCCGCCCAGGCCGGCGCTGCCGCCACCGCCCGCGGCGGCCGGCTCGAGATCGATGTCGCCAGCCTGGCCGACGCCGACGCGCTGCTGCGGCTGGCCGGCGCCGGCGGCGCCACGCGCAGCTTTGCGCTGCGCCAGCGCAGCGGCGATCTGGCGCTGAGCGGCCAGCTGCAGGCCGAGGACATCCGCATCGCCGCCGACGCCGGCAGCCTGGCGCTGGCCGGTGCCACGCTGGATGCCCGCGCGCCCGGCGGCGGCGTGGTGCAGCTGGCCGCCGCGGGCGACCTGCGCCTGGACGGCACCAGCCGCATCCTGGCCGGTTCCAGCCGCGCCGGCGCCCAGGGCGGCGACGTGCTGCTGGCCAGCGGTAGCAACAACCGCAGTGGCCTCGTCGCGCTGGCTGCCGACGCCGTGGTCGACGCCCAGGGCGACAGCGCCGCCGACGGCCGCATCGTGCTGCGCGCCGCGCGTGGCGCCGACAACGCCTCGGTGGCGGTGGACGCGCTCAACACCGCGAACCTGCGTGCCGGCGAAGTCGACATCGAGGCGGTGCGCCGCTACAGCACGGTGACGGTGGGCAGCGAGACGCGCGCCATCGCCACCATCGCCGCCGGCAACAGCCTCATCAGCGGCGTCGGCGCCGCACGCGCCGCCACGCTGGGCCAGACCACGCTGCGCAACGACAGCGCCGCCTTCATGGCCGCCGCGGCGGCGATCAACCGCGCGCTGGGCCTCACGGCGGCCGACAGCGGCCGTGTGCAGCTGCGCGCCGGTGTCGAGGTGCAGGCCGCCGGCAATCTGAATGTGGCCGCCGACTGGGCGCTCAACGCCGACCGACCGGGCGGCGACGCCGGCTTTCTGACGCTGCGCGCGGCCGGCAACCTGAGCGTGAACGGCTCCATCAGCGACGGCTTTGCCAGCGCCGCCACCACCGCGGCACTGAACGACAACGCGCGCTCCTGGTCCTTGCGCCTGGCCGCCGGCGCCGACCTCGCGGCGGCCCACCCGCTGGCCACCCGCGACTTCTCGGCCGGCGCGGCCGAGACCGGCAACCTGAACATCGCCGCCGGCCGCCTGCTGCGCACCGGCGCCGGATCGATAACGCTGGCCGCCGGCCGTGACATCGTCTTCGGCGCCGGCAATGCCAACACCGCACCCGGCCTGGCCTATGTGGCCGGGCGCAAGACCGCCGACCTGGCCCCCGTGCTGACCAGCCTGTTCGCGCCCCAGGCCGCCAAGCCCGCCTTCACCGAGCAGGGTGGCCGCCTGGAGCTGCGCGCCGCACGCGACATCAGCGCCTTTGAGTCGACCCAGCTCGTCAACAACTGGCTCTGGCGCAGCGGCCTGCAGAGCACGCGCGCCGGCGAGGAAGGCCTTTATGCCAACGGCGCCCAGCTGGCCTGGTGGGCCGAGTTCAGCCGCTTCCGCCAGACCCTGGGCTCCTTCGGGGGCGGCGCGCTCAGCGCCAGCGCCGGCCGCGACGTGCGCAATCTGCAGGCGATGCTGCCCAGCGCCGGCTGGGCCGACAGCCGCGTGATGGCCACGGCCGGCCTGCACACCTTGGGCGGCGCCGACCTCGAGGTACGCGCCGGGCGCGACCTGCTGGGCGGGCAGTTCCTGGTGGCGGCGGGCGCGGGCCGCATCGATGCCGGCCGCAGCATAGTCGCGGCCGGCGGCAACCTCGGCATCGCCGACCCGGTGCTGGCGCAGATGGACGGTGGCCGCTGGCAGCTGCAGGCGCGCAACGGCCTGCAGCTGGTGGGCAGCTTCAACCCGACCGCCGCGCCCGCCTCGGCGGCCGACAACCGCGCCAATGTCTCGGGCTTCTTCTACGGCTGGGGTGACGATGCGGCCCTGGTGCTGCGCGCCAACGCCGGCACGCTGAGCCTGACCGGCGGCCTGAGCGCGTCGCAGACCACGCGCTACGGCCTGCAGGGCGGGGTTGAGACGCCCGACTACTTCCGCGTCCTGCCGGCCACGCTCCGGGCGCAGGCCCTGGGCGGCGATCTGCAACTGCTGGGTGCCGAGACCGCCGGCGCGCTGCTCTTCCCCTCGGCGCGCGGCCAGCTCGACCTGTGGGCCGCCGGCGCGCTGCGCCTGGGCGGCAGCGGCAACACGCCCAACTTCGCCATGGCCGACAGCGACCCCGCGCTCTGGCCCGACGCCAGCCGCCCGGCGGGGCGCACCGCCAGCCTGCTTGCCGGCCTCACCGGCCTGGTGAGCAACACGCTGGCCGACACCCAGCCGCGCCAGGCCTTGCACAGCGGCGACAGCGAACCGGCGCGCCTGCACGCCGGCGGCTCCATCAGCATGAGCGGCGACGCCACTCTGCTGCTGGCCAAGCCGGCGCGCCTGGACGCGGGCGACGACATCGTCAACCTGCGCCTGGTGGGCCAGAACCTGGCCGCCGGCGACACCACCACGGTGACGGCCGGGCGCAATCTGCTGGCCGGCCTGCAAGGCCTGATCGCGATCGGCGGCCCCGGCGCGCTGGAAGTCAACGCCGGCCGCGGCATCGACCTCGGCGCCTCGGGCGGCATCGTCACCTCGGGCAACCAGCGCAATGCGCGCCTGCCAACCCAGGGTGCCGACATCCGGGTCGCCGCCGCCACGCGCGGCGTGCTCGACCTGGCCCAGTTTGCCGCCACCTACCTGGACGGCGTGGACGGTGCGAACGGCTTGGATGGCAACACCACGCCGCGCTACCGCGACGCGCTGACGCGCTTCATGCGCGCCGCGCTGGCCAGCCCCACGCTGGACTACGACAGCGCCTGGGCCCAGTTCCAGGCCCTGCCGGCGGCCGAACAGGCGCGCTTCGGCGAGCAGGTGCTGGCGGCCGAGTTCGGCCGCCTCTACCTGGCCGCCACGCCGCCCGACGCGGCGCAGATGAGCGCGGCGCTGCGCAGCGGCTTCGAGCGCCGCAAGGCCCAGGTGCTGGAGGCCGGCACCAAGGCGCTGGCCGGCGGCGGCGCCCTGGTGCTGCCGGGCCGCGAAAGCCTGGCCGGCGCTGCGCTGGCCGACTACCTGGCCGAGCTGCGCGGGCTGGACTTCGGCCGCCTCGACATCGACAGCACGCTGCAAGCGCGCGTGGCCAGCCGCGCCGCCGTGTACGACGGCTGGCGCGACGCCGTCGCCGCCCGCCTGGGCGGCAGTGCGGCAGCGCTGGAAGCGATGGCCGCGGCCGACCCGGCGGCGCCGGCGGCCCTGGCCTGGCGCGGCGCGCTGGCGCAGCGCAGCGGCGCCTTCTTCGAGGCCTACCGCCAGCAGGTGCTGGAGACCGAGACCGCCAGCGCCGCGGCCGCGGCCTCGCTCTTCGGTCGCCGCTCGCTGCCGCTGCGCCTGGCGCTGTTCGACCAGGGCTTCGCGGTGGCCACGCTGGCGCTCGCCGGCAGCTTCACGCCGCAGCCGGTGTGGCCGGGGCAAACCCCGGTGATCGCCTACAGCGGCACGCTGGAGATGACGCAGAGCGCCGTGCTCAGCGAGCGCGGTGGCGACATCCGCATCGTCAACCCCGGCGGCGGCATCAGCGTGGGCCTGAAGGAAAGCGGCGCCAACGCCGGCCCCAAGGGCGTCATCGCGCTCGGCGGTGGCCAGGTCTATGGCTTTGCACGCGACGATTTCCAGGTCAACACGCAAAGGGTGTTCATCGTCGGCGAGGGCAACATGAACATCTGGTCGTCGCGCGGCGACATCGACTCCGGCCGCGGCGCCAACACCGCGGTGGCGGCGCCGCCGCTGGCGGCGCGGCGCTCGGCCGACGGCGTGGTCTTCGAGGTGCCGGCCACCACCACCGGCAGCGGCCTGGGCATCCTGGAAGACGCGCGAGGGCGGCGCCTGGGCACGATAGGCCTGTACCCGGCCTTCGGTGAAATCCTGGCACTCGACGCCTTCATCCGCGCCCCCAGCGTGGTGCTGGGCTCCACCATCAAGGGTGCCGACAACCTGCAGGCCGCGGCCGTGGGCGGCGCCGTGGCGGCCGTGGGCGCGCCGGCGCTGGCGGTGGCCGCGCCGCCGGCCACGGCGCAGAAGACCGAGGGCGAGGGCGCCGCCAGTGGCGCCACGCAGACGGCGCAGGCGCGCCAGCGGCAGTCGCTGCTGACGGTGGAACTGCTGGGCGTGGGCGAGGAGGCCTGCAGCGACAAGGATGAGCGCGAAGGCAAGTGCAATCGCCCCGCGGATGGGGCCTGCACGCCGCAGCAGAAGGCCGACGGCCGCTGCTCCTGAGCGAGGTGGCGGTGCCCCGGCACCGCCACCAAAGCGCCATCGAAGCGCCATCGAAGCGCCATCGAAGCGCCATCGAAGCGCCATCGAAGCGCCATCGAAGCGCCATCGAAGCGCCACCAAAGCGCCACAGCCCTGCAACACGGGCGCCCTAGAGTGGGCCGAATGGTCCATCTTCTTGCTTCGCGCGGCGCGCTCGCCGGACGCGCGCTCTTCGGTTGTCCACGCGCCCTGTGTGGGCTGGTGCTGACCCTGGCCGCCACCGCGCAAGCGCAGTCAGTGCCAGCCGTCACGCGCCTGAGCGCTGGCGATGCGGTTACCACCGTGGTACAGCCTGCGGCGGCCACGGCCACCGCGCCGGCGCGGGTGCAGGCCCTGCGCGAACCCGATCCCAAGCCCGAGCCCGGCGACTTCGAACGCCTGGCCACCGAGGCCAATGGCGGTCAGCCGGTGTGGCGGCTGGGCACGCAGGCGCGGCGCGGCGAGGCCACGCTGGCACACCTGGAGACGCCGGCGCGTGTGCCGCCCAGCTATGTGGTGCAGGTGGGCGACGAGATCTCGGTCACGGTCTGGGGCAGTGTCGACGCGCAATGGACGCTGCGCGTCGACCGCGCTGGCCGCATCACGCCGCCCCGCGTGGGCCCGGTGGCGGTGGCCGGGGCCACGGCGGGCGAACTCGATGGGCTGCTCAAGGCGCGGCTGGAGCGCGTCTTCAAGGGCTTCGAGCTGAGCGCCGCCGTCACCGACCTGAGCCCGGTGCGCGTCCACATCACCGGCTTCGTGGCGCGGCCCGGCGACTACCTGGTGCCGGGCCTGACCACCGTCTCGGGCGCGCTGGCCCTGGCCCAGGGCCCGGCCGCCGGTGGCAGCTGGCGCCGCATCCGCCTGCTGCGCAACGAGGCGCCGGTGACCGAATTCGACCTCTACACGCTGCTGGCCAGCGGCAGCCGCCGCGACGACCGTTTGCTGCAGCCGGGCGATGTGCTGCACGTGGAGGCCGCCGGCCCCCAGGTGGCGGTGCTGGGCAGCGTCAACCGCGCCGCGGTGTTCGAGTTCCTGCCCGGTGAAACGGTGGCCGACGCGCTGCGCCTGGCCGGCGGCTCCACTCCGGTGGCCGAGCGCGGCGCGCTCACGCTGGAGCGACTGCAGCAGCGCAACGGCGCCGGCGCGGTGGAACTGGCGCTGCCGCGCGACGCCGCCGCGCCGCTGGCCAATGGCGACATCCTGCGCGTGCGCTCGCAGGTGGCGGCCGGCGCGCCGACGCAGCTGCGCAACAAGCGCGTACTGGTGGAGGGCGAGGTCTACAAGCCCGGCGAGTACCTGTTGCCGCCGGGCTCCACCCTGGCCGACGCCGTCGCCGCGGCCGGCGGCGCCACGCCTGGAGCCTGGCTTTACGGCACGGCCTTGAAGCGCGAGAGCGTGCGCCTGACGCAGGAGGCCAATTACGCCCGCGCGCTGCGTGAGTTCGAGGCCGAGCTGGCGCGCAGTGGCGCCACCCGTACGGCCCGCGACGACGGCAATGCCGACGCCGCCGCTGCCAACCAGCAGATGCTGGCCCGCCTGCGCACCCAGCGCCCCGAGGGCCGCATGGTGCTGGAGCTGACGCCGCAGTCGACCACATTGCCAGCCGTGGCGGTGGAAGACGGCGACCGCATCCAGCTGCCAGCCTCGACCCAGGGCGTGGGCGTCTTCGGCAGCGTCTACAACGGCGGCAGCTTTGTGCATGACGGCGGCCGCACCCTGGGCCACTATGTGCAGCGCGCCGGTGGGCCCAAGGGCAATGCCGACTACGAAGCCGCCTTCGTGGTGCGCGCCAACGGCAGCGTGATCAGCGCCAGCCAGGGCAGCCTCTGGAGCCGCGCACGCGAGTTCGACAGCCAGCCGGCCCTGCCCGGCGACACCGTCTTCGTGCCCGAAGAATCGGCGCGCGTGACCTGGGTGCAGGGCGCCAAGGACTGGACCCAGATCCTCTACCAGCTGGGCGTGGGCATGGCGGCGCTGTTCTGGACGCGATGATGAGCCCCGACCTGCCCCTGGCGACGCCGGCAACGGCTGGCGCACCGGCCGCCGCTTCGGCCGCCAGCGCCGGCCTGCTGGAGATCGCGTTGCCCCTGTGGCACAGGCGCTGGCGCCTGCTGCTGGCCACGCTGCTGTGCGGGCTCTTGGGCCTGGGCCTGAGCCTGGTGCAGACGGTGCGCTTCACCGGCCAGGCCAGCTTCGTCGTGCAGCCGCTGCTGCGGCCCTCGCAATCGGTGGTGTCGAGCGCGCTGCCGGCGCTGGCCGGCCTGGTGAGCACCAGCAGCGGTGCCGTCGACCTGCACCTGGCCATCCTGCGCAGCCAGACGATTGCTGACCGCATCATCGACCGCTTCGACCTGCAGCGCGGCTGGGAGCTGCCGCTGCGCGCCCAGGCGCATGCCAGGCTGGCCCGCCGCGTGAGCTTTGGCGCCGGCCGCCGCGACGGCCTGGTGCAGGTGCTGGTGGAAGACGAACACCCGCAGCGCGCCGCCGCCATGGCCAATGAATACATCGAGGAGCTGCGCCACACGCTGCGCGGCTTTGCGCTGGAAGAGGCGCGCCAGCGGCTCAAGTTCTACGAGGCCCAGCTGGCGCGCGCACGCGGCGCGCTGGACGAGGCGCAGAAGAAGCTGCAGGCCAGCGGCTTCGACCGTGCGGCGCTGCGCAGCGAACCCCGCGCTGCCGCCGAGGCCTATGGCCGGCTGCAAGCCGAGGTCACCGCGGCCGAGATGCGCCTGGCCGCCACCCGCCGCGTGCGCGCCGAAGGCAGCGCCGAGGTGCAGCAGGTGCAGTCGGAACTGGCGGCGCTGCGCGCCCAGCTGGCACGCGCCGAAGTGCCGCGCGACGACGGCCCCGGCGCCTTCGTCACGCGCGTGCGCGAATTCCGCTATGCCGAGACGCTGGCCGAATCGATAGCCCGCCAGGCCGAGGCGGCGCGCGTCGACGAGGCCTCCGATTCGGTGCCGCTGCAGGTGCTGGACCCGGCGCGCGTGCCCGAGCTGCCGAGCAGCCCGCGCATCCCGATGTGGGTTCTCGTGGGTGCGTTGCTGGGCTTTAGCGGGCAGGCGGCCTGGGTGCTGCTGCATCACCGCATGCGGCTGGCGCGGCTGGACCCGGCCTACCGGGAACGCATCGCGCTGATCCACTCGACGTTGCCGCGGCGCGGCCCATGAGTCGCGGCGTGCTGAGCCTGGCGCTGGCCCAGGCGCTGGCGCTGCTGGCGGCCCTGGTCTCGGCGGCCTGTTACGCGCGCTGGCTGCGGCCGGATCAGCTGGCGGTGTGGGCGATGGCGCTGGCCGGTGCCCGGGCCGGCCTGCTGCTGCTGGACGGCGGGCTCAAGACCGCGCTGGTGCGGCGCGACGATCTCCCCGGCGCGGCCACGCTGCGCCGCCTGGGGCTGGGCTGCGCCGGGGCCGCCGCTGTGCTGACCGCGCTGGCGGTGCTGGCGGCGCTGGCGCTGCAGGCCGCGGGCCGGGTCGACGTCGGCGGTGCCTGGCTGCTGGCCGCCTATCCCGCGGCCTATCTGCTGGCCTATCCGCCGCTGTTGACGGCCTTGGCGCGGCTCGAGCGGGCGCAGCAATTCGGCCCCGTGGGGCGCGCCGAGGGCGCCTCGGTGGTGCTGGAGTTCGCGCTGCCGGCGCTGCTGATCGCCGCCGGGTTGGCCTGGTGGACGGCCTTCGCGGTGGCGGTGCTGGCGGCGCGCCTGCTGCGCACGGCCTGGATCGTGGCCGCCGCCCGCGGCCTGGCCGATGCCGCCCCGGGCGCGGGCGCAGCGCCGGTGCGCCAACTGCTGGCCGAAGGCGCGGGGGTGCAGGTGGTGGCCGGCGTCTCGATGCTGCGCGACCAGATGCACCTGTGGCTGCTCGCGCCGCTGTTCGGCGCCGTCTGGGCCGGCGTCTACAGCCTGGCGCTGAGCGCCTGCGCCCTGGTGGCCCAGGTCGGTGCCGCCACCGCCGCACGCGTGGCGCTGCCGGCGCTGCGTGCCAGCGCGAGCGCGGCGCAGTGGCCGGCGGTGCTGGCGCAGACGCGGCGCCTGGCCATCGCCACGCTGCCGCCGCTGGCGCTGCTGCCGGCCTGGGTGGCCCATGCCGACAGCCACTGGTGGGGCGGGCAGTGGCAAGAGGCGGCTGCGCTGATGCCCTGGCTGGCCCTGCGCATGCTGCCGGGGCTGGCGGCCACGACGCTGGGCGCATGGCTGCTGCTGGCACGCACGCCGTGGCAGGCCGCGTGCGTCCACGGCGCCTGGTTGCTGGCCGAGCTGGCGCTGGCGCTGCCGGCCGTGCTGCTGCTGGGGGCGCCGGGGCTGGCGGTGGCCGGCGCGTTTTCGGCCTGGGCCGGCGTGCTGCTGTTCCTGGCCGCCGTCGCGCCGGCGGCGCCGCTGTGGCCGCGCTTTGGCGACCTGTTGCAGGCCCTGCTGCTGCGGCCTTCGCTGGCCATCGCGCTGGCGCTTGCCGCCTGGGCCTGGGCTCGGCCAAACGATTTGTTCCTGGCCAGCGCGGGCATGGTGCTGGCCTGGTGGAGCGAGCCGACGCTGCGGCGCTGGGCGCAGGAGCTGATGCGCCCGCAGCCGGCCGTCGCTGCCCGCAGGCCTCAGGCGCTATGAGTGCCGCCGATGCCGACTTGTGCGTGGCGCTGACGCCGCGCGAGCCGGGCGGGCACGAGGTGGCGCTGTTCGGCTGGCTGGCCGATGCGCGGCGCCTGGGCCTGCTGCGGACCACGGTCATCGCGCCCACGCCGGCCCTGGCCGAGGCCTGCCGTGCGGCCGGCCTGGAGACGGACGCAGGCGGCGCCGCGCCGGCCGGCCGGCCCCAGCGCCGCGATCTGCTGCGCAGGCTCAGCCTGTGGCCACGCCACAAGCCGTTGCTGCTGGCGCCCGGCGTGCTGCATGCCGACGCCTGGCTGCTGGCCGCGGCCGCCTGGCAGCGGCGTCCGCTGTGGGTTTACGTGCCGATGGCCCACACCGCCGCGGCCATGGGCTACCGCGCCGCGCGGCTGCGCGACAGCCTGCTGGCACCCTGGCTGCGCGCGGTCGACGCCTGGATCACCATCGACGAGCAGCAGGCGGCGTTGCTGGCCGGCACCTGGGGCCTGAGCGTGCCGGTGCATGTGCTGCCCAATGTCGCGCGCTTGGCCAGCCCGGCGCCGCTGCCCGAGACCGTGTCCGCCGACGGGCGTCTGCGCCTGGCCTTCGTCGGCCGCTTCGATCTGCACCAGAAGGGCCTGGACTGGCTGGCGCAGACGCTGCAATCCGACCCCGCATGGGGCGCGCACCACCGCTGGCGCTTTCAGGGCCGCGGCGCCGGCGAGCTGGCGTTGCTGGAACTGGCCTCGGCGCTCGGCCCCGGGATCGTCACGGTGCATGGCCATGCGCCCATCGAGCAGGCACTGGCGGCCAGCGATGTGCTGATCCTGCCCTCGCGCTACGAGGGCCTGCCGCTGGTGGCGTTGGAGGCCACGGCCTGCGGGCGCGCGGTGGTGGCCAGCCGCGAGGCCAACCTCGGCGCGATCCTGCCCGCGGCCTCGCTGTTCGACTTCGGCGACGCCGCCGGCCTGCGGCGCGCGCTCGACGGCCTGCGCGCGCCCGTCGCGCGCGCCGCCGCCGTCGCCCATGCGCGCAAACGCCTGGCCGCGGCCCAACCCGAGCAGTGCTATCGCACGGCGCTGCTGGGCCTGGCCCGGGCCTTGCGGTCCGGTGCCGGTGCCGCTTGCTGATGCCGCCGCCGCTGCCCCGGCCGGCGCCGGCCAGCGCCGCGGCGCCAGCCTTCGCGCTGGTGGTGCTGCTGATCCTGGCGCTGCAGTTCGGGCCCCTGGTGGGGCTGCTGGGCTTTCGCCTCACTGCCGATCCGCAGTGGGCGCTCAATGGTGTCGTGCGCGACGCCGCCGTCGTCGCGCTGTTGCTTCTGGGCGCCATGGCGCTGGCCGGCGCGTCGCCCGCGCCGCCGCTGCCGGCGTCGGCGCGCTGGGCCCTGCTGATGGTGCTGGTCTACGGCGTGCTGGCGCTGCGCTCGTCCAGCGGCCTGGTGCTGACGGCGCTGAACCTGCGCCGACTGGCGCTGGTGCCGCTGCTCTTCGCGGCGCTGCTGGCCATCCCCTGGTCGCGCCCACAACTGGAGAGGCTGTTCGCGCTGCTGGTGGCCAGCAGCGTGGCAGTGGCCTTGCTGGGCCTGGCGGAACGCGCCGCGCCCGAGTCGTTGTGGACCGGGTGGCTGGACGTCGAAAGCTATACCGCCGCCAATGCGCTCGACCGCTTCGGCAGCCTGCCCTACGCGCAGAGCGGGCGCTTCTTCACCTGGGATCTGGAGCCCTGGACCGGCGTACCGCTGCGGCGCATGGTCTCCAGCTACCTCGAGCCCACCACGCTGGCCGCCGCGATGGCGGTGCTGCTGGTGCTGGCCCTGGCGCGCCGGGCGCGCGGCCACGCTGCTGCCGCTGCGGTGGCGCTGGCGCTGCTGTGCGGGCTGGCCACCTGGTCCAAGGGCTTCGTGCTCTTCCTGCTGGCGCTGGCCGGCTGGCGGCTGCTGGGCCTGCCGTCGCCGCGCCAGGTCTGGAGCCTCGCCATCGCGGCGTCGGCGCTGGCACTGTGGGCCGCCGCCACCGGCCACCTGGAAGGGCCGCTGGAGCATGTGGAAGGCCTGGCCTCGTCGCTGGACTATCTGCGCGCCGGCAACTGGCTGGGCGAGGGCGTGGGCGCCGCCGGCAACTACACCGACACCGACACCGACTTCGGCAACGAAAGCGGCTTCGGCAACGTCGTCGGCCAGGTCGGCCTCGCCGCCCTGCTGCCCCTGGCCTGGGTGGCGGCGCTGGCGCGCGAGGTGCTGAGTGCCGCGGCCGCGCGCGGCGACAGTGGCGGCCCCTGGCTGGCGGGCTGGCTGCTGTACTGGACCCTGTCCTACCTGCTGTCGGCATCCAGCCTGGGCGTGGGCGGCAATGCGCTGGGCTTCGCCATGCTGGCGCTTTACCTGCATCCGGCCGCCGGCCGCATGGTGCGATGAACATCGCCTTCGTGACCCCGCGCCTGTTCGACCAGCCGGGCAGCGGTGGTGAGATCTGCAGCGCCCGCCTGCTGGCCGCGCTGGCCGCCGGCGGCCACGGCCTGCACTGCCTGGGCCGCGGCGCGGCGGCGGCCCCGGCTCTGTCGCTGGGGCCGGTGGTGCGGCCCTTCGACGAGCTGTCGCCCTGGCGCCGCGCCGGCAGCCTGCTGGCCGCCTTGGCCAGCGGCCAGGCCTCGACGGTGCAGCGCCTCGATGCTGGCGGCGCCGGCCGTGCGGCGCGGGCCGGGCTGGCGCGCGGGGCGGGCGCCGACGTGCTGGTGGTCGACCATCTGCAGGCCTGGGCTTGGCTGGAACCTCACCAGGCCCGCCTGCCGGCGCCGCTGCTGGTGATGCACAACCTGGAGGCCGAAGGCTATGCCGAGCGCGCGGCGCAGATTGCGGGCGGCGCCGGAGCGCGCCTGCGCCGCGCCGTGCTGGAACGCGAGGCGCGGCTGTTGCGGCGGCTGGAGGAGCGTGCACTGCGGGCAGCCGCGGTCGTGGCCTGCCTGAGCGAAGAGGACGCGCAGCAACTGCGCCGCCAGGCCGCGGCCTGCGGCGCGCGGGCGCCGGTCGAGGTTTTGCCGGGCTATCCGCTGCAGGCACCGGCCGCGCCGCGCCCGCCGCCGTGCCATGGCCGCCGCATCGGCATGATGGGCACCTGGACCTGGGGCCCCAACCGCAGCAGCCTGGACTGGGTGCTGCAGCAGGTGCTGCCGCTGCTGCCGCCCGACTGCCGCCTGGTGCTGGCCGGCGCCGGCCTCGAAGGACTGCGGCTGCCGCCACGCGTGCAGGCCCTGGGCCGTGTTGCCCGCGCGCAGGATTTCTATGACGCGGTGGACGTGCTGGCCATCGCCTCGCTGGGCGGATCGGGCGTGCAGGAAAAGTCCATCGAGGCGCTGGCCACGGGCCTGCCGGTGGTGGCCACCGCTCACGCGCTGCGCGGGCTCGCGCCCGGCCTGCCGCCGCAGTTGCAGGTGGCCGACGGTCCGGCGCGCTTTGCCCAGCTGTGCCAGCAGGCCACCGCGCCTGACGCACCGGTGGTGCAGCAGTGGATAGCGGGCCGGCGGCGCGCCTACCGCGACGCGCTCGGCCGCTGCCTGGAGATTGCCGCGGCCCGCCACGGCCGGCCTGCCGCAGACCCGCGCCCGGCGGGCTCCGCATGCGGCGCCTGAAGCGTCGCCGCCTCGGCCTGCTGCAGCGCGACTACCTCGTGCACCGGGCGCTGTGGCCGGCCATCGAAGCCGCCGTGGCCGGCGTGCTGCAGGGGCGTGATCGCGCCGGGCTGACGGTGATCGACCTGGGCTGCGGCGAAGGGCCCTATGCCGACCTGTTCGAGGGCTGCCGGCGCATCGCCATCGACCGCAGCTGCGAAGGTGCCGCGCCCGACCTGCTGGCCGATGTGGCCGCACTGCCGCTGGCCGGCGGTTGCGCCGACATCGTGTTCTGCACCCAGGTCATCGAGCATGTGCCGCGGCCCGACCGCCTGCTCGCCGAATGCTGCCGCACGCTCAGGCCCGGCGGCCAGCTCGTGCTCACCGGCCCCTTCTACTGGCCGTTGCACGAAGAGCCGCACGACTACTACCGCTATACCCGCCACGGCTTCGCCCATCTGCTGCGTGAAGCCGGCCTGCTGCCCTTGCAGATCGTGCCTGATTGCGGCTCGGTGACGCAGGCCGCGGTGTCGCTGATCGAGGCGCTGCCGCGCTGGGCGCTGGTGCTGCTGCCGCTGATCAACGCGCTGACGCCGCTGCTGCAGCGCGGCTCGAACGATTGCCGTTCGCCGCTCAACTACGTGATCGTGGCGCGCAAGCCCTGACGACGGCCGCTGCGGCCTGGCTCAGAAGCTTCCGAGCGCCAGCGCCGGCAGCACCCTCAACACGCGCACGAAGCGCGCCGCCCGCGCTGGCTGCTGCAGCACGCGGTAGATGCCTTCCAGCCCCAGGCGCTGCCACCCGATGGGCGCGCGCCGCACCACGCCGCTGGCGAGGTCGATCGCGCCACCGAAGCACAGCAGGCCGTGGGTGACGCCGTCGAGTTCCGGCGCGGCCTGCCAGGCGAAACGGTGTTCCTTGGTGGCGCCCAGGCCCAGCACCACGTAGTGCGCACCGAAGTCGCGTATCGCCGCCAGCGACGAGGCCTTCATGCGCGCCTCGCTGGCCTCGCCGATCTCGTAATGGGGCGGGGCATAGCCGGCCACTTCCAGCGCCGGCCAGCGCTGGCGCAGCACCTGCACCGCGCGGGCATTGGCCTGCGGCGTGCTGCCCAGCAGCAGCAGGCGCTGGCCCTTCTGCGCGCAATGCGCGGCAATGCGATGGATCAGGTCCGATCCCGAAAGCTTTTCCAGCGGCCGCGTCGGGTACTTGCGTCGCAGCGCCCACCACAGCCATTGGCCGTCGACGCTGACGCGCACGCGCGGCGAATGCAGCAGGCTTTGCAGGCCGGGGCTGTGCGGCAGCGACAGCGAAATCTCGGCGTTCAGCGTCACATAGGCCCAGCACTGGGCGCGGCTGGGGGGCGGAAAGCTCTGCGTCTCGGTGATCGCGAATTCGCCGAAGTGCATCACGTCGCCAGCGGCCGGCTGAGCCAGCGCCAGGTCGTCGTAGGTGGTGCCGGCGGTGGTCATCTGCATCGTGCGGGCGAGTCGTACAGCCCCCAGTGTCGCGACGCACTGTGCAGGTTTCGTGATCGCGCGCCGGAGTCACCCATGCCCGCAGGGTGATGGCTGGAAAGCCGCGCCGGACGGACTCTTTCGGCGCTTGTGCCCGCCGCGTCAGCGTTAGGTCTATGGGCCGAAAGAACCAGGCTTGCGCATCACCACGGTCACGGTGTGGCCGCGCCGGGGCGCTGATCGCAGCCGCAGCGCGGCGCGCAAGGGCAGGGCGGCGGCACCCAGCGCGCGGCGCAGCAGGCGCTGGCGCGACAGCATCACCAGCGGTGGCGTGCGCCGCCCCACCAGCCGCGCCACGCCGCGCAGCACGCGGGCCAGTGCGTCGGCACGGCCATGGCCGGGCGCGAGCGCTTCGTTGAGCGCCTGCACCGCCTGCAGGCCCAGCAAGGCAGGCAGGCGCGCCAGCGTGGCATCGGGCCAGCGCGTGCAGTGGTGGGGCGGCATGTTCAGCACGTTGTTGACTTCGCGCCCCAGAAAGCTGTCGTCGGCCGGCACCGAGACAATGACCAGCCCGCCCGGCCGCACGCAGCGCGCAAGGTCTTGCAGGAAGGCCAGCGGCTGCGGCACATGCTCCAGCACCTGGAAGGCCAGCGCGACGTCGAAGCGCTCGGGGTCGCGCTCGGCAAGCCGCTGCAGGTCCAGCGAGCGCACGTCCAGCCCCTGGGCGCGGGCCTGCGCCAGCGCCTCGGTGTTGGATTCCAGCCCCAGGTAGGCCACCCGTGGCGGCAGAAAGCGGTGGAACTTGCCGCTGCCACAGCCCACTTCCAGCACCGCCTGGCCGGGCCGGATCTGCGCCGCCGCGGCGCGGAACTCGGACTTGTCGGCCTGGTAGTACCAGGGATGGACCTGCAGCGCGCGGTAGACCGCCGGCGGCGCTACCCAGTCGGGCGAGAACTGGCGCAGCCGGCAGCCCGGGCATTGCAGCAGGTGGTAGCGGGCGGCCGGGGGCGCGCAGCCGAGAGCGGCCAGGTCCATGCCCAGGTCCTGGCGGTAGAGCGCCTCGATATCGGCCGCCGTGACGGTCTCGCCCTCGGCGGGCAAGGCCTGGCCGCAGAGCCGGCAGGGCGGCGCAGCTTCGCGGGGCGGGTCGAGTCTGGCCGTCGGCAAGTCGCTTCGCATGGTCTGGGGCCGGCGAGCACAAGGCCTGCGGGCCGGTCATCCTGAACGTCAGGCATGACCCGTTGATGACCGTCCAAGACTTTGTACAGCCCGCGTTGCAGCCCTTATTCGGGCCTTCATTCCATGTGTTCGCAGACGATATTGCGGCCACACCAGGCTCGCCGGCCTGCCCTGGAGCTGTACCCCCATGATCGCCCTCAGCCCGACGCCGGCCCTGGCCGCAATGCGCCGCAGCGTCGAAGACGCGCTCAAGGTCCACTCGGTGGCCCAGGTGCTGTCGCGGCGGCTGCTGCACGCCGTCTACCAGCCCATCGTGGCGCTCAAGGACGGGGCCGTGGTGGCCCACGAGGCCTTGATCCGCGGCCCCGCCGACAGCGATCTGCACGGCCCCGATGCGCTCTTCGCTGCGGCGCGCACCGAAGGCCTGGGCCTGGCGCTCGAGCAGGCCTGCCTGCGCCAGGCCCTGCGGCAGTGGACGCCGCATGGGCAGGACCGGCGCCTCTTCGTCAACCTCAGCGCCCAGGCGCTGGCCGAACTGGTGCAGACGCTCACGCCCGGCGGCTTGATGCACCTGCTGCAAGAGCTGGGCGTGGCACCCGCAGCGTTGGTGGTGGAGATCACCGAGCATGAGCGTGTGGCCGACCTGCCGCGCCTGATCGAGGCCACCACGGCGCTGCGCGCCCAGGGCGTGCGCTTCGCGCTCGACGATTTCGGCGATGGCCGCTCCAGCCTGCGCCTGTGGGCCGAGCTGCGGCCCGAGCTGGTGAAGATCGACAAGTACTTCGTCCACGACCTCGACCGCGAGGCCGTCAAGGTGCAGACGCTCAAGGGCCTGGCGCGCTTTGCCGAGACCTTCTGCACCGCGCTGGTGGCCGAGGGCATCGAGACCGAGGCCGAGCTGCAGGTGGTGCGCGATCTGGGCATCGAGCTCGGCCAGGGCTGGTTGCTGGGCCGGCCGGCGGTCGATCCGGCCACGGCCGTCCTGCCGCGTGCGGCGGCCATCATCGCCAGCTCGCAGATTGCGGTGCTGCCCGAATTGAAGCGCGCCGCCGGTGCCGACTTCACGGTCGAGCGCCTGTCCATCCAGGTGCCGCCCATCGCACCCGACACCCCCATCGACGAGCTGGCGCGCCGCTTTGCCGCCGACACCCTGCTGCGCGGCGTGGCCCTGGTGGAAGGCGACAGGCCGGTGGGCCTGATCAACCGCCAGTCCTTCGTCGACCGCTATGCCAAGCCCTTCTTCAAGGAGCTTTACGGGCGCAAGCCGGTCTCGCTGTTCGCCAATGCCACCCCGCTGATGCTGGACAGGCACACCGGGCTCGACGCCATGACCGCGGTGCTGACCTCGTCGGACCAGCGCTACCTGACCGAAGGCTTCATCGTCACCGAAGGCGGGCGCTACCTGGGTCTGGGCACGGGCGAGCAGCTGGTGCGCGTGGTCACCGAGGTGCGCATCGAGGCCGCCCGCCATGCCAACCCGCTGACCTTTCTGCCCGGCAACATCCCCATCAGCGAGCACATTGCACGCCTGCTGGCCAGCGGCGGCGAGTTCGTCGCCTGCTATGGCGATCTCAACGACTTCAAGCCCTACAACGACCACTACGGCTACTGGCGCGGCGACGAGATGATCCGCCTGGCGGCGCGCACGCTGATCTCGCACTGCGACCCGCGGCGCGACTTCGTCGGCCATGTCGGCGGCGACGATTTCGTCGTGCTGTTTCAGAGCGACGACTGGATGGCGCGCTGCGAGCGCATCGTCGATGCCTTCAACCTGCTGGCGCTGGAACTCTACGACGTGGCGGCGCTGGAGCGCGGCGGCATCGAGGCCGACGACCGCCAGGGCATCAAGCGCTTCTTCGGCTTCACCACGCTGTCGATCGGCGCGGTGCCCGTGCGCCCGGGCCTGTATGCCCGCGCCGACCAGGTGGCCTCGGCCGCCGCGATGGCCAAGCACCAGGCCAAGCAGAGCAAGCGCGGGCTGGCGGTGGAGCAGGGCGCGCCGCGCTGAGGCGGCGCGCCGAGGACGGGGGTTGGCCCCGCTTCAGAAGCTGTCGGCCAGGCCCATGGCCGGATCGCTCACCGAGTGGCGGCCGGTCTCCATGCGGCCGGCCAGGCGGCGCAGAAAGCTGGGGTCGGCAGCGCTGGTGACGATGAAGTCGTACCACCAGCCGGTGGCCTCCAGCTTCCAGTGCAGCGATTTCTCGTCGCGGCCGTCCAGCCTGATCTCCCAGGCCGTGCCGCGGCCGGATTTGCCGGAGCCGCCCGCGGCCAGCGCGCCGTAGCGCTTGTTCGAGCGCACCTGCAGCACCACGGGCGCATCGCCCTCGTTGCGCGCTTCCAGCTTGAGCACGCCGCTGCGCCCCTCGTAGCTGACCCGCACCTCGGGCGCTGCCGCCTGCCGGCCGCGCAGCGCCGTCAGGTCGCCCTTGAAGCGGCGGTGAAAGCCGTTGGGGCCCAGCACCCACAGGTCGTAGCGGCCGCCGTTCTCGGCCTGCACGGCCCAGACGTCGTCGAGCTGCTTGTCCGGTTGCACCATGTAGCGGCGCGGACGCGGGTACTGGCGGTCGCGGAATTCGAGCAGAGCCAACGGGTCGGCCGGCACCGGCTGTCGGCTGGGCATGGCGTCGAGCTTGAGCTTGTCGTAGACGTGGAACACGGCGCCGGCGCGGCCGGTGTTGCGCAAGGCCAGGCGCACGCCGCCGCTCGGCTGATCGATGTGCGAGGTGACGTGCAGCTCATAGGGCAGGGCGCGCGACGGGCGGTAGCCCGGGGCCTGCACCGGCAGGCCGCGATCAGCCGGCGGCCTGATCTGCGGCAGTGCCTGCTGGGCGGCGCGCAGCGCATCGGCTTCGGCCATCGACTTACGGCCCGCCAGCGTGGGCAGAGGCTCGTTGTTGGGGTTGGCGAAGTTGAAGGCGCTGGTCAGGTCGCCCAGCGCGGCGCGCCGGAACGGGCTGATATTGGGCTCCATCACGCCGAAGCGCGCCTCGAGGAAGCGGATCACCGAGGTGTGGTCCAGCGCCTGCGAGTTGACCCAGCCGCCGCGGCTCCAGGGCGAGACCACGTACATCGGCACGCGCACGCCGGGGCCGAAGACGCGGCCGTCACCGGCGCCGTAGTCGAAGTTGCCGCCACCCTGGCGGGGCTGGCCGGTGGTGCCGGGGGGCGAGGGGTAGGTGTTGTATTCGAAGGCCAGGTCGGCGGCCGACAGCGTGGTCTTGCCGGCCAGCGTGCCATCGGGGTTGCGCGAGGGCGCGGCCGGCGAAGGGTAGTGGTCGAAGTAGCCGTCGTTCTCGTCGAAATTGATGAACAGGACGGTCTTGCTCCAGACCTCGGGGTTGGCCGTCAGCGCATCCAGCACCTGCTGGATGTACCAGGCGCCCTGCACCGGGCTGGAGGGGCCGGGGTGCTCGGAGTAGGTGGCCGGCGCCACCACCCACGACACCTGCGGCAGCTTGCCGTTGCGGCAGTCTTCCCGGAACTGCCGGAAGTAGGAATCGGCGTTGTCCGGCGTGCCCGGCATGGTGTTGGCCACGCCCTTGTAGAGCGGGTTGTGGGCGTCGTCGCTGGCCGCGTCATAGGCCGGGTAGGGGCCGCCATCGGTGCCGACCGGCTTGCCCGACGCCACGTTGGCGGCGCGGTACTGCCTGAAGCCGACCAGCGAGTTGTCGCCGAAGTTGTCGGGCATGTTCTCGTAGACGATCCAGCTCACGCCGGCGGCCTGCAGGCGCTCGGGGTAGGTCACCCAGTCGTAGCCCACATTGCCCGTGTCGGTGGGGCTGAAGCCGTCCCACTCGTTGTTGAGCGAGGCCACGCCGGCGCCGGTGGGGCCATTGGTGCCGGTCCACAGGAAGAGGCGGTTCGAGTTGGTGCCCGTGTGCATGGAGCAGTGGTAGGCGTCGCAGGTCGTGAAGGCATTGGCCAGCGCGAACTGGAACGGCAGCTCGGCCTGCTCGTAGTAGGACATCGAGAAGTTGTTCTTGACCGCGGGCCAGTAGCCCAGGCGGCCGTCCAGCCAGGCGAGCTGGCCGTCGACCCAGCTGTGCGGCGTGCCCGACACGCGCTGGGCGTTGCCCTGGGTGGCGTCCAGGTGATAGGGCAGCACCGGATTGCCGGCGAGGTCGAGCTGTTCCCAGACGCTGCGGCCACCAGGCTGCGGGACGGTGAAGCGGTCACCGAAGCCGCGCATGCCCTTGAGCGTGCCGAAGTAGTGGTCGAAGGCACGGTTCTCCTGCATCAGGATGACCACATGCTTCACGTCCTTGATGGTGCCGGTCTCATGAAAGGCCGGGATTGCCAGGGCCTTGCGGATGCTGGGCGGAAACGCGGTGAGCGCTGCAGCCGCGACGCCCGATTGGGCGGCACCCTGGATGAACTTGCGACGAGAGGTTGTCATGGCGATTCTGGCTCCGGTGGCTGAGGGACGTGGCAGGCATGGGGCCTGGGTCGAGCTTTGCCGTTGCCAGCAGAGCATCGGCAGGCCATGCTTGCCCGGGCCGGTGACAGCGCCGTGTAAACCTCGGCCGGGCGGGCCGCGAGTCCTTGGTGATTCGTGGGGGGTGGCCGGGCCCGGACTTGGTCAGTCCATCACCAGCTGGACGGCGCGCACCGCCTTGCCCCACTTGTCGATTTCGGCGCTCACGAAGCGGGCGAATTGCTCGCTCGCCTCGCCGCCGGTCTCGGCGCCTTGCTGGTGCCAGATGCTCTTCATCTCGGGCGCCTCGAAGGCGCGTGCGACTTCGCTGCGCAGCCGCGCATTGATGGCCGCCGGCACCGCCGCCGGTGCCCACAGGCCGTACCAGGACAGCGATTCGAAGCCGGGCAGGCCGGCCTCGGCCGTGGTGGGGATGTCGGCAAAGGCCTCGGGGCGCCGCGGCGAAGTGACGGCCAGGGCGCGCACCTTGCCGGCGCGGATGTGCGAGGCGGCGCTGCCCAGGCCTTCGAAGATGAGCTGGATCTCGCCGCCGAGCAGGGCCGTCATCGCCGGGCCCGAGCCCTTGTAGGGGATGTGGGCCATGGCCATGCCGGTGCGCGCATTGAAGACCTCGCCGATCAGGTGGCGCGTCGTGCCATTGCCCGAGGAGCCGAAGTTCACCTTGCCCGGGTTGGCCTTGCACCAGGCGATGAACTCCTGCAGCGTCCGCGCCGGCACCTCGTTGTTGACCACCAGCACATCGGGCACATAGGCGATGCCGGTGATGGGCGTCAAGTCCTTCTGCAGGTCGTAGCCGAGGCGGCGGTAGGCGGTGACCGCCACCGTGTGGTGGACGGCGCCGACGAGAAAGGTGTAGCCGTCGGCCGCGGCCTTGGCCGCGGCATCGGCGCCGACCGTGCCGCCGGCGCCGGCGCGGTTGTCGATCAGCACCTGCTGGCCCAGCTGCGTGCTCAGCTTGGCGGCCAGCGGCCTGGCAAAGGTGTCGGTGCCGCCTCCGGGCGCGAAGGGCACGATGAGCCGGATGGGCTTGGCCGGCCAGGCCTGCGCCCGCGCCCAGGGGGCGGCGACGCAGGCGGCCAGGCCCGCCACGACCTGGCGGCGGTTGGGGTGGGAGATGGCTCGCATGGCGCGGCTCAGTCCTCGTCCTTGTCGTCGTCGTGCCCGTCGGCCACCAGCGACACCGGCAGCCGGATGCGCAGGAACTCGGTGTCGTCAGACGCCAGGGCACGGCCGCCGCCGTAGGGGAAGTTGTTGTCGTTCACCACCAGCAGCGTGCGCGGGTCCAGCACCAGCACGTTTTCGATGGTGACGTAGGGCAGGGTGAAGAGCGCGCTGCCGTCGCCGTTGAGATCGTGCGGGTCGGCCAGCTTCATCAGGTCGACCAGTTCCGTCTTGCGCGCCACACCGCCGGCGGCCACGTCCTCGAGGTCGATCAGGTAGACCTTCTTGAACGGCGCCAGGGCGGGCGTGGTGGCGGTGCCGCCGTTGCGCTCGAGCACCACGAAGCGCTTGTCGTCGACGGCCACCATGTCGCCGATGTTGGTGCCGGCGGCCTCCAGCGGATAGAAGAAGCGGCGGCCGGTGTAGCGCTCGCTGGCGATGTCGAACTCGTCGATGCGCAGGGTCTTGTCGGGGTCGCCAGAGACGCCGCGCTCGAGCAGGGTGTACAGGCGCGTGCCGCTCTTGTTGATGGCCATGCCCTCGAAGCCGCCCGAGCCGGGCAGGTTGGCCGCCGCGCGGCCGGCCGCCACGTCCTTGTGCTGGGGCGCATAGACGCCCGGCAGCGCGATCTCGCTGCGCAGCACCGTGCCCTGGGCATTGGTCTTCACGAGGTAGGGGCCGAACTCGTCGCCGAACCAGTAGTTGCCCCAGCGGTCCTGGCGCAGCGATTCGACGTCGAAGTCGGCGCCGGTGAGCAGGCGGCCGGCGCGGATGGCCGGGTCCACGGCCGGGTTGGCGGGGTTGTTGTAGTAGTTCGCGTGGTCGGCCTGGATGGGCAGCGTGAGCTGGCGGCGCGCGTCATTGAGCTGCAGGCGCGTGTGCAGGTCGAAGGCCGGGCGCGTGCCGCCCGACAGCCAGTCGGCCGGCGCCACGGTGCCGGCGCCGCCGCGCACGCCGCGCCAGTTGACCTGCACGCTGTAGGCGCGCAGCACCGAGTCAGCCGAGTTGCCCTGGCCGCCGAAGCCGTTGTCGACCAGGAAGCGGAAGACGTTCTTGCGCGGGCCGGGCAGCACGCCCGAGAAGCCCTGCACCGGCTGGCGGTTCAGGTAGGGCGGCAGGTTGCTGCCGTAGGGATTGGGCGCGGCGAACTGGCCCGAAGTGGGGCCGTCGGCGAAGCTGGCGGCGGGCATGCGGGCCCAGCCGGTGAGGGTCTGCGCGGTGGCCGCATCGGACATCAGCAGCGCGGCGGCCAGGGTGGGAATCAGGTGCAACTTGAGGGGGACGGCTCGCATCGGGGGGCTCCGGTCGGTCGGCGTGAACTGGTGGGTGATCTGGACGGGGCCAGGGCGCCGGCGATGCTGGCCGTTGCGGATGTCGCTCTGATGACCGGCGGCGCTGCCGTCGCCCGAAGCAGGCTGTCCAGGTAGTCGGCGAGCACGGCCTGGGCCGGCACGCAGCGCGGCAGGCTGCGGTGGTGCTGGCCGTCGAGCTGGCACAGAGTGACGGTGCCGGCGATGAGCCGGGCGATCTCCCGGCTCGCCCGCGGCGGCACGCGGCGGTCGCCGCGCGCCATCAGCACCAGGGTGCGGCAGCCGACCCCGGGCGCATGCGGCGTTGAATCCATGGCGTGGCGCAGCAGCGGCGCGGCGGGGGCCAGCAGCGGATGCATGCGCGCCAGCCGGGGCAGGCTTGGGAAGGGTGACAGCAGCACCAGGGCCTGGGCCCGCACCTGACTGGCCAGGCGCAGCGCCACTGCGCTGCCCAGGCTGCGGCCCATCAGTACCACGGGCCCGTCCTGCGGTGCCAGGAAGGCATCGAAGATGCGGCGCGCATCGGCCATCACCGTGGCCTCGCTGGCGGTGCCGGTGGAGCCGCCGAAGCCTCGGTGGTTGAGGGCCAGCACCGACCAGCCGGCGTTGTAGGAACTCATCTGTGGCGCCCAGGCGACGTGTTCGCCGCGGCCGCCGAAGTAGAGCAGGGTGCCAACCGCGGAGCCCTGCAAGGGCCGCGACCGCCAGCCCTCGAGCACTGCGCCGCCCGCCACCGGCAGTGACAGGCGTTCGATCGCGAAGCTGCCGTCGTGCGGCCCCGGCGGCAGCGTGCGTAGGCGCCGCGGCGGCTTGAAGATCAGGCGGCGCTGGCCAGTGGCCGCTGCCGCCAACCCGAGGGCCCACAGGCCGATGCCGCCGCCGGTCGCCAGGCCCAGCGTGCCGAGGGCTTCAGGCCACATCGCCTGGCGGCAGCTCAGGCCCGGGCTTCGATTTCTTCCGCCTGCATGGGGTCGTAGCGCTGGCCGCTCAGCAGCGCCAGCGGCGACTTCCAGTAGATGGCGATGTTGTGGAAGGGGTCGGTGATGATCTTGGTGGCCCAGGCCAGGCCCCAGGCCGGGCTGCGCAGGAAGAACAGATGTACGGTGCGGAACAGCAGGCCGCCGGCGCCCAGCGCGAGCCAGCCCAGGCCCACGTCGTGTACATAGCCCTGCAGGCCGTCCTCGGGCTGGATGAGGCCGAAGAGGGAGGGGCTCAGCCCCAGCAGCAGCGGCAGCATCAGCCAGATGCCGATGAGGACGGACTTGCGCTGCATGTTGAAGCCGACCTTGATCGCCTCCTTGTGCGAGTCGGTGGCCTGGTTGATGCGGTCGTAGCCGCGCGGCTCGAAGAAGATGTGGCCCGATTGCCGCGTCACCATGCCGACCAGCCAACCCACGATCGCCGCCGCGGCGGGGTCGACGAAAAGCAGGCCGTAGGCGACGACGAAGCTGATGGCGCTGACGAGGTGCAGCGTCTGGTTGATGCGGCACTGGTGGTAGTAGCGGTGGTCGTCGTGGCGCAGCACTTCGACCTTGTTCATGAACTCGCCCACGGCTGGCTCCCGGTTTGAAAAGGATGTCCGTAGCGTGACGTTCGTCTGTGGCGGCCCTTTGACAGATCGGCGTCGCCAGCGTGTCAGTCCTGGATGCGCGCCCGCTGCGCACGGCCAGCGGACGCCTGCGTGTTGTCCAGCTTGCGCCGGCCCATGAAAAGTGTATAAACGGTTTATACCGTTCATACACTTCCGGACCATGGAACTCAAGATCGTGACCCGCCCGCCTGTGTGCGGGCCCCATGCAGGGGGAAGGCCATGAGCACGGGCGTGCTCTCCTGGTGGTTGTTCCTGTGCGGCGCGAGCCTGCTCAATGTGCTGGCCTGGACCGCCTCGGTGGCCGCCTTGCGGCGCCGCGCCTCGTCCATCCCGCCGCAGACCTGGCTTCTGCTGCGCCTGCAGTTGCTGCTGTCGGCGGGCTATGTGCTCGGCTGTGCCTACCGCTCGGTGTTTCCGGTCTTCGACGTGCAGCGCCTGTGCCTGGTGGACAGCTGGCTGTCCAGCGTGATCGTGGGCCGCACGGTGGCCACCATCGCCGAGCTGTGCTTTGCCGCGCAGTGGGCCTTGCTGCTGCAGACGCTTGCGAAGGCCACGGACAGTCCGTCCGCGCTGCGCGTGTCCCGCGCGGTCGTGCCGATGATCGCCGTGGCCGAACTGTGCTCCTGGAACGCCGTGTTGACGACGTCCAACCTGGGCCACGTCATCGAGGAATCGCTCTGGGGCCTGTGCGCCGCTTTGCTGGTGGTGAGCTTCGCGCAGCTCTGGCCGGGGTGCCGCCGCGAGGCGCGTCCGCTGCTGGCCGCCACCTGCACCATCGGCCTGGCCTATGTGGCCTATATGTTCCTGGTCGATGTGCCGATGTACTGGGCGCGCTGGGTGACCGACACCGAGCAGGGGCGTCCCGTCCTCAGCCTGGCCCAGGGCCTGGTCGATGCGTCACAGCGCTGGGTGGTGTCGCACCGCTGGGCCGACTGGGAGACCGAGGTGGTCTGGATGTCGCTGTACTTCAGCGTCGCGGTCTGGCTGAGCATAGGCCTGGTCCACGCGACGGGCCGCCTGGGCTCGGCCTTCGAGCCGAGGCTGACATTCGCGGGCAGTCGCGCTCAGGCCAGTATGGCCACCACGCGCGTCCACGACCAGTAGGCCGCCATCGAGCCTATGGCGTAGAGCGCGGGGCTCACCAGGCGCGGCGCCCAGGCCTGCCGGCCCGCCCAGCGCACCAGGGCCCAGGCCAGGGCGACGCAGAACAGCTGGCCGATCTCGACCCCCAGGTTGAAGCTCAGCAGGGCCGCCACCAGGTGCTGTTGCGGCAGGCCGATTTCCTGCAGCACGCCGGCGAAGCCCAGGCCGTGAACCAGCCCGAAAACGAAGGCCACCAGCGCCGGCAGGCGGCGCGACAGCGTCGCGCGCCCGTGCAGCGCCTCGCGCGCCACCAGCACGATGGACAGCGCGATGCAGGCCTCCACCGGCGCCGGCCGCAGGCTCAGCCAGCCCAGCGCGGCGCAGGCCAGCGTGAGACTGTGCGCGGCCGTGAAGGCGCTGATGGTCCACACCAGCTGGCGCCGGAAGCCCACCAGGAAGAGCAGGCCGGCGACGAAGAGCAGGTGGTCGTAGCCGCTCAGGATGTGCTCGAAGCCCAGCAGCGTGTAGGCCCAGGCGATCTCTCCCAGCGCCCGCTGGTCGTCGGCAGAGCCGAACAGCTGCACCACCGGCTGGCGCGCGGTGAGCGTGTAGACGCGGGTCTGGCCGTCGCGCCAGTGGATCCGGACCAGCGCCGCCGAATAGCGCTCGCCCACGCCTTCGATGCGCAGCGGCCCCTTGAGGCCACCCGCTCCGCAGTGCAGCAGGTTGTCCTGGGCGACGCAGCCCGCGGGCCACACCGGGCTCAACTCCGAGATCGCCGGGCGGTTGCCGCTGGCCACCCACTGCCAGACGAACTCGCCGGGCCCGGCCTCGTGCATTTCCATCTCGGCCATGCTCAGCTCGTGCGCCCGGGCGCCCACGCAGGCCAGCGCCAGCGCCAAGGCCCACAGCAGCGCACGCCAGCCGCGTCGGATCGTGCCGCTCATCGCGCCGTCTCTTCGAAGCGCAGCGTGTAGCGCTGGCCGCGCACGCGCACGGCGTCGGTGCGCAGGCGGGCCATGGTGGCGTCGGTCCAGTCGGCCTGGACGACATTGCGCAAGGCCTCGAAGCGGGCCGGCCGCGCGGGGGTGACGGCGTCCAGCCGCATCACGCGCAGGCCTTCGCGCGTGGGCAGCACCCGCCATTCGCCGGCCGGGCCTTCTTCCAGCGCCTTGGCGAAGTCGGCACCATAGCTTTGCAGCAGGTTGTCCAGCGGCCGGCCCTTGAACACGCGCAACCCGGCCTTGGCGTCGCCCGGCGTGCCGGTGTTCAGGGTGCGCGCAAAGGCACGCACCGCGTCCTCGTTGCTGTCGGCGGCCAGCACGGCCTCCTGGAAGTCGTAGCGCGTCGGTTCGTCGTACTTGGCGCGCTGGGCCTCGAACCAGGCGCGCAGTGTCGCCTCGTCCACGGGCGGCAGCTTGACGCCGGTCTCGACCACCATCAGCGCCTTGAAGATGACGCGGTCGCGGATCATGGTGTCGCCCTGGTCGACACCCAGGGCCAGTCCTTCGCGGTAGAGGATCTCGTTGTCGATCCAGCGCCGTGTCAGCGCTTCCAGCTCAGTGGCATTGGGCTCGCGGTTGCGCGCGGCGCGAAAGGTCTTGCGCGCCTCGTCGGCGACGGCGCGGTCGACGACGATGGTGCGCGGGTCGTCGCGCTGCGCGACGATGAAGTGGTCGACCGCGAAGACGAGGCCGCCCAGCACGACGAAGTGCAGCAACGGCTCGCGCAGCCAGCGCGGCCAGGCGCGGTGCAATGCGGGAGAGGCCGCTGCGGCGAGCTTGGTAGCGATCTCGGTCGTGGTCTCTGGGCTCTCTGAATAGGCAGAGGACATCGGCGTTCCGTTCGGATGGCTGTGCGGGCCTGCGGGTCGGGCCCGCAATGGGAATGGCGCCGCGCGTGGCCGCGCGGCGCCATTGGGGGAGCGATGGCGCGGCTTATCGGACGCCGGCGACGGCGCTCGAGCCCTTGACCTCGACGAAGACCGGGTTGCTGTAGAACCAGAGGTCGGCCCAGGCCGCCACGTCATAGGCCGAGAACTTGCCGGTGTAGCTGCCCAGCGTCTTGGTCGGCAGGTGCGAGGGGCAGCCGTCGAACTCGGTCGTGCCCACCGTCGTGCAGGGGATCTTCAGGAAGGCGTTCTCGGCAAAGCCGTCGCCGCTGGTGGCGGTGGTGGCGTTCACGGCGCCGGCATTGGTCTCGAGGTCGCGCAGCGGGTTGCCGTTGGCATCGGTCTCGAAGGGCACGCTGGCGGGCAGGTTGGTGCCGCGCAGGCGCAGGTACTGCGAGGCCTTCACCGCCGGGATGCGCAAGCTCATCTTCAGCAGGCCGTCGCCGATGGCGGTCCAGGTCTGGCTGTTGAAGGTCTTGTGCAGCGTGGCACTGGTGTTCCTGGCCGCCGCGGGCACGGTGGCCAGGTCGGGGTTGAAGGCCCAGTTGTTGGGCCAGGTGCCGGCGTAGTCGGCCGAGCCCGGCGCCTTGTAGCCGCTGACGAAGCCGCGGATCACGTCGATGTGGTCGAGCACCGGCTTGTTCAGCGGCTGGTCGATGCCGATCTGCTTGAGCGAGGGGTTGGCGAAGGTGTAGGGCGCGTAGTTGGTGCCCGCCGGGTCGCGCACGACGATCACCACCGTGAGGTCGGTGCCCGGGCGCACCACCAGCTTCTGGCCCATGGTGGCGCAGCCTTCGATGGCGACCTCGGTGTTGGCACGCGCGGCGTGGACGGCCGCGCTCTCGAAGCCGCGGTGGCGGCCGTGCTCGCGTCCTTGACCTTCCTTGCCGGTCTTGCTGCTCTTGCCGTCCTGGCGGTGCTCGTCGGCTTCACGCTCGCTGGCGCAGACGGCGAAGGCCAGGCGGTCGATCAGCTGGCCGCTGGTGGCGTAGTTGTTGCCGCTGCGCAGGCCGTCGACGATGGTCTGCGGGCGCAGCTTGTCGGCACCGTTGCGCACGAAGGTGTAGTTGCGCTGGTACTCGCCGGGCAGGAAGTCCTGCGTCGAGCGGCGGTCGTCGGCGCTGAACTGGCCGCGGTTGTGCCAGTCGGAGCTGGCGAAGAACCACCAGTTGCGGCCTTCGCCAAGCAGGGCGTCCCAGACGCCGCCAATCTGCGCGGCATAGACGCCGGTGCCGCCGAAGGTGGTGCCGCCGGCCGAGTCGACGCGCACGCCGGCAATCAGGTTGCGGCGCGGCGCGTACTCGCCGCGGTCCGACGAGGCGCCGTGGCCCGGCTGCGACTCCATGCCGAAGGCCACGCGCGGCGCGGCGTTGTTGAGGTTGCGCAGGTGCTCGATGTTGAAGCCGTTGTTGCCGTCGGGGTTGAAGGGGCCGGCGCGCTCCAGGTGGGCCGGCACGTAGTAGCTGCCCTCGCCATGGAAGGCGGCCATCCACTTGACCGCCTCCACCGTCTTGTTGTGGCCCTTGACGCCGCTGCCGGCGCCGCCGGCGGGCACCAGCTTGGCCGCCAGCGCGCTCCAGCTCGCATCGGCCGCGTTGGCGCTGCCCGGCACCGAGCAGTCCCAGCCCTGGCCGCCGCCGCGGCTGGTGTCGGTCACGCCGCGGTCGAAGCAGTAGGCCCACTGGCCCAGCGCGTTGGCATTGCCCTGCGCGGTGTAGGGCGGCGCGCCCGGCAGCACCGCGGTGTCCAGGGCCAGAGGCATCTGGCCGGTGATGACCGACATCGAGCTGTGCTCGTGGCCGGCAACCACCGATTCGATGCCCAGGAACATCGGCTTGTTGTCCTTGGCCGCGAGGTATTCCAGCACCGGGTACTGGAACTCCTGCACCGCCTGCCAGCGCCACATATTGCGGTTGGCACCGCTGCCGCTGACGTCGCCCTTGACCGTGACGCCGCTGGTCACCCAGGTCGTGTTCGGGCCCTGGCCCGCCACCAGCGGGTAGGCCGGCGTGGCCAGCGATTCATCCTCCACCAGCGTGCAATTGCGGTTGCCCGAGCCGCCGTGGCCGGCCTGCACGAACCAGTCGAGCCCGTAGGTGCCGTCGCCCTTGTCGGTGGACTTGCGCACCAGCTTCTGCATCGAGATCGAGCCGTCGGAACAGGTCGTGTGGTTGTGGAAGTCGCCCGACACATAGCGGCCGGCGGTCTTGGTCGCACGGTGGCCTTCCTTCTCGGACGGCCCGGCGGTGGCCAGCGTCACCATGCCGGCGGCGCTGACCGCTGCCAGCACGGCGGTGGCCACGGGGTGGTGGCTGAATCTGAACTTCATGGAAGGATTCCTGTCTCGAATGGGGGTGGAGGCGGTCGGGTGCTGCAGGCATCCGCCGGGTTGGGCCTGGGGACGGGAAGAGGCTAGGGAGGCGAGATGTCGGCGCCGTGACCGCGCCGCGACCCCCCTTGAATGAAGGCTCGGGCGCTCTTGGCGCTGGCCCTCAGCGGAAGCGGCCGTAGTCGACCGTGAGGTTGGCCTTGAAGACACCGGCCTTCTCGAAGCCCAGGCGCAGCGGGTAGCTGCGGCCGAGCTCAAGCGGAAATCTCAGCCCCAGCAGGCGCACATAGGTGCCCGCTTCCTCCAGATGGACGGTCTGTCCCGCGGGGATCAGGAAGTCCACATGGGGCAGCGCCAGCTCGCCCGCCATCTCGGCGCGGGTGGCGATGGGCGTTTCCACCAGCACCAGGCGGTCGGCCTCGACCACCTCGTCGAACTTCATGCACAGCACGGCCGTGTCGCCGTCGCTGGCGCGCGTCCAGGGGTGGGTGACGCGCAGCGTGCCGGTGGTGAACTCGCAGGCGCGCGCCGCGGGCAGGGCCAGCGCTGCACCCAGCGCCAGGCCGGTGCGCAACAGCTGGCGGCGCAAGGGGGTTGCATTCATGGCTTTGGTGCCTCCAGGAGCTGCGGCCCAAACTCGGGGCGCTCAAGGGGCGCGACGCTAGGCGGCGGCCGTGACAGCGTGAAGACAGCAACGCCGTGCGGGCGCGTCATCGTCCTGTCGCCAGACCCTGCATAGACTGACCGTTTGCCCGCCGCGCGGGTCTTTGGTGGGTCTTTGCGCCGGGGTGACGATGGATGAAGTGATCGGGATCTTTGCCACGCCGTTGCTGCGTGCGCCGGCCACGCTGCCGCCGGGCCTGGTCGATGCGCTGGTGGCGCATTTCAGCGCCGAGGCCATCGAGTCCAACAGCTCTTCGGCCCACCTGTCGCACACGCGCATGCTGCACCCGTCGCAGAGCCCGCTCTATGGCCAGGTGGCCGCTCTTGTCACGCCCAAGGTGGTGGACTTTGGTGGCCTGCTGTTTGGCGAGCGCCTGGGCTGGTCCATCAAGGAGATGTGGGTCAATGTGCTGGACAACGGCGGCAAGCAGGCCATGCACAACCACGCCAACAGCTTCGTCTCCGGCGTCGTCTACCTCACGCCCACGGCCGAGGGTGCCGAGACCGTGTTCATGAAGTCGCCCGGCGGCACCGATTTCGCGTTCCGCAATGATCACAAGGGCACGACGCCAGGCCCCTACAGCGCCGACAAGTGGGTCAGCCCCAGCCCCGATCCCGGCGACCTGATGCTGTTCCCCAGCTACCTGATGCATGCCGTGCCGCCCAACCCGGGCGGGCGGCGCATCAGCCTGGCCTTCAACGCCATCCCGACCCGGCTCGATTCCTGGGGCTATGCAGTGTCCTTTGCCGGCTGAGCGGGCCGCGACCGAGCCAGGGACAGGCCGCGGCCGGCTGGCCGTGGCGCTGGCGGTGATGGTCGCCTCGGGCTTTGCCGGCCTGGGCTACCAGCTCGTCTGGACGCAGCAGAGCGCGCTCTGGCTGGGCCACGAGGCCGCGGCCGTGCTGGCCGTGCTGACGGCCTTCTTCGGCGGCCTGGCGCTGGGCGCCTGGGCCCTGGGCTCGCGCATCCGGCGCAGCGCCCGGCCCGAGCGCTGGTATGCGGGCTGCGAACTCGTCATCGCCGCCTGGAACTTGGTGCTGGCCTGGTTGATGGCGCCCCTCAGTTCGCAGCTGCTGGCCTGGACCGGCGCCGAGCCCGGCGCGGCCTGGCAATGGGCAGTGGCCTTGGTCGGCAGCTTCGCCTGCCTGCTGCCGGCCACTGCGGCCATGGGCGCCACGCTGCCGGCGATGGAGCGCGTCACGGCCCGCCTGCATCCCGCGGGTCGGGCCATCCCGGCGCTGTACGCCGCCAATACGCTGGGGGCCCTGGCCGGCGTGCTGGTCGTGGCGTTCTGGTGGCTGCCCGGCTTCGGTCTGGCGCAGACGGCGGCCCTGTGTGGCGGCCTCAACCTCCTGTGCGCCGCCGGTGCGCTGGCGCTTGCCGGCGGGCCGCTGCCGGCGGCGCTGGATGCCGGCGGTGGCAGCGGCAAGCGTCTGCTGTGGCTGCTGGCCGCCACCGGCCTGCTGGGCATAGGCTACGAGGTGCTGGTGGTGCGCGTGCTGAGCCAGGTGTGCGAGGACACGGTTTACACCTTCGCCCTGCTGCTGGCAATGTACCTGGGTGGCACGGCGGCCGGGGCAGCAGCCTACCAGCGCTGGGGCCTGGCCTGGCAGCCGGGCGCGGCACCGGCAGCCCTGCAGGACCGGCTGCTGCGCCTGGTGGCGCTGGCCTGCCTGCTGGGCACGACCGGGCTGTGGTTCGCCGACGACGTGCGACAGGCGGTGCAGCCGGCGCTGCAGGGCCGCGTGCTCGACGCCATGGCCGCGGCGCTGGCGGCCGAGGCGGTGCTGGCCGGCCTGGCCTTCATCCTGCCCACGCTGGCGATGGGCGCGCTGTTCAGCCACCTGGCCGCGCGTTCGCGCGGGGCCGGCCTGGGCGCGGCCCTGGCCGCCAACACCCTGGGCGCCGCGGCGGCGCCGCCGTTGCTGGGCGTGCTGCTGGTGCCGGCGCTGGGCGCCAAGGCGAGCCTGCTGGCGTTGGTGGTTGGCTACCTGGCGCTGACCCTGCCGCGCATCAAGGCGGCCACGCTGGCGCTGGGCGGCGCCGCCGCGGCGCTGGCCGTCTGGGCGCCGCCGCTGGCCTTTGTCGACGTGCCCGAGGGCGGGCGCATCCTCAGCTACCGCGAAGGCACGTTGGCCGCGGTGAGCGTGGTGGAAGACGCCGCCGGCGTGGCCCGTCTGCGCATCAACAACCGCCAGCAGGAGGGCAGCAGCGGCACGCGGCTCACCGATGCGCGCCAGGGCCTGCTGCCGGTCTTGCTGCACCCCGGGCCGCAGCGGGTGCTGTTCCTGGGCCTGGGCACCGGGGTCACGGCGTCTGCGGCGGCGGCAGACCCCTCGCTGCAGGTCGACGCTGCCGAGCTGCTGCCCGAGGTGATTGCCGCGTCGGCCCATTTCGTGGCGGCCGATGTCCCCCAGCGCCTGCGCGTGGTGGCGGCCGATGCGCGGCGCTTCGTGCGCGCCGCCGGTCCGCGCTACGACGTCATCGTGGCCGACAACTTTCATCCGGCGCGCAGCGGCTCGGGTTCGCTCTACACCGTGGAGCATTTCCAGGCCGTGCGCCAGCGCCTGGCCCCCGGCGGCCTGTTCTGCCAATGGCTGCCGCTGCACCAGCTGGACCTGGCGACGCTGCGCAGCATCGTCGCGTCCTTCATGCAGGTCTATCCCGGCGCCTGGGCCATGCTGGCCACCAACAGCCTGGAGACGCCGGTGCTGGGCCTGGTGGCGCGCGACGACGGCCGCCACTTCGACCTCGCGCAGACCGGCCGGCGGCTGGCAAGCCACACGCTGCCGCAGGACCTGGCGGATTACGGGATTGCCGACCCCTGGGCGCTGCTGGGCGGTTTCGTCGCCGGGCCGCACGCCCTCGCCCGCCTTGCCGACGGCGCCCCGGTCAATACCGACGACCTGCCCGTCGTTGCCTACCGTGCGCCCCGCCTCATCTATGCCAACGACTCGCTGCCGCGCGACCGCTTGCTCGAACTGCTTGCCGGCTTCTCGCTCGGTGCAGCCGAACTCGTCGACACCCCGGCTACCGCGGCGGACCTGCGCCGCCTGCAAGCCTACTGGCGTGCCCGCGACGGCTTCATCGCCGCCGGCCGTCATGTGCGCCCCGCGGGCGACGCGCGCCAGATGCTGGCCCAGGTGCGCGAGCCGCTGCTGGCCGCATTGCGCACCAGCCCCGATTTCCGGCCCGCCTATGACCCCTTGCTGAGGCTCGCGGCTGCGCTGGCCCGCAGCGATGAGGCCGCGGCGCGTGCGCTGTTGCATGAACTGGTGCGGGTTCAGCCGCAACGCGGCGAGGCTGAGAAGCTGTTGATTCAGCTCTTCGGCGCTGCACGCTGAACGGCCTGCCATTCGGCGATCCGCCGTGTCCTGCTTGCCTTGTCGAAGGCACCGCTACCATCCGGGCCATGGAACCCAGGCCGCACCCCGAAGACGACAACGAAGCCATCCGCGAGCCGCGCCTGTGGCGCGACGAAGGCTGGACCGCGCGGGTGATCAAGAACAACGACGACGAAGGCTGGGCCGTCGAGATGACGCGCCAAGGCGACCCGGAACCCGCCTTGACCGGCCCCTGGACCATGGGCCGCGACAAGAAGAACCCCAAGCCGCTGGACACCAACGCCTTCCACACGCTGGTGAAGACGGCGTCCGAGGTGCTGCGCCGCCATGAGCAGCAGCTTCATGCCCGCCTGCACAAGAGCCAGGCGGTGGAGACTTCCGCCGGGCGCGTCACCGTCACGCTGGACATCGTGCCCGACGACGACGACCCGCATGCCCTGCTCGCCGCCACCCGCGCCAACGGCGAACGCCTGGCCAGCCAGCGCGTCAACGCCGACTTCCGCTTTACGCCCGCCAGCGCCCTGGCCTGGGTCGAGAACGGCTGCCAGCGAATCGGCTGAGCCGGCGCCAGGCCTTCTGGCGGCGCCGGCCCCCAGCGATGCGACCGCTGCGCCTGCGCTGCTGAGTGAACGGCTGCAGGGCGAGCCGCAATGCAGCGAGGCAGCGAGGCAGCGGGATCATCTGGCGGGCGCAACGCGCTGGGCTGCCTGCCACTGGGCGATCCGCTGCGCCAGCCAGGGCCCGTCGTCCAGCGGCAGGTCATGGCCAGCACGCGGGTGGCTGACGATTTCGGCGCTCCAGGCGCGGGCGATCAGGCGCGAGCATCCGGGGTCGACCAGCCTGTCGCCCTCGCTGCAGGCCAGCAGCAATGGCAGCGCCGGTGCCGGCCCGCTCCAGCGGTAGCGCGCGGCGGCCAGCAGCTGGCGCAGCGCATTGGCGCGGCTCACCGGCCGCGATTCGCGCACGGCCTGCCAGCAGGCCAGCGCCTGGGCATGGCGCTCGGGGCGGCTGCTGGTCAGGCGCAGGATGGCCTCTTCGGCGCCGCGATCGCTGGCCAGCAGGCGCAGCAGCTGCGGCCACAGCGCCGCGCGCAGGCGGCGCCCGGGCGGGCTGTAGGGCCGCAGGCTGGTGTTGACCAGCACCAGGGCCGCCAGCTCCTGCGGCCAGGCCCGGGCCCAGGCGCTGGCCACCATGCCGCCCAGCGACAGCCCCAGCAGCGCATACGGCGGCGCCGCTCCGGCCTCGGCCAGCTGATCCCGGCAGGCCTGCACCATGGCCTCGACGCGCCAGGGGCAGGCCTGGTGGCGCAGCTGGCCGGCGCCGGGCAGGTCGACGGTCACGATGCGCGTGCCGGGCAGGGCCTGCGCCAGGGTGGACGGGAATTCGCCCCAATGCGCCTGCTCGCGCGTCAGGCCCCGCAGCAGCACCCAGGTCTTCACCATGCCCTCGGGCCGTACCAGTGGGCCAGCGCCTGGCGCTGCAAGGCCTCGCGCTCGGCGGGCGCGGGCAGCCAGCGCGCATGGCTCATCGCGGCGCGCATCACAAAGTCCAGCAGCCCCATGTGGCGGCGCAGCACGCGCTGCTGGCGGTGCGCGATGAGGGGGTTGAAGATGCCGTGACGCGTGAACAGCTGGCGCGGGTTCTTCTTGACCCACAGCCAGGAACCCATCTCCAGCGTCAGCGGCAGGAAGACGCGGTCGCCCGCCGCCAGCGACACCTGGTGCAGGTGGTCCCACAGGTCGCCGTGGGTCAGGTACTGGCGGCTCTGCGGCTCGAAGACATAACGGTGGTGCAGCAGGGTGGCGTCCAGCAGCGCCTTGAAGGCCTGCAGCTCGGGCAACTGTGCGATGGGCCGCGCCGTGTGGGCATACGGAAACCACAGACGGTCGCTGAGGCCGAAGCCCGAATGGCAGTCGACGCTGATGGCCAGGCGGTGCGGCAGCAGTTCGGCCGTGACCACCTCGCACAAGGCTTGCGCCTCGGCCTCCATGGGCTGGCCGGCGACTCCGCGGTACCAAGGCAGGGTGGCGCTCAGGCGCTGGCCGCCGAGCATGAAGGCGGCACCCGTGGCGGCCTCTACCGGGGCATTGCGCATCAGGTCCACGCCGCGCGGGTTGGCTCGCGTGCGGCGCAGCATGCCGCCGGGGTTGACCACCGGCATGAAGACCAGGCGCAGGTGTTCGAGCAGGTGGTGCAGGGAGTCGTCCCAGGCCAGGCGCGCGACGATGCTGCGCAGGCAGGCCAGCACCACCTGGGCCCCGATGTGCTCGAGCCCGTGTACGCCGCCGAAGAAGCCGACGGCCGCGCACTCGGGTGCCGGGTTGCCCAGCGTCAGCGCATACACCGGATAGGCGGCGCCGCCGGTCGTGATCTCGCAGACACTGCGGCAGTGCAGGGCCGCACCGGCCTGGCGCGCCAGCGTCTCGATTTCGTCCAGTTCGAACAGCGCGGCCCGTGGCCGGGCGGCTTCAGGCCCGCCGCTCAAAGCCCGACGCCTCGGCCACCCCGGCCGCTACGGACCATGCGGCTGCCATCAGCCTGACATCCGCCTGCGCCAGCATCGCCTGCTTCACTTCTGCCCGAGACCATGCCCACACCCCGACTGCCCTCGCCCCGCGTCTGGCCTGCCCTGACGGCTGCCCTGATCTCCGGCCTGTTCGAGTGGGCGGCATTGTGCCGATCACGCGCGGCAGATTTGCGACAGCGCACCCATCGCCCGGGCCCGGCCCAGGCCTGGGCCCTGGCCCTGCCGGTTGCGCTGGCCGGCCTGGCGGCTCCGGCCGACGCCGCCGTGGTCATCAGCCAGGTCTACGGCGGCGGCGGCAATACCGGCGCCACGTACCGCAATGACTTCATCGAGCTGTTCAACAACGGCACCAGCGCCGCCAGCGTGACCGGCTGGTCGGTGCAATACGCTTCGGCCGCCGGCACCAGCTGGACTGCCACGCCGCTGGCCGGCACCATCCCGCCCGGTGGCTACCTGCTGGTGCAGCAGGCCGCGGGCACCGGCGGAACGACGCCGCTGCCGACGCCGGACGCCACCGGCAGCATCGCGATGTCGGGCACCGCCGGCAAGGTGGCGCTCGTGAACGGTGCCGCCGCGCTGACCGGCGTCTGCCCGACGGCGGGCGTCATCGACTTCGTCGGTTATGGCAGCACCGCCAGTTGCTCCGAAGGCAGCAGCCCGACCGCCGCACCTTCCAACACTCTGGCCGTGCTGCGCGCCGCCAATGGCTGCACCGACAGCAATGTCAACAGCGCCGACTTTGCCGTCGCGCCGCCCAACCCGCGCAACAGTGTCAGCACGCTCGCCGCGTGCGGCATCGTCACGCCGCCGCCCGCGGGCGCCGAGATCGCGATCTACAGCATCCAGGGCAGCGGCAGCACCAGCCCGCTGCTCAACCAGGTGGTGCTCAGCCACGGCGTGGTGACCAAGCTCACCAACAACGGCTTCTTCATGCAGGACCTGGTGGGCGATGCCAACCCGGCCACTTCGGACGGCATCTTCGTCTTCACCGGCACCGCCGCCTTCCCGGCCGTGGCCGTGGGCAATCTGGTGCAGGTGGCGGGCACGGTGGTCGAGTTCAACACCGGCGCCGCCGGCAATGCCGACACTGCGGCCCACACGGTCACCCAGCTGAGCAGCGTCACCGCCGTCACGCTGCAGGGCACGGGCCTCGGCATCACGCCCACCGCCGTCACCCTGCCCGAGGCGGTGGAGGGCGATCTCGAGCGCTGTGAGGGCATGCTGGTCACGCTCGCCGGCCCCTTCACGGTGGCACAGAACTTCTTCCAGGGCCGCTTCGGCCAGCTCACCCTGGCTGCCGGTGGCCGGCTCGAGACCCCGACCAACCGCTTCCGCCCCGGCGCCCAGGCCAATGCCCTGGCCGACGAGAACGCGCGCCGCCGCATCATCCTGGACGACGGCACTTCGCTGCAGAACCCGCGCCCCACGCCCTATCTGGGCGCCGGCGCCCTGCCGCGTGCCGGTGACACGGTGGGCGCCATCACCGGCGTCATCGACTACGGCCTGGCCACCAGCAGCACGGCCGGCTTCGGCGACACCAGGATCCACCCCACGGTGGCGCCGGTCTTCGCCACCGCCAACCCGCGCAGCGCCGCGCCCGAGGCGGTGGGCGGCAATATCCGGGTCGCCAGCTTCAACGTCCTCAACTACTTCACCACCTTCGGCAACGGCGCCACCGCCAGCGGCCAGACCGGCCAGGGTTGCAGCCTGGGTGGCGCGGTGAGTGCGGCCAACTGCCGCGGTGCCGACAGCCTGGCCGAGTTCCAGCGCCAGCGCGCCAAGATCGTCGAAGCCATGGCCGCGCTCAATGCCGACGTGCTGGGCCTGATGGAGATCCAGAACAACGGCAGCACTGCGGTGCAGAACCTGGTCGATGCGCTCAATGCCCGCGTCGGCGCCGGCACCTATGCGGCCGTCGCGCTGCCGGCGCGGGGCACGGGCAGCGACGCCATCCGCGTGGCGATGATCTACAAGCCCTCGCGCATGACCCCGGTGGGCGCGCCCCTCAGCGACACCGACGCCATCAACAACCGCCCGACGCTGGCCCAGCCTTTCGTGATGCCCAACGGCGAGCGCTTCTCGCTGCTGGTCAACCACTTCAAGTCCAAGGGCAGCTGCCCGGCCGCCGGCGACCCCGATTTCGCCGGCAACAACGACATCGGCGACGGCCAGGGCTGCTGGAACGCGCTGCGCCTGGCCCAGGCCCAGCGCCTGCGCACCTTCGTGGCCCAGGTGCAAGCGGCAGCCGGCAGCAACGACGTGCTGCTGATCGGCGACTTCAACGCCTATGCCCAGGAAGACCCGATCTTCGACCTCGTGAGCAGCGGCTACAGCGACCAGGTGGCCCGTTTCGGCGGCTTCGGCTACTCCTATGTCTTCGACGGCGCCGCCGGTCGCCTGGACCACGCCATCGCCAACGCCAGCATGGCCACGCGCGTCAACCGCGTTGCCCATTGGCACATCAATGCCGACGAGACCGCGCTGGCCGACTACAACCTTGAGTTCAAGGCGCCGCTCACCTGCACCGGCGGCGCGCTGTGCCCCGACGACCCCTATGCCGCCACGCCCTTCCGCTCGTCCGACCACGACCCGGTGCTGTTGGGCCTGAACATCTACAAGACCATCACCGCCACGGCGGCCAGCACCAGCGTTACCGGCACGGCGGGCGACGACATCATCATCAGCGGCGCCGGCCGGCGCACGATCACCGGCGGTGGCGGCAATGACCAGTTCGTCTTCAGCGCCAGCTTCGCGGGCGGGGCCACGATCACCGACTTCCAGCCCGGCCTCGAGACCATCTCGCTGCGTGCCGTGCTGCAGGCCCTGGGCATCAGCAGCACCAACCCCATAGGCCAGGGCTACGTCCGCTGCGCCGCCTCGGGTGCCGACGCCATGATCTCCATCGATCCCGACGCCGCCGGCGCGGCCGCGCCGCGCCCGATGGTGCTGATCCGGGGCCGTGGCTGCAGCGTGCTCGCCAGCGCCAACTTCGTCTTCTGAGCCCGCGAGCGTCCATCATGCAAGCCTCCACCCTGGTTCGATGCGCCCGCGGCCTGCCGCCGGCATTGCTGCTGGCCCTTCAGTTGACGCTGGGCGCGTCCGCGGCGCAGGCGGCGACGTTCAGCTTTGAAGGCGCCACCGATTCGGGGCCGCTGGCGGGCCTGACGTTCAGCGGCAGCTTCGGCTACGACGAGCCCGTCGCCGGCTTCGACGGCAGCGTGGCGTTGCAGGCCTTCTTGCTGGATTTCGGCGGCCAGACCTACAGCCTGGCCACGGCCGATGCCGGCACGCTGCCGGCAGCCGTCTTCGCCGCCGGCGGCTTTGTCGGCATCGACTTCCTGGACACGGGCTCGGCTGACCTGGCGCTGCGCCCGCAAGTGCAGTTCACGGCCGGCTTCTTCGACCTGGGCCAGGCCTTCCTGAGCTACCAGGGCCGCGATGCGGCCGGCGCCACGCTGCTGGGCTTTGGCAGCTACAGCGTCAGCCCCGCGGCCAGCGCCGTGCCCGAGCCCGGCGGTCTGGCAATGGTGCTCGCCGGCCTGGGCGCGCTGGCGCTGCTGCGCCGGTCTCCGCTGCACGCGCTTCGCTGACGGGCCCGCGCCTCACTTGTCGGCCACCGCCTCGGCCTGGATGCGCAGCATGACCTCCATGCGGAAGCCGTAGTCCTTGCCCATGTCGAGCCCGAAATCGGCGCGGTTGAAGCTGGCCGTGGCATCGGTGCCGCAGTACTCGCGCTTGAGCATGGGATGCGGTATGCACTTGAAGCCGTTCATCGTGAGCTCGACCGGCCGCGTCACGCCGTGCAGCGTCAGCTCTCCCGCGACCTTGGTCGGTGCGCCCTCGCGGAAGTCGGCGAAGCGGCCCTTGTAGGTGGCCGCCGGGTAGCGCTTGCTATCGAAGAAGTCCTTGCCGCGCGCCCACTTGTTCATCGCGTCCAGGCCGAAGTCCACGCTGGCCAAGTCTATCGTCACTTCGAGTGTGCCGGTGCCCGCCGCGCGATCCAGCGTGGCCTTGCCCTTGCTGCGGTTGAACTTGCCGCGCCACAGCGAGAGGCCCATGTGGTCGGCCTCGAAGCTCGGGAAGGTGTGGTTGGGGTCGAGCGTGTAGCTCAGGGTTTCGGCCTGCGCCTGGCTGGCCAGCGCGGACATTGCGAGAAGCAGGGCAGTCGGTCGGTACATGGCGATATCGTCCTCGAAGTGGATGGCGATGGCGTTCTGATGCTCCGCCGGCGCCACTTTTAACCGCAAAGCGACGGGCGCAGCCGGCTCAGGGTTGCCGCGCTGCGCCTGGCCTGAATGCATCCAGAATGCCGGCCCATGACCCGCCTGCGCTGGCTTGCCCTGTTTGCCGTGGCCTGGCTGCTGGCCGGCACGGCCCTGGTGCGCTGGGACATCGCGCAGCGCCGCGACGCCTTCCAGGCCGAGGCGCGCACGGCCCACCGTTTGCTGTCGCAGCGCGCGGCCGAACTGGAGGCCGTGCTCGCCACGCTGGTGCTGCTGGCACCGCAGGCCGACGCCGAGGCCCGCCTGCCGGCGCTGGTTCCGCAGGTGCTGCGCGTGCAGCGGGGCGGCGATGCGGCAGCCGTGGCCTTGTCGCGCAGCCGCGGCCAGGCGGTGGTGGCGGGCTTCGACCCGGCGCTGCGGCAGTTCACGCTGCTGCAGGCCGCAGGCCCCGAGGCCGTGGCCCTGGTGGTGGGCATGGACCATTGGCTGCCGCGGGTCGACTGGCCCTATGCCGCCGCCGGCAAGGTGGCCGTGCGCCTGGTGCTGGGCGAACAGGCCCTGGTCTTGAGCCCCGGCGCGCCGGCCCTGGGCGCCACCCCGGGCTTTCGCTTCGCCAAGACGCTGGGCCCACGCAGCCAGCCCTTCGAGTTGCAGGTGCAGCGCGCCACCGGCCCCGCCGACTGGCCGTGGGCGCCGCTGGCCGCGCTGGCCGCCGCCCTGGGCGCGGCCACGGCACTGGCTGCCACGCTGCACCGCCAGCGCGGCGCGCGCCGCCGCGCCGAGGAGTTGCTGCGCCTGGACCGCGTGGCCCGTTTGAACACGCTGGGCGAAATGGCCGCCGGCCTGGCCCACGAACTGAACCAGCCGCTGACGGCCGTGCTGTCGGGCGCGCAGGCCGCGCGCCGCATGCTGGACGACGATGCCCCGGCGCCGCTGGTGGAAGCCCTGGATCTCACCGCCACCCAGGCCCGCCGCGCCGCCGACGTGGTGGCACGCCTGCGCAAGCGCCTGGAACAGCCCGAGGCCGCGCCGCCGCTGCAACCCCAGGATCTGCGCACCGTGGCGCAGCAGGCGCTGGCCTTGCTGCAACCCGAGTTCAGCGCCGCCGGCATCAACGTGCGGCTGCTCGGGCCAGCCTGCATCGTGCTGGCCGAGCCCGTGGCCCTGACGCAGATCATGCACAACCTGCTGCGCAACGCCTTGCAGGCCATGGCCGAAGTGCCGCCCCCCCGCAAGCGGCTGGACGTGGCACTGGCCCGGGGCGCATCCCACGGCGTGCTGGTGGTGCGCGACCACGGCACGGGCCTGGCGCCCGAAGTGCTGGCACGCCTGTTCCAGCCCTTCACCAGCACCAAGACCGGCGGCCTGGGCCTGGGCCTGAGCCTGAGCGAAAGCCTGGCCGTGGCCATGGGCGGCCGGCTCTCGGCGCAGAATCTGCGCCCCCACGGCGCCGAGTTCGCACTGTCCCTGCCCCTGGCAACCCCGCATGACCAGCCCGCTGATCCAGATCGTTGACGACGACGAAGGCGTGCGCCGCAGCCTGGCGCTGCTGATAGGCAGCGTGGGCCTGCGCACGGTGGAGTGGGCCGACCCGCTGGCCTTTTTGCAGGGCTTCGACCGCGAGGCCGTGGGCGCCCTGGTGCTGGATGTGCGCATGCCGGGCCTCTCGGGCATCACCCTGCTGGAGCGCCTGCTGGCCGAAGGCGTGGACCAGCCGGTGGTCATGCTCACCGGCCACGGCACGGTGGAGCTGTGCCGGCGCGCCTTCAAGGCCGGCGCCGCCGAGTTCCTGGAAAAACCGGTGCATGACGAGCGCCTGCTCGAAGCCTTGCACGACGCTGTGCGCCGCCACGTCGCCACGCGCCAGCGCCTGGCCGCCGACCGTGCCGCGCAGGAGCGCCTGGCCCGGCTGTCGGAACGCGAGCGCGAGGTGCTGGTGCAGGTGGTGCGCGGCGACACGGCCAAGCAGGTGGCACGGACCCTGGGCCTGTCGCCGCGCACGGTGGAATCGCACCGTGCCAATGCCGCGGAAAAGCTGGGCACCGAATCGCTGGCGCAGCTGATCCGCCTGTACGGCGCCGCCCTCGACCCCTAGCGATCCGTAAATCTACGCAGCGCGGCGCGTGCGCGGCCGGATGGCGGGCGCGGCGACGTCTTTCTACAGTGGCGTCACCCCATTCCAACAAGGAGATGCCCGTGAACAAGACCCCTGCCTTGCTGACCGTTCTGGCCCTGGCCCTGACTGCGGCGACGGCCCACGCCAACGGCAACGGCAACGCCCCGGCGCAGGCCGTGCGCACCGAGCGAAACATGTCGCTGGCCCTGGCCACGCAACTGGCGCAGGCCAGTGTGGCCAACTGCGCCGCCCATGGCTACGCCGTCACCGCCACCGTGGTCGACCGCGCCGGCAGCGTGCGGGCCGTCGCCCGTGCCGACAATGCCGGCCCCCACACCCTGGACGCCAGCGCGGCCAAGGCCTACACCTCGGCCTCGGCCAGGAACAACACGCTGGCCATGATGGAGGCGGCGCAGAAGAACCCGGCCGCCGCCAACCTGGTACACATCCCCGGCTTCCTGCTGCTGGGCGGCGGCGTGCCGGTGCGCGCGGGGCAGGAGGTGATAGGCGCCATCGGCGTCGGTGGCGCGCCCGGCGGCAATCTGGACGAGCAGTGCGCCACGGCCGCGCTGGACCAGCACAAGTGGCAGCTGCAGTGAAGCCCGCTGCGCCGCGGCCTTGGGGTCATCCCGGCCCGAACCCGTGTGCCGGGCGCAGCGCGCACCGCGTGGCCCGGGCTGCCTTGTGGATGGCCCTGCAAGTCGCGGTGCTGGCCCTGGCGCCCGCCCACCCCGCGCTGGCCCAGGTGTCGCCCACAGCGGCGGAAGCCGCGGCCTACGGCGGCCTGCACAAGGCAGCCTGGACCGGCGACGTGGCCACCATCGAACGCCTGGCGGCCCAGCCCGGCGCCAAGGCGCAGCTGGAGGCGCGCGACCCGCAGGGCCGCACGCCGCTGCATGTGGCCAGCTTCGCGCGCCAGCGCGGCGCCGTGCGGGCGCTGCTGAAGGCCGGTGCCGACACCGCCGCACTGGAAGGCGGCCGCTACGACGCCGTGACCATTGCCGCCGTGGCGGGCGACGATGAGACGCTGGTCCTGCTGCTGGCCGGCGGCGCCAGCGCCAAGCTGGTGACCAGCCGCTACGACGGCACGGCGCTCATCGCCGCCGCCCACCTGGGCCACGAAGGCGTGGTGCGCCAGCTGATCAAGGCCGGTGCGCCGCTGGACCATGTCAACAACCTGCACTGGACCGCGCTGATCGAAGCCGTGGTGCTGGGCGATGGCGGCCCGCGACACCAGGGTGTGGTGCGCGAGCTTCTGGCCGCGGGCGCCAGCCGCGAGCTGGCCGACCGTGGAGGCCAGACGCCGTTGCAACTGGCGCGCGCCCACGGCTATGCAGTCATGGTGCGCCTGCTGGAAACGCCGGCGGCACGCTGAGGCCGGCCAGGGCGGGCGTGTGTCCGCGCGCTACCGGCCTGCGCTGGCCGCGCCGGAGGCAGCCGCTGCCGCGACCAAAGGCGCAGCCAGGCGGGCCTCGAAATCGCCCGGGGCCACGTACTGCAGCACGCTCTTGCGGTCGGGGGCCACGCTGGCCACCAGGCCGCGCTCGGGGTAGAGCAGGGCGCGCCCGCCGCCGGGCGGGTCCAGCACCCGGGCAGGCATGCCGAAGCGCAGCTGCACGTCTTCCTGCGACAGGCGCGCGGTGGGCACGAAGCTCAGGCCCGACAGCAGGGCGCTGCGGGCCTGCTCGCGGTCGGCGGGCAGCAGCTCGAAGCGGCGCACGCCGCCTTCCATCGCCACGGAGCGTGGTGCGCCTTCGCGCCAGCGCAGCAACTGCGCCGGCGGCACCTCGAAGGCCAGCACCAGCCGGCCCGAGACAAAGCCGGCTCTGAAGGGATCGGCCAGCGCCTCCAGCGCACCCACCTCGCCGACCCTGGCCACCAGGGCCACCTGCAGGCTGTCGCCGAGCACGTCCTGAGCCTCGGCCAGCCTGGTGCGGCCGACAGCCAGGCCGAACACCTGCAGGCTGCCGTCCTCGCCCACCCGGGTCTGCCAGGGCAGGCCCATTTCAGCGGCGGGCGATGCCGCCTGCGGCTTGCCTTGCAGTGCCTGCCAGAAGGGCAGGGCGGTGAGGGTCAGCAGGACGAGGGCGCCGAGGGCAAGGGCCAGCCGGAGGGGGTGTTTCATGCGGGGGCATTCTCGCGGCTGGCGGATGCAGGGGTCTGCGGGGTGGCCGGCGCTCAACCTACGCAGCCTGTGGCCGCGGCGTCACGCAACCGTCATCTCTGGACCTCATCATTCGATGATTGTTGAACAGTAGCGCAAACCAGCAAGCGGGAAGGGTAGCCATGAGAGTCGGTATCAACGGAATGGGCCGCATCGGCCGTCTGGCCCTGCGTGCGGCCCTGGGGGCCGCCGAGCGTCCGCTGGACGATCCACGCGCCGGCAACCGGCTGGAGGTGGTACACCTCAACGAGCTCAAGGGCGGCGCCGCAGCCACCGCCCATTTGCTGGAGTTCGACAGCGTGCAGGGCCGCTGGCGCGCCGGCATCGCCGCCGCGGGCGCGGGCGCCATCCGCATTGGTGAGCGCGAGTTGTCGTTCTCGTCGCACGCCACGGCGGCCGAGATCCCCTGGGGTGACCTGGGTGTCGATGTGGTGCTGGAGTGCACCGGCAAGTTCCTCACGCCCGAGACGCTGCAAAGCCACCTGGACCGCGGCGCCAAGCGCGTGATCGTGGCCGCGCCGGTGAAGGTAGGCGATGTGCTCAACATCGTGGTCGGCATCAACCACGGGCTGTACGAGCCGGCCCGGCACCGCATCGTCACCGCCGCCTCCTGCACCACCAACTGCCTGGCGCCGGTGGTGAAGGTGGTGCATGAGGCCATAGGCATACGCCACGGCCAGATCACCACCATCCACGACCCCACCAACACCAATTTGATGGTCGACGCGCCGCACAAGGATTTGCGCCGCGCCCGCAGCGCCATGCTGAGCCTGGCGCCCACCACTACCGGCAGCGCCACCGCCATCGCGCTGATCTACCCCGAGCTGAAGGGCAAGCTCAACGGCCATGCGGTGCGCGCGCCGGTGCTGAACGCCTCGCTCACCGACTGCGTGTTCGAGCTGAAGCGCGAGACCACGGCCGAAGAGGTGAATCAGCTCTTCGCCGAGGCCGCCAAGGGCGCGCTGGCCGGCATCCTGGGCTATGAAGAGCGCCCGCTGGTCAGCGCCGACTACGCCCGCGACACGCGCAGCAGCATCGTCGATGCGCCGTCGACGATGGTCACCGACGGCACGCTGCTCAAGGTCTATGCCTGGTACGACAACGAGATGGGCTACGCCTGCCGCATGGTCGACCTGGCCTGCCATATGCAGCAGCAAGGTCTGTGAGCGGAGCGCCGCGCGCATGAACACCGGCACCCGCAACTACGCCATCGTCACGGCCGCCTACTGGGGCTTCACGCTCAGCGACGGCGCGCTGCGCATGCTGGTGCTGCTGCACTTCTACCGCCTGGGCTACTCGCCCTTCACGCTGGCCTTTCTCTTCCTGCTCTATGAGGCCATGGGCGTGGTGGCCAACCTCATCGGCGGCTGGCTGGCCACGCGCTATGGCATCAAGCGCATGCTCAGCGTGGGCCTCTTCACCGAGATCAGCGGCTTTCTGCTGATGTCGGCGCTGTCGCCGTCGTGGTCGGCCGCGCTGTCGGTGGCCTGGGTCGTGGGCGCCCAGGGCATTTGCGGCGTCGCCAAGGATCTGACCAAGACCGCCAGCAAGTCGGCCATCAAGGCCACGGCGGGCGAGGCTTCGGGCCAGCTCTTCAAGTGGGTGGCCTTCTTCACCGGCAGCAAGAACGCGATGAAGGGCGTGGGCTTCTTCCTCGGCGGCCTGCTGCTGCAGGGGCTGGGCTTCCAGGCTGCGCTGTGGACGCTGGCCGGCCTCCTGGCGCTGGTCTTCGTCGGCGTGGTGAGCTTCGTGCCGCCGCTGATGGGCAAGAGCAAGGCCTCGAAGTCGGCCAAGGAGTTGTTCGCCAAGAACCGCGGCATCAACCTGCTGGCCGCCGCGCGGGTGGCGCTTTTCGGTGCGCGCGACGTGTGGTTCGTGGTCGGCGTGCCGGTCTTCCTCTATGCCTCGGGCTGGAACTTCACCATGGTCAGCGGCTTCGTGGCGGCCTGGACCATAGGCTATGGCGTGGTGCAGGCCTTGGCACCCGCCCTCATCCGGCGCAGCGACGATGGTCTCAGCACCGAGGTGCCGGCCGCGCGCCTGTGGTCGGCGCTGCTGGCCGTCGTGCCCGCAGCCCTGGCCGTGCTGGTGGCGATGAAAGTGCCGAACCTGGAATGGGTGGTGGTCGCCGGGCTCGCCCTGTTCGGCTTTGCCTTCGCCGTCAATTCCTCGGTGCATTCCTACCTGGTGCTGGCCTATGCCGGCTCGGAGAAGGCGGCCGAGGATGTCGGCTTCTATTACGCCGCCAATGCGCTGGGCCGCTTCTTCGGCACCCTGCTGTCGGGCCTGCTCTACCAGTGGGGCGGGCTGCTGTTCTCGCTGGCCGGGTCGGCCGCCATGCTCGCCGCCTGCTGGCTGGTGACGCTGGCGCTGCCGGCCACGGCCCCGGGCCGTCGTTTGTCGGCGCTGCCTGGCGACGGCGCCGGTGCGGTGACCACCGCCGACGCGACGGCCCGCGTGAAGGTCCGGCCATGAAGGCCCGCACTGCCCTGCCGAGCATGGACGAGAAGACCGCCGTCACCGCGCTGGCGGCGCTGGCGCAGGAAGTGCGCCTGCGCATCTTTCGCGCGCTGGTGGGCGCCGGGCCCGCCGGCCTGACGCCGGGCGCGCTGTCCGCCCTGCTGGACGTGCCCGGCTCCACGCTGTCGTTCCACCTCAAGGAGCTGACGCATGCCGGCCTCGTGAGCCAGGAGCGCGACGGCCGCCACCTGATCTACCGGCCGTCGCTGGCGCACATGAACGAGCTGCTGGGCTACCTCACGGCGCACTGCTGCCAGGCGTCGGCGCAGGCCGGCTGCGAGTTGCGCGCGCCCTCGGGCTGCAAGACCTGCTGAACGCTGCCGGGCCGTACGGCATCTCCATTGCGGCGGACGCTGGTGGGCCAGGTTGCGCTGCGGCGCGAGACCGAAAATATCGGTGAACAATGGGTCATGTCCACCGCCACCCTGCCCACACCGCCCGCCGCTCCGGCGCCCATGAGCCTGTTCGAGCGCTGGCTCACCGTCTGGGTCTTGCTGTGCATCATCGTCGGCATTGCGCTGGGCCAGTTCTTCCCGGCGCCCTTCCAGGCCATAGGGCGCATGGAGGTGGCCAAGGTCAACCTGCCCGTGGGCCTGCTGATCTGGGTGATGATCATCCCCATGCTGCTGAAGGTGGACTTCGGCGCCCTCGGCGAGGTGAAGCAGCACTGGCGCGGCATCGCCGTCACGCTCTTCGTCAACTGGGCCGTCAAACCTTTCTCGATGGCGCTGCTGGGCTGGGTCTTCATCCGCCATGTCTTCGCGCCCTACCTGCCCGCGGGGCAGGCCGACAGCTATATCGCCGGACTCATCCTGCTCGCCGCAGCGCCCTGCACGGCCATGGTCTTCGTCTGGAGCCGGCTCACCAACGGCCATCCTCTCTTCACGCTCAGCCAGGTGGCGCTGAACGACACCATCATGGTGTTTGCCTTCGCGCCCATCGTGGCGCTGCTGCTGGGTCTGTCGTCCATCACCGTGCCCTGGGACACGCTGATTACCTCGGTCGTGCTCTACATCGTGATCCCGGTGCTCATCGCGCAGCTGGGGCGCAAGGCGCTGCTGGCGCGCGGGCCGGAGGCCCTGGACGCGGCCCTGGCCCGCATCGGTCCCTGGTCGATCACGGCCCTGCTGGCCACCCTGGTGCTGCTCTTCGCCTTCCAGGGCCGGGCCATCCTCGGGCAGCCGCTGGTCATCGCGATGCTGGCCGTGCCCATCCTGATCCAGGTGTTCTTCAACGCGGGCCTGGCCTACGGGCTCAACCGCCAGCTCGGCGAGCGGCACAGCGTGGCCTGTCCCTCGGCCCTGATAGGCGCCAGCAACTTCTTCGAGCTGGCGGTGGCCGCCGCGATCAGCCTGTTCGGCTTCGAGTCGGGTGCGGCGCTGGCCACCGTGGTGGGCGTGCTGATCGAGGTGCCGGTGATGCTGCTGGTGGTGCGCATCGTCAACCGGACCCAGGGCTGGTACGAAAGGGGCTGAGCCTGCGGTGGCCCGGATCGGGCACCCGAGCAGGCCCCATGGGAGGGCCTCTCAGCCTGGCAGGCCGCTCAAGCCCGTTGCAAGCGAAGCAGCGGGCTTCGCGGCCTCGACCTAGATCAGCGCCGCGATGGCCTGCCCCATCTCGGTGGTGTTGGCGCTGCCGCCCAGGTCGGCCGTGCGCGGCCCGCTGGCCAGCACCTGCTCGATGGCCTCGAGGATGGCGTCGTGGGCGGCCTGCTCGCCCAGGAACTGCAGCATCAGCGCCGCGCTCCAGATCATGGCCACCGGGTTGGCGATGTTGCGGCCGTAGATGTCGGGCGCCGAGCCGTGTACCGGCTCGAACAGGCTGGGGAACTTGCGCTCGGGGTTGAGGTTGGCCGAGGGTGCCAGGCCTATGGTGCCGGTGCAGGCCGGGCCCAGGTCGGACAGGATGTCGCCGAACAGGTTGCTGGCCACCACCACGTCGAAGCGGTCCGGCTGCAGCACGAAGCGCGCGGTGAGGATGTCGATGTGCTGCTTGTCGACGGTGATCTGCGGATAGGCCGCGTGCATGGCGTCGGCGCGGCCGTCCCACCAAGGCATGCTGATGGCGATGCCGTTGCTCTTGGTGGCCACCGTCAGGTGCTGGCGCGGGCGCTCGGCGGCGCGCTCGAAGGCGTACTTGAGCACGCGGTCGCTGCCAAAGCGGCTGAACACGTTCTCCTGGATCACGATCTCGCGCTCCGTGCCCTCGTACATGATGCCGCCGAGCTTGGTGTACTCGCCCTCGGTGTTCTCGCGCACGATGAGGAAGTCGATGTCGCCCGGCTTGCGCCCGGCCAGCGGGCAGGGCACGCCTTCGAACAGGCGCACCGGCCGCAGGTTGATGTACTGGTCGAATTCGCGCCGGAACTTGAGCAGGCTGCCCCACAGCGACACGTTGTCGGGCACGGTGGCCGGCCAGCCCACGGCGCCGAAGAGCAGCGCGTCCTGGTCCTGCAGCTGCGTCTTCCAGTCGGCGGGCATCATCTCGCCGTGCGCCGTGTACCAGTCGCAGCTGGCCCATGCCACGGCCTTGGCCTGCAGCCTGAAGCCGAAGCGCTCTTCGGCGCGTGCCAGCACGCGCAGCGCCTCGGGCATCACTTCCTTGCCGATGCCGTCGCCGGGGATGACGGCGATCTTGTGTGTCTTGCCCATGGGTGTTCTTCCTTCTATGCGCTGCGGTGGCGATTGTCGCTGCCGCCATGCCCGTGGGCAGCGCAGCCCTCAGTCACCACTGCCAGGGGGCCACCGAGCAAGACCCTGTGGTCGAGGTAGAGCGCGTCCGTGGCGCTCGGTGCGCCTGCGCTCAGGCTCTTTCCCTGAGCCCGTAGTGCGCGAACTTCGCCACCACGCGCGCAATCTCTTCATCGGGCAGGATGCGCGGCTTGCCCAGCTGCAGCGCGAGGATGTAGAGGTGCGCCAGCGCCTCCATCTCGACGGCCAGCCACATCGCCTTGGCCATGTTGGCGCCAGTGGCGATCATGCCGTGGTGGGCGAGCAGGCAGCCGCTGCGGTTTTCCAGCGCCGCGATGGCCGCCACCGACAGCGCTTCCGTGCCATAGGTGTGGTAGCTGGCGCAGCGGATGCTGGGTCCGCCAGCGCTGGCGATCATGTAGTGCACGGCCGGGATTTCCATGCCCTGGATGGCCAGTGCCGTGCAGTGCGTGGGGTGGGCGTGGACGACGGCGTTGACCTCGGGCCTGGCAACGTAGATGTCGCGGTGGAAGCGCCATTCGCTGCTGGGTGCCAGCGGGTGGTCGAAGCTGCCGTCGAGCTTCATGAAGACGATGTCTTCCGGCTGCAGCGCGTCGTAGGCGATGCCGCTGGGCGTGACCAGCATGCCGTCGGACCAGCGCACGCTCAGGTTGCCTGAGGTGCCCTGGCTGAGCCCGGATGAGTTCATCTTCAGGCCGTGGACGATGATCTCGCGGCGGTGGTCGAACTCCTTGCTCATCTCGGTTCTCCTGGCAATGGGTTGAGGGTGGGCGTGCGCGCCGCGTTCTGCGGCGCACTGAGACAATGAGATTACAGGCCACCCTGGCCGGATCGCCTCTGCCCCATGTCCACCTCCGCACGCAACCACACGCTGCTCGGCATCGCCTTCGTGATGGGCGCGGCAAGTTGCTTCGCCACCATGGACACGACGATCCGCTACATCGGCGCCTACTTCTCGGTGGCCCTGGTGCTGTGGGCGCGCTACGGCCTGCACGCCGCCATCATGACGTTGTGGATCGCGCTGTCGGACAAGGGTTCGTTCAGGAGCGCCAACCCGATGTTCCAGATTGCGCGCGGGGCGCTGCTGGCCTTCTCGTCGACGATGGCATTCGCCGCCCTGCGGCGCATGCCGGTGGCCGAGTTCACCGCCATCGTGATGCTGACGCCGGTGGTGGCCACGCTCATCGCCTGGCTGTGGCTCAAGGAAAGCGTCTCGCGCCTGCGCTGGCTGCTGGTGTTGGGCGGCTTCATCGGGGCGCTGATCGTCGTGCGCCCCGGCAGCGGCATCGTCGGCTGGGCGGCGCTGCTGCCGCTGGCCGCAGCCTTCTCGAATGCCGCCTTCCAGATCATGACCAGCCGCTTCGCGCCGCACGAAGATCCCTACACCACCAACTTCTACACCGGGGTCACCGGCGTCACGCTGGCCACGCCGCTGCTGCTGGCCAGCGTGGCCGATCCCATCGACACCCTGCTGGCCGCGCCCAGCCTCCAGGTCGGCGGCCTGGTGGCGGTGGCGGTGCTCGGCACCACCGGCCACCTGCTGCTCATCCTGGCACTGGGCAAGGCCCCGGCCTCGACCCTGATGCCCTTCCAGTACGTGCAGTTGCTGGTGGCCGCGCTGGCCGGCTACATCGTGTTCGGCCTGGCCCCCGACGGCTGGAGCTGGCTGGGCATGGCCACCATCGGCATCTGCGGCGCCGCCAGCGCCTGGCTGAACGTGCGGGCCGCCGCTGATCGCCATCGGCCGGTGAGCGCCGTCCAGGTCGACACGGTCGCGGAGTGAAGGCACGGGCACAGGCCCGGCCCGAGACGGGAATCCACTTGTTGCGGCGGGTCTTCGTCGTGGCGCATGATGGCGCCCCTCATCCCCAACCGCAGCAGGCACGCAGATGAAGCAGCTCCTCCTGATCTCCCTCGTGTTCGTGGCCGGCAGTGCGCTGGCCTGTCCGGGCGACGCCGCCAAGGAAGCCATGGCGCCCGCGGGCGACAGCAAGGCGGCCGTGGCCGAGAAGGCCAGCCCCAAGGCCAGGGTCGCCGCGGCCAAGGCCGAGCCCAAGGTGGCCGCCAAGGCCGCCCCCGAGGCGCGCAAGGTCGCCGGCCTCTAAAGCACCCGCGGATCGGCGGCGGGCCGCGCGCTCAACAGCGCCGGCCCGTCGTCACTTCGGCGCCGCGTCCAGGCGGGTGAAGAAGTCGTGGATGCCCTGGTCGCCCATCTTGCGGGCGTCGGCGAGTTCGCCTGATCGGGTTGCGGCGGCCGGGCGGCCCTCGGCGTTCAGCAGCACCACCGCCGGGATGCCCTTCTTCAAGGGCACGCCGTAGGTTTCGGCCACGTCGACATTGCGGTCGAAGCGGCCCACGTCCACCTTCACCACCTTGAAGCGCGCGGCGATGAGGGCCGCGCTGGCGCCGCTCTTGAAGGCCGTGTCCAGCATGCGGCAGTCGCCGCACCAGTTGGCGCCGAAGACCACCAGCACCTGCTGGCGCGAGCCGCCGGCCGCGCGCAAGGCCGCGGCGATCTGCGCCTTGGCGTCGGCGGATTCGTCGTAGATCGCCGTGCCGGCCGCGGACGCCGCCAGCGCGAGGAAGGCGGTCAACAAGGCCGCAAGCCGCTTGAGCATGGAAGGCTCCCGTCAGTGAGCGTGGATGGCGCGCCAGTGTAGTGAAGGCCGGCGCTGCCGCCACTGTCGCCGCGGCGGGCCGTCCGGGCGCCGGGGTCTTGGCCTTCGTGCGTAGACTGGGCGCGCCTTGTGCCCGATCTGGAGTCCACCATGCTGCGACCTATCCTCAGACAAGCCCTGGTGCTGGCGGCCTGTGCGCTGGGGCTGGCCCTGCCGGCCCCGGCGCTGGCGCAGCGCTACGCCGGGCCGCTGTTCGATGCCCACCTGCACTACAACGAAGAGGCCTGGATGTCGGAGCATCCGCTCGACGACGCGCTGGGCCGCCTCAAGCGCGCCGGCGTGCGCGCCATCGTCGCCAACAGCAGGCCCAATGACGGCACGAAATCGCTGGCCGCGGCGCGCGAACAGGCCGCCGCGGCCGGGCTCACGGTCGTGCCCTTCGTGCGCCTGTACCGCAACCGCGCCGACTACGGCAGCTGGTTCAACGACGAGACCATCTACGAGATGGTGCTGCGCGAACTCGCGGCCGGAACGGCGGCCGGCCCCTACCGCGGCCTGGGCGAGTTCCACCTCTACGACAGCGCCAATGCCAACGGGCCGGTGGCGCGCAAGCTGATGCAACTGGCCCAGGCCCGGGATCTGGCCGTGCTGGCCCATGTTGACGACGACGCCATCGACAAGCTGATGGCCCACGCGCCGCAGGCGCGGCTGATCTGGGCCCACACCGGCATCGCCGGCGTGCCGGTGGAGCGCGTGCGCGCCCTGCTGCTCAAGTACCCACGGCTAGTCGGCGAGCTGTCCTACCGCCCAGGCCTCACCGGCGCTGGTGGCGGCCTGAGCGACGAGTGGAAGGCGCTGCTCAGCGCCCACAGCGAGCGCTTCGTCATCGGCTCGGACACCTGGATCAACGCCCGCTGGGCCGGCTACGAAAGCCTGATGGCCGACGCGCGGCGCTGGCTGGCCGACCTGCCCGAAGCGGCGGCGCGTCGCATCGCCTGGGACAACGGCGCGGGCCTGTTCGGGCTGGCGCCGCCCTGAGCCTGCGGGCCATCGCCGCAGGTGGTCCGTCACTCGCTAAAGTGCCGCCAGGCAACCGGACGCAGAGCATGCCCCACCTGACCGAACTCGATACACCCGCCGCCCTCGTCGACATCCCTTGCATGCAGCGCAACATCGCGCGCATGCAGCAGCGCATGGAGGGGCTGGGCGTCAAGTTCCGCCCCCATGTCAAGACCAGCAAGTGCTTGCCGGTGGTGCAGGCGCAGCTCGAAGCGGGCGCCCAAGGCATCACCGTCTCCACGCTCAAGGAAGCCGAGCAGTTCTGGGCCGCGGGCATCGCCGACATCCTCTACGCGGTGTGCATCGTGCCGGCCAGGCTGCCCCAGGTGCTGGCGCTGCGCCGCCAGGGCTGCGGGCTCAAGATCATCACCGACAGCCTGGCCGGTGCCGAGGCCATCGCGCGCTTCGGCCGGCAGCAGGGCGAGGCCTTCGAGGTGTGGATCGAGGTCGACGTCGACGGCCATCGCTCCGGCATTGCGCCCGAGGCCGAAGCCTTGCTGGCCGTGGGCCGGGCGCTGCACGCCGGCGGCATGAAGCTGGGTGGCGTGATGGCCCACGCCGGCGCCAGCTACGAATGCGACGAGCCCGTGGCGCTGCGCCGCATCGCCGAACAGGAGCGCGCCGGCACGGTGCGCGCGGCAAACAGGCTGCGCCAGGCGGGCCTGCCCTGCCCGGCGGTGAGCGTGGGCTCGACCCCGACGGCCCTGTCGGCGCAGAGCCTGGAAGGCGTCACGGAGGTGCGTGCCGGCGTCTACGTCTTCTTCGACCTGGTGATGCACAACGTGGGCGTCTGCCCGTTGCAGGACATCGCCCTGTCGGTGCTCACCACCGTCATCGGCCACCAGCCCGAGAAAGGCTGGGCCATCGTCGACGCCGGCTGGATGGCCATGAGCCGCGACCGCGGCACGCACAAGCAGAGGCGCGATTTCGGCTACGGCCAGGTCTGCAGCGAAGCCGGCGAGCCGATCACGGGCTATGTGATGGACGGCGCCAACCAGGAGCACGGCATCGTCTGCCGCCAGGGTGGGGGCGAGATCGATGGCGACATCGAACGGCGCTTTCCGCTCGGCACGCGGCTGCGCATCCTGCCCAACCACGCCTGCGCCACCGCGGCGCAGCACCCGGTGTACCAGGCACTGGGGCCTGACGGCCAGGCCCGGGCCTGGCCCCGCTTCTACGGATGGTGAGACGAGCCGCCATGACGCTGCAATCCATCAACCCCGAGGCGAACGCGCGGCCGGGCGGCCACTATTCCCACGGCACGGTCGCCAACGGCTTTGTCTTCGTGTCGGGCCAACTGCCCATCGCAACCAGCGGCGAGAAGCGTGTCGACGCCAGCTTCGCCGAGCAGACCCGCCAGGTGCTGGCCAACGTCGAAGCCGTGCTGACGGCCTGCGGCAGCGGCATCGACTGCCTGGTGCAGGTGCGCGTCTACATCGACGACCTGGCGCACTGGCCGGAGTTCAATGCGCTCTACGCCCAGTGGGCCCAGGCCAGCCGCCCTTCCCGCGCGGTGGTGCCCACCGGGGCACTGCACCATGGCTTGAAGATCGAGGTGGAGGCGGTGGCCGTGGTCAGGGCCTGACCGCGCGTGGTTGCGCGCGTGGCGGCGGGAAGCCGCTGCCGCCGTGGGCCTGCGGCGGGCCGATCAGGCCTGCGCGGCCACCGGCTTGCGCCTGCGCATGCCGCCCAGGCCGAAGGCCGCCAGGCCGGCCAGGGCCATGGCCAGCGCGCTGGGTTCCGGCACGGTGGTGGTGACGACGCCGGCGTAGTCGAAGGCCAGGCCCGAGTTGTAGGCCTCGTCACCGAAGTTGGTGACGCCTACCTCGAGCTTGTAGGTGCCGGCGCCGAGCACGAGGTGCGAATTCAGCCAGCCGGTCTGGCCGCAGTTGGCGCCTTCGTAGCAGAAGCTCGTATCGAAGCTGCCCAGCTGGCTCCACAGCGGCGACACCATGTCCGTCTTGGAGAAGATCGTCGTGTTGGTGAGGGTGTCGAAGAACGAAACCATCGGCGCGAGCTGCATGTTCCAGTCCTTGAACCCGACCAGGGTCGCCCTGGGGTCGAAGTCCCTGCCGACCAGGCCGCCCGGGATGATGCCGCTGCTGCCTTTTTGGGAGCTGCGCGCGGTGAACATCCATGCCGCGGTGGATTCGGTGCTGCCGACGACGCGGATCACGCGGGCCCAGCCATAGTCGGCGTAACCCGAGCCGTCGGAGGTGATGTAGTTGAGGAACACGTCAAGCGTCTGGCCGGCCTGGGCGGTAAAGGCGCCGGAGGTCCACTTCGAGCCGTTGGTCTCGGCCGCGGCCAGATTGCCGCCGGAGTCTGCCGTGATCGACGAAACGCCCGTGGCCGACGATCCGAAGGTGGTCACATAGCCATAGCTCGAATGGCCGGCGATCGGCGACAGGCCGACGCTGGAATCGACGCCATCGACGCCGCAGGCGCCGACGCAGGTCCATGTCGCCAGATTGGCGGGCGGCGTGACCGCGACGGCCAGTGCCGCCGTGGGCAGCAGGGCGGCGACGGCAAGGGCCTTGCCCAGGCGAAGAATCGAGTACATCGGTGGATTCACGGAAATCAGGGGTTGCTCTTGCGGGGCCGGTGTCCCGGGAAGTGGCCCTAGAACCCAACAGAGAGTGGGGTCATCGAATAAATACAGGACAAGTTCTGTCGGGCATAGGCCGTTCAAACATCATCGGCAAGACACGGCACAGATTGCGGGCCGGAACTGCCGCCGGACACTGCGCTGCACATGGGGTGCTTGCAAGCCATGCCCGCCTCGGGACCAGCTCCCCGCCATCGCCCTGCGACCCTTGTTTCACCGGCCCGCGCGTCTAGTGCAACACGCCCCGCAAGGCCATGCGGCGCGCATAGGCGGTAAAGGCCAGCAGCAGCACGGCAATGACGGCACTGGTGACCGCCATCTGCGTGCCCATCAAGGCGCCGGCACCGCTCAGGACATAGGTGTGGAACAGGCTCACCAGAAAGGCCGCCAGCGACACCACGAAGACCGGCAGCGCCAGCCTGCGCCGCATCAGCAGCAGGAGGGAGGCGCCGAAGGCGCCGAAGACGCCGATGGCCCAGACCCCCATCATCCAGGCCGGCAGCGCCTGGTAGTGGGCAACCTGTTCCGGCGTCATGCCGGCGCTGGCCAGGTAGGCCGGGCCCTGGGCCAGGTTCATCACGTAGTCGAACACGCCCACGGCGTTGAACAACAGGGCCAGGGTGCCCACGCCCCAGATGTGCCAGGGCGTTTTCGCGCCTGCTGCTTGTGCCATGGTTACCTCCGATGATTGGGCGAGCGTGGCGCAAATTAGCACAGGCCAACGGCGATGCGTGATGCGACGGGGCGCCGTTCGTGGGGGTGACGGTCCGCGAAGAGGCCATGGCCTTTGGTGAGGGCGAGGCCTGCCTCTATGCTTGTTGGAGACAGACAACCGGAGAACCGCCATGGCCGCCAGGAACACGATCTGCCTCTGGTACGACGGCACCGCGCTCGATGCCGCGCACTTCTATGCCGCCACCTTCGCGGACAGCGCGGTGGGCGCCGTCCATCGCGCGCCGGCCGACTACCCATCGGGCAAGCAGGGCGATGTGCTGACGGTGGAGTTCAGCGTCCTGGGCATTCCCTGCCTGGGCCTCAACGGCGGCCCGGCCTTCAGGCACAGCGAGGCCTTCTCGTTCCAGGTGGCCACCGACGACCAGGCCGAGACCGACCGCCTGTGGCACGCCATCGTCGACAACGGCGGCCAGGCCAGCGCCTGCGGCTGGTGCAAGGACCGCTGGGGCCTGTCGTGGCAGATCACGCCGCGCGCCCTGATGGCCGCGATTGCCGACCCCGACCGCGCCGCCGCCCAGCGCGCCTTTGAGGCGATGATGGAGATGGGCAAGATCGACATCGCCGCCATAGAAGCGGCGCGCCGAGGCTGAGCCGCGGCGCGTTCAGGCTTGCGCGACGGGCTCAGCCCGGGCCGGCACGGCCGAACACGAACAAGCCGTTGTTGGCCGGCAGGGCCACCCGCTCCCGCAGCACCAGGCTGGCCCGGCCCGCCTCGCGCTCGACATCGACCAGGCGGCGCAGGCCCCAGGCCGGGTTGCGCTCGCGCAGGCTGGCGTCGAAGGCCAGGTTGCCGGGCGCGGTGATCACGCCATCGATGAGCATCGGGCCGTAGAGGATCAGCAGCCCGTTGTTCGCCAGATGGCGCGCGGCGCCCTGCATCAGCGCCGCCGTGCAGGGCCAGGGCGAGATGTGGATCATGTTGGCGCAGTAGACGGCGTCCAGCCGCGCCGGCACGGCAGGCCAGGCCGGGGCGAGCACGTCCAGCTGCAATGGCGGGCGCACGTTGGCCAGCCCGGCGCACCAGGCCGCGATGCCGGGCAGCGACGCGGCGTCGCCATCGCTGGGCCACCAGTCCCAGGCGGGCAGGGCGGCGGCAAAGTGGGCCGCGTGCTGGCCGCTGCCGGCGGCAACTTCCAGCATCGTGCCGCGGGGCGGCAGCAGGCGCAGCAGTTCGGCCAGGATGGGCGCGCGGTTGCGCTCGGCGGCGGCACTGAAGGGGCGGGCATCGGGACTCATGCCAGCCCCATGCGCAGGCGGCGCGCTGCGTCCTCGGCGCTTGCGTCGGCGATCTCGCGCAGCACGCCCTGCACATCGGTGGCGCGCTGGGGCGGCGTGTAGTGGCCGGTGAGTACCGCCGTCTGCAGCGGCACGCCGCGGCTGTAGAGATCCCATATCTCGGGCCCGTAGCGGGTGGCCAGCAGCGCTGGCGCGAAGCGGCCGAAGAAGTCGCGCAGATTGGCCACGTCGCGCAGCAGCATGCGCTGGGCGTGGTTGTTGCCCGCGGCGTCCACGGCCTGCGGCAGGTCGATGATGACCGGCCCGTCGGCGGCCATCAGCACGTTGAACTCCGACAGGTCGCCGTGTACGACGCCGGCGCCCAGCATGCGCAGCACCTCCTGGATCAGCCTGTCGTGGTGGGCGATGGCCTCGGCCTCGTCGAACTGCAGGTCGTTCAGGCGCGGTGCGGCATGGCCCTCGGCGTCCGTCACCAGTTCCATCAGCAGCACGCCGTCGAGAAAATGCCCGGGCCGCGGCACGCGCACGCCGGCGGCGGCCAGGCGGCGCAGCGCGTCGACCTCGGCGCTCTGCCAGGCGGCCTCCTGCATCTCGCGGCCGTAGCGCGTGCCCTTGGCCATGGCGCGTGCGGCGCGGCTGTTCTTGACCTTGCGGTTCTCGGTGTAGTCCACCGCCTGGCGGAAGCTGCGCTGCTCGGCCTCCTTGTAGACCTTGGCGGCGCGCATCTCGTCGCCGCAGCGCACGACATAGACCTTGGCCTCCTTGCCGCTCATCAGCTGACGCAGCACCTCGTCGATCAGGCCTTCGTCGAGCAGGGGCTGCAGGCGGGCAGGGGTTTTCATCGCTGGATTCTGCGCTGCCGCGGCCGGGCGCGCGGGGCGTCACCGATTCGTCGCGCGGCGGTCACGCGCCTGGCATGGCGCGGCAGTGCAATCAGCGGTTTGCACCGCGTGCCCATGCCCCCTGGCTTTCACCTGCTCATCGCCGCGCAGTTCGTTTCGGCCCTGGCCGACAACGCCCTGCTCATCGTCGCCATCGCCCTGCTGCAGCAGCAAGGCCACCCGGCCTGGTGGGCACCGCTGCTGAAGTTCTTCTTCACCATCGCCTATGTGGTGCTGGCGCCCTTCGTGGGGCCGCTGGCCGATGCCTTTGTGAAGGCGCGGTTGATGATGGCCATGAACGCGCTCAAGGTGCTGGGCGTGCTGGCGCTGTTGTGCGGGCTGAACCCGCTGCTGGCCATGGCCATCATCGGTGTCGGCGCCGCCGCCTATGCGCCGGCCAAGTACGGCCTCGTGACTGAACTCGTGCCGGCGCGGCGCCTGGTGGCGGCCAATGGCTGGATCGAGGTCTCCACCGTCTGCGCCGTGCTGCTGGGCGCGGTGCTGGGCGGCGCGCTCATCAGCCCGGCCGCCACGCGCCTGGCCCTGCAGGGGTGGCCGGCGCTGGCGCCGCTGGACGCCGCCACGGCCCTGCTGCTGGCCTTCTACGCCCTGGCCGCGCTGCTCAACCTGGGCATCCCCGACAGCGGCGCGCGCTACCGCCGCGCCCACCGTGCGCCGCTGGCGCTGCTGCGCTCCTTCGGGCGTGCGCAGCGCCGGTTGTGGCGCGACGCCGAGGGCGGGCTGTCGATGGCGGTGACGACGCTGTTCTGGGGCGCTGCCGCGGTGATGCAGTTCGCCGTGCTGCGCTGGGCCGTGGACGTGCTGGGCCTGCCGCTGGACCGCGCCGCCTACCTGCAGGCCATGGTGGCGGTGGGCATCGTCGCCGGCGCGGCGCTGGCCGGCCATCGCGTGAGCCTGGACCAGGCCTGGCGCGTGCTGCCGCTGGGCGTGGCCATGGGCGTGGCCGTGCCGCTGCTGGCGCTGGTGGACCACTGGCTGCCGGCGCTGCCCCTGCTGGCCGCGGCGGGGGCGCTGGGCGGCGCCCTGGTGGTGCCGCTGAACGCACTGCTGCAGCACCGCGGCCACCAGTTGCTGACCGCCGGCCGCTCCATCGCGGTGCAGAACTTCAACGAGAACCTGAGCGTGCTGGTGATGCTGGCGGCCTTTGCCGGCCTGCTGGCGCTGGACTGCGACATCCGCAGCATCATGGTGGCGCTGGGTCTGTTGGTGGCCGGTTGCGTGGCCGTGCTCTACCTGCGCGAACGTGTACGCCGCCGCGGGCCCGCGGCGGCCGGCGTCTTCACGCCGCCGGCATGACACCGGCCCAGGCCACGCGGGGCTGCGGCCAGGGTTGGGCCATGGCCTGGGCATAGGCCGCCTCGACCGCATCGACGATGCGGCCCCAGTCCATGCGCCTGGCGGTCGTGCGGGCCTCCAGGCCCAGGGCGCGTGCCCGCGGCAGGTCGCCCCCCAGTTGCCGCGCCAGGTGGCTGAAGAGGGCGCCGTCGCCGCTGGGCGCCAGCAGGCCGTTGTGGCCATGGCGTATCAGCTCGCCCGCCGCCGCCTGGTCGTAGGCGACGACAGCCAGGCCGCTGGCCATGGCCTCCATCACCACATTGCCGAAGGTCTCGGTCTGGCTGGCGAAGAGAAAGACATCGGCCGAGGCGTAATGGGCCGCCAGATCGTCACCGCGACGCAGGCCGGCGAAGACGACCTCGGGGTGGGTCTGCTCCAGCCGGGCCTTGTCGGGCCCGTCGCCCACCAGCACCAGGCGCATGGCGGGCTCGGCCTCGCGCATGGCCGCGGCGGCGTCCAGCACGGCCTGCAGGTTCTTCTCGGGCGCGATGCGGCCCACGCACATGGCCACCAGCGTGTCGGGCCGCGCACCCCAGGCCGCGCGCAGGGCATCGCTGCGCCGTGCCGGATCGAAGCGCTGCGTGTCCACGCCGCGCGAGACCACCTGCACGCGCTGGAAGCGGCTGGCTTCCAGCTCGCGCCTGAGGGCATCGGTGGGCACCATGGTGCAGGCGCAGCGGTTATGGAACTTGCGCAGATAGGCCATGATGGGCGCGCGCATCCAGCCCACGCCGTAATGCTTGCTGTAGGCGTGGAAGTTGGTGCGGAAGTCGCTCACCACCGGCAGCTTGAGCTGGGCCGCCGCCTGCAGCGCCGACCAGCCCAGCGGGCCTTCGGTGACCAGGTGTACCAGGTCGGGCCGGCGTGCTGTCCACAGCCGCACCAGGGCGCGGCGCGAAGGCAGGCCCATCTTCAGCTGCGGGTAGCGCGGAATGGGCAGGCCGCGCATCAGCACCTCGGCGAAGCGGCCGCCGTCGGTGTCGCTGTCGTTGGGGCTGTCGGTGCGGTCCTGGCGCGGCCGCACCAGTTGCAGTTCGTGGCCGCGCTGCAGCAGGCCATCGACCACGCGCGAGACGGTGGCGGCGACGCCGTTCACTTCAGGCGGGTAGGTCTCGGTGACCACGGCCACGCGCAGCGAGCGCTGCACGGGCAGCAGGTTGTCGACCATGAGCAGATCGCGGGGAGTGGGCGTCATGCGCGCATGCTCGCCGCCGCTCGCAACAGTTCGATGACAGGGCCGCGGGATGTGGCGCCGGCCTGGGACGACATGCTCCTGTCATGCCCGCTACACGCAGGCTTCACGGCGCGCAGTCACGATGCCGTCACCGGACCGTCCGGCATTCGAGCAAAGGAAACCAAGGTGAGCCGATTTCTCAAACTGCTGGCGCTGCAGCGCTGGGACGACCATCGCTACTACCACCAGAGCCGCATCAACCAGTCGCTGCACTTCATCAGCGCGGTGAGTTTCCTGTGCGCCTATGTCGTGCTGTTCTTCGATCCCGCGCTGGCGGCGCTGATCGCCTGGCTGGTGTCCATGACCACGCGCCAGGCCGGGCACTTCTTTTTCGAGCCGCGCGGCTACGACCATGTCAACCAGGCCAGCGACGAGCACAAGGAAGCCATCAAGGTGGGCTACAACCTGCGCCGCAAGATCGTGCTGCTGAGCGTGTGGGCGCTGCTGCCGCTGCTGCTGTGGCTGCTGCCGGACATGGGGGGGCTGATCGTGCCGGCCGTGGGCGTGCAGGCCTGGTTGCACGATGTCGGCATGGCCTGGCTGGCGCTGGGCGTGGGTGGCGTGCTGCTGCGCACCGTGCATCTGTTCTTCATGCAGGGCGTGCTGGCCGGGCTGGCCTGGGCCACCAAGATCCTGACCGACCCGTTCCACGACATCATGCTGTACTGGCGCGCGCCGCTGCACCTGCTGCGCGGCGAACTGCTGGACCCGATGCATCACGTCCGGGGCCACTGAAACGCCGTTTGCGGGGGGCAGCAAGCCCCCGCTTCCGGAGCCGGCTGGCCGGCTCCGGGCCCTGGCTCAGAAGCGTGCGCGCAGCAGTTCGCGCAGCACGCCGCGGCGGATGGCCTTGTTGGTGAGCGCCGGCGCCTGCCACCACCAGCCGTCGGCCTGCATCGCGGCGGCGGCGGCCACGAAGCGGGCGCAGACCTCGTCGAAATCCTGCGCCGTGAAGTCCAGGCTGAAGATCAGCCGCCCCGTGCCCACCCAGCTCAGCGCCAGGCCCTGCTCGCGCAGGTAGAACTGCAGCATCCAGTTGTAGCGCGAGGGCAGGGTGTAGGACACGGTCCAGATGGTCTGCAGGTTGGCCACCTGCACCGGCAGGCCGCGCTCGCGCAGCTGCAGGTTGAGCTGCTGGGCGCGGCGGTTCCAGGTGTCGTCCAGCCCGGCGTACAGCGCCTGCACCGGCGCGCTCTTCAGGCGTTCCAGAAACACCTGCATCGCGCCCATCACCCAGGGATGGGAGTTGAAGGTGCCGCGGGCGAAGCAGATGTCGGCCGGGCGTTCTTCGCGAAAGCGCTTCATCAGCGCGGCCTTGCCGCAGACCGCGCCCACCGGCAGCCCGCCGCCCAGGGTCTTGCCGTAGGTCACCATGTCGGCGCGCACGCCAAAGTACTGCTGCGCCCCGCCCGGAGCCAGGCGGAAGCCCATGAAGACCTCGTCGAAGATGAGCACGATGCCGCGCGCCGTACACACCTCGCGCAGCTGGCGCAGCCAGGCGGTGTAGGCCTCGCGGTCGAAATGGGCGCTGCGGCCACTGTCGAGCAGCGAGCCGTCGCCCGGTGCCGCCTTGTTGGGGTGCAGGGCCTGCAGCGGGTTGACCAGCACGCAGGCGATGTCGTTGCGCTTGCGCAGCACGCGCAGCGTGTCCTCGTCCATCTCCTTGAGCGTGTAGGTGTTGGCCGGCGGCAGCGGGTTGCCGGGGCCGGGCTGCACGTCTTCCCACCAGCCGTGGTAAGCGCCCGAGAAGCGAACCAGGCATTTGCGCCGTGTGTGATAGCGCGCCAGGCGCACGGCCTGCATCACGGCCTCGGTGCCCGACATGTGGAACGACACCTCGTCCAGCCCCGAGATGCGGCGCAACTCGGCCACGTTGAAGGCCAGCGCCGGGTGGTAGCTGCCGAGCACGGCGCCCAGGTCGGCCACGCGTGCGCCGCCCTCCTGGATGCAGGACTTGTAGAACTCGTGGCCGAAGACGTTGACGCCGTAGCAGCCGGTGAGATCGATGAAGCGCTGGCCGTCGAGATCGGTCACCGTCACGCCGTCGGTGCGCTGCACGAAGGCGCCGATGGCGATGTGCTGGCGCAGGTAGTGGCTGTACTGGAAGGGCACGCGGTAGGTGCTGGTGAATTGCAGGTCCGACAGCCCTTCGCGCACCTGCTTCGTCAGCGCCACCGATTGCGGATGGCGCGCCGACAGCGTTGCGGCCAGGCGCTGGAAGCCGGCACGGCGCTGCGCCTGCACCGCGGCCGGTGCGCTGTCGGAGGCGAAGAAGCGCTCCTCGTCATAGGCATAGCCCGGAATCAGGCCGGCCACGCGGCGTGCCATGCGCGAGTGCCCGGTGAGCGAAGGGTGCTTGGCCAGCGAAAGCTCCAGCCTGCGGCGCGCCAGCGGCAGGCCTGCCAGCAGCGCAGCGAGGGCCAGGACGGAGTAGCCGGTGGGTTCGATCATCGTGGGTGCTCCAGTGAGGATGGCGCTTTGTAGGGCCGCGCCTTGACGGCTTGATGAATCACCCGGCTGCCGCACCGTCACGAAAACGCCGCCCGCGGGTCACCGCGGCGTCATGCGACGACCACAGCATCGCGCCATTCAGCCCACGGCCGCATGAGCAAACCCTCTATCCACCCCGCCACCCACCCCGGCACCGACACACGGGCCGAGCCCGCAGCCCGGCACGATAGCAAGTCCGGCGCCTGGCTGCTGCTGCGCGAGGATCTCAACTTCCTCGTCACCAACCGCATTCCGCGCCAGGCGGCGACGCGCTTCATGGGCTGGTACAGCAAGCTGCGCAGCCCCTGGCTGTGCCGCGCCTCCATCGCCGTGTGGCGGCTGTTCACCGAGCTCGACCTCAGCGATGCCCGCAAGCAGCGCTTCGACAGCCTGCACGATTGCTTCACGCGCGAGCTGAAAGACGGCGCGCGCCAGGTCGACCCCGATGCGGCCGTGCTGGCCAGCCCCTGCGACGCCATCGTCGGCGCCTGCGGCACGGTGAAGGCGGGCCAGCTGTGGCAGGCCAAGGGCATGGGCTACCGCATCGAAGACTTGTTCGGCCGCGCCGAGCGCGCCGCGCCCTTCGAGGGCGGCAGCTTCGTCACGCTGCGCCTGACCTCGGCCATGTACCACCGCTTCCACGCGCCGCACGACGGCCGCATCGAGCACGTCACCTACCTCAGCGGCGACACCTGGAACGTCAACCCCATTGCCCTGAAGCGCGTGCAGCGCCTGTTCTGCCGCAACGAGCGCGCGCTCATCCGCATGCGCTTGAGCAGCGGCGAGCCGCTGGCCCTGGTGCCGGTGGCGGCGGTGCTGGTGGCCAGCATCCGGCTGCACTTCCTGGACGTGCTGCTGCACCTGCGCTGGCCCGGGCCAAACGAGATGCCCTGCGACGCGGCCGTCACCAAGGGCCAGGAGCTGGGCTGGTTCGAGCATGGCTCCACCATCATCTGCTTCGCGCCACCGGGCATCAGCCTCGCGCCCGGCATTGCCAGCGGGCAGCGCATCCGCATGGGGCAGGCGCTGATGCGGCGGCATTCACCGGCCTGACTCCCGGCTGTCACGCGGGCGTCGCGCGCCAGCGCCACCATGCGCGGCATGCGCCGTGACGACCTTCAAGTGCCCTCCGAGGCCGCGCCTGTGGACGAGCCCGAGGGCCGGCTCAGGGTGCGCACGGTGTGGATCTCCGATCTCCACCTGGGCACACCGGGCTGCCAGGCCGATGCGCTGCTGGACTTCCTGCGCAACGTGGAATGCGAGACGCTGTTCCTGGTGGGCGACATCATCGACGGCTGGCAGCTGCGCCGCCAGTGGTACTGGCCGCAGGCCCACAACGACGTGGTGCAGAAGCTGCTGCGCAAGGCGCGCAAGGGCACGCGCGTGATCTTCGTGCCGGGCAACCACGACGAGTTCGCGCGCAAGTACTTGGGCCACAACTTCGGCGGTGTCGATGTCGTCAACGACTTCATGCACGTCACGGCCGATGGCCGCCGGCTGTGGGTGACGCACGGCGATCTGTTCGACAGCGTGATCCAGTGCGCGCGCTGGCTGGCCATCGTGGGCGACTGGGCCTACGAGCTCACGATACGCGTCAACCGCCACGTCAACTCCTGGCGGGCGCGCATGAAGCTGCCGTATTTCAGCCTCTCGCGCTATCTCAAGCTCAAGGTCAAGCGCGCCGTCAGCTATGTCAACGACTTCGAGGACGCGGTGGCGCGCGAGGCGCGCGAGCGTGGCGCCGACGGCGTGGTCTGCGGCCACATCCACCACGCCGAGATGCGCACCATAGCCGGCGTGCTGTACTGCAACGACGGCGACTGGGTCGAGAGCCTCACGGCCCTGGTCGAGCACGGCGATGGCCGGCTGGAAATCGTCGACTGGTCGCACCGCGCCGGCCATGCCGCGTCGCACGCGGTGCAGGTGTTGAGCACGCAGCCCGCCTGATCGCTGCCTGAACCGCCCCCGGCCGCGTGGCGCCGGGCCTGCGTCACCGTGCTGTCATTGCGGCTTCGCTGCCGCGTCACGCGCGGCGCCGACGATGGCGGCCATGAACACGCAACTGTCCATCCCGCCCGCGCCGCACCGCATCGAGCTGCCTGCCACGGGCCTGCCGCTGGCGCCGCCGCCCCGGTCAACCGCCCCGTCCGCCAAGACGCCGCCGCTGGAGGCCGTCTGGGCCCGCCATGCCGACGAGGTGGAGGCCGCGCAGCGCCTGCGCTGGCGCGTCTTCACCCAGGAGATGGGCGCGCGCCTGAGCCCGCCGCCGGGCACGCCCGAGGGCGTGGACGCCGATCTCTTCGACGCCCATTGCGAGCATCTCATCGTGCGCACGGTGGAAACCGACGACAGCCCCGCCGAGGTGGTGGGCACCTACCGCGTGCTGACGCCCGCCGCGGCCAAGCGCCTGGGCGGCCTGTACAGCGACACCGAGTTCGACCTCGTGCGCCTGGCCCGCCTGCGCCCGCGCCTGGCCGAGCTGGGCCGCTCGTGTACCGCGCCGGCCTGGCGCCAGGGCGGGGTGATCATGATGCTGTGGTCTTCGCTGGGCAGCTTCATGCACCGCAACGGCATCGAGTACATCACCGGCTGCGCCAGCGTCTCGGTGCGCGATGGCGGCCGGCAGGCGGCCGACCTCTGGCACACGCTGCGCCAGTTCCACCTGGCCCCGCCCGACGACCAGGTGCGCCCGCGCCTGCCGTTGCCGGTGGACGAACTCGCCACCGGCCGCGCGGCCGAGCCGCCGGCCCTCATCAAGGGCTATCTCAAGTGCGGCGGCAAGCTGCTGGGCCCGCCGGCCTGGGATCCGGCCTTCGGCACCGCCGACCTGCCGATGATGCTGCGCCTGGCCGACCTGCCGGGCTCCTACCGCAGGCGCTTTGTCGGCAACTGAGCCGCGGGCCAGCTTCACAGGCGCGTCATCTTGGCGCGCGACAGTGCGAAGTCCCATCCATCCAATTCGACGAGCCCCGACGCATGAACAAACCCGTGGACCTGCCGCAACGCGATTTCAACGACGAGGATTCCAACACCTCGTCCAATCCCAGCTTCGAATCGGTGCTGAACGCGCGCCTGAGCCGACGCAATCTGCTGCGCGGCAGCGTCGGTACGGCCGCCACCGCCCTGCTGGGCGGCCTGAGCCTGGCGGCCTGCGGTGGCGATGACGACACGCCGGCGGCAACCGCCCCTGCCGAGGCCTTGCTCGGCTTCAACGCCGTGGCCAAGTCGCTCGAGGACAAGTTCACCGTGCCGACCGGCTACACCGCCTCGGTGCTGCTGGCCGTCGGCGATCCGCTGGCCGCCGGCGTGGCTGCCTACAAGAACGACGGCACCGATACCGGCTATGACCGCCGCTCGGGCGACAACCACGACGGCATGGAGTACTTCGGCCTCTCGGCCGCCGGCACGCCAGACCCCACCAACAACGACCGTGCGCTGCTGGGCATCAATCACGAATACGTCAACCTGCCCTTCCTGCACGCCAACGGCACCACGGCCAATCCGCGTCCGGCTGCTGAAGCCGACATCGAGGTCGATTGCCACGGCGTGTCCATCGTCGAGATCGCCAAGACCGCCGGCAAGTTCGGCGTGGTGCAGAGCTCGGCCTTCAACCGCCGCATCACCGCCGCCACCGAGATCGAGCTTTCGGGCCCGGTGCGCGGCCACGCGCTGGCCGTCACCAAGTTCTCGACCACCGGCACCCGGACCCGCGGCACCGTCAACAACTGCGGCACCGGCAAGACGCCCTGGGGCACGCTGCTGACCGGCGAGGAGAACTGGGTCGGCTACTACTTCCGCGCCGCCGGCGACCCGGCGCTGCGCGGGGCCAAGGGCAACACCGCCCTCGTGCGCTACGGCAGCAATGCCACCGCCACGGCCGCCGCGGCCAGCCGCTACGGCTGGGAGACCGCCGGCGCGGCCGACAAGTACGCGCGCTGGAACACCAGCGTCACGGGCGTTTCCATCGACGGCAGCGACGACTACCGCCACGAGGTCAACACCCAGGGCTACGTGACCGAGATCGACCCCTACAACGCCAGCTCGGTGGTGAAGAAGCGCACCGCGCTGGGCCGCATGGCGCATGAGAGCGCCGCCTTCTCCAAGCCCGTGGTCGGCAAGCCGCTGGCCGTGTACATGGGCGACGACGCGCGCAACGAGTACATCTACAAGTTCGTCTCCACCCAGACCTGGGTGGCGGCCGATGCCAGCGCCGCCGACCGCGTGGCCACCGGCGACAAGTATCTCGACGCGGGCAAGCTCTACGTGGCCAAGTTCAACGCCGACGGCACGGGCCAGTGGATCGAGTTGAGCCTCACCAACCCCACGGTGGCGGGCTACGCCAACTACGCCTTCGCCGACGCCGGCGACGTGGCCATGCATCCCCGCATCGCCGGTGACGCGGTGGGCGCGACCAAGATGGACCGCCCCGAGTGGTGCGGCGTCCACCCCAACACGGGCGAGGTCTACTTCACGCTCACCAACAACAGCAACCGCCGCCTCGGCACGGTGACCGGCTCGCAGCTCAACCCCGATGCCGCCAACCCGCGCGTCTACACCGACATCCGCGGCGCCGCCACGGCACAGTCGGGCAACCCCAACGGCCACATCATCCGCGTCAAGGAAGCCGCCGGCGAGCCCGGTGCCACCGCCTTCAGCTGGGACATCTTCCTCTTCGGCGCCGAGACCGGCGCGCCCAGCGGCATCATCAACCTGTCGGGCCTGAGCGCCGACCAGGACTTCTCCAGCCCCGACGGCCTGGTCTTCACGCCCAGCACCGGCCTGTGCTGGGTGCAGACCGACGACGGCGCCTACACCGACGTCAGCAACTGCATGATGCTGGCGGCCGTGCCCGGCACGGTGGGCGACGGCGGCGCGCTGACGCTGGACTACGGTGCCAACGGCACTGTCACCACGCGCATGGGCAAGAAGCCGACCGCGGCCACGCTCAAGCGCTTCCTGGTGGGCCCGGCCTTCCAGGAGATCACCGGCCTGTGCGAGTCGCCCGACGGCAAGGTGCTGTTCGTCAACGTCCAGCACCCGGGCGAGGAAGACAGCAACTTCGCCAGCGTGGCCGACCCCAGCAAGTTCCGCAGCCACTGGCCCGGCAATGCCGGCTACGGCGCCGGCGGTGCCACCGCCCGGCCGCGGGCGGCCACGGTGATGGTGGTCAAGGACAACGGCGGGCGCGTCGGTTCCTGATCCCCCTGCGGCGCGGCGCCAGCCGTCGCGCCGCACCGGCCCGGCGTGGCCTCACATCGCCACGTAGCGGCCCGGCTTGTGGTTCACCGCCAGCGTGAGGTTCAACGCCAGCGCGCCGATGATGGAGATGGCGATGCGCCCGGGCTCGACCACCCACAGCGCCGCGAGAAGAATCGCCAGGTCGACCGCCAGCTGCGTCTTGCCGGCGCTCCAGCCGCGCTCGCGCTGCAGCACCAGGGCCACGATGCCCACGCCGCCGAGGCTGGCCTGGTGGCGGAACAGCATCAGGAAGCCCGTGCCTATCAGCAGCCCGCCCATGGCGGCGGCGTACAGCGGCTGCAGCATCTCGAAGCGCAGCAGCAGCGGCAGCACCTCGGTGATGCCCGAGAGCACGGCCACGGCGACGAAGGTCTTGACCGTGAAGCGCCGCCCCATGCGCCGCCAGGCCAGCCAGTAGAAGGGCAGGTTGATGAGGAAGAAGAGCTTGCCGAAGCTCACGCCGCTGGCGTAGTGCAGCAAGAAGGCCAGGCCGGCCGTGCCGCCGGTGAGCAGGCCGGCGTGGTTGAGCATGGTCACGCCCAGCGCGATGCACAGCGTGCCCGACAGCAGCGCCTGCAGATCCTCGAGGTGGGTGTGGCGGTCGATGGGCTTGTTCATGGCAGCGATGGGTGGCAGCGCGCATTGTCCGCGGCGCGGGGCGCGCCTTGAGCGTCGTGATCGCCGGCTGGGCGGCCCGGCTAGGATAGGCCCACAGCCTCGATCCGCACTCTTCTGGCCTCCATGCAAGCACCGCCACCCGCGACCCCCACCCTCACGATGGACGGCCAGCCCGACGCCGCGCCCAGGCCAGGCCTCGTCTACCCCTTCGAAGGCCCGCCGGCGCGCGGCCATGCCATGGAGGTTGCGCCCGGCGTGTACTGGATACGCATGCCTCTGCCCTACGCGCTGGACCACATCAACCTGTGGGCGCTGGACGATGGCGAGGGCTGGGCCGTGGTCGACACCGGCGCGCGCACCGACGACACGGTGGCGGCCTGGCGCGAGCTGTTCGCCCGCGCGCCCGACCCGCGGCCGATGACGCGCGTGTTCGTCACCCACATGCACCCCGACCACATCGGCCTGGCCGGCTGGCTGACGCGCAAGTTCGGCGTGCGCCTGTGGATGACGCGGCTGGAATACCTGAGTTGCCGCGCCATGGTGTCCGACTGCGGTCGCGAGGCGCCCGACGACGCCATCGCCTTCTGCCGCCGTGCGGGCTGGAGTGGGGCCGCCATCGAGGGCTACCGCGCACGCTTCGGCAATTTCGGCAAGCACATCCATGCCCTGCCCGACAGCTTTCGGCGCCTGCGCGATGGCGAAGAACTGCGCATCGGCGCCCACAGCTGGCGCGTCATCGTGGGCAGCGGCCATTCGCCCGAGCACGCCTGCCTTTACTGCCCGGCGCTGAAGGTGCTGATCTCGGGCGACCAGATCCTGCCGCGCATCTCGTCCAACGTCTCGGTCCATCCCACCGAGCCCGATGCCGACCCGATGGCGGAATGGCTCGCATCGCTGGCCCGGATCAGGCGCGAAGTGCCCGACGACGTGCTGGTGCTGCCGGCGCACAACGAATGCTTCCGCGGCCTGCACGCGCGCATCGCGGCGCTGGAGCGCGGCCAGCATGCGGCGCTGCGCCGCCTGCGCCGCACGCTCGCCGAGCCGCGGCGCGTTGTCGATGTCTTCGGCGCGCTGTTCGCCCGCCCCATAGGTGACGGCGACTCCGGCCTGCTCGGCATGGCCACCGGCGAGGCCCAGGCCTGCCTCAACCACCTGATGCACTTGGGCGAGACAACGCGCACACTGGACGGCGAGGGCGTGGCCTGGTATCGGATGGTCGCTGCGGAGCCGGCCCGCGAAGGCTGAGGCGCGCGGGAATCTGGAAGGGTGCGGCTCCTCAGCGCAGCAGCCGCCCGACCGTGTCCACCCCCTCCAGCTGCCAGGCGAAGTCGATGAGCCGGCGCATCTCTTCGCCGCTGGCGCCCGCGGCATAGGCGGCCAGGCTCAGGGCCTTGTCTTCCAGCTCGGTGCGGCTCAGGGTGTTGCCGGGGTCGCCCTTGGGCTCGTCGACGCGGCCTTCGAACTGGCGCCCATCGTGCGTGTACACGACGACGCGGCCCAACCATTGGCGCGGATAGGCGCCGTCGACCTCGGGGTCCAGCTCCATGCTCACCTTGGCGCGGAAGGCCGTGACCTCGGCGTCGCTGAAGTGCTGGTCGAACTCCGCCAGGCTGGCGCGCCCGTGCAGCGCGATCATCGCCAGCACCGTGCCCATCGAGAACTTCGACTGGTGGACGGTGCTGGGGCTCACCACGGGGCCCAGCACGTCAAGCGCGCCCTGATGCACGCGGGCCGTCACGGCGGCGATGTCGGCGGCGCTTAAGGCCTGTTCGCGCATCAGCCGCTGCAGCGCGTCGGCCGCCGGATGGGTGTGGCGGCAGGAGGCGTGGAACTTGAATGAGGTCTCGGCCAGCGCCCAGCGCGTGCCCAGGCCGTCTACGAGCCGGGCCGCATCGGCATCGCTGGACATGCCGGCGGCCATGCCCTGGGGCCCGTCGAGCACGCGGCCGGCGCCGGTGAAGCCTTCGGCGGCCAGGCAGGCCGAGAGCAGGCCCGAGGCCGCGGCGTGGGCCGTGTGCAGCTGCTTGGAATCGGCCGCGTCGCGCAAGAACTCCCACAGCCCCGCGGCCTGGGTGCCGGCCGAGCCCAGGGCATGCAGCATCTGCGCGCTCGTCAAGCCCAGCAGCCGCCCCACGGCCGCCGCGGCGGCCAGCGTGCCTGCCGTGCCGGTGGTGTGGAAGATGCGGTAGTGCGAGCGGCCCAGGAATTCGCCCACGCGGATGCCGACCTCGTAGCCGGCGACGGCGGCGACCAGCAAGTCGCGCCCCGAACGGCCCTTGGCCTGGGCCATGGCCAGCGCCGCCGGAAAGACCACCGCGGCTGGGTGGAAGACCGAGCCGTTGTGCACATCGTCCTGCTCGGCAACGTGCGAGGCCGCGGCGTTGCAGGCCGCGGCGATCATCGGCGAGCTGCCGCGGCGGTGGATCAGGATGTCGCAAGGGCCGTCGTCCGGCCCCATGGCTTCGAGCACGCGGCACAGCGCTTCGACCGGGCGCGCGCCCTTGCCGGCCAGCGTGCTGCCCAGCCAGTCGAGCAGCAGATCTTCGGTGCGCCGCCGCACGGCGACGGGGATGTCTTCGAACTTGAGTTCGGCCGCGAACTGCGCGAGCCGGGCGCCGGGGTTGGCTGGGTTCATGCGGGAAGGCCTTGTTCGGGTGGGGCGGTTGGGGCGGGGAGGGGGCAGGGGCGAACCGCCCCACGGCACCGCGTGGTCGCCCAGCATGCGCGACGCGGTCGGCCTGCGGAAGCTCAATCTGGCAGAAGGGGGCTTCGTACAATTCGAAGCCGCGCCTGGCCCGGTGCGGCCTTGCTTCCAACCCGCGCCGCCCATGCTTCCAGACAATGACTCCCTGGCCTTGTTCGTCCGTGCGGCGGAGCTGCGCAGCCTCACCAAGGCGGCCGAGGCCTCGCACATCGGCCTGGCCGCGGCCAGCCGGCGCATGGCGCTGCTGGAACACCGCTTCAAGACCACGCTGCTCGAGCGCTCGCCGCGCGGCGTCGAGCTGACGCCGGCAGGCGCCTCGCTGCTGGTTCATGCCAAGGCGCTGCTGATGCGCATGAACCAGATGCAGGCCGAGATGAACGACCACGCCACCGGCAAGCGCGGGGCGCTGCGCATCCTGGCCAACACCTCGGCGATGACCGAGTTCCTGCCCGACGACCTCGCGGCCTATTCGCGCACCCACCCCGAGGTGCGCCTGGTGGTGCAGGAGCGCTGGAGCGCCGAGATCGTGAAAGAGGTGCTGTCGTCCGAGGCCGACATCGGCATCGTCGTCGAAGGCCTGGCCACCGAGGGCCTGGAGATCCACCCCTACCGCAGCGATCGCATCGCCGCCGTGATGCCGGCCGAGCACGCGCTGGCGCGCAACGAGGCGCTGCGCTTCGTCGACGTGCTCGACCACGACGTGGTGGCGCTGGAAAGCGGCTCGTCGATGATGCGCCTGCTGGCCGAGCAGGCCGTGATCGCCGAGCGCACGCTGCAGCTGCGCATCCAGGTGCGCAGCTTCGAGGCGGTGTGCCGCATGGTGCAGTCGGGCCTGGGCATAGGCCTGCTGCCGCATCAGGCCGCCGTGGCCCTGGGCCGCGGCATGGGGCTGGTGGTGCGACCCCTGCCCGAGGAATGGGCCGAGCGCAAGATGCTGCTGTGCGTGCGCCGCGACCGCGCCGCCAACAGCTCGGTCGAGGCGCTGCTGCAGCACCTGGGCTCCAGGGTGTCGGCTGCGGGCTGATCGGCCCCTCCCCGCGCCCAAGGCGCCATCGACACGCGCGACCCCGGGCAAACCCGGGCTCGAATTTGGACAAGCCCGGCTTGCCCAGATTCCGATGGACCGCGCTTGCGGCTCTCCCAAGAATGCGGCCCACGCTGAGACGGCCCTGCGTGGCCGCCGGCTCCGTCCAATCCAAGGAGACACCGAATGAAGAAGCTGATCCGTGCCGGCGCCCTGGGCCTCAGCCTGATGGCCGCCGCCGTGCTGGCCCATGGCCAGGCCAAGCCCGCCGAGTTGAAGATCGGCATGACGACCTTTCTCTCGGGGCCCGCCGCGGTGTTCGGCATTCCGGGCAAGGCCGCGGCCGAGATCGTGATCGACGACATCAACGCCGCCGGTGGCGTGGCCGGCGTCAAGCTCAAGCCGGTGATCATCGACGAGGGCATAGGCGGCGACAAGCTGTTGTCGGAGTACCGCCGCGTCGTGCAGGAAGAAGGCGTCAAGGTCACGCTGGCTTCCATCTCCAGCGGCAACTGCAATGCGCTGGCGCCGGTGGCCGAGGACCTGAAGGTGCTCAATGTGATGTGGGACTGCGGCACCGAGAAGGTGCTGGAGAACCGCCGCTTCAAGTATGTGGTGCGCACCCAGGCCAATGCGACCTCGGAGATGGTGGCCACCGTGCTGCACCTGCTGCGCACCAAGCCCAACTTCAAGACCATCGCCGTCGTCAACCAGGACTACGCCTGGGGCCGTGATTCGTGGGAGATCTTCATCAACACGCTGCGTGCGATGAAGCCCGACGTGCAGGTCGTCGCCGAGCTGTTTCCCAAGTTCGGCTCCACCGACTTCAGCTCCGAGATCAGCCGGCTGCAGGCGCTGTCACCCGATGTCATCCTCAGCACCTCCTGGGGCGGTGAGCTGGACACGCTGATCCGCCAATCGGCCCAGCGCGGCCTGATCCGCAGCTCCACCTGGGTGCTGCCGCTGGCCGAAAGTTCGCTGGAGCGCGTGGGCAAGGCGCTGCCCGACGGCGTGATCGTCGGCATGCGCGGCGACCACTACTTCCTGCACCCGGAGCTCAAGGACGAGGCCAGGCACAAGGCCTTCGTCGAGAAGTACCGCGCCAAGACCGGCCAGTACCCCATCTACTCGGCCTACCACGCGGCGGCCGCCATCCAGGCCGTGGCCGATGCCTACGGCGCGGCCATCAAGGGCAACGGCGGCAACTGGCCCAGCACCGAGCAGGTGGCCGACGCCATGCGCAGCCTCAAGTTCCGCGGCCTCACGCGCCCGGTGCAGATGCGCGAGGACGGCCAGGGCCTGGAAGACCAGATGCTGGGCGTGACCAGGATGACCGCCGCCTATCCCTTCCCGGTGATCCAGGGTCTCACCATCTACCCGGGCGAGATGGTGCAGAACCCCGTGGGCACGAAGTCGCCGGAGTGGGTGAAGACGCTCAAGGCCGATCTGCAGAAGGACTCGCGCATCAAGGCCTTCTGATCGGCTAGGCCCACGGCCCCATGAAGCGGCAACGATGAACGCCTCCCTGCTCGTGCTCGCGCTGCTGGACGGCATGACCCAGGCGGCCCTGCTCTTCCTGGTGGCCCTGGGCCTGACGCTGATCTTCGGCGTCATGCGCATCCTCAACGTCGCCCACGGCAGCTTCTACGCCTTTGGCGGCTATGCGGCGGCCAAGGTCGGCGAGGTGATGGCCAATGGCCAGTCGGTGCCGCTGTCGCTGCTGGCGCTGCTGCTGGGTGCGCTGGCCATGGGCGTGCTGCTGGGCGTGATCATCGAGATCGGCCTGGTGCGCCGCATCCTCATCATCGACCCGGTGATGCAGCTGCTGGCCACCTTCGCCGTCTTCATGATCATGGAAGACCTGCAGCGCCTGATCTGGGGCGCCAGCCCGGTCTCGGTGACGCATGCGGTCGACGCGATGGGGACCATCAAGGTCGGCATGGTCACTTACACCGCCTACCAGCTGCTGCTGCTGCCGACGGCGGCCGTGGCCGTGTTCCTGGGGCTGCGCTGGTCGCTGGGCCACACGCGCTTCGGCCGCCAGATCATGGCCGTCACCCACCACCGCGAGGTGGCCAGCGCCATGGGCATCAATGCCAGGCGCATCGGCCTCGTCACCTTCTGCCTGGGTGCGGTGATGGGCACGCTGGGAGGGGCGCTGGCCTCGCCGACGACCTCGCTGGTGCCCGGCATCGGCGGCGACATGATGGTGCTGTCGTTCGCGGTGGTGGCCGTGGCCGGCCTGGGCCAGATCACCGGCACGGCGGTGGCGGCCCTGCTCATCGGCATGGGCAAGGCCTTCGCGGTCTACCTGCTGCCGGAACTGGATGTGCTCGTGCCCTACCTGATCATGCTGGCGGTGCTGCTGTGGCGCCCGCAAGGCCTGTTCGCGGTGGCCGAGGCGCGGAGGGTTTGATGCTGGTTCGCCTCGCCCCCTGGCTCATCGCCGGCCTTGCGCTGGCCCTGGGCCTGCTCTTCCCCTGGCTCAAGACGCCGCTCATCATCGGCCTGTCCTACGGCTTTGCCGCGCTGGGCGTGGGCATGCTCATCCGCGCCGGCCAGGTGTCTTTCGGCCACGCCGGCTTCACCTGTTTGTCGGGCTATGCGCTGGTGGCGATCTCGCGCACCTGGCCGCAGGCCGACGGCGTGCTGCTGCTGGCCGCCGGCGCCGTGGCCGGCCTGCTGGGCGGCGCCATCGTCGGCCCCTTCATGGCGCGCTACCGCGGCATCTTCTTCGGCATGCTGAACCTGGCGCTGTCGATGGTGCTGTTTGCCGTGCTGGGCAAGTTCTACAACTTCACCGGCGGCACCGACGGCCTGCGGCTGGAGCGGCCGCCCTTCTTCGGCCAGGTGCTGGAGCGCGCCGCCTATGAAACCTGGCTGCTGGTGCTGTGCGCCCTGCTGGTGGTGGCGGTGTGTGCGCTGGTGCGCCGCTTCTACGCCTCGCCCACGGGCCAGGCGCTGGGTGCCATCAAGTCCAACGAGGTGCGGCTGGAATACCTGGGCATCTCGGCGCGCTGGATCTTCTACAAGGGCTACATCGCCTCGGCCGTGCTGTGCGGCTTCTCGGGCGGCATGTTCGCCCTCGTCCAGGGCATGGTGACGCCCGAGATGGGCTACTGGGTGCGCTCGGGCGAATACGTCTTCATCGCCGTGCTGGGCGGCACGCTGCAGCCGGTGGGCGCCTTCCTCGGCGCCATTGCCTTCGAGTTCCTGAAGCTCTTTGCCGCCTCGGTGCTGACCGGGGCCTGGCAGCTGGTGATAGGCACGGTGCTGCTGGTGCTGATCTTCCTGGCGCCGGCCGGCCTGGTGGCCTGGCTGGTTCGTCTCGACAACCGCCGCCTCCAACGCCAAGGGAACTGACATGGCATCGCTGCTCCAGACCCGCGGCCTGACGCTGAAATTCGGCGGCGTGGTCGCTGCCGACGCCATCGACTTCGACCTGCAGGCCGGCGAACGCCTGGCCGTCATCGGCGCCAACGGGGCCGGCAAGACCACCTTCATCAACATGGTCACCGGCTACATCAAGCCTTCAAGCGGCGAGATCCGCTTCGACGGCATGGACATCACGCGCAAGCACCCGCGCCAGGTCGTGCAATGCGGCATCGGTCGCTCCTTCCAGCTGCCGCAGCTGTTTCTGGAGCACACGGTGCGCGAGAGCGTGGAACTGGCGATTGCCGCGCGCATCGGGCGCATGAGCCTGTTCCGGCCCCTGGCCCGCTGCGTCGACCGCGCCGAGGTTGACCATGTGCTGGAAGTCGTCGGCATGGCCGCCCGCGCTGGCGATCGCTGCGACAGCCTGCCCGAAGGCCACCGCAAGCTGCTCGACATCGCGATGGCCCTGGTGCTGCGGCCCAAGCTGCTGATCATGGACGAGCCCACCAGCGGCGTGGCCGCCGACGAGAAGCACCCGCTGATGGCCACCATCATGAAGGCGCTCGCCGAGCGCAGCGTGACCGCCATCTTCGTCGAGCACGATGTCGACATCGTCAACCAGTACGCCACGCGCGTGGCGGCCTGGATATCGGGCCGCATCGCCGCTGACGGCCCGCCCGAGGTGGTGATGAACGACCCCGAGGTCCGCACCGTGGTGCTGGGGCATTGAGGCACGGACCATGCTGACGCTGAACAACGTATCCGTGGACATCGCCGGCATTCCGGTGCTGCGCAGCCTGACGGTGGCGCTGAAGTCCGGCGCCACCTACGCGGTGCTGGGCCGCAATGGCGCGGGCAAGACCACGCTGCTGCGCACCCTGATGGGCTTTACCGCGCTGCGCAGCGGCGAGATCGCGCTCGCCGGCCAGGATCTGCGCAGCCAGCCGCCCTATGCCCGCGCCGCGCTGGGTGTCGGCTATGCGCCGGAGGAGCGGGTGCTCTTCCCCACCATGACCGTGCTCGAAAACCTGCGCCTGCCATGCGAGGCCATCGGCATGGCCGACGCCGAGATCGCCACGCGCGTTGCCGAGGTGCTGAAGATCGTGCCGCAGATGGGCGACATGCTGGCGCGCTCGGCCGCGGCCCTGTCGGGCGGCCAGGGCAAGATGGCGGCGCTGGCCCGCGCGCTGATGGTGGGCACCCGCCTGGTCATGGTCGACGAGCCCTTCCAGGGCCTGGCGCCGGCGCTGGCGCGGCAGTACGCCGAGGCGCTGAGCCGCATGGTTGAATTGCGGCCCGAGCTGTGCATGGTGATCACCGAATCCAACCGCGCCCTGCTCGACCGCGTGCGCTGCACCACGCTGACGCTGGAGCGCGGCGAGTTGTCGGTAGCGCCCGCCGCCGCAGACCTTGCGGCCAGCCATTGAATCCACGTCTTCCGACCCAGGAACCCCGCATGCGCAACGACGATCCCGCCCTCTTTCCCGCCGCGGGCGGCCGCCACGACGGGCTGCCGCTGTACCGCCATTTCATCGCCAACGAATGGGTGTCCAGCAGCGCCGCGCCGCTGACGGTGGTGGCGCCCGCCACGGCCACGCCCTTCGCCTTTCTGGCCAGCGGCGGCGCGACGGAGATTGACCGCGCCGTGGCCGCGGCCCGCGCCGCGCTGGACGGCGACTGGGGCCGGCTGACGGCCACCGAGCGCGGGCGCCTGATGCTGCGCTTCTCGGCCCTGGTGCTGGAGCAGCTCGAGCGCCTGGCCTGGATCGAGGCCCACGACACCGGCAAGCCGATCTCGCAGGCGCGCGCCGACATGCGCGCCGTCGCCCGCTACTTCGAGTTCTATGGCGGCGCGGCCGACAAGGTACACGGCGACGTGATTCCCTATCTCAACGGCTACAACGTCAGCGTGGTGCGCGAGCCGCTGGGCGTTACCGCCCACATCACGCCCTGGAATTACCCGGCGCAGATGTTCGGCCGCACCATCGCGCCGGCACTGGCCATGGGCAATGCCGCCGTGCTGAAGCCGGCCGAAGAGGCCTGCGTCATCTGCCTGGAATTCGCTCGCCTGGCGGTAGAGGCCGGCTTCCCGCCCGGCGCGCTGAACATCGTCACCGGGCTGGGCGAGCAGGCCGGCGCGGCGCTGTCCCGCCATGCTGGCATCAACTTCGTCTCCTTCACCGGCTCGCCCGAGGTTGGCCGCCTGGTGCAGGAGGCTGCGGCCCTCCACCATGTGCCGGTGGTGCTGGAACTGGGCGGCAAGTCGCCCCAGGTGGTATTTGCCGATGCCGACCTGCAAGCGGCGGCCACGACCGTGTGCAAGGCCATCACGCAGAACGCCGGCCAGACCTGCTCGGCCGGCAGCCGCGTGGTCGTCGAGCGCGCCATCTTCGAGCCCTTCATGGCGATGGTGGCGCAGCGCTTCAGTGAACTGCGCATAGGCCGGCCCGAGGACGACGCCGATCTCGGGCCGGTGATCAACCAGGTGCAGCAGCAGCGCATCCTGGCCTTCATAGCCAACGCCCGGAAAGACGGCGTGCCGGTGCTGGCCCAGGCGCGCCCGGCCGCTGACCTGGCGCAGGGCTATTTCGTGCCGCCCACGGTCTTCGGGCCGGTGGACATCACCAACCCGGTGGCCTGCCAGGAGATCTTCGGCCCCGTGCTCGCGGCCCAGGTCTTCGACACCGAGGACGAGGCCATCGCCATTGCCAACGGCACGGAGTTCGGCCTTGTGGCCGGGGTCTGGACGCGCGACGGCGCGCGCCAGCAGCGCCTGGCCAAGCGCATCGTCTCGGGCCAGGTCTTCATCAACTGCTACGGCGCTGGTGGCGGCGTCGAGCTGCCCTTCGGCGGCACCAAGCGCAGCGGCCACGGCCGCGAGAAGGGCTTGATGGCGCTCGAGGAAATGAGCACCACCAAGACCGTCGTCAACTTCCACGGTTGAAGCGCTCGCGCCCTTCCAGCCCTCTGCCACATCACAAGGAAATCACCATGAACCAGCTCGAAGGCAAGATCGCCATCGTCACCGGCGGCGCCGCCGGCTTCGGCGAGGGCATCACCCGCGTCTACGTGCGCGAAGGCGCCCGCGTCGTCATCGCCGATCTCGATGGGGCCAAGGGCCAGGCCCTGGCGGCCGAACTGGGCGAGCGCGCGCTGTTCGTCCGCTGCGATGTCTCCAGCCGGCCCGACATCGACGCGCTGGTCGCCGCCTGCGTGGCCGGCTTCGGCGTGCCCGACATCGTGGTCAACAACGCCGGCACGACGCACAACAACCAGCCCATGCTCAACGTCGACGAAGCGACCTTCGACCGCATGTTCGCGGTGAACGTGAAGTCCATCTTCCACATGGCCCATGCGGTGGTGCCGCTGATGCGAAAGCAGAAGAAAGGCGTCATCCTCAACGTCGGCTCGACGGCCGGCATACGGCCGCGGCCCGGCCTCACCTGGTACAACGGCAGCAAGGGCGCGGTGAACCTGCTGTCCAAGTCCATGGCCGTGGAACTCGGGCCCGACGGCATCCGCGTCAACGCCATCTGCCCGGTGATGGGCGAGACGGCGCTGCTCGAAAAGTTCATGGGCGTGCCCGACACGCCGGAGAACCGCGTGCGCTTCCTGGCAACCATCCCGCTGGGCCGCCTGTGCAGGCCATCTGACGTGGCCAACGCGGCGCTTTACCTCGCCAGCGACGCGGCCGAATTCATCAGCGGCGTCGAGTTCCCCGTGGACGGCGCGCGCACGGTCTGAGCCGCCGCCACCCGCACGCCAGGCTCCGTCTCCCATGACCACCAAACCCTTGCAAGGCCTCGTCGTCGTCGCGCTCGAGCAGGCGGTGGCCGCGCCCTATTGTTCGAGCCGCCTGGCCGATGCCGGTGCGCGGGTGATCAAGATCGAAAGGCCCGAGGGCGACTTCGCCCGCGGCTACGACAAGGCCGTGTACGGCGAGTCGTCCTACTTCGTCTGGATCAACCGCGGCAAGGAGTCGGTGGCCCTCGATCTGCGCCAGGACCAGGCCAAGGCCACGCTGGCCGAGCTGATCGCCGGCGCCGATGTCTTCATCCAGAACCTGGCGCCGGGCGCGGCCGAGCGGCTGGGCTTCGGCTCCGCCAGCCTGCGTGCGCAGCACCGGCGGCTGATCACCTGCGACATCTCGGGCTATGGCGAAAGCGGGCCGCTGCAGAACCTGAAGGCCTACGACCTGCTGGTGCAGGCCGAGAGCGGCCTGGTGGCGGTGAGCGGCGCGCCCGGCCCCTGGGGCCGCATAGGGGTGTCGATCTGCGACATCACGGCCGGCATGAATGCGCTCATCGGCATCCAGCAGGCCCTGCTGCAGCGCGCGCACACCGGCAGTGGCAGCGGCATCAAGGTCTCGCTGTTCGACTCGGCTGCCGAGCTGATGGCCGTGCCCTACCTGCAGGCCCGCTACGGTGCCGGTGCGCCCGACCGCGTGGGCCTCAAGCACCCCAGCATCGCGCCCTATGGTGCCTTCACCTGCTCCGACGGGCGCGAAGTCGTGCTTTCGATCCAGAACGAACGCGAGTGGGTCAGCTTCTGCGCCACGGTGCTGCAGCAGCCCGATCTCGCCACCGATCCGCGCTTCGACGGCAACAGCCATCGCACGGCGCATCGCGACGAACTCGAGGCGCGCGTCCAGGCGGTATTTTCCGGCCTGACCTATGCCCAGGCGGTCGACCGCCTGACCGAAGCGCAGACCGCCTACGGCGCCATCAATTCGGTACACGACCTGATCCAGCATCCGCAGCTGCGGACGCGCGAGATGGTGGTCAACGGCCAGGCCGTGCAGGTGCCGGCGCCGCCCTATGTCACCGAGTGGGACGAGGCCGGCTTTGCGCCGCTGCCGGCCATCGACCAGCACGGCGCCTTGCCCAGGGCCGTGGAGCGGGCGCCCACGCCGTAGGGCATGGGGCGGCCTTGCTCAGGCGAGGCCCCACCAGGACGGCAGCAGTGCGACGACATCGCCGCGCCGGTAGCGGTCGTCCAGCAGCCAGAGCCAGCCGCGGTCCTCGGGCGTCCTGAGCACGCGGCCGGCCGCCTGCACCACGCGCTGCAGCGCCGGTACCAGATCGGCATAGCCGTGGTCATCGCCAAAGAGCCTGGTCAGCCGCGCCTGGATGTGGTCCTGCGCCACCGACACCGGCGGCAAGCCCAGGGTGGCGATGAAGGCGCCGATGAGCAGCGAGCCCGGCAGGTCCACGCCCTCGGCGAACACCCCACCCAGCACCGCAAAGCCGATGCCGCGGCCCTGGGGCGCGAAGCGCGCCAGGAAGTCGCTGCGCGCCGCGGCATTCATGCTGCGTTGCTGCCGCCACTGCGCGATGTCGGGGCGCCGCGCCTGGAGCAGGGCGGCGGCCTTGTCCAGGTAGTCGAAGCTGCTGAAGAAGGCGAGGTAGTTGCCCGGGTGGGCGTCGTACTGCTGCGCGATCACGGCCACCAGGCGCGCCAGCGAGCGCTCGCGGTGGGCATAACGCGTCGAGACGCCGGCGGCCACGCGCACCACCAGGTGCTCGGGCGCAAAGGCCGGCGGCACATCGATCCAGGCCGTGTGCTCGGGCAGGCCCAGAAGATTGATGCTGTAGTCGGGCGGCGACAACGTGGCCGAGAACAGCGTGATGCTGTGCAAGGCCTTGAAGCGCGGGCGCAGAAAGGGGGCGGGCGCGACATTGCGCAGGCACAGCACGGCGTCGCTGGCGGCGGCAACCGGCACGCCCGCATCCTCGATGCCGTCTTCGCTGCTGCCCTGCGTGCCCAGCAAGGCCTGCACCTCGAACAGCGTGTGCTCGCCCAGCGCATCCACCAGCTTCAGCCAGCGCTGGAGCTCGAAGTGGAAATCCAGCAGCGGCCCCATGGCGAGCGGCTGGCGGTGGAAGTGCTCGGCCAGGGCGCCGGCCGCTGCCTGCAACGCCTGCACCCAGGCCTCGGGCGCGTCGTCCAGCACCGCATAGGGCGCGGCGGTGTCGGCGGCCACTTCTTCGGTGGCCTGCACCAGGGCGTCGAGGGCGGCGCGCAGGGCGGCCGGTGCGGCATGCGCGGCGGCGCGGATCCGGGCCAGGCCCAGCTCGGCGCTGTACATGCGCCGTGCGCGCTCGACCAGGTTGTGCGCCTCGTCCACCAGCACTGCCAGCTTCCAGTCCAGCGCCTGCATCAGGCCCCAGAGCAGGCCCTGGCCGTCAAACAGATGGTGGACATCGCCCACCAGCACATCGGCCCAGCGCAGCAGTTCCTGGCCCAGGTAGTAGGGGCACAGGCCGTGGCGCAGCGCGATGCGGCGCTGGGCCGCGGCGTCCAGCCAGCCCAGCGCCACGGCCTCGGCACGCGCGGCGGGCAGGCGGTCGTAGAAGCCCCGCGCCAGCGGGCAGGCGTCGCCGTGGCAGGCCTTGTCGGGGTGCTCGCAGGCCTGTTCCTTGGCCACCATGGCCAGCACGCGCAGCGCTTGGCCGGCCGTGCCGCTGCGCAATGCGTCCAATGCCTCCAGCGCCGTGATGCGCCCCGTGCCCTTGCAGGTGAGGTAGGCGATCTTGTCCACGCCCTGGCCCGGCATCGCGCGCAGCAGCGGAAACAGCGTGCCCACGGTCTTGCCGATGCCGGTGGGTGCCTGGGCCAGCAGGCTGCGGCCGCTGGCGGCCGTGCGGTAGACCGCCTCGGCCAGGCTGCGCTGGCCGGCGCGGAAGGCCGGCTGCGGAAAGGCCAGCGCCTGCAGCGCCGCGTCGCGCGCCGCGCGGTGGCCGGCCTCCTGCCGCGCCCAGGCCAGGAAGGCGCCACAGCGCTGTTCGAACACCTCTTCCAGCTCGGCCGCGCCGAAAAGCTGGTGCAGTTCCACCTCGGCCTGGCTGGCGACGTCGAAGTACACCAGGGCCAGGGCCAGCTCGGCCAGGCCGCGCGCGCGGCAGAACAGCGCGCCATAGGTCTGCAGCTGGGCCCAGTGCAGCTGGCGGCGGTTCTCGGGGATATCGTCCGGGTGGCCGCGGATGGTCTTGATCTCTTCCAGGCAGCGCCGCCGCGGGTCGTAGCCGTCGGCACGGCCGCGCACGCGCAGCGGGCCCTGCGTGCCTTCGAGCGCGATCTCGGTCTCGTAGTCTTCGCCGCGGCGCTGCGCCACCAGGCCCTGGCCCATCAGCCCTTCTAGGGCCGTCGCCGAGGGCGTGAAGCGGCGGTCCAGGTCGCCGCGCTTGGCGGTGAACTCGCAGAGCTCGCGCACCGACACCGTCCAGGTCCAGCCCGCGGCATGGGCGGTGGCGGCTTCGGCAAAGGGCGGCACGGCCGCCAGTCCTCACTCGCCCTTGATGCTGGCGCGCTGGATCACGGCCTTCCAGCTCTCGTACTCGTCGCGGTAGGTCTTGGCGAACTGCTCCGGCGTGCCGCCCACGGTGTCGGCGCCCAGCTTTTCCAGGCGCTCGACGAAGTCCGGCGCGCTGGCGATGGCGTTGAGCTCGCGGTTCAGGCGCTGCACCAGCTCGGGCGCCAGGCCCGGTGGCGCGAACAAGCCGAACCAGTTGCTGAAGGCCATGCCCGGCACGCCCAGCTCGGCGAAGCTGGGCACATGGGGCAGCGAACTGGAACGCTTCGCGCCAGTGACGGCCAGCGCGCGCACCTTGCCGTCGCGGATGTGCGACTGCGCCGAGACGATGCTGTCCATCAGAAAGGTGATCTGGCCGGCGATCAGGTCGGTCAGCACCAGGCCCGTGCCGCGGTAGGGGATGTGTACGACGAACAGGCCGCCGGCACGCCACTTGAACATCTCGGCCGACAGGTGCGGGTAGGTGCCAATGCCGCTGCTGCCGAAGTTGTACTTGCCGGGGTTCTTCTTGAGCAGGGCGATCAGGTCCAGCGCCGAGCCGGCCGGGAAGCCCTGGCCCACGACCAGCACGCTGGGCGCGTTGGCGATGTGGCCCAGCGGCGTGAAGTCCTTGAAGGCGTCATAGGGCATCTTGGCGTTGAGTGCCGGGCCGATGCTGTGGGTGCTGCTGGTGCTCATCAGCAGCGTGTAGCCGTCGGGCGCGGCCTTGGCCGCGATGTCGGCGCCTATGCTGCCGCCGGCCCCGGGCTTGTTGTCCACCACCACCTGCTGGCCGAGAGCGGCCGAGAGCTTTTGCGCCACGGCGCGGCCGATGATGTCGGTGGCGCCGCCGGCCGGGAAGGGGATCACCAGCCGTATCGGCCTGGCCGGCCAGGCCTGGGCCGCTGCCGTGAGGGGCAGCAGCAGGGCGGCGGGCAGGAGGGCGGCCAGGGCGCAGGCAAGGCGTCTTTTCATGGGGCTTGAAGGGCTTGCTCCCCGCGGCGCGGGGTTGTGCGCCGAGGATAACAAGCGGCCTGCCAACCAGCGCCCCGCTGCCGCATCGGATCGGTGCCGCAACCATTCGGTCGATCTGCGCGACCCTTGCGGCACGCGCGCCAACCGCTCGTCTCAGCGGACTGTCGCAACGGAGCCGCCGCGACGAAAGTGCAGCCATCGAAGACATCCCGTCGTCGATGCACCCCAAGGAAGCCTTCATGAACACCACCGCCACCGCCAACCCCTGCAACTGCACCAACTGTCCGGGCGCCGCCTGCAACTGCGGCTGCCAGCAGCCCGCAGCGCAACAGGCCTGCGCTTGCAGCCCCCAGTGCCCATGCGGCTCGCAGTGCCAGTGCGGCACGGCCTGCGCCTGCGCCAGGGCCTGAAGCGCCAACGCGCAAGGCCTGCATCGGCGCCGACGGCTCGCAAGCCGCCGACGCCGCATCCGCAGCCTCAGGCGATTGCAGCTCCACCCAACATTCCCGGAGATCACCGATGAACACCTGGCTCCTGGCCTTTCTCGGCGGCATCGTCGGTGCCGCGCTGATGGACCTCGCCGAAACGGCCGCGGCCCGCTTCGGCATCACCAGCGGCGTGAATGTCGCCCTCGTGGGCCGCTGGGCCCTGGGCCTCACGCGCGGCCGGCTGGCCCACGCCGACATCAGCCACTCGCGCCCGCTGCCGGGTGAGGTGCGTGCGGGCTGGGTCTTCCACTTCCTCGTCGGTGGCGGATGCGTGGCGCTGGCCTACCCGGCCCTGCTGCTGGCCACGGGCCTGGGCGCCCATGCCCACCATCTTTCTCACCCAGCGCTCTTCCACCTTCCGGGCGGCCTGTTCTTCGGCGCGGCCACCTCGCTGCTGCCCTGGTTGCTGTTGCTGCCGGCCTTCGGCTGGGGCTGGTTCGGGCGGCGCGGGCCGCAGGGCGCCCATGCCTTGCTGGCGAGCACGCTCTCGCACATCCCCTACGGCCTTGGGGTCGGCGCCGTGATGGCGCTGGGCTCGCTCTAGAGTGGCCACGGCCTGATCGCCCTCCACCCCGCTCGCCATGTCGCTTTCAACACTCCGCAGCGCCGTGCCCGCCACGCCCAGGCGCGCGCTGGCGGCCCTGGCTGCCGCCATGCTCTTCTGGGCGCTGGCGGCGACGCTGCTCTTCCTGCTGGCCCCGGGGCTGGAGACCTGGCCGCGCCTGCTGCTGTTGGCCGAGTGCGTGGGCCTCACGATGGGGGCCTGCGTGCTGTTGCTGGCGCGCGTGCCGCGGCTGGCGCGGCTGGCGCCGGCGAGCCGCTGGCTGGTGCTGGGCCTGATCGCCATCCCGACCGGCTACTTCGTCGGCCACCAGATCGCCTTCCTGCTGCTGGGCGAGCCGATGCGCATCGTCGGGCACGACCACCTCAGCCTCGTCCCCATCGTCTTCACCGTGCTGGTGGGCGGGCTGGCGCTGCACGCCCACGCGACGCGCGAGCAACTGGCGCGCGAGGCGGCGGCGCGCGCCGAGGCCCAGCGCCTGGCCGTCGAGTCGCAGCTGCGCCTGCTGCGGGCCCAGCTCGAGCCCCACATGCTGTTCAACACCCTGGCCAATCTGCGCTCGCTGCTGCGCGAAGACACGGCGCGCGCCGAGGCCATGATCGACCAGTTGATCGTCTACCTGCGCAGCGCGCTGGCGGCCTCGCAGACCGAGGCGGTGACGCTGGGGCGGGAGTTCGCGCAGCTGCGCGCCTACCTCGACATCATGACGCTGCGCATGGGGCCGCGCCTGACATGGCAGCTCGATCTGCCGGCCGCGCTGGAGGCCGCCACCGTGCCGCCCATGCTGCTGCAGCCGCTGGTGGAGAACGCCATCAAGCACGGGCTGGAGCCCAAGATCGGCCCGGGCCGCATCGAGGTGGTGGCGCGCGCCACGGCCGCCGGCATCGAGATCCGCGTCAGCGACAGCGGCCTGGGCTTGCCGCCGGACGAGATCGAGGCCGAGCCCAAGGCCCGCGCCAGCTACGGCCTGCAGCACATCCGCGACCGCCTGCTCGCGGTCTACGGCCCGGCGGCCCGGCTCAGCCTGGAGCGGCGCGAGCCTGCCGGCGTTTGCGCCGTGGTCTTCATTCCGCGCTGAGCCGGCGCACACTGCGCTGCTGCCGGTGCCGTCATCGCCACGTCGAGGAGACCCGCATGAGCCTGCCCGCCCCACCCACCGCCGTCATCGCCGAAGACGAGCCGGTGCTCGCGCGCAGCCTGGCCCGCCTGCTGGCGCAGCTGTGGCCCGAGCTGAGCATCGTCGGCGTCGCCGATGACGGCCTGCAGGCCACCGAGCTGGCGCTGGCCCACGCGCCCGATGTGATGTTCCTCGACATCAGGATGCCCGGGCGCAACGGCATCGAGGTCGCCGAGGCCGTGGCCGATGACTGGCCCGAGGGCCGCGCCGTGCCGCTGTTCGTCTTCGTCACCGCCTACGACAGCTATGCGGTGCCGGCCTTCGAGCGCGCCGCGGTCGACTACCTGCTCAAGCCCGTCACGCCCGAGCGACTGCAGCAGAGCGTGGCCCGGCTGAAGGTGCGGCTGGCCGAACGCGCGGCCTCGCCGCAGGCCGGCGAGATGGCGGCGCTGATGGGCCGCATGCAGGCCATCGCCGCGCCGGAAGCGGTGCCCGAAGCGGAGCTGGCCGAACGCATCAAGGTCCTACGCGCCGGCGTCGGCAACACGGTGCGCATGATTCCGCTGGCCGAGGTGGTGTGCTTCGAGGCGACCGAAAAGTACGTGAACGTCGTGACACCCAGCGGCGAGGCCCTGGTGCGCATGAGCCTGCGCGAGCTGATGGCGCGCATCGACTCGAGCGACTTCATCCAGGTGCACCGCAGCGTGCTGGTCAACGCCAACGCGATCCAGAGCGCGACGCGCGACGAGAACGGCCACTACAGCCTGGCCGTGCGCGGCCTGCAGCGGCCGCTGAAGGTGAGCCGCGCCTTCGGCCATCTGTTCCGGCCTATGTAGTGGCCAGGGCTGTGCGCCGCCGCACGGCCGCCACCAGCGGCGCGACGGCCGAGGGCGGGAAGGGCGAGACGCTGCTGACATTGATCTCGCACAGCACATAGCGCGGCGTGCCGTCGGCGGCCGGCTCGCCGAACATGAAGTCGCAATCCCACAGCAGCGGCAGTTGCTCGTGCGCCAGGCCGACGCGCTCGCGCAACTGCGTGATCCAGCTTGACTCGAGCTGCTGCCTCAGGGTTTGGAAGCCGGCCAGCTCGGGGCCGTGATAAAGCCGCGGCCCTGGCAGCGGCGCATCGGGATGCAAGGCGTTGACGGCCTGGTGGCCGAAGCCGGCGACGCGGTCTTCCACCAGGTAGGCGCGCACCATGCCTTCGGCCAGCCGCGGCTGCCAGGCCTGGTCGATCATGTGGCCGCCGTTCGAAGGTTCGAAATAGGGCGCCAGTGTCGCCATCAGCGCGGCCATGTCCATCGGCAGCGGCGTGCTGCCCCGCTGGGCGTGCTGCACGGTCAGCATGCCGCCCGCGGCCTGCGCCACACGCCAGACGCCGATGCCGCTGTGGCCGCGGTGCTGCTTGAGCACGCGCGCACCCTGGCGCAGGCGCTGTGGCAGCTCGGCGGCCAGCTGGGACAGGCTGTCGACACGGCACACGTCGCAGCCGAAGGGCAGGTCGCGCGTCTCGAACAGCACGTCCTTGGTGCCCAGGCGCAGGATGGCCTCGGGGTGGGCGCTGACGAGGGTGCCCGCGCTTGCCACTTCGCGCAGCAGCGCATCCAGCCGGTCGCGCCGGCGGCCGTCCTCGATGGGGTTGCACCACACCAGCACCGCCTGCACGCCGCGCAGCTGGGCAGCCACCTCGTCGGCGAAATCATCGTGGTAGACGGCGGGCTCGGCATGCACGCCGGCGGCGGCCAGGGCCTCGAAGAGGGCGGCGAAGCGGCTGGCCGCGGGGTCGGCAAGACTGCGGGCGGCGCGGTCGCCGGGGTAGAGCAGGGCAACGTGGTGCCTGGTGTTCATCGAAGACTCCTTCAGCGCAGCAGAGTGCCGGCCCAGCTGGCCAGCAGCCCGACGGCCGCGCAGCCCGCCAGCAGCGGCAGCACGCCGACCTTGAAGCGGAACAGCGCCAGCGTGGCCGCCGCGCACAGTGCCGCCGACAGTGCATCGAAGCGCCCATCCCAGCCCTGGGGCCAGAACACATGCCAGGCGAAGAACAGTGCCAGGTTGAGGATCACCCCGACCACGGCCGCGGTGATGGCCGACAGCGGCGCCGTGAAGCCCAGCTTGCCGTGCGTGGCTTCGACCAGCGGCCCGCCGGCGAGGATGAAGACGAAGGAGGGCAGAAAGGTGAAGAAGGTCACCACGGTGGCTGCGAGCGCGCCGCCCAGGAAGAGCGCGTCGGGCCCCAGGGCCTGCTTGGCCCAGCCACCGACGAAGCCGACGAAGGCCACCACCATGATCAGCGGCCCGGGCGTGGTTTCGCCCAAGGCCAGGCCGTCGATCATCTGCGGGCCGCTCAGCCACTGGTGGGTTTCGACCGCGCCCTGGTAGACATAGGGCAGCACCGCATAGGCGCCGCCGAAGGTGAGCAGCGCCGCCTTGGTGAAGAACCAGCCCATCTGCGTCAAGGTGCCGTGCAGGCCGTGGCTTGCCACCAGCGCTGCCATCGCCAGCAACCACAGGCCCAGGCCGGCGGCCAGCACGCGGGCCAGGTGGCGGCGCGAGAAGCGGGCATGAGGCGGCGTGGGCGTGTGGTCGTCGATCAGCGCCGGCCCGTAGCCGGCCTGGCCGCTGCCATGGCCGCCGCCGAGCGCAAACACCTGCGGCCAGCGGCGGGCGCCGAAGTGGCCGATCAGCGCCGCCGCGGCCACGATGGCGGGGAAGGGCGTGTCCAAGGCGAAGATGGCGATGAAGGAGGCGGCGGCGATGCCCCACATCCAGCGGTTCTTCAGCGCCCGCGTGCCGATGCGGTGGGCCGCGTGCAGCACCAGGGCCGTCACCGCCGGCTTGAGCCCGAAGAAGATGCCGGCCACCAGAGGCAGGTTGCCGAAGCGCAGGTAGATCCATGACAGCGCGACCAGGATGAAGAGCGAGGGCAGCACGAACAGCGCGCCGGCGACGATGCCGCCCCAGCTGCGGTGCATCAGCCAACCTATGTAGGTGGCGAGCTGCTGCGCCTCGGGCCCGGGCAGCAGCATGCAGTAGTTGAGCGCGTGCAGGAAGCGCCGCTCGCTGATCCAGCGCCGCCGCTCCACCAGCTCGGTGTGCATGATGGCGATCTGCCCGGCCGGCCCGCCGAAGCTGATGAAGCCGAGCTTGAGCCAGAAACGCAGCGCCTCGGCAAAGCCCACCGCGGCGGGGGGTGTGCTTGCGGCAAGGGGGGCAAGGGTGGCGGGCGTCTCGGGTGTCATCGCGTGCGGGCTGCGGGCCTGGCCCATGCTATCGAAACCGCTCCCGCTAGGATGGCAACGTGTGTACGCGCTACATCTCGCCCGAAGACGCCGACATCGAACGCCATTGGCACATCGGCGCCGGCCGCCCGCTGGGCTGGGCCCGCGATGTCCGCCCGCGCTCGCTGGCGCCCTTTGTGCGGGTGCGGCCGGGTGGGCCGGCGCGCGAACTGGTGGTCGGGAGCTGGTCGCTGCTGCCGGCCTTCGAGCGCAATCGCAAGCCGGCCTATGCCACCTGCAATGCGCGCTCCGAGGGCCTGCTGGAGGGGCGCGCATTCAAGCAGGCCTGGCTGCAGGGCCAGCGCTGCCTGATTCCGGCGCTCGCCTTCTTCGAGCCCTGCTGGGAGACGGGCCGCCATGTGCCCTGGGAGTTCCGCCGCGCCGACGGCGACCTCTGGGCCCTGGCCGGCCTGTGGAACTCCTGGCAGGACAGGGCGAGCGGCGAGATCGTCGAGACCTACACCATGCTCACCATCAACGCCGACGGGCATGCGCTGATGGGGCGCATGCACAAGCCCGACCCCGCGCGCCCGCCCGACCGGCAGGACAAGCGCAGTGTCATCCCGGTCGAGCGCGCCGGCTTCGACCGCTGGCTCGGCGGCAGCGTCGATGAGGCGCGGGCACTGCTGTGCCTGCCGCCGGTGGAGCTGTTCGAGGCGCGCGGGACGGGCGAACCCGACCCGCAGGCCGCGCTGTTCTGAATGTCCTGGCTCAAACCCGCTCGATCACCATCGCAATGCCCTGGCCCACGCCGATGCACATGGTCGCCAGCGCATAGCGCCCGCCGGTGGCGTGCAGGCGGTTGACGCAGGTCGTGGCCAGGCGGGCACCGCTGGCGCCCAGCGGGTGGCCCAGCGCAATGGCGCCGCCCCAGGCGTTGACGCGCTCGTCGTCGTCGGCCAGGCCCAGTTGGCGCAGCACGGCCAGGCCCTGGGCGGCAAAGGCCTCGTTCAGCTCGATCACGTCGAGCTGCGCCAGGCTCAGGCCGGCCAGGGCCAACACCTTCTGCGTGGCCGGTGCCGGGCCTATGCCCATCACGCGCGGCGCCACGCCGGCGGTGGCCATGGCCACCACGCGGGCGCGGGGCGCGAGGCCGTGGCGCGCGGCGGCGGCCTCGTCGGCCAGCAGCAGGGCGCAGGCGCCGTCGTTGACGCCGCTGGCATTGCCGGCCGTCACCGTGCCGTCGGGTCGCACCACGCCCTTGAGCCTGGCCAGCGCCTCGAGGCTGGTCTCGCGCGGGTGCTCGTCCTGGCTCACGACGAGCGGCTCGCCCTTCTTCTGCGCAATGACGACCGGCGTGATCTCGCGTGCCAGGTGGCCGGCCTTCTGCGCCGCCACCGCCCGCAGCTGGCTGGCCAGCGCCATGCGGTCTTGCGCGGCGCGCTCGATTCGATGGTCGGTGGCCACGTTCTCGGCCGTCTCGGGCATGGAGTCGACGCCGTACTGCGCCTTCATCAGCGCGTTGACGAAGCGCCAGCCTATGGTGGTGTCGTAGACCGCGTTGCCGCGCGAGAAGGCCGATTCGGCCTTGGGCATCACGAAGGGCGCACGGCTCATGCTCTCGACGCCGCCGGCGATCATCAGCATGGCCTCGCCGGCCTTGATGGCGCGCGCCGCCGTGCCCACGGCGTCAAGCCCCGAGCCGCAGAGGCGGTTGATGGTGGCGCCGGGCACCTCCAGCGGCAGCCCGGCGAGCAGGGCCGACATGCGGGCGACGTTGCGGTTGTCCTCGCCGGCCTGGTTGGCGCAGCCATAGAGCACATCGCCCACCGCGGCCCAGTCGACGCCGGGGTTGCGCGCCATCAGGGCCTTGAGGGGAATGGCGCCGAGGTCGTCGGCGCGCACGCTGGACAGTGCGCCGCCGTAGCGGCCGAAGGGGGTGCGTATGGCGTCGCAGATGAAGGCTTGCGGGGTGCTCATGGTGGGTGTGACTTTCATTGCGCCATCAGCGCGTCGAGATTGCCGAGCGCGAAGCCGTGGCCGGCCTCGCGCGCCATCGCCTGCAGTTGCGTCGCGAGTTCGGCGCGGTCCTGGCGGCGGGTCCAGAACACCGGGCCGCCCTCCCAGCGCGGGAAACCATAGCCCTGCACGAGCACGACGTCCACATCGGCCGGCCGGCTGGCCACGCCTTCGGCCAGCAGCAGTGCAGCCTCGTTGGCCATCGCCAGCAGGGCGCGGCGCTGGATCTCTGTGGCCGCCAGCGGCCGGCGCGTGAGGCCGCGCGCCTGGCTGGCCTCGTCCAGCAGGCCGCGCACGGTGGCATCGGTGGCCTTGGCGGGCTTGCCATCGGTGTAGACGTAGTAGCCGGCGCCGGTCTTGCGGCCCAGCCGGCCCTGCTCGCACAGGCGGTCGAGGATGGCGACATAGCGTTCGCGCGGGTCGCGCGTGGCGGCCTGTGCCTTGCGCATGCGCCAGGCGATGTCCAGCCCCGACAGATCGGCCACCGCAAACGGCCCCATCGCGAAGCCCATGGACACCAGCGCGCCGTCCACCTCCTCGGGCAGGGCGCCGTCCTCGAGCATGAACTCGCACTGGCGGCGGTAGGCGTTGTAGATGCGGTTGCCGATGAAGCCGAAGGCGTTGCCGCAGGGCACGGGCGTCTTCTTCAGCTTCACGCCCAGGGCCATGCCGGTGGCCAGCACATCGGGCGCGGTGTGCGTGCCGCGCACCACTTCCAGCAACTTCATCACATGGGCGGGGCTGAAGAAGTGCAGGCCCAGCACGTCCTGCGGTCGCAACGTGGCTGCGGCAATGGCGTCGACGTCCAGGTAGGAGGTGTTGGTGGCCAGCACGGCACCGGGCCGCGCGTGGGCGTCGATCTGGCGGAAGACCTGTTGCTTGACGGCCAGGTCTTCGAACACCGCCTCGATGACGAGGTCGGCGGCGGCAAGCCGGTGCCAGTCCGTCGTGGATGCCAGCCGCGCCACGCTGTCGGCGGCCACCATCGCCTTCAGCTTGCCGGCGCCGACGCGCTCGCGGTAGTGATCGCCTATGCGCTGGCGGCCGCGCTCCAGTGCCGCCTCGTCCTGCTCCAGCAGCAGCACGTTCAGGCCAGCGTCCAGCGCCGCGATGGCGATGCCCGAGCCCATGGTGCCGGCGCCGATGATGGCCACCAGGTCCACGGTGCGCGGCGCGGCGGCCAGGTTGGCCGGCAGCCGGGTGGCCTCGCGCTCGGCCTTGAACTGGTAGCGCAGGGCCTGGGCCGCCGGCGAAGACAGCAGTTGCAGAAAGAGTTCGCGCTCGCGCTGCAGGCCTTGGTCGAAGGGCTGGGCGCAGGCCGCCACCGCATCCAGCGCCGCGCCATGGGCCGGCTGCAGGCGCTGGCGCGGGTGCAGCCTGGCGCGCTGGGCTTCGACCGCGGCCTGCAGCGCCGCGGCATCGGGCTGGCGGTGGCGGGCCAGAGGGAAGGGCGCACCCGCCTCGGCGAGGGCCAGCGCGCGGTTCACGGCGGCTTCGATCAGTTCACCGTCGACCACGGCGTCGAACAGGCCCGAGGCGGCCAGCTCCCGCGCGCCCTTGGGCTGGCCTGTGAGGATCAGGGCCAGTGCCGTCTCGGCAGCGACGAGGCGGGGCAGGCGCTGCGTGCCGCCCGAGCCGGGGATCAGTCCCAGCGTCACCTCGGGCAGGCCGACGCGGGCCGCGGCCAGCGCGACACGGCCTTGGCAGGCCAGGGCCAGTTCCAGCCCGCCGCCCAGCGCCACGCCGGCGATGGCCGCGACCACCGGCTTGGTGCTGGCCTCGATGGCGGCCAGCACATTGGGCAGGATGGGTTCCTGGAACTGCAGCGGCGTGCCGAACTCGCCCACATCGGCGCCGGCCGAGAAGGCGCGCTCGCTGCCGGTGATGACGATGGCGCGCACGGCGGGGTCGGCCTGGGCTGCGGCCAATTGCTGCACGATGTGCTGGCGCAGCGCGTGGCCCAGGCTGTTGACGGGCGGGCGGTCGAGCCGGATGAGGGCGACGCTGTTCTGGATGCTGAGCATGGGGTGTCTCCGTGCGGGGCTTCAGGCTTCGCGCATCAGCTGCTTGCCGATGACGAGTTGCTGGATCTGCGTCGTGCCCTCGTACAGGCGCAGCAGGCGCACATCGCGGTAGAAGCGCTCGACCTTGTACTCGTTGATATAGCCGGCGCCGCCGTGGATCTGCACGCCGCGGTCGGCCACGCGGCCCACCATCTCGGTGGTGAACAGCTTGGCGCAGGAGGCCTGCATGCTGACCTCGGGGTCGCTCACGCCCGGCGGCTTGGCGTCGTAGCGGCGGGCGATGGCCTGCACCATCGACCAGCCAGCCAGCAGCTCGGCCTGGCAGTCGGCGAGCATGGCCTGCACGAGCTGGAAGTCGCCGATGCGCTGGCCGAACTGCTTGCGCTGCTGGGCATAGGCCACGCTCTCCTGCAGGATGCGCCGGGCCATGCCACAGGACAGGGCCGAGACGTGCAGGCGGCCGCGGTCCAGCACCTTCATCGCCGTCTTGAAGCCCTTGCCGGGCTCGCCGCCGATGAGGTTGGCCGCCGGCACGCGCACATGGTCCAGGTTGACATCGCAGGTCTTGGTGCCGCGCTGGCCCATCTTCTTGTCGGCCTTGCCCAGGCTCAGGCCGGCCAGGCCGGCCGGCACGATGAAGGCCGAGATGCCGCCGGCGCCGGGGCCGCCGGTGCGCGCCATCAGCGTGAAGGCGCCGGCGCGCGGCGCGTTGGTGATGAAGCGCTTGCTGCCGCTGATGAGGTAGTCGCTGCCGTCGGCCACCGCACGCGTCTTGAGCGAGGCGGCGTCCGAGCCGGCGTCGGGCTCGGTGAGCGCGAAGGAGACAATGAGATCGCCGCTGGCGATGCGCGGCAGGTACTCGGCCTTCTGCTCGTCCGTGCCGTCCATCAGGATGCCCTGCGAGCCGATGCCGATGTTGGTGCCCACCACCGAACGAAAGGCCAGCGCCGTCTGGCCGAGTTCGTAGGCGACCTCGCACTCCTGCGCCATCGACAGGCCGATGCCGCCGTATTCCTCGGGGATGGAGATGCCGAACAGGCCCAGCTCCTTCATGTCGGCCACGATGTCGGCCGGCACGGCGTCGTGCTCTTCCACGGCATCTTCGGCCGGCACCAGGCGTTCACGCACGAAGCGCTGCACGCTGTCCCTGAGGATCTGGAAAGTCTCTTGATCGAGCGACACCTTGTCTCCTGCGCCGGGGGCTGTTGTTGGGGGCGGATTGTTGAGTCATCGAATATGCTTGACAATCACAATGAATGCGACATGTCTGTCAAGTAATTTTGACGGTACGCCATGGACCCCCAGTCTCTCTCCCTCTTTGTCGACATCGTCGAGGCCGGCAACCTCAGTGCCGCCGCGCGCAGCCTGAAGATGAGCCGCGCCAACATCAGCTACCACCTGGGCCAGCTGGAGAAGTCGGTGGGCCAGCAGCTGCTGCGCCGCACGACGCGGCGCGTCGAGCTCACCGAGGTCGGCGAGCGCCTGTACCGCCACGGCCTCGTGATCCGCGACGAGGTGCTGGCGGCGCGCGAATCGGTGGCCCAGCTGGGCAAGGGCCTGCACGGCTCGGTGCGCCTGAGCCTGCCCACCGGCTTCGGCCATCTCGTGATGTCGGGCTGGCTGATCGACTTCAAGCGCCAGTACCCCGACATTGCCCTCGACCTGCTGTTCGAGAACCGCGTCGACGACCTGCTGCGCGACGAGGTCGACGTGGCCGTGCGCGTGATGTCCGAGCCACCGCAGCAGATGGTGGCCACCGAGCTGGCGCGGGTTCGCTATGTCACCTGCGCTTCGGTGGAATTCGCCCGCTCCCATGCCATGCCGAGCCGCCTGGAGGAACTGGCCCAGCTGCCGCTCATCACCTCGGCGGTGGCCGGGCGCAACCTGCGCGTCTCGGCCTACCAGGGCGAAGAGCGGCGCGAGCTGACGCTGCATCCCACGCTCGCCTCCGAGAACTTCCAGTTCCTGCGCGAGGCCATCCTCGCCGGCCTGGGCGTCGGCCTCGTGCCCGACTACGTGGTGCAGCAGGAAGTGCGCGAAGGGCGGGTCGTGATGTCGCTGGGCGATTGGCGGCTCAGCGTCTTCGGCACCCGCATGTTCCTGCTGCGCATGCCTGATCGCTACCAGACACTGGCCATCCGCACCCTGATCGATTTCGTCGTTGCCAGGGCGCGGGCCTGGGCGGGTTGAGGCGCGGCGACTGCCGTTGTTCGCCCCCTGGATCGGCGGCCCCTGAAGGCCCTGTCTGCGCGTATCTCCCGCCCGGGCGCCGGATTGCGCGGAGTAAGCTCGCGCCCGTTCAGGGGCTGCGGGCCGTCGTTCATGGCGGCTGTTCCCGCCCCCGGATTCGCACCGCAACGACAAGGGCAACCGCCGCACACAGCCAACGGGACAGCGCGATGAAGACCTTCGATCCAAAGGCGACGGGCCGCTTCATAGGCCCGCGCGGAGCCGGCCTGGGGTCGCGCGAGCAGTTTGCGCACATCGAGCGCATCGTCGATGTGGTCAGCCGCGACCGCGACGTGCCGGTGGACTCGGCCCCGGACGACGTGATCCGCAACTCCTGGATGCGCTGTGTCACCAACCACCGGCTGGACCCGGCGCGCCCGCGCGGCGCGCTGGTGGTGCCGGCGCACGAGGTGAGGGAGCACCTGGAGCGCGTCGACGAAGTGCTGCACGTTGCAAGGTCCGGCATGGAGCAGCTCTTCAAGCATGTGGGCTCGCTGGGCTATGTGCTGCTGCTGACCGACCGCGACGGCGTGACCATCGACGTCATCTCCAACCAGCCCGAGCGCACGCTCAAGGACGCCGGCCTGTACATCGGCTCGGTGTGGTCGGAAGACCGCGTCGGCACCAACGGCGTGGGCATCGCCATTGCCGAAAAGGCGCCGGTGATCTGCCACCTGACCGACCACTTCGACGCGGCGCACATTCACCTTTCGTGCAACGCGGCGCCCATCTTCGACCCCACGGGCGAGGTGCAGGCCATCCTCAACCTCACCGCGGTCTCGTCGCCCCAGCACAAGGACAGCCAGCGCCTGGCCCTGCAGCTCACGACCATGCACGCCAAGGCCATCGAGGACGCCAGCTTCATACGCCGCTTCGGCAACCAGTGGATCCTGCGCCTGGGCCGGGCCTGGCCCTTTGCCGAGTTGCGCGGCGACATGATGCTGGCCTTCGACGACGACGGCGTCATCGTCGGCGCCAACCACTCGGCCCGGCGCGATGTCACCAGTGGCAGCCAGGGCGCGGCCGGATCGATCATCGGCAAGAGCCTCACCGAGGTCTTCAAGTGCACGATGCGCGAGATCTGGCAGGCGGCCCAGGGCGCGGGCACGGACATGTCGCTGATGACGGCCGACTCGCAGAACGTCTACTACATGTCGGTGCGCCCGCCGCAGCGCAAGAAGGATCCGCGCATCGTGCTCACCGGCGGCGGCCAGGCGCGGCGCGCCAGTGCCGAAGACTACGACGCGCTCGACGCGCTGGCGGGCGAGGACCCGCTGATGCAGCGCATGCTGGCCAAGGCCAAGCGGCTTGTGGATCGCAAGGTCAACATCCTCATCCAGGGCGAGACCGGCACCGGCAAGGAGATGCTGGGCCGGGCCCTGCACACCTGCGGCGAACGCTCGACCAGGCCCTTCATCGCGCTGAACTGCGCGGCCATCCCCGAAGCACTGATCGAGAGCGAACTGTTCGGCTATGCCGCCGGCGCCTTCACCGGCGGGCGGGCCAAGGGCATGGTGGGCCTGATCCAGCAATCCGACGGCGGCACGCTGTTCCTCGACGAGATCGGCGACATGCCCCTGCAACTGCAGACGCGGCTGCTGCGCGTGCTGTCCGAAAGCGAGGTCATGCCCATAGGCGGCAGCCGCCCGATACGGGTGGACCTGACCGTCATCGCGGCCTCGCACCGGGACCTGCGCACCATGATTGCCGACGGGCGCTTCCGCGAAGACCTCTACTACCGGCTGTGCGGGGCCACGCTGCACCTGCCGGCGCTGCGCGAGCGCGCCGACAAGGAGTTCCTGGTTGAAAGCCTGCTGCGCATCGAGGCCCAGGAGACCGGCGCCGTGGTCGGCATCTCGCCCGACGCGCTGGAGGTGCTGATGGCGCACGGCTGGCCCGGCAACATCCGCGAGTTGCGCAACGTGCTGCGCTATGCCACGGCGATGTCGGAGATGGGTGTCATCCGCGCCCAGGACCTGCCGGCGGAGGTGCTGCCCGGCCCGCAGGACAAGGCCGCGAGCGCCGGCCCCAGGGGCTGGGCGGGCCTGGCTGCGCCCGCAGCCAAGGCCGAGCCGGTGGCCGTGCCCGTGGCTGCGCCCGCGGTTGATGAGGGCGAGGCCCTGCGCGCCTCGCTGCGCAAGCACCGCTGGAACATCACGGCCGTGGCCGCCGACCTGGGCATCTGCCGCGCCACCGTCTACCGCCACATGAAGCGGCTGCACATCGTGCCGCCGACGCACGCGGACTGATCTTGCGGAACCGCTGCCCAGCGCGCCTTGCGGCCGCTCGAGCGCGCTGAGGATGGAGTCGGCGACAAGACAGATCGCCGAGAGCGGCGACATGCTGGTGGACATCTCCAACCGGCTGGGGTTTGAGTCGCCGGGCAACTTCACGCGCTTCTTCAAGCTGCAGCAGGGCTTCTCGCCCAGCCAGTACCGGCGCAATGTCACGGTGCTTGCGCGCGGTCCGGCTGTCACCACGCTGGCGCCGGTGTTCGGCCTCGACTGCTGGGGTGCCGGCCTGAGCCTGGTTGCCTGAAGGCGCCGCACCGGTCTTGGCTGGTCCGGGCGATCCCCTGGGGGCGGCCTGGGCAGACTCGCCTCGTCGGCTTCGGCAATGCGAGGCGCCTTGATTGCAATTCGAGGCACACCCTGACTCCAGGCCAATTCGGGTGATTGACGGCCATGGCCCGCGGCAATGCGCCTCGAAAGAATGCATTCACCGCGCAGGGCCAGTCCACGCGCCGGCTCGGCGCAGCGAGACCTGGCCAGGCGAAAGCGCCTACCAGGAACGAGGAGATCGATGATGGAATTCACCCGGATCGAAGACGCTCTGCGCGCCATGGCGGGCGGGGCCATGGTGGTCGTGGTCGATGACGAGGACCGCGAGAACGAGGGCGATCTCATCCTGGCCGCCGAACACGCGACGACCGAGGCCGTGGCCTTCATGGTGCGTCACACCAGCGGCATGCTGTGCGTGGCCCTGCCGGGCGAGACGCTCGACCGCCTCGAATTGCCGCTGATGGTCGAGCGCAATACCGACTCGATGCGCACGGCCTACACGGTCACCGTGGACTATCGCCATGGCACCAGCACCGGCATCTCTGCGGCCGACCGCGCCACGACGATCCGCGCCCTGGCCGATCCGCAGTCCGACGCGAGCGACTTCAATCGGCCGGGCCACGTCTTTCCACTTCGCGCTGTGCCGGGCGGTGTGCTGCACCGGCCTGGGCATACCGAGGCCGCCGTCGATCTGGCGCGACTGGCGGGCCTGCGGCCGGGCGGGGTGATCGCGGAACTGGTGAACGATGATGGCACCATGGCACGGAGGCCCGACCTGCAGGCGTTTGCCCGGCAGCACGAGCTGGCCATCATCACCATCGCCGACCTGGTGGCCTACCGCCGCCGCCTGGTGGCTGTCCGGCGCGCATCCGAGGCCAGGCTGCCCACCCGCCACGGCGTCTTCAAGGCCTGTGTCTACAAGGCCCCGGATAGCCCGCACGAGCACCTGGCGATGGTGATGGGCGAGGTTGACGGCGTCGAGGATCTGCTCGTGCGGGTCCATTCCGAGTGCCTGACCGGCGACACCTTCGGCTCGTTGCGCTGCGACTGCCAGCAGCAGCTCGAGGCGTCGATGGCCGCGGTGGGCCGGGCAGGCCGGGGCGTGGTGCTGTATCTGCGCGGCCACGAGGGGCGGGGCATAGGCCTGACGCACAAGCTGCGCGCCTACGCGTTGCAGGATGCCGGGCTCGACACGGTCGATGCCAACCTGGAACTGGGCCTGTCCGTCGACTCGCGCGACTACACCGTGGGCGCGATGATCCTGCAGGATCTGGGCGTGACCGGCATGCGGCTGCTTACCAACAACCCCGCCAAGTACCGCGGCATTGCCGATTACGGCCTGCGCATCGTCGAACGGGTGCCGCTGATCGCGACGCCCAACAAGGAGAACGCGGCCTACCTGAAGACCAAGCAGGTTCGCCTGGGCCATGCGCTGGAGACATTCAGCGAGTTCCGGCCGCGCTGAGAAGCCGCCGGCGGCGCGCAAGAGTTGCAATCGTCGGGCCGCACCATGGGCGAAGCCGTGATTGGCGTTGCGTCGGCCGACGAACTCCTGGCCTCGCTGGCAGCGAGTCTGCGCCGCGGACATTGGAGAGTTGCCTGCAGAAGGTACCTGATGCTTCGCGCATCGGGTACGACGATCTCCGAACGCCACGGAGCGGAGTTCGACAGCCTGCTGGACCGTTGCATGGCCCATGAACGGGCGCGCATGCAAAGGGACGCAGCAGCCTGGGCGCAGATGCTGCAGGGCGGCGCGGCGGCGGTGGGTGACCAGGGCGCGTCATCGCCAGGCCACGGGCAGGTGCAGGCATCCCCTGCCTACAAGACCTGCTGGCGTCCCTTGCCTGCCTGCTTTTCCCAAGGCCCCGCGCGGGCTGGACAAAGGGTCCGCGATGGTCGGGCTCCGAGTCGATGAGACGGGGTGTCGCGAACACCCGTCAAGCCGCCGGCTTGTGCCCGCAAAGAGTCCTCCATGCCCCCCGCCTGCCGCGGAGTACCCTGGCCCTGGCCGTCTTCCTGGCCTGTTCTGGCGCACAGGCGCAGACCTCGCAGGAGGTGGTGATCACCGGCACCATCGCCGACGCGCCCTAGGCCATCAGCGTGGTCGGCCGCGATGAACTGCGCAGCGCCAGCCCTCTGGTCAACCTCAGCGAGGCCGCGGCGCTCGTGCCCGGCCTGGTGGTGGTCAAGCGCTGTAACTTCGCGCAAGACCTGCAGATCAGCCCGTGCGGTTTCGGCAAGGCCGAACTGCCGCTGCGCTTGGACAACGCCACCGACCGCCGCTACGCCGGCAGCGTGATCGTCAACGACGCCAACGGCCACTTCTAACAAAGCCGGCGCGCCGCGCAGCGTGCTGTTGGCGCTGCGCTTCGTGATGCCTTGACACAAGGCGCCTCTTGCCGCGGTATGCACAGGCCCTCGTGCGGCGCGGCACTGGCGCAGTTGCAGCGACAACTGTCGCAGGGTGGACGCGATGCGACAGTGGGATGCGACAGTTGTCGCCGGCGCCTGCGCCATGAGGCAGTGCCAAGTCATTGATTTTGCTGGGTGATCGTGCTGGTACGGATGCTGCAATGACTCCAGGCGAACCGGGGCCCCAACACCCGGACGACAACGCCCAGGAGACAAAGACAATGTCCGAAGCACTGCGAATCATCCACGGCGAATTCGGGCGGGTGATGCTCGTTCGCCTCGACGAGCCGGTCGTCGAGCACGCCCACCGCACCGGCGAGCTGCTGTTCAAGATCGGCGGCGGCGACCTCTGCGTCAGCGTCGGCGACACCGTGCACCGCCTGGGCGACGACGAGGTGATGCTGCTCAACCCCTGGGAGAGCCATGCCTACGGCCTGCCGCAAGGCGAGCCCGCGGCGGAGTTGCTGTCGCTGCAGGTTGACCCGGCCTGGCTCAGGCGGTTGGATCGCCGCTACACCGGCGCCATGGGGCGGCAGTTCTTCGCTGTCGCCAAGGGCCGCGTGCCGGCCCTGGCGCGCGCCGCGCTGGCGCAGATCGCCGACACCCTGGCCTATGAACTCGAGCCCTCGGCCGAGGCGCTGGGCGCGCTGGTGCAGGAAATCGTCTTCGCGATGGCCATGGCCTACTCGAAGGCCGTCCAGGCCACGGGCAGCTACGACTTCTCGTCGCTGGGCGGTGTGGCCTGCGATGCGCGCATCCGCAAGGTGCTGTCCATCATGGCGGCCTCGGTGGGCGAGCCGATACAGATCGAGGAACTGGCCCGGGTCATCCGCGTCTCGAGGCCGCACTTCTTCCACCTCTTCAAGCAGGAGACGCGGCTGACGCCGCTGGTCTATTCGAGCGTGCTGAGGATGGAGTCGGCGATAAGACAGATCGCCGAGAGCGGCGACATGCTGGTGGACATCTCCAACCGGCTGGGGTTTGAGTCGCCGGGCAACTTCACGCGCTTCTTCAAGCTGCAGCAGGGCTTCTCGCCCAGCCAGTACCGGCGCAATGTCACGGTGCTTGCG
>NZ_CAJGBN010000008.1 GCF_904426505.1 Rubrivivax sp. A210
TTCCCTACACGACCCCCTTCCGATATCGGCGTCCGGCGAGATCACGGGGGAAGGGGTCACGCTCGACGGGGCCGGCTGGTTGCGCCTCGGGGCCGGCGCCGCGGGGTGTCTGGGGGCCGCCGCACCGCCGCCCGGCCGCGTTGTCGATGCCGCCGTGTCGCCGCCCGCGCCGCCGCGCACGCTGGCCTCGGTGCCGGTGGCGACGTCGCCCTGGGCCATGTCCAGCGCCCGGTGGCGCACGATGCGCGGCGTGATCGACAGGATGACTTCGGTCTTGGCCTTGGTCGTGCTGTCGGTGCCGAACAGCTTGGACAGCACCGGCAGCTGGCCGATGCCCGGGATGCGGTTGCCGGTGCCGCGCTCGTTGTCGCTGATGAGGCCGGCCAGCACCTGGGTCTCGCCGTCGCGCAGGCGCAGCGCGGTCTGGGCGCTGCGGGTGCCGATCTGGTAGGCCAGCGAACCCTGGGGTCCCGAGATCTCGCGCACGATGTTGCTGACCTCGAGGTTGATGCGGATGCCGACCTCGGATTCGGCATAGACCTGGGGCTCGACCTCGAGCTTGAGGCCGACGTCGATGTACTGCACCGAGCCGGTGACGACCGGCGCGCCCGACTGCACCGGCGTCACGGTGTTGACGATCACCGGCACCTTGTCGCCGATCAGGATCTTGGCCTTCTCGCGGCTGCGCGCCCGCAGCCGCGGGCTGGCCAGCAGGTTGGCGTCGAGGTCGCGCAGCTTCAGATTCAGGCCCACCGCCAGCCCCGGGCTCAGGATCAGGTCGTTGCCGCTGAGCGCGCGCAGCGCACCCACGGTGGCGCCGGTGGCCGAGGGCGTGCTGAGGGTGGCGCCGGTGGGCCAGCTGATGCCCAGCTCGGTGAGGCGCTCGCGCGAGACCTCGAGGATCTCGACCTCGAGCATGACCTCGGGCTCCACGCTTTCCTGCGAGGCGATGATGCGCTGCGCCACGTCCAGCGTCTCCAGCGTCTCGCGCAGCACGATGGCGTTGGCGCGCTCGTCGACCACCACGTCCTTCACCTTCAGCAGCGTGCGCAGCACGTTCTGCACATGCTTGGCGTCGGCATTGCTGAGCAGGAAAGTGCGCAGGTGCAGATCCTGGTACTCGCGCATCTTCTGCGCCGTGGCCGGGTAGATCAGCACCGAGTTGGCCGTCAGCATGCGCCGCGCCAGCTGGTTCTGCACCAGCAGCAGGTCGATGGCTTCCTCCAGCGGCACATTGGTGACGAAGATGGTGGTGCGCAGATCGGCCTTGACCTCCTTGTCGAAGACGATGTTGATGCCGGTGCTGCGCGACAGCGCCTCGAACACCTGCTTGAGCCCGGCCTCGCGGAACTGCAGCGACACCGGCTTGGCCATCGGCGATTCGGCGCGGCGGCGCTGTTCGGCTTCGCGCTGCTGGCGCGTCTCCTGCTCGGCTATGCGCTGCATCAGCTGCACCGCGGCCAGGTCGGAGCCGTCGGCACGCATCAGCTCCTGGGCGATCTGGCGCGCCGCGGCGTAGTCCTGCTTCTCGAGCAGCTTCTCGGCCTGCTGCTTGTGCTCGCCGCGCTGGCGATGGGCCTGCACCGCCAGCACGCCGCGCTGGGCGCCGACATGGCTGGGCTGCCATTCCAGCATCTCGCGGTAGACGGCCAGCGCCGCGTCGTGCTCGCCCTTGGCGAGCAGGCCCTCGGCGCGCGTGCCCTGGCTGCTCATCCAGCCATTGAGTTCGCGCAGATAGGCCAGGCGCAGGCGCGCATTGGTCGGTTCGAGCTGATGGCCCTGGCGCAGCAGGCTCAGGCCTTTGAGGCCCTGGCCGGATTCGATCAGCTGCAGGCCCTCATCGTGCAGGCGGGTGGCGGCGCAGCCGGCCAGCGTGGCCGCCAGCAGCCAGGCCGCGACGGTCATCCAGAGGCGCTTGCGCGGCGGGGTCAGGGCTAGAGTGGGATGGTTCATTCAGCCCCCAGGCGGGACGGTGGCAAGGGTGAATTCAATCCGTCGCTGCTCGGGCAGGACGGTGACGACGACTTTCTGGGCATTGACGGTGTCGATCCTGAAGCGGCCGTCTATCAGGTCGCCCACATGGGCCAGCACCAGGCGGTCGGCGATGGTGAAGTAGACCTGCGGCGCCGGCGATTCAGTCTTCACCACGCCTAGCAGCTGCAGCGGCGGGACCGCGGGCGGGGCCGGTGGCTGGGCCTTCGCCGGCGCCGCTGCCGGCGGGGGCGGTGGTGGCGGTGCGGGCGCGGCGGCCGGCGGCGGCGGCGGCGCCCAGGCCTTGTCCATCAGGCCGCGGCCGCTGTCGGGGTCCACCGGCGCGCGCCCCTGGGCCTGCAACGCGGGGGCCAGCGCGCCCGCTGCGGCAGGCGACGCGCTGCCGCCGTTGGCGGGGCGGGTCGGCTCCACCAGCTCGGCCGGCGCGCCGGCTTCGGGCGCGTCGCCCAGCACCACCCACAGCAGCGTGGCGGCCAGCGCCGCCCACCAGATCGGGCTTACCTTGGGCATCACGGTGCCCTCCGGTGGTAGAGCACGATGCCCAGACGGGCCTCGGACTGGTCGGACTCGATCTCGCTGCGCGCCCACGAGGCGCCGCTGATGGCCGCGTTGGGCAGGCGGTTGAGCAGATCGACGATGAGCGCACGCCAGGCCTCGTAGCCCTGGCGGCCCTCGAGCGTGATCTCCAGGCGCTCGATGCCGGGCGAGCGTGCCTCGAGCACGCGGTAGCGGGTGGGCATGTCCTGCAGGCCGCGTGTACGCATCGCCGCCATCAGCTGGGCGATGTCGTCGGGCCGCTGCGCCAGCGGTGGCAGGCGCTCCAGCTGGCTGGCGGCGAGCCCGGCCGCGGTCGGCGCCGGTGCGGGGCGCGGCTGGCCGGCGCTGCGCAAAGCCTGCTGCAGGCGCGCCTGTTCGTCGGCCAGCGTGGCCAGGCGGGCCAGGCCGGCGGCCAGCAGCAGGGCCGCGGCCAGTGCCAGGGCCAGCGCCACCAGCCCGGGCAGGCCCAGGCGCTGGCGCCAGCGCCAGCCGGCGTGGCGCAGGCCGGCCAGGATCTGGGGAGCGGAGAGGCGTGCGGCCATGGCTCAGGGCTCCTGGCGCTGCCAGCGCGCCGACAGACGGAACTGCACCGGCAGCCGCAGTGCCCGGTCTGGCACTTCGTGCGACAGCAGCTGCACGTCGGCGAGCACGCGGCCGTCGCCCAGGCTGCGGGCGTAGGCCAGCGCCGCCTCGGGGCTGGCGGCGCTGCCGCCGATCAGCAGATGGCCCGTGCGGGCGTCGGGTTCGAGCTGGGTCAGCGCCACGTCGCGCCGGTTGTGTCCGGCCAGGTGCTCGAGCAGCGGCCCCCAGCCGACGCCCAGCTCGAGCGCGGTCTGGCTGGCGTCGCTCTCGACCAGCGGGTCCAGCGGCGCCGTGGCCACCGCACTGGCGCGCGGCCGCGCCTGCCGTGCCAGTGCAGCATTCAGGCGCGCTGACTCGGCTTCCTGCTGCTGCCACTGCAGGCCCACCGAGGTGGCCGCCACCAGCAGCACGGTGGCCAGCAGCACCGCTGCCCAGGCCCAAGCGCCCCAAGGCGGCCGGGCGACGAAGTCCAGGCCTTGCGGCAGGCGGGCTGTGCGCGGCAAGGGCCTGCCGCCGGCCTTGGGCTGGCGTGCAGGCTTCATGCCGATGCTCCGAGCAGCTGGCGTGCGTCCTGCCAGCCTTCGAGCGGGGGCCCGCCGGCGTGGGCGGCGGCCCAGCACAGGCCTTCCAGCGGCGGCAGGCCGTGGAAGCGGCCCAGCGCCAGCGCGCGCTGGTGCAGTGCCGCATCAAAGGGCCGCAGCTCGTTGACCATGGCGATCCAGCTGTCGCCGCTGCGGCAGGCCAGCAGCACGCCGCTGCCATGGGCCAGGGCCAGCACGGCGTCGCGCGGCCAGCGGGCGGCGGGCCGCAGGAAGCGCTGCGCCGCCGGCGCCAGTGCGGCCAGCGTGAGCCCGGCCTCGGCGGCGGTCTCGACCAGGCGCTGGCGCAAGGCCGCCGGCAGGGCGGCCACCCAGAGCGAGCGGCCGTCGGGCTGCGTCAGTGCACACAGGGCCAGCTCGGACGCAGGCTGCCCCAGTGCCTGGGTGAAGAAGCCGGCTGCGGCGTCGGCCACGGCGCGTGCGCTCATGGACTGGAAGTCGCCGCGCAGGCAGACGTGGTGGACCCAGGCATCGTCGATCTCGATGGCCAGGCTGCGCGGCCAAGGCAGCGCCTCGCGGCCGAGTTCGTCGCGTGCCAGCACCAGCGCCTCGCGCAGCGCGTCGGCGCAGCCGGCGCGGGTGGGCACGCCGGGCAGGTCGAGCCGCCACAGCGTGCGCGCGGCTCGCCAAGGCAGGCGGCTGGCCAACTGCAGTTGCAGGCCCAGCGGGCCCAGGCGGGCCTCAAGCCGCGTCGTCCAGCGAGCTGACACGGTTGATCTCCTCCAGCGTGGTCAGGCCCTCGGCGACGAGGTCCAGGGCGGTGTCGCGCAGCGCGCGCATGCCCAGCTTGCGGGCGGCGGTGCGGATGGTGCGCAGCGGCGCGCGCTGGCTGATGAGCCCGCGCATCTCGTCGTCGATGCTGAGGGTTTCGACCACCGCGCGGCGTTGCTTGAAGCCGGTGCCGCGGCAGTGGGCGCAGCCCAGGCCGTGCATCAGCTGCTTGCCTTCCAGCCAGCCGGGCGGCAGGCTGCTCACGTCCAGCAGGGTGGCGTCGGGCACCAGCGGCACGGCGCACTCGGGGCAGTTCAGGCGCACCAGGCGCTGCGCCAGCACGCCGTTGAGCGCGGCGGCCAGGTTGTAGGCATCGGTGCCCATCGATGTGAGCCGGCCCACGACGTCGATGACGTTGTTGGCGTGGACGGTGGCGAAGACCTGGTGGCCGGTGAGCGCCGCCTGCACTGCGATGGTGGCGGTCTCGGCGTCGCGGATCTCGCCGACCATGATCTTGTCCGGGTCGTGACGCAGGATCGAGCGCAGGCCGCGTGCAAAGGTCAGGCCCTTGGCCTCGTTGACCGGAATCTGCAGCACGCCCTTGAGCTCGTACTCGACCGGATCCTCGACGGTGACGATCTTCTCGAGGCCGTTGTTGATTTCCTGCAGCAGCGCGTACAGCGTGGTGGTCTTGCCGCTGCCGGTGGGGCCGGTGACCAGGAACAGGCCATGGGGCCGCGCCGCCATGCGCCGCGCAAAGGCAGCGTCGCGCGGCTCCAGGCCCAGGGTCTCGATGCTCAACGTCTCGCGCCCGGCCGACAGCGCGCGCCGGTCCAGCACGCGCAGCACCGCGTCCTCGCCGTGCAGGTTGGGCATGATGGACACGCGCAGCGCGATGCTGCGGTCGCCGAGCGCCACCGCCAGGCGGCCGTCCTGCGGCACGCGCTGCTCGGCGATGTCGAGTTCCGACAGCACCTTCAGGCGCGAGATGAACTGCGCCGCCGCCGCCTTGCCGTCGACGCGGTTGATGGTGTTGAGCACGCCGTCGAGGCGGTAGCGCACGGTCAGGCCGTCGGCGTCGGTCTCGATGTGGATGTCGCTGGCGTCGACGTTGAGGGCGTCGATCAGGGTGCCGTTGACCAGGCGCACGATGGGGCTGTCGGCCGCATACAGGTCGGCCATGGTCAGCGACAGGCCGGACTCGCCGCGCTTGGCTTCGGCCCCAGGCGTGGCGGCGGCGCTGACGCGCACGTCGCGCTCGCGCCGGCGCAGGTAGGCCGTGAGCACATCGCGGCCGGCCACGACCCAGCTCACCGGCGTGCGCGGATGCAGGAACAGGCGCTGCTCGATCCACAGCCGCAGCGATTCGTTCAGCGGGTCGGCCACCACGATCAGGCAGGGCCCGTCGGGCGGATTGAAGGCCAGGCACTGGCGCCCGCTGGCCTCGACGAAGGGCACGAGCTCGAGGTCGAGGTGGGCGCCCAGGGCCTCGAGGGCCTCGGGCGCCAGCCAGTCCAGGCCCAGCGCCTGCGCCAGGCGCTGGCCGGCGGCATCGGCGTCGTCGCCCAGCGCATCGAGATAGGAGCCGCGGCCGGCCTGGCGCGCACGCTGGCGCGCCGCGTCGACGGCGGCGTGGTCGGGCAGGCTGCTCGCGGACGGCGGCGGGGGAAGGTCTTCAGGGGCGCCCATGTGCGGTCTATTCGATGGCCGTGGCCAGTTCGAGGATGGGCATGTACATCAGCACCACGATGCCGCCCACCACGAGGCCGATGAACAGCATCAGCAGCGGCTCGAACAAGCGCGTGGCCCAGTCGATGCGGCGCGAGACCTCGATGTCCATCAGCATCGCGACGCGCTGGAACTGCTGGCCCAGGGTGCCGCTGCGCTGGCCGACCTCGACGAGGCGGATTACCAGGTCATCGTCGATGCCCTCGGCGCCCAGCGCCCCGGCCACGTCCTGGCCGGCCGACAGGCGCGCGACGACGCCGCGCATGCGCTCGCGGTTGACTTCGTCCAGCGTGTCGCTGGCGAGTTCGATGGCGCGCACCACCGTCAGGCCTCCGCGCAGCAGCAGCGCCGCACTGTTGAAGAAGCGCGCCAGGTGGTATTCGTGCAGCGTGCGGCCCCAGGCCGGAATGCGCGCCAGCAGGCGGCCGACGAGAGCGCGCCCGCGGGCGGTACCAAAGGCCAGGCCGGGCAGGGCAGCCACCGCCAGCAGCAGCACCAGGGTCAGGGCGCCGCCGCGGTGCATCACCGCCGACAACTCCATCAGCACGCGGCTGCCGCCGGAGATCTTCATGTCGGCCTGCAGCACCATCTCGGCAAAGCGCGGCATGACGTAGGTGAGGAGGAAGCCGATCACCAGCAGGCCGACCGAGACCACGACGGCCGGGTACAGCGCCGAACCCAGCACGCGCCGCCGCATCGCCTGCTGCGCCCGCATGTCGCTGCTGTAGCGGCTCAGGCTCTCGCCCAGGTTGGAGGTGCGCTCGGCGCTCTGCACCAGCGCCACCAGCACGTCACCGAAGACCTGGCGGTGGCGCCCGAGTGCGGCCGAGAGGCTGAGGCCTTCGCGCAGCGCGCGGTCGAGTTCCTGTACCAGCCGGGCCAGCGCCGGCGAGGCGGCACGCTGGCCCAGCGTGTGCAGCGCGTCGAGCACCGGCAGCCCGGCCTCGAGCAGCGCCGCCAGGCTTTCGGCAAACAGCGCCGGGTCTATGCGTCCGCCGCGCGCCACACGCGTGGCCGGCTCGGCGCGCTCGGGTGTACCGATCACGCCGTGTTCGTCTACCGCCGGCAGGGGACGCTGCCCGTTCATCGGGACACCAGGTCGGCGTTGTCGCCGCTGCCCCCCGGCAGCCCGTCGGCGCCGAGGCTGTAGACACGGTATTCACGCCCGTCGCTGCCCGGCCGCTCGTAGCCATAGGGCCGGCCCCAGGGATCGGCCGGAAGAGCCCGCTTGAGGTAGGGGCCGCGCCACGGCGTGGCACCGGCCGGCGCGGTGTGCAGCGCGGCCAGGCCTTGCTCGGAGCTGGGGTAGTGGCGCGCATCCATGCGGTACTGGTCGAGCGCCTTTTCAAGCAACTCGATCTGGGCCCGGGCCGCCTGCGCATGGGCGCCCGAGTGGCGCTCCAGGAAACGCGGCGCAACGACGCCGGCCAGCAGGCTGAGGATGGCGAACACGATCAATAGCTCGAAGAGGGTGAAGCCGCGGCTCATGGCGACAGGGTTGATGCGCAGGTTCCGGCGGCTGGCGGGGTCAGGCCCGGCCGGGAAGGGGCGGGACTCGCGTCCATCCCGGCGCCGGCAGCGGGTGCCGCCGTCCGGACCATTCCGGGCGCCTGCACCGTTAGCCGGTCTGACGATCAAGGACGATACGGCATGCGCGAGGCCTTTCGGCGGCGGCCTTCGTGGAATTGGCCACCGCTGCGGCCGTTTCCTGGCCCTGCGGCCCGCGGCGCGGGCCGAGGCGGCGCGGGCTCAGGCGGCCAGCAGGGGCCGTGCGGAGCGCGTCTGCCACTCGGCCTCGGGCGCGGCGTCGCCCAGGCACAACAGGCGGTCGGCCTCGCCGACGATGGCGCAGGCGAGGCGATGCTGTTGCTCGGGCGCCAGGGCTGCGCCATCGCACAGTGCTGTGGCGGCCTCGCGGATGGCGTCCAGGCTCTGGCGTTGCTCGCGCGCCAGCGCGGCGGTCAGCGCATTGCGCAGGGCCTGGGTCTCGGCCGCCTCGCGCAGCCGCGCCGCACCGTGCAGGGTGTCGGCGCGGTCCAGTGCCGCGGCCATGCGGTCACACAGGTCCTGGGCATTGCCGCGGGCGCGCTCGTCGGCAAGCGCAGGGTCGGCGAACTGGACCAGGGCCGCGCCGAAGGCGGTCTGACGGCGCTGTATCGGCAGCAGCCAGCAGTCGCGCCCGGCATGCCGGGCCGTGCCCTTGCCCATCGGCAGTTGCTGGCGTGCGCATTGGCGCAGCAGTGCACGCTCTTCGTCGTCGGCGTTGCCGAACCAGATCTCGCGCGAGCCGGCCTCGCTTGCCGCTTCGGCGTAGAGCAGCAGGCCGACCGAGGCGCCGCCCAGCGAGGCCAGGGCCCCCTGCAGATGGGCGCCGCGGGCGCGCGGATCCTCGACTTCCTGCAGCGACTCGCCAAGCGCCCGCAGACGCTCGGACTGCTGGGCTTGCCGGCGCAGGCTGTCGGCCAGGCGGCGCAGATGCCCCATTGCCAGGCTCGCGGTCCAGATCATCGCCAGCATCAGGGCCAAGGTCAGGGCGTGGCGGGAGGGCGCCGCTGCAATCTGTTCGCGTGGTGCTACGAAGAGTTGGTCGAAGGCCAGCACGGCCAGGGTGCCGGCGACGACCGAAATCCGGGTCGGTTGCCAGTACGCCGCCAGCAGCAACGCAAACACGAAGGCCAGGACCTGGGTGCTGCGGTCGAACGGCCAGTCCAGGGCTGCCGCGGCCGACCAGGCCGCCAACCAGGCGACGGGCGCGATCCAGGGCCGCAGGCGCTGCAGCAGCCGGTGGCCGGGCCCGGACGGATCCAGGCCATCCAACGGATGGGGCAGGGTGGAGGCCGGCGGTGACGGGTGCTTGGACATCGGATGGGTTGTTCTTGAGGCAGGGTGCAGGCTGGGGTGGCTGGCAGGGAGCCGGCCTCAGCGTGCGCCGCAGGCTGTCAGCGTTCGAATCGGCGCGCGCCCAGCAGCACCGCGACCCCCATCAAGGCCAGGGCCGATGACGGTGCGTCGGGTGCGGCCGGCAGATGCGACGCTTCGGCGGCGGGTTCGGCCTGGCTCACGGCGGGCGAAACGGCCGCCGCCGGCGCTGGCGCTGGCGCCGAGGCAGCCTGGGCGCAGCCGATGGACAGGGCTGTCAAGGCGGTGCAGCAGGAGAGGCGGATGACGCTGTTCATGGGATTTCGGCGGGCGGATTCCTGAGGGGCTGTCCAAGCAAATGCAAGAGCCGGACCAGACCCAGGTCCGACCGCCGCGGCAGCCCCTGACACCGGGCTGTCACAGGCGCAACGGCGCACGCCCAGCGGTCCGGGGCCTGCGCCCGCCAGCGCCGGTTTGGTGGAATTGACCCGCGGACCTGGGGCAAATTGCCCAATAGTTCGCACCACCGGGAGTCCGGCCTGCGGCCCGACCCGCAGGCCAGCGGCTAACCTCGGCCGGCCCTGTCACGCCCCCTTGCCGTTGTGCCCTGACGGCTGCGGCGGCGAGTCCGGCGCTTCCCCCAGAACTCCCTTGCCGCCCCATCCATGAGTCGAACACCCCGAGCCGCCCCTCTACGCCTGCTGCGCTGGTTCGCCGGGCTCGGTGGTGCGGTGATCGCGCTCATCGGCCTGGCCAATGCGTGGGTGATCTCGAGCTTCCTGACCTGGCAGCTGCTCGAGCGCGAGGCGGCGGTGTCGGCCGAGTTCGTGCAGAACATTCTCTCGTCCGACGGCTCGCTGGGCTATCTGGTCGACCAGAACTCGGATCAGTTGCGCGAGCGCTTCCTCGGCTCGGTGCTGCACCTCACCAATCTGAAGGGCGTGCTGCGCGCCAACGTCTACGGCGTCGACCGCCGCGTGCTGTGGTCCAGCGATGCCCAGCTGATCGGCAAGCGCTTTGGCGAGAACGACGAGCTCGACCGCGCGATGGCGGGCGAGCTGGTCGTCGAAGGTGGCCGCCTCAAGGACGACGACCTGAGCAAGCGCGAACACGAGGGCCTGTCGCCCGCGGCGGCCTTCTTTGTCGAGACCTACATCCCGGTGCAACTGCCCGGCGGCGCGAACGTCGATGGCGTCGTCGAGCTCTACAAGGCGCCGCAGGCCCTGACCGCGGCCATCCACGAGGGGCAACGCTGGGTTGCGATGTCGGCGACGGCCGGGGCGCTGGTGCTCTATCTCAGCCTGTTCTGGCTGGTGCGGCGGGCCGACCACACGCTGCGCCGCCAGCACGAGCAGTTGCGTGACGCCGAGACCATGGCTGCAATGGCCGAGCTGGCGGCCTCGGTGGCGCACAACATCCGCAATCCGCTGGCCTCGATACGCTCGTCGGCCGAGCTGAGCCTGGACGCACCGGGCGAGCAAAGCAGCGAGCACGCCGCCGACATCCTGATCCAGGTCGACCGCATCTCGACCCGCATCAACGAACTGCTGCGGCTGTCGAGCACGGGCGAGGGCAATGTACGTCTGGTCGACGTGGCCGACCTGCTGCGCGACTGCGTGGCCGATCACCAGAGCACCTTCCAGCAGCGGCGTCAGGTGCTGGTGTTCGAGAACGCGGCCTCCCAGACCCACGCCAGCACCGACCCGCAACTGCTCAAGCAGGTGCTGCAAAGCCTGCTGTCCAACGCCTCCGAGGCGATGGGCAGCGACAAGGCCTGCCAGGTGGTGTTGCTGGGCGAGGCGCCCGGGCCACTGCTGATCGAGGTGCGCGACGCCGGCCCGGGGCTGGAGCCGGCCCAGGTGGAAAAGATCTTCCGCCCCTTCTTCACCACCAAGCCCCAGGGCCTGGGCCTGGGCCTGACCCTGGCCCGGCGCATCGTTGACCGCCTGGGCGGCAGTCTGGGCCTGGACAGCCGGCCCGGCGAGGGCACCACCGTGCGCATCAAACTGCCCCGATCCTGAACCATGACTCACATCCTGATCGTCGACGACGAGGCCACCTTCGCGCGCAATGCCGCGCTCTATCTGGCACGCACCGGCAATGAAGTCGCCGTGGCCGGAACGGCCGCCGAAGGGCGGGCGCTCTATGCCGAGAAGCCGCCGGACATCGTGGTGCTGGACTACCGGCTGCCCGACGCCACCGGCCTGGAGATGATCGAGTTCATCCGCAACACCGACAAGACCGTGCCCATCGTGCTGATCACCGGGCACGGCAGCATCGAGCTGGCGGTGGAGGCGATGAAGGCCGGCGCCAATGACCTGCTGACCAAGCCGGTCTCGCTGGCCGAACTGCGCAGCCGCGTCGAACTGCTGGCGCAGCGCCAGCGCGAGTCCAGCCGCCTCAACTACTTCGAGTCGCGCGAGCGCGAGGCCAGCCACGAGATCCTGGGCAACTCGCCCGAGATGCAGGCCCTGCTGCAGCGCATCGACCGCATCGCCTCGATCGACGGCGGCGGCCAGGGCATGCTGCCGCCCATCCTGATCACCGGCGAGACCGGCACCGGCAAGGAACTGGTGGCGCGGGCCTGCCATTACCGCAGCGCGCGGCGGCAGCGTCCCTTCATCGAGATCAATTGCGCCGCCCTGCCGGCCACGCTGTTGGAGACCGAGCTCTTCGGCCACGAACGCGGTGCGTTCACCGATGCCAAGCAGCGCAAGCTGGGCCTGCTCGAGGCCGCCGACGGCGGCACGCTCTTCCTCGACGAGATCGGCGACATGGACCTGGCGCTGCAGGCCAAGCTGCTGAAGATCATCGAGGACGGGCGCTTCCGCCGCATCGGCTCGGTGCAGGAGCAGCAGGTCCAGGTCCGCATCGTCGCGGCCACCAACCAGGATCTCGAGGCCCGCGTCGCACAGGGCGTGTTCCGCGCCGACCTCTATTTCCGCCTGCGCGTGCTGCAGCTGATGGTGCCGCCGCTGCGCCAGCGCGCCGGCGACGCCTTGCTGTTGGCACGCCATTTCTGCCAGACCTTCGCCCAGCGCTACCGCCGCGAGGGCACGCGCCTGGGCGCCGCCGCCGAGGCGGCCATTGCCCGCCACGGCTGGCCTGGCAATGTGCGCGAGTTGCGCAACCTGATCGAGCAGGCAGTGATGCTGGCGGCCGCCAACGAGATCGTGCCGGCCGAGCTGATGCTGCCCGACGGCGGTGTTCCGGCCGCTCTGTCTGTGCCAGTCGAGGATGGCGGCAATGGCGGGGGCGGGAGCGGCTCGTCGCTGGACCGTGTCGAGCGCGAGATGCTGGTCAACGCCATGCGCGAGGCACAGCAGAACGTCTCACGCGCGGCGCGACAGCTCGGCATCAGCCGCGACACCTTGCGCTACCGGCTCGAGAAGCACGGCCTGCGCGTCTGAGCCTCAGGCCTGCAGGACATAGTCGCCCGGCGCCGGGCCCAGCGGCGGGTAGGCGGCACTGCCCAGCATGCGCGGCGCCTTGACGCGCGCCCCGCTGCGCGGCGCCAGCCAGGCACCCCAGTGCGGCCACCACGAGCCGGATCGGCGCTCGGCGCCGGCCAGCCAGGCCTCGGGCGCGGGCGGCAGCGCCTGCCCGGTGAAGTGCTCGGTGCGCGGCAGCCGCGGCGGGCGCAGGATGCTTTGCACATGGCCGCTGTTGCTGAGCACGAAGCTGTGGCTGCCGCGGAAATGCCGCGCCGCGCGGTAGACACCCTGCCAGGGCATCAGGTAGTCCTCGCTGCCGGCGACGAAATAGCCGTCCACCTGCAGGCGGCGGAAGTCGATGGCGCAGCCGCCGATGCTCAGCGCGCCGGGGCATTCGAAGACCCGGCGGTCGACCATGTCGACGAAATCGCGGTGCAGCGCGGCGGGCAGGCGGGTGGAATCGTTGTCCCAATGCAGCACGTCCAGCGGCGGCGGCTGGCGCCCCATCAGGTAGTTGTTGACCCAGTAGTTCCAGACCAGGTCGTTCGGGCGCAGCCAGGCGAACAACCGCGCCAGTTCGGCGCCGTCCATGCTGCCGCGCTGGGCCGACCAGGCCACGCTGGCGCGCATGGTGTCGCGCGAGGCCAGGCTTTCGAGCACCGAGCCATTGCCGGCCAGCGGCGCTGTCACCAGCATCGAGTGGTGGGCCACCGGGCGCTGGCGCTGCATCGCCAGCAGGCCCATGGCGGCGATGGCGGTGAGGCCGCCGGCGCAGGCGCTGATCAGGCCCAGCGTGGCCGAGCGCGTGATCGAGCGCACCACCTCCACCGCCTGCAGCGTGGCCTGCACATAGGCGGTCAAGCCGGCGTCGCGCAGCGCCGCGTCGGGGTTGCGCCAGCTGATGGTGAAGACCTGGAAGCCCTGTGCGAGAAGCCAGCCGAAGACGCTGTTCTCGGGCCGCAGGTCGAAGACATAGAACTTGTTGATCTGTGGCGGCACCATCAGCAGCGGCCTGCGGTGTACGGTGGCCGCGGCCGGCGCGTACTGCAGCAACTCGAACAGCGGATGGCGGTAGACCACGGCGCCGGGCGTGGTGGCGAGGTCGATGCCCACCTTGAAGGCATCGGGCCTGATCTGCTGCGGCATGCCGCCGTGGTGTACGGCGTCGTGCGCCCAGGCCTTGAGGCCCTGCACCGCGCTCGCGCCCACGGTGACCTCGGCGCGCTTGAGCGCCGCGGGGTTGAGCGGCAGATTCGAGGGTGCCAGCGCCGCCACCAGCTGATCCAGCACGAACTGCACGCGCTTGCGGTCTTCGCAGCCGAAGTGCTGGCCGGCCGCCCAGGCGCCCAGGGTCTGCTGCCAGGCCAGGTAGACCTGCACCAGCATGCGGTGGACCGGGCTGGTGCGCCACAGCGGATCCTTGAAGCGGCGGTCGGCCGGGTCGGGCTCGAGCTCGCTTTCCTGGCGCGCCGCCTGCAGCACCAGGGCGGCGAAGCGCGCGTAATGCTGCGACAGCGATTGCGGATCGTCGAGCACGCGCGCCAGCATCAGGCGCAGCGTGTGCAGCAGGCCGGAGCTGGACAGGCCGCTTTCCGCGGCCGTGGCGGCCTCATCGGCGGTGTCGCCGGCCCCGACCGGGCCGAAGTGTTCGTCACGCAGCCAGTCGACGAAGCCGGCCACTTCGCCCAGCAGGCGCTGCAGGCGTTCGGCGCCGGGTTCGCGTGCCTGGGCGTCTTGCGGCGCCGCTGCCGACGCGTCCATCGCGCCCTGGGGCCGCGCCGCGTTCAGCGTTTGGCGCGCGCCGTGCGCGGGGCGCTGGTTGATGCCTCGGGCGCCTCGGGTGCGTCGGTGGCCGTCGATGGCGGCGCGGCGTCCGGTGCGCCACCCCCTTCGGCGGCCAGGCGGCGCACGATGAAGGGCACGCCCTGGGCCGCCAGGCCTGGGGCGACCACGGTGCCGGGGTGGTCGCGCTCGGCCTCGAGCTTGTCGTCGATGGGCACGACGATGCGCACGATGGTGCCCTTGCCGGCATCCAGCGAGAAACGCGCCGGGTCGAGCCGCACACGCTCGTCGCCGAGTTCGCCCTGCACCAGCAGATGAACCTGGATGGGCTTGTCGCCGGGGTTGTTGATGGCGAAGGCGGCGTTGGCAAGGTCGCCGCTGCGGCCGGCGATGAGCAACGGCGCCCGCGCCGGAGCCGTGGCCGGCGGCGGTGCCGGCGCGTCGTCGCGCGTGAGCACCTCGCCGGCGTCCTTGAGGTAGTCCTTGGACAGGTGCAGCAGGGTTGAGGTGTAGCGCAGGTTCAGCTCCACCGCGCCCTTGAGCAGGTCGGTCACCCGGCTCATTTGACGACCCCCACGGCGACGCCGCCGGGCACGCGCGCCGGTGCACCGGGGCAGGGCCGCGCGATGTAGAAATGGTCATACCAATGCAGCACGTAGTCGGGCTTGTCGTCGACGATGACCTCGTGGCAGCAGGGCTTGCTCTTGGCCACTTCGTCGATGCTCCAGCGCAGGTAGTGGTTGCGGCAGCCGCGCACCCAGATCAGGGCTTCGTGGTCTATGCAGCGGCAGTCTTCTGCGCCCTTGTTGTCGCGCGGCACGCTGAAGGTGGCGGTGACGGCGATGCGCTCCTTCGGTCCCAGCACCGCACCGGCCTGCGAGAAGCTCACGTTGGCGGCCGACTTGCCACTGGCCACGAACTGGTAGCTGTGCGGCCGGAAATCGTGGTTGGTGACGACCAGGCAGACCGTGCCCTTGTCGCCGGGTGCCAGCTGGCAGCTGATCTCGCCCAGCGGCAGCGGCATCCAGCAGGGTTCGGGGATCTCGCAGCCGCAGCCGCCCTTGGGCAGTCGCATCGCACCGGCCCGGTCCATGGCCGCGCTGCCGGCGCTGCCAAGCAGGCGCACCAGTTCCTTGCCCAGCAGCAGCTGCGCATGGAAGAGCGACCTGATGCCGTCCTCGATGCCGCTGTCGGTGCAGCCATTGCCCGTCTTGCAGTCCTTCATGCCTTTGCTCCTGTGCTGCGCCCGTCATCTGCGCGGCGCTTGCTCACCGCCACCTCGACCGCGATGCCGTGGCCGGCCATCTCCAGCACCCCGTGGTAGCCGTGGCCGGGCACGAGCTTCTCGCCCAGCCGGGCCTCGAGTTCGAGCACGCGACGCTCACCCACCGCCAGCGGGCCTGCGCCCTGGCGCACGCGCAGCTTGAGCAGGCCGCCGTGGGCCTCGCGCAGCTTGCTGAAGGCGTGGCCGACGATTTTGTTCACGTCGTGGCTGTCGAGGTTGTAGACCGAGGCCATCGCGGCCTCGATGCCGTCGTCGTCAAAGAGGCCGGCCACCAGCACCGGGCCTATCTCTACGGGCACGTTGCCGCGGTTCTCGAGAAGCAGGGCCGCGCAGGCGCTGGCGCCGGCCGCGGCCGTCAGGCGCAGGGCCGACGGTGTGACGCGCAGCCGCGGCCGTGCTTGCACATCGACGCTGGCGCACTGGCTCTTGCCGCCGGCCAGCGCCAGCGTGATGTCGTAGCGGCCGGGTGGGGTGTCGGGCGGCAGGCGCAGGCGCGCACGCGCCGGGTCGCCGCCGCGCCGCAGCGCGGGCCGGGCACGCCGGGGCTGCAGCGCCTCGGGCAGTTGCACGCCTTCCACCTGGGCCCATTGGCGCGCGTCAACGCCGGCCAGGCGCAGCCGCCCCGGCGGGCCCATGAAGCGCGGTGTGGCCGGCGCGCCCTTGTCCTGCTCAGCCACGGTCCAGCTCCGCGACCAGGCGGTCCAGCGTCTGCAGGTCGGGCTGGGGTTGCAGCACCGCCGCCGGGCGTGCCTCGCAGGGGTTGGGGGCATAGGGCTCGGTGATCACCTGGCCCTGGCCGCACAGGCGCACGCACAGCAGTTCGGAGCCCAGCACGCTGAGGCCGACGCGGTAATCCAGCGGCAGGTGTACGCGCACCGAGGGGATTTCCTTGACGCGCAGCGAGAAGTCGATGGGCTTGATCTCGATAGGCGCCAGGTCCAGGTGCATGGACAGCGGCTCGACCTTGGTCGCAATGCTGTAGCTGGTGGGGATGCCGGAGATGTCGAGATCGACACCCAGGTCGATGCCGAAATCGAAGCTCGAAGGGATCTTGACGCTCATGCCGACCTCGCGAGGGTGCGCGGGTCAGGGGCCGGCGCGGCCCCGGACCGCCCGCTCCGGCAGGGGTACCGGAACGGGCGCAGTCTAGGCCTGCGTTCCTGGCGCGGCCCTCCCTAGAACCGCGGGCCGCGTAAGCAGGCGCGTCAGCCGCGCAGCACCGCCGTTGCACGCAGGCGGCCGACCGCGATGCCGCGCCAGTTGCCGAGGCCGACATCGCTGAGTCCGCGCATGAAGCTGGCATCGCTCTCTTCCAGCGGCAGCAGGCGCTCGATGATGGCGGCCAGCGCCACTTCGCAAGCGCGCGCCGTGTTGCCGTCGTCCATCTTGATGGCCACGCCCAGGCCCAGTTCGGGGATCGCGGCGCAATGCACGCCCTCGGCGCCCACCTTGCAGAAGACGCGTGTGCCCAGCCGCTCCATCAGCCGGGTGTCGAAGCGTCCGCTGCCGGCCACCATGTGGGGCGCCGCGGCCACCGCCGCACGCAGGCGAGTCGCGGCCCGCGCGTGCTCGGCCGACAGTCCGACGCCGGTGGCCACGCGGGCGAAGGCCAGGGCCAGCTGGCGCAAGGGGATGGCATGGGCGGGGATGCTGCAGCCGTCGGTGCCGACCGGCATGCGCGCCAGGTCGCAGCCGGTGGCGGCCTGCAGCGCCGCCGTCACCTCGCGCATCACCGGGTGCCCGGGCCCGACATAGCCGCGCAGGAAGGCGCGGCGGTCACCGCCCTGCGCCCCCTTTTCGGCCATCAGGCAGCCCAGGCAGACGAAGCCCGCATGCTTGCCCGAGCAGTTGTTGTGCAGCGCGCTCGGCGCCTGGCCGGCGGCGGCCAGAGCCTTGAGCGAGCCGTCGTGATAAGGCCAGTGCGCGCCGCATTCCAGCGCCGCGGCGTCGACGCCGGCCTTGGCCAGCATGGCCGCCGCAGTGGCGGCATGGCGGGGCTCGCCGCCATGGCTGGCGCAGGCCAGCGCCAGCTCTTCGTTGGTCAGGCCATAGCGTTCGGCGGCGCCGCTGGCCACCAGGGGCAGGGCCTGCAGCACCTTGACGGCCGAGCGCGGGAAGATGGGGCGGGCTATGTCGCCCAGTTGCGTGTGCACGGCGCCGTCGGCGTCGACGATGGCCAGGGCGCCGCGGTGGACCGATTCGACGGCGCCGCCGCGCAGCGCCTCGACGAGGATGGGATGGGCTGTCATGGGGTCGACTCTAGCCGGCGGCGCCCGCGGCAGAATCGGCACATGCCCCTGACCGCCCTGCTGCTCGTGCTGCTGGCCGCCCTGGCCCACGCGAGCTGGAATATCGCGGCCAAGCGCGCCGGTGGCGACCACCGCTTCACCCTACTGACCAGCCTGCTGACGGTGGTGGTGTGGCTGCCGGCCGGGCTGTGGTTCGGCGTGCAGGAACTGCCGCGCTGGGGCGGGCTGGAATGGGGTGTGGTGGTGGCCAGCGCGGTGGTTCACCTGCTGTACTTCAATGCCCTGCTCACCGGCTACCGCGTCGGTGACCTGACCGTGGTGTATCCGCTGGCGCGTGGCAGCGGGCCGCTGATGACGGCGACGGCCGCGGTGCTGCTGCTGGGCGAGACGCTCGGCGCCGTGGGCCTGGCCGGCGTCCTGGGCGTTTGCGTGGGCGTGTTCCTGATTGCCGGTGGCCCGGCGCTGTGGCGGGGCGCACACGATCCGGCCCAGCGCGCCCGCACCCTGGCCGGGATCCGCTGGGGGCTCATCACCGGCACGCTGATCGCCGGCTATTCGGTGATCGACGGCTATGCCATCAAGGTGCTGGTGATCGGCCCGGTGATCTTCGACTACATGTGCAACCTCTTGCGCCTGCCGCTGCAACTGCCGCTGTTCTGGCGTGACCGTGCCGGCTTCACCTCGGCCTGGCCGCGGCAGTGGAGGCACGCGCTGGCGGTGGCCGTTCTGGGTCCGCTGGGCTACATCCTGGTGCTGTCTGCGCTGCAGCTGGCACCGCTGTCGCATGTGGCGCCGGCACGCGAGGTGTCGATGCTGGTGGCCGCCGTGCTGGGGGGGCGCCTGCTGGGTGAGGGCGACCGTGGCCCGCGCCTGCTGGGCGCGGCCTGCATCGCTGGCGGCGTGATGGCGCTGGCGGTCGGATGAAACTGCTCGGCGTCGACTTCAGCAGCGCGCCGAGCCGGCGCAAGCCCATCGTCGTGGCGCTGGGCAGTTTCGACGGCCGCCTGTTGCGCCTGACGGGCCTGCAGGTGCTGCCGTCCATGGCCGGCTTCGAGGCCTTGCTGGCCGAGCCCGGTCCCTGGCTGGGCGCTTTCGACTTCCCGTTCGGCCTGCCGCGAGAATTCGTGCAGTCGCTGGGCCTGGGCGACAGCGCCGCCGCGGTGAGCGCCGAGTTGCACCGCCGCGCACCCACGCGCATGGCGCTGCGGGAAATCATCGACGCCTGGGGCAACACGCGCCCTGCAGGGCAGCGCCTGCTGCATCGCGCCACCGATACGGCCCTGCCCGGCGTGCGCTCCACCAGCCCGCTGCAGACGCGCTATGTGCCGGTGGGCTTCATGTATTACGAGGGCTTTTCGCGCCTGCTGGCCGCGGGCTTGGACCTGCCGGGCCTGCAGGCCGGCGACGCGGCGCGCACCGCGCTCGAAGGCTATCCGGGCCTGCTGGCCCATGAGCTGGTCGGGCGCCGTTCCTACAAGAACAGCGCCGCGCCCGACCGCCTGATTGCACGCAAGGACATGGTCGATGCGCTGGAACAGGGGCGCACGCGGCTGGCGCTGCGGCTCAAGCTCAGCCACGCCCAGCGCGAGGCCCTGGCCGACGATGGCAGTGGCGACCGCCTCGACGCCGTGCTCTGCCTGGCCCAGGCCGCCTGGGCCAGCCGGCAACCGCGCTGGGGTCTGCCCGAGCGCATCGATCCGGTCGAGGGCTGCATCGTCGGCGCCCAAGGCTGAGGCGCCGGCTTGCGCGATCAGTTCTCGGTGTCGTTGCGGCCCGCGCCGGGCTTGCCCGCCCCATCGTCCGGCTCGCTGCCCAGCTTGCGCAGCGCCTGTCGCAGCAGGGTGAACTGCTGCTCGACTTCGCGGCAGGCGTCGCAGATCACCAGGTGCAGGCGCAGCCGGGCGCGCTCGGGCGGAGGCAGAGCCTGATCGAGGCCGTCGCTGAGCAGGCGCGAGACCTCGCGGCAAGTGAGCTTGTCGGCCATCAGGACTGCCCTATCCAGCGCTGCTCCAGGCAGCCGCGCAACTGCATGCGGGCGCGGTAGAGCATGACGCCGCAGTTGCTGCTCGTGATCTGCATTTCGTCGCAGATCTCGGCCACTTCCAGTTCGAGCCATTCGCGCGCCATGAAGATGCGCGCCAGGCGCGGCGGCAGGCGGTCTATGCAGCTTTGCAGCACCTCGAGGAACTGGGCCTGGTGCAGCACGGCCTCGGGCTGGCCCCAGGGCTGGGGCTTGTGGTCCCAGTGGCCGTCGGCGCGGAAGTGCGCGTCGATGGCCTCGTCCAGGCTTTGCTCGTCCAGCGGCTCCAGGGGCAGCTCGCGGCCGCGCCGGCGCAGGGTGTCGACCAGCTTGTGCTTGAGGATGGCGGTGGCATAGGTGCGCAGCGAACTGGCGCCGGCAAAGCCCTCGGGGCGCTCGAGGATGGCCAGCAGGGTTTCGGAAACCGCGTCCTCGGCCAGGGCTGCGTCGCGCAGCTGCAGCTGGGCATAGCGCAACAGCGGGGTGCGCAGAACCACGAGTTGCTGATCGAGCGTCATGCCCGGCCTCCTGTTGCGGCTGGCCCCACCGCTGCCGGCCCTTGCGAAGGCGCGAAGGCTACTGCGGCGATTGGCCGCCGGCAAGCCGCCTGGCGTCTGCCGGCGGCTCACCCCCTACTTCGGCTGTAAGCGCGGCCACCCCGGTGCGACGAACGGCCGTCCCGCTCGACATCGGCAAGGCGCCGGCGGCAGCGGGCACCCTACCGTCCCACCCAGGAGCAGCCACCATGATTCTTCAGCGACGTGCCTTCATATCCAGACTGGCCGCAGCAGCGGCGGCCACCAGCGTCGGCGTGCCCGGGCTGGCCCGCGCCGACGGCCGCACGCTCTTTGTGCGGAGCGCGCACGAAAACGCCGACAACACCGCCACCTTGCCGCTGTACCGCGGCAGCAGCCGGGGCCGCGCCGTGTGGTTCATCCTGCTCGATGCCTCCGATGGCGGCGAGGCCGACCGGCTGGGCGTCAACCGCTCGTCCAAGCTTGAGGTGGCACGCGGCACGGCCGCGGTGCAGAAGGTGAGCGTCGTCGACGGCGTGATCGACTTCCCGGCCACGGTGCGCTTCGACCGCCAGCGCGTCGTCGTGCCCGGGCCCACCGGCTTTCCGCCCGCCGCCGCGATGCATGGCCCCGAGGGTGAGTTCGGCTACAGCCCGCTGATCGAGCTGCCCGACGGCAGCATCCTCAACGCGCCCCAGATGGCCAACGACAGCGGCCGCCACCCCAAGGTGGCCGCCATCGACTTCGCCCGCGGCACGGTGGCGGTGGCGCAGTCCTTCGGTTATGCCAACGGCCGCCGCGTCAAGTACATCTCCACCGACGCCTCGGTGAGCGATGTCGCGGCGCTGGAGAACGCGACCCTGGCCGGCGCGCTCAACGCCGCGCCCCGGGCGGGCGGCGACGGCACGGATTCGGCGCGCACCACGCTGGTGGCCTTCATCAACGGCCAGACCGGCCTGGGCAACCCGCAGCGCCAGGGCCTGAACTCGGCCCTGCTCGACGGCGCCGACCCGCTGAACCTGCTGTTCTGGGCGCCCAAGCAGGGCCGTTACAGCCCCCTGTGGGATGTGTTCCCGGCGGCCTGGACCGAGGCCGCCATCGGCGCCGGCTTGAACGTGGCGCAGAAGGACCGCAGCGAACTGCTGGGCCTGGTGAGCAAGGGCCTGGTCACCGGCCCCGGCGGAGCGCGCTTCGGCGCCGCCGGCTTCGTCGTCAACTGCCCCATCGTCAGCAGTGACTGAGGCAGCCGGTGCGCCGCCGGCCTACGTGGCCGCGGCCAGCACGCCTTCCATCCACGCACCCATGGCGACGCCGAGCTTGGCGTAGCCGCTGCGGTTGGGGTGGATCTCGTTGACCCAGTCGCCCGAGGACCCGGTCTTGCTGGTGTCGGGCGGCTGCAGCACCACCGCGGTGGCCGAGTCGAAGACGCGCACCGCGGGCAGGGCGTTGGCGTGGCCGGAGCCGGCATCCAGCGACAGCAGCAGGCGGCGCAGGCGGCCGAACAACTCTTCGGCCACGCCCTGTCGCTCGGCCGCGGGGATGCCGGCAGCCTCGAAAGCCGGGTAGAGCCAGCCCTTCTTGCTGCCCACCGTGCCCACCGGCCACACCGTGGGTACCGAATAGGTGTGCAGCAGCAGCGGCCGGCCGCGGCTGGGGCCTTCGTCACGCCGCGCCACGAGCACGCGGAAATTGGCCAGCAGGAACTGCTCCAGTTGCTGCCAGCCGGGCTCGCTGACATAGCGCGTCGCGCCCTTGGCCTTGGGGTTGAGCTTGGCGGCCTCGGCCGGCGTGAGCAGCAGCCGGTGCTCGGTGGGCGTCGGCTTGCCGGCCTGGTCGACCAGGGGCAGCTGGGCGGCGGCTATGAGGTCGTTGCCGCCGGCCGAGACGACGATGGCCTCCCAGTAGCTGGCGAAATTGGGCTTGCGCAGCATGCGGTCGAAGTCGGCGTCGTTGATGCCGGCCACCATCTGGACCAGTGTGTCGCCGGGATAGGCGCAGTTGACGACGATGGTGGTGGTGGTGACCTGCAGCTCGTAGAGCAGGTTGGAGTTCTGCAGCAGGTTGAGACCGCCCAAAGTGAACCAGGAGTCGCCCTCGGCCAGCAGACGCCGGCCAAAGCCTTCCAGCGGCGGCGGATTGTTGGATCGCAGTTCGGCAGGGTTGGTGAGGCTGACCTTCAAGGCGGGCTCCTGGCGGCGGGGGTGGGCGCGATGCTAGAACGTCATCGAACGGCTTGCCAGGGCCCTAACCCCGATGCGGCGGAGTTAGGGAGTGGCGCGGTGAGGTGCGGTGTTGCGCTTTGGCGCGGCGACAATGCCGGCCGCGATGACGATGCGATCACGATCCTCCGCTGGCGGCCTGGTCTACTCCACCGAGGCCGGCCGCATGTGCCCGGACTGCCGCCGGCCCGCGGCCGACTGCGCCTGCAAGGCCGCCGCCGCCCCGCGCGACCAGGGTCCGGTGCGCGTGAGCCGCGAGACCAAGGGCCGCGGTGGCAAGGCCGTGACCCTCGTGCGCGGCCTGGCTCTGGAGGCCGAAGCCCTGGCCGCGCTGGCCAAGCGCTTGCGCACGCTGTGCGGCGCCGGCGGCACGGTCAAGGACGGCGTGGTCGAGATCCAGGGCGAGCACTGCGAGCGCGTGCTGGCGGCGCTGGCGGCCGAGGGCATCACGGCCAAGCGCGCCGGCGGCTGAGGCGGCGCTCGGGTACTCCGCCGCCGGTTTCACGCCGGGGCTGAGAATGGCGCCCCTGGCCCCGTCCGGCCCGCCACCCCGCCCCGTCAGAACGGCGAAGGGGTCATGGTCTAGATTCCGGCCGCGCAACCCCTATCCATGCTGGAGGAACGACATGACCGCAGGCAAGTCCAGGATCATCTACACGCTCACCGACGAGGCGCCGCTGCTGGCCACGGCCGCCTTCCTGCCCATCATCCGCGCCTTCACGGCGCCGGCCGGCGTGGAAATAGCCAAGAGCGACATCTCGGTCTCGGCGCGCGTGCTGGCCGAGTTCCCCGAGTTCCTGAGCGATGAGCAGAAGGTGCCCGACAACCTGGCCGAGCTGGGCAAGCTGACGCTGCTGCCCGACACCAACATCATCAAGCTGCCCAACATCAGCGCCTCGGTGTCGCAGCTGATGGCCTGCATCAAGGAGTTGCAGGCCAAGGGCTACAAGATCCCGGCCTATCCCGAGGATCCGAAGACCGACGAGGACAAGGCCATCCGCGTGCGCTACTCCAAGTGCATCGGCAGCGCGGTGAACCCGGTGCTGCGCGAGGGCAACTCCGACCGCCGCGCGCCGCGCGCCGTCAAGGAATACGCACGCAAGAACCCGCATTCGATGGGCGAGTGGAGCCAGGCGTCGCGCACCCACGTCTCGCACATGCACCACGGCGATTTCTACCATGGTGAAAAGTCGATCACGCTGGACCGCGCCCGCGACGTGCGCATGGAACTCGTCACCAAGAGCGGCAAGACCCAGGTGCTCAAGGCCAAGGTCGCGCTCAAGGACGGCGAGATCATCGACAGCATGTTCATGAGCAAGAAGGCGCTGTGCGACTTCTACGAGCGCGAAATGGAAGACGCGCGCAAGTCGGGCGTGATGTTCTCGCTGCACGTCAAGGCCACGATGATGAAGGTCTCGCACCCCATCGTCTTCGGCCACTGCGTGCGCATCTTCTACAAGGAAGCCTTCGCCAAGCACGGCGCGCTGTTCGACCAGATCGGCGTCAATGTCAACAACGGCATGGTGAACCTGTACGACAAGATTGCCACCCTGCCCGAGAGCAAGCGCGAGGAGATCATGCGTGATCTGCACGCCTGCCACGAGCACCGGCCCGAGCTGGCCATGGTCGACTCGGCCAAGGGCATCACCAACTTCCACTCGCCCAACGACGTCATCGTCGACGCCTCGATGCCGGCCATGATCCGCATCGGCGGCAAGATGTGGGGCGCCGACGGCCGCCCGAAGGACGTCAAGGCCGTGATGCCGGAGAGCACCTTTGCCCGCATCTACCAGGAGATGATCAACTTCTGCAAGTGGCACGGCAACTTCGATCCCAAGACCATGGGCACCGTGCCCAATGTCGGCCTGATGGCCCAGCAGGCCGAGGAATACGGCTCGCACGACAAGACCTTCGAGATCGCCGAGGACGGCGTGGCCAACATCACCGACATCGCCACCGGCGAGGTGCTGCTGAGCCAGGACGTCGAGGCCGGCGACATCTGGCGCATGTGCCAGTGCAAGGACGCCGCCATCCGCGACTGGGTCAAGCTGGCCGTCACGCGGGCGCGCAATTCCGGCATGCCGGCGGTGTTCTGGCTCGACCCCTACCGCCCGCACGAGAACGAGCTGATCAAGAAGGTCAAGACCTACCTGAAGGACTACGACACCAGCGGCCTGGACATCCAGATCATGTCGCAGACGCGCGCCATGCGCTTCACGCTGGAGCGTGTGATCCGCGGCCTGGACACCATCTCGGTCACCGGCAACATCCTGCGCGACTACCTCACCGACCTCTTCCCCATCATGGAGCTGGGCACCAGCGCCAAGATGCTGTCCATCGTGCCGCTGATGGCCGGCGGTGGCATGTACGAGACCGGTGCCGGCGGTTCGGCGCCCAAGCATGTGCAGCAGCTGGTGGAAGAAAACCACCTGCGCTGGGATTCGCTGGGCGAGTTCCTGGCGCTGGCGGTGTCGCTGGAAGACCTTGGCATCAAGACCGGCAACGAGAAGGCCAAGCTGCTGGCGCGCACGTTGGATGCCGCCACCGGCAAGCTGCTCGACAACAACAAGAACCCCAGCCCCAAGACCGGCCAGCTCGACAACCGCGGCAGCCAGTTCTACCTGGCCATGTACTGGGCCCAGGAACTGGCCGCGCAGACCGAGGACGCGGCGCTGCAGGCCCACTTCGCGCCGCTGGCCAAGGTGCTGACCGAGAACGAGGCCACCATCGTGGCCGAGCTCTCGGCGGTGCAGGGCAAGCCGGTGGACATTGGCGGCTACTACAAGGCCGATGCCGCCAAGTGCGTGGCCGTGATGCGCCCGAGCCCGACCTTGAATGCCGCGCTGAAGTCGGTCAAGGCCTGATCGTCGCAGGGCAGGGGGCCTCGAGGGCCCCGCCCTTCAATGCCGCCCGCGTGTGCGCACCTGCGCCAGCGGGCGGTGTCCTTTGAGCTGGCGCTCGATGCCGTCGTTGAGCGCGCCGCGCAGCGCCACGACCTCGGCTACGTGGCCGTAGATGCCGGGAAAGCGCAGGTCCAGCCACAGCCACAGCGTACACGCGCGCAGGGCCTGCTCCATGCGGTCGAGGCGGCTGTGGCCGTCCACCTCGTCCAGGAACCAGGGCTTGCCGGCGCGGTTGGTCGTGGCGTGGTTGGCGGCCCAGTCCAGGTAGTGCTGCACCTGCGTCGGCGTGCGCGTGTCCACCGGGGCCTGGGCGTAGATGAAGCGCTCGCGCAGGCTCAGGCGGCCGGCGTGGCTGTCCAGCTGCTCGGCCAGCTCCAGCATCTGTTCCAGCTCGGCCACCGCGAAGTGGGCGTTGTCCAGCTGCAGCTGTTCCATGAAGACATCCAGCACCTCGCGCAGCCGGCGCAGCTGCAGGCGCTCGGCAATGGTGTCGATGTGCCAGCCGTTGGGCGCCACCGGCGCCTTGAAGTCCTGAGGTGCGCGTGGCGTCTTGGGCAGCAGGTCTCGCAGCGCGCGCAGGGCGTTCGGCTCGGCCTCTTTCAGCACGCCGACGAAGCCTTCCTCGTGGATGCCGTAGCGGCCGGCGCGGCCGGCGATCTGGTGTACCTCGCCCTCGTCCAGCGGGCGGTCGCCCTGGCCGTCGAACTTGCTCATGGTGCTGAAGAGCACGCGGCGTATGGGCAGGTTCAGGCCCATGCCGATGGCGTCGGTGGCCACCAGGATGTGGCTCTCGCCCAGCGAGAAGCGCTCGGCCTCGCGCCGCCTCACTTCGGGCGGCAGGGCGCCGTAGATCACGCTCACCGGGTGGCCGGCGGCGGCGATGCGGTCGCGCAGCATCAGCACGTCGCGTCGGCTGAAGGCCACCACCGCGTCGCCCAGCTTCAGCGTGGCCGTCGGCACCGGCGCCGGCAGCAGCTCGACATGCTGCTTGCGCTCGAAGTGGCGCACCGTGCAGCGCTCGCCGCACAGGCCGAGCAGGTTCTCTATCGCCGGCACCGCGTAGGCGCTGCAGATGATGATCACTTCATTGGCCGGCACCGCGACGATGGCCTGGGTCCAGGCCCAGCCGCGCGAGGCGTCGAAGATCATCTGCGCTTCGTCGATCACCGCCACGTCGATGGGCTTGCCGGTGCCCACCATCTCGATGGTGCTGCTGACCACGCGGGCGCCGTCGGCGGGCACGTTCTCTTCGCCGGTGAGCAGCGAGCAGGGCACGCCGCGTGCGGCCAGGCGGTCGCGGCCTTCCAGCGCCAGCAGGCGCAGCGGCGCCAGGTAGGCGCCGTCGAAGGCCTGGGCCAGGCGCTCGAAGGCGGCGTGGGTCTTGCCGCTGTTGGGTGGGCCCACAAACAGCTTGACGGTGCGCTGCAGCTTGCGCGCGGTCTCGAAGGTGTCGGGATAGCCCTGGAAGGCGAGTTCCTGGTTCAGGCCCTCCAGCGCCTCCAGTTCGGCGACGCGCCGCTCCCAGCGGTCTTGCGCCCGCGTGCAGGCGGCCTTGAGCCCGTCCAGCCCTTGCGGCGTGGCGCATTCCGACTGCAGCCGCGGCAGCAGCGAGGCCAGGTGGCGCGGCTGGTAGGCGCGGCTGCGCGCCAGCAGGCCTTCGATGTGGGCCGCCAGTTCGCCGGCGTGCAGCCAGGCTGGCGGCGGGCCCAGGGCGGTGTCCAGCGCCGCCCTGTCGCCATGGCGCAGAAAGGCCCACAACGGTGCTTCCTCAACGGCCGACAGAAAAGGCACGGCCAGCTCCCAGCCCGGCTCGGGCAGGGCCAGGCGGTGGCTGACGCGGCGGCTCCAGCGCCCGGCCTGGCGCGTGATGCCCAGGGCTTCCAGCGCCACGAAACGCTCCAGCATCAGTGGCCGCGCAGCCGGGCCCACGCCGACGGCGTCCAGGTGGGCCAGCGCGCTGTCCATCAGCGCCGGGTCTATCCAGCGGCTGGGGCGCGAGCCGGCCACCGCCTTCTGCAGCAGGACGAGGCCCAGGGCGTGCAGCTTCTCCTCGCCGGCCTTCGCGTGCTCGGTGCCGGGCTCGGCGCCGTAGTCGGCCGGCTTCACCACCTGGGGCAGGGCGTAGGCGGCCTGGCGGATGCGGGCCAGCTGCTGGGGCCCGATGTGCGGCGGCAGCCGGGCCGCGTGGCGCGGGTCGGGCAGGTTCAGGGGCGGCGGGGTGGGGATGGGATGGGGGTGCATCGGTGCGTCGGCCAGGGGGCCGGGGGTCGGCGGTCCAGGCTCCGATAATCGCTCATGAACAGCCCCCTGACTTCGCCGCCGCCCAAAGGCGCATCCGGCCCCTCCTTCAGCGAACTGCCGCTCTCGCCCGCGACGCTGGAAAACCTGGCCCGCCTGGGCTATGACGCGATGACGCCGATCCAGGCCGCCAGCCTGCCGCTGGCCCTGGCCGGCCACGACCTCATCGCCCAGGCGCGCACCGGCAGCGGCAAGACGGCGGCCTTTGCGCTGGCGCTGCTGGCCAATCTCAACCCGCGCCGCTTCGCCGTCCAGGCCCTGGTGCTGTGCCCCACGCGCGAGCTGGCCGAGCAGGTGACCCAGGAGCTGCGCCGCCTGGCGCGTGCCGAGGACCACATCAAGGTGCTCACGCTGTGCGGCGGCGCCACCATGAGGCCGCAGCTGGCCAGCCTGGAGCACGGTGCCCACATCGTCGTCGGCACGCCCGGGCGGCTGCTGGACCACCTGGAGCGCGGCAGCCTCAAGCTCGATGCGCTGAACACGCTGGTGCTCGACGAGGCCGACCGCATGCTGGACATGGGCTTCCACGATGACATCGCTGCGGTGGCCAGGCAGTGCCCGGCGCAGCGCCAGACCCTGCTGTTCTCGGCCACCTATCCCGAAGGCATTGCCAAGCTCAGCGCCGCCTTCCTGCGCCAGCCCAAGGAGGTGAAGCTGGCCGAGCGCCCGGCGGCGACGCAGATCCGCCAGCGCTTCTACGAGGTGCGCGAGGACGAGCGCCTGCACGCCGTGGGCCTGCTGCTGGCCCATTACCGGCCCGTCAGCACGCTGGCCTTCTGCAACACCAAGCAGCAGTGCCGCGACCTCGTGGCCGTGCTGCGCGCCCAGGGCTTTGCGGCCGAGGAACTGCACGGCGACCTCGACCAGCGCGAGCGCGACCAGGTGCTGGTGCGCTTTGCCAACCGCAGCGTCAGCGTGCTGGTGGCCAGCGACATCGCGGCGCGCGGCCTGGACATCGCCCAGCTCGAGGCGGTGGTGAATGTCGACATCTCGCCCGACCCCGCCACCCACACCCACCGCATCGGCCGCACCGGGCGCATGGGTGAAGGCGGCAGTGCCGACGGCTGGGCCTTCAGCCTGGCCAGCCTGGACGAGATGGGCCGCGTCGGCGCCATCGAGCAGGCGCTGGCCTTTGCCAGCGAGTGGCAGCCGCTGGCCAGCCTGGTGCCGGCCGCCGGCGGGCCGCTGCTGCCGCCCATGCAGACGGTGCAGATCGTCGGCGGTCGCAAGGAAAAGATTCGCCCCGGCGACGTGCTGGGCGCGCTGACCAAGGACATGGGATTCGCCGGCGCGCAGATCGGCAAGATCAATGTCAACGAGTTCAGCACCTATGTCGCGGTGGCGCGCGAGATCGCGCCGGCGGTGCTGAAGAAGCTGGCCAGCGGCAAGGTCAAGGGCAAGACGGTGAAGGCGCGGCTGCTGTAGCGCGGCCGTCAATGAAAAAGGGCGCCCCCGTCGCCGGGAGCGCCCTGGTGCGCGAGGCCTGTGGCGGGCCGATCAGGCGCGGCGGCGGCGCGCGGCGCCGAAACCCGCCAACGCGAGGCCGAGGCCGGCCAGCGCGACGGAGGTGGGCTCGGGCACGGCATTGGCGTTGCGCACGGCCTGGATGGTGTTGGCGCTCACCATGAAGCCATCGTTGAAGAAGGAGATGCCGGCGGCATTGCTGCCCCACTGCTGCAGCCAGCGGTAGTTGATGCTGCCGTCGGGGTTGGTGGAGTAGTTGCTGGCGGCCAGCACATTGCCGGCGGCGGCCGGTGCGGCGATGACGCGGCCCTGGGCGAGGTAGTTGTTGTAGGTGATGCGCTCGACATTGTTCTGGCCGTTGTAGCTGCCCAGGTAGTCGAAATCCAGCTGCGCCGCGAGCAGGCCGTCGACCACGAAGAAGAGCTTGTTCGAGGCGAAGCTCGAATAGAGGTTGGCGATGTACAGCGTGATGTCGGGCGTGTTGGCCATCAGGCTGCTGGCGTTGGTGGGCGCGCCGGTGAAGCTGCCCGCCGCGCCGGAGCCGGAGTACAGGAAGGGGTCGCCGTTGTTGCCGGCGTAGAAGGTGGTGAGGGCGTGGTTGGCGAGGGTGTAGTCCTCGAACTTGATGTAGGCCGCCTGGGCTGCCAGGGGTGCTGCGAGACTGAGTGCCAGCACGGCGGCTGAGCTGAAATTCTTGATCATCGACTGCGCTTTCTAGGTATGGAGTGATGCTTGCGGCCAGCAGCGCCGCCGCTGGCGGGCGGCCACGGCGCCGTGGTGGCCAGCTGCAATGCAAATACCAAGCCACGTATATAAGCCGTTGATTCGCAAGGAATTTGCGGTTTCTGCCGGGCGCGATGTCAAGCTCCCCGACGGGCCTCGCGGTAATAGTTGGCAGCTCGGCATCCGCGGTCCCACGTACACGGCGGGTGCCGCCGGACTGCTAACCTCGCGCCCTGCCCAGGCGCACCTGTGGATGCGCCCTCACCTCAGGAGACCGGATCCATGAACAGATTTCCCCATTCCCGTACCCGCCGTCTGTGGCTGACGGCCGCGCTGGGCGCACTCACCGCCGCCGCTCAGCCCGCGCTGGCCCAGGAGGCCGCCAAGGACTACCCGAGCAAGGTCATCACGATGATCGTGCCGTACGCCGCCGGCGGCAGTTCCGACACGCGTGCGCGCCAGCTGGCCGAGAAGATCGGCGGCTACCTCGGCAAGACGGTGATCGTCGAGAACAAGCCCGGCGCCGGCGGCAACATCGGTACCGAGGCCATCGCCCGCGCCAACCCCGACGGCTACACCATCGGCATCGGCAATTTCGCGCCGCTGTCGGTGAACAAGGCCTTGTTCCCGAAGATGGGCTACGACGCCATCCGCGACCTCGCGCCCATCATCCTGATCGAGCGCGGCCCGCTGGTGCTGGTGGTGCCCGAGAAGTCGCCGCTCAAGACGATGAAGGACTTCATCGCCAACGCCAAGGCCAACAGCGGCAAGGTCAGCTACGCCTCGGCCGGATCGGGCGGCGCCTACCACCTGGCCGGTGAACTGCTGGAGGACACCATCGGCACGAAGATGATCCATGTGCCCTACAAGGGGGGCGGTCCGGCCGTCAACGACCTCATCGCTGGCACGGTGGACTTCATGTTCGACATGCTGCCGTCGACCACGCCCTACATCAAGTCAGCGCCGGCGCGCATGCGCGCGCTGGCCGTGGCCACCGACAAGCGCCTGCCCCAGCTGCCCGACGTGCCGACGCTGGCCGAATCCGGCCTGCAGGGCATGGAGATGTCCAACTGGTTCGGCGTCATCGCACCCAAGGGCGTGCCGGCGCCCATCATTGCCAAGCTCAACGCGGCGCTGAACAAGGCGCTGCAGGATCCCGAGCTGGCCCAGCGCATCACCGGCCCGGGCAACATCATTGGCGGCGGCACGCCCGAGGCCTTTGCCAGCTTCGTCGCCGCGGAATCGGTGCGCTGGCAGAAGCTGATCAAGGATCGCGGCATCAAGCCGGAGTGACCGCCATGGTGGACGCCGCCATCGTCAGTGCCTTCGCGCCCGCGGGCGTGCTGCGCGCCTCCATCAACCTCGGCAACCCGGTGCTGGCTCACGCTGGCGCCGGCGGCGTGCCCGGCGGCGTCTCGGTCGACCTGGCGCGCGGCCTGGCCGAGCGCCTGGGTGTGGCGGTCGAGTTCCAGGTCTTCGACACCGCCGCGCGCTCGGTCGAGGCGGTGACGGGCGGTCAGGCCGACATCGGCTTCTTCGCCATCGACCCCGCTCGCGGCGCCACGCTGGCCTTCACGCCGCCCTATCTGCTGATCGAGGGCTGCTACCTCGTGCGCGACGACTCGCCGTTGCAAGCCAATGAGGAAGTCGACGCGCCGAGCCGCCGCATCGCGGTGGGCAAGGGCAGTGCCTACGACCTCTACCTGACGCGCGAAATCCGCCATGCCGAGCTGGTGCGCGCGCCCAGCTCGCAGACGGTGGTCAGCACCTTCGTCGAGCAGGGCCTGGACGTCGCCGCCGGTGTGCGCCAGCAACTGCTGGCTGACGCGCCCCGCTACGGCGGCCTGCGGCTGCTGCCGGGCCGCTTCATGGTCATCCGCCAGGCCATGGCCTGCCCGCGCTCGCGCGGGGAGGCGGCGGCGGCCTTCCTGGCCGCCTATGTCGAAGCGGCCAAGGCCGGCGGCGCGGTGGCCGCGGCCCTGGCCCGTCACGGCGTGGCCGGCGCCGCGGTGGCGCCGCCCGGCGACGGCTGAGCCGGCTGCCGAAGTCCCGGGGGCCTGCATGGGCTCCTGGGGTTTACCTTGATTCTGCTTGATCCGGTATGTAGAATTCATGCATACCGAATCGCCGGCCCCGGCCTGCAGAGAAGGAAACGCATGGAAGCCACCGTAGCCGAACGCGGGCAGATCACCCTGCCCAAGGCCGTGCGCGACGCGCTGGGCCTGACCAAGGGCACGCAGCTGAAGGTCGAGCTCGACGGCAGCCGCATCATCCTGCGCAAGAACGTCGACGACGCCATCTCGCGCCTGCGCGGCCGCTTCAAGCTCGACGGCTTTGCCTCCACCGACGAGGCCATGCGCGCCATCCGCGGCCGTGCCCCCGGCGACCCCTACCTGCCGCCCGAGGACGAAGCGGCTTGATCGCGGTCGATTCCTCGGTGCTCATCGAACTGCTGGGCGACGGTGAACGCACGGCGGCCGCGGCCGATTCGCTGCGCGACGCGCTGCACCAGGGGCCGGTGGTCTTGTGCGACGTGGTGCTGGCCGAGGTCTGCACCGCGCTGCAGAACGGCAGCGATGCGCTGCAGTTGCTCGAGGACGCGGGCCTGGTCTACCTGGCCATCGAATCCAAGGCCGCGCTGCGCGCCGGCGAGATGCAACGCCGCTACCGCCAGCGTGGCGGCCGCCGCGAGCGCACCATTCCCGATTTCCTGGTCGGCGCCCATGCCCTGCTGCAGTGCGACGGCCTCGTCACCTTCGACGCCGGTTTCTTCCGCGACTATTTCAAAGGCCTGAAGGTCATCGTCCCGCAGGTTTGACGTCAGCCTGCCCTGCCATCCTCCCCCCGTTCACTTCCGGAGCCACCCCCCATGCTGCAAGCCTATCGCCAACATGCCGCCGAACGCGCCGCGCTCGGCATCCCGCCGCTGCCGCTGACCGCCCAGCAGGTGGCCGCGCTGATCGAGCTGATCAAGTCGCCGCCGGCCGGCGAAGAGGCCTTCCTGCTGGACCTGCTCACCCACCGCGTGCCCCCGGGCGTGGACGATGCCGCCAAGGTCAAGGCCAGCTTCCTGGCCGCCGTGGCCCACGGTGACGTGAAGCTGGGCCTGATCGGCAAGGCCAAGGCCACCGAGCTGCTGGGCACCATGGTGGGCGGCTACAACGTACACCCGCTGATCGAGCTGCTCGACGACGCCGAGGTCGCCGGCGTGGCCGCCGAGGCGCTGAAGAAGACGCTGCTGATGTTCGACTTCTTCAACGACGTGGCCGAGAAGGCCAAGGCCGGCAATGCCCACGCCAAGGGCGTGATGCAGAGCTGGGCCGATGCCGAGTGGTTCACCAGCCGCCCCGAAGTGCCGCAGACCATCACCGTCACCGTCTTCAAGGTGCCTGGCGAGACCAACACCGACGACCTGAGCCCGGCGCCCGATGCCTGGAGCCGCCCCGACATCCCGCTGCACTACCTGGCGATGCTGAAGAACACGCGCCCCGGCGCCGCCTTCAAGCCCGAGGAAGACGGCAAGCGCGGCCCGATGAAGTACATCGACGAGCTCAAGAGCAAGGGCCATCTGGTGGCCTACGTGGGCGACGTGGTGGGCACCGGCTCCAGCCGCAAGAGTGCCACCAACAGCGTGATCTGGGCCACCGGCCAGGACATCCCCTTCGTGCCCAACAAGCGCTTCGGCGGCGTCACCCTGGGCGGCAAGATCGCCCCCATCTTCTTCAACACGCAGGAAGACTCGGGCGCGCTGCCCATCGAAGTGGATGTGAGCAAGCTCGAGATGGGCGACGTCATCGACATCCAGCCCTATGCCGGCAAGATCGTCAAGAACGGCGCCGTCGTCACCGAGTTCCAGATCCGCAGCGAGGTGCTGTTCGACGAGGTGCGCGCCGGCGGCCGCATCAACCTGATCATCGGCCGCAGCCTCACCGCCAAGGCGCGCGAGTTCCTGGGCCTGGCCGCCAGCACCACCTTCCGCCTGCCGCAGGCGCCGGCCGCCACCAAGGCCGGCTTCACGCTGGCGCAGAAGATGGTCGGCCGTGCCTGTGGCCTGCCCGAGGGCCAGGGCATGCGCCCGGGCACCTATTGCGAGCCGCGCATGACCAGCGTCGGCAGCCAGGACACCACCGGCCCGATGACGCGCGACGAGCTGAAAGACCTGGCCTGCCTGGGCTTCAGCGCCGACCTCGTGATGCAGAGCTTCTGCCACACCGCGGCCTACCCCAAGCCGGTGGACGTGAAGACCCACCGCGAGTTGCCCGCCTTCATCAGCAACCGCGGCGGCATCGCGCTCAAGCCCGGTGACGGCGTCATCCACAGCTGGCTCAACCGCATGCTGTTGCCCGACACCGTGGGCACCGGCGGCGACAGCCACACCCGCTTCCCCATCGGCATCAGCTTCCCGGCCGGTTCGGGCCTGGTGGCCTTCGGCGCTGCCACCGGCGTGATGCCGCTGGACATGCCCGAATCGGTGCTGGTGCGCTTCAAGGGCCAGATGCAGCCCGGCATCACGCTGCGCGACCTGGTTCATGCCATCCCGCTTTACGCCATCAAGAAGGGCCTCTTGACAGTGGCCAAGGCCGGCAAGATCAACGAGTTCTCGGGCCGCATCCTCGAGATCGAGGGCCTGCCCGACCTGAAGGTGGAACAGGCTTTCGAGCTGAGCGACGCATCGGCCGAGCGCAGCGCCGCCGGCTGCACCGTGCGCCTGAATCAGGCGCCGATCATCGAGTACCTCAACAGCAACATCGTGCTGCTGAAGAACATGATCGCCCAGGGCTATGCCGACAAGCGCAGCCTCGAGCGCCGCATTGGCAAGATGCAGGAATGGCTGGCTGCGCCTTCGCTGCTCGAGGCCGACAAGGACGCCGAGTACGCCCACGTCATCGAGATCGACCTGGCCGACATCAAGGAGCCCATCCTGTGCTGCCCCAACGATCCGGACGATGCCAAGTTCCTGAGTGAAGTGGCCGGCACCAAGATCGACGAGGCCTTCATCGGCAGCTGCATGACCAACATCGGCCACTTCCGTGCGGCCAGCAAGCTGCTCGAAGGCAAGCGCGACATTCCGGTCAAGCTGTGGGTGGCCCCGCCCACCAAGATGGACGCGGCCGAGCTGACCAAGGAAGGCCATTACGCCAACTTCGGCAGCGCCGGCGCGCGCACCGAGATGCCTGGCTGCAGCCTGTGCATGGGCAACCAGGCGCAGGTGAAGGAAGGCGCGACGGTGGTCTCCACCAGCACGCGCAACTTCCCCAACCGCCTGGGCAAGAACACCAACGTCTACCTGGCCTCGGCCGAGCTTGCGGCCATCGCCAGCAAGCTGGGCCGCCTGCCCACGGTGGCCGAGTACCACGCCGACATGGGCGTCATCAACGCCGACGGCGCCCAGGTCTACCGCTACATGAACTTCAACCAGATCGAGGAATACGCCGAGGTCGCCAAGGCAGTGACGGCCTGATCGGCCAAGGGCACGCCGCGCCATGGAAAGGCCCGCTTCGGCGGGCCTTTTTGTCGGGCGTCTGGCAAGACTGCAGGCCTGGGTGTAGGCGCCCCTCGGCCGGCGTGCATCGCCCACCAACCGGAGTGAAGACGATGAGCTTGACGATCATCCGCGACAAGCTGCTCACGCTCGAGGCCTACGCCAAGGTGCGCAAAGGCAGCCGGCCATCCGCCATCGCGCACCGGCGCCTGCGCAGCGTGCAACTGGGTGGGCACATGACGCTGCAGTTCGAGGACGAGGCCACGGTGTGCCGCCAGATCCAGGAGATGCTGCACATCGAGAAGATCTTCGACGAGGCTGGCATCCAGGGCGAGATCGAGGCCTATGCGCCGCTGCTGCCCGACGGCAGCAACTGGAAGGCGACCCTGCTGCTTGAATACCCCGATCCGCACGAGCGCAGATGCGAGCTGGCACGGTTGATCGGGGTCGAGGACCACCTGTTCGTCGAGGTCGAGGGCCATGCCCGCGTCTACGCCATCGCCGACGAAGACCTGGACCGCGAGAACGCCGAGAAGACCTCGGCCGTCCACTTCGTGCGCTTCGAGTTCGGCGCCGCGCAGAAGCAGGCATTGCGCGCCGGCGCGGTGGTGAAGCTGGGGTGTGACCACAGCCACTACCCCGTGCATGTGCAGATGGGGGCGGAGACGCTCGCGAGCCTGGCTGGCGATCTGCGCTGAGGCGGCGGCGTCGGCGCCGCCGCGCGCTCAGGGACGCGGCATTTCGAACACCAGCGTCGGCTTCAACCCCTGGTCGGGCGTGGGGTGGAACAGGTAGACCGCGCCCCGGTTGCTGACCAGCAGCAGCGCCGCCGCGGCGGCCTGCGGCGTCAGCAGCAGCGCTTCGGACGGCGCCAAGCCCGGGGCCACCAGCAGCACCCGGCCCAGGGTGGTGGCCAGGGTGGCGAACAGCTGCCGCCCCTGGCGGGCGAGGCGAACCTGGGTGAGTTGCTCGCCTTCGCCCAGCAGCCCGCGGTCGAACTCGACCTCATTCACCTGGGTCGCGCCCGGCACGCCGGCGCGCAGCGCCACGCTCAGCAGGCGCAGCAGTGCCACCGGCCGGCCTTCGCGCTCGCGCTCGACCAGTTGGGCCAGCAGCGCCGCCGGCGCCGACGCCCAGGGCAGGCCGACCTCGAGCTGCAGGCCCAGGATGCGGCTGCGGCGAACACCCGGGTCGGCGGCCAGCAAGGCGTGCTGGGTGGCCGCACCGTCGGCGCCGAACACCTGCAGCGAGACCGCCGCCGACGCACGTTGCGCCTGCAGCACCAGGGTGCGGCGTTCGACGTCGTCGGCCACCACCTGCAGATCGTGCGCGGCCAGGCGGCCCAGCACGCGCTGGCCGGTGATGGCCGGCGCGGCGGAAAGCTCCAGCCGCGTCAGCGCGCCATCGGCGGCCAGCAGCGTGAGGCTGATCGAGGCATCGCGGTGTTCGACCGGGCGGCCAGCGATGGCCGTGGCGGCCGGCAGCGCCAGCGTGCGCAGGGGCGCGGGTGGCTGGTCGGCCGTCACGCGCAGCCAGTGCAATTCGGCGCCCTGGGTCCACACCACCCAGCGCGCAAAGTCGGCCGCGAAGGAGTCGAGCGTGGCGAAGTCGGTTTCCGAGAGACGCGGCTGGGCCTCGGCCGGCAGTTCGAAGCTGACGCGCTTGTCCGGCGCGCCGATGCTGCCGGTGTGCAGGAACTGCAGCACGGTGGTGGCCGGGCTGCCTTCGTGGCAGCGCTGCAGCACGGCGGTGATGTCGAGCGCGGCGCGGCTGCGCGCCACGTCGAACCAGCCGCAGCGGGCTGCCTGCTGCGTCAGCACCGCCGGCGCGCTGGTGACGGCCGGGCCGCCGGCTGGCTTCTGGAACTCGCCGCGCACGCGGTAGATGCCGGGCAGACCGGTGTCGAAATACTCGGCCAGGTCCAGCTCCCATTCGAGGCTGGCGCCGCCGGCCAGCCACTGGGGCGGTGCCGGGGCGCGCTTGAGCGGCGGCGTCGTGCGGCGTTCGCCGTGGCGCGCGCGCGCCAGCACCTCGCCGTCCTCGCCCACCAGCAGCAGCGTCAGGCTGTCGGCGGCCTCGCGCAGCGGCGGCAGCGCCAACTGTTGCGGGCCCTGGTTGGTGAGCCTGACATGCACCCGTGCCGGCTCCTGCACCAGCGCGACGGGGCGCGCAAACTCGAGGGCAAGGTCGATGCCAGTCATCTCAACTCCGATCGGGCAGGCCGGTGATGATCCGCCAGCCACGCAGCTTGAGCGTGCACTTGCCGCAGAAGCGCGCCTCGGTGGTGTCGCCGATGTCCCAGCTCAGGCGCGGACGCGAGGTCACGCCGTTGGGGTAGCTCATGGTGCAGTTGTGGTCGCTCAGGTCGTGGTGCTGCCTGCTGTCGTAGTTGGGCAGGCGGAACAGGCCCCGCAGGCCCCGGCTGTGCGAGGTCTCGTGGTGCCACAGGAAGCGCGTGTGCGCGACTTCGTGCGAGTACAGGAAGCCGGGCTGCTCGGTCGCCGTCATCTGGTTGTTCATCTGCACCACGCCGTCGGGGCCGGCCTGGCAGAAGAGGCCGAACTGGTTCTGGGCGACGCCCCCGATCACCGGCGCCGGGCACCAGTCCATCTCCCAGATCACGGCGCCGGCGCGGCAGGTCGCGCGCACGCGGGCGGCGATCTGGGTGCTCAGGTCCATCATCATCTGGCCGCCGTCGGCGTCGCCGAAATCCTGCATCAGCTCGGCCAGGCGACCGTAGTAGTCGTTGTCGTCCTCGGCAATGCCTTGCGCCGGCAGCGCCCAGGGGAACAACTCGGCGTTGATCGCCGGCGCCGGGAAGGCGTTGGTGGGGTCGAAGGCGGCCTGCATCGTGCCGAGGAACTGGGTTTCTTCGGGCGAGCCCAGCGCAAACAGTGCCACCGGCGCCAGGTTCTGCGCCGCGCCGGCGTCGAATTCGCACAGGGCCTGCGCATAGGCGGTGGCCATCGCGCCCCAGTTCACGGCCCGTCCCGAGGCCGGCCAGTTGACCACCGCCGCGGCATGGTGGCGGCGCCAGAGCACGATCTTGCCGGTCTTGCGGGCCAGCACCTCCTCGGCCTTGCGGTTGGCGTTGGCGGGCAACTGGCCGTGGTGGGCTTCGTGCAGGGCCTGCAGCGTGGCCTTGTTGCCGAGGTCGACGCCGGCCTGCGTGAACGAGACATTGGCGTGCAGGATGTAGTCGTCACCGGCGATGGTGGAGCCCCTGAACAGCGCGCCGGCCCGGCCCAGCTTGGGCGCGTGTGCGGGGTCGACCGAGCAGGTGCCGAAGATCTCGTCGCCGACCAGCGTCACCGTGTAGGGCTCGAGTTCAACGCCGACGCGGAAATAGTCGCGGTCGGTGCTGCTGGCGCGCTCGCCGTTCTGCGCCTGCGGGCAGTTGTCGAGATCCGGATCGCCGGCACGCGTGGCCTTCAGTGCCTTGTTGACGTACTCGCGCACGGGGCTGGGTATGTCGGCATTGCGCGGCTTGTTGGTCGGCAGGGTCGAGGTGTCTTCGGCCGGGTCTTCGACATGAAAGCGGATGTCGATGTCGCCCACCGCCGCGGGCGCGTTGATGCCCACGCTCACCGCCGTGCCGTCGTCGGCCTTGCCCACCAGCAGCACCCGGCATTCGAGCGGCGTCTCCCAGCGGTCGAGCTTGGCCTGGTCCTTGGTGACGGCGCCGTCGGCCTGGGAAAACTCGGCGATGGACGAGAAGAAGTAGTCGTGGTCGATGTAGGCCCGCGCCGTCGTCCCCTCGGCCGGCAGTGCGCCCCCCTGCAGCCAGGTCAGCGCGCCGTCGCCATTGGCCAGATGCGTCACGAAGCTGGCATCGGCGTGGTTCTGGATCTCCTTCTGCCCCGCGTAAAGCCCCTCGTGGGCATAGGTGTAGCGGGCAACCGCGCGTTGCAGCTGCGGCGTGACCGCGCCCGTCACCGGCCCGGCAAAGTAGCCCAGCCGGTTGAGCTCGTACTGGGCCCACTTGATCGGATCAGCCAGCCGGGCGGGCGCGGCACCGGGAACCCAGGTGCCTTGTTCGAGCACCACGCTGTGGTACAGCACCTTGAATTCGACCTCGCGCACGCCGTCGTGGCCGAGGTTGGTGCTGAGCTTGACCTTGTAGGGCGCGTACTTGGGATTGATGTACAGCGTGCCCGCCAGCGGCCCGGCGGGGCAATTGGCCTTGCCATCCCAGGCGATGATCTTGTCGTCGCCGTCGTCGCGTTCGGCATCGCTCAGGTTGCGGCTGTAGACCGGGTTGTTGGGGTAGTTCGTGCCGGTGATCTCGAGCTTGACCGTGCGTCCGCTCAGGTTCTTGATGTGGTACTTGATGTCCAGCGTTTCGACGCTGGGCGCGAAGTGGTCGTCGACCGAAACCAGTTCAAGCTTGCGCGGCTTGAGCCACAGCGTGGCCCCGACGACGGCTCCGCTGCGCGGCAGCACCGGCGGCGCCACCGCCGGCAGCGTCGGGCGCCAGCGGTACTGCTTGCGCGTCTCGCCTTCTAGATGGGGCTCGACGCTGTAGTTGCCGGCGTCTATGAACTCGAAGCTGGACACCCCCTGCGCACTGCTGGTCAGCTCGAGTGGCGCGGCGGCGCCGGCCAGCAGGGCGCGCACCTTGACGCCGGCGACGACTTCGTTGCTGTCCTCGTTGCGCACCGTCACCTTGAGCGTCGGCTTGGGTTCGAGCAGAAGGTCGATGGCGGTGGTGGCGCCGTCGTTGGCCAACACCGGCGTCGCGGCGACACCGTCCCAGAGGTAGCGCTTGGTCTGATCTGGATCGAGCATCAGGCCCACGCTGTGGTTGCCGGCCTCGACCCGGTCGAGCCGCGCCACGCCGTCGCCACCGCCGGTGGCCTCAAGGGTGTGGCCGTTGACGATGCTGCGCACCTTGACGCCGGCCACCACGGCCTGGGTGTCGTTGCGCTTGACCGTGACGTGCAGCGAGGGCTTGGGCGGCAGCAGCAACTGCAACACCTGCTGCTGGCCGCGCACCAGCGTCACCGCGCTCTGCGCGACGGCCACGTACTCGGCCGGCGGCGTCACGTCCACCGTGTAGTCGCCGTGGCTCAGTTGCGGGAAGTGAACCTTGCCGTTGAAGGCCGTGGGCGTGGTGCGGGCGCTGCTCGGCCGCACCGGCGCCGCAGCGCGGTTGGAGGGGCCGGTGACGACGACATCGGCCTTGGCCACCGGGGCGCGGTCGGTGCTGCGCAAAAGCTCGACCACCAGGGAGGCATAGGGATCGACGACGACATCGCAGAAGGTCTGCTGGCCCACCGTGACGGCGACATTGGGCACCGCGTCCGGCACCTCGTAGAGCGCCGCGTTGCGGTCGGCGAGGCTCACCGACACCGTGTACTGCCCCTGGGCGCAGGGCTGGTAGGCGGCCGAACCGACGCCATTGGTGGGCTTGGCGCCGGCGGTAGGCCCGCCGGCCAGCGCGACCTGGGCACCAACGACGGCCGCGCCGGTGTCGGAGCGCGTGACCAGCACAAAGAGCTCGCCCGGAAACGGGCAGGGCGCCACCGGCTGGACGCGCGGACGGCGGGAGAACAGGCGCCAGGGCATGGGGGCTCGTGCCGGTTCAGGCCAGGCCGTCGGCGGCCAGGCGCCGTGTGGCCAGCGCCAGCTTCTCGTCGCCCGAGACGCCTGCGACCTGCAGCAGTTCTCGCAGGGCGGCCAGGCGCGGTTCGGTGTCGAAGGCCGCACCCCAGCGGAACAGCAGCCAGACGACGAAGGCCGTCTGCTGCTCGGTGACCATGCCCCAGGCGTCGGCGCGAGCGATGGCCTGCTCGACCTGCCGCCGCGTGCCAGCTTCGCCCAGGCGCGCGCAGCTGTCGGCGAAGGCCAGGCCCACCATCTGCAGCAGACGCTCAACGAGGCGTGCTTCGAGCGGCGCGTTCAAGGCCTGCATCTGGGCTCGACGTATGACGATCATCGGGCGGCGCTGTCCATGGCGGTGGCGGGGCGAGCCGGGATGATGCATCAAGAACGGCCCCGGCCGCGCTATCGTGCGCGCTACCGCCACCTCGCCTGCCGCCGATGAACACCGCTGCCCGCGCCCTGACGCTGTCGCCCATCGTCGCCGGCCTCTGGCGCATGGCCGAATGGGGGCTTGACGTGCCCGGCCGCATCCGCTGGATCGAACAAGCGCTGGACCTCGGCATCACCAGCTTCGACCACGCCGACATCTATGGCGGCTACACGGTCGAGGCGCTGTTCGGCGAGGCCCTGGCGGCAGCGCCCGGGCTGCGCCAGCGGCTGCAGATCGCCACCAAGTGCGGCATCAAGCTGGTCAGCGCGCAGCGGCCGGCGCACGCCATCAAGTCCTATGACAGCGGCCGCGCCCATGTGCTGGCGAGCGTGGACGCCTCGCTGCGCGCGTTGCGCACCGACCGCATCGACCTGCTGCTGCTGCACCGGCCCGACCTGCTGCTGGACCCCGACGAACTGGCCGACACCTTGCGCCTGCTGCTGGCCGCCGGCAAGGTGCTGCACTTCGGCGTCAGCAACCACAGCCCGGGGCAGCTCAATGTGCTGCGCAAGCGCCACCCACTGGCCACGCACCAGATCGAGTTCTCGCCGCTGCAGATGCAGGCCCTGGCCGACGGCACGCTGGAGCAGTGCGTTGATCTGGGCCTGCGGCCCATGATCTGGTCGCCGCTGGGCGGCGGCCGGCTCCTCAGCGGCCAGGATGAGCAGGCGCGGCGCGTGCGCGGCGCGCTGGCCGAGCTGGGCGCGCGCCATGGCGGCGCCTCGGCCGCGACCCTGGCCTGTGCCTGGATACTGCGCCACCCCAGCCGGCCCATCCCCATCACCGGCAGCGGCCGCATCGAGGGCTTGCGCGAGGCCGTGGCCGCGCTCGACATCCGCCTGAGCACCGAGGACTGGTACCGCGTCTGGCAGGCCAGCATGGGGCGCGAAGTCGCCTGACCGATCAGGAGGCCGGCGGCGCGCCGCCCGCACGACGCAGGGCGTCGGCACTCACCAGGGCCAGGGCCGACCAGATGAGGGCAAAGCCGATCAGGCGCTGGGGGTCGAAGGGCTCGCCGAAGGCGAACACGCCCAGCAGCAGCTGCAGCGTGGGCGAGAGGTACTGAAACATGCCCAGCGTGGCCAGCGGCATGCCGCGTGCGGCGGCGCCGAAGAAGAGCAGGGGCAGGGCGGTCATGGGCCCGGCCAGCAGCAGCCAGCCCAGCAGCACCGGGTTGCCCTGGGTGAACACGCCGCCGTGCTGCCAGGTCCACCAGGCCAGGGCCGGCAGCACCAGCGGCGCCATCAAGAGGGTCTCGAGCGTCAAGCCTTCGAGCGCGCCCAGCGCCGCCGTCTTGCGCATCAGGCCGTAGAGGCCGAAGCTGGCCGCCAGCGTGAGGGCGATCCAGGGCGGGCGCCCGACCAGCCAGCCCAGCCAGGCCACGCCGGCCGCGGCCAGCGCCACCGCCACCCACTGCGGCGTGGTCAGCCTTTCCTTCAGCACCAGCACGCCCAGCACGACGCTGAACAGCGGGTTGATGAAGTAGCCCAGGCTGGCCTCGACGACATGGCCTTCCTGCACGGCCACGATGTAGACCAGCCAGTTGACGGACAGCAGCAGGGCGCTGACGGCAAAGCGGGCCAGCAGGCGCGGCTGGCGCGCCACCTCGCGCAGCCAGGCCAGGCGGCCCAGGGCGGCCAACACCGCGAGCAGGAAGACGAGGGCCCAGGCCGAGCGCTGCAGCAGCACTTCCATGGCCGGCACGCCGGCGAGCTGGCGGATGTAGAGCGGCATCAGGCCCCAGAGGCCGAAGGCGAGCAGGGCGTGGACGGCGGGGTGGCGCATGGGGCCGCCGATTGTCGGCTGTGCGGGCGAGCGGCCGGCCCGCGCCGGCCAGAATGGCCCCATGAGCCTGCCCGCCACCGCCATGCCCCGCGTCATCGCGGCCGAGGCGGTGTCCAACTTCGGCAGCATGCTCAGCCGCCTGGCCATCCCCTGGCTGGCGACGCTGGCGCTGCAGGCCACGCCGGCGCAGATGGCGGCCCTGCTGGTGGCCGACGTGGCGGCGGCGGCGCTGGCCGCACTCGTGCTGGGCGCCTGGGTCGACCGCCATGGCCGCCGCGCCGTGATGCTGCTGGCCGATGGGGCACGCGCCGCCGTGCTGGGCCTGCTGGCGCTGGCCGCCTGGCGCGGCTGGCTCGGCATGGCCGGCCTGCTGCTGGCGGCGGCGGCCGGTGGCGCCTGCACCGTGGTGTTCGAACTGGCGCGCTCGGCCTGGATGGCCCAGGCCTTGGCCGAAGCGGACCTGCCGCGCCGCAACGCCCAGATCGCGGTGGCCGGCAGCCTGTCGGAAACAGCGGCCTTTGCGCTGGGCGGCTGGCTCTACCAAGGCCTGGGTGCCCTCGCGGCGCTGCTGGTGGATGCGGCCAGCTATGCGGCCTCGGCGCTGTGCCTGCGCGGCGTGCCCGAGCAGCGGGCCGCTGTCACGCCGGCAACCGATGAATCGGCCTGGCGGGCCTGGCGCCGCGACACTGCAGCCGGCCTGCAGGCCATCGCTGCGCGACCGCCGCTGCGCGCGCTGGCGGTGATCGAGGGGCTGCTGGCCTTCAGCATGGCGCTCACCGGCACGGCCTACATGATCTTCGTCAGCCGCGACATCGGCCTGCCCACCGGCCAGCAGGGCATGGTCTTCGCGATGGGTGGGCTGGGCGCGGTGCTGGGCGCGGCGCTGGCGCCGCGCCTGGGCCGGGGCATCGGGCCCGGCCGCACGATGGCGCTGGGGTTGGCTTTGCATGCGGCGGGCCTGTTCTGCCTGACGCAGATTCCCGGCCCCGGCTGGTTGGCGCTGGCGCTGCTGCTGGCCCAGCAGATCGTCGGCGACGCCGGCCACACGCTGCACCAGGTGCACGACCGCACGCTGCGCCAGACCGCCGTTCCCGCCGAACTGCTGGCGCGCGCCGATGCCGGCCTGCGCGGCGTCGGCCAGGCCGCCACGCTGCTGGGCGCGCTGGCCGGCGCCGCGCTGGGCGAGATCTGGCCGGTGCGCGGCCTGCTGGTGCTGGCGCTGGCCTTTGCCGCGGCGGCGGCACTGTGGGCGGGTTGGCGGCTGGCCGAGAAGTCTCAGCCGGTGTCGCCGTCGACGTAGAACCAGCGGCCACCCTGGCGCAGGAAGCGGCTGGTCTCGTGCAGGCGCGTGGCGCGGCCGCTGCTGTGTTTGCAGCGGGCGACGAACTCGACCGTGGCGTGGTCGGCGTCCTGCGCCTGGTGGCGGCGCACCTCCAGCCCCAGCCAGCGCAGCCCGGGCTCGAAGGCGATGGCCTCGGCGGGACGGGTGTCGGCGTGCCAGGTGTCGCGCAGGTAGTCACCCAGCCCGAGTACAAAGGCGCTGTAGCGCGAGCGCATCAGGCTCTCGGCATCGGGCGCCTGCAGGTGCTGCACGCCGGCGTGCCAGCGGCCGCAGCAGCGGGCGTAGCTGCGGGCGGGGTCGCAAGGGCAGGGGGCTTCTTCGCTCACGGCGGCGATTGTGAGGGCCGGTGAGGGCCGCTGATCGCCTTGCTAGACTGGCCGCAGACCCTTGCGGAGCCCCATCGACATGCCCATCCCCGCCCCCCAGCTCGACCCCCAGGCGCGCGCCCTGATCGACCTCATCATCGAGCGCAAGGTGCCGCCGGTACACACGCTCAGCGTCGAGGAAGGCCGGCGCATGTACCTGGAGCGGCGCTTCTTCACCCAGCCGCATCCGCCGGCCGTGGCCGCGGTGAGTGAGCTGCGCACCGACGGCGGCATTCCGCTGCGCCTTTACCGGCCGCTGGCGGATGGCAAGGCGGTGCTCGTCTATTTCCATGGCGGCGGCTGGACCATCGGCGATCTCGACACCCATGACGTGCTGTGCCGCCAACTCTGCGCCGCCGGTGGCGCTGCGGTGATTTCGGTGGACTACCGGCTGGCGCCCGAGCACCGATTCCCGGCCGCCTTCGACGACTGCCTGGCCGCCACGCGCTGGGTGCGGCGCGAGGCCGCCGCGCTGGGCCTCGACCCGGCTCGTCTGGCCGTGGGCGGCGACAGCGCCGGCGGCAACCTGGCCGCTGCCGTGTGCCTGGGGCTGCGCGAGGCGGGTGAGCCGCAGCCGGCGCTGCAGTTGCTGATCTACCCGGCCACCGACCAGCGCGCCGGCTCGCCTTCCCACGCCAGCCGCGGCCAAGGCTATCTGCTCACCGCCGACAGCATCGCCTACTACCGCGGCCACTACCTGCCCGACCCGGCGAGCTGGGCCGACTGGCGCGCCAGCCCGCTGCTGGCCGCAAGCCACGCGAGCCTGGCGCCGGCCCTGGTGCTGACGGCCGGCTACGACCCGCTGGTGGACGAGGGCCGCCAGTACGCCGATGCGCTCTCGGCCGCCGGCACGCCGGCGCAATACCTGTGCTTCGAGCGCCAGATCCACGGCTTCATCACGATGACCAAGGTGATTGCCGAGGCTCGCACCGCGGTGGCGGTCTGCGCCGCGGCGCTGCGCGAGGCGCTCGGCACGCCGTCCTGACCTGAGCCTCAGGCGCCCGGGCGCAACAGCGCGCGGAAGGGCGCAAACAGCCAAGAGCGCATGCCGATCACCAGCGTGAAGGCCTGGCGCTCGGCCGGCGGCAGCTTCTGGTCGGCCAGGTGCTGCTGGGCGAAGTCATGCGCCAGGCGCTGCAGGCGGTCGTTGAACAGCGCCGCATGCGCCGGGCTGATCTGGCCGTGTACCAGGGTCAGCATCTCGCCGTTGCCGTCGAAGCCGCCGTCGAAGTAATCGCCCATGGCGTGGCGGCGGAAGAAGTCCATCACCGGGCCGTTGGGCAGCCAGCGAAAGGTCTTGTCCACGCGCAGCCGGTAGCGGTTGTTGGCGCGCAGCTCGATGATGCCCAGGCGGTCCAGCGCCAGCAGGCAGGCCACGCCCTGGGGCTTGCTGAGGGTGTAGGTCTGCACCATCTGCTCCAGCGTCCACTGGCTCAGCACGCAGATGGCGGCCAGCAGCAGCTTGGGGTCGGCCACCACGGCAGCCTCTTGCTCGGGCGTGAGCTGCTGGCGCGCCGGCGAGGCCAGCGCCACCTGGCGCGCCAGCTCGGCGAAATCCAGCTTCAGCACCGCCAGCACCTCGTCGATGCGCGACAGCGGCATGTCGCCTCGGGCAAAGATGCGCTTGACGCTGCTTTCCGCCAGGCCCAGCTCGGCCGCCAGCTGCGCATAGGTGATGCCGGCGCGGCGCAGCTCGGCCTTGAGCACGGCGACGAGATCCTGGCTGCTGCTCATGGCATCCCCTAAAAGTATCGCATTACGATACCAAAAGGCCGGCCTAGTGCCACGTCATTCGGTGTGATTGATACTTTTTGGGCGCTGGCCGACGATGGAGTCCTCATCCACTCCAAGCCCCCACCATGACCACCCTCCGCCCCGACACCAAGGCCTGGAAGCTCCAGGTCTGGGCCAGCTTCGGCACCGCCGCCACGCTGGCCGGCACCGGCCTGGCCTGGCTGCCGGGCCAGGATCTGGACCGCGCCTTCATGGTCATGGGCTATCTGTTCACGCTTTCTACCGCCTTCGTGGTGGCCAAGCATGTGCGCGACCGCGAGGCCGGCCGCACCGACACGCCGCTGTGGGGCGGCGTGGTCTGGAGCGGCTTTGCCGGCGCCATGCTGCTCACCGCCTGGGGCCTGTGGCGCATGGACATCAACCCCACCTACAAGGCCTTTCTGGCCGTCTCCTGGCTGTTCCTGATCTCGACCGTGTTCACGCTGGCCAAGACCCTGCGCGACGCCCACGAGGCCGCGCTGGCGGCGGCGCGCGAGCAGGGCTCATCGCCACTGTGACCGCACTCTGAAGCTTCGCAACGACCAGGAGAAACCGCATGAAGAAGCTCGTCCTCATCGCCGCGCTGGGCCTCGCTCTTGCCGGTGCTGCCCGCGCCCACGACGGCGCGTCCGAAGCCAGCGCGCTCTCGGCCCTGCCCATCGCGGTCTCGGTGGCCGCGCCGGTGGGCCTGCTCTCGGCCGGCGCCATGCTCACCGTGGTGGCCGTCGACGCCGCCTCCGACGGCACCGTGTGGGTGCTGGAACGTGCCTCGGACGGCGCCCGCGCCAGCGTCAGGCTCAGTGGCCAGGTGGCGGGCGGCGTCTCGGTGCTGGCGGGCACCGCGGTGGTGGCCACGGCCTTCAGTGCCGGCTGGGTGCTCTCGGCGGCCGGCAAGGCGATTGCCTATATCCCCAACGAGGTCGGCCGTGCCCTGCTCTACAACGAGAGGGTGACGCGATGAAGCGCCGACTTGCCGCGCTCTGTACCGCCCTGGCCCTGGCCGCCGCGGCGCCGGCCCGGGCCGGCCGCAACTGCGAGGCGCGCCTGCCCGATGCGACAGCCGTGCAGCGCTCGCTGCAACTGGCCGAGCGCGCCGCGCGGGCGCTCGATGCCAGCGGTGCCGACGTGGTAGTGCTGGCGCGTGCCGGCCAGGATTTGAGCAAGTACCGCCTGCGCTGGAGCCATCTGGGCCTGGCCTACCGCGACCAGGGCCAGTGGCGCGTGCTGCACAAGCTCAACCAGTGCGGCAGCGCGCGAGCCGAACTCTGGCGCCAGGGCCTGGGCGAGTTCTTCCTCGACGACCTGCACGAGTACCGCGCCGCCTACGCCCTGCCCACGCCCGCGGTGCAGGCCGGCCTGCGCGCGCTGCTGGCCGACAACCGTCGCATCGCGGCCCTGCATACCGGCGCCTACAACATGGTGGCCTACCCCTGGGCGCAGAAGTACCAGCAGAGCAACCAGTGGGCCATAGAGACCCTGGCCTGGTCGCAGGAGCCCGCGGCCGCGACGCGCGAGCGCGCCCAGGCCTGGCTGCGCTTCAAGGGCTATGAGCCGACTGTGCTGCGCATCAGCCCGCTGGTGCGCCTGGGCGCGCGCATGACGGCGGCCCACATCGCCTTCGACGACCACCCGGACGACAAGCGCTACAGCGACCGCATCGAGACCGTCACCGTCGATTCGGTGTTCGACTGGCTCGAGCGCGCCGGCCTGGCCGGCGCGCCGCAGGAACTGCGCTGACGCCGCCGCACCCGCAGCCGCTACAGTGCCCCCGCCAGACAGCCGCGTCTTTGCCACCTGAGGTCCAAGATGTCAGACCCCGCCCACGCCCATCCCAACCAGTTCGCGCTGCTGGTCCAGCGCCGCTTCGGCCCCTTCTTCTGCGTGCAGTTTCTCGGCGCCGGCAACGACAACCTGTTCAAGTTCGCGTTCACGGTGCTGGTCACCTACCAGCTGCAGGTGAGCTGGCTGCCGGCGTCCATGGCCGGGCTGGTGATCGGTGCGCTCTTCATCGCGCCCTACCTGCTGTTCTCGGCCACCAGCGGCCAGCTGGCCGACAAGTACCCCAAGGAAGTGCTGATCCGCCTCGTCAAGAGCCTGGAGATCGCCATCATGCTGCTGGCCGGCTGGGGCTTCGTGCAGCACGACGTGCCCCTGCTTCTGGCCTGTGTCTCTTTGATGGGCCTGCATTCCACGCTGTTCGGCCCGGTGAAGTTCGCCTACCTGCCGCAGCACCTGAACGAACGCGAGCTCACCGGTGGCAACGGCATGGTCGAGATGGGCACTTTCGTCGCCATTCTGCTGGGCCAGGTGGCGGGCGGCCTGCTCATCGCCCTGCCCGAGGTCGGCGCGCGCTACACCGCCTGGGCCTGCCTGGCGGTGGCGGTGCTGGGGCGCGCGGTGGCGCAGGCGGTGCCGGCCTCGCCGGCCACCGACCCCCAGCTTGCCATCAACTGGAACCCCTTCACCGAGACCTGGCGCAACCTCAAGCTGGCGCATGGCAATGTGGCGGTGTTCCGCTCGCTGCTGGGCATTTCGTGGATGTGGTTCTTCGGCGCCGTGTTCCTGTCGATGTTTCCGGCCTTCGCACGCGATGTGCTGCACGGCGACGAGCAGGTGGCCTCGCTGCTGCTGGTGGTGTTCTCGGTCGGTGTCGGCACGGGCGCCTTGCTGTGCGAGATGCTGGGCCGCCGCCATGTCGAGATCGGCCTCGTGCCGCTGGGCGCTTTGGGCATGACGGTGTTCGCGGTCGACCTCTTCTTCGCCGCAAGCGCGCTGCCGCCGGCCGTCGGGCTCACGCTGGCGCAGTTCGTCGGCGTGCCGGCGCACTGGCGCGTGATGGCCGACCTCTTCCTGCTGTCGCTCTTCACCGGCATCTACAGCGTGCCGATGTACGCCCTCATCCAGCTGCGCAGCCAGGCCACGCACCGGGCACGCATCATCGCCGCCAACAACATCCTCAACGCCCTCTTCATGATCGTCAGCTCGCTGGGCGTGGGCCTGCTGCTGGGCGCGGGGCTGACGATTCCGCAGGTCTTCCTCGTCGTGGGCCTGCTCAATGCGCTGGTGGCCGGCTACATCTTCCTCATCGTGCCGGAATACCTGCTGCGCTTCATCGCCTTCATGCTCACACGCTGCGTCTACCGGCTGCGCGTGCGCGGCGGCGACCACATCCCGGCCGAGGGCGCGGCGGTGCTGGTGTGCAACCACGTCAGCTTCGTCGACGCCGTGCTGCTGATGGCGGCCAGCCCGCGACCGATACGCTTTCTGATGGACCACCGCATCTTCGCCACCCCGGTGCTGGGCTGGCTGTTCCGCCTCGGCAAGGCCATTCCCGTGGCGCCGCAGCGCGAAGACCCTGCCGCCTACGAGCGCGCCTTCGAGCAGGCGCGCCAGGTGCTGGAAGAAGGCGAGCTGCTGGGCATCTTTCCCGAGGGCGGCATCACGCGCGATGGCGAACTCGGCGAGTTCAAGGGCGGCGTGATGAAGATCCTGCAGGGGCGGCCGGTGCCGGTGGTGCCGCTGGCGCTGCAAAACCTGTGGGGCTCGTACTTCTCGCGCATCGAGGGCGGCGTGGCCATGGCCAGGCCCTTCCGCCGCGGCCTCTTCAACCGCGTCGGCCTGGTCGCGGGGCCGGCGCTGGCCGCCGCCGAGGTCACGCCCGAAAAGCTGCGCGAGCGCGTCGCGGCCTTACTGGCAAGTTGACGGGAAGATTCGGTCTGGCGAGTTGATACGCTTGTCACTCCGGGTATGCACGGAGAGCCAGGCGGCGCGGCTTCGCGTGTCATCGCGCCGTCCCAACCCCGGAGATTGCCCATCATGCGCACCCACCCCTTGATTGCCCGTGCCGCCACGCTGGCGGCCGCCGCGCTGCTGTCGGCCTGCGCCACCACGCCGTCCACCGGCCCGATGGGCTTCTTTGTCACCAGTGTCGGCAGCGGCAAGGGTGGCGACCTCGGCGGCCTGGCCGGCGCCGACGCCCATTGCCAACGCCTGGCCACGGCGGCCGGTGCCGGCAAGCGCAAGTGGGCCGCCTACCTGAGCGCCAGTGCCACCGCCACCCCAGTCGCGCCCGCCATCCATGCGCGCGACCGCATCGGCAAGGGCCCCTGGTACAACGCCAAGGGCGTGCTGGTGGCGGCCAGCGTCGACCAACTGCATGGCGCCAACAACATCACCAAGACCACCGCGCTCACCGAGGCCGGCGCCTCCGTCAATGGCCGCGGCGACACGCCCAATATGCACGATGTGCTGACCGGCTCGCGCCCCGACGGCACGGCACTGTCGCCCGCGCCCAACCTGACCTGCGGCAACTGGACGGCCGGCGGCGAGGGTTCGGCCATGCTGGGCCACCACGACCGCACCGGCCTCACCACCGACCCCTGGGCGCTGTCGTGGAACGCCTCACACCAGTCGCGCGGCTGTGGCATGGACGCCCTCAAGGCCACCGGCGGCGCGGGGCTTTTCTACTGTTTCGCGACCGACTGACCACGGCCTGATCGCGCCGGGCTGATCCTGATCATCGGCTGTGGGGCTCGGCCAGTCCGGCCGGGCCGCCGCTGCGGGCATGATGGGCGCATGAAGCGACCCCCGCGATGCACCAAGAAGCAATCCAGCCCGGCCTGCTGATCCTGCACGGCAACCGCCTCGAGCACCTGGCCGAGGCGGTTTTTGCATGGCTGGCCCGCCACCCGCTGGCGCCGCTGGAGGCCGAGAGCTTTCTGGTCCAGAGCAATGGCATGGCCGAGTGGCTGAAGATGTCGCTGGCCACGGCCCACGGCATCTGCGCCGCCACCCGCGTCGAACTGCCGGCGCGCTTCATCTGGCGCTGCTACCGCGCGGTGCTGGGCCGCAACGCGGTGCCGCCGCAGTCGGCGCTGGACAAGACGCCGCTCACCTGGCGTCTGATGCAACTGCTGCCCGTCCTGGTGGGCCAGCCGGGCTTCGAGCCCGTTGCCTCGTTCCTCGGCGATGGAGACCCCGCGCGCCGCCTGCAGCTGGCCCGCCGCCTGGCCGATCTCTATGACCAGTACCAGGTCTACCGCGCCGACTGGCTGCAGGACTGGGCCGCCGGGCTGGACCGGCTGCGCGGCCCGACCTCCCTCGACGGCGAAGGCGCGCCCACTGTGCCGCCTGACCAGCGCTGGCAGCCCGCGCTGTGGCGCGCCGTGCTGGCCAGCCTGGCGCCAGACGACGGCGCCGCCGCTCGGGCGCTGCTGCACCAGCGCTTTCTGCAGGCGCTGCAGGCCGATGAAAGGCCTGCCGGCCTGCCGCGCCGCGTGGTGGTCTTCGGCAGCACCCATGTGCCGCAGCAGACGCTGGAGGCCGTGGCCGCGCTGGCCCGCCACTGCCAGGTGCTGATGGCCGTGCCCAACCCCTGCCGCTACCACTGGGCCGACATCATCGACGGCCGCGAGCTCTTGCGCGCCACCCGGCCCCGCCACGCGCTGCGCGGCGAGCGTGATCTGTTCAATGTGCCGCTGCAGGAGATGCACGCCCACGGCCATCCGCTGCTGGCCGCCTGGGGCCGCCAGGGGCGCGACTTCGTGCGCCAGCTCGACGCCTTCGACGATGCACAGCAGGCACGCCAGCGCTTCGACATTCCGCGCATCGATCTCTTCGATGAGGTGGCGGGCCTGGGCGAGGGCGGCACCCTGCTGCAGCAGGTGCAGGCGCGCATCCGCGATCTCGTGCCGCTGGCCGAACATCCGCCAGCGACGCCGGCCGCCGACGACCGCTCCATCGTCTTCCACCTCGCCCACGGCGCCCAGCGCGAGGTCGAAATCCTGCACGACCAGCTGCTGCAGCTGTTGGCCCACCCACCCGGCGGCCGCCCGCTGGCGCCCCGCGACATCGTCGTGATGGTGCCCGACATCGACCTCTTCGCGCCCGCCATACGCTCGGTCTTCGGCCAGCATGCGCGCGGCGCGGCGCGCCACATCCCCTGGGGCATTGCCGACCAGAAGGAGCGCGGCCACGCGCCGCTGTTGGTGGCGCTGGAATGGCTGTTGCGCGCGCCGCAGCAGCGCTTCGGCCACGGCGAGCTGCGCGACCTGCTCGACGTGCCGGCGCTGGCGCGGCGCTTCGGCCTGGCCGCCCGAGACCTGCCCACGCTGGTGGCCTGGATCAGTGATGCCGGCATCCGCTGGGGCCTGCACGCCGAGCAGCGCGGCAGCCTGGGCCTCGCGGCCTGCGGCGAGGCCAATACCTGGGCCTTCGGCCTGCGCCGCCTGCTGCTGGGCTATGCCACGGGCGCGCTGGCGGCGATGGCGACCCTGGACGAAGACGGCGAGCTCGCCGCCATCGAGCCCAGCGCCGAGGTCGGCGGCCTGGACGCCGGCCTGGTGGGCGTGCTGCACGAGCTGCTGGGCGTGGTCGAGGCCTGGTGGCGCGACGCATCGCAAGCGCGCAGCCCCGCGGCCTGGGGCGAGCGCCTGCGCGCGCTGCTGGCGGCCGTGTTCGCGGCCGGCGACGATGCCGAGCGCGCGCTGTTGTCTGCGCTGGACCAGGCCCTGTCCGACTGGCTGCAGGCCTGCGAGCGCGCCGGCTTTGCCGACGCGGTGGACATCGCGGTGGTGCGCGAGGCCTGGCTGGACGGCGTCGACGAGCCCGGCGTGGCGCGGCGCTTCCGCGCCGGCGGCGTCACCTTCTGCACCCTGCTGCCGCTGCGAGCGATTCCCTTCGAGGTCGTCTGCCTGCTGGGCATGAACGAGGGCGACTACCCGCGCCGTGGCGCGCGCAGCGATTTCGACCTGCTGGCCCTGCCCGGCCAGGCGCGGCCCGGCGACCGCTCGCGCCGCGACGACGACCGCCAGCTCATGCTCGATGCCCTGCTCTCGGCGCGCCGCGTGCTCTATGTCAGCTGGGCCGGCCGCAGCCAGCGCGACAACCAGGCCCAGCCGCCTTCGGTGCTGGTGGATCAGCTGCGTGACTACCTGGTGGCCGGCTGGGGCAAGGACGTGGTGAGGCAGCGCAGCACCGAGCACCCGCTGCAGCCCTTCAGCCGGCGCTATTTCGAGCCCGGCGGCCTGTTCACCTATGCCGGCGAGTGGCGCGGCGCGCACGTCGAGGGCGGGGCGCCTGTCGTACCCGCAGCGAGCGCGCGTGTCGACACCGCCTTGCGCCTCAACCTCGCCATGCTGGCCGGCTTTCTGCGCAATCCGGTCCAGGCCTGGTTCCGCCACCGCCTGCAGGTGGCTTTCGACGAGATCGACGCACCCACCGCCGACGACGAGGATTTCGACAGCCGCGGCCTGCAGCGTTGGCAGCTGCTGGACGAGGTGCTGCGTGAATCGCGAGCGCCCCTGGCCGTGACCGGCGTCGATGCCACGGCCATCGTCGCCGCCCAGGTGGCGCGGCTGCGGCGTGCCGGCCGCCTGCCGCTGGCCGGGCCGGGCCGGCTGATCGAGGTGGCGCTGATGCAGACCCTCGAGCCCATGCTGGCGTGCTGGCAGGCCGAGCGCGCGGCGTGGCCCGAGCCCGGCGACAAGCGCCCGCTGCGCCTGGCCGACCCGCAGGACGCCGGCCTGGTGCTGGACGACTGGCTGCTCGAGCTGCGCCAGGACGGCGCCGGCCACGCGGTGTGGCTGGCGCTGCAGGCCGGCGGCATTGCCGACAAGAAGCGGCTGCCGCGCGCCGACAAGCTGTTCGCGCCCTGGCTGCGCGGCCTGGCCGCAGCGGCCTGCGGCGGGCCGGTGGGCGGCATCGTCATCGGCAGCGACGCCGTGGCGCGCCTGGCGCCGCTGCAGCCTGACGAGGCCCGCGACACCCTGCTGGCCCTGATGCGCGCCTGCCGCGACGGCTTGCTGGGCTCTGCGCCGTGGCCCACCGCGGCGCGCACCGGCCTGGCCTGGCTGACCAAGGATCCGGCCAAGGCCGCCGAAGCCTACGACGGTGCCGCCTTCAGCGCCATGCCCGGCGAGGGCCGCGAGCCCTGCCTGGCGCGGCTTTACCCCGACTTCGCGACGCTGGCCGCCCAACCCGGCTTCGAAGAGGCGACGCGGCGGCTTTACGAGCCCTGCATAGCCTGGCTGGCCGCCGCGGCAGGCGTCGAGCCGCTGCAGGCCAATGACGAGCCCGACCATGGCTGACCGGCTGGACCCGCTGAACCTGCCCCTGCGCGGCAGTCGCCTCATCGAGGCCAGCGCCGGCACCGGCAAGACCTGGACCATCGCCGCCCTTTACCTGCGCCTGGTGCTGGGCCATGGTGGCGTTGCCGGGCCGGCGCGGGCGCTGCTGCCGGGCGAGATCCTGGTGATGACCTTCACGCGCGCCGCCACGCGCGAGCTGGCCGACCGCATCCGCCAGCGCCTGGTCGAGGCCGCGGCCTGCTTCCGCGGGGAGGCCGCTGCCGGCGACGACTTCATGGCCCGGCTGCTGGCGGATGTGCCCGCAGGCGACGCACGCAGCCACGCCGCCCACCGCCTGGCCATGGCCGCCGAGGCCATGGACGAGGCTGCGGTCCACACCATCGACGCCTGGTGCCAGCGCATGCTGCGCGAACACGCCTTCGACAGCGGCTGTCTCTTCGACGAAGAGCTGCAGGCCGACCCCGCCGCGCTGCGGGCCGAGGCGGTACACGACTACTGGCGCCAGCAGGTCTACCCGCTGGACGGCGAGGCGCTGGCGCGCGTGCTCGATGTGTGGTCCGGCGTCGAGAAACTGGCCGAAGATGCCGGCGCCCTGGTCGAGCTGCCGCTGCCGCCGCGGGCCGGGCAGGGCAGCCTGGCCGAGTGCATTGCTCGCATCGACAGCGATCGTTTGGCCACGCTGGCCACGCTCAGGCAAGGCTGGGTCGAGCGCACGACCGAGATGCGTGCCTGGCTGGAGGCGCAATGGGCGCGCAAGGACTGCCCCATCGACAAGCACAAGCTGGGCGTGTCCCGCGGCGGGCGCTGGCTGCAGGCCCTGCACGACTGGGCCGCCGACCCGGAGATCGATCTGCCCGACGTCAAGGCCGGCGCCCAGCGCCTCACGGCCCTGGGCGTGGCCGAGGCCTTCAAGCCGGGCCAGTCGGCCGCCATTCCCGCCTGCTTCGAGGCCTTCGGCGCGCTGATGGCGGCGCTAGACGCCTTGCCGACCCCCGGCCCGGCGCTGCGCCTGCACGCCGCGGCGCGCGTGGCGGCGCGCATGGCGCAGCTCAAGGCGAGTGCCGGCACCTTCGGCTTTGCCGACATGCTGCAGCGGCTGGACGAGGCGCTGGACGAGGCCCGCCACGGCGAGCGCGCACGGCGTCTGCGCCAGCGCATCGTCGATCAGTACCCGGCCGCGCTGGTGGACGAGTTCCAGGACACCTCGCCGCGCCAGCTGAGCATCTTCGACCGCCTCTACCGCATCGCCGACGATGACCCGGCCCGCCTGCTGCTGCTCATCGGCGACCCCAAGCAGGCCATCTACGGCTTCCGCGGTGCCGACATCCAGAGCTATCTGCAGGCGCGCACCGCCACGCGCGGGCGCCACCATGTGCTGGGCACCAACCACCGCTCGACCACCGCCCTGGTGGCGGCTGTCAACCACGTCTTCGGCACGGCCGAGGCGCGCGGCGGTGCCGGGGCCTTCCAGCTGCGTGCGGCGGACCAGGAAGGCGAGGATGACGGCGCCGCGCTGCCCTTTGTGGCTGTCGCTGCCCGCGGGCGTGCCGAGCGCTTTGTCTGCGGCGGCAGCGAGTGGCCGGCTCTGACCCTGTTTGTCGACGACCAGGGCCTCAACAAGGCCGACAGCCGGGCGCTTTACGCCGCGCTGTGCGCCGAGCGCATCGTGACCCTCCTCAACGACGCCGGCGCCGCCTTTGTGGGCGACGGCGCACAGCCGCGCCCGCTGCGGCCGGCCGACATCGCGGTGCTGGTGCGTACCGGCGGCGAGGCCGCCGCCGTGCGCCAGGCGCTGCAGCGGCGCGGCGTGGCCTCGGTCTATCTGTCGGACAAGGACAGCGTCTACGCCAGCGCCGAGGCGGCCGACCTGCTGCGCCTGCTGCAGGCCGTGGCCGCGCCGCGCGAGGTGGCGCTGGCCCGCGCCGCCCTGGCCAGCGCGACCATGGGCCTGAGCCTGGATGAGTTGCGGGCCCTGGCCGACGACGACGAGGCCTTCGACGCCCGCTGCGACACGCTGCGCCAGCTGCAGACGGTGTGGCAGGGCCAGGGCGTGCTGGCCATGCTGCGGCGCGCGCTCCATGCCTTCGGCCTGCCAGCGCGCTGCCTGGGCGCGCCCGACGGCGAGCGGCGCCTCACCAACCTGCTGCACCTGGCCGAGCTGCTGCAGGCGGCCAGCGCCACGGCCGAGGGCGAGCAGGCGTTGATGCGCTGGCTGGGGCAGCAGATCGCCGATGCCTCGGCCGGCCGCGGCGGCGGCGACGAGCAGGTGCTGCGCCTGGAAAGCGATGCCGACCTGGTGCAGGTGGTCACCGTCCACAAGTCCAAGGGCCTGGAGTACCCGCTGGTCTTTTTACCCTTCGCGGCCCACTTCCGTGGCCGCCGCAGCGGCGACGTGCTGCTGCTGGCCGATGGTGCCGGCGGCCGCCGCCTGGTGCTGGAGCCCGACGCCGAAGACCTGGCCGCGGCCGAGGCCGAACGGCTGCGCGAAGACCTGCGCCTGCTCTACGTGGCGCTCACGCGCGCCCGCCACGGCCTCTGGGTCGGCGCGGCGGCGCTGTGCGTGGGCAGGGCAGCCGAGTACATCTGGCACCGCAGCGCCCTCGGCTGCCTGCTCACCGGCCCGGTGGCGCGCCCGCGCGAGTCGCTGGTCGCTGACCTGCGGGCCCTGGCCGCCGGTTGCGCCGGCATCGAGGTGCAGGCCCTGGATCCGGGCGCTGCGGCCGTGCCGCCACTGACTCGGCTGCGCCCCCGCGCCGCGCCGCTGGCGCTGCTGGCGGCGCCGGCCTACAGCGCCGCCTTCGACCGCGACTGGGCCATCGCCAGCTATTCGGCCCTGGTGCGCGAGCTGGGTGCAGCGCCCGTGGCCGTCACCGCCGCCGGCGCCGTGCAGGTCCACACCGTGCTCGACGACGAACCGGCCGAGGCGGCGCCGTCGCCGACCGCGGCCGCCGCGCCCTGGCACCGCTTTCCACGCGGCGCCCTGGCCGGCAACTTCCTGCACGACCAGCTCGAATGGCTGGCCGGCGAGGGCTTTGCGCTGGCTGATTCGGCGGCCCTGCAGCAGGCTCTGCTGCGGCGCTGCGAGCGCCAGGGCTGGGGTCACCGGGGCGACGATGTGCGGCGCTGGCTGAGCGAGATCTGCAGCCGCCCGCTGCCACCGCTGGGCGCGGCGCTTTCCGAACTGCCGGCCCTGGTGCCCGAGCTGGAGTTCTGGTTTTCCAGCGACGGCCTTGGCGCCGCGGCGCTGGACGACCTCTGCCGCCGCCACCTGCTGCCCGGCCGCCCGCGCCCGGCCCTGCCTGAGCGTGAGCTGCACGGCCTCTTCATGGGCTTTGCCGACCTCGTCTTCGAGCACGGCGGGCGCTGGTGGGTGCTGGACTACAAGTCCAATGCACTGGGCGCGGGCGATGCCGACTACACAGCCGCGGCCCTGGAGGCGTCGATGCTGGAGCACCGCTACGACGTGCAGGCCGCGCTCTACCTGCTGGCCCTGCACCGGCTGCTCAAGGCACGCCTGGGCGCGGCCTATGTGCCGGCACAGCACCTGGGCGGCGCGGTTTATCTCTACCTGCGCGGCATCCACGGCCCGGCCGGCGGCTGCTGCCACCTGGCGCCGCCGCCGGCGCTGGTCGAGGCGCTGGATGCACTCTTGCCCGCGCCGGGCGCGGAGGCCGCGCCATGACGCCGGCCCAGCAATTGCAGAACCTGCGCGCCTGGCGCGAGGCCGGCTGGCTGCGCAGCCTGGACCTGGCCTTCGCCGCCTTCCTCCACGAGCTGGACCCGCAAGCCCCCGCCAGCCTGCTGCTGGCCTCGGCGCTGCTGGCCAGCCTGGAAGGCCGCGGCCACGGCGGCCTGCCGCTGAATGGCCTGGCCGAGCAGGCCGCGGCGCTGCTGGAAGGACCGCCCGAGGCCCAGGCCGCCTGGCGCGAGGCGCTGGCCGGCTTTCCCACCGACGAGGCCGCGTGCCGCCAGGCCTGGCAGGGGCGGCCGGTGCTGCAGTTCGATCCGATGGACGAGGGTGGCCGCACGCCGCTGGTGCTGTCGCGCGGCCTGCTCTACCTGCGCCGTGGCTGGCGCCATGAGTCGCGCGTGGCGGCCCGCATCGTCGCGCGTGCCGAGGCCGCGCCGGGCCAGGTCGATGCGGGTGCGGCGCGGGCCCTGATGCGCCAGCTCTTCAAGCCGTCGGCCGCCGCCATCGACTGGCAGCAGGTGGCCTGCGCCGTGGCCCTGCGCGGGCGCCTGACCGTCATCACCGGCGGCCCCGGCACCGGCAAGACCTACACCGCGGCGCGGCTGCTGGTTCTTTTGCAGGCGCTGCACGCGGGGCCGCAGCCCCTGCGCGTGGCCCTGGCCGCGCCCACCGGCAAGGCGGCGGCAAGGCTGCGCCAGTCCATCGATGCGGCGCTGCAGGGCCTGCGCCAGGCGCTGGGCACGGCGTTGCCGCTGGACGACTGGGCGGATGGCCTGGGCCCGGCGCGCACCCTGCACGCGCTGCTGGGCGCCCGGCCCGGCACGCGGCGCTTCCGCCACGACGCCACCGCACCGCTGGACCTGGACCTGCTGGTCGTCGACGAGGCCTCGATGGTGCATCTGGAGATGATGGCGGCGCTGCTGGACGCGTTGCCGCCCACGGCCCGCCTGGTGCTGCTGGGCGACAAGGACCAGCTCGCCTCGGTCGAGGCCGGCGCGGTGATGGGCGATTTGTGCCAGGGCGCTGGCGGCCCGGGCCAAGCCGGCGCCTACCGGCCGCACACGGCGCAGTGGGTGCAGGCGCTCACGGGCCAGACGCTGCCGGACGACAGCCTGGGCGATGGCCCGGCCCTGGCCCAGCAAACCGTGGTGCTGCGCGAGAGCCGCCGCTTTGCCGGCCCCATAGGCGCGCTGGCGCAGGCGCTCAACGGCGGCGACGCGGCGGCGGCGCTGGTGCTGCTGCGGGCCGCGCCCGCGGGCGCACTGGCCCTGGTGCAGCCGCGCACGGCCGACGCCGTGGCGGCGCTGGCCGTGGCCGGCCGGCCCGGCGCGCCCGGTGGCTACCGCGCTTACCTGGAACTGCTGGCGCAACGCCCGGCCGCCGCAGCCGATTTCGACGACTGGGCCCGCCACCTGCTGCGCGCCTACGACGGATGCCGTGTGCTGTGTGCGCTGCGCGACGGGCCCTGGGGCGTGGCCGGCCTCAACCCCGCCATCGAGCGCGCGCTGCAGGGCGAAGGCCTGCTGCAGCGGCGCGGCGAGTGGTACGAGGGCCGGCCGGTGATGGTGACGCGCAACGAGGCCGCCCTGGGCGTCTTCAACGGCGATGTCGGCCTCGTGCTCAAGCCGCCGGGCGGCGGCACGCTGCGCTGCTGGTTCCTGGACGGCGAGGCGCTGCGCTCGGTGTCGGTGGGCCGGCTGGCCGAGGTCGAGACAGCCTTCGCGATGACGGTCCACAAGAGCCAGGGCTCGGAGTTCGGCCATGTGCTGCTGGTGCTGCCTGGCGAAGACCGCGCCGTGCTCACGCGTGAGCTGGTCTACACCGGCATCACGCGCGCCCGCCTGGCCTGCACCGTGGTCTGCGCCGATCCGGCCGTGCTGGCGCTGGCGGCGGCGCGGCGCACGCGGCGCATCAGCGGCCTGCGCCAGCGCCTGGAGGGGCCGCAAGGCGAGTAAGGGTCAGCCGCGCAGCGCTTCCAGCGCCTGCAGCGGCACGCCCATGTCGCGCCATAGCGCCGGGTGGCAGGTGAAGAGCAGCACCTGGTGGCGCTGGGCGGCGTCGAAGAGGGCGCGCTTCATCAGCGAGAGGCGCTCCTCGTCGCTGTGTACCAGGGCGTCGTCCAGGATCACCAGGGTGGGCCGGCCGGCCTCCTTCAGCAGGTCGGCATAGGCCAGGCGGCTGATCACGCCCATCTGTTCGCGGGCACCGAAGCTCAGGGCCTCGAAGGGGTCGCTGCGCGGGCCGCGCGGCCCGCTGCGCGAGAGGGCGCCGGGCACCAGGTCCTGATCGACCTCCAGCCGTGCCGCCGGCAACAGCAGGCCCAGGTAGTGCTCGAGATGCTTTTGCAGCGGCGCCTGCAGCCGCCGCGTCAGATCCTGGCGGCGCTGTTCCAGGCGCTGCAGCAGATAGTCCAGCGCCTCGGCGCGGCGGCGCAGCTCGGCCAGCCGCCGCGCGGCCTGGGCCTGCTCGCCTTGGCAGCGGGCCAGCTCTTCCTCCAGCCCCTGGGCGCCGGCGGCGGCCAGCGCGGCCTCGAGCTGAACGATCTGGCGGTCGCGCGCCTGGTGCTGGCGCTCGGCCTCGTCGGCGCTGCGGCGCAGGCGTGCGACGTCCTGGTTCAGGATGTCGGGGCGGGCGGCGGCGATCTGGGCCTCGAGGGCCTCGACCGCGGCGCGCTGCGCCGCTTCCTGCACGCCGGCCTCGACCAGGGCCAGGCGCTGGGTGGCCAGTTCGGCCAGCAACTGCGGGCTGTCCAGCGCCAGCTGCAGTGCATCGCGCTCCTGCTGCGCCGCTTCGCGCCGGCTGGCCTGGGTGGCCAGGGTCTGGCGTGCCTTCTGCAGCGCCTGCAGGGCGGCGTCGGCCTGGGCGGTGGCGGCCTCGAAGGCGCGTTGGGCGGCATCCAGGGCCGGCACGGGGCCCGTGGTCGGCTCCGGCGGCGCGGGCAGGCGGGCGAGGGCGCTGCCGGCCTCGGCCTGGCGTGCCTGCGCCGCGTCGAGGGCGGCACGCAGCGTCTCCAGGCCCTGGGGCGCCAGCACGCGGGCGGCCTTCTCGGCGCCCTCGGCATCGGCCAGGCGGGCTGCGTGGCTGCGCTCGCGGGCATCGGCCGCCGCCGCCGAGTCCAGGCCCAGGCGCTGCAGCAAGGCCTGGTGCTCGCCGCGCAGGCGCGCCTGCTCCTGCGCCAGCTCGGCCAGGTCGCGGCCACCGGGGGCGATGGTGAGCGTGCCCACGCCTGCGATGAACACGGTGCAGGGTTCGATCAGCAGGCGTTCGCCGCGGCCGTTGATCTCGCCGCCCTGCAGCTGAATGCGGGCGCCTTCGGCGAGGTCGAAGCCCAGGCGGGTGGCGACGGCGGCCTGGCCGATCTCGAGCGCGGTCAGGCGCTGCTGCTGCTGGCGCAGCGCTTTCAGATCGGCCTCGGCCAGGCCCAGGCGGACGGCCTCGCGGCGCAGCGCGGCGGCGCGCTCGCTCTCGGTGCTGGCGCGCTGCAACAGTTCGGCCAGCTCGGCGGCGCGCGCCTGGGCATCGGCCAGCTGGCGCTGCAGCGTGGCGCGGTTGTCTTCCTGCCGCGCCAGCGCCAGCGCCTGGCGCGCGGCGCGCAGCGTGGTGGCCGCTGCCGCCTCGGCCTGCTCGCTTTGGGCCGCCACGGCCTGGGCCTGCTCATGCTGGTGGCTGGCCTCGGCCAGGGCCTGGCCGCGGGCCAGCAATTGCTGCTGTTGCTGCTCGGCCGCCAGCAGGCGCTGGGCCAGCAGTTCGCGCAGCCCGCTGGTCTGGCGCAGCTGCTCGCGCTCGCGGTCACGCGTGCCGGCCAGGGCCTGGGCCGCCTGCAGCGCCTGGCGGGCGCCAGCCTCTTGCTGGCGCAGCGCGGCCCAGGGCGCATCGCGCGTGTCGGCCGCATGGGCCTGCCGCAGCAGGCGCAATTGGTCGACCTGGCCGCGGTAGTCGGCCACGGCCTGTTGCAGCGCGGCCAACTGCGCCGCCAGCGCCAACTCGTCGGCGATGGCCTTCTGGTAGGCGCCGCGTGGCTTGCCGGTGCCGGTGAGCAGCTCTTCGCGCAGGCCTTGTACCTGGGCCGTGATCTCGTCGCCGCCGCTGGCCGCCACCTCGCCCAGCGAGTTGTCGAGCGCACGGCGCAGATGATCGGCGGCAAAGCCCACCGCGTCGCGCACCGCCTGGCCCGCGCCCTGCTCGATCCACAGCAGGCCGGGGATGCCCCAGTGCTCGGCCCTGCTCGCGCCCTTGCCGGCGAACTGGAAGCCCAGCTGCTCGGCCAGCCAGTCCTCGGCCTCCACGCCTTCGAGGCGCCGCGTGCCCACCATCAGCTCGCAGCGCTTCTTGTGCAGAAAGCTCTTGCTCAGGCGGCAGCTTTCGCCGCCCAGCTCAAAGGCCAGCTCCACCAGCGGCGCGGCGGCACTGTCGCCATGGGGACGCAGGTCGTCGACGCTGGTCGAGCGGTGGCGCTCGAAGAAGGCGGCGCGGATGGCGCGCACCAGCGTGCTCTTGCCGGCCTCATTGGCGCCGGTGTAGATGTTGAGGCCGGGTGCAATGCCGGCCAGCTCGAAAGGCTCGCGGAACTGCCGCAGCTCGGCCACGCGCAGGCTTTGCAGCCTCATGCGGCCCCCGCGCCGCGCGCCACCAGCAGGCCGGTGAGCAGGGCCAGCGCGTCCTGGGCGCGGCGTGGATCGTCGCCGGCGGCGGCGCCGGCCGCGCCGCCGACACCGCGCAGTTCGGCCACCAGCTCGCCCAGCCAGCCATCGACGTGGAGGGCGGCGATGTCTTCGTCGGTGGGTGCCAGGCGCAGGCCGCCCAGGTCGCTGCGCAGGCAGCGCAGCCGCGCCTCGGCCGCACCCAGCGCGGCCTGCAGGCGGGCCTGGCCGGCGAGGTCGATGTGGCCGCTGAGTTGCAGGTCGATCACATCGGGCGCGCCCAAGGCCTCGAGGCGGGCGATGAGGCCGTCGAGGTCGCTCGCCACGTCCAGGCGTGCGGCCAGCTGTTGCCAGCGAAACTGCGCCACCGCCACCGGCCGCACGCGCGGCGGCGTGCCCGGCTCGGCCAGGCTCACCAGCAGCGCCTGCCCGGGATCGTTGCCCTTGAATCTATCGGGCTCGGGCGTGCCGCTGTACCAGGTGCGCGCGTCGATGCACTTGGTGCCATGCCAGTCGCCCAGCGCCAGGTAGTCCAGCCGGGCGCGGACGGCGCGGTCGGGGGCGATGGGGTTGGCGGAATCGATTTCGTCGGCCAGCAGGCCCTGCACGGCGCCGTGGGCGACGCCGATGCGCCACCAGCCGTCGGGCGTCTCGGCGCCGTCGAACCAGTCGCTCAGATCTCCGTGGGTGTGGCGCTGGGTGAGCGGCGCACACAGCAGGGCCAGGCGCGATGCCGCCAGCTCGACCACCCGCGGCTGCAAGGCCAGGTACACATTGTCAGGAACGGCCTGCAGCCGCAACGCGTGGCTCCACACGCTTTCGGCCAGGGCGGCGTCGTGGTTGCCGGGGATCATCACCCAGGGGCCGGCGTAGGCCGCCAGCGCATTGAAGAGGCGGCGGATGCTGCGCGCCGAAACGGTCTGGGCATCGAAGACATCGCCGGCCACGACCACGGCGTCGACCTTCTCGGCCGTGGCCAGGGCGGCCAGTCTTTCGACGGCTGTGTAACGGGCCTCGGCCAGGGCGGCGGCGTCGTCGGGCGCAAAGACGCCGTACTGGCGGCCGATCTGCCAATCGGCGGTATGCAAAAGCGTGGGCATGCGCGAACCTGGATGCGGCTGCGGCGGCGCCGCAGGCTGCGCATTGTCGCGGTGGCCGCGCGCCTTGTTCAGTCGCTGCGGGGCCGGGCGGTGGGAGTGGGTGCTGTGCCGGCCTCGGGCTGGCGCAGCAGGCGCACCAGCAGCAGGGCGGCCGAGGCGGTGAAGGCGGCCATGCCCACGGGCTGCTGGCCGATGAGGCGGGTGAACTCGTGCAGGGCCTGGGGCTGGACCTGGGCGACGAAGCGCGCCAGTTCGGCCATCTGGGCGTTGGAGTAGCGCGCCACCTCGGTCATCGCCGCCTTGCTGCCTTCTGATCCGCTCTGGTACAGGTAGCAGCCGAAGGCACCCGCGGCCACACCCATCGTGCCCAGCGTGCCCAGGGGTTCGAGAAGGCAGTGCAGCAGACGCTCGCGCAGGGCCGGCGGGGCCGCGGCATAGAGGCGCGACACCAGCCGCGGCACCGGCGCCGGCCGCGGCACCGGGGGCTGGGCCAGGGCGGCGGCCTGGGCGCGTGCCGGTTCGGCCAGGTCGTCGAATTCATCAACCAGCAATCCTGAGCTCCTGCATCGTTGGGGGCCTTGATCGAGTGGCGGGTAAACCATGAGTTCCGCCACAAGGGCCGCACTGTGGCGCCTGGACGGCACCTTGATGTTTCGAGCTGTTTATGCCGGTTGCATGTCGGGGGTGTGAAGGGTGAGGGAGCCGGATGTCCCTCCTGGATCGCCGAGCCCATTCTTTCGACGCAGGCGGCTCCAACTTCGAGCTTGCGGAAATGGCAAGCAGCCCTGCGCCGAACGCCACAATCCCGCCATGACCACCCCCACGCCCACCCCCACCCTGCGCCCCGCCACCCCCGCCGACGTGCCCGCCATCGTCGGCCTGATCCGCGAGCTGGCGGTGTTCGAAAAGCTCGAGCACCTGGTCGTCGTGACGCCGGAGTCGCTGCTGCCCCAGCTCTTCGGCGAGCGCCCGGCGGCCGAGGCGCTGGTGGGCGAGGTGGGCGGCACGGTGGTGGCCTTCGCGCTCTTCTTCCACAACTTCAGCACCTTCCTCGGCCGCCCCGGGCTCTACCTGGAAGACCTCTACGTGCAGCCGGCCCACCGCGGCACCGGCCTCGGCAAGGCCCTGCTTCGGGCCCTGGGTGCGCTGGCGGTGGCGCGCGGCTGCGGGCGCTTCGAGTGGAGCGTGCTGGACTGGAATCGCAACGCGATCAACTTTTATGAACGCATGGGCGCCACCGTGATGCCCGATTGGCGCATCTGCCGCATCGCCGGGCCGGCGCTGCAGGCCTTTGCCGCGGGCTCAGGCCAGGATGGCGGCGAGTAGCCGGTCCAGCGGCAGGCGCACATTGAGGCTGCGCTCGCCCACCACGGCAGCCACGGCGCGCCGGCGCGGGTCGGTGGTCACGCGCAGCGGCCGCGGCAGCGGCATGCCGCGTTCGTTGCTCAGGCAGGCCACGATGGGCGTGGTGATGGTGGGGCCGCGCGCCACCACCAAGGCCAGTTCGCCCGAGGCCAGGCGCACATAGCAGCCGGGCGGGTAGAGGCCGAACTCCTTGACCAGCGCCGCCGTCATCTCGTTGCCGGGCTCGCGCACGAACATCTCGCGGCCGGCGCGGTCGGCCGCCTGGGCGTCGCGGCCCACGCGGCCGGCCAGGCGCGCGGTGTAGTTGTCGGCGCGCCGCGCCAACGAGGCCAGGTCGCCGGGCTCCCTGCAGCCGCTGGGGTAGCCGCTGCCGTCTTCGCATTCGTGGTGGCGCAGCACGCCTTCCAGCCACAGCGGGTCGCTGATGCCGGCCTGCTCGAGCATGCGCACGCTGCGCATCGGGTGGGTGCGCAGCAGGCCCAGCTGCTGCGCCGTGGGCGCGGTGATCTGGCGCGCCAGCTGGCCTTGCAGCTCGAGCATGGAGATGTTCATCGTCAGCCCGACCTTGAAGGCGCGTTCGGTCTGCGCCGCGTCCCAGCCCAGGCGCTGCGCCACCAGGGCGCAGGTGATGGCGGTGCGCAGCGAGCGCTGGGCGCCGTAGTCGATATCGTCGTTGTGAACCTGGCGCAGCACCTGGAAGATGGCGAGATCGGGGTCGCGGGCGATGAGCGTCTGCACCGGCGCCGCGGCGGCGTCCAGCGCGTTGGCAAAGCCGGTGCTGTCGGCGCGTGCCAGCGTGCGCGCCGCCTCGGCCAGGCAGCGCGACCACAGCGCCGGCAACTCGTCGCGCCGCGCATTGGCGATGTCGGGCTCGGCGCGCTTGAGCTCGGCGATGTCGACCAGGGCGCCGCGCGTGAACAGCTCTTCGAGCTGGCCCTGCGATTCGATGCGGATGCCGCGCGCCAGCAGCAGCAGGCCGTCGGCGTCGCGCACATTGAAAGGCAGTGCGTGGCCGGGGTGGACCAGGTGCTTGACGGCAGAGAGGGCGGCGTAGGGCATGGGGTTTGCGTACTGCGTGGGCGCGGATGCGTGTACCCGGTGGCTTGTTTTCGGCCCGGGCAGGGCCGAACTTGACGCGACCCCGGGAAACGCCCCGGGGCGTGGGTGCAGAGGCCGCCTTAACCTCGCAGGATGAAAGCTCGGCGAACCCCTTCCCGCACCGATCCGGCCCTGGCCCATGATCATCTCCACGGCAGCTTCCGCTGGCAGGTGCCGGCGCGCTTCAACATCGGCCAGGCCTGCTGCGCACGCTGGGCGCGGCGGCCGGCCACGGCGCGCCGCACCGCCATCGCCTGGGAGCATGAAGACGGCCGCAGCGGCCGCCTCAGCTACGGCCAGCTGCAGCGCCAGGCCGATGCACTGGGCCATGCGCTGCGGCGCCTGGGCGTGCAGCGCGGCGACCGCGTCGCCATCGTGATGCCGCAGCGGCCCGAGACGGCCGCGGCCCACATGGCCGTCTACCAGCTGGGCGCGGTGGCGATGCCGCTGTCCATGCTCTTCGGCCCCGAAGCGCTGGCATACCGGCTGCAGGACAGCGCCGCCGTGCTGGCCATTGCCGACGAGAGTTCCATCGCCAATCTTCGCGCGGTGCGAGGCGAGTGCCCGGCCCTGAAGTGCCTGGTGGCCGTGGGCGGCGCGGCCGGGCAGGGCGATCTGGACTGGGTCGATGTTCAAGCGGCGGGTGCCGGCCTGCCACCGCCCGTGTCCTGCGACACCGCGGCCGACGACGCCGCGGTGCTGATCTACACCAGCGGCACCACCGGCCCGCCCAAGGGCGCGCTGATCCCGCACCGCGCCTTGATCGGCAACCTGAGCGGCTTTGTCTGCAGCCAGAACGGCTTCGGCCTCGGCCGCGGCGAGGTCTTCTGGAGTCCGGCCGACTGGGCCTGGACCGGCGGCCTGATGGACGCACTGCTGCCCACGCTGTACTTCGGCCGCCCCATCGTGGCCTACCAGGGCCGCTTCGCGCCCGAGCGCGCCTTCGAGCTGATGCAGCGCCACCGCGTCACGCACAGCTTTCTCTTCCCCACGGCGCTGAAGGCGATGATGAAGGCGGTGCCGGCGCCGGGCCAGCGCTACCGGCTGCGCCTGCGCGCCGTGATGAGCGCGGGCGAGGCGGTGGGCGATGCCGTCTTCAACTGGTGCCGCGAGGCCCTGGGCCTGACCGTCAACGAGATGTTCGGCCAGACCGAGATCAACTACATCGTCGGCAACTGCGGCGCCTGGCAGGACGTCGAAGGCCGCCGCCACCCCGGCTGGCCGGCGCGGCCCGGCAGCATGGGCCGCGCCTACCCGGGCCACCGCGTCGCCGTGCTCGACGACGAAGGCCGCGTCTGCCCGCCGGGCACGCAGGGCGACGTGGCAGTGCACCGGCGCGACATCCACGGCCACCCCGACCCGGTGTTCTTCCTCGGCTACTGGAACAACGAGGCCGCCACGCGCGCCAAGTTCACCGGCAGCCCCGACGACAGCTGGTGCCGCACCGGCGACACCGCGGTGATGGACGCCGACGGCTGGCTCTGGTACCAGGGCCGCAGCGACGATGTCTTCAAATCCGCCGGCTACCGCATCGGCCCCAGCGAGATCGAGAACTGCCTCGTCAAGCACCCTGCGGTGGCCAATGCCGTGGTGGTGCCCAAGCCCGACGCCGAGCGCGGCGCCGTGGTCAAGGCCTATGTCGTGCTGGCTGCCGGTCATGCGGGTGACGATGTGGACAAGAAGGCCCTGGTGCTGGCGCTGCAGCAGCATGTGCGCGGCCGGCTCGCGCCCTATGAATACCCGAAGGAGATCGAGTTCATAGACGCCCTGCCCATGACCACCACCGGCAAGGTGCAGCGCCGCGTGCTGCGCCTGCAGGAAGAGCAGCGCGCGGCGGCGGCAAAGACCTGAGCCGGGCGGCCCTGGCCGGGGGCGGCGCCACAATGGCGCTTTCAGCTCCACAGGCGCTCCATGGCCAACCTCATCGTCCACGGCGGCACGCCGCTCACCGGCCGCATCACGCCCTCGGCCAACAAGAACGCGGTGCTGCCCATCCTGTGCGCCACCCTGCTCACGCGCGAGCCGGTGCGGCTGCTGGGCATTCCGGAGATCACCGACGTGCGCAAGATCCTCGAGATCTTCCGCATGCTGGGCAGCGAGGTGGCGGTGGACTACGCAGCCGGCGTGCTCGACGTACACCACCGCGACACCCGCTTCGACCCCGCCCAGCACCACCTGCCCGAGGAGATGCGCTCGTCCATCATGCTGGTGCCGGGCCTGCTGGCGCGCTTCGGCGCGGCGCGCATCGAGAACGACGTGCAGGGCTGCACCCTGGGCGTGCGCGAGATCGATCCGCACGTCGAAGTGATGGAGCGCTTTGGCTGCAGCGTCGAGCGCCGGCCCGAGGCGCTGATCATGCGTGCCGACGCCGGCCTCAAGGCCAACCACCACTGGCTGGACTACGCCAGCGTCACCACGACCGAGAACTTCGTGCTCTGCGCCGCCCTGGCCCATGGCACGAGCACGCTGACGAACGCCGCCAGCGAGCCCCATGTGCAGGAGTTCTGCCACTTCATGGCCAAGCTGGGGGCGCAGATCGAGGGCATAGGTACGAGCCGGCTCACGGTACACGGCGTGGCGCGGCTGGGCGGGGGTGAATTCCGCTTCGCGGAGGACTTCCACGAGGCCGTCACCTTCCTGGCCCTGGGCGCCATCACCGGCGGCTGCATCACGGTCAAGAACTCGGCGCCCGAGCAGTTTCCGCTCATCGACCGCACCTTCGCCAAGTTCGGCGTCCAGGTGGTGCATGAGGGCGGCTGGTCGCACACGGTGGTCGACGGCCCGCTGCGCGTGAAGCAGCCCTTCACGCAGAACATCCTGCAGAAGATCGAGGCCGCGCCCTGGCCCTATGTGCCGGTGGACCTGCTGCCCATCTTCGTCGCGCTGGGCGTCAAGGCCGAGGGCAGCGTGATGTACTGGAACAAGGTCTACGAGGGCGCGATGGGCTGGACCAGCGAGCTGGGCAAGTTCGGCGGCCATGCCTTCATGGCCGACCCCCACCGCATCATCACCTTCGGCGGCAAGCCGCTGGTGCCGGCCGAGGTCGAGAGCCCCTACATCATCCGCGTGGCCATTGCGCTGCTGATGCTGGCGGCCAGCATCCCCGGCAAGAGCGTGATCCGCAACGCCACGCCGGTGCGGCGGGCCCACCCGCACTTTGCCGAGAACATCCGCGACCTGGGAGCGCAGATCGAGTGGGTGGATGGAGACTGAGAAACAAGCCTGCGCATGGCGCAGGCCAGGGAGATGACAAGATGAAGTGGACGAATTTCGTTGCCGCTGCGGCGGCCCTGCTGGCCCTGCACCTGGGCGCCGCCCGCGCCGCGCCGCCGGTGGCCGAGGTCGAGAACCAGCCCAGCGTGCTGCACGGCGTGACCGTGCCCGACCCCTACCGCTGGATGGAAGATGTGAAGTCGCCGCGCGCCCAGGCCTGGATGCAGGCCCAGGGCGATGCGACGCGGGCGCTGCTGGACCGCATTGAAGGGCGTGAGCAGATCGCCGCGCGGATGGCCGAGCTGTCGCGCGGCCGCGGCGATGTGCTGCGCGATCTGCTGCGCATGCCGGGCGACCGCCTCTATTACCTCAAGCGCGGCGCCGGCGAGAACCAGTACAAGCTGGTGATGCGCCAGGGCCTGGGCGGACCGGAACGGGTGCTGGTCGACCCGGCCGCCGAGACCGCCCGCACCGGCCAGCCCCACGCCATCAACCACTTCAAGCCCTCGTGGGACGGGCGCTACCTGGCCTATGGCCTGTCGGCCGGCGGCTCCGAGGACGCCGACCTGCGCGTGCTGGACATCGCCAGCGGCAAGGCCGTCGCCACGCCGCTGCCGCGCGTGCCCACGGCCGTGCACTGGTTGCCCGACAGCCGCGGCCTGCTCTTCAACCAGCTCAAGGAACTGGCGCCCGGCGAGCCGCAGACCGAGTTCTTCATGGACAGCCGCGTCTTCTTGTGGCGCCCGGCGGTCGGCGCGGCGCCACTGCCGGTGTTCGGTCGCACGGTCACCCCGGCGCTGGGCCTGGAGCGGCTGGACGTGGCCGAACTGATCACCGCGCCCTCCAGCCGCTGGGTGGTGGCGCGCACCACCGACACCACAGTGCCCGAGGGCAAGCTCTTCGTCGCCCCGGTGGCCGCGCTGGGCCGGCCCGGCATCCGGTGGCGCGCCATCGGCGAGCCGGCCGACAAGATGCAGGAGGTGGCGCTCAAGGCAGAGCGCCTGTTCGTGCTGACGCACGCCGGCGCGCCGCGCAAGCGCGTCGTCGCGGTCGACCTGAAGCGCGGCACGCTCAAGACCGCCGCCGAGGTGGCGGCCGAACCCGCCAGCGGCGTGCTCGAATGGATGCAGCTCACGCGCGGCGGCCTCGTGGTCGGCCACCGCACCGGCACCACGATACAGCCGCGCCGCCATGCCGCGGGTGATCGCGCCGGCCAGCTGGTGGCCTTGCCCGGGCCTGGGGCAGCCAGGCCCACCGATGCGCCGGCGGCCGATCACGATGACCTCATCCTGCGCTATGCCACCTGGTCGGACACCGACCGCCACCTGCGCCTGCAGGGCACGCGCACGGCCGAGCTGGCGCTGCGCAGCGAGGCGCCGGCGCCGCTGGCGCTGAAGCTGCAGGCGAGCGATGTCGAATTCGCCAGCCACGACGGCGTCAAGGTGCCGATGACGGTGCTGCACCGCGCAGGCCTGCCGCTGGATGGGCGCAACCCGGTGCTGGTGATCGGCTATGCCAGCTACGGCTTCTCGATGACGGCCGGCTTCTGGCCCGGCAATATCTCGTGGATGGAGCGCGGCGGCGTGATTGCGCTGGTCAACGCGCGTGGCAGCGGCGTACACGGCGAGGCCTGGCACCGCGCCGGCTTCAAGCAGACCAAGCGCAACACCTGGCTTGATGGCGTGGCGGCGGCACGCTGGCTCATCGCCCAGGGCTATGGCTCGGCGGCGACGATGACGGCCCTGGGCGGCAGCGCCGGCGGCATCTTCGTCGGCCGTGCCACCACCAGCGCGCCCGAGCTGTTTGCCGCCGCGGTCTACTCGGTGGGTGTGCTCGACGCCGTGCGCTCCGAAGAAAGCGCCAACGGCATCACCAACATCTCGGAGTTCGGCAGCGTCAAGAACGCCGGCGAGTTTGCGGCCCTGGTCGAGATGAGCACCTACCACGCCATCCGCGACGGCACGGCCTATCCCGGCGTGCTGCTGGTGCATGGCATGAACGACCCGCGCGTGGACGTCTGGCACAGCGCCAAGACGGCGGCGCGGCTGCAGGCCGCCAGCAGCAGCGGCCGCCCGGCCCTGCTGCGGCTGGACCTGCAGGCCGGCCACGGCGTGGGCAGCACCGTGAGCCAGCGCGACGCCGAGGAGGCCGACATCCAGGCTTTCTTGCTCTGGCAGACGGGCAAGCTCAAGCTCAGGGATTGAGCCGGCATGGCGAAGAAGGACAAGCACGTCAGCGAGACGCCGGCCACGCAGATGCTGCGCGCGGCCGGCATCGCCTACAGCGAGCACCCTTACGACTACGTGGACCACGGCGGCACGGCCGAGAGCGCGCGCCAGCTGGGCGTGCCCGAGCACGCGGTCGTCAAGACCCTGGTGATGCAGGACGAGAAGGCCCAACCCCTCATCGTGCTGATGCACGGTGACCGCCAGGTCAGCACCAAGAACCTGGCGCGCGAGATCGGCGCCAAGAGCGTGGAGCCCTGCAAGCCCGAGGTCGCCCAGCGCCACAGCGGCTACCTGGTGGGTGGCACCTCGCCCTTCGGCCTGCGCAAGGCCATCCCGGTCTACGTGGAGGCCTCGGTGCTTGATCTGCCGCGCATCTGCATCAATGGCGGCCGGCGCGGCTTTCTCGTGGGCATGGCGCCGCAGGTGCTGGTGGCGCTGCTGGGCGCCAAGCCGGTGCATTGCGCACTGGCGGGCTGAAGCCCGCCTGCGTTCTCCAGCGTCCGGCTGCCGAATCGATCAGGGCGCGGTCTCGGGCCGCGCGTCGTCGGCATGGATGTCCAGCGCTTCCAGAAACCGCGACACCATGTTGTAGGCGGCAATGGTGCCCACCAGCTCCACCACTTCGCGTTCGCCCAGCAGCGCGCGCAAGGCCTCGATCTGCACCCGCGGCACCTGGATCTCGCGCGTCATCGTGTCGGCCAGGGCCAGCGCCGCCTGTTGCAGCGGGCTGAAAAGCGCTGCAGCTGCACGCCAGTCGGCCAGCGCGGCCAGCTGGGCGGGGCTCAGGCCTTCCTGGATCGCGATGGGCGCGTGCTGCTGGGCTTCATAGGGCGCGCCGTTGAGATGGGCGATGCGCATGATGACCAGCTCGCGCAGCCCGCCGGCCAGTTGCAGGCGCTGGCGGACATTCGTCAGAAAGCCGAGCCAGCCCTCGGCCAGCGGCGGGCTGTGCAGCAGCATCTGGTACAGGTGCAGCACGCTGCCGCGCTCGGCCACGATGCGCTCGACCAGCGGCGCGGCCTCGGGGTGGGCGAGATCGGCATAGGGCAGGTGGGCCATGGCTTTGCGCCTTCTCAATCGGTCTTGATGCCGCTGGCCTTGACGACCTTGGCCCAGGTCTCGATCTGGCCCTCGATGAAGGCCTGGGCCGCCGCCGTGGTGTCGGCCGCGACCTCAATGCCCTGGGCCGCCAGCTTCTGCGCCACCTCGCCTTGTTGCAGCGCCTTGTTGATCTCCTCATTCATGCGCTTGACGATCTCCGGCGGCGTCTTCGCCGGCGCCAGCACGGCCCACCAGGCGGGCGCGTCGAAGCCGGCGTAGCCGTTCTCGGCAATGGTCGGCACCTCCGGCAGGTTGGCGCTGCGGCGGCTGGTGGTGACGGCCAGGGCGCGCAGGCGCTTGCTGTCGATGTGGGGCTTGGACAGGAAGACCGAGCCTATGGCCAGCGGCACATGGCCGGCGATGGCGTCGTTCATCAGTGGGCCGCCGCCGCGGTAAGGCACATGGTCCAGCGCCAGGCCGCCGCCCTGGGCCATCAGCGTGATGGCCAGGTGGCCCAGGCTGCCCGAGCCTATGCTGCCGTAGCCTATGCTTTTCGCGCTGCCGCCCTTGGCCGTTTTCACCACGTCGGCAAAGCTCTTGTAGGGCGAATCGGCAAAGGTGGTGAGCACCATGGCGCCCTTGCCGATCAGCGCCACCGCGGCCAGGTCCTTGCGTGTGTCGAAGGGCAGGCTGGCCTGCAGGCTGGGGTTGACGCCGTGGGTGTCGAAGACCACGGCGAAGGTGTAGCCGTCGGGCGGCGCGGCGGCCACGGCGGCCGTGCCGATGGAGCCCGAGGCCCCGCCCTTGTTGTCGACCACCACCGCCTGGCCCAGTTGCTGCTGCAGCACCGGCGCCAGGATGCGCGCCACCTGGTCGACCGAGCCGCCGGGCGGGAACACGGCCACCAGCTTGATGGGCTGCTTGGTCGGCCAGGCCTGGGCCAGGACCGATGCGGCGGGCAGCAGGGCTGACAGGCCGAGCAAGGCGCTGGCGGCAAGGCGCTGCCAGGGGTGGCTGGAATGGCGAAGCATGGGCAGGCCTTGTTCTGTGGGTGGTGACGCGGGCCAGTGTGCCCGCGCGCCTGCCGGCCTCCGGCCCAGGAAAACACGGGGCCGCCCCAGCACCGTCACCGCCGCCGCGGCGCCGCGCCGACTTAAACTCGTCCGGCCATGAACATCCTCGCCAACGCCGCCGCCGTGCTTGCCGGCTACCTGATCGGCTCGCTGTCCTTTGCCGTCATCGTCAGCCGCCTGATGGGCCTGGCCGATCCGCGCAGCTACGGCTCGGGCAACCCCGGGGCCACCAATGTGCTGCGCTCGGGCAATCGCGCCGCCGCCGTGGCCACGCTGGCGCTGGACGCGCTCAAGGGCTATCTGCCGGTGCTGGCGGTCTTGCTCTGGGGGCCGGCCTATGGCGTCGGCGAGACGGCCGCGGCCTTCGTGGGCCTGGCCGCTTTTGTGGGCCATCTGTGGCCGGTGTTCTTCCGCTTCCAGGGCGGCAAGGGCGTGGCCACGGCGGCCGGCGCGCTGCTGGCCATCAACCCCTGGCTGGGCGCGGCGACGCTGCTCACCTGGATCATCATCGCCGCCTTCTTCCGCTATTCCTCGCTCGCCTCGCTGGTGGCGGCCCTCTTCGCGCCCTTCTACCAGGCCCTGATCTGGGGCCTGGAGCCGCTGGTGCTGGCCCTGGTGCCGATGAGCCTGCTGCTGATCTGGCGCCACGAGGGCAATATCCGCAAGCTGTTGGCCGGCACCGAAAGCAAGCTGGGCCAGAAGGCCGCCGCGGCGCCGCCGCCCAAGGCCGCGCCCGCCCACCACGGCCACACCCATTCTCATCACCACTCCAAGCACCGCAAGGGACACCACTGACATGGTTCAACGATTCGACGTCGGCGCCCGCCTTTCCGAGATGGCCGTCCACAACGGCGTCTGCTACCTGGCCGGCCAGGTGGCCGCCGACGGCAGCCAGGACATCACCGGCCAGACGCGCCAGGTGCTGGCCGCCATCGACGCCCTGCTGGCGCGCGCCGGCAGCGACAAGAGCAAGCTGCTGCGCGTGCAGATCTTCATCAAGGACCTGGCCGACTTTCCGGCGCTCAACGCCGTCTGGGAAGCCTGGCTACCGGCCGGCGCCGCGCCGCCGCGGGCCACCGTCAAGGCCGACCTGGCCAAGCCGGAGTGGCTGGTCGAGATGGTGGTGACCGCGGCGCTCTGAAGCCTTGAAGACGACGCCGCGCGAATGGCTGGTGCTGGCGCTGCTGGTGCTGGCCGTGGGCGGCGCCAGCCAGTGGTGGGCCGGCCACCGGCGCAACGCCACCGCGGTCGAGTTGGCGGCGCTGGCGCGGCCGGGCGACATTCGCATGCTGGCGTCCGAAACCTGCGGCATCTGTGTGCTTGCCCGGCGGTGGTTTGCGGAGCACGGCATCCCGTTCAGCGAGTGCGTCATCGAGCGCGACCCGGCCTGCCGCGCCCAGTTCGAGGCCAGCCGCGCGCCCGGCACGCCCCTGATGCTGGTGCGTGGCAGCGTGGTGGTGGGCTTCGACCCGCAGCGCCTGCTTGCCGTGTTGCAGCAGCCGCCGCGGTTCAGCCTCAAGTCAGGATTTGACTTGCCGAAGTAGCGGGGTATGCACAAGCTGTACGCATCTCGGGCGCCGGGTGACACTCTGGCCGCCTACCTGGCCGCACTACTGGCCGGCGACAGGGATGCGGCGCTCGAGGCCGCGCTGGCGCCGGTGCGTGAAGGCGCCGACGTCCTTGACGTGCATACCGGCCTGCTGCAACCGGCCCTTGACGAGATCGGGCGCCTCTGGGAGACGGGAAGGGTCTCGGTGGCCGCCGAACATGTGGCCACGGCGATCACCCAGTTCGTCGTCGTGCGCCTTTACGCCTGGCTGGTGCGGCCGCCGACCCAGCATGGCCGCCTGTTGCTGACGGGCATCGAAGGTGAACACCACCAGCTTGGCGCCCACATGGTGGCCGACGCGCTGGAGTCCGATGGCTGGAACGTGCGCTTCCTCGGCTCGGATGTGCCGGCGGCCGATGTGATGCGCTGCGTCCATGATTTCCGCCCTCAGGTGCTGGGCATCTCCTGCACGATGCCAGCCAATCTGGGCCGGGTGGCCGTCCTCATCGACGCCTTGCGCCAGCGCCAGGGAGCCGACGCGCCCCCCACGCTCGTGGGCGGCGGCGCCTTCCGCCGCCTCGACGGTGAACGCGCGGCGCGTGCCGCCCGCGCCGATGCCTGGGCCCCCGACCTGCGCGCCGCAGTAACGGCGGCACGCACGCTGGTCACCGAGGCACCGGCGAGCCTCCGCCTGGTCGCCGGCGGGCGGTAGCAGCAGCGGCCATGCCTGAGTTTGAATGGGGCGCCAGCCCGGCTGTGGCCGATTGCGACAGCCTGCTCGAGCTGATGCGGCAGGCGCCCGAGATCGTCCAGTGGCGCACCGATGCCCTGGGCCGCCTGGTCGCCACCAATGCGGCGGCCATGGCTGCGGACGGCCCCGCCGCCCCCTGGCAGATCGGCCTCATGCTGGGCGAACTCGCGGCCCCAGCCGACGCGGCCTGGCTGATGGCCCTGCTGGCGCAGCCGCCGTCGCACCATGGCCCTCGCCTGCTCAACCTGCTCGATGCCTGCGGCCATCCCTACACGGTTCGCGGCGTGGTGGATGTCGGCCCGTCGGGCCTCACCCTGAGTGGCGTGTGTACGGTGCGGCACGAAGCCCTGCTGCGGGACGAACTGGTGCGGCGGAACAACGAGCTCTCGACCGTCACCCGCGAACTGGCGCGCCAGGGCTTCGCGCTGGAGCGCACGGTGCGCGAACTGCAGCTCCGCAATGACGAACTGGCACAGGCCAACGCCGAGATCGACCGCCTGGCCCGCACCGATCCCCTCACCGGGCTGCTCAACCGGCGCGCGCTGGAGGACGAATTGGCGCGCGAGATCGAGCGCACGCGCCGCCATCCCGCGCCGCTTTCGGTGGTGGAGTTCGATCTGGACCACTTCAAGCGCATCAACGACGTCTGGGGCCATGCCACCGGCGACCGGGCGCTGGTTCAGGTGTGCCGCCTCCTCCTGGCCGGCATCCGCCGGGTCGATGTGGCGATCCGCCTGGGCGGCGAGGAACTGTTGCTGGTGCTGCCGCAGACCGCCATCGGCGCCGCCATGTGCATTGCAGAACGCCTGCGCGAGGCGGTGGCCCGGCTCGACATCGAGGGCCTGCCCGAGCATGTGACGGCCAGTGTGGGCGTGGCGGCCCTGACGCGTGGCGAGAGCGCTGAATCGCTGCTGCGCCGGGCCGACCAGGCCATGTACCGGGCCAAGGCTGCCGGCCGCAACCGTGTGGTGCGGGCGGTGGGCAAGGCCCGCGCGGGCAGCGCCGGCTTGGCGCGGGGACTTCCGCCTACAGACCCAGCCGCGCCAACGGCCCGCGCCCCTGGCGGATGAGCTGCGGCTCGTCGCCGCTGAAATCGATGATCGTCGTCGGCTCGAGCGGGCAGGCGCCCGCGTCGACCACCGCCTGCACCAGCTTCTGGAAGCGGTCGCGGATCTCGGCCGCGTCGTTCAGCGGTTCGGTCTCGCCGGGCGGGATCAGCGTCGTCGCCAGCAGCGGTTCGCCGAAGAGGGCCAGCAGTTCCTGCGTCACCCGGTGCTCGGGCACGCGCAGGCCTATGGTGCGGCGGCTGGGGTGGGACAGGCGCCGCGGCACCTCTTTCGTGGCCTCGAGGATGAAGGTGTAGGGCCCCGGCGTGCCCAGCTTGAGCAGGCGGTACTGGCGGTTGTCGACGCGGGCGTAGCTGGCGAGCTCGCTCAGGTCCTTGCACAACAGCGTCAGGTGGTGCTTCTCGTCCACCTGGCGGATGCGCCGCAGCGCCTCGGCCGCGGCCTTGTCGTCGAGCCGGCACACCAGCGCATAGCTGCTGTCGGTGGGCACGGCGGCCACGCCGCCGGCCTGCAGGATCTGCGCCGCCTGCTTGAGCAGGCGGGGCTGCGGGTTCTGCGGGTGGACTTCGAAGAACTGCGACACCGGGCCGGGGCCTCCCTCAGGTGCTTGCTCGTCAGGCCGTGGCGACCGGAATCTTGCCGATGCGGCCCTGCCACTCGGCCGGGCCGGTGTTGTGGACGCTCACGCCCGCGGCGTCCACCGCCACCGTCACCGGCATGTCGGCCACGTCGAACTCGTAGATGGCTTCCATGCCGAGATCGGCAAAGCCCACCACCTTGGCGCCCTTGATGGCCTTGGCCACCAGGTAGGCGGCGCCGCCCACGGCCATCAGGTAGGCGCTCTTGTGCTTGCGGATGGCCTCGATGGCGGCGGGGCCGCGCTCGGCCTTGCCGACCATGCTGATGAGGCCGGTCTGGGCCAGCATCATCTCGGTGAACTTGTCCATGCGCGTGGCCGTGGTGGGGCCGGCCGGGCCGACGACCTCGTCGCGCACCGGGTCGACCGGGCCGACGTAGTAGATGACGCGGTTGGTGAAGTCCACCGGCAGCTTTTCGCCCTTGGCCAGCATGTCCTGGATGCGCTTGTGGGCGGCGTCGCGGCCGGTCAGCATCTTGCCGTTGAGCAGCAGGGTGTCGCCCGGCTTCCAGCTCGCCACCTGCTCGCGCGTGAGCGTGTTGAGGTCGACCTTCTTCGACTTGTTGTAGTCGGGCGCCCAGTTCACGTCGGGCCACAGGTCGAGGCTCGGCGCTTCGAGGTAGGCCGGGCCCGAACCGTCGAGCACCACATGGGCGTGGCGGGTGGCGGCGCAGTTGGGGATCATCGCCACCGGCTTGCTGGCGGCGTGCGTGGGGTAGGTGGCGATCTTGACGTCGAGCACCGTGGTCAGGCCGCCCAGGCCCTGCGCGCCAATGCCCAGCGCGTTGACCTTCTCGTAGAGCTCGATGCGCAACTCTTCCAGCTTGTTGGCCGGGCCGCGGGCCAGCAGCTCGTACATGTCCACCGGGTCCATCAGCACTTCCTTGGCCAGCAACATGGCCTTCTCGGCCGTGCCGCCCACGCCAATGCCCAGCATGCCCGGCGGACACCAGCCGGCGCCCATGGTGGGCACGGTCTTCATGACCCAGTCGACCAGGTTGTCGCTCGGGTTCATCATGATGAACTTGCTCTTGTTCTCGCTGCCGCCGCCCTTGGCCGCCACCGTGACATCGAGCTTGTCGCCCGGCACCACCGTCATGTGGATCACTGCCGGCGTGTTGTCCTTGGTGTTCTTGCGCTCGAAGATGGGGTCGGACAGCACCGAGGCGCGCAGCTTGTTGTCGCCGTCGAGATAGCCGCGGCGCACGCCCTCGTTGATGGCGTCTTCCAGCGAGCCCGAGAAGCCCTCGAAGCGCACGTCCATGCCGATCTTGAGGAAGACGTTGACGATGCCGGTGTCCTGGCAGATGGGCCGGCGGCCCTCGGCGCACATGCGGCTGTTGGTGAGGATTTGCGCGATGGCATCCTTGGCCGCCGGGCTCTGCTCGCGCTCGTAGGCGCGCGCCAGGTGGGCGATGTAGTCGGCCGGGTGGTAGTAGCTGATGTACTGCAGGGCGGCGGCGACGGTCTCGACGAGGTCGGCCTGGCGGATGGTGGTGGTCATGGGGCGGGCTCCGGTGTCAGTCGTGCGGCTTGCTGGGCGCCATCAGGCGGTCGGTGACGGCGATGGCCATCGCCGAGAGCAGGAAGGCGATGTGGATCAGGGTCTGCCACAGCAGCACCTTTTCCTCGTAGTTGGCGGCGTTGATGAATGTCTTGAGCAGGTGGATCGAGCTGATGCCGATGATGGCGGTGGCCAGCTTGACCTTGAGCACCGAGGCGTTGACGTGGCTCAGCCATTCCGGCTGGTCGGGGTGGCCTTCGAGGTTGAGGCGCGAGACGAAGGTCTCGTAGCCGCCGACGATGACCATGATGAGCAGGTTGCTGATCATCACCACGTCGATCAGCGCCAGCACCACCAGCATGATGATGGTTTCGTTGAGCGAGGTGACGGCGGCGTCGCTCTTGTAGCCGATGCTGCTCACCAACTTGGCCAGCGCCGCGGTGTTGCCGAAGGCAGCCTCGACCAGGTGGACCAGCTCGACCCAGAAATGCACCACGTAGACGCACTGCGCCACGATCAGGCCCAGGTACAGCGGCACCTGCAGCCAGCGGCTGGAGAAGATCAACCGGGGCAAAAGGCCGGGCAGGGGAGTTGGGTTCATGCGCCTTCGATGCGGTTCGGTGTGGAGGGGGTCGGGGCCCAGGCTGGGGCAGGGGGAAAAGCCCTGGCCGGGAAATTGTAGATGCCGCACCATGGCGCAGTCGCACGCTACCGTAAGGGGTCCGTCAGAGCGGACCCTTAGCTTTCGCGCTCTCAGACCGCCCCCTAAATCCGCATCGCAGGAGACAAACATGGCCCAGGATCAAGCAACCGAGTTGAAGACACACGAACCGCCCGCCTCGCTGGTGGCCGGCGCCCGCGTGTCGGGCATGGCCGCCTACGACGCCCTGTGCGCCGAGGCCGACCGTGACTACGAGGGCTACTGGGCGCGCCTGGCGCGCGAGTTCGTGACCTGGAAGACGCCCTTCACCAAGGTGCTCGACAGCAGCAACGCGCCTTTCTTCAAGTGGTTCGAGGACGGCACGCTCAACGTCAGTTACAACTGCCTCGACCGCAACGTCGAGCGCGGCCTGGGCGACAAGACGGCCATCATCTTCGAGGCCGACGACGGCGCCGTGACCAAGGTCAGCTACGCCGAGCTGCTGGCCAAGGTGAGCCAGTTCGCCAACGCGCTGAAGGCGCGCGGCGTCAAGAAGGGTGACCGCGTCGTCATCTACATGAGCATGAGCGTCGAAGGCGTGGCCGCGATGCAGGCCTGTGCCCGCATCGGCGCCATCCACTCGGTGGTCTTCGGCGGCTTCAGCGCCCAGAGCGTGCGCGACCGCGTGCAGGACGCCGGCGCGGTGATGATCATCACCGCCGACGAGCAGCTGCGCGGCGGCAAGAGCCTGCCGCTGAAGGCCATCGTCGACGAGGCCATCGGCCTGGGCGGCTGCGAGACCATCCAGAACGTCATCGTCTTCAAGCGCACCGGCGGCAACATCGCCTGGAACCCGGCGCGCGACCGCTGGCTGCACGAAGAGCTGGCCGGCCAGAGCACCACCTGCGAGCCCGAATGGGTGGGCGCCGAGCATCCGCTGTTCCTGCTTTACACCAGCGGCTCCACCGGCAAGCCCAAGGGCGTGCAGCACAGCACCGGCGGCTACCTGCTGCATGCGGCGCTGACCACGGCCTGGACCTTCGACCTCAAGCCCGACGACGTGTTCTGGTGCACCGCCGACATCGGCTGGGTCACCGGCCACAGCTACATCACCTACGGCCCGCTGGCCCTGGGCGGCACCGAGATCGTGTTCGAGGGCGTGCCCACCTACCCCGACGCGGCGCGCTTCTGGAAGACCATCGAAAAGCACAAGGTCAGCATCTTCTACACCGCGCCCACCGCCATCCGCTCGCTCATCAAGGCGGCCGAAGGCAATGCCGCGGTGCACCCGAACAAGAGCGATCTGTCCAGCCTGCGCATCCTGGGCTCGGTGGGCGAGCCCATCAACCCGGCCGCCTGGGAGTGGTATTACCTGCATGTGGGCGGCGGCCGCTGCCCCATCGTCGACACCTTCTGGCAGACCGAGACCGGCGGCCACGTCATCACCCCGATGCCGGGCGCCACGCCCATGGTGCCGGGCTCGTGTACGCTGCCCTTCCCGGGCATCACCGCGGCCATCGTCGATGAGACCGGCGCCGACGTGCCCCACGGCAGCGGCGGCATCCTGGTCATCAAGAAGCCCTGGCCCAGCATGATCCGCACCATCTGGGGCGACGGCGACCGCTTCGTCAAGAGCTACTACCCGCCCGAGCTGAAGGGCTACTACCTGGCTGGCGACGGCGCCATCCGCGACGCCAAGACCACCTACTTCACCATCACCGGCCGCATCGACGACGTGCTCAACGTCTCCGGTCACCGCATGGGCACGATGGAGATCGAGAGCGCCCTCGTCAGCTGCACCGACCTGGTGGCCGAGGCCGCCGTGGTGGGCCGCCCCGACGACACCACCGGCGAGGCCATCTGCGCCTTCGTCGTGCTCAAGCGCAGCCGCCCCACCGGCGACGAAGCCAAGAAGATTGCCACCGAGCTGCGCAACTGGGTCGCCAAGGAAATCGGCCCCATCGCCAAGCCCAAGGACATCCGCTTCGGCGACAACCTGCCCAAGACGCGCAGCGGCAAGATCATGCGCCGCCTGCTGCGCAGCATCGCCAAGGGCGAGGCCATCACCCAGGACACCAGCACGCTGGAGAACCCGGCCATCCTGGATCAGCTGACGCAAGCCAACTGACGGGGCGCGCGGCGCGCAAGAGCGCGCTGCCCACACATCGAAGGCCCGGCCTGCACGCCTGCAGGCCGGGCCTTTTCCTTTACTTGACCGTCAGCACCCAGGCCGCCAGCCGCCGCGCCTCGTCTTGCGACACGCGGGGGTTGGCCGCCATCGGCACCGGGCCCCAGCCACCGCCGCCGCCCTGGATGATCTTCTTCGCCAGCAGCGGCTCGGCGCCGGGCTTGCCGGCATAGCGCGCCGCCACATCCTTGAACGCGGGGCCGACGATCTTGCGGTCCAGGCCGTGGCAGTTCAGGCAGTTGCGCTCGCGCGCCAGTTCGGGGTTGGCCCGGGCAGGGCCCGCGGCGGTCAGGATCAGCAGCAGCAGCGCCATGGCCGCTTGCGCTACATTGCCGCCAGGAGAGATCGTCGTCATGCCCATGGTCGTGCTCGGATTGCTGCTGGTGGGGCTCAAGGTCGCCGAGTTCGGCCCCTTTGCCAACTGGCCCTGGTGGGGCGTGCTGCTGCCCTTCGGCCTGGCCATCGTGTGGTGGGAGTTCGCCGACGGCAGCGGCCTGACCAAGCGTCGTGCGATCGAGAAGATGGAAAAGCGCAAGGAAGAGCGGCGCGACCGCGCTCTCGAGGCGCTGGGCCTCAACACGCGGCACCAAAAGCAGGTAACCAAGGTGCGCGAGGCCAAGGCCCGCACCGCGTCCTCGGCCGATCCGACCCAGGCCGACACCCGGCCGCCCGAGCCGCCGCGGCGCGATCCGCGGCTCTGAGCCCGGCCGGATCAGTCACCGTCCAGCACCGCGCCGCGGCTGGCGCTGGAAGCGTTCTTGGCAAACTTCGCCAGCACGCCGCGCGTGTAGCGCGGGCCCGGCTGCACCCAGGCGGCGCGGCGGCGCGCGATCTCGGCCTCGGCCACATCCAGCTGCAGCAGCAGGCGGTGGGCGTCGATGGTGATGGTGTCGCCCTCGTGTACCAGCGCGATCAGGCCGCCCGCGTAGGCCTCGGGCGCGACATGGCCGACCACCATGCCCCAGGTGCCGCCCGAGAAGCGGCCGTCGGTGATCAGGCCCACGCTCTCGCCCAGCCCCTGGCCGATCAGCGCGCCGGTGGGCGCCAGCATCTCCGGCATGCCGGGGCCGCCCTTGGGGCCCAGGTAGCGCAGCACCATCACGTCGCCGGCGACGATCTTGCCGGCCATGATGGCGGCCAGCGCGCTCTGCTCGTCGTCGAACACGCGCGCCGGGCCGGTGATGACCGGGTTCTTGAGCCCGGTGATCTTGGCCACGCAGCCCTCGGGGCTGAGATTGCCCTTGAGGATGGCCAGGTGGCCCTCGGCATAGATCGGCTTGGTCACCGGGCGGATCACGTCCTGATCCTTGCGCAGCGGCGCCAGGCCGGCCAGGTTCTCGGCCACGGTCTTGCCGGTGATGGTGATGCAGTCGCCGTGGATGAGGCCGGCGTCGAGCAACTCCTTCATCACCGCCGGGATGCCGCCGGCGCGGTGCAGGTCGATGGCCAGGTAGCGCCCGCTGGGCTTGAGATCGCACAGCACCGGCACCTTGCGGCGCACGCGCTCGAAGTCGTCGATGGTCCACGGCACCTCGGCCGCGTGGGCGATGGCCAGGAAGTGCAGCACGGCATTGGTGCTGCCGCCGGTGGCCATGATCACCGCCACGGCGTTCTCGATCGCCTTCTTGGTGACGATGTCGCGCGGCTTCAGGTCGGCCTTCACTGCGTCCACCAGCGCCCGCGCCGCGGCTGCGGTGTGGGCGACGATGGGGTCTTCGACATTGGCCATGGTGCTGGCAAAGGGCAGGCTCATGCCCAGGGCCTCGAAGGCGCTGCTCATGGTGTTGGCGGTGTACATGCCGCCGCAGCTGCCGCTGCCGGGGATGGCGCGCCGCTCGATCTGGCAGAAGTCTTCCTCGCTCATCTTGCCGGCGCTGAACTGGCCCACGGCCTCGAAGACGCTGACGATGTTGAGATCCTGGTCCTTGTAGCGGCCCGGCAGGATGGTGCCGCCGTAGACGTAGATGGCCGGCACATTGGCGCGCAGCATGCCCATCATGCCGCCGGGCATGTTCTTGTCGCAGCCGCCGATGACGAGCACGCCGTCCATCCACTGGCCGCCGACGCAGGTTTCCACGCAGTCGGAGATGACCTCGCGGCTGACCAGGCTGTACTTCATGCCCTCGGTGCCCATCGCCATCCCGTCGGAAATCGTGGGCGTGCCGAAGATCTGCGGGTTGGCGCCGGCTGCCTCGAGCGCATCCACCGCCGCATCGGCCAGCTTCTGCAGCCCCGAGTTGCAGGGCGTGATGGTGCTGTGCCCGTTGGCCACGCCGATCATGGGCTTGCCGAAGTCGCCCTCGGTATAGCCCATGGCGTAGTACATGCTGCGGTTGGGCGCGCGGGCCACGCCTTCGGTGATGTTCTTCGAGCGGCGGTTGCTGGTGGTCATCGGGGCATCCTTGGTGAGCAGCCGGGAGTTTAGCCAGCCCGCCGAAGGCGCCGTCGGTACAGCAGGCGTCGGGGACGCGGCAGGCGCCGTACACAATGGCGGCTGTCCCAGCCCGGAGCCCATCGATGCTCGTGCATCCGCAGTTCGACCCCGTCGCCCTGGCCCTCGGGCCCTTGCGCATCCACTGGTACGGGCTTACCTACCTGGCCGCCTTCGGCCTTTTTCTCTGGTTGGGCGCACGCCGCGTGCGCCTGCCGCATTACGCCGCCGCCGGCTGGACGCGGCGCGACATCGAGGACATGCTGTTCTACGGCGTGCTGGGCGTGGTGCTGGGCGGGCGCATCGGCTATGCGCTGTTCTACAAGCCGGGCGACTACCTGGCCCATCCGCTGGACATCCTGATGGTGTGGAAGGGCGGCATGTCCTTCCACGGCGGCTTGATCGGCGTCACGGCGGCGATGGCCTGGTTCGCGCGGGCGCGCAAGCGCTCCTTCCTGCAGGTGATGGACGTGGTGGCGCCCTGCGTGCCCACCGGCCTTGCGGCGGGCCGCATCGGCAACTTCATCAACGGCGAGTTGTGGGGTCGCGCGGCCGACCCGGCGCTGCCCTGGGCGATGGTGTTTCCGCAGAGCGGCAGCGCGCTGCCGCGCCACCCCTCGCAGCTCTACCAGTTCGCGCTTGAAGGCCTGCTGCTGTTTGCCCTGCTGTGGCTGTACGCGCGGCGTGAACGCGCCACCGGCCAGGTGGCGGCGGCCTTCGTGGCCGGCTACGGCGTGCTGCGCTTCGTGGCCGAGTACTTCCGCGAGCCCGATGCCTTCCTGGGCGTGCTGGCCCTGGGCATGAGCATGGGCCAATGGCTGTGCCTGCCGATGATCTTCGGCGGCGCCGCGCTCTGGGCCTGGTTCGGGCGCAGCCGGGTAGCATGAGGCCATGAGACAGATCTTCCTCGACACCGAGACCACCGGCCTCAACCCCGACCAGGGCGACCGCCTGATCGAGATCGGCTGCATCGAGATGATCGACCGCCGGGCCACCGGCGTGAACCTGCACCGCTACGTCAACCCGCAGCGCAGCAGCCACCCCGACGCGCTGCGCGTCCACGGCATCACCGACGAGTTCCTGGCCGACAAGCCGCTTTTCGCCGACATTGCCGACGAGTTGCTGGCCTACCTGGCCGGCGCCGAGATCGTGATCCACAACGCCGCCTTCGACGTCGGCTTCATCGACGCCGAACTCGCCCGCCTGGGCCGCGGCCGCCTGGCCGGGCAAGTCGCGCGCATCACCGACAGCCTGACGCTGGCGCGCGAGACCTTCCCCGGCAAGAGCAACTCGTTGGACGCGCTGTGCAAGCGGCTCGAGGTCGACAACAGCCAGCGCGAACTGCACGGCGCCCTGCTCGACGCCGGCCTGCTGGCCGAGGTCTACCTGCGCATGACGCGCGGCCAGAAATCGCTGGTCATCGACAGCGAAGAAGCTTCGCGCGGCCCGGCGGCCGTCGAGGCCATCGACCTGGGTTCCATCGCGCTGCCGGTGCTGGCCGCCAGCGCCGAGGAAGAGCAGGCGCACCAGGCCCTGCTGGCCGAGATCGACAAGGCCAGCGGCGGCAAGACCTTGTGGCGCCGCTTGGAGGCCGCGTGAGTCATGGCATAATCTTTGGCTCACCGGATCGGTAAACAGATTCCGGGCGGTTAGCTCAGCGGTAGAGCACTGCCTTCACACGGCAGGGGTCGCAGGTTCGAACCCTGCACCGCCCACCAGACAAAAGCCCTGCAAGTTCAACAGCTTGCAGGGCTTTTTCTTTGGGCGCAACGGGCCCATCGGCGGGCCCGGTGCAAGGCGCTGGGGCAAGGCGCTGGTGCAACCAACGGCGGCGGCCAAGGCTTTCGAGGGCTCTGCGCTGGGGCGGCCAGCCTGCCCATGCGGGCGCCCCCGCAGCCTTTACATTCCACCGCAGGGACTTCTGTCCTGCCATACCAACAAGCCATGGGCACGCGGAAACAGGGATGAGCACGCCGGGCAACTTCGCCTTCCTGGCCGAGCACTCGCCTTTGCTGGCCGATCTGGGCGCCACGGCCGAGCGCCTGTTTCCCTTTGACCCGGCCAGCTGCGTGCTCAAGCTTCGGCTGCTGGCCGAAGCCATCACGCAGGACATCGCCGCACGCCTGGGCATCAGCCTGGTCCAGCCCACCCAGGCCGAGCTGCTGCGCGCCGTGGATGCGCGCCTGGGCATGGACGCCCAGGTCAGGCAGCTGTTCCAGCTGCTGCGGCGCACCGGCAACCAGGCCGCGCACCAGGCCGACCACGGCATCTCCTACCGCGAGGGCCTGGGCGCGCTGAAGGTGGCGCGCGAGATCGCCGTGTGGTACCACCGCAGCTTCGGCGGCACGCCGGGCTTCAAGCCGGGGCCGTTTGTGCTGCCGGACGATCCAAGCCAGAAGCTGCTGACCCTGCAGCAGCAGATCGGCCAGCTCAACACCCGGCTGCAGGATGCGCAGGCGGCCCAGGCCGCTCAAGTGGAGATGGCGGCGCTGCACAGCGCGCAGGCAGAACAAGAACGCGCCATGGCGCTGCAGGCGCAGGAAGAGGTCGCCATCTACCGCGTGCTGGCCGAGGAAGCCGGTGATCGCGCCGCGCGGCTGCAGGCCCAGTTCGATGCCCAGCTCGAGGACATCGGCCGGCGCGCCAACGCCGATGACCTGGCCCGCTTCAGCCAGCGCGCGGCCGAGGCCGCCAAGTCGGTATTGCTGGACGAGGCCGGCACGCGCCAGCTGATCGACCTGCAACTCATAGCAGCCGGCTGGGACGCCGACACGGTGAAGATCAGCCACGCCCGCGGCGCACGCCCCGAGCGCGGCCGCAACAAGGCCATTGCCGAGTGGCCGACCCAGGGCCAGCAGGCGGCGGACTACGTGCTGTTCGCCGGCCTCACCCCCGTCGCGGCCGTGGAAGCCAAGCGCAAGAACATCAACGTGTCCGGCAAGATCGTCCAGGCCGAACGCTATGCGCGCGGCCTGGTGGTGGCAGAAGGCATGAACCCGGCCTGGCAGGTGGCAGGGCGCGACGGCCCCTGGCCCGATGGCCAGGGCGGGCTCTTCCAGCTGCCCTTCGTCTACTCCAGCAACGGCCGCCCCTTCGTCAAGCAATTGGCTGAGCTGAGCGGCACCTGGTTTCGCGACGCCAGGGCGCCTTCGCACACCGCCCGCGCCCTGGCCGGCTTCCACTCACCCCAGGGCCTGCTGGACCTGCTGACACGCAGCCGGGAAGCCGCCGGGCAAAAGCTGCAGCAAGACAGCTACGGCTACCTGCGCCTGCGCGACTACCAGATCAAGGCCATCGCGGCGGTGGAGGCCGCGCTTGCCGAAGGCCGCGGCACCTGCCTGCTGGCCATGGCCACCGGCACGGGCAAGACGCGCACCATCATCGGCCTGATGTACCGCCTGCTCAAGGCCGAACGCTTTCGCCGCATCCTGTTTCTGGTGGACCGCACGGCGCTGGGCGCGCAGGCGCAGGACGTTTTCGACGAAGCGCCGCTGGAGCAGAACCAGCCGCTCAGCAAGATCTACAACGTGGCCGAGCTGGGCGACATGGCCGCCGCGGCCGAGACCCGCGTGCAGGTGGCCACGGTGCAGGCCATGGTCAGGCGCGTGTTCGGCAGCGACACCCCGCCGCCCGTGGATGCCTACGACTGCATCATCGTGGACGAGGCCCACCGCGGCTATGCGCTCGACCAGCAGATGACCGAAGGCGAGCTGGCTCTGCGCGACCACGCGCAGTACCTGTCCAGCTACCGCCGCGTGCTGGACTACTTCGATGCCGTGCGCGTGGGCCTGACCGCCACGCCGGCCCGCCACACCTCCGAGATCTTCGGCAAGCCGGTCTTTACCTATTCCTACCGCGAGGCCGTGGCCGACGACTGGCTGATCGACCACGAGCCGCCCATCCGCTACCAGACCCTGCTCAGCCGCCACGGCATCCACTTCGCCAAGGGCGAGACGGTGGAGGCGCTGAACCTGGCCACGGGCGAGCTGGAAGCCGCCGAACTGGACGACGAGCTTGATTTCCAGGTCGAGAGCTTCAACAAGCGCGTCATCAACGAAGACTTCAACCGCGTCATCTGCGAGCAGCTGGCCGAGGAACTGGACCCCTTCGGCGAAGAGAAGGCGCTGATCTTCTGCGCCACCGATGCCCATGCCGACATGGTCAAGCGCCTGCTCGACACCGCCTTCAAGGCCAGGTACGACGAGCAGTACAACGAAGCCGCGGTGCGCAAGATAACCGGCGCCTCGGACAAGGTGGACCAGCTCATCCGCCAGTTCAAGAACGAACGCCTGCCCAGCATTGCCATCACCGTGGACCTGCTGAGCACGGGCATCGACGTGCCCACCATCTGCCACCTGGTGTTTCTGCGGCGCGTGCGCAGCCGCATCCTGTACGAGCAGATGATCGGCCGCGCCACGCGGCGCTGCGACGAGATCGGCAAGACGGTCTTCAAGATCTACGACCCGGTGGACATCTACGCCACGCTGCAGGCCGTGAACACCATGCGCCCGCTGGTGAAGGATTCGAACGTCACGCTGGAACAGCTGATCGACGAGCTGAACAACCCGGCCAGCTTTGCGGCCCCCGGCAGCGCCCAGGGCAGAACGCACGCCCACGAGGTGCTGGACCAGTTGAACCAGAAGCTGATGCGCGTGCTGCGCCGCGCCGGGCACGAGGCCGCCAAGCGGCCCCCGCTGCAGGCCCGGCTGGACGAACTGGAACAGCAATGGGGCGTACACCCGGCCCAGCTGCACCGGCATCTGCACGGCCTGGGGCCGCAGGGCGCGGCTGATTACTTGCGGCACAGCACCCGGCTGCTGACGCAACTGGTGGAGGTGCAGGCGCTGATGGGCTCGGCCTACAGGCCCATCCTGTCAACGCACGCCGATGAACTGCTGGCCCGCGAACAGAGCTGGGGCCAGCACACCCGGCCCGAGGACTACCTGGACAGCTTTGGCCGCTTCGTGCGCGAGCAGATCAACCAGTCGGCCGCCCTGGCCGTGGTGGTCAACGCGCCCAAGGATTTGACGCGCGACCAGCTGCGCGAGGTGCGCCTGCTGCTGGACGCCCATGGCTTCAGCGAGGCCAGGCTCAAGGCCGCCTGGCGCCACACCCGCCACGCCGACATCGCCGCCAGCATCATCGGCTACATCCGCCAGGCGGCGCTGGGCGAGGCGCTGCTGCCCTTCGAGCAGCGCGTGGCCCAGGCCATGCTGCGCATCTACGCCATGAAGCCCTGGACGCCGGTGCAGCGCAAGTGGCTGGACCGCCTGGCCCGGCAGCTCGTGCTGGAAGTGGTGATCGACCCCGCCTTCGTGAACCAGGCCTTTGAGCTAGACGGCGGCGCCCGGCGGCTGGACAAGCTGCTGGGCGGCGAACTGGCCCCCGTGATGCACGACCTGGCCGCCCACCTGTGGCCCAGCCAGGCCTGAACGCCGCCTTGCAGTTGTACAATTGAAACGTACAACTCAAAGCAAGGGCGGCCCATGGACAGCATCCCCTACAGCGAAGTCCGCGCGCATCTGGCCGAAACGCTCAAGAAGCTGGAAGTGCGTGAAGAGCCGGTCTACATCAGCCGCCGGGGTGAACCGGCCGGGGTGTTGATGTCGGTGGCGCAGTACCAGCGGCTGCAGAGCAAGGCCGACGGCCCATTCGCGCGCTGGTTGGAGTGGCGTACCCAACATGCCAAGGAGTTCGAGGCCTGGAAGGACGAGCCTGACCCTTGGGCCGATGTGCGAGACCGCACACCGCCTCGCCCGGTGACTTGGACGGACGACATTGCCGACCCTGAAGAGCCCTGAGCATGGCCGCTCACGACGGCCTGCTCTGGCTTCTGGACACCAACACCATTTCCGAATTGGGCCGCGCGCAGCCGTCTGCGCAAGTGGTGCAACGTTTCACCCACGAAGCCTCGGCGTGCGCGCTTGCGGCGGTCGTTTGGCATGAGCTTTGGTTTGGCGTCTTGCGCCTGCCCACGGGGCGCCGCCGTGACGGTTTGACCCACTTCGTGCGCAGCGTGGCGGGCGGCCTGCCCAAGCTGCCCTACACCGAAGCCACGGCGCGCAAGCATGCTGAACTGCGTGCGCAACTGGCTGCGAAGGGCCGCATCCTGCCCGAGCCCGACGCACACATTGCAGCCGTCGCCATCACCCACGGCCTGACCCTGGTCACCCGCAACACGCGCGACTTCAAAGGCCTGCCCGGCCTTCAACTGGCCAACTGGTTCCAGGACTGAGATGACCCCCAACGACATCGTCCAGAAACTCTGGAACCTCTGCGACGTGCTGCGTGACGACGGCATCAACTACAGCGACTACGTGGCCGAGCTGGTGCTGCTGCTGTTCATCAAGATGGAGCACGAGAACCGGGCCAGCGGCATCCTGGCCGAGCACAAGCTGCCCGAGTACGCGCGCTGGTCCACGCTGTCGGCGCTGAGCGGGCTGAACCTGCTCAAGCACTACCGCGCCGCGCTGCTGCGCCTGAGCGAAAGCGAAGACCCGCTGATCGCCGCCATCTACGCCGACGCGCAGACCAGCCTGAAGGAAGCGCGCCACCTGGAACAGCTGATCAAGAGCCTGGACGGCATCGACTGGTTCAGCGCCGCCAAGGACGGCCTGGGTGACCTGTACGAAGGCCTGCTGGAAAAGAACGCCAGCGAAACCAAGAGCGGCGCCGGCCAGTACTTCACGCCGCGCCCGCTGATCGACAGCATCATCGCGCGGGTCAAGCCGCTGCCCGGCGAAACCCTCCAGGACCCGGCCGCCGGCACGGCCGGCTTTTTGATCGCCGCCGACACCTACATCAAGGCCCGCACCGACCAGCTCTATGACCTGGGCGAAAAGCAGCGCCGCTTCCAGCGCACCCGCGCCTACCTGGGCATGGAGCTGGTGACCGGCACGCGCCGCCTGGCGCTGATGAACTGCCTGCTGCACGGCATGGAAGGCGATGCCGAGGGCGTGGTACACCTGGGCAACACGCTGGGCAGCGCCGGCAGTGCACTGCCGAAGGCCGACGTCATTCTCAGCAACCCGCCCTTCGGCACGGCCAAGGGCGGCGGCGGCCCCACGCGCGACGACCTCACCTACGCCACCAGCAACAAGCAACTGGCCTTTTTGCAGCACATCGTGCGCCACCTGAAGGACGGCGGCCGCGCCGCGGTGGTGCTGCCCGACAACGTGCTGTTCGAGGCCGGCGTGGGCGCCGACATCCGGCGCGACCTGATGGACAAGTGCAATCTGCACACCATCCTGCGCCTGCCCACCGGCATCTTCTACGCCCAGGGCGTGAAGACCAATGTGCTGTTCTTCCAGAAGCTGAGCGAGGCCGCCACCGGCAGCACGAAGGAAGTGTGGGTCTACGACCTGCGCGCCAACATGCCGAAGTTCGGCAAGCGCACGCCGCTGACGCGCGAGCATTTCAGCGCCTTCGAGGCGGCCTATGGCGACGATGCCAACGGCCGCAGTGCACGCACCGACGAAGGCGAGGGCGGGCGCTTCCGCTGCTTCAGCCGCGAGGCGGTGAAGGCGCGCGGCGACAGCCTGGACATCAGCTGGCTGAAGGACGACAGCGCGGAGGACGCGGCGGACTTGCCGGAGCCGGCGGTGTTGGCGCGGGAGGCGGTGGAGGAGTTGAACGGGGCGTTGGCGGAATTGGAGGCGATCCTGGCCGAATTGGGCGAGGAAGCGGTGTCGTGAGCGACTGGCCAGAGAGTTGGGTTCCGGCCACGGGCAACACTGTTTTTGAACTGGTGACCAGCGGGTCGCGCGGTTGGGCCAAACACTACGCTGAGTCCGGTGCAGCGTTCATCCGCGTCGGCAACCTCGATCACGACACGATCCGACTGGACCTCCGCGACATCCAGCGCGTGGTACCTCCAGCCGGCGCCGAGGGTGAGCGGACCCGCCTGAAGGCGAATGACTTGCTGGTCTCGATCACCGCCGAAGTGGGCATGGTGGGGCTCGTTCCGGAGGGACTGGGCGAGGCCTATATCAACCAGCACATTGCGTTGGCCCGTTCACTGCCTGGTGTCGATCAGCGGTTCATCGCTTGGTACCTGGCCTCCGAAGCCGATGGAAAACGTCGGCTTCGCGAAGTCAGCCGTGGTGGAACGAAGTCGGGCCTGGGTCTGGACGATATTCGCAATGTCAGCGTCCCACTTGCTCCGCTGGCAGAGCAGCAACGCATCGCCGACAAACTCGACACCGTGCTCGCCCGCGTGGACTTCTGCCGCGACCGCCTGGCCCGTGTCGCCCCGCTACTCAAACGCTTCCGCCAATCCGTCCTCGCCGCCGCTACGTCGGGGCGGTTGACTTTGGACTTTCGGATTCACGGAGGCGATGACTGGACTCAGGCATCGCCGCGGGAGCTCAAAACGCACTGCGAACTGGATGTCGGATACGCATTCAGGAGCGCCGAGTTCGAAGACGAAGGCGTAAGACTTCTACGCGGCGACAACATTGAACCGGGCCGTTGTAGATGGATCGACGCAAAGTGCTTCCCAGCCGAGAAGCTTGCTGAGCTCGCGCACTTTATGCTGCGTGAGGGTGATGTCGTGCTGGCAATGGATCGCCCGATCATCAGCACCGGTCTCAAGCTCGCGCGGGTCAGAGCATCGGACCTGCCTGCGGTACTGGTGCAACGAGTCTGCCGCTTTCGACCGATACCTCAGCTGCATTCGGCATTCCTCTACTTGGTGCTTCAAAGTTCGGCGTTCATTGAACACCTGAGCAGCAAGCAAAACGGCTCGAGCATCCCGCACATCAGTGGTGGTCAGATTCTCAGCTTCGCTTTTGTGGTGCCGCCACTTGAAGAGCAAACCGAAATCGTCCGCCGCGTCGAAACCCTCTTCGCCTTCGCCGACCGCCTGCAAGCCCGCCTCACCCAGGCCCAGACCGCCGTGGACCGCCTGACGCCGTCGTTGCTGAGCAAGGCCTTCCGCGGCGAACTGGTGCCGCAAGACCCGGCCGACGAACCCGCCGCCGAACTGCTGGCCCGGCTGGCCCGGGCTGCGGCCGACAATGGCGGGCCCACCCGCCCGGGCCCGCGCCGCGGGCGCCGGCCCGCCGCTGTGCAGGACACGCCATGAAGATCGAATCCATCCGCCTGAAGAGCTTCAAGGCTTTGCAGGCCGAGCTGCTGGCATTGCCGGGTGGCGGGCCGGTGTGATGCGCGTCCAATGGGTTCAAACCGCGGCCAGCAGCCCCGCCGGCAGTGGATGGTCACCCGCTCCATGCCGATAACCACCCCCCTGGTGGCCCTTTCGCCGCGGGGAAGCCTTTGATCCTGCTGCCTTGCGAAGGACGCGCCGCCCTGGCGCCTAGGCGGGCTGGCCCATGCGGCGGCGGCGCGCCAGCAGCAGGCCCGCGCCGGCCAGCATCAGCAGCGTCGCATGCGGCTCGGGCACCGGGGCCGACACCAGCGTCAGATCGGCGGCGGTGACGAGGGCATCGTCGGCATAGCGCATGGGAAACAGGCCGCCGTGCGATGACAGCCAGTTGAACAGTTCCGCCGGGTTCATGCCCACCTGGGAGACCAGGCTGGTGACGATGCTGCCGCTGTTGTAGTTGCCGGCCACGCCGTTGATGAAGCTGGGCAAGGTCCAGGCCGGGAACAGCCCGGTCACGCCGTCGGAAGGCAAGGCCACATCGGTGCTGGGCCCCACGCCGTTGATGAAGAACTGCGTGTTCAGCGTCAGCCGCAGCCGCGCCTCCACCAGGCCGCCGGTGGCCATGAAGGCGGCGTAGCCGGGATCGGCCGTGAAGTCGAAGGCCCAGCGCGTGGTCTCGTCCACGCCGTCGCCGGTGACATGGCCCGGGCCGGCGGCAGGGTTGGCGCCTATCGTGAAATCGCCATTGACCAGGTCTTGCGTCAACGCCACCGGGCCGGGCTGGCTGCTCGCCGCGGTGGCCGTGGCGCTGATGGTGATGGCGTGGGCCGGCGCGGCTGCGCACAGCAAGCCTGCCAGCACGGTGATGGCCGGGGTGATGGCCGGAGTGATGTGCTTGAAGAATCGGGCTTTCATGGGGGCGCTCCTGTCGTGGTGGTGAAAGAGGGGGTCAGCGCAGGCCCGGCGGTTCGCCGCGGGGCGCGTCAATGCGGTCCAGCCGCGCGATGTAGCCGATCAGCGCCGGCAGCGTGGCAAAGCGCAGCGGCGGTGCGCCGGGCGCGGCAGACAGCTCGGCCGACCATTGCGAAAGCGGCCCCGTGCGCCGCAGCCGCAGGTGCAGTTGCAGCGTGAGTTGCAGTTCGGGTTCGGCGGGCTCGGTGACCATGGGGCCACTGTGCCGGCAGGGCGTTGCGAATGCGTTGCAAGCCTCGGCCGGGCGCGCGGGCCGGGCCTGGCGCAGCCTGCCGCCGGCCCTTGCGGGCCTTGCGGCCCTTGCGGCGGGCTCAGGGCAAGGCGGGCTGCCAGCGGCGCTCGAAGCCTTGTTGCAGTGCCGGCCAGGCCTGCAGCCGGGGGGCCAGGCGCGCGACATCGGCCCGCTGCTCCTCGCGCAGGCGCGCTGCCAACGCCCCACCCGCGCCAGCTGCGCCGGCCAGGCGCTCGCGGCGCAGCAGCAGCCGGGTCAGGGCGGGCGTGGCCGGGCTGGACAGTGCCGCGTCGGCGGCGGCCAGGGCCGCCGCCGGAATGGGGCCCAGGCCGCGTGTGGCCGCCAGCCAGGCCGCACACACCAAGGCCCAGGTGTGGGCATGGGGCACGCCGCCCAGGCAGGGCGCCAGGGCTTGCAGGGCCGCGGCCGGCTGCGCCTCGCACAGGGCGATCTGCGCCTGCGCCAGGGCCACGCCCTGGCGATCGATGGGCTGGGTCACGCTGGACGGCGGGCCGATGAGCGCGAAGTGCCGGCGCGCCAGCGCGGCCTGGCCGCGCTGCGTGGCATTGAGCACGAGGTTGAAGGCCAGCTTGACGGTGTACTGGGCCACGCCGGCAAGCTCGCGCGCCAGCACGCTGCTGATCAGGCGGTCGGCGCCGGCCTCGTCGCCGACCAGGGTGTACAGGTCCAGCACCATCGACACCAGGTCGGCCAGGAGCGCCGGCTCGTCCACCCCGCACGCCAAGGCAAAAAGGCGCTCGGCTTCGTCGCGCGCCGCGCCCAGTTCACCCAGGAAGCACAGCGCCTGCGACGCCATCGCGCCTATGCCCACCTCGTTGCCCAGGCGCGAGAAGTGCGGCGCCAGCGCCACCGATTCCCGCGCACGCTGCAGCGCGCGTGCGGCCTGGCCCTGGTGCAGATCCATGTCGGCCAGGCCGTGCAGGGCCTCGCGCTGCTGATCCACCAGGCGCAGTTCGCGCGCCTGCGTCAGCGCGGTCTGGAAGGCAGCCTGGGCGCCTTCGAGGTCACCGCACAGGCCGCGCATGGCGCCGATGTTGCAGTGCGCCTTGGCCACCAGGTGGCGCGCGCCCAGCGCTTCGGCCAGAGGCAGCAAGGCCTGGGCCTCCCGCAGCGCGGCCGGCCCGTCACCGCGCATGTAGTGGTTGAACATGAGCTGGTGGCGCAGCCGCAGTTGCTGCATGGGGTCCAGCTCGGGGCTGCCGGCGAAGCGGTTCAGGGCCTCGCGCGCCAGCTGCGCGGCCTCGTCGGTGCGGCCCAGCGACGACAGCGCCAGGCTGCGCACCTCCATCGCCCGCGCCTGGTCCAGCGCCGGCAGCGCCGGCTGCGCGAGGCAGGCGTCCACGCGTTGCAGCGCCTCGGCCGCGCGGTGGCTGATGCTGCAGATGGACGCCGCCTCCAGCGCCGCCTTCAGCGCCACGCCCGGCTGCGCCTGCTGACCCGCTTGCCGGGCCAGCGCGTCGAAATCGGCCACCGCCGCGGCCAGCGCCGCCGCGTCGCCCCGGCCGCGCTGCACCGGCCAGCGCCTTTGCAGCACGCGGCCGTGCTCGGCCAGCGTGGGGCCGTCGTCCAGCGCGGCCTGCCAGTGCGCCAGCGCGGCCTCGTGGCTGCTCAGCCGTGCCGCAGCCTCGGCCGCGTCGATGCGGTAGGCCACCGCGCGCCGGGGCTCGCCGCCGGCCTCCCAATGTTGCGCCACCTGGGCCGGCGGCAGCCTGGCGGCCTGGGCGCCCAGCGCCAGGCGGCGGTGGACGAGGCGGCGGCGCTCGGCGCCGAGGTGGCTGTCCAGCGCCACCTGCACCAGGTCGTGCGCGAAGGCGTAGCCGCTGTCGCGCTCGCGCAGCAGTTGCGCGGCCACCGCGTCCTCGATGGCGCCGAGCGCCTCCACTTCGCTGAGCGCGCAGGCGCCCGCCAGCAGCGCGGGCGCGAAGGGCTCCGAGGCCAGTGCCGCGGCTTCCAGCAGGCGCTGCGCGGCTTCGGGCAGGCGCTGCACGCGCGCCAGCACGGCTTCGCGCACGCTGGCGGGCACGGGCAGCTCGGCGTAGTCGCGCGTGCCGTCGTCGAAGGGGGTTTGCCAGACACCACGGCTGTCCACGCTGAGCAATTGCAGGCCTTGCCAGTGGCGCAGCGTTTCGACCACGAAGAAGGGGTTGCCGCCGGTGGCGCCTTCCAGGTGCCGGGCAAAGCGGAGCGGGTCAGCGGCGCCCGATATACGGCGCACGAGGTCGTGGACCTGCGCGCTGCCCAGGGCCGGCAGGCGCAGGTGCAAGGCGCCGCCATCCACCAGCGCCTGGCGCGCCGCCAGTGCGGCGGCGTCGAGCTCGGGGCGCAGGGTCAGCAGTTCACGCGCGCCGGGCGTGCGGGCGGGGCCGGATTCGGCACGGCGTTCGGCCACCAGGCTCAGCACGGCGCGGCTGGCGGCGTCGCACCAGTGCCAGTCATCGACGATCACGGTGTCGAAGCTGTCTTGCGCCAGCGCCAGCCAGGCCGCGGCGCAGGCTTCCATCACCAGGCGCTGCTGGTCGGGCGCCTGCAGGCTGGCGCGCGCCGCGGGGCGCGGGTCCAGCTCGGGCAGCAGCAAGGCCAGCGTGTCCAGCGCCCAGCCGGCGATGCCGGCGTCGGCCAGGTTGGCGCGGCTCAGCCTGGCCCCGGCCAGGCGGCGCAGCAGCCGCGCGAACGAAGCGTAGGGCAGGCCGGCGTCGCTGCGCCGGCACTGCGCCAGCGCATAGGGGCCCTGGGCGGCGGCGAAGTCGCGCGCCAGGCGGCTTTTGCCGATGCCGGCCACGCCTTCCAGCAGCAGCGTGCGGCCTTGCTGCCAGGCGGTTTGCAGCGCGGCGAGCTCGCCGTCACGGCCCACCAGCGGCAGCTCGGTCGGCCAGCGCGTGACGCTGGCGGTGATGGCGAGGGCCGCGGGCGCTGCGGCCGGCGCCCGCAGGCCGTCGGCCAGCGCCGTGGTCTCGGCCATCGGGGCCAGGCCGAGTTCGGCCGCCAGCAGCGCGCGGCAGCGCTCGTACTGCGCCAGCGCGGCTTCGCGGCGGCCCGCGGCCGCATGCAGGCGCATGGCGTCGCGGTGGGCCTGCTCCTGCAGCGGTTCGTCGGCCAGCAGCACTTCCATGCGCGCCAGCGCGGCGGTGGGGCGGCCCGCGGCCTCGTGCGCCA
>NZ_CAJGBN010000009.1 GCF_904426505.1 Rubrivivax sp. A210
TGCGCTTCGTCGAAGGCCGGCGGCGGCCCGGCGGGGGTGCTGGCCGGCGTCGGGGCCAGCAGCGACTGAGCCAGCTGCCGCGCCGGCGCCGCCTCGCCGGCGGCCAGGTGCAGGCGCAGGCTGGCCAGTTCCAGCGCCTGCACGCGCCCCTGTCCCGCGGCATTGCCGGCGTCGGCCGCCGCCGCCTTGCGCGCCAGCGCCAGCGCCTCGTCCAGCAGCGTGCGCGCCGCCGCATGTTTGCCCTGGGCCGACAGCACCTGGGCCTGGTTGCCACGCGCCACCGCGCGCTGGTACTTGAAGTCCATGTCGTCCGGGAAGACCTCGGCCATCTGGTCGCGCAGCCCGATCTGGCGCGTGTAGGCGGCCTCGGCCTCCTCGCGGCGGCCGGCGATGGCCAGGCACTGGGCCTGCTCGCCGATGGCGAAGGCCAGGCTGTCGGGGCCGTAGCGGTTGGCAGGGTCGGCCACCAGGGCGGCCTCGGCGGCGGCGCGGGCGCGGTCGGCGCTGGCGCAGGCCGCGGCCCAGTCGCCGCGGCTGGCAAAGGCCAGGCTGCTGCCCTGGATGCGCGCCAGCACGCCGTAGAAGCTGATGGCGCTGCTGAGCGCCCAGACATCGGCCGGGTGGCGCGCCAGCATGCCGTCCAGCAGCGGCTGGCCGGCGCGCAGCGCGGCCTCGGCGCGCGCCAGCTCGCCGCGGCGCTGCCAGACCTCGCCGTGGCTGATGTGCATGTTGACGGCCACGCCCAGGGCCTCGGTGCTCATGCCGGGGGCGGCCACATAGCGCCCGGCGTGGGCCAGGGCCTTGCGCAGATTGGCCGCGGCCAGGTCGTGCTCGCCGATGTTGATCGACATGTCCACGCCCTGCAGCCGGCTGATGCGGTAGTAGGTGCTGGCCAGCTCGTAGGCCAGCTGAGGGTCGCCGACGGCCGCCGGCTGCAGGCTGTCCATGAAGGCGGCGGCGTCCAGCAGCAGGGCCGAGCGGGCCGAGGTGGCGCCGGGCAGGTTCTCGATCAGGTCGTGGTACTTGAAGACCAGCTGGTTGGCGAGCTGGCGCACCTGCTTGAAGCGCTGCTGGGCAAGGTCGCGCTGGTTATCGGCCACACGGGCCTGCCACAGTGCCAGGCCGGCGCCGGCCAGCACGGCCACCAGGGCAAGGGCGGCCAGCGCCACGGCTGCGCGGTTGCGCCCGATGAAGCGGCGCAGCACATAGGCCGGCCGTGGCGGCTGGGCCTTGACCGGGTAGCCGCCCAGGTAGGCGCGCACGTCGTCGGCCAGCGCGTCGACGCTGGCGTAGCGCGCATCCACTTCCTTGGCCAGGGCCTTGAGCAGGATGTTGTCGAGGTCGCCCTTCAGGCGCTGGCGCAGGCGCAGCCAGTCGGGGTCGGCCACGATCTCGGGGCCCAGCGTGCTGGGCCGCGAAGGCTGCTCTTCCAGCACGCTGCGCGCCGCCTCCTGCGGCGAGGTGGCGCCGCGGCCATAGGGCCGCACGCCGGTGAGCACCACGTAGAGCAGCACGCCCAGGCTGTAGATGTCGGTGGCCGTGCCCACGGCCTCGCCGCGCACCTGCTCGGGGCTGGCGTACTGCGGCGTGAAGGGGCGCTCGCCGCCCACGGTGATGGCATCGACCGACGAGCCCGGCCCCAGCGGTTCGGCCAGGGCGTCGAGCGCCTTGGCGATGCCGAAGTCCAGCAGCTTGACCTGCTGGTCGGGCGTGACCAGCACATTGCCGGGCTTGAGGTCGCGGTGGACCAGCAGCTTGCGGTGGGCGTGGGCCACGGCGTCGGCCAGTTGCAGGAAGAGCTTTAGCCGCGCCGCCAGCGGCAGGCCGGCGCAGGCGGCGTCCATGGGCTGGCCGACGACGTGCTCCATCACGAAGTAGGGCAGGCCGTCGCCGGTCTGGCCGGCGTCGAAGAGCTGGGCGATGTGCGGGTGCGACATGCGCGCCAGCGCCTGCTGCTCGTGCGCGAAGCGCTCCAGCACCGCGGCCGTGTCCATGCCGCGCTTGAGCACCTTGATCGCCGCCCGGCCGGCGTAGGCGCCGTCGGCGCGCTCGGCCAGCCAGACATGGCCCATGCCACCGGCGCCCAGGCGCTGCACGATGCGCCAGGGCCCCAGGCGCTGGCCCTCGCGGCCCGGTTCGGGCGGGTGCGGGGGCGCGACAGGCCGTGAAAGGAAATCGCCGCCACCCGAGGCCGTGGTGTCGCCATGGGCCAGCAGCGAGTACACCTCGGCCAGCGCCGCGGGCGCCAGGCCGGCGCCGGCCAGGAGGGCCTCGCGCGCCGCCGCGTCCAGGGGCAGGGCGCGCTCGAACCAGCTGCGGACCAGGGCCCAGTCTTCGGGCGGGGGTGTCGTCATCGGGAGAATCCTAAGAGTCGGTGTCCGGGGTGGCCGCCGCGGCCCCCTGTTCGAGGGGGGTGGCGCCGGCCGGGCGGTGGCGAGGAACGTGACTTTTCGGGCAGACCGCAAGCCGCCGATGTACACAATCTCCCCACTGCCATGTCGCCGATCATCGCCCCAGAAAACCCGTCCGAAGTGACGCAGTGGTTGCGCCAGCTGGGCGGCAGCACGCCGCAGGCCTCGAGCCAGCTGTTCGAGCTGCTGTACAGCGAGCTCAAGCGCGTGGCGCGCTCGCAGCTGCGCCGCGAAGACCCCGGCCACACGCTCAGCCCCACGGCGCTGGCGCACGAGGCCTGGTTCCGCATGGCCGAGCAGTCGCGCACGGCGTGGCAGAACCGCAGCCACTTCCTGGCCGTGGCCAGCACGATGATGCGGCGCATCCTGGTCAACCACGAGCTGGCGCGCCGCGCCTGCAAGCGCGACGCCGAGAAGGTGGCGCTCACGCTGTCGGGCCTGGAGCAACTGGCCGACGCGCCCGACCGCGACGTGGTGGCGGTCCATGAGGCCCTGCTGGCCTTCGAGACCGTCGATGCCCGGGCGGCCAAGGTGGTGGAGCTGCGCTTCTTCGGCGGGCTGGAGAACGAGGAAGTGGCGCAGGCGCTGGACATCAGCCTGGCCACCGTCAAGCGCGACTGGGCCGTGGCCCGCGCCTGGCTCAAGCGCGAGCTGGCCAGCCGGCCCTGAGCGCGGGCCGGACGGGCCGGCGCCGCAGCGCCGGCCGCGGCCCTCACGGCAGCGTGACCGACTTCACCCCGCCCACCGTGACCACCCGGTCGGGCGAGGCCGCCATGCCCACCAGTTGCAGCTGGCCCGTGCCCGTGCCCTGGTAGGCGATGCTCCAGCTGGCGCCACCGTCGGTGGACTGCACGATCATGTTCTGGCTGCCGCTGATGCTGCCCGCCGCACCGGTGGCGTAGATCGTGCTGCCCACCGCCAGCACCGCCTGCAGCGGCACGCCGGACAGCGCTTCGCCCGCAGCCAGCGCGCGGCGGGTCCAGGTGAGGCCGTCGGGCGAGGTCATGACCACGGCGTCGGCGCCGAAGTTTCCGCTGCTGCCGCCCACGGCCACGAACTGGCTGCCGGTCCAGGTGACGGCAGCAGGGCTGAAGCCGGATACGCCGTTGGCGTAGCTCCAGCCGCTGCCGGTGTCGACCAGGATCACACCATTGGAGGCCGTGTCGACGGCCACGGCCACCCGGGTGCCGCTGTTGCCGGCCAGGCCGCGGACCTCTCTGAGGAAGGTGTCGGCTGGCGTGCGGGCCGGCAGGGCGTCCACGCTCCAGGTCACGCCGTCGCTGGACGAAGCCACCGCGCCGGCGCCTGCCACCGTGATCTTGCCGCCACCTGCACTTGCGGCGACCAGCTTGTTGACATCGCAGCACGCATCAGGTGTCCAGCTGCGGCGCGTCCAGGTCAGGCCGTCGGGCGAAGTGGCGATCAGCGCCGACGCGCTGGACCCGAACACCTTGTCGCCCACCATCACGAACTGGCTGCCGGTCCAGGTCACGGATGCGGCCTCGAAGTAGTTGCTGTCGGGCGCGGTGGCCGTGGTCCAGCTCAGGCCATCGGTGGAGGTGAGCAGGGTGCGGCTGAAGCCCACCGCCACGAAGCGGCCGGCGCCGTAGGCCAGGCCGCTGAGCAGAAAGCCGCTGGGCGAGGCGCGCGAGACCCAGCTGCCCGTGCCACCGCCCGCCGCGGCCGTGACGCTGAAGCTGGCGCTGCTGGTGGCGGCCTGCTCGCGCAGCGTGTTGCTCACCGTGATGGGGCCGCTCACGGCGCCGGCCGGCACCTTGACCACCACCGCGGTGGCGCTGCTGCTCACGATCTCGGCCACCAGGTTGTTGGCGAACTTCACCTGCACATGGAAGGGGTCGGGGTCGAAGCCGCTGCCGCTGAGCGTGACGGTGGCGCCCGCCGCGCCGCCGGCCGGCGCGAATCCGCTGAACACCAGCGCCGCCGGCGGCGCCACGCCCAGCGCACCTTGCAGGTCGGCGTTGGCAAAGGCGGCCATCGCGCTGCGGCCAGCCGCCAGCTGCGTGGCCAGGTCGGCGGCGGTATAGACGAAGCCGGTGCTGCCGGCCGCGCTGCCGGCCAGCGTGCCGTCGGCCAGGTCGGCGGCCAGCGCCGTGGTCACGGCCAGCGCCGGGGCTGCAGCGCCCAGGCCCATGCGCGCCAGGGCCGCCAGGTGGAAGGCGTAGCGGTCGGCGGCGCCGGTGCCCAGGCTGCCGGCGGCGGTGGCGGCGGTCCAGGGCGTGGGCGGGGCCAGGATGTCCAGCGTCACGCCGGCGCCCAGCACCTGGGCCACGACGGCGGCATTGGCGGCGTTGACCTGGGCCGCGCTCAGCGCAGCCAGGCTGCCGGCGGCGGCCAGGGCCTGGCGGGTGGCGATCTCGGTCAGCGGCGTCACCGCCAGGGCCAGCGGGCTGGCGAGGGCCGGGGCCAGGGCACGCAGGCTGCTGGTCGCAGGGAAGGGCAGGCTGGCGGCCAGCGCTTCGTCGTAATAGGTGCTGCTGCCGTCGCCACGGCCGCTGACGGTGACCAGCACCGGCCCGGCGCAAGTGCCGCTGGTGCTGACGGTGACCGCGCCGTTGCTGCCGGTGGCACCACTGCCCAGTGCCGCGCCCGTGGCCGCGCAGCTGACGCTGACATCGGCATTGGCCACCGCGCCCAGCGCGGCGGTGATGGCCGCGCTGCCCGTGGCTGCGCCGCTTGTCACGGGCGCAGGGTCGTCGTCGCCGCCGCAGGCGGCCAGCAGCGTACACAGCAGCAGCGCGGAGCCCAAGGCGGTGGCGGGGCGGCGGAAGGCCGGGCGCGGGGCGCGCGCCGACAGCGGGGCGGGGGTAACGGCGAGGGCGGGAACGAGGGGCATGGTGGGCGCTCCTGGGGTGGCGGCCGGAAACTGGCCTTCCCCTGCCTACGCCGGGGGCCGGGGCAAAAGGGCTCAGGGCCGGTGTCGGCGCGCCAGCAGGCAGCCGGGGCCAGCGCTCCAGGACCGATCGGGTTAGCCCTTGCCCGGGTGTGCGGCCCCGGAGCTAAGCTGCTCGGCCTCGAACGACCACTGGTGACACCCCCCTATGCGATTCCTCCAATTGACCAGCGCGGCCCTGGCCGCAGCTCTGCTCGTGGCTTGCGGCGGCAGCGACGATGATCCGCCCGCACGCGGCACCGTGCTCAGTGGCCTGCAACTCGGGCAGTCGACCCGGGCGCAGATCGATGCCGGCACGGCCGCCTCGGGCGCGCAGGCGCTTACCGGCGCGGCGCGCTGCGACGTCGTCGTGCGCTACGTGCAGTACTCCACCCGCACGCCCTCGGGTGAAGCCGCCCGCGCGTCGGCCGGCGTGTTCGTGCCCACCGGCACCGACCCGGCCTGCACCGGCCAACGGCCGGTGCTGCTGTACGGCCACGGCACATCGACCAGCAAGGCCAAGAACATGGCACTGGCCAGCACCGATGGCGAGGCCTCGCTGCTGGTGGCGATGTACGCGGCGCAGGGCTTCATCGTGGTCGCCCCGAACTATCTCGGCTACGACGGCTCGCTGGACTGGCACCCCTACCTGAATGCCACCGCGTCGGCGGTCGACATGATCGACGCCCTGCGCGCCGCCAAATCGCACCTGGCGAGCGTCGGCGGCACCACCGCCTCGCCGCAGCTGCTGATCAGCGGCTATTCGCAGGGCGGCCATGTGGCGATGGCCACGCACCGCGAGATCCAGGCCAACTACGCGGGCGAGCTCACCGTCACCGCCTCGGGCCCGATGTCCGGGCCCTACAACATGGTCGGCTTCAGCGATGTGGTCAACGGCCCCGGGCCGATCAACGCCGGCGCCCTCACCTTCGCGCCGATGCTGCTGACCAGCTACCAGCGCAGCTACGGCAACATCTACAGCGCGGCCTCGCAGGTCTACCAGCCGCCCTACGACACGACGGCGCCCAACATCTACCCGAACGATGCCACGACGGCCCAGTTGATGACGCAGGGCAAGCTGCCGAACGACCCGACGCAGACGCTGCTGTTCGGTGCCGGCGGCCTGCTGACCGACGCCTTCAAGGCGGGCTACGCGACCTCGGCGTTCCGCACGGCGCTGCAGAACAACACGCTGCTCGGCTGGACGCCGGCGCGCCCGGTGGCGATGTGCGGCGGCGCGCAGGATCCGACTGTGTACTACGCCGTCAACACCAGCGCGGCGCAGGCCGACTTCGCGTCGCGCAACGTGCCGGTGCCCGCGTTCGACCTCGAGAACCGCGCCACCCTGCCCGCCGGTGCGCTGGGCGATGCGCTCTTCGGCGGCTTCCAGCAGAGCAAGGCTGCGGCCGGCGCCAGCGTGCAGGCGCAGTACCACGGCACGCTGGTGCCGCCGTTCTGCAGCGCCGTGATTCGCGGCTTCTTCCAGCAGGTGCTGGCGGCGCCCTGACGGACAGGCGCGCGCTCGGCGCAGGCGCCGAGCGCGCAGCCCTGACACCAGCCCGGACACCAGCCCTGCGAACCCGCAGGTGCTGGCCCTGCGTGCCTGCACCGTGCAGGCCGGCGCCGAGGGCCTGGACAGCGGGCTTGTTGCGGCCCGCCGGCGGGGGCGTCCCTTGACCTGCAAGGCGAAGCCCGCCGCACGAGCGGGGGTCGATCAGCCACGACCCGCGCAGCGTTGTTGGCGCGCGCAAGTCCCCCGACTCTTGCAGGGCGCGAAACACTGACTTGGCGCGCGCAGGCATTCCGCTGCGCGGCATGAGCGGCCACAGTCATGGCCATGCGCCGGCCATTCGGCCACGCGGATCCACGGAGCCCGCCATGCCCCACGCCTTCGCTGACATCGCCTTCACGCCTTCGGTCAAAGCCGCGCAGCACCGCGGCGGCCCGCCCGCACCGGGCTGAGCGGCGCCGGCCGGCGGCGAGCCAGGCCTCGTCCCGTCGCGATCCCTTCCGAGTCTGTCTGCCCCGCCCCCGCTACGTTCGCTCGGGGGCGATGGCCCCCTGTCGCCCGCGAACCTTCCATTACTGCAGGAGCACCCTCATGTCCATCACCCTCCACGGCTTTTCGCTCTCCGGCCACTCGCATCGCGTTCAACTGGCGCTGTCCTTGATGGGATTGCCGCACCAGGTGGTGCAGGTCGACCTGAAGCACGGCGCGCACAAGTCGCCAGAGTTCCTGAAGCTCAACCCCTTTGGCCAGGTGCCGGTGCTCGATGACGACGGCACCACGCTGTTCGACTCCAATGCCATCCTGGTCTACCTGGCCACGAAGTACGACGCCGACCGCCGCTGGCTGCCGCGCGACCCCAAGGGCCAGGCCGACGTGCAGGCCTGGTTGTCGGTGGCGGCCGGCCTGGTGGCCTTCGGCCCGGCAGCGGCACGCCTGATCACGGTGTTCGGTGCCCGGTTCAATCCGGAGGATGTGATCGGCCGCGCGCATGGCCTGCTGAAGGTGATGGATGGGCTGCTGGCCACGCGCCACTTCCTCGTGGGCAACAACGCCACGCTGGCCGACATCGCCGGCTACAGCTACATCGCGGCCGCGCCCGAAGGCAATGTGGACCTGGCTGCCTACCCGAACGTGCGCGCCTGGCTGGCGCGTGTGGAGGCGCTGTCGGGCTTCGTGCCTTTCCAGAAGACGCCGGTCGGCCTGGCGGCCTGACCGCCATCCATCACACCACCCATCGCGCCATTCCAGGAGCCGACCATGGACACCGACCTCGCGCGCCACGACAACCCTTTCCACGCCGGCGAGCAAGCGGTGCATGAGCGCCTGGGCATCCGCGAAAGAATGGTCGGCCTGGGGCAGCGGGTGATTCGCACCTTCATGCCCGAGCAGCACCAGCGCTTCTTCGAGCAACTGCCCTTCATGCTGGTGGGCTCGGTGGATGCGGCCGGCCGGCCCTGGGCGTCGGTGCTGGTGGGCCAGCCCGGTTTTGTGCAGGCCCGGGGCGCCAGGCAGCTTGACATCCAGGCGCGCCCGATACCGGGCGACCCGCTGGCCGAAGGCCTTGCGCCGGGTGCGCAGCTGGGGTTCCTGGGCATCGAGCTGCACACGCGCAGGCGCAACCGCGTCAACGGCCATGTCGTGGCTGCCGATGCGGCCGGCTTCAGCGTCGAGGTTGACCAGTCGGTGGGCAATTGCCCGCAGTACATCCAGGGGCGCGAGTTCAAGTGGCTGCGCGACGCGGCCGATCTGCGGCCCCGCGGCACCGAGGCCCTTACCGCGCTGGACGCCGATGCGCGAGCGCTCATCGAACGTTCGGACACCTTGTTCATCGCCACCCAGGCCCCCGCCACCGCGGATGCCCCCGACGTGAGGAGCGGCCGTGGGGCCGACGTCTCACACCGCGGCGGCCGGCCCGGCTTCGTGTTGATCGAGGACGAGCGAAGCCTCCTCGTGCCCGACTTCACCGGCAATTTCTTCTTCATGACCCTGGGCAATCTGCAGATCAACCCGCGCGCCGGTGTCCTGTTCATCGACTTCGAGACCGGCGACCTGCTGACCCTGACCGGCACCGCCGAGGTGGTGTGGAGCGGCGATGAACTGAAGGACTTCGACGGCGCCGAACGCGCCTGGCGCTTCCGCATGCAAGCCGGCTGGCGGCTGCGCGGCGCATTGCCGCTGCGCTGGGCCTTCCGCGACTTCTCACCCAACTCCACCCTCACCGGCACCTGGGCCGCGGCCGAGGGGCGCCGCGAGGCCCGGCGCCTGGCGCAGACCTGGCGGCCTTACCGGGTGGCGCGCATCGACGACGAGAGCCGCGTCATCCGCTCCTTTCACCTCGAGCCGGCCGACGGCCATGCCGTGCCAGCCTTCCAGGCCGGGCAGCATCTGCCTATCCGCCTGAAGGCCGCCAAGGGCGAGCACTTGCACCGCACCTACACCCTCTCGCAGGCCCCCAGCGACGAGGGACTGCGCCTGAGCATCAAGCGCGAGGGTGTGGCCTCCAGCCATCTGCACGACCACGTCCGTGTGGGCGACGTGCTCGAGGCGCTGGGACCGCGTGGCCAGTTCACCATCGACGCTACGCTGCGTCGCCCGGCGGTGCTGATCGGCGCCGGCGTGGGCATCACGCCGATGGTGGCCTTTGCGCGCCACCTGGTCGCCGAGGGCTTTCGAAACCGGCGCACGCGGCCTGTACACCTGATCCAGGTGGCACGCGACGAGGCGCTGCGGGCCTTCGGCGCCGAACTGCAGGCGCTTGCGCAGCGCGCCCAGGGCGCGATGGCACTGCACGTCGTGCTGGACCACGGCGCCGGCGCAGCACAGGCCGCGCTGGAGGTGGTACACAAGGGGCCGCTGACGATGGCGCTGTTGAAGTCGCTCCTGCCCTTCGACGACCACGAGTTCTTCCTCTGCGGACCACCCGGTTTCATGCAGGCGCTGTACGACGGCCTGCGCGACCTTGGCGTGCGCGACGCACGCATCCAGGCCGAGGCCTTCGGCCCGTCCTCGCTGAAACGCCGCCTGGACGGCGCGGTGGCTCAAGCACCCCCGCCGGCCCCGGCTGCCCGCCAGGCAACGGTGACTTTCACGCGCACCGGCGATGCGGCCGAGTGGACGCCCGAGCATGGCACGCTGCTGGAATTTGCGGAAGGCAAGGGCCTGAACCCGCCGTTCTCTTGCCGTGCCGGGCATTGCGGCTCTTGCGCCACGCGCCTGACGGCGGGTGCCGTGACCTACGCCGAGCCCACCGCCTGGCGGCCGGCGCAGGGTGAAGTGCTGTTGTGCTGCGCCGTGCCCGCCGCTGGAGGCGGCGAACGCGTGGCGCTTGATCTCTGAGTGCGGGAGTGCCAGGCCCGCGCCGGCTGCCGTGTGCCTTCAGTTCAATGCCGGATCGGCCCGCAGCGTGTCCACCGTCAGGTCGACGAAGGCACGCACCTTCTGCGTCGCACGCCGCCCTTCGTGGTGCACCACATGCACCGGCAGCGGCGCGGTCTCGTAGTCCTGCAGCAGCAGTTGCAGCGCGCCGCTGCGCACATGCTCCGCCACCTGGTAGCTCAACAGCCGGGTGATGCCCAGCCCCGCCACGGCGGCCATGATGGCGGAGTCGTTGGTCGTCGTGCGCATGCGCGCCTGCATGCGTTGCAACAAGGGCTTGCTGTTGTCGTTGAAGCGCCACTCCGACACCGGGGTCACGCCGGCGGCCGAGACGATGGTGTGTGCGGCCAGATCCTGGGGCTGCTGCGGCACGCCGCGTGCCGCCAGGTAGGCCGGTGCGGCCACCAGCACACGGCGCACGCGCCCCACGCGGGCGGCCTGCAGCGACGAATCCGGCAACTCGCCAATGCGCACCGCCACGTCGATGCCTTCTTCGACCACGTTGACCACGCGGTCCAGGAACAGGCATTGCGCGTCAACTTCGGGGTATTGCTGCAGGTAGCGCACCAGGATCGGCGTGACATAGAGCTGGCCGAACAGCACCGGCGCCGTCAGCGAGAGCGTGCCCCGAGGCGCGGCGTGGGTGCCGGTGGCCACCGTTTCAGCCTCTTCGATGTCCGCCAGGATGCGACGGCAGTCATCCGCAAAGCGCGCGCCCGCGTCGGTGACGCGCACGACGCGGGTGGTGCGGGTCAGCAGGCGCAGCCCCAGGCGCTCTTCCAGTTCCGCGACCGCGCGTGTGACCATCGGCGGTGACTGGTTGAGCTTGCGGGCTGCACTGGCGAAGCCGCCGCTGTCGACGACCGCCACGAAGGTGGCCATGGCTTGCAGACGGTCCATGTTGTTTCCGCTTCTGGAATGCTGTCTTGGCTGATGGGCGGATTCTCTGCCCGGCCGCCATCACGCAGAGTTCATGTGCCGTCCCGCCCCCCACTCGAGAGCCTCGACCCTGTTGCCCGCACCCTTCTTCAGCGAAGTTCCCGACGATCTGGCTTGCGCAGCCGCGTGGCTGGATCGCGACTTGATGCGGTCCCTGCTGGACCTGCGTCACTTCCCACCCATTGATGAGCCCACCGGAGCCCGACATGACTGCCAGCATCGCACCCCGCCCGCCCCTGCCCCCGTTTCCCCGCGAGACCGCAGCGCAGAAGGTTCGCATTGCCTGTGAATGGCGCCACGACGCCGGCAACGGGTTCCGCTCGTATGGCAATGAGAACTGGGAGTTCGACGACCACGCGGGCTTGAGCGGGCTGGGACTTTGAGCGACCAGGAGCCCACCGTGACTTCCAATTCCATCATCGAGACCGACGTTGCCATCATCGGAGCGGGCACGGCGGGCATGTCGGCCTACCGCGCGGCGCTGGAGCACACGCCGCGCGTGCTGCTGGTCGAGCGTGGCGTCTACGGCACCACCTGTGCGCGTGTCGGCTGCATGCCCAGCAAACTGCTGATCGCGGCGGCCGAGGCGGCGCACGCGGTGGCTGGCGCGGCGCGCTTTGGCGTGACGGCCGGGCCGCTGGCCATTGACGGCCGCGCCGTGATGGAGCGCGTGCGCAGCGAGCGCGACCGCTTCGTGGGTTTCGTCGTCGACACCGTTCAACGCTGGCCTGCCGAGCACCGCCTGATGGGCCACGCCCGCTTCATCGACGATCACACCCTGGAAGTGGGCTCGACCCAGGTCCGCGCTGGGCGCATCGTCATCGCCACAGGCTCGCGGCCCGCGGTGCCCGAGGCCTGGCGCAAGGCCCTGGGTGACCGGCTGATCGTCAACGACGATGTCTTCGACTGGACCGATCTGCCGCGCTCGGTGGCGGTGGTCGGTGCCGGGGTCATCGGGCTGGAACTGGCGCAGGCGCTGCACCGGCTGGGCGTGCGGGTGCGCCTGTACGGCCGCACGGATCGCGTCGGCCCGCTCACCGATCCGGCGCTGCAGGCGCTGGCGCGCCAGGTGTTCGCGACCGAATTGCCCATGAGTACCGACATCGCACGGATCGAGCCCCGCCGCGACGGCAGCAGCGTGGTCGTGTGTGCCAGAGGCCGCGACGGTGGCGTCCATGAGGAACGCTTCGACTGGCTGCTCGCCGCCACCGGGCGCCGGCCCAACGTCGACCCGCTCGGCCTGGAGCACACCTCGCTGCCGCTGGACGCGCACGGCATCCCGGTGCATGACCGCCGCACCGCACAGGTGGGCGACCATCCCGTGTTCATCGCAGGCGACGTGAACGAGGACCGCCCGCTGCTGCACGAAGCGGCTGACGAAGGGCGCATCGCGGGCGACAACGCGGGCCGCTTCCCCGACGTGCGCATGCGGCCGCGCCGCGCGCCACTGGCGGTGGTGTTCAGCGAACCGCAGATGGCACTGGCCGGCGCCAGCCACGCCGAGCTGTGCGCCAGCGGCACTGCCTTCGAGACCGGCCGTGTTTCCTTCGACGACCAGGGCCGCAGCCGCGTGATGGGGCGCAACCAGGGTGCCTTGCACGTCTATGGCGAGGCGAGCACCGGCCGCTTCCTGGGCGCTGAAATGCTGGGTCCGGCGGCCGAGCACATCGGGCACCTGCTGGCCTGGTCGGTGCAACGAGGCGACACGGTGCAGCAAATGCTGGACAGCCCGTTCTACCACCCGGTGGTCGAAGAGGGCCTGCGCACCGCGCTGCGCCAGCTGCAGCGCGCTTTGCGCATGGGCCCGGTGCCCGTGGAGCGCTGCCTGGACTGCGGCCCCGGCGCATGACACCCCCTCGCCACTGAAGGCCTATTCATGATCGACGTCTACACCGCCCACACGCCCAACGGCGTGAAGGTGCCCATCGCGCTGGAAGAACTGGGCGTGCCCTACCGCATGCACCGCATCAACCTCGGCGCCAATGAGCAGAAGCGACCGGAGTTCCTGCGCCTGAACCCGAACGGCCGCATCCCGGCCATCGTGGACCCGGAAGGCCCGGGCGGTTTGCCACTGAGCGTCTTCGAGTCCGGTGCCATCCTCTGGTACCTGGCCGAGAAGTTCCCGGGGCTGATGCCCGGTGATCCGGTCGAGCGCATTCGCGCGCTCGAGTACACCTTCTTCCAGGTCGGCGGCATCGGGCCGATGTTCGGACAGGCGGGATGGTTTGCACGCCACACCGAACGCATGCCGCTGGCCATCGACCGCTACCAGGCCGAAGCGCGGCGGCTGACCGCCGTTCTCGAAGCGCGCCTGCAGGCCGTACCCTGGCTGGCGGGGCATGTCTATTCGGTGGCCGATGTCATGAACTTCGGCTGGCTGCGCGCACCCCAGTACGCCGGCGTGAACCTGGAAGAGTTCCCGGCCGTCCAGGGCTGGGTCGAGCGAATCGCGGCGAGGCCGGCCGTGTTGCGCGGGCTGCAGGCGCTGGCCTGATTGCCAGCAACCCCGGGCGCAGGCCGCCGCCACCGCGCCGCCACCGCGCAGTGATCGAAGCACGACGACGGGTTCATCGTCTGCCCCATCGGCGCCGTGCCGTCGCGCACCATGGGGCGCGCTTCGATGGTGGCCATGCATTCGGGGGGGCTGCTTCTCCCTTCCGGGCCCTGGCGTGGATACTTGGCCCCGCGTTCGAGCGGCCGGACGGGCAGAGCAAGAAGGAGCGGACTTGGAGGTCGGGTCTTTCATCGCGGAACAGTCCGCGCAACTGCTCCATCTGCTCAACGACCAGGACCAGTGGCTGGCCCTCGCGGCCGGCACGGTGGCTGCCGCCCTGATCGTGGTGTCATCGCTGGTCAAGACCATCATCCCGCTGCGCTGGCTGGCCGTCGGCGGCAACATCGGCTTCATCGTCTACGGTCTCGCCCATCCGGCGCCGATGGTGGCGGTGCTCCACGCAGCGCTGCTGCCGATCAACCTCTGGCGCGTGCTCGAAATGTGGCGCCTCACCCGGCGCGTGATGCGCGCCGAGGCGGCCGGCAGCGAGTTGCGCGTGTGGCTGCAGCCCTACATGAAGCGGCGCCGCCTGCGCGCCGGCGCAGTGTTGTTTCGCCACGGCGACCGCGCCGACCGCGTGTATGCGCTGGCCGAAGGCCGGCTCGTGGTGGTCGAGACGGGCCGCGTGATCGAGGCCGGCGAGATGTTCGGCGAGATCGGCTTCTTCGCCCCAGGCGGGTGCCGCAGCGCCACCGTGCGCAGCCTGCAGCCGAGCACCTTGCTGTCTCTCGACGAGGCGAGCTTCCGTCAACTGTTCTTCCAGAACCCGGGCTTCGGCTTCGAGGTCGTACGTTTGATTGCCGGCCGGCTTTCAGCCGACGTGCAGCAACTGAGCGGCGAGGTGAGGACGCTCGAGGCGCGGCTCGCGGCCGGCTCCGGGGATGGATCGACCGCGGAGACTCTCGCCGCGATGGCCGATGCCGAGGGGGCCGCGAGGTCGCGGTCTTCGTCGGGGCTGGACACGGGTGTCTGAGGCTGGCTCGCCGGGCAATCGGCAGACCTTGCCAAGCGGGCCTTGTGCAGCCCCGGCGCCGCACGTCCGGTCCGCCACCGGCCCGCTACCGGCCTGCTACTGCCGCCTTGGACACCACGGTTTCGTCGCGACGGGCTAACTCTTCCCACGCCGCTTCTGGCCGCCATGTGGCCGCCCAGGTGGGCATCTCCTCGGCCGGCATGGGCCGGGCGATGCCATACCCCTGGGCCAGTTCGCAGCCCAGTTGCAGCAGCGCAGTGCCGTGCGCCACCGTCTCCACGCCCTCGGCGATCACCTCGCGCTTGAAGGCAGCCGCCAAGCCCATGACGGCCAGCAGAATGGCCGAATCACTGCGGTCATCGAGCATGTCGCGCACGAAGCTCTGGTCGATCTTGATCTGCGCCACGCCCAGTCGCTTGAGGTAACTCAGCGACGAATAGCCAGTTCCAAAATCGTCCAGCGCAAACTCCACGCCCAACCGGGAGCAGGCTTCGATGACCCGGGACACTTGTGCAATGTCCTCCAGTGCGCTGGTCTCCAGGACTTCCAGGCCGAGGCTGCGTGGTTCTACGCTTGGATGAGCAGCAAGAATGGATTGCAGGCGCTGGACGAAGTCGACCTGTTGCAGGTGCCGCGCATTCACGTTCACGCTGACTTGCAGGTCCAGCCCCTTGGCGCGCCAGAGTTCCACTTGTGTCAAGGCCTCGTCGATGACCCACTCGCCAAGCTCCACGGTCAGGGGATGCGTCTCGATGACCGGAAGGAACTTGCCTGGCGCGAGCAAGCCCTCTTCCGGATGCTGCCAGCGAATCAGTGCCTCGGCGCCAATGATCTGGCCGGTTCGCATATTGACCTTGGGCTGGTAGTGCAGGACGAACTCCTTGTTGGCCACAGCCTGACGAATGCGGTCTAGACTTTCATGGCGCCCGCGTACATCGCGATCGAGCGCGGCATCGAATATCTGGTATCGGTTCTTGCCAGCTTGCTTGGCCTGGTACATGGCCTGATCAGCCTGCCTCAGCAACTGGTCTGCGTTGATCTCGCTGGCCTGCGGATAGAAGGTAACGCCCAGGCTGGCGGACAACTGCAGTGTGAGCTGCCCCAGTTTTACCGGCTGTGCGGCTGCCACCAGGAGCCGAGTGAGCATGGCCTGGCTGGTGGCCATGTCGTCCAGGTCGCTCAGGACGGCCACGAACTCGTCGCCCCCCATTCTGGAAAGCGTGTCGCTCTCGCGCAATGTCTGACGCATTCGCGTGGCCAGGGTGACCAGCACCTGGTCGCCGGCCTCGTGGCCGTACTGGTCGTTGACGGCCTTGAAGCCGTCCAGATCCAGGTAGGCCACGGCCAGGCGTTGACCTCGCCGCTGGGCCTGGAGCATGGCTTGCTGCAGCCGGTCTGCCAAGACCGCACGGTTGGGAAGATTGGTCAGCGCGTCAAAGTGGGCGATGTGCTCCAGGTCGCTCTGATGTCGCTTGATTGCCGTGATGTCGGTAAACAGGGCGACATACCGCAATGCCCTGCCGCTGGCGTCGCGCACGGCGCTGATGGCAATCAATTCGGCGAAAAGCTCGCCGTTCTTCCGCCGGTTCCAGATTTCTCCGTCCCAATGCCCCAGGGACAGCAGGTCGTTCCAGATCGCGGCATAGAACGCCTGATCATGCAGGCCCGACTGAAGCAGGCGCGGATTGCGGCCGATCACCTCCTCGCGCGAGTAGCCCGTGATTCGGCTGAAGGCCTCATTGACGTCGATGATGATGCCGCCTGCGTCAGTGATGGCTATGCCCTCCCTGGCGTGGCGGAACACGCTGGCGGCCAGACGGAGATCTTCCTCTTCCTTCCGGCGCTCCGTGATGTCCTGGACCAATCCTGACACGCGAACCACCGTCCCAAGGGCATCCCGTTCCGGGAATCCCTTGGTCAGGCAGGGACGCTGATTGCCATCCGGTTGAACGGTCATCAATTCGAGTTCGTAGGGCGTGCCGTCGGATACAGCCTTGTCAATGGCATGGAGGAGTTGTTGTGCAGATTCGGGTGTATACAGTTCGGTCAGGCCCTGGAGGTTAGGGACACCCAGGTCGGGGTTGCGGCCGAAGATGCGGTACATCTCGGGCGACCAGGTCACGACATTGGCGTCGACCTCCCACTCGAAACTGGCCAGGCGTGCCATGCCTTCGGTGCGCTCCATCATGAGTTGGATGCGTTGCAAGGCGCGCTCGGCCAGCTTGCGCTCGGTGATCGCGGTATGGGTGATCACCGCGCCCGCCTGCGCACCCGGCCCCAAGGGCAGAACCTTCATCGAGAACCATCGCCGCCGGTCTGGCGAATCGCAGGGGTATTCGAAGCCGAACTCCGGCGTGTGACCTGCCAGGACCGACTCGATGCCCAGCCGAACACTCTCGATCCCTTCGACGCCCGCTTTCGATCCGGCGTCGCAGGCCGCGAGATAGTTCGAGCCAATGCCGGTATGTGCTGCCGGCCTCCCGGGCTCAAGGCTGTTCTCCAGAGAATATTGATGCCAGCGGGTATTGACGGCCTGGATGACCCCATTGCGATCAACGACCGCAATTTCGGAGTCGAGTGAGTTCAGGACGACTTCCTTGAAGGCTTCGCTGGCCTTCAGCAGTTCTTCTCTGCGGGCGTAGCTCTCGAGCAAGCTGTTGAAGCTGCGAATCAACTCTCCGACTTCGTCGTTCCGGGATACCGGCAGCGCTTGCACGGGTTGATCGTCGCTGAGTCGGTCTGCGATGGCCCGACTGGCCACCAGCATGGGTGCGAACTGCTGGCGCAGCATTCGTCGGGTCAGCAGCCAGGTCAGGACTCCGGCCAGCACAGTGAGGGCCATGGCGCCGGCAAACAGACGCCTCAGCATGCTGTCCACAGGTGCAAATGCCTCTTCGGCAGGCAGAATGGCAGCGATGAACCAGCCGGTCGCAGGGATCGACTTTGCCGCCGACAACTCCAGGACGCCCCTGGAACTGACTGCGGTGCCGAAGCCTTCGTAGCCCTGCATGTAGAGGTCGTGCATGGCATTGATGCCAGGCGGGGGCACGGGCTGCATGACGCGCGATTTGTCGGTCGCCGTGACAATCATCTTGTGCTGGGGCGCGATGAGCAGGTAACCGCCGCTGCGGCCGTAGTGGGACTCGGAGATCCGATCCAGAAAGTTCGGCTTGCCCAGATTGATGGTGGCCACCATGGCGCCGATGACCTTGCCGGCGCCATCGAAAACCGGCGCGGTGATGCTGAAGATGGGTGCGCCCAGTTTCTTCCCCATGGCTGGCCGCCCGATCATCGTCTTGCCGTCTCTCAGCGGGATGGAGACTGACTCCCTGTCGAGATAGTTGGTACCAATCCGCCCGGCCGAGTGCGGCACATCGGCTATCGCTGTTCCATCTGTTCCCGTGATGAAGACGCCACCGTTGAACAAGAGTTGGAGCAGCGGCCGTTGATCGAGCAGAGCCTGCAGTGCCGGCTGATTCCAGAATATTGCGGGTGTAATTTCCTTGGCGATGATCTCCAGCGCTTGCCTGCGATCATTCAGGCGATCATTGATTTCACGGGCCATCCCGGTCACGGCAGAGAACTGCTGTGCCCCCATCACAAGCTGCATTTCCTCTCGCAACACGCGACTTGCATAGAACGCGATTGACCAGATGCCTGCCAAGAGGAACAGCAGCGTGATCAGGGTCACCCTCGTCTTGAGCGAGCGCAGCGACGGAAGGTGAAAGTTCATGCTGACGGCCGCCACGGAATCAGAGGGAGGGTGGGCGGAGAGGCAGGCCGGATTGATCGCCCACAGCTATGGCTGCAGGTCGACGGCAAGGGTCGGGGACGCCAGAGGCAAGGGCGGTTGGCCGCGAGCCCTCGATGCGGGGCGCCGTCCTGCATTGAGCCCAAGTGCCCGCAGCGATGTTGGCAGGCCAGGGGCAAGCGCGCTGCATCGGAGTGCTGCTGAGCCGGCCAACTTCATCCCGATGCTCCTGGTTGGGGCGCGGAGAGCGCACTTGGGGAGAGAGCCGTTGACGCACCCGAAGCCCGAGCCGAGACGTTCGGAGCAAGCATGGCGTGCGGTGTCTATCTATCGGCACGCCCTGGCCGAACCTGAGGCAGCCGACGCCGGTGACGGCCCGCCTGCTGCAATCAGCCCGTCGATGCAGGCCGGCTGCATGCGCAAGGCATTCAAGGCGGTCTCCCCTGGCCAGACGCCGGACGCCGGACGCCCGCTCAACGCTCGGCCCCTTCCCCCCCCGCCCGGTGGTCGAGGCCACCTGACATGGGGCCCAGTGTGTCTTGCAGGCGCTCTTCTCGGTGCCGGCCGAGCCGGCTGCCGTAACCGTTGGGGAGCAACTGACCCTGGCTCGACCCATCGTGGAGGCGGACGGCGGTCTACGGTGGATGACACGGCAGCTCATCGGGGTGGAGCGGAGGTTGCAGTTTCGGAGTTTAAGTTTTCTCCGTCGCTGAGGCGTCATTAAATGCTCTAATTTCGGAGTTCGAGGAACTTTCTCATTGCGAAGCCTCATATGTGGCATAGTTTCGGACTTCAAGGAACATCCGCATCCTGACGCTGCGAGGACTCCTCATTTCTGGAACTCCGAAATGACAACAGAACCGACCGCCCTGCAGGCCCCACTGCACATCGAGACCGCAGCCGATCTTGGCCCGGCCGTGCGGGCGCATCGACGCGAGCAGTCACTTCGCATAGACGATGCAGCTTCACTCAGTGGCGTCTCGGTTGACCTGCTCTCCCGACTCGAAAACGGCAAGGGCTCGGTGCGGTTCGACAAGCTCCTGACCGTGCTGGACGGGCTGGGACTGGCACTGGTGGTGGGCCCCAAGGACCACCCCTGGTTGCAGTCGGTCTCGAGACCCCGCTCCGGGGACACGAAGCAGCCATGACGCCGGCGGCCACGTCCCCGCACTCTCTCACCCTCTGGGCCGACGGCCAGGCGGTCGCCACCCTGGGCCACGAGCCGCTGAGGGACCTGTGGTCACTCGACTACGACCACGACTGGGTCCAGACGCCGCAAGCGTTCCCGCTGTCGCCCGCCCTGCCACTGGCGCCCCCCGCAGACGGCTACGCGGCCGGCGCGGTCAAGCGCTTCGTGGAGAACCTGCTGCCCGAAGGACGCGCGCTCGACATCACCGCCACGACCTACCGCGTCTCCAAGTCGAACATCTTCGCCCTCATCAACGCGCTCGGCACCGAGACCACAGGTGCGTTCCGGTTCTGGCCAACGGGGGAGGCACCACCCTCCATCGTTGCCATGCCAGCGCGGGAAGTGACCCGGGACGAGCTGCATCAACGCCTGAGCGAGCGTGATGCGATTCCGCTGGCCGTGTGGGATGGCAATGTCCGCATGTCCATCGCGGGCGTCCAGGACAAGATGATGGTCTACCTCGACCGTCCCCTCGACGAGGGCGGTCGCATATTCCTTGTCGAGCCCCCGTTGGCGTCGACCCACATCCTCAAGCCCGAGCCGGGGCGGACGGCGACTCCCCATCTCGTGGTCAACGAGCACTACTGCATGTCTCTCGCCCGACGCATGGGCCTTCCGGTCGCCGACGTCAGCATCTATAGAACGCCAAGGCCGGTACTGGTCGTCAGCCGCTTCGACCGCGTCGTGCGGGAGGAGGCGACAGGGCCCGTCGTGAAGCGCCTGCACATCATCGACGCCTGCCAGGCCGCGGACCTGCCTGCAACCTACAAGTACGAGCGGAATTTCGGCAGCGGCGAGCATGTTCGCAACATCCGCGAGGGCGTCAGCTTCGCAATCCTGTTCGACCGCGTGGCGCAGACGGTCAACAAGGCCGCCGCGCGCCTGACCTTGCTCAGATGGGCACTGTTCCAGTTCCTGATTGGCAACAGCGACGCGCACGGCAAGAACTTCTCGTTCTTCGTTCGCCGCCAGGGGCTGGAGCCGGCGCCCTGGTACGACCTGGTCAGCATGGTGCAGTACCCCGCCATCGACCACGAGCTGGCGATGGCGTATGGCGACGCCTTCTCGCTCAACGACGTGGATGCGTTCGAGTTGGCGGCCTTCGCGATGAGATGCAATGTAGACCGACGACTGCTGAAGCGCGAGGCCACGCGGCTGGCCAAGCTCGCGACCGCGCACGCACCGCCGCAGGCTCTCATGGACGACTACGTGGACGAAGAGCGGGCCTTCACAGGGCAACTTCGCGACTTCATCGTTGGTCAGGCATCGCGGCTGACAACGCTGGCGGCTGCCGCCTCCAAGATAAAGGACGAGTACTTGTAGGTCGTGACGACTACGACGTACGGCTAGGGACTGCTGGCGGCATCGACATAGCGCACGTACCCTGGGCCGGCAGTTCGACGCGGTCTGGCGCCAGTCATGTTCCGTGCGTTGGCGTAGAAGATGTCTGTGCCTTCATCCCGATTCGTCTTCACTGCCACGATATCGGCACGTATCCAGGTATCACCGAGGACGATGTCGATCTCAGCGCAAGCGCTGGCCCGCGTCACGCTGACGGCTGTCTGCATGGCGATTCCGCAGCCAGACTCGTACACCTTGCCATCATCGTGAAGGTAGGTGAGCGGCAAGTTGGCGCGCTGCTTGGTGAAAAGTACCAACCTCTCCATCGATTCGCTCCCGATGCCTTGCCTGGGCCATGCAGTGCTAAGCCGCCGCCCGCTGCCTGATCTCGTCAAGCACCTGCACCATCCGATCGACCTTGGCCACCGGGAACAGGCCCTCCGGCCCCTGGGGGCTGATGTCGAGAAACGGCGACTCGTACAGCCGCCCGGCTTCCATCACACCGTTGGTCGTCAGCTCGGAAACGATCAACTCGATGAACTCGATCTGGTCCGGCGTGGCCTGGGTGCCCGCGATCACTTCGCTGAAGGCTTGCGATACCGCCTCGCGCTCCATGCCCACCAAGGAGCGGATGAAGATGCCCAGCCCGAACATGCCTTCGGCCGCCTTCTGGATCAGTTCCGGGGTGCCGCCCGCGTCCGCCAGCATGCGCTCCAGTTCTGCCAGGTCGGTGGGCGTCAGCGCCTGGCCGCGCCGCAGTCGCTGCAAGGCCAGATGCCCCTCGTGGGCCTTGAGGAACTGCCGCGCCTTGTCCTTGAACCGGATCATGTCCAGAGCCAGGCCCGCAGCGATACCGACTTCGGGCAGGTCGAAGTGGGTCTCGGCGCCCAGCTCGTCGATGAAGTCGGTGTAGACGACCTTCTTCTTCGACTTCTCGATCAGCTTGACCAGCAGGCGCAGCCGCTTGCGGGCGTTCTCCAGCATGCCCAGCGTCACGTCGTTCCACCATTCGTCGCCCGCGATGGCCTGGATCAGCACCATCTCGGCCTGGATGGCAGGCACGGCTTCCTGCTCCTCCAGGGCGCTCGCAATGGTGCGAATCTGATCCCGCAGCGCGCCAAACCCGGGCGCGGCTTTCACGATGGCCAGCTGCGTGCGCAGCACGAGCAGGTCGAAGCGTTTGGCCTCCTCGTCCGCGTCCACCAACTCAGTGGGCAAGCTGGCGATGTGGCTGGCCAGCTCAGTGTGGTCGTCGCCGGTCAACGCCTTCCAGGCATCGGGCCGCGCAAACTTCTCGACGGCGCGCCGCTGCGGCCGCACCACGAAGTTCTGAACATTCATGGCCGCCACCACCTGGTGCAGATGGCCGGCCATGCTGTCGCGCAACTGCTGGTGGTTGGGTTGCGGCCCGTACTTGGCAGGGGGCTCGTTGACGTGCTGCCCGCCGAAGCCCTTGTGGTCCAGCTCTTCGATCAGGCTCAACCGCGCCTTGAACAGGCGCGTGCCCAGGGATTCGCCGCCACTGCCGTCCGTGGTGTCCGGGTTCTGGCTGAAGAATTCCAGGTTCTGGCAGTAGTCGAACAGGTAGAAGAACTTCTTGTGTTCGCCCGGGCCGAACAGGTCAGGGCACAGCCGCGTGCCGCGCCCCACCATCTGCCAGAACTTCGTGCGTGAGCGGACGATCTTGAAGAACACCAGGTTCACCACCTCGGGCACGTCGATGCCGGTGTCCAGCATGTCCACCGAGATGGCGATGTGCGGCGCCCTGTCCTTGGCCGAGAAGGCGTCGATCAGGCTCTGCGCATAGACGGTCTTGTAGGTGACGACCCGGGCGAACTCGCCCTTGTAGTGCGGGTAGTTGACATTGAAACGCTCGGCGATGAACTCGGCGTGCTCGTTGTTCTTGGCGAACACGATGGTCTTGCCCAGGCGGTCGCCGCCGGCCACCTTCTGGCCTTTGGTCATCAGGTGCGCCAGCGCCTTGTCGACCGTGTCGGTGTTGAACAGCCACTTGTTCAGGGCCGCCGCCTCCACCTCGTTGGGCGGCGGGGTGCCGTCCTCGGTCCACTCCAGGGCGTCCCACTGTTCCTTCTCGGCCTCGGAGAGCTGGGCGTACTTGATGCCGTCGCGCTGAAACTTCAGCGGCACCGACACCGCCAGCGGCGGCACCAAGTGGCCATCGGCCACCGCCTGGTCCAGCGGGTAGGCGTCGGTGGGCACGCCGTCCTCCAGGTCGAACAGGCCGTAGGTGTTGTGGTCGATCTCGTCCTTGGGCGTGGCCGTCAGGCCCACCAGCAGGCAGTCGAAGTACTCGAAGATGGCGCGGTACTTCTGGTAGACCGAGCGGTGCGCCTCGTCGATGACGATCAGGTCGAAGTGGCCCACGCCGAAGCGCCGCTGCCCGTCCATCGCCTCGTCGATCAAGCCCATCATCGTGGGGTAGGTGGACACGAACACCCGCCCCTCGGTGTGCTTGTCGGTCACCAGATTGACGGGCGACGAGTCGGGCAGGTGGCGCTTGAAGGCATTCACCGCCTGGTTCACCAGCGCCACCCGGTCGGCCAGGAACAGCACCCGCTTGGCCCAGTTGGCGCGCATCAGCACATCGGCCAGGGCGATCACCGTGCGCGTCTTGCCCGCGCCGGTGGCCATCACCGCCAGCGCCTTGCGCAGGTGGTGCTGCTCGAACGTCTCGCCGATGCGGCGCACCGTGCGCACCTGGTAGTAGCGCTCGATGATGCTGTCATCGATCACCGCGGTGGCCAGCGGCTTGCGGCTGCTGCGGCGCTGGATCATCAGCGCCAGCTCGGCCTTCTTGTAGAACCCCTGCACGGCGCGCGGCGGGTAGAGCGCGTCGTCCCAGATCCAATGCTCATAGCCGTTGGAACAGAAGATCACCGGCCGCTGGCCGTACTGCGCTTCCAGGCAGTCGGCATACAGCCTGGCCTGTTGCTGGCCCACCTTGGCGCCCTTCTTCGTGCGCTTGGCTTCCACCAGCGCCAGCGGCTTGCCGTCGTCACCCCACAGCACGTAGTCGACGAAGCCCTTGCCTTGCGCGTTGGGCATGCCGCTGACCTCGATCTCGAAGTTCTTCTTCGGGTCGAGTTGCCAGCCGGCCTCTTTCAACAGCAGGTCGATGAAGTAGTCGCGGGTTTCGGCTTCGGAATAGTCGTGGGTGTCGGGTGTGGCGGCGTTGGCCAGCTTGGCGGCGGCCACCTGCTCACGCAGCCGGGCCAGTTCGGCATCCAGCGCCGCCGTGGCGCCCAGCAGTGTGGAGAGCCTTTCATCGCGCTCGGCGAGTTGCGCTTGCAGCTTCTGCAACTGGTCCAGGGTCTGCGGTGGCACGGCCGGGGCCGCGACGGCAGGCCGGGCCAGCAGCGCCGGGTTGAAGGCCAGCCCGGGGTCCGGTCGGCCGCGCTGGCCATAGGTGCGCGCCAGCCAGTAGCCGATGTGGAACAGCTCGCGTGTGGCCACCACGGCATCGGCCGGCAGCACCTTGCGGCCGCTGTGCACCGCCTGGTTGCCAAGTTCCTTGATCACCTTGGCCTTGGTGAACACCGCCTGGCCCACCACCTGAGCAAAGGTGGGTTCATGGATCAGCGCGCTCAGGTTGTCCTGGTAGGGCAGGCGCAGGCCGCGGTCGTGCTTGTAGAGCCAGGCCACCGCCATTTCCAGCGTGCGCCGAGCGTAGAAGCAGGAGGCCCGCGCGTCGGTGTGCGCCATGTCTTCGGCCTTGGTCGCCGCCTCGTGCAGCAACGGCCACTCAGCCAGCAGGAAGCTGAAGTTGCTCATGCCTGTCCGCCCCATGAATTGCAATTGGCCGCGCCTCGATTGCAGATGCCCCGGCGAGTCAACCCGTTGAAAGACAAGGCAAAATTCGGCTGCATTGCAACTTCAGCCAGTCTTGTTTGCAACTGGCTGGCCGGGGTTGCAATCGGCCGGCGGTGGGCTGGAACCCCTGCTCGGCGTTCGAGTCACGGCACAGCCTGGGCTTCAACCGCAGCCGCCAGCAATGGGGCGACGGTTCGCAGGCCGTCCAGCGTGAGTTGCCCGCTGGTGTACATCCGGTACCACGACCGGCGCCAGCGAATGACGCGCTCGCCGTCGCGCAGCTTCAGTCGGGTCAGCGTGAACTCCGCCTTTGCGCGGTAGGCGGCGGGGACGGCATTCGTGGCGCGCATCTGCAGCGAAGGCAGGATGATCTCGAACCAACCGGCGCCCACTTCAAAAGGGTCGAGCACTGCATCGTCGGCATCCCGCTTGGACGAGTTCAACGGCCCGGACGCGAAACGGTAGTTGCTCCACGCGTAGGCCAGATCGCGGTGGTGCGTGAAGCTGAGAAAGTGATCCACCGTGCCTCCGGTTGGATCGTGCATGGCAGCGTAGCCGCACAGGTTGCTGAAACCGTCGGACAACCGGGAGGTGTAAGGCCCCCACAGCGCCGGGGGCCGTGCTGCCGCAGGGTTGTTGGCCAACCATGCGTCGCCCGGTTCCTTGACCTTGGCATCGAAGCCGCGTGGCTTCTTCACCCGGGCTACCGGGATCATGCTGTGCCCCCCGCCCGGTCCACCCCATTGATCATCCTGGTGTCGACCAACCAGCGCGGCCAGAACTCATCACCCGCCGACAGCAGCCTGCGCAACTGGGCATGAATCGCCGCCTGGGTGTCCAGGCCCGCGGGCAGAGGCTTGTCTCCCCGCATGAAGGCTTCGGCTGCCTCGATGGCATGTTCGGCTTCTACCGACCGCGCTTGCTCCAGCCCGAATGTTTCGGACACCAGCCAACTGCTGGCGTCACCCTGGGTGGCCCAGCCGCCTTGGTCGATGGCCACCTGGCCGTTGCGCAGCAAGAGGTGAACCAGGTCGTCCTGGCCGGCATCGAAGAACGGCTCCAGCGACGCCGCCACCAGCGGCGAATGGGTGGCCACCAGCATCTGCGGCGCACGGCCGGTCTTGCCGCGAAGGGTGTCGATGGCGGTCAGCACGCTGGGCAGGATGGCGCGCTGCCAGCGCGGGTGCAGATGCGTCTCGGGTTCGTCGAACAGCACCACGAAACGGTCTACCGGCTTCTTGCCCAACAGCCGCGCGGCGGCCCGGTGCTCGTGCCAGGCCCACACCAGAAAGTAGGCCAGCGCCAACACCCGACGCACGCCGGCCGAGGCCAGCGACACCGGCACGGTCTGGTTGCCCACCAGCAGCGTCGGCCGTTCGCGGCCCTCGCCCAGGAACACGCGCTGCGGCTGCCCCACCCGCAGCGGCTCGGACGGCGGCGACAGCACACGCAGCACGTCTTCCAGCACCTTGAACTGCGGCTTGCGGCCTTCCTGCCAGTTGACCCAGTCACGCTCCAGCCCTTCGCACACGCGCTGGCCTTTGATGTCCAGGCCGTCCCACACCTGCGGCGCCTGAAAGTGGTAGGCCGCGGGGCGGCCAGGGTCGGTACGCCAGTAGTTGCGCGCCGGATCCCACACCGAGAAGCCACCGTCGATGCGGATGTAGACCACGATGCCCGGCATCGGTGGGCGCTTGGCCTCCAGCGGCCACGACTCGTCGGCGCGGCGGAACGTGGAAGCCACCGTCACGGTCGACTTGCCGGCACCCTTGACGCCGTATTCGATCGTCGCCTTCTTGGCCGACGGCGCCGGCAAGGCCACCGCGCTGGCCCAGGTGCGCGTCAACGCCCACCATGCCAGGTCGAGCAGGAAGCTCTTGCCCAGGCCGTTGTCGCCGGCAATCAAGTTGATGCGCTCGGCCCAATCGACGCGCACGTCGGGGGCGAGGCCGACGTTCTTCAGGTGCATGTACTGCAGCATGGGTGCGGCTTGCCTTGGAGGTGGTGCCTGATTTTGGCTTACAGGCCGCCGTTGAAGGCGCGGTGTTGGAGGGAGGCGAACAGCGCGTCCAACTCGGCCAGCGCGGCGCGGTGAGTGGCTTTCAGGGATTCGACGGCTTGGATGCGGGTGGCGAAGGTTTGTTGGAGGGTCAGCGGCGGGACTGCGATTTCGAACTTCTCGAAGGCTGACTTGTTCAGGATTGGCACTGTGGTGCTGGCGGCCTGAGCGGCCAATTGACCCTTGAGGAATCGAAGCGCCGCGAGGCCATAAACGTCATCCACGGCATCACACCATTCGACGGCGTTTATCTGTTGATTGAAGGCGCTACGAACCTTAGCCATTCCCAACTTGCCGACCGTGCCAATGCAGCACACAAGTGCTGCGCCGGCTCGGACTGGGTTGACTTCAGCGACGCCTTCCTCTGTGAGCGTGCGCTTTGCAGGTTCTTCGTTTTCGAGGTCGCCAGGTGTGATGAACGGTACATCGCCCCCGAACATTCCTTCCTTGGACGAAGGCGGTGTTCGACCAGTTGTCACGCGCCCGAGAGCCTTGAGCGGTGATTTAGGCCAGGACGAAGGAAGCTGACGTGGATCACCGAACATCTCGATGAAGATGGACTGCGTAAGGCTATCCAGTTGCGCCAAGGCCTCCCGGCGCTTGGCGCTGAGCTCATCGGCTTTGTCGAGGATAGCGGCGATGCGGCGTTGTTCGGGAAGCGAGGGGAGGGGAATACTCAGCGCCTTAAGCGTTGTTGCATTGACGCCGGGCTGCGCCACCCCTCTGGCACCTTTTGAGATCTGCGCCCAGTAGTCCTTGGACTGGAAAAATTGATTCACAAAATGTGGATCGATTTCCTTGACCAGTCGGACTCGAATCAAGTACGAGGCGAACACAGCGTCTTCGGGGCAGTCCTCTATAAGAAAAGTCTTGCCGGTCGTGGCGCCTGTTCTGGCGAACACGATGTCACCAGGCTGAAGATTGGCCTCTTTGGCTTCTCGGACGCTGCACTCGCACCATGGGACTTGGCGCCAATCCACGCCATTGGCCTGAATATCAGTAATTCGCAGGAACTTGGGTCCGACTGACTCCCTTGAAGCAGATGCAGTAACCCCGTAGTCAACGCTGTTCGCGACTTGACTCAAGGGAACCCGAGGCCAGTTGCTCACCCGAGCATCCCCTCAAGCTCCTTCATCCCCGCCTGAATCTCCTCCTCCAACTCAGCTAGCCTCGCCAGAATCTCCAAGGGCGGCACATGCTCCACCGCGTCATGCACCACCTCCTTGTACCGATTGATCGACAGGTCATACCCATTGCCCGCGATCTCCGCCTTGGGCACGCAAAAACTCTGGTCGGTGCGCGCACGCTGCCGCTCGGCGCCATCCTTACGCCGCCAGCGCACCAGCACATCGGGCAGGTTGTTCTTCGCATGCTCGGCCTCGCTCAAGGCCTGCGCCGGGTTCACGCCCAGCAGGTTCTCAGCCAGCAGCGGTGCCCGCTTGTCGTCCAGGCTCCACCCATCGGCGCGCATGTCGTAGAACCACACGCTGTCGGTGCCGCCGGAGTTGGTCTTGGTGAAGAACAGGATGGCGGTGGACACGCCCGCGTAGGGCTTGAACACGCCCGAGGGCAGCGACACCACGGCGTCGAGCTTGTGGTCTTCAACGATCAGGCGACGCAGTTCCTTGTGCGCGTTGCTGCTGCCGAACAGCACGCCGTCGGGCACGATCACCGCGGCGCGGCCGCCGGGCTTGAGCAGGCGGATGAACAGTGCCAGGAACAGCAATTCGGTCTTCTTGGTCTTGACGATGGCCAGCAGGTCCTTGGCCGTGTTCTCGTAGTCCAGGCTGCCGGCAAACGGCGGGTTGGCGTGGATCAGCGTGTACGCCTCTTCGTCGTCGGCGTGGTCTTGCGACAGCGCGTCCTTGTAGCGGATGTCGGGGTTGTCCACCCCGTGCAGCGCCAGGTTCATGCTGCCGATGCGCAGCATGGTGTTGTCGAAGTCGTAGCCGTGGAACATGCCGTGGTGGAAGTGCTCACGCAGCTTGGCATCACGAAAGGTCTCGGGGTGCTTGTCGCGCAGGTACTCACCGGCCACCACCAAGAAGCCGCAGGTGCCGGCGGCCGGGTCGCACATCACGTCTTTCGGTGTGGGCGCGGTCATCTCGATCATCAGCCGGATGATGTGGCGCGGCGTGCGGAACTGGCCGTTCTGGCCGGCACTGGCAATCTTGCCCAGCATGTATTCGTAGAGGTCGCCCTTGGTGTCGCGGTCGTCCATCGGCACCTGGTCGATCATGTCCACCACCTTGGCCAGCAGCGCTGGCGTGGGGATGGTGAAGCGGGCGTCCTTCATGTGGTGCGCAAAGCTGCTGCCATCGCCGCCCAGGCTGCGCATGAAGGGGAACACATGCTCGCCCACCACGGTGTACATCTCGGCCGGCGCGAAGTTCTTGAAGCGTGACCAGCGCAGGTCGGCGTAGTCGCGCCCCTTGGCGTCGGCGCCCGCTGGGTAGACGCGGCGCTCGATGGGCTTGCCCAGGCGGATGGCCTTGTTCTCTTCCAGCGTGTGCAGGTCGTCGAGCCGGCGCTGGAACAGCAGGTAGGTGATCTGCTCGATCACCTCGATCGGGTTGGCGATGCCGCCGGACCAGAAGGCGTTCCAGATGGCATCGACCTGGCTGCGGAGTTCGCCTGTGAGCATGGGGGGGGTGGGGTTCGGGTGAAGGATTGGCGAGGGCTGGCTCAGGCAGCGATGACATTCACCGGGGTAAATACCTTGCAGTCCCAAGGCGCGGACCCGCGCGGTCAGGCCCAGAGAATAAGGGCACTTCCGGATGCTGGCAGGGCACAGGCAGGCAGCCGTCCGGCGCCGCTCTGGCGGTGGAAAGGGCGGTCAGCCCGGCTTGGATTCCGATTGCCAACGAAGCTCAAGCGAAGCGAGGCAAGCTCGCGGGCCGTATGCGGCCACCCCAGAAACGACGAAGCCCGTCACGATGGACGGGCTTCGGCGGGGATGACTGGTGGCCTGGGGCGGAATCGAACCACCGACACGCGGATTTTCAATCCGCTGCTCTACCAACTGAGCTACCAGGCCGTGCAGAGCCCGCCATTATAGCCAGCTCTTTGGCGCCTTCTGCTCAGCCGCCGCGCTTGTTGCGCGTGAGGTCGACGCCCAGTTGCTTGAGCTTGCGGTAGAGGTGGGTGCGCTCGAGGCCGGTCTTCTCGGCCACGCGCGTCATCGAGCCGTTTTCCTTGGCCAGGTGAAACTCGAAATAGCTCTTCTCGAAGGCGTCGCGGGCCTCGCGCAGCGGACGGTCGAGGTCGAAGCTCTGTTCGGCGTGCGGGCCGTCGTTGAGCATGAGGGCCGGCAGCAGGCCGCCGCCGCCGCCACCGCCGCCAGGGGCCAGCGCATCGCTGGCGCCGCTGCCGTCGCCGCGCAGGCCACCGGCCAGATTGGCCACAACCCCGCCGCGTGGCGCGGGCTTCATCAGCGCTTGGTCCACCGCGCGCAGCAGCTTCTGCAGCGTGATGGGCTTTTCGAGGAAGGCGCTGGCGCCGTACTTGGTGGCCTCGACCGCGGTGTCGATGGTGCCGTGGCCGCTCATCATGATCACCGGCATCGAGAGCTGGCCGCCGGCCGACCACTCCTTGAGCAGCGTGACGCCGTCGACATCGGGCATCCAGATGTCGAGCAGCACCAGGTCGGGACGCAGCGATTCGCGCACCAGGCGGGCCTGGGCCGCGTTCTCGGCCAGTTCGACGGTATGGCCTTCGTCGGCAAGGATTTCCGACAGCAGGGCACGGATGCCGAGCTCGTCGTCTACGACCAGGATGGTTGCCATGGGCTCTAGGTTGTCTGCGTGGGGTCGCCCGCGGTGGCCGGCGCGGGGACGGCCACGGCGCCGGCCTGTCGGGAGGCCGGCGCCGCGGCGAACTTGGAAAATGATAACGAAACGCGCGCCCCGGTCACCGGGCCGTCGGGTTCGTCACCGGCGTGCAGGTTGGCGGCGCGCAGGCGGGCGCCGTGTTCGTCGGCAATCTTCTTCACCACGGCCAGGCCCAGGCCCGTGCCCTTGGCCTTGGTCGTGACATAGGGTTCGAAGGCGCGCTTGAGCACCTTGTCGGCGAAGCCGGGGCCGTTGTCGATGACGGTCAGGCGCACCGCGCGCAGCTCGCCGTGCTCACCGAGCGCGCTGCTGGTGATGATCTCGACCTGGCCGTCGGGCCGGTCGGCCACCGCGTCCAGGCCGTTCTGCACGAGGTTGTGGATGACCTGGCGCAGCTGGGTGGCGTCGCCCAGGATGCGCGGCAACCCGGGCTCCAGGCGCGCCAGCAGCAGGCCGTTGTCCAGCGCCTGGCCGTACAGGGCCAGCACCTCGCCGGCCAGCGCGTCCAGGTCCAGCGGGTGCATCTGCGCCGCCGGCAGCCGCGCGTAGTCGCGGAACTCGTTGACCAGCGTCTGCATGGCCTGCACCTGGCTCACGATGGTGTTGACCGAGCGCTGCAGCAGCGCCTGGTCGGCGCCCTCGAGCTTGTGGCCCAGGCGGTGCTGCAGCCGTTCGGCCGAGAGCTGGATGGGCGTGAGCGGGTTCTTGATCTCGTGCGCCAGGCGCCGCGCCACCTCGGCCCAGGCGGCGCTGCGCTGGGCCGAGACGACCTCGGTGATGTCGTCGAAGACCATCAGCCGCGCGTCGCCGGGCAGGGTGGCGCCGCGCACCAGCAGCGTGAGTGTGGTGCCGTCGCCGCGCTTGAGCTCGAAGCTCTCCTGCCACTGGTCGCGCTCGCCGGCCTCGGGGCTGGTGGCCAGCAGTTCGAAGCGCTGCTCGACGCCTTGCGAGAACTCCTGCAGATCGGGCAGTTCCGACAGCAGCCGGCCCCGCCAGGCCGACAGCGGGCGCTGCAGGATGCGCGTGGCGCCGGGGTTGACGGTGTCGATGTGGCCCTCGCGGTCAAACACGACGACGCCGGCCGTGAGGGTGTCGAGGATGGTCTGCAGCCGCGTGCGCGCGCCCTCCAGCTGCAGCATGCCGCGCTGCACCTGGGTGCGCGCCTCGGCCACCTGGGCCGTCATGTCGGCAAAGCTGCGCGTCAGGCCGCCCAGCTCGTCGGCGCTGGCGAACACCGGCTTGGCCGTGAGGTCGCCGGCGGCCACCTGGCGCACGCCGTCGGCCAGCAGCAGCAGCGGGCGCGTGAGCTGGTTGCCGAGCACGATGGACAGCAGCACGGCGGCAAACACGGCCAGGATCAGCGCCAGGGTCAGCGTGCCCACGTACATGCGGCGCAGGCCGTCGCGCGCCAGCGCGCGCTGCTGGTATTCGCTGTAGGCGGCCTGCACCGCCAGCGCGTCCAGCGCCAGCGTGCGGCTCACCGGCCGCAGCACCATCAGGAAGCGCTCCTCGCCCAGGGCCAGCACGATCTGGCTGCGCGGCACGCCCACGATGGCGCGCACGCGCGCACCGCCACCGCCGGGGGCCAGCGACTCCTCGTCCAGGCCCTCGAACTGGCTCGCGGCGCCGGCCTGCCGGGCCTGGCGCAGCAGGGCGGGCGCCGGGCGCTCGGGCGGGCCCGAGTCAGCGCTGCCGCCGGCGCTGAGCAGCACCTGGCCGCCGGCGGTGACCAGCGAGACGGCGCTGCCGTCGAGCTGCTCGCGCAGGCGCTCCAGCACCAGCGGCGTCACCTGGGTGCGGCTGTCGGCCAGGCGCTCGGCGGCGGCGCGCGTCTTGGCCACCAGGTCGCTGGACAGGCCGTCCAGCGTGCCCTTGCCCAGCGCCAGGCCGGCGTCCAGCGCGCCGGCCACGCGCACGTCGAACCAGGCCTGGATGCTGCGCGAGACGAACTGGTAGCTCACGGTGTAGATCACCAGCCCCGGCAGCAGGCTCACGAGGGCAAAGATGCCGGCCAGCTTGATGAGCAGCCGGGTGCCGAACTTGCCGCGCCGCAAGCGGCTGGCCAGGCGTGCCACGACGAGCACGATGACCAGGGCCAGCAGGGCGGCCACCGCGACGTTGACCCAGAAGATCCACTCGAAATGGCGCTCGTAGAAGCTGCCATCGGGGTTGGCGAACGACAGCACGAAGGCCAGCACCAGCGCCGCGCCGGTGGTGGCCACGACGGCCACGATCCAGGCCCAGCGGGCGGTGCGGCTCATGGCCGGGCGCCTGTCACGGCTCGACCTTGATGACCTGGCTCACGCCCACCGCCCAATCGCCCTTGTCGCCCAGGCTGCCCAGGCCGAACTGCATGGGGCCGGGCAACTGGGTGGTGTCGAGCCGGTAGCTGAACTGCACGTAGTAGCCCTTGTCACCGGCCTCGAGTGCGGCCAGGTCGGCCAGTTTCCAGCCGGCGCTGCGCGAGGCCGTGGCCAGGGCCTCGGAGAGCGTGTGGTAGGTCTGGTTGAGCCCGCCCAGGCTCAGCTTCCAGGCCCCGGTGAGCGGCTGGTAGGCGACGCGCCAGGAGCGCGAGACGCGGGCCACGCGCTCGTCGCGCCAGTACCAGCGGCTGCGCAGCAGCTGGGCCTCGGCGACGAAGTAGATCGGCACGCCGCGCTGCAGCGCGTCTTCTACCGCCTTGGGCAGGCTGACGCGGGCGCTGAACTCGAGGTTGAGGGCGCCTTCGGCACGCGCCGTCTGCAGCGTCGCCAGCTCCACCCCCTGGGCCTGCGCCGGCAGACCGGCCAGCAGGCAGGCACACGTCAGCAGCAGCCGCAGGCCCTGCATGATGGTGTGTCGAACCGGCGGTGGCTGCATGCGGCGGGGCTGGGCTTGGCGGCTGTGGCGGGGCTCAGGTCTTTTCGATCAGGGCGTAGAAAAAGCCGTCCTGCAGATGCGGGCCGCGGCCTGGCGCGCCCGTTGCGGCATTGTCGCGGCTGGGCAGCAGGTGGCCGGGTGACTCGGGCCGCAGCCGCGCCGTGCCGGCTGGCAGGCGTTGCAAAAATGCGTCGATCTGGCCCTGGCCTTCGGCCTTGAAGATCGAGCAGGTGGCGTAGAGCAGCCGCCCGCCGGGCGCCAGCAGCGGCCACAGCGCGCCCAGGATCTCGGCCTGGATGCGGGCCAGCGCGCCCACGTCGTCGGCGCGGCGCAGCCAGCGCACATCGGGGTGGCGGCGCACGATGCCGCTGGCAGTGCAGGGGGCGTCGAGCAGGATGGCGTCGAAGGTGCGCCCGTCCCACCAGGCCTGGGGCTGGCGCGCGTCGGCGGCGGCCACCCGGGCGGCCAGACGCAATCGCCTGAGCGTCTCCTGCACGCGCGCCAGGCGCACCGGGTCGCTGTCCAGCGCCAGCACGTCCAGGTCGGCCAGCTCCAGCAGGTGGGCCGTCTTGCCGCCCGGCGCGGCGCAGGCGTCGAGCACGCGCGCACCGGGCTTCAGCCAGCCGTCACCGACGAGCAGCAACGCCGCGCGCTGGGCCGCCGCGTCCTGCACCGAGACCTCACCCTCGGCAAAGCCGGGCAGTTGCGGCACCGGGCAGGGCTGGGCCAGCACCACGGCCTGGCCGCCCAGCGCCGGGTCTTCCAGCAGCGTTGCGGCCCGGCCCTGGTAGGCCAGGCGGGCCACGTAATCGGCACCGCTGCCGCGGCGGGCGTTGACGCGCAGCGTCATCGGCGGGCGCTGGTTGGCGGCCTGCAGCAGCGGCTGCCAGTCGGCCGGCCAGTCGTGCTTGACGCGGTCTATCCACCACAGCGGGTGGTTGTAATCGCCCAGCGGCGTGCGCCGCACCGCCTCCACCAGCGCCTCGCGCTCGCGCAGAAAGCGGCGCAGCACGGCGTTGATGAAGCCGGCGGCTGCGGGCGCGCGGTGGCGGGCGCAGGCCACGGCCTGGTCAACCAGGGTGTGTTCGGCATAGGGCAGGGCCTCGCCCGGCCACAGCAGGGCCAGCGCGGTGACGAGCAGGGCGTCCACCTTGGGCGGCGGCGTCTTGGGCGCCAGGCGCTGGCGCAGCTCGGTGGCGCTGCCCAGCCAGCGCAGCGCGTGGAAGCTCAGCGCCTGCACGCCGGGCCGCATCTCGGCGGGCACCTGGGTCAGCAGGTCAGTGAGCGAGCGCCCGCCGCGCACCGCTTGTACCGCATCGGCGCTGTGGTCGAGCAGCCGGGCGAGGGCCGGCGAGGAAGGGGCGGAGTCGACGGCGGCCATGGGGCAGTCTACCCAGAGTGAGAAACTGCCGGGCCGCTGGCGCCGGCCAAGGCCCGCGGCCGGCGCGGATGGTTGCGGCGGCGCAGAATGCCTGTCCCCGCTGTACCGACCGAGCCCGCATGCCCCGCTCCAGCCCTTCTGCCGACAAACCCCCGCGCCTGCTGCGCACCGAGGAAGAACTGGCCCGGATGCCGGCCTCGGAGCGCATCCGCTACCGCCTCGTCGGCGCGCGCCGCCGCTACCACGCCAACGACAACATCGCCGCCTACGTGCGCGAGGGCGAGATCGAAGAACTCAAGGCCGAGGTCCAGGCCAAGATGCAGGAGGTGCTGCAGGCCCTGGTGATCGACACCGAGAGCGACCACAACACCCACGAGACGGCCAAGCGGGTGGCCAAGATGTACATCGACGAGGTCTTCCGCGGCCGCTATGTGCCCATGCCGGCGGTGACCGAGTTCCCGAACGTGGCACGCCTGAACGAGCTGATGATCGTCGGCCCCATCACCGTGCGCAGCGCCTGCAGCCACCACATGTGCCCCATCTTCGGCAAGCTGTGGATAGGCATCCTGCCCAACGAGCACAGCAACCTCATCGGCCTGAGCAAGTACACGCGCATCGCCGACTGGGTGATGAGCCGGCCGCAGATCCAGGAAGAGGCGGTCACCATGCTGGCCAACGAGCTGCAGCAGCGCGTGCGCCCCGACGGCCTGGCCATCGTGATGGAGGCCGACCATTTCTGCATGCACTGGCGCGGCGTCAAGGACAGCGACACCGCGATGGTCAACAGCGTGATGCGCGGCGCCTTCCTGAAGGACGCCAACCTGCGGCGCGAATTCCTCTCGCTGCTTTCGCGCAAGAACGGCTGAAGGAGAACCCCATGCTCGTGCGACTTCTCTATGCCAGCCGCGCCGCCGAAGGCGTGGGCGCCGAGGAACTGCTGGCCATCCTGCGCCAATCCAAGGTCCACAACCCGGAGCAGGGCGTGACCGGCGTGCTGTGCTGGAGCGAGGGCATCTTCCTGCAGGTGCTCGAAGGCGGCCGCAGCGTCGTCAACCGTCTCTACAACCGCATCGCCGCCGACCCCCGCCACACGCAGGTGGAACTGCTCAGCTACGAAGAGATCGTCGAACGCCGTTTCGCCGGCTGGGCCATGGGCGAGGTCAACCTGGCGCGCCTGAACCCGGCGCTGCTGCTCAAGTATTCCGAGCGGCCGGTGCTCGACCCCTATGCGGTCTCGGGCGCGGTGTCGATGGCGCTGTTCCTGGAGTTGATGGCCACGGCCTCCATCGTCGGCCAGCCCTGATCAGGCCAGCCACGCCAGCAGCTTCGCGGCCACCGCCGGGTGGTCCAGCAGATCCCAGTGGTTGGCGCCGGTGACGACCAGCCGACGGTCCTCGTGTACGCCCAGCGCCTGGGCCGGGTCGCGGTGATCGCCCAGCGCGCTGGCCACCGGCACCAGGCCGTCGCCCAGCAGCGCGCTGCGCAGCCCGGGCTTCGCCTGCCGGGCCGTGGTGGCTGCGGCCAGGAAGGTGGCCACGCCGGCCGGCAGCGGCGTCAATTGGCGGTCGCCTGCCCGTTGCGCATGGCGGCTGCGCGCTTGCCAGTCGGCGTCCTGCACATTGCCGTAGCGCAGGTCGGTGATGCCGGCACTGCGCGCCCGCCCCAGGCGCGCGAAAGGCGCGCCGTAGGGGCTGATGCCGAGCAGGCCGTCCACCAGCCGCCCGCCGCGCTCCAGCGGCGCGCCCTGGTGCGGCGTGCCCAGGCAGACCAGGCGCGTGAGCCGGCCCATCCAGGCCTCTTCCATGCCCATTTCTGCGCCGGCGTGGCAGGCGCTGCGCGCCACCAGCCCGCCCATGCTGTGGCCGATCAGCGCCAGCTCGGTCACCGGCACCGGCCAGCTCGCCACCAGCGCCGCCAGTTGCGCCGCCAGCTCGCGACCGTTGTGCGAGACATGGAGGCCGCTGTTGTAGTGCAGGTAGACCGGCGACCAGCCGCGCTCGCGCGCCAGCAGCGCGCCGTGGTCGTGGCCGCGGCGACGCCACTGCAGGTCATTCATGCACAGGCCGTGGATCAGCACGGCAATGCGGCCGCTGGCTTGGGCCTTGTCGGGGCGGCGCAGTGCCATGGGGATGGCCAGCGGGTTGGCCGTTTCCTCCAGGTGGTCGCCCCAGACGCCACCCAGCACCGCCAGCCAGGCCTCGCGGGCCGGGTCGCGTGCGAGGCCGGCGTCGGCGCGCGGCAGCGCGTCCAGCAGCAGGCCCAGACCCTGGCCGACCAGGCGCGTGGTGCCGCGCACGCTGCGGTAGACGAAGCCGGTGATGCCGCCGGTGCGGCCTTCCGTCGCACGGCCCAGCGGCGCGCTGACCGAGGTGATGGTGTGGTGCAGCGCTTCGGCGATGTCGGCCACGCCCAGCACCCCGTCCACGCCCAGCTGAGCCAGGCCGCGCAGGTCGGCGGCCCGCAGGGGGATTCGGCGCGGCGGTGTGGGGGCGGTGAGGTCGGTCATGGGCGCGGGCGAGGCTCGGGAATATCGTCCGACTATGCGGCGGCATCCGCCGCTGCCGCGAGAGGCCCGCGCCTAATTGGGGCGCTTCCCCCAATCGCCGCGCCGGCCGCCGCCGACTAGCATCGCCCGATGCAAACCGCCGACCCCCTGATCCCGCTGCCCCGTCTGCTGGACGCGATGCGCCTGCTGGTGCGCGGTTTCGGCAGCCGCGAGGACGAGGTGGAGGCCGTGGTGCAGCGCCTGGTCGAGGCCAATCTCACCGGCCACGATTCGCATGGCATCGGCATGCTGCCGCGCTACGTCTCGTCGTACCTCGAAGGCGGCCTGCAGCCCAATGCCGGGATCGCGGTCGAGATGGACGGCGGCGCGTTGCTGCGCCTGGACGGCCGCGCCGGCTTCGGCCAGGTCGTGGGCCAGCAGGCCATGGCGCTGGGGATAGAGCGCGCCCAGGCCCACGGCAGCTGCATCGTGGCGCTGGGCAATGCCCACCACCTGGGCCGCATCGGCGCCTGGGCCGAGCAGGTGGCGGCGGCCGGCCTGGTGTCGATGCACTTCGTCAACGTCATCAGCCGCGTCATCGTCGCTCCGCATGGCGGCGCCGATGCGCGCTTCGGCACCAACCCTTTCTGCGCCGGCGTGCCGCTGGCCGGGCGGGCGCCGGTGATCCTGGACTTCGCCACCAGCGTCATCGCCCAGGGCAAGACGCGCGTGGCCCACAACAAGGGCGAGACGGTGGATCCCGGCTGCCTGATCGACCACCAGGGCCGGCCCACGCAAGACCCGCGTTACGGCGTGATCCCGCCCTATGGCGCCCTGCTCACCTTCGGCGGCCACAAGGGCTATGGCCTGGCGCTGATGTGCGAGCTGCTGGGCGGCGCGCTGGCCGCCGGCCTGACCCAGCGCGAGGCCGACAACGGCAAGAAGCGCGTGCTCAACGGCATGCTCAGCGTGCTGATCGACCCCGGTCGCCTGGCCGACCGCGCTGCCTTCGAGGCCGAGGCCCTGGCCTTTCTCGATTGGGTGCAGGCCAGTCCCACGCGCGCAGGCGGCGAGCCGGTGCAGGTGGCCGGCGACGCCGAACGCGCCTGGCGCGCACGCCGCACGGCCGAGGGCGTGCCGGTGGATGCCACGAGCTGGGCCGAGATCCTAGACGCCGCGGCACGCCTGGGCGTGGACCCGGCGGCGGTGCGGGTCGCGGCCGGTGTCTGAATCTGCAACCGCCGCTTGCGGCGCCACGAGGTAATCCCATGAAGATCGAGGAATTGCGCGCCATCCAGGCGCCGTTGAAGGCGCGCTATCAAGAGACCCCCGAGGCCGCACTGATCACGCTGCGCGCCGAAGGCCGACTGGGCGAGGGCGTGAGCTGCCGCGTCGAGACCGGCCGCGCCCTGGTCACCGCCGGCCTGCACCCGGCTGGCGGCGGCACCGGCATGGAGGCTTGTTCGGGCGACATGCTGCTCGAAGCCCTGGTGGCCTGCGCCGGCGTCACACTCAATGCGGTGGCCAAGGCGCTGGGCATCGCGCTGCGCGACGCCCGCCTCGAGGCCGAGGGCCTGCTCGACATGCGCGGCACGCTGGGCGTGGCCAAGGACGCGCCGGTGGGCTTCAAGAGCATCGCGCTCAGGTTCGTGCTCGACACCGATGCTTCTGACGAGCAGGTGGCCACGCTGCTGCGGCTGACCGAGCGCTACTGTGTCATCTACCAGACGCTGGCCCACCCGCCGGTGCTGCAGGCAGTGCGCGCCTGAGGGTCTCTTCAGATGCGCCCGGCCGGCTTGAAGCCGCAGAGGCGGGCCAGCAGCCGCGTCGGGAAGACTTCCAGCGCCGCGTTGTGCGCCGCGACCGCGTCGTTGAAGAACTGGCGCGCGAAGGGCAGGCGCTGCTGGGCGTCGCGCCAGGCCGCCACCAGCGGCGCCACGGTGTCGCTGCGCGCCAGTTCGCTCTGCTGGTCGAGCAGGGCGAAGACGCGGGACGAGGCCGCGGCCAGCGCCGCCTCGGCCGCCAGCCAGGCCGCGGCGCGGTCCTGCAGCACGGGCTTGTCACCCAGGCTGGCGGCGGCGCGCTCGGCGGTTGAGAGGGCCGCGCGCCAGGCCTGCAGAGCGCCGGCCTCGGCGGCCAGCGGCAGGGCCAGCGCGTCGGCCAGCGGGGCGGCGGTGGCGCGCTGCTGCAGCGCCTCGGCCACACGCTGCCAGGCCTGGGCGATGCCGTTGCGCTGGGCCATCAGGCGGTTGTAGCCGCCCACCATCCAGAACAGCAGCACGGCGGCAAAGCCCAGCACCGCAATTTGTTCGGCGTTCATGCCGGCCTCGTCCGGGCCGCCTTCATCCGCGCACCTCGCCCTGGCCCAGCACCACCCATTTCATCGAGGTCAGGCCTTCCAGCCCCACCGGCCCGCGGGCGTGGAACTTGTCGGTGCTGATGCCGATCTCGGCGCCCAGGCCGTATTCGAAGCCGTCGGCAAAGCGCGTGCTGGCGTTGACCATCACGCTGGCCGAGTCGACCTCGCGCAGAAAGCGCATCGCGTTCGGGTGGTGCGTGGTGAGGATGGCGTCGGTGTGGTGCGAGCCGAAGCGATTGATGTGGGCAATCGCCTCGTCGAGACTGTCGACCAGCTTGATGCTGATGACGGGTGCGAGGTACTCGGTGGCCCAGTCGGCCTCGGTGGCGCGCACCACCAGCGGCTGCGGGCCCAGCAGCGCCGCGGCGCGGGCGCAGCAGCGCATCTCCACGCCCTTGGCGGCAAAGACCGCGCCGATGCGCGGCAGAAAGGCGGCTGCCTGGGCCGCGTGTACCAGCAGCGATTCGGCCGCATTGCAGGGGCTGTACTTCTGCGTCTTGGCGTTGTCGGTGACGGTGACGGCCAGATCGAGGTCGACCTCGGCATCGACATAGACATGGCAGTTGCCGTCCAGGTGCTTGATCACCGGCACGCGGGCCTCGGCACTGATGCGCTCGATCAGGCCCTTGCCGCCGCGCGGGATGACCACGTCCACGCACTCGGGCATCGTGATCAGGCGGCCGACGGCGGCGCGGTCGGTCGTCTCGATCAGCTGCACCGCGTCGGCCGGCAGGCCGGCCTCGACCAGGGCCGCCTGCACCAGGCGCCAGAGCGCCAGGTTGGACTGCAGCGCCTCGCTGCCGCCGCGCAGGATGCAGGCGTTGCCGCTCTTGATGGCCAGCGAGGCAGCCTCGATGGTGACGTTGGGCCGGCTCTCGTAGATCATCGCGAACACGCCCAGCGGCACGCGCATCTGGCCCACGGCGATGCCGCTGGGGCGGCGGCGCAGGCCGGAGATCTCGCCCACCGGGTCGGGCATGGCGGCGATCTGCTCGCAGCCCTCGGCGACGGTGGCGATGACTTTCGGCGTCAGCTTGAGGCGGTCGACCAGCGGCTCGGCCAAGCCGGCGGTGCGCGCGGCGGCCAGGTCCCGCTCGTTGGCGGCGGCGAGTTCGCTGCCGGCCTCGCGCAGGCGCCGCGCCAGGGCGCGCAGTGCCTGGTCCTTGGCGGCGGTGGTGGCGGCGGCCATGGCGGTGGCGGCGGCGCGGGCCAGGGCGCCCACATGGGCAACATAAGCGGGGATGTCGGTGGGCGTCATGGGGCGATTGTCCCAAATCCGCCCTGGCGCCGTGTGGTGACAGCCCGCGCGTCGGCGATCAATCGGGCTTGATCTTGGCGCGGGCGACCACGGCCTTCCAGCGCTTCTGCTCAGCCGCGATGAAGGCGCCGAACTCGGCCGGCGTGCTGCCCACGCCGATGGCGGCATCGGCGCCCAGCTTCTCGCTCGCGCTGGGCTGCTTGACCGCCGCCGCGGCGGCCAGGGCCAGCTTGTCGGCCGCCGCTTGCGGCAGCGAGGCCGGTGCCATGAGGCCGTACCACTGCGTCATCTCGAAGCCCGGCCAGCCCTGCTCGGCCACCGTGGGCACGTCGGGCAGCTGGGCAATGCGCTGGGTGGTGCCGGTGGCGATGCAGCGCAGCTTGCCGGTCTTGATGAACTGCATCACCGCCGCCGCGCCCACCGAGGCGGCATCCAGCCGGCCGGCCAGCAGGTCGGTGAGCTGCGGCCCGGTGCCGCGGTAGGGCACATGCAGCATGAAGGTCTCGCTCACCATCTTCAGGTATTCCATCGCCAGATGGCCGGCGCTGCCATTGCCGGCCGAGCCGTAGTTGATCTTGCCCGGGTTCTTCCTGGCGTAGGCGATGAACTCCCTGAGGTTGTGTACCGGCAGGTCGGGCCGCACCAGATAGAGACTGGGCACCTTGGCCAGCAGCGAGATGGGCCGGAAATCCTTGCTGGGGTCGTAGGGCAGCTTGTCGAACATGTAGGGGTTCACGGCCAGCGTGCCGATGTGGCCCAGGATCAGCGTGTGCTGGTCGTCGGCGCGCGCCACCTCCTGCATCGCCACGTTGCCGGCGGCGCCCGGCTTGTTCTCGACATAGACCGACTGGCCCAGCAGCCTGGACATCTCCACCGCGGCAGTGCGGGCCACGATCTCGCTGCTGCCGCCGGGCGCGAAGGGCACGACGAAGCGGATGGCCTTGCTCGGCCAGGGCTGCTGGGCCCGCAGGCGCGGCAGGGCCAGCGCGGTGGCGGCGCCGGCGCCCCATTGCAGCAGCTGGCGGCGGGGCAGTTGTCGGGCTTGCATGGCGGGTCTCCGGTGCTTTTGAGGTGGCGGCGATGATGCCCGCGCCGCGGCGGCCGGCGCCTGAGCCGGGTCAAGCCGGCAGCAGCGCGAGCAGCGTGAGCCAGAAGCCGGCGGTGAGCACGAAGGCCAGGGTCGAGAGCACGATCACGGCGCTGGCCTCGGCCTGCAGGGTCTCGTAGCGCTGGGCGAAGATGAGGGCATTGCTGCCCGCCGGCAGCGCCGCCATCATCACCAGCACCCCGAGCGGCATGCCGCTCAGACCAAAACCCCAGTGCGCCACCACCAGCACCACGGCCGGCATCAGCAGCAGCTTGTAGGCGCCCACGGCCAGGGCGCCGCGCAGGTGGCCGCGCAGGCCGTGGCTGTCCAGCGAGACGCCGATCAGCACCAGGCACACCGGCACCACGGCGCTGCCCAGGGCCGCCAGGGCCTCGTCGGCCACCGGGTGCAGGCCGATGCCGCTGAGGTTCCAGGCCATGCCGGCCAGCGCCGGCAGCACCACCGGGTGGACGATGGCGTTGCGCACCGTGCTGCGCACGGCCGAGAAGCGCGAGGCCGCGGGGTCGGCGCGCGCCAGGTCGGCCTCGACCAGCACCGTCAGCAGTGTCAGCAGCAGCACGCCATGTACGCTGACCAGGGTGATGTGCAACGCCAGCCCGGGCTCGCCCCAGATGGCCGTGACCAGCGGTATGCCCACCTGCACCGTGTTGCCGTAGACCGCGGCCACGGTGCGCGTGGCCGCGGCCGGGCCGGGGCCGGCCGCGCGGCGTGCCTGCCAGAGGTAGAAGGCGATCAGTACCGCCATCGCCGGCACGAAGTAGGCCGCCAGCGTGCGCCAGGGCAGGGCCGACAGGTCCAGCCGCACCATGGTGCGGAAGAGCAGGGCCGGCACGAAGAGGTAGAAGGCGGTATTGCCCAGCGTGCGCGAGGGATCGCCGGCGCCGCGGCCCAGCCAGCCCTGGCGCGAGGCAATCCAGCCCAGGGCCGCCGTGAAGACGATGGCCAGCAGCTTCCAGGCGACGGCCAGCGTCATCGCGCGATGGCCGTCGCGCGGCGCTGCATCACAGGCCCAGCCAGCGGCCCAGGTCAAGCAGGGCCGCGGTGTCGTAGCTGGTGTAGCCGCTCACCTTGAGGGTCTCGAGCTTCTTGCGCCCGGCCTCGGAGGCGTCCAGCGTCGTGAAATAGCCGCGCAGGCGCTCCACCTGCTCGGCGCTCAGCGCGGGGCTGGCGATGACGTGCTTGATCGGCACCGGGCGCGAGCGCGCCAGCACGCGCCCGCCCTTGCTCTCCCAGTCCTTGACGACGGCGTTGGACGCGGTGGCGCCGACGTGGGTGAAGGTGTGCTCCACCATGAAGGGCACGGCGTCCTGGTAGCGCGTGTAGGTCATCTCGCAGCGCTTGTCGCCGCCCAGCGCGTCGCGCAGCGTGGCGCGCGTGATCCAGGCGGTGATGGAGTCTTCCTCGGGTGCGCCGCAGCGGCGTTCGCGCAGTTCGGCCAGCGACTTGAGCGGCGAATCGGCGCGCACCAGGAAGCGCGCCGCGTACTCGGTATAGCCCTTGGTCACGGCCACCAGCCGGTAGCCGCTGTTCTTGATGGCGAGGATGGAAATGTGGGTCGGGTGTACCAGTGCCAGGTCGTAGCTCTTGTCGGCCAGGCCGCGGCGCAGCGTCGGGTAGTCGCTCACCGGCTCCACCCGCACCGGCTGGCCGAGCTGGGTGCTGAGGTCGGCCGCGATGGCGGCATAGCGGGCGCGGATTTCCTCGCTGCCGACGCGGTAGGTGACGCCCTCGTTGACCGCAAACACCAGGGCCTGGGCCCACGACGACAGGCCGACCAGCCAGAGGACGAACACGAGGCGCAGCGGGGAGTACTTCATGGTGGACCGGCGTTGTCGGGGTGGCGCATCATAGGTGGGCAGTCAGTGCGGTTTGCGCGCCATTCTTCACGGCGCCTGCTGCGCTGATGGGGTCGGCGCCAGCACGCGCACCAGCCAGGCCGCCACGACGGCCGGCGGCGCGTCAATCTCGATCTGCTTGCGCCGCGCGGTGTCGCCGCGCAGCAGGCTCACGGCGCGCTTGGGAAGATCCAGCTCGTCGGCCAGCCAGGCCAGCAGCCGTTCATTGGCCTTGCCCTCGACCGGCGGCGCGGCCAGGCGCACGCGCAGGCAGCCGTCGTGCAGGCCGTCGGCGCCGGTGCGGCGGGCATTGGGCACCACGGCCACCAGCAGCCGGCAGGCGCCGCCGTGCTCGCTCAGGCAGGGCGGCGCCGTTGGCTCCATCAGGCCGCGGTCTTCTTGGCCGCCGCCTTCTTGGCCGGCACGCGGGCGGCGCGCGGCTCGAACTCGAAGCCGACCTTGCCTTCCTTGCCGTCCCAGGCCAGGAAGGCCTTGAACTTGCGCTGGGTTCGGTTGGAGACGAAGTTCTCCAGCAGGCTGGACTTGCCGGTGCTCAACAGCTTGTGCAGTTCCTCGTGATTCACCGGCTGCTGCAGGATGATCTTGCCGGTCTTGAAGTCGCAGGTGACGTGGGCGCCGACGCTGTGCTCGCAGACGTAGTTGCTGCCATGCTCGTAGACATGGCCCTTGCACTTGGGGCAGGCGCCCAGGCTGGCCTGGCCCGAGAAGTCCACCGGCTCGCCGTTGCCCTCGGCGTTCTTGGCGTCCTCGCCGAAGTCGAACTCCAGCTTCCAGTTGGCGATTTCCTCGTCGCGCACCAGGTTGATCGGTGCCGTGAAGGGGAAGCCCTGGCGCGAGCGGAAGCCCTCCAGCGGGCCGATGCGCTTGTCGCGGATGAAGGCTTCGGCCTCGGCGGTCTCGAAGGCGCGGCCGGCGGGCGTCTTGGTGATGGAGAAGCCGCAGCCTTCGGTCATCCCGTCGGGCCCGGTGCAGCCGAAGCGGCGGTAGTTCTCCTTCACCACGCCGCCGCAGTTGGGGCAGGGCACGGCCAGCGTGGCGTAGTCGCCGGGGATGGTGTCGCGGTCGTATTCCTTGGCCTTGCGCACGATGCGCTCGGCCATCTTGGCGATCTCGGCCATGAAGGCCTCGCGCTTGAGGCGGCCGTGCTCCATCTCGGCGAGCTGGTGCTCCCAGTTGCCGGTGAGGTCGGGGCGTGTCAGGTCCTCGATGGCCAGGCCGCGCAGCAGCGTCATCAGCTGGAAACTCTTGGCCGTGGGTACCAGCTCGCGGCCGTCGCGCAGCATGTACTTTTCGGCGATCAGGCCTTCAATGGTCTGCGCTCTTGTCGCCGGCGTGCCCAGGCCCTTTTCCTTCATCGCGTCGCGCAGTTCCTCGTCTTCGATCAACTTGCCCGCGCCTTCCATCGCGCTCAGCAGCGTGGCCTCGGTGTAGCGCGCCGGCGGCTTGGTCTTGAGCGCGTTGACGGCCACGTTCTCGGTGCGCACCCGCTCGCCCTGCGCCACGGCCACCAGATTGGCGTCCTCGTCCTGGGCTTCCTTGCCGTAGACGGCCAGCCAGCCGGCGTTGACCAGCACCTTGCCATTGGTCTGGAACACATGTTCGCGCCCGCCATTCACCACCGTGCTGATGCGCGTGGTGACCATGAATTCGGCTGCCGGGTAGAACACCGCCAGGAAGCGCTTGACCACCAGGTCGTAGAGCTTGACCTCCAGTTCGGTCAGGCTCTTGGGTGCCTGCAGCGTGGGGATGATGGCGAAGTGGTCGGAGACCTTGGTGTTGTCGAAAACGCGCTTGGTGGGCTTGATGTAGCCCTCCTTGAGGGCCTTGGCGGCGTGGGCCGAGATCTCGCGCAGCGGTCCGGGCAGGTCTTCCTTGGACAGCATGGCCACCGTGTTCTTCACCGTGGCCAGGTAGTCCTCGGGCAGGGCGCGACTGTCGGTACGCGGGTAGGTCAGCACCTTGTGCTTCTCGTACAGCGCCTGCGCGATGGACAGCGTGGTCTTGGCGGAAAAGCCGAAGCGGCCGTTGGCCTCGCGCTGCAGCGTCGTCAGGTCGTACAGCAGCGGGCTGGCCTGGGTGCTGGGCTTGGCCTCGTCCACCACGGTGGCCGGCTGGCCGCGCACCGCCTGCGCGATGGCCTGGGCATCGGCCTCGTTCCACAGGCGGTCGGCGCGCGCCTCGGCGTCATCCGGGTTCTTCTTCCACTTGGGGTCGAACCATTTGCCGTCGTACTGGCCGGCCTGGGCGTCGAAGCTGGCTTTCACCTCCCAGTAGGGACGGCTGACGTGCTTGCGGATCTTCTCTTCGCGCTCGACCACGATGGACAGCGTGGGCGTCTGCACGCGGCCCACGGTGGTGAGAAAGAAGCCGCCGTCGCGCGAGTTGAAGGCCGTCATCGCCCGTGTGCCGTTGATGCCCACCAGCCAGTCGGCCTCGCTGCGGCTGCGCGCGGCATCGGCCAGGCCCAGCATCTGTTTGTCGCTCTTCAGCTGATCGAAGCCGTCGCGTATGGCCTGCGGCGTCATGCTCTGCAGCCACAGCCGCGTGATCGGCTTGCCGTGCGGCTTGTCGCCATAGGCGTATTGCAGGATGAGGCGGAAGATCAGCTCGCCCTCGCGCCCGGCGTCGCAGGCGTTCACGATGGCGCCCACGTCCTTGCGCTTGACCAGCTTGACCACCGCGTTGAGCCGCGTCTTGGCCTTGTCGATGGGCGCCACGTCAAAGTGTGGCGGCACCACCGGCAGGTGGGCGAAGCTCCACTTGCCACGCTTGACCTCGTATTCGTCGGGTGCCTTGATCTCGACCAGGTGGCCCACGGCCGAGGTGACGACGAAGTCGTCGTTCTCGAAATGCTCGGCGTGCTTCTCGAACTTGCCCTTGCTCGGGGTCAGCGCGCGCACGATGTCCTGCGCCACGCTGGGCTTTTCCGCGATGATGATCGTTTTGCTCATGGTTCCTTTTGCGCCCTGCGCCCGGGCCTGGTGCGCAAGGCGATGCCTACAATCGGCCCGTCTCGCGCGCACGCACGCGCGCTCGTACGATCTCAATGTACCCAATGAGCAAGACCGCGCAAGCCGCTGCCCGCAGACCGTCGGCCGCATCCGACACCCCGGCCCCGGCCGCCAGGGCTGACAACCGCCGCGTGCAGGTGCGCCGCTCGGGCATCCACGGCAAGGGGCTGTTCGTGCTGCAGCCTATCGCCGAAGGTGAGCGCATCCTCGAGTACAAGGGCGAGACCATCACCTGGCGCCAGGCGCAGAAGCGCCACCCGCACGATCCGGCCCAGCCCAACCACACCTTCTTCTTCCACCTCGACGACAAGCACGTCATCGACGGCGGCGTCGGCGGCAATGCCTCGCGCTGGATCAACCACGCGTGTACGCCCAACTGTGTGGCCGAAGAGGTGGACCGCCGCATCTTCATCCACGCCGCGCGCAATCTCGAGGTCGGCGAAGAGATCTTCTACGACTACAGCCTGGTCATCGACGAGCGCTACACGGCGGCGCTGAAGAAGGAATACGCCTGCCACTGCGGCGCCGCCGACTGCCGCGGCACCATGCTGGCCGCCAAGCGGCCGCGGGCCAAGAAGAGCAAATGAACATTCGCCCATGAACAACCGCCAACACCTCAGCTGGGGCGCCACGGCGCTGTGGGAGCGCCTCGCGCCGCTGCTGCCCGGCATCGCGGTCGAGGTGGTGGCGCGCGCCGATTCCACCAACACGCGGCTGCTCGACCGCGCCCGCAACAGCAGCGGCCTGCGCGACGCGCCCATCACGCGCCCGGGCGAGATCGACGCCGGCCACGGCGGCCCGCGCACGCCCCACGGCCGCCGCCGCCAGGACTTGCAGCCCTGCCTGCTGGTGGCCGAAGAGCAGACCCAGGGCCGAGGCCGCCTGGGGCGCGACTGGGTGGCCAGCGCCGGTGCCTCGCTCACCTTCTCGCTGGCGCTGCCGCTGGCGCCTGCGCAGTGGAGCGGCCTGTCGCTGGCCGTGGGCCTGGCGCTGGCCGAGGCGCTGGACCCGGCTGAAGCCAGCGCAGCGCCCCGCATCGGCCTCAAGTGGCCCAATGACCTGTGGCTGCTCGAAAGCCCGGGCCGGGGGCGCAAGCTGGGCGGCATCCTGATCGAGACCGTCAGCGTCGGCGAGCACCGTGTCTGCGTCATCGGCGTCGGGCTCAATGTGCTGCCGCAACCGGCCGAAGGCCTGGCCCATGGCTATGCCTGCCTGCGGGAACTCGACCCCGAGATCAGCGCGCCGCGCGCCCTGGCCCTGGTGACCGAGCCCCTGGTGCGGGCGATCAGGCGCTTCGAGTCCGAGGGCTTCGCGACTTTTGTGGCCGCCTACCGCCAGCGCGACCTGCTGCTGGGCCAGCCGGTCACGGTGGCCGCGCCCGAGCCCTTCGATGGCGAAGCCGAGGGCGTGGACGCGCACGGTGCCCTTCTCGTGCGCAGCGGCGAAGTCCACAGCGTCGTCAGCGGCGAAGTCAGCGTGCGGCTGCACCGGGCCTGAAGACCATGTTGCGCGCACTGGCTGCAGGGCTGCTTCTCGCCAACCTGGTGTTCTTCGGCTGGACCCACGGCTGGTACGCGCCCGGCTGGCAGCCGCCGCGCCACGGCGAGCGCGAGCCCGAGCGCCTGGCGGCCCAGGTGCGGCCCGAAAGCGTGAACGTGCTGCCGCCCAAGGCCGCCAGCGCCGCCCTCAGCGCGGCGCGCGCCGCGGCCCTGCAATGCCTGGAGGCCGGCCCGCTGGGCGAAGCCGAGCTGGCCGCTGCCGAGGCAGTGCTGGAAGCGGCGCAACTGCCCGAAGGCCGCATGACGCGCGACCCGGTGCAGGGCCCGCCCGGCTGGCTGGTGTTTGCCGGCCGCTATGCCGATGCCACGCTGCGCCAGGTGCGCGAGGACGAGTTGCGCAAGCTGGGCATCAATTTCGAGTCTGCCGGCGCCGGCCCGGTGCCGGCTGAGCTGGCGCCCGGCCTCGTGCTGTCGCGCCACTCCAGCCGCGAGGCCGCCGAGGCGGCCATGGCCGCGGCCTCGGCCAGCGCCGGTGCGCGCCTGCGCGGCGTGCGCGTGGTGCAACTGCCGCCGCCACCGCTCAAGCAGTGGCTGCGCATCAACCAGATCGAGCCCGAACTGGCCGAGAAGCTGCGCGCGTTGCCGGCGGCCGAGTTGCCGGGCGGCTTTCGGCCCTGCGCCGCGGCGCGTTCCTGACCGCCTCGGTCAGCGTCGGCGCGCCAGCGCTCCGGCCGCCAGCAGCAGGCCGGCCAGCCAGGCCGGTGAGGTGGCGCCACCGCCACTGCCCGAACTGCTGGGCGCGGCAGCCACCGTCACCGTCTGCGTCGCCGTGGCCGTGCCGCCGGCGTTGTCGGCGATGGTCAGCTGCATCGTGAAGCTGCCGGCGCCGCTGGGCGTGACGGTCACTGTGGCCGCGTTGTCGGTCGAGCTCAGGCCGCTGACGATGCCGCCGCCGCTTTGCACCGTCCAGGCGTAGACGATCTGGGTGCCGGGCGCGGGCACGCTGCCGGCGGCGCTGAGCGTCACCGGGGCGCCGGCGGTGGGCGTGGCGGTGGTGACGCTGATGCGCGCCAGCGGCGAGCCGGCCGCGGCGGCCAGGGCCTGGCCGGCGTCGAGCATGCCGGCGCCGCAGGTGGTGGTGGTGCAGTAGCACTGGACCTGCGGGACGCCTACGCTGGGCGCATGGCACTGCGGCACCGGCTGGCCGTTGGCGCCGTCGCCGGCGCCGGTGGTCGGAAAGGCGCGTGCCGTCGCCTTGAGCAGGGCCAGCGTCTCTGCCGGCGTCAGCGCCGGTTGCTTGGACATCATCAGCGCCGCCACGCCGGCCACCAGCGGGGCCGAGAAGCTGGTTCCGACCTCGAAGCGGAAGCTGTCGAACCAGGCCGAGGCCAGTGGGCCCGTGGTGCCGGTGTTGGTGGCGGCCAGCACCGGGAAGAGGCAGGGCTCGCCTATGGTGAAGTCGTTGACGCAATTGCCGCCTGGGGCCGACAGCCCGACTTCTGGGCCGACGTTTGAAAAGCCGACCTTGGTTCCGAGATGGCGAATCGCCGCCACAGTGGCTACGCCAGCGCAGTTGCCGGGTTCGCCCACCGGCCCGCCATCATCATTGCCTGCGGCAACCACCACAAGGGCGCCTTCGCGCGTGACCTCGGCTACTGCGTCGCGGTAGTCAGGGCTGCAAGTGCATGGGGCGTCGGCAGTGCATTCCGAGCCCAGGCTCATGTTGATGACCCGGGCCGGATTTGGGTTGACTTCGGGCACGATGCCGGGTACCCGAATTCCCACGGCCCAGCGCATCGCGGCCAGGATGTCGGAGGTGAAGCCGCCGCACTTGCCCAGCACGCGCAGCGGCAACAGGCGCACGCCCGGCGCCGTGCCGGCCATGCCGACGCCGTTGTCGGTGGCTGCGGCTATCAGGCTGGCGGTGGCGGTGCCGTGCCAGGTGCTGGTGCCGCTGCCGCAGGCGCTGCCTGGGTCGCTGGCGTCGGCGTCGCGACCGTCGCCATCGCCCGCGGTGGTGAGGTTAACGACGAAGTCATAACCCGGCAGCACATTGCCGCCCAGGGCCACTGGGACGAGGTCGGGGTGATCGAAGCGGATGCCGCTGTCGAGTACCGCTACCACCACCTTGGTGCTGCCGCGGGTTTGGGTCCAGGCGGTCTCGACGTCGATGGCCGACTTGAGGGTGTCGGTGGGTGCGCGCAGATACCACTGGCCGCTGTCGGGACCGCTGGGCGCCGCACCCGAAATTGGCAGATAGAGCGGGTCGTTGGGGGCAGCCGCGTAGCGCGCACGCCGGTTGGGCACCGCGTACTCGACTTCGGGGTCGGCGGCCAGGCGTGCCGCCAGCGTGGCGGCGTCCATGCCGGCGGCGCGCACCACCTGCACCCGCTCGCCGGCCGCCGCGCCGGCTTCGAGCGCCATTCCCACGCGCTGGCCCAGGGCGCCGGCTCGGCGGGCCAGCACCAGGGCGGCGGCGCTGGCATCGCTGCGCGCGGCCATCGCGTGGGCGCGCAGCGTGCCGGCGTCGACCCTGAACTTGACGATCACCTCGCCCACCGGCGCGGCCTGCTGGGCCAGGGCGGAGGTGCAGAGGGCGAGCGCGGCCAGCAGCAGCAGCGCGGCAAGGCGGTGGGGCATCATGGCCCCAGTGTAGGGGGGCCGAAGGCCGGGCGCGGGCCGCTGGCGCGCGCCCGGCAGCGGCATCAGCCGTTCATCACGCGAACCATCTCGAGCACCTTGTTCGAGTAGCCCCACTCGTTGTCGTACCAGGCGACGATCTTGACGAAGGTCTTGTCCAGCGCGATGCCGGCGTCGGCGTCGAAGACGCTGGTCATGGCCTCGCCGCGGAAGTCGGTCGAGACGACCTTGTCGGTGGTGTAGCCCAGCACGCCCTTCATCGGGCCTTCGGAGGCGGCCTTCATGGCGGCGCAGATCTCTTCCCAGCTGGCTTCCTTCACCAGTTCGGCGGTGAGGTCGACCACGCTCACGTCGCTGGTGGGCACGCGGAAGCTCATGCCGGTGAGCTTCTTGTTCAGCGCCGGGATCACCACGCCCACGGCCTTGGCGGCACCGGTGCTGCTGGGGATGATGTTCTCGAGGATGCCGCGGCCGCCGCGCCAATCCTTGTTGCTGGGGCCGTCGACGGTCTTCTGCGTCGCGGTGGCGGCGTGTACCGTGGTCATCAGGCCGCGCTTGATGCCGAAGCTGTCGTTCAGCACCTTGGCCACCGGGGCCAGGCAGTTGGTGGTGCAGCTGGCGTTGCTGATGATGGTCTGGCCGGCGTAGGTCTTGCAGTTGACGCCGTAGACGAACATCGGCGTGTCGTCCTTGGACGGCGCGCTCTGGATCACCTTCTTGGCGCCGGCGTCGATGTGCTTCTGGCAGGTGTCCTTGGTCAGGAACAGGCCGGTGGCCTCGACCACGATGTCGGCGCCGACATCGCCCCAGGCCAGCGTGGCCGGATCCTTGGCGGCGGTGAGGCGGATGCGCTTGCCGTTGACGATGAGGGTGCTGCCGTCGACCGCGATGTCGCCCTTGAAGCGGCCATGGACGCTGTCGTACTTGAGCATGTAGGCCAGGTAGTCGGGCTCGAGCAGGTCGTTGATGCCGACGACTTCGATCTCGGGGAAGTTCTGCACGGCGGCACGGAACACCATGCGCCCGATGCGGCCGAAGCCGTTGATGCCGATCTTGATGGTCATGAAGTGACTCCTTGGGATGGATGAGAGGAATTCAGCGGGACAGAACCTTGCGAACCACGTCGACGAGGTTCTGCGCGGTGAGATTGAAATGCTTGAACAGCGCCCCGGCGGGCGCGCTCTCGCCGTAGCTGTCGATGCCCACCACGGCGGCGCAGCCGTATTTCCACCAGCCGTCGGTGACGCCGGCCTCCACCGCCACGCGCGGCAGGCCGGCGGGCAGCACCTTGCTCTTGTAGGCCACAGCCTGGCGGTCGAAGGTGGTGGTGCTGGGCATGCTGACCACGCGCACCGCGATCTTGAGCTTGGCGAGTTCGGCCTGGGCGTGCAGGGCCAGCGCGACCTCGCTGCCGGTGGCGATGATCACGGCCACCGGCTTCTTCTTCAGGCCCACCTCGGCCGGCTCGGCCAGCACGTAGGCGCCCTTGCCGATGTCGTCCAGCGCGGCCTTGGGCAGGTAGGGCAGGTTCTGGCGCGACAGCAGCAGCGCGCTCGGGCGCTGCACATTGCCCAGCGCCATGGTCCAGGCCACCGTGGTCTCGGCGGTGTCGGCCGGGCGCCAGACGTCGAGGTTGGGAATCAGGCGCAGGCTGGCGGCGTGCTCGACGCTCTGGTGCGTGGGGCCGTCCTCGCCCAGGCCGATGCTGTCGTGGGTGAAGACATGGATCACGCGCTTCTTCATCAGCGCCGCCATGCGCAGCGCGTTGCGGCTGTAGTCGCTGAAGGTGAGGAAGGTGCCGCCGTAGGGGATGTAGCCACCGTGCAGCGCGACGCCATTCATGATGGCCGCCATGCCGAACTCGCGCACGCCGTAGTTGATGTGGCGCCCGCCATTGGCCGCACCGCGCTCGTCAAAGCGCAGCGCCGGCGTCGCCGAGGTGTTGGTGAGGTTGGACCCGGTGAGGTCGGCGCTGCCGCCCAGCAGCTCGGGCAGGGCCTTGGTAAAGACTTCCAGCGCCAGCTGGCTGGCCTTGCGCGAAGCCACCGTCTCGGCCTTGGCGTCGGCGGCCTTGATGGCCTCGACCGCGGTCTGCACATAGCCCTCGGGCAGCAGGCCCTTCAGGCGCCGCTGCAACTCGGCGGCCAGTTCCGGGTGGGCGGCGGTGTAGGCGGCGATGCGCGCCTCCCAGCCGGTCTGGGCGGCGGCGCCGCGCTCGCGTGCGTCCCAGGCGGCATAGGCGGCCTCGGGCAGCACGAAGGGCTCGTGGTTCCAGCCCAGGGCGGCGCGGGTGAGGGCAATCTCTTCGGCGCCCAGCGGCTCGCCGTGGGCCTTGGCGGTGCCGGCGCGGTTGGGGCTGCCCTTGCCGATGGCGGTCTGGCAGATGATCAGCGTGGGCCGCTGGGCCGAGCTGCGCGCCTGCTCGATGGCGGCGTCCACCGCCTCGGTGTCGTGGCCGTCGAGCGGGCCGATCACGTCCCAGCCGTAGCCGGCAAAGCGCAGGCCGACTTCGTCCACATACCAGGGTTTGACCGGGCCGTCGATGCTGATGCCGTTGTCGTCGTACAGCGCCACCAGCTTGTTGAGCTTCCAGGCGCCGGCCAGCGCGCAGGCCTCGTGGCTGATGCCTTCCATCAGGCAGCCGTCGCCCATGAAGACCCAGGTGCGGTGGTCGATGACCGCATGGCCTGGGCGGTTGAACTCGGCCGCCAGCAGCTTCTCGGCCAGCGCCATGCCCACGGCATTGGCCAGGCCCTGGCCCAGCGGGCCGGTGGTGGTTTCGACGCCGGGGGTCACGTCGACCTCGGGGTGGCCCGGGGTCTTGCTGTGCAGCTGGCGGAACTGGCGCAGCTCGCTCATGGGCAGCTCGTAGCCGGTGACGTGCAGCAGCGCGTACAGCAGCATCGAGGCGTGGCCGTTGCTCAGCACGAAGCGGTCGCGGTCGGGCCAGGTCGGGTCGGACGGGTTGTGGCGCAGGTGGCGGCCCCACAGTGCCACTGCCATGTCGGCCATGCCCATCGGTGCGCCGGGGTGGCCTGAATTGGCCTGCTGCACGGCGTCCATCGCGAGGGCGCGGATGGCGTTGGCCATCAAGGCCACGTCTTGGGTCTGTTCGGCGGCTGCACTCTGCATGGCTGGGGGCCTCGTGAGTTTCGGGGGGTGGGGGATTCTAGAAGCCTGCCCGGCCGCCGCGGGGCTGCGCCATGCGCGCTTGACCTGAGTCAAGCGCCGCGCCGGCACCGCTGCCATGCTGGCGGCGATGAAGCCCACCGCGCTCGACATCATCCGCGAAGAGCATCAGGCGCTGGCCGCCATGCTGCGCTCGCTGGTGCTGCTGCTGGCCCAGGCGCGCCGCGAGAGCCGTCTGCCCGATTTCAACGTGCTGCGCGCGATGCTGTTCTACGTGGACGAGTTTCCGGAAGCACTGCACCACCCCAAGGAAAGCGAACTGCTGTTCCCGCGCCTGCGCGAGCGCTGCCCCGAGCTGGCGCCGGTGATGGCGCGCCTGGACGATGACCACCGCAAGGGCGAGCGCGAGGTGCGCGCGCTGCAGCACGCGCTGCTGGCCTTCGAGCTGCTGGGCGAGCCGCGCCGCGCCGCCTTCGAGCGCGCCGCCGAGGGCTATGTCGCGGCCTACCTGGAACACATGGCCATCGAGGAGCGCGAAATCCTGCCGGCGGCCCGCCGCGTGCTGGGTGCCGACGACTGCCAGGCGCTGGACACCGCCTTCGCCGCCAACCGCGACCCCCTCACCGGCCACGCGGCCGAGGCCGAGTTCGCGCCGCTGTTCCAGCGCATCCTGCTTGCGGCGCCGGCGCCGATCGGCTTGGGGCCGCCTGGCTGAATTCCCCAGTGTGAGCGGTGCCCGCAGCGGGCGAGAATGGTCTGCATCCCCCCATCGGAGACAGACATGGACCGTCGCTCGCTGTTCGAAACCGGCGCCACCCTGGGCCTGGGCGCCCTGGCCGGCTGTGCGCTGCCGGGCGTGGCCGCCCATGCGGTGAAGACGCCCTTCGCCGTGCCCGCCACCGTTATCCCCATCGTCGGCAGCGACGCGATGTTTCCGGTGCGGCGCATCTACTGCATAGGCCGCAACTATGCAGCCCATGCGCGCGAGATGGGCTCCGACCCCACGCGCGAGCCGCCCTTCTTCTTCCAGAAGCCCACCGACGCGATCCAGAACGTGGCCCCCGGCACGGTGGCCGACCACCCCTATCCGACGCTGACCAAGAACTACCACTACGAGGTGGAGCTGGTGGCCGCACTCGGCAAGGGCGGGCGCAGCATCCCCATGGCCAGCGCGCTCGACCACGTCTACGGCTACGCCCTGGGCCTGGACATGACGCGGCGCGACCTGCAGCGCGGCATGGGCGACCAGAAGAAGCCCTGGGAGATCGGCAAGAGCTTCGACAAGAGCGCGCCCATAGGCCCGCTGCACCCTGTTTCTCAGACCGGCCACTTCGGCAAGGGCGCGATCTGGCTGCAGGTCAACGGCGCGGTGAAGCAGAACGCCAACCTCAATCAGATGATCTGGAACGTGGCCGAGCAGATCAGCAAGCTGTCCGAGGCCTTCGAGCTGATGCCGGGCGACATCATCTACTCGGGCACGCCCGAGAACGTGGGCCCGGTGGTGCGCGGCGACGTCATCCTGTGCCACATCGACGGCCTGCCCGACCTGAGCGTGAAGATCGTCTGAGTCGCCGATGGCAGGGGCACTCTTCACCGCCGACGACGGCCGGCCGCGCTGCGCCTGGTGCCAGGCCAGCGCCGCCTACCGCGACTACCACGACCGTGAATGGGGGTTCCCGGTCACCGACGACCGCCGCCTGTTCGAGAAGCTCTGCCTCGAGGGCTTCCAGTCGGGCCTGAGCTGGTTGACCATCCTCAACAAGCGCGAGGCCTTCCGCGCCGGCTTTGCCGGCTTCGACATCGAACGCATCGCCGCCTTCGGCGACGCCGACGTGGCGCGCCTGCTGGCCGATGCCGGCATCGTGCGCCACCGTGGCAAGATTGAATCGACCATCAACAACGCGCGCCGGGCGCTGGCGCTGCGCGACGAGGCCGGCTCGCTGGCCGCCTATTTCTGGCGCTGGGAGCCGACGCCGGTGCCGCCATCGGCCCAGCCGGTGGCCAGCACGCCGGAGTCGACCGCGCTGTCCAAGGATCTGAAGAAGCGCGGCTTCAGCTTTGTCGGCCCGACCACGGTCTATGCCTTCATGCAGGCCATGGGCCTGGTCAACGACCACCACCCGGGTTGCGCGGTGCGCGAGCCGGTGCAGCAGGCGCGGGCGGCGTTGCAGCGGCCCTGATTCCTCAGGCCGCGAGCGGGCGGCACTGGATCAAGCCGCGAGTACGCGGCGGGCCCGGTGCAGGCGCACGAAGAGATTCTGTTCGCTGATGGCCAGCGCCCGGCAGACCTCTTCGGTGCTGTCGTCGTTGAGCAGGCGCAATTCGACGGCGCGGCGCAGGCCTTCGGGCAGGGCCTTGATGCCGGCCAGCGTGCGGCGCAGGCGCTGGCGCTGCTCGGCGATCTCATCGGGGCGGGGCTGCGGGCAGGCGAGCTGCGGGCCCTCGCCGTCGTCGTCGTCGTGCGCGTCCAGGCTGTCGTGGCCGCCGCGCTGGCGCGCCAGGTCGACGATCTTGTGCTTGAGCACGGCCACCAGCCAGCTGCGCAGCGCGGCGCGCCCGCCGAAGACGGCGCGGCCGGTGGCGACGGCTTCGAAGACATCGTGTACCAGGTCTTCGGCCAGGGCCGGGTCGTGCAGGCGCTGGCGTGTCCAGCGCACCAGGAAGCCGCGGTGGCTGGCCAGTTCGGCCCAGCCCGGTGCGGGCGGCGGGGCGGTGACGGGGGTGGTCTGGGCGGCGTTCAACATGGCGGTTCTCGCGGCGGGGTCGGTGGCTAAACTGTGGCGGGCGCGTCTCGCGCCCTCCTCACCGAAGATCACAGCCGCATCACAACGGTGTAAGAAAGCGGCCCGCCGGCCGACATCCCCGCCATGGCCAGCCACATCCTCGTCGCCGAAGACCAGGCCGACATCCGCGATCTCATCGTGCTCAACCTGCAGCAGGCGGGGCACGCGGTCACGGCGGTGGCCGACGGCCGCGCCGCGCTGGCCAGCCAGGCCGAGCGCGCCAGCGACCTGCTCATCCTCGATCTGATGATGCCGGGGCTGGACGGGCTGGAGGTCTGCAAGGCGCTGCGCGCCCAAGGCCGCGCCACGCCCATCCTGATGCTCACCGCCAAGAGCACCGAGCTCGACCGCGTGCTGGGCCTGGAGCTGGGCGCCGACGATTACCTGACCAAGCCCTTCTCGATGGCCGAGTTGCTGGCGCGCGTGAAGGCCTTGCTGCGCCGCGCCGAACTGCTGCGCGCGGCGGCGGCGGCGCCGGTGGCGGCGCAGGCGGTGCGCAATGGCGAGCTGGAAATCCTGCCGGTGCGGCGCGAGGCGCGCATCGTCGGCGCCGGCGGCGCGCGGGTGCTGGAGTTCACCGCGCTCGAATTCGACCTGCTGCTGCACTTTGCCAGCCACCCGGGCCGCGTGTTCTCGCGCGCCCAGTTGCTCGACGCCGTCTGGGGCTATGCCCACGAAGGCTACGAGCACACGGTGACGACGCACATCAATCGCCTGCGCGCCAAGGTCGAGCAGGACCCGATGAACCCGCGCTTCATCCTCACCGTGCGCGGGGCCGGCTACAAGATGCGCGACGCGCCGTGACGGTCAGGTTCCGCCTCGCGCTGACGGTCTTTCTCACCGGCCTGGCCACCGCGCTGGGCGTGATCGCCACCGTGGTGGTTGCCTTCCAGCGCTTCGAGCACGAGAACAGCTACCAGCGCGCCGACGCCTTTCTGACGCGCGTGCTGGCGGCGCACGGCGACCTGCTCGACCTGCACCAGCGCGACCCCGAGGCCTTTGCCGCCTTTTTGCGCAATCTGCTGCTCTATGAGCCCGATTCGCAGCTCTACCTGCTCGATGCCGATGGCCGCGTGCTCGCCAGCACCGGGCGGGCGCAGCTGGCGCCGGGCTATCGCGTTGCGCTGCTGCCGGTGCAGCAGGCGGCCGAGGCGGCCGCGGCCGGTGATCGCCAGCGCGCCGCCTATGTGATGGGCGACGACCCGGAATACATGGACGCCGACGCCGTGGTGGCGGCGCGGGCCCTGCGGCGCGCCGTGATCCGCGCCCAGCCGGGTGCGGCCGGCTACCTCTACCTGGTGTGTCGCAAGGGCGGCGAGCCGGCCACGCGCTGGGCGCTGGCGCGCAGCAGCCTCGGGCGGCCGGCGCTGGCCGCCGTGCTGGCCGTGGTGCTGCTGGCCTCGGCGTTGGCGGCCTGGATCATCGTCACCGTGACGCGGCCGCTGCGTGTGCTCAGCGACGAGGTGGCGGCGGCGGCGCGCGCCGGCTTCGATGCCGATGCGGCCCTGGCCGATGCCTCGCCCACCGGCCTGCAGGCCCAGCCGCCGGCCGGCGACGACGAGTTCGCGCGCCTGCGGCGCGGCTTCCACGGCCTGATGCAGCGCCTGCGTGCGCAATGGGACGCGCTGCGCCGGCTCGACCATTTCCGCCGTGAGGGCGTGAGCAACCTCAGCCACGACCTGCGCAGCCCGCTCACCGCCACCGTGGCCTGTCTGGAGACGCTGGACGCGCGCTGGCAGGGCGACGCCGCACGCGACGAGGACCGCCGCCTGGTCGAGGTGGCGCTGCGCAACACCCGCAACGCCGCGGCCATGGTGCGTTCGCTGGGCGACCTGGCCCAGCTCGACGAACCGGCCTTCCACCTGCAGACGCTGAGGCTGGACCTGGCCGAGGTGCTGGACGACATCGCGCTGCGCTTTGCCGACCGCGCCGCCGCCCAGGGCGTGGCGCTGGGCTTCGAGCAGCTGGGCGAGGCGGCGCCGGTGGCCGAGGTCGACATCGAGCTCATCGAGCGTGCCGTGGCCAATTTGCTGGACAACGCGCTCAAGCACACGCCGGCCGGCGGCTCGGTGAAGCTGGCGGCGCGGCGCGAGGGCGATGGTGGAGGTCACAGCGGAGGTCACAGCGACAGCGACCGCGTGGTGGTGACGGTGCAGGACAGCGGTTGCGGCATCGCGGCGGCCGAGCTGCCGCTGCTCTTCGACCGCCTCTACCAGGCCCGCCACAGCGTGGCCCCGGCCAGCAGCGACGAGGGCCGCGGCCTCGGCCTGGCCATCGTCAAGCGCATTGTCGAGTTGCACCACGGCACGGTGGCGGTGGCCAGCGCGCCCGGCGCCGGCACCACCGTCACCCTGGCCTGGCCGGTGCGCCAGGGCGGGCCGGCGTAAAGAAAAAGCCGCCCGGCTTGCGCGGGGCGGCTTCGACCGAGCTTGCCGCTGGCGCGGCGGAGGTTCAGGCGCGGCGGCGGCGGGCGGCGGCGATGCCGGCCAGGGCGGCGCCCACCAAGGCCAGCGAGGCCGGCTCCGGCACGGCATTGGCGGCGCTGGCGACAAAGAAGACCTTCTCGTAGGCGGTGCTGCTGTTGAGGCCGGTGACGCTGTTGATGCGGTAGCCGCCGACGCTGTTGAGCGTGTGCAGGCACATGCTGAGCGGGCTGGCGGAGACGTCGCAGCTGTTGTTGGTGACGCTGTCGCCGAGGGCGGTGAAACCCCAGGACCAGTTCTCGGCATACCACCACGAGGCGCCGTTGGCGACGTGGGTGTTGGTGCTGTTGCTGGTGCCGGTGTTGATGAGGGTGTCGCTGCGCAGCGCGGCGGCCAGGGACATGAAGGTGCTGGAGCCGGTGGCGCGGCCGGCCATCATCAGGTAGTCGCCCTGGCAGACGTTCAGCACGTTCTGCGCGGCGCTGCCGATCGCCGCGGCCATGGTGCCGACATAGCACTGCGTCCAGCCGCCGCCGGTGATGGTGGACAGCGCCACATTGCTCTGCGCGCCGACCGGCAGGTAGGTCGGGGCGGCCTGGGCGGTGACGGCGGCCAGCGAGAGGGCGGCGGCGGCAACGGTGCGGATGAAGTTCATTTTTGACCTGGGGCTTGCGGGTTGGCGATGCAGGTTTAGATGCAAGCCGTGGGCCAACAAGAAAAAGTCAATCCCTATCAATGACTTGGCGCGTTGCGATCAGTATCAACCTAGGGGCTTGTCAGAGCTGCCGACATCGAGTATGGCATTTGTTCACGAAGCGCCGCCAGGGGTCAAAAGCAGGCCGGCCGTGGGGAGCGTGAACTCCACACGGCCGGCCTGCGACGGGGCGGGGCTGTTCAGGGCCCGATCACGAGCGTGAAGTGCTCCACCTGGGGCGGTGCCGCGAAAAAGGGGCCGATGAGGGCGCGCCATTCGGGAAACAGCGGCCCCTGGCGGAAGCCCACGGTGTGGTCTTCCAGCGTCTCCCAGAAGATCTGCAGCACATAGCGTTCGGGGTTCTCGATGCCATGGTTGACCTTGGCGCCCTTGAAGCCCTGCGCCCGGCTGATCACCTGGGCCAGACCCTGGGTGAGCGCGGCCTCGAAGCCGGCCTGCTGGCCGGGGTTGATGCGGAAATCGGCGATTTCGAGGATCACGTTGTCGTCTTTCTGGGTTGCTGATCGGGGATGTCGGGGGTGTGCGCCTACAGCTTGCAGCCGCGCGCCGGGTCGGCCAGGGCCTTCACCGCGACGGCGCGGAACTCGTTGTTGTTGCCCTGCACCTGGCGCAGGTAGATGTCCTGCACCGGGTTGCCGGCCGCGGACAGCGTGAACTTGCCGCGCGGGCTGTCGACCGTGGCCTTGCGCATCGCGGCCGTCATCTCGTCGCGGCGGGCGATGTCGCCCTTCACCGCCTTGAGCCCGGCGCCCAGGATCTGTGCCGCGTCATAGCCCTGCACGGCATAGACGTCGGCATTCGTCTTGTAGGTGAGGGCAAAGTTCTTGCGGAAGGCGTTGTTGCGCGGCGTGTCGAGGTTGTCGGCGTAGTGCAGCGTCGTCATCATGCCCTGGGCCGCCGCGCCCTGGGCCTCGAGCGTGCCGTCGGTGAGGAAGCCGGGGCCGTACAGCGGGATGCTCTTGCGCAGGCCGGCGGCGTCGTAGTCCTTGACGAACTTGACCGCCGCGCCGCCGGCGAAGAAGGCGTAGACCGCATCGGGCTTCTGCGCCGCGATCTCGGTGAGCAAGGCCTGGAACTCGACGCCCGGGAAGGGCAGGGTGAGATCCTTCAAGACCTTGCCGCCGCCCTTCTCGAGGCCCTCGGTGAAGCCCTTGGCCGATTCGTTGCCGGCTGCATAGTTCCAGGTGATGGTGATGGCGCGCTTGACGCCGCGCTGCGCCGCCACCACGCCCATCGCATAGGCCGGCTGCCAGTTGCTGAAGGAACTGCGCACGATGTTGGGCGCGCACATCGGCCCGGTGATGTCGGCGGCGCCGGCATTGGGGATGATGAGCAGGGTCTTGCTCTCGCGCGCCGCGCGGGCCATGGCCAGCGCCACGCCCGAGTGGACGGTGCCGACGAGGACGTCGACCTGGTCGCGCTTGATGAGCTTGTTGACGTTGTCCACCGCCTTGCTGGGCTCGCTCTCGTCGTCGACCTTGAAGTACTGGATGCTGCGCCCGGCCAGCGTGCCGCCCTGCTCCTGCACATGGAGCTTGAAGCCCTTTTCGATCATGTCGCCCAGGGCGGCGTAGGTGCCGGTGGCCGGCAGCATGAGCCCGACCTTGAGCGGTGCCGCGGTCTGGGCGTGGCCTGCGGGCGCCAGGGCGGCGAGCGTGGCGGTGGTGGCCACGGCGGCAGCCTGGCGGACGAGAGCGGGTGTCATTGGGTAACTCCGTTGCGGTCGGGTTGGGGCAGGCGGCAGAATGCCCGCCTCATGGCGGCACGGGCAAGCGGGGTTTGCCGGATGGCGTGGCGGCGGTCCGGCATGCCGCCCCGCCTGCCCACTATGCCCGGCTCGGCCCGGACGCTGGCGGCGGCGGCCTCAAGTAGTGCCGCCGCAGCGCCGAAGACCCGGTATCGGCGCGCCCCGAAGCGCACCCATGTCCAGCTGTCAGCGAGGATTGCCGCATGTCCGCCACCATCGCCGTCGACGAACTCCGTGTCGGCATGTACATCCAGCTCGAGGGCGGTTGGCTGTCGCATCCCTTCCCGCTTTCGAGCTTCAAGATCGCTTCGGCCGACCAGATCGCCACGCTGCGCGGCCTGGGCCTGCTGCGCGTGCGCTGGGTGCCCGAGAAGAGCGACCTGCAGGGCGGCATCCTCGAGGCCGATGTGCCCGCGGCGCCACAGCTGCCGCCCGATCCCCAGGAGGCCGCCGCCACCGAACGGCGCCGTCGCCTCGCGGCACAGCGCGAGGCGGTGCAACTGTGCGAGCGCCAGCACGCCGAGGCCGCGCGGGCCTGGCGCGATGCCTGTGACGCCATTGCGGCCCAGCCGCGCGAGGCCGGCCGCGGTGCCGACGCGCTGACCCGCGCCATGCTGTCCAAGCTGCTGGTGTCCGACGAGATCGGCATCCGCCTCATCGCCGGCGGCCCCGACCGCGCCGCCGCCCACGCGCTCAATGTCGGCGTGGTGTCGCTGCTGATAGGCCGCAGCCTGGGCCTGGCCGACGCCGAGCTGCTGGAGCTGGGCGTGGGGGCGCTGATGCACGACATCGGCAAGCAGGAGGTGCCCGACCGCTTCCGCCACCAAGACGAGAACTTCAACACCGCCGAGACCAATGCCTACCGCGAGCACGTCGGCAAGGGCGTTGCCCTGGGCTTGCGCATGGGCCTGCCGGGCGCGGCGATGACGGTGCTGGCCCAGCACCACGAGGTGGCCGACGGCAGCGGCTTCCCGATGCGCCTGGCGCTGGACCGCATGAGCCTGGGCGCGCGCCTGGTGTCGCTGGTCGACCGCTACGACAACCTGTGCAATCCGCAGGCGCGCGGCCTCGCGCTCACGCCGCACGAGGCGGTCTCGGTGTTGTTCGCCCAGGGCCGCAAGCGCTACGACGCCCAGGTGCTGAACGCCTTCATCCGGCTGGTGGGCGTCTACCCGGCGGGCTCGCTGGTGCAACTCACCGACGACCGCCATGCGCTGGTGATCGGCGTCAACTCCAGCCGCACGCTCAAGCCGCGCGTGCTGGTACACGACGCCCGCGTGCCCCGCGGCGAAGCCCTGGTGCTCGATCTCGAACGCGAACCCGATCTCGGCATCCGGCGCAGCCTGCCGCCGTCCAAGCTGCCGCCCGATGCGCTGAGCTATCTCGACCCCAAGCCCCGCGTGGTCTACTTCTTCGAGCCGCTGCACGGCGACGAACTGCCGCGGGAGCAGGCCGCATGATCACCACCCTGTCCTCCCAAGCCGCGGACCTGGCCGCCTGGCAGGCCCTCATCGAGGCCCTGCCCCAGCCGGCCTGGCTGGTGGCGCTGGCCGACCACCGCGTCGCTGCCGTCAATGCCGCCGCCGAACGCTTTCTCGACCGCCCGCGCGCCGGGCTGGTGGGCGAGGCGGCCGAGCAGGTGGCGAGCTCGCCCGAAGACCTGGGTTTCTGGGAAGCGGTGGCCGAGGGCGAGCCGGCTCGGCTGCTGAGCGACACCTGGATCGCCTCGCCCGCCGGCGAGGCGGTCCCGGTCACCCGCAGTGTGCAGCCGCTGCCCTGCGGCGAGGGCGCGCCGGCCTATGCGCTGGTGACGCTCACTGATCGCAGCGCCGAGCAGCGCGCCGACAGCGCGCGTGAGCTGCTGCTGGCCGAGCAGCAGGCCACGCTGGAATGCACCGAGGACGGCATCCTGGTCACCGACCTCGCCGGCCGCGTGCGCAGCTTCAACCGCCGCTTCGCCGCCCTCTGGTCGCTGCCGGTGTCACTGCTGCAGCAGCAGGACAGCGCGGTGGCGCACTGGATGGCGCGCAGCGTCGTCGACACCGACGCCTACGGCAAGCGCCTGCACGCGCTGGAGCAGGCCTCGCTCATCGTCGCCCGCGACCGCATCGAGCTGCAGTCGGGCCAGGTCTTCGACCGCGTCACCCAGCCGCTGCTGGTGGGTGGGCGGCTGCAGGGGCGGGTGTGGTGCTTCCGCGACCAGACCGAGCGCGTCGCTGCCCAGGCCCATATCGACGCACTGACGCTGCACGACGCGCTCACCGGCCTGGCCAACCGCCGCCAGCTGGCGCTGCGCGTGGCCGAGGCCTCGGCGGCGGTGCGCCGCGAAGCCGACGGCGGCGGCAGCTTCGCGCTGCTGCTGGTCGACCTCGACCGCTTCCGCCAGGTCAACGAGAGCCTGGGCCACGATCTCGGCGACCGCGTGCTGCTCGAGGTGGCGCAACGCCTGCAGGCCACGGTGGGTGCCGGCGAGGTGCTGGCCCGCCTGGGTGCCGACCAGTTCGCCTTGCTGCTGCGGCCTGGCGCCGGTGATGCCGCCGAGGCGGCCGAGGCCGGGGCGAGGCGCGTGCTCAACGTGGTGGCCCAGCCCTGCCTGGTCGACGGCGCCCAGCTGGCGCTGAGTTGCAGCATCGGCGTGGCGCTGGCGCCTTCGCGCGGCGTCGAGGCCGACGAGATGCTGCGCATGGCCGAGAGCGCGCTGCGCGCCGCCAAGGCCGGCGGCCGTGCGGGCTTTCGCGTCCACCAGGCGCGTGCCGAGGGCGACCGCCAATCGCGCGTGCGGCTCGACCAGGCGATGCGGCGCGCCCTCGTCAGCGGGCGCTTCCGGCTGCACTACCAGCCACAGGTGAGCCTGGCCGGCAACCAGGTCATCGGAGTCGAGGCCCTGCTGCGCTGGCGCGACCCCGGCCTGGGCGATGTCGCCCCGGCGCAGTTCCTGCCGGTGGCCGAGGACACCGGCTTCATCCTGGCCATCGGCGAATGGGTGCTGACGCAGGCGCTGCGCCAGGCCGCGGCCTGGCAGGCGCGCGGCCAGCCGCTGCCGGTGTCGGTGAACGTCTCGCCGCTGCAATTCCAGCAAAGCGGCTTCGTCGACGGCGTGGCCGCCGCGCTCCAGGCCGCCGGCCTGCCCGGCACCTTGCTCGAGCTCGAGCTGACCGAGGCCGTGCTGGCCCAGGATCCCGAGGTGGCGCTGCTCAAGCTCGAGCAGCTGGCACGCCTGGGCGTGCGCCTGGCCATCGACGACTTCGGCACCGGCCTGTCCAGCGTGGCGCAGCTCGCGCGCCTGCCGGTGGGCCGCATCAAGATCGATCTGAGCTTCATCAGCGGCCTGCCTGACGACGAGGCCGACGTGACCGTGGTGCTGGCACTGCTGCAGATGGCGCGCGCCCTCGGCCTGCAGGTGGTGGCCGAAGGCGTGGAGACCGAGGCCCAGCGCCAGTTCCTGCTCGATGCCGGCTGCGACGCCTACCAGGGCCATCTGTACGCGCCGGCGCTGGACCCGCTGACCTTCCAGCAGCGGCTGCCCGGCGCCGGGGCCCTGCCCCCGCCACCGCCCCCGCGCCGCCTGCCGCCGCACATCCGCCTCGTGCGGGGCTGACCGGGGGCGTGGCCGGCGGCCTGATCTTGCATCCGGTCACAATGCGGGCCTGATGATCTACAAGTTCAAGAGCGCCGCCGCCGGCGACGTGATCATGTTGCGGCCCCAGGGCGAGCAGATGTTGCGCCTGCTGGGACGCGAGCCATCGACCAAGGGCATCATCGAGCCGCAAGCGATGGGCGAGGCCATCGCCTTGCTCCAGCAGGCCATCGCCGATGAGGCCGCGGCGCCTGAGGTCGATGAAGATGGTGAGCCGCGCCGGCCCGCGGTGTCGCTGCGCCAGCGCCTGTGGCCGATGGTCGAGATGCTGCGCCGCTGCCAGGCCGCCGACAAGCCGGTGGTCTGGGGCGTTTGAAGGGCCCCGACAGGAAGACGGAAGTAGACGATGAAACTCTGGAGTGACAGCTGGACCAGCGGTGACCGCATCCCGGCACGCCATGCCGCCGGCAAGCCCGACGGCGCGGGCGGCGCCGGTTTCAGCGACAACATCAGCCCCCACCTGGGCTGGAGCGAGGTGCCCGCGGGCACGCAGTCGCTGGTGCTGATCTGCCACGACTTCGACGTGCCCAGCCGCGCCGACGATGTCAACCAGCCCGGGCGCGAGATCCCGGCCGACCTGGCGCGCGTCGACTTCTTCCACTGGGTGCTGGTCGACCTGCCGCCGCTGCCGGCCGAACTGGCCGAGGGCGAGTTCAGCCGCGGCTTCGTGCCGCGCGGCAAGCCCGGCCCGGCGGCGCGCGACGGCGCCCGCCACGGCCTCAACGACTACACCGGCTGGTTTGCCGGCCACGCCGAGATGGCCGGCCAGTACTTCGGCTACGACGGTCCCTTCCCGCCCTTCAACGACTCGCTGGTACACCACTACGTGTTCACGCTTTACGCCGTCGCGGTGCCGCGGCTGCCGCTGGAGGGCGTGTTCACCGGCCACCAGGTGCGCGAGCAACTGGCCGGCCGCGTGCTCGGCGAGGCCACTTTCTCGGGCACCTACACGCTCAACCAGCGCCTGCTGTCGTTGGGGAGTTGAGCGCGATGCAGGAGCCGACGCGGCTGTTCGCGCTGCGCCACGGCCAGACGGCCTGGAACGCCGACCGGCGCATCCAGGGCCATGTCGACATCCCGCTCGACGACACCGGCAGCCGCCAGGCGGCGTTGCTGGCGCAGGCGCTGGCCGGCGAGGGCCTGGCAGCCATCTACAGCAGTGACTTGCAGCGTGCCCGCGCCACCGCCGATGCACTGGCGGCCGCCACCGGGCTGGCGGTGCAGACCGAGCCGGCGCTGCGCGAGCGCGCCTTTGGCCGTTTCGAGAGCCTGGCCTTCACCGAGATCGAAGAGCGCTGGCCCGAAGAAGCCCTGCGCTGGCGTCGCCGCGAGCCCGATTTCGCCCCCGGCGGCGGCGAGACGCTGGAGGTCTTCGCCGGCCGCTGCCTGCCGGCGATAGCCGCGCTGGCCGCTCGCCATGCCGGCCAGGCCATTGCGGTGGTGTCCCATGGCGGCGTGCTCGATTGCCTCTACCGCCATGCCGTCGGCATCGCACCTGCACAGGCGCGCACCTGGCAGCTGGGCAATGCCAGCATCAACCGCCTGCTCTACAACGGCGAGGGCTTCGTCGTCGTGGGCTGGAACGACGACGCCCACCTCGAGGGCGCCTGACGGGCGCAGGCCCGCCTGCGGCCTGCGTGGTCAGGCGCGGCGGCGTGCGCCGCGGGTGAGGGCCAGGCCTGCCAGCGCCAACGCGGCCAGGGCGGCGGTGCCGGGGGCGGGCAGGGCGCTGCCCGAGGCATCGCTCAGGCGCAGGTTGTCGAACTGGTGGGCCCAGCCGGTGGTCTGCTGCCAGTGCACCTCGACGACGTCGGTGAGCGCGCTGAGGTCGAAGCGCCGGAAGCCGAAGGCGCCAACCTCCACCGCGTCCGTGCCTTCGGTGCTGACCTGGCTGCCGTCGCCGCGCGTGCCGCGGAAGACGATGGACACCGTGGCGGTGCCGTCGATGGTGGCGTAATTGCGCAGCAGCGAAAGGTCGATGGACAGCAGGCTGAAGGCAGCCCCGCCGTGGGTCAGCGTGGTGAGGCCGGCGTCGGCGTCGAAGTCTTCGTTGAGCCCGGCGTTGAACAAGCCCTGGCTGCCGGCATAGCGTGCCGGGGTGGGATCGGGGCCCGCGCCCCAGCTGCCCAGGCCCAGGTCCGAGGTGAAGAGGTAGCCGCTTTCAATGTAGTTGGCGAAGAACTGGTCGTCGCTGGACTGGCTGGCCAGCGGGTCGAAGGTGATGGTCGTCGTGGCGGCCGAGGCGGCGCCGGCGGCAACGGCGACGCCCAGGGCCATGGCGGCGCGGGCCAGGGCATGGAACGGAATCTTCATGGCAACTCCTGTGCGCCGCGGGCAGGCGGCAAGGCGGGGCGAAAACGGCGACCGCCCATGCCAAGGCAAGGCGTGGGCGGCAGTTTACGGATCGGGGTCAGGCGCGGCCTGACCTTGATCAATGGCGGGCGGGTGTCGGGGCGGGGTGCCGGCGGCGGTTCTAGCGGCGGATCTCCTTCCAGGCGTTCTTGGCCGGGGTGATGACCTGGCCCACCGGCAGTTCGCGCTGGTAGACCGTGTTGTCGGATCGGTGGGTGGTGCCGATGACGCGGCCGCTGACCACGCGCAGCGCGAGCACGCGCGACGAGGTGGCGTCGGTGGCGATGGTCTGCGAGATGAAGCTCGAGGTCGAGACCTTGGCGCCCGTGCCGATGTCCAGCAGGTAGAGGTAGGAGCCCTGGGAGCAGTCGGCGCCGCCATTGACGTTGGTGACGAAGGCGACCGAGCCGTAGACCACCGAGGGGGCGGTGTTGGCCTGTTCGCCGGCGGCCAGATCCATGTACCAGCCGCGGCCCGAGGACCAGTCGAAGGTGGTGTTGGTCATGGTGTCGGCAACGCGGCCGTTGTAGACCTGGCGCGACAGGCTGGTGCGCGCATTGGTGAGCGTGCTGCCGTCGGCGATGGCGTAGAAGGTCTGCACGCGGCTGCTGCCGAAATCGGTGATGTCCAGCAGCCGCCCGGTGCCCACCAGCACCACGCGCTGGCTGCCCACCAGGGCCAGTTCGGGCGGCGCCGTCACCGGCTGCAGGTTGTCGCTGGTGTCCTTCAACGTGGCCAGCAGTTCGGCGTCGAGTTCGCCGCTGCCGGTGCGGGCAAGGTCGAACTTCCACAGATTGCCCAGCAGGTCGCCGCCGTAGGCGTAGCGCGCCGTGCCATCGGATTCCTTGAAGGCCGAGACATGGGTGAGCCCGGCCTCCTGGCCCGGATAGACATCGCCCGCGGTGGTGCGGAAGGTCTTGATGACGGCGCCGGTGGCGGCATTCAGCACCCACAGCCGGCCCTTGCCGTCGCCGCGCACCCGGCCGTTGTCGTAGCCCGAGGTGACCAGCACCACGTCGCCGTCGGCGCTGGTGCGGGTGATCACCGGCTGGCCCACGGTGTAGCCGACCTTGGCCCGCGTGGTGGTGTCGGCGGCGGTGGGGAAGATCCAGCGGTACTGCGCCGCCGCGGTGGTGGCGTCCAGGTTCTTGGGCGAGCTCACGTCCAGCGCGTAATAGCTGGTGCCGGCCGCGCCCAGGCCGCCCACCAGCAGCTTGGCGTTGGTCGAGAGCTTGGCATAGGTGGGCGCGGCGTCGAGCACGGTCTGGTAGATCCAGCCGCGCTGCACCGAGGCGCCCAGCTTGGCCAGCGTGTCGGGCGGTGCGTAGGCCCATTGCTCGGCCCCGGTGACGGTGTCGAAGGCGTGCAGCATGCCGTCGCCCGAGGCCAGGTAGACCGTGGTCTCCTCGCGCGCCAGCACAGGCTCGGCATTGACGACGGCGCCGATCAGGCTGCTGCGGGTGCGGAAGGTGCTGCCCTCGCCGGTGCGGCTGCCGCGCAGGTAGTCCACCACGGCGGCATTGCTGGGGAAGGCGGCGGTATCGGGGTTGACGAGGGCACCGACATTGGCGTCGCTGAAGTCGACGCCAGCGCTGGCGTCGGAGCTGAAGATCACGCGCGTGGTCCAGTCGCGCGCCGCCAACAGCGTGGACGCGCGCCAGTTGGCGGTGGACGAGACGGCCGCGGTGGCGGTGTTGATGGCGTTGGCCGTCAGGTCGCCGGCCCAGCCGCGCGGGTTGTACATGCCCATGTAGGCCTGGCGGTCGCTGCGGTCGAGGTTGACCGCGCTCACCGCGATGGCGCCCTGGGCGGCGACCTGGTTGAGGATCTCGTCCAGGCCGGCGCGCACGCGCAGCGCCGTCTCCTCCGGCGTGTTGGCCAGGTACATCTTGCCGCGGCCGTTGAGGGTGGCATGCCAGAGGTCGTCCACCGACAGCGGACTGCGGTCTGCGTTCGGGTCGGGCCAGGCCGCGGCGGTGGTGGGCGGCGTCGAGCTTTCGCTCAGGAACATCGTGCCGCGTGCGCCCAGCGTCAGCCCGTAGGTGTTGATGTGCAGGTTGGTGTTGGTGTCGGTGGGCGTTGCCGGCAGGGCGCCGGTGACCATGCCGTTGGTGGTGTCGGTGGCCGGGCGCGGGTTGTTGGTGTAGTAGCGCAGCGCCAGGTCGGCCAGCACGCCGTTGTGGCTGAAGCTCCAGGCATAGGGCGCGTCGCTGCCCCAGTTGCTGGCGCTCTTGCCGGTGTCGTAGGCGGGCGGCGTGACGCTCGAGTTGTTGGCGAAGCCATCGGTCACGAGGAAGGCGTTGTTGCGCTGGCAGGCGTACTGGATCATGTTGTACGCGGTGCCGGTCTTGTCGGTGCGCTTGAACTGTTCGCCGATGTACTTGAGGGTCTCGCGCGTGGGCGTGCCGCCGCTGGTGTCGACCTCGTAGAAGATGCCGGCCACGCGGGCGCGGCCGAGGGCGCCCGAGGCCAGCGTGGCGTCGGCGTCGTACATCGTCACATTGCCGGTGAGCGAGCTGAACGGCACCACGCCCAGGCGCATGCCGGTCAGGCCTTCCATGGTGTCGCCCATGGCGCCGGCCAGCATCAGGCGGCGCTTGCGGTAGTACTGCCACCAGTTGGCGAAGTTCTGCATCTCGGCGCTGTAGCTGCGGCCCGAGGGGAAGGTATTGCCGGACTTGATCTGGTAGCGCTTGAGCGTGCCACCGCCGGGCAGGTCGACGCAGGTGTCATTGAGCACGCTGCTGCTTTCGGGCGTGCAGGTCTCCTTGATCCAGAAGGTGGCGGGGAAGTAGGTGACCGCGACCTGGGTGGTGTGGCCCGAATCGGCGGCGATGTCGCTGGTGCCGACATTGGTCCAGCTGCCGCAGCCGGTGGTCGCGTTCGAGGCGTCGCACTCGCGGTACTTGGCGCCGGCCGGGAGCTTCATGCCGGGGAAGGCCATGAACACCCAGTTGGCGAGGGGGTTCGATGAGGAGTTCAGCGGCGTGACGACGTCGGTCGTCAGGTTCATCGTCGATGTGCCGAGCACCGGGTGCGACTTCGCCGCCGTGGAAGCCGCCGCGGCCGGCGCGACGGCGCCGCTGGCGAGCTGGGCCGGGGCCCAGGGCTGGTAGGTGACGAGGGTGTTGTAGTACAGCGGGTTGTGCATCGTCGACTGCGCCGGGTCCGCAGGAGGCTGCTGGTAGGCACCGTTGGCGTTCTTGTAGACACCGGCCCAGCGCAGGAAGGCGAACTCGCGCGTGGGCATCACCGCGAAGTGGTCATAGCTCACGTCGGCGTAGGTGCGGGTGCCGGAGCCGGCTGTCGACGAATAGCCGTTCGGGAACAGGAAGACGAACTTGCGCCACGACGCCGAGCCCTGGGTGCCGACGCCGCCGGTGGCGTTGAACCAGGGCGCGGTGAGGCTTCGCAGCGCGGTGTTGGGGTGGTTGGAGTCGGTGCCCCAGCCGCCACTGAGCGCGGGGCTGGAGCGGTTGTAGTCCCACCAGAAGGCGCCGTCGTTGGTGTAGATCATGATCTCGGAGCCCATCGAGCCCGAGTCGTCCATGCCGATGATGACGTTGGGCTTGGCCAGCACCGAGGCCTTGAGCGGCAGTTCGGCCAGGTTGGTGGCCTGCGCGGCGAGGCCGAACATCAGCCCGGTGAGGGCGACGGCGGTGGCTGCGGCGTGGATGGCGGTCTTCATGGCGGGCCCCGGTGAGGGAGATAGAGCTGGCGAACAGGACAGAGGGGGCTTCACAGGGTGTGAAGGAACCGTCGCGCAGGCGGTTCCTTCACGCCTTGTCAGCCTTTGGTGACGAGCGACTGCACCCAGGTCTCGGTGTCCTTGGGGCCGGTCACGCGCACGGTGATGCGGAACTGGCGCGAGTTGGGCGGGTCCAGCGGTTCGTTGCCGACACGCGCGCTGGCCGTTTGCGGCACCTGCTTGACCAGGCACTCGCGCAGGGTATTGGTCACCAGGGCCACGGTACACATGCGCTCGACGACGTAGCGCACGCTGTAGTTGCCCACCACCACCTCGGGTGCGGCGGCAAAGTCGACATTGGGTATGCCGGCGCCGTCGGCGGCCTGCATGGTGGCCCAGTACCAGTTGCCGGTGTTGGCTTCTTCGCTGGCCAGGGCGCGCACGGCCGCATAGGCGGTGTTGACGCCCACCTCCGAGGCCTGCAGCGAGGCCTCGCGGTAGGTGCTGTTGCCGCTGGCCAGGGTGCCGATCTCGGTCATGCGGGCCAGCGCCAGGCCGCCCAGGATCATCACCACCATCAGCAGCAGCACGACGACGATGGTGACGCCGCGCTGGCCTTCGGCTCGCAGGGTGGTTGACAGTCTGTTCATGGCGCCATTCCCATCACCAGGTTGCGCAGCGGAACGACCACAATGGCAGTACGGTAGCGGTAGCAGCGCCAGTTGCTCACGTCGGGCGTGAGGTCGGCGCCGAAGAGCTGCGGCGTGTCGGCGGTGGCCTCGCAGGTTCCGGCGGCGTTGACCTTCTCGGCCTGCGGGCTGCGCGTGACCAGGCCTATGCGCAATGCGCGCACGCGCGGCAGCAGCGCCGGTGTCAGGCTGGCCCAGGCGCTGCTGGCGTTCTGCCAGGATGCCAGCGCGGTGGTGCCGGTGTCGGCGATGCCGTACTGGACGCGAAAGCCGATCACGTTGCGCGCCAGCACCACCGGGTCGCCGCCCAGCGGGCGTTCCAGCCGCAGGTCCGTGCCCTCGAGGCGGTAGCGCGACCAGCGCAGCGCGCCCAGCAACATCACGCGGCCCTTGTCCGGAAAACTCGGGTTGGTCGTGAAGGCGGCCTGGTTGTGGCTGCCGGTGTTGGCGAAAGCCAGCTGCTGCGGCGTGGTGTCGGTGGACGCCGTTACCGCGGTGACGCTGCGCACCAGGCAGGGCACGCCCGGGGTATCGGGCGCCAGCAGCACGGTGGGCTTGAGCGCCGGCGCCGGCGGCACCGCCACCGGCAGCAGCGAGCGCAGGTCGGCGGATGCGCCGGTGGTGGCGGCATTCAGCAGCACGTTGGCGCTGCTGGCCACCTGGGTGGCGTAGACGACGTCCAGGCGGTCGCCGTCGGTCTCGGCGGTGACATTCAGGGGCGTGAAGGCGGCACCGTCGGAGATCTTGACGGCGGCCACGCTCAGGTTGAGGCGGTGGCACAGGTACTGGTTGTCGCCGAAGAAGCCGAGCCCGGCCGCGGCGGCATCGTCGCGCAGCGCCGCCAGCGCCGTGCCGGCATTGAGCAGCGCGCCGCCCGTGCCTATGCCCTGGCGCTGCGAGGCGGAGAACATCGCGGCGCCGCCGGTGGCGGCCAGGCCGACCATCATGGCCACGACCATGCCGACCATGACCTCGACCAGGGACATGCCGCGCTGGGCCGGCCGGCGGTGGCTGTGTTCAGGGGCGCACATCGGTGGTCAGGTCCAGGGTGTGGGTGTCGCCGCTGCCCTTGCCGGTCCAGGTGACGAGCACCTGGAAGCGGCCGCTGGCCGCGGTCAGCGTGGCCTCGGTGGTGACGGTGCCCGGCAAGGCCGCGGCCACGCGGTCGGCCCAGTCACTGGTGCGCGTGATGGCGCTGGCATTGGCGCAGGCGCCGGCCTGGGGCAGGGTGTAGCAGGCGGCATTGCTCACATCCACGAGCACGGTGCTGAGCAACTCGCCGGCAAGCTGCGACGCCGCCTGGCGCGACTGCACCTCGGTCGTCTGCGCCACCAGACGGCCTTGGAAGCGCGTGATGGCGAGCAGGCCGAAGGCCAGGATGGCCAGGCCTATGAGCGCGTCGAAGAGGCCGGAGCCGCGGCTCAGGGACAGTCGAGATGGTTGCCGCATAGCCGGATGGCGCCGCCGCCGTCCACGCGCAGCCCGGGGCAGCGGTTGTCGGCGGAGCAGGCGACGAGGGGAGACGAAAGATCGATGGCCACCGCGGTGAGGTCGGCGGGCAGGCCCTGGCTGCCGAAACTGACGCTGCCGGTGGCCACCGTGACGCCGGCCGGCAGCGCGCGTTCGCGCAGCAGCACCGGGTTGGTGTCGTCGGAGACGTCGTGGACCTGCACCGTGCTGGCCGCAGTGGACAGGCGCACCGCTCGGTTGCGCTTGATGGCCTCGCTCTGCGCCATCAGCGCCTCGGTGTAGACGGTGTTGCCGCCCTCGCGCAGGCGGGCGTTGCTGCCGTAGTCGGCGAAATACGGCGCTGCCGCCACCATCAGCAGGGCGGCGATGGCAAAGGCCACCATCAGTTCGACCAGCGTGAAGCCGCGCTGGGGGGCTTTCAGGTGTCGCATGTCGCGCCCTTCATGCTCCAGCAGCCGGCCACCGCGCCCTTGGGGTGGGCCGTGGTGCTGCGCGTGCCCTGGTGGTTGATGGTGTAGCCGTAGCCGGCCATATTGCCGCTGCCGGTGGCGGTGGCGGTGTAGCCCTGGGCCGTGTTGCTGGTGCTGCAACTGACCGTGAAATTGGCAACCACAGGGGCCGCGATGGCGCAGGCGGTGGCCGTTCCGTAGTTGCCCACGTCCTGGTAACGCTGCTCCATGCGCGTGTAGTAGGACGACAGTCCGTCCAGCGCCACCGGGATGCGGCTGCGCTGCACATAGGACGAGTAGGAGGGCAGGGCGACGGCGGCGATGATGGCCACGATGGCGACCGTCACCATCACCTCGATGAGCGTGAACCCCTTGCCGAGCTTGTTCTGCATGCCATGCACCTGGAAGCCTCGAGGACGCCTGTGCCCTCCGCGATGAGCGAGCCTTCGAGCCCGCCCTGAAACGAATATCGGCGCGGGCTTCAGGCGGCTTGAGTCGGCGATTGAATGCATTCGTAAATCGGGGCCAGCAAACGTCACCCTTGTCTGGCGTGACCTCATGGCGCGGCCGTGGCCCCGCCGGCTGATGCCGACCTTAAGTCTTTGGGGCCGCGGTCGATAAGAGAGCAGGGGCCGTTTCTGCCGCCATTTCCGGGCATGGACGGTCGCCGCGCGTCGCGTCTCAACCGGCAGTCCTTTCCAGGTCGACTGAACATGTTCTTTTCGGCATCCTGCCCCCGGGGCAGCGCCGGCCTTGCCGTCTGCCGCCCTGCCCGCCGGGCCGGATTCACCCTGATCGAGCTGATGATCGTGGTGGCAGTCATCACCGTGCTGATGGCGGTGGCGCTGCCGTCCTACCGGGCCCAGATCCTCAAGTCCAACCGCGCCCAGGCCCAGGCCTACATGCAGGCCGTTGCCACGCGCCAGCAGCAATTTCTGGTCGACACGCGTGGCTATGCCGCCACGCTGGCGGCGGTGGGGGTCAGCCCGCCCGCCGGCATTGCCAGCGCCTACACCCTCAACCTCAGCGTGCCGGACACGCTGCCGCCGAGCTTCATCCTCACGGCCACGCCGCAGGGCGAGCAGGCCGGCGAATCCTGCGGCACGCTGAGCATCAACTCGGCCGGCACCAAGACCGCCGCCGGCGGGGGCTGCTGGTGAAGGCTGCAGGGCGCCCATCCTCGGCGGCAAGCCGGCGCCGCGGCCTTACCCTGGTCGAGCTGATGGTGGTGCTCGTCCTGCTGGCCGTGGTGCTGGCGCTGGCGGCGCCGGGCCTGCGCGCCTTCGTCACCGGCCAGCGCGTCAAGGCCATGGTCTTCGACCTCACCTCCGACCTGCTGCGGGCGCGCAGCGAGGCGCTGACGCGCAATGCCAGCGTGACGATTGCGCCGCGCGCCGGGCAGTGGCGCAACGGCTGGACGGTGAGCGCCGGTGCCGACGAGATCCTCACGCGCGAAGCCGCGACCGAGGCCGTGAGCTTCGACGGCGCGCCTTCCAGCATCGTCTTCAATGTCAATGGGCGTGTCGCGTCACCCGGCGCCGATGTTCGCATCACCGTGGCCGGCGCCGATGGCGACGACTCGCAGCGGCGCTGCATCGAGCTCGACCTCTCCGGGCGTGCCCGCGCCAAGACCGGGGCCTGCACATGAAGCGCTTGCCCGCAGCGCCCGCCAGGCGCCGCGCGGCGCGCGGCACCGTGCTGCTCGAGGTGCTGATTGCGGTGTTGCTGTGCGTGTTCGGCCTGCTCGGCTTTGCCGCCATGCAGGCACGCGCCACCGGCGCCGCCTTCGAGGCGCTGCAGCGCAGCCAGGCCCTGGTGCTGGCCGAGGACATGGCACAGCGCATGGCCTTGAACCGCGCCCAGGCCGCCAACTATCCGCGCGAAGCCCTCATCGGCAGCGGGCCGGTCGAGGACTGCGCCGGCCTGGCCGGCGCCGCGCTCGATCTCTGCCAGTGGGGCAACCTCATCCGCGGCAGCACCGAGCAGTCGGGCACAGCCACTGTGGGCTCCATGCTGGCCGGACGCGGCTGCATACGGCGCGCGGCCGGCAGCACCGACCGCTACGTCATCACCGTGGCCTGGCTGGGCATCACGGCCACCGGGGCGCCGGCGGCCCCGTGCGGGCGCGGCGACGAGGCCTTTCCCGACGACAGCCTACGGCGTGCCGTCTCCACCACCGTCTGCGTGGCGCGGCTGCGCGACGTGGCGGCGTCGGCGCCGGCCACGCGCTGCTGAGCCACGGGCCCGCAGCATGAAGCTCCTCCACCTGTCCCGGCCCCGCCAGCGCGGCCTCACGCTGGTCGAGATGATGATCGGCCTGGGCCTGGGGCTCTTCGTCGCCGCCGCCTTGCTGACGCTGTATGCCAATGCCTCGAACGCGGGCCAGAACCTGCAGCGCGCCAGCACCCAGATCGAGAACGGCCGCTACGCCACCGAGCTGCTGACCGAAGACCTGCAGATGGCCGGCTACTACGGCGAGATGCCCGCGCCCGCGGCCTACACCCTGCCCGATCCCTGCGCCACCGACCCCTCGGACGCCTTTGCCGCCGCGCCGTTGGCCGTGCCAGCGCCGGTGCGCGGCTATGGCGCGGCCGAGGCGCTGGACTGCCTGCAGGCCCGCAGCCGCCGCGCCGGCACCGACGCGCTGGCCGTGCGCCGGCTCGACCCTGCCGCCATCGCCCCGGGTGGCCTGGTGGCCAACAACCGCCAGTACTACCTGCAGCATTCCTAGTGCGCGGCCGATCCGGTGGCCACGCCACTGGTGTATTCGCGCGCCGCCGTCAACTTCACGCTCGGCAATCTGGCCTGCACGGCGCGCAACACGGTGCGCCCCTTCCAGGCGCGGCTCTACTACGTGGCCGCATGCAACCACTGCGGCAGCGGCGGCGACAGCGTGCCCACGCTCAAACGGCTGGATCTCGTCGGCGAGACCCTGGTCGAGACCGCCCTGGTCGAGGGCGTGGAGTCGTTGCGCCTCGAATACGGCTTCGACACCGACGGCAACGGCAGCGTCGACACCTACCGCACGGCGGCCGCGGCCACGGGCCCTGAATCGCTGTGGGAGAACGTGATGGCGCTCAAGGTCCATCTCATCGTGCGCTCGGTCGAATCGGTGGGCGGCTCGACGCTGTCGCACGCCCAGAACTTCGATCTCGGCGGTGCCGGCAGCGTCACCACCGCGGCCGACGGCCTTCTGCGCAAGGCCTATTCGTCGACGGTGAGGCTGGTCAACCCCAGCGCCACCCGGGAGCAGCAATGAAGCCCGGCCCGCGCGCCTCCCAGCGGGGCGTGACGCTCATCATGCTGGTGGCGATGGCCATGCTGGCGGGCTGGTCGGTGCGCAGCGGCATCGGCAACCTGCGCATTGTCGGCAACACGCAGGCGCGCCAGGAGGCCTTTGCCGCTGCGCAGGCCGCGATAGAGACAACCATCAGCACGCCGATGTTCTCGCAGCAGCCGGCAGCGGTGGCGGCCAACCCCCTGCCCATCGACGTCGACGGCGACGGTCGCGCCGACATGACGGCCACGCTGACGCCGGTGCCGGCCTGCTACCGCTGGCGGGCCGTGCCGCCGAGCGAACTCGACCCGGCGGTGGCGGCCGACCGCGCCTGCATGGGCTCGGGTGCGGCCGGCAATGCCGGGCTCGAATCGGCGGCGACCGGCGGCGCCATCGGCGGTGCCTCGCTGTGCGCCGACAGCGAGTGGAATGTCCGCGCCGTGGTCTCCGACGAGGCCACACGCGCCAGCGTGCGCGTCAACCAGGGCGTGGCCATACGCGGCCTCGTCACCGACGTCGTCAACAGCTGCGAGTGATGCCCGAGCCCAGACCGGAGCCTGCCATGCGCCTTTCCCTGACCCACCGCCTGAGTGCCGTGCTGCTGTGCGCCGCGGCCTGCGGACCGGCCCGCGCCCAGACCTCGGACATCGACGTCTACGGCACCGCCAACCCGAGCAGCGACCGCCCCAACGTGCTGCTGGTGCTCGATGCTTCCGCCAACTGGAACCCCTCGGTGGGCGGAACCTGCTATTTCAAGGATGGCAACGTCAACAACGGCCAGCCCTCCAATCAGGGCTCGAAATACGCCGTCGAGATCTGCGCGCTCTACAACCTCATCGACGCATTGCCGCTGGCCAGCAACGGCAGCGCGCTCTTCAACGTCGGCATCATGCTGACGAATGCCAAGCCCGACAACCACAAGGGCGGCTACCCACGCCAGGCCTTCACGCCGCTGGACGCCACCGGCAAGGCGGCGCTCAAGGCCGCCATCCGCGGCATCGGCTACGGCTCCGACGACAAGGCCAACCTGGCGCAGCTCTCGCTGATGCTGCACGAGGCCTACCTCTACTTCAAGGGCCTGGCGCCGCGCGTGGGCAACCTCAACACCCCCTGGGATTCGACTTCCGTCTCGGGCGGCGTCTATGCCAGCCCGTCGGCCAATTCCTGCGGCCGCAACTACGTCATCCTGATCGCCAATGGCGGGCCCACGAATGGCGAGAACGGCGATGCCGAGGCCCTGCTGCGCGGCCTGGGCGGGACGGCGGCAGCGACGAAGATAGCCGACCCCAACCTCGGCAACAACGACGCCAACTGGGCCGACGAATACGCCCGCTTCATGCGCGCTGCCGACGTGAGCAACAAGGTCGACGTGCAGGGCATCATCACCCACGGCGTGGCAGTGATCGATCCCGCCAAGTCGAACATCAAGTCCGAGATCGAGTACCGCAACTTCACGCGCAGCATCGCCAACTACGGCGGCGGCAACTACTACGAGGCCAGCGAAACCGATGTGCTGGTGCGCTCGCTGCTGGACATCTTCAACCAGATCCAGGCCGTCAACAGCGTCTTCGCCTCGGCCAGCCTGCCGGTGTCGGTGAATGCACGCGGCACCTACATGAACCAGGTCTACATGGGCATGTTCAGGCCCGACGCCGACGGCAAGCCGCGCTGGCGCGGCAACCTCAAGCAGTACCGCTTCGGGCTCGACGCCACCGACAGCCTGTACCTGGTCGACGCCTACGGCCGCGCCGCGATCAGTTCGTCCACCGGCTTCCTGAGCCCCTCGGCGGTGTCGTTCTGGACGCGCTCCAGCACCTTCTGGGCCAACCAGCTCATGGGCACGCCGCCCACCAGCAGCGATGCGCCCGACGGCGAGGTGGTCGAGAAGGGTTCGGTGGCCCAGGGCCTGCGCAGCAGGTACGCCACCTCGCAGGAAGAGCGCCATGTCTACACCTGCATAGGCTGCACCACCACGGCGGTGTCGCTGGGCAGCGACGCGACCGAGTTCGAGGCCGACAACTCGGCCATCACCGCGGTCATGCTGGGCGCGGCCAGCAGCACGGAGCGCGCCGCCCTCATCAACTGGGTGCGCGGCACTTCCAATGCCGGTGACGAGGCCGGCCCGACGACGACCACGCCTACCACCGTGCGGCCTTCCATCCACGGCGATGTGCTGCACTCGCGGCCGGCGGTGCTGAACTACGGCGGGTCTACCGGCGTGGTGGTGTTCTACGGCGCCAACGACGGGCAGCTGCGCGCCGTCAACGGCAACCAGAGTGGCAGCGGTGCCGGCGCCGAGCTGTGGAGCTTCGTGCCGCAGGAGCACTTTGCCGCCCTCTCCCGGCTGCGCAGCAACACGCCCGAGGTGAGGCTGTCGACGACGCCGGCCACGGCCACGGCCAGTGCGCGCGACTACTTTGTCGACGGCCCCATCGGCGTCTATGCCAAGTTCGAAGCCAGCGGCGTGATCGACGACGCCTGGATCTTCGTCGGCATGCGGCGCGGCGGGCGCTACCTCTATGCCTTCGACGTGAGCGACCCGCTGCGGCCGCGCTTCATGTGGAAGCTCACGCCCTCGAGCACAGGCATGTCGCTGCTGGGCCAGACCTGGTCCGAGGCCAAGGCGGCGCGCGTCAAGGGCATCGACGATCCGGTGCTCATCATGGGCGGTGGCTACGACGCCGCTGCCGAGGACGGCAGCGCCACCACCACCATGGGTCATGCCGTCTACGTGCTGAACGCGCGCACCGGCGCCCTGCTGCGCGCCTTCACCACGCTCCATGCCGTCACCCCCGGCAGCATAGGTCGCAGCGTGGCTGCCGACGTGACCCTGATGGACAGCGACGCCGACGGCAAGATAGACCGCGCCTACGCCGTCGACCTCGGCGGCCAGGTCTACCGCATCGACTTCGAATCCGAGGCCGGCGCCACCCTGGCCGCCGCCAACTGGACCATCTACAAGGTGGCCGATCTTTCCGAGGGCACGGCCACCGGGCGCAAGTTCTTCTTCGCCCCCGACGTGGTTGCCACGCGTTCGTTCACGGCACTGATGCTGGGTTCGGGCGACCGCGAAAAGCCCCTGCTCAGCGCCACCCAGGACCACTTCTTCGAGATCTTCGACCGCCGCATCGCCAAGGGCGTGCCCAGCGCCACCACGCCCATCGCCTGGAGCACGCTCTACGCCATGGGCAGCGGAGACGGTCGCGTCGACGGCAACGGCTGCTACCTGGCGCTCGACCAGGGCGAGAAGGTCGTCAACGCCGCGGCCTCCATCGGCGGCTCCAGCTATTTCGGCACCAACCGGCCTGCCGGTGCGACGGCCGGCAATGTCTGCGCCGCCAACCTGGGCGTGGCCAAGACCTACGCGATGCCGCTGTTCTGCGTGGCCGCGGCCGGCCAGGTGGTCGAGGGCGGAGGCATGCCGCCCAGCCCGGTGGCCGGCATCGTCGGCGTCACCAACCTCAGCGGCAAGCTGGTCTACGTGCCCTTCGTGATCGGAGCGCCCAATGCGCGCCACTCGGCCATCGAGGGCTCGCGGCTGCGGCCCACGGTTGACGTGCCGCGCAAACGCAAGTACTGGTTCCAGGAAACCCAGCGATAAGGCCCTGCGCCGGGCCTCAGAACAGGCCGTCCGACACCGCCGGCGGCGCCAGCCCCAGGTGGCGCCAGGCCGCCGGGGTGGCGACGCGGCCGCGCGGCGTGCGTTGCAGATAGCCCTGCTGGATGAGGTAGGGCTCGATCACGTCCTCGATGGTGCCGCTTTCCTCGCCGATGGCGGCGGCCACGTTGTCCAGGCCGACCGGGCCGCCGTCGAAGCGGTGGATCACCGCCTCCAGCAGCTTGCGGTCCATCAGGTCCAGGCCCAGCGGGTCGACATCGAGCATGGCCAGCGCGCGGTCGGCGACACCGCTGTCGATGCGGCCGTCGGCCTTGACCTGGGCGTAGTCGCGCACACGGCGCAGCAGCCGGTTGGCCACGCGCGGCGTGCCGCGCGAGCGGCGCGCGATCTCCAGCGCCCCGGCCGGATCGATGGCCACCTGCAGCAGCCCGGCCGAGCGCGTGACGATGCGCGTCAGCTCCTCGGCGGTATAGAACTCGAGCCGGGCGACGATGCCGAAGCGGTCGCGCAGCGGGTTGGTCAGCATGCCGGCGCGCGTGGTCGCGCCCACCAGCGTGAAGGGCTGCAGCTCGAGCTTGATCGAGCGTGCCGCCGGGCCTTCGCCGATCATGATGTCGATCTGGTAGTCCTCCAGCGCCGGGTAGAGGATTTCCTCGACCACCGGGCTCAGGCGGTGGATCTCGTCGATGAAGAGCACGTCGTTGCGCTCGAGATTGGTCAGGATGGCGGCCAGGTCCTTGGGCTTCTCGAGCACCGGGCCGCTGGTCTGGCGCAGCTTGACGCCCAGCTCGTTGGCGATGATGTGGCTCAGCGTCGTCTTGCCCAGGCCGGGCGGGCCGAAGAGCAGCACATGGTCCAGCGCCTCGCCGCGCTGGCGCGCCGCGCCGATGAAGATGGAGAGCTGCTCGCGCGCCTTGGCCTGGCCGACGTACTCGTCCAGGCCCTTGGGACGCAGCGCGCGCTCGACCGCCTCTTCATTGGGCGATGCCGCCGCGGCGCTGAGCATGCGCGGCGCCGGTGCGGCGGCGAAATCGTCGGTCTGGATGGCCATCGTGTGATTATCACGACCCGCCCCCCCGGAACGAGCGGGCCGCTGCGACCATCGGTCGCAGCGCAGCCCAGGCTTCGCCCACTAGACTGCGGCCCGTGAACGCCTTGCGCCTGCGCCTGCAGCCCTTCGTCTGGATCGCCCTCGTGGCGATGCTGGCGCTGGCGCTGATGCCGACGGTGTCGCGGGCCCTGGCCAGCGCCGACGCACATTGCGACATGCCGGCCATGGCCGGCGGCGAGCATGGCCAGCACCAGGCGCAGGCCGCGGCCGAGACGCCGCCTTCATCGGCGCCCACCTCGGCGCACCACGGCGCAGGCCATCTCGAGCACTGCCCCTTCTGCGCCCTGAGCTTTGCCGCCGTGGGCCTGCCGCCGGCGCCGCCGGCGGTGGTGCTGCCGCTGGCCGGTGCCGCGCTGCCGGCACTCTTCCTGCAGGCGCCGCGCACGCTCTTCGCGTGGCGCAGCGCGCAGCCGCGCGGCCCTCCCCTGAACGCCTGAGCCGCCGCCGCGGGTAATGCCTGGCCCTCCCTGCCTGGGAGGCCGCCAGCTGCTCCGGTGGCACCCGCCCGCGCGCCAGCGCGCCGGGCCGTCGGTCGCATCCCCCGCCTTGCCGGGGTGCATGCGGGCATGCGGGTCTTGCCATCTGCGCCAGAACCCGCGGGCTTCGACGGCCAGGCCGTGCCTGCCGTGCCCCGCCATGCATGCCTGGTGCCGAGCCCTGTGCCGCGCCGCGCCTGCCTGGCCGCCGAGCCCAGGAGTTCCCGTCGTGAATGCAATCCTTCCCGATCCTCTTCGCCAGTCCCCCGCCACAGCCACAGCCGCTGCCCGTGCCGGGGCCCCTCGATCCAAGCTGCGACCCCGGGGGCGCACGGCCGCGCCCCTGCCACCGGGGGTTGCTGAGGTGCTGCCCTGCACGGGCCGTGTCGGCGCCTCCACGGGCGGCCCGCGGCCTGCGGCCCTTGCCCTCGGTGGTGCGCTGAGCGAGCTGCTGGCGCCCGTTGCCGAATGGGGCGGTGTGCGCGTGACCGCGGGCAACGGCATCGCCGTGCTGCAGGCTCAGCTGGCTCGCGCGGCTTGCGATACCGGCAGCGCCGAACACCTGCTCCTGCGCGGCGACCACCATGAGCTCTGGTTGTCCGAGCGCGGCGTGGCCCGGATCGAGCTGTGCGAGCCCGCCGGCGAGTCTGGCGCCGGCTGCAGCCTGAGCTGGTTCGATGGCCGGGGCCGTTTCATCGCCGGCCTGTCACCCGTGTCCAGGGCCGGCTGCGACAGGGCTTCGCACTGGTTGCGCCGGCACGCGGCGAGCGGGGCGTACCGATGGCCGGCCAGCGCTGCAGCGCCAGTGATGTTTGCGCCGCTGGTGGATTTCGTGTCGGTCGATGCGCTGGTGCGCGGGCCTGCGGCCGCCTCCTGGGCCGCTGCGGCGATGCTGCACTCGCACCCGGCGCGCACGCTGCGGATGGATCTGGGCGGCGCGGGTGCCGCCATGCGCTGCAGCGGCGCCCTTTCGCTGGACACGAGCCAGCCGCAATGGCTGGTGGCTGGCGACTCGCGCAGTCGCCTGAGCCTGCGTCCCGAGCAGGCCAGCGCCGTCTCGCGGGTGGTCGCCAGGGACGGTGTGCGCGGCTTGCTGCTCACCGACGACGAAGGCGGCAGCCTGCTGCTGCACCCACAGGGCGACGCGGCCGCGGCCTGGTTCGATGCCGTGGCCCGGCAGGCAGCCGGTGCGCAGGCCGAGGCCTGGATGCGCTGGATCGCCCAAGGGGCCCAGAGCGCAGCCGCCAGCGGCAGCAACCCCCTTCAACGCTAGTCCCGGACCCGAGGAGCTTTGCCATGTCAATTCATTGCCTAACGCTGGAGCGGCGTCTGCCGCGCTTTGCCTTCGCCCTCGTGGCTCCGCTCGCCCTGGTGTCGCCGATGGCGGCGCAGGCGCAGCCAGCTGCGGCCGGCGGTGGCGCCCAGACCGTCACCATCACCGGCACGCCCATCGTCGACCGCCAGGACGTCGATGACTTCGGCAGCCTGAGCACCGTGGTCGGCGCCGGGCAGGTCAGGGATCTGGGCGCCGTGGATCTGTCGTCGGCGCTGCGGCGCACGCCGGGCGTGCAGGTCTCGCGCTTCAACCCCGTGGGATCGTTCGGCGGCGACGAGGGCGGCGCGGTCTACCTGCGCGGCATGGGCGCCAGCCGCCCGGGCAGCGAGGTCAAGACCTACGTCGACGGGCTGCCGTTCTACTCGGCAGTCTGGAACCATGCCTTGCTGGACCTGCTGCCGGTGCAGGGCATGGAACGCCTTGTGGTGCTGAAGGGGCCGCAGCCGCAGAGCTTCGGCAATACCTTCGGCGCCATCGACCTGCAGCCCCGGCGCGGCACGCAGCCGGGCCTGAGCGGCGACCTGCGCCTGTCCGGCGGCAGCTTCGGCACCCTGGTGCAGCAGGCCACGCTGGCAGGCCGTTGGGGCAGCACCGAGTTCAGCCTGGCGCAGGGCCATGCCGAGTCCGATGGCCACCGCGACGCCGCCCAGGGCCGCCTGGACAACGGCCTGGTGCGCGGCAGCGTGGGCATCGGCGAGCACTGGCGCGTGGGCGGCCTGGTTCTGGGCGCCGACAACCAGGTGTCCGACCCCGGCGAGGAAGGCCTGCCGGCCACGCGCACCGGCCGCTTCGACACGCGCGGCACGCTGCTGGGCCTGTCGCTGGAGCATCGCCACGCCCTGGCCCAGGGCCGGCTGCAACTGCACCGCAGCAGCGGTGTCGGCCTCTGGGACAACCCCAGCGCCGCGGTCACGCGCAGCACTTTCGAGATCTCGGGCCTGCGCTGGCGCGAGCAGGTCCAGGCCTGGAGTGGCGGCGAACTGCGGCTGGGCCTGGACGTCGAGCGCACCCAGGGCAGCGTGTCCTTCAACGGCTTCACTGCCTTCGACGGCAGCAGCCAGCGCCTGAGTGCGCCCTACCTGGGCCTGGCCCACACCTTCGCCGTCGGCGGCGGCTGGACGGTGCAGCCCTCGGCCGGCGTGCGGCTGTACCGCCACAACGTGTATGGCGAACACCAGGCGCCGCATGCCGGCCTCGTGCTGGCGCACGGCGACAGCCTTTCGCTGCGCCTGAACGCCTCGCGCGGGCTCAGCTTCCCGGGCCTGGACGCGGCCTTGCTCAATGCCATCGTGCCGCCGCTGGCCGGCGCACCCGACAGCTGGAAGGCGCTGGCCCCTGAGCGCATGGACCATGTCGAGCTGGGCCTGCACTGGAAGCCGGCGCGCGACAGCAGCGTCGACCTGGCGGTGTTCGACGACGCGCTGAAGAACCGCTATGTCTTCGCCTTTCCGCCTGCCGTGGCCCAGCCCAGCTTCACCAACCTCGGCGCCTACAAGGTGCGCGGCGTCGAGCTGTCGTGGCAGCAGCGCTGGAGCGCCCCGTGGTCCAGCTTCGTGGGCGCCACGCTGCTGGACAGCAGCCTGGCCGACCTGCCGTATGCGCCCGAGCACGCGCTGGCGCTGGGCCTGACCTGGCAGCAGGGCGCCTGGCGCGTGAGCGCCGACGCGCAGGCGCAGGCCGGCATGTTCACGCTCAACAAGGCGCGCGCCAACGCCACGCCCAACACCGCTCGCGTGGGCGGCTTCGGCGTGCTCAACCTGCGCTGTGCCTACGCGCTGCCGCTGCTGGGCCGTGGGGGCGAGGTCTATCTCGCGCTGGAGAACCTGGGTGACAAGCGCTATGCCTACCGGCCGGGCTACACGATGGCCGGTCGCGCCGGCCAGGTCGGCCTGAACCTTGGCTTCTGACAGGAGTTTCACGATGAACACCCGACGTTTCCTCATCGCCTTGCTGCCCGCCCTGATCGCCGCCCCCGTGGCGGTTTGCGCGGCTCCCACCGACGAGGCCGCCATCCGCGCCGTGCTGATGGCCGAGTTCAGCAAGCCCGACGCGCCGCTCAAGGTGCAGCCCATCGTCGTGGCCGCCGACCACGGCATCGCCGACTGGTTCCAGGGCAGCCGCGGCGGCCGCGCGCTGATGCGCCGCCACGGCGCCCTCTGGTCCATCGTTCTGTGCAGCGGCGACGGCTTGAAGGATGTCAATGCCTTGCAGATGGCCGGCATCGCTGCCGGCCAGGCTGCGCAGCTGCTGAAGAGCCTGGAGCGCGCCGAGGCCGGGCTGACGCCGCAGCAGCGCGGCCAGCTCGCCAGCTTCGAAGGCACGGTGCGCATGGACGCGCACGGCCAGCACCCGCCCGGCCACAAGCATTGATTCGCGCCCTGGGGCGCGTGATCGCCGTCCGCGGCGGCGTGCCCCGTCATGTGTCAGATGTCGCGCCGACCCGCTCGGGGCCGCCGGCTTGTCAGGAGATTTCATGTACACCCCGATTCCTTGCCACCGCGCCAAGCCGGTGGCCCTTGCCGCCGCGGCCCTGGCCGCAACCGTCCTGTCCACCGGCGCCTTCGCCCAGGCCGTGGCCGCGCTGGCCGCCGATGCCCCGCAACGGGCCGGCGGCGTCGTCGTCATCACCGCCAGCGGCCAACCGACCACGCTGCCGACCCAGATTCCCACCACGATGGAGGGCATCACGCGGGCGCAGCTGGAAACCACCATCAACGCCAGCGACAGCGAGGACGCGCTGAAGTACTTCCCCAGCCTGCTGGTGCGCAAGCGCTACATCGGCGACTACAACCACGCCATCCTCTCCAGCCGCGCCTCGGGCACCGGCAACAGCGCGCGCTCGGCGGTTTATGCCGACGGCATCCTGCTGTCCAACTACCTCGGCAACGGCGTCGGTGGCCTCAGCTTCCCGCCGCGCTGGGGCATGGTCACGCCCGAGGAGATCGACCGCGTCGACGTGATGTACGGGCCCTTCTCGGCCGCCTACCCGGGCAACTCGGTGGGCGCCGTGGTGGTCTATGTCACGCGCATGCCCAGCGCCTTCGAGGCCCACGCCCGTGCCGGCTTTTCCAGCCAGCCCTTCAAGCTCTACCAGACCGACAAGACCTTCAACGCCTGGGAGACCAGCTTCAGCGTCGGCAACAAGAGCGGTGACTGGGCCTGGCTGCTGGCGGCCCACCACGCCGACAGCCACGGCCAGCCGTTGACCTTTGCCACCCGCCTGGCCAGTTCTGCCAATGCCTCGACGCCGACGACGCAGCCGGTCACGGGCGCGGTGCCCGACAAGCGCAACGACAACGCGCCCTGGCTCGTGCTGGGCACCGGCACCGAGTACCACACGAAGCAGGACCACATCAAGCTGCGCCTGTCGTACGACTTCAGCTCCACGCTGCGCGCCAACTACCTGTTCGGCCTCTGGCGCAATGAATCGGAGGGCCGCCCGGCCAGCTACCTGCGCGACGCCGCCGGCGCGCCGGTCTACAGCGGCGACATCCGCATAGCCAACCTCAACTTCACCGGCAGCCAGGGCCTGGCGGGCGGCGACTTCGCGCTCACCAACGAAAGCCTCAGCCACAGCATGCACGGCCTGGCGCTCAAGAGCCACACGCGCGGCAGCTGGGACTGGGAGGCCGCAGCCAGCGTCTACGACTACGGCCGCGACGACAACCGGCGCAATGCCGGCGGCAACCGCCTGCCGGCGGCGGCCCATGGCGGCGCGGGCAGCATCGCCGACGGCAGCGGCACCGGCTGGGTCAATCTGGCGCTCAAGGGCACCTGGCGGCCGCAGGGCGTGGACGGCGCCCATGTGCTGGACTTCGGCGTCCAGCAAGACGCCTACGAACTGCGCTACAAGACCTCCACCATCGCTGGCGACTGGCGCAGCGATGCGCCCGGGGCCCTGGCCAGCAACGTCAGCGGCAAGACCGAGACGCTGGCGCTGTTTGCACAAGACGCCTGGGCCTTTGCGCCGGCCTGGAAGACCGTGCTGGGCCTGCGCCTCGAACAGTGGCAGGCCCACGACGGTCTCACCGCCTTCTCGGGCAGCAGCGCGCTGGCCCATCCGGCGCGGCGCGAGAACTACGCCTCGCCCAAGGCCGCGCTGTCATGGCAGGCCACGCCCACCCTGGTGCTCAAGGCTTCGGCCGGCCGCGCCGTGCGCATGCCCACCGTGGCCGAACTCTATGGCGCCACCTCGACCACCAACTCGCAGTTCATCAACGACCCCAACCTCAAGCCCGAGCGCTCCTGGACCACCGAGCTGTCGGCCGAGGACGAGATCGCCGGCGGCCTGGCGCGGTTGACGCTGTTTGCCGAGAACACGCGTGATTCGCTGTATTCGCAGACCACCTTCGACGCCGCCGCCAACCGCAACATCTCGCGCGTGCAGAACGTCGGCCGCATCGCCACCACCGGCCTCGAGGCGGCCTTCGGCGGCAGCGACATCGGCCTGCGCGGCCTGGACCTGAGTGCCAGCCTGACCTACACCGAATCCATCATCAAGGAGAACGCCGGCTTCGTCGCCGCGCCCGGCGACACCATCGGCAAGTGGCAGCCCAATATCGCGCGCTGGCGTGCCACGGTGCTGACCAGCTACCGGCTCACCGACAGCCTCACCGGCAGCGTCGGCATCCGCTACAGCGGGCCGCAGTACCGCACGCTGAACAACGCCGACGTCAATGGCTTCACCTACCAGGGTGTGAGCAAGTTCACTACGGCCGACCTGCGCCTGCACTGGAAGATCAGCCGCCAGTGGAGCGCCGCCTTCGGCATCGACAACGTCAACAACGACAAGTACTGGAACTTCCACCCTTACCCGCAGCGCAGCTACCGGGCCGAACTGAAGTTCGATCTCTGAGCGGAGCCTGCGGCGCCGGCCCTGCCGCGGCAGGGCCGGCTCTCCACTACGATGCGCCCCATGAACCATGAGAACCGCAAGACCATGAAGCTCTCCCTTGCCCTGCCGCTGGCCTTGTCGATGACCCTGCTGCTGGCCACCTCGGCGTCGCTGGCCCAGACTCAGGTGAAGGATGCCTGGGTGCGCGGCACCGTGCCGCAGCAGAAGGCCACCGGCGTGTTTGCGCAGATCACCTCGGCCGCCGGCGGCCGGCTCGTCTCGGCCAGCTCGCCGGTGGCGGCGCGCACCGAGCTGCACAGCATGGTGCTCGACGGCACTGTCGCTCGCATGCGCCAGATTCCCGCGCTCGAACTGCCCGCCGGCGCCGCGGTGGATCTCAAGCCAGGCGGCTACCACATCATGCTGATCGACCTCAAGCAGCAGCTGCAGCCCGGTGACACGGTGCCGCTGACGCTGGTGGTCGAAGGCGCCGGCGGCAAGCGCGAGACGCTGGAGCTGAATGCGCCGGTGCGGCATCTCGCTTCCGGCGCCATGCACGTCAAGCCCTGAGCGGGCTCGGCGCTCAGCGCGACAACGAGCGCAGCGCCTGCTTGATGCCGTCGCTGACGCCGATGTCGGCCGGCAGCGCACGCAGCGCGGCCTGGGCGTCGCGCTCGCCGTAGCCCAGGGCCAGCAGGGCCTGGGCGATGTCGGCGTGGTTGTCGGCCAGTGGCGCGCCGGCCGCGGGCGCGCCGATGTCGGGCCCGAGCCGGCCCTTGAGCTCGAGCAGAAGCCGCTCGGCCGTCTTCTTGCCGATGCCCGGCACCTTGATCAGCCGCGCCGCGTCTTGCCGCGTCACCGCCTGCGCGAGCTCGGCCACGCTCAGGCCCGAGAGCAGCGACAGTGCTGTGCGGGGGCCGACGCCGCTGATGCGGACCAGTTCGCGAAAGGTGGCGCGCTCGCCGGCCGTGAGAAACCCGAACAGCACCTGGGCATCTTCGCGCACCACGAAATGGGTGAGCAGCAGCACCGGCTCGCCGATGGCGGGCAGGTTGTAGAAGGTGCTCATCGGCACGTCGATCTCGTAGCCGACGCCGTGTACGTCGAGCACCACCTGGGGCGGCGTCTTGGCCGCCAGCAGGCCCTTGAGGCTGCCAATCATCGTTGCGCGTCTTCCTGTTCAGGCACTGCGGGTCAGCTCGAACAGCAGCGCCGCCGGCAGCGATTCGACGACCGCGTCGCGCCCGACGCTGGCGACCTGCCGGCCGCCGACGTTGAGCACCTCGAAGGCGTGGCCGCGTTCGGCGATGCACACCAGCGCCAGCTTGGGCGCCTCGGCCAGCAGATCGGTGCGCAGGCGTTCAAAGTCGTCGCCGCCCAGCGCGCCTTCGTAGATCAGGGCGTGGGGCATGGCCTCTTGCAGCAGTTCCTGCGCCTGCTGCACCGTGGTGACGAAGTCGAGCACCAGGCCCATGTTGCGCAGCGCCTCGCGCACGGTGTTGCGCACCTCGCGTCGCGCCGCCAGCACGATGACGTGACGGCCGGCGAGCGGGAACTCGTTGCGCACCTGGGGCGCCGGCTCGTCGCTGGCGTTCAGCGTGAAGCCGAGCAGGCTGGGCGCCAGCGTCTCGGGAAACTCCAGCGTCATCTCGGTGCGTGCCGGGTTGTCCTTGCGCTCCAGATTCAGGCCCAGCGCGGCGGCGGTTTCCTGCAGCAGCCGCCACGACATCGTGTTCAGCGAGGGCTCTTCGAGCTCGCCCACCAGCTCGCCCGTGGCCTCGGCCTCGTCGAGCGGGCGGTGGGCGAAGGTGCTGCGCAGCCGCGCATGGGCGGGCCAGCTCTTGATGCTGAGGCTGAGGTCGACGCGCGAGCGCGCGTGCTCGAAGCTCCAGTCGATCATGGTCTGCAGCAGCGAGAACAGCAGCGTCGCGTCGCAGCGCACCTGGGCCGCGCCGAAGGTCTGGCGCACCTGGACGCCGCGCGCCTGGATCTCGCGCCCGCGCTGCAGCAGGGCCTCGCGCAGGGCCGCCGTCAGGTCCAGCCGCTCGGGTGCCAGCTGCAGCTGGCCGCCACGCAGCCGAATCAGCTGCTGGCCCATGATGCCGGCGCGGCGCGCGAGGTCGATTTCCTCGCGCAGCATGCGCAGCCCTTCGCGCTCGACCTGGCCGCTGGCGGCCATCGCGATCACGCGCTCGAGCGCCGCCGACAGCGTGGCTGCCACCTCGCCGCCCAGCTGGGCCACCAGCGCCGGGGCATCGGGCAGCAAGGCCTGTATGGGCCTGGCGTTGCGCGGGTCCGACGGTTCTGCCTGCAGGATCAACACGGTCTCCATGAAGACGCGGGCCTGTGGCCGGCGCCGGGCGCCGAAGCGCGGATGGCCCGCGACAGGCTGGCACATGCCCCCGTCGGCGGGGGCCCGAGAATGGTTTCGCTGCGCAATAAACGCAACCCCTGATTCCGTGGGGTCGGCAAGGCCGCCTGTCTCGCAGGCCGGTTCACGCGCCGATGACGCCGGTGGCGCGCAGCTGCAGCAGCTGTGTCGCATCGAGGCCGATGCCGGCCAGCACCTCGTCGGTGTGCTGGCCCAGCAGCGGCGGTGCGCGCCGCAGCTGCGGCGGCGTGGCCGACATCTTGATCGGGCTTGCCACCAGGGGCAGCGCGTCGTGGTGGGGGTGGGCCACGGTGGCGCGCATGCCGCGTTCCTGCACTTGCGGGTCGGCAAACACCTCCTGCAGGTTGTTGATGGGGCCGCAGGGCACCTTGGCCGCCTCCAGCGCTGCCAGCCAGTCGGCTCGCGGGCGCTGGCGCATGCGCTCGGCCAGCAGCGGCACCAGCGCCTCGCGGTGGCGCACGCGGCCGGCGTTGCGGGCATAGCGCTCGTCGGCCGCCAGCTCGGGGCAGCCGGCGACGGCGCAAAAGCGCTCGAACTGGCCGTCGTTGCCCACGGCCAGGATCAGGTGGCCGTCGGCCACCTCGAACACCTGGTAAGGCACGATGTTCTGGTGCGCATTGCCGGCGCGTCGCGGCGCCTGGCCGGTGACCAGGTAGTTGGCGCCCAGGTTGGCGAGCATCGCGACCAGGGTGTCGAGCAGGGCCATGTCGATGGCCTGACCCTCGCCGGTGGCGTCGCGGTGGCGCAGCGCGGCCAGGATGGCGACCGTGGCATACATGCCGGTGAAGAGATCGGCCACCGCCACGCCCACCTTCTGCGGGCCGCCGCCCGGCCGGTCGTCGCGCTCGCCGGTCACGCTCATCAGGCCGCCCAGGCCCTGGATGGCGTAGTCGTAGCCGGCGCGCTCGCGGTAGGGGCCGGTCTGGCCATAGCCGGTGATCGAGCAGTACACCAGGCGCGGGCAGCGCTTGCGCAGCGTGGCGGCATCGAGGCCGTAGCGCGCCATGTCGCCGACCTTGAAGTTCTCCACCAGCACGTCGGCCTCGTCGGCCAGGCGCAGGATCAGCGCCTGGCCCTCGGGCCGGGCCATATCGATGGTGACCGAGCGCTTGTTGCGGTTGGCGCCCAGGTAGTAGGCGGCTTCGGCGGTGTCGTGGCCGTCGCGGTCCTTCAGGAAAGGCGGGCCCCAGCCGCGGGTGTCGTCGCCGCCGGGGTGGCCGGGCCCGGCCGGGCGCTCGATCTTGATCACCTCCGCGCCGAGATCGGCCAGGGTCTGGGTACACCAGGGTCCGGCCAGCACGCGGGAGAGATCGAGCACACGCACACCGGCAAGGGCGCCCGGGGGCAAGGGCAGGGCAGCAGCATTCATCGCGGCATTGTCCGGCAGGCGCTGCGTCTTGCCTTGCCCATGCCTTGCCCAGGCCTTGGCCCGCCCTCGCAATAATGGCCCGATGCGTCAGCTGGTCCTGCCTACCCTGATGGCCTGCTGCTGGGTGGCGGCCTGCGCGCCAGCGCTCGACTGGCGCGAGCTGCGCCCGCCCGGGGCCGCCGGCCTGACGCTGCTGCTGCCCTGCCGCGCCCACGCCCAGCAGCGCACGGCCAGTCTGGCCGGGCGCCCGTTGCGGCTGGAGCTGCTGGTCTGCGAAGCCGACGGCCGCAGCTGGGCGCTGGCCCATGGCGACGTGGTCGATCCGGCCCAGGTGGGCCCGGCGCTGGCGGCCCTGCACCTGGCGGCGGCGGCCAATGTCGGGGCCAGCGCGCCAGCGCTGCAGGCGCTGGCGGTGCCTGGGGCGACGCCGCAGCCCGCCAGCGCACGCATCCGTCTGGCCGGGCGCAGGCCCGACGGCGCGGCCATCGAGATGGAGGCGGCGGTCTTCGCACGCGGCACCCATATCTTCCAGGCCACGGTGCTGGGCGACAAGGTGGCCGCGGCCGACGCCGATGCTTACTTCGCTTCGCTGCACTTTCTGCCATGACGGCCGCCGCTGCGCCCACGATGCCCAGCCCGCTGGCGACGGCGGCCATCTTCGGCGCCTTCGCCTATGCCTATTTCCTCTCGGCGCTGTTGCGCGCCGTCACCGCCACGCTGGCCCCGGTCTTCAGCGGCGAACTGGGCCTGCAGGCGGCCGACCTGGGCCTGCTGGCCGGCGCGTATTTCTTCGGCTTTGCCGCCCTTCAGCTGCCACTGGGCCGCGCCCTCGACCGCTTTGGCCCCCGCCGCACCCTGCTGACCCTGATGACGCTGGCGGTGGCCGGCTGTGGCGCCTTTGCGCTCGCCTCGGGGCTGGCCGGGCTGATTGCCGCGCGTGCCCTCATCGGCGCCGGCGTCGCCGCTTGCCTGATGGCGCCGCTGACCTGCTACCGCCGCCTCTATTCGGCGCCGGCGCAACTGCGAGCCAACTCCTGGATGCTGATGACCGGCTCCCTGGGCATGCTGGCCTCGACCCTGCCGGTGCAGTGGCTGCTGGGGCCGCTGGGCTGGCGCGGTCTGTTCTGGCTGCTGGCCGCGCTGCTGGCCCTGGCCATGGCACTGGTCTGGATCGTGGTGCCGCGCGACGCGCCGCCGGTCGCTGCCCAGGCAAGCGACGGTGGCTACCGCGAAGTCTTGCGCCACCCGCTCTTTCGCCGCCTGGCGCCGCTGGCCTTCTTTGTCTACGGCGGCCTCATCGCGGTGCAGTCGCTGTGGGCCGGACCCTGGCTGACGCGCGTTTCAGGTTGGACGGCGGCTCAAGCGGCCCAGGGCCTGTTCGCCATCAACCTGGCCATGCTGCTGGCCTTCTTCTGCTGGGGCGCCGCCATGCCCGCGCTGGCGCGGCTGGGCATCCCGATGTCGCGCCTGATCGGCCGCGGTCTCTGGCCGGCCCTGCTGCTGTTGCCGGTGATCATCGTGCTGGGCGAGCGCGCCGGCGCGGCGCACTGGGCGCTGTGGTGCGTGGCCTGCACCTTTGTCTCGACCAGCCAGCCGGCCGTGGGCGTGGCCTTCGCGCCGGCCCTGGCCGGGCGCGCGCTCTCGGCCTACAACCTCGTCATCTTTGCTGGCGTGTTCGGCATCCAGTGGGGCATCGGTCTGTTGATCGATGCACTGCGGGGCGCCGGCCTGACCGAAATCCAGTCCTTCCGCATCGCCTTTGGCGTCTTCTGGCTCTGCGGCGCGGCCTCGTTCGCGTGGTTTTTGCGGGGCGGTGGCCAAGGTGCGGATAATCAAGCTTGAAATCACCACCATGGTCAGCCTCCTTCTCGTTGCCCACACGCCGCTGGCCTCTTCGCTGAAGGCCGTTGCGCAGCATGTCTATCCCGACTGCACCCGCTTGCTTGAGGCGGTTGATGTCGGGGCGGGCGCCAGCCTGGCCGAGACCGAGCAGCAGGTGCGCCAGGCCTTGGCCTCGCTGCCCGAAGGCGATGTGCTGATCCTGGCCGATGTCTTCGGCGCCACCCCCTGCTCGGCCGCGCTGGCCGCCGCCGACGGCGCGCGCACCCGCGTCGTCGCCGGTGTCAGCGTGCCGATGCTGTGGCGCACCCTGTGCTACTGCGACATGCCGCTCGATGACCTGGTGACGCGTGCGGTGGCCGGTGCCGCCCAGGGCGCGATGCACGTCGCCGTGCCGCGCCGCCAGAACCAGCCGACCCCACCCGCCAACCATGATCCAGACCAGCATCACGATCAGTAACAAGCTGGGCCTTCATGCCCGCGCGTCGGCCAAGCTCACCAAGCTGGCGGGCGGCTTCAAGAGCGAGATCCATCTCAGCCGCAACGGTCGCCGCGTCAATGCCAAGAGCATCATGGGCGTGATGATGCTGGCCGCCGGCATGGGCAGCCAGGTCGACATCGAGATCGAGGGCGCCGACGCTCAGGAGGCGATGGACGCGCTGCGCAAGCTCATAGACGGCAAGTTCGGCGAAGGCGAATAGCCGCGCGGCCCGGGCCCGAATAGTCCTGCGCCGGCCGCCGGCCCTGCGCTACATTGGGCCCATGAGCATCCAGGTCTTCGGCATGCCGGTATCGCGCGGGGTCGCGATAGGCCGCGCCGTGCTGGTGGCCTCCAGCCGCGTCGACGTGGCCCACTATTTCGTCGGCGCCGACCGCATCGACCAGGAAGTGCTGCGCCTGCGCGCCGCCCGTGACGCCGTCGCCGCCGAGATCGAACTGCTCAAGAACGAGTTGCCTGCCGAGGCGCCGCACGAGCTGGCTGCCCTGCTCGACGTTCACTTGATGCTGCTGCACGACGACACCCTGGCGGTGGCCACCAAGGGCTGGATCACCGAGCGGCACTACAACGCCGAATGGGCGCTGTCGGCCCAGCTCGAGGTGCTCGCGCGCCAGTTCGACGAGATGGAAGACGCCTACCTGCGCGAGCGCAAGGCCGATGTCGAGCAGGTGGTCGAACGCCTGCTGCACGCGCTGACGCGCGGCGAGCGTGGGGCCGTTGACGCCTCGGCCGTGAGCCAGGCGGCGCGCGACTTCGCCGGCGAAGATCCGCTGGTGCTGGTGGCCAGCGATGTCGCGCCTGCCGACATGCTGCAGTTCAAGCGAAGTGTGTTTACCGGCTTCGTCACCGATGTCGGTGGTCGCACATCGCACACCGCCATCGTCGCGCGAAGCATGGACATCCCGGCGGTGGTGGGCGCACGCGAGGCCAGCCGCCTGATCCGCCAGGACGACTGGCTGGTGATCGATGGCGACGCCGGCGTCGTCATCGTCAACCCCTCGCCCATCGTGCTGGAAGAGTACCGCTTCCGGCAGCGCCAGAGTGATCTCGAGCGCGCTCGCCTCAACCGGCTGCGCCACACGCCGGCGGTCACGCTGGACGGCCACGCTGTGGAGTTGCTGGCCAACATCGAGAGCCCGGGCGACGGTGCGGGTGCGCTCGAGGCCGGTGCCGTCGGCGTGGGCCTGTTCCGCAGTGAGTTTCTGTTCATGAACCGTGCCGGCGATCTGCCGGGCGAAGACGAGCAGTTCGAGGCCTACCGCGATGCCGTGGTCGCGTTGCAGGGCCTGCCGGTGACGATACGTACCGTCGACGTCGGTGCCGACAAACCGCTGGAGCGCATGAGCGCGCAGGAGGTCAGGCGGGAACACGGCCTCAATCCTGCGCTGGGGCTTCGTGCCATCCGCTGGAGCCTGTCGGAGCCTGGCATGTTCCGCCAGCAGCTGCGCGCCATCCTGCGTGCCAGCGCCTATGGCAAGGTGCGCGTGCTCATCCCCATGGTGGCTCATCTGGGCGAGGTCAAGCTGATCTTTGAGGCCCTGGCCCGCGCCCGCGCCCAACTCGATGAGGCCGGTCGTGCCTACACCCGCGTTGAGGTTGGCGCCATGATCGAGGTGCCGGCGGCGGCGCTGATGATTGATCGCTTCCTGCGTCACTTCGATTTCGTATCCATAGGCACCAACGATCTCATCCAGTACACCCTGGCCATAGACCGCGCCGACGAGGCCGTGGCCCATCTGTATGACCCCTGGCATCCGGCGGTCCTGCACCTGCTGCAGGCCACCATCACCCGTGCCAACCAGTTGGGGCGCAGCGTCAGCGTCTGCGGCGAGATGGCTGGCGACGCGGTCTTCACCGAATTGCTGCTGGCCATGGGCCTGCGCAGCTTCTCGATGCACCCGGCTCGCATCGCCGCCATCAAGCAGCGGGTGCTGCGCGCCGATACGCGGTTGCTCGTTGCGCAGATGGAAAAGATTGCCGGAGCCGACGATCCCGCCGAAGCCTGGCGCCAGGCGGCGCAGGGGCGGGTGAGCCACTGACTTGAGCTTCTTTCGGTGTGCCGCTTGCGCCCCTGAAAAGAGCCGTGCTATAGTCGTGGGCTCTGCTCAAGACGGGCAACGCAAACCAAGCGACAAGTTTGGAAGCGAAGCCGGCAAGAGTAGAAAGACCAAGCGGTTGACATGGGTTTCGAAAAAATGTCAGAATCGCGGTCTTCGCTGATAACAAGTCAGCGCCGCCCAAGCCGCAAGGTGGAAGGCGAAGTTCTTTAACAATCAACAGCCGATAAGCGTGGGCGTTTGAAGGCGAGTGCCAGATGTGTTGGTGACAATGCATCAGGTCTCATGAC
>NZ_CAJGBN010000010.1 GCF_904426505.1 Rubrivivax sp. A210
TGTCCTCGGCGATGGCTGCCAGGGTCACAGCGGAAGTCGTCGGTGCATCGTTGACGGGCGTGATGTCGAGCGTCGCAGTGCCTGAGACCGACTTGGGATCGGCGCCGCCATTGGTCGTGCCGTTGTCAGTGATGGTGTAGCTGAAGCTCACCGAAGCGTCGTCATTGGCGGCGGGCGTGTAGGTCCAGGTGCCGTTGCCGTTGTCGACGAGGCTGCCATTGCCGCCAGTGATGGCCAGGTTGCTCGCAACCAGCCCATTGCCTTCGATGTCGACGGCATTGCCCAGCAACTGGGCCTGGGTGATGACGCGGCCACCGCTGTCCTCGGCGATGGCGGCCAGCGTCACAGCGGAAGTCGTCGGTGCATCGTTGACGGGCGTGATGTCGAGCGTCGCAGTGCCTGAGACCGACTTCGGATCGGCGCCGCCATTGGTCGTGCCGTTGTCGGTGATGGTGTAGCTGAAGCTCACCGAAGCGTCGTCGTTGGCGGCAGGGGTGTAGGTCCAGGTGCCGTTGCCGTTGTTGACCAGGGCGCCATTGCCGGCCGTGATGGCCAGGTTGCTGGCAACCAGCGCATCGCCCTCGATGTCGCCGGCATTGCCCAGCAGCTGGGCCTGGGTGATGAGGCGGCCACCGCTGTCCTCGGCGATGGCTGCCAGGGTCACAGCGGAAGTCGTCGGTGCATCGTTGACGGGCGTGATGTCGAGCGTCGCAGTGCCTGAGACCGACTTGGGATCGGCGCCGCCATTGGTCGTGCCGTTGTCGGTGATGGTGTAGCTGAAACTCACCGAAGCGTCGTCGTTGGCTGAGGGCGTGTAGGTCCAGGTGCCGTTGCCGTTGTTGACCAGGGCGCCATTGCCGACGGTGATGGCCAGATTGCTCGCGACGAGCGTGTCGCCGTCGATGTCGTTGGCATTGCCCAGAAGTTGGGCCTGGGTGATGACCCGGCCACCGCTGTCCTCGGCGATGGCTGCCAGTGCCACGGCCGTAGTCGTCGGCGCGTCGTTGACAGCGGTCACCGCGATGGTGGCTGTCGCCGTGGATGTGCCGCCATTGCCGTCGCTGATCACGTAGCCGAAGCTGTCGCCCGCCGTGTCGTTGGCGAGCGGCCGGTAGTCGATGCTGCCATCCTGCTTCGCGTAGAGCGTGCCGTGGCTCAGGACCAGTTGCTTCCAGCCATTGGCGGCCAGGTGGCCGGCGTCGCTGCCGCCGGTCAGGCTGGCCCAGGCCGTGCCGTTCAGGCTGCTCATCAGCAGCGTGTCGCTGTCGGGCGCGCCGTCGTTGTCGTTGCTCAGCAGGTTCGCACTGAGCAGTGTGTCTTCGGCCGTGGTGTAGCTGTCGTTGCCGGCCACCGGGGCGACATTGCTGACCGCCCAGGTGAAGCTGCGCGTCACGTTGGCCACGACGCCGTCGACGTCGCTGGCGGTGACCTGCACGGTGTAGCTGGGGGTGGCGCTGGCGTTGCGCAAAAGGGTGCCGCTGATGATGCCGGTGCTGGCGTCGATGGCCAGGCCCGAGGGCAGGCCGCTGGCCGCGAAGGACAGCGTCGCGTTCATGTCGGCAAACTTGTCGCTCACGTCGAACTCGACCACCGCGCCGTCGGTACTCGCCTGGTTGTCGATGACGATGGGGTTCACATAGTTCACCGTCATCGTCACCGTGGCCGTGCTGCTGCCGCCGTTGCCGTCGGCAATGGTGTAGGTGAAGCTGTCGGTGACGGTGGGCGTGCCCGCGGTTGGCTTCACCGTCAGGCTGGTCGGGTCGTAGAGGTAGCTGCCGTCGCTGCGTGCGAGCAGGCGCGCGCCCGAGGCCAGCGTGATGGTGTCGCCGATGTTGCCGGCCAGGCCGTTGACGGCCGTCATGGTGAGGGTCTGGCCGTCGACATCGCTGTCCACGCCGCCCGCTGAGGCGCCATTGCCGTCGTCGCTGATGGCATTGCCGGTGGCCTGCTTGTCCATGCCGATGGAGCGTGGGTTGGCGGCCGCCACCGGGGGCGAGTTGACGGTGATGGAGGCCGTGCTGGTGTCGCTGGCGTCGTTCCAGTCTTGGTAGCTGGCAACCAAGGTCCGCGCGGCTGGCATGGCCGTGAAGTAGGCTGCGGCGGCATTTCGCGTGGCCAGGTCGCCGGCATGTGTGGCGGCGTCGCCCAGGTCGGACTCGAAGAGTCCGTCGGTGGCGGTCTCGGTCAGGGTCACGGTGTAGCCGTTGACCGCGGCGGTGATGCTGCCGCGCCCGGAGTTGTCGAGGTCGGTGATGCGCAGGTAGGCGCGTGCGCCGCTGGCGTAGAGGGCGCCGGCGTCGCCGCCGCCGCTGGCCGTGAGCTGGGTCAGGAAGCGCGCATTGGACGGCGTGCCGAGGTCGGTCTCGGTAACCAGGATGGCGGCACTGGCACTGTCGCTGATGGCCTGTGCGCCGATCTCCAGGCCCTCATGGGCCGTGACACCCACGGTGTAGGCGCCGACGTTGTAGACCGTCTGCCAGGCGTATTCGTAGGTCTTGTAGCCGCGCCCGTCGGCGCCCGCGTCGATGACCGCGGCGTCATCCAGATCGAGGGCCAGGTCACCCAGGGCGCCGGGGCCGTCGATGGCCAGCGTGACGCCCGAGACGTCGTAGTCGCCGAAGGGGTCGGCCACCTTGACGCGCACATAGACCACGCCGCCGGCGTCGACGAAGCCGCCTGCAAGTGGGGTGCCGCCGTTGGCGAAGGACTTGTCGAAGAAGGCCACCTCCTGCACGCCAGCGGTCACCGCATCGGCGTCGACCAGGTTGATGACGGTGGTGGTGGGCAGCTCGATGCGCGAGCGCGTGTTGGCACTGTCGTAGGCGATGCGGAAGGTCTGGCCGGCGGCATTGTTGGTCACCTGCAGTTGCAGGGCCTGGCCGGCTGCGATGGTGCGGGCACCGGCCAGCGGGGCGAAGGTCCAGGTCAGCGTGTGGTCGGCCAGCGAATAGACCGGCGTGCTGGAACTGGCGATGGTGCTGGCGCCCACCTTGAGCGTGGCATTGATGCTGGCGCCGGTGAGGTTGGTCTCGCCGCTGACGTGGCTGACGACCTTGATCACACCGCCCGTGGGCATCACGAAGTCGCTGGCCATGCTCAGGCCCTGGGTGAAGCTCACCGAGGACAGCTGCGATTCGCGTGCGGCGATGCCGAAGCGAAGGTCGCCGGCGGCTGTGGCGCCGCTGCCGGTGAGGCGGTTGCCACCGGCAAAGGCGTCGGTGGAACTGCCCTGCCAGACGATGCCGCTGTTGTTGGCGTCGACACGGATGAGGTAGCTGGAATTCTTGTCCAGGGTCAGGCCGGTGACGGCCAGGGCGATGTCCTGGTAGCCGGTGCCGAGCTGGCTGGTGCTGACCGTGCCGGTCCACAGCGCGGTGCCATCCCAGGCGCTGCGTATGCTCACCGTGGCGGTGGCCGCGGTGCTGCCGGTCTTCTTGAGGCTCAGCGTCAGCGTGTCGACGGTGATGGCGTCCGCCGTGGCCGGCGATCCGGCAAAGCTGAAGGTCTGGCCGGCCGAGGCGCCGTTGCCGACGGGGAAGTCGACCGCGCCGCTGCTGCTGGCGACGTTGACGTAGCCCGAGACGATCTGGATGTTGTCGATGTAGGCACGGTCGCTGCTGCCGTCATTGATGTTCAGCGCAAACTTGATGCCGGTGGCACCGGCCGAGAGCGTGAAGCTCTGCGTGCCATAGGTGGCGGCGATGCTGCTGCCGGCCACCGAGCCCACCGAGACCCAGTTGCCGCCAAGCTGCTGGAAGACTTCCACCGCGTCGGTGTTCTCGTAGTTGCGGCTGGCGGTGGTGGAGCCGTCCTTGATCTGGAAGGTCAGCGTGGAGGAGGCCGGCAGGGCTGTGAAGCCGCGTGACACGGCGCCCCCGTTGACACCGCGCAGGTAGAGGGCGTTGTCGCCGCCGGTGGCGGCCACGCGGATGCCGCCATTGGTGATGTTGTTGTCGTCGCCGATCTCGGTCCAGTTGCCCACCCAGTTGCTGCCGCCGGTGTAGGCGATGGTCGGGAAGCTGTCGCTGATGGTCACCGCCACCGCGCCCGACGAGGCGCCGATCAGCGCCGTGGTGGCGGCGCTGCCGTCGCCGTCGGCCGGGCGCATGCGGTCGAGATTGCCGGCGCTGTCGTCCGAGAGGTAGAGGATCTTGGTCGAACTCGGCGCCGGGATGCCGGCATGGGCCGTGTTGGCGTTGCCGGTGGCGGTGTTGTTGTCGGCGTCGCCCGCCACGCCCGGGCGGGTGGGGTTGTCGAAGGCGGCGCCGTAGACCGGGTCGGTGTAGTCGACCTGGATGCTGTCGCCGGTGCGCATCAGCAGAGTGCCGTTGTTGTTGCCGGCGCCGGCGCTGGCCGAGGTGGCCAAGGTGGCGCGGAAGACGCCGGGGCTGGTCTCGCTGAGCGTCAGATCTTCGGTCTCGCCGGTGGTGCTGTTGGTGACGCGCACCGTCAGCGTGTCGGTGCCGGCCGTGAGGTTGGCGTCGGCATCGTCGACCTGCACACCCAGTGTTGCGCCTTCCTGGAAGGTGGCGGTGGCCGCAGTGAAGGCCGCATCCTTCAGGAAGACCTGGCCGTCGGCGGTGCCGTTGACGCTGATGCTGACGTCTGCGGTCGAGGTCTTGGGCGTGATGGTGGTGCCGGTGCCGGCCGGGTCGCCCGTCATCTGGGCGTCGTTGGTGATGGTGAAGCCGGCATTGGCCAGCGCGGCGTTGACGTCGCTGCGCACCTGCACGCGGTAGCTGATGACGACCTGGTCACCGCGCTTGAGGCCGTCCACCGCCAGGGTGGAGGGGTCGATGTCGGCCAGCGTGTAGCCGCCGTCGGCACGCGCCAGCGGGAAGGGGCTGGTGCCGGTGGCGTCGTCGGCCAGGGTGGTGTCGGACAGCACGGTGCCGTCGGCACGCACGATCTTGATGTGGGTGCTGCCGGCCACGTAGGTGGCGGCGTCGGCCGGGCTGATGGCGTCCTTGATGTTGATGTTGAAGAGATCGATGACCGCGCGGTTGGTCAGCGTGAGGGTGTATTCGATCTGCTCGCTCAACTCGACCGAGCTGTCGTTGTCGCTGACGCCGGCGCCGAACTTCACGGTCGAGGCCTCGCTCGAGCCCTTGGTGAAGACGTAGTCGGGGAAGGGCAGCACGGTCGTGCCCATATCCAGGTAGGGGTTGCCGGCGCCGGCGATGGAAGGGTCTTCGCCCCAGGCGCCGGTGATCAGCGTGCCGTCCAGTGTGTAGACGGTGAGGCCGCTCTGGTTCTTGTCGCTGTCGAACAGCCGGTAGGACTCGAGCGCCGAGATGTCGTACTCGGTGGTGTCGGCGTCGAAGGCGCTGCCGGTGAGGGTGACGCCCTTGGAGTCTTTCACCGTCACCGTGGTGCTGTCGATGTAGAGCGTGGTGTCGGCGGTGGCCGTCACCCACACCGGGCTGCCGTTGTTGCCGGCGGCCTGGTTGAAGTCGTAGCCCGGCCCCCAGCCGACGACGAACTTGGTCGTCAGATAGGTTTCGGGCACCAGCGAATAGCTCCAGTCGTGGGTGGCGTTGCTGGTGGCGTCGGAGTCGATGGTGCTGACGGCGTAGAACTTGGGCGCCGCGCTCAGCGCATCGGCGGCGCGCGTGTAGAAGTGCGCCGCCGAGCCCGGCATCGTCACGTAGTTGGTGGACCTGGCACCGACCACGAGGCTTTGGCCGGTGGTGGTGGCGGTGTCGTAGTAGACGGTGATGGCGCTGGCACCGGGGTTGTAGAGCACCACGGTGGCGGGGTCGGCGGCCAGCGTCGTGCCCACCGGCGCGTAGTAGCTGCTGGCCCATTGCTCGTCGGCGGTGAGCGCGAACCAGCGGTTCTCGTAGGCCGCGCCCACGTCGCCGGCGATGAGGTAGACGCCGATGCCCTTGTCGGCACTGATGCGGCCGCCGGCGAGCAGGCCGCCGTTGACCATGGTGGTCTGGCCCTCGTTGAGCGTGACGGTAGCGTCGATCGTGCCGTCGCCTTCCTTGTCGATGGTCACCGTGGTGCCGTCGACGGTGGCGATGATGTGGGCCGAGGTGTACTCGAACATCCGGTTGGTGCCGGTGGCCGCGGTGTCGACGTTCTGGCCGATGGGCAGGGTGTAGACCTTGCCGGCGTTGCCGGTGTCCACCACCGCCACCGCACCCGCCAGCACCGTGCCGGGTGTGGTGGACCAGCCGGCGCGTGTCACCGCCACGGCCTGGGTCGAGCCGATCTTGTCGCGGCCGTCGTAGTCCACCGTCAGCGGCGTGGCCGGGTTCACGGCATTGGTCAGCAGCAGGGTCTGGCCGGCGCGGATGAGGTCGTCGGCGGTGCCGGGCGCGACGCCGTTGGCGGCGTTGCCGTCGCCCCAGATCTGGGTGCCGCCCAGGTTGCCGGCCGACCAGATGTTGGTGGGGTTGCGGATGTCGGCCTCGTAGCCGTCTTCCCACTGGTCGTAGACGACGATGGTGTCGTTGCCGGTGGCGCTGATGGCGATGACCGTCTGGATGTTGCCCGAGACCGCGGTGGCGCCGGCCACGGCCTTGAGCGCGGTCTGCACATCGGGCTCGGGCAGCGGCACGAAGGAGATCTGGGCCACGTTGTAGGGGCCGGCCACTTCCACCGCCACGTCCCGGCCGTCGAGTTGCAGCATGCGCTGGTCGGCCTCGGCCAGCTGCGAGGCCAGGTTGGCGTCGCCGTGCAGCAACAGCGAGGCGAAGGCGTGGCCCTCGTCGCCCGCGCTGTCGGCCGGGCCGTTGAGCGCGTGGTCGATGGCGTGTCCCACTTCCTCGAGCAGCACGGCTTCGATGGCCGCCGGCGAGGCTTGGGCGGCGTAGTCGGCATTGATGTAGATCGTGGGCCTGCCATTGGTGCCGCTGGCGCTGAAGGCACCCAGCGCGCCTTGCAGCTCGGTGGCGCTTCTGGCTTCGATCTGCAGGCCACCTGCGGGGCTGCGCAGCGTGGCCGCCAGCGCATCGGCGGCGGCCTGCCAGGCCGGCGTGGGCGCCGCCTGGCCGCCGTTGAAGAGCGCGAACAGCTGGCCCTGGGCACCCGGCTGCTGCAGGAAGGCGTCCAGCCGGGCCTCGGCCAGCGCACGCGCATTCGCCAGCGGCGTGGCCGGGTCTTGCGCCGCCTGGGGCAACAGCCAAGGCTCGGTGCCGCGGGCTTCGGTTGCGGGCGCGGCTTCGGTCACCAGCGGCGCCGGTGCCACCGTGGCTTCGCGTGGCAGCGCCACGGCGGCATCGGCCGCGTGCGCCAGGTCGACCCCCGCAGCGGCATCGAACATCAGCCGCGCTTCGAGCGCCTGGATGCGCAGGGCGGGGCGGCGGGTCAGGAGCGGGCGGCGGGGGGTGGACATCTGGGGCCTCGCAGGTGCCGGCCGCGCCGGCGTCGGGATTTGGGGGGTACAGGAAAAAGGGGGCGGTTGGCTCAGGGCGCGCTGCTGCGCTGCACGATCACGCGGCCGCTCATGCCGGCCATCAACTCGGAGGGGCGGCCATTGATGGCGGCCACCACCTTGATGGACTGGCTCACCGGGTCGACGCGGGCGCCCAGGCGCAGCACGCGGGCGCCGTACTCGCGCCCGGTTTCGTCGACGGCGATGCGCACTGCGCTGCCGGCGCGCACCTGGGCCATCCAGCGCGAAGGCATGATGAACTCGACCTCGAGCACGCTGTCGTCGATGACTTCCAGCAGCGTCTGGCCCGGCTGCACGTACTGCTGTTCGCGCACCTTCTGCTCGGCAACGCGGCCGGCAAAGGGCGCGGCGATGCTGCATTTGCCCAGCATGACGCGGATCTGGTTGAGCTCGGCCGTGGTCTTGGCGACCTCGGCCTCGGCCTGGTCCAGCTCCTGGCGGCCGGTGGCGTTCAGCTCGGTCAGCCGGCGCTGGGTGGCGAGCTGCTTCTCGGCCGCGCCCAGCGTGGCCTGGGCGCGTTCGAGCTGGGCTTGCTGCAGGCTGCAGTCGAAGACCACCAGGGTCTGGCCGGCCTGCATGCTGCCGCCTTCGTGTACGCCCAGGGTCTGAACACGGGCGCCGATCTCGGCCGCCAGCGTGGTGTAGCGGCGCGGCGTGAGCTGGGCGCGCAGCTCGGGCGCCGGCGTGGCCATGGGTGCAGCGGTACCGGCGGCCGAGGGTACGAGTGACTGCGCCGCTGCGTTGCCTGCGGAAAGCAGGGCAGCGAGGGCGGCAAGGGTGACGACGCGATTGACCAACTGCCGCCAGGCGGAGCGCGCAAACATCGCGGCCCCGCTCAAAGCTCGAGCAGGCGTTGCCGCACCTGGGCGCGCAGTTGCTCCAGGCTGAGGTCGTCGGCACTCTCCGGCAGCGGGTCCACGCCCAGCGTGCCCTGCAGGCGGCTGACGGCGGCATGCCATTGCGCCAGGGCCTGGAAGCGGCGCAGCTGGCTGATGATGGCCGTGGTCTGGGCGGCAACGCGGTCGAGCTTGCTGCCGGCCCGCGCCTCTTCGCGCTTGAGCGTCTGCTGCAGGATGCGGTCGTCGAGCTGCCAGAGCTGGTCGGCACGGTCGAACTGGCGGCGCGAGCCGGCCAGCTGCTCGCGTGCGATGTGTACCTGGGCCACCAGGGCCGCGTGGGCCGCGAGGCGACGCTGGTCGGCCACCGCAATGGCGGCCTCGGCGCTGCGCTTCTGCGCCGGCAGTGCCAGCAGGTTGAGCAGGTTCATGCTCAGCGTGACGCCGGCCTCGCCCCAGCTGGAATTGACGAGGTAGTTGTCGGTGTCGTGCAGCTGGCCGACGCTGAACGTGAGGTTGGGGTAGGCGCGCGCCACCACCTTGCGCGCCTCGATGGCGGCGATGCGGCGCAGCTGCAGGTGCTCGCGCAGGTCGGCGTTCTGGGCCAGGGCCTGCTCTTCCATGGCCGCGGCCGGCACCGCCAGCGGATCCTTGGCGCCGGGCAACTCGTCGGCCACGAGGGCGATGTTCTGCACCACCGGCGCGTTGACGAGCACGGCCAACTCGAAGCGGGCGGTGGCCAGTTCCTGCTCGATGGATTCGAGCAGACGGATGTTCTCGGTGAGCTGGCGCTGGTAGCGCAGCGTGTCCAGCGGCGAGCGCAGGCGTTCTTCCTCGGCCTTGCGCGAATCGGCCAGGGCCTCGTCGGCCAGGCCCAGGGTGGCGCGCACCTCGCCGCGCAGCTTTTGCGCACTGGCGGCACGCCAGTAGGCCACGCGCACTTCCTGGACCAGCAGATGGGTGGCCTTGCGGCGGCGCTCGGCGGCGGCCTGCAGCCGGCTGCCGGCCTGCTCCACGTTGTAGCTGGCCAGGCCGTAGTCGAGGAGGCTCCAGCTCAGCGTCAGCGAAGTCAGCAGATGCGTCCGGTCCTGGGCGATGGAGGGGTTGGCCAGCGAGGGCTGGCCGGTGATGGAGTCGGTGCTGCGCGCAATGCGGTCGCTGTCGCGCGTGGTGTAGCCGGCGGCGGCCATCAGGCGCGGCAGGCGGTCATAGCCGACTTCGTCGTACTGCCGCAGCGCCAGCGCCTCCTCCATTTGCCGAGCGCGGCGGTCGAGGTTGAACTTCAGCGCGCGTGCGATGGCCTCGTCCAGGCCCAGCGTGTTGCCGATGGCAGGCACGCCCTGGCGCAGCGCGGCCTGGTCGGCCTGCAACTGCTGCTTGTGCTCGTCGGCGCCCAGGGGCTGCACCGGGGGCGTGGTGCAGGCCTGGAGCAGCAGGGCGAGGCTGGCCAGGGCGAGGGTGTTGACTAGCGGGTGGCGCGTCTTGTTGTTCATGGTGCTGCTGATGAACGGGGGAGGGTATGGAGGGGACGCAGCCGGCGGCGGCGGCCCCGCGGGACTGCCTGTCGACTATGCGGAAGGAGGCGTGGTCTGTTCGCGGAAAGTAACGGCGATAGTGGCTGCGTATCAAGGCTTTACTCAGGCAGGCTGGATGGCGTCGAGGCGGAACCTGGACACCTCGACCCCGAGCTCGTTGGCCTGGTCGTGCAAGGCCTTGGCGGCGGCGGCGGTCTGCTCCACCAGCGCGGCGTTCTGCTGGGTCAACTCGTCGAGATCGTGTACGGCCTTGCCGATCTGGTGGATGCCGATGTCCTGCTGAGCCTCGGCGCCGGCCACGCCGGTCAGCAACTCGTCGACCGCCTTCGACGAAGCCACGATGCCGCCGACGATGGTGCCGGCCTGGCGCACGATGCCGACCCCGGCCTCGACCCGCTCGACGCTGCCGCCGACGAGCGACTTGATCTCGCGTGCGGCCAGGGCCGAGCGCTGGGCCAGGCTGCGCACCTCGGTGGCGACCACGGCGAAGCCGCGGCCCTGCTCGCCGGCGCGGGCGGCCTCGACGGCGGCGTTCAGCGCCAGGATATTGGTCTGGAAGGCGATGTCGTTGACGGTGCCGATGATTTCGGAAATGCGCGCCGACGAGTCACGCACCGAATCCATCGTGCGCTCGACCTCGCCCATCACCCGGCCACCGGCGCTGGCGGCGCCGGCGTTTTCGCGCGCCTTGGCCGCGGCATCGGCCACGCGCTTGGCCGTCAATCCCGAGGAGGACGACATTTCCTCCATGGCCGCGGCGGTTTCCTGCAGGTTGGCCGCGGCGCGCTCGGTGCGTGCTGACAAGTCCTGGGCGCCGCTGGCGATCTCGCCGCTGGACTGGACCAGGCCCACGCTTACGGTGCGTACCTTCTGCACCATGCCGCGCAGCGCGGCCTGCATGCGGCCCATGTCGCGCAGCAGTTCCGCGGCTTCATCATGGCCCCGGGGCGTGGAGCGGGTCGTGAGGTCGCCTTCGGCCAGGGCACGCAGGTGCCGCCGCGCGTCGGCCAGGCCCAGAGCCAGATTGAGCTCGAAGCACACGAAGCCGTAGCCGCCCACCGTGAAGGTCAGGGCGATGGCCGCCACCACCACCGCAAGTTGCCAGGAATGCTGGCGCCAGAAGGCCGCCTGGAGGTGATCGACATAGACCCCCGAACCCACCACCCAGCCCCAGGGCTCGAAGGCCATGACGTAGGAAACCTTGTCCACCGGCTGCGCGCTGCCTGGGCGCGGCCACTGGTAGTCGACATAGCCTTGGCCCTGTCGGCGCACCTGCTCGACCATGCTGGCGAAGATGCGCTTGCCGTTGGGGTCCTTGAACTCGGCCAGATCGGTGCCGTCGAGTTCCGGCTTCATCGGGTGCATCACCATGCGGGGCTGCAGATCGTTGATCCAGAAGTACTCCTGGCCGTCGTAGCGCAACGCCTTTACCGTGCGCAGCGCCAGCGCCTGGGCCTGGTCGCGCGTCAGGCTGCCGGCGGCCTCCTGGGCCTGCACGCCGGCCAGTACGCTGTGGACCACCTCGACGAGATTGCGCGTGGCGTCGCGGCGGGACTGCAGGGCCTGCTCGCCCTGGTTCCAGAACTGCCAGACCATCAGCGCCAGCAAAGGCAGCACCACGACCGCCGAGACGAGCATGGACTGCCAAAGGAAGCCGACCCGCTGTAACAGGCGCCGCCCCGGGCTCCAGAGAGGCAGACCCAGGGCGACGTGCAAGGCGCCGCCGCCGGTGGGCTGAGCCGGTGGTTGGAATGGGGCTGTCGCCATGGGTTGTGCTCACTTCTCATGCACCCGGCCAGCCGCAAGGCAACGATCCGGCGCGAGACTGCACTCGCCTCGTTGGTTTCGACAGACCACCGCCAGACTTGAGGGGATTCGACGGCCCGCCCGCCCCCGCCGTCAAGCTAGGGGTACGCGCCGTGAAGTTCTGGCCGAACAATGCGCCGGTGCGCGGCAAGGCGGCTTGGGTCGCATCCCTGCGCACAGTCTGGGGGCCGCACCATGCCTCACTCCAAGCAGCTTGCCACGGTCAGGAAGCGCATCTGGCGCATGAGTGCCGACGCACCTTTCGGCGAGTTCATTGACGCCGGCGAAGCACGCCACTCTCGGCACGCCTTGCCCGATGACCTCGACCGCTGCTGGGCCATGTCCACGCTCGAATTGACGCGCGGGCTCGATGTCCACGAAGAGGACGACGACGAGTCGGCCGTGCTCTTCGCCACCTTGTTCAGGCCCGCTGCTTCTTGATCCCGGCAGGCATTGCCGGTACTTGGTCCGCCGTTCAGCCACGGTCCGTGCGCCCGGTGCGCCAACGGCGCTCGTGGCCAAGCGCGGGCGGGCCGCGGCATGCCGGCCAGGTAAGACATCAAGGCGTCGGGTACTACGTCACGCATCCCGGCGGACGGCCGGTCCGGCTGGCGTTCACGCCCTGGAGCGGCTCCTTACCATGCCGCCATGGAGCCCCGGCACAGCGCAGGACGGGCCAGCAGCCTTGATCTGGCCGACGATCCGGCGGCCCAGGCATCAGCCTTGGCCCGGCCACCCAGGCCGCTGACCCTGGTGCTGCATCTGCTGCTGTTGTGGCTGCTGGCGCCCGCGCTGGTGCTGGTGTTCAAGCACCTCTTCGGCTGAAGGCTTGCTGGATCAGGCGCAGCTGGACAGGGTCGGCCACAGGGCCCGGATCACGCGGTCGGCGTCGTGGCGCACGAGCGACTCGGTCAGCACGAAGGCATCGGCCACGACCCGGCCCACCTGGCCTTGCAGCTTCTCGATCTCGGGTGCCACCGGGTGAGCCCCTTGGGCGGCATAGCGCGCCGCCGCCTGGGCCTGAGGCGCGCCGGTGTTGACGACAACGGTGTCGACCCGGCGGCCAAGGTGGTGTTGCACGGTGCGCAGGAAATCGGCCGCGCCATAGTGGTCGGTCTCGCCGCGCTTGGTCATCACATTGCAGACGTAGACCACTTCGCCGTGGCAGGCGCGGATGGCCGCGGCGATGCCGTCGACGAGCAGGCAGGGCACGACGCTGGTGTAGAGATCGCCCGGGCCCATCAAGACTTTGTCCGCCGCGGCCAGGGCCTCGCAGGCCTGGGGCAAAGCCGTCACGGCGGGGTCGAGGAAGACGCGGCGTATCGGCAGAATGGGCCGAGCGCCGGGCTGGTCGATCTCGGCCTCACCGCGCACAAGGCTGCCGTCGCTCAGCTCGGCGCACAGCGTTGCGCGGGCCAGCGTTACCGGCAGCACGCGGCCGGCGGCGCCCAGCAACTGCTCGGCGCTGGCCAGCGCGCCCAGCAGGTCGCCACCGTTCAAGTCTTGCAGCGCGTGCAGGATGAGATTGCCCAGCGCATGGCCGCCGACCGCGCTGTTGGGCGCGGCCGGGAAACGGTAGCCGAAGAGTTCGCCCCAGAGTTGACTGGCACCCGCCAGCGCAACCAGGGCCTGGCGCAGGTCCCCCAGCGGCAGGGGGCGGCCGAACTCGTCCATCAGGCGCCGCGACGAGCCGCCGGAGTCCGTCATCGCCACCACCGCCGAGAGGCGCACCGCGCGCTTCTTCAGCGCCGAGAGCATGGCAAAGGAGCCCGTGCCGCCGCCGACGGTGACGATGCGCTCGGCAATGCGCTCAGAAATGTGCCCAGTGGAGCGGTCGGTGGCGGTCGGATGGGGCGGCATGTAGGTCGTGCCGGCCACTGCCGGCACGACGATGGTGCCACCGGCTGGCTGCAGCGGGCCGGCGGACCGTCAGTCGTCGCCGGCGTCGACGATGCCGGCCGCAAACCAGGCGCCTGGCACCGGCAGGCCGCCGGGGGTGGTGGGCGCGGCCGAGTTGCGGATCAGCAGGATGGGCAGGTTGCAGGGATTGGGCGGCACCGGGGCGAGATTGGGGGCCACCGGCACGAGCGCGCCGCTGATGGAGAAGTTGCCCTGGGCGTCCACCGCGCCGGCGGGCGAATTCCACGCATTGTTGACACCACCCTCGTTGCAGAACAGCGTGGCCTGCATATTGCGCGGGATGGCGGGGCGGCCGATGTTGTTGCCGCCGCCCAGCAGCAGGCCCTTGGCGCGCAGCTGCAGCATGCCGTTCACGTCGACGCTGGCCTTGAGCTTGAGCAGTTCCCAGGGCCGGCCGCCGGGGGCGATGCCGAGCACGTCGTTGGGCACCGCGACGCCGCCCACGCTGGCGAAGGGCTGGGAGCCGATGGCGCCGCTGAAGGCGACGATCCTGGGCACGCGGTCGTCGGCCTGCGCCGCGCCGGCGCAAAGCAAGGCGGCGAGCAGGGCCGTGGCGGTGAGGGTGTATTGCTTCATTCGTGTCTCCGATGGGGTTTCAGACCAGGCAGCGCACCCGGCAACCGCGGCGCGGCGGGGGCTGCCGCTGTGTACGGCCTTGCACGGCAGCAAATTCCCGCCTGAATCGCTCGGATACCGTGGCGCTCAGATCTCGAAGTTCTCGCCGGGCGCGCTGGACAGCGCCTGCTCGACGCTCTCGCGCGTGAGCGTGGGCACGAAGGTGCGGATGAAATCGAAGACATAGCCGCGCAGCCAGGAGCCACGCTTGACCGCGATGCGCGTGGTGTTGGTGGCGAAGAGGTGGCGGGCGTCCAGCGCCACGAGGTGGTCGTCGCGCACCGGGTCGAAGGCCACCGAGGCGATCACGCCGACGCCGATGCCCAGGTCGACATAGGTCTTGATGACGTCGGCGTCCATTGCTGAGAGCACCACGTCGACCGCGATGGCCTCGCGCCCGAAGGCCTCGTCGATGTGGCTGCGGCCGGTGTAGCCGGCCTCGTAGGTGATGAGCGGAAACTGCGCCAGCCGACGCAGCGTCAGCGACTGGCCGTCGGCCTGCTCCAATGCCAGCGCATGGCCGCGCGGCACCACCACCGCGTGCGTCCAGCGGTAGCAGGGCAGGGTGACGAGATCGGGGTAGTCGGCCAGGGCCTCGGTGGCGACGCCGAGATCGGCGTGTCCGTCCAGCACCAACTGCGCAATCTGCCGCGGCGATCCCTGCTGCAGGTGCAGCGTCACCTGCGGATGGGTGACGCGGAAGTCGCGCACCGCGGTGGGCAGGGCGTAGCGCGCCTGGGTGTGGGTGGCGGCCACGGTGAGCAGGCCGCGGTCACTCTGGGCGAAATCGGCGCCGGCACGCCGCAGGTTGTCGGATTCCTGGAGCAGCCGCTCGACGATGGGCAACACGGCCTGGCCGGGCGGTGTCAGGCCCAGCAGGCGGCGCCCGGCGCGCACGAAGAGTTCGACGCCGAGTTCCTCTTCCAGCTCCTTGAGCTGGCGGCTCACGCCCGGCTGCGAGGTGTGCAAGGCCTCGGCCACCAGCGTCAGGTTGTAGCCCTGGCGCACGGTCTCGCGCACGGCGCGCAACTGCTGAAAGTTCATGGGGAAGCCTGTGGCGGCGGGATACCCGACGGCGGAGTGTCGGCGCCAGAGCAAATGCCGACAACGAATGATGGCGTCTTAGCTGATGCGGTTTCCAAATATAGGCCGCTCAGCCCGCCGAGCCCGTGGCCTCCAGCGCGCGCTCTATGCGCCGCCGCGCCACGCGCGCCTTGGGCACGGGCTGGTCGAACCAGGCGCGCACGTCGTCGTCCAGCCCGAGGCCGTGCATGTAGTTGTAGATGGCCTTCTTGAGCCCGGCGCCGAGCGCGTCGTGGTCGACGCCGGTGGGGTCGACGAAGCCGACGTCGTTCTTGGCGAAGCCCCCCGGTGGCAGCGGCAGCAGGCTGACGCCGAAATCCTGTGGCCGCTGGCCCACCGGCGAATGCACGGTACAGGCGAAGCGGTGCCAGAAGCCGCTGTGGATGCAGCCGGCGGCGAAGAGCTGGCGCACCAGTTCCAGCGCGTCCACCGTGTCCTGCACCGTCTGGGTCGGGAAGCCGTACATCAGGTAGGCGTGGACCAGCACGCCGGCGTCGGCAAAGCCCTTGGTGACGCGCGCCACCTGGTCAACCGAGACGCCCTTGTTCATCAGCGCCAGCAGGCGGTCGGAGGCCACTTCCAGCCCGCCGCTGATGGCGATGCAGCCGCTGTCGGCGAGCTGCCGGCACAGCGCCGGCGAGAAGGTCTTCTCGAAGCGGATATTGCCCCACCAGCTGATGGCCAGGCGGCGCCGCTGCAACTCGGCGGCCATCGCCTTGAGCGCCTTGGGCGGCGCCGCTTCGTCGACGAAGTGGAAGCCGCTCTGGCCGGTTTCGGCGACCACGGCCTCGATGCGATCAACCAGGGTCGTGGCGCTGGCCACGTCGTAGCGGCCGATGTAGTCCAGGTCGACGTCGCAGAAGCTGCATTTCTTCCAGTAGCAGCCGTGGGCCACGGTGAGCTTGTTCCAGCGCCCGTCGCTCCACAGCCGGTGCATGGGGTTGAGCATGTCCAGCAGCGAGAGGTAGCGGTCCAGCGGCAGGCCGTCCCAGGTGGGCGTGCCGACCTCGTTGAAAGGGATGTCGGGCTCGACGAAGTTGACGTAGCGCACGGCGTCGCCGCCGGCCGGGCGCAGAAAAGTGCGCACCAGGCGGCTGGCCGAGCGCCGGCCTTGCAGGTGTTCGAGCAGGGCCAGCAGCGGGCGCTCGCCGGCGTCCAGCGTCACGTAGTCGAAGAAATCGAACACGCGCGGCTCGGCCAGCTCGCGCAGTTCGGTGTTGACGTAGCCGCCCCCCAGCACGGTGACGATGGCCGGGTCGGCCGCCTTCACCGCCTGGGCGATGCGGAAAGCGCCGTAGACCGCACCCGGGAAAGGCACCGAGACCAGCAGCACGGTGGGCCGGTGGCGTTCGATCGCGGCCGCGGCCAGGCGCTGCAGCAGGCGGTCCAGCAGCGTGGGCGGCGCCACCAGCGCCGCGGCCAGGGCGTCGAAGCGGGCCTGGCTCTGGGCCAGGCTCTCGGCATAGCGCACGAACTCGAAGCGCGGGTCGGCGGCCTCGCGGATGAGGTCGGCGATGTCGTTGAGGTAGAGCGTGGCCAGATGGCGGGCGCGGTCCTGCACGCCCAGCGAGCCGAAGGCCCAGGCCATGGGGTCGCCGCCGTCGTCGTCCACATACACCTCCAGCGCCGCGAAGCGAGGCCCTTCGGGCAGAAAGGCGCGGCTGCAGATGCGGTGCGCCAGCGTCGCGTCGCGCCCCTGCAGGAAGGCAATGGTGGGGGCGATGCTGGATGCGTAGGCGTCGAAACGCGCGACGAAGGCGGCGGCGCGCTCGCTGCGGCTGGGTGCGTCCGGTGCCGCGACGATGGCGTCGTGCAACGCCTGCAGCCCGTCGCGCGAGAGCAGTTCCAGCGCCAGCGCCAGCGCCAGGTCTTCCTGCGCCGCGGCCACGCCGCGCGAGCGCAGAAAGCCGGTGAGGTAGGCGGTGGACGGGTAGGGCGTGTTCAACTGCGTCATCGGCGCGATGACGGAGAGCACGCGCGGCGGCGGCACAGGGGCGGGGTCGGGGGTGCTCACGCCCCTATTGTCGGGTGATGAGTCGGCCGTGGCCGGCCTGACCTCGCGCAAGTCCCCGGCCCGGAAAGCCGGCATGATGCGCGCCTTGTCCGCGCTGCAGGGTGCGCGGGCGCAGGCGAAAGGAAAGTCATGAAACGTCGCAATCTGGTCCACCTGGCAGGCGCGCTGGCCGCGCTGCCGCTGCTGGGCCGCCCCGCGCTGGCCGCGGTGGACGCGGTCGAGGGCCGCAATTTCAGCGTGATGTCGCAGCCGCAGCCGGTGTCGGTGGCGGGCAAGGTCGAGGTCATCGAGTTCTTCGGCTACTGGTGCCCGCACTGCCGCGCCTTCGAGCCCAAGCTTGATGCCTGGGTCAAGAAGCTGCCCGCCGACGTCGTCTTCAAGCGCGTGCCGGTGGCCTGGCGCCCGGGGCAGGAATCGGCCCAGCGCCTGTTTTTTGCGCTCGAAGCGCTGGGCGCACCCTCGGGCATCCACGAGAAAGTCTTTGCCGCCGTCCAGCTGCAGGGCCTGGCGCTGGACCAGCCGGCGGCCATCAACGCCTTTGCCGCCGCCAACGGTCTGGACGGCGCCAAGCTGTCCGAGGCGATGTCGGGCTTCGCCGTCAGCTCCAAGGCGCGCATGGCGACCCAGGTTTCCAAGGCCTATGGCGTCGACGGCGTGCCGTCCCTGGTGATCCAGGGCCGCTTCGTCACCTCGCCCGGCACCGCCGGCGGTGAAGATGCCGCGCTGCAAGTGGCCGATGCGCTGATCCGCAAGGCCAAGGGCGCACGCTGACGGCCGAGCCCGGGCTGGCCTTCAATGCCGGCCTCGGGCCGGGGCCGCGTGGCAGCTGATGGCCGCGGCGGCGCCAGAGGGCTCCAGCCGTCGAGTCGGCCTCGGGACCGGCAGGCGCCAGCCGCCGGTCGATTGGGATTGCCCTGCGCCAAGCAAGGGCCTGTCCTACACTGCGCCGCGCAGCATGGGCTGCTTGCCAGGGTGTGCCGCCATGTCGCTTGCCGATCTTGATCGCCGCCATCTGCTGGGGCTGGGCTTGGCCGCGCTGCTGGGCGCCTGCGCCAGCAAGCGCGCTGCGCCCGATCTGGTGGCGGCGCTGGCGCCCACCGGCCGGCTGCGCGCCTGCATCAACCTGGGCAACCCCATCCTGGCCCAGCGCGCCGCGGCCGATGCGCCGGTGGTCGGCGTCTCGGTGGACCTGGCCCGCGCACTGGCCGAGCGCCTGGGCCTGGAGGCCGATCTGCGCGTGGTCGATGCCGCGGCCAAGTCGGTGGCCCTGGTCAAGTCCGGCGAGGCCGATGTCGGCTTCTTCGCGGTCGACCCCCTGCGCGGCGAGGGCATACGCTTCACCGCGCCCTATGTGCAGATCGAGGGCGCCTATCTCGTGCGCCAGGCGTCTCCGTTCACCGACAACGCCCAGGTCGACAGTGCCGGCACCCGCATCATGGTCGGCCGCGGCAGCGCCTACGACCTCCATCTGGCGCGCACGCTGCGCCAGGCCAGGCTGATGCACGCGCCGACCTCGCCCACCGTGGTCGAGCGCTTTCTGGCCGAGGGTGCCGATGTTGCCGCCGGCGTCAAGCAGCAGCTGCAGGCCGACGCCGCGCGCCTGCCGGATCTGCGCCTGCTGCCCGGGCGCTTCATGTTGATCGAGCAGGCCATGGGCCTGCCGCTCACGCGCAGCGCGGCGGCGGCGCAGCTGCTGCGCGACTTCGTCGAGCAGGCCAAGGCCAGCGGCTTCGTTGCCGCGGCGCTGGCGAGGCATGGCATCCAGGGTGCGGTGGTGGCGCCGCCGGCCTGAAACCCATCGCCCGGGTGCGCCGGCGGCTGCACAATCCGCAGCGCATGTTGCGCCCGATTTCACTCCTCGCCACCGCCCTGGCTTCCGCGTTGCTGGGCAGCTTGCTGGGCGCCTGCGCCACGCGCTCCGCCCAGGTTCAGCCCGTGGCCGCCAGTGCCGCCGAGTTCGCCGCCTGGGATTGCCCGCGCATCGATGGCGAGCTTGATCGCGTGCAACAGCGTGCGGCCGAACTGGCCTGGGCCGTGGATGAGCGTGCCGGCAACAACATCGCCGCGCTGGGCCTGGGCGTGATGGTGTTCTGGCCGGCGCTGATCGCGATGCGGCCCGACGGGCTGGAAGCGGCCGACCTGGCACGCCTGAAGGGCCGCGACGAGGCGTTGCGCGGCGTCGCGCGTGACAAGGCCTGCCCGCCGGCGGGCGCGGAGCTGCCGGCGGCGCGTGCCGCGGCGCTGCCGGTGGCGCCGGGCGAACGCCTGGTCTATGAAGAGCGCGGCACGCCGCGCCAGCCCCCCACGCAGGTGGCAATGCGCCTGAGCGCGCTGCGCCGCGGCGAAATCGAGTACGAGGCCGGTGCCAGCCAGCCGCTGCGCCACGACCTCGCCGGCAATGTCGTCGCGGCACCTCCAGGCACCCTGTGGTGGCCGCATCTGCTGCGCGCCGGGATGGCGCTGGGCCAGATCACTGGCGGCGACATGCTGGTCGCCGGCGATCCGCTGGCGCGCGCCCGCCTGCGCGGCCAGGTGGTTGCGGCTGGCCCGCAGACGGTGGCCAGCCGCCGCTTCCAGGTGGTGGTGGTCGAGCTCTATGGGGACGCGAGCCAGGGTGACGAATCGACGCGCGTCGACGGCGTCATCGTCATCGACAGCGCCAGTGGCGTGTTGCTGCGGCTTGACCTGCGCAGCGCCCACAAGGCCTTCAACCTGCAGCGGCGGCTGGTGAGCGTCGAGCCGGCACCTTGAATGGCGGCCGTTGGCGGCGACACAAAGCTTTACAGGCCGCGCACAGCGCCGCTACAGCGGGCGCCCACCATGCAAGGCATCGCAACCGGAACCAGGAATCCATCATGATGAATTCGACCCCCCGCAGTCTCGCGCACCTTGCCACGCCCGGGCGTGCCCTGCTGGCCACGCTGGCGCTGGCGCTTGCCGCCGGTGTGGTGCAGACCTCCAACGCCGCCGGCCCGGACGGCCCCGGTGCCGGCGGCATGCGCCACGAGATGATGGGCGGCCACGGCGGCATGGGCCATATGGGCGGCATGGGCGGCATGGGCGCCATGCACGAAGGCCGCGGCATGGACCGCATGCTCGCCGCCGTCAAGGCCACGCCCGAGCAGCGCACCCAGCTCAAGCCCATCGCCGAAGCCCTGCGGGCCGACATGAAGGCGCTGCACGAATCCGGCGCCAAGCTGCACGAGCAGGGCGCGGCGCTCTTCACCCAGCCCACGGTGGACGCGAACGCGGTCGAAGTCCATCGGCAGCAGATGCTGGCCCACCATGACCAGGTCAGCAAGCGCATGTCGCAGGCCATGATCGACATGAGTCGCGTGCTCACGCCCGAGCAGCGCAAGACCCTGGCCGACCGCATGAGCATGCGGCGCGAGATGATGCAGCACCGCCACGGCGGCGCCGCCAAGTCCTGACCCCGTCCGCCTGAACCTGTCCCCCACCAGGCAGCGGCTGGCGCGCATGGCCGGCCCTGCCCAGACTGGTCTGCCGTGCCCCAACAACGCCTGCTGCTCATCGACGACGATCTGCGCCTCACCGACATGGTGGGCGGCTACCTGCGCCACAACGGCTTCGAGGTCGACACTGCGGGCTCTCTGGCCGCCGGCCGCGACCGCATCCGCCAGGCCGCCTACGACGCGCTGCTGCTCGACCTGATGCTGCCCGATGGCGACGGCCTGGATTTCACGCGCGAACTGCGCGCGCAGCCGCGCACGCGGCGGCTGCCGCTCTTGATGCTCACCGCCCGCGGCGAGCCCACCGACCGCATCGTGGGCCTGGAGATCGGCGCCGACGACTACCTGCCCAAGCCCTTCGAGCCGCGCGAGCTGCTGGCGCGCGTGAAGGCCTTGCTGCGCCGCGCCGCGCCCGACACCGGCGACGATGAGGTCCTGGTCTTCGGCCGCCTCGAAGTCGACCTCGGCGCACGCCAGGCGCGGCTGGACGGCCAGCCCTGCGATCTCACCAGCCACCAGTTCGAGTTGCTCATGGTGCTGGCGCGCAGCCCTGGCCGGGTGCTCACGCGCGACCAGATCATGGATGCGCTCAAGGGCCACCCGCTCGAGGCCTTCGACCGCAGCATCGACGTCCACATCTCGCGCATACGCTCGGTGATCGAGGACGACCCCAAGGCGCCCAAGCGCGTGCTCACGGTGCGCGGGGCCGGCTACGTCTTCGCGAAGAAGCAGGACGCTGAATAGAGCTTCCATGCGCTCCCTCTACCTGCGCATCTACCTCACGGTGGTGGCCGCGCTGGCGCTGTTCGCGCTGGTCTCGGGCTGGATCGTGCGCAGCCATCTCGAAGACCAGCGCAGCCGCGTCGAGGGCGAGATGCGCGAACGCGTCGAGGCCTGGGGTGACCTGATCGAGCGCTCACTGCCGCCGGCCGGGGCTTCGGCCGAGCAGCAGGTCGAGGCCTTGCGCGATTGGTCGCAGCGCCTGCGTCTGCCGATGGCGCTGGACGATGCCGCGGGCCGGCGCCTGGGGGCATCGGAGTCCTTTGCGCGGCGCGAGCTTGATCAGCCGGGCGGGCCGCCGCGGGTGCAACCGATACGCTTCGGGGACGGTCGCACGCTGTGGGTGCCGCGGCACAACCCACGCCGCATGCCGCCACACATGCGCCCACCCGAATTGCGCCCGCCCTGGCTGGGCCCGGCGGGCTGGCCCGACGGCCTGGGCCTGGCCGTGCTGCTGCTGGTGCTGTTCGCGGCCGTGGCCGGTGGCGCCTGGCCGGTGGTGCGGCGGCTGACGCGGCGGCTCGAATCGCTCAAGCAGGGCGTGGAGGCCTTCGGCGCCGGTGACCTGCGCCGGCGCGTGGCCGAGGACGGCCAGGACGAGGTGGCCGCGGTGGGCGCCAGCTTCAACCGCGCCGCCGCGCGCATCGAGACGCTGCTGCGTTCGCACCAGAGCCTGCTGGCCAATGCCAGCCACGAGCTGCGCTCGCCGCTGGCGAGGCTGAAGATGGCGGTGGCGATGGTGGAAGACGCTGCGCCGGCCCAGCGCGCGGCGCTGCGGCAGGAGATCGCCACCAATATCCGCGAGCTTGATGCACTGGTCGAAGAGATCCTGCTCTCAGGCCGGCTCGATGCCGCATCGGGCCTGGATCAGCGCTTGCCCGTCGATCTGCTGGCGCTGGCCGCCGAAGAGGCGGCGCGCGTAGGCGGCAGCGTACAGGGCGAGGATCTGCAAGTGCCAGGCGACGAGCGTCTGCTGCGGCGCGCGCTGCGCAATCTGCTGGAAAACGCCCGCCGCTACGGCGGCGGCGAGGTCGAGGCCGAGATCGCGCGGCGCGGCGACCGTGTCGAGGTGCGCGTGCTCGACCGCGGGCCCGGCGTGCCCGAGGCCTGGCGCGAGCGCGTCTTCGAGGCCTTCTTCCGCCTGCCCGGCCATGCCGAGCGCGAGGGTGGCGTGGGCCTGGGCCTGTCGCTGGTGCGCCAGATCGCCGAGCGCCATGGCGGCAGCGTGGTCTGCGAGGCCCGCGAAGGCGGTGGCAGCTGCTTCGTGCTGAGCTTGCCGGCCGAGGCGGGCCCCCCATGAAAACGACCCCCGCGGCGGGCGCCGCGGGGGTCGTCGGGGTCAGCGGTCAATGGGGTGCGGCTTGCACCCCATGCCTCATCAGCGCACCTTGCCCGCCTTCCAGGCGTTGAGCAGGGTGTCGTAGGCGATGGTTGCGCCCTTGGGCTTTTCATTGGCCAGCTTGGCCCACGGTGCGCCCTTGTCGCTGAGGTACTTGCTCGGGTCTTCCTTCTTGTTGAGCTTGGGCGCGCAGCGGGCCATGCCGGCGCGCTCGAGGCGGGCCATCACCTGGTCCATCTCTTCGGCCAGGTTGTCCATCGCGGCCTGCGGCGTCTTCTCGCCGGTCACGGCCACGGCCACGTTCTTCCACCACAGCTGGGCCAGCTTGGGGTAGTCGGGCACGTTGGTGCCGGTGGGCGTCCAGGCCACGCGGGCCGGGCTGCGGTAGAACTCGACCAGGCCGCCTAGCTTGGGCGCCATGTCGGTCATGGCCTTGCTCTGGATGTCGCTTTCGCGGATGGGCGTGAGGCCGACGATGGTCTTCTTCAGGCTCGTGGTCTTGGCGGTCACGAACTGCGCGTACAGCCAGGCGGCGGCCGTCTTGTTCTCGTCGTGCTTGTCGAAGAAGGTCCAGCTGCCCACGTCCTGGTAGCCGTTCTGCATGCCCTGCTTCCAGTAGGGGCCGTTGGGGCCGGGCGCCATGCGCCACTTGGGCGTGCCGTCGGCATTGACCACCGGCAGGCCCGGCTTGGTCATGTCGGCGGTGAAGGCCGTGTACCAGAAGATCTGCTGCGCGATCTGGCCCTGGGCCGGCACCGGGCCGGCTTCGCCGAAGGTCATGCCGGTGGCTTCCTTGGGCGCGTACTTCTTCATCCAGTCGACGTACTTGGTCAGCGCATAGACCGCGGCCGGCGAGTTGGTGGCGCCGCCGCGCGAGACGCTGGCGCCCAGCGGCGTGCAGCCGTCGGCCGAGGCGCGGATGCCCCACTCGTCCACCGGCTTGCCGTTGGGGATGCCGATGTCGGCGGTGCCGGCCATCGAAAGCCAGGCGTCGGTGAAGCGCCAGCCCAGGCTGGGATCCTTCTTGCCGTAGTCCATGTGGCCGTAGATGGGCTTGCCGTCGATGGTCTTCACGTCGTTGGTGAAGAACTCGGCGATGTCCTCGTAGGCGCTCCAGTTCAGGGGCACGCCCAGGTCATAGCCGTACTTGGCCTTGAACTTGTCCTTCAGGTCCTGGCGCGCAAACAGATCGGCGCGGAACCAGTAGAGGTTGGCGAACTGCTGGTCGGGCAGCTGGTAGAGCTTCTTGTCGGGGCCGGTGGTGAAGCTGGTGCCGATGAAGTCTTTCAGGTCCAGGCCGGGGTTGGTGAAATCCTTGCCCTTGCCCGACATGTAGTCGGTCAGGTTCATGATCTTGCCGTAGCGGTAGTGGGTACCGATCAGGTCGCTGTCCGAAATCCAGCCGTCGTAGATGCTCTTGCCAGACTGCATGCTGGTCTGCAGCTTCTCGACCACGTCGCCTTCCTGGATCAGGTCGTGCTTGACGGTGATGCCGGTGATTTCGGTAAAGGCCTTGGCCAGGGTCTTGCTCTCGTACTCGTGCGTGGTGATGGTCTCGGAGACCACCGCAATCTCCTTCACGCCCTTGGCCTGCAGCTTCTTGGCGGCTTCGATGAACCACTTCATCTCGGCCATCTGCTGGTCCTTGCTCAGCGTCGACGGCTGGAATTCGCTGTCGATCCACTTCTTGGCCTCGGCCTCGCCGGCCCAGGCGGCCTGGCCCAGGGCCAGGGCGGCAGCGGCGAAGGCCACGGCATGCAAGCGCAATTTCATTTCCAGTCTCCTCAGGAGGCACTTCCCGTTCAATTGATGCGACGCCGGCCGGGAAGCATTGGCCGGGGCGCTTTCTCTATCGTAAAGGCTCAGCCGCGGCGCATCACCAGGGCCAGCAGCGCCATCGAGGCAACGAAGCTGAACCAGATCGAAGGCTCGGCCTCGAGGCCGAACCATTCGATCATCTTCTCGCTCACCGCAACGAAGGCCAGGTTGACATAGGCCGCGGAAAGCAGGCCTATGAAGAGGCGGTCGCCGCGCGTGGTGACGATGGGCAGGAAGCCCTTGCGCGCCACGGTGGGTGACTTGATTTCCCACACCGTCATCACGCCCAGCATCAGCACGATGCAGCAGAAGAACACCGCCACCGGCAGCGTCCAGGCCATCCATTCAAACATGGCCCCCCCCCGAAGCGGCCTGCGGCCGCCTCCCCCCCAGGGGGGCGCCGCCAGCGGCCTGGCAGAGCCAGTTCCGCGGTGGCCGCTTGATGAAGACGTTCGAGTCGGTACTCATTGCAGTTCCTTCCGGTCTTCAGACTCGGCCCATCGCGAAGCCCTTGGCGATGTAGTTGCGCACGAACCAGATCACGATGGCGCCGGGGACTATGGTCAGCACGCCGGCAGCGGCCAGCACGCCCCAGTCCATGCCCGAGGCCGAGACGGTGCGCGTCATCGTCGCGACGATGGGCTTGGCGTCGACGCTGGTGAGCGTGCGCGCCATCAGCAGTTCGACCCAGCTGAACATGAAGCAGAAGAAGGCCGCCACGCCGACGCCGGCCTTGATGAGGGGGATGAAGATGGTGAGGAAGAAGCGCGGGAAAGAGTAGCCGTCGATGTAGGCGGTCTCGTCGATCTCGCGCGGGATGCCGCTCATGAAGCCTTCCAGGATCCACACCGCCAGCGGCACGTTGAACAGCAGGTGGGCCAGGGCCACCGCGATGTGCGTGTCCATCAGGCCCAGCGTGGTGTAGAGCTGGAAGAAGGGCAGCAAAAAGACGGCCGGCGGCGTCATGCGGTTGGTCAGCAGCCAGAAGAAGACGTGCTTGTCGCCGAGAAAGCTGTAGCGGCTGAAGGCATAGGCCGCGGGCAGGGCCACCACCAGCGAGATCACGGTGTTGATGGCGACGTAGATCATCGAGTTGATGTAGCCCGAGTACCACGAGACGTCGGTGAAGATGGTCTTGTAGTGCTCGATCGTGAAGTTCTTGGGCCACAGGCTGAAGGCCGAGAGGATTTCCTCGTTGGTGCGGAAGGACATGTTGACCATCCAGTACACCGGCAAGATGGCGAACACCAGGTACAGCAGCAGGAAGATGCTGCGTTTCTTGAACCGCTTATCCATGGCCGGCCTCGCTGGCGTCTTGCGTGCCCACGCGCTGCATCCAGTTGTAGAGGATGAAGCACAGCAGCAGGATGATGAGGAAGTAGATCAGCGAGAAGGCCGCCGCGGGGCCGAGGTCGAACTGGCCCACGGCCTTCTGCGTCAGGTACTGACTGAGAAAGGTGGTGGCGTTGCCGGGCCCGCCGCCTGTCAGCACGAAGGGCTCGGTGTAGATCATGAAGCTGTCCATGAAGCGCAGCAGCACCGCGATCATCAGCACGCCGCGCAGCTTGGGCAGCTGGATGTAGCGGAAGACGGCGAGCTTGCTGGCGCCGTCGATGCGCGCCGCCTGGTAGTAGGCGTCGGGGATGGCGCGCAGGCCGGCGTAGCAGAGCAGGGCCACCAGCGGCGTCCAGTGCCAGACATCCATCACCAGCACCGTGAGCCAGGCGTGGGTGGCGTTGCCGGTGTAGCTGTACTCGATGCCCAAGGCGGCCAGCGTGGCGCCGAGCAGGCCGATGTCGGTGCGGCCATAGATCTGCCAGATGGTGCCGACCACATTCCAGGGGATGAGCAGCGAGATCGCCACCGTCACCAGCACCGCCGAAGACCGCCAGCCCGTGGCCGGCATCGAGAGCGCCAGCGCGATGCCCAGCGGAATCTCCACCAGCAGCACGCTGAGCGAGAAACCCATCTGGCGCAGCAGCGCGCCCTGCAGGTCGTCGTCGCGCATCACGGACTTGAACCATTCGGTGCCGACGAAGACGCGGCGCTCGGGCGAGATGATGTCCTGCACCGAGTAATTGACCACCGTCATCAGCGGCAGGATGGCCGAGAAGGCCACGCACAGGATGACCGGCAGGATCAGCAACCAGGCCTTCTGGTTGACGGGCTTGATGGCGCTCATGCAATGAGTTCCTCGTTGCGGTACCAGCAGGTGTGGCTGCCGACGATGGACAGCCAGACCGCCTCGCCGAGCTTGGGGATGGCCTGCTCGGGGCTGAGGCGGGCGCGCAGGATGGGCGCGTCGGCGGCCTCGCCCAGGCGGGTGGTGAGCAGCCAGTAGGTGCCGATGTCCTGCACCTGTACCACCACGCCGGGCACGGCGCCCACGCCGCCGGCAGCCGCCAGCCGCACGTATTCAGGCCGTATGCCCAGGGTCAGCGGGCCAGCGCCGGCGAGGCCGTTGGCGGGTGCGGCGAACACGCGCCCGGCCACGCGCACGCCGTCGTCCACCGCCTGCGCCGGCAGGAAGTTCATGCCCGGCGAGCCGATGAAGTTGCCGACGAAGGTATGGCGCGGGCGCTCGAAGAGTTCGCTGGCGCTGCCGATCTGCACCGCGCGGCCTCGCGTCATCACCACCACCTGCTGGGCGAAGGTGAGCGCCTCGACCTGGTCGTGCGTGACGTAGATGAGCGTCAGCTTCAGTTCGGCATGGATCTGCTTGAGCTTGCGCCGCAGCTGCCACTTGAGGTGCGGGTCGATCACCGTCAGCGGCTCGTCGAAGAGCACGGCCGAGACGTCCTCGCGCACGAGGCCGCGGCCGAGCGAGATCTTCTGCTTGGCGTCGGCGGCCAGGCCGGCGGCGCGCGTGCCCAGCTGGCCCGACAGTTCCAGCATCTCGGCGATGCGGCCCACGCGCTCCTTGATGCGGTCGGCCGGCACGCCGCGATTGCGCAGCGGAAAGGCCAGGTTCTCGGCCACCGTCATGGTGTCGTAGATGACCGGGAACTGGAACACCTGCGCGATGTTGCGCTGCTGCGGGCTCAAGGCGGTGACATCGCGGCCGTCGTAGCGCAGGCCGCCGTGGGAGGGCGTGACGAGGCCCGAGACGATGTTGAGCAGCGTCGTCTTGCCGCAGCCCGAGGGGCCCAGCAGCGCATAGGCGCCGCCGTCCTCGAACGTCATCTTCAGCGGCAGCAGCGCGTAGTCTTCGTCGCGCTGCGGGTTGGGCCGGTAGGCGTGGGCGAGGTCGAGATCGATGCGGGCCATGTCAGTTATTCCCCGCCGTGGTGCTGGCCGCCGGCGCGATGAGCAGATCGCCGCGCGCATCGAAGACATGGACCTGGGCCGGGTTCAGGTAGAGCGTGAGGGCCGAGCCCAGCGTGAAGGCGTGCACGCCGGGCAGCTGCGCCACCAGCTCGCCGATGGGCGTGGCAACGTGGACGAAGCTGTCCGAGCCCGAGATCTCGGCCAGCTCCACCTGGCCCGGCAGGCTGAGGTCGCCAGGCCGGCCGTGTACGCGCAGGGCGCTGGCGCGTATGCCCACGGTGAGCGCCTGAAAGCCCGTGCTTGGGTGGCCGGGCGGCACGCTCAGTGGCAAGGTCAGCCCGGCCGGCAGCGCGATGCCCGCGGCCGCGGCATGGGCCTCGACCAGGTTCATCGGCGGGTCGCTGAAGGCGCGCGCCACGCGGATCGAGCGCGGCCGGTGGAAGACCTCGGCCGTGGGCCCGTACTGCAGCAGTTCGCCGGCGTCCATCACCGCGGTATAGCCGCCCAGCAGCAAGGCCTCGGTGGGCTCGGTGGTGGCGTAGACCACGGTCGATTCGCCGCTGGCAAACAGGGCCGAGAGCTCGTCGCGCAGCTCTTCGCGCAGCTTGTAGTCGAGGTTGACCAGGGGCTCGTCCAGCAGCATCAGCGGCGCCTTCTTGGCCAGTGCGCGCGCCAGTGCCACGCGCTGCTGCTGGCCGCCCGACAACTCGGCCGGCAGGCGCTTCAGAAAGGGCTCGATGTGCAGGCGCCGCGCCAGTTCGTCCACGCGCGCAGCGATGGCGGCGCGGTCCAGCGCGCCCTGCAGCTTGAGCGGCGAGGCAATGTTGTCGGCCACCGTCATCGAGGGGTAGTTGATGAACTGCTGGTAGACCATGGCGACATTGCGCTCGCGCACCGGCACGCCGGTGACATCCTGTCCGTCGGCCAGCACGCGGCCGGCGCTGGGCTTGTCCAGCCCGGCCATCACGCGCATCAGCGTCGTCTTGCCGGCCTGGGTGGCGCCCAGCAGCACCGTTACCGCACGCGGCACCAGGGCCAGATCCATCGCATAGAGGTGGTGGGCCGCCCCCCAGCGCTGGGCGATGCCCTCGAGCCTCAACTCCATGTCGTCTCCTTGGAGGCCGCCGCGGCGCTGGCGGCCTCGGGCCAGTGGCTGCGGCACCAGTCGGCCACGCGCGCACGCGCGGCGGCGTCCATGTGCAGGCCCAGCTTGCTGCGGCGCCAAAGCACGTCGTCGGTGCTGCGCGCCCATTCATGCGCGTGCAGATAGTTGAGTTCGGCTTCGAAGAGGCCGGGGGCGACCTCGGCACCGAGGGTGCCGGCAGGCCCGGCGTCCAGCACCAGGCTCACGCGGCCCCCGTAGGCGCGCGCCAGGCGTCGCACCAGCGCCTCAGGCAGCGCCGGGTGCTTCTTCGTCAACGCCTGCACGAAGCGCTCGAAGTCGGTGTCGGGACGCTGGGGCGGCCCTATCCAGGCCGAGAGGTCGCCGCCGGGCAGGAAGGTGCCCTCGGTCCAGGCGCCCTTGGCCACCGCCAGCGGCGGCGAGAGGCGGTCGGCCGCTTCCTCGGCGAGCTTGCGGAAGGTGGTGATCTTGCCGCCGAAGACGCTGAGCAGCGGCGCCGCCGAGGTGTCGAGTTCCAGCGAGTAGTCGCGCGTTACGGCGGCCGGGTTGCCCGATTCGTCATCGATCAGCGGGCGCACGCCGGAGTAGGACCAGTGCACGTCGGCGCGCCGCACCGGGCGCTCGAAATAGCGGCTGGCCTGCTCGCAGAGGTAGACGATCTCTTCCTCGTCGATCTTGGCGTCGCCGATGGGGCCGCGGTACTCGACATCGGTGGTGCCGATGAGCGTGAACGCGCCCTCGTAGGGGATGGCGAAGATGATGCGCTTGTCGGGGTTCTGGAAGATGTAGGCGTGGTCGTGCTCGAACATGCGTGGCACGACGATGTGGCTGCCCTTGACCAGGCGCAGCGCGCGTGTCTTGGGTGCGTGGGCGTGCTCGGCCAGGAACTGCGCCGCCCAGGGGCCGGCCGCGTTGACCAGTGCCCGCGCGGTCAGCCGCCGCGTCGCGCCGCCGGCTTCGCGCAGCGTCAACTGCCACTGCGTGGCCTCGCGTTTGGCATCGATGCAGGCGCAGCGCGTCAGCACGGTGGCGCCGCGCGCCGCGGCGTCCAAGGCGTTCAGCACCACCAGGCGGGCGTCGTCGACCCAGCCGTCTGAATACACGAAGCCGCGGCTGAAGCGCCGCTGCAGCGGCTTGCCGGCCGCATGGCTGCGCAGATCGATGCTGCCCGAACCCGGCAGCACCTCGCGCCGCGCCAGGTGGTCGTACATAAAGAGGCCGATGCGGATCATCCAGGCCGGCCGCATGCCGGGGTCGTGAGGCATCACGAAGCGCAGCGGCCACATGATGTGGGGCGCGCTCTTGAGCAGCACCTCGCGCTCGGCCAGCGACTTGCGCACGAGGCCGAACTCGTAGTACTCCAGGTAGCGCAGGCCGCCGTGGATGAGCTTGGTGGAGGCGCCCGAGGTGTGGGAGGCGAGGTCGTCCTTCTCGCACAGCACCACGCGCAGGCCGCGGCCGGCGAGGTCGCGTGCGATGCCGGCACCGTTGATGCCACCGCCCACCACCAGCACGTCACAGTGCGCGGGGGGCTCGGGGCTGGGGCGGGGCTCGGTCATGGGCATGCAGGCGTCGCGGTGGGCCGGGGCTGTTTTCGTTCCGGAGCGATTCTGTTCGTTTGATGTTCCTTTTATATCGGTAACTACCCTAGTTTGCACTGTTGCGTGTTCGTTTAGATTCGCTTGCCATGAATCCCAGCCCGCGCCAGTTGCAGCTGCTCGACGCCGTGCGCCGCCTCAACAGCGTCTCGGTGGAGGCCCTGGCCGAGCAGTTCGGCGTCACCTTGCAGACGGTGAGGCGCGATGTGCGCCTGCTTTCGGATGCCGGCCTGCTGGCGCGCTTTCACGGCGGCGTGCGCGTGCCCAGCTCGACCATCGAGAACATCGCCTACCGCCAGCGCCAGCAGCTCAACGACGAGCCCAAGCGCCGCATCGCCCGCGCGGTGGCGGCCGAGGTGCCCAACGACTGCTCGCTCATCATCAACATCGGCACCACCACCGAGGCCATCGCACGCGAGCTGCTGGGCCACAAGGGCCTGCGTGTCATCACCAACAACCTCAATGTGGCGGCCATCCTCTCGGACAACCCCGACTGCGAGGTCATCGTCGCCGGCGGCGTGGTGCGCTCGCGCGACCGCGGCATCGTCGGCGAGGTCACGGTCGACTTCATCCAGCAGTTCAAGGTCGACATCGGCCTCATCGGCGTCTCGGCCATCGAAGCCGATGGCACGCTGCGCGACTTCGATTACCGCGAGGTCAAGGTGGCGCGCGCCATCATCGGCCACTCGCGCGTGATCTGGATGGCAGCCGACCACAGCAAGTTCAACCGGCCGGCGATGGTGGAACTGGGCCGGCTGGACCAGGTTGACATGCTGTTCACCGACCAGGCCCCGCCCGAGCCCTTTCCTGCCATGCTCGCCGACGCCGGCGTCACGTTGAAGGTGTGCAACCCATGAAGACCCATCTGCTGGCCCTGGACCAGGGCACTTCCAGCTCGCGCAGCATCGTCTTCGACGGCCAGGGCCGCATCGTCGCGATGGCCCAGCGCGAGTTTCGCCAGATCTACCCGCAGCCGGGCTGGGTGGAGCACGACCCGCTGGAGATCTGGGAAACCCAGATTGCCACCGCACGCGAGGCCCTGGCCAAGGCCGGGCTCACGGCGGCCGACATCGCCTCCATTGGCATCACCAACCAGCGCGAGACCACGGTGGTGTGGAACCGCCGCACCGGGCAGCCCATCTACAACGCCATCGTCTGGCAGGACCGCCGCGCCGAACCCACCTGCGCCGCGCTGCGCGCCCAGGGGCTGGAAGAACTGTTCCGGCGCAAGACCGGCCTCATCGTTGACGCCTATTTCTCGGGCACCAAGCTCAAGTGGATTCTTGACCATGTGGACGGCGCCCGCGCCGCGGCCGAGCGCGGCGAACTCGCCTTCGGCACCGTCGACAGCTGGCTGCTGTGGCAGCTGACCGGCGGCGCGGTACACGCCACCGACGTGAGCAATGCCGCGCGCACGCTGATGCTGGACGTCCACGCCAACCGCTGGGATGAAGAGCTGCTGACCATCCTCGACATCCCGCCGGGGCTGCTGCCGGCCGTGCATCCGTCCAGCCATGTCTATGGCCACACCCAGGCGCAGTGGCTGGGCGCGGCCCTGCCGGTGGGCGGCATGGCCGGCGACCAGCAGAGCGCGCTCTTCGGCCAGGCCTGCTTCAAGGCCGGCCTGGCCAAGAACACCTATGGCACGGGCTGCTTCATGCTGATGCACACCGGCGCGCAGTTCCAGGCCAGCCGCAACGGCCTCATCACCACCAGCGCGGCCCAGCCCGGCGCCACGCCGGAATTCGCGCTCGAAGGCAGCGTCTTCATCGGCGGCGCGGTGGTGCAATGGCTGCGCGACGGCCTGCGCGCCATCCAGGGCAGCGGCCAGGTCGAGGCGCTGGCGCAGAGCGTGCCCGATGCCGGTGGCGTGATCTTCGTGCCCGCCTTCACCGGCCTGGGCGCGCCCTACTGGAAGGCCGAGGCGCGCGGCGCCATCGTCGGCCTCACGCGCGGCAGCACCGTGGGCCACATCGCCCGCGCCGCGCTGGAAAGCATCGCCTTCCAGAGTGCCGCCCTGCTGCAGGCCATGGCGCGCGACGCTGCCGCCGCCGGCGACGCCGCGGTGAGCGAGCTGCGCGTGGACGGCGGCGCCTGCGTCAACGACCTGCTGATGCAGTTCCAGGCCGACCTGTTGGGCATCCCGGTGGTGCGGCCCAAGGTCATCGAGACCACGGCGCTGGGCGCGGCCTACCTGGCCGGGCTCTCGTGCGGCGTCTGGCGCGATCTCGATGAACTGTCGGAGCAATGGCAGGTGGAGCGCCGCTTCCTGCCGACGATGGCGCGCGAGCGTGCGGCCGAACTGATGGCAGGGTGGGACAGGGCGGTGAGGCAGGCGACGGCGGCATAGCGCCGTCGCGCCCGCCTTCACGGCGCCTTGCCGGCGCCCTTGCTCGACACCCAGTGGCGAGCCCGCTCTTCCAGCCAGCCCTCGCCGCGGCGCAGCGCGAGCCAGGTGTTGAGGAAGTTGAGGAAGTCGGGATCGCCCTTGCGCACGCCGAAGGCGGCGGGCGTGTAGCTCACCGGCTGGTCGCGTGGCAGGAAGAGCTTGGCCGGCGCGCGCTGCAGCAGCGCTTCGGGCGCCAGCGTGGGCACCAGCGCCGCATGGGCATCGCCGCTGGCGACCACCATGGATTCGTTGCCATCCACGCGCACGATGCGGGCGCGCGGAAACAGGCGCCGTGCCAGCTTCTCCTGCGCCGTGTTGGAGTAGACGGCGATCTTCACGGTGGGCTTGTCGTAGTCGGACAACTGGCGCCACTTGCCGGCCAGCGCGCGGTTGGCGACGAGGTAGACGCCTTCGTTGACGGTCGGCTCGGTGAAGTTGATGACCATCGCGCGCTCGGTGCTCATCCACAGGCCTGTGGCCAGCAGGTCGAAACGGCCGTCGCGCAGGTCCTGGATCATCACCAGCGGATTGGTCACGATGAAGTCGACGCCGACGTCCATCTCCTGCGCCATGCGGCGCATCACATCGACGCTCAGGCCGCTGAATTCGCCGCTGGCATCGCGCATCACCATCGGCTCGACCGTGATCACGCCCACGCGCAGCCGCCCGCGCTTGCGGATGGTGGCCAGGGTGTCGATGCCCGGAGCCTGCATCACCGGCGCCACCTCGGTGCCGGGCGGAGCGGGCGTGGCCGGCACGATGGCCGAGACGGGCAGGTCGCCGACGGCCGGCTTGGTCTGTGCCTGCGCAAGGCCGGACACGGCGACGGCCAGGGCCGCCAGCCAAGGCGCGAGGTACCGGGCCGCCCGGTGGGCGCGATGGAAGGTCATGTTCAAGCTTGTTCCTCCTCGAATGGGCGTGGGCGCCTGGGGCAACGTGGGCGCTGCAGGCCGATCATGGCATCAGTCGCGGGCGCTGACTGAGGCGCCATGTCAGGGCCTGCGTCCCATCGCGACCACACCGCTCCGCCCCATCACCCGCCCCATCTCCACCGACAGCGCCACCCCCGCCAGCACCAGCCCCGTCGTGCTGGCCAGCCAGAAGCCGCGTGCGCCCTGCCATTCAAGGGGCACGCTGCCGGGCAGGTCGAAGGCCAGCACCCAGCCGCCGCCCAGGCCCACGCCCCACATCGCGGTGACGTAGATGACCAGCGGCACGGTGGCCACCTTGTAGGCTCGCAGCACGAAGGCGGCAATGATCTGGGCGCCGTCGGCGACATGGAACAGGGCCACCCAGGCCAGCAGCGGCAGCGCCGCGGCCATCACCGCGGCGTCGCTGGTGTACAGGCCCAGCACCTGCTCACGCCAGAAAAAGACGGCGCTGCCCACCACGGCGGCAAAGCTGCAGCCCAGCAGCAGGCTGTGGCCGCCCAGGCGGCGCGCATCGGCAAGGTCGCCAGCGCCTATGCGCTGGGCCACCAGGGTGCTGCCGGCATTGCCAATGGCCAGCGGCATCATGAAGAGCAGCGACACCAGATTGACGGCGATCTGGTGGCCGGCCACCGGCGTCGTGCCCAGGCGCGAGATGAAGATGGCCATGAAGGTGAAGCCGGTCACCTCGACCATGATCGAGGCGCCCATCGGCAGGCCCAGTCGCAGTTGCTCCAGCAGCGGCGCGCGCCGTGGGCGGTCGAGGCCGCGGCCGAGCAGGGCAAAGGGCGCGTAAAAAGCGTCACGCTTGAGCACCCAGGCCGAAAGCAGCAGCTGGGCCCACATCGCCAGCGCGGTGGCGATGCCGCAGCCGGCCGCGCCCAGGGCGGGCAGGCCCAGCGGCGCCAGCCCGAACACCAGTGCCGCCGACATCGGCGCCTTCACGGCCAGCCCGCCCAGCTGGATGGCCATCACCGCCTTGGGCCGCGAGACGCCGTTGTTGAGGGCGCGAAAGACGGTGAACAGCAGCGAGGCCGGCAGTGCCAGCGCCACGCCCAGCAGATAGGCCCGCACCTTGGCAGCCACCTCGGGGCCGGCGCGCGCCAGCGCCAGGAAGGGCGCCGGAAACACCAGCACGGCGCAACCCAGGGCCGACAGGCCGAGTGCGATCCACACCGCCTGGTGGGCCTGGCGGCCGGCCTCGGCGTCGCGGCCGGCGCCATGCAATTGGCCGGCGATGGGCATCAGGGCCATCAGGATGCCCATGCAGCCGATGAAGACGGTGACGTAGGTGGCGCCGCCCACCGCCAGCGCCGCCAGGTCGGCCGCCGAGGCGCGGGCGACCAGCAGGGTGTCGATGGTGGCGAAGGCCAGCACCGAGACCTGGCCCACGAAGACCGGCCAGGCCAGCGGCAGGATGCGGCGCAGGCTGGCCCCCGGCGAGTGGCCCGGCTGCGGCGGCAAGGGCAGGCTCACGCGGCGGCGCGGTTCAGGCGGGGGCCGCGGGCGGGTCGGCAAAGACCTCCGGCGGCGGGTGGTCGGCACCGCTGGCGCGGCGCGCACGCTCGGCATAGCGGTTGAAGCGCCAGGCCGTGGCCTCCAGGCTGATGCGGCGCCAGACGGCGCGCTTCTCGGCCGGTGTGTAGCCGGGCCAGTGCTGCACCTCGTCGAAGCTGCGCCCGCAGCCCTTGCAGATGGCGTCGCCCTGGCTGGTTGAGCAGATCGCGATGCAGGGCGCGTCGGGCGTGGTCGCGTACCAGGCCAGCCAGGCGGCGTGTGCGGCCACGGGCATGCTGACCTCGTCGCACAGCGACTCGCGGTGGTAGACCATCAGGCCGTAGACCCCGGCCAGCGCGCGCACCTCGGCGCAGGCGCTGATGCCGTCGGGCGAGGGCGAGCGCTCGCGCCACCAGTTGATGGCGGACTCGATGTCGGTGATGTGGATGCCGGCCATGGGGGCTGCGAGTGTAGCCACGCGCCCATGCCCTCGGCCGGGCTGGCTCAGTCGGGCGTGAAGCCGGCCTCGACGATCTGAGCCGCGATCACCTCGCGCGGCAGCGTGCTGTTGACCTGGACGCGGTGGCTGGGCAGGTCGATGGCAACTTCGGCGGCCGGGTCGGCGGCCTTCACGGCCTCGGTGACGCTGCGCACGCAGTGGCCGCAGGTCATGTCGGGAACTTCGAACTGGATCATGGGCTGGCCTTCAAGGCGATGTTGTCGAAAGGAAGCGTGAGTGTGCGCCTTCAATATGGCGGCAATTCGACGCCGATCAAGCCCGGCCGCAGCCTGGGTGAACTTGGTGACCTGGGACACGCTTGAAGTGGGCCCGGGGCGGCATCATCGCCAACCATGACTTCCGCCCGCGCCGCCGCCCAACCCAGCCCCTGGAGCCTGCCCGTCGACGGCATGACCTGCGCCTCCTGCGCCGGCCGCGTCGAGAAGGCAGCGCGCAAGGTGCCCGGCGTGCTGCAGGCCGGCGTCAACCTGGCCACCGAGACGCTGAGCGTCGCCACCGCGCCCGGATTCGAGCCTGCCGCCCTGCGCCAGGCGGTCGAGAAGGCCGGCTATGGCGTCGCCACGTACACGCTGCAGTTGCCCATCGGCGACATGAGCTGCGCCTCTTGTGTCGCGCGGGTCGAGAAGGCTATCGCCCGCGTGCCGGGCGCGCTGGCGGTGAGCGTCAACCTCGCCACCGAAACCGCCACCGTGACGCTGGCGGCGCGCGAGGGTGATGCGGCGGCGGCCGAGGCGGTGAGCGCGGCCGTGGTCAAGGCCGGCTACCGCGTGCTGGCGCCGGCGCGCGCCGACAGCCCGGCAACCGCGCGCCGCCTGGGCGAGGGCGCGCGGGTGGTGACGGCCGCGCTGCTGTCGCTGCCGCTGGTGCTGCCCATGCTGGGCCTGGTGTTCGGCTGGCACTGGATGTTGCCGGGCTGGTGGCAGCTGGCGCTGGCGGCGCCGGTGCAGTTCTGGCTGGGCGCACGCTTCTACCGCGCCGGCTGGGGCGCGCTGCGCGCCGGCGCCGGCAATATGGATCTGCTGGTGGCGATGGGCACGACGGCGGCCTTCGGCCTCAGCGTCTGGGGCCTGCTCGCGGCGCCGGCGGGGGCCATGCCGGCGCTCTATTTCGAAAGCTCGGCCGTCGTCATTGCGCTCGTGCTGCTGGGCAAGTGGCTGGAGGCGCGCGCCCGCCGCCAGACCGGCGAGGCCATCCGCGCGCTCAATGCGCTGCGCCCGGCCACGGCGCGCGTGCGCCGCGCGGGCGGCGATGTCGACCTGCCGCTGGCCGAGGTGCGCGTGGGCGATCTGGTGGTCGTGCGGCCGGGCGAGCGCATCGCCGTCGACGGCGTCGTCGTCGAGGGCGAGAGCGCGGTCGACGAATCGCTCATCACCGGCGAAAGCCTGCCGGTGGCGCGCGGCCCGGGTGGCCGCGTGGCCGGCGGCGCCGTCAACGGCGACGGCCTGCTGCTGCTGCGCACCAGCGCCATCGGCGCCGAAACCCTGCTGGCGCGCATCGTGCGCATGGTCGAGTCGGCCCAGGCCGGCAAGGCGCCGATCCAGCGCCTGGTCGATCGTGTCAGCGCCGTCTTCGTGCCGGCCGTTGCCGGCGTGGCGGCGCTCACGCTGCTGGCCTGGGGCCTGGGTCTTGGCGCGGCGGTGGGCGACTGGACGGCGGCCGTGCTGCACGCGGTGGCGGTGCTGGTGATCGCCTGCCCCTGCGCGCTGGGTCTGGCCACGCCGGCAGCCATCATGGCCGGCACCGGCGTGGCCGCCCGCCACGGCATCCTGATCAAGGACGCCGAGGCGCTGGAGCTGGCCCACGCCGTGCGCGTGGTGGCCTGGGACAAGACCGGCACCCTCACCGAGGGTCGGCCACGCCTCGTGGATGCCCAGCCGCTGGCCGGCGACAAGGCGACCCTGATCGTGGCTGCCGCCGCGCTGCAGGCCGGCAGCAGCCACCCGCTGGCCCGCGCGGTGCTGGAGGCCGCCGCCGCCGATGGCCTGGCCGTGCCGGCTGCCAGCAGCCTGCGCGCGGTGCCGGGGCGCGGCGTGGCCGGCGAGGTGGCCGGCCGCGCGCTGCGCCTGGGCAGCGCGCGCTGGATGCAGGAAAGCGGCGTCTCAGTCGCTGCCCCGGATGCGGCGGCGGCGGTGGACCAGGGCCACACTTTGTCTTATCTGGCCGGGGCCACGGCCGCCGGCGGCTGGGAACTGCTGGGCCGGCTGGCCTTTGGCGACACCCTCAAACCCCAGGCCGCCGCCGCGGTGAAGCGACTGGCGGCGCTGGGCGTGCGCAGCGTGCTGGTCTCGGGCGACAACCGCGGTGCCGCGGCGGCAGTGGCGGCAGCGCTGGGCATCAGCGATGTGCGTGCCGAGGTGCTGCCCGAGGACAAGGCCCGCATCGTCGGCGAGCTCAGGCGGGGCGGCGTCAAGGTGGCGATGGTGGGCGACGGCATCAACGACGCGCCGGCGCTGGCGGCGGCCGATGTCGGCATCGCGATGGCGCACCCGGATGGCGGCGGCACCGATGTGGCCATGCACGCGGCCGGCATCACGCTGATGCACGGCGACCCGGCCCGCGTGGCCGACGCGCTGGCGATCTCGCGCCGTACCCACGCCAAGATCCGTCAAAACCTGTTCTGGGCCTTCGTCTTCAATGCCGTGGGCATTCCGCTGGCCTCCTTGGGCTTGCTGAGCCCGGTGATCGCCGGCGGCGCGATGGCCTTCAGCAGCGTCACCGTGGTCAGCAATGCGCTGCTGTTGCGGCGCTGGAAGGCCGCGGCGGCAGACTGAGCAAGCCGCGCCGGCCTATCCCATCGCCAGCGAGTCGCACAGCGTGTTGAGCTGCTCGGCCTCGGTCGGCTCCAGCTTGCCGGCGCGCATCAGCGTGGCGCGCTGCACGCCGCGCAGGCGGAAGTAGATCTCGTCTTCCAGCGCCTCGACCTCGGCCGCGTCGGCGCCGGCCATCGCGCCCGGGTTCCACATGCCGCTTTCGTTCCAGCCGGTGCGCAGGCGCTGCAGCAGGAAGTCGGCCAGGGCCAGCGCGTCCTGCAGCGCCGGCACGCTGGCCTCGGCCTTGAGGCGGGCGACATTGGTCTCGGCGCTGGCCAGCACTTCGCCCAGCGCTGCCAGGCGGGCCTGGATGTCCTCGTGCTCCATCACCGCGGGCGAGGGCGGCTGGGCGCAGGCGGCCTGGCTGACGCGGCCGACCCAGCTGAGGTCGTACTCGCCCGGCACCGTGCGCAGCGCCACGCTGGCGTGCAGCAGCTGGCGGCCTTCGCCGCGCAGCGCCGTCAGCGTGGCCTCGGTGACGGCGAGCAGGCGGCCCAGCGGCGAGATGCGCTCGGCCGGCAGTGCGTGCGGATAGCCCGAACCGTCGAGCCGCTCGTGGTGCTCGGCGATGGCGCGCGAAACCACGGAGGGGTAGTTGGTGAGCTGGGCAATGAGCAGGTGGCCGACGTGGGGGTGAACCACCAGCTGCTGGTAGCTGAGGAAGTCGAGCTCGCGGTCGGCCTCGGCTTCGCCGTGGCGGGGATCGATGTACATCTCGCCCAGGTCGTGCAGCAGGCCGCAAAGCATGGCCAGGCGGATCTCGGGCGTGTCGCCACCATTGCCGGCCATCAGCGCGCCGGCCAGGGCCATGCCGGCCATGGCGTGCTCGAAGCGCTGCGGACGTGCCGTCTGGCTGGCCGAAAGCAGCAGCTGGGCCACCGGATTGAGCGGCAACTGGGCCGCCTCCTTGACCAGGCGGGCGGCATGGGGCGCCAGCAGCGGCGTCAGCGCGGTGTCGCCCTGCACCAGCCTGTCGATGGCTTCGACCAGGGTCAGGGTGTTGACGCCGTCCTCGGCGATGAGGCAACTTTCCAGCGGCTGGCGCAGCTGGCGGTCGATCAGCTTGCGCTGCAGCGCCGCCGAGACCGGCTGCTTGCTCGACCAGAGCTTGATGCCCGAGATGTCGAAGATGTCGGTCGCCGCGATGATGCTGCGCGTCTCGCTGGCCTCCAGGATGGTGGCCAGGGCATGCGGGTTGGCGGTGCCGAAGGTGTTGTCTTGCCGGGGGGAGGTGCTCATGGGTGGGTCCGCTGGGCTTTGCTTCGTGCCGGGTTATCGGCCGGCGCGGGCCAAACCGTAGCCGCTGTTGTGCAAGCATTCGCAAGCCTCATTTTGCGCCCCGGCCACTGCAGCGCCGTGGCGACGGCGGGCGCGGTGGAACAATCGCCGCCGCCCCGACCTTTTTCCGCATCTTTCCCGCATCGCTACGGAGATCATCCATGACCCTCAAAGGCAAGACCGCCCTCGTCACCGGTTCCACCAGCGGCATAGGCCTGGGCATCGCGCTCAGCCTGGCGCGCCAGGGCGCCAACCTCGTGCTCAACGGCTTCGGCGATGTTGAAGGTGCCAAGGCCGCGGTGGCGGCGTTGGGCGTGCAGGTGGCCTACCACGGCGCCGACATGGGCAAGCCGGCCGAGATCGAGGCCATGATGGCGCACGCTGCGGCCACCTTCGACGGCGTCGACATCCTCGTCAACAACGCCGGTATCCAGCATGTGGCCAACATCGACGAGTTTCCGGTCGAGCGCTGGGACGCCATCATCGCCATCAACCTCAGCTCGGCCTTTCACACCACGCGGCTGGCGCTGCCGGGCATGAAGGCGCGCAACTGGGGCCGGATCATCAACCTCGCCAGCGTCCACGGCCTGGTGGCCTCGGCGGCCAAGAGCGCCTATGTGGCGGCCAAGCACGGCCTGGTCGGTTTCACCAAGACCACGGCACTGGAAGTGGCCACCAGCGGCATCACTGTCAATGCCATCTGCCCGGGCTGGGTGCTGACGCCGCTGGTGCAAAAGCAGGTCGACGCCCGCGCGGCACGCGACGGCATCAGCGACGCCAAGGCGCGCGAAAGCCTGCTGGGCGAGAAGCAGCCCTCGCTCGAATTCACCACGCCCGAGCAACTGGGCGAGCTGGCGGTCTTCCTGTGCTCGGCGGCCGCCGCCAATGTGCGCGGCCAGGCCTGGGCCGTGGATGGGGGCTGGACGGCGCAGTAGGCGCGGCCAGGAAGAAGCAGCAGCCGGCGCCACAGCCGGCGCCGATGGACAGGGAGAGAAGATGAAGAAGTCGATGCTGATCAGGCCGTTGCGCGCCGTCTTGGCACCTGCACAAGTGCTGGCCGCCGCGCTCGTGCTGGGCGCTTGCGCGACGCCTCCGGCTTCGCCCGAGGCGCCGGCGGCGCCGGCCGAGCCGGTGCTGGTGACGCGCACCTCCGACACCACGATCTGGGCCACGCCCGAGGCCGCTGCGGCGGCTGCCACTGCGGCGGCCGCGCCGCGGCCGGCGCGCAGCATCACGCCTGCGGCACGGCCGGCGCATCGCAGGCCACGCCCCCGACAGCTGCGCCAGCAGCTGCGCCGGCAGCCGCGCTGCCTGCCGCTGCGGCCGAATCCCAGCTGGCACGCCGCGTCTATTTCGATTTCGACCGCTATGCCATCGACGAGGACTACGTCCCCATGCTGCTGGCCCATGGCCGCGCGCTCGCCGACGAGCCGGGCCGCACACTCGTCGTCGAAGGCCATGCCGACCAGCGCGGCGGCGCCGAATACAACCTGGCCCTGGGCCAGAAGCGCGCGCTGGCGGTGGTGAAGGCGTTGCGCCAGTTCGGGGCGGCCGAATCCCAGCTCGAGCCGGTGAGCTTTGGCGACAAGCGTCCGCTCGCCCTGGGTGATACCGAAGAAGCCTGGGCGCGCAATCGGCGCGTCGAGCTGAAGCCCCGTTGAGGCCCGCGGTGCGCCGGCCTCAGGCCGGGGCCGGGCGTGGCTGCAGCGTCTGGCGCTGCAGCCAGGGGCTGATGCGGTAGCGCTCGCCGCGGTAGTGCGCGTCCAGCGCGGCAATCACGGCGCGCAGTTCGGCCGTGCCCCAGCGGGCCAGCCATTCGAAGGGTCCAGCCGGCCAGTTGAGGCCCAGCTTGACCGCAGCGTCGGCGCCGGCGCTGCTGCACACGCCCTGCAGCACCGCGTCGGCGGCCTCGTTGACGAGCATCGCCACGGTGCGCGCGACGATCAGCCCGGGGCTGTCGGCCACCGGCAGCGGCGCCAGGCCCAGCGCCGCCAGCCAGGCCGGCGCCTGCGCGCGCCAGGCCGGGTGGGCGCCGGGCGCCACCGCATAGGCGATGGGCGTGGCCGGGGCGCAGGGCAGGGCCAGAGGGCGGTCGAAGACGGCGATGTCGGCCAGCCCCAGGGCCTGGGCCAGGTCTTGCGCGCTGCGCCCGTCGCTCAGCACCAGTCGGGCGCGCGCCACTTCGAGGCCGGTCCAGCCGCCGGCATACAGCCGCGCCGGGCGCCGGCCAAGGGGCTGCAGCACGCGGGCCGTCTGCTGCTCCAGCCATTCGGCCACCGCGCAGCTGCCGTGTACCGTGAGCTCCAGCGCATGGGCCGGTGCATCAAAGTGCGGCGCAGGCAGGGCCGGCGCACCCGCGGGGTAGCGGTAGAAGCCGCGCCCGCTCTTGCGGCCGAGCAGGCCGCCGTCGACCATCTCGCGCTGCAGCGGGCTGGGGCGGTAACGCGGGTCGTGGTAGTTGGCCTCCCAGACCGAGGTCGTCACCGCGAGATTGGTGTCGTGGCCTATCAGGTCCATCAGCTCGCAGGGCCCGAGACGAAAACCCGCGCCGCGCAGGCAGGCGTCGATGACCTTGGGTGCGGCGGCTTGCTCCAGCAGCAGGGCCAGGGCTTCGGCGTAGTAGGGGCGGGCGATGCGATTGACGATGAAGCCCGGCGTGCTCTTCGCATGCACCGCCTGCTTGCCCCAGGCCTGGGCCAGTGCCTGTACGGCCGCCGCCGCGGCAGGATCGGTTTGCAGGCCCGAGACCACCTCCACCAGCGCCATCAGCGGCACCGGGTTGAAGAAATGCATGCCCACCACGCGCCCGGGGCGCTTGAGGCCGGCGGCCAGCGCGGTGATGCTGATGGACGAGGTATTGCTGGCGAGCAGGCAATCGTCGCCGACCACGGCCTCGAGCTGGCGCAGCAGTTCGCGCTTGGCCGCCAGGTCCTCGACGATGGCCTCGACCACCAGGCCCACGCCGGCGGCCTCGGCCAGGCCGGCGATGGGGTGGAGGCGCGCCAGCGTGGCCGCTGCCGCGGCTTGGCTGAGGCGGCCCTTGGCAGCCAGGGCCTGCAGCGTGGTGCCGAGCCTGGCCAGGCCCAGGGCGGCGGCGCCCTCGCGGCTGTCGAGCAACAGCACCTCGTGGCCGGCCTGGGCCGCGACCTGGGCGATGCCCAGGCCCATCAATCCGGCGCCGACGACGAGCACCGGGATGGCCGCCTCGTGCAGGGTGGAGTCACCAGGGGACAGGGAGGATGCGGCAGTGGACATGGCGGCGGCGGGTCGGCGTGGTCATCAAGCCCCGGCACAGTGCTGGCGAGGCAATCAAGCGCCACGATAACCCGCCCGGCCTGCCGCCGGCCAAGGCCGCATGCGAAGACGGGCGCGCGCTAACATCCCCGCCGCCCGGCCAGTCGCCCCTGCAGGAGCTTGCGATGACGAAACTTGAATTCATGCTCAACGGACGCGCCATGGCGCTGGAGGTCGAGCCGGCCACGCTGCTGGTGGACCTGCTGCGCGGCCCGCTGGCGCTGACCGGCACCCATGTGGGCTGCGATACCGCGCAGTGCGGAGCCTGCACGGTGTTGCTGGACGGCCAGGCGGTCAAGAGCTGCAGCCTGCTGGCGCTGCAGGTGGCGGGCCGCGCCGTCACCACCATCGAGGGCCTGGCTGCGGCCGACGGCAGCTTGCATCCGGTGCAGGAGGCCTTCATCGCCTGCCACGGCCTGCAATGCGGCTATTGCACGCCCGGCATGATCCTGGCCGCCACCTGCCTGCTGCGCGAGAACCCGCGCCCGGCCGAGGCCGAGATCGTGCATGCGCTCGAAGGCAATCTCTGCCGCTGCACCGGCTATGTGAACATCGTCGCCTCGGTCCAGCAGGCGGCGCGCACGATCAACGGGGAGGCGGCATGAACGCCGCCGCCGATGCTGCCGGCCGCTACGGCAGCGGCGCCCAGGTGCGCCGCATCGAAGACCCGGCCCTGGTGCAGGGCCGGGGCCGATACACGGGTGACGTGACGCCTGAAGGTGCGGCCCATCTGCGCTTCGTCCGCTCGACCCAGGCCCACGGCCGCATTCTTGGCATCGACAGCTCGGCGGCCCTGGCCGTGCCCGGCGTGCTGGCGGTCTACACCGGCGCTGACCTGGCGGCGGCCGGCATCAAGCCGCTGGCGCCCGCGGCGGGCTTTCGCCGCCCCGACGGCAGCGCGATGGACGCGCCGGCGCGGCCGGTGCTGGCGCAGGACATCGTGCGCTTCGTCGGCGAGGCCGTGGCCCTGGTGGTGGCCGAATCGCGCGAGGCCGCGCGGGCCGCGGCCGACGCGGTGGTGGTGGACATCGAGGCCCTGCCCGCGGTGGCCGATGCGCTGGCGGCGGTGGCCGAAGGTGCCGAGCCGGTCTGGCCCGGCGCCCACGGCAATGTGCTGGCCCAGGCCCGCCACGGTGATGCTGCCGCCGCCGAGGCGGCCTTTGCGCGCGCTGCCCATCGTGTGCAGCTGGACCTGGTCAACCAGCGCCTGGCGCCGGCCACGATGGAGCCGCGCTCGGTGCTGGCCTGGCTGGACGAAGGGCGGCTGACGATGCGGCTTTCCAGCCAGATGCCCAGCGCGGTGCGCGACGGCCTGGCGGCCTGCCTGGGCCTGCAGGCCGAGGACGTGCGCGTGCTGGTGGGCGACGTCGGCGGCGGCTTCGGCATGAAGACCGGCATCTATCCCGAGGATGTGGCGGTGGCCTTTGCCGCGCGGCAGCTGGCCCGGCCTGTCAAGTGGCAGGCCGAGCGCGTCGAGGATTTCCTGGCCGCGGTACACGGCCGCGACCTGCTCAGCCACGCCGAGCTGGCGCTGGACGCCGATGGCCGCGTGCTGGCACTGCGCCTGCGCTCGCTGGCCAATGTCGGCGCCTACCCCACGACGCCTGGCGTGGCCATCCAGTTGCTCATCGGCCCCTGGGTCACGACCAGCATCTACGACATCCCGGTCATCAACCTCGACATTCGTGCCGTGCTCAGCCACACGGCGCCCACCGGGCCTTACCGCGGCGCCGGCCGGCCCGAGGCCATCTACGCCACCGAGCGCCTGATGGACGCTGCTGCGCGCGCCATTGGCATGGACGGGGCCGAGCTGCGCCGCCGCAACATGATCCGCCCCGAGCAAATGCCTTACCGCAACGCCATGGGCCAGACCTATGACAGCGGTCAGTTCGCCCGGATGCTGGACCAGGGCCTGGAACTGGCCGACTGGGGCGGCTATGCGGCAAGGCGCGAGGCCTCGCGTGCGCGCGGCCTGCTGCGCGGGCGCGGCATCGCCACCTTCCTGGAATGGACCGGCGCCAACGCGCTGGAAGAGCAGGTGCAGGTGCGCGTCACTGCCGATGGCTTCGTCGAGCTGACCTCGGCCACCATGGCCATGGGCCAGGGCATTGCCACCAGCTACGCCCAGCTGGCGGTGGATGTCTTCGGCGTGCCGCTGGAGCGCATCCGCATCCTGCAGGGCGACACCGACCGCGCCAATGGCTTCGGCAGCGCCGGCAGCCGTTCGCTCTTCACCGGCGGCGCCGCGGTGCAGGTGGCATCCAAGGCGGCGGTCGACCAGGGCAAGGAGTTGGCGGCCCAGGCGCTGGAGGCGCCAGCGGCCGACATCGAATACGCGGCCGGCCGCTACACCGTGGCCGGCACCGATCTCGGCATCGGCCTCTTCGATCTCGCGCGGCGCCAGCCGGCCGCGGTGATCCTGGCCGAGGGCGGCGCCAAGGCAGCGGCGCCGAGCTGGCCCAATGGCTGCCATGTCTGCGAGGTCGAGATCGACCCCGCCACCGGCCAGGTGCGCGTCGTCGCCTACGCCTCGGTCAACGACATCGGCCGCATCGTCAGCCCCACCATCGTGCGCGGCCAGGTCGAGGGCGGGGCCTTGCAGGGCATGGGCCAGGCCTTGTGCGAGCGCATGGTCTACGACGAGCAGGGCCAGCTGCTGAGCGCCAGCTTCATGGACTACGCACTGCCCGGCGTCGACAGCTTCCGCGGCTTCAAGACCGCCTTCGACGAATCCGTGCCCTGCCTCACCAACGGCCTGGGCAGCAAGGGCGTGGGCGAGCTGGGCACCATAGGTGCCACACCCGCGGTGGTGAATGCCGTCGTCGATGCCCTGGCCCAAGCCGGCCAGGGGCGCGCGGCCGAACGCGTGCAGATGCCGCTGACGGCCGAGACCGTGTGGCGCGCACTGCGCGGCGAGTACCCGGCTTTCTCGCCCTTGCCCGCACTGCCTGGCTGAACAGGCCGATGGCCGGGGCGGCCACCCTGCGGCGGGTGGGTGGATGACACGCCGGGGTCACGGCCGGCGTCTACGATGCGCCTCCCGTCACCTTGGCGGGCAGGAGGCAAGCCAATATGAAGACATCCATCACCACCTGGCGGCGCGTTGCGCTCGCCGCCGCCCTCGTTCTCGCCGGCACCGCCGCCCAGGCCCACGATGGCCGTGGCCGTGAAGGCGCCAATGCCCTGCCGGCGCCGCTGGTCATAGGCCACCGCGGCGGCGGCAGCGGCTACCTGCCCGAGCACACGCTCGAGGCCTATGCGCTGGGCATAGAACTGGGCGCCGATTTCGTCGAGCCCGACCTCGTGGCCACCAAGGACGGCCACCTGATCGCCCGTCACGAACCGAACCTGAAGGACACCACCAATGTGTCCGCGCTGCCGCAGTTCGCGGCGCGCCGCCGCACCGTGATGCTGGACGGCATCCCCACTGACGGCTGGTGGGCGAGCGACTTCACGCTGGCCGAGATCAGGCAGCTGCGCGCCGTGCAGCCGGTGGGCGCGCGCAGCCAGGCCTTCAACGGCCGGTTCCAGATTCCGACGCTGGAAGAGGTGATCGCGCTGGCCAAGAACAAGGCGCGCGAGCAGGGCCGAACCATCGGCATCTATCCCGAGACCAAGCACCCCACCTACCACCAGCAGATCGGCCTGGCGCTCGAAGACCGGCTGCTGGCCGCGCTCACGCGCGCCGGCTGGAATCATCGCGAGGCGCCGGTCTTCATCCAGTCCTTCGAGACCGCCAACCTGCGCTACCTGCGCAGCAAGACGCGCGTGCGCCTGGTTCAGCTGGTGGATGCCGACGACCTGGCGGCCGACGGCACCATCACCTTTGCAGCGCCCTTCGACAAGCCCTATGACTGGGTGGTGTCGGGCCGCGCCGGCCTCTTCAAGGACTTGCTCACCCCCGCCGGCCTGGCCGAGGTGGCGAGTTACGCCGACGGCATCGGCCCCTGGAAGTACTACATCCAGAGCACGGCCTGCAAGGCGCTGAACGCCGCCGGCGGCTGTGCCGACGTGAATGGTGACGGTGCCGTCAACGAGGCTGACCGCGTGGCCGTTCCCGCCACCGACCTGGTGCAGCGCGCCCATTCTCTGGGCCTGGTGGTCCACACCTGGACCTTCCGCAACGAGCGCAATCGCCAGCCGCTGGACGACGGCATTCAGCCTTCCAACGAGTACACGCGCTTCTTTGACCTGGGCGTGGACGGCGTGTTCTCGGACTTCGCCGACACCGCCTATGCCGCACGCGTGCAGTGGCAGCTCAAGACCGACCCCGCCTATGCCCGCTGCCTGGTGCAGGGCCGCGGCTGCGCCAAGCGGGACTGAATCGTCTGAGGATCAAGCCCTCGGGCATGGGGCCGCCCGGTGCGCTGCTTGCGCGCCGGGCGGCCCTTTTCATTCCAGCCCCAACCCCAGCACCAGTTGGGCGGCGGCCAGGTCTTCCAGCGCCGCGCCCACCGACTTGAAGAGCGTGATCTCGCTCGCGTCGCGGCGGCGGCCCTGGCCAGTGCGCAGCAGTTCGGCCAGTTCGGCCACGATGTGGGCACGCGTGATGGCGCCGCGCGCCAGCGGCTGGGTCAGGTCGCCGGCCTCGGCCAGGGCACCGGCATAGGTGTCGACGACGATGGTGGCGCGCTGCACGGCGGCGTCGTCCACTTCGCGCATCCCGGGCTTGAAGCCGCCCACCAGATCGAGGTGGGTGCCGGGTGCCAGCCACTCACCCCGCACCAGCGGCGTGGTCGAGGTGGTGGCGCAGCAGACGATGTCGGCCGCGCGCACCGCCGCTTCCAGATCGGGCGCGGCGGCAGTGGGCAGGCCTTGCGCGGCCAGTTCTCGGGCCAGGGCCTTTGCGGCCTCGCCTTTGCGGCCCCAGATGTCGATTTGCGTCAGGGCCGGCCGCAGCGCCGCGTGGGCGCGTGCCATCCAGCCGGCCAGCCGCCCGCTGCCGACGATGAGCAGCCGGCTGGCATCGCCGCGCGCCAGATGGCGGGCCGCCAGTGCCGAGGTGGCGGCGGTGCGGCGCAGGGTGATCGCCTCACCGTCCAGCAACGCCAGGGCTTCGCCCGTGCTGCGGTCCAGCGCCAGCACGCAAGCCTGCACCGTGGCCGCGGCGGCCGGCATCACGGTGACCAGCTTGACGACGACCAGACGCGCGTTCCAGGCCGGCATCAGCAGCAGCGTGTCGGCTGCCGAGAGCGCATGGCCGTGGCGCAGCGGCTGCGCGACGCCGGCCACGAAAGCGGCCTCCAAGGCCTGGGCCAGCGCCGGCCAGGGCAGGGCGGCGTGGACTTCGGCGGCGGTGTAGACCCGGGTCAAGCGGCAGGCTGGCCGGGCTCAGGCCGCGGCCTGTGCCGCGCCCAGGATGCGCGTCAGCGCGGCATCCAGGTGGCCCACGCTGCGCTCCACCTGGTGCAGCTTGTCCAGGCCGAAGAGGCCGATGCGGAAGGTCTTGAAATCGGCCGCCTCGTCGCACTGCAGCGGCACGCCGGCGGCGGTCTGCAGGCCTTCGCCGAGAAAGGCCTTGCCGGTGTGCAGGCCGGCGTCGTCGGTGTAGCTGACCACCACGCCGGGCGCCTGGAAGCCGTCGGCGGCGACGCTGCGCAGGCCGTGGCGGGCCAGCAGCGCGCGCACCTGGCGACCCAGTGCCCACTGCTCGGCGCGCAGCTTCTCGAAGCCGTAGGCGCGCGTTTCCAGCATCACGTCGCGCGTGCGTGCCAGTGCGTCGGTGGGCATGGTGGTGTGGTAGGCGTGGGCGCCGCCCTCGTAGGCTTCCATGATCTGCAGCCACTTCTTCAGATCGGCGGCGAAGCTGGTGCTGGTGGTGGCGTCGATGGCGGCACGGGCACGTTCGCCCAGCATCACGAAGGCGCAGCCGGGCGAGCCGCTCCAGCCCTTTTGCGGCGCGCTGACGAGGATGTCAACGCCGGTGGCCTGCATGTCCACCCAGACCGCGCCGCTGGCGATGCAGTCGAGCACGAAGAGGCCGCCCACCGCGTGGACGGCGTCGGCCACGGCCCGCAGGTAGTCGTCGGGCAGCAGCAGGCCGGCGGCGGTTTCGACATGGGGCGCGAAGACGACGTCGGGGCGCTGGGTCTGGATGGCGTCCACCACCTCGGCGATGGGCGGGGGCGCATAGGGCATCTGGCGGCCAGGGCCGGTGGGGCGGGCCTTGAGCACGCTCTGCTCGGCGGGGATGCGGCCCATCTCGAGGATCTGGGTCCAGCGGAAGCTGAACCAGCCATTGCGGATGACCAGGGTCTTCTTGCCGCTGGCGAACTGGCGCGCCACCGCCTCCATGCCGAAGGTGCCGCTGCCGGGAATGACGACCGCCGCCTTGGCGTTGTAGACCTCCTTGAGCACGCTGGAGATGTCGCGCATCACGCCCTGGAAGCGGCGGGACATGTGGTTGAGCGCGCGGTCGGTGTAGACCACCGAGAACTCGAGCAGGCCGTCGGGATCGACGTCGGGCAGCAGGGCGGGCATGGCAGTCTCCTTTTTTTGAATGGCCAATGGAAAGGCGGGCCAGCTTAGCACCGGCCCGCCGTCGCCAGGATGTCCGGGGCCTTCAGCTGCCCAGCATGGCCGGCACCTCGGCCGGCACGATGAGCGGCGTGCCCGTGGCCGCCTGCACCTGGGCCACGCTGACGCCCGGTGCCAGCTCCTGCAACACCATGCCTTCTGGCGTGGGCCGCAGCACGGCCAGCTCGGTGACGATGAGGTCGACGCAGCGCGTGGAGGTGAGCGGCAGCGACAGCGCATCGACGATCTTGTGCTCGCCCTTGGCGGTGTGCGTCATGGCCACGATGACGCGGCGGGCGCCGGTCACCAGGTCCATCGCGCCGCCCATGCCGGGCACCATCTTGCCCGGCACCATCCAGTTGGCAAGGCGGCCGTTGCGGTCGACCTGCAGGCCGCCCAGCACCGTCACGTCGAGGTGGCCGCCGCGGATGAGGCCGAAGGACATCGCGCTGTCGAAGGTGGCGGCGCCGGGCAGGGCGCTGATGGGGCGGCCGCCGGCGTCGGTGAGGTCGTCGTCTTCCAGGCCGTCCTCGGGCACCGACTGCATGCCGATGATGCCGTTCTCGCTCTGGAAGAAGATGTGGGCGTCGCGCGCCACCAGGCCGGCCACCAGGGTGGGCAGGCCGATGCCGAGGTTGACGAGGGTGCCGGGCCGCAGTTCGCGCGCCACGCGCGAGGCGATGATCAGCTTGTCATCCACGGGCCGTCTCCTTGGCGATGATGTAGGTGACCACCACCGAGGGCGTCATCACGGCGTCGGGCGGGATCACCCCGACCGGCACGATTTCCTGCGGCTCGGCGATCACCACGTCGGCGGCCATGGCGATCAGCGGGTTGAAGTTGCGCGCCGTCAGCGCATAGGCGAGGTTGCCGATGTGGTCGGCCTGGCGCGCATTGACGAGGGCGAAATCGGCACGCAGCGGCAGTTCGACCAGGAAGGTGCGGCCATCGATCTCCAGCGTGCGCTTGCCTTCGGCCACCGTGGTGCCCACGCCGGTGGGCGTGACCACCGCGCCGAGGCCGAAGCCGCCGGCGCGCACGCGCTCGGCCAGCGTGCCCTGGGGCACGAGCTCGACCTCGAGCTCGCCGGCAATCATCTGCGCCTGCGTCTCGGGATTGGTGCCGATGTGGCTGACGATCACGCGCCTGAGCAGGCGTGCGCTCACCAGCTTGCCGATGCCGACGCCGGGCTTGGCGGTGTCGTTGGCGATGACGGTGAGGCCGGTCTTGCGCTGACGCACCAGCTCGTCGATGAGGCGGTGGGCCGAGCCCACGCCCATGAAGCCGCCGATCATCAGCACCGCCCCGTCGGGGATGCGGGCGACGGCGTCTGCTACCTTGATGGTCTTGCTCACGTTGTGGCGTCCTTGCACTTGGCCGCCCGTCCTTCGAGGGCGGGCATGGCGGGCGTTCCAGCCGCAATGCTGATCCGCCGCGCGGGCCAGGCATTGCGGCATGTCAAGGGCCCTGCGCCGGCCGCGGGACAATGGCGCGCATGAACCTGCTCGACGATCCCCGCCACGACCGCGAAGTCGGCCAGCGCCATGGCACGCGCGACACCACCCGCATCGACGACACGCGCATCGACGCGGTGCGCCCCCTCATCACGCCGGCGCTGCTGATGGAGAAGCTGCCGGGGTCGGATGCCACGCTGGCCCTGGTGGAGCGCAGCCGCGAGGCCATGGCGCGCGTGCTGCGCGGCGAGGACGACCGCCTCGTCGTGGTCGTCGGCCCCTGCTCCATCCACGACCACGGCCAGGCGCTGGACTACGCGGCGCGGTTGGCCGCCGCCGCGCCGGCGCTGCAGGACGCCCTGTTGCCGGTAATGCGCGTCTACTTCGAGAAGCCGCGCACCACGGTGGGCTGGAAGGGCTATATCAACGACCCCCACCTCGACGGCAGCTTTGCCATCAACGAGGGCCTGGAGCGTGCGCGCCGCCTGTTGCTGGAGATCGTCGAGATGGGCCTGCCGGTGGGCACCGAGTTCCTCGACCTGCTGAGCCCGCAGTTCATCAGCGATCTGGTGGCCTGGGGCGCCATCGGCGCACGCACCACCGAGAGCCAGAGCCACCGCCAGCTGGCCTCGGGCCTGAGCTGCCCGGTGGGTTTCAAGAACGGCACCGATGGCAGCGTCAAGGTGGCCAGCGACGCCATCGTCGCTGCCGCCGCGCCGCATGCCTTCATGGGCATGACCAAGATGGGCCAGGCCGCCATCTTCGAGACCCGCGGCAATGCCGATTGCCACATCATCCTGCGCGGCGGGCGCCAGCCCAACTACGGCGACGCCGATGTGGCCGCGGCCTGCGCGGTGCTGCGGGCATCCGGCCTGCGCGAGCAGCTGATGATCGACCTCTCGCACGCCAACAGTGCCAAGCAGCACCGGCGCCAGATCGAGGTGGCGGCCGACATCGCCGGCCGCATCGCCGGCGGCGAGCGCCGCATCATGGGCGTGATGATCGAGAGCCACCTCGAGGAAGGCCGGCAGGACCTGGTGGCCGGCCAGCCGCTGGTGCGCGGCGTCTCGATCACCGATGCCTGCATCAGCTGGGCCCAGACCGAGCCGGTGCTGGCCGCGCTGGCCGCGGCCGTGCGGCAGCGGCGCGCCCTTTGAGGGCTGTCAGGTTCCCTTGAGGAAGAGCTTGATGACGCCCTTGATGGCAAAGCCCAGCAGGCCGAAGCCGAGCGCGAGAAAGAGCACGAAGGTGCCGAAGCGCCCGGCCTTGGACTCGCGTGCTAGCTGCACGATGATGAACACCATGTAGAGCATGAAGGCACCGACCCCGAAGGTCAGGCCGAACTGCGCGATGTCTTCTTCGCCGTAGCCGAACATCAGGGTCGCTCCGGAAGTTCACTGGCATCCACCAGGTCGCGGTAGGCGTGCCAGCTGGCATGGGCCAGCCAGGGCACGGCGACGACCAGGCCCAGCAGGGCGGGGATCATCGCGATCAGCGTGATGACGATCAGGCACAGCGCCCAGCAGGCCATGGTCACGGGGTTGGTGAGCACGGCGCGCCAGCTCGTCAGCACGGCGGCACGGATGCCGACCTCGCGGTCCAGGAACAGCGGCAGCGCCACCACGCTGGAGGCGAACACCGGCGCCGCCAGCACCGCGCCCAGGGCCAGCCAGGCCTCGAAGAGCCAGGATTGCTCATCCAGCATGACGACGCGGATGAAGTCGATGGGCTTGTTGACCGGCGCCGCAGCGAACTCGGTGATCAGCGAGGCCGAGGTCATGACCCAGCCCGTGCCCGAGAAGGCGAGCAGGATGCCGAAGATGATCAATCGGCCGTCGCGGGGGCGCCAGATCGCCAGCGACTCGGCCACCGGGATGCGGCGCCGGCCGCGCTCGATGCCGCGGCTGACCAGGTACAGGCCGGTGGCGATGATGGGCGCCACCAGCAGAAAGCCGCTGAAGGCGCCGGCCAGCAGCCAGAAATGGTCGCGCGCCACCCAGAACAGCAGGCCGCCGAAAAGCGCGGCGGCGGCGCCGTGCAGCAGGCCGGGGCCGGGGCTGCGCATCAGGTCGCGCCAGCCGCGGCGCAGCCAGGCCAGGGGGCTGCGCGGCGGCAGGTCGCGCACGCGCAGGCGCTGCATCTGGTCTTGGGTGGCGGGCGGGATCTTCATCGTTGCGGCGGCTCAGGTGCGCAGTCTAAGGGGCCGCGGTCGCCAAGAAACCGCGGGGCGACCCTGCGCCCCGCGCCTGCCGCTCGCGGCTGAGTGATCGGCCCTCGATGGATCCTTGATCAGCCCTCGATCAGCGCCATCGCATCGCGGGCCGCCACCCGCCCTTCGTCGGTGGGCACCACCCACAGTTCCACCGTGCTGCTGGCGGCGTGGATGGCGGCCACGGCGCTGCCGGTGGCCGCCTTGTTGGCGGCCGGGTCCAGGCGCACGCCCAGGAAGGCCAGGGCCTGGCAGACCTCGGCGCGCAACTGTGCGTCGTGCTCGCCGATGCCGCCCGTGAAGGCGATCAGGTCCACCCCGCCCAGGCAGGCCGCCAGCGCACCGCACTCGCGCACCACGCGGTAGGTGAAGAGGGCGATGGCGCGCGCCGCGGCCGCATCGGGGCTGGCGCGCAGGCTGCGCATGTCGGCCGACAGGCCCGAGACGCCGAGCAGGCCCGACTGCTTGTAGAGCAGTTTCTCGATGGCTGCGCCGTCCTGGCCCTGGCGCAGCAGGTGCAGCAGCACGCCGGCGTCGATGGCGCCGCTGCGCGTGCCCATCATCAGGCCATCGAGCGCCGAAAAGCCCATGGTGGTGGCGATGCTGCGTCCGCCGCGCACGGCGCACAGGCTGGCGCCATTGCCCAGGTGGGCCAGCAGCAGGCGGCCCTCGCCCCGCGCGCTGCACTGGCCCAGCACGCCATTGACGTACTGGTAGGACAGGCCGTGGAAGCCGTAGCGGCGCACGCCTTGCTGGAAAAACTCTTCCGGCAGGGCGAAGCGCTGTTCGACCTCGGGCGTGTGGGCGTGGAAGGCGGTGTCGAAGCAGGCCACCTGGGGCACGCCAGGGCAGGCGCGGCGGAAGGCGCGCACGCCGGCCAGGTTGTGCGGCTGGTGCAGCGGCGCCAGCGCGTCCAGGCTTTCGAGATAGGCCTGAATCTCGTCGTCGATCAGCACCGAAGCCGCGAAGCGGCTGCCGCCATGCACGACGCGGTGGGCCACGGCCACCAGCCGCGTGCCGCCATCGGCCTCGACGGCGGCGATGACGGCGCGCAGCGCCGCCTCGAACGACGATTCGCCCTCCTGTGGCACCAGGGCCTGCGTGGTCTTGTCGCGGCCGGGCGGCTTGACCGTGATCTTGGCGAGGCCACCGGGCTCGAGCCCCTCGGCCAGGCCGGCCAGCCCGGCCTCGGCGACGCGGCCCTGGCGCACCGGGTAGACGGCGAACTTCAGCGACGAGGAGCCGGCGTTGACGCTCAGCACCGCCTGGGGTCTGTCCTGCAGCATGCTCATAGGGGTTTGGTGCGGTAGCTGTGGGCCAGCAGCACGGCCAGCGCGGCCGAGGCCAGGCGGGCGGTGGCGCCGTCGGCTCGGCTGGTCAGGGCGATGGGCACGCGGGCGCCGAGCACGACGCCGCTGACCATGGCGCCGCCCAGGTATTCCATCTGCTTGGCCAGGATGTTGCCGGAGATGAGGTCGGGCACGACCAGGATGTCGGGGTGGCCGGCCACCGGCGAGACGATGCCCTTGATGGCCGCCGCCTCGGCCGAGATGGCGTTGTCGAAGGCCAGCGGCCCGTCGATGATGCCGCCGGTGATCTGGCCGCGGTCGGCCATCTTGCACAGCGCCGCGGCGTCCAGCGTGGCCGACATCTTGGAGTTGACGCTTTCCACCGCCGCCAGCACCGCCACCTTGGGCTTCTTGCAGCCCAGCACGATGGCCAGGTCGATGGCGTTCTGCACGATGTGCATCTTCTCGTCCAGCGTGGGGCTGATGTTCAGCGCCGCGTCGGTGACGAGCAGGGGCTTGTGGTACATCGGCACGTCGAAGCGGAAGACGTGCGACAGGCGCCGTTTGGTGCGCAGTTCGGGCCGCGAGAGCACGGCCTTCATCAGCTCGTCGGTGTGCAGGCTGCCCTTCATCAGCGCCTGCACCTCGCCGGTGGCGGCCAGCGCGGCGGCGCGTTCGGCGGCGGCATGGCTGTGCGGCACGTCTTCGATGCGGGCCGAACCCAGGTCGAGCCCGGCCTCTTCGGCCACCGCCAGCAGGCGGTCGCGTGGAGCCACGAAGACCGGGGTGAAGAGGCCTTCGCGGGCGGCATCGAGGGCACCGCGCAGCGATTCGGTGTCGCAGGGGTGGACGATGGCGCAGCTCAGGCGCTCGAGCCGGGCCGCCTGCTGCAGCAGCTGCTGCACGCCGGCGGCGGCGTCGAAGACATGCCAGCGCAGGCCGCTGGCACGCGCCACGCGCTGCTTGTGCGCCGGCGCGCGCACGATGGCCTCGCCCATCATCAGGTCGGGGCCGTCGACGCGCTTGACGCGGCATTCCAGCGTGACGTGCGAAGTGGCCGCATCGCGCGCCGTCACGCGCACCGAGATCTCGAGCTCGTCGCCGACGCAGGCCGGGCCGATGAAGCGCATGCGCTGCTCGATGTAAACCGTGCCGGGGCCGGGGAAGACCGTGCCCAGCAGCGTGGAGACGAGGGCGCCGCTCCACATGCCGTGGGCGGTGCGCCCGCGCAGGCCTTCGCCGCGCGCATAGACCTCGTCCAGGTGCGTCGGGTTGAGGTCGCCCGAGACGGCGGCGAAGCCCTTGATGTCGGCCTCGGTGACGGTGCGCCTGAGCGTCGCGCCCTGGCCTATCGTCAGTTCGTCGAAGGTGTGGTTGTCAAGCCATTCCTGTTGCAGGTCTGCGTTCATCGGCGGGGTCTCTTTCGGGTCGGATTCAGGGATCAAAGCCAGGGGAGGGCCGGCACCCAGCATTGCAGGTGGCGGCCATGGAAATGGGCGTGGTTGAGGCGCCAGGCCAGGCGCATGGCCTGGCCGCGGTCGCTGGCCAGCTGCACCACGGCATAGGCCTCGTCGCTGTCGCCGGGCAGGCCCACCATCTGCGGCGGGCCATCGGCGCCGCGGCCCACGAGATGGGCGATTTCCTCGGCGCTGGCGTCGCGCATGAGGCCGAAGATGATCAGGCGCACCGGGCTGGACATGGCGGCTCCCTCAGGCGGCCTTGCGCGCGGCGGGGGCGCGGCGCCCCGGTTCACGCGCGGCCCGCGGGGCACGCGGAATGTGGGCCGCGGCCTCGGCGTGTTCGGCAATGGGTTGGGTCAGGCGGCAGGCCAGGTCCATCACGCGCTGCGGCGCCACGCCCAGCTCGCCGATCAGCAGCTCGATGATCTCGGAGCGCGGATTGTTCAGCGTCGGCTCGATCATCATCACTGCCGCGGCCACGGCCAGGGCGCGCTCGCGCGTATCGGCATCGGGCAGCATGGTGTGCAGGGCATTGAGCGCCTCCACCGGCGCCACCGCGGCGATGCGCGCTTCCTCGCGCATCATGCGCCGCCAGTCGATGGCGGCCTCGCCGCCCGCCGCGCCGGCAGCCTTCTGCAACTGGGCCAGCAACTGGGCCAGGCGGAAGCTGCGGCGCTCGAAGGAGCCTATGGACACCATGCCGGCCAGCACGATGCGGCACACGGCCTGGCCAAAACCGCCTTCGGCAATGCGGGCCAGCACTTCCTGCCGCAGGTCTTCGATCTCGGCATGCGCCCGGGCCGCAGCCACGGCCTCGGCCGGCGGCTCGGGCGGCAGCCAGGCGCCCACGCCCAGCGGCCCGAAGGCCAGGCGCGTCCACTGCACCAGGCCCTGGTCGCGCAGGTCGCGCCAGAGATCGAGGCTGTTTTCTATGCAGGCCGACATGCCCTGCTCCCAGCGCTTCATGAAGTGGTCGGCCGGCAGCGCGTGGCGGTGCTCGCGCACGCCCTCGGCCAACTTCGCCACCAGCGGCGCCGCCGGGTGCTCGTCGGAGAACATCTGGCGCTGCAGGCGCAGCGGGTGCATGCGGGCGGCGTTGTCGCCGGCGTTGCGCAGGTCCACCAGGCGCAGCCAGGGCCGTACCCAGGTCTTGTACCAGGCGCTGTTCAGCTCCGACAGCCGGGCCACGGTGGAGAACAGCTGTTCCTCGTCGCGTCCCTCGGGGTTGACGGCGCGCACATCGTCCATCGTGCGGTGCTCGAAATGCACCGTCCAGCTGCCGGGCTCCAGATCGTCCCAGCGCTGCACATGGGCGCCGTCCTTGGCCACCACCTTCATCTCGTAGAGGCCGGGCGGCAGGTTCTCGATCACGTCCAGCGAGGTCACGATCTGGTCGTGTTCCTTGCGCGCGATGTCGGCGCCGACGAAGATGCCCAGGTGGCCCACGCTCTCGTGCAGCACGTAGACGATGACGCGTCCGGCGGCGGCGATGGCGCGCTCGCTGCCCCAGGCGTCGATGATCCAGTCCAGTGCCTGCGGCGGCGGCGTGATGTTGTCGCCCCAGGAGGCGAAGACGACGATGGGCGACGTGATGTGGCGCAGATCGACCTGGCGGTCGCCGGCCCGCATCTTGCCGCTGGCAAGCTTGTTGCCGACGAAGAGGTTCTCGACGATGGTCTCGAACTCGTCGCCGGTCATGCGGAAATAGCCGCCCCACCAGCGCTCGAAGGCGAGAAAGCGATCAGCCTCGGTGTCGATATCGGCCCACAGCTTGTAGTGGCGAGTCCACAGCGTGTTGGCCGGGTTGAGCTTTTCGAAGTTCTCCACCAGGTGGGCGCCGTCGAAGCGGCCACCGGCGAGATCGCTGCCCAGCGACGACAGCCAGGCCCCGCCCAGCGCGGCGCCGCTGTAGCGCATCGGGTTGAGCTTGGAGCCGCCGGCCCAGTAGGACAGCGGCGCGCCCACGACCATCAGCGTGCCGAAGAGCTCGGGCCGCAGCGAGGCCAGCATCGAAATGGCCCAGCCGGCCTGGCAGTTGCCGATCACGATGGGTCGCGTCGGGCATTGCGGATGGCGGGCGATCACTGCTTCGAGAAAGCGCGCCTCGGCATCCATCACATCGAACAGCGTCTGGCCTTCTTCGGGCTGGGGCCGGAAGGTGACGAAATACACCGGGTGGCCGGCGCGCAGCGCGACGCCGACCTCGGAGTCGTTCTTGAAGCCGCCGATGCCGGGGCCGTGGCCGGCGCGCGGATCGACCACCACCAAAGGCCGCGCCGTGGGTGCCACCGCCACGTCGGCCAGCGGCTGTATGCGCAGCAGGGCGTAGTTGCAGGGCCGCGGCAGATCGCGGCCGTCGAGCACCAGCTCGTGGCCGAACTTCAAGAGCGGCGGCTCGCCGGCCTCGAGATGCTCGTTGTAGCGGTTGCCGCGCTGCCGCATCGTGTCGGCGAACAGCAGATGGCGTTCCGCGGCGTCGACCAGGTAGTCGAGGCCGGGGAAGCTGGCAGGGGCCGCCTTGTCGGGCTGGCGGGGCGCTGTCGAGCTCGTGTACTTCATGGCGGCCTCGGTGTTAACCCTGATCGATCATAAAAGGTATCGGCCGCTCCTTTGCTGACTTGATCGGTTTCTATTGCGGCGCAGCAAACACCCCGCTTTTCCGCGCTTAGGTCGGCAGGCAGGGCGCGATATTCGGGCGGTCGGCCTGCGGCCAGCAGCAAAGTAACGCGAAGTAACGCCATGACCATCGAAAGCCTGTTTGCCACCCCCGTGGCCCTGCCCGCCGTGCCCCGGGTGGTGCAGCAGCTCATCCACAGCTTCAGCCGCGAGGACGTGGCGGTCGACGAGATCGCCTCGGCGCTGGAGACCGACCCGGTGCTCACCGCCAAGACGCTGCGCCTGGCCAATTCAGCCTACTTCCACGTCTCGCGCCGCGTCTCGACGGTGGACGATGCGCTGCGCATGCTGGGCTTTGCGATGGTGCGCAACCTCGTCGTCGGCTGTGGCGTGGTCGGCGCCTTCAAGTCGGTGCCCGGCCTCGATCTACCGCAGTTCTGGCGCTACAGCCTGTACACCGCTGGCGGTGCGCGCTGGCTGGCGCAGGCCGCCGATCTCAACGCCGACCTCGCCTTCACCGTGGGCCTGACCCATGCCGTGGGCCAACTGGTGCTGCATGCGGCCGCGCCCCAGGAGGCGCGGCGCCTGAACGAGGAATGCCACCCCCTGGCCCCGGGCCGCGCCGCGCTGGAGCGCGAGCGCCTGGGCTACAGCCATGCCGAGGTGAGCGCCGAACTGGCGCTGCGCTGGAACTTCCCGGCCGAGGTGGCCGACCCCATGCGCCGCGTGCCCGACCCGCTGCAGCCGCCGCCGGTGTCGCCCACGGCGGCCCTCATCCACATCGCGGCCTGGCGCGCCCGCCTGGCCACCTTCCACGCCGGCGCCGAGGAGGCGTTGACAACCTGCCCCAGCGCAATGGGCGAGGCCATAGGCCTGCGTCTGGTCTGGCTGCCCGAGCTGGACACCCTGGGCGGCGGCCCGCTGGCCGCGAACCCAGCCATGCCGCCGCTGTCGGAGCTGGCAAGCGGGCTGGACGTGATGCTGCACTGACGCGGCGGACGCCGCCGGTTCAACCGAGCACCAACCGCCGATCAGCCGCCGATCAGCCGCTGCGCCGCAGCCTGCAGTGCGGCCGGCCCGCCGTCGCCGAGATCGACCTGGACCTGGTCATCGCGGCTGCCGAAGCTGCGCGCCAGCGAGCGTGTGTAGAGCGGGTCGTAGTGCTGGGCCATCAGCTCGGCAAAGAGCTCGGGCCACTGGCCGTCGCGCGCCATCGCTTGCCAGCGCTGCACCAGGGCGCGGCCGCGCAGCTCGGTGAGCGCCTCGATCAGCTTGCAGAAGGCCTCGGGCTCGCTGGCGAAGTGGCCGTATTCCTCCAGCAGCAACTGCAGCCGCGCCGCGTCGTCCATGGCCACGCGCACGATGGTGCCCTGCTCGCGCATGCGGCGCAGCAGGGCCTCGGGCACGGTGAGGCGGCCGATGCGTGCGCTCTCGCTCTCGACGTAGACCGGCAGCCCGGGGTCGAAGCCGCGCAGCGCGCTCCAGACCTCGGTGTCGAAGCGCTTCTGCGCCGGCTGTGGCCGCCCCGGCATGCCGCCCAGCACCGAGCCGCGGTGGCAGGCCAGGGCCTCGAGGTCCAGCACCTGGGCGCCGGCGGCGGCCAGGGCCTGCAGCAGCCGCGTCTTGCCGCTGCCGGTGCGCGCCGCCAGCACGCGGAATTCGAAGGCCGCGGGCCGCTGCAGCAGCTCGGCGCTGACAAGGGCGCGAAAGGCCTTGTAGCCGCCGGCCAGCTGCAGCGTGCGAAAGCCGATCTGCGACAGAAACCAGGCCAGGCTGCCCGAGCGCTGGCCGCCGCGCCAGCAATAGACCAGGGGCCGCCATTCGCGCGGCTTGTTGGCCATCTCGCGGTCGAGGTGGGCGGCGATGTTGCGCGCCACCAACGCCGCGCCGAGCTTGCGCGCCGCCAGCGGCGAGACCTGCTTGTAGAGGGTGCCGACCTCGCGGCGTTCGTCGTTGTCCAGCACCGGCCAGTTGACGGCGCCGGGCAGATGGTCCTCGGCAAACTCGGCCGGCGAGCGGGCGTCGATGACGAGGTCGCAGGCGGCCGTGCCGGCCATCAGCTCGGCGATGTCGGCCTGGTTCAGGCTCACGCCGGCGCCGCCACTGCGTCGAGCAGTTCGGTTTCGATGCGCAGTTGCGCCTTGGGCTGCTGCAACTCGGGGCCGTCGACGAGGAAGGTGTCCTCGACGCGCTCGCCCAGGGTGCTGATCTTGGCCAGCTGCAGATTGACCTTGTGGCGGGCCAGCACGCGGGCGATGCCGTAGAGCAGGCCCGAGCGGTCGCTGGCCGACACTGCCAGCAGCCAGCGCTGGGCGCGCTCGTCGGGCACCAGCGAGACGCGCGGCGTGACCGGAAAGCTGCGCACGCGGCGCGAGACGCGGCCGCTGCGCGGCTGCGGCAGCGGGCCGTCGGAGGCCAGGGCGAGCGCCGCCTGGGTCTCGACCAGCGAGATCAGGTCGCGGTACTTGAAATCGCCCTCGCCCTCGTGGCCCTCGGGCCAGGACTGGGTGGCGACGACCTGGAAGGTGTCGAGCGCAAAGCCGGCGCGCGTGGTGTGGATCTTGGCGTCGAGGATGCTGAAGCCGGCGCTGTCGAAATAGCCGCAGATGCGCGCGAACAGGTCGGCGCGGTCGGGCGAGTAGACCAGCACCTGCAGCCCGTCACCCACCGACGAGGCGCGCGCCCTCACCACTGGCACCTGGGTCTCGATGTGGCGCCACAGCGTGCGCGCGTGCCAGGCGATGTCGCCGGCATCGTGGCGTGCGAAGTAGCTCACCTCCAGCGTCTTCCACAGCGGCTCTTCGGTGCCGGGCAGGGCCGCGTGCAGGGCCAGGTTCTGCCGCGCCTCCTGCTTGCGCGCCTCGATCTCGGCGTCGAGATTGGGCTGGGCGCCACCCAGGGCGCGCAGGGTCAGGCGGAACAGGTCTTCCAGCAGCTTGCCCTTCCAGGCGTTCCAGACCTTGGGGCTGGTGCCGCGGATGTCGGCCACCGTCAGCAGGTAGAGCGCGGCCAGGCGCTGCGGCGTGCCCACCAGCTTGGCAAACGACTGGATGACGCTGGCGTCGGACAGGTCTTCCTTCTGCGCGATGCGGCTCATGGTGAGGTGGTGCCGCACCAGGAACTGCACCAGCAGCGCGTCGGCGTAATCGATGCCGTGGGCGCGGCAGAAGCGTCGCGCCTCGCGTGCGCCCAGTTCCGAGTGGTCGCCGCCGCGGCCCTTGGCGACGTCGTGGAAGATGGCCGCCACGTACAGCAGCCACGGCTGGTCCCACTGCGCCGCCAGCTGCGAGCAGAAGGGGTATTCGTGGGCGTGCTCGGGGATGAAGAAGCGGCGCATGTTGCGCACCACCATCAGGATGTGCTGGTCGACCGTGTAGACGTGGAACAGGTCGTGCTGCATGCGCCCGACGATGCGCCGGAACACCCACAGGTAGCGGCCCAGCACGCTGGTCTGGTTCATCAGGCGCAGCGCGTGCGTCAGGCCCTTGGGTTCGCGCAGGATCTGGAGGAAGAGATCGCGGTTGACGGGGCAGTGCCTGAACTCGACCCCCATCACATTGCGCGCGTTGTACAGCGCGCGCAGCGTGCGTGCCGACAGGCCCTGGATGCCGGGCTGCTGCTGGAAGACGAGGAAGGTCTCGAGGATGGCGTTGGGGTTCTCGAGGTAGAGATCGTCGCGCGCCACTTCCAGCATGCCGGCGCGGTCGAGGAAGTGCTCGTTGATCGGCCGCATCGGCGTGCTCTCCGAGCCGTTGACGCGCTCCTCGATGTTGAGCATCAGGATCTGGTTGAGCTGGGTCACCGCCTTGGCGGCCCAGTAGTAGCGGTGCATCAGCACTTCCGAGCTGCGCTGGGCGTGGCTGGACTTGCAGCCGAAGCTGGCCGCCACCGCGGTCTGGAGGTCGAAGACGAGGCGGTCCTCGCGCCGCCCTGCCACCAGGTGCAGGCGGGCGCGCACGGCCTTGAGCGTGCCCTCATTGCGGCGCAGCTGGGCCGCCTCGAAGGGCGTGATCAGGCCCTTGGCGACCAGTTCGCGCCAGGTGCGGCCCAGGCCCGCGGCGCGCGCCACCCAGATCACCACCTGCAGGTCGCGCAGGCCGCCCGGGCTTTCCTTGCAGTTGGGCTCGAGCGCGTAGGGCGTGCCCTCGTACTTGACGTGGCGCTGCTGCATCTCCAGCGTCTTGGCGCGCAGAAAGGCGCGCGGGTCCATCGCCTCGTCGAGCGCACGCACCAGTTGTTCGTGGAGCCTGCGCGCGCCGCAGACCAGGCGCGACTCGAGCATCGCCGTCTGCACCGTCACGTCCTTGGCCGCTTCGGTCCGGCACTCGGCAATCGTGCGCGTCGACGGCCCGACCTCGAGGCCTATGTCCCAGCAGGCGGTGACCAGGCGCTCGATGGCGGCGCGCACCGCCTCGTCGGGCTCTTCCGGCAGCAGCACCAGCACGTCGACATCGGAATAGGGAAACAGTTCGCCGCGACCATAGCCGCCCACCGCCACCAGGGCCATGCCCGCAGGCACGGCCGAGACCTCCCACAGCGCAGCCAGCGTGGCGTCGACATGGCGGGCCAGGCCGCGCAGGAGACGGGTCGCCGCCGGCGCGGTGGGCCGCGCGGCCTCGAAGTGCGCGAGCAGGTCGCCCTTGCCCTCGCGGAAGCGGGTGCGCAGGGCGGCGACGCTGCCCGGCGCCTGGCGGGGGGCATCGGGCGCGGCGGCCATGGGCTCAGCCGGCGAGGGCCGGCGCCGTGGCGCTGCCGTAGCCGGCGCTGGCAAAGGCCGGCGCCGGCGGGCTGCCGGCCGAGACCGTGAGCACCTCGTAGCCGCTGTCGGTGACGAGCACGGTATGTTCCCACTGCGCCGACAGCGAGCGGTCGCGCGTGACGATGGTCCAGCCGTCGTAGGGCCGGTTGCCGCGGCGGTCTTCCTTGATCTCGCGGCGGCCGGCGTTGATCATGGGCTCGATGGTGAAGATCATTCCCGGCACCAGTTCTTCCAGCGTGTTGGGCCGACCGTAGTGCAGCACCTGCGGCTCCTCGTGGAAGCGCGCGCCGACGCCGTGGCCGCAGAATTCGCGCACCACTGTGAAGCCGGCGTTCTCGGCAAAGGTCTGGATGGCGTGGCCGATGTCGCCCAGGCGGGCGCCGGGCCTGACCTTGACGATGCCCTTCCACATGGCGTCGAAGGTCAGCTGGCACAGGCGCCGCGCCGCGATCGTGCCTTCGCCGACGACGAACATGCGGCTGTTGTCGCCGTGCCAGCCGTCCTTGATGACGGTGACGTCGATGTTGACGATGTCGCCGTTCTTCAGCGGCCGTTCATCGGGGATGCCGTGGCAGACGACGTCGTTGAGCGAGGTACACAGCGAGGCCGGGTAGGGCGGATAACCGGGCGGCTGGTAGCCCAGCGTGGCCGGAATGCCCTTTTGCTGGTGCACCATGAGGTCGTGCGCCAGGCGGTCGAGTTCGAGGGTGGTGACGCCGGCGCGCACATGGGGCGTGAGCATGTCCAGCACTTCGCTGGCCAGGCGGCCGGCGAGGCGCATGCCTTCGATCTCGGCGCCGGTCTTGATGGGAATGGGCATCGAGCGATTATCCACCGGCCCCTAGAATCCCTGGCTTCGACTCCCCGTTCGGGACTTCATGAGCGCCAAGCCCCTCCATCTCCAGCATTTTGAGGGCGGCCGCGCCCTCTCGGCCTTCCGCGCCCAGGCCCTGCTGACGCGGCTGCAGGTCGCCTGCCCCCGCGTCAGCGCCGTCGCCGCCCGCCATGTGCATTGGGTCGCCTTCGACGCCGCGCCGGCGCCGGCCGCGCTCGAGCACCTGCGCGCGCTGCTGGCCTATGGCGACCCCTTCGAGGGCGACGCCGGCGGCGAGCTGATCGTGGTTTTGCCGCGCCTGGGCACGGTGTCGCCGTGGGCGAGCAAGGCCACCGACATCGCGCGCAACTGTGGCTTCGGCAGTGACAACGAGGAGGGCACCGCGCCCCTGCACCGCATCGAGCGCGTCACCGAATTCCATCTGACGCTCAAGGCCCCGCTGCTGGGTCGCGCCAAGCCGCTGAACGACGAGGAGCGCGCCGCGCTGGCGCCGCTGCTGCACGACCGAATGACCGAGAGCCTGGCCTTCGAGCGCGCGGCGGCGGCCCATCTCTTCGACGGCCGCACCGCCGAGCCGCTGGCCCATGTCGACGTGCTGGGCCAGGGCCGCGGCGCGCTGGTGCAGGCCAACACCGAGTTCGGCCTCGCGCTCAGCGACGACGAGATCGACTACCTGGTCGCGGCCTTCACGCGGCTGGCACGCAACCCCAGCGATGTCGAGCTGATGATGTTCGCCCAGGCCAACAGCGAGCACTGCCGTCACAAGATCTTCAATGCCGACTTCACCATCGACGGCGTGCGGCAAGCGCAGTCGATGTTCGCGATGATCCGCCACACCGAGAAGGTCTCGCCCCAGCATACGGTAGTCGCTTACGACGACAACGCCGCGGTGATGGAAGGCGGCGCGGTCGAGCGCTGGCTGCCCCAGGGCCCGGGCGCCGCCGCCGTCTACGGCGCGCGCCAGGAGACGGCCCATGTGCTGATGAAGGTGGAGACGCACAACCACCCGACGGCCATCAGCCCCTTCCCCGGCGCCAGCACCGGCGCCGGCGGCGAGATCCGCGACGAGGGCGCCACCGGGCGCGGCGCGCGGCCCAAGGCCGGCGTCACCGGCTTCTCGGTCGGCAACTTGCACCTGCCGGGTACCGACGAGCCCTGGGAGCGCAGCCCCGTCGGCCGCCCCGGCCACATCGCGAGTGCCCTGCAGATCATGACCGAAGGCCCGCTGGGTGGCGCCGCCTTCAACAACGAGTTCGGCCGCCCCAACCTGGGCGGCTATTTCCGCGTCTTCGAGCAGGACGTGGCCGGCCTGCGCCGCGGCTACCACAAGCCCATCATGATCGCTGGTGGCTTGGGGCAAATCAGCGCCGACCAGACGAAGAAGAAGCGCTTCGGCACCGGCACCCTGCTGGTGCAGCTGGGCGGCCCCGGCATGCGCATCGGCATGGGCGGCGGCGCCGCCAGCTCGATGGCGGCCGGCAGCAATGCCACGGCGCTGGACTTCGACAGCGTGCAGCGCGGCAACCCCGAGATCCAGCGCCGCGCGCAGGAGGTCATCAACCATTGCTGCGCCCTGGGCGACGGCAATCCCATCCTCGCCATCCACGACGTCGGCGCCGGCGGCATCAGCAATGCCTTCCCCGAACTGGTCGACGGCGCCGGCCAGGGTGCCGTCTTCGATCTTCGCAAGGTGCCGCTGGAAGAAAGCGGCCTCGCGCCCAAGGAGATCTGGTGCAACGAGAGCCAGGAACGCTATGTGCTGGCACTGGACCCGGCCCTGATGCCGCAGTTCGAGCAGATGTGTGCGCGCGAGCGCTGCCCCTATGCGGTGGTGGGCGTCGCGACCGCCGCACCCGAGCTGGTGCTGGAAGACGGCCCGGACGGCGAGCGGGTCATTGACATGCCGATGGAGGTGCTGCTGGGCAAGCCGCCGCGCATGCACCGTGACGTCGCCCGCGTGGCGCGGCAGGAGGCGGCGCTGGACCTCACCGGCGTCGCGCTCGAACAGGTGGCGCTGGACGTGCTGCGGCACCCCACGGTGGCGAGCAAGCGCTTTCTCGTCACCATCGGCGACCGCAGCGTCGGCGGCCTCAGCCACCGCGACCCCATGGTCGGCCCCTGGCAGGTGCCGGTGGCCGATTGCGCCGTCACCCTGGCCGACTACGCTGGCCTGCGCGGCGAGGCCATGGCCATGGGCGAGCGCACGCCGCTGGCGGCGCTGGACGCCCCGGCCAGCGGCCGCATGGCGGTGGGCGAGGCCATCACCAACCTGCTCGCGGCGCCCATCGCGCTGTCGCGCGTGAAGCTCAGCGCCAACTGGATGGCGGCCTGCGGCGAGCCGGGCGAGGACGCGGCGCTCTACGACACCGTCAAGGCCGTGGGCCTCGATCTCTGCCCGGCGCTGGGCATCGGCATTCCGGTGGGCAAGGACTCGCTGTCGATGCGCACGCGCTGGCAGGCGGAAGGTGAAAGCAAGCAGGTCACCGCGCCGGTGTCGCTGATCGTCACCGCCTTCGCGACGCTGGACGATGTGCGCGGCACGCTGACACCGCAACTGCAGCCGGGCGACACGACGCTGATCCTGGTCGACCTCGGCCAGGGCCGGCGCCGCATGGGCGGCTCGATGCTGGCCCAGGTGCTGGGCCGCTTCGGCGACACCGTGCCCGACCTGGACGACCCGGCCCAGCTCAAGGCCTTGGTTGCGGCGGTGAACGAGCTGCGCGCCCAGGGCCGCATCCTGGCCTACCACGACCGCAGCGATGGCGGCCTGTGGGCGGCGGTGTGCGAGATGGGTTTTGCCGGCCACCTGGGCGTGAGCCTCAACGTCGACATCCTGGTCACCGAGGGCGACGGCATTGCCGACAGCCGCGCCGAATACGGCGACTCCAAGAACTGGGCCGGCCAGGTGAGCGAGCGCCGCAGGCAGCTCACGCTGGAAGCGCTGTTCAACGAAGAGCTGGGCGTTGTGCTGCAGGTCGAGACGGCCCACCGCAACGAGGTCATGGCCACGCTGCGCGCCCACGGCCTGAGCCGCCACGCCCACTTCGTCGGCAAGCCCAACACGCGCGGTCTGGTCGAAGTGTGGCGCGACGCCAAGTGCGTCTTCGCCGCGCCGCTGCAGGCCCTGCACCAGCAGTGGGACGAGGTGAGCTGGCGCATCGCGCGCCAGCGCGACAACCCGGCCTGCGCCGATGCCGAACACGCGGCGGCCGGCGCGCCCGATGACACCGGCCTGCACCTGCACCTCAGCTTCGACCCGCTGCAGGCGCCGGCCGTACACACGGCGCGGCCCCGCCTGGCCATCCTGCGCGAGCAGGGCGTGAATTCGCAGGTCGAGATGAGCGCGGCGATGGCGCGCGCCGGCTTCGAGACGCACGACGTCCACATGAGCGACCTGCAGTCCGGCCGTGCGCGGCTGGACGCCTACGTCGGCTTCGTCGCCTGCGGCGGCTTCAGCTATGGCGACACCCTGGGCGCGGGCGAGGGCTGGGCGCGCTCCGTCCTCTTCAACCCGGCGCTGGCCGAGCAGTTCGCGGCCTTCTTCCAGCGCCCCGACACGCTGGCCCTCGGTGTGTGCAACGGCTGCCAGATGCTGGCCGCGCTCAGCCCCATGATCCCCGGCGCCCAGGCCTGGCCGAAGTTCACGCGCAACAAGAGCGAGCAGTTCGAGGCAAGGCTCTCGCTGGTGGAGGTGCTGGATTCACCCAGCCTCTTCTTTGCCGGCATGGCCGGCAGCCGCATCCCCATCGTGGTTTCGCATGGCGAGGGCTTTGCCGACTTCTCCCAGCGCGGCGATGCAGTCGCGGTGCGGCGCGCGTTGCGCTTCGTCGACCACCTCGGCCGCGCGACCGAGGCCTACCCGGCCAACCCCAACGGCAGCCCCGAGGGCCTGACCGCCGTGACCACGCCCGACGGCCGCTTCACCGCGCTGATGCCGCACCCCGAGCGCGTGTTCCGCAACGCGCAGATGAGCTGGGGTGGCGCTGACCTGGCCGCGTCCAGCCCCTGGCTGCGCATGTTCCACAACGCGCGCAACTGGCTGAAGTAAGGCCGGGTTGCTCGCGCGCTGATCGACGCTCAGGCCGCGGAAGCGGCCGCCTGCGGCAGCGCCGCCAGGATCTCGTAGCTGGCCAGGCGCGCCGCATGCTCGTGGACGGCGCAGGCGACGATGAGCTCGTCGGCGCGCGTCAGCTCGACGATGCGCGCCAGCTGCGCCGCCACGGTGGCCGGGCCGCCCACGGCCGACATCTCCAGCATGCGCGCCACGCTGCCGCGCTCGGCCTCGGTCCACAGCCCGTCCATGTTGCCCACCGGACGCGGCAGCGGCCCGCGCTGGCCGCGCCGCATGCCCAGAAAGCGCTGCTGCAGCGAGGTGAAGAGCAGCGCCGCCTCGCGGTCGCTCGCCGCGGCCACCACGTTCACGCCCACCATCGCGTGCGGCTTCGGCCAGCGTTGCGAGGGTCGGTAGCCGCCGCGGTAGAGCGCCAGCGCCTGCAGCAGCAGGTCGGGCGCGAAGTGCGAGGCAAAGGCAAAGGGCAGGCCCAGGTGGGCCGCGAGCTGGGCGCTGTAGGTGCTGGAGCCGAGCAGCCAGATCGGCACCTGGGTGCCGCTGCCCGGGATGGCGCACACGGCCTGGCCGGGCCGGGGGTCGGCCAGATAGCCCTGCAGCTCGAGCACGTCTTGCGGAAAGCGCTCTTCGTCGGCGCCCTCCAGCGTGCGGCGCAGCGCGCGGGCCGTGGCCTGGTCGGTGCCGGGGGCGCGGCCCAGGCCCAGGTCGATGCGGTCGGGGAACAGCGTGGCCAGGGTGCCAAACTGCTCGGCCACCACCAGCGGCGCGTGGTTGGGCAGCATGATGCCGCCCGCGCCAACGCGGATGCTGCGCGTGCCGGCGGCCACATGGCCGATCAGCACGGCGGTGGCCGAGCAGGCCAGGCCGCTCATGTTGTGGTGTTCGGCCAGCCAGAAACGGCGGTAGCCCCAGGCCTCGGCGTGGCGGGCCAGGTCCAGCGTGTTGAGCAGTGCCTCGGCGGCGCTGCCGCCTTCGACGATGGGGGCGAGATCGAGGATGGAGAGTGCGGGCATGGGTTGATCTTGCCCCATGCCGGGCTGGCCCGCCTCGACGCCCGGTTTCAGGGCTTGTGGCGCGATGCCCGCATCGCCTCGCAGGGGTCGGCGCGGCTCTGCGGCGGCATGAAGACGCGGCGGTCGAAGGCGGCCAGGGTGTCGCCATCTTCCAGCACGCCGATGGCTTCGCTGAGTGCCCGCGTGGGCGCGTCCAGCCATCTCGGCACGCCGATGTCGGTGCGCACATGGCCGTTGCCGGCCAGCAGCACGACGCCGCGCCCGGCGTGTTCCTGCAGGGCGCGCGCCATGCTCTGGTCGCGCGCCACCTGGGCCAGGGCCATGCGGCGCGCGGTGGCGGCGTCGAGCATGCCGCAGTGGCTGGCCTCGATGTCGCCGGCGTGGGCCGCGAGCAGATCGTCGGGCACGGCAGCGTCATAGCCGTAGCGGGCCAGGCCCTCGCGCATCACGCCGCGCGCCTGCTCGCGCGAGACATTGGCCGCCACGATGGGCAGGCCGTGTTCCAGCGCCAGTTCGAGGAAGGGTCGGTAGTGCGCCCAATCCCAGCCGCCGGGGCCGGCAGCGGCGATCAGGGCCGCGGCGTCGGGGCGCGGCGTCTGGGCCCGCAGGCGGTCGATCAGCGGCTGGCGCTCGCGGTCGAACTGCTCCAGCGCCAGCGCCGGGCGCGCGCCGCTGGCCAGCAAGGCCTTGAAGGCGGCCAGGCGCAGCCGGTGCTGGCCCTCGTTGTCGTGGACCTCGCCCAGCAGCACCACCGGCCGCATCAGCACCAGCGGAGGTCGGGCCTCGGGCGTGGCGCAGGCGGCGAGCAGGGCGGCCAGAAAGGCGCACGCCGCCCGCAGGCGGCGTGTCAGGGTGGGGGGCGTCATGCCGGCATCGTAGCCGGCCGTCGCCGCCGCCCGTTCAGCGGCTGTACTGCTCGATGCCGGCGATGGCCCAGGAGCGGCTGTCGTCCAGCGGCTTGACGAGGTGCCAGACCTCGTCGAAGTCGGTCGCCGCGGCGCCCTTTTCCTCGACCACCTGGCCGTGGAAACGCACGCTGACGATCTGGCGCTCGCCTTCGTCGACCACGTCCAGCACCTCGGTCTCGACCTTGACGACATCGGTCTGCTGGGGCGAAGGGCCGCGCTCCTGCAATTCGAGCCGGATCTCGGCGAACAACTCGGGCGTCGTGAAGCGGCGCAGGTCGTCGAGGTCGGCACTGTCATTGGCCGCCTGCAGGCGGATGAAGATCAGCTTGGCGGTGCGCGCGAAGCCTTCCGAATCGAAACTGGCCGGCACGAAGGCACGCGTGACTGCCGCGGCGGCGGCCGGTGCCGTGGCCGCCAGCGGCGCGTCGGCGGCCAGGGGCGCCGGCGCGGCCGGCTCGGCGTAAGCGGTGCGCTGCATGGGCTGGGGTTCGGTGCGCGGCATGGCGCTGCCGAAACCGCCGCCCGCCGCGGCGCCGGCACCCGCCAGCGCCGGCGTGGCCGCCCGCGCCGGGCCGAAGCGGCGCAGCAGCCAGACCACCAGGAAGACCGCGGCCGCGGCGAGCAGCGCCATCATCAGGAAGTTGGCCGCCGCCTCGCCCATGCCAAAGTGGCTGAGCAGGGCCGCAATGCCCAGGCCGGCGGCCAGGCCGGCCAGCGGGCCCATCCAGGAGCGCTTGGGTGGTGTGGCCGCGGCCGCGCCGGCCTGGGCCGGTGCAGTGGCGGGCGCCGCTTGCTGGCCCTGGGCGGGGGTGGCCGGCTTGCCCGGGGTGGCGTCGGGCGAGGTGCGCGCCGGCATGTCGCGCTGCAGGCCGGAAGACTTGCCTCCGCCCAGGCGCTTGGCCTCGGAGTCGGTGGGCAGGGCGGTGGCAGCGATGGTCACGATGAGTGCGCCTATCAGCCAGTTTTTCTTCACTTGGTTTTCCTTGTCTTGGTGGGCGGCGCCAGCTTCGCCGCGGCCGCGAGTGTGCGCCATGCCTCGCCAGGCCGGTAATGCCCTTGCGCCGCGTGGGCATGAGATGGGGCGAATTGCCGCTTCTTCAAGGATGGAAGTGCCGCGGCAGGCGACAGAATCGCGGCCATGCTTCGCCTTGCGACCGCGCTGCTCTGCGCCCTGATGCTGGCGCCGCCGGCCCGCGCCGCCGGCGAGTATGACCAGGCCTTCGAGCGCGACCTCTACAAGCGCCGCTTCGCGCAGGAGGTGCAGTTCCGCGCCGCCGCCATCCACGTCGCCTGGGGCGCCGAGGCCCTGTGCGATGCGACGACGCAGATCGAGCCCTTCGTGCTGCTGTCGGTGCATTCCATGCGCCAGCGCATGTCCGAGAACGACCTCAAGGTTTTCCGCGCCATCACCGGCATGGACGAGAAGTGGCGTGTCGTCTGGGCCGACGAGGGTGCGCCCGACGAACTCAAGGTGGGCGATGTGGTGGTGGCCATCAACGACCGCAAGCTGCCCGGCGGTGGCACCAGGCTGGAGCTGAGTGCCCTGTTCCGCGGCGGCGCCATGGTGTCCAACGACGACCAGGGTTTCTGGGACGTGATGCTGGAGGCTCGCAAGGAGGCCGCGGCCGGCAAGCCCATGCGGCTGACGCTGGAGGGCGGGCGCAAGCTTGAGGTCGACACCCAGCGCGGCTGCGCCGGCAGCGTCACCGCCAGTTCCTTCGACAGCGACCCCGATGTCTTCTGGCGCCTGGGCAACAAGCGCGCCAAGATCCCTGCCAATGCCATGCTGGAAGCGCAGAGCGCCGACGAATTCCGCTGGCTGGCCGCTTTCGGCACTTATTTCCAGGCCAGCCAGAGCGCCATCAACGCCACCCAGAAGAGCGAGGGCGTGAGCAACGGCTTCCTGGTGGGCAAGATCCTGGCCATCGCCGTGCCCGGCGCCGGCATGCTGCTCTCGGCGGCCGAGGCCCAGGCCGAGAAGGCCATCGCGGTGGACAGCATCGTCGGCAATGCCGATCTCTTCGCCAACGAGGTCGTGGCCTCGCTCGGTGGCGACCCCGCCGCCGGCCTGCACCTCACCGAGCGCATGGCGGGCCAGAACATGAAGGTCGACGCCGTGCTGATGGACAGCTTCCGCCGCTCCAACGCGGCCGAGCACGCGCGCCGCATCAAGGCGCTGCAGGCGGCCCAGGCCGAACGCGAAAGGCAGGAGGCGCGGGCGGTGGAAGAGGCGCAGCGCGGCGCCGGGGCCCGCGCCCGGCCCTGAGCTGTCGGCGCGCGAACTCCCTCAGGCACCCAACAAGCGCCCCAGCCATTCGTGCAGCGCGTTGTAAGTCAGCTCGTAGCCACCGGGGCTGGGCAGCCAGTCTGACAGGCGCAGCCGGCCCGCCAGCGGCACCTCCATCGGCGCGGCGACGATGCGTATCCTGGCCCCTGCGGCCTGGGCCGCGTGCTCGAAATTTTCCACCGCGCGGCGCATGTGGTACGCGTGGGTAACGAGCACGATCTGCTCGAAGCCGGCCTGCTGCAGCAGCGCCACCGACCTGATCGCGTTCTCGCGCGTGTCGCGCGAATCGCCCTCGGTCCAGGCCAGCTTGCGGCCGAATTCGCGCTCGGCGGTGCGGGCGGCGATCTCGGCCTCGGAGGGCCCGGGCAGCGCCCCGTGGCCGACGCCGCCGCTGAAGCCCAGCGGCAGCGAGGTGGCGTGCGCCAGCCACAGGCCGTAGCGCAGGCGCTCCAGTGAATAGGGGCGCAGCGCCGACATGCCGTATTCGGGCGCCAGCAGGCGCCGGCCACCGCCGAGCACGACGATGCTGGTCTTGGGTGCGCGCCGCAGCTCGGCCAGATCCGATTCCATCAGTGCGCGCGGCGGTGCCAGCAGCCCTTGCATGAGCGCGCCGCCCAGCGCCTGGGTGCAGCTCAGCCAGATGCCGGCTACGCCCAGCAGCACCAGCAGCCAGGCCAGCAGGCGGCGCGCGAACATCAGCCGCGCGCCGGCCACGATGAGCAGCAGCAGCGGCACCGGCGGCAGCACCAGGGCCGAGAGCAGCGGCTTCAGCGATTCAATGCCCAGCGCGACGAAGATTTGGTTCATGTCCTGCAGCCGGTGGCCCCGCGCACAGCCTGCGCCGGGGTGGCGGCCGGGGTGTCGCCACCCTGGTCGCATGTCACCGCCCGGCGGTGCCCATAATGGCCCGAGTGTAAGGAGTGGCCCCGCCCGCTCGACCCAGACCATGCACAAGGCAAGGAGCGCAGATTGAACGAGCAGGTGATCACGCTGGGCGGCGGCTGTTTCTGGTGCGTGGAGGCGGTGTTCGAGCTGGTCGATGGCGTCATCGCAGTCGAGAACGGCTATTGCAACGGCCATCTGCGCCAGCCCAGCTATGAACAGGTCTGCGCCGGCACCACGGGCCATGCCGAGGTGGTGCAGGTGCGCTTCGATGCCGACCGCATCTCGCTGCGCGAACTGCTCGAGATCTTCTTCGTCGTGCATGACCCGACCACGCTCGATCGCCAGGGCAACGATGTCGGCACGCAATACCGCAGCGGCATCTATTGCCACGACGAGGCCCAGGCCGAGGTGGCGCGTGCCGTGGTGGCCGAGGTCGACGCGGCCCAGCGCGGACGCGTGGTGACCGAGGTCAAGGCGCGCGACAACTACTGGCGCGCCGAGGACTACCACCAGCACTACTTCGCCCAGCACCCCGGCCAGGGCTATTGCGCCTTCGTCGTCGCGCCCAAGGTCGAGAAGTTCCGCCGCACTTTCAAGGCGCGCGTGCGCGCGGCCTGAGTTCGGGGCGGCAGCCTCAGCGGCGCCGGTAGCAGACGAAGTCGAAGGCCGGGCCCACCGGGTTGGGTGCGGCCACGCGCTCGGTCTCGACGAAGTCGGCGCGGTTCCAGGCCGGGAACCAGGTGTCGCCATGCAGGTCGGCCGCCACCTCGGTGAGTCTCAGCTCGGCCGCCCGCGGCAGCGCGCCGGCATAGAGCTGGCCGCCGCCGATGACGAAGACGCGTGCCGCGGCGCCGGCCAGGGCCAGGGCCTCGTCCAGGCCGGGGGCGATCTGGGCGCCGGGGGCCGTGAAGCCGGGATCGCGGCTGAGCACGATGTTCTGCCGCCCCGGCAGCGGCCGAAAGCGCGCCGGCAGCGACTGCCAGGTCTTGCGCCCCATCAGCACCGGGCAGCCCATCGTGAGGGTGCGGAACTGGCGCAGGTCGGCCGGGTCGCCGAAGATGAGGTCGTTGTGGCGGCCGATGGCGCCATTGCGCGCCACCGCGGCGATCAGCACCAGTTCAGGCCCGGCACCCATCACACCGCCACCGGCGCCTTGATGGCCGGGTGCGGGTCATAGCCCTGCACCTCGAAGTCTTCGTAGGCGTAGTCGAAGACGGTCGCCGGCCGGCGCCTGATCACCAGCGTCGGGTAGGGCCGCGGCGCCCGCGACAGCTGCAGCGCCACCTGCTCGGCGTGGTTGCTGTAAATGTGGCAGTCGCCGCCGGTCCAGACGAAGTCGCCCACCTCCAGGTCGCACTGCTGGGCCAGCATATGGGTCAGCAGCGCGTAGCTGGCGATGTTGAAGGGCACGCCGAGAAAGATGTCGGCGCTGCGCTGGTAGAGCTGGCACGACAACCGCCCGCGGCCCCCGGGAGACTCGGCCGGCGCGACATAGAACTGGAAGAAGGCGTGGCAGGGCAGCAGCGCCATCCTCGGCAGCTCGGCCACGTTCCAGGCGCTGACGATGATGCGGCGGCTGTCGGGGTTGTCCCTGAGCTGCTGCACGACGGCGGCGATCTGGTCGATGTGGCCGCCGTCGGGCTTGGGCCAGCTGCGCCACTGCACGCCGTAGACCGGGCCCAGGTCGCCGTCGGGCCGCGCCCATTCGTCCCAGATCGTGACCCCCCGCTCCTGCAGCCAGCGCGCATTGCCATCGCCACGAAGAAACCACAGCAACTCAAGGATGATGCTCTTGAGGTGAACCTTCTTGGTCGTGATGAGCGGAAAGCCTTCGCGCAGGTCGAAGCGCATCTGGTGGCCGAACACGCTGGTCGTGCCGGTGCCGGTGCGGTCGGCCTTGGCCACGCCGTGTTCCGACACATGGCGCATGAAGTCTTCGTATTGCGAACGGATGGGGTGGTTCAACTCGGCATGCTCCGGTCAGTGGACCAATCAGTAGGCGCCGAACAAGGTATCCAGCGCTTCCTGGATCAGCGCACGCTCGCCGCGCAGATCGCCGATCACTCGGCGCAGTTCGCTGACAGGCACCGCGCCCAGCGCGGCCGTGTCCAGCACGACGGCGTTGTCGGCAAAGTGGAGCAGCGGATTCAGATTGCGTGGCCGCGGACCAAAGGCCGCTTCGCGGCGCAAGGGGATCACGACGCGCGTGGACAGGTGGGCTATGTAGTCGTTCTGGACGTCCAGGAAGTAAGGCGTGTGGCCGTGCTCGGCGCTATCGGGGTTGGCGTAGACGTCGAAGCGGGCCATCAGCCGCCCTTCATGAAGGTCCGGTAGCGGGCCAGCGGCAGCCCCTCGCGCTCGATGCGCGCGTTGTAGTGCTCGATGGCTTCCTTGTTCTCGGCGTTCCAGCGCTGCCAGTACTGCTTGCGCACCTCTTCGGCGAGCAGGGCATCGACCGTGGCCGACAGGTTCATGCCCATGCCGCGTGCCTTGTCGAGGACTTCGGCGTTCAGGCTGAGGTTGACCGCGCGCTTGATCGGCCGGGTCGTCCTGTCGGCGGTCAGCATTTCATTCCCCCACGGTTTGTGCGCATGGATTATGCGTCGACCCCGAGGTGCAGGTCAGGCCGCCGGCTGCAGCTCGAACTGCATCGCCGCCAGCCGCGCATAGAGGCCGCCGCGCGCCACCAACTCGTCGTGGCGGCCGATGTCGACAATGCGGCCTGCCTCCATCACGACGATGCGGTCGGCCTTCAGCACGGTGGCCAGGCGGTGGGCAATGACCAAGGTCGTGCGGTCGGCCATGGCCGCTTCCAGCGCCTGCTGCACCACGCGCTCGCTCTCGGCGTCCAGTGCGCTGGTGGCCTCGTCCAGCAGCAGCAGCGGCGGGTTCTTGAGCATGGCGCGGGCGATGCTGATGCGCTGGCGCTGGCCGCCCGACAGCCGTACGCCGCGCTCGCCCAGGTAGGTGGCATAGCCCTCGGGCAGGGCGGCAATGAACTCGTGGGCAAAGGCCGCCTTGGCGGCGGCCATCACCTCGGCGTCGCTGGCCTCGGGCCGGCCGTAGCGGATGTTCTCGAGCGCGCTGGTCGAGAACACCGTACTGTCCTGCGGCACGATGCCGATGCGGCCACGCAGCGCCGCCAGCGAGAGTTCCCGCACCGGCACGCCGTCCAGCTTTACATCGCCGCTCTGGGCATCGTAAAAGCGCAGCAGCAACTGCAGCACCGTGCTCTTGCCGGCGCCGCTGGGGCCCACCAGGGCCACGGTCTCGCCGGGGCGGATGGCGAGGCTGAAATCCTGCAGTGCCGCCTGTCCGGGGCGCGAGGGGTAGTGGAAGCCCACCGCCTCGAAGGCCACGGCCGAGCCGCCCTGCACCGGCGGCAGCGTGCGCGGCTGCGCGGGGTCGGCCACCGGTGAGCGCGCCGCCAGCAGTTCCATCAGCCTCTCGGTGGCGCCGGCGGCGCGCAGCAGGTCGCCGTAGACCTCGGACAGCACCGCTACCGCGCCCACGAAGATGATCACGAAGACCACTGTCTGCCCCAGGTGCCCGGGGCTGATGCGTCCGGCCAGCACCGCCTGCGTGCCCTGGTACAGGCCCCAGAGCAGGGCGCCGAAGGTGGCGGTGATCATGAAGGCCACCAGCAGCGCGCGCACGCGGGTGCGCTTGCGTGCCGTCTGGAAGGCCTCCTCGGTGCTGCGCCCGAAGCGCTCTGCCTCGCGCGTCTCCTGCACGTAGCTCTGCACTACCGGAATCTCGCCCAGCACCTCGGCGGCGATGGCGCTGCTGTCGGCCACGCGGTCCTGGCTGGCGCGGCTGAGCTTGCGCACGCGGCGGCCGAAGTACAGGCTGGGCAGCACCACCAGCACCAGGATGCCCAGCACCTGGGTCATCACCCAGGGGTTGGTGACGATGAGCGCGGCCAGCGCGCCGATGCCCATCACCACGTTGCGCAGGCCCATGCTCAGGCTGCTGCCCACCACGGTCTGCACCAGCGTGGTGTCGGTGGTCAGGCGGCTCAGCACCTCGCCGGTCCTGGTGCTTTCGAAGAACTCGGGGCTCTGGCGCAGCACATGGGCATAGACGGCGTTGCGCAGGTCGGCGGTGATGCGCTCGCCCAGCCAGCTGACGACATAGAAGCGCGCCGCCGAGAAGGCGCCGAGCGCCGCCGCGACGCCGAAGAGGGCCAGGAAGTGGCCGCGCAATTGCATCACCCGCGCCCCCGGTTCGGTGGCCACCAGGCCTTCGTCGACCAGGATCTTGAGCGCCACCGGGAAGGCCAGCGTGCTCAGTGCCGCCAGCACCAGGAAGAGCCCGGCCAGCATGACCATGGCGCGGTAGGGACGGATGAAGGGCAGCAGGCCGGAGAGCGAGCGCGGCGAGCTGGCGCCGGGGCGCTGGGGCAGATCGGACATGGGCGCAGTCTATGCGGCGGGCCGCTTTCGCAGCTTTCACCCGCTTGGCGAGGAATCGGCCACGCCGCCACCCGACTGGGTGCCGCGGCGCGCAAGCGCCGCCGGCGTGGTTGTGGTCGAATCCGGTCCAGGACTGTCCCCATGAACAAGATGCCCCTGCCGCCCCCTTCGGCCCGCACGCCGGCCAGCCGCACCGCCGTTCCCGCGCTGGCGATGGCCTTGCCCTTGCTGGGCGTGGCCGTGGCCGCGGGCCTGGCCTGGCTGCTGATTCAGTTTGCCGCGCTGCCGGCCGTGGCCGTGGCGGCCCTGGCCGCCGCCATCGGCGTGGGGGCGGCTTCGGTGCCGCTGGCCCTGCTGGTGCGCAAGGCACTGGCGGCCGTGCCGGCGCCGGCACGGCCTGCTCCGCTCACCGACGACGGCACCATCGACGACGACAGCCGCTTTGCCGACCGCGCGCTGCGCGAACTGGCGCGGGCCCAGCGCCACGGCCAGGCCGCCGCACTGCTGCTGGTGGAGGTCGACCGCAAGGCCCGCCTGCCCGAGGCCCAGATGGCCGGCCTGGTCGACCGCGCGCTGCGCACGCTGCTGCGCCAGATCGAACCCACGCTGCGCGGTGCCGACCTGCTGGCGCGCCACACGCCCACCCAGCTGGCGGTGCTGCTGTCGCCTTCCGACGCCCCCGGCGCACTCGATGTCGCCGAGCGCATCCGCCAGCACGCCGAGCAGATCGAGATCACCTTCACCGCCACCGGCCAGCGCGTGCGCGTGGCCGTCAGCATCGGCGTGGCGCTGACGCCCCCCGGCGATGCCAACCCGGCCGATCTGGCCGGGCTGCTGCACGGCGCCGCCGCCGGCGTCGCGGCAGCCCGCCTGGCCGGCGGCAACTGCGCCCGCCTGGCCCCGGTGGATGCCATGCCGGTGCCCCCGCTGGGCCAGCCCGACGACCGCCGAGCACGGCCGCAGTAGCGCTGTCTACAGCCGCAGCGCCGCGGCATAGCCCGTCATCTCGAGGTAGCCCAGGCCGACGCGGCGCCCGCCGGCGCCGAGCAGCTCGCTCAAGCCTTCCCAGTAGATCGTGCCGGTGCTGGCGCGGCTGTCGAGTTCCTGGGCGTCGAGCAGGGCGCGCAGCTCGTAGCGGCCTTGCGGTGTGTCCACCTGCCACTGCACCGGATAGCGCGCGCCGCTGGACGGGCTGAGCCAGCGCCGTCCCGGCCTCAGGCTGATCTCCTGCGGCGTGAAGCTGCGGCCGGGCTGGCCCGGTACGCGCCAGCTGCCGCCGGCCCAGAGCACGCTGCCGTCGCGGCGGCGCAGCACGAAGGCGGTGAGGGCGCTGCCGTCGAAGAGGTTGATGCCCAGCCAGTCCCAGCCCACGGCCTCGGGGTGGAGCAGCTCGTCGCTCCACTCGTGGTCCATCCAGGCGCGGCCCTCGGTGACGGCGGCGCCGGCCGTGGCACGCCCGCGCGCCAGCAGCTGCGGCTCGCTGACGTAGTGGCTGGCTTGGGCTTCCTGCGGCCCTTTGCGCGACCAGCCGGCCTCGCCCTGCAGCAGCAGCGGCTGGCTGCGCGCCAGATTCAGGTCGAGCGCGAAGCCCTGGGCCGGCAGCCGCGCCTGCCAGGCCTGGCCGTCGTGCCTTAGCGTCCAGCCGCCAAGCGCAATGGCGCCGTCGCTCGTCGACGCATGGCCCAGCGCGCTGTCCGCCGCACCCGACCAGCGCGCGACGCGCTGGTCGTGCAGGTGGCGACCCTCGCCCAGCAGCGTCACAGCGGCATGGGCGAAGAGCAGGTGGCGCGCGGCAAAGCGGCTCTTCAGGCCCTCGGCCAGGCCGGTGCGGCTGCGGAAGAAGGTGAGCTGGAAGCCCAGCGCCGGCGCGCCGCCGGCCAGGCCCAGCCAGCCGGTGGCGTACCACCACTCGGTGCGCGCTTCGAGGTGGGCGCCGTGGTCGCGCGGCCAGGCCAGAACCCGGCCGCGCTGCACCGCGCCCGCCTGTGCAGAGCCTATGCCCATCCCCGGCGCGGCGGCCAGGGCCCGCAGCCAGCGGCGTCGAGTCGGGTTCACCAGTCCTCCCGCACCGAGAGCACGGCGCTGCGCGCCATCGCCCGCCTTGCGCTGAAGGCCGCGGTGGCGGTGCCGGCCACGACGACCGCCGCGCACAGCGCCGCCAGCCGCCCCGCCGGCAGCACCAGGGCCATGGTCCAGTGGAAGCTCTGCGGGTTGACGACGAACACCAGCACGGCGGCGATGGCCAGGCCCAGCACCAGGCCCACCAGCGCGCCGGCCGCGACCCAGGCCGCGCCCTCGCCGGCCACCACCGCCATCACCTGGCGCCGTGTGAGCCCCAGGTGGGCGAGCAGGCCGAATTCCTTGCGCCGCGCCAGCACCTGGGCCGAGAGGCTGGCGGCCACGCCGACCAGGCCGATGGCGATGGCCACCGCCTGCAGGTAGTAGGTGACGGCAAAGCTGCGGTCGAAGATGCGCAGCGAGATCCGGCGCAGCTCGGCGGCCGAGGCAAAGTCCAGCAGGGCCGGGTCGGCCAGCAGCGCGCGCAGCGCTTGCTGCACCCGCGCCGGCTCGGCGCCCGGGGCCAGCCAGAGCGCGAGATCGTTGACCCGCGTGTCGCCGCTGAGGCGGCGGTAGTCGGCATCGGCGATGGCGAGGGTGCCGAACTGGCGCGCGTAGTCGCGCCAGACCCCCAGCACGCGCGCCGGCACGCGGGCGCCGCCAGCGGTGAGTGGGGGCAGCTCGATGCGGCTGCCGGTCTCGGCACCGTGCAGCGCCACCATGGCCTCGCTCACGTAGACGGCGATCTCGCCCGGCTGCAGCGCGCTCGGTGGCAGCGGCGTGCGCAGCAGTGGCAGCGGCACGCTGGCTTCAGTGATAGGCCGCGTCACCAGCGTCACCGCTGGGCGGCCCGGCTGCCAGGCCAGGGCGCGCACGCGCGAGGCCTGCACGCGCAGCACGCCGGGCAAGGCGGCGGCGCGGGTGGCCAGGTCGGCGGGCAGCCAGGCCTGGTCGGCGGCGGCGCTGCTGCCGGCGCTGCGCGCATACAGATCGGCCGGCAGCACGCTGTCCAGCCATTCGCTGACGCCGGCGCGGAAGCTGCTGACCATCACCGTCAGCGCCACCGACAGCGCCAGGCTGGCCACCACGCCGGCCACCGCGGCGCTGGCCGTGCGGCGCTGGAAGCGCGCCCGCTGCAGCGCCAGTAGCGGCAGGGCGCCGTTTGGCACGGGCAGCATGGCCAGCAGCGCGTGTACCGTCGCCGGCACCAGGGCCACGCCGCCCAGCAGCAGGGCCGCCACCGCGCCATAGGCGGCCAGCGGCAGGCCGGCGACGGGCGGCGCCAGCGCGGCTGCGCCGCCGGC
>NZ_CAJGBN010000011.1 GCF_904426505.1 Rubrivivax sp. A210
CGGGTTCCCGTGTGAAAGTAGGACATCGTCAGGCTATTTACCAGAATGGGCCCCAACCGAAAGGTTGGGGCCCTTTCGCCTTTGGGCACTCCATTCGGCCAAGGCCGCTGTAGCGATTGTCGGTAACGGAACAACGCCAACCGCCGCGGCATTGAAGTCAAGTGACTGATTCATAAAGACTTTTTGCTCTGGCACGGCTTTCGCAATGGACGTGGCAACACCGCTACGTTGCACGCGAAACCGCCATGAGCAATACCGCATTCGTTTCGATTGCCGATCTCAAGCGCGGCCGCCATGCGGTCAGCGCCATCCTGGAGACGGCGGCCTCGGGAGGCTGTTCCACCAGTGGCGGCGAGGGCAAGGCCAGCTGCGGCTCGTCCGATGGCCCGGCCGACATGCCGGCCGAGATCTGGGAGAAGGTCAAGAACCATCCCTGCTATTCGGAAGAGGCCCACCACCATTACGCCCGCATGCATGTGGCGGTGGCGCCTGCCTGCAATATCCAGTGCAATTACTGCAATCGCAAGTACGACTGCAGCAATGAGAGCCGGCCCGGCGTGGTCAGCGCCAAGCTCACGCCCGACCAGGCGGTGAAGAAGGTCCTGGCGGTGGCCAGCGAGATTCCGCAGATGACGGTGCTGGGCATCGCCGGACCGGGTGACGCGCTGGCGAATCCGAAGAAGACCTTCGAGACCTTCCGCCGCCTGCAGCAGGATGCACCCGACATCAAGCTCTGCCTGTCGACCAATGGCCTGGCGCTGCCGGAGATGGTTGACGAAATCTGCAAGTACAACATCGACCACGTCACGATCACCATCAACATGGTCGATCCCGAGGTGGGCGCCAAGATCTACCCCTGGATCTTCTGGCAGCACCGCCGGGTCACCGGCATCGAGGCCGCGACCATCCTGCACCGCCAGCAGATGCTGGGCCTGGAGATGCTCACCGCCCGCGGCGTGCTCACCAAGGTGAACTCGGTGCTGATTCCCGGCATCAACGACGAACACCTGATCGAGGTCAACCGCGAGGTCAAGAAGCGCGGCGCCTTCCTGCACAACATCATGCCGCTGATCAGCGAGGCCGAGCACGGCACGGTGTTCGGGCTTACCGGCCAGCGCGGGCCCAGCGCCCAGGAATTGAAGGCGGTGCAGGACGCCTGCATGGGCGGCGCGAATCTGATGCGGCATTGCCGCCAGTGCCGCGCCGATGCCGTGGGCCTGCTGGGCGAAGACCGCAGCGAGGAATTCACGCAAGACAAGGTCGACCAGATGGAAATCGTCTACGACCTCGACAAGCGCCGCGCCTACCAGCAGCAGGTCGAGCTCGAGCGCCAGGCCCAGCACGCCGCCAAGCAGGCCGCTTTGGACGCCGCCGCCACCACCGCCGCCGCTGCCGAAGACGACATCGCCGTGCTGGTGGCCATCGCTACCGAGGGCCAGGGTCGCGTCAACCAGCATTTCGGCCACGCAACCGAGTTCCAGATCTACGAGGTCAGCCGGGCCGCGGCCCACTTCGTCGGTCACCGCCGCGTCGATCTCTACTGCCAGGGCGGCTATGGCGAGGATGAGCAGCTGCCGTCCATCGTCAGCGCCATCAACGACTGCCATGCGGTGCTGGTGTCCAAGATCGGCGCCTGCCCGCGCGACGAGCTGACGGCCGCGGGCATCGAGCCGGTAGACGCCTACGCCCACGAGTTCATCGAGAGCGCCGCGCTGGCCTGGTTTGCCGGCTACCGCGCCCGCATTTTCCGCGGCGAGATCGAGCATCGCCCGCGCGGCGACGCCCGCATCCGCCAGGGCGCCTACACCGCATCGGCTGTATCCACCGAAGCGGCAGCCTGATTCACGCTATTTCCATCCCGACTAGGAGACCCTCATGGCCCTGAAGATCATTGCCTCCACCTGCACCGGCTGCTCCGCCTGCGAGCCCGAGTGCCCGAACGTTGCCATCCGCGAGAAGGGCGGCACCTTCCTGATCGACCCCAAGAAATGCACCGAGTGCGAAGGCCAGTACGACTCGCCCCAGTGCGTGGCCGTGTGCCCGGTCGACGGCTGCATCGTCAAGGTTTGATGGCCATGCTGCAACCCAATGTCACGGTCACCGCGGCGGCCGAGAAGTTCATGCGCCGCATGGTGCGCTTCTCCGACCATCCGGCCGGCGGCTTTCGCCTCAGCGTGGCGCCGGGTGGCTGCTCGGGCTATACGTCGGAGTTCAGCGTTACCGCTGCGCCCGCGGCCGGCGAGGCGGAACTGGCCGTCAACGGCCTGCGCATCTTCCTGCCCGCCGAAAGCCGGCTGCTGCTGGACGGCGTGACGGTGGACTACACCGAGTCGGCTCTGCAATCCGGCCTGAGCTTCATCAACCCGAACGCAGCCGCCTGCGGTTGCTCGACGGCCGACAGTCCGGCGCAGCGTCCGGCCCAGGCCTCGGTGTCGCTGTCGTCGATCAAGCGGATGTAGGGCGGCGCGATGCAGGCCGACTTCGACGACGCCCTGCTCGGCCTGGCCTTGCCGCCCGGCTGCGCCGAGGCGCTGCTCGAAGCCAGCCAGCTGCGCGGTGACGCCGAGCGCGAGATGGCCGCGCTGATGCGCGCCCAGGCGCTGGCGCCCGAGCACCCGGCGGTGCTGATCGCCTTCTACCGCAGCCACTTCTACGGCCACCGCCTGCGACCTGCGCGCGATCTGGCCCGGCGCGCGCTGCTGGCGGGCGCCGCGGCGCTGGGCCTGCCGGCGGTCTGGCGCGAGGTGCCGGCGCTTGCGCTGCCCGGCGCCCGCTTCGACGCCACGACCCGCTTCTACCTCTTCGCGCTCAAGGGCTATGCCTATCTGAGCCTGCGCCTGGGCGAAGCCGACGAGGCGCGAGACGCGCTAGCGCTGTTGCGCGCGCTGGACCCCGAAGACCGCGTCGGTGCCGCTGTGCTGGAGGCCGTGCGCCAGCGCGGCCTGGCCGGTGAGGCCGAGGATGAGGGCCTGCCCGCTGCCACCGGCGCCGCCGCCTGGGCGCGCCTGCCCCAGACGGCGTGACGAGGCCTGCATGGACGCTGCTGAAAACGACATGCCGCCCCAGGACTGGCTGGGCGCGCCCGTCGCCGAGGCCTACTGCCAGGCCTGCGTCCACGCCGACTTGCGTTCGCGCGCCGGTTGCGAGCCCGGCCGCAGCTGCATGCAGGATGTCTATGCAAGGCGCATCGACCGCTTCTTCCGCGCGCATCCGGCCCTGTCCAACGGCCATCTGGCTCACCCCTACTTCGAGGTGCGCGCCATCGCCGCGCGCCACGCTGATCTCTTCCACCTCACGCCGCTGCTGGCCGACGCCGACGAGACCGTGCGCATGCAGCTGGCGCTGCGCCTGCCCCAGCGCCAGTTGCTGCGCCTGCGCGACGACCCGCACCGCGAGGTGCGCATCCGCGTTGCCCACCGCCTGGCCCCGTCCGAGCTGAGGCCGCTGTTGTATGACCCCGACTACCAGGTGCGCGCCATCGTCGCCCAGCGCCTGCCCGAAGCCTTGCTGCCGCTGCTGATCAACGACGGCGATCTTCAGGTGCGCCAGGTGGTTGCGGCGCGCCTTTCCATGCCGGCGCTGTGGCGGATGCAGGCGGATGCCGCCCCCGAGGTGCGCCGCATCGTCGCCCAACGCCTGCCGGCGGCCCTGCTCGACGGCCTGGCGGACGATGGCGACTGGACCGTGCGCTGGGAGGTGGCCTGCCGCGCCACCGGCCCGGCCCTGCTGCGCCTGCTGGCCGACACCGAACCCGAGGTGAGCGAGCGCGCCGCCGCCCGTGCCCTTGAACTGAAGGCCGAGGAGCCCGCTCATGGCTGATATCCGCCGCGACGACGATGTGATCGAGATCGAGGAGCCGCCGCGCTTCGAGATCGGCGAGCGCGTAGCCAGCCGCAGCGTCGTGCGCAACGACGGTACCTACAACGGCCACGACATCGGCGTCGTGCTGGTGGGCAAGGGCGAGGTCGGCTATGTGCGCTCTATCGGCACCTTCCTGCAGCAGTTCTACATCTACGCCGTCGAATTCACCGACAGCGGCCGCCAGGTCGGCATGCGTGCCAAGGAGCTTTGCACGCTCGACCGTCTACCCGATGAAGTGCTTGCACAGCTGGGCGAGCGCGCCGCGCTGGTGCGCGCACTGCGTTGAACACCCCGCACAGGAGACCACCGCCATGATCGATCTGCCCGACCCCGACGCCGCCCGCTACCAGTGGGGCCAGGCGGTGTTCGCTGCCGACCACCTCTTCAACGACGGCAGTTTCCCCGATGCGCCGCTGGACGCGCTGCTGGTGGCCGCCGGCGGGCCTGGCGAGATCGTGCAGGTGGGCCTGCACGAAGAAAGTCGCCAGCCCGTCTACATGGTCGACTTCGGCGTCGCCGTGCTGGGCTGCCTGGAAGAAGAGCTGGCGCCGGCGCCGCTGCTGCCCTCATGAACGCGAGCGGCGTCCGCCCCCGCCGCCGCCGCGGCGCACCCGCCGGCCGCGTGCTGGCGCTGGACGCCCTGCGCATAGAGCGGGCACTCGCTGCACGCACGCGCTACCGCTATGTGCAGCCGCGCGTCGAGGCCGTGGGCGCGGGCTGGCAGGTGCATTGCCCCAACTGTTCGCGCCACATCGCGCCCGATGGCGGCGAAATCGCCATCGCCTGGTTCGAGCCGGGCCCCGAGGGCCGCTGGCGCCTGCATGCCCGCCTGCACGAGCAGGGCCTGTGGGAACTGCAGGAAGAGGGCCTCACGTTGCCAGAGGCTCTGGAGCGGGTCTGCGCCGATCCGCTCGGGGTGTACTGGCCATGAGCGCCGAGCTGCCGGTCTACCTGGACCACAACGCCACCACGCCCCCGCTGGCCGCGGTGGTGGCCGAGATGGTGGACGTGCTGCAGCATGTCTGGGCCAACCCTTCGTCGATGCACGCCAGCGGCCAGGCGGCGCGGCGCGTGCTTGCCGATGCGCGGTTGCGCGTTGCCAGCTTCTTGGGCTGCCAGGCGGCCGAGCTGGTGTTCACCAGCGGTGCCACCGAGGCCAACCACATGGCGGTGCTGGGCGCTCTGGCAGCTCAGCGCGGCCGTCGCCGCATCCTGCTGTCGGCGGTGGAACACCCCGGCCTGCTGGCACTGGCGCGCCGCCTGCAAGGCGAGGGCGTGGCGGTCGACCTGATTCCGGTCGACAGCCAGGGCCGGCTCGACCAGGCCGCGGCCCAGGCGCTGATGGGCGAGGATCTGGCCCTGGTCAGCGTGATGGGCGCCAACAACGAGACCGGCGTGCTGATGCCCACCGCCACCGTGGCCGCGATGGCCCGCGCCTGCGGCGCCTGGATGCATGTCGATGCCACGCAGCTGGCGGGCAAGGCGGCACTGCATTTTGGGGAGAGTGGCGCCGACCTGATGTCGGTCTCGGCGCACAAGTTCGGCGGCCCCAAGGGCGTGGGCGCGCTGATGCAGCGCAAGGGCCTGGTGCTGCCGCCGCTGCTTTCCGGCCGGCAGGAACGCCAGCGCCGCGGCGGCACCGAGAACCTGAGTGGCATCGCCGGCTTTGCCGCCGCCTGCGACCACGCCGCGGCCACGCTGGCGCAGCAGATCTCGGGCATGGGCTCGCTGCGCGACCGGCTGGAGCGCGGCCTGGTCCAGGCCTGGCCGCAGATCCGCATCTACGGCCGCGAGGCCGAACGCCTGGCCAACACTTGCTGCTTCCGGCTCGGCGACCTGCCGGCCGAGCGCGTGCTCGACCGGCTCGAGCGCGCCGGCGTCCTCGCCTCGTCCGGTGCCGCCTGCAGCGCCGGCGGCACGCAACCTTCGCATGTGCTGCTGGCCATGGGCGAGAGCCCGCTGCATGCCAAGGGCGGCGTGCGGCTCTCGCTGGGCACGCACACCACGCCGGCCGACATCGCCCACACCCTGCGCGCCGTGGCCGAGGCCGTGGCGCCGCTGCTGCAGGCCGCAGCCCTTTCCGGACCCTTGTTCAACCCTGCCGAAAGCACCCCATGAAAGTCATGATCCGCAAGACCTCGACCGGCAGGCTCTCGGTCTATGTGCCCAAGAAGGACCTCGAGGAGTTCGTCGTCGCGCAGCAGAACGAGGGGCTCTGGGGCGGCACCGTCACGCTCGGCAATGGCTGGGTGCTGGAACTGCCGGCGATGGCGGCCGACACGCCGCTGCCCATCACCGTCGAGGCGCGCCGCCTGGCGGGCGATTGAGGGGAGACTGAGCATGGACGCGCAGGCCCTTCAGGACATGCTGGCCCTGGCCGAGCAGGCCGGCAGCGTGCGCGAGGCCGCGGCCGCGCTGCGCCAGCGCCACGCCGGCCTGCGCGTGGTGGTGGTCGACGACTTCGACATGCGCGACGAGACACCGGCCGCCGAAGGACTGCGCCACCGACTCTTCCTGGCCGCCACCGACGGCCATTGCTGGAGCCTCACCACCGACCTGACGCAAGCCGCCGGGGTTTTCATCGCCGCGAGACCGGCGCCATGAACGAGGTGCTGGCGCCGGACACGCTGGAACTGTCGGACCCCGACATCAGCGCGCTCGAGCTGCAACTGGTGCAGGCCGCACTGCAATCGCCGCAGCTGAGTGACGGTCCGCTGCTGGCGCGCTTCGAGGGCGGCTTTGCGCGCTGGCTGGGCCGCGCCCATGCGGTGGCCGTGCCCGGCGCCACCCTGGGCACCTGGCTGGCGTTGCGCGCGCTGGGCGTCGGGCCGGGAGATGAGGTCATCGCCTCGGCCCACGGCTGGCAGCCGGTGGCGCAGGCGGTGGCGCTGGCTGGCGCCCGTGCCGTCTTCGGCGACATCGACTACTGGTCGGGCTGCCTGGACCCGGCACGAGCCGCAGCACTGATCACGCCGGCCACGCGCGCCCTCATCGTGGGCAATGCCAACGGCCACCCGGCCGACTGGAAGGCCTGGCGAGCGCTGGCAGACCACCACGGCCTGGCGCTGATCGAGGACAGCAGCGAGGCCCTGGGCTCGGTCTACCGAGGCCGCAAGGTCGGCAGCTTCGGCGATGTCGCGGTCTTCGACTTTGCCCAGCCCTCGGCGCTGTGCTGCGGCGAGGGCGGCATGGTAGCCACCGACAACGAGGCGCTCGCCATCGAGCTACGCCTGCTGCGGGCGCGCGAGGCGGGCGACCGGCGCTCCGTTTCGGCCGGCGCACGCGTGCCGCTGCAGTGCGGCATGAGCGAGCTGACGGCCGCGCTCGGCCTGGCCCAGCTGACCCGCATCGATGAAATCCTCGAGCGGCGCAGCGCCGTGGTGGCGCACTACCTCGACCAGATGCTCAGCTTCGAGGGCATCAAGCCGCCCTATGTGGCGCCCGATGTCGACGCGGTCCATTGGATGCTTTATGTGGTGCACCTGGGCAAGCGCTTCGGTGCCAGCGCCTGCGCCCAGATCATCGAAGACCTGGCCACCGAGGGCATCGCAGCGGCCATGTACAGCCGGCCGCTGCACCAGCAGCACCACTACACGCAGCTGGGCTGGAAGCGCGGCCAGCTGCCCCTGGTCGAGCGCATTGCCGACCGCGCGCTGGCGCTGCCGTTGCACGGCCATCTGGAGCCGGGGCAGATCGCCTTCATCGTCAAGACGCTCAAGGACTCTTCCCTCAACGTCGGCGCCGGCGCCGCCATCTACTGAACCCGGGACACCATGAACCACCTTACCGTTAGCAGCCTGCCCGCCGCCATCGCCCAGGGCCTGGAGGCCGGCACGCTGGCGCCTTATCTGGGCCCCGGCCTGCTTTCACTGTGCGAAGGCGCGGCGCCGCCGGCCCATCCGCTGGCGCTGGCCACGGCGCTGACCGCCAAGGTCGCAGTGCCGGGCAAGATCAAGAACCGCCTCACCGCCGCGGCCCAGTTCATCGAGAACTTCAAGCACCGCAAGACCCTGGTCAAGGCGATGAACGAGATCTTCGCGCTGCAGGCAGAGCCTTCCGCACTGCACCGCTGGCTGGCCGCGCTGCCGGCGCCGTTGATCGTCGACACCTGGTACGACGACACCTTGCGCAGCGCGGTGGCGGCGCAGCGCAGCGACTGGATCGAGGCCCAGGGCCTGGCGCAGAGCGAGCACTTCGGCACCTGGTACGGCTGGTACGACAGCGAGGGCAAGAGCCGCCCCGACCCGGCCATGCCGCGCACCCTGCTCTACAAGCCTTGGGGCGGCCATGCACCGGCCGGCAACTACCTGATCTCGGACAGCGACTTCGTCGAGGTGCTGACCGAGATCGACATCCAGACGCCGATTCCGGCCCTGGTGCAGGAGCGCCGCGCCGCGCTGGGCTTCGTCTTCCTGGGTTGCCGCTTCAACGACCAGCTGCCGCGCGCCTTTGCGCGCCAGATCCTCAAGCGCTCTGCCGGGCCGCACTACGCCGTGCTGGCCGAAGAGCCCACGCGCATGGAAGCCCGCTTCCTGGCCGAACAGGGCATCACGCGCATCGCGCTGCCGCTGGAGCAGGTGGCCGCCGCGCTGTGCGGCTCGACACCGGCCCTGGCCTGAATTCCCTTTCCTCCACTCCCAAGCACCACCATGAGCGACTTCACCCTGATGCCCGCGGGCGTCACCCTCGATCTGCCCGAGGGCACGACCCTGCTGCAGGCCGTGCTGGCCGCCGGCGGCAAGTTTGCCGAATCCTGCCCGGGCGCCAAATGCGGCGCCTGCCATGTCTTCGTCACCGCCGGACGCAAGGGCGTCTCCAAGATGACGCCGGTGGAAAACGCCCGCCTCGATTCCATCATCGGCGTCAGCGGCAAGTCGCGGCTGGCCTGCCAGGCCAGCCTGACCGGCACCGAGGCGGTGACGGTAGAACTTCTGGGCGCCCTTTCGGGCTGAGCCGGGACGCAGGACAGTCCCTGCGGACTGTCCTGCGCCAGGCGAAGGACCGCGAATGTCTCGCAAGAGCGGGCTGAGCCCTATTTGATCTTCGCGCGATCAGCCTTGCTGTAATTGCTGAAGTGCCCTTCGCGGGCCGCCGCGCGGCGGCCCGCGGCGATGAGGGCCTGGCTGGTGCCGGGGGCCGCGGTCAGCGACACCTGGCGCTGCAATTCGGTGCTCTGGCAGTGCGGGCAGGCCGGCACGGTGCTGCTGCGCACCAGCAGCTCGAAGGCCTGGCTGCAGGCGCTGCAGCGGTAGTCGTACATCGGCATGGTCGTCCTTTCGGGTCTTGTTCAGGAAGGGGAAGGCGTGGCGAATGCAAGAAGGGCGAGCGTCTGTTCGGTGATCTCGGCACGCACGGCGGGATCCAGACGCTTGAGCCAGTGCCGCGGCAGGCCGGTGGCGCCGCAGCGCGCGCCGGCCAGCATGCCGACCAGGGCGCCAGTGGTGTCGGCGTCGTCACCGCGGTTGACGGCGGCCAGCATCGCGTCCTCGAAGTCTTGATGGCTGCAGACGCAGTGCAGCACGGTCTGCACCGTGTCCACCACATAGCCGCTGGCGCGGCCTGGATAGGGCTGGAAGCGGAAGGCCGGGTGGGCCGCCGCGAGGGCAAGAGCCTGCTCGGACAAGTTGTTCTCGCCTTCCAGCAGCCCGCGCAGCATCCGCCCCAGGCCAAGCACTGCTGCATCGGACAACGGGTGGTGGTGGGTGATGCGGGCCTGGGCCAGCGAGACGCGCTCGAACAAGGCCTCGTCGCCCAGCGTGGCCAGGGCCGCGGGCAGATTGCGCATCAGCGCGCCATTGCCGCCGTCGGATTCCTGCTGCGGACCGGCCAGTGTGCCGTCGCGCAAATAGCGCTGGATGCCGCGGCGGCAGGTATTGCCGCAGTCCACCGGCTTGCCGCGCCACCAAGCGACATAGGCGTCGGCGATGAGCCGCGTCTCCCAGGGCCGGCCTTCGCGCTGGCCTTGGATCAAGGCCTTGCCCAGGGCCAGGCACATGGTCGTGTCGTCGGTCACCTGGCCCGGCGCCAGCTTGAGCCAGCCGCCGCCGACGATGTGGCGGTGCATGCCGCCTTGCGAGGCATAGCGCTGCGCGATTTCGCGCGGCGTCATGAACTCGACTGTGGCGCCCAGCGCGTCGCCGATGGCCAGGCCCAGGTAGGCGCCCAGCGCACGGTCTTTGAGCGTGCACGCTTCGGTGCCGTGATCGGTCAGATCAGGCATAGCTGGCCTCCACTTCATAGAGCCCGCCGATGGCCAGCACCTCGGCCTCGCCGCGCAGCGAATTGGTGTCGAGCAGGCCGGGCACCAGCAGCAGCTTGGTCAGCGGCACCTCGGCGCGCAGCAGCCAGTCACCGAAGCAGCCGGCCTGTTCGCGCGTGGTGCTGAACGAGACCAGGCTGTTCAGGCGCACGGTGCAGTGGCGCTGGCGCAGCGAGCCGGCCACGATCTGCTCTTCGCAGCGGTTGCTGCCGCGCCAGAGCGTGACGCGCGGCCCGGCACCCAGCAAACCGTGGCGGGCCAGTGCCCATTGGCAGAACTCGAACAGCAGGTCGAGTTGGTGGAAGACGTAATTGCCTTCGTAGCGGTTGGCCGCCTTCTCCTCGAGATAGGCCACCCAGGCCGGCGAGGGAAAGCGGCCCAGCGCCACCTTGTGGAAGACCGGGATGACGCCGAAGCGGCTTTGCGCCCAGCCCTTGAGCACGGCGCCGGCGCCACCATTCGAATCCAGCCCCCAGCCCTGCAGCAGCTTCAGGTAGCTGGGCCGCCAGCGGTGGGGCGGATCGGCCGTGACCTCCTGCAGCACCGGCAGGGGCGTGAGCGCAAAGCTGTCGCTCATGTGGCGGGCGAAGAGCTTGCGGGCCTCGGCCAGGCCATCGCAGCGGGCGAGGCGCTCGAAGAGGCCGGCATGGGCCTCGCGTACGCCGGCCACATGCAGCGGCTGCGGCGCCGCATTGAACGCGGTGCCGGCCAGCAGCGACGCCGGCACGCCCACCAGATTGGTGGCGGTCCAGCGTGCCGCGTCGGCGCCGCGCTCTTCGTCCATGGCCCGCGCCTGCGACGGGCCGGGTTCAGACGGGCCGGTTCTCGTTGGGGTTGCGAACCGGGCCCATCAGCGCCAGGCCTTCGGCATAGGTGATGGTGTCGAAGGTGGTGTCGAACTTCAGCGCCGCATCGGCCACGCGGTCGGTCTTGCCGGCGGTGTCGAGCTTCTTCAGCTCGGTCTTCTCCAGGTACAGCAGTTCCAGCAGTTCGTTGTAGACGGTGGATTCGTCGATGGGCAGCACATAGAACATCGCACCATTCAGCGCCACCTGGTACTTCTTGCTGAGGTCGATGTTGTTGCAGAACAGGAAGTACTTGCCGCCGGCGCTGAGTGTGCTGCCCAGCACCTCGGCCACGTCCTTGAGGTGGGCGAAGTTGAGCAGGTAACCGGCGAAGAAGGGCAGCTTGTCGCTGCCTTCCTGGGCGACGGCGATGACCTGGTCGCAGGTCAGCTCGGGCGGGCGCGCCTCGTCGGCCATCTTGGGGGCGAAGCGCAAGGCCAGTTCGCCGCGGAAGCCGATGCGCCCCGGCTTCTTGGTGGCGGCCTTGAGCACGGGGTTGAGCATGCGGCCCTCGGCTTCGAGGCGGGCAAAGGCGGTGGCGGCAAGGCCGCTTTCGGCGACGGCAGTGGTCATGGGGGGCTCCGTTGGTAATGGGGGTCTGCCACCTATCAATGCAACCCCCGTACCAGCATGCGGGCGCGAGCGGCAATTCCCGCGTGCCACCTCGCAGGGCCGCAGGCTGGGCGCTCGATGAAAGCTCCATTGAAGCGCGGCAGCGCGCCAGGCCGCATCGCCGCAAAAGACCGCCACGAACTCGCGTTTGTCGCGTTTCGAACAAAAGGCCAGGGCCCGGGCCGCCATCGCCAAGAGCGAACTTTTCTCATTGAAATCAAAGGCTTGGCCTCAAGGTCAGGGGGTGGCACGGCCATTGCGAAGAGGACAGGGCGCGAACCCCATGACAGGCCCCGAGGGACCTTCAAAGAAGACCCACACAGGCACCGAAGGCTGCATGGAGATAGCGACGAACGGCATCCCCTCTCGTCAACTCTCCCTTTACTCCCACAGGAGCACTCAAATGGCAAAACTTCGGCAAATCGCCTTCTACGGCAAGGGCGGCATCGGCAAGTCCACCACCAGCCAGAACACCCTCGCGGCCCTTTCCGAAATGGGTCAGAAGATCCTCATCGTCGGCTGCGACCCCAAGGCCGATTCGACCCGCCTGATCCTGCACGCCAAGGCCCAGGACACCATCCTCTCGCTGGCCGCCGAAGCCGGCTCGGTGGAGGACCTGGAGCTCGAAGACGTCATGAAGATCGGCTACCGCGACATTCGTTGCGTCGAGTCCGGTGGCCCGGAGCCGGGCGTCGGCTGCGCTGGCCGTGGCGTCATCACCTCGATCAACTTCCTCGAGGAAAACGGTGCCTATGACGGCGTCGACTACGTCAGCTACGACGTGCTCGGCGACGTGGTCTGCGGCGGCTTCGCCATGCCCATCCGCGAGAACAAGGCGCAGGAAATCTACATCGTGATGTCGGGCGAGATGATGGCCATGTACGCGGCCAACAACATCTCCAAGGGCATCCTGAAGTACGCCAACAGCGGCGGCGTGCGCCTGGGCGGCCTGGTCTGCAACGAGCGCCAGACCGACAAGGAACTGGAACTCGCCGACAGCCTGGCCAAGATGCTGGGCAGCCGCCTGATCCACTTCGTGCCGCGCGACAACATCGTGCAGCACGCCGAGCTGCGCCGCATGACGGTGCTCGAGTACGCGCCCGAGTCCAAGCAGGCCGAAGAGTACCGCCAGCTGGCCCAGAAGATCCACGCCAACGCCGGCAACGGCACCATCCCCACCCCCATCACCATGGACCAGCTGGAAGACCTGCTGATGGAGCACGGGATCATGAAGTCCATCGACGAGAGCCTGGTCGGCAAGGCTGCGGCCGAAGCCGCCGCGCTCGCCGCCGCGGCCTGATCCCAAGCAACCCCTGCAGCCCGGGCGGTACGCCGCCCGGGCCCCGAATACCCTGCGGAGAATAGACATGAGCATGACGGTTGAAGAGCGCAAGGCCACCAACAAGGCCTTGATCGAAGAGGTCTTGAAGGCCTACCCGGACAAGATGGCCAAGCGCCGCGCCAAGCACCTCAATCAATTCGAGGAAGGCAAGCCGGATTGCGGTGTCAAGAGCAACATCAAGAGCCTGCCCGGCGTGATGACCATCCGCGGCTGCGCCTATGCGGGCAGCAAGGGCGTGGTCTGGGGCCCGATCAAGGACATGGTGCACATCAGCCATGGCCCGGTGGGCTGCGGCCAGTACAGCTGGGGCAATCGCCGCAACTACTACATCGGCACCACCGGCGTCGACAGCTTCGTGACGATGCAGTTCACGAGCGACTTCCAGGAAAAGGACATCGTCTTCGGCGGCGACAAGAAGCTCGACAAGATCATCGACGAGATCCAGGAACTGTTCCCGCTGAACAAGGGCATCAGCATCCAGAGCGAGTGCCCGATCGGCCTGATCGGTGACGACATCGAGGCCGTCAGCAAGAAGAAGAGCGCGCAGTACGGCGGCCACACCATCGTGCCGGTGCGCTGCGAAGGCTTCCGCGGCGTGAGCCAGAGCCTGGGCCACCACCTGGCCAACGACGCCATCCGCGACTGGGTGTTCGACAAGATGGACGGCGCCAAGCGTCCCGAGTTCGAGAGCACGCCCTACGACGTGACCATCATCGGCGACTACAACATCGGCGGCGACGCCTGGTCCAGCCGCATCCTGCTGGAAGAGATCGGCCTGCGCGTGATCGCGCAGTGGTCGGGTGACGGCACGCTGGCCGAGCTGGAGAACACGCCCCGCGCCAAGCTCAACCTGATCCATTGCTACCGCTCGATGAACTACATCAGCCGGCACATGGAAGAGAAGTACGGCATTCCCTGGGTCGAATACAACTTCTTCGGCCCGACCAAGATCGCCGAGAGCCTGCGCGAGATCGCGAGCCACTTCGACGACACCATCAAGGCCAAGGCCGAGGCCGTGATCGCCAAGTACCAGCCGCTGGTGGATTCCATCGTGGCCAAGTACAAGCCGCGCCTGCAGGGCAAGACCGTGATGCTGTTCGTGGGCGGCCTGCGCCCCCGCCACGTCATCGGCGCCTACGAGGACCTGGGCATGGAAGTGGTGGGCACCGGCTACGAGTTCGCCCACGGCGATGACTACCAGCGCACCACGCATTACGTCAAGGACGGCACGCTGATCTACGACGACGTGACCGGCTACGAGTTCGAGAAGTTTGTCGAGAAGATCCAGCCCGACCTGGTGGGCTCGGGCGTCAAGGAAAAGTACATCTTCCAGAAGATGGGCGTGCCTTTCCGCCAGATGCACAGCTGGGACTACAGCGGCCCTTACCACGGCTACGACGGCTTCGCGATCTTTGCCCGCGACATGGACATGGCGATCAGCTCGCCGGTCTGGGGCATGACCACGGCGCCCTGGAAGAAGGCCGCCTGAAGGCAGCCGCGCAACCCATCAACACCCTCAGGAGCCCGACATGCCCCAAGTTGCCGAAAAGGTCATAGACCACGAGATGCTGTTCCGCGAGCCGGAATACCAGAAGATGCTCGCCGACAAGAAGGCGAACTTCGAGTTCAATCACGGTGAAGCCAAGGTCGCCGAGATCGTCGACTGGACCAAGACCTTCGACTACCGCGAGAAGAACTTCTCGCGCGAGGCGCTCACCGTCAACCCGGCCAAGGCCTGCCAGCCCCTGGGCGCGGTGTTCGCCGCCAACGGCTTCAACAAGACACTGAGCTTCGTCCACGGCAGCCAAGGCTGCGTGGCCTACTACCGCAGCCACTTCAGCCGCCACTTCAAGGAGCCGACTTCCTGCGTCAGCTCTTCGATGACGGAAGACGCGGCCGTGTTCGGTGGCCTGAACAACATGGTCGACGGCCTGAGCAACGCCTACAACCTGTACAAGCCGGACATGATCGCGGTGTCCACCACCTGCATGGCCGAAGTGATCGGTGACGACCTCAACGCCTTCATCAAGACGGCCAAGGAAAAGGGCAGCGTTCCGGCCGACTTCGACGTGCCGTTCGCCCACACCCCGGCGTTCGTCGGCAGCCACATCACCGGCTACGACAACGCGCTGCTGGGCGTGCTGCAGTACTTCTGGGACGGCAAGGCCGGTTCGGTGCCGCCGCTGGAGCGCGTGCCCGACGACAGCATCAACTTCATCGCCGGCTTCGACGGTTTCGTCTGCGGCAACATGGAGGAGATCAAGCGCATCTTCAAGCTGTTCGATGCCAAGGTGAACATCGTCTGCGACCCGTCCGATGTGTGGAACACCCCCACCGATGGCGAGTTCCGCATGTACGAGGGCGGCACCACCAAGGAAACGGTCATCGCGGCGCTCAACGCCAAGGCGACCATCGTCTTCCAGGAGTTCTGCACCGAGAAGACGGCCAAGTACATCGCCACCAAGGGCCAGGAAGTCGTGGCGCTGAACATGCCCGTGGGCGTGGCCGGCACCGACCGCTTCATCATGGCCGTCTCGCGCCTCACCGGCAAGCCGGTTCCGGCGGTGCTCGAGCGCGAGCGCGGCCAGCTGGTCGACGCCATGGCCGACAGCCAGGCCCACCTGCACGGCAAGCGCTACGCCGTCTATGGTGACCCCGACCAGGTGCTGGGCTACACCGAGTTCCTGCTGGAGCTGGGCGCCGAGCCGGTGCACCTGCTGTCCACCAACGGTGGCGAAGAGTGGGCCAAGCGTGTGACTGCGTTGCTCGCGGCCTCGCCCTACGGCCTGGTGGGCAAGGCGCATCCCAAGCGCGACCTGTGGCACATGCGGTCGTTGCTGCACACCGAGCCGGTGGACTTCCTGATCGGCAGCACCTACGGCAAGTACCTCGAGCGCGACTGCGACGTGCCGCTGGTGCGCCTGTCGTTCCCGATCTTCGACCGCCACAACTACCACCGCTTCGCGACCTGGGGCTACAAGGGCGCGCTCTGGCTGCACACGATGCTGCTGGACGAGTTCTTCGAGGCCCTGGACGCCAACACCAAGGCGACGGCCAAGACCGACTACTCCTACGACATCGTCCGCTGAAGCGGCGCATCCACCGGCTGCGTGGGCCGGGGATGCGTCTGCGGTGCTCGCCGTACGGGTGTATGGCGTTGCCGCTCGCCGCAACCTCGGCCCGCTCGCGATGGTGGTTGCACCCTTTCAGAACACCGAACCAATTTTGGAGGGCCTCATGGCCAATGTGACTTTCTCTTCGCCGAGCATGCAGCGCGACATCACGGTCTACGCCGTGGCCGGCGACAACAAGACCCTGCTGGCCGTGGCCAAGGAGCACAAGGTGCCCGTACACCACGAGTGCGAGAACGGCGAGTGCGGCTCCTGCCTGATCCAGGTGAAGGTGCTGGGCACCAACCGGCCGACCGGCATCGCGCTTACCGAGAAGGAAAAGACGGTGCTGCGCTACGCCGGCAAGATCACGGCCAAGCAGATCGAGGACGCCGAGACCAACGACATGCCGCCGCCCTGGCGCCTGGCCTGCCAGTACATCGTGCGCCACGAGGACATCCTGGTGACCTTCTGAAGCTTGGCCTGGGCGATGTCTTCGTTGCCCGGGCCTTCTGTTCTGGATTGCACGCCCCATGATCATCGTCGTCGAGAAGCCCGCCTCCGGCGCCCCGGCCCACGCCTGGTTTGCCTACGACGCCCCCGACCTGCTGCGCAAGCTGGTCACGGGCGAGGCGGCGGCGCGGCTGGACGATGACAACGCTGCCGACGACATGGGCGCGCTGGCCGAGGCCGCCGAAGCCACCTTGTCGGCGCGCGGCGAGCATCGCATCTATACCGACGAGTCCGCGGCGATGGCGGCGTTCGAGCGGCTGGCCGACCCCTTCTGGGAAGGCCAGGGCTGGCGTGCGCGCCTGGCGCTGCGGGAGCAGTTGATCGCGCTGGAAGTGTTGGCCGACGATCTTTGATTGGCTGCTGCTGCTGCTGCGTACGCCGCAGTGGTGGCGTCGCGCCAGGCGGCATTCGGCGGCGGCTCATGCTGCGGCGGTCGGCGCTTCGAGCGGCAAAGGCGGGCCCGGGCGGGCCGTGGCGCTTCGGCGAGGCGGTCGGTCCCTGGGGGGCCGACTTCCCTGCGGTGCTCGGGCCCGTGGCCCCGCCGCAAAAATCGCTACGCTCACTTCGTTCGCTGCGCTCAGACAATTGCGGCGAGTCAGTCCACGATGCTCGCTGCGCTCGCGGCCACGGGCCCTGCGCTCCTCGGCGCCTCGCAGGCGCGCCACGGCCCGCCCGGGCCCGCCGTTGCACAACCGTCGGTGGCGCGCGAACGCCGCCTGACGCGACGTCTCAATGCCGCGAGAACAAATCCCTCAGCTTGCACAGCGTCGTCGTGATGTCGAAGCGCGTGTCCGGCAGCGCCTCGCCATCCAGCACCTTGCGCAGCGCCAGCGCCGGATCGCTCTCGCCCGTCAGCAGCACCTGCGCCCCCCACTTCGCCATGTGGCGCAGAAAGCCGTCGCCCGCACTGCCGGCGATCATGATCTCCACGCCGTGCAGTGGGTGCGGGCCGTCATCCTTGAAGTGATGCGGCAGCTGTTCCTTGGAGAGCAGAACAGGTTGACCCGGCGGCAGCGCCATCCCCGGCTCGCACTCGAACAGCAACCAGTGGCGAGCCTGGCCCGCATGGCCGGCAACCTGGGGGTTCTGATCTTGATCGGTGACGGCAATGGCAATCTTCATGGTGTCATGGCTTGAGGCTGTGAATGGCTGCCTTGCAACATCCGGTCCATGCCGCCGTGGTACGCCGATTGCTCGTCAGCGGCCATGAGCACCCTCCACTTCTATGAGAAGCCCGGCTGCGCCGGCAATGCGCGCCAGCGCGCGCTGCTGCAGGCCGCCGGCCACACGCTGATCCGGCACGATCTGCTGAGCGAGCCCTGGACGGCGCAGACGCTGCTGCCCTTTTTGCAGCCACTGCCCGTGAGCGACTGGTTCAACCGTGCCGCGCCCGCGGTGAAGAGCGGCCAGGTCGTGCCCGAGCAACTCGATGCCGATGCGGCGCTGGCCCTGCTGCTGGCGCAGCCGCTGCTGATCCGCCGCCCGCTGCTGCAGCGCGAGGACGGCGCGCGCCTGGTCGGCTTTGAAGCGGCTGCGGTCGACCGCTTCGTCGGCCTGGCCGCCAGCGTGGATCGCAGTGCCCCGCTGGAAGGCTGCGCCGCCGCGCCCGACGCCGGCCCCTGCCCTTGAGTCGGGTGCCGGCCGCGTCGCTTTTGTCGCAATCCGCCCAACGCGACAAGGCCTGGCTCGAAGCGCCAAGTGCTTGATTTGCTGGGGATTGGCGCGCTGGCAGGTGCTGGCACCAATCCTGCGATGGTGCATGCAACCCCGCCCACGAAAGGCACCGCATGTCGCACACCCTCAACGCCAAGATCGCCCAGGTCTTCGACGAGCCGGGCTGCGACGTCAACCAGTCCAAGGATGCCAAGGCGCGCAAGGCCGGCTGCACCAAGCAACTGACGCCGGGCGCCGCGGCCGGTGGCTGTGCCTTCGACGGTGCCAAGATTGCGCTGCAGCCCATCGTCGACGTGGCCCACCTGGTACACGGCCCCATCGCCTGCGAAGGCAACAGCTGGGACAACCGCCACAGCGCCTCGTCGGGCTCCATGGTCTACCGCAGCGGCTTCACCACCGACATCAACGAGTTCGACGTCATCTACGGTGGCGAGAAGCGGCTGTTCAAGGCGGTGCGCGAGATCATCGAAAAGGTCGACCCGCCGGCCATCTTCGTCTACCAGACCTGCGTCACCGCGATGATCGGCGACGACATCGAGGCGGTGTGCAAGCGCGCCACAGAGAAGTTCGGCAAGCCGGTGATCCCGGTCAACGCACCGGGCTTTGCCGGCCCCAAGAACCTGGGCAACAAGCTCGGCGCCGAGGCGCTGCTGGACTACGTGATCGGCACCCAGGAGCCCGCGCACACCACGCCCTACGACATCAACATCATTGGCGAATACAACCTCAGCGGTGAGCTGTGGCAGGTCAAGCCGCTGCTCGATGCGCTGGGCGTGCGCGTGCTGTCGTGTATTTCGGGCGATGGACGCTATGCCGAGGTGGCCTCGTCACACCGCGCCCGCGCCAACATGATGGTGTGCAGCAAGTCGATGATCAACGTCGCCACGCGCATGCAGCAGCGCTGGGGCATCCCGTACTTCGAAGGCAGCTTCTACGGCATCAGCGACATGAGCCAGACGCTGCGCGAGATCTGCCGCCTGCTGGTGGAGCAGGGCGCGCCTGCCGAACTGAGTGAGCGCGCCGAAGCCCTGATCGTGGCCGAAGAGGCGCGTGCCTGGGGCCGCATCCGCGCCTACCGCGAACGCCTGGCGGGCAAAAAGGTGCTGCTCATCACCGGCGGTGTGAAGAGCTGGAGCGTGGTCTCGGCGCTGCAGGAGGCCGGGCTCGAGGTGGTGGGCACCAGCGTCAAGAAGAGCACGAAAGAGGACAAGGCCAAGATCAAGGAAATCATGGGCCTGACCGGAGAAGACAGCGCCCACATGATCGACGACATGACGCCGCGCCAGATGTACGCGATGCTGCGTGACGCCAGGGCCGACATCATGCTCAGCGGCGGCCGCAGCCAGTTCGTCGCGCTCAAGGCGCGCATGCCCTGGATGGACATCAACCAGGAACGCCACCACGCCTTTGCCGGCTACGAGGGCATGGTCACCATGGTGGCCGAGATCGACAAGGCGCTGTTCAACCCGGTGTGGCAGCAGGTGCGCACGCCGGCGCCGTGGGAGACCGTCGATCCGCTGCTGGCGACGGAAGGGGTTTGAGATGGCCCACGTCATCGAAACCCGCAAGGCCTGCAGCGTCAACCCGCTGAAGATGAGCCAGCCGCTGGGCGCGGCCTTCGCCTTCATGGGCCTGGCCAGCTGCATGCCGCTGATGCACGGCTCGCAAGGGTGTACCTCGTTCGGCATCGTGCTGTTGGTGCGCCACTTCAAGGAGGCCATCCCGCTGCAGACCACGGCGATGAACGAGGCCACCACCATCATGGGCGGCTACGACAACCTGGCCGCGGCCCTGCTCAACATCCGCAGCCGGGCGCAGCCAGCCCTCATCGCCATCTGCTCCACCGGCCTGACCGAGACCAAGGGCGATGATGTCGAGGGCTACATCAAGCTCGCCCGTGCCCAGCACCCGGAGCTGGCCGACACCGAGATCGTCTACGTCTCCACGCCCGATTACGTGGGCGCCTTCCAGGACGGCTGGGCGCGGGCGGTCACGCAACTGGTCACACAACTGCCGGATACCGAATCACCGCGCGATGCCAGCCGCGTGAACATCCTGCCCGGCTGCCACCTGACGCCGGGCGATCTGGAAGAGCTGCGCGACATCGTCGAGGCCTTTGGCCTGCGGCCGGTCTTCGTGCCCGATGTCTCGGGCTCGCTGGACGGCCACATCCCCGAGCAATGGCTGGGCACCACGCTGGGCGGCACCACGCTGGCCGACTTGCGCACGCTGGGCGGCGCCGCCCACACCCTGGCCATCGGCGAGCAGATGCGGCCGGCGGCGCAGGCGCTGCTGGCGCGCACCGGCGTGCCCTTCACGCTGTTCGACCGCCTCTGCGGCCTTACCGCCACCGACGCTTTTGTGCAGCAGCTGTCGCTGATCTCCGGCCGCGCGGTGCCGGCCAGGCTTCGCCGCCAGCGCAGCCAGCTGGTGGACGCCATGCTCGACGGCCACTTCCACTTCGGCAATGTCAAGGTGGCGCTGGCCGCCGAGCCCGACCTGCTGTGGGCCGCCGGCAGCCTGCTGGCCGAGATGGGCGCCGAGCTGGCGGTGGCCGTCACCACCACGCGCTCGCCGTTGCTCGAACGCCTGCCCGCCGCCGAGGTACTGATCGGCGATCTCGAAGACTTCGAGCGCTCGGCCGCCGCCGCCGGCTGCGACCTGCTGATGACGCATTCGCACGGCCGCCAGGCAGCGCAGCGCCTGGGCAAGCCGCTGTTCCGCATCGGCATCCCGATGTTCGACCGCGTGGGCAACGCCCACATCCGCCAGGTTGGCTACCGCGGCACGCGTGACTTCGTCTATGCCGTGGGCAACCTGCTGATGGACCAGATCCACCACGCCGGCCCGCAGGACTGGCCGCTGCCCGAGTCCACGCTGGCGGCCTTGCAGGCCGCCAGTCCGGCCACGGTCTGAGATACGCCCCCCAAACTCACGAGGAGCCCACGATGAAGATCGCCTTCGCCACCCAGGACCAGCAGCGCGTCGATGCGCATTTCGGCTGGGCCAAGCACCTGGCCGTCTACGACGTCACCGCCGAGGGCTATGCCTTCGTGCAGGACTTCGGCTTCGGCGAAGACCTGGCCGAGGACGGCGACGAGGACAAGCTCGCGCCCAAGCTCGCGGCCATTGCCGACTGCGCCATCGTCTATGTCGCCGCCATCGGCGGCTCGGCCGCGGCGCGCGTGGTGGCTTCCAAGATCCACCCGGTCAAGGTCAACACGCCCGAGCCCATCCTCGACATCCTGGACAAGCTGCAGACCGTGCTCAAGGGCACGCCGCCGCCGTGGATGCGCAAGGCCCTGCTCAAGGGCCAGGAAAGAGCCATCGATTTTGAAGACGAAGAGGTGAAACCATGAGCGAAGCCGCGGTGCAAGAGCTGGCCGAAGACGCCCTGCTGCAAGACCCTTTCGTGCGCGAGCTGGTCAAGCAGCTGCGCGCCCAGGACACCCACGGCACCTGGGAAGGCAAGAGCGACGCCCAGTTGCTCGAACCCTACATCCTGACGGCCGAACAGCGGCGCGAGCTGCCGATGATGGGCGACCCCGATCCCGACACGCTGTGGCGGCTGGACCTGTTCCACAACGCCATCGGCCTGGCCATCGAGCGCGCCACCGGCTGCATGGTGGCGCCGATGATGAAGATGAGCCACGAGGGCTTCGGCCGATGCGTGCTGACCACCGGCCGGCTGATCGTCGTCAACCGCTACCTGCGCGACGTACACCGCTTCGGCTACCCCAGCTTGGCCAAGCTGGCGCTGGCCGGCAACAAGCTGGTGCAGGAAGGCGTCGAGATGATCAAGGCCTATCCCGACGTGGCGAACTACGGTTGAGGAACAAGCCATGAGCGACATCGACACCCTGAAGACCGAGATCCGCAAGCTCAACGCCAAGGCGACGCAGACCAAGATGGACCTGCACGACCTGTCGGAAGAACTGCCCAAGGATTTCGAACGCATCCCGTCGGTGGCCCAGGCCGCCTTCGACGCCCACGTCGCGCTCACCGATGCGCGGCTGCGCCTGGCAGCGCTGCAGCAGACCGCCTGAACCCCACCGCCGCAAGGAGGCGCACCATGTCCGACTTCAGCATCACCATGCCTTCGGGCGAAAGCTGGACGCCGCAGTTCGTGCAGTCCATCGACGAGATCAAGTGCATAGGCTGCGGCCGCTGCTTCCGCGTCTGCCCGCGTGGCGTGCTCGAGCTCGTGGGCCTGGACGACGAGGGCCAGCGCGTCGGCCTCGACCCCGACGCCGACGACGACGAGGAGTACGAGAAGAAGGTGATGACCGTGGCGCACCCCGAGCTGTGCATAGGCTGCACCGCCTGCGCCAAGATCTGCCCCAAGAAGTGCCACTCGCACGCGGCGGCGCCGGGCTGAGCATGCAGGCCGCCTTGCAGGGGCCCATCCCCATCCCAGCGCCGCTGCACCCGGCGCTGCAGGAGCAGGTGGCGCAACGCCGCCAGCAGCGCGACGACGAGGTCGTCGACGTGCGCGCGCTGCTGCTGGAACACGCCAGCCCCACGGCCGGCACGCCGCAGCAGCGCCTGGCCGTGGCCGAATGGGTGGCGCTGGCCTGCCTGGGCGACCAGCACCTCTGGCAAGACCTGGGTTTCGAGTCGCGCGCCGAACTCTCGGCGCTGATGGCGCACTGGTTCCCGGCGCTGGTGGCGCGCAACCACGCTGACATGAAGTGGAAGAAGTTTCTCTACAAGCAGCTGTGCGAGCGCGAAGAGCTTTTCATCTGCAAGGCGCCCAGCTGCGCCGTCTGCAGCGACCGGCCGGTCTGCTTCGGCCCCGAGACCTGAAGCACCGGCGCGGGCGCCCTGGCCCGATCTTTGCTGCCGTTTGGTTGTGTACCTGAATACATAGCGCTTTGTCGTAAACTGGACAAGGCCGGTTCGGGGCCAGTACGCCACCAGCCCGGGTTCAGCCATGCGCCGCATTCAGCTTTTCATCGCATCCTTCGCCCTGCTCTCCGGCAGCGCCAGCCATGCCGGCGAGGTGCAGGTGGCCGTCGCCGCCAACTTTGCCGGCCCGCTGGCGCGCATTGCCGAAGACTTTGCCAAGGCCAGCGGCCACACGCTCAAGGTCAGCAGCGGCGCCACCGGCAAGTTCTATGCGCAGATCGTCGCCGGCGCCCCTTTCGAGGTGCTGCTGGCCGCCGACGACGAGACGCCGCGCCGCTTGATCATCGAAGGGCATGCCGTGGCCGCCAGCGCCTTCAGCTACGCCATCGGCCGGCTGGTGTTGTGGAGTGCCAGGCCCGGCTTCGTCGACGCCCAGGGCGCGGTGCTGGCCGGCGCCGGCTTCGAACACCTGGCCATCGCCAACCCCAAGGTCGCGCCCTATGGCCAGGCGGCGCAGCAGGTGCTCAAGGCGCGCGGCCTGCTGGACAAGCTGACACCGCGCCTGGTGACCGGCGAGACCATCGCCCAGGCCTTCCAGTTCGTGAGCACCGGCAATGCCGAGCTGGGCTTTGTCGCGCAGTCGCAGCTGGCCGTGCCCGGCAAGCCGGCGGCCGGCTCTTACTGGGTCGTGCCCCAGGCCTTGTACGAACCCATACGCCAGGATGCCGTGCTGCTCAAGGCCGGCGCCGCCAACCCGGCCGCGGCGGCGCTGCTGGCCTATCTGAAGACCGATGCGGCGCGGGCGCAGATCCAGGCATGGGGCTACGGCCTGCCATGACGGCTGCCGACTGGACCGCCATCCGCCTGACCGCCGCACTGGCAGGCACGACCACGCTGCTGCTGCTGCTGCTGGGCCTGCCGCTGGCCTGGTGGCTGGCGCGCACGCGCTCGCCGCTCAAGCCGCTGTGGGCTGCGCTGGTGGCCATGCCCATCGTGCTGCCGCCCTCGGTGCTGGGCTTCTACCTGCTGCTGCTGATGGGGCCGCAGGGGCCCCTGGGCCAGCTGACGCAGGCGCTGGGCCTGGGTCGCCTGCCGTTCAGCTTCGGCGGCCTGGTGCTGGCCTCGATGATCTACTCGCTGCCCTTCGTGGTGCAGCCGCTGCAGCAGGCCTTCGAGGCCATCGCCGAGAACACGCTGGAGGCCGCTGCCACGCTGCGCGCCGGGCCGCTGGACCGCTTCTTCACCGTGGCGCTGCCGCTGGCGCGACCGGGGCTGCTGACGGCCTGCGTGCTGGGCTTTGCGCACACCGTGGGCGAGTTCGGCGTGGTGCTGATGGTGGGCGGCAACATCCCCGGACAGACGCGCGTGCTTTCGGTGGCCATCTACGACCACGTCGAGGCGGTGGAGTACGCCGACGCCCACCGCCTGTCGGCCTTCATGCTGCTCTTCGCCTTCACGGTGCTGGTGACGCTCTACCTGGTCAACCGCGCGCCGCATGCTGCGCCGCCGCCGCCATGATCGACATCGCCCTGCGCCTGCCGCGCCGCGGCTTTGTGCTGGAGGTGGCGCTGCAGCTGCCGGCGCGCGGCGTGAGTGCGCTGTTCGGGCCCTCGGGCTGCGGCAAGACCACGGTGCTGCGCGCGCTGGCCGGGCTGGAACGTGCCGCCGGCCATGTGCGCCTGGGCGATGAGACCTGGCAAGACGACGCCCGCGGCCTGTTCGTACCCACGCACCGGCGCGCGCTGGGCTATGTGATCCAGGAAGCGGCGCTTTTCCCCCACCTCAGCGTTCAGCGCAACCTCGACTACGGCCTGAAGCGCATCGCGCCTGCACTGCGCCGCGTGCCGCTGGACCAGGTGGTGGCGCTGCTGGGCATCAGCGCGCTGATGGACCGCCGTCCGGCCACGCTGTCGGGCGGCGAACGCCAGCGCGTGGCCATCGCCCGCGCCCTGGCCACCAGCCCGCGCCTGCTGCTGATGGACGAGCCGCTGGCCGCGCTGGATGCCGAGCGCAAGGCCGAGGTGCTGCCCTACATCGAAGGCCTGCAGCGCGAGCTGGGCCTGCCCATCGTCTACGTCAGCCATGCGTTGGACGAGGTGGCGCGCCTGGCCGACCAGCTGGTGCTGCTGCGCGCCGGCCGCGTGCTGGCCCAGGGGCCCGTGCCCGAGATGCTGGCGCGGCTGGACCTGCCGCTGCCGCTGGGCGAGGACGCCGGCGTCGTGCTGCAGGGCGTGGTGGGCGAGCGCGATGCGCAATGGCAGCTGGCGCGGCTGGACGTGGACGAGGACCCGCAGGGCGGCGGCGCCTGCGGCCTGTGGGCGCGTGACCACGGCCTGCCGCTGGGCCGGCGCGTGCGCCTGCGTGTGCTGGCGCGCGACGTGAGCCTGACGCGCGCACCGCAGACCGGCACCAGCATCGGCAACCAGTTGCGCGCCACGGTCGAGGCCATCGCCGACGACAGCCACCCGGCCCTGGCCCTGGTGCGCGTGCGCGTGGGCAAGGCCACGCCGCTGGTGGCGCGGTTGACGCGGCGTTCGGCCCATGCGCTGCAACTGGTGCCGGGTCAGGAGGTCTGGGCCCAGGTCAAGACCGTGGCCTTGATGGAATAGCCATGGCCGAAGGCTCGCTGCTCAGCGCCGAACTCAAGCTCGCCGGGCGCCTGGACGGGCGCTTCTTCGCGCTGCTGCAAGGCATTGCCGACACCGGCTCCATCAACAAGGCGGCGCGCGTGGCCGGCTACAGCTACAAGGGCGCCTGGATGGTGCTGGAGACGGCCTCCAACCTGGCGCGGGCGCCGCTGCTGCACACCGCCACCGGCGGCGCCCGCGGCGGCGGCACGCGGCTCACCGAAGCGGCCCTGGCCCTGCTGCAGTGCTGGCGCCAGCTGCAACAGGCCCACGACGGCTTTCTGCGCGAGCAGGACGCCTGGCTCATGCAACAGCCGGCCCTGGCCGGCACCCTGAGGAGAATGGCGATGAAGACCACCGCCCGCAACCAGTTCGCCGGCACGCTGGTCGAGGTCGCCATCGGCCCCGTCTCGGCCCAGGCCACGCTCACCCTGGCCGGCGGCCAAGCCATCACCGCCACCATGACGTCTGCCGCGGCCAGGTCGCTGGCATTGAAGAAGGGGCAGGAGGCCATCGCCCTGGTCAAGGCCTCGGCCGTGGTGCTGGTGGCCGATTTCGCCGGCTACAAGCTCTCGGCGCGCAACCAGCTGGCCGGCACCGTCTCGCGCATCGAAAAGGGCGCCGTGTCTTCCCTGGTCGCGCTGACCCTGCCCGGCGGCGCGGTGGTCACGGCCAGCGTCACCAACGATGCGGTCTCGGCCCTGGCGCTGGCCGTGGGCCAGCCGGCAACGGCGGTGTTCAAGGCGTACTCGGTCATGCTGGCGGTGGCCGCCGGCTGAGCGGAGATGGCGGCCGTGGCCGCCACCCGTGCGGCCCTGCCGGTCCGCGTGGCGCCCCGCGTCGCACTTTCGACAAAGCCGACAGGCGCACCGGGCCGGGGCGCATGCCCCGCCGCAGCGATCAAGCCAAGTCGCTGATCTGCAAGGGTTTTCCTGCAGGAACGGGGCTCTGGCACGGTCCCTGCGATGAAGGGCTGAACCCGGCCCCGAAAGCAGCCCCGCCATGGACCCCACCGCCAGCCTGCCGATCTACCTGGACTACGCAGCCACCACCCCGGTGGACCCGCGCGTCGTGCAGCAGATGCTGCCCTTTCTGTGCGAGCAGTTCGGCAACCCGGCCTCGCGCAGCCACGCCTATGGCTGGGCCGCGGAAGAGGCGGTCGAGGCGGCGCGCGGCGATGTCGCGGCGCTGATCGGCGCCGACCCGCGCGAGATCGCCTGGACCAGCGGCGCCACCGAAAGCAACAACCTCGCGATCAAGGGCGCGGCGCAGTTCCACCAGGCGCGCGGCAAGCACCTGATCACGCTCAAGACCGAGCACAAGGCGGTGCTCGACACGATGCGCGAACTCGAGCGCGCCGGCTTCGAGGTGAGCTATCTCGACGTCAAGGAGGACGGCCTGCTGGACCTCGAGTTGCTGCGCGCCGCGCTGCAGCCCGACACCATCCTGGTGTCAGTGATGGCGGTCAACAACGAGATCGGCGTGGTGCAGGACATGGCCGCCATCGGCGCGCTGTGCCGCAGCCGCGGCGTGCTTTTCCATGTCGACGCGGCCCAGGCCAGCGGCAAGATCGCCATCGACCTGGCCACGCTGCCGGTCGACCTGATGAGCCTGTCGGCGCACAAGACCTATGGCCCCAAGGGCATAGGCGCGCTCTACGTGCGGCGCAAGCCGCGCGTGCGCATCGAAGCGCAGATGCACGGCGGCGGGCATGAGCGCGGCATGCGCAGCGGCACCCTGCCCACGCACCAGATCGTCGGCATGGGTGCGGCCTACCGGCTGGCACGCGAGCACATGGCGGTGGAGAACGAGCGCATCCGCATGCTGCGCGACCGCCTGCTGGCTGGCCTGCAGGCCCTGCCCGAAACGCGCATCAACGGCAGCCTCGAGCAGCGCGTGCCGCACAACCTGAACATCAGCTTCCAGTACGTCGAGGGCGAATCGCTGCTGATGGGCATGAAGGGCATCGCCGTCTCCTCGGGCTCGGCCTGCACCTCGGCCAGCCTGGAGCCCAGCTATGTGCTGCGCGCGCTGGGCCTGTCGGACGAGGTCGCGCACAGCTCGATCCGTTTCTCCATCGGCCGCAACACGACCGAGGCCGAGATCGACGCCGCCATTGCCCAGGTCAGCGCCACGGTGGCGCGGCTGCGCGAGCTGAGCCCGCTGTGGGACATGCACCAGGCCGGCATCGACCTCGCATCCATCCAGTGGTCTGCCCATTGAACCCAGGAGTCCGAAATGGCCTATAGCGAAAAAGTCGTTGATCACTACGAGAACCCGCGCAATGTCGGCGGCTTCGAGGCCACCGACGGCAGCGTCGGCACCGGCATGGTCGGTGCGCCGGCCTGCGGCGATGTGATGAAGCTGCAGATCCGCGTCAACGCCACCACCGGCCTGATCGAGGACGCCAAGTTCAAGACCTATGGCTGCGGCTCGGCCATCGCCTCGAGCTCGCTGGTCACCGAATGGGTCAAGGGCAAGTCGCTCGACCAGGCCCTGGCCATCAAGAACACCGCCATCGCCGAGGAACTGGCGCTGCCGCCGGTGAAGATTCACTGCTCCATCCTGGCCGAGGACGCCATCAAGGCGGCGGTGAGCGACTACCGCGCCCGCCAGGCCGCGCTGCAAGGCGGCGATGCCGCGTCAGCTGAATACCCGGCCTGCGCCAGCAGCCACTGACCCCCACCCAGCGGAGAACCACCATGTCCACCTGCCAATCGCAAGGCAATGCCACCGCCTGCACCCCGCTGCCCGCCGGCAGCCTGCCCATGCCCACGCTGGCCGAAGGCGCCGCGGCGCTGAACATCAGCGACGCCGTGGTGGCCAAGGTGGCCGAGATGCTGGCCGAGGAGGGCGACCCCTCGCTGCAACTGCGCATCTTCGTCACCGGCGGCGGCTGCGCCGGCTTCCAGTACGGCTTCGCCTTCGACGACCAGGTCAAGGAAGACGACACCCGCGTCGAGCGCGGCGCGGTGGCCGTGGTGGTCGACGCCATGAGCCTGCAATACCTGGTGGGCGCCGAGATCGACTATGAAGACAAGCTTGAGGGCGCGCGCTTCGTGATCCGCAACCCCAATGCCAACAGCACCTGCGGCTGCGGCAGCTCCTTCAACGTCTGAGGAGGGCGCGATGTCCATCAGCGTCACCCCCAAGGCCGCCAAGCAGATCCAGAAGGCGCTGGCCCAGCGCGGCGGCGGCGTCGGCCTGCGCGTGGCCATCAAGACCAGCGGCTGCTCGGGCTATGCCTATGCGCTCGAATTCGCCGACGCGGCCGTGCCCGAGGACCTGCAGTTCGAGAGCGAGGGCGTGCAGCTGCTGGTCTCGGCGACCAGCCTGCCGATGATCGATGGCACCCAGCTCGACTGGGTGCGCGAAGGCCTCAACGAGGGCTTCAAGTTCAACAACCCCAACGCCAGCGCGACCTGCGGGTGTGGGGAATCCTTCAAGGTCTAGGGACCGCCCACGCCATGGCTTTGCTGCAGATCGCCGAACCCGGCCGCGCCGCGGCGCCGCACCAGCACCGGCTGGCGGTGGGCATTGACCTGGGCACCACCAATTCGCTGGTGGCCACGGTGCGCAGCGGCCTGCCCACGGTGCTGGCCGATGAAGAAGGGCGGCGGCTGCTGCCCTCGGTGGTGCATTACGGCGAGAGCGGCGAGGTGGTGGTCGGCCAGGCGGCGCGCGCTCTGGCCGCGGCCGACCCGTTCAACACCATCGCCTCGGCCAAGCGCCTGATCGGGCGCTCGCTGGCCGATGTCATTGAAACGCCCTTGCCCTGCGAACTGGCGGCGCTGTCCGACGGCGCGGTGGGCGTGCGCACGCGCCAGGGCCTGAAGAGCCCGGTGCAGGTCGGCGCCGAGGTGCTGCGCGCGCTGCGCCTGCGGGCCGAGGCCGCGATGGGTGGTGCCCTGGTGGGCGCGGTGATCACCGTGCCGGCCTATTTCGACGACGCCCAGCGCCAGGCCACCAAGGACGCCGCGGCGCAGGCCGGCCTGACCGTGCTGCGCCTGCTCAACGAGCCCACGGCGGCGGCGGTGGCCTACGGGCTGGACCAGGCCGAGGAAGGCCTCTACGTGGTCTATGACCTTGGCGGCGGCACCTTTGATGTCTCGGTGCTGCGCCTGGCGCGCGGCGTCTTCGAGGTCGTGGCCACCAGTGGCGACGCCATGCTGGGCGGCGACGATTTTGACCACCGCCTGGTGGTCTGGTTTGCCGGCGCCAGCGGCGGCGGCTGGCTGCCGCAGGAGATGGCCGCTCTGCACGCCGCCGCCCGCGCTGCGAAAGAGGCGCTGACCGACGCCGACAGCGTGACCATGCAGTGCCGCCGCGGCGACGGCAGCCTGGTCGCGGTGGCGCTGGACCGCGCCACCTTCGATGAACTGACGGCCGACCTGGTGGAGCGCACGCTGGGCCCGGTGAAGCGCGCGCTGCGCGATGCCCAGTTGAAGCCGGCCGATGTCGACGGCGTGGTGCTGGTGGGCGGCTCCACCCGCATGCCGGCGGTGCGCACCGCGGTGGCCGCGCTGTTCGGCCGCGCGCCCCACACCGACATCGACCCCGACGAGGCCGTGGCGCTGGGCGCGGCCATCCAGGCCGACCAGCTGGCCGGCAATCGCAGCGGCGACGCGGCACTGCTGCTGTTGGACGTGAGTCCGCTCTCGCTGGGCCTCGAGACCATGGGTGGCCTGGTCGAGAAGATCATTCCGCGCAACAGCAGCATTCCCTGCGCGCGTGCGCAAGACTTCACCACCTTCAAGGACGGCCAGACGGCGATGGCGCTGCATGTGGTGCAGGGCGAACGTGAGCTGGTCAGCCAGTGCCGCAGCCTGGCGCGCTTCACGCTGCGCGGCATTCCGCCCATGGTGGCCGGCGCGGCGCGCATCCGCGTCAGTTTCCAGATCGATGCCGACGGCCTGCTGTCGGTGAGCGCGGTGGAGCAGGGCAGCGGCGTACACGCCCAGGTCGAGGTCAAGCCCAGCTACGGCCTGCCACCCGATGCGGTGGCGCGCATGCTCACCGATGCCATCGGCAGCGCCGAGACTGACGCCGCGGCGCGCATGCTGCGCGAGGCCGAGGTCGAGGCCCGCCGCCTGCTCGACGCCACCCACGCGGCGCTGCTGCAGGACGGCCCGGCCCTGCTGCAGCCGCGCGAGCAGTTCCTGATCCTGGCCGCGCTGCAGGCGGTGTCCGACCTGCTGGAGCAATGCGCCGAGGGCGAGGGTGTCGACCAGCAGGCGCAGCAGACGCTGTGCAACGAGCTGCGCGCCGCCACCGATGCGCTCAATGTCGCCACCACGCCCTTTGCCGCCCAGCGCATGAATGCGCGCGTGCAGCAGGCGCTGGCCGGCCAGCGCATCGATCAACTGGCGGCCTGAAGCGATGAGCGTCAACACCGTCAGCACCACCCGCATCACGGTGCTGCCGCACCCCGATCTCTGCCCCGAAGGTCTGGCCTTCGAGGCACGCCGGGGCCGCAAGCTGGTGGACGAACTGCTGGCGCAGGGCATCGCCATCGAACACGCCTGCGAGAAGGTCTGCGCCTGCTCGACCTGCCATGTGCACCTGCGCGTCGGCGCCGATGCGGTGACACCGGCCGACGACGACGAGGAAGACCAGCTGGGCTCGGCCTGGGGGCTGGATGCGCAGTCGCGTTTGTCGTGCTGCGTGAGAGTTGGCGAGGTTGAGTTGGTGGTGGAGTTGCCGCGGCATACGCGCAACCATGCGCGTGAGGCGTAGGCGGGAGTCCGCTCAAGTCGGGTTCTCGTAGAGGCGAGCGGCAAAGGCGGGTGCGGGCGGGCCGCGGCGCTTCAACGGGGCGGTCGGCCCCTGGGGGGCCGACTTCCCTGCGGTGCTCGGGCCCGTGGCCCCGCCGCAAAACTCGCTGCGCTCACTGCGTTCGCTACGCTCAGACAGTTGCGGCGAGTCAGTCCACGATGCTCGCTGCGCTCGCGGCCACGGGCCCTGCGCTCCTCGGCGCCCCGTAGGCGCGCCACAGCCCGCCCGCACCCGCCTTTGCGAGACCGCGGTGGCGTACCGAGCGCCACCCTGCTTGCTGCGCGCCAGGTGGTATTCGGCGGCGGCGCCTTCTGCCGCAGCAGGCGCCGCCGCCGAATGCCGCCTGGCGCGCCGCGCCACCCCAGCTGACCCGCCACCTGTCGCACACCCGACAAACACCACAGCCCCCGGCGTCTGCAACCCATCACCCACAACCCCAATCAAATCAACCACTTGCAGTCAACGCGCCGCATGGCACAGCGCTTGCGAAAGCCTTTGCATCCCAAGCCCTGAACGCCATGCACACCACACCCACCCTGACGATCAACGACACCACGCTGCGCGACGGTGAGCAGACCGCGGGCGTGGCCTTCAGCGATGCCGAGAAGCTGGCCATCGCCCATGCGCTGGACGCCGCCGGCGTGCCCGAGATGGAGGTCGGCATTCCGGTGATGGGCGCGCACGAGAGGGAGCTGATCCGCGCCATCACCGGCTCGGTGCGGCGCGCCCGCACCATGGTCTGGGCGCGCATGGCAGCAAACGACCTGGCCGCTGCGCTGGGCTGCGGCGCTGACACCGTACACCTGGCGATCAGCGTGTCCGACATGCAGATCGAACGCAAGCTTGGCAAGAGCCGCGCCTGGGTGCTGGAGACCATCTCGCGCTACGTGGATCTGGCGGCGGCTGAAGGAAGCGCGGTCAGCGTCGGCTTCGAAGATGCCTCGCGCGCCGACCCCGGCTTCCTGGTGCAGGCGGCCCAGGTGGCGCAGCGCCACGGCGCCATCCGCGTGCGCTATGCCGACACGCTGGGCCTGCTCGACCCCTTTGCCACCCATGCCCGCATCACCGCGCTGAGGCGCGAAACCGACATTGACATCGAGATGCACGCCCACAATGATCTGGGCCTGGCCAATGCCAACACCCTGGCCGCCATGCTGGCCGGTGCCACCCACGCCAGCACCACCGTCAACGGCCTGGGCGAGCGCGCCGGCAACGCGGCACTGGAAGAAGTCGTGATGGCCGCGCGCCATCTCTACGGCGTCGAATGCGGCGTCGATACGACGGCGCTTCCGGCCATCTCGCAGCTCGTCGCGCTGGCCTCGGGGCGGCCGGTGGCGGCGGGCAAGAGCATCGTCGGCGACGCCGTCTTCACCCACGAATCGGGCATCCATGTCGACGGCCTGCTCAAGGACCGCGGCAATTACGAGGCCTTCCAGCCCGAGGAGCTGGGCCGCGAGCATCGCCTGGTGCTGGGCAAGCACTCGGGCGGCCACGGCGTGCGCCACGCCTATGCGCGCCTGGGCCTGACCCTGGGTGAGCGCGAGGTGCAGCCGCTGCTGGACCGCATCCGCGCCCATGTGGTCGACACCAAGCGTGTGCCCAGCGATGCCGAGCTGATGCACTTCTACCTGCAGACCCTGCCGCGCCCGGCCGTGGCCTGCGCCTAAGCCCCCCAAGGAGACGACGATGGAAAGTTTCAGCGAACGCCTCAAGGCCCTGTCCAGCGCCGAGGACTTCATGCATTTCTTCGGCCTGCCCTTTGCCGAGCCGGTGCTGCAGGTGAACCGCCTGCACATCCTCAAGCGCTTCTTCCAGTACCTGCGCCGTGCCGAAGGCCTGGAGACGGCCGACGACGTGGAGCTGTTCCGCCGCTACCGCCAACTGCTGTCCCAGGCCTACCAGGATTTCGTGGTTTCCACGCCGGCCCAGGAGAAGGTCTTCAAGGTCTTCCAGGACGCCGGCGGCACCCAGCATGTGCAACTGGCCAACCTGCGCGACAGCCTGGCCGAACGCCGCCGCGAAGCCCACGCGGCCTGAACACGAGGACATCCCCATGCACATCGTCGTCTGCATCAAGCAGGTGCCGGATTCGGCGCAGATCCGCGTCCACCCGGTCACCAACACCATCATGCGCCAGGGCGTGCCGGCCATCGTCAACCCCTACGACTTGTTCGCGCTGGAAGAGGCGCTGCGCCTGAAAGACCAGTTCGGCGGCCGCGTCACCGCGCTGTGCATGGGCCCGCCGCAGGCCGAGGAAAGCCTGCGCAAGTGCATCAGCTTCGGCGCCACCGACGCGGTGCTGGTCACCGACCGCGCCTTCGCCGGCGCCGACACCCTGGCCACGAGTTATGCGCTGGCCGCGGCCATCCGCAAGATCGGCCAGGAGCAGGCGGTGGACCTGGTCTTCACCGGCAAGCAGACCATCGACGGCGACACCGCCCAGGTCGGCCCCGGCGTGGCCAAGCGCCTGGGCATGAACCTGCTCACCTATGTCAGCAAGATCGTCGAGGTCGATCTCGACGGCCGCACGCTCAAGGTCGAGCGCCGCGCCGAAGGCGGGGTGCAACTGCTGCAGACCACGCTGCCTTCGCTGATCACCATGCTCGACGGCACCAACCAGATGCGCTTCGCCAGCCTGGAAGACATGCTGCGCGCCGGCCGCTTCCCGGTGCGCCGCTGGAGCAAGGAAGACGCCGAGATCGAGGACGTCAGCAAGATCGGCCTCAAGGGCTCGCCCACCGTCGTCAGCAAGGTCTTCGGCCCCACGCCGCGCCAGCAGAAGGTGGACCTGCAGGTGCTGGCCGACAGCAATCTCAATGACGTGACGCTGAACCTGCTGCAAAAGCTGTTCACCACGCACCCGCAGCTCGAAGAAGAGCTGGTCGAACGCCTTTCCGCCTGAAGGAGAACCCGCGATGAGCGAAGCCCCCAAGCCCGCCGCGCCCAAGGCGGCCGGCCGCGCCGGACGCAACACCGAGCTGCCCGAGCACCTGAAGTCCTACAAGGGCATCTGGGTCTTCGTCGAGCACGACCGCGGCCATGTCAACCCGGTGAGCTGGGAGCTGATGGGCGAGGCCCGCAAGCTCGCCGACAAGCTGCAGGTCAGCGTCTCCGGCATCATCCTCGGCGGCCCCGACGAGCCGCTGGACGCCTATGCGAAAGAGGCCTATGCCTATGGTGCCGACCGCTGCTACATCATGCGCGACGCGGTGCTCAAGGGCTACCGCAACGAGCCCTTCACCAAGGGCCTGACCGATCTCGTCAACACCCACCAGCCCGAGATCATGCTGCTGGGCGCCACCGCGATGGGGCGCGACCTCGCCGGCAGCGTGGCCACCACGCTGGGCACCGGCCTCACGGCCGACTGCACCGAGCTCAACATCGACGGCCGGGCTCTCGCCGCCACCCGCCCCACCTTCGGCGGCAGCCTGCTATGTACCATCATGACGCTGGCCTACCGGCCGCAGATGGCCACCGTGAGGCCGCGCGTGATGAGCCTGCCGCGGCGTGACGACGAACGCACGGGTGACGTGGTCGAGATGCCGCTGGGCATGATCGAAACCGACATCGTCACCAAGCTGCTGGCCTACATCCCCGACGCCAACCGCAACACCGTCAACCTGGCCTATGCCGATGTCATCGTCAGCGGCGGCAAGGGCCTGAAGAACGCCGACAACTTCAAGCTCGTGTGGGACCTGGCGCGCGTGCTGGGTGCCGAAGTGGGCGCTACGCGCGCCGTCACCCAGGCCGGCTGGGCCGAGGCCGAGCGCCAGGTGGGCCAGACCGGCAAGACCGTGCGGCCCAAGCTCTACATCGCCGCCGGCATCAGCGGCGCCATCCAGCACCGCGTGGGCATGGAGGGCTCGGACGTCATCGTCGCCATCAACACCGACCCCAATGCGCCCATCTTCGACTTCGCGCATTACGGCATCGTCGGCAACGCCATGCAGGTGCTGCCGGCGCTGACGCAGGCTTTCCGATCGCATCTGGACAAGCGCATCCGCAAGGTTGCCTGAACAAGGGAGACAAGCATGGCCGAAAAATTTGATGCCATCGTCGTCGGTGCCGGCCCCTCGGGCAACACCGCGGCCTACACGCTGGCCAAGGCGGGCCTGAAGGTGCTGCAGATCGAGCGCGGTGAATACCCCGGCAGCAAGAACGTGCAGGGCGCCATCCTCTATGCCGATGCGCTGGAGCGGGTGATCCCCGATTTCCGCGACGACGCGCCGCTGGAGCGCCACATCATCGAGCAGCGTGTCTGGGTGCTGGACGACAACAGCTTCATCGGCACCCACTACCGCAGCGACGACTACAACAAGCCGCCCTACAACCGCTACACCATCATCCGCGCCCAGTTCGACAAGTGGTTCAGTTCCAAGGTGCGCGAGGCCGGCGCGCTGCTGATCTGCGAGACCACGGTGGAAGAACTGCTGATGGACGGCAAGCGCTGCATCGGCGTGCGCTGCGACCGCAAGGGCGGCGAGGTCTATGCCGATGTGGTGATCCTGGCCGACGGCGTCAACTCCACGCTGGCGCGCAAGGCCGGCTTCCACCCGGAACTGGATGCGGGCAATGTGGCGCTGGCGGTCAAGGAAATCCTCTTCATGCCCGAAGAGGTGATCCAGCAGCGCTTCAACATCAAGGGCGAGGAGGGCGTGGTCATCGAGCTGATGGGCACCGTCACCGAAGGCATGGTGGGCACGGGCTTCCTCTACACCAACAAGGATTCGCTCACCATCGGCGTGGGCTGCATGCTGGGCGACTTCAAGGCCAACCCGCTGCGCACCACGCCTTATGCGCTGCTCGAGAAGCTGAAGAAGCACCCCAGCATCGCGCCGCTGATCGAGGGCGGCGAAATGAAGGAATACGCGGCCCACCTGATCCCCGAAGGCGGCTTCCACGCCGTGCCCCAGGTGTACGGCGACGGCTGGATGATCGTCGGCGACAGCGGCGGCTTCGTCAACGCGGTACACCGCGAAGGCAGCAACCTGGCCATGACCACCGGCCGCCTGGCGGCCGAGACGGTGATCGCGGCCAAGGCCGCCGGCCAGGAGATGAGCGCCAAGACCCTGCGCGCCTACAAGGCGGCGCTGGACGAGAGCTTCGTGATGAAGGACTTGCACAAGTACCGCGACATGCCGAAGGTGCTGCACAGCAGCCCGCACTTCTTCACCACCTACCCGTCCCTGGTGACCGGCGCCGCCAAGACCATGTTCACGGTCGATGGCGTGGACAAGAAGACCAAGGAGCGCCAGATCTTCGGCAGCTTCAAGGCCGCGCGCCGCTGGCGCGGGCTGGTCGGTGACGCATTCAAGCTCTGGAGGGCTTTCCGATGATCGCTGTCAATGTGGAAGAAAAGCTCTTCCAGAACCGCTACAAGGTCGACCACGGCCGGCCGCACATCCGCATCAAGGACGCCGACATCTGCACCAACCAGTGCGGCGACCAGAGCTGCACCTATGTCTGCCCGGCCTCCTGCTACAAGGCCGAGGGCAATGGCCGGGTGACGCTGATCACCGACGGCTGCCTGGAATGCGGCAGTTGCCGCGTCATCTGCAACCAGCACATGAACGTCGCGTGGGAATACCCGCGCGGCGGCCACGGCATCCTGTTCAAGTTCGGCTGAGGGCGAAAGCATGGTTACCACCGTCCGCAGCTTTCTCACCCACGCCGTGCAACTCGAACGCGAGGCGGCGCGGCGCTACGAAGAGCTGTCCGCCTCCATGGGCACCGAAGGCAACCGCGAGCTGCAGGCCTTCTTCGGCCGCATGGCGCATTACTCGCGCCTGCACCTGGCCGACGCGGTGGCGCGCGGCGGCTTTCGCGAGCTGCCCACGCTGGCGCCGCACGAGTTCGAATGGCCCGATGGCGTCTCGCCCGAGACCGCCGGCTGGGCCGGCGTCGACGCCCAGATGAGCGCGCTCGATGCGCTGGAGCTGGCGCTGGACGGCGAGCGCAGCGGCCACGCCTATTACGCCGGCATCGCTGCCACCACGCCCGACGCCGAGTTGCGCGCCATGGCCGCCGAGTTCGCCGAGGAAGAGGCCGACCATGTGCGCCAGATCGAGAAGCTGATCGCGCAGGCCCGCGTCTAGCGGGCTCACTTCTTGCAAACCTCTCTGGTCAGGAAGGGCCCTGCCTGCAGTTGCCCTCCCTTGGCGCAGCTTTTGCACCGGAACGAGGCCCTCACAAGGGGCCGGCCCCGCAGCAGACCCAGGAGGTGACCCATGTTGGCCCGCACGCGCACCGAACAGCGCTCGCACATCGAGCTGATCACGGTCTACGAGATTTCGCGCATCCTCAGCGCCTCGCTCGACATCGACCGCAATTTCCGCGTCGCCCTGAATGTGCTGTCGACGCACATGGACCTGCCCCGCGCGATGATCGTGCTGCCCGACCGCGAAGCGAGCCAGCTGGTGGTGCACAGCTGGGTCGGTCTCACGCCCGAGCAGGCTGCGCGCGGCCGCTGGAAGTCGGGTGAAGGCGTCGTCGGCCATGTCTATTCCACCGCGATGCCGGCCGCGGTGACCAATGTCGCCGAGGCGCCGGAGTTCATCGACCGCACCGGCGGTTTCGGTCCGCAGCAAGGGCAGTTGCTGGCCATGGTGGCGGTGCCGCTGAAGACCGATCGCCATGTGCTGGGCGTGCTGGCGGCGCAGCGCGACGTGCGCGACGGCGCCCGCCTGTCCGATGACCAGCGACTGATGACCATGGTGGCCTCGCTGCTGGCCCAGGCAGCCCAGCTGCAGGCGGCGGTGCGCGATGAACACCAGCGCCTCCAGCTCGAGGCTTCGCGGTTGCAGAAGGCGCTGCAGCGCGTGCCACGTGGCCGTTATGCGCTGGACAACGTGATCGGCGAGTCCAAGCCCATGCAGCAGGTCTTCACCGAGGTGCATCAGGCCGCGCCCTCGCGCGCCACCGTGCTGCTGCGCGGCGAGAGCGGCACCGGCAAGGAGGCCATCGCACGCGCCATCCACTACCTGTCGCCGCGCAAGGACGGCGCCTTCATCAAGGTCAACTGCGCGGCGCTCACCGAATCGCTGCTCGAAAGCGAGCTGTTCGGTCACGAGAAGGGCGCCTTCACCGGCGCCGTGGGCGAGCGCAAGGGCCGCTTCGAACTGGCCCATGGCGGCACGCTGTTCCTGGACGAGATCGGCGACATCTCGCCCGGCTTCCAGGCCAAGATGCTGCGCGTGCTGCAGGAGCGCGAGTTCGAGCGCGTGGGCGGCAGCAAGGCGGTGAAGGTGGACGTGCGCCTGATCTGCGCCACCAACCGCGACCTCGAGAAGATGGTGCAGCGCGGCGAGTACCGCGCCGACCTCTACTACCGCATCAACGTGGTCAGCATCTTCCTGCCGCCGTTGCGCGAGCGCCGGGCCGATATTCCGCCCCTGGTGGCCCACTTCGTCGACCGCTTCAACAAGGACAACGCGCGCCAGCTCAAGGTCACGCCCGAGGCGATGAAGGTGCTCAGCTCCTGCTACTGGCCGGGCAATGTGCGCGAGCTGGAAAACTGCATCGAGCGCACCGCCACCATGGTGCGCGACGACACCATCCGCGATGTCGCCTTCGGCTGCAAGCAGGACCGCTGCCTGACCCAGGCCCTGCATTCGCTGGACAAGGAAGACGCGGTCGCCGCCGCCGTGCCGGTCACGATCAGCCCGCCCATCAGCCGCCTGCGCAGCCCGGCGCCCAACCAGCCGGCTCGGCCGCTACCGCCGGCTCAACCGGCACGCGCGGCTGCTTCGGCGGGCTGGCCCGAGGACGAGGGGGACGCGGCCTATGCGGCCCTGGCCGACGAGGACGAGGGTGGCACGGACGGCGTGACCACGATAGGCCCCACCCAGGGCCTGGCCGCCTTTGACCTGCCTGCGGTGCCCGGGGTGCCGCCCGGCAGCGAGCGCGAGCGCCTGATCTGGGCCATGGAGCGTTGCGGCTGGGTGCAGGCCAAGGCGGCCCGCCTGCTGCGGCTGACGCCGCGCCAGATGGGCTATGCGCTGCAGAAGAACCGCATCGAGGTGCGCAAGTTCTGAGCGCCCGCCCCCAGGCGGGGGCGGCCCGGCATCAGAAGTTGAAGCCCACCTTCACGGCCACGGCGGTGTTGTCGAACTGCGCGCCGTCCTTGGCCGAGGTGTCGTGCCAGCGCAGGTCGACGCCGGCATACAGGCGGCCCATGCGCCAGTCGAGCCCGGCCGCGACGCCGCCGCCGTAGACCGTCTTCGACAGGCCGGGGGCGCTGAGCTTCACCGCGGTCAGGCTGGGGCCGGCGCCGATGACGACGTTGCCGCCCAACGGCACGGTGTAGCGCGGGCTCAGTTCGAACTGGGTCGACTCGACGCCGTTCTTGTCGGCGCGTTCCATCTTCAGGTAGGAGCGGATGCGGTTGTCGGGCGACTGGATGAGGCCACAGTTGAAGCTCAGTTCCAGGCCCACGGTGGAGGCGTCGCTGCCACCGTCGGGGCTGACCGAGCCGGCGGTCAGCGCCAGCGTCGGCTCGAGCTTGTGGTTGGGGTCGGTGAAGAGGGGGAACAGGCGCCACGACTGGGCGCTGGCCAGCGTGGTGGTGGCGAGCAGGGCAAGGGCAAGGGCAGACTTCTTGATCGTCATCGGGGGCTCCTGATGGTGAGGGGCGGCGCGGCTTGCGCTGCCGTACCCCATACCGTACCGGCTCCCGGCTGTGCAGCTTGGTGACCGAGGTCACCGACGCACGGATTTCAGCGCGCCACGGTCTTGAACATATTGATGTTGATCGGCAGGTAGCCCAGCCGGGCATACAGGGCCTGGGCACCGCGGTTGTGGCCGAAGACATGCAGGCCTATGCCGGCCAGGCCGGCCGCGCGCACTTTCGCTTCCAGGCTGGTCAGTGCGCGGCTGGCGTGGCCCTGGCGCTGGTGGGCGGGGTGGACGGCGAGGTCATAGACATAGGCCGCAAGCCGGCCCGCGCGCTCCTGCGTTGCCACCCACAGCACGCCCACGGCGGTGGCGCCGTCTTGCCCCACGATCTCGAACAGGAAGTTGTCAGGCGTTGCCAGGCCCTGGGGCAGCAGTTCCAGGAACTCGAGCCCGGCGTTGGCCAGCGCTGCGTCTTCGGCCCACTGGCCGGCCGCGACCTTGTCGCGGGCATAAGCGGCCACGGCTTCGTCGACATAGCTGCTGAAGGCGGCTTCGACCATGGGCCGCAGGACGGCGGTGGCGGCGGCAAGGGTGGATTGCATGCGCCAGTTTGCCATTGCAGGGAGCAGGGCCTGGCGCGGTCCGGGCGGCGCAGAATCGGACGTCCCAGCTTGCCGAGTGCCCCCCCATGTCCGGACCCACCCCCGATTTCTGGCAGGAACGCTTCCAGACCCAGCAGACCCATTGGGACCGTGGCGGTCCCAGTCCGCAGTTGCTGGCCTGGCTGGACAGCGGCGCGCTCCCGCCCTGCCGCATCGCCGTGCCCGGCTGCGGCAGTGGCTGGGAGGTGGCCGAACTCGCCGGTCGCGGCTTCGAGGTGGTGGGTATCGACTACACGGCCGCCGCGGTCGAGAAGGCCCGCGCCCTGTGCCGCGAGCGCGGCGTCGCCGCCGAGATCGTGCAGGCCGATGTGCTGACTTACCGGCCGCCGCGGCCCTTCGACGCCATCTACGAGCAGACCTGTTTGTGCGCCCTCCACCCCGAGCACTGGGCGCGCTATGCCGGCCAGTTGCGCGCCTGGCTCAAGGAGGACGGCGTGCTGTGGGTGCTGTTCCTGCAGATGCTGCGGCCGGCCGCCACCGAGGAGGGTCTGATCCAGGGCCCGCCCTACCACTGCGACATCAATGGCATGCGTGCCCTCTTCCCCGAGGCCGCCTGGACCTGGCCCAAGCCGCCCTATGGCAAGGTGCCCCATCCCAACCTCGTACACGAGCTGGCGGCGCGGCTGGTGCGGCGCTGAGGCCGCCCTCAGGCGTTGGCGATTCGGTGGCCGGGCGCGGCTGCCGTGGCGGCATTGCCGAACAACCCGGGCGGCAGCGTGTCCAGGGGCATCGGTGCCGAATCCGCCTCGGCGTCGGGCGCGGGCAGCGGCGAGGGCAGGGGCTGGCCCAGCGCGATGGGCTCTACCGCCTCCATGGGGGCGACGGGAATGGGCGCCAGCAGGCCGTCCACGCATTCCGACCAGAAGCGATCACCCCATTTCAGCAAGGCCGGATCGGTGGCGATGGCCTTGAAGACGAGGCCGTCGACATCGCCGAAATTGCGGTGGCGCCGCAGCGCCAGCTTCATCAGCACCAGGCCCAGCTCGCGCAGGTTGTCGGCCGTGGCCAGGCGCAGCTCGGGCGGGGCCGGCACCATCACCAGGAACTTCTCGCCATCCTCCTTCCATTCGCCCAGGCGCTGCTGGAAGGAGTGCAGCTCGGCATAGGGGCGCCGCACCAGGCGCAAGGCGGCAAAGCCGAGGTCGCTGCGGTCGAAGACAAGAACGGCGCCCTTGGGAAGCCAGTGACGGCGGGAGGAGCCCATGCGGAACACTCCTGCAGAAGGCGGCCTGCCGCGCCCCCTGAATGTGGATTCAGGGTAACCCAGGCCGCGCTTCCCTGCTGGCCGCGCCTGCTCCCTAAGTTGGTGGGTGCGCGAGGGCGACGGCACGGCACACTGAGGCAGGCCAGCCCTCGAAGCCACCATGGATGCACAGCATTTCAAGCAACTTGTTACGCGCCTGGAACAGGAGAGCGCCGCCAACCCGGTGGGCTATCGTGCCCGCGTGGTGGCGCTCACGCTGCTGGGCTTTGCCATCCTGGCGCTGCTCTTCGGCGTCGTCGGCTTCGGCCTGCTGGTGCTGGCGGGCATTGCCGTGGCCATTGTCTTCAGCGGTGGCGCGGCGCTGCTGCTCTTGCTCAAGCTGGGCAAGCTGCTGATCCTGCTGGCCATTCCGCTGTGGTATCTCGTGAAGGCCGGCCTGCGTGCGCTCTTCGTGCGCCTGCCGCGGCCGCAGGGGCGCGCGATCACCGCGGCCGAGGCGCCCGCGCTCTTCGCCGAGCTGGACCGCATGCGGGCGCAGATGCGCGGCCCGCGCTTCCACCATGTGCTGGTGGTGGACGAGGTCAACGCCGCCGTCTCCCAGCACCCGGCCTTCGGCCTCGTGGGCTTCAACCGCAACTACCTGCTGCTGGGCCTGCCGCTGCTGGAAAGCCTGCCGGCCGAAGAGGCGCTGGCCGTGGTGGCCCATGAATACGGTCACCTCGCCGGCTCGCACGGCCGCTTCTCGGCCTACATCTACCGCCTGCGCCACACCTGGGGTACGGTGCAGGCCTATACCGACCACATCCAGGGCTGGCTGGGCCGCCTGGTGGCGCCGCTGGTGCGCTGGTATGCGCCTTACTTCAACGCCTACACCTTTGTGCTGGCGCGGGCCGACGAATACCAGGCCGATGCCGCCTCGGCGCAGCTGGTGGGCGGGGCCCATGCCGCCCATGCCCTCAAGCGCGTCAACGTGGTGGGCCCGCGCCACCAGCGCTTCATGGCGCAGACCTTCGAACGCATCGTGGTCGATGCCGCGCCGCCGGCCGACCTGATGCAGCGTTGGGCGCAAGAGAGCGCGCAGCCGCCGGCCCGCCCCGACGCCGAGCGCTGGCTGGGCCAGGCGCTGGACCGCGAAGGCCATTACACCGACAGCCATCCCACGCTGCGTGCCCGCCTCGCGGCCCTGCGCACGCCACCCGGGCAGTTGCAGGAGCCGCCGCCGCCGCTGCAGGGCGTCTCGGCCGCCGAGGCCTGGCTGGGCCCGCTGGTGGAGCGCCTGCGCGCCGAATTCCAGGCCCGCTGGGCCGAGCAGGTGGCCACGCCCTGGGCCGAGCGCCACGAGCAGGCACGCCAGCAGCGCCTGCGCCTCGATGCGCTGCGCGCGCAGGCCGGGCGCACGGCCGATGAAGAGATCGAGCTGCACCGGCTGACGTTGAGGCTGGAGCCCGAGGTCGACCTGCGCGAGGCCCTGGCCGCCTTCAATGCCGCCCACCCCGGCCATGCGCTGGGTCTCTTCATCCATGGCCAGGTGCTGCTGGACAAGGGCGACGCCGCGGGCCTCGCCTTGCTGGACCGCGCCTGCGAGCTGGACCCCGAGGCCACCAAGCCGGCCTGCCAGCGCGCCGTCGATTTCCTGCTCGAGGCGCGGCGCAAGGACGAGGCCGATGCCTACATCGAACGCTGGCGCGCCCGCGATGCGCTGGAGGCCGAGCGTGTACGCCAGCTGGAGCAACTGGACGCCAAGGACAGCTTCGCCGCCCACGGCCTGGACGACGAGATGCTGGCCGCCATCAAGGCCCTGCTGGCCGGCAAGGCGCGCGACTCCATCGCCGAGGTCTACATTGCCCGCCGCCCGATACCGGCTGACGCCCAGGCGCTGCAGTGGGTGGCAGGCCTGCGCCTGAGCTGGTGGGGGCGGCGCCGCGGCAAGCAGGCCGCGGTGGTGCAGCGCCTGGCCCAGCTGGAATGGCCGCTGCCGCTGGTCTTCGTCACGCTGGACGGCCGCTTCGCGCCCTGGCTGAAGAAGCTGCGTGCCTTGCCGGGTGCGCGTCTGCTCTGAGAGCCGCCATGCTGCGCCTCCGGCGCGTTCCCGGGCCTTCGATCCGCGGTGCCTGGTCGGGCTGGCGAGAATCGGCCTCGCTCTCAACGGAACGCGCATGCCCAATGCCTCGAATCCGCCGCCCGCCGGGCTCTCGCCCCGCGCGGTGGTCACCGCGGTCTTCTTTTCCTACGCCATAGGCCTGGGCCTCTGGGCCGGGTCCATCCCGGCGCTGAGCCTGCACACCGGCCTGGGCGTCGCGGCGCTGGGCCTGGCGCTCACGCTGCACACGGGTGCCTATATCGCCGCAATGGCCGGCGGCGGCCAGCTGGCCCGCATCGTGCCCCCGCGGCGCCTGATGCTGATGGCGCTGGCGGCCAACCTGCCTTGCTACGCCGTCTTGTTCACCGCCGACACGCCGGCGGTGCTGATGGCGGCCCTGGCCTTGCTGGGCCTGGGCCTGGGCCTGCTGGACCTGGCGATGAACACCGAAGGCACGGCCGTCGAGCGCGATCTGGGGCGGCCGGTGCTGCTGGCCATGCACGCCGCCGCCTCGGCCGCCTTCGCGCTGGGCGCGCTGGGCGGCAGCCTGATCGCCAGCCGGGCCGGGCCGGGCTGGTGCGCCGTGCTCGTGCTGGGCGTCACGCTGCCGGTGGCCTTGGCGGTCTGCAGGCTGGGCCCGCGTGCCCAGGCTCGGGTGGCGCCGCTGGCCGTGCCGTCGCGCGGCTTTGGTGCGCGCACGGGGGTGGCGCGCATCGGCATCGTGCTCGGGCTCACCATCGCCGCCGAAATGGCGGCGCAGATGTTTTCGGCGCGCTTCCTCGTGAGTCAGGCGGCCGAGCTGGCGGCCTACGCCGGCGCCGGTGCTGCCGTCTTTGCTGGCGTCCAGGCCGTGGTGCGTCTGCTCGGTGACGCGCTGCGCCGCCGCCTGGGTGACCCGCGCGTCATCGTCATCTCGCTGGCGCTGGCGGCGCTGGGCTTCGCCACCGTGGCCACGTCGTCGCAGTTCCCGCAAAGCCTGCTCGGCTTTGCCCTCGTGGGCCTGGGCACGGCCTGCGTCGTGCCCTGCTGCTTTGCCTTGATCGCCCGCGGCGCCGGCGACGGCGCGGCCGCGGCGCTGGGCATGGCCTCGCTGGTGGCCGGTGCCATCCGCCTGCCCACACCCCTGGTGCTGGGCGCCGTGGTCGCGGCCTGGTCCGATGCGCTGGCCTTTGCGGGCATCGCGGGCGGGCTGCTGGTGGCGCTGGTGCTGGCGCGGCGGCCGGGCGGCAACAGGGCTGGCTGAGCCTGGCAGACGGCTGGAAATCCGCCTGAGTCCCGGCCCCGGCCGCCGGGCTGACCAGGATCAAGGTCTTGGCGGGCCGCCAGGCCTAGTCTCGAACTTCACCCCACGCGGACAGGCCCGTCCATGAGCCGGAAAGCGACTCCGGCAGCATTTGGCCGGGGCGCCGCTCGTTGTTTCCTTCTGCTCAGTCCCTTGCAATGGCTGGTGGTGGGAGTGCTGGCGCTCAATCTGCTGGTGGCCCTGCTCGCCGCCACCCACCTGCGCAGTTCCCACCGGGCCGCGCACGAGCGCACTGCAACGGCCACGCGCAACCTGGCGCGCTTGCTCGAACGCGATGTCTCGGCGGCGCTGGACCGCGTGGGCGTGGCGCTGGGCTCAACGTCGCACCAGCTCGAACACCAGCTGGTTGCTGGCACCATCGACCGAGGCAGCCTGTGGGCACTGCTCGACGCCGAGCTGGCGCTGGCGCCAGGGGCGAGCGATCTGGTCGTTTTCGACGCCGAAGGAGCCCAGGTCTGCGGCTTCCCTCGAAGCCGCTGCCGGCACATGAACATTGCCGACCGCGAGCACTTCCTGCGTCATCGCGAACAGCCGACCGACCTGCTGCTCTCCGGCCCGCTGGCCAACCGCATCGACGGCGAGTGGAGCCTGATCCTGTCGCGCGGGCTGCGCCGTCCTGACGGCGGCTTTGCCGGCGTGGCCACGGCGGTCCTGCCCCTGGCGCGTTTCAAGGACTTGTTCGCAAGCCTGGAGCTGGGGGCCAACGGTGCGGTGTCGCTGCGCGGTAGCGACCTCAGGCTGCTGGCGCGCCACCCGGGCCCGCTGCGCATGGCCACCGAGGCCGAGAACCGCAAGGTGTCGCCCCAGCTGGCGGCCGCCGTCGCTGCAAAGCCGGCAGGCGGCACCTATGTGGCCGCCACCGCGATCGATGGCATCGAGCGTGGCAATGCCTACCTGCGCTCCACCAGGTACCCGCTGTACGTGATCGTCGGGCTCGGTACGGCGGACTTTCTGGAGGATTGGCGCAGCGATCTGAAACGGGCACTGGCCATCGGCCTCTTGTTCCTGGCGGCTACCGGGGGCCTGTCGGCGATTGCCTGGACCCACTGGCGCCGCCGCGATGCCTACGAGGCGCGGCTGCGCAGCACGCTCGATGCGCTGACCGAAGGCGTCGTCTTCCAGCGGCAGGGCGGCCGCATCGTCGATGCCAACCCGGCGGCCGAGCGCATCCTCGGCCTCAGCCGCGACCAGCTGCTGGGCCTGAGCTCGCTTGACCCGCGCTGGCTGGCGGTGGACGGGCAGGGGGCATCGCTGGCGGGCGATCGGCATCCGGCCATGCTCACGCTGAGCAGCGGGGCGCCCCAGCACCAGTTCATCATGGGCGTCAGGCTGCCCGGCGGCGACACCCGCTGGCTCAGCGTCAACACCTGCGCCGTGGGCAAAATTGACAGTGGCGGGGCACCGGCCGCCGTGGTGGCCTCATTCACCGACATCACCGCCAGCCGGCTCGCCGAGGGCCGGCTGCGCGACAGCGAGGCGCAGCTGCGCAGGATGAACAAGGACTTCGTCACCTTGCTGGAGTCGACGTCCGACTTCATCTACTTCAAGGACCAGGACAGCCGCATCCGCTTCTGCAGCCAGACCCTGGCGCGCATCACCGGCCATGCCAGTTGGCGCGACATGCTGGGCAAGCACGACCGCGAGATCTTTCCGCCCGCGCTGGCCGCCGTCTACGAGATGGAGGAGGCGGCGGTCTTCGAGGAAGGCGTGGCGGTGCTCAACCGTGTCGACCCGTATGTCGACGCAGCCGGCCAGCCGGGCTGGGTCAACACCAACAAGTGGCCGGTCTTCGGCGACGACGGCCGCAGCGTGGTCGGCATCTTCGGCATCAGCCGCGTCGTCACCGAGCAGAAGCGGCTCGAGGACGAACTGCGCCGCCTGGCCGCCACCGATGCCCTGACCGGCGTGGCCTCGCGGCGCAGCTTGCTGGAATCCGTGCAGCTGGAGCTGGCCCGGCTGGCCTGCCAGGCAGCCCAATCGTCCTCGGTGCTGATGTTCGATCTCGACCATTTCAAGGCGGTCAACGACCGCCACGGCCACGCCACCGGCGATGCGGTGCTGCGTCACGTTGCCGGCCTGGCCGCGCAGGTGGCGCGCCCGGCGGACACCCTGGGCCGCCTGGGTGGCGAGGAGTTCGCGATGCTGCTGGCCGGCAGCGGCCTGGCCGATGCGAGGGTCATTGCCGAGCGGCTGAGAAGCCGCATTGCCCAAACCCCCCTGCAACTGGGCGGCCTCGGGGTCGGCATCACCGTGAGCATCGGCGTCACCGCGCTCGACGCCGCGGACGCCACGCCGGAGCAGGTGCTGGCACGCGCCGACCAGGCGATGTACCGCGCCAAGCGCCTGGGCCGCAACCGGGTCGACGCAGAGCCGGCGCTGGCGGGCTGATCAGAGCCGGGGCTGCCCCGCCAGCGGCAGCGCCGACACCACCAGCAGGCGCAGGGGCCGGGCATAGGCCGGGCTGGCGGCACGCAGCGTGGCCAGCAGGGCTGCGGCGATGGCAGGCTCGGGCTCGTTGGCCAGCAGCAGCGTCACTCGGCGCGGCCGGAAAGCGGCCGCGGCCTGCAGCGGGCCAGCGCGCCACCAGCCGCAGTCCCAGGGGGCCTCGGGCCCCAGGCGGTGCCCGGGCATTTGCTCCTGCACCAGGAGCTGCAGCCGCCAGGCCAGGCCGCGCCAGCGGCCCAGGCGCGCGAGTTCGTGGCTGCCATCCAGCGCGCAGGCCACGCCGTCCAGGCCCGCGTGCGGCGCGATGCTGGCGGCGCCGAAGGCTTCGGCGGCGTGCGCGCCCGCCTCGCACCAGGCGCGCAAGCGGGCGAGCAGGGCCGGGTCGGCCAGCGGTTGTGGGGCGGGCGGACGCATCAGGGCAAGATCGAAGCGGCGGGGCATGGGCGTGGGTTCGGGCGGAATGGATGACGGCAGGCTTGCCGTGCTGGGGCTGCGAGTCTCGCCGACTCGGTGCCAGCGGCGGCGCCCTCAGGCACCAGGGCCCATGACCCGCATGCGCAACGCTCGCGCTGTCGGCCTGTTGCTATGATGAATTTCTGCCTTCACGCTCATTCATGCCCTGGGTCTCGCCGTCGCCGAAGGCGTTGCTTGGCGGTGCTCGAAGCCTCATTCGTGCAGGCGTTTTGCGCACGACACGCAACCCCCTGCCGCATGACCGCCACGACAAGCCAGGCCCCCATCGGCATCTTCGACTCCGGCGTCGGCGGCCTGTCCGTGCTCGCCGCGCTGCGCGAGGCCATGCCTGCCGAGGATTTCGTCTACGTGGCGGATTCCGGAAATGCGCCCTATGGCGACCAGGAACCGGAATTCATCGAGGCACGGGCGTTCGCGGTTTTCGAGTTCCTGCTGAAGATGGGAGCAAGGGCCGTCGTCATCGCCTGCAACACCGCCACCGCGGTGGCCGTACACAGGCTCAGGGCCGCATTCGCGGTTCCCATCGTGGCCATGGAGCCCGCCATCAAGCCCGCCGTCGCCATGTCCAGATCGCGGGTTGTGGGCGTCCTGGCCACGAGCCGGACCCTGGAGAGCCCGGCCGTGGCGCAGCTTTGCCGCGTATACGGTGCTGGCGCCAGGATCCTTCTCCAGCCCTGCCCGGGGCTCGTCGAGCGGATAGAAGCGGGCGATCTCGAGGGCGAATCGACGCGCAGCCTGTTGAGGCGGTACATCACCCCGCTGCTCGCCGAAGGCGCCGACACCCTGGTGCTGGGGTGTACCCACTACCCCTTCCTCACGCCGCAGATTCGCGCGATCGCCGGCCCCGAGGTTCAGGTCATCGAACCTTCGGCCGCGGTGGCCCGGCAATTGAAGCGGCTCATGGCGGAAAACTCGGATGCGGCCGAAAGCGGCGCCAGGGGCCGCGTGCAGTTCTTCACCTCGGGCCGCACCGACGCCGTGCAAGCCGTCATCACGGCCCTGTGGCGCCAGCCTGTCGATGTGCAGCGCCTGCCCTGTTCGGGCGGCGAATCCGGTGCTGCTGAATCGAAGGCCTGATGCCGTGCAAGCGGCAGGGTACCGGGCCCGGACAGGAAAAAGGCCTTGTGTGACAAGGCCTTGGTGTGTGTGGTGGAGAGGAGGAGGATCGAACTCCCGACCTCCGCATTGCGAACGCGGCGCTCTCCCAGCTGAGCTACCCCCCCCACGCGAGCCCGCAAGTTTAGCACTGCCGTGAGGGCCCCCCGGCTTGACGCGCCTCGCGTTTAACATCGCCGCGCCTCAGACCCCCGGAGACCGCCGATGCGCAACCGACTCGATCCGCCATGGCTGGACGCCCAGTACAACAACCGCGCCCTCGTGCCCAACCACGCGCATCTGCTGGACAACTGGGCGCGCGCCTCGGCGGCGGCGCGCGCCGGCTCGCCGGCTGCGTTGCTCGATGTGCGCTACGGCGACGAGCAGGGGCAGACGCTGGATCTGTTTCCGGCCCTCGCGCCGCGCACGCAGCCCGCGCCAGTGCTGATCTACATCCATGGCGGCTACTGGCGCGCGCTCGACAAGTCCGATCATTCCTTCGTCGCGCCCGCCTTCAACGCCGATGGCGCGATGGTGGTGGTGCCGAACTACGCGCTCTGTCCCGCCGTGAGCATCGAGCAGATCGTGCTGCAGCTGGTGCAGGCCGTTGCTTGGGTCTGGCGCCATGCTGCTGCCCATGGCGGCGACCCATCGTGCATCGCGCTGGCCGGGCATTCAGCCGGCGGCCATCTGGCGACCATGCTGCTGAGCTGCCGCTGGAAGGAAGTGGCCGACGACCTGCCGACCCAGCCGGTGACTGGCGCGCTGGCGATCTCGGGCCTCTACGACCTGGAGCCGCTGCGCCACACGCCCTTTCTGCAGGCAGATCTTCAGCTCACGCCGGCTGCGGTGGCGCGGCTGAGCCCGGCCTTCTTCCCGCGGCCCAAGGGCGCCAAGCTCTACACCGCCGTGGGGCTGGACGAGAGCGAGGAATTCCAGCGCCAGAACCGCCTGATCCGCGATGTCTGGGGCCCTACGGCGGTGCCGGTGTGCGAGAGCCTGGCGGGGGCCAACCACTTCACCGTGCTGCAGAGCCTGGCCGATCCCGCCGGCCGGCTGCACGAACTGGCCCTGCGCCTGCTGCAACTGCACTGACACGCCAGGCCACGGCACCGGCAGCCTGACCCCGAGGCCCGCACAGCTGCCGGGCTCAGGCCTCGCCCGGCGGGCCGGCCTGGCGTATCGTGCTGCAGCGCCGGCACCGGCAACCCCGTCAACCTCACGGACATCAGGAGCGCCCCATGGGCTTGAAAGGCACGAAGACCGAGCAGAACCTGAAGGATGCCTTCGCCGGCGAATCCCAGGCCAACCGCCGCTACCTGTATTTCGCGAGCAAGGCCGACGTGGAAGGGCAGAACGATGTCGCCACGCTGTTTCGCTCCACCGCCGAGGGCGAGACCGGCCACGCCCACGGCCATCTCGAGTTCCTCGAAAGCGGTTCCGGCGACCCGACCACCGGCCTGCCCATAGGTCACAGCCGCCTGAACCTGGCCGCCGCCGTGGCCGGCGAGACCCACGAGTACACCGACATGTACCCCGGCATGGCCAGGACTGCGCGCGAAGAGGGCTTCGACGAGATCGCCGACTGGTTCGAGACCCTGGCCAAAGCCGAGCGCTCCCACGCCAACCGCTTCCAGAAGGCGCTCGACACCCTGGTTGATTGAGGGCCGCTGGTTACTGCGCAAGCCTGGTTGACGCGACCGCCTCCAGACGGCGGCATGGCCCCGGCTTGCTGCCACACTTGCGGCCCCGCGACCCGCAATCTTGCAAGGAGCCCCGATGACCACCCCGCGCCGCTTCGAAACCCTGGCCGTCCACGCCGGCTACACGCCCGACCCCACGACCAAGGCCGTGGCCGTGCCGCTGTACCAGACCGTGGCCTATGCCTTCGACAGCGCCCAGCACGGCGCCGACCTTTTTGACCTCAAGGTGCCGGGCAACATCTACACCCGCATCATGAACCCGACGCAGGACGTGCTCGAGCAGCGCGTGGCGGCGCTCGAAGGCGGCATCGCGGCGCTGGCCCTGGCCTCGGGCCAGGCGGCGGTGACCTATTCCATCCTCACCATCGCCGAGGCCGGCGACAACATCGTCGCCAGCAGCGCGCTCTACGGCGGCACCTACAACCTGTTTGCGCACACGCTGCCGCAGTACGGCATCAACACGCGCTTTGCCGACTACCGCCGGCCCGAGAGCTTCGAGCCGCTGATCGACGCCAGGACCAAGGCCATCTTCGTCGAGAGCCTGGGCAACCCGCAGGGCAATGTCACCGACATCGCCGCCATCGCCGCCATCGCCCACCGCCACGGCGTGCCGCTGATCGTCGACAACACGGTGGCCACGCCTTATCTCAGCCGCCCCATCGAGCATGGCGCCGATATCGTCGTGCACTCGCTCACCAAGTACCTGGGCGGCCATGGCACCAGCGTCGGCGGCGCCATCGTCGACAGCGGCAAGTTCCCCTGGGCCCAGCACAAGGAGCGTTTCAAGCGCCTCAACGAGCCCGACGTCAGCTACCACGGCGTCGTCTACACCGAGGCCCTGGGCGCGGCGGCCTACATCGGCCGTGCCCGCGTGGTGCCGCTGCGCAACATCGGCGCCGCGATCTCGCCCTTCAACGCATGGCTCATCCTGCAGGGCATTGAGACGCTGTCGCTGCGCGTCGACCGCATCAGCGACAACACGCTGGCCGTGGCCCGCTACCTGAAGGGTCACGCCAAGGTGGGCTGGGTCAACTACGCCGGCCTCGAAGACCACCCCGACCATGCGCTGGTGGGCAAGTACCTTTCGGGCAAGGCCTCGGGGCTGATGACCTTCGGTGTCAAGTGCGCGCCGGGCGAGGGCCGCGCCGCGGGTGCGCGCTTCCTCGACGCGCTGCAGCTCTTCACGCGCCTGGTCAACATCGGCGACGCCAAGAGCCTGGCCACCCACCCGGCCAGCACCACCCACCGCCAGCTCTCGCCGGCCGAGCTGGAAAAGGCCGGCGTCAGCGAAGACACGGTGCGGCTGTCGGTGGGCATCGAGCACATCGCCGACCTCGTCGCCGATCTCGAACAGGCGCTGGCCGCGGTCTAGCGACCCAGTTCGCGGCAGAGGCGCGCGGCAAAGGCCAGCGCCTCGGGCGTGGCGCCCGGCGCCACGCCGCCGCCGGCGTCGTCCAGCAGCGAGCGCAGCAGCCGCTGCACGGCCTCGGGTTGGGGCGTCACCGGGCCGGCAAAGCGCAGGCGGCGGCCGGCGTCGACGACAACCAGGGTGGGGAAGGTCTCGACGTCGTAGTCGCCCACCAGCTCGGACTCGTCCTCGATGTCGATCCAGCGCAGGCGCAAGGCCGCGCCTTGTGTCGCCATTTCGTCCACCACGGCGGCCAGCACCTCGGTGTAGCCATTGCATAGTCGGCACCAGCCGGCGCACAGGCAGGCGATGGCGAGGGCGGGCTTGTCCATGACAGGCATTGTGCCGGCGCACTGCCGTCGGCGCGCGGCCAGGGCCAATGATCCCCGGCCGCGTGCTCAGGCCGGGCGCGACTGTGTGTCGGCCTGGCTGACCTGGCTGCCCGGCGGCACGCCGTGGGTGAGCCAGACATTGCCGCCTATCACCGAGCCGCGGCCTATCGTCACGCGACCCAGCACGGTGGCGCCGGCATAGATGACGACCTCGTCCTCCACCACCGGATGGCGGGGCTGGCCCTTCTTCAAGCTGCCGTCCTCGGCCACGGCAAAGCTCTTGGCGCCCAGCGTGACGTTTTGGTAGATGCGCACGCGCTCGCCGATGACCGCCGTCTCGCCGATCACGACGCCGGTGCCATGGTCGATGAAGAAGCCGGCCGCGATGGTGGCGCCCGGGTGGATGTCGACGCCGGTCTCGGCGTGCGCCAGTTCGGCGATCACCCGCGCCAGCAGCGGCACGCCCAGGCGGTAGAGCTCGTGCGCGATGCGGTGGCTGATGGTGGCGCGGATGCCGGGGTAGCACAGCAGCACCTCGTCGACGCTGCGCGCCGCCGGGTCGCCACGGAAGGCGGCCAGCACATCGCTGTCGAGCACGGTGCGGATGGCCGGCAGGGCCTGGGCAAACTCGGCGACGATGCGCCGGGCTCTGGCCTCGGTGTCGCCGCCGGCCAAGGTGTCGGTGGCGGCGCCGGGCTCGTGGCGGGCCGTGTGGCGCAGTTCCAGCGCCACCTGGCCGTGCAGGCCGGCCAGCACGCTGGCCAGGGTGTGGCCGACGTAGTAGTCCTCGCTCTCGGGGCGCAGGTCGTGCGGGCCCAGGCGCATCGGGAAGAGGGCGCCGCGCAGCCCCTCCACCACGCCGGCCAGGATCTCGCGCGAGGGCAGGTCGCGCCCGCCGGCCTCGCCAGCGCGGCCCTGGCTGGCCCGCCACTGCTGGCGCGCGCTGCGCAGGCCGGCCACCACGGCGCCGAGTTCGGCCAGCACCGGGCCGCGCGGCGCGGGTGGAGTGTCGGTGTCGCGGTCGGACATCGCTTTGCCCTTACAGCGGTTTGCCGGTGGCGTCGAAGAGGTCTTCGAACAGCGCCGAGCTGAGGTAGCGCTCGCCCGAATCGGGCAGCACGACGACGATGGTCTTGCCGGCGTTCTCGGGCCGCTGCGCCAGGCGCACGGCCACCGCCGCGGCGGCGCCGCAGGAGATGCCCGAGAGAATGCCTTCCTCGCGCGCCAGGCGGCGGGCAAAGGCGATGGCGTCCTCGTTGCTGACCTGCTCGATGGCGTCCACCAGTGACAGGTCCAGCACATCGGGCACGAAGCCCGCGCCTATGCCCTGGATCTTGTGCGGCCCGGGCTTGATCTCGGTGCCGGCGCGCGTCTGCGTCAGCACCGGGCTGGCGCTGGGCTCGACCGCGACGGTGACGATCTTCTTGCCTGCTACGTTCTTGATGTAGCGCGAGACGCCGGTGATGGTGCCGCCGGTGCCCACGCCGCTGACGAAGATGTCGATGGCGCCGGCCGTGTCTTCCCAGATCTCGGGGCCGGTGGTGGCCTCGTGGATGGCCGGGTTGGCCGGGTTCTTGAACTGCTGCAGCAGCACGTACTTGGGGTCGCTGGCGGCGATTTCCTCGGCACGGGCGATGGCGCCCTTCATGCCCTTGGCGCCTTCGGTCAGTACCAGCCGGGCGCCATAGGCCAGCAGCAGCTTGCGGCGCTCGATGCTCATGGTCTCGGGCATGGTCAGCGTCAGCGGAATGCCGCGTGCCGCGGCCACGAAGGCCAGCGCGATGCCGGTGTTGCCGCTGGTGGGCTCGACCAGTTCCTTGCCGGGCCTCAGCAGGCCGCGCTTCTCGGCGTCCCAGATCAGTGCCGCGCCGATGCGGCATTTCACCGAGTAGGCCGGGTTGCGGCCCTCGATCTTGGCCAGCACGGTGGCGCCCGCGCCATCGGTGACACGGTTCAGACGCACCAGCGGGGTGCGGCCTATGGACAGCGAGTTGTCGTCGAAGATCTGGCTCATGGTTTCGGCCTCGGTATGGGGTCTGGATTGGCGCATCGCCGCGCCACCGGCTGAAGTGTGCACGCACGGGCGCGCGGTCGTGATCGACTGCGAAATCTACCCTGCAGTGCCGAACTCCCCAGGCGGCCTGCGGCGTGCTAGCGTGCCGGCCCGAATCGAACGCCAGCCCGGAGCCCGCCATGCCCGAACCAAGTTACGAAGACTTCCGCCACCAGGCCCTCGCCTGCGGCTTTGATGAGGTGCTGGTGCGCGAGTGGGCCGCCGGCCAGGTGTTGGCCACCCACACCCACGCTTTCGCCGTGAGCGCTCGCGTGGTGCGCGGGGAGTTCGTGCTCGGCTGCGAGGGACGCGAGCAGCGCCTGCAGGCCGGCGACAGCTTCGAGCTGCCAGGCGGGCAGCCGCACTCCGAGCACTACGGCCCCGAAGGCGCCACCGTGTGGGTGGCGCGCCGCCACGGCCCGGCCTGAGCCCGGTCTCGGCCCAGCCCGGCCCGACCCAACGGGGTCGCCTCCTACAATGCCGTGGTGAACACCCCGCCCCCGCTGGCGCTGCCCGCCGCTGGTGCGCGCCGCATCCGCGAACTCCCCGATGAACTGATCAGCCAGATCGCCGCCGGCGAGGTGATTGATCGCCCGGCGGCCGCGGTGCGCGAGCTGGTGGACAACGCGCTCGACGCCGGCTCCAGCCAGATCGTCGTGCGCCTGGCCGGCGGCGGCGTGCGCGGCATCACGGTGGAAGACGACGGCGCCGGCATTGCACGCGAAGAGCTGCCGCTGGCGCTGAAGCGCCACGCCACCAGCAAGATCGCCTCGCTGTCCGAGCTGGAAGCGGTGGCGACGATGGGCTTTCGTGGCGAGGCGCTGGCCGCCATCGCCAGCATTGCCGAGTTGTCCATCACCAGCCGCACCGCCGCTGCCCCCCATGCCTGGCGGCTGGCGGCACGCAGCGGTGAGCTGGCTGCTGCGGCGCGCGGCCAGGGCACGACGGTCGAGGCGCAGGAGCTGTTCTTCAGCACGCCGGCGCGGCGCAAGTTTCTCAAGAGTGACGCCACCGAGCTGTCGCACGCGCTCGAATCGCTGCGTCGCCACGCGCTGGCGCGGCCTGATGTCGGCTTCGCACTGTGGCACGAGGGCCGACTGGTGGTGCAGTGGCGGGCCGCCACGGCGGCGCAGCGCTGGGCCGATGTGCTGGGCGCCGATTTCTTCGCCAGCAGCCGAGAACTGGAGGCCGGCCGCGGCCCGCTGCGCCTGGTGGGCCGCATCGGCCAGCCCGAGGCGGCGCGCGCCCGCGGCGACCTGCAATACCTCTTCGTCAACGGCCGCCATGTGCGCGACCGCCTGGTGGCCCACGCGGTGCGCGCCGCCTACGAAGACCAGTTGCACGGCAGCCGCCAACCCGCCTACGCGCTGTTTCTGGAGATCGCGGCCGAGCTGGTGGATGTCAACGTTCACCCGGCCAAGGCCGAGGTGCGTTTTCGCGACGGCCGCGCCGTACACCAGGCGGTGCAGCGCGCGGTGCAGGAGGCGTTGGCGCCGACGCGTGCCGCCTTGGCGCCGCAAGCCGTGGTGCCGTCGCTGCAAGCGGCTGATGTGCCGCTGCCGCCCGCGCCCGCCTGGCAGCCGTCGCTGGACTTGCCCGAGCGCGCCGAGGCCCGCGAAAGCCCTGCGCCCTGGCCGGCCGCAGGCGGCGCTGCAGGCGATTGGCGCACGCCCCAGGGCAGCGGCGGCCTCGCCGCCTGGGCCGGCCTGCGCGAGCTGCCTGCAGCGATGGCACCGGCGCCATTCCCGCAGGCGCAGCCCGCCTGGCCCCTGGGCCGTGCCATCGCCCAGATCGGCGGCGTCTATGTGCTGGCCGAGAACGCCCAGGGCCTGGTCGTCGTCGACATGCACGCGGCCCACGAGCGCATCGTCTACGAGCGACTCAAGCGCCAGGCCGATGGTCGGGCGGCGCTGCCGACCCAGCCGCTCCTGATCCCGGTGAGCTTTGCCGCCACGCCGGCCGAGATCGCCCAGGCCGAGGCCGACGCCGACACCCTGCTGCAGCTGGGCCTGGACGTGGCGCCGCTGGCGGCCGGCAGCCTGGTGGTGCGCAGCCGCCCCGCGGCCCTGCCCGAGGCCGACCTGCCCGAGTTGCTGCGCTCGGTGCTGGCCGAGCTGGCCCAGCCCGAGGGCGGCGGCGCCGGCCGCGTGCTGGCGCGTGCCCGCGATGAACTGCTGGCCACCATGGCCTGCCACGGCGCGGTGCGCGCCAACCGGCGCCTCACGCTGGAAGAGATGAACGCCCTGCTGCGCGACATGGAAGCCACCGAGCGCGCCGACACCTGCAACCATGGCCGCCCGACCTGGCGCCAGCTAACGATGAAGGAACTGGACGGGCTTTTCCTGCGCGGGCGCTGAGGGCGCAGGGCAATGCCCGGCGGTCAGGGGCTGGACATGTGCAGCCAGCTCAGCTTGCGCCGCGGCAGGAGGAAGTCGACTTCTTCTTCGGGGCGCTCGCGGGCGTGCAGGGAGCGCTCGATCTTGAGGCCTTGATCCGCGGCCAGGTCGACGATCAAGGCGTGCCGGCGCGGCAGGCCGGGCTCGTAGAGCAGCACCTGGGGCCGCAGCGGGCTCTGCACGGAGGCCGAGGCCACGACCACGCCGCTGTGGCCGTCGCTGAGCAGCACCAGCGAGCCGGGGGGATAGACACCCATGGCGCGCACGAACAGCTGCAAAAGGGTCGCGTCGAAATGGCCCTTTTCCTTGGCCCACATCGATGCCAGCGCCTCCGAGGGCGAGAGGGCATTGCGAGGGTTGACCGGGTTGGCCAGGTTGTCGAAGCGGTTGGCCACGGCGACGATCCGGGCCCCCAGGGGAATGAGGGTGCCGGCCAGCCGCCCCGGGTAGCCGCTGCCGTCCACATGCTCGTGGTGGTGCAGGATAGCGCCTGCCACCTGAGGTGCGATGGGCCCCGCCCTGAGCGCCATCTCGTGGCCCAGCTGGCAGTGGCTGCGGTAGTTGGTCTCTTCGTACTTGTTGCGTTCCGTCCGCCGCAGCAGCGAGCGGCTGAGCGAGGCCTTGCCGATGTCGTGCAGCAGGGCGCAGACGCCGATCTCGCGCAGCGCCGCCTCCGGCAGGCGGGCCTGCTTGCCCAGCAGCAGCGCCAGCGTCATCACCGACAGCGCGTGCGCAAAGTCGATGTCCGCATGGACCTTCTCGGCGATCAGCGCGATCGCACTGTCGGGGTCGCGCACCAGCACGGCGGCCGACTGGGCGCTGACCTCGGTCACCAGCCGCAGGCTGTTCTTCGGCGTGGCATCGAAGGAGGACAGCGCCTCGCCGACCAGCTTGGCCGCCGCCACATAGTGGCTCTGGGCCGCGTCGAGCCGGTCACGCAATAGGCTCACTGCCGCCGTCCGCTGCTGCTTGGCGGCGGTCTGCCGTGCCAGCTCGGCCGCCAGCGCTTCGCGCTGCTGCAATTCCTCGGGCGAGGGCTGCGGCGGCAGCGCGGGCCTGTCCAGCGGCGGGCTGGTGCAGCGCGACGGGTCGCAGTAGATCTGGGGCAGATTCAAGGCCGCGATCTGGCGCACCTGTTCGTCGGTGGTGACGACGAAGGAGCCGTAGAGGAACGGGTGCTCCAGCCAGCCCAGGGGAATGCGTACATGAACACCCGGTCTCAGCTGGCACGGGTCGATCTCGACCTCGCCCCGCTTCTTCGCGCCGGACGACTCGCTGCCCGATGGGTTGTCGCCGTCAGGGGCCATGGTCCTATCCTGCCGTTGCGGCCCGGGTTCCCGGTGTCATCGAACTCAGGCCTGCTGCAAGCAGCGCGCGGCCAGGGCGTCCAGCGCCGCCGGGCCCAGGCCCAGGCGATCCTGCAGGTAGTGCTCGATGCCGCCATGGCGGCTGTCCACCCAGTGCAGCGCGGCCTCCAGGAAGCTGGGCTGCACGCCCCACATCACCTGCAGTGCTTCCAGCGGCGTGGCGCTGGGCGCCAGCGGCGGGTGGCGGTAGCAGCGCTGGGTGATCAGGAAATCGGCCATCACCACCTCGCGCGGCACGCCCAGGGCCAGCAGGATCAGCGCCGCGGCCCAGCCGGTGCGGTCCTTGCCGGCCGTGCAGTGGAAGACCAGGGGCCCCTGGCCGTGCAGCAGGTGCTGGAACAACTCGGCATAGCGCGGCGCGTGCTGGTCCACCAGCGAGCGGTAGAGGTCTTGCATCAGCCCCGTGGCGGCTGCGGCGTCGACGCGCCCGCCGGCCTCCTGCAAGGCCTGCAACTGCTGCGAGACCGAGGGCTCGATGGCCAGCGAGTGCTGGGCCACGCCGGGCAGGCTGTAGGACTGGGCGGCCCGTTCCTGTACGCCGCGAAAGTCCAGCGTGTACGCCAGCCCCAGGTCTTGCAGCAGGGCGCGGTCGGCCGCGGTCAGGCCCGCCAGGTGGTCGGAGCGGAAGATCAGCCGCCAGCGCAGCGCGCGCCCGTCGCGGCCACGGTAGCCGCCGAGATCGCGGAAATTGCTGGCGCCGGCAAGCGGCAGGATGCGTTCAGGGTGGGAGGGCATCGCGCCCATTGTGCCGCCCCGGGGTGACGGCCCTGCGGCCCCGCCTGGCCCGCGATTCGTGACTTCTTCACCCCTCGGTCACGGGGGCGCGAGCCTGCGGGGCGTATTTCCGGCTTATCCCGCGTATCTGCTTTGACACAATCGTCACGCACGATGAGACGGTTCGCCAGAGAGCCGCAATTCACCCCTTCGGGAAGGTCGTCATGAAGTTCATTTCCGTGTTGGCAGGTCTGTCGCTGGCCCTCGCATCGGCCGGGGCCGCGGCTGCCAGCTACAGCTTCCAGGCGCCGCTGGCGCCGGACCTGCCCATGCTCGACGCCCAGATGGTGTCGGGCCCGTCCTTCGTCGACCAGTGGGATTTCCAGGCGCCGGCCAGCGCCGTGCTGGTTACCGGGGGCGTGGACACGATCACGATGCCCGGCCTCAACATCGACAACATCCGCATCGAGCTGTACACGGCCGCCAACCAGTTTATCGCTGGCGGTGCGGCGGGCGAGTTCTCCCAGGTCACCGACGTGGCCGTCACCCCGGGGGCGTCCTATTACTTCCGCGTCAGCGGCGATGTCGTCGGCGAGCCCAATGGCTTCTACACCTTCATGGCCATCTCGGCGCCGGTGCCCGAACCCGGCGGCCTGGCGCTCGCGCTGGCCGGTGCCGTGGTGCTGGCCGGCCTGGCGCGCCGCCGCCTCACCTGACTGTCCCCGATGAAACTCAAAATCCTTTGCGCCGCCGGCTTGCTGTCGGCGGCGGTGGCGGCCTCGGCCTCGAGCATCAGCTACAACTTCACACTGCCGGTGGCGCCGTCCACGCCCTTCTCCGAGCGGGTGCTGGTTTCCGGGACGAGCTTCCTCGATGACTGGCACTTCATCGCCCCGCTGCAGCCTGCGACCGCCACGGGCTCGGCGATCTCGGTGGACATCCGCAATTTCTGGAACATCGACAACATCAGCATCTCGCTGCACGACAGCCTCAACCAGGTCTTGCTGGCCGGTCTGACGGGAGAGCGCTCGACGGTCGTCAACGTGCCGCTGGTCGCTGGCTCCAGCTACCACTTTCAGATCAGAGGCAACGTGTTAGGGCCCTCCGGGGGCTCGTATTCCTTCGTTGCTGGCGCCTCGCCGGTGCCCGAGCCGGGTGCCTTTGCACTGGTGATGGCGGGGTTGGGTGCAGCCCTGCTGGTGCGTCGCCGCAAGGGCTGATCCAGCCAACTGCCGGGCGCGGCCCGGCCGGCGCGCTTGTCAGCGTGCCAGTTGACGCAGCGCCTGCACGCAGGCCGCGCGGCGCGAGCCACCTTCAGCGGCCGCGCCGCCCGCGATGACCCGTCGCCCCGCCACCCAGACCTCGGCAAAGGCCGGTGCCGCGGTGGCGAAAACCAGGCCATCGAGCCGGTGCGAGGCCGGCAGGCCTTCCAGGCCGCTGGCTGCCTCGTCCAGCACCAGCAGGTCGGCGCGGGCGCCGATCTGCAGGCCCCAGTTCCTGAATCCCGCCGCGGCGGCGCCGCCGACCCGCACGCGGTCGAACAGCCGCGCCGCCGTGGCACCTTCGGCCCGGGCCGGGTCGGCCGCCACATTGCGCCGGCGCAGCAGCAGGCGCTGGCCGTACTCCAGCCAGCGCAACTCTTCCGGCCAGGCGCGGCCGACCTGGCTGTCGCTGCCGATGGACAGCGGCGTGGTGCTGGCCAGCCAGCGCGGCAGGTCGGCCAGGCCATCGCCCAGATTGGCCTCGGTGCTGGGGCAGAGCACGATGCCGGCACCGCAGGCCGCCACGGCCGCGATCTCGTCCGGCTCGGCGTGGGTGGCGTGTACCAGCTGCCAGCGCGCGTCCAGCTCGAACTCGCGCGCCAGCCAGGCGATGGGCCTGCTGCCGGTGGCGGCCTGGCAGTCGTCGACCTCGGCCGTCTGCTCGGCGATGTGGATGTGGATGGGGCCGGGGTCGTCGCCCAGACCCTTGATGAGCCGGTGCATGGAGGCCGGCGCTGCGGCGCGCAGCGAATGGATGGCGATGCCGGCGCTCACCTGCGGCAGGCCGAGCGCGCGCACGCCATCGCGCAGCGCCAGCACGGTGTCGACATCGCTGGCGAAGCGGCGCTGGTCAGGGCGCAGCGCCGGCTGGGCAAAGCCGGCGCGCTCGTACAGCACCGGCAGCAGCGTCAGGCCCATGCCGGTCGCGGCCGCGGCCTCGGCCAGCGCCCGGCTCATCGCCAGCGCGTCGGCATAGGGCCGGCCGTCCTCGCCGTGGTGCAGGTAGTGGAATTCGCACACCTGGGTGTAGCCACCGGCCAGCAGCTCGGTGTAGAGCTGGGCCGCCACGGCACGCAGCTGATCGGGGCTGATGCGCAGCGCCACGCCGTACATGCGGTCGCGCCAGGACCAGAAGTCGTCATGGTCGCCGCTGCGCCGCTCGGCCAGGCCCACGAAGGCGCGCTGGAAGGCGTGGCTGTGGGCGTCCACCAGCGGCGGCAGCACGGCGCCGGGCAGGCGCGTGGCGTCGGCCGGCGCCGGCACGCCGGGTGTGATCTCGGCCCAGCGGCCCGATGCATCGGCGCGCAGCAGCACGGCGTCCTGCCAGCGCCCGTCCAGCCAGGCGCTGGGGGCCCACAAGGGTTGCGGCGTCGTCACTGGGGCCGCCAATCCAGCATGGCCTGCACCAGGGCACGCAGCAGCGGGGTCACCGCAGCGGCACGTTCATCGTGCCAGCCATAGGGTGGCGTCTCGTCCATGTAGGCGCGCCAGCACATCTCGAGCTGCACCGTATGCACGCCGGCCGCCGGGTTGCCGAAATGCCGCGTGATGTGGCCGCCCTTGAAGCGGCCGTCGACGACGTGGCTGTAGGCTGCCTGCGACGCCAGCACAGCGGCCAGCCGCTCGCGCAGCGCTGGGGCGCAGCTGCTGCCGCCCACCGTGCCCAGGTTGAGGTGCGGCAGCCGGCCCTCGAACAGCCAGGGCAGCTCGCTCTTGATGCTGTGGGCATCGAAGAGCACGACATGGCCGTGGGCGGCGCGCAGGCGCCCGATCTCCTCGCCCAGCGCCCGGTGGTAGGGCCGCCAGTAGACGGCCACGCGGCGCGCGATCTCGGCCGCGTCGGGCGCCTGGCCCTCGCGGTAGAGCGGCTCGCCGGTGAAATGGCGGGTGGGGCACAGCTCGGTGTTGTTCTGGCCCGCGTACATGGGCGTGTTCTCGCTCGGCCGGTTGAGGTCGATGAGGTAGCGGCTGTGGCGCGGCAGGATCAGCGTCGCGCCCAGCGCCACGGCAAAGCCGTAGAGGCGGTCGAGGAACCAGTCCGTGTCTTCGACTTCCAGCGCACGCGCCGTGTAGCGTTGCTGCTGGTCGGCCGCAATGTGGGTGCCGACATGGGGCGCGCTGATGAGCAGGGGCGCGCTGCCGCGCTGCAGGCTGTAGATGTCGTTCATGGCGCCCTTTCGACACCGCCGCAGACGACGCGGCGGCAGGGGTTGAGGCCGAAGCGGTAGGCCAGTTCGCGCGGGTGTTCGGCATCCCACACCGCGAAGTCGGCGCGCAGGCGCTCGGCCAGGCGGCCCCGGTCGGGCAGGCCCAGGGCGCGCGCCGCGTTGACGGTGACGCCGCGCAGCGCCTCTTCGGGCGTCAGGCGGAACAGCGTACACGCCATGCTCAGCATCAGCAGCAGGCTGCCGCCTGGGCAACTGCCGGGGTTGTGGTCGCTGGCGATGGCGATGGGCACGGCGGCGTCGCGCAGCGCCTGCACCGGCGGCAGCTTTGTTTCGCGCAGAAAGTAGTAGGCGCCGGGCAGCAGCATGGCCACCGTGCCGCTGGCACGCATGGCCGCGATGCCGGCCGGCGAGAGGTGTTCGAGGTGGTCGCAGCTCAGCGCATCGTGACGGGCCGCGAGCGCCGCGCCGCCCTGGTCGCTCAGTTGTTCGGCATGCAGCTTGACCGGCAGGCCCAGCGCTCGCGCGGCGCGGAAGATGCGGTCGGTCTGGGCCGGGCTGAAGCCGATGTGGTCGCAGAAGGCGTCGACTGCGTCGACCAGGCCCGCGGCCTGCTGGCCGGCCAGCCAGGAGCAGGCGGCGTCGATGTAGTCGTCGGCGCGGCCCGCGTATTCAGGCGGCAGCGCGTGCGCCGCCAGCGAAGTGGTGCGCACCGTCAGCGCCAGCTCGCGGCCCAGGCGCCGCGCCACCGCCAGGCAGCGTGCCTCGTGCGCTTGGGACAGGCCATAGCCCGACTTGATCTCGACCGTGGTCACGCCCTCGGCCATCAGCGTGCGGGCGCGGGCGGCGGCGGCGCGGAAAAGCTCGTCGTCGCTGGCGGCGCGCGTGGCTGCCACGGTGTTGAGGATGCCGCCGCCCGCCTGTGCAATCTCTTCATAGCTGGCGCCCTGCAGCCGGCGCTCGAACTCGGCCGCGCGCTGGCCGCCGTAGACCAGGTGGGTGTGGGCGTCGATGAGGCCGGGCGTGACCAGGGCGCCCTGGAGGTCGATCTCCTGGTCGGGCTGCAGATCGGGCGGCAGCGCGGCATCCGGGCCCACCCAGCGCAGCGTGTCGCCCTGCACCAGCAGGGCGCCGTCTTCCTCCCAGCCCCAGGGCGTGCCCGGCTGCAGCGTGGCCAGGCGGGCGTGGCGCCAGAGGGTGGTGATCATGGGCTCGCTCATCGCGTGTGCGCCTCGAAGGCCAGCCACCAGGCGCGCAGGCTGGGGGCGGCGGGATGCAGGGTCCAGGGCTCGCCGTTCGCGGCATCGGTCCAGGCCAGGGTCTGGGCGGGCAGCATCAGCGGCGGCCGGCCCTCGACATGCAGCGTCGCGGCTTGCCAGACGAAGACGGCGCGCAGCGCGGCGTCGCTGCGCCATGGCCCGCCGTCCGCCACCGCCTGCATCAGGCTGTGGCCGGCGTCCTGGCGCACGAGGAGATTGAGATCCTGGGTGACACCGGCGATGAGCGTGCAGGCGGGTGCCGCCGCGCCGTCGAACTGGATCGGCGCCGAGTCGGCAAGCAGTCGTTGCTCGCCATCGTCAAAGCCCAGCACCACGCCCGCGCCTTCGGCCACGGCAAACCAGCGCTCTATGCCGGGGTAGGCGCTGAAAGGCCCGCTGCGCGCGACTTCGGCGACGCTGATGCGCAGCCACCAGTCGGCGGGTGAGGGCAGGGCCAGCAGGTCGCGCGTGGTCCCGCCGCCATTGCGCCAGGGCTGGGGCGCGATGCCGGCCAGGGTGACGATGTGCATCAGGCGCCGCCCTCGATAAGCCGCGGGAACAGCGCGTGCTCCAGCGGCGCGCCCGGCGGCAGTTCGTCGGCCAGGCCCGGGAAGTCGGGCGAGGTCTTCCAGCGCCGCGGCGCGTGGCGCATGTCATCGCCCAGGAAGCGCACAGAGAACACGCGGCGCCGGCGGTCGGCGCCGGCCGCGGCGTGCAAGGCCAGCATGTGGAAGGCCACGGCATCGCCCGGCTCCAGCGCCCAGCCCAGGATGGGATGCTGGGCCCTGGTTGCTTCGATGTCGGGCAGGTCGGCCAGGCTGCCTTCGGGGAACCAGCGCGCCTCATTGCTCATGAAGCTGCGCGGCATCAGCCAGGGGCCGCGGTGGCTGCCGGCGACGAACTCCAGCGTCGCCTCGCGGCGCACCGGGTCCACCGGAATCCAGAAGCTGATGTTCTGGCGGCCATCGACGTTGTAATAGGGCTGGTCCTGGTGCCAGGGCGTGGCCTGGCGCGTGCCCGGCTCCTTGGTGAGCATGTGGTCGTGGTACAGGCGCACGCTGCGGCTTTGCATCAGCCGCGCCGCGGCCTCGGCCAGGGGTGATTCGAAGATCACGCTTCGGTAGTCGGCATTGGCCTGCCAGTTGCAGAAGTCCTCGATGAAATGGCCGGGGTCGTCGGGCCGGCTGGCCACCAGGGCGCGCGGGCTGGGATGGGCCAGGTTGGCGTCGATGCCGCGGGCGAGAACGGCCACTTCATCGGCCGAGAGCAGGCCGCGCAGGCAGACCGCGCCGTCGCGCTGGAAGGCGGCAATGGCTTCGTCGGAGGCCACGGCCGCGGCGCGTGCGGCCAGGCTGGGGTGGCGGCTCGTGGTCAAGGCTGGAACTCCCCGTGCAGGCTGTAGCGCTGGCCCGGGTGCACCAGGCGGGCGATGGTGATGGGCGCCTCGCGCGTGAAGGTGCGGCGCACGACGATGAGGCAGGGCTCGGCCTCGGCAATGCCCAGCAGCGCCGCCTCTTGCGCGGTGGGCCGGCCGGCCTCGATGGCGTACTGCGCGCGCCACAGCGCCGTGGTGTCGAACAGCTGCTGCGTCGGCGTGGTGCGCGTGAAGTCGGCCGCCAGGTAGCCGGGCGCGCAGGCCGGGTTGACATAGCGGTCTTCGCATTGCAGCGGCAGGCCGTTGTCGTGGTGGACGATGAGGGTGTGGAAGACCTCGCTGCCGACGGCCACGCCCAGCTGGGCCGCCAGCGCCGCATCGGCCGGCTCGGCACGCTGCAGATGGACCAGGGCATGGTGGCGGTGGCCGCGCGAGGTGATCTCGTCGTGCAGATCGCGCAGCGTGAGGGTGCTGCTCACCTTGTGCAGCGGCGCCGCGAAGGTGCCCACGCCCTGGGTGCGCTGCACCAGGCCCTCGGTCTGCAGCTCGCGCAGCGCGCGGTTCACCGTCATGCGGCTGACGCCGAACTCGGCCACCAGCTCGGCCTCTGAAGGCATCAGCGCGCCGGCCGGCCAGCGCCCTGCAGCCAACCCGGCCTTGAGGTGCTGCTTGACGCGGGCATAGGGGGCCGAGGGCGGCGGTGCGTCGGTGGCAAGCATGGCTGAATCCTACTTGCATAGACTTGTCTAGTCAAGTACATTGCGGCCACGCCAAGCCGCCCCTGGAGCCCGCCATGACCGATCTTTCCACCGTCCAGCATCTTGCCCAGCCCCGCCCGGTGCGTGCCCCCCGCGGCACCGACATCGCCTGCGCCAACTGGCTCATCGAGGCCGCTTACCGCATGCTGCAGAACAACCTCGATCCCGAGGTGGCCGAGAACCCCGACGCCCTGGTGGTCTATGGCGGCATCGGCAAGGCGGCACGCAACTGGGACTGCTTCGAGGCCATCCTCACGAGCCTGCGCAAGCTGCAGCCCGACGAGACCCTGCTGGTGCAGAGCGGCAAGCCGGTGGGCGTGTTCCGCACCCATGCCGACGCGCCGCGCGTGCTCATCGCCAATTCGAATCTGGTGCCCAAGTGGGCGACCTGGGAGCATTTCGACGAGCTCGACCGCAAGGGTCTGATGATGTACGGCCAAATGACGGCTGGCAGCTGGATCTACATCGGCAGCCAGGGCATCGTGCAAGGCACTTACGAGACCTTTGTGGAGGCCGGCAAGCAGCACTACGGCGGCGATCTGGCCGGCCGCTGGATCCTCACGGCCGGCCTGGGCGGCATGGGCGGCGCCCAGCCGCTGGCCGCCACCTTTGCCGGCGCCTGCAGCCTGAACATCGAGTGCCAGCAAAGCCGCATCGATTTCCGTCTGCGCAGCCGTTACGTCGACGAGCAGGCAGCCGACCTGGACGACGCGCTGATCCGCATCGCGCGCTACACGGCCGAGGGCAAGGCGGTGAGCATTGCGCTGCTGGGCAATGCGGCCGAGATCCTGCCCGAGCTGGTGCGGCGCGGCGTGCGGCCCGATCTCGTCACCGACCAGACCAGCGCGCATGACCTCGTCAACGGCTACCTGCCGGCCGGCTGGAGCGTGGAGCAATGGCGTGCCGCCCAGGCCGATCCGGCCCGGCACGCGGCCCTGCGTGCCGCCGCGGCGCAAAGCTGTGCGGTGCACGTGCAGGCCATGCTCGCCTTCCAGAAGCAGGGCATTCCCACGGTCGACTACGGTAACAACATCCGCCAGGTGGCCAAGGACGCCGGCGTCGCGAACGCCTTCGACTTCCCCGGCTTCGTGCCGGCCTATGTGCGCCCGCTGTTCTGCCGCGGCCGCGGGCCCTTCCGTTGGGTGGCTCTCTCGGGCGACCCGGAAGACATCCGCAAGACCGACGCCAAGATGAAGGAGCTGTTCCCCGAGGACGCGGCGCTGCACCGCTGGCTGGACATGGCGGGCGAGCGCATCGCCTTCCAGGGCCTGCCGGCGCGCATCTGCTGGATAGGCCTGGGCGAGCGCCACCGCGCCGGCCTGGCCTTCAACGAGATGGTCAAGAGCGGCGAGCTGAAGGCGCCCATCGTGATCGGCCGCGACCACCTGGACAGCGGCAGCGTCGCTTCTCCGAACCGCGAGACGGAAAGCATGTTGGACGGCAGCGACGCGGTGAGCGACTGGCCGCTGCTGAACGCCCTGCTCAACACCGCGGGCGGCGCCACCTGGGTCAGTCTGCACCACGGCGGCGGCGTCGGCATGGGCTACAGCCAGCACAGCGGCGTGGTCATCGTCTGCGATGGCACGGATGAAGCGGCAAAGCGGGTCGAGCGTGTGCTCTGGAACGATCCCGCCACCGGCGTGATGCGCCATGCCGACGCCGGCTACGCCAGCGCCGTGGCCTGCGCCCGCGAGCAAGGCCTGAACCTGCCCATGATCGGAGGCCTGTGATGCTGCTGCGGCCCGGAAATCTCACGCTCGAGGAACTGCAGGCCATCCACGCCGGTGGCCAGCCCTTGGTGATGGACCCCGGCGCGCTGCCGGCCATCCTGGCCAGCGCCGCCATCGTGCGCCGCGCCGCCGAGGGCAGCGCCCCGGTCTATGGCGTCAACACCGGCTTCGGCAAGCTGGCCAGCACGCGCATCAGCGAGGCCGACCTGGCCACGCTGCAGCTCAACCTGATCCGCAGCCACAGCGTCGGCGTCGGCGAAGCGCTGCCCGCGCCGGTGCTGCGCCTGATGCTGGCGATGAAGGCCGCCAGCCTGGCGCGCGGCTTCTCCGGCGTGCGGCCGGTCGTCATCGACAGCCTGCTCGCGGTGCACAACGCCGGCCTCGTGCCCTATGTGCCCAGCCAGGGCAGCGTCGGCGCCTCGGGCGACCTGGCACCGCTGTCGCACATGACGCTGGCGCTGATGGGCGAGGGCGAGTTCATGGTGGACGGTGTGCGCCGCCCGGCCGCCCAGGTGCTGCGCGAGCGCGGCATCGCGCCGCTGGTGCTGCAGGCCAAGGAAGGGCTGGCGCTGATCAACGGCACCCAGACCAGCGCGGCGCTGGCGCTGCACGGCCTCTTTGCCTTCGAGCCGGTGCTGGAATCGGCCCTGGTCATCGGCGCGCTCACGGTGGACGCGGCGCGCGGCAGCGACGGCCCCTTCGACCCGCGCATCCACACGCTGCGCGGCCAGCCTGGGCAGATCGACGTGGCGCAGTACTACCGCCAGCTGCTCGCCGGCAGCGCCATCCGGCAGTCCCACCAGGAGGGCGACGACCGCGTGCAGGATCCCTATTGCCTGCGCTGCCAGCCGCAGGTGGTGGGCGCCTGCCTCGACCAGCTGCGCCATGCCGCCCTGGTGCTGCTGCGCGAGGCGAATGCCGTCACCGACAACCCGCTGGTCTTTCCGGACGACGGCAGCATGATCAGCGGCGGCAACTTCCACGCCGAGCCGGTGGCGCTGGCGGCCGACGCCATGGCCTGCGCCATCGCCGAGGTGGGCGCCATCGCCGAGCGCCGCATCGCCATGCTCATCGACAGCAGCGTCTCGCGCCTGCCGCCCTTCCTGACGCCCAACGCCGGGCTCAACAGTGGCTTCATGATCGCCCACGTCACCGCGGCCAGCCTGGCCAGCGAGAACAAGAGCCTGGCCCACCCGGCCAGCGTCGACAGCCTGCCCACCAGCGCCAACCAGGAAGACCATGTGAGCATGGCCACCTTCGCGGCGCGGCGCCTGCAGCCGATGATCGCCAACGTGGCCCATATCCTGGGCATCGAGCTGCTGGCCAGTGCGCAGGGCATCGAGTTCCTGCGCCCGCTGGCCAGTTCGCCGCCGCTGGAAGCCGCCCACGCCCTGCTGCGCCAGCGCTGCGGCGCGATGATGGTCGACCGCTACCTCGCGCCCGACATCGAGGCCGCCTCTGCGCTGGTGCGCGATGGTTCGCTGTCGACCCTGCTGCACACGCTGGAGGGCCTGCCCACGCTGTGGGTGGCGGCCTGATGGGCTTGAAGTTCAGCCGCGCTTGAAGACCAGCAGCCGGCCGCGGTAGGCCGGCGCCTCGCCGTGGGCGCCGTGGTCCAGGCGCTGCTCCTGCAGCGCATAGCCCTGCTGCGCCAGGGCGCGCGCAAAGCGCGGCCGGTTGCCGCGCTCGGGGTCGACGATCCAGATCTCGGCCTCGTCGGCGGCATGGCGGCCCACGAAGCCGGCCAGCGCCGCGCTGGCGTCGCGGTCATAGAGCACGTCGCTGCCGATGATGAGGTCGAAGCGGCCCAGCGCGGTGGGCCGCCAGGCCGGCTGCGCCAGATCGGCGGGCGGGGCGATGGCCCATTCGCCGTGGCGGTATTTCATCGCCGGCAATGCGTTGAGCCGCAGGTTGGCGGCCAGGAAGCCGGCGGCCAACGGGTGGTTGTCGCTGGCCGTGACGTCGGCGCCGCGGCGGTGGCCCACCAGGCTGGACAGGGCCAGGCCGCAGCCGATCTCCAGGATGCGTTCTCCGGGCTTGAGCAGGCGCGCGGCCATGCGTGCGGCCAGCAGCGCGCCCGAGGGCCACAGCAGCCCGAACAGCGGCCAGGTGGCCGACGAGATGCCCAGCCGCGCGGCCTCGCCCAGCGGGTCGGCGAACTGCTGGCGGTCCAGCAGCGAACGGATCATCAGGTGGTCGGCGCCGGCAATCGCGATGCGCTCCAGCTTGGTCAGGTAGCCGGGCATCGGGAGGGGCGGGCCGGGTGGCGCGCGCTGTCGGGGGACTCGGAGCCGCAGTATGCGCCTCGGCCCTTCCACCCTGTCGCCGGGGTCGGCCGGGCCTTGACCGCCCGCGGCAACTGCGGCCGAATCGCCGCCTGCACACCCGCACCCGACAGGAGACCCGCCCATGGCCCGCGTCAGCAACCCACCGTGCCACTGCAAGGGCCAGGCCTGATGGCCCCCCGGCGCGCCTCGGCGCTGGCTCTGGCTGCCGCACTGCTGGCGCTCTGGCTCGCTCCGGCTGCCCTGGCGGCACAAACCCTGGTGGTGGGCTCCAAGCGCTTCACCGAAAGCTATGTGCTGGGCGAGATCGTGCGCCAGTCGCTGGCGCAGGCGGGCGTCGCGGCCGAACACCGCCAGGGCCTGGGCAATACCGGCGTGCTGGAGCAGGCGCTGGCCGCCGGCGCGGTGGACATCTACCCGGAATACACCGGCACCATCGTGCGCGAGCTGCTCAAGGGTGAGGGCAATCCGCCGCTGGACGAACTCAACCGGCGGCTGGCGCCGCGCGGGCTGAAGGCGGCGGTGCCCTTCGGCTTCAACAACAGCTATGCGCTGGCGCTGCGCGAGGCCGATGCGGCCCGCCTGGGGCTGCAGACGATTTCCGACCTCGCGCGGCTGCCGGCAGGCACGCTGAAGGCGGGGCTGTCGCACGAGTTCCAGCAGCGCGCCGACGGCTGGCCGGCGCTGCAGCGCGCCTACGGCCTGACGCTGGCGCCGGGCGCGGCGCTGGACCACGGCCTGGCCTACGAAGCGCTGCGCGGCGGCCAGGTCGACCTCATCGACGTCTATTCCACCGACGCCAAGATAGCCCGCTACGGCCTGCGCGTGCTGGCCGACGACCGCGGCTTCTTCCCGCGCTACGACGCCGTGCTGCTGATGCGCGCCGGCGTCGACGAGGCGCCGCTGCGCGCCCTGGCCGGGCGCATAACCGAGGCGACGATGATCGCGCTCAACGCCCAGGTCGAGCTCGACGGCCTCGCCTTCGCCGAGGTGGCGCGGCGCTTCCTGGCCGGCGCCGCGCCCAACGCGGCGGCGTCGACCCCGGCCCCGCGCCAGGGCTTCGCCAGCCGTTTGTTCGCGCCCGATCTGGCCCGGCTCACGGCCCAGCATCTGGCGCTGGTCCTGGGCTCGCTCGTGCTGGCGGTGGCGGTGGGCGTGCCGCTGGGCATCTGGGCCTGGCGGCGGCCGCGGCTGGCGGCCTGGTTGCTGGGCGCCGTGGGCGTGCTGCAGACCGTGCCCTCGCTGGCGCTGCTGGCCTTTCTGGTGGCGGCGCTGGGCCGCATCGGCTTCGTGCCGGCGCTGCTGGCCCTTTTCGTCTATGCCCTGCTGCCCATCGTGCGCAACACCCATGCCGGGCTGGCCGGCGTGCCCTTGGGCCTGACGCTGGCGGCGCGGGCGCTGGGCCTGAGCGAGCGTCAGACGCTGGTCACGGTGCAACTGCCGCTGGCCGGCCCGGTGCTGCTGGCCGGCATCAAGACGGCGGCGGTCATCAACGTCGGCACCGCCACCGTGGCCGCCTTTGTGGGCGCCGGCGGGCTGGGCGAGCGCATCGTCGCCGGCCTCGCCGTCAACGACAGCCAGGCCATGCTGGCCGGCGCGCTGCCGGCGGCACTGCTGGCGCTGGCGGTGCAGGGCGGCTTCGAGTGGCTGGAGCGGCGCTGGCGGCACTGAGGCGGTCGCAACCTTGCGACAATCGCGGGCTCAGGAGAACCCAGCCCGTGACCCACATCCTCCAATCCCTTCCCGCCGGCCAGCGCGTCGGCATCGCCTTTTCCGGCGGCCTCGACACCAGCGCCGCCGTGTACTGGATGCGCGCCAAGGGCGCCATCCCCTGCGCCTACACCGCCAACCTCGGCCAGCCCGACGAGAGCGACTACGACGAGATCCCGCGCAAGGCCCTGGCCTATGGCGCCGACATCGCCCGCCTCGTTGACTGCCGTGCCCAGCTGGTGGCCGAAGGCATTGCGGCCATCCAGTGCAGTGCCTTCCACATCTCTACAGGTGGCGCCACCTACTTCAACACCACGCCGCTGGGCCGCGCCGTCACCGGCACCGCGCTGGTGGTGGCGATGCGCGAGGACGGCGTCAACATCTGGGGCGACGGCAGCACCTACAAGGGCAACGACATCGAGCGCTTCTACCGCTACGGCCTGCTCGCCAACCCGTCCCTGAAGATCTACAAGCCCTGGCTCGACCAGGCCTTCATCGACGAGCTGGGGGGCCGCAAGGAGATGAGCGAATACCTCGTCGCCCATGGCTTCGACTACAAGATGAGCGTCGAGAAGGCCTACAGCACCGACAGCAACATGCTGGGTGCCACGCACGAGGCCAAGGATCTGGAATACCTCAGCTCCGGCATCCGCATCGTGAACCCCATCATGGGCGTGGCCTTCTGGAAGGACGAGGTCGCGGTGAAGGCCGAGACCGTGAGCGTGCGCTTCGAGGAAGGCGTGCCGGTGGCCCTCAACGGCATCACCTTCCCCAGTGCGTTGGCGCTGTTCGAGGAGGCCAACCGCATCGGGGGCCGCCACGGCCTGGGCATGTGCGACCAGATCGAGAACCGCATCATCGAGGCCAAGAGCCGCGGCATCTATGAGGCCCCGGGCATGGCGCTGCTGCACATCGCCTACGAGCGCCTGGTCACCGGCATCCACAACGAGGACACCATCGAGCAGTACCGCGCCAACGGCCGCCGCCTGGGCAAGCTGCTGTACCACGGCCGCTGGTTCGACCCCCAGTGCATGATGCTGCGCGAGACCGCCCAGCGCTGGGTGGCGCGCGCCATCACCGGCACCGTGACGCTGGAACTGCGCCGCGGCAACGACTACAGCCTGCTCGACACCGAGAGCCCCAACCTGACCTACAAGCCCGAGCGGCTGAGCATGGAAAAGGTGGAGGGGGCCTTCTCCCCGGCCGACCGCATCGGCCAGCTGACCATGCGCAACCTCGACATCGAGGACACGCGCGCCAAGCTGGGCATCTACAGCCGCGTAGGCCTGCTCAGCGGCGAGGGCGGCATGGGCCTGCTGGAGCCGCCGCGCGGCGGCTGATCAGTGAAAGGGCCGCCGCGTCCCGAACCCCGGGCGCGCGGCGGCGGGCACGTTCAGCGCGCCGTCTGGCGGCGGCGCAGGGTGCCCATGCCGGCCAGGCCACCGGCCAGCAGCAGCCAGGCACTGCTGGGCTCGGGCACCGACGGCGTGACGGCGCTGCCGGTGAGACCCTGGAAGTCGAAGGCCAGCGCCGAGTCGTAGAGATTGTCCTGGATGTTGGTGACACCCACTTCGACGCGGAACCTGCCGCCGGCCGTGAAGCTGTAGCGCGACTGCAGCCAGCCCGTGTTGCCGCAGGAGCCCACGTCAGCGAAGCACAGGCCGCTGGAATCGCCCAGCAGCGACGAGATCGGCGTCGTCGTCCGGTTGAAATCGAAAGCCCCGAAGTTGACGATGGTGGCATCGGGATTGAAGGCGGGCGTGATGTCGCCCGGAATCATCCGGCCGGTATTGCGGTTGCCGCTGCGCACCGTGAAGAGCCAGGCCACGGTGGAAGAGTTGGACTCGTTGATGATGCGCGCCCAGCCATAGTCGGCGAACTCGCTGCCGTCGGTGGTGATGTAGTTGAAGGCCATCGAGAGCGTGTCGCCGGCATTGGCCGCGAAGGCGGTGGAGCGCAGGCGCGAGCCGTTGGTCTCGCCCGACTGCACGGCCGGGGTCAGCGCGCCGCCATTGGCCGTCGAATCGGCCGTGGTGACATAGCCGAAGCTGCCATTGGCGAACAGCGTCGAGTCACCGATGTCGCCGGCGGGGCCGCTGGTGCCGGTGCTGCCTGCCGTTTCCCAGCTGCTGACGTTCGAGGGCAGCGGCGTCGCCGCGGCCCAGGAGGCCTGGGCCGTGCCCAATGCCACGATGGCGGCGGCCATTGCAAGGGGGCTGGGGCGGTTGTTCTTGTTCATGGGTCTTTCCTTGCGTAGAAGAGTTGTCCGGACGGCCGCTACTGGGCCTCTGAGTACGGGTAGTGCGCAAGAAATGAGCCTTGCGGCCGGCCTTTGACCCCCTGTTTGCGGGGGCGGCCTGCAAGTGCCTGATCACTGCGCAATATTTCGCTTGCTTCGCTGGCGTCACGGCCTGAAGAGAGCCTGGCGGACGCTGTTGGCGTCTTGGTGCCTGGGGCATTTCGCCCAGTTCTGCCGGTTGGGGGCGGGTGATCTGCCTGAGCTTGTATCCAGTTGTCAACGGGGTTCGCGCCCGATAGGGCCGGCAATGGCGGGCTGCAGGCCTGCCAAGGCCAGGCCCTCCTGGTGACGCATCAGCGTTGCTGCAGGCTTTGCAGATGTCCTGGCTGGGGAGGGGGGAGAGGCTTTGCCTGAGGCCGCAGGGGCCCGGAGCGGATGGCAGCCGGGGAGGCCGCCGCGCGGGGCCATTGCGGCCCCGCGGCTGGAAGTATCAGTCTTCGGCGCGCCGACGGCGGCGCAGCGCCACGCCGATGCTGGCCAGGGCGCCGAACAGCATCATCGTGTTGGTGCCGGGCTCCGGCACCGGCGAAGCGGCCAGCGGCGGCGTGCCGGTGAGGCCGGCGAAGTCGAAGACCATGGCCGAGCCGAACTGCTGGTCGATGGCGTTGATCACGCCCACCTCGAGCCGGTAGCTGCCGGCGGCGGCAAAGCTGTGGGTGGTGCGGAGCCAGCCGGTGAAGCCGCAGGAATTGACGGTGTCGTAGCACTGGCCGGAGGCATTGCCCAGGCCCGAGAAGAGGGGCGCGTTCGCGGCGGTGCGCTCGACGAAGTTGAAGGTGTCGAAGTTGGTGATGGTGTCGCGCGGATCGTATTCGTCGGTCACGCCGCCGGGAATCATGCTGCCGGTGTTGCGGTTGCCGCTGCGCACGGTGACGAGCCAGCCGACGGTGCTGAAGTTGGTGGCATTGACGATGCGCGCCCAGCCGTAGTCGGAGAACTCGCTGCCATCGGTGGTGATGTAGTTGAAGGCGGCGGTAAAGGTGTCGCCGGCGTTGGCCGTGAAGGCGGCCGAGCGGATGCGCGAGCCGTTTTGCTCATTGAACTGCAGCGACGGCGTGAGGGCGGCGCCGATGGCGCTGGAGCCGTCGGTGGTGACATAGCCCAGCCGGCCGTTGGCGTAGGCGCCGGCCAGCTCGGTCACGCTGCCATTGGCCGGCGTGGCGCCGGACACACCGACGGTGGTCCAGCCGGCCAGGCTGGCCGGCGGCAGCACTGCAACGGCCTGGGCCAGCGTCGGCGCCGCGAGCGTCAGCGCAGCAAGGGCTGCGCCGACGAGGTTCCGGTGGGCGTATGTCTTCATGTTCATTCCCCTGTTCGAGTTCGGTGATGGGTGGGTGCCCTGGCGGCCGGCCACCGCGAAGGTGGCCGGCCGGGAGGGGCTTAGCGCAGGGTGACCGCGATGTTGGTGCGGTTGGTGTGGGTCGAGGTGCGCAGGCTGGCGCGGGTGGCGCAGGTGGGGCCGACGGCGTCGACGGTGAAGGCGCCGGTGGCGTCAGCGGTGACGGTGGCGATGGTGTTGGCAGCCGTCGGGGCGGCCGGGACGGTGCCGGTGCTGTAGACGGTCACGGTGGTGTTGGGGACCATGCCGGTGCCGTCCATGCGCCAGCGGCGGCTGGCACGGGTGCACTGGGTACCGGCAGCCACGGCCACCGGCTCGGAGGTGATGACGGGGGTGCGGACGTGGGTGACGGCGCTGAGGAGGCCGTTGGTGTTGGCCACCGTGTAGTCGAAGCCGGCGTTGGCGTTGGCCGCGGTGCCGCCGACGAACTTGACGGTGCCACCGGCTTGCACGGTAGCGGTGCCACCGACCACGGAGCCCGGGACGATGGTGACGCTGGCGGTGTTGAGGGTGCCGCCGTTGCCGATGTCGTTGGCCAGGACGTTGATGGTCTGGCCGCCCACGTCGGCGGTGCCGATCAGGGTGGTGACGGGGCCGTCAGCGGCGGCCAGCGGGGTGGCGCCGGCCAGGGGCACGTCGACGTTGACGTTGACGGTGGCGACGTTGGAGGAGCCGACGACGCCGGTGGCGTTGACCGTGTACTTGAAGGAAGCCGCGCCGACACGACCGTTGGGCGTGAAGGTGAAGGTGCCGTCCAGGTTCTTGACCAGGGTGCCCATGTTGGCCGGGGTCAGGCCCGGGGCCATCAGGGCGACGGTGGCGGGATCGATCGGAGCCAGGGCATTGGCCAGGTCATTGGCCAGCACCGTGATGGGCTGCGGGCCGACGGCTTCACCGGCGATGGTGACCAGGTCGTCGAAGGCGTAAGGCACGCCCGGGGCGTAGGCGTCGTTGGCCGAGGGGGCCAGCTCGACGCGGCCCAGGCCGCCGGTGGAGGACTGCACGACGATCAGGCTGGGAGGAATCGTGACGCCGCTGGCCACCAGGGTGACCGAGGCGGGGTCGCCGGCGACGGTGCCGGTGGTGGCGGTGACGGTGGCGTAGCCGTCCAGGATCAGGGCCGGGGGCAGCTCGGCGCCGAAGCCCTTGTCGCTGGAGGTGGCCACGACGGTGAGGGTCTGGGCCACGGCGTCATACGAGGTGGACAGCACGGTGACGACGTCGTGGGCGGTGGCCAGCGCGCTGCTGGGCGGGGTGTCGGCGCTGTTGATCACGATGACCTGGCCGGGCAGGGCGCCGGTGGGGTCGGTGAAGCCGTGGGTGTAGAAGCGGTCGAGCACGTCGGGGCCGACCATGCGCACCGGGGGCGTGGTGGAGGAGGCGGCGCTGAGCAGCGGCACGGGCTGGCTGGCCAGGGCGCGGCCGGCGGTGGCCGAGACATCGACGTGGGTGCCGGCGGCGTTGCGGCTGTAGGTGACGCCGTCGACCTTCAGCGGGCTGCCGATGGGGCTGGTGATCGCGTCATGCACGCGGCCGGTGAGGCTGAAGATGGCGGTTTCGGCGCAGCTGCCGGTGCTCAGCGGGTCGGCGGGATCGGCGGGACCGAAGCCACCCAGGACGATGACGGAGCCGTCGGCGCGCTTGCCGCAGATGCGGAAGAAGTTGGTGTTGAAGGGGCTGCCGGTGACATTGACGGGGTCGACGTCGGCCAGGAACTGCGCGCCGTTGATGGTGACGGGGGGCAGGGCGGCGCCGGTGACGGGGTCGGCGGCGACCAGGAAGGGGCCCAGACGGCTCTTGAGGGCGCCGTTGAACACGCCGGTGGTGATGCCGATGTCTTCGGAGAAGTTCAGGTCGCGGTTGCCGGGGCCGACAGCGGTGACTTCGATGACGTTGGTGCCGTAGGGGTGGGTGACCGTGTAGGTGCCGACTTCGGGCACGCCGGCGGTGGCACGGATACGGGTGAAGGTGACCTGGTCATTGACCGCGGCCACGCCGCCGTTGAAGGTGGCTTCCAGGCCGAGGACGAGGGTGGCCTTCTTGCCGCCGGGCATGTCCATCGGCGGGGTGGTGGCGCGGAAGTAGAACGACTCGCCGGGGAAGGTGGCGGGGAAGTTGTACGGGGGCGCGGTCTCCATCAGGCAGACCAGGCCTTGCAGGCCGCCCGGGTCAGCGGCGTTGGGCAGGCACAGGTCGAGCACCAGGCCGGTGGCATCCTGGTACCACAGCGGGAAGCCGTGGCCGGCGGGCGAGGGCAGGTTGGTCGGGCCGACGCGGGCCAGATCGGCGTGGGCGGCCAGGCTGGCCACGGCCAGCGCGCTGGCGCACAGGGCGCCCTTGAAGAAACGGGTGGTACGCATGGTGAGTTTCCCTGAATGTGGAAGTGGTGTTGGGTGACGCGCTTTCGGCGCGCGCTCGCTTTCTTGTTCGCAAGCACCGTGCCGCTTCCTTGGGGGTGGTCGCCCCCTGTTTGCGGGGTCTTTACAAGTAATTGATTTGATTGTGTTTTTTGTGATCTGACGGGGGCTTCATGCGACGCCCGGGGCTAACGGTCCGGTTTGGGGGTAAGTCGGGTGGGGGATAACACCCGCCGGTGCAGGCGGGCCCCGGGTCTTATGGCGGACCATGAGGCCTTTGCGGCCTTTGCGGCCTGTGCCGCCTGAGGGGCCGGCCTGAGCGGCTGGCCCGCAGGCCTGGGACCAGGCGGCGCGGCACGCACACCGCAACCCCAAATGAAACGACCCCCGCTGTTGCCAGCGGGGGTCGGGAGGCAGCGTGCTGCCAGGCCATGCCCTGGCGGCCGGCCCCCGCGAAGGTGGCCGGCCGGGAGGGGCTTAGCGCAGGGTGACCGCGATGTTGGTGCGGTTGGTGTGGGTCGAGGTGCGCAGGCTGGCGCGGGTGGCGCAGGTGGGGCCGACGGCGTCGACGGTGAAGGCGCCGGTGGCGTCAGCGGTGACGGTGGCGATGGTGTTGGCAGCCGTCGGGGCGGCCGGGACGGTGCCGGTGCTGTAGACGGTCACGGTGGTGTTGGGGACCATGCCGGTGCCGTCCATGCGCCAGCGGCGGCTGGCACGGGTGCACTGGGTACCGGCAGCCACGGCCACCGGCTCGGAGGTGATGACGGGGGTGCGGACGTGGGTGACGGCGCTGAGGAGGCCGTTGGTGTTGGCCACCGTGTAGTCGAAGCCGGCGTTGGCGTTGGCCGCGGTGCCGCCGACGAACTTGACGGTGCCACCGGCTTGCACGGTAGCGGTGCCACCGACCACGGAGCCCGGGACGATGGTGACGCTGGCGGTGTTGAGGGTGCCGCCGTTGCCGATGTCGTTGGCCAGGACGTTGATGGTCTGGCCGCCCACGTCGGCGGTGCCGATCAGGGTGGTGACGGGGCCGTCAGCGGCGGCCAGCGGGGTGGCGCCGGCCAGGGGCACGTCGACGTTGACGTTGACGGTGGCGACGTTGGAGGAGCCGACGACGCCGGTGGCGTTGACCGTGTACTTGAAGGAAGCCGCGCCGACACGACCGTTGGGCGTGAAGGTGAAGGTGCCGTCCAGGTTCTTGACCAGGGTGCCCATGTTGGCCGGGGTCAGGCCCGGGGCCATCAGGGCGACGGTGGCGGGATCGATCGGAGCCAGGGCATTGGCCAGGTCATTGGCCAGCACCGTGATGGGCTGCGGGCCGACGGCTTCACCGGCGATGGTGACCAGGTCGTCGAAGGCGTAAGGCACGCCCGGGGCGTAGGCGTCGTTGGCCGAGGGGGCCAGCTCGACGCGGCCCAGGCCGCCGGTGGAGGACTGCACGACGATCAGGCTGGGAGGAATCGTGACGCCGCTGGCCACCAGGGTGACCGAGGCGGGGTCGCCGGCGACGGTGCCGGTGGTGGCGGTGACGGTGGCGTAGCCGTCCAGGATCAGGGCCGGGGGCAGCTCGGCGCCGAAGCCCTTGTCGCTGGAGGTGGCCACGACGGTGAGGGTCTGGGCCACGGCGTCATACGAGGTGGACAGCACGGTGACGACGTCGTGGGCGGTGGCCAGCGCGCTGCTGGGCGGGGTGTCGGCGCTGTTGATCACGATGACCTGGCCGGGCAGGGCGCCGGTGGGGTCGGTGAAGCCGTGGGTGTAGAAGCGGTCGAGCACGTCGGGGCCGACCATGCGCACCGGGGGCGTGGTGGAGGAGGCGGCGCTGAGCAGCGGCACGGGCTGGCTGGCCAGGGCGCGGCCGGCGGTGGCCGAGACATCGACGTGGGTGCCGGCGGCGTTGCGGCTGTAGGTGACGCCGTCGACCTTCAGCGGGCTGCCGATGGGGCTGGTGATCGCGTCATGCACGCGGCCGGTGAGGCTGAAGATGGCGGTTTCGGCGCAGCTGCCGGTGCTCAGCGGGTCGGCGGGATCGGCGGGACCGAAGCCACCCAGGACGATGACGGAGCCGTCGGCGCGCTTGCCGCAGATGCGGAAGAAGTTGGTGTTGAAGGGGCTGCCGGTGACATTGACGGGGTCGACGTCGGCCAGGAACTGCGCGCCGTTGATGGTGACGGGGGGCAGGGCGGCGCCGGTGACGGGGTCGGCGGCGACCAGGAAGGGGCCCAGACGGCTCTTGAGGGCGCCGTTGAACACGCCGGTGGTGATGCCGATGTCTTCGGAGAAGTTCAGGTCGCGGTTGCCGGGGCCGACAGCGGTGACTTCGATGACGTTGGTGCCGTAGGGGTGGGTGACCGTGTAGGTGCCGACTTCGGGCACGCCGGCGGTGGCACGGATACGGGTGAAGGTGACCTGGTCATTGACCGCGGCCACGCCGCCGTTGAAGGTGGCTTCCAGGCCGAGGACGAGGGTGGCCTTCTTGCCGCCGGGCATGTCCATCGGCGGGGTGGTGGCGCGGAAGTAGAACGACTCGCCGGGGAAGGTGGCGGGGAAGTTGTACGGGGGCGCGGTCTCCATCAGGCAGACCAGGCCTTGCAGGCCGCCCGGGTCAGCGGCGTTGGGCAGGCACAGGTCGAGCACCAGGCCGGTGGCATCCTGGTACCACAGCGGGAAGCCGTGGCCGGCGGGCGAGGGCAGGTTGGTCGGGCCGACGCGGGCCAG
>NZ_CAJGBN010000012.1 GCF_904426505.1 Rubrivivax sp. A210
CTAGATTCCTTCATGGCCCGTCTCCTTGCAAGTTCGCAACGACCTGACCGCCTGTCGGCCAGGTGCATTGGTGTAGCTCGGCACGCCAACGGCGCGCAACCTACGTCATTGCAGGGGACGGGCCGCCAGATTTCGCGTAGCCATTCTGTCTAGGCCGCTCAGCGGGCGGGTCGAGATCGACGACGCCTACCTCGGTGGTGAGCGATCCGGGGGCAAGTCCGGACGAGGCTCGGAGAACAAGGTGCCGTTCGTCGTGGCACTGCAGACGGTGGCCGGCGGCGCGCCGCACCTGCTGTGCATGGCGCAGCTGCCGTTTCGCCGCACCGCTATCGCCGAGTTCGCCGCCGCGCACTTGGTCAGGCCGCTGAGCGTGGTCTCCGATGGCCTCGACTGCTTCCGGGCGACCGCCAATCATGGGCTGCAAGAGCGCATCGTCACCGGCGGTGGTAAGGCCAGTACGGCGTTGCCGGATTTCAAGTGGCTGAATACGGTGCTCGGCAATTTCAAGACGGCCCTGGCAGGTACGTACCACGCCTTCAAGTTCGGCCAGTACGCGTCCCGCTATCTGGCCGAGGTCCAGTTCCGCTTCAATCGACGCTACCGCATGGATCGCATGCTGCCGCGCATACTGCGCGCGTTGGTCGTGGCCAAGCCTTGCCACGAGGCGAGCATCCGGTCTCCGGATGCTCCTTGCTAATCAGGTCGCGTGCTGCCTCACTGATTCGATCATCAGCCACGAAGCCAAGTTTTCCCGGGGCGAGGTCACTTTGTGTCGAACCCGGGGCGTCGTCGCCCGCAGGCTACATGCTGCGCCGGTACTGCCCCCCCACCTCGAACAATGCATTCGTGATCTGGCCAAGGCTGCAACAGCGCACCGCGTCCATCAGTACCGCGAAGACATTGGCGTTGTTGATCACCGCCTGCTGCAGCCGCGCCAGCTGGGCCGGGGCCTCGTGGGCGTGGCGGGCGTGAAAATCGGCCAGACGCTGAAGCTGGCTCTGCTTTTCTTCCTCGGTGCTGCGCGCCAGCTCGATGCTCTCGGGCAGCTTGTCGCCGGCCGTGCTGCGGAAAGTGTTGACGCCGACGATGGGGTACTCGCCGGTGTGCTTGAGCATCTCGTAATGCATGCTCTCTTCCTGGATCTTGCCGCGCTGGTAGCCGGTCTCCATAGCGCCCAGCACGCCGCCACGTTCAGCGATCTTCTCGAACTCGCTCAGCACCGCCTCTTCCACCAGTTCGGTCAGCTCGTCGATGATGAAGGCGCCCTGGTTGGGGTTCTCGTTCTTGGCCAGGCCCCACTCGCGGTTGATGATGAGCTGGATGGCCATCGCGCGGCGCACGCTGTCTTCCGTCGGCGTTGTGATCGCTTCATCGAAGGCATTCGTGTGCAGGCTGTTGCAGTTGTCGTAGATGGCAATCAGGGCCTGCAGCGTGGTGCGGATGTCGTTGAACTGGATCTCCTGAGCGTGCAGGCTGCGGCCGCTGGTCTGGATGTGGTATTTCAGCTTCTGGCTGCGCTCGTTCGCGCCATAGCGGTCACGCAGGGCCACCGCCCAGATGCGGCGCGCCACGCGGCCCAGCACGGTGTACTCGGGGTCCATGCCGTTGCTGAAGAAGAAGCTCAGGTTGGGCGCGAAATCGTCGATGTGCATGCCGCGGGCCAGGTAGGCCTCGACGAAGGTGAAACCGTTGCTCAGCGTGAAGGCCAGCTGGCTGATCGGGTTGGCCCCGGCCTCGGCGATGTGGTAGCCGCTGATGCTGACCGAGTAGAAGTTGCGCACGTCGTGGTGCACGAAGTACTCGGCGATGTCGCCCATCACCTTCAGGCTGAACTCGGTGCTGAAGATGCAGGTGTTCTGGCCCTGGTCTTCCTTCAGGATGTCGGCCTGCACCGTGCCGCGCACATTGGCCAGGGTCCAGGCGCGGATCTTCTGCGCTTCGTCGTCGGTGGGCTCGCGGCCATTGTCGGCCTTGAACTTGCCCAGGTTCTGGTCGATGGCCGCGTTCATGAACATCGCCAGGATGCTGGGCGCCGGGCCGTTGATAGTCATGCTCACGCTGGTGGCCGGGTGCGTGAGGTCGAAGCCGCCGTACAGCACCTTCAGGTCGTCGATGGTGGCGATGCTGACGCCGGAGTTGCCCACCTTGCCGTAGATGTCGGGCCGCGGGTCGGGGTCGTTGCCGTAGAGGGTGACGCTGTCGAAGGCGGTAGACAGGCGCTTGGCCGGCATCCCTTCGCTCAGCAGCTTGAAGCGCCGGTTGGTGCGGAAGGCGTCGCCCTCACCGGCGAACATGCGCGTCGGGTCTTCGTTCTCGCGCTTGAAGGCAAAGGTGCCGGCGCTGTACGGAAAGCTGCCCGGCACGTTGTCGAGCAGCAGCCACTTGAGCAGCTCGCCGTGGCATTCGTAGGCGGGCAGCGCCACCTTGCGGATCTTGCTGCCGGACAGCGTGGTGTGCGTGAGCGCGGTGCGAATCTCCTTGTCGCGGATCTTCACCACGTACTCGTCGCCGGCATAGGCCTTCTGCATGTCGGGCCACATGGCCAGCAGCTTGCGGGCGGCGGGGTCGAGCTGGGCCTCGCGCTGTTCGGCCAGGTTGATGGCGGCCTCGGCGGCGCGCGGCTTGTCCGGCTTGCCGATCGACAGCATCGCCGCGGCGGCGCGCAACTGCTGGATCTCGCGTGCCAGGCGGCTCTGCGCAAGGGCGCGCTTCTTGTAGCCGCGCACGGTGTCGGCGATGTCGGCCAGGTAGCGCACGCGGGCGCCGGGGACGATGGGCACCTGGTGCGTGCTGTGGCGGGTGTCGACGCGCGGCAGGCGGCCCTCGGTGGTCTTCAACCCCAGCGCGGCCAGGCGCGGCAGCAGGGCCTTGTAGAGCGCGGTGACGCCGTCGTCATTGAAGCGGCTGGCCATGGTGCCGAAGACCGGCATCTGCTCGGGCGGCAACTTGAAGGCCTCTTTATTGCGCTGCACCTGCTTGGCGACATCGCGCAGCGCATCCAGGCTGCCCTTGCGGTCGAACTTGTTGATGGCCACGAACTCGGCGAAGTCGAGCATGTCGATCTTCTCGAGCTGGCTGGCGGCGCCGAACTCCGGCGTCATCACATACATCGGCACGTCCACCAGCGGCACGATGGCGGCGTCGCCCTGGCCTATGCCCGAGGTCTCGACGACGATGAGGTCGAAGCTGGCCGCCTGGCAGGCCGCCAGCACATCGGGCAGGGCCTGGCTGATCTCGCTGCCGTAGTCGCGCGTGGCCAGGCTGCGCATGAAGACGCGGGCGCCGCCTTGCCAGGGCGCGATGGCATTCATGCGGATGCGGTCGCCCAGCAGCGCGCCGCCGCTCTTGCGCCGGCTGGGGTCGATGCTGATCACGGCGATGCGCAGCGCATCGCCCTGGTCCAGGCGCAGGCGGCGGATCAGCTCGTCGGTGAGGCTGCTCTTGCCGGCGCCACCGGTGCCGGTGATGCCCAGCACCGGGGCGGTCTTGGGCGCGGCAGCAATGGCGGCCCTGAAGGCTTGGCTGGCGCTGCCGTTCTCGAGCGCGGTGATGGCCTGGGACAGGGCGCGCCAGGCGGCATCGCCATGGCCCTGGAGCGCTGCGACATCCAGGGGCGCATGCACCGAGAGATCGCTGTCGCAGCGCATCACCATCTCGCCGATCATGCCGGCCAGGCCCATGCGCTGACCGTCCTCGGGGCTGTAGATGCGGGTCACGCCATAGGCCTGCAGTTCACGGATCTCGGCCGGCACGATGACGCCGCCACCGCCGCCGAAGACCTGGATGTGGGCGCCGCCGCGCTGGCGCAGCAGATCCACCATGTACTTGAAGTACTCGACGTGGCCGCCCTGGTAGCTGCTGATGGCGATGCCCTGCACGTCTTCCTGCAGCGCCGCGGTAACGACCTCGTCGACCGAGCGGTTATGGCCCAGGTGGATGACCTCGGCGCCCATGCCCTGCAGGATGCGCCGCATGATGTTGATGGCCGCGTCGTGGCCGTCGAACAGTGAGGCCGCGGTGACGAAGCGCACCTTGTGCGTGGGGCGGTAGGCGGCCAGGGCCTGGTAGTCGGCGGAAAGATCGGTCATGGCGTGGCTCTCGGTGAGGCGCGTCGGACGGCGGGCGGGCGTGGGGCCTGACGTTTACGTAAACGTCAACCACGGATGATGCCATGTCGCGCATTTATGCAGGCTGACAAAGCGCCTCTACGGGTACTCGCTCATGGTTAACCCCGACAATCGCAAGCCGGGGGTGGGCCTGGCCGCTGTTAGGCTGGCGCGCCCGCATTGGGGCTGCCATTTGAACCGCGCTTTTCATGACTTTTCTTGCCCTCGACATCGGCAACACCCGCCTGAAGTGGGCGCTCTACACCGCACCGCATCCGGGCGCCGTGCTGATGCAGCATGGCGCGGTCTTCCTGGAAACCATAGACGAGTTGGCCGAGCGCCACTGGAAGACGCTGCCCGTGCCCTCCACCATGCTGGGCTGCATGGTCGCCGGCGACGCCGTGCGCCGCCGCGTCGAAGACCAGATGGAGCTGTGGGATCTCGAGCCCCACTGGGTGGTTCCGGCCGCCCACGAAGCGGGGCTCAAGAACGGCTATGAGCACCCCAGCCGCCTGGGCGCCGACCGCTGGGCGGCGCTGGCCGGTGCGCGCTCGCGCGTCATGGCCTCCGGCGCGTCGCGCCCGGCCCTGGTGGTGATGGTGGGCACGGCGGTGACGGTGGACGCGCTTGACGCCGAGGGCCGCTTTCTTGGCGGCCTCATCCTGCCCGGCTTCGGCCTCATGCTGCGCGCGCTGGAGCAGGGCACGGCCGGCCTCAAGGTGCCCACCGGCGAGGTGGTCGACTTTCCCACCAACACCAGCGACGCGCTGATGAGCGGCGGCGCCAACGCAATCGCCGGCGCCATCGAACGCCAGCACCGGCGGCTGATCATGCGCACCGGCCAGGAACCCCTGCTGCTGATGACGGGTGGCGCCGCCACCAAGCTGGCGCCCATCACCGACCTGCGCTTCGAGACCGTGGACACGCTGATCTTCGAAGGCCTGCTGCTGATGCAATCGCGCCGGCTGGCGCTTTGAGTCAAGCTCGCCGGCGGGCGCCTTGAAACGCGCCCGCCGGCGTGGGCCTCGCCCGAGGCTCAGCTGGTGATGTAGGTCTCGAGCTGGGCGATGGTGGTCTCGTGCTCGGCAATGATGTCGTCCATCAGGTCGCGGATCGAGATCATGCCCAGCACGGTGCTGCCGTCCACCACGGGCAGGTGGCGAATCTTCTTTTCGCTCATCAGCGCCATGCAGTCGCGTGTGCCGGTCTTGGAGCCGACGGTGACGACGTTGCGCGTCATGATGTCGGCGACGCTCGTTTCCTTGGAATTGCGGCCCTGCAGTGCAACCTTTCGCGTGTAGTCGCGCTCCGAGATCACGCCGACCAGGCGGCCTCCTTCCATCACCATCAGCGCACCGACCTCATAGCCCGCCAGCAGCTCGAGCGCGCCGAACACGGTTTCTTCGGGCCGCACATGCCAGAGCGTGCCTTGATGTTTCTTGAGCAGTTCGGATACGGGTTTCATGCTGGCACCTCCTTGCAAGCGGGCCGCCAGATTAACCGATCTCGGGCGCCGCGCAAGTGCCGGCAACACGCTGTGCAGATGCACGATTTCGTGCTTGCGCACTCGGCCCCTCCGGGCCGTCCCCGAGCTGGTGCGACCCCTATCATCGCGGCCATGCAGCGCACCACGCCGAGGCTCTGGGACATCTCGCCGCCCGTGGGCGCGGGCAGCCCCGTATTCCCGGGCGACACGCCCTTTGCCAGCACCTGGGTGGCGCGCATCTCACCAGGCTGCCCGGTCAATGTCAGCACGCTCACGTTGAGCCCGCACACCGGCGCCCATGCCGATGCCCCGCTGCACTACGACGACGCCGGCGCCGCCGCAGGCGCGTTGTCGCTCGAACCCTACCTGGGCCCCTGTCGCGTGATCCACGCCATCGGCGCGCGCCCGCTCATCGCCCTGCACCACCTGGCCCATGCCCTGGACGACCTACCGCCACGCGTGCTGGTGCGCTGCTATGAGCGTGCGCCGCAAGACCACTTCGACCCTGCGCTGCCGGCCTTCGAGGCCGCCGCGGTGGAGGCCCTGGCCGACCTCGGCGTGCTGCTGATCGGCATCGACAGCGCCAGCGTCGACCCCGCCGACAGCAAGACCTTGCCCAGCCATCAGGTGCTGCGCCGACGTGGCCTGCGCGTGCTGGAGAACCTGGTGCTCGACGCGGTGTCCGAAGGCGATTACGAACTGATCGCGCTGCCACTCAGGCTGGTGCAGGCCGACGCCTCGCCGGTGCGGGCCGTGTTGCGCGCCTGGCGCTGAATCCGCGACTCCGTCTTCAATCCACAGGAATGAGCATGAACCGAGAGCAAGCCCTGGCACTGGACGCCGCCGACACGCTGGCGCCGCTGCGCGAGCTGTTCAGCCTGCCGGACGGCCTGATCTACCTGGACGGCAACTCGCTGGGCGTGCTGCCGCGCGCCACCGCGGCGCGCGTGCAGGCCGTGGTGACGCAGGAATGGGGCTGCGACCTCATCCGCAGCTGGAACAGTGCCGGCTGGATGGACCTGCCCCAGCGCATCGGCGACAAGATCGCGCGCCTGGTGGGCGCCGGCGCCGGTGAGCTGGTGGTGGCCGATTCGACCAGCGTCAACCTCTTCAAGGTGCTGAGCGCGGCACTCGCGATTGCCGCCGCCGACGCACCGCAGCGTCGCCGCATCGTCAGCGAGCGCAGCAATTTCCCTACCGATCTCTACATCGCAGAATCGCTGGCGCGCCAGCGCGGGCTGGAGCTGGTGCTGGCCGAGCCCGACGAGATCACCGGCCTGATGGACGAGCGCGTCGCAGTGCTGATGCTCACCCATGTCAACTACCGCACAGGCCGCCTGCACGACATGGCCGCGCTCTCGCAGGCGGCCCATGAAGCTGGCGCCCTGGCCGTGTGGGATCTGGCGCACAGCGCCGGCGCGGTGCCGGTGGACCTGCGCGGCGATGGCGCTGATTTCGCCGTCGGCTGCGGCTACAAGTATCTCAATGGCGGGCCCGGCGCGCCGGCCTTCGTCTGGTGCCACCCGCGCCACGCCGAGCGCTTCTGGCAGCCGCTGGCCGGTTGGATGGGCCACGCCGCGCCCTTCGAGTTCACGCCCGGCTACCGGCCCGCTGCGGGCATCGCGCGCTATTTGTGCGGCACGCCGGCCGTGCTGTCGCTGGCGGCACTGGAATGCGGCGTCGACACCCTGCTCGCCGCCGAACCCCTGGGCGGCATGGCCGCGCTGCGCGCCAAGTCGCTGGCGCTGACAAGTCTCTTCGCCGCGCGAGTGCAGGCACTGTGCCCCGAGCTGGCCCTGATCTCGCCGCCGCAAGACGTCCGCCGCGGCAGCCAGGTCTGCCTGGCGCACGGTGAGATCGCCTACCCGGTGGTGCAGGCGCTCATCGCACGCGGCGTGATTGGCGATTTCAGGGCCGGAGACCCATCGCACCCTGCGGGCGCGGTGGACATCCTGCGCTTCGGCTTCACGCCGCTGTATCTGCGCTTCGCCGACGCCTGGGACGCCGCCGAGCATCTGCACCAGGTGCTGTCCACCGGCGAATGGCGCCAGCCGGCGTTCATTCAGCGCCGGGCCGTGACCTGATGCCGGGCCGCTGTCGCCATCACAATGGCTGGCGACAGCGGCGGTCACGGAACCGTCATGCCGCCCGACTAGGGTCGTTGACCGCTTTTTCTGAATGGCCGTTCTCATGCAAAAGATCGAAGAAGAGCTCCTGCGCCGCATCCACGAAGACCTGCGCGACGATCTGGACGAAGAGTTGGAGCTCGAGGTCGAAGACCGCAAGGTCGACCAGATCGCGGCCGCCGAAGCGGGCATGGTGGGCTTGCAGGACGATGAGTTCCGCCGCCGCTACTTCCGCGAGCTGTTCAGGCTGCAGGGTGAGCTGGTCAAGCTGCAGGACTGGGTCGTGGCCACCAGGCACAAGGTGGTGATCCTCTTCGAAGGCCGTGACGCCGCCGGCAAGGGCGGCGTCATCAAGCGCATCACCCAGCGCCTGAACCCGCGCGTCTGCCGCGTGGCCGCGCTGCCGGCACCCAATGACCGAGAGCGCACGCAGTGGTATTTCCAGCGCTATGTCAGCCACCTGCCCGCCGGTGGCGAGATCGTGCTCTTCGACCGCAGTTGGTACAACCGCGCCGGCGTCGAGCGCGTGATGGGTTTTTGCACCGACGACCAGTACGAGGAGTTCTTCCGCTCGGCGCCCGAGTTCGAGCGCATGCTGGTGCGCTCGGGCATACAGCTCATCAAGTACTGGTTCTCGATCTCCGACGACGAGCAGCGCATCCGTTTCCTCGGCCGCATCCACGACCCGCTCAAGCAGTGGAAGCTGAGCCCCATGGACCTGGAATCGCGCCGCCGCTGGGAGGAATACACCAAGGCCAAGGAAGTGATGCTCGAGCGCACGCACATCGATGAGGCGCCCTGGTGGATCGTCAAGGCCGACGACAAGAAGCGGGCGCGCCTGAACTGCATCCACCACCTGCTCGACCAGATGCCCTATACCGAGGTCCAGCACCCGACCATAGCGCTGCCCGACCGCGAGCGCCGCGAGGACTACACGCGCAACCCCGTGCCTGAGGACATCATCGTTCCCGAGTACTACTGATTGGTGGCAACCCGCGGCCGGCCGGGGATGGCTCTCCCACCTAGAATTTGCCACCCCCGCGCCCGGAGCCGCCCATGGACACCCGCACCTCCCCGTTCCGCCAGCGCATTGCGCGGCTGCAGGAAGCGCTGACGCGCGAAGGCCTGCACGCGCTGCTGGTGCCGTCCAGCGACCCCCATCTGAGCGAATACCTGCCCGAGCACTGGCAGGGCCGCCAGTGGCTGTCGGGCTTTACCGGATCGATGGGCACGCTGGTGGTCTGCACTGACCGCGCCGCGCTCTTTGCCGACAGCCGCTACTGGGTGCAGGCCGAGGCCGAACTGGCCGGCAGCGGCATCGCCCTCGTGAAGATCCCCACCGGCGCCTCGACCCTGCATGTCGACTGGCTGGTGGCGCAGACGCCACGCGCCGCCACCGTGGCTGTCGACGGCCAGGTGCTGGGCCTGGCCGCCGCCGCCAGCCTGAGCCAGGCCCTGGCCGCGGCCGGCGTGCGCCTGCGCACCGACCTCGACCTGTTGGATGCGCTGTGGCCCGAGCGCCCTTCCCTGCCGGCCCAGCCGGTCTATGAGCACGCGGCGCCGCACGCCACGCAGCCGCGCAGCGAACGCCTGGCTGCGCTGCGCCAGGCCATGGCCGAGCGCGGCGCCAGCCACCACTTCGTCTCCACCGTCGACGACATCGCCTGGATCACCAACCTGCGCGGCAGTGACGTGTCCTACAACCCGGTCTTCCTGGCCCATCTGCTGATCGACGCCCAGGGCGCGACGCTCTTCGTCGGCGCCGGCAAGGTGGATGAGGCGCTCGCGGCCCGCCTGGCCGCCGACGGCATCCATCTCGCGCCCTATGGCCGGGCCGGCGCGGCGCTGGCGGCGCTGCCCACCGGCAGCCGCCTATGGCTTGACCCGCGCCGCATCACCCATGGCCTGCGTGCCCAGGTGGCGCCGGGCTGCGCGGTGCTGGAGGCCCTCAACCCGAGCACCCTGCTCAAGAGCCGCAAGAGCACCGCCGAGGCCGCCTTCATCCGCGAGGCCATGGTCGAGGACGGCGCCGCGATGTGCGAGTTCTATGCCGGCTTCGAGGCCGCGCTGGCCGCTGGCGAGCGCCTGACCGAGTTGACCGTGGACGAGCGCCTGAGCGCCGCGCGGGCGCGCCGCCGCGGCTTCATGGGGCTGAGCTTCCCGGTCATCGCCGGCTTCAATGCCAATGGCGCCATGCCCCACTACCGCGCCACACCCGAATCGCATGCCGTGATCACCGGCGACGGCCTGCTGCTCATCGACAGCGGCGGCCAGTACCTGGGAGGTACCACCGACATCACGCGCGTCTGGCCCATCGGCACGCCCAGCGCCGCCATGAAGCGCGACTACACCCTGGTGCTCAAGGGCACGCTCAACCTCTCGCGCACGCGCTTTCCGCGCGGCACGCTCAGCCCCACGCTGGACGCCATCGCGCGCCAGCCGCTGTGGGATCAGGGCATCGAGTTCGGCCACGGCACCGGCCACGGCGTCGGCTACTTCCTGGCCGTACACGAAGGCCCGCAAAGCATCAGCAAGACCACGCCCGAGGCCGCAATGGCCATGGAGCCTGGCATGGTCACTTCCATCGAGCCGGGCGTCTACCGCACCGGCCAATGGGGCGTGCGCATCGAGAACCTGGTGCTCAACGTGCCGGCCACCACGCCCGAGGCCGGGGCCTTTGGCGACTTCCTCGAATTCGAGACGCTGACGTTGTGCCCCATAGACACGCGCTGCATCGCCATCAACCTGCTGCGCGCCGACGAGATCGCCTGGCTCAACGCCTACCACGCCACCGTGCGCGAACGCCTGGCGCCCCATGTGGCCGGTGCGGCGCGTGCCTGGCTGCTGGAACGCACCGAGCCCATCTGAATGGCCGGCGCACCCTTGGCCCTGGGCGTGGACCTGGGCGGCACCAAGATTGCCGCCGCCCTGCTGGACGAGGACGGGCGCACGCTGTGGCAGGCGCGCTGGGCCACGCCCCAGGGCGATTACGCCGCCACCCTGGCCACCGTGCAAACTGCCGTTCAGGCGGCGCACCAGGCCGCCGAGGGCAGGCCCTTCAGCATAGGCTGCGGCACGCCCGGCACCCAGACCGCCGCCGGGCTGATGAAGAACTGCAACTCCACCTGCCTGATAGGCCGGCCGCTGCAGGCCGACCTCATGGCCTTGCTCGGCCAGCCGGTGGTGCTGGCCAATGACGCCAACTGCCTGGCGCTGTCAGAGGCCACCGATGGCGCAGGCGCCGGCGCCGGCGTGGTGTTCGCCGTCATCCTGGGCACCGGGGCCGGCGCCGGCATCGCGGTACACGGCCGCGTGCTGAGCGGCCCCAACGGCCTGGCCGGCGAATGGGGCCACAACCCCCTGCCCTGGGGCACACCGGGTGAAGACCCGCCCTGGGCCTGCTACTGCGGCCAGCGGCATTGCGTCGAGTCCTATGTCAGTGGCAGCGGCCTGGCACAGGACCACCGCCACGTCAACGGCGAAGCCATCGCCGGCGAAGCCATCGTGCAGCGTGCCGCCGCCGGCGATGCGGCCTGCGCCGCCACGCTGGAGCGCCACGCGCGCCGTCTGGCGCGTGCCCTGGCGGCCATCGTCAACCTGCTCGACCCCGACGTCATCGTGCTCGGCGGCGGGCTCTCCCGCATGGTCCATCTGTACGAGCGCGTGCCGGCGCAGTGGGGCCAGTGGGTCTTTGCTGCCGGCGGCCACGAGCCGGTCCACACGCAGCTGTTGGCCAGCGTACACGGCGACGCCTCGGGCGTGCGCGGCGCGGCTTGGATAGGGCGGCAGGCGGCGCGGGGCTGAGCGAGGCCGCGCGCCACCGTCACCACTACAGCAGCACGATGTCGTACTGCTCCGGGTTCATCGTCGGCTCGGCGCTCAGGCTGATTGGCCGGCCGATGAATTCCGACAGTCCCACGATGTGGACGCTTTCCTCGTCCAGCAGCATCTCCACCACCGCGGCGCTGGCGATGACGCGGAATTCCTTGGGGCTGAATTGCCGCGCCTCGCGCAGGATCTCGCGCAGGATGTCGTAGCAGACGCTGCGCGCGGTCTTCACCTGGCCGCGGCCCTGGCAGGTGGGGCAGGGTTCGCACAGCATGTGGGCCAGGCTTTCGCGCGTGCGCTTGCGCGTCATCTCCACCAGGCCCAACTGGGTAAAGCCGCTCACCGTGGTGCGCGTGCGGTCGCGCGCCAGCTGCTTGCGCAGTTCGGCCAGCACCGCCTGCTGGTGGTCTTCGCGCGTCATGTCGATGAAGTCGGCGATGATGATGCCGCCCAGGTTGCGCAGCCGCAGCTGGCGGGCCATCGCGCCGGCCGCCTCGAGATTGGTCTTGAAGATGGTGTCGTCGAAATTGCGCGCGCCGACGAAGCCGCCGGTGTTGACGTCCACCGTCGTCAGCGCCTCGGTCTGGTCGATGATGAGGTAGCCGCCACTCTTGAGATCGACCCGCCGCGCCAGCGCGCGTGCCAGCTCTTCCTCGATGCCGAAGAGATCGAAGATGGGCCGCTCGCCGCGGTAGAGGTCGAGCTTGCTCACCGTGCCCGGCATGTAGGTGTCGCCAAAGGCCTTGAGGGCGTCGAACTGCAGCCGGCTGTCGATGCGAATGGTCTGCGTGGCCTCGTTGGCCAGGTCGCGCAGCACGCGCTCGGCCAGGCTCAGGTCCTGGTGCAGCAGGCTGCCCGGCGGCTTGGTCTGGGCGCGTTCGCGGACCAAGGTCCAGGCGCGGCGCAAGTAGGCGATGTCGTCGGCGAGCTCGGTGTCGCTCGCCTCCTCGGCATTGGTGCGCAGGATGAAGCCGCCACCGCCGCCGTCCTCGGGCCGGCCCACCAGGGCCTGCATGCGCGTGCGCAGCTGCTCGCGGTGCTCGTGGCTGCCGATCTTCTGGCTGATGCCGATGTGGTTGTCGTGCGGCAGGTGGACCAGCATGCGTCCGGCGATGCTGACCTGGGTCGACAGGCGAGCGCCCTTGGTGCCGATGGCGTCCTTGATGACCTGCACCGTGAGCGTCTGGCCTTCGAAGACCTGGCGCTCGATGGGCACCGGCAGGCCTTCGGGTCGGGCGTCGGGGCGCGGGCCGCCGTTGCCGCCGTGCAGGTCAGCCACATGCAGGAAGGCGGCTCGCTCGAGGCCGATGTCGACGAAGGCGCTCTGCATGCCCGGCAGCACGCGCACCACCTTGCCCAGATAGACGTTGCCAACCAGCCCGCGCTCCAGCGTGCGCTCGATGTGCAGCTCCTGCACGGCGCCGTTCTCGACCACGGCCACGCGCGTCTCCTGCGGCGACCAGTTGATGAGGATGTCCTGGTTTGGCATCGCAGTTAAATCCTCAGCAGCACGTTGGCACGGGCCAGCAGCTGCGTGGTCTCGAAGAGGGGCAGGCCCATGATGCCGGTGTAGCTGCCCTCGATGCGCTCGACCCAGGCCGAGGCGCGGCCCTGGATGGCATAGGCGCCGGCCTTGCCCATGGGCTCGCCGCCCTCGACGTAGTTGCGGATGCGCAGGTCGGACAGCTCGGCAAAGCGCACGCGCGACAGGCTCAGCCTCATCTCGTTGGTGAAGCCCGAGCCCACGGCCACCGCGGTGAGCACGCGGTGGGTGCGCCCCGAGAGCGCGCGCAGCATGGCCGCAGCGTCGTCGGCGTCGCGCGGCTTGCCCAGGATGCGCCGGCCCAGGGCCACCGTGGTGTCGGCCGTGAGGATGGGCGCCTTGGGCAGGCCCAGGAGCTCGAGCCGGCGCTGCGCGGCAAACAGCTTGAGCAGCGTCACGCGCCGCACATAGGCCTCGGGCAACTCGCCGCCAAGGGCGTCTTCCAGGACTTCGACGTCCTCGCCCGGCGCTGGCGGCAGCAGGCGGTGCTGCACGCCCAGCTGATCAAGCAACTGGGCACGGCGCGGGCTTTGCGAGGCCAGGTAAACGAAGGGGTGAAAGGGCATGGGGCGCGATTGTCCACGCCCGCCCGCTTGCCAGGCGGCCCTTACTCGCGGTGGTAGGGATGTCCCTCGAGCACCGACCAGGCGCGGTACAGCGCCTCGGCCAGCAACACCCGCGCAAAGGCGTGGGCCAGGGTCAGGTCCGACAGGCGCAAGGTCTCGTCGGCACCGTTCACGAGGGCGGGGTCCAGGCCGTCGGGGCCGCCAATCAGCAACGCCACGTCGCCGCCCTGGGCGCGCCAGCCGCGCATGCGCTCGGCCAACTGGCGGCTGGTGGCGGTGCTGCCGCGCTCGTCCAGCACCACCCGGCGCGCGCCCTTGGGCAGGGCGGCGGTGATGCGCTGGGCCTCGGCCGCCATGCACTGCGCCGCGGTCTTGCCGCCGCTGCGCGGCTCGGCCTTCAGCGCCTTGATCTCCAGCCGCATCTCGGGCGGAAAGCGCTTGGCGAAATCGGCCCAGGCGGCATCGGCCCAGGCCGGCTGACGCTGGCCTATGGCCACCACCAGCAGCTTCATCGCCTCATACGGATTCGCCTTCAACCGTCCGACGTCGTTGGGTCGCCTTGCCGTGCTGAAGCACTGTCTTCGGCTCCCCGCCTGGTCATACGGTCGAATGCAAACCCGTGTCAGGTGGTGCGCAGGGTCTTGCGCGTGGGCGTCTTGCGCGCCGGCGCCTTCTTGGCCGCGGCCGTCTTGCGCGCCGGCGACTTGCCGGCCACGCGCTGGTAGGCGGCCGTCTTGTCGGCGGCCTTGCGGGCCGCGGTCTTGGGCGCGGACTTCGCAGGCGCCTTGGCCACGGACTTGGCAGCCGCCTTGCGGGCCGGCGCCTTGCGCGGCGCGGCCTCCGCGTCGGCCACCGCCTTCTTCGCGGCGCGGCGCGGCGCCGGCTCGGGCTCGCTGGCCTTGACCAGGCCGGTGTTGACGGCGCCCACCTTCATGCGCACTGCCTTGCCGCCCCAGATTTCTTCGAGGTGGTAGTAGTCGCGGATGCCCGGCTGCATGATGTGGGCCACGGCGGCACCGCAGTCGACGATGATCCACTCGCCGTTTTCCTCGCCCTCGGTGCTCATCACCTGCATGCCGCGCGACCTGACGGCGTCGCGCACGCTGGCGGCCAGGGCCTTGGTCTGCCGGTTGCTGGTGCCCGAGGCGATGATGACGCGCTCGAACAGCGAGCTGAGGTGCTCGGTGTTGAAGACGGCGATGTTCTGGGCCTTGACGTCTTCAAGACCGTCGACGATGGCGCGCTGCAGCTTGCGGATGTCCATTCAGCTCCTGGTATCGGGCCCGTACAGGCCATGGGATTCAATATAGCCGGCCACCGCCGGCGGCACCAGTGCGGCGATGCCGCGGCCCTGGGCCACGCCTTGCCGCACGCCGGTGGATGACAGGTCGGTCAGCGGCAGCGGCACCATGCGGTGCGGATGGCGCAGCACCTCGGGGTGGACGGCACCGGTCTCGCCAGGCCGCCCGGCCACGGCCAGCACGACGCGGCCCATCAGATCCTGCCAGCCGTGCCAGGTGTGCAGGCCGGCGTACTGGTCCTGCCCCATGAGCAGAACCCACTCCGTATGCGGCTCGCGCGCCTGCAGGGCCTTGACCGTATCCAGCGTGTAGCTGGCGCCGGAGCGCTCGATCTCGATCGGGTCGAGCACGAAGCGCGGCTCATGGGCGATGGCCAGGCGCAGCATCGCAACGCGGTGGGCCGCGTCGGTGAGCGTGCGCGCCTTCTGCCAGGGCTGGCCGGCCGGCACCCAGCGCACCTCGTCCAGTTGCAGGCCGTCCAGCGCGGCCTGCGCCAACGCGACATGAGCGCGGTGTACCGGATCGAAGCTGCCGCCGAAGAGGGCAGCGCGTCGCGTCATGCGGCCAGCCAGTCGCGCACCGGCAGGAAGTCGCTGTACAGCCGCGCCTCGGGCGAGCCGGGCTCGGGCTGCCAGTCATAGCGCCACTTCACGATGGGCGGCATGCTCATCAAGATGCTCTCGGTGCGGCCACCACCGTGCAGGCCGAAATGCGTGCCGCGGTCCCACACCAGGTTGAACTCGACATAGCGGCCGCGCCGGTAGGCCTGGAAATCGCGCTCGCGTTCGCCATAGGCCGTGGCGCGGCGGCGCTGCGCAATGGGCAGGTAGGCCGGCAGAAAGGCGTCGCCCACGGCCCGCATCAGCGCGAAGCCGTTGTCGAAGCCGCCCTCGTTGAAATCATCGAAGAAGAGGCCGCCCACGCCGCGCGGCTCGTTGCGGTGCTTGAGGAAGAAGTACTCGTCGCACCAGGCCTTGAAACGCGGATGCTTGTCGGCACCGAAGGGTGCCACCGCATCGTGGCAGACACGGTGGAAGTGGCGCGCGTCGTCCTCGACGCCGTAATAGGGCGTGAGATCCATGCCGCCGCCGAACCAGGCCACAGCCTCGCGCCCCTCCGGAAACGCCGCCAGCAGGCGCACATTCATGTGTACCGTGGGCACGTAGGGGTTGCGCGGGTGCATCACCAGCGAGACGCCCAGAGCCTCGAAGGGCGCACCGGCTAGGTCGGCGCGGTGTTGCGTGGCCGAAGGCGGCAGGCTCTGGCCTTTCACATGGCTGAAGTTGCAGCCGCCGCGCTCGAGCAGGCCGCCCTCCTCCACCAATTGCGACAGGCCGTCGCCCTCCAGCTTGCCGCCGGCAGGGCGGGTCCAGCCGTCGCGGCGAAAGGGCGTGCCGTCCTCGGCCTCGAAGGCGGCGACGATGCGGCCCTGCAGGCCGAGCAGGTAGGCGCGCACGGCAGCGGTGTCGGTCATGGCACGGCTCATGCAGCTCAGTGGCGGATGGCGCGGTGGCCGATGTCGCTGCGCCACTGGGCGCCGTCGAAGCCGATCTGGCGCACCACGTCGACGGCGCGCTGCTGCGCCTGGCGCACCGAGTCGGCCAGCGCGGTGACGCAGAGCACGCGGCCGCCACTGGTGACGATCTGGCTGCCCTGCGGCGCGGTGCCGGCGTGGAAGACCTCGACGTCGGCGCCGGCCACCACCGGCAGGCCGGTGATGACATCGCCCTTGCGCGGCGACGCCGGGTAGCCGTGGGCGGCCATCACCACGCCCAGCGCGATGCGGCGATCCCATTGCAGCTCCACCTTGTCCAGCGTGCCCTCGGTGGCGTGCATCAGCACCTCGAAGAGATCGCTCTTCAGGCGCAGCAGGATGACCTGGGCCTCGGGATCGCCGAGGCGGCAGTTGAACTCCACCGTGCGTGGCTGGCCCTGGCCATCGATCATCAGCCCGGCATAGAGAAAGCCGGTGAAGGGCACGCCGTCGCGTGCCATGCCGTCCAGCGTGGGCTGGATGATCTCGTGCATCACCTTGGCATGCACGTTGGGCGTTACCACGGGCGCCGGCGAATAGGCACCCATGCCGCCGGTGTTGGGGCCGGTGTCGCCGTCGCCGATGCGCTTGTGGTCCTGACTGGTGGCCAGGGGCAGCACATGGCGGCCGTCGCAGACGACGATGAAGCTGGCCTCCTCGCCGGCCATGAAGTCCTCGATCACGACGCGCTCGCCCGGCTTGCCCAGCATGGCGTCGATGGCGGCATGGGCCTCGGCGGCCGTCATCGCGACGACCACGCCCTTGCCGGCGGCCAGGCCGTCGGCCTTGACGACGATGGGCGCGCCGTGGCGCTCAACATGCGCATGCGCCGCCGCCGCCTCGGTGAAGGTGGCGTAGAGCGCGGTGGGGATGCCGTGGCGCTGCATGAAGTCCTTGGCATAGGCCTTGGAGCTTTCAAGCTGGGCGGCGGCCTGGGTGGGCCCGAAGATGCGCAGGCCGCGGGCGCGGAAGAGGTCGACGATGCCGGCCGCCAGCGGCGCCTCGGGGCCGACCACGGTGAGCGCCACCTTCTCGGCCGCCACGAAATCGGCCAGTTCGGCCGGGTCGGTGAGCGGCACGTTGTGCAGCGCCGGGTCGGCCGCAGTGCCGGCGTTGCCGGGCGCCACGAAGACCGTCTGCACGCGCTCGCCCTGCGCCAGCTTCCAGGCCAGCGCATGCTCGCGGCCGCCGCCGCCGATGACGAGGACCTTCATTCCTCGATCAGGGCGTTGTGGTACACGTCCTGCACGTCATCGAGATCCTCGATCACGTCGAGCAGCTTCTGCATGCGCGCAGCGTCGTCGCCGGCCAGCTCGATGGGGTTCTCGGCGCGCATCGTCACCTCCGCCACCGCAGGCTCGAGGCCGGCGGCGGCGAGCGCGTTCTTCACGGCCTCGAAATCGGCCGGCGGCGTCAACACCTCGATGGAGCCGTCGTCGCCGCTGATCACGTCTTCGGCGCCTGCATCGAGCGCGACTTCCATCACCTTGTCCTCGCTGGCGCCGGGCGCGAAGACGAGTTGGCCGCAGTGCTTGAACTGGAAGGCCACCGAGCCCTCGGTGCCCATGTTGCCGCCGTACTTGCTGAAGGCGTGGCGCACCTCGGCCACGGTGCGCACGCGGTTGTCGGTCATGCAGTCGACGATGATGGCCGCACCGCCGATGCCATAGCCCTCGTAGCGGATTTCCTCGTAGTTCACGCCTTCGAGGTTGCCGGTGGCCTTGTCGATGTTGCGCTTGACGGTGTCGACCGGCAGGTTCACCGCCTTGGCCTTCTCGATGGCCAGCCGCAGGCGCGGATTGGCCGTGGGGTCGCCGCCGCCCAGGCGGGCCGCGACCATGATCTCGCGGATCACGCGCGTCCAGGCCTTGCCGCGCTTTTCATCCTGCCGGCCCTTGCGGTGCTGGATATTGGCCCATTTGGAATGACCCGCCATGGAATGCTCTGCTCCTCGAATTCGGAGGACGATTTTAGCTGCCGCCCCCGCCGGGCCCCTAAGCGGCACCTTGGCAAGGCGGCCGGGGGGCGATTACCGTCACGCCATGAACAGCCCCCAAGACTTCGACAGCTTCCTCGACCAGGCCTGGGACGACCACGCCGAAGACGCCGCCGGCGTGGCCGCGCGGCTGGCCTCCCAGGGCCTGACCGTGGCCAGCGCCGCCGGCCACATCGCGCCGCTGGCCCAGTTGGCCCACCACGTCTGGGGCGAGCATCTGGGCGACTGGGCCACTGGCCGCGCCTGGCTGGTTCGGCTCGGCGCCCACGACGCGGCGGATGACGTCGGCCGCGCCGCGGTGGCACGCTGCACCGCCAGCCTGGACCTGAGCGAGGGCCGTGTAGACCCGCGCGGCGGCCTGACCGCCTCCGAGCGCATCCGCGTGGTCGCCATGGCGGCGGCCAACCTGGCCGAGCGCGACACCCCGCGCGCCAGCATGCTGTTCGAGCAGGCCCTGGCCGAGGCCGATGGCGCCGGTCTGGCCGACAGCGACCCCATGCACCGCGCGCTGGCCGTCACCGGCAACAACCTGGCCTGTACGCTGGAAGAGAAGCCGCGGCGGTCAGCCGCCGAGCGCCAGCTGATGATCCGCGCCGCGCAGGCGGCACGCCGCCACTGGGCCATCGCCGGCACCTGGCGCGAGACGGCGCGTGCCGAGTCGCGCCTGGCGATGAGCTGGCTGCAGGCCGGCGAGCCGTCGCAGGCCCGCCACCACGCCCGCCTGGGTCTGGAACTGGTGCTGGCCCAGGAGGGCCCAGCGCTGGAGCAGTTCCTGGCCTGGGCCGCACTGGGCCGGGTCGACCTCGTCGCCGGCAACCAGGACGGCCACCAGACGGCGCAGGCAGGCGCACGCGCCGCCTTTGGCGCATTGGCAGACGACGAGCGCGTCTGGTGCCAGGAGATCCTGGACCAGATGGCCGCAACCTGACGCGCAGGACCGCGCGTCTGGCGCGGTGCCGCAGTCGGCATCGGGTCGAACCCGGTAAACAGCCGTTTATGACCTTTGGCGGCCTGCGGGTGGAATACTGCCCCCGGCCGGCGCAGACCGGCGCCCGATACCCCGACAGGAGACAAGACGATGCGCGTGATCCCCATCGCGGCCCGGCGTGAGCCCGCGGCCGCCTGCGACGACGAATCCGGCGAAATCCCCCGCCTCAATCTGCCGTTGGCGCGGCGCGACTTCCTCAAGGGTTCGGGCGTGCTGATGGGCACCATCGCCACCGGCTCCGTGCTGGCGGCGCTGGCGCCGTCGCCGGTGTGGGCCGTCGAGCTCAAGACACTGAGCAAGGGCGAGGGCGAGGCGCTGATGAAGATGGGGCGCACGCTGTACCCGCACGCCAAGTTGCCCGACGCCGTGTACGCGCTGCTGGCCAAGGATCTGGACGCGGCAGCCGCCGCCGATGCCGCCACCGCCACGATGCTGCGCGAAGGCCTGGCCGGGCTGGACAAGGCCGTCGGCGGACGCTTTGCCAAGGCCAGCGACGCCAAGCGTCTGGCCGCCGTCAAGGCCATCGAAGGCAGCCCCTTCTTCGGCGCCGTGCGCGGCAAGTGCGTCACCTCGCTCTACGACAACGACATGGCCTACGCCGTGTTCGGCTACCCCGGCGCCTCCTTCGACAAGGGCGGCTACATCACGCGCGGCTTCCAGGACCTGAAGTGGCTGCCCGCGCCCGACGAGGCCGCCAGCCCCAAGCCCTTCATGGGCTGAGGCCGGCCCACGCGGGCCTGGCCCGCACCTGAACGTCGAGCGCCCGGGCCCGCTGCGGCCAGGGCCGTGCATTCATAAGAAAGCAGGAGACATCCATGGCGAAATTCGAACAGGGCGACGATTCGGTCGTCGTCATCATCGGCTCGGGCGCAGGCGGCGGCACGCTGGCCAACGAGCTGTGCCAGAAGGGCATCAAGGTGGTGGTGCTGGAGGCTGGCGCCCGCCAGTCCACGGCCAGCTTCATCAACGATGAATGGAAGTCCTTCGTCCAGCTGGCCTGGCTGGACCCGCGCACCACCTCGGGCAGCTGGCGCGTCGCGAAAGACTTCTCGGGCCTGCCGGCCTGGATCTGCAAGACCGTGGGCGGCACCACCACGCACTGGGCCGGCGCCTCGCTGCGCTTCCAGGCGCACGAGTTCAAGGCCAGGACCACCTACGGCGGCATTGCCGGCACCAACCTGGCCGACTGGCCGCTGACGCTGGCCGAGCTCGAACCCTGGTATGCCAAGGCCGAGGACAAGATGGGTGTCACGCGCACCCACGGCATTCCCGGCCTGCCCGGCAACAACAACTACAAGGTGATGCACGCCGGCGCCAAGAAGCTGGGCTACCAGGACGTACACACCGGCAACATGGCCATCAACAGCGTGCCGCGCCATGGCCGCGGGCGCTGCATGCAGATCGGCTTCTGCTTCCAGGGCTGCAAGAGCGGCGCCAAGTGGAGCACGCTGTACACCGAGATCCCGGCCGCCGAACGCACCGGCAACCTCGACCTGCGTCCCGAATCGCACGTCGTGCGCATCGAGCACGACGATGCCGGCAAGGCCACGGGCGTCGTCTACTTCGACAAGGATGGCAAGGAGCAGCGCCAGAAGGCGCGCCTGGTCTGCGTGGCCGGCAACTCCATCGAGACGCCACGCCTGCTGCTGCTGTCGGCCTCGAGCAAGTTCCCCGACGGCCTGGCCAATTCATCGGGCCAGGTGGGGCGCAACTACATGCGCCACATGACCGGCTCGGTCTACGCCGCCTTCAAGCAGCCGGTACACATGTACCGCGGCACCACCATGGCCGGCATCATCCGCGACGAGGCCCGCCACGACACCAAGCGCGGCTTTGCCGGCGGCTACGAGCTCGAGACGCTGGCGCTGGGCATACCCTTCATGGCCGCTTTCCTCAACCCGGGCGGCTGGGGCGCCGACTTCTCATGGTGGATGGACCACTACACCCACCTCGCCGGCATGTGGCTGGTGGGCGAGGACATGCCGCGCGAGAGCAACCGCGTCACCCTCAACAAGGCGGTGAAGGACAAGTACGGCAATGCCGCGCCCAATGTCCACTTCGACGATCACGACAACGACGTGGCAATGCGCAACCACGCCTTCGCCCAGGGCGAAAAGGTCTACCAGGCCGCCGGCGCCATCCGCACCTTCCGCACCCCACCCTACCCGAGCACGCACAACCTGGGCACCTGCCGCATGGGCGCCTCGGCCAAGGACAGCGTCTGCAACGCCTTCGGCCAGACCCACGACGTGCCCAACCTCTTCATCTCCGACGGCAGCCAGTTCACCACCGGCGGCGCCGAGAACCCGACGCTGACCATCGTGACCCTGGCCATTCGCCAGGCCGACCACATCGCCAAGCTGATGAGCCAGCGCGCGATCTAAGGCGCAGGCGGAACAGGAGGACAGCGCCCATGTGCGAATACTTCGTCAAGGCCGACCCCATCGCCTACGAGCAGCGCACGCGCAGCGTGCGCATCCATGGCGTGCTCACCAGCATCCGGCTCGAGAACATGGCCTGGGACATCCTGGCCGAGATGGCCGATGCCGAGAGCTGCACCACCAACCACCTCATCGTGACCTTCCACGACGAGATCATGGCCCATCGGGGCGAGGTGCCCAACTTCGCCTCCTTCCTGCGCGTCACCTGCATGCGCTACCTGCGCCGCCAGCTGATGGCGGCCGAACGCGAACGCCCTACCGTCGCGCCGCCGCCCAAGGTGGTGGCGCTGGGCGCTCGCGCCTCACGTTGACCCCCATCCACCGCAAGCCCATCCGCATGGCCAAAGTCATCCATTCCATGATCCGCGTGCTCGATCTCGAGCGCTCGATGCGCTTCTATGCCGACGCCCTCGGCCTCACCGAGGCCCACCGGCTCGACTTCCCCGACTTCGCACTCGTCTACCTGCGCAATGCCGAGAACGATTTCGAGATCGAGCTCACCCTCAACAAGGGCCGCACCGAGCCCTACACCCATGGCACCGGGTATGGCCACATCGCCGTCGTGGTTTCCGATGTAGCCGCCACCCATGCCGCGCTCTGCCAGCAGGGCTACGAATGCGCGCCCGTCAAGGAGTTCAAACGCGGAGAAGAACTGCTGGCAAGGTTTTTCTTCATTCAAGACCCGGATGGATACAAGATAGAGATGCTGGAGCGGCACGGCCACTACCAGTGACAACGCCAACGACAGACACAACGAGGAGACAAGCTTGACCAAGACCCCCAACCGTTCCGACTACCGACCCGCCTTCCGACTCGGGCTGCTCACCGCCCTGCTGGCTGCCGCCGGCCTGGCCGGTGCGCAGGATGGCACCATCCAGAAGCTGCAGCAGATGAAGGTCGCCACCACCGACCTCAACATCCCGCTCGTGCCGCAGACCGGCAAGAACGCTGACACCATCCGCGAGAACCTCAAGCGCATCAAGCTGCCGCCGGGCTTCAAGATCGACCTCTACGCCGTCGTGCCCGATGCCCGCCACATGGCGGTCGCGCCCAGCACCAACATGCTCTTCGTGGGCACGCGCAAGACCACGGTCTGGGCCGTCACCAACCGCAACAGCGGCGACATGGCCACCGAGGTCAAGTCCTTCGCGCCCAGCCTGAAGTTCAGCAACCCCAACGGCGTGTGCTGGACCAAGGACGGCTTTCTCATCGTCGCCGAGCACAACCGCGTGCTCAACTTCCCGGCCGCCGAGTTCTTCTATGAAGGCCCGGACGTGGCGGTGATCACTGTCGTCGACCAGGGCAAGCTGGTGCCGCCGGAAGAAGAAAGCTACAACCACGGCGCCCGCACCTGCCGCGTCGCCGACGACGGCAAGCTCCACGTCACGCTGGGCCAGCCCTACAACGTGCAGCCCAAGGACAAGGTGGCGCTGTACGAGAAGCTGGGCATAGGCGGCATGGTGCGCATGAACGCCTTCGATGGCTCGGGCCGGGAGGTGGTTGCTCGCGGCGTGCGCAACCCGGTGGGCATGGACATCAACCCCAAGGACAAGTCGGTCTGGTTCACCGACAACCAGACCGACGGCATGGGTGACGACACCCCGCCCGGCGAACTGAACCGCATCACCAAGAGCGGCGGCGAGCACTTCGGCTACCCCTTCATCCACGGCAACAGCACCCAGATCGCCGGCACTGGCGCCGCGCCCGACCTCAAGGGCATGTCGCCGCCTTCCAGCTGGACCAAGCCGCAGCTCGAGTTCCCGGCCCACCAGGCCCAGCTGGGCATGACCTTCTACACCGGCAAGATGTTCCCGGCCAAGTACCAGGGCGGCATCTTCGTCGCCTCGCACGGCTCGTGGAACCGCACCAAGCCCAGTGGCGCCCTCATCAACTTCGTCTCGCTCAAGGGCGACGGCAATGCCGACAAGTCCGAGGTCTTCGCCGAAGGCTGGATCGACGACAACGGCATCTACCGTGGCCGCCCGGTCGACGTGGCGGTGATGAAGGACGGCTCGCTGCTGATCAGCGACGACTTCGCCGGTGCGCTCTACCGCGTCACCTACGCGCCCTGAGGAAGCAGCGATGCGAGTGTCGAATCGCAAGCCGGGTTTGGTGCTCGTGCCGATGTTCGCCCTGGTGTTGACTGCGGCCTGGGCGGCACCCGCCGCCTGGGCTCAGGATGCCAAGCTCGGCCGCCAGAAGGCCCAGCCCTGCATGGTGTGCCACGGCACCAACGGGCTGTCCACCCAGCCCGATGCGCCCAACCTGGCGGGCCAGCCGGCCCTTTACCTGCGCACCCAGCTCAAGGCCTACCAGAGCGGCGAGCGCCGCCACGAGACCATGGCGATGATGGCCAAGACGCTGTCCGACGAAGACGTGGCGCATGTCGCGGCCTGGTTCTCGTCGATACGCATCGAGGCCCACGTCAAGCCCTGAGCACGCCAACGGACCGGCCCCATCGACCCCCGCGAATGCGGGGGTTTTCGTATCTGCGATGGCATCAGTGCGTCTGTGGACATATTGCACGGATGGCCCAGGGCCAACCGCCCTCTGCCCTAGCGCCTTCCGCCATGAAAACCGCCGTCACCACCCTGGCCTGCATGCTCGCCCTGCTGAGCAGCACCGCCGCGTGGGCCCAGGCGTCCACCGATCATGCAGACAGGGTCAGCGCCACCTGGAAGGTAGGCAGCAGCGCCGAGATCCAGCTTGGCACCGGCAGCAGCGGCTTTGCGCGCGCCGTGGCCGCCGCCCAGGAAGCGCTGGACAAGGCCAGCCCGCTGGCCGTGAGCTTCCAGAACCGGTCGACGCCATCCTTGACCACCACCTTGTTGCCGGCCGCCATCGAGGTGACGGTGGGTGGCGCAGGCCACGCCATCGAAGTCTTCGACCTCGGCCAGCGCGCCCGCTCCGCCAAGGCGGAAGCGCCGGCCATGTCCTGCCTGGCCGATTGCGGCGAGTTCACGCTGTCCTTCGATCTCGATGACTTGCTGGCCGGTGGCGCCAGCCTCAGCGAATGGGTAGGCCTGGACGAAGACGACCCCGGCACCGCCGGCTTCGCCCTGCTGGCCGCCGACCCGGCGGCCGGCTCGAACCGCAATGCCGCGCTGACGACCACCATCAGCGCCGTGCCCGAGCCCGGCTCCATGCTGCTGATGCTCGGCGGCCTGGCCGCCTTCTCGCGCCGTCTCTTCCGCCGCGCCTGAACAGCGCCGGCGCGGCCCGCGCGGCGTCTCGCCTTAGACTGCGCGCGCTGTCCACGCCGCGGAGACGCCCCATGCCCGACCCCATCCTCGTTGCCCAGCGCGGCGACGCCCAATGCCAGCTGCTGCCGGCGCTGGCCAACCGCCACGGCCTCATCACCGGCGCTACCGGCACCGGCAAGACGATCTCGCTGCAGACGCTGGCCGAGAGCTTCAGCCGCATCAGCGTGCCGGTGTTCATGGCCGACGTGAAAGGCGATCTCACCGGCATCAGCCAGGCCGGCAACATCAGCCCCAAGCTGCGCGCCGTGCTGCAGGAACGAGGCCTTGCCGAACCGCCCGCTGCCGCCTGCCCCACCACGCTGTGGGACGTCTTCGGCGAGCAGGGCCATCCGGTGCGCGCCACCGTCAGCGACATGGGGCCGCTGCTGCTGGCGCGCATGCTGGCGCTCAACGAGACCCAGCAGGGCGTGCTCAACCTGGTGTTCAAGATCGCCGACGACAACGGCCTGGCTATCCTGGACATGAAGGACCTGCGCGCCGTGCTGCAGTACGTGGGCGACAACGCGAAGGACTTCACCACCGAGTACGGCAACATCAGCGCCGCCAGCGTGGGCGCCATCCAGCGCGGCCTGCTGCAGATCGAGGAACAGGGCGGCGACCGCTTCTTCGGCGAGCCCATGCTCGACATCAGCGACTTCATGCAGACGGTAGACGGCCAGGGCGTGGTCAACATCCTCGCCGCCGACAAGCTGATGAACGCGCCGCGCCTGTACGCCACCTTCCTGCTGTGGATGCTGTCGGAGCTGTTCGAGCTGCTGCCCGAGGTGGGCGACCTCGAAAAGCCCAAGCTGGTGTTCTTCTTCGACGAGGCCCACCTGCTGTTCAAGGACGCGCCGGCGGCCCTGGTCGAGCGCATCGAGCTGGTCGTGCGCCTGGTGCGCAGCAAGGGCGTGGGCGTCTACTTCGTGACCCAGAACCCGCTGGACGTGCCCGACAGCGTGCTGGCGCAACTCGGCAACCGCATCCAGCATGCGCTGCGCGCCTTCACGCCGCGCGACCAGAAGGCGGTGAAGGCCGCCGCCGAGACCATGCGCGCCAATGCGCAGATCGGCGACATGGCCGCCGCCATCATGGACCTGGCGGTGGGCGAGGCCTTGATCAGCTTCCTCGACGAGAAGGGCCGGCCCAGCGTCACCGAGCGCGTCTACGTGCTGCCACCGGGCAGCCAGATCGGCCCCGTCTCGCCCGTCCAGCGCCAGGCCCTGCTGCAGGGCTCGCTGGTGGCCGGCACCTACGAGAAGACGGTGGACCGCGAATCGGCCTACGAGAAGCTCAAGGGCCGCGCAGCCGGCGGCGCCGAAGCGGCCTCGGGTCAGGCGTCACCGACGGGCGGCGCGACCCTGCCCACCACGGCCGGTGCGCCGGCCGAAGGCACCGGCGGCGGGCTGATGGACGGCCTCAAGGGCGTGCTCTTCGGCAGCACCGGCCCGCGCGGTGGCCGCCACGAAGGCCTGGCCGAGGCGGCGGCGCGCTCGGCCGTGCGCAGCATAGGCTCGGCCGTGGGCCGCGAGATCATCCGCGGCGTGCTGGGCTCGCTGCTGGGCGGCGGCTCGCGGCGGCGCTGACGAGGCAAGGCTCAAGGCCGCAGTCCGGAGCCGCATACCCCCGGCCGCCTACAATCCAGGGCTTCGCGCAGCTGGCGCGCCGACCACCTCCGGGAGCCCTTCGTGTCCTTGCCGCAACCCGCCACCGCCGCCGCACCGGCCCAGGATCAGGCCCTTCTCGAGCGCGAGCTGGCCGAGTTGTTCGTCGCGGCGCTCAATCTCGAAATGGCGGCCTCTGACATCGATGCCACGACGCCGCTGTTCGGCGACGGCCTGGGGCTGGACTCCATCGACATCCTCGAAGTGGCGCTCGAGGTCTCGCACCGCTACGGCTTCCAGCTGCGCTCGGACGACGAGAACAACCAGAAGATCTTCCAGAACCTGCGCAGCCTGGCGGCCCATGTCGCCCAGCACCGCACGCAGTAGACCCGGCGCCATGCCCGCCTGGCGCTACGCGGCCGCGGCCACGGCCCTGGCCGGCTATGCCCTGCTTTCGCACCTGCTGATGGTGCATGCGGCCCGCGAGCCCTGGGCCGTGGCGGTGCTGTTCGGTCCGCTGCTGCTGGCCGTGGCCGGTGCCGGCCTGGCGCGCCGCCAGCCCCTGGTGCTGGCCGCCTGCGCCGCCCTGCTGGCGCTGCTGGTGCTGGTCGTGCTGCGCGGTGGCGTGCAGGACATGCAGCGCCTGTATGTGCTGCAGCACGCCGGCATCCACCTGGCGCTGGCCTTGGGCTTCGGCATCACGCTGCGCCCGGGCGCCACGCCGCTGATCAGCGCCATCGCAGCGCGCCTGCACCGGACCTTCACGCCCGAGATGCAGGCCTACACGCGCTGGCTCACCGGCCTGTGGGTGCGCTACTTCCTGGCCATGGTGGCATTGTCCTTCGCCATCTATGCCCTGCTGCCCTGGGAGGCCTGGAGCCTGTTCGGCAACCTGCTCACGCCGCTGGCGGCACTGGCCTTCTTCGTCGGCGAGCACATCCTGCGCTACCGTCGCCACCCCGAATTCGAGCGCGTCACGCTGCGCGCCGCCTTCGAGGCCTACCGCGCGGCCGACGCGGCGCGCCGGCCATGAGCACAGCGTTATGAGCGATCTCCTGCCCCTGCTCGCCGAGCGTGACCTCGCGGCGCCGCTGGCCTGGCGCGGCGGCCAGGCCGTGAGCGGCGCGCAGTTCATCGCCGAGGCCCGGGCGCTGGCGCAGCAACTGCCCGACGGCCGCCCCATCAACCTGTGCCAGGACCGCCTGCACTTCGCGCTCGCCTTCGCCGCCGCCCTGCTGCGCGGCCAGACCAGCCTTCTGCCACCCAATGCCCTGCCCGAGACGCTGCGCCAGATTCCGGGCGATGGAACTGCCGCTTATCTGCTGGCCGATGACCCCGACCTCGACGCCGGTGGCCTGCCGCTGCTGTCAGTGCAGCGCCCCACCGACGTGGAACCGGCCCAAGCCATGCCGCAGATCGCCGCCAGCCAGGCCGCAGCCTGCCTGCTGACCAGCGGCTCCACCGGCGTACCTCAGCCGCACAGCCGCCGCTGGCGCCAGCTCGTCGCCAGCGTGGAGGCCGAGGCCGAGCGGCTGGCGGCACTGATGGGCCGCGCCAGCCTGGCCGGCGTCAACATCGTCGCCACCGTGCCGGCCCAGCACAGCTATGGCTTCGAATCCAGCGTGCTGCTGGCCCTGCTGGGTGGTGCCGCCTTCGACGCCGGCCGGCCCTTCTACCCGGCCGACATCGCCGAGGGCTTGGCCCGCCTGCCGCGCCCGCGTGCCCTGGTGACGACGCCGCTGCACCTGAAGACCCTGTTGCTCGCCGGCGTGGCGCTGCCGCCCGTGGACCTGGTGCTCTCGGCCACGGCGCCGCTCTCGCCCCAGCTCGCGGCCCAGGCCGAGGCGGCCTTTGGCGGCATCCTGGCCGAGATCTATGGCTGCACCGAGGCCGGCCAGGTGGCAGCCCGCCGCACGACGGCCGGCGAGACCTGGACCACGCTGGGCGCGATGCGCCTGCGCCAGGAGAGCGGGGCCGGCGCTGACCTTGGCGAAGGGCGCTACCTCGTCGACGGTGGCCCGGTCGAAGAGGCTACGCCCTTGGCCGACGTGCTGGTGCTCGAGGACGAGCGCCATTTCCGCCTGCTGGGCCGCGCCAACGACCTCATCCACGTCGCCGGCAAGCGCAGCTCGCTGGCGCACCTGAACTTCCACCTCAACCGCATCGAGGGCGTCGCCGACGGCGCCTTCTGGCTGCCCGATGCCCGTGGCGAAGAGGTCGTCAGGCCGGTGGCCTTGGTCGTCGCGCCGGGCCTGAGTGCGCAGCAAATCATCACGGCGCTGCGCGAGCACCTGGAAGGCGCCTTCGTGCCGCGGCGCGTGATCCAGGTCGAGGCCCTGCCGCGCGAGGCCACCGGCAAGCTCACCGCGACGGCGCTCGCCCGCTTCGCGCGCCAGACGCTCGGCATCGCCGACGCCGACGCCGACGCCGACGCCGAAGAGGCCGTGGTCGACCTCCGCATCGCACCCGGGCATCCGGCCTTCGCCGGCCATTTTCCGGGCCGGCCGCTGCTGCCCGGCGCGGCGCTGCTGTCGCTGGTGGTGCAGGCGCTTGAGCGCCAGCCCGCGCTGCGCCACCGCCTGGGCGCCACGCCCGCCATTGCCAGCGCCAAGTTCCTGGCCCCGGTGGGCCCGGGCGCACGCCTGCGCCTGGGCCTGCGCGCCCAGGGCCAGGGCCTGGCATTCGAGATCCGCGAGGGCGACACGCCCGTGGCACGCGGCCAGCTCACGGCCGGGGCGGCAGGGTGAGCGGCATGGCCCCGCCCGGCCCTCGCCAGGCCGCGGCCCCCGAATGGGCCGCCAGCGACGAGCGCAGCAACGCGGTCACGCTGCGCCTGATGGCCTGGATCGCGGTGACGGCGGGGCGCCCTGTGGCGCGCCTGTTGCTGCACCCCATTGCGCTGTACTTCCTGTGCTTCGCGCCCGCGCCGCGCCGCCATGCGCGGCGCTACCTGGGGCGGGCGCTGGGCCGGCCGGCGAGCTGGCTCGACCTCTACCGCCACTTCCACGCCTTCTCGGCCACGGTGCTGGACCGCGTCTACTTCGTGCGCGGCCAGATGCAGGCCTTCGATCTTCAGATCACCGGCGAGCACCTGGTCGACGAGACCCTGGCCGAGGGCCGCGGCGCCTTTCTGCTCGGTGCCCACCTGGGCAGCTTCGAGGCCTTGCACGCGGTGGGCGACAGCCGCCCGGGGCTGGAAGTGGCGATGGTCATGTTCCCCGACAACGCGCGCAAGATCCACGGCGTGCTGCAGGCGCTGGCGCCCGAGTTCAGGCTCTCGGTCATCGCCATCGGCCGCAGCGGCTCGACGCTGCAGATCCGCGACGCGCTGGACGCCGGCAAGCTGGTGGGCCTGCTGGGTGATCGCTCGCTGGGCGCCGATTCGGCGCGCACGCTCAGCGTCGAACTGCCCTTCCTGGGCCGTGCCGCGCGCTTCACCGACGGCCCGCTGCGCCTGGCCATGCTGCTGCGCCGCCGCGTCATCTTCATGGTGGGCCTCTACCGCGGCGGGCGCCGCTATGACATCCGTTTCGAGGTACTGGCCGATTTCCGCCAGCCGCCGGCCGAGCCCGCCGCGCGAGAGCAGGCCATCCAGACCGCGCTGGCCGCCTATGCCGCACGGCTGGAAGCACTCTGTCGTGAGGTTCCCTACAACTGGTTCAACTTCTTCGACTTCTGGAATGAGGACGCACAGCCCTGATCGCCGCGGCTTCGTCGCCGGCCTGCTGCTTGCGGCGGCGCTGCCGGCGCGCGCCCTCGACCTGCCCGAGCTGGCTGCGCTGCTGGCGCGGCGCAAGAGCGGCGAGGCACGCTTCACCGAAGAGCGCACCGTGGGCGGCCTCGACGGCCCGCTGCTCTCAAGCGGCACGCTCAGCTTCACCGCGCCCAGCCGCTTTGCCCGCCACACGCTGCAGCCGCGCGAGGAGTCCATGGTCGTCGACGGCAACAGCCTGGTGCTCAAGCGCGGCGGCCGCAGCCGCCAGATGGCGCTGGACGCGATACCTGAACTCGGCGCCCTGGTCGAGGCCCTGCGCGGCACGCTCAGCGGCGACGCGGCCACGCTGGCGCGCCACTTCCAGGTCCAGGTCGAGGGCGCGCCGGCGCGCTGGACGCTCACGCTGAAGCCGCGCGACGCCCGCCTGGCCACCCAGCTGCGCGAGATCAAGATCACCGGCCTGGCGAGCGATGTGCGCAGCGTCGAGTTGTGGATGTCCGGCGGCGACCGCTCGGTGATGGCCATCGAGCCGCTGCCGGCCGCGGCCCGATGAGCGGGCCCGCGCACGAGGCGAGCCGCGCCCCGCCCCGCCACCGCGCCTGGATCGTCGCGGCCTGGCTGCTGCTGCTGGCCGCGGCGCTGGGCCAGATCCTGCGCACGAATTTCACCGCCGACCTCAGCGCCTTCCTGCCCGCCAGCCCCGACGCCCAGCAACGCGTGCTGATCGAGCAGCTCGAAAGCGGCGCCCCGGCGCGCACCCTGCTGCTGGCCATCGAAGGCGGCGACGCCCGCCTGCGGGCCGAAGCCTCCCGCGCACTGGCGGCGCGGCTGCGTGCCAGCGGCCTGTTCGAGCAGGTGGGCAACGGCGAGACCGAGGCCTGGGCCCAGGTCGGCAGCTGGCTGGTGGACAACCGCTATGCGCTGAGCCCGGCGGTCGAGCCGCAGCGCTTCACTGCGGCCGGCCTGCGCGACGCCTTCGCCGACATGCTCTCGCTGCTGGGCACGCCGGCCGGCGGCGCCGTCAAGCCGCTGCTGGAACGCGACCCCACCGGCGAAACCCTGCGCATCGCCGAAGGACTGATTCCGTCGGGGGCGCCGCGCAGCGTCGAAGGCGTCTGGGCCTCGCGCACGGGCGAGCGCGCCCTGCTCATCACCGGCAGCAAGGCGCCAGGTGCCGACCTCGACGCCCAGGCCGTGACCATCGCCCGCGTCAGGAGCGAGTTCGCCGCCGTCGGTGGCGACTTGAAGCTGTTGATGAGCGGCGCGCCGCTGTTCGGCGTCGACAGCCGGGCCCAGATCGAGCGCGAGATCCACTGGCTGGCCGCCGCCGGCACGCTGCTGATGAGCGCCCTGCTGCTGGCTGCCTTTGCTTCGCTGCGCGCGCTGCTGGTGGCGCTGCTGCCGGTGGCGAGCGGCGTGCTGGCGGGCATTGCCGCGGTCAGCCTCGCCTTTGGCACGGTTCACGGCATCACGCTGGGTTTTGGCACTACGCTCATCGGCGAGGCGGTGGACTACGCCATCTACTACCTGATCCAGGCGCGCGCCGGCGGCTGGCGCCACTGGCTTCGCGAGGGCTGGCCCACCGTCAGGCTGGGGCTGCTGACCTCGGTCTGCGGCTTCGCGGCCCTGGTCTTCTCGGGCTTTCCGGGGCTGATGCAGCTGGGTGTGTTCTCGGTCGCCGGCCTCTTTGGCGCGGCGCTGTTCACCCGCTTCGTGCTGCCGGTGCTGATGCCCGACGGCGCCGCGGGCACCCGCGGCGCCGCCCGCCGCCGCGCCCTGGGCGGCGCGGTGGCGCGGGCCTTCGCCTGGCTGCCGCGCCTGCGCTGGCCGCTGCTGGCCCTGGGCGTGGCCGCCGCGGCCGTGCTGTGGCAGCGCGGCGACCTCTGGCGCGCCGAGCTGAGCGCGCTCAGCCCCATTCCCAAAGCGGCCCAGGATCTGGACGCCAGCCTGCGTGCCGACCTCAGCGCAGGCGATTCGCGCAGCCTGGTGGTGGTGTCGGGCGCCGACCTCGAGGCCACGTTGCGCCAGGCCGAGGCCGCCGGCCGCCTGCTCGACGCCCTCGTGGAGCGCGGCGCCATCGCCGGCTACGACAGCGTGGCGCGTTGGCTGCCCAGCGCCGCCACCCAGGACCAGCGCCGCGCCAGCCTGCCCGACGCGGCCACGCTGCATGCGGCCGTGGCCGCGGCCACGGCCGGCGGCCCGCTGCGCGCCGAGCGCCTGGCGCCTTTCATGGCCGAGGTGCAGGCGGCACGCCAGCGGCCCCCGGTGACGCTGGCCGGGCTGCGCGGCGCCGGGCTCTCGCCGCTGATCGATGCCCTGCTGCTGCAGCGCAAGGACGGCAGCTGGGTCACGCTGCTGCCGCTGCAGCCGCCGCAGGCGGCAAGCGCCGGCCTCGACACCGCCGCGGTGCGCGCCAGCCTGCAGGCGCTGCCGGGCAGCCAGGTCATCGAGATCGGCGCCGAGCTGTCGCGCCTGTATGCGCGTTACCTGCGCGAGGCCCAGGTCCAGGCCCTGTTCGGCGCCCTCGGCGTGGTGCTGCTGATGGCCTTCACGCTGCGCTCGCCGGCGCGCCTGCTGGCGGTCTGCCAGCCCTTGCTGCTGGCCGTGCTGCTGACCTTGGGCGGCCTGGCCGCGCTGCAGGTCCAGCTTGGCATCCTGCACCTGGTGGGCCTGCTGCTGGTGGTGGCCGTGGGCTCGAACTACGCCCTCTTCTTCGACCTGCTGCGCCGCCGCCTGCCAGCCGACGACGACGCCGACACCCTGGCCTCGCTGCTGCTGGCCAATCTCACCACGGTGCTGTCCTTCGGGCTGTTGGCGCTGTCGGCCATTCCGGCACTCTCGGCCATCGGCCGCGTGGTGGCGCCGGGAGCGCTGCTGGCGTTGCTGCTCGCAGCGGCCTTCGCCCCGCGCATGTTCGGTGCAAAGCCTGCGTCACAGGGTGCGTGAGAAAATTTTCGCCAGCATGTCCGCCGCCCCGCCCCTCGCCTCAGCCCCCCGCCCGCCCCGCTGGCCGCTGCCGCCCTTCATCACCGCCACCCTGGGCCTGCATGGCGCGGCGGCAGCAGCGGCGCTGGCCCTGCCTGGCGCCTGGCCCTGGGCCGCGGGCGCGGTGGCGGCCAACCACCTGGCCATCACCGCCGCCGGCCTGTGGCCGCGCAGCACCTGGCTGGGGCCCAATGTGCGGCGCCTGCCCGGCGGCGCGGCCCAGGTGGCGCTGACCATTGACGACGGCCCCGACCCCGAGGTCACGCCGGCCGTGCTCGACCTGCTGGCCGAACTGGGCGTGCGCGCCAGCTTCTTCTGCATCGCCGAGCGCGCACGCGCCCAGCCGGCGCTGCTGCGCCGCATCGTCGCCGCCGGCCACAGCGTGCAAAACCACAGCCTGCGCCACGACCACCGCTTCTCGCTGATGGGCCCGCGCGGCCTGACGCGCGAGGTCGGCGACGCGCAGGCCTTGCTGGCCGATCTGAGCGGCGTGCAGCCCCAGGCCTTCCGCGCCCCGGCCGGGCTGCGCAACCCCTTTCTCGATCCGGTGCTGCATGCGCTGTCGCTGCACCTGGTGAGCTGGACGCGGCGCGGCTTCGACACCCGCACGGCCGATGCCGATGTGGTGTTGGCTCGCCTCAGCCGCGGCCTCGCCGCCGGCGACATCCTGCTGCTGCACGACGGCAACGCCCGGCGTGGCGCCAGCGGCCGGCCGCTGCTGCTGGATGTGCTGCCGCCGCTGGTGGCGCGCTGCCGCGCCGCCGGCCTGCGCCTGGTGACGCTGGCCGAGGCGCTGCCGCCGCGCCACGCTGCGGCATGAGGCGCGACGACACCCCCAGCCTCACGGCCACGGCCGCCTGGCGCGCCGTCCATGCCGCGGCCTGCGCGCCCTACCGCGCCGTGCCCGGCTTCTACCGCCTGATCGGCATGCAATGGTCCTGGCATTGGGCGCGCGGCAAGCTCGCCCACGACCCGGTCTTCCGCGGCCTGCTCGAACGCGGCGACCTGCCGCCGCGCGCCCGCGTCGTTGACATCGGCGGCGGCCAGGGCCTCATCGCCGCCCTGCTGCACGCCTGCGAGCAAGTGGCCGAGCGCCAGGGCTGGCCCGCGGCCTGGGGTGCGGCGCCCTCGGCCACCGCCTACACCTGCATCGAGCTGATGGCGCGCGACGCCCGCCGCGGCGAGACGGCCCTGCACGGCCTGCACTTCGGCCCGCGCTTCGTCTGCGCCGACATGCGCCAGGCGCCGCTGCCGCCCTGCGACGTGGTCGTCATCCTCGACGTGCTGCACTACGTGGACCACGCGGCGCAGGACGCCTTGCTCGAGCGCGTGCGTGCCGCGCTGGCGCCGCGAGGTCGCCTGCTGCTGCGCGTGGGCGACGCCGCCAACCTGCGCGGCTTCGCCATCAGCCAGTGGGTCGACCGCGTCGTCACCGCGGCGCGCGGCCACAAGGTGGCGCCGAGCTGGGGCCGGCCACTCGCGGCCTGGATCGCGCGCCTTGAGGAACTCGGCTTCACGGTTCACAGCCTGCCGATGAGCCAGGGCACGCCCTTCGCCAATGTGCTGCTGGTCGCTGATCTGACATGAAGCCGCTGGCCGTCAGCGCCTACACCCTGGTCACCGCGCTCGGTGCCGGCCGTGCCGCCACGCTGGCGGCGCTGCAGGCCTCGCGCAGCGGCCTGGCACGCCAGGATTTCGAGACCGCGGCGCTGGGCAGTTGGCTGGGCGTGGCCGCTGGCGTCGACGACGTGGTTCTTGCGCCCGAACTGTCCGAGTACGACTGCCGCAACAACCGCCTGGCCGATCTCGGCCTGCGCGCCGACGGCTTCGGCGAGCGCGTGCGCCAGGCGGCGCAGCGCTGGGGCGGGTCGCGCATCGGCGTCTTCCTGGGCACCAGCACCTCGGGCATCCTGCAGACCGAGATCGCCTACCGTCACCGCGACGCCAGTGGCGCGCTGCCGGCCAGCCTGCACTACGGCCAGACCCACAACAGCTACTCGGTGGCGCGCTATGTGCGCGCGGCGCTGGGCCTGGCGGGGCCGGCTTATGTGGTGTCGACGGCCTGCTCGTCCAGTGCCAAGGTCTTCGCCGCGGCGGCGCGCATGGTCGAGGCCGGCGTCGTCGACGCCGCCGTCGTGGGCGGGGTCGACAGCCTGTGCATGACCACGCTCTATGGCTTCAAGTCACTGGAGCTGATGTCCGACGACATCTGCCGCCCCTGGGACGCGCAGCGCAATGGCCTCTCGCTGGGCGAGGGCGCGGCCTATGCGCTGCTGGAACGCGACGCCGCCGCGCCCCTGGCCTGGTTGCTGGGCGCGGGCGAGAGCAGCGACGGCCACCACATGAGCAGCCCCCACCCCGAAGGCGCCGGCGCCGCCGCCGCGATGCGCGCCGCCCTGGCCCAGGCCGGGCTGCAGCCGGGCGCTGTGGACTACCTCAACCTGCACGGCACCGGCACGCCGGGCAACGACGCCGCCGAAGACAAGGCCGTGGCCGCCGTCTTCGGCACCGCCCTGCCCTGCAGCAGCACCAAGGGCCACACCGGCCACACGCTGGGCGCAGCCGGCGGGGTCGAGGCCGCCATCTCCATGCTGGCGCTGCAGCACGGCTTCATGCCCGCCGGCCTGAACGTGCAGACGCCCGACCCGGCCCTGCGCAGCGCCTATCTTTACCAGCCGCGCCAGCAGGCGCTGCGCGTTGTGGCGAGCAATTCCTTCGGCTTCGGCGGCAGCAATGCCTGCCTGGTCTTCGGGGTCGCGGCGCCATGACCACGCTGCGCGTCGCCATCACCGGCATCGGCCTGCTGGGCCCCGGCCTGGCCAGCTGGACTGGCGGCAGCGCCCTGCTGCGCGACCCGTCGGCCTGGCAGGCGGCGCCCACGGTGGTACCGCCGCCGGGGCGATTGCCGCCCACCGAGAGGCGGCGCGCCGGCACCGTGGTCAAGGCCTCGCTGGTGGTGGCCGACGAAGCGGTGGCGATGGCTGGCGCCGACGCTGCCAGCCTGGCCACCGTCTTCTGCTCCTCCACCGGCGACCCCGCCAACTGCCATCTGCTGTGCGAGGCCCTGGCCGCGCCCGAGCGCCTGGTGTCGCCGACGCGCTTCACGAACTCGGTCCACAACGCGCCGGCCGGCTACTGGCACATCGCCTGCGCCTCCCGCGCGCCGTCCACCAGCCTGGCCGCCTTCGACGCCAGCTTCGCCGCCGGCCTGCTGGAGGCGGTGGTGCAGTGCCTGGCCAGCGGCGCGCCGGTGCTGCTGGTGGCCTGCGACCTGCCCTATCCCGAGCCGCTGCACCGCCTGCGGCCGGTGGCCGACGCCTTTGCGCTGGCCCTGGTTGTCGCGCCGGCCGACTTCATCATCGGCCGTGGCCTGGCGCTGAGCGTCACGTCCGAGGCCACCGCCACGCCCTGCGTCCACGCCGGGCTCGAGGCCGTGCGGCTGGGCATCCCGGCGGCTCGCGCCCTGCCGCTGCTGCAGGCACTGGCCGGCGCCGCCGCGGCCCGCGTCGTCATTGAAGGCCTGCCCGGCCTGGCGCTGCACGCCGAGGTCGCGCCGCGATGAACACACCCACGACGCTGGACCGCGCCGGCATCGCCGCCCGCATCCCCCACCGCGGCCGCATGTGCCTGCTCGACAACCTGGACGGCTGGAGCACCGACGAGATCCGCTGCCGCACGGCCAGCCACCGCGACCTCGCCAATCCGCTGCGCCTGGGCGGCAGCCTGCCGGCGGCGGCGGCCGTCGAATACGCGGCCCAGGCCATGGCCCTGCACGGCGGCCTCGGCGCCCCAGCCGATACGCCACCCACGGCCGGCTTCCTGGCCAGCGTGCGCGGGGTGCGTCTGCTGGTGGAGCGGCTGGACACGGTGGCCGGCGACTTGCATGTGTACGCCCGCCGCCTGCTGGGCGATGCGGGCCAGGCGCAGTACCAGTTCGCGCTGCGCGACGGCAGCGGCGCCCTGCTGGTGGAAGGGCGCGCCACCGTGGTGCTGGACCGCCTGCCATGACGCTGCCGCTGGCGGGCAAACGTGCCCTCGTCACAGGCGCCAGCGGCGCCCTCGGCAGCGCCATCGCGCGCCGCCTGGCGGCCCTGGGCGCCACCGTGCTGCTGCACGGCCATTCGCGCCCGGAGACGCTGGCCGCGCTGGCTGAAGAGATCATGACCGCCGGCGGCGCCGCCGAATGCTGGCCCTTCGACCTGGGCAGCGACGCCGCCTGCGCCGAGGCCGTGGCGAAGATGCTGGCCGGCGGCCCGGTGCAAATCGTCGTCAACAACGCCGGCATCCACGACGATGCCGTCTTCCCCGGCATGAAGCCGGCGCAATGGCATGGCGTCATCGATGTCTCGCTGCACGGCTTCTTCCGCGTCACCCAGCCCCTGGTGCTGCCCATGCTGCGCACGCGCTGGGGGCGCATCGTCAACATCTCGTCGGTGGCGGCGCTGGCCGGCAACCGCGGCCAGGTCAACTACGCCGCGGCCAAGGGCGCGCTCAACAGCGCCACCAAGGCGCTGGCGCTGGAACTTGCCAGCCGCGGCGTCACCGTCAACGCGGTTGCGCCCGGCATCATCGAGTCACCCATGGCCACCGGCGCAGGCAGCGCCTTCGATGCCGAGGCCATCAAGCGCCTGGTGCCAGCCCAGCGCGCCGGCCGGCCTGACGAGGTGGCGGCCCTGGTCGGCTTTCTCGCCGGCCCCGAGGCCGCCTACATCACGGGCCAGGTGATCTCGGTCAACGGCGGGCTGTACTGACCGGCCCCAAGGTCGACAGCGGCGCCCATGAACCCCGCCCCCCGCCGCATTGCACCCTTGGCCATCACAGCCCAGGGCCTGGCCAGCGCGGCCGGCATCGGCTTGGCGCCGCTCGCCAAACTGCTGCGCGCCGGCGGCTCGGCGCTCACCCCGCTCACAGGCCTGCCCGCCGCGCCACCCTGCTGGGCCGGCCGCGTGCCGGGGCTGGAAAGCGCGCCGCTACCCGCCGCCTGGGCCGAGTGGGACTGCCGCGCCACCCGCCTGGCTTGGCAAGGGCTGCGTGCCGATGGCTTTCTGACCGCCGCACAAGCGGCGTGCGCCCGCCATGGCGCTGGCCGCGTCGGCCTGGTGCTGGGCACCTCGGCCTCGACCATCGCCGCCTCGGAGCAGGCCTATGCCACGCTCGACGCCGACGGCAGCTTTCCGCCGGCGCTGCGCAGCGAGCGCCTGAACACCCTGCACGCGCTGGCGGCCTTCGTGCAACTGGCCACAGGCCTGCAAGGGCCTTGCGTCACCGTCTCCACCGCCTGCTCGTCGAGCGCGCAGGCCTTTGCCCAGGCCGAGCGCTGGCTGCGCCTGGATCTGGCCGACGCGGTGGTGGTGGCCGGCGTCGACGCGCTCTGCGCCAGCCTGTTCTTCGGCTTCCACGCCCTGGGCCTGCTCGCGCCCACGCCCTGCCAGCCCTTTGCCGCCGCGCGCTGCGGCATCAGCATCGCCGAAGCCGCAGGCTATGCCTTGCTCGAACGCGGCACCGGCCCCTGGCAACTGCTGGGCTGGGGCGCGGCCAACGACGCCCACCACATGTCCAGCCCCCACCCTCAGGGCCTGGGTGCCGAGCGGGCGCTGGACGACGCCCTGGCCCGTTCCGGGCTCGCCGCCGAGGACATCGACTACCTCAACCTGCACGGCACGGCGACACCGCTCAATGACGCCGTCGAGGCCGCCCTGGTGGCGCGGCGCTACAGCCCCGGCGTATACGCCAGCGCCAGCAAGGGTGCCACCGGCCATGCCATGGGCGCGGCCGGCATCGTCGAGGCCCTGGTCTGCGGCCTGGCGCTGCGCGAGGAACTGGGCTCGGGCAGCGCCGGTACCGCAGCCGTCGACCCGGCCTTGGGCGCGGTGTTCGCGGGCCAGTTGCGCAAGGCGCCGTCACTCTGCACGGCGCGCGTGGCCGCCAGCCATTCCTTCGGCTTCGGCGGCAACAACGCGGTGCTGATCTTCGGTGGCAGCGCATGAGCACGAGCCACCGCGCCTGGATAGACGGCGTCGCACTGTGGGCGCCGGCCCTGCCCGGGTGGGACGGCGCGGCGCGCGCCGCCCTGCGCGGCGAGCCCGTGGCCATCACGCACCAGCGCCGCCCCGCGCCACAACGCCTGGCCGCCAACGAGCGCCGGCGCGCGCCCGACACCGTGCTGCTGGCGCTGGCCGTGGCCGAGCAGGCGGTGGCCGATTCGGGCCACGAGGCGGCAGCGCTGGCCAGCGTCTTTGCCTCGGCCCATGGCGATCTGGCCATCACCGACGCTTTGTGCCGCACGCTGGCCGACGACCCGCTGCTGCTGTCGCCGCTGCGCTTTCACCACTCGGTCCACAACGCGGCCTCAGGCTACTGGGCCATCGCCAGCGGCAGCCGGGCCGCGAGCACGGCGCTGGCCGCCTTCAGCCAAAGCTTTGCCAACGGCCTGCTGGAGGCGCTGGCCCAATGCGCGGCCGAGAGCGAGCCGGTGCTGCTGTGTACCTATGACACCGAGGCCTGCGGCGCGCTGGCCTCGGTCAACCGAAGCCGCGGCCTGCTGGCCCTGGGTCTGGTGCTGTCGCCACGGCCAGGCCCGCGCTCGCGCTGGGCGCTGGCCTGGTCGCTGCAGCCCGGCGCGGCCGAAGCGCCGCCGCTGCATTCGGCTGCGGCGCAAGCCCTGGCCACCAATGCCAGCGCCGACGCCCTGCCGCTGGCCGAGGCCCTGGCCCGCGGCGGCGCGGCCCATCTGCGGCTGCCGCTGCACGCCAAACTGGCGCTGGACCTCGAACTGCGCGCCCTTGTGGCCCACGAGGGCGAGGCGCCTGGTGCATGATGCGCCAGCCCGTCGGGCCGAGGACCGCGCGACCATGAACCAGACGACGCACGACGTGATCATCATGGGCGGCGGATTGGCCGGCCTGACGCTGGCGCTGCAATTGCGACAGCGCCTGCCGGAGCTGGACGTGCTGGTGTTGGAGCGCCGCAGCCACCCGGTGCCCGAGGCCTGCCACAAGGTGGGCGAGAGCAGCGTCGAGATCGGCGCCCACTATTTCCAGAAGGTGCTGGGCCTGGAGCAGCACCTGCTCGACAAGCAGCTCAAGAAGTTCGGCTTCCGCTTCTTCTTCAGCGAGGGCAGCCGCGACATCGCAGCCGTCACCGAACTCGGCGCCAGCCGGCCGCTGCCGGTGACGAGCTGGCAGATCGACCGCGGCATCTTCGAGAACTTCCTCGGCCAGGAGGTGGCCCGCCGCGGCATGCGTTTCGTCGACAGCGCCCTCATCCGCGGTGTCGAACTGGCCGAGGACCGGCACGCACCGCACAGCGTCACCTGGCAGCGCGCCGGCGAGCCCGAGCAGACGGCGCAGGCACGCTGGGTCATCGACGCCTGCGGTCGGGCCGGCCTGCTCAAGCGCAAGCTGGGGCTGGCGCGTGACAACGCCCATGCGGCCCATGCCGTGTGGTTCCGCATCGCCGAGCGCATCACCCCCGACGACTGGTCGCAATGCGCCGCCTGGCGCGCCCGCTGCGTCACGCCCACGCGCTGGCTCTCTACCAACCACCTCGTCGGTGCCGGCTACTGGGTGTGGCTGATTCCGCTGGCCAGCGGCTCGCACTCGGTGGGCATCGTCGCCGACCCGGCCTACCACCCGCTGGAGCGCATGAACAGCTTCGAGCGCGCGATGGAATGGCTGGCCGAGTACCAGCCCCTGCTCTTCGACGACCTTGCCGCCAAGCGCGACAAGTTGCAGGACTTCGCCTTCTTCCGCCGCTTCAGCTACGACTGCGAGCAGGTCTTTTCAGCCCAGCGCTGGGCGCTGGCGGGGGAGGCCGGGCGCTTTCTCGACCCCTTCTACTCGCCGGGCAGCGACTTCATCGCCATTGGCAACACCTACATCACCGAGCTGGTGGCCCGCGACCACGCCGGCCTGCCGCTGGGCGCCCACACCAAGGTCTACGAGCAGATCTTCAAGTCCTTCTACGACAGCACGATGGCGCTGTACCAGGACCAGTACGGCCTCTTCGGCGACCCCGAGGTGCTGCCGGTCAAGATCATCTGGGACTACACCTACTACTGGAGCGTGCTGGCCCAGCTCTTCTTCCACGGCCGCCTCACCGACCTGGCCGCGCTCTCGCACCTGCGCGACGAGCTGGGCCATTGCAAGAAGCTCAATGTCGCAGTGCAGCGCTATGTACACGACTGGTCGGGCCTGAGCGCGCGGCGCAACCGGCCGCTGATGCTGGACCAGGCCTCGGTGCCCTGGTTCGTCGAGCTCAACCGCAGCCTGGCCGACAGCCTGGACGAGCCGGCCTTCAGGCTGCGCCTGCGCGAATCGGCGCTGCGCCTGCGCGCGCTGGCCACCGAAATCCTCGACCGCGGCAGCGCCGAGCAGCCGGCGCTGGACGGTGCCGCGCTGGCCGCCGCCATCGCTGCCGCCGGTGGTGCGCTGCGCGGCGGCGAGGCGATGTTGTTTGCGCCGCTGGGCGCAGAGGCAACGCTGCCAGCCTGAGCCCCGCCCCCAAGGCGAAGGACGCCGCAGGCGCCACCGGACCGCAGAATCCGGCCCGCGCCCACCCACAGGAGAACACCATGCCCTGGACCTATTCGCAATCTACCGGACAACTGCGCCACAACGGCACCCTGGTCGGCACGGGCTATTCCGGCGCCGGCCTCACCAGCGCCGGCGGCCGCAACAACCCGGCAATGCAGAACGTGCCCAACCAAGGCCCCATCCCGGCCGGTCAGTGGCAGATCGGCAATGCCTACCAGCACGCGAACAAGGGGCCGACCTCGATGAACCTGTCGCCGGTGGGCCACAACGCGCTGGGCCGCAGCGCTTTCATGATCCACGGCAACAACGTCCAGAACAACGCCTCCCAGGGCTGCATCATCCTGGGCCCGGCGCTGCGCCAGCAGATCGCGGCCAGCGGCGATACCCAGTTGACGGTGCAGCCTTGAGGCTCCCGCGCGGCGCGCCCGGCCTGCTGGTCGCCCTGGCCATGGCCTGGGCCGTGCCCGCTGGCGCCGACGCCCTGCGCGGCACCGAGGCGGTGGAGGCCACGCTGGCCAGCGCCGGCCCGCGCGCCGCGCTGCAGCGGCATTTCGACTGTACCCTGCGCCGGCCCGCCGGCTATCGGGGCGTGGCCAGCGGCGACCCGGCCTGGGTGGCGCTGGCCGAACGCCTGCTGCCGCACGCCGACGCCTGCTACAGCACCGGCCTGCAAGACGCCCTGGGCCGCGCCATGCAGCGCGCGCCGCGCGCCGTGCTGCCCCTCGTGGGCAAGACGCCGACGCTGGCGGCCGAGGCAATCTGCCTGCCCTTCATCTCCGACGAGATTCCGCTGGCGCGCCAGAAGGCGGCGCTGGCCCGATCGCGGCAGGCCATTGCCGGTGTGCGCGACGAGGCGTTGCAGCCGCAGCGGCAGGCCTGCCTGGGCTTCATCGGCTCCGTCGAGGAGGCGGTTGCGGCGCGCCAACCGGCCGCGACACCAGCCGCGACACCGGCCAAGGCGGCGGCCTCGGCGGCGCGCTGAGGCCGCTCAGCTCAAGGCTGGAAGGGCGGCAGCCGGCACAGCCTGCGCCACACCAGCAGCGGCAGGCGCAGCGCGAACTCCAGCATCAGCCGCGTGTGCATCCAGGTCAGCAGCAGGTTGTCGCGGCCGTAGCGGAAGTGGCTGACGCCGCCCTCGGCGGCCGTGAGGTACTTCACCGGCGCGTCCAGGTTGATGGGCTTGACGCCGCGCCAGGCCAGGCGCACCACGGCCTCGGTGTCGAAGTCGAAGCGGCGCATCCAGGGCTGGCGCCGCATCACCGCGGCCAGGGCCTGCACCGGGTAGACGCGAAAGCCGTAGAGCGAATCGGCCACGCCAGCGCCCAGGGTCTCGAGGTCGGTCCAGCCGTTGGAGATGCGGCGGCCACGCACGCGCAGCAGCGGCGCGCTGGCATCAAAAACGGGCCGGCCCAGGATCATGGCCTCGGGCCTGCGTTGCGAGGCCTGCATGAAGGCCGGGATCAGCGCCGCCGGATGCTGGCCGTCGGCGTCCATCGCCAGCACATGGCCGTAGCCGGCCGCCTCCGCCTGCTCCAGACCGTGCAGCACGGCCGCGCCCTTGCCCTGGTTGTGCGGCAGCACCCAGACGCGCAGGCCGGGGTCGGTGGCGGCCAGCGCCTGCAGGCCGGCGGCCGTGCCGTCGCTGCTGCCGTCCACCACCACCCACACGGGGCACCACTGGGCACGCGCCGCGGCCACCGTCTCGTAGACCTTGGCCCCGGTGTTGTAGCTGGGGATGAGTACCAGGTGGCTGGTGGAGGGCAGGTCGGCACTCACCGCGGCGGCCCCTGGCGCAGGCCGGCGGCGACGTAGGCCTCGATCTCGTCGCGCGCCGCGTCGATGTCTTGCGGCGGCTCGAAGCGGCGGCCCAGGCGCACGGCAAAGCGTATCGGCAGCGGCGGCAGCCGCCACAGCGGCCAGCCCTTGGCCAGATAGGGCGATTCGGTATCGATGAAGACCACCTGGATCGGCACCTGGGCCCGCCGCGCGATGAGCGCAAAGCTGGCATGGAAGCGGTTGACCGGCACGCGCGTCGTGCGCGTGGCCTCAGGGAACATCACCAGCTGGCCGCCGGCGCGCAGATCGGCCACGGCACGGTGGACCATGCCATAGAGCGAATCGTTGGGGATGTAGCGCGCCAGCCGAGCGCCCGGGCCCAGCAGCGGGTTGCGCATCAGGCTGGCCTTCATGATGCAGGCGGCGCGCGGCAGCCGCGCCACCAGCATCAGGGCGTCGAGCAGGCTGGGGTGGTTGGAGACGATGACCAGGCCGCGCTCGTCGCGGAGCGCGTCCAGCACCGCGGCGTCCAGGCGCAGCATGCCGCTGGCGGCGGCGACGCGCCAGAAGGCGCGGTAGCCGTAGGCGATGGCGGCGCGGCCCAGGCGCAGGCCGGCGGCACGCGGCAGCAAGGGGAGCAGCGGCAGCGCGACCAGGTTCCAGGCCAGCGACATCAGGCCCAGCAGCAGCAGTTGCAGCTGCAGCGCCAGCCAGGCCAGCGGGCGCAGCAGCAGGGGCGCGGGGCGGCTGGGCGACACGGCGGCCCGGACCTCGTCAGCGCGTGTCGCCAACGCGCTCATCCGAGACCCTGAAGATCCAGCTCGCGCCCAGGCCTATGCTGAGCGTCTGGCGTTGTGTCACCAACGGGCTGGCGGCAAAGCGCGCGCCGGCCACGCTGTCGGCGCGCACAAAGCCGCCCAGCCACCAGTCGCCGGCGCGGCGCGCGAGGCTGGCGGTCAGGCCCCAGCCGGCATAGCCGCCCTGGCTGTGGAATTCCGAGCGCGATGCCGTCGCAAAAGCGGCATCGACGTCGTAGGTGAAGGCGTTGTTGCGGCGCGAGGCATAAAGCGGCCCGCCCTGCAGGCCGATGTTCCAGCCGTCGCGCTTCAGGTCGAGGTTGAGCACCGGGTTGGCAACCCAGCCGATGTGCTGGACCGGGCGGCGCACGGTGAAGGCGGCGCGCAGCGGCAGGCGCAGGTCCAGCCGCCAGCCAGGGCCTCGCCCCAGGTGCAGGTTGAGCTTGGGGCCGAACTCCAGCGTCGGCGCCAGGTCGGGCATGCCGGCACGGGCACGGTTGTCGCGGCTGCTGGCGGGCGGGCCGGCGCCCAGGCTGAGGTCGAAATCGGCGCGCTCGCCATCCAGCAGCAAGGCCCGTGCGCCCTCGCGGTCGGAGCGCAGAATGTCGCCGCGGTAGATCACATAGGGCAGGGGCAGCAGCCACTGGTGGCTTTGCTCGCTGCCGCGGTAGTGCGGCACGCGCAGCGTCGCCAGGCCCAGGCCCAGCTCCCACAACGGCTGGTCGGCGGCGGCCGGCCGCGCCGCTGCCAGGGCCCCCAGCGTGGCCATTGCAGCCAGCCGCCGCCAGCGCGGTACGCGGCGGTTCATCGGCCCTCCACGGCGATGTTCTCGCCTTCGAGCGCGCCGACATCGCGGATGTTGAAGCGCCGCAGGCGCCAGGCCGCGAGCGTGGTGCGCCAGTCACGCAGCGCGCTGAGGTAGTAGACGAGCTTGAAGAAGCGCAGCGAGGGGCCGATCGGCGTGCGGCCGAAGATGTCGCCGGCCAGCAGCGAGAGCACGGCCTCCTTGGCGCGCAGCACATTGCGCGGGCGCATGAAGAGGGCACGCATGGCAGGGTTGGTCATGCGGAAGATGAACCACGAGAACTCGCGCGGCCCCTTGTCCATGTGGGCCGCGTAGCGCCGGCGGGCCGCCGCCGCAGCGGCGGGCCGATCCAGCGTCGCCTCGACCACCTCCACCGCCTTGAAGGCACTCGCCATGGCCAGGTAGACGCCGGAAGAGAACACCGGGTCGATGAAGGCATAGGCGTCGCCCACCATCAGCCAGCGCGGCCCGCTGCAGGCGCTGGCCGTGTAGCAGTAGTTGCCGGTGGCCCAGACCTTGTCATCGACCAACTGCGCGCCGGCCAGGCGCTCGGCCAGCACCGGGCTCATGGCAATGGTGTCGAGGAAGAATTCCTTCAGCGGCTTGCTGCGCGACTTCAGGTAGTGCGGCCAGCAGGTGGCGCCGACGCTGGTGCTGCCGTCGGCCAGCGGGATGAACCAGAACCAGCCGTGCTGGAACCAGAAGACGCTGATATTGCCTTCGAGCTTGCCCGGCAGGCGCCGCGCGCCGGTGAAGTGGCCGAAGACCGCCGCGCTGTTGTGGCGTGGGTTGCGCTGCTTGAGACCGAGTTGCTGGGCCAGCAGGGTGTCGCGGCCCGAGGCGTCGACGACGTAGCGGGCACGCCATTGGCGCCGTGCGCCGTCGTCCCGCGTGGCATGCACGGTGGCGCCATCGGCGTCGAAATCGACCTTGCGCGCCTGGCAGCCCTCGAAGACCTCGGCGCCCTCGGCCGCGGCGTGGCGGATCAGGATCTCGTCGAAGACGTCGCGCCGCACCTGCCAGGCCATGGGCTGGTTCTTGTCCCAGGCCTCGGAAAACTCGAGCAGGCTGTGGAAATCGTGCTGGAAGGAGACGAACTCGATGCCCCACTTGGGCATGGCGATGGCATCGACCTGGGCACGCACGCCGAGTTCGTCGAACAGCGGCCCATTGGCCGGCAACAGCGATTCGCCGATGTGGAAGCGCGGGTGGCGGGCCTTTTCCAGCAGCACCACGCGGCGACCCTGGCGCGCCAGCAACGCGGCCAGTGTGCTGCCGCCCGGGCCGCCGCCGATGACGAGTACGTCGCAGCGGTCGGCGGCGGTGTCGGGCGAAGCCGGGAACGGCGCCTGGGTCATGGGCATGGGGCGGGCGGCGAGGGCCGCAGCCGGCGCGATCAGACGCCGGCCGCGCACACCGCGTGGCGCGGAGCATCGAAGCGGCGGATTATCCCCAAAGCGCCCACGACAGCTGGCCATGGCGGCGGGTGTTAGCCTTTGCCGCCCCCAGCCGCCAGCGCCGACGACTTCCGCCTTGCCGCCCCACCCTGCCACCGAACGCGTCCAATCCAGCGCAGCCAGCCTGCACTGGCTGCGCGATTGCGACCAGCGCCTGCGCCATCGCTTCTGGCTCAAGTTCGTCGGCATCTCGGCCTTCATGTCGATCTTCTTCGTCGCCTATTTCCACCTGCTGCGCCATCCGGCGCGGCCGGTGACGGTGATGCCGCTCACGGCGCTGGACCAGGCCATCCCGGTCCAGCCCGGCTGGATGGCGGCCTATGTCTCGCTGTGGGTCTATGTGGGTCTCGCGCCGGGGCTGTTGATCGGCCTGCGCGCCCTCATTGCCTACGGCGCCTGGATCGCCGCGCTGTGCGCCACCGGCCTGCTGTGCTTCTACCTCGTGCCCACCGCCGTGCCGCGCCTGCCGCTGGCGGTGGACCTGGCCCAACACCCGGCCTTCGCGATGCTGCAGGGCGTGGACGCGGCCGGCAATGCCTGCCCCTCGCTGCACGTCGCCACCGCGCTGCACGCGGCGATCTGGCTCGACCACCTGCTGCGCCGCATGGCCGCCCCTGGCGGCCTGCGCCTGCTCAATGCCGCCTGGCTGCTGCTCATCGTCTACTCGACGCTGGCGACCAAGCAGCATGTGGTGTGGGACGTGGTGGGCGGCACGCTGCTGGCCCTGCCCTTCGCCTGGGCCTCACTGCGCTGGTTTCCGCACGCCGGCAACGGCGGCCTCGCGGGGGGTGGTCGATAGAATCGCGCCACACTCAGCTGCGGCGCACATGGCCCTCGACCCTTCCCACACTCCTCCCGTCCAGGCCAGCAACTTCCTGCGCGCCATCATCGAGCGCGATCTCGAAGCCGGCGACTGGTCCGGGCGCCGCTTCGGCGGCAGCCCGGGCGACGCCGCCCACCATGCCGCCGGCGCCCCCGATCCGGCGCGCATCCGCACCCGCTTCCCGCCCGAGCCCAACGGCTACCTGCACGTCGGCCACGCCAAGAGCATCTGCCTGAACTTCGGTCTGGCGCAGAGCTATGGCGGCATCTGCCACCTGCGCTTCGACGACACCAACCCCGAGAAGGAAGAGCAGGAATACGTCGACGCCATCATCGAGGCGGTGCGCTGGCTGGGCTTCGACTGGAACGTGGGCGGCACCAGCCACCTCTACTACGCCAGCTCCTACTTCGACTTCATGTACCGCGCCGCCGAGGCCCTGGTGGGGGCGGGCCTGGCCTATGTGGACGAGCAGAGCGCCGAGGCCATGCGCGCCAACCGCGGCGACTTCAACACGCCCGGCACCGACAGCCCCTACCGCGGCCGCACGCCGGCCGAGAACCTGGCGCGGCTGCGCGAGATGCGCGACGGCCTGCATGCCGACGGCGCCATGGTGCTGCGCGCCAGGATCGACATGGGCTCGCCCAACATCAATCTGCGCGACCCCACGCTCTACCGCATCAAGCGCGCCCACCACCACGCCACCGGCGACCAGTGGTGCATCTACCCGATGTACACCTATGCGCACCCCATCGAGGACGCGCTGGAACGCATCACGCACAGCATCTGCACGCTCGAGTTCGAGGACCAGCGCCCGTTCTACGACTGGCTGCTCGAGAACCTGGCCGACCTGGGCCTGCTGGCGCGCCCGCTGCCCCGCCAGCACGAGTTCGGGCGCCTGAACCTGAGCTACGTGATGACCAGCAAGCGCAAGCTGCGCGAACTGGTGGCCGAAGGCGTGGTCGAGGGCTGGGACGACCCGCGCATGCCCACGCTCTTCGGCATGCGCCGGCGCGGCTACACGCCGGCCAGCATCCGCGCCATGGCCGACGGCAGCGGCGCCAGCAAGACCAATATCTGGCTCGACTACAGCGTGCTCGAAGGCTGCCTGCGCGCCGATCTCGAAGGCGAGGCGCCGCGCGCCATGGCCGTGCTCGATCCACTGCCGCTGGCCATCACCAACTGGGCCGAGATCTACGGCAGCGAAGGCCACATCGAGGCCTGCAGCGCCCCGGCCCACCCGCAGCGGCCCGAGCTGGGCCTGCGCCAGTTCGGCCTGGGCGCGCAGCTCTGGATCGAGCGCGACGACTTCGCCGAGCTGCCGGCCAAGGGCTTCTTCCGCCTCTTCCCTGGCAACAAGGTGCGGCTGAAATACGGCCTGGTGGTCGAGTGCACCGGCTGCGAGAAGGACGACCAGGGCCGCGTGACGCGCGTGCTGGCGCGCGCCCTGCCCGACACGCGCAGTGGCACGCCGGGGGCCGATGCGGTGAAGGTCAAGGGCACCATCACCTGGGTCGCCGCGCACGACGCCGTGGCCGCCACCGTGGTGCTCTACGACCGCCTCTTCACCGAGGCCCAGCCCGAGGCCGGCGGGCGCGACTACCGCAGCGTGCTCAACCCGCACAGCAAGCGTGTGCAGGCCGGCTACGTGGAGCCCGGCCTGGCCGGCGCTGCGCGCGAGCAACGCTGGCAGTTCGAACGCCACGGCTATTTCGTCACCGACCGCGTGCTGCACACGGCCGAGGCGCCGGTATTCAACCGCATCACCACGCTGCGCGACGGCCGCGCGGGTTGAAAGCCCGAGTGTTTCGGTAAATATCTGAAAAAGCCCTGCCGCCGCCGCGCGGCCGGCGCAGCATGGGCGCACCGCTGCCTCGGGAGCCGGCCATGCACACCGCCTTTCCCTGCCTCCTGTTTGCCACCACCCTGGCCGCTGCCGGCAACACCCTGGCCGCCGGCGAAGTGCAGGTGAACTGGATCGGTGTCGAGCAGTACAGCGACATCGGCCGCGCCACCTACGAGCGCAATCACACGATGAACCGGCTCACGGCCCACCTGCAAGGCCTGGGCCGGCACCTGCCCAATGGTCAGATCCTCACGATCGACGTGCTCGACCTCGACCTCGCCGGCACGCTGCGGCAGCGCCCCACGGGCGAGTTGCGCGTGTTGCGTGGCGGCGCCGATTGGCCGCGCATCTCGCTGCGCTACACGCTGCAGGCCACTGGCCGCACCGTGGCTGCCGGCGAAGAGCATTTGTCCGACCTCGACTACCTGGCCCACGTCCGTCAGGGCGACCTGGCCTACGAGAAGCAGATGCTCGAACGCTGGTTCGTGAAGACTTTCGACACACCCTGAGCGCGCCGCCGGCGGCGGGCCGGGCGAGCAAGCTGCGATGATTGCGGGCTCATCCACATGGAGCCCTCGCCCTTGTCTAACGCCCACCGCACCCTGGCCGCCCTGGCCCTCACGCTGGCCACCGCCCTGCCCGTCCTGGCCCAGACCGATGCCCTCAAGCTCGCCGCCGCCGAGAAGGGCGCCGTCGTCACCGACAGCGGCCTCGTCTACCTCGCCCTGCAGGAAGGCAAGGGCGCCTCGCCGGCCGCCACCGACACCGTGAGCGTGCACTACCGCGGCACCTTTCCCGGCGGCAAGGAGTTCGACAGCTCCTATTCGCGCGGCCAGCCGGCCGCCTTCCCGCTCAACCGCGTCATCAAGTGCTGGACCGAGGGTGTGCAGCGCATGAAGGTGGGCGGCAAATCACGCCTGACCTGCCCGTCGGCCATCGCCTACGGCGAACGCGGTGCCGGCGGCACCATTCCGCCCAACGCCGTGCTGCAGTTCGAGGTGGAACTGCTGGGCATCACCGGCAAGTGATCGCGACTGCGGCGCGGGCTGTGAAAGCGCCTAGTGCCGCAGTTCGTCGACGACGGCCGGCAGCGCGTACTCGCGGCCGACCACGGCGCGCGCATAGAAGTAGTTGCAGCGCGCCGGCTCGCTGAGCGCATCGAGCTCGACCAGGCCGCCCTCGTCGCACGGAAACATCAGTGCCCGCCCCGGGTGGTAGAGCGATTCGAAGCGCAGCATGAAGCTGTGGCTGCTGGCGGTGGCGTGCGTGGTCATGGAAGGCGTTCTGGCTTTGCGGTCGGCGCCGCGGGGTCCGTCAGCAGAAGTTAGTGCGTGCCGGCCGCCGCCGCTGCGGGGGCGGCGCCACCGCAGCGGTCGGCGCGATGCTGCGCGGCCTGTCGGTGTCTGTCCGACAAGGGTGCGGCGCCCTCAAGTCGTGCCGCAGGCTGCCGATAGTCCGAGGGTCGATTCCCGGCCGGCCCAACGCATGACCCCGCCATGACTCTCACGATCAGCCAGCCCCCGCGAACCGAGCGCGTCGCGCAGGAACTCGATCTCTCGCGCAAGAGGGGCGAGTTGCGCAAGATCCTGATCCCGCCCTGCCCCGATCTGCTGGTGCGCCTGCAAGCGGCGATGGCCGAGACCGAGCCCGACCTGAGCGAGATCGCGCGCATTGCCGGCAGCGATGTCGCGATGTCGGCCACCCTGCTGCGCAACGCCAACAGCCCGCTGCACGCGGTAGGCCAGCCGGTGGCGACGGTGGGCCAGGCCATGAACCGCCTCGGCCTCATCGAGACCGCCGCGGTGCTGACCGGCTTCCTGGTGCGCCACGCCATTCCCGTCGACCATCCGCAACTGCGCCACTTCTGGGAACACGCCGCCATCCGCGCGGCCACGCTGCACTTCATCGCCCGCCACCTGCCCGGGCTGGTGCCCGAGCTGGCCCATCTCTACGGCCTCTTCTGCCACGTCGGCATGCCGGTGCTGCTGCAAAGCGTGCGCGGCTATGGCGGCACCCTGGTCGAGGCGCGGGCACGCATCGACCGCTCCTTCATCGCCACCGAGAACGCCAACCACCGCACCGACCACGCCGTCGTCGGCGCCCTGGTGGCGCGCACCTGGCACCTGGAGCCGACGCTGGTGGCCGCAATCCGCCTGCACCACGATCTCGAAAGCCTGGCCGACGACGGCACCGAGGCCGAGATCCACACCCTGGTGGCCGCCGGCCTGCTGGCCGAATACCTGATGCGCCGCCGCGAAGGCCTGGACCCCGAGAACGACTGGACCCAGTTCGGCGCCCAGGCCCTGGCCTGGCTGCAACTCAGCGCCGACGACCTGGCCGACTGGACCCAGCCGCTGCAGGCGGAACTCGACGCGCTGTAGCGCGCGAAACAATCAGCGCGGCTTGCGCCGGGCCGCTGGCCGCGCCGGCGTCGCCCCGGTCTCGCGCGGCGGCAAGCCTGTGTGCTGGGTCAGGATCTGGCCGCGCTTCACCGCCGTCGGCGCCGCCTGCGTGCCAGGCAGCGTGCTGTTCTTGCGCCGCGCGCTCACATAGCCGCCGTCGCCGGCCGGCTGGTAGGTGGGGATGAGCTGGTGCTTGCCGTTGCCGATGAGATCGGCGCGGCCCATCGCCTTCAGCGCCTCGCGCAGCAGCGGCCAGTTGGCCGGGTCATGCCAGCGCAGAAAGGCCTTGTGCAGGCGGCGGCGGCGTTCGCCACGCACGACGTCGACGCGCTGCACGCGGCGGGGGTCGCGGCTGACGCCTTCCAGCGGGTTGAGCTCGCTGTGGTACATCGCCGTCGCCGTGGCCATGGGGCTGGGGTAGAAGGTCTGCACCTGGTCGGCCTTGAAGCCGTTGCGCTTGAGCCAGATCGCCAGGTTCATCATGTCCTCGTCGCTGGTGCCCGGATGGGCGGCGATGAAGTACGGGATCAGGTACTGCTTCTTGCCCGCCGCCGCACTGGCCTGCTCGAAGAGCTGCTTGAAGCGCTCATACGTGCCGATGCCGGGCTTCATCATCTTCGACAGCGGTCCGGACTCGGTGTGCTCGGGCGCGATCTTGAGGTAGCCGCCGACGTGGTGGGTGACGAGTTCCTTCACGTACTCGGGGCTTTGCACCGCGAGGTCGTAGCGCAGGCCGCTGCCGATGAGGATCTTCTTCACGCCGCGCAGCTGGCGCGCACGGCGGTACAGCTTGATCAGCGGGCCGTGGTCGGTGTTGAGGTTGGGGCAGATGCCGGGGTAGACGCAGCTGGGCTTGCGGCAGGCGGCCTCGATGGCGCGGCTCTTGCACCCGATGTGCCACATATTGGCCGTGGGGCCGCCGAGATCGCTGATGACGCCGGTGAAGCCCTTGACCTTGTCGCGGATCTCCTCGATCTCGCGGATCACGCTGTCTTCGCTGCGGCTCTGGATGATGCGGCCCTCGTGCTCGGTGATCGAGCAGAAGGTGCAGCCGCCGAAGCAGCCGCGCATGATGTTGACGCTGAAGCGGATCATCTCCCAGGCCGGGATCTTGGTGGCGCCGTCGTGGCTGCCGTTCTCGTCGGCATACAGCGGGTGCGGGCTGCGCGCGTAGGGCAGGTCGAACACCTGGTCCATCTCGGCCGTGGTCAGCGGGATGGGCGGCGGCGTGATCCAGACATCGCGCTCGCCATGGCGCTGCACCAGGGCGCGCGCATTGCCGGGGTTGGTCTCGAGGTGAAGCACGCGGTTGGCGTGGGCATAGAGCACGGCATCGCTCTTCACCTGCTCGAAGGCCGGCAGGCGGATCACGGTCTGGGCGCGCGGCGGCAGCACGACGGCGCCGGTCTTGCGGCTGGCCGGGGGGGCCACGACGGCGCCGGTGGCCGCGCCCTCTTCCCGGGCGCAGCTTTCGCCCTGGGCCGCGGCGGCGTCGCCGGTGCTCAGGTAAGGGTTGATGTGGGCATCGATGCGGCCGGGGCGGTCGACCTCGGTGCTGTCGATGGCCATATAGCCCTGGGGCTCGTGGCCGCGTCGCACCATGAAGGCGGTGCCGCGGATGTCGGTCAGCGCTTCGATGGGTTCGCGCCGCGCCAGCCGGTGCGCGACCTCGACGATGGCGCGCTCGGCATTGCCGTAAAGCAGCAGGTCGGCCTTGCTGTCGACCAGGATGCTGCGGCGCACCTTGTCCTGCCAGTAGTCGTAGTGGGCGATGCGGCGCAGGCTGGCCTCGATGCCGCCCGCCACCACCGGCACCTCGCTCCAGGCCTCCTTGCAGCGCTGGGCGTAGACCAGGGTGGCGCGGTCGGGCCGGCGGCCGCCGGCGCCGCCGGGGGTGTAGGCGTCGTCGCTGCGAATCTTGCGGTCCGCCGTGTAGCGGTTGATCATCGAATCCATGTTCCCGGCGGCGACGCCGAAGAACAGGTTGGGCTTGCCCAGGGCCTTGAAGGCATCGGCGCTCTGCCAATCGGGCTGGGCCACGATGCCGACGCGGAATCCCTGCGCCTCGAGCACGCGGCCGATCACCGCCATGCCGAAGCTGGGGTGGTCGACATAGGCGTCGCCGGTGACGATGACGATGTCGCAGCTGTCCCAGCCCAGCTGGTCCATCTCGGCCCGGCTCATGGGAAGAAAGGGCGCGGGACCGAAGCGCTTGGCCCAGAACGGACGCCAGCTGCCCAGCGGCTTGGCGGGCTCGGCACCCGCGGGGCGGGCGATGACGGGGCGGTCTTTGGTGGAGGCTGACACCGGCGGATTGTCCCAGCGCGCGCCCTCCCGATGGAAATGCGGGGCTCTCGACAGCCCGGCCAACGGCACGCCGGACGGCCGACGAGAAATATGCACGTTCGGTACTTTTGACACCGGCATCCATGTGACGGCGGTCGATATTTCCAAGACCATGATTTGATTGACTTTTTTCGGGCTGGCCCGTCGCTTGCAATTTGTTACGCACAGTCCGCGAAGAACGCGGGCACGCCGTCAAACACACGAATGAGCCACCCCATGCGCCTGAACACCCTCACCCTCGCCGCCGCCCTGCTCGCCGCCAGCCAGCTGGCTGCGGCCGCCAACGTCTCGTCCATCTCCGAGAACTTCGAGGGCACGCTGTCGCATTGGACCGACCGCAGCGTCTTCGTCGGCGGTGCCGTGCAGTCGGCCATCGTGGTGGACCCGCTCAATGCCGCCAACCATGCGCTCGGCTTCAACCGCACCTTCGGTGCCGGCAGCCTGTTCAGCGTCGACACCATCTCCACCACCACGGGCCAGTTCACCGTGAATTTCGACTACCTGGGCCTGGCCAAGGCCGGCAGCGTGGCCGGCAACCTGGGCGGCTTCTTCGGCATCAGCCAGGGCTTCCCTGGCACCCACGACTGGATTGCCGGCACCCTGGACGGCTTCCGCATGGCCAACGGCGTGCCGGTCATCGGCCTGGTCGACGACGGCCAGTGGCACCACTACAGCCTGACCTTCAACACCACCATCGGCAACACCGTACACCTGATGTTCGAGGACTACGACGGCTCGGGCGGCGTTGCCGGCGACGTCTTCTTCGACAACATCCAGTTCAACGACAGCAGCGTCGCCGCGCTCCCGCTCAACAATGTGCCCGAGCCCGGCAGCCTGGCCCTGCTCGGCGCCGCCGCGCTGGCCGCCGCCGCCGTCAGCCGCAAGCGCCAGGCCTGAAGCCTGCGAGCGCTGGCGGCTCAGGCCGCCAGCGCCGGCGCCTCGTCTTCGTCGGCCGCCTCGCCCAGGAAGCCGCCGCTCTGGTGCGCCCACAGGCGCGCATAGATGCCGCCGGCGGCCAGCAGGCTGGCGTGGCTGCCGGCCTCGACGATGCGGCCCTGGTCCATCACCACCAGGCGGTCCATCGCCGCGATGGTGGACAGGCGGTGGGCGATGGCGACCACCGTCTTGCCCTCCATCAGCCGGTAGAGGCTGGCCTGGATGGCGGCCTCGACCTCGCTGTCGAGCGCGCTGGTGGCCTCGTCGAGCAGCAGGATGGGCGCGTCCTTGAGCATCACGCGCGCAATGGCCACGCGCTGGCGCTGGCCGCCGCTGAGCTTGACGCCGCGCTCGCCCACATGGGCGTCGTAGCCGCACCGGCCCTTGGGGTCGACCAGGCCGGCGATAAAGCCGTGCGCCTCGGCGCGCTCGGCCGCGCGCAGCATCTCGGCCTCGCCGGCATCGGGGCGGCCGTAGACGATGTTGTCGCGCACCGAGCGGTGCAGCAGCGAGGTGTCCTGCGTCACCATGCCGATCTGGCGGCGCAGGCTTTCCTGGGTCGCGCTGGCGATGTCCTGGCCGTCGACCAGGATGCGGCCCGCCTCCAGGTCATGCAGGCGCAGCAGCAGGTTGACCACCGTGCTCTTGCCGGCGCCCGAGCGGCCGACCAGGCCTATCTTCTCGCCCGGGTGGATGGTGAGGTCGAGCCCGTCGACGACGCGCTTGCCGCCGCCGTAGCCGAAGCCCACGCCCTCGAAGCGCACTTCGCCGCGCGTCACCTTCAGCGGCTGGGCATCGAGGCGGTCGAGCACGGTGCGGGCGCGCGACAGCGTGCCGATGCCGTCCTGCACCGTGCCGATGTGCTCGAACAGCGTCGCCATCTCCCACATCACCCAGTGCGATATGCCGTTCAAGCGGAATGCCATGGCCGAGGCCGCGGCCACCGCGCCCACGCCGACCGCGCCCTCGGTCCACAGCTGCAGCGCGGTGACGGCGGTGGCGGCGATGAGGCCGACGCTGAGCAACTGATTGATGGTCTCGAAGGCCGTCACCAAACGCATCTGGGTGTAGCCGGTGGCGGCGAACTCGGTCATGGCGGCGCGCGCAAACTGGGCCTCGCGCTGGGCGTGCGAGAACAGCTTGACGGTGGCGATGTTGGTGTAGGCGTCGGTCACGCGGCCGGTCATCAGCGAGCGCGCGTCGGCCTGCTGCTGCGCCACCGCGCCCAGGCGCGGCACGAAGTACCACAGCGTGGCGACGTAGGCCACCAGCCAGCCCAGGTAGGGCAACATCAGCCAGGCGTCGAAGGCGCCGACCACGGCCACCATGGTGCCGAAATAGATCAGCACATAGGCCAGCATGTCGACGAAGACCAGCCAGGTGTCGCGCACCGCCAGCGCCGTCTGCATCACCTTGGTGGCGATGCGGCCGGCGAACTCGTCCTGATAGAAGGCCATGCTCTGCTCGAGCATCAGGCGGTGGAAGTTCCAGCGCAGCCGCATCGGGAAGTTGACGAAGAGACCCTGGTACTTGAGCAGCCCCAGCAGCAGCGCCGCCACCACGCTGGCGGCCAGCGTCAGGGCCAGCCACGCCAGCGTGCCGCCGTGTACGTGCCAGAAATCGGCCGGCTTCACGGCGGCCAGCGTGTCGACGACGTGGGCCATCATGCCGAAGAGCAGGGCCTCGAAGGCACCGAAGGCGGCGCAGGACAGCAGCACCAGCAGCAGCAGGCCGCGCATGCCGCGCGAGCAGTGCCAGAGAAAGGCCGCCAGGCCGCGCGGCGGCGTGGCGGGCGGCGCATCCGGATAGGGATGCACCCGTCGTTCGAAGCGCTGGAACAAGATCTTCCCCTGAACGCGCCCGGTGGGGCGCTGGTGGCCCGGCCCCGCGTTGTGTGCCGGGCGGGCGAATGGCCTCTGGCGGGCCGATGAAGGCGCGGATTATCGGGGCCGCTGCCGGGCGCCGCCTGCACGGGATTGGGGAGGGCCCAAAAGCGAAACCCCTCCGGACCCGAAGGCGCCGGAGGGGCGGGCAGCCGAGGCTGCCTATGGGGCTCCGGAGGTAGGGGGTCCGGGGCCCCTGACGCGCAGGGTCTGCGCCGTCGTGGGTACCTGCAAGCAGGCAAGGCCAGCATAGGCCGATCACGCCACCGCGGCAAGCCTTGCGTGTGCGGAATGCACGGCCTTTCCCGCTGTTTCAGCCGGGCTTCAGCAGGCCCGCCACCAGGGCTTCAACACGCCGCTCCACCGCCGCCTCCATCGCGATGGGACGGCCCCATTCGCGCGCCGTCTCGCCCGGCCACTTGTGCGTGGCGTCCAATCCCATCTTGCCGCCCAGGCCGCTCACCGGCGAGGCGAAGTCGAGGTAGTCGATGGGCGTGTTCTCCACCAGCAGGGTGTCGCGCACCGGGTCCATGCGCGTGGTGATGGCCCACACCACTTCCTTCCAGTCGCGGATGTCGATGTCGTCGTCGGTGACGACGATGAACTTGGTGTACATGAACTGGCGCAGAAAGCTCCACAGGCCGAACATCACGCGCTTGGCGTGGCCGGGGTAGGCCTTGCGGATGGAGATCACCGCCATGCGGTAGCTGCAGCCCTCGGGCGGCAGGTAGAAATCGACAATCTCGGGAAACTGCTTTTGCAGGATGGGCACGAAGACTTCGTTGAGCGCCACGCCCAGGACCGCCGGCTCATCGGGCGGCTTGCCGGTGTGGGTGGAGTGGTAGATGGCGTCGCGCCGCTGCGTCAGCCGCGAAAGGCGGAAGACCGGAAACCAGTCCTGCTCGTTGTAATAGCCGGTGTGGTCGCCGAAGGGGCCCTCGAGCGCGTGCAGGTAGCCGCCCTGCTCGCGCAGCTTGACGCCCATCTCCGATTCGCCCACAAAGCCTGCCGGCGCGGTGGGGATGTGGCCCTCGAGCACGATTTCCGCGCTGGCCGGCACCTGCAGCTTCCAGCCCTCTTCGCCCACCGCTGACTCGACCACCTCGGAGCGGCTGCCGCGCAGCAGGCCGGCGAACTGGTACTCCGACAGCGTGTCGGGCACCGGCGTCACGGCCCCCAGGATGGTGGCCGGGTCGGCGCCCAGCGCCACCGCGATGGGAAAGGGCCGGCCCGGGTTGGCGCGCGCAAAGTCGCGGAAATCGAGCGCGCCGCCACGGTGGGCCAGCCAGCGCATGATGACTTCGCGCCGCCCTATCACCTGCTGGCGGTAGATGCCCAGGTTCTGGCGTCGCCGCGGCTGCGCCACCGCCTGCGGCCCGCGCGTCACGACAAGCCCCCAAGTGATGAGCGGCCCGGCGTCGCCCGGCCAGCAGGTCTGCACAGGCAGCCGGCCAAGATCGATGGCCTCGCCCTCCAGCACCTCTTCCTGGCAGGGCGCGCGGCGCTGCAGGGCCGGCTTCATGTCCCACAGCGCCTTGGCCATCTGCAACAGCCGGCCGGCGTCCTTCAGGCCCTTGGGCGGCTCGGGCTCCTTGAGGCCGGCCAGCACCCTGCCGACGTCACGCAGCTCGGCCAGCGACTCGGCCCCCATGCCCAGGGCCACGCGGCGCGGCGTGCCGAAAAGATTGATGAGGCAGGGAGTGTGGAATCCGACCGGATTCGCACACAGCACGGCCGGGCCACCGGCGCGAAGCACTTTGTCACCGATTGCGGTGAGTTCGAAGCGTGGCGACACCGGATCGACCAGCTTTCGCAACTCTCCCAGGGCCTCGAGCTGGCCCATGAAGTCTCGAAGGTCCCTGTATTTCATCGTTGTTTGTTATTAGAGAGGCGTTTTATATGCTTGACCGTGTCGTTAAACGCTTCCTAGAATCCGCCCAGTCCTGAAACCACAGGGTTTACCCGTGACGACGCCCTTGGGATGGTGTGTCGCCAGGTAACCGCCCCGGGCAGGGGTCTGCATCGCGTTCAAGGCCTGCACCCTGCGATTGATTATTACCGTGGCCCCGTAGCGCGCCCCTCAGGCGCAGCAGCGGCGAGCCGCGGTTCATCAGGAGAGAACACGATGCACGTCCTGGACATGCTGCACCGGGCATGGCAAGCCACGGCCCGATCGCTGAAGGTCTTCACCGAAGACGTCGGACGCGGCCTGCTCGAAGTCAGCCACAACACGCTGGCGCTGGTCGGCCTGGCCGCCATCGCGGTGCTGGTCTTCACGCTCGGCCGCGCCGACATCCGGCACGAGGCCGAGGTGCTGGCCCTGCAATGGCTGCAGACGCGCCACGAGGCGCGCGAGCAGGATTCCGGCAATGTGCTGGCCGCGGTGTCCGAGCCCGATGCGGTGGCCCGCGCCACCGCCGTGCCGCTGGCCGACCTGCCGCGGCCACAGGCCACGCTGGCGAACTGGATCGCCCGCCGCTACAAGGTGGCACCCGAGCCGGTGGCGGCCCTGGTGCAGGAAAGCTTTGCCATCGGCCAGCGCGCCGGGCTCGACCCGACGCTGATCCTGGCCATCATTGCCGTCGAATCCAGCTTCAACCCCTTCGCCCAGAGCCCCGTCGGCGCCCAGGGCCTGATGCAGGTGATGACGCGCGTCCACGACGACAAGTACGAGGCTTTCGGCGGCAACCACGCCGCTTTCGACCCCATCAGCAATCTGCGCGTCGGCGTCCAGGTGCTCAAGGACTGCATCGCCCGCGCCGGCAGCGTGCAGGAAGGCTTGCGCTACTACGTGGGCGCCGCCTTGCAGGACGGCGACGGCGGCTATGCCGGCCGTGTGATGGCCGAGCAGCGCCACATGCGCGGCGTGGCCGACGGTCAGCGCGTGCCCGTCAATGCCAGCAATGTGCCGGCCACGCCGCCGGCCGGCGAGCCGGTGGCGCAGGCGCCGCTGGGCCCCCTGGCCCTGCTGGCCTCGGCGCGCTGAGCGGGCGCTACACTCGCGGTCCGCGCGACTGGCGATAGGGGCCCTGCCCCCGAGGTGGAAGACCACCGGGAAGCGCGGGCCACGGCCCCTCGCGCCGCGGCATCCGCCGTTCGCCTGGGCAGCCCTCGACCGTGCCGCGCACCGCCCCAGCCATCGGGGCCGCCGGCACTCGATGGCCCTTCATCCCCACACAGGAAGAGGACTGCCATGTTCGACCGTTCCACATCCACCGTCGCCAGCGTCGACCCCGAGGTCTGGGCCGCCATCCAGGCCGAGAACCGCCGCCAGGAAGATCACATCGAGCTCATCGCGAGCGAGAACTACACCAGCCCGGCCGTCATGGCCGCGCAGGGCTCGCAGCTCACCAACAAGTACGCCGAGGGCTATCCGGGCCGGCGCTACTACGGCGGCTGCGAGAACGTCGACGTCGTCGAGACCCTGGCCATCGAGCGCCTGAAGCAGCTGTTCGGTGCCGGCCACGCCAATGTGCAGGCCAATTCCGGCTCGCAGGCCAACCAGGCCGTGTTCTTCGGCCTGCTCGAGCCCGGCGACACCATCATGGGCATGAGCCTGTCCGAGGGCGGCCACCTGACCCACGGCATGGCGCTCAACATGAGCGGCAAGTGGTTCAAGGTGGTGAGCTACGGGCTCGACGCCAACGAGGCCATCGACTACGACGCCATGGAGCGCCTGGCCCACGAGCACAAGCCCCGCCTCATCATTGCCGGCGCCAGCGCCTATGCGCTGCGCATCGACTTCGAGCGCTTTGCGCGCGTGGCCAAGGCCGTCGGCGCCGTTTTCATGGTCGACATGGCGCACTACGCCGGCCTCATCGCCGCCGGCGTCTACCCCAACCCGATGCCGCACGCCGACGTCGTGACCAGCACCACGCACAAGAGCCTGCGCGGCCCGCGCGGCGGCATCGTGCTGGCCAATGACGAGGCCATCGCCAAGAAGATCAACAGCGCCATCTTCCCCGGCATCCAGGGCGGGCCGCTGATGCATGTGATCGCCGCCAAGGCCGTGGCCTTCAAGGAGGCGCTGGCGCCCGAGTTCAAGGCCTACCAGCAGCAGGTGGTGGCGAATGCCCGCGTGCTGGCCGAGACGCTGATCTCACGCGGCCTGCGCATCGTGAGCGGCCGCACCGAAAGCCATGTGATGCTGGTCGACCTGCGCCCCAAGGGCCTGACCGGCAAGGAGGCCGAGGCCATCCTGGGCGAGGCCCACATGACCTGCAACAAGAACGGCATCCCGAATGACCCGCAAAAGCCCATGGTGACCAGCGGCATCCGCCTGGGCACGCCGGCGATGACGACGCGCGGCTTCAAGGAAGAGCAGGCGCGCATGACCGCCCACCTGATCGCCGATGTCCTGGACAACCCCAGGGACGCCGCCCACATCGCCGCGGTGCGCGAACGCGTCGCGGCGCTGACGCGCGACTTCCCGGTCTACCGCTAAGGGCCGACGGCGGATGCGCTGCCCCTTCTGCAGCCACCAGGAAACGCAGGTCGTCGAGACGCGCGAGTCCGACGAGGGCGATGTCATCCGCCGCCGCCGCCGCTGCCTGGGTTGCGACAAGCGCTTCACCACCTATGAGCGCAGCGAGATCGCGCTGCCGGCGGTGGTCAAGAAGGACGGCGCGCGGGTCGAGTTCGACCCCGCCAAGCTGCGCGCCAGCATGATCCTGGCGCTGCGCAAGCGGCCGGTGAGCATCGAACAGGTGGATGCGGCCATCGAGCGCATCCAGGACAAGTTGCTCGCCACCGGCGCACGCGAAGTACCCAGCGCCCGCCTGGGCGAACTCGTGATGCGCGAACTCAAGCGCATCGACAAGGTGGCCTACGTGCGCTTCGCCTCGGTCTACCGCGAGTTCGAGGACGTCGACGCCTTCCGGCAGTTGATCCGCGACATCTGAGCCCGCCTTCCCCCACCCCATACCCCCGCCCGGGGGACGGGGGGATAGAGGGGCGGGGGCACCCACCAGCCGCCCCCGCGGCGGGATCGCGCCGGCGGCCACTCATTCCTAAAGTGCAGGGCATCGCAACGCCACCGGAGCCCGCACCATGAGGACCGCCACCACTGCCCGCCCCCTCCACCACCAGGCCGGCGTGACCCTGGTCGAAAGCCTGATCGGGCTGGCCATCGCCGCGGTGCTGGCCGGCACCACCGCCCCCGGCTTCGTCTCGGCACTGGAACGGCGCCAGCTCGAAGGTGCCGCGGCCCAACTGGAAACCGACATCCAGCTCGCCCGCAGCGAGGCGGTGATGGCCAACCGTGGCCTGCGCGTCAGCTTCGAGAGCGAGGCCACGGGCAGCTGCTACGTCGTCCACAGCGGCGACGCCGGCGATTGCCGCTGCAGCGGCAACGAGCAGCCGGTGTGCTCGGGCACGGCTCGCGCCTGGCGCAGCGCCAGCTTTGCCAGCGGCTCGCCGGTGCAATTGCGTTCGAATGTGCGCTCGATGTTCGTCGACGCCGACAAGGGCACGGTTTCGCCCACCGCCACGCTGCAGTTGCAGGGACGCAGCGGCCTGGCGCTGAACGTGGTCGTCAACATCATGGGCCGTGCCCGCCAATGCACGCCGACGCCGCCACTGGCCGGCCTGCGCGCCTGCTGATCGGCAGTATCACCCCCCCTCGACCGTGGGGGGCACCCTCGAATGGCTGACGAATGGCCGACGGACGCCGACGGGCGGTTTGCCGCGTGACGCAGCCCGCACCCAGAATCCAAACCCAATGAACACCCTGACCCGCGCCCGATCCAAGCCGCAAGGCCGCGGCTTCACGCTCATCGAGCTGCTGGTGGCGGTGGCCATCGTCGCCATCCTGGCGGCAGTCGCCCTGCCCACCTTCATCGATTCGGTGCGCAAGGGCCGACGCTCCGACGCCTTTGCGGCCATCGCGGCCATCCAGCAGGCGCAGGAACGCTGGCGCGCCAACAACCCGAGCTACAACAGCAGCCTCGGCAGCCCGCCCTCTGGATTGAACATCAGCGAGCCCGCCAACTACGGCCTGGCAATCACCGATGCCGCAGCCAATGGCTATGTCATCACGGCCACGGGCCGCGCGGCGCAGGCCTCTGACAGAAACTGCAAGCTGCTCAGTCTGCGCATGCTGGACGGAAACATCACCTACGCCGCCTGCGAGAACTGCACCTTCACCACCGCCAGCTACACCGCCACCAACACCTGCTGGAGCCGTTGACCGTGTCCAAGCCCCCAGCCACAGGCCTGACGATGATCGAGTTGATGGTGGTGGTGGCCATCGTCGCCCTGCTGGCCATGGTCGCGGCACCCTCGTTCAAGCGCTTCATCGACGTGCAGCGGCTGCGCAGCATCAACGCCCAGCTCATCACCGACATCCAGTTCGTGCGCGCCGAAGCGGCGAGCCGCAATCTCAAGGTCACGATGATGTTCGACGCCCCCAGCGGCGGCCAGACCTGCTACGCCCTGCTGACCGGCGACCACACGGTCTGCGACTGCAACCGCGCGCCGGGAACCGCGTGCAGCGTCGCCTCGGTGCGCGAGATCCGCACCGTGCAGGTTCCGCTCGACTCGTCCATCAGCCTCGGATTCCCCAGCGGCCAGACCGCGCGCCACATGAGATTCGACCCCGCCACGGGCCGCCTCGAGACCGCCGTCTCCGACACCTTCATCGAGCCCACGGGCCCGTTCAGGATCGTCGTCGGCCACCCGACGGTGGGCAGCTTCATCACTTCGGTCGAGGTGACCGGCCGCCCGACGACCTGCTCGCCCAGTGGCCAGATTTCCGGAGTCCCGGCATGTCCTTGAGCCCAAGACAGTGCGGAGCGCCCCGCGCCGCCATGCGAGGCTTCTCGCTGGTCGAGTTGATGGTGGGCATCGCCGTCGGCATGTTCGTCGTCGCGGCGGCGTCCCTGATGGCCACCAGCCAGCTCACCGACAACCGCCGCCTGCTGCTCGAAACGCAGTTGCAGCAGGACTTGCGCGCCTCGGCCGACATCATCGCCCGCGAACTGCGGCGCTCGGGCTACTGGGCCACGGCGCGCGCCGGCGTGCCGCCGCCAGGCGGTGGCACGATTGGCGTCAACCCCTACACCCCGTTGACCCCCGATGCCGCCAACTCCAAGGTCAGCTACAACTACCGGCGCGGATCGGGCGCCGAGTCTTTCGGCTTCCGCCTCAGCAACGGCACCCTGCAATCCTGCCAGTCGGACTACGACACCGGCGGCTGCTCGGCCGGCTGGCAGGATCTGACCGACAGAGCCACCATCCGCATTCTGGACAACGGCTTTTCCATTGCCACCGTGCGATCCAGTGATCGCGCCCAGGCGGCCAATGGCAACGCCATCATCATCCCCTGCCCCCAGCTCTGCGGCGACGGCACCACGGCCTGCTGGCCACGCGTCAGCGTGCGCGAACTGGTGATCACGATCACCGGGGAGTCGGTGACTGACTCCTCGGTAAGGCGCACGCTGGAACTATCGGTACGCCCGCGCAATGACCGCATCGAACTGTCCAACGAGGCGGGTTCCGGCCAGGCCTGCCCGGGCTGAGAAGGCACTCATCATGCGCAAGCATTCCCCCACCCCGACGGCCGCCAGACAGGGCGGCGCCGCCACGCTCATTGTGGTGATGCTGCTGTTCTTCATCATGAGCATGGTCGCGGCCTACACCAGCCGCAACCTCATCTTCGAACAGCGCACCTCAGCCAATCAGTACCGCTCCTCGCAGGCCTTCGAGAGCGCTGAAGCTGGGATGGAATGGGCACTCGCCCAGCTCAATGCCGGCCGCACCACCAATGCCTGCGTGCCCAGCACCAACGACGGCAGCGCCACCGACCAGAGCTTTGCGCAGCGCTACCTCACCATCGACCGCGGCACCGGCGTGATCACGCCTCGGGCGGTCTCGGGCGGCGGCGCGGTGCAGCCGCGCTGCGTCTTCAACAGCATCGCCACCGACCCGGCCGACTGGAACTGGAGCTGTGCCTGCCCGGTGGCCGGTACGCCGACGACCGCCCTTGCCGCCCCCGGCGGCGCCGGCCCGGCCCCGGCCTTCCTGATGCGCTTCAGGCGTTCGCCCTCGGTGACCGGCCGCAATGACCTGATCCAGCTCGAGGTCAACAGCTGCACCCGGCTCGACGACGCCTGCCTGACCTTCCCCATCGATGACCGTGGCGGCACCGGCGACGGCGTGGCCGCCACCAGCGTCATCCTGGCGCTGCGTGGCGCGGTAACGCGGGCGCCCACCGGCGCACTCAGCGTGGCTGGCGCACTCAGCTTTGCCCCCGGATCCACCGCCACTTTGGCCCTGACCAACCAGGACAACACGGTCGGCGGCGTGACACTGCACACCGCAGCTTCGGCGGCCTCTGCCGCCACCGTGGTGGCCGCCATCGCCAAAACCGGCGTCCCCGGCGTGCCGCCCGACAGCACCGTGGTGGCGGGAGACCCCGCCCTGCAGCCCGCCAGCGTGGCCGTTTCCGGCCGCAATCCGGCGCCCAGCACGGCCGAGCGTGTATTCGCCCTCTATTTCGGCGTCTTCCCCGACGTCTATCTCGGCCAGCCCGGCATGGTCGAAGTCGATTGCAGTTCCGACTGCGCCGCCGCGGCCGTCAACCTGGCGCTGTCGCGAAACCCGGGCCGGGCCATCCGCGTGCGAGGCAGTGCCACGGCAACCACCGTCACCACGCTGACCCTGGACGTCAACGTTGGCACGGCGGCGGTTGCAGGGCCTCCGGCCGTACTCCCCATCCCGGCGCTGCTCATCCTTGATCCCAACGTGAACCTGGCCTTCTCGAACGGCGTCACGCTGGTGGGCATGGTCTACGGCCGCCGGCCCGGCTGGACCTGGACCGTCACCGGCGGCGCCACCATCCAGGGCGCGGCCGTGGCCGAGACCGATCTCGCCGTGGGCGGCACCGGCGCCATGTCCGTCGTCTACAACAAGGACGCCCTCACCGCCCTGCGCGTGGCCTACGGCACCTTCGTGCGCGTGCCCGGCAGTTGGAAGGACTTCCAATGAACGCCGCACCCGCCCGCGCGAGCGGCAATGGCAAACGGCCCCGATCCGGCCAGGAGATCGGCATGTGGGCACACAGGCAACGCGGTGTCTCGCTGATCGAGGCGCTGGTCGCCTTCGCCATCATGGCTTTCGGCATGATGGCCGTGATCGGCATGCAGGGCACCATGCGCGGCAATTCCGACCTCGCGCGCCAGCGCGCCGAGGCGGTGCGGCTCGCCCAGGACGCAGTCGAGGAATGGCGCGGCTTCACCATCGTCGAGCCGCCGGCCGGCGTGGCCTCGGGCGCGACGACGACCAACCGCATGCGCTACCAAGCTGTCGACGGCAGTGGCAGCCGCACGGTCACCGGCACCAACGCCACCTACACCATCAGCCGGCGCGCCCTCGCCAGGACCATCGTGGCAGGCACGGTGACGCCCGAGGCGCGCGGCCTGCTCGTCGAAGTGAGCTGGGTCGACCGCAGCAACCAGACCCAGACGGTGAGGTTGAGTTCGGCCGTCGCCGGGCTGGCGCCGGATCTCTCGGCGTCGCTGGTTCTGGCGACAGCCACCGATCCCGCGGTGGCACCGCAGCACCGCAATCGCGCCATCCCGCGCAGCGCCGTGCCGGTGCCGGTGTCCGTCTGCACAGGCTGCAGCGGCTATGTGCCGCCCGGCCAGAGTGGCAGCATCCGCGACGCCTGGATGTTCAACAACCTCACGGCCGAAATCACGGTGTGCTCCACCACGGCCACCACCACGGCCGACCTCACCAGCGGCAGCACCACCACCTGCGGCACCAGTCGGGCCCTGCTGCTCAGTGGTTTCGTGACCAGGGCCCCGAACGGCGCGCCGGCGACCGACAGCGCCGACGACCCTGGCGCAACCTGGTCCGGCAGCAACACGCCCTTCTTCACGATGAGCGTGCGCCGCACCAGCCCGACGCCGGCGGACAGCTTCGACTGCTTCCTCGATGCGCCGCTGGCGACCAGCAATGCCGTGCCCTATGTCTGCGCCATTCCGCTGCCGACCGGCTCATCCAACTGGAGCGGCCGTGTCGAATTTGGCGATACCGGTGGGTTCCGGGAACTTGCCAATGACCTCAGTGACAACGATTCCAACCAATTCAAGGTCTGCCGGTATTCACCGCCGACACCTGCCAGCTATACCAACGTGGCCACGGCGCAGATCAACCAGAACTTCCTCGTCATCCAGGCCGGCAGCAGCGGTACCCCCTTCTCCTGCCCCGGCGGCACCCCGGCCACCGTGGCCCACGATCCGGACTGAAGCGGCCCCGCCAGACCGCGGCGCATGGCCCTGACCGAACTCGACCGCCAGCGCCTGCACGAGGCCCTGGACCTGGCCCGCGGCTCCTTCGGCCTCACCGAGCCCAACCCGCGCGTCGGCTGCATCATCGGCCTGGACAACGGCGAGGTGCTGGGCCGCGGCGCCACCCAGGCCGCCGGTCAGGCCCATGCCGAGGTGATGGCGTTGCGCGAGGCCGCTGCCGCCGGAGCGGCCCTGAACGGCGCCACCGCCTGGGTCACGCTCGAACCCTGCGCCCACCATGGGCGCACGCCACCCTGCTGCGATGCCCTCATCGCGGCCGGCATCGCGCGCTGTGTGGTCGCCCTCGGCGACCCCTTTCCCGCTGTCGCCGGAGGTGGCCTGCGGCGCCTGCGCGAAGCCGGCGTCGCGGTTGAACTGGTCGACGACGCCACCATCATCGAGCAGGCTACCGACATCAACATCGGCTTTCTCACCCGCATCAAGCGGGGAACTCCCTGGGTTCGACTAAAGGTCGCGGCATCACTGGATGGCCGCACGGCACTCGCCAACGGGCGCAGCCAGTGGATCACCGGTGCCGCCGCACGCGCCGACGGCCATGCCTGGCGCCGCAGGGCATCGGCGGTCCTCACCGGCGTGGGCACCGTGCTGGCAGACGACCCCCGCCTCGATGTGCGCGCCGTGGCCACCGTGTACCAACCGCTGCGCATCGTGCTTGATACGCAATTGCGCACACCGCCCACGGCCGCGCTGCTGCGCCCGCCCGGCCGCGCCATCATCGTCGCCGCGGCCGGCCAGTCTGCGCGCGCCGACGCCCTGCGCGCGGTCGGCGCCGAAGTCTGGGACGAAGCCGCGGCCCGGCCCGATCTGACCGCCCTGCTGCGCCGGCTGGGCCAGCAAGGCATCAACGAACTGCACATCGAAGCCGGCCCCACGCTCAGCGGCGCCTGGCTCGAGACCGGCCTGGTTGACGAGTTGCTGGTGTACCTCGCGCCCAGCCTGCTCGGGCCTGGCCGGCCCTTTGCGACACTGGCCGAACGCAGCACCCTGCCGACGGCGCCGGACTACCGCTGGCAGTCCGTCCAGACTGTGGGACAAGATCTGCGCCTGCTCATGCGCCGTGACGCAATTGACAGCCCGTTACCAGTCGCCGGGGGCCTGCCCGCATCCCCGGGTGAGACAGTGCGTCGGTAGACTTTACACACCCCCCCTAGTTTCCACCAACCATGGCGGCAAGGCCTTGATTGAAAATGGTTTTTCATGGGTGGCCCGGCACTTGCATCTTGCATGACAAACCGATCCAGAGGTTCTGAGCATGTTCTTCAAGAAAATCATTGTTACGGCAGCCTCCGTGCTGGCGTTTGGGGTGCCGGCCCATGCGGCACTCATCACCACTCCTGGCCCCAACGCAGAAACGTTCTTCGAGTACGACCCCGGCCCGATCCCGGCCCTGAGCGTCGGCACCCTCGTCCCGCTCACCCGCAACGCCTTCATGGCCCGGCTCTCGTCCAGCGTCGGTTCCTACGGTTTCGAAGACAACAGCAACGGCGACTCGGCCATCCCGCCCGACTCGATCTCGGTCGATTTCAACAACGGCGTCAACGGCACCGGCACCAACCTCATCACCGCCACCATCTCCGGTGGCGGCACGGTGCGCGGCCAGTCCTCCGTCGGCCGTTTCAACACCACGACCGTTGGCACGCGTTTCCTTGAGGTCCAGTCCGGCACTTCCGACTTCGCGATCACCTTCAACAGCGCCATCTCGGCCTTCGGCTTCTACGGCACGGACATCGGCGACTTCGAAGGCAGCCTGAGCGTCTTTCTGCGCAACACGAGCGGCGTCGAAGAGGAATACCTCATCAACCAGGGCGCCGACCCGCGCAACAACGGTTCGGTGCTGTTCTGGGGCTTCGCGAGCGTGAACAACGCCTACACCCGCATCCGCTTTGCAACCAGCAGCCCGGGCCAGGCCGACTTCTTCGGCTTCGACGACTTCGTCGTGGCCGACCGCAGCCAGGTGCTGGCACCCGCCCCGTCGCTGCCCAACCGCACCCCCGAGCCCGCCTCGCTGGCCCTGGTCGGCCTGGCCCTCTTCGGCGCCGCCGCCGCCCGCCGCCGCTGACAGCCTGCGTTCCGGCTTCTCGGCCCCCACGGCCGGCCCTCGGGCCGGCCGTTGCCATTCGGGGCGCCGCCTACAATCCCCTGATGCCGATATCACCCGTTCCCGAGCTGGTGGCCGAACTCGCCGCCGGCCGCATGGTCATCCTGGTCGACGAAGAAGATCGCGAGAACGAGGGTGACCTCGTGCTGGCCGCCGAGCACGTCACGCCGGCCGCCGTCAACTTCATGGCCCGCCATGCGCGCGGCCTGATCTGCCTGACGCTCACGCGCGAGCGCTGCGAGCGCCTGCAACTGCCGCCCATGGCCACGCGCAACGGCAGTTCGCACGGCACGGCCTTCACGGTGTCCATCGAGGCCGCCACGGGTGTCAGCACCGGCATCTCGGCCGCCGACCGCGCTCGCACCATACAGGCCGCGGTGGCCCGTGACGCCACGCCGGCCGATCTGGTCCAGCCCGGCCACATCTTCCCGCTGCAAGCCCAGGACGGCGGTGTGCTGATGCGCGCCGGCCACACCGAGGCCGGTTGCGACCTCGCCGGCATGGCCGGCCTGATGCCGGCGGCCGTGATCTGCGAGATCATGAAGGACGACGGCACCATGGCCCGGCTGCCCGACTTGGAGATCTTTGCGCGCGAGCACGGCCTCAAGATCGGCACCATCGCCGACCTCATCGGCCACCGCAGCCGCCACGAAACGCTGATCGAGCGCGTTGGCGCCCGCCGCCTGCCCACGCCCATGGGCGAGTTCGACTGCGTCGCCTACCGCGACAAGGGCGGCGGCATCCACATGGCACTGTCGCATGGCCGCTGGACCACCGCCGACGAGGTGCCCGTGCGCGTACACGAGCCTTTCACCGCACTCGACCTGCTGGACACCACCGGCGCCGGCCACTCCTGGCCGCTCACCGCGGCGCTGGCCAGCCTGCATGCCGGGCCCTGCGGCGTGGCCGTGCTGCTCAACTGCGCCCATGACGCGGCGACGCTGCTGCCGCAACTGGCCGCGGCCTGTCCCGCGCCCGCGGCCACGCGGCCCCAGATGGACCTGCGCACCTACGGCGTGGGCGCGCAAATCCTGCGCGAGCTGGGCGTGCGCCGCATGCGCCTGCTGGGCAGCCCGCGGCGCATGCCCAGCATGACCGGCTACGGGCTGGAAATCACCGGTTTCGTCGCAGCTGCGGCCTGAAGGGAAGACGTTCCATGCAAGATGCCGACAAGGGGCAGGCAGGCGAGTTGATCGGCGAGGGTTTGCGCGTCGGCATCGTCTGCGCCCGTTTCAACGAGCCCATCACCAGCCGGCTGGCCCAGGCCTGCCTGGCCGAACTCGACCGCCTCGACGTCGAGTCGGGCGACATCCGCCATATCACGGTGCCCGGCGCGCTCGAGATTCCGCTCGCGCTCGAGGCCATGGCGCGCTCGGGCGATTTCGACGCCCTCATCGCGCTGGGCTGCATCATCCGTGGCGAAACCTACCACTTCGAGCTGGTGGCCAATGAAAGCGGCGCCGGCGTCAGCCGCGTCGGGCTCGACCACCTGATTCCCGTCGCCAACGCCATCCTCACGGTCGAGAACGAGAGCCAGGCCTGGGCGCGCGCCGAGGAAAAGGGCCGCGACGCCGCACGCGTGGCGGTCGAGATGGCCAATCTGCTGGACGAGCTGTCTTGAGCGACGACCCGACGCCCACCCCCGCCGAGCCTGCCAATGCTGTCGCCAAGCCTGCCGCCAAGGCGGCGCGGCCCAGCAAGCCGAAATCGGCACGCCGCCGTTCGCGCGAGCTGGCGCTGCAGGGCCTGTACCAGTGGCTGCTGTCGGGCGAAAGCGCCGCCGCCGTGGGCGCCCACATCAGCGAGCAGGACGGCTTCGACAAGTGCGACCGCGCCCACTTTGACGCCCTTCTGCATGGCTGCATCGAGCAGGCCTCGGCACTGGATGCGGCGCTGGCCCGCCACGTCGACCGCAAGACCTCGCAGCTCTCGCCGGTGGAACACGCCGTGCTGCTGATCGGCGCCTACGAGCTGGCCAACTGCCTCGAGATCCCCTACCGCGTCGCCATCAACGAGGCGGTGGAGCTGGCCAAATCGTTCGGCGGCACCGACGGCCACAAATACGTCAATGGCGTGCTCGACCGCTGTGCCGGCGACCTGCGCCGCGACGAGGCGCGGCCGGCCCGCGCCTGACGAGAGCGGGCGCGCGATGATCCGCACCGCGCGCCGGCTCGAGCACATCGAGCCCTTCTATGTGATGGAGTGCGCCAAGGCGGCCGCCGCCCTGGCCGCCAGCCCCGCCTGCGATCCGGCTCAGGGCGGCGAGCCTATGATCTTCCTCAACATCGGCGAGCCCGATTTCACCGCCGCGCCGGCCGTGGTGGCCGCGGCCCAGCGCTGCCTGGAGGCCGGGGCGACACAGTACACGCCGGCCATCGGGCTGGCCGCGCTGCGCGAGCGCCTGTCGCGGTGGTACGCGCAGCGCTTCGGGCTGGATATTGACCCGGCGCGCATCGTCATCACCGCCGGCGCCTCGGCCGCGCTGCAACTCGTCACCTCGGCGCTGTTCGAGGCCGGCGACGAGGTGCTGATGCCCGATCCCAGCTACCCCTGCAACCGCCATTTCGTCGCCGCCACCGGCGCGCAGGCGCGGCTGCTGCCTGCCGGGCCGGGCCAGCGCTGGCAGCTCAGCGCGGCCGAAGTCGCCGCGCACTGGGGCCCCGCCACCCGCGGCGTGCTGCTGGCCTCGCCCGGCAATCCCACCGGCACCTCCATCGCGCCGGCCGAGATGGCGGCCATCGCCGAGGTCGTGCGCGGGCACGGCGGCGTGACGCTGATCGACGAGATCTACCTCGGCCTGGCCCAGGACGAGGCCTACGGCGGCAGCGCGCTGGCGCTGGGCGACGACATCATCAGCATCAACAGCTTCAGCAAGTACTTCGGCATGACCGGCTGGCGCCTGGGCTGGGTCGTGCTGCCGCGGCAACTGGTGGGCGCGGTCGAGCGCCTGGCGCAAAACCTCTACATCTGCGCCAGCGCACTCGCCCAACATGCAGCCCTGGCCTGCTTCGAGCCGGAGTCTCTGGCCCTCTACGAAGCCCGCCGCGCCGAGTTCAAACGCCGCCGCGACTACATCGTGCCGGCACTCGGCGCCCTGGGCCTGCCGGTGCCGGTGCTGCCCGACGGCGCCTTCTACGCCTGGTTCGACTGCTCGGCCTACAACGCCAGCAGCTGGGATTTTTGTTTCGAGATGATGCAAAAGGCCCATGTGGCGCTGACCCCGGGCCGTGATTTCGGCCCTGCGTTTGCCGATAAGCAGGTGCGGCTGTCGTTTGCCAGCGGCATGGATCAGCTGCAGCAGGCGGTGGCCCGCCTGTCACGCGAGTTGCGCCCGGCGCCGTCGGCCCCGCGCTGACCCTCCCTGCCAACCCTCCGGAGTGCCGCCCGAAGTGCCGCAAGAAGCGCTCCCAAATTGCAACGCCTCACCGCTTGCAATGCCCTTAAGCTGACAGGCTGTGGTTTACAAGCTCTTCCAGCGTCACGGCCGCCCCGACGGGGCGCCGAGCGAATTCGCGGCCACCGTCGCCTCATTGCCCGACGAAGGCATGGGCGCGGCCGAATTCCTGAGCGATTCGCTGCCCGCACCGGCCTCGCTGCCGCCCGCCGTGCCTTCCGATTTCGGCGGCGACAGCGTACCCGCCGGCATGGACAGCGAGCTCGAACAGAGCCCGACGCTCGGCTTCATCGGGCGCTACCGTATCAAGAACGCCCTCGGTCGCGGCGGCCTGGGCCAGGTTCACGAGGCCTGGGATCCGCTGCTGTCTCGCGCGGTGGCCGTCAAGACGCTGCAGTTCGACCTCGACACGCCCTCTCGCGACGAACTGGACGAGTTGATCGAAGCCGAGGCCCGCGCCGCCGCCGGCCTGAACCACCCCCACATCGTCACCATCTACGACGCCGGCCGCTCCGAGCAGGGCATCTATATCGCGATGGAGCGCCTGCACGGCCGCGACCTGCGCCGCGCCCTGGCCAATGGCTGGCGCCCGACGCCGGGTGAGGCGGCCCTGCTCGTGCGCCGGGTCGCCGACGCCCTGGCCTATGCCCACGCACGCGCCGTCGTTCACTGCGACATCAAGCCGGCCAACATCTTCATCAACACCCACGGCAAGCCCAAGTTGCTCGACTTCGGCATTGCACGCGTGGCCCACGGCGCGGCGCGGCCGGCGCTGGACGGCATGGTTGCCGGCTCGCCCCACTACCTGGCACCCGAGCAGCTGCGCGGCGCCGAGGTCGACGCGCGCACCGATGTCCATGCCCTCGGTGTCGTGCTGTACGAGATGCTCACCGGCCGCAAGGCCTTCCACGGCGACACGCTCGAGCAGATCACCATTGCCGTGCTCACCAACCACCCGGCACCCGCCCACGAGGTGAGGCCCGGCGTGCCGCCGACGCTGTCGCGCATCGCCTCCAAGGCGATGGCGCGCGACCCCGAGGCCCGCTTCCAGACCGCGATGGAGATGGCCAACGAGTTGCGGGGCTGGATCCATCGCAATACCGCGCAGCCGGTTGCCGAACCCCTGCCCTCGGCAGCCATGTCGCTGGAAGGCGCGCCCGGCTCGCCGCGACGCCAACAGCGCGCCCGCCAGCGGGCACGCCAGCGTCAGATGCAGATGGCCGCCGTCGCCAGCTGCGTGCTGCTGATCCTGGGCGGGCTGGCCCTGGCCTTCCACGACTCCCTGCCCGAGCCGCCGGCCGCGCCGGCACCCGCACCCGCAGTGGCGGTGGTACCGGCTCCTGCAACGGCGGTGCACGCTGTCGCGGCAGCGCCGGCCGAGGCAGCCGCGGCCCTGACTGCCGAGCCCCCGCCGGCCGCCACGGGCAACGTCGCGACCGAGCCAGCCGCTGCCACCGCCACCAAGCCCCTTCCCCGACCCCGCGCGGCGCCGGCCACCGCGGCGCGCACGCTGGCGGCGGCGGCGCCCGTTCCGACCTCGGCCGCACCAGCCGCCAGGGGCACGCTGAACCTGGCCATCAGCCCCTGGGGCCAGGTGGAGGTTGACGGCCGTGCCGCCGGCATCGCACCGCCGCTGGCCCACCTGAGCCTGCCCGAGGGCACGCACACCATCACCGTGCGCAATGCCGATTTCCCGCCCCACACCGCCACCGTGCAGGTCAGCGCCGACCAACCCTTCACCCTCAGACACCGCTTCGGGCCATGAACCGCCTCACCGCAATCTCCGCCCTGTTCGCGCTGGCCTGCGCCGGCTGCGCCACGCCACCGGCGGCGCCGCCTGCGGGCGGGCTGTCCGACCTGCTCGAGCGCCCGGCCGAGCGCGCCCTGTACGAAGGCATGCGTGCCTACGACGACGGCCAGTACCCGGCGGCCGAGAAGTCGCTGCGCCGCGCCCTGGGCGAAGGCCTGGCGAGCCCGCGCGACCGCGCCAACGCCTACAAGCTGATTGCCTTCATCGCCTGCACCAGCGAGCGCCTCGGCGAATGCGAGGCCGCCTTCATGGCGGCGCGCACCGTCTACCCGGCCTTCGTGCTCAGCCGTTCCGAGGCCGGCCATCCGCTGTGGGGGCCGGTGTATCGCCGCGTTGCACCTTGAACGCGCCGGGATGAGCCAGCCGGCATAATCCCGCGCCGATGTCGACCCCGCCCAACGCAGCCCCGCACGCGTCTCACGCCCCGTTCAGCCTGGCCCTGCGCGTCTACTGGGAAGACACCGACGCCGGCGGCGTGGTCTTCTACGCCAACTACCTGAGGTTCTTCGAGCGCGCCCGCACCGAGTGGCTGCGCCACCTGGGCACAGGCCAGCAGGCGCTGCGCGAAAGCACCGGCGCGCTCTTCGTGGTGAGCGAGACGCGCGTGCGCTACTTGGCGCCGGCGCGGCTGGACGACGAGTTGCAGGTCGATGTGCGGCTGCTGCGCGCCGGCAGCGCCTCGATGACGGTGGCGCAGCAGGCGCGGCGCGGCGATCTGCTGCTGGCCGACGGCGAGATCCGCATCGCTTGCGTCGACGAAGGAACCTTCCGCCCACGCCGTATTCCGAACCAGGTTCTCGCCACCTTGCCGTCGATAGCGCCGGTGGCCCGCCGCCTGCCCGACACGGCACCCCCAACCCCGACCGGCACCCCATGACGCAAGAACTTTCCATCACTGCCCTGGTGCTGCAGGCCAGCCTGGTCGTGCAGCTCGTCATGGCCGGGCTGATGTTCACCTCGCTGATGAGCTGGACGGTGATCTTCGGCAAGGTCTTCGGCCTGCGCCGCGTGCGTGGCAGCAACGACGAGTTCGAGCGCGAGTTCTGGTCCGGCCGCAGCCTCACCGAACTGAGCCAGGCCGCCGGCCAGAAGACCGACAGCGCGCCCATGGAACGCATCTTCGCCAGCGGCATGCGCGAGTTCCTGAAACTGCGCGAGAAGCGCCTGGATGCCGGCGCCCAGCTCGACGGCGCACGCCGCGCCATGCGCGCCAGCTACCAGCGCGAGCTGGACGTGATCGAGAGCAACCTCAGCTTCCTGGCCAGCGTCGGCTCGGTCAGCCCCTACGTCGGCCTGTTCGGCACTGTGTGGGGGATCATGCATGCCTTCGTGGGCCTTTCGAACATGCAGCAGGTGACGCTGGCCACGGTGGCGCCGGGCATCGCCGAGGCGCTGGTGGCCACGGCCATCGGCCTCTTCGCCGCCATTCCGGCGGTGGTGGCCTACAACCGCTTTGCGCGCGACATCGACCGCATCGCCATCCAGCTCGAAACCTTCATCGAGGAGTTCAGCAACATCCTGCAGCGCAACGCCGGCCAGACGGGCGCCACCACCACCATCGCGGGCCAGCAGGGAGGCCGCTGATGCCTGCCGTCGCCCAGCGCGGCCAGCGTGGCCGGCGTTCGATGAACGAGATCAACATGGTCCCCTTCATCGACGTGATGCTGGTGTTGCTGATCATCTTCATGGTCACCGCGCCGCTCATCACCACCGGCGTCGTCGACCTGCCCTCGGTGGGCAAGAGCCGGCAGCGGCCTCAGAAGGTGGTCGAGATCATCGTCGGCAGTGACGAGAAGCTGCGCCTGCGTGTCGACCAGAAGGAGCCCGAAGGCGCGGCGCTCGGCCAGCTCGCGGCGCGCGTGAAGGCGCTGCAGGCGGGCGAGGCCGAGGTGCCGGTGGTCATCAGTGCCGACAAGAGCGTGCGCTACGAGACCGTGGTGCGCGTGATGGACACGCTGCAGCGCGCCGGCGTGCGCCGTGTCGGGCTTTCGGTCAAGCAGGCCGGTGGCTGAACTCGCCCTCGCCCACGACGCGCTGCTGCCGCGCAAGCCGGGCGGCCAGGGCGCGGGCGCAGCGCTGTCGCTTCTGGTGCATGCCGGCCTGGTGGTGGCGCTGACGCTGTCCATCGACTGGCGCAGCAAGACGCCCGAGGTGTTCTCGGCTGAGTTGTGGGCGGCAGTGCCGCAATCGGCACCACCCCCTGCGCCCGAGCCGCCACCACCGCTGGCACCTGTGGCGCCGCCGCGGACCGCGGCGCCGCCCACGCCCGATGCCGACATTGCCCTCGAACGCGAGCGCGAGCGCGAACGCCAGCGCAAGATCGAGGTGCGCAAGGCAGTCGAGGAGGCGCGCCAGAAGGTCGAGGATGCGCGCAAGCTGGCAGAGGCAGAGAAGGCCGAGAAGAAGCTGGCCGCCGAGCAGAAGAAGGCGGCTGAACAGAAGAAGCTGGCCGAGGCGAAAAAGGCCGAGGCCGAGCAAGAGGCGCGCGAGGCCAAGGCCGAGGACGAACGCCTCGCCAAGCTGCGCGAGGACAACCTCAAGCGCATGATGGGCGAGGTGGGCGGCAGCAGCGGAGGCAAGCCTGGCGCCACGGCGGCGCAGAACGCAGGGCCCAGCGCCACCTACGCCGGACAGGTGATAAGGGCCGTGCGGCCCAACATCGTCTTCACCGGCACCGTATCGGGCCGCGCGGCGGCCGAGGTCGAGGTCACGGCGGCACCGGGCGGCACCATCATCTCGCGCCGCCTCGTCAAGAGCAGCGGCTTCAAGGACTGGGACGAGGCCGTGCTGCGCGCCATCGACCGCACGCCGGCGCTGCCGCGCGATACCGACGGCCGCGTGCCGCAATCGCTGGTCATTGCCTTCACGCGCGATTGACGCATGGCGCGGCTGTCGCCGTGCCGCCTAGTAGCGCTCCTGCGAGACGACGTCGATATTGAGCATCACCGGCGGCGCCATGTCCTTGCTGTGCGCGTCGTCGGACATGCGCACCCTCAGCACATAGGGCCCGGGCGAGAGGAAGAGATTGGCCTGGGTGGCGCCGTTTTCGAGATCGACGAGCTGAGTGGCGCGGCCCTTGGCCATGATCTCGAGCTGAAAGTGCCCGTTGGCCGGCCCGCCATTGCCGCGCGGCGCCACGCCCAGGCCATCGGCGGCCAGCCGCACATTGAAGGGGCTGACGACCGCCTCGCCGTCACGCAGATTGGCCACCAGGATGCGTGGCCCCGGCGGCCGCGGGCGTGACAGCTCGTCGTTGTACCAGGCCTCGCAGCCGGCCTCGATGGCAGCACCCCCGGCCTTGCGCGGGCCCGCCACCTGCACCGTGATCTCGGGGCTGTAGACGAAGAAGGGGCGATGCTCGTGGTCGGCGAAGAGCAGGCGCAGCGTGTGGCGGCCGGGCGGCAGGTCGAGCACGGTGCCGGTCTGGCCCTTGCCGAAATGGCGGTGCCGGTCATTGAAGGGAATGGCCTCGCCGACGTTGATCGGCAGCGGCGTGTCGACCAGCAGGTGGTGGTGGCCGGCCTTGGCATGCTTGGTACCGGCCGGCACCACGCCCATGCCACGGATCGCGAAATCGATCTGAAAAGGCGAATAGACCGTCTGGCCATCGCGAAGATTGGAAAAGTCCACGGCGGTGGGCTCGGTCAGCTTGACGCGTGTGCGCTCGCGCGTGTGCTGCAGCCAACAGGCCCGCTCACGTTCGTCCCTGGGCAGCGGCTCGGCCTGCGCCGCAGTCAACAAGCCCATGGCCGCGGCAGCCCAGAACAGACGGGCAGTCGGTCTCATCGTTCCCCCTGAAATCAGCGCTACATTTTGTCACTGACCAGGGGCTGTTCGGCCCATTCAGCCCCAGCGGCGCCAGCAGAGCGTGTCAAGTGACCAGCGGCCGGGGCCCCAGAGCAACAGCGCAATTAGCAGGCTGCCCCAGAACTGGTGCTGCTGCAGCGCCGCCGGCGCGATCTCGGCCAGGCTGAGCACGGCCACGACATTCACCACCGACAGCCCCAGCGCCGCGAAGCGCCCGCCCAGGCCCAGCACCAGCAGCACCGGCAGCAGCAGCTCCCCCGCGGTGCCGGCCCAGGCCGCCAGCTCCGGCGGCAGCAGGGGGACGTGGTACTCGTCGGCGAAGAGCGCGAGCGTGGTTTCCCAGTCGCGGATCTTGGTCAGGCCCGACAGAAAGAAGACCTGGGCGACATAGAGCCGCGCCGCCAGCTGGGCCGGCGGCTGCAGCGCTTCGAGGGCGCGCGTGACGCTGTTTGCCAGCGTGAAGAGGGTGCGCGGGCGCACGGTGCTGATGATCATGTTGGCAAATCCTCGGCGCCGGCCAGCCAGCCTTGCTGCAGCGCGCCTATCAACCAGGGTTCGAAGGAAAAGCCGGCCCCGGCACCGGCCAGCGCCGCGGCCAGCGGCGTGCCAGCCAGCACGGCGCGGGTGAAGGCGAGGTCCAATGCGGCGACGGCGCCCGCGCGCACGCGCCAGCCCTCGCGCCAGACCAGGGCCGCCTCGGCGCGGCCCTCGGCAAAGGCGGCACGCACAGGCACAAAGCGCTCGGCGTCGCTGCTGCGGTGGGCCTGCCAGATCGTCAACACCGGGTGGGCGCTGGCGACCAGCGCGGTGCCGGGGCGCGCCAGCAGGCGCAGGCGGTCGGGGTCGGTGTCGGCCAGGCGCTCCAGCCCCTGCACGCCCGGCTCGCTGTCGGCTGCCGACTGCGCCAGGTGCAGCGCCCATTCCAGCCGCGCCAGGTCGGCCAGGTAGGGCTCGCTGGCGAGCTGGGCATCGCCCTCGACGAAGGCCGGCAGTCCATCGCCCCAGGCAGCGACATCGCCGCGCTCGGGCGGCTGGTCTTGCCAGAAGATGCGCGCCAGCGCCGCGAAGGATTCTTCGCCCAGCAGCTGCTGCACGGTGGGATAGGCGGCGGCCAGCGCACGTTCGGCCAGCGCGCCGGCATTGGCCTGGTAGGCCTGCAGGCCGCGCGTGAAGCGCTCGCCGTCGCGCGTCCAGCCGGCCAGCACGCCGGGCCGGGCGTCGCGCCAGATGGCGCGCAGCATCATCTGCTGGCGCAGCGCCTCGCGCTCGTGGGCCGGCTTCATCATGCCGGCTCCAGCGCCGCCTGCTGCAGCAAGGCCTCGCCGCGGGCCGCCTCGTCCAGCAGCACTTCCAGCGGCGGCAGGTCGGTGTCCCACTCGATCAACGTCGGCCGCGGGCCCATGCGTCGCAGCGTGTGGGCGAAGACCTCCCACACCGGGGCGTGGACACGGCTGCCGTGGTCATCGATGACCAGGCCGCCGGTGTCGTGGTAGCCGGCGAGGTGGATCTCGCCCACCGCATCGGCGTTGATGGCGTCGACCCAGCGGCAGGCTACCTCGACCGCGCCGCGCTCGCCGACGCCGGTGTTGAGCGCGTTGACGACCAGGTTGTTGACATCCAGCAGCAGGCCGCAGCCGCTGCGCCGCACCAGGCGGTTGAAGAACTCGGGCTCAGCGATGGCGTCGTCGGCCCAGTGCAGGTAGGCCGAGAGGTTCTCGACCAGGATGGGACGGCCCAGGCGTTCCTGCACGCGCTGGACGTTGGCCACCATGATGTCCAGCGCGGCCCCGGTGAAGGCCACCGGCAGCAGATCGCTGCCGTGCAGCACCGGCCCGCCGCTCTTGCGCGGGGCGCGGGCAAAGGAGGCATGGTCGCTGACGCGCACCGGATCGATGCGCTCGACCAGCGCCGCCAGGCGCTCAAGGTGCCAGTCGTCGAGGCCGGCGGCCGAGCCCAGCGCCAGGCCGACGCCGTGCAGGCTGAGCGGCCAGCGCTCGCGCGCCGCCTGCAGCACGCCGAGCGCCGCGCCACCTTCGGCGAAGAAGTTCTCGGAATGCACCTCGACAAAGGCCAGCGGCGGCGGCGCGGCCAGCAGCGCCTCGTGGTGAGGCTGGCGCAGGCCAATGCCGCAATAGCGCTTCATCGCTTGCCGCCGCTGGGTGCCACTGGCTGCCGACGAAATCAGGACTTCTTGGCCTTGACCTTGGCCTTGGCTTCCTCGGCCGTGAGGCCCTTCATCTCCTTGCAGCTGCCCTTGGCGACGTACTTCCAGTCGTCGGCGGAGGCATCGACCTTGGTCTGGCCGGCGCAGGAGTGCGAGCCCGAGAGGTTGGCGCAGTCGTTCTGGCCGGCCTTGGCAATGCCGTAGCACTTTTCCTTGCCCTTGTCGTCGGCGGCGGCAACGCGGCCGACGAGGCCCAAGGCAAGCACCGAGGCCAGGGCCGAGGTGAGGACGAGCTTCTGATTCATGTCTGCAACTCCTTGAAGAGGGGTGTGGTGAGGGATCGCTGTGCGCCGCCCGACGGGTGATGCCGGGGCCGACCTGCATGGGTCGCGGCGGCGGGCGGATTCTTACAGGCTGCCGCGCGGCTGTCCCGGCAAGCCTGCACGGCCCGCCGGGGACTGGGGCTCAATCGTCTGCGCGGCCTTGCCCGTGGCCGCTTTGCTGCAGCCGCCACATGCGGGCATAGCGCCCGTCGCGCGCCAGCAGTTCGGCGTGGGCGCCGCGCTCGACCACGCGGCCGGCCTCAAGCACGACGATTTCGTGGGCGTCGACCACGGTGGACAGGCGGTGGGCGATCACCAGGGCCGTCTTGCCCTGCGAGACGCTGCGCAGCTCGGCCTGGATGGCGCGTTCGTTGGCCGAATCCAGCGCCGAGGTGGCCTCGTCGAAGATCAGGATGGGCGGGTTCTTGAGCAGGGTGCGCGCGATGGCCACGCGCTGCTTCTCGCCGCCCGAGAGCTTGAGCCCGCGCTCGCCCACCAGGGTTTCGTAGCCCTTGGGCGTGGCGGCGATGAAATCGTGGATGTGGGCCGCACGGGCGGCGGCCACGACCTCCTCGTGCGTCGCCCCCGGCCGGCCATAGGCGATGTTGTATTCGACCGTGTCGTTGAAGAGCACGGTGTCCTGCGGCACGATGCCGATGGCGCTGCGCAGGCTGGCCTGGGTGACCTCGCGCAGCTCCTGGCCGTCGATGCGGATGGCGCCGGCGCCGATGTCGTAGAAGCGGTAGAGCAGCCGCGCCAGCGTGCTCTTGCCGGCGCCCGAGGGCCCGACCACGGCCACCGTCTTGCCGGCCGGCACGACGAAGCTCACGTCGTGCAGGATGGGCCGCGCCGGGTCGTAGGCGAAGCTCACGTTCTCGAAGCGCAGCTCGCCGCGCGCCACCTGCAGCGGCTGGGCGCCGGGGCTGTCGTCGACCTCGCGGTTGCGGTCCAGCAGCGTGAACATCTTGTCCAGGTCGGTCAGCGACTGCTTGATCTCGCGGTAGATCACGCCCAGGAAGTTGAGCGGAATGTAGAGCTGGATCATGAAGGCGTTGACCATCACCAGGTCGCCCAACGTCATGCGGCCGGCCACCACGCCCTCGGTGGCGCGCCAGAGCATGGCCACCAGGGCGACGGCGATGATGAGCTGCTGGCCGGTGTTCAGCAGGCTCAGCGTGCTCTGGCTCTTGAGGCTGGCGCGGCGCAGCTTCTCCAGGTTCTCGTCGTAGCGGCGGGCCTCGAAGTCCTCGTTGTTGAAGTACTTCACCGTCTCGTAGTTGAGCAGCGAATCGATGGCGCGCGAATGCGCGGTCGAGTCGATCTCGTTCATCTGGCGGCGGAACTGGGTGCGCCACTCGGTCACGCTGATGGTGAAGACGATGTACAGCACCAGCGCGGCGATGGTGATCCAGGCGAACCAGGCGTCGAACTTCACCGCCAGCAGCGTCAGCACCATCGTCACCTCGATGAGGGTGGGGAAGATGCTGTAGAGCGAGTAGGAGATCAGCGAATGCACGGCGCGCGTGCCGCGCTCGATGTCACGCGTCATGCCGCCGGTCTGGCGTTCGAGGTGAAAGCGCAGGCTCAGGGCGTGCAGGTGGCGGAAGACCTGCAGGCTGATGCTGCGCGCCGTGCCTTCGGTGGCCTTGGCGAAGATCAGCTCGCGCAGCTCGGTGAACAGCGTCGTGCTCAGGCGCAGCGCGCCATAGGCCAGCACCAGGCCGGCCGGCACCACCAGCACCGCCATAGCGTCGCCCGGCTTGAAGGCCAGCGCGTCGACCAGGCCCTTGAGCAGCAGCGGCACGCCGACATTGGCCACCTTGGCCGCCACCAGAAAGGCCAGCGCGCTGCCCACGCGCCAGCGGTAGCGCCAGAGATAGGGCAGCAGCCGGGACAGCGTGGCCCAGTCGGAACGCGGTGCGGCGGGGCCCGCCGTCGGCGCGGGCAGGGGCAGCGCGTGGCCGCTTCTTCGCATGGTGTCTTCCTGGTTCGGGGGCGCGCCCTGCCGCTACAGTGGCGGCAGGGGCGTCCCGCCGATTGTGGCCGCGCCCACCCCAGCCCCGCAGATGAGGTCCGCCCCATGGAAGACAAGCCCGTCCCCCAGCCCCCGATGGCACCGCACAAGCTCGCCGACGACAGCGTGCTGGTGCTGCGCGTGATGCCGCTGCCGGCCGACGTCAATGCCAACGGCGACATCTTCGGCGGCTGGATCATGGCCCAGGTCGACCTCGCCGGCGCCGTCCTGCCCTCGCGCCTGGCCAAGGGCCGCATCGCCACCGTCGCGGTCAACGAATTCATCTTCAAGCAGCCGGTGAGCCTGGGTGACCTGCTGAGCTTCTATGCCCGCATCACGCGCGTCGGCCGCACCAGCATCGGCGTCCACGTCGAGGTCTATGCCGAGCGCAACCCGGCCGACCTGCAGGTGGTGAAGGTGACCGAGGCCGACCTGACCTACGTCGCCATCGACAGCCAGGGCCAGCCGCGGCCGCTGGCGCTCTGAGCGGCCGCCGGCCATGTTCAAGTTCCTGCGCGCGCCCGAGCGCCTGTACGCGGCGGCGATGTGGCTGCTGTCGTTCGTCTTCGCCGGCTTCCTGATCGGCCTGGGCGGCAAGCTGGTGGCCGACCTGCCGCGGCTGGAGGACACGCTCAGCATCGAGCAGTTCACCGACCCGACCGTGCTGCGGCGCACGCGCGACGAGATCCGGGCCCTGCTCAAGACCCAGACCGCCACTGCCGAGGCACTGGCCCGCGCCCAGCTCGAGGCCCAGGCCGCGGCCAATGCCTACCAGTCGGCCCACAAGGCCTATGGCAACTGGATCGCCACCCGCACTGCCACCACCGATCCGCGCCAGGACCCCGAGGTGCTGCAACGCACGCGCGATCTCGACGGGCTGCAGGCCCACGCGCGCCAGGCCGAGGCCGGCGTCGAGCGCCTGGACCGCGAGGCGCTGGACGCCCGCCAGGCCTTGGCCGCGCGCCAGCGCACCGAGCAGGACTTGCTGAACGCCGCCCGCGGCGCCTACGAGCACGAGCGGCAGTGGCAGGAGCTGCGCGTCTTCGGCATTCGGCTGGCGCTGACTTTGCCGCTGCTGGCCATTGCCGGCTGGCTGGTGGCGCGCAAGCGCAAGAGCGAGTACTGGCCGCTGATGCGCGGCTTCGTGCTGTTCGCGGCCTTCGCCTTCTTCGTCGAGCTCGTGCCCTACCTGCCCAGCTATGGCGGCTATGTGCGCTATGGCGTGGGCATCGCGCTCACCGCGCTGGCCGGCCACTATGTCGTCAGGGGCATGCGCGGCTATCTGGCGCGGCGGCGCCAGGTCGAGCAGCAGAGCGAGGCCCAGCGCCGCCAGGCCCTCACCCACGAGGCCGCGATCAAGCAGATGGCCGCCGGCCTGTGCCCGGCCTGCGAGCGGCCGATACTGGGCGCCGGCGAGGTGGCGGCCGACTTCTGCGTCCATTGCGGGCTCAAGCTCTTCGCACCCTGCGGCGCCTGCCAGACGCGGCGCAATGTCTTCTTCCGCTACTGCCCCAAGTGCGGCGAGGCGGGCGCGACGAGTTGAGACCCGCGCTTCAGCCCAAGGATCTCAATCGACGAAGAAATCGGGGATGAAGTTCTTCGTGCCGGGCACCACGGCGTAGCGGTCGAAGTCGGTCACGCCATGCTGCGCCAGCAGCGTGTCGTCGATGAAGAAGTTGCCGGTGGTGCTGCGTGCGTCGCTGGTGAGGATCAGGTAGGCGGCATCGGCCAGGATTTCGGGCTTGCGGCAGAGATTCAGGTCGATGCCCGGGATCATCTGGAGCGCCGCGGTGGCGATGGCCGTGCGCGGCCACAGGCTGTTGACGGCGATGCCGTGGGGGCGGAACTCGCCGGCATGGCCCAGCGTGCACTGGCTCATGCCGTACTTGGCCATGGTGTAGGCCACATGGCCCTTGAACCAGTGCTCCTTCATGCTGAGCGGCGGGCTCATGTTCAGCACATGCGGGTTGCGCCCCGCATGGGCGCTCTTGATCAGCTCGGGCAGGCAGGCCTGGGTGCAGGCATAGGTGCCGCGCACATTGACGCCGAACATCAGGTCGAAGCGCTTCATCGGCGTGGCCGCCGTCGGCGTGAGGCTGATCGCGCTGGCGTTGTTGACGAGGATGTCGATGCCGCCGAAGCGTTCGACCGCGGCGCGCACCGCGCTGGAGACGGCCTCCTCGTCGCGGATGTCGGTCTGCACTGCCAGTGCCTGGCCGCCGGCGGCCTGCACCTCGGCGGCGGCGCTGGCCAGCGTGCCCGGCAGCCTGGGGTTGGGCTCCACCGTCTTGGCCAGCAACACCAGGTTGGCGCCATCGGCGGCCGCGCGCTTGGCGATGGCCAGGCCTATGCCCCGGCTGGCACCGGTGATGACGAGGGTCTTGCCCTGGAGGGTTCGGCTCATGGGGGTGTCTCCTGGTGAGGCTTTGATTTCAGCAGCGGCCACACCTGCTGCCGGATGTGCAGGGCGATGGCGTGGGCGGTCTGGCGGTAGACCGGCTCGCCGGGGTGGAAGCCGTCGTCGGCCAGCACGCCGCGGTTCAGCGGCAGTTCGACCTCGGGCCGCGAGACATCGGCGCGTGTGGCCACCCAGCGCGCCAGTGCGCGGTCGTGCCGGCGGGCGTCGGCGCCGGCAATCCAGCGCAGCGGCTGCGGCAGGCCGGTGAGCAGATGCACCGGCGGCAGCGGTGCGAACACCACATGCACGGCACCCAGCGCATTGCGCAGATGGTTGGCCAGGGCCTCGCGCGCCGCCACCGCATGGTGCGAAGGCACCTGGTCGACGACATCGTTGACGCCGGTGACGACGACGGCAATGTCGCAGGGCGCCAGCGGTTCGCACTGCAAGAGGTTCAGCGTCTGGGCGCTGGTGAGGCCGGCGCGCGCCAGCAGCCGCCATTCGACGCGGGCGCCGCAGGCCCGCGCCAGTTGCTGCGCCAGCCGCGGCGCCAGGGCCTGGTGCTGGCTGGCCACGCCCACGCCGGCGGCCGACGAATCGCCGGCCACCAGCAGCCGCAGCAGCGGCCCCTGGCCGACGTGGCCCTGACGCGCGCCGGCAGCCTCGGGCAGGCGCGGCAGGCGGTGGCGCGTGCGCAGGGCCTGCGCCAGCAGCAGCGGCGAGAGCAGCAGCTTGGCGGCCAGCGACATCAGAACTTGCTGAAGTCGGGCTTGCGCTTCTGGAAGAAGGCCTGGAAGGCCTCGGTGGCCTCGGGGCTGCGCAGGCGGCGCGCGAAGATCGCGCCTTCGGTGGCGATGATGGTCAGCATCAGCTCGCGCTGCGGCGCGCGCAGCAATTGCTTGGATTCGCGCACGGCGCCCGGCGGCAGGCCGTTGAAGCGCTCGGCGACGCGGCGCGCATGGTTCACCACCTCGCCGGCCGGCAGCACCGCGTTGGCGATGCCGCAGTCCACCGCCTGCTCGGGCGTGAAGGGGTCGCCCAGCAGCAGCTTCTCGGCCGCGCGGCGGTGGCCCATCAGCTGGGGCACGAGCAGGCTGGACGCGAACTCGGGCACCAGGCCCAGCGAGACGAAGGGCATGGCCAGGCGCGCCTCGTCGCTGACATAGACGAAGTCGCAGTGCAGCAGCATGGTCGTGCCGATGCCGATGGCCGCGCCGGTGACGGCGGCCACCACCGGCTTGTCGCAATCGAGCAGCGCGCGCATGAACTGGAACACCGGCGAATCCATCGCCTCGCTGCCCTGGCCGGGCGCGCGCTTCATGAAGTCCTCGATGTCGTTGCCCGAGGTGAAGACCCCCGGCTGGCCGGTGATCAGCACCGCGCGCACCGCGGCATCGGCCGTGGCCGCGCGCAGGGCGTCGGTCATGGCCTGGTACATCGCCACGGTGAGCGCGTTCTTCTTCTCGGGGCGCGCGATCTCTATCGTCGCGACGCCGTTGAGGGTGGCGGTCTTGATGCTCATGCGGTCTCCTTCAATGCAGTCCCGTTCAGACAGCCTCGATGATGCCCGCGGCGCCCTGGCCCATGCCCACGCACATCGTCACCATGCCGTGCTTCAGCTTGTGGCGGCGCAGCGCGTGTACCACGGTGGCGGCGCGGATGGCGCCGGTGGCGCCCAGCGGGTGGCCCAGGGCGATGGCGCCCCCCATCGGGTTGACCTTGGCCGGGTCGAGCCCGAGGCTGTTGATGACGGCCAGCGACTGCGCGGCAAAGGCCTCGTTCAGCTCGATCCAGCCCAGGTCGGCCAGGCTCAGGCCGGCGCTGCGCAGCGCGGCCGGGATGGCCTCGATAGGGCCTATGCCCATGATCTCGGGCGGCACGCCGCGCACGGCAAAGCTGACGAAGCGCGCCAGCGGCGTGAGGCCGAAGGTCTTGACCGCCTTCTCGCTGGCCAGGATCAGCGCGCCGGCGCCGTCGCTGGTCTGGCTGCTGTTGCCGGCGGTGACGCTGCCCTTGGCGGCAAAGACGGGCTTGAGCTTCGCAAGCCCTTCGAGCGAGGTGTCGGGCCGCGGCCCTTCGTCGATGGCCACGGTGCGCGCCTTGACGTTGACGCCGCCACCAGTGAGATCCGGCGTGCGCGCCACCACCTGCACCGGCGTCATCTCGTCGGCAAAGGCGCCGGCCGCGATGGCAGCCACCGCGCGCTGGTGCGACTGCAGCGCGAAGGCATCCTGGGCCTCGCGGCCCACCTTCCACTGCGCCGCCACCTTCTCGGCCGTGAGGCCCATGCCGTAGGCGATGCCGAGGTTCTCGTCGCGGGCAAAGACCTCGGGGTTGAAGCTGGGCTTGTTGCCGCCCATGGGCACCAGGCTCATGCTCTCGGCGCCGCCGGCGATCATCACATCGGCCTCGCCGACGCGGATGCGGTCGGCCGCCATCGCCAACGCACTCAGGCCGCTGGCGCAGAAGCGGTTGACGGTGATGCCGCCCACCGAGTGCGGCAGGCCTGCCAGCACCATGGCCACGCGCGCCATGTTCATGCCCTGCTCGCCCTCGGGGAAGCTGCAGCCGATGATGGCGTCTTCGATGGCCTTGGGGTCCAGCGTCGGCACCTGGGCCAGCGCGTGCTTGACGGCCGCCACCAGCAGGTCGTCGGGCCGCGTGTTGCGAAAGTAGCCGCGGCCGCTGCGGCCTATGGGCGTGCGCGTGGCGGCAATGATGTAGGCGTCTTGAACTTGCTTGCTCATGTTCTGCTCTTCCTTCAATTCCGAACGGGCTTGCCCGTCTGCAGCATCCCCATGATCCGTTCCTGGGTCTTGGGATGTTCCAGCAGCGAACAGAAGCGCTCGCGCTCCAGCGCCATCAGGTAGTCCTCGGTCACCAGGCTGCCGGCGTCGACATCGCCGCCGCAGACGACCTCGGCGATCAGCGTCGCGAGGTGGAAGTCATGGGCGCTGATGAAGCCGCCGTCGCGCATATTGGCGAGTTGCCCCTTGATGGTGGCGATCGCATTGCGGCCGGCCACCGCGAAGGGCTTGCGTTGCGGCGGACGCCAGCCGCTGTCGGCCATCGCCCGCGCCTGGGCCAGGGCGACGAAGAGCAGTTCGTCCTTGTGCGGCACGACGATGTCACCCTCGACCAGGTAGCCCAGCTTGCGCGATTCCGGTGCGCTCGTGCCCACCTTGGCCATGGCCGCGTTGGTGAAGCCGTCGCTGGCGAACTTGAGGATGTCGACGTTGGCATTCGCCGCCGTGGCCATCTCGGCGGCACGCCGCGCGATGTAGGTGAGGCCGCCGCCGGCCGGGATCAGGCCCACGCCCACCTCAACCAGGCCGACATAGCTTTCCATCGCCGCGACGCGGCGCGCGCAATGCACGGCCAGCTCGCAGCCGCCGCCCAGCGCCAGGCCACGAACCGCTGCCACCACCGGCACCTGGGCATAGCGCAGGCGCAGGAACATGTCCTGCAGCTTCTTGACCTCGGGCGCAATGCCCTTGGCGCCGCTCTTCATGAACACCGGCATCAGCGCCTCGAGATTGGCACCGGCCGAGAACACGTCATCGGGCGACCAGATCACCAGGCCCTTGTAGCCGGCCTCGGCGGCGTCCAGGGCCTTGCCCAGGCCTTCGATGACGGCCGGGCTGATGAGGTGGAGCTTGGCCGTGATGCTGGCGATCAGCACCTCGCCGTCCAGCGTCCAGGCGCGCAACTCTTCGTTGCGCCAGACCTCGGTGCCGGCCTTGAGCGGATCTTTCGCGCCACTGCCGAGCACGGCCTCGGGGAAGTACTGGCGGCAGTACACCGCCAGCTCGCTGCGCGGCACGAAGGCCTGGCGCGACGGGCTCCACGAGCCCTCAACCGCGTGTACGCCGCCGCGCTCGGCCACCGGGCCCTCGAACACCCAGGCCGGCAGCGGCGCGGTGGACAGTGCCTTGCCGGCCTCGATGTCGGCCTTCACCCAGCCGGCCACCTGCAGCCAGCCGGCGTCCTGCCAGAGCTCGAACGGGCCTTGTTTCATGCCGAAGCCCCAGCGCATCGCGAAGTCGACATCGCGCGCCGTCTCGGCAATGCTTTCCAGGTGCACGGCGGCATAGTGGAAGGCGTCGCGCAAGATGGCCCACAGGAAAGCGGCCTGCGGGTTGCTGCTCTCGCGCAGCAGCTTCAGGCGCTCGGCTGCCGGCTTCTTGAGCATGCGCTCGACGAGGGGTTCGGCCTTGCCGCCACCGGCCACGTAGTCAGCTTTGGCAGGGTCCAGGCGCAGGATGTCGCGGCCCACCTTCTTGTAGAAGCCGGCGCCGGCCTTCTGGCCCAGCGCGCCCTTGGCAATCAGCGCGCCCAGCACCGGCGGCGTGGCATAGCTCGCGTAGAACGGGTCGTCGGCCAGGTTGTCCTGCAGCGTCTTGATGACATGGGCCATGGTGTCCAGGCCCACCACGTCGGCGGTGCGGAAGGTGCCGCTGCTGGCGCGGCCCAGCTTCTTGCCGGTGAGGTCGTCAACGACGTCATAGGGCAGGCCGAAGGTATCGGCCTCCTTGATCGTCGCCAGCATGCCGGCGATGCCGACACGGTTGGCGATGAAGTTGGGCGTGTCCTTGGCGCGCACCACGGCCTTGCCCAGCGCACTGGTGGCAAAGGTCTCGAGCTGGTCCAGCACCTCGGGCCGGGTGTCCGGCGTGGCGATCAGTTCCAGCAGCGCCATGTAGCGCGGCGGATTGAAGAAATGCACGCCGCAGAAGCGCGGGCGGATCGATTCGGGCAGCACTGCGGCCAGTTTCGTGATCGACAGGCCCGAGGTGTTGCTGGCGACGATGGCGTGCGGGGCCAGGGCCGGCGCGATCTTCTCGTAGAGCGCGAGCTTCCAGTCCATGCGCTCGGCAATGGCCTCGATCACCAGGTCGCAGCCGGCCAGCAGGTGCAGGTGGTCCTCGTAATTGGCCTGCTCGATCAGGGTCGCATCCTCGGCCAAGCCCAGCGGCGCCGGCTTGAGCTTCTTCAGGCCGTCCACCGCCTTCGTGACGATGCCGTTCTTGGGCCCATCTTTCGCCGGCAGGTCGAACAGCACGACCGGCACCTTGCAGTTGACCAGGTGGGCGGCGATCTGCGCGCCCATCACGCCGGCGCCGAGCACGGCCACCTTGCGGACGAGGAATCGATTCATGGGGTCTCCGGAAAAAAGGGGGGTGACTTACTCGACGCGCTGCCAGGTCTGGTTGCGGTAGAGAAAGCCGATGAAGCCGCGCACCTCGAGCGTCTTGCCGCCATCCTTGGGCGTGAGGCGCACCTTGTAGGTCTTGCCGTTGTTGGGGTCGAGGATGGTGCCGCCGTCCCAATAGGGCTCGTCGGCGTTCTTCTTCACGCCTTCGACGATGACCATGCCCTGCACCGGCTGGTCCTTGCGTGCGTCGCTGCACTTGTCGCAGCGGGCGTCCTGGCGCGCCGGGTCGAGCAGCTTTTCGATCTTGCCGGCAAGCACGCCGCCCGATTCGCTGATGCGCACCAGGGACTTCTCCTGCTTGGTGTCGTCGTCGATGGTCTTCCACAGGCCCACCGGCGTGGCCTGGGCGAAGGCGGCGCCGGCGGTGACCAGCAGGGCGATGGCAATCATGGTCTTCATGCGGGTTGTCTCCTTGGGTGGTTCTTGTCGGGGTGGGCGCACTCTAGAACAGCGCCTCTTCCATCGCCAGCAATGGGGCCGCGCCACTGCGCGCGCTGCGGATGAGGCCGGCGGTCTCGGGCAGCAGCTTGGCGAAGTAGAAGCGCGCGGTGTGCAGCTTGGCGGTGTAGAAGGGGTCGCCGCTGTCCTTCTTTTCCAACGCCACCCTGGCCATGCGGGCCCAGAAATAGGCGAACACCAGGTGGCCGCAGATGCGCAGGTAGTCCACCGCCGCCGCGCCCACCTCGTCGGCATTGCCCATGGCCTTCATGCCGAGTTCGGTGGTCAGTTTCGTCACCTTGTCGCCGAGGTCGGCCAGCGGGTTGACGAACTCCTGCATCGCCTCGTTCGTGCCCTCTTCGTCGACAAACTCGGCAATCAGCTTGCCGAAGCGGCGCAGCCGCGCGCCGCTGTCGCCCAGCACCTTGCGGCCCAGCAGGTCCAGGCCCTGGATGCCGTTCGTACCCTCGTAGATCATGTTGATGCGCGCGTCGCGCACCAGTTGCTCCATACCGTTGCTGCGGATGTAGCCGTGGCCGCCAAAGACCTGCAGGCACTGGCTGGTGGCGATCCAGGCGTTGTCGGTGAGGAAGGCCTTGACGATGGGCGTGAGCAGCGCCACCTGGTCGGCCGCGGCCTTGCGCTCGTCCTCGTCGGCGCCGCAGGTCTCCTTGTCGAGCAGCAGCGCGCAGTAGACGGCCAGCGCGCGGCCTCCCTCGGCATAGGCACGCGCCGTCAGCAACATGCGGCGCACGTCGGGGTGGACGATGATGGCGTCGGCCGCCTGCTGCGGGCTCTTGGGGCCGGTGAGGCTGCGCATCTGGATGCGCTCCTTGGCATAGGCCACGGCGTTCTGGTAAGCCACCTCGGTGAGGCCCAGGCCCTGATTGCCCACGCCCAGGCGGGCCGCGTTCATCATCACGAACATCGCCGCCAGGCCCTTGTTGGGCTGGCCCACCAGGCTGCCGACGGCGCCGTCCAGATTGATCTGGCAGGTGGAACTGCCGTGGATGCCCATCTTGTCTTCGAGGGCGGTGCAGAAGATGGGATTGCGCGTGCCCAGGCTGCCATCGGCATTGACCAGGAACTTGGGCACGACGAAAAGGCTGATGCCCTTGTTGCCGGCCGGCGCGTCGGGCAGGCGGGCCAGCACCAGGTGCACGATATTGGCGGCCAGGTCGTGCTCGCCGGCGCTGATGAAGATCTTCTCCCCGGTGAGGCGGTAGCTGCCGTCGGGCAGGGGCTCGGCCTTGCTGCGCAGCAGGCCGAGGTCGGTGCCGCAATGCGGCTCGGTCAGGCACATGGTGCCGGTCCACTCGCCGCTGCTCAGGCGCGGCAGGTAGGTCGCCTTCAGTTCCTCGCTGCCATGGGTGTGCAGCGCGGCATAGGCACCGTGCGAGAGGCCGGGGTACATGGTCCAGGCCTGGTTGGCCGAGTTGAGCATCTCGTAGAAGCACTGGTTCAGCACCAGCGGCAGGCCCTGGCCGCCGTAAGCCGGGTCGGTGCTGAGTGCCGGCCAGCCGCCGGCCACGTATTGCGCATAGGCGGCCTTGAAGCCGGCCGGCGGACGCACTTCGTGGCTGGCCTTGTCCAGCGTGCAGCCCTCGGCGTCGCCGCTGATGTTGAGCGGAAAGATCACCTCGGCGGCGAACTTGCCGCCCTCTTCGAGCACAGCGTTGATGGTGTCGGCGTCGATCTCGGCATGGGGCGGCAGCAGCCGAAGTTCGTCGCTGACCTGAAACAGCTCATGCAGCACGAACTGCAGGTCGCGCAAGGGCGGTTGGTAGATGGCCATGGTGGGCTCCGTCGGTATGGGGTGATGGGGTCGGCGGCTCAGCGGCGAAGGCGCGGCCGGCTGCTGCGGGGCGGCGGCGGCACCTCCACCCGTGCCGCCTCTCGAGCCTCAACGCGAGCCTCCACGCGGTAGTGCGCCAGCGTGCGCTCGAAGCCGGCGCGTGCGCGGTCCAGCGCGCCCGGCTGGCGCAGAAAGCGGGCGTCGTGGTGTACGGCCAGGATCAGCCCGTGCAGTTCGAACAGCATCTGCAGCGGGTCGGTGTCGGTGCGCAGATGGCCCTGCTGCACCGCCTGCTCGATGGCGCGGGCCAGCGCCGCGTGCCAGGCGCGCACCATCGAAGCCAGCGCGTCGCGCACCGGGCCCGGGCGGTCGTCGAACTCGACCGCGCCGCTGATGTAGATGCAGCCCGAGTCGATTTCCACCGAGACGCGGCGTATCCAGCGCTCGAACAGCGCCGCCAGCCGCGGCAGGCCGCGCGGCTCGCGGATGGCGGGGAAGAAGACCTCGTCCTCGAAACGGGCGTGGTACTCGCGCACCACCGAGATCTGCAATTCCTCGCGCGATCCGAAGTGGGCGAAGACGCCCGACTTGCTCATGCCCGTGACCTCCGCCAGCGCGCCTATCGACAGGCCCTCCAGCCCCATGTGCGAGGCCAGGGCCAGGGCCGCGTCCAGAATCACGGCGCGCGTCTGCTGGCCCTTGTGCAGGCTGCGGGACGCGCTGCGCGGAGTCTCTGGTACGGAGGTTTCGGATGGGTCGGTCACGGAACGGACACAAAATCGAACGGTCGTTCTATTTTGCAGTCTCTGCCGCCGCGCCGGGGGCCGCCAGGGCCCGAATTTCTAGGGCAAGCCTTCTAGACTTGGCAGAAGTTAGGGCGAGTTAAGGGTAAACCCCTGCAAGAAGCACATTTCTTGCCCGCGATTGAAGCCTGACATCTTGATCGATTACCCTAGAGGCATGGACGTCTTGCAGCTTGACATTTCCGGTCGGCCGCAGGCGTGGATCTCGCCCCGCGAGGCGGCCGTGCTCTACGCCAGCGACGCCGTCGCATGGACGCTGGGCCTGGCCTTCCAGGTGCTGCGCGGCGGCACCCAGCGCGCCACCGGCCTGCAGTCGCGCATCGAGGTTCACCCCATCGTGGCCGTGCGCGGCGCCGTGCCCAGCCGCGCCTGGCGCACCGTGCCGGCGCTGTCCAACCCCAAGCTCTTTGCGCGCGACCGCCGCTTCTGTGCCTATTGCGGCGACCAGTTCAGCTATGACGAGTTGACGCGCGAGCACATCGTGCCGGTCTCGCGCGGCGGCGTCGACAGCTGGATGAACTGCATCACCGCCTGCCGCGCCTGCAATGGCCGCAAGGGCAGCCGCCTGCCCGAAGAGGCGCGCATGGCGCTGCTCTACCTGCCCTATGTACCCAGCCTGCACGAGGACATGATCCTGCGCGGCCGCCGCATCGTGGCCGACCAGATGGACTTCCTGCTCGCCTCGGTGCCGCGCAGCTCGCGCCTGCACGGCTAGGCCGCTGCAGCGCATCATCAGGCCCTCCTTCTTTACGCGCCGCCAGGGAACTCGCTCCCCATTCGCCGCGTCAACCCTGAAGAAACTCCCTGGAGACCCCGCATCATGAAGCGCACGCTCATCGCCCTGGGCCTGGTCGGCGCCCTCGCCGCCTGCACCACCACCAGCCCCGACGTCGTCAGCCGCAACGAGGCCCAGCGCCTGTCCACCGTGGTCGATGCCGTCGTGCTGACAACGCGGCCGGTGGTCGTCGACGGCGCGCAAAGCGGCATTGGGGGCGTTGCCGGCACCGTGGTCGGCGGCATCGCCGGTTCCAACGTGGGCGGGCGCCGCGAATCGGCGGTGGTGGGCATCATCGGCGCCGTGGTCGGTGGCGTGGTCGGCAATGCCACCGAGCGCGCGGCCACGCGCGAAGAGGCCGTCGAGATCCTGGTGCAGCTGCGCAATGGCGACCGCCGCTCGGTGGTGCAGGCCAAGGCCAGCGAAACCTTTGCACCCGGCGACCCGGTTCTGCTGATCAGTACCGGCGGCAAGGTGCGGGTAGCACGCGCGCCGGTGTTCGCGCCGGCAGCCGCCAGCGCGCCCGGCAACAGCTAGGCAGCGCCTAAGCCCGAGCGCCCTCCGCCAGGCGGAAGGTCTGCACCAGCCGCGCCAGCTGCGCGGCGTGTTCGCTCAGGCTGGCAGCGGCGGCGCTGCTTTGCTCCACCAGCGCGGCATTCTGCTGCGTCACCTCGTCGAGCTGGCCGATGGCGGCGTCAACCTGGCCCACGCCCTGGCTTTGCTCGGTGATGGCGCCGGTGATCTGGCGCACCAGCTGGCCTATGGCCTGGACCTCCTCGACGGTGGCCGTCACCTCGTGCCGCGCCGCGTCGGTCTGTTTCGCGCCGGCATCGACGCGCTCGAGGCTGCCCTGGATGAGCGACTTGATCTCTCGCGCCGCCGCCGCCGAGCGCTGGGCCAGGTTGCGCACCTCGGTGGCAACAACCGCGAAACCGCGCCCCTGCTCGCCAGCCCGCGCCGCCTCGACGGCGGCGTTCAGCGCCAGGATGTTGGTCTGGAAGGCGATGCCGTCGATAACGCCGATGATGTCGGCCACCTTGCGCGACGACTCCGAGATCTGCCCCATCGTCGCCACCAGTTCGGCTACCGCCTCGCCGCCCCGTCGTGCTGCGGCCACGCCGCGCTCGGCCAGGGCATCAGCCTGCTGCGCCGTCTCGCTGCTGGCGCGCAGGCCCGCCGTCAACTCGTCCATCGAGGCGGCCGTCTGCTCCAGATTGGCCGCCTGCTCCTCGGTGCGCTGGCTCAGGTCGGCCGAGCCGGTGGCAATCTCTGACGAGCCGGTGGCGATGCCGTCGCTGCTCTGGCGCACCTGGGCCACCAGCCGCGACAGCGCACCCACCATGTCTTTCAGGGACTGCAGCAGTTCGCCGGCCTCGTCGCGCGAATTGACCTCGATGGACACACTGAGGTCGCCGGCTGCCACCGTGTGCGCCACCGCCACGGCGCGCTTGATGGGCTCGATCACCGAGCGTTCGATGCCCAGCGCCAGCACGACGCCGAACATCGCCGCCAGGGCCGCCAGCACCGCCATTGTCAGGCGGCCGGAATCGGCAGCACCGCGCACGCTGGCCACCGCATCGCGCATCTTGCGGCCCTGGGTGGTGACGAGTTGGTCCACCGCCTTGAAATAGGCGGCCTGCAGCGGTCTGACCTCGTCGATCAGCGTGCGCGTGGCCTTGGCGGCCTCGTCGCCCTGAGCCAGCGCGATGGCCTTGTTCATCGCCGCGTCGTAGGGCGAGAGCGTCGACTTCACCGCGCCCAGCAGCTTGTGGCCTTCGTCGTCGAGATCGCCGCGTGCCAGGGCGTCAAGCAGTTCGGTATTGCGAGCGCGCATCTTCTCGATGCGTTCGAGTTCCGACTTTCGCCCGCTGGCGTCGGTCAGCAACAGGATGTTGCGCACGCCGCGCGCAACGACATTCAGGTTGTCCTTGATCTCGCTCAGTTGCTCGACCTTGAGCAATTGGTCACCGCTCAGCCGCGCAACCGCCGCTTCGATGTGCGAGAGCTTGAAGTAGGCCGCCACGGCCATGCCGATCGCGATGATGATCATCAGGCCGAAGCCGAGAGTCAGTCGCGACCCGATCTTCCAATTGCCGAATGCCGACATGGCCGCGCCCCGTCTTTCTTGCCGATGCAGTGATCAGACTTTCGGCAGCGCGCGGGAAAACCTGAGGTAAACCCCGATCAAGCAGCGGTGTTCACGGTCATGCGGAGCGGACGGCCCAGAGGCTGGCTATGCCGCGGCGCGCATCTCTGGGCTGGCGGGCTGCAGAAACTCGCCCTCGGTTTCGGCGGCGCAGTCTGCGACCGGCACCGGGCGTCTTCAACGGCGTAGCGGCGTCCGCACAGCCTTCAGCCATTGCCAGGAGATTCCCTGGTAGGCCGTGTTGGACTTGAACCAACGACCAAAGGATTATGAGTCCTCTGCTCTGACCAACTGAGCTAACGGCCCAGGGAAGCCGGCATTCTAGGCGGGGCGCCGGGGCCGCTCAGGGCTTGCCGGAAAGCGCGTTGCCCACCAGGCGGGCGGTGATGTCGACGATCTGGATCATGCGGTCGTAGGCCATGCGGGTGGGGCCTATCACGCCCAGGGTGCCGACCACGCGGCCGTCGACCTCATAGGGCGCGGTGACGACCGAGAGTTCCTCGAAGGGCACGACGTGGCTCTCGCCGCCGATGTAGATGCGCACGCCCTCGGCGCGGCTGCTCACGTCCAGCAGGCGCATCAGTTCGGTCTTCTGCTCGAAGACATCGAAGAGGCGGCGCAGGCTGCTCATGTCGCTGCCGTAGTCCTGCATCGTGAGCAGGTTGCGTTCGCCCGAGACGACGACGTTGTCGCTGCTCTCGGCCAGCACCTCGGTGCCGGCCTGCACCGCCGCCTGCATCAACAGTGCGATCTCGCCGCGCAGCGCGTCGATCTCGCGCTTGAGCCGCTCTCGCACCTCTTCCACGCTGAGGCCGGCATAGTGCATGTTGAGGTAGTTGGTGGCCTCCACCAACTCGGCGCCGCTGTAGTCGCGTGCGGTGAAGATGACGCGGTTCTGCACGTCGCCGTCGGGCGCCACCAAAATCACCAGCACGCGCTTTTCGCCCAGTCGCAGGAACTCGATATGGTGAAAGACGCTGGCCTTGCGCGGCGCCGACACGACGCCGACGAAATGCGACAGGCTGGATAGCAGCGAGGCCGCCTGCGCGATGACGCGCTGGGGCTGGTCGGGGTGCAGTTGCTCGCGCGCCGCCGCCACCTCGGCCGGAACCGACGCCAGATCCAGCGGCCGCGCCGTGAGCATGGTGTCGACGAAAAGCCGGTAGCCTCGCGCCGTGGGAATGCGGCCGGCGCTGGTGTGGGGGCTGGCGATCAGGCCCAGCTCCTCGAGGTCGGCCATCACGTTGCGGATGGTGGCCGGAGAGAGGTCCAGCCCCGAGGTGCGCGACAGCGTGCGCGAGCCGACGGGCGTGCCATCGGCGATGTAGCGCTCCACCAGCGCCTTCAGCAGCGTGCGGGCACGGTCATCGAGCATGGACGTGATTGTAGGGAGGCGCACCGCCGGCCCTGGGTGGGCCGGGCCCTATGGTGTAATGCTTCGCATGCCGTCGGGGTTCCGTCATGCTGCGATCGTGGGTAAATATCAAGCGCGTGGCATCCGCCCGCTGCTCGAGGAAATCGCCCATTTCCTGATCGATCAGGGCCTCGATGTCTCGTTCGAGCGCGAGACCGCCAACGCCACCGGCGTCACCGATTTCGATTCCCTCACCACCGAGGAATTGGGCCGCCAGTGCGACATCGCGGTGGTGGTGGGCGGTGACGGCACGATGCTGGGCATTGCCCGCGAGCTGGCGCGCTGGAAGATGCCGCTGGTGGGCATCAACCAGGGGCGCCTGGGCTTCATCACCGACATCCCCATCGGCCAGTACAAGGACGCGCTGGTGCCGATGATTGCCGGCGACTATGAAGAAGAGCAGCGCTCCATGCTCGAGAGCGAAGTCTGGCGCGACGGCGAGAAGCTGTTCGAGGCGCTCTCGCTCAACGATGTGGTGGTGAGCCGCGGCGCCACCGTGAGCATGGTCGAGCTGCGTGTCGATGTGGACGACGACTTCGTCGCCAATATGCGTGCCGACGGCCTCATCGTCGCCACCCCCACTGGCGCCACCGCCTACGCGCTGTCGGCCGGCGGCCCCATCCTGCACCCGGGCATCGGCGGCTGGGTGCTGCTGCCCATCGCCTCGCACACGCTGTCCAACCGCCCCATCGTGCTGCCCGACAGCGGCGAGGTGCGCATCCGCATCGTCGCAGGCAAGGACGTGTCGGCCAATTTCGACATGCACAACCTGGCCAGCCTGATGATCGGCGACCAGATCCGTGTGCACCGCTCGGCCTTCACGGTGCGCTTCCTGCACCCGCGCGGCTGGAGCTACTACGCGACCTTGCGCCGCAAGCTGCGCTGGTACGAAGGCGTGGTCTAGCCATGCTGCGCCGGCTCACGCTGCGGGATGTGGTCATCGTCGCCGAGCTCGAGGTCGATCTCGGCGCCGGCTTCACCGTGCTGACCGGCGAGACCGGGGCCGGCAAGTCCATCCTGGTCGACGCCCTGCAGCTGGCCCTGGGAAATCGCGCCGACGCCGGCCTGGTGCGCGAGGGCGCGGCGCGCGCCGAGGTCAGCGCCGAGTTCGATACCCCGCCGGCACTGCGCCCCTGGCTGGACGAGGCTGGCTTCGCCGCCGACGAGACGCTGCTGCTGCGGCGCGCCGTCGATGCGCAAGGCAAGAGCCGCGCCTGGATCAACGGCAGCCCGGCCACCCTGGCGCAGCTGCGCGAGGCGTCCGAACACCTGGTCGAAATCCACGGCCAGCACGCCTGGCAGAGCCTGACGCGGCCCCTCGCCGTGCGCGCCCTGCTCGACGCCCAGGCCGGCGCCGACACCGCAGCGCTGGCCGCCGCCTGGCAGGCCTGGCGCCAGGCCACCGCGCGGTTGGAGGACGCGCGAGGCCGCCAGGAGACGCTGGCGCGCGAGCGCGAGCGGCTGGCCTGGCAGATTGCTGAACTCGACAAGCTCGCCCCCGCCACCGGCGAGTGGGAGCAGATCAACGCCGAGCACCAGCGGCTGGCCCACGGCCAGGCCCTGCTGGACGGGGCCCGCGCCGCGCGGCTGGCGGTGTCGGAAGACGACGACGCTGCCACCGTGAAGCTGGCGCGCGCCATCGATGCGCTCGAAGCGGTGCAGGCCTATGACGCCGAGCTGGGCACGGTGGCCGAAGTGCTGCGCGCTGCCCAGGCCCAGGCCGAGGACGCGGCGCACAGCCTGCACGCCTACCTGGGCCGGCGCGAACCCGACCCCGAACGCCTGGACGCGCTCGACCAGCGGCTGGGCCAGTGGGTGGCGCTGGCGCGGCGCTACCGGCGCCAGCCAGCCGAGCTGCCGGCCCTGCTGGAAGGCTGGCGCTCCGAGCTGGCCGGCATCGAGGCCTCGGCCGACCTGGCGGCACTGGAAGCCGCTGCGGCACGCGCCGAAGCCGCCTGGCGCAAGGAGGCCGAGGTGCTGTCACGGCTGCGCCGCAAGGCCGCACCCCGGCTGGCCGCCGCCGTCACCCAGGCCATGCAGCAGCTGGGCATGGCCGGCGGCCGTTTCGAGGTGGCGCTGCTGCCGCAAGACACGCCCCAGGCCTTTGGCCTGGAAGCCGCCGAATTCCGCGTCGCCGGCCACGCCGGCAGCACGCCTCGCGCGCTGGCCAAGGTCGCCTCGGGCGGCGAGCTGTCGCGCCTGGCCCTGGCTATCGCGGTGACGACGTCAGGCGGCGGCGCGGCGCAGACATCGACGCTGATCTTCGACGAGATCGACGCCGGCGTCGGCGGCACCGTGGCCGACAGCGTGGGCCGGCTGATGAAGCAGCTCGGCGGCTCGAGCCAGGTGCTGGCCGTCACCCACCTGGCCCAGGTGGCCGCCTGCGCCGACCACCACTTCCTCGTCAGCAAGGCGCTGCGCGGACGCCAGACGGTGTCGGACGTGCGCGCGGTCGAGGGCGAGGCCCGCGTCGGCGAGATCGCGCGCATGCTGGGCGGCGAGACGCTGTCGGGCACGGCCCACGCCCAGGCCCTGCTCGGCACCCGTTCGGACGGCTGTCGATGAGCGAGTGGATGGCCCTCGACGGCCCGCACCGCGACGAGGTCATCCTCGTCACCGGCATCTCGGGCTCGGGCAAGTCGGTGGCCCTGCATGCGTTGGAAGACGCCGGCTATTTCTGCGTCGACAACCTGCCGCCGGAGCTGCTGCGCGACTTCATCCGCCTCGAGCACGAGCGCTTTGCCCACCGCGTGGCGGCCGCCGTGGACGTGCGCACGGCGAACTCGCTGCCGGTGCTGGTGCCGCTCATCGACGAGCTGCGCAGCGAGGGCGTGCGCATCCGGCCCATCTTCCTCGACGCCAGCACCGACGCCCTGGTGCGCCGCTTTTCCGAGACGCGGCGCCCGCATCCTCTCACCACCCAGCCGGCCGGCGAAGACGCCTCCCGCGCGCTGATCGACGCCATCGAGCTGGAACGCGCGCTGCTGGCCGACCTGCGCGAGGTCTCCACCGTGATCGACACCAGCCAGTTGCGCCCGGCGCTGCTGCGCAGCTGGGTGCGCTCGCTGGTGGGTGCGCGCGACGCCGCGTTGACCCTGGTCTTCGAATCCTTCGCCTTCAAGCACGGCGTGCCGCTGGACGCCGACTTCGTGTTCGACGTGCGCGTGCTGCCCAATCCGTACTACGTGCGCGAACTGCGCCCGCTGACCGGCCGCGATGCGCCGGTGGCCGCCTTCCTCGAGGCCCAGCCCGAGGTGCGCGAGATGCTGGCCCAGATCGAGCAGTTCCTGACGCGCTGGCTGCCCTCCTTCGAGGACGACCAACGCAGCTACCTCACGGTGGCCATAGGCTGCACCGGCGGCCAGCACCGCTCGGTCTACAGCGTCGAATGGCTGGCGCGCCGCTTCGAGGGCCGCCATGCGACCCTGGTGCGCCACCGCGAACTGGACGCCAAGGGCTGAAGGCTTGAGAGGCAATCCCAAGCGCGCCAAGGGCGCCGCACCGGCTGCCGGTTGGCCCGACCCGCTGCCGCTGTTTCCGCTGCGCCTGGTGCTGTTTCCTGGCGCGCTGCTGGGGCTCAAGGTCTTCGAGGCGCGCTACCTCGACCTCGTCGCCGACTGCCTGCGCACGCGGCAACCCTTTGGCGTGGTCTGCCTGCAGGCCGGCGCCGAGGTCGGCGGCCAGGCGGTGGCGCTCGAAGCCACCGGCACCCTGGCCCACATCGAAGAGGCCGACGCCGAGCAGGCCGGCATCCTGCGCCTGCGCTGCCACGGCGGCCAACGCTTCCGCCTGCGCGGGCAGGCGCAGCGGCGCGACAACGGCCTCTGGGTGGCGCCGGTCGAGCCCCTGGCCGACGACCCGCCGCGCCTGCCCGGCGTGGCCATGCTGGCCACGGTCACCGCGCTGGCCGAGGCCATACGCAAGCTGCGCGGCCTCCAGCGCACGCCCTTTGCAGAGCCCTACCGGCTGGACGACGCCGGCTGGGTGGCCAACCGCTGGTGCGAGCTGCTGCCGGTGCCGCTGGCGGCCAAGCAGAAGCTGATGGAGCTGGAAGACCCGGTGCTGAGGCTGAGCCTGGTGGACGGCTTCCTGCGCGACAAGAAGGTCGTGGTCGGCTGATCAGTCAGCCGCGCTTTCGAGCAGGCGCCGGATCGGCGCCGCCAGGCCCAGGGCCAGGGCCTCGTCGCGCGTCACCCAGCGGCCGTCGCCCAGCGCGGCCGGTGCCGCAGCGCGCGCCGGCCACTGCCATTGCAGCGGTGCCAGCGTCCAGTCGAAATGGGTCAGCGCGTGCTGCAGCTCGGGTAACCACTCGCCCTGGCCGGGCCAGCCGGCAACGGCCGCCGCCAGAGCCTCGGATGACTCGTACTGCGGCAGGCTCCAAAGCCCGGCCCAGACCCCCGGCGCCGGGCGTTGCACCAGCCAGACCCGCCCGCCGCGGCGCAGCCACAGCAGCGCGTGGCGACGCTGGCCGCGCTTGAGCCGGCGCGACTTGAGGGGCAGCCGCTCGGGGCTGCCACTGGCGTGCGCGACGCAGTCCGCGGCCAGCGGGCAGCGCTCGCAATCCGGCCGCCGCGCGCTGCAGACGCTGGCGCCCAGGTCCATCAGGCCTTGGGTGTAAGCCACCATCTGCGGCGCTGGTGGCAGCAGCGCCTGGGCGCGATCCCACAGCCGGCGCTGTTCAACGGCGCTGGCCAGGTCGCCCTCGAAGCCAAGTGCCCGTGCCAGCACGCGCTTGACGTTGCCGTCGAGGATGGCCACGCGCTCGTCGAAGCAGAAGGCGGCGATGGCGGCGGCTGTCGATTCGCCGATGCCGGGCAGTTGCGCCAGGCCGTCGCGTGTGGCCGGAAAGGCGCCGCCGTGCTCGGCCACCACGACTTGGGCGCAGCGGTGGAGGTTGCGCGCCCGGCTGTAGTAGCCCAGTCCGCTCCACAGGGCCAGCACCTCGTCCAGCGGCGCCGCCGCCAGCGCCCGCACATCGGGGAAACGCTGCAGGAAGCGCGCGTAATAGCTGCGCACCGTGGCCACCTGGGTCTGCTGCAGCATGACCTCGGACAGCCAGACACGGAAAGGGTCGCGCGTACCCTGCCAAGGCAGGTCGTGGCGGCCGTGATGGCGCTGCCAGGCCACCACGCGGGTGGCGATGTCGGGGGCGCGGTGCGGCGCCGAGGCCCGGCTCACGCGGCGTTGCGCACCGCGGCCACGCGGGGGGCCACGGCGGAATCGTCGGCCTCCCAGGCCATGTCGCGCGCATTGGCAATGGCATCGGCGGCGATGGCATCGAGGCGGCCCTGCAACTGGCGCAGATGGTCGTCCTGGGCCTGCACCTCGGCGATGCGCAACTCAAGCCCGCCGGCCGCCGCCTGCACGCGCTTGAGCGCATCGCGCCGGCGCGAGAAGCTCTTGCGCCGCTCGCGCAACTGCATCTCGACCTGGCCTTGCGCAGCCTTGCTCCACATCTCCAACTCGCCGGCGGCGTTCTCGAACACCACGCGCAGCTTGGACAGCAGCATGCGCCGGAACTGCTCGGCAAAGCCCGGCGCCGCCATGCGCCAGGCCTGGCTGAAGCCGAGGTAGCGGCCATAGCTCTGCTCGATGAGCTCGATCTCGCCGCGGAAGCTGTGCAGCGAGGGCACGGGGCCCAGCGCGAAGGCGAAGCCGAACTCGGTGTTGAGCTGCACGAAACTCGCCTCGAGCATCTGCCGCATTTCCTCGGCCTGGTGGGCGGCGTTGTCGAGCGCGGCGCCCAGACGCTTCATCAGCGTCTCGAAGACGCCGCGGCCGCCCAGGATGAAGGGGCGCGAGCCCAGCGACGAATGCATGGCCGCCACCTCGGTGCGCAGCACGTCGCTGGAAAGCAGCGCCAGCAGCGTGCGCAGGATCTTGGCCTGCACCGCGCGCAAGGCCGCCAGGCGCGACATGCAGCGCTCGAAATCGGCGACCTCGTTGTCGACACGCTCGATCATCATGCGCAGCTTGGTCGCACTCTTGCCGCGCAGCCCGCGCAGCTCGAGCAATTGCTCGGCCTGCTGGCGGCGGCGGTCGGTCAGCCGCCGGCTGGCGCCGTGGCGCAACTGCTCCACCACACCCACCACCGAATGCACCAGCAGCTCTTGACGATGCGGCAGCAGGTCGGCCGCCAGCGCTTCTTCCAGCGCCGGCAGGCGGCTGGCCACCAGCCCCGCAGCATGGCCTTCGAGCCGCGCCGTGAGCGCATCGCGCGCCGAGAGCGCGAACACGCGCGACAGCGGCACGCCCAGCGTCAGCGCCGCGCCTTCGCGCTGGTGCTCGATCTGCGCCTGGACCTGGTCAGGCGTGAGCAATGGATCGAAGAGCGCATCAATCTTGTTGAGCACGACAAAGCGCTCGAGGCTGGTCTGGCTCAGGTGCTCGCGCCAGATCGTCAGGTCGGATTTGCTGACCCCGGTGTCGGCCGCCAGCACGAAGACCACCGCATGGGCCGAGGGCAGCAGGCCCAGCGTCAGCTCGGGCTCGGCGCCGATGGCATTGAGGCCCGGCGTGTCGATGATGACCAGGCCGCGCTGCAGCAGTGGGTGGGGGTAGTTGATGACGGCGTGGCGCCAGGCCGGCACCTCGACACTGCCATCGGCGCCCTGGGGCGGGTTGTCGTCGGGCTGGGACTCGTCCCAGAAACCCAGCGCCGTGGCCTGCTGCACGCTGACGCGCTGGGTGCGGGTCACCGCGGTCAGGGCCTGCACCAGGGTCTGGGGCTCGGCCGGGTCCAGCGGCACCACATGCCAGTGCTCGGGCCGCGGCCTCAGTTCAGCCAGCGCCAGCCCGCGCAGCCGCGTTTCAATGGGCAGCAGCATCAGCTGCGGCGCCATCTCGCGCTCGTAGCGCAGCTCCACCGGGCACATCGTGGTGCGGCCCGGCGTGGCCGGCAGCACGCGGCCTCCGGCATCGGCGAAGAAGATGGCGTTGATCAGCTCCGACTTGCCTCGCGAGAACTCGGCCACGAAGGCGACGGTCAGGGTCTCGGCAGAGAGGCGGTCGCGCAGCGCGGCCAGCGACGCGGTATCGGCATCGTCGAGCAAGTCCTGCTCCTGCAGCGCGCGGCCGAGCTGCACGACATGGCGATCGAGCGAAGCACGCCAGGAGGCCAGGGCTTCCAGGCTCTGGGCGATACGGCTCGGGGTCGGGCTGGGCATGGCTTAATCCGCAGGGAATCTCCGCGGGGGTCCGCAGCGTTCCATCCTAGCGCAGCGGCACCGACCCGCTTTGCGTGAAATTCGCCGCATTCCGTTTCTGTTACCTGCGCTGACAACCCGCACAGAAATAGGTCGAGCGTTGCGCCTGCACGCGGCGTTGCACGGTGCCCCCGCAGCGCAAACAGGGCAGGCCCGCGCGGCCATAGACCGCGGCCACGGCCTGGAAGGTGCCGGCCGCACCATGCACATCGCTGAAGTCGCGCAACGTCGAACCGCCCAGTTCCAGCGCGCGTGCCAGGGTGGCGCGCAGCGCCGCCAGCAGGCGCGCAGCACGCGGCCGGCTGATGCGGTCGGCGCGCAGGGCCGGGTGGATGGCGGCGGCATGCAAGGCCTCGCAGGCGTAGATGTTGCCGGCGCCGACGACGACCTCGCCCGCCAGCAACACGGCCTTGATCGGCGCGCTGCGCAGCTGCAGCGCAGCGTGAAAACCCGCATCGGTGAGCGCGGCGTCGAAGGGCTCGGGGCCCAGCCGCGCCAGCAGGGTGGCCGCAGGCGGCACATCGAGGGCGGCCGACCACAGCACGGCACCGAAGCGCCGCGGGTCGTTCAGGCGCAGCGTGCCGCGGTCGGTGACAAGATCGAAATGGTCGTGCGGCCCGGGCGGCGGCGGCGCGTCCAGCAGCGCCAGCGAGCCCGACATGCCCAGGTGCAGCAGCAGCCCGCCATCGCTGGCCGCGTCGGCATGCAGGAGCGGCAGCCACAGGTACTTGCCGCGCCGCGCGACCTCACCCACGACCGCGCCCACCGCCGCGCCAGCAAGGGCCTGCGGCTCGCGTCCCAGCGGCCAGCGCAGCGGCTTGCCCAGGCGCAGCGCCAGCACCTTCGCGCCCAGCAGGGGCCCGGCGATGCCCCTGCGCGTGACCTCGACTTCGGGGAGTTCGGGCATGAGGCCATTATGTGAGAATGCCTTTTCATCCCAGGGGAGCCTTGATGTCCCAACGCCGCTGCTGGCGCTTTGCGCTGGCCTTCTTGACCGCGGCGCCCGCCCTGCTCGCGCTGCCCGCGGCGCAGGCCCAGCGCGTCGGCGCCCCTGCCAAGCCCGACGCCGCGGCGCCCGCTGCCAATTCGGTCCTCAACGACCAGTTGCTCTACCAGATGCTGGTGGGCGAGATGTCGCTCAACCAGGGCGACGCCGCCACGGCCTACGAATGGCTGCTCGACGCCGCGCGCCGCTCGCGCGACGACGGCCTGTACCGCCGCGTCGTCGACATTGCGCTGCAGGCGCGTGCCGGCGAACAGGCGCTCAATGCCACCAAGGCCTGGCGCCAGATGCTGCCGGCCTCGGTGGACGCGGTGCGCATGCAGGTGCAGGTGTTGCTGCTGCTCAACCGCGCCGACGCCCTGCCCGAGCCGCTGAAGGCGCTGCTCGCCATCACGTCGGCCGCCGAGCGCCCCGGCCTCATTGGCGCCCTGCCCCGCTTCCTGCAGCGCAGCAGTGATCCGGCCCAGATCGCGCGCCTGCTCGAGGCTGCGTTCGAACCCTATCGTGCCGCGCCCGAGACCCGTGTCGCCGTGCGCCTGTCCCTGGGCCGCGCCTGGCTCGAAGCGCGCGACCCGGCACGCGCACTCGAACTGGCGCGCGAGGCGCAGTCGCTGGACCCGGCCGCCCCCGGCGTCGCGCTGCTGGCACTGGAACTGGTGCGCGAGCGCCCCCAGGCCGAAGCCCTGGCGCTCGACTACCTGGCTCGCGACGACGCCGAGCCAGCGCTGCGCATGGCCTATGTGCGCCTGCTCACCAGCGCCCAGCGCTATGCCGATGCGGCGGCCCAGTTGCAAGTGGCCACCCGCCGCCAACCCGAAGTGGCCGCTCCCTACCTGTCGCTGGGCGCCATCCACCTCGAACTCAAGCAGTTCAAGGAGGGCGAGGCGGCGCTGCTGCGCTACCTCGACCTGGCCCAGCGCCAGCCGGCAGCCGAAACTCCGTCAGCCGCCGAGGGCGATGACGATGACGACGGCGCTCACCGCCCCGAGAACGGCGCCGTGCAGGCATGGCTGATGTTGTCGCAGGCGGCACAGGACCGCGGCGACTACAAGGCAGCCGAATCCTGGCTGGCCAAGGTCGACGACCCGCAGCGCGCGCTCGAGGTGCAGAGCCGGCGTGCCTCCATCCTGGCGCGCCAGGGCAAGCTTGCGCAGGCGCGCGAGCTGATCCAGCGCGTGCCCGAGCGGCGCGGCGACGACGCCCGCGCCAAGCTGGTGGCCGAAGCCGCGGTGCTGCGCGATGTCAAGCGCTGGCGCGAGGCCTACGACGTGCTGGCCAGCGCCTCGCAGCGCTTCATCGACGACGCCGACCTCATCTACGAGCAGGCCATGATGGCCGAGAAGCTCGAGAAGCTCGACGACATGGAGCGCCTGCTGCGCCGCGTCATCGCCATCAAGCCCGACAACGCCCACGCCCACAATGCGCTGGGCTACTCGCTGGCCGACCGCCGGCAGCGCCTGCCCGAGGCGCGTGAGCTGGTGCAGCGCGCGCTCGAGCTGGCGCCCGGCGACCCCTTCATCACCGACAGCCTGGGCTGGGTCGAGTTCCGCCTCGGCAACCACGCCGAAGCCGTGCGCCTGCTGCGCTCGGCCTACAAGGCGCGGCCCGACACCGAGATCGCGGCCCACCTGGGCGAGGTGCTGTGGGCCACAGGCGAACGCGAGGAAGCGCGCCGCGTCTGGCGCGAGGCCAACAGCCGCGACGCCACCAACGACGTGCTGCGCGAGACCCTGGCCCGCCTGCACGTCGACCTGTGATCGGCCGCAGCGGCGCGCCGCTCATCACGGCGGCTCTGCTCGCGGCCTGCGCCAGCACGCCCCCCACCCCGCAGCCGGGCTGGACCAGCGGCCGCATGAGCGTGCGCATCGAGGCCAGCGAGGATGCCGGCCCGCGCAGCGTCGGCAGTGCCTTCGAGTTGCGCGGCGGCGCCAGCAGCGGCGAGTTGCGCCTGTCCACCCCGCTGGGCACGCGCATGGCCACGGCGCGCTGGGCGCCGGGCGAGGCGCTGCTCACCACCAGCGACGGCGAGCGCCGCTTCGCCAGCCTGGAAGTGCTGTCGCGCGAGGCCCTCGGCGAGGCCCTGCCACTGGCCGCCCTGGCCGACTGGCTGGCCGGCCGGCCCTGGCCCGACGCGCCGCACCGTGCCGTGGATGCGGGCTTTGAACAACTGGGCTGGCGCGTCAGCCTGGCGCGCCTTGCCGAAGGCTGGATCGAGGCCCGCCGCGAAGCGGCGCCGGCGGTGGTGGTGCGCGTCAAGCTCGATCCCCGGGAGCCCTGAAGCCATGGCCTTGCGCACCCTCTACGATGTGCCGGCACCGGCCAAGCTCAACCTCTTCCTGCACGTCATCGGGCGCCGCGCCGATGGCTACCATCTGCTGCAGTCGCCCTTTGTGCTCATAGACTGGGCCGACACCCTGCACTTCGAGCGCCGCGACGACGGCCTTCTCGCCCGCCACGACCTGGGCGACCCGTTGCCGCAGGAAGACTTGTGCCTGCGCGCCGCACGCGCGTTGCAGGCCATCAGCGGCAGCACGCTGGGCGCCGACATCTCGATTGCCAAGTGCGTGCCCGCCGGGGCCGGCATGGGCGGCGGCAGCTCCGACGCGGCGACCACGCTGCTGGCGCTGAACCGCCTCTGGGGCCTGGGCCTGCCGCGCCAGCGCCTGGCCGAGATCGGCCTGACCCTGGGCGCCGACGTGCCCTTCTTCATAGCCGGCCACAACGCCTTCGTCGAAGGCATCGGCGAGCGCCTGACCCCGCTTGCGTTGCCGCAGCGCGACTACGCCGTCGTCAAGCCGGCCGCTTCGCTGCCCACCGCAGAAATTTTCAGCCACCCCATGCTGCGGCGCGACACCGAACCCGCTATACTCTTGGGCTCACTCGACGACGCAGGAATTTCGGTTCTGCCCGCGGAGTGGGATGCAGGAGAAGGTGGCGCGTTTTTTGGCCGCAACGACCTGCAACCCCCCGCCGAAGACCGATGTCCCGAGGTGGCGCAAGCCGCGCAATGGTTGGAGTCTCGATACGGCAACAGCCGCATGACAGGCTCGGGCAGCGCGGTCTTCGCAAGCGTTGTCGAGAGAAACGGCATGTCCGGCCCGCCCAGGGCGACATTTCCGGCGGGCGAGTTGCCGCCGGGTTGGGTGGGAAGGTTGTGTCGCAGCCTGCCGCTGCATCCGCTGTTCGGATGGGCGGGCTGAAACGGTTTTTGGGCAGTGGCCTCGTGCCACGGCCTGTGTAGGGGAGTCGCCAAGTTGGTCAAGGCATCGGATTTTGATTCCGACATGCGAGGGTTCGAGTCCTTCCTCCCCTGCCAAACATCTTTTGACGCCGCGGTCGGCTTCTGACCCGGCGCCGCCCTCGCGGAGACACCAAGTGCTGTTCAACACCCTGCTGTTCACCGGCAATGCCAACCCGGTGCTGGCGCAGGAGATCGCGTCCAACCTGGGCGTCGAACTCGGCCAGGCAGCGGTTGGCCGCTTCTCCGATGGCGAGGTCACCGTCGAGCTGCGCCAGAACGTGCGCGCCCGCGATGTCTTCGTGATGCAGCCCACCTGCTCGCCGACCAACGAGAACCTGATGGAGTTGCTCATCATGGTCGATGCGCTCAAGCGTGCCAGCGCACGCCGCATCACCGCGGTGATCCCCTACTTCGGCTACGCCCGTCAAGACCGCCGGCCGCGCAGCACGCGCGTGCCCATCAGCGCCAAGGTGGTGGCCAACCTGCTCGAGACCGTGGGCGTCGAGCGCGTGCTGACCATGGACCTGCACGCCGACCAGATCCAGGGCTTCTTCGACATCCCGGTCGACAACATCTACGCCAGCCCGGTGCTGCTGTCCGACCTCAAGAGCCGCGACTACCCCAACCTGGTGGTGATCTCGCCCGACGTCGGCGGCGTGGTGCGCGCCCGTGCGCTGGCCAAGCAGCTGGGCTGCGACCTCGCCATCATCGACAAGCGCCGCGCGGCGGCCAATGTCTCCGAGGTGATGCACGTCATCGGCGAGATCGAGGGCCGCAACTGCGTGATCATGGACGACATGATCGACACCGCCGGCACCCTGGTGAAGGCGGCCGAGGTGCTGAAGGCGCGCGGCGCACTCAGCGTGTACGCCTACTGCACCCACCCGGTGTTCTCGGGCCCTGCGGTCGAGCGCATCAAGTCATCGCAGATCGACGAGGTGGTGATCACCAACACCATCCCGCTGTCGGACGCCGCACGCGCCTGCGGCAAGATCCGCCAGCTCTCGGTGGCCTTCCTTTTCGCCGAGACCATCCGCCGCATCAGCGACGGCGAATCGGTGACCTCGCTCTTCGCCGAGCAGAACAGCAATTTCTGAATCGGGCGAGGCTCCCCACGGAGTCCTTGTCCTTCCTGCGGGCCCGTCCCGCATTTCCCGGGCAGCCTGGTCGCGGGCGCCCCAACTGTTGGAGCACACATGAAATTCACCGCTTACGAGCGTACGCTGCAGGGGACCGGAGCGAGCCGCCGCCTGCGCAACGCCGCCAAGGTGCCGGGCATCGTCTACGGCGCGGGCACGCCTTCGATGATCGAGCTCGATCACAACGCGCTCTTCTTCGCGCTCAAGAAGGAAGCCTTCCACTCGTCCATCCTCGAGATGGAACTGGCCGGCAAGACCGAGAAGGTACTGCTGCGCGACTTCCAGATGCACGCCTGGAAGCCGGTGGTGATGCACGTCGACTTCCAGCGCATCGACGAGACCACCAAGCTGCGCAAGAAGGTGCCGCTGCACTTCTCGGGTGAAGATCTGTCGCCGGCCGTCAAGACCGACCACTGCCTGGTCAGCCATGTGCGCACCGACCTCGAGATCGAATGCCTGGCCTCGCAGCTGCCCGAGTTCGTGACCATCGACCTATCGGGCCTGGTCAAGAACCAGAGCCTGCACGCCAGCGACCTGAAGCTGCCCGAGGGCATCAAGGCCGTCAAGCACGGCACGCTGAACCCGGTGATCGTCGCCGTCACCGTGCCCAAGATCGAGGAAGAGGCCGCACCCGCCGTGGTGGTGACCGCACCTGAGAAGGGCAAGGGCGCGAAGCCCAAGAAGAACGAGAAGCAGAACCAGAAGTAAGCCGGCCGGGCGGCCTGTCCGCCCGCCTTGCACCTTCTCGATCAGGCCGGCCGGGGCTCAGCCCTCGCCGGCCTTTTCCATGGCCGCCAGGGCCATCGCAGCCGGCGCCAGCGCTTGCCGCCACGGTAGCGGGTCAGCAGCAGCACCAGGGCCAGCAAGCCCAGCGCGACGCGGACATCGGCGCGCGCAGGCACGGGGCGGGCCAGGGCCGGGGCGGTGAGCGCGGCCACCAGTGCCTCGGTCGTGGCCAGGCGCTGGAAGCCCAGGCCCTGCTCGCCGGCCAGCAGGCGCAGATAGGGTTCGCGCAGGCCCGACAAGTGCTCCGTTCCCGGCGTGGCCCCGAGCGCGCTCGCGGAAGTGCCACCGCCGCCCTCGTCCACCATGCGCTCGCCGCCCACGCTGGCGCCGCGCCCCTGGCTGCGCGGGTCGGTCTGGGCCACGTCGTCGCCGCGCCAATAGCCCAGCGGCCGGCCCTGGGGATCGGTCTTGGGGATGGGCGAGGGCTTGATCTCGCCCACGCCCAGGATGAAGCCGCGCGCCTCGCCCGGCTTGTCGTCGAAGGCCGGGCGATGACGGCGGTTGAGCGGCGGCGACTCGTGGCCGTCGGTGATGAAGACCAGGGCCGGCTGGCGCGGCAGCTGCTTGGCGACGACGAGGGCGCTGTGCAGGCCCTTGGCGATTTCGCTGCCGCCCACCCAGGCCATGCGGCCGTCGATGCCGTCCAGGGTGGTGCGCAGCTCGCCCAGGTGGGTGCAGACCTCCACCGGCGCCAGCAGCAGGAAGCTGCGGTATTCGGTGAACACGGCCCAGCCCAGCTTCGAACCGCAAGGCAGGCCCAGCAGGGCCAGGCGCAGGTGGTGCTTGGCCGCGGCCAGGCGGGACGCGGGCCGGCCGTCGAGCTGCTGGTCGGCCACGTTCATGCTCTGCGTGATGTCGAGCACGACCACATGCTCGAACAAGTCGCGTTGCAGCGGCACCTCGGGCCGCAAGAAGCTGGCGGCCAGGGCCAGGGCGGCGCCGACGAGCAGGCCGCGCTCGCCGCGCAGGGCGGCCAGGGCCGGGGCGAGCTTGCGCTTCAAGGCAGCCCCAGGGTCTGGGCGCGCATCGTCGTGGCGGCGCGTTCGGCGGCGCGAGGCTCGGCCATCGGCTCGAGGTCTTCCTCCACCGGATCGGGCTGCAGGCGCTGGGCGCGTGCGAGGTTGTAGCGGGCGTCCCAATGCTGGGGATTGAGTCGCAGCAGCTCGCGATAGCCCTCCTTGGCCAGCTCGAGCAGCGCGATGGCCTGGCCGGGCTGGGCGCTCTCGCGCAGGGCCAAGGCCTGGCGCAACAGCAGGTTGGCGCCGTTGTAGCGTGCCGCCTGGCCCAGGGCGCCCTCGTCGCCCTGCAGCGCGCGGTAGTGGTTGAGCGTGGCCTCGTCGGCGACCTGGGCGGCGCTGGCCGCGCCGTGCGCCGCGCTGGCGGCCAGGGCATGGGCGCGTGCGAAGCGCAGCTCGGGCCGCGCAGAAGAGGCATCTGGTCGGCCTTCGGCGATCTGCCGGTTCCAGCCCTGCAGCTGCCACAGCCAGGCGGCATCGACAAGCAGGGCCAGCAGCAGCAGCGCAGCCAGGGCCCAGACGGCGCGGGTGAGGCTGCGCTTGATCAAGACCTGATCTCCGCCAGTTGCGCCGCCAGCAGCAGCAGCACCGCGGCCAGCGCCACACCATAGGCCCAGGGCGCGAGATCTCGCCGCGGCAGGGTATCGAAATAGGTGATGGGCAGGTTCTCCAGCCGGTCGACATCGGCGATGGCCTTTTGCAGCGCGTCAGTGCTCTCGGCCTCGTAGGCGCGGTAGGGCACGCCCAGCGAGCCGAAATAGCGGTGCAGGAAATACTCGGGCACGGCGTCGACATTGCTCGGCGGCTCGTCGCTGCCGGCCATCAGGCCCGGGCTGCGCGGCGAGCGGATGTAGAGCCAGTAGATCGCCACCCGCACCCGGCGCGCCAGCTCGGCGATGCGCTCGCGCGCATCGACATCGAGGGTGTCGCCGCCGTCGGATACCAGCATCAGGATGCGCGAGCCGGTGTAGGGCCGGTCGACGAAGTAGTCCAGCGCGGCCTGCAGGGCGAACGCGATATTGGTTTCCGACAGGCCGCGGCCGATGTCGCCGGCGCTGATGGCGGCCTGTATGGCCTCGGGCTTCTGGGTGAAGCCGAGCACGCGTATCGGCAGCGTGCTGAAGGCGATCATGCCGAAGCGGTCATCCGGGCGGCGGGCGGTGAATTCCGCCAGCAGGCGCCGCGCCACCTTGCCCTTGGATTCGCGCGCCTCGGCGGCACGCAGCGTCGAGTAGTAGGCCAGCGCCTCCGGCCCCGTGCCCTTGACCGGCGGGGGGGTGCGAGAGCCGGCAAAGCTCTCGTCCATGCTGCGGCTGCGATCAAGCACCAGCACGATCTCGGCGCCGCGGCCGACGCGCTCCACCGCCACCTCGGGTCGATGCGGCCCGGCGAGGGCGATCAGCAGCGCCACCACCGCCACCACGGCCGCGGCACGCAATGCCAGGTCCAGCCCGTCGGAGAGGCGGTCGCGAGGCAGCGTCGCGGCCCAGGCGTTCGCCCGCGCCAGGCCCGGCTCGGCCCACAGCGGCCACAGCGCCAGCGGCAGCAGCAACAGCCACAGTGGCGAGTCGAAGCTCATGCGCTGCCTCGCTCCAGGTTGCGGCAGCGGCGACCCAGTTCCAGCAGCCAGGCTCGGCTGTCGTCGCCCCATTGGCCGGCAAAGAAGCCGGCTTCCGAACGCCGGAAGAAATCAGTCAGATCAGGACGCAGCGGGGCAAAGTGCGGATGGCGGTGCAGGAAGGGCTCCAGTCCGGCTGCAAACAAGGCCTCGCCGGCAGTCGCATTGAGGGCCCGGTGGATCTCTTCGAAGGCCCTGCGCTGTCCGCCGACGTCGGGCGTCATCACCGCCAACATCAGCGGTCGCCAGGCCCTGCCAAAGGGCCGCGAGCGCCGCGCCAGCCAGGGCAGGCCGACATAGACGTGCAGCAAGTAGATCGCCGCCAGCGCCAGCAGCGCGGCATAGGCAGACAGCCGCTGCTGCGCCGGCCCCAGGTCGAACAGCGGCGGCGGCGCATCGGGCCGCATGTCACCCAGGCCGGTGCGGGGCGAGATCTCGGCCGGCAGCAGCGGCGCCACCGTCACCGGCCAGGCATCGATGCGCAGGCCGCGCTCGCCGCCGGGGCCGTGGAAGCGGAGCTTGAGCGGCGGTGCTTCCAGCGTGTACACGTCGCGCGGCGCCAGGAATACCTGGTACTCCAGCAGCAACTCGGGGCCGCCCTGCCAGCGCAGGCGGCGCAGTTCCAGCGCCTGGCCCGGCCGCCGCACCGGCGGCAGCGATTCCGGATCGAGCACCCAGCCCGGCGGCACGTCCACCGTCACCCGGCGCTGCAACACATCGCCCACCAGGTAGCCGAAGGCGCGCGGCTCGACGACGCTGGCCGAAGGCCCGACCTGGGCCTGGACGGCCGCGGCCGCGACCAAGGCCAGCCACCCGGTGCAGCAGGCCTTCATCGCTCAGCCGAGAAAGTGGCGGGTGAGGGCGTCGGCGTCATAGCCCTCCTCGATGAACAGAGGCGACAGGCGCCGCGCCGCAAAGAGCTGAAGCAGTGCCTCGCGCCGCTCGAGCAGCGCCTGGCGCCAGCGCTCGCGCAGCGCCGGCCGCCACCAGACCAGGCGACGGCGCCCGCTTTCGGGGTCGAACACGCGCGCCAGGCCGCGCGGCGGACCCAGCTCGAACTCCTGCGCGTCCCACAGCACCACCGGCACCACTTCGTGGGCCGAGAGGCTGGCCAGCACGTCGCGCACCATCTCCAGCGGCAGATGGAAATCGGACACCAGGAAGACCAGGCCGCGGCGGTGGCCGAGCCAGCGCCAGGCTTGCAGCAGGCCTTGGGCGCTGCCGGCATCGGCATCCGCCCCTTGCCAGTCACGCAGCGCCCGCGCAATGCCATGGCCGGCGCCGCGGGCACGCGTGGGCAGTTGCAGCCAGTCGGGGCGCACGCGGGCGTCGCAGCCTATGAAGCCAAAGCTGTCGCCGCTGCGCCAGGCCGAGAGTGCCAGGCTGTCCACCAGGTCAGCCAGCACCTCGGGCTTGCGCCGCCGGCCCGCGTAGACCATCGAAGCCGAGAGATCGGCCATCACCCACACGGGCACCGCCCGGCGCTGGCTGTTCAGGCGCACGCGCCAGTCGCCGAAGGGGTCGCGCAGGCTGGCGTGCAGATCCAGCCGGCGCGGGTCGGGCGCGTCCAGCAGGCTGGCGTGGCCGCGGAACTCGAGGCCGCTGTCGCCGCGCCGGCTGCGGTGGCGGCCCGGGGTCTGCCCCAGCACCGGGCCGCCGACGCGGTACCAGGCTTCCTTGATCACGGCGCGGACACCCGCGCGAGAATGGCCTTCACCAGGGCCGCGGTGATCTCCTGGCGGCGCATCTCATACACCGGCTGCAGGCACAGGCGGTGGGCCACGGCCTCGTGGAAGAGGGCCTGCAGGTCCGCGGGCGTGGCGTGGTCGCGGCCATCCAACCAGGCCGCCACGCGCGCCGCGCGCAGCAGCATGCTCATGCCGCGCGGGCTGGCGCCGGCCAGCATCAGCTGATCCATTTCGACCTCGGGCAGGCGGATGCCGAAGGCCCCCGGCTCGGCGGTGGCCCGCCACAGTTCGAGCGCGTAGTTCTGCAGCGTGGTCGAGGTCTGCACGCTGCGCTGGATCTGCGCGGCCACGGCATTCAACTCGGTGTGGGCCAGCACGCCGCCGGCCAGTTCAGCCACCAGGCGATCGGCATCGTGGAATCGAGGATCGAACATGAGCGCTCGCCGTTCGTCGTCGCCGGCCGGCGGGTCGATGGTGATCTCAAGCATGAAGCGGTCACGCGCCGCTGAAGAAATCTCAAAGGTCTCCTCACGCTCGACACGGTTGCGGTCGGCAAAGACCAGCAGGTGCGGAAAGCGCAACTCGCGGTTGAAGGCCGAGACACTGCGCTCGGCCATCACGCGCAGCAGCAGCGAGTGCACCTGCGGGCGTGCGCGGTTGATCTCGTTGAAGAAGAAGATGGCGAGGTCTTCGCCATGGCAGATCAGCGGGCCCGGGTCTACTGCGGGCCGGCCATCGGCGCCGATGTGGGTGTAGTACAGCAGGTCATTGGGCATCAGATCGATGGTGCCCTCGGCGCGCGCAAAGGCGCCGCCCAGCACATGCGCAAAGGCGCGCAGCAACGTGGTCTTGCCGACACCCACGTCGCCCTGCAGCAGCACATGGCCGCGTGCGAACACGGCGGTACACACCAGTCGTATCGCACGCGCCTGGCCCAGCACGGCGCGGCCGACCTCGGATTCCAGGGCCAGGGCGCGGTGGCGCCAGTCTTGCAGCAATGCGTCAGCGCGGTCCATGCCACTCCGATGGTCTGCGGGCCGCCCCGGCGGCACCCGTCGAGCGCAGTCTGTCACGCCCATGGAACAAGCGAGGCGGCCCCACGCCGCCCCGGGGCGGAAAAAGCAAGTCCCGAGCCCCGGCGCCCGCAAACCCCAAGAGGTCCGATGCGGCCCGGCAGGCGCCACGCACCCGCGCCGCCGCACAGTTGCGCAGGCGCTGGAACACTCTGCGCCAAATCTTGGGGATGCAGCCGATACAAGGCCGGAACGTGACGCCATGCACGTTAGCGACGGGCCTTCGAGGCCTTGCCGCGGCCTCCGGACTTTCCCGCAATCCAGCCCTCCATGAGCGAGGGCGGGCACACCATCGGCCGCTTTCAGGCCCCGAATCTCCAGGGTTTTGCCTAGGTTTCGCCGACCCGGAAGGGCCCGACGATGGCCCGCAGCGACAGGTGCGGCGATGCAAGCGCCCAATGCCGCTGACGACGGGCACGGTTGTTGCACCCTGCGACACCGTCCACTCGAGCGACGACGGGATTAGGTGGCACCGGTCGCGCGTATCCAGACCACCAAAAAGCAAGGAGACACTGATGAATCTTTTCCGGCGATCGAGCGGCAGCTTCGCACGTCGACTCGGGCTCGCGCTCTTGGCGGTGCCGGCATTGGCGATGGCCAATGCCGACGTCGAAAAGCACATCGCGAACCCCAAGAACTGGGCCACGCAGGCTGGTGACATGTTCAACCAGCGCTACACCCAGCTCAAGCAGATCAACAAGAGCAACGTCGGCAAGATGCAGGTCGCCTGGACCTTCTCGACCGGCGTGCTGCGCGGCCACGAGGGCTCGCCCCTGGTGGTCGACGGCGTGATGTACCTGCACTCGCCCTTCCCGAACAAGGTTTTCGCGGTCGACCTCGACACGCAGAAGATCCTCTGGAAGTACGAACCGCGCCAGGATCCGGCCGTGATCCCGCAGATGTGCTGCGACACCGTCAACCGTGGCCTGGCCTATGCCGAAGGCAAGGTCATCCTGCAGCAGGCCGACAGCAACCTGATCGCCCTCGACTCCAAGTCGGGCAAGCTGATCTGGAGCGTGAAGAACGGCGACCCCAAGCTGGGCGCCGTCAACACCAACGCGCCGCACGTCTTCAAGGACAAGGTCATCACCGGCATCAGCGGTGGCGAGTGGGGCGTGCGCGGCTTCCTGGCTGCCTACAACCTGAAGGACGGCAAGCTGGCCTGGAAGGGCTACAGCGTCGGCCCCGACAGCGAGATGCTGATCGACCCGGCCAAGACCACCACCTGGACCGACGGCGCCGTCAAGCCCGTGGGCCCGGACTCGTCGCTCAAGACCTGGAAGGGCGACCAGTGGAAGATCGGCGGCGGCACCACCTGGGGCTGGTACAGCTACGACAAGGCGCTGAACGCGGTGTTCTACGGAACCGGCAACCCGTCGACCTGGAACCCGGCTCAACGCCCCGGCGACAACAAGTGGTCCATGTCCATCTGGTCGCGTGACGTCGACACCGGCAAGGTCAACTGGGTCTACCAGATGACCCCCTTCGACGAGTGGGACTTCGACGGCATCAACGAAATGATCCTGGCCGACATCGACGTCAAGGGCAAGCCCACCAAGGCGCTGGTCCACTTCGACCGCAACGGCTTCGGCTACACGCTGGACCGCACCAACGGCGCGCTGCTGGTGGCCGAGAAGTACGACCCGAAGGTCAACTGGGCCACCCACGTCGACATGAAGAGCGGCCGGCCGCAAGTGGTGTCCAAGTACTCCACCGCGCAGAACGGGGCTGACGTCAACACCAAGGGCATCTGCCCGGCCGCCCTGGGCAGCAAGGACCAGCAGCCGGCATCCTTCGACCCCGAGACCAAGCTCTTCTACGTGCCGACCAACCACGTCTGCATGGACTACGAGCCGTTCAAGGTCGAGTACACCGCGGGCCAGCCGTACGTCGGCGCCACGCTGTCGATGTACCCGGCGCCGGGCAGCCACGGCGGCATGGGCAACTTCATCACCTGGAACGCCGGCACCGGCAAGATCGTGCAGAGCAAGGCCGAGAAGTTCTCGGTGTGGAGCGGCTCGCTCAACACCGCGGGCGGCCTGTCCTGCTACGGCACGCTCGAGGGCTACCTGAAGTGCGTGGACAAGAACGACATCTCCAAGGAGCTGTTCAAGTTCAAGACGCCGTCCGGCATCATCGGCAACGTCTTCTCCTACGAGCACAAGGGCAAGCAGTACATCGGCGTGTTCTCGGGCATCGGTGGCTGGGCCGGCATCGGCATGGCCGCGGGCCTGGAGAAGGACACCGACGGCCTGGGCGCCGTGGGTGGCTACCGCGAGCTGAACCAGTACACGGAACTCGGTGGCTCGCTGACGGTTTTCGCTCTGCCGAACTGAGACCCGTCGCGATGAATCCTTGATCACCCTAAGGTGATCTTTCGTAGGGGGGACGGCGCTGCTGAGGCTGCCTTCCCCCCTGTTTCGTTGCACCCGTGACTTTGGATACCGCCTCATCATGATTTTTCGAACGTCCGCGCTGGTCCTGCTGGCCACCGTCTGCGCCCTCGCGCAAGCGCAATCCACCCCGCCCGCCGACGCGGCGCCGCTGTACACGGTGCAAGACGGCTACAAGGTCGACGCCGACACGATGAAGGGCTTCCGCGCCTGGCGCGCTGCCGCCTGCGACCGCTGCCACGGCGCCAACCAGGAAGGCATGGTCGGCCCCTCGCTGCTGGCCAGCATGAAGGTGCTGACCAAGGAAGAGTTCATCAAGACCGTGCGCGACGGCCGGCTCGAGAAGGGCATGGTCAGCTTTGCCGGCAGCCCGCAGGTGATGGACAACATCGACCGCCTCTACGCCTACCTCAAGGGCCGCTCCGACGGCGCCATCACGCGCGCCAAGGTCGAAGAAATCAAATGATTCCCGCCCTGTCTTCGTTCGGGTGGGCCGCTGTTGCCGCCACGCTGGGCCTGTTGTCCCAGCCGGCCCTGGCGCAGGACGCGCCCGCGCCGCGTACGGCGCTGCGCGTATGCCAGGACCCGAACAATCTGCCGTTCTCCAACACCGAGAAGCAGGGCCTCGAGAACCGCATTGCCGAGGTCTTTGGCAAGGCGCTCGGGCTGCCGGTCACCTATTACTCGTTTCCGCAGCGCATGGCCTTCATCCGCAACACGCTGCGCTTCAAGCTGCCGGGCCAGGACTACCCCTGCGACATCGTGATGGGCGTGCCGGCCGGCTTCGACCAGGTTTCGGTCACCAAGCCCTATTACCGTTCAACCTATGCGCTGGTGTACGCCAAGGGCAAGGGCATGGATCAGGTCGCCAGTGCCGATGACTTTCTGCGCCTCGACGCGGCCAGGCTCAAGTCGCTGCGCATCGGCATCCATGACCGCTCGCCCGCTTCGGCCTGGCTGGTCAAGCACCAGCTGGTCGACCAGGGCGTGCCTTATTCGATGCTCAATGCCGACCCCGACCAATACCCGGGCGAGATCATCGAGAAAGACCTGGCCAGCGGCAAGATCGACGCGGCCATCGTCTGGGGGCCCATCGCAGGCTTCTTCGCCCAGCGCGTCAAGCAGACCCCGCTGGCCGTGGTGCCGCTGAAGTCCGAGCCCGGTGTCAAGTTCGACTACCCGATGGCGATGGGCGTGCGCTATGGCGAGCGCGAATGGAAGCAGCAGATCGAGGGCCTTCTCGAATCGCGCCGTACCGAGATCCAGGCCATCCTGCGCGAGTTCGGCGTGCCCCTGGTTGACGAATCCTTCGAAGCGCGAAAGGAATGACGGCGGCCTCGCGATGAAGTTCGCCCTCCTCTTGCTGGGGGCGCTGCTGGGGGCGCTGCCGGCGGGGGCCGCCCAGGCAGCGCCGGACCGGGCCGCCGCCATCCGCCTGAGCGCCAGCGTGCTCAAGATCGAGGTGCAGCGGGTCCAGGGTGGCTATGCCCTGGGCTCGGCGGTGGCGGTGGCACCCGGCGTGGTGGTCACCAACTGCCATGTCACGCGCGAGGCTTTGCAGATTTCGGTCGTGCGCGGAGGCCAGCGCTGGCGCGTCGACGCCCAGGCCAGCGATGCTGGCCACGACCTCTGTGCGCTGCGCGTGCCGGGCCTGCAGGCCGACAGCGTGGTCTTGGGTCGCAGCAACGAGCTGAAGCCCGGGCAGTCGGTGCTGGCACTGGGCTACACCGGCGGGGTCGAACTTCAACGCAGCGAAGGCGACATCGTCGCGCTGCACCGGCTGGATGGTGCCCAGGTCATCCAGGTGCGCAACGGCTTCAACTCCGGCGCCAGCGGCGGCGGGCTGTTCGACGACACCATGCGCCTGGTCGGCATCCTGACCTTCCGCCTGCGTGGCGGGCAAGCCCACTACTACGCGGCGCCGGTGGAGTGGCTTCAGCCCTTGATCGCAGCAGACGGTGACTTTCGCGCCGTGGCGCCGCTGGCCGCCACTGCGGCAGCCTTCTGGCAGGTGCCGGCGGCGACGCAACCCGTCTTCCTGCGCGCTGCCGCGCTGGAGCGCGAGCGCCGCTGGGAAGAGCTTGAAGCCCTGGCCTTCAACTGGACCCGCAGCGATGCCCGCGACCCCCAGGCCTGGTACCTGCACGGCCTGGCGCTGCGCGGCCTGCAGCGCCCGGGCGAGGCGCAGCGCGCACTCGAACAATCGCTGGCGCTGGACGCCGGACTGCAGGAAGCCTGGTTCCAGCTCGGCATGCTCAACATCGAACAGGGCCGACTCGAGCCCGCGCGGCAGGCACGCGACAGGCTGGAAGCACTGAACCCTGAACTGGCGGCCACTCTGGCGCGTGTGCTGGTGCCGCAATGAACGGATCAACGATGCCTCTGATTTCCGCCCGCGTTCTGATGCCGGCCCTGCTGTCGGCCCTGCTCCTGGGTGCCGGCCTGGCCGCCCGGGCCGCCGATGCGCCCGCCCCCGCCGCGCCCAGCGGCGCGCAGGACTTTTCGCGAGCCGAGCGCCTGCTCTTCATGACGCCGCAGTTGCGCGGCATCAAGCCACCCACGAAGCTGCGCTACCGCTTCCGCCGCAGCGGCTCGCTCGAGGCCGGCTTCGAGGACAGCGTGGACCTGGTGCTCACGCGTGCCCCAGCCGGCGGATGCTGCGCCGCGCGCACCGACTTCCTGAGCGGCGAGCGCCGCCTCAACCTGCCCGACATGCCCGAGGCCGAGGGCAACCCGGTGACGCTGTACTTCCTGGAGCGTGACGTGCGCGAGATGCAGCGCCTGACGCGTGGCTCGCAGGCCCACTTCCGCAAGCAGATCCGCATGGTGGCGTACAACGGCGCCACGGTGCGCGACATCGCCTGGCACTACCGCGGCAAGACGGTGGCGGCCCAGGAGGTGACGCTCAAGCCCTATCTCGACGACCCCAACCGGCCGCGCTTCGAGGCCCATGCGCGCAAGGAGTACCGCTTCGTCCTCTCTGATGCCGTTCCCGGCGGCCTGATCGCCATTCGCACGCGCACGCCCGGCGTCGAGGACAAGGCGCCGCTGCTGGTCGAGGAACTCGAGCTCGAAGGCAGCGAACCGGCACCGGCCGCCCCCTGATGCAACCCGCCATCCACGAGCTCACGCCCATGAAATCCCCCGCCCTCGCCCTGGCCGCTGCGCTGCTGGCTGCCCTCGCCGCCCTGCCTGCGCGAGCCAACGACTTCCCCACCGTCGACCGTGTGCTCTACGTGCAGGAGTGCATGTCGGCCCATCCTGGGCCCAAGTTCGAGATGGTCAACAAGTGTTCCTGCGCGCTCGACGCCATCGCCCGCGACGTCAAGTTCGAGGACTACGTGGAGATGGTCACCGTCGTCAAGGCGATGTCCATAGGCGGCGAGCGCGGCAGCAATATCCGCGACGCCGAGCCGCTGAAGGTGTACCTGAAGCGCCACCGCGAGCTGCAGGCCAAGGTCGAGCAGGGCTGCTTCCTCAGCGCCGCCAACCCAACAGGCCCGCGCTGACCGCCATGCTCGCCCGGTCCGCCGCTCTGCTCATGGCCACGCTGTGCGCGGCCGGCGCTTGCCTGGCGCAGGCCGAGGCCGCACTGGCCGTCACCGAGCTCGCACCGGGCGTCTTCCTGCACCAGGGGAAGGTGGCCGACTGGACGCCGGCCAGCAGCGGCGATGTCGCCAACATGGGCTTCGTCGTCGGCAAGCGCTGCGTCGCCGTCATCGACACCGGCGGCACGCCGGCCCTGGGCCGGGCGCTGCGCGCAGCGGTGGCGCGCACCACGCCGCTGCCGGTGTGCTGGGTCATCAACACCCACGCCCATCCCGACCACCTGCTGGGCAATGGCGCCTTCACCACGGCTGGCACAGACGGCGCGCCGGCGCCGCAGTTCGTCGGCCACACGCGCTTGCTGGCGGCACTGGGCGCACGCGAACGCTATTTCCGCAATGCGCTGCAGCGCGACTTCCAGTTCACGCCCGCGCCCGGCGACATCGTCTACCCCACCGTGCTCGTCGAGCGCCGGCTTGAGCTCGACCTCGGCCAGCGCGTGCTGCAGCTCGATGCCTGGCCCACAGCCCACACCGACAATGACCTCACGGTCTACGACCCGGCCAGCCGCACGCTCTTCCTGGGCGACCTGCTCTTTGCCGACCACATCCCGGTGGTTGACGGCAGCCTCAAGGGCTGGCTGGCGGCGCTGGTGGCTTTGCGCGGCTTCGACGTGGCTCGCGCCGTGCCCGGCCATGGCGCGCCGGCCACCGCCTGGCCGGCCGCGCTGGGCAACCAGACTCGCTACCTCGACACCCTGCTGGCCGACACCCGCAAGGCCCTGGCCGACGGCCAGACGCTGGCGCAGACGGTGCAGCGCCTGGGCGCCCTGCCCACCTCGCCCTGGCGTCTGGCCGAGACCTTCCACCGCCGCAACATCACGGCGGCCTATGCCGAACTCGAATGGGAGTAGCGACGATGGACACCAGATATCCCAGCTTGGCGCGCCGGTCCCTGCTGCTGGCCCCGGTCATGTCGACGATCCTGGCCGCCTTTGCAGGCACTGCCGCCGCTCAGCTCAAGACCGGCGACAACCCCGAGGCCAGCGAGAACTGGCGCAAGGTGCGCGCCAGCCTCTACGCCGGGCGCGAGATCCGCTCGGCACCCGAAGCGCTGCTGACGCTGGATCTGCCGGCGCGCGCCGAGGATGCCGCCGTCGTGCCGCTGGCCATACGCACCGGCGGCACGGCGGCGCAGCGCATCAAGCGGCTGACGCTGATCATCGACAACAACCCCTCGCCCATCGCCGCCATCTTCGATTTCGGCCGCGACAGCGCGCGTGCCGACATCGAGACCCGCGTGCGCATCGACGAATACACCCATGTGCGTGCCGTCGCCGAGATGGACAGCGGCGAACTGCTGATGGCGGTGCGCTTCGTCAAGGCCTCGGGCGGCTGCTCGGCGCCGCCGGGCAAGGACCCGCAGGCCGCGCTGGCCAGCCTGGGCCGCATGCGGCTGCGCGTGGACGGCGCTGTCAGGCGAGAACAGCCGGTGCTGGCCCAGGTGATGATCAGCCACCCCAATGCCTCGGGCCTGGCGATGGATCAGGCGACGCGCCAGTACACGCCCGCCCACTATGTGCGCCAGCTGGTGGTCAGCTACGCCGGCGAGCCGGTGGTGACGGCCGACCTCGACATCTCGATCAGCGAGAACCCGAACTTCCGCTTCTACTTCGTGCCGCGCGGCGACGGCGTGCTCAAGGCCGAGGTGATGGATTCGCGCGAGCTGCGCTTCGAGAGCGGCATCGCGCTGGTGGCGGCGCCCTGATGCACAGCCTCCGCGCGGCCCTGTGCACAGCCCTGGCCCTGGCGGCCCTGGCGGTGCCGGCCTGCGCGGCGCCCTTTGCCTACATCACCAACCAGGGCAGCCACGATGTCTCGGTGATCGACCTCGCCAGCGAGCGCGTCGTCGCCACCGTACCCGTGGGCCGCTCGCCGGCCGGCGTGGCCGCGGCCAGCCGCATAGCCCGCGTCTTCGTCTCCAACCCCGACAGCAAGACGCTGTCGGTGATCGACATGCGCAGCCAGCGCGTGGTCGACACCTGGCCGGCCGGCAGCGGCCCGGTGGGCATCGCCGCCTCGGCCGACGGCCAGTGGCTGTACGTCGCCGACTGGTACGCCAACCGCCTGCTCATCTATGCCACCGCAGGCGCGGGCCGGGCCGAACCGGCCATCGCGCTGGGCCAGGCGCCGGCCGGCGTGGCGGTACATGACAACGGCCGCCTCGTCTTCGTGGCCGAGCGCGACGACGACAGCGTGGCCGTGATCGACACCCGCGAGCGCCGCGTGCGCGCCCGCGTGCGCGTCGGCAGCCACCCCTTCGCGCTGCTGCACGACGCGGCGCGCGAGCGCTTGTATGCGCTCAACGTGCAGAGCAATGACGTGAGCGTGGTCGACACGCGCGACGCTGACCGCCCGGCCGTCATCGCCACGGTCGCCGTCGGCAAGGCGCCCTATGGCGCGGCGCTGGCCATGGCCGGCAGCCTGCTCTACATCACCAACCAGCACGAGGACAGCGTGAGCGTGATCGACACCGCCACGTTGCGCCTGCTGCGCACCCTGCCCGGATTTGCTTACCCCGAGGGCGTGGCGGCGCACGGCGACAAGGTCTATGTCGTGAACTGGATGGACGACAACGTGAGCGTGCTCGACGCCGCCAGCGGACGCACGCTGGCCCAAGTGGCCACCGGCAGCAACAGCCGCGGCTTCGGCGCCTTCATCGGCGCGCCCGAAGCCACCCCCTGAGACCGAGAAAAGGAGCAAGCTGCAATGAAGAGAAGAACCCTGCTGGCCGCCTGGCCGGCCCTGCTGGCGGCGCCGGCGCTGGCCCACGGCCCCACGCGCCAGAAGGTGAGCGAGAAGATCAGCATCGCCGCCCCGGCCGACGCCGTGTGGGCGCGCATCCGCAACTTCGACGCGCTCAAGGACTGGCACCCGGCGGTCGCCGACAGCCCGGCCGACAAGGGCAACACGGAAGGCTCGGTACGCCGCCTCAAGCTCAAAGGCGGCGGCGAGCTGACCGAGACGCTGGAGAGCTTCAACGAGGCGCAGAAGAAATACAGCTACCGCGCCAAGGATGGCGGCGCCCTGCCCGTCACCAACTACACCTCGACGATCCAGGTCACGGCCCAGGGCGACAAGGCCGAGGTCGAGTGGCGCGGCGCCTTCTACCGCGGCCACCCCGGCAATGAGCCGCCGCCCGACCAGAACGACGACGCCGCGGTGCGCGCCATCACCGGGGTCTACCGCAGCGGTCTGGCCAATCTCAAGGCCTTGATCGAAGGAAAGTAGGCCCGCCATGTCGCCCACCGCCGCCCACCTCCTGCCCCGTCGCGCCGTCCTGGCGGCACTGGCGGCGGCGCCGTGGGCGCCCTGGGCTGGCGCCGCACGCGCGGCCGAGGCGGCGCCGGCGGCCATCGAGATCGAGTCGGGCGTCTACATGCTGCCGGGTGCCCGAGGCCAGCCCACGCCCGAGAACCGCGGCCGCATCGGCAACAGCGGCTTCATCGTCGGCAGCCGCGGCGTGATGGCCATCGACGCCGGCATCTCCCTGCGCCAGGGCGAGGCGCTGCTGGCCGCCATCGCCGAGGTCACGCCCAAGCCGGTGAAGCTGCTGGTGCTGACGCATGCGCGGCAGGAATTCCTCTTTGGCGCCGCCGCCTTCCAGGCGCGCGGGATTCCCGTGCAGATGCAGCGCCAGACCGCCGGGCTGATGGCCTCGCGCTGCGAGGGTTGCCTGAAGACGCTCAGGCGCGAACTGGGCGAGGACGAGATGCGCGGCACCGCCGTGCCGCGGCCCGACGTGCTGTTCGACGAAACCACGGTGATCGAGACCCTGGGCCGGCCGGTGCTGCTGCAGACCCAGGGCCACAGCAGCGGCCCGGGCGACATCGCCGTGCTCGATGTGCGCACGCGCAGCCTCTTCGGCGGTGGCCTGCTCGACCAGGGCCGCATCCCTGATATCCAGGACAGCCGGCTCGACGGCTGGCACCTGGCCCTGGCCGGCCTGCGCACGCTCAGGCCCGAGGTCATCGTTCCCGGCCACGGCGCGGCCAGCGCGCCCGAGCTGATCGACACCGTCGAGCGCTATCTGCTGCGGCTGGAGCGGCGCGAAGCGGCCCTCCTGACCAGCGGCACGGCGCTCAGCGAAGTGCCCGACGCCAGCGAACTGGCCGAATACCGTGGCTGGGACCAGTACGACACCATCCACCGACGCAACGCGTCCATCCTGTTCCTGCGCCTGGAACGCGAGCAACTGGTGGGCGCCAAGGGAGGCCAGCCATGACATTCATCGACAAGATCCTTCTCGCCTGCGCGCTGGCGCTGGCAGCCGCAGGCGTGGCAGCGGCCCCCGGCGGCCTGCCTTCGGCCGCCCATGGCGACAGTTCGCCCGAATGGGAGACGCTGCGCAAGCGCCTCTTCGCAGGCCGGCCCATAGAGTCCGACCCCGCCGCCAGCCGCGTGCAGATCATCGTGCCGCTGCGCGCCGCCTATGGTGCATCGGTGCCGGTCAAGATCATCTCCAAGCTGCCACAGACGCCGGCGCTCTTTGTGAAGCGGCTGTGGATCCTGGTCGACAAGAACCCGTCGCCGCTGGCGGCCACGCTGGAGCTGACGCCCGAACTGGGTCAGGCCGATTTCGAGACCCGGCTGCGCGTCGACGAGTACAGCCATGTGCGCGTCGTCACCGAGCTGTCCGATGGCCAGCTGCACATGGACTCGCGCTACGTCAAGACCTCGGGCGGCTGCTCGGCACCACCCAACCGCGAAGCGCCCGAGCTGATAGGCCGCACCCTGTTCAAGCTGCCCCAAGGCGTGAAGCCGAATGCGCCGACGCTGGCCGACGTGACCGTGATCCACCCCAACGACACCGGCTTCGAGCTCAACAACCAGACGGTGATGTACATCCCGTCCTACTTCGTGCGCAGCATCAGCGTCAGCTACGGCCCACGCAAGCTCTTCGACGCCGACCTCGATTTCTCGGTCAGCGAGAATCCGACGCTGCGCTTCAACTTCCTTCCCAGGGGCCCGGGCGAGCTTCGCGCCGAGGTCGAGGACACGCAGAGCAAGCGCTTCGTCGGGCGGCTTGCGGTGGCGGTCGATTGAGATGAAGCGGCTGGCCTGCCTTGCTGGCATCGTGGCGGCAGTCTTCGGCCTCGCGGCGGCAGCGCCCGCAACGGCCGCCCTGCCCGCCGCCTACCAGGCCATCGTGGTCATGCCCCAGGGCCTGCCCGAACGCGCCGAGTTCGACCTCGGCCCGGCGCTGCAGCGCGCCCGGAGCGAAAACAAGCGCCTTTATGTCTACCTGGGCGCCAGCGACTGCCCCTTCTGCCGCCGCTACGAGGCCTTTCTGGACAAGAACGCCGCCGCCCTGCGCCCCCACTTCGCGGCGCAATACATCGTGGTCGACCTGCGCAGCGCGCTCTCGGTGCAGGCGCCGCGCCTGTTCTTCCGCGCCGGCAAGGGCCTGCGCGCCTACGGTGACTTCATGCGCGAGATTGGCGACGAGCGCGAGCGCCAGCTCGTCTATCCCAGCGTCTGGCTGTTCGACGGCCAGGCCAGGCCGCTGATGCAGATGCCGGCCGGCACCGGCACCTTCGAGACCGTCGAAGAGCAGCTGGAAATACTCAATCTGGTGCAGTAAGGCGAACGACCATGAAGCCTGTCCATCGCCTTGCCCTGGCGCTGCTGCCGGCCCTTGCGAGCGTCGGCACCAACGCAGCCGACGCGCCCTGGCCGGTGGTCGGCCAGCAAGGCCTGACGCGCATCGTCATCGTGCCGGTGGCGCAGGCCCGCGACCGCGACGCCTACCTGCGGCAAATCCAGCAGCTGTGCGAGCCCGAGCGCACCTGCTTCCTCAATTTCTACACCAACAGCAGCGGCGCGGCGCTGGAATCGCCTCTGCCCGACGCCATCGCACGCGAGGCCACCGCCGTCTATCGACGCTCGGCCAAGCAAGGCGCAGAGGCCCTGCGCTGGAGCTGCCGCATGCAGAACGAGGAACCGGGCTGCTTCTAGCGACTGGGGCCGCACTGGCCTCTCGCGCGCACTGCAAGCCGGCATCGGCGCCCGACCAAGGTGCAGACGCCGCACGGCCGTCGCACCCAAGATCAAGTCCCACCCATTCATGCGGGTTAACCCTCGGCTTGGCACGCCAGTTGCGAGCCCCGCCGCACCGGCCCACCCCAGGGCGGGTCAAGGGAGCGGGCGATGCGGCGTTTCTTATTTTGTTGGATGGCCCTGAGCCTGCTGGCCGGCACCCCGGCCCGGGCCGAGGAAGACATCGTCGACGTGCTGCGGCGCTCGCACGATTTGAAGCTCGCCAATCTGGCGCCGGCCGAGGGCGAACGCGTCCAGATCGTGCGCGCCAGCTTCGAGCGCCTGCTGCAGGCCCTGCCGCCCGACCGCGCCTGCGATCTGCAGGTGATCCGCGGCACGCTGATGGCCGAGACCCTGCACGGCCACGTCATCGTCGCCAACCAGTCGCTGGCCGACCTGCCCGAGGGCACGCGGCTCTTCGTGCTGGCCCACGAACTGGCCCATGTGCGCCTGCAGCACTGGCCGGCGATGGTGCAGGTCTACCAGCGCTGGATACCCGGCGCCGTGACCCCCGATCTGACTGACCCGGTGGCCGCGCCCCTGGGCCGCGAGGCCTCGGCCCTGGCCCATCAACAGGAATTCGCCGCCGACACCTGGGCCGCCCGCGCGCTGCGCAGCATGGGCCTGCCACAGGACGATTTGCTGGCGGTGTTCCGCAACCTCGGCGCCACGCCCGCGACGCCCACGCATCCCAGCACCGTGCAGCGACTGGCCTCGCTGCGGGCGCTTTCTCCCTGACCCGATGGATCAGGACCAGTCGTCCATGTCGTGCTTGATCTTGTGGCGGTTGGCGATCAGCTCGTCCACCGTCGGCTCGTTGGCCAGCGCACGCTGGAGGGCCAGCTTGGTGGCCTCGTAGTTGGTGCGGTACATGTCCTTCTTGTCGAGGTTCGGATCCTTGGCGCAGCGCGGGTCTATCCAGACCAGGCTGATGATGCACAGCTCGTTGGCCAGGTCCTTGGGGATGATGCCCTCGATCAGGCAATCGACCACGGCGTCGGCCGTGGCGCTCTGCACCACGCCGCCGAAGAGGTCGATGTTGGCGGCATCCTTCAGCGTCACCTTGGGCACCAGCATGGTGGCCGGGCGCACGAGCTGGTTGCAGGCGCGGATGGCGAACATCGCCGTGTGGCCCTTGCTCTGCGCCATCATGTTGGCGAAGGCCTGGCCCACCGGGCCGTCCGTGCGGCCGATCAGGATTTCGGGCATCGCGTCGGTGTACTGGCCTTCCTTGGCCAGCACCGTGGCCTCACCGGCGTGGAAGATGTAGTTCTGGCTCATGGCCGCATGTCCTTCTGGAGGGTTCGGGGAAGAAATTCAGAGCGCGAGTATCAGCTCGCCCTTGCCCAGCGCCGCCAGGTCGCCCAGCTGGCGTTGCACGCGGCGCGCCGGCAGGCCGGCGAAGATACCCCCATGGCGGGCGAGGTCGCGCGCCAGCAACTGCCAGAACACCAGGGCCTCGGCGCCCGCGGGCACGAAGGTGGGCGGCACTTCGGGCGCCGGGCCGGCAAAGACCACGCTGCCGCGTCGCATGCCATAGCCCACATGGACGCCGGCACGCCCGGCGAGCGCGATCGTGCCGGCCACCATGCGCGAGGCAAGAAAGTCGCCGGCATCGCCAAAGATGACCGCCGTGCCGCGCCGCATGCGGTCGCCGAAACGCTGGCCGACACTGCCGCGCACGATGAAGCTGCCACCGCGCATGCCGTCCATGCTGCCGGGCAGGCTGGCGGCGGCGAAATCACCGACATCGCCGTCCACCTGCAGCGAGCCGCCGGCCATCTCGCAGCCGGCCAGCAGGCCCGCGCTGCCGCGTACCAGCAGCGTGCCGGCCGTCATGCAGCCGCCGGCCTGGTCGCCCACGCCGCCTTCGACGACGACCTGCCCGCCGTCCAGTTGCCAGGCCAGGCGGTCGCAGCGCGAGCAATCGCCTTCGAAGACCAGCCGGTCGCTGTCTTCACCGATGACGCTCACGTCGAAGAATTCGGCCAGCGGCAGCGTCCGGTTGCCCTGGGCGACCGGCAGGCGCTCGATATCGGCTGCCGCCAGCGGCGCCAGCGCGGCCGGCGTGAGGCCGCGCAGATCCAATCTCAGCCCCGGCACCTGGCGCAGTCTCAGCGTGACGCTCATGCCGCGGCCTCCAGCAGCTGGCGCAGGTGGAAGTGGAAAGGCCCCAGCTTGCCGCCGTAATTGCCGGCCGAGATGCGCTGCAGGCCACCCTCGGCGCCGATGGCGATGCCAGCGTCGAGCCCGGCGCGCATCGCGGCCGCCACATCGGCAGCGGTCAGGCCGTCGATCACGATCTCCATCACGCAGCGCGTGGCCGGCGTCAGCTCGCTCTTGGGCGACAGGCCCAGCAGGCCGGGGCAGAAAGCGTCGTTGGTGGAGGCCATCAGCGCCGGGTACTTGCTGCCCACCTTGGAGCCCGAGCGCACCACCCCACCGGGGAAGGGCATGATGACATTGGGCAGCTTCTGCATGGCCCGCACCGCGGCCTCGGCGACAGCCAGGGCGCTGTCGGTGTCGCGCGCCAGCAGCAACAGGTTGCCGCCGCCCACGGCCTTGGTCACGGCCGTCGTCTCCTGGGCCAGGAACTCACCGTCCATCACCGGCACGCGCCAGTAGCGCACGCCGGCAATGACTTTGGAAATCTGCCAGCCGTCGCCGAAGAAGCGCAGGTTCTTGCCCAGCGCCACCGCCTCGCCTTCAGAGATGCCGGCAAAGACCGCGGTGGTCGGGCAAGTCAGCACACACTGACCGACACGGCGCTCGATCTGCTTGGCCAGTTCCTTGCCCGACATCGAGAAGATCAGGATGGCGACGCCGGGCCGGCCGTCGGGGGTTTCGTCGACGCCCAACTCGCGCTCGATGCCGGCCTCGCAGCCGCAGGCGATGACCGAGGTCGCGAAGCCGGTGGCGGCCACCGCGGCGTGCCGCGCCCAGGTCGGGTTATGGGCGGTGATGACGATGCGCGTGGCCTTCATCGGGAAGGCTTCGGCGAAGGTGTCGTCGATGGCGACGCCATTGCGGATCACGCTTGCGGCTCCTGGAAGCAGGCCGTGGGCAGCAGGCGGCCACCGCGGCAGCAACTGCACAGCTCGTCGTGGCCGATGGCGACGTGGTCGAAATTGACCTGTCCGTGGTCGGCGAAATGCCGGCGCAGGCGCCTTTCTATGCCGTGGTCGTACTCGGGCGCTATGAAGTGGGTGCCACCCACCGGCACGGCCGTGATCTGCCCGTCGCGCGCAACCAGCACGCCGTCCTTGTAGACCAGGCCCGGCCGGGCGAACATGGCCTCGACGTCGGCCTGCTCGCGGTAGACCACGATGTCGGCCGCCGCGCCCACGCCCAGGTGGCCGCGGTCGGCCAAGCCCAGCAGACGGGCCGGAGCCGAGCGCGTCATGATGGCGATCTCGGTCAGCGTCAGCTCGCGGGTGATGCTGCGCAGAGCCGCATTCGCGGCCACGTCGGGATGCAGCTTGGCCAGTTGCTCCTCGCGGAAGCTGCGGTCCATCAGCAGGCGGATCAGGTGCGGGTAGCTGGTGAAGGGGCCGCCATTGGGGTGGTCGGTGGTCAGCACCACGCGCCAGGGGTCGCGCACGAGCAGGAAGATCTCGAGCCCTATGGCCCATTGCAGCGCGTTGACATAGCTCTGCTCGCGGTAGCGGAAGGGCACGACGCCGCAGCCGGCATCGCATTCGATGTCGGCGCCTATCCACTTGCGCGGCTGGGCCAGGCCACTCTGCGCGTACTGGCGCATGGTGTCGCCCGAGGCGGTGACCGTCTGGCCAAACATGATCTGACCGACGTCGATGCTGATGTTGGGACTGGCGTTCACCGCCTCGGCCAGCTGCAGCGCCGCCGACGAAAACTTCTTCGGCCCTTCCTTGCCGTAGGCGTGGAACTGGATGTGCGTCAGGTGGGCCGGCAGGCCCTCGAGCGCGGCAATGGTCTGCAACGTCGACTCGATATTGCCGGCCACGCCCAGGTTGCTGCCGTGGATGTGCAGCGGGTGCGGCACGCCCAGCTCGCGCAAGGCGCGCGCCAGCGTCTGCAGCACCTGGCGCGGCGTCACCTGCCAGTGCGTGTGCTGCTCGTCGACATCGAGCTTGCGCTGGTTGAACTTGAAGGCCGAGATGCCGGCCGGGTTGACGACCTTGACGCCCATCGCCTTGCTGGCGTTGATGGTCCAGGCGGCGTAGTCGCGCACGAGCTGGAAGTCTTCGCCGCGCGCCAGCATCTCGAGGAAGATCTCGTCATTGCCCAGCAACACGTAGGCGCCGTGGTCGAGCACCGGCACGTCACCCATCTCCATGTGGGCGTGGCGGGCGTTGGCCGGCAGCATGGCCGGCTCGAAGGCCGCCGTGTAGCCCATCTCGACATAGCGGTAGCCGATGGCCAGCGTGCCCGGCGTGCAGCCGCCGCAGGAGGCCAGTTCCAGCGGCCCGGGCTTGACGACGCTGCGGCCGCGGTGCTCTTCGGGCAGCAGCATGCGCGCCAGGTTGACCTTGCCACCGCCGATGTGGGTGTGCATGTCGATGCCGCCGGCCATGATGATGCAGCCGCCGGCGTCTATCTCCTCGTCGACGCGGGCCAGCGGCGCGACGATGCGGCCGTCGCTGACATAGACGTCACGCACCTCGTCGACGCCGTGGCTGGGGTCGATGACGCGGCCTCCGCGCAGGCAAAGCGTCTTCATGCCGCCTGCTCCGTCTTCAAGGCCTGCAAGGCCGCCAGCAGGCGCTGCAGCACTTCGGCCACCGTCGGCAGCGGCTCGGGCCGCACCGCGTGCAGCGGGATCATCACGACGCCGTCGGTGCGGAAGAGATGGCCGGCGCTGCCTATGCCGGGCGTGGCGACCGGGATGAAGACGCCGGCCCGGTCCGTCGCCGTGGCCGGGTGGCCCAGCACGATGGTGGGCAGTGCGGTCGCTGGCGGCGCCGCCTCGGTGCCGAAGCTGGCAATCCACAGCAGCAGGTCGACGCCACCGTCGTCCAGCAGGCGCTGGGCGTCGAAGCGCAGCGGCTCGTGTTCCAACCCATGGGGCCCGGCGCGCGAGCGCAGCGGCAGGCCGGAGAGCCAGGCAAAGACCTGGTTGACGGTGGCCGCGCCGTCGCCGCCGCCCAGTGCCAGGCTCGCCGCACGCGTCTTGCGGTTGAGCGTGGCAACCACGCGCTGCAAGGCCTCGACGATGAGCTCGCCCTGCGCCGGCAACCGGCCCGGCTCGTAGACCAGCACCGCGTAGCGCGCCGCCAGCAAACGCGCGGCCAGCGCCTGCAGTTCGGCCGGCGCGCCATCCACCGCGCGGCCTTCGACCAGGGCCGCCAGCCGTGCCGCGGCCGTGAAGGGGTCGCCGCTTTCGGCAATGACGACGATGCGCTCGTCATCGGGCGCGAGGCCGACGCGGCGCGCGAACTCGGGCAGGCGCGGCGCTGGCGCGCCGCCGAAGAAGACCACCAGGTCGGCGCGCGTCTTCACCTCGGCCAGCGTGGTGTTGAAGACGCCGCGATCCTGCAGCGCGCGCAGTCCCATCGTGAGGCCGCGGCCCTGGGCCGGGTCGCTGATGGCGCCGGTGGCGCAGGCCAGGCCATACAGCGCCCGCGCGCCGGCAACATCGGTGCCCAGGCCGCCGAACAGCGGCTGGCGGCTCGCCGCCAGCTGGCGCGCGGCGCTGTCCACGGCCTCGTCCAGAGTGCAGGCGCGGCCGGCTGCGCGGGGGCTGGCGGAGGCCGCACCAAAGCGGGCCAGCGCCGCCCGTGCGCGCGGGCAGTCGCTGTCCACCAGGGTCAATGCGCCATCCGGCTGTGCATGGCTGACGCCGAAGCCATCGCACAGCAGCGGACAGAAGGGGCAGCTCCAGGGCCGGATGGGTTCGCTCATCGCGGCAGATCAACGCAAGCCATGTGCCATTGCCGAACCGGGGCGAACCCGGGCGATAGGGGCGCCCAAACGGGCGCCAGGCGCCCAGATGTGCCACAGAGTGTGGCGCTTTCGGTCGCCGGGGCCGTCGGCAAAGGCTTCCAGGGGCATGGCACGAAACATGATGCAGATGTGCGCATGTTGCGGCCCCCAGCCCCCCAGCCCCGCGCCATCGCTCAGCGTGGCCGACGCGGCTGTCGCGGCAGTTGGCCGTCATGCAGCGCACTGGCCACCAGCCAGGCCTCGGCGCCGGCCGCGGCTGCCTGGGCCAGGTCGGCCGCGCTGCGCACCCCACCCGCACCCACCAGCCTGGCCTGGGGCGCCAGCCGGCGCAGCGCGGCCATGGTCTCGAGATCGGGGCCGGCGCCCGAGCCCACGCGCTCCAACGTCATCACGATCACGCGCTGGGGCCAGAGTTCGGGCGCGTCCCAGCAACCGGCGGTGTCCAGGCGCTGGCCGTCGCGGCGGTCCAGCGAAAGCGCAGCGCGGTCGCGGCCCAGCGAGGTGGCGGCAAAGGCCTCTTCCAATGCCCGGCGGGAACGCAGCGATTCGCTGGCCAGCACCGGCACCACACGCGCCGCCTGCGGCCCCAGCGCGGCCAGCAGGGCCTGGGCGGCGGCGGCATCGGCAAAGCCTGCGTCCAGCCACAGCTCGGTATCCGGCAGGCCCGCCAGCAGCGCCTGCAAGGCCGCCTGCTGGGCCACACCGCCCATCAGCGCGTCGAGGTCGGCCACATACAGACGGCCGGCGTCACAGTGCTCGCAAAGAATGGTCGCCACTTCGAGGGGCTCACTGCTGCCGCACAACTGCGACACGACGGGCTTGTACGAGCGGCGGTCGCCGCGCACGGCACGCACCACCCGGCCTTGCAACAGGTCGATGACGGGGATGAGCTGGATGTCCTGGTGGGCCATGGGCCGTGACGGAACGGCAGCGCGTACTGCGCGACAAAACCAGTATCGCACCGGCACGGAGCCCCGACGTGCAGCGGCCTGAGGTCTACGGCTGGGACATCGGTGGCGCCCACGTCAAGGCCTGCCGGCTGCAGGGCGGCGTGGTTGTCGATGCCGTCGAATGGGCCTGCCCGTTGTGGCAGGGCGAGGCACATCTGGCGCGCGTTCTCGAAGCCGCCCGCAACCGCTGGCCGGGCTGGCGCGAGGCACGGCATGCGGTGACCATGACTGGCGAAATGGTCGACCTCTTCGAGCACCGCGAGGCCGGCGTGCAGCGCATCGCCGAACTGCTGGACCAGGGCCTCGACGCCGCCGCGCCGCTGCAGCTTTACGCCGCCGAGGCCGGCTGGTGTGCGCCCGAGCAAGTGGCACCGCACTGGGAGGCCATCGCCTCGGCCAACTGGCTGGCCACGGCCCACCACGCCGCGGCGGCGCTGGCGCCGGCGGCCGGCGTGCTGGTCGACATCGGCAGCACCACCACCGATCTCATTGCCTTCGGCGATGGGCGGGTGCTCAACACCGGCCGCAGCGACGCCGAGCGCCTGGCCAGCGGCGAACTCGCCTACCAGGGCGTGGTGCGCACGCCGCTGTGTGCGCTGGGTCCGCGCATCGCCTGGCGCGGGCGGCTGCTGAATGTGATGAACGAGTTCTTTGCGACCACCGCCGATGTCTACCGCCTGAGCGGCGAACTGGACCCGGCGCATGACCTGCATCCCGCCGCGGACAACGGCACCAAGGACGCCGCGGGCAGCCGCCGACGGCTGGCGCGCATGATCGGCCTCGATGCGCGCGAGGCCACGGCCGACGAGTGGCAGCTCTTCGCCCGCGCCTGGCGTGTACGCCAGACCGAGGAATTGCGCGGCCAGTTTGAACGCGTCGTCACCGAGCGCGGCCTGGGCGCCGGCGCCACCGTGGTCGCCGCCGGCTGTGGTGATTTCCTCGTGCCCGAGTTGCTGGCGCCCACCGCCCTCACCCGCTGCGTCGGCTACGCCAGCGCGGTGGCACGGCTGGCGCCCGACGGCGGCGCGCTGGCGCGCTGGACCCAGGTCTGTGCGCCTGCCGTGGCCGTGGCCAGCCTGCTGGATAGTGAGCAAGCCTGATGTGGGTGGTGAAGATAGGCGGAAGCCTCTGCGACGACCCGCTGCTGCCGCAGTGGCTGGACCTGCTGGCCACCCTGGGTGGTGGCCGCGTCACCGTGGTCAGCGGTGGCGCCGGCTTTGCCGACGAGGTGAGGCGCGCGCAGCGGCGCTGGCGCTTCGACGACCTCGCCGCCCACAACATGGCGGTGCTGGCGATGGTGCAGTTCGCCTACCTGATGCGCGCCCTCGAGCCGCAACTGCACGCAGCCGCCTGCGAGGCCGACATCCGCCGCGTGCTCAAGGCCGGACGCACCGCGCTGTGGGTGCCCTTCGAGCTGCAGCGCGACGCACCCGACGCCGACACCCACTGGGGCCACACCTCGGACAGCATCGCGCTGGACCTGGCCCGCCACCTGAATGCCGAGCGCCTGGTGCTGGTGAAGTCATGCCCCGTCGACCCGGCGGCCAGCCTCGATCAGCTGGGTGAACTGGGCATCGTCGACGCGCAGTTCGCGACGCGCTCGCGCCAGGCCGACTTTCCCATCGAGGTGCTGCCGCGCGAGAACCTCGAACGCATGCGCGGCCTTCTGCTGGGCACCGTCCACCCGCAAGGCGGTTGATCAGGCCGCAGCCGCGGGCCCGTGAAGGGCCGCGGACAGGTCGCTCAGACGCTGGCCATCGAGCGCCTCGCCGCGCCCGCCCACGCAGACGGCTGAGCGAAAGCCGGCGAAATCGGGCGCCAACGCACGCAGCACCGGCAGATGCGGCAGCCGCAACGCACCGGCCAGGCCGGCCAGCTTGCCGCAAGCACGCACCGCGGCCAGAAAGCGCTGCAGTTCGGCCTCGGCCATCACGTCGAAGAGGCTGCCGGCGAGCTTGTCGGCCGTGTCGACCATCAGCGCCGGAAAGCCGGCGGCACAGGCCTGGTCGACGCGCTCGAAGTCGAGCCCGCGGTCGGCGATGAAGACCGGCACCACGGCGTGCGGGCATGTGGCCAGGGCTTGGATCAGCGCGGCGGCAGCCGGCGCGCGCTCGACGCCGACCTTGACGTAGTCGACGCCGCAGGCCGCAACCGCATCCACCCGGGCCAGGATGGCCGCCAGGTCATGCGCCGGCAGATCGCCGATGGTGGCGCTCACCGGCAACCGGCTGCCCTGGCCGCGCAGCGGCAACTCGCTGCCTTCGCCGCGCAACGCCGCCACCACCGCGGCGATGGTCGCCACCGGCAGCCCGCCCAGGGCGCCGTCGCGCGGCTCCTTGAGGTCGATGAAATCGGCGCCGCCGCCGGCGGCCAGCAAGGCCTCGGCCACCGTGCGCACGCTCACCAGCATCTTCATCGTCACAATGGCTGTCCTTGGTGGCGGTTCACGGCCTCGCGCAACCAGGCCCAGGCCTCGTGCTCGGCGGCGCCCGCCGTCTTGTCGATGGCGGTCTGCAGATAGGCCATCTCGGTGGCCACCTTGTCCGGTGGCAGCATGCGCAGCCGGCTGACCAGGATGGCGCCCTCCAACACCGCGGCCTGGGCACGGTTCAAGCCTATGAAGGGCGCATGGCTGGCCTCGTGGATGCGCGCCATCTCCAGCACCGGGCGCTGGTCGTCGTCGGCGCGCTCCCTCAGCTCCAGCTCGACATGGCCCAGCGCTGCCTGCAGGCGCATGCCGGCAATGCGTTCGGCCGGCAGCAGCGGCCAGCTGCGGCGCCCGGTGACGCAGCCGGCGAAGATGCGTGCGTCGGTGATCAGGTTGAGCACGGCGCAGCCCGTGGCGACGATGTTGTCCAGCGTGGTCGAGGGCTTGAAGGGCATCAGCACCACGCGCTCGCCGCGGTAGCGCACGCCCATGGGCGCCAGATGCGGCTGGCCGGCGGGCGAGACCGTGGTGACCACGGCCTCGAATATCTGGTCATTCATCGGCGAGCTTCTTTTCGGCAGCCGGCGCAGGGCCGGCCGCAGCGGAACGGGTGGTGCCCGGCGCGCACCAGGCCGCCAAGTCTTGCGCGGCGCGCGGATCGGCGCAGCCCCAGTCCAGCGGCTGGTCTTGCACATAGCGCTTGCCCAGGCGCCAGGCGATCTCGGCGTGGGCCAGCTCCACGCCCATGTAGAAGGCGTGGCCGGCGTCGTGTTCCAGCCCCAGCCGCGGCCACAGCTCGAAGGCGCCCTGGCCCAGGCGCAGGCCGTCGCGGTTGTAGACGTGCAGGCCCTGGGCCGAGACCTGGACGCGGAAGTTCGGGTCGCGCACCTGGGCTGCGGTCTCGGTAATCTCTTCGGGCGTGTCGGGAAAGGGGTGGCGGGCGTGTACCGTCGCCAGCTGGCTGCTCAGGCCCTTGGGCAACACCTGCTGGCGCTGGGCCGCATGCATGATGCGGCGCGCCCAATCGGCCTCGCGCACCGCCCGCCGCGCGTGCGGGCTGACCTGGGTGGTGAGCACGGCGCTCACGCCCAGCTCGGCGCAGATGCCGAACAGCAGTGCATTGATGCCGCTGGTGTCGGCCTCGGTCAGCTCGGTGAGATTGCCCACGCCCATCATGATGGCCAGCTCGGGGAACAGCTCGCGCAGGCGCTGGTAGCGCACGATGGAGGCGGTGAAGCCGAAGGGAATGGGGTCGAGGATGGCGTCGGCCAGGAAGGGCCGGCCACGCCTGAGCAGGGCCTCCACCGCCTTGTGCAGCGAGGCCTCGTCGTCTGGCGTGCGGCCTATCAGCACTGGCGTGGCCGCCACCTCGTCGGCCAGCCACAGCGTGTCGGGCGTCAGGCTCAGCAGGTAGTCGGCGCCGGCGCGGCCGCCGCGCAGCAGCTCGCCGCTGTCCATCGAATCGACGCTGACCTTCAGGCCCAGGGCCTTGAGCGCCTGCACCGCCTCGGCCAGGTGGCCGAAGGGCGTGTCGGGCAGGCAGCCGAGGTCGATCACGTCGGCGCCCTCGGCCACGAAAAGCCGGGCGCGGTCGACGATGGCTTCCACCGTGAGCCGGGGCGCGTCGACGATTTCGGCAAAGATCGTCACCGCGTGCTCGTTCAGCATCGCGGGCTGGGCGGCGCGCTTGAAGAACTGCGGCAAGTCCTTCAGTTCCTCGGGCCCGCGCTCCACCGGCAGGCCGTAGTGCTGCGACAGCGCCGCGAGATCGCCGCGGCAGCGGCCCGGCACGATGATGCGGTCGGCCTGCACCGGCGGCGCGACGCGGCGGCGTATCAGGTCGGCCGTCATCAGCGCCGCCACCTGCACGCCGATCTCGCGCGCCTCCCAGGTGAAGGGCGGTGGCTGCAGGCCGGCTAGCACGCGCTCCAGGCTGGGCAGCGCCAGCCGGCCGGTCAGGAAGACGATGTGTTCCATGACAGGCCCAGCGCATTCAGGCGGGCGTCGAGCGCGGCCTCGAGTTCGTCGCAGGAGCAGACGACCTGGCAGAAATCGATCTCGCGCAGGCGGTCCACATTGGCCAGTTCGATGCGCCGCGGCCTCAGCGTGACCCAGTCGTGGGGCGACTTGGTCACCACCACCGGCTCGGTGTCGCAGGCGAACACGATGCCCGGGATGCCCAGCTTGCCCGCCTGGGCGAACATATTGGTCGGCAGCGAATCGCTGATGCCGAAGGCGCACTTGGCCACCGTGTTGCTGGTGGCCGGTGCCACCACCACCGTGTGGTAATCGCCGCCATAGAGCGTGCCCACCGGCACGCCGCTGGCCGTCTTGTCGCGAAAGATGCGAAAGCGCGGCCGCAGCGATTCGAGGCTGAGCTTGTAGATCTCGAGGACTTCCTCGCCGGCAGCCGACAGGAAGAGGTCGACATCGGGCAGCCGGGCCGCCAGGGCCAGGGCTTCGTCGAGAAAGTGGCCCGATCCCGTGACGCACCAGGCAAAGCGCGGTGCGTCGCTGCGGCCTGCGCCTTCACTCGGGATGGGAGACCTCGATGTGCAGCTTGTGGAGCTTGCGGTACAGCGTATTGCGGCTGACGTCGAGCGCCTTGGCGACGTTGCTCACGTTCCAGCGGTACTGCTCGAGCATCTTGACCAGCACCGTGCGCTCGTTGGCCTGGATGGGGTTGAGGCGCAGCTCGGGCGCGGCCTCGGCCTGGCCTTCGGGCTCGGGATCGAACTTCACCGGCGTTGCCGGCGCACGCGCCGGCGCGGCCGAAGGCCCCAGCGAAGGAAAGTGGGCGCAACTGATGGTGGCGCCGTCGGCCAGCGCCGCCGCGTTGCGCAGCACATGCTTGAGCTGGCGCAGGTTGCCGGGCCAGGGATGGGCCATCAGCGCCTGCTCGGCCTCGGGGCTGAGCACGGCATCGGCGCCGCCCTCGGAGGCCAGCATCGCGCGGATGACCTCGCGGCGGTCGCTGCGCTCGCGCAATGGCGGCAGCTGCAGCTCGATGCCGGCGAGGCGGAAGTAGAGGTCTTCGCGGAAGCGGCCCTGCTCCACCAGCGTCGGCAGGTGCTGGTGGCTGGCGCTGATGAGCTGGAAGTCGACGTTGTGCGTTTCCTCGGTGCCCAGTGGCGTGACCTGGCGCTCGTCGAGCACGCGCAGCAGGCGCGCCTGCAACTCCAGCGGCATGTCGGCGATCTCGTCGAGAAAGAGCGTGCCGCCATCGGCCTGCAGGATCTTGCCGCGCCGGCCCACGCGCTGTGCGCCGGTGAAGGCCCCGGCGCGGTAGCCGAAGAGCTCGGACTCGATCAGCGCCTCGGGCAGGCTGGCGCAATTGACAGCGATGAAGTTGCCCGCCGCATTGGGGCTGGCATGGTGGACGGCGCGAGCGAAGACCTCCTTGCCCGAGCCGGTCTCGCCGCACAGCAGCACCGGCGACTGGCGCGCGATGAGCCGGCGCGCCGTCTCGAGGTGGGAGACCAGGCGCGGATCCTTGAACGTGCCCTCGGTGGCCGGGGCGCGCAGCGGCGCCGGCCGTGCGCGGGCCGGGCCGGAGGACGCACCGGGCGCCGTCGTCGCGATCTGCACCGCCGGCGCCGATTCGGAGGCCGGGCGCCGCGCCACCGCAAAGAAGCGCAGCGCCGCATTGGCGCGGTAGGTCACGACCGGGTGGTAGGACGACGAGGTGCTGCGCTGCAGCATGTCGGGCAGCGAGGTCTGGAACAGGTCTTCGATGCGGCGCGAGCGGATGTCGGCCATCGAGGTGAGGCCGAGCTGGAACAGCGCGCTGCGGTTGGCAGCCAGGATGCGGCCGTCCTCGGCCACTGCCAGCTTGCCCTCGTGCAGGGTGTAGACAAATTCCGGCCGGCTGTGGAAGTGCAGCGGATGGGCGTTGCGGAACTGCTTGTCGATGAGGCGGTTCTCGATCATGCGCGCCGTCATGCCCAGCAGCACCAGCAGATGCTGCTGCATCAGGCTGGAATGGCTGGTGACGTCGAGCACGCCGGTGATCTCTCCCGCGGGGTCGTAGATGGGCACGGCCGAGCAGGTAAGGCGGGTGAGCCGGCTGAAGAAATGGTCTTCGCGCCGTATCGACACCGGGGCGCCGGCGGCCAGGCAGGTGCCCATGCCATTGGTGCCGGCCTCGTTTTCGCCCCATACGCCGCCGCAGCGCAGGCCCAGCGTCGCGGCCTCGGCCGCGAAATCGGGCGCCGCCACCATGTGCAGGATGACACCGTCGGTGTCGGTCAGCACCACGGCCGAATCGGTGTCGGCGAGTTGCTGGTACAGCGTGGTCATCTCGTAGCGCGCGCACTCGATGACGTCGGCGCGGCGCGCGCAACGCGTCTCGAGCGCCACGCGCTCGATGACCGAGGGCTCGCCCGGCTGGTCGGGGTGGAGCTTGTAGTCATTGAGGCAGCGCCGCCAGGAGCGCGCGACGACATCGCTGTCGGGCTCGATCAGGCCGTGGCGCACGACGTCCAGAATGCGGTCGGCGTGTTGCTCGCCGCCACGCAGCATCACGGCCATGAGACCTCCAGGGCCTGGGACTCGTTCGAGGGGATGTGTTGCACTGCGGGATTCTCGTCCATGACCCGGCCCGCCGCACCCGGTGAAATTCCGGGGTGTCCGCGCCAGCGGACAGGCAAGCTTACAAAGCGCCGCGCTCCTGTCACACTCCGGCGCGCAACTTGCAACCGCGGGCCGGACGGCGTGCCTCGCCCCACACCCTACAGCCCCCACCCCAGGAATTTGGACAGCACATGGTCAGCAGGCCTCTCACGGACCCCAACCCCACGACAGCGGCGCTGGACTGGATCTTCATCGAGGGCCTGCGCGCCCAGACGGTGATCGGCATTCACGATTCAGAACTGCACCGGCCGCAGCCGCTGGTAATAGACCTGCACGCTGGCGTGGCCCGCTCGCGCGCCTGCGACAGCGACCGCATCGCCGACACCATCGACTACTCGGTGGTACGCGAACGCCTGCTGCGCCTGCTGGCCGAGCACAAGCTGCAGTTGCTCGAGGCCCTGGCGGAGACGATGGCCGACATCCTGATCGAGGAATTCGGCGCCGCCTGCGTGCGCGTGAAGGTGGTCAAGCCGAAGAAGTTCGACGACCTGGAGGCGGTGGGGGTGCAGATCGAGCGGCATGCCGCGCCGCGCCCGCCGCTGGCGGGACGCGGCGCGACGGTGCTGCAGTTGCTGGCCAGCGGCATGGTGCCCGGCCAGTCCTGAAACGCAAGCGGGCCGCGCCCCGGGGGGCGGCGGCCCGCAAGCCTTGCCCGCGCCGCCAGCGGCCACGGGCAGGCAGCCGGCGCTCAGTTCGCGGCGAACGGGTGGGCCGCGGAGCCCTTCTTGGCCACGACTTCGGCGGCGGTCGGCGAGCCGGTGACGGCGCGCTTGATCGACTCGCGGACGGCCTGGTAGTTGTAGTCCTGGATCTTCTTGTCATCGGCGGCCAGCCAATGGATGAAGACGCCGACGCAGATGAAGAGGTTGTCGGCCTCGTCGGCCGGGATGGTGCCATCTTCCACCGAGTCGGCAACGGCCATCGCCACCGCGCGCTGGGCCGGGCCGAACATCTGCACCGCCTGCTTGGCACCCTTGATCGTGACCTTGTTGAACATCACGGTCGCGGGCTTGGTGAGCAGGTTGGGCGCCACCACCGCCAGCAGCGAGGTGAAACCGTCCTTGTTGTTGGTCAGCGCGTTCGCGAAGGCGCTTTCCGCCGGCGAGCCACGCGGGCCGATGATGAGGTCGATGTGGGCAACCTCGTTGCCGTCGCCGACCAGCGACTCGCCGACCATCATGCGATCAATCTTTGCCATATTCGCTTATCTCCTAAGGAAGGTGATCTTGTGTCCGTCACAACGCCGGCCAAGAGACCGACGTGTAGGCGGAGATATCACTTTCCGTGCCATTGCAGGCGCGGTGGCGCCTAGGGAGAACCCGCTAGGCCTCGCAGCAGCAGGCCGGTGACCGTCAGATCGGCCGTGGTGCCAGGGTTGACCCCGCGCCGCTTGAGGTCGGCGTCCCAGGCCAGGAAGTCGGCATCGGCATCGAGGGCGACGCCGTCCCCCAGTGCCAGGCACCAGGCCTGCGCAGAGCGCATGACATTCTGTGCCACCGCCAGGCCGTGCTTCCTAACAATGTGTGAATCCGGATCGCGGCTCAGCAGACGAAGGTACAGGCTCTGCACCGCGCCCACGGTGGCCGCATCACACGCCATGCCGACGGGTGCCTCGCCCGGCATCCATCCACGCGGCAGGACCGTCTCCAGCAGCTCGAAAAGGGCGCCATAGCCGTCGCGGTAGTGGCGCGCGATGAGGTCGCGCTCGGCCGCCAGCGCCATCGCCGCGCGCAGGTCCAGGCTGGGCGGTTCGTTCACGTCCTGGCTGCGGGCCCGGCCCAGGCCGCCTGGCTTGGCCTGGGCGATGCCGCGGTAGGCGGCCCGTGCGTCGGCCACCGTCAGCCCGGCCAGCACAGCCGCTATGGCCTCGCGCAAGGTCGCCGCCGTCGCATGGCCGGGCAGGCGCTCGGCCGCCAGCGCCACGGGTGCGGCCAGCAGCACGATGCCCAGGTTGGTGTTGCAGCCGGCCGCGGCCCAGCTGGCGGCCACCGCAGCCTCGATGCGCGCGCCCACGCCCTGCCCCGGCTTGAACAGCGGCCCGGCCGCGGCCTCGGCGCTGGCCAGGAACTGGCCCGCCTCCATGCCATGGCCGGACGCGGCCCAGCAGACATTGCCGGGCTTGCGCACCGCCACGTCCAGTGCGCAGGCGCGCACAAAGGCCTCGCGGGCCACGGCCTTCATGCAAACCTCATGCGCAGTGTTCGGCGCGCATGCGCGCCAGCTTGCGGTCCAGCAGGTCGTCGACCAGGGCCTGGGCGATGTTGAAACCGCACACCCGCTGCAGGCCTTGCCAGGCGGCGACGCCGTTGACCTCGATGACCTGGATACCGGCCGCAGCAGGCATCAGATCCACGCCCGCATAGTCCAGCCCCAAGGCCGCCGCCGCGCGCTCGGCCAGTTCGGCCAGGGCCGGCGTGACCTCGGCCGCCAGCGGGCGCGCGCCCTGGGCCAGGTTGTGTACCCAGTGCTCGCTGACGCGCCGCATCGCGGTGACGGCGCGCCCGCCCACTACCAGCACGCGCCAGTCGAAGCCGGGTGACTGCAGGGGCGGCACATAGCGCTGCAGATAGGCCACGCCGCCGTAGTTCCCAGTTTCAGCGCCGTCCAGCGCCGGCAGCGGCTTGAAGACGCCGTCGACCTGGCCCACGAGCTGCAGGCCCTTGCCCTGGGAGCCGAACATGGGCTTGAGCACCAGGGCGCGCCCCTGCGCCGCCTCGCGCATCACCAGGCGCCGCGCCTGCGCCGGCGATTCGCTGACCCAGGTGACCGGCGACGGAATGCCACCGGCGCGCAGCAGCAGGCTGGTCATGGCCTTGTCGACGCTGCGCTCGATGGCGCGGGCGTCGTTGTAGACCGGCACGCCCAGCTCGCGCAGCGCGTGCAGCACGCCCAGGCGCTTGGTGATCTGCTCCAGCGTGCCGCCGGCGATGCCGCGCACCAGGGCCGCCGCCGGCAGCTCGCGGCCGAAGCCGGGGATGACCAGGCCGTGCCAATGGGCGCCGGTGTCGACATGGCAGTCGGCCAGGTCGATGCAGCGCCCGCTGACGCCGCGTCGGCGCAGCGCCGCCTGCAGCTGGCGCGTGTGCCAGCCGGTCTCGTCGGCAAAGATCGCGACCTTCATGCGGCCATCAGGCTTCCTGCAGCCACAGGCCCTGCAGCAGGCCCATGTCCAGCGCGCCGGCGTGCCAGGTATTGCCGCTGTCGAGGTTGCTCACCCAGACCTCGGCCGGCGCGAACAGCGCCGGGTCTATCTTGTAGAAGTCGTAGCCGGCGCCGCTGAAGATTTCGGCGAAGGAGCGCCCGTAGTCGCTGGAATTGCGCGAAGGCAGGCGGCGCGCCAGATCGCGCGCCGCGGCGTCGTCGCCGCGCACGGCCAACTGGACGCGGCCACCGTAGAGGATGGCGTCGTTGGTGCGACCCATCGCGGTGACGCCATCAGGGCTGGGCGCCGGCAGCGGCGCCGTGGCCGTGCCGCCGACGATGTGGGCGAGCGCAAAGCCCAGTTCATGCGCCTTGTGCAGCGCCACCTCGAGCACGCGCCCGACCACCTGGGTCGTGCCGGCCAGGCTGGAGGTGGGCGTGACGATGAGGGTCAGCCGGGCCGGCTCCAGGCCGCAGTCGCGCAGGATCTTGTCGACGATGACCGTCGGCGGCAGGCGGTCGACCTCGAGCACGAGCACGCCGTCCGCCGCCGCGTCGCGGTAGGCCAGCTCGCCGAACAGCGTCTCTTTCGCAGCCAGCGCGCGAGCCGGGCCCGAGCCGAGCGAGAAGAACTTCTTGCCGCCGGTCTCTTCCTTGCTGGCCGCCAGGCTCCAGCCGGCGTACTGGCTGCCCAGGCAGGCCAGCACCGGCTGGGCGCTGCGCACCTCGATCCAGGTCGGCCACAGGCCGGCGGCGGCGCCGATCTGGCCGGCGCTGCGCAGGCCCACCTGGCCCAGGCCGCCCATGCAGATCTCGGCGATCAGCACACCGGCCTGCACGCTGCCGCGCGCCGCGATGCCGGCGTCGACGACGGTGACGCCGCGTTCATCGAGTTGCACGGCGATGCCCAGCGGCCCGGCCTCGGCCAGCAGGCGTTGGACCAGGGGCCGCGCCAGGGTGTTGACACTCAACAGGCTCATGTACAGGTCTCCAGGGATTTGAGCAGGGCCTCGCGGCTCTCGTGCAGGCGGGCCAGCACCTCGGCGGCATTGCTGCCGCGGGCGCCGACGCTGCACAGGGGTTGATCGACTTCGAAACGCTGACCGGCGCAGGGCAGATCGTGGACCTCGGGCCAGTCTTGCAGCCAGTGCGCCGCCTCGGCGTCCAGGCGCAGCGGCCGATTGGCGAACACGATCTCGTTGCCGTACACGCCGGCAGCTGCCGCTGCCGAGGCCGGCGGCTTGGGCAGTTCACCCTGCAGGCAGGCGCGGACATGGGCGCGCATGGGCCGCCAGTCGGCGTACAGATCCATGCTGGCAGGCGGGCGCGGGTTGACCTCGAGCACCGCCAGCCTATCGCCGTCGAGCATGAAGTCCAGGCTGGCGAGGCCGCGCAGGCCGTAGGCGGCGGCCAGCGTGTCGACGATGTGCTGCAGGTGCTGCGCGACGACGGCATCCAGCGCCAGCGGCCCGACGATGCCGCTATAGACGTGGGGTCGGCCGGCTATGCGGCGCGCGATCTGGCGGTTGAAGCCCAGCAGTACCGCGGCCTGCCCGTTGGCGACGAAGGTGGCCGACATGGCCAGCCCAGGCACTGCACGCTGCCAGTAATGGTGGGGTGGCAGCGGCTCGCGCACCAGGCTCTTGGTCGCCTCGCGCACATGCCAGCCACCGCAGCCATGGCCATCCTTGAGCAGCCAGCCGGCGGGCTCGGGCGGCGGCACCAGCGCGATCTCGGGATGCACTATGCCGTGGGCGTCGAGCCCGGCAAAGAAGGCCGGAGCGTCGCGCAGCCGCGCCACCGCGTCGGGCGCGCTGCCCAGCAGCGGCAGCAGCGCCGCACCCCGCGCCAGCAGTGCCGGCCGGCCTTCGAAGCCGCTGCCCGCGACCCAACCCTCGACCTCGCCCTGGCGCGCCAGCAAGGCCAGGGCTTCGAGCGTACGCGCCTCGTCGATCTGCAGGCCCATGCCGCTGCCTATGCCCATCCAGCGCGAGGCGGCGGCGCAGGTGTCGACATCGCCGAAGAGGTCGAGCGCGACGACTTCAAAGCCGTCGCGCGCCGCCGCCTCGGCCATCCAGCGCGCCGTGAGGCCGGCCACGGCGATGGCGCCCATGGAATGGCGGGCTCAGCCGGCGGCCAGCACTTCGCGCGCCATCGCAAAGGCCTCGGCGAAGGACAGCAGCTGCGGCTTCTCGGCCTGGATCATGCGCAGCAGCAGGCGGTGCTGGGTCTGGTACTTGACATTGCCCACGGCCAGTGCGCCTATGCCCAGGGCCTGGGTGCCGGCCACCGGCTTGCCGTCGTCCATCACGCCGACGCCGGCAATGCCCTCGGGCGGCACGGCATTGATGTCGGCCGCCACCGCGAGGCGATTGGCATGGCCCAGGTCTTCGGCGCTCAGCACCTGCACGCCGGCAGCGGCGCAGGCCAGCACGATCTCGGTGTCGGCGATGGAGGCGCGCACGGCGGCGCGGTCGGCGCCCGAGGCGCCATGCAGCGTGACGCCGAAGCGCCGGCCGGTGGCCTGCGCCGCCTGCTCGGCGGCGTCGGCGCCGGCACGGCTGGACAGGAACACCTCGGCGCCGGCCTGGGCCGCCAGCACGCCGGCGATGCGACCCACCGGCCCGGTGCCGCCCAGCACGACCACGCGCTTTCCCTGCAGGCCGGCGCCGCTGGCGCGTTTCAGCGCCGCCTCGACGCAGGCCACCATGGCCGCGGCCGTGGTGTAGGCGCCGCTGGGGTCGGCCATGGCCGAGACGACGAAGGGCTTGACCATGGAAGCGCGGCAGCGTTCCAGCATGTCGGCCGCCAGCAGCGCGTCGCGCCCGCCGACGAAGATGCCGGTGCGCGCCACGCCCTTGGGGCCGCGCGAGAAGATCGCATCCTGGGTCAGCGCCGCCACGCCGTCGAGGGCGAGGTCGCAGTAGGGCACGATGATCTGGTAGCCGGCGTCGGCCGCCATGTTGACGTCGAAGGGGCTGGCCTGCCGCGTGGGCGAAAACATGTGCAGGATGTAGGGACGTTCCATGGAACCTCGCAGGTCGAAAGAGGAATCGGGATTCAGCGCAGACTGAGGCGGGCGCCCCGGTTGCGGCCTCGCACCAGCTGCAGCTGCAGCGAGGCCGGCACCAGGCCGGCGGCGCGCGCCACGTCGACGGCGGACTGGGCCGCGGCCAGGCTGGGCAGGACGGCAAAGCCGGTCGGGCCCCAGGAGCTCTGGCCCGTGGCCGCGCCTTGGGGCGAGGCCACGGCCAGGGCCTGGACCAGGCGGCCGACAGCGGCGCTGGTATAGGCCGAGCCGCCCTGGGCCGGGGCGAAGTGCTCGCCGACGATCTGCTGCACGCGGCTCACACCGGCGGCGAAGGCGGCGAAGTCAACGCTGGCCGCGCCGGGCAGCACGCGCATCAGCACCTGGTGGCAGATCTCGGCGGCGCGCTCCTGCGGCAAGGGGTCCAGGCGGGCAATGGCCTGCTTCTCGCGGCTGCCGGAAAGGCCCCGCATCGACGTGTCCTGCACCACGGCCACGCACCAGGCCGGCGGAAAGGCCAGGCGCGACAGCAACGGCGCCGGCGTGCCGTCGGCGCCCGGCCCGCCGTCGAGCAGCAGGCCGCCATGGTCGAAGCCGGCGATGCCCACGCCCGAGCGCAGGCCGCGGCCCAGCCAGGCGGCCAGGGTCTTGCTGTCGACCTCCAGCCCCTGCCAGTGCGCGAAGGCGCGGCCTATGGCCAGGGCCAGCTGGGTGCCCGAGCCGAAGCCGGCATGGGCCGGCAGCACCTGGCGCAGGCGCAGTTGCAGCGGCTGGCGGCGGCCTGTGTGCTGGCGCAGGCGTTCGATGTGGGCGCGCGCCCGCTCGACCTCGGCCTGGGCCTCGGGCGTGTCGGCCAACACGGCATCAACCGGCGCCGCGGCGATCTCGACCACGGTCTCGTAGCCTTCGATGGTCAGGCCCAGGCTGCCGAAGGGCCGGCCCAGCGTGCCTGCCGGATCGAGAAAGCCGAGATGCAGGCGCGCCGGGGCCTGCAACGTCACGGCGCCGGCGTCGGAGGCCAGTGCGTCGTGCGCAGGAAGATCGTCGGCGAGGCTGAGCATGCAGTGCGAGGGCGGGCGCGGGGTGAGCGCACTGGGAAGCAAGCATTGTTCCGCACCCGCTGCACCCCCATCACCGGGGACCGATCACCCAGGACGGCAGCCCGCCGCGCCGTCCGCAGGACACAGTGTCCCAATCGCCCAGGCTTACTCAGTCGTACTTCAGGTACTTGAAGCGCGGGTCGTCGGGCGTGCCTTCCAGCGCCGCGCCCGCCTCGGCGCCGGGCCGCCACATCACCACCTCCTCGATCTTGCGCGCGAGTTCGAAATCCTTGTCGGTGACGCCCTTGGCCGCGTGGTTGCTGAGCTTGACGACGACGAAGGCGTAGGAGACGTTGAGATCGGGGTGGTGCCAGGCCGCCTCGGCCAGGTGGCCGACCGTGTTGACGACCATCAGCGTGGCCTTCCAGCCGCTGGTCTTGTACTTGCGGCGTATCCAGCCGTCTTCCAGGTACCAATGCGGCAACTCGTCCTTGAGCCTGGCCTCGATGTCCTCCGCGCTGTAGACCGTGTCTGCCGTGGGCTTGCGCCATTTCGCCATCTCGCTCTCCTGCTGATCTCGCCACATGAAGCCGGGGACAATGCCACATGCACGCCAGCTACAGCCGCCCCGGCCCGCAAAGGCCATGAAGCGCCCTCTCCTGATGGGCATCGTCAACGTCACGCCCGATTCCTTCTCGGGCGACGGCCAGCTGGGCGAGGCCGCCGTGGCCGCGGCGCGGCGCCTGGTCGAGGCCGGCGTGGACATCCTGGACCTCGGCGCCGAATCAACCCGCCCCAACGGCGTCGCGCTGGCGCCCGACGAAGAATGGCAGCGGCTCGCGCCGGTGCTGGCCGCGCTGGCGGGGCAGGCCTGGCACGGCCGCGTACACCTGAGCGTGGACACCCGTCACGCCGGCACCGCCGCGCGGGCGCTCAACGCCGGCGTCGACATCATCAATGACGTGAGCGGCCTGGCCGACCCGGAGCTGCGCGAGGTGCTGGCCGCGCAGCGCTGCGATGTCGTCGTGATGCACGCGCTGTCGGTGCCGGTCGACCCGGCCCTGACGCTGCCGCCGGACTGCGATGTCGTCGCCGAAATCCTGGCCTGGAAGGCCGCGGTCACGCAGACGGCGCAGGAGGCCGGCATCGCTGCCGAACGCCTGGTCTACGACCCGGGCCTGGGCTTCGGCAAGACGGCACGGCAGTCGCTGGAGCTGATCCTGTCTGCCGAGCGCCTGGTGGCCAGCGGTGGTCGCTGGCTGGTGGGCCATTCGCGCAAGTCTTTCCTGAAGCTCTTCACTTCCGAGCCGCCGGCGCGGCGCGACGAGTTGACGCTGGCCTTCTCGGCCGCCCTCGCCCACGCCGGCGTGCAGTTGCTGCGCGTCCACGAGGTGGCCCGCCACAAGGCCTTGCTCGACGAACTGAGCCGCTGACCACCCGAAGGCGGGGGGGCCGGCCTCCCTCTTCGCCTCGCCCCTCGGTGTGGGGGCCGCACGGAGCCCGGCTGCCGATAATGGCTGCCATGATTCGACTCTTCGTCGGCCTGGGCAACCCGGGCGCTGATTACGAGGCCACGCGCCACAACGCCGGCTTCTGGTGGGTGGACGCGCTGGCCGACAAGCTGGGCGCCCGCCTGGTGCCCGAACGCAGCTGGCAGGCCTTGGCCGCACGCGTCAACCGCGCCGGCGCCGAGCCGGTGTGGCTGCTCCAGCCCATGACTTTCATGAACCGCTCGGGCTTCTCGGTGGCGGCGCTCGCGCGCTTCTTCAAGATCGAGCCGGCGCAGATCCTGGTCGTACACGACGAGCTCGACCTGCTGCCGGGCCAGGCCAAGCTCAAGTTCGGCGGCAGCGCCGCCGGCCACAACGGCCTGAAAGACATCCACGGCCAGCTCGGCACGCAGGATTTCTGGCGGCTGCGCCTGGGCATAGGCCATCCCGGCATCAAGGCCGAGGTCGTCAACTACGTGCTCAAGCGTCCTTCGCCCGACCACCGCGAGGCCATCGCGAAAGCCATCGAGCAATCGCTGGGCGCCAGTGATCGCCTGCTGGCCGGCGAGATGGAAAAGGCCCTGGCCCTGGTCCACGCCCAGCCGCCGCGGCCCAAGCCGCCGCGCCGGCCCGATCCGGCCGCGCCCTCGTCGGGTGCCCCGCCCTCCCCGTCCACCCCGCCCGGAGACAAACCATGAAGCGCATCGCCCTTGCCGCCGCAACACTGGCCGTGACACTGGCCGCCGGCGGCGCGCTGGCGCAGACAGTCTGGCGCTGCGGCGCCGAAGGCCGCAGTTACAGCGACACGCCCTGCCCCGGCGGCCAGGCGCTGGCCCTGGCCGATGACAGCCGCAGCCCCGAGCAGATGGCGGCGGCGCGCGAAGTGGCGGCGCGCGAGAAGCGCCTGGCCGAGCGCATGGTGGCGGAGCGCGAGCATCGCGAACGCCTGCTCGAACGCGAGCACAGGCTGGCTGCCGTGGCCGCGGCACGGGCGCAGCGGGTTGCTGCGATCAAAGCCGCCAAGGCCGCCGTCAAGCCTGGGGCGCCGGCGCCGAAGGCGCAAAAGCCTGCGCCTGCAGACGATGGAACTTGGCGAGCAGTTGCGCCGGCGTCTCGACGTGATCGGGGTTGACCGGGATGCAGCTCACCGGGCACAGCTGTACGCACTGCGGGGTGTCGAAATGGCCCACGCATTCGGTGCAGCGCCCGGGGTCGATCTCGTAGATTTCGGCGCCCATGCTGATGGCGTCGTTCGGGCACTCCGGCTCGCAGACATCGCAATTGATGCACTCGTCGGTGATCCAGAGGGCCATGGAAATCAGGCCTCCGCAGGCGCCTGGGTCAGCCGTTCCTTGAGGCGCCGCAGCACGGTGGGCGCGACGAACTTCGAGACATCGCCACCCAGGGTGGCGATTTCGCGCACAAAGGTGCCGCTGACGAACTGGAACTGGTCCGACGGCGTCATGAACACGGTCTCGACATCGGGCATCAGCTGGCGGTTCATGCCCGCCATCTGGAACTCGTATTCGAAGTCACTGACGGCGCGCAGGCCACGCACCACGACCTTGCCACCGGCTTCGACGACGAAATCGCGCAGCAGGCCGCGAAACGGCGTGACCTCGACATTGCCATAGGGCACGGCGATCTCGCGGGCGATTTCCAGCCGCTCGGCAATGGTGAACATGGTGCGCTTGTGGTGGCCGGCGGCGACGGCCAGGATGAGGCGGTCGAACAGGCGCGAGGCGCGGCGCATCAGGTCTTCGTGGCCCAGGGTCATGGGGTCGAAGGTGCCGGGGTAGATGGCGGTGAGCGGGGCGCGGTGGTTCATTCACTCTCCTGCAGGGCTATCCGGCGCGGCCGCAGTGTAGTCCCGCGCTCAAACCCGCCGCCACAGCGTGGCATGCACGGCGCCGGCGCGCAGCTGTCGCCAGGGCTCCAGGCCCGGCAGGCTTTCGGGCGGTGGCGCGCCGGTTTCCAGGTAGACGAAGCCGCCCTCGGCCACCAACGGCGCGGCCAGCGCCGCGGCCGGCAGGGCCAGCTCGGCATCGAAGGGCGGATCCAGCAGCACCAGCTCCCAGCGCGCCGGCGTCGCCGCGGCCATCCAGCCCATGGCGTCGGTGCGCTGCACGCGCAGCGTGGCGGCACCCAGGCGCTGCCGGCTGGCCTCCAGGCTGGCCACGAGCGCGGCATCGCGCTCGAGCAGCAGCACTTCGGCCGCGCCGCGCGAGGCGGCCTCGAAGCCCAGCGCGCCACTGCCGGCAAAGGCATCGAGCACGCGCCAGCCGGTCAGATCCTGGCCCAGCCAGTTGAACAGCGTCTCGCGCACGCGGTCGGGCGTGGGCCGCAGGCCGGGGCGGTCGGCCACCGGCAGCTTGCTGCGCTTCCACTGGCCGCCGATCAGGCGCACCTCGCGCGGCAGCACATTGGGCGGCCGTGGCGGCCGCGGCTTGCCGCCGGGCCAGGTCTCGCGCGGCTTGGTCAAAGCCGCACCGCGATGCCGGCCTCGGCCATCAGCGCCTTGGCCTGGCCCACCGTGTATTCGCCGTAGTGGAAGATGCTGGCCGCCAGCACCGCGTCGGCACCGCCGATGCGGATGCCGTCGGCCAGGTGCTGCAGCGTGCCGACGCCGCCCGAGGCGATCACCGGCACCGGCACGGCGTCGGCAACGGCGCGCGTGAGGGCGAGGTCGAAGCCGGCCTTGGTGCCGTCGCGGTCCATGCTGGTGAGCAGGATCTCGCCCGCACCCAGCTCGGCCATGCGCGTGGCCCAGGCCACGGCGTCGAGCCCGGTGTTCTTGCGCCCGCCGTGGGTGTAGACATCCCAGCCGCCACCCGGCCGCGCCTTGGCGTCGATGGCAACCACGATGCACTGGGCGCCGTATTTGTCGGAGGCATCGCGGATGAGCCGGGGCTCGGCCACCGCAGCCGAGTTGAAGCTCACCTTGTCGGCCCCGGCATTGAGCAGGCGCCGCACGTCGGCCACGCTGCGCACGCCGCCGCCCACGGTGAGCGGGATGAAGACCTGCGAGGCCACGGCCTCGATGATGGGCAGGATGAGGTCGCGGCCGTCGCTGGTGGCGGTGATGTCGAGAAAGGTCAGCTCGTCGGCGCCCTGCTCGTTGTAGCGGGCGGCGATCTCCACCGGGTCGCCGGCATCGCGCAATTCGACGAAGTTGACGCCCTTGACGACGCGGCCGCCGGTGACATCCAGACAGGGAATGATGCGTTTGGCGAGCATGGTGGGCCGGATCGGGAGGAACCCAGATTATCCCTGCCCCTACAACGAAGGTCCGTCCCGGGGAATACGCGGACGCCGCCTTGCGTAAGCCGGGGCTGAGGGACGCCCATTTCCCCCTCGAGGAGCCGAAGAATGCGATTCAACCGATCACTCTTGACCGCTGCTGCCCTGCTTGCGCTGGCGGCGCCGGCCGTCGCGCATATCTCGATCTACGAGGCGCCGTTGCTGGGCAGCAGCGAGGTGCCCGCGGCGGCCACGCTGGGCTCGGGCTTCGGCCGCGTCACCATCGATTTCGACCTCGTCACGATGCGGGTCGAGGCCACGTTCGCCGGGCTGACCGGCAACACCACGAACTCGCACATCCATTGCTGCATTGCGCCGGGCGCCAATGTCCGCGTGGCGACGCAACTGCCCACCTTCACCGGCTTTCCTTCTGGCGTGAAGGCCGGCAGCTTCGACGGCACCTTCAACATGTCGCTGGCCAGCAGCTACAACCCCGACTTCATCACCGCCAACGGCGGCACCGTGGGCTCGGCCTTCAATGCGCTGGTCGCCGGCCTGGACGCCGGCCGCGCCTACCTGAACGTACACACGACCAGCTTCGGCGGCGGCGAGATCCGCGGCCTGCTGGTGCCGGTGCCTGAGCCCGAAACCTATGCGCTGATGCTGGCCGGACTGGCCGCCGTGGGCGCGCTGGCTCGGCGCCGCAAGGCCGGCTGATGCCGGCAGCGGGCGGCCACCACGCCGCCCGCGCGGCCGACTAGACCTTCAGCGCGTCGGCGCGCGCCTGCGCGGCGGCAAAGTCAAGGTCGCCGTTGTAGATGCTGCGGCCGCAGATCACGCCCTCGACGCCCTCGAACTCGACGGCGCAGAGCTTCTCGATGTCGGCCAGGCCCGCCAATCCGCCCGATGCAATGACCGGGATGGACAAAGCCTGCGCCAGCTTGACTGTGGCCTCGATGTTGATGCCGGTGAGCATGCCGTCGCGGCCGATGTCGGTGTAGATCACGCCCTCGACGCCGTAGTCCTCGAACTTCTTCGCCAGATCGACCACCTCGTGGCCGGTGAGCTTGCTCCAGCCATCGGTGGCGACGCGGCCGTCCTTGGCGTCCAGGCCGACGATGATGTGGCCGCCGAAGGCCGTGCAGGCATCTTTCAGGAAACCCGGGCTCTTGACCGCGGCAGTGCCGATGATGACGTAGCTCAGGCCGTCGTCGAGGTAGCGCTCGATGGTGTCGAGATCGCGGATGCCGCCGCCCAGCTGCACCGGGATCTCGTCGCCGACCTCGCGCAGGATGGCCTTGACCGCGGCCTCGTTGATGGGGCGGCCGGCGAAAGCGCCATTGAGGTCGACCAGGTGCAGGCGGCGTGCGCCCGCATCCAGCCAGCGGCGCGCCATGGCCGCAGGGTCTTCGCCGAAGGTGGTGGAGGCTTGCATGTCACCTTGTTGCAGGCGTACGCATTTGCCGTCCTTGAGATCGATGGCCGGTATCAGCAGCATGGCTCGGGCTGAGCTTGGTGGGGGTGGGGTGGAAGACGAAGAGGCGGCGGCAGCCGTAGGGCGGTGGGGCTAGGGCTTCCAGTGCAGGAAGTTGCGGTACAGGGCCAAGCCGTGCGCGGCGCTCTTCTCGGGGTGGAACTGCGTGGCAAAAATGTTATCCCGAGCCAGCGCGCAGGTAAAGCTCGCACCGTAGTCGGAGACGCCGGCCGTATCCCGGTCGTCGGCCGGGCAGGCATGGTAGCTGTGTACGAAGTAGAACCAGCTGCCATCGGGCACGCCGCTCCACAGTGCGTGAGGCCGCTGCTCGACGCGGTTCCAGCCCATCTGCGGCACCTTGTAGCGGCTGCCATCGGGCTGCAGCCGGCCCTCCAGCCGGAAACGCCGCACCTGGCCGGGGATCAGCGAGAGGCCCGGTGTGTCCTGCTCCTCACTGTGATCCAGCAGCATCTGCATGCCCACGCACACGCCCATCAGCGGCTTGTGGGCGGCCGCGTGAAGCACGGCCTCCTGCAGGCCGGAGTCGCGCAACTCGCGCATGCAGTCGCGCATCGCGCCCTGCCCCGGCAGCACGATGCGCTCGGCGGCGTAGACCTCGTCCGGCCGCTGGGTCACGATGACCTCGACGCCGCTGCCGGCGGCCACATGCATCACCGCCTGCGAGACCGAGCGCAGATTGCCCATGCCGTAATCGACGACCGCGACGGTGCCCATGGCTAGAGCGAACCCTTGGTGGACGGGATCACGCCGGCCGAGCGCGCGTCGGGCGTGAGCGCCATGCGCAGCGCGCGTGCAAAGGCCTTGAACACCGTCTCGCACTGGTGGTGGGCGTTCTGGCCCTTGAGGTTGTCGATGTGCAGCGTGACCAGCGCATGGTTGGCAAAGCCCTGGAAGAACTCGAAGGCGAGCTGGGTGTCGAAGCCGCCAATGCTGCCGGCGGTGAAGGGCACGGCCATGTGCAGGCCCGGGCGGCCCGAGAAATCGATCACCACCCGCGACAGCGCCTCGTCCAGCGGCACATAGGCGTGGCCGTAGCGGGTGATGCCCTTCTTGTCGCCCACCGCCTGCGCCACCGCCATGCCCAGCGTGATGCCGACGTCTTCGACCGTGTGGTGGCCGTCGATGTGCAGGTCGCCCGCGGCCTCGATCTCGAGGTCGACGAGGCCGTGGCGCGCGATCTGGTCGAGCATGTGGTCGAAGAAGCCGATGCCGGTGGCCAGGCGGGCCGTGCCGCGGCCGTCGAGATCGACCTTGACGCGGATCTTCGTCTCGTTGGTGTCGCGCCGGATCTCGGCTTGGCGGGGGGCGTTCATAGGCTTTCCTGCAGCGCGCTCAGCATCAGCGCATTCTCTTCGGGCCGGCCCACGGTGAGGCGCAGGCAGTGGGCCAGCAGCGGGTGCAGGCCAGCGATGTGCTTGACGAGCACGCCGCGCGCCTTCATGCCCTCGAAGGCGCGCTTCGAATCAGGCACGCGCACCAGGATCATATTGGCCTCGCTGGGATAGGGCGTGACCCCTGGCATCGCCTGCAGCACCGCCTGCAGACGCGTGCGCTCGGTACACAGCAGCGCCGCCTGGCGCGCGTACTCGTCGGCGTGCTCCAGCGCGAACAGCGCCGCCTCGGCATTGAGCACGCTCACGTTGTAGGGCGGACGCACCTTGTCGATCTCGTCGACCAGGGCCGCCGGCCCGCAGAGATAGCCCAGGCGCACGCCGGCGAGGCCGAACTTGGACAGCGTGCGCAGCACCAGCACATGATCGTGCGCCGCCATGCGCTGCAGCCAGCTGCGCGAGGCAAAGGGCTGGTAGGCCTCGTCGAAGACCACCAGGCCGTTCTGGCGGCCGACGGCGGCGACGATGCGTTCGATCACTGCGTCGTCCCACAGGTTGGCCGTGGGGTTGTTGGGGTAGGCGAGGTAGGTGATGGCCGGCCTGTGGGCATCGATGGCGGCCAGCATCGCGGCCTCGTCCAGCTCGAAATCCGGCCGCAGGGCTACGCCGACGAAGCGCAGGCCGCGCAGGCGCGCCGACATCTCGTACATCACGAAGCCCGGCAGTGGCGCCAGCACGGTGGCGCCGGGTACGTCGCAGGCCACCGCCAGCAGATCGATCAGCTCATCGGAACCATTGCCCAGCATCAGCCGGCAGCCGGCGGGCAGGCCGATGTGGGCAGAAAGTGCAGCGGCCAGCTCGGCCACGCGCTGCGCCGGGTAGCGGTTGATGGCGACACGGCCCAGGCGCTCGCCCAGTTCGCGCTGCAGCTCGGGCGGCAGCGTGAAAGGGTTCTCCATCGCGTCGAGCTTGACCAGGCCGGCGCTGGGCTGAATGGCGTAGGCGTGCATCGATTGCACGTCCTGGCGCAGGGTGGCTTGCAGGCGGGGGGCCAAGGTGCTCATGCGGGGGTGTCCAGGATCTCGGGGCCGAGCAGGAAGGGGTTGACGATGCGCAGGCGATCAACCATTTGCCCATGCTGCAGGTCTTCGGTCAGGAGCAGTGCGCACCCCATTTGCTGGGCAGCCGCGACCATCAGAGCATCCCAGTAGTGAAACTCGAAGCGGTCTTGCAGGGCCCAGGCGCGGTCCACCGTCGTTTCATCCACCTGCCAGGGCTGCCAGGCCCGGTAGCGTTGCACCAAGGCACGCGTGGCCGGCAAGCTCATGCCCGGCGCCGCCTTGCGCAGGTTGGCGTAGAACTCGTGCAAGACCTGAGTGCTGATGCGGCCGGTGCGGCGCCGCCAACACTGCGCCAGCCAGGCAGTCGCTGCGGCCCGCTTGCCGGGCTCGCGCAGATCCTGGGCGTAGAGCAGGACGTTGGTGTCAACGAAAGCGGTTGAGTCGTTCGGCATAGATGTCTTCGCGGCTCCCGTAGGGGCCCGTGAAAGGCAGGGGCTCGAACTCCAGCGCCTCGCGCATCGCCCGCTCGTAGGCGTCGTCGTGCCGCATCTTCTCGGCCAGCAACTCGCCCACCAGGCGCGAGACGCTGGTGTTGCGGCGCGCGGCCTCCATGCGGGCCCAGTCGGCGACGCTGTCTTCCATCGTGACGGTGACATTCTTCATGGCGAATCACGAAGTTCGTGATGCACGATTTTCGTGAAACACGAAGTTCGTGTCAATCCGCGCATCAAGACGCCAGATCGAGCCGCATCACGCGCTCGCCGTCGTCGACCTCGCCGGTGTAGACATAGCCCAGGCCGGCGTAGAAGGGGCCGGCGTGGCCGGGGCGCTCGACGTGCGAAAGGCCGACGCTGGCCACGCCCAGGCGACGCGCTTCCTCGACCACCCAGCTCATGGCCGCGCGGCCGATGCCGCGGCGCTGCTGGCGGGCGTCGACGAGCAGGCGCCAGACGATCAGCTGCGAGACCGGCCGGTCGGCGTCCTGGCGCGCGTCATACAGCAGCAGCAGGCCCGCCGCAGTGTCGCCGTCGTACAGCGCCAGCGGTCGGCCGGCCGGCTCATAGGCCACCTGGGCCAACGAGCGCGCCACCGGCGCGACGAGTTGCTGCTGACCGGATGCGACTTCCAGGCGCAGCAGTTCGTCGAGGTTGGCGGCGCTGACCTCGCGCACGTTGAAGGCCAGTGCCGGCGCCTGGCGCATGCCACCATGCGACAGGCGCAACTCGGCGGCGCGCGCATGGCCTTGCAGCCCCTCGCCGTAGGCCAGCTCGGCGGCGATGGGACCCAACACCTGGGCGCCGGCGGCGCTGACCTCGATCAGGCTGCTGCGCTTGACGAAGTCGTAGACGCCCAGCGGCGACGAGAAGCGCGCCGTGCCCGAGGTCGGCAGCACATGGTTGGGGCCCGCGCAGTAGTCGCCCAGGCTCTCGCTGGTGTAGGCGCCCAGGAAGATGGCGCCGGCGTGGCGCAGCAGCGGCTCCCACAGGCCGGGCTCGTGGGCGCTGACCTCCAGATGCTCGGGCGCGACGAGGTTGCTGATCTCGCAGGCCTCTTCCATGCTGCGCGTGAGGATCAACGCGCCGCGGCCTTCCAGGCTGGCGCGGATCACGTCACGGCGCGGCATGCCGGGCAGCAGGCGATCAATGGCCTCCTGCACCGCGGCGATGTAGGCGGCGTCGGGGCAGAGCAGGATGCTTTGGGCCAGCTCGTCGTGCTCGGCCTGGCTGAAGAGATCCATCGCCACCCAGTCGGCCGGCGTGCTGCCGTCGGCCAGCACCAGGATCTCGCTCGGCCCGGCGATCATGTCGATGCCGACCTGGCCGAAGACGCGGCGCTTGGCACTGGCCACATAGGCATTGCCGGGGCCGGTGATCTTGTCGACGCGCGGCACCGTGGCCGTGCCCCAGGCCAGCGCCGCCACGGCCTGCGCGCCACCCAGCGCGAAGACGCGCTGCACGCCGGCCGCGTGGGCCGCGGCCAGCACCAGCGGGTTGCGCTCGCCGCCCGGCGTGGGCACGACCATGATGATCTCGCCGACGCCGGCCACACGGGCGGGGATGGCATTCATCAGCACGCTGCTGGGATAGGCCGCCTTGCCGCCCGGCACGTAGATGCCCACGCGGTCCAGCGGCGTGACCTTCTGGCCCAGCAGGCTGCCGTCGCGGTCGCGGTAGCTCCAGCTGCGCGAGCTGGCATCGAGCTGCCTCTGGTGGTAGGCGTGTACGCGCTCGGCGGCGGCCTGCAGCGCGGCGCGGCGCGCCGGCGCCAGGCCCTCGAAGGCGGCGCGCAGCTCGTCGGCGCCGATTTCCAGCTCGGCCATGCTGCGGGCCTGAACGCCATCGAGGCGCGCGGTCAGTTCCAGCAGGGCGGCGTCGCCGCGCGCTCGCACGTCGTCGATGATGGCGGCCACGCGGCCCTCGATGGCGGCGTCGGTCTCTGCCGACCAGTGCTGCAGGCGCCGGAACTCGGCCTCGAAATCGGACTGCGCGGTGCTGAGGTGGCGGATGGCGACGCTCATGCCTTGTTTACCGCCGCCTCGAAGGCATCGATCAGCGCCCGGATGGGTTCGCGCTGCAGCTTGAGCGCGGCCGGGTTGACGACCAGGCGCGAGCTGATGTCCATGATGCGCTCGACCTCGAGCAGGTGGTTGGCCTTGAGCGTGCTGCCGGTGGAGACGAGGTCGACGATGGCGTCGGCCAGCCCGGTGAGCGGCGCCAGCTCCATCGAGCCGTAGAGCTTGATGAGGTCGACGTGTACGCCCTTGGCAGCAAAGTGCTGGCGCGCGCAGTGCGTGTACTTGGTGGCGACGCGGATGCGCGAGCCCTGGCGCACGGCGCTCTCGTAGTCGAAGTCCTCGCGCACGGCCACGCTGAGACGGCAGCGCGCGATCTTCAGGTCGAGCGGGCGGTAGAGCGCCACGCCGCTGCCGGCACTGGCATCGGCCGCGTGCTCGAGCAGCACATCGAGCCCGGCCACGCCGAGATCGGCGCCGCCATGCTCAACATAGGTGGGCACATCGGTGGCGCGCACCAGCACCACGCGCAGGTCGGGCCGGCTCGTGCCTATGATGAGCTTGCGGCTCTTTTCGGGGTCTTCGAGAACCTCGATGCCGGCCGCGCGCAGCAGCGGCAGCGAGTCGTCGAAGATGCGTCCCTTGGACAGTGCGAGCGTGATCATCGGGGGGCTTCCGGTACACGCAGGGCAGGCGGTGCGCGGGTGGCGCCGGACGGCCCCGCGGCACACCGCGGGGTGTTCAGTGATGGAGGTTCTTGTCCGGCGCCGAGGGGTCGGCGGCGTACTCGGCGGGCGTGAGCGTCTTCATCGAAAGCGCGTGGATCTGCTCGCGCATCCGGTCGCCCAGGGCGGCGTACACCAACTGGTGCCGGCGCACGCGGGCCAGGCCCTCGAAGGCGGTGGAGACGATGGTGGCAAAGAAGTGGCGCCCGTCGCCTTCGACTTCGCAGCGTTCACAAGGCAGGCCCGCGGCGATGAAATCGCGCACCTGCAGGGGGGTGGGTTCGGACATGGTGGCGCTATTGTCTCAGCTTGCCCGGGCCTTGTTCAGGAGCGCAGCTTGTAGCCCGTGGCCAGCAGGCGCAGCGCCACGCCCGCGGCGAGCACGAAGGCGGCGCCCACCACCGCCAGGCTGAGCCAGGGCGAGGCGTCGCTGACACCGAAGAAGCCACGCCGGAAGCCGTCGATCATGTAGAAGAAGGGGTTCAGGTGGCTGGCCGTCTGCCACACGGCCGGCAGCGACTTCACCGAGTAGAAGACGCCCGAGAGAAAGGTCATCGGCATGATGACGAAGTTCTGGAACGCAGCGAGCTGATCGAATTTCTCGGCCCAGAGGCCGGCCACCAGCCCCATCGAGCCCAGCATGCCCGCGCCCAGCGCGGCAAAGACCAGCATCCACCATGGTTCGGCCAGGCGCAGCGGCGCGAACCAGATCGTGACCAGGAAGACGCCGCCGCCCACCACCAGGCCGCGCACGATGGAGGCGCCGACATAGGCCAGGAACCAGGTCAGCGGCGACAGCGGCGTGACGAGCAGGAAGACCAGGTTGCCGGTGATCTTGCTCTGGATCAGCGAACTGCTGCTGTTGGCGAAGGCGTTCTGCAGCACGCTCATCATCACCAGGCCGGGAATCAGGAAGCTGGTGTAGCCGACGCCGGGGAAGGCCTCGACGCGGTCTTCCAGCACATGGCCGAAGATCAGGAGGTACATCACCGCGGTCAGCACCGGCGCGGCCACGGTCTGGAAGGCCACCTTCCAGAAGCGCAGCACCTCCTTGCGGAACAGGCTGCCGACTCCGGCCAGGCTCATGCTCATGCGTGAGCCCCTTCCTGCATGATCTCGAGGAAGACGTCCTCGAGGTCGGCGCGGCCGATCTCCAGGTCTTCGACCTTGACGCCGGCAGTGCGCAGCGTGGCCAGCAACGATTCGACCTCGGCCGCATCGCGCGCCTTGGCCTGCACGATGCGGCCGGTGACGCGCGCCTGGGCGGCGATGGCCGGCGGCAGCGCGCCATCGGTCTTGAAGCGCAGCATGGTGCTGGCACGGCCGGCCAGCAGGGCCGAGGTGCGGTCGAGCGCGACCACGCGGCCCTGCTTGAGCATGGCGATGCGCCCGCACAAGGCCTCGGCTTCTTCCAGGTAGTGCGTGGTGAGCAGCACCGTGTGGCCCTCGCGGTTGAGACGCGAGATGAACTGCCACAGCGTCTGGCGCAGTTCGACATCGACACCGGCGGTGGGCTCGTCGAGCACGATCACCGGCGGCCGGTGTACCAGGGCCTGGGCCACCAGCACGCGCCGCTTCATGCCGCCCGAGAGCTGGCGCATGTTGGCACCCGCCTTGTCGGCCAGGCCCAGGGCCGCCAGCAGCTCATCGATCCAGGCCTCGTTGTTCTTGACGCCGAAGTACCCACTCTGATTGCGCAGCGTCTCGCGCACGCTAAAAAAGGGGTCGAAGACCAGCTCTTGCGGCACGATGCCCAGCGACATGCGCGCCGCCGCGTAGTCGGCCACGACATCGTGGCCCATCACCGTGACGCGCCCGCCGCTGGCGCGCGCCAGGCCAGCCAGCACCGAGATCAGCGTCGTCTTGCCGGCACCGTTGGGGCCCAGAAGGCCGAAGAACTCGCCCTTGGCGATGTCGAAGGAGACGCCGTCCAGCGCCTTCAGCTCGCCGCGCGGAGTGCGGAAGACCTTGGAAACCTTGTCGAAACGGACGGCGGGAGCGGCGGGCGTAGGAGGCATGGAGCGCGGGATTGTAGGCAGTCGCAAGCGCGGGCCCCGATGCAAGAATGTCCGCATGGCCCCACCGCCCAAGAAGCCGCGCCGCACCGCCGAGCGCATCCTCGAGGTCACCCTCGATCTCTTCAACCGTTTCGGCGAACCCAATGTCAGCACCACGCTGATCTCGGCCGAACTGGGCATCAGCCCCGGCAATCTCTACTACCACTACCCGGCCAAGGACGAGCTGATCAACACGCTGTTCGGCCGCTGCGAGCGCGCGCTGGACGAGATCCTGCGCGCCGCCGACGGGGTCGAGAACGTCGAGGACGCCTGGCTCTTCTTCCACATGCTCTTCGAGCTGATCTGGAGCTACCGCTTCCTCTACCGCGACCTCAACGACCTGCTCAGCAAGAACCGCCGGCTGGAGACGCATTTCCAGTTCGTGCTCGAGAACAAGCGGCGCGCCATGCACGCCCTGCTCGACGGCCTGGCACGCAGCGGCGCGATGCGCATCACCGGCGCCGAGGCCGCGCCCACCGCCACCGCGATGGTGGTGGTGGTGACCTATTGGCTGAGCTACGAGTACGTGCGCGAGCCGCGCAAGGCGCTGGAGCCGGCGAGCGCCGCCGCCGCCATGGGCCGCGGCGCCTTCCACGCGCTGGCCCTGCTGCTGCCCTATCTGGACACCGCCTCGCGCGAGCACCTGCACACGCTGGCCGCGGCCTATCTGGGCGATTGAAAGCATAAAAGTCAGGAGACAGGACGATGAAGTTCAGCAAGAGAAAGTGGCTGCTGGCCTGCCTGCTGGCGGGCATGGCAGCAGGGGCCCAGGCGCAAGCGGCCTACCCCAGCAAGCCGGTGCGCATGGTCGTCACCTTCCCGGCCGGCGGCGCGCCCGACATCCTGGCGCGGCTGTTCGCCGACAAGGCCCAGCTCGGGCAAGCCGTGGTGGTCGACAACGTGCCAGGTGCCGGCGGCAACATCGGCGCCGACCGGGTGGCCAAGGCGCCCGCCGACGGCCACACCCTGGTGATGGGCACGGTGGGCACGCATTCCATCAACGGCAGCCTCTACGCCAAGATGCCCTACGACATGGTCAAGGACTTCGTCCCCGTGGCCCATGTCGCCAGCGCGCCCAACCTGCTGGTGGTCAACAACGACTTGCCGGTCAAGACCGTGGCCGAGCTGATCGCCCACCTCAAGGCCAACCCCGACAAGCTGAGCTTCGGCTCGCCCGGCATCGGCAGCTCGGTGCATGTCTCGGGCGAGCTGTTCAAGAGCCTGACCGGCACGCGCATGCAGCATGTGCCCTACAAGGGCCGCCAGTTCGCCATCCCCGATCTGGTGGGCGGGCAGATCCAGCTGATGTTCGACAACATGCCCTCGGCCCTGCCCATGGCCCGCGAGGGCAAGATCCGCGCGGTGGCCCAGACCACCGCCAAGCGTTCATCGGCCGCGCCCGATGTGCCCACCGTGGCCGAAACCGTGCCCGGCTTCGAGGCCACGACCTGGTTCGCCGTCTTCGCCCCGGCCGGCACGCCGGCCGCCGTGGTGGCGCGCGTGAACGCCGAGTTGCAGCGCGTCTTCGCCCTGCCCGATGTGGCCGACAAGCTCAAGACCCTGGGCCTTGAGCCTTGGATCTCCAGCCCAGAGGAACTGACGCGCTTCCAGGCCGCCGAGATCACCAAGTGGGCCAAGGTGGTGAAGGAATCCGGCGCCAAGGCCGAGTGAAACGAGGGGAACCGCCATGACGACCCGCCGCCAGTTCATCACCGCCACCACCGCCGCCGGCCTGGCCCTGCCCTCGTGGGTGGGCGCGCAAAGCTTCCCGTCGCGGCCCATCCGCTACATCTGCCCCTGGCCCGCGGGCGGCTCCACCGACGCGGTCATCCGCGCGCTGGCCGAGAGCGCGTCCAAGAGCCTGGGTCAGACCATCATCGTCGACAACAAGCCCGGTGCCGGCGGCCTGCTGGGCGCCAACGAGCTGGTCAATGCCAAGCCCGACGGCTACACCCTGAGCCAGCTGCCGCACGGCGTGTTCCGCATCCCCCACATGCAGAAGACGGCCTTCGACGTGCTGAAGGACTTCAGCTGGATCGCCTGCCTCACCGGCTACACCTTCGGCCTCGTGGTGCCGGCCGATTCGGCCATCAAGAGCATCGCCGACCTGGTGGCCTGGGCCAAGGCCAACCCGGGCAAGTTCACCTACGGCTCCACCGGCACGGGCACCAGCCCGCACCTGGCGGTGGAAGAGTTCGCCCAACGCGCCGGCATCGTGCTGAACCACATCCCCTTCAAGGGCAATGCCGACAATATGCAGGCCATCCTGGGCGGCCACACCATGGCCGCCAGCGACGCCACCGGCTGGGGTCCGCATGTCGAAGCGGGCAAGCTGCGCCTGCTGGCCACCTATGGCAGCAAGCGCACCAAGCGCTGGCCCAATGTGCCGACGTTGGACGAGTTGGGCTACAAGACAGTGAGCGATTCGCCCTTCGGCGTCTGCGGCCCCAAGGGCATGGACCCGGCCATCGTGCGCAGCCTGCACGACGCCTTCCGCAAGACCCTGGACGACCCCGCGGTGCAGGCCACCTTCGACAAGTACGACCAGACCGTCATCTACATGGGCACCGAGGCCTACACCCAGTTCGCGCGTGACAGCTTCGCGGCTGAGAAAGCCACTATCGAAAGACTGGGGCTGGCCAACAAAGGATAGGCCGCAAGCCAGTGCCGCCATGTCACCCATTGCGCCTTTCCCTGCCGAAGGCGGCTGCGACTGCCGCGCGGTGCGCTACCGCCTGCTGAGCGCGCCGCTTGTCGTGCATTGCTGCCACTGCCGCTGGTGCCAGAGAGAGTCCGGCGCAGCTTTCGCGCTCAACGCCATGATCGAGGCAGACCGCGTGCTGTCCCTGGGAGTGGAGCCTGAAGTCATTGCCACGCCCTCCGACAGCGGCGCGGGCCAGCACATCGCGCGCTGTCCGGCGTGCAAGCTGGCGCTCTGGAGCCACTACGCCGGTGCCGGCCCCGTCGTCAGCTTCGTGCGCGTGGGCACGCTCGACAACCCGGATCTGCTGCCGCCGGACGTTCACATCTTCACCGCGTCCAAACAGCCCTGGGTGCAATTGCCCGCCGACCGGCCCGCATTCACCGAGTATTACGAACGCGAGCAGGTCTGGCCGGCCGCCAGCCTGGAGCGCCGCCAGGCCATCCTGCCGCTGATCGAGGCCTACCAGGCTTCTCGCCGCTGACCGCTTGCTTGGGCGAGGCCGCCGCCGCGTCTACAGCAGCGCCTCGATCAGGCAAGGCCCGTTGCTGGCAAAGCCCTCGCGCAGCGCACGCGCCAGGCCCTCGGCGCTGTCGACCCGCGTGGCCGGCAGGCCGTGGCCGCGCGCCAGGGCCACCCAGTCCAGCGCCGGCCCGTCCAGCGACAACATCGCCGCCGCCTTGTCGCCGCTGAGGCGAGCGCCCACGCCCTGCAACTCCGCCTGCAGGATGCGGTAGGCGCGGTTGGCGAGGATCAGCACGACGATGGGAAGCGATTCGCGCGCCATCGTCCACAGCGCCTGCACGGTGTACATCGCGCTGCCGTCGCCCTCGAGCACCAGCACCGGCCGCCCCGGTGCGCCCAGCGATGCGCCCACCGCGCCGGGCAGGCCGAAGCCAATGGCGCCGCCCATCACCGCCAGCCAGTCGTGCGGCGCCGCGGCCGCCATCGGCCCGCCCAGGCCGCGTCCGCTGCTGACCGATTCGTCGACGACCACGGCGTCGGCCGGCAGCGTCGCGGCCACGACGGCGGCCAGCGTGTCGGGCGTGAGGGGGCCGATAGGGATAGCCGCATCCGGCGGCGCCAGCACAAAGGGCGCCGCGGCGGCCGTGGCGCCCAACTCATGGGCCAGCGCCTGCAGCACAGGCGTCACGTCATGGCGGGGCTCGGCCAGGCTCAGCAGCGCGGCGCCAGGCGGCTTGAGCTGCGACGGCTTGCCCGGATAGGCGAAGAAGGCGATGGGCTCCACCGATCCGGCCAGCACCAGGGCCTCGAGCCCGGCCAGCCGTGCTTGAGCGGCGTCGACGTTGTAGGGCAGGCGTTCGATGCGCGGCCGGCCGCGGCCACCAGGCATGCGCGCGTTGTAGAACTCCGCCATCAGCCGGCAGCCGGTGCGCTCGGCGATGGCGGCGGCGAGATGCTGGGCCTGAACGCTGGCCGCCCCGCCAGCGCCCAGCAACAACAAGGCGCGCGGGCCCAGGCGGGTGAGCAGCCGGGCGGCCTCCGCCACCGCGCCCGTCGGGGCCTGCGGCGGCAGCGGCGACGGCGCCACGGCCGCGCGGCCGCCGACGCCCCAGGCGGTGTCGGCCGGCAGCAGCAGCGTGGCGATGCGGCCCACGGCGCCATCGCGCGTGGCCTGCAGCGCCGCCGCGCCATCGGCACCGACATCGGCCGCGCTGGTGCTGCTGCGCACCCAGTGCGAGACGGTGCGCGCGATGGCCTCGGCCTCGCCCTTGAGCGGCGATTCAAGGCGCGCGTGATCGAGCGCGTGGTCGCCAACGATGTTGACCAGGCCCGAGCGCGCCTTGCGCGCGTTGTGCAGATTGGCCAGGCCGTTGCCCAGGCCCGGCCCCAGGTGCAAGAGTGTGGCCGCCGGCTTGCCGGCCATGCGCCAATAGCCATCGGCCGCCGCCGTGGCCACGCCCTCGAACAGCGCCAGCACGCAGCGCGGGCCGTCGCGGCGGTCGAGCGCGGCGACGAAGTGCATCTCCGAGGTGCCGGGGTTGGCGAAACACAGTTCCACGCCGCTGGCGGCCAGCGTCGCGACGAGGGATTCGGCGCCATTGAGCGGCGGGCTGGGGTGCTTGTCCATCGCCCCATTATTGAAGCCGGCCGCCCTGCCCGGCGCACGGTCTTTGGCCAGTCTTTGGCCTGCAGGCGGCAGCCGCCTAAACTGCCTTCCGCCCGAGGCCCGCAAGGGCTGCCGGCGCGGCCCGCAAGCCAAGCCCGAACCCGGAGGACGACCGATGAAACGACTCTTCTTCGCCGCCATCGCCATCGCGGCCCTGGCCGGCCCGGCCCAGGCCCAGACTGCCGCGCCGGCAGCCGCGCCGACGCCGCCGCGCGCACCCATCTCGACCACCCTGGTCGAGGGCACGGACAACGTCTACATCTTCCGCAATGGCTTCCACCAGTCCATCTTCGTCGTCACGCGCGATGGCGTCATCGCCACCGACCCGGTGGCCTATGGCCGGCCCACGGGGGGCCAGGCCTATCTCGACGCCATCCGCAAGGTCACCGACAAGCCGCTGAAGTACGTCGTCTACAGCCACCACCATTTCGACCACATCGCCGGCGGCCAGGCGCTCAAGGCGGCGGGCGCCACCTTCGTCGCCCACCACCGCGCCAAGGCCCGGCTGGAGGCGCTGAAAGACCCCCACACCGTGCTGCCCGACGAGGCCGTCGGCGACCAGGGCCGCACGATCACCCTGGGCGGCACGACGCTGGAGCTGAGCTACCACGGGCTCAACCATTCCGACTCGACGCTGGTGATGCGCCTGCCGAAGGAGAAGCTGCTCTTCGTCGTCGACACCATCCCGGTGGGCACGGTGCCGGGGCGCGGCATGATCGATTTCCACCCGCTCGAGGCCGAGGGCTTCATGCGCGGTGTGCTGGCGCTGGACTGGGACCGCCTCATCCCGGGCCACCCCGGGCCGGGCGACCGCCTGGGCACGAAGAAGGATGTCGAAGACCAGCTCAGGCTGCTGCAGACCGCCTCGGCCGAGATGAAGAAGCTGGCCCAGGACGGCAAGTGCTGGGACCAGGCCGAGAAGGACTTCGCCCTGCCCGGCTTCGAGGCCTGGCCCGGCTATGCCGCCGGCCTGCCCTTCATTGCCCGCCGCTACTGCGGTCTGTGGGGCCGCGGCACCTGATGCTGCAGCGCGGCGGCGGGTGCTAGCCTCGCGCCTGGGAGCCCCGCCATGCACGCCTTGCACCAGACCCTGATCGTCCTGCACTTCTTCGGCCTCGCGCTGGGCTTTGCCGCCAGCATCGCCAATCTGGTGATGTTCGGCCTCATCGCCCGCGCCGCGCCGGCCGACCAGGCGGTGCTGCGACGCTTTCCACCGAAGATGGCACCGCTGGCCGAGATTGGCGTGGGCCTGCTGTGGGCCAGCGGTGTGGCGCTGGTGCTGGGCAAGTGGGGCGGCTTTGGCACGATGCCCGGGCTCTTCCACGCCAAGCTCGGCGCGGCCACGGTGCTGGTGGCGGTGCTGGTCTATCTGCGCTGGCTGCGCGGTCGCGCCCAGGCGGGTGACAAGCAGGCCGGCTCACGCATCCCGAACGGGGTGCGCGTGGCGGCGGTGCTGGCCTCGACCGCGCTGGTGCTGGCCGTGCTGTCGTTCAAGTAGAGGCCTTCAGACAGCCGTTCAAGCCCGGCCGGTCGAGCCGAAACCGCCCGCGCCGCGCGCCGAGGCGTCGAAGTCTTCGACGACGCGAAAGGCCGCCTGCACCACCGGCACGATGACCATTTGCGCGATGCGCTCCAGCGGTTGCACCGTGTAGGCGGCGCTGCCGCGGTTCCAGCAGCTCACCATCAGCGGTCCCTGGTAGTCGCTGTCGATCAGGCCCACCAGATTGCCCAGCACGATGCCGTGCTTGTGGCCCAGGCCCGAGCGCGGCAGCAGCATGGCCGCCAGGCCCGGATCGGCGATGTGTACGGCCAGGCCGGTGGGGATGAGGGCGGCCTGGCCGGGCGCGAGCCGCAGCGGCTCGTCCAGGCAGGCGCGCAGGTCGAGGCCCGCGCTGCCGGGCGTGGCATAGGCCGGCAGCTGCGCCGCCACGCGCTCATCCAGAACCTTGATCTCGATGACGGTCATGCGCCACCCTGGGCCGCCATACGGCGCGCGATCTCGATCACCAGCTGGCGCGCCAGCGTGAGCTTGTCGCCGCGCGGCAGCGCCTGCTCGCCATCGGCATCGACCAGCACCAACTCGTTGTCGTCGCGGCCGAAAGTGGCGGGGCCGTTGTTGGCCACGATCAGCGGCACGCCCTTGCGCACCCGCTTCTGGCGCGCGTGCGCCAGGACATCGTGGCTCTCGGCCGCAAAGCCCACGCACCAGGGGCGCTCAGCAGCCGGCAGGCGGGCCACGGAGGCCAGGATGTCGGGGTTCTCGACGAAGGCCAGGGCCGGCGGCTGGCCGCTGCCATCCTTCTTGATCTTCTGCGCCGCACTCTGCGCAGGCCGCCAGTCGGCCACCGCGGCGGTAGCGACGAAGACATCGTGGCGCCGGGCCTGGGGCAACACCGCAGCCAGCATCTGCTCGGCGCTCTGCACGTCGATGCGGACCACGCCGCGCGGCGTGGCCAGGGCCACCGGGCCGGCCACCAGGGTGACCTCGGCACCGGCTTCGGCCGCGGCGCGTGCGATGGCAAAGCCCATCTTGCCGCTGGAAAGGTTGGTGATGCCGCGCACTGGGTCGATGGCCTCGAAGGTGGGGCCAGCCGTCACCAGCAGCCTGCGGCCGGCCAGCAGCTTGGGCTGGAAGAAGGCGATCAGCTCGTCGCACAACTCGGCCGCCTCGAGCATGCGGCCGTCGCCGATCTCGCCGCAGGCCTGGTCACCGGCCGCCGGCCCCAGCAGCCGGGCGCCATCGGCCGCCACCTGGGCCACGTTGCGTTGGGTGGCCGGGTGCGCCCACATCTCGCGGTTCATCGCCGGCGCCAGCAGCAGTGGGCAGTGCTCGATGGGGCGGGCCAGGCAGAGCAGGCTCAGCAACTCGTCGGCGCGGCCCTGGGCCAGGCGGGCGATGAAATCGGCGCTGGCCGGGGCCACCAGGATGGCATCGGCCTGGCGCGACAGGTTGATGTGCGCCATGTTGTTGGGCTCGCGCGCATCCCACTGGCTGGCAGCCACCGGGCGTCCGCTCAGCGCCTGCATCGTGACCGGCGTGATGAACTGCTGCGCCGCCTCGGTCATCACCACCTGCACGGTGGCGCCGGCCTTCACCAGCAGCCGCGTCAGCTCGGCCGCCTTGTAGCAGGCCACGCCGCCGCTGAGACCGAGCACGATGTGGCGGCCCTGCAGGGCCTGCACTTCCGACATGGGTGGCTCCGGATCAGGCGCCTAGGCGGCGGCGCCGTGGCACTTCTTGAATTTCTTGCCGCTGCCGCAGGGGCAGGGGTCGTTGCGGCCGGGCGTGGGCTCGACACGGCGCGTGGCCGGCCTGGGCGCGTGCTCCACCCAGTACAGGCGCAGATCCTGCACCGCCCAGCAGGCCTCGGCGATCAGCTCGTCGCGCGTGGGGTCGCCCTTGGGGTAGTACTGGAGGACGTGCTCCTTGAACTCCTCGCTGCCGGGCGCCAGCATCAGTGCCGCGACCTGGTCCATCAGCTGGCCGAACTCGAGCGCCGCCTCTTCGTCGGCCGGCTCGTCCCACAGCACCGGGAAGGCCTCGACGCCGTCCATGAAGCCCACCGCCCAGAGGCCGCCGGTCTGCACGCTGGCCACTTCCTCGGCATTGAGCGAATCCTGCTCGGCGAGCTTGGCACGGTCTTCGTCGGTCCATTCCGACATCAGCGGGTCCAGGCGCAGGGCCTCGGGGTCTTCCAGCAGCACCTCGGCATCGAGCTGCTTGCCCAGCACCGTCAGCCGGGCCTGCAGCGCGGAGAGGGCCTGGGCGTGGTCTTCGGGGTCGGCAAAGGCGCGCTCGAAGGCATCGCCGGCCAGCGCCGGCAGCCATTCGTCCACCGGCGGCAGGCGCGGGCCGGCGGCCAGTGCGGCCAGGAAGCCGTCCACCCACTCGAAGGAGAGTTCGGGGTCGAAGCCGGCCAGGCGTTCGCAGACGGTGTCGAAGGCCGCGATCTCGGCCTCGCTGTTCTGGGGCGGGCGCGCGGCGGCGGCGGCAAAGCTCATGGTGGGGCGCTCCTCGGGTCAGGCCTCGGGGGGCCAGGCCAGGGTCGGGGGGTTGGGATGGAGACGGGCCATGCTCAGCACGTCGGTGTAGACGCCGTGGCGCATCGCATAGCCGCGGTGGAGGCCTTCTTCGCGAAAGTCGAAGCGACGATACAGCGCAATCGCGCGCTCGTTGTCGGCGAAAACGGTGAGCTCGATGCGCAGCAGCTGGGCCCAGCCGTCGGCGTAGTCGCACAAGGCCTGCATCAGCGCCTTGCCCACGCCCTGGCCCTGGGCCTCGCGTGCGACGCTGATGCCCAGCATCGCCGCGTGGCGCCGGCGCAGCTGGGGCATGGGATGGAGGCCGGCACTGCCGACCAGGACGCCGCCGCGCTCGGCCACCAGGTGCAGGTGGTCGGCGCGTGACGGCGTGTTGTTGTCGGCCAGCCGCGCGTGCCACTGCTCGTCGCTGGAAAAGGGCAGCTGCATGAGGCCGGGATAGACCTCGGGGTCGCCCATCATGCGGGCGAACTCGGCCGCGTCGCGCGTGGTGGCGCGGCGCAGCGTGAGGGTGCCGGCCTCGTCCACGGCGCCCTCGGTCAGAGCTTGCCGGCCACCCAGCCGGCCACCGAGGCCAGCGCGGCCGGCAGGGCCGCGGCATCGCTGCCGCCGGCCATCGCCAGGTCGGGCTTGCCGCCGCCCTTGCCGCCCACCTGCAGCGCGACGAAGTTGACCAGCTCGCCGGCCTTGACGCGCGATGTGCTGTCGGCGGTGACGCCAGCGGCCAGCTGCACCTTGCCGCCTTCCACCGTGGCCAGCACGATGGCCGCCGTCTTGAGCTTGTTCTTGAGCTGGTCCAGCGTCTCGCGCAGCGCCTTGGCGTCGGCGCCTTCCAGCATCGCGGCCAGCACCTTGATGCCCTTCACGTCCACCGCCTGGGCCACCAGATCGTCGCCCTGGGCCGAGGCCAGCTTGCCCTTGAGCGCCGTCAACTCGCGCTCGAGGCCGCGCACCTGGTCGAGCAGCGAATCGACGCGCGCCCCCACCTCGCCCGGCGTCACCTTCAGCGTGCCGGCCACGCCGCCCAGCATGTGCTCCATCGCCTGCACATAGGCCAGGGCATTGCTGCCGGTGAGCGCCTCGACGCGGCGCACGCCAGCTGCCACGCCGCCCTCGGCGACGATGGTGAAGAAGCCGATGTCGCCGCTGCGCTGCACATGAGTGCCGCCGCACAGTTCGCGGCTGCTGCCGATGTCGAGCACGCGCACCTCGTCGCCGTACTTCTCGCCGAACAGCATCATCGCGCCCAGCTTCTGCGCCTCTTCGATGGGCAGCACGCGCGACTGCGTCGCGGCATTGGCCAGGATCTCGGCGTTCACCAGCTTCTCGACCTGCCAGATCTGCTCGTCGGTGAGCGGCGCGTTGTGCACGAAGTCGAAGCGCGTGCGCTCGGGCGTGACCAGGCTGCCCTTTTGCTGCACATGGGCGCCCAGCACCTCGCGCAACGCCTTGTGCATCAGGTGGGTGGCGCTGTGGTTGCGCACGGTGCGGGCGCGGCTCTCGGCGTCCACCTTGGCCACAAAACCGTCGCCGACCTCGACCTCGCCCTCGACGATGCGGCCCTGGTGGCCGTGTACCGCGGCCTGCACCTTGACCGTGTCCTCGACGACGACGCGGGCGCGCGCATTGCGCAATTCGCCGGTGTCGCCGACCTGGCCACCGCTCTCGGCATAGAAGGGCGTGTGGTCAAGCACGATGACGACGTCGTCGCCGGCCTTGGCGCGCTGCACCGGGCTGCCGTCGGCGTAGATCGCCAGCACCTTGCTGTGTTCACACACCAGGTGCTCGTAGCCGTGGAAGGCGGTGTTGGCACCGCTGTAGTCCAGCCCCGCCGCCATCTTGAACTTGGCCGAGGCGCGCGCCTGTTCGCGCTGGCGGTTCATCGCCGCGTTGAAGCCGGCATCGTCCACCGCCACGCCGCGCTCGCGGCAGACGTCGGCCGTCAGGTCGAGGGGGAAGCCGTAGGTGTCGTGCAACTTGAAGGCGACGTCGCCGTCCAGCGTCTTGACGCCCCCCGACAAGGCCGATTCGAGGATCTCCATGCCGTTGGCGATGGTCTGGAAGAAGCGCTCTTCCTCGGTCTTGAGCACCTCGGTGACACGCACCATCTCGCGCCGCAGCTCGGGATAGGCCTCGCCCATCTCGGCCGCCAGCGTGTGTACCAGCTTGTGGAAGAAGGGCTTGCGCGCGCCCAGCTTGTAGCCGTGGCGGATGCCGCGGCGGGCGATGCGGCGCAGCACATAGCCGCGGCCCTCGTTGCCGGGGATGACGCCGTCGACCACGGTGAAGCTGCAGGCGCGGATGTGGTCGGCGATGACCTTGAGGCTGGGGCTGCTCGCATCGGCGTTGTTGCCGGCCGGCGCCGCGCCGTCCACTGCCTGCTTGGCCGCCGCCAGCAGGTTCTGGAACAGATCGATCTCGTAGTTGCTGTGTACATGCTGCAGCACCGCCGCCAGCCGCTCCAGGCCCATGCCGGTGTCCACGCTGGGCTTGGGCAGCCTGTGCATCACGCCGTCCTCAGAACGGTTGAACTGCATGAAGACGTTGTTCCAGATCTCGATGTAGCGGTCGCCGTCCTGCTCGGGGCTGCCCGGCGGGCCGCCGGCGACCTCGGGGCCGTGGTCGTAGAAGATCTCGCTGCAGGGGCCGCAGGGGCCGGTGTCGCCCATCATCCAGAAGTTGTCGGACGCATAGCGCGCGCCCTTGTTGTCGCCGATGCGCACGATGCGCTCGGCCGGCAGGCCAATGACCTTGAGCCAGATGTCGTAGGCCTCGTCGTCCTCGGCGTAGACCGTGGCCCAGAGCTTGTCCTTGGGCAGCTTGAAGTGCTCGGTGAGCAGCTCCCAGGCATAGACCAGGGCGTCGTGCTTGAAGTAGTCGCCGAAGCTGAAGTTGCCCAGCATCTCGAAGAAGGTGTGGTGGCGCGCCGTGTAGCCCACGTTGTCGAGGTCGTTGTGCTTGCCGCCGGCGCGGATGCACTTCTGGCTGGTGGCAGCGCGGCTGTAGGGCCGCTTGTCGAAGCCCAGGAAGACGTCCTTGAACTGGTTCATGCCGGCATTGGTGAACAGCAGCGTCGGGTCGTCGCCGGGCACGACCGGGCTGGACGCGACGACCGCGTGGCCCTTGGACTCGAAGTACTTCAGGAAGGTGGAACGGATCTCGGAGGCTTTCATGGGCGGCAACAGCTCAGTAGAGGTTTTCAGTTCAGGACTTCGATACCCAGCCCACGGGCCGCGTCGACGAGACGCGCGTCGTGCGAGGCCATGGGGCAGCGGCGCGACAGCGCCATGTCGATGTACAGGGCGTCGTAGGGCGTGAGGTCGTGGGTGGTGGACAGTTCCAGGTGGCGCAGCGGATCGTTGACGCGCGGCGACACCAGTTCAACCTCCAGCGCCGCCAGATGGGAGCACAGCCCACGGGCCAGTGCCAGGTCGAAGCGACGCCGGCGCACGCCATTGCGCATGGCGCTGGCCACTTCGAGAGGCCAGATGAAGGGCGCCACGAGTTCGCTGCCCAACACCCCGCGCATACCTGCAGGCCGCTGCTCGTCGGGCATCACGCAGGCCAGGGCGTAGGACGCGTCGATGACGACCTGGCTCATTCGATGCGGCCCGTGGCAACCGACCAGACGCGTTCATCCCGCTCTTCGCGGCCCTCGCGAACCCACTCGACGATTTCTTCGGTGGTCAAGGGTTCACCGCGCTGGGCGATCTCGCGCCCGATCTGCTGCATCGCCGCCACCGCCTTCAGGCGGCGCTCGAGCAATGCCGCCGACACGCCCACGAAGGGCACGATCTTGGCCACCGGCTTGTTGTGGCGGGTGATGATGACTTCCTCGCCGCGCTCGGCGCGGGCGATCAGTTCCGACAAATGGGTCTTGGCTTCGAACAGGCCTATGGATTCCATGGCGGCGCCGGGACTGGTTGAATCAACCAGATTCTATGCGCGGCAGGCGGCGCTCAGGCCGCTGCCTGCTGGCCCTGCTGCTCGATTTGCGCAGCCAGAAAGCCGAACAGGCGCTCGTCATTGCTGAAGGCGACATTGAAGCGCAGCCAGCCGGTGGGCCGCGGCTCGACCAGGAAGAGCTGGCCCGGGCCGAGCATGATGCCCTGGCCCACGGCGGCGCGCGAGGCCTCGGCGCTGTCGGGCAGGTCGGGGTGGCGCGCCCACAGGTAGAGGCCGGCCTTGGGCTCGCCAAAGAGCTCGAAGCCCAGGCCGCGCAGGCGCTGGCCGACCACGCCGTGGGCCTCGGCCAGGCGTTCGCGCAAGCCTTTCAGGTGCTTGCGCCAACGGCCCTCGGTGAGGGCCCCGTGGGCCAGGCGCTCGGTGAGGTCGGACGAGGTCAGGCCCGAGACCATCTTGAGCCGCGCCAGCCCGTCCAGCAGATCCTGGCGCGCGGCGACGAAGCCGACGCGGATATTGGGCGAGATGGTCTTGGAATAGCTGCCGATGTGGACCACGCGCCGCAGCTGATCCAGGCTGGCGAGCGTCGAGCGCGGCTCGGGATCGAGGTCGGCATAGATGTCGTTCTCGATCACCGTCAGGTCGTGGCTCTCGGCCAGCTGCAGCAGGCGGTGCAGCATGGCCGGCCGCGCCACCGCGTTGCAGGGGCTTTGAAGGCGCGGCTGGGTGAAGAAGACGCGGGGCTTGTGCTCGATCAGGGCCGCTTCCAGCGCCGCCAGGTCGTAGCCGTCTGGCGTGCGCGGCACGCCGACCAGGCGCGCGCCCAAGAAGCGCAACATGAACATCAGGTTGGGGTAGCCGGGGTCGTCCACCAGCACGGCGTCGCCGGGCTTGACCAGGCGGCGCGCGATCAGGTCCAGCGCCTGGCTCGAGCCCTGGGTCAACAGCACGTTGGGGGCCTCGACGCCGATCTGGCGCTCGCCCAGGTTTTCGGCGATCAGCATGCGCAGCGCCAGATGGCCCTGGGGCAGGCCGTAGCCGCCCAGTTCCACACCGTCGGCCGCCAGCTGGCGCAGGCTGCGCCGCACGCCGTCCTCGAACAGCCAGTCCTGTGGCAGCCAGCCGCAACCGGCCTTGAGCGCGAGGCTGCGGCTCTCGAAGATCTGCTGCAGGTACCAGCTGCCGTCGAAGCTGAGGTCGGCCGGGGCGCGGTCGGGCGCCTCGCCGGGCTCGCCAGCGCGCCACTTGACGAAGAAGCCGGCGTTGCCGCGCGACACCACCCAACCCTGGGCCACCAGCCGGTCGTAGGCCTCGACGACGGTGAACACGCTGACCCCGTGCGAGACCGCGAAGGCGCGGATGGACGGCAGCTTGGCCCCGGCGCGCAGGGTCTGGGCCGAGATGAGCTGGCGCAGACCGTCCACGATCTGGGCCACCAGCGGCATCGGCGAATCGGGTTGGATGGCGAGCATGCCCCAAATCAGGGAGAAAACCGGCAGGAAAGGGAAATCCCGTAGCGGTCGCCGACCCTGCACAGTCAGCGGCGGTTTGGCGGGCCGTGTACATGGTAGCGCGGCGCCGGCGCGCCTAAAGTGCGCCCACCGCAGACCCGAAAGCCCCCACCATGCAACGCGAACCCCAGCTCACCAACGCCGCCCTGATGGCCCGCCGCCATGCCGCCGTGGCGCGCGGCGTCGGCCAGGCGCACGAGATCTTCGTCGCCCGCGCCCTCAACGCCGAACTCTGGGACGTGGAAGGCCGCCGCTACATCGATTTCGCCGGCGGCATCGCCGTGCTCAACACCGGCCACTGCCACCCGGCGGTGACGGCCGCCGTGCGCCAGCAGCTCGAGCTCTACACCCACACCTGCTTCCAGGTCGTGGCCTACGAGTCCTATGTCGAACTGGCCGAGCGCCTGAACGCCCTCGCCCCGGGCGCCTTTGCGAAGAAGACGCTGTTCCTGACCACCGGCGCCGAGGCGGTGGAGAACGCGGTGAAGATCGCGCGCAGCCACACCGGGCGCGGCGGCATCATCGCCTTCGGCGGCGGCTACCACGGCCGCACCCTGCTGACCCTGGGGCTGACCGGCAAGGTGGCGCCCTACAAGCTGGGCTTCGGACCCTTCCCGGGCGAGGTCTTCCACGCCCTGTTCCCGAACGAGCTGCACGGCGTGAGCGTCGAGGACGCGCTGGATTCGGTGCGTGCGATCTTCAAGAACGACATCGAGGCCACGCGCGTGGCCGCCTTCATCGTCGAGCCGGTGCAGGGCGAGGGCGGCTTCTACATCGCGCCGCCGGCCTTCATCGCCGGCCTGCGCAAGATCGCCGACGAACACGGCATCCTGCTCATTGCCGACGAGGTGCAGACCGGCGCCGGCCGCACCGGCACCTGGTTCGCCAGCGAGCAATGGCCGGTGGCGCCCGACCTCATCTGCACCGCCAAGTCGCTGGCCGGCGGCTTCCCGATCTCGGGCGTGGTCGGCCGCGCCGAGGTGATGGACGCGCCCGCCCCCGGCGGCCTGGGCGGCACCTATGCCGGCTCGCCGCTGGGCTGCGCCGCCGCGCTGGCCGTGCTGCAGGCCTTCGAAGACGAAAAGCTGCTGGCACGCGCCCAGGCCATGGGCGAGAACCTGGTGCAGGGCCTCAAGGCCATCGCCAGCCGCGTGCCGGCCATCGGCGATGTGCGCGGCCTGGGCGCGATGGTCGCCATCGAGCTGTTCCAGGGCGGCGACAAGCACCGCCCCGACGCCGACCTCACCAAGCGCGTGGTCGCCGAGGCGGCGCGGCGCGGCCTCATCCTGCTGTCCTGCGGCAGCTACGGCAACGTGGTCCGCATCCTGGTGCCGCTGACCGCGCCCGACGCCCTGGTGGCCGAGGGCCTGGCCATCCTGGCCGACAGCTTCGCAGCCTGCGCCTGATGGCCACCCTGCCCGCCCCCGCCGGCGCGGCGCCGGCAGCCACGGCCAACCCGCAGGCGCGGCCCGCTTCGGCCAAGCCGCTGGTCCACTTTGCCGGCGTGCAGAAAACCTACGACGGCCAGCACCTGGTAGTGCGCCAGCTCGACCTGGAGATCCAGCGCGGCGAGTTCCTCACGCTGTTGGGCCCCTCGGGCAGCGGCAAGACGACGACGCTGATGATGCTGGCCGGCTTCGAATCGCCCACGGCCGGCGAGATATTGCTCGATGGCCACCCGATCACGCGCACGCCGCCGCACAAGCGCAACTTCGGCATGGTGTTCCAGAACTACGCCCTCTTCCCGCACCTGACGGTGGGCGCCAACGTGGCCTATCCGCTCACCGTGCGCGGCGTGGCCAAGGCCGAGCAGGCCGAGCGCGTGGCCAAGGCGCTGGACATGGTGCGCCTCACCGGCATGGCGGCACGCTACCCGGGCCAGCTCTCGGGCGGCCAGCAGCAACGCGTGGCGCTGGCGCGCGCCCTCGTCTTCAACCCGCAGCTGGTGCTGATGGACGAGCCGCTGGGCGCGCTGGACAAGCAGCTGCGCGAGCACATGCAGATCGAGCTGAAGGAGTTGCACCGCCAGCTCGGCGTGACCTTCGTCTACGTCACCCACGACCAGGGCGAGGCGTTGACCATGAGCGACCGCGTCGCCGTCTTCAACGACGGCGAGATCCAGCAGATCGCCCCAGTGACCGAGATGTACGAGGCGCCCAGCAACCGCTTCGTCGCCAGCTTCATCGGCGACGGCACGGTGCTGAACGGCACCGTGCGCGCCAGCGATGGCGACCGCTGCGGCATCGTGCTGCCCGACGGTCGCGTCGTCACCGGCCTCAACGTCAACGACGCCCGGGTGGGTGCCACCGTGCAGGCCGGCATCCGGCCCGAGCGCATCGTGCTGCACCGCCAGGCCCTGCCCGGCCGTGCCAACCAGTTGCAGGCCCAGGTGATCGACGTGATCTACTTCGGCGACCACCTGCGCGCGTTGTGCCGCGTAGCCGACGGCCAGCCCGAGGCCACCGTCAAGCTGCCGCTGTCCAGCCCCTGGCTGCCGCACGAGGGCGACGAGGTGGTGCTGGAACTGCCCATCGAGTTCACCCGCGTCTACGCTTGATCCGCGCCTGATTTCTCACCGCTACTCCAACCCCCAAGGAAGACCCGCCATGAAGAAGATCGTCCTCGTTGCTGCCCTCGTCGCCGCGCTGCCCGCGCTGGCCCAGCAGCTCACCATCGTCAACTTCGGCGGCGCCAACGCCAACGCGCAGAAGAAGGCCTTCTACGAGGCCTTCGAGAAGAAGGGCAACAAGCTGGTGGCGGTGGAATACAACGGTGAGCAGGCCAAGATCAAGGCCATGGTCGAGACCAAGAACGTCACCTGGGACGTGGTCGAGGTCGAATCGCCGGATGTCGCACGCGGCTGCGACGAAGGCCTGTTCGAGCGCCTGGACTGGGCCAAGGTCGGCGCCAAGGCCGATTTCGTGCCGGCCGCCGTCACCGAATGCGGCATCGGCATCTTCGTCTGGTCCACCGTGATGGCCTACGACGGCGACAAGCTCAAGACCGCGCCCAAGAGCTGGGCCGATTTCTGGGACGTGAAGAAGATCCCCGGCAAGCGCGGCCTGCGCAAGGGCGCCCGCTACAACGTCGAATTCGCCCTCATGGCCGACGGCGTGAAGGCGGCCGACGTCTACAAGCTGCTCGCCACCAAGGAAGGCGCCGACCGCGCCTTCAAGAAGCTGACCGAGCTCAAGCCCAGCATCCAGTGGTGGGAGGCCGGCGCCCAGCCGCCGCAGTTCCTGGTGGCCGGCGATGTGGTGATGACCACCGCCTACAACGGCCGCATCGACGCCGCCAACCGCGAAGGCAAGAAGCTGCAGATCATGTGGGCCGGCGGCATCTATGACCTCGACTACTGGGTCATCCCCAAGGGCACGCCCAACAAGGCCAAGGCGCTGGAATTCATCGCCTACGCCAGCACGCCCGAGGCCCAGGCCGAATACGCCAGGAACATCGCCTACGGCCCCACCAACACCAAGGCGCTGGCCAAGCTCGACCCCAAGGTGCTGGCCAACCTGCCCACCGCACCGGCGAATGCCAAGGACGCGCTGCAGTTCAGCGTGAAGTTCTGGGCCGACCAGGGCGAGCAGCTCGAGAAGCGCTTCGCGGCCTGGGCGGCACAGTAAGCCCATGGGCGCGGCGGCGATGAACACCCTGGTCCTGCCCGGCATCGCCGACCCGCGTGCGCTGCAGCGGCAGCTGGCGCGCGCCGAGCGGCGGCGCAAGCTGCGCGCCTTCGCGCTCACGCTGCCGCTGCTCGTCTTTCTGCTGCTCACCTTCCTGGTGCCGCTGGGCGCGCTGCTGATGCGCGCGGTGGAGAACCCCGAGGTCGCCCAGGCCCTGCCGCGCACGGTGGCGGCGCTGCAGGCCTGGCCGCGCGAAGGCGAGCCTCCCGCGGCCGCCTATGCCGCACTGGCCGCCGACCTCGCGGCCCTGCCCGACCGCGCCGACGCCGGCACGCTGGCGCGGCGGCTCAACTCCGAGGCGCCGGGCGCGCGCTCGCTGGTGATGAACACCTACAAGGCGCTGCCGCTCGGCGAAGGCGCGACGGCCGCCACGCCCGAGGCCATCAAGGCCAAGCTGCTGGAGATGGACCCGCGCTGGGCCGAGCCCGGCTACTGGCAGGCCATCGCCAAGAACGGCTCGCGCTGGACGCCCGACTACCTGCTCGCCGCGGTCGACCTGCGGCGCAGCGCGGCCGGCGATATCGAACGCATGCCGCCCGACCAGCGCGTCTTCGGCCGCATCCTGATCCGCACCTTCGAGATCAGCGCCGTCGTCACCTTGTTCGCGCTGCTGCTGGGCTATCCGCTGGCCTGGTGGCTGTCCACGCTGCCGCCGCGCAAGGCCAATCTGCTGATGATCCTGGTGCTGGTGCCGTTCTGGACCTCGATCCTGGTGCGCGTGGCGGCCTGGATCGTGCTGCTGCAGTCGCAGGGGCTGGTCAACCGCGCCCTCATGGGCACGGGCCTGACGGAGCAGCCGCTGGAACTGCTGTTCAACCGCCTGGGCGTGGTGATCGCGATGGTCCACATCCTGCTGCCCTTCATGATCCTGCCGCTGTACAGCGTGATGAAGAGCGTGCCACCCACCTTTCTGCGCGCCGCGGTCTCGCTGGGCAGCCCGCCGCTGATCGCCTTCTTCCGCGTCGTCGTGCCGCAAACCTATCCCGGCATCGGCGCCGGCTCGCTGCTGGTCTTCATCCTCGCCATCGGCTACTACGTCACGCCGGCCCTGCTGGGCGGGCCCGACGACCAGATGCTGAGCTACTACGTCGCGCAGTACACCAATGTCGAGATCAATTGGGGCATGGCCTGCGCCCTGGGCGCGCTGCTGCTCACCGCGACGCTGCTGCTGTATGGCGTCTACCGGCGCATCGTGCGCTCCGAGCTGAGCCTGGGTTGACGAGGACACCGCCATGAATGCTCTGCAACGTGCCCTGCCGGTCTTTCCCGCCTACGCCACGCCGCTGGACAAGCTCGGCTGGTGGGCGCTGCGCATCACCTGCGTGGCGGTGCTGGCCTTTCTGCTGCTGCCCATCCTGGTGATCATTCCGCTGTCCTTCAGCAGCAGTTCCTTCCTGGCCTATCCGATACCGGGCTGGTCGCTCAAGTGGTATCACAACCTCTTCGAGTCGCCCGAGTGGATGCGCGCGGCGCGCAACAGCTTCATCGTCGCGCCCGCGGCCACGCTCTTGGCCACCACGCTGGGCACGATGGCCGCGGTGGGCCTGGCGCGCACCAACTTTCCCGGCAAGGGCACGCTGATGAGCCTGCTCATCGCGCCCATGGTCGTGCCCATCGTCGTGGTCGGCGTCGCCACCTACCTCTACTTCGCCCGCATCGGCATTGCCGACACCTACCTCGGCCTCATCGTCGTGCACGCCGCACTCGGCGCGCCCTTCGTGCTGACCACCGTGCTGGCCACGCTGCAGGGCTTCAACCACAACCTGGTGCGCGCCAGCCTGAGCCTGGGAGCCGGGCCGCTGGAGACCTTCTTCCGCGTCACCCTGCCGGTGATCGCGCCGGGCGTGATCTCGGGCGCGCTGTTCGCCTTTGCCACCAGCTTCGACGAGGTCGTGGTCACCCTCTTCCTCGCCGGCCCCAGCCAGGTGACGCTGCCGCGCCAGATGTTCACCGGCATCCGCGAGAACATCACGCCCACCATCGCCGCGGTGGCGACGCTGCTGATCCTGTTCACCACCGCCTTGCTGGGCGTGCTCGAATGGCTGCGCGGTCGTCGCGCCTGAAGCCCCGGGTTCAGCCCTTCCGCGCCGCCTTAGCATAGGCCGCTGCATCGCCAGGAGACACCATGGACATGAAGACTTCCCCGTTGGCCACGCTCAATGACGCCGGCCTGCTGCGCACCGAGGGCCTGATCAATGGCGAGTGGGCCGCCAGCCAGGGCGGTGCGCGCTTTGCCGTCACCGACCCGGCCACCGGGATGGAACTGGCCCAGGTGGCCAACCTGGGTGCCATCGACGCCGCGGCGGCCATCAGCGCGGCCGAGAAGGCCTGGCCGGCCTGGCGCGCCAAGACCGCCAAGGAGCGCGGCGCCATCCTGATGAAGTGGTTCGCGCTGCTGCACCAGCACGCCGACGACCTGGCCCGCATCATGACCGCCGAACAAGGCAAGCCGCTGGCCGAGGCGCGTGGCGAGGTCGGCTATGGCGCCAGCTTCCTGGAGTGGTTTGCCGAAGAGGCGCGCCGCGTCTACGGCGAGACCATCCCCACCACCGACGGCAACAAGCGTTTCCTCGTCATCCGCCAGCCCATCGGCGTGTGCGCCGCCATCACGCCCTGGAACTTCCCCATCGCGATGATCACGCGCAAGGTGGCGCCGGCCCTGGCCGCCGGCTGCCCGGTGATCATCAAGCCGGCCGAGCAGACGCCGCTCTCCGCACTGGCCGTGGCCGAGCTGGCCCAGCGCGCCGGCATGCCGGCCGGGGTGCTGAACGTGCTGCCCTCGGACAGCGAGAACTCGATCGAGATCGGCAAGGTGCTGTGCAGCAGCGATGTCGTGCGCCACCTGTCGTTCACAGGCAGCACCGAGGTCGGCCGCATCCTGGCGCGCCAGTGCGCACCGACGATCAAGAAGCTCAGCCTCGAGCTCGGGGGCAACGCGCCCTTCATCGTCTTCGACGACGCCGACATCGACAGCGCCGTCGAGGGCGCAATGATCAGCAAGTACCGCAATGCCGGCCAGACCTGTGTCTGCGCCAACCGCCTTTATGTGCAGGCCGGCGTCTACGACGCCTTCGTCGAGAAACTGGCCGCCAAGGCGGCAGGCATCAAGGTCGGCAACGGCTTCGAGCCCGGCATCAACCAGGGCCCGCTGATCGACGAGCCGGCGATGGCCAAGGTGGAGGGGCATGTGGCCGACGCGCTGGCCAAGGGCGCACGCCTGGTGGTGGGCGGCAGCCGCGCCGGAGACCGCTTCTACACGCCCACCGTGCTGGCCGAGGTCACCAGCGAGATGCTGTGCGCCAAGGAAGAGACCTTCGGCCCGGTGGCGCCGGTGTTCCGCTTCGAGACCGAGGCCGAGGTCGTGGCGCTGGCCAATGCCACCGAGTTCGGCCTCGCCAGCTATTTCTACAGCCGCGACATCGGCCGCATCTTCCGCGTCGGCGAGGCGCTGGAATACGGCATGGTGGGCGTCAACACCGGCCTCATCTCGACCGCCGAAGTGCCCTTCGGCGGTGTCAAGCAGAGCGGCCTGGGGCGCGAGGGCGCGCGCCAGGGCATCGACGACTACCTCGAGACCAAGTACCTCTGCCTGGGCGACATCCTCAAGTAGCCGCCCGGCAGCGTGGCAGCGCTGACTCCAGCGCCGCCCACTGTACCGCCGTCAGCCTCGCCTAGTACGCGGCATCAGTGCGCGTGCCCTCGGTGAGGCTGTGCACCTGGGTCTTCTCGGGCGCGTGGCTCAGCGCCTGCACCGCGGCCTGGGCGCCGCGCATCAGCAGACCCAGGTCCGAGGCGATGGCCACGTAGTCGTAGCCGGCGGCGCGGTAGCGCGTCACCGCCTCGGGCGTGCCGCCCACCGTGCCTATGGGCTTGCCCAGGGCGCGTGCGCGCCGCGCGGCGTCGGTCATCAGCGTCATCACCGCCGGGTGCGTGAGGTTGCCGACATGGCCCATCGCGCCCGAAAGATCGGCCGGGCCGACGAAGAGCGCGTCGACGCCTGGCACCGAGGCGATCTCCTCCAGCCGCGCAATGGCCTGCGGCGTCTCGAGCTGCACCACCACGCCAATGGACTTGTTGGCCGTGCGCAGGTGGTCGACCACGGTGCCGAAGCGCGAGGCGCGGCTCATGTCGACCATGCCGCGCACGCCCTCGGGCGGGTAGCGCGTGGCGGCCACGGCCTGCTGGGCCTCGCTGGCGTTCTGGATGAACGGGAACATCAGCGTCTGCGCGCCGGCGTCGAGCACGCGCTTGACGGTGACGGTGTCGTTCCAGGGCACGCGCACCAGCGGCACCATCTTGGTATTGCCCACGGCCTGCAGCAGGTGTACCAGGTCCATCAGGTCCACCGGCGTGTGCTCCATGTCGAGCACGCCCCAGTCGAATCCGGCCAGGCCCACGGCTTCGGCCACCATGGGGCTGGCCGACAGCACCCAGGTGCCTATGGGGGCCTTGGAGCCGCGTGCGCGCAGCAGCTGGTTGAAGGGGTTCACGTCAGCCTCCGGTTTCAGTGGATGATGGATTCTGACCCAGACAGCCGCCGCTCCGGTGCCCGCGCGGGGCGCCAGAATACGCCCCGCCCTAGCGATCAGGAGAGACGATGATTCACTTCGTGTTGCACGACGCCCGCGACAGCGTGGCCGTGGTGGTGGTGGAAGGCGTGCAGGCCGGCATGGCGCTGAACGGCTGGATCATGGACGAGGACCGCATGGTCGGCGTGCAGGCCCGCCAGGACATCCCCATCGGCCACAAGGTGGCCCTGGTCGACCTGAGTCCGGGCGACACCGTCCACAAGTACGGCATCGACATCGGCCGCGTGGTCGCACCCATCAAGGCCGGCGAGCACGCCCACGTCCACAACATCAAGACCAAGCGCTGGTAAGGCCATGAGCATCATCGACAAGCAGACCACCTTCCTGGGCTACCGGCGCGAGAACGGCCGCGTGGGCGTGCGCAACCACGTCATCGTGCTGCCGCTGGACGATCTGTCCAATGCCGCGGCGGAGGCGGTGGCGCACAACATCAAGGGGGCGATGGCCATTCCCCACCCCTACGGCCGGCTGCAGTTCGGCGCCGACCTGGAGTTGCATTTCCGCACCCTCATCGGCACCGGCTGCAACCCCAACGTGGCGGCAGTCGTCGTCATCGGCATCGAGGATGGCTGGACGCAGAAGGTGGTCGACGGCATCAAGGCCACCGGCAAGCCGGTGGCCGGCTTCGGCATCGAGGGCCACGGCGACCACGCCACCATCCTGCGCGCCAGCCAGGCGGCGCGCGGGTTCGTGCAGTGGGCCAGCGAGAAGCAGCGCGAGGTCTGCCCCATCCACGAACTGTGGGTGAGCACCAAGTGCGGCGAGAGCGACACCACCAGCGGCTGCGGCGCCAACCCCACGGTGGGCGACGCCTTCGACAAGCTGCACGCGCTGGGCAACTACCTGTGCTTCGGCGAAACCACCGAACTCACCGGCGGCGAGCACATCGTGGCCGCGCGCTGCGCCAATGACGCGGTGCGCGAGCGCTTCCAGTTCATGTTCGACCGTTACCAGGCGGTGATCGAGCGCCACAAGACCAGCGATCTTTCCGACAGCCAGCCCACCAAGGGCAATATCGCCGGCGGCCTGACCACCATCGAGGAAAAGGCGCTGGGCAATATCCAGAAGATCGGCAAGAAGTGCACCGTGGACGGCGTCATCGACAAGGCCGAGCCACCCACCCACCCGGGCCTGTGGTTCATGGACAGTTCCAGCGCCGCGGCCGAGATGGTGACGCTGTGCGCGGCCAGCGGCTACGTGGTTCACTTCTTCCCCACCGGCCAGGGCAATGTGATCGGCAACCCCATCCTGCCGGTCATCAAGATCTGCGCCAATCCGCGCACGGTGAGGTTGATGAGCGAGCACATCGACGTCGACAGCTCGGGCCTGCTGCAGCGCGAAATCACGCTCGGCCAGGCCGGTGACCAGTTGCTGCAATGCATGCTGCGCACCGCCAACGGCCGCCTCACCGCGGCGGAGGCCCTGGGCCACCGCGAGTTCGTGCTGACCCGCCTCTACGAGAGCGCCTGAAAAAAGGAGCGAACAAGATGGCCCGCATCGTCATCACTGAGCCCATGGACGAGCGCGCGGTGGCGCGCCTGCGCGCCGCGCACGACGTCTTCCACGACCCGCATCTGGTGGACGACGCACCGCGCCTGCTGCAGCTGGCCGGCGGCGCCGATGCCCTGATCGTGCGCAACCGCACCCAGGTGCGCGGCGCGCTGCTGCAGGCGCTGGCGCGCTGCCGTGTCGTCGGCCGCCTGGGCGTGGGCATGGACAACATCGACATGGACGGCTGCGCGGCGCGCGGCATGCAGGTGTTTCCGGCCACCGGCGCCAATGCGCTCAGCGTGGCCGAGTACGTCGTCACCGCGGCCCTGCTGCTGCTGCGCGGCGCCTACCAGGCCAGTGCCGCTGTGAGCGGTGGGCAATGGCCGCGCGCCGCACTCTCCAACGGGCGCGAGGTGGCCGGCAAGACCCTGGGCCTGGTGGGCTTCGGCTCCATCGGCCAGACCACGGCGCGGCTGGCGCGCGGCCTGGGCATGGAGGTCAGCGCCTTCGACGCCATGATGGACGAGGACCACCCGGCCTTCGCCCAGGGCGGCGTGCGCTGCGCCGGGCTCGAGGAGGTGCTGACCACCGCCGACGTCGTGAGCCTGCATGTACCGCTGCTGGGCAGCACGCGCGGCCTGCTCGACGCGGCGCGCATCGCGGCCATGAAGCCCGGCGCCGTGCTCGTCAACACCGCACGCGGCGGCATCGTCGACGAGCTGGCGGTGGCGGCGGCGCTGAAGAGCGGCCACCTGGGCGGCGCCGCGCTGGACGTCTTCGAGGCGGAACCGCAACCCGCCGCGCCGCATTTCGAGGGCTGCCCGAACCTGCTGCTGACGCCGCATGTGGCCGGCGTGACGCAGGAGTCGAACGACCGCGTCAGCGGCCTCATCGCCGACCGCGTGCTGCAAGCCCTGCGATGAAGGTCGCCATCGCCGCGCTCGAGGCCCTGGTCGCGCGGCAGCTGCAGCGCGCCGGCGCCCACGCTGAGATGGCCGCGGCCACGGCGCGCGCCCTGGTGCTGGCCGAGGCCCAGGGCCTGGGCTCGCACGGCCTGGTGCGCGTGGCGCAGTACGCCACCCATTTGCGCAACGGCCGTGTCGATGGCGACGCGCGGCCGGCGCTGCGCCAGCGCAAAGGCGGCGCCATGGTCGTCGACGCGGCCGAGGGCCTGGCCTTCGGCGCCTGCGCGTTGGCAGTGGACGAGGCCATCGCCGCGGCGCGCGAGCACGGCGTGGCGGTGTCCGGCGTCGTGCGCAGCCACCATGCCGGCGTGCTGGCAGACCACCTGCGCCCCGTGGCCGCGGCCGGCCTGGTCGGCCTGGCTTTTGCCAACTCACCCGCCGCGCTGCCGGCCGCCGGTGGCCGCCACGCCGTGTTCGGCACCAACCCGCTGGCGGCGGCATTCCCCCGCGCCGCCGCGGCGCCGCTGCTGATCGACCTCAGCCTCAGCGAGGTGGCGCGCGGCAAGCTGATGCTGGCGGCCAAGGAGGGCCGCTCCATCCCCGAGGGCTGGGCGCTGGACGCCGAAGGCCGGCCCACCACCGACCCGCGCGCCGGCCTGGCCGGCAGCATGCTGCCGGTGGGCGCTGCCACCTCAAGCAAAGGCGCGATGCTGGCCCTGGTGGTGGAACTGCTGGTCACGGCGTTGATGGGCGCCCGCTTCGGCTATGAGGCGTCGAGCTTCTTCGTCGACGAGGGTGACCGCCCCGGCATCGGCCAGGCCTTCATCGTCATCGACCCCGGCGCGCTGGCCGGCCAGGCCACTTACCTGGCGCGCGTCGAGGTGCTGGTGGCCGAGATGCTCAGCGACGAGGGTGTGCGCCTGCCGGGGGCGCGGCGCGAGGTCCTGCTGGAGCGCGCCCACGCCGAGGGCGTGAACGTCGATGATGCCCTGCTGGCGAGCTGGGGGGCCGATCCGACGGCCGCCTGAACGGCGAGCTCAGCGGGCCTCGTCGTTGGCCGCCGTGCCGGCGCCGCCTTCGCTGCGCCCCGCGTACTGGCGCACGCCCGCCGTCGCCACCCAGCCGGCCTGGGCGGCGGCGCGCTGCAGCAGCGAGCGCGCGTTCTTGCCGTGCTCCGGGTAGATGGCCAGGCCCACGGCGGCACGCAGGCTGCAGGTCTCGCCCGCCACCACCAGCGGCTGGTGCAGCGAGCGCGTGAGCTTGTGTACCACGCGTTCGCCGTCGCCGCGGTTCTCCATCCGGCCCAGCAGCACGGCAAAGGCATCGCGGCCGAGCGCGGCCACCACGTCGCTGGCGCGCAGGCCGCTGCGCAGCCGCACAGCAAGCTTTCGCCGCAGCAGCCGTGCCGCCACCTCGCCCAGGCGGGCCGCGGCCGCGTCCAGGCCTTCCAGCCGCAGCACGATCAGCCCCATGGGCACGGGCTCGCGGTCGCGCAGGGCCAGCAGCTGGCTCATGTGTTCGATCAGCTGAGCCTCATGCGGCAGGCCGGTGCCGAGATCAGTGGCATAGGCGGTGCGCGCGGCACGCTCCAGCCGCTTGCGCTCCACCGCGTGACGGATGGCACGCCGCAGCGCTTCGACACCCTCTGCCTCTGCAACGATGGCCTCGGTGCCGGCGCGCAGCAATGCCGCCTCGAGCGCATCGTCGGCCACGGCGGCCAGCACCACCACGGCATGGTCGACGGCGGCCGCGGACAGCTCACCCTGTTCGGCCAGCGCCGCCATCTCGTCGCGCGTGGCGGCTTGCATCAGCACGGCGTCATGCAGCGCGGGCCCGGCGCCCGGCGCGGTGAGGGCAATGGCAAAGCCGGCTGCCGCCAGCATGTCCTGGCGGCCGGCGGCGGCGCCCAGCAGCAGGAGGGTCAGGTTCTGGGATGACATGCGGCCATGATGGCGCAAAGAAAACCTGGATCAGGCGGCCTCGCCGCGTAAAGAAAAGCAGCTGGAGCGGGTGAAGGGAATCGAACCCTCGTATGAAGCTTGGGAAGCTGCCGTTCTGCCATTGAACTACACCCGCGCAGTGCCGAAGTTTATGCGATGGCGCGCCCGGCGCCGGCTGCACAGCGGCCCCGATGCCGGCAGCGGGGTTGGGGTCGATAGACATTTCCAATGAAAAACATTGGATCAATGCATCCCGCAAATGCTGCATCGCACCCAGAATTGACCCCGTTGCATCCTTTCCCCACCACCCCAACCAAGGAGTCCCGCATGTCCCTCATCAACACCCAAGTCCAGCCCTTCAAGACCCAGGCCTTCCACAACGGCAAGTTCATCGAAGTCACCGAGCAAAGCCTGAAGGGCAAGTGGTCGGTGCTGATCTTCATGCCGGCGGCCTTCACCTTCAACTGCCCGACCGAGATCGAGGACGCAGCCGACAACTACGCCGAGTTCCAGAAGGCCGGTACCGAGGTCTACATCGTCACCACCGACACCCACTTCTCGCACAAGGTGTGGCACGAGACCAGCCCGGCCGTCGGCAAGGCCAAGTTCCCGCTCGTGGGCGACCCCACGCACACCCTGACCAACGCCTTCGGCGTGCACATCGCCGAGGAAGGCCTGGCGCTGCGCGGCACCTTCGTCGTCAACCCCGACGGCATCATCAAGACCATGGAAGTGCATTCCAACGAGATCGCCCGCGACGTCAAGGAAACGCTGCGCAAGCTCAAGGCCGCCCAGTACACAGCCAGCCACCCCGGCCAGGTGTGCCCGGCCAAGTGGAACGAAGGCGCCAAGACGCTGACGCCGTCGCTGGATCTGGTCGGCAAGATCTAAGCCACCAACCCTGCCCGGTGCCCCGCGGCACCGGGTTGCGACTCCCACGACAAGGCCTTCGGACCCTGTCGGCAGCGCCTGCAGCCGGACGCTGCCGACCGGGCCGGAACACCCACGCCCGCATCCAAGCCTCACCAGGAGAACACCATGCTCGACAGCGCCATCCAGGGCCAGCTCAAGTCCTACCTCGAACGCCTGCAGCAGCCCATCGAGCTGGTGGCCAGCCTGGACGACCGCCCGGCCTCGGCCGAGATGCGCGAACTGCTGACCGAGATCGCGGCGCTGAACGACAAGGTCAGCGCCCGCTTCGACGGCAACGACGCCCGCCGCCCCTCGTTCCAGATCAGCCGCGCCGGCGCCGACATGGGCGTTCGCTTCGCTGCCATACCGATGGGCCACGAGTTCACCTCGCTGGTGCTGGCCCTGCTGCAGGCCGGCGGCCATCCGCCCAAGGTGGAAGCCGACGCCATCGAGCAGATTGCCTCGCTGGACGGCGACTTCGTCTTCGAGACCTATATGTCGCTGACCTGCCACAACTGCCCCGACGTGGTGCAGGCGCTCAACCTGATGGCCGTGATCAACCCGCGCGTGCGCCACGTCGCCATTGACGGCGGCCTGTTCCAGGCCGAGGTGGACGAGCGCCAGATCATGGCCGTGCCCACGGTCTACCTCAATGGCCAGCCGTTCGGCTCGGGCCGCATGGAGCTGGCCGAGATCCTGGCCAAGGTGGACACCGGCAGCGCGGCGCGCGACGCCGCCAAGCTGGGCGCCAAGGAAGATTTCGACGTGCTCATCGTCGGCGGCGGCCCGGCCGGCGCCGCGGCGGCGGTGTATGCGGCGCGCAAAGGCATACGCACCGGCGTGGTGGCCGAGCGCTTCGGCGGCCAGACCCTGGACACCCTGGGCATCGAGAACTACATCTCGGTGCTCGAAACCCAGGGGCCCAAGTTCGCCGCCGCGCTGGAGGCCCATGCCCGCGCCTATGGCGTGGACATCATGAACGGCCAGCGCGTCACGGCGCTGCTGCCCGCGGCCGAGCCTGGCGGCAAGATCGAGGTCAGGCTCGAGAACGGCGCGCTGCTGCGTGGCCGCACGGTGATCCTGTCCACCGGCGCGCGCTGGCGCAATGTCAACGTGCCGGGCGAGGCCGAGTACCGCAACAAGGGTGTGGCCTACTGCCCGCACTGCGACGGACCGCTGTTCAAGGGCCGCGATGTCGCCGTCATCGGCGGCGGCAATTCCGGCATCGAGGCCGCCATCGACCTCGCCGGCGTCGTGCGCCATGTCACGGTGATCGAGTTTCTCGACCAGCTCAAGGCCGACGCCGTGCTGGTGAACAAGCTCAAGAGCCTGCCCAACGTGACCGTACACACCGGCGCCCAGACCACCGAGATCACCGGCGACGGCCAGAAGGTCAACGGCCTGCGCTACAAGAACCGCGCCAGCGGCCAGGAGCACACCGTGGCGCTGGCCGGGGTCTTCGTGCAGATCGGCCTCGTGCCCAACACCGAATGGCTCAAGGGCACGGTGGAGCTGAGCAAGTACGGCGAGATCATCGTCGACGCACGCGGCGCCACCAGCCTGCCGGGTGTGTTTGCCGCCGGCGACGCCACCACCGTGCCCTACAAGCAGATCGTCATCGCCGCCGGCGACGGCGCGAAGGCGGCGCTGTCGGCCTTTGACCACCTGATCCGCACGCCGCAGGCGGCCTGAGCGGTATTGCCGGCGCCGCCGGGGCGCCGGCTTCAGTTTCTGCGCCAGCGGCCGAAATCAGGCCTTGAGGGCCCACGTTGTCGGGCCCTGAAGGTTTGCACCATGAAACTCGCCCGGTTCAGCGTCACCCAGCGGCTGGCCTTCGCTTTCAGCATCGTGCTGCTGATCTCGATCGCCGTGGCCGTGTTCTCGATCAGCAAGCTCGATCACATCGAGCGCAATCTCGACGACGTGGTGAGCAACAACCTCAAGGTCTCGTCCACCAACACGCTGGTGGACGCGGTCAGCATGACCGGGGTCTCGCTGCGCAACATCGTGCTGACCGAGGACAAGGCCAGGATCGACGCCGCCGTGGCGGCAATGAAGAAGGCCCAGGCCCACTACGACGAGCACTGGGCCGAACTGCTCAAGGCCCCGGCCGGGCAGCGCGGCAAGGCCTTGCGCGACAAGATAGCCGCGGCGCGCGCCGTGGCCCTGCCGCTGGACCAGAAGGCACTGGAACTCGCGCTGGCCGGCAAGCGGCCCGAAGCCATCGCGCTGATGATGGGCGAGGGCCATGCCGCCAACGCGGCGCTGATCGGGGCACTGGAAGAAGACATCAGCATGCTCGAGGGCCAGAGCACGACCAGCTTCGAGGACGCGCAGCAGGAATACGAGCAGGCCCGCCTGATGCTGATCGTGGCCAACCTGGTCGGCGTCGTGGTGGCCGTGGGCCTGGGCTGGCTGGTGACGCGCTCGATCACGCGCCAGCTGGGCGCCGAGCCGGGCGCGGTGGTCGACCTGGTGCAGGGCGTGGCCCAGGGCAACCTGAGCCAGGACATCCGGCTGCAGCCTGGCGACCGCAGCAGCCTCGTGGCGCATGTCAAGGCCATGCAGGAAGCCCTGGTCAAGGTGGTGGCCGGCGTGCGCGAGAACGCCGAGAGCGTGGCCACCGCCAGCAGCGAGATCTCGCAGGGCAATGCCGACCTCAGCCAGCGCACCGAGCAGCAGGCCTCGGCGCTGGAAGAGACCGCAGCCTCGATGGAAGAGCTGGGCGCGGCCGTGAAGCAGAACGCCGACCACGCGCGCCAGGCCAACCAGCTGGCCCAGGGTGCTTCGGAGGTGGCCACCCAGGGCGGCGCGGTGGTGGGCGAGGTGGTGGAGACGATGAAGTCCATCAACGACAGCTCGCGCCGCATCGCCGACATCATCGGCGTCATCGATGGCATCGCCTTCCAGACCAATATCCTGGCGCTGAACGCCGCCGTCGAGGCAGCCCGCGCTGGCGAGCAGGGGCGCGGCTTTGCCGTCGTCGCCGGCGAGGTGCGCAGCCTGGCCCACCGCTCGGCCGACGCCGCACGCGAGATCAAGACCCTCATCAACACCAGCGTCGAGCGCGTCGAGCAGGGCTCGGCCCTGGTCGACCGCGCCGGCGCGACCATGAGCCAGGTGGTGACCTCGATCCGCCGCGTCACCGACATCATGAGCGAGATCAGCGCCGCCAGCACCGAGCAGAGCCGCGGCGTGGCCCAGGTCGGCGAGGCCATCTCGCAGATGGACCAGGTGACGCAGCAGAACGCCGCCCTGGTGGAGCAGAGCGCCGCCGCCTCCGACAGCCTCAAGCAGCAGGCTGCCCAGCTGGTGCAGGCGATGGCCGTGTTCCGCGTCACCCAGGGCGGGCAGGCGCGGGCAAGCCACGCCGCGGCCCACGCCGCCCCGCCCCCGCGTCCGGCGCCGGCCAGCCCGCGCGAAGCCGCCAAGACGGTGATTGCCAAGGCCAAGACGCAGTCGACGCAGGCACCCCAGGCCGCCGCGCCGGTCAGGACCAACCCCGCCGCCAAGGCCGAGCCGCCTGCCCAGAGCAACGACGAATGGGAAACCTTCTGATCCCCCAGCCTCGCCAGGCCCGCCCGGCGCAGGATTTTTCCGGAGCCCACTGATGATGAAGACCACCCTCCTGGCCGCTGCCGTGGCCGCCGCCCTCGCCTTCGCCCTGCCGGCCCAGGCCGCCCCCGATGCCGCCGCGGCCAGCGCGCTGTCCAGCGCCAGCGGCTGCTCCAAGTGCCACACCGTCGACAAGGGCAAGCGCGGCCCGTCCTACAAGCAGATCGCCGCCAAGTACAAGGGCCAGGCCGACGCCGTGGCCAAGCTCTCGGACATGGTCACCAAGACGCCCAAGGTGAAGTACGAGAACGGCGACGAGGAAGAGCACAAGGCGCTCAACACCAAGGACGCGGCCAAGGTGCGCAACCTGGTCGAGTGGGTGCTGGCGCAGTAGGCCACCCGCCCGGGGCCTGGGGCGGCGCGACCCGCGGCGCAGGCACAATCGCCGCCCGATGGAAGACCGCCCCGACCCCCTTGACCCTCGTGACAGGCCCATACGCAGCTTCGTGCTGCGCCCCGGCCGCATCGGCCCCGGCCAGCAGCGTGCGCTGGCCGAGCTGGGCCCGCGCTACCTGCTGCCCTATGCGCCGCAGGCGCTGGACCTGGCCGCCACCTTCGGCCGCAGCGCCCCGACGGTGCTGGAGATCGGCTTCGGCATGGGCGACGCCACCGCCCAGGTGGCCGCGGCCCAGCCTCAGACTGATTTCATCGGCGTGGAGGTCCACCCGCCCGGCGTGGGCGCGCTGCTGCAGCGCATCGCCGAGCGCCAGCTCGCCAATCTGCGCATCGTGCAGTTCGACGCCGTGCCGGTGCTGCAGCAGATGATCGCGCCGGCCACGCTGGCCGGCGCCCATGTCTGGTTTCCCGACCCCTGGCACAAGACCAAGCACCACAAGCGGCGCCTGATCCAGCCGCCCTTCGCCGCCCTGCTGGCCAGCCGGCTGGCGGCGGGCGGCTACCTGCACTGCGCCACCGACTGGCAGCCCTACGCCGAGCAGATGCTGGAAGTGCTCTCAGCCGTGCCCGGCCTCGTCAACACGGCCGGTGCCGGCTATGCGCCACGCCCCGCGTGGCGGCCACTGACCAAGTTCGAGCAGCGCGGCCTGCGCCTGGGCCACGGCGTCTGGGACCTGGTCTTCAAGCGCTCCAGCTGACCCAGCCGCCCCAGGCGGTGGCCAGCACGATGGCACCGAAGGCGATGCGGTACCAGGCGAAGACCGTGAAGTCGTGCGTCGAGACATAGCGGATCAGCCAGCGTATGCACAGCAGCGCGCTGAAGAAGGACACCACCAGGCCCACCGCGAACATCGGCAGGTCGCTCGCGTGCAGCGCGGCGCGCTCCTTCCACACCGAGTAGGCGCCAGCCGCCATCAGCGTGGGGATACCGAGGTAGAAGCTGAACTCGGTGGCGCACTGGCGCGAGAAGCCGAAGACCATGGCGCCGATGATGGTGGCGCCCGAACGGCTGGTGCCGGGTATCAGCGCCAGGCACTGCATGCAGCCCACCTTGAGCGCATCCAGCGCCGTCATGTCGTCCACCGATTCGACGCGCGCACGCCGCGTGCCCTGCAGGTCGCGCTCGCCGTAGCGGCGCCGGTGCCAAGTCTCGACGAAGAGGATGACGACGCCGCCGACGATGAAGGCCATCGCCACCGGCACCGGGTGAAAGAGGTGCAGCTTGACCACCTTGCCGAAGGCCAGCCCCAGCACCGCCGCGGGCATGAAAGCGATGAGCAGGTTGCGCACGAAGCGCTGCGCCACCGGGTCGTGCGCGACGCCGGCCACGGTGCCTATAAGGCGCCGCCGGTACTCCCAGATCACCGCAAACATGGCGCCGGTCTGGATCGCGATGTCGAAGACCTTGGCCGCCTCGCCCGTGAAGCCCATCAGCGAGCCGGCCAGGATCAGGTGCCCGGTGGAGGAAATGGGCAGGAACTCGGTGAGCCCCTCCACCACGCCCATGAGGGCGGCCTTGATCAGCAGGATGGGGTCCAAGGGGCAGGCTCCGGGCGGTCGGCAAAGCGGCGGATCATAGCGGCCAGGGGTGACAGGCTCCCCGCACCGCAGCCCGCCCACGCCGCGCCGGCCGCGGTGCGCCATCCAGGCGCCACTTGACCCGCCAACCCCGCCCAGCCTATGATTACTGACCAGTCAGTCATTAAATTGATGCCTCTTCTCACCAAAGTCGCCGACGGCGGCATCCGTCAGCGCCGCAAGCAAGCCCGCCCCCAGGAATTGCTGGATGCCGCGCTGGCCGTCTTCGTCGCCAAGGGCTTTGCCGCCACGCGCACCGAAGAGGTGGCGCAGCGCGCCGGCGTCTCCAAGGGCACGCTCTACCTCTACTACCCGAGCAAGGAAGAGCTGTTCAAGGCGGTCGTGAGGCAGAACCTGTCGACGCTGATCGCCGAGGGCCAGGAACTGGTGAACTGCCACCGCGGCAGCGCCGCCTCGCTGATCGAGGAGTTGCTGCGCGTCTGGTGGGAGCGCTTCGGCAGCACGCCGGCCGCCGGCATCCACAAGATCGTGCTCGCCGAGGTGCGCAACTTCCCCGAGCTGGCGCAGTTCTACAGCGACGAGGTCATCATTCCCGCCGACCGCCTGTTCTGCAGCGCGGTGCAGCGCGGCATCGACAGCGGCGAGTTCCGCCCCCTGCCGTTGCACGACGTGGCGCATGCGCTGATCGCGCCACTGATCTTCACGGCCATCGAATGCCATTCCTTCGGCGCCTGTCCGATTCAGGGGATGGAGCCGGTCGATCCCCGTCAGCGTCTGCAGGTCCATCTCGATCTGCTGCTGCGCGGCCTGGTGACACGCGACGCAGGATCGAGCTCATGACCCGCCGCCTGCGCTGGAGCCTGGCCGGGGTGGCGCTGCTCGCGGTCGTGGCCGCACTGATGGTGTTGCGCCGCGGGCCGGGCGCCGCAGCCGCGCGCACCGCAGCGTCGGCGTCGGCAGCCGCTTCGGCGCCTGCGGCCGCCATCGAGCTGGCCGAGGGCGACGTGGCGCGCGCCGCGGCGGGCGAGCTGGTCACGCTGCTGCAGGTCTCGGGCGGGCTGCGCGCTGTCAACAGCGCCTTCGTCAAGGCCAAGGTGGCGGCCGAGCTGGCCGAACTGGGCGTGCGCGAGGGCGACGCGGTGGCGGCCGGCCAGCTGATCGGCCGCCTCGACGCCACCGAGTTCCGCTGGCGTCTGCGCCAGGCCGAGGACCAGGCCGCCGCGGCCCAGGCCCAGCTCGACATCGCCCAGCGCACGCTGGCCAACAACAAGGCCCTCGTCGCCCAGGGCTTCATCTCGCGCAATGCGCTGGACACGGCCGAGAGCAGCGCCGCCGGCGCAACCGCCTCGCTGCAGGCAGCGCGGGCCGCGGCCGAGCTGGCGCGCAAGGCAGTGGCCGACAGCGAGATCCGCGCCCCCATCGCCGGCCTGGTGGCGCAACGCCTGGCCCAGCCGGGCGAGCGCGTGCCGGTGGACGGCCGCATCGTCGAGATCGTTGATCTGTCGCGCATCGAGCTCGAAGCCGCGGTGGCACCCGAGGACATCCTCGGCCTGCGCGTCGGCCAGGCCGCCCGCGTACAGGTCGACGGCCTGGCCGAGGCACTGCCGGCGCGCGTGGTGCGCATCAACCCGGCGGCCCAGGCCGGCACGCGCTCGGTGCTGGCCTATCTGGAACTGGCGCCGGGCACGGCACGCAGCGCCGGCCTGCGCCAGGGCCTGTTCGCGCGTGCCGCCATCGAGCTGCAGCGCCGCCAGGCGCTGGTGATGCCGGCTTCGGCGCTGCGCGTCGACCAGGCCCAGCCCTATGCGCTGGCGGTGGAGGGCGGCAAGGTGGTGCAGCGCGTGCTGCGCACCGGCGCACGCGGCGAAGTACCGATTGCCGGCCGGCCCGAGGCCGCGGTGGAGATCATCGACGGCCTGGCCGCTGGCGCCACCGTGCTGCGCGCCACCGTGGGCGCGCTGCGCGATGGCACGCCAGTGACGCTGGCCGCTGCGGCCCCCGCCAATACCGCTTCGGCGCCGCGCTGAGCTGCCATGTGGTTCACCCGCGTCTCCATCGCCAATCCGGTGCTGGCCGTGATGGTGATGCTCGCCTTCGTCGTGCTGGGCCTGTTCAGCTACCAGCGCCTGTCGCTGGACCAGTTTCCCAACATCGACTTCCCCACCGTCGTGGTGAGCATCGACTACCCGGGCGCCAGCCCCGAGATCGTCGAGGCCGAGGTCACGCGCAAGATCGAGGAGGCAGTGAACACCGTCGCCGGCATCAGCGCGCTCAGCTCGCGCTCCTACGAGGGCACGGCCGTCGTCATCGTCGAGTTCAACCTCGATGTCGACGGCCGCAAGGCCGCCGACGACGTGCGCGAAAAGGTGGCGCTGATACGCCCGCTGCTGCGCGACGAGGTCAAGGAGCCGCGCATCTCGCGCTTCGACCCCGCCGCCCAGCCCATCTTCAACGTCGCGGTGATGGCCGCCGACGGCAAGCTGAGCCCGCAGGAGCTGACCACCTGGGCCACCCAGGTGCTGCAGAAGAAGCTCGAGAACGTGCGTGGCGTCGGCGCCGTCAGCGTCATCGGCGGCGTGCAGCGGCAGGTGAACGTTTACCTGCGCCCGGCGGCGCTGGAGGCCGCCGGCATCGCCACTGAACAGGTGGCCGCCGCGCTGCGCAGCGAGAACCAGGAAGCGCCGCTGGGCGCCATCCGCTCGCGCGAGCAGGAACGCGTGCTGCAGATGGACGCCCGGCTCAAGACGCCGCGCGACTTTCGCGACATCGTGGTCGCGCGCAAGGGCAATGCCGTGGTCAAGCTGTGGCAGGTGGCCGATGTCGTCGACGGCCCGCAGGAGATCGAGAGCCTGGCGCTCTACAACGGCCAGCGCACGGTGCTGCTGAGCGTGCAGAAGAGCCAGGGCGAAAACACCATAGGCGTGGTCGACGGCCTGCGCAAGGCGCTGGCCGAGGCCCAGGCCGTGACGCCACCGGGCATCCGCACCGAGATCAACCGCGACAACTCGCGCGCCATCCGCGTCAGCGTGGCCAATGTCAAGCGCACGCTGTTCGAGGGCGCGGCGCTCACCGTGCTGATCGTCTTCCTCTTCCTCAATTCCTGGCGCAGCACCGTCATCACCGGGCTCACGCTGCCGATCGCGCTCATCGGCACCTTTCTCTTCATGTACGTGTTCGGCTTCACCATCAACACCATCACGCTGATGGCGCTGAGCCTGTGCGTGGGCCTGCTGATCGACGACGCCATCGTCGTGCGCGAGAACATCGTGCGCCATGTGCAGATGGGCAAGAGCGCCCACGACGCCGCGCTGGCCGGCACCGACGAGATCGGCCTGGCCGTGCTGGCCACCACGATGTCCATCGTCGCCGTCTTCCTGCCCATAGGCTTCATGGGCGGCATCGTGGGCAAGTTCTTCCATGAATTCGGCATCACCATCGTCGCCGCGGTGCTGATCAGCATGTTCGTGAGCTTCACGCTCGACCCCATGCTCAGCAGCGTCTGGCACGACCCCGCGGCGGAGCACGGCTCGCACCTGGGCGACCGCCGCGTGACGCTGTATGACCGCACGCTGGGCCGCGTCACCGCCCTCTTCGACCGCCTGACCAGCTGGCTGTCGCGTGTCTACCAGCTCATCCTGGCCTGGGCCCTGGTACACCCGATCAAGACGGTGCTGATTGCCACCGCCACCTTCGTCGCCGCGCTGGCGCTGTTGGGCGCCATCGGCAAGGAGTTCGTGCCCAAGGCCGACTTCTCCGAGACCCAGATCAATTTCTACACCCCGGTGGGCTCGTCGCTGGAAGTGACCGAGATGCGCGCACGCCAGATCGACGCCGCGCTGCGCGAACTGCCCGAGGTGCGCCACACGGTGGCCACGCTGAACAGCGGCTTCGCCCAGGGCAAGATCTACGGCTCGGTCTATGTGCGCCTGGCCGACCGCAAGGACCGCAACCGCAGCGTCAGCGACCTCGTGGCACCCATGCGCGAGCGGCTGGCGCGCATACCCGGCATCACCGTCACCAACATCGGCTCGGTCGACATCGGCGGCGGCAAGAGCATCATGTTCTCGCTGCAGGGGCCCGACCTGGCCCAGCTCGAGCGCCTGGCGGGCCAGATCCTGCCGCGGCTGCGCAACATCCCCGGCCTCGTCGACCTGGACAGCACGCTCAAGCCCGACAAGCCGACGCTGGCCCTCACCGTCAAGCGCGACGCCGCCGCCGACCTGGGCCTCAACGTCGCCACGCTGGCATCCACCCTGCGCACCCTGGTGGCCGGGGTCTCGGTGGGCAACTGGCGCGCTGCCGACGGCGAGAACTACGACGTGCGCCTGAGCCTGGCACCCGAGGCGCGCGACGCCGCCAGCGACCTCGCCCACCTGCCCCTGGTGGTGGGCAGCAACGCCGACGGCACGGCGCGCGTGGTGCGCCTGAACCAGGTGGCCGACCTGCGCGCCGCCACCGGCCCCAACCAGATCAACCGCCGCGACCTCAGCCGCGAGATCAATGTCGACGCCAATGCCCTGGTGCGCAGCAGCGGCGAGGTCACCAACGATATCCGCGCCGTGCTCGACAGCACCGCCTTCCCGCCCGGCTACCGCTACAGCTTTGGCGGCAGCACCAAGAACATGACCGAATCCTTCCAGTACGCCGTGGGCGCGCTGGGCCTGGCCGTGGTCTTCATCTACATGATCCTGGCCAGCCAGTTCAAGAGCTTTCTGCAGCCCCTGGCGCTGATGAGCAGCCTGCCGCTCACGCTGATCGGCGTCGTCGGCGCGCTGATGGCCTTCCGCAGCACGCTCAACATGTTCTCCATCATCGGCATCGTGATGCTGATGGGCCTGGTGACCAAGAACGCCATCCTCCTGATCGACTTCGCGATCCGCGCCCGCGAGGGCGGCATGGACCGCACCGCCGCCCTGCTGGAGGCCGCCCGCGTGCGCCTGCGCCCCATCCTGATGACGACCCTGGCCATGGTCTTCGGCATGGTGCCGCTGGCCTTTGCGCTCACCGAAGGCTCGGAGCAGCGCGCGCCCATGGGCCAGGCGGTGATAGGCGGCGTCATCACCTCGTCGCTGCTGACCCTGGTGGTCGTGCCCGTCGTCTACTGCTGGCTTGACGACCTCGCCGCCTGGGCGCGGCGCGGCTTCCGCCGCAGCAGGAAACATGCAAGGGTGGCGGCCTAAAATCGCGCCCGCCGCATTCAGCCCAACCGATGAAAGCCATGAACAACGAGATCGCCCGTTTCAACATGATCGAGCAGCAGATCCGCCCCTGGGATGTGCTCGATGCCGCCGTGCTGTCGCTGCTGTCCACCGTGCGCCGCGAGGATTTCGTGCCGCCCGCCCTGCGCGCGCTGGCCTTCGTCGACACCCAGGTGCCGCTGATCGCCGGCCAGCCCGGCGGGCCGGCCATGCTCGAGCCCAAGGTCGAGGCCCGGCTGCTGCAGGAACTGCAGGTGCAGCGCCACGAGAAGGTGCTCGAGATCGGCTGCGGCTCGGGCTTCATGGCCGCGCTGCTGGCCCACCGCGCCCAGCAGGTCTACACGCTGGAATGCCGGCCCGAACTGGCCCGCATGGGGCGCGACAACCTGCACCGCAACGGCATCCTCAACGCCACCGTGGTCGAAGTCTCGGCCGCCGCCGGCACGCTGGGCCTGCCGGCCGAGGCGCCCTTCGACGCCATCCTGCTCTCGGGCTCGGTCCCCGAGGTGCCGCGCGAACTGCTGCAGCAGCTCAAGCCGGGCGGCCGCCTGGCCGCCGTCGTGGGCGAGGAGCCCGTGATGCGCGCACGCCTGTACACCCGCACGGGCGAAGCCTCATGGTCCGAGGCCGACCTCTTCGACACCGTGGCGCCGCGGCTCGACGGCTTTGCCGAGCCGACGCGCTTCCGCTTCTGAATCGCCGCATGGCCAACGCCGTCCATCGCCCGGAACGCGCGACTGATCGCAGTCCCTGCGCAGGCCGTCGCAAGGCGGCGGCAGCGTCGGCGTGGCAGCGATAAAAACCGCGGCGGCGCCGACGCCCGGCGCACCTGATCACTCCAAGGAACCCCGCATGCCCGCCTCCCTCCCCCGCCGGCCCCGTTTGTCTGCGCTGCTGGCCGCCCTCACGCTGGCCACCCTGCCCGGCCTGGCCGGCGCGCAGAGCCTGCGCGAGCTGTACGAGGCGGCGCGCGCCTTCGACGCCACCTACCTGGCGGCCAAGGACAACGCGCGGTCGGCCGAATTCCGAGCCGCCCAGAGCGACGCGCTGGCACGGCCGTCGGCGGTGGCCACCGGGGGGGCCTCGACGACGCAGACCGACCTGCCCCGCAGCAGCGGCCTGCGCAACAGCGACAGCCTCTCGGCCGCCATCAACGGCCGCTACCCGCTGATCAACCGCGCCAACGGCGTCACCATCGAGCAGGCGCGCAAGAGCCTGGTCTCGGCCCAGGCCGATCTCGACGCCGCCGAGCAGGATCTCATCCTGCGCGTCACCCAGGCCTATTTCGACGTGCTGGCGGCGCAGGACGCGCTCGCCACCACGCGCGCCAACAAGGCCGCCACCACCGAGCAGCTGGCTTCGGCCAAGCGCAATTTCGAGGTCGGCACCGCCACCATCACCGACACGCGCGAGGCCCAGGCCCGCTTCGACCTCGGCACGGCCCAGGAACTGGCGGCCGAGAACGACCTGCTCACCAAGCGCATCGCGCTCGACACCCTGGTCGGCCGCAACCATGTCGAACCCAGGCCCCTGGCCCTGCCGCCGGTGCTGCCCGCGGTGACGCCGGCCAACCCCGAGGAATGGGTCACCACGGCCGACCAGCAGCATCCCACGGTGCGCCGCGCCCGCGTCGGCCTGGAAGTGGCGGTGCTCGAAACCGCCAAGGCGCGCGCCGCCGACGCGCCCACGCTGGACGCCGTGGCCTCGGTGGGTGGCAACAACGCACGCGGCTCCGCAGTGGCACTCAGTGGCACCAGCACCTCGGCCAGCATCGGCGTGCAGTTCAACTGGCCGCTCTACACCGGCGGCGCGACGCAGAACCGCATCAAGGAAACGCTGGCGCTGGAAGACAAGTCGCGCAACGACCTTGAGGCGGCGCGCCGCGCCGTCGCCCAGGGCACGCGCGTGGCGTACTTCGGCGTGCAGTCGGGGCTGGCCCAGGTCAAGGCGCTGGAGGCGGCCGAGTCGTCGACCAAGCTGGCGCTCGAAGCCACCCAGCTGGGCTACAAGGTGGGCGTGCGCGTCAACCTCGACGTGCTGAATGCCCAACGCGATCTCTACAGCACCCAGCGCGACCTGGCCCGTGCGCGCTACGACGTGCTGGTGGGCAGCCTTCGCCTGCGCCAGGCCTCGGGCCAGCTGGCGCCGGCCGACATCGACAGCGTCAACCGCCTGCTGGCACCCTGAGCGCCGGCTGCGCAGGCAGCCGCGCCAGAATTTCATTCGCCATGCGCGCCGCGGCGCCGCGGTGGGCGGCGGCAAAGGCCAGCGCACGCTGCGAGGCCGCTTCGCGTTCCGGGCCTGTCGCCAGCGTCAGCGCCAGTGCCACGCCCTCCTGAATGCCGCCGGCACGGCGCGCCGCACCGGCTTGCAGCGCCAACTCGGCTGCCTGCTCGAAATTGAAGGTGTGCGGCCCCATCACCACCGGGCAGGCGCAGGCAGCCAGCTCGATCAGGTTCTGGCCGCCCAGCGGCGCCCAGCTGCCGCCCAGCAGCGCCACGTCAGCCAGCGCCGCATAAAGCGCCATCTCGCCCAGCGTGTCGCCCAGCCAGACATCGGCTGCGGCGGCCTCGGGCGGCGGCACTTCTTTGCCCCAGCCGCTGCGGCGCAGTGACGAGAGACCGCTGTCGGCCAGGAACTGCGCCACCTCGTCGAAGCGCTGTGGATGGCGCGGCACCAGCAGCAGCAGCGGGCGCGGGGCGGGCAACGCGCGCCAGGCCCGCAGCAGCGGCATTTCCTCGCCCTCGCGCGTGCTGGCCGCCAGCACGACGGCGCGGCCCAGCGATTGACGCCAGCGCCGGCCGCGCTCCACCAGTTCGGCTGGCGGCGCCAGGTCGTACTTGAGGTTGCCCAGCACCTCCGCGTCAAGCGCGCCCGAGGCGCGCAGCCGCGCCGCGTCGGCCTCGGTCTGGGCCAGCGCGCAGGCAAATCCGGCCAGTGCCGGGTGCAGCAGGGCCGCCAAGCGCTCGCCCTTGGCGCGGCTGCGCTCCGACAGCCGCGCATTGGCCAGCACCATGGGCACTCCGGCGGCACGCGCGCCAGCCATCAGATTGGGCCAGATCTCGGTTTCCATCACCACGCCCAGCGCCGGGCGGTGGGCGTGCAGAAAACGCCGCACGGCCCCCGGCGTGTCATAGGGCAGCCAGGCCTGGCCGTCGCCCTCGCGCAGCAGCGCGGCACCGGCGGCGCGGCCGGTGGCCGTGCCGTGGGTGAGCAGCAATCGCAACCCCGGCCGCTGCGCGCGCAGCGCATCGATGAGGGCCGCGGCGGCCCGCGTCTCGCCCAGCGACACCGCGTGCAGCCACAGCCGGCCCGGCGGCACCGTGCCATCCAGGCCGCCCAGGCGCTCAATCCAGTGGCTGCGGTAGACCGGCTCGGCACGGCCGCGCCACCACAGGCGGGCCAGGTAGAACGGCGTGGCCAGGCGCAGCAGCAGCGAGTAGGCCGAGCGCGCCAAGCCAGCGGCCCATCGCGGCGCCGGGCCGGGCGCCAGGCCTCGGGTCACGCTCAGTGCGCCGCCGCGGCCACCTGGGCGTCGGGCTTGACGGCGCGCAGCGCCGCCATCAGGCCGGATTCGATGCGCTGCAGCGCCGCGGCCGTGTGGCCCTCGAAGCGCAGCACCAGCATGGGCGTGGTGTTGCTGGCGCGGATGAGACCGAAGCCGTCGGCGAAGTCCACGCGCAGGCCATCGATCGTGCCGACATCCCCGCCCGCGAAGGCCAGGCGGCCGTCGGCGGCGCGCGCCAGCAGTTCGGCCACGACGCTGTGCTGCTCGCCCTCGGCGCAGGCCACGTTGAGCTCGGGCGTGGCATGGCTGGTGGGCAGGGCGTCGAGCAGGGCGCTGGGGTCGGCCTGGCGCGACAGGATCTCGAGCAGGCGCGCCGCCGTGTACATGGCGTCGTCGAAGCCGTACCAACGCTCGCCGAAGAAGAGGTGGCCGCTCATCTCGCCGGCCATGGGCGCGCCGGTTTCGCGCAGCTTGGCCTTCACCAGCGAATGGCCGGTCTTCCACATCAGCGGCACGCCGCCAGCCTCGCGGATGGCCACGGGCAGGCGCTGCGAGCACTTGACGTCGAAGATGATGGTGGCGCCGGGGTGGCGCTGCAGGATGTCGCGCGCAAACAGCATGATCTGCCGGTCGGGGTAGATGATGTTGCCGCCGCGCGTGACCACGCCCAGGCGGTCGCCATCGCCGTCGAAGGCGAGGCCGATCTCGGCCTCGGTGGCGTGTACCACCTTGATCAGGTCGGCCAGGTTCTCGGGCTTGCTGGGGTCGGGGTGGTGGTTGGGGAAGTCGCCGTCGACGCGGCTGTAGAGATCGATGACCTCGCAGCCCAGCGCGCGCAGGATGGCCGGCGCGCTGGCGCCGGGAATGCCGTTGCCGCTGTCGACGACGATCTTCATGGGCCGCGCCAGGCGGCAGTCGCTGGTGATGCGGTGGGCGTACTCGGGCACGATGTCCATGCGCGCGGCGCGGCCCGGGCGCTGCACCCAGTCTTCGGCCTCGATGCGGCGGCGCAGCTTCTGGATGTCCTCGCCGTGGATGGCGCGGCTGGCCAGCACCATCTTGAAGCCGTTGTAGTCCTTGGGGTTGTGGCTGCCGGTGACCTGGATGCCGCTGGTGCAGCCATGGGCGCCGCGCGTGGCCGCCACGTAATAGAGCATGGGCGTGGTCACGGCGCCGAGGTCGACCACGTCCAGCCCGGTGCTCACCAGACCGCGCACCAGCGCCGCTGCCAGCGCCGGGCCCGAGACGCGCCCGTCACGGCCCACCGCCACCGCGCGCTCGCCCAGCGCCAGCGCCTCGCTGCCGAAGGCGCGGCCCAGGGCTTCGGCAAAGGCCTCGTCGATGTTGCGGCCGACGACGCCGCGGATGTCATAGGCCTTGAAGACAGAGGGATCGAGCTGCATGGACGGCAAGGGTTTGGAGGGTGTGGACGATTGTAGGCAGCGGGCCTGCAGCAGCGGCGCTCGCGCCGGGTTGCACTGCGGCCGCGGCGCGGCCTGCCCGCGCAGCGCCGATGGTCTTGGCGCTGGCGCCACCGCGGGTGTATCTTGGACGGCCCGCCTTGAACCAGGAGTTGCCATGCACCGCGATGCTGCCCTGCCCACCTTCCGGCTGGATGCCGGTATCTCGCTGGCCCAGGCCTCGCCCTGGAACGACCACGCGGTCACCTTGGCCTCGCCGGCACTCGAGGTCGTGACCGACCTCAGCCAGGTCAAGGCCGCCACGGTGGCACCGAGTGCCACGCTGGCCCAGGCCGAGCAGATGATGATCTTCCAGGGCGTGCGCCTGCTCTTCGTCGTCAACGAAATGCCCTTCGTCGAGGGGCTCATCACCAGCACCGACCTGCACGGCGACCGGCAGTTGCGCCGGGTACACGACGCCCATCTGCGCTACGACGATCTCGTCGTCGCCGACGTGATGACGGCGCTAGCCCAGATCGACGCCATCGACTTCGACGCACTGGCCCATGCCAGCGTCGGCAAGCTGATCGCCACGCTCGAGCGTTTCGGCCGCAACCACATGCTGGTGGTGCAGCGGGCCAGCGCCGAGGCGCCGCGGCGCGTGCGCGGCATCGTCTCGCGCGCCCAGATCGAGCGCCAACTGGGCAAGCCCATCGAGATCACGCCCATCGCCAGCAGCTTCTCCGAGATCGAGCGCGCGCTGTCTTAAGTGTCCAGCTCGATCTTGCGCTCTCGCGCCAGCGCGGTCCAGCGGGCGATGTCGGCGCGCATGAACTGGCCAAAGGCCTCGGGAGACATGGCTGTCGGCTCCACCGCCTCGGCGGCCAGCCGCTCGCGCAGTTCGGGCGCGGCCAGCACCTGGGCCAGGCTGTCGTTGAGCGTCTTGAGCACTGGCGCCGGCAGGCCGGCCGGTGCCACCACGCCATACCACTGCTGGGCATCGAAGCCGGCCAGGCCGGCCTCGACCAGCGTCGGCACGTCTTTCAGCACCGGGTGGCGGGCCATGCCGGTGACGGCCAGCGCACGCACGCGGCCGCTGCGGATGTGCGGCAGGGCCGCCGCCAGGCCGGGAAACATGGCCTGGGTCTGGCCACCCAGCAGATCGCTGAAGGCGGGCGCGATGCCGCGGTAGGGCAGGTGTACGGCGAAGGTGCCGGTGGCCTGCTTGAAGAGTTCCATCGTCAGGTGCGTCAGCGAGCCCTGGCCGGCCGAGCCGTAGCTCACGCGGCCTGGATTCGCGCGCAGGTAGGCGATGAACTCGGCCACGGTGGCCACCGGCAGGCTGGCCTGGACGACCAGCACATTGGGCGTGCTGCCAATCATGCCCACCGGCGTGAAGTCCTTCACCGCGTCATAGGGCAGCTTGCTGCGCGTGGCCGGGCTGGTGCCGTGCGTGGCGACATAGCCCTGGAGCAAGGTGTAGCCATCGGGCGCCGCCTTGGCCGTGGTCTGGCAGGCGATGGCGCCACCGCCGCCACCGATGTTCTCGACCACGAAGCTCTGGCCCAGCAGCCGGGCCCAGCGTTCGGTGACCGTGCGGCCGACGAGATCGCTGCCGCCGCCGGCGGCCACCGGCACGATGTAGCGCAGCGGCCGTGACGGAAAGGCCTGGGCGTGCAGCGGCGGCAGGGCCAGGGCCAGCGGTGCGGCGGCAAGAAGTTGGCGGCGGCGCATGGCGTGCTCCTGGTTCAGAACTCGAAACCGGCGCCGGCCCGCAGCGCCTGCGTCGCCGGCCCGCCCAGCAGGGCCAGCAAGGCCGCGGCCTCCGCGGACGCGGAAGGGCTGAGCACTGCGGTGTAGGCCGTGGCCAGTTCGAACTGCGGCGGCAGCAGGCCGACCAGCACCACGCCCTCGGTGTAGAGGATTTCCGTGACCTGGGTGCAACCGATGGCCCCGTCCGATGCGTCGGCCGCCAGTTCGCGCATCGCCGTAGCGCCATTGGGAAAGGTGCGAAAGCGCGGCTGCAGTTCGTCGTGGATGGCCAGTTCGCGCAGCACGCGGGCGAAGTGGATGCCGGCCGTGGCGCGTTCGGGGTCGGGGAAGTAGATCGCCGAGGCCGCGCGCAGGACCGCCGTCAGGGCCGCCGGCGTGGCGACATCAGGCAGCAAGCGGCCGCTGCGCACCGCAACGCCGGTGCGCACCCGGCCCAGCGGCGCGCGGGCATCGGCGCGCAAGCGGCCCTCGGCCGCCAGCGCCTCGACCATGGCCGCGGTGCTGACCATCAGCTCGCAGGGCTCGCCGGCCAGCAGCGCCTCTTTCATGGCGCCGACGGCGCCGAAGCGGCCCTGCAGCTTGACGCCATGCGCGGCCTCGAAATCGGCCTGCAGCGCGCGCATCACGCCCTGGGCGGCGCCGGCACAGAGGAAATGAAGAGTCTTCATGCGGTGGGTGAGAGTCCGTGTCGGTGGCGGGTTGGAGGCCGGCGGGCAGCCCAGGCCGTTCGACGCATTCGACCTGCTCGGTTTACTCGGCTTACTCGGCCTTTGCGCCCGAGATCTTCACGATGTGGGCCCACTTGGCGATGTCGTCGGCCACGTAGCGCGCGAACTCGTCGACGCCCATCGTCAGCGGCGTCGTGCCCTGGGCCGCCCAGGCCCGCCGCACCTCGGGGTTGGCGGTGACCTTGCCGACCTCGGCATTGAGCCGCGCCACCACGGCCGCCGGCGTGCCGCGCGGTGCCATCAGGCCCAGCCATATCGTCGCCTCGTAGCCAGGCACGCCGGCCTCGGCCAGCGTCGGCACCTCGGGCAGCACAGCCGAGCGCGTCTTGCCACTGGTGGCCAGGGCGCGCACCTTGCCGGTCTTGATGTGCTCGGCCATGGTCGGGATGGCGTCGAACATCATCTCGAGCTGGCCGCCCAGCACATCGGTGCGCGCGCCGGCGCTGCCCTTGTAGGGGATGTGGACGATGGCCACGCCGGCCATGACCTTGAACAGCTCGCCAGCCATGTGGTACGGCGTGCCGGGGCCCGACGACGCATAGGACATGCCGCCCGGCTTCGCCTTGGCCGCCTTGATGAGTTCATCCAGCGTCTGGAAGGGCAGGCCGGCCTGGGTGACCAGCACGAGATCGGAGCAATTGATGGGCGCGACAGGCACGAAGTCGCGCGTCAGCACGAAGGGCTTGCTGGGGATCAGCGATTCGTTGACCGTGTGCGTGTTCGACATCAGCAGCAGCGTGCAGCCGTCGGGCGCCGCCTTGGCCACCGCGTCCGTGCCGATGACCGAGCCGCCGCCAGGGCGGTTGTCGACGACGAAGTTCTGGCCCAGGGCCTCCTGCAGCCGCTGGGCGAGAAAGCGCCCGTAGACATCGGCCGAGCCGCCGGGCGCAAAGGGCACGACGATGCGAACGGTGCGCGAGGGGCAGTCCTGGGCGTGCGCCGCCGAAGCGGCCGCAAGCGCAGCCCAGGCCATCGCCAACAGGATGCGGAACTTCGATTTCCGGTTCATGCATGTCTCCTGTCTGGCGCTAATTGGATTGAATTGGTTTAATCGGTTGCGCCACCACCCGCTAGTAACCCAGCATATTGGTACGCACATGGACCAGGTGGTCGAGGCAGAGCTTGCGCGCCAGCGGGGCGTCGCGCTCGCGCAGCGCCGCCACCAGGGCGCGGTGCTCCTGCTGGTATTCAAGCCGGCGTTCGGGCGTCGCGCTGCGGCGCTTGAGCATGCCCCACTCGCCCTGGGCGCGCGCCTCGTTCATGAGGCGGAAGATGCCGCGGATGAAGCCGTTGTGCGCCGCCTCGGCAATGGCCTCGTGCAGTGCGGCGTCCCAGCGCTCGAACTCCTCCAGTTCGCGCGCCGCCTCGGCATGGGCATTGCACTCGTCCATGCACTCGAAATCGGCAGCCGTGGCATTGCCGATGACCATCTCGATCAATGCCGGCTCGAGCACCAGGCGCGCGCTCATCAGTTCGGCCGGGCTGACAGCCTCGCCACTGACCGCTGGCAACAGGTCGGCCAGGGCCTCGTGTACGCGCTCGCTGACATAGGTGCCGCTGCCCACGGTCTGGGTGATGAGGCGGCGCCGCTTCAGATCGAGCAGCACGCGGCGCACGGTGGATCGGCCAAGGCCGTAGTGCTCGCTCAGCGCGCGCTCGGTGGGCAGGCGATGGCCGGCCCGCCAGACGCGGGTGCGCAGCTTGTCCAGAATGTCTTCGCGAAGATTGAAGGCGGGGTCCATGGCTGGCAATGGTATCCTTTTGGGCGATCTTGGTCGGAACCGGCATCCCCCCCAAACGAAGGAGCCCAGCGTGCGCATCGCCACCCTCCAACACCATGGCCGGCGCCGCATCGGCCGCCTCACCGCCGATCTGGAGGCGGTCGAACTGTTCGAGGTCGACGGCTGCCGCGGCGCGCTCGAACTCATCGAGCACGGCCTGCCTGCGCTCAGCGGCGAGCGCGTGGCACTGGCCGGCGCCCGCCTGCTGGCGCCGCTGCCCAGACCGCGCCGCAACATCTTCTGCGTCGGCCGCAACTACCACGCCCACGCCAAGGAACTGCGCGAAACGGTGTTCAAGGACAACGCCCCGAAGGTCGACGCCTGGCCCATCGTCTTCTCCAAGGTGCCCGAATGCGTGGTCGGGCCGGGCGACCCCGTGCGCCTGCCCAGTGCGATCTCGCGCCAGATCGACTACGAGGCCGAGCTGGCCATCGTCATCGGCCACGGCGGCTGCAATATCGCGCGAGCCGATGCGATGAAGCATGTCTGGGGCTGGACCATCGTCAACGACGTGACGGCGCGCGATGTGCAGATGCGCCACGGCCAGTGGCACCTGGGCAAGAGCTTCGACACCTTCTGCCCCATGGGGCCCTGGATCGTCACCGCCGACGAACTCGATGGCCGCGACACCCGCGTGCGCTGCTGGGTCAACGGCGAGCCGCGCCAGGATGCGCGCACCACCGACCTGATCTTCGACATCCCGACGCTGATCGAAACCTGCTCGCGCGGCATCTCGCTGGTGCCGGGCGACGTCATCGCCACCGGCACGCCGGCCGGCGTGGGCATGGGCCTGAACCCGCCGCGCTGGCTGGCCCATGGCGACGTGGTGCGCATCGAGATCGACGGCATCGGCGTGCTCGAGAACCGTTTCGTCGAGGAGGACCGCGCATGAAGCGCCGAAATCTCATCCAGCACGCCGCCGCCGCGTGGCTGCTGGCCGCCGCCACGGCCGCGTCGGCGCAGGGCGGCTGGCCTGAGAAGCCCATCACCATGATCGTGCCTTTCCCGCCCGGCGGCGTGGCCGACACGGTGGCGCGGCCCGTGGCCGAGGCGCTGAGCCGCGAACTGAGGCAGCCGGTGGTGGTGGAAAACCGCGTCGGCGCCGGTGGCGCCCTCGGCATGGGCACGGTGGCGCGCGCCACGCCCGACGGCTACACGGTGCTGATGACGCTGTCGTCGATCTCCATCCTGCCCGAGGCCGACCGCATCCTCGGCCGCAAGCCGGCCTATGCGCTGAACCAGTTGAAGCCCATCGCCCGCTACACGGCCGACCCGACGGTGCTGGTGGTGCGCGCCGATGCGCCCTGGAAGACGCTGGCCGACTTCATCGCCGACGCCAGGACGCGGCCCGGCAAGTACAACTACGGCAGCTCGGGCAACTACGGCACCATGCATGTGCCGATGGAGATGCTGAAGGCCAGCGCGGGCTTCCGCATGACCCACATCCCCTACACCGGCGCCGGCCCGGCCGTGCTGGCCCTGCTGGGCGGCCAGGTCGACGCGGTGTCCAGCGGGCCGGCCAGCGTGATGCAGCACATCAAGGCCGGCAAGCTGCGGGCGCTGGCCCACTGGGGTGAGAAGCCGCTGGCCGCCCTGCCCGACCTGCCCAGCCTCAGGCAGGCCGGCTACGGCGCCAGCTTCGCCCAATGGTCGGCCCTCTTCGTGCCGGCCGGCACGCCCGACGAGGTGGTGGCAAAGCTGCGCGCAGCCGCCGCCAAGGCCGCGCACGACCCGCAGGTGGTGCAGACCATCAACCGTGCCGGCAGCCCGCTGGAATACCTGGACGCGCCCGAATTCCAGGCCTATTGGGATGCCGACGCGGCGCTGATGGTCGAGGCCGTGCGGCGCATCGGCAAGGTCGAGTAAGGCTCAGCCCAGGCCGCGCTGCTTGATCAGCGCCAGCGCCGGCCTGAACTGCGCATCGGTGCAGGCCTCCAGCCATTCGAAGGCCACCATCTCGGCGCCGACGATCACGGCGCCGGCACCCTCCAGGCGGCGCATCGCAAGCCCGTGGTCTTGGGCGCAGCGCGAGCCGCAGGCGTCGGCGACGACATGCACATTGAAGCCGGCGCGGCGCAGGCCCAGCACCGTCTGCAGCAGGCAGACATGGGCCTCGCAGCCGGCCACGACCACCTCGCGCGCCTGCGGCGCCGCCGCGCGCAGCGCCGGCACCAGGCCGTCGCGGCAGGCATCGAAATGCATCTTCGGCAGCGTCGTGTCGCAAAGTTCGCGCAGCGCCGCGACATTGGGGCCCAGGCCGGCAGGGTTCTGCTCGGTGCCCATGACGGCCAGGCCCAGCAGGCGCGCCAGCCGGGCCAGGAAGATGGCCTCCGCCACCGCCTGCGCGCCACCATGGATGGCCGGCATCAGGCGCTGCTGGTAGTCCACCAGCAGCAGCAGGCCCTGGCGGCGGCCGACCGGCCGCAGTGCGAAGGGGGTCAGTGCCTCGTCCATGCCCCAGGAATGTACGCTTGACCCGGCCCGCGGCCCTTGCCTATGGTGGCCCGGCCAACCCGGAGACCGACATGCCCGCCGCCGAAGCCGCCCCACCCGCCACCGCCCACCTGATGCGCGGCGCCGACTACCGCGAATCGCTGCGCCGGCTGAAGCCCATGGTCTACCTCGATGGCCGCCAAGTCGAATCGGTGGCCGACGAGCCGGCGCTGCAGCCCGGCATCAATGCCCTGGCCTACAGCTACGACGCCGCCCACGACGCCGCACTGGCACCGCTGATGCTGGCGCGCCAGAGCGGGCGCAGCCTGCCGGTGAACCGCATGCTGCACATCGACGAATCGTCCGGCGACCTGCTCAACAAGCTCGAGGCGGTGCGCATCCTGTGCCAGGAAACCGGCTGTGCCCAACGCTACCTGGCCCACGACGCGCTCGGTGCCCTGGCCCAGGTGACGGCGACCATCGACGACGCGCGTGGTGGCTGCGAGCACCGCGACCGCTTCCAGGCCTATCTGCAGCACGTCCAGGACGGCGACCTCGCCCTGGGCATCGCGATGACCGACGCCAAGGGCGAGCGCGCCAAGCGCCCGCACGAGCAATCCGTGCGCGACAGCCATGTCCACATCGTCGAACGCAGCGCCCGTGGCATCGTGGTCTCTGGCTGCAAGGCCATCGTCACCGGCGCGCCCTATATGCACGAGCTGCTGGTGATGCCGGGCCGCGCGCTCACCGAGGCCGACGCCGACTTCGCGGTCTGCTGCGCCATCCCCGTCGACGCCCCCGGCCTGACCCTGGTGACGCGACCGGCGGGCCGCCCGGGCGAGAAGCCAGAGCACGGGGCGCCGCTGTTCTCGCGCCGCTACGGCCAGGCGACGGCCGTGCTCATCCTCGACCGCGTCTTCGTGCCCTGGGAGCGCGTCTTCTATGCCGGCGCATGGGAGCACTCGGCCGTGCTCACGCACAGCTATGCCACCCACCACCGCCACAGTTGCATCGCGGCGCGCGCCGGCTTCGGCGACCTGCTGATTGGCGCCAGCGCGCTGATGTGCGAGGCCAATGGCCTGGACCCCGTCGTTACGTCCAGCCTGCGCGAGCCGCTGGTGGAACTGATCAAGATCACCGAGGGCTTCTATGCCTGCGGCGTGGCCGCCAGCGTCTATGCCACGCGCGATGTACACAGTGGCAGCTTCATGCCCGAGCCGGTCTACGCCAACATCGGCAAGCTGCTGCTGGCCACGCAGATCTACGACATGCACCGCCTGGCACACGAGGTCTCGGGCGGCCTCATCGTCGCCCTGCCCGGCCCCGACGAAGACCACAACCCGGCCACCGCGGCCACGCTCTCTGAGGTGCTGCGCGCCAACCCCGCCGTGCCCTATGACAAGCGCATCGAGGTGGCGCGCTTCATCGAAGATTTGACCGCTTCCTACCAAGGCGGCTGGTACTCGGTGATCAGCCTGCACGGCGGCGGATCGCCAGCGGCGATGAAGCAGGAGATCTGGCGCCGCTACCCGGTGGGCGACAAGGTCGATCTGGTGGAGCGCCTGCTCGACCGCGGCGTGCTTGCCGCGGAGAGCAAAGCGGGCGAAGCGGGCCGCGCCATCACACGCAACCGCCAGCCCGGGCGTTGCTGCGACGCCGGCTGCAGCGCACCGGGCCAGGCCCTCATGGTCGACCTGCCGGCGCCGCGGCGGCGCCCGCGCAGCGCCAGCTGAACCCCGCTAATTGAAGCGGCAGGCCCCGGGCCCGTCGGGGTGTCCGCAACTGCCACAGGGGCTGGCGGCGGCCATCGCCGCCTCGGGCGCGGCGGTGGCGGTAGCAAACACCGACAACTGCTTGGCGAGCGACACCGAATGGCAGGCCGGGCACTCGGGCACGGTGTCTGAACGCACAAAGGCCTCGAACTCGCGTCCGCAATCCTGGCAGGCATATTCGTAGATGGGCATGGCGGGGCTCCGGTGGGATGGGCCTATTTTCGGCCATCGCGCGGGCGGCGCGGAACGGGGCTGAAGCGGCCCGGACGACAGGTCCGAAAACGGCCAGTCGAACACCCCCTTCGGCCTATCATGGCCGCATGGTCCTCGACGCCGATTCCGCCTACCTGGCCCTCAAGGCGCGCGATGCCCGCTTCGATGGGCGGCTCTTCGTCGGCGTCACCTCCACCGGCGTCTACTGCCGCCCGGTCTGCCGCGTGCGCACGCCGCGGCGCGAGAACTGCCGCTTCTTCGACAGCCGCGCCCAGGCCGAGGCGGCGCGCTTCCGCCCCTGCTTGAAGTGCAGGCCCGAGATCGCGCCCGGCCTGTCGCACACCGATTCATCGCGCAGCCTGGCCGACAGCGCCGCCCGCCTCATCGAGCAGTCCGTCCACCAGGGCGAGCCGGCGCGGCTGCCGGCGCTGGCGGCCCGCCTGGGCGTGACCGACCGCCATCTGCGGCGCATCTTCCAGGCCGCGCAAGGCGTGTCGCCACACGACTACCTCAACACCCAGCGCCTGCTGCTGGCCAAGCACCTGCTCACCGACACCGCGCTGCCGGTGACCCAGGTGGCGCTGGCCAGCGGCTTCGAAAGCCTGCGCCGCTTCAATGCCGCCTTTGCCGAGCACTACCGCCTCAATCCGACCCAATTGCGGCGGGCGCGCGGCGAGCCGGCGACGCGGGCCGCGACACCGCTGCGCCTGGCTTACCGGCCGCCGCTGGATGAGCAGGCCCTGCTGGACTTCTTCGCGCGGCGGCCGCTGCGCGGTGTCGAGCAGGTCGAGGGCCTCAGCCTGCGCCGCACCCTGGCCTGGACGCAGCAGGGGCGGCGCCTGGCCGGCTGGTTCGAGGCCCGATTCGTGCCGGATCGCCACGAGGTCCATGTCCACGCCGCGCCCGCCCTGGCCCCGGTGCTGGGCGCGGTGCTGCAGGGCGTGCGTCAGCTCTTCGACCTGGATGCCGACCCGGCCCTGATCGACCCCGTGTTGGCGAGCATGCCGCTGCCGGCACTGCCGGGCCTGCGCCTGCCCGGCAGCGTGGACGGCTTCGAGCTGGCGGTGCGCGTGATCCTGGGCCAGCAGGTCACGGTCAAGGCCGCGTGTACGCTCGCGCAGCGCCTGGTCGACCGCTTCGGCGAGCCGGTCGAGACGCCCTTCCCGGCCCTGACCCATCTGTTCCCGCAAGCCGCCACGCTGGCCACGGCCGACCCGGCCACCATCGGTGAGCTGGGCATCGTGCGCCAGCGCGTCGGCGCTCTGCAGGCCCTGGCCGCGGCGCTGGCCGAGGGCCGGCTGAGCCTGCAGCGCGGCACACCGTTGGCACCTACGATGGACGCGCTGCGCGCCCTGCCCGGCATCGGCGAATGGACGGCCCAGCTGATCGCGATGCGGGCCCTGGCCTGGCCCGATGCCTGGCCGGCTGCCGACATCGGCCTGATGAAGGCGCTCGGCACTCGGGATCAAGCCGAAATCACCGCCCGCGCCGAGGCCTGGCGCCCCTGGCGCGCCTATGCCGTGATGCGGCTGTGGCACCAACTGGAGCAAGCATGATGAAGACCCACGACCAGCCCGTCGCCGCCCAGGGCCGCATCGAGACCCCGCTGGGCCCGCTAACGCTGTGGGCCAGCGCACGCGGCCTGATGGCGGTGCTGTTCGACGCCCAGAAGCACCATCCTGGCGACAGCGCCGCGCCGCTGGACCCGCATCACCCGCACATCGCGCTCGCGGCGCAGGAACTGAACGAATACTTCGCCGGCAGCCGGCGGCAGTTCGCCGTGCCGCTGGACCCGCAGGGCACGCCCTTCCAGCAAGCGGTGTGGCAGGCCCTGCTCGAAATCGAGTGCGGCGCGCTCAGCAGCTATGGCGAGGTGGCGCGGCGCGTCGGCCGCCCGGCTGCGGTGCGCGCCGTCGGCGCCGCCGTGGGCCGCAACCCGCTGTCCATCATCGTGCCCTGCCACCGTGTCGTCGGCAGCGACGGCTCGCTCACCGGCTATGCCGGCGGCCTGCCGCGCAAGCGCGCACTGCTGGCGCTGGAAGGCGCACTGAGCGCCGAGCTGGCGGCATGATTGCCAGGGCCGCCATGAGCCGGCGCGATCTTGGCGCCCTGGTGCTGCTGGGCGCGCTGTGGGGCGGCTCCTTCCTCTTCATGCGCGCCGGCGCACTGGACTTCGGGCCCGCGGCGCTGGTCTTCGTGCGCGTCGCCGGCGCAGCCCTGCTGCTGCTGCCGCTGCTGGCCTGGCAGGGCCAGCTCGGCGCGCTGCGCCTGCACTGGCGCGCCATCGCCGTGGTCGGCCTTGTCAACTCGGCCCTGCCCTTTGTGCTCTTCATGGTGGCGGCGCTGGCGCTGTCGGCCGGGCTGATGGCCATCTTCAATGCCACGGCGCCGATCTGGGCGGCGCTGATCGCCCGCCTGTGGCTGGGCGAGCAACTGGACCGCAGCCGCTGGCTGGGCCTGGCCATCGGCGTGGCCGGCGTGGTGGCGCTGAGCTGGGACAAGGCCGATCTGCAGCCCCAGGCCCAGGGCGTGAGCGCGGCGGTGGGCATTGCCGCCTGCGTGGCCGCGGCAATGTTCTATGGCCTGGCCGCCAACTACTCGCGCCGGCGCCTGGCCGGTGTGCCACCGCTGGCGGTGGCCGCCGGCAGCCAGGTTGGTGCGGCGCTGCTGATGGCGGGGCCGGCGCTCGTGACCTGGCCCGCGGTGAACCCGGGCCCGGCCGCCTGGGCCGGCGCGGCGGTGCTGGCCCTGGCCTGCACGGGCCTGGCCTATGTGCTGTATTTCAGACTCATCGCCAGCGCCGGTGCAGCCAACGCGATTGCCGTGACCTTTCTGATCCCGGGCTTTGCCATGTTCTGGGGCTGGCTGGTGCTGGGCGAGGTGCCGGGCTCAGGCATGCTGGCCGGCGGCGCGGTGATCCTGCTCGGCACCGCGCTCGCCACCGGCGTCATCAGGCTGCCGCCCAAGGCGGCCACCTGATCAACGGAACTTGCTTTGCGGCACGGTGCGCAGATCGCCGGGCAGCGAGCCCAGGTAGGCCGCGATGGCCTTGAGTTCGGCGTGTTTGAACTGCTTCACCTGGCCGGCCATGATGGCGTTGCCACGGCCGATGTTGGCGTTGCCCTCGGTGCCGTAAGCATTGAGCGCGGCATAGAGGTAGTCGCCGTGCTGGCCGGCCAGCTTGGGGTAGGCCGGGTCTATCGGCTTGCTGTAATTGGTGCCGTGGCAGGAGACGCAGGCGCCCTTGGCCAGCAGCGCGGCCACATCGGCCGGCGGCGTGGCCGCGGTGTCGGCCACGGTCTTGGCCGGTGCAGCGCCATGCTTTTCGTAGAAGGCGGCCAGGTCGGCCATGTCCTGGTCGCTCAGCGAGGCGGCGATGGCGCGCATCGTGGGATGCTTGCGCTCGCCCTTCTTGTAGGCGGTGAGCGCGCCGGCAATGTACTTGGCGCCCTGGCCCGAGATCATCGGCACCTTGTGGACCTGCGGGAAGGTGGCCTGGTAGCCGGGTATGCCATGGCAGCCTATGCACATGGCCGCCTTCTTCTCGCCAGCATTGGCATCCTGGGCCTGGGCGCCAGAGACCGCGGCGGCGGTCGAGACCAGGGTGGCCAGCATCAGGTTGGTCGCTTTGATCATCGCTCGCAGGGGGTTGGGGCTGAGGATAGGCAGCCGGGCCTCTCAACCCGCGCTGCCGCGCAAAGCGGGCGATTATAGGGGCGCCTATATACTGCCCCGAGACCCCCCAAGCACAGGCCAAGGCCACCCCCCGACGATGAAATTCCAAGGCTCGGACCAGTACGTCGCCACGCCCGATCTGATGCTGGCCGTCAACGCCGCCGTCACCCTCAAGCGCCCGCTGCTCGTCAAGGGCGAACCCGGCACCGGCAAGACCATGCTGGCCGAGGAAGTGGCCCGCGCGCTGAACATGCCGCTGCTGCAGTGGCACATCAAGAGCACGACCAAGGCGCAGCAAGGCCTCTACGAATACGACGCCGTGAGCCGGCTGCGCGACAGCCAGCTGGCGGGCGTCGAAGGCGGGGACAAGGTCAAGAACATCCACAACTACATCGTCAAGGGCGTGCTGTGGCAGGCCTTCACGGCCGAACAGCCGGTGGCGCTGCTGATCGACGAGGTCGACAAGGCCGACATCGAGTTTCCCAACGACCTGCTGCGCGAACTCGACCGCATGGAGTTCTACGTCTACGAGACGCGCGAGCTGGTGCAGGCGCGCCACCGGCCGCTGGTCTTCATCACCAGCAACAACGAGAAGGAACTGCCCGACGCCTTCCTGCGCCGCTGCTTCTTCCACTACATCAAGTTCCCCGACGCCGACACCATGCGCGCCATCGTCGACGTGCATTTCCCCGGCCTCAAGCGCGAGCTGCTGGCGGCGGCGATGAAGACCTTCTACGACGTGCGCAACCTGCCCGGGCTGAAGAAGAAGCCATCGACGAGCGAGCTGCTCGACTGGCTCAAGCTGCTGGTGGCCGAGGACATTCCGCTCGAGGCGCTGCAGAGCAAGGATGACAAGGTCGCGGTGCCGCCCCTGGTGGGCGCCCTGCTCAAGAACGAGCAGGACGTGACGCTGTTCGAGAAGCTGGTCTTCATGCAGAAGCACGGACGCTGATGGCCTGGCCCGATGCGGTGACGCTCACCGGGCCGCATGCGCGGCTCGAACCCCTCTCGCCCGCCCACCATGAGGGCCTGTGCACCGCCACACGCGACGGCGAGCTGTGGAAGCTCTGGTACACGGCTGTGCCCGCGCCCGAGGGCATGGCCTCCGAGATCGCCCGCCGGCTGGCACTGCAGGCCGCCGGATCCATGCTGCCCTTCACGGTGTTCGACGCCACCGGAACCATCGTCGGCATGACCACCTACATGAACATCGACGCCGTGCACCGCCGCGTCGAGATCGGCAGCACCTGGACCGCCGCCGGCGCCCAGCGCGGCCCGCTCAACACCCAGTGCAAGCGCCTGCTGCTGGGCCACGCCTTCGAGGCGCTGGACTGCATCGCGGTGGAGTTCCGCACCCACCGCCTCAACACCCAGAGCCGGCGCGCCATCGAGCGCCTGGGCGCCCAGCTCGACGGCATGCTGCGCGCCCACCAGCGCAGCCCCAACGGCACGCTGCGCGACACTGCCGTCTACAGCATCACCGCGGCCGAATGGCCTGCGGTCAAGGCCCATCTCGACTGGCAGCTGGCCAAACCGCGTTCATAGCCGATTCGGCCGCTCCCGGAGACTGCATCCATGGCCCGCAAGAAGCCCATCACCGTCGAAGACCTGTGGCAGATCGAGCGCCTGGGCGTGCCCAGCCTCTCGCCCGACGGCGCGCAAGCCGTGGTGGCACTGTCGCGCCACTCGATGGAAGAGAACAAGGCCGCCTCGTCGCTGTGGCTGCTGTCAACCCTGGGCGGCCGGCCTCGGCCGCTGACGCACTGCGGCGACAAGGACGGCGCGCCGCGCTGGAGCCCCCACGGCGACCTCATCGCCTTTACCGCCAAGCGCGAGCAGCAAGGCCGCAAGGACGACGAGAGCCAGCTCTACCTGATCGCCCCCGACGGCGGCGAAGCCCGCCGCGCCGCCGAGGTGGCCACCGGCGTCGAGGCCTTCCGCTGGTGCCCCGAGGGCCGGCGCATCGTCTTCGTCTCCTGGGTCTGGCCGGGCCTGAAGGGCGCCAAGACCCAGGCCGCCGCGCACAAGGCCTGGAAGGAGCGCAAGGAGACCGGCTGCGCTACCAGCGAAGCGCAATACCGCCACTGGGACCGCACCCTGCCGCCCGGCCGCGTGGCCCACCTGCACCTGCTGGAGCTGGGCCGCGGCAACGCGCCGGCCAAGGTGCGCGATCTCTTCGAGGGCACGGCCTTCGAGCTGGGCCGCGCCGACCCCGACGCCAACCACTTCGACATCAGCCCCGACGGAAGGCGCCTGGTCTTCGCCTTCGACCCCGCGCCCGAGAAGCGCGGCGACGGCCGCTTCGCGCTGGCCGAAATGGACATCGCCAGCCGCAAGGTGACGGTGATCGCACGCGATGCCGAATGGGACTTCGCCACGCCGCGCTACAGCCCGGCCGGCGACCGCATCGCCTTCACCGCCAGTCACCAGCAGCGCAAGCACACCATGCCGGCCCAGCTGGCGGTGTGGGAGCGTGACGGCGGCGCCTGGGAAGTGCAGAGCGCCGAGTGGGACCACGAAGTGCACGCGCCGCTGCAGTGGGAAGACGACGGCCAGGCCCTGCTCTTCTGCGCCGAGCAAAAGGGCCGCAACCATCTGTGGCGTTTCGACCTGCCCGACCGCCGCGCCGAGGTGGTGGTGGCCGGCGGCTGGGTGGGCGGCTTCGACAAGGCCGCCGGCACCCTGGTGACGCTGGCCGACAGCGCCCTGCACCCGGCGCAGATCAGCGTGTACGCGGCCGGCCAGGCGCCACAGCGCATCGAGAGCTTCAACGACGAGCTGATGGACAAGCTGTCGCTGGGCCAGGTCGACGAGGTCTGGTTCGAAGGCGCACGCGCCCTGCCCGATGCCACCGCGGGCGACCCGGTGCAGATGTGGCTGGTCTACCCGCCCGGCTTCGACCCCAAGAAGAAGTACCCGGTGCTGCACAACATCCACGGCGGGCCGCACACCGGGCCCGGCGACAACTGGCACTACCGCTGGAACACCCAGGTCTTCGCGGCCCAGGGCTATGTCGTGGCCAGCGTCAACTACCACGGCTCCTCGGGCTTCGGGTACGCCTTCCTCGACAGCATCACGCACCGCTGGGGCGAGTTGGAACTGCAGGACATCGAGGCCAGCACCGACTGGCTGCTGAAGAAGCGCTGGGTCGACAGGAAGCGCGTCTTCGCCGCCGGCGGCAGCTATGGCGGCTACATGGTGGCCTGGATGAACGGCCATGTCGCGCCCGGCCGCTACCAGGCCTACATCTGCCACGCCGGCTGCTTCGACTGGGTGGGCATGTTCGCCGACGACGCCTGGGTCTGGCATGCCAAGGAACTGGGCGCCTGGTACTGGGACGACATGGCGCGCCTGCTGGCGCAGAGCCCGCATGCCTTTGCCGGCGCGATGGCGACGCCGACGCTGGTGATCCATGGCGCGCTCGACTACCGCGTGCCCGACGCCCAGGGCCTGGCCTACTACAACACGCTCAAGGCACGCGGCATCGACGCGCGGCTGCTGTGGTTTCCGGACGAAAACCACTGGGTGCTCAAGCCGCGCAACAGCCGCCAGTGGTACGGCGAGTTCTTCGCCTGGCTGGCCCGCCACGACAAGGGCCCCCCAAAGGCGGGCTGATCCCCGGCCGCGCCGTCGCTGGAGGGTCCGCAACGGCACAATGCGCCCACAAGCCCATCGCGCCCGCCATGCTCATCGACTTCTTCTACACGCTGCGTTCGGCCAAGCTCAAGGTGTCGGTGAAGGAATTCCTGATGCTGCTCGAGGCCATGAAGGCGGGCGTGGCCGGCACTTCGGTCGACGACTTCTACTACCTGGCGCGCGCCTCGCTGGTCAAGGACGAGGCGCATTTCGACAAGTTCGACCGCGCCTTCGCCGCCTACTTCAAGGGCGTGGAGCTGCTCACCGACTTCACGCAGGAACTGCCGCTCGAATGGCTGCGCAAGACGCTCGAGCTCGAGCTGAGCGAGGCCGACAAAGCCGCCATCGAGAAGATGGGCTGGGACGAGCTGATGGAAACGCTGAAGAAGCGCTTCGAAGAGCAGAAAGAGCGCCACGAAGGCGGCAGCAAGATGATAGGCACGGGCGGCACCAGCCCCTTCGGCGCCTACGGCGTTAACCCGCAGGGCATACGCATAGGCCAGGACAAGAGCCGCAACAAGAGCGCGGTAAAGGTGTGGGACCAGCGCGCCTACAAGGACTACGACGACACCAAGGAACTGGGCACGCGCAACATCAAGGTGGCGCTGCGCCGGCTGCGCCGCTTTGCGCGCGAGGGCGCGGCCGATGAGCTGGACCTGGACGACACCATCCACAGCACCGCCGCCAACGCCGGCATGCTGGACATCAAGATGGTGCCCGAGCGCCACAACCGCGTGAAGGTGCTGTTGCTGATGGACGTGGGCGGCACAATGGACGAGCACATCCACCGCGTCGAAGAGCTGTTCAGCGCCACCAAGACCGAGTTCAAGCACCTTGAGTTCTATTACTTCCACAACTGCGTCTACGACTTCATGTGGAAGAACAACAAGCGCCGCTTCAGCGAGAAGCACCCCACCTGGGACGTGATCCGCAAGTACAACAAGGACTACAAGCTCATCTTCGTCGGCGACGCCACCATGAGCCCCTACGAAGTCCTGCAGCCCGGCGGCAGCGTCGAATACAACAACGAGGAGCCGGGCGCGGCCTGGCTGCAGCGCCTGACCCAGGCCTTTCCGCGCTTTGCCTGGATCAATCCCGAGCCCCAGGGCGTGTGGCAGTACCGCCAAAGCATCTCCATCGTGCAGCAGCTGATGAACCAGCGCATGTTCCCGCTCACGCTGGCAGGGCTTGAAGGCGCGATGCGCTTGCTCAGCAAATGAGGCGGGCCGCCGCGGTGGCGGCCTGGATCGCACGGTCCTTTGCACTGGCCGCGGCTCTGGCCCTGGGTGGCTGCGCCACGGTCAACAACGCACTTGACGCCGTCGGCGTCGGCGCCCCCCAGCCGCCCGCGCCACCGCCGCTGCTGCGCGTGGACTTCGACGCACCGCCCGAGCTCAAGCCCCTGCTCGAACAACACCTCGACCTGGTGCGCCTGGGCCACCTGGCGCGCGCCGACATCGATGACACCGAGTGGCAGCGCCTGATCGACGCCGCCCCGGCCCAGGTGCGCGAGCTGCTGCAGACCGAAGGCCATTTCAAGCCCGATGTCAAGCTCGAGCGCCCCGAGTCGGCCGCCGTGCGCTTGCTCGTCAAGCCGGGCCCGCAGGCCACCATTGCGCGCTTCAATCTTGAGGCCGAAGGGGCGCTAGGCCGCGACGCCGCCGCTGGTGACGCCGACGCGCAGGCCCTGCTGGCCCAGTTGCGCGGCAGCTGGGAGCTGCCGGTGGGCAGCGCCTTCCGCAACGCCGCCTGGAGCGACGCCAAGTCGGCCACGCTGGCACGCCTGCGCGCCGCCGGCTATGCCACCGCGGCCTGGCTGGGCACGGGCGCTGAGGTCGATGTCGAGGCCGACACCGTGCGCCTCTTCGCCGTCGTCGACAGCGGGCCGCTGTTCCGCTTCGGCCGCCTCGAGGTCGAAGGCCTGGAGCGCCAGGACGAGAAGACGGTGCGCAACCTGCTCGGCGCACGCGAAGCAACACCCTTGAGCGAGGCCCGGCTGCTGGACTTTCAGGAGCGCCTGCAGAAATCGGGCCTGTTCGAGAGCATCGGCGTCACCCTCGACACCGACCCGGCCCAGGCCAACCAGGCGCGCGTGCTGGTGAAGCTGCGCGAATCGGCGTTGCAGGTCTACACCTTCGGCATCGGCGTCAGCGCCAACACCGGCCCGCGCGCCTCGGTCGAGCATCTCTACCGCCGCGTCTTCGGCTACCCGGCCTCGTCAAGGCTGAAGATCGAGGTCGGCAAGAAGCGCCAGGCCTGGGACGGCGAGATCAGCTCGCACGCGCTCGACGGCCTGCACCGCAACCTGGTGGGCGCCGCGGTCGAGCGCCTGGCCTCCAGCACCGACGTCGTGCTCTCGCAGCGCGCCCGTGTCGGCCGCGCCCAGGATACGCAGCGCTTCGAACGCCTGTACTTCGTCGAGGCCGAGCGCTCGCGCCGCACAACCGACACCTCCGATCCGAACAAGGCCTTCGCGCTCTCGCTCAATGCGCGCGGCGGCTGGCGCGAGCTCGACAGCCTGGTGCTGCCCACCCAGGGGGGCAGCCTCTCGGTGCAACTGGGCGTCGGGCGCTCGCACGGCACCGACGCCGTGGCCGGCTATTTCCAGCGCGCCTACGGCAAGCTCACGGTCTACCAACCCCTGGGCCAGAGCTGGTACGGCCAGGCTCGGGTCGAAGCCGGCCAGGTCTTTCTGCGCAGCAACATGGTGGTTACCGAATCGCAGCAGTGGCGCGCCGGCGGCGACGATTCGGTGCGCGGCTACGGCTACCGCAGCCTCGGGCCCGTCGTCGATGGCGTGGTCGGCAGCGGCAACGCCATCTTCACCAGCAGCGTCGAGCTGGCGCGTCCCTTTTCCAATGCCCTGCCCTCGGTGTGGGGCGCGGTCTTCGTCGACGCCGGCAATGTCGCCGACCGCCTGGGCAACATCAGGCCGGTGGTCGGCTATGGCGTGGGCGTGCGCTGGCGCAGCCCGGTGGGGCCGCTGCGGCTGGACTATGCCTATGGCCGCGAGGTGCGCCAGTCGCGCTTTCACTTCAGCGTCGGAATTTCCTTCTGATGGCAGAAGCGGCCCCCGCTCCACCGCCGCCCGGGCCACCGGCTCCGCCCGGGCCGCTGGGCCTGTGCCTGCAGCTGCTGTCCATGCCGGCCCTGGTGCTGCTGCTGCTGGCCCTGGTGGCGGGCGCAGGCTATGCCGGCGCACGCTGGCTGCTGGCCAGCGACGAAGGCGCGCGCTGGCTGCTGGCCCACCAGCCCTGGGTGGAAGCCCGCGGCTTCGAGGGCAGCCTGCTGGGCGGCCAGTGGCGGGCCGAACGGCTGGTGGTGCGCTGGGCCGGTGGCCAGCAGTCGGCCACCCTCGAAGGCCTGGACGCCGGGGGCATGGCCTGGCAATGGCGGCCTCCAGGCCAGGGCTGGGTCGGGCTCGGTATCGAGCAGCTCACCGTCAAGCGCATCGTCGTCGACACCGGCCCCAGCAACGACCTGCCGCTGGTGGCGCCGCGCGACCTGGGCCTGCCCTTCAGCCTGCGCCTGGCCGAGGGCCGCGTCGAGCAACTGGTGGTCGACCGCTATGCGCCGGTGCAAGGCCTCGTGGTCGCCGAGCTGGCGCTGGAAGGGCGTGCCGGCGCACCGCACCGCGTGATCAGTGCCAGCGCCCAGTGGCAGGGCCTGGCCATCACGGCCGGCGCGGCCATCGCCCACGAGGCGCCGCTGGCAGTGACGCTGGATGCCACGCTGCGGCCACTGGCCGGCGGCGACGCCCCCGCCTGGGCCGCGGTGCTGCGCGGGCGCGGCCCGCTGGCACGGCTGGCGGCCAGCGCGGTGCTGCGCGGCGTGCCCCAAGGCGGGCGCGAGGCGCCGGCGGCCGATCTGCGCGCCACGCTGCGGCCCTTCGAGGCCTGGCCCATGGACGCCCTGCACGCCGAGACCCAGGCCCTGGACCTCTCGGCACTCGCCACCCAGCTGCCGCAGACGCGCCTTTCCGGCCACATCGATCTGGCCGCGCCCGCCTTGGCAGCGCCGACGCGCGCCACGGTGCAGATAACGAATTCCCAGCCCGGGCGCTGGAACGAGCGCCGCCTGCCGCTGCGCCGCCTGACGGCCGAACTTCGCGGCCAGCTCGACCGCCACGACCGCATCGAGGTGCAGAGCTTCGCGCTCGATCTGGCCGACGCCACGCGCACCGCCGGCCGCCTGCGCGGCAGCGCCACCTGGCACGGCCCGCTGCTCGAGTTCAAGGCCCGGCTCGACGAGCTGGCGCCGCAGCGCCTGGACGGCCGCGCCGCGGCCCTGCTGCTCAGCGGCCCCGTCGAAGCCCGCCTGCGCGGCCTGCCTTCGCCCGACCCGGCTGCCACGGCCAGCGCAACGCCGCTGCACATCGACTGGCGCCTGGACCTCGAAGGCCGCTTCGAGGCCGCGCCGCAGCCGGTGCGCCTGGCGATGGAAGGCAGCGCCGACGACCAGCGGCTCGAACTGAAGTCCGTGCGCGCCAGTGCCGGCCCGGCCAGCGCCACCATGAAGGCGCTGCTGCAGCGCGTGGCGCGCAAGGACTGGCAGCTCGAGACCCAGGGCAACCTGGTCGACTTCGACCCGCTGGCCTGGTGGCCGGGCGAAGCCGGTTCGGTCTGGCGCAACACACGCCATCGCCTATCGGCCGACTGGCAGTTCGGCCTGCGCCTGCCCGCCGATGCCGACCGCCTGCCGGCGCTGGCTCTGGCCCAGCGCGCGGTAGGCAATGGCAGCCTGCGCATCCACGATTCGCTGCTGGCCGGCGTGCCGCTGGCCGGCGAGCTGGCCCTGGGCTACACCCAGACGGCGGCGCCGACGCCGGCCTCGCTGCGCGCCGATCTGCGCCTGGGCGGCAACCAGCTCACGCTGGACGGCCGGGGCGACCCCACCGGCCCCGGCGCAGCCGACCACCTGCGCCTGGACATCAAGGCCGAAAGGCTCAATGCGCTGGCGCCGCTGGCGCGCCTGCACCCGGTGCTGGCCGACTGGATGCCGCGCCAGGGCACGGTGCAGGCCGGCATCGCCGCCGATGGCCGCTGGCCGGCGCTGCGCAGCGAAGGCAATGCCTATGTCGCGCAGCTGGCCGCGGGCTCACTGCAGCTGGCGCGCGGCCAGGCCGCCTGGCGCATGGACGGCAGCGGCAACCAGCCGCTGTCGCTGCTGCTCGACCTGGCCGGCCTGCAGCTTGGCAACCAGCGCGCCGATCACCTGCGCGCCGAACTGCGCGGCACGCTGGCCGACCACCGCATCGAGCTTTCGGGTGCGCTGCCGCTGCTGCCACCCAGCGCCGCCGTGCGCCTGCTGGGCGTGCAAGCACAGTCGGGCACACGCGCGCAGCTGCAGGCCCAGGGCGGCTGGGAGCGTGACGCGGCCGGCGGCGGCCGCTGGCGGGCCCGCATCGAGCGCCTGGCCGTCGGCTCCTGGGACGGCAGCGTCGGCGACGCGCCCTCGGCCTCCAACTGGGCCGAGGCGCGCGGCCTGCGCGCCGAACTGCAGTTCGGCGCCGACGGCAGCCTGGCCACGCTGCGCGCCGATGCCGGCCGCCTGCAGCTGACCGACGCGCTGGCGCTGCGCTGGGACGAGGTGCGCGCCGACCTGCGCGGCGAGCACGCGCGGATCGACCTGCACGCCAACATCGAGCCCTTCGCGCTGGCACCGCTGCTGGCGCGGCTGCAGCCGACCATGGGCTGGCAGGGTGACATGCGGCTGGCAGCACGCGTCGACATCAGCGCCGCCGAGCGCTTCTCGGCCGACCTGGTGTTCGAGCGCAGCGAAGGCGACCTGCACGTCGACGGGCCCGACGGGCTGCAACTGCTGGGTCTGACCGACCTGCGCGTCAAGGTGGCCGTACACGACGGCGAATGGGTCGTCACGCCGCAGTTCAGAGGCCGCAGCCTGGGCGACATCGGCGGCACGCTGCGCGTCCACAGCAGCCCTGAGCGGCGCTGGCCCGCGCCCGAAGACCGCATCGAGGGCGAGGTGCAGGCGCGCGTGGCCGACATCGGCATCTGGCGCGCCTGGATACCGCCCGGCTGGCAGCTCGGCGGCGAACTGCGTGTGGCGGCCGGTCTCGGTGGCAGCTTTGGCGCGCCGCTGTACAGCGGCACGCTGGGTGCCACGGGCCTGAGCGTGCGCAACCTGCTCGAGGGCGTCAATCTCAGCGACGGCCAGGTGGGCGTGCGGCTGGATGGCGACAGCGCCCGGGTCGAGCGCTTCACGTTGCGCGGCGGCGACGGCAGCCTCAGCGTCAGCGGCGGCGCCACACTGGGCGCCACGCCGCAGGCCCGGCTGCAGATCAAGGCCGAGCGCTTCCGCCTGCTCGGCCGCGTCGACCGCCTGCTTATCGCCAGCGGCCGGGCCGAGCTGCACTTGGCCGCCGACAGCGGCCGACTGGACGGTGCCTTCACGGTCGACGAAGGCCTCTTCGATGCCAGCCGCAGCAGCGCGCCGACGCTGGACAGCGACGTCACGCTGCGACGCCCCGGCGCGCAGGAAGACCTCGACACCGAGGCCGCCGCGCCGCGCGCCAGCCGCGCCTTCGCGCTCAGCGTCGACGTCGACCTCGGCGAGCGCCTGCGCGTGCGCGGCCGCGGCCTGGACACCGTGCTGCGCGGCCGCCTGCACCTGGGCACGCGCTCCGGCCAGCTGGCCGTGGACGGCACCATCGCCACCGAACGTGGCACCTATGCCGCCTACGGCCAGAAGCTCGACATCGAGCGCGGCATCCTGGCCTTCAGCGGGCCTTCCGGCGACCCGCGCATGGACGTGCTGGCCCTGCGCCCCAACCTCGACGTGCGCGTCGGCGTGCTCATCACCGGCAGCGTGCAGACGCCACGCGTGCGCCTGTATTCCGAGCCCGAGATGAGCGACACCGACAAGCTCTCGTGGCTGATGCTGGGCCGCGCTCCCGACAGCCTGGGCCGCAGCGACACCACCCTGCTGCAGCGCGCCGCCGTGGCCCTGCTCGCGGGCGAGGGCGAGGCGCCCACCGACGCGTTGCTGCGCCGCCTGGGGCTGGACGAGCTCTCGCTGCACCAGAGCGACGGCGACACGCGCGAGACCGTGGTCACGCTGGGCAAGCAGTTGTCGCGGCGCTGGTATGTGGGCTACGAGCGCGGCGTCAATGCCACCGCCGGCACCTGGCAGCTCATCTACCGGCTGGCCCAGCGCTTCACGCTGCGCCTGCAGAGCGGGCTGGAAAACTCCTTCGACGTGATCTGGGTGCTGCGCCTGGGCGAGACAAGGGCCGCGCCCGCAGCGGCCACACCTTCGGCGACGGCATCGCCGCCGGCATCGGCCGCATCGGCGGCACGAAAAGGCAGCCCTTGACGGCCCTCTTCGCGGCCTGACCCCGGGCCGGCCCGGGTTACACCCTTGCCTGTGCCGCATCAAGAGGCTCGCGCACCGCGCCCGCCTGCGGCACAAGGAGAAGACCTTGACGAACCCCCATCCGCTGGACCAGGCCGTGGCCGCCGCACGGCTGCACGCCTTGCTCGACCGCTGCCCGGTAGCCGCCGCCTATGTACAGGCACAGCGCTTCACCGCCGTGGGTGCGCAGATGAACCAGCTTTTCGGCTGCGCTGACGAAGCCGGCCTGGCCGGCGAGCCCACCCGCGCGGTACACGGCTCGGACGCCTGCCATGCCGGCGTGCAGCAGCGCATGGCCGAGGCCTATGCCCGCCAGCACCCCTTCACCGAAGAGATCGAGTACGCGCGCCGCGACGGCAGCCGCTTCTGGGGCCGTCTGCGCGCAATGCCGCTGGACTGGGCCGACGCCAGCGGCGAGGCGCTGTGGCTCATCGACGACGTGAGCGCCGAGCGCCGCCAGCGCGAACACCCCACCTGGGCCTCGTCCCACGACGACCTCACCGAGTTGTGCAACCGGCGCGAGTTCGAACGCCGCCTGGCCGACCACGTCGGCAGCCGCCGCCACGAGCCGGTCTCGGTGCTGCACATCGATCTCGACCGCTTCGCCCTGGTCACCGAGCAGTTCGGCCAAGCCGGCGGCGACCACGCGTTGTTCGAGATCGCCACCCTGCTGCAGGCCAAGGTGCGCGCCTCCGACATCGTGGCGCGTCTCGAGGCCGACCACTTCGCGGTGCTGCTGCCGGCCTGCGACGAGCACTGGGCGCAGCTCATCGCCGACAAGCTGCGCCTGGCCATTGGCCAGTTCCGCGTGCGCTGGGGCGACAAGCGGGCGCGCGTGCCGGCCTGCGTGGGCGTCGTGCAGCTCAGCCCGGCCATGGCCGCTGCAGAAGAAGTGCTCGCAGCTGCCGCCGCGGCCTGCCGCGAGGCCAAGGAAGCCGGCCGCAACTGCGTGCGCGTACACCGCGCCACCGAACCCGCCCCGTCGGCATGACAAGGCTGCCGGCCGCGGCGCTCCGGCCTCCTACAATCGCGCCCGCCTCTCCGTAGTTCAATGGATAGAACGGGCGCCTCCTAAGCGCCAGATACAGGTTCGATTCCTGTCGGAGGGACCAGGCACAAGGCCCTCAGCCCCCGCCGGCCCCAGGCCTCACCCTCTCCCTAACTTGAGGCGTGAAGCGCTCCGTGACATGGGTCACACTCAAATAGACTCGTGACGCTGGCTGCCCGCCCTGGGCGCCGCAAGGCACCCACCGGGTCGGTTGCCTAGACAAGGCGCTAGCTGAGGAGCGGGACATGGGGCAGACAGGGCCGGTGTCGGCATGATCGCCGAGGTCTTCAAGTTCCTGCGGGAACACCTGAACGAGGCCCTCCCACGCGATTCAGCGGGCGGCGCCGTCGAAGACCTTTTCGTCTACGTCGGCTCAGGCAAGGAAGACGCGGTCAGTTTCAAGGCCGATGCCGTGTCGCTGCTGCTGGTGCGCGTCGAGCAGGACGCCACGCTGCGTCCGCCCGATCTCTACACGCGCATCTCGTCGGTGGGCTCGCACCAGAAGGTCGAACCCGAGATCCGCCTCAACCTCAGCCTGCTGCTGGTGGCGCGCTTCCCCGACGACTACCTGCAGGCGCTGCACCACCTGTCGCGCGTGATCCGGTATTTCCAGAACCACCGCGTCTTCAATCCGGCCAATGCGCCCGATCTGCCTGACGGCATATCGCAGTTGGTGTTGGAGCTCGTGACCCCCACCTTCTCGGAACAGAACGAGATCTGGGGCACGCTGCGCACCGCCTACCTGCCCAGCGCGATGTACAAGCTGCGCATGGTCGTTTTCCAGGACGACGAAGGCCAGCCGACCACGGCAGTCAAGGAACTCATGCAGAGCGTGACCCAGGTTCCGCAGACATGAAATTCCTGGCCCTCTTCGGCGTGCGCCTGCGGCACGAAGGCTACCCGGCGGGGGTTCGCCCCGACGCCGCGCTGGCGCCCTCCGAAGCCACGCGCCGCCTGCTGGCCCGCTACCGCCTGCGCCTGCAGGAGCAGCCCGACGGCCTGACGGTCTGGGCCATGGCCCGCCCAGATGGCAAGGCGCCCCTGCTGCCTCTGGCGCGTGCCGAGGTCTTCGGCTTCGAGTTGCGCGCGCATTCAGCCGAGTTCGCACTCGCCACCGACATGGCCGAACTTTCGGCCATGGCCGATCCGGTCTACAGCAATGCCGCGCTGGGCGCGAACGACGCGCGCACGCTCGTGCCCGCCGACCGCAAGAACTGGCACATCCAGGCCGTGGACGCGCCCGCCGACGGCACATCGACACGGCGCGTGCTGGCCGCGCAGCCCCTTCCCGCCGGCGATGCGCAGCGGCCACCCCGGGCATCGGACATCAGCGTCACTGCAGAGTTAGGCACTGCGCGCGTCACCGCCTACGACGCCGCCACGCGCACCGCCACCCTCCAGGCCTCGAGCGGCGCCCAGGGCCTGGCGCTGCGCTACCGCACCCTTGCCCCGGTGCGGCGTGACACGCTGGCCGAGGTGCAGGTGGTCGTCAACCGCTCGTTGCCGGCCCCGGGCAGCGCCGATGCCGATTTCGAGATCCGATTCAAGGCGCGCGCCGTGCATTGGGCCTACTACCTGGTGACCGACCAGCCCGGAGACTTCGCCATCATCGATGCCGATGCGGCTGCGCCCATCGTCTTCGGTGCGCAAAGCACCACCTTGCTCAATGGGGCCGCCGATGCATCCGATCCTCAGGCCGCGGCCCTGGCCGCGCAATACCCCGGGCAGCGGCGCATCCGCTTCCTGTCGGACCAGCCCGTGCCCTGCGGCAGCAGCCCGCGCAAGGGCCTGGCCCTCTTCCAGGGCGGCCAGCGCGTGCTCGGGCCGCTGCCCAATGCCTCGCTCACGCGGCCGACCCGCTTCATGCGCGCCACAGCTGGCGCTCCTCAGGACCAGGACGGCATCTGCCAGGTCCTCAAGTATCTGAAGTCCCGCTAACGCTCAACCAAGGGAAACGCGCAACATGGCCACCTACAGAACCCCCGGCGTCTACGTCGAAGAGATCTCCACCCTGCCGCCGTCGGTGGCCGAAGTGGCCACCGCGGTGCCGGCCTTCATCGGCTACACCGAGACCGGTCCGGCCGACAGCGGTGACCCGCATGTGGTGCGCGTGGCCACGATGCTCGAGTTCGAGAGTGCCTTTGGGGGCCCGCAGGCGATCAAGTTCAACGTCAACGAGCCGGCCGCGTCCGACCCCGGCGCAGGCCCCACGGTGCAGATGGTGGCGCCCGCCAACGGCTTCTCGCTCTATTACGCGATGAGCCTGTATTTCCGCAATGGCGGCGGGCCTTGCTATGTGGTGTCAGTGGGCAACTACAAGGCGACGCCGAGCAAGGCGCGCTACTCGGCCGGCCTGCTGGCGCTGGAGCGCGAGGACGAACCGACACTGATCGTGCTCAGCGATGCGGCCAGCGTGCTCACGTCCACCGACTACTACGCCCTGTGCGGCGAGGCGCTGATGCAATGCCGCAAGCTCGGCGACCGCTTCACCATCCTCGACATCCCCAAGGGTGACTGGCAGGGCTTCCGCAACGACAGCAACCTCTCGGCCAACCTGATGTACGGCGCGGCCTACCACCCCTATCTGCAAAGCTCGATCTCCTACGACGTCGCCGATGGCGACGTCACCATCAAGCGTGCCGTCCAGGCCAGCAGCAATGTCACCGGCAACCTGCCCCTGGGCGGCGCCAACGGCATCAGCGTCAGCTTCACCGGCGCCGCCGGCAGCAGCGCCGGCGTGGCCGTCACCTTCGGTACACAGGAAGCTTCTGCCAGCTTCACGGTGGCGGCAGGCACGCTGACCCTCAGCGACGTGAATGGCCAGACCGGCGACAGCATCGCCACCGCCTGGGCCACCTGGAAGCTGACCAACAACGCGGCCGGCTTCGACATCGCCAAGAACGGCGACGGCTCGGCCGCCATTGCCACCGCCGACCTGCCGGCTGCGGCCATTCCTTTGCCGGCCCCCAACGCCGGCACCGACACGCTGGCAACCATCAAGAACCGTGAGACCGGGCTGTACAACAAGGCCAAGGCCGCGCTGTCGGAGCAGCGCGTGGTGCTGCCGCCGAGCGCGGCTATGGCCGGCATCTATGCCCGCGTCGACCGCGAGCGCGGTGTCTGGAAGGCGCCGGCCAATGTCGGCGTGCTGGCAGTGCTGGGGCCGGTGTCCAAGATCACCGACGATGACCAGGATCGCCTCAACGTCGATGCCACTGCCGGCAAGTCGATCAACGCCATCCGTGCGTTCACCGGCAAGGGCACGTTGGTGTGGGGCGCGCGCACCCTGGCAGGCAATGACAACGAATGGCGCTACGTGCCGGTGCGGCGCCTCTTCATCACCATCGAAGAGTCAGCCAAGAAGGCCAGTGCCTTCGCGGTGTTCGAGCCCAATGACCAGACCACCTGGCTCAAGGTCAAGGCCATGATCGAGAGCTATCTCTACGGCCTGTGGGAGGCCGGCGCGCTGGCCGGGGCCAAGCCCGAGGCCGCCTATTTCGTGCATGTGGGTCTGGGCACCACGATGACGCCGCAAGACGTGCTCGAGGGCCGCATGATCGTCGAGATCGGCATTGCCGCGGTACGCCCGGCGGAATTCATCATCCTGCGCTTCTCGCACAAGCTGCAGACGGCCTGACGGCCGGAGCCGCCAACCGCCCCCCACCCTGAACAACGAGGCGAACCACCATGGCTCTCACCAAAGACCAGATCAAGACCACCTACCCGCTGCCGGTCTACAACTACCGCGTCGAGATCGACGGCAAGGCCGTCGCCTTCTCCGAGGTCTCGGGCCTGAGCGTCGGCTACGAGACCAGCACCTATGTCGAAAGCCCGACCTCGGGCGTGGGCCCGCGGCGCATGGTGATGCCGGGCCAGCGCAAGACGGCCACCGTCACGATGAAGAAGGGCGTGGTCACTGGCGTCAGCGTGCCGACACTGTTTGCCTGGATCAACTCGATCCAGCTCAACCGCGTCGACAAGAAGGATGTCTACATCCGCCTGTGCGACGAGTCCGGCGCCGCGGTCGTGAGTTGGAAGCTGATCAACGCCTTCCCGACCAAGCTCGACGCCCCCAGCTTCACCGCCAGTTCCAACGACGTCGCGGTCGAGAGCATGGAGTTGACGGCCGACGGCGTGGTCATCGAGCAAGCCTGACCCCGCTGCTGCCAGGCAGAACCCGGCCGGACCCAGCCCCATGGCGGAATCAGCAGCAGCCCAGAGGTCGAAGTACCCGGTCGCGAGCTACAACTTCCGTGTCACCGTGGGCGACACGACGATGAGCTTCACCGAGGTGTCGGGCCTGGTGCGCGAGTACCAGACGCTGAGCTACCGCCACGGCCTGAGCTTTCTCGAGGGCGAGGAGATCGTCAAGTTTCGCCACGACAAGTACGTGTCGCTGACGATGAAGAAGGGCGTCGTCGCTGGCGCCATCGCGCTGTATCAATGGCTGGAAGGCAGCGAGCGCAAGAGCCTCAGTGTGAGCCTGTGCGACGAGAAGGGCGACGCAGTGGTCACCTGGCAGATCAAGAAGGCCTTGCTCGTCAAGCTCGATGCCCCGGCGCTGCAGGCCAGCTCCAACGAGGCCGCCATCGAGACGCTGACGCTGATGGCATCGGGCATCTCGGTCGAGCACCATTGAGGCGGCCTCGGGCATGAGCGATCCCATCCTCGGCATGCGCTTCGGCGTGCTCTTCCTGGCGGGCGGGGTCGTGCCCAATCCGCTGGACATCCGCTTCCAAAAGGTTTCGGGCCTGTCGGCCGAGGTCGAGACCGAGTCGATCAGCGAAGGCGGCCAAAACCTCTACACCCAGCGCCTGCCCAAGGGCGTGAAGTACGGCAACCTGGTGCTCACGCGCGGCATGGTCATTGGCTCGCCGCTCAACCTCGAATTCAACGCCACGCTGTCACTCTTCAAGTTCGCCACCTCCACCGTCATGGTCACCCTGCTCGCCGAGGACATGGCGCCCCTGGCCGCCTGGCTTTTTCTCAAGGCCTATCCGGTGAAGTGGTCAACCTCGGAACTCAGCGCCAGCGAGCCTTCGCTGGTGATTGACACGATGGAACTGGCCTACACCCGCATGCAGGTGCTGAGGATATGAACGCCAGCCACTGCGACCGGGCGATGGCAGTCCTCACTGCGCGGCAGGCGGCCCGTGCCGCAGGCGGAGGCTGAGATGCCGGTCGAGATCAGGGAACTGGTGATACGCGCCGTCGTCGACCGGGGCCAGGACGCGCCTGTCAGCGACGAAGGCGTGAGTGTGAGCGCATCGCCCGGCGGCGGCAGCACTGGCGCCGATTTCGACGCCCTCGTGCAGGCCTGTGTGGCACAGGTGCTGCGCATCCTGGAGCACAAGAGAGAGCGCTGAGCATGTCGCTGCTGAACCTGTTCAAGCTCGAGAAGCTGCGCATCGAGGGCTTCAAGGCCGAGGGCCGCGGAGCCTCCGACTTCGTGGGCGAAATGGAGTTGATGTTCAACCCCACGACGCTGCAGGAAAAGCACGCCGTCACCTACCAGTCGGCCCGCATTCAGGCCATCAACTCGGCCGGCAAGCCCGCGCTCTACAGCCACACGCCACCGGGCGACCTGAGCTTCCAGTTCCTGCTTGACGGCACCGGCGTCAACTTCATGGGCGTAGAGCAGTTGGCGCGCACCATCAGCGGCGCCAGCGTCAAGAAGGACATCGCCAAGTTCAAGAAGCTCTGCCTCGAGATGAACGGCGACATCCACCAACCCAACTTCCTGAAGATCAGCTGGGGCGACTTCAAGTTCTCCTGCCGCCTGGCCAACCTCGACATCACCTACAAGCTGTTCGACGAATCCGGCGATCCGTTGCGCGCCGATCTGAGCGTCAAGTTCGTCAAGGACAAGAGTGCCAAGACCATCGCGCTCGAATCCGACAAGAAGTCGCCTGACCTGACCCACCTGCGCACCGTCAAGGCCGGCGACACGCTGCCGCTGCTGTGCAAGGAGATCTACGGCTCCTCGGCCCACTACCTGCGCGTGGCGGCCGACAACCGCCTCGACGATTTTCGCAACCTGGTGCCGGGCCAGCAGTTGCGCTTCGCGCCGCTGCCGCGCAGCAACGACCCGGCGCGCGGCTGACCATGCCCTCCTCCCCCAGCCTCGCATCGGACATGGGCGTCGTCACGGCAACCATACTCAGCGAGGGCACGGCCCTTGACCATACCTGCGCGGTCGTGGCCATCGACATCCGGCGCGAGGCCAACCGCATCCCGCGCGCCACCCTGGTGCTGATGGACGGCGACGCGACGACCGGCGATTTCGCCGTCAGCAGCAGCACCAGGTTCGAGCCCGGCCGGCTGATCGAGATCAAGCTGCGCTACGAGGGGGGATCGGGCGGGGACAACACGGTCTTCAAGGGCCCCGTCGTGCGCCATGCCATCGAGGCCCATGGCGGCGGCTCGGCGCTGCGCGTCGAGATGCGCGATGCCGCCATCCGCCTGGCCCAGGGCCGCAAGAGCGCCGTCTATCGCGACAAGACCGATGCCGACGTGGCCGGCGCAATCATCAGCGCGGCCGGCCTTAGAAAGGGCGAGATCACCGCCACCAAGACCACCCATCCTGAACTGGTGCAGCACGCCTGTTCCGACTGGGACTTCATCGCCGCTCGCGCCGATGCCAATGGCCTGCTGGTGGTGGCCGAAGACGGCAAGCTGTCGCTCGCCAAGCCCGAGCTGTCGGGCAGCGCCGTGCTCACCGTCGAATACGGCATGGACATCCACGACCTCGAGTTCGAGCTCGACGCCGCGAGCCAGTTCGACGATGTCCAGGGCCAGGCCTGGGATCTCAAGGAACAGAAGCCCACCGCGGCGGTCAAGGCCAAGAGCCTCGACCTCGCCCAAGGCAATCTCAAGGGCGACAAGATGGCGCAGGCGCTGAGCAACCCGCCGCTGCTGCTCAGCCATCCGGTGCCGGTGATGCCCGACGAGTTGCAGGCCTGGGCCGATGCCCGCCTGCAGCGCAGCCGCATGGCCATGATCCGCGGCCGCGTGACCGTGCAGGGTACGGCCCTGCCCCAGCTGCTTGACCTCATCGAGATCAAGGGCGTCGGCGACCGCTTCAATGGCAAGGCCCTGGTCACCGGCCTGTCGCACCGCGTCGACCAAGGCAACTGGCGCACCGACATCCAGATCGGCCTTTCGCCGCGCCGCTTCTGCGAAGAGGACGGCCTGCTCGACGCGCCCGCCGCCGGCCTGCTGCCGGCCGTGGGCGGGCTGCAGATCGGCGTCGTCGCCGCCTTCAAGGAAGACCCCGACAAGCAACTGCGCGTCCAGGTCGAACTCGTCGGCCTCGGCAGCGAGGCCGGGCCCGTGTGGGCGCGCCTGGCGGTGCCCGACGGCGGCAAGGCGCGCGGTTTCTTCTTCCGCCCCGAACCGGGCGACGAGGTCGTGGTCGGCTTCTTCAATCAAGACCCGCGCCAGCCGGTCATCCTGGGCTCGCTCTACGGCTCCAAGAACACGGCACCGAAGGATTTGGTCGCCACCGAGGACAACCTGGCCAAGGGCATCGTCTCGCGCGCCGGCACCAAGATTCTCTTCACGGACGCCGACAAGCCCAAGCTGACGCTGGAAACACCGGCCAAGAACACCATCGTGCTCGACGACGACCAGGAGGCCATCGTCATCACCGACAAGCACGGCAACAAGATCACCCTCGACAAGGACGGCATCACCATCGACAGCGCCAAAGACCTGAAATTCAGCGCCAAAGGCAATGTCGAGATCAAGGGCCAGAAGGTCGACGTCAAGTAAGGCCTTCCGGCCAGCCCATCCGGCACCCATCAGCCCCACCTGAAGAAGAGCCCCCGAACCATGCAGGACATCAAGCTCAACCTGGCCATTGAAGACGTGAACCTCATCCTCGAAGGCCTGGGCAACATGCCCTATGCCAAGGTCTACACCCTGGTGGCCAAGATCCAGGAACAGGCAGCCCGTCAGCTCGAGGCGGCGCGCCCCGCCGCCACACCGACGGGCGCCGGGGGCTGACGCCATGTCCGACGAGGCCAGCTTCCTCGGCGCCGGCTGGGCCTGGCCGCCCGCCTTCGGGCCGGCGGGCAGCACGGTGGCCATGGTCGCCGGCAGCGACGACATCGCGCAAAGCCTGGCCATCCTGCTCACCACGCGGCGCGGCGAGCGCGTGATGCAGGACGACTTCGGCTGCGAACTGAGCGAGTTCATGTTCGGCGAGATCAGCCAGGGCCTGATTGGGCGGGTGCGCGACGTCGTCGCCGACGCCATCCTGCACCATGAGCCGCGCATCAACCTGAACGGCGTCGAGATCTCGGACAGCGGCGCGCAGGCGGGCCTGCTGCTGATCGCCATCGACTACACGGTGCGGGCCACCAACTCCCGCTACAACATGGTCTACCCCTACTACCTCAACGAAGCCTCGGCGGCGGCGGGCTGAAGGGTCATGGCGGACTTCATCCTCATCGACGGCGACACGGTCATCTTCATGCCCGCGTTCTCGCCCGCCATGGTGGTGGTGCAGCCCGGCAAGCTGGCCGGCAGCGGCCCGGCCACGATAGGCGGCAAGGCCATCTGCGTTGACGGCGACGAGCGCGACGTGCAGGTGGCAGGCTGCATGTACATGACGCCACAGTACTCGATACCCGGCAGTGGCACGCTCAAGATCGCCTCGCTGGCCGGCAACCAGAAGGCCCAGAAGACCAACACCGGCGGCAAGGCCGTGCTGCTCAAGGGCGGCAACTTCACGGCCAAGTTCGAAGTCCAGAGCCCGGCCCAGCAGCCGGTACCGGCCTCGTCGCCCATCCCTGACGCCACGCCCCAGTACAGCGGCCAGGGCATGTTTGTCACTACCAACCTCAAATTCAAGGGCGCATAGCGCAGGCAACGCATGGCTAACGGTCTGCCCTCTGCCAGCGCCATCGCGCGTGACGGCACCAGCCAGTCGGGACGGGTCTCGCGCGAGCTGGCCCCCGGCTTCGCCCTCGTCGACGAGCGCAGCACGCGCGACCTGCTGGCCTTCGCCCGCGCCCATGCCCGCGAGCTGCGCTATTTCGGCCTGGCCGACCCCGAGCAGACCGAGGGCGACTGGAGCGGCTTCATCGGTGACATCGACCTCGACGCAGCAGCCGCCTACGCGCAGGCGCCCGAGGCCTGGGACGAAGACCGCGCGGCACCCTTGGCGAGGCCGCATTTCGCGCTCTTCCTGGTCTTCCTGGAGCTGCTGGCCCGCGTGCGCGAGCAGATCAACACGTTCACCGGCCGTCACCTCGAGTTCCATTACCGCGATGTGCTGCGCATGGTGCGCAAGGCGGCGGTGCCCGACCGCGTGCATGTGCTGGTCGAGCTTGAAGCCGGCACGCCGCAACTGCTGCTCCCCGCTGCCACCGCGCTGCGCGGCGGCGTCGACAACCTGGGCCGCGAACTGGTCTACCGCACCGAGCGCGAGATCGTCGCCAACCGGGTGCAGGTGGCCGCCCTGGCCTCGCTGCACGCCGAGATCCGCATCACCGGCATCGCCGAGGCCATAGACACCATCCTCGAATCGGTGCGGCGCAACAACACCGGGCTCAAGCAGGAAGGCTTTCTCGCCCTGCTGCGCATCGCGCTCGGCCAGCCCAATGCGGGCGACCCGCTGCCGGTGCCCATCTACAGCGGCGTGCCGGCCCCAAGCCCCCAGGGCGCCGTCGTCGCCGTAGTCGTCGATTTCGCCGCGCTGCTGCAGGTACAGAGGCTGGTCAATGTGGCCGAGCTCGCCCTGGGCATGCCGCACTTCGACGACCTGCGCCTGCTGATGCGGCTCAGGCAACTGCGCCAGCCCAAGAACGAGAGGGCCGACTGGACGCGCATCAACGCCATTCTCGAAGCTGCCGGCCGCATGCGCCTGGGCAACCCCAGCGCCAGCTTCGGCCTTGCGGATTCGGGCGACTTCATGCGCAACCTGGCCACCGTGCTCGGCAAGACCGACGCCGAAATGGCCGAGCTGTTCAACGGCCTGCTCGAGGTCAAGAGCATGGAGGACGCCTACGAGGTCTACCTCCACCGCAGCGATGTGCAGCGCTTCATCCGCAACCGCCTCTTCCTGTCGCTGGATGACTTCAAGGCGCTGATGCAGGCGAAGACGGTGATGGACAACCAGTGGGCCGAGATTGACCGCCTGCTGCAGGACGCCGGCCGCGTGAAGAAGGCCGACCCGCTGTTCGAGTTGCCCAAGGCCGTGCGCCTGCTGCACGACTTCGCCGCCAAGCTGGCGGCGGCGCTGGGCACGCCCGACTACACCGTGACCGGCGGGCTCGACGCCTGGTGGCAGTCGCTGCAGGACGTCGAACGCTGGTTCCGCATGCCGGCTGAGGCCTGCAAGTTCATGCTTGAGGTGGTCACGCGCACGGGCCCGGCCGCCGCCGATCCCTGGGACTGGGCCCGTGTCGGCGAGATCCTCGCAGCGGCCCACGCCGAGTTGATCCATGCACGCCGCCGCAACGCCCTGCTCGATCTCGCCAGGGCCCAGCCCGCCGACCGGCTCGCGGCCCTGGCCGCGATGCTGGTGCGGGTGCTCGACACCAAGCCACCCGAAGGCGGTTCGCTCAAGACCTGGGTCGACGAGGCGCTGAAGACGCTGGAAGCGCTGAACGTGGGCGCCGACGCACTGCGCGACCTGGGCGCGGTCGCCGCCGGAACCGACACCGCGCCCGACTGGGCACGCTTCAGCCAGGTGCTCGAGGTGGCGCAGAGCAACCGCGAAGCCTTCAAGGTGCCGGTGGCCGAAAGGCTCGAATGGCGCAATCTCTACCCGGCCGCCGATGCGCGGGCGGTGCTGGCCCGCACGGCCCGTGATCAGGCCCTGCCGCGCTGGCGCACCTTTGGCGAGGGCGAAGTGGCACGCACGCCCGAGCCGGTGCCTGCGCCGGTGTTCGGCTGGGCCCTGGCCTCGCCGCTGCTGGCCCTGAGCGAGGGCCAGCGCACGGTGGCGCTGACGCTGGGCTATTCCAACGACCCGCTGGGTTTCGAACTCGCCAAGGTGCTGGCCCTGCTGGCACCCACCGTCAATGCGCAGCTGCTGGCCACCGTCATCCCCTTCCAGATCGAGCTGAGCACGGCCAAGGGTTGGATGCAGCCCGACAGCCAGACCCTGTCCTGGCTCAATGCCAACATGGACCACCCGCGCGTGGCGGGCGTCGACACCTCCAAGCTGCGCGCGTTGCAGCTGAATCTCGCCATCGCCAAGGGCAAGCCGGCGCTGGCGCCGCCCACGCGTGAACTGCACGGCATGGAAGCCGCAGCGCCGGTGCTGCGGCTGATGCTCAAGCCGGTGTGGAGCGAGGTCGAGAAGTGCTACCTGAGCCCCTACCCGGTGCTGCGCCGGCTGCTGCTGATGCGCGTGCGCTTGGGCGTGACGGCCTCCGGCATGCAAGGCCTGCAGATCCGCAACGACGAGACCGTGCTCGACGCCAAGAAGCCCTTCGAACCCTTCGGCATCCGCCCCGCCACCGGCTCGCGCTTCACCGTCGGCCACCCCGAGATCGTCGGCAAACGGCTGGACACGCTGGCCTTCCGCATCACCTGGATGGGCGTGCCGCCGCTGCTGGCCACCCATTACGCCAACTACCCGGGCGCCCTTGCCAATGCCAGCTTCAAGGTGGCGGTGTGGCTCAACGAGGCCGGCGTACACAGGAAGGTGGGCGAGCCGGCGCTCTTCGCCACCACCGCCACCGACGAGGCCGTGCTCACGCTGGCCCCGCCCGCCGACCAGGGCAATCCGGGGGCAGCGCAGGCGGGCGCGGCCGATGTCGGCGAGTGGAACCGCAACTTCATCTGGGAGCTGTCGGCACCCGATTTCCAGCATGCGGCCTACCCCGCGCTGGCGCTGCAGAAATCGCTGGAACTGGCCGCGGCCATCGCCAACAAGACCGGCACAACCACCGTCAACCCGGCCCTCTACCAGCTCAACCCGCCCTACACGCCCAAGGTCAAGAGCCTGAGCCTGGACTACTCGGCCTCGGTCGACCTGACCCTGGATGCCGGGCCCGCTGCCGGCACCGCTACTGCCGAGCGCCTGTTCCACGTCGAGCCCTTCGGCTGGCGCGAACTGCAGCGCCAGGCCACGCAGCCCGGTTGCCCTTGGCTGCCCCAGTACAGCCACGAGGGCGAGCTCTACATCGGCCTCGCCCAGGTCAATGCACTGCAGAACGTCTCGCTGCTGTTCCAGGTGGCCGACGGCAGCGCCAACCCCGAACTCGCGCCCGAGCCGGTGCAGTGGAGCTATCTCAGCGGCGACCGCTGGCTCACGCTGCACGAAGGTGGACTGCTCGCCGACGGCACGCGCGGCTTCATCAACTCCGGCATCGTCGAGTTCGCGCTCCAGCCGGCCAAGCCCAGCACGCTGCTGGCGCCCGGCCTGTACTGGCTGCGCGCCGCCATCACGCGCCGCGCCGGCAGCGTCTGCGACATGGTGGCCATCCACGCCAATGCGGTGGCCGCCCGCTTCGACGACCAGGACAACGCCCCCGACCATCTGGCCGAGCCACTGCCCGCCAAGCGCATCAAGGCCCCGGTGGCGCCCGTGCCCGGCCTGCTGGGCCTGCAGCAGCCCTACACCTCCTTCGGCGGCAAGACGGCCGAGCGCGACGGCGATTTCCATGTGCGCGTGGCCGAACGCCTGCGCCACAAGCAGCGCGCGCTCACGCCCTGGGACTACGAGCGCCTGGTGCTCGAGCGCTTTCCGCACATCTTCAAGGTCAAGTGCCTGAGCGCCGATCCACAGGCCCACCCGCGCCAGGCCGGGCTGATCGAGTTGGTCGTCATCCCCGACATCCGCAACCGCTTCCAGTACGACCCCTTCGAGCCCAAGGCGCCGGCCGATGTGATCCGCGACATCGAGACCTACCTGCAGGACAAGACGCCGCCCTGCGCCAGCGTCAAGGTGAAGAACGCGCACTACGTGCCGGTGAAGGTGCGCTGCGGCGTGCGCTTCGTGGCCGGCGCCGACGAGGGTTTCAGCCGCCTGCGCCTGAACGAGGAACTGAACCGTTTCCTCTCGCCCTGGGCCTACCAGGAGGGCGAAGACCTGGTCATCGGCGGCAGCGTCTATGCCAACAGCCTGATCAACTTCATCGAGCTGCGCGACTACGTCGACTACATCGCCGAGTTCAAGCTCTTCACCAGCGAGGACGAGGGCAAGACCTTCAACATGCTGCCCGTCAGCGACAACTACCACGCCCGCGCCGGCCGGCCCGACGGCGTGCTGGTGGCCGCACACGAGCACGACTTCGACGTCATCACGCAGGCCGACTACCGCCTCGAAGGCCATGCCGGCATCAACTACATGAAGATCGAACTCGACTTCATGGTCGCCTGAACGCAGCACCAGCACCCGCACCCCACAAGGACCCGAGATGGACATCAAGAAATCCGATCGCACCGCGCTCAAGTCCTATTTCGTCAAGAACGCCGTCCCCACGGCCGGCAACTTCGCCGACCTCATCGACGGCATGCTCAACCAGAAGGAAGACGGCATCGCCAAGTTGGCCGGCGAGCCGCTGAGCCTGCAGGCCGACGGCGACGACAACAGCCAGAAGAAGGCCATCAATTTCTACAAGTTCTTCGCCGACGCCAAGCCGGCCTGGACGATTGCCCTGCGCCCGCGCGCCAATCCCAATGACGCCGCCACCGCCCGCGCCGGCTTCAGCGTCAGCGACGGCGACGGCAACAGCCGCCTCTACATCGACCAGAACACCGGCAATGTCGGCGTCGGCACCGTTTCGCCGGAAGGCTACCGGCTGCATGTAGCCGGCGGCCCAGCCTTCGTCAATGGCGCCAACCTGATGGTGCTGGCCGAGAACGCCGGCCGCCTGCGCGTCGGCGCAGCCTGGGGCATGCCCGGGGTCTATTCCGGCGACGACGGCGCCAAGCCGCTGATGCTGGGCGCGCCACCCGGACAGCGGGTGTTCCTCGGCTCGGGTGCCGGCGACGCCTACGTCGAGGGCGGCAGCGGAAATGCCTTCTTCAGGGGCAATCTCGGCGTCGGCACGCCAGCGCCAAACCACAAGTTCCACGTCGTCGCCCCCGATGCCGTGGGCCTGTTCGAATCCAGCGGCAGCCAGGCCTTTCTGCGCATATCCACCAACGAAGGCTTGGGCAACCGGGTCGAGCTGGCCAATCGCCCCGGCGGCCGCCTGGCCCTGTGGACAGCCGGCGGCAGCGACGTGCTCAGCATCCTGCGCGACGGCAGCGTGGGCATAGGCACCACCACGCCGGTGGGCCGGCTCGAGGTCAACGGCACGGCCAGCGTCAGCAATGGCGTCGGCTTTGCGGTGCGCAACGGCTTCATGGCGCCGGGCTCGCTGACGATAGGCGGCACCAATGCCAACTATGGCGGCGGCAATCTCTGGAGCCCCAGCACCGCTGGCCTGATGTTAGAGGCCCAGTCCAATACCGAGATCGCGGTACACGACGCCGGCACGCGGCTGACCAGCCTGATGTATTTCGAGGGCGACGCCATCAACCGCGTCACCATCGGGCGCGACATGGGGTGGGGCCCGCTCAACACGCTGCTGCTCAACGGCAATGTCGGCATCGGCAGCAATGCGCCGCGCGCCCGGCTCGAGGTGGCCGGCGGCGCGATCATGGCCAGCGCCGGCAGTTCGGGCGCGGCCGGCATCCAGTTCTCCCCCAACCCCGGGGGGGGCGGCGGCGACGAGGCCGGGCTGCGGTTCTTCGCCCGCACCAGCGAGCACTGCACGCTGGAACTCTTCGTCGGCAACGACCCCCAGGACCACATCGCGCTCATTTCGTCCGGCAATGTCGGCATCGGCACCCGCGAGCCGGCCAACAAGCTCGATGTCGCTGGCGACGTGGCCATCCACGGCAAGCATGCCTTTCGCGGCTCCGACACCTGGCTGCGCATCAACCAGGACCGCGCCTTCACCTCGGGCACGCACGTCCCCGGGGTGCTCGCGCCCGAGTCGCTCAATGTCGGCGGCTGGAGCGGCTGGGGCAACCCCGGTGCCGGCAACGCCGCCATCACCGGCAACCTCGGTACCCGCGGCTGGTCGCCGACGCCGCGCACCAATGGCTGGGTCGGCGGCATCCACACCTGGGACATCGAGGCCGAAGGCACGGTTTGGTCGCGCAACGGCTATCAGACCGGCCCGCGCGACCTGGCCGAGAACTACGCCTCGCTGCAGACGCTGGAGGCCGGCGAACTGGTCTCGCTGGACCCGGAAGCCGACCGCATCGTGCGCGCAATCAGTGCCAACGACCCGCTGCTGCTGGGCATTGTCTCCACCCAGCCCGGCTTCCTGCTCAACGTCGACCACGAGTTCCAGGGCGGCACGCTCTACCCCGTTGCACTGTGCGGTCGCGTGCCCTGCAAGGTGGTGGCCGAAAACGGCGCCATCAAGCGCGGCGACCTGCTCACCTCTTCGTCGACGCCTGGCCACGCGATGCGGGCCACGCCGGTGGAGGTAGCCGGCCAGAGCTTCTACCGCCCCGGCACCATCATCGGCAAGGCGCTGGACCCGCTCACTGCGGACAAGGGGCTGATCGATGTCTTCGTCTTTTCGAGCTGAGTCCCGCCGCAGCCGGGGGATCGCCGCATGATCACAGCTGAAGGCTCCGTGGCAGGAGCGCCCATCGCCTGGGCGCCGGACTACGCCGCGCTGCGCGAGCAGGGCCTGGCCCTGGTGCAACGCCTGGCCGGCCGCGAGTGGACCGACCACAATGCCCACGACCCCGGCATCACCATCCTCGAGCAGCTTTGCTATGCGCTCACCGACCTCGCCTACCGCGCCGGCTGGGATGTGCCCGATCTGCTGGCTGGCGGTGGCGGCGACCCCTATGCCAGCCTGGCCACGCCGGCCCAGGCCCTGCCCACAAGCCCGGTCACGCTGACCGACCTGCGCAAGCTGGTGCTCGACGTGCCCGGTGTCAAGAATGCCTGGATAGCCGTTGTCGACGAGGCCCAGGCCCGCTTCGATGCCGCCGACGGCGAGATCAGCGCGATGGCCGGCGCCCCGGGCGCGAGCGCAAGCCCCAATGTCTCGGAGATCCATCTGCGCGGCCTGCTGCGCGTGCAGATCGAGAAATCCAGCCTGGTCGACATTGACGGCGGCCTCATCCGCCGCGAGGCCACGAGGCGCCTGCTGCGCTGCCGCGGCTTGTGCCAGGATTTCGAGTCCATCCAGGTGCTCGAAGACCAGCCCATTCGCCTGGCGGCAACGCTGGAGATAGGCGCCGTTGCCGATGCCACTGCCCTGCTGGCGCGCGTCTACCAGGCCATTGCCAGCTACCTCTCGCCCACCGTGCCCTTTCACAGCCTGGCCGAGATGCTGGCGCGCGGCCGGCGCGTGGACGAGATCTTCGAAGGCCCGCCGCTCGAGCACGGCTTCATCGATACCGAGGAGATGAGTGCGGTCGAGCGGCGCAGCTCGGTGCGCATCTCCGACCTGATACGCGCGCTGATGGCCGTACACGGCATCGAGGCCGTCAAGAGCCTGCACTTCCTGGGCGCGGGCGGGCCCTTGCGCGACTGGCTGCTCAGTGTCGACGAAGGCCGCGTGCCGCGCTTCAACCTGCAGGATTCCGACATCCGCCTTGAGCGCCGCGGCCTGCGCGTCGACCAGGGCATACAGGCTGCCGCACGCCGCCTCTATGCCGAGCTGGGCCTGGCGGCGAGCCCGGCGCCCATTGCCGCGGCCGAGCGCGACCTGCGCCCACGGCCGGGCCGCGACCGCGACGCAGCGAGCTACTTTCCGGTGCAGCAGCAGTTTCCGCTCGCCTGGGGCATCGGTGCGGCCGGCCTGGCCGATTCGGCGCCACCCGAGCGCCGTGCCCAGGCACGCCAGCTCAAGGCCTATCTGATGTTCTTCGAGCAGATCCTGGCCAATGAATTCGCCCAGCTGGGCGGCGTGGCGCGGCTGTTCTCGGTCCATGACGAGACACCCGATTCCTACTTTTCGCAGCCCGTGCCCGACAGCGGCGCGCTGGGGCTGGAGGCCATACGCCGGCCGCGCCCGGCGGCCGAGCGCGCGGCGCTGCTGCAGGCCATCACCGAAGACCCCTGGCAAGCCCGCTCGGCGCGCGCCGGCCTCGAGCGCCGCGACCGCTTCCTCGACCACCTGCTGGCCCGCCACGGCGAACAGTTCCGCGACTACGCGCTGCTGCAGGCCGGCGCCTGGGGCGAGGACGGCGACCCGCTGGCCGAACGCATGGCGCGCGACAAGCGCGCCTTCCTGCGCGACTGGCCGCGCATCGCCCGCACGCGCGGCAGCGCCTTCGACTACCTGCAGCCCGCGGGCGACGACAACCTCGGCGGGCTCGAACTGGGGCTGCGCCGCAAGCTGGGCATCGCCACGGCCGAGGAACGCTTCCACCTCGTCGAGCACATCCTGCTGCGCCCCCTGGCCGGCGACCTCGCCCAGCGCGGGCCGCTGCTGCGCGCCGCGGCCAGCCGCGATCCCTACTCGCTGCAGTTCAGCCTCGTCTTCCCCGACTGGCCGGCACGCTACCAGGACGCCAATTTCCGCCAGTTCGTCGAGCAGACGGTGCGCGAGGAAACGCCGGCCCATCTCACTGCCCACCTGATCTGGCTGGATCGCCCGGCCATGCAGGCCTTCGAGGCCGCCCATGCGCAGTGGCTGGCGCAATGGCGCAGCCATCGCCTGGCTGACCTGGGGCTCTGACCATGGCCGTCCCCTATCACGACGTTCCTGTGCGCAGTGCGCGCGACCGCGTCATCGACCTGCTTGGCATGGGTGACACCTACCCGCTGACCGACCTGAACGTGGTCGCCGACCAGCTCAAGGTGGCCTTCGGAGGCACCGCCAAGATCCCGATAGAAAACGCCCAGGACGGCATGAGCTACCAGCTCTGCGGCCCCAAGGGCGTGCCGCTGGGGCCTGCCTTCCGCGCCGACGGCGACGGCGGCACGCTGGTCATAGAGACGCCGGTGGTGAATGACGACGTCACCTACCGCATCCAGGTCGAGAAGAAGCATTCGCCCCTGCCGCTGGCGCCGCAGGGGCCGCGCCTGCTCGACGAGGTGGCGCCGGTCAAGGTCGGCATCGACACCACGCTGGTGATCGAGATCGTCGCGGCGCCGCTGCTCGACGCCGGCAAGGCCAAGCCCCAGCCCGCCGACCCGCGCATCGTGCCCTATGGCAGCAGCGTCGAGGTGCGCGTCAACAAGAGCCAGGAAGGCGTCGACTACGGGCTCATCCTCGACAACACCGAGCACCCCGATATCACCGCCTCGGGCAATCTCGGCGCCGTGCTGTTGAACACCGGCGCGGTGTTCGAGGATCTCGTGATCCGCGTGCGTGCCACCAAGGTCTTCCTGGCCGCGGACAACCGGCCCGTGGAAACCACGCCGCTCGATGCCCGGCTCTTCCTCAAGGTGATGGCCAATCCGGCGCCGGCCCTGGCGGCCGAGCCCGCGTCCATCGTCGCCCACGCCCAGGACGCCGCGATCCGCATTGCCCAGACCCAGGCCAGCGCGAGCTACCGCCTCTATGCGCGGGCCATCGCCGACGCCGAGTTCCTGCGCGACGGCGCGGCCGGCGATCCCCTTCGCGTCACGGTGGCGGTACCGGGCCGGCCTGATGTGCAGGCGCCCCGCCCGGCCTCTGCCAGCCCCTGGATCACGCCCTCGGGCTTCGAGCCGCTGGGCCCGGCAACTCCCGGCACCGGCGGTGAACTGCGGCTGGCGGCGCCGCAGCGCCTGAAAGACGCCGTCTATCTGGTGCAGGCCACCAAGCTGCACGAAGTCGATGTCGACAAGCCGGGCACGGCGCAGATCGCTTCTGCGCTGGCGCTGGACGCCGCGGCGGCCGTGCTGGTCGAACCCGACGCCGAGCGCGTGCTGGCGCTGCGCGTGCCGGTGGCCGGCGCCGAAAGCGGCGGCGCCATGCAGGTCGCCGACGGCCAGCCCGGCGTCTTCTACCACTGCCGCCCCGGCGCGGCGGCCTCCGAGTTCGCGCTGCCCGCCTACTTCCACCAGCGCGACACCGGGGACGAGAGCCAGAACAAGGGACTGGGCCAGATCGCCGTCGAGATCGACTTTGCCGTCGCCACCGACGCCGACGTTGCGCCGGCCACCCCGGCCATCCCGCATCCACGGCCGCCGGTGCTGGAGATCAAGCCCTTTGCCACCGACACCGCGCTGTCCATCCGTGCCGTCAAGGCCCAGACCGGGGTCGAAACCGCGATGGCGCGTGAGGCCCTGGTCGCGACGGTGCCCGACATCAAGGCCGAAGCCTTGCTGGACCACGGCGCCGAGGCGAGCATCGTCGTCCTGTCCAGCAATGCCGACGACCGCTACCGGCTCATGCGGGGCGACACTTCCATCGGCCTGCCGCAGGACGGCGACAGCGGCGATCTGGCGTTCGGAACCGAAGCCCTGGTCGAGGATGCCGCCCTCGAACTCGTCGTCACGCGCGCCGTCCACAAGGGCATGGCGGTCGAGCGCGTGGTCGCCTTGCCGGTGCGCCTGCGCCCCGACACCCGCCTGGCGGCGTTGATGCGGCGCGACAGCGTGCCCTCGGGCACCGCGACCGAGGTGCTCTTGACTGCCAGCCAGCCGGGCGTGATCTACCAGCTGGTGGTGGACGACCAAGCCCTGGGCAAGCCGCTGCCGGGCAACGGCGGCGAACTCGCCCTGCCCACAGGACCGATCACGGTCGACACCGTCTTCGCCATCCGGGCCGTGCGCGCCGACGATGACCAGGTCGCGGTGATGCTCGCGGCGCGGCCCGCCGTGGCGCTGGCCACCTGAACGCGCGGCAATCACCTTGGCCCAGCAGCACAAGATCATGCGCATGGTGCTGGCCCTCGAAGGCTGCAGCGAAGAAGCCGCGCCCCAGCTCCAGGCGGCCCTGGCCGCGGCCCATCGCAACCGCCTGCTGCCGCTGGTGGACGACATCTGCTCGCGCGTGGCCGCGCCCGACCGCCTGCACCGCATAGAACGGCTCGAGATCGACCTCGGAGCACTGCCACCCCAGGCGCTGGAAGCCGCGCTGGGCGAGCGCTTCGAGGCCGCCTTCTCGGCCCGGCTCGAGGAGGCCCTGGGCAAGACCCCGGCCGACGATGCCGAACTGGAGATGTTCGACATCTACCTGCGCACCGGCACCCTGCCCTGGTGGGCCGACCTGGCCGACCGTGGTCTGCTCGTGGACTGCGTGTACCGCCTCGTCGCCCGCGCCCCACGCGCGCTGTGGCAGGCCATTGCCGCCGCGCCGGACGCCGAGCGCACGCACCGGCGTCTGGCACTGGCCCTGCCCGATGCCTTGCTGGACGGCCTGGTCGCGCTGCGCCTGCCCAACCTGGAGGCCGCCGGTCCGGCCTCGACCTGGCTGCTGCCGCTGGCCCAGGTTGGCCGCACGCGGGGCTGGGCCGCGCACGCCATGCGCACGCTGTGGTGGGAAGAGTTGCTGCGCAGCGCCGCCACCAGCACCGACGCCAACGCCGTCGCCGTCGCCGACGGGGCGCCCTCTCGCCAAGGCCATCATGCCGCCGCGCTGGGCCGAGTGGCGCGGCGCCTGGGCACGCCCTATGCGGCCCTGCTCGACGCCCTGGGTGCGGCGTCAAGCCATCCCGGTCAAGCCAAATGGCTGAACGGCCTGCTGCGCAGCGTCCGGCCCGGGCAGGAGTCCGCCGCCGCACGCCCAGTCGCCGCACGCAGTCCTGCGGCCCCCGCAGCGCCCCTGCCGTCCCCCGCCCTTGCCGGCGCGGCGCCGCAGGCTTCGATTCGGCAGGCCCTGGCCGAACTGGAAGCCCAGGTGCCGCCCGCCCCCGATCTCTGGCCGCGCCTGCACCGCCTGGTCGAAGGCCTGGACGCCGAGATCCGGACCGAGGCGCTGGCCCTGCTTGCCGCGTTCGGCGCAGCAGCCGGCGACGCCGAGGCCACTCCCTCACGCCGCCGGCTGGCCAGTCGCCTGCGCGCCCTGATCGCCGAAGGCCAAGAGACCGCGGTCACTGGCGCGGCTGCCACCGCTAAAGCAACTGCAACACCTGCGCCAGCTGCACAGGCAGCACCAGCACCAGCACCAGCACCAGCACCAGCACCAGCACCAGCTGCTGCGGCTGCACCGGACGCAACTGCTGCCATGGCGCAAGCAGCGGCATTGGCACAGGTCCGCGCCGGCGTCCTGGCGCCACGGAGCCTGGGTGCGGCGCCCCAACAGGCTGCGCCGGCGGGTGCAGAGGCCTTGGACATCGCCCGCGACGCCGCACCAGCCGCGACCCCGATGCCCCCGGCGCCCCCGCCACGGCGGGCGGCGCCTGTCCCGGCCCCGGCCCGTTTCGGCGACGCCGACGAGGTCTATGTCGACAACGCCGGCCTCGTCATCCTCTGGCCCTTCCTGCCCACCTTCTTTGATCGCCTGGGCCTGCTGCACGAGCGGCAGTTCATCGACGCCGCCGCGGCCCAGCGTGGCGTAGGCCTGCTGCAACTTGGGGCCACGGGTGAGACCGATCCGCCGGAGCATGTGCTGGTGCTCAACAAGCTGCTGTGCGGGCTGGCGGCCGACGAAGTCTTCGATTTCGGTCCCCCGCCCACGCCGGCCGAGGCCGAGGCCTGCGAAGAACTGCTGGCCGCCGCCATCGCGCAGGCGCCCATCCTGCGCGCGATGTCCGGCGCCGGCTTCCGCGCCAGCTTCCTGCTGCGCCAGGGCCAGCTCAGCGCCCAGGGCGGCCACTGGCTGCTGCGCGTGGAACGCGCCACCCACGACATCGTGCTCGATCGCTTTCCGTGGGGCATCAACCTCGTCAAGCTGCCCTGGATGCGCGCCTTGCTCCAGGTCCAGTGGTGAGCCAGCCGATGCGCGCCGAATCGCCTTCGCGGATCCGCCAGATGGCCATGCCCTCGGCGGCGGCCCTCAATGCCCATGACCTGGAGCAGGAGCTGGCCTGGTTTGCCCGCCTTGTTGACGCACGCTTCAAGCTCTACTTCGGCCAGGACGCCGGCGTCGCCAGCGTCCTCGAGGTGGCGCCGCCCGACCTCGCATCCTCCGCCTCGCCCTATGCCGGGTTTCTGCGCCACTATGGTTTCTCGCTGCCAGAACGCGCCGCCGTCGTGCTGGCCCTGGTGCCCCAGCTGCGGCCGCAGCTGCTGGACATCTTCCACACCCGCAACCAGACCTTCGACCGCCGCTTCACCGAGTTCGGCGGCGCCCGCGACGCCGCAGGCGACTTCCTGCCCACCGGCGAGACCCTGGCCTTCCTGATCGCCGGCAGCGCGCTCGAGCCGCGATTCGCGCTGCAAAGCCTGTTCGACCGCGACCATTGCTTCGCCCGCCACGACATCCTGCGCCTGCTGCCCCAGGGCCGCGACGAGCCCTTGCTGCGGGGCACGTTGCGCCTGGCCGACGAATGCGCGGCCCTGTTCACCACCGGCCACGCGCGCCGGCCCGACCTCAGCATCGATTTCCCGGCCCGCCACATCGAGACCGCGCTGGCCTGGGACGACCTCGTGCTCCACCCCGGCACCCTGACCCAGGTGCGCGAGATCGAGATCTGGCTGCGCCACGGCAACACGCTGATGGAGCAATGGGGCATGGGCCCCAAGCTGCGCCCGGGCTACCGCGCCCTCTTCTACGGCCCGCCCGGCACCGGCAAGACCATGACGGCCTGCCTGCTGGGCAAGGCCACCGGGCGCGAGGTCTACAAGGTCGACCTCTCGCTGGTGGTCTCCAAGTACATCGGCGAGACCGAGAAGAACCTCGCCCGCGTCTTCGACCAGGCCCAGCACAAGGGCTGGATCCTCTTCTTCGACGAGGCCGACGCGCTGTTCGGCAAGCGCACCGAGACCAAGGACGCCCACGACCGCTATGCGAACCAGGAGGTCTCCTTCCTGCTGCAGCGCATCGAGACCTTCGACGGCATCGCCATCCTGGCCTCCAACCAGAAGGACAACATCGACGCCGCCTTCGCGCGCCGCTTCGAATCGATGATCTACTTTCCGGTGCCGCGCCAGGAAGAGCGGCTGCAGCTCTGGCGCCGCGGCTTCGCGGCCCAGGCGCGCTTCGAGGACGGGATAGACCTGGCCCGCATCGCGGCGCAACATGAGATGTGCGGCGGCGCCATCATCAACGTGGTGCGCTATGCCTCGCTGCAGGCCCTGGAAGCGGGCGACAGCCTCGTCACGGCCGAGGTGTTGCAGCGCGGCATCCGGCGCGAACTGACCAAGGAGGGCAAGTCATGAAACAAATGTCGCAGGCAGCCAAGGTGGCGCAATCCACGGCACGCCCAGCCCATGCCGACGCCGGCAGCGGCCCGCGCGGGTTGGCCGTCGCACCGCCCGCCTACGGAATCGACAGCCTGGATCGCGGCCATGCGGACAAGGCCTCGGCACGCGGCGTCGAGACCTCCGCCGGCGCACCCAGGCTCCGGGTGACGGGCTTCTCGGTGCTCGCCCCGACAAGCCCCGCTGCCGCGCCGCGACAACGGGGCCCGCGCGACAAGAGCCTGCAGCCTGGCGGCGAGGAACAGGACAAGATCCTGAGCCCCACCTTCACGACCGAGCACTCCGGCGCGGCGGCCGGCATACCCAGGGGCGTTGGCATGGAAGTCGACGCGTCGACCTGGGTCAGGACCCTGGCCCGCACCGGCCTGGGTGCAGGCGCGGGCGGCGCCATCGGCGCCGGCATCGGCAGCGTCGTTCCCGTCATCGGCACCGGCATCGGCGCCGCCGTGGGCGGGCTGATCGGAGGGGCCGCGGCGGGCCTTTCGGCCGAATACCAGTGGACCCAGACCATCGACACCAACGACCCGTTGAACGGCGCCGTGTCGCCGTACGTCGACCCCCATCCCAACGACGATCCCGAGGGTGCGCCCTTCTACTACACCGCCGCAGAGCACAAGCGCTTCGGCAACCACTTCACGGACCACCCCAGGCGGGTGCCCGACCCGGCGCGCGCCATCAACTGGGATGCGGTGCTCAGCATCACCAGCGTGCATGTCGGCAAGCGCGTCTCGATACTCGAGAGCCTGAAGTACGGCTTCACCGTCAACACCGACGGCACCGTGACGGCACGCGCGCCGACGGACGCCGCCACGGGCGACGTCAATCGTCATATTTCCACCTTGAGCAGCGAATTCGCCGACTGGACCTTCAGCAAGGGCGTGCTGTGATCCATCCGGCCGCAGAGGCGCAACATGACCGCAACTAGACCCGCAGCCTTGACCACCGCCGGCGCCACCGACTACTGCGTCACCCTCTTCTGGCCAGGACCGCAGGACAAGCCCTTTTATCGCGCCGTGCTGGCGTCGCCGTCGTGGATCCTGCCCGAGCCGGAACCGCCTTTCGTCGGGCAGGCAAGGATCAGCCCGCGGGAATTCGAGAACCTGCTGGCCGTCCTGGACGCGAACCGGCTGGAACTTGAGCCCGGCGAGCCCGACCCGGCCGCTACGGAATACTGCGTCCGGGTCGAAATGCCAACGCAAGCCTGGCACGCCGGCCTGGGCTTCGAAGCACGAACACTCGCCATCCTGCGTCAATTCGAGGCGGCGCTGGACGCGGCGAACCGCGGGCCGGTGGCTGACATCGTGGCCCGCATTCAACGCTTCTTCCCCTGAAGTTCAAGCTGGGAGGGCGTCCGTGCTGCGGCAGCCCCCCGGCACGCCGTCTTGCGCCGCACCGGCGAAGACGAGGAGCTGCGTCGCCGGCAAGGCTGCCGAGCGCGCGCCGAAGACCCGGCTTTACCTCCCCGTAGCATTTCCATGCACTCCGGGGGTGCAACTTTCCCGGGTTTGCCCTCTCACACCCCCACGGCCGCGCGGCGCGGTCCTACACTAGCGGTTCGTTAGTGCGTACTGCCCTGAAAGGCGTCTGGAATATGGGTTCGAAATTCAAAGTCGCCGGCATCCTGGCCGTCGGGGCCATCGCAGGTGCGCTCACGACGATGCAGTTGCAGGCGGTGGCGCGCAATGCGATGTCGCCGCTGCCGCTGGAAGAAGTGCAGCAGCTGGCGGCAGTTTTCGACCGCGTCAAGGCCGAGTATGTCGAGCCGGTCGACGAGAAGAAACTCATCAACGACGCCATCGCCGGCATGGTGGCCGGGCTCGACCCGCATTCGCAGTATTTCGACAAGAAGAGCTACAAGGAATTCCGCGAGGAAACCGGAGGCCGCTTCATCGGCATCGGCATCGAGATGGGCATGGAAGACGGCCTCATCAAGGTGGTTTCGCCCATCGAAGGCTCGCCCGCCTTCCGCGCCGGCCTCAAGCCGGGCGACCTGATCACGCGCATCGACGACACGCCGGTCAAGGGCCTCACGGTCGACCAGGCCGTCAAGCGCATCCGCGGCGAGCCCAATACCAAGGTCAACTTCAACATTTTCCGCAAGGCCGAGAACCGCAGCTTCCCGCTCACCATCGTGCGCGAGGAAATCCGCATGCAGAGCGTGCGCGCCGGCATGCCGGCGCCGGGCTATGGCTGGGTGCGCGTGAGCCAGTTCCGCGAGACCGCGGTGGAAGAGTTCGTCAAGAAGGTCGAAGACCTGTACAAGCAGGATCCCAACCTCAAGGGCCTGGTGCTCGATCTGCGCAACGATCCGGGCGGCGTGCTCGACGGCGCGGTGGCGCTGTCGGCGGCCTTCCTGCCGTCCGACGTGGTGGTGGTCACCACCAACGGCCAGCTGCCCGAGTCGCGCGCCACCTTCCGCGCCAGCCCCGAGTATTACGCCCGCCGTGCCGGCGCCGACCCGCTGCGGCGCCTGCCCGCGGCGCTGAAGACGGTGCCGCTGGTGGTGCTGGTCAACGAGGGCTCGGCCTCGGCCAGCGAAATCGTTGCCGGCGCGCTGCAAGACCACAAGCGCGCCACCGTGATGGGTGCCCAGACCTTCGGCAAGGGCTCGGTGCAGACGGTGCGCCCGCTGCCCTCGGACACCGCGCTCAAGATCACCACCGCGCGCTACTACACGCCCAGTGGCCGCAGCATTCAGGCCAAGGGCATCGTGCCCGACATCTGGCTCGACGAAACCGCCGAAGGCAATGTGTTTGCGGCGCTGCGCATGCGCGAGGCCGACCTCGACAAGCACCTGCAAGGCGCCGACGAGAAGAAGGATGGCGAGCGCGAGAAGGCCCGCGAGGACGCGCGCAAGAAGCTCGAGGAGCAGGCCGCCAAGTCCAAGGAGCCGATCAAGCCCCTGCCCGAGTTCGGCACTGCCGAAGACTTCCCGCTGCAGCAGGCGCTGAACCAGCTGCGCGGACTGCCGGTCATCGCCAGCAAGACGGCCGCCGCCGAGCAACGCGCCGAGGCGCCGACCAAGAAGTAGGCGCGCCGCCGCCCCTCGCACCCAAGCCCGCCTCCGGCGGGCTTTTTTCGTCCCACACCGGCAGGCCGCGCCGCGCCTGCGCATAAAGTCGCCGCGATGGAAGACAAGAACCCCCACCTCACCGCCCGCAATTTTCCCAGCGCCGAAGAAGAGGCTGCGGCGCTGGCCGCCACGCAGCGCTATGCCGGGCCCGAGAGCGCCTACCGCCTGGCCTTCGACGACCCCGCCTTCCTGTTGCGCGAGCAGTTGCGCCCCGTGCGCATGCAGCTTGAACTGCTCAAGCCCGAGCTGGTGCAGCAGGAGCACGGCATCGAGTCGACCCTCGTGATCTTCGGCAGCGCCCGCATCAAGCCGCCGGAGCAGGCAGTGGCGGCGCTCGAAGAGGCCCGCGCCGGCGGCGACGCCCAGGCCATCCGCCGCGCCGAGACAGCGGTGGCGATGAGCCACTACTACGACGAGGCGCGCCGCTTCGCTGCCCTGGCCACCGCGCGCTCGCGGGCGCACGCCACGCCCGTCTTCGTCGTCACCGGCGGCGGCCCCGGCATCATGGAGGCCGGCAACCGCGGCGCCTTTGATGTCGGCGGCAAGAGCATCGGCCTGAACATCGTGCTGCCGCATGAACAGGCGCCCAATGCCTACATCACGCCGCAGCTGTGCTTCCAGTTCCACTATTTCGCGCTCCGCAAAATGCACTTCCTGATGCGCAGCATCGCGCTGGCCTGCTTTCCGGGCGGCTTCGGCACGCTGGACGAGCTGTTCGAGTCGATCACGCTGATGCAGACCGGCAAGAGCCGGCGCCGCCCTGTGCTGCTCTTCGGCCGCGCCTTCTGGGAGCGCCTGATCGACTTCGACTTCCTGGTCGAGACCGGCATGATTGGCGCCGCCGACCTGCACCTGTTCCGATTTGTCGAGACGGCCGAGGAAGCCTGGGAAATCCTCGCCGCCCATTACGGCTTCGACCAGGCCGCCACCGGCACGGGTGAGTTCGCCGAGGATGCATGACATGAAGCCGCGCATCAGCCTGATCGGCGCGCCCACCGACATCGGCGCCGGCACGCGCGGCGCCAGCATGGGGCCCGAGGCGCTGCGCGTGGCCGGCATCGCCGCCACGCTCGAATCCCACGGCCTCGAGGTGGCGGACCGCGGCAACCTCGCCGGCCCCGCCAACCCCTGGCTGCCGCCGCTGGACGGCTACCGCCACCTGGCCGAGGTGACGGCCTGGAACCGCGCCGTGCATGAGGCCGTACACGCAGAGCTGGCGCTGGGCCGCCTGCCCATCCTGCTGGGTGGCGACCACTGCCTGGGCATAGGCAGCATCAGCGCGGTGGCACGCCACTGCCGCGACACCGGACGCAAGCTGCGCGTGCTGTGGCTGGACGCCCACGCCGATTTCAACACCAGCGTGCTCACGCCCAGCGGCAACATCCACGGCATGCCGGTGGCCTGCCTGTGCGGCCACGGCCCGCGCGAGCTGGTCGAGATCGGCGGCACGGTGCCTGCGCTCAACCCCAAGGCGGTGCGCCAGATCGGCATCCGCAGCGTCGACGCCGGCGAGAAGCGCTTCGTGCATGAGGTGGGCCTCGAAGTCTTCGACATGCGCTACATCGACGAGATGGGCATGCGCCACACGATGGAGCTGGCGCTGGCGACGCTGGACGACAAGACCCATCTGCATGTGAGCTTCGACGTCGACTTCCTCGACCCCGAGATCGCCCCCGGCGTCGGCACCACCGTGCCCGGAGGCCCCACCTACCGCGAGGCCCAGCTCTGCATGGAGATGATTGCCGACAGCGGCCGCCTGGCCAGCCTGGACGTGATGGAGCTGAACCCGGCGCTGGATCTGCGCAACAAGACCGCGCTGCTGGCGGTCGACCTGATCGAAAGCCTGTTCGGCAAGAGCACGCTGATGCGCGCCTAGGCGGCGCCGGCCCGCACCAAGCCGCCGCCCACATCGCACCATGCCCATGACCGCGCCTGCCCGCCTGCGCCCGGCCCTGCATCGCACCGCGCAGGGCTTGCTGATGCTTGCCATGGCCGTGGCTTGGGCCCTGGCCCGGGCCGCCGCGCCGCAGGCGCCCGCGCGCACGACGGAGCCCAGCGCCGCCGAGGCCGCCGCCAGCGCGCCCGCCGGCGGCGCCCCCACCGGAACCGGCCAGCGCATCTACGAGCGCACGCGGCCACAGCTGCTGCAGGTGCGCACGCTGCTGCGCACCCAGGACAGCCAGTCCTCGGTGGGCTCGGGCTTTCTGGTCGACGAGGCCGGCCACCTGCTCACCAACTACCACGTCGTCAGCCAGTACGCGCTGCAGCCGGGCCGCCACCGCCTGGTCTATGCCACGGTCGATGGCAAGCAAGGCGCGCTGCAGCTGCTGGCCTTCGACGTCGTGCATGACCTTGCGCTGCTGCGCGCGGCCGATCCGGCGCCGCTGGCCGGGCGCGGCGCCGTGGCACTGCGGCCCGCGGACGAGCCGCTGCCGCGCGGCGCGCGCATCTATGCGCTGGGCAACCCGCTCGATGTCGGCTTCGCGGTGGCCGAGGGCAGCTACAACGGCCCGGTCGAGCGCAGCTTCCTGCCCACGCTGTTCTTTGGCGGATCGCTCAGCGCCGGCATGAGCGGCGGCCCGGCGCTGGACGAGCAGGGCCGCCTCGTCGGCGTCAACGTGGCGGCGCGGCGCGACGGCGAGCAGGTGAGCTTTCTGGTGCCGGTCGATCCGGTGCGCTCGCTGATCGCCCGCGGGCGCGGCGCCACACCCATCGCAGCGCCGGCCTGGCCCGAGATCACGCGCCAGCTGCTCGCCCACGAGGCCGAGCTGACGCGGCGCTTCACTGGCGAGCCCTGGCGCGGCGCCGGCCACGCCCGCTACGCCATCCCGGTGCCGCAGGAGACCACCATGCGCTGCTGGGGCCGCGGGTCGCCCCAGGCGGCGCGCGGCCTGCAGTTCGAGCGCTCCGACTGCGAGATGGACAGCCGCATCTTCGTCAGCGGCGCCCTGCTCACCGGCTACCTGACCGTGCGCCACGAGGCCTACGACGGCTCGCGCATTGGCATGCTGCGCTTTGCCGAGCGCTACAGCGCCAGCTTCCGCAATGAGTTCATCGGCAACGACGACCGCCTGCGTACCGCGCCGCGCTGCAGCGAACGCAGCATCGCCGCCCAGCCCGGCGCACTGCCGCTGCGCGCCGTGGTCTGCCTGCGCGCCTACAAGAAGCTCGAAGGCCTGCACGACCTCACCGTGCTGGTGGCCACGCTGGACGCCCCCACCACCGGCGTGCAAGGCCGCTTCGACGCCCTGGGCGTGAGCCTGGCGAGCGCCGAGCACCTGACCCGCCACTACCTCGACGGCTACGCATGGACAGCAGCGGCCAAGAACGCCTCGCGCTGATCGAGGTGCTGGACCGCGACGGGCGCTGCCTGCGCGCCTTCGACGTCTGGCACTGGCCCTGCACGGTAGGCCGCGCGCTGACCAACGATCTTGTGCTCGACGATGCCTTCGTCGCGCCCCACCACGCCAGCCTGGAAGCGGGCTCGGCTGAGCACGGTGGCGGCGCACGCCTGCGCGTCGGCGACAGCGTCAACGGCATCACCTGGCAGCACCGCCGCCTGCAGCGGGGCGAGACGGCCGAACTGCCCGCCGATGGCGCCCTGCTGCAGATCGGCGCGACGCGGCTGCGCCTGCGCCTGCGCGGCGAGACCCCGGCCGCCGAGCGTCCGCTGCCGGCCCTGCTGCCCGGCTCCGACCGGCGTCTCGGCGCGGTCGCCCTGGCAACACTGGCGCTGGCGGCGGCCAGCCACTGGCTGGTGCTGGACCCCGGCGCCGATGCCACTGCCTGGCTGCCGCTGGCCGTGGGCCTGCCGTTGGCGCTGGCCGGCTGGTGCGGCCTGTGGGCGCTGCTGTCCAAGCTGTTCCAGCACCGCTTCGATTTCCTCGGCCACCTGCGCATCGCCCTGCCCTGGCTGCTGGCGCTGGAAGCAGTGGAGGCCGTGCTGCCGCCGCTGGCCGCGAGCCTGGGCTGGCCGCTGTTGTGGCGGCTGGTGCCGCCCGGCCAGGCCTTGCTGCTGGTGCTGATGATCCGCGCCCATCTCGAGCATCTGCTGCCGCAGCACCGCCGCGCGGTGGGCCTGGCAGTGGCCGCGGCGGCGCTGGCCGGCGGCGGCGTCTCGCTGGCCCTCACCCAGCGCGTCAGCGACAGCTTCAGCCGCGCGCCCTACATGAGCACGCTGCCGCTGCCGGCGCTCAACCTGGCCGGACCTGCGGCCCCGAGTGCCTTGGTGCAGGACATGGCACCGATGGCGGCACGCCTGGCCGAGCGTGTGCGGCTGGCGCGGGAGCGCGACGCGGCCGATGGCGGCGAGGATGGGGCCGAGGGCAGCGAATGAGGGCTTGAAAGGCCGTTCGTCTCAGCGGCGGCGGCGCTGCGGGCGATGATCCACGAGCGCGGCCATCGCCATCTCGACCCGGGGTGCCGAGACCACGACGCTGCAATTGGGCGTGCGGTAGCACAGCGTGGCGTTGGCCAGCTGGCGGACCATGTCCATGTCGGTGGCCGGGGCCCAGAAGTCCACCGTCCAGACCCGCGCGGTGTCGAGCGGGAACTGCGTGCCGCGCACCACCAGCTTCTGCACCGGCGCGGCATCGTCGACCACGTCGATCTCGTTGTCGGCCACGCAGACCAGCTGGGTCAGCTCTTCCGAGAGCCCGCACATCCAGTGCGACGAAGCCAGGGCGGCGACGGGCTGCACGAGCAGGGCGGCGGCGAGAAGAAGTGTGCGGGCATCCATGTCCCCTGTATCGGGGTGGACGGGGCCGCTGTAAGGAGGTCGAAAGGCCCTCCCGTGATGTCGTACACAGCCCCCTCAGATCGGGGGGTTCAAGCGTGCTTCCAGGGCCGTGGTCACGCTCTGCCGACCCGCTTGATCGACAACAAATACCGCATCGACACCCATCTCGCGGGCCAGTGTGCGCCAGATCAAAGGGCCGGCCACCAGCAGCGCGGTGGCGGCGGCGTCGGCCAGTGCGGCCGAGGGGTGGACCACGGTCACGCTCACCAGCGCGGGCGCGGGCCGGCCCAGCCGGGGGTCGAGGATGTGGGTGCAGCGTTCGCCGTCGAGCAGGCGCCAGCGCTCATAGCTGCCCGAGGTGACGACGGCCTCGCGGCCGCGCGTGTCCAGCGTGGCCACCAGGCCGGGCCCGTGGGGGTCGCGCACGCCCACGCGCCAGGGGCGGCCAGCCGTGCCGCCCATCGCAGCCAGATTGCCGCCCAGGTTGAGCAGTGCATCTTGCATGCCGGCGCGCTGCAGGCGGTCCAGCGCCCAGTCGAGCGCCACGCCCTTGGCGTAGCCGCCGAAATCGAGCTGCAGGCGCGGGTTGCGGCTGCGCACGGCCAGGCCTTGCCATTCGAGCTGCGCCAGGCTGGGCGGCGTCGCCAGCCAGGGGGCAATTTCGGCCGCGGCGGGCCGCTGGCCCGGCCGCATCACGTCATCGTGGAAACCCCATTGCCCGACCAGGCCGCCGATGCCGGCATTGAAATGGCCCAGCGACAGCCGCTCCATCGCCGCGGCACCCTCGATCAGCGTGCGCAGTGAGGGCGACACGCGCGTGGCGCGACCGGCGGCAAAGGCGGCGTTGACCGTGCTCACCTCGCCCGGCTTCCAGGCGTTCCAGCGCTGGTTCATGGCCGCCAGGCCACGCCAGACCTCGTCGGCCGCCGCCGCCGGAGCGGCCACGGGCAACAGCAGATCGGCCGGCGAGCCGAAGAGCGCGCGGCGCTCGTGGCGGGCCTGGGCCGGCGGCAGCAGCCACAGGCCGGCGGCCAGGGCCAGCCATTCGCGGCGTTGCAGGAGCAGGCGGCCCACGGTCGGCAGCGGAATCAGTAGCGGATGCGCGCCGCCAGCAGCGCCGCGTGTACGCGCTCGCGCTCGTGGCCCAGGTCGGCCAGCAGCGGCGCTGCAGCGCCCAGGTGGCCGGCCTTGGCCAGGCGTTCGAGGTCGGCGCACAGGCGCGACAGCCTGGTGGCGCCGATGTTCTGCGTCGCCGAAAGAAAGCGGTGCGCCAGGGCCCGCAGTGCAGCCGCATCGCTGGCCACATGGGCTTCTTCGAGGCGGCGCACATGGGCGGGCGAATCGGCCAGGAAGAGGTCGATCAGCTCGCGCACCAGGCTGGGCTGGCTGTCGTCCTGCATGGCGCGCAGGTGTTCCAGCCGTGCCGGGTCGATCACACCCTCGGCGGCAGCGTGGCCTTGGTCTTGCGCCAGCGTGCCGGCCTGGTCGAGCACGGCCGATAGGTCGGCCAGCTCGATGGGCTTGGGCAGGTAGCCGTCCATGCCGGCGGCGATGTACATCTCGCGGTCGCCCGGCATGGCATTGGCGGTCATCGCGATGATGCGCGGCAGGCCGTCGGGGCCGCGCCGCTGCACGATCTGGCGTGCCGCCTCCAGGCCGTCGAGTTCGGGCATCTGGATGTCCATCAGCACCACGTCATAGGTCTGGCGCGCCACCGCGGCCAGGGCCTGGTGGCCGTTGCCGGCGAGGTCGGGCTGGTAGCCCAGGTGCTGCAGCAGGCGCAACGCGACGCGCTGGTTGATGGGGTTGTCCTCGGCCACCAGCACGCGCAGCGTCTTCTGCACCCCGCGCGGCTGTGGCTGGGCCGGCACCGGCGCGCTGGGTGTACGCGCCTGGCTGCCGTCGAGCACCGCCACCAGGGTGTTGAAGAGCTGGCTGGCCTTGATGGGCTTGGACAGGCAGGCCGCCAGGCTCAGCGCCTGGCCGGCTTGCAGGGTCTGGCGCTGGCCCAGCGAGGTGAGCATCACGATGGGCAGCTGTTCGGGGCCGCGCTGGCGCCGGATCTCGTTGGCGAGGTCCATGCCGTCGATCTCGGGCATGCTCATGTCGAGCACGGCCAGATCGAACTGCTCGCCGTGGCGCACGCGATCCAGCGCCTCGAGCGCCGACGGGAATGTCGACGGCAGCATGCCCCACAGCAGCAGCAGCTTGGTCAGGATGCGCCGGTTGGTGAGGTTGTCGTCGACGACCAGGATGCGCCGGCCGGCCAGGGCGGGCGCGTTGCGCTGCAGAAAATCGGCCGGCTCGGCGCTGGCCGCCGCGCGCACGCGCACATGAAAGCTGAACTGCGAGCCGTGGCCGGGTTCGCTCTGCACCTCCACGCCGCCACCCATCAGCTCGGACAGGCGCTTGCTGATGGCCAGGCCCAGGCCGGTGCCGCCGTACTTGCGCGTGGTCGAAGCGTCGACCTGGGTGAAGGACTGGAACAGCCGCGGCAGTTGCTCGGCGGCGATGCCGATGCCGGTGTCCTTGACGGCGAAGCGGATGCGCCAGGCGCCGTCGGAGGCCGGCTCGCCGTCGACGGAGACAAAGACCTCGCCCTGGTGCGTGAACTTGACGGCGTTGGACAGCAGGTTCACCAGCACCTGGCGCACGCGGGCGACGTCGCCCAACAGGGCCTCGGGCGTGCCGTCCTCGATCAGGTAGGCGAGGTTGAGGTTCTTCTCGAGCGCTCGCGGCGTCACCAGATCCAGCGATTCCTCGACGCAGCGGCGCAGGTCGAAGGGCCGCTCCTCGAGCTCGAGCTTGCCGACGTCGGCCTTGGAGTAGTCAAGGATGTCATTGATGATCTCGAGCAGGTTCTCGCCGCTGGCGCGGATGGTGCGGGCGAAATCGCGCTGGTCTTCCGACATCGGCGTGTCCAGCAGCAGCGTGGTCATGCCGATCACCGCGTTCAGCGGCGTGCGGATCTCATGGCTCATGTTGGCCAGGAACAGGCTCTTGGCGCGCGCCGCGGCCTCGGCCTCGGACTTGGCGCGCTCCAGCGCGATGCTCTGGTTGTGGCTCTCGGTGATGTCGGTGATGGTGCCGATGTAGCCGTTGACCTCGCCGTCGGCGCCGTGGCTGGCGACGGCATTGCCCAGCACCCAGGTCTCGTTGCCATCGGGCCGCAGGAAGCGGTAGCGCAGGTCGAAGGTGGTGCGGCCGGCCAGCACCTCGGCCCACACGCCGCGCACGCGCGCCCCATCGGCCGGGTGCAGGGCGCGCAGCCAGCCGCTGCCCAGGGCCTCGTCGGCGCCCATGCCGGCGATCAGGCACCAGCGGTCGTTGACATAGGTGCAACGGCCCTCGCCATCGGTCTGGAAGATGCCCACCGGCGCCGCAGCGGCCAGGCCGCGAAAGCGCGCCTCGCTCTCGGCCAGGCGGTTGCGGGCGCGGCGGGCCTCGCTCACGTCGCGCAGGATGGCGGCATAGAAGGTACGGCCATCGAGCTCGATGTGGGAGATCGAGGCCTCGGCGTCGAAGAGGCCGCCATCGGCGCGGCGGCCGTGGATCTCGCGCCGCTCGCCCATGCGCCGGGCCACGCGCGGCGAGAGGCCGAACTCGCGCACATGGGCCTCGTGTCCGCCACGGTAGGCCTCGGGCAGCAGCACGCCCAGCGACAGGCCCAGCACCTGGGCCACGCGGTAGCCGAAAATGCGCTCGGCGCCCTCGTTGAAGAGCACGATGCGCTGCTGCGCATCGGTGACGACCACTGCGTCGTCGGCGATCGCCAGCAGGCGGGACAGCAGCGTGCCCGTGCTCTGCGCGTCCAGCCCGCGCAGCAGCGACAGGTTCATCGGCTGGTCCACGGCCACCCGGTTCAGCCGTCCGGGAAGCGTTGCCGCGCTGCGGTCATGGCTTGATCTTGGCCACGCCGCCGAAACTGCCAATCCACAGCGTGCCGTCGCGCGCCGTCGCCATCGAGAACACGGTGTTGGCGAACAGGCCGTCGGTGGTGGTCATCACGCTGAAGCCACCACCTTCCTTGAAGCGCGCCAGGCCGTTGTTCGTGCCTATCCAGAGCACGCCCTTGGGGTCAATGTGGAGCATGAAGACGTGGTTGCCTGGCAGGCCCTCGGCCACCGTGTAATGGGTCCAGGCCTTGCCGTCGAAGCGCGACAACCCGCCGCCCCAGGTGCCGGCCCAGACCACGCCCTCGGCATCGACCACCATCGAGACGATGTAGTTGGGGTTGTAGGCAACGTTGACGTCCTGCAGCCCCATTTCCTGCTTCTGCTTGGCGTGGTGCTCCGAGACCTTGGAGGGGTCGTTGGTGAACGCGATGTCGTTCTTCACCTTCTCGTAGGCCGCGCCCAGGCCCTTGGCGTGGTTCCAGGCCTGCCACTGGCCATCCTTGTAGCGCGACAAGCCGCCCTCGGTGGCCAGCCAGATCTCACCGTTCTTGCCCTCGGCCAGGCCGTAGACCCAGTCGTTGGGCAGGCCGCCCTTGGTGCTTTCGACGGTGTGCAGATCCCACTTCGAGCGGTCGCCGAGGTCGCCGCCGCGGATGCGGTTGACGCCCGACCAGGTGGCGACCCAGACGTCGCCGTTCTTGGCCTTGACCACGTCGTAGACGAAGGCGTCGCCCAGGCCCTCGGGCACGTTGTAGGTTTCCCACTTCTCGGTCTTGGGGTCGAGCAGCGACAGGCCGCCACCGTAGGTGCCGACGGTGATCTTCTCGCCCAGGCGGCCGACGTAGAAGACACCGTTGGACAGCAGGCCGCTCTTGGCATCGAAGAGCTTGTACTCGTCGGTGCGGGTGTCGTAGCGCACCGCGCCGCCCGAGGTGCCGACCCAGACGGTGTCGCCGTCGACGTAGATGCGCTTGACGTTCTTGTTGCCGACGCGGAAGTGGGTGAACTTCTGCGAGGCGTCGGCGCCCACCTTGCCCGCGGTCTGCGGTTCGCCCTGGGGCGCGGCCGGCTGCGCGGCCTGGGCGACGACGGTGGCCGCGGCCGGCGGCGCACTGGCGGCGGCGCTGCTGCGCCCGAGCTGGTAGGTGCCGGCCAGTGCGGCGCCCAGGCCGATGACCGCCAGCCCGACGATGGGGAGCTTGAAGCCCATGAGAGAAATCTCCGGTGAAGGTGTCGCGGTTTCGCGAGAAGAGCAGGCTCAGCGCCCGATGCGGGCAACGCCTTTCTTGGTGCCGACCCAGATGTCGCCGTCCGGGCTCATCGCCAGCGCGTACACATTGGTGTCGAGCAGCCCCTCGGCGAGGCCGAAATTCTTGAAACTCTTGCCGTCCCAGCGCGACACACCCTTGTTGGTGCCGAACCAGAAAACGCCCTGCCGATCCTGGAGAAGACTGTAGACGATGTTCCCGGCCAGGCCCTGCTTGGTGGTGAAGTTGGTCCAGGTCTTGCCGTCGAAGCGCGCCACGCCGCCGCCCCAGGTGCCGGCCCAGATGCTGCCGTCGGCAGCCGCGATGATGGAGAAGGTGTAGTTCGGGTTGTAGGTGGCGGGGCCGTCGTTGCCGACCGAGAGGTCGTGGCGCGAGCGCGTGCCCAGGCCGGTGTTGGTGGAGAAGGGCAGGTTCTCGTCGTTGGCGGCACCCAGGCCGTCCTTGTGCGTCCACGACTGCCAGCGCTTGCCGTCGAACATCGAGACGCCGCCCTCGGTGCCGAACCAGACGCGGTCCTGCGCGTCGACGGCCAGGCCATAGACCCATTCGTTGACGAGTTCCTTCACATAGGTGCGGAACTTGCCGGTCTTGGCCTCGATCTTGTTGACGCCGGCCCAGGTGCCGATCCAGAAGTCGCCGTTCTTCTGCTGCGTGAAGGAGTAGATCCAGTAGTCGGCCAGGCCGTGCATGGGGAAGAAGGTCTTCCACTTGCCGTCCTTGTAGCGCGAGACGCCGCCGGCATTGGTGCCGAACCACTTGTTGCCGTCGCGATCGAGGCCGATGGCGAAGACGTACTCGTTGGCCAGGCCTTCCTTGCGCGTGAAGGTGTTGCGCAGCTTGCCGCTGGCGAGGTCGACCTCGTGGACGCCGGCCGAGGTGCCCACCCACAGCGCGGTCTTGGCCGGCTCGACGGTGAGCGCGCGCACATAGACCGTGGGCCCGACCTCGAACACATCCTTGACGCGCTGGGCCCAGGCGGGCAGCGCGCAGCACAGGACGAGCGCCATCAGGGCGGGGCGGAAGCTGAAAGTCATCTAAGAGTCCTCAAATGGGCCACGACATCGAGGATGTCGCGGTCACGCAACTGGCCGGCGAAGGCAGGCATGCCGCCGCGGCCGCTGCGGATGGTGGCGAGCAGCGCCAGATCGGGCTTGAGCAGCGCCGTGGGGCGCGAGAAATCGGGGGCGCCGGGCAGCACCGGGCGGCCGTCGTTGCCATGGCACGAGGCGCAATGGCTGCGGTAGAGCTCGGCGCCATGGTCGGGATTGGCCGCCCAAGTCGGGAACGGCGCACACGCCGCAGCGGCCAGCAGCCCGCAGGCCAGTCGCAACGGATTCACTTGCGCTTCACCGGCGCCGGGCTGCGCTGCTTGCGCCAGGCTGCGGCCTTGGCCTGCCATTGCGCCGCCTGGGCCTCGTCGACGGGCAGGCCCCAGCGTCCGCTGCGGTAGGCCTCGGCCAGCGCATCGGCCGAGGGCAGATGGTTCTGGCCGGCAGCGCGCAGCACGGCCTCGCGTGCCACAGCCGGCTCGGCCGCAGCGTCCGTGGCCATCTGGTTCTTGAGGTAGGCCGTGGCCACGACATCGATGGACGCTGCATGGCCCCGGGCTGCCGCTTTCGAGAAATGCGCCAGCGCCTGCTTCTCATCTTTGGCAAGCCCGCGGCCGGTGAGATAGAGGTTGGCGAGGCCGGCATGACCCTCGGGGTCGTCGGCGGCGGCGGCCTGCTTGTACAGCGCCACGGCCTCGTCGAGGTAGTCGGCGTTCTCGAGCAGAAAGGCCAGCAGGCTCTGCGACGGCGCATGGCCGGCCTTGGCCAGCGGGCGCAGCACGGCCATCGCCGTCGTGACATCGCCGGCCTTGTAGGCCTGCAGCGCGCGAGCGTGATCGTCAGAAGGCGCAGCCTGCGCACAAGCCGCGGCTCCCGCCAGGATCAGCACCCCTACACGCTGTCTGAATTGCATCTTTGCTGCGTCCGCGACCAGGCTGAAATCGTTGCGAGTATCAGGCCAGGGCAGCGATTTCCATGCCAGTATGGCCTTGGCGGCCAACCGGCATGCGCAGGGCGGCCGGCAGTTCAGCCGGGGCCCGGCGCTTCCTCGAGCTTGCGGTAGAGGCTGGACAGGCCTATGCCCAGGCGCTGGGCGGCCAGGCGGCGGTCGCCGCCGGCCTCTTCGATGGCGCGGCGGATCAGCGAGACCTCGAAGCGCCGCACGCGGTCGCGCAGCGAGCCCTCGCCGCCCTCGACCGGCAGCGCGGCCATGCCGCCGGCGCTGGGCGAGACCTCGGGCGGCAGGTCGGCGACGCGGATGCAGCCGCCGTCGGCCAGGATGGCGGCGCGGTGCAGCACGTTTTCGAGCTGGCGCACATTGCCCGGCCAGGCAAAGTTGGCGAGCAGGTCTTCGGCCTCGGGGTCGATGCTGAGCGTCTGCTGCGAGCCCGGCGGCACCACACGCTGGGCGATGATGTGGCGCAACAGGGCCGGGATGTCGGCGCGGCGTTCGCGCAGCGGCGGCATCGCGATCTGGAACACCGAGAGCCGGAAGAACAGGTCTTCACGGAAGCGCCCCTGGGCCACCATGGCGGTGAGGTCGCGGTTGGTGGCGGCGACGATGCGCACGTCGATCTTGCGGCTTTGCTCGCTGCCCAGCGGGCGCACCTCCTTGGCCTCGAGCACATGCAGCAGCTTGGTCTGCATGCCAATCGGCAGCTCGCCGATCTCGTCGAGGAAGATGGTGCCGTGGTCGGCCTGCAGGAACAGGCCCTTGCGCGCACGGTCGGCGCTGGTGAAGGCGCCCTTGGTGTGGCCGAAGAGCTCGCTCTCGATCAGGTTCTCGGGGATGGCGCCGCAGTTGACGGCCACAAAGGGGCCGTCACGGCGGGCCGAAATCTCGTGGATGCGGCGTGCCGTCACGCCCTTGCCGGTGCCGCTCTCGCCGGTGATGAGCACCGTGCTGTCGGTGGGCGCCACGCGCGTGGCCAGGCGTTCCACCGCCTGCATTGCCGGCGAGACGAAGTTGAACGTGCCCTCGCCGCCGCCCATGACCAGAGTGCGCAGCGCCTTGTTCTCCTCGCGCAGGCCGCGCAGCGCGTCGATCTGCTCCAGCCGGTGCAGGATTTCCTCGTTGCGCACCGGCTTGGTGATGTAGTCCCAAGCCCCGGCCTTGATGGCGTCGATGGCCGAATCGACCGAGGCGAAGGCCGTCACCATGATGAAGGTGGCGGCGTGGCCGCGGGCGCGCGCCTGGCGCAGCAGCTCGATGCCGTCGGTGACCGGCATGAAGACATCGCTGAGCACAACGTCGTAGGGGTGGGCGTCCAGGCGGCCCAGCGCCTCGGCGGCCGAGCCAGCGGCATCAACCGAGTAGCCGGCCTTGGAAATTGCCGCCGACAACACCTGCCTGATGGCGGGCTCGTCGTCGACGACGAGCACACTCAACTCGGGCATCGCATTCATCCTGTGGCGCTGCCGGAATCGGCAGGGAGCACGAGCCTAATGCGCTGCAGTGCCCCTTCGTCTTGACCGAACGCAAGCTGTCCGCGCAAGGGCTCGATGGTGGCGCGGCACAGCAACAGGCCGCGCTGCACCTCGGGCCGCGCGAAGTCGATCACCGGGGGAAACAACATCTGTACCGCCACGCCGCCTTCCGTCTGCATCGTCTGGACGCGCAGGATAACGGGCCCGGCCGACCCTGCCACCAGTGCGTCACAGGCCAGTGCGGTCATCTGCATCAGCACCTGCTGGAGGGCGTGGGCCGAATTGCGCACGGCCGGCAAAGCGTCGTCGGTCTTGATCTCCCAGCTCAGCAGGCGGTAGCGGCGGTCATACCCGACCAGGCGCACCACGCGGCGCAGCAGCGCGTTGAGGTCGATCCAGTCCTGTTCGGCCGGCTGCAGCGCCGTCATCTCGGCCAGCTGGCGCGCCACGCCGCCGGCACGCTCGACCTGGGCCAGGATGAGGCGGGCGCTCTGCGCCAGCTGCTCGGGCGTCATCTGGCCCGGCTCGGCGCCGGCCAGCTCCTGGGCCACGCCGCCAATCACCGCCAGCGGGTTGTTGATCTCGTGCGCCACGCCGGCGGCCAGGGCGCCGACGGCGAGCATCTTGTCCTCGTGCGAGCGGCGCTGGATGTCGAGCTGGATGTGGCGCTCGCGCTCGTCCAGGTCGTCGGCCATGCGGTTGACGGCCTGCATCAGCCGGCCCAGTTCGTCCTCGCGCCGCACCGCCAGCGGCACGCCGCGCAGCCCGGCGACGATGCGGCGGGCGTGCTCGTCGAGGCGGCCGATGTCGTGCGCCAGCTGGGTGAAGAACCAGGCCGCGAGCGAGCCGAAGCTGACCAAGCCCACCGCCGCCAGCAGCATCGACTCGACCGTCACCGCGTCGTAGCGGCGCTTGTAGCCGGCGTCGAGCAGCTGGCGCTGGTCCATCAGGCGCTGGTGGCGGATGTCCAGGTCGTCGGCGGCACGGCGCAGCGCCGCCTGCAGTTCGAGCCAGTTGCCCACCTCGGGCTGGGCGTCGAGCGAACCCTGGTTGCGCAGCAGCGTGCGTTGCAGCAGCACGTAGCCGGGATCGTGCTCTTCCAGCTCGCCCAGCTGGCGCCGGCTGGTCTCGAGGTGCAGGCGCAATTCGGCCGTCACCGCCGGCAGCTCGGCCTGCCGCAGCGCCTCGCCGACATCCCCGAGGGCGCTGTTCACCGCCACCTCGGCCAGCGACAGCGCTCGCTCGTGGCGGGCCAGGCGGTCGAGCGCCGAGGTCACCTCGGCGATGTGGACACGCTCACCCGAGATGTAGAGGCCGGCGCACACCACGTAGGCCAGCAACGCGAAGGTCACGGCCCAGCCGCGCGCGCGCAACGAGCGGTGCAGCGGCAAGGGTGCTGGCTGGGACTCCACTAAAGTGGCCCCATCGGCGCGCAGCCACCAGCGCGCCCCTCGCCCGCCACGGGAACGGCGTTTGCATCCGGTCCCGCCATTGCCTGGAGCCCGTCAATGAAGACCGTGAACTGCATCGTCGCCCTGGCCCTTTCGATGGCTGTGCTGGTGGCCCGGGCCGACCCCCTGCAGGACGCCACGTCGGCCCTGCAACGCAAGGACTATGCGGCGGCCCTCAAGCTGCTGGAGCCCCTGGCCCGCGACGGCCAGCCCCAGGCCCAGCTGCGCCTGGGCACGCTCTACTACCACGGCCACGGCGTGCGCGAGAGCAACGAGCTCGCACTGCAGTGGTACGAAAAGGCCGCGCGCCAGGGGCTGGCGGATGCCCAGTTCCTCCTAGGCAACATGTATGCCTACGGCCAAGCCCCGGTGGCGGCCGACCAGGACCCCACCCGCCTGGCCGCGCAGTGGTACTTCGAAGCCGCCAGCCAGGGCCATGCCGAGGCCCAGTACAGCCTGGGCATCCTCTTCCTCACCGGCAGCGGCGTGACGCAGTCCGACACCGAAGCGCGCAAATGGATAGACCGCGCCGCGGCCGCGGGACACGCCGACGCCAAGCGCTTCCAGGCCGGCCGCTGAATCACATCGGCGGTCCGCCCGGATTGTGGGTGGACCGCAGCCGGATCAGGGCTGCACGCCGTCGATCCGCACCTGCACGCTGCGGCTGCCGGGCTTGACCGGCGCGCTCTGGCCGACCAGGTCGCCCGCCTGCGGCGTGGCATTGCCGCTGGCCGAGATGCGGGCGCCGATCACGACCTCGGGAAAAGCCGAGATCTTGAGTTGGGGCTGCATCGCCATCGTGTCGTCGAGATTGAATTCGAAGGGCCGGCCGTCGGCCGGGCGGCGCAGGATGGCCAGCGGCATGCGCGGGCCCTGGGCGGCGCGCGCAAAGACGAAGAGGGTGGCGCCGGCCGGCAGCCTGGCCGCGAGTTCCGGACTCAGCGTGACCTGGCCACTCACCGCGGTGGCAGCGGCGGCCGCAGTAGGCGCCACTGACGGCTCGGCCGTGCCGGCCGCCGGAGCCGCTGCCGTCTCGCCGCTGCCGGCCAGACGCGCGGCCTCGGCGGCATTGGCGCGCATCGCACGCGCCATGTCCGATTGCGGCGGCAGCACCGCCATCGCGCGCTCCCAGTAGCCGCGCGCCGCGGCATAGTCGCGCGCCTCGAAGGCCACGCTGCCGGCCAGGGCCAGTGCCTTGGGATGGCGCGGGTCGGCGTCCAGCGCCTGCTGGATCAGCCGCGCCGGCTCGCCGGTGAGGCGCCGGCCCTGGGTCATCGCGGTCAGGTCGGCCAGATCGGCCAGCAGCGTGGGATTGCCCGGCGTCAGCTCGTTGGCGCGGCGGAAGGCCGCAGCAGCATCGGCAAAGCGCCCGAGCGCCGTGTAGGAGCGGCCCAGCGTGAGCCAGCCATCGACATTCTTGGGCTCGGCCTGCAGGCGCTGCAGCAGGGCCGCGATGCGCTGCTGCATCTCCTCGGCGCCGGCCTGCTGGCCCGCGTTCACCGCTGGCGCCACGCGCGGCTCCACGGCCGCCGGGTTGCCCAGCAGCAGATAGGCGGCCACGCTGCCCAGCGGGATCAGCAACGCCAGCGCCAGCGCGCTGCGGCGGGCCGGCGCCGCGGCAGCCAGCGCGGCCGGTGCGGTGGCATCCTCGACAACACGGGCGCGCGTCTCGGCGCGTGCCTGCTCGACGGCCTCGACGCCCAGCAGGCCGGCGGCCAGATCCTGCTCGACCTCGCGCAGGTGGTCGCGGTGGACCGCCAGATTGGCGGCACCGCCGCTCGCACCATCAGCGCCCGGGTTCAGCAGCGGTGGCAGCAGGAAGAGCATGGCGCCGATCAGGAACAGCGCCAGCACGATCCACAGCATGGTCATCGCACCCGCCCCCACGGCCTGCTTCTCGCCGGGTTCGGGAAAGCCTTCCCGGAAACGGGAAGACGCGGTGCAGCTTGGCGCATCGACATCGTCATGCGCCGGACCATGCAATTCCGCGGCCAGAGCCGCGCCCGTCGCTCAGACCGGGGCCGGCGCCGACTCGCCCAGGTGGTGGGCGGCGCGGTGCAGATGCGCCAGGAAGTGGCGCACGCTGGGTTTGCGCGCGGCATCGGCGCGCGCCAGCGCCCCCAGCGTCAGCTGAAGCGGCCCCTCGACCACACTCACGGTCTCAAGGTGCTGCATCGCGAAGGGGTGGGCCGCGATCTGCTGCGGCAGCAGGCCGACGCAATTGCCACTGGCCAGCAGCGACAGCAGGCCCAGGGTGGAGTTGACCAGCGCGCCGGCCGGCGGCGGCGGCAGGCCGTGGCGCGCGAACAGCAGCCGGGCATAGCCGGAGGCAGGCGTGACGCCGGTGTAGACCCAGGGGACGGCGCCCAACTCGGCCAGGTGCCGCGCCCGCGCCAGCGGATTGCCGCGGCGCACGACGATGACCATGGCGATGGGCATCAGCGTCTCGACCGCGAATTCGCCCGCGGGCAGCTGATCCGGCAGCGGGCCCAGAGCTACGTCGACCTCGCCCTTGCGCAGCGGCGTGAGCTGCTCGATGTAGAGATCCTCGATCACGCGCAGCTGGATGTCGGGGAACTCGCGCCCGAAGGTGCGCAGCGCCTCGGGGATCAGCAGCATCACCGCCAGCGGCACCGCGCCTATGGTCAGCGCGCCCGCCATGCGGCCGCCGAGCTGGCGGATCTGGTCCACCGCCTGGGCCAGCTCGCGCTCCGCCGCCAGCGCCCGCTCGTAGAGCACCATGCCCTGGGCGGTGGCGAGCACGCCGGTGGTCGAGCGCAGCAGCAGCGTCGTCGACAGCTCGCGCTCGAGGTCGCGGATCAGGTGCGTCAGCGCCGGCTGCGAGACCCCCAGCCGGCGCGCGGCGGCGCGCAGGCTGCCTTCCTCGACGGCGGCCGTGAGCGCCCGCAGGCCCGTGAGCTTCATCAAAAGATGATAGCCGCCGCTTATCACGCCACGCCGCGCGCTATTTCTCCCGGCGAGGGGCGGCCTCCTATATTTCCGCTCCGCCGCAGCAGGCAGCGCCAAGGCAAGCCAGCCCGACACGGCACAGGAGCAGACCCATGACCCGCATCACCGGCACCACCCGCGTCTTCTACATCCTGGGCGATCCGGTGGCCCAGGTGCGGGCGCCCGAGGTCTACAACCACCTCTTCCAGCAGCACGGCATCGACGCCGTGGTGGTGCCGCTCAAGCTGCCGGCCGCCGCCCTGCCCGGCTTCCTGGAACACGGCATGAAGGCCGAGAACATCGTCGGCTTCTGGGCCACCATCCCGCACAAGGCGGCGCTGGCCGAGTTGCTGCAGCCCGGCGACCCTGTGGCGCGCATCGCCGGCGCCGTCAACGCCGTGCGGCGCCTGGCCGACGGCCGGCTGGAGGCCAAGCTGTTCGACGGCATAGGCTTCGTCAAGGGCCTTGACCACTTCGGCATCGCGGTCACCGGCCGGCGCGTGCTCGTGGTGGGCGCCGGCGGCGGCGGCCATGCGGTGGCGGCGGCCATGGCCCAGCGCGGCCCGGCCCTGCTGGCCGTCTACAACCGCACGCGCGAGCGCGCCGACAGCCTGGTGCAGCGCCTGCAGCCGCTGGTGAGCGCGGCAGCCGTCACGGCCACCAGCGCCGACCCCGCCGGCTACGACCTCATCGTCAACTGCACCTCGCAGGGCCTGAAGGCCGGCGACCCGCTACCCATAGACCCAGCCCGCGTCGACGCTGGCGCGGCCGTGGTCGACATCATCATGAGCCGCGAACCCACGCCGCTGCTGCGCGCCTGCCGCGAGCGCGGCCTGCGTGCCGAGGCCGGCTTCGAGATGCTGGTGCAGCAGGTGCCGGAATACCTGCGCTTCTTCGGCCTCGAGACGCTGGCCGAGACGCTGCAGGCCCAGCTGGGCGAGGTGCGCACGCTGCTGCTGCCGAAGTAAAGAGCCCCACCCCGTTGCGGCCAAGAACACACGAAGGAGACATCCCATGAAGACACTGCTGCTGCCCCTGCTCACCGGCCTGACGCTGATGGCGGGCACCGCCCTCGCCGCCGAGCCGGTGAAGATCGCCGCCATCCTCGAACTCTCGGGTGCCGGCGTCACCTCGGGCACGAACTTCAAGAACGGCGTCGAGCTGGCGGTGAAGGAAATCAATGCCGCCGGCGGCATCCTCGGCCGCACGCTGGAGCTGAACGCAGCCGACACCCAGAGCAACCCCGGCGTCGCCAAGGGCCTGGCGCAAAAAGCGGTGGACGACGGCGTGTTCGCGGTCTTCGGCCCGGTGTTCTCGGGCTCCATCGCGGTGAGCATGAACGAGACACGGCGCGCCGAGGTGCCCAACTTCACCGGCGGCGAGGCCGCGGCCATCACCAAGCAGGGCAACCCCTACATCTTCCGCACCAGCTTCACGCAGGATTCGGCGATGCCGCGCGTGGCGCGCTACATCGCCCAAACGCTCAAGGCCAAGACCCTGGCCCTCGTCTATGTCAACAACGACTACGGCAAGGGCGGCCGCGAATCGCTGCTGAAGGCGTTGGAGCCGCTGGGCGTGAAGGTGGTCGCCGACATCTCCACCGAGCAGGGCCAGATCGACTTCTCGGCCGCCACGCTCAAGGCCAAGCAGAGCCATGCCGACGCCGTCTTCGTCTACACCAACGAGGAGGAGGCGGCGCGCGTGCTGCGCGAACTGCGCAAGCTGGGCCTGGCCAAGCCGGTCATCGGCGAGACCGTGCTGACGAGCCAGAAGGTGATCGAGCTGGCCGGCGAGGCGGCCAACGGCGCGGTCGCCCACGTCGGCCTCACGGTCGACGCGCCCATCGCCGGCGTGCAGGCCTTCCGCGCCAAGTTCGAGAAGGAGTTCAAGTACACGCCCGACCACAACGGCGTGAAGGGCTATACCGGCATCTACATCATGAAGGCGGCCATCGAGAAGGTGGGCAAGTTCGACCGCAGGGCCGTGGCCCAGGCGCTGCATGGCCTGGCCGTCAGCGTCGCGCAGCAGCCGGGCGTGCTGATGGACGTGAGCATCGATGGCAATGGCGACATCGACCGCGAGAGCTTCCTGACCGAGGCGCGCGGCGGCAAGCAGGTGATCAAGGCCGTGCTGCCGGCGCTGCGCGCCAAGCAATAGAGAAAGTTCCGGAGGCCGGCCATGAGCGTCTTCGACGAGCCCAAGATCGACTGCCACTGCCATGTGCTGGACCCGGCGCGCTTTGCCTATGCGCCCGAGGTGGCCTACCGCCCGGCCGGCCAGGAGATCGCGCCGCTGGCGCAGTACCTGCAGGTGATGGGGGCCTACGGCATCCGGCACGCGCTGATGGTGGGGCCCAACTCCGGCTACAACCTCGACAACCGCTGCCTGCTCGACGCTTTGGCCCAGGGCCAGGGCCGTTTCAAGGGCATCGCGGTGCTGGCGCTGGACACGCCGCGCGACGAGCTGCTGGCGCTGCGCGAGCAAGGCATGGTCGGCGTCGCCTTCAACGCCACCGTCAATGGCACAGCCTTCTACCAGGGCGGCGGCCCGCTGCTGAAGATGCTGGCCGAGTTGGACATGCTGCTGTCGCTGCAGGTCGAGCACGGCCAGCTGATCGACCTGCTGCCGCTGCTGGAGCAAAGCCAGGTGCGCGTGCTGATCGACCACGGCGGCCGCCCCGCCCCCGGCGGCGGCGTCGCCCAGCCGGGCTTCCAGGCGTTGCTGCGGCTGGCGCGCGGCGGGCGCGCCGCGGTCAAGCTCTCGGGCTACCAGAAGTTCTCGACCGAGGCGCCGCCCTATGCCGACACGCGGCCCTTCATCGAGGCCCTGCTGGAAGCCTATACGCTGGACGCCTGCCTGTGGGCCAGCGACTGGCCCTTTCTGCGCGCGCCACAGCGGCTGGATGTGGGCCCGCTGCTGCGCCAGGTGGAACGCCTGCTGCCCGAGGCCGCAGATCGCCGCAAGCTGTTCTGGGACACGCCGAGGCGCTGGCTGGGGTTCTGAGAATTCAGCGCTTGCCGCCGCGACGGGATTCCCATTCCCACAGCGCGGCGCGGGCCCGCGCCAGGTGCTCGGGCCGTTCGCTGCGCGCCAGATGCAGGTAACTGCGCATGGCGCCAGTGGCCATCGCGACATCGCCCTCGGCCTCCCAGGCCAGGGCCAGGCCGTAATAGGCGTTGGCGAGGTCGGGACGCAGCTCGATGGCACCCTCGAAGAAGGCGCGCGCCTGCCGCGGGCGCGCCAGGCCCAGCAGGGCATAGCCCATGTTGGCGTGAGCCTCGGGCAGGCGGGGCGCCAGCGTCAGCACGCGGTTCAGCGCGGTGGCGGCATGCTCGTATTGGCGTGCGTGCAGCATCACCACGGCCTGCTCGAAGCGCTGCGTGACCTCGGCCTCTTGGGGCCACTTCGGTGTGGCGGCAGGCTCCGACGCCAGCGGCGCCGGCGGGCGCTGGTCGAGCCAGACGCCGCCCAGCAGCACCGCCGCCAGGGTCAGCAGCGCACCGGCGCGGCGGCGGTCGCGGCCTGCCTTCATGTCGGCCCTTTCATATCGCACCCTTGTGCGGCGCCACGCTGATGAAGGGCACGCCGAAGAAGGTGAGGAAGGCGACCACGAAAACCCCGGCCAGCGCCAGGCCGAAGGCCGCCGGCGTGGGCCGCAGCGCGGAGCGCGCGTGCAGGGCCGCGGCCAGCGCCAGCCAGGTGACGAAGGCCCAGCTCTCCAGCGGATCCCACGACCAGTAGCGGCCCCAGGCGTCCTGGGCCCAGACCGCGCCGACGATGAGCATCAGCGACTCGAAAACGAAGGCGGCGCCGGCAAAGCGGTGGGCCAGCTCGTCGCAGCGGCGGTCTTCCGGCGCCTGGGCGAAGGCCTGGCGGCCCCAGGCCCAGCGGCGCAACCCCGGCACGGCGCCCATCGCCAGCGCCACCAGCAGCAGACCCAGGAAGAGCTTGCCGACCACGGTGTGCAGGTACAGCAGCACGGTGTCGTAGGTGGCCGGAAAGTGGCCCGGGCGGGCATCGGCCAGCAGCAGCCAGACCGCCATCAGCGCCAGCACCGGCGCTGCCGCCAGCAGCGTGGAGCGCACCTCGCGCACGGCCCAGGCCGAGAGCGTGGCCACCAGGGCCAGGCTCCAGAGATTGGAGCTGAGGATCTCGTACATGGTGGTGAAAGGCCCATGGCCCAGGGCCTGCCAGCGCTGGGCCAGCGACAGCGTGTGCAGCAGCAGGGCCGCAGCGAGCGCCGCGCCGCCAAGGTGGCGCCAGCGCAGGCCGCCCAGCGACGCCGCATAGCAGGCCAGCGCCGCGCGCAGCATCAAGGCCTCATCCATCGGCCAGCCCGGTGCGCAGGGGCGCGGCTGCGGCGGCCCGCGTGTGCGGCCAGAAGCGCTGCAGGTAGTGGGCCGCGAGCGCCAGTGCCGCCAGCAGGCTGGCGGCCAGCAACCAGGGCAGGGCCGGGTCGTAGGCGACGCGGTAACCCATCCAGGTGCGCATCTCCTCGAAGACCAGGCGCCCCCCGGGCAAAGCCAGGGCCTGACCCGGAAGCAGTTCGGCGCGCGCCTCGCCCACGCGCACGACGAGGCGGTACTGGCGCGGCAGGCGGAACTGGGCCGCCGCGTCGGGCGCGATCAGGGTCTCGTCGATCTGCAGCATCACCCAGGCTTCGCGGCCATCGGGCAGGGCCCAGGCGCGCGACTGGCGCAGCTCGTGCATCGGATAGCTGGGCAGGTGGACGGCGCCGCGCAGCGGCTCGCCGGCTGCGGGCTCCCAGCGCAGCAGCGGCGCGAAGCCCTTGTTCGAGCTGGTATAGAAGCGGTGGCCGTCCAGCACCAGCGGCCGGTGGTCGCCGATCACGCCGCGCTGCGGCCGGCCTTGCTCGTCCTGCCAGGCCACAGTGTTGCGCGTGGCCCCGCGCTGGCGGCCGGGCGCGTAGTCGATCTCGAAGCCTTCGTGGCGGAAGGACAGGCGCTGCAGGCGGTCGACGTGCAGTGCCCCGGCTTCGCGGTCGAGCAGACTGCCGTCGAAGGGCTCGCCCTGGGTCAGCTCGAAGCGGCCGTCGAGCGCGGTGAGCCGCCCCACCGCCACCAGCACGGCCAGCGCCAGCAGGGCCAGATGCGCCACCAGCAGCGGCAGCTGGCGGCGAAAGGCCGGATGCAGCACCACCGCCACCAGCAGGTTCAGCGACAGCAGGCTGATCACCAGCGCCAGCGGCCACCAGGCCGGCCTGACGAGTACCACCGCGGCCATCAAGCCCAGCAGGGCCAGCGTGCTGCGCGTCGACCCGAAGTGGGTACTCAACTTCCGAAGCGTCATGGCGGATTGCTGCAGACGTTCTTCATCCAGTCCTTGCCATTGATCGTCTCGTTGCCATTGGTGCCGAAAGTGAGCGCCGAGTTGTTGCTGCCGCAGTTGGTGTCGGTCCAGTTGCCGCTGGTGGCGAAGGTGCGCACCTTGAGCTTGGCGTTCATGTAGTACGGCTCCTGGTTGAACGCCTGGCCCGATGCGTTGTAGCGCCACTCGCGGTTGCCGCCGGCAGGCTGGCCGGCTTCCTCGCCAACGTCGTTGAGGTTGACCAGCAGCGCCTTGTTCTTCCAGCCGTGCGGCACGGCCACATGGCACCAGTTGCAGCGGATGCGGCCGATCTTGTCGGTGTGATAAGCGTGCAGGTTGCCGCGGCCGCTGGGCTGGAAGAAGCCGGTGGTGCCGCCGCCATTGCGGTCGGCATAGGTGTTCTGGTCGTGGCACTTGAAGCACAGCGTATTGGCCGTGCCCGAGCCCGCGGTGTTGTTCCACAGGCCCTTGAGCAGGAAGTTGTTCTGCGAGCCGTGCGGCCCCCAGGGCGAGCCGTTCTCGCCGCCGGGTGGCACGACGCTGGTGGCGGCGGTGTTCTCGCCATGGCAGTCGCTGCAGTACATGGTCTGGGTGCCGACCGCGTTGCTCCAGGGCGAGCGGAAGGCGTTGGCGCCCGCGCCGTTGCGGCCGGTGGCGCCCATCACCGGGTGCCAGCCGCGGTGGTTGTTGGTGGCGTAGTTGGAGCCGGCGCCCGAGGTCGGCTTGGTGCCCTCGCCCTGGTGGGTGACGGGGGCCTGGAATTCCTTGGCCTGGTTGGTGTAGATGGTGAGGTTGTTGCTGCCCGCGGGCGTACCGCCCAGCCGCCCCAGCGCCGGCCGGTTGCCGGCCGGGTAGAGGTTGTTGTCGGCGTAGCCGAAGTCGCTGTGGCACTTCAGGCAGACCTGGTACTCGCGCGTCACATAGGGCTGGGTGACCGCGGTGCTGGGGTTGGTGCCGGGGTCACCGCGCTTGACCGTGTAGCTGTTGGGCAGCACCTGGAACGAGGTGCTGGCATAGACCGGCTCCACGCCCCAGGAGCCGCGCAGCACGCCCGAGGCGAGGTTGCTGTGGGTGTAGCCGGCGGCCTCGTCGTGGCGATGGGTGCCGGCGGCCTCGGGCACGCTGGGGTCGCTGTTGAAGAGGCGGTTCTTGATCACGCGGTGCGGGTTGTGGCAGTCGGTGCACTCGGCGTGGCGCAGGGCGAGGGTGGCCTTGGGCTCCATGCCGTCGGCGCCACAGCGGTTGGTGGCGGTGCTGCAGTCGATGCTGCCGTCGTTGTAGTTGGCCGAGATGTCGTGCGTTTCGGTGGCGCCGCCCTGCTCGGCGGTGGTGATGGGCATGCGGATGCCCAGGCCGAAGGCGCTTTCGATATTGGGCACCTGGGTCACATTGGCCAGCGCCGAGCGCGCGCCCGTGGTGTGGCACTGGTAGCAGGTGTTCTCCAGCGCCGGATTGCCGCCCTGGCGCGCCGCCAGCGGGTTGCCGCCCGGCAGCGCGCCGTCGGTGCCTTCGCGGGTGAGGCGGCGCGCGCCCTGCACCGTGTGGGTGTCGTGGCAGTTCAGGCAGGACGCCTTCCACACTGGCTGCGCCGGCGGAAACTCGCGCAGCGTGGCCGAGGCGTCGCGGTAGGTCTCGTCGGCAACGCTGGGGTTGGCGTGGGCCGAGAAGGCCCAGATGCCCATGCTGCCGTTCTTGTCGTGGCAGCTCAGGCAGACGATGTCGCTGGCGGCATTGAAACTGGCCGTCGGCGTGGCTTCCTGGAAGCGTTGAGCACGCAGGAATTTCTGATTGCCCTTGCTGGCATCGAGTTCGCGGATGTGGGGGTCGTGGCAGCTGGCGCACTGAACCTGGCCGACGCCGCCATTGCCGGTGGCCTCCAGCGGCATCAGCGGCTTGAGCGCCGGTGAGCGCACGCCGACCACGCTGCCGCTGCCGGCCGGCCAGCGCTGCTGGGCGTCGACCGCGCGCAACTCGCCGTCACGCGCGGCCAGGGCGGCATTGAAGGTCACCGAAATCGGGTGGTCGTTGCGCAGGTCGGTGCCCAGGAAGCGCGTGAAGCCGGTGCTCGTGCCCTCGCCCGCCGGCATCACGCCGCCGGGGCCGGTGCCGGTCATCTGGATCGTGGCATTGCTCTGGCCATTGAGCACGTTGACGCTGCCGATGGCCAGGGTGCCGTCGTGGCAGGACAGGCAGAGCTTGGAACTGCCGCCAGGCTGGTTGTTGAAGCCGTCGGCGATGTACTGCGCGTCCAGCGAGCTTGAGGTGTAGGGCGTGTAGGTGGCGCCGGCCGGCACGCGGCGGTTCCACAGCGGCGCCCGCATTGCGGCGCCGCCCTGGTCAGCCTGGGTGGCCCCGTGGGGCGTGTGGCAGAAGACGCAGACCTCGCTGGTGCCGCCGGGCGTGGCGGCATGGGTGGCGAAGGCGCCGCTGGTCGAGAGGTTGTGGCGCGTGCCGCGCACGTCGGAGACGCGCTGTGCGTCGGCCATGTGGGCGGGCAGGCAGGCCAGCACGACGATGAGGGCGGCCATCAGCCGCAACGGCGCAAACATCAACCACCCCCCAGAAACTGGAACAGCACGACGCGGCCATTGAACATGTCGGCCACATGGACGCGGTTGCGCGCGTCCACCCACACACCGGACGGCAGGTAGAAGCGCCCGGTGGCGGTGCCGGTGCCGCCGATGGGCAGCAGGAACTCGCCCTGGGCCGAGTAGACCAGCAGGCTGTCGTAGTAAGACTCGATGACGTAGACATTGCCTTCGCCGTCGACGGCCACGCCCTTGGGCCGCACCAGGTTGCCGATGAAGAGGCCGCGGCTGCCCAGCTTGCGCTGCAGCAGCTGGCCGTCGGCGGCAAAGACCTGGATGCGGTTGTTGAGGGTGTCGGTGACGTAGAGCTCGCCCTGGGCCCAGGCCAGGTAGGTGGGGTAGTTGAACTCGCCGTCGCCGTCGCCGCGGCGGCCTATCACCTGCAGCAGTTCGCCGGCGTCGCTGAAAACCTTGATGTCGTGGGCATAGGTGTCGGCCACGTAGAGCCGGCCCAGGACCGGGTCGCGCGCCAGCCCGGTGGGGCGCTGCAGCAGGCCGGCACCGATGCGCGCCAGCGGCTGGCCCTGTCGGTCGAGCACGAAGACCGCACCCAGTTCGGCGTCGGCGACGAAGACGCGGTCGGCAGCCAGCGCCAGGCCACTGGGCGAGACGAAGCGCCGGGCGCCATCGGCCTGGTCCCACAGCAGCAGCTCGCCCGCCTTCTCGTCGAAGACGAAGACGGCCTGGCGGCTGGTGTCGCTGACATAAAGGCGCCCGGCGTCGTCGCCGATCACCGCGGCCGGGCGTTGCAGCACGGTGGGGGCCTCGCCGCCCTCGTCGAGGCCGGCCACCCAGCGGCCAAAGCGCGTGAGCGCACCGCGCGCTGCGTTGTCGCTGCGGAAATTGGGCTCGCCGGTGAGGGTGCCGGTGTAGGCGTAGCGCGGCACCTCGGGCTCGGCCGGCCACAGCAGGCGCCGGCCCTCGGGCGCGTCGTCCATGCCGTAGTGCAGCTGGCCGCGCACCGGCCCGCCGCTGGCGCAGGCGGCCAGCAGCAGCACCAGACCGATGGCGAGCAAGGCCCTCATGGTTCGCGGTCGTGCATGAAAGAGTGCACCACGACCTGGGCGCCGACGGCGTCGCTGACGGCCAACATCATGGCGTCGACGGCGATGCCTGCAATCTGCTGCACGCCCAGCTCGGCCGCCGACCAGCGCCAGGCCGGGCCGTCCTCGCGCAGGCGAAGCACGGCGTTGTCGAATGCGTCGTGGACATAGACGCGCTCAAGCCGGTCGACCGCCAGCGCCACCGGCTGGCGCAGATCGCCCATGCCCAGGCTGCGCAGCACGCGGCCCTCGCGCGTGACGCGGTGCACCGCGCCAGCGCTGCGGTCGAGCACGAAGAGACCGTTCTTGGCCATCGCCAGGCCGTCGACGCCGGTGATGCGGCGGCCACCGTCGGCCTCGGGCGCCACCAGGCGCAGCAGCGAGCCGGCGCCGCGCTGCTCGGACCATTGCGCGCCCAGGCCGTCGGCCAGCAGCAGCGTGAGGCCGCCATCGGCCAGCGCCAGCGCCACCGGGGAGGTGTTGATGTTGCCGGCGCGGTGGGTCTGCAGCAGACGGCCGTCGCGGCCGAAGCGCAGCACGGCGCGCGAAACCGGGTCCAGCACCCAGGCCGAGAGATCGCTGCCCAGGGCCAGCGCTGTGCCGGGGCCCAGGGGCGCGCCGGCGATGCCGCTCATCGACTGCGAGGCGAGGTCGGCGCGCCAGAGGCGGCCACTGCCCAGATCGGCCACCAGCAATTCGACGCCGCGCAGAGCGATCGCACCCGGCCGCGTCCAGCGCACGTAGGCGCCGCCGGGCAGGCGCGGCAAGGCGCCGGGCTGGGGTGGCTCGGGCGCCAGGTAGCCGCCCTGCAGCGTGCGCCAAAGCTGGGGCCGGCCGAGGCGGGCGGGCTCGGCCTTGCGCTCGGCCGCCGGGCGATCACCGCCCGGGCTGCTGGCGCAACCGGCCAGCACCGAGGCTGCCAGGAAGCTGCGGCGCCGCATCGCCTACCAGCGCCCCGGACCGGAGGTCTGGGCACCGCCCTGGATGCCCGCCGGCGTGCCGGGAATGGCCGAGTGGCAGATCTCGCAGCGCTCGGGGCCCCAGGCAATGGTGTCGTTGTGGCACATGCCGCAGAACTTGCCGTCGATGATGTCGGTCATCAGCACCTCGTTGGCGCCGGCACGCATCTTGAAGCCCAGTTCGTGGTGGCAGACCTTGCAGCGGAAGCGGATGCGATGGAACCAGTGCGGAAACACCACCGGCCGCATGCCATTGGCGTCCGAGCGCTTGTTGATGACGACATCGCCGTATTCAGCATGCAGGATGCCCGGCAGCAGCAAAGCCAGCGCCAGCAGCCAGGCGCCCGTCTTCACGGCGCGGTGCGCCGCGGCAGCGACGAGTTCGGCACGCTGTGGCAGCGGTTGCACTCGGTGAGCGGAAAGGCCACGGCGCCATGGCACAGGCCGCACTGCTCGCCGTTGAGGATGGCCATCATGCTGAACTTGTTCGCGCCGGCCTTGGGTTTGAAGAGCACATCGTGGCAGTTGGCGCAATCCAGCCAGAGCGTGTGCTGGCGATGGGGAAAGCGCACCGCCGGCATCGAGCCGTTGCGCGAGACGATGATGGCGTCTTCGCGCACCCGCACCTCGGTTTCGGGCAGCAGGTTGGTACGCGGATTGATGGTACCGCTGTCGATGGCCTTGACCCAGTTGACCATGTTTCCCGCGGTGTCTCGGGGCAGCGTGGCCAGCGCGTCGGCCGGCTGCTGCAGCACCGCGATACCAGGACCGCGCGGATCGTGCAGGCCGTCCTTCTCGAGCCTGAGCCAGGGCGAGGCTGGCTTGGCGGCCGGCGGTGCGGCGAAGGCGGGGACCATCATCACCAGCAGCAGCAGGGCCGCCAGGCGGCGCAGGAGCGCGGGGATCCCGGCCATCGTCCACGATCACCCGGGGATGTAGATGCCGCCGGCGCGGATGGCCCGCACCAGTTCGCGCGTGGAATCCTCGAGCGTCTTGATCGCCGCGGCGTGTTCGCCGCGCTTGGCCTGGCCCTCGGCCTCGACGCGCATCGTCGCGGCGCGGTCGATGAAGACCTGCATGCCGGGCAACTTGTCCTTGCGGTCGGCGAGCAGCACCTGGATCAGCATGCGGTGGGTCTCGTTGCGGTCGAGCTCGTAGTCGTATTCCTCGCGCGGGGTGGCGAAGTTGAGCGAGCGTACCAGGGTGTCGCCGCGGCGCATCGACTCGATGGACACACGCGCCGTCAGGTAGGCGCGGTCGACCAGGGGCCGCGCTTCGCCGATCTGGCCGGCCGCGGCGCGCTTCTCGGCGTCGGCGATCAGGCCCTCGATGTTGCGCGTGGCCGTGGTGGCCTCCGACGCATTGCCCTTTTCCTGCGTGATGCGCTGCTGCGCCACCAGCAGGGCCTTGGCGCTTTCCAGCCGCGTCGCGAACTCGCGCTTGGCCTGCTCGCCGGCCAGTTGCTCGGGCTTGGCCAGGCGCACACCGTTCATCATCTCGCGCGCCGCCTGGTCGAGCAGCTTGGCCGCTGCCGCGACATCGCCGCGCTGCAGCGTGAGCGTGGCCTCGCGGTGGATCAGGCGGGCGTTGTCCCGCTTCTCGCGGGCGCCGGCATCGCCGCTGGCTTCGATCTGGCGCGCCGCCGAAGACGACTCGATCAGGGTGGCCACCGACTGCAGGCGGCGTTCGAGCTGGTCACGATCCTGCGCCAGCACCGGGGTGGTGAGCAGCAGCGCGACGAGCGTCCAGGCAAGGCGATTCATTGAAGACTCCCGGTGGCCGAGGGCATGGCCACGCCGGCCGCCCCCAAGGCCCGTTGATAGAAGAGGCTGGCATTGCGCAGATGCGCCAGTGCCTGGGCGGTGTCGCCGCCCTTGAAGCTGGCCTCGGCCTGCATGCGCAGCACACGGCCGCTCTCGGCATGGCGTTCGACCGCGGCCAGGGCCTCGCCCTTGGGACGCAAGTCGGCCACCGCCACCGGCACCAGCTCGGCCAGCGACTGGTGGCGCTTCAATTCGAGCTGGAACTCCTCGGCCGGCGAGCTGGCGCGCACCGTGTAATCGATCTCGCGCGTGCCGAGCTGGCGCGCCAGGCCGGCCAGCACATAGCCCTGCGCGGCCTCGAGCGCCCGCACCGATTCTTCGAAACGCGAAGAATCGGCCATCGAGCGCGCGCTGCCAACCAGGCCCAGGGCCTCGGCCAGGTCGCTGCCCTTGCCGTCGGCGGCACCGGCGCGGCTGCGCCAGGAATCGATCAGGCGCTCGACATTGGCCAGCATCTCCTGGTGGCGCTGGCGCAGCGCAGCCTGGCGGGCCGGCGCATCGGGCGCCATGCGCCGCGCCAGGCCCAGGTGCTTGAGGGCATCGTCGACCTGCTGGCGCGCCACGGCCAGGTCGCCGCGCTGCAGCGCCTCTTCGGCCATGCTGAAGCGCAACCGGCCTTCGTCGAGATGGCCCACCGCCTCGACATTGCCGCTGGCGACGATGCGCTGTGCTGTCAGCGAATCGGCGAGCAACCGTGCCGTGAGCTGCATGCGCTGCTCGATCTGGTTGCGGTTCTCGTTGGCCAGCACCGGGCCGGCCGACAAAGCCAGCAGCAGCGCCAGCGCGGCCGCTTTCAAGGCTTGGCCTCGCCGGCGGCCGTGGCCACGGCCTTCTTGCGCGAATGGCACAGGCGGCATTCCGACACCGGGAAGGCCACCTTGCCATGGCAGACGCCGCACTTCTGGCCCAGCAGGATGGAGGCCATGCTGATCTGGTTGGCGCCCTTCTGCGGCATGAAGATGGCCGGGTGACAGTTGGAGCAATCCAGCCATTCGGTGTGCTGCTTGTGCGGGTAGACCACGTCGGGCATCGAGCCCTTGACCTCGCGCACGATGTTGAGGTCCATCACGATGGCGGCGGCGGCCGGGTCGACGCGATCGGCACGCGGCGCGATGGCCTTGGAGTCGAGCGCCTTGACCCAGTCGACGTGATTGCCGGCGTTGGACTTGGGCAGGGCCGCGAAGGCCGTGGCCGGCGGCTGCAGCTGCAGCGTCATGTCGTTCTCGGGGTCGTGGATGCCCGATTCGACGGCCGGCCGGTTGAAGCGGCCCATGGGCCGCAGCAGGCGGTTGAAGGTGTTGACCTCGGCCGCCCGCGCCACCGTGACGGCGGGTGCCGAGGCCGTGGGCGCCGGTGCGGGCGCCGCCGCGACAGGGGCCGGCGCTGGCGCGGGGGCCGCGGGAGCGGGCGCGGCGGCCACGGGCGCCGGTGCCGGGCGGGCCGGCGCCGGGGCCGGTGCCGCGGCTGCCACGGCCTTGCCTCCGCCCATCATGTGCTCGATGGCGGCGCGCAACTGGGCATCGCTGTAGTCGGCGCGGCCACCCTTGGGCGGCATGCCCTTGTCGGTGCCGGCGATGGCGCTCTTGAGCAGGCCCTCGAGCCCGCCCTTGGCCTTGGCGCGCGCCCCCCAGGCAGCCGCGTCGCCGAACTTGGGCGCCCCCAGGATGCCGGGCCCGTGGCAGGCCGCGCAAGCGCCCTCGTAGGCGGTCTTGCCGACCGCCGCCTTGTCCTGGGCCAGCACGCCGCCGGCCAACAGCAGCGCCGCCAGGGCGCCGACGATGCTCTTCATGGCTGTCTTCCTCATGGCTTGCCCGCAGTCTTCACGGCCGCAGCGGCCGACGCCGCCGGCGCCGGCGCCAGCTTCTGCAGCGTGCTCTCGTGTACCTGCGTCGGGGTGTTGGGTTTGCCGCTGTGGCAGAGGTTGCAGTTCTCCACCGACCAGGCGATCTCGCCGTTGTGGCAGGCACCGCAGAACTGGCCGTCGATGATCTTCAGCATGTTGATCTGGTTGCCGCCGGCCTTGAACTGGAAGCCGAGGTCGGCGTGGCAGACCTTGCAGCGGAAGCGCACGCGGTGGAACCAGTGCGGAAAGACCACCGGGCGCATGCCCGCGCCATCGGAGTAGTTGTTGATGACGACGTCGCCGTACTCGGCCGGGGTCGGCGTGGCGACGAACAGCAGCATCAGGAACATCAGCAGGGATGGAAGCTTCAAGGGGCCGTCCTCCGGGGAAAGTGGATTCTAGAAACGACGCTGGGCGCGCGCCTGCACACCCGCCACGGTGCGCCCTTCGACCTTGGCGACGCGGGCACTGAGACGGGTCTCGAGGCGGCCGACGGCGTAGTCGAGCCGGGCCTCGAGGGATTCATTGACCTGTTCGCGCGGGGCCTCGATGTCGCCCAGGGCACGCCGGTCCAGCGGCTGGCTGTTGGCACCAAAGATCACCGAGCCGCGCAGCCGCGGCACACCGAACACGCGCTGCTGGTCGTAGCTGATGCTGGCGCTGTAGAAACGCTGCCAGCCGGGATCGATGTCGACGCGCTGGCCGGTGAAGACATCGACCTCGTTGGAGCGGTTGTGCGAGGCCTGGAAGGTGACGTAGGTCGACCAGCTGGCATAGCGCGACAGCGGGTTGCGCTGGCTCAGCTGCAGATTGACGAGCTGGAAGTGGCCGCTGGCCTGGGCCTCGGTGCGCGAATCGCTGAAGGAGATGCCGCCGAAGATCTGGCCGCCGCCCTCGCCGCTGCGCTGCCACGACAGGCTGGCGCCATGGGCCAGGGCGGTGGCCGTCTTCAGGCCCGATTCCTCGAGCGCACCGGCGCTCTGGGTCAGCGCCAGCGAGAAGACATTGGTCTCGTTGGCCTTGTAGTCGCGCGAGACGCCGTGCGAGGCCTGCAGGCCGACGAGCTGCCGGTCGGCCTGGCCGGTGGTCTGGGTGAAGCCGGTGTTGGCGCTCACCGAGGGCGTGTAGCGCCAGCCCGCCAGCAGCTGCGAAGCCGGCGCCCAGGTCAGCACCGCCTGCGCACCCAGGCCGTCGCGGTTGCCGTCGGTGCCGGTCTGCACCTGGCTCATATTGAGCGACAGCGCGGCCCGCCATTCGGGTGCGAACTGGTGGTTGATGCCGAAGGAGCCGTTGATGGCCTGTACGCGCGGGCTGCCCTGGTCACCGACCGTGCGCGACTCCAGCCAGCGCAGCGTGCCGGCGAATTGCGGCCCGCCGACCCCGGGCAGCCAGGCCGGTGCATCGGGACGCCAGCTGGCGAAGGTGGACAGCTGCAGCACATCGCTGCCGATCTCGGCCGTGTCGCCGCCTATGCGCACATCGTTCCAGCTCGCCAGCGATTCGACGCGGAAATCGTCCTCGCCCCAGTAGCTGTGACGTGCATTGGCCGAGGTCAGCCGCGTGCGCTCGCCGCTGTCGCTGCGGTGGTTGTCGGAGTGGTTGATGCCGAGGTCGACCGCGTGATCGTCGTACTGCAGCACGGCGGTGCCGGCCAGGGTGGTGAGGGTGTCGAGCGTGGTGCCGGAGTCGAGCACGCTGTGGTCGATCTGCAGCTGGTAGTTGTCGCTGCCGACGGCCGGGCGGTAACCCTGAGACAGCGACAGCCGCGTCGTGCGGTAGTCGCTGCCCAGGCTGAGGCCGCCACTGCGGCTGTCGCTGACATCGGCCCGGAACTCGAACGGAAAACGGCTGGCCGGAAACACCGACACGGCCGTCCGTCCGGTCCAGCTGGTGCTGGTGCTGCTGCCCGCGGCCTGCGCGTCACCGCTGGCGTGCGAGGCGACGAAGCCCATGCCCAGGCGCACCTGCACGAACCAGGGCTGCCAGATATGGCTGACGAAATCGACGTTGCCGATCAGCAGTTGCTGCTGCGAGACGCTTTGATCTTCGGCGCGCAGGGCACGGTAGTCCAAGCCCAGGGTGCCCCCCCAGCGCCAGGGCGCCAGGCGCCACTGGATGCCACTGCCGCGCAGCGGCTCCACCGGCTGCGGTGCCGCCGGCGCGGCGATGTCTCCGGTGGGGGGATCGGGCTCGACGCCGGGCTGGAAGGCGGCCGCCCAGGCACCCGGTGCCAGCAGGGCCAGCGAAAGCGGCGCCAGCGGCACCCACAGGCGCAAGCTGCGTCGTCGTCGCTGAGGGTCCACGCGGCGTCCTGCCAGGCGTCGCTGTAGTGGCGCGCCGCGATCAGCCGGCTTGCGGCTTGTCGCCCGAGCCGCGCAGGGGCGCATAGTGGCTCTCGTCGATGCGGATCGTGGCGGCCTGGCGCAGATCCTTGATGAGCTTCTGCCAGCGTGCCTCGCCCTCGTCGCGCTGCCACAGGTCGCCGGCGCGTCCGCTCACCTGCTCGAAGCTGCGCTGCTTGGAGTCGCGCCGGCCATCGAGACGGATCAGGGCCACACCCTCGAGCATCTGCACCGGCTCTGACAAGCCGCCGACGGCCAGCTTGTCAACGACGCCATGCACCGCCTCGGGCAGCATGCCGCGGTGGGTGTAGTCCATCTCGCCGCCATTGGCGGCCGACTTGTCGCCCGAGTGCAGGCGGGCCAGGTCGCCGAAATCGGCGCCGGCGACCAGCTTGCGGTGGATTTGCTGCGCCTCTTCTCGCGCGCTGTTCCATACCGACTGCTTGGAACTGGGGTCGACGCGCAGCAGGATGACGCTGAGCTTGACCTGTTCGGGTTCGACGAACAGATCCTTGTGTTGTTCGTAGTAGGCGCGCGCCTCGGCCTCGCTGGGCTCGGGCACGTTGCGGATGACCTTCTCGAAGCGCTCGAGCAGGCTTTCGCGCTCGAGCTGTGGCACCACATTGGCCAGCATCTTGTCGCGGTTGGCCACCCAGTTGGCGCTGCCCTTGTACTGGGCGTCATAGCCGGCCACCTTGGCGTCGATGGCGACGCGGTCGGGCTGCACGCCGCGGCGGCGGGCTTCGGCCAGGAGCAGCACGCGGTTGACGATGTCGTCGCCGACCTCGCGCTGGAACTTCACCAGCTCGGCCTCGGGCGGCTTGGCGTGGTAGTACTTCTTGCGCATGGCCACCGACAGCGCGCGCTGGTAGTCGGCCCCGGTGATGACGGTGTCGCCAATGGTCGCGAAGGGCCGGGCGGCACGCGCAGCAGAGGCTGCATTGGGGTCGGCGGCCATCGCAGCGGGCGCGGGAGACGCGTGGGGCGAATGGGGCGCGGGGGACGCAGCGGGTACAGCAGGTGCAGCGGTCTGCGCGACCGCGGCGCCGATCATGGCGCTCGTGGCGGCGGCACCGATTGCAAGCGACAACAGGCTGCGGAAAGACATCACTCGCCTCATGGCAGGGTTTATTTCGGACGAAGGGGCGGGGCCTCGCGGCCCCGCCCCGGGTTCACTCTGAACGGTGACTCAGTCGGCTACGCCGAATTTACTTGACGTGGCAGGAAGTGCAGACCGCGCTCGAGGCATTCGAGATGCGCAGGAAGGTCGCGCCCGACACCACGTTGGTGCCGGCCGGGCCGGCCTGGTTTTCCGAGACGTGCGGATCATGGCAGCTGGCGCACTCGACCAAGGGGCCGAGGCTGGAATCGGCGCCAGAGCGCGAGTACAGCGGCAGGTCGGTGCGCTGCTTCGTGCCGGGCAGGCCGGTATCGACCCAGAAGACCTGGTTGCCGTTGATGGTCTGCGTCGAAGGCGCCTTGAAGTCGCCGTCCTTGCAGGTGCCCGACACGGTGCCGCCCGCGCCGGAGAGGCCGCCGCCGCAGTACTGGATGCCGATCGGGTGATCGTTGGACAGGTCGGTACCGATCAGGGTGATGCCACCCGCGATGCGGCCGGCAGCCGTGACGTTGGAACCGGCCCAGGTGTAGGTCAGGCCGTCGTTGCCACCGCCAGTGGTGTCATAGCCGCCGGAGCCCGGGGCATTGATGATGTTGTCCATCGCCTGAGTGCCGTCGTGGCAGGACAGGCAGGCCATCGAGATCGAGCCCACCGGAGCGACCGTGCCGTCCAGCGAAGGCGTGTTCAGCGAGGCGTAGGTGGTGTAGGTACCACCGCCGGACGGAACACCGGCAGCGCCCAGGCGCTTGTTCCACAGCGGCGCCGGGGCCGCGGTGTCGGCACCGTGCGGCGTGTGGCAGAACACGCAGATCTCGGCGGTTTCGGTGGTCACCTGGTTGCGACCGGCAATGCCGGCACCCGAACCGAGGTTGTGCTTGGTGTCGGCGATACCCGCCGACGCAGAGCCGCTGAATGCGAAGAGCAACGCCGCCAGCATTCCTGCAGACGCCGCCCCCCATCCCTTGCGACCTTTTGGCAATGCCAGATTCATGTCGTCCTCTCGAAGGTTGGTTGATCAGTCGTCAGGCCTTGCACTCCCCAATGCGCCGCTTGACTACACCATGATTTGCAGAAACCGTGCCACCACCTGGACAGGGGGGATACCGGGGTCAGGAGGCCTCGCACCTCCCGCAAGTTGGAAGCTGCGTTCCCGGGAACGGGAAGCTGCAGCACAAACCCCCGCTTCACCGGGTGGCGACGGGCGGTGGGCGCTTGGCCAGCCATCCGGCCTCGGACTTGAGGCTGGCGGGGCGGTAAACGTCGATCTTGCGGAACCACTGGTCGACGACGTAGACGCGGCCGTCCTCGTCGACCGCGATGCCCGAGGGCAGCATGTACTTGGCCGGGCCGTCGCGCTCGGAGCGGTCGCCGACAAAGAGCAGCAGTTCGCCGTCGGGGTTGAAGACCTGAAAATTGCCGAAGGCCGCGTCGACGACGTAGACATTGCCGTCGCGGTCGGCAGCAATTTCCTTGGGGCGAGCGAACTGGCCGTACTGCTTGCCGACGCTGCCGAAGCTCTGCAGGTAGCGGCCGTCCTTGTCGAAGACGACGACGCGGAAATTGCCGCCGTCGACCACGTAGAGCCGGCCGCCGGCGCCGATGGCGAGGTCGCGCGGCAGGTTGAACTCGCCCGGGCCGCTGCCACGCTTGCCGATGTCCTTGACGTGCTCGCCGGTCCTGGCATTGAACACGCGGACATGGTGCTGGTCGGAGCTGACGCCGCCGATATCGATGCCGTAGACGAAGTCGCCGGCCGGGTCGACGGTGACGCTGGACAGGCGCGAGAAGAACTTGTCGCCGCCGATCTTGCGCAGGAACTCGCGCCCGGGGCCGTAGACCATGATGGCCTTGGCGCCGATGTCGGCGACATAGAGGTTGCCGGCGGCATCGACATCGACGCCGATGGGCTTGATGAGCTGGCCCGCACCTTCCTCGTCGCCGACGCGGTACTGCTTGCCCTGGGGCACGTCGAATAGGCGCACGAACCGCGAGACGGTGTCGCTGACGTAGAGGCGGCCCCGCGTGGCTGCCACCGCATAGGGCTTGGACAAGGGCTCGCCGCGGGCATCTTCGCCGGTGACCAGGCGACGCAACTCGCCCGCCTTCTCCTCGGGCAGGATGTCGGCGCTGGACCGGATGGTGCGCTCGAAGACGAAGCGAGGCTCGTCGGGCGCCGGCGGGAACACCAGTTCGCGCTGCACCCGCGCTTCTTCGGCGGGCGGTGGCGAGGCGCAGCCGGCCAGCCCCAGCGCGGTCAGGGCCGCCAGCGTCAGCAGCGAGGCGCGGCGACAGGCGTCCGGGAGGTTCACGGTGCTCGGCATGGCGGTGGGCCGCTCAATGGGCGGCGGCGAGCATGAACTCGACCGCGCCCTGGATATCACCTTGCTTCAAGGCGGGATTGCCACCCTTGGGCGGCATCGCGCCCTTGCCCTTGACGACGCTGGCCACCAGGGCCGGTACGCCGGCGCCGCTGCGCGCTTGCCAGGCCGTCTTGTCACCGTAGCGGGGCGCGTTGGCGATGCCGCTGGCGTGGCAGGCCGCGCAGGTCTTCTCGTAGGTGGACTTGCCGTCGGCCAGGGCCGCGCCTACCGTGCCGAAACTGAGAACGGCGCAGAGGAACTGTCTCGGTAACGGAAAAAACGTGGAAAAAGGCATGGGCCTCTGCTCCTGGGCGCGAAGAGCCGCGCGGCCGGTCTTGCGGGCGTCGGCTGCAATCCGCATGCCAGTGGCAAGGAAGTTGCAGCAGTCTTATTCTTGGATCATGCGATACACGGAGACGGGATGATGAGTCTGTTGGGCGCCCTACGGAGCTGTGTGGCCTTGGCCGTGCTGCTGGCCTTGGGATCGGCGCAGGCCGGGGACCGCAAGCCCGGCGGCGATGGCGCGACGCTGTACCACAACTACTGCTCGGTCTGCCACGGCGACAAGGGCAATGGCCAGAGTCGCGCCACCGGCGCGCTGTCGACGCAGCCGCGCGACTTCACCTCGGCCGAGGCCAAGCGCGACCTCACGCTCGAGCGCATCGCCGCCACCGTCAAGCACGGGCGGCCCGGCACCGCCATGGTGGCTTGGAAGACCCAGCTCACCGACACCGACATCTCACGCGTCTCCGAATACGTCTACGCGCGCTTCGTGCAAGGCCAGCCCCAGGCGGCCGGCGCGGGCTCGGCGATCTCCGGCACCAAGGCCCACGGGGGCCGTGAAGCCGATGCCGTTTCCACCCCCGTGCGGGTTGACATGACGGCCGGTCTCCCCAACGGTCTGAAGGGCGACTCCAAGCGCGGGGGTGTTTTTTATCTCGCCAACTGCGCCACCTGCCACGGCGCACGCGGTGACGGCGCCGGTCCGCGCGCCTACTTCATCAACCCCAAGCCGCGCAACTTCATCGAAGAGAACTCGCGCCTGCGCTACAACCGCATGGCGATCTACGTCTCGGTCAGCGAAGGCCGCCTGGGCAGCGAGATGCCGGCCTGGAAGCAGGTGGCCACGCCGCAGCAGATGGCCGACGTCTCCGAGTACGTGTTCCAGACCTTCATCATCGGCAAGCCGGTCGCGGCGGCCGCGCGCTGAGCGGGTCCGCGATGGCGGCGCGCCGGCTCGCCGCGGGGCTGCTGCGGGTGCTGCTCGCGCTGGTCTTGCCGGGCCTGGCCGGCGCCGCGCCGACGGCCGCGCCCGCCTCGACGCCCTTGCCCGGTGGAGCCGCCGCCTCGCAGCACGAGCGCGGCCGCGCCGTCTACAACTTCCGCTGCTATTTCTGCCACGGCTACTCGGGCGATGCCCGCACGCTGGCGGCCAGCTACCTGCAGCCGCCGCCGCGCGACTTCACCGCCAGCCGCCTGGGCACGGCCGAGATCGCCCGCGCGCTGCGCGAGGGCCGGCCCGGCACCGCGATGAAATCCTTCGCCAGGGTGCTGGGCAACGAGGACATCGAGGCCGTGGCGGCCTTCGTGCGGCGCGAGTTCGTGCAGGATCGCGCCCGCAACACCGCTTACCACACGGCCGCCAATGGCTGGCCCGGCCACGAACGCCACGCCGCGGCCTTCCCCTTCGCACGCGGCGAGATCGCCCTCGACACGGCGTCCGAGCAATTGAGCCCGGCGCAGCGCGCGGGGCGCAAGCTCTTTCTCGAGACCTGCATCAGCTGTCATGACCGCGGCCGCGTCATCGAAGAAGGCCCGGCCTGGAGCGCGCGCCCGCTGTCCTATCCGCGCATGGGCTTCGTGCCCGGCCAGCCCAACACGCCGCCGGTGGACGCTGTCTCCAGCGCCAGCGTCTACGCCAAGCATGAGGTGCAGCCGCGCATCACGGGCCTGACGGCGCAGCAGCGCCACGGCGAACGCCTGTTTAGCGACAACTGCGCCTTCTGCCACGGCGGCGACGGCACGGGCAAGAACTGGATCGGCCAGTTCATGGAGCCCAAGGCGCGCGACCTCACCCAGTACACGCCCCGCAGCATGCCGCCGGCGCTGCTGGCCCAGCGCATCCGCGAAGGCCTGCCCGGCACCTCGATGCCGGCCTGGCAGCATGTGCTGTCCAAGGCCGAGGTCGAGGCCCTGGTGGCCTATGTCTCGCGCGCCTTCCTGCGTCCGGAAGCCGGGCCGCCGGCCGCCCCCAGGCCATGAACACGCCACCGCGCCGCCGCCTGGCCGCCGCCGCGGCCCTGGCCGCCCTCTCGGCGCTGGCCGGATGCGCCACCCAGGCACCGACCCGGCCCCCATTGCGACGCCCGGTGTGGCCGCCGCCACCCGAGCAGCCGCGCTACATCTTCGAAGCCACGCTGCGCGGCGCGGCAAGCCTGGTCGATGAATCGAGCGAGTCGCAGATGCGGCGCCTGCTGGTCGGCGAAGACGCCTCGGCGCAGACCATTGGCAAGCCCTTTGCAGTGGCCGCCGCACGCGGCCGCATCTACGTCACGGACACCGAAGGCCGGCGCGTCTTTGTCTTTGACATCCCCCGCCGTCGCACCTTCACTTTCGGCTTTCGCCTCGAGGGCGCGCTGAAAAAGCCCTCGGGCATAGACCTGGACGCCCAGGGGCGCGTCTATGTCGTCGACACCACGGCACGCCGCGTCGTCATCTATGACGAACTCGGCCTCTATGTCGGCGATATCGACGGTTCTGCGATTTGGACTCGGCCCACCGCGGTAGCCGTGGACGCCGCCGGCGAACGCATTCACGTCGTCGACACCGGCGGTGTCGAGAGCGACAACCACCGCGTCACCGTCCACGACAACAAGGGCAGGATGGTGGCCGAGATCGGGCGCCGCGGCAGTCGCCCTGGCGAGTTCAACCTGCCCACCGATTGCGCCATGGGAGCCAACGGCGAGCTGTGGGTGCTGGATGCCGGCAACTTCCGCGTCCAGGCCTTCGACGCCCAGGGCCGGGCGCTGCGCCAGTTCGGCTCGCCGGGCAACGGCCTGGGCCAGTTGGCCAGGCCGCGCGGGCTGGCCGTGGGCCGCGACGGCCTCGTCTACGTGAGTGACGCCACGCTGTGCAATGTGCAGGTCTTCCAGCCCGACGGCCAGTTGCTGCTGGCCCTGGGCGGACGCTCCGCCGGCGACGACGCACCGGGCCGCTACCTGCTGCCGGCCCGCCTGGCCACCGACGAAACCGGCAGGCTCTACGTGGTCGACCAGTTCCTGCACAAGGTCGAGGTGCTGCGCCGGCTTTCCGACGAGGAGGGCCGGCGCCGAATGACGCAGCCGCCGGCCTGAAACTTCGCCGCCATCCTCCCGCTTTCGGGAATCCGCACCCAAGTCCGGGAACGCCTGCGCATCCACCGCCGGCATAAGCGCGCAAGTAGCGGGTACGCGACTTGCACACAGAGGCATGTACAAAAGCCGGGAGGCCATGAGGTGGGAGAGAAAACCGTGTTGCGACGCTGCTTGAACCTGATGCTGCTGGCTGCTTGCGCCTGGGCGGCCGGCATGGCCATCGCCGATACCGACCGGCCAACCAAGTTCACCAACCGCGACACCATCGGCAATACCCGCCACAACCTCACCCAGCGCCAGGCTTCGGGCGGGCCGGCGGGCGCGACGATGGACTCTTTCCGCAACGACTACGAAGAAGTGTGCGTCTACTGCCACACGCCGCACGGCGCCAACCGCACCGTGACGGCGCCGCTGTGGAACCGCACGATGAAGACCAACACCTACCAGACCTATGACCTGCTGGGCACCTCCACCCTCACGCAGCCGGTCACGCAGCCGGGCGTCAGTTCGCTGACCTGCCTGTCCTGCCACGACGGCACGACCGCCGTCGACTCCATCATCAACATGCCTGGCGCGGGCCGTTACAACGCGGCGCAGGAAACGCAGGAAACCACCGATTTCCTCAACTCCTGGAACAACCGCCGCGGCCCCGACGCCAATGTGCATGGCCGCTTGGCCAACACCGAGTGCGTGTCCTGCCATTCGCCGGCAGGTGGCTTCTCGGGTCTGGGCGCAACCGACTTCACCGTCTTCGCCATCGGCACCGACCTGCGCAATGACCACCCGGTCGGCATCCGTTTCCCTGCCGCCGGCCCAGGCACCGACTTCAAGGATCCGCAGCGCCGCGACGGCCGCATGGCCTGGTTCGACGGCAACGGCAACGCGCGCCCCGACAGCAACGAAATCCGCCTGTACAACGCCGGTGGTGGCGATGGCTACGAGGTCGAATGCGCCTCCTGCCATGACCCCCACGGCGTGCCCTCGGCCGGCCCCGGCAGCCAATTCAATGCCACTTTCCTGCGCGTGAGCAACACGGGCAGCGCGGTCTGCCAGAGCTGCCACAGCAAGTGATCCGCGGCGCGGGCATGAGGCTTGCAGCAATGCGGCCCATGAGCTCGCGCCTGTCCGTAGACCCACCCGCACCGGGTCTGGTGTCGCGCTGGCTTGAGCCGGCCGCGGCCCCGGGGGCTCACGGTCTCGCAGAGCGCGTCGAGCCCTGGTGCTGGCCGGTGGCAGGCTTGCTGGGCGCGCTGGGCCTCGTGCTCGGGTTGCTCGTGGCCCCGGCCGACGCCCTCCAGGGCGATGTCTTTCGCATCATGTTTATCCATGTACCGGCGGCCTGGATGTCGCTGGCCCTCTTCGCCGCGCTCGCACTGGCCGCGGCCAGTGGGCTTGCATTCAGGCTGCGCCTGGCCGACAAGGTGGCCGCGGCGGTAGCCCCCACGGGCACGCTGATGTGCTGCATCGCGCTGTGGACCGGCGCGCTTTGGGCCAAGCCGGTCTGGGGCAGCTGGTGGGTCTGGGATGCGCGCCTCAGCGCCGAGTTGCTGATGCTGCTGCTCTTCGTCGGCTACCTCGTGCTGCGCGGTGCCATTGTCGATTCGCGGCGCGCCGACCGCGCGGCGGCGTTGTGGGTGCTGCTGGGCGCCGGTGGCCTGCCCATCCTCTACCTGTCGCTGCAGTGGTGGGCCAGCGTCCACCCCGATCAGGCTCCCGGCACGGCGCGCGGGCCCGAGATGGCCAGCCTCATGGTCGCGGCGATGCTGCTGATGGTGGCGGCCTTCGCCGCCTGGTGCCTGGGCAGCTGCCTGCACCGCCTGCACTCCATCGTGCTCGAACGCGGCACGGGGCTGGACGGCGCATGAACTGGGCCAGTTTCGCCGAGTTCACCGACATGGGTGGCTACGGCCTCTATGTCTGGGGCTCCTACATCATGGCCGCGGCAGCCCTGATCTGGGAGGCCTTCGAACTGGCCCACCGGCGCCGCAGCGCACTGGCCGAAGAGCGCGAACGCGCCGCCTACCAAGAATGAATTCGCCCGTGAGCTGAGGCCCGCCCATGCTGCCCGAGATCGGCCATTTCTCCCTCATCCTGGCGTTCTTCGTCGCGCTGGCGCTGGCACTGCTGCCGACGCTGGGCGCGGCACGCGGCATCGGCGCCTGGATGGCACTGGCGCGGCCGGCGGCACAGGCGCACTTCATCTTCGTCGCCATCGCCTTCGGCAGCCTGATGGCCTCGTTCGCGAACAACGATTTCTCGCTGGTCAACGTGGCCTCGCACTCCAACACCGAGTTGCCCATGGCCTACAAGCTGGCCGCCACCTGGGGCAGCCACGAGGGCTCGATGCTGCTGTGGGTGTTCATGCTCGCCGGCTGGACGCTGGCGGTGAGCCTGCTGTCGAGCCGGCTGCCGCTGGCGATGGTGGCGCGCGTGCTGGGCGTGATGGGCTTCGTCAGCGCCGGCTTCCATCTCTTCATCCTCGCTACCTCCAACCCCTTCGTGCGCCTGCTGCCGCCGGCGCTGGAGGGGCGCGATCTCAACCCGCTGCTGCAGGACCCGGGGATGGTCTTCCACCCGCCCCTGCTCTACATGGGCTACGTCGGCTTCGCCGTGGCTTTTGCCTTCGCGCTGGCGGCCCTGCTCTCGGGCCGCTTCGACGCCGCCTGGGCACGCTGGTCGCGACCCTGGACCACCGCGGCCTGGATGTTCCTGACCCTGGGCATCGCGCTGGGCAGCTGGTGGGCCTATTACGAGCTGGGCTGGGGCGGCTGGTGGTTCTGGGATCCGGTCGAGAACGCCTCCTTCATGCCCTGGCTGGCCGGCACCGCGCTGCTGCATTCGCTGGCCGTGGCCGAGAAGCGCGGCGCCTTCAAGGCCTGGACCGTGCTGCTGGCCATCGCCGCCTTCAGCCTCAGCCTGATGGGCACCTTCCTCGTGCGCTCGGGCGTGCTCACGTCAGTCCATGCCTTCGCCACCGACCCGGCGCGCGGTGCCTTCATCCTCGCCTTCCTGGCCGTGGTGGTGGGCGGCTCGCTGGCGCTGTTTGCCTGGCGCGCCGGCAGCGTGGGCTTCGCCGGCCGCTTCGACCGCCTTTCGCGCGAGTCGCTGCTGCTGGGCAACAACCTGCTGCTGGTGGCGGCCACAGCGGCCGTGCTGCTGGGCACGCTCTACCCGCTGGCGCTGGATGCGCTGGGCCTGGGCAAGATCTCCGTCGGCGCACCCTATTTCGAGACCGTTTTCGTGCCGCTGATGGCACCGGTGGTGCTGCTGATGGGCGCCGGCCCGCTGGCACGCTGGAAGTCGGTCACGGTGGCCGAGATGGCGCTGCGCCTGAAGTGGCCGCTGCTGGCCAGCACCGCCATCGCCGCCGCCCTGCCCTGGCTGGCCGGCCGCTTCACGCTGGGCGTGGCGGCGGGCCTCTTCCTGGCTGCGTGGGTCTTCGCCAGCACGGCCGCGCTGCTGCTGCTGCGCACCCGCGGCGGCACAGGCCAGCTGGCGCGCGCCTCGCTCGGCTTCTGGGGCATGGTGCTGGCCCACCTGGGCGTGGGCATCTTCATCGTCGGCGTGACCATGGTGCGCGGCTACGAGGCCGAGCGCGATGTGCGGCTGAACATCGGCGACCATGTCGACCTCGCCGGCTTCCGCTTCACCTTCCAGGGCGTGCAGGAGACGCGCGGTCCCAACTATGCCGCGGTGCGCGGCAGCATCGAAGTGAAGCGCCCCGACGATGCCAGCTTCACACCCTTCACGATGGCGCCCGAGAAGCGCGTCTACAAGGTGCAGCAGATGCCCATGACCGAGGCCGCCATCGCCACCAGCCTGGCCCGCGATCTGTACGTGGCGCTGGGCGAGCCGCTGGGCGAGCGCACCTGGACGCTGCGCGTACACCACAAGCCCTTCATGGTGTGGGTCTGGGGCGGCGCGCTGGTGATGGCCCTGGGCGGATTGCTGGCCTTGAGCGACCGCCGCTACCGCGTCGCCGTGACGCGCGACGCCACCCTGCCTGCGGCCGCCCTGCCGCAGCCGACGGCGTGAAGCTGGCGCGTTTCATCCCGCTGGCCGGTTTTGCCGTGCTGGCCGTGATGCTGGGCGTGGGCCTGGGCCTGAACCCGCGCGAGGTGCCCTCGCCCTTCATCGGCAAGCCGGCGCCGGCCTTCACGCTGCCACGGCTGGACGACGGCGCGCAGACCGTCACGCCCGCAGCCATGCAGGGTCGGGTCTGGCTGCTCAATGTCTGGGCCTCGTGGTGCGCGCCCTGCCGCGACGAGCACCCGCTGCTGGTGGCGCTGGCGCGCGAGCAGCAGATCGTCGTCGCCGGGCTCAACTACAAGGACGACCCGCGCAATGCCCAGGAGTGGCTGCGCAAGCTGGGCAACCCCTACCAGTGGGTGGCGCTGGACCGCGACGGCCGCGTCGGCATCGACTACGGCGTCTACGGCGTGCCCGAGACCTTCGTCATCGATGGCAGCGGCGTCATCCGCTACAAGCATGTCGGCCCGCTGACGCAGGCGATCTGGACCGACAAGCTGCTGCCGGTCATCAAGGGGCTGCAGCGATGAGGTGCGGCCTGCCGGGCTGGCTGGCTGAGGTGGTGCTGGCCGTGCTGACACTTGCCGTGTTGACATCCGGCGCCCAGGCCGCGCCGGCGGTCGACACCGCCACCGACACCGCGCTCGAGGCCCGCGTCAACGCGGTGTCGGCCGAGCTGCGCTGCCTGGTGTGCCAGAACCAGTCGCTGGCCGATTCGCACGCCGAACTGGCGGTCGACCTCAAGAACCAGGTGCGCGAACAACTGCGCAGCGGCCGCAACGAGGCCCAGGTGGTGGCCTACATGACCGATCGCTACGGCGATTTCGTGCGCTACCGCCCGCCTTTCAAGACGACGACGCTGCTGCTGTGGCTGGGGCCGGTGCTGCTGCTGCTGATAGGCGGCGGGCTGCTGTGGCGCACGCTGGGCCGCGCCCGCGCCGTGCCGGCGGCGCTGTCGGCCGACGAGCAGGCGCGCGCCGAGGCGCTTCTCCAGGGCGCCGACAAGGCCGGTTGAGGCGCTCACGCCTCCCACCACGCGCGCCGGGGCCATGCGCTTGCGGCATCATCCGCGCCCATGCCCGCCACCACCCAACCCCTGCTGATCGGCGTCTCCTCGCGCATCTACACCCCCGGCTCGGCAGGGGTCGAATTGCCCGGCGTCTGGACCAAGACCCTGCACTACCTGGAGCAATCAGTGGCGCACTGGTTGCTGGCCGGCGGCGCGCTGGCGGTGATGGTGCCGGCCGTCGACAGCGAGAGCCCGCTGAGCAGCGACTGCGTCGACCTCGCGCGCTATGCCCAGGCACTGGACGGCCTGGTGCTGCAGGGTGGCAACGATGTCGCGCCCGAGAGCTATGGCGAACGCCCGCTGCACCCCGACTGGCACGGCGACCGCCTGCGCGACCGCTACGAGATCGAGCTGATCCGCGCCTTCGTCGACGCCGGCAAGCCGGTGTTCGGCATCTGCCGCGGCCTGCAACTGCTCAACGTCTGCTTCGGCGGCACGCTGCTGCAGGACATTGCGACGCAGCGGCCCGCAGCGCTGGAGCACCGTCGGCTGGGCCAGTACGAGCGCCACTTCCACCGCGTGCGCTTCGTCGCCGGCACGCGGCTGGCCGGGCTCTACCCGGGCCAGGAGTGCGCCCATACCAACAGCATCCACCACCAGGGCATCAAGGATCTGGCGCCCGGCTTCGAGATCGAAGCCATCTGCCCTGACGACGGCACCGTCGAGGCCGTGCGCCGCGGCGGCCAGGGCTACGTGGCCGGCGTGCAATGGCACCCCGAATTCCACCGCCCCGATGACCCGCTGACGCTGGACGACGGCCCCATCCTGCGCGACTTCCTGGCCGCGGCACAAGCCCGGCGCGACGAGGCCTGAGCGTTTTCCCGCGAGGGAAGATCAGGGCCTGGATGTCAGCCCGGACAAGGGCTGGATGGGGACAATGCCTGATCGCCCTGCGCGGCCCCCCGCCGACCGGAAACATGACCCCGTTGCTCGCCCCGCTCGTCTGCCGCCTGTTTACCGCAGTGCTGGCAGCCGGCCTCGCGCTGGGAGCGGTGGGCGCCGCGGCCCAGAGCGGCGCGGCACAGGCCTTGCGCGTGGCCTCGGCCTTCGACCCGCAGACCATGGACCCGCATGCGCTGTCGCTGCTGTACCACTCGCGCGTGGTACACCAGGTCTACGAATCGCTGGTGGGCCGCGATGCCCACTTCAAGCTCGAGCCGGCGCTGGCCCTGCGCTGGCAGCCGGTGTCGCCGACGGTGTGGCGCTTCAACCTGCGCCCGGGTGTGCAGTTCCACGACGGCACGCCCTTCGGCGCCGACGACGCGGTGTTCTCGCTCGAGCGCGCGCTGGCACCCAGTTCGCAGCGCGCCTTCCAGCTGCGCGGGGTGAGCGCGGTGCGCAAGCTCGACGCGCTGACCATAGAGATCCAGCTCGAGGCGCCCGACGCCGTGCTGCCCGAGAAGCTGCCGCTGGTGGCGATGATGAGCAAGGCCTGGTCCGAGAAGCATGGCGTGCAGCGCCCGCAGGACTTCCACGCCAAGCAGGAAACCCATGCCGTGCGCAACGCCAACGGCACGGGCCCCGTGCGTCTGGAGCGTTATGAGCCCGATGTGCGCACGACGCTGCGCCGCCACTCCGGCTGGTGGGGCTGGGCCGATGCGCGCCACGGCAGCCGGCTCGAACAGGTGAGCTTCGTCACCATCAAGTCCGACGCCACGCGCCTGGCGGCGCTGGCCAGCGGCGAGGTTGACCTTGTGCTCGATCCGCCCTACCAGGACATCGCCCGGCTCAAGGCCGATCCGCGCCTCGTGCTGCTGCAGACAGCCGACATCGGCCAGCAATACCTGGCCTTCGACCAGGCGCGCGACCAGCTGCAGGACAGCGACGTCCTGGGCCGTAACCCTTTCAAGGATTTGCGCGTGCGCAAGGCCGTCTACCACGCGCTCAATATGCAGCTCATCGTCGACAAGGTGCTGCGCGGCCAGGCCCGGCCCACCGGCGCCTTCCTGAGCCCGCTGGTCGATGGCTCGCCGCCCGAGCTTGACCAGCGACTGCCCTACGACCCGGCGCGCGCCCGCCAGCTGCTGGGCGAGGCCGGCTACCCCAACGGCTTCTCGGTGACGCTGGACTGCGTCAACGTCGCCTGGCGCGAGAACGTCTGCCAGGCGATGGCCGCCATGCTCACCCAGGTCGGCATCCGGACCACGCTGCGCAGCAGCCCGACCGGGCAGTTCTTCCCCAAGCTGACCCAGGGCACGGGCAGCTTTGTCGAATTCGGCTGGACCGCCACCCCCGACGCCTGGAACTCGCTCAACGGCCTCTTCCGCAGCCACGACGGCAACGGGCTGGGCACTTTCAACGCCGGACGCTACCGCAACCCCAAGCTCGACAGCCTGATCGACGCCATCCGCACCGAGCCCGATCTGACGCGGCGCCGCGCCATGGTGACCACGGTGCTGCGCCTGGCGGCCGAGGATCTGCCGCTGGTGCCGCTTTACCGGCGCACGCTGACCTGGGCGATGGCGCGCAAGGTGCAACTCGTGCAGTGGCCCAACGACACGCTCGAGCTGCGCTGGGTGCAACTGAAATAGCCTTGCCCGAGGCGGTCGGTTCCAGGCCGAAACGGGCCGCCTCGGCCTACTTGCGCGGCGCCGCCGGGCAGGCGCCATGGCGGCGCCGGAACTCCGTCGGCGAGAGCTGGCCGCCGTGGCCATGCAGGCCGCGGTGCAATGCCTCGGCCATGCGCTCCTGCTTGACCAGGGGGCCGCGGTCCCACTTGGAGCGCGTGCTCCAGGCAAAGCCGTCCTCCACCATGCGCCGACTCAGGTCGGCCTCGTCGACACGCACCGCCGCCAGCGTGCGGCCCTGGGCGTCGCGCCGGCCGGACAGCTGCACCAGCGCCGGCTTGCCCTGGGCGCGCTCGGCCAGGGCCCGGCGCGCGTCGTCAGCGCCCGGCTGGCAGGCCTCGGGTACTTCGATGTCGCGCAGCCGCAGCCGCAGCGGGGCCTGGCCAGCCATGGCGAAGGCCAGCGTGCTGCCGTCGACGACCTCGGTCACCACACCTTGCAGCGGGGGTGCGGCAGGCCGGGGTGGCGCGGCCAGGACGGGCGCCGCCGACAAAGCCAACGCCAGGAAGGCTGGCGCGAAGCGGCAACGTGGGCAATGGCGGGCCGGATCAAGGCGCATGGTGGACTTTGGCGGAGTTTGAAGCACGCGCCGGTTCAGGATGGGCCGCATCCTCAACAGCCTTCGATGCGGTGGCCGATGACGCGGGCGCTGCGGTCATCGACGGTGTATCGCACCACGCACTTGAAGGTGACCATGCCCACTGGCCCGCGCAACTGCCCGGTGCGCACATACTCGTGTATCGAGGTGTTGTTGGCGGCGCGCGTGCGGGTGTTGGGCGCACCCAGCTTGGCATTGAGTTCGCGCACATCGGCGCCGTGCCACTTGTCCAGGCTGCGGTCGAAATCGGCCTGGCGGCGGGCGTCGATCTGGGCCTGGGTCGGCGGTGCGGTGGCGCAGCCGGCCAGCATCATCGCCATCGCCAGGGCACCTGCGGCCAGCCCGCGGGCTGCGGCCCCGCCTGGTCGCTCGCAGATCCGGTCCACCCGCTTCAGGAACTGGAATCGGGCCTGGCGGCCGGTGCCGACTCGACCTTGCCGGCCACGCTGCCGGCGGCGCGGGCCGTGGCCTGGGCGCCGCGCTCGATGCCGCGTGCGGCTGCCTCGAGCCCTACGCGCACACCGCGCTCCGCCGCCCTGGCGCCACGCTCGATGCCGCTTGCCGCGGCCTTGGCGCCGCGCTCGATGGCGCCGCCCACCTTGGCCGCGACGCCGGCGACCGTGGTGCCGCCGGATGCCGCGCCCGCATCTTGCGCACCCGCGTGCAGGGGCAAGCTGAAAACGAGTGCTGCCGCCGCGGCGGCGGCCACCGGGTGGCTGCGCTTCATGTTCGGTGTGCCCGTGTTGCTGCTCATCGAAACATCATAGGCGCCGCCTCCGCCGGCCTCGATGGCCAGGGGTTTCGTTGCGCAACCGGATGTGTCGCCGCCCCGGCGGCGAGGCTCAGAAACTGAAGCAGTCGCGGCCGAGTGCGCGCGCTCGCAGCAGCGCCGCCTCGGCGCGGCCGACCACGGCGTCGAAGCCTTCCTCGCCCTGCATCGCCGCCAGGCCGGTGGCGAATGACAGTGGCGCGGCGGCCACGCCCGCCGCATGCAGGCGCAGCACCACGGCCGCCGCTTCGGCCTGGCCGGCGCCAACCAGCGACAGCAAGAAGCCGTCGGCGCCGTAGCGGCCGAATCCATCGTTGGGTCGCACCGTGCGGGCGATGGCGGTTTCGACCTGGTTCAGTGCCTGGTCATGGGCTGCCGGGTCGCTGTCATGCACCTTGGCGACGATGCGCGCCATCACCAGCGGCCGGCGATCACGCGCGCAGCGCGACATCTGGCGGCCCACCTGCTCGACCAGGCGCGGCTCGGCCAGGGCCTCGCGCGCCGGGGCCGCGACAGGCCCTGCAGCACCGATCTGGGCCTCGACCAGGGCCACGGCCAGGCCGTGCGACAGCCTTACCCAGCGGCGCAACGCCTCGGCGCCCGGAAAGATCACCACGCAGGGCGACTGTGCCCGATGAGCGGCCACCACCGCCGGCAGCAGCCAGTCGCCCGGCCCCAGCGTCGCCCGGCCGTCGCCGGCCACAAGCCGACCCGAAAGCAGCAGCCCGGGGCCGCTGCCGTCAAGCTCGGGCACCAGGCCGGTGCCGGATTCGAGCGTGCGGCGCCGGCTCGCGACCAGGGTGGCGCGAAGATCGGATTCGGCGACGGCAGCAAGCGCCGGCAGCCGCTGCAGCGTGCTCAGGTCCAGGTCCAGCGTAGGCGTCATGGCATTCGCCGGGAGGCCCGGCGCCGTTACGGGCCGGCCCCGGGGGCGGGGCCTGCAAGGAGATCGCGGGACTGCAAGCGCACCTCGCGGACGATGGCGGACAGCCAGCGCTGTCGTCGCCGGGGAAATTCTAGTCAGGGGTCGTCGCCGACCCACCCTCGTATTGCGCTGGAACAGCGCATCAATTCCGGCAATTGGCCGGGCTGAGCTTGCCCTTGAGCGTGCCCAGCGTGCCATGGTGGGTGAGCGGGTTCTGGTCGGCAGAATTGCAGTTCCAGACCAGCGTGCCCTGCGGCGGAGTCGAATCGGTACTGGTGCCGATCAGCCGCGGGCCGTTGGCAGCGCCTATGCGCGGCGCCAGGATCAACGTGTTGGCTCCGGCCGGCGCCACCGCGGCCGTGTAGGTGATGGTGATCTGGCCGCGGGCCTCGTCGACGGTGATGCTGGCGACATGGGCCGTGGCGGCCGGCGAGGTCCAGCCGGAATTCAGCACCTTGCCGAACATGGCGTTCTCGACCACCAACGCCCGCGCTGGCGCCGCCAGCACCAGGCCTTCGGAAACCCGTGCCCGGCTGACATAGCCCTGGTAGGACGGCAGGGCGACGGACGAGAGCAGGCCGACGATGGCCGCCACGATCATCAACTCGATCAGGGTGAAGCCAGACTGGGTTCGGGCAACGTTCATGGCGGAACGGGTCTCGTGCGGTGGCAGGCTGTCGCAGACCGCAGGCCGCGAACTTCCCTGTCACTGCTTCGGCAGTTCCGGCACCACGTAGCAGCGGCATGGCTGCCATGCCGCAGCGGCAAAGCACCAGCAATTCACGACTGCGGCCAGTGCCTTTCGGGGCGCCGAGCGGACCAGGCCAGGCGCAGGGCACAAAAAAGCCCCGGCGGGCGGGGCTTGGCGTGGTTCCAGGGACTGCTGCCTACCCTTGGAACTGATGTCTGGCGGAAAGGGAGGGATTCGAACCCTCGGTACTGGTGAACCAGTACGCCGGATTTCGAATCCGGTGCATTCGACCACTCTGCCACCTTTCCTGGTGCATCGCCGCGGGTGGTGCCGCGTCTGGCGAAGCCTGCGATTCTAGACCATCAGGGGCGCAGGATTTCGGCGCCGCGAAGGTAGGGCTGCAACGCAGCCGGCACGCGGATGGATCCGTCGGCATGCTGGTGGTTCTCGAGCACCGCCACCAGCGCCCGGCCCACGGCCAGCCCGGAACCATTGAGGGTGTGGACGAATTCGGGCTTGCCTTGCTCGTTGCGGAATCTCGCCTGCATGCGCCGCGCCTGGAAGGCACCGCAATTGCTGCACGAGCTGATCTCGCGGTAGGTGTTCTGCGCCGGCAGCCAGACCTCGAGGTCGTAAGTCTTGTTCGAGCCGAAGCCCATGTCGCCGGTACACAGCGTGATGACGCGGTAGGGCAGTTCAAGCTTTTGGAGGATGGCCTCGGCGTGGCCCACCATCTGCTCAAGCGCGGCATCGCTGTGGTCGGGATGGGTGATCTGCACCATCTCGACCTTGTCGAACTGGTGCTGGCGGATGAAGCCGCGCGTGTCGCGCCCGGCGCTGCCGGCCTCGCTGCGAAAGCAGGGCGAATGCGCGGTGAGCTTGATGGGCAGCGCGGCGGCATCGAGGATCTGCTCGCGCACGGTGTTGGTGAGCGAGATCTCCGAGGTCGAGATCAGGTACTGCTCGGCTTGCGTCTCGTCGCCGCCCCTGAGCACCCAGAACATGTCTTCCTTGAACTTGGGCAGCTGACCCGTGCCCTCGAGCACCTCGCGGTTGACGATGTAGGGCGTCCAGCACTCGGTGTAGCCGTGCTCCAGCGTCTGCGTGTCCAGCATGAACTGGGCGAGCGCCCGGTGCAGCCGCGCCGCCGGCCCGCGCAGCAGCGTGAAGCGGGCGCCGCTGAGCTTGGCACCGGTCTCGAAGTCCATACCCAGCGGCAGGCCGAGGTCGACGTGGTCGCGCGGCGTGAAGGCCAGCGCCGGCGGCGTTCCCCAGCGGCGCACCTCGACATTGCCGCTCTCGTCGGCACCGTCGGGCACGCCGGCCTGGGGCAGGTTGGGCAGGCTCATCAGCATGGCCTGCAGCTCGGCCTGCAGCACTTCCAGCCGCTTGGCGCCGGCCGCCAGTTCGTCGGCGATGCCGTTCACTTCGGCCATCTGCGCCGCCGTGTCCTGGCCACGGCCCTTGAGCTGGCCGATCTGCTTGCTGAGCGCATTGCGGCGCGCCTGCAACTGCTCGGTGGCGGTCTGGATCTGCTTGCGCTCGGCTTCCAACGCGGAAAAGCGCGCCACGTCGAGGAAGGGTTGCGGGTTCTTGCGGCGCTGCAGTTGCGCCACCACGCCGTCGAGGTCACGGCGCAGCAGGTTGATGTCGAGCATGGTGGTGAATCCTTGGGAGCGATGCGGTTCAAGCGCAGACGGCGCCTCGCGGGGCGCCGTCTTCCTGTGTGAGGCAGAAGAGCGGCGGCGTCAGGATCGGGAACTGGCAGATTCGGGAACCGGGGCCACAGCGCCCATGCTGCGGCTTCCCAGCCCGCGCGGCAGCGGGAAGTGCACGTTCTCGACCACGCCGTCCATCTTGCGCACGGCGGTGGCGCCGAGTTCGCGCAGGCGCGCGATGACCTGCTGCACCAGCACGTCGGGCGCCGAGGCGCCGGCCGTCAGGCCGACGCGGCTGCGGCCCTCGAACCAGGCCGGCTGCAGATCGGCCGCGCCCTCGACCATATGGGCCGGCGTGCCCAGGCGCTGGGCCAGTTCGCGCAGGCGGTTGCTGTTGCTGCTGGTGGGGCTGCCGACGACGATGACGATGTCGACCTGCGGTGCCATCACCTTGACCGCGTCCTGGCGGTTCTGGGTGGCGTAGCAGATGTCCTGCTGCTTGGGCTCGCGCACCTTCGGAAAGCAGCGCTTGACCTCGGCCAGGATGGCCGCCGCATCGTCCACCGACAGCGTGGTCTGGGTCACCACCGCGAGCTTGTCGCCGCGCGGCTGCACCGCGGCCACGTCGGCCACGTCCTCGACGAGGTAGATGCCCTCGGTGAGCTGGCCCATCGTGCCCTCGACCTCGGGGTGGCCCTTGTGGCCGATCATGATGAACTCGAAGCCCTCGCGCGCCAGCTTGGCGACCTCGACATGGACCTTGGTCACCAGCGGGCAGGTGGCGTCGAAGACCTGGAAGCCGCGCCGCGCCGCCTCGGCGCGCACCGCCTGGCTCACGCCGTGGGCGCTGAAGACCAGGGTGGCGCCGGGCGGCACCTCGGCCAGGTCCTCGATGAAGACGGCGCCCTTGGCGCGCAGGTCGGCGACGACGAAGGTGTTGTGCACGATCTCGTGGCGCACGTAGATGGGCGCGCCGTGCAGCGTCAGCGCGCGCTCGACGATCTCGATGGCGCGGTCGACGCCGGCGCAGAATCCGCGCGGCTCGGCCAGCAGCACATCGCTCACCGCCCCGCGCTCACCGCCGTTCACGCCGCCGTTCACAGCACGCCCAGCAGCCGGGCCTCGAAGCGCACGGGCTTGCCCGCCAGCGGGTGATTGAAGTCGACCAGCAGCCAGTCGGGGCCGCACTCGCGCACCGTGCCAGCGGCGCCCGGCTCGCCCTGGGGCGTGGGGAACTGCACCACGTCGCCCACCGCATAGACGGCCTCGGGGTCGCCCCATTCGTGCAGCAGGGCCAGTTTCACGCGCTGCAGCAGCGCCGGGTTGTGCTCGCCGAAGGCGGCACCGGGGGCAAGGTCGAAGCTTTCGTGGGCGCCTTCGGCCAGGCCCAGCAGGCAGGCCTCGATGGCCGGCGCGAGCTGGCCGGTGCCCAGCGACAGCGTCGCCGGCTTGGCCTCGAAGGTGTTGATGAGATCGACGCCGTCCGGGCCCGAGAGCCGGAAGTGCAGCGTGAGAAACGATCCGGGCTGGACGAGGTTCACGGTGGCGGGGCCTGGTGAAAGGGTCACGGGCGGGGTCATGGGCGTCGCATAGACTGGGCCGCGATTCTACCGGGGCCACCCACGCCACCCGCCCATGAAGAACCTGCCCGCCGATCAGCGCCCGCGCGAGAAGCTGCTGGCCCGCGGTGCCGCGGCGCTGGCCGACACCGAACTGCTGGCGCTGCTGCTGCGCACCGGCTACCGCGGCCACGGCGTGTTCGCGCTTGCCGAAGACGTACTGAAGGGCTGCGGCGGTTTTGCCGGCCTGCTGCAGGCCATGCCGGCCCAGCTGGCGGCCATCAAGGGCCTGGGCCCGGCCAAGCGCGCCGAGTTGCTGGCAGTGATGGAGATGGCGCGCCGAGCCCTGGCCCAGCCCCTGCGCGAGGCGCCGGTATTCGACGCCCCCGAGCGCGTCAAACAGTACCTGGCGCTGCATCTCGGCGGGCTCGGCGAGGAGGTCTTTGCGGTGCTGTTCCTGGACGCCCAGCACCGCCTGCTGGAGCTGGAGAAGATGTTCCACGGCACCCTCACCCAGACCAGCGTCTACCCGCGCGAGGTGGTGCGGCGCGCGCTGGCGCTGAACGCCGGCGCGGTGGTGCTGGCGCACAACCACCCCTCGGGCCTGGCCGAGCCTTCACGCGCCGACGAATACCTGACCCAGACGCTCAAGAGCGCGCTGCAGCTGGTGGACGTGCGCGTGCTCGACCACGTCATCGTCGGCCAGGGCCAGGTGGTGTCGATGGCCGAGCGGGGCTTGCTGTGAGACGAGCCCGCAGCCGGCCGCAGTCGCTGGCCGATCTGGCCACGCTGCGCCAGGTACTGCGCGAGCGCCACCGGCTCGCCGCCGAGGCGGCCGAGCGCCAGCGCGCCGAGCAGGCCGCGGCCGAGCGGGCGCGCCGGCTCTTCGCCGACGCTGTGGGGCCGGTCACCCCCCTGCCCCACCACGGCCGCGCACTGCACCTGCTGCCGCGCCCCTTGCCGCTGCCGCTGCAACGCGAGGCCGACGAGGCGGCGGCGCTGCAGGAGGCCTTGTCCGACGAGGTCGACATCGAATCGCTGCTGCTTACCGACGACGGCCTGAGCTTTCGGCGCGAGGGCGTGGGCGTCGACGTGGTGACGCGGCTGCGGCGCGGCCACTGGGCCATCCAGGGCGAGATCGACCTGCACGGCCTGCGCCGCGACGAGGCGCGCACCGAACTCGCCGCCTTCCTGCGTGAGGCGGCGCGGCGTGGCTGGCGCTGCCTGCGCGTGGTACACGGCAAGGGCCTGGGCTCGCCCGGACGACAGCCCGTGCTCAAGGGCAAGGTCCATCGCTGGCTGGGCCAGCACGCCGCAGTGCTGGCCTTCACCCAGGCCAGCGCGCCTGAGGGCGGCGCCGGGGCACTGGTGGTGCTGCTCAAGGGTTGACCGGCCTGCGCCGGCCTGGCAGTCGGCTACTCCGCCGGTGGCGGGTTGCAGCGGCCCTGGCGCTCGAACCAGTAGACGACATTGCCGACGATGGCGATGCTGCCCGAGACCACGGCGCTGGCCGCGGTGACGGCGCCGGCGGCAGTGAGCAGGGCCAGGCAGCCGTCACCGTGGCAGCGCTGGAAGCCGCCGACCACGGCCGTCTCCAGCGTCATCTGCTTCTTCATGGTGCGGCACTCGGCGTCATAGGTCTCGCGCGTCTGCGGCACCACCACGCAGGCCGCCAGCAGGGCTGGGGCGGCCGCCGCAAGGGCGGCACGCAGCCTCGTATCAGACATTGCGCATCCAGTCGGCCGTGCCATAGAGGGCGCGCGCCAGCGGCTGGGCCAGGGCCTCGTCCACACCCTGCTCCTGCATCGCCTGCACCATGCAGGCCATCCACTGGTCGCGCTCCTCGGTGCCGATGCGGTAGGGCAGGTGGCGGGCGCGCAGCATGGGGTGGCCGAAGCGGTCGGTGTAGTGGCTGGGCCCGCCCAGCCAGCCGCACAGAAACCAGTGCAGCTTGTCGCGCGAGCCGTCGAGCACCGCCGGGTGCAGGGCACGCAGCGTGGCATAGGCCGGCTCCAGGTCCATCAGGTCGTAGAAACGGTCGACCAGGGCGCGTACCGCGGCCTCGCCACCCAGGCGTTCGAACGGGGTGGGATCGGGCGTGGCACCCTGGTTGGTGGTTTCAGTGTTCATGAGGGCAGCTTGCCGACGATGGCCGACAGCGCCACCGAGGCCGGCGCCCCGGGCTGGGTCTCGAGCAGCAGCTGGCGCCGTTGCACGGCGTCGCGCACCGCGTTGTCGCTCGGGATCTCGCCCAACAGTTCCAGCCTCACCGGCGCCTCCAGCGTGTTGTTGACATAGCGGTCCACCACCGTCTGCAGCTGCTGGCGCACGGCGCGGCCTTCGCCGGGCCGCCGCACCTGGTTGACGACAAGGTGGATGCGGCGCCGCCCCTGGGTGGTAGCCAGCACCTTGATGGTGGCATAGGCGTCGGTCAGCGAGGTCGGCTCGGGCGTGGCCACCAGCAGCACCTCGCCGGCCAGCGAGACGGTGTAGAGCACGACATCGGAGATGCCGGCGCCGGTGTCGAGCAGCACATGGTCGAACTTGGGCGCCACCTGCTGCACCACGCCGAGCAACTGGTCGCGCACCTCGGGCGTCATGCGCGAGTACTCGACCATGCCCGAACCGGCCAGCAGCACCGAGAAGCCGCCCGGTGCCGGCATGATGGCTTCGGCCAGTGTGTGCTTGCCGGTGAAGACATCGTGCAGCGTGACCTTGGCCACCAGATTGAGCACGACGTCGAGATTGGCCAGGCCGAGATCGGCGTCGAGCACCAGCACGCGGCGGCCACCGCGCGCCAGCGCCGCCGCCAGATTGGCCGAGACGAAGGTCTTGCCGACACCGCCCTTGCCACTGGTGACGGCCATGATGCGGGGCGAGGCGGGGGTACTGCCTGGCTTGGAGGTCGGGGCTGTCATTCGTGGTCCTGGAACTGGGAAGTCTCGAACAGCAGCCGCTTTTCCTCGACGCTGACCACCGACACCGGCGTCGGCTCGAGGCGCACGAGGTTGCGACCCTGCGCCTTGGCCAGGTAGAGCTGCTGGTCGGCGCGCTCCATCCACAGCGACGGCGTCGAGCGCACCCATTGCGGCGCGAAGGCGCCGCCTATGCTGACCGACACCGACAGCGGTTGCAGCGGCGCCGGCGCCACATTCATCTGTGCCACGCGGCGGCGCACGCGCTCGGCCACGGTGGCGCCAAAGGCGATGCCGCAATTGGGCAGGATGATGGCGAACTCCTCGCCGCCCGTGCGCGCCACCAGGTCCATCGGCCGCACGGCGTCCTGCAGCACGCCGGCCACGGCCTTGATGACCTGGTCTCCGGCGGCGTGGCCGCGGCTGTCGTTGACGCGCTTGAAGTGGTCGATGTCCAGCGCCAGCAGCAGCGCGGTCTCGCCGCTGCGCGCGACGCGGTCGACCTCGCGCGCCAGCACCAGCTCGAAGGCGCGGCGGTTGGCCAGGCCGGTAAGTGCGTCGCGGCTGGAAAGATCGACGAGGGCGTCGATCAGGCCCTGCAGCCAGGCCTCGCTGCCCGGCGGCGCCGCCGGCAGCGGGCGCCCCGAATGGCCCAGCAGTTGCAGCGCGCGCTCGAACTGCAGGGTGGTCTCGCGGGTCGGCTGCGGGTGCGCGTGCGGTTTCACGAAGGGCTCTCGGGCCGGGGCGGCGCCGGGAGTTGAAGTGAAGGGCAGTCTAGCAGCGCCACCCCGTCCGTCCGGGGGCGGAATAGGCGGGCTCGAACCGCCCATCTCCGCGCTTGGCGGGCGCGCCGTCGGCCGCACACTGGCCTTCCGCTGCGGGCCGCCGGCCCGGCCTGCCCCTGCGACCCGCCACGCGTCCATGATCGAGACCGCCGCTCCATCGGCCCCACCGGGCGACGCCGAATTCGCGCTCACCCGCGCCGATTTCGAGCGCATCCGCCAGCTCATCTACCAGCGCGCCGGCATCAGCCTGCACGCCGGCAAGCAAGCCATGGTCTACAGCCGCCTGTCGCGCCGCCTGCGCGAGACCGGCCAGCGCAGCTTTGCCGACTACCTGGGCTGGCTCGAACGCGCCAGCGGCACCGCGGCCGAGGCCGAGTGGCAGGAATTCGTCAACGCCCTCACCACCAACCTGACCAGCTTCTTCCGCGAGGAGCACCATTTCCACGCCCTGGTGGACGACCTGCGCGAGCGCACCGGCCGGCCGCTGCGCATCTGGTGCAATGCCGCCTCCACCGGCGAGGAACCGTATTCGCTGGCGATGACGGTGGTCGAGACCCTGGGCGCCAGCGCGCCCGTCAAGCTGGTGTGCAGCGACATCGACACCAAGGTGCTGCAGACGGCGCAGCGCGGCGTCTATTCCACCGAGGCTCGCGGCCTCTCGCCCGAGCGGCTCAAGCGCCATTTCATGCGTGGCACCGGCGCCAATGCCGGCTTCATCCGCATCAAGCCCGAGCTGGCGCGGCTGATCGAGTTCAGGCCCTTCAACCTGATGAGCCCCAGTTGGGCCGCGCTGGGCGACCCCTTCGAGATCGTGTTCTGCCGCAACGTGATGATCTACTTCGACGGCCCGACCCAGCGCAAGGTGCTCGAGCACATCCATGCCCAGATGCGACCGGGCGGGCTGCTCTACGTCGGCCACTCGGAGAACTTCACCGATTCACGCGACATTTTCCGCCTGCGCGGCAAGACGATCTACGAGCGCGTGTGAGCAAGCGCACTCAAGCGCCGCCCCTGCCCTGCCGATAAACCCGCAATGGCCCTGCAGTCACCCGCTCCCCTGGCCGCTTCGGCGCGCACTGCCCCCAGCCGCCTGGAGCAGCTGAAGGCGCAGTCGCGACGCCCGGGCGAAGCCAGCTTCTTCTTCTACGACGCCCATTTCCGCAATGAGGCGGTGAAGGTGCTGCCGGGCGAGTTCTTCGTCTACGACCAGGACATCCTGATCATGACGACGCTGGGCTCGTGCATCGCCGCCTGCCTCTACGACCGGGACAAGCGCGTCGGCGGCATGAACCACTTCCTGCTGCCCGACGGTGGCAGCGGCGGCGACAGCGGTCGCTATGGCAGCTTCGCGATGGACCAGCTGATTGGCGAGTTGGTCAAGCGCGGCGCCACGCGCGCCACGATGGAAGCCAAGGTCTTTGGCGGCGGCGCCGTCATCAGCGGCATGAGCACCATCAACGTCGGCGAGCGCAACACCGCCTTCGTGCTCGAATACCTGCGCACCGAGCGCATCTCGGTGGTCAGCAAGGACGTGCTCGACATCTACCCGCGCAAGGTCTGCTTCCTGCCGCACAGCGGCAAGGCCATGGTCAAGCGCCTGGCCTCGGCCAACACCGAGGCGCTGGCGGCCCAGGAACGCGCCGCTGCCCAGCGCGTGGTGGCGCCCACAGCCGGCGGCGGCGGGTCGGTCGACCTGTTCTGACCGTCTGGCGATCAAGGAGCATCCCGCATGACGCCCAAGACCCGCGTGCTCGTCGTCGACGATTCGGCGCTGGTGCGTGGCCTGCTGGCCGAGATCATCGACCGCCAGCGCGACATGTGCTGCGTCGGCGCCGCCGCCGACCCGCTGGTGGCGCGCGAGATGATCCGCAACCTGAACCCCGACGTCATCACGCTGGACATCGAGATGCCGCGCATGGACGGGCTGGATTTCCTGCAGCGCCTGATGCGGCTGCGGCCGATGCCGGTGGTCATGGTCTCCACCCTCACCGAGCGCGGCGCCGAGGCCACGCTCAAGGCGCTGGAGCTGGGCGCGGTGGACTTCGTCGCCAAGCCCAAGATCGGCGTCGCCGACGGCCTGCGCCAGCTCGGCGACGACATCACCGACAAGGTGCGCACCGCCGCTCGCGCCCGCGTCCACCGCCTGCACGCGCCGGCTCCGGCCCCCGCGGGCAGCGCCCCGGCCAAGCCGGTGGCGATGGCCGGCCTGGGGCGGCTGTCGACCGAGAAGATCGTCTTCATCGGCGCCTCCACCGGCGGCACCGAGGCCACACGCGAGGTGCTGATGGGCCTGCCGGCCGACTTTCCGGCGGTGATGATCACCCAGCACATGCCGCCCGGCTTCACCAAGAGCTATGCCGCGCGCCTGAACAGCCTGTGCCGCATCCGTGTCGCCGAGGCCGTCAACGGCGAGCGCGTGCTGCCGGGCCACGCCTACCTGGCGCCCGGCGGCTTTCACCTCTCGGTCGAGCGCTCGGGCGCCAACTACATTGCCCGCGTCGTCGACGGCGAGCCGGTCAACCGCCACAAGCCCAGCGTCGAGGTGCTGTTCGAGTCGGCCGCACGCGTGGTCGGCCGCAATGCCCTGGGCGTGATGCTCACCGGCATGGGTGGCGACGGTGCCAAGGCGATGCGCGCGATGCGCGACGCCGGCAGCTGGAACGTGGCCCAGGACGAGGCGAGCTGCGTCGTTTTCGGCATGCCACGCGAGGCCATCGCCCACGGCGCGGCCAACGAGGTGCTGCCGCTGTCGCAGATCGCGCCCAAGCTGATGGAGTGGCTGCGCGTCAACGCCGGCAGCTCGACCTCGCGCGTCTGAGCTCAGGCGCCGCGGCCTGCCTTGTCGGCGGGCAGGAAGAGCGCCTGCAGGTCTGACAGGAAATCGAAGCCGCGCACCGTGGGCCGCAGCTGCCGCCCGTCGCGCTCGACCAGGCCGCGCTGCTCGGCCGTGGCCAGGGCGCGCTCCAGGGCCGACAGCGGCAGGCCGGTGCGCTGCAGGTAGTCGTCGAGCGCGAAGCCCTCTTTCAACCGCAGCGCGCCCAGCATGTACTCGAAGGGCAGGTCGCGCCGCGCCACTTCGTGCTCGTTGCTCACCGCGCGCCCGGCCAGGGCCTCGCGCATATAGGCCGCCGGCTCGCGCCAGCGCACCTGGCGCAGCACGCGGTGCGGAAAGCTCAGCTTGCCGTGGGCGCCGGCGCCGATGCCGAGGTAGTCGCCGAACTGCCAGTAGTTGAGGTTGTGGTGGCAGCGGTGGCCGGGCCGCGCGAAGGCCGAAACCTCGTAGCGCTGCAGGCCGGCGGCAGCAGTGCGCGCGGCGATCAGGTCCAGCATCTCGCTGGCGAGGTCGTCGTCGGGCAGCGCGGGCGGCTGCACGGCGAACTGGGTGTTGGGCTCTACCGTCAGGTGGTAGATCGACAGATGCGGCGGTGCATAGGCCAGGGCCGCGTCGAGGTCGGCCGCCAGCGCGTCCAGCGTCTGGCCGGGCAGCGCGTACATCAGGTCGATGTTGAAGGTCTCGAAGGCGGCTGCGGCCTCCTCCACCGCGGCGCGTGCCTGGGCGGCGTCGTGGACGCGGCCGATGCGCGCCAGCGCCGCATCGTCAAAGCTTTGCACGCCCACCGACAGCCGCGTCACGCCGGCAGCGCGGAAGGCACGGAAGCGCTCGCGTTCGAAGGTGCCGGGGTTGGCCTCGAGCGTGATCTCGGCGCCGGGCTCCAGCGGCAGGCGGGCGCGGATGTCGGCCAGCAGGCGGTCGATGGCCGCCGGCGAGAACAGGCTGGGCGTGCCGCCGCCGATGAAGACGCTCACCACCCGGCGGCCCCACACCAGCGGCAGCGCCACTTCGAGATCGGCGCACAGCGCATCGAGGTAGCGCGCCTCGGGCACCTCGCCCCGCCCCTCGTGCGAATTGAAGTCGCAATAGGGGCACTTCTTCAGGCACCAGGGCAGGTGTACATAAAGCGCCAGCGGCGGCAGCGCGCCGAGCTGCAGCGTGCCCGGGCGCAGGAAGTGGGCCGCGGCGTCGGCGCTCACAGCAGCCACACGTCCCGCAACAGCGGCAACAACTGGGCCATCGCCTGGGCGCGGTGGCTGTGGGCGTTCTTCTGCGCCGCGTCCAGCTCGGCCACGGTGTGGCCCAGGGCCGGGATGTGCATCAGCGGGTCGTAACCGAAGCCCTGGACGCCGCGCGCCCGGTTCAGGATTTCGCCCTGCCAGCGCCCGGTGGCCACCAGGGGTTGCGGGTCGTCGGCCCGGCGCACGGCCACCAGGGTGCTGACGAAGTGGGCGCGGCGGTCGGCCACGCCGTCCAGCCGCTGCAGCAGCAGCGCGTTGTTGGCGGCGTCCTGGGCCTGGCGCTGGGCCTCGCGGTCAGCCGTGGCGGCCACGAGCGGCGCAAAGTGGGCCGAGATCACGCCCGGTGCGCCACCCAGCGCGTCGACGCAGAGGCCGGAATCGTCGGCGATGGCGGCGCAGCCCGAGGCTGCCGCCGCGTGGCGCGCCTTGGCCAGGGCGTTTTCGATGAAGGTGAGGTGGGGCTCTTCGGCCTCGCTGATGCCGAGTTCGCGCTGCGAGACAACGTCCACGCCCAGCCCGGCCAGCAGGGCGCGCAGCTCGACGACCTTCTTCTGGTTGTTGGAGGCCAGCACCAGGCGCATCAGGCCGGCCCTGTCCCAAGCCCCAGCACGCGGCGCTGAAGCGCCAGCAACTCGCTGATGCCCTGGTCGGCCAGCGCCAGCAGCGCGTCCATCTCGGCGCGGCTGAAGGGCGCGCCCTCGGCCGTGCCCTGCACCTCGACAAAGCCGCCGCGGCCGGTCATGACCACGTTCATGTCGGTGTCGCAGGCCGAGTCCTCGGTGTATTCCAGGTCCAGCAGCGGCGTGCCCTCGACCACGCCCACCGAGACCGCGGCGACGAAGTCGCGGATGGGGCTGGCCTTGAGCCTGCCTTGGGCCATGAGCCAGCTCACGGCATCGTGGGCCGCGACGAAGGCGCCGGTGATGGCCGCGGTGCGCGTGCCGCCGTCGGCCTGCAACACGTCGCAATCGAGTTGAATCGTGCGCTCGCCCAGGGCCGAGAGGTCGAACACGCTGCGCAGGCTGCGGCCTATCAGGCGCTGAATCTCCTGCGTGCGACCGCTCTGCTTGCCCTTGGCCGCCTCGCGGTCGCTGCGCGTGTGCGTGCTGCGCGGCAGCATGCCGTATTCGGCCGTCACCCAGCCCTGGCCGCTGCCGCGCTTGTGCGGCGGCACGCGCTCCTCGACCGAGGCGTTGCACAGCACCTGGGTGTCGCCGAAGCACACCAGCACCGAGCCCTCGGCATGGCGGGTATAGCCCCGCTGCAGCGTCACCGGGCGCAGCGCGGCGGCGGCACGGCCGGCGGATCGTTGGAAGCTCATCGGGTGAATCCTTGCAATGGACGTCATGAAAGTAAAAGCGGCCGGCGAGCGCCGGCCGCGGAATGCCTCGCGGCAGCGCCTCAGCGGCGCATCAACGACGCCGGGAGGAACTGCGCTTGATCGCCTCGTTGATCTCGCGGATCGAACGCTCGATCTCGGCGTCGTCGAGATCGTCGCCGGCGGCGTCGGCCAGGTTGGCCTGGATGGTGGAGGCGAAGACCTCGTCGCCCAGCGACGTGGTGGAGACGCCGCTCTGGCTGTCGGTATCTTCGGTGCCTTCCCACTCGACCGTCAGCACGGTGACGTTGTCGCTTTTCTCGCCGGCCACACGCAACGCACGCTCGACCAGTTCGGGCACGCCGTCGGCGATCGAGTAATTGGCCAGCACCTCGGTGATCACGGCGTCGCTGAGGCTGCCCCAGAGGCCGTCCGAGCACAGCATCACGCGGTCGCCCGGATGCAGGGTCAGCGGGCCGGCGGTGTCGACCACCGGCTTGCCCGGGCTGCCCAGGCAGGTGAAGAGCACGTTGCGGTTGACGCGGTCGCCCAAGGGCACCACCTGCGACAGCGTCTCCTGCAACTCGGAATAAGAATGGTCGCGCGTGCGCGCCACCAGCTTGTCGCCGCGCACCAGGTACAGGCGCGAATCGCCGCAGTGAGCCCAGTAGGCCGAGTTGCCCTGCAGCAGGCAGGCCACGACCGTGGTGCGCGGCGTGTCGATGATGCCGCGCTCGGTGGCATAGCGCAGCAATTGGTGGTGGCCGCTCATGATGGCCTCTTGCAGGAAGCGCAGCGGATCGTCCAGGCGCGGCTTGGCCGAACGCTGGAACATCGCCGCCAGCGTCTGCAGCGCCAGCTGCGAGGCAACCTCGCCCTCGGGATGGCCGCCCATGCCGTCGGCCAGCGCAAACAGGCCCGCGTCCCGCGTGTAGCAATAGCCCATGCGATCTTCGTTCTTCTCTCGGCCACCCTTGCGGCTGACCTGGTAGACGGAAAACTTCATGGTCATACGGCTGGGCGCTCGGCCTGCGCAGTCAGGCCGGACAGGTCGGCGGGGCTCAAGTCTTGGCCCCCGTCTTCAGGGTCTCGAGCTGCAGCTTGAGGCGTTCACCGAAACTCAGCTTGGTGTAGCGGCGCTCGGTCTCGCGCGCCAGTTCCTTCTGCAGCGCGAACACGCTCTGGGGGCGCGACAGCGGGTCGAGCGACATGCACCACTCGGTGACCTCGATCAGGTTGTCGGAGTAGATGTTGCGCAGGCGCGAGAGGCTCAGCGCCAGGCGGTCCTTCTCGTTGCGCTGCGGCGCGTCGTTCGGCGGATAGCCCTGCATGCAGGCGTAGATGCAGGCGCCGATGGCGTAGATGTCGGTCCAGGGGCCCAGCGTGCCGTCACGCCGGTACATCTCGGGCGCGGCGAAACCCGGCGTGTACATCGGGCGGATGAAATTGCCCTCCTTGCTCAGCACCTCGCGTGCGGCGCCGAAATCGAGCATCACCGCCTTGTTGTCGTTGGTGATGAAGATGTTGGCCGGCTTGATGTCCAGGTGCAGCATCTTGTGCTGGTGCACGATGCGCAATCCGCGCAGGATCTCGTCGAAGAGGCTGCGTATGGTGCTTTCGCGAAACACCTTGTCACGCTTGAGATCGCGCGCCGTGACGATGAAATCCTGCAGGGTGTCGCCCTGCAGGTAATTCATCACCATGTAGACGGTTTCGTTCTCGCGGAAGAAGTTGAGAACGCTTACCACGCTGGGGTGGCTGATCTGGGCCAGCGAACGGCCTTCCTCGAAGAAGCTCTTGAGGCCCAGCCGGTACAGCGGCTGCTTGTCGGGCTTGACGCGCGGCGTCAGCTCACCGGGCGAGCGCTCGGCCAGCGAGGCGGGCAGGTATTCCTTGATGGCCACCAGTTGCTGGCCCTCGCCCTCGGCGAGGTAGACGACGCCGAAGCCGCCCGCGGCCAGCTTCTTGACGATCGAGTAGCCCCCCACCACGGTGCCGGACGGCAACGGTGCGGGTTTGGGCTTTGACATAATCGACGACTGCTTCTATGGGGCGCGAGCGCAATGGCGGTTTATAGCATGACGGGGTACGCCAACGCGGCCTCGGAACTGGGTGGCGCAGCCACCGTGACGGTGGAGGTGCGCTCGGTCAACGGCCGCTTTCTGGACTTGGCCCTGCGCCTGCCCGACGAGTTGCGCGGCCTCGAGCCGGCGCTGCGCGAACTGCTCACCGCCGCCTGCAAGCGCGGCAAGATCGAGTTGCGGGTGGCCACCAGCCGCGAGGCCGAAGGCGGTCTGCAGCCGCCCACCGACGAACAGCTCGACCGCCTGGCGCGGGCCCAGGCCGCGGTGCGCAGGTGGCTGCCCCAGGCCGGCCCCATCAGCGTCAACGAGGCCCTGCACTGGTGCCGCGGCGGCACCAGTGTCGAACCGATGGACGCACCAGCCCTGGCCGCGGCGCGCAAGTGCATCGAGGGCTTGCGCGAAGCGCGCGCCCGCGAAGGCGAGCGCCTGGCGGCGATGCTGCGCGAGCGGCTGGCGCTGCTGCGCCAGCTGGCGCAGAAGGCCGAGCCGCTGGTGGGTGCCGTCGTGCAGCGCCAGCAGGCGCGCTTTCTCGAGCGCTGGGACGAGGCCCTGGCCAGCGCCGGCGGCGGCCCGGCCGAACCGGGCCTGCGCGAACGTGCCCACGAGCGCGCACTGGCCGAAGCCGCGGCCTACGCCATCCGCATCGATGTCGCAGAGGAGCTGAGCCGTCTGGCCTCGCACCTGGAGGAAATCGAACGCCTGCTCACGGCCGGCGGCGAACTCGGCAAGCGGCTCGAGTTCCTGATCCAGGAACTGCAGCGCGAGGCCAACACGCTGGGCAGCAAGTCGGCCGCGCTGGAGCTGACAGCGCTGTCGGTGGAGATGAAGGTTGCCATCGAGCAGATGCGCGAGCAGGTGCAGAACATCGAGTAAGTGCCCTGGCCTGCGGTCGAAAAGCTGCCCCCGCACGCAAGCCCGGCCCGAAGAGGGCGAGTTGGACTTTATGACTCGAGGCGACCCGTGCGCAGCCGCAGCGCATTGGCAATGACGCTCACCGACGACAAGGCCATCGCGGCAGCCGCCACCTGCGGCGACAGCAGCACGCCGAAGAACGGATATAGCAGCCCGGCCGCGAGAGGGATGCCGGCCACGTTGTAGGCGAAGGACAGGAACAGGTTCTGGCGGATGTTGCGCATCGTCGCCCGCGACAATTGGCGGGCCCGGACGATGCCCATCAGGTCGCCGCGCAATAGCGTCACGCCGGCGCTCTCCATCGCCACATCGGTGCCGCCGCCCATGGCAATGCCCACATCGGCAGCCGCCAGGCCCGGCGCATCGTTGACGCCATCGCCAGCCATGGCCACGACACGGCCTTCCGCCTGCAAGCGCTTGACCACGGCGGCCTTGTCCTGGGGCAGGGCCTCGGCGACGACCTCGTCGATGCCCAGTTCGCGCCCGACGGCCTCGGCGGTCGTGCGGCCATTCCCCGTCAGCATCACGAGCCGGATGCCGGCCTGGCGCAGTTGGGCCAGCGCCGGCCCGGTGCTGCGTTTCACGGGGTCGGCAATGGCCACGTAGCCCGCCAGGCGGCCGCCGATGGCGACGAAGATGACCGAATCGCCCCGGGCGCGCCGGGATTCAGCCGCAGACTGCAAGGCTGCCACTGGGATGTCCAGTTCGGCCAGGAAGGCGCCGCTTCCACAGGCCACACGGACGCCGCCGACGACCCCGACGACGCCCTTGCCGACCGGGGATTCGAAATCGGCTACCGGCAGCAGTTCGAGTCCGCGCCTGAGCGCTTCCTCAACGATGGCCGCCGCCAGCGGATGTTCACTGGCGCGCTCGACGCTGGCCAGGTGCTGCAGCAGGTCCGCGGCATCGAAGCCGCCCGCGGGCACCGCCTCGACCACCTTGGGTTTGCCTTCGGTCAGCGTGCCGGTCTTGTCGACGAGCAGGGTATCGACCTTCTCCATGCACTCCAGCGCCTCGGCGTCGCGGATGAGCACGCCGCCTCGCGCAGCGCGACCGACGCCCACGATGATGGACGCTGGCGTGGCCAGACCCAGGGCGCAGGGACAGGCAATGATGAGCACCGCCACCGCGGCGAAGAGCGCGTGGGACGCGGACGGGCTGGGGCCCCAGACCAGCCAGGCCATGAAGGTCAGCGCGGCCACGGCGATGACCACCGGCACGAACCAGCCGGCCACCTGGTCGGCCATGCGCTGGATGGGCGCACGGCTGCGCTGCGCGGTGGCCACCATGTCGACAATGCGGGACAGCAAGGTGTCGGCGCCCACCCTTTCGGCGCGCATCACGAAGCTCCCGGCCTGGTTGAGCGTGCCGGCCGTCACCCGGCTGGCCACCGTCTTGGCCACCGGCATCGGCTCGCCAGTGACCAGCGATTCATCGACGGTGCCGCGCCCTTCGGTGAGTTCCCCGTCCACCGGAACCTTCTCGCCGGGCCGCACGCGCAAGCGGTCGCCGACCTGCAGGCTGTCCAGGGGCACGGTCTCGTCCGAACCATCGGCCTTCAGGCGCACTGCCGTCTTGGGCACCAGTTCCAGCAAGGCCCGGATGGCGCCAGAAGTCTTCTCGCGCGCTCGCAGTTCCAGCACCTGGCCAAGCAGGACCAGCAGGGTGATGACGGCTGCCGCCTCGAAGTAGACCGCCACCGCGCCGTCTGCCAGCTGAAAGGCTGCGGGAAAGGCCTGCGGCACCAGGGTTGCGACGAGACTGTAGGACCAGGCCACCCCGGTGCCGAGCGCAACCAGGCTGAACATGTTGAGGCTGAGGTTTCGCACCGAGGCCACGGCGCGCACGAAGAAGGGCCAGCCGGCCCACCCCACGACCGGCGTGGCCAGTGCGAGTTGCACCCAGTTTGAAAGCTGCGGGGCGATGAACCGGTGCAAGCCCAGCAGGTGGGAGCCCATCTCGAGCGCAAAGACAGGGGCGGTGAACATGAGGGCCAACCAGAAGCGTCGGCTCATGTCGCGCAACTCCGCGCTGCCGCCCGGCTCGGCGGCGGCCAGCACCGGCTCCAGCGCCATGCCGCAAATGGGGCAGTTGCCGGGCCCCGCCTGCCGCACCTGCGGGTGCATCGGGCAGGTGTATTCGGTGGTCTCGCCGCCGGTCACGGCCGGCTTGGGATTGCCCTCGGCAGTGGCATGCGAATGGGCGCCGTGGTGGGCGCCGTGGTCGTGATGGCATCCGGCGGCTGGCGCTGCGCCAGCACGCTCTTGATGTTGAGGCGGGTTCGTGGTCAGCGCGGATTTCATGGGCATGGCGTTCTCCAGAGCGGTCCGGGAACTTTCGACCTTCCAAAGATGGGAAGGTCAAGCCTTTGGCGAGATCACCCCAACTCCCGCGTGGTTCTTGCCAGTGAACGCCTCACCCTGTGTGGGCCCGCAGGCTGTCGGCAAGGGCTGAGTGATGGCCCGGGCGCAGCGGTTGCCGCCCTTGTCCTGTGCCTGGAAGGTCACCATCGATGGCTCGTGCCAAGCCCGGATCGACAACGACCCTGAGCCCTGACCCGGTGGCATGGCCAAGCACTGACCCCTCAATCAGCAGGCTTGCAGCCTCCGTAGCGCCCGCGCTTGACACTCGTGTGGCGGGCATGTTCATACTCGTGCGGGCGAACATTCTGGAGGACTCTGGCCGATGAACATTGGAGAAGCCTCCAACGCTGCAGGCATCTCGGCGAAGATGATTCGCCACTACGAGGCTGTCGGGCTGATCGCGGCAGCCAGCCGCACGGAAGGCGGCTACCGCCAGTACGGGGATGCCGGCATACACACGCTGCGCTTCATCCGCCACGCCCGCGACCTGGGCTTCTCGATTGCGGAAATTGGCGAACTCGTGGGCCTGTGGCAAGACAAACAGCGTCCAAGCCTTCAAGTCAAGGCCTTGGCTGCGGCTCACATTCAGGCCCTTGCAGCCAAGGCCCGGGAACTGCTGGCGATGAAGGCCACCTTGGAACACCTGGTGCATGGCTGCCGCGGCGATGATCGCCCGGAATGCCCCATCCTCGAGATCCTGGCCAGCGAGGATTCTGGAACCGAGCCCACCCATCCAGCGCAAGAGGCGCGCCTCGGCGGCCAGCGTTTGCCTCCTCGGCAGAGCCACCAACGGGGGCGGTGAGTTCTATCGCCGTGCCGAATCCGGCCTCTGCCTGAAGCCCACCGCCGGCGCCCGCACCGAATAGCACAGGCAAAGAAAAACGGGCCAGCCCTTCTGGAGCTAACCCGTTGTTCTAGAACGATGTTCTGGTGCGGCTGGCAGGATTCGAACCCACGACCCCTTGGTTCGTAGCCAAGTACTCTATCCAACTGAGCTACAGCCGCATGGAAGCCCAACACTATAGCACGGCTTGCACGCCTGCCAACTGCCGGACGAAGAATCAGTCAAGCAAGGCCGCAGAGCGTTCGCATTCGATGGCGCGCGTCTCGTCGGCTTCCTCGCGCGCCAGGCGGGCCAGTTCGCGCCAGGCGTGGCGGCGGGTGCGGGCCGGCAGCGCGGGCGCGGCGGCGGCCTGTTCCAGCAGCTTGCGCGCCTTGCCCCAGAGGCGGCGCTCGGCGAAGACCATGCCCACCGCGGCGACCACGGCGCCCTCGTGGCCGAAGGCCTGCGCCGCGCTTTCCAGACGCGGCAGCCAGTCGATGCCTATGCCGCCACGAGCATCGGCCAGGGCCAGCGCGACGGCCTCGCGGTCTTCCCGCGCCAGCTCGGACAGGCGTTCCCAATAAGGCTGCAGCCAGCGGCGCCCATCTTCGGGCGCGCCCAGCTGCACGGCGCGCTGGGCGGCGCGTGCCGCCACCTGGGCGTCGCGGCGGTCGGCGGTGTCGAACTGGGCCCACAGGCGGCGCAGTTGCTGCACGTCGTGAACGCCTTCGAGCGATTCGGCCGCCAGCGCACGCAACAGGCTTTGCGCCACCACCGGCGAGAAGGCCTGGTGATTGGCCAGCAGCCGCGCCGTCGACAGTGCCTCCAGTGGCTGGCGCGCCATGCGCGAGGCCTGCAGGCGCAGGCGCAGTGCCTGCGTGCGCCGCGCTGCGCCGGGCGGCAGTGCGCCCAGCATCTCCATCGCACGCGGGCCGTCGCGGTCGTCCAGCGCCCATTCGGCGGCCAGCAGGCGCACCGCGTCGTCGGCAACGCGGCCTCCGTTGGCCTCTTCCAGCGCCAGCTTCAGTGTCGCGTCGCGGCGGCCACGGTCCTGCAGCCGGTGCAGGCTGCCGGCAGCCAACAGCTGGGCCAGGGTGCGGAACTCGCTGTCGGCGGCGAGTTGGGGCGTCTCCTGCTGGATCGCCAGCGCCTTCTGCGCCGCCTTGCTGGCGCGGCCGTAGCGGGCGCCAAAGTACTCAGCCAGGGCCTCGCGCAGCGCGGCCTGGGCGGCGCGTTCTCGGCGCAGCGCGCGCCAGTCGCCGGCGCGCTTGGGAAGGGTGAGCAGGGAATCGAGCGCCTTCACCGACGACATCAGCAGCAGGCAGGAAGCCAGCAGCAGGATGACTGCGAGGTTGAGCGACAGGTCCATGCGCCAGCCGCCCCAGTAGAGGCTGACCAGGCCTTCGTTGCTGCCGAGCGTGGTGGCCGCCACCACCGCCACGGTGAACAAGAGCACCAGCCAGATGACGCCACGCATGATCTGATCAACGGTGGCCGGCGCCGCCTCAGCGGCCCGCGGCGACGGTGGCGATGGCCGCCAGCGTGGCATCGGGCCGCGGCACGGCCACCAGCCGCGCCTGGGCGGCAACCTGGCGCACCGTCTCGCTGGCCAGCACGACGCGACGCGCGCCGCGCTCGAAATAGCGGTCCAGCGCCGCCTGGGCGTCGCGCAGGTCGGATTGGGCAGTGTCGAACTGGCGCGACAGCAAGGCCAGGCGGGCATTCAGCAGGCGCAGCTTGAGGTTCTCGCGCAGGAACCAGGCCTGTTCGGGCGCCACCAGCATCGCCTCAGGGTGCTCGATGCGCGTCACGCGCACCAGGCCCTTCACCTCGCGCCAAAGCACGGCGCCGAAGTCACGCCACTGCGCCGGCAGGGCCAGGCTCCAGCTGGCGCCCGAGGCCGGCGCCGCCGGCGGCGTGGCGGCGGGCGCTTCGGCGGCCGCGCGGCGCTCGGGCGATGATTGCAGCGGCAGATCGTCGACCAGGCGTATGGCCTCGTCCAGGCGGATGGTCAGCACCGTGATGTCGGTGACGCCGGCCGTGCGCGCTCGGTCCAGATCCTGGGCCACGGCACGGCGCACGCGCTCCAGCCGCGGCTGGTTGAAGCGGGCCAGCCGCTCGTCGGCCTGCTTGAGCGTCAGCACCAGAGGCTCGGCACTGCCGGTGATGGCGGTCTGCTGCAGCGCCACGCGCAGGGCGGCGTCGATGTCGGCCAGCACGTTCTCGTCGCGCGAACGCGCCAGCGACTGGATCAGCTCCTCGATCTGGGTGCGCTGCAGCGAGGTTTCGGCGACGCGCGCCTCAAGCAGCGCCTGCTTGGCGGCGATCTCGCGCGATGTGCCCTCGGCCTGCTTGGCCAGCACGCGCGCCTCGGCGGCCTGGTTGCCGCTGTCCTGCTGGCGCCGCACCAGTTCGGCCTCGAGCGATTTGACGCGCTGCTGGGTGTTCCAGGCCAGCACCAGCGCCGCCGCGGCCAGGGCCGCCAGCAACGCGGCGCCGGCGGCAATCCAGCGGCCTTGGCCGGGGGCCGCCATGGGCGCGGCGGCCACGGGCACGGCGACGGCGGCCACGGCGGGCTCGGCAGAGGGGGTTGCGGGCGAGTCGCTCACTGGGAGCCGGATTGTATCGACCGGGCTCCGCCCATGCCGGCGGGATCGGCAAGGCCGACCAGGGCCCTGGCCACGTCGGCGGGCGTCGGCGCCACATCCCCGACGCGGCCGAAGCCGGCACCGCGCGCCGTGGCCGCGATGCGCGGATGGGTGGCCAGCGCCAGCGAGGCCGACCAGTCGGCGCCCGGCGCCAGCTGCAACAGATGTTGCACCGCCTCGCTGCTGCTCAGCAGCCAGGCGTGATCCCGCGGCGCGGCCAGTGCGGCCTGCAGCAGGGCGGCGCCGGCCGCGTCGGGCACGGGCGCGAGGCGGCGGTAGGCAGCCAGGAACCGTGGTTCGGCGCCGCGCACACGCAGCGTTTCGGCCAGCCAGTCGCGGCCGTCCTCGCCGCGCACGATGAGCACACGGCGGCCGGCCCAATCACGCGCGGCCAGGCGCGCCCACAGCGCCTCGCTGTCGAAGGCGGGCGCGTCAGCGGCGGGCTCCACGAGATTCGCTTCCGGCACCCCGGCCGCCCGCAGCGCCGCCGAAGTGCCGGGCCCGGTAGAGCCGGCCAGCGTGCCCGCCGGCCAGGCCAGGCCGTCGGGGCGCGCGGCGCAGAAGTGCTGCACCGCGTTGGCGCTGACGAACATCGCCAGCGCACAGCCGGCCAGGTCTTGCCAGCCCTGGCGCAGGGGCGACGCGTCGGCCAACGGGGCGATGGCCAGCAGCGGCAGCGGCTGAGCGTCGACGCCCAACGAACGCAACTCAAGCACCCAGCGCGCGGCCTGTTCCGCCGGGCGGGTGACGATCAGCCGCATCAGGTGTGCAGGTAGTCGCGTGCGCCGGCGGCGGTGAGGCGGGCCACGGCCTCGGCACCCAGGGCCAGGGCGGCGGCCTCGTCGGCCACCGGCGCCGCCACGCTGGCGCGCAGCAGTGGCCGCGTCGGCGCCTCGGCATCGCCCAGCGCGGTATGGAGTTGCAGCACGCTGCCCTGCCAGACGCCGTGGGCGGCCAGCGGCACACTGCAGCTGCCGCCCAGGCCGCGCGAGACGGCGCGCTCGGCCGCGGTGGCCAGCAGCGTGGGGGCGTGGCTGGTCTGGGCCAGCGTGGCGCGCAGCGCCTGCGCGTCGGCGCGCACCTCGATGCCCAGCGCGCCCTGGCCGGCGGCCGGGATCATGCTGTCGATCTCGAAGCAGCCGCGCACGCGCGAGGCCAGGCCCAGCCGCTTGAGGCCGGCGGCCGCCAGCACGATGGCGTCGTAGCCGCCTTCGTCGAGCTTGCGCAGCCGGGTGTCGAGGTTGCCGCGCAGCGGCTCGATGCGCAGGTCGGGCCGCTGCGCCAGCAGCTGGGCCACGCGGCGCAGGCTGGAGGTGCCGACCACGGCGCCCTGCGGCAGCTCGGCCAGGCTGGCATAGCGGTTGGAGACGAAGGCGTCGCGCGGGTCCTCGCGCTCCCACACCGCGGCGAGCACGAAGCCCTCAGGCAGGTCCATGGGCACGTCCTTGAGCGAATGCACCGCCAGGTGGGCACGGCCCTCTTCGAGCGCGGTCTCCAGTTCCTTGACGAAGAGGCCCTTGCCACCCACCTTGGACAGGCTGCGGTCGAGGATCTGGTCGCCGCGGGTGGTCATGCCCAGCAGTTCCACGCGCAGGCCGAAGCGCGCCGTGAGCGCGTCGCGCACATGTTCGGCCTGCCACAGGGCAAGGCGGCTTTCGCGCGTGGCGATGATGGTGTCGGCGTTCATGCCCGCGATGATAGCCAGCCACCGGCCGGCCCTCCGGCCCTGGTCAGGCGCGCGTCTTGCAGGCAGAATTGGTAACCTGGTTACATCGTCGCGAGCCCCCATGCCACGCACCAACAGCAAGCGAGAAGCCGCGCAGCCGCGCACGAAATCGAGCAGCCGCGCCCCTGAAGGCGACGCAGCGGCGAAGAACAAGCCGCTGGTCGAGGATATCCGGTTACTAGGGCGCATCCTCGGCGATGTGATCCGCGAGCAGGAAGGCGCGGCCGCCTTCGAGCTGATCGAGCGCGTGCGCCAGCTCTCGGTGGCCTACCGCCTGAAGGCCGACGCCAGCGCCGGGCGCGTGCTCGACCGCCTGCTCAAGAACCTCACCACCGACCAGACGGTGACGGTGATCCGCGCCTTCAGCTATTTCAGCCACCTGGCCAACATCGCCGAAGACCGCCACCATGTGCGCCGCCGCGCCGTACACGAGCAGGCCGGCGACCTTCAGGAAGGCTCGCTGGCCCTGGCCTTCGAGCGCCTGCACCGCGCCGACCACCGCAGCGCCGACATCGCCGCTGCGCTGCGCCACGCCTATATCTCGCCGGTGCTCACCGCCCACCCCACCGAGGTGCAGCGCAAGAGCATCCTCGACGCAGAGCGGGCCATCGCCGCCCTGGTGGGCGAACGCGACGAGATCGCCAGCGCCGAGCGCCGCGCCGACAACGAGGCCCTGATCCGCGCCCGCGTCACCCAGCTCTGGCAGACGCGCATGCTGCGCACCGCCAAGCTGACGGTGGCCGACGAGATCGAGAACGCGCTCTCTTACTACCCGGCCACCTTCCTGCGCGAAATCCCCAAGCTCTACCGCGACCTCGAACGCGCCCTGCCCGGCCATCCGGTGGCGAGCTTTCTGCGCATGGGCCACTGGATTGGCGGCGACCGTGACGGCAACCCCAACGTCAGCGCCGCCACGCTGCGCCACGCGCTCGCGCGCCAGTCCGAGGTGGCGCTGCGCTTCTACCTCACCGAAGTACACGCGCTGGGCGCCGAGCTGTCGATGTCGGGCACGCTGGCGCCGGTGACGCCCGAGATGCAGACGCTGGCCGAGCGCTCGCCCGACCAGAACGAACACCGCCGCGACGAGCCCTACCGGCGCGCGCTGATCGGCCTCTACGCGCGCCTGGCGGCGACGCTGCAGCGCCTGACCGGCACCGAGGCCCTGCGCCACGCGGTGGCGCCGCAAGACCCCTATGCCGGCGCCGACGAATTCCTGGCCGACCTGCAGGTGGTAGAGCGCTCGCTCGCCGCCCAGCACGCCCAGGCCCTGGTGGGCCCGCGCCTGGCGCCGCTGATGCGCGCGGTGCAGGTCTTCGGCTTCCACCTCGCCACGCTGGACCTGCGCCAGAGCTCCGACCACCACGAGGCCGTGGTGGCCGAACTGCTGCGGGTGGCGCGCATCGTGCCCGACTACAGCGCGCTCGACGAGACGGCACGCCGCCAGTGCCTGCTGGCGCTGCTCAACGACGCGCGCCCCCTGCGCGTACACGGCGCCACCTATTCAGCGCTGGCCGCGGGCGAACTGGCCATCTTCGAGGCGGCGCGCGAGGCGCTGGCCGCCTATGGCCGCGAGGCCATCCGCCACTACATCATCAGCCACACCGAGGAGGTGAGCGACCTGCTCGAGGTGCTGCTGCTGCAGAAGGAGACCGGCCTCGTCACCGGCACGCTGGACGGCGCGGGCGATGACGCCGCGCTGGCGGCCCTGATCACCGTGCCGCTGTTCGAGACCATCGGCGACCTGCGCCGCAGCGAACCCATCATGCGCGAGTTCTACGCCCTGCCCGGCGTGCGCGAACTGGTGCTGAAGAGCGGCGGCGAGCAGGACGTGATGCTGGGCTACAGCGACAGCAACAAGGACGGCGGCTTCTTCACCAGCAACTGGGAGCTGTACCGCGCCGAGACCGCGCTGGTCGAACTCTTCGCCGGCCTGCAGCAGGACGGCCAGCCGCTGACGCTGCGCCTCTTCCACGGCCGCGGCGGCACGGTGGGCCGCGGCGGCGGCCCCAGCTACCAGGCCATCCTGGCCCAGCCGCCGGGCACGGTGAACGGGCAGATCCGCCTCACCGAGCAGGGCGAGGTCATCGCCAGCAAGTACGCCCATCCCGAGATCGGCCGCCGCAACCTCGAAACCCTGGTGGCGGCCACGCTGGAGGCGACGCTGCTGCACCCCACCAAGAGCGCGCCCAAGGCCTTTCTGGAGGCCGCCGCCGCCATCAGCCAGGCCAGCTATGACGCCTACCGCAAGCTGGTCTATGGCACGCCAGGCTTCACCGACTACTTCTTCGCCGCCACGCCGATACGCGAGATCGCCGAGCTGAACATCGGCAGCCGCCCGGCCAGCCGCAAGGCCACGCGCGCCATCGAGGATTTGCGCGCCATCCCCTGGGGCTTCAGCTGGGGCCAGTGCCGCATGGCGCTGCCGGGCTGGTGCGGCTTCGGCAGCGCCATCGAGGCCTTCTTGTCAGAAGGCGAACGCGAGGCCCGCATCGAGTTGCTGCAGCGCATGCACCGCCAGTGGCCCTTCTTCCGCACCCTGCTGTCCAACCTGGACATGGTGCTGGCCAAGAGCGACCTGCGCATCGCCACCCGCTATGTCGAACTGGTCGAGGACAAGGCCGTGGCCCGCCGCATCTTCGGCGCGCTCAAGGCCGAGTGGCAACGCGCCCACGATGCGCTTTCGCTGATCACCGGCGAAGCCGAGCGGCTGCAGAGCAATGCGGCGCTGGCGCGCTCCATCGCCCACCGCTTTCCTTATCTGGACCCGCTCAACCACCTGCAGGTGGAACTGCTGCGCCGCTACCGCAATCGACGCGACGGGCAAGAGGGCGTGGAGCGGCTTCAGCGCGGCATCCACCTCTCGATCAACGGCATTGCGGCGGGTCTGCGCAACACAGGCTGACCGATCACGGTGGCGGCGCGGCGGCGGCTTCGAGCGCGGCACGCACCGCGGCCACCTGACGGCGCGATACCGGCAGCCACTCGTCAACGCCGGCCAGGCGCACGGCCCAGCCGTCGCCGCTGCCGTCGTCCTCGCCGCCGCTGCGCAGTTCCAGCGCGCGCACCGCATGGCGCGCCACCAGGGTGCTGCGGTGGATGCGGATCACGGCATCGCCCAGGCGCTGCTCCAGATCGGCCAGCGAGTCGTCGAGCAGATGGCTTTGCGTGGCGGTGCGCAACGTCACGTATTTCTGCTCGGCGCGCAGCAGCAGCAGCTCTGACAGCGGCAGGCGCAGCACGCGGCCACGGTCGCTGACCACCAGCACCGGGGCCTCGACCACAGGCACCGCCGCTGATGCGGCAGCGGCAATTGGCCGCGGCACGCGCTGCAGCGCGGCCAGCAGGCGCTCACGCCGCACCGGCTTGGTCAGGTAGTCCAGCGCCGCCAGCTCGAAGGCCTGCAGCGCGTGCTCGGCGTGCGCGGTGACGAAGATGACGGCCGGCCGCTGCGGCAGCGCGCGCAACTCGGCCGCCAGGCGCAGGCCGTCGCGGCCGGGCATGTGGATGTCGAGCAGCACCACGTCCACCGCCTCGGCGCGCAGCAGGGCCAGGGCCTGGTCGGCGTCGGCGGCCTCGCCCACCACGCGGGCATTCAGTTCGGGCAGGCCGGCAACGAGCGTGCGCAGGCGCAGCCGGGCCAGTTCTTCGTCGTCGACGATCAGGATGTTCATCAGGGCGCCGGCAGCATGATGCGGGCGTGGAACTGGCCCTCCTCGCGCCAGACATCGCACTGCGCCGCCACGTCGTGCAGCAGGCGCAGGCGTTCGCGGATGTTGTGCAGCGCCATGCCGTGGCCGGGGCTGCCGGGCGCGTCGCCCAGGGTGTTGCTGACCAGCACCACGACCTGGCCGCGCTGCAGGCTGGCGCTCACGCTGACGCGGCCGCCGCGCGAGGCCGGCTCGATGCCGTGGCGCACCGCGTTCTCCACCAGCGGCTGCAGCACCAGCGGCGGCACGCGGGCGGCGTGTACCGCGGGGTCGATCTGCCACTGCACCTGCAACCGCGCGCCGAAGCGCACCTGCTCGATGGCCAGGTAGCGGCGCGCGAGGTCGATCTCCTCGGCCAGCGAGACCGAGGCGCCGACCTCGGCCAGCGCGGTGCGGAAGATCTGGGCCAGGTCCTCGAGCACGGCCTCGGCGCGCTCGGGGTCGACCTGCACCAGGGCCAGCGCGGTGTTGAGCGCGTTGAAGAGAAAGTGCGGGCGTATGCGCGATTGCAGCTCGGCCAGGCGGGCGCTGGCATCGGCCGGCTGGCGGATGCGCGCACGCAGGTCCAGCCAGGCCCAGAGCAGGGCCGCGAAGCCGGCGCCGGCCAGCAGCACGCCGGCGCCGCGCAGCGTGCCGCCCTGCACCAGGCCGGCCCAGGCCAGCGGCAGCCACACGGCAACGGCCGATGCCGCGCCCAGGCCCAGCACGACGGCAGAACGACCCATGGGGCCCAGCCGACCCAGCGGCCGCCGCGCCGCGCACACAGCCACCAGCCAGAGCAGGCTGCCGCCGGCACCGCCAAAGGCGAGTGACGCCTGGCGCGCGCCCCAATCGGCGGCCGTGGCCGCGCCGCCCAGCGCCACCACGGCCAGCACGGCCTGCACCAGCAGCACGGCGCGCAAGGCCAGCGCCGGGTGGCAGACATCGAAGGCCGCCGCGGCCCGCGCCAGGTCGCGGGCGCGCGCCTCGGCCTCGGGGTCAAAGCGGGCCAACACCGGCGGCAGCCCAGGGGCGGGCAGCCGAGCCTCGGTGGCCTGGAAGTCGGTATCTGCCGCCGGTGGCGGGCTCAAGACGCTTGCCCCATGCTGCGCCGGATAATAAGCACCCCCTTATCCGAGGCCCGCTTTGCGGTCCGGCGCGCATGTCCAACGACCTCTCCCAAGACCCCCTGGCCAACAAGCAACAGGCCTGGTCGGCCCTGTTCAGCGAGCCCATGAGCGAACTGGTCAAGCGCTACACCGCCAGCGTGGGCTTCGACCAGCGCCTGTGGCGGGCCGACATCGAGGGCAGCCTGGCCCATGCTGCCATGCTGGCCGCCCAGGGCGTGATCGCCGCGCAAGACCTGGCCGACATCCGCCGCGGCATGGCGCAGATCGTCGAAGAAATCGAAGCCGGCCGCTTCGAGTGGAAGCTGGAACTGGAAGACGTTCACCTCAACATCGAGGCGCGGCTGACGGCCCTGGTGGGCGACGCCGGCAAGCGCCTGCACACCGGCCGCAGTCGCAACGACCAGGTCGCCACCGACGTGCGCCTGTGGCTGCGCGGCGAGATCGACAAGATCGCCAGCCTGCTGGCCGGCATGCAAGGCGCCCTGGTGAGCCTGGCTGCGGCGCACACCGAGACCGTGATGCCCGGCTTCACCCACATGCAGGTGGCGCAGCCGGTGAGCTTTGCCCACCACCTGCTGGCCTATGTCGAGATGTTCGCGCGTGACGGCGAACGCCTGGCCGACCTGCGCCGGCGCACCAACCGCCTGCCGCTGGGCGCCGCCGCGCTGGCCGGCACCAGCTACCCGATTGACCGCGAGGCGGTGGCGCGAGCGCTGGGCTTCGACGGCGTCTGCGGCAACAGCCTGGACGCGGTGAGCGACCGCGACTTCGCGCTCGAGTTCACCTCGTTCGCAGCCATCTGCATGGTGCATGTCTCGCGCCTGGCCGAGGAACTGGTGCTGTGGATGAGCCAGAACTTCGGCTTCATCGACCTTGCCGACCGCTACTGCACCGGCTCTTCCATCATGCCGCAGAAGCGCAACCCCGATGTCGCCGAACTGGCGCGCGGCAAGAGCGGGCGCGTCGTCGGCCACCTGATGGGCCTGATCACGCTGATGAAGGGCCAGCCCCTGGCCTACAACAAGGACAACCAGGAGGACAAGGAGCCGCTGTTCGACACCGTCGACACCCTGGCCGACACGCTGCGCATCATGGCCGAGATGGTGGGCGGCATCCGCGTCAAGCCCGAGGCGATGGAGCGTGCCGCGCTGCGCGGCTACGCCACCGCCACCGACCTGGCCGACTACCTGGTGCAGAAGGGCCTGCCCTTCCGCGACGCCCACGAGACCGTGGCCCATGCAGTGAAGGTGGCCATCCAGCAGGGCCTGGACCTGGCCGAGCTGCCGCTGGCCACGCTGCAGGGCTTCAACGCCGCCATCGCCGAGGACGTGTACGCGGTGCTGACGCTGCGCGGCTCGCTGGCTTCAAGGCAAAGCCTGGGCGGCACGGCGCCGGCCCAGGTGCAGGCGCAGATCGAACGGCATCGGGCGCGGCTGGCGGCCGGCTGAGCGCCGCGCCGCCAAGTCGGCGCTATTCGAAGCGGATGTCGGTGGCCTCCAGCCTGCGTCCATCGGCCGATGGGAGGCCTTTGATCTCGACCCTGGCACCGCGCTGCAGATCGGCGGCCGAGCGGTTGTTGTCGCGGTAGCGCACCGGCCCACCAAAGCCGACGATGTGCAGGCGGTCGTCGGTGTCGCGCAAAACCAGGCTGGACGTGTCGCGATTGACCGAGTCGATGCTGCCGTGTAGTTCGAGCCCGGCTTGATGCTCCTCGTCTTCGGTAACCACGCTGACCTCGGTCGCACGCAGCGTGCCGCCGCGCACCTGGCCCTTGATCTGGACGCGAGCACCCAGCACCAGACCCGCCCCACCAGCCGGCACCAGCGTGGCGCCGCGGGCATCGACCGGGCGGCCGTTGACGGAAAAGCTGCTCAGCGAGTCAAGAGCGCTCACCAGTCCCTTGAACTTCAGGTCGTCGGCATCGGCCAGCACCCGCAGCGCGACGCCGAAGCCGGTGACCGCGTAAGTTCCGGCAGGCAGGCCAGAGCCACTGAGCGTCAGGCGCACGAACTGGCCCACGGCCAGGTTGGCCGGCGCGGCAACGCCGGCATAGCTGTAGCTGACGGCGCCGATGCGCACCGACTGCGCATCCACGGCTGCCAGCGGCCCGCGCAGATGCCAGGCGCGCGTGTCCGCGACCGGCTCGATGCGCGAGGCGCGGTAAGCGGATTGCGCCGGGTCAAAGACCGCGAACACCTGCACCTTGCTGTCGACGAGCAAGCCGTCCAAGCGGCCTGCCGGCAGCCGGTCGTCGAAGTCGGTCGTCACATCGACCAGCACGCGTTGGCCCAGCACCGTGAGGCTGCTGGCTGCGCGGTCGACGGCGTTGACCGGCCCGACCAGTTCACTGTCGACGCGAATACGGGTGGCGGTAGCGATGGCGCCGGTGGCTGTGGTGGTGACGGGGCCACTGTCGACGTCCACCGTCATGCCCAAGCGAAGGTCACGGCGACCGCCACTGAGGCCCTCGCCTTCCACCACGGCCTGGCTGTCGTCGTAGCGCACGCCGTTGACGGTCACCGAACCCAGGCCGGTGATGCTGCCCGATGAATACGAAGTCGAGAACGAGCCCGTGCCCCCGGTGCCGACGCCGCCGCCGCAGCCCAGCACGGCGGCGCTGGTCGCGACAGCCAGCAACAGCAGGCGCCAGCCCCGGGACAAGCCCTGCAGCGGCGACAACAAGATGCCAGATTTCGATGAATTCATTTCAGGCTTTCCTCGGCTCGAGGGCCGTTGGGGACGGTGACGGCGAGGCCGCGGGCGCGGCCTCTTCCTGATAGGTGTAGAGGCCCACGCGCAGGCGGCGCTGCTGCGCGGGCGGGATTTCGACATCGGCCGCGATGCGCGCTTCCAGCGTCGGCACCAGGGCGGCCAGGACAGTCTGCCATTGCTCGCGCACCAGCGGCCGTATCGATTCCACGCTTTCCAGCGACAGGCCATCGGCGAACAGTGCCTGTTCGAAGTGGGTGCGGTCGTCGGCCAGCACGTTGTCGACCGCGGCGCGCAGGTGGTCGCCCACGTTGTCGCCCAGCAGGCCCAGCAGGCGCACGCGGTCGCCATGGGGCACGAAGGCGTCGCGCGCCAGTGCCACCGTGTCGGCGGCCTCGTCCCAGGCCGCCAGGCCCAGGCGGCAGAGTTCGTCGAGCAGGCTTCGGGGGTGGACGTCGCGCGTGACCTCATGGGCCAGGGTCTCGAAGCTGGGCGCCGGGCCCTGGCGCGGCAGTTCGCGCGGCTGACCCTCCGCATCGCGGTAGGGGATATGAGTGCGCCAGTGGGCGAAGACCTCGCTCACCAGCGAGCGGGCGCGCGGCGCCGTGCGCGCCTCCTGCAGTCCGACCAGGCGGGTGACCTCGCGGCGGTTGATGCCGGTGGTGGTGCTGATGCGGCTGACCTTGCGGTGCTCGGGCAGGCCCGGATGGGCGCGCGCTGCGGCCTGCACGAAGGCGATGCGCAGCATTTCCTCGACCGCCGCGTAGGGCAGGCCGCGCGCCACCGACAGGCGCGCCACCGACGACATCATGCCGGCCAGGGCCTGCTGCAGCGCCTGCTGCTCGGGGCTGGCGTCGGGCATCGGTGACGAGGACAAGGGGTTGTTCATGTGAGAGTGGGCCGGCAGCCCGAATGTAGCTGCCGGCCCACGGGTCGCTCAGGTACTGAGGATCAGTTCTCGAAGCTGATACGGATGGCGTCGATGCCGGTGCCCGTGGCATTCAGCGTGCCCTTGACCTCGACGCGCGGGGCCGGGATCTTGGCCAGGTCGGCGGCGACGCCGCCGCGGAAGGTGGCGTTGGCATACGAGACGGTCACTCCGCGAACCACAAAGGTCTTGGCCACAGGGTCGAGCGTGCCAACCAGGCCATGGAATTCCCTCTCAACACGGCCGCTCCTATGTTCGTCCTCGACCTTCACCTTGGTGGCGATCAGCTTGCTGTCGACGATGCTGCCCTCGACCTCGACCCGTGCGCCAAGGACGATCCCGCTCTTGTCGGCCGGGAAGAACACGGTGGCGGCACCGCTGGCGACGACCTCAAGGCCGTTGATCTCGAAGCTGGTGGGCGAGGTGAAGGCGGTGATCGTGCCTTCGACTTCGGCCTCACGCCGGCCTTCGGCGGCACGCACGCCGCTGCGCAGCTTGGTGGCCACCCAAGCGCCGTTGGTGGCGTCCTTGGCGAGTGCAAGCTGGGTGCGCACGACCACGCCGTCCTTGAGGTTCGACGGCAAGTCGGCCGCGGCGAGGGTGGCGTAGGAAATCAGCTCGCTGCCGATCTTGAAGGTCTTGTCAGGCTTCAAATCGCTGACCACGCCGCGCAGGCGGTAGGACGTGGCATTGGGCTTGGCCTCGATACGGGTGGCGGTGATCTGCAGCGTGGTCTGGTTCAGGATGCCATGCACCTCGATGGCCGAGCCGGCGGGCAACGCCGCCAGGGCCGTCAGGCCGCCGCTCAGGCTGCTGTCATCGAACCAAGTGCTTTCATTGATGAGCACCGTCTGGCCGAGCACGACCACCGTCTTGGCGGCGACGTCGACGATGCCGATGGGCCCGACGATCTCGTTGCCGAAGCGCACGCGGCGGGCCACGGCCGTCCCGGGGGTGGTGGTGGTGCCCGGGGTGACTGCGCCAGCGTCAACCTGGACCATCATGCCCATCTTGAGCTGTCGCGGGTCGTCGAGGCGGTTGCCGTCTTCGTCCTCGACCGTGGCGCCGCTGTCGTCGAAGCGCACGCCGTTGACGATGATGGAGCCGAGGCCGGCAATGGCGCCCTGGGCATAGGTCACATCCGTGGCCGTGCCCAGGGGGCTGGTGCCGGCATCTCCGCCACCGCCGCCACAGGCAGCCAGCAGCGCCGCGGCGCCGAAAGTCGTGACGGCCAGGGCGGCGCGCCAGTTGGGAAAGCGAAGCTTCATCATGTCTATCTCCAGTTCAGGACGCGCCAGCCGCCTTGGCCACCGCATGGCGCTAGTATAAATGTGCAATTCGCACATTTGCATTTCAAAGTGTGTCGGTCGCCACAAAAAGTCGTCCGGGAACAACGTCGGCCTGCGGCGCCGCGGCGCGCTACGCTATTGGTCGCCCCACGCACCCTGCCCTCCTTGAGCCCCCGCCGCTGGATCGCCCACCTCGACATGGACGCCTTCTATGCGTCGGTGGAGTTGCTGCGCTACCCCGATCTGTTCGGCCAGGCGGTGGTCATCGGCGGCGGGCGGCGCCACCAGCCCCAGCTGCAGCCCGACGGCACGCGCCGCTATGCCACGCTGGCCGGCTATGCCGGGCGCGGCGTCATCACCACCGCCACCTATGCGGCGCGCGACCACGGCGTGCATTCCGGCATGGGGCTGATGAAGGCAGCGGCGCTGGCGCCGCAGGCGGTGCTGCTGCCGGTGGACTTCGAGCGCTACCGCGACTACTCACGCCGGTTCAAGGCCGCGGTGGCCGAGGTGGCGCCGCTGATCGAGGACCGCGGCATCGACGAGATCTATATTGACCTGAGCGACGTACACGGCGCGCAGGACGCCGTCGGCCACGACGCCACCGGCGGCGTGCGCGCGGTGGCGCAGGAGATCCGCAACACGGTGAAGCGCGCCACCGGCCTGACCTGCTCGGTGGGCGTGACGCCGAACAAGCTGCTGTCCAAGATCGCCAGCGAGTTGGACAAGCCCGACGGCCTGACGGTGCTGACCGCGGCCGACGTGGCGACGCGCATCTGGCCGCTGCCGGTGCGGCGCATCAACGGCATCGGCCCCAAGGCCGGCGCCCGGTTGCAGGCGCTGGGCCTGCGACTGATCGGCGAGCTGGCAGCCTGTCCGCGCGAGCGCCTGGTGGCGCACTTCGGCCGCAGCTACGGCCGCTGGCTGCACGAGGCGGCCAACGGCATCGACGAGCGCCCGCTCAGCCTGCACAGCGAGCCGGTGAGCATGAGCCGCGAGACCACCTTCGACCGCGACCTGCACGCGGTGCGCGACCGCGAGGAACTGGGCCGCGTCTTCACCCAGCTGGCCGAGCAGGTGGCCATCGACCTGCAGCGCAAGGGCTATGCCGGCCGCACCATCGGCATCAAGCTGCGCTTCGAGGATTTCAAGACCGTGACGCGCGATCTCACACTGCCCGAGCCGGTGGCCGACGCCGCCGCCATCCGCCATGCCGCAGGCCTGTGCCTCAAGCGCGTCGACCTCAGCCGCCGCCTGCGCCTGCTGGGCGTGCGCGCGGCGGCGCTGGTGCGGCTGTAGCGGCGTGCCTCAGGCGGGTAGCTCGCGGCGCCTGGGCAGGTCGGCGCCGCGCCGCGAGCAGGTGATGGCGGCCGCATGGGCGGCGAAGCCCAGGATGTCGCTCAGCGCCTGGGCGCCGAGGCCGGCCATGCCGGCGCGAGACAGCAGGGCGCGCTCGGCCAGCGCGGTCAGCAGCGCGGCCTGGAAGGTGTCGCCGGCGCCCACGGTGTCCACCAGCTTCAGCGGGCGTGACGGCACGGCCACATGCTGCTGCGCCGTCCAGGCCCAGGCGCCCTTGGCGCCGCGCGTCACCACCACCAGGGCCACGCCGGCGGCCAACCACTGCCGCGCCAGCGCCGCGGGGTCGGCACCCGGGTGCAGCAAGCCCAGATCTTCATCGCTGATCTTCAACAGCGTGGTGCGCGGCAGCATCCACTGCACGGTGTCGCGCCAGCGCTGGATGTCGGGCTCGACGTTGAGGCGGATATTGGGGTCGTAGGCAACGACGCTGCGCGCGTGCTCGCGCTCGACCAGGGCGCGCTGGGTGGCGGCCACCGGCTCCACCACCATCGCATAGCTGCCGAATTGGTAGGCCTCGGCGCCGGCCGGCACCTGGGCCAGCGCCGACAGTGGCAGCAGGCGGTCGGCCGCGCCCTCGCCATAGAAAGCGTAGTCGGGCACGCCGCGCGCATCCAGGCCGACCAGGCTGAGCGTGGTGGGCGCAGCCAGGCGCACGCTGCACGCCAGGCCCACGCCCTCGTCCGCCAGGGCCTGCGCCAGCCGGTCGCCCAGCGGGCCCTGCGAGAGCGCGCCGAAAAACGCCACCTGCCGCCCCAGGCGCGCCAGGCCTATCGCCACATTGAGCGGACTGCCACCGATGCGTGCATCCATCGTCATGCCGGTGGCCGTGCTGGCGGAGGGAAAGACGTCCATCAAGGCTTCGCCCGCGACGACAAACATGGTCTTTCTCCTCGGTTGGACCGATCAACGAATGGCGCGCATCATGCCGGCGCCGCGAGAGGGAGACCATCGGGTTTTCCATTAATCAATCACCTTGATTTATTTATTCGCGGCTATCAAAATTCATGGCACCGGCACTGCACCGGCTGCCCACCCCCCTGAGGAGACTCCACCCATGAACACCCAAGCCACCTTTGCCCGCACCACCCTGGCGGCGCTGCTCCTGGCCTCCACCGGCCTGGCCGGCGCCGCTGGCGAGCCCGTCATCGGCCTCATCACCAAGACCGAGACCAACCCCTTTTTCGTGAAGATGAAGGAAGGCGCGGCCGCCGAGGCCAAGGCCAAGGGCGCCAAGCTGCTGTCGGGTGCCGGCAAGGCCGACGGCGACAACGCCGGCCAGGTGACGGCGATGGAAAACATGATCGCCGGCGGCGCCAAGACCATCCTGATCACGCCCAGCGACTCCAAGGCCATCGTGCCGGCGATCAAGAAGGCCCAGGCCAAGGGCGTGATGGTGATCGCGCTCGACAGCCCCACCGACCCCGCGGACGCCACCGATGCCCTCTTCGCCACCGACAACTACAAGGCCGGCGTGCTGATCGGCCAGTACGCCAAGGCGGCGCTGGGCGGCAAGCCGGCCAAGATCGCCACGCTCGACCTCTTCCCCGGCCACCCGGTGGGCGCGCAGCGCCACAACGGCTTCCTCAAGGGTTTCGGCCTCGCCGCGCCCGACGCCAAGAGCAATGACCTGGGCACGGCCGCCGAGGTGGTGTGCATGGCCGACAGCTTCGGCGACCGCGCCAAGGGCCAGACGGCGATGGAGAACTGCCTCCAGAAGAACCCCGACATCAACCTGGTCTACACCATCAACGAGCCGGCCGCGGCCGGCGCCTTCAAGGCGCTGAAGACGGCGGGCAAGGACAAGGGCGTGGTCATCGTCTCGGTCGACGGCGGCTGCGATGGCGTCAAGGACGTGGCCGCGGGCGTCATCGCCGCCACCTCGCAGCAGTACCCGCTGAAGATGGCCTCGATGGGGGTGGCCGCCGGCGTCGAGTACGCCAAGTCCGGCAAGAAGGTGGCCGGCTACACCGACACCGGCGTGACCCTGATCGCCGGCAAGCCGCTGGCCGGCATCGAGAGCAAGGACACCAAGGTCGGCACCGAGCTTTGCTGGGGCAAAAAGTAAGCCCCAGGGCCCGGGCGGCGCGATCCGCCCGGATGGCGAGCGCGGCGCCAGCCGCTTAAGCCCCACTGGCCCACGGGGAGCATTCGCTGTACAAGACCGGCGGCAATCCAGCCGCCGTCCGCGGCGCGCAACTGCGCGGCCTCGGCACATCCCCCAATGTCAAAAATCAACGGAGACCGTTCATGAAGATCGCACGTCAAGCCGGCGCCCTGCGCCTCGTTGCCCTGGTCAGCGCCCTGGTTGTCGCCGCCGGCGCCCAGGCCGGTGAAGTCGAGGTGCTGCACTGGTGGACCAGCGGCGGCGAGGCCAAGGCCGCGTCGGCGCTGAAGGCCACGATGCAGGGCAAGGGCCACGGCTGGAAGGACTTCGCCGTGGCCGGCGGCGGCGGCGACGCCGCAATGACGGTACTCAAGAGCCGCGTCGTCTCGGGCAATGCGCCGGCCGCGGCCCAGATCAAGGGCCCCTCGCTGCAGGAATGGGCCGCCGAGGGCGTGCTGGCCAACATGGATGCCGTGGCCAAGGCCGAGAAGTGGGACGAGGTGCTGCCCAAGGCGGTGTCCGACGTCATGAAGTACAAGGGCAACTACATCGCTGTGCCGGTGAACGTACACCGCGTCAACTGGCTGTGGGCGAACCCGGCCGCCTTCCAGAAGGCCGGCGCCAAGATGCCGACGACCTGGGACGAGTTCTTCACCGCCGCCGAGGCGCTGAAGAAGGCCGGCATCATCCCCGTGGCCCACGGCGGCCAGAACTGGCAGGACTTCACCACCTTCGAATCGGTGGCTCTGGGCGTGGGCGGTGTCGACTTCTACAAGAAGGCCTTGGTGCAGCTCGACCCGGCCACGCTGTCGGGCGCGACGATGGAGAAGGTGCTCGCCACCTTCAAGCGCGTCAAGAGCTACACCGACAAGAACGCGCCCGGCCGCGACTGGAACCTGGCCACCGCCATGGTCATCAAGGGCGAGGCCGGCATGCAGTTGATGGGCGACTGGGCCAAGGGCGAGTTCATCGCCGCCGGCAAGGCACCGGGCAAGGACTTCGTCTGCGTCGCCGCCCCCGGCACGGCCGCCGCCTTCACCTTCAACATCGATTCGTTCGCGCTCTTCAAGATCAAGAACGCCGACAACCAGAAGGCTCAGAGCGACCTCGCTGCGGCCATCATGGCGCCGGCCTTCCAGGAGGTGTTCAACCTCAACAAGGGCTCGATCCCGGTGCGCCTGGGCGTTGACCTGGCCAAGTTCGACGACTGCGCCAAGCTCTCGTCCAAGGACTTCGTCGCCGACGCCAAGAGCGGCTCGCTCGTGCCCTCCATCGCCCACGGCATGGCCGTGCCCTCGGCCACCGAAGGCGCGATCAAGGACGTGGTGAGCCAGTTCTGGAACGCCGACAAGATGACGGCCAAGGAAGCGCAGACCCGCCTCGTGGCCGCGGCCAAGACGCGCTGACGCCCCGCAGCCCCGACACCGAGCGCGACGGCCATGTCCGCCCCCGCCTCCCTGCGCACGCCCTGGCTGCCGCGGCTGGTGGTGGCGCCCAGCTTCCTGCTGGGCCTCACCTTCATCTACGGCCTCATGGCCTGGAACGGCTACCTGTCGCTCTCGGCCTCGCGGCTGCTGCCCAACTACGACTTCGTCGGCTTCCAGCAGTACGCCGTGCTGTGGGAAAGCGAGCGCTTCCACGTCGCGCTGCGCAACATGGCCATCTTCGGCGGCCTCTTCATCGGCGGCGCCATGGCCCTGGGCCTGCTGCTGGCGGTGCTGCTGGACCAGAAGATCCGCGCCGAAGGCCTGCTGCGCACGGTCTACCTCTACCCGATGGCGATCAGCTTCATCGTCACCGGCACGGCCTGGAAGTGGCTGCTCAACCCCGGCCTGGGCGTCGAGCATGTGGTGCGCGGCTGGGGCTTCGAGGGCTTCGTCTTCGACTGGCTGATCAACCCCGACCGCGCCATCTACTGCGTCGCCATCGCCGGCGTGTGGCAGAGCGCAGGTTTCGTGATGGCCCTCTTCCTGGCCGCGCTGCGCGGCGTGGATGAAGCCATCATCAAGGCCGCCCAGGTCGACGGCGCCAGCCTGCCACGCATCTACCTGCGCATCGTGCTGCCCAGCCTGCGGCCGGTGTTCTTCAGCACGCTGATGGTGGTGAGCCACCTGGCCATCAAGAGCTTCGACCTCGTGATGGCGCTCACCGCCGGCGGCCCCGGCTACGCCACCGACCTGCCCGCCACCTTCATGTACGCGATGGCCTTCTCGCGCGGCCAGATCGGCCTCGGCGCGGCCAGCGCGATGGTGATGCTGGCCACCGTGGCGGCCATCGTCGTGCCCTATCTCTATTCCGAACTGAGGGTGCGCCGATGAACAAGTTCACCTGGCACCGCCTGCTGCTGTGGGCCGTGCTGCTGCTGTTCGCGGCCTGGTTCCTGACGCCGCTGTACGTGATGGTCGTGACCTCGCTCAAGGACATGAACCAGGTGCGCGAGACCGGCCTGCTGGCCCTGCCCACGGCGCCCACGGTCGACTCCTGGGTGCGCGCCTGGTCGTCGGCCTGCACAGGCACCGACTGCGGCGGCCTGCGCCCCTATTTCATCAACTCGCTGATGGTGGCCATTCCGGCCGTGCTGGTGTCCACCGCCATCGGCGCCGTCAACGGCTATGTGCTCACCAAGTGGCGCTTTCCGGGCAGCGAGACGCTGTTCGCGCTGCTGCTCTTCGGCGTCTTCATGCCGATGCAGGTGGTGCTGCTGCCGATGAGCCAGATCCTCGGCTGGCTGGGCATTGCCAGCTCGCTCTACGGGCTGATCCTGGTGCATGTGCTGGCCGGCATCCCGAGCACGACGCTGTTCTTCCGCAACTACTGCGTCGGCCTGCCCGACGAGCTGATCAAGGCCGCCATGCTCGACGGCGCCGGCTTCTGGCAGATCTTCTGGCGCATCGTGCTGCCGCTGTGTACGCCCATCATCGTCGTCACGCTGATCTGGCAGTTCACCAACATCTGGAACGACTTCCTCTACGGCGTCGTCTTCTCGGGCGCCGACAGCAAGCCGGTGACGGTGGGCCTGAACAACCTGACCAACACCACCAGCTCGGTCAAGGAATACAACGTCGACATGGCCGCGGCGCTGATCGCCGCGCTGCCGACGCTCTTCGTCTACGCCGTCGCCGGCAAGTACTTCGTGCGCGGCCTCACGGCCGGTGCCGTGAAAGGCTGAACAAGAACATGGGCGCACTCACCATCAGCGGCATCCGCAAGACCTTCGGCAAGCTGGAGATCCTGCGCGGCATCGACATCGAGATCGAGGCCGGCGAATTCCTCATCCTCGTCGGCCCCTCGGGCTGCGGCAAGAGCACCTTGCTCGGCATGATCGCCGGGCTCGACCACCCCACCAGCGGCAGCATCCACATCGGCGACCGCGACGTCACCTACCTGCCGGCCAAGGACCGCGACATCGCCATGGTGTTCCAGAGCTATGCGCTCTACCCCAACATGACGGTGGCCGAGAACATCGCCTTCGCGCTGGAAATGCGCAAGGTGCCCAAGGCCGAACGCGACGTCACCGTGCAGCGCGTGGCCGAGATGCTGCAGATCAGCCACCTGCTCGAGCGCAAGCCCGGCGCGCTTTCGGGCGGCCAGCGCCAGCGCGTGGCGATGGGGCGGGCGCTGGCGCGCGACCCCAAGCTCTTCCTCTTCGACGAGCCGCTGTCCAATCTCGACGCCAAGCTGCGCGTCGAGATGCGCGCCGAGATCAAGCGCCTGCACCAGCGCACGCGCACGACCACGGTCTACGTCACGCACGACCAGGTCGAGGCCATGACCTTGGGCGATCGCATCGCGGTGATGAAGGAAGGCACGGTGCAGCAGTTCGGCACGCCCGACGACATCTACACCCGCCCGGCCACCCGCTTCGTGGCCGAGTTCATCGGCTCGCCGGCGATGAACCTGGTGAGCGCCGAATTCGGCGCCCAGGGCGTGCAGTGCCAGGGCCAGGCCCTGGCCGTTACCGAAGCCCAGCGCGCCGCGATGGCAGCCGCCGGCACCACGGGCCTGGCCTATGGCCTGCGGCCCGAGCACCTGGGCTTTGCCACCAGCGGCCTGGCCGGGCGGCTGGACATCGTCGAGCCCACCGGCCCGGAAACCTATGTCACGGTGGACACCGCCATCGGCCCGCTGACGGCGCGCGTGCCCGGCGCGGTGCGTCACACCGTGGGCGAGAACGTGTACCTGCAGTGGGATCCGGCCACCGCCCATCTGTTCGACGCCACCAGCGGCAACAGGTTGGCGTGACCGGGCTGGCCCGAAGAAGAAAGAGACCATCCGATGAGCAAACCCGCCATCCAGCTGCCGTCCATAGGCACGCTGGGCCCCTTCATCGCGCTGCTGCTGGCCTGCGCGGTGTTCGCGACGCAAAGCGACCGCTTCCTGTCGAGCGAGAACTTCGCCCTCATCCTGCAGCAGGTGATGGTGGTGGGTGTGATCGCCATCGGCCAGACCCTGATCATCCTCACCGCCGGCATCGACCTGTCCTGCGGCATGGTGATGGCCCTGGGCAGCATCGTGATGACCAAGTTCGCGGCCGACCTCGGCCTGCCGGGCCCCGTGGCCATCCTGTGCGGCATCGCCGTCACGGCCGGCTTCGGCCTCATCAATGGCCTGCTGGTCACGCGCATCAAGCTGCCGCCCTTCATCGTCACGCTGGGCACGCTGAACATCGCCTTCGCCATCACCCAGCTCTATTCCAATGCCCAGACCGTCACCGAGGTGCCCGAAGCCATGACCTGGCTGGGCAACAGCTTCGCGCTAGGCGGCACGGCGGTGAGCTACGGCTCGGTGCTGATGCTGATGCTCTACCTGGGCGTCTGGTTCTACTTGCGCGAGACCGCCGCCGGACGCCACGTCTACGCCGTGGGCAACAACCCCGAAGCGACACGCCTCACCGGCATTCCCACCGAACGCGTGCTGCTCGGCGTCTACGTGCTGGCCGGCATCTTCTACGGCATCGCCTCGCTGCTGTCGGTGGCGCGCACCGGCGTCGGCGACCCCAATGCCGGCCAGACCGAGAACCTGGACGCCATCACCGCCGTGGTGCTGGGCGGCACCAGCCTCTTCGGTGGCCGCGGCGTGGTGCTGGGCACCCTGATCGGCGCCGTCATCGTGGGCGTGCTGCGCAACGGCCTCACGCTGATGGGCGTGCAGTCGGTCTACCAGGTGCTGATCACCGGCGTGCTGGTGATCCTGGCGGTGGCCATCGATCAACTCTCCAGAAAGGGAGGGCGTTGAAATGAGCGCACCCCGCATCGTCATGAAGGCCCAGGGCCTGGTCAAGCGCTACGGCCAGGTCACGGCCCTGGACGGCGCCGACTTCGAGCTGCGCGCTGGCGAGATCCTGGCCGTGATCGGCGACAACGGCGCCGGCAAGTCCAGCCTCATCAAGGCGCTGTCGGGCGCCACCATCCCCGACGAGGGAACCATCGAGCTGGACGGCAAGCCCATCCACTTCAAGAGCCCCATCGACGCGCGCCGCGTCGGCATCGAGACGGTCTATCAAGACCTGGCGGTGGCGCCGGCCATGACCATCGCCGAGAACCTCTTCCTCGGCCGCGAGCTGCGTCGCGAGGGCTTCCTGGGCAATGTGCTGCGCATGCTGGACAAGAAGAAGATGCTCGAGATCAGCATCGCGCGCATGAACGACCTCAAGGTTGGCATCCGCTCGATGACGCAGGCGGTCGAGACGCTCTCGGGCGGCCAGCGCCAGTGCGTGGCGGTGGCGCGCGCCGCCGCCTTTGCCGAGCATGTGGTGATCCTCGACGAGCCGACCGCGGCGCTGGGCGTCAAGGAAGGCAATATGGTGCTCGAGCTGATACGCCGTGTGCGCGACAAGGGCCTGCCGGTGATCCTGATCAGCCACAACATGCCCCACGTCTTCGAGATCGCCGACCGCATCCATGTCGCCCGCCTCGGCCGGCGCGCCGCGGTGCTGAACCCGAAGAAGATCAGCATGAGCGACACCGTGGCGGTGATGACCGGCGCGATGGCGCCCGAGCAGATCCCGGCCGAGTGCCTGGCGCACTGAGGGAGCCACCATGCTCAAGGGCATAGACCCCCTGCTCACCCCCGAGCTGCTGCGCGTGCTGGCCGAGATGGGCCATGGCGACGAGATCGTCGTCACCGACGCCAACTTCACCGCCGCCAGCCTGGGCCGCGGCAAGCCGGTGATCACCCTGCCCGGCGTCGGTGTGGAGCGCGCCAGCGCCGCCGTGCTGTCGCTGTTGCCGCTCGACGCCGGCCAGGCCCAGCCGGTGGCCTACATGCAGGTGAGCGACACACCCAGCGGCTACCGCAGCGCCTTCCAGCGCCGCATGGTCGAGTTGCTGGAAAGCTCGGGCTGGGCACGTTCGGCACAATGCAAGGCCGAGGAGCGCTTTGCCTTCTACGACCGCGTGCGCAAGGCTTACGCCATCGTCCACACCGGCGAGCTGCAGCCCTATGCCAACTTCATTTTCGCCAAGGGCGTGATCGGCGAAGCCCTGGTGCCCTGAAGCCGCTGACCCCACTCCCGCCTTGAACGCCGCAGCCGCCCACGATGCGCCCGACCGCAAGCCCCTGCAGCCGCGCGGCTCCAGCCAGGGCGGGCTGCGCCAGTACAACGAGCGCGTGGTGCTGCAGGCCATACGCCTGCACGGCGCCCTGCCCGGCGCCGACATCGCCCGCGCCACACGGCTGACGGCGCAGACCGTCTCGCTCATCACCAAGCGCCTCCTCGACGAGGGCCTGCTCAGAAAAGGCGAGCCCCTGCGCGGCAAGGTGGGCCAGCCCTCGGTGCCGCTGTCGCTGGCGCCCGACGGCGCCTATGCCGTCGGCGTCAAGGTCGGCCGCCGCAGCCTGGACGTGGTGCTGATCGACTTCGTCGGCAAGGTGCGCCAGCGCTGGTCGCTCAACTACGAATACGCCGATCCCGACGCGCTGCTCGACGAAATCGCGCGCCGGCTGCAGGACGTGCGCCAGCTGCTGGGCCCGGCAGCGCATGCACGCGTACAGGGCGTGGGCATCGCCGCGCCGCTGAGCTTGGGCGGCTGGCAGTCGCTGCTGGGCCTGCCGCCGGCGGTGGCCGAGCGCTGGCGCCATTTCGACCTCGAGCAAGCCGTGGCCCAGGTCACCGAGCTGCCGGTGACGCTGATCAAGGACACCTCGGCCGCCTGCGTGGCCGAGCTGGTGGCCGGGCGCGGGCGCAGCGTGAAGAGCTTTCTCTACGTCTTCGTCGACACCTTCATCGGCGGCGGCCTGGTGCTGGACAGCCATCTGCATGGCGGCCTCTCCGGCAACGCCGGCGCCATAGGCTCGCTGTCGCTGTGGCTGGGGCGGGGCGAACGCGCAAGCGGTGCGCCGCCGGCCCAGTTGCTGAGCTTGGGCTCGCTGCTGACGCTGGAGCGCGCCTATGCCGCCGCCGGCCTGGCCCCCGACGCCATGGCCGACACGCGCGCATTGCAGGCGCCCTGGCTCGTGCACACCGAAGCCTGGCTGGCCGAAGCCGCCGCCGCCATCGCCCAGGCCGTGCAGGGCGCAGCCTGCCTGCTGGACATGGAGGGCGTGATCATCGATGGCAATTTCAGCCGCGAACTGCTGGCCACGCTGCTGGGGGCGACGGCGCAAGCACTAGAAGGCCACGACTGGGAGGGCGTGGCCCACCCCCGCCTGCTGGCCGGCACCATAGGCTCGGACGCACGCGCCCTGGGCGGCGCGCTGCTGCCGCTCTACGCCAACTTCGCGCCGGATCGGGCGCTTTTCCTGAAGCTCGACGCCTGATCAGCCCCAGCGCGTGCTGCTGTCGACCACCAGCCGCTCGGACGACTTGCTCATCGATGTGCCCGGCCGGGTCAGCGTCTCCTCGATCAGCTGACCCCAGCTGCCGGCGCGGCCGGACTGGGCGAGTTCGGCCTCTCGCTTGGCAACCAGTTCTTCCAGCGAGGTGCCGCGGGCGCGGCTGTCGCGGCTGGTGGCACGCGGATCGTCGTTGCCGAAGTGGGCCGCAATGCGCCTGCAGGCCGAGTCGTAGAGCTGGGACACGCGCGACTGGCTGAGATTGAGGTTGCTGGCCAACTCGGACGGCGTGAGACCGATGCCCAGGTAGGCGTCGATGGCCTGGCGCTCGCGTTCAGGCAGGCCGGCGAAGAACTTCTCCAGGCGGCGCAACACGATGGCAGTGTCGACGCGCGCCTCGACCTCGTCGCGCGGCGTCGCCGGCTCCTGTCGCGGCGCGTGGTCTTCACCATCACCCTCGTCGGACAGGCTCTTGGTCTGGGCCGTCAGCGCCGCCTGTTCGAGCTCGGCCACCTCGTCGATGGAAAGCTGGCATACGCCCGACAACTCGCCCAGCGTGGGCGCGGCGCCGTGGCTGGCCTGCCAACGCTCGCGAGCGATCTCGATCACCTTGACCTTGCGCCGCTGCGAGCGCTCGAGGTGGTCCATCTGGCGCAGTTCATCGACCATGGCGCCCTTGACGCGCAGGCGGGCATAGCGCACGAAGGCCTCGCGCGCCTCTTCGGTCTCGGGGTCACCCTCCCACTTGAAGCCCAGGGCCGCCTGCGCCACGGCAATCAGCCCGACCTGGATCAGGTCGGCCTTTTCGACGTTGGAAGGCACGCGGCGCATCATCTGCGCGGCCTGCTGGCGCACCCACGATTCGTTGCGCGCGATCAGCGCCGAGGGCACACCTTGCATAGAAATCATGGAAGGCCTTGATCCTGCGGTTTCAATTTGAACGCGATCATCGCCCGCAACTTGCCCGGCAGCACAGGTTTGAGCAGCAAGTGGTAGTCATGTGTGACAGATTCGTCCTCATGTCCACCCAGGCTGCTGCCGGTAATGACGATGGCGGGCAATTTTGCCCCCGGCCAATGGGCGCGCAGCAGGCGCAGCGCCTCGATGCCGGTGCGCCCCTGGGGCAGGCGGTAGTCCACCAGCAGCAGGTCGGGCGTCGCCACGCCGGCCGCCAGGCCGGCTGCCAAGGCGTCGACGCTGTCGAAGGACAGGACGCGGGCGCCCCAGGCCTGCAACAGCACGGCCAGGCCTTCGCGCACCGCCGGTTCGTCCTCGACCACCAGCACCAGCCGGCCTTCCAGCGTCAGCGAAGGCACACCGCGGGCGCCGCCAGTGCTGGGGTCGGCCGGGCGCGGGGCCCGCCCGGGCGCGACCTCGAACGAAAACACCGTGCCGTGGCCGATGCGTGAGCGCACCGAGATGGGCGCCTCCATCAGCCCCGCCAGGCGCTTGACGATGGCCAGCCCCAGGCCCAGGCCCTTGCGGTGGTGGGGCTCAAGCGGCCGGTTGCCCTGGGCCTGGAAGAACTCTTCCCAGATGCGCGGCAGGCTCTCGGGCGGGATGCCGATGCCGCTGTCCCACACCTGCAGCAACAGGCGGCCCCCGCGCGGCCGGCAGCTCACGAGCACGCCGCCGTCCTCGGTGTAGCGGATGGCGTTGCTGACCAGGTTGCGCAGCACGCGCTCGAGCAGCACCGGGTCGGCATGGGCCACATGCTGGGGACCGCGAAAGCTCAGCATCAGGCCCTTCTCGAAGGCCACCGGCTCGAAGTGCAGGCGCAGCCGCGCGAACAGCTCGCGCAGCGGCACCGCGGCCGGGCGCACCTCGACGCCGCCGCTGTCGATGCGGGTGATGTCCAGCAGTTCGGCGAACAGGCCTTCGAGCGCGTCCACCGATTCGTTGATGCTGTTGACCAGGGCCGCCACCTCGCCCTCGTGGCTGCGCTGGCGCAGCGCTTCGGCGAACAGGCCCATGGCGTGCAGCGGCTGGCGCAGGTCGTGGCTGGCGGCGGCAAAGAACTGGGTCTTGGCGCGGTTGGCCGCCTCGGCGTCGCGCCGCGCCTGCTCGGCCACCGCCATCTCGGCGCGCAGCCGCGCCGCCAGCTCGTCGGTGCGGGTCTTCAGGCGCAGCGCCTGGGCCAGTGCGTGGCCGTAGGTGCGTGCCATCAGCACCGTGATGCAGAACAGCAGGCTCAGGATCACCGCCAGCTGCAGATGCCAGGGCTGGCTGGCGTCGCTGGCGATGCGCGCGATGGTGGGCGCCAGCACCACCGTGAGGAAGGCGAGAAAGACGCGCTGCTGCGTCGCCAGCAACTGCACCGAGCCCAGGCAGTAGGAATAGACGATGAGCACCAGCGAGACCAGGTGATAGGGCGTGCCCAGGCCCCAGAACAGCCATACAGCCACGCCCCACATCGCACCCTGGGCCAGCACCAGGGCCTCCCAGCTGCGGCGCCAGCGCCGCAGCAGCGCCGGCTCGGCACCGCGGCGCAGCCGGAAGCGCAGGTAGTGGGCCAGGCGCAGCAGCCACAGCAGCCCGCCCACGGCCAGCCATGCCAGCAGCTGGGCGTGCGGCGCCAGCGGCCAGAAGATGGCTCCCAGCAGGGCCAGGCCGACGCCGTTGCCGGTGAGCGTGGCCGGCGTCTGCACATAGAGGGCGCGGATCTGGTCGGCATCGCCGCCCGCGGTGGCGGCCAGGCTCGCCCCGACGGCGGTGCCGGACGCGGGCGCGGCGTCCACCGCTGCCGCGGCCATCAGCGCAGAACCCGCCGCGTCGTGTAGCCGCCCTGGCCCTGGGTCATCTGGCTCACCGCCAGCACCGCCTGGGTGCGCGAACTGACGCCCAGCGCGCGCAATACGGCGGCGACGTGGTCCTTGACGGTCTCGACCGAGAGATTGAGCTGGCGCGCGATGAGCTTGTTGGGCAGGCCTTGCAGCAGCAGCGAAAGCACCTCGGTCTGGCGCGGCGTCAGGCCCACCTCGTCCAGCGAGCGCAGGCGCTGGTGCGGCTCGGGGCTGGCGCCAGGGCCCAGCGGCTCGCCCATGGGCCGCATCACGGCGGGAATGGTGTCGCCGCCGGCCGGCGGCCGACGGCCGAACTCCAGGCCCAGCATGGCCGGCGGCACATACATGGCGCCGTCCATCACCATGCGCAGCGCCTCGTGCAGTTCGGCGTGCGACGACTTCTTGGGCACGAAACCCATGGCGCCACTGTCGATGGCGCGAATCACGTCGCTGGCGCGGTCGGACGCCGACACCACCACCACCGGCACCGCCGGGTAGGCGGCACGCAGTTCCACCAGCAGGTCGAAGCCGTCGGCGTCGCCCAGCGCCAGGTCGAGCAGCACGAGGTCGAATTCCGGGTCTTCGCGCAGCGTGGCGCGGGCGCCAAGGGCGCTGTCCACGCCCACCACCTCGGTATCGCGGCCAATGGTCTGGATGACGGCCTGCAGCGCCCCCAGGACCAGCGGGTGATCATCGACCAGCAGCACCTTCATCGCGCCCCCTCCTGCTTGTGCGCGCCATTCTGCGGCCAGACCGCCTCAGACGTAGCGCCGCGACACGGTTTCGGCCACGCAGGCCGGGCGCTCCGAGCCCTCGAGCTCGATGGTGGCCTCCACCGTGAGCTGGGCGCCGCCTTCCAGCGCCTGGAAGCCGCACAGCACGAAGCGCCCGCGCAGCCGGCTGCCCACGCGCACCGGCGCCGTGAAGCGCACCTTGTTGAGCCCGTAATTGATGCCCAAGCGCACGTCGTCTATGGCAAAGCTGCGCTCGAAGAACAGGGGCAGCAGGCTCAGCGTGAGAAAGCCATGCGCCACGGTGGCGCCGAAGGGCCCGGCCGCGGCGCGCGCCGGGTCGACATGGATCCACTGGTGATCGCCGGTAGCCTGGGCGAAGAGGGCTATGCGCTGCTGGTCGATGCTGATCCAGTCGGTCAGGCCCAGCTCCTGGCCCACCAACGCCTCCAGACCGGCCAGCGTGGGGTAGTGCTTCATCGCTTGAGCCAGTCCACCAGCGGCGCCCACTGCGCCAGGTCGCGCTCGACGCGGCTGGGCGCCACATCCCACAGCGTCAGGCCGTGGGCGGCCAGCTGCACATAGTTCTGGGTGTCGCGCAGCCAGGCCACCACCGGCACCGGCAGCGTGGCCAGGTACTGGTGCAGCTGCTCGTTGGCGCGGGTGTGCTCGCGCACCCGCATGCCCACGAGGCCCAGCTTGACGTCACCGCCGCGCCGGTGCTCACGCAGCGTGCGCACAAAGGCATGGGTGGCCTGGATGTCGAACAGGCTGGGCTGCAGCGGGATCAGCATGCGGTCGGCGATGCGCATCACCGCGTCAAGCCGCTTGCCGTGGAGGCCGGCCGGAGTGTCGAGCACGACGTGGGTCGTGCCCTTGGGCGGGCGCACGATCTCGCCGTCCTCCAGATCCCAGCCGCGTATGGCCGGCGGGGGCGGCGTGATGGCCTGGCGCAGCGCCAGCCACTGGCGGGCCGACTGCTGGCGGTCGGCATCGCCCAGCATCACCGCATGGCCGGCGGCGGCCAGGCAGCCCGCCACCTGGGTGGACAGCGTGCTCTTGCCCACGCCGCCCTTGGGGTTGGCGACCACGATGACCGGCATGCTGTGCTCCTCGTCCCTGACGCTGTTTTCGCCCGCGTCGGGTATGGTAGCGGCGGATGGCCGAAATCCTCGTCATCGCTGCCCACCCCCAGCTCGACCATTCGCACGCCACGCGGGCGCTGATGGCCGCCGCTGCACGCGCGGCTTCAGGCGCAGACCCGGCACGCATCGCGGTGCGCGATCTCTACGCCCTCTACCCCGACTACTTCATCGACACCGCCGCCGAGCAGGCCCTTCTGGCCGAAGCGCGGCTGCTGGTGTGGCTGCATCCGGTGCATTGGTATTCGATGCCGCCGCTGCTCAAGCTCTGGCTCGACGAGGTCTTCGCCTACGGCTGGGCCTACGGCCAGGGTGGGCGGGCGCTGGCCGGCAAGGACTTGTGGCTGGCCGCCTCCACCGGCGGCCCCGAGGCCTCGTACCGGCCCGACGGCTACAACCGCTATTTCTTCGACGCCTTTCTCCACCCCTATGAGCAGACCGCCGCCCTGGTGGGCATGCGCTGGCTGCCGCCGCTGGTGCTGCACGGCGCCCACCGCACCGATGCCGAAGAACTGGCGGCCCATGCCGAGGTCTTCGCCCAGCGCCTGCTGAGCTGGCCCGACTGGCCCGAGCTGGCCGACCTCGACACGGTCGAACCCTGCGACGTGCCGGCCGACGCCCGCCCACAAGACTGACATGTCAACCGCAGCCGCCCACGCCACCCCCTGGCTGCAGAGCAGCCTGGTCTACCTGGGCGCCGCCGTGCTGGCCGTGCCGCTGGCGCGCCTGCTGGGCCTGGGTTCCATCATCGGCTACCTGGGTGCCGGCATTGCCATCGGGCCCTTCGGCCTGGCCCTGGTGACCGATGCCCAGGCCATGCTGCAGTTCGCCGAGTTCGGCGTCGTGCTGATGCTCTTCCTGGTCGGGCTGGAACTGGAGCCGCGCCGGCTGTGGGCGCTGCGGCGGCCCATCTTCGGCTGGGGCAGCGTGCAGTTGCTGGGCTCGGCAGCGCTGATCGGAGCCGCCGCCCTGGCCGCCGGCCTGGACGGCGACCTGGCCGTGGTCGCCGGCCTGGGCCTGGGCATGAGCTCCACCGCCATCGGCCTGGGCGTGCTGGCCGAGCGCAACCTGATGTCCACCCAGGCCGGCCAGAGCGTGCTCAGCGTGGCCCTGCTGCAGGACGTGGCGGCCATCCCCATCCTGGCCATCGTGCCGCTGCTGGCCGCCGGCGGGGCAGCCCATGCCGGCGGCGGTTGGGGCGGCGCGGCCAAGGCCTTCGGCGTGATTGCTGCCATCGTGCTGGGCGGGCGCCTGCTGCTGCGCCCGGCGCTGCGCTGGATCGCGCGCAGCGGCACGCCCGAGATCTTTACAGCCGCCTCGCTGCTGCTGGTGGTGGCCACCGCGGCGCTGATGCAGGGCGTGGGCCTGTCGATGGCCCTGGGCGCCTTTCTGGCCGGCGTGCTGCTGGCCGAGAGCGAATACCGCCACCAGCTGGAAACCGACATCGAGCCCTTCAAGGGCCTGCTGCTGGGCCTGTTCTTCATCGCCGTCGGCATGAGCATCGATTTCCGCGCCGTGCTCGCCCACCCGGCCGTGGTGGCGGCCACCGTGGCCGCCTTCCTGGCGGTCAAGGCGCTGGTGCTGTGGGCGATGGCGCGCGCCATGCCGGTGCCGCTGGCCGAGCGGCCGGTGTTCGTGATCCTGCTCGCCCAGGGCGGCGAATTCGGCTTCGTCGTCTTCCAGGCGGCGCTGGGTGCGGGCGCCATCAGCGCCGCGGCGGCCTCGCTGCTGGTGGCGGCGGTGGCGATCTCGATGCTGCTGACGCCGCTGCTGCTGGTGGCTTCCGACCGCCTGCTGGCGCCGCGCCTGGCCGTCGCCGGGCCGAAGCTGGACGAGATCACCGAAGCCCAGGAGGCGCCCATCATCATCTGCGGCTTCGGCCGCTACGGCCAGATCGTCGGGCGGCTGATCAATGCCAACGGTCTTTCGGCCACCGTGCTCGACCACAACGCCGAGCAGGTGGCCACGGTGCGCCTTTTCGGCTGGCCGGCCTTCTATGGCGACGCGACGCGGTTGGACCTGCTACGCGTGGCCGGCGCCGAGCGCGCCCGCGTCATCGTCGTGGCCATCGACGACGTCGAGCAAAGCCTCAAGGTGGTGGACCTGGCGCGCGCCCACTTCCCGCAGGCCACGCTCGTGGCGCGCGCCCGCAACACCACGCACTGGTACGGCCTGACCCAGCGCGGCGTGCAGCACATCGAGCGCGAGACGCTTGATGCGGCGCTGATGAGTGGCCGCAGCGTGCTCGAACTGATGGGCTTCACCCCGCACGCGGCGCGCACCCAGGCGCTGCGCTTCCGTCGCCACACCATCGAGCTGCTGGCGCGCATGGCGCCGCACCTGGGCGACCAGCAAAAGCTGATCAAGGTGGCGCGCCAGGGCCGCGAACAGCTCGAGGCGATGTGGTCGCGCGAACGCGCCGAACGCCAGCAGCGGCGCACGCGGCGCGGCGAAGGCTTCACGGCCGCGCCACCGAGTGAAACTCACAACGCGCCGCCGCGTGAAAATCCCAACGCGCCGCCGCGCGAGGACGCTTGATCTTCAGCGCAAGCCGTCCCACAGCAGTTTGCAGCCGCTGGCGCCCATCGCCAGGTAAGCGATGCGGTAGAACCAGGTGGCGCTGACCCGGTCAACCAGGCGCACGCCCACCCACACGCCCACGGGCGCCAGCGGCAGCAGCAGCAGTGAACTGCCGAGCTGGCGCAGATCGATCAGGCCCAGCGCCGCATAGGGCAGCACCTTGGCGGCATTGATGCAGGCAAAGTAGACGGCCATCGTGCCCGCCAGCACGCGCGGCGCCAGGCGCAGCGACAGCAGATAGGCACTGATGGGCGGCCCGCCGGCGTGGATGATGAAGCTGGTGAAGCCCGAGGCGGCGGCGCAGGCGCGGCCGGTCCAGTGCGAGGGCGGGCGACTGCCGGCATGGGGCGGAAACAGCAGGCGCTGGGCCAGGAAGCCCAGGGTCAGAGCGCCGACGATGGCCGACACCGCCTTGATCGACAGCAGGCCGAAGCACAGCGTGCCGAGAGCAATGCCCAGCAGGCCGCTGGGCACGAGGGCCCGCACCAGGGCCGGGTCGCGCTGGCGCCAGAGCTGGTGCAGGCCGGTGGCATCCATCGCCATCAAGAGCGGCAGCATGATGGCCGCCGCCTGCGGCACCGGGATGGTCAGCGCGATCAGCGGGGTCGCCAGCGAACCCAGGCCGCTGGCAAATCCGCTCTTGGCCAGGCCGGTGATCAGCACGGCCGGCACCGCGACCGCCCAGAACCAGGGGTCGGTGATGAAGAAGCCGGCCTCAGGCAAGCCGGCAGGCCTCGTCGAAGGCCAGGCGCGGATTGCGCGCATGCACCTGGGTCGGGTCGCCCTGGCCCAGGGTGCAGACAAAGTTGCTGCGCACCGAGGTGCCGGCCCAGAAGGCCGCGTCCACCGCGGCGGCGTCGAAGCCGCTCATGGGCCCGCAGCCCAGGCCGAGGGCACGCGCGGCCATGATGAGATAGCCGCCCTGCAAGCTGGAATTGCGCAGGGCCGTGGCCTCGATCATGGCCGGCTTGCCCACAAACCAGGCCCGCGCGTCGGTATGGGGAAACAGGCGCGGCAACTGCTCGTGGAACTGCATGTCCATGCCGATGACCACCGCCACCGGCGCCTGCCTCACCTTGGCCTGGTTGCCCGGGGCCATGCAGGCCGCCAGTCGTTCGCGGCCCTCAATGCTGCGCACGAACACGAAGCGCGCCGGGCTGCTGTTGGCCGAGGTCGGGCCCCACTTCAGCAAATCATAGAGAGCGCGCAGCTGTTCGTCTGGGACGGCGGTGGCCAGGTAGCCGTTCTGAGTGCGCGCTTCGGTGAAGAGCTGTTCGGTGCTGGTGTTCATGGGGCAGGCGTCGCCGAGGGGCGACAATTCTCGGATGTTCCAGCCTTCACAGTCCGACGTACGTCGATTCTTCTGCAGCACCTGGGCGCGCCAGCGCGCCGGTGCGCCGCTCGAGCCCATGCAGGCCGTCGCCGCGCGGTGGATCGCCGAGCACCCGGAGTACGACGCCGACCTCGCCGACGAGGCCGCGGCCCTGGCCGCCGTGTACACCGTCGACGAGGGCCGTACCAACCCCTTTCTGCACCTCTCGATGCACCTGACCATCGCCGAGCAGGTGGCCATCGACCAGCCCACTGGCATACGCCAGGCGGTCGACCTGCTGGCGGCGCGTCGCAACTCGCTGCACGAGGCCCACCACGAGGTGATGGAATGCCTGGGCGAGATGGTCTGGGCCAGCCAGCGCAGCGGCCTGCCGCCCGACGGCCAGGCCTATCTTGAGGCGGTAAGGCGGCGCGCCACGCGCTAGGCCCGGGTTTCGCTCAGGGCTTGGCGCCGAGGCCCATCTGGCGCGCCAAGCCGGTGTAAACGCGGGCGCGCTCCTTCATGAAGCCGTCCATGCGGTCGACACCCACGTTCACCAGCTCGAAGCCGCTCTTGGCTGCAAGCTCCTTCATTTCAGCGTCGGCATTGAGCGCGGCGAAAAGCTCGGCCACGCGCCGCATCGTCTCGGGCGGGGCGCTCTTGGGCACGCCGACGCCGCGGTAGGCGCCGTCGACCCAGTCCACGCCCAGCTCCCTGAAGGTGGGCACGTCGGGCAGCAGCGGATGGCGCTGCTCCATCGCCACCGCCAGGGCGCGCACCTTGCCCTTGTTGCCGATGGCGAAGGTCGTGTAGGTCATGGTGGCATCGACATGGCCGCCCAATACCGCCATCGCCAGGTCGCCCGTGCCCTTGAAGGGCACATAGGTGGTCTTCACCTCGAAGGCCAGGTTCAGCCGCTGGTGGGCCAGGTGGTTGGCGCTGTTCAGGCCCGAGCCGGCGAGGTTGAGCCGCCCCGGCTCGGCCTTGGCCGCCTTGATGAAGTCGGCAAAGCTCTTGAGCGGGCTCTGCTCGGGCACCACCAGCGCATCGGGCGTGAAGTGGTACCAGAACACCGGCGTCACGTCCTCGGTCTTGTACTGCACCGTGCCTTCCAGCGGCTGCAGCACCAGATGCGGCAGGTTGACGCCGACGACATTGGCGCCGTCGCCCGGCAGGGTGTTCATCTGGCTCCACATCAGCGCCCCGCCGGCGCCGGCCTTGTACTGGATCACCGTCTCGACGGCCGGACACTTCTTCCTCAGAACCACCTGCTGGTGGCGCGCCGAGAGATCGGATTCACCGCCCGGCGGGAATGCCTGCCAGTACATCAGGTTCTTGTCCGGGCAGGGCTGGGCAGAGGCCAGCGCAGCGGCAGACAGGGCCAGGGCGGCAAACATCAAACGCTTCATCTTGGACTCCCGGCGCGGTGTGCGCAGGCCGCCATCGTGGCGCCTGCGCCGCACTTGCGCCAGCCGGGTTGCCCTGGGGTGGCGCCGGGCTCAGCGTGTGCGGCGCAGCGCCTCGGGGTCTGCCCAGAGCTCGTCGATGTGGGTGAAGCGCGGCACGCCGTCCACCACGCGCGGCTCGCGGCCGACGATGCGGTCGGTGGTGCCGGGGCGCGACAGATCCAGCAGCGTCGGCGTGATGTGGAGCTGGGTCTTGGTCGAGAAGAAGACCTTGACCGTGGGCGCCACCAGATTGGCGGGATTCTGCTCGCACACCACGGCCAGGCGGCCCGAGGCCATGCGCACCAGCGAGCCCGTGGGATAGATGCCCAGGCTGCGCACGAAGGCGCCGAAGATGCGCTCGTCGAAATGGCCCTTCCACGAGGCCATGCGGGCGATGGACTCGGCCGGATCCCAGCCCTTCTTGTAGGGGCGGTTGGAGGTGATGGCGTCGTAGACGTCGCACACCGAGCCCATGCGGGCCAGCTGCGTGAAGGCCTCACCGCTGAGCTTGTCGGGGTAGCCGCTGCCGTCCACGCGCTCGTGGTGGTGCAGCACCACGTCGAGCATGGCCGCCGTGCTGCCGCCGCCTTCGGCCAGCAACTCGCGCCCTCGCTCAGGGTGGGTACGGATGATGGCGAACTCTTCCTCGGTGAGGCGGCCCGGCTTGTTGAGAACTTCGAGCGGCATCAGCGCCTTGCCGATGTCGTGCATCAGGCCGGCCAGGCCGGCGGCGCGGCAGGCGTCCTCGTCGAAACCCAACTGGCGTCCCAGCGCCACCATCAGCGCGCACACCGCCACGGAGTGCATGTAGCTGTAGTCGTCGACCGTCTTCAGGCGCGCCAGGCTGACCAGGGCGCCGGCATTGCGCGCCACCGAATTGCTGATTTCCTCCACCAGCGGCAGGCAGGTTTCGGGGTCTATGGTGTGGCCCATGCGGGCCTCGCCGAACATTGCCAGCACGGCCTCGCGGCCACGGTTGCAGATGGCGGCGGCCTGCTTGAGTTCAGCGCGCAGATCGGTCTGCGGTTCAGGGGGCCGCGGCGGCGCGGCCGGGGCCGCGGCGGCACCAGCCCGGGGCAGCGGCGGCGGCGCCTCGGGGCGGGCCTGGGCCGGCTCTGGATCGGGCTCCCGGGCGGGGGTCGGCAGGGTGGCATCGTCGGCGCCGGCCACGTCGAGGCCGAGGTCCACGTCGATCCAGCACTCATCGACGCCACAGGCCCGCAATTTCCTGAGATCGGCGGCGTCGTCAATGACGAAGCGCGTCTTCCAGAACGGATGGTCGATCCAGGAGCCCTCGAGCTTGTGCAAATGCATGCCCATGCGCAGTTGGCGCACCGGGATCTTTTTCAGCATGGGGTTCGCAAGGTCGAGGGACGTGAGGGACGGGCCATACCGATATCGGCTCGGCAAGCCCGGCGCTTGAGCCGCTACCGGCCGCGACCGTGCAGGCTGCCATGCTCCCGCGCAACTGTGACGCGTACCGCGCCGGCTCGAAGGCCAAGGCCAAAAGAAAAACGGATCAGCATCTCGCGAAGCTGACCCGTTTTAATGATTGGCGGAGTGGACGGGGCTCGAACCCGCGACCCCCGGCGTGACAGGCCGGTATTCTAACCAACTGAACTACCACTCCATGCCGGCTTGCGCTGGCGTCCCCAAGGGGATTCGAACCCCTGTTACAACCGTGAAAGGGTCGTGTCCTAGGCCTCTAGACGATGGGGACAAAGAATCCTCACCCCTTGAACAACGCTTCGCGCGGCAGTTTTGGTGGAGGTAAGCGGGATCGAACCGCTGACCTCTTGCATGCCATGCAAGCGCTCTCCCAGCTGAGCTATACCCCCGTTGTGTCTGCCGAAGGCGCTGTTCAAGCGAGCCTGTGACTATATACCAAAGGCCAATGTCATTGCAAGCGGCTCAGCACGATGTCGCGCGGGAACAGCGCCAGCACGGCGTCGACAGAGGGCGTCTGCGCCCGCCCGCAGACCAGCACGCGCACAGCCGGCGCCAGTTGCGGCATCTTGAGCTGATGCGCCGCCAGGGTCTCCTTCAGCGCCGCGGCGATGCCGGCCTTGTCCCAGGCCGCCGCGGCCAGGCGCTCGCGCAGGCCTGGCAACGCAGCGCGCACGGCGTCGTTGACGTGGGCCGACAGGTCGGCCTCAGCGGGCTGAACCGGGCGGAAAATCATTGACAGCCAGTCGGCCAGTTCCACCACGGTGCTGCAGCGGTCCTTGAACAGCGCCGCACCGCGCGCCAGCAGGCCGGCGTCGTCGGCGACGATGCCACGCCGCGCCAGTTGGTCGGCCACCAGTTCCGCCAGGCGGGCGTCGTCGGCCAGCTTCATGTAATGGGAGTTCACCCAGGCCAGCTTGGCCGGATCCCATTGCGCCGGGCTCTTGGCGAGGTGACTTCCGTCAAACCAGGCCACCATCTGCTCGCGCGTGAAGAGCTCGTCGTCGCCGTGGCTCCAGCCCAGGCGGGCCAGGTAGTTGAGCATGGCCTCGGGCAGGTAGCCGGCGTCCTGGTAGGCGGTGACGCTGACCGCGCCGCGGCGCTTGCTGAGCTTGAGGCCGTCATCGCCCAGGATGATGGGGCAGTGGCCGAAGCGCGGCAGCGGCGCACCCAGGGCCTTGAAGATGTTGATCTGCCAGGGCGTGTTGTTGATGTGCTCGTCGCCGCGGAAGACATGGGTGATGGCCATGTCCCAGTCGTCGACGACGACCGCGAAGTTGTAGGTCGGCACACCGTCGGGGCGCAGGATGATGAGATCGTCGATCTCCTCGTTGCGGATGGTGATGGGGCCCTTGACCAGGTCATCCCAGCTCACCGCCCCGCCCTCGGGGTTGGCGAAGCGCACCACAGGCTGCACGTCGGCCGGCGGCGGCGGCAACTGCTTGCCGGGCGCCGGGCGCCAGCGGCCGTCGTAGCGCGTCTTCTCGCCGCGGGCGCGCTGGGCCTCGCGCATGGCCTCCAGTTCGGCCGGTGTACACCAGCAGCGGTAGGCCGTGCCGGCGGCGATCATCTGCTCGACCACCGCCTGGTAGCGCACCAGGCGCTGCATCTGGTAGATCGGGCCCTCGTCGTGGGCCAGGCCCAGCCAGGCCATCGAAGCCAGGATCTGGTCGACCGAGTCCTGCGTCGAGCGGGCGACGTCGGTGTCCTCGATGCGCAGCACGAACTGGCCGCCGTGATGGCGCGCATAGGCCCAGGAATAGAGTGCGGTGCGCGCCGTGCCCAGGTGCAGAAAGCCGGTCGGGCTGGGCGCAATGCGGGTGCGGACGGTGGGTGCAGTGCTCATGACAGCGTGGCGAAGCCGCGTGCGAGGTCGGCCTTCAGGTCTTCGACATCCTCCAGCCCCACCGCCAGGCGCAGCACGCCCTGGGTGATGCCGGCGGCCTGGCGCTGGGCTTCGCTCAGGCGGCCGTGCGAGGTGGTGGCCGGGTGGGTGATGGTGGTCTTGGTGTCGCCGAGGTTGGCGGTGATCGAGCAGATGCGCGTGCCATCAACCACGGCCCAGGCGCCCGCACGTTCGCCCCTGACGGTGAAGGACACCACGGCACCCCCGATCCCCGACTGCTGGGCCATCGCCAGCTTGTGCTGCGGGTGCGACTCGAGGCCGGGGTAGTAGACACGCTCGACGGCCGGCTGGGCCTCGAGCCAGTGCGCCATCTCCAGCGCCCGTTCGCTCTGCGCCTTGAGGCGGATGGCCAGCGTCTCCATGCCCTTCAGCACGACCCAGGCGTTGAACGGCGACAGCGTCATGCCGGCGCTGCGCATGGTCGGCACGAACTTGGCGTCGATCAGCTCGGCCGGGCCGCACAGCGCGCCAGCGATGACCCGGCCCTGGCCGTCGAGGTACTTGGTGCCCGAGTGCATCACCAGGTCGGCGCCGAACTTCACCGGCTGTTGCAGCGCCGGGCTGCAGAAGCAGTTGTCCACCAGCAGCAGCGCGCCGCCGGCGTGCGCGATGTCGGCCAGCGCCGCGATGTCGCAGACCTCGGTGAGCGGGTTGTTCGGCGTCTCGGCGAACAGCAGCCGGGTGTTGGGCCGCATCGCCGTGTGCCATTCACCGGGGTCGGTCTGCGAGACGAAGCTGGTCTCGATGCCGAACTTGGCGAAATCCTGGAACAGCTTGATCGTCGAGCCGAACACGCCCTGCGAGCACACGACGTGGTCGCCCGCTTTCAGCAGGGACATGATGGTGATCAGGATGGCCGACATGCCGCTGGAAGTGGCGATGCAACCGCTCGTGCCTTCCAGCGCCGCCAGCCGCCGCTCCATCATCGTGACGGTGGGGTTGGAAAAGCGGCTGTAGACGAAGGCCTCTTCCTCGTTGGCGAAGCGCCGCGCCGCGGTGGCCGCGTCGGGGTGGACGAAGCTGCTGGTGAGGTACAGCGCCTCGGAGTTCTCGCCCCACTGCGAGGGCGGCAGGCCCTCGCGCACGGCCAGCGTCTCCAGCCGCGCATCGGCGGGCAGGTCGACCTTGGAAATCATGCACCCTCCTCGGCGTTCTGCAGTGCCAGCCGCGAACGGTTGCCCGCCGCGCCTTCCTCGCCGCCGCCCTGCTCGTCGTCGAACTGCAGGCGGCGCTGGGCCTCGAGGGTGGCGAAATCGGCGGCGCTCACGTCGCCGGTGATGTAGTGGCCGTCGAAGCAGCTGGCCTCGAAGCCGGCCAGTTGCGGGTTGAGCGCGCCGACGACGCGCTTCATCGCGTCGACCTCCTGGTAGATCAGCTGGTCGGCGCCGATGAAGGCACGGATCTCCTCGATGCTGCGGCCATGGGCGATCAACTCGTCCTTGGTCGGCATGTCGATGCCGTAGACGTTGGGGTGGCGCACCGGCGGCGCCGCGCTGGCCATGTAGACCTTGCGCGCCCCGGCCTCGCGCGCCATCTGCACGATTTCCTTGCTGGTGGTGCCGCGCACGATGCTGTCATCCACCAGCAGCACATTGCGGCCCTTGAACTCCATGCCGATGGCATTGAGCTTCTGGCGCACGCTCTTCTTGCGCACGCTTTGGCCCGGCATGATGAAGGTGCGGCCCACGTAGCGGTTCTTGACGAAGCCCTCGCGGTAGGGCTTGCCCAGGCGGTGGGCCAGCTGCATCGCGCTCGGCCGGCTCGATTCGGGGATGGGAATGACGACGTCGATCTCGCTCGGCGGCAGGGTCGAGATCACGCGCTGGGCCAGCGTCTCGCCCAGATTGAGGCGGGCGTGGTAGACCGAGATGCCGTCGAGCACCGAATCGGGCCGCGCCAGGTAGACGAACTCGAACATGCAGGGGTTGAGACTGGGGTGGTCGGCGCACTGGCGCGCGTGCACCTTGCCCTGCAGGTCGACGAAGATGGCCTCGCCGGGGGCGACATCGCGCGTCAGCGCGTGGCCGGTGCCGACCAGGGCCACCGATTCGCTGGCCACCATCACGCCGCGCTCGCCGTCGGGGCTGCCTTCGCCGAAGCAAAGCGGGCGAATGCCGTAGGGATCACGGAAGGCCAGCAGGCCGTGGCCGGCAATCAGCGCGATCACCGCATAGCTGCCTTTGATGCGCCGATGCACCGCGCCCACCGCCTTGAAGATCTGCTCGGGTGTGAGCGGCAGGTCGCGCGCCACCATTTCCAGCTCGTGGGCGAGCACATTGATCAGCACCTCGGTGTCGCTGCCGGTGTTGATGTGGCGGCGATCAACCTGGAACAGTTCTTCCTTCAGCGCCGCGGCATTGGTGAGATTGCCGTTGTGGACCAGCACGATGCCGTAAGGCGCGTTGACGTAGAAGGGCTGGGCCTCTTCCTCGCTGTAGGCATTGCCGGCCGTGGGGTAGCGCACCTGGCCCAGGCCGACGTTGCCCGGCAGGCCGCGCATATTGCGGGTGCGGAAGACATCGCGCACCATGCCGCGCGCCTTGTGCATGAAGCACTTGTTGTCCTGCATCGTGACGATGCCGGCCGCGTCCTGGCCGCGGTGCTGCAGCAGCAGCAGCGCGTCGTAGATGAGCTGGTTGACGGGCGAATTGGCGATGACGCCGACGATGCCGCACATGGGGTTGAGCTTCCTCTTCAGGCGCCGTTCAGGCGCGTATCCGGCGTGCCACGGCCTCGGGCAGCAAAGGTTCGAGCGACAGCAGCGTCGCCGTGAGCCAGCGCCCGCCCTGGGCCGCGCGCCAAGCCGTGGATTGTGCGGCCGGCGTGAGCGCGACGACCAGGGCCACCGCCAGCAGCAGCACGCCCCCGCGCAGCAGGCCGAAAACGGCGCCCAGCAGCCGGTCGGGGATGGACAGCGGCGTGGCGTGGATGAGCAGGCGCACCAGCCGCGCCAGCAGGCCCCAGACGATCATCGCGGCGATGAAGACGAGGGCGAAGGCCGCCGCCAGGTTGAGCGAGGAACCCGGCGCGCCCAGCGGCAGATGGGGCGCCAGCTGCGGCGCCACCCATTGCGCGCCGAACCAGGCCACCAGCCAGCCGGCCAGCGACAGGCATTCGAAGACGAAGCCGCGCACCAGGCCGACCACGATGGACAGCGCCAGCACCGCCAGCAGCGCCCAGTCAACCCAGGGCAGGTCGGGCAGGCCCATGCCCATCAGAGCGCCAGCACATTGCCGCCCAGCCCGGCGCGCTTGAGTCTGGCTACCGTGGCCTCGGCCTCGGCGCGGCTGTCGAAGGGGCCCACGCGCACCCGCGTGCGCTTGCCGGCATCGCCCTCGATGACCTGGGTATAGGTCTTGAGGCCCAGCTTCTCGACCCGCTGGCGCGCCTCGCGCAGGGTGTTGGCGTCGGTGAAGGCGCCGACCTGGACAACGAAGCGCGCAGCGGAGGGCACCGAGGCCGGTGCGCTGGCGGGCCTTGGCGGCGGCGCTGTGGGTGTCGCTGCCGTGACCGACGCCTGGGGCGCGGCCGGCTTGAGCTGGGGCTGTGGCTTGGGCTGCGGTGCCTGCACCGGCGCGAGCGCAGGCTGCGCCGGCGCAGCCGATGCCGATGCCGCAACAGCCGGCAGCTCGGCCTCGGCATCCGCCGGCGGCAGCGCCGGTGGCGGCGTGGCAGCCCGCTTGGGCGCCGGCGGCGGCGCCTCGGCGGCATCGCCGCGCTGCACCAGGATGGGCGTGTTCAGCGGCAGCGGTCGCGGCTGGGTCTCGAAGATCAGCGGGAAGACGACGACGCCGGCCACCAGCAGCACCAGGGCGCCCACCAGGCGCTGACGGGCGCGGCGGCGCGCCAGCGCGATGGCCTCGGGCTCGTCGGCGGGCGGCCGGGGTCGCTCGGTGGCGGGCTCCCGGGGACGCAAGAACGGCAAACGCATGAGCGGGGAGCGGGAGTCTGGAGGCGGGGCGGATGCGGGGGCTGCGGCGGGGCCGGCGGCCCGTCAGCCCAGGTGGGGCGCCGAGAGCCTGGGCAGGCCGTCGCGCATCACACCGCCCACTGTGTGGAAGGAGCCGAAGACGACGATTCTATCGGCCGGGTCGGCGACGGCCGCCGCCGCCTGCAGCGCCGTGGCTGGGCCGGCGTGGCGATGCACCTCCGGCGGGCCACCGAGGCGGCCGGCGCTGTGTTCGGTCACCAGCGTGGCCAACTCTTCGGCCGTGGCAGCGCGCGGCGGCGGAAGGCTGCAGCAGTGCCAGGTGTCGACCAGGGGCGCCATCGCCCGCACCAGGCCGGCGACGTCCTTGTCGCGCATGGCGCCGAAGACCGCGTGCGTTCGCGGGAAGAAGCCCATGGCGTCGAGATTGAGCGCCAGCGCACCCACGGCCTGCGGGTTGTGGGCCACGTCCAGCACCAGGGCCGGCTGCCCCGGCACGATCTGGAAACGGCCCGGCAGCTCGACCAGGGCCAGGCCCGTGCGCACCGCCTGCGCGTTGATGGGCAGGCGATCGCGCAGCGCAATCAGCGCGGCGATGGCGCCCGAGGCATTCAGCAGCTGGTTGGCGCCGCGCAGCGCCGGGTAGGACATGCCGTGGTAGCGGCGACCGCGGCCGCTCCAGCTCCACTGCTGGCGGTCGCCGGCGTGGTTGTAGTCGCGGCCTATCAGCCACAGGTCGGCACCCACGGCCTGGGCATGGGCCTGAAGGCTGGCGGGCGGCAGCGGATCGCTGACGATGCAGGGCCGGCCGGCGCGCATGATCTGCGCCTTCTCGGCGGCGATGCTTTCGCGGTCGCTGCCCAGCCATTCGGTGTGGTCGAGAGCGATGCTGGTGATGACGGCGCAGTCGGTGTCGAAGGCGTTGACCGAGTCATAGCGCCCGCCCAGGCCGACCTCAAGGATGATGAGGTCGAGTTCGGCCATCGACAGCAGGCGCACGATGGCCAGCGTGGTGAACTCGAACTGGGTCAGCGTGGTGCCGCCGCGCGCCGCCTCGACGGCCGCGAAATGCGGCAGCAGGTCGGCCGCCGCCACCGGCGCACCGCCTAGGCGGCAGCGTTCGGTGAAATGCACCAGCTCGGGCTTTTGGTAGAGGCCGACGCGGTAGCCGGCGCAGCGCGCAATGCTGTCGATCATGGCGCAGGTCGAGCCCTTGCCATTGGTGCCGGCCACCGTGATCACCGGCACCGTGAACTGGATGCCCAGGCGCCGCGCGACCTCGACCGTGCGCTCGAGCGACAGGTCCATGGTCTTGGGGTGCATGGCCGCGCAATGGGCCAGCCAGTCGTCGAGGGTGGCGGGATTGCTCATCAAAAGGCAACGGGCCGCGAACGGCCCGCCTGGCAGGGATAAGGGAGGTGGCTCTAGGCGACGGCGTCGGCGCTTTGCCGTTGGAGCATGGCCAGGATGCGGGCAATGCGCGAGCGCAGCTGGCGGCGGTCGCAGATCATGTCCAGCGCGCCGGTGCCGAGCAGGAATTCGCTGCGCTGGAAGCCCTCGGGCAGCTTCTCGCGCACGGTGTTCTCGATCACGCGCGGACCGGCAAAGCCGATCAGCGCCTTGGGCTCGGCAATCACGACATCGCCGACGAAGGCAAAGCTGGCCGAGACGCCGCCCATCGTGGGGTCGCACAGCACGCTGATGTAAGGCAGGCGCGCCTTCGCCAGGCGGGTGAGCGAGGCATTGGTCTTGGCCATCTGCAGCAGGCTCAGCAGGCCTTCCTGCATGCGCGCGCCGCCGGTGGCGCTGAAGCTGATGAAGGGCACCTTTTGCTCCACCGCGGCCTCGACGCCACGCACAAAGCGCTCGCCCACCACGCTGCCCATGCTGCCACCCATGAACTCGAACTCGAAGCAGGCGGCCACCACCGGCACGCTCATCACCGCGCCACCCACCACCACCATGGCGTCGGTCTCGCCGGTGGCCTCGAGCGCGGCCTTCAGGCGTTGCGGGTACTTCTTGCTGTCCTTGAACTTGAGCGCGTCGACCGGCATCACTTCCTGGCCGATCTCCCAGCGCCCTTCGGGGTCGAGGAAGGCGTCGAGCCGGGCGCGCGCACCGATGCGGTGGTGGTGGTCGCACTTGGGGCAGACATTGAGGTTCTGCTCGAGGTCGGTCTTGTAGAGCACCGTCTCGCAGGACGGGCACTTGATCCACAGACCCTCGGGCACGACGCGGCGCTCGGCCGGGTCGGTGGGCTGGATCTTGGGCGGCAGCAGTTTCTCGAGCCAACTCATGGGTTCACCACCTCGCAAAGCACGGACTCAGGCATCCAGGGCGGCGCGGATTTCGGCCATGAAGGCCTGCGCCGCGGAAGTCGCATTGTCGCGCGTCTGGCTTTCAAGTATCTGGATCAGGCGCGAGCCGATCACCACCGCGTCGGCCACCGCGCCGACGGCGCGCGCCGTGGCGGCATCGCGGATGCCGAAGCCCACGCCCACCGGCACGCTGACATGGCGGCGTATGCGCGGCACCATCTCGGCCACCGCCGCGGTGTCCAGGTGGCCGGCGCCGGTGACGCCTTTGAGCGAGACGTAGTAGACATAGCCGCTGGCGATGCGGCCCACCTGCTGCATGCGCTGCTCGGTGGAAGTGGGCGCAAGCAGGAAGATCAGGTCCAGGCCTACGGCCTTCAGCTGGGCGGCAAAGGCCTCGCATTCCTCGGGCGGGTAGTCCACCACCAGCAGGCCGTCCACCCCCGCTGCTGCGGCGTCGCGGATGAAGCTGCCGGCACCATGGCGCTGGTCGTAGCGCTCCACCGGATTGGCATAGCCCATCAGCACCACCGGCGTGCGGTCGTTGCCCTTGCGGAAGGCGCGCACCATGTCCAGCACCTGCGTGGCGCCTATGCCGCGGGCCAACGCGCGCTCGCTGGCCTTCTGGATCACCGGGCCGTCGGCCATGGGGTCGCTGAAAGGCACGCCCAGCTCGATGATGTCGGCGCCGCCATCGGCCAGCGCCTGCATGATCTGTGGCGTGGCGTCGGCAAACGGGTCGCCTGCCGTGACGTAGGGAATCAGCGCCTTGCGGCCGTGGGCCGCGAGCGCGGCCAGCGTGGCCTGGATGCGGCTCATTGCTTCACCTTCTGGCCGCTGCATGAGGGCCGGCAGTAGAACTCGGCGCCGCTGAGATCGGCCACCGTACCGATGTCCTTGTCGCCTCGTCCGGACAGGTTGACCAGCAGGTGCTGGTCGGGCCGCATCGTCGCCGCCAGCTTCATCGCGTAAGCCACGGCGTGGCTGGATTCCAGCGCCGGGATGATGCCCTCGGTGCGGCACAGGCGGTGGAAGGCGGCGAGCGCTTCGTCGTCGGTGATGGCCACGTATTCGGCGCGGCCGATGTCCTTGAGGTAGGCGTGCTCGGGGCCGACGCCGGGGTAGTCGAGGCCGGCCGAGATGCTGTGCGTCTCGGTGATCTGGCCGTTGTCGTCCTGCAGCAGGTAGGTGCGGTTGCCGTGCAGCACGCCGGGGCTGCCGGCGGTGAGGCTGGCCGAGTGCTTGCCGCTGGCCAGGCCCAGGCCGGCGGCCTCGACGCCGATCAGCCGCGTGCCCTCATAGGGGATGTAGGGGTAGAACAGGCCCATCGCGTTGCTGCCGCCGCCGACGCAGGCGATCACCGCGTCGGGTTGCCTGCCGGTCTGCTCGGGCATTTGCACGAGGCATTCGTCGCCGATGACGCGCTGGAAGTCGCGCACCATCATCGGATAGGGATGGGGCCCGGCCACCGTGCCGATGATGTAGAAGGTGTTCTCGACGTGGGTGACCCAGTCGCGCAGGGCCTCGTTGAGCGCGTCCTTGAGCGTCTTGCTGCCCGATTCCACCGGCACCACGCGTGCACCCAGCAGGTGCATGCGGTAGACATTGGGGCTCTGGCGCTTGACGTCTTCGCTGCCCATGTAGACCACGCATTCCATGCCGTAGCGGGCGCAGATGGTGGCGGTGGCCACGCCGTGCTGGCCGGCGCCGGTCTCGGCGATGACGCGCGGCTTGCCCATGCGGCGCGCCAGCAGGGCCTGGCCTATGGTGTTGTTGACCTTGTGCGCGCCGGTGTGGTTCAAGTCTTCGCGCTTGAGGTGGATCTGGGCGCCGCCGATCTCGCTGGACAAGCGCGCCGCGTGGTAGACCGGGCTGGGCCGGCCGACGAAGTGCTTCAGTTCGCGCCTGAACTCGGCCACGAACTCGGGGTCGGCGCGGTACTTTGCGTAGGCGTCCTCGAGCTCGTGAAGCGCGTGGATCAGGGTCTCGGCGACGAAGGTGCCGCCATAAGGGCCGAAATGCCCGCGGGCATCGGGCTGGGTGTACTCGAACATGATGGGGGGATTCCTATAGGGCGGCGAGCCGGGCATCGGCTTCGCGCACCGCCTTGCAGAACCGGCGCATCAGCGGGCCGCTCTTGAGGCCCTTGCCGATCTCGACGCCGGAGCTCACGTCAACGGCCCAGGGCCGGACGGCGAGCACCCCTTCGGTCACGTTGGCAGGATTCAACCCACCAGACAAAACGACCGGAAGGGGCACGCTTGGTGGAATCAGTGACCAATCGAAGACCTTCCCGCTGCCGCCATAGCCGTCGACATGGGTGTCGAGCAGCAGCGCCTGGGCGCCGGCGAATTCAGCCGCGAAGTCTAGCAAATCGAAGCCCGGCGCCATGCGCGCGGCGCGCAGGTAGGGGCGGTCGGCGCTGTCGCACTGGGCCGGCGTCTCGTCGCCGTGAAACTGCAGCAGCGCCTGCGGCAGGGCCTCGCTGGCCGAGCGCAGCGACTGCGGCGTGGCGTTGACGAAGAGCAGCACCGGCGTCACGAAAGGCGGCAGGCGGCCCGCCAGTTCGATGGCGCGCGCCAGCGGCACATGGCGCGCGCTGCGCTCGTAGAGCACGAAGCCCAGCGCATCGGCGCCGGCGTCGACGGCCTCGTCAACATCGGCCTCGCGCGTGAGGCCGCAGATCTTGATGCGGGTGCGGCTCATGGCCGCGGACTTTCAGGGCAGCCAGTCGTGGGCCGGCACATGGTCGGGGATGGCATGGTCGGCATCGTAGTACGGCCCGAGAAAGTAGAGTCCCTCGGCACCGAAGGTGGGTGCGGCGGCATCGCGGCTGCGTGCGGCCAGCACCTCGGCCATCCACCCCGGAGGCATGCGCCCGCAGCCCACCGCGAGCAGGCTGCCGACGATGTTGCGCACCATGTGATGGAGGAAGGCATTGCCGTCGAAATCGAAGCGCCAGTAGGCGCCACGCCGCGAGACTTCAATCTTGCGAAGCGTCTTCACCGGCGTCGGCGACTGGCAGGCGGCGGCGCGAAAAGAGCTGAAATCGTGCTCGCCGATGAGTGCGGCGGCGGCGGCGCGCATGGCCTGGCCGTCCAGTGGCCGGAAGGTCCAGCCAACGGCGCCGCTCTCCAGCGCCGGCCGCACGGGGGACTCAAGCACCAGATGGCGGTAGCGGCGCCCGCGTGCGCTGTTGCGGGCGTGGAAGGTGCCGGCCACCGGGCGGCACCACTGCACGGCGATGTCGGCCGGCAGGTAGCGGTTCGTGCCGCGCACCCAGGCAAACGGGTCGCGGTCAAGGGCGGTGTCGAGGTGGACGACCTGGTTCAGGGCGTGTACGCCGGCGTCGGTGCGGCCGGCGCAGACCGTCACCACCGGCTGATCGGCAAAGGCCGAGAGTGCGGCCTCCAGATGATCCTGCACCGTGCGGCCGTCGGGCTGCGACTGCCAGCCGTGGTAGGCCCGGCCGCGGTAGGCCAGACCCAGCGCCAGACGCTGCCCGGCGCCGGGAGAATCAGCCAAGCTTGTCGAGCATGCCCTGGGCCTTGGCCTGCAGCGAGCCGGTGGCCTTGGACACGACCTCCTCGAGCAGGTCGCGCGCGCCTTCCATGTCGCCGATCTGGCGGAATTCCTCGGCCAGTTCGAGCTTGCGTGACAGCGGGTCGCCCTCGCCCAACGCCGGCTCATCCAACGGCGCGTGGTCGGAGCCGATGCTGAAATCGCCGAAGTCGAGCGAGGAATCGGGCGCCGGCGCCGGGGTCGGCGCCGTGGGCGTGGTGTTGGGGATGGTCAGGTCGCCGAGGTCGAAATCGAGGCCATCACTCTCGGGCTTGCGCGGCAGGGCCACGGTGGGCGGCACTTCCTGCACCTGCTGCGCCACCGGGCGCGGCACCGGCACGGTGCCCGGGATTTCGTCGCCGAGGCTGAAATCGAGCGTCGAGTCGCCGCCCAGCGCCGCCTCGGTGGTGATGCGCTGCGTGGCCTCTGAGGGCAGTTCGGGGCCGTCGGGCAGCGGCAGGTCGAGGTCGAGGTCGATGCTGCCGTCGTCGTCGTGGCCTCCATCGAGCGTCGCATCGGCGGCCGGCTGGAAGGCCGCCGGCGCCACCGGCGCGGTATAGGGCACGGTCGAGGCACCGAGAGGCTCCACCACCTGGCCCGAGACGCCGCGCACCTCGTCCGGGCGTCCGCCGGGCTGGTAGAGCACGTTCTCGGGGTCGATGCTCTGGCCCAGGGCCTGGGCCTTGGACCAGTCTTCGCCCTCACCGTGGGTGAGGTTGAACATCTGCGAGGCCAGCAGTTCGAAGCCCTTGGTGTCGCGCCGCTTGGCATAGACCTCAAGCAGCTTGGAGCGTATGGCCATGCGCTCGGGCGTGGCGCGCATCGCTTCCTTGAGGATTTCCTCGGCCTGCAGGTCGCGGCCATAGGCCAGGTAGACATCGGCCTCGGCCACCGGGTCGACATCGCCAATCGCGTCGAGCTGCGACAGCGAATAGCTCATCGAAGAAGAGTTGCCGGTGGTGCTGGCGCTGGCCTCGCGGGTGTCGACGCGCTGGCCGCCGCTGGCGCCGAAGAAGGAGTCGGGCTGCAGCCGGCTTTCGAGGAAGGAAGTTTCGCCAGCCTGCTTGCGGAACCGGCCGCGCAGCCGGTACAGGCCGACGCCGCCCAGCAGCGCCACCAGCACGCCGGCCGCCGGCAAGGCGAAGGAGTTCTCGAGCAGGGAGTCGATGAAGCTGGGTTCCTCGGGCGTGGGCACCGGGGTCGCGCGCTTCGGGGCGGGTGCAGAGGCGGGCACGGGCGCGGGCGCCGGTGCCGATGCCACCGGCGGGGGCGCGGGCACCGCCACTGGCAGCGCCGGGGTGGCGGCCGAAGCCGGCGGCGGGGCCACCGGCGCCGGTGCGGGCGCAGGAGCCGGGGCAGCTGCCACAGGGGCCGGAGCCGGCGCGGCCGGCTTGGCCGGCGTGGACGACTCCTGCAGCTTCTTCAGTTCGGCGACGTTGCGGGCCAACTCGGCTACGCGCTGGTCGGCGGCCTTCTTCTCGGCTTCCTTGGAGGCCTTGGCCTCGGGCGCCGAGGCCTTCACACCGCCCTGCGACAGTTGCAGGCGGTCGGGCGTGGCGGTAGCGGCCTGCTTGCGGTCGTCGACCTGGGTCTGCACCTTGCCAGTGGCCTGGCGCGCGGGCGCGGCTTCGGCAGCGCTGGTCGCACCGGCCGCCAGGCGCTGGCGGTAGGCGGCGAAGTCGGCGCTCTGGGCGACGATGAGTTCGCGCGCTTCCTGAGAGCCGATCTTGGCCGCTTCGGCAGCCGCCGGTACGGTGAGCACGGCACCGGCGCGCAGCCGGTTCATGTTCTCGCCAACGAAGGCATCGGGGTTGGTGCGGAACAGCGAGACCAGCATCTGGTCGAGCGAGACGCCCGGGCGCTGGGCACGTCCGGCGACACGGCTGAGCGAATCACCGGGCCGCACGGTCACGCTGTCGGCGCCGGCTGGCGGCGGCTTGGGCGCATCGGCCGGCTTGGCGCGCGGCGCGTCGGCGGCAGCGGCCTTGGGCGGCGTGGTGCGCACAGCGGTGGCCGGCGCCGTGGGCGCCGGTGCAGGTGCTGCGACGGCCGCGGTGGCGGGCGAGGCGGCCGGTGCCGGTGCCGGGGCAGCGATCACGGGAGCGGCGGAAGGAGCCGGCGCCGGGCGGGCGGTGGGCGGATCGAAGAGCAGCGTGTACTCGCGCACCAGGCGGCCCGAGGTCCAGGTGGCTTCGAGGATGAGGTCGACGAAGGGTTCGAGGACCGCACGGTCGCTGCTCAGACGCAGCACCTGGCGGCCATCGGCGCGTTTCACGACCTGCACCGTCGCCGAAGGCAACGCGGCGTTGTATTCGACACCAGCGGCGCGGTAGGCCTCGGGCGGCGCCACGCGCAGCTTGAGCGATGAAGCCTCTTCCGGCGTGATGCTGGTGACTTCGATTTCGGCACGCAGCGCTTCGCCGAGCGCCGATTGCACGCTCAGTCGCCCCAGGCCCAGCGCAGCCGCGTGCGAGCCCCACAGGCAGGCGGTGGCGAGTGCCACACCCTTGAGCGCAAAACGCGCAGCATTTGTCGAGCGATGTTTCAAGGCATTTCCCCCACGCGATCGGTCGGCACTCAGCCAGCTTCTGGCCGCCGTCTCTTCATGCCACCCGGCACCTGGCACGGACGCCAAGCACCTGAACGGCGGAAATCGCAACAGTATCAAGCATATAGGAGCGCAAGCTCACGCAGTAGCTGATGTTCGCGCGGGAAATGCTTTGTTTCCTGGCGGCACCCCCGCTGTTGCCGATGGACAACGTGCGGACGGGCCGCCTGCGGCGCGATTCTGCCGCAGCCCAAACCCGAAAAATCGAGGGTTTCAAGCCCCTCACTGCGCCAGCAGGATGCGCAGCATGCGGCGCAGCGGCTCGGCCGCGCCCCAAAGCAGCTGGTCGCCGATGGTGAAGGCGCCCAGGTATTCGGGGCCCATCGCGAGCTTGCGGATGCGGCCGACCGGGATGGTCATGGTGCCGGTCACGGCCACGGGCGTGAGGTCGCGCAGCGTCGCCTCGCGCGTGTTGGGCACGACCTTCACCCACTCGTTGTCGGCGGCGATCAGGGCCTCGATGTCGGCCACCGGCACGTCCTTCTTGAGCTTGAAGGTCAGGGCCTGGCTGTGGCAGCGCATCGCGCCCACGCGCACGCAGAAACCGTCCACCGGCACCGCCGCGCTGCCGAAGCCCTCGCCCTGGCCGAGGATCTTGTTGGTCTCGGCCATGCCCTTCCACTCCTCGCGGCTGACCCCATTGCCCAGATCCTTGTCGATCCAGGGAATCAGCGAACCGCCCAGCGGCACGCCGAAATTGGCCGTTTCCTCGCCCGACAGCGAACGCTGCTTGGCGATGACCTTGCGGTCGATCTCGAGGATGGCGCTCTTGGGGTCGTCCAGCAGGGCCCTGACCTCGGCATTGAGCGTGCCGTACTGCGTCAGCAGCTCGCGCATGTGCTGGGCGCCGCCGCCCGACGCGGCCTGGTAGGTCTGCGTGCTCATCCACTCGACGAGGCCGGCCTTGTAGAGCGCGCCCACGCCCATCAGCATGCAGCTGACGGTGCAGTTGCCGCCGATCCAGTTGCGGCCACCCTTGGCGAGCGAGCGCTCGATCACCGGCAGGTTGACGGGGTCGAGGATGATGACCGCGTCGTCCTTCATGCGCAGCGTGGACGCGGCGTCGATCCAGTGGCCGTTCCAGCCCGCGGCGCGCAGCTGGGGGAAGACCTCGGTCGTGTAGTCGCCACCCTGGCAGGTGATGATGATGTCGCAGCGCTGGAGCGCCGCGATGTCGTGCGCGTCCTGCAGCCGGGTTTCGTTCTTCGCCTGCGCCGGGGCGGCACCGCCCGCGTTGCTGGTGGAAAAGAACACGGGTTCGATGAGCGCGAAGTCGCCCTCGGCCTGCATGCGGTCCATCAGGACGCTGCCGACCATGCCGCGCCAGCCGACCAATCCTACGAGTGCCATTTCAGTTTCGCCTTTGCCGTTGACTCGGACCCCTGGGTTCCCCGGCTCGCTTCGCCGGGGTCCAAGGTGGGGGCGAGACGATTCCAGAGACGCTAGGTCTTGGTGGTAATGGTTTTGCCAGTGATAGCAGCGACGACCGCATCACCCATCTCGCGCGTGCCAACCTTGGTGGTGCCCTCGCTCCAGATGTCGGGCGTGCGCAGGCCCGCGGACAGCACGGCCTTCACCGCCGACTCGATGCGGTCGGCGGCGGCGGGCTGGTTGAGCGAGTAGCGGAGCATCATGGCAGCGGAGAGGATTGTAGCCAGCGGGTTTGCAACACCCTTACCGGCGATGTCGGGCGCGCTGCCGTGGCTGGGCTCGTAGAGGCCCTTGCCATTCTTGTCGAGGCTGGCGCTGGGCAGCATGCCGATGCTGCCGGTGAGCATGGCGGCCTCGTCGGAAAGGATGTCGCCGAACATATTGCCGGTGAACACCACGTCGAAGGCCTTGGGCGCCTTGACCAGCTGCATGGCGGCGTTGTCGACGTACATGTGCTGCAGTTCGACGTCTTGGTAGTGCGCGGCATGGACTTCTGTCACCACGTCCTTCCAGAACTGGAAGGTCTCGAGCACATTGGCCTTGTCGACGCTGGTGACCTTCTTGCTGCGCTTGCGCGCAGCCTGGAAGGCGACATGGGCGATGCGCTCGATCTCGGGCCGGCTGTAGCGCATGGTGTCGAAGGCTTCCTCGGCGCCCGGGAAATGCCCGTCGACCGCGGTGCGGCGGCCGCGCGGCTGGCCGAAGTAGATGTCGCCCGTCAGCTCGCGGATGATCAGGATGTCCAGCCCCGCCACCAGCTCGGGCTTGAGCGAGGAGGCGTGCGTAAGCTGCTCGTAGCACAGCGCCGGGCGGAAGTTGGCGAACAGGCCCAGCTGCTTGCGCAGGCCCAGGATGGCCTGCTCGGGGCGCAGCGCGCGCTCGAGCTTGTCGTACTTCCAGTCGCCCACGGCGCCAAAGAGGATGGCGTCGGCGGCCTGCGCCAGCTTCAGCGTGCCCTCGGGCAGCGGGTGGCCGTGGGCCTCATACGCGGCGCCACCGACGAGGGCAGTTTCGGATTCGAAGGCGAGGTCCAGCACCTTGAGCACGCGAACCGCCTGCTCGACGATCTCGGTGCCGATGCCGTCACCCGGCAGGATGGCAATCTTCATGGGAGGTTTCAGAGTTGACGTTGGGCCAGCCAGGGCATGCGCGCCAGGCGCTCGGCCTCGAAGGCGCGGATCTTGTCGGCATGGCGCAGCGTGAGGCCGATGTCGTCGTAGCCGTTGACCAGGCAGTACTTGCGAAAGGGCTGGACGTCGAAGGGCAGTTCGCGGCCGTCGCCGCACACCACCACCTGGCGCGGCAGGTCGATGGTGAGCTGGCAGCCGGGGAAGGCCAGCACTTCATCGAACAGCCGCGTCACCTGCGATTCAGGCAGCTGGATGGGCAGCAGGCCGTTCTTGAAGCAGTTGGTGAAGAAGATGTCGGCAAAGCTGGGCGCGATGATGGCGCGGAAGCCGTATTGCTGCAGAGCCCAGGGCGCGTGCTCGCGGCTGCTGCCGCAGCCGAAGTTGCTGCGCGCCAGCAGGACGCTGGCACCAGCGTACCGTGGCTGGTTGAGCACGAAGTCAGGGTTGGGCTTGCGGCTGGTCGGATCCTGGCCGGGCTCGCCCGGGTCGAGGTAGCGCCAGGCGTCGAACAGGTTCTGGCCGAAGCCGCTGCGCGCGATGGACTTCAGGAACTGCTTGGGGATGATGGCGTCGGTGTCGACGTTGTCGCGGTCCATCGGGGCCACCAGGCCCTTGTGTACGGTGAAGGCGTCCATGGTCTTTCCTGTCAGGCAATGCGGCGGACGTCGACGAAATGGCCGTTGAGCGCAGCGGCGGCGGCCATCGCCGGGCTCACCAGATGGGTGCGGCCGCCGGCGCCCTGGCGGCCTTCGAAATTGCGGTTGCTGGTGCTGGCGCAGCGCTCGCCGGGCTCCAGGCGGTCGGCGTTCATCGCCAGGCACATGCTGCAGCCGGGCTCGCGCCATTCGAAGCCGGCGGCCTTGAAGATCTCGTGCAGGCCCTCGGCCTCGGCCTGGGCCTTGACCTGGCCCGAGCCGGGCACGACCAGGGCCGCCTTGACGTTGGCAGCCACGCGGCTGCCGGCGCGCCTGACCACGGCCGCAGCCTCGCGCAGGTCTTCGATGCGGCTGTTGGTGCAGCTGCCGATGAAGACCTTGTCGATGCGGATGTCGGTGATGGCCTTGTTGGGTGTGAGGCCCATGTAGGCCAGGGCGCGCTCGATGGCGCCGCGCTTGACGGCGTCCTTCTCCTTGTCGGGGTCGGGCACGCGGCCGTCGACCGGCAGCACCATCTCGGGGCTGGTGCCCCAGGTCACCTGGGGCTGGATCTGCGCCGCATCCAACTCGACCACGCTGTCCCAGTGGGCGCCGGGGTCGGACTGCAAGGTGCGCCAGTGCGCGACGGCGTGATCCCATTCGACACCGGCGGGCGCGAAGAGGCGGCCCTTGCAGTAGGCGATGGTCTTCTCGTCCACCGCCACCAGGCCGGCACGGGCGCCGGCCTCGATGGCCATGTTGCAGACCGTCATGCGGCCTTCCATGCTGAGCGAGCGGATGGCCGAGCCGGCGAATTCGATCGTGCTGCCGGTGCCGCCGGCGGTGCCGATGCGACCGATGATGGCCAGCACCACGTCCTTGGCGGTGACGCCGCGGCCCAGCGTGCCTTCGACGCGCACCAGCATGTTCTTCGCCTTGCGTGCCAGCAGGGTCTGGGTGGCCATCACATGCTCGACCTCACTGGTGCCGATGCCGTGGGCCAGCGCACCAAAGGCACCGTGGGTGCTGGTGTGGCTGTCGCCGCAGACCACCGTCATGCCCGGCAGCGTGGCGCCGTTCTCGGGGCCCATCACATGCACGATGCCCTGGCGCTTGTCGAGGTAGGGAAAGTAGGCCGCCGCGCCGCTTTCGCGGATGTTGGCGTCCAGCGTCGTGATCTGCAGCTTGCTGATGGGATCGCGGATGCCGTCGTAGCCTTCGTCCCAGCCGGTGGTGGGCGTGTTGTGGTCGGCGGTGGCGACGATGGAGGAGACGCGCCAGACCTTGCGGCCGGCCAGGCGCAGGCCTTCAAAGGCTTGCGGGCTGGTGACCTCGTGGACGAGGTGGCGGTCGATGTAGAGGACGGCCGTGCCGTCCTCCTCGGTGTGGACGACGTGCTCGTCCCACAGCTTGTCGTAGAGGGTGCGTGCGCTCATGTGATTCGGCTCCAGCCCCCGATTGTCGGGGAAAGCCGCGGTCAGCCTGCGGCGCGGGCTTCCAGTTCGGCCTTGAGGCCCGGCTCCAGGCGCAGCTGCCGCGCCAACTCGTCCAGGTAGGCGCGTTCCATGGTCGTCGTCTCGTCCACCACCAGCAGGCTGGCCAGGTAGATCTCGGCCGCGCTCTCCGGCCCGGTGGCGCCGGCGGCCACATCGGCCGGCTCGACCGGGCGGCGCAACTCGGACTGCACCCAGTCGCGCAGCGTCGGCTCGGCCTGCAGGCGGCCGAGTTCGGCCTCGACCAGGCCACGCTCGCGCTCGTCCAGATGGCCATCGCTCTTGGCCGCGGCAATCATGGCCTTGAGCAGCGCCCGGCCCTGCTTTTCGGCCACCGGGGCGGACAAGGCGGGCATCGCAGCCCGCGCCGGCGCGGCGGTGGGCTGCTGACGATCCTGGTAGTCCTGGTAGGCCTTCCAGGCCAGCGCGCCCAGTGCCGCCACGCTGCCGTACTTGAGCGCCTTGCCGCCCAGGCGGCGGCCACTGCGACTGCCCAGCAGCAGGCCCAGCACGCCGCCTGCAGCGGCGCCGGTGGCGTACTTGCCCAGGTCGTCGCGTTGCGGCGTGCCGGCGGCGGGCAGGCCGGACTGGAGCAGTTGTTGGAGCAGGGACAGGGCGCTCATCGGTGACTTCCTCGGATTGCGATGCCGCACTCTAGCGCCCGCGCCCTTGGCCCCGGGCCGCGTCCGGGGATGACGGTTCAGCGCCGAATGCGGCGCCGGCCGAGCGCGATCACCCAGCAGGCCAGTCCGCCCGCCAGCAGCAGCCCCGAGCCCGGCTCAGGCACGGGCGCGGGCAGGGCCTGCAGGCGCACATGGTCGAAGTCGACCTCGATGTTGGGCACCTCGGCCGTGCCGGGCGCCTTGAGGTTGACCAGGCGCAGGCCCAGGGCCTGGCCCAGCAGCGCCGGCGCGGCAGATGCGGCGTCGAAGCTCAGCGTGGCGGTGCGGAACTCGCCTTCGGGGATGAGGCCGGCGCTGCTGGAATCTGCAGCCAGCACCGTGCCGCCGGCCAGCAGTTCGATGCGGTAGCCGGGAAAGCCGTCGAGGTCGAAGAAATTGCCCGCGCCGCCGCTGGAGCCGGGCAGCGAGACGCCCGAGGCGATATTGCCCACGTCCACCTGCAGCGTGTAGACGGTGGCCGGCGCCAGCGTCGCGACCAGGGTCTGCTGCAGGCCGGCCTCGCCGGCCTCGGGCCCGGCCAGGAAGACCAGCGCGGCGTTGACGCCCTCGGTGCTGCCGCCGGGAAAGTAGTCGTGCCCCAGGCGCGGCCGGATCACGCCCAGGGCATTGAGCCCGGGCGAGCTGGCCAGCATGCCGCTGGGGTCATAGGCTTGCCAGCCGGTGGGCGCGGGGGCGATCACGACGAAAGCGCCATCGGCGGCTGGGTCGGCCTCGAAGCCGGGGTTCATGACCAGCAGATCGACGGCCCGCGCCGGCAGGGCCGACAGCAGGGCGGCAGCGGCGAGGGCGGCGGCCACCAGGCCACGGTAGCGTGCGATCTTCATGCGACGGGCTCCCTGTCTGGCGGCGCCCCACCCCTGGGGCTGGGCGCAGTCTGGCAGGGTGGGTTGCGGCTGGCGATCCCTCGGAGGGCGGAGATCAGCCGCGCGCCGGCAACTCGAGGTTGTCGATCAGCCGCGTCTGGCCCAGGCGCGCCGCGGCCACCACCACCAGGGCCTCGCCGGCCGCGGCGGGTGGCTGCAGATCGGCCTGGCGGCGCAGCGCCACGTAGTCGGGCGCCCAGCCGCGGCTGCGCAAGCCGTCCATGGCCGCCTGTTCCAGCGCGGCCCAGTCGCTGCGACCGGCCTGCACCGCCGCGGCCAGCTCGCGCAGGCTGCGCGCCAGCGCCGGCGCCTCGGCGCGCTCGGCCGCCGCAAGGTAGCCGTTGCGCGACGACAGCGCCAGGCCGTCGTCGGCGCGGCAGGTCTCGCCGGCCAGCACCTGCACCGGCAGCGCCAGCTGGCGCACCATGTGGCGGATGACCATCAGCTGCTGGTAGTCCTTCTTGCCGAACACCGCCAGGTGGGGCTGGACGGCGTTGAAGAGCTTGAGCACCACGGTACACACGCCGATGAAGAACCCGGGCCTGAACGCGCCCTCGAGCACGTCGGCCAACGCCGCCGGCGGATGCACTTTCACATCCTGCGGCTCTGGGTAGAGATCGCTCTCGGATGGCGCGAAGACGATGTCGCAGCCGTTTTCCTGCAGCAGCTGGGCGTCGCGCTCGAAGGTGCGCGGGTAGCTGTCGAAGTCTTCGTGGGGCGCGAACTGCAGCCGGTTGACGAAGATGCTGGCCACCACCGGCGCCCCGGCCCCGGCCGCCTGACGCGCCTGGCGCACCAGGGCCAGATGGCCCTCGTGCAGATTGCCCATGGTCGGCACGAAGGCGGTGTCGCGTGCGCCGGCCAGCGACGCGCGCAACGCCGCGGTGGTCTTCACTACTTGCATGTCGGGTCCGGTCCGTCCGTCTCGGGGCTGCGGCGCCAGGAAGCGCGCCGCAAGGGGCCGCTATGGTAGCGGCCTCGGCTCAGGACGCACCCAGCGTGGCCACCACCTCGGGCGGCGCCTGCACCAGCTCGATCAGCACGCCCTCGCCACCGATGGGGAAGTCGTCGCTGGCCTTGGGGTGAATGAAGCAGATGTCGTGGCCGGCCGCGCCCTTGCGGATGCCGCCGGGCGCGAAGCGCACGCCGTGGGCCGCCATCCATTCCACGGCCCTGGGCAGGTCGTCCACCCAGAGGCCGATGTGGTTGAGCGGCGTGGCGTGAACGGCCGGCTTCTTGTCCGGGTCCAGCGGCTGCATCAGGTCGACCTCGACCGCGTGCGCGCCCTGCCCCATGGCGCAGATGTCTTCGTCGACGTTCTCGCGTTCGCTGACGAAGCTGCTCTTGACGCTGAGACCGAAGATGTCCACCCACAGCGAGCGCAGGCGCTGCTTGTCGGGGCCGCCGATGGCCACCTGCTGCAGGCCGAGGATGCGGAAAGGCTTGGTGCTCATGCTCAGGCGAAGCTCAGTATGGGTTGATCGACGGCCAGGCTCTCGCCCTTGGCGGCCAGCACCTCGGCGACGACGCCGTCCTGCACCGCGGTGAGGATGTTCTCCATCTTCATGGCCTCGATCACCGCCAGGCGTTCGCCCGCCTGCACCTTCTGGCCCGGCTTGACGGTCACGTCGACGAGCAGGCCCGGCATCGGCGAGAGCAGGAAGCGGCTCATGTCGGGCGGTGCCTTGAAAGGCATCACGCGCAGCAGCTCGGCGGCGCGTGCGCTCATCACCTGGGCCTCGATGCGCAGGCCGTTGTGCTCGACGCGCATCCACAGGCCATGGCGCTCGACCTGGGCCGTGAAGCTGCGGCCATTGCAGTTGCCCTGGGCGCGGATGCCGCCGAACTGCCAGTCGTTGTTGATGGCGTAGCGCTTTTCGCCCATCTCGACCGTGATGACGCCGTTGGCAGTGACGTGTACCGGCACATAGGTGTGCAGGCCCTGCTGGCCCTTGACGACGACGACGAAGTACTCGCCCACCACGGCGCGGTGGCCGGCGAGCTGGCCGCTGATGCCGGCGGCGCGCTCGCGGTAGCGGCGGTAGGCGGCTGCGGCCAGCGCGACCAGGAAGTCGGGGTCGTCGTGGGGCACGTCCTCGGCGCGGAAGCCGGGGCCGTAGTGCTCGGCGATGAAGCCGGTGTTGAAGTCGCCCGCGACGAACTTGGGGTGGGCCAGCAGCGCCGCCTGGAAGGGGATGTTGCTGGAGACACCGCGGATCACGAAGGCATTGAGCGCCTCGCGCATGCGGGCGATGGCCTCGGTGCGGTCCTTCCCATGCACGATGAGCTTGGCGATCATCGAGTCGTACTGCATCGGAATCTCGCCGCCCTCGTAGACGCCGGTGTCGACGCGCACGCCGCCATCGGCCGGCATCGGCTTGGAGGCTTCCATGGTCTGCGTGGGCGGCAGGTAGCGCACCAGGCGGCCGGTGGAAGGCAGGAAGCCGCGGAACGGGTCTTCGGCGTTGATGCGGCACTCGATGGCCCAGCCGTTGCGGGGGATGTCCTTCTGCTCGAAGGGCAGCTTCTCGCCGGCGGCCACACGGATCATCTGCTCGACCAGGTCGACGCCGGTGATGCTCTCGGTGACCGGGTGCTCCACCTGCAGTCGCGTGTTCATCTCCAGGAAGTAGAAGCTCTGGTCCTTGCCGACCACGAACTCCACCGTGCCCGCGCTCTGGTACTTCACGGCCTTGGCCAGTTGCACCGCCTGCTCGCCCATGGCCTTGCGCGTGTCGTCGCTGATGAAGGGCGAAGGTGCCTCTTCGATGACCTTCTGGTGGCGGCGCTGGATGCTGCACTCGCGCTCGTGCAGGTAGACGGTGTTGCCGTGCGAATCGGCCAGCACCTGGATCTCGATGTGGCGCGGGCTCTCGACGAACTTCTCGATGAAGACGCGGTCGTCGCCGAAGCTGTTGCGCGCCTCGTTGCGGCAGGTCGAGAAGCCCTCGTGCGCCTCCTTGTCGTTGTAGGCCACGCGCAGGCCCTTGCCGCCGCCGCCGGCGCTGGCCTTGATCATCACCGGGTAGCCGATGTCCTGGGCGATCTTCACCGCCTGCTCGGGCGTGTCAATGGCCGCGTTCCAGCCCGGGATGGTGTTGACCTTGGCTTCGATCGCGAGCTTCTTGGATGCGATCTTGTCGCCCATGGCCGAGATGCTGTAGTGCTTGGGGCCGATGAAGACGATGCCTTCTTCCTCGAGCCGCTTGCAGAAGCCGGCGTTCTCGCTCAGGAAGCCGTAGCCCGGGTGCACGGCCTCGGCGCCGGTGCTCTTGCAGGCGGCGATGATCTTGTCGGCCACCAGGTAGCTCTCGCGGCTGGGCGCCGGGCCAATGAAGACGGCCTCGTCGGCCAGCGCGACATGGCGAGCGTCGCGGTCGGCGTCGGAATAGACGGCGACGGTGGCGATGCCCATCTTCTTGGCCGTCTTGATGACGCGGCAAGCGATCTCACCGCGGTTGGCGATCAGGATTTTCTTGAACATGGTGTCGATCTCCGGCCCGATCAAAGAGGAATGTTCCCGTGCTTGCGCCACGGGTTCTCGAGCTTCTTGTCCTTGAGCATGGCCAGGCTGCGGCAGATCCGCTTGCGCGTCTCGTGCGGCTGGATCACGTCGTCGATGAAGCCGCGTGCGCCGGCCACGAAGGGATTGGCGAAGCGCGCCTTGTATTCGGCTTCCTTGGCCGCGAGCTTGGCCGGGTCGCCCTTGTCTTCGCGGAAGATGATCTCCACCGCGCCCTTGGCGCCCATCACCGCAATTTCTGCGTTGGGCCAGGCGAAGTTGACGTCGCCGCGCAGGTGCTTGGAGCTCATCACGTCGTAGGCGCCACCGTAGGCCTTGCGCGTGATCACCGTGACCTTGGGCACCGTGCATTCGGCATAGGCATAGAGCAGCTTGGCGCCGTGCTTGATGATGCCGCCGTACTCCTGCGCGGTGCCGGGCATGAAGCCGGGCACGTCTACGAAGGTCACGACCGGGATGTTGAAGGCGTCGCAGAAACGCACGAAGCGCGCCGCCTTGATGCTGCTCTTGATGTCCAGGCAGCCGGCCATCACCATGGGGTTGTTGGCCACGATGCCCACGCTCTGGCCATCCAGCCGCGCGAAGCCGATGACGATGTTCCTGGCGTGCTCGCGCTGCAGCTCGAAGAAATCGCCGTCGTCGACCACCTTGTAGATCAGCTCCTTGATGTCATAGGGCTTGTTGGGGTTGTCGGGCACCAGGGTGTCGAGCGACATGTCCAGGCGCTCGGCGGCGTCGCCGCTCATGCGCACCGGCGGCTTTTCCTTGTTGTTGAGCGGCAGGTAGTTGAAGAAGCGGCGCAGCATCGCGATCGCCTCGACGTCGTTCTCGAAGGCGAGGTCGGCGACGCCGCTCTTGCCGGTGTGGGCCAGCGCGCCGCCCAGTTCCTCGGCCGTCACTTCCTCGTGCGTCACGGTCTTCACGACCTCGGGGCCGGTGACGAACATGTAGGACGAATCCTTCACCATGAAGATGAAGTCGGTCATGGCCGGGCTGTACACCGCACCGCCGGCGCAGGGGCCCATGATCATGCTGATCTGCGGGATCACGCCGCTGGCCATGACATTGCGCTGGAAGACCTCGGCATAGCCGCCCAGCGACGCCACGCCCTCCTGGATGCGCGCGCCGCCGCTGTCGTTGAGGCCGATCACCGGCGCGCCCACGCGCATGGCCTGGTCCATCACCTTGCAGATCTTCTCGGCATGCGATTCGCTGAGCGCGCCGCCGAAGACGGTGAAGTCCTGGCTGAAGACGAAGACCAGGCGGCCGTTGATCATGCCGTAGCCGGTGACCACGCCGTCGCCCGGGATCTTGTTGTCGGCCATGCCGAAGTCGGCACAGCGGTGCTCGACGAACATGTCCCATTCCTCGAAGGTGCCTTCGTCGAGCAGCAGCTCAATGCGCTCGCGCGCCGACAGCTTGCCCTTGGCATGCTGGGCGTCGATACGGCGTTGGCCGCCACCCAGGCGCGCCGCGGCGCGCTTCTTTTCGAGCTGTTCGATGATGTCGTGCATGGGGGCTCTCCTCTCGTCCTCGATCAAACCGTCAGATCCAGCAGCCGCCGTGCGGCCACCGATGCGGCCAGGCGGCCGGCGGCCACCTCGCCCGTGATGGCCGGCAGTGCTTCGCGCACTGCCGGGTGTTGCCTGAAGCGCTGGCGCAGGCCGGCCTCGATGCGCTCCCACATCCAGGCCTGGTCCTGGCCGTGGCGGCGCGCCGCAAGGCGGCCGCTGCTTTGCTGTGCTTCGCGAAAGCGGCTCACCGCCTGCCAGAACTCGTCCAGACCGCTGCCCTTGAGCGCGCTGAGCTGGATGACCTGGGCCGCCGGCGCCGCATCGGCATGGCCGTGGAAGCCGAAGATGCGCAGCGCGCTGGTGATCTGGGCGCGCGCCCGCGTCGCCGCGTGTACGTCGATGTCGGCCTTGTTGATGACCACCAGGTCGGCCAGCTCCATCACGCCCTTCTTGATGGCCTGCAGGTCGTCGCCGGCGTTGGGCAGTTGCAGCAGCACGAACATGTCGGTCATGGCGGCCACCGCGGTCTCGCTCTGGCCGACACCCACGGTCTCGACGATCACCGTGTCGTAGCCGGCCGCCTCGCACACCAGAAGGGCCTCGCGCGTCTTCTCGGCCACGCCGCCCAGGGTGCCGCCGGCCGGACTGGGGCGGATGTAGGCGGCCTCCTGCACGCTGAGCTGCTCCATGCGCGTCTTGTCACCCAGGATGGAGCCGCCGCCCAGGCTGGACGAGGGGTCGACCGCCAGCACCGCCACGCGCTGGCCGCGGGCGATGAGGAACATGCCCAGGGCCTCGATGAAGGTGCTCTTGCCGACGCCAGGCACGCCGCTGATGCCCAGGCGGAAGGCGCGGCCGGTGGCCGGCAGCAGGGCATTGAGCAGGGCATCGGCGCGCAGGCGGTGGTCGGCGCGCGTGGATTCGAGCAGGGTGATGGTCTTGGCCAGCGCGCGGCGCTGGGCCATGCCGGGGCCCGCCAGCACGGCCTGGGCGAGCTGTTGGTCAGTGGCTGGCAAGGTGTCTGCGCTCACGGCTGGCGCGCCCTGGCGTCGTCGCGCGGGGCAATGGCGGTGAGGCCGGCAAAGGCCTGCGGCGTGCGCCAGGCCGGCGGCGCCTCCACCGTGGCCCAGTACTCCTCGACGGCGGCGATGCAGCCGTCGTCGACGCGGAAGAAGGAGGTCGCAAAGTAGGTGGCTTCGCCGTGGTCCACCCGCACCAGCGACATCACGCGGCCATCCTGCAGATGGGCCAGTTCGATGAGGTGGATGGTCCAGCCTTCGGGATAGCCGGCCTGCAGCGCGATGAAGGCATCGGCGCCGGCGATGTGTTCGCCGCTGCTCCACCACACGGCTTCCAGGTCATCGAACAGCAGCGCCCTTGCGGCCTTCCAGTCGCGCCGCTGGAAGGCGGCCCACAGCGAACGCACTGCGCGCAGGCTGGGCGAGGTGGGCATGCGCAGGTAGTCGTGGTCCCAGTCGCCGTCGCCCGTCATCGCGAAGCCGTGGTGCAGGTAGAAGCGGTTGGCCGCGCTGCCCTTGAGTGCGCACAGTTCCACCGGCAGCAGCTGCGCGTCGGCCTGGTCGCAGACCCAGCGCAGCACCGCGCTGCCGATGCCGCGGCGCTGGGCCGGCGGGTCGATGTAGAAGTGGTCCAGCCGCAGCGCGTGCGAAAGCTGCTTGAGCACGATGAAGCCGACGCGCGCACCGTCCACCACGATGTGCTGCGTGTGCTCGGGCACGAAACCGGCGGCCAGGCGCTCGCGCGCCCGCGCCTCGTCGTAGCGGCCGATCTGGGCCAGGCTGTCGTGCATGGCGCGCAGGCGCAGCGCGAGCAGCGACTCGAAGTCGCCCGCGCTTGCCGGCTGCAGCGCAAAGGCGGCGGCTTTCTGCGGCTTCACGGCTTCAGCGTGACGGGGCTATCAGGCGGGGCTCAGGGCTGGGCGGCGCGGATGTGCTCGAGCACATCCTTGGCGCTGGCCGGGATGGGCGTGCCGGGGCCGTAGATGCCCTTGACGCCGGCGGCATAGAGGAAGTCGTAGTCCTGGGCCGGGATCACGCCGCCGACGAACACGATGATGTCGTCGGCGCCCTGGCGCTTCAACTCGGCAATGATGGCCGGCACCAGGGTCTTGTGGCCGGCGGCCAGCGTGCTGACACCCACCGCATGCACGTCGTTCTCTATGGCCTGGCGCGCACATTCCTCGGGGGTCTGGAACAACGGGCCCATGTCGACGTCGAAGCCGAGATCGGCAAAGGCCGTGGCCACCACCTTGGCGCCGCGGTCGTGGCCGTCCTGGCCCAGCTTGGCGATCATCACGCGCGGGCGCCGTCCTTGCGCCTCGCCGAAGCCGGCGATCTCGCCCTTGAGCTTGTCCCAGCCCTCGGCGCTGTCGTAGGCGGCGGCGTAGACGCCGGTGACCTTCTGGATGTCGGCGCGGTGGCGGCCGTAGACCTTCTCCAGCGCGTCGCTGATCTCGCCCACGGTGGCGCGCAGGCGCACGGCGGCGATGGCCAGCGCGAGCAGGTTGCCCTGGCCGCTGCTCGCCGCATCGGTGAGCGCGTCCAGCGCCGCCGCGACCGCCTTGCCATCGCGGCTGGCGCGGATCTGCGTCAGCCTGGCGATCTGGCCTTCGCGCACCTTGACGTTGTCGACCTCGCGGATCTCCAGCGCGTCGGCCTTGGCCAGCTTGTACTTGTTGACGCCGACGATGACGTCCTTGCCCGAATCGATGCGCGCCTGCTTCTCGGCCGCGCTGGCCTCGATCTTGAGCTTGGCCCAGCCGCTGTCCACGGCCTTGGTCATGCCGCCCAGCGCATCGACCTCCTCGATGATGGCCCATGCCTTGGCCGCCATCTCCTGGGTCAGGCTCTCCATCATGTAGCTGCCGGCCCAGGGGTCGACGACGTTGGTGATGTGGGTCTCTTCCTGGATGATGAGCTGGGTGTTGCGGGCGATGCGAGAGCTGAACTCGGTGGGCAGCGCGATGGCCTCGTCGAAGCTGTTGGTGTGCAGGCTCTGCGTGCCGCCGAAGACTGCCGCCATGGCCTCGATGGCGGTGCGCACGACGTTGTTGTAGGGGTCCTGCTCGGTCAGGCTCCAGCCGCTGGTCTGGCAGTGGGTGCGCAGCATCAGGCTCTTGGGCGCCTTGGCGTCGAAGCCCTGCATGATGCGGGTCCACAGCAGGCGGGCCGCGCGCATCTTGGCGATCTCGAGATAGAAGTTCATCCCGATGGCCCAGAAGAAGCTCAGGCGACCGGCGAATTCATCGACATCCAGGCCCTTGGCGATGGCCGTCTTCACGTACTCCTTGCCATCGGCCAGCGTGAAAGCCAGCTCCAGCGCCTGGTTGGCGCCGGCTTCCTGCATGTGGTAGCCCGAGATGCTGATCGAGTTGAACTTGGGCATGTTCTGCGCCGTGTACTCGATGATGTCGGCCACGATGCGCATGCTGGGCTCGGGCGGGTAGATGTAGGTGTTGCGGACCATGAACTCCTTGAGGATGTCGTTCTGGATGGTTCCGCTCAGCTTGTCCTGCGCCACGCCCTGCTCTTCGGCCGCCACCACGTAGCCGGCCAGCACCGGCAGCACGGCGCCGTTCATGGTCATGCTCACGCTCACCTTGTCCAGCGGGATGCCGTCGAAGAGGATCTTCATGTCCTCGACGCTGTCGATGGCCACGCCGGCCTTGCCCACGTCGCCGGTGACGCGCGGATGGTCGCTGTCATAGCCGCGGTGGGTGGCCAGGTCGAAGGCCACGCTCACGCCCTGCCCGCCCGCGGCCAGGGCCTGACGGTAGAAGGCATTGCTTTCCTCGGCGGTCGAGAAGCCGGCGTACTGGCGGATGGTCCAGGGCCGCACCGCGTACATCGTGGCCTGGGGGCCGCGGATGTAGGGCTCGAAGCCAGGCAGCGTGTCGGCGTGCGCCAGCGCGGCGGTGTCGGCCGCGGTGTAGAGCGGCTTGACCGTGATGCCCTCGGGCGTGACCCAGTTCAGCGCCGCCACATCGCCAGCGGGCGCCGACTTGGCGGCGGCCTTGGCCCATTGCTCGAGGCTGGCGGTCTTGAACTCGGGGGTCTGGCTCATGGTGTTTCTCCTCGTGCGGTGCCGGTCATCGCCGAGCTTGCCGGCAACCTTTGAACTGGATCAACGGCGCTGGGCTTGCCGCCGATCTCACATTATGCATAATTATGAATTCAAAACCAACGCCCACCTGACAGCTTGAGTCTCCTGGCCGACCCCGCCCAACCGCTGGCCCGCCGCGCCCTGTACCAGGACGTGGCCGACCGGCTGCGCCAACAGATTTTCGCGCGCCGGCTCGAGCCGGGCAGCTGGATCGACGAGATGAAGCTGGCCGCCGAATACGGCATCAGCCGCACGCCCATGCGCGAGGCGCTCAAGGTGCTGGCGGTGGAAGGGCTGGTGACCATGAAGCTGCGCCGCGGCGCCTATGTCACGGAAGTCTCGGGTGACGACGTGACGCAGGTTTACCACCTGTTGGCGCTGCTGGAAAGCGATGCCGCGGGTGCCGTGGCGGCGCGCGCCAGCGCGGCCGAGCGCGCCCGCCTGGCCGAGTTGCACGAGCGTCTGGAGCAGCAGGCTGGCCAACGCGACGCCTTCTTCGCCACCAACGAGCAATTCCACATGGCCCTGCTCGAGATCGCCGGCAACCGCTGGGCCCTGCACATCGCCACCGACCTGCGCAAGGTGATGAAGCTCAACCGCCACCACTCGCTGTTCAAGGCGGGGCGGCTGGATGAGTCGCTGCAGGAGCATCGCGCGCTGATGAAGGCCATCGCCGCCAGCGACACGGCGGGCGCGACACGGCTGATGCGCGAGCATTTCCAGAGCGGGCTCGAAGCAGCGTCCTGATAGGGCCCGCGCGCCGCGCTTGCTATGCTTGGCCCATGAGGCCGCCCGCAACGTCACAGCACACCCGGCGGCGTATCGCCGGTCTGCTGCTGGGCGGCCTGCTCCTGCTGCTGGCCCAGTCACTGGGCCTGCTGCATGGCTACAGCCACGGGCATGGCGCGGCATCAGTTGCACTGACCCCGGCGGTCAGCGCTGACGATCTCGCTGCGCACGGCCACCGTGCGCCGGGCTTGTTCGACGGCCACGAGGACGACAGCGCCGAGTGCCGGCTCTTCGACCAGTTGCTGCACGCCGACAGCCTGCTGACCGACGCCACGGCCCTGGCCGAGCCCCCTGCGGCGGCGCCGCCGCAGCCCTCACGCCATGGCGTACGGCTCGCTTCCCAGGCCGCGGGTTATCTGGCGCGAGGCCCGCCGGCAGGCTGAGACCCGGCGGCCCGCTACACAGGTCCACGCGGCCCTGGCCCCGGTCGCCCACCCCTGACGCCCCGACTGCGCACCGCCGGTCCGTGACCGCGCGGCGCGCAAACCTCTTTTCGTCCACCCCTGCCCGCAGCGCGCTGCGCTGGGCTCGTGTGGGCCCGTGCTAGGACTTTGTCATGGACACCCCCCTTCCCTCCTCCTGCTCAAGTACGCACCACGCCGGGCCGCCCCTGCTGCTCTGGGCCCTGGCCTGGGGCCTGTGCCAGCCCGCCTTCGCGCAGACCCCGGCAGCTTCGCCGACCCCAGCGGCCGAGGCCATCGTGGTCATCACCGGCAACCCGCTGGGCAGCCCGCGCATCGCCGCGCCGGTGTCGGTGCTGAGCGGCGACGCCCTGGTGCAGCGCCGCGCCGCCACCCTGGGCGAGACGCTGGACGGCCTGCCCGGCGTCTCGTCCACCCGCTTCGGCCCCAACGCCAACCGGCCGGTGATCCGGGGCCTGGACGGCGACCGCGTGCGCATCCTCACCAATGCCGGGGCCTCGCTCGACGCCTCGGCGCTGAGCTACGACCACGCGCTGCCGCTGGACCCGCTAATCCTGACCCGCATCGAGGTGCTGCGCGGGCCCGGCGCGCTGTTCTACGGCGGCAGCGCGGTCGGCGGCGTGGTCAACGCCATCGACAACCGCATCCCCAGCGCACCACTCCTGCAGTTCGGCGGCAGCACCGAACTGCGCCTGGGCGGCGCGGCGCGGGAGCGCGGCGGGGCGGCGGTGCTGGAATCCGGCAACGGCACGCTGGCCTGGCATGCCGACGCCTTTGCCCGCGACACCAGCGACCTGCGCGTGCCTCAGCACACGCCGGTGGCCGACGGCGAGGCCTTGCCGCCCACCCACACCGTGCGCAACTCGGCCAGCCGCACGCGCGGCGGGGCGCTGGGCGGCACGCTGTTCCTGGGTGCCGGCCGCATCGGCCTGTCGCTGGACACCTACGACAGCCGCTACGGCGTCGTCGCCGAGCCCGACATCACCATCAGCATGCGGCGCCACCGCCTGGGCCTGGCCGGTGAACTGCGCGATCTGGGCGGGCCGCTGAAGGCACTGCGCTTCAACGCCAACCACAGCGATTACCAACACCAGGAGATCGAGGGCGACGGTGCGGTGGGCACGGTGTTCACCAGCCAGGGCAGCGAGCTGCGGATCGAGGCCGAGCACGGGGCGCTGGGCCCGCTGCGCGGCGTGATTGGCTTGCAGCTGGAGGACTTCGACTTCTCGGCGCTGGGCGATGAGGCCTTCGTACCCGACACGCGCACACGCAAGTCTGCGTTGTTCGCACTGGAGGAAATGTCATTGGCCGGCGGCACGCTGTCGCTGGGCGCACGATTGGAGCGCGCCCGCGTCGACTCCGGCGGCGACGCCGACCCGGCGGCCCCCAAGTTCGGCACCGCGCAGCACCGCAGTTTCGACTTGCGCAGCCTGTCGCTGGCCTACATACAACCCTTGAACGCCGCATGGACACTGTCGGGCAGCCTGGGGTCCAGCGAGCGCGCGCCCAGCTATTTCGAGCTGTATGCCAACGGCGTACACGCAGCCACCGCCGCCTTCGAACGCGGTGACGCGGCGCTGCAGCATGAACGGGGCAACCAGGCCGAACTGGCGCTGCAGCTGAAGACGGAGAAGAGCCAGCTGCGCGTGGGCGTCTTTGGCACGCGCTTTTCACGTTTCATCTCGCTGCAGGCCAGCGGCGACGAGGTCGACGACAGCGGCACCGTGGTCGCGCCCGGCACGCCGGAGTCGGTGCCGCTTTACCTGTTTCAGGCGGTGCGGGCGCGCCTGCAAGGCTGGGAGATCGAGGGCCGCAGCCGCCTGCTGGAGCGACCCTGGGCGCTGGACGCCACTTTGCGTTTCGACACCACCCGCGCCAGCAACAGCGACACCGGCGAGCCCCTGCCGCGTGTCGCCCCCTGGCGCCTGGCGCTGGGCCTGGAAGCCGAAAAAGGTCCCTGGAGCCTTCGCGCCGAAGTCGACCACGCCGCGCGCCAGAGCCGCGTGCCGATCAATGACCAGCCCACCACCGGCTGGACCCAGCTGCACCTGGCGCTGGCCTGGCGCTTTGCCCTCGGGTCAGCCGATGGGCTGTGGAGCCTGAAACTGGGCAATGTGGGTGACCGCCTGGCCTACAGCGCCACTGCTATCCAGACGCTGCGCGGGCTCTCACCCTTGCCCGGCAGGGCCTTGAGCACCGCGTTGCGCTTGAACTGGTAAGGCCGCAGGGAAGCGAAAAGGCCACCCGAAGGTGGCCTTGCGTCACGGCGCCCGGGGGGCGTGCGGCGGGGATCAGCGCTGCCCGATAGGCTTCACGTCGCGGGCCGGCGAGCCCACGAAGAGCTGGCGCGGACGGCCGATCTTGTACTCGGGGTCGGCGATCATCTCGTTGAGTTGGGCGATCCAGCCCACCGTGCGGGCGAGCGCGAAGATGGCGGTGAACAGGCTCACCGGGATGCCCAGCGCGCGCTGCACGATGCCGGAGTAGAAGTCGACGTTCGGGTAGAGCTTGCGGGCGACGAAGTAGTCGTCTTCCAGCGCGATCTTCTCCAGAGCCATCGCCAGCTTGAAAAGCGGGTCGTCGTGCAGGCCCAGGGCGGTGAGCACCTCGTGGCAGGTCTCGCGCATCAGCTTGGCGCGCGGGTCGTAGTTCTTGTAGACGCGGTGGCCGAAGCCCATCAGCTTGACGGTGGAGTTCTTGTCCTTCACCTGCTTGATGAACTCGCCGATCTTCTCGACGCCGCCGTTCTTCTGGATGTCGTTGAGCATGCTCAACGCCGCCTCGTTGGCGCCGCCGTGCGCCGGGCCCCACAGGCAGGCCACGCCGGCCGCAATCGCCGCGAACGGGTTGGTGCCCGACGAACCGCACAGGCGCACGGTGGAGGTGCTGGCGTTCTGCTCGTGGTCGGCGTGCAGGATGAAGATGCGGTCGATGGCGCGCACCAGCACGTCGTTGCTCTCGTACTCCTCGCAGGGGTTCGCGAACATCATGCGCATGAAGTTCGCGCTGTAGCTGAGGCTGTTCTTCGGGTAGATAAAGGGCTGGCCGATGCCGTACTTGTAGGCCATGGCCACCAGCGTGGGCATCTTGGCGATCAGGCGGATGGCGGCGATCTCGCGGTGCTGCGCGTTGTTGATGTCGGTGCTGTCGTGGTAGAAGGCCGACAGCGCGCCGACCAGGCCGGTCATCACCGCCATCGGGTGCGCGTCGCGGCGGAAACCACGCAGGAAGTACTGCATCTGGTCGTTGACCATCGTGTGGTTGCTCACCAGCTTCACGAAGTCGCCCTTCTGCGTCTGGTTGGGCAGGTCGCCCTTGAGCAGCAGGTAGCAGGTCTCGAGGAAGTCGCACTTCTGCGCCAGCTGCTCGATGGGGTAGCCGCGGTACAGCAGTTCGCCCTTGTCACCGTCGATGTAGGTGATGGTGCTGTTGCACGAGGCCGTGCTCAGGAAGCCGGGGTCATAGGTGAACTTGCCGGTCTGGCCGTAGAGCTTGCGGATGTCGATCACATCGGGGCCGATGCTGCCCTTGTAGATCGGCAGATCCATGCTCGGGCTGCCGTCCGAGAAGGACAGGGTGGCTTTCACGTCGGAGGGGGTCATGTCGCGGGCCTTTCGTCGGTTCTGGATGTTTGGTTCGGGCGCACTGAACCGCCCGGCACGGTCCTCAGCATCGCCAGCACCTCGTGGACTTCAGGAATGTCTATCTCGCCTTCGGGCTCCCGGCGGGCCAGGAAAAGATCCAGCAGGTCGTTGTCTGCAAGGTCCATCAGGGCTTGCAACCCCGTGGCCTGCCTTGTCGTGAGCGTGTCTTCGTGTTGACGGAAGAAGCGCTCGATGAACAAATCGTTTTCTAGCAGACCGCGGCGGCAGCGCCACTTGAGCCGGCTCAATGAACGTTCATCGATGCGCACGGTGCTCAGATGGCCCGGCGGACCATCAGCTCCTTGATCTTGCCGATGGCCTTGGTCGGGTTCAGGCTCTTCGGGCACACATCCACGCAGTTCATGATGGTGTGGCAGCGGAACAGCCGGTAGGGGTCTTCCAGGTTGTCCAGGCGGCCCGCCGTGTCCTGGTCGCGGCTGTCGGCGATGAAGCGGTAGGCCTGCAGCAGGCCGGCCGGGCCGACGAACTTGTCCGGGTTCCACCAGAAGCTGGGGCAGCTGGTGGAACAGCTGGCGCACAGGATGCACTCGTAGAGACCGTTGAGCTCGTCGCGCTCCTCGGGGCTCTGCAGGCGCTCCTTCTCGGGCGGCTGGCTGTCATTGACGAGGTAGGGCTTGATGCTGTTGTACTGCTTGAAGAACAGCGTCATGTCGACGATGAGGTCGCGGATGACCGGCAGGCCCGGCAGCGGCTTGAGCACGATGGTGCCCGGCAGCGTGAGCATATTGGTCAGGCAGGCGAGGCCGTTCTTGCCGTTGATGTTCATCGCGTCCGAGCCGCACACGCCCTCGCGGCAGCTGCGACGGAAGCTCAAGCTCGGATCGACCGCCTTGAGCTTCATCAGCGCATCGAGCAGCATGCGCTCGTGGCCGTCGAGCTCGACCTGCAGCGTCTGCATGCGCGGCTTTTCGTCGGTGTCGGGGTCGTAGCGGTAGATCTGGAAGGTACGGAGCGTCATGTGCGGGAGCCTCGGCGACGACGGGTGATCAGAACGTGCGGACCTTGGGCGGGACCGATTCGACGGTGAGCGGCTTCAGCTGCACCGGCTTGTATTCGAGGCGGTTGCCTTCGGAATACCACAGCGTGTGCTTGAGCCAGACGTCGTCGTTGCGGCCATTGGGGTACTTCGGCGAGTCGCCGTAGTCGTTGACGGTGTGGGCGCCGCGGCTCTCGTGGCGCGCGGCGGCCGAGATCATCGTGGCCTGGGCCGCCTCGATCAGGTTGTCGACCTCGAGCGCCTCGATGCGCGCGGTGTTGAAAACCTTGCTCTTGTCCTTGAGGCCGATGTGCTTGACGCGCTCGGCCACCGCCGCGACCTTCTTGACGCCCTGGTCCATGATGGCCTGGGTGCGGAAGACGCTGGCGTGCTGCTGCATGGTGTTGCGCAGGTCATTGGCCACGTCTTGCGAATACTCGCCGTCCGTGGCGTTGTCCAGGCGCGCCAGGCGCGACAGCGAGCGGTCGGCGGCGTCGGCCGGCAGCGCGCGGTGGGCGTGGTCGTCCTTCTTGAAGGCATTGACGATGTGGTTGCCCGCAGCGCGGCCGAAGACCAGCAGGTCGAGCAGCGAATTGGTGCCGAGGCGGTTGGCGCCATGAACGCTGACACAGGAGCACTCACCCACCGCGTAGAGGCCGGGAATGACCTCGTTGGGGTTGCCGTTCTTGGGTGCGACGACCTGGCCGTTGATGTTGGTGGGGATGCCACCCATCTGGTAGTGAATGGTCGGCACCACCGGAATCGGTTCCTTGGCGATGTCGACGTTGGCGAAGTTGTGACCGATCTCGAACACGCTGGGCAGGCGCTTGAGGATGGTTTCGACGCCCAGGTGGGTCATGTCGAGGTTGATGTAGTCCTTGTTGGGACCGCAGCCGCGACCTTCCTTGATCTCCTGGTCCATGCAGCGCGAGACGAAATCGCGCGGCGCCAGATCCTTCAGCGTGGGCGCATAGCGCTCCATGAAACGCTCGCCATTGGCGTTGCGCAGAATCGCGCCCTCGCCGCGGCAACCCTCGGTCAGCAACACGCCGGCGTTGTGTACGCCGGTGGGGTGGAACTGCCAGAACTCCATGTCTTCGAGCGGGATGCCGGCGCGTGCCGCCATGCCAAGGCCGTCGCCGGTGTTGATGAAGGCATTGGTGCTGGCGGCGAAGATGCGGCCGGCGCCGCCGGTGGCCAGCAACGTGGTCTTGGCCTCGAGGATGTGGACCTCGCCGGTCTCCATCTCGATGGCGGTGACGCCGACGACGCTGCCTTCGGCGTCGCGGATGAGGTCGAGCGCCATCCACTCAACGAAGAAGTTGGTGCGCGCCTTCACGTTCTGCTGGTAAAGCGTGTGCAGCATGGCGTGGCCGGTGCGGTCGGCCGCGGCACAGGCGCGCTGCACCGGCTTCTCGCCGTAGTTGGCGGTATGGCCGCCGAAGGGGCGCTGGTAGATGGTGCCGTCCGGGTTGCGGTCGAAGGGCATGCCGAAGTGCTCGAGCTCGTACACCACCTTGGGTGCTTCGCGGCACATGAACTCGATGGCGTCCTGATCGCCGAGCCAGTCGGAGCCCTTGACGGTGTCGTAGAAGTGGTAGTGCCAGTTGTCCTCGGCCATGTTGCCCAGGCTGGCGCCGATGCCGCCCTGGGCCGCCACCGTGTGCGAGCGCGTCGGGAAGACCTTGGACAGCACCGCGACGTTGAGGCCGGCCAGCGCCAGTTGCAACGAGGCACGCATGCCGGAACCGCCGGCGCCGACGATGACGACGTCGAACTTGCGCCGCGGAAGAGAACCGATAGCCATGAGTGAATTCCTTGCGAGCGAGCGCGCGTTTACAGACGCCACAGCACCTGGATCGCCCAGCCGATGCAGCCGACGAGCCAGACGATGGAGGCCACTTGCAGCACCAGGCGGAGGGCCGCCGGCTTGACGTAATCCATCCAGATGTCGCGCACCCCGACCCAGGCATGCCAGCCAAGTGCGATGAAGACGACGAAGGTCAGCACCTTCATCCACTGTGCCGAGAAGATGGCGGCCCAGCGGTCGTAGCCGAGCGGCCCGCCGAAGAGCAACTGAGCCAGCAGCACCACCGTGAACAGCGCCATCAGCACCGCGGTGACGCGCTGGCTGAGCCAGTCGCGCATGCCGTAATGGGCGCCGACGACGACGCGCTTGGAACCGTAGTTGACCGTCATGGGGCTAGCCTCAGTACAGACCGAAGAGCTTGGCGCCGAGCGCCAGCGTGAGAACCGCGCTGGACGCCAGCGTGAACAGCGCCGACTGGTGGCCCTGCTCCTTGCTGACGCTGTGCGTGGCATCCATCCAGAGGTGGCGCACACCGGCGATGAAGTGGTGCAGGTAGCCCCAGATCAGGCCCAGCACCGCCAGCTTGACGAGGCCGCCGGGCACGAAGCCTATGCCCGCGGTGAAGGCCGCCGCGAAGCGCTCGAAGGAGATCTCCGAGGTGACGCTGGTGTCGAACATCCAGATGATGAACGGCAGCAACACGAACATGATCACGCCACTGACGCGGTGCAGGATGGACACCACGCCGGCGGGGGGCAGCCGGTACTGGGTGGCGTCGGCCAGCCGCATCGTGCCGGGTCTTTGCTTCTTGATTTCGGGCATCGTCTCGCTCTCGGAACCGGGTGTAACCCAGTGAGTTTATTGCAACGCAACAGGCTTACGCGGAACTGGTGGGCGCGCACTCCGTCACCGGCCGGCCCGCCTCAGCTCAGCACATTGCGGTAGTGGTGGGCCGCCGTGTGGTAAAGGCCGCGCCGCAGTTCGACAGGCCGCTCGCCATAGGTGTGGGTGAGGCGCTCCACCGACAGCAGCGGCGCGCCCGGCGCCACCTCAAGCAGCGCGGCCTCTTCGGCGCTGGCCGCGACGGCACGTATCTTCTCTTCGGCGCCTATGGTCTGCACCGCGAACTCGGCTTCGAAGAGGCGATAGAGCGGCCCCCGCCATGCCGCCAGGCGCTCGGCGGTGAGGCCCTTGAACAGCGTGCCGGGCAGCCAGAGGTCGTCCAGCACCACCGGGCGCGGCGCTGCTGCCGCCTCGGCCGGCGCCAGCAGCAGGCGGCGCACCTGCACCGCGGGCTCGCCGGCCTTGAGGTCGAGCAGCCGCGCCACCTCGGCCGGCGCGCGCATGCGGCGGCAGTCAAGCAGACGGCGCTGCAGCGGCGTGGCGCTGCCGTCGTCGGGCTGCAGGCGCAGGAATCGGTACTGCGTGGCCTGCTCGGCATGGCTGGCGACGAAAGTGCCCTTGCCCTGGCGCCGCACCAGCAGGTTGTCGGTGGCCATCTCGTCGATGGCCTTGCGCACCGTGCCCTGGCTGACGCGGAATCGCGCCGCCAGCACGAGCTCGCTGGGAATCGCCTGGCCGGGCAGCCACTCGCCCTCCTGGAGTCCGCGCACCAGCAAAGCCTTGATCTGGCGGTACAGCGGGCTGAACGACGGCGTGGCCTCGACAGCCGTGCCGGCACCCGCCTCGGTGGCGGGCAGGTCGGAGAGGGTGGCGCTGGCGGACATGCGCCCATTCCACCACGGCCGCGCCCGCCGCGTCCATAGCTGCGCTGTCTTATATAAGACAAAAGAGCAATCGCCGAGACCCGGCGCTGTCAGGCTGGCGCCAAGAAGCTGCCGCTAAACTGCCCGTTGCCGTTCCCGCACCACCCCCATACCCAGGAGATCGTCCATGAGCAAGAAGCCCGTTCGCGTGGCCGTTACCGGCGCCGCCGGCCAGATCGGATATGCCCTGCTGTTCCGCATCGCCAGTGGCGAAATGCTCGGCAAGGACCAGCCGGTGATCCTGCAGTTGCTGGAAGTGCCGGTCGAAGGCCCGCAGAAGGCGCTGCAAGGCGTGATGATGGAACTGGAAGACTGCGCCTTCCCGCTGCTGGCCGGCATGGAAGCCCACAGCGACCCGGTCCAGGCCTTCAAGGGCACGGACTACGCCCTGCTCGTCGGCGCCCGCCCGCGCGGCCCCGGCATGGAGCGCGCCGACCTGCTGGCCGCCAACGCCCAGATCTTCACCGCCCAAGGCAAGGCCCTGAATGCCAGCGCCAGCCGCGACGTCAAGGTGCTGGTGGTCGGCAACCCGGCCAACACCAATGCCTATATCGCGATGAAGAGCGCGCCCGACCTCAAGCGCGAGAACTTCACCGCCATGCTGCGCCTGGACCACAACCGCGCCGCCAGCCAGATCGCGGCCAAGACCGGCAAGCCGGTGTCGTCCATCAAGAAGCTGGCCGTCTGGGGCAACCACTCGCCCACGATGTACGCCGACTACCGCTTCGCCACCATCGATGGCGCCGGCGTGAAGGACATGATCAACGACCAGGTCTGGAACAAGGACACCTTCCTGCCCACCGTGGGCAAGCGCGGCGCCGCCATCATCGCGGCGCGTGGCGTGTCGTCGGCGGCCAGCGCCGCCAACGCCGCCATCGATCACATGCACGACTGGGCCCTGGGCACCGGCGGCGAGTGGGTCACGATGGGCGTGCCCAGCAACGGCGAGTACGGCATCCCCAAGGACGTGATGTTCGGCTACCCGGTCACCTGCGAAGGCGGCAAGTACAAGATCGTCGAGGGCCTGCCCATCGACGAGTTCAGCCAAAGCTGCATCGACAAGACCCTCGCCGAACTCACCGGCGAGCAGGACGGCGTCAAGCACCTGCTGTGATCCTGTGACCACCTCGCCGCGCAGCGTGCTCTTCGGCGCCGGCGAGGCGCCGCCGGCCTTGCCGGTGTGCGACCACTATGCCGGCGTCGAGCCGCGCATGACCAAGAGCCTGCAGCTGCAGGCCGAGCTGGGGCCCGTCTTCGATGTCACGCTGGACAACGAGGACGGCGCGCCGGTGGGCGGCGAGATCGAGCAGGCCCACCTCATCGTTTCGCTGCTGAACGGGCCGGACAACCGCTTCGGCCGCGTCGGCGTGCGCCTGCTGCCGGTGGAACATCCGCGCTTCGGCGACGTGGCCGCCATCGTGCTCAAGAGCCCGCGCGTCCCAGCCTACCTGATGCTGCCCAAGCCCGAGGGCCTGCCCGACGTGGAACGCGCGGCCCTGGCCATCGATCAGATGGGCGGCGGCGCCATCCCGCTGCACGCCCTGGTCGAGACCCACGGCGCACTGCGCGAGGTGGCGGCCATCGCGGCCCACCCGCGCCTCGAATCACTGTCCTTCGGGCTGATGGACTTCGTCTCGGCCCACCGCGGCGCCATCCCGCAGTCGGCGATGGGCGCGCTTGGGCAGTTCGAGCATCCGCTGGTGCTGCGCGCCAAGCTCGAGATCGCCGCCGCCTGCCATGCCTGGGCGAAGACGCCGTCGCACTGCGTTGTGACCGAGTTCAAGGACGTGCAGGCACTGCAGGCCAGCGCCGAGCAGGCCTGCCGACGCCTGGGCTATACGCGCATGTGGAGCATCCACCCGGCGCAGATCCGCCCCATCGTCGCCGCCTTCTCGCCCAGCGCGGCCGAGATCGAGCAGGCGCTCGAGATCATCGTCGCCGCCCAGGCGGCGCAGTGGGCGCCCATCCAGCACCGCCACACCTTGCATGACCGCGCCAGCTACCGCTATTTCTGGCACGTCGTCGAGCGCGCGCAGCGCACCGCCCCCGACAGCCTGCCGGCCGACCTGCGCGCCGCCTGGTTCGGCTGAAGCGCCAACTGTTCACGCTGGCGCCTGCGTCAGGGCGGCGCGGTTTGCGCCTGGTTGCACTCGCCTACGCCTGCACACCCCGGGGTTTCGAACAATGGCGTCATCGTCAGCCCCCGAAGATCAGGATCACGCCATGCGCCGCACTTCCATCGCCCTCGCCTTCATCGCCACCCTGGCTGCCCTGCCGGCCCTGGCCGCCGATCCGCAACTCAGCGCTGCCCAGCTTGAAGCCGCCGAACGCGTCTTCACCGGCACCGCCGCCTGCGAGCTGAACAACTCGGTCAAGCTGGCGCCCATCGAAGGCAAGCCGGGCCACTTCAAGCTCGAGCACAAGAAGGTCAGCTACACCATGGTGTCGCAGGAAACCAGCACCGGCGCCGTGCGGCTGGAAGACGCCAAGTCGGGCATGGTCTGGCTGCAGATCCCGAGCAAGTCGATGCTGATGAACGCCAAGCGCGGCCAACGCGTCGCCGATGCCTGCCTGATGGACCCGCAGCGCGAGGTTGCTTCGCGCTGACAGGCCCCGGCGCCTTCAGGGCGCCATCATGAAGCCTCGGGCGCGATGCCCTCGGCGTAGTCGTAAAGCGCCTCCAGCAGGGCCTGGCCGCGCTCGTCGGCGGTTTCGGCCAGCGCATCAATGCGCTCGAAGAAGGCCGCCAGCGTCGTTGCCCCACCGGCGCCGCCATGCAGGCGCTCGGTGCAATGCTGCTGCCAGCGCTGGCGATCGGCCTCGTCCAGCAGTTCATTGAAGTTGCGCGCACGGTAGCGGAACAGCAGTTCCTCCAGCCGCCCGTCGTGAAAAGCCGGCCGCCTGGCCACCAGCTGATCCGGCGCCAGTTCGCGCAGGCGCTGCAGCGTGCGACGGTCCTCGTTGCCGACGAAGCCGCCGTAGAGATCCTCGTCGACATCCGGCGTGCCTGCTTCGGCCTCGCGCGCATAGACGGCGGGCCACAGCGGCTGCATTACCCGCGCCACAGCGGCGGCGCCGGTGGCATGGCGCTGGGCCGCGGCCAGATCGATCTGCCAGCGCTCGGCGGCCGCACCCAGGGTGCGCAGATTGCCGATCACGATGGGCGACTTGTTGATGTGGATGGTCTTGATGGGCAGGCGCTGCTCGCCCTCGGGCAGCTCGGCCTGGCGCGTGAAGATGCGCCGCCGCAGCGTGGCCGCATCCAGCCCCGCCAGTTCAGCCGGGTCGTGCGCCAGATCCCAGACGATGAGCTCGTTCTTGTTCACCGGATGCGGCGCCAGCGGCCACACCACGGCCAGGCAGCCGCGCTCCACCGGGTACATGCCCGACAGATGCAGGAAGGGGCGGGCCACGCCGATCTCGGCCATCACCGCGTCCTTGCGGCGCAGGCCCAGGCAGAAATCCCACAGCCGCGGCTGGCGTGACTTGATCAGGCGCGCCAGCGCCAGCGTCGCGCGCACGTCCGACAGCGCGTCGTGCGCCGCCTCGTGAGCCAGGCCGTTGGCGGCCGTCAGCTGCTCGAGCCTGAACGACGGCCGGCCGGCCATCTCGCCCGCCTCGTGCCGCGGCCAGGCGATGCCCTCGGGCCGCAGCGACCAGGTGCAGCGCACCACATCGAGCAAGTCCCAGCGCCCGCAGCCGTTCTGCCATTCGCGCGCATAGGGGTCGATGAGGTTGCGCCAGAAGAGAAAGCGTGTGACTTCGTCGTCGAAGCGGATGCTGTTGTAGCCGACGCCGATGGTGCCGTCCTGCCCCAGCGCCTGCTCCACCGCGGCGGCGAAGGCGTGCTCGGGCAGGCCCTGCTGCAGCGCGTGCTGGGGCAGGATGCCGGTGAGCAGCACGCTTTCGGGGTCGGGCAGGAAATCGGGCACCGGGCGGCAGTGGATCATCAACGGCTCGCCCACCTCGTTGAGGTCCATGTCGGTGCGCACGCCGGCAAACTGCGCCGGACGGTCGCGCCGCGGCACGCGGCCAAAGGTCTCGTAGTCGTGCCAGAAGAAGGTGGTTTCAGCCATCCACCGCACGATAGCGCAGCCCTCGTCAGGCGGATGCGGGGGCGGCGCGGGTATCGTCTCCCTCCCCTGTCATCTTCCTGTCGCCGCCCCATGCGTGATTCCGCCCGCCGCCTCGGCGCCTTGCTGGCCGCCTGCACCCTGGTCGGCGCAGCGCGGGCCGAAGGCTTGGGCGCCTGCAGCGATTTCGACGCCCATGTCAACGGTCGCTGGCTGGCCGGCGCCGAGCTGCCGGACAGCCGTGCCCGCGTCGGCAGCTTCGACACGCTGCGCATCGCCGCCGACCGCCTGCTCGAATCGGCCCTGGCCGAGCTGGTGCAGGAGCCGGCGCGCCAGACCAGCCCAGGGCTGCGCCTGCTGGCCAGCTATTACCGCAGCGGCATGGACGTGGTCAGCATCGAGGCCCGCGGCCTGGCGGCGCAAAAGCCGCTGCTGGCGCAGATGGCGGCGCTCACGCGCGACAAGCTGCCGGCGTTGCTGGGCGAGCTGGCGCGGCTGCAGATTGCCGCACCGCTGACGCTGGCTGTGGGCACCGATGCCAAGGACGCGACCCGCCATGTGCTGGCCGTCTCGCAGGCCGGCCTTGGCCTGCCCGACCGCGACGACTATTTCCGCGACGACGATCTCGCGCGCCGCATCCGAAAGGCCTACCGCGACTACGCGCGCAGCCTGTTGGCCGCCGCCGAAACCCCGTCCGACGAGGCCACGCTGGATGCGCTGATGGCGCTGGAAGCCGAGATGGCGCGCGCCTCGCCGCCGCGCGTGGAGCGCCGCGACCCCATCGCGCAATACAACCCGATGGATGCCGCCGCGCTGCAGGCACGCGCGCCCGGCATCGACTGGCGCGCCCTGCTCGCCGCCTACACCGGCGGCGGCGCCGGCGTAGAAGCCCTGCCCCTGGTGGTGGGCCAGCCGGCCTTTGCGCAGGCCCTGGCCCGGCTGGCCCAGCACACGCCGCTCGAGGCCTGGCGGGCTTACCTGCGCCTGCGCCTGCTCGACGCCACCGCCGAGCACGGCCCGGAGACGCTGTCACAGGCCCACTACGAGTACTACCGGGTCGCCATCCGCGGCCTCAAGGCGCCGCCCTCGCGCTCGGAGCGCGTGATCCTGGCCATCGGCGGCTCGCGCGGCTCGGCCCCCATGGGCGAAGCCCTGGGCGAACTCTACGTGGCCCGGGCCTTCTCGCCGCTGGCGCAGGCGCGAGCACGCCAGATGTTCGACGACATCCGTGTCGCCATGCGCCAGCGCATCGCCGTGCTGGACTGGATGAGCGCGCCCACACGCCGGCTGGCGCTGGCCAAGCTCGACGCCATGGTGGCCAAGATCGGCGCGCCAGCACGCTGGCGCAGCTGGGACGGCCTGGTGCTCAAGGCCGACGACTACACCGGCAACCTGCTGCGCGTGAACGCCTGGCACACCGCGCTGCGCCTGGCCGACCTGGGCCGGCCGGTCGACCGCGAGCGCTGGTTCACGAGCCCGCACATCGTCAACGCCTTCGCTGCCAGCGGCAACCAGATCGTCTTCCCGGCCGCCATCCTGCAGCCCCCCTTCTTCGACGCCGCGGCCGACGACGCCAGCAACTACGGCGGCATAGGCGCTGTGATCGGCCACGAGATCACCCACCACTTCGACGACCGCGGTCGCCAGTTCGACGCCCTCGGCAATCTCCAGGACTGGTGGGCACCGGAAGACGCCGCCGCCTACCGCGTGCGGGCCCAGCGCGTGGCCCAGCTCTACAGCGGCTACGAGCCGGTGCCGGGCGTGCGCATCAACGGCGAGCTGACGCTGGGCGAGAACATCTCGGATTTCGGCGGCCTGCAGATCGCCTACGACGGCCTGCAGTTGGCGCTGGGGCGCCAGCGCGCCGCCGGCAAGACGCCGGCCCTGGTGGACGGGCTCACGGCGGAACAGCGCTTCTTCACGGCCAACGCCATCGTGTGGCGCAGCAAGATGCGCATCGAGGCGCTGGTGGACCAGTTGCGCACCGACAGCCACTCGCCCACGCGCTGGCGCGTGCTGGCGCCCATGAGCCACATGCCGGCCTTTGCGCAGGCCTTTGGTTGCAAGGCCGGCGACGCCATGGTGGCGGCCGACCCCATCCGCATCTGGTAGGCGTCCGGTAGCGGGCCGCTGCGCCAATGCACCGGCGCAGCGACCGCGAGGCCGGCTTACTTGCCGCGCGCAGCCTTCTTGGCCGGGGCGGCCGACTGCAGCGCCTCGCTCATGCCCAGCAGCACGCCGCTGACCAGGGCCGTGTAGCTCTCGGCCATGGCCTGGGCGGCGCGCATCGAGGCCGCACGCGACGAACGCACCGCCGTCTGCACCTGCTCGGTGAACTGCTCGACCGTGGCATTGGCCTGGGCGCCCGAGAGCGTGCCGCCGGCCTGAATCTTCTCGAGCACCTGGCCCCAGGCGCCAGCCATGGGCGCACCGGCACCGGCGCCGGCAGCGGTCTTCTTGAGCGTCGCGAAGAGGGTGTCTTCCATCTTCTCGAGATCGGCGAGCGCCTTGGCCAGGTGCTTCTCGCGCAGATCGGCACCCTGGGCCGCCAGCGTGGCCAGCGCGGTGCGGTTGGCCTCCACCGCCTTGAGAAGCGCGTCGTCCATGCCGGCCACGGCCTGATCGAGCAGGTTCTCGGGGTCCAGGCCCGCGGTGAGGTTCTTGGCCGCGCCGGCACTGGCCGCCTCGGCCACCGCCTTGAGCGCGGCACGGATGTTCTTGAGCGTCAGCTCGCGGCCCTGCAGCGAAGCCAGGGTGGCGTCGCTGGCGGCCTTCTTGAGCTGCGCACCCTGGCTGGCGGTGGCGCTCTCGAACATGGTGATCAGGGCATCGGCATCGAACATGGGTTTGGGCATCGTCGTCTCCTCCGTTGGGGTGGCCGCGATGCTCTCATTGCCGCGGGCGGCCGGCAAGTGCGAAGGCCGCCCGGCGCCCCATTTCGTGGCCGCCGGCATGGCCGAGCGCCCGCCGGCGCCGCACCGCCATCCCCAGCCCACCGGCCAGCAGCAGCAAGGCCGAGGCCGGCTCGGGCACGGCCGCCGGCGCCAGGTGCAGGCCGAAGCGGCCGCCGTCCAGACGGAAGTCGAGGCCGGTGAAACTGCCGCCACCGGCATCCACCAGTTGCAGCTGGCTGAACCAGGCGGGGCCGCCGGCGCCGTCGGCCGCCAACGAACCGAAGCGCAGGAATTCGTAGCTGCCGCCGGCGTCGAAGCCGGGCAACAGGTGGATCTCGAGCACTGCGTGCGCGCCCAGTGCCAGCTGGCCGCTCACCTCCAGCAGGTCGTAGCCCTGGCCCGGCGCCGTGGCCTCGCCCAGCTCGATGAGCAGGGTGCCGGCGCCGAAGCCGTCTTGCTCGCCAATGCGCAGGTCGCCGGCGATGCGCAGATGGCCCGGCGAGAACCCGGGCGCCACCGTACCCCCGTTGACTTCAACCGTGCCCAGCACCGTGCCGCTGCCCGCCAGCCGGGTGTCGGTGTTGAGCACCAGCGCACCCGAGGTCTGCAGCGTGGCGCCGGCCTCCAGCACCACGTCAGCGCGCAGCTGGCCATTGGGCGTGCCGCCAAAGGAAGAGCCCGCCAGCACACTGCCGTTGACCTGCAGCACGCCGCCCTGCTCCACCGTCAGCCTGGGCAGGGCGCCGGAGCCGGTGGTCGATTCGCCGATCGCGACATCGCCATGCACCAGGCCCTGGCCGGCAAGGATCCACTCGCCACGGCCGTAGATCGATACCGTGGGCGGGCCGGCCGCGACCATGGCCAGGGCCGGCACCGCCGCCTGACCCAAGGTCAGGCGGCCGCCGGCCTCCACCAGCAAGAGCGGGCTGACATTGCTGTCGCGGTAGGTGCCCAGTTCCAAGCCGCCGGTGATGTCGAGCACGCCGCCGGAGACGATCTGCAGCACCTGGCTCTGGCCTGGATTGCCACCCTGCACGCCCATGCCGATGCTGCCCAGCACCGTGCCCTGGCCGCCGTGTACCCAGTCGGCACGGCCTTCCATGGACACGCCGCCACCCGCAAAGGCGCTATTCGGATCGCCCACCAGCAGGTCGCCCCGGGTCTCGAGCCGGCCGCTGCCGGCGGCATAGCTGCGCCCGATCTGGATGCTGCCGGCGCTGACCGCGCCGCCGAGCAGGGCCACGCCCACGCCGCCGCCGCCCACACTGAGGCGGTCCTCGACCGCCAGCGTCGTGTCGGGGCCGGTGGTCAGGGTGCCGCGCATGCCGCTGCCGCCGCCCACCGAGTCGGTGCCCACGTCCAGCGTGCCGCCGACCGGAAACGAAAAGAAGCCGCCGGATACCGTGCGCCGCAGAAAGCGTGCGCTGCTGCCGCTGGCCACCTGCACATTGGCGCCAAAGGCCGAGGCCAGGTGGCCGATGCTGCCGCTGCTGGCCTCGAACTGAGCGCCAGAGGAGATGTCGACCAGGCCGCCCTGGCCGCGGTCGACGCGAAAGTCCTCGAGCACGCGCACGACCGACTGGATGCCGGAAATGCTCAGGCTGCCGCGCCCCTGCTCGCCGCCCACCGTCAGCACATGAGTTTCGAGCAATGCGCTGGCGCCGCCACCGCCCACGGATAGCACGCCGGGCGAGACCGAGCCGGCCACGATCTCCAGGCGCCCGCCCAGCGTCGGCACCAGGCTGCCACCCCACAGGTTGAGACCGGCGTAGCGCAGAGGTGGGGCGCCATCGGCCGGCGCACTGGCACCGAACACGATGCTGCCGTCGTGCGCCCAGAGGGTCTGGCCCCGCAGGGCCAGGGTGCCGCCCGCATGCACCAGCGCCGTGCCCTGGCTGGTGAGCCGCAGATCCTCGAAGGCCACGGGCGACAGGCTGCTGAAGCTGGAACCGCCGCCGGCCGCGCCCACGACCAGGGGCGCGCCGGGCAGGCCGGTGAGGCTGAGCGTCGCCGGGCTGCCGGGCAGGCCGCGGATGACGCGGTCAGGCGGCTGGTTGGGAACGGCCGCGCCGTTGTAGGCCAGCAGGTGCAGGCTGCCCAACACGGTGTCGCGGTCGACCACCGCCGGCATGTTCAGCGAGCCGGCCTGGAAGTGGTGGCCGTTGATCATGGCCCCGTGCATCCGCGCCGTCACCATGGGGCCCAGCGCCGCGGCCACCGCGGGAATCGAATTGATGCCGCCTTCGCACACCGGGCAGGCGAAATCCTGCATGTAGACCCAGTGGCCGGGCTCGCCCAGGTAGGCGGTCTGGATGTCCAGCGACGGGTACCAGTCATAGACCTCGACCGCCTGCACCGCGCCACCCACGGCCAGCAAGAGGCCGGCCAGGAACGGGCCAACACGTCGGCCGCTGGGCCGGCTTCGAAAGCCGGAATCGGAGAACCTCATCGCACGGACTCCCGGATACCCGACCAGGCATCCCGACGGCGACTTTATATCCAGGATAGCGTCATGGACATAGCATGAACGCGGGGTCGGCGGCACACGCCGTGGTCGGGCGGAGTGCCGCCTGCAGGCGGCCAGGGCGGGCGAGACTGGTTCGTGAAATTTGTCACACCTTTGGCACTTGCGCCGGCAGATGACCCCACAGTTGTTCGCTGGCAAGTCCGAAGTAGTTCGTAGGAAAACTTCATCCCATTGCGCGCTGGGCAGCTGGTCACGGCCAGGCCCGATGCCGGCGCAGCCGGCCCCGCGCTCGGCCCGCAAGGCTCACCCGCCGACGATCTCCGGCCCCAACCCACCGTTCGCCCTGCCCTGAGGCCGCTCCATGACCGCCAAAGCATCCATGACCGTTGGCCGCAGCCTGGCGCTGGGCGTCGGCCTTCTCATCGCCCTGACCCTGTTCGTTTCCCTTCTGGGTGCCTGGGGCTTGCGGCAGAGCGACGCGGCGCTGCATGCCATCGCCGAAGGTTCGGTCAAGCCGCTCGGGCAGTTGGGCGAGATCAAGTACCTCGTCACCCGCAACCGCATCCTGATCATGGACGTGGCGATGCACGCCACACCCGACGTGATCGCCAAACGAAGCAAGGAGTACGGCGAGAACAAGGCCAAGACCGCTGCGCTGTGGTCCGCCTACATGGCCGCGCCGATGAACGATCAGGAAAGGGCACTGGCATCGAATGCCGAGCAGGCCCGCAAGGCGCTGACGGAGCAGGGGCTGGATGTCGTGCTTGCCCACGAGCAGGCCGGACGCATCGAGGACGGCTGGCGGCAGATCGACGTCGTCAGCAAGCTGGCGCCCGCCTTCGCGCAGGCCATGGACAAGCTCACCGAGCAGCAGGTCCAGTCCGCCGAGGAAAGCTTCCAGGCCAGTCAGGCCTCGAACGACAGGCTGCTGCTGATCGCCGTGGTGGCAACCCTCGGTGCCTTGGTCGCTGGCGTCTGGATCGGCGTGGGCATGACGCGCAGCTTGAAGCGGTCTCTCGGCGCCGAGCCCGCCGACCTCGCGGCGGTGGCGGGCCGCATCGCGCAAGGCTCGCTGGCCAACGACGGCAGTGCGCCGGCGCCGCACGGCAGCGTGATGGCGTCGATGCAGGCCATGCGCACCGCCCTGGTCGATCTGGTGGGCAGCGTGCGCACCGGTGTCGACAACGTGTCCACCGCCAGCGCCGAGATCGCCCAGGGCAACGCCGACCTCTCCAGCCGCACCGAGCAGCAGGCATCCAGCCTGCAAGAGACAGCGGCCTCGATGGAACAGCTCACCGGCACCGTCCGCTCCAGCGCCGACACCGCCTTGCAGGCCAATCAGTTGGCAAAGGGCGCCAGCGCCGCCGCGGCACGCGGCGGCGACGCCGTGGCCAAGGTGGTGCGCACGATGAGCGAGATCCAGTCGTCCAGCCATCGCATTGCCGACATCACCTCGGTCATCGACGGCATCGCGTTCCAGACCAATATCCTGGCCTTGAATGCGGCCGTGGAAGCCGCCCGCGCCGGCGAACAGGGGCGCGGCTTTGCCGTGGTGGCCAGCGAGGTGCGCACGCTGGCCCAACGCAGCGCCGATGCCGCCCGGCAGATCAAGACGCTGATCAACGACTCGGTCCAGAAGGTCCAAGCTGGCGACGCCCTGGTCCAGGAAGCGGGCACCACGATGAACGACGTCGTGGCCCAGGTGCAAAGCGTCTCCAGCCTCATGGCCGAGATCACCGGCGCCGCCGCCGAACAGCGCCAGGGCATCGAGCAGGTCGGCAATGCCGTCACCCTGCTGGACCAGACCACCCAGCAGAACGCGGCACTGGTCGAACAATCTGCGGCCGCCGCCGAAAGCCTCGAACAACAGGCGCGGAGACTGGCCGATGCGGTGTCGGTGTTCCGGCTTTAGACCGCCGCGCCCGCTGCCGATGCACAAAGGTGCGCCGATGCCAGCCCCGCCCCTCCCCGATCAGATTCGCTGATCCGGCGATCCTGGCCGTGGAGCAGCCCGGCCAACCCAACCCTTGGAGCCCTGCCATGCAAACGTCGACCCGAAGCCTCCTCGTCCTTCTTGGCGCCCTCCTCGTGCCTGGCGCCGCCCTGGCATCACCCGCCCTTGCCGAAAAGGCGGGCTGCGGGGCCTGCCACAAGGTCGACGTGAAGCTCGTCGGCCCGTCCTACAAGGACGTCGCGGCCAAGTACAAGACGCGCTCCGACGCGGTTCCGTACCTGTCCACCCGGGTTCGCCAAGGTGGCCCCGGCAACTGGGGCGTCGTACCGATGATGGCCAACGATGTGAGCCGGATCTCGGACGCAGACCTCAAGAGCCTGATCGAGTGGATCCTGAAGACCAAGTGAACGGCCTTCGCAGCAGATCCCCACGCCGCCGGACCGCTCGTCAGCCGCACTGCCCCACGTAGCCGCAGGCGGTGCAGAAGTCGCAGCCGTCCTTGTGGATGACGCTGGCGCTGCCGCACTCAGGGCAGACCTTGCCGGCCATGGGCTGGATCTCTCCGGCCTCGCGCCGGCTGGCCGTGGGCACGGCCAGCACGCCCATCTGCTGCAGCGGCAGACCGCCTTCATCCAGCACGCCCAGCATGGCGTAGCGGTGGATGACCAGGCGCGCGATGTAGGCCACCGTCGAGGGCCAGGTCTGCTGGCGCCGCGCACCCGGCACGAAGGCCATGAACTGGCCCAACGGCTCGGCATAGTTGAGCAGCTTGCGCAGCTTCATGCCTATCCAGGCCGGGTCGACGACGCGCATGTCCAGGCTCAGCACGCGCGCCAGGCCATCGAGCGCGCGTGGGTAGTTGCCCGAAAAGCCGACGGCGCAGGGCCGGGTGACGGTGCCGCCATCGGGGGTGGGCAGAGTCACTTCCTTGAGCGTGAGCGTGAAGGCCTCGCCGGTGGCCGGGTTGTCGATGTCCACCGCCCAGGCCAGCGTGCCGCTGGTGCCGGTGCGCGGCTCGTCGCGGCTGAACATGGCGTCGATCACCGGCGTCGGCCCTTGCGCGTCGAGCGCGCCCAGTTCCTTGCAGCGCCAGCGGATCACCGCCGCCATCGCCGCCACCACACCGGGGAAGGGGCGGCGGTCGCCGGCGGGCGGGAAGGGCATCTCGAAGGGCCGCTCCTCGGCCACCGTGGCCAGGGCGTCGAGCTTCAGGCGCAGCCAGGCGGCGTCGTTGCTGCGCAGGTCCATCGACAGCGTCTTGGCCAGCGCGCCCAGGCCGCGCGGCTGCTCGGCGCCGTTGACCCACACCTCGAAAGGCCGCGGCGGCGTGCCCTCCTCGCCGACGAAGAGCGCGAAGTCGCCAAAGGGGTGCTGGACCATGAAGGTCCAGGCCGCGTTGCCGGCCGGCAGCTCGGGCCGGCCGGGCCAGCGCAGGCTCGAGAGCACCGGCGCCGGCAGGCGGTCCAGCGCCAGGCGGCGGTTGGCGGCGTCGATGGTGAGCGGCGCCGCCGGCTCGGGCGTGACGCTGAGCACCGAGCCGAGCACCGCATTCGGCCGGTAGGTGGCCAGGCCCTTGAGCCCCGAGCGCCAGGCCTGCAGGTAGAGATCCTGGAAGTCGGCATAAGGGTAGTCGGCCGGCACGTTGACGGTCTTGCTGATGGCGCTGTCCACGAACGGCGCCACCGCCGCCACCATGGCCGCGTGGGCCTGGGCCGACATCTCCAGCGCCGTCACGAAGGCCGGCGTGAGCGGGGCGTCCGTGCCCTTGAGGTGGCGGTACAGGCGCCAGGCGTGGTCTTCGACCGCGTATTCCTTGAGCGTGCCGTCGGCCTGGCGCTTCTTGCGCGTGTAGCTCCAGCTGAAGGCCGGCTCGACGCCATTGCTGGCGTTGTCGGCAAAGGCCAGGCTGATGGTGCCGGTGGGCGCGATGGACAGCAGGTGCGAGTTGCGCAGGCCGTGGGCGCGGATGCGCTCGCGCAGGCCCGCCGGCAGCCGGCTGGCAAAGCGATTGCCCGAGAGCAGCAGGTCGGCATTGAAGAGCGGGAAGGCGCCGCGCTCCTGCGCCAGATCGCAGGAGGCTTCATAGGCCGCGTCACGCAGCCACTCGGCGATGCGCCCGGCCTGGGTGCGCGCCGCGGGCTCGTCGTAGCGCAGGCCCAGCATCACCAGGGCGTCGCCCAGGCCGGTGAAGCCCAGGCCCACGCGGCGCTTGCGGCGCGCCTCTTCCTGCTGCTGGGCCAGCGGCCAGACGGTGGCGTCGAGCACGTTGTCGAGCATGCGCACGGCCACCGCGGCCACGGCCTTGAAACCGGCTTCGTCGAAGCGCGCCGCCGGCTCGAAGGCGTCGCGCACGAAGCGCGTGAGGTCGATCGAGCCCAGGCAGCAGCAGCCGTAGGCCGGCAACGGCTGCTCGCCGCAGGGGTTGCAGGTGGCGATGGCCTCGCAGTAACCGAGGTTGTTGTCGCGGTTGATGGCGTCCAGGAAGAGCACGCCGGGCTCGGCGTGGTCGTAGGTGGAGCGCATGACCTGGTCCCACAGCAGCCGCGCCGGCAGCCGGCGGTAGACCCAGATGCCGTCCTCGCGCTGGCGCGCGCCGGCCGCCTTGTGGGCGGCGCCGGGTTCGGCGCGATGCACCAGCTCGACCTCGCCGTCAGCCTCCACCGCCTGCATGAAGGCGTCGCTGAGGCCGATGGAGAGGTTGAAGTTCTTCAGCTCGCCGCTGTCCTTGGCGTGGATGAATTCCTCGATGTCGGGGTGGTCGCAGCGCAGCACGCCCATCTGGGCGCCGCGGCGCGCGCCGGCCGATTCCACCGTCTCGCAGGAGCGGTCGAAGACGCGCATGTAGCTCACCGGGCCGCTGGCGCTGCTCTGCGTGCTGCCCACCCAGGCCCCGCGCGGGCGGATGCGGCTGAAGTCGTAGCCGACGCCGCCGCCGCGGCGCATGGTTTCGGCGGCCTCGGCCAGCGCGGTGTAGATGCCGGGGTGGCCGTCGTCGGGGGTGGAGATGCTGTCACCCACCGGCTGCACGAAGCAGTTGATCAGCGTGGCCGCCAGGCCCGTGCCGGCGGCCGACTGGATGCGCCCGGCCGGCACGAAGCCTGCCGCCAGGGCCTCGGCAAAGCGCGCCTCCCAGTGGGCGCGGCGCTCTGGGGCCTCAACCCCGGCCAGGGCCTGGGCGACGCGGCGATGCACGTCGGCGATGCTGGCCTCGCCGCCCTTGGCGTACTTTTCGATCAGCACCTCGGCGCTGATGGCCTGGGCGGGCAACGCACGGGCGGCGCTGGCAGCGGCCGCGCTGGCGGCGGTCTTGACTCGGTTCATGGCGGGCTTTCGGCAGCGGCTGCCGGGGGCCCGGGTCAGACGCGAGAAAAAACTCAGGTGGCCTGCGCAGGCAGGGGGGTCAACAGACGTTCGAACAGCTCGCGCACGCTGCGGATCTGGGCGCCGAAGGGCAGCGCACCGGCGCCGCGGAAGAACAGACCCTTCTTGACGTCACCGCGCAGCGCGGCCGCGAGCTGGTTGTCGATGCAGAACTGGCCCCAGCCCGGCGTGCCGTCGCGCAGCCCGCATTGTTCCAGGCAATCGAAAGACTTGGTGCAACGGCTCTTGGCGTGGGCCACGGCCTGCAGCCGGTGCTCGATCTTGAGGTAGGCGCGCATCCAGGGCGTGGCCACGGCGCGCGCCGGCAGGCCGGCGACGCTGGTGAATTCCACCATGTCGGTGTCGGCCGCCTCGGCCAGCACGCGCTTGAACTCGGGGTGGGCGTCGCATTCCTCGGTCACCGCGAAGGGCGTGCCCAGTTGCACCCCGGCCGCGCCCAGGTCTTGCAGCCGCAAGATGTCGGCATGGCTGCGGATGCCGCCGGCGGCGATGAGCGGAATCTCGCGCTCAACGCCGGCAGAGCGGAAAAAGGCCAGGGCCTGGGGGATGACGTTCTCGAAATCGAAGCGCGGGTCTTGCAGATCGGCGATGCGGGCCGCGCCCAGGTGGCCGCCGGCCAGGCGCGGGTGCTCGATGACGATGGCGTCCGGCAGGCGCTTCTTGCGCTCCCACTTCTTCACCAGCAGCTGCACGCCACGGGCGTCGCTGAGGATGGGGATGAGGGCGGCCTTGGGGTGGTCTTTCGCCAGCTCCGGCAGGTCCAGCGGCAGGCCGGCGCCGACGACGACGGCGTCGATGCCAGCCTCGAGCGCTCGCTTCACCGAGGCCGCGTAGGAACTGACCGCGCGCATCACATTGATGGCCAGCAGGCCCTGGCCGCCAGAGCGCAGCCGCGCGGCGGCGATCTCGCGGTCAATGGCTTCCAGATTGGCGGCGTCGATGGCCTCGCGGGCGCCCTCGCCGGCCGGCAGGGCGCGCGTGCGCTCCATCAGATCAGGATGGTGGCGGCGCAGGTCGACGCTGGAGAGCGTACCCACGGCGCCCTGGGCGGCCACCGTGCCGGCCAGGCCCTGGGCCGAGACGCCGACGCCCATGCCGCCCTGCACCACCGGCAGCAGGCTGCGGCCGGCCAGTTGCAGCGGGCGCAGGCCGCTGGCAGCCAGCAGGGCGTCCAGGCCCATGGCGACGGCAGCCATCAGCGCAGCACCAGCAGCGGCAGCTTGCTGCGTGCCAGCACGTTCTTGGTGTGCGAGCCGAACAGCAGTTCGCCAAAGGTGCCGCGGCCGTGGGTGACCATCACGATGAGATCGCAGCCGAGTTCCTCGGCGGCATCGACGATGGCCTGGTCGACCGCCTCGCTGCGCACGAACTTGCCCTCGAAACCGACGCCGACCTCGGCGGCACGGTTGCCGAAGCGGCCGAGCACGGTCCAGGCATGGGCCTCGGTGCGGGCCAGGTGGGTGTCAGCCTCGCGCGCATAGGAAGCCGGCGTGGCCCCCATGGCGGGCAGCGGCGGCATCGGCTCGGCCACGAAGGCGGTGATGCGGGCGCCCAGACGCTTGGCGAGCTCGAGGCTGGTTTCGACCGCGCGCTCGGCCAGATCGCTGCCGTCCACCGGGACGAGGATGTGCTTGAACATGCTGGGGCCTTCTGATGGCAAGGGTTGGCCAGGGCACCGATACCGCGTCGGGTGCCGCGGGCGGGCAGCGGGCAAATGTAGTTTTGCAGGCGGCGCCCGGCCTTGACAGGGGTCAAGCCCGCACCCGGGGCCGCCGCGCCTGCGCCGATAATGCGCCCCCCGCCCCCCGCATGGAGACTGCCCCGATGACGCGCGTATTCAACTTCAGCGCCGGCCCCGCCGCCCTGCCGGAAACGGTGTTGCGCCAGGCCGCCGAGGAAATGCTGGACTGGCAGGGCTCGGGCATGTCGGTGATGGAGATGAGCCACCGCGGCCGCGAGTTCATGTCCATCGCCGCCGAGGCCGAGACTTTGCTGCGCCGCCTGCTCGCCGTGCCGGCCGGCTACAAGGTGCTGTTCATGCAGGGCGGCGCCATCGCCGAGAACGCCATCGTGCCGATGAACCTGCTGCGCGGCCACGCCAGCGCCGACTACATCGACACCGGCGAGTGGAGCAAGAAGTCCATCAAGGAGGCCAAGAAATACGGCCGCGTCAATGTCGCCGCCAGCGCCGCCGACAGCGGCTACACCACGATCCCGGCGCGCGAGACCTGGAAGCTCGACCCCGAGGCGGCCTATGTCCACATCTGCAGCAACGAGACCATAGGCGGCGTCGAATACCACTTCACGCCCGAGGTCGGCAGCGTGCCCCTGGTGGCCGACATGTCGAGCAGCATCCTCTCGCGCCCGGTCGACGTCTCGAAGTACGGCGCCATTTACGGCGGCGCGCAGAAGAACATCGGCCCCGCCGGGCTGACCATCGTGATCGTGCGCGACGACCTGCTCGGCGGCGCCCTGCCCGTCACGCCCTCGGCCTTCGACTACAAGACCGTGGCCGACAACGAGAGCATGTACAACACGCCGCCCACCTATGCGATCTACATCGCCGGCCTGGTGTTCAAGTGGCTCGAGGCCCAGGGCGGCCTGGCCGCCATCGAGGCCCACAACCGCCAGAAGGCGGCGCTGCTCTACGACTACCTCGACACCACCCGCTTCTACAGTGCGCCGGTGGCGCGCGACTGCCGCAGCCTGATGAACGTGCCCTTCAAGCTGCACGACGAGGCGCTGGACGGCGCCTTCCTCAAGGGCGCCGAGGCGCGCGGCATGATGCAGTTGAAGGGCCACCGCTCGGTGGGCGGCATGCGCGCCTCGATCTACAACGCCATGCCGCTGGCCGGCGTGCAGGCGCTGGTGGCCTACATGAAGGAGTTCGAGGCGAAAAATGGCTGACGCGGGGGCTGACCGCCTCGCGGTCCTGGTGCTCAACGCCATCTCGGCCAGCGGCCTGTCGCGCCTGCCGCCCGAGATCTACCGCGTCGGCAAGGACATCACCGAGCCCGACGCCATCCTGGTGCGCAGCGCCGACCTGCACGCCATGGCCATCCCGGCCGGCGTGCGCGCCATCGGCCGCGCCGGCGCCGGCACCAACAACATCCCCATCCCTCCGCTCAGCGCACGCGGCGTGCCGGTCTTCAACACCCCCGGCGCCAACGCCAATGCGGTGAAGGAACTGGTGCTGGCCGGCATGCTGATCGCGGCGCGCCAGATCGCCCCGGCGCTGCGCTACGTCTCGGCGCTGGATGTCACCGCGGCCGACCTCGACGCCGTGGTCGAGAACGGCAAGAAGGCCTTTGGCGGCTACGAGCTGCAGGGCCAGACCCTGGGCATCGTGGGCTTGGGCAAGATCGGCTGCCTGGTGGCGGAAGCCGCCATCAAGCTGGGCATGACGGTGCTCGGCTTCGACCCCGAGATCACGGTCGACGCGGCCTGGAGCCTGCCCTCGCAGGTGCGGCGCGCCGCCAGCGTCAACGAAGTGCTGCGCGGGGCCCAGTTCGTGAGCCTGCATGTGCCGCTGGTGGAGGCCACGCGCCACCTCGTCAACGACGGCAATGTCGGCCTCATGCGGCCGGGCGCGGTGCTGCTCAATTTCAGCCGCGACGGCGTGGTCAGCAATGCGGCGGTGCTGGACGCGCTGGCGGCCGAGCGGCTTTCGGCCTATGTCTGCGATTTCCCCAGCGCCGAGTTGCACGGCCATCCGCGCGTCGTCGCCCTGCCCCATCTGGGCGCGAGCACGCGCGAGGCCGAGGAGAACTGCGCCGTGATGGTGGTCGACCAGCTGCGCGACTACCTGGAGCACGGCCAGATCACCAACGCGGTGAACTTCCCCGCGGTGCAGATGGCGCGCGAATCGGCCTGGCGCGTGGCCATCGCCAACAGCAATGTGCCCAATATGCTGGGCCAGATCTCCACCGCGATGGCGCGCGCCGGGCTCAACATCCACAACATGGTCAACAAGTCGCGCGGCGAGATGGCCTACACCCTGGTCGACGTCGAGGCGCCGGTGGCACCGGCGGTGCTGGACGAGTTGCGCGCCATTCACGGCGTGCTGGCGGTGCGCTACCTGCCCCAGCGCTGAGCATGGGCCTGCACACGGGCGCGGTCGAAGGCCCGCCGCGGCTGGAGTTCGACGCCGCCGGGCGCGCCACGGTGACGCTGGCCCGCCCGCGCCACCACAACCGCCTGCACCGCGAAGACCTTCTCGCGCTGCAGGACCACTTCAAGACCGTCGCCGCCGCCCCCGCGGCACGCCTGCTGGTGCTGACGGCGCGCGGCCCCAGCTTCTGCGCCGGCTTCCACCTCGGTGAGCTGGGCGCGGGCGACGGCAGCGCCGAGCCCCAGCTCTTCGAGCGCACGGTGGACGCGCTCGAAGCCCTGCCCCTGCCCACGGTGGCGCGCCTGAACGGCAGCGTCTACGGCGGTGCCACCGACCTCGCCCTGGCCTGTGATTTCCGCATCGGCGTGGCCGGGATGGAACTGCGCATGCCAGCCGCGCGCCTGGGCCTGCACTACTACCCGGGCGGCCTGCGCCGCTATGTCTCGCGCCTGGGCCTGGGCGCGGCCAAGCGGCTCTTTCTGTTGGCGGAGGCGGTGGCGGCCGACGAACTGCTGCGCATCGGCTACCTCGACGAATGCGTGGGCGCCGAGGCGCTGGACGCGCGCATCGCCGCCTACGCTGCCGCGCTGGAGGCCGGCGCGCCGCTGGCCGTGAAAGGCATGAAGGCCTCGCTGGACGAGATCGCCCGCGGCGACTTCGATCTGCCCCGCCTGCGCGAGCGCGAGGCGCTGTGCGCAGGCAGCGCCGACTTGCGCGAGGGCTTGGCTGCCTACGCCGCCAAGCGCGCGCCGCACTTCAGCGGCAGCTAGGGTCCGCGACGAATCACGCTAGGTGGCGCCGCCGCCCATCTGCGTCTGCAGGTAGTTGGGCTCGCCCACCTTGGCCACCAGCTCGATCTGGGTCTCGAGGTGATCGATATGCTCCTCGGTGTCCTCAAGGATTTCTTCCAGCAGTTCGCGGCTCACATAGTCGCGCACGCTCTCGCAGTGGGCGATGGCCTCTTTCAGGTGTACCTGCGAGGCCAGCTCGATCTTGAGATCGCAGTGCATCGTCTCGACGGCGTTCTCGCCGATCAGCAGCTTGCCCAGATCCTGCAAGTTGGGCAGGCCGTCGATCATCAGCACGCGCTCGACCAGCTTGTCGGCATGCTTCATCTCCTCGATCGATTCCTCGTACTCGTGCTTGGCCATGCGCTCGAACCCCCAGTTCTTGAGCATGCGGGCATGCAGGAAGTACTGGTTGATGGCGGTGAGCTCGAGCTTGAGCTGGGCGTTGAGATAAGCAATGACCTTGGCGTCGCCTTGCATGGGGGCTCCCGGAGTGGCTGGTTCGCACTGATTATGGGAGGCGACCCGACTATTGCGCTTGCGCGTCAAAGACAATTGCTAACGCGAACTATTCGCATTATGATTGGCGCATGATCATCTGCGTCTGCCACCGCGTCAGTGACCGCGACATCAACCGTGCCGTGCAGGCCGGTTGCGACAGCTTTGCCGAGCTTCAGCAGCACACCCGGGTCGGCACTGCCTGCGGCCGCTGCATCGAACACGCGCAAGACAGCTTTGCTGAGCTTGGCGGCGGCGGTGGCTGCGGCCACTGCGCCGGCGCCGGGCGCTGCGGCGCCAGCCCTGCGCAGCTGAGCGCCTGAACCGGCGCGCGGCTCTGGCCCACGCCCACGCAGCAGGCGCCAGCAGTAAGAAACCGCCCGCCTAGGCGACTCAACCCTCATGATCATCACCCGACGCCGCTGGTTGCTGGCCACCTTGTCGACCGGCCTGTTGCTCCCTGGCGCGGCTGGTGCGCAGGGCGCCACGGCCACCGTGACGCTGAGCGGACGCACGCTGGACGGCCAGCCCTTCAACCTGGCATGGCTCCGCAGCCATGTGGTGATGGTGGTGATGTGGCGCACCGATTGCGCCGTGTGCCTGGACAAGATGCCCGAGTTGCGCGCCAACGCCCGCGGCTGGCGCGACAAGCCTTTCGACATCGTGCTCGTCAACCTCGACGGCCAGCGCGCCGATGCCCAGGCCTACGACCAGCTGCGCCGGCTGGCGGCAGAAAGCGGGGGCTCGATTTACAGCCTGTGGCACGGCGAGGTGGACATGCCGGCCTCGTGGCGGGGCAGTTCACGGCTGCCGCTGACGCTGGTGTTCGACCGCGCCGGGCAGGTGGTGGGCGGCCACGAAGGCCGCATCCCGCCTCAGGCCTGGGACCAGGTGGCCGACCTGCTGCCCTGAATGAAAAACGGACGGCTGTGCCGTCCGTCGAAGCGCGAGTGCCGGGTGCCGACACCGCCCGCGGCGGCATCGGTCCGGCAGGCCTGGCTTACAGGCGCTCGAACACCACGGCGATGCCCTGGCCACCGCCGATGCACATCGTCGCCAGCGCGTACTTGCCGCCGGTGCGCTGCAGTTCGTAGATGGCCTTGGTGGCGATGAAGGCGCCCGAGCAGCCGATGGGGTGGCCCAGGGCGATGGCGCCGCCGTTGGGGTTGACCTTGGACATGTCGTACTCAAGGCCGCGCGCAACCGCGATGGCCTGGGCCGCGAAGGCCTCGTTGCTCTCGATCACGTCCATCTGGTCCAGCGTCAGGCCGGCCTTCTTGAGCGCCAGTTTGACGGCCGGGATCGGGCCTTCGCCCATCACGTCATTCGGCACGCCGGCCAGCGCATAGCTGACGATGCGCGCCATCGGCTTGTGGCCGGCGGCGGCGGCCACGGCGGCGTCGGCCAGCACGAAGAAAGCGGCGCCGTCATTGATGCCCGAGGCGTTGCCGGCCGTCACCGAGCCGTCCTTCTTGAAGGCCGGCTTCATCTTGGCCAGCGATTCCAGCGTCGTGCCGGCCTTGACGTGCTCGTCGGTGTCGAACACGACCTCGCCCTTCTTGGTCTGCTTGACGATGGCGACGATCTGGCTCTTGAAGCGGCCCTCGGCGATGGCGGCTGCCGCCTTGCGGTGCGAATCCACCGCCAGCTGGTCCTGCTCCTGGCGGGTGATGCCCCACTTGGTGACCAGGTTCTCGGCCGTGATGCCCATGTGGCCGACACCGAAGGGGTCGGTCAGCGTGGCGACCATCGTGTCGATGAGCTTGGTGTCACCCATGCGTGCGCCGGTGCGCATGGCCGGGCTGAGGTAGCCGCCGCGGCTCATCACCTCAACGCCGCCGCCGACGCCGTAGTCACAGTCGCCGAGCAGGATGTTCTGCGTCGTCGTGACGATGGCCTGCAGGCCGCTGCTGCAGAGGCGGTTCACGGCCATGGCCACGCTGTCCATCGGCAGGCCGGCCTGGATGCTGGCCACGCGCGCCACATAGGCGAAGCGGCCTTCGGTGGGAATGGTGTTGCCCACCGTCACGTAGTTGATGGCCTTGGGGTCGACGCCCGAACGGACCACGGCTTCCTTCATCACGGTGCCGGCCAGTTCCGCCGGCTCGATGTCGGCCAGCGAACCCCCGAAGGTGCCGATTGCCGACCGGGCCGCGCCCAGAACCACCACATCACGCTTGCTCATGTTCAGGTCTCCTTGCACTAAAAGAATGAGTTTGTACCCCAAGTGGGCCTGCGCCGGCTGGCGGCGGGCTTACGCCCCGGCACGGCGCCCTCAGCCGAGCGGTGGCAGGCCGTCGTCGATCGAGAAGGCCAGGCCGGCGTGGGCCTGCAGCCGGCGCACCAGGGCCAGCCCCATGGCCGCGCCGGCGGTCCACACGCCGCCGGGGGTGGCGATGCGGTCGATGTCCTGCATCAGGCACAGGGCACTGGCCGCCACCATGCGCGCGGTGGAGCCGTAGCCGGGGTCGCGGTCGCCGGTGACGGTGGCGCCCAGGCTGCGGCCGTCGGCGGTCTCGCCGCTGAAGACAATCTCGTAGTGGCCGGCCTCGCGCTCCTGGGCGCTCGGCCCCTCGCCCGGCCGCGGCAGCGCAAAGCGGCGCAGCATGGCCCGCGTCGGCGCAAAGGCCAGCAGCGCGTTCTGGATGCGCAGCTGGCGGGCGAGCCGGCGCGCCCGCATCTCGCCCAGCTGGCCGGTGCCCGCCAGCATGCGCTCGTCGTAGACGAAATCGCGGCCCCAGGGATGGCCGCGCAGCGCATTGGTGCGGTGTACGTTCTTGGTGTTGATGGGCGCCATCACGAAGGGCGCCGTCCAGGCCCCGCCGCGCTCGTCGCAGGCCGCGCCTTCGTCGTCGGGCTGGGGCGGGCCGAAGAAGCCCGGCGTGAGCGCAAACGGATCGGCCATGGTGCGGGCGGTGGCCGGGTCGCGCCGCATCTGCTCCATTGTCGCCAGCAGGCTTTCGACGGTGCCGCCCGAGGGCCCGCCCTTCATCGTGCGCACGCGGCAGCGCAGGCGCTGCAGCGGCACGCCCAGGCGCTGCAGCGCCTCGTCCTGCAGATAGACCACGCCCAGGTCGAAGGGCACGGAATCGAAGCCGCAGGAGAACACGATGCGGGCACCCGAGGCCCGCGCCAGCGGCTCCAGGCGCGGGATCATGCGCGCCATCCAGCCGGGCTCGCCGCAGAGATCGACATAGTCGACGCCGGCCTCGGCGCAGGCTGTGACCAGGGGCTCGCCGTGCTGCTGGTAGGGGCCGACGGTGCTGATCACCACATCCGCCTGGCGCACCAGCTTGGCCAGCGCCGGGCCATCGGCAGCGTCGGCGGCCAGCAGCGGCAGGTGGTCGGCCTGGGGCAGGCCGTCGCGCACCCGGCCCAGGCGGCCGACGTCGCGACCCGCCAGGGCCCAGCTCAGGCCAGCGCCCGCCACGCTGCCCTGCTGCAGCACCTCGGCGACGAGGCGCCCGGTGTAGCCGCTGGCGCCGAAAAGGATGAGATCGAAAGGCTTTCTCATGCACTATCGTCGCACAGCCCGGGGCGGGCGCCCCAGGGCTCAACGCGCCGGCACCTGCAGCAGCAGTTGCGCCACCACCGCCAGCGCGATGACCTCGGGCTCCTTGCCGGTGATCCCTGGCAGTCCTATGGGGCAGGTCATGCGCGCCAGCAGTTCCGGCGCGCAGCCGCGCTCGCGCAGACGGGCTTCGAAGCGGGCGCGCTTGCTGCGCGAGCCTATGAGGCCGAACCAGGCGAAATCGCCGCGCGCCAGGATGGCCTGGGCCAGCGCCAGGTCGAGCGCATGGCTGTGCGTCAGCACCAGGAAGCAGGCGCCCGGCGGCGCCTGCGCCACCTCGGCCTGCACCGGCTCGACGCAGATGCGCTCGATATGGGGCGGCAGCGGGCCCGGCGGAAATTCCTCTTCGCGCTCGTCGATCCACCCGACGCGGCAGGGGAGATCGGCCAGCAGGCGCACGATGGCGCGGCCGACGTGGCCGGCGCCATACAGCTGAAGTTCAAAGCGCGGCAATGGCAACGGCCAGGCGGCGGGGTCGTCGTCGGCGAGCAGGCCGTAGCGCAGGTCGAGCGCGCCGCCGCAGCACTGGCCCAGGCCGGGGCCGAGGGCGATGTGCTGGTCGCGCGGCGCCGGCACTGGCGCGGCCAGCAGCGTGCGCGCCTGGGCAATGGCCTGCAGTTCGAGATGGCCGCCGCCTATGCTGCCGCACACCGCATCGGCCGCCACCAGCATGCGCGTGCCGGTCTCGCGCGGCACCGAGCCGGCCGTGCGGGCTACCTCCACCACCACCGCCGGCCGCCCGGCTGCGCGCCAGCGCCGCGCGGTGTCGCGCAGAGCCCCGTTCACGCGACGAACTGCACCGCCGCGGCTGACGACACCGCCTGGACGGCGGTGATGGCGTGCAGCACCGCCTCGGGCGTGGCCGGTGCCTGCAGCGGCGGGTCGACGCGGTGGCCGCCCACGGCCGAGACGGCGTCGCGGAGGGCGAAGAAGACCGAGAAGGGCAGCAGCAGCGGCGGCTCGCCCACCGCCTTGCTGCGGTGGATGCTGTCCTGGGCATTGGCGTGCTCGAACAGCCGCGTATGAAAGAGCGCCGGGCAGTCGTTGGCCGTGGGAATCTTGTAGGTGCTGGGCGCGTGGGTACTGAGCATGCCGGTCTGCGGGTGCCAGACCAGCTCTTCCATCGTCAGCCAGCCCATGCCCTGGATGAAGGCACCCTCGACCTGGCCGATGTCGATGGCCGGATTGAGCGATCGGCCGGCGTCGTGCAGGATGTCGGCGCGCAGCAGGCGGTGCTCGCCAGTGAGGGTGTCGACGATGACCTCGCTCACCGCCGCGCCCCAGGCGAAGTAATAGAAGGGCCGGCCCTGCAGGGTCTGGCGGTCCCAGCTCAGGCCGGGCGTGGCGTAGAAGCCGTCGCTCCAGAGCTGCACGCGCGCCAGATAGGCCAGGTTGACGAGCTCGGCAAAGCTCATCGTCAAGCCGGCCACCGCCACCTCGCCTTCGGAGAAGCCCACCTCGTGCGCGCTGCCGCCCCAGCGGCCGGCGGCAAAGGCGGCCAGGCGTTCGCGCAGGCGGCGCGCGGCGTCCTGGGCTGCCTTGCCGTTGAGATCGCTGCCGGTGGAGGCCGCGGTGGCCGAGGTGTTGGCCACCTTGGCGGTGTCGGTGGCACTGCAGCGCACGCGCGCCAGCGGCAGGCCCAGCTCGTGCGCCACCACCTGGGCCACCTTGGTGTTGAGGCCCTGGCCCATCTCGGTGCCGCCATGGTTCACCAGCACCGAGCCGTCGGTGTAGATGTGGACGAGGGCACCGGCCTGGTTGAGGTGGACGACGTTGAAGGAGATGCCGAACTTCAGCGGCGTGAGCGCAATGCCGCGCTTGAGCACCGGGCTCGTGGCATTGAAGGCGGCGATGGCGGCGCGGCGCGCGGCGTAGTCGCTGCTGACCTCCAGTTCGGCCACGAGGGCGTGGACGATGTTGTCCTCCACCGGCTGGCCATAGGGCGTGAGGTGGCGGCCCGCGGCCGGGTCAGGCGCGTAGAAGTTGGCGCGCCTGACTTCCAGCGGGTCGCGCCCGAGCCGCCGTGCCACCGAGTCGAGCAGGTATTCGACGGCGATGGCGCCCTGCGGCCCGCCGAAGCCGCGAAAGGCGGTGTTGCTCTGGGTGTTGGTGCGGCCCGAATACCCGTGCAGGGCCACATGGGGCAGCCAGTAGGCGTTGTCGAAGTGGCACAGCGCCCGCGTCATCACCGGGCCCGAGAGATCGGCCGAATGGCCGGCGCGCGAGACCATCGTCACCTCGGCGCCGAGGATGCGGCCGGCGTCGTCGTAGCCGGCCTGCAGCTCGTAGTGGAAGCAGTGGCGGCGCCCGGTGATCAGAAAGTCGTCGTCGCGGTCCAGGCGCAGCTTGACCGGACGCTGCAGCCGAAAGGCAGCGATGGCGGCGACACAGGCGAACAAGCCCGACTGCGACTCCTTGCCGCCGAAGCCGCCGCCCATGCGCCGGCATTCGACCTGCACCGCGTGTGCCGGCCGCTGCAGCGCATGCGCCACCAGGTGCTGCATCTCGCTGGGGTGCTGGGTCGAGCACCAGACCTTCATGCCGCGATCCTCCAGCGGCACGGCATAGGCGATCTGGCCTTCCAGGTAGAACTGCTCCTGGCCGCCGATATCGAAGGCCAGGCTCAGGCGATGCGGTGCCGCCGCGATGGCCGTTGCCGCGTCGCCCCGCGCCAGGTGCATGGGCGGTACCACGTACTGGCCGGCGGCATGGGCTTCTTGCGGCGTCAGGATGGGCGGCAGCGGCTGGGCCTTCACGGCCGTCTTGGCCAGCGCCGCCGCGCGCCGCGCCGCGTCGCGCGTGGTGGCGATCACCGCGAACACCGGCTGGCCCCGGTAGCGCAAGGTGTCGCCGGCCTCGCCGGCCAGGATGGGGTCGTCGTGGACCAGGGCGCCGCAGTCGTTGGCGCCCGGGAGGTCGCGCGCCGTGAACACGTCCACCACACCGGGCTGGGCGCGGATCAGCGCCACGTCGATGGCCTCGATCACGCCATGGGCCAGCGGCGACAGACCCAGCGCGGCATGCAGGGTGCCGGCCAGTTCGGGCAGGTCGTCGGTATAGGGCGCGGCGCCGGCGACGTGCAGATGGGCCGATTCGTGCGGGCGTGCGACGCCGACCTCGGCGTGGGCTTGCACGTCGGCAGCCACTGGGGGCAATTCGACGGGCTTGTTCATGGGGCCTCCGTGCGCGCCCAGACGCTGATGGCCGTGGCCGGCAGCGCGCCTTCGGCCCGCGTCTCGAGCCAGCAGCGGCGCAACAGGTTCTGCGCCACCTGCAGGCGGTAGCCGGCGCTGGCGCGCATGTCGCTCAGCGGCTGGAAGTCCTGCGCCAGCGCCGCCTGCGCCGCCAGCAGCGCGGCCTCGTCCCAGGGCCGGCCGACGAGCACCGCCTCGGCCGCGGCGGCGCGCTTGACCGTGGCCGCGAGCCCCCCCCAGGCCAGGCGTGCGGCGGTGATGCGGCCCTCGACCACGGTGAGCGACAGCGCGGCGCAGACGGCCGAGATGTCGCTGTCGAAGCGCTTGCTGATCTTGTAGACGCGCAGCAGCGCGGCCCCGGCGCGGGGAACGCGCAACGCGTACACGAACTCACCCGCCTCCAGCCGGTTCTGCATATAGCCGGTGTAGAAATCCTCCAGCGCCAGGCTGCGCTCGACGGCGCCGCGCCGCAGCACGATTCGCGCGCCCAGGGCGATCAGCACCGGCGCCGCATCGCCGATGGGCGAGCCGTTGGCGACATTGCCGCCCATCGTGCCGGCGTGGCGCACCGGCGGCGAGGCAAAGCGCAGCCAGACCTCGCGCAGCACTGGCCACTCGGCGGCCAGTGCAGCCCAGGCGTCTTCCAGCGTTGCGGCGGCGCCGATCTCGATGGCGCCAGCATCGGTGGCGATGCGGCGCAGCTCGGCCACGTCGCCGAGGTAGATGATCTCGCCCAGCTCGCGCATCTGCTTGGTGACCCAGAGCGCCGCATCGGTGCCGCCGGCCAGCAGCCGCGCCGCGGGCCGGGCCAGGCGCAGCGCGGCCAGTTCGTCCAGCGTGCGCGGCGCGTGATAAGTGGCGGCATCGCCTGCGCCGCCCAGCGGCGCATGGCCGGCCAGTTGGCGCAGCGCGGCAGCCACCGGCGCCAGGTCCACACGCCGCGGCGACGCCTCGAACATGGCCTGGCCGGCATCCAGGATGGGCCGGTAGCCGGTGCAGCGGCAGAGATTGCCCGCCAGATCGTCGGCCAGCTGCTGGCGCGTCGGCCGCGTGCCGCCAGCCTGGTGGCGCTCGTAGCAGGCCCACAGCGACATCACGAAGCCAGGCGTGCAGAAGCCGCACTGCGAGCCGTGGGCGTCGACCAGGGCCTGCTGCACCGGGTGCAGGCTGCCGTCGGGCGCGGCCACGTCTTCCACCGTGAACAACGCCTTGCCGTCCAGCGTGGGCAGGAAACGGATGCAGGCGTTGACTGGCGCCAGCGCAACGCCGCCGCGGCCGTCAAGCTCGCCAACGACCACGGTGCAGGCGCCGCAATCGCCCTCGGCACAGCCTTCCTTGCTGCCGCTGCAGCGCGCGTCCTCGCGCAGCCACTGCAGCACGGTGCGGGTGGCGGGGGCGCCCGTCACCTCGACGACGGCCCCGCGGTGAAAAAAGCGGATTGCGCGCTCTGTCATGTCCTGCGCCTGGGCGTCAAAGCGTTGAGTGGCCGGCCCGGCTCTTGCACGCCACCGCTGGCCGGGTATACGCCACGGTACACACTTCAGCATACCGCTCTATCCTCGAAACCATGCCGCAGCGCCGTTTTCCCATGCCCCCCGGCTTGCAATTGCCGGGCCCGGCCACAGCGGCACCCTGAGCCGATGTTCGCCATCCGCGCCGACCTGCTGGACTTCACGGCCGCACCGTCCTGGGGCACGCCAACGCTGCAAGGCGTGCGCTGGCGCCCCGATCACTGGCTGCTGGTGGGCGACGACGGCCGCATCGCCGGCGCCCAGACCGCCGACCCCGGCCCCGACTGGCAGCGGCACGACCACCGCGGCCGCCTGCTGATGCCGGGCTTCATCGACACCCACGTCCACGCGCCCCAGCTCGACGTGATCGCCAGCTACGGCACCGGCCTGCTCGACTGGCTGGCCAACTACACCTTCCCGGCCGAGCAGCGCCATGCCGACCCGGCGCTCACCGCGGCGGCGGCGGCCGAATTCCTGGATGCCCTGCTCGCCCACGGCAGCACGGCGGCGGTGGTCTTCCCCACCGTACACAAGGCCTCGGCCGAGGCGCTGTTCGCGGCCGCCGCGGCGCGCGGCATGCGCCTCATCGCCGGCAAGGTGCTGATGGACCGCCACGCGCCGCCCGCCCTCTGCGACGACGTGGAGGGCGCCGAGCGCGACTGCGAAGACCTGATCCAGCGCTGGCACGGCCAGGGCCGCAACGCCTATGCGGTGACGGTGCGCTTTGCCGTCACCAGCACGCCACGGCAGTTGGCGATGGCAGGCGCGCTGGGCCAGCGCCACGCCGGCCTCTACATGCAGACCCATGTGGCCGAGAACCGCGACGAGGTGGCCCTGGTCGCCAGCCTCTTTCCGGACGCACGCAGCTACCTCGATGTCTATGCCCGCCACGGCCTGCTGCACGAGCGCGCCGTGCTGGCCCACGGCATCTGGCTCGACGCCACCGACCGCGCGCTGCTGCGCGACAGCGGCGCCCAGATCGCCCACAGCCCGAGCAGCAATCTCTTTCTCGGCAGCGGCCTGTTCGACTGGCAGGCCGCCATCGACGCCGGCCACCGCGTCTCCATCGCCAGCGACGTGGGCGGCGGCACCAGCCTGTCCCTGCTGCGCACCCTGGCCGAGGCCTACAAGGTGCAGGCACTGCGCGGCGCCCGGCTCAATGCCTGGACGGCGCTGCACGCAGCCACGCGGGGCGCGGCCGAGGGCCTGGGCCTGGGCGGCGAGATCGGGCACCTGGGGGCCGGCGCGATGGCCGACCTGGTGCTGTGGGACTGGGCCTGCGGCCCGGTGGCCCGCCACCGCGACGCGGTGGCGCGCGGCGCCCTGCCTGGCTGCACCGAGCAAGGCCTGCACGCCCGCGTCTTCGCCTGGATGACGCTGGCCGACGAGCGCAATCTCGCCGCCGCCTGGGTGGCCGGGCGGCCGGCCTACCGGCGCGAAACTGGCCCATGATCGACGCACCGACCCGTGGAATGGAAATTGCGCGCGGGAACGGCGGAGTTGCTGCCGTCCGTTCCCTTCCCAACCCGCAACCCAACCCACCAGAGGAGCCTCATGCAAGCCCATCCCATTTCCTGCCGCGCGGCCCTGGCCGTGGCCGCCCTGGCCGCCAGCTTCGCCACCGCCAGCCATGCCGCCGACTGGAGCGACACCTCGATAGGCTGGCGCACCGGCAGCAAGTTCGCCGAGCCCTTCAACCCCGAGGACATCAAGAAGAACATCCTCAACCTCACGCATGTGAGCGGCTACAAGTACGGCACGAACTTCTTCAACGTCGACTACCTGCTGTCGGACAAGAAGGATCCGGCCTTCGCCGGATCGAACAACGGCGCGACCGAGGTCTACATCGTCTACCGCCACACGCTGGACATCGAGAAGGTTTCGGGCATGTCGTTCAAGATGGGGCCCATGCGCAGCCTGGGCTTCACCGCGGGCTTCGACGTCAACACCAAGACCGACGCCGGCTACAACTCGAAGAAACGCATGCTGGTGCTGGGGCCGACCGTCTCGCTGGACGTGCCGGGCTTCCTCAATGTGAGCCTGCTGCAGCTGTGGGAGAGCAATGCGCCCTACAGCACCTTGCCGCCCGCCGGCGGCGTGCCGCGCTACCAGTACAAGGCGCACCCGATGCTGACGGCGGCCTGGGGCATCCCGCTGGGCAAGACGGGCCTCTCGTTCGAGGGCTTCATGAACTACATCGCCGCCAAGGGAGCCGACGAATTCGGCAATGGCACGGCGCCGGAGACCAATTTCGACGCCCAGATCATGTACGACCTGGGCAGCCTGATGGGCGCCGGGGGCAAGTTCAAGGTCGGCATCGAGTACCAGTACTGGAAGAACAAGTTCGGCAACAGCCACAAGGGCCCGGCCGGCAACGGTGCCTTCGCCAAGACGCCGATGCTGCGCGCCGAATACCATTTCTGACCGGCGCCCACGCCGTCGCAGCCTGCCCGGCCGCGGCGGCGCCCGCCTCACCTTTGATCACCGCGCCCGCGTGGCGCGGCTAGGGCCATGCTCCGCCTGCAACTCACCGGCATCAGCAAGCAATACCCCGCGGTGCGTGCCAACGACCGCGTGAACCTCGCCGTCAAGCCGGGCGAGATCCACGCCGTGCTGGGCGAGAACGGCGCCGGCAAGAGCACGCTGATGAAGATCATCTACGGCGCGGTGCAACCCGACGAGGGCGAGCTGCGCTGGAACGGCGAGCCGGTGAAAATCGCCAGCCCGGCGCAGGCGCGGCGCCTGGGCATCAGCATGGTCTACCAGCACTTTTCGCTGTTCGACACGCTGACGGCGGCCGAAAACGTCTGGCTCGGCCTGGACGGCAGGATGACACTGCCCGAGGTGGCCAAGCGCATAGACGAGGTGGCGCACAGCTACGGCCTGGACGTGGACGCGGCGCGCCCGGTACACACGCTGAGCGTGGGCGAGCGCCAGCGCGTCGAGATCGTGCGCGCGCTGCTGACGGCGCCGCAACTGCTGATCCTCGATGAGCCGACCTCGGTGCTCACGCCGCAGGCCGTGGACAAGCTCTTCGTCACGCTGCGCCAGCTGGCCGCCAGCGGCTGCAGCATCCTCTACATCAGCCACAAGCTCGACGAGATCCGCGCCCTGTGCCACCACTGCACGGTGCTGCGCGGCGGCAAGGTCACGGGCGAGGTCGACCCCACGCAGGAGAGCAATGCCAGCCTGTCGCGCCTGATGATCGGTGCCGAGCCACCGCCGCTGCGCCACCAGGCCCGCAGCGCCGGCGAGGTGGTGCTGCAGGTGCGCAACCTGAGCCTGGCGCGGCCCTCGCCCTTCGGCGCCGACCTGCACGACATCGGCTTCGAGCTGCGCGCCGGCGAGATCGTCGGCATCGCCGGCGTCTCGGGCAATGGCCAGCAGGAGCTGATGGCGGCGCTTTCGGGCGAAGACCCGCGCGGCGGGCCTGGCAGCATCGTGCTGGGCGGCGAGGACATCGCGCGTGCCGGCCCGCGCCGCCGCCGCGCGCTCGGCCTGCATTTCGTGCCCGAGGAGCGCCTGGGCCGCGGCGCCGTGCCGACGCTGGCGCTGGCCCAGAACACGCTGCTCACAAGGCTGCAGGGCGTGTCGCCGCGCGGCTGGATCAAGCCCGGCCGCGTACAGCGCCTGGCCGAGGACATCATCGCGCGCTTCCATGTGCGCGCCGGCGGCGCCGGTGCCAGCGCACGCAGCCTGTCGGGGGGCAATCTGCAGAAATTCATCGTCGGGCGCGAGATCAGCGCCGCGCCCAAGGTGCTGATCGTCTCGCAGCCGACCTGGGGCGTGGACGTCGGCGCCGCGGCCCAGATCCGCGGCGAACTGCTGGCGCTGCGTGACCAGGGTTGCGCCGTGCTGGTGGTGAGCGAGGAGCTCGACGAGCTGTTCGAGATCAGCGACCGCCTGCTCGTCATCGCCAAGGGGCGGCTGTCACCCAGCGTGCCGGTGGGCGATGCCACGGTGCCGCAGATCGGCGAATGGATGTCGGGGCTGTGGGCGGCGCCTGTCACTCCGACGGTCCAGGGGGCGGCGGCATGATGCGCCTGGAGGTCCGCCCCCAGCCGTCGCGGCTGATGTCGCTGGCGAGCCCGCTGCTGGCGCTGGCGCTGACGGTGGCCGTGGGCGTGCTGCTCTTCGTGCTGCTGGGCAAGGATCCTCTGCGCGGCCTGCAGATGTTCTTCGTCGAGCCGGTGAAGAACCTCTACCAGCTCAGCGAGCTGTCGGTGAAGGCCACGCCGCTGATCCTGATCGCGCTCGGCCTGGCGGTGTGCTTTCGCGCCAATGTCTGGAACATCGGTGCCGAAGGCCAGTTCGTGATGGGCGCGCTGGCCGCCGGCTGGGTGGCCATGCAGGCCGGGCCCGAGACTGCCTGGATGGGCCGCGCCATCGTGCTGCCCATCGTCGCCGCCGGCGTGCTGGGCGGCATGGCCTGGGCGGCCATCGTGGCGCTGCTGCGCGACCGCTTCAATGCCAACGAGATCCTGGTCAGCCTGATGCTGGTCTACGTGGCCGAGATGATCCTCGGCTGGCTGGTCTACGGGCCCTGGAAAGACCCCAAGGGCTACAACTTTCCGCAGAGCATCACCTTCCTGCCCGTGACCCAGGTGCCGCGCCTGGTGGACGGGCTGCGCGCCCACGTCGGCGTGCTCGTCGCGCTGGCCGGCGTGGGCCTGTTCTGGGCCTTTCTCTTTCGCACCTACCGCGGCTTCGCGCTGCAGGTGGGCGGGCTGGCGCCGGCGGCGGCGCGCTACGCCGGCTTCTCGTCGCGCGGCGCCATCTGGCTGGCGCTGCTGCTCAGCGGCGGCATGGCCGGCCTGGCGGGCGGGCTCGAGGCCGCCGGGCCGCTGGGCCAGCTCACGCCCTATGTGCCGGCCGGCTACGGCTTCGCCGCCATCATCGTGGCCTACGTCGGCCGCCTGCACCCGGTGGGCATCGTGTTCTCGGGCGTGCTGATGAGCATGTTCTACATCGGCGGCGAGCTGGCGCAGTCGCGCATGGGCCTGCCGAAATCGCTCACCGGCGTGTTCCAGGGCCTGCTGCTGTTCTCGCTGCTGGCCTGCGACACGCTGATCCATTTCCGGGTGCGCCTGCGCCGTCCCGCGCCCGGCGCGACTTCCAAGGGGGCTTGAGATGGACAGCTTCGCACTGCTGCTGGCCGCCACGCTCAACGCCGGCACCGTGCTGGCCATCGCCGGCCTGGGCCTCCTGATCAACGAGCGCGCCGGCGTCGTCAACCTCGGCGCCGAGGGCCTGATGCTGGTGGCCGCCATTGCCGGCTTCGCCACCGCGGTGGCCAGCGGCAGCGACTGGCTGGCCTTTGCCGCGGGCGCCGCCGCCGGCGCCGGGCTGGCGGCGGTGTTCGGCCTGCTGGTGATCTGGCTCAACACCAACCAGGTTGCCACCGGCCTGGCGCTCAGCCTCTTCGGCGGCGGCTTCTCGGCCTTCGTCGGCATCGGCTTCGTGCAGGAGAAGCTGGGCGAGAGGGTGCAGTTCCGCATCCCGCTGCTGGCCGACATCCCGCTGCTCGGGCCAGCGCTGTTCCGCCAGCATCCCATGGTTTATGCGGCGATGGTGCTGACGCTGGCCCTGGCCTGGTTTCTCTACCGCTCGCGCGCCGGCCTGGTGCTGCGCGCAGTGGGCGAATCGCCCGAGGCGGCGCACGCCCTGGGCTACCCGGTGCGGCGCATCCGCCTGGCCGCGGTGGTGGCTGGCGGCGCGCTCTGCGGCGTGGCCGGCGCCTACCTCTCGGTGGTCTACACGCCGCTGTGGGTGGAGGGCATGGTGGCCGGCAAGGGCTGGATCGCCCTGGCGCTCACCACCTTCGCCACCTGGCGCCCGCTGCGCCTGCTGCTGGGCGCCTACCTCTTCGGCGGCGTCACCATGCTGCAGTTCCACCTGCAGGGCCAGGGCGTGCAGATCGCGAGCCAGTTCCTGAGCATGCTGCCCTATGTGGCCACCATCGTCGTGCTGGTGCTGATCTCGCGCAACGCGGCCTGGATTCGCATCAACATGCCGGCCTCGCTGGGCAAGCCCTTTGTCCCCAACGGCTGATAATTTCCGTTTGACCTTCGCACACCCCCAGGAGAGAGAAGCCCATGACCCATCCCACCAAGCGCACGATGTTGAAGCTGGCCAGCTGGTCGGCCGTGGCCGTAGCCGCGGCCCTGGCCGGCTGCGGCAAGAAGGAAGAAGCGGCGCCGCCGCAGGCCGCCGCGCCGGCCTCGGCCGCCTCGGCACCGGCCAAGGCCGAGCCGCTGAAGATCGCCTTTGCCTATGTCGGCCCGGTGGGCGACGGCGGCTGGACCTTCGCCCACGACAACGGCCGCAAGGCGGTCGAGAAGGAGTTCGGCGACAAGGTCGTCACCAGCTTCGTCGAGAAGGTGCCCGAGAGCGCCGACGCCGAGCGCGTCTTCCGCGATCTCGTGGGCCAGGGCAACAAGCTCATCTTCGGCACCACCTTCGGCTATATGGAACCGATGCTCAAGGTGGCCTCGGACGCCATGGGCACCAAGGGCGTGATGTTCGAGCACGCCACCGGCTACAAGCAGGCTGCCAATATGCGCACCTACGACAGCCGCACCTACGAGGGCGCCTACATGGCCGGGGTCATCGCCGGCGCCATGACCAAGAGCAACACGCTGGGCGTGGTGGGCTCCATCCCCATCCCCGAGGTGATGCGCAACATCAACTCCTTCACGCTGGGCGCGCAGAGCGTCAACCCCAAGATCAAGACCAAGGTCGTGTGGGTCAACGAGTGGTTCAACCCGCCCAAGGAGACCGAGGCGGCGCAAAGCCTGGTCAACGGCGGCGCCGACGTGCTGTTCCAGAACACCGACAGCTCGGCCGTGCTGCAGACCGCGGCCAAGAACAAGAAGTACGCCTTCGGCTGGGACAGCGACATGACGGCCTATGCGCCCGAGGCCCACCTGGCCAGCGCCATCATCAACTGGGGCCCCTACTACATCAAGGCCACGCGCGACGCGCTCGAAGGCAAGTGGGCCGGCGGCGGCGCGGTCTGGTGGGGTGTCAAGGAAGGCGCCATCGACATTGTCTCCATCAACGACAAGGTGCCGGCCGAGGCCAAGGCCAAGGTCGAGGCCGTCAAGGCCGGCCTCAAGGACGGCAGCTTCGTGATCTGGAAGGGCCCCATCGTCGGCCAGGACGGCAAGGAAGTGCTGAAGAAGGACGAGGTCGCCGACGACAAGTTCATGGGCGGCATCAACTTCTACGTCAAGGGCGTGGACAGCAAGCTGCCTTCGGGCAAGTAAGCCACCACCCGGCAACCCCGCCCCCCAAGCCGCCGCGGCCCACGCCCCGGCGGCTTTTTCGTATCCGCGTGCAACTCGGTGCTCAAGTCGGCGGCGCCGGCGCCGAAACCCCCTTCAGAGACAGGCCAGAACCCGACACGCCCCGCCCGGGCGCCGCAACGGCACACGCCGGCGGCCAACCCGTGACAGCGGCCCGGCGCGCAACGCGCCGGCGCCGAGGGTGTGCTTGCGTGTGCGGCCTCGCGCCTGCGGCCACCGCGGCCGCACCGAGCCGGGCCGCGGCTGGCCTTTCCGGCCGAAATGCTCGACCAACACCCGCCAGATCGCTTGCAGCCTCAAGTTCGGCCTGGGCCGCACCGATAGACCGTGGACATGCCCCGGTAAGCGGTCCGCCTGCACGTGCAGGGCGGCGCTTTTTACCCGAGCCTTCCAGAAGGACAGCACCATGGCCTCCCTGATCCTCAACTTCACCTCGTCGCAGATCGCAGTCATGAGCACGGCGCAGATCGCCGCGCTGACCACCGAGGACTGGGCTGCATTCAGCACGGACAAGATTGCCGCGCTGACCGCGCAGCAGATCCCGGCAATCTCGCTCACGGGGCTGGGGTCGTTGAACACCACCCAGTTGGCGGCCTTCGAGACGGCGGACGTGACGAGGTTCACGACCACCCAGGTCCAGGCCTTCACCACGGTGCAGGTACGGGCCCTGACCAGCGAGCAGGTCGGCGCCCTGCAGACCCACCAGGTGCGCACCTTCAACACGACCCAGGTGGCGGCCATCGAAACCGCCGACCTCGCCCAGATGGGCACGTCGGCGGTCGGCGCCCTCACGTCGGTGCAGGTGGCGGCCCTGAGCACGGCCCAGATCAGCGCCCTGGAGTCGAACCAGATCGCCGCCCTGTCGACGGCGGCCGTGCGCAACATGAGCACGGCGCAGATCGACGCCCTGTCCGGCACCGACATCGATGCACTGGGTTCGTCCCAGATCGCCGCCCTGACCACCTTGCAGTTGCGGGCCCTGGGCACGGCCGAGATCCAGGCCATAGGCAGTGCCGAGATGGCCGTGCTGGGCACCACCGGGGTAGCAGCCCTGACGACGGCCCAGTTCGCGGCGCTCACGACCGACCAGTTCCGATCCCTCACGACCCAGCAGATCGCCGGCCTGAGCACGGCCCAGGTGGCGGCGCTCACTTCGGCCCGTGTGGATGTGATGGACTCCGCTGACCTGGCCAGCCTGTCCACCACCCAGATCCGCGCGCTGGGCACGGCGGCCATCGCCGGGCTCGACAGCGCCAACATCCAGGGCCTGAGCGCGACCCAGTTGGCCGCGCTGTCGACCCAGCAACTGGCCGCCATCGAATCGGCCGACTTCGCCGCCCTGACGACGGCACAGTTCGCGACCCTGGGCACGGCCCAGCTGTCGCGCCTGAGTTCCGACCAGGCACGGGCACTGGAGACGGCCGACCTGGCCGCTCTGGGCACCGCACAGATCCGTTCACTCAGCACCTCCGCCATCGACATGCTGGGCAGCGCCCAGCTCGAGGCACTGGGCACCGCCCAGGTGGCGGCCATGACAACCAGCCAGCTGGGACACCTGGCGAGCATCACCGACGAGCAACTGGCAGCCCTGAGCACCGCCCAGGTGGCATCGCTCGGCCTGGCCTACGGCGCCACGCTGACCTCGGCCGACCTGGCCGCCCTGACCAGCACCCAGCTCCGCCTGCTGAGCACGGGCGCCATCGCCGGCCTCGACAGCGGCGACATCCTCTCCCTGGGCACCGAGCAGCTGGCCGCGCTGACCACCAGCCAGCTGGGCGCCATCTCCACCGCCGCCCTGGCCGGCCTTGAAAGCGCCGACCTGGCCGGGCTGGGCACCTCGCGCATCACCAGCCTCACGAGCACGCAGATCGGCGCCTTGAGCAGCGCCCAGCTCAATGAACTGGACACGCGCCAGATCCGCTCGCTCACGGCCACCCAGCTCGACGGCCTGAGTTCCGGTGATCTGGCCTCGCTGAGCAGCGAGCGCCTCGCCGTGCTGACCACGACGCAGATTGCCAGCCTGAACGCCAGCCAGGTGCCCGGCCTGGATGTGCTGACCACGGCCCAGCTCAACGCCGTGAGCGTGACAGCCGTCTCCGCCCTGGACAGCACCAGCCTGCCGGTGGCCGACATCGCCAAGCTGACCTCGCCCCAGATGGCCGGCCTGACCTCCGCCCAGCTCTCGGGCATCAGCACCACCACGCTGGCCAGCCTGAGCACGTCCCAGCTCGCCAACCTGACCACGGCAGCCATCGCGTCGCTGGACAGCACCAGCATCGGCGCGCTGAGTTCCGGCCAGGTCCGCGCCCTCACCGCCGGGCAGATCAGCGCCCTGGCCGACGACATCGCCGCCTTCAGCACCACCGACGTGGCGGGCATGACGGCCAGCCAGGTCGCGGCCCTGTCCACGGCCCAGGTCGATGCACTTGTCCAGGGCAGCCTGCTCGCCTCCATCGCCACCTCGGCGATCACCAGCCTGACCTCGGCCCAGCTGGTCAGCCTGGGGACGGCCGGCTTCAACGACCTCTCCACCGCCCAGATCGCGGCCTTGACGGTGACGCAGATCACCAAGCTGACGACCGACCAGATCGACCAGATGGCGTCCGATGACTTCGGCGCCCTGACCTCGCGCCACATCGCGGCCATCTCGACCGAGTCCATCCGCAACCTGGGCTCGGCCGACTTCCAGGCCATGAGCACGTCGCAGATCCAAGGCCTCACCGCCGCCCAGCTGCAGCAGATTGCCACCGACGAATTCCTCGCCTTCGAGACCGCCGACCTCGCCGCCCTGACGACCGCGCAGATCCGCGCGCTGAGCACGGCGATGGTGGACGCCCTGTCGACCGATTCCAGCCAGGTCGCCGCCCTCACGGGCACGCAGATCGCGGCCATGACCACCTCGCAGCTGCAGGCGTTGAACTTCGGCACCGACGACATCGGCAGCATCTCCGGCAACCAGATCTCCGGGCTGAGCACCACCGTCATCGCCGGCATGTCCACCGCCGACGCCGCCGGGCTGACATCGGCCCAGGTCGCCGGCCTGAGCACGACGCAGATCCGCGCCCTGGCGATCGACGATCTCCAGGTTCTGGCCACAGACCGCATCGCCGCCCTGAGCTCCGCGCAGATCGCGGCACTGACGACCCTGCAGCTCGCGGCCCTGGACAGCACCGACCTTGCCGCCATCGCGTCCACGGCCATCCGCGGGCTCACCTCGGTGCAGATCGCCAGCCTGGGATCCGACCGTCTCAACATGCTGAGCACGGCCCAGTTCGACGGCCTCACCTCCGGGCAGATCGCCAAGCTCACCACGGGCCAGGTTGCCGGCCTCGAGACGGCCGACCTCGTGGCCATCGGCAGCGCCGAATTCCAGGCCCTGAGCACGGCCGGCGTGACCGCGCTGAGCGTCGAGGGCGCCGCCGCCCTCACCAGCGACCAGTTGCGCGCCCTGGGCACGACCCAGTTGCGCGCCCTGGGCGTCGATGACATCGCCGCCCTGTCGACCGGCACACTGAGCCAGCTCGCTTCGAGCCGCATCGCCGCGCTCACCACCTCGCAGATCGACGCTCTCACCACCAGCCAGCTCACGGCCTTGAGCACCGACCACATCCGCGCGCTCACCAGCGCGCAGGTGGCCAGCCTGAGCCCGGCCGACCTGGCCATCCTCGGCACGGCGGCCTTCGCGGCGCTGAGCACCAGCCAGGTGCGCGGCATCACGGCCGAACAGATGGCCGCCATGGAAACCGCTGACCTGGTGCAGATCGGCAGCGCCCAGTTCGGCGCCCTGAGCACGCAGGCCATCGTGGCCATGGATGTGGCCCAGGTCGAGGTTCTCACCTCCGGCCAGGTCAGGGCCATGAGCACCAGCCAGCTTCGCGCCATGGAGGTGGACGACCTGGCCGCCCTGAGCAGCGGCAACATCGCCGTGCTCGGCACCACCCAGCTGCGGGCGCTGACCACCGCCCAGATCGAGGCGCTGACGGCGACCCAGCTCGACGGCGTGACGAGCGCCCAGCTCAATGCGCTGACCAGCCAGCAGATCGCCAGCCTCGAGCCCGCCGATCTGGCCTCGCTGACCTCGACCCAGCTCGACGGACTCTCGGCAGCCCAGATCGCCGCACTGACCAGCGCCCAGGTGGCCAACCTTGGCGCCACCGCCGTGGCCTCGCTGTCCAGCACGCAGTTGGCCGCCTTGACCACGACCCACCTGAGCACGCTCGACGGCGTCCAGGTGGGCGCACTCGCCTCCGACCAGATCAGGGGCCTGACTGCGGCGCAGATTCGCGCCATTGACGCCGAAGACATGTCTGCCCTGGCCACCGCGACCGTGGCCGGCCTGAGCACGGTACAGATCGCCGCCCTCACCACCGGCCAGCTTGCGGCACTGACCGAAGAGCAGTTCTCCAAGCTCGGCGCCAGCCAGCTGGCCGCGCTGTCCACCACCCAGCTGGCGAGCGTCGATCCGGCCCTGCTGGCCGGCATGGCCACCTCGCAGCTGGCCGGGCTGAGCACGAGCCAGATCGCGCTGCTGAGCACCGACCAGGTCGCGCAACTCGATGCCGCCGACCTGGCCGCCCTCACGACGACGCAGATCGTGGCGCTGCGCACAGCGCAGATCGAGGCGCTGCAGGCCGACGCCCTGCAGGGGTTGACCACCTCCCAGGCCGCCGTGCTGTCGTCGGCCCAGGTGATGGCGATCGAATCCGCCGACTTGTCGTCCCTGGAAACGGCCGACCTGGCCGCGCTGCAGACGGTGGCCGTGGCCGCCCTGAGCGAGGCGCAGATCGACGCCCTGAGCGCCGAACAGCTGGCCGCGCTCACCACCTCACAGGTCCGCGCCCTCACGACGGCCCAGCTCGCGCGGCTCGACGGCGATGACATCACCGCGATGGGCACGGCCCAGTTCGCGGCCCTGAACACCCGCCAGATCCTTGCGCTGAACACCACGCAGGCCGCCGCCCTGAGCTCGGGCGACCTGGCAGCCATCGGCAGCACGCAGTTTGCCGCCTTGGGCACCGCCAACGTGGCGGCGCTGGCCGTCGATGCCATCGCAGGCCTGACGACGAGCCAGATGGCCGCCATGAGCACGGCCCAGGCCGCCGCACTGGAAGTCGCGGCACTGAACGTGATGGCGACTGCCGACCTGGCGGCGATAGGCACGGCGCAGATCCGCGCGTTCTCGGCAGACCAGCTCAATGCGCTGGATGCGGCACAGCTGGCCGGGCTGACCACGCGCCAGGTGGCCGCGCTGACCACGACGCAGATCGAGTCGATGCTGCCGGCCTCGTTGGCCGCGCTGGGCACGGGCCACTTCGCCGCCATGGGCACGGCCCAGGTGGCGGCCTTCACGACCGACCAGGCCGCGGCGCTGGAAACCGCCGATCTGGCCCGGCTGTCGACGGCCCAGATCCAGGCCCTTTCGAACCAAGACCTCACCGCCCTGGATGGCAGCCAGGTCGCGGCACTGACGACCGCGCAGGTGGCCGCGCTGAACACCGCGCAGGTGGCCGCCATCGACCCGTCTGACCTGGCGCAAATGGGCACGTCCGCCCTTGCGGCCTTCAGCACCGCGGCCATCCGCAGCCTGAGCACCGCCCAGCTCGAGACCCTGGACGGCACCCAGCTGCAGAAGTTCGGCACCTCGCAGATCGCGGCGCTGAGCACCGAGCAGATCGCCAGCCTGGAGGCCAGCGACCTGGCCGCCCTCTCGACCGCGCAGTTCTTCGCCATGAGCACCTCGCAGCTCGCGGCCATCACTTCCACGCAGGCCGGCTCGCTGGAGACCGCCGACGTGGCGGCCCTGAGCACGCAGCAGGTGCGCGCGCTGGACCAGAACGCGGTGGCGGCGCTGTCCTTGGCCACCTTCCAGGCCCTCAGCACGGCCCAGGTGGCCGCACTGCGCACCGAGCAGGTCTCGAGGCTGACGGCCGAGCAACTGGCCGGCATGGAAACCGCCGATGTGGCAGCGCTCACCAGCGCCCAGGTCGCCGCGCTGTCCACGGCGCAGTTCGAAGCCTTCTCGACGCCGCAGCTCGACGCCCTCAACGCCAACCAGATCACGGGTTGGAGCACGACGCAGATTGCCGGCCTCACGCCGGCCGGCCTGGCCGCCCTGTCCACCGACAAGTTCGCCGCCCTGACCACCGAGCAGCTCGGCGCCATCACGGCCGAGCAGGCCGCGGCCCTGCCGGGTGACCGCATCGGGGTGCTGACGACGACGCAGATCCGGGCCCTGGACGCCGATGCCTTCGGCGCGCTGTCCACCGCCGCCATCGTGGCCCTGGGCACGAGCCAGGCCGTCGCCCTGACCTCGGCCCAGCTGCACAGCCTGAGCGCCGAACTGATGGGCGCGATGGAAACGCGCGACCTGGCCGCCCTCAGCACGACCCAGATCACGCTGCTGACGACTGCCCAGCTCGATGCGCTGAACACCGAACAGCTGTCGAACCTGACCACGCGCCAGGTGGAGGCCCTGACCACCGTCCAGCTCGCTGCGCTCGAAGCAACCGACCTGGCGGCCATGAGCTCCGCGCAGTTCGGCGCCATGACCACGCATCAGCTGGCGGCCATCACCACCGACCAGGCCACCCAGCTTGAAGGCGCCGATCTCTCGGCCCTCACGCCCACCGATATCCGCGCCCTTCGCGCCGCGGCGATCGGGGCGCTGTCCACCTCGGCCATCGCCGGCCTCGGCACGACGCAGGCCGCGTCGCTCACGTCGGCCCAGCTGGCCACGCTCAACGCCGACCAGATGGCGGCCTTCGAGACCGCCGACCTGATGAAGATCGCGACGGCCCAGCTGGCCTCGCTGAGCACGGCGCAGATCGACGCGCTGAGCTCGCTGCAGCTGTCCAGCCTGACCACCAGCCAGGTGGCGGCCCTTACCACGACACAGTTTGCCGCCATCGAAGCCAGCGACCTGGCGGCCATGGGCGGCACGCAGTACCGCGGCATGACGACGACGCAGCTGGCCGCGCTCACCTCCGACCAGGCCGGTGGCCTGGAGACCGCCGACATGGCCGCGCTCTCGACCCTGCAGATACGCGCCCTGGACAACGACGCCCTGGGCGCACTGTCCTCGCAGGTGATCGTGGCACTGACCACGGCCCAGGTGGCAGGCCTGACCACGACCCAGATCGGCGGCCTGACGGCCGAGCAGATGCTGGCGCTGGAGACGCGCGACCTCGCGGCCATGGGCACGGCACAGATCGCGTCGCTGTCGACGCTGCAGCTCGACGCGCTCGACACCAGCCAGCTCAACAGCCTGGGCACACGCCAGCTCGCCGCGCTGACCAGCACCCAGATCGAATCGCTGGCACCGGATGACCTCCGGTCGCTGGGCACTGCGCACTTCGCGGCGTTGAAGACCGCGCAGGTGGCGGCCATCACCGCCGAACAGGCAGCCGCCATGGACACGGCCGACATCGCCGTGCTGAACACGCTGCAGATCCGTGCCCTCGCCACCGATGCGCTGGCCGCGCTGTCCGACGCCAGCATCCTGGCCCTGGGCACCCTCCAGATGGCCGCGTTGACCACCAGCCAGCTCACCAGCCTGACGGCCGCACAGATCGCCGTCATCGCCACTGACGACCTGCGTGCCCTGAGCACGACCCAGGTCCAGGCCCTGACCACGAGCCAGATCGATGGACTCATCACCGAGCAGCTGACTTCGCTGACGACGCGCCAGTTCGGTGCCCTCACCACCGAACAGCTGGCGGTGCTCGATGCCGCCGACCAGGCCGCGCTCGGCCCGACGCAGTTCGGCGCCATGAACACGGCCCAGATCGCCGCCCTGAGCGCGGCCCAGGCCGCCATGCTGGTCACGGCCGACATCGCCGCGCTGAGCACGGTGCAGGTCCGCGCCTTGTCCACCGAGGCGCTGGCCGAACTTTCCAGCGCCGCCGTGCAGGCCCTCAGCACCGCGCAGGTGGCGGCGCTCACCACCGAGCAGGTGTCCAACCTCTCGGCCAGCGCGCTCGGCTCCCTCGAGACCCGTGACCTGGCCGCCATGAGCACGGCACAACTCGCGGCGCTGAGCACGGCCCAGCTCGACAACCTCGGCACAGCCCAACTGGCCGGCCTCACGACGCGGCAGATCGCCTCGCTGTCCGCCGACCAGATCGCCGGCCTCGAAGCCAGTGACCTGGCGGCCCTGGGGAGCGCGCAGTTCGCGGCCATGACCACCAACCAACTTGCCGCTTTCACGCTCGAGCAGTCCGCAGCGCTGGAGGGCGCCGACCTGGCCGCCCTGGGCCCGGTGAAGATCCGCGCCCTGCGCCCCGACACCATCGCCGAGCTGTCCACCGCAGCCTTGGCCGCGCTGACCACCCAGCAGGCCGCCGCCCTGACCACCGATCAGGTGGCCGCCCTCAGCGCGGCCAACCTGGTGGCGCTCGAAACGGCTGACCTCAGGGCCTTCAGCTCGAGCCAGATCAACGCCCTGGGCGACGCCGGCCTGGCCGCGCTGACCAGCACGCAGCTTGGCGCGCTGACCACCACCCAGGTGGCCAATCTCGACGAAGGCCTGTTGGCCGGCATGGCGCCAGCCACGCTCAACGCGCTGACTCCGACTCAGTTTGCCGCCTTGCGCACGGCCCAGATCCGCGCCCTCACCGACGAGCAGATCGCCGGCCTCGAAAGCGCCGACCTGCGGGCCCTGACCTCGTCCCAGGTCGCCGCCCTGGGCGACTCGCAGATCGTCGCGCTCGACGGCACCCAGATGGCCAGCCTGACCTCCAACCAGGTGCGCGCGCTCACCACCAACCAGATCGCGGTGATGGACGTGGCCGACTTCACGGCGATGGACACGAGCCAGTTCGCGGCCATGACCACGCTGCAGGTGGCCAACCTCTCGGCAGAGAAGATCGCCGCGCTCGAGACGGCCGACCTCGCCGGCTTGAGCATCACCCAGATCCGCGCCATCTCCACCGATGTCATCGGCAACCTCACGGCCGCGTCGGTGCAGGCCCTCACGGGCAACCAGGCGCAGGCGCTGACCACGTCGCAGCTCGCGGCCATCGCCCCCGCGGCGCTGGCCTCGCTGGACACGGCCGACCTCGCACTGCTCAGCACGGCCCAGATCCGGGCCCTGACCGGCGAACAGCTCGCCGGCCTGACCACGGCGCAGTTCGCCGCGCTGTCCGCACCGCAGGCCGCCGCCATCTCCACCGCCGAGATCAGCAACCTGTCGGTCGCCAACCTCAACGCCCTGGGCAGCGGCCAGTTTGCCGCGCTGAGCACGGCGCAGATCGCCGTGCTCACGGGCGAGCAGATCGCCGGCATGGAGACGGCCGACATCGCCGCCCTCACCACGCGGCAGCTGCGCACGCTCAATGAAGAGCAGCTCATTGCCCTCACCACGGCAGAAGCCGCCGCCCTGGGCACGAGCCAGATTCCCGGCCTGAACACGCAGCAGGTGGCCTGGCTCGAAGCCGCGGACCTGGCCGCCCTTGGCACGGCACAGTTCTCCAAGCTGACCGCCAGCCAGGTGGGCGCCATTACCGAAAGCCAGGCAACGCTGCTCGAGACGGCCGACGTGCGCGCCCTGGGCACGACCCTGATCACCGCGCTCAACACGGCGGCCATCGTGGCGCTCACGACCGAAGTCGTGGCCTCGCTGGCCACTGTGCAGGTCGCGGCGCTCACGACGCGGCAGTTCGTTGCGCTGGAAGCCAATGATCTGGCGGCCATGACCACCGACCAGTTCATGGCCCTGACCACGCAACAGCTGTCCCGGCTGACGGCGGAGCAGGCTGCGGCCTTCCAGACCGACGACCTGAGGGTGTTGACCCAGCCGCAGATTGCCGCGCTCAGCACCGAAGCCATCGTGGCGCTGAGCACGGCCTCGATGTCGCAGCTGACGACCAGCGAGGTCCAGTGGCTGACCACCAGCCAGGTGCAGGCCATCGCGGCCGAAGACCTGGCGGCCATGACCAGCGCCCAGTTCGAGGCGTTCCTGAACCCGCAGCTCGCGGCGATGACGGCCTACCAGGCCGGCGCGCTGCAGAGCGACGACCTCGCGCTGCTGAGCAGCAGCCAGCTGGCCTCGATCAGCACCGCGGCCTTCGCGGCGCTGAGCACCGACGTCATCAATGCGCTGGATTCAAGCCAGATCGCCTCGCTGGGCACGGCCCAGGTCCGCTCCCTGAGTGTCGCCACGGTGGCGGCCATGACCACCGACGACCTCAATTCGCTGACCACGGCACATGTGGCGGCGATGACCACCAGCCAGGTGCGCGCACTGACCAGCGACCAGCTGACGGCCCTGGACAGCCAGCACCTGGCCACGCTGACCACGGCGCAGATTGCCGCGATCGCGGACGTCGACCTGGCAGCCCTGTCGTCGGCGCAGTTCGGCACGCTGACGCCGACGCAGATCGGCTCCCTGAGCGCGGCGCAGATCATCGCGATGGCCACCGACGACATCGCCGGGCTGACCACGTTGCAGATGCCGACCCTGTCCACCGCGGCCATCGTGGCGCTGGACAGCGCCAAGCTCGCGGCCCTGTCGTCCGACCAGCTGCGCTCACTGGTCACGACCCAGTTGCGCGCCCTCGAGACGGCTGACCTGGTGAGCCTGGGCACCGAGGCCATCGGCGCCTTCCTGCCCGGCCAGTTCGCGGTCTTCACCACGGCCCAGATCGCCGCATTGACCACCGACCAGCTGTCGACCCTGCCTGGCGCCAGCCTGGCCGCCATGACCGCGGCGCAACTCCGGGCCATCGATCCGGCCAACCTCGCGAGCCTGACCACCGGCGAGTTCGCCGCGCTGACGCCTGCCCAGATGGGCAGCCTGACGACGGCGCAGATGGCCGCCATGGCCACCGACGACCTGGCTTCGCTGAGCGGCACCTTGCTGCGCGGCATCAGCACGGCCGGCATCGCGGCGCTCAGCGCCGCCCAGCTGGAAACGATGCAGCTCGGCGAGCTGACCACCAAGCAGATCCGCGCCATTGAAACCGCCGACCTGGCCGGCCTGAGCACCACCGCCATCAACGCGCTGCAACTGAACCAGCTGCCCGGCCTGAGCGCCGACCAGATGGCGGCGCTGAGTTCGACACAGCTGATGTCAATGACCGACCCGCAGCTCGGCGCACTGGGCACGACCCAGCTCAACGCCCTCGACTCGGCGCACCTGAACAGCCTGTCCAGCACGCAGTTCCAGATTCTTTCCACGACGCAGGTCGCCGGCCTGAGCACGACCCTGGTCGCTGCGCTGGAGACGGTTGACCTGGCCGCGCTGCGCACCGACCAGATCCGCGCGCTCGGCACCGCGGCCATCCAGGCCCTGGATGCCGCCCGGCTGCAGGCCCTGACCACCGACCAGGTCATGGCGCTGAAGACCAGCCAGATCGTCGCCATCGACTCGGCCGACCTGGCCACGATGGAGACTGCCGACTTCGCGGCCCTGGGCACGGCGCAGATCCGCGCCATGACCAGCGACCAGGTGTCGGCACTGAGCGCGGCCCAGCTCACGGTGCTGAGCACCGCACAGGTCGCGGCCATCGGCACCGCACAGATCGGCGCCATCGCCACCGACGACCTCAATGCCCTGTCCAGCGCGCAGTTCGCGGCCCTCACCACCTACCAGGTGTCGCGCCTGACGACCGCGCAAGTGCAGGCCCTCGAGACGGCCGACGTCGTCGCCCTCTCGACCAACCAGATCCGCGCCCTGGGCACGGCCGGCGTGAATGTGCTGTCGAGCAGCGCGATCGACGCCATGACCAGCAGCCAGTTCATCGCGCTGACCACGGCGCAGGTCCAGGCGCTGAGCACGTCCACCATCGGTGCGCTGCAGACGGCCGACCTGGTGACCATGAGCACCACCCAGATCAACACCCTGGCATCGCCGCAGCTGGCCGCCCTCACCGACTCGCAGCTGGCCAGCCTGACCACAAGGCAGGTGGCGGCGATCAACGTCGGCGCCGTGGCCCAGCTCTCGTCGACCGACCTCAACGTGCTGGGCACGAGCCAGTTCGCGGCCCTGAGCACGGCCCAGATCGCGGTGCTGAACACGACCCAGATGGGCGCCCTGGAAACGGCGGACATCGCCGCCCTGGGCACGACCCAGATCCGGGCGCTGACCACCGCCAGCATCGCCGCGCTCGGCACCGCAGGCATCGAGGCGCTGACCACGGCTCAGGTCGTGGCCCTGGCCACGGCGCAGGTCCGCGCCATCGAGACGGCGGACATCGCGGCCATGCAGACGGCCGACCTGGCCGCGCTGTCGACCCTGCAACTGGCCGCGCTGAGCACGGCACAGATCGACGCCCTGAGCACCGACCAGCTCTCGCACCTCAGCACCACGCAACTGGCCTCGCTGAGCACTGAACAGTTCGGCGCCCTCACGGGAGCCGATCTCTCTGCACTGACCAGCGCTCAGTTCCTGGCCCTGACACCCGTGCAGATGGCCAGCCTGGGCACGGCGCAGATCGCCACCCTGGAAACGCCGGAAGTGGCGCTGATGAGCACGGCACAGGTCCAGGCGCTGAGCGAGGCCAGCATCGCCGCGCTGAGCAGCAGCCAGCTGGTGGCCTTCACCACTGGCCAGGTCATGGCGCTGAGCGCCCTGCAGGTGCAGGCCATCGAGACGGCCGACCTCGTCAACATGGAGTCGGCGGACCTGCGCGCCTTCACGACGGCGCAGATCGCGGCCTTCACGTCCGAGCAGATCGACGCCCTCACCGACCCGCAGCTGGGGCAGCTGACCACCTTGCAGCTGTCGGCGTTGACGACGACGCAGCTGGCCACGTTCGACACCCAGGAGCTGGCGGCGCTGAGCACCGACCAGTTTGCCGCGCTGACCACCCTGCAGCTGCAGTCCCTGGACGAAGTGCAGATTGCCGGCCTGGGCACGGCCGACATCGCGGCCCTGACCACCGCGCAGGCCCACGCCCTGACGACGACGCAGATCGATGCGCTCACGACCACGCAGGTCGAGGCCTTCGAGACCGCCGACCTGGCGGCCATGACCGACGCACACTACAACGCCTTTGCCGGCGAAGACTGGGCCCACTTCAGCAACGAGCAGTTCCAGGCGCTGCAGAGCGTGACCCCGATCGTGCTCGACCTCAACGGCGACGGCGTGAAGACGCTGGCAGCCGCCCAGGGCGTGCAGTTCGACCTGACCGCTTCGGGCCAGGCCAGCCAGGTGGGCTGGGTCAGCGCGCAGGACGCCCTGCTCGTGCGAGACATCAACCAGGACGGCGTGATCAACGACGGGCGCGAGCTCTTCGGTGGCGCCACCGAACTCGCCGATGGGCAGCGCGCAGGCGATGGCTTCCGGGCGATGGCTGCACTGGACAGCAGCGGCGACGGCAAGCTTTCGGCGGCCGATGCCAAGTTCGGTGAACTCAAGCTCTGGATCGATGCCGACAGCGACGGCAAGACCGATGTGGGCGAGCTCAAGGGCCTGGTCGACTTCGGCATCGCCGAGATCAACCTCGACTTCGCCAAGAGCACCGAGACCGACAACGGCAACTTGCTGGGACTCGTGGGCAGCTACACCGCTGCGGACGGAAGCCAGCACGCCATGGCCGACGTCTGGCTCGCCAAGCAGGCGGCTGCGCCGGCCCTCACCGCCGATGAGTTGCTGGCCGCACCCGCGCCGGCCCTGCTGGGCTCGCCGGCCGAGGGCGCGACCGCACAAGTCGCCACGGCAACGGCGGCGCCGATGCAGGTGCAATGCAGCCTGGGCGTCAGTGCCGCCGACGACGAACTGCTGCGGCTCCAGCAGCCGCTGATCTAAGGCAGCGGCCTGCGACCCGCCCCGGCTGAAGGGGCGGTTCGCGGGCTCCGGCCCCAACGCAGGCAATCCGGCCCACAGGGTCGCCTTGAAAGGGTCTGCTCAAAGTGGCGCATAGTGGCGCGTCATTGGCGGCGGGCAGGAACCAGCCGCCACCCAGATTCCGCTCTGGAGGAACACATGATCGAGACGTATGCAGGCCAATCGCCGATTCCAAAAGCATGCTTTTAGTTCGACAAAACACCCGTCCCTCATTTCATTGCCAACCACAATGTAAACTATCCACCATTTCGGATGACTGATCGATCCATTGAAATGGCCGTGGCCGACGAATTTCTGAAACAATATCAGAGAGACGATGTCATGGAAATTGGCGCAACAACGCCATATTATTGGCCACATCGAATACCAAATATCGTCGACCCCACAGACAAGCACCCTCTCGTGAACATTAGAAGAGGTTTCATGGATGTCGAGATTGCCAATACGCCCGCCATCCTGTCGATCTCGACATTCGAGCACATAGGTCTTTCCGATTATGGCCTGCCTGAGGATCCGGCAGCCGTATCGGCCGCGCTGGCCAAGCTGCTGGCCGAAGGCCACGATTTTCTCGTGACCATACCAGGCGGCTACAATCCGACCCTGGACAGGCTGATACCAAAGGCCCGCGCGGGCAACGGCTTTGAAGTGTATTACTGGGAACGCCCAGTGATTGGCAACGAGTGGGTTTGGACCGACCCAGCAAGCATCGATATCGAAAAACTGAAATATGGCCCATTCTGGGCCAACCAGTTATTCATATTGCACCGCGGCCAGCCGCTTTTTGCCGGCACAAAGTAGAGGCCCTGCTCGACACCCCCGGGAACGCCTTTCGCCGGGTGTACTACGGCCTTCAACGCTGACGCCGCAGCACCGGGCGGCGCCGGCGGGCTTCAGCCAGGAAGCCGGGTGGTTTTAGGCACGGCCCAGCACGGACTTCCAGATGTCCAGGTGCTTTTCAGTGTACTTGGCCCAGGTCCAATCCTTGACCGGGTTGTATTCAAGACGCCTGAATATATTGTCCAGGTCTTCCTGGGTGCGGAATGGATAGTCGACCGGCAAGTCCTTCTGCCAATCCTGCACGCTTGAGATGGTTCGAATGCCGGCCTGTGAAGCGTCGAGGATGCTCTGGGCCATGCAATCCTCATCGCCGGTATACAGCACAAAATCCGCCCGCTCCAGGATCACCTTGTAGGTATCCATGTCGAAATCCGGCCGGTACTTGATGTCGAAACCCTCGCGGGCCAGTGGAGCCAGGACATACTCCCAGCCCTTGCCCATGACCAGAAAGGTGAAGCTCGATTTGTCTATCACCTTGCAGACCTCGGCCAGCATCCACTCCCGCTTGCGCTTGTCAGGGTACACGTTGGAGAGAATTGCGACGTTCTTCGGCCGCCTGGGAATGCTGTCATGGGCCGGCAGAACATAATCCAGCTTGCCGACTCCGAAACCATTCAGGTAAGACATCATCGTCGGCGAGAAGCAGATCCCGACATCGGCCGTAGCCATAATCTCCCGAATTCTCTCAATCTTGGAATCCGTGCCCTGGGTAAAATGGGTGATCATCACCGTATTGATGGTGTCCACATACTGGTATGGCCCGTAGTTGATGTGGTGGTTCACCGTCGCATCCGGGTCCGGCAGCGCCTTCACCGTGCATTCGACGCCGAGCTTGTCCAGCTCGGTCTTCATCGCCTGCGCATACTTTGACAGAATGCCAACGATGGCCAGCCCTTCCTCGTAATTGACCAGATTGACTCTCATGCTGATTTCCTTGCAATGTTGCGGCCACCGCCGACATCAATAACCACAATCAAGTTTGCGAGCAAGGGCGTCTTGTCGCCGCCCAAGCGCCAGAATATTGAATCTAGCGTGGCACAAAGCCAGCGCGGAATGCCGATCTTGGCATAGGCGAGCAGCGGCCTGACCCGGCTGGCATCCTCGATGTGGGCCTTGAAGGCACCGGTCTGCGCCAGCAGCCCGGCAATGATTTGGCGCGTGTAATAGTGTCGATGCGTGGGATCGACATAGGGCCGGTAGGTGACCCTCGAATCCGGCAATGACAGATCGTCTTCCTTCGGAATGGAGAGTATGACATTGCGCGAGGCAATCCTGATCATCTCCTGCAGAGCGCCAACATCGTCTTCGATGTGCTCGAGGACATTCCAGGCGATGACGCTCTCGAACTGCTTGTCGGAAAACTGCCTCAATTCGGTGCCGCAGTGAAACTCGCAGTCTGGATGGGCTTTCCGCGCCGCCTCCACATGCGCCGATTCAGAGTCGATTCCAACCGCCGGGATGCCCGTGCGGTTGAGAAACGCGACGAGATTACCCGTGTTGCAGCCGATATCAAGCGCCGAGCCCTGGCAGAACCGAAGAATGTGATTGCACTTCCACGCGTCCAGGGCGCCATCGTACTTGAATGGCTCAGCAGACATCGGCCGTCTCCATCTGCACGACCTTGCATACCCTTTCCACGAATGAATTCGGTATGGTGTAGTAAGTCGGCAAGGTAATGCCGCGATAGGCCACGCCGATGGAGCAGGCGCAACGATGCCTGACGTACTGCTTGTAGATATCCATCTGATGCAGCGGATAGAACATCGGGCGCGTCTCGATGTTGTTTCTGGCGAGCCTGGCCATTACCTCATCCCTGTGGCGGGCGAGGCAGGTATAGAGCCAGACCACCGGCTTGATATTGCTGGGCGCGCACCTGATCTCGATGCCGTCCACGCCGGTCAGCTGTTCGTCATACCAGATACCCACGTTCCGCCGGCGCCGCAGTATGTCGTCGATTTCTTCCAGCTGGGCCAGCCCGAGCGCCGCCTGCGGATTGGTCATGCGGTAGTTGTAGCCAACCACATCGTATTTGTACTTGTTATTCTTGTTCATGCCGTGATCCCGCATCACCAGCATTTTTTCGTAAACCTCGTCATCGTCGGTGGTACACATGCCACCTTCGCCGGTGGTGATGATCTTGTTACCATAAAAGCTGAATGCCCCGATGTCTCCGAGGCTGCCGACTTTTTTTCCCTGGTACTCGGCGCCATGCGCTTCGGCCGCATCCTCGATAATTTTCAGTCCGTACTCCACGCCGATGGCGGCTATCTCACTCATATTACACGGATAGCCGTACAGGTGGACAGGGATGATCGCCCTGGTTTTTGAGGTGATGGCTTCCCGAATCCTGGCCGGAGATATGTTCCAGGTGTCGGGGTCAATATCGACGATGACCGGCGTGGCCCTGGCATGCAGCACCGCATTGATGGTCGCGGCGAACGTCAAGTCCGGCACGATGACTTCATCGCCCTCGCCGATATTCAGGCTCAGCAGTGCGAGATGCAGCGCCACCGTGCCGTTGGTGACGGCCACGGCGTGCTTGGTGCCCACAAAGCGGGCAAAGGCGCGCTCGAAGTCGGGGATGAAGTGGCCCCTGGAACTTATCCAGCAACTGTCGAAGCACTCGTCGACATACAGCCGGGCCTTCTTGCCCAGGTAGGGCTCTATGAGTGGAATCGTCTGTTCGATCATCATGGCATTGGCCTTTGCGCGCCCGGCTGCCCGGCGCCAGCGGCCACGCCATCCCGCAGTTCCGTTGGAGCGCAGACCAACCGCGCACGAGGATTCGCCCAGGCGCAGGGGGTTCTGACTGCCGAACTGCGCATGGCGCCGGCGGCGCCTTGCGGGAACTGGATCGGAAGAGTGGCCACGGCTCAGGCTCTTTGGCTACAGTGCCACGAGCCTATGCGAGGCGTGGCCCGCCGATGGCCTCATTAGGCGTGCTTGCCGGCCCCAATTCGGCCTGTCGCCAGCCGCCAGCGCATGCACCATGGCAAGCCAACGGACGAAGGCGCCGCGGCAACTGCAGCGCCAGCCATGCCATGAAACCCACCCTCCCCGAGCTCGCCCCCCTGCGCATGGACGCGGTCGTGAACTTCGCTTCGCACAAGTACTGGGGCGTGAGCGATCCGGTGCGATTTCGCGCTTTGCTGGATGAGGCGCGGTCGCTGGTCACTTCAGGCCACTTCCTGGGCGACAACCTGTTCACCTGGGGGCGCAACAACTCGCTGTTCGAGGATGGTCCTTTCCGCGCCGCCTGGGAGGGCAACATCCAGAACGACGCCGACCATGCCATCGCCTGGCGCCGCTACATCCTGGCCTGCGCCGGCTTCCACTGCGTGCAGCTCGAGGGCGACTTCGTGGAGTGTGGCGTCTACACCGGCACCGGCATCAAGACCGTGATGGACTATCTCGGCGGGCCGGCCTTCCCCAAGACCTACTGGGGCTTCGACACCTTTGACTACAACCCCGTGCCCGGCCACAAGTTCGAGGGCCAGGAAGAAGGCTTCCACCAGAAGGTGCAGTCGCGCTTCGCGCAGTACCCGCAGGTGCGTCTCATCAAGGGCTTCATTCCCGATTCCTTTGCCCAGGGCTGCCCCGACAAGGTGGCCTATCTGCACATCGACCTCAACAACGCCGCCGGCGAACTGGCGGCGCTGGAGGTTCTGTTCGACCGCGTCGTGCCGGGAGGCATGGTGGTGATGGACGACTACGAATGGGCCGGCACCTACCGCCCGCAGAAGCAGCAGGAAGACCCGTGGTTCGCGGCCCGCGGCTACCGCATCTTCCCGTTGCCCACGGGCCAGGGCTTCCTGATCAAGCGCTGATCCCGCCATGCTGGTGATCTACACCGTGCTGGTAGGGCCCAAGGAGCCGCTGAACAACCCCCTTGCCGATCTGCCCAAGGGCACATCGACCGACCTGGACATCGACTTCGTCTGCATCACCGACGACCCGGCGCTGCATTCCGACGTCTGGCGCTTCGTGCCGCTCGCCACCCGGCACCTGCCGCCCGAGAAGCTTTCGCGGCGCCCCAAGGCCCTGCCGCACGATTACTTTCCCGACGCCAGCCACAGCCTGTACCTGGACAACACGGTGCGCCTGCGGCGGCTGCCTCAGGCGGCCGACCTGCACACCGAGCGGCCCTACCTGTTGCGCGCCTTCCGCCACCCTTCCCGCACCACCATGCTGGACGAGGCCGACGCGGTGGCGGCCCTGGGCTATGACGACGTCGACACCCTCTGCCGCCAGATCGACTTCTACGCCAGCCTCGCGGCCCTGGACAGCCTCACGCCGTTGACCGCGGGCACGGTGCTGCTGCGCTCGCACCATCACGAGACCGTGCGTCGCTTCGGCCAGCTGTGGTGGGAGACCCTGCTGGCCTTCTCCAAGCGCGACCAGTTGGCGCTGGACTTCGCGGTCCGGCAAAGCGGCGCCGAGATCGACTACCTACCTGGCGCCACGCACGACAACGACCTGCTGCACTGGCAGGGCTCGATGGGGCCCAAGCGGGTAAAGGCCAATTTCGACGCCCCGCTGTATGCCTGGCGGCACCGCCAGGACCCCGCGGCCCAAGCCGATCCCAGGGCACACTTTCTCGCCCACGACGAAAGCCACGACCGCTACCAGCGCCGCGTACCCTTGCTGGAATATGTGTGCCACCGCCAGCACAGCAGCCTGGGCCGGCATGTCGCGCCGCGGCGGGGCATGGCCGGCGCGCTGGAAGACCTGCTGCTGCCGCACCGGCGCCGGGGAGGTTGCCGCTACCTGATGGTGCTGGTGCAGGGCAGCCGCACACCCTGCGCCTTTGCCGCCGATGAACTCGCCAGCGCACAACGCGCCATCAGCATGGTGATGGGCCAGGGCGCCGTGGGTTCATCGATCGAGGTCCAGGCAGCCGAACTCGCGGGCTCGGCCATGGCCTACGGCGCCCAGAATCTGGCCTTCGACCTGATCGTGGTGCTGGGGGCCGAGGGCGAGCATCTGGCCGCCACCACGCAGCGCTTCGTGCGCCTGCTCGCGCCCGAGCGGGGCAGCCTGGTGCTGGCGCTGGCCAGCCCGGTCGCGCTGGAAGAGGCGCTGCGCGCCCGCGCCCTCATCGGCAGCCATGCGGCAGCGCCCGTGCGGGCCGCGCTGCAGGGCTCGCGCCACGACGACCTGGATGGGGGGCTGGACCACACCGTGGTCGGGTTCTCCTACGGCCCCGCCTGATGGACCGGGTGAGCCCCATGCCGCCGGCACCCGAAGCCGTCGAACGCCAGCTTCCCGCCGACGACGCTGCACCGCGTCGGGGCCGCTTCCTGCTCATCGAGCCCTGCGGGCGCGACTTCTGGCTCAACGTCCAGCACGTCGTGGCCCAGTTGCTGGTGGCCCAGCTCGATGACCGCCGGCCGGTGGTCCACTGGCCCCTGGATCAGGCCGCTGGCGCGGGCGCACCGGGCAATGCCTTCGAGCACTTCTTCGAGGCCGTGAGCCCGCTGAGCCTGGCCATGCTGGTGGACGCCACCGAAGCCGGTTCGGTTTACCCCCCTGCATGGCGCACCCGGCGCCCGGGGGCCGCGCCCGCCGCCGTGCGCCTGCCGCCGCCTGGGCCGCTCGGACGCAGCGAAACGCTGGTGGTGAGCGACCGCTATCTCGGCGTGGGCGACATCCTGCCGTCGATCTCCGGGTCGTCGCCCTATTTCGGATGGACCGAAGACAGGATCCACGAGTCCATCCTGGCCAGCCAGCTGCGCCCGGTGCCGGCCATCGTGCAGAAGGTCGAGGCCTTCGCGCGCCAACGCCTGGCCGGGCGGCCCTGGGTGGCGGTACACGTTCCAGGCCGCCAGGGAAGCGCGCCTGCGCAGGCCCGGGCCGGGCTGTTGGCGCAGAGCCTGTCCTTCGTCGACCGCATCGTCGAGCTCAATCCGCGCATCGGCGTCCTGTTGCTCAGCGCCGACAGCGAGGCGATTGCAGGCTTCGGCAAGCACCATGGCGCACGCCTTGTCTGCCCCGCGGCCGAACGCCCCGGCGCGCTGGACGGCGCAAGGCCGCCGGGCTGGGCCGACCGCGCCGGTGCCGAGGCCCAGCTGATCGACGCGCTGCTGGCCGCCCGCTGCCACTACCTGGTGGGCGATCAGGCGGGCGGACTCTCGCAGATGGCCTCACGCCTGCGGAGCTGGCCCCGGGGCCAGGTCTTCCTGCTGGGCATGCCGCCAGACGCGGAGGGCGCGTTGCCGCCGCCATCGCCGCGCGACTCCGATGCCCCGCCCGGCGCGGCCACGCAGGCCTGCTGCCGCCTGTGCGGGGGCGCGCTCGATGCCGCGCCGGGCCCGGGCCTCGGCCAGCGCCGCGGGGCGGCGCTCTACCGTTGCGCGGCCTGCCACTCGCTCCAGGCCGGGCCGCCGCAGGAGCCTGGCCATGCCGGCCCGGGCCTCGCGGCGGCCATCGACACCGGGCGGGCCGCCCGCACCCTGGCCCACGCCGGCGTCGTGCCGGCCCTGCTCCAGGCCCTGCCGTTCCGCCAGGACCGGCTGGCGCTGGACATCGGCAGCGGCCTCTTCACCCGCCTCATGCGGGACGCCGGCTACAACTTCCATTGCCTCGACAGCCAGGCCGCCGCCGAGTTCGCCGCCGGCTTCCGGCGCGACGGGCCGAGCCCCGCCTTCGACCTCGTCACGCTGCGCGAAGGACATGGGCTCGGCGCCGATCCGGCACGGCTGTGGCAGCAGGTCTTCGCCTGCGACCCCGATCTGGTGATCGGCGAACTGGGCGCCAGGGCCGACACCTGGAACGACCCCTGGAACGACCCCTGGAACGATACCCAGCACGGCACCCGCCCCGAGCATGAGGAGCCCGGCGCCCCGGCGCCGGACTTCCTGTATTCGCGCGCAGCGCTGGACAGCCTGGCCCAGCGCGCCGGCCGCCAGGCCTATCACTTCGGCAACTGGTTCATCTTCAGCCGGCGACGCCTTGGCGACACCGTGCTCGGCCGGCTGCAGGCCTGGCACGACGGCCTGCCCGCCCACGCGCAGCGGGCCTCGGTGCCGCCGTCGCCGCACAGCCGCACGCAGGCCGCCGCCGACCTGCAAACCGTCACGGCCTTCGAGCGCCTGCGCGCCAGCGGCCTCTCGATTGCCATCGACGGCGTGTTCTTCTGCTTCACCTCGGGCATTGCGCGGGTCTGGAAGAGCCTGCTGCAACACTGGTCGGTCAGCGATCTGGCGCCCAGCCTGGTGGTCATCGACCGCGGGCGCACCGCGCCCCGCCTGCCCGGGCTGCGCTATGTCGACGCGCCGCCCTATGACTACGCCCGCATGGTCCAGGACCGCGCCCTCATGCAGCAGATCTGCAATCGCGAGCGGGCGGGGCTGTTCGTGTCCACCTACTTCACGCAGCCGCTCACCACGCCGAGCGCGCTGATGGTGCACGACATGATTCCCGAGGTGATGGGCTTCGACCTGACCAATCTGCAATGGGTAGGCAAGCGGCTGGCCATCGCATCGGCCCAGGCCTTCCTCTGCGTCTCGCACAGCACCGAGGCCGACCTGCTGCGCTTTCATCCCCAGGCCCGCAGCCTGCGCCGGCGCGTGGTCCACAACGGCTGCAGCTTCGAGCCGGCCGACGCCGTCGACGTGGCGTCATTTCGCCAGCGCCATGGCATCACGCGGCCGTACTTCATGGTCTCGGGCAGCCGCACCGACTACAAGAACGTCGAACTTTTCTTCCGCGCCTTTGCCCGCCTGGGCGACGAGCGCTCGCGCCTGGCCATCGTCTGCACCAATGCCAATGCGGCCCTGGAGCCCGAGATGGCCGCGCTGACGGGCGACGCGGCGGTACACATGCTGGTGCTCAGTGACCATGAGCTCCAATGCGCCTACAGCGGCGCCCTGGCCCTGGTCTACCCCTCGCGCTACGAGGGCTTCGGCCTGCCGGTGGTGGAGGCCATGGCCTGCGCCTGCCCGGCCATCACCTGCCGCAACAGCTCGCTCGGCGAGGTCGGGGGCGAGGCCGCGCTCTACGTCGGCGAGGACAGCATCGACGAGATGCACCAGGCGCTGCGGGACGTGCAGGTGCCCGGCACGCGCTCGGCACTCGTGGCCCTTGGCCTGGCCCAGGCGGCGACCTTCTCCTGGACCAAGATGGCGCGCGAGGCGGGGCTGGCCCTGGCCACCTGGGCCGTCGACCTGCCTGGCCCCGTCTGACCCGGCCTGACCCGGCCCCGGCTGCGCGCCGGGGGCTACGGACTCAGCGGCGCTGGTGCAGCACGAAATTGTGCGAGCGCGCGCTTTCGGCGCCCAGCAAGACGGCAAAGCCCGCCGGCCAGGCCTTGAGGCTGGAGACCGCCAGTGAGACGTTGGACTCCTGGTTGCCGACGAAATAGCTGCAGCGTGCCGCCAGCAGCGCGTCGACGAGCACCTCCTCGCCCATCGTGCGCCCGGGGTGGCCCTGCATGTGGACGCCGTCGGGCGTGCTGCTGCGCCGGGCCGGCGTGACCAGCACCCTGGCGCCGTAGCGTTGCAGGTAGGCCTGGTGAAGCTCCACCGAATCGGTCAGCAGAAACAGGCCGATCGAGGGGTTGAGTTCGACGATGCGGTCGACAAAGGGGAAGTAGCCCTGATTGGTCTGGTTCAGTGCGCCCGACTCCAGGATCTTGTCGGTGCCGCGCACATGGACGGCCACCCACGGACGGCCTTGCATGTGCTCGGCGTGGAAGGCATCCACGCGCGCCTGGATCGCGGGAACCGGCCTGAGGTAGCGGGCGAAGAGCTCGCGGTAGATCTGGTCGTCGCTCTGGCCGTGGTAGCGCGAGCCCGTGCCTATCCAGGGCTGGATCGAGCTGACCGTGGCGTAGAAGTCCGACACCACCAGGGTTTCCTCGCGCCCGAAGAAATACGGTGCCGCCAGGCGCGCCCCCGGCCCATCCCACTTGTCGCGATTCTCGGCCGCGAGTTCACCGTCCTGCCACTTGGCCGGGTAGACCGTCACCTGCCGGGCAATGTCCAGCAACATGGGCAGGCTCAGCGGGCTCACGGCCTCGAAAAAGTGTTCGAAGGCATTGGCGGGCGTGCCGTCGCCGAACAGGCTGTTCGAACCCCAGTGCACCACCGGCCTGCGCCCGGTCAGCTCGGCCAGCAACAACTGGCCCAGCACATGGTGGACGTCGCTCCAGAAGCCGAAGCCCCAGGCCTTGATGAGCATGAACCGGCCTGAACGGGCCCGTTCGGCCTCGGAGGGTTCCACCAGCTGGAAGTCAGGCGCCAGGCCGTAGCCTCGCGCCACCTCGCCGAGGAGTCCGGCCACGGAGTCGGGATCGGCGCCCCGGCGGACCAGGCGGCGCAGGTGAAGCTCTGCCTGCGGGTAGTTCTTTTGCGCCAGCATCGCCGTGCCGGCCTCGAGATCCTTGTCGACGGCGGCGGCGGCCGGTGGCGGCAGGGCCTGCACCGGCCGGCCGGCCAGGCCCAGCAACACGTCCTCGAGCTTTCTGCAGAAGCCGTCGGTGTCGAACAGGGGATGGGTGGCACGGTTGGCCGCCAGCTTGGCCTTCACCGCGGCCAGGCGGCTGCGGTCGGACACCAGGTCGACGACCAGATCCTCATAGGCGCTCAGCGAGTTGGCGATGAGCTCGGGCAGGCCGATGGCGTGGAGCAGGCTGCCGGCCACCCGCGACTGGAAGGCATGGCCCTCGAAAGTGACCACGGGAAGGCCCACCATCAGCGCGTCGGCCGCCGTGGTGTGGGCGTTATAGGGCGAGGTGTCCAGGAAGACGTCGGCCAGCCGGTAGCGCGCCAGGTGGTCTTCCACCAGCGGCACGCGGGGTGCAAAGACCAGCCGCGCCGGGTCCACGCCGTGAGCCTGGGCCTGCTGGCGCAGGTTGGCCGTGGCCAGTTCGTTCTGCGCCACCAGCCACAACACGCTCGATTCCAGCCGCCCGAGGATGCGCATCCAGGCCGCGAACATGGCCGGATTGATCTTGAAGGCATGGCAGAACGAGCACAGCACCGGCCCGGTCTCGGGCAGGCCGCATTCAGCCCGCGTGGGCGTGCGCTCCGCGGGCGCGAGGCTGGCGTCGGTGGGGAGGTAGGCGTCGGGCAGGTAGGCGATCTTCTCGCTGTAGAAGGGCTGGTGTTCCGGCGGGATCACGTAGCGGTCGGCCAGCAGGTAGTCGAAGTGCTCGCTGCCCAGCGTGCCGGGGTAGCCGAGATAGGTCATCTGCACCGGCGCCGGCCGGTGGACGAAGACGTCGACGCGGGTATCCGAGGTGTAGCCGGCCAGGTCGATCAGCACGTCGATCTCGTGCGCGCGGATCAGTTCGGCGATCTGCCGCCCGCCGCGGCCCCGCACGTCGATGAAGTGGTCGAAGGCCTTGCGGATGCGCCCGCGCAGGCGGCTGCCGTCCTCGATGCCCACCGAGTAGGCGAAGGTCTCGACGCGCGTCCTGTCGTGGCGCTCGAAGATGCCCGCCATCAGGTGGCCCACGGGGTGCTCGCGCAGGTCGGGCGAGATGTAGGCCACGCGCAGGCGAGGGTGGGCATAGGCCTCGCCCTGCCACAGCGCAGGCCCCTTGCGGGGGAAAAAGTGGCCGGCGTACACCTGGGCCGCCAGGAACTGGTCTTCGGCCCGGTCGGAGATCGCCATCAGGGCCAGCGTCAGGCACACCTTGCGGTTGTTGCGCACCCCCTCCACCACCTGCGCCGACAGGGCCGCGTGGTCGGTCCAGTCGCAGATATGCACCATCTCGTGGCACAACTGGCCCAGGCCATAGGGATAGCCGGGGTTGATCGCCAGCAGGCGCCTGAAGATGTCGATGGCCTCCTGGCTGCTCTTGGTCTCGGTGAGCAGGATGCCGGCATTGGAAAGCGCCAGCTCGTGCTTGGGATTGATCTCGAGCACCCGCTTGAAGCGCTCCAGCGCCTCGAGGTGGCGGTGCATCTCGCGCAGCATGACACCGCTGTTGACCAGGGCACTCAGGTGCTCGGGGCTGAGCTCCAGCGCCTTCTCGTAGCTGCGCAGCGCCTCGTCCATCCTGCCCAGCGCATGCAGTGCCTTGCCGCGCGCAAACCACATCGGCACGAAGCCTGGCGCCGCCTTCACGCCCCTTTCGATGCAGTCCAGCGCCTCTTCGGTGGCCTGCGAATTCATCAGCAGCACGGCCAGCGAATACAGGGCCACCGGCTCGTCGGGGCTGCGCGCGAGGATGGCCCGGAAGGCCGCCATGGCCCTGGCGTCCAGGCCCTGGTTCTGCAGCTTCAGGGCCTGGGCGACGGCCGCGGCCTGGGATTTGGGGGCGCGTTGTGAGGGCATCGGCTTGGGCGGGCGCGGGCGCGGCCCGGATTTCTGAGGCGCTTGGGCGCTTGCGGTCACGGTCTGGCTCCGGACGATAGGGGGAACGGACCCGAGGCAAGGCCCGGGCAGCGACGGCGATGCTTCATTTCAACCATTCGAGCACTCCGCGGGCCAGCGACAGCAGGTTGGCATTCAGCTGCTGGCCGTCGGTGATGGCGTTGACATGGCTGATGCGCAGGTTGTAGTGCTCGGCCTCGGAGCCCATCACGTCGAACAGGCTGCGGCGGCCGAGTTGCTGCCACTGCTGCAGCGTGTAGTTGCGCACCTGCTCGCTGTCGCGCAGCACCATGCCCAGGCGGCGCGAGCGGTCGAAGCTGGCCTGCGTCTGCTCATGCACCTCGGCGGCGCGAAAGCGGCGCGCATCCAGCGCATCGGCGCGCTGCAGCTCGGCGGCGCGCGCACGCTTGCGCGCCGCGTCGCTGGCCGGTGCCACGCCGGGATTGAGCAGCGGGATGTTGACGGCCACGCCCAGCGAATAGCTGCTGTTGCGCGTGCTGCCGGTCGAGCCGCCGGCGCCCGCGGCCGAGGAGCCGTTGACGTTCCAGCTCACCTGCGGCTTGCTGCCGGCGGCCACCGCCTGCGCATAGCTGCCAGCGGCACGCGCCTGGGCCTCCAGCGCGGCGATCTCGCTGTTGTGCTCCAGCTCGGGCAGCAACTGCTCGAGCGCCGGCACCTGCAGCAGCAGCGTGCTCATGCCCTGCACGCTGGGCAGGCCGTCGCCCACCAGGCGGCGCAGCCTCACCTCCACCTGGCGGGCCTGCGACACCGCCTGCGCCTGGGCCAGCTCGGCCTGCTGCAGCGTCTTGCGCGCCTGCACCAGCTCGCTGGCGCGGCCACGGTCGGCACGCACGATGGTCTCCAGCGCCTCCAGCAGGCAGCTCATCTTGCGCACGTACTGGCCGTAGACCACCACATGCTGGCGGTAGCGGCTGCGCTCGAGCGCCAGCGAAACCGTGTTGAGCGCCAGCTGCTCGCGCGCCGTCAGGTGGCCCTGGCGCGCCGACTCGGCGAGCTGGGTGCGCCAGTCGGTGAGGCGGTCGATGCGGCCGCCGTCGTAGAGCAGCTGGCTCACGCTGATCGAGGCGCGCAGTTGCAGCGCCGAGGTCTCTGTGCCCGCCAGCGACTGGGAGCCGCCCGGCCCCAGGCCTGCATTCAGGCTGGCCTGGACCTGCTTGCCAGCGGCCGTTTCCTCGATGTCCTCCTGCGCCGCCTCGGCCGACAGGCGGGCCGCGCCGATCTGCTGGCTGCGCTCGAGCGCGTCGCGCACGAGGGTCTGAAGATTCACGCGCGGATCGACCGGCCTGGCTTCGACCGTCCTCACGTCCCCCGCCGCGGGCACGGCGGCAGCGTCGGGATCGTAGGCATCCTCGTCGACGCAGCGCGCCAGCGCAGGAAGCGCCTGCAACGCCAGGCTGGCGGCCAGCGCGATGGCGCCCAGGCACAGGTGCGGCCGACGGGCGAAATAGGGGCGGGGCATCATGGCGGCAATCCGAACGGGCGCGGGCCGGATCGGCTCGCACCGGGAAGTCTGGGCCGCAGGCACGGCTGCGTTCGCCGGAAATCAGGCGCCTAAGCCGGGCAATTCGGGGGCCTGCGCGGCAGAGGCCGCCATCCGTCCCCGTCGTCCATCCCGAGCTTTCGTCACTGCCGGCAGTCGCTCGTCGCATCGCGCAAGCGGCACCCCCGCCGCTTGCGTAAGCTCCCGGTCTTCGCCCCTTGCGGAAAGCCCCATGCCCTCGAAGACCTTGTCAGCCGCCGTCACCGCCCTGCGCCGCCTGTGGTGGCTGCTCGATGCCAGCCGCCGCGCCCTGCTCAATCTGTTGCTGCTCCTGCTTGTCGGTGGCCTGCTCTGGGCCTGGCTGGGCAGCGGCCCGGCCGGGCTCGAACCCAAGACCGCGCTGGTGATTGCCATCAACGGCAGCATCACCGAGCAGGCCAGTGGCGGCGGCCGCGACAGCCTGCTGCGCCAGGTCGACCAGCGCCAGGGCGGCCAGACGCGGCTGCGCGACATCGTCGCCGTGCTCGACGCAGCGGCCAAGGACGAGAAGATCACGCATGCGGTGCTGATGCTCGACGGCCTCACGGGCGCCGGCCTGCCGACGCTGCGCGAGGTGGCCGCGGCACTGCTGCGCTTCAAGGCCGCAGGCAAGCCGGTGCAGGCCTGGGGCTCGGAGTTCGACCAGCGCCAGTACTACCTGGCCGCCCACGCCAGCGAGGTCTGGCTGCACCCCATGGGCGCCGTCGTGATCGAGGGCTACGGCCGCTGGCGCAGCTATTACAAGGATCTGCTGGATCGCGCGGGCGTCAGCGCCAACGTCATCCGCGTCGGCAAGTTCAAGAACGCGGCCGAGACCTTTGCCGCCAACGCGCCCTCGCCCGAGACGCAGGAGTCCGATGCCGCGCTCTATGGCGGCCTGTGGGCCAGCTATACGGCGGCCGTGGAAGGTGCGCGCAAGCTGCCCGCCGGCAGCATCGCCCAGGCCATTGAATCGCTGCCGGCCAGCCTGCAGACCGCCCAGGGCGACATCGGGCGCTGGGCGCTCGAGCGCAAATGGGTGGACGCGCTGAAGACGCGCGACGAGTTGCGCGCCGCCATGATCGAGCGCGGCGCCCGCGACGAAGAGAACAAGACCTTCCGCCAGATCTCGCTGGCCGACTACCTGGGCCACCTCAAGCCGCGCCAGGACGGCGACGCCGTCGGCGTGATCGTGGCCCAGGGCACGATCAGCGATGGCCAGGCGCCGGCCGGCAGCATCGGCGGCCTGTCGACGGCCGAACTGATCCGCAAGGCGCGCGAGGACGACAAGATCAAGGCCCTGGTGCTGCGCGTCGATTCGCCCGGCGGCAGCGCCTTCGGCAGCGAGCTGGTGCGGCGCGAGCTGGAACTGGCGCGCAAGGCTGGCAAGCCGGTGGTGGTGTCGATGGGCGATGTCGCCGCCTCGGGCGGCTACTGGATCAGCATGGCCGCCGACGAGGTGATCGCCGACGAGGCCACCATCACCGGCAGCATCGGCGTGATCGCCCTGCTGCCCACCGCGGCCTCAGCCATGGACAAGCTGGGCGTGCGCACCGGCGGCGCCGGCACCACCTGGCTGGCCAGCGGCTACGACCTGCGCCGCGACACCGATCCGCGCTTCACGCAGCTGATCCAGACCGCCATAGCCCACGTCTACCGCGACTTCACCGTGCGCGTCGCCGCCGCGCGCAAGAGCACGCCCGAGAAGATTGACGCGGTGGCCCAGGGCCGCGTCTGGATCGGCAAGGACGCACTGGCCCAGGGCCTGGTCGACCGCCTCGGCGGCCTGGACGAGGCGCTGAAATCGGCCACCACCCGCGCCAAGCTGCCCGAGGGCAGCCGCATCCAGTACATCGAGGCCGAGGGCAGCCGGTTTGATCGCCTGTTGCGCCGCTTTGGCGCCGCCACCGGGCTGGACCTGGGTGGCTTGCAGGCCGGCTGGCGGCAGGCCCTGCTGGGCCCGGCCGCGGCGGTGGCCGGCCCGGTGGTCGATGCCACGGCCCGGGACCTCGGCCTGCTCGCCGAACTCACGCAGGGGCGGCGGCCCTTCTCGGCGGTGGTGCACTGCCTTTGCACGGCGCCCTGAACCCGCACACAGGACAGTCCCCGAGGGAACCCGACGGCTGGCACGGGCCTCGCGCAGGCCTCGCACGCAAGCGCTGAGCGTTGCCGTAGGCCGGCGGGGATAATCCGGGTTCTCCCTGATCGCCCGACTGCCTCGGCCCCGCTGCATGAAACCTGCTCTCGCCACCCCCTTCGGCACCCTGGCGCTTGCCACCTTGGCGCTTGCCGCCCAGGGACTGGCCCGGGCCGAACCCGGCCCGTCGCTCTACGAGGCACGGCGCGGCATCATCCACGGCAGCTCCAAGGGCATCCCCATCTTCGAGACCAGCCCCAAGGCCGCCGCTGCCGCTGCCAGCGCCGCCGCCGCCGCTTCAGCCGCGGGCAAGACCCCCGCCGAAGCAGCCGCGGACCGCTTTGCCCCCACCGGCACGGCCCTGCCCGCGGCCAAGCGCCTGGAAGCGGCCGACCTGGGCACACCGCTGCCCACCGGCACGCCGGCGGGCAAGGCCAGGTAGCCGGTCCGGCTCAGTCCTGGCGTGCGAAACACGCCCGGGCCATCGCCAGGCACGAGGCAGTCCGCAGGGGCGGCCGCATGGCCAGGCTCAATCCCCGCGCGGCGGTGCGATGGCCGGCCTCGCCATCTCGTCCAGGCTGAGGCCCTGCTGGCGCAGCAGCGCCTCCAGCGCCGGCCGCAGCGGGCCCAGGCGCTCGTCGATGGCGTCGCGCACGGTGTCGACGAAGACCTGGGTGCTGCGCTCGATCTCGATATTGAGCGCCGCACCCTCGGCCTTGCTGCCGAAGGTGGTGGCGCGCAGCGTCTCGGGGATCAGCCAGACCTCGAACCAGCCGCCGCCCCCGGGCTCGCGCGCCGCCTCGGCCACCGTCAGGCTGGCGCCATTGACGGCGATATAGCCTTTGGCGAAGACGTAGCGCATCCAGGGTGCCGGCACCGCAATGCGCAGCACCTGGTTGTTCTCGGGCCGGCGCACCTCGGCCAAGGTGGCCTTGAAGTCGACATGGCCCGACAGCGGGTGGCCGCCGATCTCGGCGCCATCGCGCGCAGCGCGCTCGACATTGACGCGGCTGCCCGCGGCCAGCTCGCCCAGCGTGGTGAGCGCCAGGCTTTGCTGCATGACGTCGAAATCCGCCGCATCGGCACCGGCCAGCGCGGTGACCGTGAGGCAGACCCCGTCGACCGCCACGCTGGCGCCTATGGCCAGGCCGGTGCAGAAGCCAGGCGCGAAGCCCAGCCTGAAGCTGCGCAGGCCGGGACGGTCTTCGAGGGCCTGGACGACCGCGATGCCTTGAACGATGCCGGTAAACATGGCCGCAATTTAACAGCCCGCGCCGAACGTGAAATCCGCGCGCCCTGCGAATGCGGGGTCTGACGCGCACACCGCAAATCAGAAAACTACCATCCCTAGATCGTGGTCCGTGATCCATCGGACCTGGAGATGGTGGTGCTGAACTTCTACATTCCCGACTGGCTTTACGAGCGCCTGCCCCTGCTTTATGCAGCCGCCGGCCTGTGCGCAATGCTCTTCCTGCAGGGCGGATTCGCAAAATTCAGCGGCCTCGTGCTGTGCGCGACGGCGGCCCTGGTCTGGAGCCAGCGCCGGCAATACCGCGCCCGCGAGCAGAAAAGGCTGCAGTTCCAGCGCCGCCAGCGCCGCCGCCACACCAACAACACACAGTGGGTCTGAGCGAAAGACCCCCGAGCCCCGCACCGACAGCTGCCGCGCATTCGTTCACGAAGCGCGTTCGGCTTGCGCTCGCCCCCCCGATTCCGGTGGTATCTGGGGTCAGGCCTGGGCCCTAGATTCGCGCCCCATGCAGCCACGGGCGGCGGCGTTGGGGGAGTGGGTGTGGCAAAGATGATTTCAAACGCGGTGACGTGGCTGCGCAGTACGATGCTGCTGGCGGCCGTGGCGGCCGCTCCGGCCCAGGCAGCCATTTATACCGGCGTCTGGGATCCCGCCTTTGGCGCACCCTTCACCAATCTGGGCTGGCGAGGCAGCGCCACCTTCACGGTGCCCGGAGCCTGTACGGCGCCTCGCGACGAAGAGGAGGAACCCCTCGCCGTCTGTGCGGCCGCAACGGTCAGCAATGCTCGCGTCTTCTTCTACGACATCCGGAATGCCGCCAGGACGACGATCGCGACGCTGACCTTTGCCGACGGGACATTGCCGGTGAGCGCCATCAGCCCTCCCGGAGGCCCTTTGTCGGCAATAGCGACCAATCTTTCGCCTTTCCTGAACCCGGTTGCCGAGGATCCGACGTTCGACCTTTCGCCGTTCGCCATCGGCCCCAACACTGCTTTCGCGCTGCAGTTCACGTTGAGCGGAGGCCCGCAACTGCATTACAGAAGCCCGCTCTGCACGACGCAAACGTCCTGCAACCCGACGGGAACCAACGACGCGACGACCTTCCCGGTGCAGTTCGCGATCACGCTCAACAGCGTCCCGGCGCCGGCCACCCCCTGGCTGGCCGGAACAGCCCTGCTGGGCCTGCTGGCACTGCGCCGCCGCAGCGCGGTGCTCTAAGCCCAAGTCCGCGATCAAGGCATCGGCGGCGCACGGCGCCGATGTCGCTTCAGCGACGTGCAGCGCCGGCCATCACGGTCGGCAAATCGGATTCCTCGGCCAGCGCGGCGTTCACCGCGTCCTCGGTTTCCCACTCACGGCCGGCCCGCACCGCGGCTTCGGCGTCGGCCGGCGCCATGCGCGCTCGGCCCTGTTGCAGCCGGGCTTGCCAGTTGGCTTCGTCCCAGGGAGATCGGCGCAGCTTGAGGCGCCCGCGTGCCTGGTCGGCCGCAGTGGCCAGCGAAAGCCCGGCCGTGGCGACGCCCCCGGCCAGTTCGAGCAGCGCCAGGTCATCCATGCAGCCCAGCATCTGGGCCCGCGTATCGAAGGCCTGGAACTCGCGCAAGGCCTGCTGCAGCAGCGGCCGTGCCGCCGCACTGCGGCCCAATTCGAGCTCGACGCGGCCCAGCCGCCAGGTGGCGCTGGCCTCGCCGCGCCTGTCACCCGCCGCCTTGCACACCTGGAGCGAGCGCTGCGCGGCGGCGCGGGCGCGCTCGGGCTGGCCCTGGCGCAGGTGGATGTCGGCCGCGGTGAGTTCGCACTCGGCCTCGACCTCGCGGTTGGCGATGTCGCGTGCAAAGCCCATCGCGCGCTCGAGGTGGTCGAGCGCCGATTCGGACTCGCCCGCCCAGGCGCTGATCTGGCCCAGGTGCAACCAACCAATGGCCTGGCCGCGCGGGTCGTCGACCGAGGCGAAGAGATTGAGCGCCTCGGCCTCGCAGTCGGACGCGCCCTCGGCATCGCCGGCCTGCAGGCGGGCCAGCGACAACGTCGACAGCGTGGCCGCGATCTCCACCGGATTGCCCTGCTGGCGGCGCAGCGCCAGACAGGTGGCGAGCATGCGACTGGCGGCCTCGTGGTCGCCCTGGCTCTCGGCCAGCGCGGCGCCGGTGTAGAGCGCCCAGGCCTTGGCCAGGCCGGACTTCTGCACCGCCGGCAGATCCAGCGCCGCCTGCACCAGCTCGCGCCCCTCGCCGGTGTGGCCGCGCAGGATCCAGAAGCTGGTGAGCGCCACAGCCAGCTTGACCGCCAGCACGGCGTCGGCCGTGCCCGCCAGCGCGGCGGCGATGGCGGCGCGCAGGTTCTCGAGTTCCTCGTCCAGGCGCAGCACCCAGCGCCCCTGCTCGGCGCCCTGCATGCCGCGCGCCGCCGCCTTGGCCAGCTCGAAATAGTGCGCGCAGTGGCGCATCGCCGTCGGACCGACGCCGCCGCACTCGACGAGCTTCTCGCGGGCATAGTCGCGCAGCGTGTCGAGCAGGCGGTAGCGGCGTGCCGCGCCTTCGCCCTCGCGCACGACCAGCGATTTCTGCACCAGCGAAACCATCAGCGGCGCGATGCGGCCGGCCGGCACCGCGCCCTCGGCGCAGACGGCGCGCACCGCGTCCTCGTCGAAGCCGCCGGCAAACACGGCCAGGCGCACGAAGACGCTCTGCTCCTCGGCGTCGAGCAGGTCGTAGGACCAGTCGACCAGTGCGCGCATGGTCTGCTGGCGTCGCTGCAGCAGGCGGCTGCCACCGGCCAGCAGCTCGTAGCGGTCATCGAGACCGTCGACGATCTCGGCGATGGACATCGTGCGCAGCCGTGCCGCCGCCAGTTCGATGGCCAGCGGTATGCCTTCGAGCCGGGTCACCAGCTCGAACAGCAGCCAGGTTTCCTGGGCCTCGAGGGCGAAATCCGGCTGCTGGGCACGGGCGCGGTCGGCGAACATGCGCACGGCCGGCGAATCCAGCACCGTCTGCGCGCCGGCCTCGCGCGGCGGCAGGGGCAGCGGCCGTATCGGATAGGCCTGCTCGCCCGGCACGTCCAGCAGCTCGCGGCTGGAGGCCAGCACCTGGGCCAGCGGCGCGCGGTCGAGGATGGCGTCCACCAACTCGCCGGCGGCGGCGGCGACGTGCTCGCAGTTGTCCAGCACCAGCAGCACGCGGCGCGACTTGAGCCAGGCGCAGACGGTGTCCAGCAGCGGCCGGCCGGGCTCGTCGAAGACGGCCAGCGCCCGCGCTGCCGCGCCCACCACCAGGGACGGGTCGGTGACCACGGAGAGGTCGACGAACCAGGCGCCATCGGGGTAGCGCGGCAGCAGATGGGCGGCGGCCTGCAGCGTCAGCCGCGTCTTGCCCATGCCGCCCATGCCCAGCACGGTAACCAGCGGCGAGGCGTCGAGCAGGGCCTGGATCTCGGCCAGCTCGGCCTCGCGGCCGACGAAGCTGGTGCGCTGGCGCGGCAGGTTGTTGGGGATGTCGGCCACCGCCGGGCGCGGGATGCGCGGGCCGGTGGGCACGGCTGCCTGGGCCGGGATGTCGCCCATCAGGATGGCGCGGAAAGCGGCTATCGACTGCGGCCGGTATTGCGGCAGCACCGCCAGGCCGCGGTCGACGGCAGCGATGAAGCCCGCGCTCAGGCGCCCGCCCGCCAGTTCGGACAGCGGCTTGAGGCGGTCGACGACGATGCGCTCGACCGAGGGCGTGGGCCGCACGCCCGAGGCCGCCACGTAGAGCACACTGGAAAGGGCGAAGACATCGGTCCACGGGCCCTGCTTCATGTCGGGCGATTCTCCGTACTGCTCGATGGGCGCAAAGCCGGGCTTGAGCACGGCGGTGAGGGCGTGGGTGAGATCACCGATGACGCGCCGCGCAGCACCGAAATCCAGCAGCACCGGCCCGCCGGCGGTGATGACGATGTTGTCGGGCGCAATATCGCGGTGGAAGCAGTTGTCGGCGTGCAGCACCTCGAGCGCATCGAGCAGCGGCATCAACCAGGCGCGCAATTCCTCTTCGGTGGGCAGGCGGCCAAGCTTGGTGAGCACGCGGCGCAGCGTCGGGCCCTCGTGGTAGGGCATCACCATGTAGGCCGTGCCGCGCTCTTCCCAGAACTGGTGTACTTTCACCAGCGCCGGGTGCTCGAAGCGCACCAGCAGCCTCGCCTCGGCCAGAAAGCCCTGCAGACCCTGGGCATAGGTGGCGGCATGGTCGCCGCTCTTGACCACCACCGAGATGCCGTCGCCACCGCGCGTGGCCATCTGCGACGGCAGGTACTCCTTGATCGCGACGCGGCGGTTCAGCGCCGGGTCGGTGGCCAGGTAGACGATGCCGAAACCGCCCTCGCCCAGCACGCCTTCGACCAGGTAGTCGCGCAGCCGCGTGCCCGGCGCCAGCGTGTGGCTGGGCGCGGCTGTGCCGCCACCCGTGGTCCCGGCGTCCACCGTCATCGGTACTGGCCCCGCAGAGCGCCGTCGCGATGGACTGCGGCTGTCGAATTCACCCTTGCAACCTCCGGCCCGCGGCCTGCCAACCGGCCCCCAGCGGACCGAGCCGTGACTCTAGTGCAGTGCGGGGGGTGGCAACAGGGTGTTCACGAGGCAGGAGTTGGCGCGACGGCTGCATCCCCCACGGTCGCAGGCGCCTCTGCCGCGGCCTCGGCCTGCGCTTCGGGCTCGATCCCGCCTTCGGCCAGTGCCACATGCCCCCCGCTGAGGTGGTCGACGAACACGATCCGGTCGGGGAAGTGCTGCAGGAAGAGCTTGAAAGACGAGAAGCCGAGGGTCTGCTCGTCGAAGGCGGGGAAACGCCGCTTGATGCCCTGCTTGACCTTGCCGCAGAAGATGTAGTTGCCCTCGCGCTCGGCCAGTTGGCGCAGCACCTCCAGCACGACCGGCTCCAGTTCCGACAGCGACGGCAGCGACGAGCCCTCGCCTTCCTCGGCCGCCAGCGCCGCGACAGGGCCAGCCAGCGCCACCGCGCTGGCATCCACCGCTTCGGCCGGGAGCGCGACGGCCGCCGGCTCGGGCTTGGCGATCTGCGGCAGCAGGTTCTCGTAGAACTTGTACTCGTTGCAGGCCGAGACCAGGAAGCGGCTGCTGCGCCCGATGACGCCGACGCCCGAGACAAAGCGTCCGGCCTGCTTGACCTTCTGCACCAGCGGAATGAAGTCCGAATCGCAGGAGACGATGACGACGTGCGAGAGGTGGTCGTGCCCGTGTACGTCGCTCAGGCAGTCCACCGCGAGGCGGATGTCGGCCGAGTTGCGCATATTGGCGCCACGCGGAAAGAGCTGGATCAGGTCGACCGCGCCTTCGTTGAGCACATGGCGGTAGTTGGCGAAGAACTGCCAGTTCGCATAGGCCTTGCAGATCACCACGTCGCCCAGCGAGGCGGCGTAGTTGAGGATGGGCACGATGTCGAAGAACATCGGCTGCACCGCCATGCGGTTGTCGCGGTAGGAGCCGTCGCCATGCAGCGCATCGGCGAAGGTCGCGTGCAGGTTCTCGAAGTCGATGTAGACCCCGACCTTGGGTGATTCGTCCCTGATCGCCATCGGCCAGCCTGTGTGAGTGAGGGCGCTGCATCTTGGCACAGGCACGGCAGGCCGCCCGCCAGCCGCCGGGCGGGGCAGGCATGGCGCATCGGCAAAGCGGACGATGCGCCGCGCCGGGCGGCCGTTGCAGCAATCTTGAGCTAGCTCATGGCAGGGGGCGAGGTGGGAGGCCTATGGTTCGCCTCGGCAGCTCGACCGAGCTTCCACCACGCCTTCGTGGGGGCCGTGCCAAGGCCTCGCACGGGGCCGTACTGTTGCCGGAGGTGCCATGTCTATCAAGCTCGATTTCTCGAAACTCTCGCTCATGGACGCGCTCGATCTCGCCACGCTGATCGAGGTCGAGGCGTTCAAGCGCTACACGCAGTTCGCCGAAAGGCTGGGCAGCAGCGCCGCCGGCGACGCAGCCTCGGTCTTCGAGTCCATGGCCCTCAACGAGAACAAGCACGGCGAGCAGATCGCCGAGCGCCGCATCGCGCTCTTCGGCGACCAGCGCCCGCAGGTCAGGATCACCGACATCTTCGACGTCGAGGCCCCCGACTACGGCGCACCCACGCGCGGCATGTCGCCGCTCAAGGCCTACTGGGTGGCGCTGTCGGCCGAGCGCAAGGCCTACGCCTTCTATGACCAGGCCCTGCGCCATGTGAGCCAGCCCGAGATCAAGGCGCTGTTCGAGGAACTGCGCGAGGAAGAGGCAGAGCACGTACAGATGATCGAGGCCATCATCGCCAAGCTGCCGCCCGAGGCCCGCGTCGACCAGGACGACGAAGACGACTACCCGAATTCGGACGTGCGCCTGCTGGCCAAGGACAGGTTCGAGTAGCTGGGGCGCGCGCCCACCTGCCCACCCAGCCGGCGGGTCTACGCCATGCCGTGGCGGTAGCGGGCGCGGCAGCGGCCGAAGCAGTCGAGCATCTCGGGCGCGTCCCAGCGCAAGCCCAGCAGTTCGACAGCGTCGGAATTCAGCCGCATGACGCGGTTGCGTGGCGAGGGCGGCACGTCCAGCGCCCGGGCCAGGGTCTCGCCCAGGCAGACGGCCGCCTGCAGCCGGCTGGTGGTGCAGGCATCGTCGTGGTGCGTGCGTATTGCCGACAGCACGTCAGCGGGCAGGTTCCAGTAGGCAGCCAGTTGCTCGCCGATCTGGCAATGGTCCAGCCCGAATATCTCAGCCTCCCGCTCAAGCAGGCGCCCGTCCGCGATGGACTTTTCGTAGGCTTCCTGGAATGCCCGCTCGTCCAGCAGGTGAAAACACAGTTGCCCGACGTCGTGCAGGATGCCGGCCACGTAGGCTTCGTCGGGCGAGACGTCGGAGAGCAGCGCCAGTTCCTGGGAAGTGACAGCCACCGCGAACGAGTGGTGGTAGAAGAACTCGCTGCCCTTGCCGCCGCCAATGAAGCGGTTCATGCCGACGCTGACGATGATGCGCCGCATATGGTTGATGCCGATCAGCGAGGCCGCATGAAAGGGGTCGGTGAGGTCTTCCTGGGCGTGCAGGCGGCGGATGTGGTTGGCCAGCCCGAGGATGTTGCCCGACAGCACCGGGTCGTTGCGGATCAGCCGCGCCATGACCTCGAACGAAGCCTGCTCGTCACGCACAAGGTCCAGCAGGCGCAGGACGACCCTGGGAAACGCCGGCAGCCGTGCGGCAAGAGCCTCGATGTCGTGCGCCGAGCCAGGCGCATTCATAGGACGCGACGCGCCAGGATCAGGGCGTCCCGCAGGGCCAGGCATGAACCGCTGGGCGACGGGCCGAAGATCTGGTCGAGCCGACGGCCGAAACGGGTGGCTGCCAGGTCGTCTTCAGGCTCATCACAGTCCGGCGGGCCGCCCACAGCCACGCACTCCACGCCCTTGACGACCATCTGCTCGATCGTGGCCTCGGTGATGGCGGCCCCGGTGGCCAGGTACATGGTCTGCAGCACGCCCGATTGCCCCACCACCGGGCGGGCGATCACCATGCCGGGGTGTACATCCACCATCGGCAGCCAGCGGTAGCCCGCGGGCACCATCGGTGCAGCGGATGCCTGGTTATCGTCGACGGGCTGGCTCGGCATGCGGGTCTGCTCCAGGCCGGGAAGGGCCAAAAAAACGCTTGTCCGGATCAGCATAGCCTGCGGCAGACCGGCTGAGAATGCGGCAAGCCCGATGTGCGACCGATCCGGCAAGGAAGAGGTCGCGGCGGCGGCGCGACCCGCGGCCGCAATGCCCATCAGAAGGACAAAAGGGACCTGACATCACTGTCAGATCCCTTCGTCGTCTACCTGGTAGGCCCTGGCAGGCTCGAACTGCCGACCAACGGATTAAGAGTCCGCTGCTCTACCAACTGAGCTAAGAGCCCGAAAACTTTGCAAACGTCGCGTGGTGGGTCGTGCGTGACTCGAACACGCGACCAACGGATTAAAAGTCCGCTGCTCTACCGACTGAGCTAACGACCCATCCGTAGAGCCTCACATTATATGCTGCAAATTCGCCTCTGTGTCACAGGCCAGCAAAAGTGTGATCGCTTCGCCGGCGGCAACCATGCCGAAGGTGGCGGTGACGGCCACGCTGGAGCCGTAACCGTGGCAGTTGAGCGAGCCGTCGCCCATGACGCAGCCATCGGCCGGCGCAGCCACGGCTTCGCGCGAGAAGACGCAGCGCACGCCGATGCGGCCCTGGCGCGGCGCGCCGTGGTCGCGGCGCAGACGCTGGCGCAGGCCGGCCAGCAGCGGATCGTGCGTGACCCCGGCCAGATCCTCGACCTCCACGCGCTGGGCCATGCGCTTGCCGCCGGCAGCGCCCACGCACACCAGGGGAACGCGGCCGTGCAGGCTCCAGGCCGCCAGCGCCAGCTTGGCGCGCGTGGCGTCGCAGGCGTCGATGAGCACGTCCACCGGCTGACGCAGCAGGGCCGGCCAGTTGGAGGGTTCGACGAAGTCTTCTACCGCCGACACCTGGCACCCGGGGTGGATGTCGGCGATGCGTTCGGCCAGCGCAATCGCCTTGGCCTGGCCGAGCGTGCGGCCCAGGGCCTGGACCTGGCGGTTGATATTGGATTCGGCCACATGATCGAGGTCGATCAGCACCAGGGCGGCGACGCCGCTGCGCGCCAGCGCCTCCGCGGCCCAGGAGCCGACGCCACCCAGCCCCACCACCGCCACGCGCGCACCGCGCAGCCGCGCATAGCCAGCATCGCCATAGAGGCGGCGCAGGCCGCCGAACCGGCGCTCTGCGTCGACCTCCAGGTCTGGCGGTGCGGCGGCCGTCATGCCTGGCGCTCCAGGCGCCAGGCCAGGTAGCGCAGCCCCAGCACACCACCGGCCAGGATGGCAGCCAAGGCGATGAAACTGCCCAGCGCCAGCGTCGAGACACCGCTGATGCCCTGGCCTACGGTGCAGCCCATCGCGGTGACGCCGCCCACGCCCATCAGCACTGCACCGGCCAGGTGATTGGCCGAGTCCTCGGTGCCGGCAAAGCCCTCCCAGCGGAAGCGCCCGGTGGCGAGCGCCACGGCGGCGGAGCCGAGCACCACGCCCAGCGTGGTGACGATGGCGAGGTTGAGCACGCGGCTCTTGTCGCTGAACATCGTCAGCCACTCCAGCGTGTAGGCGGTGGGCGCGACGAAGCTGAAGGACTCCATGCGGCCGGAGACGCTGGCCAGAAAGGCCGGCTCCAGCGTCAGCGGGTGCTCGTCCAGATGGCCCAGGCGGCCCGACACCCACCAGAGCCCCAACACCAGCGCACCCACGCCCAGGCCGCCGAGCAGCACTTCGGGCCGCCGGCCTTCGGGACGCGCCATCACCCAGGTCATGAGGCCAAGGCCGAGGCCGCCACCCAGCGCCAGGGCCAGTGATCTGGATGACATACCCAAGGCCGGGGCGAGCAGGCTGGGCAGATCCTGGCCCGTGGCCAGTGTCAGCGCCACCGTGTCGACGCTGGCGACGCGCGCCACTGCGGTGATGCCGCGCAGCGTTGCCGCCGTCGCCGTGGCGAGCACGAGGAAGACGACCAGCGCCTTCAGGCTGCCGCCGCCCATTCGCACCAGCGTCTTGCTGCCGCAACCCGACGCCAGCACCATGCCGAAGCCGAACAGCAGCCCGCCCAGGGCATGGGACAGCCACAGCAGGCGTGGCCCGGCATAGACGGTATCGGCGGCGCGCACCCAGCCGGCAGCCACCATGGCATTGAAGCCCAGCATGGCCACGGCCACGGCCAGCAGCCACATGCGCATGCGCGCCCAGTCGCCGGTGTAAACCACATCGGCCAGCGCGCCCATGGTGCAGAAATGGGTGCGCTGGGCCAGCGCACCGAAGGCCACGCCAAGCGCGAACCCCGCACCCAGAACCTGGGCCACGAGCCCGGGGAGATCGGCCTCCTGCATGCGCCCCAGCGGCCTACTTGATCGAGGCCAGCCGTTCCTTGCCGGCCTGCGCCGCCTCGGACGCCGGATAGGCCTTCATCAGTTCCTCGATGGTCTTGCGCGCGGCCTTGGGGTCTTTCATCTCGGCCTGGCTGTTGGCCAGCGCCAGCAGGGCCTCGGCCGCACGCGGATGCTCGGGCGCGGCGGTGACGAAGTTGCGGAAGGCGTTGATCGCCTCCTTGTAGTCGCGCTTGCCGTAGAGCGCATTGCCATACCAGAAGCGCGCCGAATCGCTGTAGGGGCCGGCCGGGTAGCGCCGCTGAAAGGTGCCGAGCAGGTTGACCGACTTGTCGAAATCGCCGGTGCGGATGGCGGCAATGGCGTCGTCGTAGGCCTTCTTCTCGTTCTGGTCAACCATCACCTCGGTGCCGTCGATGGCCACCTTGATGGGCTCGAGCTTGCGCATGCGCTCGTCGAAGGCCTGCGCGATGTCTTTCTGGCGCCGCTGGGCCTCGGCGATGTCGCGCGCCAGTTGCTCATCATTGCCGCGCAGCCTGGCCAGTTCGCCGCGCATGGCCTCAAGCTGATTGTTGAGGTCGAGCAAGCCGCGCCGCAGGCCCGCCAGTTGCTCGGTGAGCTGGGTATTGAGCGCCGCCAGTTCGCTGGCGCTGGTGGTGGCGTGAAGCTTGGCCTGGTCGTCCAGCGCGGCTACGCGGGCACGGAGTTCGACGATGGCCTTGCGCGCCTCCTCGTCGTCGAACAGGCCGGCACGGGCCGCGCCCGGGGCCAGCCCCAGGGCCGCGGCGAGGGCCAGCGCCGCGCCCCCGATGGCCAGCCGCATCTCAGCGGTCCTTCAGCTCAGCGCGGCGGTTGCGCGACCAGGCGTTCTCGTCGTGGCCTTGCTCGAGCGGACGCTCTTCGCCGAAGCTCACGGCCTCGAGTTGCGGGCCGGTGGCGCCCAGCAGCTCGAGCGACTTCACCACCGCGACGGCCCGCTTCTGGCCCAGGGCCAGGTTGTATTCGCGGCCACCACGCTCGTCGGCATGGCCCTCGATCACCATGCGCTTGGCACGGCTGGCCGCCAGCACCTTGGCGTGGCCTTCGATCATGTTCTTGTAGCTGTCCTTGATGGCATAGCTGTCGAAATCGAAGAAGACCACGCGCTCGCTCGGCGCGGCGCCGACGGCAGGCGGCTTCTGCGCCGCGGTGGAGTTCTTGGTGAGATCGACCGAGGAGACCTGCGACTGGCCGACACCGCCCGCATTGGCCGACGGAGTCACGGGCTTCGGCGCATCAGCGACGCTGCGTGACTCGACCGGCGCCGCGGCGGCGGGCGCCTTGGCCACCGGAGTGCTTTCACAACCGGCCAGCAGGGCCAGCGCAGCGGCGGCGACGACGGAAGCTCGGATCTGCAAACTCATGCTATCTCCTTCTAGGTATGGCGACGGCAGGGCCATCGTCGGGAATGGCCGCTTCAGCGGCCGAACGGGCCCCACGCAGGCTCGCGCATGTCGGCGCCGCTGGTGAGCAGACGCGTCTTGATCTTGCCATCAAGCGTGGTGGTCATCAACACATCGGCACCTTGCAGGCGGGTTGCATAGACGAGCAACCGGCCGTTGGGTGCAAAACTGGGGCTTTCGTCATCGTTGGTATCGGTCAGCGGGGTCAAGGTTCCGCTGTCGAGATCCTGGATCATCAGCCTGAAGGCCTGGTTCTGGCGCGTGATGAAGGCCAGCTGCTTGCCGTCGGGGCTGACGGCGGGGCTGATGTTGTAGTCGCCGACGAAAGTCACGCGCTCGACCGCACCGCCACCGGCGGGCAGGCGATAGACCTGGGGGCCGCCGCCCCGGTCGCTGACGAAGAAAATCCAGCGCCCGTCGGGCGCATACACCGGCTCGGTGTCGATGCCGCTGCTGCTGGTCAGGCGCGTGGGCGCGCCGCCGCCTGCCGAGATCGTGTAGAGCTGGGCCAGGCCGTCCTGCGACAGCGTCACCGCGAGCTGGCGGCCGTCGGGCGACCAGGCCGGCGCGCTGTTGGAGCCGCGGAAATTGGCCAGCACGCGGCGCTCGCCAGTGCCCAGGTCCTGCACCCAGACCACCGCCTTCTGCATCTCGAAGGAAACGTAGGCCAGCCGCTTGCCATCGGGCGCCCAGGCCGGCGAGATGACCGGCTCGGGGCTGGTCAGCGCGATCTGGCCGCCTTCGCCGTCGGCATCGGTGACGCGCAATTCGTAGCGGCGCCCGCTGCGCACGACGAAGGCGATGCGGGTGGCGTAGACGCCGCGCTCGCCGGTGAGCTTCTCGTGGATCTCGTCGGCCACGCGGTGCGCCGCGAGGCGCAGGTCGGCGGCCAGCACGACCTTGCTCTGGCCCAGCAGTTGGGTGTTGCGCACCGCGTCCCAGAGCTTGTAGCGCACATCGAATCGGCCATCGGCCAGGCGCGCCAGAGAACCGGCCACGAGGGCGTCGGCGCCGCGGCCGCGCCACTGCGTCAGGTCGACATTGCTGCGTTCGTCCAGGGCCTCGTCGGCCGCCAGGTTGCGGAACAGGCCGCTGCGCTCAAGGTCGGCGCGCACCAGCGCAGCGATGGGCACGGGGTACTTGGCCTCGTCGCGGAAGGCGGCGATGGCGATGGGCACCTGGGTCGCGCCGACGCCCGAGATCTCGACGCGAAACTGCGCCAGAGCGGGCCAGGCCGCGCCAGTGCCCCATGCGCCCAAGGCCGCCAGCAGGGCGCGCCGGGGCCGGTGCATGGCGTGGGGAGTCGGTCGTATCGGGTCGGGCATGTTCGGGGTTCGCAGCGGCGGATTGTAGGCAGCGCTTGGAAGGGGCCTGCCGGCGCCGATAATCGCCGCCGGCCAGCGGCCCAACCCGGCGCCCGCGCAACCGCCATCCCATGCCCACTCTGCTGCAGCGCCTGGCGCGCCTCCTGCCCTACATCCGCCACAGCCGCCTGGGCCTGCTGGCGGCATTGCTGGGCGCCATCGTCACCGCGGCCACCGAGCCCATGATTCCGGCCCTGCTGGGCCAGTTGCTCGACCGCGGCTTCGCCGGCGGCGGCCTGCCGCTGTGGCTGGTGCCGGTGGTCATCATCGGCCTCTTCACGGTGCGCAGCGTCGCGGGCTTCGTGGCCCAGTTCGGCCTCTCATGGGCGGCCAACCGCGCCGTGCTCAGGCTGCGCGAGCACATGTTCGCCCGCCTGCTCGCCGCCGCGCCGGCACTGTTCACGCAGAACACCGCCAGCGGCATGACCAACACCCTGGTCTACGAGGCACAGGGCGGTGTCTCGACCCTGGCCACGACCCTGCTGACCCTGGTGCGCGATTCGTTGATGCTGGTGGCGCTGCTGGCCTATCTGCTGACGCTGAATTGGCAGCTGACGCTGATCGTGGGCCTGCTCTTCCCCGCCGTGGCGCTGGTGATGCGGGCGCTGGGCCGCCGCCTGCACCGGCTGACGGTGGAAGGCCAGGTCGCCACCGACAGCCTGGCCTATGTGGTGGAAGAGAACATGCTGGCCTGGCGCATCGTGCGCCTGCACGGCGCCCAGGCCCACCAGGTGGCGCGCTTCTTTGAGCGCGCCGACCGCGTGCGGCGCCTGGTGATCAAGGCCGTCGTCGCCGGCGGCACGATGACACCAGTGACGCAGTTGCTGGCGGCCTGCGCGATTTCGGTGGTCATCGTCATCGCGCTCTGGCAAAGCCGCAACGGCGGCAGCTCGGTGGGCGAATTCACGGCCTTCGTCACCGCCATGCTGCAGCTGGTGGCGCCGGCCAAGCACCTGTCGGACGTGATGGCGCCGCTGACGCGCGGCCTGGCCGCGGTGGAGCGCGGCCTCGACCTGATCGACAAGAGCCCGACGGAGCTGGCCGGCGGCCACGACCCCGGCCGCGCCCGCGGCGAGATCGGCTATGAGGCGGTGAGCCTGCGCTACCGCGACGACGGCGCCGCCGCGGTGGAAGCGCTGTCGCTGCAGGTGCGCGCCGGCGAGACGGTGGCCCTGGTCGGGCCCTCGGGCGCCGGCAAGACGACGCTGGTGAACCTGCTGCCGCGCTTCATCGAGCCCACGGCCGGCCGCATCACGCTGGATGGCGTGGCCCTGGCCGACTGGGACGTGCGCGCGCTGCGGCGCCAGTTCGCCCTCGTGAGCCAGGACGTGGTGCTGTTCAACGACACGGTGGCGGCCAATGTCACCCTGGGCGCCGCGATGCCGCTTGAGCAGGTGCGGCAGGCGCTGGCGGCGGCCAATCTGCTGGCCTTCGTCGACGCCCTGCCCCAGGGCCTGGACACGCCCATAGGCCACAACGGCAGCCAGCTCTCGGGCGGCCAGCGCCAGCGCCTGGCGATCGCACGCGCAGTGGCCAAGGACGCGCCGGTGCTCATCCTCGACGAGGCCACTTCGGCGCTGGACAGCGAATCGGAGCGCGCGGTGCAGGAGGCGCTGGACCGCCTGATGCAGGGCCGCACGACCCTGGTCATCGCCCACCGCCTGTCAACCATCGAACACGCCGACCGCGTGCTTGCGCTCGAAGGCGGGCGCCTGGTCGAGCAGGGCAGCCACGCCGAACTGCTGGCCGCCGGCGGGCTTTATGCACGGCTGCACGCAATGCAGTTCAGATCATGAAAAGTAGCAAGGAGATGCGAGCATGAGCCCCCCCGCCCTTTCACGATTCCCGGTGCCCGAGCTGAAGGACCTGCCCGACGACCTGCGCGCACGCATCCTCGAGGTGCAGGACAAGGCCGGCTTCGTGCCCAATGTCTTTCTCACGCTGGCCCACCGGCCGGCCGAGTGGCGCGCCTTCATGGCCTACCACGACGCGCTGCTGCTCAAGGAAGGCGGCTCGCTCAGCAAGGGCGAGCGCGAGATGATCGTCGTCGCCACCTCGGGCGCCAACCACTGCCTCTATTGCGTGGTGGCGCACGGTGCCATCCTGCGCGTCTACGAGAAGAAGCCCCTGCTCGCCGACCAGGTGGCGATCAACCACCGCAAGGCCGACATCACGCCGCGCCAGCGCGCCATGCTCGACTTCGCGATGAAGGTCTGCACCGCGTCGCACGAGGTCGAGGAGGCCGATTTCGCCGCGCTGCGCGGCCATGGCTTCAGCGACGAGGACGCCTGGGACATCGCCGCCATCACCGCCTTCTTCGGCCTGTCCAACCGCATGGCCAATGTGATGGGCATGCGGCCCAACGACGAGTTCTTCCTGATGGGCCGCGTGCCTCGGCCGCCCAGGCCGGCCACGGCCTGACGACGCAACACCGGGCGCGGCCTGGCGGCACAGCCGGCCGGGGGCCGGCTGTGCGGGTTTACTGCGCCTGCTGCAGCGCGCGAATGCGGTCTTCGATGGGCGGGTGGCTGCTGAACAGCGCCATCAGGCCGCTGGGCTTGCCGCTGATGCCCATGGCCGCCACGCTCTGCGGCAGTTCGCCCGGCGCTATGCCGCCCAGGCGGGCCAGGGCATTGATCATCGGCTGCTTGCGGCCCATCAGCGCGGCGGCGCCGGCGTCGGCGCGGTATTCGCGGTGGCGCGAGAAGGCGGCCACCACCACGGCGGCCAGCACGCCGAGCACGATGTCGAGCACGATGGTGGTGATCATGTAGCCGATGCCGGGGCCTTCGCGGTCATTGCGCAGCACCACCTTGTCGACGAAGTAGCCGATCACGCGCGAGAGAAAGACCACGAAGGTGTTCATCACGCCCTGGATCAGCGTCATCGTCACCATGTCGCCATTGGCGACGTGGGCCACCTCGTGCGCGATCACGGCCTCGACCTCGTCGCGCTGCATGCTGTGCAGCAGGCCGGTGGACACCGCCACCAGGGCCGAGTTGCGGAAGGCGCCGGTGGCGAAGGCATTCGGCTCACCGTCGTAGAGGGCGACCTCGGGCGTGGCGACGCCCGACTTCTGCGCGAAGCGCTCGACGGTGGCGACGATCCAGCGATGGGTGGGGTCGGACGAGCCGTTGATGACCTGGGCGCCCGTGCTCCACTTGGCCATGGGCTTGCTCATCAGCAGCGAGATGAGGGCGCCGCCGAAACCCATGAGGGCGGCAAAGCCCAGCAGCAGGCCCAGGTTGAGCCCGTTGGCCGTGAGGTAGCGGTTCACGCCCAGCAGGCTGGCAGCGATGCCCAGCACCAGCATGACGGCGATGTTGGTGACGAGGAACAGCAGGATGCGTTTCATGGCGTGCTTGGGCGGCCGGCGGGCCGCGGAGGTTCGGGACAGCGCGTCATGTTAGGCCGCGGCCCCGCATTTCAAGCAGGCCCGTCCCGGCGTGGGGGCTCTCGGGCGGTGGCCCGCCGCCGCCAAGGCGCGGGCTATCGACGCAGACGCACCTGGGCCGGGTTGTCGGCCGGCACCAGTTCGAAGTGCTCGGCCAGCTGGCCGAAGAGCCGCGTCGACGGCGTGTTGCGGCCGAGCAGGCGCGCCTCGCGCAGGCGCTGCACCGCGACATTGAGCGCCAGGCCCTGGCCGGCGGCCAGTTCGGGCAGGCAGTCCAGCACCTCGGCCAGCGTGGGGCCGGCGCGGCCGAGGCCACGGGTGGCGGGCGCGGCAGACCGGGCGGGCGTTGCGGGAGCGGGCACCACTGGCGGCGGCGTTGGCGTCTCCGCCGTGATGGCCTGGACCGGCGCTTCGGCAGACACGGCCACGGGCGCTGCCGCGGCCGACTTGCGCGCCGCGGTCTTGCGCGGCGTCTTGGTCGCGGCGGTCTTGGCCGCCGCCTTTTTGGCCGCGGGCGCCTTCTTCGCCGCCGGTGCCTTGGCGGTGGCGGTCTTGGCAGTTGCGGTCTTGCCCGTGCTGCGCGTGGCGCGCTTGCGCGGTGGCGACTTCGCTTCGCTGGGTGCGGCGGTGGATTTGCGGTGTTCGAGCACCGTGAAGTCGTCGTAGACCTCCTGCGTCTCGTCGCCGGTCTTGCCCTGCTGGCCGATGCCGCGCACGACGCAGCCCTTCTCGCGCAGGCGCTGCACCAGGGGCGCGAAATCGCTGTCGGAGGAGGCGATCACCACCACGTCGGGCCGCTCGGCGAGCACCAGATCGATGGCGTCGACGGCCAGGGCGATGTCGGTGCTGTTCTTGCCCGCCGCCAGGTTGACCATAGGCTTGATGCCCAGGCGCTTGAAGGCGCCCTGGTTGGCCACCGCGCTCTCGGCGGTGCAATAGGCGCGCCGCACATGCAGGCCGCCGTGCTGGTTGAGCAGCAGGCGCACCGCCTGCTCCATCACGTCCACCGACACGTTGTCGGCATCGATCAGCAACATCACGCGGTCGGTGCTCATGGCATTTTCCAGTTCAGGGTTTCGCCGGCGCGCAGCGGCTTGATGAGCGCGTCGCCGAAGGGCAGCGCTTCGGGCAGGGTCCAGGGCTCGCGCCTGAGCGTCAGCGTGCCGGCGTTGGGCGGCAGGCCGTAGAAGGCCGGGCCGTGCAGGCTGGCGAAGCCTTCCAGCCTGGCCAGCGCGCCGGCGGCCTCGAAGGCCTCGGCATAGAGCTCGAGCGCCGCCGGCGCGGTGTAGCAGCCGGCGCCGCAGACGCTTTGCTCCTTCAGCGCGGCGGCATGCGGCGCGCTGTCGGTGCCGAGGAAGAACTTCGCGCTGCCCGAGGTGGCGGCCTTCACCAGCGCCAGGCGGTGGCGCTCCTTCTTGAGCACCGGCAGGCAGTAGTAGTGCGGCCTGAGCCCACCGATGAAGAGGGCGTTGCGGTTGTAGAGCAGGTGGTGGGCGGTGATCGTGGCCGCGGTCAGCGGCCCGGCGCTGTCCACGTAGTCGGCCGCTTCCTGCGTGGTGATGTGCTCGAACACCACCTTCAGCGCCGGAAAGTCGCGCCGCAGCGGCTGCATCACGCGATCAATGAAGACGGCCTCGCGGTCGAAGATGTCGACCTCGGGGTCGGTCACCTCGCCGTGTACCAGCAGCGGCAGGCCTTCGCGCTGCATGGCTTCCAACGTCGCATGGGTCTTGCGGATGTCGCTGACGCCGGCATCGCTGTTGGTGGTGGCGCCGGCCGGGTAGAGCTTGAGCGCCACCACGCCGGCCTCGCGCGCACGCCGGATCTCGTCGGGCTGCAGGTTGTCGGTGAGGTAGAGCGTCATCAGCGGCTCGAAATCCGAGCCCGCCGGCCTGGCCGCCAGGATGCGCTCGCGGTAGGCCGCCGCCGCCGCCGCGGTGGTGACCGGCGGGCGCAGGTTCGGCATCACGATGGCGCGGCCGAACTGGCGCGCCGTGGCGGGCAGCACCGCCGCCAGCGCGGCGCCGTCGCGCAGATGCAGATGCCAGTCGTCGGGACGCCGCAGCGTCAGGATCTGGATGGGCGAAAGGCTCATGCGGACGATTCTCGCATCCGCCCCTGCCGCTGCATTCAGTGCTGGAGGATCTTGGACAGGAACTCCTGGGCGCGCGGCGAACGCTGCTCGGTGTGGCCGAAGAAGGCGTCGCGCGGGCAGTCCTCGACGATGCGGCCGTGGTCCATGAAGACGACGCGGTGGCTCACCTTCTTGGCGAAGCCCATCTCGTGGGTGACGACCATCATGGTCATGCCCTCCTGGGCCAGCTGCACCATCACGTCGAGCACCTCGCCCACCATCTCGGGGTCGAGCGCCGAGGTCGGCTCGTCGAAGAGCATCACCACCGGGTCCATGCTGAGCGCGCGTGCAATGGCCACGCGCTGCTGCTGGCCGCCCGAGAGCTGGCCCGGGAACTTGTCCTTGTGTGCCGTGAGGCCCACGCGCTCGAGCATCTTGAGCCCGCGCGCCACCGCCTCGTCCTTGCTGCGGCCCAGCACCTTGATCTGGGCCAGCGTCAGGTTGTCGGTGACGCAGAGATGGGGAAACAGCTCGAAGTGCTGGAACACCATGCCGACGCGGCTGCGCAGGCGCGGCAGGTCGGTGCGGGGGTCGGCGATGCTGATGCCGTCGACCGTGATGTCGCCCTGCTGGATGGGCTCGAGCGCGTTGACGGTCTTGATCAGCGTGCTCTTGCCCGAGCCCGAGGGCCCGCAGACCACTACCACCTCGCCCTTGTGGATGGTGGTGCTGCAGTCGGTGAGCACCTGGAAGCTGCCATACCACTTGCTGACGTTGCGGATCTCGATCATTTGGGGACGGTCCGTTGGGTTGGAGGCGCGCGCTATTGGCGGCCCAGAAAGTCCCACAGCGCCTGCACGCCGGGCTTGACATGGCGGGCCGACTCGGGGCGTTCGCGGTAGATGCGCACCTCCATCGTCAGCTCCAGTTCGCCGGCCGGCGCCGCGTGTACGAGGCGGCGAGCCTTCAATTCCTTGCGCACCGAACTCTGCGGCAGGAAGGCCAGGCCGTGGCCTTCGAGCGCCATCGCCTTCAGGCCCTCGGCCATGTCGGTCTCGTAGATGGCGTCCAGCTGCAGCGGCTCGCCGGCCTGCTTGAGGATGACCTCGACCAGGCGCCCCATGTAGGCGCCCGAGGCATAGCTCAGGAAGGGCACGCGCACGCCCGGCCGCCCCGGCAGCGCGAACAGCGGCTCGCCCTCGGGCCCGGCCTTGGCATAGGGCGAGAGCGTCTCGCTCGACAGGCTCAGCATCTCGTAGCGCTCGGGGCTCAGCTGCAGCGGCGCCGAGGCATGGTGGTAGGCGATGAGCAGGTCGCAGCCGCCCTCGGTAAGGCGCAGCACGGCATCGTGGACGTTGAGCGCCGTGAGCCGCGTCTTGACGGCGCCGAAGCTGGGACGCAGGTCCATCAGCCAGTGCGGGAAGAAGGTGAAGGCCAGCGTGTGCGGCACGGCGAACTCGATCATGTCCTGCCCCGCCTGCTGGTGGCTGCGCATCATGTTGCGCGTGGCCTGCAGCGCTTCGAGCATTTCCAGCGCCTGGGCGTGCAGGGTCTCGCCGGCCGGCGTGAGCCGGGTCGGGTAGGACGAGCGGTCGACGAGATCGATGCCGGCCCAGGCCTCGAGCGCCTGGATGCGGCGCGAGAAGGCCGGCTGCGTGACATGGCGCATCTGGGCCGAGCGCGAGAAGCTGCGCGTCTCGGCAAGGCTCACGAAGTCTTCGAGCCACTTGGTTTCCACGGCGCGGAGTGTATCGGCGGGCAAGAGGCGTGGCGCAGTTGCCATAGACAGGCCCGTGGCCGGCCCAGGCGGCGGTATTGCGCGCTAGCATGGCCGCAACCCCTTCACGCCATCGGGAGAATCCCATGATCCACGCCTCATCCCGCCTCGTCGCCGTCGCGTTGCTGCTGGCCGCGGCCACCCTGCCGGCCAGCGCCGGCAGCTCGGCCTCGTCGGCCTCGTCCGAGGGCGCATCGGCCTCGGTCGGCAGCTCGTCGACCTCGGTCGAGAAGTCCAGCAACAGCTCGTCCAAGGACGACAAGGTCGCCGCCGGCGACTACCGCATCGTCGAGATGGCCGATGCCTCAGCCCGCCCCGGCCAGGTGCGCCTTCACTTGCAGGCCGCCGCCGGCGGCGACGAGTTCTACCTCTACGTGCCGCGCGAAACCGTGGCCCAGGGCGGCCTGGCCGCCGGCCAGCGGGTGACGGCGCGCACGCGCGACTACGGCACCGAGTTCGCGCGCACCGACAGCAAGCAGGCCTTCTTCCTGGTGCTGGAAGACGCCTGGCACCGCGAGCTGCAGACGCGGGCGCTCTGAGCTTGCGCGCCGGCCGCGCCGCGGCGCTGGTCCTGGCGCTGCTGCTGGTTGCCGGCTGCGCCCAGGCCGGCTCGACCCGCTATTGCGACGAGGGCCAGCCGCTCAACGCCGCGCAGAAAGACCGCCTGCTGCGCTTTGCCGGCATCGTGAAGGCCGAGCTCGGGCGCTCGGGCGCGCGCCTGGCCCTGGTCTCGCGCTCGGGGCTGGATCTCGATTTCTTCGGCGTGCGCTACTCGCACGGCGGCGTCAGCTTGCTGGCCGGCGCCGACACGCCCTGGGCCGTGCGCCAGCTGTATTTTTCCTGCGACGAACGCCGCCCCCGCATCTACGACCAGGGCATAGCGGCCTTTGTGCTGGGCACCCACCAGCCCGACATCGGCTATGTCTCGGCCGTGCTGCTGCCGCCCGAGGCGGAGGCGGCCGTCCAGGCGGTGGCCGCCGACAAGCAGCGCGCGCTGCAGTTGCTGGGGCCTGTCTACAGTGCCAACGCCTATGCCTTCGCCACCCTCTACCAGAACTGCAACCAGTGGACGGCCGAGCTGCTGGCCGCGGCCTGGGGGCCGGATCTGGGCACGCTGGACAGCGAGACGGCGCGCGGACGCGCCCAGGCCTGGCTGCGGGCCAGCGGCTACTACCCGATGGCGATGGAACTGGGCTGGCGCCCGCTGATGTGGGCCAGCGCCGCCATCCCCTGGCTGCACCGCGACGACCACCCGGCCGCCGATCTGGACGCCAACCGCTTTCGCGTCAGCATGCCGGCCGCCATCGAGGCCTATGCCCGCGCCCGCGCGCCGGGGGCGCGGCGGCTGGAGTTCTGCCACGACGCCAAGCAGGTCGTCATTCGCCGCGGCTGGGAGTTGCTGCCCGAGGGCTGCCGGCCCGGCCCCGGCGACGAGGTCATCGCGCTGGACTGATCCGGCCCGGCCCGCCGCAGCCCAGGCGGGCGTAGAGCGCATCGAAGGCCTGGCCCTGGTCCACGCCGGCCAGCAAGCCGGCCAGGCCCTCGCGGCCGGCGCAGGCCAGCCAGCCGCGCAGCTCATGGCCGGCGGTGCTGTAGACCCGGCGCAGGTTGTCGGGGTCTTCGGCGCGCGTTTCGCCATAGCGGCGCACGGCTTCGGTCCAGTCGCGGCGCGTCACCAGCTCGTCCAAGGTCGGCGTGCTGAGGCCGCGGCGCTGGATCTCCTGCCAGTTGGCAGGGCTGTGGCGGGCCTCGTCGGCCAGCACCACCGCAACGCCCTCGTCGAACCAGCGCGGGATGGCGCTGATGCGCCACCAGCCGCCCACGCGCCGGTAGAGCTCGGCGTGCGACCACTCGTGCGCCACCAGGGCGGCCTGCAGGCCATCGGGCGAGAGCCGGATGGCGCTGTCGCCGAAGGCCGCCGCGCGTTCGCCATAGGAGCCGAAGCGGCGCGCGCAATCGAAGCTGATGCAGGCGACGAAGTACGGCGCGGTGACGATGGCGCCAAAGAAGCGCTCGACCTGGGCGCGGCCGAGGGCGATCTGCTGCTCCAGCGCCTGGCGCTGGGCGGCGCTCATCGCAGGCTCGACAAAGAGGCCGGGCCGCCACTCCTCCATCCCCGACAGCGAGGGCGCCAGCATGCGCGCGCTGTTGAGCGTGCCGCAGCCGGCCAGCAGCAGTGCGCAGGCCGCCAGCAGGACCGAGCGCCAGAACACCGTCAAGCCCGTGCTCAAGCGCCGCATCCGCCGCCGCCCGGCGTCTCGATCACGAAGACATCGCCCGGCGCCATCGCGACCGAGCCGATATGGCCCAGGGTCTCGATGCGGCCATCGGCGCGCTCGATGCGGTTGATGCCGGTGGCACCCGGCCCGCCGCCGGCAAGGCCGAAGGCCGGCACGCTGCGGCCGTTGCTCAGGATGGCAGCCGTCATGGGCTCGAGAAAGCGCACGCGCCGCACGCCGCCATCGCCGCCGCGCCAGCGCCCGGTGCCGCCCGAGCCGGTGCGCAGGGCGTAGCTGTCCAGCCGCACCGGAAAGCGGAACTCCAGCACCTCGGGGTCGGTCAGGCGCGAATTGGTCATGTGGGTTTGCACCACGGACGTGCCGTCGAAGCCACCGACCGTCTGGCCCGCAGCGTCCTTCACCAGGCCGGCGCCCGAGCCGCCCGAGATGGTTTCGTAGTACTGGTAGGTCTCGTTGCCGAAGGTGAAGTTGTTCATCGTGCACTGGCTGGCCGCCATCACGCCCAGGGCACCGTAGAGCGCGTTGGTGACGCACATCGAGGTCTCGACATTGCCGGCCACCACGGCCGCCGGCGGGCGCGGGTTGAGCATGCAGCCCTCCGGCACGATCACCTGCAGCGGCTTCAGGCAGCCGGCATTGAGCGGGATGTCGTCGTCGACCAGCGTGCGGAAGACATAGAGCACGGCCGCCATCGTCACCGCCTTGGGGGCGTTGAAGTTGTTGGGCAGCTGGGCGCTGGTGCCGCTGAAATCGATGGTGGCGGCGCGTGCAGCGCGGTCCACCGTCACCTTGACGGCGATGCGGGCGCCGTTGTCCAGCGGCAGCGTGAACTCGCCATCCGCGAGCGCGGTGATGACGCGGCGCACCGATTCCTCGGCGTTGTCCTGCACATGGCCCATGTAGGCAGCCACGGTGTCACGGCCGAACTGCGCCACCATGGCGCGCAGTTCCTGCACGCCCTTCTCGTTGGCGGCAATCTGGGCCCGCAGGTCGGCCGTGGTCTGGGGCGGGTTGCGCGCCGGCCAGGGGCCGGCGGCCAGTTGCGCCAGCAACTCGGCCTCGCGCAGCTGGCCGCCGCGCACGAGCAGGAAGTTGTCGAAGAGCACGCCCTCTTCGGCGATGCTGGTGCTGAAGGGCGGCATGCTGCCCGGCGTGCTGCCGCCGATGTCGGCATGGTGGCCGCGCGAGGCGACATAGAAGGCCGGCGGCGTGGCGGCTTCTGCCGCCTGATCCGCCTGATCCGCTTCATGCAGCCAGACCGGCGTCACCACCGTCACGTCGGGCAGGTGGGTGCCGCCGTGGTAGGGGTCGTTGAGCACATAGACATCGCCCGGCTGCATGGCCGGGTTGCGCAGGATCACGGTGCGGATGCTCTCGCTCATGCTGCCCAGGTGTACCGGCATGTGGGGCGCATTGGCGATGAGCTGGCCCTGGGCATCGAAGAGCGCGCAGGAAAAATCCAGCCTCTCCTTGATGTTCACCGAGTGGGCCGTGTTCTGCAGCCGCAGGCCCATCTGCTCGGCGATGTTCATGAAGAGGTTGTTGAACACCTCCAGCATCACCGGGTCGGCCTCGGTGCCGATGGCGTGCCGGGCGGCGCGCGGTGCCACGCGCAGCAGTTCCAGCGCGCCGGCCGGCGTGATGGTCGCCTGCCAGCCGGGCTCGACCACGGTGGTGGCATTGCGCTCGGCGATCACCGCCGGGCCCAGGATGGTGGCACCGGCATTCAGCGTTTCGCGCACATGCAGGGCGGCGTCGAGCCAGCCGCCGCTGTGCATGCGCACGCGCGCCGCGGGCTGCGGCTCGTAGGGCACGGCCACGTCGGCCGCAACCGCGCCATCGTGGCGCTCGCCAGCGGCCACGGCCTCGACCGTGACGGCCTCGATGACCAGGCCGCGGCCCGGCATCAGGAAGGCGAAGCGCTGGCGGTAGGCGGCCACGAAGGCACTGCGGATCTCGTCAATGCCGCCCCAGGGCAAGGCCAGCGCGGTGTCGGTGCCCTGGTAGCGCAGCAGCAGCTGGCGGCGCAGTTCCACGGCCGCGGGCGCCACGCCCTGGCCGGCGAGTTCATCGCGCGCCGCTTCGCCCAGCACCTCCAGGCGGGCCGCGGCGGCGGCCAGGCCGGCGGCATCCAGCGCCAGCTCGATGCTGGCCTCGCGCATCGCGATCTGGTCGGCCAGGCCCATGCCGTAGGCCGACAGCACGCCGGCCAGCGGGTGGATGAAGATGCGGCCCATGCCCAGCGCGTCGGCCACGCCGCAGGCATGCTGGCCGCCGGCGCCGCCGAAGCACTGCAGTGTGTAGCGCGTGACGTCGTAGCCGCGCGCCACCGAGATGCGCTTGATCGCATTGGCCATGTTCTGGATGGCGATCTGCACAAAGCCCTCGGCCAAGCTCTCTGGCGTGGCGGCGCGCCCTCTGGCCTGGCGCACGCGTCCAGCCAGCTCCTCGAAGCGGGCGACCACGCCCTCAAAGTCCAGCGCTTCGTCACCGTCGGGGCCGAAGACCTTGGGAAACCAGGCCGGCTGCAGCCGCCCCAGCATCACATTGGCATCGGTCACCGCCAGCGGCCCGCCGCGGCGGTAGCTGGCCGGGCCCGGGTTGGCGCCGGCGCTCTCGGGGCCCACGCGCAGCCGCGCGCCGTCGAAGCCGAGGATCGAGCCACCGCCCGCGGCCACGGTGTGGATGCTCATCATCGGCGCCCGCATGCGCACGCCGGCCACCTGGGTCTCGAAGGCCCGCTCCAGCTCGCCGGCGTAGTGGCTGACATCGGTGCTGGTGCCACCCATGTCGAAGCCGATCACGCGCGGATGGCCGGCCGCCAGCGCGGTGCGCACCATGCCGACGATGCCGCCGGCCGGGCCCGAGAGGATGGCGTCCTTGCCCTGGAAGCGCTGCGCCTCGGTAAGGCCGCCGCTGCTCTGCATGAAGAACAGGCGCACGCCCGGCATCTGGGCCGCGACGCGGTCGACATAGCGGCGCAGGATGGGGCTGAGGTAGGCGTCGACCACCGTGGTGTCGCCGCGCGAGACCAGCTTCATCAGCGGGCTCACCGCGTGCGAGGCGCTCACCTGGGTGAAGCCGGCCTCGCGCGCCAGCCGCGCCGCCGCCTGCTCGTGGTCCGGGCTGCGCCAGCCGTGCATGAAGACGATGGCGCAGCTGCGCAGGCCGGTCTCGAAAGCCGCGCCCAGCTCGGCTCGCAGTGCCGCCTCGTCCAATGGGCGCAGCACGTCGCCGTGGGCATCAACGCGCTCGTCGGCCTCGATCACGCGGGCATACAACAGCTCGGGCAGCACGATGCGGCGGTCGAAGAGACGCGGCCGTGCCTGGTAGGCGATGCGCAGCGCATCGCGAAAGCCGCGCGTGGTGACCAGCAGCGTGGGCTCGCCCTTGCGCTCGAGCAGCGCATTGGTGGCCACCGTCGTGCCCATCTTCACGCACTCCACCCGCGCCGGCGTGATGGCCTCGCCGGCGGCCAGGTCCAGCAGCCGCCGGATGCCTTCCACCGCCGCGTCGGCGTACTGCTCGGGGTTCTCGCTCAGCAGCTTGAGCGTGTGCAGCGCACCGCCGGGGGCGCGGCCGACGATGTCGGTGAAGGTGCCGCCGCGGTCGATCCAGAACTGCCAGCGTTCAGCAATGAAGGGTGTAGGCATGGTGTCGTGCATGGTTCGGGGAAGCCCCGGGCAGGCGCGGGCCGGGCACGCCCTATGCTAGCCGGCACCGCGCACAAGAGGAGTCCGCATGACCGTCAAGTTCCTTCCCCTGGCCGCCACCCTGCTGGCCCTGGCTGCCACGGCCGCCCAGGCCCAGACCAAGTGGGATCTGCCCGCCGCCTATCCGGCCACCAATTTCCACACCGAGAACCTGGTGCAGTTCGCCGCCGACATCGACAAGGGCAGCGGCGGCAAGCTCAAGGTCACGGTGCATGCCAATGCCTCGCTGTTCAAGGCGCCCGAGATCAAGCGCGCGGTACAGGGCGGGCAGGCGCAGATGGGCGAGGTGCTGCTGGTCAACTTCCAGAACGAGTGGCCCATCTTCGGCGCCGATGGCCTGCCCTTCCTGGCCGACAGCTACGAAGAGGCGGCCAAGCTCTGGAAGGTGCAGCGCCCGCTGCTCGAAAAGAAGCTGGCCGAGCAGGGCATGATGGTGCTGTATGCGGTGGCCTGGCCGCCCCAGGGCATCTACACCAAGCGGCCGTTGGCCAGCGCGGCCGATCTCAAGGGCATCAAGTGGCGCGCCTACAGCCCGGCCACCAGCCGCATCGCCGAACTGGTGGGCGCGCAGCCGGTCACGGTGCAGGCGGCCGAGGTCAGCCAGGCCTTTGCCACCGGCGTCACCGAAAGCATGATGTCCAGCGGCTCCACTGGCTGGGACAGCAAGCTCTACGAGCACGTCAAGTACTGGTACGACACCCAGGCCTGGCTGCCCAAGAATGCGGTGCTGGTCAACAAGGCCGCCTTCGATGCGCTCGACAAGCCGACCCAGGCCGCGCTGCTGAAGGCCGCCGCCGACGCCGAGACGCGCGGCTGGGCCGCCAGCCGGCGCGCCAACGGCGAGACGCTGGAAAAGCTCAAGGCCAACGGCATGCAGATCCTGCCGCCCTCGCCGCAGCTCAAGGCCGATCTCAAGAAGGTGGGCGACACCATGCTCAAGGAGTGGCTGGACAAGGCCGGCGCCGAGGGCCGCCAGCTCGTCGACGCCTTCCAGAAGTAGCCGCCGCGGCATGCGCAGGCTGCTCGACGGCCTCTACGACGGCGCCGCCTGGCTGGCGGCGGCCTTCATGGTGGGCCTGCTGGTGATGGTGCTGCTCAGCGTGGCCAGTCGCGAGCTGGGCTTCCATGTGCCGGGCACCGACGCCTATGCCGGCTACCTGATGGCGGCGGCCGGCTTCCTGGCGCTGGCCCACACGCTCAAGCGCGGCGAGCACATCCGCGTGACGCTGCTGCTGTCGGCCCTGCCCGCCGGCCTGCGGCGCGGCTTCGAGCTGTGGTCGCTGACCGCCGCCTCGCTGCTGGCCGGCATCAGCGCCTGGTACAGCTGCCGGCTGGTGTGGCAGTCGCGCCTGTTCAACGACATCTCCACCGGCAACGACGCCACGCCGCTGTGGATTCCCCAGCTCTCGATGGCCGTCGGCACCGTGATCCTGGCCATCGCCTTTGTCGACGAGCTGGTGCTCGAATGGCGCGGCCTGCGCGCCGCGCCAGCCGCCGAAGCCGCCCTGCACAACGAATAGGCAGCAGTCATGGGCGACCTCGCCATCACCTTCGTCCTCATCGCGGCGCTCTTCCTCATCCTCGCCAGCGGGGTCTGGATAGGCCTCACGCTGACCGGCGTGGCCTGGATCGCGATGCAGCTGTTCAGCAGCCGGCCGGCCGGCGACGCGATGGCCGTCACCACCTGGGGCTCGGCCTCAAGCTGGACGCTGACGGCGCTGCCGCTCTTCGTGTGGATGGGCGAGATCCTGTTCCGCACCCGGCTCAGCCAGGACATGTTCCGCGGCCTCGCGCCCTGGCTGCAGGCGCTGCCGGGGCGGCTGCTGCACGTCAACGTGGTGGGCTGCGCCATCTTTGCCGCCGTCTCGGGCAGCAGCGCCGCCACCTGCGCCACCATCGGCAAGATGAGCCTGCCCGAGCTGAAGAAGCGCGGCTACCCCGACGACATCGCCATCGGCAGCCTGGCCGGCGCCGGCACGCTGGGCCTCTTGATCCCGCCCTCCATCATCATGATCGTCTACGGCGTGAGCGCCGATGTCTCGATCGCCCAGCTCTTCATCGCCGGCGTGCTGCCGGGCCTGCTGCTGGCACTGCTGTTCTCGGGCTACCTGGTGGTGTGGGGGCTGCGCCATCCCGACCGCGTGCCACCGGCCGACCGCCACTTCAGCCTGGGCCAGAAGCTGCATGAGTCGCGCCACCTGATCCCGGTGGTGCTGCTCATCGCCGCGGTGCTGGGCAGCATCTATTCCGGCGTCGCCACCGCCACCGAGGCCGCCGCCATCGGCGTGCTGGGATCGCTGGTCATCTCGGCCGTGCAGGGCTCGCTGAACTGGCCCACCTTCCGCGATTCGCTGCTGGGCGGCACGCGGCTGTACTGCATGATCGCCCTCATCCTCTCTGGCGCCGCCTTCCTGACGCTGGCCATGGGCTATATCGGCCTGCCGCGCCATCTGGCCGAGTGGATCGCCACCATGGGCCTGAGCCGCTGGCAGCTGCTGGCCGTGCTGCTGGTCTTCTACGTCGTGCTCGGTTGCTTTCTCGATGGCATCTCGATGGTGGTGCTCACCATGGGCGTGATCCTGCCCACGGTGCAGAAGGCCGGCATCGACCCGCTGTGGTTCGGCATCTACATCGTGCTGGTGGTCGAGATGGCGCAGATCACGCCGCCGGTGGGCTTCAACCTCTTCGTGCTGCAGGGCATGACGCGGCGCGAGATCGGCTGGATCGCTCGCGTCACCCTGCCCTTCTTCTTTCTCATGATCGCTGCAGTGGCGCTGATCTACATCTTCCCGCAGATCGTCACCTTCCTGCCGCAGCAGATGCGGCGCTGAGAGCCGGCACCCGGAAGCGGCAACAATGGGCGTGGCCACACGGCCGGCCGCCGCCCGAGGAAGCCCGATGTCCGACCCGTCCTTCGAATCGCAAGAAGACACCCAGCACGCCGCCCTGGGCGGCGAGTTCGCCTGGCCGACGCCCGATCTGGCCAGCTATCCCAGCGCCGAAGTCGCCTCCGAGCCGCTGGCCTGCCAGATCGAAGGCATCAACGGCAATCTCCTCGATGGTGAGCTGCTCGAGTTCGACCCCGCCCAGGGCCTGCTGCAGCTGCGCATGGCGCGCCAGCGCAAGCCGCTGGCGCTGCGGCTGGAGCAGTTCCGCCGCCTGCGCCTGGCCCAGCCGCTGCAGCCCACGCCGGTGGAAGAGCGCGAATTCAGTTCGCAGTTCGCCAGGGATCTGGGCGAAGCCCGGCCCTTGCTGCCCTTCCACATCGTCTTCAAGGGTGGCGCGGTGTGGGACGGCGTCACCATAGGCTGCCACGACGAACCCTGGGGCCTCTTCCTTTTCGAGCCGGCCGACGACGAGGGCACGCTGACACGCTGGTTCGTGCCGCGCGCCGCCTGCGACAGCGCCAGCGCCGGCCTGCGCCTGGGCGAGGCCTTGCTCAACGAGGCCACGTTGACGCAGGCCGAGCTGCAGGGGGCGCTGGCCGAGCAGCAGGCCATGCGCGAGCGCCGCCTCGGCGACATGCTGGTGGTGCGCCAGATCATCAGCGCCGAAGAGCTCGCCGCCGCCATCGAGCACCAGAGCCGCATGCCCATGGTGCGCATCGGCGAGGCGTTGTCGGCGATGGGCTTCATCACCGAGGCCCAGCTGGAAGACGCGCTGGCGCAGCAACGCGGCGACCGCGGCGTGCCGCTGGGCGAGCTGCTGGTGCGCCAGGGCCTGGTCTCGCGCGCCAATCTGCAGACGGCGCTGGCGCGCAAGATGGGCTACCCGCTGGTCGACGTGCTGGCTTTCCCGCCCGACACCGACGCGGTGGCGCGCCTGCCCTATGCCGTGGCCTCGCGGGCGCCGGCCCTGCCGCTGATGGTGCGCAACAACCGCCTCGTGGTGGCCGTGGAAGACCCCAGCAACCGCAGCATGATGGACGAGCTGGAGTTCGCCGCCCAGTGCAAGGTGGTGCCGGTGCTGGCGCGCGCCGGCGTGCTGCTGGGCGCGGTGGACCGCGCCTACGAGAAGATCGGCGCCCTCACCACCGGCGGCGGCCCGCGCTTCGGCAGCGACGGCAGCATCACGGCCGATTTCGAGCCCGGCGACGCCAGCAAGCTGCTGGCCTCGATGGAGCGCGTCGAGGCGCGCATCGACGAGGACGAAGACCACGCCATCGAGCAGAGCGACAACTCGCTGGTACGGCTGATCAATTCGATGATCCTCGAGGGCTACACCCAGGGCGTGAGCGACATCCACGTCGAATGCCCGGGCGGGCGCGAGAAGGTGCGCATCCGCTTTCGCAAGGACGGCCGGCTGCGCCCCTACCTGGAGCTGCCCCACACCTACCGCAGCGCCATCATCGGGCGCCTGAAGGTGATGTGCGACCTCGACATCAGCGAGCGCCGCAAGCCCCAGGACGGCAAGATCAACTTCTCGAAGTTCGTCGCCGGTGTGCGGCTCGAACTGCGCGTGGCCACCGTGCCCACGCACAACAACCTCGAGGACGCGGTGCTGCGCCTGCTGCAGTCGAGCCGGCCGCTGGCGCTGGGCGACCTGGGCCTGAGCCCGCGCAACCTCGAGCAGTTCCGCGCCCTGTCGCGCCGCCCCTACGGCATGCTGCTGTGCGTGGGCCCCACCGGCAGCGGCAAGACGACGACGCTGCATTCGGTGCTGGCCGACATCAACACGCCGGAGCGCAAGATCTGGACCGCCGAAGACCCGGTCGAGATCACCCAGGCCGGGCTGCGCCAGGTGCAGGTCAACGCCCGCATCGACTGGACCTTTGCCAAGGCGCTGCGCGCCTTCCTGCGCGCCGACCCCGACGTCATCATGGTCGGCGAAATTCGCGACAAGGAAACGGCCCAGGTCGCCATCGAGGCCTCGCTCACCGGCCACCTGCTGCTGTCCACGCTGCACACCAACAGCGCGCCCGAAACGGTGACGCGCTTGCTGGACATGGGCATGGACCCGTTCAATTTCGCCGACGCCCTGCTCGGCGTGCTGGCCCAGCGCCTGGTGCGGCGCCTGTGCCCTTCCTGCCGCGTGGCGCACGACTGCAGCGCTGAGGAAGAGACCGAGCTGCTGGACGACCACCTGCATGTGATGGCCGAGACCGAGCAGTCGCCCAGCGCCGACGCCGTGCGGGCCGATTGGCGCCGTCGCTACGGGCGCGACGGCCGACTCCTGGCCTGGCACTCGGCTGGCTGCGACGCCTGCGGCCACAGCGGCTTCCGCGGCCGCGCCGGCATCCACGAGCTGATGACGGTGTCGCGCAGCCTGCGCCACCTGATACAGACCGGCAGCCGCTCCGACGACCTGCAGCGCCACGCCATCGGCGAAGGCATGCGCACGCTGCGCCAGGACGGCATCGAGAAGGTGCTGGCCGGCATCACGACCATCGAGGAAGTGCGCGCCAATTCCTGAAGACACCAGCCCGGGCGGCGGCGGCACGGCCGGCACAATGGCCACCACCTTAGCCGCCACCGGCCCCCGAGGAGACCCGCCATGCAAGCCTTCGCCTACACCCGGCCCGCCACCCTGGCCGACGCGCTGCGCGCCGCGGCGCAGGATGACGTGCGGCCCATCGCCGGCGGCCAGACCCTGCTGCAGGCGATGAAGCTGGGGCTGATGGCGCCAGCGGCCCTGGTCGACCTGGGCGGCCTGGCAGAACTGCAGGGCATCCAGGTCGACCGTGGCACCGTCACGATAGGCGCCGGCGTCAGCCACGCCGCGGTGGCAGCCTCGGCGGCGGTGCGCCGGGCGATACCGGCGCTGGCCGACCTGGCCCACCGCATCGGAGACCGCCAGGTGCGCCATCGCGGCACCCTGGGCGGCAGCCTCGCCAACAACGACCCCGCCGCCTGCTACCCGGCCGCCGTGCTGGCACTGGGCGCCACCATCCACACGGATCGCCGCGCCATCGCCGCCGACGAATTCTTCGCCGGCATCTACACCACGGCGCTGGCCGAGGGCGAGTTGATCACCGCGGTCAGCTTCCCCATCCCCGAGCGCGCCGGCTGGCAGAAGTTCAAGCAGCCGGCCTCGCGCTTCGCGCTGGTGGGCGTCTTCGTCGCACGCGGTCCGGCCGGCGTGCGCGTGGCGGTCACCGGCGCAGGCGCCAGCGGCGTGTTCCGCGCCACCGCGCTCGAGGCCCGGCTGGCGGCCGACTGGTCAGCCGCCGCGCTGGAGGGCACCAGCGTCGATGCCGAAGGGCTGAACAGCGACATCCATGGCTCGGCCGAATACCGCGCCGCGCTGATCCCGGTGCTGGCGGCGCGCGCCCTGGCCTGAGGCCGCGGGCGGTCAGGCCGCGCAGCTGCGAAAGCCGCAGCTGGCGCCGTCTTCATCGGGCAAGGCAAAGCGGCGCGCCTTGACGTGGCGCCAGCGCGGCGGCGTGGCGAAACTGGCGCCGCGCAATACACCGATGAGGCCGATCGGGCCGGCGTCGGCGGCCGGTATCAGGTCCAGCGTGCCCGGCGACGGTGCTCCGGCGCCCGGCCAGGGGCGGGCGCCGCCGGCCATCCATTCGAGCACGTCGCCCCAGGCAAAGCCCTGGCCGCCAGCGCGGGTGGCGGCCAGCTCCCATTCCGGCTCGGTGGGCAGGCGGCGGCCGGCCCAGCGACACCAGGCCTCGGCCTCGAAGCGGCTTACATGCACGGCCGCCTGCGCCGGATGCACGCGCACGACGCCGCGGCCGCGCTGCACCAGCACGCCACCGTGCAGCTGCTCGACATGACGCGGCGCGCGCCGGCCGCAGGCCTGGGCCCAGGCCCAGCCAGCCACGCTCCAGAGCTCGGCGCGGTCGTAGCCGCCGTCGTCGGCAAACTCCACGTAGCGCGCCCAGCTCACCGCCTGGGCGTCGATCTCGAACTCGGGCACTGCCACCTCGTGGGCCCAGCGCTCGCCCCAGGGCTGCAGGCCGCCGGCGCGTGGCGAGCCCAGCGCCCAGCGCTGGGCAGGCAGCCAGATCGGCTCGCGCTGGGGACGCTGCGGCGGTGTGCCGTGGCGGCCGGCCTCGACCAGGGCCTCGACCACGCGGTCCTCGTGCTGCAGCGCGAGGCGGAAGAAATGCAGCGCCGCGTCGTCCTCGGTGCTGGCGGCCAGCAGATCGAGCGTGATCTCCAGCGTCTCGGCGAGGTAGCTGCGCAGGTCGGCCGGCGCCGGTGGCGGGCCCTCGGGCGCGCGCCAGGCGTCGATGGCCAGCTCGATGCCGGCCAGCCGCGTCGCCGCCGGGTCGCAGGCCTCGCCGCGCTGGCGCTGCACATGGCAGGCGATCCAGTATTCCTGGAACCAGCCGGCCCGGGCCGCCAGGCGCAGCGCCGGGGCCGATTCGTCCTCGGCCAGCAGGGCGAGCAGGCGGTTGCGGGCGTCGATCAGAGCCAGCGAGAGCAGCTCGCGCCCGGCCGTGCGGATGGCCAGCGGATCGTCGAGCGCACGCGACCTGCCCCCGACAACGCTGTCACCGATGCCGCCGCTACTGCCCCACGAGCCCATTGCGGATGGCGTAGACCGTCAGCTCGGAGTTGTTGGCCAGCTGCAGCTTCTCGAGCACGCGGGCGCGGTAGACCGACACCGTCTTGGGGCTCAGCATCAGCTCTTCGGCGATGTCGGCCAGGCGCTTGCCGCTGGCGATCATCACCAGGGTCTGCAGCTCGCGGTCGGACAGCTTCTGGTGCGGGTGCTCGGTGGCCGGCGCGGTGAGGCTCTCGACCAGCATCTGCGCGATCTCGGGCGTGACGTATTTGCGTCCCTGGGCCACCGTGCGCACCGCCTGCACCAGCAGCTGCGGGTCGCCGCCCTTGTTGACATAGCCGTAGGCGCCGGCGCGCAGCGCGCGGATGGCGTACTGGTCTTCCGGGTACATGCTCACCACCAGCACCTTGATGGGGCTGCCCTCGTCCTTGAGGGCGTGCAACGCGTCCAGGCCGCTGCGGCCGGGCAGGTTGATGTCCAGCACCAGCACGTCGCAGGCCGCGCCGTGGGGATGCTCGGGCTCGGCGCCCTCGGCGCCGCCCAGGTTGCGTAGCAGCGCGCGCAATTCGCCGTAGTCGCCGGCCTCGCCGATGACGCGGATGTCGGCGGCGTCGGAGAGGGTGTCGCGGATGCCGCGCCGGATCAGCGCATGGTCGTCGCAGAGGATGACGTCGATCATGGGGCCTTCAGTTGCTGGTCCAGTTGCGGGAAACGGGATCCTCGGGTGCGCCGGGGCCGTCGCCATTGTGGCCCGGCAGGCTGCCGGTGGTGACATCGTCCAGCGGCACCGACAGGATGAGCGAGGTGCCGGCCGCGCCGCTGCTCAGGTCGACCCAGCCGCCCACGGTGGAGGCGCGCTCGTGCAGGCCGCGGATGCCGAAGCTGCGCGCCTTGGCCAGGTCGTCGGCCGCGAGGCCACGGCCGTCGTCCGAGACTTCGAGCGAGAGCACGCCGCCGGAAATCGACAGATCCACCACCACCCGCGTCGCCTGGGCATGCTTGCTCACATTGGTGAGCGCCTCCTGCGCCGTGCGGTAGGCCACCAGGGGCACGCCAGGCGGCAGCGCGGCGCGCTCGTGGCTGGTGCGGAACTCGCACGGGATGGCGGTGCGCTTCTCGAAGCGGCTGGTCATCCACTGCAGCGCCGCCACCAGGCCCTGCTCGAGGATGGCCGGACGCAGGTTCTGCATGATGCGCTGGCTGGCCTCGATGGCGCCGGTCACGGTCTCCAGCGCCGCCTGCGCGCGCTGCTGCACCTTGGGCTGGTCGGCATGGCGGCGGATCCAGTCGAGTTCGAACTTCAGTGCCGTGAGCGAGCCGCCGACGTCGTCGTGGATCTCGCGTGCGATCGCGTGGCGCTCGGCCTCGACGCTGGTCTGCAGGTGCTGGGCCAGCTCCGACAGCCGCCGGCGCGAGATCTGCAGTTCACGGTCGGCGGCCAGGCGGGCGCGGTGGGCCTCACCGGTGGCGATGGCGTGCTCGACCGCTGGCGCCAGCCGCGCCAGGTTGTTCTTGAGCAGGTAGTCGCTGGCGCCGTTGCGCATGGCCTCGACCGCCGTGTCCTCGCCGATCTGGCCCGACACCAGGATGAAGGGCACGGGCGGCGCCTCGCCGGGCGCGCGGGCGCGCAGAAGCTGCAGCGCCTCGACGCCGGTGAAGCCGGGCAGGTTGTAGTCAGAGAGGACGACATCCCAGTGCTGGGCCAGCGCGGCCTCGAATTCGGCGCGCGACTCGATGCGCAGCGCCTCGAAGCAGATGCCGCTGCGCCGGAGATGGGCCATGGCCAGAGCGTGGTCGGGCTCCGAGTCCTCGAGGTGCAGAAGTCGGAAGGTGGGGGCTGCGGTCACCGGAAAACCTTTGTGCGGCGGGCGGCGAGGCTCCTCCGCTGCCGCGGCGGCCCTGCCGATCCTCGAGCCCCGCAGTATCGCAAAGCAGTGCAGGAAGGATGCCCGGTCGTGAAATGACGCGCGAACAGCCGCAACTTTCGCTCAATGTCGGGGGCCTCGCTGCCGAAAATCCCCAGACAGACGCCCTTCGGGCCGGTCGGCAGTACGCATTCGCGGCGCTGCCTCGGCCCGCCAGCGGCGGCAACAGCCTTGGAGCCCGGATGTACGCTCAGGAAGAATTCTCAATGCCGGATGACGGCGGCGGCGGCATGCCGCTGCTGCTGGCCGCCGACCTGCAGGACGATCTGATGATCGCCGGCAACGACCTCGAACGCCTGCAGCGCCTGCTCGACGACGCCAGCGAGCTGCTGATGGGCCACTTCAACGCCATCGCCGTGCGCCTGTCCGAGGGCGACGCCGAATCGCGCGCCTACATCACCGGCGCCATCACGGCGCTGCAGTTCCAGGACATGGCGGGCCAGCTCATCGCCCACACCACGCGCCGCCTGCGCAGCTGCGCCGACCGCCTGGCGCGCAATGCCATGGGTGACGACGACGAAGACGGTTTCGGCGTCTTCGTCGAGCCCCCGATGAACCCGAATCCCGTGACTCAGGACGAGATGGACGCCGGCTCGATCGAGCTGTTCTGAACGTGCCTGCCACCCCTGACGATCACACCTGATGCCCCCGGAGACCCGCTCATGCACTCGATCCTTGCAGTAGACGACAGCGCATCGATGCGCCAGATGGTCAGCTTCACGCTGAAGAACGCCGGCTTCCACGTCGTCGAGGCGGTGGACGGCCAGGACGCCTTCGAGAAGGCCAACAGCCGCGATTTCAACCTCGTGCTCACCGACCAGAACATGCCCCGCATGGATGGCATCAGCCTGGTCAAGAAGCTGCGCGAGAACCCGCGCTTCAAGAGCACGCCCATCCTCATCCTCACCACCGAGAGCGGCGACCAGATGAAGCAGGCCGGCCGCGCCGCCGGCGCCACCGGATGGCTGGTCAAGCCCTTCGACCCCGCCAAATTGGTCGAGGTCATCGGCAAGGTCATCCGCTGAACAACCCGTCGAGGAGCACCGCCATGTCCGAATCCAGCCACGAAGGCGCGCACCTGTCCGCCGGCATCGACCTCACCCAGTTCTACCAGGTCTTCTTCGAGGAGGCGGGCGAGAACCTCGAGAAGATGGAGCAGATGCTCCTCGAGCTCGACATCGAGCACGCCGACGAAGAGCAGCTCAACGCCATCTTCCGTTGCGCCCACTCGGTCAAGGGCGGCGCCGCGACCTTCGGCTTCTCCGACGTCGCCGAGCTGACCCACCAGATGGAGACGCTGCTGGACAAGCTGCGCCGCCACGAGCTGCAGCCCACGGCGCCCATGGTCGACGTGCTGCTGGCCTCGGGCGATGCGCTCAAGGCGCAGCTGGCACGCCACCAGGGCAATGGCGCCGACGCGCTGGACACCAGCGAGTTGCTGCACTCGATACGCGGCCTCGTCGACGGCGGCAGCGCGCCGCCGCCGGTCGCCAGGCCGGCGCCGGAAGCGCCTCCCGCCCCGCCTGTCGTGGTGGAAGCGCCAATGGCCGCGCCTGTTGCCCCTGTTGACGCTGCGGCAGCCGCACCGGCCGCCAAGCCCGGCACCCGCCTGCTCGAGCTGACGGTGGGCCCCCTGGCCGATCCTTCCCAGGCCGACAACCTGATCGACCTGTTCAAGGAGATCACCGACCTCGGCAGCATCGAGCCTCTGGACGGTGGCCACGACGCCGACGGCATGCGCCGGTTCAGGGTGACGACGACCTCGTCGGACAACGACCTGCTGGACCTGTTCACCTTCCACATCGCACGCGAGCAGGTGCGTCTGGCGCCCCTGACGCGCGGCTACGGCTTCCACCGTGGCAGCCCCGGGGCCCCGACCGAAAGCGAGGCCGATGCGGCCGTGCTTGTGGTCGCCCCGGCACCGGCCAAGGACCCCGGCTACGGCTTCTTCGACGACGCCCCCGGCGCACCCGGCACCGCCGCCGCGCCCGCGGCCGCCCCCGCCGAGCCGGCCCCCGCTGCCGCCCCGGCAGTGGCCACTGCCGCACCGCGCACGGCCTCGCCGCGCGGTGATGTCCGCGCCGCCGCCGCGCCGGAATCGAGCACGCTGCGCGTCTCGGTCGAGAAGGTCGATCAGCTCATCAACCTGGTCGGCGAGCTCGTCATCACCCAGGCCATGCTGGCGCAGAACAGCAAGAACGTCGACGCCGCGCTGCACCAGCAGATGGCCTCGGGCCTGGCTGACCTGGAACGCAATACGCGCGATCTGCAGGAGGCCGTGATGGGCATCCGCATGATCCCGATGTCGCTCGTCTTCAACCGCTTCCCGCGCATGATGCGCGACCTCGCCGGCAAGCTGGGCAAGAAGGTGGAGCTGGTGCAGGTGGGCGAGGCCACCGAGCTGGACAAGGGCCTGGTGGAGAAGATCACCGACCCGCTGACCCACCTGGTGCGCAACAGCTGCGACCACGGCATCGAGCTGCCGGCCGAACGCATTGCCAAGGGCAAGCCCGAGAGCGGCACCCTCACGCTCATCGCCAGCCACCAGGGCGGCAGCATCGTGATCGAGGTGCGCGACGACGGCAAGGGCCTGAGCCGCGACAAGCTGCTCAAGAAGGCGCGCGAGCGCGGCCTCGACGCCCCCGACAGCATGAGCGACCAGGACGTCTACGCCCTCATCTTCGCGCCCGGCTTCAGCACCGCCGAGGTGGTGACCGATGTCTCCGGCCGCGGCGTCGGCATGGACGTGGTGAAGAAGAACATCACGGCGCTGGGCGGCACGGTCGAGATCGATTCGGCCGAGGGCTACGGCATGACGGTGCGCGTGCGCCTGCCGCTGACGCTGGCCATCATGGACGGCATGAGCGTGGGCGTGGGCGAGGAGTGCTACATCCTGCCGCTGTCCAGCGTGGTCGAATCCTTCCAGGTGCGCGACGGCATGATCCGCACCATCGGCGGCTCGGGCCGCGTCGTGCAGGTGCGCGACGAATACATGCCGGTGGTCGACCTCGAGAGCGTGTTCAACGTGCCGCGCTTCGACTTCGAGCGCGTCAGCTCCATCATGGTCGTGGTCGAGGCCGAGGGCGGCCGTGTCGCCCTGCTCGTCGACGAGTTGCTCGGGCAGCAGCAGGTGGTGGTCAAGAACCTCGAGAGCAACTACCGCAAGGTCGACGATGTCTCGGGCGCCACCATCATGGGCGACGGCCGCGTCGCTCTGATCCTCGACGTGGGTTCGCTGGTACGCCGTTCACGGCATTGATCCCGGCCCGCACCCAAGAGAAAGAGCCACTTCGATGAATGCGATCCAGGCGCTGCTGCGCAGCTATTCCATCCGCACGCGCATGCTGTGCACGATCGCGGTGCTGCTGGCGATGTTCGCCGTGGTCGGCGTGGTCGGCGCCTTGGGGGGCGAGAAGCTGCGCATGCTGAACGAGCAGTTCATGTCTCATTCGGTGCATGAGATGGTGTCGCTGGCCGCCATCCGCGAGCATCTGGCCAAGGTGCGCGTACACGAGAAGCAGATGGTCATCGACTACGACGACGCGGCCGCGGTGGGCACCCATCTCGCGGCCTGGCGGGCCGAGATCGCGGCTTGCCGCAAGGCCCTGGAAGCCATCCTCGAGGGCGAGGAAGACGCCGACAACCCGCCGGCGCGCGAGGCGCTGGCCCGCATGGACGCCTACGTCAAGCGCTCCGAGAGCGTGCTGAAGAACATCCAGGGCGGCAACTACGACAACCCGCGCGTGGCCGACCGCCAGCTCGGCCACGCCAAGGAAGAAGTGGCGCTGGCCGAAAAGCAGGTGGAACTCGTCGCCGGTGTGCTGGAGTCCGAATCCACCGCCACGCGGCAGGATTTCGATGCCTCGATGCAGATGGTGCAGCTCACCTTCATCGCCACCGTGCTGGTGGTGATGCTGACCATCGTGCCGCTGACGCTGGCGAACTCGAAGTCGATCACCCAGCCCATCCGCCACGCCGTCAAGCTGGCCGAGGCCATTGCCGGCGGCAACCTGGCGCTGCCCATCCGCGTCGAGGGCACCGACGAAGTGGGCAAGCTGCTGGCCGCGCTCGACCGCATGCAGACCGGCCTGCGCACGCTGGTGGGCAATGTGCGCGCCACCTCGTCGAGCATCGAAGTCGCCAGCGCCGAGGTGGCAAGCGGCAATTTCGACCTCAGCCAGCGCACCGAGCAGACCGCCAGCGCGCTGCAGGACGCCTCCAGCTCGATGTCGCAGCTGGCCGGCACCGTACACCAGAGTGCCGACTCGGCGCGCCAGGCCAGCCAGCTCGCGACCTCGGCCGCCGAGATCGCCCAGCGCGGCGGCGCCATGGTGGGCCAGGTGGTGGCCACGATGGAAGAGATCAACTCCAGCTCGCGCCGCATCGGCGACATCATCGGCACCATCGACGGCATTGCCTTCCAGACCAATATCCTGGCGCTCAACGCCGCCGTCGAGGCGGCCCGCGCCGGTGAACAGGGCCGCGGCTTCGCGGTGGTGGCCGGCGAAGTGCGCAGCCTTGCCCAGCGCAGCGCCGAGGCGGCGCGCGAGATCAAGAGCCTGATCGGCGCCAGCGTCGACCGCGTCGAGGCCGGCTCGCGCCTGGTCGGCGACGCCGGCCGCACCATGGACGAGATCGTCGCCAGCGTGCAGCGGGTCTCGCACATCATCGGCGAGGTCAGCGCCGCCGCCGACCAGGAAAACGCCGGCATCGGCCAGATCACCGAGGGCGTGGACCGGCTCGACCACATGACGCAGCAGAACGCCGCGCTGGTGGAACAGACCTCGGCCGCCGCCGAATCGCTCAAGGACCAGGCAGCCCGGCTCACGGCCCTGGTCGGCAATTTCAAGCTCGATACCGCCGCCGGGCTTCGCGCGGCCTGATCCCATTCGCCACCACCAGGCCAGGACCACCATGTTCTCCACCTTCTCGACATCCGCCCGCGTGGCCCTCATCGTTGCCCTGCTGGTCATCGCCCAGGTGGCTGAAGTGGGGGGCATCGCCCTGGGCTGGCCGGGGGCCTGGGCGCTCACGGCAAGCCTCATCGCCACTGCGCTGGCGGCCTTCGGCGTCGTCGCCGCCGCCGCCCGCCAGAAGCAGGCCGCGGCCGACCTGGGCCGCCATGCCGAGCGCATGGCCGGAGGTGACCTCACGGTCGACATCTCCGCCGCAGCCGGCACCGAGGCCGAGGCCGGCCTGCGCGCGCTAGCCCAGTTGCAGGCAGCACTGCGCCGTTCGGTGGGCAGCATCCGCGGTGGCGCCGACGGCGTCTCGCTGGCGGCGCAGGAAATCGCCCAGGGCAACGCAGATCTGAGCACGCGCACCGAGCAGACCGCCAGCAGCCTGCAGCAGGCCGCCAGCTCGATGGCCCAGCTCACCGGCACGGTGAACCAGACCGCCGAATCGGCGCGCACCGCACAGCAGCTGGCTTCGTCGGCCAGCGAGGTGGCCGGACGCGGCGGCAACGTCGTGGCCGAGGTGGTGACGACGATGAACGAGATCAACACCAGCTCGAAGAAGATCGCCGACATCATCGGCACCATCGACGGCATCGCCTTCCAGACCAATATCCTGGCGCTCAATGCCGCGGTGGAAGCGGCCCGCGCCGGCGAGCAGGGCCGTGGCTTCGCGGTGGTGGCCAGCGAGGTGCGCAGCCTGGCCCAGCGCAGCGCCGAGGCAGCACGCGAGATCAAGAGCCTGATCGGCGCCAGCGTCGACAAGGTCGAATCGGGTGCGCGCCTGGTGCAGGACGCCGGCCGCACCATGACCGAGATCGTCGCCAGCGTGCAGCGCGTGACCGACATCATCGGCGAGATCAGCGCCGCCGCCGCCGAACAAAGCTCGGGCATTGGCCAGGTCAACGACGCCGTGACCCAGCTCGACCAGATGACGCAGCAGAACGCGGCGCTGGTGGAAGAAAGCGCCGCCGCCGCCGATTCGCTGAAGGAGCAGTCGCGCCAGCTCGCCGACACGCTGTCGGGCTTCCGCCTTGGCGCCGGCACGTCGGCCGATACCGCGGTGGTGAGCCCTGCCAGCCAGGCACGCCACGCGATGCCCGCCGCCGCGAAGCCGAGGCCCGCCACGGCCAAGGCCGCGCGGCCGGCGCGCAAGCCCACCCAGGCGCAGGCCCCGCAGCCCGGCGCACCGGCCGCGCCCCGCCCCACACCGGCGCCTGCGGCGGTGGGTGGCGGCAGCGACGACTGGGAGACTTTTTGACGTCGGCGGCCGCGTCGCACGCTCAAGCCTCGGCTCCCCCTGCCGAATAACGGGGAGATCGGCCGCGGGGCCCGGCACCGGAGCAGCGGCTGCCGGTTGCCAGCCCGCGATGCCGCATCCAACCGAACGGAGCTGTCAATGAATTCAAGGCTGTCCATCGCACAGCGCCTGACGGCCGGTGTCGTCGGCGTCGTCGTCTTCGTCACCCTCGCCGCGGGGCTGACCTACCGCCTCAGCATGGTGGCCGACGAGGCCCTGCACCAGGCCGAGGCCGACGCCTCGGCCGGCACGGCCCTGGCCGGCGGCGAGAGTGCGCTGTGGAATCTGCGCTTCGGCATGTCGCAATTCATGTCCGGCGACGAGACCGTCCGCAAGCAGGTGGCGGAGATGGAGCCCAGGCTGCGCGGAGCCGTCAGCAAGGCCATCGAGCGCTTCAACGCCCACAACCCCAAGGGCGCCGAACAGCAGGCCATGGCCGCGCTGCAGCCCGCACTGGACCAGTACCTGTCCACCCGGGCCCGCGTGTTCGAGTTGCACGCGGCTGGCAAGGTGGAGGAAGCCCGTGAGCTGCAGGCCGCCAAGGCCGCGCCCCTGGGCAACGAGGCCGTCAAGCTCTTCGGCGCCCTGATCACGATCCAGGACAAGGCCGCCGGCGAAGACCTGGCCATCGCCGACCGCGAACTGGTGACCGAGCGGAGCCGAATCATCACGCTGCTGGCCCTGCTGGCGGCCGCCTCCACCGCCGCCGGCCTGTGGTTCGTGCGCTCGCTGCGCCAGTCGCTGACGGAGGTGAACGAGCTCGCGCGCCGCTTCGCACAGGGCGACCTGACGGCGCTGCCCGACGAGGCCAACCAGCACGAGATCGGCCGCCTCGCGCGCAGCCTGGGTCAGATGGCCCAATCCCTGCGCGGCCTGATCGGCAACATGAGCAATGCCTCGGACAGCATCGGCACGGCCAGCGCCGAGATCGCCAGCGGCAACCTCGATCTCTCGAGCCGCACCGAGCAGACCGCGAGTTCGCTGCAACAGACATCGGCCTCGATGGCCCATCTCACCGAGACCGTGAACCAGACCGCCGAATCGGCGCGCACCGCCCAGCAGCTGGCCTCGTCGGCCAGCGAGGTGGCGGCACGCGGTGGCAACGTCGTGGCCGAGGTGGTGACGACGATGGACGAGATCAACGCCAGCTCCAAGCGCATCAGCGACATCATCGGCACCATCGACGGCATCGCCTTCCAGACCAACATCCTGGCGCTCAACGCCGCAGTGGAAGCAGCCCGCGCCGGCGAGCAGGGTCGCGGCTTCGCGGTGGTGGCCAGCGAGGTGCGCAGCCTGGCCCAGCGCTCTGCCTCCGCGGCACGCGAGATCAAGAGCCTGATCGGCGCCAGCGTCGACAAGGTCGAGTCGGGTACGCGCCTGGTGCAGGACGCCGGCACCACGATGCAGGAGATCGTGGCCAGTGTGCAGCGCGTGACCGACATCATTGGCGAGATCAGCGCCGCCGCCGCCGAGCAGAGCAGCGGCATCGGCTCGGTCAACGCCGCCATCAGCCAGCTCGACCAGATGACGCAGCAGAACGCCGCGCTGGTGGAACAAAGCGCCGCCGCGGCCGAATCGATGCGGGAGCAGGCGCAGCAACTCGTCGGCTCGCTCGCGGGCTTCCGCCTCGCCAGCGGATCGGCGGGCGCGCCCCTCACGCCAAGGCTGGCGGCGCCAACGGGCATCAAGCCGGCTCCGGCCAGGGCTGCAGCCCGACCCGCAGCGGCCCGCCCGGCCGCGCCGGCGCCAACGCGGGCTCCCGCCATCGCCCAGCCCGCCACGCCGCGCCCTGCCCCGGCTGCAGCCGGCGGCGGCAGCGACGACTGGGAGACTTTTTGACGCGGTTGGCACCCGCAAAGGCCTAAACGCGCCGCCGCGACTGCCGATACAGCACTAGACGTCCCCAACATCCGCCCGAAGGAAACATGATGGAAATGATCACCGAAGCGTCACACGTCGCACGCCACGAAGCAGCACGCGCGGCAACGGCGGCCGGCGCCCAGGCGACCGCCGCCGGGCCTCACGGCGGCGAATTCCTCACCTTCCGCCTCGGCGAAGAGGAATACGGCATCGACATCCTGCGCGTGCAGGAAATCCGCTCCTACGAGCCGCCCACGCGCATCGCCAACGCGCCCTCCTTCATCAAGGGCGTGGTCAATCTGCGCGGCGTCATCGTGCCCATCATCGACCTGCGCGTGAAGCTGGGCTGCGAGACCATCGAATACAACACCTTCACCGTGGTGGTGGTGCTCAATGTGCGCGGCCGCGTCGTCGGCGCCGTGGTCGACTCGGTGTCCGACGTGCTGGCGCTGACCAGCGCCGACGTGAAGACCGCGCCCGAGCTGAACTCGGCGGTCGATGCCAGCTTCATCACCGGCATCGGCACCATCAAGAACGGCGATGTCGAGCGCATGCTGATCCTGATGGACATCGAGGCGCTGATGAGCAGCGAAGACATGGGCCTGATCTCCACCCACTGAAAGCCCACCGCGGGCGCCCTGCCCGCTACGAGCGCGAAAAAGGCCCGCATCGCACTGCGGGCCTTTTTCTTTTCGACGCTCAAGGCCTTGCAGCTGACGGTCGATATCCCCGCATACCGCGCTCGCCGCGGCCCACGCCCTCGGCATGCGCCGGGCCTGCCTTCTGGAGACTTCGATGCACACCTCCGTTCTCGCTGCCCTGGCCCTCATCGTGGCCAGCACCACCGCTTACGCCGCCGGCAATGCCACGCGCGACGAGGCCCAGGCCATGGTCAAGAAGGGCGTGGCCTACATCAAGGCCAACGGCGCCGACAAGGGCTATGCCGAGATCAGCAACAAGAAGGGCAGCTTCGTCGACCGCGACCTCTATCTCGTGGTCTACGGCCTCGACGGCAAATGCCTGGCGCACGGCGCCAATGACAAGCAGATCGGCCGCGACCTCATGGACCTTACCGATGTCGACGGCAAGTACTTCGTCAAGGAGCGCGTGGCGCTGGCCAAGAGCAAGCCGGCCGGCTTCTGGCAGGAATACAAGTTCACCAACCCGGTGAGCAAGAAGGTCGAGCCCAAGGTGATGTACTGCGAGAAGCTGGGCGAAACCGCCGTCTGCGGCGGCGTCTATCACCAGTAGACCGGGCGCTCCACGCAGTAGGCAGCCACGGCGCAGACGGGGACAAGCAGCATGAAACTGGGACTCAAGCTGATCGGCACGCCCGTGTTGATCGCCGCCGTGGCGCTGGCCTGCGGCGGACTCAATGCCACGATGGAACAGAGCCAGCGCGAAGAGACCCGCGTGCGCACCAGCGCCGATCTCGACAGCTTTCGTCAGATCGCCCACGCGCAGGAACAGCTCGCCACCGTGCGCGCCGAGGTCTTTCGCACCCTCACCCTCATCGCCTCGCTCGACGCCGCCCAGGTGAAGAAGGTGCGCGCCGACCTCGCCACCCAGGTGCAGGCAGTGCAGGCCGAGCTGGCCACCGTGGCCAGGTCGGGCGGCGGCGACGCCGAGATCGACCGCCTCGCAGCCCAGGCCGCGCCGCAGCTGCAGCAATACCTGCAACGCAGCGACAAGGCCATCGACCTGAGCGGCGTCGACCCCAACATCGGCGTGGGTGCCATGCGCGCAGCCGAGGAAACCTATGCCGCGCTCGGCAAGGGCCTGGAGGCACTGGTCAGCCGCATCGAGACCCGCCATGCCGAACGCGACCAGGCGGCGCAGGCCAGCACGCTGCGCCTGGCGGTGGCGCTGGCGGCGCTGATGCTGGGCTCGACCGGCGCCGTGCTGCTGCTGGCCTGGCGGCTGCGCCAGCGCATCCTGGCCGATCTGCAGGGCGCCATCACGCTGAGCGAAGCGGTGGCCCGGGGCGATCTCACGCAGCGCATGGACAGCCGCGGCGATGACGAGATCGCCGACCTCGTGCGTGCCCTTGCCACCATGGTGGCGCGGCTGCGCGATTCGCTGCAGACGGTGCGCACCGCGAGCGACCAGATCGGCACCGCGTCGAGCGAGATCGCCAGCGGCAACCAGGATCTGAGCCAGCGCACCGAGCAGGCCGCCAGCTCACTGCAGGAAACCGCCAGCTCGATGGAGCAGCTCACCGGCACCGTGCGCCACACGGCCGAATCGGCGCAGTCGGCGCGCCAGCTGGCCGATTCGGCCAGCGCCGTGGCCGGCAAGGGCGGCAGTGCGGTGGCCCAGGTGGTGGCGACGATGGAGCAGATCAACGCCAGCTCACGCCAGATCGGCGAGATCATCGGCACCATCGACGGCATCGCCTTCCAGACCAACATCCTGGCGCTCAACGCCGCGGTGGAGGCGGCGCGCGCCGGCGAGCAGGGCCGCGGCTTCGCGGTGGTGGCCAGCGAGGTGCGCAGCCTGGCCCAGCGCAGTGCCGGCGCGGCGCGCGAGATCAAGGGCCTGATCCAGGCCAGCGTCGAGCGCGTCGAGGCCGGCTCGCGCCTGGTCAATGACGCCGGCGGCACCATGACCGAGATCGTGGCCAGCGTGCAGCGCCTGTGCGACGTGATCACCGAGATCAGCGCCGCCACCGGCGAGCAGAGCCAGGGCATAGGCCAGATCAACCAGGCGGTCAACCACCTCGACCACTCGACGCAGCAGAACGCGGCCCTGGTCGAGGAATCGGCGGCCACCGCCGAGAGCCTGCGCCAGCAGGCGGCCAACCTGGCCACCGTGGTGGCGGCCTTCCGCATCGACGCCGGCCGCGCCTGAGCCCCTACACGTCTACACGGCTACACCGCGCCGGCGCGCCGCAGCGTCTCGAGCACCGGGCGCCGCAGCACCTCGCGCAGGCCCCACCAGCCCGCCGCCAGCGCCAGCAGCGCGCCAGTGGCGCTGCCCGCCAGCGGCACCCAGGGCGATGGGTTCCAGCTGAACTCGAAGGCATAGCGCGCCAGCAGCCAGCCCACCGCCACCGCCGCCAGCGAGGCCAGCAGGCCGGCCAGCGCGCCCACGCCCAGCAGCTCGGCGCGCTGCACCTGGGCCAGCAGGCGGGCGCTGGCGCCCATGGCGCGCATGATGGCGAACTCGCGCGAGCGCGCCTCGCGCGTGGCCGAGACGGCGGCGAACAGCACCACCAGGCCCGCCACCAGCGTGAAGCCGAACAGGAATTCGACCGCCCGTATCACCTGGTCCAGCACCTGCTGCACCTGAGCCAGGGTGGCCGAGACATCGATGCTGGTGATGCCCGGGAAGTCGCGCGAAAGCCGGTTGTCGAAGCCGGTCTGGGCCGGCGCGCGGAAGGCGCTGATGTAGCTCAGCGGCACCTCCGCGGCCATGGCGCTGCGCGGAAAGAGGGCGAAGAAGTTGACCCGCATGGAGCCCCAGTCGACCTTGCGCAGGCTGCTGATGCGGGCCTCGTGCAGCTGGCCGGCGATGTCGAAGCGCATGGTGTCGCCCAGCTTCAGGCCCAGCTCCTGCGCCAGCCCGGTCTCCACCGAGACCGTGCCCGCCTCGTCGGCCACCCAGCGGCCCGCGGCCAGCTCGTTGTGCCCGGGCAGGGTGGCGGCATGGCTGAGGTTGAACTCGCGCTCGGCCAGGCGGGCGGCGCGGCCGTCGCCGAAATCGGCCCCGGTGATACTGCGGCCATTGATGGCGACCAGGCGGCCACGGAACATCGGGTACCAGTCGTAGCGCGCCACGCCGGCCGCGGCCAGCACCTGCTGAAAGGCCTGGGCCTGGTCGGGCTGGATGCCGATGACGAAACGGTTGGGCGCATCGGGCGGCGTGGCCTTGCGCCAGCTGCTGATGAGATCGGTGCGCAGCAGCACCAGCAGCACCAGGGCCAGCAGGCCCACCGCCAGCGCCGAGACCTGCAGCACCGCAAAGGCCGGCCGCGCCGCGATCTGGCGCGTCGCCAGCACCAGCCAGCGCGGCGCCCGGCTCTCGGGCACCGAGCGCTTGAGCACGCTCACCGCCAGCCAGGCCAGCAACGCGAACAGCCCCACCGCGGCGGCAAAGCCGCCCACCGCAATGGCACCCAGCTTGATGTCCGATGACACCGCCAGCAGCAGCGCCGCAAAGCCCAGCGTGCCGGCCAGCAGCACACCCAGCGAGGCCGCCTTGAGCGAGCCGACATCGCGCCGTATCACGCGCAGCGGCGGCACGCTTGCCAGTTGCAGCACAGGTGGCAGGCCGAAGCCCAGCAGCAGCGTCATGCCGACGCCGATGCCGAACAGCGCCGGCCAGGGCCCGGGCGCCGGCAGGCCGGTCTCCACCAGGCCGGCCAGCAGCCAGACGAAGACGAAATGCACCGCCAGGCCGATGAGCACGCCCAGGCCGCTGGCCAGCAGGCCGATGAGCCCGAACTCCAGCGCATAGGCGCCGGCGATGCGCCGCTGCGACAGCCCCAGCACGCGCAGCATGGCGCAGTCATCCAGATGGCGGGCGGCAAAGTCGCGCGCCGCGATGCCCACCGCCACGGCCGAGAGCAGGGCCGACAGCAGGGCCACGAGGTTGAGGAATTTCTCGGCCCGGTCCAGCGTCTGGCGCATCTCGGGCCGGCCGCTCTGCAGCGATTCGACGCGCACCCCGCGCAACGGAACGGCCTTGATGCGGGCCTCGGCATGGGCCACGAACTCGGCCACCGCGGCGTCGCCGCGCGCCGCGCTCCAGGCGGCGGGCGCGGCCACCGCCAGGCGATAGCCGATGCGGCTGGCCGGCTGCACCAGGCCGGTGGCTTCGAGGTCGGCCTCGGCCAGCATCACGCGCGGCGCGAAGCTGGCGAAGCCGGCACCACGGTCGGGCTCGATCGCTATGACGCCGGCCAGCTTGAAGGCGGCCTCGCCCAGCCACAGCGTGTCGCCCAACTGCAGCTGCAGCGCCTCCAGCACCGCCGCATCCACCCACACCGTGCCCGGCGCTGGCGCGCCGGCGTAGGCCGGCCCGTTCTGCCCCGGCGCCGGCTGCATCTGCAGACGGCCGCGCAGCGGGTAATTAGGGCTCACCGCCTTCACCGCCACCAGGCGGCTGGCGCCGCCCTTGTCATCGGGCGCCCGGCCCATGCTGGGAAAACCGGCGCTGTGGGCCACGTTCAGGCCCAGGGCGCGCGCCTTCTCGGCCAGTTCGGGCGGTGCCGGCCGGTCGCTGCCGACCACGGCATCGCCGCCCAGCAACTGGCGCGCATCGCGCTGCAGGCCGGTGTTGAGGCGGTCGGCGAAGAAGCCCACGGCCGTGAGCGCGGCGACGGCCAGCACCACGGCCAACGCGAGCAGGCGCAGCTCGCCGGCGCGGAAGTCGCGCAGCGTCTGGCGCCAGGCCAGCATGGCGATGGAAGGAGGACGATGGGGCGGGGCAGACGCAGGCGTGGACAGGGGCTGGCTCATCCCGTCACGGTAGCCGATAAGCCGGCCCGCCGATGGAGCGGCTTGAATTGACCGTGCAAGCACGCTGAACCCCGCGCCGGCCGCGCGGTGCTTCAATGAGGGCATGAAGACCTTGCCCCCCCTCTACCTCTCGCACGGATCCCCGATGACGGCGCTCGAGCCGCGCGAGGCCGGCGCCTTCATGCAACGCCTGGGCCCGGCCATCGCAGCCACCTACGGCCGGCCCAAGGCCATCCTGGCGATCTCGGCCCACAGCCTGACGCGCGAGCCGGTGTTGCTGGCCGCGCCCCGGCACGAGGCGGTGTATGACTTCGGCGGCTTCGACCCGCGCCTGAACGAGATGCGCTACGACGCCCCCGGCGCGCCGGCCCTGGCCGAACGCGTGGCCGGCCTGCTGGCCGCCGCCGGTCTGCCGGTACACCGTGTCGAGCAGGGCGGGCTTGACCACGGCATCTGGACGCCGCTGCACTACATGTTCCCCGCCGCCGACGTGCCGGTGTTGCCCCTGGCCTGGCCGCCCAGCTGGACGCCGGCCCAGCTGTTCGCGCTGGGCCAGGCGCTGGCGCCGCTGGCCGACGAAGGAGTGCTGATCTTCACCAGCGGCAGCATCACCCACAACCTGAGGCGCGTCTTCTCCGGAGGCGGCATGCACCCGCCCGAGCGCCCGGCCACGCCCGAGAGCACGGCCTTCCGCGAATGGTTTGCCACGCGCGGCGCGGCCGCCGACTGGGAGGCCTTGTTCGACTACCGCCGCCAGGCGCCGCATGCGGCGCTGATGCACCCCACCGACGAGCACCTGCTGCCCTTCTATGTGGCCGGCGGCGCCGCCACTGCAGCCGGAGCAACGCCCGCCACGCGCATCCACGCCAGCCTGACCTATGGCGACCTGGGCATGGACGCCTATGCCTTCGGGCCTGGCGCGCAGGCGCTGGCGGTCTGACACCCGGCGGCCCGGGCACCGGGCGCTAGATCAAGCCGGCAAAGCAGTCGTCCAGCGCCGCCAGCCAGCGGGCCTTGTCGGCGTCGGCTGCGAAGCTGGCCTGCAGGCTGTTGCGCGCCAGGCCATGGGCCTGGCGCGCCCCGAGCTGTGGCAAGGCCTGAAAGGTTTCGACGAAGTTCTTCAGCAGATAGCCGCCGAAGTAGGCCGGGTCGTCGCTGTTGATGGTGGCGCAGAGGCCGGCGTCCAGCAGCGCCGGCAGGCAGTGGTCGGCCAGCGTGTCGAAGACGCGCAGCTTCACGTTGGACAGCGGACACACCGTCAGCGGCGTGCGCGCGGTGGCCAGCCGCTGCACCAGGGCCGGGTCTTCCAGGCAGCGCACGCCGTGGTCGATGCGCTCCACCTGCAGCACATCGAGCGCGCTCTCGATATAGGCCGGCGGACCTTCCTCGCCCGCATGCGCCACCACACGCAGGCCCAGCTCGCGGCAGCGCGCGAACACGCGTGCAAACTTCTCCGGCGGATGGCCGCGCTCGCTGCTGTCCAGGCCGACGGCTATGAAATGCTGGCGCCAGGGCAGGGCCTGCTCCAGCGTGGCCTGGGCCGATGCTTCGCTCAGGTGGCGCAGAAAGCACAGGATCAGCGCTGCGCTCAGGCCCAGTTCGGCCTCGGCACGGCGGCAGGCGCTGGCCAGGCCCTGGATCACCGCGGCGAAGGGCACGCCGCGCTCGGTGTGGGTCTGCGGGTCGAAGAAGATCTCGGCCCTCACCACGCCGTCGGCGGCGGCGCGCTGCAGGTAGGCCCAGGCCAGGTCGTGGAAATCCCGCTCGTGCAGCAGCACGGCGGCGCCGGCGTAGTAGATGTCGAGAAAGCTCTGCAGGTCGCTGAAGGCATAGGCGGCGCGCAGCGCCTGCACATCGGCATGGGCCAGCGCGACCCCGTTGCGCCGCGCCAGCGCGAAGAGCAGTTCGGGCTCGAGCGAGCCCTCGATGTGGATGTGCAGCTCGGCCTTGGGCATGCGCCGCAGCAGATCATGGAAGGCGGTTTCCATGTGCGGCCCCCTGCCCCTAGCGCATGAAGCGCCCGTCCTGGGTGATGATGGTCGAATCGACATAGGTCGAGCCGGTGCGGTCGCCCGGGCCGTAGTGCAGGCGGTAGCCGCCGAGGTCGATCTCGCCCAGGCCTTCGAGCGCCTGCACCAGGCTGGATGGCGTGATGTCCTTGCCGGCTCGCGCCAGCGCCTGGCCCAGCAGCTTGGCAACGGCGAAGCCGTAGAAGCCGGCATAGGACGGCGGCGTCTTGGCCGCAGCCGCAGCGGCGCCGTAGTCGCGCGCCAGCGCCGTGTTGCCGCTGAAGGGCGACGGCATCACCTGCATCACGATGGCGCCCCGCTTGTGCTCGCCCAGGGCCTCGATGTAATCGATGTTGCTGGTGTTGGACAGCGAGACGAAGGTGGCGGCCTGGCCCAGGCCGCGATAACCCTTGATGAACTCGGCCGCCGCCTTGCTGGACGAAATCAGCAGCACGACTTCGGGCCGCTTCTGGGCGATCTCGTGTACGGCGGCGGCGACATCGGCCTTGCGGTTGTCGAACCTGGCGATCACCGCTGGCGCCAGCTTGAGTTCCTTCATCACGCGGTCGACGCCGGCCATGGTGTCGCGGCCGAAGGCGTCGTCGGCGAGCAGCAGGCCGAAGCTGCGCACGCCAATGGAATGCTGCTGGCGGATGGCGCGCTCGGCTTCCTTCTGGTAGCTGGCGCGCAGCGGGAAGACCTCGCGCTTGGGCGGATCGTTGACGAAGGAGGCGCCGCTCTGCGGCCCGATCATCGGGATGCCGGCCTTGGCGATGAGGGGCAGCAAGGCCTCGGTCGACGGCGTCGTGCGCGGCATCAGCAGCGCCAGCACCTTCTTCTCGGCCAGCAACTGTTCGAGCAGCGCGGCGGCCTTCTTGGCGTCCTGGCCGTCGTCCAGCGTCTCCAGCTTGACCGGCCGACCGCCGACGCCGCCGCGCGCATTGAGCCCATCGAGAAAGAGCCTGGCGCCGGTGATGGCCTCGAGGTTGGAGCCCGCCAGCACGCCGGTGAAGGGGCCGATGTGATGCACGACGATGGGCGCCTGGGCCCAGGCAACGACGGGGCCCAGCAGGGCCATGCAAACCAGAATCAGGAGCCTCGCCACCATGCCACCCCTAGCCCCGGCAAATGCCGGAACGGCGAGTGTGCACCCTGGGAGTTACAGGTGAAAGGCGATCAGCCCACGGCACCGGCCCGGCCCGCCATAGTTCACGACTGCGGCGGGCAGGCCGCCTTCAATGGGCAACGGCGTCGGGCACGCCCGCCTTACTGGGCAACGGCGTCGGGCACGCCCGCCGCGTGGGCCTGCTGGTCGGCGTGGTAGCTGCTGCGCACCATGGCCCCCACCGCCGCATGGCTGAAGCCCATGGCCGCGGCCTCGCGCTCGAACATCTTGAAGGTGTCGGGATGGACATAACGCCGCACCGGCAGGTGGTGGCCGCTGGGTGCCAGGTACTGGCCGATGGTGAGCATCTCGATGCCGTGCTCGCGCATGTCGCGCATGACGGCCAGGATTTCCTCGTCGTTCTCGCCCAGGCCCACCATCAGGCCGCTCTTGGTGGGCACGCCCGGCACCACTTCCTTGAAGCGCTTGAGCAGGTTCAGGCTGAAGGCGTAGTCGGAACCCGGCCGCGCTTCCTTGTACAGGCGCGGAATGGTCTCGAGGTTGTGGTTCATCACGTCCGGCGGCGCCGCCTTCAGGATGTCGAGCGCGCGGTCCATGCGACCGCGGAAATCGGGCACCAGGATCTCGATCTTGGTCTCGGGCGACAGCTCGCGCGTCTTGGCGATGCATTCGACGAAGTGGCCGGCGCCGCCGTCGCGCAGGTCGTCGCGGTCGACGCTGGTGATGACCACGTACTTGAGCTTGAGCGCGGCGATGGTGCGCGCCATGTTCTCGGGCTCGGTGGGGTCCAGCGGGTCGGGCCGGCCGTGGCCCACGTCGCAGAAGGGGCAGCGGCGCGTGCACTTGTCGCCCATGATCATGAAGGTGGCCGTGCCCTTGCCGAAGCACTCGCCGATGTTGGGGCAGCTGGCTTCCTCGCACACGGTGTGCAGCTGGTGCTCGCGCAGGATCTGCTTGATTTCGTAGAAGCGCGTCGTCGGCGAACCGGCCTTGACGCGTATCCAGTCGGGCTTCTTCAGCGTCTCGGCAGGCACGATCTTGATCGGGATGCGCGAGGTCTTGGCTTGCGACTTCTGCTTGGCGCTGGCGTCGTAGGCCGCGGGGGGCGTGGTGCTCATCGTGCGGGACGCCGCAACCTTTTTGGGGCCTGGGCGCGCGGCTGGAAAGGGGACGCGCAGTTTAGCGGCCCCACCTGATGCATGCTGACGAGGGCGGGAGCCCGGGGCGCGGATACTGGCGGCTGCAAGCCGCATCCCCGGGAGCACCACGATGACGAAACCCTTGAACCTGACCCTGGCCACCGCCGCGATGGCTGCCTTGGCCGCCGCATCGGCCGCCCAAGCCGCAGACAACCGCGCCTCGCGCATCGAGCGCGTCACCGTCTACCCGGGCCTGGCGGCGGTGGAGCGCAGCGCCCGCGTCGCCGCTGGCGCACGCGAGCTGGTGCTGGACTGCCTGAGCCCGGAGTTCGACCTCGCCACGCTGCGCATCGAGGCCGACGCCGCCATCCGCATCGGCCCGGTGAGCGCCCGCAACCGCCCGCGCGCCGAGGTTGCCGAGTGCAGCGCCCACCCGCTGGACGGCCGCATCCGCGCCCTGGAAGACCGCATCGCCACGCTGCAGGCCGAGACCGGCGGCCACGACCTGGCCCTGGGCTTTCTGCGCGGCCTGGGCGCGGCCGAGGCCGCCAGCGCACCGCGCGCCGCGCCGCCGCCACCGACCGCCGGCCTGCCGGCCACGCTGGCCGCCATCCAGCGCGGTGGCCAGCAGGCGTTGCAGGAGCAGCACCGCCTGCAACGCGAGCGCGAGACGCTGGAGCGCGAGCTGCAGCCTCTGCTGGCCGAGCGCGAGCGCGGCGGCAAGCCACAGGGCAGCGTGCGCCAGCTGCGCATCGCGCTGGCCGCCAAGGCCGAGGGCGCACTGCGCCTGCATTACCAGGTGGCCGGGCCGACCTGGGGGCCGGCCTACCGCGCCGCCCTCGATGTCGAGGCCGGCCAGGTCGAGATCGAGCGCCAGGCCCAGGTGGTGCAGCGCAGCGGCGAAGACTGGACCGGCGTCTCGCTGCGCCTGTCCACCGGCACGCCACGCGGCGCCACCGCCGGGCCGCAGCCGCGGCGCTGGGAGGTCTCGCCACGCCCGCCGGTGCGGGAACGGGCGGAGATGGCCATGAGCTCGCGCAGCTTCGCAGTCGCCGCAGCGCCGGCGCCAAAGATGGCGCGCGATGCCGGCGCCGCTGAAGAGACGCCGGATTTCGAGGTCCAGGTGGTTCAGGGCGAATTCGCCACCGAGTTCGAGGTGCCGGGCGCGGTGGACGTGGGCAGCGGCGCCGAGCGCGTGAGCCTGAGCCTGGGCAGCGCGCGCTGGCCGGTGCAGCTCAAGGTTCAGGCGACGCCAGCGCTCGACGCCAGCGCCTGGCTGGTGGCCGAACTGGCGCGACCCGAGGGCGTCTGGCCCGATGGCCCGCTGCGCCTGATGCGCGGCAACCAGGTCGTGGGCCAGAGCGTCTTCAGCCTGGGCCCGCGCGAGCGCCTGACCCTGCCCTTCGGCCGCGACGAGCAGGTGCGTGTGCAGGTCGATCCGGCGCAGAGCAAGAGCGCCGAGACCGGCTTCATCGGCACCCGCAGCGAGCGCCGCATCACGCGCGGCTACACGGTGGAAAACCGCCGCCGCAGCCCCGTGCAGCTCGAGGTGCTGGAGGCCACGCCCGTGTCCACCGACGAGAAGATCACGGTGGCACGCCAGTTCAGCCCCGAGCCCCAGGCTGGCGATTGGCAGGAGCAGCCCGGCATCAAGGCCTGGCGCCAGACGCTGGCGCCGGGGCAGAAGCAGCGCTTCACGGCCGACTACCTGATCAGCCACCCCAAGGACATGCCGATCAGCGAGTCGCGTTAAGTCAACCTCGACTCAACCGGCCTTCTTCTTCGCTGCCGCCTTTTTGGCGGCGGGCGCAGCGGCGAGCAGGCCGTCGAGGTTCTTGGTGATCTCGGCTTCTATGGTCTTGGCGAAGGCGCCGAGCAGGAAGCCGAGCTTGGCCTCGAGGTCGAAGTGGTCGGCGGCGACGATGAGGCGCCCGTTGACGCCGCTGCGCGTGAATTCCACCGTGTCGCTGTCCTCGCCCTCGACCACGGTGCATTCCATGCTGAATTCCTTCTCGACCTGTTCGGCCCAGGCCCAGGCGATCTTGCGTGCCTTGGCCAGGCCCAGCGTGTGGTCGCGGTGGATGCGGATGTCGGCCACAAGCGGCTCCGTGTTCAGTCAGGATGGGGCGGCGAGTTTGGCGCGGCGCTGGTCTTTGGGCAAGGCGGCCAAGTCCTTGACGCGGGCATAGAAGCGGTCGAAGTCACCGCCCTCGCGCTCGAACAAGGCCTCGAACTGCGGCACCAGCTCGTTGTAGGCCGCCATCACGCCCAGGGCCGCGTTGTTGGCGCGCGCCATCCAGTCGTCCCAGCCGGCATGGCCGCCCCAGCGCGCGGCCTTGATCTCGGCGTATTCGGCGCGCATGCGCGCCATCGCCTCGGCCTTGCGGGCTCGCTTGGCCGCGTCTGCATCAGCACTGGCATAGATGGCGGCGAGCTCGCCGCGCCAGCGCAGCGCGAAGGCGCGGAACTCGGCGCGGCGCTGCTCCTGGGCCGCGGCCTCGGCGCGCGCCGCCTCACTGCCGTGCAGCGCCAGCCAGCGCCGGCCACCGATGCGTTCCACCGCCACGGCGAACGACTCGTTGAAGGTGGTGTCGTCGCCCGCGTAGGCCACCTGGTGCGAGACCTCGTGGAAGATCAGCCGCGCCAGGTCGGACTCCGGCCAGCCGATGAAGGTGTTGAGCAACGGGTCGCCGCCCAGCCAGTTGCTCCAGCCCAGGGTCGAATAGGCCGGCACGCCGTAGACGCTGGCCTCCAGCCCCTGGGCGCGCAATGCGGCCGCCATCGCGTCGGCATCGGCGCGATTGAAATAGCCGCGGTAGCCAGCGCAGCCCATCAGCGGGTAGCACCAGGTCTTCAGCTCCAGCGACAACTCGGGCGCCGCCACCACGTTCCACACCACGGCCTCGCGGCCCAGATCGGCATAGCGGCGGTAGCTGCTGTTGTCCGGCAGCCTCAGCTCGCTCACGGCAAAGTCACGCAGGCGCTGGCTCAGCGCCAGCCGCTCGCGCCGCGCCGGCGGCGTGGCCGCATCCTGCATCACCTCGGCCACCGGGCGCGAAAGCCGCATCAGCTCCAAGTGGCCGCCGGCGGCCTGGGCGTAGTAGCCCACCGAGGTGCAACCGCTGCCCAGGCTGGCGACTGCCATCAGCAGCACCGTGCCGGCCAGGCCCCAGGCGGCCATGCGTCGCCAGTCCCTCGCCACTGCGGCTTCAGGCCACGGCCGCCGGCCCGTCGCAGGGCGCGACCTCGACCAGGCAATCGTAGAAGGCGGGTGCGCGACCGATGTCGGTGAGCTGCTGGTGGGTCAGCTCGTTGACATTGGTGCCAGCCAGGCCGAACTTGCGCCACCACACGCCCAGGCCATTGACCACGCCCGGGCGGGCCCGGGCGTTCACTTCGGCCTTGCACAGATAGCTGCCGCGGTCATTGAACACGCGCACCGTGGCGCCACTGGCGATGCCGCGGGCGGCGGCGTCCTGCGCGTGCATCTCCAGCAGCGGCTCGCGCTCGGCGGCGCGCAGGCTGTCTACATTGGCAAAGCTGGAATTGAGGAAGTGCCGCGCCGGTGGCGAAATCATCGCCAGCGGGTAGCGCGCCGCCAGCTCGGGCGCGGAGCGCGGGCCTTCGTAATTGGGCATGTAGTCGGGCACGCCAAGCCCGGGAGCGGTGCCGGCGCGGGCCCGGCCGTCGGGCGTGGGAAAGCCGCCCTTGGCAAAGGGGGCGTCGGCGATCTTCAGCTTGGCCCAGCCCTTCTCGGCCAGCGCCGCGGGGTCCACATGCTCGGGGTCGAAGGCGCCGCGCGCCATGGCCTCGTCGCTGTCGGCGAAGCAGGGCTCGGTGTAGCCCATGCGCGCCGCCAGCTGGCGGAAGACCTCGGCGTTGGAGCGCGACTGGCCCAGCGGGGGAATGGCCGGCTCGTTGAGCATGGCGTAGGTGTGACCGTAGGCGCGGTGGGCATCCCAATGCTCGAGCTGGGTGGTGGCCGGCAGCACGTAGTCGGCGTGGTCGGCGGTGTCGGTGAGGAAGTGCTCGAGCACCACGGTGAACAGGTCTTCGCGCGCAAAGCCGCGCGCCACCTTGGCGCTCTCGGGCGCCACCGCCACCGGGTTGCTGTTGTAGACGACGACGGCCTCGACCCTGGGGCCGAAGCCGGCCGAGGTTTCGCGCAGCAGGTCGTCACCTATCGTGCTCATGTTGATGGTGCGTGGCCGCCTTTCGCCCAGGAGATCGGGCCGCTGCAGCCAGGCCGAGCGCATGTGCGGCCGGAACCAGCCCGAGCTGGACAGCAGCAGGCCGCCGGCGCGGTGGCGCCAGGCGCCCGTGAGGCAGGGCAGCATGGCAATCAGGCGCACGGCATTGCCGCCGCCGCGCACGCGCTGCATGCCGTAGTTCAGGCGGATGGCGGCGGGCTTCGTCGCGGCATAGTCGCGCGCCAGGCCGCGCACCTCGTCGGCCGTGATGCCGCACTCAGCAGCGGCGCGCTCGGGCGGCCATTGCAGCGCGCGCTCGCGCAACTCGGGCCAGCCCGCGACATGGCGCTCCAGATAGTCGAGATCGAGCCCGTCGTTCACGATCAGCTCGTGCATCAGGGCGAGGGCCAGCGCGCCGTCGGTGCCCGGCAGCAGGGCGATGTGCTGGTGGCATTTCTCGGCCGTCTCGGTGCGGCGCGGGTCTAAGCACACCAGCTTCGCGCCATTGCGCTTGGCCTGCTGGGCATAGGTCCAGAAATGCAGGTTGGAGGTGATGGAGTTGCTGCCCCAGATGAGGATCAACCGGCTCTCGGCAAAGTGCTCGGCGTGCATGCCCACCGGCAGGCCGTAGGCGGCGGTAAGCGCCTCGCCGCCGGCGCTGCTGCAGATGGTGCGGTCGAGCAGGCTGGCGCCCAGACGGTGGAAGAAGCGCGCCGCCATGCCGTCGCCCTGCACCAGGCCCATGGTGCCGGCGTAGCTGTAGGGCAGGATGGCCTGCGGGTCACGCGCCGCGATGGCCTGCAGGCGGGCGGCAATGTCGTCCAGCGCCTCGTCCCAGCCGCAGGGCTCGAAGCGGCCCTCGCCCTTGCGGCCGACGCGCTTGAGCGGTGTCAGCACGCGGTCCGGGTGGTAGCTGCGCTCGGGGTAGCGGCTGACCTTGGTACACAGCGCGCCATGGGTGGGCGGGTGGTCGGGGTCGCCGGCGACGCGGGTGACGCGGCCATCCTCCACCGTGATGCGCAGCGCGCAGGTGTCGGGGCAGTCGTGCGGGCATGCGCCGCGCACGGTGCGCGTGGCCAGGGAAACGGTGGCGGAGCTCATGGAAACACTATCGCACAAGGGCCCCGGGGTTTGCCCGGGCAGGGCTGCGGCGGCGGCCCGGCGTCGATAAGATCATCGGCTTACCCGCCCCAGAAGAGCCGCCGCCATGAAGCTGATCGAACCCATCCTGGCCGACGCCGCCGCCATTGCCGCCATCCGCCGTGACATCCACGCCCACCCCGAACTCTGCTTCCAGGAAGATCGCACCGGCGACGTCATCGCCCGTGCGCTGGCCGACTGGGGCATCCCGGTACACCGCGGCCTGGGCAAGACCGGCGTGGTGGGCATCGTCAAGAATGGCAGCAGCGCGCGTGCCGTGGGCCTGCGCGCCGACATCGACGCCCTGCCGATGACCGAGCACAACACATTCGCCCACGCCAGCCGCCACCCCGGCCGCATGCACGCCTGCGGCCACGACGGCCACACCGCCATGCTGCTGGCCGCGGCCCGTCATCTGGCGAAGCACCGCAACTTCGACGGCACCGTCTACCTGATCTTCCAGCCCGCCGAAGAAGGCGGCGGCGGCGCACGCGAGATGATGCGCGACGGCCTGTTCGAGAAGTTCCCCATGGAGGCCGTGTTCGGCGCCCACAACTGGCCCGGCATGCCGGTGGGCATGGTGGGGCTGAACCCGGGCGCGATGATGGCCTCGAGCAACGAGTTCCGCATCGTCGTGCGCGGCAAGGGCAGCCACGCCGCCCTGCCCCACCTGGGCATAGACCCGGTGCCGGTGGCGGCGCAGATGGTGATGGCCTTCCAGACCATCATCACGCGCAACCGACGACCGATAGACCCGGGCGTGATCTCGGTAACCATGATCCACGCCGGCGAGGCCACCAACGTGGTGCCCGACTCCTGCGAGATCCGCGGCACCGTGCGCACCTTCTCGGTCGAGGTGCTCGACCTCATCGAGCAGCGCATGCGCGACGTGGCCCAGCACACCTGCGCGGCCTTCGGCGCCGGCTGCGAATTCGAGTTCACGCGCAACTACCCGCCCACCGTCAACCACCCGGCCGAGACCGAGTTCGTGCGCCGGGTGATGGGCGAGGTGGTGGGTCCGGCCAACGTGGTGGCCTTCGAGCCCACCATGGGCGCCGAGGACTTCAGCTATTTCCTGCAGGCCAAGCCGGGCTGCTACTTCGTGCTCGGCAACGGCGACGGTGCCCACCGCGACGGCGGCCACGGCCTCGGGCCCTGCATGCTGCACAACCCCAGCTACGACTTCAACGACGAGCTGATCCCACTGGGCGCCACCGCCTGGGTGCGCATCGCCGAGGCCTGGCTGGCGGCGCCGTCGGACGCCTGAAGGCGGCCACCATGGGCAGCGCCGCCGGCTTCTTTGCCCAGAGCTATGCCGAGGCGCGCGCCAGGTTCGTCGCCGCGGCCGAGGCGGCGGGCCTGGACGTCCATGCCCACCGCCATCCGCTGCTAGGCCGCGACGGCGAGACGCTGGCGATGGACGTGGCGCGCCTGGGCGCGCCGGATGCGCAAGCCCTGCTCATCATCAGCAGCGCCTGCCACGGCGTCGAAGGCTATTGCGGCTCGGGCGTGCAGGGTGCATTGCTGGCCGATGCCGGCTTCCATGCCCAGGCGCGTGCTGCCGGCGTCGCGTTGCTCTATGTCCATGCGCTCAACCCCTGGGGCTTCAGCCACGGGCGTCGCACGACGCAGGAGAACGTCGACCTCAACCGCAACTGGCATGACTTCTCGCGTCCGCTGCCGGCCAACCCGGCCTACGACGAGATCGCCCACCTGCTGATCCCGGCGCAGTGGCCGCCCAGCGCCGACAACCAGGCCCAACTGGCCGCCTATGCCGCCCGCCACGGTGCGCGCGGCCTGCAGACCGCCATCAGCGCCGGCCAGCACGCCCACCCCCAAGGCCTGTTCTACGGCGGCGTCAACCCGACGTGGAGCCAGCAGACCCTGCGCCATGTGCTGCAGGAGCACGGCCGCCGCTGCACCCGCCTGGCCTGGATAGACCTGCACACCGGCCTCGGCCCCAGCGGCCACGGCGAGCGCATCCTGGCCTGCGCCGACGATGCCTCTGCCCTGGCCCGCGCCCGCGCCTGGTGGGGCGAAGGCGTGACCTCCATCTACGACGGCTCCTCGTCGTCGGCCCTGCTCACGGGCTTGATGTGGCTGGCGGCCTACCAGGAATGCGCCCAGGCCGAGTACACCGGCATCGCGCTGGAATACGGCACCGAACCCATGAACGCGGTGATCCAGGCGCTGCGCGAGGACCAGTGGTTCGAGAACCACCCCGAGGCCCCGCCGGCGCGGCGCGCCGCCGCCAAGCGGCGCATGCGCGACGCCTTCTACACCGACACGCCGGAATGGAAGCGGCGCATCGTCGAGCAGGGGCTGGAGGCGGCGCGGCAAGCGGTGTCGGGGCTGGGCGCCGCCTGACAAGCCCGCGCCGCCGGACTCATGCCTTCAATCGATAGCCGGTGCGGAACATCCAGGCCACCACCGCCAGAGAGGCACCCAGGAAGACCGCCGTCATGGCCAGGCTCCACCACAGGCTCACGTCGGCCTGGCCGTAGAAGCTCCAGCGGAAGCCGCTGATCAGGTAGACCACCGGGTTGAGCAGCGCCACCTTCTGCCAGAAGGGCGGCAGCATATCGATGGAATAGAAGCTGCCGCCCAGGAAGGTCAGCGGGGTCACGACCAGCAGCGGGATGACCTGCAGCTTCTCGAAGTTGTCGGCCCAGATGCCGATGATGAAGCCCAGCAGGCTGAAGCTCACCGCCGTCAGCACCAGGAAGAGCAGCATCCACAGCGGGTGCTCGACGCGCAACGGAACGAACAGCGTGGCCGTGGCCAGGATGATGAGCCCGAGGATCACCGACTTGGTGGCCGCCGCACCCACGTAGGCGAGCAGGATTTCGAGGTAGGACACCGGCGCCGAAAGCAGCTCGTAGATGGTGCCGGTGAAGCGCGGGAAGTAGATGCCGAAGGAGGCATTGGAGATGCTCTGCGTCAGCAGCGACAGCATCACCAGGCCGGGCACGATGAAGGCGCCGTAGCTGACGCCACCGACCTCGGGGATGCGCGAGCCGATGGCAGCGCCGAAGACGACGAAGTAGAGCGAGGTGCTGAGCACCGGCGAGACGATGCTCTGCATCAGCGTGCGCCAGGTGCGGGCCATCTCGAAGGCATAGATGGCCTTGACGGCGTGGACGTTCATGCGCGCTCCTGCACCAGGCTGACGAAGATGTCTTCCAGTGAACTCTGCGTCGTCTGCAAGTCCTTGAAGGCGATGCCGGCCGCGCCCAGCGCCTCGAGAAAGGCCACCATGCCGCTGCCGTGGGCGCGCGTGTCGTAGGTGTAGGTCAGCGCCAGCCCGTCGGCCGAGAGCGCCGGCGCGAAGGCGGCCAGGGCGCTTGGCAGGCGGTGCAGCGGCTGCTCGAGCTGCAGCGTCAGCTGCTTGCGGCCCAGCTTGGCCATCAGTTCGACCTTGCGCTCCACCAGCAGCAGCTCGCCCTTGCGCATGACGCCGATGCGGTCGGCCATCTCCTCGGCCTCTTCGATGTAGTGGGTGGTCAGGATCACGGTGACGCCGGTGTCGCGCAGTTCGCGCACCAGCTGCCACATGTCGCGCCGCAGCTCGACGTCGACGCCGGCCGTGGGCTCGTCCAGGAAGAGCAGGCGCGGCTCGTGCGACAGCGCCTTGGCGATCATCACGCGCCGCTTCATGCCGCCCGAGAGCGTCATGATGCGGGCGTCGCGCTTGTCCCACAGCGACAGCGCGCGCAGCGTGTTCTCGATGTGTACCGGGTCGGGCGCCTTGCCGAAGAGGCCGCGGCTGAAGCTGACGGTGGCCCACACCGACTCGAAGGCGTCGGTGGTCAGCTCCTGCGGCACCAGGCCGATGAGCGAACGGCTGGCACGGTAGTCGCGCACGATGTCGTGGCCGTCCACCGCCACCGTGCCGGCGCTGGCGCGCACGATGCCGCAGACGATGCCGATCAGCGTCGTCTTGCCGGCGCCGTTGGGGCCTAGCAGGGCCAGGATTTCGCCGCGCTCGACCGTGAGGCTGATGCCGGACAGCGCGCGCTGGCCCGAGGCATAGGTCTTGGAGACGCCGCGGATGTCGAGGATGGTGGGCATGGGCCGAGAATAGCGTGCGCCCCGTTTCGCCGCCCTCCCGCCCCCTGGCGCGCCGCTCAGGCGTTGGGGTTGATCAGCAGCTTGGCCCCGGTGGCGCGGCGGCCGTAGTCGGCGATCTCCCGCAGGTCCAGCGCCTGCAGCAGCGAAATCTCGCGCGCATAGTCGCTGCGGAAGGTGGTGCGCAGCTCGGCGGCGACGCGATCCTTCAAGCCCTGGGCCGCCGCCGCGCCGATCTTCTGCAGGAAGGGGAAGACCAGCCAGCCGCCCAGGCCCCAGCTCATGCCGAAGTTGCGCACGAATTCGGTCGGGCCGGTGTCCAGGCCACCGTAGAGATAGACCTGCTTGTGCGTGGTCGATCCATAGCGGCTGTAGCTGCTGGCGCCACGCACCAGGGCGGCCTCCATCGCGCCCAGGATCTGGCCGGCCAGCCGGCCGCCGCCGGTGGCGTCGAAGCCCAGCGTGGCGCCAGTGGCGGTGATGGCCTCGGTCAAGTCATCGTTGAAGCTCGGCGCCGAGGCATCGCAGACATGATGCGCGCCCTGCCCTCGCAGCAGCGCCACCTGCTCGGGCCGGCGCACGATGTTGACCAGGCCTATGCCGTCCTGCAGGCAGACGCGGTTGAGCATCTGGCCCAGGTTGGACGCCGCCGCCGTGTGTACCAGGGCGCGGTGGCCCTCGCGCTTCATCGTCTCGACCATGCCCAGCGCCGTGAGCGGGTTGACGAAGCAGGACGCGCCCTCGGCCGCGCTGGCGTCGGGCGGCAGCAGCAGGCACTGGGCGGCGTCGACCACGCGCAGCTGGCTGTACATGGCCCCGCCCAGCACCGCGACGCGGCGGCCCAGCAGGGCCTGGGCCGCGCTGCCGGCGTCGGCCGCGACCACCGTGCCGGCGCCCTCGTTGCCCGGCGCCAGGGATTGGTCGAAGCGCCCCGCCATGCCGGCCATGGCCGCCGCCGGTATCGGCGCCGTCACCACCGGGCTTTCGGGCGTGCCCGAGGCGCGCAGCGCGGCCATGTCGGCGGCGCCGAACATGAGGCCGATGTCCGAGGGGTTGAGCGGCGCCGCCTCCACCCGCACCAGCACCTGGCCCGGCCCCGGAGCGGGCACGTCGATGCGGGCCAGGGACAGTTCGAGCTCGCCGCTGCGGCGGACGAGGGAGCGCAGTTGCAGCGCGCTGCGGGGGAGGTCTTCGGCCAAGGCGGGTCTCCGGGAATGGATTCAGGGCGTGCCGATGAAGAGATAGGCATTGGTGGACTTGCCGCTGCCCTGGCCCAGGCCCAGGAAGACCGGGCCCAGCGGCGTCTCGCCACCGATGTAGACGGCCAGCGACTGCAGCCAGCCGTCGCGGCGCTGGCGCGCATAGGGCAGGCCGACGCGGCCGGTCTCCAGCGCCACGCCCAGGCGCATGTCGCCGCGCAGGCCCAGTGGCAGGCGGCCGATGATGCGCTCGGCGCGCACATGGGCATAGGCCACGTCGTCGCCGATGAGCTGGCCGTTGGCAAAGCCGGTGAGGTTGAGAAAGCCACCCAGCCGGCCGGCATCGGACAGCGGCAGTTCCCCGCGCGCTGCGCCGACCCAGGCCACGCGGCTGCCGACGACGTAGTTCTGCCAGGGCATGGCGCCGCGAACCTCGAAGCTGGCGCGCGAATAGTCGCGCCGCGGCGACTCGAACCAGCTCGCCTGCAGCGCCCAGCCGCGGCGTGGCGCGTAGAGGCGGTCGAGCCGGTCGGCATCCAGGCTCAGCAGCCAGCCGCCGATACTGCGCTCGGGCATCAGGGCGAAGATGTCGACGCCGGTGTCGAGCCGGTTGTTGATGCGGGTTTCGCGCCAGCCCAGGCGCAGCTGCCCCAGCTGGGGCAGGGTGAGGCCGGCCGCCACCTCCAGCCGCGAGCGACCACTGCGGTATTCGGCCACGCGCTGGTCGAGGAAGAAGTAGTCCAGGCGCTCGCGGCGGTACTCGGCCTGCGCTTCGACGAAAGTGCGCTGGGCAGCGTCCAGCGGCTGGTGGAAATCGGCGGCCAGCCCGGTGCTGCTGCCGATCTCGCCGCTCACCAGCAGCTCGCCACCCAGCGCGTTGAGCCAGGTCTTCTGGTAGCCGGCGCGCAGGCGATAGGTCGAGCCCTGGCTGAGCGTGCTTTCAAGCCGCAGGCCCAGGCGCAGGTAGTCGGGGCCCCAGGGCTTTTCCACCGGCAGCACGCGCAACACGCGGCGGTCGTGCTCGTCCAGGATGCTGTAGTCGACGCGCTCGAAATGGCCGTCGCCATAGGCGCGCAGCAAGTCGCGCGTGAGCGCCTGGGTGTCCAGCGGCGCGCCCAGGCGCTGCTCCAAGTGGCGGCTTACCACTGCCGGGTCGGCGCGCTGCAGGCCGGCGATGCGGATCTCGTCGATGCGCGGCGGCGCGCGCTCGCCCACCGCCACCTGGCGGCGCCAGGCGGCATAAGGCTCGGGCGCCAGCGCCAGGCGAGCCAGCGCCGCGGCTTGGGCCTCGGCGGCGGCGCGCCCGCGCTCGGCGGCTTCGGCGTGGCGCTCGAAATCGGCCGCGCCGATGGCGCCGAGGTCGGGCTTGATGAGGATGTCACCCGCGCCCAGCGTGGCCAGGGTGGCGCTGACGTTCTGCTCGGTGAGCAGGGCGATGACCTGGGCCGTGATGCTGAGCAGGCCGTTCACCTGCTCGGGCGCCAGCGGCGCCGAGCCGACGTTGACCGCAATCACCACCTGGGCGCCACAACGCTCGCGCACCTCGCGCACCGGCAGGTTGTCGACCAGTCCGCCGTCGACCAGCTTGCGCGAGCGATAGTCCAGCGGCGCCATCAGCCCCGGCACCGACATGCTGGCGCGCATCGCCAGCGTCAGGCTGCCGTCGCGGTAGACCACGCGCTCGCCGGTGCCGATGTCGGTGGCGACGATGGACAGCGGCAGCGGCAGGCGCTCGATCAGCGGCTCGCCGGTGTCGGCGCGCACCAGGTGGTTGAAGAAGAGCTTGATCTTCTGCCCCGACACCACGCCCGGCGGCCCTACCGCCTCCAGGCCCTTGAGCCCCGTCTCGCTGCCAGGCAGGAAGCGCTGCAGCAGGCGCTTGTTGCGCACGTCGAGGTCGGTGTAGTCGGGGTTGTCCTGGAACATGTCGTTCCAGTCCACCGCGGCCAGCTCCGAGCGCATCTGCGCCGGCGACAGCCCCGCGGCCCAGGCGCCGGCCACCAGCGCACCCATGCTGGTGCCGGCCACGCAGTCCACCGGCACGCGCAGGCGCTCCAGCACCTCCAGCACGCCGATGTGGGCGGCGCCACGCGCGCCGCCGCCGCCCAGCACAAGGCCGATGCGAGGGCGAGCAGGCTCCTCGGCCCTCGCCGGCGCCCCAGCGAGCGGCAAGATCGCCAGAAGGAGCAGCAGGCGGGCGGGCAAGAACGGCATGCGCCGATTCTGGCGCGACCGCAGCCCGGGCTTGCCAGGGGTCAGTGCATGAACCCGATCGGCTGCCGCTTGGCGCCGGTGCCCGGCAGGTCGGCCACCTCGATGGCGTAGCGGCCGGCCAGGCGGGCATTGCCGAAAGCCGTCATCCAGGCCCGCCGCATCTCGCGCGGCGCCACCTGCATCAACACCTCCAGCACGGCGTCGGCCGGCGTGTCGTCGAAGCGCAGGCCCCAGTCGTGCTCGGCGCGCAGTTGACGGTACAGGCGCAGCGCGATGGTGCGCGCCGCGTCGGCATCGGGCGCGCGCACCTCGATCACGTTCATGCGGTTGAGGATGGGATCGGGGATGCCGCGCTCGTCATTGGCGGTGGCAACCCAGATCACCTGGCTGGCGTCTATCGGCACTTCGGCGAATTCGTCGGTGAAGGCGCCGGCCGTGTCGTGCTCGAGCAGGCTGTAGAAGGCGCCCAGCGGGTCGTAGGCATGCTCGGCGCGCGCCTTGTCGATCTCGTCGACCACCATCACCGGATTGGCGTAGTCGCCGTGGACCAGGGTCTCGAAGACCTTGCCGGGGCGGGCGCCCTTCCACTGGCTGGAAGCGCCGCTGAGCACCCAGCCGGCCGTGAGGCTGCTCATCGCGACGAAGCCCAGGCCGGTGCCCAGCAGCCTGGCCACGCCGCGGGCGAAATGCGTCTTGCCGATGCCGGGCGGGCCCAGCAGCAGCATGGGCGCGATCTCCAGCGCATCGCGGCTGTCCTGGCACAGCGCGAGCTGGCGCTTGATCTCGTCAAGCGCCTCGCCGAAATTGGGCATCTCGTCGTAAAGATGCTCCATCGCCGGCAGGCCGCCGGGCTTGACCTGGAAGCGCTCGGCGCCCTTCTCGAGCATGCGCTCGTAGGTGTTGCGCAGGCTTTCGTGCTCCTGCGACTTGAGCTTGTCAAGGCGCTGCTCGACCTCCTGCAGCCGGTAGACCGCGCGCATGCGCGCAATCGGCAGCGAGCCGTGGTTCAACGGGGCCAGCGAACGATCTTCGCTCATGCGCATCTCCTCAGAGGTGGGCTTGCAGGACTTGGGCGATGGACGCCTGTGCTGCCCTCAGGCTAGCAAGGCGCGGACCACGGCCTCTTTATACGGCCTGGGCCGCCACGCGACACCGCTCGTCGACCCTGAGCGCGCTTCGTCGGCCGTGATGCACCACACGTCGCAAGCCGCTCGTGCAACGCGGCGCGGCTTTCTAAATTACGGCCATCGACACCCGCCCACCGCCCCAGGAGCCCACCATGAACACCGCCCCTCGCACCCCCGCCGCCCGCCGCCTGGCCTCCTTCGCGCTGGCCGCCCTGCTGACGTTGTCGACGCTGGCCGGCATCGATGTGCTGGCCAGCGTCGAGGCAGCGGCGCCGCAGATGGCTCAGGGCAAGCAAGCCACGGCCTGAGCGCCAGGCAGGCCGCCGGGCCCCGGCCGCCACAACCCGTCTCCCTCCTGAGTCTCGTCCGCGAGACACTTCGCGCCCCGGCGATCCCGGGGCGCTTTTTTGTCCTTCGCCGAATCAGGCCGCCCCCGCGAGCGGCAGTTCCAGCGTTGCCACCGTCCCGGCACCGGGCTGGCTGGCCAGGCTGACCTCGCCACCCAGCATGTGGGCGAGCTGGCGCGTGATCACCAGGCCCAGGCCGCTGCCGGGCAGGCCGGAGTTCTCCTGGCCCAGGCGCTCGAAGGGGTGGAAGAGGCGCTGCAGCTGCGCCGCCGTCATGCCGCGGCCGTTGTCCTCGACGGCAATGCGCACGCGATCACCGTCCCGCTCGACGCGCACGACGACGCGGGCGCCGCGACCAGCGTACTTGACGGCGTTGGAGGCCAGGTTGAGCAGGATCTGGCGCAGGCAGCGCGCGTCGGTCTGCAGCGTCAGAGTCGCCGGCGCCTCGACCAGCAGGCTCACGCCGGCCTCGAGCGCAGCCGGCGCCAACAATTCGGCACAGGCCGCGAGGTGCCGGCCCAGGTCCAGCGGCGCCAGCTGCGGCCGCAGGCTGCCCTGCTCCAGTCGCTGCAGCTCGAGCAGGTCGTCCACCAGCGCCAGCATGTGGCGCCCGGCCTGCACGATGTAGCCGATGTGCTCGAGCGCGTGCGTGCCCGCCAGCGTGCCGTCGTGCTGCAGCAGTTCGCCGAAGCCGAGCACCGCGTTCAGCGGCGTGCGCAGCTCGTGGCTGACGCGCGACATGAAGCCGGCCTGGCGCCGGCCCGCCTCTTCGGCCACGGCCTGGGCCTGGCGCGCGGCCTCGATCTCGCGCACCTGGGTCACGTCGACCACCGTGCCGACGTGCCCGCTCACGGTGCCGTCGGCGCGCCGTATGGGGCTGGAACGCACCGCCACGCGGCGCACCTGGTCGGCGGCAAGGATGCGGAACTCCTGCTCGAAGGTGGCCGTGGCCGCGGCGGCGGCCAGCCACTGCTGCTGCACCGTCTGGCGGTCTTCGGGGTGGAGTTGGGCGACCCAGCCCGCGCCCAGGCTTTGCTCCAGCGTAAGGCCGTAGATGCGCTGCCATTCAGGGTTGGCGTAGCTGCAGGCGCCGTCGGCATCGGTCATGAAGATGCCCAGCGGCGCGGCCTCGGCCATGTCCTGGAAGCGGCGCCCGAGCTGGACGTTCTCGGTCACGTCGCGCACCAGCATCATCGTGCGGCCACCGTCCAGCGCGACATAGCGCGCCTCGAAGGCACGCACCTGCCCGTCCCTGACCTTCAGCTCGTAGTGGTGGCTTTGCGGCTGGCCGCTGCGGTGGGCGAGCGCGATCTTGCCGGCGATCAGCCGCGCCAGATCGGGCTCCAGCGCATCGATCAGGCGGCGACCCAGTTTCTCAGGCCAGGGCGCCGAGAGCGCCGGGTGCCCGGGGTCGCTGACCTCGGCATAGCGGCCCTCGTCGTCGATGACCAGCCAGAGATCGGGGATGGCGGCCAGCAACGCCTCGTGGCGCTGGCGCGAAAGCTCGGTGTCGGCGGCGAGCTGGGCCTTGGCGCCCGCATCGACCACCACCACCAGGCGCGCCAGCCGGCCCTTGAACAGCACCTGCATGCCGCGCACGTCGGCGTGCAGCAGGCGGCCGTCGCGGGCGCGCTCGCGCCAGACGCGCGGCTGCGGCGGCAGGCGGCCTGCAGCAACATCGGCGAGCAAGGCGTGCAGGGCCGGCACTTCCTCGGGCAGCAGCAGTTCGGGGCGGCTCAGCGCCAGCAGTTCGGCCCGGCCGCAGCCATAGCGCTGCAGCGCCGCCGCATTGGCCGCCAGCAGCCGCAGGCTGCCCCATTCATAGACCAGGTGGGGCAGCGGGTGCTCTTCGAGCAGCGGCCCCCAGGCCAGGGGAACCGGCGGCGCGGCGGCGGCAGCGGCGGGGGCAGCGGCCAGCGGCTTGTGTTGATCGGCGTCCGTCATGGACTGCAGCATGCCATTGCCCGGACGCCCCTTCAGCCCCAGCGCAAATGCGCGGCCAGGAAGGCCAGGGTGCGCCCATGGGCCAGCGCCGCGCTGGGCGCGTGGTAGCTGGCACGCGCCCAGCAATTGAAGCCGTGTTGGGCCCCGGCGTAGCGGTGGAACTCGGCCGGCTTGCCGGTGAAGGCGGCGCGCACGGCATCCACGGCCGCGGGCGGGATGTGATCGTCCAGCCCGGCGTGGTGAAACTGCAGCGGGCAGGCGATGGCGGCGGCGCGGTCCAGCTGACCCTGGATGCCACCACCGTAATAGGCCACGGCGGCGTCCACGCCGCCACCGGCCGCGGTGAGGTAGGCCAGCCGCCCGCCCATGCAGTAGCCGAGGCTGGCCATGCCGCCGGCCACCTCGGGCCGAGCTCGCAGCGCGGCCACGGCGGCGGCGATGTCGGCGGTTGTCTCAGCCGCGCCGTGTGCCTGCATCAAGGCCAGCGCACGCTCGCGGTCGGCGCCGACATAGCCGAGGTCGACACGCGGCTGCTGGCGCCAGAAGACATCGGGAGCCAGCACGACGAAGCCATCGAGCGCGTACTGCGCGGCGACAGCGCGGATGTGCGCATTGACGCCGAATATCTCCTGCCACAGCAGCAGCCCCGGCCCGCGGCCGGCCGGCGGCAGGGCCAGCCAGCCATCGAAGCCGGTGGCGATGGCGGCCCATTGCGGGGCTGTATTCATGTCGGCTCCTGACGGGTGCTGCGGGGAATCAATAGGTGCGGCCCTTGCGGTACTGCGCATGCTGGCGGCGCGCCAGCGGCGCGGCCTGGGCCAGCGCCGCCATGCTGGCGCCGGCATGGGCGTGCGTGATGGCCAGGCCCAGCGCGTCGGCCGCATCCTTGCCCGGCAGGCCGGGCAGCGTGAGCAGGCGCTTGACCATCTCCTGCACCTGGGTCTTGGCGGCCAGGCCGTGGCCGACCACCGCCTTCTTCATCTGCAGCGCCGTGTACTCGGCCACCGGCAGGTCGGCGCTGACCAGGGCTGCCAGCGCCGCGCCGCGCGCCTGGCCCAGCAGCAGCGTGCTCTGCGGATTGACGTTGACGAAGACGATCTCGACGCAGGCGCAATCGGGGCCGTAGCGCTGCACGACCTCGCGCACGCCTTCGAAGATGAGCTTCAGCCGCAGTGGCAGGTCGCCACGCGGCGCCTCCAGCGTGCTGATGGTGCCGCTGGCGAGGTAGGCCAGGCGCGCGCCCTCCGCTTCGATCAAGCCGAAGCCGGTGCGTTGCAGGCCGGGGTCGATGCCGAGGATCTTCATCCCGGCGGCCGGGCCTGGAAATACCAGCGCACCGAGTGGAAGAACACCGGCGCCGCGAAGCACAGGGCGGCAACGCGGTCGAGCAGACCCACGGCGCCGGTGACCGAGCTGTGGTTGCCCCAGAAGCGCACGCCGGCGTCCTTCTTGAGCGCCTTCATCACGAACTCGCCCAAGGTGCCGGCGCCGGCGGCAATGAAGCCCATCGCCAGCGCCTGGGCGATCTTGAAGGGCGTGATCCAGAACAGGGCCGCACCCACCAGGCCGGCAGCCAGCGCGCCGGCGGACCAGGCGCGCCAGGAGAACTGGCGATCGATGTGACGCGCCACCGGGCGCCGTCGCAGCCAGCTGCCGGCCGCCGCCTGCACCAGCTGCGCCACCGAGGCGACGACGACGAGGAAAAAGACGAGGAAGGCGCCGCGCCCCTCGTAGCCCTTGAACTGCAGCAGCAGCAGCGCCGGCGCATGGCTGAGGCCGTAGACGCAGACCATCAGCCCCCACTGGATCTTGGCGTTGCGCTCCAGAAAGCGCTGCGGATCACCCGCCAGCGCGCTGACCATGGGCAGGGCCATGAAGACATAGACCGGCACAAAGACCGTGAAGAGGTCGAAGGCGCGCGTACCGACCAGCAGGTATTGCAGCGGCAGCACGGCGAAAAACACCAGGATCAGGCTGCGGTGGTCGCCGCGTCGCGTCTGCACCAGGGTGATGTATTCGCGCAGTGCCAGGAAGGAGACGATGCCGAAGCACAGCGTTGCGCCCACCGGCCCGGCGGCCCAGGCCAGCCAGAACAGCGCCGCGCCCAGCCACAGCACGCGCAGCTCGCGCTTCAGGTGATGCACGCGCGTGGCGTGCTTCTCGTCGTCGCCCCAGCGCAGCGAGAGCACCACCACCACCGCGGTGGCCAGCATCAGCGCGCCGAAGAGCAGCACGAAGAGCAGCGCCACCTGCTGGTCGACCGACAGCGACTTGAGCCGGCTCATGCCGTGGCCGGCCGCAGCGCGATGACGGCGGCGCGGGCACGCACCAGGAAATCGCGCTTGTCCTCGCCCGGCTGCGGCGCCAGCGGCGCACCGAAGGTCACGGTGCAGAGTATGGGCACCGGCACCACCTCGCCCTTGGGCATCACGCGCTGCACGTTGTCGATCCAGGCCGGAATCAGCTGCACGCCCGGAAACTGCTCAGCCAGGTGGTAGAGGCCGCTCTTGAAGGCCTGGGGCTCGCCACGGTGGCTGCGCGTGCCCTCGGGAAAGAGCACCAGCGAATCGCCGCGGCGCAGCGCTTCGGCCAGCGGCTCGAGCGGATCCTGTTCCTCGCCGCCTTCACCGGCATCTCCTGCCCTGGCGCGGGCACGCTCGACATAGACGGCGTTGAACACTGCCGTCGTCAGCCACTGCTTGAAGGGCGTGGCGGTCCAGTAGTCGCGCGCCGCGATGGGGCGCGTGCGCACGCGCAGCTCGCGCGGCAGCGCGGCCCAGATCAGCACCCAGTCGAGGTGGCTCTGGTGGTTGGCGAAGTAGATGCGCTGCTCGGCCATGGGTGGCGCACCCTTCCAATGGCCCTGCGCCCCGGTGACGAGCCGTGCGATGAAGGCCAGCACCAGGCCCATGAGGTCGGCAAGCGACATGGGCGGGATGCTAGCCCAGGCCGGCGCTGCCGCCGGCGCCTGGCCACTCAGTGCCGGAAGTGGCGCGCGCCGGTGAAGACCATCGCGATGCCGCGCTCGTCGGCGGCGGCGATGACTTCCTCGTCGCGCATGCTGCCGCCGGGCTGGATGACGCAGCGCGCGCCTTCGTCGATGACCACGTCGAGGCCGTCGCGGAAGGGGAAGAAGGCGTCGCTGGCGACCGCCGAGCCTTCGAGCGAGAGCCCGGCATTGCCGGCCTTGATGCGCGCGATGCGGGCGCTGTCGACGCGGCTCATCTGGCCCGCGCCCACACCCAGCGTCATGCCGCGGCCGCAGAAGACGATGGCATTGCTCTTCACGAACTTGGCCACCTTCCAGGCGAACAGCAGGTCTTCGAGCTGGGCCGCGCTGGGCGCCAACTTGGTCACCACACGCAGTTCGGCGGCGGCCACGTTCTTCGCGTCGGGCGTCTGCAGCAGCATGCCGCCGCCCACGCGCTTGAAGTCCAACGCATTGGCGCCGCTGCCCAGGGCCACCTCGAGCACGCGCACGTTCTGCTTGGCGGCGAAGATGGCGCGCGCCTCGGGGCTGATGGCGGGCGCGATCAGCACCTCGACGAACTGCTTGTTGTCGCCGATCTGGCGCGCCGTGGCCTCGTCCAGCGGGCGGTTGAAGGCCAGGATGCCGCCGAAGGCCGAGGTCGGGTCGGTCTGCCAGGCCTTGCCGTAAGCCTCGGCCAGTGTGGCGCCCACGGCTACGCCGCAGGGGTTGGCGTGCTTGACGATGACGCAGGCCGGCACGTCGAAGGTCTTGACGCATTCCCAGGCGGCGTCGGCATCGGCGATGTTGTTGTAGCTCAGCTCCTTGCCCTGCAGCTGGGTCCAGCCGGCCAGCAGGCCGGCGGCCGGCCGGCCCTCGCGGTAGAAGGCGGCAGCCTGGTGCGGGTTCTCGCCGTAGCGCATGTCCTGGGTCTTGGCCAGTTGCAGCGTGTAGGTGGCCGGGAAGGCGGCACGCGGCGGCACCGCATCGCCCTGCTCCTCGGCGCCCGGCTGCACCGCGCCGAGGTAGTTGCTGATCATGCCGTCGTAGGCTGCGGTATGGGCATAGACCTTGGCCGCGAGGCGAAAGCGCGTGGCGCGCGCCACCGCGCCGGCGCGCAACTCGGCCAGCACGCCGGCGTAGTCGGCGGGGTCGATCAGCACTGTCACGCCGGCCCAATTCTTGGCCGCGGCGCGCAGCATGGCCGGGCCGCCGATGTCGATGTTCTCGATCGCGTCGTCGAGCGTGCAGTCGGCACGCGCCGTGGCCTGGGCGAACGGGTAGAGATTGACGACCAGCAGGTCGATGGTCTCGATGCCGTGCTGCTGCAGCGCGGCCATGTGCTCGGGCAGGTCGCGCCGCGCCAGCAGGCCGCCGTGGATGGTCGGGTGCAGGGTCTTGACGCGGCCGTCCAGCATCTCGGGGAAGCCGGTGTGCTCGGCCACCTCGGTGACGGCCAGGCCCGCCTCGGCGAGCAGGCGGGCGGTGCCGCCGGTGGACAGCAGCTTGACGCCGAGGGCGGCAAGCTCGCGGGCGAGGTCGACGATGCCGGTCTTGTCGGAAACGGAGAGGAGCGCGGTGGTCATTCGGTGAGCTTGTGATCCAGCAGCTTGCGCCGCAGGGTGTTGCGGTTGATGCCCAGCCATGCGGCGGCCTTGCTCTGGTTGCCCTCGGCCTGGCGCAGCACGACTTCGAGCAGGGGGCGCTCGGCGGCGGCGATGAAGATCTCGTGCAGCGCCACGGGTTGGGCGCCGTGCAAGTCCTTGAAATACTGCTCCACGCTGGCGCGCACGCAGTCGTCGATGGCAAGGCGGCTCATGCGGCCAGGCCTTCGGGCAACCGGCCCGCTTCGTTGACGGGCGGCAGCGGCAGCAGCGGGTAGCGGTCGGCCAGGGCCTCGAAGTAGGCGGTGAGCGCGCGCAGTTGTTCGTCGCCGCCCTCGATGCTGTTCATGCGGGCGCGGAATTCGGCGCCGCCGGGCAGGCTGTGTACGGCCCAGGCGATGTGCTTGCGCGCACTGCGCACGCCGCTGCGCTCGCCATAGAGGGCGTGGTGGTCAAGCAGGTGCTGGGTGAGCCAGCCCTGCACCTCGCGCGTGGCCGGCGGCGGGCGCAGGCTGCCGTGTTCCAGAAAGTGCGCGATGTCGCCGAAGAGCCAGGGCCGGCCCTGGGCCGCGCGGCCCACCATGATGGCGTCGGCCCCGGTGCGGGCGAGCACGTCGCGCGCCTGCTGGGGCGTGGCGATGTCGCCATTGGCCACCACCGGGATGCGCAGCGCCGCCTTCACCGCGGCCACCGTGTCGTGCTCGGCCTGGCCGCCATAGCCCTGGTCGCGCGTGCGGCCGTGTACCGCCACCATGGCCACGCCGGCCGCTTCGGCCGCACGCGAGATCGACAGCGCATTGCGCTCGCTGACGCTCCAGCCGCTGCGCATCTTCAGCGTCACCGGCACGCCGCGCGGCGTGCAGGCGGCAACCACGGCCTCGACGATGGCAAGCGCCAGCTTCTCGTCCTGCATCAGCGCCGAGCCGGCCCACTTGGCGCACACCTTCTTGGCTGGGCAGCCCATGTTGATGTCGATGATCTGGGCACCGCGGTCGATGTTGTAGCGCGCGGCATCGGCCATCTCGGCGGCGTCGACGCCGGCAATCTGCACCGCGATGGGGCCGGGCTCGCCCGTGTGGTCGGTGCGGCGCGAGGTCTTGAGGCTGTCCCACAGCTCACGGCGGCTGGTCACCATCTCGCTCACCGCATGGCCGGCACCAAGGCGGCGGCAAAGGATGCGGAAGGGGCGGTCGGTGACGCCGGCCATGGGCGCCACGAACAGCCGGTTCGGCAGGCTGAAGGAGCCGATGCGCATGGAAGGAAGGCGGTACTGCTTAAAAATGAGGCAAGAGTATAGCCGCCGGCCCGCGGCTGTCCTGACCGCGGCCTGACCGCCATCCGGCCGTGGCCTGGCCCGCAGACGGCCACGGCCGCCTGCCCATAATGGGCCGCACATGGACGCTTGGCTGCACACGTTGCTCACCGCGCTGGCCCTGCCGCAATACGGGCTGGCCACCGTCTTCGTGGTCGCCGTGGTCTCGGCCACGCTGCTGCCGGCGGGCTCGGAGTTCGCGGTCATCGGCCTCGTCAAGCTCAACCCCGAGCTCTTCTGGCCGGCGATGGCCGTGGCCACCGTCGGCAACACGCTGGGCGGCGCCATCAGCTGGTGGATGGGCTATGGCGCCGAGGCGCTGTACGAGCGCATGAAGCATCGCCAGCTGCAGCTGCGCGCGCTGGAATGGCTGCGCCAGTTCGGGCCCCGCGCCTGCCTGCTGGCCTGGCTGCCCATCGTGGGCGACCCCCTGTGCGCCATCGCCGGCTGGCTGCGCCTGCCCTTTTGGCCCTGCATCGCCTACATGGCGGTGGGCAAGTTCCTGCGCTACCTGATCATGACGGCCGCCCTGCTGTGGTTGTTTCCGGGCCCGTTTTCGCCTTGATCAGGTGCAGGCCAGAATGTCCGTCTGGCCGCGCCGCCGCGGCCGCCGAAAGGGAGAACCATGAAAGCCACGCCGGCCTACGACGAGCTGTCCAGCACCTGGAAGCGCATGCACCACCTGGGACACCTGCAGTCCATTGCCGGTTGGGACCAGGCCGCCAACATGCCGCCCAAGGGCAATGAGGCGCGCGCCGCCGCGATGGCCGAGATGGCTTCGCTGCTGCACCGCATGGGCACCGACCCGCGCCTGCGCGACTCTCTCGCGCGTGCCGAGCAGGAGCCGCTGGACGAGATGCAGCGCGCCAACCTGCGTGAGATGGGCCGCCAGTGGCGCGCCGCCACCGCCCTGCCCGAGACCCTGGTGCAGCGGCGCCAGCTCGCCACCTCGCGCTGCGAACACGCCTGGCGCCGCCAGCGCCCGGCCAATGACTGGGCCGGCTTCCTGCCCCAGCTCCGCGAGGTGCTGGCAGTGGCCCGCGAAGAGGCCACCCTGCTGTCGCAGCAGGCCGGCATCGGCCCCTACGACGCCATGGTCGACCGCTACGAGCCGGGCATGCGCTGCAGCCAGATCGACACCGTCTTCGGTGAAGTCAGGCAGTGGCTGCCGGGGCTGATCCGCCAGGTGATGGAGCTCCAGTCGCGCGAGCCCGTGGTGGCGCCGGTGGGGCCGTTTGCACTGGCGGCGCAGAAGGCGCTGTGCGAGCAGGTGATGCGCATGCTGGGCTTCGATTTCGAGGCTGGGCGGCTGGACGTGAGCACGCACCCCTTCTGCGGCGGCGTGCCCGAGGACGTGCGCATGACGACGCGCTTTCGCGACGACGATTTCCTCGGCAGCCTGATGGGCACGGTGCACGAGACCGGCCACGGGCGCTACGAACAGAACCTGCCGCGGCCGTGGCTGGGCCAGCCGGTGGCCGACGCACGCAGCATGGCGCTGCACGAGAGCCAAAGCCTGAGCTTCGAAATGCAGTTGGGCAGCCATCCGGGCTTCGTCAACCGCATCGCGCCCCTGGTGGCGCAGGCCTTCGGCCGCCAGCCGGCCTTCGAGCCGCAGAACCTGCACCGGCTGATGACGCGCGTGAAGCCGGGATTCATCCGAGTGGAGGCCGATGAAGTGACCTACGCGGCGCACATCATCCTGCGCTACGAGATCGAGCGCCCGCTCATCGAAGGCGCCATCGAAGCCGACGACATCCCGGCGCTGTGGGACGCAAAGATGATGGAGCTGCTGGGCGTGGACACGCGCGGCAACTTCAAGGACGGGCCTATGCAGGACGTGCACTGGCCCGAGGCGCTGTTCGGCTACTTCCCCTGCTATTCACTGGGTGCGATGTACGCGGCGCAGTGGTTCGCGGCGATGCGGCGTGCCATGCCCGACCTCGACGCCCGCATCGGCAGCGGCGACCTGGCCTCGGTCTTCGACTGGCTGCGCGAAAACATCTGGAACCAGGCCAGCCGCTGGACCACCGACGAACTGGTGCGCCGCGCCAGCGGCGAGACGCTCAACCCGGCCCACTTCCGCGCCCACCTGGAGGCGCGCTACCTGCAGGGCTGAGGCTGCGGCTTCAGGCGTCGCGGCGGCGCGGCGCCTCGCCCCGCTCGGCAGCCTCGAACTCGCTGTGGCTGGCCTCGGACACCATGAGCCGGCTGTCGCTGACGAAGGTCGAGACGAAGGGCTGGGGCAGCTCATGGCTGTCCATCAGGTCGAGCAGGCGGCCGAGCAGGTCCACCAGCGGTGGGTCTTCGGCCGGCATGGGCAGGCTGGAGAGCTGGGTGCAGATGCGCTCCAGCGCCTTGGATGGAAGGCTGTCCAGGCCGCGCACGCCGCGCTTGGCAATCAGGCTCTCGAGCGCCGCCACATGCACCAGCACCTGGCGCGAGCCGGCCACCTGGTCCAGCAGCGCCTTGAGCGAATTGCGCATCAGGCGGCTGCGCACGCGGTCGGCGTCTGAGACGACGTAGGCCTGACCGCGGGCCGGCGCGTGCGGCGCCATCGGTGCGGGCTGCGCGGCTGGCGGAACGAGATTCTGAGCGACCATGGCTGCCCCGACGAGATTCCTTCGTCCACGCCTTATCGACAGCGCGCGGCCCCGCTTGAGGCCGATTGCGGGACTTAAACCACGCCGCGGGCAGCAAGCAGGCGATCGAGGTCGCTCAGCACTTCGTCCAGCCTTCGCAGCGTGTACCCGGCCCGGGTGCCGCGCGGCTTGTGGCCGCGTCCGCGCGGCAGCAGGCGGCGCGCGGGGTCGTCGAGCGCCGCTTCATCGAGCGCGAGCCCCAGGCGGGCCAGCCGCGAGCGCAGCTCGCCGCGGCGCGAGCGCAGATCGGCGCGCGTCTGCTGGTAGGCGTGCTCGGCCATCGCGCGCCGGCCGGCATAGCCGAAGGTGTTGGCCAGGAACATCTCGGGGTCGCGGTGGTCGGGCTCGAAGAGCAGGATGTCGGTACCCGGGTGGCTGGCCTCGTAGCCCTTGAGGCCGATTTCCAGGCGCGAATGGATGAGCGAGCGGAAAGTCTGGCTCAGCACCACCGGCAGCCCGCCCTGCACCAGCTGCGGGATGGCGCCGCCCAGCACACGGTGGCGGCCCGCGCCGGGGCGGCCGGCGTCGAAGGGCACGAGCGGGTTCAGGCACAGCAGCAGATCGAGCCCGAGGTCGAGCAGCACGCGCGCATGCAGGGTCTTCTTGAGCGCGCCGTCGACATACCAGCGGCCGTTGATGGCCACCGGCGGAAACAGCCCCGGCAGCGCGGCGCTGGCCGCCACCGCCTGCGAAACCGGCACCGCGTCCCAGCCCGGCAAGCCGAAGGGCGCGGCGGCGCCGCTGTCCAGATCGGTGGCAACGATGACCAGCGGGCGGCGCAGCTTCCGGAAATCGTCGCTGCGCCCGGGCCGGCTCAGCAGCGCCTGCAAGCGCGCCTGCAGCGGCGCATTGCTGAACAGGCCCGTGGGCAGGGCTCGCCCCAGGCGCTCGAGCAGGGCCAGCAGCGACTGGCGCTGGAAGGCGTACTCGAGCCCGGCATGGGCCAGCAGGCGCGGCAGGCTGGCCAGGCGGCCGGCGATCTCGCCCCAGGCCGGGCTGACGAAGAGGCCGGGCTGGATGATGTCTTCGGGCGGGCCCTCGTTCTGGATGAACGAGGCGCAGAGCTGACGCGGCGTCATGCCATTGGCCAGGCCGGCGGCCACGAAGCCCCCGGCCGAGACGCCGACGCAACCGTCGAGGGCGTTGAAATCCACGCCCGGCAGCGCCTCTTCGAGCGCGCACAAGGCGCCGATCTCGTAGACCGCGCCCAGCGGCCCGCCGCCGGCCAGGGCCAGGCCGACGCGGGGCCGCGGGTGCTTGGAGGGGCGTGGATTGCTGGGTGGGCTCATGCGCGTACCGGCCATGCGATGAAGGGCGCTTGCGCGCCCTCCGTACTGGTCAGAGGCGCCGCAGCGCCCCAAGGATCAGGAAGCTCAGGCGGCCTCGGCGGCGGGCGCGGCCGCGGTCTTGCGCGCACGCTTGGCCGGAGCCTTGGGCGCCGGGGCGGCCTCGGCTTGCACCACAGGGGCCGCCTTGGGCGCACGCTTGACGGCGGCCTTGGGCGCAGCAGCCGGCGCTGCCTTGGACAGCTTGGCCACCGCGGCGGCGAGCGCGTCGACGCGCTGGCTCAGCGCCTCCACATCCTTGGCGGTGGGCACGCCGAGCTTGCCCATGGCCTTGGCGGTGCGCGCCTCGAAGATGGATTCGAGCTTGTCCCAGTTCTGGCCGGCCTTGGCGCTCACGGTGTCGGCCATCGCCGTCATGCGGCCGGTGACCTCGCTGATCTTCTCTTCGGCGATGCCCTGGGTCTTCTTCTGCAGCGTCATGCCTTCCTTGACCAGAGCCTCGAAGACCTTGCTGCCTTCTTCCTGCGCCTTGGCGAAAGCGCCCATGCCGGCAAGCCAGATCTGCTGCGCCGAATCCTTGACCGAACTGGCGAGCTGGCTGTCGAGCAGGCCGGCGGCGGCTGACTTGCCAGTTGCCTTGGCGGTGGACTGGGTGGACTTGGTGGCGGCGCTCTTGATCTTCTTGACCATGGTGGGTTCCTTGCAACGAGAGTGGATCGGGTGGCGGAGCCGCCCTGCGGCGCCCCGTCCATGCCGCAACTGTAGGAGCCGGCCCTGGAGGGCGCAGCCTAAAAAGCTAGTGAGCCGGCTCTACGGCCGGAAACCCGCTCTCGGGGTTAGCGCGCAAGGGGCCGACGCGGTGCATGGCTAAGAATCGGCGTTTGCGCCGCCGCTGGCAGGCCCCACGAGAGGAGAACCCCATGCAATATTTCGTCACTGGCGCCACCGGCTTCATCGGCAAGCGCCTGGTCAAGGCCCTGCTGGCCCGCCGCGGCGCCACCGTGCAATTCCTGGTGCGCCCGGGCAGCGAGTCCAAGCTCGATGACCTGTACGCCTTCTGGGGCCTGGCCACCAAGGCGGCGCGCGCACGCGCCCTGCCCGTCACCGGCGACCTGACGGCTGCCAAACTCGGCGTCGCCGCCGAGACGATCAAGGCGCTCAAGGGCAGGATCGACGCCGTCTACCACCTGGCCGCCGTCTACGACCTCGGCGCCGACGCCGACAGCCAGGTGCAGGTCAATGTCGATGGCACGCGCAACCTGGTCGAGTTCGCCCAGGCCGTGGCCGCCGGCCACCTGCACCACGTCAGCAGCATCGCCGCCGCCGGGCTTTACGAGGGCGTGTTCCGCGAAGACATGTTCGACGAGGCCGAGGGCCTGGAGCACCCGTACTTCATGACCAAGCACGAGAGCGAGAAGATCGTGCGCCGCGAGTGCAAGCTGCCCTGGACGGTCTACCGCCCGGCCCTGGTGGTGGGCGACAGCCAGACCGGCGAGATGGACAAGGTCGACGGACCCTACTACTTCTTCAAGCTGATCCAGCGCATGCGCCAGATCCTGCCGCCGTGGCTGCCCAGCGTGGGCATCGAGGGCGGGCGCATCAACATCGTGCCGGTGGATTTCGTTGTCGCCTGCATCGACCACATCAGCCACGCCAAGGAAGCGCAGGCGGGCAAGTGCTACCACCTCGTCGATCCCAAGGGCTACCGCGTGGGCGACGTGCTGGACATCTTCAGCAAGGCGGCCCACGCACCCAAGATGAACCTCTTCGTCAACGCGGCCCTGCTGGGCTTCGTGCCCAAGAGCGTCAAGAAGGGCCTGATGGCGCTGTCGCCGGTGCGGCGCATCCGTGCCGCGGTGATGAAGGACCTGGGCCTGCCCGACGACATGTTCACCTTCATCAACTTTCCCACCCGCTACGACCGGCGCGAATTGGACAAGGCGCTGGCCGGCAGCGGCATCGAGTGCCCCGACCTGCACGGCTACGCCTGGGTGCTGTGGGACTACTGGGAGCGCCACCTCGACCCCGATCTCTTCATCGACCGCAGCCTCAAGGGCACGGTGGGCGGCAAGGTGGTGCTGGTCACCGGCGGCAGCTCGGGCATAGGCCTGGCCGCCGCGCACAAGTTCGCCGAGGCCGGCGCCACCACGGTGATCTGCGGGCGCGACCAGGACAAGCTGGATGAAGCCTGCGCCGAAGCGCGCGCCAAGGGCTATGCCTTCGTGGCCTATGCCGCCGACATCGCCGACATGGCCGACTGCGACCGCTTCATCAAGCTCTTGATCGAGAACCACGGCGGCGTCGACTTCCTCATCAACAACGCCGGCCGCAGCATCCGCCGCGCCATCGAGAGCAGCTACGACCGCTTCCACGACTACGAGCGCACGATGCAGCTCAACTACTTCGGCTGCCTGCGCGTCACCATGGGCCTGCTGCCGGGCATGGCGGCGCGCCGCAAGGGCCACGTCGTCAACATCAGCAGCATCGGCGTGCTCACCAATGCGCCCCGCTTTTCTGCCTACGTCGCCAGCAAGGCGGCGCTGGACGCCTGGACGCGCTGCGCCAGCAGCGAGTTCGCCGATGTCGGCGTGACCTTCACCACCATCAACATGCCGCTGGTGCGCACGCCGATGATTGCGCCGACCAAGATCTACAACAACGTGCCGACGCTGAGCCCCGAAGAAGCCGCCGACATGATCGCCCAGGCCTGCATTGCCAAGCCGGTGCGCATCGCCACCCGCCTGGGCATCACCGGCCAGCTGCTGCACGCGCTGATGCCGCGCGTGGCGCAGATCGGCATGAACACCAGCTTCCGCATGTTCCCCGATTCATCGGCGGCCAAGGGCGACAGCAAGACTGCCAAGCCCCAGCTCAGCCCCGAGGCGATGGCGATGCAGCAGCTGATGAGCGGCATCCACTTTTGAACGACCCGTTCAGGGCGCGATCTGGAGCACCAGCTTGCCGAAGTTCGCGCCCGTGAAAAGCTTGTTGAGCGTGTCCGGGAAGGCCGCCACACCGCCCTCGACCAGGTCTTCGCGGCTCTTCATGCGGCCGTCCCCCAGGTAGCCGGCCAGCTCGGCCACGGCCTGCGGGTAGCGCTCGGTGTAGTCGAAGACCACCATGCCTTCCATGCGTGCCCGGTTCACCAGCAGGCTGAGGTAGTTCTTCGGCCCCTGCACCGCCGTCGTGTTGTTGTACTGGCTGATGGCGCCGCAGATGACGATGCGGGCGCGGCGGCGGATGCGGGCCAGCACGTCGTCGAGGATGTCGCCGCCGACGTTGTCGAAATAGAGGTCCACGCCCTCGGGGCACAGCTGCTTGAGGCCGTCCTTGACGCTGCCGACCTTGTAGTCGATGCAGGCATCGAAGCCCAGCTCGCGCACCACCCATTCGCACTTGGCGGCGCCACCGGCGATGCCGACGACGCGACAGCCCTTGATGCGCGCCAGCTGTCCCACCGTCTGGCCCACGGCGCCGGCGGCGCCCGACACCACCACGGTCTCGCCGGCCTTGGGCTGGCCCACGTCCATCAGCCCGAAATAGGCCGTCATGCCCGGCATGCCCAGCACATTGAGCCACTGCGTGGCGCGGCCCAGGCCGAGGTCGATCTTCGCCAGGCCGCTGCGCGCCAGTTGCCCGGCGGCGATGGACCAGTACTCCTGCACGCCGGGGTAGCCGCCCACCGCGTCGCCCACCGCAAAGCCGGGGTGGCCTGACGCAATCACCACCCCGACGCCGCCGGCGCGCATCACCTCGCCAATGCCCACCGGCGGGATGTAGCTCTTGCCCTCGTTCATCCAGCCGCGCATCGCCGGGTCCAGCGAGAGCGCGCCCACCTTGACGAGCACGCCGCCGGCCTCGGGCACGGCCACCGGCTCCTGCGTGAACTGCCAGTCGGCCGCGGTGGGCAGGCCCACGGGCCGCGCGGCCAGGCGCACCTGGTGGTTGACGAGCGAGGACAGGGTTTCGGTCATGGCGGGCTCCTCGGCACGGCTGGGGGGATGGCGATGCTAGACCCGGCACGGCCGCCTCGGTGTCGCCCGGGTGACGACTTCGGCCAGGACATGATCAAGGCGCCACCAGCACCTGCAATGCCAGCCTCATGCCGACTTCGTAAACGCTGTCGACGGCAGCGCGTTCGCCGCCAGGCAAGGCTTCGCCAACCGGCGGCAGCGGCAGCCCCGCGGCGCGCGCCAGCGCCTCGGGGTCGACCAGGCGGTCGCGGCCATCGCCGCCGGGCACGGCCAGGCCGGCCAGGCGGCCCTGGGCGTCGAAGACCGGGCCGCCGCGCGGGCCGGGCGGCAGATCGATGCCAAGCAGTCGATCCCCGGCGGCGGCCAGCGGCCGGCCCAGAAAGCCTAGCCGCAACCGCGGCCAGGCGGCCGTGCCATCGGCGGCCGCCGAGTACTCCACCGTGTAGGCCGGGCTGCCGGCAAAGGGCGGGCGCGGTGGCGTGGGCAGCGTGGGCAGCGCCGGCAGCGGCGCGGCCAGGTGCAGCAGCGCCAGGGCGGGGGTGTCGGGCAGTGGCGACACCGTGGCAGCGACGGTGGCGCCCAGGGCATTGCGCAGCCAGACGCGACCGGTGCCGGACGGGCCGGCCCGGACGCCCGCCAGCGTCGCCGCCGGCACCAGCGCCAGGCGGCCGTCGCCCATCAGCAGTGCCGTGCCGGCAACGCGTGCGCCGGCCGGCAGATCGTCGGCGGGCGCGGCATAGGGCGCGGCGCGCAGCGGCGGCGCCATCAGCACGCCCTCGGGCAGGGCCTGCGGACCGTCGAGCAGGGCCTTGGCGGCCAGCAGCGCACCATCCTCGGGCCAGCGCTCCAGCGCATCGCGCAGAAAGCGCCGGGCCACCACGCCCTGGCCGCCGATTTCCAGCAGCCAGACATACAGTGCGGTGCCGCCCGGCACCTGACGGTGGGCGCCGGCCGTGTGCGAGACGAAAGTGAGGGCGCGGCGGTAGTCGCCGGCCTGCATGTAGCTGCGCACCAGGCCCAGTTCGATGTCGGCCGAGTGCACCATGGCCGCGGCACGGTCGAAGGCGGCCTGGGCGCCCTCGACATCGGCCGCCGCCAGGCGTTCCTCACCCAGTTGGGCCAGGCGCTGGCGCTCGGCCAGGTCGCGTGCGATGTTGGTGCCGGCACCGGCGGTGAGCCGGCGCTGGGCCTCCAGGCTCCAGGCGGGCACCTGGGCCGCGGCAGGAGCAGCCAGGAAAAGGGCCGCCGCCCCGCTGAGCAGGGCGGCGGCCAAGCGCCCCAGGCGCCGCAAGCGCATCACCGATGCAGGATTCGCCGCTGCGTTCAGCGTCAGTTGCGGATGCGCGGCTTGGCCAGGAAGGCGCTGGCCGGGTCGTAGGCCGCGGCCGGCGCCTTGAAGGCGGCCAGGTAGGCCACCAGGGCGTCGATGTCCTGGGCGCCGCCGAGCTGGTTGAGGCCGGCGACCAGGGTCGTGAAGCCGTCACCGCCGGTGGCCATGAAGTTGTTCACCGTGACGCGGTAGGTGCGTGTCGGGTTCTGCACCACGCCGGCGATGACCAGGTTATCGGTCGGGCCGGTGACGGTGGGCAGGGCCGGGTTGCTCACCAGGTCGGTGGGCGTGAACGAGACATCGGTGATGCGCGTGTCGCAGCTGCCGGCCGGGTTCCAGCGGTAGCTGAAGCCGTTGCTGATCTGCATGATGCGGTTGGCGGTCTGGCCGCGGCAGCCCGAGAACTGCTGCTCCAGCACATTTTTGATCTGTTGCGCCGTCAGCGTCATCGTCACCAGGCTGTTGCCGAAGGGCTGGGTGGTGAAGGCGTCGCCGTAGGTCAGGTCATAGGGGTAGACCGCGGCGGCCGGCTTGACGAAGCCGGGGTTGCGCACGCCGCCGGCGTTCATGAAGGCGATCTGCGCCCCGCCCACGGCGGCCGGCTGGGTGGCCTGCAGCTGGGCATCGGCGATGAGGTCGCCGGCCTCCATCTCGCCGGATGCGTTGGCGGCATCGCTCATGCCGGTGGTGATGGTGGCGATGACGGCATTGGCCAGCGGCGACACCGCGGTCTTGTAGGCGGCCACGACATTGCGCACCGAGGGGTCGGCGGCGATGGCGGCGTTGATGGCCGGGTTGCTGCGGTCCACCAGGCGGTTGACCGGGCTCACCGAGACGATGTCGCGGGTGCTGGTTTCCAGCACCAGGTCGACCTCGGTCAGCACGCGGCCGAAGGCGCTGGCGCTGGTCACCGGGATCAGGCGGCCAGCGCGGTTGGGCATGCCGGTGGGGCGCGCGGTGGTCACGGCATTGGCCAGCGTCGTGCCGCGCACGTCCACGGTGTTGGCCGAGCAGTTGTAGGCGGCGTGGGTGTGGCCGCTGATCACGAGGTCGACCGCGTTGTCGAGCTGGCGCACGATGGCGCGGATGTCGGAATCGCTGCCGTCGACGTTCTTGATGTCGCCGGTGCAGCCGTTGATGTCCGAGGTGATGGGCTGGCCGGCCACGCCGGCCAGCGTGTTCTGGAAGCCGCCCTGATGCACCAGCACGACGATGGATTCGATGCCCTGGGCGCGCAGCCTGGGCACGAGGGCGTTGACCGTCGCGGCCTCGTCGGCAAAGCTCAGGCCGGCCACGCCGGTGGGGGTGACGATGCCGGGCGTGCCCCTGAGCGTCATGCCGATGAAGGCCACGCGCACGCCGCCGAAGCTCTTGACGCCGTAGGCCGGCAGCAGCGGCCGGCCGGTGGCCGTCTCGATGACGTTGGCCGCCAGCCACTTGAAACGCGCGCCGTCGAAGCTGCCCGTGGCGGCCGAGCCGAAGCCCTTGCAGCTGTTCGGGTCGGCCGGGATCTTGCAGCCGCCGTTCTGCAGCCGGCGCAGCTCGTCCTTGCCCTTGTCGAATTCGTGGTTGCCGACGGCGACGAAATCGACGCCGATCTTGTTGAGCGTCTCGACCGAGGGCTCGTCGAAGAAGAGGGCCGAGATCAGCGGCGTGGCGCCGATGAAGTCGCCGGCGCCGACGACCACGGTGTTGGGGTTGCCCGCCTTCATGGCGGCCACATAGGCGGCCAGGACCTCGGCGCCGCCCACGGCCGGACGGCTGGCCGTGGGCACCAGGGTGTTGACGCCGAAGCTGCCCGGGCTCTCGAGATTGCCGTGGTAGTCGTTGAAACCGATGATCTTGACATTGACGGGGGCAGCCTGAGCGGCCAGGGCGACGCCGAGCGTGCAGCCGACGAGCGCGCGCACGACGGCGCGGGCGATGGCATTCATCTTGAACATGGATACTCCTGTCGGATGGGTTCTGGGGCGCGTCACTTACTGCGTGCGGCGGCGGCGGGCCGCACCGGCCAGGCCAAGACCGGCCAGCAGCAGCGTCACGGTGGCGGGCTCAGGAACCGCCGAGACTTCGAGCTTGAGCGCGCCAACCGTCGAGTTGAGGGGCCCGAAGTCATCCAGCACGCTCTGCACCAGCAGACCGCTGACGCTGTAGGTGCCAGCCTGGAAGGCGTAGATGCCGCGACTGAAGGCGGGCGTGGTCAGCGCGAGGTCGAAATCGGTGCCGGCATCGGGCGCGGCGGCGTAGCCCTGCACCGCGACCGCCGAGGTGTTGCCCAGGCCCACGCCTTTGGCGACGACGCTGAACACATCGCCGGCGAAGCCGGCGTCGACCACCGTCAGCCGGCCCACCGTGCCGGCCGCCACGGTGAAGCTGAAGCTCAGCGCCTCGCCGCTGTTGTCGATCCAGCCCAGGCCGCCGTCGACGGCCAGAAGTTCACCGACGAGGAAATCGTTCCAGTTGCCATTGGCCGCCAGGTTGACGACGGCGGCTTGGGCGCTGGTCAGGCCAGCCAGGGACAGCAGGCCGGCGGCCAGCAGATGACGGTGCTTCATGGGGGAACGTTCCTCGTCGGGGGATGGGCGCCGGCTGGGCGCCGGTCGGATCGGACGACGATTTCACGTTCGGGTGACAGCACCGTGACCCCGGCCGGCCGTGCGGCATCCCAAGGGGCCACGCGGGGCGGGGGCCGGCGCCTTCCGCGCCGGTCGACCCCTCAGGTGCGGGGGGTCGCGAGCGCCGCCCCCGGGCAGCGATGCACTTCCACCGTCACATGGCGCAGCAGCGCCAGCGCATCCAGGCGGCTGCGGTAGTCGGCCGCCGGCAGCGGCCGGTCGGCCACCACCGAGAGCGCGGCACACCAGGCCTGGGCGCCGACCTGCCAGACATGCAGATCGGCGACCTGGGCGTCGCCGTCGGCCTCGATCAACTCGCGCACGCGGCGGGCGATGGCCGGGTCTTCGGTGGCATCCACCAGCGCCGCCGCGGTGGTGGAGAGCATGCGCCAGGCCCACTGGGCGATGACGGCCGCGCCCAGCAGCGCCACCGCCGGGTCCAGCCAGGTCAGGCCGTACCAGGCGCCGCCGGCCAGCGCCGCGATGGCCAGCAGCGAGGTCAGGGCGTCGGCCATCACATGCAGGTAGGCGGCGCTGAAGTTGTGGTCGTGGGCGGCATGGCCGTGGTGGTGGCCGTGGTGGCCGTGGTCATGGTGGCCGTGGTCATGGTGAGCGTGGTCGTGATGGTCGTGATGATCGTCGTGACCCTGGTGACCCTTCTGTGCCGCCTCGCCGCCAGGGCCCGCCTCCGGCGCCGCGCCGCGCGTCAGCAGCCAGACGCTGGCCAGGTTGACCACCAGCCCCAGCACCGCCACGCCCAGCGCGTCGCGGTAGGCCACCGGGTGCGGCGCGCGCAGCGTGGCGATGCCCTCCCAGGCCAGCCACAGCGCCACCGCCAGCAGCACCAGGCCGCTGGTGTAGGCGGCCAGCACCTCGATCTTCCAGCCGCCGAAGGCATAGCCGGCCCTGGCGCCGGCACCGGCACGGCGGCCGGCGGCGCGCTGCGACAGCCGGTAGGCCAGCACCGCGCCGCCCAGGGCCAGCGCGTGGGTGCCCATGTGCCAGCCGTCGGCGGTGAGGGCCAACGAGCCGGTCCACCAGCCCACCACCAGTTCCAGCAGCATGGTCAGCAGCGTCAGCGCGGTGACGGCGGCCAGCGCGCGCTCGCGCCGGCTCTGGCCCTCGTCGCCGAAGCTGTGGCTGTGGGCCAGGGCCTGCAGATCGTGGTGGTGGGAATCCATCGCAGGACTTGTCACGGCGCCTTGACCAGGGCCGTGACGACGTGGCGGCCCTCCAGGCGCTCGGCCGTGAAGCGCACGCGGTCGCCGGCGGCCAGGCCTTCGAGCAGGCTGGGGCTGGCCACCTGGTAGGCCATGGTCATGGGCGGCATGTCCAGGTGTTTGATCTCGCCGTGCTTGAGCGTCACGCGGCCGGCCGCGCGGTCGACGCGCACCACCTCGCCGCGCGTGCTGGCCGCCTGGGCCTGGGCCTCGAACGCCGCCAATGCCGGTAGCGCCAAAGCCAGTGCGCATATCGCCGTGCGCAGGAAGCTGCCTCTGTGCATCACCCACCTCCGCGCCCGCGGGCGCCTTGTCGACCCCCCAGTTTGCCGCAGACCGGCAGCGAAGGCCGTCCCGGGCCGGTGTCGACCGCCTTCCTACAATGCCTCACCCCATCAAAACCAGCCCACCCACCATGAGCGACGAGCACAGCCTGGCCCACATCACGCCGCGCGACCAGGCCGAGATCCTGGCCCAGGCCCTGCCGTACATCCGCAGCTACCACGGCAAGACCCTGGTCATCAAGTACGGCGGCAACGCCATGACCGACCCGGCGCTGCAGCAGGACTTTGCCGAGGACGTGGTGCTGCTCAAGCTGGTGGGCATGAACCCCATCGTCGTACACGGCGGCGGGCCGCAGATCGACGACGCGCTGGCCAAGATCGGCAAGAAGGGCACCTTCATCCAGGGCATGCGCGTCACCGACGAGGAGACGATGGAAGTCGTCGAGTGGGTGCTGGGCGGCGAGGTGCAGCAGGACATCGTCGGCCTCATCAATGCCGCCGGCGGCAAGGCCGTGGGCCTGACCGGCCGCGACGGCGGCATGATCCGGGCGCGCAAGATGAAGATGGCCGACCGGGACGACCCGAGCAAGGAACACGACATCGGCCAGGTCGGCGAGATCACCGCCATCGACCCCAGCGTCGTGAAGGCGCTGCAGGACGACCAGTTCATCCCCGTCATCAGCCCGATAGGCTTCGGCGAGAAGAACGAAAGCTACAACATCAACGCCGACCTCGTGGCCAGCAAGCTGGCCACCGTGCTGAAGGCCGAGAAGCTGGTGATGCTGACCAACATCAAGGGCGTGCTCAACAAGGCCGGCGAGCTGATCACACGGTTGACGCCGCGCGAGATCGACGAACTGGTGGCCGACGGCACCATCAGCGGCGGCATGCTGCCCAAGCTGGCCGGCGCCATCGACGCGGCCAAGAGCGGCGTCAACGCCGTCCATGTGGTGGACGGGCGCGTGCCGCACGCGATGCTGCTGGAAATCCTCACCGACCAGGCCTACGGCACCATGATTCGCTCGCATTGAGCATTCCTTCCATGCTGCCCACGCGAGTCTGGCTGTTCGATCTCGACGACACGCTGCACGACGCGAGCACGGCCGCCTATGCCGGCATCAACGAGGGCATGAACAGCTTCATGCAGCGCGAGCTCGGCCTGTCGCGGGCCGAGGCCAGCGCGCTGCGCGCGAAATACTGGCAGCGCTACGGCGCCACGCTGCTGGGCCTGGTGCGCCACCACGGTGTGGACGCGGCCCATTTCCTGCACCACGCCCACCTGCTGCCGGGGCTGGAAGAGCGCGTGTACGGCCATCGCCACGACCTCGCCGCGCTGGCCGCCCTGCCCGGCCGCCGCGTGCTGCTGACCAACGCGCCGGCCGCCTACACGGCGCGTGTGCTGGGCGTGCTGGGCATCGCCCACCTGTTCGAGCGCATCCTGTCCATCGAAGACCTGCGCATGTTCGGCCACTGGCGCCCCAAGCCCGACGCGCGCATGCTGCGCGCGCTGGCGGTGGGCCTGGGCGTGGCGCCGTCGCGCTGTACCCTGGTCGAGGACACGCTGGTACACCAGAAGGCGGCGCGCAGCATCGGCATGCAGACGGTGTGGATGCAGCGCTGGCTGCGCGCCGGCGGCAGGGCGCGCCGGCTGGCGCGGCGGCCGGCCTACGTCGACCAGCGCATCACGCGGCTGCGCCAGCTGCGCTGACGCCCTCATCCGCAGGGAGGACAGGCCGGGTCGGGCGGCGCCGGGGTCGGTGTTTTCCTGCGGGCAAGCCCCTACAGGCCGTGTGCCAGAATGCCCCGGCCGTCCCTCCCCCCGCCCGCCCATGTCTGCCCTGCCCGACGATTTGCCCCCGGCAGACGCAGCCGAGCCACCGCGCAAGCGGCCGCGCCCGGGCGAGCGCCGCGTGCAGATCCTGCAGACCCTGGCCGGCATGCTGCAGGAGCCGGGCGCCGAGCGCATCACCACCGCCGCGCTGGCGGCGCGGCTGGCGGTCAGCGAGGCCGCGCTCTACCGCCATTTCGCCAGCAAGGCGCAGATGTTCGAGGGCCTGATCGACTTCATCGAGACCAGCGTCTTCACCCTCGTCAACCAGATCGCCGAGCGCGAGCCCGACGGCTCGGTTCAAGCCCGCCGCATCGCCACCGTGCTGCTGCAGTTCGGCGAGAAGAACCCCGGCATGGCGCGGGTGATGGTGGGCGACGCCCTGGTCTTCGAGCACGAGCGCCTGGGCGCGCGCATGAACCAGTTCTTCGACCGCGTCGAATCGCAGCTGCGCGCCGGCCTGCGCGCCGCCGCCGAGGCCGCCGGCTCGACCACGCCCACGGCCGATGCCCAGGCCCTGGCTTCGGCGCTGACGGCGCTGCTGATAGGCCGCTTGCAGCGCTATGCGCGCTCGCAGTTCAAGCGCCTGCCCACCGAGCACCTCGAGCCGGCACTGCAACGCCTCTGCAGCTGAGCCGTGGCGTAGTCGGCGCCCCGCGCGCCCCTAAACTCCGCCGCCATGAATGCCGCCTTCGAACACCTGCTGGTGCGCGCCGAGTCGCTGCTGGCCCGCCTGGAAACCATCCTGCCGCACGCAGCCACGGCGCCCGACTGGGCCGCCTCGGTCGCCTTCCGCTACCGCCGCCGCGGTGGCGTCAGCAGTGCCGGCGTGCTTGAGCCGGTGCGCCATGTCGCCGGCATCCGCCTGGCCGACCTCAAGGAGGTCGACCCGCAGAAGGAGCGCCTGCTGCGCAACACCGAGCAGTTCGTGGCCGGCCGCGGCGCCAACAATGTGTTGCTCACCGGCGCCCGCGGCACTGGCAAGAGTTCGCTGGTCAAGGCCTGCCTGAACGAGTTCGCGCCGCGCGGGCTGCGGTTGATCGAGGTCGACAAGGCCGATCTGGTGGACCTGCCCGACCTGGTCGATCTGGTGGCGGCGCGGCCCGAGCGCTACATCGTCTTCTGCGACGACCTCAGCTTCGACGAGGGCGAGCCCGGCTACAAGGCGCTCAAGAGCGTGCTCGACGGCTCGGTGGCCCAGCACAGCGACAACCTGCTGATCTACGCCACCAGCAACCGCCGCCACCTGCTGCCCGAGTACATGAAGGAAAACCTCAGCTACCAGCACACCGAGGACGGCGAGGTCCACCCCGGCGAGGGCGTGGAAGAGAAGATCTCGCTGTCCGAGCGCTTCGGCCTGTGGATCAGCTTCTACCCCTTCACCCAGGCCGAGTACCTGGCCATCACGGCGCAGTGGCTGCGCGCCTTCGGCGTCGCTGAAGGGGCAATAGCCGCAGCGCGCCAGGAGGCCCTGGTGTGGGCACTCGAGCGCGGCTCGCGCTCGGGCCGCGTGGCCCAGCAGTTCGCACGCGACTACGCGGGGCGGCATGCAGCAGTCTGAGCGCACGCCGGTCGACGTGGCGGTGGGCGTGCTGATTGCGCCCGACGGCCGCTTCCTGCTCACCAGCCGGCCGGCCGGCAAGGTCTATGCGGGGCACTGGGAGTTTCCGGGTGGCAAGGTCGAGCCCGGCGAAAGCATCGAGCAGGCGCTGCGGCGCGAGCTGCACGAGGAACTCGGCATCACGATTGGCGCGGCCGAGCCCTGGCGCATCGAGCTGATGGACTACCCGCACGCCCGCGTGCGCCTGCACTTCTGCCGCGTCCACGCCTGGCGCGGCGAATTCGAGATGCGCGAGCAGCAGGCCATGGCCTGGCAGACCTTGCCGGTGCAGGTGGCGCCCGTGCTGCCCGGCACGGTGCCGGTGCTGGCCTGGTTTGCGGCCGAGCGCGGCCACGTCGGCCCGACTCACCGGGGCTGACGCTACGGGCGCCCCCTGTGCAGGTGATTGCAGACGCCGACCACGCACCGCTAGAGTGCCGAACGTGCCGGGCCGCTGCCGGGCCCGTGCCAACCCCTGGAGCCCGCATGCGCCGTGTGCTGATGCTGTCCCTGGTCGCCGCCAGCCCGCTGGCGCAGGCCCTCGAAATCACCTGGGTGCCGATCCAGCACAAGCTGGAGCTGATCGGCACCTGCGCCGCCGCCGCCAGCAATGGCGCCGGGCAGTGCGTCTTCCCGTTCAACAGCCTGGGCTCTGCGGCCAGTTTCGACGATTCCCTGCTGCCCGCGCCGGTGGTGGATCGCAACGACGCGAACGACGAGATTGCGGTGGCCTTCGGCTCGGCATCGCAGGCCACCTTTCTGCTCGCGCTGGGCGCCGATTCCAATGGCAATGTGACCACCGGCAATTCAATCTTTCGCGCCGGGGATTCACGGGCCATCGCACTGACGGAAACGAAGTCGCGCTTCTTCGCCTCCGAGGACTTCTACTTCCGCATCGACGCCCGTGTCGGCTGCGCCCTGGCCACGGCATCGAGCGATTGCGAGTCCTTCGTCACCATCCTGGAAGACCTGGTGCCGGTGTTCGCATTGCGCAGCACGCAGGGCAGCCTCGGTGACTCGATGGCCGGCCAGTTGCAGGCCAACCATGTGTACACCCTGTGGGCCAGCAGCCGGGCCGCCGCGGTCCAGAGCACGCCGGGCCTGAACTCTGCAAGTGGCGACTACAGCCTGCAGCTGCAGTTCGCCACCGGGCCCATCACCACGCCGGTGGTGCCCGAGCCCGCCACCTGGGCGCTGGGGCTGGCGGGCCTGGGCGTCGTCGCCGCGGCGCTGCGCCGGCGCCGCCGGTTCTGAGACGACGGGGCGCGGCGGCGGCAAGCACTAGACTTGCCGCCATGAACTGGCTGCAAGACATCAAGTGGGACCGCGACGGCCTGGTGCCGGTGATCGCGCAGGAAGCGGCCACCGGCGACGTGCTGATGTTCGCCTGGATGAACGCCGAGGCCCTGGCCGAGACCGCCGCCAGCGGCCGCGCCGTCTACTGGAGCCGCTCGCGCCAGCGCCTGTGGCGCAAGGGCGAGGAATCGGGCCACGTTCAACAAGTGCATGAGTTGCGCCTGGACTGCGACAACGACGTCGTGCTACTCAAGGTCACGCAACTGGGCCACGAGCCCGCGTCACCCTCGATTGCCTGCCACACCGGCCGCCACAGCTGCTTCTACCAGCGCCTGCAAGACGGCGCCTGGCAGGCGGTCGAGCCGGTGCTGAAAGACCCGCACCGCATCTACACAAAATAAGCCGCATGAGCAACGACACCCTGGCCCGCCTGGCCGCCGTCATCGAAAGCCGCAAGCCCGAGCACGGCGGCGACCCCGGCAAGAGCTATGTCGCGCGCCTGTTCGCCAAAGGCCACGACGCCATTCTCAAGAAAATCGGTGAAGAAGCCACCGAGGTCGTGATGGCGGCCAAGGACGGCGACCGTACACGCATCGTCGGCGAGGTCGCCGACCTCTGGTTCCACAGCCTCATCGCCTTGGCCCACCACGGCCTGGCGCCGGCCGATGTGCTGGCCGAGCTGGAGCGGCGCGAAGGGCTCTCCGGGCTGGAGGAATTCGCGCTGCGCAAGGCCCAGCAGCGGGAAGCCGAGCGCGAAGGCGGGACGCCGTGAGCCAGGTCATCGTGCCCGGCAGCGAGGCCGCGCGCCTGTCCGACCTGCGCCTGCTCACCCATGTGCTCTATGCCCTGCACGCGCTCTCGGCCTTCTCGGGCGGCACCTTCGCGGTGGTGGCCATCATCGTCAACTACGTCAAGCGCGGCAGCCTGCCCGACGACCACTACCGCAGCCACTACCGCTGGCAGGCGCGCAGCTTCTGGTTCACGCTGTTCTGGCTCGCGCTCACGTCGCCACTGTTCCTGGTCTTCATCATCCCCGGCGCCATCGCCTGGGGCCTGGTGTGGCTGTGGTACCTCTACCGCTTCATCCGCGGCTGGCTGGCCTTCCACGAAGGCCGCTCCATGCCGATGCCCAACCCCTGAACCTCGCACCGCCATGAACGCAGACCCCACCTGCATCTTCTGCAAGATCGTCGCCGGCCAGATTCCCGCCAAGAAGGCCTACGAAGACGAGGAACTGCTCGCCTTCCACGACATTCACCCCTGGGCGCCGGTGCATGTGCTGGTGATTCCCAAGACCCACATCGCCACGCTGGCCGATGTCGGCCCCGAGCACGACGCCCTGCTCGGCCGCATGCTGGGCCTGGCGCCGAAGTTGATGCGCGAGTTGGGCGTGACGAACGGCTTCCGCACGCTCATCAACACCGGACCCGACGGCAAGCAGGAGGTCTACCACCTGCACATGCACGTCATGGGCGGGCCGCGGCCCTGGTCCAAGGGCTGAGCCAGGACACGGGACCGTCCCTGCGGACTGTCCTGCGCCGGGCGAAGGCCCCGGTCCTGTCGCGCACGCGCGGGCCGAGCCCGCACGCGCAGGGCTGACATCGTCGGCCCCGTAGAATTGCACGCATCAGAATTGCAGGAGATCGGTCATGGGTGGATTCAGCATTTGGCATTGGCTGATCGTGTTGCTGGTGGTCATCGTCATCTTCGGCACCAAGAAGCTGCGCAACATCGGCGCCGACCTGGGCGGTGCGGTCAAGGGCTTCAAGGAAGGCATGCGTGGCGCCGACGAGGTGGCCAACGAGGCCGCGGCGCAGCAGCCGCCGGCCCAGCAGGTGAGCACGGCCAAGCGCGCGGTCGACGCGAACACGGTCGACGTCGAGACCAAGGCCAAGAGTTGACCGGCGTCTTCGCGACCCGCGCTCGCACCACGCGGCGGCCTGACCGCCTGCCCCTGACATGATCGACTTCGGCTTCGACAAGATTGCCCTCATCGGTGCCGTGGCCCTGGTCGTCATCGGGCCCGAGAAGCTGCCCAAGGTGGCGCGCACCATAGGCCATCTGTTCGGCAAGGCGCAGCGCTACGTGGCCGACGTGAAGGCCGAGGTCAACCGTTCCATCGAGCTCGACGAGCTCAAGAAGATGAAGACGCAGTTCGAGGATGCGGCGCGCAATGTCGAGAGCACGGTGAGGCAGGAGGTGCATTCGGCGCAGTCGGCCTTCGAGACCGAATGGAGCAGCGCCACCGCGGCCATCGAAGGCGGCAGCAGCAGCAGCGGCAGCAGCTATGAGCCGCTGGAAGCGCCGCCGCCGAGCTACCGCCATCCGGGCAAGAAATGGCGCCTCAAGCGCGGCGCCACGCCGCAGTGGTACAAGCAGCGCCAGGGCATACGCACCAAGGCGCAGTCGGGCGCGGCGCGTGTGGCGCGCTTCCGGCCTCCCGGCCTCAACACCAAGGGTCCGCGATGAGCGAGGGCCCGCAGAAGGACGAACTCGAAGGCACGGAAGCCCCGTTCGTCTCGCACCTGGTCGAGTTGCGCGACCGCCTGGTGCGCGCCGTCATCGCCATCGCCATCGCCTTCACGGTGCTGGCCTTCTGGCCCGGCCCGGCCGGCCTGTATGACCTGCTCGCCGCGCCGCTGGTGGCCCACCTGCCCAAGGGCGCGACGCTGATCGCCACCAACGTCATCTCGCCGGTGCTGGTGCCGCTGAAGATCACGCTGATGGCCGCCTTCATGCTGGCGCTGCCGGTGGTGCTCTACCAGCTCTGGGCCTTCGTGGCGCCGGGCCTGTATTCACACGAGAAGCGCCTGGTGCTGCCGCTGGTCATCTCGAGCACGGTGCTCTTCGTGATGGGCGTGGCCTTCTGCTACTTCCTGGTGATCCCGGGCATGAGCAAGTTCATCCAGGCCTTCGCCCCTGCCAGCATCACGGCGGCGCCTGACATCGAGCAGTACTTCGGCTTCGTGCTGACGCTGTTCCTGGTGTTCGGCATCGCCTTCGAGGTGCCCATCGCCGTCATCGTGCTGGCCCGCATGGGCGTGGTCACCATCGAGCAGCTGCGCAAGTGGCGCGGCTATTTCATCGTCGCGTCCTTCATCGTCGCTGCCGTGGTGACGCCGCCTGACGTGATCTCGCAGCTGGCGCTGGCGGTGCCGATGTGCATCCTCTACGAACTGGGCATCATCGCCGCGCAGATCTTCATCAAGACCACCAAGGCGCCGGAAGACGCGGCCGAGGACAAGACAGCGGCCTGACCGGCCGCTACTTCACCCAAGTATTCAGCTGGATGATGGGCAGCAGCACCGCCAGCATGATGACCACCACGATCAGGCCCATGCCGACGATGAGCAGGGGCTCGAGCAGGGTGGCGGCGGCCATGGCGCGGCGCTGCACCTCGGCCGAGAGCTGGGTGGACGCGCGGCCCAGCATCTGCGGCAGCTGGCCGGTCTGCTCGCCCAGGCGGGCAAACATCGAAAGCAGGCCCGGAAAGCGCTTCTTGGCCGCCAGCGCGCTGGCCAGTGGCGCACCTTCGCGAACCTGGGCCAGGGCGTCGAGGGCGTCGGCGCGCATGGCGCGGTTGCCCAGGGTCTCGGCGGCGGCCTGCAGCGCCTTCAGGATGGGCACGCCGGCGCCCGCCAGCATGGCCAGCGTGCCGCCAAAGCGCGCCGCGTTGTAGCCGCGCGCCAGCCGGCCCAGCAGCGGCAGGCGCAGCAGCGCTGCGTCGCTGCGCTCGCGGAAGGCCTCGTTGCGGCGCATCAGGCCGAACAGGCCCACCGCCGCCGCCGCCGCCAGCGCCAGCAGCCAGCCCCAGTTGCGCAGAAAGCCGCTGATGGCGAGCATGCCCACCGTCAGCGCCGGAAGCGCGCGCTTGGAGCTGGTGAAGACATTGGCGATCTGCGGCACGACCCAGGTCATCAGCACCATCACGATGACCAGGGCCACGGTGGAGACGATGGCCGGGTAGAGCATGGCGCCCAGCACCTTGCTGCGCAGCGCGTGCTGCTGCTCCAGGTCGTCGGCCAGCTTCTCCAGCACCTGGCCCAGCGCGCCGCTCTGCTCGCCGGCGGCCACCACGGCGCGGTAGATCTCGTCGAATTCGCGCGGCGCCGTGGCCAGCGCGCGTGCGAAGGAACTGCCGGCGTTGACCTCGCTCTTGAGGTGGGCCACCAGCTCGCGCTGGTGGTCGCTTTCCGATTCCTCGGCCAGCGCCGTGAGCGCGCGTTCCAGCGGCAGGCCCGAGCCCACCAGGCCGGCCAGCTGGCGCGTCCACACCGCACGCTCGGTGGCTGAGAAGGCGCGCCGCGTGTAGCGCGGCGCGGCGCCATCGCTGCTGGCGGCGGTGACCGGCGCCACGTCCAGCGGCACCAGGTTGCGCGCCCGCAGCTGCTGGCGCGCGGCGCGGGCGTTGTCGGCCTCGAGCAGGCCGCCTTGCGGCTTGCCGGCGGCGTCGAGCGCCTCGTAGCGGTAGGCGGGCATGGCGGCAGCGTCAGTCGCGCGTCACGCGCACGACTTCTTCCAGCGACGTGACGCCGCTGCTGACCAGCCGCTCGCCATCTTCACGCATGGCCCGCAGCCCGGCCGCACGCGCCGCGGCCAGCAGTTCCTGTTCGGGGGCGCGGTTGTGGATCAGTGCCTGCACATGTTCGTCCACCCTCATCAGCTCGTAGACGCCGGTGCGGCCCTTGTAGCCGGTGTTGCCGCAGTGGGCACAGCCCACCGGATGCCAGCGGCCATCGTCGCCCTGGCGCCGGCACTGCGGGCAGAGCTTGCGCACCAGGCGCTGGGCCAGCACGCCCAGCAGGCTGCTGCTCAGCAAAAAGGGCTCGACCCCCATGTCGATGAGCCGCGTCACGCTGCTGGGCGCGTCGTTGGTGTGTACCGTGGCCAGCACCAGGTGGCCGGTGAGGCTGGCCTGGATGGCGATCTGCGCCGTCTCGAAATCGCGGATCTCGCCGATCATGATGACGTCCGGATCCTGGCGCAGGATGGCGCGCAGCGCCTTGGCGAAGGTGAGGTCGATCTTCGGGTTGACCTGGGTCTGGCCGATGCCGGGCAGCTCGTACTCGACCGGGTCTTCCACCGTCAGCACATTGGTGGTGCCGGTGTCGACGCGGCCCAGGCTGGCGTAGAGCGTGGTCGTCTTGCCGCTGCCGGTGGGGCCGGTGACCAGCACGATGCCGTGAGGCTGCTGGATCAGGCGGGCATAGGCCTCGAGCACCGCACCGTCCATGCCCAGGCCTTCGAGCGTGAAGCGGCTCTCGGTCTTGTCCAGCAAACGCAGCACGGCGCGCTCGCCGTGCGAAGACGGCAGCGTGGAGACGCGCACGTCGATGGCACGCCCGCCGATGCGCAGCGAGATGCGGCCGTCCTGCGGCAGGCGCTTCTCGGCGATGTCGAGCTCGGCCATGATCTTGAGCCGGCTGATCAGCGCCGCATGCAGCGCCTTGTTGGGCTGCACCACCTCGCGCAGCGTGCCGTCGACGCGAAAGCGCACGCTGCTGCTGCGCTCATAGGGCTCGATGTGGATGTCGCTCGCGCCGTCCTTGGCCGCCTGCGTGAGCAGGGCATTGAGCATGCGGATGATGGGGGCGTCGTCGGCGGCTTCGAGCAGGTCTTCCACCGCCGGCAGGTCCTGCATCATGCGGCTCAGGTCGACGCCGCTCTCGACCTCGCCGATCACCGCCGCCGCGCTGCTCTCGCCTCCGGCATAGGCGGCGGCGATGCGCTGGCCCAGCGTGGCCGTGGCCTCGCGCTCGAAGCGGGCCACGTCGAAGAGCCGGCCCACCTCGGCCAGCGCCGGCAGCGGTGTGGTCTCGCCGGCCCACAGCACCAGGCGCTCGCCGTCGTCCTCGAGCAGCAGGGTGTGGGCCTTGGCGTAGGCGTAGGGCAGCGGGTGGCGGGTGGCCATCGCGCAGCCTCCTCAGGGCGCCCTGGCCGGCGCCGGCGCGCTGGCGCCGGCGGCCGGCATCAGGCTCTTCAGCTCGGGCAGCACCGGCGCTTCGTTGATCGGCATCAGCACGCTGGGCGCCGGTTGCGCGCCCTGCTGCTGGCCGCGCATCTGCTCGTAGCGGTCGGTCGAGAAGCGGGTGGCCGACTCGGCATCGCGCATCACGATGGGCCGCAGAAAGACCATCAGGTTGGTGCGCTTGCGCTCGCGGCTCTCGCTGCGGAACAGCGCCCCCAGGAAGGGGATGTCGCCCAGCAGCGGCACCTTGTTCTTGGTGGTGACGAAACGGTCCTCGATGAGGCCGCCCAGCACCAGGATCTGGCCGTCTTCCACCGACACCGTGCCCTCGATGGAACGCTTGGTGGTGGAAGGCCCGGCATTGCTGGTGCCGGCCGCGGTGGTGGGCTGCACCGCGCTCTGCTCCTGGAAGATCTGCATGCGGATGGCGCCGTTCTCGCCGATCTGCGGCCTGATGCGCAACGTGATGCCGACGTCCTTGCGCTCGATGGTCTGGAAGGGGTTGGTGGTGGCGCCGCCGGTCTGCGTGAACTGGCCGGTGATGAAGGGCACGTTCTCGCCGACGACGATCTTGGCCTCTTCGTTATCCAGCGTGATCAGGTTGGGGGTGGAGACGATATTGGTGTCCGACTGCGACTGCAGCACGCGCGCCACCGCCGCCAGCGAGGTGATGCCGTTGATGGTGCGCAGCAGGCCGATGTTGAGACCGGCGCCGACGTTGACCTGGTTCTGGGCCGCCGAGACGTTGGTCTCGATGATGCTGGGCCGGCCGGTGGCGCTGAAATTGGTACCGCCCACGAGGCCGCTGCTGTCGCCGCTGTTGTGCAGCAGGCCCTGCCACTGGAAGCCGAAATCGGCCGAGTCCGAGGGCGAGACCTCGACGATCATGCTCTCGATGTAGACCTGGGCGCGGCGCGAATCCAGCTGGTCGATGAGGGCGCGCACCTGCTTGTACAAGGGTTCCGGCGCCGTGATGATGAGCGAGTTGGTGGCCGGATCGGCCTGGATGAAGCCGCCGGTCGAGGGCTGGGCACTGGCAGTGACGGTGCCGCCGCCCGTCCCCGTGGCCGTGGCGCCGGGCGTCACGGCCGCGGTGGGGGCCGGCGCCGCGCTGGCGGTGGCGGCACCGCCGCCGCTACCACCCACTGCACCGAAGGCGGCGCGCACCACGGTGGCCAGGCGGGCCGCATCGGCATGCTTGAGGTGTACCACCCACATGCCGCCGCCGGCACCCACCAGCGTGCTGGGGCGGTCCAGCCGCGCGATGGTGGCGCGCGCCGCCGCCAGCCGCGCCGGGTTGTTGGCGCGCACCAGCAGCGCGTTGTTGCGCGAATCGGCCACCACGGCAAGGGCACCGCTGCCCTGGGCGCCGGGCACGGCGGCGGCGCTGCCGCCTTCGCTCAGGCGCTGCACCAGCGGCGCCAGGTCGGCCGCCACCGCGTGCTGCAGTGGCACCACCTCCACCTCGGTGCCGCTGGGGTTGTCGAGCGCGGCGATGATCTTGGCCAGGCGCCCCAGGTTCTCGGCGTAGTCGGTGATGACCAGCGAGTTGCTGCCCGGATTGGCGTTGATGGTGTTGTTGGCGCTGATCAGCGGCCTCAGCACCGCCACCAGGTTGTTGGCGTTCTCGTAGCGCAGCGTGAAGATCTGCGTGATGACCTGGTCGCCGCGCACGCCGACCTCGCCCACCGACACGGTGCCGGTCTGCAGCTTGGCATCGGCCTCGGGCACCACCTTGAGCAGGCCGCCGCTTTCCACCACCGCGAAGCCCAGGCCGCGCAGCGCCGACAAGTAGCTGGCATAGGCCTCGCGCACGCTCTGCGGCTGCTCGCTGTAGACGGTGACCGTGCCCTTGACGCGCGGGTCGACGACGATGGCGCGCTCGATCATGGCGGCGAAGGCGCGCGTCACTGCCTCGATGTCGGCGTTGACGAAGTTCACCGTCACCGGCGCACGCGAGCGCGGCGCCTTGGCCTGGGCCTGGCCGTCCTGCACCGCGAGCAGGGCCGCGAGCGCGGCCACCGCGACAAAGGCCCGGGCGCCTGCGGCCCGGAACAAGGCTTGGATCATGGTCATCCGATCGAAATGAGAGACAGGGCGCCCTGGCGCCGGCCGATGATGTTGAGCAGGTTGTCGAGCGCCGCCTCGGCGCCGGGCGCCGCGCTGGCCTGGCCGTTGAAGCGCAGCCGCGAAGCCGCCCACTGGCCGCTGCCCGAGAGCAGCAGCGCGCCGCTTGAGGTGCTGAGTTCCATCCCTGCCGGGCCGCCGGCCTTGCCCTGCAGGCGCAGGTGGTAACTGCCCAGAACCTCGAGCGTGGAGACGCGCGAGGCCATGGCGCCCAGTTCCAGGTCGGCGCGGCCGTCGAGCAGCCAGTGGCCCTGCACTGCTTCGAGCACCAGGCCGGGGCTGGACAGTTGCAGCGAGCCGCTGGGCCGCAGCGTGTTGAAGGGCGTGCCCAGGCCGGCCAGCCAGGCCGCCGGCCATTGGCCGATGGCGCCGGCACTGGGCGGCAACTCGATGCGCAGGCGGCCGATGCCGGGCCTCAGCAGCAGGCGCAGCTCGCCATTGATGCAGCAGGCGTGGCTGGCGCGCAGCGCCAGCGCTGTGCCTTCGGGCCGCAGCGTCCAGTGCAGGCGGCCGGGCAAGGCGCTGGCGTCGCGGCTGCCGGCGCCGCCGGTCAGCACCAGCGCGGCGCTGCCGGACCAGACGCTGCCGCGCGCATCGGCCAGCAGCAGGCGTTCGCCGCTGGCCGCGGCCAGCGCCGCCGCCAGCCAGGCCGCCGGCGCAAAGGCCAGCAGCGCGACAAAGCCGCCCAGGGCAGCGCCGACCAGGCCCCAGGCCATCAGGCGCCGCCTCCGAAGGCCAGCACCAGGGTGCCGGTGTGGCCATTGGCGCCACGCACGAAATTGGCCTCGACCGGCCGCGCACGCGCGCCCGAGCGCGCCTCGGCCAGCCAGTCGCGCAGCTGGCCGGTGCTGACGCCATTGATCATCAGCACCGCGCGGTCGGCCTGCAGCGTGAGGCGGGCCTTGTCGCCCAGGCGCGCGGTGGCGGCCTTGAGCGCCGCCGCTGCCTGCTCAGCGCTGACCGGCGCCGCGGCGCGCAGCTGTTGCGCCTCGGCGGCCAGGCGCTGCATGGTCTGCAACTGGGTTTCGAGCGCGTCGAGCTCCAGCGGCGCGCGTGCGATGCTGCGCCAGGCTGGCAGCACGGCCAGCGCCAGCAGCGCATAAAGGGCCAGCGCAGCGCCGGCCAGCGCGAGGCCCGTGCGCTCGCGCGAGGCCAGGCCGCGCCACCAGGCGGCGATGGGGGCCAGCCAAGGCTGGACGCTGTTCTCGCTCATGTCTTGGCCCCGCCGGCGGCCGGCTTGGGCGCGGCAGCGCGCGTGATGTTGACGCGGCCCTCGGCGAACTCGGCCGCATAGCCGCCGCCGCGCAGGCGCTGGCGGAACTGCTGCACCTGGGGCTCGCCCCAGGCGCCGGCAGCCAGGGTCAGGCGGCCGTTCTCGAAGCGCAGGTTCTGCACCGGGCCCTGGCCGTCGGGCCAGGCGGCGGCGGCGGCGGCCATCAGCGCCTCGAGATCGGCCTCGCCGGGGCGGCCGGCGGCGGCGCGCAGGCGGTCGGTCTCGCGCTCCATCTGCACTGGCGCGTCAAGCACCACGCGCACGCCCGGGTGGGCCGTGCGCAGCAGCGCGTTCATGGCCTCGCGTTTGGCGGCGATGGCCTGGCGCTGCTGCCAGGCGTGAACATTGAGCCCCACCAGCTGCAGCGCCATCAGGGCAGCAAGGCCCCAGCGCACCGGCCGCCATTCACGGCTGAGCAGGCGGCGGCCCACATCGGCCAGCTTGCGCGTGCCGCGCGTCTGTGCCGCCAGATCGAACTGGCGCAGGTTGACCGCGGCCTGGGCCGCCTCGAGCAGCCTTTCGGCCTCACCCAGCAGGGGCACGGGGCGGCCCAGCCAGTGCTCGGCGGCGGCGGCGGCGGCAGGCGTGGCCGACCAGTTGACGGCTGCCTCGGCATCGGCGGGCAGCAGGGCGCGCGCCAGGGTGCCGGCCAGGCGCGTGCAGGCCACGCCATCGGCGCGCGCCAGACTGAGCCAGGGCGCGGCGTCCTCGCCCTCGCTGGCGCGACTGTAGAAATGGCCGCGCACCCTGCCCTCGACCAGCGGCAGGCTGGCCGGCACCACGCGCTGCACGCCGGGGCCGGCGGCCTCCAGCGCCACCAGGGCTGCGGCCAGGCGAGGGCCCTGGGTCACGGCCACCCAGCCTTCACGGCCGGGCGCGGCATCGGGGCCCAGCGCCAGATGCACCGCCTCGTCGCCATCGAGCAAGGCCTCTTCCATGGTGCCGGCCAGCGCGGCGCGCAGGCGCGAGGCCGGCGCCTTGGGCACGGCCACGCGCTGCCAGGCCACGTCGTCCTCGGCCAGCACCAGCACGCTGGCGTCGGCGCGCGGCAGCAAGGCCGTCGCGGCGGTGCCGCTCTGGGTGACGCTGCGGCCATCGGCACTGAGGACGAAGAACCATTCCTGCGGCAGGCGCGCAGCCGCCGCGGCATCGCTGCCGGCCGCACGGGCGCCCAGGCGTTCGCGCGGCGGGAGCTGGATCACGAGTAAGGACATGCGGGGCCGGGGGGGACAGCAGGAATCAGGCCGCTATTCTCGCCTTCAATGATGAAGGCCAGCCGCGGGGCAATCTATCTACACGCAGGCTCATCCGCCAGAGGCCGAAAAGCTGTGGCGCTCGCGGCGCAGCACGTCGATGCGGCCGTCGCGCCGCACCAGCAGCGAGCGCTCCTCGAGCACGCGATCTTCCAGGCGCAGGCGGCCTGCGACCAGGAAATACGCCGAGGCCACGCTCACCCGAGCCGAGTCCAGCGTGATGCCGGGCAACTGGGCCGTCACGTCGGCCAGGCTGGCAAAGGCCTTGCGCTGGCGCTGCTGCACCAGGCGTTCGGCGCTGCCGAGGTCGATGCCGTCGATGGCCGCCACCAGCACCTCGCGCCGGGCCGTGTTGACGTTCACCGGCGTGGCCGCCGGCAGCAGATCAAGGTAGTCGTCGAGCACGGCCAGCGTGGCCGCGTCCAGGCCCTGCCAGGCCAGGTCGGCCAGCCGTGCCGGGCGCAGCGGGGCCTGGAGCGGATCATCGTCGCCCGGGTTGGTGGCGGCCCGCATCACGGCGACGATGCGCGCCGCGGTGTCGGACGCGGTGCCGGCCAGGTTGCACAGGCGCTCCAGCGCCGCCACCTGGGCCGGCACCGGCTTGCCGGCGCTGTCGAGCACGCCGGCGAGGTTGAAGCGCGCCTGGGCATCGCTGATCTGGCCGGAGATGAAGGCCTCGGGCCCGCCCTCGGCGTTGTTGTCGCGGTCGGCGGCCAGGAAGGTGGACAGGCGCGATTCGGCCAGCGGCGTGGCCCAGGGCTCGTCCAGCGAATCGTGCGGCTCGCCGCCCTGCGGGTTCTTGCGCTGGTCTTCGCGCAGGATCAGCCGCGCCCAGTCGAGGGCGCCATTCAGTATCCAGGCCGCCTGGGCGCGCGCTCGCTCGGCCGACTCGATGCTGATGGCGCGCGACTGCTGCCACACCATGCCGGCGGTGGCCGTCACCACCAGCACCATGATGATCATGGCCAGCAGCAGGGCCGCGCCGCGTTGCGATCTGCGCGGGCTTTGCATCAGCCGCCCCCGGGGCCGAGCGCGATGTCACGCGTGAGCTTGGCGCCGCCCAGCGAAATCACCAGGCGCACCGCCGTCGGCAGGGCCTCGCGCGGCGGCAGCACGCCACTGGCCGGCACCGCGGGCGGCAGGGCCGCGTCGCCGGTGGACTGGGCATTGCTCCAACCATTGCCGCGGTAGAAGTAGATCTGCCAGTCGCCGGCCTCATCGGCCACGTTCAGATGGCCCGGCTCCGTGCCCTGGAACTGCTGGCTGCGCAGCCAGTGCTCCTGCAAGCCGCCCACGCTGGCCTGGGGCGGCCCGGCCCAGCGCTGCCAATGGCCCTGGCGCACGCTCCAGGCCACCAGCGCCACGCCGCCTTCCATGCGCCGGGTCAGGCGCAGCGTCTGGCCGTCGAAGGCCAGGGCCGGCACGGCGGCGGTGTCATGGACCGCCTGCAAATCCTGCTCCCACTGCGTCAGCACGGTGGCCAGTCGTGCCGTGCGGTCGACCACGGCCCGGCTGGCATCGCGCGTGCGCATCACGCCGTCGAGCGCGCGCCAGGAAAAGCCCGAGAGGATGGCCATCGCGAACAGCGCCACCAGCACTTCGACCAGGGTGAAGCCGGCGGCACCGCGGCGCTGGAGGTTGCGCCTCATGGCCGCCCCAGCACGGTGGACAGGGTCAGCAGCGGGCGCCCGGCCTCGTCGCTGACCTGGGCGTCGACACGGCGGAAGTTGGGGTTGGGCGTGGGCCGCGTCACCAGCGTGCCGCGGTAGTTGCGGCCCAGTTGCTCGCAGGCGAAATCGGCGTCTCCGACGCCGGGGAAGGTGCGCGCCAGGCGCAGCCCGGTGAGCTGGTTGTCGGCGCACCACTGGGCCGCCACCACATCGGCCAGGCGCTCGGCGTTGTCCGACAGCGCTGCTGCAGCGCGCAAGCCGGCGCCCAGTGCGATGGCCACCACAGCCAGCGCCACCAGCACCTCGAGCAGCGTAAAGCCACGCGCCGGCGGCTTCATGGCTGCGCCGCCCCCTCGACCATCACGAAAGGCCCGAGGCCGTCGCTGGCCAGTTCCAGCCGGCGCTCGCCCAGGCTCAGCACCACGCGCTGCGGCGGCAGGATGGCCTCGGGGCCCAGCAACAGGCTCGCTCCACCCGCCACCTGGGCGGCTACGCGCGCATCCAGCCAGCGCGTGGGCATGGCCAGGGCTGCGGGCAGGCCGATGAAGCGAAAGTCGGACGGCGGCAGGTTCGAGTCGCTCATCGGCTCGGCCTCGCCGGCGCCCCGCGGCACCCAGCGCACCGTCACGCCGCTGACGCGCGCCTCGGCGCGTGCCATCTCGAGCAGTGCGGACAGGCGCGCACCCTCTTCGTCGAGGCGACCGGCGTCGCCATCGGGCAGCGACATCGCGACCAGGCCCACCGAGACCGCGATGATGGCGATCACGATCAGCAGCTCGACCAGCGTAAAACCGGCCGCGCCGCGCCGCGGCGCCGCCGCGCCTGCGCCCTTGTCAGCGTTACTGCCAGGAGCCGATGTCGGCATTCTTGTCTTCGCCGCCCGGCTGGCCATCGGCACCGAAGCTGAAGACATCGATCTCGCCGCGCACGCCCGGGTTCAGGTACTGATAGGGCCGGGTCCAGGGGTCGTTGGGCAGCTTGTCGAGATAGGGCTTCCAGTTCGGCGGCACTGGCGCCGCCGTGGGCTTGGCCACCAGGGCGTCCAGGCCCTGCTCGGAGCTGGGATAGCGCTGGTTGTCGAGCTTGTAGCGCTTGAGCGATTGCACCAGGGTGTTGATGTCGGTGCGCGCCGCAGTGGCGCGGGCATCGTCGAGGCTCGAGAAGAGGTTGGGCACGATGAGCGCGCCCAGCACGCCGATGATGACCAGCACCACCAGCAACTCGATCAGAGTGAAACCGCCCGCAGTGCGGGAGCGGCGGCGTGGCAGTGCGGCGGCGGGCATGTCAGGGGTCATGGGCGGGCCGGGCGGGGCCGGCGCAGATAGGTGGCTGCATGATAATCGCCGCATGACGGCACGCTGGATGAGCTTGGTGGTGTGGGCGCTGGCCGCGGCCAGCGCGCTGTTCTGGGGCTTGCGCCTCTTCGTCAAGGCGCCACAGGCTCCAGCCGCCACGCAGCTGGCCGAGCCCGGCGCCGGCCAGCGCGGCGATCTCACGCGGCTGCTCGGCATCGACCCGCCGCCGCCCCAGGTGGCCGACGACGGCGAGCCGGCAACCGATGCGCGCTTTGCCCTCATCGGTGTCGTCAGCCCGCGCTCGCCGCAGGCGGCGCGCGAAGGCCTGGCGCTGATCGCCGTCGACGGCAAGCCGCCGCGGGCCTACCGCATCGGCGCCGTGGTCGACGGCCAGAACGTGCTCAAGACCGTCAGCGCGCGTGGCGCCTCGCTGGGCCCGCGCGACGGCGCGGCGGCCATTGCGCTCGACCTCGCCCCGGTGGCGCCGGCCGCCACCGGCACCCTGCCCGCGGCGCCGGCCAACGGGGGCGCCGCCCCGCCACCGCGCCAGCGCGCCCTGCCGCAGCGCCTGCCAGTGCAGCAGCAGCCGCAGAACGCGGTGACCAATGCAGCCCAGGCCGTCGCACCCGTGGCGCTGCCGCAGGACGGCGGCGATCCGCCCCACCTGTCGCCGCAGGGCAGCGCCTCGATGCGCTGAGCTCAGTAGAGCGCGTCGCCGAAGGGCGAGGGTTCCAGCGTCGGCGGTGCGAAGGGTTCGATGGCCTCGCTGGCCGCATCGGCCGCCACCGGCGTGTCGTCACCCAGGTTGGCCACCTCGGACAGCAGGGCCCCGGCGCTCTTGACCAGGGGCCAGACCAGGGTGGCGCCGGTGCCGTCGGTGCTGTCCATGCCCAGCTCGAGCAGGGCCGCGGACTGGAAGACATTGAGCGCCTGGTCCAGCCCGTGGTGGTTGTGGCTGCGGCAGAACAGGCAGTAGTCGGTCACCGGCTGGGCAATGCGGGACGCCACCAGCAGCGCGGCGCAGGCCGGCACGCCGTCGACGACGAGCAGGTGGCGCTTGCTGGCCGCCATCAGCATCACCCCGGCCATCACTGCAAGCTCGAAGCCTCCGAAAGCGGCCAGCACCTCGATGGGCTCGGCGACATGGCGGTGGCGCGTCTGCACCGCGCTGAGCAGGCCCAGCAGGTGGCCTTGCAACTCGGGCTCCATGTGCGGGCCGCTGACGATGAAATCGCGCACCGGCCGGTCGCTCAGGCGCGACAGCACCAGGGCCGCACTCTCGTGCGAGCCGACGCCGACACCGGCCAGCAGCGTGACATTGCCGCGCAGCTTGTCGCCGATCTCCATGCCGGCGCGCATGCCGGCGTGGGCCTGCTCGAGCGTCATCGCCACCCCGGTGCGCGCATTGCGGGTGCCGTGGGCGATCTTGCGCATCATCAGGCGGTCGTTGGGCGGCAGGTTCTCGGCCATGCCGCAGTCAACCACCGTCAGGTCGATGTGCTGCGAGCGCGCAAAGGCCGTCACCGGCAGCTGCTGGGCCAACAGCATACGCACGGTGTCCACCGTGACGCGGCCACCCTGGCCCGGTGGCGGCTGGATGCCGTCCACCGCGATGCCGTGGTCAGCCGCGAACACCAGCAGCTGCGGCGCCTTCAGGCGCGGCTTGAGCGTGTTCTGCATCAGCCCCAGGCGGATGGCGAGCGGCTCGAGCTCGCCCAGGCTGCCGCCGACCTCGCTGCGGCGCATCAGCTTGTCGGCCAGCGCCTTTTCGAGCAGCGGGTTGGCGGTGGGCGAGACGAGTGAGCGGTTGGCCATGCGCAGAAGTCTAGCGAAGCCCCGTCAACGCAGGAACAGCGCGTACACCGGGTTGTGCGTCTCTTCGACGAACGGGTAGGCCAGACCGTGCAGAAAGGCGTCGAACTCGGCCTCGTCGCCGGCCGGCACCTGGATTCCGACCAGGATGCGGCCGTAGTCGGCGCCCTGGTTGCGGTAGTGGAAGAGGCTGATGTTCCAGCCCGGGTGCAGCGCCGCCAAAAAGCGCATCAGCGCGCCCGGCCGCTCGGGAAACTCGAAGCGGAACAGGCGCTCGTCGCGCGCCAGCTCGCTGCGCCCACCCACCATGTGGCGAACATGCTCCTTGGCCAGTTCGTCGTCGGTGAGGTTGACGTTGGCGAAGCCCTGCTTGACGAAGAGGCGCTCGATGCGCTCGGCCTCGTCGCGGCGCTGGATGGCCAGGCCAACGAAGACATGGGCCTGGCGCTGGTCGGAGATGCGGTAGTTGAATTCGGTCACCGAGCGCGGGCCTATGGTCTCGCAGAAGCGCTTGAAGGAGCCGCGTTCCTCGGGGATGGTGACCGCGAACAAGGCTTCGCGCTGCTCGCCGAACTCGGCCCGCTCGGCGACGAAGCGCAGGCGGTCGAAGTTCATGTTGGCGCCGCAGGTGATGGCGACGAAGGTCTGGCCCTTGAGCCTGTGCGTGGCCACGTACTGCTTGATGGCCGCCACGCCCAGGGCGCCCGCGGGCTCCAGAATGCTGCGCGTGTCCTGGAACACATCCTTGATGGCGGCGCAGACGGCGTCGGTGTCGACCACCACGTAGTCGTCGACCAGCGTGCGCGCGATGCGGAAGGTCTCCTCGCCCACCAGCTTGACGGCCGTGCCGTCCGAGAACAGGCCGACATCGGCCAGCGTCACGCGCTTGCCGGCCGTCACCGAGCGCCGCATGGCGTCTGAATCGGCGGTCTGCACGCCGATCACGCGCACCTCGGGCCGCACGGCCTTGATGTAGGCCGCCACGCCCGAAATCAGGCCGCCGCCGCCGATGGCGACGAACACCGCGTCGATGGGCCCCTGGTGCTGGCGCAGGATCTCCATCGCCACCGTACCCTGGCCGGCGATCACGTCGGGGTCGTCGAAGGGGTGAACGAAGGTCAGGCCCTGGTCCTGCTGCAGCTGCACCGCATGGGCGTAGGCGTCGGAATAGCTGTCGCCCTGCAGCACAACCTCGCCGCCCAGGGCCTGCACGGCATCGATCTTCAGCCGCGGCGTCGTCACCGGCATCACGATGACGGCGCGGCAGCCCAGGCGCTTGGCCGACAGCGCCACGCCCTGGGCATGGTTGCCGGCCGAGGCGCAGATGACGCCACGCGCCAGTGCCTCGGGCGCCAGCTTGACCATCTTGTTGTAGGCGCCGCGCAGCTTGAAGCTGAACACCGGCTGCTGGTCCTCGCGCTTGAGCAGCACATGGTTGCCAATGCGCCGCGACAGGATGCGCGCCGGCTCGAGCGCGGTCTCGCGCGCCACGTCGTAGACGCGCGCCGTGAGGATGCGCTTGAGATAGTCGGCCGCAATGCGCTGGCCCTTGGGCGCCACGGGCTGGGCAGGGGCTTGCGTCGGGGTCGTGGGGGTGCGGGTTCGGGTTGTGCCGGCGGCCATCGTTGCGCTTTTCTGGGGCCCGTCAGGGGCGGCGGATGATACGGCGGCGCGCGCCGGGCAGCCGCCCAAGAAAAGAGCCCGGGGCCTTTGCAGGCTCCGGGCTTAATCCACCATTGAAGGAGGTGGAGGAGACAATCGGCGGGTGTCCGGCACTGCAGCCTCGACACCCTGGCGGCCAGTCTAACACCGCTATGCTGCAGTGCAATATCCATTGCCGTGACGAATATAGAGAGAAGAGTCGATTTCTCACCCTGCCCCCGGCGCGCCGGCGCCGCCACACCCCCGAAAGAAGCACTGAAGCCATGGAATGCACGATCAACTGGATGCCCGCCACCGGCATGGGCTTTGTCGCCGAGACCGGCAGTGGCCACTTCCTCACCATGGACGGCGCGCCCGACGGCGGTGGCCGCAACCTGGCGCCGCGGCCGATGGAAACCGTGCTCGCAGGCACCGGCGGCTGCACCGCCTACGACGTGGTGCTGATCCTCAAGCGCGGCCGCCACGATGTGCGCGGATGCCAGGTCAAGGTCGAGGCCGATCGTGCCGAGACCGACCCCAAGGTCTTCACGCGCATCCGCATGCATTTCACGGTCAGCGGGCGCAATCTGCCGACCGCCGCGGTGGAGCGCGCCATCGCGCTGTCGCACGAGCGCTACTGTTCGGCCAGCATCATGCTCGGCAAGACGGCCGAGATCACGACCAGTTTCGAGCTCGTCGAGGCCTGACGCCGGGCGCCACGAAGCCGCCGGCGCGCCTCAGTAGCCGTGCAGCGCCTCGTCCGGGAAGCGCCCGGCCTTGACGTCGACGACGTAGCGGCGCAACGCCTCGGCCACGCCCAGCGTGGCACCGCCAGCGTCGGGGTCGCGGGTGAAATCGCGCACGAAGCGCGGCCGGCGGCCCGTGGTCAGGCCCAGCAGATCGTGCAGCACCAGCACCTGGCCGGCCGTGCCGGCGCCGGCTCCTATGCCTATGGTCATCATGGCTGGGTGGGCCAGCGTGATCTCGCGCGCCAGCGCCGAGGGCACGAGTTCCAGCACCAGCATGGCCGCGCCGGCCGCGGCCATGGCCGCGGCATCGGCGCGCAGCAATGCCGCCGCCGCGTCGTCGCGCCCCTGGACGCGAAACCCGCCCAGCGCATGCACACGCTGCGGCGTCAGGCCCAGGTGGGCACAGACGGGGATGCCGCGGTCGACCAGAAAGCGCACCGTGGCCACCATCTCGCCGCCGCCCTCGAGCTTGACCATTTGCGCGCCAGTGCGCATCAGCTGGGCCGCGGCCTCGAAGGCCTGGCGCGGGTCGGCCTCGTAGCTGCCGAAGGGCATGTCGGCCACCAGCCAGCCCGTGGGGCGCGCACGCGCCACGCAGGCCGTGTGATAGGCCATGTGCTCCAGCGCCACCGGCAGCGTGCTGCTCAAGCCCTGGATGACATTGCCGAGCGAATCGCCGACCAGCAGCACATCGACCCCGGCTTCATCCAGCAGGCGCGTGAAGGTGGCGTCGTAGCAGGTGAGCGCGACGATCTTCTCGCCGCGCCGCGCCATCTCGTGCAGGCGCACGAGGTTCAGCGCGGGGCGCGCAGTCGCTGCGGCGGCGGGCTCGCTGGGATGGACGCTCATGGCTTCAGATCCGGTGGGCGGTGGTGGTCATTACCTTGGCCGCCGCGCGCATCAGCCAGCGCACCGGCTGCGGCAGTTCGCGTGCGCCGGCTGCCAGCGCGTTGTCGGCGTGGCGGGCCTCGTCCTGCTTCATCACCTCGACGATGGCGCGCGAGCGCGCGTCTCCGGCGGGCAGGCGTTCCATGTGGCTGGCCAGGTGCTGCTCGACCTGGCGCTCGGTCTCGACGACGAAGCCCAGGCTGACGCGGTCGCCCAGGCGTCCGGCAAGCAGGCCAATGCCGAAGGCGCCGGCATACCACAGCGGGTTGAGCCAGCTCGTGCGGTCATCAAGTTCCGCCAGACGCTGCTGCGTCCAGCCCAGGTGGTCGCCCTCTTCGCGCGCCGCCACCTCCATCTGGCGCCTCAAATCCTCGCTGCGGGCGGTCAGCGCCTGGGCCTGGTAGAGGGCCTGGGCGCAGACCTCGCCGACGTGATTGACGCGCATGAGCGCGCCGGCAAGGCGCTTTTCCTCGGGCGCCAGCGACTCCTCGGCGGCCGGGCCGGCGGGGTTGGGGCGGCCCGCATGCACCGCGCCGGCCACCGTGCGCAAGGCGTTGTCCACACTGATGATCAGACGGTCTGCAAGCATGCTCATCGCGCCAGAATACTGCAAAGGCCGCCGCCCCTAACGCGACCGTGTCACGTTGTTACGGGACAACAGATGGCATGCATTTGCGCGCCAATCCTTGGCAATGCGAGGAGGGGTCTGGTGCAATACGCCCAACTTCCGCTGAGGAGGTTGGCCTGATCTGCCCCTCGCCGGGTGGCCTCCCCGATCGGGACCTCTTGTTCAACCTAGGAGATAGTTGCAATGAAAAAATCTCTGCTCGCCCTGGCCGCGCTGACCGCGTTCGCCGGTGCCGCTTCGGCCCAATCGTCGGTCACCCTGTTCGGCATCGTTGACCTCAACGTCCAGAGCGTCAAGAACGGCTCCGCCGGTTCGCTGAAGTCGCTGTCGACCGGTGGTATCAACACCAACCGCCTCGGCTTCCGCGGCATCGAAGACCTGGGTGGCGGCCTGCGCGCCGGCTTCTGGATCGAAGGCCAGATCAACCCCGACACCGGTGCCGGCCCGCAAGACTGGCGTCGCCGCTCCACCGCCAGCCTGATCGGCGGTTTCGGTGAAATCCGCCTCGGCCGCGACTACACCCCGACCTTCAACAACTGGGCCGCCTTCGACCCGTTCGGCACCAACGGTGTCGCCGACTCGAACAAGCTGCGTCTGGCCCTGGGTTCGGGCGCCGGCACGGTCACCCGCGCCGACAACACCATCGCCTACTTCCTGCCGGCCATGGGTGGCCTGTATGGCCAGTTCCAGGTTGCCGCCGCCGAAGGCGCCACCGGCAACAAGGAACTCTCGGGTCGCGTCGGCTATGCCGCGGGTCCGCTGAACGTTGGTGGTGCCTACATGGTCACCAAGAAGACCGGCACCATGGCCGACGACTACAAGACCTTCAACATGGGTGCTTCGTTCAACCTCGGCATGGCCACCCTGCAGGGCGCCTACGAAAAGAACAAGTACAACAAGGAAGACCAGAAGCTGGTCATGCTGGGTGCCCTGGTGCCGCTGGGTTCGGGTACCTTCAAGGTCTCGTACATCAAGTCCAAGGGTGACACCGGCAGCACCACGCTGACCAACCAGTACGACTTCAAGCAGTTCGGCTTCGGCTACGTGTACGACCTGTCGAAGCGCACTGCGCTGTACGGCGCCTACGCCCGTCTCGACAACGCCGGCACCACGGCCAACGGCGCCAACCAGGCCATCGCGGGCGGCAACGCCGGCATCCTGCGCGGCGAAAACTCGACCGGCTACCAGTTCGGTATCCGTCACATGTTCTGATCGCCGGCGGGGTGCCGCGCGCACCCTGCCAGCTGTTCGAGCGGCCGCCTTCGGGCGGCCGTTTTCATGGGCGCGCCCCGCGCCGCCAATTCCGGTATGACCCCGCCATGACCTCGCGCCTCGCCTTCTGCCTGTTCGCCTTTTTGCTGGCGGGCTGCGCCTCGGCACCCCTTGACACGGCCCCGGCCGCGGCCATCGATGCCTGGCAGCCGGTGCTGCTGCCAGGCAAGCCCGCCACCCGCTACAGCCGCGAGGACAAGGAGGGCCGCAAGGCCATCGCCGCGGTCTCCGAACAATCGGCCAGCCTGTGGCGACGCCAGGCGGCCATTGCGCCCGAGCGCGTCGGCGCGGTGCATTTCTCGTGGTGGGTGCAGGATCTGGTGCCCGGCGGCAACGTCGCCGACATCGACCGCGAGGACGCACCGGCGCGCGTGATCTTCGGCTTCGCCGGCGATCTCTCGCGCCTCAACCTGCGCACGCGCATGATGTACGACCTCGCCGAGGCCCTGACCGGCGAGAAGCCGCCCTATGCGACGCTGATGTATGTCTGGGACGCGACGGCTCCGGTGGGCTCGGTCATCGTCAACCCGCGCAGCGACCGCATCCGCAAGATCGTGGTCGATTCCGGACCGGGCGAGCTGCGCCGCTGGCGCGACCACCGTCGCGACCTGGCGGCCGACTTCCGGCTCGCCTTCGACGAGGCGCCCGGCGCGCTGACCTCGATCGCGGTGATGACCGACAGCGACAACACGCGCTCGCAGGCGACCTCCTGGTACGGATCGGTCGAACTCGACTGAGGCTTCCCGGAGGTGGGGGGGGGAATCCGGGCCGCCGGAGGGCGGGTCTGCCATGTAGAGCGGCTGCGGCCCTGCCTCCGTCTTGCCACGCTAGGGGTAACTGAGCGTGGACGGCTTGCAACAAGCCGCCACCGGAGACCCCCCTCTGCAGAAAAATAGAGTGTTAGCGACTGCTCGCCCGGAGACACCCCCATGAAGAAGCTTTTCGCGCTCTCGGCGCTGGCCCTGGCCGCCACCACCTGCGCCGCCCAGTCCAGCGTCACCATCTACGGCATCCTGGACGGCGGCGTGACCCGCGTTTCCGGGCTCAAGGGCGGCTCGGTCAAGGCGCTGTCCAGCGGCATCATGGACGGCTCGCGCCTGGGCTTCCGCGGCAATGAAGACCTGGGCGGCGGCTACCGCGCCATCTTCACGATGGAACACCGCTTCGAGATGGACAACGGCACCGTCAGCAACCGCCCAGCCTCGGGCTCGCAACTGCCCGACCGCGTCTCACAGGCCACGCAGCTGGGCCTGCCCACCGTCTTCCAGCCGGTGGTCACCGCGGTAGCCGCCAGCATCGGCAACACCATCGGCGTCAACCTGGCCGGCGGCTTCTGGGACCGGCAGATCTATGCCGGCCTGATCACCCCCTTCGGCGCCATCATCGCCGGCCGCCAGTACACGCCGGCCTATGAGATCAGCGCCACCTTCGACACCATGGGCACGCAGTCGGCCCTGGCCGCCGGCCAGGTCGGTGCCATCCCCTCGGCCATCGACATCCGCCTGTCCAACTCCATCGCCTACCGCATCCAGAAGGACGGATTCACGGCCTCGCTGATGGTGGCCGCGGGCGAGAATTCAACCACCACCGGCCACATGATGGGCGGCATGGTCATGTACAAAGGCGAGCGCTTCTCGGTGGGCTTCGGCTACAACTCGCGCGAGAACGAGCGCGCCGAAAAGTCGCTTACCAGCACCATCATTGGCGGCACGCTCAACCTGGGCCCGGGCACGGCCTATGCGGCCATGGTCCAGGTCAAGGACGACCACCCCTCGGGCCTGTCCGGCATCGCGGCCTCGGTCACCGGCGCCGTCGGCCCCACGAATGCGGCCATCATCCAGAACGCCTTCATCAACGGCTTCAAGCAGGACGGCCGCATCCTGCACGGCGGCTACAAGCTGACCACGGGCCCGAACACGGTCTATGTGGCCTACAGCCGCTTCGACGACAAGCGCATCATCAATGCCGACACCAGCTCCTATGGCGTGGCCTACACCTACTCGCTGTCCAAGCGCACCGATCTCAATGCGGTGCTGACGCGCTTCGTCAACAGCGGCAGCGGCCAGGCCGCACCGGGCGGCGCCGGCTACCTGGGCGGCGTGACCTCGGCCGCCGGCGTCGACTCCACCAGCATGGCCCTGGGCCTGCGCCACCGCTTCTGAGCCCGGCCGCCGCACGCTGCTTGCGGCATCATCGAGCCCGCACGGCCACCGGCCGAGCGGGCTCGCTTCATTGGGGCCGTCCAACCCTGGCCGCCCTGCCCTGACCCATGCTGGCCTTCATCCTCCGCCGCCTGCTGCAAGCCCTGGTCGTGATGCTCACGGTGGCCTTCATCGCCTTCATGCTGTTCCAGTATGTCGGCGACCCGGTCACCAGCCTGCTGGGCCAGGACGCCACCCAAGAGCAGCGCGAGCAGCTGCGGCGCGATCTCGGCATCGACAAGCCCTTCCCGGTGCAGTTCGCGCGCTTCGCGGCCAACGCCGCACAGGGCGAGTTCGGCCTCAGCCTGCGCCAGGGCCGCAAGGTCTCGACGCTGATCGCCGAACGCTTTCCGGCCACGCTGGAGCTGGCGCTGGCCGCGGCGGTGATCGCGCTGGGCCTGGGCCTGCCGCTGGGCGTCTATGCGGCGCTGCGGCGCGGCCGCTTCGGCGCCCAGCTGGTGATGACGCTGTCGCTGCTGGGCGTCTCGCTGCCGACCTTTCTGATCGGCATCCTGCTCATCCTGGTGTTCTCGGTGACGCTGCAATGGCTGCCCAGCTTCGGCCGCGGCGAGGTCGTCACCTTCGGCTCCTGGAGCACCGGCCTGCTCACGCGCGACGGCTGGCAGCACCTGCTGCTGCCGGCGCTCACGCTGAGCGTGTTCCAGCTCGCCCTCATCATGCGACTGGTGCGGGCCGAGATGCTGGAGGTGCTGCGCAGCGACTACATCCGCTTCGCCCGCGCCCGCGGCCTGCGCGACGGCAGCATCCACTTCGGCCATGCGCTGCGCAACACCCTGGTGCCGGTGATCACCATCACCGGGCTGCAACTGGGCAGCCTGATCGCTTTTGCCATCATCACCGAGACCGTGTTCCAGTGGCCCGGCATGGGATTTCTCTTCATCCAGGCGGTGCAGTTCGCCGACGTGCCGGTGATGGCGGCCTACCTGTGCCTGATTGCGCTGATTTTCGTTGCCGTCAATCTGGCCGTGGACCTGCTGTATTTCGCTGTCGATCCGCGCCTGCGCGTCGAGCGACCCTTGGGCGGGCACTGAATGGCGCCGACGGAAGAAGAAGCTCCCGGCGGCCGCCTCGCGCGCTGGCTGGACAGCGATGTCTGGCACAGCTTCCGCCACTCGCCCACGGCGATGGTGGCGGCGCTGATCGCGGCGCTGTGCCTCGCGGTCTCGCTGTTCGCGCCCTGGGTGGCGCCGCACCAGCCCTTTGACCTGGCCACGCTGGACCTGCTCGATGCCCGCCTGCCGCCAGCCTGGCAGGAGGGCGGCAAGGCCACCTACCTGCTGGGCACCGACGACCAGGGACGCGACATCCTCTCGGCGCTGTTCTATGGCGCGCGCATCTCGCTCTTCGTCGGCTTCGCCTCGGTGCTGTTGTCCATGCTGGTGGGCGTGGGCCTGGGCCTGCTGTCGGGCTTCGTCGGCGGCGCGGTCGACGCCTTCATCATGCGCGTCTGCGACGTGATGCTGTCATTCCCGTCCATCCTGGTCGCGCTGCTCATCGACGGCGTCGGCCGCGCGCTCTTCCCCGATGCCCACGAGAGCCTGGCCTTCGGCGTGCTGATCCTGGCCATCGCCCTCACCGGCTGGGTGCAGTACGCGCGCACGGTACGTGGCAGCACGATGGTGGAGCGCAACAAGGAATACGTGCAGGCGGCGCGCGTCATCGGCGTGGCGCCCTGGCGCATCATGTTCCGCCATGTCCTGCCCAATGTGCTGGGGCCGGTGCTGGTGCTGGCCACCATCCAGGTCGCGGCCGCCATCCTGACCGAGGCCACGCTGTCCTTCCTGGGCGTGGGCGTGCCGCCCACCTCGCCCTCGCTGGGCACGCTGATCCGCGTCGGCAACGACTTCCTGTTCTCGGGCGAGTGGTGGATCACCATCTTCCCGGGCGTGATGCTGGTGCTGATCGCGCTGTCGGTGAACCTGCTCGGCGACTGGCTGCGCGACGCGCTGAACCCGAGGCTGCGCTGATGGCCGCGCCGCTGCTGGAAGTGCGCCATCTGCGGGTCGAATTTCCCGGCCGCCGCGGCACGCTGCGGGCGCTGGACGACATCAGCTTCGGGATCGCGCCCGGCGAGATCCTGGGCGTGGTGGGCGAGTCGGGCGCCGGCAAGTCGCTCACCGGCGCCGCCATCATCGGCCTGCTCGAGCCGCCCGGGCGCATCGCCGGCGGCGAGATCCGGCTCGCCGGCCAGCGCATCGACAACTTGCCGCCCGAGGCGATGCGCGCACTGCGTGGCCGCCACATCGGCGCCATCTTTCAGGACCCGCTGACCTCGCTGAACCCGCTCTACACCGTAGGCCGCCAGCTCACCGAGACGATTCGCACGCATCTGCCGGTGGATGCGGCCGAGGCGCGCCGGCGCGCCATCGCGCTGCTGCAAGAGACCGGCATCCCGGCCGCCGAGCAAAGGCTGGCCCAGTACCCGCACCAGTTCAGCGGCGGCATGCGCCAGCGCGTGGTCATCGCCCTGGCCCTGGCCGCCGAGCCACGGCTCATCGTCGCCGACGAGCCGACGACGGCGCTGGACGTCTCCATCCAGGCCCAGATCATTGCCCTGCTGCAGCGCCTGTGCCGCGAGCGCGGCGCCGCGGTGATGCTGGTCACCCACGACATGGGCGTCATCGCCGAGGCCTGCGACCGCGTGGCCGTGCTCTATGCCGGGCGGATGGCCGAGATCGGGCCCGTGGCCGACGTCATCCACCGCCCCCGCCACCCCTACACCGTGGGCCTGATGGGCGCGATCCCGGCGATGGACGAAGACCGCGAGCGCCTGCTGCAGATCGACGGCGCCATGCCGCGCCTGGGCGCCATCCCGCCAGGTTGCGCCTTCCACCCGCGCTGCCCCCAGGCCCTGGCGCGCTGCCGCAGCGAGCGGCCGGAGTTGCTGGAGGCGGGCGCCAACCAGGCCACCCGCGCCGCCTGCTGGCTGGTGGCGCCATGACAGGTCCGCTGGTCGAGGTACACGATCTCGCCAAGACCTTCGAGGTCTCGGCGCCCTGGCTCGAACGCGCCATCGCGCGCAAGCCGCGCCTGTTCGTGTACGCGGTCGACGGCGTGTCCTTCGCCGTCGAGCGCGGCCAGACCCTGGCCCTGGTGGGCGAATCCGGCTGCGGCAAGAGCACGGTGGCGCGGCTGCTGCTGGGCCTGCACAGGCCCACGCGCGGACGTGTGGTCTTCGACGGCCAGGACTGCGGCGCCGCCCGCGCGGGCGCCGAACAGCGCGCGCTGCGGCGGCGCATGCAGATGATCTTCCAGGATCCCTACGCCAGCCTCAACCCGCGCTGGAAGGTGGAGGACATCATCGGCGAGCCGCTGCGCGAGCACGGCCTGGCGGCCGGCGGCACCGAGCTGGCCGAGCGCGTGGCCGCGCTGCTGCTCTCGGTGGGCCTGGCGGCAGCCGACGGCGCCAGGTTTGCCCACCAGTTCAGCGGCGGCCAGCGCCAGCGCATCAGCATCGCCCGCGCGCTGGCGACGCAGCCCGAGTTCCTGGTCTGCGACGAGCCGACTTCGGCCCTCGATGTCTCGGTGCAGGCCCAGGTGCTCAACCTGATGAAGGACTTGCAGCGCGAGCGCGGCCTGACCTATCTCTTCATCAGCCACAACCTGGCGGTGGTGCGCCATGTCGCCGACGCCGTGGGCGTGATGTACCTGGGCCGCCTGGTCGAGCTGGCGCCCAAGCGCCAGGTCTTCGCTGCACCGCGCCACCCGTACACGCGCATGCTGCTGGATGCCATTCCCGACATCCACTTGAGCGGCCGTGCCCGCACGCCGGTGCAGGGCGAGGTGCCCAATCCGCTGGCGCCGCCCAGCGGCTGCGCCTTCCATCCGCGCTGTCCCCATGCCCAGGCGCGCTGCGCCGCTGAAAGGCCCGAGTGGCTCGAGTGCGATGGCGGGCTGGTGGCCTGCCACGCGGTGCAGGAAGGGCGGATCTGAGAGCCGGCTAGATCAGGCTAGATCAGACGTTCATCGGCGAAAAGCGTGGCCACCTTCTCGCGCTGGCGGATCAGATGCACCGCATCGCCGTCCACCATCACCTCGGCCGCACGCGGCCGTGTGTTGTAGTTGCTGGCCATCGCCAGGCCATAGGCACCGGCCGAGAGCACGGCCAGCACATCGCCGGGCGCCACCGCCAGCGCGCGCTCGCGGCCCAGCCAATCGCCCGATTCGCAGACCGGGCCGACGACGTCCCAGGTGGTCGCCGCAGCGTCGCGCGGGGTGCAGGGCTCGATGGCCATCCAGGCCTCGTACATGGCCGGCCGCATCAGGTCGTTCATCGCGGCGTCGACGATGCAGAAGTTCTTCGCCTCGCCCGGCTTGAGGTAGAGCACCTCGGTCAGCAGCACACCGGCATTGCCCACCATCGAGCGGCCCGGCTCCAGCAGCAGTTGGCGGCCACCGTGGCCGCGGGCATCCAGGCGCTGCAGCACGCGGGCCACGAGTTCGTCGGCGCGCGGCGGCTGCTCGTCGGTGTAGGTGATGCCCAGGCCGCCGCCGATATCGACGTGGTGGATGGGGATGCCGGCGGCCTCGACCGCCTCAACCAGGTCAAGCAGGCGGTCGAGCGCGTCGATGAAGGGCTCGATCTGGGTGATCTGCGAGCCGATGTGGCTGTCGATGCCCTGCACCTGCAGGCCCGGCAGCGCGGCGGCGTGGCGGTAGGCGGCCAGGGCACGGTCGTGCGCGATGCCGAACTTGTTGCCCTTGAGCCCGGTGGAGATGTAGGGATGGGTGCCGGCGTCGACATCGGGGTTGACGCGCAGGCTCACTGGCGCGCGCCGGCCCAGGGCCAGCGCCACCTCGTTCAGGCGGTCGAGCTCGCCTTCGCTCTCGACATTGAAGCAATGCACGCCGGCGGCCAGGGCCTGCTCCATCTCGGCTCGCGTCTTGCCGACGCCCGAGAAGACCACGCGCGAAGCGTCACCGCCGGCAGCCAGCACGCGCTGCAGCTCGCCGCCGCTGACGATGTCGAAGCCGCAGCCCTCGGCGGCAAAGGTCTGCAGCACGGCCAGGCTGCTGTTGGCCTTCATCGCGTAGCACACCAAATGCGGCCGGCCCTGCAGCGCCTGGTGGTAGGCGCGCGCCGCAGCGCGCATGGCCTGGCGCGAGTACACGTAGAGCGGGGTGCCGAATTCGCGCGCCAGCGCGGCGAGCGAGTGGCCCTCGAGCCGCAGTTCGCCGCCCGCGCGGGCCAGCCAGGGGGCGCCGGGCAGGCTCATCGCGGCGCCGCCGCGCTGGCCGGGGCGGCGGGCGCTGCCGCCTTCGGAAGCGTCAGCGGGCCCTTCTGGCCGCAGCCGGCGACCAGCAGACCCATACCCGCGCAAAGCAGGGTGGCAAGCCTCAGGGCTAAACTCGATTGCAACATCTCACGCATGCAAGGGATTCTATGAGCACGGCCCCCGCCGGATCGACTCTCAGCGACGCCGACTACCACCGCGAGGCCGCGGCCCTGCTGGCGCGCATCGAGGCTGCCACCGACCGCTGGCTGCAGGATGATGTGATCGATATCGACGCCCAGCGCACCGGCGGCCTGCTCGAACTGAGCTTCCCCGACGGCAGCAAGATCGTCGTCAACACCCAACCGCCGCTGCACGAGGTGTGGCTGGCGGCACGCGCCGGCGGCTATCACTACCGCTGGCAGGCCGGCCAATGGCTGGACACGCGCGACGGCGGCGATTTCCTGGCCGCACTGTCGCAGCACGCCAGCACCCAGGGCGGCAAGGAGTTGCGCTTCTAACGCCGGCAACGTCAGCGTTTGAAGAGATCCAGGATGCTCTTGCGCTCTTCCTCGTTGGCGGGATCGGGCAGCTTGTCGTCCAGCCCCAGGCTGCCGACGCCGCGACCCTGGGCGAATTCGTCGAACGACCAATAGGCGCCCGACTGCAACACGCCCTCGGGTGGTTCGATCGCCTGCACCGGCACATTGCGCAGCGCATGCTGCATGAACTCGATCCAAACCGGCAGCGCGAGGCCGCCGCCGGTTTCGCGGTCGCCCAGCTTGCGCGGGTTGTCGTAGCCGATCCAGACCACGGCCGTCAGCTTGGGCTGGAAGCCGGCGAACCAGGCGTCCATCGAATCGTTGGTGGTGCCGGTCTTGCCGTAAAGGTCGCCGCGCTTGAGGGTGGCCTGGGCACGCGCCGCCGTGCCGCTGCGCGCCACTTCCTGCAGCAGCGTGTCCATCACGAAGGCATTGCGCGCGGGCAGCGTGCGCAGGCTGTCGTCCAGCACCGGCACCTGGGTGCCGAGCAGCACCTTGCCCTTGTTGTCGGTGACACGGGTGATCAGCGTCGGCGCCAGGCGGTAGCCACCGTTGGCGAACACGCTGTAGGCCACCGCCATCTGCATGGGCGTCACCGAGCCCGCGCCCAGCGCCATCGTCAGATAGGCCGGGTGTTTGTCGGCCTCGAACCCGAAGTGCTGGATCCACTCCTGCGCGAAGTCGGTGCCGGTGGCACGCAGCACGCGGATCGAGACCATGTTCTTGGACTTGGCCAGCGCCGTCTGCAGCGCCATCGGCCCCTCGAACTTGCCGTCGTAGTTCTTGGGCTCCCAGGGCTGGCTGCCGGTCTCGGCGGCGTCGAAGAACAGTGGCGCGTCATTCACCACCGTGGCCGGCGTGAAACCCTTTTCCAGCGCAGCCGAGTAGATGAAAGGCTTGAAGCTAGAGCCCGGCTGGCGCCACGCCTGGGTGACGTGGTTGAACTTGCTCTTGTTGAAATCGAAGCCGCCCACCAGGGCGCGGATGGCGCCGGTGTCGGGCTCCATCGCCACCAGAGCGCCCTCGACCTCAGGCACCTGTGTAAGCGTCCACTCTCCCTTGGCGCCCCTCATCATGCGCACCACCGCGCCACGGCGGATCTGCTTCTTGGGGCCTGCCTTGTCCGACAGGCCCGAGGCCGCCGGCTTGAGCCCGTCGCCGACGACGGTGACGCTGTCGCCCGACTGCAGCATGGCCACCACCTTGCGCGGCGAGGCCTCGAGCACGACGGCGGCGCGCAGGTCGTCGTTGTCGGGATGCTCGGCCAGCGCCTCGGCAACGCGGGCGTCGATCAGCGTCGCGTCGGCCGGCAGGTCGACATAGGCCTCGGGCCCGCGGTAGACCTGGCGCAACTCGAAATCCATCAGGCCGCGGCGCAGCGCGCGGTAGGCCACCATCTGGTCGGCCGCATTGACGCTCAGGTAGACATTGAGGCCGCGCGTGTACGTCTCTTCGCCGTACTGCGCAAAGACGAGCTGGCGCGCCGTCTCGGCCACGAACTCGGCATGGACGGCGGCGTCTGACTGGGTGCGGTAGCGCAGCACCTGGACCAGGGCCTCGTCGTGCTGGGCTTCGGTGATGTAGCCGTTCTCGAACATGCGGCCGACGATGTAGCGCTGGCGCTGCGTCGCACGCTTGGGGTTGGCGATGGGGTTGTAGGCCGACGGCGCCTTGGGCAGGCCGGCCAGCATGGCAGCCTCGGCCACCGTCACGTCCTTGAGCTTCTTGCCGAAATAGATCTCCGCCGCCGAGGCAAAGCCATTGGCGCGCTGGCCCAGGTAGATCTGGTTCATGTACAGCTCGAGGATCTGGTCCTTGGCCAGAAGGTTCTCGATCTTGAGCGCGAGCAGGATCTCGTAGATCTTGCGCGTGAAGGTCTTTTCGGTCGAAAGGTAAAAGTTGCGCGCGACCTGCATGGTGATGGTCGACGCGCCCTGGCTGCGCGCGTCACGCAGGTTCTCCAGCGCGGCGCGCGCCACGCCCTTGTAATCGACGCCCCCATGTTGGTAGAAACGCGAATCCTCGGCCGCAAGAACCGCGTCCTTCATGATTTGCGGGATCTGCGCAATCGGCGTGAGATTTCTTCTTTCCTCGCCGAATTCACCAAGCTGCACGCCATCGGCCGAGAAAACGCGCAGGGGAAGCTTGGGCCTGTAGTCGGTCAGGCTACTGATCTCAGGCAGGTTCGGGTAGGCCACCGCAAGCGCCACACCGACCACGAAGAGCAGCGTCAGCACGCCCGCCAGGAGCAGGCCGAAGGCCCAGAACAGGGCGCGGCTCAGCATGCGCAGGCCCGCCGGCGAAGCAACGTTGGCCGGCTCGGAGGCGGCAGAATGAGGAGGTGCAGGATCGGTAGGGGCCATGAAGAACCCGTCGATCGGGCCGAAAAGATTATAGGAAGGACCGCAGCCGGGGCCGCCACCGCACTCTGGCGCAAAAAATCGCTTGCGCTGCAGGGTTTGCGGCTTGTTTCAACTCGGGACATGCGCGTCAGCGATTGGCAACGTACCCTACGTGCCGAAACTGCTTTTTTCTTTGTTGCACAAGGGCTTTACTGCTAGCATTGAAGTAACTTCTTAACAAGCTCGGGGCCAGTGTGCGGTGCCCATACGGGTGCTGTGAACTGATCAGCCGCGCGGCGGGGGAGTAGGTAACTTGGGTTTTCTTGATGCATTGCTGGGCCGCAAGCACCCGCCCATGATCGGGCTCGACGTCAGTTCATCCAGCGTCAAGTTGGTCGAACTCGACCAGACCTCGACGGGTGAGCTGGTGCTTGAGCGTTTCGCCTACGAACCCTTCGAGAAGGGCTGGATCACCGACGGCCAGATCGAGAAATTCGACGAGGTCGCGGCGGCCGTCAAGAAGGTCATCGCCAAGAGCGGCACCCGTACCAAGAACGTCGTGATGGCGATGCCGCAGTCAGCGGTCATCACCAAGAAGATCATGCTGCCGGCCGGGCTGCGCGAAGAAGAGATGGAACTGCAGGTCGAGTCCGAGGCCAACCAGTACATCCCGTTTTCGCTCGACGAGGTCAGCCTCGACTTCTGCGTCATCGGCCCCAGCGCCACCTCGGCCGGCGATGTCGAGGTACTGATCGCCGCCTCACGCAAGGACCGCGTGCAGGATCGCCAGGGCCTGGCCGAGGCCGCCGGCCTGAAGTCCACCATCCTCGACATCGAGTCGCACGCCTCGCGCCTGGCCATGAGCCGGGTCGTCTCTGCCCTGCCCAACCAGGGTCGCGACATGCTGGTGGCGCTGTTCGAGATCGGCGCCGACACCACCAGCCTGAAGGTGCTGCGCGACGACGAGATGCTGTATGACCGCGACCAGGCCTTCGGCGGCTCGCAACTCACGCAACTCATCAGCCGCCAGTACGGGTTCTCGTTTGAGGAGGCCGAAGCAAAGAAGCTCTCGGGCGACCTGCCCGAGGACTACGACGCCTCCATCCTGACGCCCTTCGTCGACAGCCTGTCGCAGGAAATCGGCCGTGCGCTGCAGTACTTCTTCACCAGCACGCCGCACCACAAGGTTCACTACGTGATGCTGGCCGGCGGCACCGCCACCCTGCCTGGGCTGAAGGAAAGAGTGACCGACCTCACCGGCTTCTCGTCCAACGTGGTCAACCCGTTCGAGAACATGCATCTCGGCTCGGCCGTGCGCGAAAGCCGCGTGCGGCGCGAAGCACCGGCATATCTCACGGCCTGTGGCCTGGCGATGCGGAGGTTCCCGCAGTGATCCTGATCAACCTGCTGCCGCACCGCGAAGAAAAGCGCAGGCAACGCAAGCGGTCCTTCTTCATCACGCTGGGTGCCTGCGCCGCCATCGGCGTCGGCATCACGGCCGCCTGGTACCTCGCGCTGCAACAGATGACGGCGGCGCAGGACGAGCGCAATGCTTTCCTCAAGACCGAGATCGCGCGCCTGGACAATCAGATCAAGGACATCGCGACGCTGCGCACCGAGATTGAAGCGCTCAAGGCGCGCCAGAAAGCGGTCGAGGATCTGCAGACTGACCGCAACGTGCCGGTACACCTGCTCGACGAACTCGTGCGCCAGACGCCGGAGGGCGTCTACCTGAACAACATCCGCCAGAACGGCGAGGTGGTCACGGTCAGCGGCGTGGCGCAGACCAATGAGCGTGTCTCGGAGTTCCTGCGCAACACCTTGTACAGCTCGCCCTGGCTTGAGAGGCCCGAGCTGATCGAGATCAAGGCGGCCAACGTCACCGCCGCCAACCGGGAGCAGCGCCGCCTCTACGAGTTCTCGATGCGCGTCACGCTCAAGCGTCCCCAGAGCGCCGCAGCCGCGGCGACCCCGGCCTCGGGGGCCGCATCGTCGGCGGCCCGGGCCCCCGTGAAGGCCTCGTGAGGTAGGCATGGCCAAGGCATCGACACAGAGTTTCGAGTTGAGCAGCTACTTCGAGAACGCGGCCGGTCAGTTCCGCAATCTCAATCCCAACGAGCCGGGTCAGTGGCCCGTCCTGCCCAAGACCGTGGCGTGGTTGGGCGCGGTGTTGCTGGCGGTGGTGGCGGGCTGGTTCCTGATGCTGTCCACGGCCACCGACGAGCTCGACGCCTCGCGGGCCCAAGAGCCCAAGCTCAAGGAAGACTACCGCAGCCGCCTGGCCCAGGCCGTCAACCTGAGCGAGCTGCGCAAGCAAAAGCTGCTGGTGCAGGAATACGTGACCCAGCTTGAGAAGCAGTTGCCCGGCAAGGCCGAGATGGACGCGCTGCTCTCCGACATCAACCAGGCAGGCCTCGGCCGCGGCCTGCAGTTCGAGCTGTTCCGGCCCGGCCAGGTGCAGGTCAAGGATTACTACGCCGAGTTGCCGATCGCGATCCGCGTCACCGGCCGCTTCCACGACGTAGGCTCCTTCGCCGCCGACGTGGCCAATCTTTCCCGCATCGTGACGCTGCAGAACCTGGCCATCACCCCGCTGCCGGTGCGCGACACCACCGGCATACTCGTGATGGAAGCCACCGCGCGCACCTACCGCTACCTCGACGCCTCGGAAGTGTCGGAGCAGAAGAAGGCGGCCAACCCCAAGGCGGCCAAGAAATGAGCGCCCTTTCCAACCGCGCCAGCGCCGCTGCCGGCCTCGTCCTGACCGCACTTCTCGCCGCTTGCAGCGCCGACCACGACGAGTTGCGCCAGTGGATGGAACAGCAGCGCCGCGAGGTCAAGCCCAATATCACGCCGCTGCAGGCACCCAAGAAGTTCGACCCCCAGCCCTATACCTCGGCGCAATCGGTCGATCCCTTCAGCCTGCAAAAGCTCACCGTCGCGCTCAAGCAGGAGGCGCGGCAACCCAATTCGCTGCTCTCGGCCGAACTCAACCGCCGCAAGGAACCGCTGGAAGCCTACCCGCTGGACAGCATGGGCATGGTCGGCAGCGTCAGCAAGCAGGGCCAGCCCTTCGCACTGCTGCGCGTGGACAACCTGCTCTACCAGGTCAAGGTCGGCGACTACCTGGGCCAGAACTACGGCCGCATCACGCGGATTGGCGAGACCGAGATTGCGCTGCGCGAGATCGTGCAGGACGCGGCCGGCGAATGGATCGAACGCCCCGCCACCTTGCAGCTCCAGGAGAGGGCGCGATGACCACAAGACAGGAGAAACCGAACATGATCCACTGGAGAGCCGTTGCCGCAGCCGTCTGCGTCGCCATCGGTGCCGCCGGCGCGCTGGCGCAGCCCGCGGCCGCGCAGGTGCAGAACGCGATCCAGTCGATCACGAGCAGCCAGCAATCGGGCACCGAGGTCATCCGTGTCGAGATGTCCGCCCCGCTGGCCGCCGTGCCCGCCGGCTTCTCGGTGCAATCGCCCCCACGCATCGCCATCGATCTGCCCGGCGTGGTCAACGCCATAGGCCGCAACAACGTCGAGGTTAACCAGGGCAATCTGCGCTCGGTGGTGGTGGCCACGGCTGGCGAGCGCACGCGCCTGGTGCTCAACCTGAAGCAGGCCTCGGGCTACCGCGCACAGTTGCAGGGCAAGACGCTGCTGCTCATCCTCGACGTCGCCGGCCCCACGCAGGCAGCGACCACGGCGCCCGAAGCCGCTGCCGCATCGCAGTTCGCGCCGGCCCAGAACACCGCGCCGCTGGCCCTGCGCGAAATCGACTTCCGCCGCGGCCCCGACGGCACGGGCCGCGTCATTGTCAGCCTGCCCAGCACCCAGGTTGGCGTCGACATCCGCCAGCAGGGCCAGAGCCTGGTGGTCGAATTCCTGCGCTCGACCTTGCCCGAACCGCTGCGCCGCCGCCTCGACGTCACGGACTTTGGCACCCCGGTGCAGACCGTGTCCACCTTCCAGACCGGCGACCGCGTGCGCATGGTGGTCGAGCCCAGTGGCAACTGGGAGCACAGTGCCTATCAAAGCGACAACCAGTTCGTGCTCGAGGTGCGGCCGGTCAAGGTCGATCCCAACAAGCTCGTCCAGGGCCCCGGCTTCCAGGGCGAGAAACTGAGCCTGAACTTCCAGAACATCGAGGTGCGGGCCCTGCTGCAGGTGATCGCCGACTTCACCAACTTCAACGTCGTCACCAGCGACACCGTCACCGGCACCGTGACGCTGCGCCTGAAGGACGTGCCCTGGGATCAGGCACTGGACATCATCCTGCAGAGCAAGGGTCTGGGCGTGCGCAAGAACGGCAACGTGCTGTGGATCGCGCCCAAGGACGAACTGGCCTCGAAGGAGCAGGTCGACCTCGAATCGAAGAAGAAGATTGCCGACCTGGAGCCGACGCGCACGCAGTCGTTCCAGCTCAACTACACCAAGGCCGAGGACGTGGCCAAGCAGCTCACTGCCCAGGCAGCCGGCCAGCTTGGCGGCACCGTGGGCAGCACCACATCGCGCATGCTCAGCCCGCGCGGCAGCGTGATCTTCGAGCCGCGCACCAACCAGCTCTTCGTCACCGACATCCCGAGCAAGCTCGAGGAAGTGCAGTCGCTGATCTCCAAGATCGACATCCCGGTGCGCCAGGTGCAGATCGAGGCGCGCATCGTCGAGGCCGACGACACCTTCGGCCGCGCCCTCGGCGTCAAGCTCGGTGGCGCCGACCTGCGCGGCGCCCGCGGTGGCACGCCGGGCTACAGCGTGGGCGGCGACAACCGTGTGGCCTTCGGCGGCAATTACGCCGCCATCGGCGCGCAGACCGGCCAGACCGGCACGGCGGCCACCATACCGTCGGCCACCGACCAGCAGTTCGTCAACCTGCCGGCCAATACCGCGGCACTGGGAGCCAACGCCGCCACCTTCGCGCTGTCGCTGTTCGGCGCCACCGCGAACCGATTCCTCAACCTTGAGCTGTCGGCCCTGGAATCCGAAGGCAAGGGCACGGTCATCTCCAGCCCACGCGTGATCACCGCCGACCAGAAGAAGGCCAGCATCGAGCAAGGTGTCGAGATCCCGTACCAGCAGGCCACCTCCAGCGGCGCCACTTCGGTGTCGTTCAAGAAGGCCAGCCTGCGCCTGGAAGTGACGCCGCAGATCACGCCCGAAGGCAATGTGATCCTGACGCTGGAAGTCAGCAACGACAGCCGCGGCGACCCCTCACCGGCCGGCCCGGCGATCAACACCAAGAAGGTCAACACCGAAGTGCTGGTCGAGAACGGCGGCACGGTCGTGATCGGCGGCATCTTCACGCAGAACGACCGCACCACCATCAACAAGGTGCCGCTGCTGGGGGACATCCCGGTGGTCGGCTATTTGTTCCAGAACCGCGTGAAGAGCACGTCCAAGACCGAGTTGCTCGTCTTCATCACCCCCAAGATCGTGACCGACCGCCAGGCAGCACGCTGAGCCAGCGCGCAGGCGCACCGCACCGGCCCACGCACCGTTCCAGGAACTCGCCCATGAAGCTATTCAAACGCCTGCTCTCCACCATCGTCCTGCTGGCCCTGGTGGCCTGCGGCGGCGGTGGCGGCAATTCGGGCACCTCGCCCTTCGGTCCCGGTTCCGGCACTGATCCCGGCACGGGGGGCTCCACCGGCACGCCGACGGCGGCCGATCTGGTGCTGGTGCTCAGCGCCCCGGCCATCGCCAGCAGCGGCTCCGAAACCGTCACGGCCACGGCCACGGCCCTCGATGCCAACCGCAACGCGGTGGCCGGCGTTCCCATCTCCATCCGGGTCGACAGCAACGCGATAGCCACGCCCAGCGGCACGGTCAGCGGCTCCGGCGGCAGCCTCACGGCGGGCATTGGCATCGGCTCTGACAGTTCGCTGAGGACCATCACGGTCACGGCCACGAGCGGCTCGCTCACCCGCACCGCCTCGCTGCTGGTGCAATCCGGTACCACCGCGGCCGGACAGGCTTCGCTGGCACTCGCGCTCGACAAGAGTTCGATCAGTTCGGCCGCACCGGCTACCGTCACCGTCACCTTGCGCGATGCCCGGGGCGCGTTGATGGCGGGGCAGGTGATCAGCTTCGCCGTGGTGCGAGGCCTGGCTGCCACCAATGTGGCGACGGCCCTGACCCGCAGCGACGGCACCGCCGTGGCCTTCTTGGCGCCCGCCAGTTCAACCGGCGCCGGCGCCGACGAGGTCACCGCCACGGTGACGGTGGGCGGCTCGACCCTTACCGCAGTCCAGGGTTTCACGGTCCAGGCCACCAATGTCGCGATTTCCTCCTTCACATCGGCGGTGGCCAACCTGGGCGCCTACGGCCAGACCAGCCTGACCGTGGGCCTGTCCGGCGCCAGCATAGGTTCGCCGGTCCAGGTCACCGTGTCCTCATCCTGCGTCACGGCCGGCAAGGCAGCGCTCTCGCCCACCAAGTTTGGCGCCACAACGGCGTCCGTCACGCTGCAGTACCGCGACATCGGCTGCGGCGCCATACAGGCCAGCGACGTGATTCAGGTCGTGATCGACGGCTCGGCCAGCGCGCAGACCCTCTCGCTGCCCATCGCCTCGCCAGCGGTGTCCAGCATGGCCTTCATCTCCTCCACACCGGAGCAGATCTTCGTCAAGGGATCGGGCTTTACCGAGGCCTCCCTCGTCGTCTTCGAGGTGCGCGACGCCAACGGCAGTCCCATCCCCAACGTGAGCGTGGCTCTCAAGCTGCTGACGCTGACCGGCGGCGTCACCATGGAAGGCGGCACAGCCGATCTGGTGCGCGCCTCTGACGCCCAGGGTCGCGTGACGCTGCGGGTCAACTCCGGCACGCAGCCGACGCCGGTGCGCATCTCGGCCACCATCGTCAACACCGCCATTTCCACGGTCTCGAGCAATCTCAGCGTCGCTGTCGGCCTGCCGTCGCAATTGAACTTCTCGATGTCTCAGACCACGCGCAACATCGAGGGCTACAACATCGACGGCACGGCCAATGCCTACCAGATCATCGCTGCCGACCGCAGCGGAAACCCCGTGCCTGTGGGCACCTCGATCAACTTCGTCACCGAAGGCGGTCAGATCGAAGCCATCAAGCAAACCCAGCTCGCAGGCGGACTTGCGCGTACCTCGGCAAATTTCGTCAGCGCCGAGCCCAGGCCCGCAGACGGGCGCGTCACGGTCACCGCCTATGCGCTGGGCGAAGAGTCATTCATCGACCTGAACGGCAACAACATCTACGACGGCCCGGGAACCGCCGATCCGCTGGTTCCCGCAGGCGGCGAACCCTTCCAGGATCTCGGCAACATCTTCAAGGACCGCAGCGCCAATGGAAAATTCGATGCCAATGTCGATGAGTTCATTCCGCTGGCCATCAACAACAGCGCTGCCTGCAGCGCAACCACGACGCCGTTGCTGGCGCTGGACCCCAGCATACCCACGGTGGGACGCAATGTCGGCGAGCCGGCCACCTGCGACAGCCGCTGGAGCGGGGCAGGCCAGGTCTATGTGCGCCGCGCCGTCGAGACCGTGTTTTCTACGTCGACCGCTAGGCCGCTCTGGGGCAATCTGGGGGGTCTGGACAATGCCACCTGCCGCGGCAGCACCGTCACGTTGCAAGTCGGCCCCGAGGCAAGCCAGATCGCAACCTTTGTGGCTATGGGCGGTGACACCTGGTATGGCGCAAGGACAGGGCAGTTCAGCATCATCGTGGCCGACGCCAACGTTCTGCGCCTGAATCCGATGGCGGCCGGCACCACCGTTGCGGCCAACACGCCCACGAACGGGATGACGGTTCGACTGGGTGGCGGTTCACCCGTGGTCAACACGACCGAGGCCACCGGGGCGGTGGTCTCTTACCAGTTCACCGACCCGCTGATCACAGCCGGCACCGTGTTCGTCACCTTCACCTCGCCCAGCGGCACGGGTACCACCGTTGCCGTTCCCGTGGACACCCTCAAACCGCCGGGTTTCTCGGCGTGCGTCCTGCCCTGAAGCTTTCCCTCGTCGGCATGCCCGGCTGTGGCAAGACCACGGTCGGGCGACATCTTGCCAAGCAGCTTTCCCTGGCCTTCGTCGATTGCGACATCGAGATCGAGCAGCGCCTGGGCTGCAGCATTCGCGATTTCTTCGCGCAGCAGGGCGAAGCCGCATTTCGCGACCTCGAGCAGGAGACGCTGGACGAACTGGCGCAGCGGCCTCGCACCGTACTGGCCACCGGCGGCGGCGCGGTGCTGAGGCCTTCCAACCGCGACGCCCTGCATTCGCGCACCCACGTCTTCTACCTGCGTGCCACGCCCGAAGAGCTGTTCCGGCGCCTGCGCCACGACACCCAGCGGCCTCTACTACAAGTGGCCGACCCGCTGCAGCGCCTGCGCGAGCTCTACCGCGACCGCGACCCGCTGTACCGGCGCACGGCTCACTTCGTGGTGGAGGCGGCGCGGCCCTCGGTGCCGGCGCTGATCGGCATGGTGCTGATGCAGCTCGAACTGGCCGGACTGGTCGAGGCCGGCAGCGGCGAAGCAGCGCAAGGCCTGCAGGACGCCGGCTAAGTGCCTGAACCACCGGCCGTAAACTCGGCGGCCATGAGTTCAGCTCCATCTCCAGCCCCATCGCTTGCGGTCGATTTGCCGGCTCCGCTGCCTGTCGCCACCCCCGGCGGCCGCTACGACATCCTGATCGCGCCCGGCCTGCTCGCCAATCCCGCCGCCTGGCAAGGCCTGCCGCCCGCGGCGCAGGCGGTCATCGTCAGCAATCCCACCGTCTGGGCCCTGCACGGCGAGACGCTGCAGGCGGCGCTGGCGCCGCACTACCGGCGCGTCAGCGTGGCCCTGCTGCCGGATGGCGAGCAGCACAAGGATCTGGCCACGCTCAGCCTCGTGTTCGACCACCTGCTGCGCGAAGGCTGCGACCGCCGCACTGTGCTGTTCGCGCTGGGCGGTGGCGTGATCGGCGACATGACCGGCTTTGCCGCCGCCACTTACATGCGCGGCATACCCTTCGTGCAGGTGCCGACCACGCTGCTGGCCCAGGTGGATTCGTCGGTGGGCGGCAAGACCGCCGTCAACCACCCGCTGGGCAAGAACATGATCGGCGCCTTCTACCAGCCGGCGCGCGTGATCTGCGACCTCGACACCCTGGCCACCCTGCCCGAGCGCGAGTTGCGCGCGGGCCTGGCCGAAGTCATCAAGTACGGGCCCATCGCCGACGAGGCCTTCCTGGCCTGGCTGGAAGCCCATGTCGACGCGCTGCTCGCACGCGATGCCGCAGCGCTGGCCCATGCGGTGCGGCGCTCCTGCGAGATCAAGGCCTGGGTCGTGGGCCAGGACGAGCGCGAAAGCGGTCTGCGCGCCATCCTCAATTTCGGCCACACCTTCGGCCACGCCATCGAGTCGGGCCTGGGCTATGGCCAGTGGCTGCACGGCGAGGCCGTGGGCTGCGGCATGGTGCTGGCGGCCACGCTCTCGGCCGAGCTGGGCCTCGTTCCCGCCGCCTATGCCGAACGCCTGCACGCTCTGATCGCCCGCGCCGGCCTGCCGGTGCAAGCGCCGGCCATGGACGAGTCGCGCTGGTTCCAGCTGATGCGGGTGGACAAGAAGGCGCAGGACGGCGAGATTCGCTTCGTCGTCATCGAGGCCCCCGGTCGCGCCGCCATGGTTGCCGCGCCCGACGCGCTGGTGGCGCGCGTGATCCGCCGGCACAGCGCCGCGCGCCCGTGAACCCGTGAATCCGTGAGCCAGGAAACGCTCGCCCCTTGGGCCAGCCAGCCCGGCCGCTCGCGCGGGCGCCGCATCCAGGAGCCGCCCTCGCCCCCGCGCAACGAGCACCAGCGCGACCGCGACCGCATCGTCCACAGCACGGCCTTCCGGCGCCTGGTCTACAAGACCCAGGTCTTCATCAACCACGAGGGCGATCTCTTCCGCACGCGGCTGACCCACTCGCTCGAAGTGGCCCAGCTCGGCCGCTCGGTGGCGCGTGCGCTGCGCCTCAATGAAGACCTGGTCGAGGCCATCGCCCTGGCCCACGACCTCGGCCACACGCCCTTCGGCCATGTCGGCCAGGACGCGCTGAACCACTGCATGGCGGCCCACGGCGGCTTCGAGCACAACCTGCAAAGCCTGCGCGTGGTGGACGAGCTCGAGGCGCGCTATCCCGCCTTCGACGGCCTCAACCTCAGCTTCGAAACGCGCGAGGGCATCCTCAAGCACTGCTCGCCGGCCAACGCGCGGGCGCTGGTAGCGCGCGACCCCGCGAGTCCGGCGCGGCGCTTCATTGAACAGACCCAACCCGGGCTCGAGGCGCAGCTGGTCAATCTGGCCGACGAGATCGCCTACAGCGCCCATGACATCGACGACGGCGTGCGATCAGGCCTGATCCATTTCGAGCAGGTGGCGCAAGTTCCCCTGGTGGCGCGCTGGCGCGACGCCGTGCTGGACGATCACCCGCAGCTGGCCGACCAGCCCGGCCGCCGCCTGCTGTTCGAGACGCTGAGGCGGCTGCTCTCGGGCCTGGTGGGCGATCTCATCGCCGCCACCGCGGCCGAGATCGCCACCCACGCGCCGGCCGACGAAGTGGCGGTGCGCGCGCTGCCGCCCCTGGTGCGCCTGAGTCCGGCCGTGCGCGCCGAGCTCACCGAGCTGCGCCGCTTTCTCTTTCGCGAGCTCTACCGCCACCCGCAGGTGCAGCAGGTCACGCAGCAGGCACGCCAGGTGGTGGTGGAGTTGTTCGCCGCCTATCTGGATCGGCCCCAGGAGCTGCCGAGCGAGCACCAGCGCGGCGACGACCGCCACCGCGCCGTCACCGACTACGTGGCCGGCATGACCGACCGCTACGCGCTGCGCGAACACCACCGCCTGACCGGGCGGCGGGCCTTCGAGGTCTAGCATGGCCCGCCTCGCCCGCCTGGCGGTGGCCGGGGAAACGCATCTGGTGCTGCAGCGCGGCCACAACGGAGCGCGAGTTTTCGCCGATGGCATCGACCGCGCGGCCTACCTGGCGGCATTGCGCGAAGCAGCAGCGGTCGAGGCGGTGCAGGTCCACGCCTATGCCCTGCTCGACGACGAGGTGCGGCTGCTGCTCACGCCACCGCTGGCCGAGGCCCTGGGCCGGCTGATGCAGGCCGTGGGCCGCCGCTATGTGGCCGGCCACAACCGCCGCCACGGCCGCAGCGGCACGCTTTGGGATGGGCGCTACCGCTGCGGCGTGGTCGAACCCGGCCCGGCCCGCCTGGACGCGCTGCGCTGGATAGACGGCGCATCGGCCGAGGCCGGCAGTGCGGCCCACCGCACCGGCGCGGTGCATGATGCCCTGCTCAGCAACCCGCCCGAGTACTGGCAGCTGGGCAACACGCCCTTCGACCGCGAAGTTGCCTGGCGCGCGCTGCTGGCCGCCGGCCTGCCGCAGGCCCGGGCCGAGGCGCTGCGGCATGCGTCCAACGGCGGCTGGGCCGCGGGTTCGGCCGCCTTTGCCGCCAACGTGGCCGAGATCAGCGGACGCCCGGCACGCCCGCGCGCCCGCGGGCGCCCGCCCCGACCCGGTGCCTGAGACCAAGGTCTGGCACGTCGCCTGCTTTCGATACCAGGATGAACAGCGAGCATTGATGTGTCCCCATTTTTCTTTTCACTCGCGCATTGATTGCGATAACGCGATCTGACCCCATTTAGTATGACTTGCCGAGCATGCTGCACTGCGGTAGCCTGACGGCCGCTGTTTTTCCGGCGCGACCCCGCCAGCCTTCACAGGTCTCGCCAGCCCCCTTCTTTCTTGCCTGCCCGACAGGAGCACGCCATGTCCCACACACCCGCCACTCCCGAAGAAATCGCCGCGCTCGCGCAAGAGGGCCTGTATGACCCCGCCGGTGAAAAAGACGCCTGCGGCGTCGGCTTCGTGGCCAATATCAAGGGCATCAAGGCGCACGGCATCGTCGAGCAGGGCCTGAAGATCCTGGAAAACCTCGACCACCGCGGCGCCGTCGGTGCCGACGCGCTGATGGGCGACGGCGCCGGCATCCTGATCCAGATTCCCGACGACTTTTACCGCGAGGAAATGGCCGCCCGCGGCGTGCGCCTGCCGCCGCTGGGCGAGTACGGCGTCGGCATGATCTTCCTGCCCAAGGAACACGCCTCGCGCCTGGCCTGCGAGCAGGAACTCGAACGCGCCGTCAAGGCCGAGGGCCAGGTGCTGCTGGGTTGGCGCGACGTGCCGGTCAATCGCGAGATGCCGATGAGCCCGGCCGTCCGCGCCAAGGAGCCGGTGATCCGCCAGATCTTCATCGGCCGCGGCGCCGATGTCATCGTGCCCGACGCGCTGGAACGCAAGCTCTACGTCATCCGCAAGACCGCCAGCGCCGCCATCCAGGCGCTCAAGCTCACGCACAGCCGCGAGTACTACGTGCCCAGCATGAGCTGCCGCACCGTCATCTACAAGGGCCTGCTGCTGGCCGACCAGGTGGGCCAGTACTACAAGGATCTGGGCGACAAGCGCGTCGTCTCGGCCCTGGCCCTGGTGCACCAGCGCTTCAGTACCAACACCTTCCCCGAATGGCCGCTGGCCCACCCCTACCGCATGGTGGCGCACAACGGCGAGATCAACACCGTCAAGGGCAACTTCAATTGGATGCGCGCCCGCGAGGGCGTGATGAAGAGCCCGGTGCTGGGCGACGATCTGAAGAAGCTCTACCCCATCAGCTTCGAAGGCCAGAGCGACACCGCCACCTTTGACAACGCGCTCGAGCTGCTCACGATGAGCGGCTACCCGCTGGCCCACGCGGCGATGATGATGATCCCCGAAGCCTGGGAGCAGCACGAGCTGATGGACGAGCGCCGCCGCGCCTTCTACGAGTACCACGCGGCGATGATGGAACCCTGGGACGGCCCGGCCGCAATGGTCTTCACCGACGGCAAGCAGATCGGCGCCACGCTCGACCGCAATGGCTTGCGTCCGGCGCGCTACATCGTCACCGACGACGACCTGGTGGTGATGGCCAGCGAATCCGGCGTGCTGCCGGTGCCCGAGCGCCGCATCGTCAAGAAGTGGCGCCTGCAGCCGGGCAAGATGTTCCTGATCGACCTGGAACAGGGCCGCATCGTCGACGACGAGGAACTGAAGAACCAGTTCGCCAACGCCCGCCCCTACCGGCAGTGGATCGAGAACGTGCGCATCCGCCTCGATTCGATCGACGTCAACGCCGAGCCGGCCAGCCACGGCGAGAGCCTGCTCGACCGCCAGCAGGCCTTCGGCTACACGCAGGAAGACATCAAGTTCCTGCTCGCGCCCATGGCCGCCAACGGCGAAGAGGGCATAGGCAGCATGGGCAACGACAGCCCGCTGGCCGTGCTGTCGGACAAGAACAAGCCGCTCTTCAACTACTTCAAGCAGCTCTTCGCCCAGGTCACGAACCCGCCGATCGACCCGATCCGCGAGGCCATCGTGATGAGCCTGAACAGCTTCATCGGGCCCAAGCCCAACCTGCTCGACATCAACGCGGTGAACCCGCCGATGCGGCTGGAAGTGACCCAGCCCATCCTCGACTTCGACGACATGGCGCGCCTGCGCGCCATCGAGCAGCGCACTGGCGGCAAGTTCAAGAGCTACGAGCTCGACATCACCTACCCGCTGGGCTGGGGCCACGAGGGCGTGGAGGCCAAGCTGGCCAGCCTGTGCGCCGAGGCGGTGGACGCCATCAAGAGCGGCCACAACATCATCATCGTCACCGACCGCCGCATGGGCCGCGGCCAGGTTGCCATTCCGGCGCTGCTGGCGCTGAGCGCCGTACACCATCACCTGGTGCGCGAGGGCCTGCGCACCACGGCCGGCCTGGTGGTCGAGACCGGCTCGGCGCGCGAGGTCCACCACTTCGCGGTGCTCGCCGGCTACGGCGCCGAGGCCGTTCACCCCTACCTGGCGATGGAGACACTGGCCGAGTTGCACCACACCCTGCCCGGCGCGCTGAGCGCCGAGAAGGCGGTCTACAACTACGTCAAGGCCATCGGCAAGGGCCTGTCCAAGATCATGTCCAAGATGGGCGTGAGCACCTATATGTCCTACTGCGGCGCCCAGCTCTTCGAGGCCATCGGCCTCGAGAAGAGCTTCGTCGCCAAGTACTTCCGCGGCACCGCCAGCCAGGTGGGCGGCATCGGTGTCTTCGAGGTTGCCGAGGAAGCCCTGCGCATGCACGTCGCCGCCTTCGGCAACGACCCGGTGCTGGCCACCATGCTCGACGCCGGTGGCGAATACGCCTGGCGCGTGCGCGGCGAAGAACATATGTGGACGCCCGACGCCATCGCCAAGCTGCAGCACAGCACGCGCGCCAACCGCTACGACACCTACAAGGAATACGCCCAGCTCATCAACGACCAGAGCAAGCGCCACATGACGCTGCGCGGCCTGTTCGAGTTCAAGGTCGACCCCAGCCGCGCCATCCCGCTCGACGAGGTCGAGCCAGCAGCCGACATCGTCAAGCGCTTCGCCACCGGCGCGATGAGCCTGGGCAGCATCAGCACCGAGGCCCACAGCACGCTCGCCATCGCGATGAACCGCATCGGCGGCAAGAGCAACACCGGCGAGGGCGGCGAAGACCCGGCGCGCTATCGGCAAGAGCTGAAGGGCATCCCGGTCAAGGCCGGCACCTTGGTCAGCGACATCATCGGCGCCAAGGTCATCGAGAGCGACTACACGCTGAAGGACGGTGACAGCCTGCGCAGCCGCATCAAGCAGGTGGCCTCGGGCCGCTTCGGCGTCACCACCGAATACCTGGTCAGCGCCGACCAGATCCAGATCAAGATGGCCCAAGGCGCCAAGCCCGGCGAAGGCGGCCAGTTGCCCGGCGGCAAGGTGTCGGATTACATCGGCATGCTGCGCTACAGCGTGCCCGGTGTCGGCCTCATCAGCCCGCCGCCGCACCACGACATCTATTCCATCGAAGACCTGGCCCAGCTCATCCACGACCTGAAGAACGCCAACCCGCGCGCCAGCGTCAGCGTCAAGCTGGTTTCCGAAGTGGGCGTCGGCACCATCGCCGCCGGCGTGGCCAAGTGCAAGGCCGACCATGTGGTCATCGCCGGCCATGACGGCGGCACCGGCGCCAGCCCCTGGTCATCGATCAAGCACGCCGGCACGCCGTGGGAGCTGGGCCTGGCCGAGACGCAGCAAACCCTGGTGCTCAACCGCCTGCGCGGCCGCATCCGCGTACAGGCTGACGGCCAGATGAAGACGGGCCGCGATGTGGTGATCGGTGCGTTGCTGGGTGCCGACGAGTTCGGCTTCGCCACCGCGCCGCTGGTGGTGGAGGGCTGCATCATGATGCGCAAGTGCCACCTCAACACCTGCCCGGTAGGCGTGGCCACGCAGGACCCGGTGCTGCGCAAGAAGTTCGCCGGCAAGCCCGAGCACGTCGTCAACTTCTTCTTCTTCATCGCCGAAGAGGCGCGCAGCATCATGGCGCAGCTCGGCATCCGCAAGTTCGACGAACTCATTGGCCGCAGCGACCTGCTCGACACCCGCAAGGGCATCGCACACTGGAAGGCCAAGGGCCTGGACTTCAGCCGCGTCTTCCACCAGCCGCAGATCGCCGCCGACGTGCCGCGCTATCAGCAGAGTGAGCAGGACCACGGCCTGGCCAAGGCGCTGGACGTGAAGCTGATCGAGCGCTGCCAGCCCGCCATCCAGCGCGGCGAGAAGGTGCACTTCATGGAAGACGCGCGCAACCTCAACCGCAGCGTCGGCGCCATGCTCTCGGGCGAGCTCATCCGCCACCGGCCCGAGGGCCTGCCCGACCACACCATCTTCATGCAGATGGAAGGCACGGGCGGCCAGAGCTTCGGCGCCTTCCTGGCCAGCGGCATCACGCTCTACCTGATCGGCGATGCCAACGACTACACCGGCAAGGGCCTGTCGGGTGGCCGCGTCGCGGTGCGCCCCAGCATCGAATTCCGCGGCGAGGCGACGCAGAACATCATCATCGGCAACACCGCCCTCTACGGCGCCACCAGCGGCGAAGCCTACTTCCGCGGCGTCGCCGGCGAGCGCTTCGCGGTGCGCCTGTCGGGCGCCACCGCGGTGGTCGAGGGCACGGGCGACCACGGCTGCGAATACATGACCGGCGGCACCGTCGTCGTGCTCGGCCGCACCGGGCGCAACTTCGCCGCCGGCATGAGCGGCGGCGTGGCCTACGTCTACGACGAGGACGGCCACTTCCGCAGCCGCTGCAACACCAGCATGGTCGCACTCGAGAAGGTGGTGGCGCGCGACGAGCAGGCGGTGCCGGCCATCGGCCTGCACCTCGAGACGCCGGACGAAGACCTGCTCAAGCGCCTGATCGACGAGCACCACCGCTGGACCGGCTCGCTGCGCGCCCGCGAGTTGCTGGACCACTGGGCCGACGCACGCGGCAAGTTTGTCAAGGTCTTCCCGCACGAGTACAAGCGCGTGCTGGCCGAGCGCGCGGCCAAGGCCGAGGCGGCGGCCGCCACCAGCAAGGCGCAAGGCAGCGCCGCGGCCGTGGCCGCGAAGTAACGCCAGCCGCAAGCGCAAACAAGGACATCTGAGAGCACACCATGGGCAAGGTCACCGGTTTCCTCGAATACGAACGCCTCGAAGAGGGCTACGAGCCGCCGCAGGCGCGCTTGAAGACCTGGAAGGAATTCGTCATCACCCTGGCCGAAGACCAGGCCAAGGTGCAGGGTGCGCGCTGCATGGACTGCGGCACACCCTTCTGCAACAACGGCTGCCCGGTGAACAACATCATTCCGGACTTCAACGACCTGGTCTACCGCGGCGACTGGGCCAATGCCCTGACCACGCTGCACCAGACCAACAACTTCCCCGAGTTCACCGGCCGCGTCTGCCCGGCGCCCTGCGAGGCCGCCTGCACGCTCAACGTCAACGACGACGCGGTGGGCATCAAGAGCATCGAGCACGCCATCATCGACCGCGCCTGGGCCGAGGGCTGGGTGCAGCCGCAACCCGCCGCCGTCAAGACCGGCAAGAAGGTTGCCGTCGTCGGCAGCGGCCCGGCCGGCCTGGCGGCGGCCCAGCAACTGGCGCGCGCCGGCCACGAGGTGACGGTATTCGAGAAGAACAGCCGCCTCGGCGGCCTGCTGCGCTACGGCATCCCCGACTTCAAGATGGAGAAGAGCCACATCGACCGCCGCGTGGCACAGATGCAGGCTGAGGGGGTGGTCTTCCGCACCGGCGTGCTGGTGGGGGCCTGGCCGGCGGATAGCAAGGTCACCAACGACGCCAAGGAAACCATCACCGCGGATCAGCTGAAGGCCGAGTTCGACGCCGTGCTGCTGGCCGGCGGCAGCGAGACCAGCCGCGACCTGCCGGTGCCCGGGCGTGAGCTCGACGGCGTGTACTACGCGATGGAGTTCCTGCCGCAGCAAAACAAGGTCAACGCCGGCGACAAGCTCAAAGGCCAGATCAAGGCCACCGGCAAGCACGTCATCGTGATCGGCGGCGGCGACACCGGCAGCGACTGCGTCGGCACCAGCAACCGCCACGGCGCCGCCAGCGTGACGCAGTTCGAGCTGCTGCCGCAGCCGCCCATCGAAGAGAACCGCCCGCTGACCTGGCCCTACTGGCCGATCAAGCTGCGCACCAGCTCCAGCCACGACGAAGGCTGCCAGCGCGAGTTCGCGATCAGCACCAAGGAGCTGGTCGGCAGCAAGGGCCGTGTCACGGCGCTCAAGACGGTGCGCGTCGAATGGCAGGGCGGCAAGATGGTCGAGGTGGCCGGTAGCGAGCAGGAATACAAGGCCGACCTGGTGCTGCTGGCGATGGGCTTCGTGGCCCCGGTGGCCAGCGTGCTCGAGGCCTTCGGCGTCGACAAGGACGGCCGCGGCAATGCGCGCGCCGGCACTGACGATGCGGGCGGCTACGCCACCAATGTGGCCAAGGTGTTTGCCGCCGGCGACATGCGCCGCGGCCAGAGCCTGGTGGTGTGGGCCATCCGCGAAGGCCGCCAGGCGGCGCGCTCGGTGGACGAATTCCTGATGGGTGCCAGCACCCTGCCACGCTGATGAGCGCGCCCCCCACGTTCGGCACGGGGGGCTTTGCAAGGGCGACACATGCGGGTTTGCCCTTGCGTGCGAGAATAGGTCTCATCCCCGCAGGGTTACCGCTGCGGCAATTCCGCACGGATCAGTAGACGCTTGAGTTCCGAAACCCTCATCGAGATCGACCACGTCACGTTCGGCTACGACGCGAACCGCACGATCCTGTCGGACATTTCGCTGAACTTCCCGCGCGGCAAGGTCACCGCCATCCTGGGCGGATCGGGTTGCGGCAAGACCACGCTGATGCGCCTGATCGGCGGCGTCTACGCCCCCAGCAAGGGCCGCGTCGTTTTCGATGGCGAGGTCATCGACACCCACGACAAGGACCAGCTGTTCCGCCTGCGCCGCCGCCTGGGCATGCTGTTCCAGTTTGGCGCCCTCTTCACCGATCTCAGCGTCTTCGACAATGTCGCCTTTCCGCTGCGCGAACACACGGCGCTGCCCGAGGCGATGATCCGCGACATCGTGCTGATGAAGCTCAACGCGGTGGGCCTGCGCGGCGCCGCGGCGCTGCGCATCAGCGAGGTCTCGGGCGGCATGGCACGGCGCATCGCGCTGGCGCGCGCCATCGCGCTCGATCCCGAGCTGATCATGTATGACGAGCCCTTCGCTGGCCTCGACCTCATCAGCATGGGCGTGGCCGCCAAGCTCATCCGCACCCTCAACGACGTGACCGGCGCCACCTCGCTGGTGGTGAGCCACGACGTGCCGGAGTGCATGGCCATCAGCGACTACGTGGTGCTGATGGCCACCGGCGGCCGCATCGTCGCCCACGGCACGCCGCAGCAGCTGATGGAATCGCGCGACCCCGAGACGCGCCAGTTCGTGCGCGGCGAGCCCGACGGTCCGGTCAAGTTCCATTACCCGGCGCCCGAAATCGGCGCCGACTTCGGCCTCGCCCGCCCATGAACTTCCTGGCTCGCATGGGCGCGGTCGCGCTCGACCACTTCCGCGGCTGGGGCCACGCCGCCTTCTTCTTCTTCGACCTGCTGCGCGCCGTGCCGGCCTCGCTGCGCCGCTTCGGCCTCGTGGTGGCCCAGGTACACGCCATCGGCAACCGCTCGCTGGTGATCATCATGTCCTCGGGCCTGGCGGTGGGCTTCGTGCTCGCGCTGCAGATGTACTACGCCCTCGTCACCTACGGCGCCGCCGAGAGCCTGGGCCTGATCGTCAACCTGGCCCTGGTGCGCGAGCTCGGGCCGGTGGTCACCGGCCTGCTCTTCGCCGGCCGCGCCGGCACCTCGCTGACGGCCGAGATCGGCCTCATGAAGGCCGGCGAACAGCTCGCCGCGATGGAACTGATGGCCATCGACCCCAAGGCGCGCGTGCTGGCGCCGCGGCTCATCGGCGGCATCATCTCCATGCCCATCCTGGCCATCCTGTTCTCGGTCATCGGCATCCTCGGTGCCTGGGTCGTGGCGGTGCTGCTGATCGGCGTCGACGCCGGCAACTTCTGGTCCATCATGCAGACCAAGGTCGATGTCTGGCGCGATGTCGGCAACGGCATCTTCAAGTCCTGCGTCTTCGGCGTCGTGTGTACCCTGGTGGCCCTCTACCAGGGCCACGAGACCGAGGCCACGCCCGAGGGCGTGGCCTACGCCACCACGCGCACCGTGGTGATCTCTTCGCTGTGGGTGCTGGGGATGGACTTCATCCTCACGGCCCTCATGTTCTCGACACCGTGAACACCATCACCGCGGCCCGTGGCCGCCTGATCGCCATCGCGGCGTGCAACTGAACGGAGCCAGCAAGTGGGCAAAAAGGGTATCGAGACTTTGGTGGGCCTGTTCGTGCTGCTGGGCCTGGTGGGCCTGGTCTTCCTGGCCATGAAGGCGGCCAACCTGGGCAGCATGGGCGGCGGCGACACCTACACGATGCAGGCGCGCTTCGACAACATCGGCGGCCTCAAGGTGCGCGCGCCGGTGCGCACCGCGGGCGTCACGGTGGGCCGCGTCACCGGCATCGCGCTGGACAGCAAGACCTACCAGGGCGTGGTCACGATGGCCATCACCAGCAGCCACCTCTACCCCAAGGACACCTCGGCCAAGATCCTGACGGCCGGCCTGCTGGGCGACCAATACATCGGCCTCGAGCCGGGGGGCGACGACGCCAATCTGCAGCCCGGCGACACCGTGGCGCAGACGCAGTCGGCCGTGGTGCTGGAGAACCTGATCGGCCAGTTCCTCACCGACAAGGCCGGCGCCCCGGCCGGTGCTGCCTCCAATGGGGGCGGCAAGTGAGATCCGGGCTGCCCCGGCTGCGGCTTGCGCTGGCAGCGGGCCTGCTGGCCCTGCTCGGCGGCTGCGCCAGTGTGCCGGCCAATCCCACGGCCGCCAACCCGGCAGACCCCTGGGAGAACTGGAACCGCAAGGTCTACAGCTTCAATGACAAGGTCGACGAAGCCGTGCTGAAGCCGGTGGCCACCGCCTACCGCGACACCGTGCCCGAACTGGTGCGCACCGGCATTGGCAATGTGCTGGGCAATATCGGCGATGTCTGGTCTACCGCCAACCACTTCCTGCAGGGCAAGTTCCAGAGCGGCCTGGAAATGGGCATGCGCGTGCTGACCAACAGCGTCTTCGGCCTCGGTGGCCTGCTCGACCCGGCCACACCCATGGGCTTGACGCGGCGCAGCGAGGACTTCGGCCAGACCCTGGGCCGCTGGGGCGTGGGCGGCGGCCCTTTCGTGATGCTGCCGCTGCTGGGCCCTTCGACCGTGCGCGACACCGCCGGCTGGGTGGTCGACCGCCCGGCCTCACCCAGCAATCTGCCGCCCACGGCGACCGGGCGCAATTCGCTCACGGCGATCAGCGTGATCGACCTGCGCGCCAATCTGCTGTCCACCACCAAACTGCTCGACTCGGTGGCGCTGGACCGCTACTCCTTCGTGCGCGACGCCTATCTGCAGCGCCGGCTCGACCAGGTCTACGATGGCGCACCGCCGATGGAAGACTTCGGCGACGACCCTCTCGACACCCCGGCGCCGGCTGCCGCCGCGGCCTCGGCTCCCGCCCGCCCGGCGGCCAGGCCCGCCAGCCGCTGAGCCGGTGAACCGCCGGACCGGCTGGCGCGTTAAGGATTCAACGGCCGCCCGTCCCGGGCGCCGCGAGACGAAAGGAAACCCGTGCTCAAGCAATTGATCTCTGCCGCCTCCCTGGTCCTGGGCCTGCTGGCCGCGGCCCCCGCGCTGGCCGATGCCGGCGCCGAAACGCTGGTGCGACAGATCTCCACCGAGGTCATCGATACCGCCAAGGCTGACAAGGCCATCCAGGCGGGCGACCTCAACCGCATCCTCGCCCTCGTCGAAGGCAAGGTCATGCCCCACGTCAACTTCGAGGTCATGACGCGCTCGGCCGTGGGCGTGCAATGGCGCAGCGCCACGCCGGAGCAGCGCACGAAGCTGCAGACCGAGTTCAAGACCTTGCTGGTGCGCGTCTACTCCGGCGCGCTGGCCCAGGTGAAAGACCAGACCGTCGAGGTCACCAAGACGCTGCCGGTGTCGGGCAGCGCCCAGCTCGTCGTGCAGACCGAGGTGCGCGGCAAGGGCGAGCCCATCAAGCTCGACTACCGCCTCGACAAGATGGCCGATGCCTGGAAGATCATCGACGTCAACGTTGGCGGCCTCTGGCTGGTGCAGAACTACCGCTCGCAGTTCGCGCAGGAACTCACCAAGGGCGGCATCGACGGCCTCATCCACACGCTGGCCGAGCGCAACAAGGCCGCCAAGAGCTGAGCGTCGCGATGAGCAGCCTGCAACTGCCCGCCTCCGCCACGCTGGAACAGGCCGCGGCTTTGGCCGAAACCCTGCCCGAGGCCGTGGCCTCGGGCACTGGCGTGCTGAGCGTAGACGCCAGCGCGCTGCAGGCCTTCGACACCTCGACCATCGCGCTGCTGATGCAGGCGCGCCGCCTGGCGGGTGCCGCCGGGCGCGGTTTCGAACTGGTCGGCGCTCCGGCCAAGCTGGCCGAGCTGGCGCGGCTCTACGGCGTCGAGGAACTGCTGTCGCTGTCGTCGTCTTCGCGCGCCCCCGGGGCATAGCGGCGCTGGCGCAGGTTGCGCTTGATTTCCTGCAGCAGGGGCCGCAGTTGCGCCGAGCCCAGGCGCAATGCGACGCCGGTGGTCAGGATGTCGATGATCAGCAGGTGCAGCAGGCGCGACACCATGGGGCTGTAGCGGTCGGCGTCTTCCGGATGGTCGGCCGCCAGCAGCACCTGCTGGCCGCCGTGGCGCGCCTCCTGCGCCAGCGGTGAACCGCTGGCGGTGATGATGATCACGCTGGCGCCCTTGCGGCGCGCGATCTCGGCCACGTCCAGCAGGTCGCGGCTGCGGCCCGAATTGCTGATGACGACGGCGCAGTCTCCGGCCTTGAGCATGGTCGCGCTCATCACCTGCACATGGCCGTCGCTGATGGCGGCGGCGTTGACGCCGAGGCGGAAAAACTTGTGCTGGGCATCCTGCGCCACGATGCCGGAATTGCCGACACCGTAGAACTCGATGCGCTGGCCGGCGCGGCCGGTGTCGGCCAGCAGCTGGATGGCGCGCTCCACCGCCTGGGCCGAGGCCGCATTGCGGTAGCGCAGCAGCGCCGCCACCGCGTTGTCGGTGACCTTGACGACGATGTCCGCGGCCTTGTCGTCGTCGTCGACCGAGCGGTGTACGTAGGGCACGCCTTCGTTGACGTTGCCGGCCAGCTTGAGCTTGAAGTCGGCCAGGCCGTCGTAGCCCACGCTGCGGCAGAAGCGCACCACGGTGGGCTTGCTGACGTGCGAGCGGTCGGCCAGCTCCGACACCGGCAGCGTGGCAAAGCTGCGCGGGTCGGCCAGCAACAGCTTGGCCACACGCTGCTCGGCCGGCGGCAGCGCGGGAATGGAGGCACGGATGCGTTCGAGCATGATGGACGCGATGCTAGCCGCCAGAGGCCTGCCAGCGGGCAAGAACGGTAAGGCGGTGCAGCCCGTTCACTGCTCTTCGGCCCAGGCGCAGCCGTCGCGCGCCACCAGGGCGCTGGCCGCCGCAGGGCCCCAGCTGCCCGGCGCATAGGGGCGCGGGCCAGTGGGGTCGGCGGCCCAGGCGTCGAGAATGGGTTCGACCCAGCGCCAGGCCTGCTCCTGCTCGTCGCTGCGCACGAACAGGTTGAGGCGGCCGGCAATGGCATCGAGCAGCAGGCGCTCGTAGCCGCCCACGCGCTCGCTGGCAAAGGCGCGGTCGAAGTCGAGGTCCAGCGACACCGGCGACAGCAACTCGTTGCCGCCGCTGCCCTTGGCCGCCAGCAGGTGCAGCTCGAGCCCGTCCTCGGGCTGCAGCTTGATGACCAGCTTGTTGGCGCGCCCGGCGCCGCTGGAGCCCGGGAAGATGGGGTGAGGCACGGGACGGAAGTTGACGACGATCTGGGCGTCGCGCGCCGCCAGGCGCTTGCCGGTGCGCAGGTAGAAGGGCACGCCGGCCCAGCGCCAGTTCTGCACCTCGGTACGCAACGCGACGAAGGTCTCGCAGCGGCTGGAAGGCGGCACCTTGAGCTCGTCGAGATAGCCCTTGACGGCCTTGCCGTCGAAGCTGCCGGCGCGGTACTGGCCGCGCACCACGTCGCGCGCCACCGACTCGGGCGTGAAGGGGCGCAGCGATTTCAGCACCTTGAGCTTCTCGTCGCGGATGGCGTCGGCGTCGTTGCTGGACGGCGGTTCCATCGCGATCATGGTCAGCAACTGCAGCGCATGGTTCTGGATCATGTCGCGCAGCGCGCCGGTCTGGTCATAGAAGTCGCCGCGCGTGCCCACGCCGATGCTCTCGGCCAGCGTGATCTGGATGTTGGCGATGCTCTCGCGCCGCCACAGCGGTTCGAAAAGCGCATTGCCAAAGCGCAGCGCCATCAGGTTCTGCACCGCTGGCTTGCCCAGGTAGTGGTCGATGCGCAGCGCCTGCTCTTCCTTGAAGGCCGAGGCGACGACGCGGTTGATCTGCTGTGCGCTGGCAAGATCGTGGCCGAGCGGCTTTTCCAGCACTACACGCACCTCGGGCGTGTTCAGCCCGGCGGCGCCGAGCTGCTCGCAGATCACAGGAAACAGATGCGGGCTGGTGGCCAGGAACAGCACCACGGTGCCGGCTCGCTCGCCCTCGGCGCGGCCCGCCACCGCGCCCGGCGTGGCGATCCAGTCCTTGAGGCCGGCATAGTGCTCGGGCTTGGCCAGATCCATGCGGCGGTAGTGCAGCATCTGCGCAAAGGCGGCATAGGCCTCGTCGCTGGGGCGCTTGCTTTCCTCGACCTCGGTAAAGCGCTCCTTGATGAAGGCGCGGTACTCGTCGTCGCTGCGCTCGTCGCGCGCCACTGCCAGGATGCGCCCGCCGGCCGGCAGCTTGCCGTGGCGGAAGGCCTGGAACAGCGCCGGCATCAGCTTGCGCCAGGTGAGATCGCCGGTGCCGCCGAAGAGGATCAGGTCGAAGGACATGGTTGATGTAATAAAGTTACATCAACCATCATGCCCAAGTTTCAGATGCGGGTCAACCGCCGGCGTGGGCGGCGACGAGCGCCTGCTCGAGGTCGGCGATGAGATCGGCCACATGCTCGACGCCCACCGACAGGCGCAGCAGGTCGGCCGGCGCCGGCGTGCCCGCGCCCTCGACGCTGGCGCGGTGCTCGACCAGGCTCTCGACCCCGCCCAGCGAGGTGGCGCGCTTCCAGATGCGCGTCTGGGCCGCCACCGCAATGGCCGCCGCCTCGCCGCCGTACACGCGCACCGACAGCATGCCGCCAAAGCCGCCCTGCATCTGCGCCCGCGCCACGGCGTGGCCGGGGCTCGCGGCCAGGCCCGGGTAGAGCACCGCTGTCACGAGCGGATGAGTCTCGAAGTGCTCGGCGATGGCCTGCGCCGAAGCGCAGGCGGCGCGCACACGCAGGTGCAGCGTGCGCAGGCCGCGCAACAGCAGCCAGGCCTCGAAGGAGCCCAGCGTGCCGCCGAGTTGGGCGCGCACCCGGCGCACGCGCTGCCAGTGCTCGTTGTCGGCGCGCGTCACCAGGGCCCCGGCGATGAGGTCGGAATGGCCGTTGAGGTACTTGGTCGCCGCGTGCATCACGAGGTCGGCGCCCAGCGCCAGCGGCCGCGTCAGCAGCGGCGTGGCCACGGTCGAATCCACCGCCAGCAGCGCGCCAGCCGCATGCGCTGCCTGCGCCGTGGCCGCGATGTCGGTCACCGTCCACAGCGGGTTGGCCGGCGTCTCCACCCACACCAGCTTGGTGCGGCCCGGTCGCAGTGCGGCCTGCACGGCCTCGGGCGACTCCATCTCCACCAGCTCGACGTCCAGCCCCCACTGGGTGGCAAAGCCCATCAGCCAGTTGCGCAGCGACCAGTACATCACCCTGGGCGCCAACACATGGTCGCCTGGAGCCAGGGCCTGGAACACCGCCGTCGCCGCAGCCATGCCACTGGCGAAGAGCAGGGCCTGGTGGCCGCCTTCAAGCGCCTTGATCACCGCCTCGGCCTGGTCGAAGGCCGGGTTGTCGGCGCGCGCATAGACACGGCCGCTGCGGTACTGGTTGTCGGGGTCGCGCAGGTAGGTCGACGAGACGTGGACCGGCGGCGTGATCGCCCGCGTCGCTTCGTCGATCCAGCCCAGGGCCTGGGCGATGACGGTGTCGGGGTGGGCCTGCTTGGGTTCCATGGGCGGGGTGCTCGGCAGTGGTGACCGATGCTAACCCCCGGCGCCCGGCGTCAACGCTGGTAGGCCCCGGGTGCCCAGCTCGTGCGCTCGCCGGCGAGCGGGCGCATGCCGGTGGGCCATTCGAACTCGGCCTTGGGCGCGAGATCGTGGCCCTTGAACTTGCGTGGGTCGACGCCGCTGGTGCGCCACATCGAGCCCGGTGCCAGCTCGAAGGCATAGGTTTCGGCGTCGCGCAGCATGCCCAGCGTGGCCGGGCGGTTGCCTTCGAAGCTGCCTGGATTGGCCAGCGAGAACAGCCCGCCGCCGACGAGCAGGTTGTTGATGGCGATGATCTCGGTGTTCTCGGGAAGACGGTCGCCGAAAACGCGCAGAAACCAGGCCGGCATCCAGCCATAGCTGACGAAGGTGTTGTGCGACACGAGCAGGCGGTTCTGGTCCCAGGCCCGGCCCTCGGCGCCGTAGGCCACGAGCACGGGGTTCTGGCTGTCGGCACCCTGGCCGATGACATTGCCGATCACCGTGGCCAGCCCGCCATTGGCGATGTCGATCTCATAGGAGGCGCCGCCACGGCGGCCATCGTGGATGAAGTTGTAGCTGATGACGTTCTCGCGCGCCCGCGTCTTGAGCAGATGGCCTTCGAAGCCCTGCTGGAAGCGGCTGCCGCTGACCGAAAGCCTGGCGATGCGGCCGACATTGAGCAGGTGGTAGAGCCCGCCCACCACATGCGGTGCCTTGCCAAACTCGCTGTTGGCCACGGTCAGCTCGGCGCTGTCGTCGTTGGCCGCGTAGACGCCGTATTCGTTGTCCTGGAACACGCAGCCCTTGAGCAGCAGGCGGCCACCTTCCATGCGCAGGCCGGCGCCTTCGCCGTCATTGGCACGGGCCCCGAGAAAGGCGATGTTCTCCAGCGTCACCTCGCCCCCGCGCACCAGCCACAAGGCCTTGCTGGCGCCGACCTTGCCGTTGCCGACGATGCGCGGCTTCGTGCCCAGGCCGCGCAAGGTGAGCTTGCGGTTCTCGAGCACCAGGCCGGGGCTGTAGTCGCCCGGCATCAGCTCGATGGTGTCGCCGTCCTGGGCCTGGGCCAACGCGTCGACCAGCGAGCGCGGCTCACCCTTGGGGCCCACCACCCAGGTCTCGGCGCCGACGGCCTGCGCCAGCAGCAGCAGCACGGCGCCACAGCACGCGCGCCAGCCCTTCGCAACAGTCCCTGACTTCATCGATGGGGTCGCCTCTTGAACACCGCCCGAGTATCGCCGCAAGGCCTGGGGCAGCCGAGGCGCGCCCCCGTGGCTGCGGGGGTACACAAGGCCCCGCTAGAGCGGCAGCTCGATGCGGAGTTCACGCCAGCGCAGCACCGCCGCACGCTGTGAGATGCGTTCAAGCGTTAGGCCGGGCGCCAGCACGTCGCCCTCGTGGACGACCTGGCCGTTGACGATGATGAAGCGCTGGGCCGCGCTCTCCGACCAGATCGAGCCACCCAGCACCAGGGGTGGCAGCTCGCGGCGCTGCTCGGCGCTGAGCGCGGCCAGGGGAACGGCGGCCGGTGAGGCCCGCGAGCCCGCAGGTGCTGGCGCCGGGACAGGCGCAACGGCGGGCACCGTGGCGACGGGTGACGCGGGCGCCGCCACCGGCGCCGGCGCCATCACGGGGACCGGCTTCGGGGCCGCCGAGGCCGGCGCTGGGGCCGGCGCTAGAGACGGCGCCGGCGCCGACACCACGAGGGGGAAGGGCGCGGGTGCCGCCACCGCACGGGCCGGGGGCGGGGCCGGCACTGCGGCGGCCTGGTCGCGCACCGGCGGCTTGTGAGGCGGCACGGTGGCCGGCGCCGCCAGCCACCACCAGGCCAGCGCCGCGGCCGCCAGCACGGCCCCGGCAGCCAGCGCCACCGGCACCAGGCGGCGCGGTGGCTCGGGCTCTTCGGCCAGCACGGGCTGGGCGCCAAGGCCCGGCACCTGGCCGCGCAGGCGCTCGGCATCGGCGCGGCGCAGGGCATCGAGGATGTAGGACATGGGGTTCTTTTCTTCAGCGCGCAGCGCGGTCGTCGAGGCGGGGCTCGTCGACAGCGCCCACACGGTTGAGCAGCATCAGCGTCATCGGGCCTGCCACACCGTCGGGCGGCAGGCCCTGCACCAGCTGGAAGGCGGCGATGCGCTCGCGCAGGCGGCGGCCGCTGCTGCCGGGGTCGGCGCGGTCGAGCTGGCGCGCGATCCAGTCGCGCGTCTCGGCCGGCGGCTCGGCGCCCGGGCGCCAGCCGGGCGGCGTGCGCCACAGGGTGGCGTAGTCGCCGCGCCAGGTGGCCGCCAGCGCCGGCAGCGTCAGGACGAAGCGGCGGCCGCCG
>NZ_CAJGBN010000013.1 GCF_904426505.1 Rubrivivax sp. A210
TTGACATTACCGCCGGCTCCGACTTCGACCGCGCCTCGCTGCCCGACCTGGGCCTGGCCGGAACCGGCAACACGCTGTTCCTCGATCTCGGTGACGCCTCCAACACCATCGACCTGTCGGGCTGGACCGCGCTGGGTCATGTGGGGGCGAGCTACGTCGCATTCGGCCAGGGCGACGCCCTGCTGGTGGTAGCCGGGCTGGCGCAACCGTGATGCCGCCGAAGCGGCGTCCGCGCACAGGGCCCCTTGCGCGTACCATCGATGGCCACCCCCAGCCCACCATGACCGGCTCCGCCGACTGCCCCCTGCCGACGCGGCGCCGTTTGGGCACAGCCCTGGGGGCGATGATCCTGACCCGCAGCGGCCCTTCGAGGGCCGGAACGCTGACCCCCGCCGACGTCGGCGCACACGGCGACGGTGTCACCAACGACACCGAAGCGCTGCAGCGCCTGTTCGACCGCGCCCAGGCCGGCGGCCTGGAGGTTCGGCTGACGCCCGGCACCTATCTCGTTTCGCGCTACCTGCTGGTGCGTCGCGGGCTGCGCAGCATCGTGGGCGGTGGCGGTGTCATCCGGTGCGCGCCGGGGGGCCTGAATACGGGGCTGCTGCTCGCCGGGCCCTCGTTCGGCGACTTCGCCCCGGTCGAGAACTGCCGCATCGAGGGCGTCGAGATCGATGCCAGCGGGCGCGAGGGCGTCGTCAATGCAATCTTCGCGGCCAATGCGCGGCGCTGCCGCTTCATCGCCAACCGAATAACCGGCATGCGCAATGGCACCGGCATCCTGGTGCATGGCTATACCGCCGGCGGTTCGCCCGTCGAGGACGTGACTGTCGAAGACAACGAAATCGAGGGCATCACCGGCGAACACGGCGTTGCCTGGTGGGGCATCCGCGCCACCGCCGAACTGGCGCTGCCCGAAGGCATCGACAACCAGGACGTCATGTGGCGTCGCAACTTCCGCGCCGCCGATGTAGCGCTGCCTACGCAACGCTGCACCATCGCCCGCAACAAGGTGCGCGGGGGCTATTACGGCATCTGCCTGCTGGGCGCGCGCAACTGCAGCGTGACCGGCAACCTGCTGCGCGACAACGTCCGCAACATCACGCTGCAGGACCACAGTCGCAGCAACACGGTCAGACTCAACCAGTGTCTGGAATCGCAGAGCAGCAGCATCCACCTGGCTTTCGGCGCAAGCGACAACCTGGTGCAGGACAACCGCATCGAGACGGCGCGCGCCCAGGGCGAGGCGCTCCTTCAGGCCTATCTCGGCGTCGAGCGCAACCGCTTCGTCGGCAACAAGGTGCGCTCCTCGGGCATGCCCAAGTACCTGGCCTATTGCGCCATCCACGCCATCGACAACAGCTTCGAAGGCAATCACCTGCGCGGTCGGGCATCGCGCGCCATTGCAGGCCTGGAGTCGGCCTGGGACTCGTCCTTCGACCACCCCGCACACCATGCGCGCGCCGCCGGCGTGGTCATCCGCGACATCGCCCGTCGCGACAGCGCGGGCAATGCCTTCAGCGGACAGGTGATCGAAGCCGAGAGCGCGGTGCCGGCGCTGTACCTGGGGCAGATCGGCCCGCCGGCCACGGCGCTGCGCGGCACGCGGCTGCTGAACAACCAGGTTCGCCCCAGCGCGAAGGAGCGCTACTTGGAACTGGTGGAGCAGAGCCCGTCGGCGCTCACGGGCATCGAGGCCGCGGGCAATGGGTTTCCGCCTTCGGCCGGTCCGGCGCAGTTCGCGCTGGCCCGGGGCTCGGCGCACTTCGCGCGCCACAGCGGCAATGGCGCACTCGACGACCTGATCGGCAGCCGGCCATGACGCAAGCAGCCGGCCCACAGCCCCGCAGGGGCGCAAACGGCACAACCGCCGCGCTGGCCCATCTGCTGCGGCGGCCGCTTGCCTGGGTGGCGCTGCTCTCCGTGGCGCTGAACGTGCTGTTGCTGGCGCCCACGCTGTACATGCTGCAGGTGTTCGACCGCGTGATCCCGGCGGCATCCGGCAGCACGCTGGCGGCGCTGCTCGTCGGCGCTTCGATGGCGCTGCTTCTGGGCCTTGCACTCGACGTGCTGCGGGCGCGACTGCTGGGCGTGAGCGGCAGGCTGGCCGGCGCGGTGCTGGCGCCCGCCGTCACGCGCCGGCTGGTGGTGCAGGTGGCGCGCCCGGGCGGGCAGGCCGATGGGCAGACATTGCGCGACGTGGCCGCCGTCCAAACCCTGTTCGGCACGGGGGGCGTCGCTGCCCTCTTCGACACCCCGTGGGTGCTCATCTACGTGGGACTGATCGCGGCCATCGATGCCCGCATGGGCGTCGCTGCGGCGGTCTTCGCGCTGCTGATGCTGGCGCTGGCCGGGCTCAGCCATGGCCTGCTGCGCCGCGGTGCCCAGGATGTGCAGTCGCGCGCGGGCGCGGCAACCCAGCACCTGCAGGGCGCGATGAGGGTGGCCGAGTCGCTGGTGGCCATGGGCATGGTCGACGCCATGCTGGCACGCTGGCGGGGGCTGTCCGATGCCGCGCTGCAGCCGCAGCGCGCGCTCGAGCGACGCGCCGCCCTGCTGGCCGCGCTGGCCCGGCTGCTGCGCCAACTGGTGCAGGTCGGCATGCTGGCGGTGGGCGCCTGGCTGGTGATCTCCGGTTCCGGCAGCGCCGGCCTGATGATTGGCGCCACCGTCCTGCTCGGCCGCGCGCTGGCGCCGCTGGAGCAGGTTGTGAGTGGCTGGCGCACGCTCTCGGAAGGCGCGGCTTCATGGCAGCGCCTCGGGCAACTGCTGGACGGGGAAGCCGCACCGGCCGCCGCCCTCTCGCTACCCCGCCCCGCTGGCCGTCTGAGCGCAGTCGGCCTGAGCCTGCGCGCGCCCACGGGCGCTCGAATGATCCTCGACGAGGTTTCGCTCGAACTCGCCGCCGGTGAATGCCTGGCAATCGTTGGCCCCAGCGGCGCGGGCAAGTCCAGCCTGCTGCGCGTGCTGGCCGGCATCTGGGCGCCCGACGGTGGCCAGGTGCAACTCGACGGAGCGTCACTGACACAGTGGCCGGAGGGCGAGCTCGGGCGCTGGCTGGGCTACCTGGCCCAGGACATCCAGCTGTTCGACGGCAGCGTTGCCGACAACATCGCGCGGTTGCAGGTGCCCGAAGCCGCATCGGTCATCCAGGCGGCGCGCCGCGCGGGCGCCCATGAGGCGGTGCTGGCGCTTCCCGAGGGCTACGACACCCGGGTCGGCAACGGCGCGGTCTCGCCCGGGCAACGCCAGCGCATCGGCCTTGCCCGTGCGCTGTACGGCGATCCGTGTCTGGTGCTGCTCGACGAGCCCAATGCCAATCTCGACGGCAGCGGCGAAGTCTCGCTGGGCGAGGCGCTGCAGGCGCTGCGGGGCCAGGTCACCGTGGTGGTCGTCACCCACCGCAAGAACCTGCTGCGACTGGCCGACAAGATCCTGGTGCTTGAAGGCGGCCGCGTCCAGCACTTCGGCGCCCGCGACACCGTGCTGCAGGCTCTCATCGTGCCACCGCCGGCGGCCGACGCCGGCTCGGCCCGTGTCACCTCGCTGCGGCGACCGGCCACCAGCCCCGCGCCGGGAGCGCGGCCCCGATGAGCGGCGCGGCCACCTCGGCGCTGCAGCGCGATCCGGCGGTCGCCGCGGGATTGCAGGAGGCGCGGGCGATCACGCGCGCAAGCGCGCTGCTGGTGCTGCTGGCCCTGGTGCCGGCCTTGCTGTGGTTGATGCTGGCGCCGCTCACCGCGGCCGTTGTGGCACCCGGCCTGGTCAAGGTGGACACCAGTCGCCAGCCGATCCAGCACCTGCAGGGTGGCGTGGCGACGCAGGTAAGGGTACGAGAAGGCCAGGCGGTGCGCGCCGGCGAGACCCTCATCGTATTGGGCGACGTCGGCGTGGACGCCGAGCGCGCAAGGCTGCTGGCGCGCCTGAACGGGGTCAGCGCCAGCCTGGCCCGGCTGGACGCCGAGCGGCGCAGCGTCGCCACGCTCGACTTCCCGGCCGAACTGATCGATGCGGCGCGGGCCTCGGCCGAGCTCAGGGCGCGGCTGGCTGACGAGCGCGCCCTGTTCGCCAGCCACCGGCGCTCGCTTGACGAGCAGGTGGTGCTGCTGCGCACGCAGCAGGACCGGCTGGCCCAGGAAATCGCCGCGCTCAAGGCTCAGATCGCCAGCAGCGAGCAGGCACTGGCCGCGCAGCGCGCCGAGCTCGAATCCAACCGCAACATGCAGCGCGACGGCTTTGTATCCGGCAACCGCATCGTCCAGCTCGAATCCGGCGTGGCCGAATACGCTGCCGGGCTGGAAGCCCGCCGCGGCGAACTGGCGCGGGCGCAACAGCGTTCGATCGAGAACGAGCTGCGCCAGCGCGTGCTGCTCGACGAATTCCAGCAGCGCGCAGGCGACCAGCATGCGAGCCTGGGTCTGCAATTGCAGGAACTGCAGCAGGAGTACCGCAAGGCGCTGGACGCGTCCGAGCGCCAGAGCATCACGGCACCGGTGGCGGGCGTGCTGATGGGCCTGCGCATACAGACGCCCGGGAGCCTGGTGCCGGCGCGCGAACTGATTGCCGAGATTGTTCCGGATACGCCCCGCCTGGTCGTCGAAGTCAGCGTGGGCGCGCAGGACATCGGTCGCGTGGCCGTGGGCCAGCCGGCCGAAGTGCATTTCACCGCCTTCCGTTCGCCCGGCACGCCGCCGCTGCGCGCGCAGGTGATCTACGTCGCGCCCGACAGGCTGCCCGATGCACCCAACCGCGGCGCAGCCTATACCGTGCATGTCGCCGCCGATTCCGAGGCCCTGGCAGCAGCCCGCCGCGATGGGGTCGACCCCAAGGCCGGCATGGCGGCGCAAGTGTTCCTGCGCGGCGAGACACGCAGCCCGCTGGCCTACCTGGTGGAGCCGGTACTCGACATCCTGCGGCGATCAGCCCGCGAACGTTGAGGCCCCCGCGCAGGCAGTCGGGCCCGCGGCGCCCAAGACGCCGGGAGCCGCCGCATCAGCCGGGGCGCAAGCGCCTTTTCATGAACAGCAGGGGCCGCAGCAGGTAGTACAGCGCAAACCACCGGTCGGGCACCGGACAGGCCAGCATGTCGTGCGGCGACAGCGCCCGACGCCAGACCTGCGTGGCCAGCGCTGCCGGCGAACCCGACAGCAGCAGCGAACGCGTGAAGTCGCGAACCAGCCAGGCCAGCGAAACGCGGGCGCCTGACTCGTGATAGCCAATGGGCACCTGTAGCGTCTGTTGCACGAGGCCCGCCAGCAGTGGCAGCGATCCTGCTCTACGCAGGCGGGCCCGGACCGCCGGGTCCGGCGCCCACGCGAAGAGCGCCTCGCAGAGCGCACAGCCCAGCAGCAACTGGCGTTCGCAGCGAAGCTCGCGAGCCCGCGCCAGAACCTGCGCCCAATCCCAAGGCTGCGCCAGCAGGCGCGGCAGATCGGCCAACCACTTCAGCCGGCACCAGCCATGGCGGCCACCGTGTTCGCAAAGGTAGAGCAGTTGGTCGGTGTCGTCCAACACACCAAGCCGGTGCCCGTCGCGCCCGACGTGGCTGGCCCGGGTCAGCATGTCCTGCGGGCCTAGCGCGAAACGGTCCGGCGTGTCGGTCAGGCGCCAGTGCAGTTCGAGCACGCCCAGATCCGCGCTGACCAGACGCTCCTCATGAAAGTAGTCCATCAGGAAGCGCAGGTGGCGCGGTCCGCGTTGCGCCATGCGCCAGTGGCCGTCGCCCGGCTCGGCGCAGAAGCCGCGCGACAGCAATAGTTGGCGTGCGCGCCCCAGGTCGGCGGCAGGCACCCAGACATCGAGGTCGTTGACATGGCGCTGCGCAGGATCGGCGTAGCAGCGCTCGGCCAGGCTCAGACCCTTGAGCGGCATCCAGGCGATGCCAGCCTGGTCGAACCAACGGGCCAGCAGGATGTGGGCGCGACGCGCGCCCAGGTACCTGACAGCGTTGCCGCGTGCCACCTCCGCCAGGGATGGCATCAGGCCCGCCGGCAGATCCCGCGCAGGCAGTCGCGCCAGTACCGCGTGGACCAGCGGCCCGATGCGGTGGCGCTCGATCACCAGTTCCAGGAAGGAGCGCACGTCCAGGCGCCGCAGCAGCGCGGCGATGGAAGCGAGATCGTTCTCACCGACCTCAGCCCGGCAGCACAGGCAGGCCAGTTCGAACTCCGGGGTCGGCCCTTGCGGCTTGTGAGGCGAATGCTTCATGTCGATGTGGCGCTGAACGAGGCCAATACTACGGCCTGCCGAAGTTGCCCTCGGGGGGCCAGGCGCCGGTGCTCGGGGCCAGCCGCAACGAATCGCTATGATCGATAAAGGCCCGCGACCCGCTTGCCGACAACCCGTTTCCGACCGTCCCCGCCCCTCCGCCATGTCCGACTTGAACCCGCAGACACAGATCGCCCGCGCCGCCAACCTGCTGGCCACCGAAGTCGACGGCGAGACGGTTCTGATGCATGTCGAGCAAGGCCAATACTATGGCCTGGCGCGCAGCGCCCACGTCATCTGGGAGTTGCTGGCCGAGCCCCAGAGCTTCGAGCAGCTGTGCGCGGCGCTGCAGCGGCGCTATGCCGGCGCACCCGAGACCATCGCTGCCGACACACGGCGCTTCGTCGAGCAGATGGCGGCCGAAGCCCTGGTGACGCTGGACTGAGGTCGACGGGCATTGGCGCATCCCGCCCACCGTCACATCGCCGCCGGATGAAGCCGCGCCCATGAGCGGCCACCTCTTTGCCGCCCAGGCCTTCGGCCTGGCTTTCCGCAGCAACCGCCACCTGGCCGAGATGCAGCCGGCCGCTACCGCCGCTGCGGCTGCGGACGATTTCGTTGCCATCGACTGGCTGGAGCCCGCCGCGGACGCGTCCTGTGCCAACCCGCCCCATGCCCTGGTCGCCGCCGGTGACGGCAGCTACCGCCTGCAGGTGCCCGCGGTGGCGGCCTATCGCATCTGGCCCACCCGCATCGAGGTTCATCCGGCGGCGGGTGCCGGCGAGCGCGAGGTGCGCCTCTTCCTGCTCGGCTCGGCCGTCGGCGCCCTGCTCCAGCTGCGCGGCCTGACCGTGCTGCATGGCTCCGCGGTGGCCCTGCCCGGCGGCGGTGCCGCGGTCATCTGCGGCGCCTCGACGGCTGGCAAGTCCACCCTGGCAGCGGCGCTGGCGCAGCGCGGCCACGCCCTGCTTGCCGACGACGTCACCGCGGTGCAGCTCGACGCCGAGGGCCGCGCCTGGTGCCTGCCCGGCCTGGCCCGCACCAAGCTCTGGCGCGATGCGCTCGACCGCCTGGGCCTGGCCGACCGTGTCGACGAGAGCACGCGGCTGCGGCCCGACATCGACAAGCATGCGCTGGGCCTGGCCACCGGCACGCAGCCGCTGCCGCTGCGCCGCTTTTACGAGCTGCAGGCGGTGGAAGAGGGCGGGCTGCGCTTCGAGCCCATCGCCGGCATGGCCAAGCTCACGGCACTGCTCAACCACGTCTACCGCCCCGACCACCTGCCAAGCCTGGGCCTGCACCCGGCGCTGCTGCGCCAAGCGGCGGCCCTGGCCAGCCAGCTGGCCTGCGGGCGCATCGTGCGTCCGCGGGGGCACGCCACCCTCGACGCCATCGTCGCAGGCCTGCAGCGGCAATGGGCCGAGGCCTGAGCGGCGCGGCCACGCCATGCAGCACCTGCGCCGCTTTCTCGGCCTGACGCGCCGCCGCCAGGCCCTGCTCGTCGAGTGCGGCTGGGCGCTGCTGGGCGCCGCCTGGCAGGTGAGGCGCTGGCCCTTTTCCCGCCTGGCGGACAGCCTGGGCCACACTGGCGCCGCCACCGCGGCGCCCAAGAGCCCCCATGCTGGAGCCGACCCCGAGGCCGCCGCCGCCGCCGAGGCGGTGGGCGGGGCGCTGGCGGCCTGGGCCCGGGTCTGGCCCTGGACGCCGACCTGCCTGATGCTGGCCGTGGCCGCCTGCCGCCTGCTGCGGCGGCGCGGCCTGGCCGGCGAAATCGTCTTCGGCGTGCGCGGCGTGGGCCTGGCGCCCGCGGCTCCGCCCGCCACACTGGGTGCCCACGCCTGGCTGCACTGCGCCGGCCGTGTCGTCACCGGCGAGGCCGAGTCGCGCGCCTTCCGGCCCATCGCGGCGATACGCTTCGGCCCCGGGCCGGCGGCGCGCTCGCCGTGAGCACGGCCGCCACGCCGCGGGGCTTCGCCACCGGCCTGCACGCCTTCTTGCGCGATCTGCTGGCCAGCGTCGGCGCCGGCCGCATGGCGCGGGCGCTGCTGCTGCTGCTGCTGGGCACGCTGTCCGAGGGCCTGGGCCTGCTGATGCTGGTGCCGCTACTGCAGCTGATCGACGGCCAGGCCGCGACGCCGGCCCTGCAATGGCTGCTGCGCCAGGGCCTGCGGCCCGAGCTGGGCCCCATGCTGGGCCTCTTTGCGGCCCTGATGCTGATGCGCGCAGCGCTGGCGAGGCAGCGCGACATGGCCTTGCTGGCGCTGCGCCTGGACTACCTGGAGGCACTGCGAGCGCGGCTGGAGGCGGCATTGGCACTGGCCTCCTGGCCCTTTCTGGTGCGCCTGCGCCACGCCGACGTGATGCACCTGATGTTCGACCAGATGGCGCGCGTCACCCAGGGCAGCTTCTACCTCATGCAGGGCCTGTCGGGCCTGGGGCTGGGCATCGCCAGCCTGGCTGTCGTGCTGCTGGTGGCACCGCCCTGGATCCTGGTCCTGGTGCTGCCCTTCGTGCTGCTGCTGTGGCTGTTGCGCCGCCGGCTGGCCCGCGCCGCGGCCCTGGGCACCCGCTTCGGCCTGGGCCAGCGCGAATTCATGGCCGGCGCACGCGATTTCCTTGCCGGGCTCAAGCTGGTCAAGGCCCACGGCATCGAGGCACGCCACCTCGTTGAACTGGGGCGCCGCGCCGACGCGCTGCGCGACCTCCAATTCGGCTTCGCCCGCCACCAGGCCAACACCCGCGCCTGGTTCGAGGGCGGCAGTGCCCTGGTGCTGGCGGCCCTGCTCTACGGCGCCTCACGCTGGGGCGGCATGGCGCTGCCCGAGCTGATCCTGCTGGTCTTCGTCTTCACCCGCCTGCTGCCGCTGCTGCGCGATGCCCAGCTGCAGTTGCAGCAGCTCGCGCACATGCTGCCCGCCTACGACGAGATCAACGACTGGATCGGACGCTGCCATGCCGCCGCCGAGCCGCCGGGGGCGGCACAGACACCGCCGATGGCGCTGCGCCACCGGCTGACACTCGAAGGGGTGAGCCTGCGCTACAGGGACGCGGCCACGCCGGCCCTGGCCCATGCGGACCTCGAACTCCTTGCCGGCACGGTGACGGTGCTGACCGGCACCTCGGGTTCGGGCAAGACGACGCTGGCCGACATCGCCCTCGGCCTGCTGGCGCCGGATGGCGGCCGCGTGCATGTGGACGGCATGGTGCTGGCCGGCGAGGCCATCCGGCGGCGCTGGCGCGCCTCGGTGGCCTATGTCGCCCAGGACACCTATCTGTTTCCGGCCTCGATCCGCGACAACCTGTGCTGGCTCTCGGGGCCGCGCACCGATGCGGAGCTGTGGGCGGCGCTGGAGCTGGCCGACGCGGCCCCCTTCGTGCGCGCGCTGGCCGATGGCCTTGGCCACCCCCTGGGCGAACGCGGCGAGGGCCTGTCGGGCGGACAGCGCCAGCGCCTGGCGCTGGCGCGCGCCCTGCTCTGCCGGCCCCAGCTGCTGGTGCTGGACGAGGCCACCAGCCAGCTCGACCCCGCCAGCGAGGAACGCGTGCTCCAGGGCCTGGCCACGCTGCGCGGCGGCATGACGCTGCTGGCCATCGCCCACCGGCCGGCGGCCAGCCGCCATGCCGACCGCATCGTTCAGCTCGAGGGCGGCCGCATCGTCGCTGACAGCGCGGCGGCGCCGGTGGCCTGAGCAGCCTGAGTGGCGCCACTGGCACCCAGGAACTCCGGCACCAGCCCGCGCAGGCGCTCGCGCACCAGGCCGTCATCGGCGGTGGAAGCCCGGCTCAGCCAGCCGGCCAGAGCGCCCACGTCCAGCGCCTGGCGCCCCAGCCGCGCCACGCGCAGCCGCGGCACGGCGGTGGGCAGGGTGTCGTCGGCATCGGCCAGCAATTCCTCGTACAGCTTCTCGCCCGGGCGCAGGCCCGAGAAGACAATGGGGATCTCCTCGGGCGTATGGCCGGCCAGGCGGATGAGGTCGCGCGCCAGGTCGATGATCTTCACCGGCTCGCCCATGTCCAGCACCAGCACCTGGCCGCTCTCGCCAATGGCCGCCGCCTGCAGCACCAGACGCGCTGCCTCGGGGATGGTCATGAAGTAGCGGATGATCTCCGGGTGGGTCACGGTCACCGGGCCGCCCTTGGCGATCTGCTCCTTGAACTTGGGGATCACGCTGCCGCTCGAACCCAGCACATTGCCGAAGCGCACCGCCATGAAGCGCGTGTCAGCGTGCTCGGCGGCCAGCGCGCTGATCACCATCTCGGCGGCGCGCTTGGTGGCGCCCATCACATTGGTCGGGTTCACCGCCTTGTCGGTGCTGATGAGCACGAAGCGCTCGGCGCCGCATTCGGCTGCCGCCAGCGCCGCGTGGTAGGTGCCCAGGGTGTTGTTGCGCAGCGCCGCCGCGGCGTTGAGGTCTTCCATCAGCGGCACATGCTTGTAGGCGGCGGCATGAAAGACGGTGTGCGGCCGCCAGCGCGCGAAGGTGTGGCGCAGGTGGTCCAGGTCCTTGACGTCGCCGATGAGGCGCACGAGCTCCAGTGCCGGAAAGGACTCGGTCAGCTCCTGCTCGATGGTGTAGAGATTGAACTCGCTCAGCTCGTACAGCAGCAGCCGCGCCGGGCCAACGGCCGCCACCTGGCGGCACAGCTCGCTGCCTATGCTGCCGCCGGCGCCGGTGATGAGCACGGTCTTGCGGCGCAGCGTGGCGGCGATGCCGGCTTCGTCCAGCAACACCGGCTCGCGGCCGAGCAGATCATCGGGCTCGATGTCGCGCAGGCGCTCGATGCGTGTTTGTCCGGTGCGCAACTCGTCGGCGCTGGGCACGGTGAGCACCGGCAGGCCGGTGCTGGCGGCCAGCTCCAGCGCGCGCCGGCGCTGGGCACGCGTGGCGCTGGGCAGGGCCACCACGAGATGGCTTGCGCCGCTGCGCCGGGCATGGTCGGCCAGCGCATCCAGCGGGCCCAGCACGGCCACGTCGCCGATGCGCGCGCCCTGCTTGGCGGGGTCGTCGTCGAACAGGCCCAGCACCACCCAGCCCCGCTGGTGCAGGCCGGCCAGCAGCATGCGCGCCGCATCACCGGCGCCCAGCACAAGGGCGCGGCGGATCTCGCCGTGCGCGCCGGCGATGCGCGAGCGCGCGTGCTCGTAGGTCATGCGGTAGACGATGCGCACCAGGGCCAGGCCCATCAGCGCCACCACCGGGTGCAGGGCCAGCACGGCGCGCGGCACCTTCACCAGGCCCAGGCCCATCACCACCGCCGCGCCCACGCTGCCGGCCAGGGCGCAGGCCAGGGTCAGGCGCTTGATCTCGCCGAAGCCCGAGAAGCGCCACATGCTCTGCGGCACCTTGAACAGCAGGCTGGCCAGCGCATAGGCCACGGCCAGACCCAGCAGCACCCAGCCGTCGTAGCCGGGTCGGGCGCTGATCCAGCGCTCGAAGCCGAGGCGGAAGAGGTAGGTGACGTTCCAGCAGGCCGCCACCACGGCGGCGTCGATGGCCAGGGAGAGCGGCTGGCGATGCGGGCGGATGCGCGCCAGCAGGCGGTCGACGCGGCGCCAGAAGGCGATGCCGTCCATCAGGCCTGGCGCAGCAACGCGCGCAGCGTGCGCCACAGCACGCCCAGGTCGGTGGCGAGCGAGGCGCGCTCGGCGTAGTCGGCTGCGCGCCGCAGCTTCACCGGCAGGATGACCTCGATGTACTGGCGTTCGGGGTCGGCGGCCTGCGCCAGCAGCACGGCCTCGTCGATGAACTCCAGCGACGCGGGGTCGGTGATGCCCGGGCGCACGGCCAGGGCCCGTTCGCGCAGGCCCGGCGGGTAGTGGGCCACGTAGCGCGGCACCTCGGGCCGCGGGCCGACCAGGCTCATGCGGCCGATCAGCACGTCGATCAACTGCGGCAGCTCGTCCAGCCGCGTGCGGCGCAGGTAGGCGCCGACGCGGGTGATGCGCGGGTCGGCGCCCACGGTGAGCGGCAGGCCGCCGGCATCGGCAACCATGGTGCGGAACTTGTGGATGCGAAAGGGCACGCCGTGGCGGCCGACGCGCTCCTGGCGGAAGAACACCGGGCCCGGCGAATCGAGCCTGATCCAGGCCGCCACCGCCAGCAGCAGCGGCGCCAGCAGCAGCAGGGCCAGGGCGGCGCCCAGCAGGTCGAACAGGCGCTTGGCCACGCGCTGGATCAGGCCGCGGCCGGCGGCGGGTCGACGCCGTCGAAGACCTCGGCCAGCGCGATGCGGGCGCCAACGCTGGCGGCCTCGAGCGTGTCGCCGTCGCTCATGTCGTGCAGCACCCACTGGCTCTGTTCGTTGCGGCGGAAGCCCTCGACGCGGCGCGTGTCGGGGTCGACCAGGATGTATTCGCGCAGCGCTTCGATGCGGCGGTAGAGGGCAAATTTCTTGCTGCGGTTGTAGGCCTGGGTGCTGGGCGACAGCACCTCGATCACCAGTAACGGCGCGCGGAAGATCATCTCGGTGGACAGGTCGGCGCGGTCGCAGGTGACGAAGAGGTCAGGGTAGAGCACGGTGTCTTCGGCGATCTGCACCTTCATGCCCTCGGTGAAGACCTGGCAGAACGATCCGTCAAGCGCCTCGGCCAGGCGGCGGTTGAGGTTGGACACCACCCGCCCATGCACCCGCCGCGCGCCCACCATCGCGAAGATCTCGCCACGGTGGAATTCGTGGCGCTCGGGCTGTTCGTTCTCCCAGGCCAGGTAGTCCGCCAGCGTCATCCTCGGCACAAGCACGGCACTCATGGTCACACCTTCCGCGGCAAGGCGGTCATTCTGCGCCCAGCGCCGCACGTACAGCCGCCACCACGCGCGCCACGTCGGCATCGCTCATGCGGGTGTAGATGGGCAGGCTCAGCATGGCCTCGTAGGCGCGCTGGCTGTGCGGAAAGCGCTCGGCGCGCAGCGCATAGCGCTCGCGCCAATAGGGGTGCAGGTGCAGCGGGATGTAGTGGACGCTGCAGCCGATGCCGGCGCCGAACAGGCGCTCGATGAAGCGGTCACGCGCGATGCCGGCATCGTCGGCCAGGCGCAGCACATACAGGTGCCAGGCGTGGGTGTCACCCTCCGCGGGGCCCGGCGGCGTGATCAGCGGCAGGCCGGCGAAGGCGGCGTCGTACTGCGCGGCAATCTCGGCGCGGCGGCGCTGGAAGGGGTAGGCGCGCCGGAGCTGGTGGATGCCCAGCGCGGCGGCAATGTCGGTCAGGTTGTACTTGAAGCCCGGCGCCACCACCTCGTAGTACCAGCTTGGCACGGTGGCGGTGAAGCGGTCGAAGGCGTCGCGGTTCATGCCGTGCAGGCGCATCGTGCGCGCCCGTCTGGCCAGCGCGGCGTCGCGCGTCACCAGCATGCCGCCCTCGCCGGTGGTAATGGTCTTGTTGGCGTAGAAGCTGAACACCGTGGCCGCGCTCGCCAGCGTGCCGACGAGCCGGCCGCCGCAGGTGGTGGGCAGGGCATGGGCCGCGTCTTCCACCACCTTGAGGCCGTGCCTGGCAGCGATGGCCAGGATCGCCGGCATGTCGGCCGCCAGGCCGGCGTAGTGCACCGGCAGGATGGCCTTGGTACGCGGCGTGATCGCCGCCTCGACCGCGGCGGGGTCTAGGTTGAGCGTGGCGGGGTCTATGTCGACCAGCACCACGTCGGCGCCCAGGTAGCGCACCACCTCGGCGGTGGCGGTAAAGGTGTGGGTGGTGGTGATGACCTCGTCGCCCGGGCCAATGCCCAGCGCTTCCAGCGCCAGGTGCAGGCCGGCGGTGGCGCTGTTGACGGCCACGCAGTGCAGGCTGGCATCGCCCAGGAAGGCGGCGAAATCGGCCTCGAAGCGGCGCGCCTTGGGGCCGGTGGTGACCCAGCCCGAACGCAGCGTGTCGACGACCTCGGCGATCTCGTCCTCGCCGATCTCGGGCAGGGCAAAGGGCAGGAAGGGAGTTCCGGTATCGGCCATGCGGGAATTATGTTCGGCCCGGCTTGGCCAGCCACGCCAGCAGGTGCGTGCGCAGAAACGGCAAGGTGTTGAAAAGCGGGATCAGCGCCGGATGCCAGCGGCCCAGCGCCCGCGCCAGCGGCGGTGCCAGCGTCACGCGGCGGCAGCTGGCTTGCGCCTGCGGGAACAGCGCCTGCACGCGCGCCAGCGACACGCCGCGCACGTCGGGGTTGCGGGGGTTGTTCACGGTGAAGTCGTACCAGAGCACGGCGCCGCCGGGCTTCAGCCATTGCCACATCTGCGCGGCAAGGCGCTGCTGGAAGGCGTCGTCCAGCAGCGAGCTGAAGACGGTGGACTGCAGCACGATGTCGAAGCTGCCGGGCGCCAAGGCCTGGGCCAGGGCGTCGCCCTCGAGCACGGCGGTGGCCGCGGGCAGGCGCTGGCGGGCGGCGGCCGCGCGGGCGGGCAGCAACTCGTTGCCCACCAGGTTTTCGGGCTGGAAACCCAGCTGCAGCAGCTCCAGCAGGTTGTCGCCGTGGCCGCAGCCCACTTCCAGCACGCGCAAGCCGGCCACGGGCCCGGGCGCATGCCGGCGCAGCAGGTCGATCAGCGCCCGCTGCCGGCCCTGGCGCTCCTGCCACACGGCCGCCTGCAGCGGGTGGTAGCGATCACCCGGCGCCCTGCGCCCGTAGCGTTCGGCCACGGCGCGGGTCTCGTCGTGCGCGCTCATCGCGTCAGCCGCGTCGCCCCGGCGCCGGGGGCGTGGCCGGTGATGCTGAAATCCCACAGCCCGCGCGCAAAGCCAAGGCCGTAGCCGAAGTGCATGCAGGCCGTGGCCCAGGCGATGCCGGCCCATTGCAGCGGGGCCTGCCAGGGCTTGTCCAGCGCCGCCGCGCCAGCCAGCGCGGCCAGGGCGTAGGCCGCCGTCAGCCCGCCGGCCACGCGCCAGGCCAGCGGCCAGATCAAGCCCGCGGCCAGCAGCGACGCCAACAACGCGACGAAGGCAAAGGGCACCAGGTGCCGCGGCGAAGCCGGCAGCCGGTGCTTGCGGATCACCGCCACCTTCCAGTAGCCGTACTGCCAGAACTGGCGGAACAGCGCCAGGAACGAGCCGCGCGGCGTGTACCAGGAACGGATGCTGGCGCTCTGCCACACGCGGCCACCGCCGCGCACGATGCGCAGTGCCAGCTCATCGTCCTGGTTGCGCACCAGGGCCTCATCGAAGCCGCCCAGGCGCAGCAGTTCGGCGCGCCACCAGGCACCCAGGTAGACGGTGTCGACCTCGCCTTCCAGATCGGGCCGCCTCGAGGCCGCACCACCCGAGCCGAAGGGGCTGGAAAAGGCCCGCGCGATGGCGCGCTGGCGCCCGCCCTCGCCCACCGGCAGCCAGGCGCCGCCCACGCAGGCGGCGCCCGTGCGCTGCAGCGTGGCCACGCAGGCGGCGACGTAGTCTTCGGCGTAAACCGTGTGGACGTCCATGCGCACGACGATCTCGCCCTCGGCGCACTCGATGGCGCGGTTCAGCGCCGCCGAGGTGATGCGCGCCGGGTTGGCGATGACCACCAGCCGCGGCTCGAGCGCCGCGCGCCGGTCCAGCAGCAGACGCGTGTCGTCGTCGCTGGCGCCGTCGGCCACCACCAGCTGCAGCGTGCAATCGGCCGGCAGGCGCTGCGCCAGCGCCGAATCGAGGAAGTCGGCAATGTGCGCCGCCTCGTTGCGGCAGGGCACGATGACCGAGACACGCATCAGCAGGCGCGGGCGCTGACGCTGGCGTACCAGCTGCGGTCGTCAGGCAGGCGGTCGTCCATCCAGGCGCGGGCATCGACGCGCTCGAAGCCGGTCTGGGCGAACAGCGCGTCCAATTCGGGCAGGAAGAGGTAGCGCATGGGGTGGACTTCGTGCAGGCGCTTCTCGGCACCGCCTTCGCGGGCGCGGATGTGGACGTCGAAGCGCACGTCCACGCGGTTGTCGTTGACATGCACCGCGGGCGTGGTCTCGCGCCTCACCTCGATGCGCGCGTCGGCCACTGTCTTCACCACCTGCCGCGGCCGATCACTCAGCACAGCCGGGCCGTACCAGAAGTCGAACACGAAGAGCCCGCCCTCGCGCAGGTGCGTGCGCGCCGTGCGCAGCCCGGCCAGCAGATCCTGGTTGGTGGTCTGGTAGGACATGACATGGAACAGCGAGATCACCGCGTCGAACTCGCACCCGGCGCGGTAGCTGCGCAGGTCGCCCTGCGCGAAGGCCAGCCGCGCCTGCAGCTCCGGCGCCAGGCCGGCGCGGCGGGCCTGCGCACGCGCCACCATCTCCGGGCTCAGGTCCACGCCCTGCACCCGCAGGCCCAGCCGCGCCAGCGCCAACGCATGGCCGCCGGTGCCACAGCCCAGCTCCAGCACCTCGCGCGTGCCCGCGGGCAGCAGGCCGGCCACATGGGCGGCCTCGGCGGCGTAATCCTTGTCGCCGTACAGCAGGTCGTAGTACGCGGCGTAGAGATCGAAAGTGTGTGCAGCCATGCTCATGCCATCAGGTCCTTGACGGCCGCGGCCACGGTGGCCATCTGCGCCGGTGTGAGCGCCATGCCGCTGGGGATGTAGAAGCCGCGCCGGCCCAGACGCTCGGCCACGGGCAGCTGCTCGCCATGGAACAAGCCCATGCGCAGGAACACTGGCTGCTCGTGCATGGGCCAGAAGAAGGGCCGGCAGCCGACGCCGCGCGCAGCCAGGCGGCGCATGGCCTCGTCGGCGTCGAAGGGCACTTCGTCGGCCAGCACCAGGCCGTAGACCCAGTAGATGCTGTCGGCGTCGGCCGTGCGCGCCAGCGGCAGCTGCAGGCCCGGCGTGCCGGCCAGCAGCGCGGTGTAGCGCGCACCCATGGCGCGCTTGCGGGCGACGAACTCGTCAAGCCGCTCCAGCTGCGCGCAGCCCAGCGCGGCCTGCAGATTGCTCATGCGCAGGTTCCAGCCCAGCTCTTCGTGTACGAAGCGCCGCGGCGGCGCGAAGGCCAGGTTGCGCAGGCGGCGGCAGCGCGCGGCCAGCGCGTCGTCGTCCATCACCAGCATGCCGCCCTCGCCGGTGGTGATGTGCTTGTTCGGGTAGAAGCTGAAGGTGCTGATGTCACCGAAGCTGCCGCAGGGCCTGCCCTGCCAGGTCTGGCCGTGCATCTCGGCCGCGTCTTCGATGAGCTTCAGGCCGTGGCGCTGCGCCAGGGCCAGCAGCGGCCCCATGTCGCAGGGCAGGCCGTACAGGTGTACCACCATGAGGGCCTTGGTGCGCGGCGTGATGCGCGCGGCCACCTGGTCGACGACCATGTTCCAGGTCTCGGCGTCGCAGTCCACCACCACCGGCGTGGCGCCGGCGCGCACGATGGCCGTGGCGCAGGAGATGATGGTGAAGCTGGGCAGGATGACCTCGTCGCCGGGCCCCAGGTCCAGAGCCGCCACGGCGGCATCCAGCGCCAGCGAGCCGTTGCACACCGCCACCGCATGCTTGCGGCCCACGCGGGCGGCGAACTCGCGCTCGAAGCGTTCGACGAAAGGGCCTTCGCTGCTGATCCAGCCGCTGTCTATGCACTCGGCGAGGTACTTCTTCTCGTTGCCGTCCAGCAGCGGCTCGTTGACCGGAATCATGCGCCGCCCCCTTCCCGCAGCCTGATGTTCTGCGGCGGCACGGCGGCGAAACGGGTCTTGTCCTGTTCGCCGACGTAGGGGCCCTGCTTCACCTCGATGATCTCACTGGCCTCCAGCATCTCGAAGCCGTGACCGCCGAAGGCCAGCAGAATGACATCGCCTGCTTCCAGCACGCTGCTTTCGATGTAGGCCTGCGCCTCGGTGTAAAAATCCACGCGCACGCGGCCACTGCGAATGAACAGCACTTCCTTGGTGAAGCGCACCTCGCGCGCCACCGGGTTATGCACATGCGGCGGGATGACGTAGTGGGCCGGGCGGTTCATGTAGCCCAATTGCTGAGAATAGTCGTTGGCCGTGAGGAAAGTGATGCCTTCGGTGCGGTAGTTGCGGCGCAGGATGAGGGCCAGCTCTTCGCCGGCGGGGGCGCAGATACGTTCAATCATGGGCAGGTCTCAGCTTGGGAACCGAAGGCAACATGGAAGCGGCAGCAATCATGCCAGTCAGCTTGATATGAATAACCTTGAAGGCCATCACGGATTAATAACGTCGCGGACTGCCGCCAACCAGCGACGCCAGAACGGCGCGTGCTGGCGACGGAAGTACTGTGCAATGGCGTCGCGCGCCCGCGTCGATTCAACAAGCGGCATTGGACGAACTTCGACGGGATCCGGAGTAAGCTGAGTGTCGTAAGCGGCCGAACTGGCGGCATGAGTACCACTGCCGTCATTGCCGATGTTATGCACCAGTGTGCGCCCAGGATATAGCGTCAGCATGTCGTCGAGAAAACAGGAAGCGTGCCAGCGAATCGCCCAGGAATCGTTCCTTCCGGCTATCTGCTGTTCCAGCATATGGAAGAAGAAGCCCACGCCGCCAAGTTCGAACTGCCGCACCAGATTGCGCCGCAGAAGCGCATCCCGCAACTGTGCTCCATCTGGGTTGAAGTGCGCCCAGGCTCGCCGCCACGTTGCCCAGCCCCAGCAATCGGCACCGCGCAAGAAGAAGCTCTCAGGTAGGGTTGCATCGACCGGGTAGCAGTAGCCGTGGATGCACGCGACGCGCTCTTCGGTCGCGTAGCATTCAAGCCCGTCGTTCATATAGCGCAAGAAGTGGGGCGAGACGACGAGGTCGTCCTCAACTACGACGACGCGCTCGTGATGCGACAGCAGCTCGCTAACGCCGGAAATGATTGATTTGGCAAGCCCTAAATTCTCGTCTCGACGCACGATGCGAACGGACTTGAAGCCGTCGATCTGGTCCAGCAGTTCGCGAACCTGCTGCACTGCGTGCATTTTGTCGTCTGTGCGAGCCGCATCGGAATAGACAATCAGGTCGGAGTCGCCGGCCAATTCGTTCGCCGCCAGCGCATCCAGCGTCCGCTTTGTGTGCTCAGGGCGCGCATAGGCAAACAGGGCGATCGGAGCACAAGTTCTTGGTTCGGTCATGCAATGTGCTTCCAATGCTCAAATTTCCAGGCAGTTGCCGGGCCTGTAGAAGACCGTTGAGCATTTCTTGTAGGCAAGGCCGGGCGCCACGCCCGAGAAGTCGAGCCTTCGGAACGAAGCGCTCACCAAAGCATCAATACCGGGTCGATAGACAGGTCGCTCAGAGTCGTCGAGAACCAGGCAGCCCCCGGGCGACAGTGCTTCGACGGCATTCAAGATGCAGTTCACGCGATCTCGACCGTCCACGACAATCAGGTCATACTTGACCGCACTGCGCATCGCGGCGCGGCAATACTCGCCGCCGCGCACGAGTGGCAATTCGATGATCTGCACATTGGATGGCGTCTGGGAGCGCATGCGTTCAGCCCATGTCGGATCATGCTCAACAGCCTCTACCGTCTTCACTCGTGTTGCATAGAAGAGCGTCGAGTTGCCACATCCAAACTCGAAGATCCGCATTGTCGAACGCAGCCGCCCGCCAATGAAGTCCACGAACGGCAGCGTCATCCATGGGATGGCCCGCCCCTCATGATCGACCGGACTCTTGCTTAAAAACGAGAGCACCCAGCCGCTATCGAGAAGGTAGCCCGATCGACCCATGGCCAACAACTGCCTGACCAGTCGGGCCTTTGCCAGGAACTGCAGGCGCGACGCCTGCCGATCAGCCCAAGTCGACGTGTTGGCCTCAATGGGAGGCTCGATGGACGAGTCGATAATCTCGCCGGGTGCATTGAGGGGCATCGTCATGCCTTGATAAAGGTGATGGCTTCAATCTGAAGCTTGAGGCCGCGCCGGTCCAACACGACGTTGATGAGCAATGCGGCGATCGCTTGCGACACGATCGCTGCGACGCAAGCACCAAACACACCAAGCACGGGCAGCAGCGTAACGTTAATGGCGACGACAGCCACGCCAGCAGCCAGCGTGCCCCACAGTCGGACAGCGAAACGGCGTTCGTTGACCAGCCAAAGGCTGTGCGCGATGCCGAGAAAGCAGAACACGTTTGATGTCACGTGTAGCGCCAGAACACCGGCGGCCGATGCGTAAGCCTGACCGAACAAGGCCGGAACAACCCATTGGGCGGTCACAATCGTAAACAGGGCAATGAGTACGCCGGCGAAGAAGAAGGCACGAAAGATCAGCACGACACTGCGCTCGTAGCGCGCAAAATCTTCCAGTCGCTGGCGAGCAAGAAAGGGGGCCAGGCTTATCGACAGCACCGTGGGCACCATCTGCCAGAAGTTGGAGAGCGTGGTCGCGGCCGCATAAATTCCGAGTTCGTGCGTACCCAACATTTGCTTGATCATGACTTGGTCGATTCGCATGTAGAGCATGACTGCGCAGCCGCTCAGCACGAAAGGCCACGCTTCGGCGAGCAGGGTCTTGCTGTCCTTCAGCGTGGCGCCCCAAGGGTGGTCTGTACGGAAGCGCCGGTAGGTCAACGCCAAGGTGCCAGCCGTTAGTGCAGCTTCGACCAGGACTGCGGCGGCAAAGGCAACCAGAGGCGCTTCCGCCAGGATCAGAGCAATCCTCAAGCCAGCGGTCGCAAGCGTCGCCACAAGCTTGGCGATCACGGTGCGTCGACTCTGCGTTTGGCTTTGAAGCCATAGATCAACCACATCGCCAGCCTGAAAGAGCAGTGTGCCGCCGACAATGGCGACCAGCGCTGTAAGCTCGCGGTCGCGACTGAAGGCGGCCATGCCACCTATCGCAAGCAGCCAGACCAGCAGTCCGAATGCCACACGCAGCGCCAACATGGACCCGAGTGTTCGCGGCGCGTCGTGCGGCTGCTGCGCGATGTTGCGCACTACGATCGCGTCAGCGCTGAGCGTGGCAAAGGGCAGAAAAAGCGCCACATACGAAAGTACATAGGCCAAGGTGCCGTAGTTCGCGGGGCCGAGGTACCGGGCACCCCAGGCGCCAACCAACAGCCCGAGCAGGGCGCGGACCAATCTCTCGGCGGTCAGCCAAGCCGAGTTGGCTGCAACCAAACGCAACACGGAACTGTGCCGAAAGTGGCTCCAGCCACTCATCAAGATATGTGGCTTTCGCACCTCCTCACCTGTCGCAGTCATAGACGAAACACATCGGCACCTGTTGCCTCGGAAACTACGTTGCGACGCAAAGATTGAGGAAGTGGGAATCGATTTGTTGTTGCATTTATCAAGAGGACATTATTCACCCGTCCGGATCGCCCGCTTCCACCGACCGAGTCGAGAAACCACGGACTGATTCTAGTGCGGTGCGCCGCTCTGTCCTGCACCTATCCCGCGGCTGCCACCAAGGCCGCATTGGCGCGAGTCACCAAGGCCAGAAAGCCTTGGCACTGGCGGTCCAGACGAAGGGTTGGCAATCAATGTTGTTGTAGGCGACGTAGAGGTCGATGGCCAGTTCCAACGCCTGGACGCTGGTGAAGCTGCCGCGCCGGATGCGCGGGTGGGTGATGTCGCGGAAGCTGCGCTCGACCATGTCCAGCCACGAGGTGCTGGTGGGCGCGAAGTGCATGATGAAGCGCGGATTGCGGGCCCGTGAGCGTCATCGAACCAACGACCAAGCACCGGGCGCCAGCCTCAACCAACGCTTGAGCGCCCTGCCCTGTTGCAGCGGTGCTTCCTTGCTCAAGCTGGATAGCCGCTGCTGACAAATTGCAAGAACGGTGCCGCCTTTCCTTCAAGCTGAAATTCCTGCTCAAAACACAGGCGAGCATTGGCGCTGAGGCGCGCATGATTGTCCAAACAATACCTGACCGCCTCCCGCATCTCCAAGCCGCTGGACGGGTCATGAATCGTGACCCCAAAGCCGTAGCGCTCGTTCAACGCCACCATGGAAGGCAAGTCGTTCATGATCATCGGCGTCCCGTGCTTGAGATGGAATGCCAGCTTGCCTGACGCCTTGGCCATCAAGGTCAGGTTTGCATCGACCGGCCGATAGAACGCCAGCCCGATGGTCGCCGCGGCGAAAACCCGATCTATCGTGTCGAACGGCACGGGCTTGAGAGACAGGAAGAGATTCCTGCGATTGCGCTCGCGCAACTGCACAAGGTAGGGATCGGCCGGATCCCGCTCGGTACGCTCGTGGAAGACCAATGCGCAGCCGAGATCAACCTCGCTGAACGCCGCTGCAATCTCTTTCGAATAGACGATATCCTCGACCACGCCGGCATGCACGATCAGGAACGGAAATTCGTCTGCAGGCAACGCCAGCACTTCCCTGAAGTAGTTCGAATCGCTCTTCTCGACGGTGGCGCTGGTGGGCGCGTTCGGCACGAAGAACGGCCTCGGATGGACGCAGCCCAGGGCCCTGGACAAGGCATCGAAGCGCTCGCGGTCCTGGACGACGCAGCACACCGACTTGGCGTACGCCCCGCGGAACAAGCGGCGCAGCAGCCAGCTGCGCACCGCGCGGCGCTCACCCAGGTCCAGTTCGAGCGAAAGATGGACGATCGGTCCGCCGTCGCGGCGGGCGGCATGCGCGGCGAGCAACGCCCCCATCGCGTCCACGCCGACGTGGATGTCGGGCTTGCCGCCCGGCGCGGGGTGCCATGCACGCAGGAATCGCGCGAACTCGATCAGCCTGGCCAGCACGCGCGGACGGCGCAGGAGCCTGGGTGCGAGATCGACATAGTGAATGCGGATGCCCTCCCCGAGGTCACCGGTGTCCGCGAACGCGGTGCGGCGTGAGTAGACGTCGACCTCGTAGCCGGCACGCGCCAGCATCTGTGCGAGGCCGATCACCGTCGGCGCGACGCCGATCCATCCGTCGAAGAAGAAGATGTTGCAGCGGCGCGCTCGCGGAGCAACGGACTTGCCTTGGTCGCTCATCTGGGTGCGATGCCCTTGCGCACGAAGAACCCGTCCAGCTGCAGCGTCTGCCCCGTGCGTTCGTCCAACAGCCCCGGCAGGACGGCAAACAGCTCGAATCCCAACGATCCGATCATGGCGCGCATCTCGTCGAACAAGCGCTGATCGGCGTACAGCGGCACCAGCGAAAGCTCGACCTGGATCGCGGCAATCCGGTGCAGCAGGCCCGCCGCACCTGCCAGCACGGGTTCCTCATAGCCCTGGGTGTCGATCTTGAGCAGCACGCGTGACGACCCGTCGAGGTACTCGCCGGCGACGCCATCCAGCCGGCGCAACGGCACTCGTTCGCTGGAAACATAGGCCGACTCAGGTGCCACGCGCTCATGCCTCGATAGCATGTCCAGAATCGAGCTGCTGACCGAGTTCCCGGCGACGTGGATCTCGATGTCGCCCTCCGTCGCGCCTAGCGCCATCCGTGGCGCTGCCTGCCAGTGGCCCCAGCGCTGCGCCGCCTGCTCGAGAGCGCGGTGCGGGGCGGCCAGGGGCTCGAAGGACACAATGCGCCCCCGATAGCCGTCACGCCGCAGTTCGGCGCCGTACTGTCCGGCATTCGCACCGACGTCCAGCACAAGGTTGATGCCCAGGTGTTCCAGCATGCGAACCAACTGCAGGCTTTGGGCGCTGTACAGGCTGCGACGCCGGATCTCGATGCCCCCCTTGCGCAGCAGCGACCGTGCGCACCTCACAGGAAATTTCACTATGTCCAGCATCGACCCGCCCACCTCGAACTGACTCGACTGTATCGTCAATGCCGCCGATGGACGTCCCTGCAGTGCCCCTGATTGATCACCCCGCCTTGCAAGGCGCGGCCGTGACCGTCGTGACCGTCTGCCGCAATCCAGGCCCGCTGCTCGCCGGAGTCGTGGACAGCGTAGCCGCGCTCGAACGAACTGATGTGGTGCATGTCGTGATCGACGGAGCCTCCACTGACGGCACGGTCGAGTACCTGCGGTCCGAGTCCCATCGCCTGGCGTGCTGGCGCAGCGAGCCGGACAGTGGCATCTATGACGCCATGAACAAGGGCTGGGCCGTGGCAGGTCCGCGCTCGTACGTGCTGTTCCTTGGCGCTGATGATCGCCTCCTCGCGCTGCCCAGCGCCGACGAACTTTCCGCCGCCAGGGCGCGCGGTGACCTGCTGATCTATGGCGATGTCGTCGCACACCGAACGCCGTTCGTTTCCAACTTCACAGCCGAGCTTCGGTTTCGCAACACGCTGCATCATCAGGCCCTGCTGGTCAGCAAGCTCGCGCACCCGGCACCGCCGTTCGACCCCCGCTACCGCGTCTATGGCGACTGGGACTTCAACCTCCGCCTGTGGAAGCAGGGCGCGCGGGCCTGCTATCTCTCGTCGCTCAGAAGCTACGCCAGTCCCGGCGGTGTCAGCTCCACGCGGCCCCTGGGGGAAGCCTTCGCGATCGCCAGCAAGCACGCCGGACTCAGGGCCGGGCTGGTGGTCTGCTATCGGGTCATGAAGGGCAAGCTGCGCGACCTGCTGCAAGGCAAGGCCCGCTATCGCCGGAACTAGAGGCGCCGGCCCGAAACACGTTCGAAGCAGCGCAGCATCGCGTCGACCCCGTGCCGCCACTCGTAGCGCTCGATCACGCGCGCTCGCCCGGCCGCGCCCAGCCGCGCTCGCAGCGCTGCAGAATCGACCATTTGAACCAAGGCTCGCGTCAAGGCCGCCGCGTCTTCGCGCGACACGACGAGACCCGTCTGGCCTTCGGCCACGACCTCGGGCAGCCCGCCGGCGTCGCTGACGATGACCGGCAGAGCGCAGGCCGACGCCTCCAGCACCGCGACGCCGAAGCTCTCGCTGTCCAGGCGGCTCACGGCGACGAAGATGTCGAAACGGCTCAGCCAGGCCGGCACGTCCGCATGCGGCACGGCGCCGACAAAGCGCACACGTTCGGCGATGCCCAGGTGCGCGGCCAGCGCTTCCAGTTCTCCGCGCTGGCCGCCGCCGCCCACGATGATCAGCGAGAGATCCTTGCGCACGCTCTGTCGCACCAGCGCCGCGAAGGCCTGCAGCAGCACGTCGATGCCGTACTTGGGTTCCAGCGTCTTGACGGTCCCGATCACGATGCCTTCGTGCGCTTGGGGTCGTGGCGCAAAGCGCACGCTGTCGACGCCGAAGGGCGTGATGGCGACCTCGCCGATGTCGGGTACCAGCATGCGCACCTGGCGCGCCATGGCTTCGCTGGTGGAGGCCACCGCGTCGGCACAGCGCAGGTTGCGGCGCAGCCACCAGCCTTGCAACCAGCCCTGGCGCGGAAAGTCGTAGACGTCGCTGCCCCACACGGAGAGCAGCCAAGGGCGGTAGCCTGCCAACGCCGCCGTGCTGCCGTAGCCGCTGGCGTAATGCACTGCCAGCAGGTCGGGGCGCTCGGCGCGCAGCAGGCGGCGCAACGCCGGCACGTTGAGAAAGTAGCCTGCCGGGCCGCGGTGCGGCAATTGCAGCGTTCGCACACCGGCAGGCGCGCGCCAGTCGACGGCCTCGTGCTGTGTCACCAGCAGCAGTTCGATGCCGCGCGCCGGCAGCGCCTCGACCCAGCGTTGGGTATGGATGACCGAAGCCGGCGCGAGCATGACGACCTTCATCAGGCCCGCCCAGCCATCACGGCCTCGAAATCCGACCGCGTCACGCGGTCCATGGCCCGCGCTCGCGATAACAGCCGGCACAGGAATGAAGGCACGCCGGCCGCCGGTACAGCACCGCTGCGCCATAACAGCACCGCCACGTAAGGCAGGTAGGCCGCGCTCCACAGACACCAGCGCGCGAGTCCGAAACGCAGCCGCATGTGGATAAAGCGGTTCAGGTAGTAGATGAAGACCCGAGCCGCGGCGCGCCCGCCAGCCGCGCTGTCGAAAGATGCGCTCACCTTGTGCTGCACCACCGCAGCCGTCACGCAGACGCTCGCCAAGCCGTGTTCTCGCATCCACAAGGCCAGCTCGAAGTCCTCTTCGCCGAAGAAGAAGCGTTCACTGAAGCCTCCGCGCGCACGGAAGGCTGCCACGGACACAGCGAAGCAACAACCGGTGAAGAAGCTGCAGCGGATCTCGCCGCGGGCCGCGCCCTGAGCACGCGGCCGACCGGCAAGGTGGTAGCGCCGCAGACCCAAGGGCGACACCTCGCCGCCGCAGTTCCAGATGTGGTCCGTGCCGTACACGGTCAGCATGGGCAAAGTGGCAAAGCAGCCTGGATCGGCCGCCAGGCGACCGACGATGAGGTCGAGTGCGTCGGCCTCGACCACGGTGTCGTTGTTCAGAAAGACAACATGCTCGCTACCCGCAGCGCTGGCTGCGCGCAAGCCCAGATTGCAGCCGGCGGCAAAGCCGAGGTTTTCGCCCGCAGCGACCAAGAGAACGCGTGTTCCTGGCACCGGTGCGCGGCCCGATCGCGCCGCGCACCGCTCGAACGCGATGCCGCGGGACGCCAAGCCGGCAGCGATGCGAGCCAGCGAGTCGTCCGCAGAGCCGTTGTCCACGACGATTGCCAGCGCATCGTTCGCGCCGTCGAAGATCGAATACAAGCAGGCCAGCGTGTCCTCGGCGCCGTTCCAGTTGACGATGACGACGGCGTAGCTCATCGTGCCGGCCGCGTCGCAACCATGAAGTAGCCGAGTGGAAAGTGTGCCGCGGTGCGCGCCGCCAGGCGCTCGCCCCACGGCGTGCGACCGAACATAGCCACCGCGCCCTGGAGCCCGGCCGCCAGAGTCGCCCCCACAGCCGGCACCTGGGCCAGATGCTTGCCCAGCAGATCGGCCATCACCTCCAGGCTGCCGCCTACAGCCACGAGCGTCACGACATCGAGCCCGGATTGCCGAGCGAAGCGCCGCAGCCCGAACTCGGTGTAGCGGGCATAGTCGTGCGGCGCCTCGTGAATGCCGTAGAGGAACGGTGTGTTGACGAAGGCGTGCCCTCCGGGGGCCAGCACACGCGCCATCTCGTTCCACAAGGCTTGCGGCGCGCTCAGGTGTTCCAGCACGTCCGAAAGCACGATCGTGTCGAAAGCCGCGTCTGCAAAGGGCAGCGGACCGTTCAGGTCCACGGCCCGGTCCAGGTAAGGGCTTGCATGCACCGATTGCGGCCAGTCCGCGCAAGTCACATCGCTCGCCAGCGGGCCGTACAGGCCATACAGCGGCGCCTTGCCGCAGCCCAGATCAACGAGCCGGCCGCGCGCATGGCGCGGCAGGTATTCGGCGTAGAGCTCTGCGGTGCGGTCGGCGATCAGCCGCGACCCGGCGCCAAGTTCGGAGATGTCGCGAGATCCCGCCCAACGCTTGCCGAGCCGCACGTACTTGCTCGGAGTCCATTGGTCAGATTGATTCACAGTTCCTCATTCTCGCGCACGCGCCGAGATCGCCCGGGGAACCCCAGGCCAGCTTCGTAGAATCAGCCGTCCCTCTGGAGAGCTTATGACGACTGTCGACGAGAACCAGCTCATCACCGAGCGCCGCGAGAAGCTGCAGGCGCTGCGGGCCGATGCCGAGGCCAAGGGCATCGCCGCCTTCCCCAACGACTTCAAGCCACGCCACCACGCCGCCGACCTGCATCACCAGCACGGCCAGGTGCCCAACGAAGAGCTGGAACCGCAGGCGCTGCCGGTGGCGGTGGCCGGCCGCATGATGCTCAAGCGCGTGATGGGCAAGGCCTGCTTCGCGACGCTGCAGGACGGCAGCGGGCGCATCCAGCTCTACATCACGCGCGATGCCGTCGGCGAGGAGGCGCTGGCCGCTTTCAAGCACTGGGACCTGGGCGACATCATCGGCTGCGAGGGCACGCTCTTCCGCACCAAGAGCGGCGAACTGTCGATCAAGGCCAGCCGCCTGCGCATGCTCACCAAGAGCCTGCGCCCGCTGCCCGACAAGTTCCACGGCATGGCCGACCAGGAACAGAAGTACCGCCAGCGCTATGTCGACCTCATCTCCGACGACGAGGCGCGCGCCCGCTTCGTGGTGCGCAGCAAGGCCGTCAGCTCGATCCGCAGCTTCATGGTCGAGCACGCCTTCCTCGAGGTCGAGACGCCCATGCTGCACCCGATCCCGGGCGGCGCCAACGCCAAGCCCTTCGTCACCCATCACAACGCGCTCGACCAGCAGATGTTCCTGCGCATCGCGCCCGAGCTCTACCTCAAGCGCCTGCTGGTGGGCGGCTTTGAGCGCGTTTTCGAGATCAACCGCAATTTCCGCAACGAGGGGATCAGCGTCCGCCACAACCCCGAGTTCACGATGATGGAGTTCTACGCGGCCTACTGGACGCACCATGATCTGATGGACTTCACCGAAGCCGTGCTGCGCCACGCGGCGCGTGCCGCCACCGGCTCGGCCGCGGTCAGCTACGCCGGGCGCCCGGTGGCACTCGACCAGCCCTTCGCGCGGCTGTCGGTACGCGACGCGCTGGTGGCCCACGCCGGACTCAGCGCCGCCGAGGCCGCGGACGCCGAGGTGCTGCGCGCACGCCTGCGTGCTGAAGGAGAGGAAGCGCCGGCGCACTGGCGCCTGCCCGAGCTTCAGTTCGGCCTCTTCGAGGCGGTGGTGGAAGAGCAGCTCTGGCAGCCCACCTTCATCATCGACTATCCCGTCGAGGTGAGCCCGCTGGCGCGCGCCAGCGACAGCAACCCCGCCATCACCGAGCGCTTCGAGCTCTTCGTCACCGGGCGCGAGCTGGCCAATGGCTTTTCGGAGCTGAACGACGCCGAGGACCAGGCCGCGCGCCTGCAGGCCCAGGTGGCCAACAAGGCCGCCGGCGACGACGAGGCCATGTACTACGACGCCGATTTCATCCGCGCGCTCGAATACGGCATGCCGCCGGCGGGCGGCTGCGGCATCGGCATCGACCGCCTGATCATGCTGCTGACCGACAGCCCCAGCATCCGCGACGTGATCCTCTTCCCCGCGCTGCGGCGCGAATCGGTGTGAGCCTGGCGTGGCCGCCGAAAGAACCGAAGCCATGAGCGCCAGGCTGGACGACCTCGAAGCCATCGAGGCCGCCATCTGGCGCGAGCTGGAATCGGCCGCGCGCATCCGCAACCACCCCTGGCGCGTGGGCGTGCTGGCCACCATCGACGGCGACGCCGCCGACGCCCGCAGCGTGGTGCTGCGCGACCTGCACACCGCCACGCGCACGCTGCTGATCTACCTCGACCCGCGCAGCCCCAAGGCGCGCCAGATCGCCGCCCACCCGCTGGGCACGCTGGTGATGTGGTCGGCCACCATGGGCTGGCAGTTGCGCCTGCGCGCACACCTCACGGTGCAGGCCTCGGGCCTGGAGGTCTCTTCGCGCTGGGCGCGCATGAAGATGACGCCGGGCGCGCAGGACTACCTCTCGCCGCTGCCGCCCGGCAGCCCCATCGCCCATCCCAACCCCGAGCGCGGCAGCCGCGAGCACTTTGCCGTCATGTCGGTCAAGGTGCTGGCGGTGGACTGGACCGAGGTCCACGCCCAGGGCCACCGCCGCGCCCAGTTCGACGAGCTGGGCCGGCGCTGGGTTTCGATCTAGGCGGGGCCGGCGCGAGCCCTGGCCCCGCCGCCGCGCTCAGCGGTGCTTGAAGGACGGCTTGCGCTTTTCCAGGAAGGCGGCCATGCCTTCACGCTGGTCTTCGGTGCCGAAGAGGGCCTGGAACAGGCGGCGCTCGTAGCTCACGCCGTCCGACAGCCCGCTCTCGTAGGCGCGGTTGACGCATTCCTTGGCCAGCGCCGCGCTGGGCCCGCCGAGGGCATTGATGGCCTCGGCCGCGGCCAGGGCCTCATCCAGCAGCTTGTCGGCCGCCACCACGCGCGACACCAGGCCGGCGCGTTCGGCCTCGGCAGCGTCCATCATGCGCGCGGTGAGGATCATGTCCATCGCCTTGCTCTTGCTCACCGCCCGCGGCAGGCGCTGGGTGCCGCCGGCGCCGGGAATGACGCCGAGCTTGATTTCGGGCTGGCCGAACCTGGCCGTGTCGGCGGCGATGATGAAGTCGCACATCATCGCCAGCTCGCAGCCGCCGCCGAGGGCGAAGCCGGCCACCGCGGCGATCACCGGCTTGCGCACCTGGCGCACCGTCTCCCAGTTGCGGCTGATGTAGTTGCCGTTGAAGGCCTCCATGAAGCTGAAGCCGGCCATGGCGGCGATGTCGGCGCCGGCCGCGAAGGCCTTCTCGCTGCCGGTGACGACGATGCAACCTATGGCCGGGTCGGCGTCGAAGGCCAGCAGCGCGGCGCCGAGCTGGTCCATCAGTGCGTCGTTCAGTGCATTGAGCTGCTTGGGCCGGTTGAGCGTGACGAGGCCGGTGCGGCGCGCGCCTTCGCCACGGATATCGGTCAGGACCAGGGCTTCGGACATGGGGGTCTCCTTGCGGTTTGCGCGGCACTATAAGGGCCGCAATCGGGGCAGCCGTTGCGGGTTCAACGCCCGCGTGCGGCCTGCTCGGGCAGGCGCTCGATGAGCAGGTCGATGTGGGTCTCGGCGTCCTGGCGGATGAGGATGCGCACCGGCAGGTATTGCAGGCTGGGCGCAACCCAGAACTCGGCCGTGAGGTCGCTGCCGGCCTTGGCCTCGCGGCGCGGCTTGACGTGCAGCGTGGCCACCGGGCCGGCCGGCGTGTACAGCGTCTCGCCGCCCAGCACGTCGTAGATCCAGGGCTCGACCTTGCCCGGCAGCGCCAGCGGCAGCTCGATGCTGCGCCCCACCTGCAGCAGCTGCGGCTGGGTCGTGAACAGCCAGGTCATCTGCACGAACTGGCTGCCGCTGTCCTGCACGCCGGGCGGGCGCGGCACTTCGCGGCCGTTGGCCAGGTACACGCGGTCGGCGTCGAGCAGGATCACGCGGCGCTGCTCGGGCCGCAAGACGATGCGCGTGATTTCCTCGTAGCGCTGCGGGCGCAGGCCTTGCTCGGTGATCTCGCCCTCGCTGCTGACGCGGCGCGTCATCAGCGGCGCGAAAGAGGGCCCGACGTCGACATCCATGAAGACCTGGTAGCGCGTGCCATCGCGCAGCCACTCGACCCGCGCCTGGCCTTCGATGGGCCCGCGGAAGCTGCCGGTGAGGCGGTAGCTCAGCCGCGTCGACGGCGGCCAGACCACGGCGACCTCGGACGACGCGGCGGCGGCCGAGGCCGCGGCCACCGGCGCAGCGGCGGCGGCCGAGGCCGGCACCTCGGGCGGCGGCGGCGCGATCTCGGCCAGCGGCGGCAGCGCCTCGGGCGGCGGCAGCTCCAACGCAGCCGCCAATACCGGCACCTCTGCCAATGCCTGCGCCGAGGCCGCGGACTGGGGCACCGGCGGCGCGCGCAGGCGGCGCGGCGGCGGTGGGGGGTTGGCGGCGGCCGGCGGCGGCTGGGTCGGCGCCAGCTCGCGCACGAAGGCCACTTCGATGCGCCGGCGCGGCGCCGCGCCCTCGCCCCATGGCGTGGGCAGGGCGCTGTCGGCCAGCCACAGGTGGGCCAACGTCACCGCCAGGCCCAGCGCCAGCAGGCCGGCGCGGCGGCGTGAGCCGGCGGTGGCCGCCTTGTCAGGCGCCAGCCGCACCGATGAAGCAGGACAGCGCCGCCAGCATGCTGAGCCTGAAGCGCAGCGTCAGCCAGTGCGCGGCCCCGTGCAAGGGGTAGAGGCGGCGGTCGACGCCGTAGCAGGCCAGCAGGGCCAGGGCGGCGATCACCAGGCCGCTGGCCGGCGGCATCATCACCGCGGCCCAGGCCAGCAGCGAGGGCACGACGCCCCAGGCGATGAGGGTGTGCGGCGGCGGCTGGTGGCGCATCGCCATGCCCCAGTGGATGCCGCCCAGGAAGCTGATCACCACGGCGGCATAGCTGGACAGCGCCAGCGCCACATAGGGATGGACCTCGGGGTAGACCAGCCACATCAGCGCCGCGCCCAGCACGAAGGGCGCGAGCCCGGCATAGCCCAGGCGCAGCGCGAAGCGGTCGGGATCGGATTCGGCAGGGGCGGAAGAGGAAGCGGGAACGGTGGTCATGCCGCGATTGTCGGCCCGCCAGCCGCCCCGCGCCGTCGCCGCCCTACTTGCGCGCCAGCAGCTGCTCGAGCTGATCGGCCGGAATGGCGCCCGGCTTGCGCGTGCCATCGACGAAGAAGACCGCCGGCGTGCCGTTGACGCGGTGCTTGCGCGCGAACTCGATGTTGCGCGTGATGGCGGCCGAATCGCAGGCGCTCTCGGCCACGCGCGCCGGCGTCTTGCCGTCCAGCATCCAGGCGCGCCAGGTCTGCGACGGCTCCTTGGCGCACCAGATGTCGCGCACCTTGGCGGTGGAATCGGGGCCCAGGATGGGCAGCAGGAAGGTGTAGATGGTGACGTCCTTCAACGCCGCCAGGTCGCGCTCGAAGCGCTTGCAATAGCCGCAGTTGGGGTCGACGAAGACCGCCATCTTGCGGGAGCCATTGCCCTGGCGGATGACCATCGAGTCCTTCACCGGCAGCTTGTCGAACTCGACCGCGGTGAGCCGGTCGATGCGCGCCTCGGTGAGGTCGGTGCGCGTCTTGGTTTCGATCAGCGAGCCGCTGACGAAGATGTACTCGCCCTTCTCGTCGCTGTACATGATCTCGGCGCCGCCGTAGCGCACCTCGTAGAGGCCGGGAATGGGCGTCTTGCTGACCTCGTCGATCTTGGGCAACGAGGGCAGGCGCTCGGCCAGCGCCTTGCGGATCGCTGCCTCCTGCGCCAGCAGCGGGCCGCACAACAACATCAGGGTGGCCAGGGCGGCGGGCTTCAGCAGGCGAAGTCGGGGCATGGGGGGCTTTCGGTGGAGTGTCGATCAGCCGCCGATGGCGCCTGAAGAGAGCAGCCGCTTCACGGGCGGCAGCAGATTGACCAGAGTCAGGCCGCGGTTGCGAAGTTCCTTCACCAGCGGCTGCTGGCTGGCGAAAAGGTGGAGCAGGCCATCGGTGACACGGGCCATGGCCAGCGTGGGCGCGAGGCGGGCGCGCGCATAGCGGGCCAGCAGGCGGGCGTCCGACAGCGGCCTCCAGGCCTCCCGAGCGGCGATCACCTCGGCCAGCGTGGCCACGTCGGCCAGGCCCAGGTTGAGCCCCTGGCCGGCCAGCGGATGCACGAGGTGGGCGGCGTCGCCCACCAGCACCCAGCCGGGGCCGTGCAGCGCCTCGGCCTGGGCCAGCACCAGCGGCCATTGGGCGCGCGGGCTCACCAGCTCCAGCCCGCCGGCCGCGCCCTCGGTGGCGTCGGACAGGGCCTGGACGAAATCGGCCTCGGGCAGCGCCATCAGCTCGTCGGCGCGGGCATCGGGCACCGACCACACCAGGCCCAGGCCGTGGCCGGCGCGCGGCCGGTCCAGCGGCAGCAGGGCCACGATGTCGGGGCTGCGGAACCATTGCCGCGCCAGGCCGCCATGGCCCTGGCGGGCGACGAAGCGCGCCGCAATGCCGCGCTGGCCATAGGCCTGGCGCGGCATGTGTACGCCCAGGCGCTGGCGCGTCGCGGAGTCACGGCCCTCGGCCAGGATCTGCAGCGCGGCCGGCACCTCCGCGGTGACAACGCGGACATGGGGCGCGAAGCGCACCGCCGCCTGCAGCGCGGTCTCGAGTTCGGCGGCGTCGACGATCCAGGCCAGCTCGGCCACGCCCTGCTTCCAGGCCGAGAAGTCGAGCACGGCGCCAGCGACATCGCCTGCGACATGCATGTCGTGTACCGGCGTGCGCGCATCGGCGGGGATGGCGTCCCAGACCTTGAGCCCGGCCAGCAGGCGCACCGAGGCGGCATTGAGCGCATAGGCACGCACATCGGGCTGGCCGGCCGGCGCCGTGCCACCGAGCAGCGCCACATGGTGGCCCTGGCGGGAGAGCGCCAGCGCCGCGGCCATGCCCACGGCCCCGGCACCGCGGACGAGGATGTCGGCTGGCGTCATGGCGGCGATTGTAGGGAGATGCCCCGGGCACAATCGGCGCCCCTGCCGCACAGCCCACCCCGTGCCATGAACGACATCACCGGCCGCGTCGCTTCCCTCCATATTCATCCGGTCAAGTCCTGTGCCGGTATCGAGGTCGGGCAGGCGCTGCTGGCCGAGACCGGGCTGGACCTCGACCGCGCCTGGATGGTGGTCGACACCGGCGGCCGCATGCTCACCCAGCGCGAGCTGCCGCGCCTGGCCCTGGTGCAGCCGGCCTTCAAGGGCGGCGAGGTGGTGCTGCGCGCGCCCGGCATGCTGGCCCTGCACCTGCGGGTGGACACTGTCGAGGCGGCGACCCGGGCCCAGGTCTGGGACGACATCGTCAAAGCCTATGACATGGGCGCGCTGGCGGCGCAGTGGTTCAGCGACTACCTCGGCCGCCCGGCCCGCCTGGTGCGATTCGACCCCGAGGAGCGGCGCCTGTCCGACCCGCACTGGGCCGGCGAGATCGCGGCCGAGAACGCCTTTGCCGACGGTTTTCCGCTGCTGGTGGCCGGCGCGGCCTCGCTGGCCGAGTTGAACCGGCGCCTGGCCGAGCGCGGCCAGGATGCGGTGACGATGGCCCGCTTCCGGCCCAACCTGGTGCTGGACGGCCTGCCGCCCTTCGACGAAGACCATCTGGCCGAGATCGAGATCGCGGTCGAGAGCGAGGGCGGCCCGGTGCGGCTGCGCCTGGTCAAACCCTGCGTGCGCTGCAGCATCCCGAACGTCGACCCCGCCACCGGGGTGCAGGGCCAGGAACCGGGCGCCACGCTGGCCGGCTTCCGCGCCGACGCGCGCATGGGCGGCGGCATCACCTTCGGCATGAACGCCGTCGTCGTGCAGGGATTCGCTCGCGCGCTGCGCGTGGGTCAGGCCGTGCGTGGCCGCTACGCCTTCGGCGCCGCCTAGCCCCACGGACAGCCGCCAGCGGCTGTCGACTTTCTTGACAGCGCTCACGCAGGCGCCGCCGGCGCCTGCGTGAACAAATGCGCCCGCTGTTACGCAAGCGCCCGTCCCGCAAGCCGATGAAGTTACAGCCGCTTACGCTGGCATGCCTTCTGCATTAGGGATTGCGTTTTCCTCGATAGATTGATCTCACCCGAGATGAGTTCGAGGCCCCAGCTGCCAACAAGACCGAACACCATGATGACCAAGACCCTCCTGAGCACCGCCGTCCTCGCCCTGGCCAGCCTGCCCGCCGCGGCAGCCACGGTGTCGCTGACCAATACCTATGCGCTGAGCAGCCTGCTGGCGGCCCCCAGCAGCAACTTCGCGCCCCAGGGCATGGGCTACGACGCCGCCGCCAACGAACTGCTCTTCATCCAGCAGAGCACGAACACGATCTACCGCACCGACCTCAGCGGCCAGATCGTCGGTTCGCGCACCCTCGGCGCCCTGCCCACCGGGTCGTACGCCGCTGGCAGCGCCCACCACACGGTGTCGGTGGCGGCCGATGCCAACAACTACTACTTCACCGACTACACCTGCAACAGCAGCTGCCGCGACCTGTACAGCATCGGCAAGACCAGCGGCGCCGCGGTGGCGCTGTCCGCCGAGGTCGCGGGCTACGGCGGCTACCCCATCGACGTGCGCAATGGCATGCTCTACCGCACCACGGCCTCCAACACCTACGGCTTCGGCAACCTGGGCCAGATCCGCGTCTCGTCCATCGCCGCCCCCGATGTCACGCTGACGACGCTGGCCCTGGGTGGCAGCCTGGGCATCGCCGATTTCGCCGTCGACCTCGACCACGGTGCGATCTGGTCGCTCGACTACCCGTCGAACAACTACCAGCCAGCCACCAGCACGCTGCCGGCCACCCTGCGCCGCTTCGACCTGGCCACCGGCGTGCTGCAGGAGAGCTATGCGCTGGGCATGGACAGCGTCAGCGGTGGCTTGACCTATGCCAACAACACGCTGTACCACTACGACTGGGCGTCCGGCGGCAGCACGCTGCGCACCTATTCGATCAGCGGCCTGGCCAGCCTGAACAGCAACAACGTGCCGGAGCCGGGCACGCCGGCGCTGCTGCTGGCGGCGCTGGCCGGCCTGGCCGCCCTGCGCGCTTCGCGCCGCCGCCAGGCCTGATCGGCCGGGGTCGCAGCCTCAGCGCGGCCGGGTTGGCGGCAGCGGGATGAGATCGGTCTCGCCCGCCAGCGCCGCAAAGCGCTGTGCCTCCCAGTCGTCGGCCGCCTGCACCAGGCGCTCGCGGCGCGAGGAGACGAAGTTCCAGTAGATATGGCGGTGGCCCAGCGGCTCCCCGCCTATCAGCACCACGCGCGCCGCGCCGCTGGCGGCCAGCATGGGCTCGTCGCCCGGCGCCAGCAGCTGCATGCGCTGCGGCGCCAGGGCACTGCCGTCCAGTTCGACGGCGCCTTCGATGACGTAGAGGGCACGCTCAGGTGCCAACGGGAGCGGAAAGGCGTCGCCCACGGCCAGCGTGATGTCGAGGTAGAGCGTCTCGGAGCGCACCGCCACCGGCGAAGTCGCCCCAAAGGCCGCGCCCACCAGCACGCGCACCTGGGCGCCACCCACCTCCAGCGCCGGAATCGCCGCCGCCGGCGTGTGGGCGAAAGACGGCGCCATCTCCTCGTCGGCCTCGGGCAGCGCCGCCCACAGCTGCAGGCCGTGGCTGCGCCTTGGCCGGCCGCGCAAATCATCGGGCGTGCGCTCTGAATGCACGATGCCGCTGCCGGCCGTCATCCAGTTGACGGCGCCCGGCTCGATGCGCTGGCGCGCGCCGGTGGAGTCGTGGTGCTGCAGCGCGCCCTCGAAGAGATAGCTCAACGTGGCCAGGCCGATGTGCGGGTGCGGGCGCACATCGTGGTCGTCCTCGGGCCGCGCCGTGAGCGGGCCGAAATGGTCGAAGAAGAGGAAGGGCCCGACGGCCTGGCGCGCCGCAGCAGGCAGCAGGCGGCGCACGGTGAAACCACCGCCGAGATCCTTGGTGTGGGGCGTGAGGACGAGAGGCGAAGGGCTCATCGGCGCAGTGTAGGAAAATCGCCGCTTCCCTGCGTTCCTTCAGAAAGCCTCCATGAGCCTCAAGTGCGGCATCGTCGGCCTGCCCAATGTCGGCAAGTCCACACTCTTCAACGCGCTCACCAAGGCCGGCATCGCCGCCGAGAACTACCCGTTCTGCACCATCGAGCCCAATGTCGGCGTGGTCGAGCTGCCCGACCCTCGCCTGGCTGCGCTGAGCGTGATCGTCCAGCCCGAGCGCGTGGTGCCGGCCATCGTCGAGTTCGTCGACATCGCCGGCCTCGTGGCCGGGGCCAGCAAGGGCGAGGGCCTGGGCAACCAGTTCCTGAGCCACATCCGCGAGACCGACGCCATCGTCAACGTGGTGCGCTGCTTCGAGGACGAGAACGTCATCCACGTCGCCGGCAAGGTGGACCCCATCGCCGACATCGAGGTCATACAGACCGAGCTGTGCCTGGCCGACCTTTCCACGGTGGAAAAAAGCCTGCACCGCTACGTGAAGGCGGCGCGCTCAGGCAATGACAAGGAGGCGGCGGCACTGGTGAAGGTGCTCGAGAAATGCCAGGCCGCGCTGGACCAGGCGCTGCCGGTGCGTGGCATTGACTTCAGCAAGGAAGAGCAGGTCATCCTCAAGCCGCTGTGCCTGATCACCGCCAAGCCGGCGATGTTTGTCGGCAACGTCAGCGAGACGGGTTTCGAGAACAACCCCTTCCTCGACCGCCTGCGCGACTACGCCGCCAAGCAGAAGGCGCCGGTGGTGGCCATCTGCGCCAAGACCGAGGCCGAGCTGGCCGACATGGCCGACGAGGACAAGGCGCTCTTCCTGCACGAGATGGGGCAGGACGAGCCGGGGCTGAACCGCCTGATCCGCGCCGCCTTCACGCTGCTGGGCCTGCAGACCTATTTCACCGCCGGCGTCAAGGAAGTGCGCGCCTGGACCATCCACATCGGCGACACCGCGCCGCAGGCGGCCGGCGTCATCCACACCGATTTCGAGCGCGGCTTCATCCGCGCCCAGACCATCGCCTACGAGGATTTCATCGCCTTCAAGGGCGAACAAGGCGCCAAGGACCACGGCAAGATGCGCGCCGAGGGCAAGGAATACGTCGTCAAGGACGGCGACGTGATGAACTTCCTGTTCAACGTCTGATTCGCGGCGCTGGCGCGCCGTGCCGAAGGCGCCGGGAAGTTAAGCGGCGCGGCCGTGCGCCTTGCGACGGCGCGCCACGCCCATGCCGGCCAGGGCCACCAGCACCAGGCTTGCCGCGCCAGGCTCAGGAACGCTCGCCGCCAGGCTGCCGGGGGCGCCGTCGAACACCACCTCGCCCAGCGCCAGCCAACGGCCTTCCGGGCCATTGTTCAGCGTCAGTTCGACGTAGCGGCCGCTGGCCGGGCTGGTCAGCACCTGGAAGACGCCGTCGCTGTCATTGGCACCCGGCACGCGCTCTGCGGCCGACAGGCTGCGCGTTTGCGTGCCGCCGAAGTTGACGCCGTCGTCGGAAAACCGCATGCCGACCGAACCCGGCATGTAGACAGCCGCCGCAGGGTAGTACTTGAAGTAGGTCGTCACGCTGCTGAGGATGTGGCTGCTGCCCAGATCGAAGGTGATGACCGGCGATGAGCCGTCCCACATCACGTAGGGCGCCCAGGCGCCGTAGCCGGCCGACACCGACGCGCTCAGCACGCCGTCGGTCAGGTCGCCCTTGCCACCCGACAGCAGGCCGGCGCCGCCCACGAGCGAGCGACTGCCGGTCAGGGTGCCGGCAGGGCTGGCGGTATAGCCGTTGTCGAAGTAGGCACCGTGCAGATCGGCGCCATCGAGCATGGTGTAGGACTGGACCACGATGTTGGCTTGCGCCCCCATCGACAGGACGGCGGCCGCAAGGCCGGTGAGCAAGGGTCGCAGCATGGGGTTCTCGGTCAAGGGGCCAGGAGTCTGGGCACCCTGCCCGCTCGATAACCCATTCTGTCGGCCGGGATATTCACCGTCACCCCGCAGGCCCGGGGGGGGTGAGCGCCGATTCAAGCCAAAAGGCGGCAGGAATTGGCGCCGGCCGCGCTCGCGAAGCGGCCTCGCCGCTCAGGCGTCCAGACGTTGCACGATCTGCGCTACCAAGGCGCGCAGCGCCACGTCCAGCGCCTGGCCCTGGCGCGCCAGTTCTTCTGCATCGTCCGCGCCCGCCAACCGGGCTTCCAACTCGCGCGCCGCCAGGGCCATCGCCACCGCGCCTATGACCGAGCTGGCACCGCACAGCGAGTGCAGCTACGCCTTCCAGCGCGCGGCCTCTGACGCATCAGGCACGGCCCGCAGCTCGGGCAGGCCGTCGCCATAGGTCTGGGCATAGCGCGCCAGCACGCGCTCCAGCGTCTCGAGCTGGCCGCCGACATGGCGCAGTGCCTGGCCGCAGTCAAAGCCTTTGATGTCGGCCAGGCGCTGCAGCAGGGCGGGCCGCTCGGGCGCGCCGCCGGCCGTACCACCGGCGGGCAGCGCCGGCGCCGCGTCGCCCGGCAGCGGCAGCCAGCGCCTGAGCGTCGCGTACAACTGGGGCGGGTCCACCGGCTTGGCGACGTGGTCGTTCATGCCTGCGGCCAGGCAGGCGGCGCGATCCTCGGCAAAGGCATTGGCCGTCATCGCGACGATGGGCGTGGCGCGGCCGGCGCGGGCGCGGATCTCGCGCGTGGCCGAGAGGCCGTCCATCACCGGCATCTGCATGTCCATCAGCACCAGGTCATAGGGCCGGGCCAGCACCTGCTCAACTGCCACACGGCCGTTCTCGGCCGTCTCCACCACCAGGCCGACGCTGCGCAGCAGGTCGGCCGCGACCTCGCGGTTGACCGGGTTGTCCTCGGCCAGCAGCACGCGCTGGCCCTGGTGCTGCTGGCGCAACAGCCTTTCGGCGTCGCCCCGGGCGCCAGCGGCCGTGGCCTTGGGCATGCCCGGTGCGCGCAGCACGCGCACCAGGGTGTCGTGCAGGCTGGACAGGGTTACCGGCTTGGCCAGCGCGGCATCGAAGCCGGCGGCGCGCGCCTGCTCCCATATCGTGGGGTCATCGACGGCCGTCACCAGCACCGCCGGCGGCATGCCCTCGCCCAGCCGCTGGCGCAGCAGCTGCAGCGTGGCGATGCCATCGGGCGGGTCCATGCGCCAGTCGAGCAGGAAGACGTCATAGGGATGGCCGGCCTTCATTTCGGCGGCCACGCGCTGCACCGCAGCCATGCCGTCGGGCAGGGCGTCGACCGCCAGGCCGAGCAGGCGCAGGCCATCGCCCAGCACCTCCAGCGACTCGGGCAGGTCGTCCACCAGCAACGCGCGCAGGCCGGCAAGCGCCACCGGCGCGGCGCGCTCGCCGGCCTCTTGCGGCAGGCCGAACCAGGCGTCGAACCAAAAGCAGCTGCCCTCGCCCGGCGCGCTGGTGACACCGATCTCGCCACCCATCAGGCCGGCCAGGTGGCGGCTGAGCGCCAGGCCCAGGCCGGTGCCGCCGTGGCGGCGCGTGATCGAGCTGTCGGCCTGCTCGAAGGGCGAGAACAGCCGCGAGCGCTGCTCTTCGCTCAGGCCCGGGCCGGTGTCGCGCACTTCGAACTGCACCTGCAGGCGGCCGGCCTCGCGGCGCTGCAGATTGCATCTGAGGCGCACCCAGCCCTGCTCGGTGAACTTGACGGCATTGCCCAGCAGGTTCACCAGCAGCTGGGTCAGGCGGGTCGGGTCGCCGCTGAGGCGCGGCGGTACGTGGTCGGTGTCGAGCACCAGCTCCAGCCCCTTTTCGCGAGCGCGCTCGCTCACCATCTGGAAGGCATGGGTCAGCACCTGGTCGAGGCCGAAATCGACCTCCTCCAGCACCATGCGGCCGGCCTCGACCTTGGAGAGGTCGAGGATGTCGTTGATGATCTGCAGAAGGTGGCGCGCGGCGTCGCCGATCTTGGCCAGGCGGTCGGCCTGCACCGGGTCGGTGGTGTCGCGCGCCATCATGTGGGTGAGGCCGATGACGGCGTTCATCGGCGTGCGGATCTCGTGGCTCATATTGGCCAGGAAGGCGCTCTTGGCGCGGTTGGCCGCCTTGGCCTCGTCGCGCGCCGCGGCCAGCTCGGCCGTGCGCTGCTCGACGCGCTGCTCCAGCGTGGCCGCCAGTTCGCGCAGCTCGCGCTCGGCCCGCTTGCGCGCCGAGATGTCGACCAGGGTCGACAGGATCACCGGCTCGCCGTCCATCGTCAGCACCTGGGCCGCGATCTCGGCCTCGAAGGTCTCGCCGTTGCGCTTGTGGAAGACCTGCTCCCAGCCCGTCAGCTTGCCCAGCTGCTGCAGGCTGGCGACGAAGCGCGCCGCGTCCTCGGCCTGGGGCCACATGAAGCGCGCCGACTGGCCGATGATGCTGGCGCGGGTCTCGCCGGTCATCGCCAGCCAGCTCGGATTGACGTCGAGCACGGCGCCGCCCTGCAGCCGCGTCAGCGCGATGGCCGCCGGGTTGTTGGCAAAGGCCGTGGCGAACAAGTCTTGCGACAGGCGCAGGCGTTCCTGCTGGCGCCGGGTCTCCGACACGTCGGTGAGCATGTAGACGTGGTGGGGCCGGCCATCGACCTGGAAGGCGGCGCCGGCGCACACGCAGTCGACAATCTCGCCGGTGCTGCGGCGCAGCTTCAGCTCGACGCCTCGCACCGTGCCCCGCGCCGCCATGCCGGCCAGCAGGGCCTCGCGCTGGCCGAGGTCGACCCACAGGCCCAGGGCCGCGGCACTGTGGCCGATCAGGGCATCGCGGCCCAGGCCCACCAGCACCTCGAAGGCCGGGTTGGCCAGGCGTATCGCGTGGTCGGCGCCGGTCAGCACGACGGCGTCGGAGAGGCCGTCGAACATGGCGCGGAAGGTGGCCTCGCTCACCCCCAGCGCCGCCGCCACCCGTTCACGTTCGGACGCGCTGGCGTCCAGCAGCGCCCGCGCCGCCGTGATCTCGACGATGGCCGGCTGCACGGCCACCGCTGCGCCCGGCGCCTGTTCGGCCAGGTTGGCCACCGCAGCGGCCAGGCGCCGGCTGGCGCGTCCGCCCACCCAAAGCCCCATCAGGATGGCGGCCAGCAGGCCCAGGCCCACCATCGCGGCAGCGCCAAGCAGGGGGGCCTGACGGCTGGCGGCGGCCACATCCACCTCCACCGTCCAGGGCACCAGGCTCAGCGCGTTGACGAAGTGCGCCCCACTGGGGCCTGACACCGCCGAACCCGCCGCTGCGGCACTCGCGGCCACGGCCGGCCGCCGGGCCAGGACCTGGCGCTGGCCGTCGCGCAGCGTGAGGGTCCAGCCCTCTTCCAGCCGCAGACCATCGAACTGCGCCTGCAGGCGCAGCGCCGGCACCACCGTCAGCAGGGCCCTGGTGGTCGGCGCGCCCGGCCCGCCCGGTTGCGCGGCGGGCGGCAGCGGCACCGCCACCGCCACCAGGCGCAACTTGGCAACGGGGCCCATGAAGCTGTCGCCCACTGCGGGCTGGCCGCTGGCCAGCGCCAGCGGCAAGGCGGCGCGCCCGCTCACGCGCGGCAGCGGCGGCAAGGCCTTGCCCCAGGGCTGGCCGCTGTGCAGCAGCATGCGGCCGGCCGCGTCACCCAGGATCAGCGCGCTGCCGTGGGTGTACTCGAAGCCCTGGGCCACACGGTGGAACTCCGCCAGCCGCACGTCGCCCTCGAGCAGCGGCGAGGCCGCCAGCACCGAGAGGGTGTCGATGCGGCCGCGCAGGGTCTGCTCCACCGCGTCGGCCACCTGTCGTGCCAGGCGCATTGCCGCCTCGTCCTCGGCCTGGCGGATATGGGCCACGCCAACCGCACCCATGCCAACGGCCAGCACCACCAGGGGCAGCATGCCGACCCAGATCAGGCGCCGCAGATAGACGCGCATCGCCAGGCCGTGGGGCTGGGTGGGGGCTGGCGCGATCGGTGACTCGGCCATGAGGGCGATGAAGGCTGCGGATGAACGACGCCGAGGCGGCCTGCATCGAGGCCGCCCGGCGCAGCGGTAAGTCCGAGTCTAGGCCGACCGGGAAACGCCCGGCGCCCAGAGCAACCAGCCGGGCGAGGTCCATCTTCCACGCGGCACCCACCACGCGGGGACTCGCGGGGCAGCAGGGCGCTCTCAGCCCAGGGCCTGGAACTCCTTGTCGTGCATCCAGGCCGCATGCCGCGGTGCGCGCCGGGTCTGGCTCCACTCCTCGAGCATCTGCCACTTCACATCGTCCAGCGCGCGGTACATCGGGGGCGTGCCCACGTCGGCCGCCAGTTCCAGGCGATGGCCGTTGGGGTCGAAGAAATAGATGCTCTTGAAGAGGGTGTGATCGGTGATGCCGACGACTTCGACGCCGGCGGCTTCCAGCCTGGCCTTGGTTTCCTCCAGCGTCTGCACGCTGTCGACCTTGAAGGCGATGTGCTGTACCCAGTCGGGGGTGTTGGTGTCCCGGCCCATCGCAGGCGCATTGGGCAGTTCGAAGAAAGCCAGCACATTGCCCTGGCCGGCGTCCAGGAACACATGCATATAGGGGTCGGGCGCCTTCGTGGACGGCACCTGGTCTTCGGCGATGGCCAGCACGAAGTCCATGTTCAGGTGCTTGACGTACCACTCGACGGTTTCCTTGGCGTCACGGCAGCGGTAGGCGACGTGGTGTATGCGTTGGATCTTCATGCTCCTGCGTCCTCAGTGATTCAGCCTGCAAGGGTGCCCCACCGACCATACGGCGCCGGCCGCGCCCTCCCCGGTGTGGGGGATCTGGCACAGGCGATATCAGCACTCAACGATGGAGAGTGCTAATATTTGTGGAACTCGAGGGGCCCCCGGCCACTCACATGCTGCCATGAACACCACTGCCACCGCCTCCCTCACGCTGCGCGACCCCTGGGCGCTGGTGCCCTCGCTGGGCAATCTGGACGCCTACATCTCGGCCGTCAACCGCCTGCCCATGCTCACCCAGGCCGAGGAAACCCAGCTCGGCCGCGCCTGGCGCGCCGAAGGCGACGTGCAGGCGGCCGGGCGGCTGGTGCTGTCGCACCTGCGCCTGGTGGTCTCGGTCTCGCGCCAGTACCTCGGCTACGGCCTGCCCCAGGGTGACCTCATCCAGGAAGGCAATATCGGCCTGATGAAGGCCGTGAAGCGATTCGACCCCGAGCAGGGCGTGCGCCTGGTGAGCTATGCGCTGCACTGGATCAAGGCCGAGATCCACGAGTACATCCTCAAGAACTGGCGCATGGTCAAGGTGGCCACCACCAAGGCCCAGCGCAAGCTCTTTTTCAACCTGCGCTCGATGAAGCAGGGCCTGAAGCAGGACCAGGGCGAGAACCACGAGGCCGACACCTACCGCAACACGCTCACGCCGGTCGAGGTGGAGACGGTGGCGCGCGAACTGCACGTCAAGCCCGAAGAAGTGATCGAGATGGAAACCCGCCTGTCGGGCGGCGACGTGGCGCTCGAGCCGCAGACCGACGACGGCGAGGAAAGCTACGCCCCCATCGCGTATCTCGCCGACGACAGCAGCGAGCCGACGCGTCGCCTCGAGGCCGTACACCGCGACTGGCTGGCCGGCGACGGCATCAGCACGGCGCTGAACGTGCTGGACGCGCGCAGCCGCCGCGTCGTCGAGGAGCGCTGGCTCAAGGTCAACGACGATTCATCCGGCGGCATGACGCTGCACGAGTTGGCCGCCGAATACGGCGTCAGCGCCGAGCGCATCCGCCAGATCGAAGTGGCGGCGCTGAAGAAGATGCGCAAGGCGCTGGAAGTCGCCTGAGGGCGACGCCGCGGCTCAGCCCTTCAGGAGCAGCTGAAGGTCGGACTTCAAGGTGTCCGACCCCATGCCGTAGCGCGTGAACAGGCGCACGCGGCCCGTCGCGTCGAAGACATAGCTGCCGGCCGTGTGGTCCATCGTGTAGCTGCCTGCGGCCTGGCCCGGCACCTTGGCGAAGAAGACCTTGAAGGCCTTGGCCGCCGCCGCCGTTTCTTCCGCGCTGCCGCGCAGCGCGACGAAATCGGGGCTGAAGGCGCCCACATAGGCCTTCAACACCTCGGGCGTGTCGCGCTCGGGGTCGACGGAGATGAAGATACCCTGCACGCGGGCGCCATCGGCGCCCAATTCCTTCTTGATCTGAGCCAGCTCCATCATCGTCGTCGGGCAGACGTCGGGACATTGCGTGTAGCCAAAGAAGACCACCGCCAGGCTGCCCTTGAAATCGGCCAGGCGGCGGCGCTTGCCGTCGACATCGGGCAGGTCGAAATCGCGTGCGTACTCGGCGCCGGTGATGTCGATGGACTTGAAGGCCGGCGGCGGCGGCGCGCTGCGTTCGCAGCCCGTCAGGGCCACAGCCATTGGGGCGGCCAGGCCCAGGGCAATCAGCCGACGACGAGCGCTATCCATGGCATCAGGTAGTGGTCAAGCAAGAGCGCGGCAAAGAGCAGCGAGAGGTGCCAGATCGAGAAACGGAAGGTGGCGCGCGCCAGCGCGTCGCTGTAGTCGCGCCACAGCTGCCAGGCATAGAGAATGAAGAGCCCGCCCAGCACCAGGGCCGCGGCCAGGTAGATGGCGCCGCTCATGCGGAAGACAAAGGGCAGCAGCGTGGCCGCGAACAGCACGATGGTGTAGAGCAGCACCTGCAGCCGCGTGAACTCGGAGCCATGCGTGATGGGCAGCATGGGCAGGCCGGCACGGCGGTAGTCCTCGGCGCGGTACAGCGCCAGGGCCCAGAAGTGCGGCGGCGTCCAGAGGAAGATGATGAGGCAGAGGATCAGCGCCTCGTGGCCGACCTCGCCGCGCATGGCGGCAAAGCCCAGCACCGGAGGCATTGCGCCCGAGGCGCCGCCGATGACGATGTTCTGCGGCGTCAGCGGCTTGAGCACCACGGTGTAGACCACCGCATAGCCGACGAAGGTGGCAAAGGTGAGCCACATCGTCAGCGCATTGACCCAGAAGTACAGCACAGCGCTGCCGGCAGCGCACAGCACGGCCGAAAACAGCAGGGTCTGGCCAGAAGGCAGTTCGCCCTTGGCCGAAGGCCGCCAGGCGGTGCGCGCCATGCGGCGGTCGATCTGCTGCTCGACCAGGCAGTTGAAGGCCGCCGCGGCGCTGGCCACCAGCCAGATGCCCACGGTGGCGGCGCCGGCCAGGCGCCAGTCGGGCAGGCCAGGCTGGGCCAGCAGCATGCCGATGAGGGCGCAGAAGACGATCAGCTGGATCACGCGCGGCTTGGTCAGCGCGTAAAACTGCGACCAGCGCGTGGCGGCTGAACGGGGGGCGGCAAGGGTCTGGGACATGGGGCGGTCGATTCTAGGCAGCCACCGGCAGCGGCTGAGGGCGTGCAGGGGCAGGGGCAACGCCCGCGCGTGCGATAAGCAGCGCCAGCAGCAGCGCCATCGCGGCGGCGCCGGCCGAATGGCCCAGCGCCGCCACCAGCGGCCAGCCGAGCACGACGTTGGACAGCCCGCTGGCCCACTGCAGCAGCAGCAGCGCGCCCAGGCCGGCGCCAAAGCGCCCGGCCCCGCCCCGGCGCCACAGCGCCCAGGCCAGCCAAGCCAGCACGGCGCTGGCGATGACGGCGAACAGCCGGTGCGCCATCTGGATGGCCACCAGGGCCTCGAAGGGCAGCGCGCCGCCGTGGCCGGCCAGGCCCAGCTCGCGCCGCAGCGTGAAGCCGTGGCCGAAATCCATCGTCGGCCAGGCCTGGCCATTGCAGAGCGGAAAGCCCTCGCAGGCCAGCACGGCGTAATTGGTGCTGACCCAGCCACCCAAAGCCACCTGGACAGCCAGCACGGCCATGGCCATCAACGCGCCGCGCCGCAGCACCGCCGGCAGCGCCAGCGGCTGGCGGCCGTAGGCCGCGTGCTGGAAGGCCAGCAACACCAGCAGCGCCAGCCCGCCCAGCAGGTGCAGGGTGACAATGGCCGGATAGAGCTTGAGCGTGACCGTCCAGCGCCCGAACAGGCCTTGCACGATGACCCAGGCCAGGGTCAGCGTCGGCCACCAGGGCGTGTGCGGCAGGCGCTGTCGCTCGCGCCAGCTCACCGCGGCCAGCACCAGGATCAGCGCGCCCACAGTGGCCGCGAGGTAGCGGTGGATCATCTCGATCCAGGCCTTGTGCCAGGTCACCGGGCCGTCGGGCAGGGCCGCCTGCGCGGCGTGGATCTGCTCGCGCGCACCCAGCGGGCTGGCCTCGCCATAGCAGCCCGGCCAGTCGGGGCAGCCGAGGCCTGAATCGGTAAGCCGCGTAAAGGCGCCAAAGACCACCAGGTCGAAGGTCAGGAAGAGGGTCAGCGCGGTCAGGGCCGCCAGCCGCCGCGGCGTGTCACGCTGACGCAGCCAGACCCAGGCCAGCGGCAGCAGCGCGACGAGCGCCGCACCGAGCAGCAGGCGCAGCGCGGGGGCGTAGTCGACCGCGGCAACGCTGGCGGCGGCCGTGTTCATCGGCCCGGTAAGTCCCACGAGGCCGCGGCGCGCAGCAGGCGGTCGAGATCTCGCTTGACCCGCGCCGGCTCGGCCGCCACCGGCCAGCGCATCATCCATTCGCCATGCGGGTCGACGAGGTAGAGGTGGTCCTGCAGCGCCTGGCCCGGCGCTGGCGCCAGCCAGGCGGCCAGCGCCGCGGGGTCGGCGCGCAGCGCGGTGAGCGCCGGCTTGGCCTCGATGGCGGCGCGCAGTGCGGGCGCGACCGCGCCGCCGTCAATGACGAACCAGAGCTTGTCGATGCGCTCGCGCTCGCGGCCCAGCATCTCGCGCAGCTGGCGCTGCATCAGGAGGCGGGCCTCGCAGCCGGTATCGCAGGCCGAGGGGCCGACAGTGACCAGCAGCCACTGGCCGCGCAACGAGCGCGCCGCCACCGGCGCGCCGTCCAGTGTGGTGAGCGCCAGCGCCGGCGGCAGGCCGCGCGTAGGCTGGATCAGCGTGCCATAGCTGGTGAGGCTTTGCGGCCGCACGACGTAGTACATGAAGTAGGAGGCCACCACTGGCGCGGCGCACACGGCCAGCACCAGCAGCATGCGCAGCCGGCCCTGGCGCGTGCGCCGCGCCTGGGCCTCGGGGCTGGCCAGATCGGGCACGTCCAGGCGGTGGACGGTAAAGGCCAGCGGCTCAGCGTCGGCCTTGGCTGCGGCGGGGTCGGATGTGTTGGAACCAGACATAGAGGCCCAGGGTCAGCGTACAGAGCGCAAACCACTGCACGGCATAGCCGTAGTGCTTGTGGACATCGGCGGCCGGCTGCGGCCATTGCCGCAACAGGCCATCGGCCGGGGGGGAATCGCCATCTTCCTGCACCACGGCCAGCGGGCGCAGCGGCAGATCGGCTTCGCGCGCATAGGCGGCGAGGTCGAGATTCTGACGGATCGCGCCCGAGGCCGCCGCGCCCAGCTCATAGGCCTGCGAAAGCCGGGGGGCGATGCGGCCGATGACGGCCACCTCACCGGCCGGCGACGGCGGGGCCGCGATGCGCGTGCGGTCAGCCCCGTCGCGCGGCAGCCAGCCGCGCTGCACCAGCACCGCGCTGCCGTCGGGCAGCTGCAGCGGCGTCACGGCGTAGAAGCCGGCGCGGCCGTTCAGGGGCCGGTTGTCGAGGTAGACAGTGCGTGCGGACAGCCAGCGGCCCTGCAGGCGCACCAGGCGGTGCTGCAGGCGATCCGCGTCTTCGGCACTGCGGGGCAGTTCGGCCGGCGCCAGGGCAGGCAGCGCGCGCTGGCGCAGCAGGGCATCCTGCAGCGCCAGCTTCTGCGCCGCGCGGTCGAGCTGCCACAGCCCCAGCCGCGCCGTGGCCAGCACCAACGCCAGCGCGGCGAGCAGCGGGATCAAGCGGCGCAGGGTCATCTCGGGGACCGCGGCGGATAATTGCCGCCCATGAAGATCGTGATGGTGTTGATGCTGGTGGCGGTGCTGGCGGCGTTGGCCAGCGCCGGTTTCTTCATGCTGCGCAAGAGCGACGGCGGCGACCCGCGAGGCCGCCGCATGGCGCGTGCGCTCACGCTGCGCATTGCGCTGTCGGTGGCGCTCTTCCTCTTCATCCTGCTCGGCTGGTTCATGGGCTGGGTGCATCCGAGCGGCATTCCCGCCGGCCGCTGAAACAAACAACGCCGCGCAAGGCGGCGTTGTCGCGGCGGCTGGCGAGGCTTATAGCCAGTAGACCAGGAAATACAGGCCCAGCCAGACCACGTCGACGAAGTGCCAGTACCAGGCCGCGCCCTCGAAGCCGAAATGGCGCTCGGGCGTGAAGTGGCCCTTCATCAGGCGGATGGTGATGAAGGTGAGCATCAGCATGCCCACGAAGACGTGGAAGCCATGGAAGCCCGTGAGCATGAAGAAGGTGGAGCCGAAGATGCCCGAGCTGAGCTTGAGATTCAGCTCGACATAGGCGTGGTGGTATTCATAGGCCTGCACGCCGACGAAGGTGGCGCCCAGCGCGACCGTGATCCACATCCAGAAAATCGTCTTGGCGCGCTGGTTGGCGATGAGCGCGTGATGGGCAATGGTCAGCGTCACGCCCGAGGTCAGCAGCAGCGCGGTGTTGATGGTGGGCAGCGGCCAGGGGCCGACGGTGGTGAAGGGCTCCACCGTGCCGGCCGGCGAGGCCGTGATGCCGCCGCCGGCGCTGGGCCAGATGGCCTTGAAGTCGGGCCACAGCAGCTGGTGGTCGAGGTTGCCCAGCATCGGCAGCGCGTGGACGCGGGCCCAGTAGAGGGCGCCGAAGAAGGCGGCGAAAAACATCACCTCGCTGAAGATGAACCAGCTCATGCTCCAGCGGAACGAGACATCGACGCGGTCGGAGTACAGCCCGCCCTCGCTCTCGCCGATGGCCTGGCGGAACCACTGGAACAGCACCGTCAGCCAGACCGCCATGCCGGCCATCAGCACATAGGCCGCCCAGCCGGCGCCGTTGACCCAGCGCGAGGCGCCGTAGATCACCAGCAGCAGGCCGAAGGACACCATCACCGGATGGCGCGAAGGCGATGGAATGTAGTAGTGCGGCGCGCTGCCCGCGTGGGTGTTGGCTGACATGGGGGTGACCCTCCTCGATCCCGGAAAACGAATTGGTTTGGACTGTTCAGGTGGCAACGCCGCTGGCGACCACCCAGCGCACCAGCACCACGATGGCGGCGACGAAAAGCACCGCGGCGAGGATGCCGGCAATGATCAGGTGCAGCGGGTTGAGCTTGCCCACATCCTGCTCCCAGTCAGCACGCCGGCGCACGCCGAAGAAGGACCAGGCCACGGCACGCACCGTCTGCAGCAGCGAAGCGGGGCGCTGGGCGGCCTGCTTGAGATCGCTCATGCCCCCGCTCCCTTGGGCGCCGCCGGCACCTTGCCGCCGACCTCGAAGAAGGTGTAGGACAGGGTGATGGTGGTGACGTCGCGCGGCAGCTTGGGGTCGATCACGAAGACCACCGGCCACTGCTTGCTCTCGCCCGGCGCCAGCGTCCACTCGTTGAAGCAGAAGCACTGGACCTTGTTGAAATGGGCGCCGGACTGCATGGGCGCATAGCTCGGAATGGCCTGGGCGACCATGGCCCGGTTCTGCGGATTGCGGAACTCGTACATCACCGTGACCATCTCGCCCGGGTGGGCCGAGACCGAGCGCTGGCCGGGCTTGAACTCCCAGGGCCCGCGCGCATTGGCGTCGAACTCCACCGTGATGCTGCGCGTGAGGTCGACCTGGGTGTTGGCCTGCGCCTTGGCGGCGCCCGCGGCCCAGTTGCCCGAGGCGACGCGCTGCTCGGCGAGCGACAGCACATTGATGCCCAGCGCGTCGCAGATGGCGCGGTACATCGGCACCAGCGCATAGCCGAAGCCGAACATCACCGCGGTGATGACCAGCAGCTTGGCGAGCAGGCGCCGGTTGTCCAGCAGCAGCGCGGGCAGGGCGACCATGCGGCTCAGGGGCCCAGCCAGACAATCTTGGCGACGAAGCCCAGGCCGAAGAGCAGCGCCGCCAGGCCCAGGCCCAGCGCGAGCCGGACGTTGGCCTTGCGTTGTTGCTGCTCGCCGCCGCTCATGTCGGTGCCTGGCCTCAACCGATCACGCGCGTGGCGCTGGCGTCGAGCTTGGGCGGCGTCTCGAAGGTGTGCCAGGGCGCCGGCGACGGCACTTCCCACTCCAGGCCCTCGGCGCCTTCCCAGGGCTTCTGCGGCGCGGGCTCGCCCTTGCCCTGCATCGCCGGCAGCACGACGAAGAAGAAGAAGTAGACCTGCATCAGGCCGAAGCCGAAGGCGCCGACGGTGGCGAGGGCGTTGAAGTCGGCGAACTGCATCGGGTAGTCGGCATAGCGGCGCGGCATGCCGGCGAGGCCGAGGAAGTGCATCGGGAAGAAGGTGACGTTGAAGAAGATGATCGAGCCCCAGAAATGGATCTTGCCGCGGGTCTCGGAATACATCACGCCGGTCCACTTGGGCGCCCAGTAGTAGTAGCCGGCGAACATCGCGAACAGCGAGCCGGCCACCAGCACGTAGTGGAAGTGGGCCACCACGTAGTAGGTGTCCTGGATCTGGATGTCGATCGGCGCCATGGCGCAGATGAGGCCGGTGAAGCCGCCCATCGTGAACACGAAGAGGAAGCCCACGGCCCACAGCATGGGCGACTCGAAGGTCATGGAGCCGCGCCACATGGTGGCCAGCCAGTTGAAGATCTTCACGCCGGTGGGCACCGCGATCAGCATCGTCGCGTACATGAAGAAGAGCTGCCCCGTCACCGGCATGCCGGTGGTGTACATGTGGTGGGCCCAGACGATGAAGGACAGGATGGCGATCGACGAGGTCGCGTACACCATGCTGGTGTAGCCGAACAGACGCTTGCGCGCAAAGGCCGGGATGATGGCGCTGACGATGCCGAAGGCCGGCAGGATCATGATGTAGACCTCGGGATGACCGAAGAACCAGAAGATGTGCTGGTACATGATCGGGTCACCGCCGCCGGCGGGGTTGAAGAAGCTGGTGCCGAAGTGGCGGTCGGTCAGCGTCATCGTGATGGCACCGGCCAGCACCGGCATCACCGCGATCAGCAGGTAGGCGGTGATGAGCCAGGTCCAGGCGAACAGCGGCATCTTCATCAGCGTCATGCCGGGCGCGCGCATGTTGAGGATGGTGACGATGATGTTGATCGAGCCCATGATGGAACTGGCGCCCATGATGTGCATGGCAAAGATGCCGGCGTCCATGCTGGGGCCCATCTGCAGCGTCAGCGGCGCGTAGAGCGTCCAGCCCGCGGCGGGCGCGCCGCCGGGCATGAAGAAGCCTCCCACCAGCATCAGCGCGGCCGGAATCAGCAGCCAGAAGCTGAGGTTGTTCATGCGCGCGAAGGCCATGTCGGCGGCGCCGATCTGCAGCGGCAGCATCCAGTTCGCGAAGCCCACGAAGGCCGGCATGATGGCGCCGAAGACCATGATCAGGCCGTGCATCGTGGTGAGCTGGTTGAACAGCTCGGGGTTCACGAACTGCAGCCCGGGCTGGAACAGCTCGGCGCGTATGCCCAGGGCCAGCACGCCACCCACCATCAGCATCGTGAAGCTGAACAGCAGGTACATCGTGCCGATGTCCTTGTGGTTGGTGGCGAACAGCCAGCGTCGCCAGCCATGCGGATGGCCGTGGTCGTGGTCGTGGCCGTGGTCAGAGTGACCGGCGTGGCCGTGGGGGTCGAGGACTGCGCTCATGTCGTGATTCCTTGGGGCTTGGTCCAGCGATTACTTGCGGGCGGCAACGACCTGGGACGGCTGCACGGCCTGCCCGGTCTTGTTGCTCCAATGGTTCTTGGTGTAGGTGATGACGGCCGCGATCTCGGTGTCGGAGAGCGACTTCCAGGCCGGCATGGTGCCGTTGTTCTGGCCGTTGAGCAGCACCGCAATCTGCTTGCCGGCGTCGGCATCCTGCACCACGGCGGCGCCGTCCAGCGGCTTGATCGGGCCTGCGCCCTTGCCGTCGGGCCGGTGGCAGGCGGCGCAGTTGGCGGCATAGACCTTTTCGCCGCGGGCAACCAGATCCGCCAGCTGCCAGACCTTGGCCGGGTCGTCGGCCGCGGCGGCCATGGCCTTCTTCTGGCCCTCCACCCACTTGGCATAGTCGGCCTGGCTCAGCACCTTGACGTGGATCGGCATGTAGGCGTGCTCCTTGCCGCACAGCTCGGCGCACTGGCCGTAGAAATCACCCGTCTTCTCCGCACGGAACCAGGTGTCGCGCACGAAGCCGGGGATGGCGTCCTGCTTGACGCCCAGGGCCGGCACCATCCAGGCGTGGATGACGTCGTTGGCGGTGGTGATGATGCGCACCTTGCGGTCCACCGGCACCACCAGCGGGTTGTCCACCTTGAGCAGGTAGTCGTCGCCGGCCGGCTTGCCGGCGTCGGACATCAGGCGCTGGGCATTGTCCAGCGTCGACAGGAAGGCGATGCCCTCGCCCTCGCCCTTGAGGTAGTCGTAGCCCCACTTCCACTGGTATCCGGTGGCCTTGATGGTGAGGTCGGCATTGCTGGTGTCCTTCATCGCCACCACGGTGCGCGTGGCCATCGCGCCCATCGCGATGACGATGACGAAGGGCACGACGGTCCAGGCGATCTCCACCGCCACGCTCTCGTGGAAGTTGGCCGCCTTGTGGCCGATGGACTTGCGGTGCTTGAGGATGGAATAGAACATCACGCCGAACACGGCGACGAAGATCACCACGCAGACGACGAGCATGAAGTTGTGCAGCCAGTGCTGCTGCTCGGCGATGCGGGTGACAGCCGGATGCAAGTCCAGCTGGCGCACGGCGGGGCCGCCGGGCAGGTCATTCACCGCCTGGGCAGCGCCAGCGGCGAGCCCGGCGCCGGTGGCAAACAAGGCCTGCAAGGCGCGGTTGACGAGGCGGTGTCGCGGGGCGAAGGTGTTCATCATCGTCGTCGTCATTTCAGTTCGAATCGTTCTCGGGCCAGACCGGCATGCTGCGCTGGATACGCCACCGGCCCCGGCAACCCCTGCAGCGCCCGCGGCGCGCAGCGCCATCGACCGGGGATTGGGGACAAGGGTTGCGGACATCCGGCAAACGTGTGATGAAAGAGGCGGAAACAGCGGCGGAAATACGCGTGAAGCGCAGCAGGTCGAAAGCCGGCAGCCCGACCGCAAAGCGGCGGATTCTAGCCCCGGGGTAAGTCTCATTTGAGGTCTCGGGGAAAGCCCTAGGCCAACCTCGGGCCCCGACTCTCAGGCCGGTTTGCGCCCGGCGCGCGCCATCGTGCGCAGGTCTTCCAGAGCCACCGCGGTCTCGGCCGCCACGCGCGGGCGCGGCGGGGGCCTGAAGGCATGGCCGTAGACGATCTCGAAGGCCAGCGAGACACGGCCGTCGGCACCGGCCCGCGCGTTGATGGCCGCGGCCAGGCGCTCGCGCCAGCGCGGCGTGCGCAGCCCCGGGTGGCGGCGCGCATCGGCATTGCCGCCCAGGCCGCGCAGCTCGGCCAGCAGCGCATCGGCCGAGGCCCAGGTCAGCGTGAGAATCTCCTGGTCCATCACCGGATCGGCAAAGCCGGCCTCGATCAGCATGTCGCCCAGGTCGTGCATGTCGACGAAGGGCGCGAAGGGCGGCGGCCAGCCGGCCTCGGCATAGACGGCAGCAAGCCCGCTGAGCGAGCCCGGCCCCAGCGTCGAGAACATCAGGAAGCCGTCGACCGCCAGCGCCTGCTGCCAGCGCCGCATCAACGCCTGAGGGTCGGCCTCCAGGTGCAGATGCATATTGGCCCACAGCAGCTCGGCCGCACCAGGGGCCGGCGCATCGCCCTCGACCAGCGCCGGCGCCGCACCGGCCCAGCGCCGCGGCGACCACCAGGGTTGCTGCAGCGCGGCGGCGCTGACGCGGTGGCGTTCGGTGTCGCTTTCCAGCCCCAGCCACTGCGCCTTGGGATAGGCCTGGCCCAGCACCGCCTGGCTGGCGCCGAGAAAGGCGCCCCAGTCGAGCACGCGCTTGGGCTGCAGGCGTACCACCGACAGCCGCTCGGCCATGCGCCGCGCCACTTCGCCATGCAGCCAGGGCGGCGCCTCGGCACGGTTCAGGCGCCGCCGCTGGTGTGCCAGCGCGGGCTCGGCCACGGGGCGGCGCGCATTGCGCGAGCTGGGGACGTTTGCGGCGCTGGGGTCGGGTTCGGCCATGGGCAAACTGTATATTGGCCGCATGCGCCGCCCCTTCATGCCCGGTCAGTGCGAGATCTGCCGGCAATGGACGAGCGCGGCGCTGTGTACCGACTGCATGGCCCGCTTTGGCGCACCCCGCCCGCGCTGCCGCCGTTGCGCCCTGCCGCTGGGCCTGGCAGCCGCGGCCTGCGGCGAATGCCTGCGCCAGCCGCCGCCCTTCGAGGCCGCGGTGTGTGCCGTCGACTACGGATTCCCCTGGGACCGCGTGATCGCCGACTTCAAGTTCCATGGCCGTTCTGAGCTGGCCGGCGTGCTGGCAGGGCCGCTGCTGGATGCGCTCGCCGTGGCAGCACTGCCGCGCGTAGCCGCCGTGCTGCCGGTGCCGCTGGCGCCGCCGCGCCTGGCCGAGCGCGGCTACAACCAGGCCTGGGAGCTGGCGCGGCGCCTCGCCGCAGCGCTGGGACTGCCGGCCCATGGCGATCTGCTCCAGCGCACGCTGGATACCGCCCACCAGGCTGGCCTGCCGCGCACCGAGCGCCAGCGCAATCTGGCCGGCGCCTTCATGGTCGACCCACGCCGCCGCAATGCGCTGCAGGGACGCGCGCTGGCGCTGGTGGACGACGTGATGACCACCGGCGCCACCCTGCGCGAGGCCGCGGCCCAGCTGCTGCGCGCTGGTGCCGCCTCGGTGCAGGTATGGGTGGTGGCGCGCACGCCCACACCGGGCGATTGATCGAGATGTTCCACATCGTCCTCGTCGCGCCGGAGATCCCGCCCAACACCGGCAATGTGATCCGCCTGGCGGCCAACACCGGCTGCACGCTGCACCTCGTCGAGCCGCTGGGCTTTGCGATGGAAGACAAGCTGCTGCGCCGCGCCGGGCTCGACTACCACGAGACCGCGCGTGTGCGCCGCCATGCCTCGTGGGCCGCGCTGCTGCAGGCCGAGGCGCCCGAAGCCGGCCGCTGCTATGCCTTCACGACCCAGGGCGCCCAGCCGCTGGCCGCAATGCGCTGGCAACCGGGCGACTGGCTGGTGTTCGGCAGCGAGACCGCCGGCCTGCCGCCGGCACTGCGCGAGAGCTTTCCGCCGGCGCAGCGCGTGCGCCTGCCCATGCGCGCCGGCCAGCGCAGCCTCAACCTCAGCAACGCCGTGGCGGTAGCAGTGTTCGAGGCCTGGCGGCAGCAGGGCTACGAGGGCGCGGCCTGAGGCGGCCTTGGCCTCGCGCTAACCAAACGCGGATTCAGCGCGCGACTGGCGCGCCATCAAGCGCGTCATCGCCTCGGCAGGCGGCAAGCGGCCTTCGAGCACATCGACCACGGCCTCGGTGATGGGCAGCTCGACGCCCAGGCCTCGCGCACGCGTCAGCGCGGTGGCGGCGGTGGGCACGCCTTCGGCGACATGGCCCAGCGAGGCCAGGGCCTGGGCCAGGCTTTGGCCGGCGGCCAGCAGCAGGCCGACGCGGCGGTTGCGCGACAGGTCGCCGGTGGCGGTGAGCACGAGGTCGCCCAGGCCCGACAGGCCCATGAAGGTTTCGGCACGCGCACCCAGGGCCAGGCCCAGGCGGGTCATCTCGGCCAGGCCGCGCGTGATGAGGGCGGCGCGCGCATTGAGCCCGGCCTGCGGCATGCCGTCGACGATGCCGGTGGCAATGGCAAGCACGTTCTTGAGCGCGCCGCCGACCTCGACGCCGACGATGTCGGCGCTGGTGTAGACGCGCAGTGCCTCGCTGTGAAAGGCGGCCACCGCGGCGGTGGCGAGTTCGGCGTCGGCGCTGGCCGCGACCAGGGCCGTGGGCTGCTGGCGCGCCACCTCGAGCGCGAAGCTCGGGCCCGACAGCACGCCGCAGGCCGAGCCCGGGCGCAGCTGGCGCGCCAACTCGTGGCCGAGGGCGCCGCTGCCGGCCTCAAAGCCCTTGCACAGCCAGAGCGCGGCACGCGCATCGGGCAGCGATGAAAGCTGCTCGCGCAGCCCCGCCATCGGCGTGGCGATGACGGTGAGGCCGCCGGCCGCATGGGCCAGCGCCTGTTGCCGGTCGGCCGTGACGCGCAGCGCCGGCGGCAGTTCAACCTCGGGCAGGTAGCGCGCGTTGCGGCGCTCGTCCGCAAGGGCTACGGCCTGGGCGGCGTCGCGCGCCCACAGCAGCACCTCATGGCGGGGCGCCGCCGCGGCGGCCAGCGCCGTGCCCCAGGCGCCGGCGCCGAGGACCGCGATCTTCATCGCCGGCCCCGTGCCTTCTTCAGTTGGCGCCGGTGATGATGCGCGAGCCGTTGCCCGACTGCGCCGCGGCGGCCTGCGCCTGCTGGGCCTCGAACATGGCCTGGAAATTGACTTCGGTCAGCAGAATGGGCGGGAAGCCGGCGCGCGTGCAGACATCGGAGACGATGGCGCGCAGGTAGGGGTAGACCATCTGCGGGCAGACGATGCTGATGATGCCCTGCATCTGCTCATCGGGCACGTTGCGGATCTCGAAGATGCCGGCCTGCTTGGCCTCCACCAGGAACAGCACCTTGTCCTTCACCTTGGTGGTGACGGTGGCGGTGACGGTGACCTCGAAGACGCCGTCGGCCACCGGCTCGGCGCCCATGGCCAGATTGATGTCAACCTGGGGCTGGGCCTGCTCGAGCAGGATCTGCGGCGAATTGGGCTGCTCGAGCGACAGATCCTTGAGGTACATGCGCTGGATCTGGAAAACGGGAGTCTCGTCGGCCATGTCGGTTCCAAGAGTGACGGAAAGTGCGAAGAAAAGCCCGACGCCGCCATGGCGCCGGACCGCAACCCCGGATTATCGCCGAGCGCCCGCGCCCGCCCGGGGCCGCGCCGTGATCAAGTGCCGGGTGTCAAATGCCCAGCAGGGGCCGCAGGCCGCCGCGCTGGTCGAGCGCCATCAGGTCGTCGCAGCCGCCGACATGGGTGTCGCCAATGAAGATCTGCGGCACGGTGCGGCGGCCGGTGAGGCTCATCATGCGCTCGCGCTCGGCGGGGTCGAGATCGACACGGATCTCCTCGATGGCTTCGACGCCCCGCTGCTTGAGCAACGCCTTGGCGCGCACACAGAAGGGGCAGACCTGGGTCGTGTACATCCGGACCGGTGTCATGCGGAGGCTCGGTAGTCCAAAACCTGCATTGTCCTGCGCCGCCCTGCCCTTTGCCGGCGCCGGCCTTCAGCGGCGGTTCAGCCTGCCTTTTCGGCCGATTTCTCGATCGGCAGCTGCGCCTCGCGCCAGGCCGCCGTGCCGCCGGCCACCGCCACCGCCTTCTCCCAGCCGGCCTTGCGCAACTGGGCCGCAGCGCGGGCGGCGCGGGCGCCGCTGGGGCAGATCAGCAGCACGGGCAGCGTCTTGTTGGTGGGCACAGCCTTGGAGCCCTCGAGTTGCCCCAGCGGCGCATTGCGCGCGCCGCCGGCGTGGCCAGCGGCATATTCGTTGGGCTCGCTCACGTCGATCAGCACCCCCTTCTCGCGGTTGATCAGGCGCACCGCCTCGGCCGTGCCGACACTGCCGGCACCACCGCCGCCAGCCCCGCGCAGCACCGGCCAGACCAGCAGGCCACCGGAGATGGCGGCCACCATAAAGAGGTACCAGTTGTCGACAAAGAAATTCAAGGGGCCCGCCGCGCTGCTGCAAAACCGCGAATTATAGAATCCGCCCCATGCACAAGCTCGTACTGATACGCCACGGCGAATCCACCTGGAATCTCGAAAACCGCTTCACCGGCTGGACCGACGTGCCGCTCACCGACACCGGCGTGGCCCAGGCACGCCAGGCCGGGCGCCTGCTGCGCGAGGGTGGCTGGGAGTTCGACGTCGCCTACACCTCGGTGCTCAAGCGCGCCGTGTGGACACTGTGGCACGCGCTCGACGAGATGGAGCGCACCTGGCTGCCGGTGCAGCACGACTGGCGCCTGAACGAGCGCCACTACGGCGCGCTGCAGGGCCTCAACAAGTCGGACATGGCCAAACAGTACGGCGACGCGCAGGTGCTGGTGTGGCGCCGCAGCTATGACACGCCGCCGCCGGCGCTGGAAGCCGGCGACCCGCGCAGCGAGCGCGCCGACCCGCGCTACGCCCGCCTGGCGCCGGAGCAGATCCCTCTTACCGAGTGCCTGAAGGACACCGTGGCGCGGGTGCTGCCGTTCTGGAACGAACGCATCGCACCGGCCATCCGCGACGGCCAGCGCATCGTGATCGCGGCCCACGGCAACAGCATCCGCGCGCTGGTGAAATACCTCGACGGCATCGCCGACGCCGACATCGTCGGCGTCAACATCCCCAATGGCATCCCGCTTGTCTACGAGCTGGATGCCAGCTTGAAGCCGATCAAGAGCTATTACCTGGGCGATGCCGAGGCGGCTGCCAAGGCCGCCGCCGCGGTGGCGGCCCAGGGCAAGGGCGGCTGATCAGTCGAGCAGCCCGTACACCTGCTCGGGCAGTATGCGCGGCAGGCTGTTGCGCTCCTGCAGCGGGCCGGCGATGACGTACTCCGGCAGCCGGGTGTCGCGCCTGGGTGTCCCGGCCAGGGCCTTGCCGGTGGCGCTGTTCAGCGACACCACCACGGCGGCCTCGGCAGCCGTGGCACGCTGGATCACGATGGCGGTTTCGCCGTTCTTGAGGCGCACGAACTCGCCCGGCGGGTAGACACCGACGGCGCGGATCAGCGCCGTGGCGATGGCGCCGCCCTTCTCTTCCTGGAACAGCTGGCGCGCTGCCGCCTGCGGCAGCAGCGCCGGACGCAGAGCCCGTGGCGTGATCTTGGCGGTGAAGACATCGGCGGCACGCAGCACATGGGCAATCTCACCAGGCTCGGCCAGCGCACGCGGGTAGCCGCCGGCGCCGCTGCGCTCGTGGTGCTGTTCCACCGCGTCCAGCCAGTCAGCATCGGTGACGCCGGCATCACGCAGCATCTGGGCCGACTGCAGCGGGTGGGCGCGGATCAGGTCCATCTGCTTCTTGCTCGGCGGGTCCACCTGCTCGGCCATGCGCGCCTGCAACTCCAGCGTGGAGGCGTTCATCGTCAGCGCCGCGCGCACCGCGATGCGCTCGCGCTCGGCCGGCCAGCCGAGCTGGCGCGTTGCCAGCAGCACCACGGTGGCGCTGTGCAGCGCATGGGTGAGGGCGTAGAGGGCGAAGCGGCGGTCCTGCTGGCGCACGCAGACGAAGAGGGCGGCGTCGAGGTGGCGCTCGACGAGGGCGATGTGGGCGTCAGTAAAGGCCTCGAACTGGGCCGGCCAGTCGTTGGCGCCGGCGGCAGCCGGCAGCTTGCGCAGCAGGTCGTCGAGCAGCCAGACCTGCTGCTCAAGAGCGTCGAACCAGGTCATGCTGCGCGCCCTGCCGGCGGTGGTGTCGTTCTCCGCGATGAAGCCGCGCGCCTGGCGCACGGCGGCGGCCTCGGCGTGGTCGACGCAGGCGCCACGCTCGATCAGCGCCGCGAACTGGCGCTCGCCGTGGATGCGCTGGCCCAGGGCCAGCAGCAGGCGGCCCAGGTTGTCGACGACGCGAAAGGGCAGCGGCTCGCCGTCGACCAGAATGCCGCGCAGTTCCGCCAATGGCACCGGGGGCTTCATGCCAGCCCCCGCAGCGCCGCAGCGATGAGCGGCACCACCGACACCGCATTGCTGGCATGGGGCACGCAGTCGCTGCTCCAGATGTGGCGCACGCCGGCGGCGCGCACCGCGGCATAGGCGTCGCCGACGAAGAGCGCGTGCGAGACCGCCACATCCACCGTGGCCGCGCCATGGGCCAGCGCGCCCTGGGCGGCGGCGATGAGGGTGCGGCCGGTGCTGGCGACATCGTCGAGCAGCACCACGGCGCGGCCTCTGACATCGGCGTCGGGCAGGGCGACATCGACCTCGCGGTCGCCATGGCGTTGCTTGCGGCAGACCGCGTGGTCCAGGCCGTGGGCGGTGGCGGCGGCGCGCACCCATTGGCCAGCCTCCTCGTCGGGCGCCAGCAGCAGCGCATCGGGCACCTGACGCGCGACATGGGCGCCCAGCAGCGGCGCCGCCGACAGCGCCAGGCCGCGCCGGCCCGGCACCACCTCGTCCAGCGTCGCCACGCGGTGCAGATGGGGATCGACCGTGACCAGGGTGTCGAAGGCGGCGGCGAGCAACCGGCCCAGGTGGCGCTGGCTCACCACCTCGCCCGGCGTGAAGGCCATGTCCTGGCGCATATAGGCCAGATACGGGCTGACCAGGGTGAGGTGGCGGGCGCCGAGTTCTCGGGCGCCTGCGGCGGCCAGCAGCAGCACAGCCAGCTTGGCGTCGGGGTCTTGCAGGCCGCGCAGCACGATGGTGCGTTCGGGCAGATCGGGTGGCAGGCGCAGCCGCGTCTCGCCGTCCGGGAAGCGGTGGCGGCGCACCAGGGCCAGCGGCTGGCCCAGCGCACTGGCCAGGCCCTGGGCCAAGTCTGCTTCGTCCTCGAATGCCAGCAACATGTTCAGTCCCGAAGGCTCGCGGCGATCAGATCATGCAAGTGTGAGGCCAAGGCGCGCCTATCGGTGGCGGCACTTTCCACAGCCGGCAGCAGCGTGATGCGGACGCCCAGGTCGCGCGCCGAGGCCACCCGCCACATGCTTTGCACCAATGTGGTCTCGCCGAGGAAATGCACCGCCTCGCTGAAGCGCGCGTGAGGGTCGTGAAAGCGCAGCACTGCCGCCTGCACCGGCGTGGCCGTGGCCACCGCGGCCTGCAGCAGGTTGGCATGGAAGGGCAGCGGCTCGGCGCCGGCGCCGGTCGTTCCCTCGGGGAAGACGCCGATGGTCTGGCCCTGCTGCAGCGCCGCCGCCACCGCGTGTACCACCCGCATCGCGTCGCGCTTGCGCTCGCGCTCGATGAACAGGGTGCCGGCGTTGCGGATCAGCCAGCCCAGAAGCGGCCAGCGCAGCACATCGGCCTTGGAGACGAAGCGCACATGGGGAGCGGCGGCATGGATGGCGGCAATGTCCAGCCATGAGACATGGTTGGCCACCAGCAGCGTCGCCCCCGGGTGGGGCGCGCCGCTGATACCGACCTCGAGGCCCAGCAGGCGCAGCACCTTGCCCGACCACCAGCGGATGCGCTCAACGCGCTCCGCTTCGGCCAGGCGCGGAAAGCGCGTCATCACCGCCATGCCGTGCAGCAGGTGCAGCGACACCCGCAGCAGGCGCCACAGCGCAAGGGCAGCACGCATCAGGCAAGGGCGGCGGCCTGGTAGGCCAGGGTGCCGGCCACCAGGGTGGCGCGCACGCGGCCGGGCAGGGCCATGCCGGTGGCGGCGAAGGCGAAGGGCGTGTGCTTGCCCTGGCTGGCCAGCGCGCCGGGCGTCACCGTCCATTCAGTCGCGGGATCGAAGATGCAGACATCCGCCACGCCACCTTCGACCAGGCGGCCGGCGCTGTTGGCCAGCGAACCTATGGCATCGCCCAGCACACGCACCGGCTCGCAAGTCACGCGGGCCAAAGTGGCGGGCAGGCCGATTCCGCTGTCCTGGCCCCAGCGCAGCGCCAGGCTGAGCAGCAGTTCCAACCCGGTGGCGCCGGGCTCGGCCTCGCCGAAGGGCAGATTCTTCATGTCCTCGGCCACCGGGTCGTGGTCGGAGACGAGGGCGTCTATCGTGCCGTCGGCCAGCGCAGCACGCAGCGCGTCGCGGTCGGCGCCCTGGCGCAGCGGCGGATTCAGCCGCATGTCGGCATTGAAGTAGCCGATGTCGACATCGGTGAGGTGCAGCGAGTTGATGCTGACATCGGCCGTCACCGGCAGGCCCTCGGCCTTGGCCGCGCGCAGCAGGGCCACGCCGGCGGCGCTGGAGATGCGGCACAGGTGGACGCGCGAGCGCGTGGCGCGCACGAGGTCAAAGATGGTGTGCAGCGCCACCGTCTCGGCCACCACCGGCACGCCGGCCAGGCCCAGGCGGGTGGCGACGGCGCCGGCCGCCGCCACGCCCTTGCCCAGCCAGGCGTCCAGCGGCCTCAGCCACACGGTATAGCCATAGGTGCCGGCGTACTGCAGCGCGCGCATCAGCACCTGGGTGTCGGTGATGGCCACGTCGGCCTGGGCGTAGCCCACGCAGCCGGCGGCGCTGAGCTCGGCCATCTCGGTGAGCGCCGTGCCGGCCAGGCCGCGTGTGAGCGCGCCGAGCGGAAAGAGCCGGCAGCGGCTGAGCTTGCGGGCGCGGAACTTGAGCATCTCCACCAGGCCCGGCTCGTCGAGCACGGGGTCGGTGTCAGGTGGGCAGACCAGACTGGTGACGCCACCGGCTGCCGCCGCCGCCAGCTCGCTTTCGAGCAGGCCCTCGTGCTCGCGCCCCGGCTCGCGCAGGCGCGCCGCCAGGTCAACCAGGCCGGGCGCGACGACCAGGCCGCTGGCGTCCAGCGTGCGGTCGGCCTGGAAATCGGTGGCGCGGCCCATGCTGACAATGCGGCCCGAAGCGATGGCGATGTCGGCCACCTCGTCGCGGCCCGAGGCCGGGTCGATGACGCGGCCGTTGCGGATCAGTATCTTCATGCCTGGTTCCCCGCGATGGTGCTCATCACCGCCATGCGCACCGCGATGCCGAAGGTCACCTGGGGCAGGATGACGCTGTGGCTGCCGTCGGCCACTGCCGAATCGATCTCGACGCCGCGGTTGATGGGCCCGGGGTGCATCACGATGGCGTCGGGCTTGGCCAGCGCCAGCTTCTCGGGCGTGAGGCCGAACTTCATGAAGAACTCGCCGGCGCTGGGCAGCACGCCGCCGCTCATGCGCTCGTTCTGCAGCCGCAGCATGATGATCACGTCGGCGCCGCGAATGCCCTCGGCCATGTCGTGGCAGACACGCACGCCCATGCCCGCCAGGTCGCCCGGCACCAGGGTCTTGGGGCCGACGGCGCGGATCTCGGGCACACCCAGCGTGGTGAGGCCGTGGATGTCCGAGCGCGCCACGCGTGAGTTGACGATGTCGCCGACGATGGCCACTGTGAGCTGGCTGAAATCGCGCTTGAAGTGGCGGATGGTGTACAGATCGAGCAGGCCCTGTGTCGGGTGGGCGTGGCGGCCGTCGCCGGCGTTGACGACGTGCACGTGCGGCGCGACGTGCTGGGCGATCAGGTAGGGCGCGCCGCTCTCAGCGTGGCGCACGATGAACATGTCGGCGTGCATGGCCGACAGGTTGGCGATGGTGTCCAGCAACGTCTCGCCCTTGGCCGTGCTGCTGCGCGCGATGTCGAGGTTGATGACGTCGGCACTCAGGCGCTTGGCCGCGATCTCGAAGGTGGTGCGCGTGCGCGTGCTGTTCTCGAAGAACAGGTTGAACACGCTCTTGCCGCGCAGCAGCGGCACCTTCTTCACGTCGCGGTCATTGACGCTGAGAAAGGTACCGGCGGTGTCGAGAATCTGCGTCAGCACGGCCTTGGGCAGGCCCTCGATGGACAGCAGGTGGATCAGTTCGCCGTGGGCGTTGAGCTGGGGGTTGCGGCGCGAGAGCATCAGCAGGCTTCTTCCTCGACGGCAAAGGTGAATCGGCCATGCAAGTCGCGCGCCAGGGACAGGCGTTGCCGGGCCGGCAGGGCCAGGCGCGCGGCGGCCACGGCGGCGGCGATGGGCAGCTCGCGGCCGCCGCGGTCGACCAGCACCGCCAGCGAGACGCTGGCCGGGCGGCCGTAGTCGAACAGCTCGTTGACGACGGCGCGTATGGTGCGGCCGGTGTAAAGCACGTCGTCGACCAGCACGATGTTGCGGCCGTCGATGGCAAAGGGCAGCTGGGTGGGGTCAGTGCCGGCGGCCAGGCCGCGCGAGCCGAAATCATCGCGGTGCAGGGTGCTGGAGATGACGCCGTGGGCGCCGGCCAGGCCCAGGTCGCGCTGCAGGCGCTCGGCCAGCCAGGCGCCGCCTGACCACACGCCCACCAGCACCGAGGGCTCGGCGCCGCGCTGCAACAGCGGGCGCACGCCCTCGCGCAGTTCTGTGTAAAGGGCTTCGGCGTCAAGTTCCAGCATGGTCGCGGGCCTGGGCGATGGGGTTGAGGAATTGCTCGAGGATCAGGGCCGCGGCGGCGGCGTCGGCATCGCGCGCCCCTGCGGCCAGCGCTTCGACCGTGGTGTAGCGCTCGTCGACCTCGTGTACCGGCAGGTGGAAGCGTCCGTGCAGCTGGCGCGCAAAGCGGCGCGCACGCAGCGTGTTCTCGTGCGCGGCGCCGTCAGGGTGGAAGGGCACGCCCACCACCAGGGCATCGGGCTGCCACTCCTTGACGAGCTTGGCGATGGCGGCAAAGCGCGCCTCGCCCTCGGCGGCCACGGTCTGCAGCGGCTGCGCATGGCGCAGCAGGGTGTTGCCGGTGGCCACGCCGACGCGGCGGGTGCCGAAATCAAAGGAGAGCAAGGACTGCGGCGCGGCGCGGCCGCCCTGCCCTTCAGGCATGCCCGGCCTCTTGCGAGAGCATCAGCGGGTCGAAGCCCAGCAGCGACAGCGCGCGGCCGTAGCGCTGCTCGATGGGGGTGTCGAAGATCACCTTGGGGTCGGCGTCCACCGTGAGCCAGCCGTTGCGGCCCAGCTCGTCTTCCAGCTGGCCGGCCTGCCAGCCGCTGTAGCCCAGGGTGATGAGCACCTTGCTCGGCCCGGTGCCGCCGGCCATGGCCTCGAGCACGTCCTTGCTGGTGGTCATCTCCAGCCCGCCGGGGATGGACAGCGTGGAGTTGTAGGCCGCCTGGTCGGGCGGACGCTTCTCGTGCAGCACGAAGCCGCGCTCGGTCTGCACCGGGCCGCCGAAATAGACCGGCTGCTCGGCCAGCTCCTGAAGGTCCAGCGCCAGCTCGACCTTCTCGAACAGGTTCTTGAGCTTGATGTCGATGGGCTTGTTGATCACCAGACCCAGCGCGCCCTTCTCGTTGTGCTCGCAGAGATAGACCACCGTGCCGGCAAAGGTCTCGTCCACCATGCCCGGCATGGCGATCAGAAACTGGTTGGTCAGGTCGATGCGCGAGGCAGATGCCATAGGCGCGATTCTATTCCGCCCCCACACTTGCGTTCGTGAGCAAGACCCCAAGCAAGCCTGCCGGCAAGCCCCTCGATCGCGCCCTCGTCTGGCTGCGCCGCGACCTGCGGGCCGACGACCACGCGGCGCTCTACCACGCGCTGCGCGCGGCGCGCCGGGTGTGGTGCGCCTTCGTCTTCGACCGCGACATCCTCGATCCGCTGCTCGCCGCCGGCCGCCAGGCCGACCGCCGCGTCGAGTTCATCCGCGACAGCCTGCTCGGCGTCGATGCCGAGCTGCGCGCGCTGGCCGCCTCGCACGGCGTCGAGGGCGTGAGCCTGCTCGTGCGGCACGGCCGCGCGCACGAGGAGATCACGGCGCTGGCGACGCGCTTAAGCGTGCAGGCGGTCTACGCCAACCACGACGACGAGCCCGCGGCGCTGGCGCGCGACGCCCGCGTGCGCGGCCTGCTGGCAGAGCAAGGCGTGGCGCTGCACACCAGCAAGGACGTGGTGGTGTTCGAGCGCAGCGAGGTGCTCACCCAGGGCGGCGGCGCCTTCTCGGTCTTCACGCCCTACAAGAACGCCTGGCTCAAGAAGCTGGTGCCCTTCTACCTGAAGGCCTATCCGGTGGCCCACCACGCCGCGGCGCTGGCGCCTGCACCCTCATCCTCGCTGCCCAGCGGCGTGCCGGCGCTCGAAAGCCTGGGCTTTGCGCGCACCAATCTTCACCAGCTGCGCCTGCCCACGGGCCCGGCCGGCGGCCACGAGCTGTTCGATGACTTCCTGCAGCGCATTGATGGCTACCACGAGACGCGCGACTATCCCGCCGTCAAAGGGCCCAGCTACCTGAGCACCCATCTGCGCTTCGGCACCGTCTCGATACGCCGGCTGGCGCGCGAGGCGGCACAGCGGCGCGAAGGCGGCTCGCGCGGCGCCGAGGTCTGGCTGTCGGAGCTGATCTGGCGCGACTTCTACCACCAGATCCTGGCCCACCACCCGCGCGTGGTGGGCGAAAGCTTCAAGCCGGAATACGAGCGCATACGCTGGGAGCACGGCAAGCAGGCCGACGCCCTCTTCGCCGCCTGGTGCGAGGGCCGCACCGGCTACCCGCTGGTCGACGCCGCGATGCGGCAGCTGGCCCAGACCGGCTATATGCACAACCGCCTGCGCATGGTGGTGGCGTGCTTTCTGTGCAAGGACTTGGGACTGGATTGGCGGCGCGGCGAGGCCTTCTTCGCGCTGCATCTCAACGACTACGACCTTGCCGCCAACAACGGCGGCTGGCAGTGGGCGGCCTCCTGCGGCTGCGATGCCCAGCCCTACTTCCGCATCTTCAACCCGGTGACCCAGAGCGAGAAGTTCGACCCCGAGGGCCGCTTCATCCGCCGCTACCTGCCCCAGCTGGCGGCCCTGCCGGCGGCGCTGATCCATGCCCCCTGGACCGCCCGCCCGGTGGACCTGGCGGCGCTGGGCCTGGTGCTGGGCCGCGACTACCCGCTGCCGCTGGTGGACCACGCGGAGGCGCGGGCGAAGACGCTGGAGCGCTACGCGGTGGTCAAGGGCGCTTGAGCCCAGCTCAACCCCGCACCTCCGAAAACCGCGCCAGCAGCGCCGCATGCCGCAGCGGCCAGGCCGCCAGGGCTGTCTCGTCGCCGTCGAACACGGTTTGCAGAAAGGCCAGCACCAGGCTCTGGGTCGCCGCCTTGACCTGCGGGTTGAGCAGGGCGCCCCCGGTGCCGCCGCGGTCGGTGAACATGCTGTGCGAGCCGCCTTCGTAGACGGCCAGCCATTTGCGCGGGCCGCCGGTGGCGTCGAAGACGGCGACGCGATCATCGGCGCCGCTGTAGTAGCCGGGGATGCGGATGATGTCCTCGGTGGCGGTGACATGCAGGCTGGGCACGGCGATGCTGGAAAGTATCTTGCGCGGCTCGCCCTCGCCGTAGAAGGGCGGCGCCGAGATCACGATGGCGGCGCGCACGCGCTCGTCGTGCAGGGCTATGGCGCCGCCCGGCCGTGGCACGCGGGCGCCGCTGGCCAGCAGCGTGGTGTTAGCGCCATAGCTGTGGCCGGCAGCGACGATGCGGCTCGCGTCGACGCGGGGGGCGTACACACTGTCCAGCAAAGTGTCGACGGCGAAGCGCCAGTCCTGCACCCGCGCCACCGCCTCGCCCTCTTGCGCCGCGTCGTGCAAGCGGCCGACCACGCCCCAGAGATTGCCGCCGGTCCAGATCTGGCGGTCGCTGCCCACATGCTGCAGGTGCAGGCTGGCCACGCCGTGGGCCGCGACGTGCTGGCCCAGCCACATATAGCCGCGCCGCGAGCCGCCGATGCCGTGCGAGAACACCATCAACGGCGCCGGTGCGCCGGCATGGGCCGCCCGCGGCAGATACAGCCGCACCGGCACCTCGCGCCGGCGCGCGCTGTCGGTCCAGTCCAGGTCCCAGGTGTCGACCGGCGGCGGCTCGGCGGCCGCCAGCGGCAGCGCAGCGGCACCCAGGGCTGCCAGCGACAGCCGCAGGCAGTCGCGCCGGCTGGGCAGGCCAGGCCTCATGCCACCCCCTGCGCCGGTTCAACTGCCGGTTTGCGCCGCCGCAGCCGCCGCAGCAGGCTGATGGCGTCGTCCACATAGGTGAAGAGCACCGGAATCACGAGCAGGCTCAAAAAGGTGCTGGTGATGAGGCCGCCGATGACGACGATGGCCATGGGTGCGCGAAAGCTGGGGTCGGTGCCCAGGCCCAGCGCGATGGGCAGCATGCCGGCGGCCATCGCCAGCGTCGTCATGATGATGGGGCGGGCACGCTTGTGGCAGGCGTCGAGGATGGCCTCGAAGCGCGCCAGGCCGTGCTCGCGCCGCGCCAGGATGACGTAGTCGACGAGCAGGATGGAGTTCTTGGTGGCGATGCCCATCAGCATGATGAGGCCGATCATGCTGGGCATGGACAGCGCCGTGTGGGTAATGAAGAGGGCCAGGAACGCGCCCGGGATCGACAGCACCAGCGCGCCCAGGATGGTGACCGGCTGGACGAAATCCTTGAACAGCAGCACCAGCACGATGTAGATGCACATCACGCCGGTCAGCATGGCCAGGCCGAAGCTCTCGAACAGCTCGCCCATGGCCTCGGCATCGCCGATCTCGGTCTGGGCGATGCCCGGCGGCAGGTTCTTCAGGCTGGGCAGGGCCATGGCCGCGTCCTTGACCTCGCCCAGCGGCTGCTGGTTGAGCTCGATCTCGAAATTGACATTGCGCTGGCGGTTGTAGCGGTCGATCTCGGCCGGCCCGCTGCCGATCGCCAGGCTGGCGACATTGCCCAGCATCACCGGGCCGCTCCGGCCCGGCACCGGCAGGCGTTCGAGCAGGGCCAGGTCGGCGCGCGCCGCGTCGGGCAGGCGCACGACGATGGGAATCTGGCGCTGGCTCAGGTTGAGCTTGGCCAGGCTCTGGTCGAAATCGCCCGCGGTGGCAATGCGCAGGGTATCGGCGATGGCCGCGGCGGTGACGCCCAGGTCGGCGGCGCGCGCCGTGTCGGGCGTCACCACCAGTTCGGGCCGCACCAGGCTGGAGCTGGAGGTAACGGCGCCGATGCCAGGGATGCCGCGCAACTCGCGCTCCACCACCGTGGCGTGGGCGGCCAGCACGGCGCCGTCCTCGCTGGCCAGCACCAGCACGTATTTCTCGCTGCTCTGGCCGAAGCCGACCTTGACGCGCGCCCCCGGCAGCACCGCCAGCGCCTCGCGCAGCTGCGACTCGATGGCCTGCTTCTTGATGCCGGGGCGGTCGGCGCGCGGCGTCATGTTGATGGTGAGCGTGGCCTTGCGCACATCGGGCAGGCCGCCGCCGGGGGTGAAGTTGTCGACCCCGGTGGCGCCGCCGCCGATGGCGCTGTAGACCATCTTCACATGCGGATGGCCCTGCACCAGGCTGCGCGCCTGCTCGGCCGCGGCAAAGGTCTGCTCGTAGGTGCTGCCCGGCGGCAACGTGAGCGTGACCTGGGTCTGGCTGAAATCGTCGGGCGGAATGAAGCCGGTGGGCAGGGCGGCCACCAGCCCGAAGCTGCCGACGAAGAAGACCGCGGTCACCAGCAACGTGACGATGCGGTGGCGCAGGCACCAGGCGGCCCAGCGGCGGTAGGGCGCCATCCAGCGCGGGTCGTGGTGTTCCTTCCTGGGCGGCTTGAGGATGTAGGCCGCCATCATGGGTGTCAGCATGCGCGCCACCACCAGCGAGAAGAAGACCGCGATGGCCGCCGTCCAGCCGAACTGCACGAAGAACTTGCCGGGAACACCGGCCATGAAGGCGGTGGGCAGGAAGACCGCGATCAGCGTGAAGGTGGTGGCAATCACCGCCAGGCCGATCTCGTCGGCCGCCTCCATCGCCGCCTGGTAGGGCGTCTTGCCCATGCGCAGGTGGCGCATGATGTTCTCGATCTCGACGATGGCGTCGTCGACCAAGATGCCCACCACCAGGCTCATGCTCAGCAGCGTGACGACGTTGAGCGAGAAGCCGCTGAAGTAGTTCATCACCGCGAAGGTGGGCAGCACCGACAGCGGCAGCGCCGTGGCCGCCACCAGGGTGGCGCGCCAGTCGCGCAGGAAGAGCCAGACCACCACCACGGCCAGCAGCGCGCCCTCGATCAGCAGCGCCATCGAGCCGTGGAAGTTCTCCACCGTGGCGTCCACGAAGTTGAAGGCCTCGGTGACGCTGATGTCGGGGTGCTCGGCCTTGAGCTTTTCGATGGCGGCGCGCACGCCGTCGGTCACATCGGTCTCGCTGGCGCCGCGCGAGCGCACGACCTCGAAGCCGACCACCGGCCGGCCGTTGAGCAGAGCGCCGCTGCGCCGCTCGGCCACGGTGTCGGTGACGGTGGCCACCTGGTCGAGGCGGATGCGCCGGCCCTGGGGGTCATTCGGCAGCGCCAGCTCCAGCCGAGCCAGCTCGGCCGCGCTCTTCACGGTGGCCAGGGTGCGCACGCTCTGCTCGATGCCGCCGACATCGGCGCGCCCGCCCGAGGCGTCCTGCTGCACCGCCTGCAGCTGGCGCGAGAGGCCGGCCGCGGTGATGTTGAGCGCCAGCAGCCGCGCCGGGTCAAGCTCGACGCGCACCTCGCGCGTGACGCCGCCCACGCGCGCCACCGAGCCCACGCCGCGCACCGCCAGCATGGCCTTGGTGACCTTGTTGTCGACGAACCAGGACAGGGCCTCGTCGTCCATGCGGCTGGAGGCCACGGTGTAGGTGAGGATGGGCGTGCCGGCGAGGTCCAGCTTGGCGATGGTCGGGTCGCGCAGATCCGCCGGCAGGTCGGCGCGCACCCGCTGCACCGCGGCACGCACATCGTCCAGCGCCTCCTGCGTGGGTTTCTCGAGGCGGAATTCCACCGTCACCAGGGCCACGCCGTCCTGCACCTTGGTATAGATGTTCTTCACCCCAGCCAGCGGTGCCACCGCGTTCTCGAGCTTGCGCGCAACCTCGGTCTCCATCTGGGCCGGCGCGCTTCCGGGCAGGCTGGCGGTGATGTTGATGGTGGGCAGGTCGATGTCGGGGAACTGCTGCACCTTCATCGAGCGAAAGCCCATCAGGCCCAGCACGGTGAGCAGTACGAAGAGCATCACCGACGGGATCGGGTTGCGGATGCACCAGGCGGAGACGTTCATCGCGGGCCTCGTCCCTTTGCCTCAGCGTGACGCCGTCTTCACTGGCGGCGGCGCATCGACCACGCGCACGGTGTCGCCGTCGGCGAGAAAGCCGCCCCCGCTGGCCACGACCCGGGCCTCGGGGTCGAGGCCGCCGGTGATCTCGATGCGCTCGCCGGCGCGGCGGCCGACGCCCACCTTGGTCTGGCGCACCTGGTTGCCGGGGCCCAACGTGAAGACATAGCTGAAGCCGTCGCGCTGCAGCACCGCGGTCTGCGGCAGCGTCAGCGCGCTGGCGCTTCCCAGATCGAACTCACCGCGCGCAAACATCCCGGCGCGTGCCTGGCCGGGCGCCGGCAGGTCGACGTAGACGATGCCGTTGCGCGTGGCCGCGTCCACCGTGGGTGCCACCATGCGCACCTTGCCGGCCACCGCCGGGCCACCCGCTGGCAGCACGCGCACGGCCTGACCGGGGCGCAGCTGCGCCAGCTCGCTGGCCGCGACCTCGGCCCGCCACTCCAGGCGGCCACGGCGAATCAGGCGGAAAAGCTCGGTGCCGACCGGCACCACGGCGCCGACGGTGGCGCTGCGCGACGAGATGACGCCGTCGTCGGGCGCCAGCACGCGGGCCTGGGCCAGGCGCAGCTGCTGCACCTGGGCGGCGGCGCGCAGCGCATCGAGCCGTGCCTGCGCCGTGCGCTCGGCGGTGAGGAATTGGTTGATCTGCTGCGCCGACAGCGCGCCGCTGGCCTGCAGCTCGCGCGCCCGCTGGGCATTGGCCGCCGCCTCGGCCAGCGTGGCCTCGGCCTCGGCCACCGCGGCGCGGCCCTGGGCCAGCTCGGCCTGGGCGAGATCGACGGTGAAGCTGGCCAGCACCTGGCCGCGCCGAACCGCGTCACCCACGTTGACCAGCACCTGGTCCAGCCGCCAGCCATTGCTTTCGGCGCCGATGAGGGCCTCCTGCCAGGCGGCGATGCTGCCGTTGGCTGCCAGGGTCAGCGCCAGCGCGGCGCGCTGGGGCTGGGTCAGCGTCACCGTCAGCGCCGGCTTGGCAGCCGCCGCGGAAGCTGCCGCCGCGGGGGCCGGCACGTCGGCTGCGCGCACGCTGAAGACCTGGGCGCCGCCGGCCAGAAGCAGCAGCGCGGCCAAGGCCAGCGCGGGGAATTTCAGGCCTGGCATCTGGGTTTTCATGGCGAGGCTTTGGACGGTCAGGAAGATAGGGAGGATGAAAGGACGGCAGGATTGGCGAGGCGGCTCTCGTCGAAACCACCGCCGAGCGCGCGGTAGAGCGCGATCCAGGCCTCGACGCGCTCGCGCTGCAGCTCGACCAGGGCGCCCTGGGCTGCCAGCGCATTGCGCCGCGCCGCCTCCAGGTCGAAGAGGCTGGCCAGGCCGCCCTTCTGCCGCGCCTCGGTGGCGCGCAGCGAGGCCTCGAAGTCGCGCGCCGCGGCCTCGGTGTCGACCTGGCGCGCCGCCGTGCTCTGCAGCGCCAGCAGGCTGGCCTCGACCTCGCGCAGGGCGCGCCGCAGCTGGGCCTGGTACAGCGCCACCGCCTCGTCGTAGCCGGCGCGCGCCGCCGCCGCAGTGGCCGCGCGGGCGCCGCCGTCGAAGAGGGGCAGGGTCACGGTGATAGGCCCTAGGCTCCAGGTCGTGCCGTTGACGCTGCCCGCGCTGCTGTGCAGGCCGACGCCGGCAATCGATCCGCTCAGGCTGAGCTGCGGCCGCTGGCGCGCGCCAGCCTGGGCGCTGTCGCCGGCGGCAGCGGTGACGGTGCGTGCGGCGGCCACGAGATCGGGGCGCTGGGCCAGCAGCGCCGCCGGCAGCGCGGCCACCGCCAGTGGCGCCGGCTGAGGCAGCCGTGCGGTGCCGGGGGCGAGCTGGCGGCGCAGCTCGGGCGCGGCGAGGGCCGTCAGTTCGGCCAGTGCCTCGACCCGCAGTTCGCAGCGCAACTGCTGGGCCGCCGCCTGCACGCGCGCCTGGGCGGCGCCGGCGCGCAGCAGGGCGGCATCGGCCGGGGCCGTGAAGCCGGCGCGCTCGCTCAGGTCGCCCAGGCGGGCGGTCTCGGCGCGCGAGGCGGCATCGTCGGCGGCCTGCCGGGCCTGCGATTCGCAGGCGCGCAGCGCGGTGTAGCTGCCAGCGGTCTCGGCCGCCACCGCCACCTGCGCGTCGTGCCAGCCGGCCTGCGCACCTTCCAGCCGCGCCTGCGCCGCGTCGCGGCCGGCGGCGAGGGCGCCGAAGAGATCAATCTCCCAGCCCGCCTGCAAGCCCAGGCTGGCACTGCTGCCAATGGGCCCGCCCAGCTCGGCGCGAGATCGGAAGAGCACACGTCTTAACTCAAGTCACGTTAAACGACCTCTTTTCCCGTCTTCTCCTTGACAAACAAAACAAACAACTGCACGTCACGGTGTGTGTGGGCGTTGACTACAGGCACAAAACCAGG
>NZ_CAJGBN010000014.1 GCF_904426505.1 Rubrivivax sp. A210
ACCCGCGTCGAGGCCGGCACGCTGGCGCTTTCGGCCACCGGCACGCTGGCCTCGGGCAGCGTCAGCGTCGATGCCGGCACCCTGGCCCTGGCCGCGGCCGAGCGCCTGGCCAACGGCGCGGCCGTCAACGTCGCCAGCGGTGCGGCCCTGACCCTGGCCGGCAACGAGACCATCGCCGGCCTGGCTCTGGCCGGCACCCTGGGCGGCAACGGCACGCTAAGCGCCGCCAGCTACGCCCTGAACGGCGGCACCGTCGACGCCAACCTGGGCAGCGGCGCGCTCACTTCCACCGGCGCCAGCCGCCTCAACGGCAGCGCCGCCGCCGACACCGTGGCCGTCAACGCCGGCACGCTCACGCTGGCCGCCGCCGGCCGCCTGAGCGCCCTGCCCGCCACCACCGTGGCCGCGGGCGCCACCCTGGCCCTGGCCGGCAACGAAACCCTGGGCAACCTGGCCGGCGCCGGCAACGTAAGCCTCGCCGGCGCGACGCTGTCCAGCGGCAGCCTCGCCAGCAGCGAGTTCGCGGGCGGAATCAGCGGCAACGGCAACCTCGTCAAGCTGGGTGCGGGCAACACCTTCACGCTCAGTGGCGCCAACGGCTACACCGGCAGCACCACGGTGGCGGCCGGCACGCTGGCACTGTCGGCCACCGGCACACTGGCCTCGGGTACGGTCAACGTCGACGCCGGCACCCTGGCCCTGGCCGCCGCCGAGCGCCTGGCCGACACCACCGCAGTCAATGTCGCCAGCGGCGCCACGATGACCCTGGTCGGCGACGAGACCGTCACCAGCCTGGCCCTGGCTGGCACCTTGGGCGGCATCGGCAAGCTCAGCGCCGGCACCTACGCCCTCAACGGAGGCAGCACCGGCGCCACGGCCGACCTCGGCACCGGCACGCTCACCGCCACCGGCGCCAGCAGCCTGGCCGGCAGTTCGGCCGCCGGCAACGTAACCGTCAACGGCGGCACGCTCACGCTGGCCGCGGCCGACAGGCTCAGCGCCTCACCCGCCGTCAACGTGGCTGCCGGCGCCAGCCTGGCCCTGGCCGGAGACCAGACCCTCGGCAGCCTGGCCGGCGCCGGCACCATCGAGCTGGCCGCCTTCCTTCTGCGCACCGGCACGCTGGGCGACAGCAGCTTCGACGGCGTCATTGCCGGCACGGGTGGCATCGCCAAGCAGGGCAGTTCCAGCTTCACGCTCAACGGCGCCAACACCTACACCGGCAACACCCGCGTCGAGGCCGGCACGCTGGCGCTTTCGGCCACCGGCACGCTGGCCTCGGGCAGCGTCAGCGTCGATGCCGGCACCCTGGCCCTGGCCGCGGCCGAGCGCCTGGCCAACGGCGCGGCCGTCAACGTCGCCAGCGGTGCGGCCCTGACCCTGGCCGGCAACGAGACCATCGCCGGCCTGGCTCTGGCCGGCACCCTGGGCGGCAACGGCACGCTAAGCGCCGCCAGCTACGCCCTGAACGGCGGCACCGTCGACGCCAACCTGGGCAGCGGCGCGCTCACTTCCACCGGCGCCAGCCGCCTCAACGGCAGCGCCGCCGCCGACACCGTGGCCGTCAACGCCGGCACGCTCACGCTGGCCGCCGCCGGCCGCCTGAGCGCCCTGCCCGCCACCACCGTGGCCGCGGGCGCCACCCTGGCCCTGGCTGGCAACGAAACCCTGGGCAACCTGGCCGGCGCCGGCACGGTCAACCTGGGCAGCGCAACGCTGTCCAGCGGCAGGCTCGCCAGCAGCGAGTTCGCGGGCGCAATCAGCGGCAGCGGCAACCTCGTCAAGCAGGGTGCGGCCAGCACCTTCACGCTCAGTGGCGCCAACGGCTACACCGGCAGCACCACGGTGGCGGCGGGCACGCTGGCACTGTCGGCCACCGGCACGCTGGCCTCGGGTACGGTCAACGTCGACGCCGGCACCCTGGCCCTGGCCGCCGCCGAGCGCCTGGCCAACACGGCTGCGCTCAGCGTCGCCAGCGGTGCCACGATGACCCTGGCCGGCGACGAGACCGTCGCCAGCCTGGCCCTGGCCGGCACGCTGGGCGGCACGGGCCGTCTCACGGCCGCCACCTATGCGCTCGACGGCGGCACGGCCAATGCCGACCTCGGCGCTGGCACCCTCACCTCCACCGGCGCCAGCACCCTGGTCGGTGCCTCGGATGCCGCCAGCGTCACCGTCAGCCGTGGCACGCTCACGCTGGCCGCGGCCGACCGGCTGAACGACGCCGCGACGCTCACCGTCGACACCGGCGCCACGCTGGCACTGAACGGCAACGACCGCGTCGACAACCTGGGCCTTTCCGGCACCCTGGCCGGCAGCGGCACGCTCACCGCGGCCCGCTATGCGCTGGCCGGCGGCACGGCCACCGCCAACCTGGGCGCCGGCGCCCTCACCTCCACCGGCGCCAGCACCCTGGCCGGCACCTCGGCCGCAGACACCGTGGCGGTCAGCAATGGCACGCTGGCCCTGGCCAGCGCCGGCCGCCTGGTCGGCCCGGCGGCCGTCAACGTTGCCGCCGGCGCCACGCTGGCGATGACGGGTGATCAGGGCATGGGCTCGCTGGCCGGCAGTGGCAGCGTGACGCTGGGTGGATTCACCCTGGCCACCGGCGCGCTCGGCGACAGCGAGTTCGCCGGCGACATCAGCGGCAGCGGCGGCCTCGTCAAGCAAGGCGGCAGCAGCTTCACGCTCTCGGGCAGCAACAGCTATACCGGCATCACCACCGTAGCCGCCGGCGTGCTGCAGGTGGGCGACGGCACCACCCGCGGCAGCCTGTCCAGCAGTGGCTATGCGGTGAGCGGCACGCTGCGCAGCGCGCGCAGCGACGCCGTCGCGCTGGCGGCGCCGGTCAGCGGCAGTGGCGAGCTGGAGCAGGCCGGCAGCGGCGTGCTCACGCTCTCCGGCAGCAACAAGACCTACAGTGGCCGCACCCTGGTGACGCGCGGCGAACTCGCCACCGCCGGCAACGAAGATCTGCCCGATGGCAGCTTGGTCGAGGTGGCCGCCGCCGGCCGCCTCACGCTGGGCGGCAGCGAGACGCTGCGCGGCATCAGCGCCGACGGCAGCGTCGCGCTGGCCGGCAATCTGACGGCCAGCGAAGACCTGCTGCTGCGCGGTGCGGTCACCGTGCCCGGCGGCCAGGCGCTGACGCTCACGGCGCAGCGCATCACGGCTGCGAGCGACGACAACCGCTGGGGCAGCAGCGTCGCCATCGATGCGCGCGACGCGGTCACGCTGTCCAGCGGGCGCGAGGGCGGTGCGCTGCGCGATCTCGTGCTCGGCACCACCACCGTCGACCAGGGCGGACACATCGAAGCCGGCACATTGCGCCTGGCCGGCGCCACCACCATCAACGGCGGCACGCTGGAACTGGTGGCCACCCAGGCGGCCACGCCGACGGCCCCGGGCGCCGAACTCGACGCCAAGCAGGCGGGCAGTTCGCCCCTCTCCCTGGCCGCCAACGTGGTCGACCAGGATCTCGCCAATGGCATCAGCCTGGCCGCCGGGGCCGGCCTGCGCATCCAGGCCAGCGGCGGCGGCTCGGTGCGCCTGGCCAGCCTGAGCAACCGCTTCCTGGGCGATCTCGAGATCCTCAGCGGCGCGGCCTACAACACGGCCTGGGTGCCCACCAAGGTGACCGCCAGCTTCAACGGCGGCCCGGCCGTCGAGTACACGCTGCAGAGCAAGGTCGCGCTGGTCGGCAGCACCATCAATGTCGGCGGCATCGGCATCGAGGCCGACGTGGTGGCCGTCACCGCCGACCTCCTGGCCACGACCGGCGCCGACAGCCGCATCGCGGCGCGCCTGCCCTTCGACAACTCCATAGGCACGGTGGCCTCGCTGCCCGGCCTGACGCTCGAACTGACCGACGCCTCCTTCCTGCTGCAATCGCCCTTCGGCCAGAACGGCGGTGAGATTCGCATCGACGTCGGCAGCCGCTCTCTGGGCAACCGCAGCACGCCGCTGGACGCCGGCTATGTGACGGTGCTGCCGCGCGGCGGCGCCAAGGGCAGCACCTCGGTGCTGCTCAACGGGCCCGAAGTCAGCGCCACCGGCTACCGCTTCTTCTTCGACGGCGCCGGCGTGCAAAGCGAAGTGCCGGTGTTCTACAACGGCCTGCTGCCGGTGTCGCCCCAGGTCGAGAACTCGATCTCGGCCACGGTGTCGGTGTCCGAGGGCGCGCGCAAGGAGCGCTTCGACGAGGCCATACGCACCGAGAACGTCGCCGTGCGCCTGCGTGCCGGCGTCATCGCCGAGGTCGGCCCTGGCCGCCCGGCCACCGTGGGCAGCGAGGGCCTGCGCAGCTCGACCTCCTGCACCCAGACCAAGGAACTCGCCTGCGAGGCCCCATGAACGCCATCCCTGCCCGCCGCCCGGAGCCCGCATGAAACTCGACACGCACAACCCTCCCGCGGCCGTGGACCGCCGCCGCCTGCTGCAGGCCGGCGGCGCCTGGGCAGGCCTCGCCGCCCTGCCCTCCAGTGTGTACGCCCAGACCGCCACCGAAGGCCCCGAGCCGCCGCGGCTGGCGCTGCTGATCGGCAATCGCGACTACCCCGAGGGCGAGGACCTGCCGCCCATCCACAAGAACGTGCGCGACCTGCGGGCAGCGCTCGAGAAGCGCGGTTTCACGGTCAGCGAGGGGCTTGATCTCGATCTTGCCCAGGCGCGCAAGGCGATGGACGATTTCGGCGCCAAGGTGCGCGCCGCGCCGCCCGACGCCACCGTGCTGTTCTACTTCTCGGGCCACGGCGCCCAGGTCGACAGCGAGAACCTGCTCGTCTCGGCCCGCACCAGCCCCAAGGCCCTGCCCGACAATCTGGCGCGCGCCAGCCTCATGCTCAGGACCGGCGTCGTCGGCCAACTGCCCCTGCGGCCCCAGGGCCTGACCATCGCCATCATCGACGCCTGCCGCACCACGCTGCGCGAGGTCTCGCGTGGCGGGGGCGGCCTCAACCAGGTGGAAGCTCCGCCAGGGTGCCTGATCGCCTTCGCCACCGGCGCCGGCAAGCCGGCGATCGCGCCGGCCGATGACACGCGCAATACTTTCTACACCGCCTCGCTGGTGAAACTGCTCGAGACCTCGTCGGACGAGATTTCGTTCTACGACCTGTTCCATCTCGTCAAGAGCGACGTGCAGGACACCATGCTCAACCACCCGGTGCCGCTGCTGCGCCAGTTCGCCCAGTACCCCTTCATTGCCGAAAACACGCGCATCCAGCGCCGCCTGGCGCCGCGCGCCGCCGCCGCCGCCGCAGTGGCCGGCACTGCAGCCAGCGCCGTCGCAGCACCGTCGCTGCCGCCGCGCTTCGAGGACAACGCCGAGGAACAGGACTACGCCCGCCTGCAATCGGCGATCTGGCCACCCGAGGTGGCGCGCCTGGCCACCGAATACCTGGCCAAGCACCCCAAGAGCCGCCTGGCCGGCAGCGCCGAGGTGGCGCGCGAAGGCGCGGCCGAAGCGGCGAAGATCCTGAGGCGCAACGATGTACGACTGTTCCGCAGCGCCTTTGACCTGCCCGCGGGAAACACGGGCGACATCGCGGCCGATCTGACCAAGGCGGCGCGCGGCAACAAGGATGCCGCAGCGCGGCTGGGTCGCAGCTACCGCGCCAAGGACGCGGCCGACCGTGGCCGCTACGAGGGCTGGCTGCAGTACGCCGCAGCGCTGGGCAATGGCATCGCGAGCTACGAGTTGGCGCTGCACTACCGCCGCTTCGACCAGCCGCTGCTGGCAGCGCAGTTCGAGTCACGCGCGCTCGACCTGGGCTATACGCCACCGCCTTCGCTGGACAACACGCGCAAGTAGCCTTAGAGCTTGGCGCCTGCGCGGCCGGGCCTCGTCAGCGCGGGCGCGGCTGCCCGTGGAGCAGCACGCGCTCGCCGTCAAGAAAGCCCATGACGAAGGCGCGCGTAGGCTCGGCAGTGCCGGGCACCTCGAGCAGGGCGCGCAGCGCCGCTGCCGTGCGCCAGGCGAGGTAGCGGCTTACGTACTGGCAGTTGTAGGCATCGAGCAGGCGCTCGAACTCGTGCATCTCGTACATCACCCACACCGTGCAGGCGGCGAAGAGCGCGAAGCCCGTGTCGACGTCGATCAGGCGCACCACCATCGCCGCAAAGCCCATCAGCACCACGAGCGGCGCAAAACCGGCCGCGACGGCCGCGCGCTGGACATCGGGCGGCGTGTAGTCGGGCAGCGTGATCGGCATGGCTGGACTCCGGGCGGATGGCCAAAGGTATACCGCGCACGGATCGCCCGCAACACCCGAGTTCGGGCCGCAAGAGCCCCTAATTTGCCCCCTGGCACCGGCCCTTCAGGCCAGTCGCGCCAATTCAGCCAGCAGGCGCTGGCGCGCCGCCTCGGGCACGGCCTCGGCCAGCAGGGCGCTCAGGTCGGCGCGGCGCCGCGTGCGCTCGGCCGCGCGCTTGACGACGACGCGGGCGATGGGCCCCAGCTGCACCGCCAGCAGCTTCTGCGCCTGCTCGATCCAGGCGTCCGACACCGGCGTTCCACCGCTCGCGCCGCTGCCCACGCTGCCGCCCGTGGCCGGCGCCGGCGCCGTCTGGGCGGGCAGCATGCCGCCCTGGCGCGTCGTGCCATGGCTGCCGGTGCTGGCGGCGGTGCGGCGGCCGAGAAAGCTGTCGCGCGCCGCCGCATTGGTGATCTGCTCGGCCAGCCGCGCCTGCAGCTGCGGCAGGTCCAGGCATTCGCGCGCCGCGCGCCGCACCAGCACGGCCGCGAGCGGGCCGACATGGCGCGCCAGGCTGGATTCGACCTGGGCCAGCACCGCCGGATCCCAGTGCGTGGGTGGGGTGGCGGTGGGCGTGGTGCTGGCGCCGGCTGGCAGCGCGGCCGGCGAGCCCGGAGCCAGCGGCCGTATGCGCTCGGTGGGTGCGTACTCGGTGGGCGGCGGCAGGGCATAGACCGCCTCGCGTGCCACCACCGGCGGCACCGGCGCGCCCAGGGCCGCCGCCACCGCCTCGCGCAGGGCCGTGGCGTTGACCGGGCGCTGGGCCGGATCCTTGGCCAGCGCCTGGGCGACGACGGCGTCGAAGCGCGGACCGTGGGGCGCGTGCTCGGCCGCCGACGGCGGCAGCGGCGCCTCGTTGACCACCTTGTACATCAGCGCCTCGGGCGGCCCGACGAAGGGCGCACGGCCGGCCAGCATCTGGTAGAGCACGACGCCGACCGCGTAGAGGTCGACGCGGTGGTCGATGGGCCGGCCCATGAACTGCTCGGGCGCCATGTACATCGGCGTGCCGAGCACGCTGTTGGCCATCGTGAGGCCGCTGTTGTCGGTGCGCGCGATGCCGAAATCGGCGATCTTGACGCGGCCGCTCTTGGTCATGATGACGTTGGACGGCTTGATGTCGCGGTGGATGACACCGTTGTCGTGGGCGTGCGCCAGCGCCTCGGCCAGCTGCACCGCGACGCTGGCCACGTCGGCCTCGGTGAAACGCACGCGCTGGGCCAGGTAGAGGGCCAGCGTGTGGCCTTCGATGTACTCCATCGCGATATAGGCCACGCGGCCGTCATCGCCGAAGTCGTAGACGCCGACGATGCCGGGATGCATCAGCCGGCCCGCGGCCTGGGCCTCGTTGCGGAAGCGGGCGGCGCTTTCCATGCCGGCGGGGGCGGCGTCGCCGGGCATGCGGCGTATGGTCTTGAGCGCCACCACGCGGCGGATGTCGGGGTCGAAGCCGCGGTAGACCACACCCATCGCGCCCTCGCCGAGGACGCCGGTGATCTGGTACTTGCCCAGGCGCTCGGGGTGGGCCATCAGCTCTCGAGCATCTTCATCGCCTGCGTCACGCTGGTGCGCATGCGGGTGAAGGATTCGGCCAGCACGCCGATCTCGTCGCGGCCGCCGAGCGCGAAGTCCGGCGCTTCCAGATCGCCCTGGCTGACGCGGTCGGCCAGCGCCGAGAGCTGGGTCACCGGCCGCACCACCACCCACCAGATCATCAGGTTGAGCACCACGCCGACAACCAGGAACACCCCCACCAGCGAGGCCACGAAGTAACCGAAGGCCTGGTCGGCGCGCTGCAGCGGCGTGGCCATGGGCACCGAGACGATCTGGGCGCCGATGACCTCGTTGAGCTGCCAGCCGAAGCCATTGGCCGAGCCGTACTTGTCGACCAGGGTCTTGGGCGCCACCTCGACGCTGCTGTGGCATTGCAGGCAGGCCGGGTTGGTGATGCGGATGGGGCGCGATACATAGAGCGAGGGGCCGGTGGGCGTGTCGCGCTGGCCGACGAATTCCTTCATCTCGGCGTTGTTGCGGAAGGCGTTGACGATGTCGACCTCCCAGCCCACGGCTCGGTCGCGTGGGTTGGTGGGGTTGAGCGTGGCTTCCTTGTAGCCGTACTCGGGGTGCTTGGCGCGCACCGTGTCCAGCACCTCGTTGGCCGAGTAGCTGGGCACCGACTGGGGCAGGAACTTCTCCTTCATCTGCTCGGCCAGCAGCTTGGTGATCTGGCCCGCGGTGTAGGCGCGCACCGCCAGCGCCTGCTCCATCAGCAGGCGGCCTCCGGCGATGACTTCCTCGCGCGCCTGCTCGCGCAGCATGGACCGGCTGATCCAGCCGCTGACGCCGACGCCCAGCGCCATCACGAGGATGTAGATGATGTTGAACTTGACCAGCAGCTTCATCGGTGGGTGGCTCCGCCTGGCGTGCTCTCGTCGGGCGGCAGGACACCGCCACGGCCCGAGCCCGCAAGCCGGGCATGGTAGCCGCGTGTAAGGCACCGGCTATCGGCAAGAATGGTTACCCCCCTTACATGCAGGTTGCGCCACCGATGCCCAAAGATGCAGCGCTCGCCGGACTCACCGTGCTCGAACGCGGCTGGCTCTCGTCCAACAACGTGCTGCTGCACGGCCACGATGGCGAGGCCGCGGTGCTGGTCGACAGTGGCCATGTCGCGCACGCGGCGCTGACCGTGGCGCTGGTGGGCCAGGCCCTGGGCGCCCTCGGCGGCGCGGCGCTGGGGGGCGTCGTCAACACCCATCTGCATTCCGACCACTGCGGCGGCAACGCGGCGCTGCAGCGCGCCTTCGGCTGCCGCATCACCATCCCGCCGGGCCTGTGGCAGGCGGCGCTGGACTGGGACACGCAGGCCCTGGGCTATGCGCCGGCCGGCCACGACTGCGAGCGTTTCACGCCCGACGCGAAGCTGGCGCCGGGCGAGCACATCGAGATCGGCGGCCGCCGCTGGCAAGCGCTGGCAGCGCCCGGCCATGACCCGCATTCGCTGATCCTCTTCGACGCCCACCACGGCGTCGTCATCAGCGCCGACGCGTTGTGGGAAAACGGCTTCGGCGTCGTCTTCCCCGAGCTCGACGGCGAGGCCGGATTCGAAGACGTGGCGTGCGCACTGGACCTCATCGGCTCACTGGACGCGCGCTGGGCCATCCCCGGCCACGGCGCGCCCTTTGGCGACGTGGCTGGCGCGCTGCAGCGGGCGCGGCGGCGATTGGACGGCTTCGTCACCAGCCCCGAAAAGCACCACCGCCATGCGGCCAAGGTGATGATCAAGTACCGCCTGCTTGAAGTGCAGCGCAGCAGCTGGCCGGAATTGCTGGGCTGGTTGGGCACCGCGAGCCTGGTGCAGGGCATCTGGCAGCGCCTGGGCCGGCCCTGCGTCAGCCTGGACGGATTTGCCGAGCAGATGGTGGGCGAACTGGCGGCCACCGGCGCGCTGCGCATGGATGCCGGCCAAATCTACAACGCCTGATCAAGCCGCGGCCCGCCCGCGCAGACCGGCGGGCCGGCCCGTCAATCGAAAGCCAGGGCCTGCTCGGCGCGCAGCACATCGCTCCTCAGGCCGGCATCGATCACCTGCTGCACCGCCAGCGCCTCGCGCGCCGGCACCGGGTTGGGGCCCAGGCCGAGCAGGGCGTCGCGCAGCGCGGCGTAGTAGTGCGGATAGTCGCCGCTGGGCAGCGCCAGCGGCTCGAAAGCCGCGCTTTCGCCGCGCCAGACCTGGGCCTGCCGCGAATCGGCGCCCCAGGGTTGCAGCGTCGCGGGCGTGGCGCCGGCCTTGAGCGCCGCCTCCTGCGGATCCAGCCCATCGATGCGCAAGCTGCCGCCGCTGCCATGCAGCACGAAGCGCGGACCGGCGTGCGCGGCCAGCATGCTGGCCGACAGCTGGGCGCGCAGGCCGGCGTGGGGGCCGCGGGTCCAGCGCAAGTGGGCAGAGAACCAGTCGTCGGCCAGGGCGCCTTCGCGCAGCCGGGCGCGGTCCAGCGTGATGGCCTGGGGCAAGCCGAAGAGCTGCAGCGCCTGGTCCACCAGGTGCGGTCCCAGGTCCATCCAGATGCCGGCGCCTGGGCCGTCACCCTCGCGCCAACGTGCGCGCACCTCGGGGCGGTAGCGGTCGAAATGGGTGATCAGCTCAACGGGTCGGCCCAGGCTGCCGTCGGAAATAAAACGCCGGAGACCCAGGAAATCGCTGTCCCAGCGCCGGTTGTGGAAGACGCTGAGCAGGCGCCCGTGGCGCTCGGCCGCCGTCACCATCGCGGCCGCCTGTGCGGCGTCGATGGCGAAGGGCTTGTCGACGACAACGTGGCGGCCGGCTTCCAGCGCCGCCAGCGCCAGCGGGTGGTGGCTGTCGTTGGGCGAGGCGACCACGATGCAATCGATATCGGACCGCGCGAGCAACTCAGACGGCGTGAGCACGGCCACGGCGCTACCCAAGGCAGCGTGGACCCTGGCGGCGTCGCTGCTGGCCACCGCGGCCAGTTCCAGCCCGGCGGTGGCCCGGACCAGCGGTGCGTGAAAGGTCTGGCCGGCATAGCCAAAGCCGAAGAGGCCGAACTTGAGCGGGTTCATGCGATCTCCGCGGCGGTCAGGGCGCTTGCAGGCGCTGCAGCAGCTCGGCCGTGGGGTGGCCGTCGGCCGGCAGGCCCGCGCTCAGCTGCCAGCGCCGCAGCGCGGCGCGCGTGGCCGGGCCCATCAGGCCGTCGGGCTTGCCGGCATCGAAGCCGCGCTGGTTGAGCGCATCCTGAAGCGCCTGCAACTGGCTGCGCGAGAGCGCGGCCTGGTCGCGCGGCCAAGCCGCCTGCACGCCGGGCCCGCCGGCGATGCGCTGGGCCAGCAGGCCGACCGCCAGGCCGTAGCTGGTGGAATTGTTGTAGCGCAGCAGGGCGCGCCAGTTGGCGCCCACCAGAAAGGCCGGCCCGCGCACGCCGGCCGGCAGCAGCACGGCCGCGTCCTGCAACTCGGCCAGCGGCGCGCCGTCCACTGCCCGCAGGCCTTCCTCGGCCCAGCGCGCCGCCGGCTGGCGCGTGGCGGGGTCGGCGCGTGCGAGGTCAAAGCCCGGCGGCAGCGCCACCTCCAGGCCCCAGGGCTCGCCGGCACGCCAGCCGGCGCGGGCCAGGAAGTTGGCGGTCGAGGCCAGCACGTCGGCCAGGCTGCCCCAGATGTCGCGCCGGCCGTCGCCGTCGGCGTCCACCGCATAGGCCAGCAGGCTGGAAGGCATGAACTGCGTCTGGCCCATCGCGCCAGCCCAGGAGCCCAGCATGCGGGCGCGGTCTATGTCGCCCTGATCGATGATCTTCAGCGCCGCCAGCAGTTCGCGCCGCGCGAAGGCCTCGCGCCGGCCCTCGAAACCCAGCGTGGCCAGCGCGTCCAGGGTCGGGATGTCGCCGGCATTGCCGCCGTAATTGCTTTCCATGCCCCAGATCGCCACCAACACGGGCGCCGGCACGCCGTAACGGGCCGCCGCCGCCTCGGCCTCGGCACCTGCCTTCGCCAGCTGCTCCTGACCCTGGGCGATGCGCTGGGCCGAGACGGCGCGGTCCAGGTAGTCCCAGACGCTGCGGTTGAACTCGGGCTGACTGCGGTCGGCGTCGATCACCCGCGGCAGCAGGCGCACACCGTCGAAGGCGGCGGCCAGCGTGGCTTCAGAGATACCCTCGGCGCGCGCCGTGGCGCGGAAATCGGCGATCCAGCGCGCGAACGCCTGCTCGGGCGTGGGTGCTTCGGACAAGCTTGCAGTTGGCGCCGGCGCGGCCTCGGTGGCAGGGCTGGCGTCGGCAGCCGGCAGCGCAGTCGGCGGCGCCTGGGCGCAGCCGGCCAGTGCCGCCAGGGCCAGGGTCGCCCAGGGTTGGCAGCGCGACAGGTCGAGAACGGGATTTCGCATCGGCGCGATTGTCGGCGTGCCTGCCGCGCCGCGCCGGCGCGGGCTCAGCCGCGGCCGAGCAGGCGGTCGAACCAGCCGACCTTCTTCTTGGGCGCCACCACCACCTCGGGCGGCGCGTCACCGTGGTGCTCGCGGTACCAGTTACCGAAGCGCAGGTCGTGGGTCATGATGTGGCCGATGAGCCACTTGTTGAGGAAGCGGCGCAGTTCCTGCACCCGCTCTTCCGACCAGGCCTCGCCGCTGCCCAGGAAATCGGCCACGGTGGCGGCAAAGGCCTCGTGCAGCTTGAGATGATCGGCAAAGCCGGGGTATCGGCTGTCTTCCATCAGCTTCTGTTCGTGGGTGAAGTGAGTCACCACGTAATCCAGCAGTTCGTCAACGGTGGCCTCGATGCTGGCCAGTTCGAGCGCCTTGACCAGTTCGAACAGGTGCATGTGCTCGCGGTCAACCTGCGGCACGTTGATCTTGAAGCCATCGCGCCAGGCGACGACGAAGGGGGCCGGTGTCTTGGGGGCTTCGGTCATGGAGACATTCTTACCCCCGAGTCGCGGGCTTGACAAGCTCACCAGGGCACCCATTTCACGCGTTCCACAAGCTCAGGCGCGGCGATGGGTAATGAGATGTTTCAAGCCGCTGTCCGCAGGCGGCGGAACGCCTCTTCCGCCAACGGCAAGCCGGGCACGGGTGGTCGGGCGGCGCGCTACTGCGTACCAACCCGACCCCGGGCGAACGCGGAGCCAACGCAGAATGCGGCGATGAACAACACGCTCGCGAATATCGGTGTGGTGGGCCTGGGCGCCATGGGCGCGGGCATGGCGAAATCGCTGCGGCGCGCTGGCTACCGCGTCCATGCCTGCGACGCCCGTCGCGGCGTCGCCGAGGCCTTTGCCGCCGAGGGTGGCGTGGCCTGCGCCAGCCCGGCCGAGCTGGCCGCGGCCTGCCACATCGTCATCTCGGTGGTCGTCAACGCCCAGCAGACCGAGGCCGTGCTCTTCGGCGAGGGCGGCGAGGGCGGCGCGGCCCCGGCGATGGCGCCGGGCTCGGTGTTCGTGATGTGCTCGACCGTGGCCCCCGAGTGGTCGGTGGCGCTGGAATCACGGCTGGCCGAGCGCGGCCTGCTCTACATCGATGCCCCCATCTCGGGCGGTGCCGCCAAGGCCGCCAGCGGCCAGATGACCATCATGAGCGCGGCCCGGCCCGAGGCCTATGCCGCGGTGGGCGGGGCGCTGGACGCGATGGCCGCCAAGGTCTACCGCCTGGGCGACCGCGCCGGCAATGGCAGCAAGGTGAAGATCATCAACCAGCTGCTGGCCGGCGTACACATCGCCGCCGCCGCCGAGGCCATGGCCCTGGGCCTGCGCGAGGGCGTGGCGGCCGAGGACATCTACGAGGTCATCACCCACAGCGCCGGCAACAGCTGGATGTTCGAGAACCGCATGGCCCATGTGCTGGCGGCCGACTACACGCCGCTGTCGGCGGTGGACATCTTCGTCAAGGATCTGGGCCTGGTGCTCGACACCGCACGGGCCAGCAAGTTTCCGCTGCCGCTGTCGGCCACCGCGCACCAGATGTTCATGCAGGCCTCCGCATCCGGCCACGGCCGCGAGGACGATGCGGCCGTGATCAAGATCTTTCCCGGCATCACCCTGCCGCAGCCCAAATGAGGCCCGCGGTGCGCGCCCCCCGCCTCGGCTGCATCGCCGACGACTTTACCGGCGCCACCGACCTGGCCAACAACCTGGTGCGCCAGGGCATGGTCACGGTGCAGACCATTGGCGTGCCGGCCAGCGACGAGCGGCTGGACGCCGACGCCATCGTGGTGGCACTGAAGTCGCGCACCATCCCGGCAGCCGACGCGGTGCAGCAGTCGCTGCAGGCGCTGCGCTGGCTGCAGGCCCAGGGCGTGGAGCAGGTCTATTTCAAGTACTGCTCGACCTTCGATTCAACGCCGGCCGGCAACATCGGCCCGGTCACCGATGCGCTGCTCGACGCGCTGCACGGCCCCGACCAGGGCTTCACCATCGCCTGCCCGGCCTTCCCCGAGAACGCGCGCACCGTCTTCAAGGGCCATCTCTTCGTCGGCGACCAGCTGCTCAGCGACAGCGGCATGCGCCAGCACCCGCTGACGCCGATGACCGATGCCAACCTGGTGCGCGTGATGCAGGCGCAGACGCGCCGCCGCGTCGGCCTGGTGGCGCGCGACACCGTGGCGCGCGGCGCGGATGCCGTGCGCGGGGCCTTCGCCACGCTGCAGCAGCAGGGCGTGGGCGTGGCCATCGTCGACGCCGTCGACAACGCCGATCTGCATGCGATAGGCGCGGCGCTCAAGGGCCTGCCACTGGTGACGGCCGGCTCCGGCATCGCCATCGGCCTGCCCGCCAACTGGGGCCTGCAGGCCCGGACCACGACGAGCGCGCTGCCGCCCGCCGGTGGCCGTTGCGCGGTGGTCTCGGGCAGCTGCTCGGCAGCCACCCAGGCCCAGGTGGCGCACTTCAGGCAATTGGGCCTGCCCAGCTTCCAGCTCGATGCGCTGGCCCTGGCCGCGGGCAGCGATCTCGTCGCCGACGCGCTAGCTTGGGCGCGAACCCAGTGCGGCGCCGGCCCCTTCCTGGTCTACGCCACGGCCGAGCCGCAGGCGGTGCGCGCGGTGCAGCAGCGGCTGGGCGTGGCCGCGGCCGGTGAGCTGGTTGAGCAAGCCCTGGCCCGCATCGCCGTGGGCCTGGTCGAGGGCGGCGTGCGCCAGCTCATTGTCGCCGGCGGCGAGACCTCGGGCGCCGTGGTCCAGGCCCTGGGCGTGGACCGCATGCGCATAGGCCCGCAGATAGCCCCCGGCGTGCCGTGGACCGCGGTGGAATCAAATTTGTGCCCGGGCGAGCCCCTGCACCTGGCCCTCAAGTCAGGCAATTTCGGCGGCACCGATTTCATGAGCCAGGCCTTCGTCATGACCCAGGCCTTCGGCGTGCTGGAGACGGCCCCGTGATCGACGAAGCTGCGCTGCGGCAGGAAATCTGCCGCGTCGGCGCCACGCTCTACCAACGCGGCTATGTCCACGCCAGCGCCGGCAACATCAGCGCCCGCCTGGCTGACGGCGGCTTTCTCATCACCCCCACCGACGCCTGCCTGGGCGCGCTGCAGCCCGAGCGCCTGGCCCTTGTCGCCGCCGACGGCAACCAGATCAGCGGCGACCGCGCCTCCAAGACCCTGGCCCTGCACCGCCGCATCTACGGCGCCGAGCCCGAGGCCGGCTGCGTCATCCACACCCATTCCACCCACCTGGTAGCGCTCACGCTGGCCGGCGTCTGGCAGGCCGACGACATCGTGCCGCCCATCACGCCCTACTACGTGATGAAGGTGGGCCATGTGCCGCTCGTCCCCTACCACCGCCCCGGTGACCCGGCCGCGGCCGACCTTGTGGCGGCGCGCATCACCGCCGCACGCGAGCGCGGCACGCCGCTGCGCGCGGTGATGCTGGAGCGCCTGGGGCCCAACGTGTGGCACCGCAGCCCGGCCGAGGCCAGCGCCGTGCTGGAAGAACTGGAAGAGACCGCACGCCTGTGGCTGATGACCCGCCCCGAGCCGCTGGCCGAAACGCAGATCGAAGAGCTGCGGCGCCATTTCGACGCCCGCTGGTAAGCCGAACACCGCCGCACCGCCACCGAGATCAAGCCATGCCCCGCTTCGCCGCCAATCTCTCGATGCTCTACAACGAGCTGCCCTTTCTTGATCGCTTCGAGGCCGCCGCACGCGACGGCTTCACGGCCGTCGAGTACCTCTTCCCCTACGCCTTCGAGGCGCGCGAGTTGCGCGCCCGGCTTGAGGCCCACGGCCTGCAGCAGGTGCTGTTCAACGCCCCGCCGGGCGACTGGGACGCGGGCGAGCGCGGCACGGCCAGCCTGCCCCGCCGTGAGGCCGAGTTCCGCGCCGGCTTTGCCCGCGCGCTGGACTACGCCCAGGCGCTGGACTGCCCGCGCGTGCACGTGATGGCCGGGCTGCGTCCGGCGGGCGTGGATGACCAGACCCTGCGCGCCACCTACCTCGCCAATCTCGCCTGGGCCGCCGAGCTGGCGGCCAACGCCGGCCGCGATGTGCTGATCGAGCCCATCAACACGCGCGACATCCCCGGCTACCTGCTGTCGCGCCAGGACGAGGCCCACGCCGTGCTGGCCGCCATCGGCGCGCCCAACCTGAAGGTGCAGCTGGACCTCTACCACTGCCAGATCGTCGAGGGCGATCTCGAGACCAAGCTGCGCCACTACCTGCCCACCGGCCGCGTCGGCCATCTGCAGATCGCCGGCGTGCCGCTGCGCCACGAGCCCGACCTGGGCGAGGTCAACTACGCCCACCTCTTCGACGTCATCGACGAGGTCTCGGCCACCTGTGGCTGGCAGGGCTGGATAGGCTGCGAATACCGGCCGCGGCGCGGCGCCGTGGCGCGGGGCACGAGCGACGGCCTGGGTTGGTTCAGGGACGCGCGCTGAGAAGCGCTGCGCCGCGTCACGTCACGTCACCTACAGCGCGAGGGCCGGCCGCTGCGCCAGTGCCGCGCGCCAACGCAGCAGGTGCGGATGCGGCTCGCCGGGCCTGAGCTTGATGACGCGGGCGAAGTCCACCGCCACCACGGCCGTGATGTCGGCGAGGCTGTAGCGATCACCGGCGACGAACTCGCGCGTCGCCAGCGCCTCGTTGAGCGTGAGGAAGAACTGCTGCGCCCGCACCAGGCCACGCTGGGCCAGCTCGGGGATCTGGGCATGGTCCACCGGGCCCGGCAGCGCGCGCCCGGCCATCGCCGGCGAGCCGTTGCGCAGCGCCTCGGCCACGGCCAGCAGGCCTTCGAATTCGCAGCGCCAGTTCCAGCTCGCGATGGCCGCCTTTTCCAGCGGCGTCTCGCCCAGCAGGGCCGGCTGCGGGTAGCGGGCCTCCAGGTAGGCGGCGATGGCGGCGTTGTCGGTGAGCACCACGCCCTCGTCGGTGCGCAGTGCCGGCACCGTACACAGCGGGTTGATGCGGCGGAAGGCCTCGCCCAGCTGTTCGCCGCTGCGCAGATCGACCTGCACCGTCTCGTGCGCGACGCCCTTCTCCGCCAGCAGGATGCGGGCGCGGCGCGGGCTGGGTGCGGTGGCGCAGTCGTAGAGGGTGATCATGGCGGGGGCCCTTTCAGGATTGGCGAGATCAGGCCGCGGGCGGCGCCAGCTTGTCCTGGGTGCGGGTCTCGAAATCGCTGGCCTCGTGGCGCTCGTGCAGCTGCGTCTCGGGCGGACCCCAGGTGCGGTTGACCATGCGCCCGCGCTTGGCGGCCGGCCGCTGGGCAATCTCGTCGGCCCAGCGCTGGACGTGGGTGTAGTCCTGCACCTGCAGGAACTCGCCCGCCTCGTAGAGCTGGCCCTTGGCGAGCGCGCCATACCAGGGCCAGACGGCGATGTCGGCGATGGAGTAGCCGTCGCCCGCGAGATAGCGGCTCTCGGCCAGGCGGCGGTTCAGCACATCGAGCTGGCGCTTGGCCTCCATCGCGAAGCGGTCGATGGCGTATTCGATCTTGCTCGGCGCGTAGGCGTAGAAGTGGCCGAAGCCGCCGCCCAGGTAGGGCGCGCTACCCATCTGCCAGAACAGCCACGACAGGCATTCGGCGCGCGCCGCGCCGCCGGCGGGCAGCAGGGCGCCGAACTTCTCGGCCAGGTAGAGCAGGATGGCGCCCGACTCGAACACCCGCACCGGCGCCGCGCCACTGTGGTCCATCAGGGCCGGGATCTTGGAGTTGGGGTTGACGGCGACGAAGCCGCTGCCGAACTGCGCGCCTTCGGTGATCGGGATCAACCAGGCGTCGTACTCGGCGCCCGCGTGGCCCAGAGCCAACAACTCCTCGAGCATCACCGTCACCTTCACGCCATTGGGCGTGGCCAGCGAATACAGCTGCAGCGGATGGCGGCCCACCGGCAGCACCTTGTCGTGCGTGGGGCCGGCCGTGGGGCGGTTGATGTGGGCGAAGCGACCGCCGTTGGCGCTGTTCCAGGTCCAGACGGCGGGCGGGGTGTAGGGCTCGGACATGCGCGGGGCTCCGGGTGCAAGGCCGGGGACTTTTCCCGCGGTGGCGACAGAGTTTACGCAGCAGCCGGCCGCGACGACACCCGCGCCACCCCTCGCGTCGACAGGCCCAGCGCCAGCGGCTGTGCCGGGCGCAGCGTCACGTTCACCACCGGGCGCGGTTCGGCCTGCCCCGGCGCCAGCGACAGCTCGCGGCCCTGAAGCAGCAAGGCCGCAATCACGCCCATCTCGGCCAGCGCCAGGTGCTGGCCCAGGCAGACGCGGGGCCCGGCGCCGAAGGGCAGAAAGGCGCCGCGCGGAATCTCGGGCGCGCCGGGGCCGTGGCGCTCGGGGCGGAAGGCCAGCGGCTCGTCGAAATGCCGCGGGTCACTGTGCAGCAGCTGCACCGCCACCATGAAGAGCGTGCGCGCCGGAAAGTGCCAGGGACCGAGCGTGATCGGCCGGATGGCGCGGCGGGTCAGCAGCAGCGGCGCCGCCGGGTACAGGCGCAGCGTTTCCAGCAGCGTCTGCGCCAGCAGGGGCATGGCCTCCAGGTCATCGGCCGTGGGCAGGCGGCCCTGCAGCCGCGCGTCCACCTCGGCCGCTGCCCGGCGCTGGATCTCGGGGTGCTGCGCCATGCACCAGGCCCACCAGGCGAGCGTGGCCGCCACCGTCTCGTGGCCGGCCAGCAAGGCGGTCATGCACTCGTCGCGCACCGCCTGCAGCGGCCAGGCCTGGGGATCGGCGTGGTGCCGTTGCAGCAGCCGCGTCAGCAAGTCGTCGGGTCTATCCGGCGGTGGCAGCGCCAGGCGCGCGCCGAGTTGGCGCTCGACCAGGCCGCGCAGCAGCGACATCGCCTCGCGTTTGGGCCGCTTCCAGGGCATGGCGTCGGGCCAGCTTGCCGGCCAGTAGAACTCGCTGTTGGCGACGACGCCCAGCGTGCGCGCGGCCCGCGCCAGCGCCGGCGCCTCGGCTTCCAGCGCGTCGGTGAAGAGCAGGCGGCCGATCACGTTCAGCGCCAACTCGGTGAAGGCCTGCTCGATGGGCCAGCAGGCCACGGCCTGCGGCCAGCGCGCCAGGGCCTGCGCCGCCGTGGCCGCCACCAGGGGCAGCAGCGACTGCACGGACTTGGGCGCAAAGGCCGGCTGCAGGGCCTGGCGCTGGGCACGCCAGGCCGCGCCCTCGGAGACCAGCACGCTGCGGCCGTGGATCTGCGAGAAGACCGCGATGCCGTGCTCCCAGCGCACGAGATCGTCGTGGTGGCCCACCAGCAGCTCGCGCACCAGGGCCGGATCGCTGAGCACGATCTCGTGCTCGGGCCAGATGCGCAGATGCACCACGTCGCCATGGCGCTGCCGCCATTCGGCCAGCGCCTGGAGAGGGTCGCGCGACATGCGCAGCAGCAGGCCCCAGCCGGTGAGGCCGGCGCGCGGACCGGGCGGCCAGGCGCCGGGCTGCCGGGGGGCCGAAGAGGGCGCCGGTTCATTGGGGCGGTGGGGACAGCCGGCGGCGTGGGGCGTGGTGTTCATGGCCGTCATGCTTGCAGGCCAAGCGTCGGTTCGTCTTGAATGCGAACGACATCGGCGCTTCGCTCCCTACACTGGCCGCCCATGCCGGACACGCCCATCCCCGATCCGCAGGCACGCGCACCCCGCGTAGCCACCCCGCCTTCCGCTTGGCTGCATCCCGCGCCGCCGGCGCTGCAAGGGGCCGTGGTGGCAGTGGTCTGCCGCGACACGCGCGGCCTGGCGCTGAGCGCGGCGCAGCGCATCACCCACTTCCCGGCCTCGCCGCTGCTGGGCCTGTCGTGGTTCCAGAGTACGACGTCCGGCCTGTTGGCGCGCGACGCCGGCACGCCGCGCTGGCAGCCTTTCGGCGCCGAACTGGTGGTCTCTGGCAGCCAATCCGAGCCCACGACCTGCTGGTCGCCCAACGAAGGGCGCGGCGGCATCGTCTGCTTCTCGGCCGACACCGCGCGGCGGCTCTTCGGCCTTGACCCGGCCGCCGTTCACGACCGCTTCGTCGATGCACGCACCACCCTGGATGCCTCCTGGACGCCGCTGCTCGAGGCCCTGCTCGCCGCGCCCGACGATGCGGCCACGCTGGCGGCGCTGCAGCAGCACATTGCCCCGCGCTGGCAGGCGCTGCAGGGGCGGCCTGGGGTGACGCCCTCGCTGCGCCAGTTCGGCCGCCACTGGGTCGAGCGCCTGGCCTTGCAGGCCCACGACTGGCGCCGCACGCTCAGCCCGCGCCAGGTGGAGCGCCGCGTCAAGGCCTACAGCGGGCGCTCGCTGCGCGACTGGAACGGCCTCGTGCGCACCGAGGGCGTTTTCTTCGCCGCGAGAGAACGCCACGAGGCCGGCCTGCCCTATGACTGGGCGGCCCTGGCGGCCGAAGAAGGCTTTGCCGACCAGTCGCACCTGGTGCGCGCCACGCGCCGCGTGAGCGGCTTCGCACCGGGCGAGTTTGCCGAGCGCTTCGTACACGACGAGTCCTTCTGGCTGTACCGGCTCTGGATCTGATCCGGGCCGTGGCATGCTCCGGCGGCCCGATCCTCGGAGACCCTGCAATGAACCCCGCCCCGCTGCTGCACCCCGGCTATTTCACGGCCGGCATTGCCCAGACCGACCCGCTGATCGCCGAGGCCATCGTGCGCGAGCAGGCGCGCACCCGCGGCGTGATCGAGCTGATCGCCTCGGAAAACATCGTCAGCCGCGCCGTGCTCGAGGTGCAGGGCTCCATCCTCACCAACAAGACGGTGGAGGGCTACCCCGGCAAGCGCTACCACGCCGGCGCCGTCAACGTCGACGCGGTGGAGGCCGCCGCCATCGCCCGCGCCTGCCAGCTCTTCGGCTGCCGCTTCGCCAATGTGCAGCCGCATTCGGGCAGCCAGGCCAACCACGCCGTGCTGCATGCGGTGGCCGAGCCGGGCGACACCATCCTGGCGATGGACCTCAATGCCGGCGGCCACCTGAGCCATGGCGCGGCCGTCAACTTCAGCGGCAAGTGGTTCAAGGTGGTGAACTACGGCGTGCGCGCGGCCGACGGCCTGATCGACTACGACGAGGTGGTGGACCTGGCGCGCCGCCACCGGCCCAGGCTGGTGATTGCCGGCGGCTCGGCCTATGCGCGGGCGCTGGACTTCGCCGCCTTCCGCCGTGCCGCCGACGCCGGTGGCGCCCGCCTGCTGGTCGACATGGCGCACTTCGCCGGCCTCGTGGCCGGCGGCGCCCACGAGCCGCCCTTTCCGCACGCCGACATCGTGACCACCACCACCTACAAGTCGCTGCGCGGGCCGCGCGGCGCCCTCATCCTCTGGAACGACGAGGCCTTGCGCAAGCCCATCAACAACGCCGTCTTCCCCGGCCTGCAGGGCACGCCCTCGCTGCAGGTGGTGGCGGCCAAGGCCGTGGCGCTGGGCGAGGCGCTCAAGCCCGAGTTCGCGTGCTATGCCGCCGCCGTCCTGGCCCACGCGCGGACGCTCGCCGCCCGGCTGCAGCACCACGGCTTCCACCTCGTCGGCGGCGGCACCGACACGCCGCTGATGCTGGTCGACCTGCGCCCCCAGGGCCTCACTGGCGCGCCCGCGGCGCAAAGCCTGGAGCGCGCCGGCCTTGTCGCCAACATGAACCCCATCCCGTCCGACGCCACCGACCTCAAGGTGATGTCGGGCCTGCGCTTCGGCGTCTCGGGCGCCACCACGCGCGGCCTGGGCCTGGCCGAGTTCGAGGCCATAGCCGACCTTGTCGCCGAGGTGCTGGAAGGCCTGCGCCAGCACCCCGGCGACAACACTGCCGCCGAGGGCCGCGTGCGCGAGCGCGTGGCCGGGATTGCGGCCCGTTTTCCGACCTATGCCTAGCAAGAGCCTGACGGTGCAGTCGTTCACGCCCCATCCCCCGCGATGCGGGGGCCGGGTGCGCCGGCGCCCCGAGCCCCGCTGCTAGACTCGCCCGCCATGCGCCGCTGCCTCGCCATCCTGCTGCTTGCCCTGCTGCCCCTGCAGTTCAGCTGGGCGGCCGTGGCCGGCTACTGCCTGCACGAGGCCGACGCCAAGGCCTGGCACCTGGGCCACCACGAGCACGAGCACGGCCATGACGCCGGTGCCGAGAAGTCTCTGGGCGCGGCCGATCTCGACTGCGAGCAATGCCACGGCAGCTGCATCGCCCTGCCCCAGCTGATGCCGACGGCGGACGTCTTCGCGCTGTCGCCGCGGCCCTTGCACGAGGCTGCGCCGCGGACCACGCCAACCGCGGCCGACCGCCCCGAACGCCCCCAGTGGGCCGGCCTCGCCTGATCGGCGAGGCGGGTCTGGCGTCCTCCTGACCCCCATTCGCGCCTGAGTGCGCGCCGCTCGCGCGGCGCCGCCTGCGCCCATGGCGACGCTGCCGTCGCCCTCGCCGATCTCCCTGGGTCGTGGTTTCCACACTGGAGCATCGGATGCAATCAAGAATTTGGGCCTGGCTGCCGCTGGCCGCTGCCCTCGGGCTGGCCGCCCAGCCCGCCACCGCCGCCACGTCAGGCCTGAAGCAGGCCCTGGACGCCGCCTGGACGCGCCAGCCCGAGGCCCGGGCGCTGCCGGCGCGGCAAGACGCGGCGCGGGCGGCGCAGCGCGCGGCCGTGGCCTGGACGCCGGAGCCTGTGTCACTGGAGCTGTCGGCCAAGACCGACCAGCTGCTCAGCAACCAGGGCCGGCGCGAGGTGGAGGTCGGCATCGCCCTGCCATTGTGGCTGCCGGGTGAGCGCACGCGGGCCGGCGACCTGGCCGGTGCCGAACTGGCCGCCACTGACAGCCGCGCCCTCGCCGCCCGGCTGCGGCTGGCCGCCGTGCTGCGCGGCAGCTGGTGGGCCTGGCAGCGGGCGCGGGCCGAGGCTGAGGCCGCCGGCGCGCAGCTCGAAGCTGCCCGCCGCATCGGTGCCGACGTGGCCCGGCGCGTGCAGGCCGGCGACCTGGCCCGCGCCGACCAGCACCAGGCCGAAGGCGCCATCGCCGCGGCCGAGGCAGCCGAGGCCGGGGCCCAGGCCGCGCGGGTGGCGGCGGCGCTGCAGTTCCAGGCCCTGACCGGCCAGGCGCCCGCGGGTCCGCCGCAGGCCGAGGCCGCAGCCACGGCGCCCCCGGCGCTGGAGGGCCATGCCGCGCTGCAGGAGTTGCGCGACCGCCTGGCCGTCGCTGAGCGCACGGCGGCCCTGGCGGCCACGCAATCGCGCGCCAGCCCCGAGCTGACGCTGGCGGCCACGCGCGACCGCGGCGGCTATGGCGAGCGCGCCGGACAGACCGTCACCCTGGGCCTGCGCCTGCCCTTTGGCAGCGGCCCGCGCCATGAAGGCCGCCTGGCCCTGGCGCGCGCCGAGGTGCTGGAGTTGCAGGCCCAGCTGGCGCAGCAGCAGGCCAGTCTGCAGGCCGAGGCCGAGGCGGCCGAGGCGCTGGTGGCAGCGACGCAGCGTCAAAGCGCCGCCGCCCAGCGCCGCGCCCAGCTGGCGCAGGAGACGCGCGGCTTCTTCGACAAATCCTTCCGCCTCGGCCAGACCGATCTGCCCCTGCGGCTGCGCATCGAGGCCGAAGCCGGCGAAGCCGAGCGCCAGGCGGCGCGCGCCCGCATCGAGTGGGCCGCCGCCGTGTCGGCCCAGCGCCAGGCCCTGGGCCTGCTGCCCGAATGAATGCACCAGGCGCCGCCGCCCGCCCCGCACCCTCAACGAATCCGGACCCCAAGATGAACCTCAACTCCACCCTGGCCGCGCTCGCGCTGGCCATGCTGCTGGCGCCGGGCCTCGCCCGCGCCGGCGACGGCCATGACCACGGCGACGCCGCCCCCGCCCCCGGCGGCCCGGCGCTGCCGCGCTTTGCCGCCGTCTCCGAGAGCTTCGAGCTGGTCGGCGTGCTCGAGGGCCGGCGTCTCGCGCTCTACCTCGACCGCGCCGCCGACAACAGCCCGGTGCCCGAAGCCCGCATCGAACTCGAGATCGCCGGCGCCAAGCTCCAGGCCACGCGCCAAGGCCCCGATGCCTACGAGGTGCTGCTGGCCAGCCCGCCCGCGCCCGGCGTGCTGCCCATCACCGCCACCGTGACGGTGGGCCAGGAGATGGACCTGCTGGCCGGTGAACTCGACATCCACGAGGCGGCCCATGGCGAGGCCGCGGCGCCGGTGCCACCCTGGAAGACCTATGGCGGCTGGGCGCTCGGCGGGTTCTCCGCCCTGGCCCTGTCCTGGGCCGGGCGGCGCGCGCTCGCCGCCCGCCGCAGCGCCACCGGAGCCACCGCATGAAGCGCTGCACGATGCAGGCCCTGGCGCTGGCCACCCTGGCGCTGGCCACGCCGGCGCAGGCCGCGGGCGACCACGGCCATGACCACGGCAGCGCCGCGGCACCGTCGGCCAACGGACCGCAACGCCTGCCCGATGGCAGCGTCTTCCTGCCCAAGCCGGCCCAGCGCCAGCTGGGCGTGCGCACCCTGGTCACGGTGGCGGCAGCGCTGCCGCGTGCGCTGGAATTGAACGGCACCGTGCTGATGGACCCCAATGCCGGCGGCAAGGTGCAGGCCCTGCACCCCGGCCGCATCGAGCCCGGGCCGCGCGGCCTGCCCGTGTTGGGACAGGCGGTGGCCCGGGGCGAGGTGCTGGCCTATGTTTCCTCGTCGGTCGCGCCGCTGGAGCGCGCCAGCCAGGCGGCCCAGCTGGCCGAGCTGGACGCGGCCCGGGCGCTGGCCGAGCAGCGCCTGGTGCGGTTGGCGGAGCTGGCCGACACCGTGCCGCGCAAGGACATCGAGGCGGCCCGCAGCGAGGCCGCCAGCCTGGCTGCGCGCATCGCCGCCCTCGGTGCCGGCGTGGCTGTACGCGAGGCGCTGCTGGCGCCGGTGGCCGGCGTGGTGGCATCGGCCCATGCGGTGGCCGGCCAGGTGGTGGATGCACGCGAGCTGGTGTTCGAGATCGTCGACCCCGGCCACCTGCGCATCGAGGCCCTGGCCTACGACCCGGCCCTGGCCGCCGACATCGGCAGCGCCACGCTGGCCGTGGGCGACCAGCGCGTGCCGCTGCAGTACACGGGAGCGGCGCGCAGCCTGCGCGAGCAGGCCCTGCCGCTGGGCTTCAAGGCCAGCGGCGCGGCGCTGGCCAGCCTGGCCGTGGGCCAGCCCGTGCGCGTCTTCGTGCAGACCCGCAGCCAGGTGCAGGGCATCGCGGTGCCGGCGGCGGCACTGATGAAGAACCCGGCCAACCAGGCCATCGTCTGGGTCAAGACCGCGCCCGAGCGCTTCGAGCCGCGCAGCGTGACGACAGCGCCGCTGGACGGCCTCAGCGTTGCGGTGACCTCGGGGCTGCAGGCCGGCGAGCGTGTTGCGACCAGCGGCGCCACGCTAATCAATCAAGTGCGCTGACATGTTCAAGTGGCTACTCGACCACAGCCTGGCCAACCGCCTGCTGGTGATCATCGCCAGCCTGGTGCTGATGGCCTATGGCGCCTACACGCTGTCGCGCACGCCGGTGGACGTATTCCCCGATCTCAACAAGCCCACCGTCACGCTGATGACCGAGGCCGGCGGCATGGCCGCCGAGGAGGTGGAGCAGCTCATCACCTTCCCGCTCGAAGCCACCATGAACGGCCTGCCGGGCGTGGAATCGGTGCGCTCGACCTCGTCGGCCGGCCTGTCCTTCCTCTACATCACCTTCGACTGGAACACCGACATCTTCCGCGCCCGCCAGCTCGTGGCCGAGCGGCTGACGGCGATGGAAGAGACCCTGGCCGCCGGCGTGGTGCCGCGCATGGGGCCCATCAGTTCGGTGATGGGCGAGATCATGCAGATCGCCATTCCCGTCGACACGCAAAAGATAAGCACGATGGCGGTGCGCGAATACGCCGACTGGGTGTTGCGGCCACGCCTGCTGGCCGTACCGGGCGTGGCCCAGGTGATCCCGATAGGCGGCGAGGTGCGCCAGTTCCAGGTGCAGCCCGATACCGCGCGCATGGCGGCGCTGGGTGTCACGCACGATCAGCTCGAAGACACGCTCAAGGGCTATGCGGCCAACACCTCGGGCGGCTTTCTCGAGCTCAACGGCCGCGAAATCCTGATCCGCCACCTCGGGCGCACCTCGGGCCTGGACGACTTGCGCCAGCTGGCGCTGGGCGCCAGAGGCAGCCAGCCGCTGCTGCTGCGCCAGGTGGCCGAGGTCAGCTTTGCCGCCGCACCCCGGCGTGGTGACGCCGGCTTCGAGGGCAAGCCGGCCGTCATCCTGGGCATACAAAAGCAGCCCACGGCCGACACCATCGCGCTGACCCAGGCCCTGGAGACCGCGCTCGCGGGCCTGAGGGCCACGCTGCCCGCGGGCATGGAGGCGCCGCGCGTCACCTTCCGCCAGGCCAGCTTCATCGAGGCCTCGATCACCACGCTGCAGGGCAAGCTGATCGGCGCCTCGGTCTTCGTCGCGCTGATCCTGTTCTTCTTTCTCGGCACGCTGCGGCCGACGGTGATCGCACTCACCGCCATCCCGGTGTCGATCTTCATCACCGCGCTGGTCTTCGCCTGGTTCGGCCTCTCGATCAACACCATGACGCTGGGCGGCCTGGCCATCGCCATCGGCGGCCTCGTCGACGACGCCGTGGTCGGTGTCGAGAACGTGCTGCGCCGGCTCAAGGCCGACCGCGCCCAGCACCCGGGCCTGCACCTCCACCCCATCGAGGTGGTGGCGCGCGCCACCATGGAGGTGCGCTCGGCCATCCTCTACGCCACCGTGATCATCGTGCTGGTCTTCATCCCGCTGTTCGCGCTGCCGGGGCTGGAGGGCAAGCTCTTCGTGCCGCTGGGCATCGCCTTCATCGTCTCGACCCTGGCCTCGCTGGTGGTCTCGGTGACGATCACGCCGGTGCTGAGCCTCTACCTGCTGCCGCGCATGAAGACGCTGGACCACGGCGACACCCGCGTGCTGGCATGGCTCAAGGCGCACTACGCCCGCGCGCTGCAGCGCGTGCTGGCACGGCCGCAGGCGGCCCTGGCCGCGGCGGCGCTGGCGGTGGCCGCAGCGGTGGTGGCCGTGCCCTTCTTCCCCACCACCTTCCTGCCGCCCTTCAGCGAGGGCACGCTGCTCATCGGCCTGCGCCTGAACCCGGGCGTGACGCTGAGCGAATCCAGCGCACTGGCCCGCCAGGCCGAGTTGCTGGTCAAGCCCGTGCCCGAGGTCACCCATGTGGGCCGGCGCAGCGGACGCGCCGAACTCGACGAGCATGCCGAGGGCGTGCATGTCAGCGAGCTCGACGTGGGCCTCAAGCCCAGCGCCGAGCTGACGCGCAGCATGGACGAGATCAAGGCCGACATCCGCGCCCGCCTGGTCAACCTGCCGGCGGCGCTGGAGGTGGGCCAGCCGATCTCGCACCGCATCGACCACATGCTGTCGGGCGTGCGTTCGCAGATCGCGATCAAGATCTTCGGCGAAGACCTGGACGCGCTGCGCGGCCAGGCCGATGCGCTGCGCGCGAAGCTGGCCACCATCCCCGGCATCGCCGACCTGCAGATCGAGAAGCAGGTGCTGGCGCCGCAGATCGCGGTGCGCATCGACTATGCCGCCGCGGCCCGCTACGGCGTGCCGGCGCCGCGCGTGCTGGCCACGCTGCAGGCGCTGGTGGAAGGCGAAAAGCTGACGCAGATCGTCGAGGGCGGGCGCCGCTTCGCGCTGGTGCTGCGCCTGCCCGAATCAGCGCGTTCGCTCGAGGGCCTGTCCCGCATCCTGATCGAGACGCCCACCGGCCGCGTGCCGCTGTCGCGTCTGGCCAGCATCGAAGAAGGCGACGGCCCCAACCAGATCAGCCGCGACGACGGCAAGCGCCGCATCGTGCTCTCGGCCAATGCCTCGGGGCGAGCGCTGTCGGAGATCGTCGCCGACATCCGCGGCGTGGTGGCCGCCACCCAGCTGCCCGAGGGCAGCTTCGTCACCCTGGGCGGGCAGTTCCAGGCCCAGGAGCAGGCCTCGCGCCTGGTCGGCCTGCTGTCGCTGGTCTCGCTGGCGCTGATGTTCGTGGTGCTCTACAGCCGCTACCGATCGGTACGGCTGTCGGCACTGATCATGGTCAACATCCCGCTCGCCCTGGTGGGCGCGGTGGTGGGCCTGTGGTTGTCGGGCCAGCCGCTCAGTGTGGCGGCCCTGGTCGGCTTCATCACGCTGGCCGGCATCTCGGTGCGCAACGGCATCCTGAAGGTCAGCCACTACATCAACCTGATGCGCTTCGAGGGCGAGGGCTTCGACCACCGGATGATTCTGCGCGGCTCGCTGGAACGCCTGAGCCCGGTGCTGATGACGGCCCTGGTCACCGCCTTCGCGCTGGCGCCGCTGCTGTTCGAGGCCGAGCGGCCCGGCACCGAGGTGCTGCACCCGGTGGCCGTGGTGATCTTCTCCGGCCTCATCAGCTCGACCCTGCTCGACACCTTTCTCACGCCCGCGATGTTCTGGCTCTTCGGCCGCCCCGCCGCCGAGGCGCTGATGGACGACAAGGACGCCGAGGCGCTCTGATCTTTCCAGCCACCCCTCACCTTCACCCGCAACCAAGGAATCAATCCATGAAGCTGCACACCTGTCTCTTCGCCGCCGCCCTGGCCCTGGCCGGCACGGCCCAGGCCGCCGACCCGCACGAACACGCCCACGCCCACACGCCGCTGCACGGCGGCGTGGTGGTCGAGGTCAAGGACATCGATTTCGAGCTGGTGGCCAAGGCCGGCGCGATCCAGCTCCATCTGCGCGACCACGGCAAGGCCATGGATGTCTCCAAGGCCAGCGCCAAGCTGACCCTGCTGACCGGCGCCGAGAAGCAGGAGGTCGAACTGAAGCCGGCCGGCGACAAGCTCGAGGCCACCGGCGCCTTCAAGCTCGGCACCGGCAGCAAGGCCGTGGCGGTGGTCAACCTGCCGGGCAAACCGGCGGCCATAGCGCGCTTTGCGCTGAAGTAAGGGCGGTGGAGCTGCCGCTCAGGCGACCGGCTCCGAGATCTCGATCAGGTTGAGATCGGGGTCGCGGACATAGACCGACCTGAGCTTGCCGGTCGCGCCGGTGCGCAACACCGGGCCCTCGACAATGGCGACGCCTGCCGCTTGCAGGCGCGCCATCACGGCATCGAGCGGCACCGACGCGATGAAGCACAGGTCCAGCGCGCCCGGCATGGGCGTGTGCGCCTTGGGCTCGAACTCGCGGCCCTTGATGTGGAGGTTGATCTTCTGATTGCCGAAGCAGAAGGCCTGGCGCGCCACCGGGGGCGTGCCGCCGACAAAGGTCTCGAGCCGCATGCCCAGCACCCCGGTGTAGAAGGCAATGCACTGGGCCTCGCGGGCCGTGGTCAGCACCAGGTGGTCGAGGTGGTCAATCATGGCTGTGTGATCGGCCGCGGCCTCAATCGACCTCGATCTTCGCCGCCTTGGCCACCTCGGCCCAGCGCTTGAGCTCGGCCTGGGTCTGCTCGCCCAGCCGCGCCGGCGCCACGAAGTCGGCGCTGGCGCCCAGATCGGCGGCCTTCTTCTTGAACTCGGGCGTGGCCATGATGCGGGCGATCTCGGCCGCGAGCCGGTCGACCACGGCCTTGGGCGTGGCGGCCGGCGCGAAGACCGCGAACCACGAGGTCGGGTCGAGCTTGGGCAGGCCGGCCTCGGCCGTGGTGGGCACGTCGGCCAGGCTGGCCAGGCGGGTGCTGCCGGTGACGGCCAGCGCGCGCAGCTTGCCCGACTGCACATGGGGCATGAAGGGCGGCGGCGTGCCGAAGCTGAGGTCGACCTGGGCGCCCAGCAGATCCTGCAGCGCCGGGCCCGTGCCCTTGTAGGGGATGTGGGTGAGCTGGATGCCGGCCTGCTGCTCGAGCATGGCGCCGGTGACGTGCTGCAGCGAGCCATTGCCCGACGAGGCATAGGTCAGCTTGCCCGGGTTGGCCCTGGCATAGGCAACCAGTTCGGCCATCGTCTTGACCGGCAGGCCGGCGCGCACCACCACCAGCTGCGGCGCCGTCAGCACATTGGCCACCGGCTGCAGGTCCTTGGCCTCCCAGCCCAGCCCGTGCTTGCTGATCACCGGCGTGATGACGTGGTAGCCGGAGTACTGCATCAGCAGCGTGTGGCCGTCGGCGTCGGCGCGCTTGACGGCCACCGCCGCGATGGCGCCGCTGGCGCCGGCGCGGTTGTCGACCACCACCGTCTGGCCCAGCGCCTTGCCCAGCGGCTCGGCAATCATGCGCGCCGAGATGTCGGTGGTGCCGCCCGGCGCTGATCCGACGATGAGGGTGATGGCCTTGCTGGGATAGGCCGGGCCCTGGGCCTGCGCGGCGCCGGCCAGCAAGGCCAGCTGCAGCAGGAGGGCAAGAGCGGGTCGGGGCAGTTTCATGCGGGTCTCCGGATCTTCTGGTGGGCTGCGGCTGCGGCGAGGCCGCAGCATGCGGGCCGACAGCTTAGGCCAGGGCGGCCCGGCCAGGCCTTGCCCAGTGGACACACCCTCTTCGCCCTTCGCGAAGGGCTGGCTGCGGATCAGGGCGCCGCGTCAGCGGCCATCGAATCCCACAGCAGCTGGGCCGCCGCCGACAGCGGTCGCTCGGCGCTGCAGGCGGCCAGCAGGCGGCGGCGGGCCCAGGCCTCGTCCAGCCGCAGCGCCGTGAGCCCATAGGCCTGCAGCAGCGGCGCGCAGGCGGCGCGCGGCAGCACGCCCAGGCCCAGGCCGGCGCCGACCATGCGGCACATGGCGCCGAAGCTCGTGACCTGCACGCGCAGGCGCAGCGGCAGGCCGGCGGCCTGCGCCGCCTCGGTGACCAGGGTCAGCAGCGAGCTGCCGCGGTCCAGACCGACGAAGGGATGGACCAGTGCATCGCGGAAGCGCAGGGCATCAAACCCGGCCAGTTCGTGGCCGCGGGCGCAGATGAGCACCAGCTCGTCGGTCTGGAAGGGCCTGAGCAGCAGGCCGTCCGCCGGCGTGCCCTCGGCGAAGACGCCGATGTCGGCCAGGCCCTCGACGACGGCGCGGGCGATGTCGCCGCTGAGCTGCTCCTCGACCTCGACCTTGATCTCGGGCTGCCTGGCCATGAAGCGCGCCAGCGCCTCGGGCAGCGATTCGGTGAGCGCCGACATATTGGCCCACAGCCGCACATGGCCGCGGTAGCCCTGGGCGTACTCGGCCAGTTCGCCACCGAAGAGATCGAAGCCCTGCGACAGCCGCATCGCGTGGTGCAGGGCCACATGGCCGGCCGCCGTGAGCCGCACGCCCTGGGCCGTGCGCTCGAGCAGGGCCGAGCCCACGGCCGCCTCGAAATCGGCCAGGCGTCGGCTCGCCGCCGACAGCGCCAGGTGGCAGCGCGACGCGCCCTTGGTGATGCTGCCGCTCTGCGCGACGGCACAGAACAAGCGCAGGGTGACAAAGTCGACGCGCGCAGGGTTCATCGGCAGCAAGTCTAGCGACCGGGGCCTGCGGCCATTCGCTGATCGCGAAGGCCACATCGCCGCATGGCAATTCCGCGCCCGGCCCTGCTGCTTCTAGAGTACGCGGCTTGCACAGCAGGAGAGCGCATGGATGCCCTGGCGGGACTGAAAGTACTGGAACTGGGCCAGCTGATTGCCGGCCCCTTCGCGAGCAAGACGCTGGCCGAATTCGGCGCCGACGTCATCAAGGTCGAGCCGGCCGAGGTGGGCGACCCGCTGCGCAAGTGGCGGCTGCTGCGCGACGGCACCTCGGTGTGGTGGCAGGTGCAGTCGCGCAACAAGCGCTCGGTCTGCCTGGACCTGCGCAGCGCCGCCGGCCAGCAGGTGGTGCGCGCGCTGGCGGCCGAGGCCGATGTGCTGATCGAGAACTTCAAGCCCGGCACGCTGGAGGGCTGGGGCCTGGGCTGGGAGGCGCTGCACGCGGCCAACCCGCGCCTCATCATGCTGCGCATCTCGGGCTATGGCCAGACCGGGCCCTACCGCGACAAGCCGGGCTTCGGCGTGCTGGGCGAGGCCATGGGCGGCCTGCGCCACCTCACCGGCGAGCCCGGCCGCGTGCCGGTGCGCGTGGGCGTCTCGATAGGCGACACGCTGGCGGCGCTGCACGGCGTGATCGGCGTGCTGACGGCGCTGCGCCACCGCGAGGTGAACGGCGGCCAGGGCCAGGTGGTGGATGTCGCGCTCTACGAATCGGTCTTCAATGTGATGGAAAGCCTGGTGCCCGAGTACGACGCCTTCGGTGCCGTGCGCGGCGCCGCCGGCAGCGCCATGCCGGGCATCGCTCCCACCAACGCCTACCCCTGCAACGACGGCCAGTACGTGCTGGTGGCCGGCAATGGCGACAGCATCTTCCGCCGCCTGATGCAGGCCATTGGGCGGCAAGACCTGGGCAATGACGCGGCGCTGGCCCACAACGACGGCCGCGTGCGGCGTGTCGACGAGATCGACGCCGCCATCGCGCAGTGGACACAAGGCCGCAGCCGCGACGAGGTGCTGGCAGCGCTGGAAGCCGCCCAGGTGCCGGCCGGCCGCGTCTACAGCGTGGCCGACATCGCGCGTGACCCGCAATACCTGGCGCGCGAAATGATCATCGACTCGCCCACCTCCGACGGCCTGCCGCTCAAGGTGCCTGGCGTCGTGCCCAAGCTCAGCGCCACGCCCGGGCGCATACGGCACGCCGCGCCGCGCCTGGGTCAGCACGACGCCGATATCGCCAGCGGCAGCGGCTGGCCCGCGCGCCGCGACTGAAGCCGCTCCCAGGAGAGCACGCATGCAGAACGGCAAACCCGCCCGCCTCTACATCAACGAAGTCGCCACCCGCGACGGCTTCCAGATGGAGGGCCGCTTCATACCCACGGCCGACAAGGTGGCGCTGATCGACCGCCTCGGCGGCCTGGGCTACGCCAAGATCGAGGTCACTTCCTTCACCTCGCCCAAGGCGATACCGGCGCTGGCCGACGGCGAGGCCGTGATGCAGCGCATCCAGCGCGCACCCGGCGTGGTCTACACCGCGCTGATCCCCAACCGCCGCGGCGCCGAGCGCGCGCTGGCCGCCGGGGTCGACGAGTTCAATCTCGTGATGTCGTGCAGCGAGACCCACAACCTGTGCAATCTGCGCATGACGCGCGAGCAGTCGTTTGCGCAACTGGCCGAGGTCATCGCGCTGGCGCGGGCGGCGGCAGTGCCGGTGAATGTCTCGCTGTCCTGCGTCTTCGGCTGCCCGATGGAAGGCGAGGTGGAGCCCGCCACCGTGATGGGTTGGATAGCCCGCTTTGCCGCTCTCGGCGTGGCCGGCATCACGCTGTGCGACACCACCGGCATGGCCTACCCGAACCAGGTGCAGGCGCTGTGCGGCCAGGCCATCGCGCGGCAGCCGGCGCTGGCCATCACGGCCCACTTCCACGACACGCGGGCGATGGGCGCGGTCAACACGCTGGCCGCCATCGCGGCCGGCATACGACGCTTCGACATGTCGCTGGGTGGCATCGGCGGATGCCCCTATGCGCCAGGCGCGAGCGGCAATGTCGCCACCGAGGACATCGTCCACATGCTTGACTGCATGGGCCATGACACCGGCCTTGACCTCGCCGGGCTGATTGAAGCCGCCGGCGCACTGGAAGCGCTGGTGCAGCACCCGCTGCCAGCCCAGGTCTCGCGCGCCGGGGTGCGGCTCAAGCGCCACCTGCCGCCGCTGGATTTCGAGCAGATCGTCGCGCGGGCGCAGGGGCGCGGCGCGGGGGGCTGAACGGGCAGGCTTGCCCGCTTGCCGATCAGCCAGCCTCGTCCTCGGCGATGGCCTTGCCAACCAGCGCGGCCATCGCCAGCGCCTGCTCGCCACCTTGGGCCCGCAGCCCGGCGACCGTGCCTTGCCGGTCGCAAGGCGCCTCGTCCTGGCTGGCCTTGAGCTTGCCTTCCAGCCGGTCAATGGGGATCTCGATGCCGACGATGGCGCGCAGATAGCCGGCGATGAAATCGGCCGGTGCATCGGCAGCACGCCAGGGCGGCACGCGGCCGGCCTCGTGGGCGTCGGTGAGGCGGCTGAGCATGGCCAGCAGCCAGTCGCGGTCATCGATGGCGCGGGCGACGCCGTGGGCGTGGGCCACGGCGTAGTTCCAGGTCGGCACGACCTTGCCGTGCGCCACCTTGCCCGGGTACCAGCCCGGCGTGATGTAGGCCTGCGGCCCCTGGAACATCACCACCGAGGGTGTGGCGGTGCCGAGTTCGCGCCAGACCGGGTTGCCGCGTGCGACATGGCCGACCAGCGTTCCCAGCGGCCCGCGGCTGCGGTCCAGGAAGAAGGGCAGATGGTTGGCCACCAGGCCGGCTCCACCCTGGCAGACCCAGGCGCCCAGCGGGTGGGCCTCGATCAAGGCGTGCAGGGCCTCGCGGTCTTCGAGCCGGTGCTTGCGGGGGATGTACATGGGCAGGGCCTCAAAGGCCTACAAGTACGTGGCGCAGCAGCAGCGCCGCCAGCATGAACATCGTCAGGCCTATCAAGCCGTCCAGCAACTGCCAGGCCCGCGGACGGGCAAACCAGGGCGCCAGCCAGCGCGCGCCGAAGCCCAGGGCGGTGAACCACATCAGGCTGGCGCCACCGGCACCGGCGATGAACCAGCCGCGCAGCGCCGCCGGCTGCTGGCCGCCGATGCTGCCCACCAGCAGCACGGTGTCCAGGTAGACGTGAGGGTTGAGCAAGGTAAAGGCGGCGGCCTGCGCCAGCACGGCGCCGCGGCTGGCACCCGCGCCGCCACCGGCCGCCTGCAACTGCTGCGGCTGGCGCGCACGGCGCAGCGCCCGCCAGCCGTAGACGGCCAGGAAGACGGCGCCGGCGAGCGCCAGCGCACGCGCCAGGCCGGGGCTTGCGCCCAGGGCCTGGCCCATGCCCAGCACGCCCGCGGCGATGAGCACGGCGTCGGCCGCGGCGCACAGCGCCACCACGCTGCCCACATGCTCGCGCCGCAGGCCCTGGCGCAGCACGAAGGCGTTCTGCGCGCCGATGGCGACGATCAGCCCGAGGCTCAGGGCCAGTCCCTGCACAAAGACCGGCAAGGCGTGGGCGGTGGTGATGGCGGTGTCGCTGGGGTTCATGGGGCCTCAGCTTGCCAGTCGCCGCGCATGAAGACAAACTAAGTCTTCTAATGCTGATGTAGACAAACTGAATCCATGCTGGACTATGCCGCGCTCAAAGCCCTGGCCGCCGTCATCCGCGAAGGCAGCTTCGAGCGCGCGGCGCGGGCGCTGCACGTCACGCCCTCGGCGGTGTCGCAGCGCATCCGGCTGCTGGAAGAGCGCGTGGGCTGCGCCCTGGTGGTGCGCGGCCAGCCCTGCAGCGCCACCGAGACCGGCCGCCGCCTGTGCCAGCACGTCGACCGCGTGCGCCTGCTCGAACAGGAACTGCAGGGCGCGCTGCCGGCGCTGGCCCGGGAAGGCATCGCCCGCGTGGCACTGCCGGTGGCGGTGAATGCCGACAGCCTGGCAACCTGGTTCGCGCCCGCGTTGGCGGCCTTCGCGGCCGAGGCCCCGGTGCTGGTGGAGGTGGCCGTGGACGACCAGGACCACACCGGCGAATGGCTGCGCAGCGGCGCCGTTCTGGCCGCCGTCACGTCCACGGCGAGGCCCGCCGCCGGCTGCAACAGCCAGCCCCTGGGCGCGATGCGCTACCTGGCGGCCGCCAGCCCGGCTTTCGTCGCGCGTCACTTCGCCGGCGGCGTGGGCGCCGGCAGCCTGGCCGCGGCGCCCAGCCTGGTGTTCAACACCAAGGACGAGTTGCAGGCGCGCTGGGCGCGGCGCCTGTGCCACCGCCATGTGGAACTGCCGCGCCACAGCCTGCCCTCGCCCCAGGCCTTTGTCACCGCAGCCCTGGCGGGCATGGGCTGGGGACTGCAGCCGCAGGCGCTGGTCGCTGGCCACCTGGCCGCGGGCAGGCTGGTCGAACTGGTGCCTTGTACGCCGCTGGACGTGGCGCTGCATTGGCAGCACGCACGCGCTGCCGCGGGCCTGGTCGAGGCCCTGAGCCGCCGCGTCGAGACCGCGGCGCGCGCCGCGCTGCTGCCGCCCTGACCGGCGCCGGCTCAGCCGCGCGAAGTCCGTGCGCGCCGTGTGGCGCCACCCACCAGGCCCAGCGCCAAGCCGGCCAGCGCCAGCGAACCCGGCTCAGGCACGCCGGCGGCGGCGTTGTCCCAAAGGAAGTTCGCGCCCATGTAGGTGTAGTAGTTGGGGCCGAGTTCGTAGCTGGAGAAACTCGGGCCCGCGAAGGCATCGCCCGGGGCGTTGATGGCGTTGTAGAGGCTCGTGCCGTAGTTGATGCCGCTCAGGCTGGTGTGCGAGCGCAGGAAAACCGGGCTCTGCACGCCACCGTGGTAGCCGCTGGCCATGAGGGCATAGGTGTGGCCGGTGAGCAGGTCGATGTCGGCAATGTCGTGGTAGCTGAAGGCGCCGACACGGTGGGTGGCCTGCTCGGTCGCCTGGAAGCGCGTCGAGGCACGCAGCGTCCACGCGCCGCCGATGAACTCGAACAGGCCCACCTGGCGGGCGATGCCGGGACCGGTGCCGCTGGGGTCGAAGGTGCCCAGCTCGGTGAGGTGCAGTTGCTGCGAGGTCGTGAACCTGAAGCCGAGCGTGAAGTTGTAGATCGTGCCGCCCGAGGTAAAGCCGTTGGAGCCGCCGTCGACATGGGCGCCGGGGTCGAAGGCCGCCACCGGGGCGGCCACAGCGCCGCCCAGCGCCAGCAACAGGCTGGCAAACGCGGCGGCAAGACGGAACGGCTGGGACATGAACAACTCCTGGGTTCCCGCCGACGTGAAAGGAGGTGGCGGGATGTCAGGATTCTTCTGGGCGGGCCCGTGGCCGTCCATCCCCGGCGCCCGGGGGCCTACCGATGAGCCTTGGGGTCGGCGCTTCCTGCGTAGGGTGGGCGCGGTGCCTGCGCAGGCCCAGCGCCGACCCTACGGTCACCGCGGCCGGGCGGGCGCGACGCCCTGGGCGCGCCGCGCCTCGATGACACTGAACTCGTGCCGTGTCGGCGACAGGCCCACGACCTCGAAGCCGGCCGGGCGCAGCAGGGCTTCGAACTCCGCCAGCGTCCGCTCGCGCCCGCCCAGGCCGGCCAGCATGTTGAGGTCGGTGCGGGCCAGGGCCTCGTCGCGATGGCCGGGTCGCAGCCGCGCCGGGCTCACGCGCTCGACCAGCAGCAGCCGCGCCCCCGGCCCCGCCGCCTCGGCGCAGCGCGCCAGGATGCGGCGGCAGGCGGCGTCGTCCCAGTTGTGCAGGATGCTCTTGAGCAGGTAGCGGTCGGCCAGCGGTGGCAGCGGGGCGAAGAAATCGCCGCAGACGAACTGCCCGCGCCCGACCAGCGCCGGCGTGCCCAGCACGGCCAGGGCGCCGGCCTCGGCATCGGCGCGGTCGAGCACGGTGAACTGCAATTGCGGCTGCGCCGCCGCGATGGCCGCAGCCAGCGTGCCATTGCCGCCGCCCAGGTCCACCAGGCTGCGCACGCCGGCCCAGGTGGGCAGCTGCGCCACATCGTCGGCGATCAGCGCCGTCATCGCCTGCATGGCGTCGTGGAACACCGCCGCCGCCTCGGGGCGGCCGTCGAGGAAGTCATAGTGGGCTGCGCCGGTCTGGCGCGCCCTGGCGCTCTGGCCGGTCTGCACGCTGTAGCCCAGTTCGCCCCACAGCTGCCACAGCGGACCACCCCACCACAGCACCAGGCCGCGCAGGCTCGCGCTTCCGTCGGGCGGCTGGCGGCACAGGGCCGCGCCCGCGGCCGTCAGTTCGAAGCGGCCGTCGCGCCGCTCGCGGCAGACCTGCAGCGCGCACAGGGCGCGCAGCAGGCGGCGCAGGCCATCGGCCGAACAGGTACAGGCCTCGGCCAAGGCCGCCGCCGCCTGCGGCCCGGCCACCAGGCGGTCGGGCAGATCCAGTTGCACCGCCACATGCAGGGCCTGGGTGGTCCAGCAGGCGGTGATCTGGCGCGCCAGCCGCAACCGCGGCTCGGCTCGGGGGCGGGAACCCGCCTTCACAGCCGCGTCCATGCGATCACGCTCACGATGCCCAGGCACATCGCCGCATTGCAGGCGCTCACGGCGATGGCGCGGTTGCCGCGGCGGCCGTTCTGCTCCCACAGCCAGGCGGCCATGGTGGCGTTGCCGCCCAGGAAGGTGAGCCAGGTCCACAGCGAGTGCTGGCTCGAATCGCCGCTGGCGGCCACCGCCCAGATCGTGGGCAGGTAGGCCAGCACGCGGGCCGTGTTGAAGACGCCGAAGAGGCTGCCGAGCAGGCTGAGGTAGAGATCGCGCGAGATGGCGGGCAGAGCGCGGACAGGCAGGCTTGCGGTGGTGGTCAGCACGATCACTCCTGGGGGATGCTGTGGTCGCGGATGAACTGGCGCCAAACGGCGGTGGCGGACTCGATGGCCGCGCCCATCTGCTGCGGTGTGCCGCCGCTGACGCGGAAGCCCTGGGCCTCGAGCGCGGCGCGCAGCGCCGGGTCGGCGAGCGCGCGGTTGACCTCCTGGGACAGCCCGGCCACGACGTCCTTGGGCGTGCCCGGCGCGGCAACCAGGCCGTTCCAGATGGGCAGCGTGTCGGTGGCGATGCCGGACTCGGCCAGCGCAGGCACACCGGGCGCCAGATCGGTGCGCTCGGGCAGGGTCGCCAGCAGGCGCAGCTTGCCGCTCTTCACATGCGGCAGGGCCGGGGCCAGCGGGCCGAAGTTGAACTGCAGTTCGCCGCTGATCAGGTCGGGCATCAGCTGCGACCCGCCTTTGTAGGGCACGCGCAGCGCCTTGGCGCCTGCGGCCTGCAGGTAGTGCATGGTCACCATGTATTCGCTGAGCACGCCCGTGCCGTAGCTCAGGCGCTCGGGGTTGGCCTTGAGGTGGGCGCCAAACTCGGCCACCGTGTTGACCGGCAGCCTGGGGTTGACGTAGAGGCCGTAGACCAGGTTGATCACCGGCGCCACGGGCGTGAACTCGGCAAAGCTCTTGACCGGCGCCGACTTCACCAGCAGCGGCGTGCCGGCCATCGAAGACTGGGCCCACAGCAGGGTGTGGCCATCGGCCGGCGCCGACAGCACCGCCTGCATGGCCGGCACGCCATTGCCGCCGGGCTTGTTCTCCACCAGCACCTGGCGCCCCAGGCTCTTGGCCATGTTCTGGGCCAGCAGGCGGGCGGCGATGTCGGAGGCGCCGCCCGCCGGCGTGGCGAGGACAATCTTCAGCGGCTGGCCTCCCTGGGCCCGGGCCGGGCCTTGGGCCAGTGTTCCGAGTGCCGCCACGGCGAGGGCGGCGAAGAGGAATTGGCGCTTGTGCATCGAAATCTCCCTGGGTGTGTTGCGATGGTTGCACTGTAGGAAGACGGCGCGCGGCCGGAAAGATGACGCCGGCTGCATCCAGCGTTAACCTTTGGTTGTGGGTCAATCCATGACCTCTTGCCGGAATGCCACGCGATGGACAAGCTCAAGGCGCTCGAATACTTCGTGGCCGCGGTCGAGGAAGGCAGCTTCGCACGCGCGGCGCAGCGGCTGGAGATCAGCACGCCGGCCGTGCAGAAGCTGGTGGGCGCACTGGAACGAAGCCTGGGCCTGAGCCTGCTCGAGCGCGGGGCGCGCGGCGTGCGCCTGACGGCCAGCGGCAGCGAATACCTGGACCGCAGCCGCGCGCTGCTGAGCGAGGTGGAGGAACTGGGCCATGCCGAACGCCGCTTGAAGGGTGCGGGCGAGCGGCCCAGCGGCACGCTGTCGGTGGCCGCCCATTCGCAGCTCGCCCACCATGTGCTGCTACCGGCGCTGCCGCGCTTCCACGCCCTCTACCCGGACATCGAGATCGATTTCCGCATCGTCAACCGCATCGGCGACGCCGACGCCACCAGCGCCGACGTGCTGCTGCTGCATGGCTGGCCCGAGGTGCCGCCCGACTACGTCCACCGCAAGCTGGGCGACGCCCGCGGCCTCATCATGGCCGCGCCCGAGCATTGGGCGGCTCACGGCGTGCCGCAGCATCCTTCTGAATTGGCCGGCTACACCTGCCTGCTGATGCGCAATCCGGCCGGCATCGTGCTCGACCTGTGGGAATTCAAGCGCGACGGCCAGACGGTGCAGGTGCAGGCCAAGGGCTGGCTGTCCAGCAACGCACGCGAGGCCACGCTGGACCTGGTGATAGGCGGTCACGGCGTCGGCCGCTTTGCCGAACTGACCACCCGCGAGCATGTGCAGTCGGGCCGGCTGGTGCCGGTGCTGCTGGACTGGGCCGTGCAGGGTGCGCCGCCAGTCAACCTGCTCTTCAAGGGCAATGCGCGCCGCACGCCACGGCTGCGCGCCTTTATCGACTTTGCCACGCAGTGCCTGCGCGACATGGAGGCCGAGGGCGATGCGGGCAGCCCTCGCGCATCGACCGACCGCCCGGCCTGGCATGTGCGCGGCTATGGCCGCGCCTCGGCGACGGTGCGTGGGCGGCGCTGAGGGGCGGCCGCCCACCCGGGCGCAATCTGCGGCGCGACAGATGCACGCAACCCCATCGCCAGCAGTGCCTCTGTAAGAGCGGCGCGCGCTGCCCGACTCATCTGGCGTAGCTTGAGACTCTCAGCCGCATGTCCATTTCCAAACCCCTCCCAATCAAGGACACCCATCCATGACCCGCTACTGCGCCACAACCGCACTCTCGCTCGCAGCTGCTGCGGCCCTGGGGGCCCCAGCGCTGGCCCAGGCCCAGGCGGCCAGCGTGGACCCCAACCGCATGGTCGACACCTTCGAGCGCGTGGGCGGCAAGTACGACGGCTACCGGCGCTCCGGCGCCAAGGGCGTCTGCGCCGTGGCCGAGTTCATCGGCAGTGCCGACGGCCGGGCGCTGTCCACCGCGTCGGCCTTCAGCGGCCGGCCGGTGCCGGTGATCGCCCGCTTTTCGGTGGGCGGTGGCAACCCCAAGGCGCCCGACAACGCCAAGAGCCAGCGCAACATGGCGCTGCAATTCGATTTGCCAGGCGGCGAAACCTGGCAGCTCGGCAATATCTCGGCCCCGGTGTTCGGCGCCGCCACGCCCGAGCAGCTGCTGGGCCGGCTGGAATCGCTGTTGCCCGACCCCGAGACCAAGAAGCCCAATCCCGAACGCGTGAAGGCCTTTGCCGACGCCAACCCCGAGGTGCTGCTGCAGGGCAAGCATTTCGCCACCCAGCCGGTGCCGGCCAGCTACGACGCCGTCAACTACTGGGGCGTACACGGCTTCGGCTTCGTCGATGCCGCGGGCCGCAAGCAGTTCGGCAAATGGGTCTTCGAGCCGGTAGGCGGCACCCTGGGCCTCAGCGACGAGGAGGCCAAGGCCCGGGGCAGTGACTTCCTCTTCGACGAACTGCGCCAGCGCGTGGCCGCGGGCGGCGTGGCCTTCGACTTCAAGCTGCAACTGGCCGAGGCCGGCGACCGCATCGACAGCGCGGTGACGCCGCTGCCCGAGCAGCGCAAGAAGCTCACGCTGGGCCGGCTCACCATCAAGTCGGTGGCGGCGGATGCGAGCGGGCCCTGCCTGGGCATCGCCTTCAACCCCATGGTGCTGCCCAAGGGAATCGAGCCCTCGGCCGACCCCATGCTGGCGGCGCGCGCCGCGCCCTACGCGGTGTCGCAGGGCCGGCGCCTGATCGAGGGCGCAAAGCAGTAGCGCGATCAGCGCGGCCACGCGCCGGGGGCGGGCGGCGCGCTTGCTTCGCGCCGCCCGGGCCCGGCCTTATTCGATGGTGACCTTGGCTTCCTTCACCAGCTTGGCGAACTTCTCGGTCTCGCTCCTGATCTGCGCCGCCATCTGATCGGCACTGTTGCCTATGGGCTCGGCCCCGATCTCGGTCATGCGCTTGCGGAACTCGGGCGACTGGATCACACCCACCATCTCGGCATTGAGGCGGGCCACGATGTCGCGGGGCGTGGCGGCCGGCGCCAGCACGCCGAACCAGGTGCCGATGTCGAAGCCCTTGAGGCCGGCCTCGTCCAGCGTGGGCACATCGGGCAGGGTCGACGAGCGCCGGGCCGTGGTGACGGCCAGGGCGCGCAGCTTGCCGGCCTTGATGTGCTGCAGCACCGGCGTCACGGTGTCGAAGGACATCGTGATCTGGCCGCCCAGCAGGTCGGTGGCCAGAGGGCCGCTGCCCTTGTAGGGGATGTGGCTGAAGTCGGTGCCGGTCATGTTGCCGAACTGCGTGCCGATCAAGTGCTGGGCCGTGCCGTTGCCGTTGGAGCCGTAGTTGTGGCGGCCCGGCTGCGCCTTGAGCAGGGCCACCAGTTCGGCCACGCTCTTGGCCGGCGTGCTGGCATTGACCACCAGCACATTGGGCACGAGGGCGATCTCGGTGATGGGCGCCAGATCCTTCTGGAAATCGTAGGGCAGCTTCTTGTAGACGCTGCTGGCGATGGTGTGGTGTACCGCGCCCACCAACAGCGTGTAGCCGTCGGGCCTGGCCTTGGCCACATGGTCGGCGCCCAACGTCGCGCCGGCGCCCGGCTTGCTCTCGACGATGACCGGCTGGCCGAGCGCCGTTTGCAGCTTCTCGGCCAGCGCACGCGCCAGCACGTCGGTGGTGCCACCGGCCGGGAAGGGCACGATCAGGCTGATGGGCTTGCCAGGCCAGGCCTGGGCTTGGGCCTGGGCCAGCACCGGCAGGGTGGCCAGCAGGGCGGCCTGCAGCAGGCGGCGGCGCAGCGGGGATTGAGCGCGCAACATGCTCAGGCCGCCTTGCGTTGCGCTCGAGCCGTCAGCAGCGCGCACACGGCCTGAGTCACCTCGGCCGTCGTGGCCTTGCCGCCCAGATCGCCAGTGTGCAGCCTGGGGTTGGCCGTCACCTGCTCGATGGCGTTCATCACCAGCTGGGCAGCATCCACTTCTCCCAGGTGCTCGAGCAGCATCACCACCGACCAGAAAGTGCCCACCGGATTGGCCAGGCCCCGGCCCATGATGTCGAAGGCCGAGCCGTGGATGGGCTCGAACATCGACGGGTAGCGGCGCTCAGGATCGATGTTGCCGGTGGGCGCAATGCCCAGGCTGCCGGCCAGGGCCGCGGCCAGGTCGCTCAGGATGTCGGCGTGCAGGTTGGTGGCGACGATGGTGTCCAGCGTGGCCGGGCGGTTGACCATGCGCGCGGTGGCCGCGTCGACCAGTTCCTTGTCCCAGCGCACGCCCGGGAACTCCTTGGAAATCTGCAGCGCGATCTCGTCCCACATCACCATCGCATGGCGTTGGGCATTGCTCTTGGTGACCACCGTGAGCAGCTTGCGCGGGCGCGACTCGGCCAGCCTGAAGGCAAAGCGCATGATGCGTTCGACGCCGGCGCGGGTCATGATGGACACATCGGTGGCGGCCTCGATGGGGTGGCCCTGGTGGACGCGACCACCGACGCCGGAGTACTCGCCCTCGGAGTTCTCGCGCACGATGACCCAGTTCAGGTCGCCGGGGCCGCAGCGCTTGAGCGGGCCGTCGATGCCGGGCAGGATGCGCGTGGGCCGCACATTGGCGTACTGGTCGAAGCCCTGGCAGATCTTCAGGCGCAGGCCCCAGAGCGTGATGTGGTCGGGGATGTGCGGGTCGCCGGCGCTGCCGAACAGGATGGCGTCCTTGTGGCGCAGCGCGTCCAGGCCATCGGCCGGCATCATCACGCCGTGCTCGCGGTAGTAATCGCCGCCCCAGTCGAAGTTCTCGAACTCGAAGCGAAAGGCGCTGCTGCACTTGGCGAGCGCCTCCAGCACCTGCTGGCCGGCGGGAACGACTTCCTTGCCGATGCCGTCACCGGGGATGGTGGCGATCGAATAGGTCTTCATGGCTTGTCTCCGTGGAATCCGTGGATGGGATGGCTGTGCGGTGGACGTGAATGTAGGAAATGGACAGGCCGCAGGCGCGCCGCTAAAGTGAATCCATCGTTAACCTGAAGCTAACAATCAAAGCCGAACGGAGGGCCCATGACCGCTGGCATCCAGGCCGCCGACCTCGCCTTCTTCTCGGCCCTGGCCGGCGCCGGCAGCCTGAGCGCGGCGGCGCGCGAGCTGGGCATCTCCACGCCCGCGGTGAGCAAGCACCTGGCGCTGATGGAAGCGCGCCTGGGCCTGGCGCTCGTCAACCGCACGACGCGGCGCATGAGCCTCACGCCCGAGGGCGAGCTGTACCTGGAGCACGCGCGCCGCATCCTGGGCGAGATCGACGACATGCAGCAGCTGCTGGGCGTTTCCAAGGCCACGCCCCAGGGCCTGCTGCGCGTGAACGCGACGCTGGGCTTCGGGCGCAGCCATGTCGCGCCGCTGATCTCGCGCTTCGTGCGCCAGCACCCGCAGGTGGAGGTGCAGCTGCAGCTGTCGGTGAACCCGCCGCCGCTCAGCGACGACGCCTTCGATGTCTGCATACGCTTCGGCGCCCCGCCCGACGCCCGCATCATCGCCAGATACATCGCGCCCAACCGCCGCCTGCTGTGCGCGGCACCGGCCTATCTGGCGCGGCACGGCACGCCCAAGGCGCCCAGTGATCTTGTCCGCCACAACTGCATCGGCATCCGCCAGGGCGAAGAGGCCTATGGCGTGTGGCGCCTGGCGTCAGGCCTTGGAGGGGGCCGCGGCAAGGCTGCGAACTCCGAGACGGTGAAGGTACGCGGCAACCTGACCACCAACGACGGCGAGATCGCCGTCAAGTGGGCGCTCGATGGCCACGGCATCCTGATGCGCGCCGAATGGGACATCGCCCGCCACCTGCACGCCGGCCGTCTGGTGCAGGTGCTGCCGCAGTACTGCACGCCCGACGCCGACATCCACGCCGTCTACCCGCAGCGCCACCAACTCGCGGCGCGCGTGCGGGCCTTCGTCGATTTCTTGGCGCTGTCGCTGGCGCAGCAGGCGAGCGGCGGCAGGGGATGAGCGGGCCGCCGCCGCCCGCGCGGGTGCGCGCGGCCCGTCGGGGGGTCAGGGCCCGAGGCCCGCGGCACGCGCCTTCAGATCGGCCAGCTGCCCGATGCGCGCCGCGGCGCGCTGGGCGAGCCGGGCGCCATCGGGCCCGACGAGGCGGGCCTGGTCGGCGATGAGGGCCTGCGCACGCGCCGGGTCGTTGGCGTTCTCCGCAGTGCCGGGCAGCAGCCAGCGCTGGCCGGTCTGGCCGGCGATCTGCTGCCACTGCGGCCAATGGTCCAGCAAATGGCGGTAGGCCAGCTCGCCGTGCGGCGACAGCTCGGCCACCATGGGCGGCATCATCGAGGCGATATTGCTCGGCAGGTCGCCCGCGAGCATGCGGTCCAGCAGTTCGCGCGCACGCCCGGCATCGCGGCCGCTGGCCAGGGCCGAGGCCAGCGTGCGCCGTTCCTGTTCGCCCGGGGCGACAGCCAACGCAGCGAGCATGCGGTCGAAGCGGGCGCGGTCGGCCGCCACGCCGGCAGCGATGCGCACGGCCTCGCGCAGGGACGGGTGCAGGGGCTGCGTGCCGGCCTCGTCGCGACCCAAGCGCGCCAGCGCCTCGGCCAGCGTGGCTGCGTCGTCGAACGCGGCGAGCTGGCGCACGAGGCGGGCCCGCATCGCCAGCGTCTCGGGGTCGTCGGCCGGCAGCGGCTCCCAGCCCAGGCGCATGAGTTCTGCGGCGAGCAGGGCGCGCGCCGTGTCGCGCAGCGGAGCCTGCTGCAGCGTGCCGGCAAAGGCCTGATCGAGCTGCTGGAAGGCTTCGATGGCCTGCTTGAACAGCGGCACGCGGCCACCATCGCGCACCTGCGGCAGCAGGGCCAGCCAACGCAGGCCTTCGCCCAGCGGCAAGGCCCCGGCGTGGGCCAGCGCCAGGGTATCGGCCAGCAGCGCCACACGGTCGGCCGGCGGCAGCGCGGCGAAGCGCTCGCGCAGCGCCGCGTGCGCCTCGGGTGCGTAGGCGACGCGGTAGTAGCCGCGGCCGCCGGCGTTGGCGCGCACCGGCTCGTCGCTGCAGCCCGCCAGGATGGTGCTGGCCTGGGCCTGGTCCAGCAGCACCGTCGCCGCCTGCGCGCCGCGCGCCAGCCGCACCGGGATCTGCCACTGCGGCTCGGCCGCCGGCGCGGGCGCCGCCGCGCTGCGGAAGCGCCGCTGCGCCAGCGTCACCCGCGTCTTGCCGCCTTCGCAACGGCTGGCCACCGTCACCAGCGGAAAGCCCGGCTGGTCGGTCCAGCTCGCGGCCATGGCCGCGACATCGCGGCCGGCGGCTCGGCCGATGTGGAACCACAGGTCGCCGGCGGTGGCGTTGGACATGCGCCGCTCGCGCATATAGGCCGCCAGGCCGAGGCGGAAGCGCTCTTCGCCCAGCCACTGCTCGACCATGGTCAGCACCGCGCCGCCCTTGGTGTAGGTGATGCCGTCGAAGACATCGAACACCGCCGTCTCGCGCACCGGGCCGGAGCGGATGGCGCGCGTCGCGTCGGTGGCGTCCAGGGCCATGGTCTCGTCGACCCAGCCCCGGTTGTTGAGCAGGGTCTGCCAGCCGGGGTTGAAGTGGTCGGTGGCCTTGTTCGCCATCCAGGTGGCAAAGGCCTCGTTGAGCCAGATTTCGTTCCACGAGGCGGCCGTCACCAGGTTGCCGAACCACTGGTGCGCGACCTCGTGCGCGATGAGGCTGAAGACGCGACGCTGTTGCGCCGGGCTGGTGGTGGCGGGGTCGACCAGCAGGCCGTTCTCGGCATAGGAGATCAGCCCCCAGTCCTCCATCGCGCCGAAGCGCGTCGAGGGCACGGCGAGCTGGTCCAGCCGCGGCAAGGCGTAGGGCGTGCCGAAGTACTGCGTGTAGTAGGGGAGGAGCTGGCGCGTCGCGGCCAGCGCGAAGCGGCCCTGCTCGCGCTTGCCGGGCGCCGTGACGATGCGCAGCGGCACGCCCGCCGCGCGGCCTTCCAGCACCTCGTAGCGGCCCACGGCCACCGCGAAGAGATAGCTCGGCATGGCGGGCGTGGCGGCGAAGCGGTGGGTCGCAATGCCGCCGGCCTCGCTGCGATGCTCGCGCGGCATGTTGGCCAGCACCTCCAGCCCGGCCGGCGCGCGCACCGTGAGGAGGTAGCGCGCCCGGAACACCGGCTCGTCGAAGGCCGGAAAGACGCGCCGGGCATGGATGGGCTCGAGCTGCGTCGCCAGCGACGGCACTGGCTTGCCATCGATCATCGCGCTGGCGCGGAACAGGCCCGAGCCCTGGCGCTGCACCTGGCCGGCATAGACCAGCGTGAGGCGATGCCTGCCGGCCGCCAGTGGCCGACCGTCGGCCGGAACGAGGCGCCAGATCTGCGCCTCGGGATCGGGCTTCACCTCGAGCACGCGGCGCTTGCCGCCGTCGGCCAGCCAGGCGCTGCTGGCGACGAGTTCGTGCGCGTGCAGCTCGATCACATCGGCCGGCTTGCCCAGCCGCAGCTCGATCTCGGCGCGGCCGTCGAAGCCGTCACGCGCCGGGTCGAGGTCGAGCGTGAGCCCGACCTGGAGAGGGACCACGTCCTTGGACAAGCGCCCCGGCGTGGCATCGAAGCGAAAGCGCGGCTGCGCCACCACGTTCGGCGCAGCCAGGCACAACACGGCAAAGGGCAACAGGACGAAGGCAATGAACTTTCGAATGACGCGCATGGCACCTCCCGGGCAGCGGGTGCAAGCCTACGCCGTCGCCAGGCTGATTTCCATCACGGGCAGCCGCGGGGGCCCACAACGATGATGGCGATCCCTTGCGCCGGCGTGGTTGGCAGCGCCTATGCCAGCACCTGCCCGACCCAGCCGCTGCCCCAGTCCGCCACCACGGCCAGCAGGGCCAGCGTGAGCGCGGCGGTGGCCAACGCCGTGGCCATGCCCAGCACCACCGGCACGCCGTCGTTGAACACCAGGCCCAGGCCGATCAGCACCAGGGCCAGCGCCGGCAGCACATTGCCGAAGGGGATGGGCAGCACCAGCACCGCCCCCATTGCGCCCACCGTGGCCGCGATCCAGCGGTGGGCAGGCGCCGCAACCACCCAGGCGAGGCGGGCCTGGGTCACGCGCGCCGCCAGTGCGTAGAGGGTGGCCAGCGTCGTCAGCACGCGGTGCGCCCAGGCGCGCGACATCTCGAGTTCGGCCACCCGCTGCGGCAGGGCGGCCTCGGGCCGCCCGCGCCACAGGGCCAGGGCCATCGCCAGCAGGCCAAGCCCGAGCACCGTGCCCGTGCCCGGTATGGGCAGCAGGCAGGGCACGGCCATCAGCAGCAGCAGGCTGCCGTGGGCCTGGGGCCCATGGGCGCGCAGCAAGGCAGCCACCGAGACGCGCTCGCCCTGCAGCGCGGCCGCGGCATCGCGCAGGCGCTGCGCCAGCGGCGACGTCATGCCGTCCCCTGCCGCGCGGGCCATTCGCGCGTCTTCCACATCGAAACCAGCACGCCGGCGGCGATCAGCCCGAAGGTCACGCTGAGCGAGATCACCGCAGGAATCTTGCCGATGATGCCGACCAGGAAGATCTTGCTGCCGATGAACACCAGCACCAGGGCCAGGGCGTATTTGAGGTATTTGAAGCGGTGAATCATCGCCGCCAGCGCGAAGTACAGCGCGCGCAGGCCCAGGATGGCGAAGATGTTGCTGGTGTAGACGATGAAGGGGTCGGTGGTGATGGCAAAGATGGCCGGCACCGAGTCGACCGCGAAGACCAGGTCGACGAACTCCACCAGCACCAGGGCCAGCAGCAGCGGCGTGGCGAAGCGCTCCAGCTTGCCCGTCTTGGGGTCGGGCTCACGCACCCAGAAAGCGTTGCCACGCAGGCCGTCGGTGACGCGCATGCGCCGCTTCAGCAACAGCAGCAGCGGGTTGTTCGCGATGTCGGGCATGTGGTCGGCGATGACCCACATCTTGATGCCGGTGAAGACCAGGAAGGCGCCGAACAGATACAGCACCCAGCTGAACTGGCTCACCAGCGTGGCCCCCAGCGCGATCATCATCGCGCGCAGCACGATCACGCCCAGGATGCCCCAGAACAGCACGCGGTGCTGGTACTGCCGCGGGATGGCAAAGAAGCTGAAGATCAGCGCGATGACGAAGACGTTGTCCATCGACAGCGACTTCTCGATCATGAAGCCGGTGTAGTAGTCCATGCCGCTCTGCGCGCCCAGGTACCACCAGACCCAGGCGCCGAAGAGCAGCGCCACGCTGATGTAGCCGGCCGAGAGCAGCAGGCTTTCGCGCACGCCGATCTCGCGGTCATCCTTGTGCAGCACGCCCAGGTCGAAGGCCAGCAGCGCGACGACGATGGCCACGAAGACGAGCCAGACCCAGGCAGGCTTGCCCATGAAGTCGGCGAGAAGAAAGGGGAGCAGTGCTTCCATGAGGTGGGCTCAAAGAATCCAGGTGGCCACGGTGCCCACGCCGCTGAGGCCGCTGCAGGCGCCAAGCAGCGCGACGTCGCGCTTCTCGTTGCCCAGGCGCCAGGCCTGGAAGGCGATCGCAGCCAGGGTGGCGGTCATGAGGGCGGTAAGCAGGGTGTCGGTTTCCATGGTTCGTGCCTTCTGAAGATCAAGGGCCGGCAAGGGGCGTGGCGATTCAGCCGGCCGCCAGCAGCGACCGGCGACCGGCGCCATCGCTGCCGCGGCGCCACAGCGCGATAGCCACATGCAGGCCAGCCCCCAACAGCACGAGCAGCGCGCAGCCCAGGCCCCAGACCACCCAGCCCGCCCCCGTCAGGACGCCGCCCAGCGCCGGCGCGGCCTGCAGCAGGCTCTCGACCACCGGCACCAGGCCCGACAGCAGTGAGGCGATGGCCTGCGCCACATCGGGCGGCACCCAGGCCGCCAGCCACTGCGGCAGGCCCTGGCCCGCCATGCCGGCGGCGGCGGCGCCGGTGGCAGCGCCGGCGCTGGTGACCACCCAGAGGGCCGCGCCGTGCAGCAACCAGGCCGCCAGCGACCACAGCGCCACGAGCGAGAGAACGGCCAACCAGCTGATCAGGTAGAACATGGTGGAACTCCAGTGGCGAATGAATACCGCGAGTGTGGGCATGGAGGGCATTCGAAGAAACAAGCATGAACCGCATCTATGCTTCGTCTTTTACGAACCGGAGGCCGGATGCTGAACTACCGCCATCTGCACTACTTCTGGGTCGTCACCAAGGAAGGCGGCTTTGCGCGCGCCGCCGAACGGCTGGACATGGCGGTGCAGACCATCAGCGCCCAGGTGCGCGAACTCGAGAAGTCGCTCGGCCATCAGCTGCTCAAGCCGGCGGGCCGCGGCGTGGCCCTCACCGAGGCCGGCCAGGCCGCCTTTGCGCGCGCCGAGGAGATCTTCCAACTTGGCCAGTGCATCGCCGACGAGGTGCGCGAGGCGGCCAGCGGCAAGGTGGCGCGGCTGGCGGTGGGGCTGTCCGACGGCATCTCCAAGCTGGCCGCCCACGCGCTGCTCGAGCCCGTGCTGGCCACGCCGCATCTGCGCCTGGTCTGCCACGAAGGCGAGTTCGAGCAGTTGCTGGCCGAACTGGCGCTGCATCACCTCGATCTGGTGCTGGCCGGCCAGGCCGCGCCCCGCAACCCCAATCTGCGCCTGACCAGCGAACGCCTTGTCGACACCCCGGTGGAGTGGTACGGCCCGGCCCGGCTGGTGGGCAAGGCCGAGCGCGAGCGCTTTCCACAATCGCTGGCCGACCTGCCGGTGCTGCTGCCCACCGGCCACTCGGCCCTGCGCTCGAAGCTGGAGCGCTGGTTCGAGGCGCAGGGACTGCGGCCCCGCGTCGTCGGCGAGTTCGAGGACAGTGCGCTGCTGGCGGTGTTCGGGGCCCGCGGGCTCGGTGTCTTTCCGGTCAGCCGGCTCGGCGCGGACGACATCGGCCTGATGCGCGGCCTGCGCCTGCTGGGCCGCAGCGAGGGCGTGAACGAGGAGATCCACGCCATCCGCTCGCGCCGCGGCCAGCACCACCCGCTGGTGCAGCGCATCGTCGCCGCCGCAGGCGGGCTGGCCGACGCCTGAGGGCGCAGCGCTCAGGCGGGCTGTGCTTGCGCCGCCGGCACATCGGCGCCCGCGGCAGGCCCCTCGATGTGCCAGTGCCTGCGGGCTGCTGCCAGCACCAGGGCCTCGCCTTCGGCCAGGTGCGTGTCGGCCGCAGCGGCGGCGCTGGACAGGCGCAGCACCGTGCGCTGAAGCGCGGGGGCATCCACCTCGGACATCAGCGAAGCCAGCCAGGCCTCGTCCACACCGCACATCATGGTGCCGCCGCCATAGCTGCCAGCGAGCAGGTCTTCGCAGAGCGTGTGCATCACCTGCGCAAAGCGGCCGGGCGCCAGGCCCAGTTCGCGCTCGGTTTGCAGGCGGTGCAGGGTCTCGATTTCGGTGTGGCTGACATGGCCATCGGAGATGAGCACCAGCGCGACGATGCGCGCGGCGGCTTCGGGGCTGTTTCGGGTGTAGCTGCGCATGACGGAGTCCTGGGTGAAGAGTGGCGACGGCGCCCAATGTGACCCGGCCGGCACTTCGAAGGAAGCAGAGCTTCAGTGATCTTCATTCAGAAAAAACCGCAGCTGTGAGCGCACGGCGGGCATGCGCCGCGGTGGTGCTCCCGGGCTCGAACGGTCAGCGTGGCAGCCTCGAAGGGCGCTGCCGGACCGGCTTGCGCAGCAGCGGCGCCGAGCGCAAGGCCAGGCTCAGCGGCGCCTGAAGAGGCGGTCGAACCAGGAAGGCCTGGCGCTGCCGCGGCCAGCCCTCCATTCGCGCAGATGCGCCTCGGACTCGCGGGCGTCCTCTTCCAGGTCCAGTGCTGCGCCGCCATGGCAGACAGACTCGATGGCGGCAATCCATTCCGGAGAGGCCCGGTGCAATTCGAGGTAGCGCTGCCTTTGCTCGGCGCTCAGCGATGCCCAGAAGGGCCGCCAGACCTGATCGAACCAGGCTTCTGTGGCGCCCTGCTTGGTGTACTGGGCCAGCGCGCCAGCCTGCATGTCCGGAAAGGCGACCCACGGTGGCGCCGTGTCGTGCAGGCTTGTCATGGCCGCAATCCGGGTGCCATGGCGAACGGCGACCGTCTAGTTGGCATCAATATGGTCGGCGACCCAGTCGAAGCCGTAGTAGCCGGCCACACCGCCCACCAGGCCGCCGACGGCCCCGGTGGCAAGGGCGCCTGGGCCGGTCTCAAGGCCCATCAGCGCGCCGCCGGCCGCGCCGAGCTTCATGCCGGCCCACGCGGCGGCCCAGCCGCCCACCTGGCGGACCGTCTCCGCAGCCACCGGCTTGACCGATTGCTGCTCGACCGATTTCACGGTTGCGCGCTTCATGTCGATGGCCGTCATCACGAAGCCGGCGATCTGCACGCCCTGCAGGCCCCGCGTCATGGCCATCGCCGTGCTTCCCTTGATGGCCGAGGCGGGTACCGCGCCGCGCACCAGCACTTCGCCATCCCCGCGCACCAGTTTCTTCAAGCCGTCGAGCTTGATGCGGCTTGCCGCATCAGCCGTCTTCTTGGCGATGCGCTCAAGGTCGGCCAGTATCTCCTCGGTGCCGTGCAGGGTTGCGCCGGCGGCCCGGGCCTTTTCGACATCAATCCAGAAGCGGCTGCCGACAATCCGCGACGAGCCCAACGGTTGCGTCGATGCCGAAGAGTAAGGACTTGGCTTCATACCCTGCGCATGGCGGCCGGGCGGCAGATTGGAAAGCGGGTCGGTGGGATGCAGACCGAATTTCTCGGGATTCGGCAGCGTACGAATGGGCCGCCTCACTTGGCTGGAAAGTGCGGCGGCCAGTTCCGGATGGACAAGAACCTTGCGCACAAGCTTTTGCGACAGCGGATTGATCTCGTCGGCGAGGACGAAGAAGAAGCCGCGCCCCGGCACGAGGCTGGGCAGATGCTCGATGACCGGCGCCTGGATGATGCCAGCGCCGGCTTCTTGACCCGACAGCGGTGCCGCGTGGCCATCGCGCGGCACCAGCATCGAATCGCGCAGGCTCAGCATCTGACCGACCAGCAGGCGATCAGGATTGCGCAGGTGGTTGTCCTGGGCAATGGCGGGCCAAAGCTCGGCGCGCCCGAAGTGGAATGCGGCGATTCTCCAAAGTGAATCGCCCTGGCGTACGCTGTAAATCATGCTGGCCTGTCTCCCTGGTTTTCCGGAACCGCTCCGCATCTGCGTGCGGGTGGAACTGCAATGTAGTCATAGCGCGCGGCCGGGTCAATTTGCAGCAGGGGACATCCACAGTGCCCCATGCCTTATGAGCCCGACCCCCACTCCTGGCTGGTCAACACCCTGCTGGACCAGGGCTTTGTCGATCTGAAGCTGGGCGAACTGGCCGGGCAACCGCGAGGCCATCAGCGATGCCGAATTCGCCCACCTGCTGCGCAGCTTCAAGGGCTTGGCCACCAAGCTGCCGGAATTCCTGGCCTTGCCGCAGTAGCGCCCTGCCTCCCGCGCGCCGCAGTGATCGGGCGGGCTTGGCGCAGGCTCGCCCCCGGGGCCCTGGGCAGTGGGTCATGGGCAATGGCCCCGTCCCCAAAGCTGCCGATGCCGGGCCGCCGCCTTCGCGACATCGTCCGCTGCCTCGACCACCCCGGTCGTCGAAGGAGGATTCCCCCATGAACAAGCAGACCACGGCGGGCCTGATCGGCCTGCTCGCCGCCGTTGCCGCGGCGCAGGCGGCCGACGCGAAGCCCCCCAGCATCAATGACTTCCTGGCCGACACCTCGGGCGGCTATGTCGGCGCCGCCGGCATCATCGGCATGGACGGCAAGCTGGTGCGCGACACCTCCACGCCCAAGGAACTGGTCGCCTCGATCAACGCCGTGCGCAGCGACGAATCGAAGGACGGCATCGGCATCGCGTTTTCGCCGGGGCGCTCGCGCTTCGAGACCACGGCCATCGACATCTCGAAGGTGGAGTTCAACGGCGCCAACGGATTCTGGATGTCGCCGGCGCGCCGCCTCTGGGGCTCGACCACCTTCAGCTACGCCCAGAACCGGACGACCATCGCCGGCATCGACTACCGCCAGCGGGCGTTGGCGGTCAACGTCGAGTACTTCTTCGACATCGACGATGACCCGACCTTCGCGGCCTACAAGGCGTTCGCGGGCATGAGCAAGCAGGACAGTTGCAGCACGGCACGCAAGACCACCGGAAATGACGCAGCAAAGCTGGCAGAAACGCAGCAGCAGGCCAGCGCCAGGACAACGGTCAGCCGCATCGCGGCCGTGAGCGCAGTGGCGGCCGCAGACACCGCCCTGGCCACTGCGACGGCAGCGTCCGCTGCGGCAGCAATGGCCCCTTCGGAGAAGGCCACTGCAACCAAGCTTGAGGCAATTGCGGCGGCGAGCGCGGCGTCGGCCAATGCCAACGCCAAGAAGAAGGAATCCGAGGCCGAAGCAAGCGTCGAAACTGCACTGGCGGACTGCGCCAAGGCCGCCACCAAGGCGGCCAAGGACAAGTGGAATACGCCGAAGGCGACGTTGCTCTTCGGCCGCGGGCAGATCAACAGCATGGGCGCAGGCGACCCGCGGCTGTCGCTGGGCAACCATCTGCAGTTCACGCTGTCCGCCTCGCCGGAGTACGTGGCCAACGGCTTCAAGGAAGGCAAGGCCGACTCGGAGAAAAAGAACCTGGTCACCATCGCCTACCACCGCGCCGGCAACGTGCTCGATACGTCCACGATTGGCGGCACGCCGGCCTACAAGACCCGCTCCAATTTCGCCGCGCGCTATATCCGGGAGATGGGCGGCAACCAAGCCAGCTACCTGCTGGCCGAGATCAGCACTGCCAAGAGCCGCGACGGCGGCACCGACGCCGGCACCTACAAGTACGCCCTCGGCTTGGACTACAAGCTCGGCGCCAATATGTGGCTCGAATTGCGCTCGGGGCGCAGCGTGGCCCGCACCGGCAACAAGGACGAGACCAAGACGCTGATGAGCCTCAAGTTCTCGCCCTCACCGGCGCTGTCATCGCTGTTCGCCGCGCCCTGACTGAGCCCTTGCCGCCCGGCGGCAAGGGCCAGCAACGCCAGCGCGGCCTGGGGCAACCCCGGCAGCCTGGGCGGCCATGCCTACGGCAACCAGCTGGTGGGCCTGCAGAACACCAGCCACATGGAACAGTTGCTGAGCCTTGCCGCTGGCGACTACACCCTGAGCTGGGCCGATGCCGGCCGGGCCGGCTACTACGCCACCGCCTACGACATCTTCTTCGCCGGCAACAGGCTCAACGCGGCTTCGTACACCACGCAGGCGGGGCAGGCCTGGTCCCGCCACAGCCTGGACTTCACGGTCAGCGGCGCGGGTGAACTGCGCTTCCAGGGCCAGTACAACATTGACGGCACCGCCTTCATCGACGACCTGGTTCTGACGGCCCGCGCCGCCCAGGTGCCCGAGCCGCAGTCGCTGGCCCTCGAGGCGGCGGCGCTGGCGGGCCTGCTGGCGGCGTCGGGGCGCAAGGCGAGGGCTTGATCTTCGGGCCAGGCCCTTTCCGCGGCCTGGGCGACGCGCTGCCACTGCGCTGCAGCGCCAGGGCCTGATGGTGGCTCGGCTGTGCCACGGCCAGCTTGACGGCGCCCCGTCATGCGCCAGTCGACCGCCAGGGCTCGATTCGACGGCGACCCACCCTGACGCTTGCAGACACCGGCGGCGGCGCGCTCCATGGCGATGGGCCTTGCCAGGCCGCCGTCATCGCCCTATTGCCCGGTGTGGTTCGCGGCGATGAAGTTGCCCGGCAGCGAGTAGAAGAGATAGAGCGTGTCCTTGGTCTTGTCCGCCGCAGCCGGGTTCTTGAAGCTCAGCTTCCATTCCTTGCTGCGCTTGCCATCGACCTGTTCCACCTTGTCGGCCTTGGCGACGGCCTGCCAGGATTTTTCCAGCTTGCCGCCCTCGACGAGCTTGTTCTTGTACTGGGTGGCGCACTGGACGACGGTGGCTTCCGGGGCCGGCTTGCTGCCGTGGAAGTGGCAGCTGGCATCGGCACCCGCATGGGCGCCGGAAGCGGCGAACAGGCTGGCGGCGAAGGCAGAAGCGACGAGCATCGATTTCATGTGAGAACTCCTTGGTTGGTGGTGAAGTGGGAGAGGAAGGTCAGAGCTTGTTGCGGGAGGAGTCCACCGACTTCTCGACATCCATGTCTTCATGAATGTGACGGTGCTCTTCCGCCGGGAAGCGAAAGCCGTTCGGATCGGTGTCGTGCAGGTAGCCGTGCAGCTGCATCAGCATCAGCAGCGTGCCCGCGACGATGAGCCCCAGGTTGGCGGCGTGGCTGATGCGGCGGAACGAATGGGTGTGGCGCCACCAGGCCAGCACGGCAACCATGCCGGCGAGGGCCACGATCTGCCCGAGTTCGACGCCAATGTTGAAGCTGAGGATGCGCAGCAGCATCCCCGTCGGGTCGTCGCCCAGGGGCAGTTGCTGCAGGCGTGTGGACAGGCCGAAGCCGTGCAGCAGGCCGAAGCCGAACACCGCCCCCAGCATGCTGGGGGACTGCTCCATCTCGAAGACCCTCTGGAAGCCTCCGATGTTGTCGAAGCCCTTGTAGATGACGCTCACGGCGATCACCGCATCGATCAGGAAGTAGTTCCAGGTGATGCCGTAGAAGGTGGCAAAGATCAGCGTGATGCAGTGGCCCAGCGTGAAGACGGTGACGAACTTGGCCACGTCCTTGAAGGTCGTCAGGAAGAAGACCACGCCGAACAGGAACAGCAGGTGGTCGTAGCCGGTGAGCATGTGGCTGGCGCCCAGCCCGATGTACTGCAGGTTGCCGCCGTCCAGCATGCGCTGGCGGTCTTCGGGCGAGATGCCGTGCGCCCAGAGCAGGGACGGCGCGAGCATGAGCGCGGCCAGCCCCAGGCGGCGCAGCGAGAGCGATAGGTTCATGGAACTCCGTGAGTGAGTTCGCCAAGGCCTGCGGCCTCCTGGCAGCGAAGGCGCCCGGATGGGCGCCCGCGTCAGGCGCGGAGGGGCAGGGTCTGGCGAAGGGACGATGCAGGCGGGGCTGCGACGCGCTCGGGTCGCAGCGGGCAGGTCACACCGCAGTCCGGGGTGGGCGCAGCGGCCCTTCGAGATGGGGCTCCGGCAGCCGGCCTCCCAGGAAGGCCACGGGTGCCGAGGGTTCTGCCGACGGCAGGCCCGGGGCCGGGATGCTGAGCGGCAGCGCCGAGTGGTGGCCGGCATCGTGATGGACGTGCTGCGCCGCTGCTGCGTCGTCATCCAGCTGGAAAGCCAGCGAGTCGTCGTGGTGATGCCCCTGGCCAGACTGATGCACCAGGGCGTGGCCAATCTCCAGCGCCAAGGCGTCGGCTTGGCCGGGCACCAGGGCCAGCGCCGGCAGCAGCTGCAGCGCCATCAGCACCCATGAGAAGCAACGACGGAACATCTCAGGATTCTAGCCAGCGCCCTGGCATCCGCTCTTCAGGCAGCGACGCCCGCGCCGGGAAAGGCCATCAAGGCCAGCAGGATGGCAGGCGCCACGGGGACGCATGGCACGCCCCCGGTGGGCGGCGTCGCCTCGGTCGCTCAGGCCTTCACTTCGACCACCGGCTCGAAGCCGCCGAAGATCATGCGCTTGCCGTCGAAGGGCATGGGCGGGTTGCCGGGTGTGGACGGATCCATGCGCGGGTCTTCCATCATCTTCTTCATGGCGGCGTCGCGCGTGGCCTTGTCTGGCCATTCGACCCACGAAAACGCCACCGTCTCCTCGGCCGTGGCCTGGACTGCACGGCGGAAGTCGGTGAGCTTGCCGTCGGGGACGTCATCGCCCCAGGCCTCGATCACACGGAGCGCGCCCAGCTCGATGAACAGCGAGTCGAAATGACGCGCGTGCTCGATGAACTTCTGCTTGTTGGCAGTGGGAACCGCGATCACGAAACCATCGATGTAGGACATGTCTTCACTCCTGCTGCGTTGAGCCGTCGGCGCACCTGCGCGAGGGCGCCTCGCATCCTATCGACGAACGACCGCAGGCCCAATCGACATGACCTGCCCCATCAGCGTGCGACCTTGCGCGCTTCGGGCGCGGGCCTGTTGCAGTTCTTCTTCGAAGCGCGACCTGATCGACAAAGCCGCTACAGCGAAGACAATGGCCACGACACCCGCCAACCTGAACGTGTTCGCCATGCGAAGGGTCACGACGAGAACTCTAAAGCCAGGGCGGTGACAGTGCCGATGAAGTAGAGCTTGCGACCCTCGGGTCGCATCCAGGCCACCTCGCCCGTGAACGGCGCCTGCCAGCGATGCAGCTGTCGCCGGCGCGCACGGGCAGGCCTGGCAGCAAGGCGATCTTCGCGGCCCACAGAAAGCCCGGTCGGCGCGTGATCACGCGCTGGCACGAAGTGAAGGGCTTCCACTGCTCATCGGTGGATGACATGTTGAAGCTGCCGGCCATTTCGGTGGTAGCGGCGGTGATGACGGGCTGGCCGTCCTGCAGCACCGTGCGCAAGCAACGTTGCACCGGCGCCGGCAGTCCCCCGAGTTCGCGCACGGCGTAGCTTGTCGGCGGCAGGCCCGGGCCTGGCTTGCTGTCGAGACGGCCGGCCTCGAACTTGGCTTGAAGTGCCTTCACTTCGCCGGCCCAGCGCTGGTCGCCGAAGACCGTGAGGCCAACGGCCGCGATGACCAGCACGACGATGCCCAACCCAAGCCACGGCAACCAGGTCATGCGAACTCCTGTGGACCGACCAGCGGACCTCGAACCATCACCGATTCGACCGCACGACGCAAGGGCCTTGCACCAGGCTATGCATATCCTTCCCAACCGCGTTGCACGGCTTGGTTCCTTGGGCCTTGCCTGATCCAAGCTGACCGTGTGCTGGCGAACAGACGCCGCACCGCCGGCCCAGCAGGCTGATCGAGATCAAGCCGGCCCGCATCCGGCGGCGCACAGTTCCCGCAGAGGGCATGACCATGAAGATCAAGGTTCTGGGTTCAGGCTGCAGCAAGTGCCACAGCACGATCGGCATCATCGAACGGACAGCCCGCGACGCGGGCATCGAGGTCGAGATCGTCAAGGTCGAGCGACCGGACGAGATCAAGGCCTACGGCGTGCATGCCACCCCGGCCGTCGTCATCGCAGGCCAGGTGGTCCACAGTGGTGGCATCCCGTCGCATGAAGCTGTGCAGGCCTGGTTCAGGCCCGCCGGCGTCGGGTTCATCGACCACCCGACCCGGCATCTCTTCTTCACCGGCAAGGGCGGCGTGGGCAAGACCTCGCTGTCCACCGCCACTGCGCTGACGCTGGCCGACGCCGGCAAGAAGGTGCTGCTCGTCAGCACCGATGCCGCTTCCAACCTTGACGAGATGCTCGGCATCGAATTGCGCAACAGCCCCGTCACGGTGCCCGGTGCGCCCGGCCTGTCGGTGCTCAACATCGACCCCGACAACGCCGCCGAGTCTTACCGCCAGCGCGTGCTGGCGCAGATGGGCGCGAGCGCGACAGAGGACGAACTTTCCAGGGTGCGCGAGCAGCTCTCGGGTGCCTGCACGACCGAGATCGCTTCGTTCGACGAGTTCTCTTCCCTGCTGGCCGATGGCGCGCAAGCCTGGGACCACATCATCTTCGACACGGCACCCACCGGGCACACCCTGCGCCTGCTGAGCCTGCCGAAGGCGTGGACCGGCTTTCTGGCGGACAACGACCGCGGCGCCTCGTGTCTCGGCCCGCACTCGGGCCTGAAGATGCAGGAGCTGCGCTTCAAGGCCGCGCTCGACGCCCTGAGCGACCCCGCGAAGACCACGGTGGTCCTGGTGACCCGGCCTGAGCGCAGCGCCATCGCAGAAGCGGCGCGCACGTCGGTCGAGTTGCATGAGCTGGGCCTGGACAACCAGCGCCTGGCGATCAACGGCGTGTTCCACGCCAGCGACCGCCGCGATGCCGTGGCCTGCGCGATCGAGGACCTGGGACAGCAGGCGCTGCAAGCGATGCCGGAGACGCTTCGCAAACTGCCGCAGGATCGGGTGCCGCTGCGCCCCTTCGACACCGTCGGCCTGCAGGCACTGCGCGCGCTTCTGGTCCCCGGAGCCGGCCCGGTGGCCCTGGCCACGACACAGCCAGGCACGGACAGTGCCCCGCTGCCAAGCCTGGCCGCTCTGGCCGATGACCTGGCTGCCGCCGGGCACGGCTTGATCATGGTGATGGGCAAGGGCGGGGTCGGCAAGACCACCATCGCGGCGGCCCTGGCGATTGGCCTCGTCCAGCGCGGCAAGACCGTGCATCTGAGCACCACCGATCCGGCGGCGCACCTGGCCGGCACGCTGGACGGCGACCTGCCCGGCCTCAAGCTGAGCCGCATCGACCCGAAGGTCGAAACGCAGCGCTACGTCGACAAGATCATGGCGGCCAAGTCCCCCCGGCTCGACGCGCAGGAACAAGCGCTGCTGCTGGAAGACCTGCAATCGCCGTGCACCGAAGAGGTGGCGGTGTTCCATGCGTTCTCACGCATCGTCAGCGAGGCCCGCAGCGCGTTCGTCGTGCTTGACACCGCGCCCACCGGGCACTCGATGCTGTTGATGGACGCGACCGGCGCCTACCACCGGCAGATGGCGCGCGAGTTCGAAGGTCAGGGCGCAGCGCGCGTCGTCACGCCGCTGATGCGGCTGCAGGACGCGGCGTACACAAAGATCATCCTCGTGACGCTGCCCGAGGTGACGCCGGTGTCGCAGGCCGCTGCGCTGCAGGACGACCTGCGGCGCGCCCGCATCGAGCCCCATGCCTGGGTGCTCAACAAGAGCGTGCTGGCGGCGGGAACCCACGATCCGGTGCTGCAGGCCCGGCTGGCGGGTGAACGCAGGCAGATCGCGCGCATGTCGGCAGGTCTCGCCCCGCGGCTCTACGCGCTGCCTTGGCTTTCGGTGCCACCGATAGGCCTGGGTGAGCTGTCGAGGCTGGTGCGAGCGCCGGCGCCCGCTGCCACCGTGGCTGCGTGAATTCCAACCCGAACCGGAGGTTCCCTATGTACGGATTCACCACCACGCTCACGGGCGTGTCGTTCGACCAGGCCATCGTGAAGACCACGGCCGCGCTGAAGGCCGAGGGCTTCGGCGTCCTGAGCGACATCGACGTCCAGCAGGCGATGAAGGAGAAACTGGACCAGGACATGCCGCCCTACCGCATCCTCGGCGCCTGCAACCCTCCGCTCGCACACCAGGCCGTCAAGGCCGTGCCCGACATCGGCCTCCTGCTGCCCTGCAACGTGATCGTCCGCGAAGAGGCGCCGGGCCGGGTCGTCGTCGGCTTTCTCGATCCGCAAATCATGGTGAACCTGGTCGGCAAGCCGGAGGTCCGGTCGGTGGCCGATGCCGCCGAGCAGCGTTTGCGCCGTGCCTGCGAGAGCCTGGGCGGCAGCGCGACCCAGGCGACCTGAGGGGTTTCGGCACTCGCGCAGCAGGGCGGGGCCGAAGGCATGCCGCACCCTGTTCACTCGAAGAAGGCAGCACCACCCCGTGGCGCCGCGCCTCCTCAATCCGCCTGCTTGCGCAGGAACGCCGGAATCTCGATCTCATCCATCCCATTGGAGCTGAGCGCCTCCACCTTCGCCGCCGCCTGCGTGCGGCCGTGGCGCCAGACGCTGGGGGTGTTGAGGTTGTCAT
>NZ_CAJGBN010000015.1 GCF_904426505.1 Rubrivivax sp. A210
CGGCGACATGCTGGTGGACATCTCCAACCGGCTGGGGTTTGAGTCGCCGGGCAACTTCACGCGCTTCTTCAAGCTGCAGCAGGGCTTCTCGCCCAGCCAGTACCGGCGCAATGTCACGGTGCTTGCGAGCGGCCCGGCTGTCCCCACGCTGGCGCCGGTGATCGGCCTCGACCGCTGGGGTGCCGGCCTGAGTCTGGCTGCCTGAATCCCCATGGCGCCGCGCGGCGTTGCGCCGCAGCGGTGCCACCCCACGCAGCCGCGGTGCCCGAAAGGGCGCAGCCTGCCCGGCGCCAGGCTGCCTGGCCCTTCCTCCCCCCGCAAGCAAAGAAGGACATCCCATGAAGAATTTTCTCAAGCTCCCCGCGGCCCTGTGCCTGCTGGCCGCCTCGACCGCCTGGCCCGCCGGCTTCACGCTCAGCAGCCCGGACATGGTGCCCGGCAAGCCGGTGGCTGCCACCCACATCCTCAACGCATTCGGCTGCACCGGCGAAAACAAGTCGCCGCGGCTGGCCTGGTCGGGCGCACCGGCCGGCACCAAGAGCTTCGTGCTGACGATCTATGACCTGGACGCGCCCTCCGACAGCGGCTGGTGGCACTGGGTGGTGCTGGACATCCCCGCCGGCGCCACCGAACTGCCCGCGGCCGTGGGCCTGGGCGGCGCGCTGCCGGCCGGTGCCCGCGAGGGGCGCAATGACCTCGGCAAGCCCGGCTTCATGGGCCCCTGCCCGCCGGCCGGCGACAAGCCGCACCGCTATCTCTTCACGCTCAGCGCGCTCAAGGTCGACAAGCTCGAACTCGGTGACGACGCCACGCCGGCACTGGTGAGCTACATGACGCGACTCAACCGCATCGCCAAGGCCAGCTTCACGGTGAGACACGGGCGCTGACTCCAGGCTAATTCGGGTGATTGCCGGCCATGGCCCGCGCTAATGCACCTCGAAAGAATGAATTCACTGCGCGAGGGCTCGTGCGGGTGGATGTGTGGACGGGCAAGAACAAATGGAGACACCATGATCGATTCCAAGAAGGACGGCAGCGATAGCGGAGCCCCGAAGGCGGCTTCCGGTTCCAGTGCAGAAAAGCCGAGCCGGCGGCTCTTCCTGCAAAGCAGCGGTGCGGCAGCACTGGGCGCACGCGTGATTCCGGTGGCCGGGGTTGCCGGGGCCATGGGCGTGGCCACCGATGCCTATGCGATGAAGCTCACGACGCTGGGCGAGCGCATGGGTGCCACGCTGCTGCGCATGGCACGCGACATCTACCCGCACGACAAGCTGCCGGAGAAGTTCTATGCCGAGGTCGTCGAAGGCTTCGACAAGGCAGCCGGCGGCGATGCCGCCCTCAAGGGCCTGCTGGCCGGTGGCGTCGAGCGCATCAACAAGCTGGCGAATGCTGCCCACGGCAAGAGCTATGTCGACATCCCCGCCGAGGGCGACCGCGTGACGCTGCTGTACCAGATCGAGCAGTCGCCCTTCTTCCAGAAGGTGCGCGGCGATCTCTTCTTCGGCATCTACAACCGCAAGGACGCCTGGCCCCACTTCGGCTACGAGGGCTCCTCGTGGGAGAAGGGCGGCTACATCAAGCGCGGGTTCAACGACATCAACTGGCTCTGAGCGGCCGTTGCGCTCGCATTGAAGGAATAACAAGCCATGGCTGCAAAGTTTGCTCTCAACGATGGCGAGGCCATCGTCATCATCGGCTCCGGTGCCGGCGGCGGAACGCTCGCCAATGAACTCGCCCAGAAGGGCGTCAACAAGATCGTGCTGCTCGAGGCGGGCCGCAATTTCGAGGAAGAGGAAATCGAGAACGACGAGTTCGGGATGTTCCTCAAGCTCAGCTGGCTCGACAAGCGCCAGGCCGTCGGCGCCTGGTCGGTGGCCCGCACCGGCCCCAACCTGCCGGCCTGGATCGTCAAAGGCGTGGGCGGCTCCACCATGCACTGGGCCGGTGTCTCGTTGCGTTTCAAGCCCTACGAGTTCAAGATCCGCACCACCTACGGCGCGGTGCCTGGGGCCAACCTGCTGGACTGGCCCATCTCCTACGAAGACCTCGCGCCCTACTACGACCGCGCGGTGCAGAAGATGGGCATTTCGGGCACGCCCGGTGGCCAGCCTGAACTGCCGCACAACAACCTGCACAAGGTGGCGTCCGCAGCGGCCAAGAAGTTCGGCTACAAGGACGTCATCCACCCGATGGCCATCCAGTCCGTCCCCAGCGACGGCAGGCCGTCGTGCCAGCAGATCGGCTTTTGCATGCAGGGCTGCAAGGTCGGCGCGAAGTGGGCCACCAACTACACCGAGATCCCCAAGGCCCTGGCCACCGGCCGCGTGGATCTGCGGCCCCAGTCCATGGTGCTGAAGATCGAGCATGACCGCGAAGGCAAGGTCAGTGGCGTGCTCTACCAGGACAAGGACGGCAAGCAGCACCTGCAGAAGGCGCGCATCGTCGCCCTGGCCGGCAACTCCATCGAATCGCCCCGCCTGCTGCTGAATTCGGCGACCAGCCGCTTTCCGCAGGGCCTGGCCAATTCGTCGGGCCAGGTCGGCCGCAATTACATGGGCCATACGACGGCGGGCCTGTTCTCCATCTACGAGAAGCCCATCAACATGCACCGCGGCAATGCGGTGGCGGCCATCATTGCCGACGAGGCCCGCAACGACCCGTCGCGCGGCTTCTTCGGCGGCTATTACTTCGAGGTGCTGCAGATGGGCCTGCCCTTCGTGGCCGCCTTCCTGCGCCCGCCCTCGGGCTGGGGCCGCGAGATGACGACGGCCCTCGAGCAGTACGACCGCATGGCCGGCGTCTGGGTCTGCGGCGAGCAACTGCCCTGCGAAGGCAACAGCATCACCCTGCACGCTACCGAGAAAGACCAGTACGGCCTGCCCATCCCGGTGGTGTCGAACTCCGACCACGCCAACGACGCCATGCTCAGGCAGCACGGCCGCACGCAATGGCAGAAGATGAACGAGGGCTTCGGCTCCATCCGCACGGTGGAGCAGCCGACCTGGTCGTCGACGCACAACCTGGGCACCAACCGCATGAGCGAGAAGCCCCGGGACGGCGTGGTCAACAAGTGGGGCCAGAGCCACGACATCAAGAACCTCTTTGTCTCCGACGGCAGCCAGTTCACGTCCAGCGCCGCGGCCAACCCGACGCTGACCATCGTCTCGCTGGCCATACGCCAGGCCGAATACATCGTCGACCAGATGAAGAAGGGCGCGATCTAGGCGCGCTTGCACCTGCTGAGCGGACCCGCTGCGTGGCGTTGCGCGGCGGTTTGGAGAACCCGGCCCTGCCGGGTTCTCCTTTTTGTGCTCCGACCGGCCCGCAGGCACTGGGCTGCGAGTTCGAACTCGATGGCTTCTGTCTTTCGGTCATCAGACTGGGCGACAACAAACGCCGATTCCGGCGCATTGCCGCGACGGGCGGCAATTCAATCGACGCGGCCTGCCGCCAGAGAATGAATTCGCCAGTCTCCATTCGGGTTCCGTTCGGGGAATCAGGAACTGGAGTGGAGAGCGATTCCACATGCGGCCGCGGTGCCTCGAAGCTACCGATCCGAAATCCATCAACTTCCGATGAAAACAAACTGAGGAGACAAGTCATGAAGCGATCTATCCTGGGCTGGATGCTGTTGCCGGTGGCCTGCGGCGCCTTTGCTGCCGATGGCCTGACCGTGAACCTGGGCCAGTCCACGTCGGTCACGCTGTACGGCACGCTCGATGGCGGCGTGTGGTTGCAGAGCAAGGCCACCGACGGCTCGGGCAATGGCCCCACGAGCGCCGGTTCGCAGCAGAAGTTCGTGTCGGGCGGCATCAGCCCCAGCAAATGGGGCATCACCGGCAAGCGCGATCTGTCCGGCGGCAAGAGTGCCTTCTTCAAGCTCGAGGCGCACCTGAATTCCGGCAATGGCTCGGACGGCGATTTCGGCGACACCGGCTTCACCCGCCAGGCCTTCGTGGGCTTCTCGGCCCCGTTCGGCACGGTGACGGTGGGCCAGCAGTTCACGCCGGCCACGCTGGCCTTTGCCGCCACCGACCCGCGCGGCCTGCGCGAGTCGCTCTCCGGCCTGCAGCCGTGGCTGTTCACCAGCAACTTCGGCGCCATGGGCAGCAACTTCCTGAGCGCCTTTGCGCACAACTCGGTGCAGTATTCGGTGGACATCGACAAGCTCAATGTCGCCGCGCTCTACGGCATCGGCGGCAAGGCGGGCAGTTCGAAGGCCGATGGCACCTGGTCGCTGGCGGCCACCTACAGCGGTCCGGTCACGGTTTCCGCCGGTGTCCAGACCGACTACGCCAACAGCGGGGTCAAGGGGGCGAGCAAGTTCTTTGCAGGCGTCGGCGCCACCTTCGGCGACTTCTCGCCGAAGCTGAACTACCTCAATGCCAAGCAGTACGACACGGTTTCGGGCCAGGAGACCCACAACCACAAGATCGTCGGCGTCGGCTTCGACTGGAAGGCGGCCCAGGCGCACAACGTCAACGTGTCCCTCTACTCCGGCAAGGACAGCCGCGTCAGTGGCAACAAGGCCACGACCTGGGTGCTGAGCGACGAATACGCCTACGAGTCCAACATCACGCTCTACGCGCAACTGGCCGTGATCTCGGCCAAGAGCGCCGCTGACATCGGGGTGTCGCTCCTGGGCGGTTCCGGCACGCTGGTGCAAGGTGCCACCACCACGGTCGTCAACGCCGGCTTCCGCTTCAACTTCTGATCGGCCTCCAAGGGGCCGTCGGGGCGACCCGGCGGCCTCTTGCCGCTTGACGGCGGCAGGCGTCGGCCCTCGGGCAGCCGACGAAATCACAAGTCCCGCGACTGCCCCTCCATTTCTGCGACCCCGCGCGATGGCTGTTGCTGCCGGGCTTACACAGAATTTACTTGGACACGAGTCTTCATTCGGCGCGGGCTGCATGCGGACGTCAGGAACAACCCCCCCCTTTCCCTAGGAGAACAGTAATGGCGATCAAGAACGGCGCGCAGATGGTGGTCGAGACGCTCGAGCAGTGCGGCACCGAGCAGGTCTTCGGCTTCGTGGGCCACTCGACCCATGTGATGGCCGATGCGGTGCGCAACTCTTCCCTGGGCGCGCGCATGGTCAATCCGGCCACCGAGACCGGCGGCGCCCACATGGTGAACGGCTACAACTATGTCAAGGACCGCGCCGCGGCGACAGGCATCTGGCACACCGTGGGCAGCTTCTACATCCACGGCCCGATGATGGAGGCGCGTTCGTCCCGCATTCCTTCGGTCCACATCGGCATGAACAGCGACAGCCGCTTCTACGGTCGCGCCGAGTCCTGCCAGCAGGTGCCGATGCAGACCTTCAACGGCATCGCCCGCACGACGCAGCGCGTGGAGCGGCTCGACCGCATCGGCGAGGCCGTGTTCGAGGCCTTCCACATCGCCGAGGGCATGCCTGGCGGCCCGACCTATGTCGACATCCCCTTCGACATCAGCGCCGACCGCATGGAGGCCGACGGCCTGGTGCCGACCCGCGCGAAGAAGCCCGACTACACCATGGGTGCCTCGGTCGAAGACGTGAAGCAGGCCGTGGCGCTGCTGCTCAAGGCGCGCAACCCGGTCATCATCGCCGGCGGCGGCGTGGTGCGCAGCAAGGGCGGCGCGGCGCTGAAGCAGCTGGCCGAGCTGGCCGGCGTGCCCATCGTCACCACCTCCACCGCCCAGGGCGTGGTGCCCGAGGCCCACCCGCTGGTGCTGGGCCCGGCCGGCTTCTGCGGCTGGCGCTGTGCCAATGACCTGCTGAAGGAGGCCGACCTGGCGCTGGTGGTGGGCTCGCGCCTGGCCGACTGGGGCATCGCCCAGGGCTACATCAACAAGCTGCCCAACATCATCCACGTCGACGCCGACGCGGCCGTGATCGGCTCGTTCTACTTCCCCACGCTGTCCATCGTGGCCGATGCGAAGTCCTTCCTCGAGCAGATGGTGGACGCGCTGCCCGCCGCCCAGGGCTTCACCGCCAAGCCCTACCAGGAGCGCGCCAACTACGCCCGCGTCGCCGAGCTGCGCAACGCCTGGATCAACTGGGTCGACGAGAAGGGCCGCCACGACGACATGCCCGCCAGCATGTGGCGCGTGATGAACGAGGTGCGCAAGGTGCTGCGCCCGAACGACATCTTCGTCACCGACATCGGCAACCACTCGCTGCCGCTGATGTGCGGCACGCGCCTGGAGCAGCCGCGCCGCCTGATCACTTCCTTTGGCGAAGGCGTGCTGGGCTGCGCCCTGCCCATGGGCCTGGGCGCACAGCTTGCCGAGCCCGACGCCCGCGTCATCATCGGCAGCGGCGACGGCGCCTTCTTCTACCACTCCAATGAACTGCGGGTGGCGATGGAGCACAAGCTGCCGGTGGTGGTGCTGGTCTTCACCAACGAGTCCTACGGCGCCAACCACACGCTGATGAACTACATGTTCGAGAAGAAGGAGGCCTGGACCTCGTTCCAGAACCCCGACTGGGTGGCCATCGCCAAGGCCTATGGCGCCGGTGGTGAATCGGTGCGCAAGAGCGGCGACATCCTGGGCGCGCTGCAGCGCGGCCTGGAATCGGGCAAGCCCTATGTCATCGAAGTCCCGGTGAACAAGACCGAAGGCCTGTGCAGCGACGACATCGGCGGCTGCGGCCCGCGCCTGATCCTGCCGGGCCGCGACATCCCGGTCGACAACACCGGCTCCAGGCTGCCGGGCGAGAACCTGCTGGCCCTGCTCACCAAGTAAGCGCCAGGGAGGCACGCACATGTCGCAGATGACCGGGGCGGTCGCGCCCCATTTGAAACACCCGGAGCTTTACATCGGGGGCCAGTGGGAGCAGGCCGCCGGGGGCAAGCGGTTCGACACCGAGAACCCCTACACCGGCAAGACCTGGGCCCGCATCGCCGACGCCGCGCCCAGCGATGTCGACCGCGCGGTGAACGCCGCGCGGGCCGCGCTCGACGGGCCCTGGGGCAGCATGCCGGGCTCGCAGCGCGCCCGGCTGATGATCCGCCTGGCCGAACTGATAGAGCGTGACCTGGAAGCCATTGCCGCCGTCGAGACGGCAGACAACGGCAAGCTCATCAAGGACTCGCGCTGGCAGGTGACGCTGATCGCCGAGTGGTTCCGCTACTTCGCGGGCCTGGCCGACAAGATCGAGGGCCGTGTCGTGCAGGACGCGAACCCGGCCATGTTTGTCTACACGCGGCGCGAGCCCATCGGCGTGGTGGCGGCCATCCTGCCCTGGAACGCGCCGCTGCTGCTGCTGACTTTCAAGCTGGCGCCGGCGCTCGCAGCGGGCTGTGCCTTTGTGGCCAAGCCTTCGGAGTTCACGCCCGCTTCGGCGCTGGCGCTGGCCGAGCGCTTCCATGAGGCCGGCTTTCCGCCCGGCGTGTTCAACGTGCTGCCGTCGTCGTCGCGCGAGACCAGCGCCGCGCTGGTCAAGCACCCCGGCGTCGACAAGGTGGCCTTCACCGGCTCCACCGCCACCGGCATCGCGGTGGCGCAGTCCGCCGTCTCGCACCTGGCGCGCATCACGCTGGAACTGGGCGGCAAGTCGCCGCAACTGGTCTTCGAGGATGCCGATGTCGACGCCGCCGTCAACGGCGTGCTCGCGGGCATCTTTGGCGGCACCGGCCAGGTCTGCCATGCGGGCTCGCGCGCCTTCGTGCAGCGCTCCATCTACCAGGCCGTGCTCGACGGCGTCGTCGCCCGAGCCAAGACCATCAAGATGGGCGACCCGGCGCTGGTCGAGACCGAGATGGGCCCCATCGCCACCGCGCCGCAGTTCGCCAAGGTGCAGGAGATCCTGGGCCAGGCTGTGCAGGAAGGCGCCACCGTGGCCTGCGGCGGCGGGGCCGACGACGGGCTGGGCGGCTACTTCATCCGCCCGACCGTGCTCACCGACGTCAAGGCCGAGGACGCGGTGATGCGCGGCGAGGTCTTCGGGCCCGTGGTCTGCATGGTGCCTTTCGATACCGAGGAAGAGGGCATCGCGATGGCCAATGACACACCCTATGGCCTGGCCTCGGGCCTGTGGTCGCGTGACGTGCAGCGCGTGCACCGTGTCGCCAAGCGCCTGAAGGCCGGCACCGTGTGGGTCAACACCTACCGCCGCTTCGCCCCCAACGTGCCCTTCGGCGGCATGAAGGCCAGCGGCATCGGGCGCGAGAACGGCATCGACGCCGTGCTCGAGTACACCGAGCAGAAGGCGGTGTGGATCGAGCTGACGCCGCAGAGCAGGGATCCATTCCGCGTCTAGCGCGGCACCTGCCAGGCCTGCCCAGAGCGCGCTGCTGCCCCACAAGGGCATGCAGCGCGCTTTTTCATTCGGGGCCGGCAATGGTGGGTGAATTCCCGCCGATCCGGCCCCGCATTGCGATGGCAAGACAAATGGATAACTTGTCCTTCGCGCTGCCACTTCTGCCTGCCACCAGCGATGGATAGGCGGTGGCGCTGAGAAGAACATTCGCTTCGAGGGGCGATCGTGGGCACCTCCAACAAAACGCCGGCCGCAGGGGCGGACCGGGCCAGGGCATCAACACATCGGATTGGAGACGGATATGGCAAACAGAATGGCATCGGCGGCAGTGCGCGGTGCGGTAGCGGTGGCGCTGGCGGTGGCCGGCCTGGGCGCATGGGGCTCGGAATGGAAGACCGTTACCGACGAGCGCTTGCTCAATTCCGCCAAGGACGGCAGCGACTGGCTGGTCTACGGCAAGAACTACAACGGTGACCGCTTCAGCCCGCTGAACCAGATCACCACCAAGAACGTCAAGAAGCTGTCGCTGGCCTGGTCGTATTCGCTGGGCAGCAATGAGGGGCAGCAACTCACGCCCATCGTCAACAACGGCATCATGATCATGCAGGTCTCGAACCAGTGGGTCGAGGCCGTGGACCTGCGCACCAAGGAGCGCATCTGGCGCTACGAGATCAAGCTGCCGGCGGACATCGGCCAGTTCACCTGCTGCGGCCTGATCTCCAAGGGTGTGTCGGTCTACGAGGACAAGGTCTACTTCACGACGCTCGACGCGCATGTGGTGGCGCTGGACGCCAAGACCGGCAAGAAGGTGTGGGAGGTGACCGCCGAAGACTACAAGGGCGGCTACAGCATGACGATGGCCCCGGTCATCGTGAAGGGCAAGGTCATGGTGGGCCTGGCCGGCGGCGAATACGGCGTCACGGGCCAGATCGTGGCCTACGACTTCCAGACCGGCAAGGAACTGTGGCGCACCATCACCGTGCCGCAGCCGGGCGAGCCCGGCAACGAGACCTGGGGCAATGAGTCGTGGAAGTACGGCGGCGCCGCCGCCTGGCTGACTGCCACCTACGACCCGGCGACCAACCTCGTCTACTGGGGCACGGGCAATCCCGCGCCCTGGAACTACGCCATGCGTCCGGGCGACAACCGCGGCGCCAACTCGATGCTGGCGCTGGACGTGGACACCGGCAAGAAGGTCTGGGACTTTCAGTTCACGGCCAAGGACGCCTTCGACTTCGACTCGGTCTGGGAAGGCATCCTGGTCGACCTCGACAAGGGCGGCAAGAAGGTCAAGGGCCTGGTGCAGGCCAACAAGAACGGCCACCTCTACACGCTGGACCGCACCGACGGCAAGTTCAACTCGGTGCTGAAGTTCTTCGAGAAGGCCAACTGGGGCAAGGTCGATCCGGCGACCGGCCGCTCCGAGGTCGATGTTTCCAAGCTCTACGCCAAGGGCAAGGAATCCACCGTCTGCCCGACCTACTTCGGTGCCAAGGGCCTGGCCCACATGTCGGTGAACCCGCAGCGCCAGATGGCCTTCATCCCGGTGGTGGACCTCTGCTACCACTGGACCTCGGAAGAGGTCTCGTACAAGCGTGGCGTGATGTACCTGGGCATTGGCGGTGAACACGAGGGTCCGGGCAAGGGCGAGATGCAGGGCGTCGACCTCAAGACCAACAAGATCGTGTGGCGCTGGCCGAACAAGTCGCCGCTGCTCACCTCGAGCGTGCTGTCAACCGCCGGTGACCTGATCTTCTTTGGCACCTTCGAGACCGACTTCTACGCTCTCGATGCGGCCTCGGGCAAGCAGGTCTGGAGCTTCCCGGTGTCGTCGTCCATCGTCGGCGCGCCGGTCAGCTTCATGATGGACGGCAAGCAGCATGTGGCCGTCGTCTCGGGCATGGGCGGCTCCTTCCCGCTGTGGGCCGGCAAGGCCGTGCCTGAGCACCTGAAGAAGATCAACCGCGGCGCGACCCTCTGGGTCTTCGCGCTCAAGGACGACTGAACCAGCCGGAGCGGGAAGGGGTTCGCCCCTTCCCGAACGCACCATGACCCATTCGAAGTTCACCATTCGCGCCGCCGCGCTGTTTGGCGCCCTGCTCATAGGCTCGGCGGCGCTGGCGGTTGGCGGTGCGCCGGCCAAGGTCATCCGGCAGGCGCGCACCCTCACGGTGTGCGCCGACCCCGACAACCTGCCGCTGTCGCATGCCGCCGGCCAGCCCCAGGGCTATGACCTGGAGATGGCGGCCGACATCGCGCGCAGCCTGGGCGCGGAATTGAAGGTCCACTGGTACGCCTCCGAGTTCATCGGGCGCGTCTACCGGCAACTGGCCGCCGGCAACTGCGACTTCTTCGTCGGCGCACCCACCGACAAGCGGCTGGATGCCCAGAACCCCCAGGTCACGCTGTCGCGGCCCTACCTCAATACCGGCTTCGTGGTGGTGGTGGCTCCCCAGGTGACGGCCACCACGCTGGCCGAGCTGAAAGGCAAGCGCATCGGCGTGCAGATGAACACCCTGGCCGATTTCCAGGTGTTCGACATGGGCCACGACCGCGGCCTCTACCCGCGCCAGAAGGCCATCTTCAAGGCCCTGGAAAAGGGTGAGCTGGAGGCCGCCGTGATGTGGGGTCCGGTCTTCGGCTGGATGGCCAGGAACGAACCCGGTGCGCGGCTGCGCGTGCTGGCCGATGCGCGGCCGGAATTCGCGTTTCCGCTGGCCGTGGCGGTGCGCAGCAGCGAGCCGGAACTGCTGGCCGAAGTCAACCAGGCCATAGCCGAGATGGGCAAGAGCGGCCGGCGGGGCGAGATCCTGGCCCGCTACGGCTTCCCGACCGTGCATTCGATGCCGGCCAGTGTCAGGCCTGCAGGCGGCAAGCCGCCGGTGGCGAAGGCTCAGCCCGCGGGGACCAAGGCCCGGCAGTGGCAGGCCCGTGCCGGGGCGGTGGCCGTCTCGGTGCGGCTGCACTTTGTCGTGGGTGGGTCGCAGGCGGGCGCGATGCTGGCCCAGCAGACCTCCGTGGCCCCCGGCTCGTCCGGCTCCGTGGCCCAGGAGGTACTCGCCGAGAAGGGTCGGTCCATCTACAACGGCTCCTGCCAGAAGTGCCATGGCCGCAACCTCGTCTCCGGCGGCATGGTGCCCGACCTGCGGCGCTTCGAGGGCAACGAGTCCGACTTCGTCGCCGTGGTCAAGGCCGGCCGCCCACCCACGGCGATGCCGCCCTGGGGCAATGTCTACAGCGACACCGAGATCAAGAGCATCTGGGCCTACGTCCAGAGCGTCGGCAAGGCCGACTGAAGAGCGCGGACCGCCCCGGGCGGCGGCCCAGACCCAACCATAACGAGACCCAGGAGACAGACGACATGTTCCCCATCATCCATGCCTATGCCGTGTCGGGTGCGCTCATCGCCTCGCTGGCCACCTTTGCCTTTCTGCAGTTTCCTGGCCTGTTGGTCTGGTGCGCCTTCATCGGCTGGGCCGGCTTTCTGCATTCCGGCGGCGGCAAGGAGGTGATCCCCAAGGTGATGGCCTGCATGGCGCTGGGGATCTCGATGTGCTGGCTGGTGGCGCTGGGCGTCGGCGCCGGCGTGCTGCCTCTGCCGGTGCCGGTGGCTGCTGCCCTGCTGGTGGCCGCGGTCACGCCGGTGATGATCTGGCTGTCGCGCCTGCCGCTCTTCGGCGTCGTGCCGGCCAGCTTCTACGGCTTCGCCACCGGCTTTGCCTACCTGGCGCAGACGCCGGATGCCTTCACGGTGGCGGCCATGACCTCGGCCTCGCTGAAGAACGTGGCCATCGTCGTGCCGATCTCGCTGCTGATCGGCATTGGCCTGGGCGTGCTGCAGACGCGCATGGTTGCCGTGCTAGGCCCCAAGGCCGACGGCGCCCAGGCCGCCGCCTGACGAAGACAGGCGACTTCGCTGCCCAGCCATGTCCGACCTGAACCCGGCCCGGCCCGAAACAGCAGAGGTCGAAGCCGGCGCCTTCGAACCGGACCTGCGCACCGAGATCTGCACCGTCGCCACCGCCCGGCGCGTGGCGGCGATGCTGGACCTCGACCCCGACACCATCGAGGCCGCAAGCCCGCTGCCGACGGGCTGGCACTTCATCCTGCTCGGCGCCGAGACGCGGCGCTCGGCCCTGCGTGCCGACGGCTATCCCGGCCTGGGCGTGGCCCTGCCGGATCTCGGCCTGCCGAGATTGCTGGCCACCGGGCGTTGCGTGGAGTACCTGGGCGAGATTCCGGTGGGGGCGGCGGTCCAGCGGTCGAGCGCCATCCTCACGCTGGAGCACAGGAATCGCGGCGACAGGCCTTCGGCCAGCGTCACGGTGGCGCACGAGATCCGGGTGGCCGGCAGGTCCGAACTCGCGGTGGCCGAGACCCAGAGCTTTCTGATGCTGGCGCCGGGTGGCGGCTACAAGGCCGGCGCCGGGCGCCGGCAGGCCGTCACGGCCACGCACCAGAAGACCCTGGTGCCCGACGAGATCCTGCTGTTCCAGTTCTCGGCCCTGGGCTTCAATTCGCACCGCATCCACAGCGACAAGAGCTATGCGCGCGATGTCGAGGGCTATCCGGACCTGGTGGTCAATGGCGGCCTCATCACGCTGCTGCTGACCGAGTTTGCCCGCAACGATCTCGGGCTGGAGGCACGCCGCCTGCGCATGAAGAACCTGGCCCCGCTGTTCTGCGGACAGCCCGTCACGCTCACTGCCGACCGCGAGGGCCCGCGCTGGCGCCTGCGCGCCTGCGACGACCACGGCCGCATCGCGGCCGAGATGGAACTGGAAACAAGATGAAGTTCGAGCCCTTGAAGGGCGTCAAGGTGCTGGACCTGACGAGCGTGGTGGTGGGCCCCGTGTGTACCTCGCGCCTGGCCCAGTACGGCGCCGAGGTGGTGAAGGTCGAGAGCCCCGACGGCGACCTGATGCGCGGCCTGGGCGGCCTGTCGCCCACCGGCCAGCACTCGGGCTCCTACCTGCACTTCAACCGTGGCAAGCGCAACATCTGCTGCGACCTCAAGAAGCCCGCGGCCCGCCGCCTGATGGACAAGCTGGTGGCCTGGTCCGATGTCGTCGTCGCGAATATGCGCCCGCAGGCGCTGCAGCGCCTGGGGCTGGACGATGCCACGATCCGCGCCCGCCACCCCGGCAAGATCTACTGCCTCATCACCGGCTATGGCACCGACGGCCCCTATGCCGGCCACCCGACCTACGACAGCGTCGTGCAGGCCGCCTCGGGCATGACGGGGCTTACGCTGGCGCGCGACGGTGCGCCGGCTTATGTGCCCATGCTGATCTGCGACCACGTCGTCGGTGAAATCGCCGCCGGCTCCATCCTCGCCGCCATCACGCGCCAGCAGGCCAGCGGCGCGGGCTGCAGCATCGAGGTGCCGATGTTCGAGACCATGGCCGCCTTCGTGCTGCAGGAGCACCTGGCCCAGCACAGCTTCGAGCCGCCGGTGGGGCCGGCGGGTGACTTGCGCCTGCTGAGCCCGCACAACCGGCCGGTGCAGACCGCCGATGGCTGGATTTCCTTCACCATCAACACCGACCCCCAGGTGCGCGCCTTCCTCAAGGCCGTGGGCCGCGACGAGTTGCTGGACGACGCGCGCTATGCCAGCGTGGCGGCGCGGGCAAGGAACGTGAAGGATTGGTTCGCCATCCGCGGCGCGCCGCTGACCGGCAAGACCACGGCCGAGTGGCTGGACATACTCGGCCGTGCCGACATCGCGGTGAAGCCCTGCCACACGCTGGAAACGCTGCCCAACGATCCGCATCTGCAGGCCGTGGGCCTGTTGCAGCCCGACGAGCACCCCACCGAAGGGGTCACCGTTGCAATTCGCCCGACCATCCGCTTCGATGGCGACTACCCGTCGCGGCGCGGCGCGGCCCAGCCGCGCGGCTGGGAGTCGCTGCGCATCCTGGAGGAACTGGGCTGCACGGGCGCCGACGTCGACGAACTGCTGGCCGATGGCTCGGTGTTCGCGGCCCCGGCCGGCGCCACGGCCTGAAGCCCCGTGCCGGTCTGCCGCGAAAGTGTTTGCCTGGCGGCCGAATCGCGCTAGTGTTCGGCGCGGCAGCCCCTGGGCATGCCGTGCAGAGCCAGCGTCCGACAACACCCTGAACGAGGAGACAAGCGTGCCCGACATGAACATCGCCTGCCATTGCGGCCAGGTCAAGATCAAGCTCAGCGGCGAGCCCGTGGCCGACCTTTATTGCCATTGCACCGACTGCCAGCGCATCGCCGGCGGCGGCTGCGTGCCCTATTCGGTCTACCCGCATGCCGGCGTCGAGGTGACCGAGGGCAAGACCTTCAAGTGGGCGCTGAAGGACAACCAGCGCACGCGCTGTGCCCACTGCGGCACCTACCTGTTCGGCGACCCCGTCGGCATGGGCGTACACGGCATCAGCGCCTACCTGTTGCCGCCGGGCGTCTTCAAGCCGCAGCTGCACATCATGTGCAAGGAGGCGCTGGTGCCGGTGAAGGACGAACTGCCGCACTTCGCTGGCTTTCCGGCCAGCTTCGGCGGCAGCGACGAACAGGTGGCCTGGTAGGCCGTCTGCCGCTGCAGCCGCCGCGGCGGCTGCGGCTGCCGGTGCCGCGCTTACTGGGCGCCGAGGCCGATCTGGTTCATGAAGTCCTGGTTGTCCCAGAACAGCCATTCGTGATCCATCGTGCCGTCCTTCCAGTGGCCGATGGTGGCCATGCCGATGGCGAAGCGCTTGCCGGTGGGCGGGATCAGCCGGCCATCGGGCAGCGGCATAGGCTGGGTGAAGGTGCCGGTCATCACGCCGGTCACGGCCGTCCAGCTGCCCGAGCCGAAGCGGATGGGATGCGTCTTGATAGCGATGTCGGGCGCAAACACGAACAGCGCCTTCAGGTCTTCGATGTGACGGTGTATGCCCTTGGTCTCGTGACCATCGGGCCAGGTCACGACGATGTCCTTGGCATGGCTCTCGTGCAGATCGTCCCATTTCTGGTTGCTGAACACCTCGAAGTCCAAGGTGTCGAAGATCTTCAGGTTCTTCTCGACCGCGGGTGCCTGGCGTTCCGGCTTGGGCGGCGGCGTGGTGGGGTTCTCGGCCAGCGTCTGGGCGTAGACGGCGCCGGCGGCGGCCAGCATTGCGGCGGCCGCGACAGCGGCGAGGGACTTGCGGATCGTCATGGGGTGCTCCTGGATGGGGTGGGGGTGGCCATCCGACCTGGCGCAGCGGGCTTGCTGCGGTGTAGGGAACTCTAGGAGCGGGTGCCGTTGCGATAAACAGCCGCCGGCGGGACTGACTGACCCTGAATCCCGAACAATGGGCACGGGATCCAGGGCCCGGGAAGCGGGCCTTCGATGCCGTCGTCGGCCCGGGCGGCGGGCGGCTGGGCAGGCCCGGCAAGGCGGCTGCAATCCGGCTGCAGGCCGGCTTGCAGCTAGCGTTGGGGTGACGCTTAAACTGCCGCCCATTCAAAAGGGCGGGTGGCATGAAGACCAAGACCGTGGCCCGCGTGGGCAGGAAGGGCGGCGCCGCGGCGCAGGCCGACACGAGGGTGACGCTGGAGCAGGTGGCGCTGGCGGCCGGCGTTTCGCCCAGCACGGTGTCGCGCATCCTCAACGGCACGGCCGTCGTCGCCGACGAGAAGCGCGCCGCGGTGGACGAGGCCATTGCGCGCCTGGGCTTCGTGCCCAACCCGGTGGCGCGCGGGCTGGCGGGCGGGCGCACGCTCAGCGTCGGCGTGGTCACGCAAACCATCGACAGCCCGTTCTTCGGCGGCGCGCTGCGCGGCGTGGAAGACGAGCTGAGCCGCGCCGGCTACAGCCCGCTCTTCGTCAGCGGCCACTGGAACGCCGCGCATGAGACGCGCTGCATTGACATGCTGCGCTCGCGCCGCGTGGACGGCATCATCGTGCTCACCGCACGCCTGGGCGACAGCGCGCTGGCCGCCTATGCGCAGCAGCTGCCGCTGGTGGTGACCGGCCGCCAGCTCAAGGCGCCCGGCCTCTATGCGCTGAACTTCGACAACTTCGAAGGTGGGCGCCTGGCCACCCAGCACCTGCTGGATCTGGGCCACCGCCGCATCGCCTTCATAGCCGGCGATCCGCGCCACCCCGACGCCAAGGAGCGCCTGCGCGGCTACCGTGCCGCCCTGCTGGCCGCCGGAGTGCCCTTCGAGCAGGATCTGGTGGCGCCGGGCCAGTACACCGAGGACAGCGGACGCATGGCGGTGGAGCGCCTGCTCGACAGCCGCGAGGCCTTCACCGCCATCTTCAGTGCCAATGACCAGATGGCCTTCGGCGCCGCGCTGGCCCTGCACCGCCGCCATCTGCGCGTGCCCGACGATGTCTCGCTGGTCGGCTTCGACGACCTGGCCGGCGCCCTCTACACCGTGCCGCCGCTCAGCACCGTCCACCACCCGGTCTACGAGCTGGGGCAGATCGCCGGCGCGGCCATGCTGCAGCTGCTGGCCGGCGAGCAGCCCACGGCAAGGCTGCCGCCACCGCGCTTCATCGCCCGCGAAAGCAGCCGCGAGCCGCGCCAGCGCTGACGGCTTTCCGCCCGCGTGCGCCGGCCGTGGCGCCGCGGCTGCAGGGCAGCGCTGCTCGATAACCCTCGATTGACAGGCCGGTGTCTGCCCCTTAAATTGTGAAAGCGCTTTCATGCCGTCGAACCTGCATGGCCGCACGGCAAACCAAGGGAGACCCGCGACGATGAACCACGAGGCCGGCCGCCTGTTGCTGCGCCGGGCCTGGCTGGCCCTGGCGGCAGCCAGCGCCCTGGCGGGACCAGGGCCGGCCCTGGCGCAGCAGGTGCTGACCGTGGCCGCCTTCCCGGCAGTGGACGAGATCGTCAGGGCCGCCATCCCGGCCTGGAAGAAGCTGCATCCCAACGTCGACATCAAGGTGGTGAGCCGCGAGTTCAACGACCACCACACGGCGATGACGACGGCGCTCTCGACCAGCGTCTACCTGCCCGACGTGATGGCGTTGGAAGTGGGCTATGTGGGCCGCTTCGCCACCGGCGGCGGGCTCGAGGATCTGGCCCAGCCGCCCTATGCCATAGGCCGCCACGCCAGTCGCTACGTGCCCTATGCCGTGGCCCAGGCCACCAACCGCAAGGGGGCCATCGTGGCCGCGCCGGCCGACATCGGCCCCGGCACCTTGCTGCTGCGCACCGACGTGCTGGCCCGCTCCGGCGTCAGCGAAGCCGAGCTGACCCGGTCCTGGGACAGCTATGTGGCCGCCGGCGTGAAGATCAAGCGCACGACCGGCGCCTACCTGCTGGCCCATGCCCGCGACATGAAGGACTTGCTGATCCGCACCGGCCTGCAGCCCGGCGAGGGCCTGTACTTCGACAGCGACAGCCGCGTGCTGGTGACGACGCCACGCTTCGTGCGCGCCTTCACGCTGGCGCGCGAGATCCGCCGCCAGCGGCTCGATGCCCGCGTCTCGGCCTGGTCCAACGAGTGGAGCGAGGGCTTCAAGCGCGGCACGCTGGCCACGCAGATGTCGGGCGCCTGGCTGGCCGGCCACCTGAACAACTGGCTGGCGCCCGACACGCGCGGCAAGTGGCGTGCGGCCCAGCTGCCCGAGGGCGCCTTCGCTGCCTATGGCGGCACCTTTCTCGCGATACCGCGCGCAGCCAAGGCGGCGAACAAGGCGCTGTCCTGGCAGTTCATCGAGATGATGACGCTGGAGCGCACCCAGCAGCTGGCCGCCTTCAAGAGCCAGGACGCCTTCCCCGCCCTGCTCTCGGCCTATGACGACCCCTTCTTCGAGCAGCCCATCGCCTTTCTCGGCGGCCAGCCGGCGCGGCTGCTGTGGCGCGAGGCCACGCGCAGGATCACGGCGCCCAGCGTGCACAAGCAGGACGCCTTTGCCGCCGAGGTGATCGACACCGAACTCGACAAGGTGCTCGACCAGGGCAAGGACATCGCCACCGCGCTGGCCGACGCCGCCCGCCTGCTGGAAAAGCGCGCCCGGCGCTGAGTTGCGGAAAGTCCTCCATGAAGCTGCCGTCCTCGCTGCGTCTTTCCCCTCGCATCACGCCCTATGTGCTGCTGAGCCCCTTCGTCGTCCTCTTTCTCGTCTTCGGCCTGTTTCCGCTGGGCTTCTCGCTCTACCTGGCCTTCCAGAGCTGGGAGCCGACCAGCGGGCTGGACGCGATGCAGTTCGTCGCGCTCGACAACTTCGCCTTTGCGCTGCAGGACGAATGGTTCTGGAAGAGCCTGAAGAACACGGCGTGGCTGGCCGTGGCCTCGGGCGTGCCTCAGCATCTGGTGGCCATTCCGCTGGCGGTGTTCATCCACACCAGCTTCAAGCGCCTGCGCAACGGCGTCGTGGGCGCCTACTTCCTGCCCTACATCACCAGCACGGTGGCCATCGCCATCATGTTCAGCAGCCTGTTCTCCAAGGACTTCGGCCTCGTCAACCTGGGCCTGGGCACCCTGTTCGGAGCCGAGCCCATCGACTGGCTGGGCGCGCCCGAGAACATCAAGCCGGCCATCGCGATGATCGTCTTCTGGCGCTATGTCGGCTTCAACGTCGTGCTCTACCTGGCCGCATTGCAGACCATCCCCAAGGATCTCTACGAAGCCGCCGCGATGGACGGCGCCGGGCGCCTGCAGCAGTTTTGGCGCATCACGCTGCCCAGTCTCAAGCCCATGATCTTCTTCGGCGTCACGCTCAGCGTCATCGGCGGCCTGCAGATCTTCGAGGAGCCCTTCATCCTCACCGGCGGCCGCGGCGGCTCCGACCAGTCGGGCATGACCACCGCCATCTACCTCTACCGCATGGCCTTCGACTTCAACGATTTCGGCGCCGCCAGCGCGATGTCGTGGCTGCTGTTCTTCGTGGTGGTGGTGCTCACCTGGCTCACCAACCTGGCCTTCAAGCCGCGCACCGCAGGGGGTTGAGTTGAGAACCGAAAAGCTCGCCCCCTGGGCCGCCTACGCCGTGGTCGGCCTGGGCGCGCTGATCATGCTGGCGCCCTTCTACTTCATGTTCGTGTTTGCCACGCACACGCGCACCGAGATCTTCAGCCTGCCGCCGCCGCTGCTGTTCGGCGGCGACTTCCTGGACAACCTGCGCATCCTGACCAGCCGCATTCCGTTCTGGCGCAACCTCGGCTGGAGCCTCTACGTGGCGGTGGCCAATACCGCGCTCACGTTGCTGTTCTGCAGCATGGGCGGCTATGCCTTCGGGCTGTTCGAGTTCCGCTACAAGAACGCGCTCTTCGCCTTCGTGATGGCGACCATGCTGCTGCCCAGCTTCATGAACATGATCCCCACCTTCATGATCATGGACGTGCTGGGCTGGATAGACCAGCCGCGTGCGCTCTACATCCCCGGTGCGGCCAGCGCCTTCGGCATCTTCCTGATGCGGCAGTTCGTCGTCGCCTCGGTGCCCAAGGACTTGATCGAGGCCGCGCGCATGGACGGCTGCGGCGAGCTGCGCATCTACTGGCGCATCGTGCTGCCGCTGCTGCGGCCCGCCCTGGGCACGCTGGGCCTGATCACCTTCATCGCCAGCTGGAACAACTTCATCGGCCCGCTGATCGTGATGCGCAGCCCCGAGATGTACACGCTGCCGCTGGCCCTGCGCAGCCTGCAAAGCCCGGTCGACACCGAATGGGGCGCGCTGATGGCGGGCTCGGCCATTGCCACCATTCCGCTCGTCATCCTCTTCATGCTGTCGTCGCGGCAGCTCATCAGCGGCCTCACGGCCGGCGCCGTCAAGTAGTACCGCATTCCACTCCATCGCCCCTGCCATGACCGCACCCGAGACCCCGATCCCCAGCGCTGCCTTCCCCGCCGACTTCGTCTGGGGCGTGGCCACCAGCGCCTTCCAGATCGAGGGCGGGGCCAGCCTGGGCGGCAAGGCGCCCTCCATCTGGGACAGCTTCTGCCGCGTACCCGGCGCCATCGCCGACGCCAGCCATGGCGACGTCGCCTGCGACCACTACCACCGCTGGGAAGCGGACCTCGACATCGCACAAGGCCTGGGCATCGATGCCTACCGCTTCAGCATCAGCTGGCCGCGCGTTCAGCCCGCAGGCAGCGGCGCCTGGAACGCCGCCGGGCTCGACTTCTACGAGCGCCTGGTCGACGGCATGCTGCAGCGCGGCCTGACGCCCTATCTCACGCTCAACCACTGGGACTTGCCGCAGGCGCTGCAAGACCAGGGCGGCTGGGGCCACCGTGACACCGTACACCGATTCGTCGATTACGCGCGTGGCGTGGCGCGCCGCCTGGGCGACCGCGTGGCCAGCATCACCACCCACAACGAGCCCTGGGTCGTGGCCACGCTGGGCCACGAGAACGGTGTCTTCGCCCCGGGCCTGCGCGACCGGCGGCTGGCCATGCAAGTGGCCCACCACCTGCTGCTGAGCCATGGCCTGGCACTGCAGGCGCTGCGCGCCGACGGCAGCCGTGCCCAGCTGGGCATCGTGCTCAACCTGAGCCCGGTACACGCCGCCACCGATGCGCCGGCCGACCAGGCCCAGGCCCGCCACGAGGACGGCCGCCTGTTGCGCTGGTACATGGACCCGCTGTTCCACGGCCGCTACCCGCAGGACATCGTCGACTTCCTCGGTGCCGACGCGCCGCAGATCCAGCACGGCGACCTGGACGCCATCGCCCAGCCGCTGGACTTCCTGGGCCTCAACTACTACACGCGCGCCGTGGCCAGCGCCCAGGGGCCCTGGGACGTGGCGCAGAGCGGCCTGGAAGTCACGGCCATGGGCTGGGAGATCTATCCCGAGGGCCTGACCGAGCTGCTGCTGCGCCTGCGGCGCGACTACCCGGTGCCGCCGCTCTTCGTCACCGAGAACGGCGGCGCCTTCGACGACGTGGTGCAGGACGGCCGCGTCCACGACGCCGCCCGCACGGCGTATGTCGCGGCCCACATCGCCGCGGTGGCCGAGGCGCTGCGCCAGGGCGTGCCCATGGCCGGCTACATGCTGTGGAGCCTGCTCGACAACTTCGAGTGGGCTTCGGGCTATGCCAAGCGCTTTGGCATCGTACACGTCGATTTCCAGACCCAGCAGCGCACGCTGAAGGACAGCGCGCTCTGGTACCGCGGCTTTCTTCAGCAACAGCAGGCCCTGCGCGCATCCAGCCGCGCCGTGCCGGTGGGAGCGTGACGATGGGACAGGTCAGACTCAGCGGCCTGCGCAAGAGCTACGGCGACACCCACGTCATCAAGGGCATAGACCTGGAGGTGAAGGACGGCGAGTTCCTCGTCTTCGTCGGCCCCAGCGGCTGCGGCAAGAGCACCACGCTGCGCATGATTGCGGGCCTGGAAGACATCAGCGGCGGCGAGATCAGCATCGATGGCCAGCGTGTCAACGAGCTGCGCCCGGCCGACCGCGGCACGGCCATGGTGTTCCAGAGCTATGCGCTCTACCCCCACATGACCGTGGCCGAGAACATGGGCTTTGCGCTCGAGATGTCCGGCGTGGCCAAGGCCGAACGGCGGCTGCAAGTGGGCCGCGCGGCCGAGATCCTGCGCATCACCGAGCTGCTGGCCCGCTACCCCAAGGAGTTGTCGGGCGGCCAGCGCCAGCGCGTGGCCATAGGCCGCGCCATCGTGCGCAAGCCCCGGGTGTTTCTGTTCGACGAGCCGCTGTCCAACCTGGATGCGGCACTGCGGGTGAACATGCGCATCGAGCTGACGCGGCTGCACAAGGAGCTGGGCACGACGATGATCTATGTCACCCATGACCAGGTCGAGGCCATGACCATGGGTGACCGCATTGCCGTCTTCAACAAGGGCCATGTCGAACAACTCGGCGCACCCATGGCGTTGTACACGCGCCCGGCCAACGAGTTCGTTGCCACCTTCATCGGTGCACCCAGGATCAATCTCGTCGACCGTCCCGGCGCAGACGCCAGTGCGGCCCACCGGGCCCTGTGGGCGGCGGTGGCGGGCCAGGCGCCGGCGCAAACACAGCGCGCCGGGCTGCGGCCCGAGCATCTGCGGCTGGTGGCAGCGGCCCAAGGCATACCGGCCCGCGTCGCGCTGGCCGAGCACCTGGGTGATTCGTCCATCATCCACCTGCGCGTGGACGGCCTGGCCGAGTTGCTGAGCGCCAAGGTTGGTGCCGAGCATGGCGGCATCGCCGCCGGCCAGGACGTGGGCCTGGTGCCCGATGCCGCCTGGGCCCTGGCCTTCGACGCCGAGCAGCGGTTGGCCGCCTGAGGTTTTCGCGAACTCGCGGCCTTGAGGCCGCCAGCATTTTTGAAGCGGGCCTTGCCCGCTTTTTCTTTCCGTGATCGCACCCGCCGCTTCAAAAAGGCGGGCGGCACACGGCCAAAGGCCGTGCGCCGCCAGGTGGGCTTACTTCGACCAGTAGATGTTGTCGATGGCGATCCTGGGCAGGCCCGTGGTGTTGAGCGGCTTGCCGGTGAAGGCGTAGCGGTCGGCGATCACGAAGGGCAGCAGCACGGCGCGCAGGTCCAGCCTGGGGTTCACGGCCAGGAAGGCCGCGACCGGAATCGTCACCTTGCACCAGGCGCCGGTGTTGCAGTAGCTGAAGTCGCCCGGCGCCAGTTGCAGGAAGGCTTCGGCGCCCTTGCGGTCTTCGGTGTCGGTGCTGATGCCGATCTCGATCTTGCCCGGGTAGCCGGCAGTCTTGATCCAGGCCGTGAGGCTGCCGCCGGCAAAGGCCGAGAGGTTGCTGGCGGTGCCGAAGCGCAGGATGCCCCAGCCGTAGTCGGCCGGTGTCGGCGTGATCTCCAGGCTTTGCGGCCCGTCGCCCGGGGCGAAGCTGGCGCTGCTCAGCGGGCGGTCGGCCGTGACGCCGCCGGTCTGCTTGCCGAAGGCGGCCCAGTCGCCGCCGGCCTGCACGGCCTCGCCGGCCGTGGCGGCATCGGCGAACACCGTGAAACGGCTGGCGGCCACCGCCGTGCCCACGTCCAGCGTCTGGAACGAGAGGGCACTGGCTGCGTCGCAGGGCGAGGACTTGTCGTGGACCCAGGTGGCGCTGCCGGCGGCAGTGCCGTCGGGCCGGAGAGCCTGGATGGCGCAGCGCGCCTTGCGGTCCACCGTGAACATGCCCCAGAAGTTGTCGTCCAGCTTCCAGGGCTCGTCGAAGGCCTCGAAGACGAAGACGGTGCGCGGGCCGGCGCCGGTGCGATCAAGGGCCTCCCAGGCGCGCAGGCGGTCGACAAACATCTTCTGGTTGGCCGGGCTGGCGCGGAAGGGCAGGTTGCCGCCGCCGCCGCCGGTGTTGACCGCGTGCCAGCCGGTCTCGCCCACGACGATGGGCAGGTGGGGCAGGCCGGCAAAGTCGAGATAGCTGCGCACCGCGCCGTACTGCACCTTGGTTGCGGCGATGGCCGCGTCCATCATCGCCGTGGCGCGGCTGGCGGGGGCGGCGGCAATCTGCTGCCAGTCCCACACGCCCTCGGCAAACACCGTGTCCTGTTCGACATAGGTGTGCAGCGCGACGAAGTCGACGGTGTCGGTGATGGTGTGCGGCGCCGACTTCCAGAAGCCGTAGTTGTCGTCAGTGGTGACGGGCTGGTTGATGGCGTTGCGCACCCGGGTGATGTAGCCCGCCAGCGTGGCAGGGTTGTCGATCTTGTTGAAGTCGAACACCAGCATCTCGTTGCCGACGCTCACTGCCAGCACGATGGCCGAGAACTGGTTGGCCAGCGCAATGGCGCGTGCCGCCTCGGCATCATTGGCCGTGCTCTTGCTGTTGCCGTAGCCCTGCAGGTAGGCGCCCAGGTAGACCTTGATGTCGAGGCTGTTGTCGCGTATGACTTCCAGCGTCTGCCGCGCCACCATGTCCGAGCTGTCGAACAGGCGGATGAGGCCGAAGCCGCCGGCCACCAGCAGGTCCATGTCCTGCTTGATCATGGCCTTGGTGATGACTTCGGTGTCGCGGTTGAAGGTGCGGAAGGGCGAGTAGTTGACCGCCTTGCGCGTGGTGAACTCGGCGCTCAGCGGGCGTTGCTTGCTCACTTCGACGCCGGTGACGGGCGTGCTGCCACCGCCGCCGCAGGCCACCAGCGTGGCCGCCAGCGTGGCCGCCAGCGCGGCGCGCATCCAGCGGCCGGTGCGGGCGGGCAGGGCATCGGACAGGAGTGTGTGCTTCATGGCCTTGACCTCGGATGCATGCATTTCAGAAGACATAGACCCCACCCAGGGTGAGCCAGTTGCCGCGCGTCTTGACGCGGGAATCGACATTGCTGAAGGCCGAGTTGCTGGGCATGGACAGCGGTGCCAGGCCCTGCCTCGCGTACTGCACCATGCCCAGCGTGGCGTAGGCTTCGAAGCCGTTGCGGAAGTTGTAGTTCAGGCCCAGCGTGTTGATGGTGGCCGAGTTGGACTGGCCGCGGTCCGAGGGGTTGGCGGTGGACGCCGCGCCCAGATGCACCATGCCGGTGGAAGCGGTCCACGGGCCGCTGCGGTAGCGCAGGCCCAGCATCAGGTCCACCGAGGTGGCCGGGTAGCCCTTGAATACGCCGCCACCCAGATCGCGGGACCAGTCGACGTTGAACATGTTGTTCCAGCGCGCATCCTCGACCAGGCCGGTGCCGGTGTGGGTATTGGGCGGGGTGGTCACCACGGCATAGGCGCCGCTCCAGCGGTTGGCGCGCAGCCCGCCCGAGATCTCGACGTTGCCGTCGACCTGGTAGCGCCCCATGACCATCGCAATGCCCTGGCTGGAACTGCCCAGCTTGGCGTCGTCGGCCGGGAAGGGCGTGAGGCCGGTGAACACGCCGTGGCCGAAGGCCGAGGGCGTGCCGTTCTTGGCCCACTGCCACATCGCGTCGACCACCAGATCGCCCTTGTGGTACTGGGCATAAAGCTCCAGGAACTGCGGCTTGTTTTTCTTCCAGCCGGCCTTGCCGATGTCATAGGTGGCCTCCAGCACGAGATCGCCCTCGGCCACGTCCAGCGGCCTCGAGGACAGGCGCAGGGCGCGCGTGAGGATGCCGTAGCCGGCGCCGCTGGAGCCCCAGGCATCGGCCACGCCCACCGCGCTGCCGTAGGGATAGTCGGCCACGCTCCAGCCGCGCGTCGTCATGGCCCCCACGCGCAGGCTGCCGTAATCGTCGTGGCTGACGTAGGCGTTGCGGTCGTAGTAGAAGCCCTTGAAGTCTTCCTTGCCGTCGCGGTAGCGCTGGCTCAGCAGGGCGCCCACCTTGACGCCGCCGCCGACCTCGGCCTTCACGCCCAGGTAGGGCTGGAACAGCGTCAGGGTGGCCACATGGCTGCCGTAGCTCTGGTTCTGGCGGATCTGGTCGGCCCAGAAGCGCTGCTTGTCTTCGCCCGTGGCCACCTGGCAGTTGTCGCAGTAGGGCCAGACCGGCGTCGCCTCGGCCTTGGCAAAGCCGGTCAGGCTGAAGGGGCCGAAGTCGATGGCCTGCGCTGAACCCGCGAGCAGCAGCCCGACGGCAGCCGCGATCAGGTGGGGCATGCGGGACGGCGAGAGTGGTTTCATGTGCTTGACGCCGGGCAGGGCGCGCGGGAGGGAATGGTGGGGGATCCGGGCCATGGAGCCGTAAAGCGGCCTCATGCGAGAAACGTGTGAAAGCGCTTTCAACAGATTAGTCCATGGCCCATCTTGGCGTCAACGGCGGCGCGCCCCGTGTTTTCCCGCGGGCCTGGCGGGCCTGCGGCCGAGGCTGCGGGTAAGCCCCGAGATCGATTCGTGAAAGCGCTTTCAATAATGTGGATCGGCAGGGTCGATCCGGCCGAGTGGAGCATGGCTATGACGCGCATCAAGCAGGTTCTGTGGGGCTTGGCACTCGCCCTGGGTGGGGCCGTCGGCGCCTGGGCCCAGACGCCGCCGACCCTGCGGCTGGGCGCTGCGACTGTGCTGCTGCAGCCCAAGGGCAGCGACAAGCCGCCTCCGGCCGCGCCCTGGCGCACCGAGGCCATGCTGAAGCAGGCTGCCCCCAGCAGCCAGTGGTATTCGACGGTCGCCTTCAATGCCAGGCCCGGCCCGGTTTTCGCCCAGCCCCTGAGCTTCAAGACCACCCCGGCCGGCCTGGAGATGGCGCTGCCGCGCCGCCAGGAGGCAGCCGAGCTGATCCCGTTTGCGGTCAGGCCCGAGCATGTGGTGGCCTTTCCGCATGAGGCCGCGCTCATCTTCTCGCCTCTGGCCTTCGAGCCCGAACCGGCGCGGCTGGCACGCGCGTCCGACTGGGCCGTCGACATCGCCATGGCGCGCGGTGCCGACCAGCTTCTGGCCACCATCGCCCATGGCAGCCCCTATGCCTACTTCCAGCTCAGCCGCGGCGATGTGCGCATCCGCCTGGCAGCGCCGGGCGAGCGCCTGGCGGCCGTCACCGATGCCCGCCAGCTGGGCTTGCGCGTGAACGGTACGAGCTATGTCATCTTCGGCCCCGGTGGCGTGCGCTGGGAGCAGGTATCGCCCACCGAATGGGCGGGCCGCCTGCCCGAGGGCAAGGGCTTCTTCTCGGCCGCGGCACTGCCAGACGACAGGCCCGAGACCCTGCAGCTGTTGGCCCGCCACGCCTATGCCTTCGTTACCGACACCGCCGTGGCCTGGAACTACGACGCCGCGGCCGGCAAGGTGCAGACGCGCTTTGCCGCCACCACGCGCGTGCTGGAAGGGCCCGACCACGGCCCGCTGCTGGGCCTCTACCCCCACCACTGGCACGAGAACCAGACCGTGGCCGGCAAGCTGGGCCCGGTCTACGACACCGTGCGCGGCAAGCTGCGGCTGCTGGCGGCCCCCGCATTTACCACCGAGCGGCCGTGGCAGGGCTTTCTGCCGCATTGGCCAGGGGTCACCGGAGGGCCGGGCCTGGTGGCGCTGGAAGACGAATTCAAGCGCGACTTCAGGCGCCGGCGCGACCTGCTGCCCAGCCGCGAGAACCCGGACAACTGGCGCGTCAGCGTCTATTGGGCGGGCCAGGGCCTCACGAAGTTGACGCAGCTGGCGGCGGTGGCCGAGCAGCAGGGCAGGATCGGCGAACGCGACCAGCTGCTGGCGCTGGCCAAGGAGCGCATGGAGTTCTGGTTCAGCGGCAAGGGCAAGGCCAGCTACTTCATGCTCGACCGCAGCCTGGGAACGGTGGTGGCCTACCCCGATGAGTTCTTCTCGGTCGAGCAGATGAACGACCACCACTTCCATTACGGCTACTGGATACGCGCAGCGGCCGAGATTGCGCTGCGCGACCCGCAATGGGCCGCCAAGGACCAGTGGGGCGCGATGATCGAACTGCTCATCAGCGACATCGCCCACACCCAGCGCGGCAGCGCCGGGTTTCCCTATATCCGCAACTACGACGCCTACGAGGGCCATTCCTGGGCCGTTGGCATAGGCGGGGTCGACAAGTATGGCAACTTCGGCAACAACCAGGAATCCAGCAGCGAAGCCGTCAACGCCTGGGCCGGGCTCATCCTGTGGGGCGAGGTCACGGGCAACCGCGAACTGCGTGACCTCGGCATCTACCTCTATGCCAACGAGACGAATGCGATAGACCACTACTGGTTCGACCTCTACCGCCTCGTCTTCCCGCCAGATTACAAGCCCGCCGAGACCAGCATGGTGTTCGGCGGCATGTTTGTACACAACACCTGGTGGACCGACGAGCCGCGCCAGATCCACGGCATCAACCTGCTGCCGGTGGCGGGCTTCTCAACCTACCTGGGGCGCGATCCGGCCTTCATCAAGCGCAATCTGGCGGCGATGGACGCCGAGAGCGCGGCCTACAGGCAGCGCGGCAAGTTTCCGCCCAACCCGCCGCCAGAAGACATCTGGCAGGACATCTTCGCGAAGGTGCTGGCCCTCGCCGACCCGGCCGCGGCGCTGGCGCAGTACAAGCCGCGCGGCAGCGTACAGGATGGCAACACCGCCAGCCACACGCTGCACTGGATCGCGAGCCTGCAGGCCCTGGGCACGCCCGACTTCGGCGTCACCGCCGACACCGCGCTCTACCAGGTGTTCAAGCGTGCCGAGGGACAGCGCCACTACCTCGCCTTCAATGCCGGCAAGGTGCCGATCACCGTGCGCTTCAGCGACGGCAAGCAGCTGATCGTCGCCCCCGGGGTGCTGGGCCGCCTGCCTTGAGGGCCTAAGGGAAAGCACAGGGCCGGCGGCGCTTGCCATGCCGGCACGCACGCCGTAAGCTGATCGTGAAAGCGCTTTCAACGCTTCATGAACCGTACCACCGATAGCGGCGCCATCGATCCTCGCGCCAGTCAGGAAGACACCATGAACCGATTCGCCAAGTTCTTCGCCCATTCCGCCACGGCGGCGGCGGCATCGTTGCTGGTGGCTGCCTGCGGGGGTGGCGATGCGTCACCGCCGCCGGGGGCCTCGGCCATCAATGCGCCCAGCACGGCGCCGGGGCCCGATACCGCGGCGCCCACGGTGGCCATCTTCGACGACACGCCCGCCGCGACGGCCAGCGGCCCGGTGACCTTCAGCTTCGTCTTCAGCGAGGACGTGGGCGCCAGTTTCACGGCCGACGACGTCACCGTCACCGGCGGCACGGCGGGGGCTTTCACCAAGGTGAGCGGCACGCAGGCCACCCTGGTTGTCACACCCACGGCCAACAGCGCCGGCACGATGTCCATCAGCATCGCGGCGGGCAGTTTCAGCGACGGGGCCGGCAACCGCAGTGCCGCCGCCGCCAGCGCGCAAAAGGCCTTCAGCTCGGTGGTGCTGACGCAGATGGCGTTGCCGGTCAGCTTCGACCTCGGCGGCATCGGCTACGGCCTGGCCGGCTTCGGCGGCGCCGAGGATTCCAGCATCGCGGCCGACCCCACCAACGCCGCCAACCAGGTGGGCCGGGTGGTGCGCGCCGCCGGTGCCGAAGTCTTTGCCGGCACCACGATCACCGCCACCACCGCGGCCGGCGTGCAGACGGGCCTGGCGCCCAGGATTCCCTTCACCGCCAGCGACACCACGATGACCTTGCGCGTGTGGTCGCCCGATGCCGGCATCCCGGTGCGGCTGAAGGTCGAAGACTCGGGCGACCCCAACAAGTCGGTCGAGACCGAGGCCACCGTCACCACGGCCGCGGGCTGGCAGACGCTGAGCTTCAACTTTGCCAGCCAGGTTGCCGGCACGGCGGCGCTGAACCTGGCCTTCAACTACAACAAGCCCACGGTCTTCTTCGACTTCGGCCGCGCCCGCGCCGCGGCGGTGCAGAAGACCTACTACTTCGACGACCTCGCCTTCGGTGCCGCAGCTCCCGCCGCCGGCTGCGGCACCAGCGCGCCCACCTGCGCGCCGACCACCGCCATCCCGGCGGGCGCCACCGTGATCTACAGCGATGCCGCCGCCATCGGTGGTCTGATCAAGAACCCCGACTGGGGTCAGAGCCCGGCCGTGGGGTTTGCCGAGCCGGTGATCGCGGGCAACACCTCGCTCAGGTACAGCTTTGGCGGCACCGCGCTCTACGAAGGCATCGATTGGGCCGCGAGCCCGGTCGACGTGTCGAGCAAGACCCGCCTGCACCTCGATGTGTTCCCGGGCGACGTGACCAGCCTGAAGGTGTCCATCATCAGCGCCGGCAAGGAAAACGCCGTCACCCAGGCGCTCACGGCCGGCAGCTGGAACGCCATCGACATCGATCTGGCGCAGTACACAGTGCCCGACAAGACGGCCATCATCCAGATCAAGCTCGAGCCCAATGTTGCCGGCACGATCCATGTCGACAACATCTACTTCCACGGCGCAGCTGCCGGCGGCACCAGTTGCGGCACGACCGCGCCCACCTGCGCGCCCACCACCGCCATCGCGGCCGGCTCCACCGTGATCTACAGCGATGCCGCCAGCGTGGCCGGCATCATCAAGAACCCCGACTGGGGCCAGAGCCCTGCCGTGGTCTTTGCCGAGCCGGTGATCGCGGGCAACACCTCGCTCAAATACACCTTCGGCGGCACCGCGCTCTACGAAGGCATCGACTGGGCCGGCAGCCCGCAGAACGTGGCCGCCAAGGGCACTTTGCACCTGGATGTGTGGACCGCCGACGTGGCCAGCCTGAAGGTTTCGCTGATCGGTGGCGGGGCCGAGAATGCCATCTCCAAGGCCCTGACGGCAGGCCGCTGGACTGCGATCGACATCGACCTCTCGCAGTACACCTCGCCCGACCTGACGCGCATCATCCAGATGAAGCTCGAGCCCAACGTGGCCGGCACCATCTACGTCGACAACATCCACTTCACCGGCACGGCCGCGGGGGGTGGCGTGGCGCCCGGCAGCTTCACGGGCGGCATCTTCGCCAGTGACTACTCGGGCAACCTGGGCGCCAATACGGCGCGCTCGGACAAGGGGGGCACGGTGGGCTTCTTCGTCGACCCCCGCCTCTTTGCGGTCAAGGTCTTCGAGGACGGTTCCGTCAGCGGCAGCGCGCAAGACCCGGCCGGTGTTCACAACTTCTTCTACGGCATCGGCAAGCCGGCATCGCCTACCTTCGCCGACGCCTTCTTCGGCGCCTTCGTCAACGCGCCCGGCGACACCACGGCCGATGCCTCGGCCTTTGCCAAGGTCAAGCTCAAGTTCTGGGGCGACGCCGAATCCTGGGAAAAGCCCAACTTCACCGCTCAGGTCGACGTGCTCCTCCAGGGCCCCGCCAATGTCGCCTGCACCAACCCCTCGGGCCGGCCGGAGATCACCAAGACCGTGGCGGCGCAGAAGATCGGCGCTGGCGCCGATTACCTGATCGCCAAGACCGAGTTCACGCTCACGCAGAGCTGCGGCGGTGCCTATACCGTCAACAGCATCTGGTCGGCCGTGGGCGCCGTGGTGGTGCGCCTGTCGGGCGCCAACCTCAACTACGTCAATACCGTGCCCAGCGTGCCGCCCTCCTATCCCACCTTCATCAACATGGGGCCGATCTCCTTCATCAATTGAGCGAGGCGTTGGCGCCGCTGGGTCGGGGCGGCGCCAAGGAATTGACCGTCAAGTGATAGCGCCGGCGCTGCGGCCGCCGCCGGCCCTGTGACGGCCGGCGGGGCCGAGGGAGATTAAGGAATTCTGAGCAGGCGTCGGACTCGGCCCGGCCCTTGATGCCGGTCAAGAATGCGGCGGCATCGGCACCCAGAATCGGCTTGTGTGATGGCCCTGCCGGTCGTCTCTTCACCCGCAAGCCACCCGCCATGACGGCCGCCGAACTCCTTGCCTTGATCGCCGCTGCGCTGCTGCTGCAATTGATGGTGGGGCTGGGCTGGATGGTCTGGCGGCAACGCTCAGGTGCGGCCATGGCCCCGCCCCCCACTGCGGGTGCGGCAACGGCCGCCAAGGCGCGTGCCGCCTGGGCGGGGTGGCGCGAGTTCAGGGTCGAGCGGCGTGAGTTCGAGGACGCAGCGCAGACGCAGTGCTCGTTCTACCTGCAGCCTGCGGATGGCCAGCCGCTGCCGGCCTTCAAGCCGGGCCAGTTCCTGACCTTCGGCCTCGATGTCGGCGTGCCCGCCGCGGACGGATCGGTCGCCAAGCGCGCGATCACGCGCTGCTACTCCCTGTCTGATCGACCCGATCCGGCGCACTATCGGGTGACGATCAAGCGCGTGCCGCCACCCGTCGACCACCCCGGGTTCGCGCCCGGCCTGTCGTCCAACCACTTCCATGACCATGTGCAGGCCGGCGACATCCTGCGCGTGAAGGCCCCGGGCGGGCACTTCTTCATCGATGAGGATCCGAACCTGCCGGCGGTGCTGATCGCCGGCGGCATAGGCATCACGCCGATGATGTGCATGCTGCGCTGGTGCATCGCGCAGCAGCCGCAGCGAACGGTGCACCTCTATTACGGCATGCGCAACGGCCACGAGCACGCCTTCAAGACGCAACTCGAGGCATTTGCGCTGTCGCATCCGGCGCTGCGCCTGAACATTGTCTACAGCCGCCCGGGCGAGGCCGACCTGCAAGGGCGTGACTACCAGCATCGAGGCCACGTAGACGGCGAACTGCTGCGCCGCACACTGCCGCATGGACGCCACGCCTTCCTTGTCTGTGGCCCACCCGCCATGATGCAGACCTTGGTGCCTGCGCTGGCCGCCTGGGGGGTGCCGCCAGGCGATATCCACTTCGAGGCCTTTGGCCCGGCGTCCGTGAAGTTGCCGGGCGGCGAGGAAGCGGCGGCGCCGTCGGCAAGCGGCTTCGAGGTGAGCTTCCAGCGCTCGGGGCGTACCCTGGCCTGGGACGGGCGCGACGCGTCGCTGCTCGACTTCGCCGAGCGGCACGGCGTCGAGGTCGAATCCGGCTGCCGCTCGGGTGGCTGCGGCAGCTGCCAGACCCGCCTGCTGGAGGGCTCGGTGCAGTACGCACAGGCGCCCGACCACGATGTGGCCGCGGGCCATTGCCTGCTCTGCGTGGGCCGGCCTTCGTCCGCGCTCGTGCTGGAGGCCTGATGCCCCTGCCGGCCCGGATACTGCGCCGCGAGGTACTGCCCTTCCTGGCGAGCTTTGCCGCGCTGGTGCTGGGCGCACTGGCCCTCGACGGCTTGCTGCACATTCTCGATCTGCTGTGGGTCGGCCGCTGGCTGGGCATACCCGGCGTGCTGGCCATCATCGGCTCCACCGTCTATTCGCTGCGCAAGCGCAGGCTGATCCAACGCGGGCATCCCGCCCGGCTGCTGCGCTGGCACGAAGTGCTGGCCTGGAGCGGATCGCTGCTGGTGCTGGTGCACGCGGGCGTTCATTTCAACGCCATCCTCGGCTGGCTGGCTGTGGCGGCCATGCTTATCAATGTAGGCAGCGGGCTCACCGGCAAGTTCATCCTTGATCGCTCACGACGCCGCCTCGAGGAAGCCCGGCAGCGCATGCGGGAGCGCGGCCTGACCGAAGCCGAACTCGAGGACCGCCTCTACTGGGACAGCCTGACCTTCGACGTCGTCAAGCAGTGGCGCCTGGTGCATTTCCCGATCACGCTGGCCTTCGCCGTGCTGGCCACGGCACACATCGTGGCCATCTTCCTGTTCTGGGGCTGGAAGTGAAAAAGCGCCCAGTCCTGCTGATCGTCATCGCGCTCAACCTCGTCGTGCTGGTGGCGCTGGCCTTCGCCTATCCCCACCTGATGGTGAGCCCGGGGCCGCTGGTCAAGGGCCATGCCGAACTGGCCACCGATTGCTTTGCCTGTCATGCGGTGTGGCGCGGTGCATCGTCGGGGCGCTGCGTCGAATGCCACGCCGTCGCCGATGTGGGCCTGCGCACCACCAAGGGCGTTGCGATTGCCGCCGGCACCATCAAGGTCTCATTCCACCAGGCGCTGATCGAGCAGGACTGCATGGCGTGCCACAGCGACCACCAGGGGCCCAAGCTCACCAAGCGCAGCCGCAAGCCGTTCTCGCATGAGTTGCTGAAGGCGACGGTGCGTGATGGCTGCTCCTCATGCCATGCGGCGCCCAAGGACACCGTGCACCGCGACCTGAAGGTCGAATGTTCGCAGTGCCACGAGAGCAAGGCCTGGAAGCCGGCGCACTTCGACCACGCCCTGCTGGCCAAGGCCGCGCTCGATCAATGCCAGAGCTGCCACAACGCGCCGACCGACCGCCTGCACCGCCAGATCCGGGGCAGCTGCAAGGCCTGCCACAAGACCGAGGCCTGGAAGCCGGCCACCTTTGACCACGACAAGTACTTTGTGCTCGACCGCGACCATGAGGCCAGCTGCGAAACCTGCCACAAGAACAACGATTACAGCCGCTACACCTGCTACGGCTGCCATGAGCATTCGCTGGCAAACGTGCGGGCCGAGCATCTGGAAGAAGGCATCCCGAACTTCGAGAACTGCGTTGAGTGCCACCGCGACCCGCGCGTCGAGCCCGAGAAGGGCGGTGGAGGTCGGGGTCGGGGCGAGCGGAAGCGGGACTGAGGCCCTTGGCGCCCGCTGGCCAGAACACGAGCGCGGCGGCCAGCCGCGCCCGTCGCCTACTTCTCCGCCTTGCCGTGCATGACCATGATGGTCTGCTGCATCAGCGCGCACAGGGTCTCGCGGCCGTCCTTCACCGCGAAGACCTCGGCCCGGGTGACGATCAGCGTGCGGCCCGGGCGCAGCACCTCGCCGCGGGCGATCAGCTTCTCGCCGTCGGCCGGCGCGACCAGGTTCATCTTGTATTCGACGGTCAGCACCGAGGCGCTGGCCGGCACCAGGGTCATGGCGGCATAGCCGGCCGCGGAATCGGCAATCATGCCGACCACGCCACCATGCACGAAGCCGTGCTGCTGCTCGATGCCGTCCCAATGGGGAACGTGGATCTCGGTGCGGCCGGGCTCCACCAGCGGCAAGGTGGCGCGGATGAGCCGCATCGCGGACTGGCGCTCGAAGCTGGCGACGATGCGCTCGACAAGCTGGGGGTCGGGGTTGTGGGTCATGCGGGGTGGCGGATTGTTGGCTGAGGATTGAGCGGCGCAATGGATGCGATGCATCGCGAATGCCGGGACCGACTTTATCGGCGGCCCGGCACGACGGGGACAAGCGCTGGCCTCAGTCTCTCAGCTGTCTGGCGACCAGCGCGGCAGCGTGAAGCCGGTCACGAGCGCGATTACGCGCAGCAGCGCCGCCGCCGATGCCGCCGCGAGCAGGCCCAGCCAGTCGGTGGCACCCAACCACTGCGCCGCCACCAGCACCCAGGCGCCGACGAAGGCGCACATGGCATAGGGGCGGTGGTCGCTGAAGGCGCTGGGGATCTCATTGCAGACAATGTCGCGCAGGACGCCGCCGAACACTGCCGTCACCACCCCCATCAGCACGGCGACGATGGCCGGCGCGCCGCTGTCCAGGGCCATCTGGGTGCCGCTGGCCGTGAAGAGACCGAGGCCCAGTGCGTCGGGCCATTGCATGGCGCGCTCGGTGGGCGCGAAGTGGCGGGCGCGCATGAAGAGCATGGCGGCGGCGCACAGCGCCAGCAGCACCCACAGCCATCCGGCGTGCGCGACCCAGAAGAAGGGCCGGCGGTCAAGCAGCACGTCGCGCAGCGTGCCACCGCCGAAGGCCGCCAGCCCGGCCACCATGCAGACGCCGACCGCATCGAGCCGCTTGCGTGCCGCCTCCAGCAGGCCCGAGAAGGCGAAGGCGATCGTCGCCGCAGCCTCGATGGCCGTGACGACGTGGGTCATGGTGGTGGGGGCGGGCGTGTTCATCGGCAGCAGGCAAGTGCGGGCATGGCAGGCCCTGCGCCGGGCTTCCAGCCTGCTGCGCTTGCGGCGGGATTGTGAGGCCTGCCCCCTGGGCCGCAGGCACAGGCCCGGCCTGGTTCAGAAGTTGTGGCGCAGGCCGGCCTCGTAGCCGGTCGAGGTGCCGCCGGCCCGCAGGCCTGCCGGGCCGCCGGGAATGACGAAGTTGGCCGTGCCCTCGTTGTCCAGCCGCGAGTAGCTGGCGTAAAGCGACGTGCGCTTGGACAGGTTGTAGACATAGCCCAGGCCGATCTGGCTGGCGCCGTTGGCCTCGATGCGGGTGGTGCCCACCCTGCCGCCCATGTCGGCCTTGTTGTACGACAGCTTCAGTTCCGAGGCGCCGAGCGGCACGACGGCCGCCAGCAGCGTGTTGGTCTGGGTCGCCGTGGCCTGCTTGAACTCGCGCCAGGCCACGGCCAGCCGGACCAGGCCGGCGTCGTACCTGGCGGCCACGGTGTTGTCCTTGAAGGCGCCGCCGCTCGTCTGGCTGTTCTTCGAACTGGCCGTGGCCACCGCCACGCCGAAAGGCCCGGCCGCGTAGCCGAGGCGCACCGACACCACCTTGGCCAGGCCGGAGGCCACGGCGCCGCCTTCACCCGCAGCCAGCAGCACGCCGCCTTCGAGCCCGCCCAGCCCGGCCGGCAGCAGGTACTCGATGGCATTGCTGGATCGCACCGCGGTGTTGGGGTTGCTGCCGAAGGCCGAGCGGATGGGTCCGGTCGGCGTGGCATTCACCAGGTTGTTGGAGCCCGCGACGCCGACATAGGAGAAGGGATCGTGGCGGGTCCAGACTGTGTAGGTGGGCATGTAGTCGCGCCCGGCGCGCAGTTCGCCCAGCGTGGTGGAGGCCAGGCTCACGGTCGCACGGCGGTCGAAGAACTGCGTGGCTGACGCGGCAGTGCCGATGTCCAGCAGGATGCCGTGCTCGAGGTGGAAGCCGGCGCTCAGGCCGCCACCCAGGTCCTCGACACCGCGAAAGCCGAGCCGGCTGGTCGAACTGGAGCCGCTGACCAGCGACTTCATCGTGCCCGGGCCGTCGTTCGTCACGCTGCGCACGGCCAGGTCGGCGATGCCGAAGACGGTGAGGCTGCCTTGCGCCAGCGCTGGTGCGGCGACTGCGCCGGCCAGGGCCAGGGTGATGAGGGTCTTGTGCATGTGATTTGTCTCCATGTGAAGGCTTGGATCGAGGGGCTTGCGGTGGTCGGTGCGGGTCCGCACGCGCCTCAGTCGGCGCTGAGCTTCGCGGCGGCGACCACGCGCTTCCACTTGGCGAGTTCGTTCTTCACCAGGGTGGCCAGTTGCTCGGGCGTGCTGCTTTCGACATCGGCACCGTGGTCTTCCAGGCGCTTGACGATGTCCTTGTCGGCCAGCACCTTGTTCAGCGCCTCGTTGAGCTTGTCGACAATGGGCTTGGGCGTGTTCGCGGGCGCAAAGATGGCGTACCACTGGGTCACGTCCACGCCATCGACGCCGGCCTCTTTCAGCGTGGGCACGTCGGGCAATTCGGGCGCGCGCTTCGGGCCGGCCACGGCCAGCGGGCGCAGCTTGCCCGACTTGACATGCGGCAGCGCCGTGAACAGGCTTGGAAACATGAACTGCGTCTGCCCGCCGATGGTGTCGCTGACGGCCGGCGCCGAGCCCTTGTAGGGAACGCCCAGCATCACCACGCCGGCGCTCAGCTTGAACAACTCGGCCGCGAAGTGGGGCGCCGTGCCATTGCCGGCCGAGGCATAGGTGTACTTGTCGGGCTTGGCCTTGAGCTGGGCCACCAGGTCCTTCACGTCCTTGACCGGCACGTGGGCGGTGGCCACCATCAGCGTGGGCGAATGGCCCACCAGACCGACGGGCGTGAAGTCCGCCACTGGGTCGTAGCGCAGCTTCTGCAGCGCCGGGTTCATGCTGTGGGTGGCGATGTAGCCCAGCATCAGCGTGTGCCCGTCGGGCTTGGCGCGGGCGACGAATTCGCTGGCGATGGAGCCGTTGGCACCGGCGCGGTTGTCGATGATGATGGTCTGGCCCAGCAGCGGCCCCAGCTTCTGTGCGATGGTGCGCGCCATGGCGTCGTTGGCGCCGCCGGCGGCCGTGGGCACCACGACCGTGATCGTCTTGGTCGGGTAGCTGCCGGCGGCCGGTTGCGCCAGCGCCGGTGCGGTGGCCGCCGCCAGCGAAGCGGCGAGCAGCGGATTGATGAGCTTGTTCATGGGGATGTCTCCTTCCAGGGGTTTCGAGAACACGTAGTCCGGCAGGTGCAACTCGCCCTGCAGGATCTTTCGCGCGGTGCGCACCAGGGCGGCGCGCTCTATGCGCGCCTCCTGCCCCTGGCCGGATACGGTGATGGCCACGTCGATGCGGCCCTGCGGATGCAGCACCAGCACATGGCGCGGGCCATCGCTGGTGTGAGTACTGGTGGTGCGGGCCGTGCCGCTGGCCACCGTGCCCGGCAGCGCGAACGCGGTGGCCACGCCGATGGCGCCGGTGGCCGCGTGCGAGGCATGGCAACGGCGCGGCGTGAAATAGCGCGAGGTGATGCTGTCGTCGCTGTCCCCCTCGCTCACCAGCACCGGCTTGGGGATCACGCTCTGGCTCACGTCGCCCAGGCCCATGCGGGCGCCAGCCTGCAGGCGCAGCGCCTCCAGCCGGGCCAGCAGCGGCTTGTCGCCATCGAGCACGCTGGGCGGCTCGCGGCCGCTCAGGCCCAGGTCGGCGGCGCGCATGATCATCAGCGGCATCGCCGCGTCGATGCAGGTCAGCGCCACGCCATCAATGGTGTCGATGCGCTGGCCAGTGGGGAACAGCGAGCCGGTCACCGCGCCCCAGGCGTCGAGGAAGTTCAGCAGGATGGGTGCCGCGGTGCCGGCCACGCCGTCGATGCGGGCCTCGCCGTCGTAGCGCACGCGCCGGGCCGGCGTCTGCACCGTGACATCGATGCGCGAGCGGGTGTTGACGTTGAACACCCGCACCGTGGTCGTGCCTTCGCTGGCGGCCACCAGGCCCTGCTCGATGGCAAAGGGCCCGACACCCGCCAGCATGTTGCCGCAGTTGGGCCGCGTGTCCACCGAACGCTGGCCGACCCCGACCTGGGCGAACAGGTAGTCGACATCGCAGCCTGGCTCGCTGCTGCGCGAGACGATGGCCACCTTGCTGGTGAGCGTGCTGCCGCCGCCCACGCCGTCGAGTTGCAGCAGGTCGGAGGCACCGATGGCGCCGATCAGCGCCTCGTCGCGCGCCACCTCGTCGGCCGGCAGCCAATGGCGCAGGAAGAAGGGACCGCGCGAGGTGCCGGCGCGCATCAGGACACAGGGGACGGTGCGACTCATGGACGGCATGATCGGCAGTGGCTCTATGTTTGTGAATTGCATGATTTGGACCGATTGATCCAAAATTGGCATCACTTCAAACGAGCCGGAGACGCGGCATGGCGATCAACTTCGACCTCAACGACCTGCTGTCCTTTCGCGCCGCCGCCGAGCTGGGCAACTTCCGCAAGGCGGCCGAATCGGTGGCCATCTCGCAGCCGGCCTTCAGCCGCCGCATCGACAAGCTGGAGCAGGCGCTGGGCGTGCGCCTGCTCGAGCGCACCACCCGCCGCGTCGAGCTCACGGCCGTGGGGCGCGAGTTCTCGCGCAAGATCGAGCAGTTGCTGGAAGACCTCGACAACACGCTGCTGGGCATACGCGGCGTGGCCGCCACGCGCATGGGCGAGGTCACCATCGCCTGCGTGCCCTCCACCGTCTACTACTACCTCTCGCGGGTGATCTCGCGCTACCACGAGCGCTATCCCAAGATCCGCGTCAAGCTGATCGACGCCAGCGCGAATGAGGTGCTGTCGGCGGTGGTGGGCGGCGAGGCCGATTTCGGCATCAACTTCATCGGCAGCCAGGAGCACGACATCGCGTTCACGCCGCTGCTGGAAGAGCGTTTCGTCGCCGCCTGCCGGCGCGACCATCCGCTGGCTCGCCGCCGCCAGGTGAGCTGGGCCGAGCTGGCGCCCTATGACTTCATCGCGGTGGGCAAGGGCTCAGGCAACCGCCTGCTGCTCGACCAGGCCCTGGCCGGCATGCCCGGCCAGCCGCAAAGCATCTACGAGGCCCGGCACGTGACCACCCTGCTGGGCCTGGTGGAGGCGGGCCTGGGCGTAGCCGCGGTGCCGGCGATGGCCATGCCCGGCGCCGACCACCCGCTGCTGGTGAGCGTGCCGCTGGTCGATCCGGTGGTCAGCCGCAAGGTCGGGCTGATCCAGCGCAAGGGCCGCAGCCTGCCGCCGGCGGCGCAGCAATTGCACGACTTCCTGGTCGAGATGAAGGGCCCGCGCGGCCGTGGCGTGTCGGCCGCGAAAGCGGACCCGCCGGCCGCCGTCAAGGGGGGCTCGAAGCGACCGGCCTGACGCCGGCCGCTGCCGCTCAGCCCAGGCTGGCCAGCACGCGGTCGACCATCACGCCCGATTGCCCGAGGTAGTTGGCCGGGTCGCACAGCCGGGCCAGCGCGGCGCGGTCGAGGTGGGCGCTGATCTCGGCGTTCTCGCACAGCAGGTCGAGCAGCGGGCGCTGCTCTTTCAAGGCCAGGCGGCAGATGTCGTAGACCAGGTCGTGGGCGTACTCGCGGCCGATGTACTTGCCCAGGCCCATCATCACCGCCTCGCTCATCACCAGGCCGTGCGTCATGTCGATGTTGCGGCGCATGGCGGCGGTGTCGACTTCCAGGCCCTCGACGATGGCGCGCGACTGCTTGAGCGCACCGGCCATCAGGCAGAAGGCCTCGGGCAGCACGATCCATTCGATCTCCCACGGGCCGGTGCTGCGTTCGTGATCGGCCACCATCGCGTCCATCAGCGCCGCGCTGTGTTGGCGCACCACGCTGATGGCGGCGTGGATGTAGCAGCTGGCGATGGGGTTGCGCTTCTGCGGCATGGTGCTGCTGCTGCCGCGGCCGTGGTGGTAGGGCTCGAAGACCTCGCCCACCTCGGTCTGCATCATCAGCTTCACGTCCATGCTGAGCTTGCCCAGCGTGCCGCCCACCAGGCCCAGGAAGGCGCCCACCTCGGCGATGTTGTCGCGGATGGTGTGCCAGGCGATCAGCGGCTGGCCCAGGCCCAGTTCGGCGCACAGGCCGGCCTGGGTTTCCATGGCGCCGGTCTGCAGGCTGGCCAGGGTGCCGGCGGCACCGGCGAACTCGCCCACCAGCACGCGCGGGCGCAGTTGCGCCAGGCGCTGGCGGTGGCGCTCGATGGCGCTCAGCAGGCCGGCCATCTTGTAGCCGAAGGTCACGGGAATGGCCTGCTGCAGGTTGCTGCGGCCGATCATCGGCGTGTCGCGGTGCTCGCGCGCCAGCCGGGCCATCGCCGCCGAGATGCCGGCCAGTTCCGCGTCGACGATGTCCAGCGCCTCGCGGATCTGCAGCACAGTCGCGGTGTCGGTGATGTCCTGCGTGGTGGCGCCCCAGTGCACGTACTCGCCGAGCTTGTCGCGGCACAGCGCGTTGATCTGGCTGACCACGCCCAGGATGGGGTAGCCGATGCGCTCGGTCTGCTGGCGCAGCAGACCCAGGTCGATCTGGTCCAGCCGGCAGTGGCTGACGATCTCGTCGGCCGCCTGTTGCGGAATCAGGCCCAGGCGGCCCTGCACGATGGCCAGCGCGCGTTCGATGTCCAGGTATTTCTGCGTGCGGTTCTCGTCGCTCCAGACCTGGCGCATCGCGTCGCTGGAGAAGATGCCCTGGAAGATGACGGAATCGATGAGGGTGGAGGCCATGGCTTGTCTCGCTGAGGTTCGAAGGGGGAGTCAGAGTCCGGCGCGCTGGAGCGTGCCGTCCTGCAAGCCCGCACGTTGCAGCGTGCGGATGGCTTGCAGCACGACCGGCCGGTCGACCATGCGGCCGTCCAGCCGGGCGGCGCCGGGCTGGGCGGCATCGGCGGCCAGCACGCGGCGGGCCCAGTCCAGCGCCTGCTCGCCGGGTGCGAGCGCGGTGTGGATGGGGGCCACCTGCTTGGGATGGATGCAGAGCTTGGCGCCAAAGCCGAAGCGGCGCGCCCAGGCCAGGTCGGCCAGCAGGCGGGCCTCGTCGTCGAGCTGAGGCGTCACGCCGGCCACAGGCGCGGGCAGGCCGGCCAGGCGCGAGGCCAGCACCAGCCGGCTGGCGGCAGGGGCCAGGCCGTCGGGCTGCTCGGCAATGTCCAGGTCGAGGTCGAGCGCAAAGTCCAGCGTCCCGAACACCAGGCGCGTGACGCCGGGGCTGGCGGCCACGGTGTCCGCCTGATGCAGGCCGCGGGCGGTTTCGATCAGGGCCAGCACCTGGGCGCCGGGCGCGGCGGCGCAGATGGCGGCCACCGCTGCGGCGGCTTCGGCCTTGGCCAGCATCGCCTGCGTCAGGCCGGTGCCGGCCAGCAGGCGCAGGTCGTCGGCAAACCAGGGTGACTCGGCATCGTTGATGCGCAAGACCACGCGCTGGCGCTCGGCAACGGACGCGGTGGTGGCCCAGTCGGCGATGGCATCTCGCGCGGCGGCCTTGGCATCGGCGGCGACCGCGTCTTCCAGGTCCAGCACCACGGCGTCGGCGCCGCTGGCCAGGGCCTTGGCGTAGCGCTCGGGGCGGTTGCCGGGTACGAAGAGATAGGTTCTGGGGCTCATGGATTCAGGCCCTTCAGATGGCCTCTTCGGCGCGCAGCGCGGCGATGGCCGCGGCGTCCAGCCCCAGTTCGGCCAGGATGGCCTCGGTGTGCTCACCCAGCGCCGGCACCGGGTCCATGCGCGGGCCGGTGTTCCAGTTGCCGGGCGGCAGCAGGGCCGGCACCGGGCCGGCCGAGGTGCCCACCTGGGTCCAGCGGCCGCGCGCCTGCAGTTGCGGATGGGCCCAGACCTCGGCCATGGTGTTGACACGCGCATTCGCGATCTGCGCCGCCTCCAGCCGCGCCACCACCTGCGGCGCGGTGAACGGGGCAAACGCGTCGACGATGATCTGCCGCAGCGCCTCGCGCGCCGCCACCCGCTGCGCATTGCCGGCAAATCGCGCCTCGGTGGCCAGGGCCGGCTGCTGCAGCACCTTGTCGCAGAAGTTCACCCACTCGCGCTCGTTCTGCAGCCCCAGCATCACCTGGCCGCCGTCGGCGCCGGTGGGAAAGGGGCCGTAGGGGTAGATGGTGGCGTGGGCCGCGCCGGTGCGCGGCGGCGGCGGCGCGCCGTCGAAGGCGTAGTAGAGCGGATAGCTGGTCCACTCGGCCAGCGATTCGAGCATGGAGATGTCGATGCGCTGGCCGCGGCCGGTTTGCTGGCGCTGCATCAGCGCGGCCAGGATGTTCGTGTAGGCATACATGCCGGCGGCGATGTCGGCGATCGACGGGCCGGCCTTGCAGGCCTCTTCGGGCGTGCCGGTGACCGAGACGAAGCCGGCCTCGCTCTGGATCAGCAGGTCGTAGGCCTTCTTGTCGCGGTAGGGGCCGGGGTGGACGGGGTCGTCGCCATAGCCCGAGATGTCGCAGACGATGAGGCCGGGCTTGAGGGCGGCCAGCCGCTCGTAGCCCAGGCCCAGGCGCGCGGCGGCCCCCGGCGCCAGGTTCTGCACCACCACGTCGGCCTTTTCCAGCACCAGCCGCTCCAGCACCTGGGCGGCACCGGGGTGCTTGACGTCCAGCGTCAGGCTTTCCTTGCTGCGGTTGGTCCAGACGAAGTGCGAGGCCAGGCCGCGCACCCGGCTGTCGTAGCCCCGCGCGAAGTCGCCGCTGCCGGGGCGCTCGATCTTGATCACCCGCGCGCCCAGGTCGGCCAACTGGCGGGTGGCGAAGGGAGCCGCGATCGCATGTTCCAGCGTCACGACGGTCAGGCCTTTGAGGGGTTGCATGGTCGTTCGGGTTCAGGCCAGGGTGGCGGTGGCATCCATCGTCAGCCAGCCTTCGTGGTCCTGCGCCCACAGGCGCACGGTCTTGCCGTCGGCGGCGGGCTGGCCGTTGATGCGCAGCGGCCGGCCATCGAAGGTCGGGCGCAGGGCCTTGAAGTGGAAGGCGGCCACGGTGGCCTCGGGCCGGTGGCGGCGCAGCAGGTCGAGCAGCAGGGTGGCGATCAGCGGGCCGTGCACGATGAGACCGGGATAGCCCTCGACCTCGGTGACGTAGCGGCGGTCGTAGTGGATGCGGTGGCCGTTGAAGGTGAGTGCCGAGTAGCGGAACAGCAGCACGTCGTCGGGCAGGATCTCACGCTGCCAGGCCGCGCCGGTGGGTGCCGCCTGCGGTGGTGGCGGCACGTCATCGGCGCGCTGGGCCTCGCGGTAGACGATGTCGTGGAACTCGACGAGGGCCGCGTCGGCCGCGCCATTGCAGCGCAGCTCGTGCCTTACCTTGACGAAGACCAGCGGCCCGCTGCGGCCGGACTTGCTGCTCACGTCGGCGATGGTGGAGGTGCGCGCCACCGCATCGCCCACGCGCACCGGCGCGCGGAACTCGAACTGGCTGCCCGCCCACATGCGGCGTGGCAACGGCACCGGCGGCAGAAAGCCGCCGCGCCGGGCGTGGCCGTCGGGGCCGATCTCGCTCTGCCGGTGCAGCGGCAGGAAGTAGAGCCAGTGCCACAGCGGCGGCAGCGCGGTGCCGCTGGGCGCTGGCGTGGCCGGGTGGTCCAGCGTGGCGCTCAGCGCCAGCACCGGCGTCGGACCTATGACGTCGTGCAGGGTCTCGCTGCGGCCAATCCAGGCTGTCGGGTCTTGAGGGGTTTCGATCACGGGGGGCCTCCGCTTGCTGCCGACAGGGCAACACCATGGGGGCGGAGTTTCGGCCCGGCGAGCCCCGACGGGAAGTGCGGTGATCGAATCGATTGATGCGCTCGGCGCAAGGGTGCGCCGGACTGCGCCTCAATCGGCGGTGATCTTGCGCTCGCGGATCAGCTTGCCCCAGGCCACCGTCTCGGCGGCGATGAAGCGCGCCAGCTCGTCGCGGCTGCCGGGCTGCGGCGTGAGGCCGTGCTTGAGCAGCTCGGACTTCACGTCGGGGGCATTGAGGGCCTTGCGCAGTTCCAGGTTCCAGCGCTCCAGCACCGCCGGCGGCGTCTTGCCGGGGGCGACGAAGGCATACCAGTTGGTGGCCGCAAAGCCCGGATAGCCCGATTCGGCGATGGTCGGCAGGTTGGGCAGGAACTCCGGCCGCGTGAGCCCGGTGCTGGCCAGCGCGATCAGCTTGCCCGATTCGACATGCGGCTGCGCCGTCGACCAGGTCGAGTAATAGGCTGCCACGCGCCCGCCCAACAGGTCCTGCAGCGCGGGCGCGCCGCCCTTGTAGGGGATGTGCACCGTGTCGACGCCGGCGCGTTGGTTGAAAAGCTCGCCCGCCAGGTGCGAGGCCGAGCCGGCCCCGGTGGAGGCGTAGTCCAGCGCGCCGGGCTTCTGTTTGGCCAGGGCCACGAACTCGGCCAATGTCTTGGCGCGCACGCCGGCGTGTACCACCAGCACGTTGGGAAAGCTCATGCCCATCGTGAGCGGCGCCAGGTCGCGCTGCGGGTCGTAGGGCAGCTTCATCAGGTGCGGCGCGATGGCCAGCGGGCCTATGGAGCCGAGCAGGATGGTGGCGCCGTCGGGTGCTGCCTGGGCCACGAACTGGTGGGCGATATTGCCGCCGGCGCCGGCGCGGTTGTCGACCACCACGGTCTGGCCCAGGTTCTCGCTCAGCTTGCGCGCGACCACGCGGGCGCCGGTGTCGGCTGCGCCGCCGGCGGCGAAGCCCACGACCAGGGTCAGGTTCTTCCTGGGGATGTCCTGGGCAGCGGCCCAGGGGCTCAGCATGGCGGTAAAGGCCGCGAGGGCGGCAGCGGTCAGTTGGCGGCGTTGCATGGTCTTGTCTCCGGCAGGGTGGATTCAGTCGTCGGCCAGCTTGAGCCGGCTGGGCAGGCGTTTCTCGATGGCCCACTTCAGCAACGCCGCGACGCGGAACACGCCATGGGCGAACTTGCCGTAGGGCAGGGTGGCGAAGAGCGCCATCACCGTGCCCAGGTGCAGGCACAGCAGGGCCGTGAAGCCGGCGCTGGCGTGGCTCAGCATCAGGGCCAGGCCGCTGGTGGCGGTGAGGAACAGCAGCAGCAGGAAACCCAGGTCCATGGGCTTCTGCGCCGCGTCGCCCTGCAGCGGGTGGCGGCGCAGGTTCAGCCAGCCCAGGCCGGCACAACCCAGCGCCAGGCTCAGGCCACCGGCCGTACCCAGCAGCTTGGGCAGGGTGTTGAAGCCATACGGCGCCTGCCAGCCCAGAACGTAGTGGTAGAGCGTGGCCGAGGCGGTGGCGGCAAAGCACAGCATGAAGCCGTAGAAGGTGGCGTGGTGGGCGCGCCGGCGCCACAGCGTGAACGCGTCGTCCTCGTTGTTGCAGCCCTGGCCGTGGCCGCCGTCCAGGTATTTCAGGCTCAGCGCATTGTTGCCGGCCTCGGCCAGCGCAGCGGCGCTGGTGCTGCCGGGGGCCTCGTCGCGCCAGAAGCGGCGCACGCCCAGCGTCAGCGCCAGCACGGCCCAGCCGAACACCGGCGCGAACAGCGCCACCATGAGGTTGTGGGGGAACACCGCGTAGAAGCCGCCGGCGCCGGCCGGCTGGGCCAGCGCCGCCAGCCCGCCCTGGCGCGCCACGGCCAGCATCAGGAACAGCGCCAGGCCGGCGACCAGGGCCAGCGCCAGCGTGAGGCCGTTGCGCTGGTACAGGCGGCCCAGGGCCGGCGGCCAGGCGTAGTCGGCATAGGTCTGGCCGCGCACGCGGGCCAGGGCCCGGGGCACGTTGACGGCAAACTCGTGCGGCGGCGCGTACTGGCAGGCGTGCAGGCAGGCGCCGCAGTTGTGGCACAAGTTGGCCAGGAAGTGGGCATCGGCCGGGCTGAAGGCCAGCCGTCGCGTCATCGCCGGAAACACCGCGCAGAAGCCCTCGCAGTAGCGGCAGGCATTGCAGATCTGCATCACGCGCGCCACCTCGGCCTCGCCGGCGGTAGCCGTGCGAATGGGGATCACGCGGCGCGCACCCGGCCCGCCCTCGGACAGGTCGGTGGCCTCGCGGACCAGCACATCAAGCGGCGACATGGTCGGCTCCTTGCTTGGGCACGGCGTGGTCGCATGCCGCTGCCGCCTGGCTGCCGGCGATGCGTCCGAAGGCCGTGCCGATGGACATGCCGACGCCGGCCGTGTAGCCCTGACCCAGCACATTGCCGGCCATCATTTCGCCGGCGACGAAGAGGTTGGCGCTGGCCTGGCCGCCGAACTGCACCGCGGTGCTGGCGCCGACCTTCAGGCCCAGGTAGGTGAAGGTCACGCCCGGCTTCAGGGCATAGCCGTAGAAGGGCGGCGTGTCTATCGGCAGGGCCCAGTGCGTCTTGGCCGGCGCCAGCCCCTCGGTGTGGCAGTCGTCGAGCCGGGTGTGGTCGAAGTGGCCGACGCGACAGGCGGCGTTGTACGCGGCCAGCGTGTGCGTGAAGCGCTCTGCATCCAGCTCCAGCTTGGCCGCCAGTTCCGCCAGGCTGTCGGCCTGCACGCCCTCGAACACCGGCGGCATGAAGCGGCCCACCGCCTTGGCGTCGATGATGCTGTAGCCGATCTGCCCCGGCTGCTGGGCCACCAGGCGGCCCCAGATGGCATAGCGCTTGGGCCAGAAGTCCTCGCCCTCGTCGTAGAAGCGCTCGGCGTTGCGGTTGAGCACCACGCCCAGCGAGACGCAGTCCAGCCGCGTGCAGATGCCGCCGTCGTAGAGCGGTGCGCGTGCGTCGATGGCCACCATGTGGGCCTGGGTGGGGTCGCCGATGGTGTCGGCGCCCAGGGCCATCAATTGCTTCAACAGCACGCCGGTGTTGAAGCGGGTGCCGCGGATCAAGAAGTTGTCGGCCGGCCATTCGCCACGCGCGTTCTGGCCCCAGGCCTCGCGCAGCCAGGCGCGGTTGGATTCGAAGCCGCCGGCGGCCAGCACGCAGGCGCGGGCCGTGATGCGCTCGCCGCCCACCCAGGCCGCGACGAAGCGTGTGCCTTCGAGCTCAATGCGGTCCACCGGCGAGTCATAGCGCACCTGCACGCCCAGGCGCTGCGCGCTGCGGTAGTAGGCGTTGACCAGGGCCTTGCCGCCGCCCATGAAGAAGGCATTGGTGCGCGCCACATGCAGCGCGCCCGACAGCGGCGGCTGGAAGTGCACGCCGTGCCTGCGCATCCAGGGCCGGCAGGTGGCCGAGGCGCGGATGACCAGCCGCGCCAGCGCCTCGTCGGTCTTGCCGCCTGTCACCTTGAGCAAATCCTGCCAGTACTCCTCTTCGGGATAGGACTCGATCAGCACGTCCTGCGGAGCGTCGTGCATGCAGCGCAGATTGCGCACATGCATCGAGTTGCCGCCGCGCCAGGCCTGGGGCGCGGCCTCGAGCATCCGCACGCTGGCGCCGGCTTCGCGCGCCATCAGCGCGGCGCACAAGGCGGCATTGCCGCCACCGATCACCAGCACATCCACCACGGCGTCCTCCTTCGTTCAGGGTTGGATGCACTGTAGACAGGCACTGTCCCGCCCGCCAGAGCACTTGCCGCAAGGGGGTTTCAGGATTCGTGAACGGCAGCGCCGATCCAGCGGCCGTCACGCACCAGCGTGCGCGCCACCTCGGCCAGCACCACGCGGGTGGCCAGCGCGGCCGGTGACAGTTCGTCGTCCGACAGGCTGACCAGCAGATTGGGCCTCTCGGCGTGCGCGTTGCTGATCTGCACCAGGGCCACCTCGTCGCTGCGCAGCCTCAGCGTGGCGGCGCCAGGCTGGATGGTGGCGCCCAGGCCCGCCGAGACGGCGTCCATCAGCAGCGAGAGGCCGTCGATCTCGGCCACCACCCGCGGCGTGACGCGGGCGCGGGCGAAGGCCTTGTCGACCAGGGCGCGCAGGCCGTGCGGGCCGCTGGGCAGGATCAGCGGCAGCTCGGTCAGCTGCTCGATGCGGATGCGCTTCGTGGTGGGCAGGCCGGGCAGGCCGCGCCGGCCCATCGCGTAAAGCCTTTCCTGCAGCAGCGGCACCACGCTCCAGCCGTGCGCCGGTTCGACCTGGAACACTACCGCCAGGTCGAGCTGGCGCGCGCCCAGCATCTGGCCCAGATGGCCCGAGAGGCTTTCGACCAGATGCAGCCGCACCTCGGGGTAGCGGGCGCGCATCGCCGCCATCAGCGGCAGGCCCAGCACGCTGGCGGTCGATGGCGCCAGGCCCACGCTGGCGTGTCCCGACAGCCGTGCCTGCTGCGCCGCCAGCACCGCGTGCTCGGCATGGCGCAGCGCCAGCTGGGCCTGGCGCCAGAAGGCCAGGCCGGCATCGGTGGGCAGCACGCCCTTGGAGGTGCGCTGCAGCAGCCGTGTAGCCAGCTCACCTTCGAGCCGGCTGACCTGCTGGCTCAGCGCCGAGGTGACGACGCCCAGGGCCGCCGCGGCCTGGCTGAAGCTGCCGTGCTCGACGACCTTGACGAAGTAGCGCAGTTGGCGAAGTTCCATGGGTGGAATCCGTTACGGAGTCGGCGCAGTACCGCGCCGCCCAGGCCGACCCTACTTCGCCACCCCGCCCCGCCCCAGCAGCGCCCACAGCAGGATGGCGCCGAAGGTGGCGGTGCCGATGCCGCCCAGCGTGAAGGCGCCGAACTTGAGCGTGTAGTCGCCCGTGCCCAGCACCAGGGTGATGGCGGCGACCACGAGGTTGCGGTTGTCGGCGAAGTCGACCTTGTTGTCGACCCATATCTTGGCCCCGGCCACCGCGATGAGGCCGAAGACGACGATGGACACGCCGCCCATCACCGCCAGCGGTATGGCCTGGATCAGTGCGCCGAACTTGGGGCTGAAGCCGAGCAGGATGGCGATGAGCGCGGCGATCACGAAGGTGGCGGTCGAGTAGATCTTGGTCGCCGCCATGACGCCGATGTTCTCGGCATAGGTGGTGACGCCGGTGCCGCCACTGGCGCCCGAGACCATGGTGGCGATGCCGTCGCCGACGAAGGCGCGGCCGATCAGCGGGTCGAGGTTGCGGCCGGTCATCGCGCTCACGGCCTTGATGTGGCCCAGGTTCTCGGCCACCAGGATCACGGCCACTGGGGCGATCAGCAGCATCGCGCTACCGTCGAAGATGGGTGCCGCGAAACGCGGGGCGCCGAACCAGGCAGCACTGGCGATGCCGGCCAACTCGATGGGCTTGCCCAGGCCGAGCCCGTTGGTCAGCACCGCATAGACGAGGGCGGCGATGATGAGGCCGACCAGGATCAGCAGGCGCTGCGTCATGCCGCGCGTGAACACGGCCACGCCGGCCACGCAGACGAAGGTGACGCCCTGCATCCAGGCATCGAAGGCGGTGGGCGCCATGTTCTTGATCGGGATGCCGGCCAGGTTGAGGCCGATCACCGCGACCACGGCGCCGGTCACCACCGGTGGCATCAGGCGTTCGATCCAGCGCGTGCCGGTTGCCATCACGGCCAGGCCTATCAGCGTGTAGAGCGCGCCGCAGGCGATGATGCCGCCCAGGGCCAGGCCCAGCTTGGCATTGCCGCCCTGGCCGGCAAAGCCGGTGGCGGCGATGACGACGCCGATGAAGGCGAAGCTCGAGCCCAGGTAGCTGGGCACGCGGCCGCCCACCATGGCGAAGAAGATCAGGGTGCCGATGCCGCTCATCAGGATGGCGACATTGGGGTCGAAGCCCATCAGGATGGGCGCCAGCACGGTGGCGCCGAACATCGCGATGACGTGCTGTACGCCCATGGCGGCGGTCTGCGGCCAGGGCAGGCGCTCGTCGGGCGCGACGACGCTGCCGGGGCTGGGGCGCACCTCGCGCCAACTGAAGATCGAACTCATCGTGGGTTTCCCTCGTGCTGGTTGCGGCCTCGTGAGCCGGGCTGCCCGGGAGTCTAGGGCGACACCGGGTGCGGCCCGCCGCTGGTGCGGCCAGAATGCTTGCGCCTGTCCGCACCTACAGAGAGATTCCCCATGGACCACCGCCTGCGCTGCCTGTGCCAATTGGCCGATCTTTCCGGCGCCGCCGGTTTTCTGTCGAACACGCGCCGCCATCTGCACCAGCACCCTGAGCTGAGCTTCGAGGAGGCCGACACCGCGGCCCTGGTGGGTAGGCACCTGGAAGACTGGGGCTGGCAGGTGGAGCGCGGCATCGGCGGCCACGGCCTCGTTGGCACGCTGGCCGTGGGCGCTGGCCACCGCCGCATCGCCCTGCGCGCCGACATGGACGCCCTGCCCATCCATGAGGCCACCGGCAAGCCCTACGCCAGCCGCAAGGCCGGCGTGATGCACGCCTGCGGCCACGACGGCCACACCACCATGCTGCTGGGCGCGGCCGAGCACCTGGCCAAGACGCGGCGCTTCTCGGGCACGGTGCATCTGGTGTTCCAGCCGGCCGAGGAGGCCGGCCAGGGCAGCGGGGCGCAGCGCATGATCGCCGACGGCCTGTTCGAGCGCTTTCCCTGCGACGCCATCTACGGCCTGCACAACAGCCCCGGCCTGCCCACGGCCGCCTTCGGCTTCGGCAGCGGGCCCTTCATGTCGGCCTCGGACACGGCCCGCATCACCCTCCACGGCCGTGGCGGCCATGCGGCGAGGCCGCAGCAGACAGTGGACCCGATACTGATCGCCGGCAGCCTGGTGATGGCGCTGCAAAGCGTGGTCTCGCGCAACATCGACCCGCTGCACACCGCCGTCGTCACCGTGGGCGCGCTGCACGCCGGCTCGGCGCCCAATGTCATCCCCGACACGGCGACGATGGCGCTGAGCATCCGCTCCTTCGACCCCAAGGTGCGCGACCGCCTGGAAGAGCGCATCCGCGCCCTCGCCACCGCCCAGGCCCAGGGCTATGGCGGCGAGGCCACGGTGGACTACGAGCGCGGCTACCCGGTGCTGGTCAACAGCGAGGCCGAGACCGCCTTTGCGCGCGAGGTGGCGGCCGAACTCGTCGGGCCCGAAGGCGTGCTGGCCAACTTCCCGCCCGTGACCGGCAGCGAGGACTTCGCCTACTACCTGCAGCACCGGCCCGGCTGCTTCTTCCGCCTGGGCAACGGTCTCGACAGCGCGATGCTGCACAACCCGCGCTACGACTTCAACGACGAGATCCTCACCGTGGGCGCCGCCTACTGGACGCGGTTGGTGGAGCGCTACCTGGTCGATTGATGCAGGCGGGGTGAACAAGATTTCCATGCACCCCGCAGCGCGCGCAAGCGCTTGATTTCCCTGGGCTAGCGCTGCCGCTGCAGGCCGCCGCTGCACATTTGCCGCGTACTTCGGGCCGCGTTCGACGCCCCTTGCGAGCGCGTTGAACGAGGCGCCGGCGAGCCAAGTCCTTGATTCGCTGAAGCAATCCGCCCTGGCGGTTGGTGGCGGCACGGTTTGCGCGTACGCACTGGGTGAGAGACCCCAGCCGCGAGCCCAGCACCATGAGCGCCACCACCACCCGAGTCCTGATCGTCGACGACGAGGAAATCGTGCGCCGCTGCCATCGGCGGGTGCTGGCCAGCGAGCACTGCGAGGTGCTGGCGGTCCACGGCGGCCTGCAGGCGCTGGCGGCGATGGAAACCGCGCCCTTCGACATCGTGCTGCTCGACCTGCGCATGCCCGGCATGGACGGCATGGCCGTGCTGCGCCAGCTGCGCGGCCGCTGGCCCGAGAGCGAGGTGATTGTGATCACCGGCTACCCCACGCTGGACACCGCCAAGGAGGCGATACGCCTGGGCGCCAGCGACTACCTCTCCAAACCCCTGGAACCGGCCGTGGTCATCGAAGCCGCGGCCCACGCCATCGAGCACAAGCAGTGGGCGCTGCGTTGCGAACGCCCGTTTCCGTCGGCCCTTGAATCTCATTTGGCCCCCGGATTCCAGACCTCCGATTTCGCGAGCTGATTGAAAGGAAACATCATGAGCGCGCAACAACAACAACTGCTGAGCCGGGTCCTGGTGGTCGATGACGACCCCGTCGTCGGCAAGAGCTTCGACCGCGTGCTGTCGGGCAAGGGCTATGCGGTCGTCACCGCGCGTGACGGCGAAGAGGCCCTGGCCAAGATCGGTGCGGAGAAGTACGACGCCGTCTTCACCGACATTCGCATGCCGGGCATGGATGGCATCACGGTGGCCGAGCGCATCCGCGCCCAGCAGCCCTGGCTGCCGGTGGTCATCGTCAGCGGCTATGCCACGGTCGAGAACGAGGCGCGCGCCCGGGCCGCCGGCGTCTCGGCCGTGCTGCACAAGCCGCTGTCGCCGCAGATGATCGAGGACAGCGCCCGCGAGGCGGTGCGCGAGCGCGGGGTGGAAGCGGTGGCCGTGGCCGAGGCACCGGCCGTGGTGGCACTGATGGCTGTACCCGCCGCCGCCGCCGCACCCGCCGCCAAGCCGGCCTTGCGCGGCGTGCCGGTGGCCCTGGTGCCGCTGCTCACGCTGGCCTTCGTGCTGCTGGCGCCCTTCGCCGGCCTGCTGGCCCTGGTGGCGGTGCCGGCCTGGCACTTCGTGAAGTGGTTGATCGCCCGCCCGAGCACCGAGTTCACGCGCTGGGGCCGCGATGTGGCGCTGTTCTTCGCCGCGCCCTTCCTGGGCCTGGCCTACATCATCGCGATGCCCTTCGTCGGCCTGGGCGTGATCGCCTGGTTCGCCGTCAAGGCGGTGTTCACGCGCCGCGGGGCCTGATCCGCGACGCCCCGGCCGCGAGAAGGATGAAGCCATGAACGGGTTCGCAAGTGTTCTGACACGGACTGCCGCCACCGCCCTGATGGCCGTCGCCCTGCTGCAAGCCGGGGCGGCGCTGGCCGCCGCCGAGGCCACCCTCCCCGAAGGCGACCGCGCCTGCCTGGACTGCCACGGCAGCGATGCCAAGCCCCAGCCCGATGGGCGCAAGGCCGCGACAGTGGACACCTCGGCCTATCTGCACTCGGTACACGGCGACGCAGGCTGCGACAGCTGCCACGAGACCATCACGCTGCCCGGCCATCCGGGCAAGGCGGTGGCCGACGCGCCCGCCCGGCGCAAGGCCTCGGTGAGCGCTGTCTGCCGCAGCTGCCACGCCAAGATCGTCAAGGCCTATGACCGCAGCTTCCACGCCGAACGCCTGCGCGCCAAGGTCAAGTCGGCGCCTGACTGCGACGGCTGCCACTCGCCCCACGCCATCACCACCGCCTCGGTGCAGGACGGCACCAAGAACGCCTGCCTGGCCTGCCACGATGACCCCGCCGCCACACACAAGGTCTGGCTGCCGAATGCCGCGCGCCATATGCAAACCGTGGCCTGCGCCGCCTGCCATGCGCCCGAGGCCCAGCCGCGGGTGGACCTGCGCCTGGTGGACACCGATGCGCCGGCCGGCAGTGCGCTGGCGGGCCGCTTCGAGATCCTGGCCAAGCTGGCCGACACCAGGAACGACGGGCTGGACGCGCACGAGTTTCGCGCCCTGCTGCAGGCGCTGGAACGCGAAGGCGCCAAGGTCACGGTGCAGGGCCGCATCGAGCTCAAGAGCGGCGTGCAGGCCCATGCGCTGCCCGACAAGACGCGTGCGCTGCGCGACTGCTATGCCTGCCACGACCAGGACGCCGCGCCCTACAAGAGCGTGGCCGTGTCGATGCTGGACGCCGGCGGCGGCCCGGTGCGCGTCGAGGCCCAGCGCGAGATCCTCAGCTCGGCCGTCACCATCGAGGCGCTGCGTGGCTTCTATGCCCTGGGCGGCACGCGGCTGGCCCAGCTCGACCTGCTGCTCGCCCTCGGCCTGGGCCTGGGCGTCTCGGTGCCCGGCCTGCACTTCATCACCCGGCGCCTGATGCGCCGCTCGCAACCGCAGCCCCAGCCGCAACAGCCCAAGGAGTGAAGACCATGACACGCCTGTACGTCCATCCGCTGCCGGTGCGCATCTGGCACTGGATCAATGCGCTCGGCTTCGTCGCCCTCATGCTCACCGGCATCCAGATCGGCTACCGCGTCTTCGAGGCGCTGCCGCTCAAGCCGGTGATCGACCTGCACTGCGCAATAGGCTTCGTCCTCATCGCCAATTACGGCGTCTGGCTGGTCTATTACCTGTTCTCCGACCGCATCACGGTCTACCACCCCGAGCTGTCGCCGCGCACGCACTACCGCAATGTGATGCGGCAGCTGGCCTATTACGGCTACGGCCTGTTCAAGGGCCAGCCCAACCCCCACCACGTCAGCGCCTACCGCAAGTTCAATGCGCTGCAGGCCATGACCTACCAGATCGTGATGATCCTGCTGGTGCCGCTGGCGCTGTACTCCGGCGTCGTGCTGTGGGACATGCAGGCCTTTGCCGGCACCGTCGCCCTGCTGGGCGGCCCGCGCGCAGTCAACACCTTGCATGTGTCGCTCTTTGTCGGCTTCGTCGCCTTCCTGTTCGTCCACATCTACCTGACCACGCTGGGCCACACGGCCGGCGCCCATATCAAGGCCATGCTGAACGGGTATGAAGAAGTCGAACAGGCGGGTGAGCCGGCGGCCGAACCGGTGCCGGCTGCCGCCGTGGCGCCAGCGCACTGACCGACAGCGGCGGTCTAGGCCTGCGGGGCCGGTTCGCCGGCCCCGCCTTCGTTCTCGCCGTCATCGGCCGCGCCGCGAACGCGCACGTTGTGCTTGCGCATCAGGGCCTGGAAATTGGCCCTCAGCATCGAAGTCTCCTGGGCGCTGCGCGTCACGTTCCAGTCGTTGCGCTTGAGCGCCTCGAGCACGAACTGGTGCTCCAGCTCTTCCACCGACTTCTCGCGCAGCCGCTTCTTCTGCCGCTTGAGTTCCTCGCCGGTGCGCGGCACGTCCTGGCCTTCGTCGGCCTGGGCCACGGCGATGCCGTCGAGATGGGCGGCGCGCAGCACCTTGTCGTCGCACAGGATCACGGCGCGGTGCAGCGCGTTCTCGAGCTGGCGGATGTTGCCCGGCCAGTCGTGGGCCACGAGGGCGCACATGGCGGCCTCGGAGATGCTGTCGACGTCCTTGCCCAGCTCGCGCGCAAAGCTGTGCATGAAGTGGTAGGCCAGGCCGGGGATGTCATCGCGGCGTTCGCGCAGCGGCGGCAGGTGGATGGGAAACACCGCCAGGCGGTAGTACAGGTCGGCCGCGAAGCTGCCCTCGGCGGCCATCGCCGCGAGATCCTTGTTGGTGGCGGCCACGAGGCGGAAATTGGCGGTCTGCGTGCGCGTGTCGCCGACGGCGCGGAACTCGTGCTGCTGGATCAATCGCAGCAGCTTCGATTGGATGGCCGGCGGCAGGTTGCCGATCTCATCCATGAAGAGCGTGCCGCCCTCGGCCACCTCCACCATGCCCTTCTTGCGCGCCACCGCGCCGCTGAAGGCACCGCGGGCATGGCCGAAAAGCTCGCTTTCCAGCAAGGCCTCTGACAGCGAGCCGCAGTCCACCGTCACGAAGGGGCCGCTGCTGCGCAGGCTGTTGTGGTGGATGGCGCGCGCCGCCAGCTCCTTGCCGGTGCCGCTCTCGCCCGTGATCAGCACCGTCGAATGCGTGGCCGCACACTGAGCGATGAGGCGGTAGACCTGCTGCACCGCGGCGCTCTGGCCGACCATGCGGTCGAGCCGGTACTTGGCATCGATGGCCTGCCTGAGCGTGCTGTTCTCGCGCCGCAGCGCGCGGTGCTCGAGCGCCCGCGTCACGGCCAGCTTCAGCTCGTCGGGCTCGAAGGGCTTGGCGATGTAGTCGAAGGCGCCCAGCTTCATGCAGTTCACCGCCGTGCTCACCTGGGCCAGGCCGGTGAACATGATGACCTCGGTGTCGGGCGTGGCTTCCTTGATGCGCCGCAGCAGCTCGATGCCGTCGATGCCCGGCATCATGATGTCGAGGATGGCGAGGTCGAAGGCGGTGTGCGCCAGCTCGCGCAGCGCGTGGGCGGCATCGGGCGCCGTCTTCAGCGTCGCGCCCAGGCCTTCGAGGATGCGCACCGTGCTGCGGATCACGATCTCCTCATCGTCGACCACCAGGATGGTCGGCGGCGCCGCAGCCTCGGCGTGGCTGGTCTGGCCGTGGGCTGTGTTCATGCCGGGATGTCCTGGTGCGCGGAAGATTCGGCCGCCGCCGCGCCGGGGGCCATGGGCAGGCAGATGCGGAAGGTGGTGCCCACGCCGACGGTGCTCTCCACCTCGATGAGGCCGCCGTGGGCGCGCACGATGCCGTGGCTGACCGACAGGCCCAGGCCCGTGCCCTTGCCCACCTCCTTGGAGGTGAAGAAGGGGTCGAAGATGCGGCCCAGGTCCTGCTCGGGGATGCCGCAGCCGGTGTCGGCGATGCGGATCTCGACCATTTCCACCGGCTCGGCTCCGGGCTCGGCGGCGCGCGGCGCGGGCAGGGCGCGCGTGGCCACGCGGATGCCGCCGCCGCCCTCGGTGGCGTGCTGGGCGTTGACGAGCATGTTCATCACCACCTGCTTGATCTGGTTTTCGTCCATCCACACCGCGGGCAGGGCGGGGTCAGGCTCCAGCGTGATGGACGTGCCCTGCAGATGGGCCGAGCGCTCGACCAGGCGCGCCGTCTCCTTGACCAGCGCATTGAGGTCGGCATAGGCCCGCTCGGGCGACTTCTGGCGCGCGAAGTCGAGCAGGCGGCGAATGATGCCGGCGCAGCGCTTGGTCTCACGGATGACCAGATCCATGTCCTCGGCATCCTGGCTGCCTTCGGTCATCTTCTGCCGTATCAGGCACGAGAAGGTGAGCACGCCGGTGAGCGGATTGTTCAGCTCGTGGGCGATGCCCGAAGCCAGCAGGCCGGTGGCAGCCAGCTTCTGCTGCTGCAACGCCTGGGCTTCGGCGGCGCGCAGCTGCTGCGTGCGCTCCTCGACCTTCTGCTCGAGCTGGCGCGCGGCGTCGGCCAGTCCCTGCTGCGATTCGCGCAGCGCCCCCATCATGGTGTTGAACGAGCCGGCCAGCTGGCCGAACTCGTCGACGCTGCGCACCGGGATCGGCACTTCGAGGTTGCCGCCCGCCAGCCGCTGCGCTGCCTTGCCCAGGTCGCCCAAGGGCCGGTAGACCAGCCGGTGCACGATGAGGCTGATGCAGGCGGCGGCCAGCAGCAGAAAGGCCAGTGCCAGCGCCGCCGTGCGCAACGCCGCCTGGTTGACGCGCTGCTCGACGCCGTCGATGGAATAGACGATGTCGACCACGCCCAGCACCGCAGGCGCATTGCGGTGGGTGTGGCAGGCGGCACTCTGGCACGAGGGCTCGTTGCGCACCACCTGCATCATGCCCATCAGGCGCCGGCCGTTGGCATCCTGGAAGAAGCGCACGCGGTCGCGGTCGCTCAGGCTCTCGGGCGGCTTGTCACCGGGTTTGTCGCCCGTCTTGTCACCTTTGTGGCAGGACACGCATCCCTCGGCCTTGGGGTCCAGCACCACGCCCACTTCGCCGGCAAAGGTGGAGTCGATCACCTTGCCCTTCTTGCTGAAGATGCGGATGCGGTCGATGTTCTTCTCGCGTGCGACGTCCGTGATGATCTGGTGTACGTAGTCGGGCTTGTCTTCCATCATCATGAAGTTGGTGCTGTGGACGATGGCGTCCGACAACTGCAGGATGTGGGCGACCGCGGTTTCCAGCAGGTCTTCGCGCTGCTGCCGCGCCTGGCCCCAGGTGAAGACGCCGAAGGCAGCAACCAGCAGTGCCGAGACGTAGACCGAGACCTTGAACTTCAGCGATGACGCCCAGTAGGGGGGCGTCCTGCCCGTGCTCGCCATGGAGTGCCGCCGCAGGCCGGGCCCGGCCTTGCAGCAGGCGCTGCACGGCTCCCGGCAATGGATGGCACCATGCTAGGCGCCGGCGCTAGCGGCGCGCTTGATGCGGGTCAAGCGCGGGCGGGGCGTGCAGCGGCCGGGTCTACTTCTTCTGCTTCAGGATGTTGTCCACCACCTCGTCGACCATTTCCTTGGGCGACTTGCGCGTGAGCGAGGTGTGGAGCGAATTGCCCGAGGCCACTGCGACATCGCTGCGTGGATCGTGCAGGGTGATGGTCAATTCGAGCAGATACATCGTGATGTCCCACATCCACTTGTCGTGGTAGGTGACGACCGCGTCGGGTTTCACCGCCGGTTCGGGGTCGGTGGACACGGCAAAGCCGGAGGCACGAAACTTCTCGACAATGAGCTTGCGCACGCTGCCGTCTTCGCCCTCGAGCTTCTTGACGTGCAGCGATTTGAGCGAGTCCCATTGCAGCGACGGATCGGCCGTGGCGGTGGCACGGTTGACGGCGCAGCCGGAGTTGAAGAGCAGGGCCGATGCAAGCAGCGTGGCGGCGAGGATTCTCGACATTTAAGGCAACGCTGATCAAGTCCACTGAGGGCACGGCTCGTGCGTTGAGTCGAGCATGAAGCAACATACCCTTGCCGTGGCCGCTGACGACAATGCGCAGTACGAGCAGTACCGCCGCCCGACGAAGCGCG
>NZ_CAJGBN010000016.1 GCF_904426505.1 Rubrivivax sp. A210
CCAAGTCGGTGGCAGGCACCGCCACGCTCGACATCACGCCCGTCAACGATGCGCCTGCGACAACGGCCGTGACCCTGGCGGCCATCGCCGAGGACAGCGGCGCTCGCCTCATCACCCAGGCCCAGCTGCTTGGCAATGCCGGCGACATCGAAGGCGATGCGCTGGTTGCCAGCAACCTGGCCATCACTGGCGGCAATGGCAGCCTCGTCGACAACGGCAACGGCACCTGGACCTACACGCCCGCCGCCAACGACGACGCTTCGGTGAGCTTCAGCTACACCATCACCGACAACGGCACGACCAATGGCAATGCCGATCCCAAGTCGGTGGCAGGCACCGCCACGCTCGACATCACGCCCGTCAACGATGCGCCTGCGACAACGGCCGTGACCCTGGCGGCCATCGCCGAGGACAGCGGCGCTCGCCTCATCACCCAGGCCCAGCTCCTTGGCAATGCCGTCGACATCGAAGGCAATGGGCTGGTTGCGAGCAACCTGGCCATCAACGCCGGCAATGGAACCCTGGTCAACAACGGCAACGGCACCTGGACCTACACCCCTGCCGCCAACGACGACGCTTCGGTGAGCTTCAGCTACACCATCACCGACAACGGCACCACGAATGGCAGCGCCGATCCCAAGTCGGTGGCAGGTACCGCCACGCTCGACATCACGCCCGTCAACGATGCGCCTGCGACAACGGCCGTGACCCTGGCGGCCATCGCCGAGGACAGCGGCGCCCGCCTCATCACCCAGGCCCAGCTCCTTGGCAATGCCGGCGACATCGAAGGCGATGCGCTGGTTGCCAGCAACCTGGCCATCACTGGCGGCAACGGCAGCCTCGTCGACAACGGCAACGGCACCTGGACCTACACGCCCGCAGCCAATGACAACGGCGTGGTGGCCTTCGCTTACACCATCACTGACAACGGCACGACCGATGGCAATGCCGATCCGAAGTCGGTGGCGGGCTCGGCCACGCTCGCCATCACGTCGGTCAATGACGCACCCGCCCTGCCCGACAGTGCGCTGGCGCTGTTCCAGGACAGCCCCTGGGTGGGGCGCCTGCCAGCCGCCACCGACGCCGATGGCGACACGCTGCAATACGCCCTCGCCCAGGCACCCGCCCATGGCACCGTGACACTCGGCGCCGACGGCCAGTACCGCTACGTGCCGGCCGCCGGCTACAGCGGTGCTGACCGCTTCCAGGTCTCGGTCTCCGACGGCCAGGGCGGGTTGACGCTGGCCTGGGTGGACATGAACGTCATGCCGCTGCCCAGCATCTCGCTGCCGGCGGCCTTCGACACCGGCGCGTCCGACCGCGACCTGCACACCGAACTCGGTGTCGTCACCCTCGCCGGCAGCGCCGCACCCGGCCAGACTCTGCGCCTCTACAGCCCGGCCGGCGCGCTGCTGGCCACCACCGTGGCCGATGCCAACGGCCGCTGGTCGGTGCCCGATGTCGACCTGATGGCGCTTACCGGCGATGCCGCAGGTGCCGCGCCCGGCGCCCTCGGGCCCTACACCTTCAGCGTGCGTGCCGTGGCCGCCGATGGCCAGCTCAGTGCCGCCGCGCCGCTGACCGTGGTACGCGAATCGGTGCCGGCCGTGCTGCCCGCGCCCGTTGCCCCGGCACCGGCCGAGGCGCCCAGCAGCGCCCCCGCCGCGCCGGTAGCCTTCGAGCCAGTGGCCGCCCTGACCGATGGCGGTCCGGGCTGGCTGCTCTACACCGAGCCGCCGCCCGACGCGCAACGCCTGCCGCCGCAAGGCCCGCCCGCGCTGGATTCCAATGTCGGCGACATCTACACCCGCCCCAGTGGCTTCCAGATCATGGTCAACCCGGCGCCCGAACCTTCGCTGCGCCTGTTCCGCGGTCTCGACGACCAGGTGGTGAAGCCCGGCACCGCGCTCAATCTGCAGGTGCCGGCCGACACCTTCATCCACACCAACATCAACGAGACAGTGATGCTCCAGGCCACGCTCGCGAACGGCCAGCCGCTGCCCGGTTGGCTGCGCTTCGACGGCAAGGCCGGCACACTCGCAGGCGAACTGCCCGACGAGTGGCGCCAGGATGTCGTGATCCGCATCGTTGCGCGCGACAGCCAGGGCCGCGAGGCGACGGCGATGATGCGCATCAAGCTGAGCGATCTGCAGCGCGGCCGCAGCGGCGGCGGGCTCAGCCTTCAACTGCTGCGCAGCGGCGCACCGGCCCGCGCCGCACTGGTGCGCGGCTGATCGATGATGGACGCGGCGCCGCTGCTCGCCGACGACGCCGCGTCCACGCTGGCGCTGCTGCAGGCCTGCAAGCCCGGCGCCAGCGCGGCCGAACGTCGCTTCGTGCTGCTCAATCGCAGCCGCGAGGCCTGGCCCTACCAGCAGGCCCTGCTGTGGGCCGACGGCGGGGTGCAAGGCCATTCGGGCGTGGGCCAGATCGACAGGCTGGGCCCCTACGCGCAATGGCTGGAACGCCTGCTGCCGGTGCTGGCAGCGCGGCCGGCAGGCGCCCTGCAGTCCGAGGCCCTGCCCGCCGAGCTGGCAGCGCCCTGGGCCGAGTACTGGCCGGCCCACGCGCTCTGGCTGCCAGCTCCGGCAGGGACAGCTGATGCGGCGGCCTCAGCCACCGACCGCGTCGCCCCCGGCTGGTTGCTGCTGCGCGATCTGCCCTGGACCGAGCGCGAGGCGCAGGCGCTGGCGCGCTGGTGGGCGCTGTGGCTGCAGCAGGACGGCCTGGCCACTGCCGCCGCCCAGGCCGCCAGCGGCTGGGGTCCACGGTGGCGCGCGCTGCGCCGGACATCACGGCTGCGCCTGTGGGCTGGTGGTCTGTTGATGATGTTGGCGATGCTCGCCTGGCCCGTCACGCTCACCGTGCGCGCGCCGGGTGAACTGGTGCCGCGCCACCCTCTGGTGGTGCGCGCCCTGGTCGAGGGCACGGTGAGGGCGCTGCGCGTCGAGCCCAACCAGCCGGTGAAGGCCGGCCAGGTGCTGGCCGAGCTGGACGACGCAGGCTGGCAGGGCCGGCTGCAGGTGGCGCGCCAGGCCCTGATGACGGCCGAGGCCGAGTGGCGCCAGATCAGCCAGCAGGCGCTGCTGGACCCGCGCGCCAAGTCCCAGCTCGCCGCCGCCCAGGGCCGCCATGAAGAGCGCCGCTCCGAGGTGGCCTATCTGACTGAGCAGCTGCGGCGCTCGGTGCTGGTGGCGCCGCAGGACGGCGTTGCCCTGATCCAGGATCCGGGCAGCTGGCCCGGCCGCAGCGTGGTCGCCGGCGAGGCCATCCTGAAACTGGCCGAACCGCAAGACCAGGAGCTGGAAGCCTGGTTGGCCGTCGGCGACGCCATCGAGCTGCCGCCGGGCACGGCAATGGCGCTGCACCTCGCCGGCCGCACCGGCGAGCCGGTGCATGCAAAGCTGCGCCTCTTTGCCTATGAGGCCGAGCAGCGCGCCGATCTGGGCCTGGGCTACCGCCTGCGTGGCACGCTGGAAGGCCCGGTGACAGAGAGGCTGGGGGCCCGCGGCACGGTGCGGCTGGAGGGCCCCAGCGTGCCCCTGGCCTACTGGTTGCTGCGCCGGCCGCTGGCAGCACTGCGCGAGACCACCGGCTGGTAGGCCATGAACGCTGCCGCCGCCATGCCCTGGCCGCCGCTGCGCGAGGAATTGCGCCTGCACGAGGGCCCGGCCGACCGCGCCGGCCATCCCACCTGGACACTGCACGACCCGGTGCGCCACCGCTTCCTGCGCATCGACTGGACGACCTTCGAGATCCTGCGCCGCTGGTGGCTGGGCGATGCGCAACTGATTGCCGAGGCGGTGAACCAGCACAGCGCGCTGCAGGTCGACGCCGACGACGTTGGCGAGGTGCTTGCGCTGGCGTTGCGCGAGGAACTCGCCCAGGCGCCGGCACCGCCACGGGCAACGGTCACCGGCCAGCAGGGCCTGCGCGGCGCCGCGCGCTGGCTGCTGCACCACTACCTCTTCTTCCGCATCCCGCTGCTGCGGCCCGACCGCGGCCTGCAGCAGCTGCTGCCGCTGCTGCGCGGCCTGGGCAGCGGCGTGTTCACGGCCGCCACCGTGCTGGCGCTGGTGGGTGGCCTGTTCGGCATGCTGCAGCACGCCGAAGCCTTGCGCGCGCAGTGGCTGGACCTGCTGTCCTGGCAGGGCCTGCTGCTCTATGGTGCAACCCTGATCGCGGTCAAGCTGGCGCACGAGCTGGGCCATGCCCTGGTGGCCAAGCACCACGGCTGCCGCGTGCCCACCATGGGCGTGGCCTTCATGGTGATGTGGCCGATGGCCTATACCGACACCACCGAGGCCTGGAAACTCTCCAGCGCCCGCGCCCGCATGCAGATCGCCGCCGCCGGCGTGCGCACCGAACTCGCCATCGCCGCCTGGGCATCGCTGGCCTGGGGCCTGCTGCCCGAAGGGCCGGCACGCACCGCGGCCTTCGTGCTCAGCACCACCAGTTGGCTGAGCACGGTCTTCGTCAACCTCAGCCCCTTCATGCGATTCGACGGCTATTTCCTGCTCTGCGACGCATTGGAGCTGCCCAATCTGCATGAGCGCTCCTTCGCCCTCACCCGCCACGCGCTGCGCGCGGCCCTGCTGGGCTGGCAGGCGCCGCCGCCGGAACACTTCGAGCCGCCGCTGCGCCGCGCCCTCATCGCCTTCGGCCTCGTCACCTGGGCCTGGCGCCTGGGCCTGTACCTGGGCATCGCGCTGACGGTCTATGCCTTCGGCTTCAAGCTGCTCGGCCTGTTCCTGATGGCGGTGGAGCTGGCCTGGTTCATTTCGATGCCGGTGCTGCGCGAGCTGGCCGTCTGGCGCAAGGGCTGGCAGGAATGGCACGGCCGGCCGCGCGCCTGGCTTTCGGCGCTCTGGCTGGCCCTGCTGGGTGCGGCGCTTTGCCTGCCCTGGCAGCGCGCCGTCACCGGCGCCGCCCTGCTGCAGCCGGCTCAGCATCTGGCGCTGCAACTGCCAGCGCCAGCCTTGTTGACGGCACTGCACGTCCAACCCGGCCAGGCGGTGCAGGCCGGCCAGGTGCTGCTGCGCGCCTCGACACCGGGCCTGGAACGCCAGGCCGCCGGCGTGCGCGCCACGCTGCACAGACTGGAGACCGAGGTCGCCGCGGCCTCGCTGGGCGGCGAGCAGCAGGGCCGCTGGGCCTCGCTGCAGTCGGAACTGCGCATGGCGCGCGACGAGGCGGCGGCGATAGAGACCGAACTCGCACGCTACGCGCCACGCGCGCCCTTCGACGGCGTGGTGGTCGACATGCTGCCGGGTCTGGCGGCCGGCCAGATGTCGCCGCCGGCACGCCAGAACCTGCTGCAGCTGGCCGGCGCGGCGCGCTGGCTGGCCGTGGCCTATGTCGACGAAGAGACGGCGCGGGCGCTGCAGGCCGGCCAGACCGCCGCGCTGGGCGTAGATGCCGAGCCGCTGCGTCGCTGGCCGGCGCGCGTGGCGAGCGTCGCGCCGCAACCCAGCGTGCCCCTGCCCGAGGCGGTGCTGGTGCAGGCCCACGGCGGCCTCATCGACGCGCGTGAAACCGCCGCCGGCTGGGTGCCGCTGCGCGCGCAGTACCGGGTCGAACTGGAACTTGATGCAGCACCGCCGCTGGCCCTGCGCGCGTGGCGCGGCCATGTGCGGCTGCAGGGCGCCGAGCAAAGCCTGGCCGGCCAGGCCTGGCGCGCGCTGCGCGCGGTCTGGCTGCGCGAAGCGGGGTTCTGAACCCGGTCCAAGACCCGGTCACCGACCCGGGCCTGGGGGCCGGCGCCTGATCGCGGGGCTATCCTTGCCGGCCTTTCCGCCCGAGGAGATGCCCGTGCGCCCCAACCCGCCTCTGGACCATCTCCTCGACGCGATGACGCTGGAAGAGCAGGCCAGCCTGCTGGCCGGCGCCGACTTCTGGACCACGGTGGCCGTGCCGCGTCTGGGCGTGCCGGCGATCAAGCTCAGCGACGGCCCCAATGGTGCGCGCGGCGCCGTCTTCAAGGACGGCCCGCGCACAGCCTGCTTTCCGGCCGGCATCGCGCTGGCGGCGAGCTGGAGCCCGGCGCTCGTCGAGCAGGCCGGCGCGGCGCTGGGCCGCGAGGCGCGGCTCAAGGGCGCACGCGTGCTGCTGGCGCCTACCGTCAACCTGCAGCGCACGGTCTACAACGGCCGCAACTTCGAGTGTTTCTCCGAAGACCCCTGGCTGGCGTCCGAGCTGGCCGTGGCTTGTGTGCGAGGCGTGCAGTCGGCCGGCGTGGCGGCAACCATCAAGCACTTCGTCGGCAACGAGAGCGAATACCAGCGCATGAGCATCAGCTCGGACATCCCCGAGCGCGCGCTGCGCGAGCTCTACCTGCTGCCCTTCGAGCGCGCCGTGAAGGAAGCCGGCGTGATGGCGGTGATGACCGGCTACAACCGCGTGGGCGGCGTCTTCATGGCCGACCACCGCCGCCTGGTACACGAGGTGCTGCGCGGCGAATGGGGCTTCGACGGCCTGGTGATGAGCGACTGGATGGCCACGCTGGACACCGTGCAGGGCGTGCTGGCCGGCTGCGACCTGGAGATGCCCGGCCCGACGCGCGTGCGCGGCGCGCTTCTCGTGGCCGCGGTGCAAGAAGGCCGCCTGCCCGCCGCGGCCGTGCGCGCCTGCGCAGCCCGCGTGCTGCGCCTGGCCGAGCGCCTGGGCAGCTTTGCCGACCCGGTGATACCGGCGGAGCGCGCGGACGACCTGCCCGAGCACCGGGCGCTGATCCGCCGCCTCGGCGCCGAGGGCTGCGTGCTGCTGAAGAACGAGGCCGCGGTCCTGCCGCTGGCACCCCGCCCCGGCCAGACCGTGGCGCTGATAGGCCGCGCCGCCACCGTGGCACAGATCATGGGCGGCGGCAGCGCCAATGTGAACGCGCACTACCGCGTCGCGCCCGCCGACGCGCTGCGCGAAGCCTGCCCGGGTGTGGCCTTCAGCCAGCACGCGGGCGCCGACATCCACCGCTGGACGCCGGTGCTGGCCCAGCCCATGACGGTTGAAATCTTCGCTGGCAGCGATTTCGCCGGCCCCGCCTTCGCCACCCAGACCCTGCCCAACAGCGAGGTGCAGTGGATAGGCACCATGCCGCCGGGCCTGGTCGAGGGCCAGGTCTTCTCGGCCCGCACCACGCTGCGATTCGTGGCCGACGCCGACGGCGAGCATGCCTTCTCGCTGATCTCGGCCGGCCTGGCCCGCGCCACGCTCAACGGCGAGCCGGTGCTCGACGCCTGGACAAACTGGCGGCGTGGCGACACCTACTTCACCTTCGGCTGCGACGAGGTGGTGCACCGCCGCCACTTGCGCGCCGGCGAAGTGGTGGAACTGAATCTCGAGTTCTGCAACACCCCACCCGGCGGCGGCGGCCCGCCGCCGGCCTTTGCAGTGCTGCGCGTCGGCGCGGCGCGCGTGCTCGGCGAGGCTGACATCGCTGCCGCCGTCGAGGCCGCACGCGCAGCCGATGTCGCCCTGGTCTTCGCCGGCCTCAATGCCGAGTGGGACAACGAGGGCCTGGACCGGCCGGGCATGACCCTGCCCCACCGCCAGGATGAGCTGATCGCCCGCGTCGCCGCGGCCAACTCGCGCACCGTGGTCGTGCTGCAAAGCGGCTCGCCGCTGCTCCTGCCCTGGCTGGAGGATGTGAGCGCCGTGCTGCAGGCCTGGTACCCGGGCCAGGAATGCGGCCACGCCATCGCCGACGTGCTTCTGGGCGCCGCCGACCCCGGTGGCCGCCTGCCCCAGACCTGGCCGGCGCGCATCGAGGACACCGTGGCCTTCGGTGATCCGGCGCAATACCCCGGCGTGGACGGCCATGTCGCCTATGGCGAGGGCTTGCTGATCGGCTACCGCCACCATGAGGCGCGCGGCATTGCACCGCGCTTCGCCTTCGGCCATGGCCTGTCGTACACGAGCTTCGCCCACGAGGCCCTGGTGCTGAGCCGCAGCAGGTTGCGGCCCGGCGAGGCGCTGCAGGCCACGCTCACCGTTCGCAACACCGGCACGCGCACCGGCAGCGAGGTGGTGCAGCTCTATGTGCATGCCGTCGAGCCGGCCCTGCCGCGCCCGCCGCAGGAGCTGAAGGCTTTTGCCAAGCTGAGCCTGGCGCCCGGCCAGACACAAGCGGTGAGCCTGGCCCTGGGCATGCGCGCTTTCGCCGCCTTCGACGAGGCGCGCTGCGCCTGGGTGGCCGCGCCCGGCCGCTACGAGATCCGCGTCGGCGCCTCGTCGGCCGACATCCGCCAGCGCGCGACGCTGGTGCTGACGGATGAGTGGATGGAGCGGGTCGGGGCCTGAGGTGGCCGCGACAACGGAAAAGGGCAGCCTGCGCTGCCCTTGCTGGCGACCGTGAGGCCGGATCAGCTCATGTGCAGGCCACCGTTGCAGGCGATCTCGGCGCCGGTGGTGAAGCCGGAATCGGGGCCGGCCAGCCAGGCGCAGATGGAGCCGATTTCTTCCGGCGTGCCCAGGCGCTTGACCGGGATGGTGCCGACGATCTTCTCCAGCACCTCGGGCTTGATGGCGCGCACCATGTCGGTACCGATGTAGCCCGGGCTCACGGTGTTGACGGTCACGCCCTTGGAGGCCATTTCCTGGGCCAGGGCCATCGTGAAGCCGTGCATGCCGGCCTTGGCAGCCGAGTAGTTGGTCTGGCCGGCCTGGCCCTTGGCGCCGTTGACCGAGCTGATCTGGATGATGCGGCCCCAGCCCCGCTCCACCATGCCCGGCACCACCTGCTTGGTGACGTTGAACATGCTGTTGAGGTTGGTGTCGATGACGGCATGCCAGTCTTCCGGCGTCATCTTCAGGAACATGCGGTCGCGCGTGATGCCGGCATTGTTGACCAGCACGTCGATGGGGCCGTGCTCCTCGCGCGCCTTGGTGAAGGCCTGCACGGTGGATTCCCAGTCGGCGACGTTGCCCACCGAGACGTGGAATTCGTAGCCCAGGGCCTTCTGCTCGTCGATCCACTTGACGTGGTCACGGCTGGGGCCGCAGCCGGCGATGACCTTGAAGCCTTCCTTGTGCAGGCGCTGGCAGATGGCGGTACCGATGCCACCCATGCCACCGGTGACGTAGGCAATTTTCTGACTCATTTCTTGTCTCCTGGGTTGAATGAAAGTTGAAGCTTAACGCTCGACGGGCCGCGACGGATGCTGCCGCAGCCTGTCCTGACGGGCGTGGGTGTCAGACCTTGACCTTGACGTAGCGGCCGGGGGCCGCCTCGATGGGCTTGAACTTGGCGCTGCCGGGCACCTTGGGCGCGGCCACCTGCTTGCCGGCCAGCGGCGCCAGCCAGCCCGACCAGGCCGGCCACCAGCTGCCGGGGGCCTCGGTGGCGCCCTCGAACCAGGCCTCGGCGCTGGCCGGCAGCCGGTCGTTGGTCCAGTGGCTGCGCTTGCCCTTGGCGGGCGGGTTGATGACGCCGGCAATGTGGCCCGAGGCGCCGAGCACGAAGGTGCGCTTGCCCTTGAGCAGCGGCACCGAGCGGTAGGCCGCAGCCCAGGGCACGATGTGGTCCTCGCGCGAGGCGTAGATGAAGAACGGCGACTCGATGGCACCGAGGTCGACCGGCACGCCGCAGACCGTGAGCCGGCCCGGCACCTTGAGCTCGTTTTGCAGGTACATGTGGCGCAGGTACCAGCAATACATCGGGCCCGGCAGGTTGGTGGAATCGCCGTTCCAGTAGAGCAGGTCGAAGGGCGGCGGGGTCTCGCCCTTGAGATAGTTGCCGACGACGTAGTTCCAGACCAGGTCATTCGGGCGCAGGAAGCTGAAGGTGGCAGCCAGCTCCTTGCCCTTGAGCAGGCCGGGCCCGCCGGGCGCGTCGGGGCCGATGGTGAGCTCGCGCACCTGCACCATGGTCTCGTCGATGAAGATGTCGAGGATGCCGGTGTCCTCGAAATCGAGCAGCGTGGTCAGCAGCGTCACCGAGGCCGCCGGCTGGAACTCTCGTGCATCGGCCTTGCCGAGGCGTGCGCCGCGTGCCGCCAGCACCGCCAGCGCCGTGGACAGGATGGTGCCGCCGACGCAGAAGCCCAGCGTGTTGATGGTGTCCTGGCCGGTGATGGCCTGCACCGCGCGGATGGCGGCGATGGGGCCGTTCTCGATGTAGTCGTCCCAGGTCTTGCCGACCATGGAGTCATCCGGATTGCGCCAGCTCATCACGAAGGTGCGGTGGCCTTGCTCGACGGAGTAGCGGATGACCGAGTTCTCGGGCTGCAGGTCGAGGATGTAGTACTTGTTGATGCAGGGCGGCACGAACAGGAAGGGCCGCTCGTAGACCTTGGCGGTGAGCGGCTTGTATTCGAGGAGCTGGAAGAACTCGTTCTCGAACACCACGTGGCCTTCGGTGGTGGCGACGTTGCGGCCGACCTCGAACACGCTCTCGTCGGTCTGCGAGACATGGCCCTTCTTCAGGTCTTCGAGCAGGTGCTGCATGCCGGCGGCGATGCTCTCGCCTTTGGTGTCTATGGCCTTTTGCAGCGCCTCGGGGTTGAGGGCGAGGAAGTTGCTCGGGCTGGTGGCGTCTATCCACTGCTGCACCGTGAAGCGCACGCGTGCCTTGGTCTTGGCGTCGCCGTCGACGCTGTCGGCCATCTGCATCATGGTGCGCGCGTTCAGCAGGTAGAGCTCGGCGGCGATGGCGGTGGCCGGATTGGCCGCCCAGGCGCCGGCGGCGAAACGGCGATCGGCGATGGGGGCGGGCTTGGTCTTGGCCTCGCCCTCGGTCTGCAGGCGCTGCAGCGACTGGTTCCAGACGTCGGCCGCGCTCTTGAGATAGTCGTTCTGGATCTGGGCCAGCTGCGCCAGGGGCAGCTTGAGCCCCGAGACCGACTTCAGCGCATCGCCCACGGCGGAGCTGAAAGCCTGGGCCGTGTCGGGGGCGGTGTTAGGCGCAGTAGTGGCGGCGGCGGCTGGGGTTTTCGGGGTACGCTTGCTGACCATCTTCTTGTCTCCTGTGCCTTGGCACGCTGGGGGCGCGCCGGGCGCGGTTCGAAACCGCCAGCGCGCGTTGTAAGGTCGGCGCCTGACTTCGCGATGACTCGCACTCGGTCTTCGCGCTTCATTCTACGTACGCATGGACACCCTCACCGCATGAGCATCGTCGCCATCGCCTGGATCTATGTGGTGCTGATGATGGCCGTGGTCGAAGCGCAATCGCCCCAGGGCAGCGTGCTCGGCGCGGTCTTCACCTTCCTGCTCTACGGTGTCCTGCCGCTGGCCATCGTGCTCTACATCATGGGCACGCCCACGCGCCGGCGCATGCGGCGCGCGGCCGAGCGTTCAGCCTCTCCAGATGGCGGCGGCCAGGCGTCCGGTGGCGCCGTCGCGCCGGAACGAGAAGAAGGCTGAAGCCTCTTCCACCGTGCAGCGGCCTTCGCCGCTGACGGCCTCGACCCCGGCAGCCTGCAGGCTTTCGCGCGCCAGCCCTGGCAGATCAGCCAGCCAGCGCGGCGAGTCATCGGGCCGCGAACGCGGCATGAAGCGCCGCCGATCCGGCGCCGCCGGATCGTCGCCAAAGGCCTGCAAGACCTCGGCGCCAACCTCGAACTGGCGCGGCCCTATGCAGGGCCCCAGCCAGGCCAGCAGGTCACCGGGCTGCAACCCGGCGCCCCGGCACAGCGCCGCCACCGTGGCCTCGAGCACGCCGCCGGCCAGGCCGCGCCAGCCGGCATGGGCCGCCGCCACCGCACGGCCATCGCGCGCCGCCAACAGCACCGGCAGGCAATCGGCCACCTGCACCGTGCAGGCCAGGCCCGGCGTGGTGGTCCAGGCGGCGTCGGCCGGCGGCAGGTCTTGCGCCGCGCTGGCCGGCGTCAGTTCGAGGACGCGACAGCCGTGTACCTGCTGCAGCCAGACCGGCCGTGCGGCAATGGCAGCCGCGAAGCGGGCGCGGTTCTCGGCCACCGCGGCGGCATCATCGCCGCAATGCGCGCCCAGGTTGAGGCTGGCCCAGGGGCCGGCGCTGACGCCGCCCGCTCGCGTGCTCATGGCCGCGCCCACGCCGGGGGCCGCAAAGCCCGCGGGCCGCAACAAAGGCAGGCCGTTCACTCGACGAAATCGGGGCAGTTCTCGGGCCGCGTGCGCTCGAATGCGTCCAGCTTCATGCAGGCCTCGAAGACGCGCATCACCTGCGGCACATGGTCGAGCCGGCAGTCATAGCGGCGCGCGTTGAATATCTGCGGCACCAGCAGGCAATCGGCCAGCGTCGGCGCATCGCCGTGGCAGAAGGTGGAAGGCTGAGCTGCGAGCTGGCGTTCGATCACCTCCAGGCCGGTCTCGACCCAGTGGCGGTACCAGCGGTTCTTCTCGTCGTCGCCGATCTTCAGCTCGCGCACCAGGTAGCGCAGCACGCGCAGGTTGTTGAGCGGGTGGATCTCGCAGGCGATGTCCAACGCCAGCGCGCGCACGCGGGCGCGCTCGGCGGCGTCACCCGGCAGCAGCGGCGGCTGGGGATGGGTCTCGTCGAGGTATTCGATGATGGCCACCGACTGCGTCAGCACGCGCTCGCCGTCGCGCAGAAGCGGCACCAGCCGCGCCGCCGAGACGGCGGCATAGGACTCGGTGAAATGCTCGTTTTTGGTCAGATGCACCGGCTTGTAGTCGTAGGGCAGGCCCTTGAGCGCCAACGCGATGCGCACGCGGTAGGAGGCCGACGAGCGGCAGAAGTTGTACAGCTCCATCATGGCCGGCCCCCTGCCTAGCGCACGGCCACGCTCAGCGTGCCCAGGCCGGCAATCGCGCCCAGCATCACGTCGCCCCGCTGCACCGCGCCCACGCCGGCCGGCGTGCCGGTGTAGATCAGGTCGCCGGGCTGCAGCTTCCAGGCGGCGCTGATGGCGGCGATGGTCTCGCTGACATTCCAGATCAGATCCTTCAGGTCACCGCGCTGGCGCGGCTGGCCGTTGACGGCCAGGCTGATCTCGCCGCTCGCCAGCTCGCCGGTCTGGGCAATGGGCCGGATGGGGCCTATGGGCGCGCTCTGGTCGTAGCCCTTGGCGATGCACCAGGGCCGGCCCTGCTTCTTGGCCTGGGCCTGCAAATCGCGCCGCGTCATGTCCAGGCCAACTGCATAGCCCCAGATGTGCGAGGCCGCATCGGCCACCGCGATGTCGCTGCCGCCGCGGCCAATGGCCACGACCAGCTCGATCTCGTGGTGCAGGTCGGCAGTGAGCGAGGGGTAGGCGATGGTGCCGGTCTCGCCATCGGCCACGCTCACCACCGCGTCGGCCGGCTTCATGAAGAAGAAAGGCGGCTCGCGGCCGCTGAAGCCCATCTCGACCGCGTGCTCGGCGTAGTTGCGGCCGACGCAATAGATGCGGTGCACCGGGAACTCGCCGCCACCGCCGGCCACCGGCACGCTGACGACCGCGGGGGGAGTGAAGACATGGCTCATGGGCTGATTTCCTGGCGTCCGACACGGGGTGCGGAGATGATGCCACGCTGATGGCACGCCGCTGCCATGGCCTCGCCTTACACTGCGCCCCGATGTCCATCCCCCGCCGCATCAGGCACTGCCGGGTCTGCGGCACCCCGGTCGACTACCGCGTGCCGCCCGACGACAACCGCGAGCGCGCCCTCTGCCCGGCCTGCGGCGAGATCCATTACGAGAACCCGATCAATGTGGTCGGCACGCTGCCGGTGTGGGGCGAGCAGGTGCTGCTGTGCCGCCGCGCCATCGAGCCGCGCTACGGCTTCTGGACGCTGCCGGCGGGCTTTCTCGAGCTTGGCGAGACCAGCGCCGACGGCGCCTTGCGCGAGACCGACGAGGAAGCCGGCGCCCGGGTCGAGCTGGAGGGTCTCTACACCGTGATCGACGTCGTGCGTGCCGGCCAGATCCACCTCTTCTACCGCGCCCGCATGCGAGACACCACGCTGGCGCCGGGGCCCGAGACGTTGGAGGCCCGGCTCTTCCGCGAGGACGAGATCCCCTGGGACGAGATCGCCTTCCGCACCGTCAGGCAGACGCTGGAACACTTCTTCGCCGACCGCCAGCGCGGCGAAGGCTACCCCCTGCACGAGGGCGCCATCGCCTGATCGTCAGGCCAGGGCCGGCCCGGTAGCGCCGTCGAATCCCAGCTCCCACAGCAGCGCCAGATCGCCGGCGTCGGCAATGCCCTCGGCCAACGCGGTAAGGCCCATGCCGTGGATCAGCGACACCAGGCCCTGGGCGTAGGCGCGCACCGCCTCGTCGCTGGCCACGCCGCGCAGATGCCGCGCGTCGACCTTGACGTAGTCGATGCCCACCTCCTGCAGCCGCGGCAAATCCTCGGGTGTGGCGCCGGCGTGTTCGACGCCGATGCGCACGCCCAGGCGGCGCCAGACGGCCAGCGTGTCGGCCACCGCCAGCCAGTCGGCCGGGCGGGCGCCCTCGCCCCATTCAATGGACAGCAGGGCGGCGGCGCGCGCCGCGTTGGACAACCGTGCGTGTACCGCGGACGCAAAGCCCGGCTCGGCCAGCGAGGGCAGCCACAGGTGTACGGCGCGCGGTTGCTGGTCGGCGGCAATGGCCTCCAGCGCCAGCGCCAGCGCGGCCAGGTCGACCTGGGGCATCAGGCGCGTGCGCCGCGCCAGCGCCAGCCAGCGGCTCGCGGCTTCAAAGGGACCGTCGTCGCGCAACTGCACGCGCAGCGGGCATTCCAGGTGGATGAGGCCGCCGTGGCGATCTTTCACCTGGAAGGCAGCCAGGCGCACGCGGTCATGGGCCAGCGCGCTGGCGATCTGCTCGTGCCAGGCGTGGGCGCCGGCGGGGTCGGCGGCGGAATCGCCGAGTTGCTCGACGGCGCAGCCGCGGCCCGATTCGGCATGGGCCAGGGCGGCATCGGCCGCCGCCAGCGCCGCGCCGCTGGTGATGCCGATGAGGCCATCGACGCCGCCCACCGCCACTTCGGCGCTGCCGGCGTGCAGCGCGGGCGCAGCGGCGAGGGCGTTGAACAGCGATTCGGCGGTCTCGTCGGCGACGCCGGGCACCGGCAGGCAAAGCGCGAAATCGCTGCCGTTCAGCCGCCCGGCAAAGGTGCCCGGCACGCGCTCGACATAGGTCAGCAGCAGGCTGGCGATGGCGCCGAGCAGGCGGTCGGTGTTGTCATGGCCCAGGCGCTGATTGAGAGATTCCAGGCGCAGCACGCGCACCAGGATAAGGGCGCCGCCGGGCCCGCCCGGGCCGGCCAGCTGGTCATCCAGACGGCCCAGGAACTGCGGACGCTGCGGCAGGCCGGTGACGAGGTCGAACTGGGCCTGCTGCTGCAGCACCGCCAGCTGCGTGGCCTGGGTCGTGAAGACCATGCGCAGGCGCCGCACGGTGGCGTTCATGCTGCGCGTGAGATCGCGCAGCTCGGGCAGCGCGGGCTCGTCGGCCTCGATGAAGCGACCCTGCTCCAGCGCCTGCGCCTGCGCCACCGTGGCCAGCAGCGGGCGCTGCCACAGGCGCAGCACCAGCGCGCAGGCAATGGCGGCGGCCAGCGCCAGCAGGCTGAGCAGGCCGACGGTGTGGGTGGCGGCCTCCCACAGCGCATCATGGGCCCAGGCGGTCTGGGCCTCGGCCCGCAGCGTGCCGATGTCGCGCCCGCCATCGCCCACCAGGGCGCGGCCGGGCTCGGCGATCAGCGGCAACGCCGCCACAAACCAGGCCGGCGCCCGCCCGGCCCGCGGCGGCTGTTCCAGCGCGATGAGGTGGCGGCCGTCCTCGCGTGCCAGCACCAGGCGGTGGTAGTGGCCGAGGTCAAATTGCGAAGCGGCCAGCAACTGCATCGCCGCCAGATCGCCCTGCTGCTGCGACAACACCTGGGCCAGCGCGGCGGCGGCCTCGCGGTTGCGCTGATCCAGCTGGCCCTGCAGCGCCGTGCGCACGCTCAGGCTGTGCAGCACCAGGCCGCCGCCCAGCGCCAGCAGCAACAGGGCGGCAATCAGCAGCGCGATGCGGCGCATCAGCGTCAAGGCGCGCTCCGGCCTGCGGGACTGTGCGGCATCAAAGGAATTCTTCCTTGCGGGTCCGGCCTGGTGCCCGCCACCCATGCGACGGGCGCACCGTCCCTCCCCTTGCACAGACCCGCGGCATCGCGATTGGATACCGGCACCCGGCCCATGGCCCGGGCACCGCCTGCGCCCCGGCCCTCGCGCACCCAGCGCGCCCGCCCATGCTCACACGGAAGCCCGCCCGGTGGCGGGTCGCTTGTGGGGAGTGGCCGGCTCAGGCGTGGGCTGCACGCAGCTTGAGCGAGAACTCCTGCAGCGCGGCAATGCCGCTGTCCTCGGCCTTGCGGCACCAGGCCTGCAGGTCGGCCACCAGCTGTTCGGCCGAGACATTGGTGCGGGTCCACAGCGCGCGCAATTCCTCGCGCATGGCCACCAGCTGGGCCAGGCGCGGGCTCTCGCCCAAGGCCTCGGCCAGGCCGGGCTTGACGCCGCTGGGGATCTTGTCGTCGTCGCGGTGCAGCCAGGCCTTGGCCAGGCGCATATTGCTGAACCGGGCGCTGTTCTCGGCGCCCTGGGCCTTGAGGCGGTCAAGCTCGGCGGCCACCGCGCGCTTGAGCTCGGCGGCGTAGTGGGCCATCACCTCGTAGCGGTTGGCGATGATGGCTTCCAGCGTCTGGCCGTCGGCCACCGCCTTGACCGCACCCAGTGCCAACCGCGGCGGCGTCTTGCGCACCTTGGCCAGGCCCGCCATTTCGAGCAAGCGGATGTAGAGCCAGCCGATGTCGAACTCGTGCGGCTTGACCGACAGCTTGGCCGAGGTCGGGTAGGTGTGGTGGTTGTTGTGCAGTTCTTCGCCGCCGATCACGATGCCCCAGGGCGAGATGTTGGTGGAGGCGTCGGCGGCCTCGAAGTTGCGGTAGCCCCACCAGTGGCCAAGGCCGTTGATGATGCCGGCCGCAGTGATGGGAATCCAGGCCATCTGCAGCGCCCACACGGCGGCACCGGCGGCGCCCATCAGGAAGAGATCGAGCACCAGCAGCAGGCCCAGGCCTTGCCAGGTGTAGCGGCTGTAGAGATGGCGCTCCACCCAGTCGTCGGGCGTGCCGTGGCCGTACTTGGCCACCGTTTCGGCGTTGCGCGATTCGCTGCGGTAGAGCTCGACGCCGTCGAGCAGCAGCTTCTTGATACCGTGGATCTGGGGGCTGTGCGGGTCATCGACCGTCTCGCACTTGGCGTGGTGCTTGCGGTGGATGGCAACCCACTCCTTGGTCACCATGCCGGTGGAAAGCCAAAGCCAGAAGCGGAAGAAATGCATCACCAGCGGATGCAGTTCCAGCGCGCGATGCGCCTGCGAGCGGTGCAGGAAGATCGTGACCGCGGCTATCGTCACATGGGTCGTGCCCAGTGCGATCAGCAGCACCTGCCACCAGGAGGCGGCGAGCACGCCGTGGGCGAGCCATTCGACGAGCGCGTCATGCGCGAGCCACAGCAGATCCATCGAAACATCCTGGGATTGGAATTACGTCCCCAGCATTGTAGGGGGGTGACCTTTTCCGGACGGACTCTTTCTGCACCGCTGCCCTGGGGTCATCCCGGGGTCCGCGCAGCCTTTCAGCGTCTTTGCCAGACCGCAGCGAAGAAGCCGTCGGTGGCGTGTACATGCGGCCACAGGCGCAGCCAGGGCCCGGCCACCAGTTCGGCGGCGCGCTCTACGTGCGCGGCCTCCAGCAGGGCCTGCACCGGCAGCGGCAGGAAATCGGCCGCACGCTCGGCGCTGAAGGCCTCGGCCACGGCCTCGTTCTCGTCGGCAAGCAGGCTGCAGGTGGCATAGACCAGGCGCCCGCCCGGCTTGAGCAGGCGCGCCGCGCCGGCCAGGATGGCGGCCTGCTTGACGCGCAGTTCGGCCACGGCCTGCGGCGACTGGCGCCATTTCAGATCCGGGTTGCGGCGCAGCGTGCCCAGGCCCGAGCAGGGCGCGTCGACCAGCACGCGGTCGATCTTGCCGGCCAGGCGCTTGATGCGCTCGTCGCGCTCGTGGGCGATCTGCGCCGGGTGGACATTGGACAGCCCGCTGCGCGCCAGCCGCGGCTTGAGCGCGTCGAGCCGGTGGCCCGAGACATCGAAGGCATACAGGCGCCCGGTGTTGCGCATGGCCGCGCCCAAGGCCAGGGTCTTGCCGCCGGCACCGGCGCAGAAATCGACCACCATCTCGCCGCGCTTGGGGTCGGTGAGCAGGGCCAGCAGCTGGCTGCCTTCGTCCTGCACCTCGACCGCGCCGCCGGTGAACACATCCAGCTTGCTGAGTGCCGGCTTGCCCTGCACGCGCAGGCCCCAGGGCGAATAGGGCGTGGGCGTGGCGACGATGCCGGCGGCGGCCAGCGTGGCGACCACGTCTTCGCGCCTGGCCTTGACGAGGTTGACGCGCAGGTCCAGCGGCGCCTGGGCCGACATCGCGTCGACCAGCGGCCAGAAGCCGTCGCCCAGCGTGGCCTTCAGCGGCGCGGCCAGCCAATCGGGCAGGTTGTGGCGCAGCTTCTCGGCCAGGGTGCTGCGGTCGATGCGCTGGAATTCGGCCAGCCAAGTCTGCTCGTTCGGCGACAGCGCGCCGCGCAGATAGACCTCGCCACCCTGCCAGGCCAGGATGGCCAGCCGGCGTTCCAGCGGGCCGCTGCCGCTTTGCGCCATGTGCTGGAACAGCAGGCGCTGGCGCAGCACGGTGTAGGCCGTTTCGGCCAGCGTGTGGCGCTCGCGCGTGCCCAGCGCCCGATGTTGGCGGAAGAAGGCCGAGACCACGGCGTCGGCCGGCTGGTCGAGCCTGAGCACCGCGCGCAGCAGCTCGGCGGTGAGGTCCAGCAAGGCGTTGGGATGCATCAGAGCAGTACCTGGGAAGCGCCGGCTGTCTGCACGACGCGGCCGTTGGCAACCGCCAGCTTGCCTTCGACGAACCAGCGCACCGCGAGCGGGTAGATCACATGCTCGGTGGCCAGCACGCGGGCGGCCAGTGCCGCCTCGTCATCGCCCGGATGCACCGCCACCACGCTCTGCATCACGATGGGGCCGTGGTCGAGCTCGGGCGTCACGAAATGCACCGTGGCGCCCACCGCCTTGCAGCCGGCCTCCAGCGCGCGGCGGTGGGTGTGCAGGCCGGTGAAGGCCGGCAGCAGCGAGGGATGGATGTTGAGCAGCCGGCCCTCGTAATGCCGCACGAAGGCCTCGCCCAGGATGCGCATGAAGCCGGCCAGCACCAGCAGATCGGGCGCGAAATCGTCGATCACGCGCGCCAGTTCGGCGTCGAAATCGGCGCGTGCGGCGTAGGCCCGGTGCTCGACCACGGCGGTGGCAATGCCGCGGGCGGCGGCCCAGGCCAGGCCGGCGGCGTCGGCGCGGTTGGCGACGACCGCGGCCACCTGGGCCGGCCAGCCCTGCTCGGCGCAGCGCTGGACGATGGCTTCCATGTTGGAGCCGCGACCTGAGATGAGGATGACGATGCGTTTCATGCGGGGCTTCATGCGGTGCGGCAGTTTAGGCGCTGTCGCGGCCCGCTCCGGCGCCTGAGACAATCGCGCCCTTCCCCACCCGCCCTGCCCGCCATGCGATCACGCGTCCTTTCCGGCATGCGCCCCACCGGCGCCATGCACCTCGGCCACTACCACGGCGCGCTCAAGAACTGGGTGCGGCTGCAGCAGGAGCACGAGTGCTTCTTCTTCGTCGCCGACTGGCACGCGCTGACCACGCACTACGAAGAGCGCGGCGTCATGGAGCGCTATGTCTACGACATGGTGATCGACTGGATCGCCGCCGGCCTGGACCCCGAGGCCTGCACCCTCTTCATCCAGAGCCGCCTGCCCGAGCATGCCGAGCTGTTCACGCTGCTGGCCATGGGCACGCCGCTGGGCTGGCTGGAACGCGTGCCCACCTACAAGGACCAGATCGAGAAGCTCAAGGACCGCGATCTCGCCACCTACGGCTTCCTCGGCTACCCGCTGCTGCAGGCGGCCGACATCCTGATCTACAAGGCCACCTATGTGCCGGTGGGCGAGGACCAGAGCTCGCACGTCGAACTCACGCGCGAAGTGGCGCGCCGCTTCAACAACCTCTATGGCCGTGGCAGCGACCATGACGCCCGCGTGGCCGCCGCCCTGGCCAAGCTGCCCAAGGACGACGCGCGCTACTACGAGCGCCAGCGCAAGGCCTTCGGCGAGACCGGCAGCGCCGAGGCCCTGGCCAAGGGCGAGGGCATGGTCAGGAAGGCCGCGGCCGCCGTCGCCGGCTGGAGCAGCGACGACGGCGAGCTGCTGCTGGGCCACCTGAAGGGCAGTGGCCAGACCGTGCTGGTCGAACCCCAGGCCCTGCACACCGAGGTGCTGCGCCTGCCCGGCACCGACGGCACCAAGATGAGCAAGAGCTATGGCAACGCCATCCTGATGCGCGACGAGCCGGCCGAAGTGACGAAGAAGGTGCGCGGCATGGCCACCGACCCCGCCCGCGGCCGCCGCACCGACCCCGGCGACCCCGCCAAATGCCCGGTGTGGCAGTTCCACAAGGTCTACAGCGACCCAGCGACGCAGCAATGGGTGGTGGAGGGCTGCAAGAGCGCCGGCATCGGCTGCCTGGACTGCAAGCAGCCGGTCATCGACGCCATCGTCAAGGAACAGCAGCCCTGGCGCGAGCGCGCCGAGGCCTACCTGACCAACCCCAAGCAGGTTCACTGGATCGTCGAGATGGGCACCGAGCGCGCACGCACGGTGGCACGGCAGACCATGAAGGACGTGCGCACGGCGATGGGCCTGAACTACTGACACGCCCGGAGCGCCCCGCATGAACGCCCTCGAAACGATAGAAGTCCACCCCGCCAGCGAGCCGCGTGCCACCGTCATCGTGCTGCACGGTCTGGGCGCCGACGGCACCGACTTCCTGCCCTTTGCCGACGAAATCCGGCCCGCCGCCCTGGGCCCGCTGCGCTGGGTCTTCCCGCGCGCTCCCGAGCGGCCGGTGACCCTCAACGGCGGCGCCAGGATGCGCGCCTGGTACGACATCCTCGGCACCGACCTGCAGCGGCGCGAGGACGTTGCCGGCCTGCGCGAATCCTTCACCGCCGTACACGCGCTGATCGCCCGCGAAGTGGCCCGCGGCATGCCAGCCCATCGCATCGTGCTCGCCGGCTTCTCGCAGGGCTGCGCCATCACGCTGGGCGCCGGCCTGCGCTGCCCCCAGCGCCTGGCCGGGCTGGCGGGCCTGTCGGGCTATCTGCCGCTGGCCGACCTGCTGGCCGCCGAGCACCACGCGGCCAATGCCGCAACCCCGGTCTTCCTGGCCCACGGCCAGCGCGACGGCGTGGTGCCACTGGCGCGCGGCGCCGCCGCACGCGACCAGTTGCAGGCCCGGGGCCAGCCGCTGGACTGGCATGAGTACCCGATGGAACACTCGGTCTGCATGGAGGAAGTGCAGGCACTGCAACAGTGGCTGCTGCGCGTGCTGCCGGGCGCATGACACCCGACTGAGCGACAACGGCGGCGCCTGCAGGGCGGCCGGCCTTGGGTTATGGTTGCGGCCACCAAAAACAGGAGGTTCCGCCCATGCCCATCTTGCGCCGCATCGTCATTGCCGGCCTGAGCGCCGTGCTCACGGCCACCACCCTGCCCGCCCTGGCCGACGCACCCCTGCTCAAGACTCAGGCCCCGGGCTGGTACCGCATGATGCTGGGCAAGTTCGAGGTCACCGCGCTGTCCGACGGCACGGTGGCCCTGCCGGTGGACAAGCTGCTTACCAACACCACGGCTGACCGCGTCAACGGCCTGCTGGCGCGCGCCTACCTCAAGACGCCGGTGGAGACGTCGGTCAACGGCTACCTCGTCAACACCGGCAGCAAGCTGGTGCTGATTGACGCCGGCGCCGCCGGCCTCTTCGGCCCCACGCTGGGCAAGCTGGTGGCCAACCTCAAGGCCGCGGGCTACCAGCCGGAACAGGTCGACGAGGTCTACGTCACCCACATGCACCCCGACCACGTCGGCGGCCTGGCAGCCGACGGCAAGCCGGTGTTCCCCAATGCCATCGTGCGTGCCGACGGGCGCGAAGGCGACTTCTGGCTCAGCCAGGCCAATCTCGACAAGGCACCGGCCGACGCCAAGGGCTTCTTCCAGGGCGCGATGGCCTCGCTCAATCCCTATGCCGCGGCCGGCCGGCTCAAGCCCTTCGATGGCGGCGGCGAGGGCGTCGAACTCGTGCCCGGCATACGCGCCATGGCAGCCCACGGCCATACGCCCGGCCACAGCCTCTACATCGTCGAAAGCGAAGGCAACCGGCTCGTCGTCTGGGGCGACCTGATGCATGTGGCTGCAGTGCAGTTCGCGATGCCGGCGGTGACGATCCAGTTCGACGTCGACGCCAAGGCTGCCGCCCCGCAGCGCAAGAAGAACTACGCTGACGCGGCCAGGAAGGGCTATTACGTCGCCGTGGCCCATGTGGCCTTCCCCGGCATCGGCAAGCTGCGCGCCGACGGCCGCGGCTACCAGTGGATCCCGGCCAACTACCAGTCGGCGCCCTGAGCGGCCGGCTGGCCGCCGCGCCCTAGCGCGAGGCGGCCGGTGCCGGCACGATGACGCGCGCCAGGCCGCCAACGCAGCCGCTGCTCTGGCCCTCGCTACACAGTGCCGGCCCGGCCGGCGGCGGTGGCCGCTGCGCAAGCCGGGCCCCGCCCGGCTCGCCCACCAGCAGCAGCACGATGCTCACCGCCGTGGCCACCGCCAGCGCCAGGATGAGCAGGCGGCGGCGGGGCGAGATGGGGCGGTAGCGGGCGGGTTCCGAGGGCACGGTGCGGGCGGCGGGGCGGCGGAAGCGGGACCGCAGTATCAACGCGAAAGCCGCCGCGGCCCGCCGCAAGGCCGGGACCGCAAGGATTTCACGCCTGCGGGCCTGGGGCACGGGCCCGCCGATGCCGAAACTCCTTGTGGCCCCTGGCAAGACGCAGCCCCGCCGGAGTCGAATCGGTATGCGCCCCCTTCCCGCCCTGCTCTTGATCACCGCCTGCGTCCAAGCCCACGCGGCCGGACTTCCCGCCTGCGACAAGGCGGTGCGGTTCAGCGCGGCCTGGTTCGCCGACCCCGAGATCGACAACACCAAGTCCGCGTCCGAGGTGACCAAGCTCGGCGCCGGTGCCGGCGGCAAGGGCACGCAACTTGGCCACGTCACGGTCGAGACCAAGTTGGCCGTCGTGCCGCAGGTTTCATGCGAGGGCGTCGTCGTGCAGCTCGAATACGCCAAGCCCGTGCTGCGCGTGGCCAGCGAGTTCCAGCCTGGAACCTGCGCCTACGCCAGGGTGATGAACCACGAGCAGGCGCATGTACGCATCCACCGCGACATCGCGCGGCAGTTTCGGGAACTGCACTATCCCTGGGGGAAGGGGGCGGGCTCAGCGGCCATCCTGTCCCACGCCAAGCAGGAACTCGACCGCCTGATGCTGGCCCAGGCCTTGTTCGACAGCCCCGAGGAATACGCCAGGAACCAGACCGTCTGCGGCGGCGAGATTCCTCGCCTCGTCAAGGCGACCCTGCCGTCCAAGCCTTGACTGGAGGCGGAACGCTAGGCCAGGCCCGAGGCCACCGGGGGCCGCTGGCGGGCCGCCACGCCGGCGACGAAGCGGCCGAAGGCGTCGAGCAGCGGCGCGGCGTCGAAGGCGGGGGCCTCCAGCATCGCCAGCGCCTGCACGGTGGCTTCCAGCGTCGAGACCTGATCGGTTTGCCGCGCCGCGCGGATCGCGCGGTAGAGAGTCGGCGCCGGCGCGTCCAGCGACAGCCGCGGCAACGCGGCCAGGGCCGGATGCTCCAGCAACATGCGCAGGCTCTTGCGCCAGGTCGCGTCGAGAACCACCAACCGCACGGGCACACCCGCCGTCGCCCGCGGTGCCGGTGGCGCGGGCGCGGCCGGCACGTCCGGGTAGAGCAGCCGCGTGTCCCGCCCGGGGCGCTGCAGCAAGGCCTGCAGCGCCGCCGGCGCGAAGCGCTCGCCGACGACCACCTCGCAGTGCGCCAGCGACAGGCGCAGCAGCGCCACGCTGTTCTTGGCCTGGCGCTGTTCCTGCGGATGCTGCAGCACCAGCACCTCGGTGCGATGGGAGGTAGCCCGCACCAGCGCACACAGGCAGTTCGCCTGCGGGCGCAGGCAGCGCGCGCAGGCCGCGCGGCGGAGGGTGGGCGGACCGATCACGCGGGAATGGTCGCACGCCCGTCCCGTCCAGCGGCACGTCGGTCAGCGCAAACGTGCATCAACCCGTTGCATCCGGGCTTGCGCAAGTTGCGTATACGCACTGACGAGAACCCAGAAGCTTCCGAAGGCCATGCGCATTAACACCAAGTGGCCTCACCCATATCAGGCAATAGGTAACGGCTGGGCAAAGCCGTTTCGCTGTCGGAAGCCTCGACTCAAGTCGGACCACGACGAACTGCGAATGGCCTGAGTCGCTGCGATAGCGGTTGCTCGACGAAGACGAAAGAGGCCCAGGCAGCCACGAGTGAAAGGAACACTCCTGCGGTAGCCAGCAAAGCCTTCGGGACATGCGCCTCCCTGAACATCCAGAAGATTGGGTAGTGCCAAAGATAGATGCCATAGGAAATTCGGCCAATGAAAACAATGCCACGCTGGGATAGTAACCTGGAGGCGACGCCTTGTTGATTTGTGACTATGTGCCAGACGATCAATGTTGAGGCCGTTGCCACGACCGCATAGCCCGCCACGATCATCCAAAGATGATGTTCTCTCAACACAAAGATAGACAATAACAGCAAAGCTCCAGCCGCTGCGCCGAAATACCCCGAAATCAATCGCAATGCTCCCTTCGCATAAAGGGCGCCCAATGCGCAGCCAAGTAGAAGACCATCGGAGTGTCCATCGAGTCCATTGTAAAGACGATCCGCCGCTTCAATGTTGGTATTCAGTAGGATGTACTTCGCTCGCCAAATCATGACGCAGAACGCCAGCGTCAACGCAGCCACCGCAATTGCCAGCGAAGTGCTCTTATTGAGCTTTCGAGCAAGGATGAACAGGCCGGCGAGCATGGGCGGCCAGATTAAATAAAACTGCTCTTCGATCGACAGGGACCAAGTGTGTCCAAATATGCTGTCGGGAGTCCAATGAAAAGCCCGCTGCCAATTCGACAGATAGACCAACGCGACACCAGCATCAACCAAGTCGTTCGACGCTGCGGCCGGCGACAAAGCTCCATGAATGAAGACGACAACCACCAACATCAGAAACAGTGCGGGCCAGAGTCTTATTGCTCGACGCAAATAGAACTTGCCGAAATCGAAATTGCCGTGCGCGGCAAACTCTTGGCAGCAGAGTAAGGTGATCAGGAAGCCAGAAATGACGAAAAACATATCGACGCCAATGAAGCCTCCGGTCAAATATGTTGGCGCGCCATGAAGTGCAACTACTGCAATCACTGCGACGGCACGCAGCCCATCGAGCGCAGGAATGTAGATCGACTTTGACATAACGCTTGACGATAGCCGATTCTCCGACACCAGCGGGAATCCAAACCGGGTGCGACGCGCCCCGACCCTGCTTGTGATTGGGTCACAGCTGGCGGCTGGCCAGTTCTGCCGCCCACGAAATGGCGGCGAAGGGTCTAGCAGCTTCATCTGCGAGCTGCGAGCCCACCGCACTAGCGAAAGGCAGCTCCAGCCTGACTCGCACCCACCAGCTTGAAGGCCGAGACCGCCCTTTGCAGCCTCTCGGCCTGCTCGCGCAGGCTCATCGCGGCGGCCGCGCTTTGCTCCACCAGTGCGGCGTTCTGCTGCGTCATCTGGTCGAGCTGGTTGACCGCCAGGTTGACCTGGCCGATGCCGCTGCTTTCCTCCTGCGTGCTGACCGTGATCTCCTTGATCAGGCTCGACACGCGCTCCACCTGCGCCACGATGTCCTTCATCGTGCTGCCCGCGTCGACGACCAGGCGATTGCCGGTGTCCACCTTCTCCACGCTGTCGGCGATCAGGCTCTTGATCTCGCGCGCTGCCTGCGCACTGCGCTGGGCCAGCGTGCGCACCTCGCCAGCCACCACCGCGAAGCCACGCCCCTGCTCGCCCGCCCGCGCGGCCTCGACCGCCGCGTTGAGGGCCAGGATATTGGTCTGGAAGGCGATGCCGTCGATGACGCCGATGATCTCGGCGATCCTGCGGCTGCTGCCGCTGATGGCGTCCATGGTCAGCACCACCTCGCCGACCACGCGCCCGCCCTTGGCCGCCACGTCCGACGCCGTGGCCGCAAGCTCGCTGGCCTGGCGGGCCGAATCCGCGCTCTGGCGCAATTGGCTGCTCATCTCCTGCATGCTTGAGGTGGCCTGCTGCAGGTTGCTGGCCTGCTGCTCGGTGCGGTTGGAAAGGTCGGCATTGCCGGTGGCGATCTCGCGGCTGGCGAGATTCAATTGCAGCACGGCCGAGCTGAGTTCGCCCAGGGTTCGCGCCAGCGCCGCGCGCATCCCGGCCAGGTGCGCCAGCAGGCTGCTGGTGTCGCCCGGTCGCAGCGGCACTTCGCGCGTCAGATCGCCAGCCGCCACGGCCTCGACCAGGTCGCGAGCGACCTCGGGTTCGCCGCCCAGTGTCGTGGTCAGCGTACGCCGGATCAGCACCGGAAACACCAGCGCCAACGTGGCGCCGAGCAGCGTCGCGGCCAGGCCCAGGATGACCGCGCGCCGGGTCTCGGCCAAGGCCCTGTCCCGCGTGGCCTGCAGGCCGGCCTGGGCCAGCTTGCCTGCGTCGAGCAAGCCCGCGCGCATCTCGCGCCAGGCCGGCGTCTCTTCCTTGTTGAGCAGCAGCACTGCCGCCGCCATGTCGGTCTTGGCCAGCGCCAGCACACGGTCACGGGCCAGCTTCTGACGGCCGCGGGCCTCGGCAACCTTGTCCAGCAAGGCCTGAGCCGCCGTGCCCGCCGCCAGCGGCGCGGCCACCTTCTCGGCCGCCTCATAGGCCTTGAGAGCCGACTCCAGGTTCTTGTAGGCCGTCGGATTGCCGGGGTCCAGCAGGATGTTGCGCAGGGCCTGGCCCGTCTGCAAGCCGTGCCCGTACATCTCCGTGACCGCCTGCGACAGCGGATGGTCCTTCTCGAAGACATCGGCAAAACGCGTCTCGGCGGCTCGCAAGGCCGCCACGCCGGCCAGCGCCGCGACGATCAATACACAGGCCGGGATGACCGACAGGAGCAACAGGCGCTTGGAAAACTTCATTCATCGCAGCGCTTGCGGCCAGGAGTCCTGACAGTGGGCGACAGCCTCGGCGTGGTGTTCAGCATGCATCGGCATTGCGCGCGCCAACTTGAGCAGCAGGGGCGAGCCGGCCCGGGCGGCGCAGCCGGCGCCTTGTACGATGGCTGCCGGACTTCCCCTGGCCTTGGGGCCGGCGGGGCCGCATTCGCAGCCACGGCTTGCCATGCCTGCGGGCCGCGCGGGGATGAAGCCAAGCCCATGCCGTCGACAACCTGGAATTCGCCTTGAAACTCGCCACCTGGAACGTCAATTCCCTCGCCGTGCGCCTGCCGCAGCTGCTTGAATGGCTGGCCATGCAGCCGGCCGACGCACCCTTGGACGCGGTGGTGCTGCAGGAGACCAAGCTCACCGACGACCGCTTCCCGGCTGCCGAGATCGAGGCCGCCGGCTACGCGGTGCAGTTCTTCGGCCAGAAGACCTACAACGGCGTCGCCCTGCTCAGCCGCGCGCCGGCCACCGGCGTGCTGCACAACATCCCCGGCTTCGACGACGAGCAGGCGCGCGTCATCACGGCCACGGTAGGCGGGGTGCGCACGATTGGCGCCTATTTCCCCAACGGCCAGGCGCCCGACAGCGACAAGTACGCCTACAAGATGCGGTGGCTGGCCGCACTGCATGATTTCGTGCGCGCCGAGCTGGTGCAGCACCCCGATCTGGTGCTGATGGGCGACTTCAACATCGCGCCCGAAGACCGCGATGTGTACGACCCGCTGGCCTGGGCCGGCCAGATTCTCTGCACGCCGCAGGAGCGCGCCCACTTCCAGGGCCTGGTCAGCCTGGGCCTGGTCGATGCCTTCCGCCTCTTCGAGCAGCCGCCCAAGAGCTGGTCGTGGTGGGACTACCGCAATCTTGCCTTCCGCAAGAACCAGGGCCTGCGCATCGATCACATCCTGGTCAGCGAGCCGCTGCGCGCTCGCGTGCAGGCCTGCACCATCGCCAAACCCATGCGCAAGAACGAGCGGCCCAGCGACCACGCGCCGGTGATCGTGACGCTGGGCTGAGGGCCGCGCCCTCGCCTGCCCAGGTTCAGTCTTCCAGCCCCAGTTCCTGGATCTTGCGCGTGATGGTGTTGCGCCCTATGCCCAGGCGCTGCGCGGCCTCGATGCGGCGGCCTCGCGTAAGGTCGAGCGCCGTCTGGATCAGGCCGCGCTCGAACTGCTTGCTCAGGATGTCCCAGACCTCGGGCTCGTTGGCGTCGAGCCGACGCCGGGCCTCGCGCTTGAGATCGGCCAGCCAGGGCGGCGGCACGGACTCGCCCACAGCCTGAGCCACCGGCTGGGCCTGGCCGGCGGGCGCCTCGACGGTGTCTGACGAGGTCGCGGCCGGCGCAGGGGCCGGCGCCGCATCCAGCATCTCGGGCGGCAAGTCCTTGGCCTCGACCACCTGGGCCGGCGCCATCACTGTGAGCCAGTGGCAGAGGTTCTCGAGTTGCCGCACATTGCCGGGGAAGTCGAAGTCGGCCAGCCGCGCCAGCGCCGACTCGGTGATGCGCTTGGCCTCGACGCCCAGTTCGCGGGCGCTCTTGCCGAGGAAGAGGCGCGTCAGCATCGGGATGTCTTCGCGCCGCTCGCGCAGCGGCGGCAGGCGCAGGCGGATCACGTTGAGGCGGTGGTACAAGTCCTCGCGGAAGACGCCCTGGCGCACGCGCTCTTCCAGGTTCTGGTGCGTGGCCGCGATCACCCGCACATTGGCCTTGAGCGGCTGGTGGCCGCCGACGCGGTAGAACTGGCCGTCCGACAGCACGCGCAGCAGGCGCGTCTGCAGGTCGAAGGGCATGTCACCGATTTCGTCCAGGAACAGCGTGCCGCCATCGGCCTGCTCGAAGCGACCGCGCCGCGTGGCCTGGGCGCCGGTGAAGGCGCCGCGCTCGTGGCCGAAGAGTTCGCTCTCGAGCAAATCCTTGGGGATGGCCGCGGTGTTGATGGCCACGAAGGGCCCCTTGTTGCCGGCGTCGCCGCGTGGGCTGTGCTTGTGCAGGGCACGCGCCACCAGTTCCTTGCCGGTGCCGCTCTCGCCGGTGATCATCACCGTGACATTGCTCTGACTCAGGCGGCCGATGGCGCGAAACACATCCTGCATCGCCGGCGCCTGGCCCAGCATTTCGGGCGCCTGGGCCTGGGCCGCATCGGCCACCTCTTCGCGCAGGCTCTCGTCGACGGCGCGGCGTATCAGCTCCACCGCCTTGGTCAGGTCGAAGGGCTTGGGCAGGTATTCGAAGGCGCCGCCCTGGAAGGCGCTGACGGCGCTGTCGAGGTCGGAGTAGGCGGTCATGATGATGACCGGCAACCCCGGGTGGCGCGCCTTCACCGCGGCCAGCAGGTCGATGCCGCTGCCGCCGGGCATGCGGATGTCGCTCACCAGCACCTGGGGCGAATCGTCCTCGAGGGCCTTGACCACTTCTTTCGGGCTCGCGAAGCAGCGCACGCTGAATTGTTCGCGCGCCAAGGCTTTCTCGAGCACGAAGCGGATGGATTGGTCGTCGTCGACGACCCAGATGGGTTTCATGCGCGGGGCGAGCCCTTCAAGGCAGCGGGATCAGGATCTTGAAAACCGTGCGTCCGGGTGCGCTGTCGCATTCGATCGTGCCGTGGTGCTGCTGCACGAAGGTCTGCGCCAACGTCAGGCCTAGCCCTGAACCGCCCTCGCGCCCCGACACCAGGGGGTGGAAGATGCGATCGCGGATGGCTTCGGGCACGCCTGGACCGTTGTCCTCGATATGCAATTCCAGTGCCAGCCGAAAGCGGCGGCGGCCGAAGGTGACCTGGCGCCCCACGCGCGTGCGCAGCTGCAACCGCGCATCGCCCGCCCCGATGCGCTCGGCCAGGGCCTGGGTGGCGTTGTGGACGATGTTCAGCACGGCCTGGATGAGCTGCTCGCGGTCGCCGCGGAACTCGGGAATGGAGGTGTCGTAGTCGCGCTCGACGTCCAGCCCGCGCGGGTACTCGGCCAGGATCAGCGAGCGCACGCGCTCGCAGACCTCGTGGATGTTGACGTCGCCCACCATCTGGGCGCGCCGGTGGGGCGCGAGCAGGCGGTCCACCAGGGCTTGCAGGCGGTCGGCCTCATGGATGATGACGCCGGTGTATTCCATCAACTCCTTGGAGTCGATCTCCATCGCCAGCAGCTGGGCCGCGCCGCGGATGCCGCCGAGCGGGTTCTTGATCTCGTGGGCCAGGTTGCGCACCAGTTCCTTGTTGGCCTGGGCCAGGCCGAGCGTGCGCTCTTCACGGTCGAGCCGGGTCTGCTGCTCGATCTCGAGCATCTCCACCAGCACGCGATCAGGCCACTCGGTCTGGTTGACGATCACATGCACCGGCAATTCGCCCGTGCCCAGCGGCAGGCGCCGCATGAGGGCGTCGAAGCGGCTGGTCGAGACCTGGTTGCTGGCCACCAGGGCCAGGGTCTCGCGCATCTGCGTCGGGTCGACCAGCCAGTCCAGCACGCTGCCACGCCTCAGGGTGCGGCGTGAAACCGCCAGGATGTTCTCCAGCGCCGAGTTGGCCTGCAGGCAGTGGCCCTCGGGGTCGACCAGGGCCACCATGGTGGCCAGCATGTCGAAGCACTCGAAGCCGGGCAAGGGCCCTGGGGTGCTCACTGCGGCAGCTTGGCAAGCTCGCGCTTGATGGCCGCGACGTCCGACTCCTTGCGCGCGATGGCCGCCTTCATCTCGGCCACGCGATCCTGGTAGCGCTGGTAATTGCGCTCGTCGCCGCCGCGCTCGGGCTCGCCGTTGTTGAACTCGCGCTGCATCGCAGCCAGGCGTTCTTCCTCGCGCCGGAGTTCATCGCCCAGGATGCGGCGCGCATCGCTGTCGCGGGCGCGCTGCGCGGCCGGGTCGACGCGCGCATCGGAAGTGCGCGGTGCGCTGGCCGCCGGTGCGGCGCCATTGCGAGGCGGCCGCGGCGGCGCCTGGATCACCGTGACCGGCGCGCCTTCGATGGTGCGGCAGCCCTTGTCGCGCGCCTCCTGGGCCGACAGCGCGTCGGTATAGAGCACGGGCGGGCCGGGACAGCGGTAGACCGGCTTGGGGTGGTCATCGGCGCGCGCCGCGCCGGCTGTGCCCATTGCCAGGGCGCCTGCCAGGGCCCATGCCGCGAGGGGGAAGAAGTGCTCGTGTGCAGCCATGTCCGCATTGTGGCGCAGCAGCCGTGCCGCCCGCACAAGACAGAAGGGGCGGACCCTTGCGGATCCGCCCCTTCCGGTAAGCCGAGGTATCCCCGATTACAGCGAGTAGTACATGTCGAACTCGAGCGGATGCGTGGTCATGCGGAAGCGCTGGACCTCGGACATCTTCAGGTCGATGTAGGCATCGATGTAGGAGTCGGTGAACACGCCACCTTTGGTGAGGAAGGCGCGGCCCTTGTCCAGGTACTCGAGCGCCTGCTCGAGGCTCGAGCACACGGTCGGGATCTTCGCGTCTTCTTCCGGCGGCAGGTGGTAGAGATCCTTGCTGGCAGCCTCGCCCGGGTGGATCTTGTTCTCGACGCCGTCCAGGCCCGCCATCAGCAGGGCCGAGAAGCCGAGGTAGGGGTTGCACAGGGGATCGGGGAAGCGCGCCTCGATGCGACGGCCCTTGGGGCTGGCCACATACGGGATGCGGATCGAGGCCGAGCGGTTCTTGGCCGAGTAGGCCAGCTTGACCGGCGCCTCGTAGCCGGGCACCAGGCGCTTGTAGCTGTTGGTGCCGGGGTTGGTGATGGCGTTCAGCGCCCGTGCGTGCTTGATGATGCCGCCGATGTAGTACAGGGCGAAATCGCTCAGGCCGGCATAGCCGTCGCCGGCGAACAGGTTGACGCCGTCCTTCCAGACGCTCTGGTGAACGTGCATGCCGCTGCCGTTGTCGCCGACGATGGGCTTGGGCATGAAGGTGGCGGTCTTGCCGTAGGCGTGGGCCACGTTGTGGATCACGTACTTCTGCAGTTGCAGCCAGTCGGCGCGCTGCACCAGGGTGCTGAACTTGGTGCCGATCTCGTTCTGGCCCGGGGCCGCCACTTCGTGGTGGTGGACCTCGACCGGGATGCCCAGCGATTCGAGGATCAGGCACATCTCGCTGCGCATGTCCTGGAAGCTGTCGACCGGGGGCACCGGGAAGTAGCCGCCCTTGACGGCCGGGCGGTGGCCCATGTTGCCGCTCTCGAAATCGCGGCCGGTGCTCCAGGGCGCCTCTTCGGAAGTCACCTTCACGAAGCAGCCGGTCATGTCGATGTTCCAGTGCACCTCGTCGAAGATGAAGAACTCGGGTTCGGGGCCGAAGAAGGCCGCGTCGCCCATGCCGCTGCTCTTGAGGTAGGCCTCGGCGCGCTTGGCCAGGCTGCGCGGGTCGCGCTCGTAGGGCTTGCCGTCACCAGGCTCGAGCACGTCGCAGCTCAGGATCAGCGTCGGCTCTTCGAAGAAGGGGTCGATGTTGGCGGTGTTGGGATCGGGCATCAGCAGCATGTCGCTGGCCTCGATGCCCTTCCAGCCGGCGATCGACGAACCGTCGAAGGCATGGCCCGAAGAAAACTTGTCCTCGTCGAAATGCGACACAGGCACGGAAACGTGCTGTTCCTTGCCGCGGGTGTCGGTGAAGCGGAAGTCAACGAACTTGACTTCGCTGTCCTTCACCATCTTCATCACGTCGGCAACGGTCTTTGCCATTCAGATATCTCCTAGCGGGGCTCGAGGGGGTGGTTTGTAGGCGGCGGACCCGGCCTTGCAATGGCGGCTCCGGAGCACCTGGCAATTTAGCAGAAAGCGTGCCCGCCCCGACCCTGGGACGACTGACCCGGGAGCGGGCAGGCAACGATCCATGACGAGAAACAGGCACCAATGAAGTGCATTCGCCCAGGCCTTACCGCACCATTTCGGGGCCAAGCTTCGCACCAAAGCGCTGCAGGCCCGAGCGCAGCTCGGCAAAGGCCGCCACCGGGTCAACGGCGCCCTTGACGCCCAGCTCGATATGCCGGCCCCACTGCGGGTGGTCGACGCTGGGCAGGCTGAAGACCTTGACGCCGGGGAATTGCGCCTCGATGGCCTCCATCAGCGGCGTCAGGCTGGCCTCCATGGCGCCGAAGACGATGACCGAGCGCTCGACGCTGCGGCCACCGCCGTGCAGGTGACGGTAGCGCGTGTCGAGCACCCCTTCGATCATCGGCCAGGCCATCACCGGGAAGCCGGGCACGAAATGGACCTCGGCCACCGAGAAGCCGGCAATCTTGTTGAAGGGGTTGGGAATGATCTGGGCACCGACCGGGAACACGCCCATGTTCAGGCGGTGCTGGTTGTCCTCGCGCTCGGGCTCGTAGGGCGTGCCCTGCTCGGCGGCGACGTCGCGCATGCGCTCGAGAATCAGATCGCGCGCCTGCGGGTGCAGCGCCAGCTCCACACCCAGGGCCGCGGCGGCGCACTGGCGCGTGTGGTCGTCGGGCGTGGCGCCGATGCCGCCGCAGCTGAACACCGGGCCGCCGCTGGCGAAGGCGTCGCGCAGCGCCGCGGTGATGCGAGGGCGGTCGTCGCCGACATAGCGCGCCCAGGCCAGTTGCAGGCCGCGGGCCGCGAGCAGTTCGATCACCTTGGGCAGGTGCTGGTCGCGCCGCTTGCCGGAGAGGATCTCGTCGCCGACGATGACGAGGCCGATGTCGGTGGTGCTGCTGCTCATGGGGCGCTTCCTTCGATGGCGACAAGGGCGGGCCTGGCCTCTGACAGACGCAGCCGCTGCAGATCGGCAAGGCAGAAATGGGCAAACCAGCAGGAGGCAAAGGCGAAGACGATGGTGTAGAGCCAGACCGAGACCACGGCCAGCAGCGGCGCGAAGATCAGCGCCGCGGCGCTGGCCGCCCACACCAGCGAGGGCAGCGCGCCCAGGTAACCGCAGCACACGCCGATGGCCAGCAGCGACCAGCGCCGGCTGCGCATCACCGCATGGCGCTCGGAAGCACTGGCGTAGGAAGCCAGCACGTCGAAGGCCAGCACGCGGCAGGTCAGCCAGCCCCAGATCAGCGGCGGCAGCACCAGCACCAGAGGCGGCACGAACCACAGCGGCACGCTCAAGGCCAGCGCCAGCAGCGCCGCTGCCGTGCAGGCCAGCGGCCACAGCAGCGCCTTCCAGCCGCTCACGCCCTCGCGCCGCTGCAGCCCCGGGAAGCGCCGCGCCACCACCAGGCGCGCCACCGCCGGGGTCACGACAAAGGCCACCAGCAGCAGCGTCAGCACCAGCACCAGCGGCACCGAGAGCGCGACCACGATCATCGGTGCCAGCAGGCTGCGCAGGCGCTGCAGGCCGGCGCTGTCCAGCCACTGCAGCAGCGCCAGCACCAGTTCACCCTGCTCGAGCGCGCTGCGCACCGCCGCTACCGTGGTCTCCCAATAGGCCCAGCCGAGCAGTCCCACGGCGCCGCCGGCCAGCGCCAGCGGCAGCAGCGACCACAGCAGCACCTTGGGATGCAGGCAGTAGGCGGCGGCCCGCCACAGGGCGTCGGCGATGTCGCGCACGCGCGCCGCGCTCAGCGCGCGTTGCCGGTGTGGCCCAGCGAGTAGCGGCCGGGCTGGGGCCAGACCGCAAGGCCGTGGGGCTCGGTGCCGACCTTGACCCGGGCCACCGCGCCCGACTGGGTGTCGAAGCGGTAGACCACGTGGTCGAAGCGCGCGCCCAGCCAGAGCCAGCGGCCGTCGGCGCTGACATTGCCCATGTCGGGGCTGCCGCCGCCCGGCACCGGCCAGCGCGCCACCACTTTCTCGGTGGCGAAGTCGATCACCGCGACGCCGCCATCACCAGCCTTGCTGCCGTGGATCTTGTGCGAGCCGCGGTTGACGACATACAGCTTCTTGCCGTCGCGGCTGGGGTAGAGGCCGTGGGCGCCGAGGCCGGTGGCGATGAAGCCGACCTCCTTGAAGGCGGCGCCATCGACCACGTGCACGCCGTCGGCATGCATGTCGGCCACGTAGAAGCGGCTGCCATCGGGCGACAGGCGGATGTCCTGCGGCATGCCCTTCTCGACGGTGCAGATCTCGGTCTCGCCCGGCTCCCACACCTGGCCGGGCTTGGTGCGCGCCGCGCCCGGCCTTTCCTTGAAGCGCGTGGCCGGCATCTGCAGCTTGAGATAGCCCATCACCTTGCGTTCGACGAGGTCGATCTTGGCCAGCGTGCCGTTGAACTCGCAGGTGAAGATGGCGTAGCGGCTGTCGATGGAGAAATCGGCGTGGTTGATGCCGGGGCAGCCGGGCACCTCGATCGAATACTGCATCGCCATCGTCTTGGGGTCGCGGAAGTCGAGCCGCTTGCGCGCCTCGGCCACCACGATGGCCGACTTGCCGTCGGGCGAGGCGTACATGTTGTACGGGTCGTCGACCATCACCGCCTTGCCCGGCTTGCCGGTGCGCGGGTCGATGGGCGTGAGGCTGCCGTCCTTGCGACCCTCGGCGTTGTTGGTCACCCACAGCGTGCGCATGTCCCACGAGGGCACGATGTGCTGCGGCCCGATGCCGACCTTGAAGCGGTCGACCACCTTGAGCGTCTTGGGGTCGATCACGTAGACGTCGTTGGACTGCAGGTTGGGCACGTAGACGCGCTCGAGGTCGGCGGCGATCTCGGGCCTGACCTTGTCGGCGGTGGTCTCGCTGTAGACATTGCGCGCGTCGGGCACGGGGGGCACGCCGGCCGGCGGCTCTACCGACCAGGCGGCCAGCGCCGGCAGCAACAGCGCCGCGGCGGCAGCAAGGGACAAGGCAGTTCTCTTCTTCATGGCAAGCATCTTCTTTCCAGACTTCGTACAAATTCTTGTCAGGGCTTGGTGTCCAGGCGACGCTGGCGTATGGCCGCCACCGAGACCTCGACGATGTGATCGATGCCCAGCCGTCCCAGCTCGGCCGTGGCGGCGCGGGGGTCGCCGGCCACGCCGTCATCCACACGGCCGCGCGGGCGGGCGCGCGCCACCTCCATGCGCACCAGCGAGGGGTCGACCGCCAGCGCCAGCGAGGTGTCGGCCAGGCCGGCATGGGGGCCGATCTCGGCAGCGGCGTGGCCGCGCGACTTGAGCAGCGCCTCGAAATCCGCCTGCGAAGCGTGGTAGTACTCGCCCAGCGCGTGGGCGCGGCAACGCGAGCCTGCGGCCCCCTCGCGGTTGAGCGCGGCGGCCACGCGCTCAAGGCTGGCCTTGTAGCCGCCGTGGTCGCCCAGGAAGAAGACATGGCAGAAGCCGTGGGCCTGCAGGCTGCGCGCGGCGCCGGCCAGCACGGCCTCGAAGGCCGGCTCGGGGATGGACAGCGTGCCGGGCCAGCGCATGTGGCCGGCCGGCGGCTTGATGCGGCCCTCGGGCACATAGGCCAGCACCGGCGCAACGACGGCGTCGCCCAGCTGCTGCGCGATGCGCGCGGCCAGCCAGCGCACGCGCACATTGTGCTTGCCCAGCACCATGTGGGGGCCGTTCTGCTCGGTGCCGCCCACCGGCACCAGGGCCGTGGTGCTGCCGGCCGCGATGCGCTCGCGCAGCTCGGTCCAGCTCAGGTCTTCCAGCTGCACGGTGGGCGCGGCGGCGCGGGCGGGCGCCGTGGCCAACAGCATCGAGGACAGGGACAACAGCAGCGCCGCGGCGCGGCGCGCCGGGCTACTCGTCATCGCCACCCAGCAGGCCGCCGAGCAGGCCACCGCCAACGGCCAGGCCGCCCAGCGTGCTCTCTTCCTTGCTGCCGCCACGCTGCGGCGCCGCCGCGAACACGCGCGAGGCCAGGCGGCTGAAGGGCAGGCTCTGCAGCCAGACCGTGCCGGGGCCGCTGAGCTTGGCGAAGAACAGGCCCTCGCCGCCGAAGAGCGCGGTCTTGATCTTGCCGACGTACTGGATCTCGAAGTCCACCGTGGGCGTGTAGGCAACGACGCAGCCGGTGTCGACCATCAGCACCTGGCCCGGCTGCAGCTCGCGCCTCACCACCGTGCCACCGGCGTGGACGAAGGCCAGGCCGTCGCCTTCGAGCTTTTGCATGATGAAGCCCTCGCCACCGAAGAAGCCGGCCGAGAGCTTGCGCTGCAGCGCGATGCCCAGCGAGACGCCGCGGGCAGCGCAGAGGAATGCATCCTTCTGGCAGATCAGCATGCCGCCAAGCTGGCGCAGGTCCATGGGGATGATCTTGCCCGGATAGGGCGCGGCGAAGGCCACGCGCTGCTTGCCGCTGGCCTGATTGGTGTAGACCGTGGTGAACAGCGATTCGCCGGTGACCAGGCGCTTGCCGGCGCCGAGCAGCTTGCCGAACAGGCCGCCGGTGGAGGCGCTGCCGTCGCCGAACACGGTGTCCATGGCAATGCCGGCGTCCATGAAGAACAGGCTGCCGGCCTCGCCCACGGCAGCCTCGCCGGGGTCGAGCTCGACCTCGACGAACTGCATCTCGGCGCCCTTGATCTCGAAATCCACCACATCCATCGCCATCGCCCAAGCTCCATCTGTTGCGACCTGCCGGCATGGTACCCAAGTGCAAACCCTGGTCCGGCGCGCCGGACCGCGATAATCGCGCCCCATGCTGAGCGCCATCCTCGCCGTCGGCCTGGGCGCCGCCCTGGGCGCCCTGCTGCGCTGGGGCCTGGCCCTGGGCTTGAACCAGTTGCTGCCGCAACTGCCGCCGGGCACGCTGGCGGCCAATCTGGTGGGCGGCTATTTGATCGGCCTGGCGATGGCTTTTTTTGCCCAGGCACCGGCCCTGCCGCCGGAGTGGCGGCTGTTCGTGATCACCGGCTTCCTCGGCGGCCTGACCACCTTCTCCACCTTCTCGGCCGAGGTCGTCACGGCGCTTCAGCAGGGCCGCCTGGGCTGGGCGCTGGCCACGGTGGGCACGCATGTGCTGGGCTCGCTGGCCTGCACGCTGGCCGGCATCGCGACGCTGCCGCTGCTGCGGCGCTGAGGCAGCTGGCGCCGCGGGCCGGCCTCGGGGCGCCTCTTAGAATTGCCCGCCCCCAAGACTTGCGCGCCGCGCGGAGACCGCCTGATGACCCCTGCCGAGATCCTGGCCCAGTACGGCCCCCGCGAGGCCATGGAATACGACGTGGTCGTGGTCGGCGCCGGCCCCGGCGGCCTGGCCACGGCGATACGCCTCAAGCAGATCGATCCCGATCTCTCGGTGGTGGTGCTGGAAAAGGGCTCTGAGCCCGGCGCCCACATCATCTCGGGCGCGGTGATGGACCCGCGTGCCATCTCCGAACTCTTCCCCGACTGGAAGGCGCGCGGTGCGCCGCTGCTGCAGCCGGTGACCGGCGACGACCTGCTGGTGCTGACCGCCACCGACGCGCGCCGCACGCCCGACGCCCTCGTGCCCGACTGCTTTCACAACGACGGCAACTACGTCATCAGCCTGGGCGCGGTGGTCAAGTGGCTGGCCGAGCAGGCCGAGGCCCTGGGCGTGGAGATCTTCCCCGGCTTCGCCGCCGCCGAGGTGCTGTATGGCGACGACGGCGCCGTGCGCGGCGTGGCCACCGGCAATCTCGGCATTGGCAAAGACGGCCAGCCGCACGACGGCTTCCAGCTCGGCATGGAACTGCTCGGCAGGTACACCGTGTTCGCCGAAGGCGCCCGCGGCCACCTGGGCAAGCAGCTGATCGCCCGCTACCGGCTGGACGCCGGGCGCGACCCGCAGAGCTATGCCATCGGCATCAAGGAGTTGTGGGAGATCCCGCCCGAGCTGGCCAGGCCCGGCCTGGTGGTACACACCGCCGGCTGGCCCATGGACGAGCAGACCTATGGCGGCGGCTTTCTCTACCACCTGGAGGGCAACCGCGTCACGCTGGGCCTGGTGGTCGGGCTGGACTACCAGAACCCCTGGCTCAGCCCCTTCGAGGAAATGCAGCGCTGGAAGACCCACCCGGCCATCCGCGCCCACATTGCGGGCGGCAAGCGCATAGGCTATGGCGCACGCGCCATCGTCGCCGGCGGCATCCTGAGCCTGCCCAAGCTGGTGTTCCCGGGCGGGGCCCTGGTGGGCTGCGATGCCGGCACGTTGAACGCGGCGCGCATCAAGGGCAGCCATGCAGCGCTCAAGACCGGCATGCTGGCGGCCGAGGCCGCTGCGGCGGCGCTGAAGGCCGGCCGCTCCAGCGACGAACTGAGCGCCTATCCCGAAGCCTTCGAACGCAGCTGGCTGTTCGATGAGCTGCAGACCAGCCGCAACTTCAAGCAGTGGTTCAAGAAGGGCCAGCTGGTGGGCATGGCGATGACCGGCATCGAGCAGTGGCTGCTGCCCAAGCTGGGCATCCGCAACCCGCCGTGGACATTGCACCGCCGCGAGGCCGACCACGGCCGCATGCACGCGGCCGGCCAGGTGGGGCGCATTGCCTACCCCAAGCCCGACGGCGTGATCACCTTCGACCGCCTGAGTTCGGTCTTCATCAGCAATACCAACCACGAAGAGAACCAGCCGGCCCACCTGACGCTCAAGGACGCAAGCGTGCCGGTGGCGGTGAATCTGGCGCGCTGGGCCGGCCCCGAGAGCCGCTACTGCCCGGCCGGGGTCTACGAGTTCGTGGCGGACGACAAGGGCGGCGAGAAACTGCAGATCAACGCCCAGAACTGCGTTCACTGCAAGACCTGCGACATCAAGGACCCGACGCAGAACATCGTCTGGGTCACGCCCGAGGGCGGCGGCGGGCCCAACTACGCCGGGATGTGACGGCCGTCAGGCCGGCGCAGGCCCGGCGCCTGCTGATGCACGCAGGGATGTGACGTTCAGGGCCGCGACGCTCCCGCCAGCGGCGCCGAGGCCGCCTGCGCCGCCGGCGGCACCCGCGTCGCCGGGTGCATGAAGACCCATTCGCGGTAGCGCCGCGCGCCCTTGAAGCCGGCCTCGTCGGGGTCGAAATCGTCCTGCTTGAGCGGCTCCAGCGCCGACAGCGAATGCACGCCCACGATGCGCCCGCCGTCGCGCACCAGGCCCCACTCGGCCTTGCCGCTCAGCGGATCGGCATACAGGCGGCGCAGATGGCGCACCGGGCTCGTGTGGCGCGGGTCGAGCAGCAGGTCTTCCAGCCGCTGCGGATACTGGCCGGCGGCGACGCTGCCGCGCGCCGCGGTGTAGCGCGCCAGCGCCTCGCGGAACTCGCGGCCGATCTGCAGCAGGGCCTGCTCGCGCTCGCGCCGCGTGATCGTCGAATCGACCTCGCTGGCCACCAGCAGGCCCACGCCCATCAGCCCCACCAGCAGCAGCGTGAAGAGAAAGGCATGGCCGGCCATGTGCCGGCGCGGCCCCGGGGCGCCGCGCGGGCGCACGTCAATACTCCGAATAGGCGCGGCCGTCGCGCCCGCTGCCCGGCGCGCCGCTGCGCACATCAGCCACGCCGCTGTCGTCGCCCTCGCCGGGCACCAGCACCCAGGTGGCGCTGCTTTCGGTGATGGGATCGAGCGGCACGGCGCGCAGGTACTTGGCGCTCACCAGCTCCTGCAGCTCGGGCGGAAAGCGGCCCTTGTCGCCGCGGTAGCGGTCGAGGCTGATGCGCAGCACGCGCAGGTTCTCCTGCAGCGCCTGGTCGCGCGCCTGCTGCAGCGAGCCGAAATAGCGCGGCATGGCGATGGCGCCCAGCAGCGCAATGATGGCCAGCACCACCAGCAGCTCGATGAGCGTGAAGCCGCGCCGGCGCGGCGCTGCAGGCGCTTGCATCACCATTCGCGGTAGGGGATGCCGTTGAGCCCGGTGCCGGTGGCGCGGCTCATCACGTCGAAGACGTCGCGGCCCTCGCGCGGCGCGTCGGGCGGGGACTCTGAACTGCGCCGGGCCCAGGTCTCGGCCGGCGCCACCGTGGGGTCGGCGGCCAGGGGGTCGCGCGGCAGGCGGCGCAGGAAATAGAGGTTCTGGCGGGCTGCGCTGCGCTGGTCGGGCACGCCCTCGACCAGGGCCTCCAGCGAAGGCGGAAAGCCGGAGTCGCCGGCCTTGATGGCGATGCGCCCCTGGTCGGCCGCGCGGCGGTAGGCGTCGATGGCCTGGCGGATCTCGCGCAGCGCCTCGGCCAGGGCCTGTTCCTGGCGGCGCTGGTGCATCAGCTGGGCCAGCGGCATGGCCACCGTGGCCAGCACGCCCAGCAGCGCCAGCGTCATCATCAGCTCGATGAAGGTAAAGCCGCGCTGCGGCCTTGTCGCCTGCGCCATACGCGGCCTCATGGCAGCAGGCGCAGGCCGTGAGGCGGCGGCAGCGCCAGCTCGGGCGTGGCCGGCAAGGCATCGGCCGCACTGATGGACAGCGCCGCCTGCGCCGCGCGCAAGGCCTTGAACTGCAGGATCAGCACATCGCTTGCGACACCGGCCACCGGCCGCGGCGGCGGCGCGCCTTCGGCGGCGGGCGGCAGGGCCAGGGTGACGCGCAGGCGGCCGTCACCGGCGTCGGGCTGGCGCAGCAGGCTGCCGTTGCCATCGGGCGGACTGAAGAGGGCGCCGGCGCGCACGTCCAGCAGCTGCAGCGCCTGGGCGTCGTAGCCCAGGTCCAGCATCACCCGCTGCCAGTGGCCGACCCCGCTGCCGCGCACGATGACGCTGAACTCCTGGCCGGCCTGCACCTGGGCCGGGCCCTGCCAGTACAGCCGCGCCGCCGCCACCGGCGCCAGCGAGGCGAAGCCGGCGCTGGCGGCGCCGGGGCGCGCAGTGGATGCAGGCGGCGGCGCCGTAGAAGCAGTGGGGGCCATTGGGCGCGTTGCGATTGCCGGCGCTGCAAGTGGCGCAGCACCGCCGGCAGTCGGCCCGGCCGCCGGCGCCGCCAAGCCCTCGGCCCGCCGCAACCGCGGCGCGGCCACGCCGACCGCGCTCTCGGTGCCCGATTCGAACTCGGCGGCAGCCAGCGCCGGCCGCGTCAGCGAACGCAGCACACGCGGCGTGATCGAGAGCAACAGCTCGCTGCGCTGGTCGTCGTCCTTCTGGCTGCCGAACAGCCGCCCCAGCATGGGCAGCTGGCCGAGGCCGGGGATGCGGTTGCCGGCGGCGCGCGCCTCGTCGCTGATGAGGCCGGCCAGCACCTGGGTCTCGCCGTCCTTCAGGCGCAGCACGGTGTTGGCGCCGCGGGTGCCGATCTGGTAGGTCAGCGTGCCGTTCTTGCTGAGCACCTCGCGCACCAGGCTCGAAACCTCGAGGCTCATCTTGATGGCGACCTCGTCGTCGAGATAGACGGTGGGCTCGACCTCGAGCTTGAGGCCGACATCGACGTAAGTCACCGATTCGCTGAGAAAGCTGGCCGTGCCCGAGGTGGTGGTGGTGATCACCGGAATGCGGTCGCCGATCAGCACCTTGGCCTTTTCCTTGTTGCGCACGCGGATGCGCGGGTTGGTCAGGATGTTGGCGTTCTGGTCCTGCTGGTTGAGGTTGACGATGGCACTGGACAGATTGGCGCGCACCGTGGTCGAGCGCAGATTGAGCACGTCGTTCAGCGTCGTCGCGTCGCCGCTGCCGGGCAGGGGCGACAGCGTCAGCTGGCCCGGCCACTGCAGGCCCAGCTCCTGCAGCTTGGAGCGCTTGATCTCCAGCACCTCCACCTCCAGCATGACCTCGGGGTCGCCCAGGTCCTGCAGCGCGACGATGCGCTCGGCCACGCGCACGGCGTCGGCGGTGTCGCGCATGAGGATGGTGCCCAGGCGCTCGTCGACCACCAGGTCCTTGGTCTTGACGATGGCCTTGATGGCATTGGAAACCGCCTTCACGTCGGCGTTGGCCAGGAAGAAGCTGCGTACCACCAGGGTCTGGTAGTCCTTCTGCTTCTGCGCCGTGTTCGGGTAGACGAGCACGCTGCTGTCGTCCAGCACCTTCTGGTCGAGCTGGTTGGTCAGCAGCAGCAGGCGCACCGCGTCTTCCACCGTGGTGCTGCGGGCCAGGATGGTGCCGCGGGCATCGGCACGCACGTCCTTGTCGAAATAGAAGTTCAGGCCCGAGATGCGCGAGATGGCGTCGAAGATCTGGCGCAGCGGCGCATCGTTGAACTGCAGCGTGATGGGGCGGCGAAAGCTCTCGGCCAGCGCCGTGGGGCCGGCCTGTTCGCGCGTGCGCGCATCGTCGATCTGCTCCTTGAGCTTGAGCGCCGCCTTGTGGCGCGGATCGGCGGCCAACACGCTGCGCAGCCGCTCCAGCGCCGCGCCGGCCTGGGCCGCCCCGCCCTCGCGCCAGGCGGCCTCGGCCTGCGCCACCAGGGCCTGGTGGCGGTCTTCCTGGGCCATCGCGGCCAGCGCCTGCTGAGCCATCGCATGCTGGGGTTCCAGCCGCAGCACCTCCCGGTAACCGCGCTCGGCATCGGCCCGCCGCCCGTCGCGGCGCGCCGCCTCGGCCTGGTTGAAGAGGCGCTGCAGCGCCGAGGCCCGCTCGACCGCCAGGGCGATGCGGTACTCGGCATTGCCGGGCTCGAGCCGCACGGCCTCTTCGAGCTTGGCCAGGCCGGCGTCGACCTGGCCGCTGCGCAACTGCGCCCTGCCCTCGTCGAAGAGCTTCTGGCTGGCGCAGCCGGCGAGCAGGGCCGCGCCAAGCAGCAGGCCCGCCAGGCCGCGTAGGAGGGGGGTCTGAAGCAGGCTCATCTTGCGATGCCGATGTCCATGGTGAACGTTTGGTTGAGCGGCAGGTGGCGGATGACCAGCAGATTGCCGGCCAGCGTCTCGACGCGGTAGTCCTCGCCCAGCGCGTCGCCGGCGTGGGCGATCAGCACGCCGTCGGGGCCTTGCAGCACCACGCCCTCGCGCGGCCCCTGGGCATAGCGGCCGAGCAGGCGGTAGGGCAGCGGCGGCGCCGCGGGCGCGGCCGGCGGCGCCTGGATGACGGGCGGCGGCGCGGGTGCCGGCCTTGGCGGCGGTGGTGCGACGCGGGCGCCAAACCACAGCCGCGGATCGGGCTCGTCGGCCTCGGCCAAGCGCACGCTGCGGGAAGGGCGCGCGGATGGCCATTCGCCGGCGCTGCGGCGCACGGTCTTGCGGGCCGGGCCCGCAGCGGCCGGGTCCGTCGCAGTGAGTTGGGCCGCCACGCCCCCATCGCCGTCCTCGGGCGGCGCCAGGACCAGCAAGGCCGCGGCACCGGCCAGCAGGCCACCCCAGAGCAGCGGGCGGCGCGGCTTCACAGGCGGCCTCCGGATGCCGGCGTGGCGATGTCGGCAGCCGCTTCGGCGGCGACCGGCGGCAGGGCCTCGGGCCGCACGCCACGCACGAAGAGCACCCACTGCACCTGGGCCTCGATGACCTGGCCGGTCTCCTCGAGGCGCTTGAACTGGATGCTTTCGACCGCCAGCGCGGGCTGGGCCAACAGGGCCAACTCGACGAAGCGCTGCACGCGCACCGCGTCGCCACGCAGCGGCAGGTTCATGCGGTAACGGCCGAAGCGCGCCGCCGGTTCGGGCTGCAGCCGGTAGCTGCCACGCACCAGGCGCAGGCCCTGCTGGTCGGCCAGGTCGAGCAGGGCTTGCAGCACGGCAGGCAGCTCGTCCAGCGGCGGCAGGCTGTCGACAAAGGCCTTGGCGCCCTGGCGGCCGGCATCAGCGGCGGGCGCGGCCGGCTGCCGTCGCGCCTGGGCCTCGGCCTGGGCGGTGCGGGCTGCTTCGAGCCGCACCGCGGCCTGCTGCCAGGCCAGCGCGGCCAGCCCCAACAGAACCAGCGCGGCCAGCAAGGCCAGCGGCCCGAAGGCGGGCAGGCCCAGCCAGCGCCGCAGGCGCCAGCGCAGGCGGGACAGCGCCAGGGCCGGGTTCAGCGCTGCCATTGCAGGTCGACCTCGAAGCGGTAGAAGCCGGCGCCCGCCGGCGCGGCCTCGATCTCGTGGCGCAGCAGCTGGGCCGAGGCGACGCCGCGGCGGCCAGCCAGATAGCCCAGATAGCGCGTCATGTCCTGGCTGCTGCCGGCCTGGGCCACCAGCTTGACGGCGCCGGCCTCGGCAGCGCCGGCCGGTGCGGCCGTCTCGCGGCCGACCAGGTCCAGCGCCAGCAGTGTGACGACTATGTCGCGCGGCGGCCGCAGGCTGCGCAGCAGGGCCGGCAGCTGCAGATTGAGCTGGCGCACCGCGGCGTCGACGGCGCGCAACTCGGCCGCCTCGGCGGCGCTGGGCGGCTGGGCAAGTGGCGGCGCGGCGGCGGTGTCGGCCTGATGCGCCATCTGCAGCAGTTGCCGCGTCTGGTCCTGCTGCGCCAGCGCCGACCAGGCCAGGGCCGCTGCCGCACCCAGGCCTGCCAGCGCCACCAGCGTCCAGGCCGCAGCGGCCGAACGCTGACCGGCACCGGAGCCAGCTGCCGCCGGCCGCAGTTCGAGGCCGGGCGCGGACAGCGCCTCGTGCCACAGGGCGCGATCAAGCGCGCTGCGCGAGGCGGCGCCGACGGGCCAGGGCAGGAATTCGACGCCGTCGACCGCGGTCGACTCGGCCGACGGTGGCGCCTCGTCCAGCGCCAGCAAGCGCAGACCAGCCGCCGCCGCCAGCACCGGAAAGCGCACGCGCGCACGCCGCCACAGCGTGGCAGCGCGCTGCGCCAGAGCAGGGCCAGCGGCGGCCTCGGCCAACGCTTCGCCCAGACCCCTCGCGCCCGCACCCGCCAGCAATTGCAAGCCGCCCGCATCGATGAGGCCGGATACCGTGCCCGCTGGCGCGCGCCGTTCGCGCCGCTGCAGCCAGCGCGCGGCGACGACGGCCAGGGACTGCACCGAGGCGAGCTCGGCCCCCAGGCTCTGGGCCAGGGCCTCCAGTTCGGCCATCAGGGCGCGCGGCGCCCACGACAGCGTGCGCGGCTGGCCCAGCGGCGGCCGTTGGTCGAGCGCATAGGCGTCGTCGGCTTCGGCGGCAAAGCCGCGCGCCTGCAGCTCGGCGCGGGCCTGGCGGCGCGCACTGTCGGCGTCCAGCCATTCGTCGGACCAGGGCAGCGCCACCGCCGCGCCCCAGGGGCTGGCCAGCAGTACCGTGAGCCGGCGCCGCGGTGCCGCACCGGGGCCGCGGCGCGGGTCCAGCAACGCGTGTTTGATCTCGGCCAGGCTGCCACCCGCGGCCAGCGGCAGGTGCAGCGACCGCCAATCGGCCTCCGCCGCGCCGCCCGTGGGCGACCAGCAGGCATCGGCCGCGTCGGCACGCAGCACCAGCAGCAAGCCATCGCGCCTAGCCGACGACACGCTGCACCTCTTCCAGCGTGGTTTCGCCGCGCGCCACGCAGGCCAGTGCCGATTCGCGCACCGGCACCATGCCGGCCAGGCGGGCGTGCTCGCGCAACTGGGCCACCGGGGCCGGGCGCGCCATCAGCTCGCGCAGCGTGTCGTTCACCGTCAGCACCTCGGCCACGGCCTTGCGGCCCTTGTAGCCGGTGCCGCGGCAGTGGCCGCAGCCGCTGCCGGCCTTGAAGGTCCAGCCCGCCACGGCCGCGGCGTCCAGCCCCAGGTCTTGCAGCGCGGCGGCGTCGGGCACCACCGGCACGGCGCAGTGCGGGCAGTTCAGGCGCAGCAGGCGCTGGGCGACGATGCCGTTGAGCGCAGCAGCCAGGCTGTAGGCGTCCACCGCCATGTGCAGGAAGCGGCCGAGCACGTCGAAGACGTTGTTGGCGTGTACCGTGGTGTAGACCAGATGGCCGGTGAGCGCGGCCTGCACCGCGATCTGGGCCGTCTCGCTGTCGCGGATCTCGCCCACCATGATCTTGTCGGGGTCATGGCGCAGGATGGAACGCAGGCCCCGCGCGAAGGTGAGGCCCTTCTTTTCGTTGACGGGTATCTGCACCACACGCTGCAGCCGGTATTCGACCGGGTCTTCGATGGTGACGATCTTGTCGCGGCCGCTGTGGATCTCGCTGATGGTGGCGTACAGCGTGGTGGTCTTGCCCGAGCCGGTAGGCCCGGTCACCAGCAGCATGCCGTGCGGCTTGTTCGACAACCGCCTGATCTGCGCCATGGCCTCGGCATCCAGGCCCAGGTTGTCCAGGCGCAGCGCGCTGGCGCGCTCGGTCAGTGCCTGGCGGTCGAGCAGGCGCAGCACCGCGTCCTCGCCGAAGATATTGGGCATCACCGAGACGCGGAAATCGATGTCGCGCTGGTTCACGCGCACCTTGAAGCGGCCGTCCTGGGGCACGCGGCGCTCGGCAATGTCGAGCTCGGCCATGACCTTGATGCGCGAGACGATCTGCTCGGCCATCTCCTGCCCCGCCACCGTGGTCACCGGCATCAGCACGCCGTCGACGCGGTACTGCACATGCAGGCAGCCGGCGTCGCATTCGAGGTGGATGTCGCTGGCGCCGATCTTGAGCGCGTCGTAGAGGGTGGAGTTGACGAGCTTGATCACCGCGCTGTCGTCGCGGCCTATGCTGGTGAGCGAGATCACCGCGGCGAGGTCGGCATCACCCGGGTCATGCTCGACCTGCACGATGCCGTCCATCGCGCGCAGCTGTCGTTCCAGCCGGGCCAGGCTGGCCTGCAGATCCAGCGGATGGGCCAACGCCGTTTCAAACCGCAGCACGCCGCGGCCGGCCAGGCGCTGACGGGCCCAGTTCTCGATGGCGCCGTCGAAGGGGTCTCCCAGCACCAGCAGCACGCCGCCGTCGTCTGCTGCGGCCGCCAGCGGGCTGGGCTGGCCGCATACCAGCAGGCCGTGCTGGCTGCATTCGCCGAAGTCGACGAGATCGAAGCGGGCCTGCAGCGGCAGCAGCGCCGCCATCTCCAGCACCGGGTAGCCCATCAGCTCGCCCAGGGCCTGCATGAAAGCCGGCTGGTGCCACTCGCACAGCGCCTGGAGGCAGGCCACAAGCGGCTGGCCGCCGCGCGCCGCCTCGGCGCGGGCCTGCGCCACCTGGGCCGGCGTGATGACCGGCGTGATCGCCGCCATGCTGGCCGTCGAGATGGCCGGCGGCTCGTCCACCCACACGCGCGCCATCACAAGCCCCCGGCCAGCTCGAAGATGGGCAGGTAGAGCAGCAGCACGACGCCGCCGACGACGACGCCGATCAGCGCCATCAGTGCCGGCTCGATCAGCCGCGTCGCCCAGTCCAGCCAGCGCTCGAGGTCTTCATCGTGGAAGCGCGCCGTGCGTTCCAGCATCTCGGCCAACTGGCCCGAGCGCTCGCCCACCGTCAGCAGCGAGGCTGCCACCTCGCTGGCCAGCCCGTGCGCGGCCAGCGCCTGCGTCAGCGGCTGGCCTTGGTCGACGAGGGCGCGGGCGCGCAGCAGGCGCTGGCGCTCGGCCGGCGCGAGCAGGCCGTCAACCATGCCCAGCGCACGCGGCAACGCGACGCCGGCCGAGACCAGCAGGCCCACGGCGCGGTAAAAGCGCGCCAGCCGGAACTGTGCGGCACGCGGCGCCACACCCGGCAGGCGCAGCAGCAGGCCGAGCGCCCCGCCCCAGCCCGCGCGCCGCAGCAGCCAGCCGGCCAGCGCGGCGGCCAGCAGCACGGCCGCCAGCAGCAGCAAGGCATGGCCCTGGATGAAGCTGCCCAGGCGCAGCAGGCCGGCCGACAGCGCCGGCATTTCGCGCCCGGCCGAGGCGTAGACGCTGGCAAAGCGCGGCACCACATAGGCCAGCAGGAAGAGCGTCACCGCGCCGCCCACGGCCAGCAGCAGGGCCGGGTAGAGGCAGGCCGTGACCAGCTTCTTGCGCACGCGGTCGAACTGCAACTGGTAGGCGATGAAGCGCGACAGCGCACGCGGCAGGTCGCCGGTGCGCTCGGCCGCGCGCACGATGGCCACGAATACCGGCGGAAAGTGCTCGGCGTGGCCGGCGAGGGCGTCGGAGAAATTGCGCCCGCGCGACAGCTCGTCGGCCAGGGCCTGCAGCAGGCGGCGCGCGCCGTCCTGCTTTTCCTTGGCCAGCAGCGTGGCCAGGGCCTCGGTGAGGTTGAGCCCGGCCTCCAGCAGCGACAGCAGCTCCTGATTGAAGAGCAGCAGCGAGAAGCTGCCGCCCGGCCCGGCCTTTGCGGCTGGCGCGGTGGCCGGCTCGATGGCCAGCACCACCAGGCCCAGCTGGGCCGCGCGCCGCACCGCGCCGGCGGCATCGGCCGCGGCGAGGTCAACGACCTGGCGCACGCCGCCGCCATCGACGACGCGCAGCCGGAAGGCGGTCTGCGCAGTCATGCCCGTGCGGCGCCGCCGCAGCCGGCCTCAGGGGGCTGCGGCCTGGAGGGTCCAGCGCTTGGGCTTGAAATGCTCATCGACGACAAGATCGGGCGTGCCGGGCGGCAGCACCTGCAGGGACTTCAGAAACTCGATCATCGCATCCTGGTCAGTCGCGGCCGCGGCCTGGAAGGCCTTGCGCGAGTCCGCCGCTTCGCCGCCGTGGCCCAGCACCGCCTGGCGCATGGTGGTGAAAAGGCCGTGGTGGAAATACGGCCCGCTGTTGGCCACGCCCCAGAGCCGGCGCGTCATGAAGCGCCTGTTGCCGCCGCTGAACTTGGGCGCCCACACCGGCCAGTTCATGTCCAGCGCCTCCTGCGGCATCTCATCGGCCGCATCCGACACATCGTGCAGCTTCATGTCGGTGTAGGCCGGTACCCACAGCACCTCGTCTCGGGGCTGGGCCGGCGCCAGGCGGGGCAGCGGCAACGCGGGGTCGCTGAGGTCGAGGCTGAACAGCGGCGCGTCGCCCATGTGCAGGTTGCCGGGCGGGTTGTAGGGCCCGGGCTCGCTGTAGGTCCAGCCCTGGCGCGACAAGGGCAGCGCCGGCACATGGCAGCCGCTGCAGCCCCATTCGGCAAACAGGCGCTGGCCGCGCAGCACGGCACGCTCGACCTCGGGCTGGTTGGGCACCACCTGGCCGGGCACGGCCATCGCGGCCTGGAAGACGGTGACGGCGGTGACGTCGGCGCGCGTCAGCTCGTTGACGTAGCCGTCGCCATCCGGATCCTGGTTGGCGCCGAAGCGTTCGATGGTCTGGATGCCGTGATGGTGGTTGAACGAGGTATTGGTGAACTCGCGCAGCGACACCGCATTGCCGGCCTGGTGCCAGGGCCGCAGCACCAGGGTGGGCGGATCGAGTGGCGTGGCCGTGATCAGGCTCTGCCGCGGCAGGCCCTTGACCTCGCTCACGTCCCACAGGCCGTTGTCGCGCCGCGTCAGGCGGCCGAACTCGACGCCCTTGCTGATGAGGATGCGCGACTCACCGCGCCGCATGCCGTCGCGGATGCGCTGCAGGTCGCGCGTCATCTCGCGCGCCAGCATCTCGATGTAGCCGCCGCCCGACATGCCCGGCGTGTGGCGCGAATTGCCCACGCTGGCCAGGGTCACGGGCTTGCCGGCCTCGTCGACCGCGCCGCGCGTGGGCAGGCGGTCCTTCTGATCGAAGGTGGCGAAATCGAAGCGCTGGCCGAGCACGAAGACATTGGTGACAAAGTCCCCGCTGCCGCCGACCAAGCCGCCCGGCTGGTTGTGACAGCCGGCGCAGGAATTGGCGTCAGGGCCGGAAATGCGGTTGAAACCGCGCGAGCCGGTCAGCGGCGACTTGGGGTCGGACAGCTGCCGACCATTGCCCTTGGTGAGCGGGCGGCCACCGCCCTCCTCGGCCGTCCAGTTGGCGGTGAAGACGCGCTTGCCGTGGGCCAGCAGCTGAGGCAGCGGAATGACGAATTCCTGGTCGTCCTGCAGATGCCGGGGCAGGCCGAATTCTCGGCCGATGTGGGAGCGCGGCGCCGAGGCGTCGATCTGGGCCTGCGCCCAGGGCAGCGCCGCCAGCAACGCAGCGGCCACCAGCGTCGCGCGCAGCGCCCTGCGTCCAAGCCTGCCAAGAATGCTGACCATGCCGTTTGCCCCTCAAAAATCTTCCATGCCGGTGACCGCACCGCACCCGTCGGCCGACGGCGCCCTACCCGCTTCCTGCTCGACCTCAGCGCGGGCGGGTCTGCCAGCGGCTGGCGGCCAGCGCCTCGTCGCACTTCTTCGAAGACCAACTCAGCGTCACGCCCTGGCGGCCCAATTCGGAGGCCGGCGCCACCATCGCGGCGCCGAACCATTCGTCGGCGTCGAAGTACGACCAGTGGTTGCCGCGGGAATCGGCACGCTGCGAGGCCAGGCCGCGAAAGCGCTTGCCGAATTCGCCCAGCAAGGCCTTGGCCTCTATGGCGGTGAACTCGCCCATGCTCACCCCGACGGCGCAACCTCGACCGCCCTCGAAGCCGCGACCGACCGTGGCCACCGGGCGGCCGAGCAGCGCCACGCCGCGGGTCTGGTAGAGAAAGTAGCGCGCGGCCGCTTGGTTGCCCTTGACCCGCGCGAGCACCTTGGCCTCGGGACGCGCCTTGGTGAATTCGGCTTCGGCGACATCGACGGGCAGGCCATCGACGAGGCGCAATTCGGCAGCCGGCTGGGCCTGGCAGGGCAGCGCCGACAGGGCCAGCGCGCACAGCAGGAAATGACGGCAACGCTTCACGGCAGTTCGCCTTCTTTCCGGCCGCACACTTCCGACCACACAAAGGTGACCAGCGCCGAAGTCTTCGTAGCCATCAATTCAACTTGTACCCGTTCGCCTGAAGCCAAACTTGGTCACGCGACTTCTTGGTGTAGTTGTGCATCAGGTCCCCATCGCGCCAGACCAAGCATGGCAGACTTACCACGGCACCGGCAGTACGTGTTTCGACGCGATAACGCTGCAGCACGAAGAGGTAACGGGCCAAGGCCTCGCCCTGCGGCAACTGCTCGTCGGCGATGTAGACAACGGTTGCCGAAGAAAGGTCAGCGTTTACGAATCGGAGCGGCACGAACTCTCCTGTGGTGCATTGCGGATAGTTCGAGGGCGCGCAACCGCCCGACAACGAGGTCAGCAGGCACATCAGGCCCACCAAGATTTGTCGACGTGCTAGTTGGACCATGTGTAGCCTCCGCCCCCGGGCGCGCTGTTGACGCGCTGCTGCCACGAAGATGTCATGTTGAAGGTTTTCGCCCGACCTGCCGCGACCAGACAGTTTGCATCGGCGTCCGGAACATTGCCAAATCCTGGTATCGGGGCCGTGAGGCCGTCATGCCAGTCGTAGGGATCGCGCCAGTCGTGGACGACGGTTCCCGTGACGGTCACCGTACCGTCGGCAGCCTTCGAGATGGTAAAGGTTCCGGTCGAAGTGAGTGTGCTGCTGCCGCTGGCGTAGAAGATTTCGCCGCTAAAGGGATTGGTCGATATCTGCCGGTCCCAATGATCGACGACTTGCACGGACTGCCCAGGAGCGAGGCCGGCAATTGTCGGAGCCAAGTTGTTGTCGATGAACCGTCCCTGGTTCACGGCCACTGCGTCGGTAATGGCGCCATAGCCCAGAAGCCAGCCCGAATTCAGGACCAACGGGTTCCCGCTGGCACCAAGGAAGTGTTCGAGATTGCCCGCAGCGACATCCCAACCGATGAAACGCGCATTGGTGGCCATGGTTCTGTAGTCGGCCTCGATGCTGCTGTAGGTGCGGCCTTCCTCGACCTGTATCGAGACGCTGTCGGATTTCTGCTGAATGGCACAGCCCTCGCACTGCACCACGAGTGAGACCTGGTAGGTGCCGACAGCGCGGAACTCGTGAGTCGGATTCTGTACCGTCGACGAGGTACCGTCGCCAAAAGTCCAGTTGTAACGCGGCACGCAGTTTTCCTGCTGCGTCGCGGCCGAGAACGAGAACGACGGATTGCGCGGCAACGGGCACTCGTCGATCTTTCCGGATGCTGACTTGGCAGACACCCGCCTTTCGCCGCTCACACCGGCTTCGACGGAGTTGAGGCGTATCGGGTCGCCTTTGCATGCGCCGTTCTGGCAACGGTCATTGGCGGTACAGCCGTCCTTGTCATCACAAGCTGGCGTGCCGGCAACCGGTACGCAGCTGGCCCCCTGGCACTTCTTGCAAGTGGGGCAGGTGCCGGCGCTGCCGGTGGTGTTGGGATTGCCCCCGCAGTGCCAGCCGGCCTTGATGACGCCGGCGCCCAGGTCGCTGGTGATGCTCGAGCCGTCTTCGCTGACCGTCGCGCTGCCTATGGCCACGAAGCTGGCCAGGTCGTGGTCGT
>NZ_CAJGBN010000017.1 GCF_904426505.1 Rubrivivax sp. A210
GGGCCAGGCTGGCGGCGCCGCGGCCAGCGGCTGGCCCAGGCCCTTGAGCGCCTGGGCCGGCGCAATGGCCTCGGCCTGGCGTGCCGGCCACCAGCCGCCGGCCAGCGCCGACGCCGTGCCCAGCGCGAAGAAGGCCAGCGCGGCCAGCGGCGACAGCTGCAGCGGCGGCACGATGCCGGGGAAGTAGCCGCCGCCCAGGTCGCCCGCCAGCAGGCGCAGTGCCGCCGCCGCCAGTCCGGCGCCCAGCAGCAGGCCGATGGCACTGCCGGCCGCGCCCAACAGCGCGCATTCGGCCAGCACCCAGAGCCGGCGCTGCCGGGCTGTCAAGCCCAGCACGCCCAGCAGTGCGAAGGCCGGCATGCGCTGCGCCACCGAGAGCGAGACGACCGAGAACACGAGGAAGGCGCCGACGAAGAGCGCCACCAGGGCCAGCACGGTGAGGTTGACGCGGTAGGCGCGCGAGAGGTTGGAGATGCGTTGCTCGTCCTCGTCGGCCTGCACCGGCGCCACCTCGCTCGGCAGGGCCAGGCGCTGCAGCAGGGCGGCGCGGTCGGCGCCGGGCTGCAGGCGGATGTCGATGCGCGTGAGCCGGCCGATGCCGTCGAAGCGCTGCTGCGCGCCGGCGATGTCCATCACCACCAGCGGCGGCCCGCCCACCGCCACCGTGCCGGCCACGCGCAGCGCGGTGTAGGCCGGTCCGGCCTGCAGCGCCAGCGTGCCGCCGTCCACCAGGCCCAGGCGTTCGCGCGCCGCCGCATTGGCGAACACGACGCCGGGGTCGAGGAAGACCAGCCTGTCTTCGCCCGCCGCCGGCCGCGGCATCAGCGTGGGCGCCAGCGGCGCCGCCAGCAGCGCGTCCAGCCCCAGTACGCGCACGCCCACGCGGCCGCCATCATTGGCGCGGCCATAGGTGTCGACCTCCAGCACCGGGCTGGCCAGCTGCACCGCGGCGTCGGCGGCGATGCGCTCGAACAGCGCGTCGTCAAAGCCGCGCCCGCGCAGCGTGAGGTCGGGGTCGCCATTGGCGGCGCGCACGGCGGCCGAGAACTCGGCCAGCGCCGAGCTGTTGATCAGGTGTACCGACCAGGCCAGGGCCACGCCCAGCGCCACCGCCATCAGCGCCGCGCCGTGGCGCCAGGGGTGGTGGCGCCACTCGCGCGTGATCAGCAGGCGCAGCAGCGCGAGGTTCACGGCTGCACGGCCGCCCGCAAGGCCGGCTCTATGCCGGCGGGCGTGAGCCGCAGCACACGGTCGGCATGGGCCGCGGCGGCAGCCGAATGCGTCACCAGCAAACAGGCGCTTCCGGCCTCGCGCACCTGGGTGCGCAGCACCTCGAGCACGCGCTCGGCGGTGGCGGGGTCGAGGTTGCCGGTGGGCTCGTCGGCCAGGATCAGCCCCGGCGCATGCACCAGCGCACGCGCGATGGCCACGCGCTGCAGCTGGCCGCCCGAGAGCTGGGCCGGCAGGCGCGCCGCCAGCGCACCCAGGCCCACGGCGTCCAGCATGGCCTGCACGGGCGCGGCATGGGGCCGGCCCAGCAGGCGCAGCGGCAGGCTCACGTTCTCGGCCACCGTCAGGTGCGGCAGCACATGGAAGGCCTGAAAGACGAAGCCCAGGTGCTCGCGCCGCAGCCGCGCGCCGGCGTCGTCATCCAGCCCGGCGAGATCGGTGCCGGCCACCACGATGCGCCCGCTGTCGGCGCGGTCGAGCCCGGCGATGCAGTTCAGCAGCGTGGACTTGCCGACGCCCGATTCGCCCAGCAGCGCCACGAACTCGCCGCGCGCCAGCGCCAGCGTGACATCGGCGAAGACGGGGGTCTGGTCATAGCGCTTGCACAGCGATTCGAGGCTCAGCATGGGTGGCGCCGATGATGCCGCAAGCCCCGCTTGCTCCTTGCTGGTGCGCCGCTTTCCCTGCCTTTTTCTCGCCCTTTCATGGCCCGTTCATCGATGGGGCGCGTGCTATCGTTCTTTCGGCCTTTCAAGGAGGGGCTGCACACCATGTCCTACCAGATCGATCTTTCGGGCCGCGTGGCCTTCATCACCGGCGCTTCCAGCGGGCTGGGCGAGCAGTTCGCGCGCACCCTGGCGGCGGCCGGTGCCGGCGTGGTGCTGGCCGCGCGCCGCATCGAGCGGCTGAAGACGCTGCGCGCCGAGATCGAGAGCAAGGGCGGCGATGCCCATGTGGTGACGCTGGACGTGACCGACACCGACAGCATCCGCGCCGCCGTGGCCCATGCCGAGACCGAGATGGGCGCCATCGACATCCTGGTCAACAACTCCGGCGTGGCCCTCACCAAGAAGCTCACCGACGTCAGGGCCGAGGAGTTCGACCACGTCATGGCCGTCAACTCGCGCGGCGCCTTCTTCGTGGCCCAGGAAGTGGCCAAGCGCATGATCGCGCGCAGCAAGGGCGAGGCGCCCGGCACCTACACCGGCGGCCGCATCGTCAACGTGGCCTCGATGGCCGGCCTGCGCGTGCTGGGCAGCATCGGCGTCTACGCCATGAGCAAGGCCGCGGTGATCCACATGACTCGTGCGATGGCGCTGGAATGGGGCCGCTACGGCATCAATGTCAACGCGCTCTGCCCGGGCTACATCGACACCGAGATCAACCACCACCAGTGGCAGACCGAGAACGGCAAGCGTCTGGTGCAGAGCATGCCGCGCCAGCGCGTGGGCAAGCCACAGGACCTGGACGCGGCGCTGATGATGCTGTGCGCCAATGAGAGCCACTTCATCAACGGCGCCGTGCTGGCGGCCGACGACGGCTTCGGCATCTAGGGCGCAAGACCGGAAGAAGAAGCGATGCGTCACCTGACCCCGCTCGAGGCGCGCGTGCTGGGCGTGCTGGTCGAGAAGCAGTCCACCGTGCCCGACACCTACCCGATGTCGCTGAATGCGCTCGTCGGCGGTTGCAACCAGAAGACGGCGCGCTTGCCGGTGATCGAGGCCACCGAGGCCGAGGTGCTGACCGCGGTGGACGGACTCAAGGGGCTGAGCCTGGTGTTCGAGGGCAGCGGCAGCCGCGTCGTCAAGTTCGAGCACAACATGGGCCGCGTGCTGCATGTGCCCAGCCAGGCGGTGGCGCTGCTGGCGGTGCTGCTGCTGCGCGGCCCGCAAACGGCGGCCGAACTGCGCCTGAACTGCGAGCGCCTGCACAGGTTTGCCGACATCTCCTCGGTCGAGGGCTTTCTGGAAGAACTGGCCACCAAGGGCGAGCCGCGCGTGATCAAGCTCGAGCGCGCACCGGGCGAGCGCGAGGCACGCTGGGCCCATCTGCTGTGCGGCGAGGTTGCCCAGCCCGCGCCGCGCCTGGGCGGCGGCGGGGGTGCGTATGCCGGTGGCGGTGGCGACGGCAGCGTGAGCGCCGGCGAACTGGCCGCGCTCAAGGCCGAACAGACCCGTCTGGCCGACGAGCTGGCCACGCTCAAGGCCCTGGTGCTGCGCATGGCGCAGGAGCTCGGCATCGATGCCGGCGTCAGCAGCAGCGAGTCTTCGAATGCGCTTTGAACTGCCGGCCGAGAAGAAGCTGGTGCATGAGACCGTGGTGCCGCTGCGCTGGGGCGACATGGACGCCATGGGCCATATCAACAACACGCTGTACTTCCGCTACATGGAAGTGGCGCGGCTGGACTGGCTCTACAAGTCCGGCGCCAGCACCAGCCTCAGCGGCCAGGGCACGGTGATCATCAACGCCTTCTGCAACTTCCTGCGCCAGCTCGAATTTCCGGGCGACGTGCGGGTGACGATGTTTGTCGCCAAGCCCGGCAACAGCAGCTTCGAGAGCTACCACACGATAGAGCGCACCGATGAGCCCGGCGTGGTTTACGCCGAGGGCGGGGCGCGGATGGTTTGGACTGATTACGCGGCCAGGCGGTCGGCGCCCATGCCGGAGTGGTTTCGGGCGCTGCTGGTTTAGGGCCGGGGCACGCCATCGCGACAGCGAGGAGGTCTCGCTGAGCGGCGATGTCGATCTACGCGGCCACCGCCGTGTCGGCGCGGTCAGCATCCTCAGGCATGGAGGGGGTACGCGGTGCGCTGGCGGCAGGTGCCGCCCGTTCAATGCGGTCGCGCCCGGCCGCCTTGGCCGCGTACAGTGCCTGGTCCAGCCGTCGCTGCAAGGCCTGTATCGGCTCGGCCGGCGCCTCCATCACCGCCATGCCGATGCTGATGGTGACCGGTTTGCCGCCGATCTCGGGATGGTGCAGGTCTCGCACGGTCTCTAGCAGGCGCAGGGCGCCGGTGTTGGCGCCGGCCGCCTCCGTGCCGGGCAGCAGCACGCAGAACTCTTCTCCGCCCATGCGTGCCACGCTGTCGCTGTCACGCGCGGCATCGCGCAGCGCCTCGGCCACGCGTTTCAGGACCGCGTCACCGGCGGCGTGACCGCAGCCATCGTTGATCTTCTTGAAGTGGTCGATGTCGATCGACAGCAGCGCAAAGCTCTGGCCGAAGTGCCGTTGGCGCTGCGATTCGGCCAGCAGCATTTGCTCCATCGGGCGACGGCTGAGCAAGCCGGTGAGCATGTCGTGATCCGACCGGTACTGCAGGCGCCGCACCAGGCGCAGCAACACCATGGCAATGAGATTGGCTTGCACGAGCAGTGCGATGACCAATGCAACAAAGGCCGCGGCGACGCCGCCGCCCCCGGGTTGCTGCAGGTAGCTCTGGAAGCCAGCGGGGCTTACCAGGGCAACTCCGGCGCGTACCAGGAAGAGGGCTGCCAGCATTGCCATGGGCAGTGCGCACCAGGAGGCCGCCGTGCGACCAAACTCCGTGGCCAGTGCATCGCGGATCTCGCCGGCACCGCGCAGCAGCGTCCATGCCATGGCTGCCGCCGCCAGCAATACCGCCGCCAGCGGGCTCAGGTTGGCAAATGCCATGCCCAGCGTGCTCGACACGCCTATCGCCATCAGCAGGCCGTACTCGCGGTCGCTGGTCGGCAGTCGCGCGAAACGTTGAATGCCTCGCCGCAAGGTCACGAAAGCTGCCAGCACCAAGCCATTGCCCGCTCCCACCGACAGCCATTGCGGGGCCCGCCCGCGCAGCAGGATCAGGGTCAGGCCCCCCGCCACCAGCCAAGCCATGGCGGCCCAGTGCTGGGCGGGTCGGCGTGCCAGGCGCAGCCGTGCTGCACCCAGCCAGAGCAGGCCGAACAGGGACTGCAGCAGCAGGAGGACGATCAGTAGTAGTTCGGCGTTGGTTATCGAAGTCACAAGCACAGCTGGACGATAGATGAGGCGGTGGCCCGCGTTTGGGTGGCGCACACCATGCTGTCATCGGACCCGCGCCCTGCTGATCCACTCCTGTCCCGCCTCGCGCCCCTTCAAGCTGGCAGCTTCTGTGAAGGAATACAGGTCCAGATCGACACCTCGGGCGCGGACTTCCTCGACATCGGCGGTTCGTCAGCGGGGACAGTCCGCTTCCAGCTGGCTACCTCGATGGTCGAGGACGACGCCCGGATCGACAAGCTCGATGAACTCGACGGCAGCGCAGGCAGACAGCCTGAATGCAAAGAGCCCGTCGTCGACCTCAAGATCAGCGTGGACGCAGCCCTGAAGCGGGCGCCGCTAGGTGACGTGCGCCAGGCCGAAAGTCGCATCGGCCGGACACGGCCATTGATCGACTACGGCGTTACATCGTAGGGCCCGCCGGCCACGAGCGCGCGCTGGTAGGCCGGCCTTGCATGAATGCGCGCCAACCACCCCGCCACCGCCGGATACTTTCCATCCAGCCCCGCCCGTTGCGCCGCCGCCTCGACCGGGTAGCTCATCTGGATGTCGGCCGCGCTGAACGCCTTGCCCGCAAACCATTCGTTCGCCTGCAACTCGGCCTCGATGAAGGCGAACTGCCGCTGCAGATTGGGCGTGATGAAGCTCTTGCCCACCTGCGCTGCCACGCCCTTGAGGATGGGCCTCACGAAGAAGGGCACGGGTGCGCTGCTCACCTTGTCGAACACCAGCTTCAACAGCAGGAAGGGCATGGCGCTGCCCTCGGCGAAGTGCATCCAGTAGGTGTAGCGCCGCTGCTCTTTCGTGCCGCCCTTCGGCTTCAATCGGCCCTGGCCGTGGCTGTCGACCAGGTATTCGACGATGGCGCCCGATTCGGCCACGACGACGTCACCGTCGCTGATCACCGGCGACTTGCCCAGCGGGTGTACGCGCTGCAATTCTGGCGGCGCAAACATCGTCTTGGGGTCGCGGGCGTAGCGCTTGACCTCGTAGGGAAGGCCCAACTCTTCCAGCAGCCACAGCACACGCTGCGAGCGCGAGTTTTCCAGGTGGTGGAGAGTGATCATCGCCGCATTGTGCGGGCCGGCGGGACGGGGCCCCGGGCCGGGCCTGGCCGCAGGGGCTTGGGCGATACTACGCAGGCACATCGTCGGCGCGTTTCTTGCGGCGCCCGGCCCACCCGATCAACACAAGGTCAAGCATGAAGAAACTTCATCCCAGTGCCGCCGCCGCGCTGGAAGGGGTCGTCAAGGACGGCCAATTGCTCGCTGTCGGCGGCTTCGGCCTCTGCGGCATCCCTGAAGCCCTGATCGACGCGCTGCGCGACAGCGGCGCCAAGGACTTGACGGTCGTCTCCAACAACGCCGGCGTCGATGGCTTCGGCCTCGGCAAGCTGCTGCTGACGCGCCAGATCAAGAAGATGATCAGCAGCTACGTCGGCGAGAACAAGGAGTTCGAGCGCCAGTACCTGGCCGGCGAGCTCGAGCTCGAGTTCACGCCCCAGGGCACGCTGGCCGAGCGGCTGCGCGCCGGCGGCGCCGGCATCCCGGCCTTCTTCACGCGCACCGGCGTCGGCACCCTGGTGGCCGAGGGCAAGGAGATCCGCGAGTTCGACGGCAAGCGCTATGTGATGGAACGCGGCATCGTGCCCGACATCTCGCTGGGCAAGGCCTGGAAGGCCGACGAATCGGGCAACCTGATCTTCCGCCGCACCGCGCGCAACTTCAACCCGGCGGTCATCATGGCCGGCAAGATCAGCATCGTGGAGGTCGAGGAGATCGTGCCCACCGGCACCTTCGACCCCGATGCCGTTCATCTGCCCGGCATCTACGTCAGCCGCCTGGTGCTCAACGCCAAGCCCGAAAAGCGCATCGAGAAGCGCACCACCCGTACCCAAGAGGCAGCCTGACCATGGCCTGGACCCACGACGAAATGGCCGCACGCGCGGCCAATGAACTGCAGGACGGCTTCTACGTCAACCTCGGCATCGGCCTGCCCACGCTGGTGGCCAACTTCGTGAACCCCGCCATCGAGGTCTGGCTGCAGAGCGAGAACGGCATGCTGGGCATAGGCCCCTTCCCGACCGAGGACGAGGTCGACGCCGACCTCATCAACGCCGGCAAGCAGACCGTCACCACCATCCCCGGCAGCAGCATCTTCGGCAGCCACGACAGCTTCGCGATGATCCGCGGCGGCAAGATCGATCTGTCCATCCTGGGCGCGATGCAGGTCAGCGAGAAGGGCGACCTGGCCAACTGGATGATCCCCGGCAAGATGGTCAAGGGCATGGGCGGCGCAATGGACCTGGTGGCCGGCGTGCGCAGCGTGGTGGTGCTGATGGAGCATGTGGCGCGGCGCAAGGACGGCGGCTTCGACCTCAAGATCCTGCCCGCATGTACGCTGCCGCTCACCGGCGTGGGCGTGGTCGACCGCATCGTCACCGACCTGGCGGTGCTCGACATCACGCCCCACGGCCTCAAGGTGGTGGAGATGGCGCCGGGCGTGACGCGCGAGGAACTGCAGGCCAAGACCGGCGTGCCCCTGCATTGATCCGGCGGGCTCCAGCATGGTGCGGAGCCTGTTGACGATGCGCCAGCGGCGGCCATGGGTTCCGCTGGCCCTGGTGCTGGCGCTGGCCGGCTGCGGTGCGCCCGTGCCACGGGAGACCCCGGCCGCCGCCCTGCCGCCCATGCCCGAGCCGGCCTCGGGCTGGACCGCCAAGCCGGGCTGGCACGCCCAGCGCTTCATGGTCGCCGCGGCCAACCCGCTGGCCACTCAGGCCGGTTACGACATGCTGCGCGCCGGCGGCTCGGCGTTGGACGCCGCCATCGCGGTGCAGATGGTGCTGGGCCTGGTCGAGCCGCAGTCCAGTGGCATCGGCGGCGGCGCCTTCCTCCTGCTGTGGGACGGGCGCGCGCTGCAGGCCTGGGACGGCCGCGAAACCGCACCGAAGGTGGCCGATCCGCGCGCCTTCCTCAAGCCCGACGGCCAGCCCCTGCCCTTCCTGCAAGCCATCGACGGCGGCCGCGCCGTCGCCACGCCAGGCGTCGTGCCCATGCTGGAGGCGGCCCACCGGGAAGCTGGCCGCCTGCCCTGGGCGCGCCTGTTCGAGCCCGCCATCGCGCTGGCCGAGGGCGGCTTTGCGATCAGCCCGCGCCTGCACAGCCTGCTGGTGGGCAATGCGCGGCTCCAGCGCGACCCGCTGGCACGCGCCTACTTCTTTGATGCCGCCGGCCAGCCCCATCCGGTGGGCCATCGGCTGCGCAATCCGGCCCTGGCCGCGGTGCTGCGCGCCATCGCCCAGCGCGGCAGCGCGGCAATGAGCACCGGCCCCATCGCCACCGATCTGGTGCGCCGCGTGGACCAGCACGCCGTGCCTGGCGTGCTGACCGAGGCCGACCTGGCCGCCTACCAGCCGCGCAGGCGCGAAGCGTTGTGTACCGACTGGCTGCAGCGCTGGCGAGTCTGCGGCTTTCCGCCGCCGTCCTCCGGCCACCTGGCGCTGATGCAGATCCTGGGCGTGCTGGAGCGCCTGCCGCCGCCGGCCCAGCCGCTGCAAGGCGGCCTGCCCGGTCCCGACTGGCTGCACCAGTACACCGAGGCGGCGCGCCTGGCCTATGCCGACCGCGGCCGTTTTGTCGCCGACCCCGACTTCGTGCCCGCCCCCGGCGGCGACTGGTCCACGCTGCTGGCCGATGAATACCTGCGCCGACGGGCCGCCCTGGTGGGCGCGCGCAGCATGGGCCAGGCGCCGGCCGGCGAGCCGGTGCCGTCCCCGTTGAGCTGGGCCGACATGCCCGAGCAACCAGAGCACGGCACCAGCCATATCAGCATCGTCGACGGTGAGGGCCGGGCACTGGCGATGACCACCACCATCGAATACCTCTTCGGCGCCGGCCTGATGGCCGATGGCGGCACGGGCCTGGGCGGCGGCTACCTGCTCAACAACGAGATGAGCGATTTCTCGGCCCGGCCGGCTGACAGCCAAGGCCGGCCCATCGCCAACCGCATCGAGCCCGGCAAGCGCCCGCGCAGCAGCATGAGCCCGACCCTGGTGTTCGACCGCCAGGGCGGCCCCGGCCCGGTGATGAGTCTGGGCTCGCCCGGCGGCCCGGCCATCATCCACTTCGTCGCCAAGACCCTGATCGCCCACCTGCAATGGGGCCTGGACGCCCAACGCGCCATCGATCTGCCCAATTTCGGCAGCTTCAACGGCCCCACGGTGCTGGAAAGCCGCCGCTTCCCGGCGGCCACCCTCGACGCCTTGCGCGCCCGCGGTCATGAGGTGAACGAGACTGCGCTGCCCAGCGGCCTGCAGGCCATCCGGCGCACGCCTGACGGCTGGTCCGGTGGCAGCGACCCGCGCCGCGAAGGCGTGGTGATGGGTGATTGAGGCCGGGTGATTGAAGAACCAAGGAGCAAGACCGCCCATGGAGCCCTGTTACCGCGAGGCCGGCAGCGGCCCGGCCGTGATCTGTCTGCATGCCAATGCCAGCACCTCGGGCCAGTGGCGCGGCTTGATGGACTTGCTGGCGCCGCGCTGGCATGTGGTCGCGCCCGACGGCTTGGGCGCCGGCAAGGGCGCGCCCTGGCCGAGTGGCCCTGGTGGCAAGGCTGTGGGCCTGGCCGATGAGGTGGAGGCTCTGCGCCCGCTGCTGGCCCGCCTGCCCGCGCCCTGGCACCTGGTTGGCCATTCCTATGGCGCGGCGGTGGCGTTGAAGATTGCCCTCACCTGGCCGGACCGCGTGGCCGGCCTCGTGCTCTACGAGCCGACGCTGTTTGCCGTGTTGTTGCAGCAGCGGCCAGACCATCCAGCCGTGGCCGGCATCGCCGATACGGTTCAAACCGCCGGCATGGCGCTGGACCGCGGCGACACCTTTGCCGCGGCGCGCATCTTCATCGACTACTGGATGGGCGAGGGCGCCTTCGATGCCATGCCGCCCTCGCGCCAGGCTCCGGTGGCCGAGTCGGTGCGCAAGGTGCGCGGCTGGTCCCGGGCGCTGATGGGCGAGGCCATCGTGCCGGCCGCCTTTGCGGCGCTGGACCTGCCGGTGAGCCTGCTCTGCGGCGGCCAGACGCGCGCCTCGGCGCGTGCGGTGAGCGCCGCGCTGGCGGCGCTGCTGCCGCGCGCCGATCTGATCGAATTGCAGGGCCTGGGCCATATGGCGCCGGTCACCCAGCCCGATCAGGTGAACCCGGTGATTGCTGCGGCCCTGGGTCGCAGCGCATTGGCGTAGCCCGCAGGTCGGCCGTCCTCCGCAGCGAGCGCTTGCCTCAGATCAGCGCGCGGCAGTCGTCCCAGGCGGCCTGCCGCAGCGGGCTGTCGGCGGCCAGCGTCTCGCGCCAACGCCCGCCCGCCGCAGCCGCATCGGCACCGTTTGCCAAGGCCCGCAGCACCTCGTTGCGCAGGCGCAGCGGATGTTCGGCCGGCAAGGCGCCGCCGTAGCGGGCCGATGCTTCGGCGTGATGGCGCAAGGCCTCGTCGTTGTGCCCGGCCAGCGCCGCCGCGCAGCCCAGGGCGTCCAGCGTGCGCGCCGATTCCACCGTCTGCGGCGGCCTCGCCCGTTCGTGATCGGCGGCCAATCCACGCAGCGCCACGGTGCCGGCATGGTCACGGCCGGCGCGCAGCAGCGCCTCGGCCTGGCCGCGCCGCAGGTTCATGACCGGGGGCGAGCCGGGGGGGAACTGCGCCGCCGCCAGGCCCTCGCCGGCCTCGGCATAGGCCTGCAAGGCCGCCTCATGATGGGCGGCGCGGGACGCCGCCTGCGCCCAGGCCTGGCGCGCAAACCAGGTGACCGCGGTGGCGGGCCCTGGGAGCAGGACCTGCCACGCCTGTTGGGCAGCGCTCAGCGCCAGCGCGGTGCGGCCCTGTGCCAATTCGACGCCGGACAGCATCCGCCACTGGATGGAGCGTTCGGTGGGCGGGGCCTCGCGGGCCAGCAGCGTGGCCAGCAGCGTGCGCGCCGCGTCGTGGCGGCCGAGGTCGAAGTCCAGCACGGCCTGCGTGAGGTCCATGCGGTTGCGGCTGGACGTCTTCATCGTGGCCTGCTCCGGCAGGCCGCGCGCACGCTGGATGGCGGCGGCGGCCTCGGGCAATTGCGCAGCATTGCGGGCCGTCAAGGCCAGGGTTTCCAGCGCCGGGGCCAACTGGGCGCTGGCGCTGCCGTGGGCGGTCTCGGTTTCTTCGACCATGGCGCGTGCATGGATCAGGGCCTGCGCGCTTTCACCGTGCCAGCTGGCGATGGCGCTCAGGGCATAGCGGGCATGGGCGCGCGCCAGGGCGCAGGGCTGGCCCGGGCAATCGTCCAGCGTGCGCTGCGCCAGTGCCGCGGCGCTGGCACCGTCGCTGTTCATCAGCGACAGCGCCAGCACGGCGCGCGATCGATTGAGCGCCGGATCGTCAGGCTTGGCCAGGGCCTGCAACAGGGCCACGGATTGCTGCAGCGCGGCGGTGCTGGCCTCGGTCTGCTGCAGGCGGAAATAGACCCGCCCCAGTTCACCCAGCAGTTCACCACGCAGGCGCGGCTGATCGGCGAATTCGCTGCCCACGCGCAGCACGGCGGCGTCCAGCAGTTCCTTGCCGGTTACCTCGTTGCGGCCGGCCGCGGGCTCGGCGTCGGAAATCATGCTGAAGACGAAGTCGCGCACCGCGTCGCCACGCGCCTTCTGGGCCGCCGATTCGCGTGCCTGGTGCCAGGCCAGGCCGCCGGCGCCCACCAGCAGCGCAGCCGCGCATGCCGCGGCTGCGCTGGCGCCGCGGTGGCGCCGCAGCCGCAGCCGTGCGCGCTGCCACCAGGGCACGCGGCGCGCCAGGATGGGCTCGTCAGCCAGCACGCGACGCAGATCCTCGGCAAAGCGCTCGACCGATGCATAGCGGTCCTGCGGCGCCTTGCGCAAGGCCTTCAGCAGCACGGTGTCGATATCCTGCGAGATGCCGGGCGGCTGCGCCTCGTCCTGCGCGACGGCCTGCATCACCTGGGCCAGGCCGCCCTGGCCGTCGCCGTGAGGCAGGCGTCCGGTCAACAACTCGTACAGCACGACGCCGGCGCTGTAGATGTCGGTGGCGGTGCTGATGGGCTGGCCAAGCACCTGTTCTGGCGCCGCGTAGCGCGGCGTCAGCACGGCGCCGGCATCCTGCGTCAGCGCGGCCGAACCGGCGGGGGCGTCCAGCAGCTTGGCGATGCCGAAGTCGAGCAGCTTCACCTGGCCCTCGGCATTGACCACGATGTTGCTGGGCTTGATGTCCCTGTGGACCACCAGATGGCGGTGGGCGTGGTCCACCGCAGCCAGTACTTGCTGGAACAGCTGCAGCCGCTGGCGCAGGCCCAGGCCCTGCGCCGCAGCCGTGATGGCTTGCCCGGCGGCGTACTCCAGCACGAGATAGGGTTGGCCGCCGGCAGCCGTGCCGGCGTCGAGCAGGCGCGCGATGTTGGGGTGATCCAGCGCGGCCAGCACGTCGCGTTCACGGGCAAAGCGGTCGGCCAGCACGCCTGACAACTGGGCCGCCAGCGGCAGCTTGATGGCCACTTCGCGCTTGAGCCCGCCTTCGGCGCGTTCGGCCAGCCAGACCACGGCCATGCCACCCTGGCCCAGCGGGCGCAACAGCCGCCAGCCGGCCATGAGGTCGCCGGCCTTCAGGCGCGGGCGCGTGGCTTCGTGCAGGCCAGCCAACAGCGGTGCCGCCAGGGCGCGGGATTGCTCGCCGTCGTCGCTGGCCTCCAGCAGGCGTTGCACGCGCAACTGCAGCGCCGGGTCGGTGGTGCGCAGGCCTTGAAGCTCGGCACTGCGCTCTGGTGCCGGGCTGTCGAGCAAGCGTTCCAGCAGGGCCAGCGCGCGGCGGTCCAGGTCCAGCGACGCGCAGCCGTCGTTCACGGTGCCACGTCCAGCGTGGTGTGCAAGAAGGCCTTGGCGCGCTGCCAGTCGCGTTTGACCGTGGGTTCGGAAACGCCCAGCGCCTGTGCGATCTCGGCCACCTCCAGGCCCAGCACGGCGCGCATCTCGGCCACGCGCAACAGGCGTTCGTCGATTTGGCCCAGGCGCTCCAGGGCCTGGTTGAGCGCCAGCAACTGTTCGGGCGTGCCGCCGGCCAGGTCGGCCACGTCGTGGCCCAGCGTCAGCGGCACGAGTTCGGCATGGCGCCGGGCCGCCAGGCGCTCGCGCGCCATGTCCACCAGCAGCGAACGCATGGCACGCCCGGCGTAGGCCAGGAACTCGGCGCGCGTGCCAAAGCGCAACTCGTCGCGGTGCTGCAGGCCCAGGTAGAGCTCGTGCGCCAGGGTGCCGGTGGAGATCGGTGCCTGCTCGCGCGCCAGGCGCGCCCGCGCCAGGCGCAGCAGTTCGGGGTAGGCGTCGTCAAAAGCGCTGCCGATGCTGTGGACCAAACCGGCCTCCGCTGCCGGCGCCTGGCGCCGGAATCGCAGCTGCCAGCATAAGTGAACGGGGCCCCAGCGAGAAGCTTGCCGGCCGTCACGCCTTCGTGCCGCATCGGTATGTCTGTTGACGCAGCGCCGGGTCGCGCCGCCCAGCGCCCGCCGGGCGGCATGAAAAAAGTTTTCCAGGCCCTTGATCTCCGGCGGCCTCCCGCTGCGCTTATGCGGATAGGGAGCGGGGATGCACTGCCGCTGTCCGTCCTGATGCAGGAGCAAGCAAACCCTTGCTTCGCAGCCCTGTGGCAGGCCGGTGGCTGCAGTCCGTCCGTGCTTCGGCTTGTCCTGGGTCCGGTGGTCGCCGCGGCGCAGGACCTACCTCTTCGGCGACCGTTCAATGGGAGAGAACAGCATGGGCATTCAAGTCAATGGCCGCGTTCAATACATGCCGGGCCCCTGGGGCATGGCGGTGGCCGCTGCCGGGGCACAGGTGGAGGTCATCGACGTCGATCCGGGCGGCACCGATGACGTGATCTGGAGCGGCCGCACCGGCGCCGACGGCCGCTTTTCGGGCACCAGCAGCGAATGGCGCGACAACAAGAACCTCCGCATCTGGGTGGTCAGCGGCTGGCCGCCACGGGGCCGCTGGGTCGACCAGAGCGTGCCCGACCCCACCGACGTGCTGCTGCTGAAGCTGCGCGTCCGCGCCAACAACCGCACGCACGAGATCTTCCCCTTCGCCAACACGGCGCCGCTGCCGGTCATCCTGCCCTGGGGGCCGCCCTACCTGGCCAAGTCGGCGCGTGCCCTGCTCGTGGTCAACAACACGGTCGAGATGGGCCAGGCCAGGTACCGCGCGCTGTACCAGTTCCTCGAGGCCTCGGGCGACGCCGTCGCGCGCAGCATCTGTGGCCCGCACTACCAGACCGTGCGTTCGCTGAACGGCAGCGCGGCGACCTTGCAGGCCTTCCTCGACGCCTTGCGCGACCTGGCGCAGGCGCCCGGCATCCAGGGCGTGGACACCATCGTCAACATGCACGGCGCCGACGGCAGCCTGCTGTTTGCCGGCTCAGGCTCGGCCGGTGTGGCCGTGGCCAACCTGGCCAGCGGGCTGGCCGGCCTCAAGCTGGCCGGCAAGCTGCGCCTGCTCTACAACACCAGCTGCTACGGCCACTCGCACGCGCCGGCCTTCCTGCAGGGTGGCTTCAACACCGTCATCGGTGGTCGTCGCGTGGTCTGCAACAGCGCCAGCGAATACCCGCTGCTGCTGTCGAACTGGGTCGCCGGGCTCGGTGTGGAGGCGGCGCTCGCACCGGCGCAGGCCGCGCCACTGCGCGATCCGATGGACCAGTTCGCTCGCTCGGTGCTCGGCTTCACTGACGCCGACAGCTTCAAGCTCGTCAGCGGCAATGGCGCCTTGACGATAGGTGCGCTGGCAACCTGAGCAGCGCCCCGATCAGCGCACCGCCAGGGCCCGCGCTGCCTCGCCCACCAGCGCTGGCCCGCGGTAGATCAGCCCGGTGTAGATCTGCACCAGGTCGGCGCCGGCGGCGATCTTGGCGCGGGCGTCTTCGCCGCTCATCACGCCGCCGACTCCAATGATGGGATAGGCGGGCCCCAGCGCCGCGCGCAGGCCGGCGATGACGCGGTTGCTGGCCTCGCGCACCGGGCTGCCGCTCAGGCCGCCGGCCTCGTCGGCATGGGGCAGGCCCTGCACGGCGTCGCGCGCCAGCGTGGTGTTGGTGGCGATCACGCCGTCGATGCCGTTGTTCTTCAGCGTCGCGGCAATCACCGCCACCTGAGCGTCGTCCAGATCGGGCGCGATTTTCACGAACATCGGCACGCTGCGCCCCAGTTCGCGCGCCAGCCTGGTGCGCCGCTTCTGCAGGGCCGAGAGCAGCGCATCCAGGGCCGCGTCGCTTTGCAGTGCGCGCAGGTTCTTGGTGTTGGGGCTGCTGATGTTGACCGTCACGTAGTCGGCGTGCGGGTAGACCCCGCTCAGGCCGGTGAGGTAGTCGTCGGCCGCGCGCTCGATGGGCGTGGTGGCGTTCTTGCCGATGTTCAGGCCCAACAGGCCGCCGCCGGCGCGGAAGTGCCTCGAACGCTGGACATTGGCGACGAAGGCGTCCAGCCCCTCGTTGTTGAAGCCCATGCGGTTGATCAGTGCCTGGCGTGCCGGCAGGCGGAACATGCGCGGCCTGGGATTGCCGGGCTGGGCCAGCGGCGTGACGGTGCCGACCTCGATGAAGCCGAAGCCCATGTCGCCCAGGCCGTCGATGCAGCGGCCGTTCTTGTCCAGCCCGGCGGCCAGACCGATGCGGTTGGGAAAGCGCAGTCCGGCCAGCGTCACCGGGTCGCTCACGCGCTCGGCCTGCCACAGGCAGCGCAGCGGCGTGTGCTGCATGCGCTCCAGGCTGTCCAGCGTCAGCTCGTGGGCGCGTTCGGGGTCGAGGCCGAAGAGGAAGGGGCGGGCGAGGGCATAGGGGACGAGCGGCATGGGCCGATTGTCTCCGCAGGGCCGCCGATAATCGGCGCATGACGCAAGACGAACTCAAGGCGCTGGTCGGCCGCGCCGCTCTGCAATACGTGGTGCCCGGCGAACTGGTGGGCGTGGGCACCGGCTCCACCGTCAACCATTTCATCGACGCGCTGGCGACGATGAAGGAGCGCATCAAGGGCGCCGTGTCGAGTTCGGTGGCCAGCACGGCGCGGCTGCGCGGCCACGGCATCGCGGTGCTCGAGGCCAGCGAGGTTGAACGGCTGCCTGTCTACGTGGACGGCGCCGACGAGATCGACGGCACGGGCTGCATGATCAAGGGCGGCGGCGCCGCGCTCACGCGCGAGAAGATCGTCGCCGATCTGGCCGAGCGCTTCGTCTGCATCGCCGACGAGTCCAAGCGCGTGCCGGTGCTGGGCGGCTTTGCGCTGCCGGTGGAGGTGATCGCGATGGCGGCGCCGCGCCTGGTGCGGCGCTTCGCGGCCCTGGGCGGCACGGCGCGGCTGCGGCCCGGCGTCGTCACCGACAACGGCCACCCGCTGCTCGACGTGAGCGGCCTGGCCATCACCGACCCGCTGGCGCTGGAGGCCGAGATCAGCCAGTGGCCGGGCGTGGTGACGGTGGGCATCTTCGCGCGCCATCGCGCCAGCGTCTGCCTGCTGGGCACGGCGCAGGGCGTGCAGACCTTGGTGTTCTAATCGGGGGCCACCCCGTATCCCTGAGGACTCCGCTTTGGCCAAACCCAACTACTCGTTCGAGAAGCGCCAACGCGAGCTGGCGAAGAAGAAGAAGAAGGAAGAGAAGGAACGCGAGAAGGCCGCGCGCAAGGCCGCCGGCCTGCCCCCCATGCCCGACGAACCCGAAGAGCCCGAGGAGGGCGCGGCCCCGGCCGGCCCGGGTCAAGCCGCGGGCTGAGCCGCCCGCGCGGCGCGCACGATCCAGCGCGCCGGGTCGACCGCGTCGGCCAGATCCTGCTCCAGCGGCCACGGCGCGCCCGTGGCCTGGGCGGCGATCAAGCGGCCCAGCAGTGGCGCCAGCGTCAGCCCGCGAGCGCCCAGCGCCGTCAACACGAAAAGCCCCCGCTCGCGCGGCAGCAATCGCGCCTGGTCTTGTCGCGTGCCCGGCGGCAGCGCCGGCAGGGGCAGGGCGCCCGCGATGGGCAGGCGGTCTTCGCTGGCCAGGCGCCAGCCGACCCGACCCTGCCAGAGCTCGGCCTCGGCCGGCCCCGAAAGGCCGGTGAGGCTTTGCAGGCGGCGCAGATTGTCCCGGTGGTCGTCTTCGCGCAGCCCGGGGTCGACGTCATCGGCCTGGCGCGTGGCGCCGCAGAGCAGACCGCCATCAGGCAGCGGAATCGCATAGCCGTCGCCGGCCACGGGCAGCGCCAGGCGGGTGGCGGGTGATGCCTTTGGCCAGAAGCTGACCTGCCCGCGCGTCAGGCCCAGCGGCCAGGCCGCATGGCCCAGCGGCGCCAGCAGGGCCGAGGCGCTGGCGGCGTTGGCAAGCACGGCGATGGGCGCCGTGCCCTGCGCCGCGCCATCGCCACCGCGCAGGCACCAGCCGTCTTCGCAGCGCTCCAGGCCCGCGACATCGACGTCGGTGACGAGCCGGATGCCGGGCCTTGCCAGGGCGTGGCGCACCCAGTCGGCCGGCGAGATCCAGCCACCCCCACCATACAGCCAGGCCGATTGCGGCAGCGCCACGCCGGCGCGCGCCGAGGCGGTGGCGCGATCCAGCGCGGCCACGTAGTCGGCCGGCAGGCCCAGGCGCTGCAGCAACTCGCCGCCGCCCTCGCCCTCGGCCAGGCGCAGCAGGCCGTCGATGCGGCCGGGCACGCCCTCGCGCAGCGCCTGCAGGAATTCCCGCTGCGCCGCCAGTGCGCCGGCGCGGAACAGCCGCGCGTAGGGGCCGTCGTCAGCGTGTACGCTGCCGTGGAAGATGCCGGCCGGGTTGCCCGAGGTCTCGGCCGCTGCCATGGCGCGGCGCTCGAATACCGTGACCGCCAGGCCCTGCCGCGCCAGTGCCAGCGCCACCGCGGCGCCGGCCAGACCGGCGCCGACGACGAGGGCGCTGCGGGCCTCGGGCACCGCCGCCGTGGGCAGCGGACGCGGTGCATAGCGCGGTGCGAAGCGGCCCCGCGTGATCTCGCGCTTGCCACCAATGCCGGGCGCCAGATCGACCGCGAAGCCCGCTGTCTGCAAGCCCTCGCGCAGTTCGCGCGCCACGCTCCAGGTGGCGGCGGTGGCGCCGGCCGCGGCGCAGCGGCCCAGGGCCTTGAGCACGCGCGGCTGCCACATCTGCGGATTGCGCGCCGGCGCAAAGCCGTCCAGGTAGAAGGCGTCGCCGGCCAGGCGCAGGCCGGGCAGCAACTCGGAGGCATCGCCCAGCCCCAGCAGCAACTGCAGCGCGCCGCCCTCGAATTCCAGCGTCTGCAGGCCCGCCACCAGCGGCGGCCAGGCGGCGACGAGCTGGGCCGCGAGATCCGGCAAATCCGATGCGACATGGGCCCGCGCCAGGTCAACGCGGTACGGCGGATGACGCTCGATGGAGACGTAGATCAGACGCTCGCAGCGTGCCGGGTCGCGTCGCCAGGCGTCCCAGGTGGCCAGAAAATTGTTGCCGAGGCCGAAGCCGGTCTCGAGCACGACGAAGCGCGTGCGGCCGCCCCAGCGCGCCGGCAGGCCATTGCCGCCCAGGAAGACGTGGCGGGCCTGGGCCAGCGCGCCAATCTGGGGGTGGTAGAGATCGCCATAGCGCGGCGCACGCGGCGGCCCGCCGTCGGCGCTGAACTCGATCTGCGCCGGCTCCAGTGGCAGCGATTTCATGGCCGAGCCCGCAGCCAGGCCAGCAAGGGCTCGCGCACGGCGGTGAGGCCGCGGTAGGCCAGCACCGCCGGGCTCATGGTCGCGATGGCCTCATGCAGGCGCGCGGCGCGGCCGGGCGTTGCCAGCACGGCGGCCAGCGCTTGCACCTCGACCGCGATGGTGAAGATGGCCTGGCCCGGCGCCGGCAGCGGGATGAAGGTCTGGCGCTCGCTGCGGAACCAGGCGCAATCGACCGTCGTGTGGCGCCAGCGTTCGGGGTCGCAGCGGTCGGGGTGGGCGTGCAGGCGCGGCTGGTCGGTGACGTTCCAGACGAAGCGCTCCCAGCGCTGGTGCCCGCTCACCAGGCGCATCAGCGAATCGCCGGCCTTGCGCAGCAGGTCGCCGTCGGCCACCGGCGCGTGTACCTCGGCGAAGTGGCGGCCGATCTTGGCTTCGGGTGCCCAGTGGCTGGGCAGGGCCACGGCCAGCCAGGGCAGGGTGGCGCGGCGGCCGTCGATGATGGCGAAGTCTTCGGCAAACGCCAGGCTCAGCAGCCCGGCAAGGCGCCAGGGCGCGGGCAGGCCCAGCAGGCAGCGCGGGATCTCGTCGCCCAGGCCGAAGGTGCCGGCGGTCTCGTGTTCGACCTGGCCGGCGCGGCTGACCACGCAGCCCAGCGCGGTGGCGCGCTCGCCGTCCCAGCGCCAGGCCGCGGGGTGCTCGGCGGCGGCCTGGACGCACAGCGCATCGAGGGCCGGCGCGGCATCGAAGCCCGGCACGGTACACAGGGCCTGAGGCCAGAAGGCCGACAGCACAGCCAGCTTTTCGCGCTGGTGGCGCGAGCCGGGCGCCACCGCAGTGAGCTGGGCGCTGCCGGGGGCCAGGCGGCGCAGCCCCGGCTGCATGCGAAAGGGCGCCGTGACGGCGGCGTCGAAGTCGAAGCTCATGGGCGGCGATGATGCCGCAGCGCCGTGACCATGAAAAAGGCGCCCCGCGGGGCGCCTGTTCGCGGTTCAGCAAAAAAGCGCCCCGCAGGGCGCCTCGTCGTTGCCGAGCCTGCGGGCTCAGACGCGCTTCTTGTACTCGTGCGTGCGGGTGTCGATTTCGATCTTGTCGCCGTTCTCGACGAAGATGGGCACGCTGATCTCGAAGCCCGTGCCCACCAGCTTGGCCGGCTTGAGCACCTTGCCCGAGGTGTCGCCCTTGACGGCGGGATCGGTGGTGATCTCGCGCACCACGGTGGTGGGCAGTTCGACCGAGATGGCCTTGCCGTCGTAGAACACGACCTCGACCGACATGGCGTCTTCGAGGTAGTTGATGGCGTCACCCATGTTCTCGGCCTCGACCTCGAACTGGTTGTACTCGGCATCCATGAAGGCATACATCGGGTCGGCGAAGTAGGAGTAGGTGCACTCCTTCTTGTCCAGCACGATCTGGTCCATCTTGTCGTCGGCCTTGAAGACCGTCTCGGCGCCAAAGCCATTGAGCAGGCTCTTCATCTTCATGCGCACCGTGGCGGCGCCGCGGCCGCCGCGGCTGTATTCGGTCTTGAGCACGACCATCGGGTCCTTGCCCTGCATGATGACGTTGCCGGCGCGGATTTCCTGTGCGAGTTTCATGGCTGATTCCGGATCTAGCTGAGGTGTGTGCGCCGGCTCCAGGGTTGCTGAAAACTCCGCGGCGGCGCGGGACGCCACCAGGCGGCTCCAATGGAGCGCGGGGCGAAAAGCCCGCAATTCTAGCCTAGGCGGCTGGGTGACTGCGGGATTTCCCGTGAACGAAGGCCAGCAGGCGCTCGGCCAGGTCGGCGCCGCCGGCCTGATCGACGAGGCGCGAGCGCCAAGCCTGTACCGCGCCGGTCCAGCTTTGCAGGTTCGCGGCATCCGGAAGTTCGGGCAAGGTGGCGATGCCGTTCCAGCCCCGCCACCAGGCCGCCATCTCGGGTGGCGCCTGCATTTGCGCCAGCAAGGCTGCGATCTTGGCGGCATGGGCGCCGTCGTCCTGCGGATAGGCCTGCCAGGCGAAGGCGGCGCCGGCCCAGGCAGCGCGCACCAGAGAGTCTTCGCCGCGGACGAAATTCAGCTCGCAGGCCCACAGCAGGCGGTCGAAGTCGTCCTGGGTCAGCCAGGGCAGGCGGGCGGTGCGCAGGCCGGGCGGCAGGTTCGCGTCGCTCACCTGCCGCTGCGCGTGGCCGGGCGTGAGCAGCAGCAGCGTCGGCGCCATCGCCAGTTGCTGCAGCAGCGCCGGAAGGTGGCTGTTGGCGTAGCAGAACAGGCTCACCAGCCGTTCACCGGGCTGCGCTTCGATACCCAGGCGTGCCAACCATGCCTGGTGGTCGAAGGCGGCACGGCCCTCCAGCAGGTGGGCCTCGCGCAACAGGCCGCCGGTGGCCGCGGTGAAGCCGGGGAAAAAGAACCACTTCGTGAGGCCATTGCGCTGCGGCGAGGGCAGGCCGTGCGAGCGCTCGACATAGGGCTCGGCGCTGAGGTATTCGAGGTTGATCCACACCGCAGGCCGCGCCTGCTCGGCCATGCGCGCCACATGCGCTGCGGGCGGGTCGCAGCCGAAGGCCTCGACGACGACGTCGCCGACATCGTCCGGCCCCGGCCACGGCATCACCTCGACGCCGGCCGCGCCCGCGGGCGCCATCCAGCCCAGCGGCGCCGCATCATCGATGATCAGGCGCACGCGCTGGCCCAGGGCGGCCAGGCGACGTGCCAGGCGCCAGCAGACGCCGGCGTCGCCGTAGTTGTCGATGACGCGGCAGAAGAGATCCCACTGCAGGGCTGGCGGCTCGACAGGGACGGCAGGGGCGGGCATCGCGGGATTATCGAAGGCGGTCAAAATCGCGCCCGATGAGCAACAAGCAGGCAACGGACAAAGGCAAGGCGGACCCGGCGCCAGTCGACCCCCAGGCCGCGGCGCGCGAACGCCTGCTCGCCGAGGTTGCGGCCCTGCCCGGCCTGCCCGGGGTGTACCGCTGGTTCGACGCCCAGGACGGCCTGCTCTACGTGGGCAAGGCGCGCAACCTGAAGAAGCGCGTCTCGAGCTATCTGCACAAGGACCACGGCGGCACCCGCATCGGCCAGATGGTGGCGCGCATCGCGCGGCTCGAAACCACCGTGGTGCGCACCGAGGCCGAGGCGCTGCTGCTCGAGAACAACCTCATCAAGGCGCTGGCGCCGCGCTTCAACATCCTGTTCCGCGACGACAAGAGCTACCCCTATCTCAAGATCGTCTCGCACCGCTACCCCAGCCTGGCCTATTTCCGCGGCGCGGTCGACCGCAAGCACCGCTACTTCGGCCCCTATCCCAACGCTTGGGCTGTGAAGCAGACGATCCAGCTGATGCAGAAGGTGTTCCGCCTGCGCACCTGCGAGGACAGCGTCTTCGCCAACCGCTCGCGGCCTTGTCTGCTGTACCAGATCCAGCGTTGCTCGGGCCCTTGCGTGGGCCTCGTCAGCCCCGAGGACTACGCGCGTGATGTGCGCGATGCCGAGCGCTTTCTGCTTGGCGATCCGCATGAGGTGGTGAGCGACCTGCAGGCGCAGATGATGGCTCACGCCGAGGCGCTGGAGTTCGAGCGCGCGGCGGCGCTGCGCGACCGCATTGGTTCGCTGTCCAACGTGCTGCACCAGCAGAGCGTCGAGGCCAGCAGCTTTTCCTCGGCCGAGAAGGACGTCGACATCCTGGCCGTCAAGGTGGCCGGCGGGCGCGCCTGCGTCAACCTGGCCATGGTACGCGGCAGCCGCCACCTGGGCGACCGCGCCTACTTTCCCACCCATGTCGACGAAGGCGCGGCGCTGGGCTCCCGCCCTACCGACGAGGATGGCGATGACGAAGCCGCCGACCCTGTGCGCGGGCCCGAGGTGGCGGTGCTCGAGGCCTTCATCGCCCAGCACTACATCGGCCAGCCGGTGCCGCCGCAGTTGGTGACCAGCCATGCCGTCGACGAGGCCCTGCTCGCAGCCCTGGGCGAGGCCGCCGGCGTGCGCGTGCGCGCCCAGCACCAGCCGCGCGAGCAGCGGCGCATCTGGCTCGAGATGTGCGCCAAGGGTGCCGAACTGGCGCTGGCGCGGCTGCTGGCCGAAGAAGGCTCGGCGCAGGCGCGCACGCGCGCCCTCGTCGACGCGCTGGAACTCGACGTGGCCGACACCGCGCAGCTGCGCATCGAGTGCTTCGACATCAGCCACACGGCGGGTGAGGCGACCCAGGCCTCCTGCGTGGTGTTCGAGAACAACCAGATGCAGAGCGCGCAGTACCGCCGCTTCAACATCGAGGGCGTCACTGGCGGCGACGACTACGCCGCGATGCGCCAGGTGCTGACCCGGCGCTATGCGCGCCTGGCCGAGGCCGTGGCCGCCGGCAAGGCCGAAGCCCCAGAAGCCGTGGAGTCCGCACCCGCGTCGCGCAAGGGCCTGGCCCGCCTGCCCGACCTGGTGCTGGTGGACGGCGGCCGCGGCCAGGTGTCGATGGCGCGCGAGGTCTTCCAGGAACTGGGTCTGGACATCGCCCTGATTGCCGGCGTCGAGAAGGGCGAAGGGCGCAAGGTCGGCCTCGAGGAGCTGGTCTTCGCCGATGGCCGGCCCAAGGTGGCGCTGGGCCATGACTCGGCGGCGCTGATGCTGGTGGCGCAGATCCGCGACGAGGCCCACCGCTTCGCCATCACCGGCATGCGCGCCCGCCGCGCCAGCGTGCGCACCGGCGGCAGCAAGCTCGAGGACATTCCCGGCGTCGGCCCGCGCAAGCGGGCGCGCCTGCTGCAGCGCTTTGGCGGACTGCGCGGCGTGGCCAACGCCGGCGTCGAGGACTTGTCCAGCGTCGAAGGCATATCCAGGGACCTGGCCGAGGAGATCTACCGTGTACTGCATTGACGATTCGACGCCCCGGAGCCGGTTGCGAGGCCGCACCACGCACGCTGCCTGGCTTGCCGCCGCGGGGGGCGCACTGGTGCTGCTGGGCGCTTGCGCCACGGCGCCCGCACCCGCGCCCAAGCCCGCCCCGGCGCCTGCCACCGCGCCGGCCCCCGCCGCGCCGCCTTCCACAGCACGCGCTCCGGCTCCTGCCGCAGTGACACCGGCTCCGGCGCCAGCCGCCCAGGCCGCAGCCGCCGGCAGCAAGAAGCCGGGCTCGCCCCGCTACGTGACGCTGGGCGCGCCGCCCACGCCGCGCAACACCGACGACCTGCGCCTGCAGATGGCGCTGCGCCTGGTGGCGGCCCACCCCGACACCAGCTACACCGCACGCGCGCCCGACCGCCTGCTGGCCATCCCCGTGCTCGAGGTCGAGCTCAACGCCGACGGCAGCGTGCGCAGCATCAACGTGCTGCGCAAGCCCACCACCGGCAACGAGGCCACGGCGCTGGCCATCGCCGCGGTGCGCCGCGCCGCGCCCTATGGCGATGTCTCCAGGCTGCCCAAGCCCTGGAAGGTGGTCGAGACCTTTCTCTTCGACGACGACCTGCGCTTCAAGCCGCGCACCCTCGACCGCAACTGAGGCGGGCGAGAAATCCGCGCCACCGCGGCGCGGTGCTCGCCGCTTGGGCACAATCCGCCGATGTTCCTCACCATCCCGACGATCCTGACCTGGGCGCGCATCGCCGCGATTCCGCTCATCGTGGGCGTGTACTACCTGGGCTGGAGCGATGCCACCAAGAACCTGGTGGCGACGGCGATGTTCGTGCTTTTCGCGGCCACCGACTGGCTCGACGGCTGGCTGGCGCGGCGCCTCAACCAGACTTCGTCCTTCGGCGCCTTTCTCGACCCGGTGGCCGACAAGTTCCTCATCTGCGCCTCGCTGCTGGTGCTGCTCGAGCACGGCCGCGTCGACGCGCTGGTGGCGCTCATCATCATCGGGCGCGAGATCGCGATCTCGGCGCTGCGCGAATGGATGGCCCACATCGGCGCCTCGCGCAGCGTGGCCGTCCACATGATCGGCAAGCTCAAGACGGTGGCGCAGATGGTGGCCATCCCCTTCCTGCTCTACGACGGCCATCTCTTCGGCGTGCTCGACACCCACCTCTGGGGCACGGTGCTGGTCTATGTGGCGGCGGTGCTGACGGTGTGGTCGATGATCTACTACCTGCGTCGCGCCATACCCGAGATCAAGGCCCGCGCCCAATGACGGGCGCCGGCGGCGGCGCGGCCCTGCCGCTGCGCGCCATGCCCGCGGTCTTCGTGCTGATCTGGAGCACCGGCTTCGTGGTCGCGCGCTACGGCATGCCGCACGCGCCGCCGCTCACCTTCCTGAGCTGGCGCTATGCGCTGTCCATCGCCGCCTTCGGGGTCTGGATAGCCCTGGCCCGCGCCACCTGGCCGCAGGGGCGGCGGCAATGGGGCCATCTGGCCGTCACCGGCATGCTGATGCACGGTGGCTACCTGGGTGGCGTCTGGGTGGCGGTGAAGCTGGGCCTGGGCGCCGGGCTCACCGCCCTGGTGGTGGGGCTGCAGCCGCTGATCACGGCGCTGTGGATCAGCGCCCGCGGCCATGCCCACCATGTCTCGCGCACGCAGTGGCTGGGCCTGGTGCTGGGCCTGGCCGGCCTGGTGCTGGTGGTCTGGCACAAGCTGGGCGTGGGCGAGGCCGCGCCGCTCACCATCGCCTGCGCGCTGTTCGCGCTGGCCAGCATCACCGCCGGCACGCTGTACCAGAAGCGCTGGGTGGCGCGCTGCGACGTGCGCACCGCCAACACGGTGCAGCTGCTGGCGGCCCTGGCGATCACGCTGCCGCTGTCGCTGTTCGAAAGCGGCGGCATGGTCTGGCACCCGCAATTGATCGGTGCCCTGGCCTGGTCGGTGCTGGTGCTCACGCTGGGTGGCAGTTCGCTGCTCTACATGCTCATCCAGCGCGGCGCCGCCACCGCGGTGACCAGCCTGATGTACCTGGTGCCGCCTTGCACCGCGCTCTTCGCCTGGATGCTGTTCGGCGAGACCCTCGGTGCCGCCGTGCTCACCGGCCTGGTGCTGGCCGCCGCCGGCGTGGCACTGGTGGTGCGCGCCGCCCAGCCCGCGAGTCGGCCGTCCTGATCAGGTGCGCCCGGCGTCGACTTCGGTCCGGAGGTTCCGCCGTGCAGACACCACCCTTGAGGGGGTGTCCGGCTACAGGTAAGCGCAGCAGTTGCGCCTAGAATCCGTGCTCCGCTTGACACCGCTTCGGCCCCGGGGATTTAATGGTTCAGACCCCCTGGCGGCCCCCTGCGAGCCAGGCCGCCGGGCAAGCTGATATCCATACCGAGACAAATTCGAGACATACCCAGAGGGACGTGCGACGTGAACAAGAGTGAACTGATCGAACACATTGCCAGGCAGGCCGACATCTCCAAGGCCGCTGCCGGTCGTTCGCTCGAGGCCATCATCGGCGCCGTGAAGGTCACGCTCAAGAAGGGCGGCAGCGTCACCATTACCGGCTTCGGAACCTTCACCGCGCCCAAGCGCGCCGCCCGCACCGGCCGCAATCCGCGCACCGGCGACGCCATCAAGATCAAGGCCGCCAAGGTGCCCAAGTTCCGCCCCGGCAAGGGACTGCGCGACGCCATGTGATTTCCGACCGGGTGCTTAGCTCAGCCGGTAGAGCGGCGCCCTTACAAGGCGTAGGTCGGCGGTTCGAACCCGTCAGCACCCACCACGTCGGATAGAATGCGCGGCCCGCTGCGGCTGCACGCGCGGGTGCCGCGCGGCAGGCGGTCCTGGCAGGGCCGCTCCATCATCCAGGCGAACCGCGGTTCGCCTTTTTGTTGGCCGCTGGCACCGCCACTTGTGCGCCCTGCAGCCCGCGACAGCGCTGGCGGCTGCTTCCGTCACGTCCTCCCCGAGGTATTTCGATGTTCGATTTCGTCCGCGACCACACCCGGTGGGTGCTCGGCTTCATGCTGTTGCTGATCATCCCGTCGTTCGTCTTTTTCGGGGTGCAGGGCTATACGCGCTTCACGGGCGCCGAGAACGCCACCGTGGCCAAGGTGGACGGCCGCACCATCACCCGTGCCGAATGGGATTCGGCCCACGACCGCACGGTCGACCGCGCACGCCGCCAGCAGCCGGGCCTGGACACCGCGGTGCTCAACACGCCGCAGGCGCGCCGCGACACGCTGGAGGGCCTGGTGCGTGATCGCGTGCTGCTGGCCGCCGCCCAAGCCATGCACCTGACGCCCAGCGACGCCCGTCTGCAGCGCCTCTTCGTCACCGACCCGCAGTTCGCCGGCATGCGCAACCCCGATGGCAGCGTCAACCGCGAGTTGCTCGCCGCCCAGGGCATGAATTCCGAGATGTTCGCCGCCCAATTGCGCCAGGAGTTCGCGGTGCAGCAGGTGGTGTCGGGTGTGCTGCGCACCTCGTTCGCGACCCCGGGCGTGGCGCTGGCCGGGCTCGACCCGCTGCTGCAGAAGCGCGAGCTGCAGTGGCAGCGCTTCGACCCGGCCGCCTACCGCGCCCGCGTCAACCCGAGCGACGCCGATCTCGAGGCCTACTACAAGAAGAATGAGGCCCGCTTCAAGGCCGCCGAGTCGGCCCAGATCGAGTACGTGATGCTCGACCTCGACACCATCGCCAAGGGCCTCAAGCTCTCCGATGCCGACCTCAAGAAGTTCTACGACGACAACGCCGCGCGCTTCACCGCGCCGCCCGAGCGTCGCGCCAGCCACATCCTGATCAAGGCCGACAAGGCCGCACCCGAGGCCGAGCGCAAGAAGGCGCGCGAACGCGCCGAAGCGCTGCTGGCCGAGGCACGCAAGACGCCCGCCGCCTTTGCCGATCTGGCACGCAAGAACTCGCAGGACACGGCCTCGGCCACCCAGGGCGGCGATCTCGACTTCTTCGGCCGTGGCGCCATGGTCAAGGCCTTCGAGGACGCCGCCTTCGCGCTCGAGCCGGGCAAGATCAGTGACATCGTCGAGACCGATTTCGGCTACCACGTCATCATGGTCACGGCTGCGCGTGGCGGCAATGCCAGGCCCTTTGCCGAGGCGCGCGGTGAGATCGAGCTCGAGTTGCTCAAGACGACGGCGCAGCGGCGCTGGCCCGAACTGGCCGAGCAGTTCACCAACACCGTCTACGAGCAATCCGACAGCCTGCAGCCGGTGATCGACAAGCTCAAGCTCGAGAAGCGCACCGCCACCGTGCGTCGCACGGCCCAGCCCGGCGAGGCCGGCCCGCTGGCTTCGCCCAAGCTGCTCGATGCCATCTTCGCCAAGGACACCATCACCAACAAGCGCAACACCGATGCGGTGGAGACCGGCACCAACCGGCTCGTCTCGGCGCGCGTGCTGCAGCACACGCCGGCGCGCACGCTGGCGCTGGCTGAAGTCAAGGAGGCCGTGCGCGAGCGCGTCGCTGGCGAGCAGGCGGCGGCGCTGGCGCGCACCGAAGGCCAGGCCCGTCTGGCCGAGGCGCAGAAGGATGCCGCCCTCGCCCTGCCCACCGCGGCCGTGGTTTCGCGCCTGCAGGCGCCCGGCGTGCCGCGTGCGGTGGTCGAGGCCGCGATGCGTGCCGATGCCGCCAAGCTGCCCGTGGCCGCAGGCGTCGACCTCGGCCCCGAAGGCTATGCCGTGTTGCGCGTGACCAAGGTGCTGCCGCTGGACGATGCCCAGGCCAACGACGCTGGCCTGCGCGGCCAGTACACCCAGGCCTGGGCCATGGCCGAGGGCGACGCCTACCTGAAGGCGCTCAAGAAGCGCTTCAAGGCCGAGATCAAGGCCGAGGCCGATGCGCCCGCCGAGAGCGCCTCGGCGCCGGTGCGCTGAGCGGAGTTCGCTATAATTCGCAGTTCGGTGGTGGCTGTAGCTCAGTTGGTAGAGTCCCAGATTGTGATTCTGGTCGTCGTGGGTTCGAGTCCCATCAGCCACCCCAAGACGCAGCATTGAAATCAAGGCCCTCAGGGGCCTTGATTGCTTTTTGGGGCCGTCGCGGCAGCAATGCCGCCAGCATCTTGCCGGCGCGGTGGTTCAGGGTGGCTGCTGCGCAGGGGCCAGCGGCGCCCACGTCAGGACGCCACCGTCGGCCATGAGTGTGAGGTGCAGCCGGCCCTCGAGCAGCAGGTAGCTGCGCACATAGGGCAGGGCCTGCGCCAGACGCGGCTCCAGTGAGGGCGGCGCACACATCGCACGGGTCGATGCCAGAGGCCCCAGGACGAGGTTGCCCGAGAGGCGGCCCGGCGTGTCGCCTGGGGCCGGGCTGGCCTGCCAGCTGGCGCTGCCGCGGTTGCAGTCCAGGCCCAGGCGGGCCTGGCCGTCGGCGCCGAACGACAAGGTGTAGCGCGCCGGTTCGGCCGGTCGTGCCGTGGGCTGTTCGTCCGACATCGACTCGATGGCCAGCAGCTGCCATCGTGTCCCCGCCAGCGGCGAGGCCGGTGCCAGCGGCGCCGGGTGCGTGGCGCAACCGGCCAGCCACGGCCATGCCATGAGAAGCATCAGCGCGCAAAGCGGTTTCATGGCACCAGCTTACTGCAGCCCAAAGGTCGGAGGCCGCCTGCACGCGGCGTGGGCACTTCGGCCGCACCCGGGGCCTTGCCGTGGCACATGACCGTATCATCGTTGCACCGCATGTGCCGAAGTGGCTGGCGCCCCTCAAGGGTCGGCCAGCCGCCATGTGGACAAGGGCAGACGACCCATCAACCCCGGGGAGGCGCTTGTTGTTGCTGACCTGTGCAAGTGCCGCGCACCGTGGCAGTGTGCGCCTTGATGTCTTCGGTGCCGCGCGTCGCTGCTGCGCCTTGTGGATGGCGCTGGCAGGGCTGCTGGGCCTGCTCGCTGCCGCATCAGCCGTTGCGCAAGAGCCCTTCGTGGCGCCGCCGCCTGCCGTGCTGCAACCCGAAGCCCGTGCCGGAACACCGGACGCCATCGATGCGAACACGGTCTACCTGAACCAGCGCCGCATTGTCACTTTCCGCGCCAGGCTGCTGGGTGACTCGGCGGCGGAGCGCGCGGCAATGGCCCGCGCAGCGCTGGCCGACGCGGTGGAAAGCGGCTGCGGCGGCGCGGTCACGCGTTCGGCTGCCGGTGCCGCGGTGCGCTTCGACTGCGATGGCCTGCCACTTTTCTTCCTGGTGGCCGACGATGTGAGCGGGCCGCGTCCCGAGGCGCTGCTCGATGTCGCGGCCCAAAGAGTCGAGGGCCGCCTGAAAACCGCGCTGCAGGAAGCGCGCGAGATCCGCGACACGCGCCGGCTGGCCTGGGGCGCGGCCTATGCTGCGCTGGCCAGCGCCATTGCCTATGCCCTCATACGGCTGTTGCTGTGGCTGCGCCGTCAGGCGCTGGCGCGCCTGGACCGCAGGCTCGAGCGCTGGCATCGCGAGCAGACGGTCGGGGCGGTAATCAAGACCTATGCGGACAGCGCGCAATCGGGCGCCCGCATCACGGCCGCCGTCCTGACCTGGGGCCTGGCGTTGCTGCTGCTGCAGGTCTGGGCCACATTCGTGCTGCGGCAGTTCGCCTACACGCGACCCTGGGGCGAGCGCTCGGCGGTCTGGCTGCTTGACCTGCTCAAGCAGTTCGCGCTGGCCGCTGCCGATGCCATCCCGGGCCTGCTGACGGCGGCGCTGATCTTCTTCATTGCCCGCCTGGCGGTGCGCGCCACCAGCCTGTTCATGCTGCGGGTAGAGCGGGGCGAGTTGCAGGTCAGCTGGCTGGACATCGACACCGCCGGACCGACGCGCCGCATCGCCATGCTGCTGATCTGGCTGTTCGCGCTGGCCATGGCCTATCCCTATCTGCCGGGTGCCGGCACCGAGGCCTTCAAGGGCGTCACCGTGCTGGCCGGCCTGATGCTGTCACTGGGCGCCTCGGGCGTGGTGGGCCAGGCGATGTCGGGGCTGACGCTGATGTACTCGCGTTCGCTGCGCGTCGGCGAATACGTCAGGATCGGCGAGGCCGAGGGCACGGTGGCCGTGGTCGGCCTGTTCGCCACCAAGCTGCGCACCGGCATGGGCGAAGAGGTGAGCCTGCCCAGTGCGGCCATCGTCGGACAGTCGGTGCGCAACTACTCGCGCCTGGCGCCGGCCGGACAGGTGCTGCTGCAGGCCAGCGTCACCATCGGCTATGCCACGGCCTGGCGCCAGGTGCATGCGATGCTGCTTGAGGCCGCGCGGCGCACCGACGGCGTGGCCGCGCAGCCAGCCCCCTATGTGGTGCAGACGGCCTTGTCGGATTTCTATGTCGAGTACCGGCTGTGCGCACAGGGCAGCGCTGCCCTGCGCCGCTCCGAACTCATGAGCCGCCTGCACGCCAATGTGCAGGATGTCTTCAACGAGAACGGCGTGCAGATCATGTCGCCGCACTATGTCGAAGATCCGGCGCCGGCCCAGGTGGTGCCGCGCGAGGCTTGGTCGCCCGCGCTGGTGCAGAGCCCGGCGGGGCCGGACGGCCTGCCCCGATCCGCGGCCGGGGCCGCCGCGCCGCCGCCGCCGCCGCGGCCGCTCGAACCCCCCAATCCCTGCTGAACCCGAAGGTCCGCACCATGAAGCGATTCCACGTCCACCTGCACGTCGACGACCTCGACCAGAGCATAGTCTTCTATTCCCGGCTGTTCGCGGCCGCGCCCACCCGCGTCGAGGGCGACTACGCCAAGTGGATGCTCGAAGACCCGCGCATCAATTTCGCGATCTCGACGCGCGGCAGCCGGCCCGGCATCGACCACCTCGGCTTCCAGACCGACGACGCCGACGAACTGGCCGCGCTCAAGGCGCGCGCCCAGGCCGCCGAGATGACGCTGCGCGACGAGGGCCAGACCACCTGCTGCTATGCGCGCAGCGAGAAGCACTGGATCACCGATCCCCAGGGCATCGCCTGGGAGCATTTCCACACGCTGGGCAGCATCCCCGTCTTCAGCGAGGCCGCTTCGGCTCCCACGGCCGAGGCCGCATCGGCCTGCTGCGCACCGACGCCCGATGAGGCGCAGAGCGGCCAGCAGGCCCGCAAGCCGGGTGGCAAACCCCTAGGCATCGCCGTCAAGGCCGCCAAGACTTGCTGCTGAGCCTGGGCCGCGGGACGGTGCGCGTCGTCGTCCCGCTGGGCTTGGCGCAGACGCTGGCCTGGGCCTCCTCCTACTACCTGGTGGCCATGTTGGCCGAGCCGATGGCGCGCGATCTCGGCGTCGCCACGCCGACGGTCTACGCGGCCTTTTCGGTGGCGCTGGCGGTCTCGGCCCTGGTCGGGCCTGGGGCCGGGCGCTTGATCGACCACCATGGCGGCCGGCCGGTGCTGATGGCCACCAATGTGCTGTTCGCTGCCGCGCTGGCCGCGCTGGGCCTGGTGCAGAACGCGCTGGCGCTGTTCGCGGCCTGGGCGCTGCTGGGCGTGGCCATGGGCAGCGGGCTTTACGAGGCAGCCTTCGCGTCGCTGGTGCGCCTGTACGGCCAGCGCTCGCGCAACGCCATCACCGGCATCACGCTGATGGCCGGCTTTGCCAGCACGGTGGGCTGGCCGCTTTCGGCCTGGCTGGAATCCCGCTACGGCTGGCGTGGCGCCTGCTTCACCTGGGCCGGGCTGCACCTGCTGCTGGGCTTGCCGCTGAACGCCGTGCTGCCGACCGCGGGCCCGCACCCGGACGCTGCGTCCAGCGGCACGCCGGCTGCCGCCGCGGCGGCTGGCGATCTGCCGCCGGGCCGGTCGGTGTGGGTGGCCAGTGTGCTGCTGGCCTTCGTGTTCGCGGCGGCCTGGTTCATCAGCACCGCCATGGCCGCCCATCTGCCGCGCATGATGCAGGCGGCCGGTGCCAGCCTTTCCGTGGCCGTGGCGGTGGGGGCCCTGGTCGGCCCGGCCCAGGTGGCCGGCCGCCTGCTCGAGTTCGGCCTGCTGCGCCATGTACACCCGCTGCTGTCGGCGCGGCTGGCCGCGCTGGCCCATCCCGTCGGCGCGATCGCGCTGCTGCTCGGCGGTCCCGCGCTGGCGCCGCTGTTCGTGGTGTTGCACGGTGCCGGCAACGGCATCCTGACGATTGCCAAGGGCACCTTGCCGCTGGCGCTGTTCGGCCCCGCCGGCTATGGCGCGCGCCAGGGCTGGCTGATGCTGCCGTCGCGCGTGGCCCAGGCCCTGGCGCCGTTTCTCTTCGGCATCGTGATCGACAGCCTGCAGGCCGGTGCCTTGTGGTTCACCGCCGGCCTGGGCCTGGCGGCCTTTGCAGCGCTTCTTGCGCTGCGCAGCCCGGCGTCAATGCACCCATCGTGACAATTGCGTGACACAAGTCCTGCATTTCCGCGTGCGGCTTCACAGCGGTGGTCTGCTGCCGAATAACCGGGCAGGCACCGCCGCATATCGCGCCGAGGGGGTGCCGGCGGAGTCCGCTTCGGGCAGTTTGCGGCGCTCGAACGAAAGTCCGAGGAGTCCTTATGCATCCCAGTCTCAGTCTCGTGGACATGATCCGCGATCTCGAGGAAAACGGCCTCGATGCCCAACAGGGCCCGCGCTACGAGGCAGCCTTCGCGGCCGCCAAGATCGCGGCAGTGGCGGTGATGTGCGCGCGCTATGGCGTCGGCGAGGTCGAGATGCTCGAGGCGCTGATGGACAGCCGCAATCTCGGCAGCGAGATCGGCCTGCTCGTGGCGCGCATGGAAGTCTCACCGGCCTTCGTCGGCCACGTCCACAGCGGCCTGCTTTTCTGATCGGCTGATCAGCCACTGGCGCGGCGGCAGGCCCGGCCGCGCCGTCCCTGGCTCTGCGCGCCGCCCACCGGGCCGTGCGCGCCCCGGCATACTGGCCGCCCCGCGCAGCGCGCCTTCCATGCCCGTTCCACCATGTCCCAGGCCTTGCACTCCACCGCGGTTGTCGGCGCCGGTGCCGTCGGCAGCTATTTCGGCGCCATGCTGGCGCGCGCCGGCCATCCCGTCACGCTGATAGGCCGCGCCGCCCATGTGCAGGCCATCGCCCGCGACGGCCTGCAATTGCAGCGTGGCGGCACGGCGGAGACCGTGCGCCTGGCCGCCACCACCGAGCTGGCCGCCGCCGCCGCGGCCGACCTGGTGCTGGTCTGCGTCAAGTCCACCGACACCGAGGCGGTGGCGCGCCAGCTCGCGCCGCTGCTGGCCGAGGGCGCGCTGGTGCTGAGCCTGCAGAACGGCGTCGACAACGCGGCCACGCTGGCGCGCCATCTGCGACAGACGGTGGTGCCGGTGGTGGTCTATGTGGCCACGGCCATGCCGGCGCCCGGCGTCGTGCAGCACTTCGGCCGCGGCGATCTGGTGGTGGGCCCGCGCGACGCCGCCGCGGCCCAGGACGCCGCCCTGCAGCAGCGCCTGCAGGCCGTGGCCGAGCTGTTTGCCCGCGCCCAGGTGCCGGTGCGCATCGCCCCCGACGTGATGGCCGAGCTGTGGCGCAAGCTGGTCGTCAACTGCGCCTACAACGCGATCTCGGGCCTGGTCCAGCAGCCCTATGGGCGCCTGGCTGCGCAGCCGGCCATCCGCGCCGTGCAGGAGGCCGTGGTGCGCGAGGTGCTGGCGGTGGCTGCGGCCGAGGGCCAGGTGCTGGCGCTGGCCGATGCGCTCAAGGCCACCGAGGGCATCGCCGCCGCGATGCCGGCCCAGCTCTCGTCCACCGCGCAGGACATGGCGCGCGGCAAGGCCAGCGAGATCGACCACCTCAACGGCTACATCGCCCGCCGCGGCGCCGAACTGGGCATCGCCACGCCGGTCAACCAGACCCTGCACGCCCTGGTCAAGCTGGCCGAGGCCGGCGCGTCGCTCAGCCCCGCTCGCTGACGATGGCCAGGCACAGCAGCACGCCGATCAGGTAGAGCAGCCAGGTCTGCGCGACGAGGTAGGGGTAGAGCATCAGCGCCACGCCCATCCACTTGGCGCGCGGGCGCTCGTTCTGGCGGCCGTAGCGGAAGGCGGCCAGGCCGAGGATGCCGAACAGCAGCGCGCCGAAGAGGTAGGCCGGCGTCGGCAGCGTGAGGCCGAACGGCAGGGGGGTGGAGAGCTTGCCCAAGGCAGAGAACCTCGCAGCGGCACGGACGGTGCCTGAGCCTACTCCACCAGCACGGCCAGCGCGCCGCGCCAGGCTTGCGGCAATGACTGTATGGATATACAGTCTTTCGGGTGATGCCCGCCCCCGCCCCCGCAACCCGCCTTTCGCCCCACGCCGCGCCCGCCGCCCTGGCCCGTGGCGCGGTGGCGCGGGCCGCGCCCGAAAAATCTGCACCGGCCAGAGCCGCACCCGAAAGCCTGCACCCGGCGCTGTGGCGCGCCCACCAGCTCGGCCGCCAGCAGCAGGCGGTGCATGCCAGCGGCTATGCCGAACTCGACGTGCAATTGCCTGGCGGCGGCTGGCCGGCTTCCGCGCTGACTGAGTTGCTGCTGCCCCATCCGGGCGTCGGTGAACTGCGCCTGCTGGCGCCGGCGCTGGCGGCCGTGCAGCAGGAGCAGCGCAGCCTGCTGTGGCTGGACCCGCCGGCCGCGCCCTGCGCCTGGGCGCTGGCGGCGCTGGGGCTGGATCTGCGGCGCCTGGTCATCGTGCGCTCGCGCCAGGGCCGGTTGCCGGTGGCCGATCTGCTGTGGGCGCTGGAGCAGGCGCTGGCCAGCGGCCATCTCGGCGCCGTGCTGGCCTGGTTGCCGGCGCGGCTGCCGGCCGATGCGCTGCGGCGGCTGCAACTGGCGGCCCAGGGCCACGACGGCCCGGCCTTTCTGCTGCGCGGCGACGAGGCCCGCCTGCGCCCCAGCGCGGCGCCACTGCGCCTGGCGCTGGCCTGCGCCGGGCCCGACGAGCTGCGCCTCACCCTGCTCAAGCGCCGCGGCCCGCCGCTGGCCCAGCCGCTGCGGCTGGCGCTGCCGCCGGTGCTGTCACCGCCGGCCCTGGCGCGCGCCCTGCGCGGGGCCGCGTCTGCCCATCATGCTGTGGCTGGCGCTGCACCTGCCTCTGCTCTCGCTTGAGGCCTTCGGCGCCACGCTCGCGCCGGCGGCGCGCGCTCGCCCGGCGGCGCTGATCGCTGAGAACGTCGTTTGCGCCGTCAACGCGGCCGCGGCGGCTCGCGGCCTGCGGCCCGGCATCCGGCGCGCCACCGCGCTGGCGCTGGCGGCCGATCTGCTGCTGGCCGAAAGCGACACCACGCGCGATGCCGCCGCGTTGCAGGCGGTGGTACACGCGGCGCTGGCCTTCACGCCCATGGTCGCGCTGCAGGACGGGCAGACCGTGCTGCTCGAGGTGCAGGCCAGCCTGCGCCTCTTCGGCGGCCTGGCAGCGCTGCGCCAGCAACTGCTTGACGCGCTGGCGCCGCTGGGCCACCGCGTGCAGATGGCGGCCGCGCCCACGGCCCTGGGCTCGGCGCTGCTGGCGCAATGGGCGCCGGCCGGGCGCGGCGATCTCGTGCTGGGCGCCCAGGCCACCCATTTGCCGGCGCTGCAGGCGCTGCTCGATGCCGCTCCGGTGGGCCTGCTCGGCGCCGGCCGCGAGCACCAAGAGGCGTTGCAGGGCATGGGCCTGAACACGCTGGCCGAGCTGCGCGCGCTGCCGCGCGGCGGCCTGGCGCGGCGCTTCGGCGAGGGCCTGCTCGACGAGTTCGACCGCGCCTGCGGCCGCAAGCCCGATCCGCGCCTGGCCCTTGAGCCCACGCCCACTTTCGACAGCCGGCTCGAGCTGCACGCCCGTGCCGACAATGCGGCTCAGCTGCTGCATGCCGGCGCGCTGCTGCTGGCGCGCCTGCTGGCCTGGGCGCGGGCGCGGCAGGCGCGCGTGGCCGGCTTCACGCTGCGCATGCTGCACGAGCGTCATCGCGACGCGCCCGTGCCGGCCACCGAATTGCATGTGGCCCTGGCCGAGCCTTCGCTGGACCCGGCCCATCTGCAGCTGCTGTTGCGCGAACGCCTGGCCCGCCTCACGCTGGCCGCGCCCACGCTCGAACTGCAATTGCACTGCAGCCGGCTCGCCACCGGCGCCGCGCCCAATGGCGAGTTGTTTCCCAGCGCGGCGGGCGCCGCCGAAGGGCTGCTGCGCCTGCTCGAACGCCTGCGTGCGCGGCTGGGCGACGACCAGGTGCTGCGCCTGGTGGCGGTGGCCGACCACCGCCCCGAACGCGCCAGCTGCGCGGTGCCGGCACTGGGTGGTGGCCATGCGGGCGGGCCTGGGGGCGTCCAAGGTGGCGCGAAGGAGGGGCCGCCAGCGCCATCGGCGCTGCCGCTGCACCGCCCGGCCTGGCTGCTGCCCACGCCGCAGCCGCTGGCCGAGCGCGAGGCCCAGCCGCTGTTCGAAGGCCGGCCGCTGCAACTGCTGAGCGGCCCCGAGCGCATCGAGACCGGCTGGTGGGACGGCGATCTGGCCGTGCGCGATTACTTCATCGCCCAGGCCGCCGATGGCGCGCTGCTGTGGGTCTACCGTGGCCGCCTCTCGGCCGACGCAGTGGGCCTGGCCGCCTCCGCTGCGGCGGCGAACTGGTTCTTGCAGGGGCGCTTCGGCTGAAGGCCCGGCCGGCCGCGGGACTGGTGCGGGCGGTGGCAAACGTCATACCAACGATGCCTCAGGGCGCGGGGGCGGGCCGGAAGGCCCGGCGATAATCCGGCCATGACGATCTTCTACTGGGTCATGGGCGTTCTCATCGTCGGAACGCTGGTCCCCTCGGTGTTCTTCCTGCTGATCTATGCGTTCACGGGGCGCGACGAGGCCGCGCGCCGTGCCCGCACGCTGTGGAATGTCACGCGCGTCTTCGCCTTTCTGGGCATCGACATCCTCGTCTGGGGCCACCTGATCGTCGCCATCTGGCAGATGTGGCGCAGCTGAGCGCCTGGGCGGCTCGCGACGCCGCGGTCGATACACTCAACGCCAACGCAGCCCGGGATCACCGCATGTCCAGCTATGTCGAAGGGGCCTTGGTCAAGGACGAGAGGCTGGTCCACGTCGGCCACATCAGCCTGTGGTCGCTGTGGCATCTGATCGGCCTGGGCCTGCTGCTGCTGCCGGTCTTCGGGCTGGGCCTCGTGTTCCTGGCCGTGGCCCATGTGCGCTTCAAGTCCACCGAGCTGGCGGTGACGACGCGGCGCGTCATCGTCAAGCACGGCTTCATCCGGCGCCAGACGGTGGAGGTCAACCTGTCCAAGGTCGAGAGCATCCAGGTCGACCAGGGCATCCTGGGCCGGATGTTCGACCATGGCACGCTGGTCATCTCGGGCACCGGCACCTCGCATGCGCCGCTGGCCGGCATCGCCGCGCCGATGGCCTTCCGCCGCGCCTTCATCGAGGCCCAGGACTCTGCCAAGAGTGGCGTGTGAAGGCCTGCGGGAGCGGCGTGCCGCTCCCGCCCCGGGCATCAATCGTCTTCGGAGCCTTTCGCGCCATCGGCCTTGCGTGGCTTGAGGCCGATGACCGTGCCTTCGCGGCGCAGGTCGGCGCCGCCGTACTGGCGCCCGCTTTCGAGGTCGATCACGATGCCCTGCACCGAGCCTATCGGGTTGAGGCAGCCGTTGCTGCCGGGGGCTCCCAGCCCGGTGTGGCCGAGGGCGCGCAGCGCGTCCTGCGTGGCGATGCTGAACCTGGGCTGCATGAAGGCCTCGACGCCCTCGCAGCTGATGCCGCCGGCGGCACTGGTGACCGACAGGCGCGGCGCGTTGATGGCCTGCTGGATCGACATGCCGTGGTCGATGAGGTTGAGCGTGACATTGAGCACCGAGTTGATGATGGTGGCGCCGCCGGGCGAGCCATAGGCCATCACCGGCTTGTCGCCGCGGAAGACGATGGTCGGCGCCATCGAGCTGCGCGGGCGCTTGCCCGGGGCCACGTCGTTGGCGCCGGGGTTGCCGGTGGCGGCATTGGCGGTGGGCGTGAAGTTGAAGTCGGTCAGCTCGTTGTTGAGCAGGAAGCCATAGCCCGGCACCGTGATGCCCGTGCCCCAGGTGGCCTCGATGGTGGTGGTGTAGCTCACCACATTGCCCCACTTGTCGACCACCGTGTAGTGGGTGGTGTGCGAGGGGCGGTGCTCGTCGGTTTCGTCGGCGGCCAGGCGCGTGGCCTTGTTGCCGCTGAAACTGGCGTCATAGGGCAGGGGGTTGCCGGCGGCGGGCGTGGCCATGCGCGCGCTGGTGTTGATCAAGGCCGCGCGTGTGGCCACGTAGTCGGGGTTCAGCAATCCGGCCTTGGGCACATGGACGAAGTCCTCGTCGCCCATCCACACGGCGCGGTCGGCAAAGGCCAGGCGCATGGCCTCGGTCATCGCATGCAGCGTGGCCGGGCTGCCGAAGCCATAGCCGCGCGCTGCATCGCCGATGGGAAAGCCCTGCAGCATCAGCAGCATCTGGCCCACCGTGAGGCCGCCCGACGACGGCGGCGACATCGAGGTCACCTTCCAGCCGCGGTAGTCCACCTGCACCGGCTCGCGGATGACGACGCGGTAGTCCTTCAGATCCTGCAGCGTCATGCGGCCCGCGCCCTCGGCCGCCACCGGCGAGCGCGAGCGCTGCTGGGCGGCGACGATGGCCTGGCCGATCTCGCCGCCATAGAAGACGCCCGGGCCCTGGCTGGCGATCAGGCGCAGCGTCCTGGCCAGATCAGGCTGCTTGAGCACGGCGCCGGTGGCCAGCGGCACGCCGCCGGGACGGAACACGGCCGCGGTCTCGGGCTGGAAGCTGGTGCGCCCGCCGTCATTGGCGATGTTGGCGGCCAGGAAGCGGTTGATCGCGAAGCCGTTCTCGGCCACCGCGGCGGCCGGCGCGATGGCGTCGGCCAGGCGCGTCGTGCCCCAGCGCCTGAGCGCCAGGTCGACCGCGGCCAGCGTGCCCGGCACGCCCACGGACAGGCCGCTGGTGGAGGCCACCCCGAAGAGCTGGGCCGGCGCCACGCCGCTGAGCAGGAACTGCGCGGGCGTGGCCGCGGCGGGGGCCTTTTCGCGCGCATCAATGGCGAAACTGCGCTTGTGGCGGGCCAGGTGGACCATCATGAAGCCGCCGCCGCCTATGCCCGAGAACTGCGGCTCGACCACGTTGAGCATGAACTGGATCGCCGCCGCGGCGTCGATGGCATTGCCGCCGCGCGCCAGCACGTCGGCGCCGGCCTTGGCTGCCAGCGGATGCGACACCGAGACCACGCCGCCGCGGTAAGCCTGGCCATCCCAGGCCGGCGCCGGCGGCACGGCTTCGCTGGTGGGTGGCAGCGTGATGCCGGGCGGCAGTCCCGGCGTGGGTACGGTCTCGTGGGCAAAGGCGGTACACAGGCCAGCGGCGGCCAGTGCGGCGAGGCTGCCGCGCAGGCCGCGGCGCATCAGCGCAGGGATCACGGGATTCATGGGTGTTCGTCTCCGGTGGATTCTTTTCGTCGTGCCGGTTGGCACGGCGTGCATTCAAGCACCGGCCGCCGGCCTTGTCTCTCCCGCACTGCGGTGCCGTGTCGGCTGTGGGGCTTCATCAGGCCCCGCTGACCCGCCAGACGACATCGCCCACGTCGTCGGCCACCAGCAGCGCACCGTCGGCGGCCAGGGCCACGCCCACAGGGCGGCCGTAGGCGTGCTTCTCGTCGGGCGCCAGAAAGCCGCTCAGGATGTCGCGCGGCGGCCCCGCGGGCAGGCCCTCGGCAAAGGGCACGAAGACGACACGGTAGCCGGCCAAGGTGCTGCGGTTCCACGAGCCGTGCTGGCCGATCACCATGCCCGGCCCATAGCCTGGGAGACAGCCCGCCGGCAGCCAGCACAGGCCCAGCGAGGCGGTGTGGCCGCCCAGCGCGTAGTCGGGCCTGAGCGCGCGTGCCACCAGGGCCGGGTCTTGCGGCACGCGTGCGTCCACCGTGCGGCCCCAGTAGCAATAGGGCCAGCCGTAGAAGCCGCCCTCGGCCACCGAGGTGAGGTAGTCGGGCGGGGTCTCGTCGCCCAGGCCGTCGCGCTCGTTCACCACTGTCCAGAGCTTGCCCTGCACCGGCTCCCAGGCCATGCCCACCGCATTGCGCAGGCCGGTGGCGTAGGGGCGGGTGCGGCCGGTCTGCAGGTCCAGCTCGACGATGCAGGCGCGGCCCAGTTCCTCGTCCATGCCGCCGTCGGCGATATTGGTCAGCGAGCCCACGCCGGCGTAGAGGTGGCGCCCGTCGGTGCTGGCCAGCAGGCTGCGCGTCCAGTGGCCGCCGGGTTTGAAGCGGGCGAGCTGGCGGCCCTTGCCGGCCAGGCGGGTGGCGCCGGGCGTGTAGTCGTAGGCCACGATGCCATCGGTGTTGCCGATGTAGAAGCTGGCATCCACGAGCGCCATGCCGAAGGGCTGGTGCAGGCCTTCGGCGAAGGCCGTGCGCGTCTCGGCCACGCCGTCGCCATCGGCATCGCGCAGCAGCGTGATGCGGTTGGGGCTGTCGCCGATGGCCCCGGCGCGCTTCATCGTGCTGCTCATCGCGTGCTCGAACAGCGTGCGCGGCCGGCCCTCGCTCTGCAAGGCCTCGGCCACGGTGATGTCGCCATTGGGCAGGCGGTAGAGCCAGCGCGGGTGCTTCAGGCCGCTCGCGAATGCGTTGACCCTCAGGCCCGGTGCGGCCTGCGGCGTCTGCCCCGCGGCCCAGCCCTGGGCGGTGGGCATCTTGAGCGTGGGGATGCGTCCCTGCGGCCTGGCCTCGGGGATGGCCGGCTGGCTGCCGACGGCCTGAGGCCCGGCGTCGCCGCGCAAGCGCCGCCAGCGCAGCGCGGCGTCTCCCACCAGCGCCACCGCGCTGGCCAAAGCACTGGTCTTGCCCATGCCAATCTCCCGGCAGTATGAAAGTTAGTCTTATCTCCGCGCAGGCCCATGCCATCGCCGATGTCGCCCGCGGCGCCGATCCGCGCCGCAGGCGCTTCGGCAGTGGCCGCCGAAGCCTCGACCAGCGAGGGCGGTGCGGGTCTCGCCATCGCCGGGGCATGCTAGTGCGGAGCGCTGTGATCCCGAGCCCGTTGGTCTCAGTGTTTGCGATAGCGGCGCAAGTGTTGACTCTGGTGTGAAGCGGCCGGGATACTGGCCCGCTGGGCTCCGCCCGCGAGGGCCTTGCCGGGATGCGGCCCTTCGCGTCCAGGTTCAACCGCCCTCTTGCCCCCTGAGGAGACAGCCTTGAAGCACACCCTCATTGCCTTGGTCATGGCCCTCGTTGCCGCAGCCCAGCCGGCCCTGGCCGATTCCGTCAAGGTGACGCCGCTGGGCGGCGTCGACGGCGAGTTCTGCCCGCAGGATCGCGCCCTGGTCTTCGAAGATCCCAATGGCACGCGCATCCTCTATGACCCGGGTCGCACAGTGGCCGGCGCGGGCGATCCGCGGCTGGGCAAGATCGACATCATCCTGGTTAGCCACATGCACGGCGACCACGTCGGCAATGCCCACGCCAAGGCGCCCAACTCAGGCGCCTGCGACAAGCCCGACGCCTCGGTCTCGGCCCTGCCCAACACCAGCGCCGTCAACATCGCGTTGGCCAAGAAGGCCCGCATCGTCACCGGCAGCGAGATGCCGGCCTTCTTCGCCGCCAAGCTCAGGGCCAATGGCGGCGACCCGGCCAACTCCGTGCTGGCCCGCTTCGGCGGCAGCGTCACGATCAACGGCGTGCGCATCGCCACGGTCAACGCGCTGCACAGCAATGGCGTCGACCCCGACTTCATCGGCGGCGACCTCGGCCGCATGATGAAGGAGGCCGGCATCGCCGGCGATGTCGGCATGGCCACCGGCTACGTGCTGCGCTTCAGCAACGGGCTGGTGGCCTATCTCTCGGGCGACACCGGCATCACGGTTGACCAGGACACCGTGCGCAACCACTACGCCGCGCGCCTGGCGGTGATGAACATCGGCGACGGCTTCACCACCGGCCCGGGCGAAGCCGCCTACGTGATCAACAACCTCGTCAAGCCGGCGGCGGTGATTGCCTCGCACGCCAACGAGGTCGGCACGGTCGGTGGCAAGGTACGCCCCGGCAGCAAGACCGAGACCTTCATCAAGGCCGTCAAGGTGCCGGTGCATGTGCCGCTGTCGGGCAAGACCATGGAGTTCGACGCCGACGCCCGCTGCACGGCCGGCTGTTGAGCCTCAGCCGGATCGGTTGATGAAGTCCGTCGCCTGGCCCGATGGCAGGGCCGGCTTCCGAACCCTCAGCCGGCCCACTCGGCCGCCCGCGTGAAGCGCAGCTGGGCCAGGGCCTGCGGCGGCAGGCGCCGGCGCAGCAACCTGGTGGCCACCAGCGCATAGGGCGCATCGACGACGCGAAACAGCAGCAGCGAGCCGGCCCCGGCCGCGTTCAGGCGCACCGTGGTGAGCCGCGCGCCGTCGCAAGGCGGGCCGCTGCGCAGCGTGCCCACGACGTTGAAGGCCAGGTGCTCATCGGACAGCAGGCAGCCGTCGGCATCGACGATCTGCGCCGCATAGACGTCGATGTTGGCCACGCCCGCCTCGCACATCGCCGCATGCAGGGCACGCGTCATCAGCGGCACTGGCGTCTGGCGCAGCGCCGGCAGCATGGTGCCGGGCCGGGCCGAGGCGCGCAGTCGCAACGGCTGCAGCGGTGGCGCCTCAAAGGCGTGGCCGGCAATCCAGTCGCGCTGCGCGTCTTGCGCATCGACGGCTTCCAGTGTCAGCGCGGCCGTGCGCTCGCCGGCGGCCACAGCGCCCTCGATCAGGTGGTACATGGGCGGCGGGCCCGCTATACGGCGCCAGGCCGCGGGCGCAGCGAGCGCGCGACGGCGTCCCAGGCCTGCACCGCCTCGTCCTCGCCCCAGGCCGGCGCGGGCCAGCGCTCCGGCGGGCCTACGGGCTCGGTGTCCAGCGCCAGCGTCAGCAGCGGCGTCGCCAGCGAGGGTCGTGGCCGCGACGACTCGGCCGAGAACTTCTGTACCGTGCGGCCGTCCAGCTTGGCCTGCGTCAGCAATTCCTCGCCCGCCATGCCGGCCAGCGTGAGCGGGCCGCGCCGCAACGTGCGCGGCGTGCCGGGCATGGCGCGCGCCAGCAGCGGCAGTTTGCGGTCCCAGCGCTGCAGCAAGCCGGGCTGGGCGTTGGCCGCCATCGCATCGATGCGCAGCGAGAACAGCAGATCGGCGTGCGCCGTGTGGCGGTAGTTCAGGTTGGCGATTTCCTGCACATGGTCAGCCGCCAGGCGCAGCGGGCCCAGGGCCAGGCCGGGCCCGGGCGCGCTCTCGGTCGCGGGCGAGGCCAGCTGTGTGGCCAGCGCCAGCAGACGCTGCTCGGCTTCGTCGGGCGCGACGCGGTAGCTCTCGGCCTCGAGATGGGCGATGGCCGTGCCCACCAGGCAGAAGACCTCGCTGCGCAGCACATGGGTGAGCTGCGGGTCTTCATGGGAGCGCATCAGATGGGCACGGCCACCCGGCTGGGCGCGCTCCAGCACCAGCATGGGCCGGCTCAGGGCCTGGTGGCGCGCCTGGCCCAGCGCCCTGACGCGCTGTTGCACGCGTGCCGTCCAGGCCGCCGGCGAGGCCTGGGTGGCCAGCAGCGTCAGGCGTACCTGCGGTGCCTCAGCGTCCAGGCCGAAGTAGAGCGTGGCCTCGCTGCCTTCGAGGATCTCGAAGCCGGCGGGCAGGGCTATCAGGTGACGGCCGGCGGCATGGGTCTTCATCTGGGGGGCTTCCGATGGGTTGGCGAAGCGCCGGGCTGCGGCCACGGCAGGCAGGGCAGAGGCCGCCAGCAGCGCAGAGAGCAGACGCCGCCGTCCGTGTCCGCTCATGCGCCCGCTCATGGCTTCTTCGCCGTCGCGGCGATGCGCGTGATGGCGTACAGCGTCGCGCGCTGCACTTCGGCATTCTTGTAGGCCGGCTCGTGGCCGAATCCGGTCATCGCGAACTGCTGCTTCACGGCGCCCTGCAGCCGCGGCGCGCGGCCGGAGCTGGCCGGCACCGTGCCGTCGCCGCTGCCGTCCTGCTTCTCGCAGTGCAGTTCCCAGTAACTGGTCTCGTAGACGGTGGATCCGAAGCCGAAGGGCGAGGCGATGAATTCGGTTCGTCCGCCCACGTACATCGTGGCTGAACCATCGTGGCGCACCTGGGTTGGCGACAGGGCCGTCACCTCGGCGGCCGAGGGTGCCGGCTTGTCGTCGGGCCGCAGGCCTTGGGTCAGCTTCCAGGTCACCTTCTCGAACGAGCCTTGTTCCGGATCGACGCCATAGATGACGTAGCTGTTGCCGTGGTAATTGCCGGCAATCGAATCATGAAAGGCCTCGGCCTTGTCGACGTTCTTCTGAAAGCCGGTCCAGCTGATGGGCGCGCCGCCACTGGGCTTGAGCCATTCCTCGCGCACCAGGCCCCACCAGACATCCTTGCGGCGGTAGATCTCGCCATAGGGGTCGGCAGCGGGCCGCGCCAGCGCGGGCTGGCTGGCCTGGGCCACGCGCATCCAGCGCGCCGTGTAGTCCTTGCTGGGCAGCAACTGCAGCGCGCCGGGCGCCTGCGCGAAGACCGCCGTCACCTCCTGGCCGTCGCTGCCGATCACCAGGCCGGCCGCGTAGTCCTCGTCGCCCATGCCGACCTTGCAGCGGCGGTAGGCCACCGCCGCGCCGACGGCCGGCATCACGCCGTGGACGATGCCGGCAATCTTGACCGCCATACCCGGCAGGCCGGCGCAGGCACGCGCCACCAAGCCGCCCATCGAGTGCGTGACCAGCAGCACCTGCTGGCACCAGAAGGGGTCGCGGTCGTACTGCTCGATGATGCCGTCTATGCTCTTGGCAAGTTCCTGGGCCGCCAGCTGGTTGGAGGCCAGCCAGTTGTAGCCGCAGGCATGGACCGGCATGTGATAGCGGGCGCGCGCCAGCAGGTCGTCTGTCTTCAGCGATTCGAAGCCCAACTCGGCGCCGAAGGGCTGGCCCTTCAGGCCCATCTTCACGCCCGGGCTCAGCTTGGGCTTGGCGCCGGGCGTCGGCAGCGGGCCTATCGTGGCCTCGGTCTGGTGGAAGTCGCGCCAGAGAGCCGGATTGGGGTTGAGCTGGTTGAGGTGAACCTCGAGCCAGACCAGGAAGTCCTTGTAGCTGGTCTCGCCGACGCTGCCCCAGCCGCGCCGGCGCACCGCCGCCTTGTCGCCGATGCTGGTCACCGCCGGCACGTCGCCGTCCGGATCGACCTCGACGCGGTCCGGGTGCAGCAACTGCTGGCGTTCGCCCGGGCCCTTCATCGCGGTGCTCCACAGCAGCCCCAACGGTTGGCCGAAGGTTGCGTTGAGCCGCCACACCGACTTGCCGGTGGACTTGCTGCGCAGGTTGGAACCCATGATGCCGGGCACAAAGACCACCGGCAGCACGCAGGGCCGTACGACGAACTTGACGAGGTCGGTTCGGGCCGTCGGCGTCAGCGCCCACAGCGAGGCAGGCGTGCCGTCGGGGTCCGGCGCCGCATACCGGAAGCGCTCTTCCTCTGCAGCCATCAAGTCGACCGCACCAGGCCCAGGAAGCGCACCCGCACGACCAGGGGGCTGGCATCATCGACACGCGGAAGGCGGCCCTGGTCGTCAGAGACGCCGCTGAGGCGAGACCCGTCGGACTTCAATACCTCGTAGCGTGCCGGGCCCAGCGGCTCGCCTGCGTGGTCGACGAACTGGAACTGCTCATCGAAGGTGATGGTCTCGTCGCTCAGTGGGTCGGGGGTCGGGTCTAGCAGGCCGATTGCGATGGCTTCGCCGAGCTGGGTCATGCGGTCGATGGCTGGGCGCGGTGGCCACGGGCAAGATAATGGGTTCAGTGTAGCGTCCGCCTCGGGTTGTCCCGCAGGGGCGTCCTGTCGGTGCTGGGCGGGCTCAGGGGCTGGGCCCGGCAGCCGCGCGTACACCTTGCCAGGCAGCCTCTTGTGCCAGGCATCACCGGATGCTGTGCTCTGAAGATATTTTCGCGGGGGTGTTGACAGGCCCCGAAACCGATGTCATAGTTCAGGGCTTCGCTGATCACTAACAAGTCAGCGCCGCCCAAGCCGCAAGGTGGAAGGCGAAGTTCTTTAACAATCAACAGCCGATAAGCGTGGGCGTTTGAAGGCGAGTGCCAGATGTGTTGGTGACAATGCATCAGGTCTCATGAC
>NZ_CAJGBN010000018.1 GCF_904426505.1 Rubrivivax sp. A210
CAACCGCCCACGGCAGCAACTCGTCGATGCGGTTGCTCGGATGCTCGCCGATGCGCTCAAGGACGTGGCGCAGGTAGCGCTGCGGGTTGATCCCGTTGAGCTTGGCCGTGCCCAGCAGCGTGTACATCACCGCTGCCGTGTGGCCGCCCGCGTCCGATCCGACGTGCAAGTAGTTCTTGCGTCCGATGGCTACGCCGCGCAGGGCACGCTCGGCCGCATTGTTGTGGGCGTCGATGCGCCCGTCACGGGCGTAGTTCGTCAGCGCCGTCCAGTGGCTCAAGCTATAGCCGATCGCCAACGCCATCGGCGATTTCGCCGACACCTGCGCCAAGGTCTCGCTCAGCCAGGACTTCAATTCCGTCAGCACCGGCACTGAACGCGCCTGGCGCATTCGTCGTCGTCGCAGCGCCGATCGGCCGTTGACTTGCGCCTCGATCCTGAACAACTCGCCGATCCGCACCAGGGCCTGGTGTGCCAGCGTCCCGGGCTGGCGCTTCTGCCGCACATGGATGTCCCAGAACTTGCGGCGCGCGTGGCTCCAGCATCCAGCTTCAAGGATCCGACCGTTCGTGTAGAGCTTGTCGTACCCGGCGAACGCATCGGCCTGCAGGATGCCACTGAAGTTCTTCAAGTGCCGCTGCGGGTGCTCGCCCTGGCGATCGGGCGAGTATTGGAACCACACCGCCGGCGGCGCCTTGTCGGCGCTCGCGCGGTCATCGCGCACGTACACCCACAACCGTGCCGTACGCGCCGTCTTGCCCTTGCCACCCAGCGCACGGATCGGCGTGTCGTCACCGTGGACCTTGCCGGCCTTCAGTACGTAGCGCCCCAACGCATCGGCCAGCGGCGTCAGCATCAGGGCGCAATTGCCCATCATGTCGGTGATGGTCGAGCGGCTCATCTCGACGCCGTCGCGGCCGTAGATCTGGCACAGCCGGTACAGCGGCACATGATCGGCGAACTTGCTCACCGCCATGTGCGTGAGCAGACCGGCGCCGGCCATACAGCGGTCCATCGGCCGGCTTGGCGCCAGCGCCTGCGTGATCGTGTGGCAGCCGGCGCAGGCCAGTCGCGGGCGCACGTGGCGCACCACGTGGAAGGTGCCCGGCTCGTAGTCCAACACCTCCGAGACGTCCTGACCGATCTCCCGCAAGCCGCCACCACAGGCCGCGCAGCCACAATCGCCTTGCGGCGTGTGAACGACCGTGCGTCGCGGCAGGTGTGCCGGCAGATCACGCAGCCCTGGTCTGGTCTTGGGTTCGCGCTTCTTGCGCTCGGCGTCGAGCGACGTCACGTTGGACTTCAATCCGTCGTCGGTGCCACCGTCGGCAGTCGGCGCAATCGCGGGCGCTGCGACCTGGCCACCAACGAGATCAAGCTGCGCGTGTTCGAGCTTCTCGCTGGAGCGTCCGTATTTCATGCGGCGCAGGTAGGTCAACTCGACCTTCATCTTGTCGATGGTCAGCTGCGCGATCTTCAAGGCCTCGTGCGAGCGCTTGACCTCGCCGCTCAGCGCAGCGTTGTTGGCCAAGAGTTCCGTCAACGTCATGACCATGACTTTGCCGGTCATGATCATCCCTCGCAACGGGACTTGTCCCGTCAACCCATTTGCTCGCTCGACTACACCGCCGTGCGTGGCTGCCAAGTGCGCTCGGGGTGCCGCCAGTCGATCCCTTCGAGCAGCATCGAGAGTTGCGCGGTGCTCAGCGAGACGCTCCCGCTGTTGGCCTGCGGCCAGACGAAGCGGCCTCGCTCAAGGCGCTTGGTCAACATGCACATGCCGTCGCCATCGCTCCACAGCAACTTCAACAGGTCACCCCTGCGGCCTCGGAAGGCGAAGACGTGGCCACCGAACGGATCCTCGGTCAGCACCGTCTGGACCTTGGCCGCCAGCGAGTCGATGCCGCAGCGCATGTCCGTCACACCGGCGGCAAGCCACACCCGGGTTCCGGCGCGCGGGCCGATCATTCGCTTCGGCGCAGCGCGCGCAAGACGCTGCACAGGGCCGCTTCATCGACTGCGCCGCGCAACCGAAGTTGGGCGCCGGCGAATTCGAGCTCGATGACGCCGCCGCGTGTGGCTGCTCGGCTGCCCGGCCCCACCGCAGTGGTCGGCAGCGGCTCCAGCGCCGAACTCGCGCCGGCCCTGGCCACCGGTTCGACATGAACCGGCAGCAAGACCGTCGGTGGCGCCGCCGTCGGCTTCGAGGCGGCGATCGTCTTGCCCTTGTGATCGCGCCGCCACTTGAACAGCAGGTTCGCGTTGATGCCGTTGCTCCGAGCGATGACGGCGACGGACGCGCCAGGCTGCAAGCTTTGCTCGACCAGGCCCGCCTTGAACGACCGATCATGCTGTCGGCGCGCCGGCTCACCGATCCTTGCTCCACTCTCCATGGTGCCCACCATCTCCTGTTGGTGGACACCATCGCCTGGGCCCACTCCATCAGGTCAGATGCTGCAGCGGCGTCGATCGCGGCGCAATGACGGTGCTGGTCGGACTATTACTTTCCATCAGCTGCCGGCCCATGGCGTGCACCATCGCCCGCACCAGTTCCGTCTTGCCGGTGCCGGGCCGGCCGTAGATCAGGACATTCACACCGTGCTGCCGCTGGCTGCAGGCGGTCTGCAGATACTGGCGCAGGATGGCGACATCCTCCGAGAGGTGGGCGTAGTCGTCCAGTTGCAGATTCGGCGGCGGCGAGCGCAGCACGCTGCTGCCGAACAGGTCCAGAAGCTCGTCACGCTGGAGCATCAGCTCTTCGGACAGGCCCTCCATCATCTCGAGCTTGGACGAGAAGCTATAGGACCTTGAGCGGTCGATCACCAGGATGGCGGAGCGCGCCAGTGGCGCCCGGTCGTCCAGCGCGGCGCGGATGTCCTCGATCGGGTGCCCCAGGCAGTCGCCCAGCAACTGACACACGCCGCCGTGCGTGAGGTTGCCCGACAGATCCAGCCCCAGGTCGATCTCTGGCCAGGCAGCACCCACCACTGCTAGGTGCAGGATGTCGCGATCGGCCGCCTGCAGGCCCAGGCGGTCGCCCAGCAGGCGGATGTTGTGTGCGATCACCGTGTCGGTGGGGAGGGCGACGCCATCCCTCTCCAGCCCGGCCAGCTTGCGCTGCAGCGTGCGCAGCGCCGAGCGCTTGCAGAAACTGCGGTTCGCAGCTTGGGTGCAGCCGAGCACTCGGGCTACCCGGCCATCACTGTAGTCATCGTAGTCGACGAACGCGGCCACGCCGTTGCAGCGCAGCAGCGCGCGCAGGATGATGAGGCGCACCACGGGCAGGTAGGCCGGGTCGGTGTTGGCGGCGGCGTTGACGTTCTTGCTTGCCATGGTGCGGGCTCCTTTTGATTGGGCCTGGAGATGATCCGCAGCGTGGCGACGGAACGTGTCGCAGGCGGCGCTTCCGTCAGCGACGCATCGTGTCGCACCGCGGACGAGACTCGCCGTCTCCCGAAGCCCAAGCTGTCCCACCACCGCGACGCCCGGGCGGGCGAAGTGGCTCAAGCTCATTCAAGGACTTTCATGGCGACAAGACCGGTGTTCCTGCCCATCGCAACGGCTCGGGCTTACACGCGAGAGGTGCCGGTGGATTTCACCTGGCATGCCGGGCTTTCCGTCTGCCAGAAGCAGAAGTCCATCGCCTCGCTGCATGGCGCGGCTCGGGCGCGGTTGGGTGTGCAGAGGCTGCTGGAGGTGTCGTCCAAGTCCGGGGATGAGCTCGGGCGCCGGCTCAGCGCCTTCAACCTGCAGGTGGCGCTGCGTGACGGCAGTCTGACGAGCGTGGAGTCGGCTTTCCAGGGCTCCAAGGTTTTCTCGGGCGGCGGCCCGTTCGTGGATCTGCTGCGGGCCGACCCGAGGCAGGCCAAGACTGACCCACGCCTCAAGGACAGTGGAGCCCTCATTCGCTTTGAGTTCGAGGACTATGCTTGGCCTCTGGAGCCGTTGACGGCCTTCTACGACTGGCTCTACCTGAGCGCGCTGCAGCGTGTCCCCGAGCTGGGGCCTCAGGTTTTGGCATACCAAGGCTTCACCGACATCGAGTTCAACCCCGAGCGGTCACTGAACTGCCAAGCCAGGTCGGTCGCCCTGTTTTGCAGCCTGACGAAGGCCGGGCTTCTGCCCGATGCCGTGGCCTCACCGGGGACGTTCATCCAGACCGTGAGCCGCGTCCCGCTGGTGTAGCTCTTGCCAGCAAGCTCGGCCTGCCAGCGGAGGGCCGACAGTTGACGCTACCGCTGAAGCAAGATGTATTGCCCAACGCTCAGGACCGCAGCTCGCTCTTGCGGATGCACCGCCGGGCCTGGTACACGATCCAGACGAGGTGCAGGTTCACCAGCAGGAGCTTTGTGTAGAGGCAAGCCAGCTTCAGATAGCACTGAAGCCGGAACAGGGAAAGGTGGCGAAGGGGCGATCTTGAAGTCATGCCGGCCAGTCTGATTGCCGAAGCGACGAAATGCGTCGTCTGCGAGCCGGCGCCATCTATCGACACCTCTGCTGGCGCCGGCTGGACTTGCCAGATGCCGCATGCCGCTCATTGACCGGGGTGCCGCGTCGCTCAGCGACACGTCGCGTCGCACGCGGCCCGAGACTGGAGCCTGAGTCGTCTTTCTATATCCCCTGAAAGCCCATCATGAAGAAGTTCTCTGTCCATTTCGAGATGTGGTCCCCCGATGAAGTGACCACCGACAACCTCGCCAAGCTGGCTGAGCTCCTGTTCTGTGGCTTCCCTTTTTCAACTCCGCGCCTGCTCGTCGACCAGGTGATGTTTCACGAGCTCACGACTACCGTTGGCGATCCCATCGTGTTCAACAAGGAAGACTGATTCGCCGGGTTGCGTGCGCGTCTCGACGCGTGTTGATGGCGCAGCTTCCCGACGGGCTACGCCGTCTGTCCGGGCTGCTACTTGGTGGCCGGGCTGTCCGTCAATCTTTGCGGATCGTCTCAGCTACGCAGCCATCGACGGATGGTGGCCACCTGTGGGCGTTGCATACCGAGGTTCGAATCACATGCAACCAGTTCTGGGCACTTGGCCGGAAACTCGATCCACGAGTCATCGAGGGCGCGCCAGGTGCAAGGCTCCCCGAGGCGTTCGACGAAGGCCAGGATCTCCCGGTAGCGTGGCCACCGGCCCATGAAGGGCTCGCCTGTGACGCCCAGAACGTTCGGGTGCATGGCCGCCGGCAGCAGATCCACCAGTTCATGCAGCGAGTAGTGGTGACGCCAACTGGACGAGATGACCAGACCGTACTCTGCGCCTGCCAGTGCTTCCTCGAGCAGATCCACTCGGCAGAAGAGTTCGTCCTGCCGGGCACTGGCCGGGTGAAGCACGCCATCGAAATCCAGGAACAGCAGGTGTGTCACGGCTTGTACCGATCGAGCGTGTACTGAGGGCTTGCTGGCCAGTCGGTCGCTCACTGTGGCGCGTAGCGGCTGGCCGCTTCGCGATGCTTCTGGGCGAGCTCGCGCCGGAGGCCAACGGGCGCCAGCACCTCGACGGCAGCACCGCGCCCCAGGATCCACCAGCGCAGTTCCCAGGAGTCAGCCACGGTGGCGCGGACCTCGATTCGGCCGTCCGGCATCGGCTTTAACTGCTGGTCTGCCGCCAGGGGCGACTCCTCGAGCAAGTCGGCCGTCGCGGCTTCGCATGCGATCAACAGCGTGATCTGTCCCGCGCCGGCCGAGGCAATCCCGAACTGCCCGCGCCCCCGCTTCAACGCGGCCTCGAGATCAAGTCCGGGCGGGAAGGAGACCGGATCCAGCAGCACCTCGACCTGGCGGAAGCGGTGAATAGCGTACAGGCTTGCATACGTGGCACCCCCTCGGGTCGCGGCCAGGTAGTTGGTGCCACCGCGAAGGACGAGGCCCAGCGGATGCAACCGGTAGCGCCGTGGCGTACCCTTGGCTCCCGGGCCGTAGAGGGCATCGATCTGCCGGTCGGAAAGCAGCGCTTCGGCCAGCGCCTTCTGCACTTCTGGAGGGGCCGCTGGTGGCGAGGTCGGCAGGCCGGGAGGCACGGCCTTGACCTTGCCGGGCCAACGCGAGGCGCCTGCTCGCGGGCCCAGCCGATCCAGGCGCTGGCGCGCCCGCGCAAAGAGCATCTCGAAGCCCTCGAGCATCGACGCCGGCAGCGCTGCCTGCAGGTGTTGCTGCACCAGCACGATCATCAGCGCCTCGGGCGTGCTCATGGCCGCGATGCCGCCGGCCGCTTCGGACGACCAGCGCCAGCCGTGGGGCTTGCCCTTGTCGTTGTGGTCCAGCGGGAAGCTCTTCTGCAGGTCTCTCAGATCCCGCTGCACCGACCGCAGATCGATCTCGTAGCCGCGGTCAGCCAGCGACTCCCGAAGCTCGCCCGGGGTTGCCCAGCGCTGATGAGGAAGTGCCTTCAGAAGTTCGAGCAGGCGTGACAGCGTTTCGTGCTTAGGCTGTGCGGGCATGGCTTGATCATTGTCTGCGGATCGTGCGGCATCTGGCCGTGACTTCCGGGGCGCTCACTTGACGAATCCATCCGGAAACTCGTCCCAGGTCCTGCCGTCCAGGGTGCGGACGGGGCTCTTGTGGCTGGGCCCGACCTGCTTCACGAAGAACGGTATAAAGCGTGCCACGGCGAAGTCGCGGACCGTGCGGGCCCAGTCCAAATCCATCGGGCGTGCGCGGTCGGTGCCGGTCTCCGAGCCGAGCACGACCCAGTCGACGGCGGCATAGGCAGCCAGATCGATGGGGCCGAGCATGGGCTCGATCATCACGAAACGCCGGCCCTGCATGCGCAGCAGGTGCGGCAGGCGTTCGTCGGCCAGTGCCTGGTTCTCGATCGACACCCCGCAGGCCAGGTGGGCGGGCACACCCTTCGGGTAGCGCCGCGCCATGGTGTCGGCCATGCGTTCGGCCCGCTTGCTCCACAGCACGTACTTCGTCGTGTCCAGCGGGCGGCCCTCCTGGCGCCGCCGGTTCCTGGCCTCACGCTCGGCGGCGACCTCGTCGACGATGTCCAGCACGCGGTCGATGGTCGCGTCGGGAACCTTGTCCCAGAAGAGGTCGCCGTGCTGAACGACGCCGACGATCCCCTTCTTGGGGCGCAGTTTGGCGGGGTCGAAGCGTGCCTCCACGTCCGTGGGCTGGCCCTCCACGACGATCTTTGGCAGGTTCCCGAGGCGTATCTGCCACGGCATGATGCCGTCGAGCCACCAGCAGTCGCGGCAGCCCGCTGAGTAGCGCTGGCAGCCGACGACGGGGTTCCAATCGGAGGTGAGGATGTCACCGGGGTTGTGCTTGGCCATCTTGTGCTCCAGTCTGCAGGCGGCGATCTGCTGATGTGGTCCCGAGGCTCTGATGTGTCCCGATTTGCGGGTCGGAGCCGGGCCCAGTGCCGAGAGCATGCCGCTGGCTGCGACGTCATGCGTCGCAGCCAGCCCGAGGGAGGAACGGCGCGCGGTTAGATCGTGAGCCAGCCGACCGACATGCTGATGTGTCCGCCTTCGGCGCCAATCGCGCGTGCCTGGAACCTGTTTTGGACGACGCCCTGACCTGGCTCCTTGAGGACACTATCGGCGCCAACGTCTCTGGGGCGTGGTCATTGCGGAGGGCGCGCAACCCTCTGGGGTGACGGAAGTGCCAATCTTCAGGGCGATGCGACGAACCCGATCGCAGGAGCGAGGAATTCCAAGGCTTCGGCATGCGACGTGTCCTGTCGCGTGTGCGGCTACCTTCAGCAGCTCAGACGGGAGGCAGCGATGGCGTTCGATGAGGGCTGGATCACGAGGCCGGACGGAACGGTCCACGTCGCCGTGGTCGATAGCGAAACCACCGGGCTCGATACTGAAGCTGACGAGGTGATCGGACTTGGCATCTTGTGCGTACGAGTGGACCGGCACCGGGGGCGGATGCTCGGCGTGGTGGGTTCCGCCTTCGAGTGGCAGGAGCCCAAGGTGTACACGGAGGCGGCGCAGACTCTCACGCAGATTCCCCCTCGCAGCTTGGCAGGCCGCCGCATCGATCGGTCGAAGATCGATGCGCTGCTGGCGCAGACGGACCTCGTCGTCGCACATAACGCCGCCTTCAAGCGGCCGTTCCTGGAGCCGCTCTTGCCTGCGCTTTCAACGCTGCGCTGGGCATGTTCCCTGGCCGACATCGACTGGCAGGTAGGCCAGGGCGTCCCGCATCCCTCGATCGACATGCTGCTGAAAATCTACTCGATGGGGCCCACCGACAAGACGCCAGAGGGCGACTGCCACGCGCTGGTGAGAATCCTGACCCAGCCGCTGCCGCTGCCGCAGTCGTCGGAGACGGGCTTTCACAGGCTAATCGTGGAGTCGGCGCGGGTTACGGTCGAGTGCGTGATCCCCGATAGTGAACAGGTTGCACAGGCAGGGCTGGAGGCGCTTGGGTTTGGGCGGCAGGGCAGCCGCTGGTTTGCGGGACGGGAGGACGCCGCTGGAGCACATGCTCTGGAGATGCGGGTGATCGACCTTGCTGCAGGCAACCCAGCCTTCGCGCAACTGAAGATGTGGCGGGTCGATGCGATCAGCCGGCACGGTTATCCCGTGGCAATGTCGCCGCCGCCTTGACTTGGGAGAACTGCCCTTGTTGCTGGAAGAGGCGGCTTTACACTGGACCGACCGTGCGTGGGCATTCAGATTGCACTTTTGGGTCATCCGCCGCAGAGCTGCAGGCCTCAGGAATCCGACGCCAGGCCCGCGACGAAGCAGCCGCCGCCGCGCTTCCAAGATGCCCGGCACTGTCGCTCGGACCTCCATGCGGGTGGCGGCAGGCGAAGGGGCAGAAGGTGGTTGTCCGTGAATAGACGGCTGACGCTCGGTTTGGCCCTTGCGCTCGCCTTCGCAGGCACGGCACTCCCGGCGCGCGCACAAGCCGCGCCGATGGTGGTGGAGGTCGCCGCATCTGCCCACGTGCTCCTGCTTCTCACGGACGGCACCCTGGTGGCGCTCGGCGAGAACCGTTCCGGGCAGTTGGGCCGGCCCAAGGCGATCCGTCGTTTCTTTCCGGCCGAGCGCGTCCCCCTACCCGCCAAGGCGGTGCAGGTCGCCGCCGGTGAGGACACCTCCTTCGCGCTGCTCGACGACGGCACGGTCTGGGCGTGGGGGCGCGGCTACTCCGGAACCCTGGGAGTTGACCTGAAAGGCGCGATCGAGCGGCACACCCCGGAAGTGATCCCGAACCTGCAGGGTGTCTCACAGATCGTGGCCAACGGCAACACGGTGATGGCCCTCATGGCCGACGGCAGCGTGCGCGCCTGGGGCGCGCTCCCGGCGTTCCTGACCGGAGGCCGCGAGGTGCACCCCGGGGTGACGCAGCCGCTGCCGCTGGCGGGCCTTGAGAACGTAGCCCGCGTGGCCGGCAGCCCTTCGCTTGGCTTCGCACTGACCAGGGACGGCCGGGTATTCAGCTGGGGGGTCAACGACCGCGGGCAGCTGGGGCTCGGGCACCAGACGCGGGAGCCGCAGCGGCCCACGGAACTGCCGACACTGAAGGAAGTTGTGTCGATCGCGACGGTGGCCGGCGCGGCCGTCGCTGTCACGCGCGATGGAAAGGCGTGGTCCTGGGGGCACAACGGGCAGGCCGGCCTCGGCAACGGACTACACGGTGACACCGGCGACCCCGGACAGCCGGCTCCGCGACCGGTCAAGGGCATCAGTGACGCGATCGAAGTCAAGGCTGGGAGTTACGGCCGCCACTTGATCGTCCGCCGGCGAAACGGCACGCTGATCGGCTGGGGCAACAGCGACTGGGGGCAACTCGGCGCCGGCATCTCCGGGGACCACCAGCCCACGCCCAAGCCGATCAAACTCCCGGAGGTCGAGGCTTACTGGCTTGGAGGCAACTTCTCGTTTGCCCGGACGAAGGACGGCGCGTTGTGGTTCTGGGGGGAGCAGTCTGGCGCGCAGGGCCTGCTTGGTGTGAAAGGGAGCCAGCGCGTGCCGGCAAAGGTGCCCTGGGAAAGGGCGCTGCCCCAGTGATCGCCTTTGCGCGCCGACCTCAAAGTGAGTCACGGCGCCGGCGACCCGATGAGCTACCTGCGAACGTTCCATGGTCAGTACTGCCGCGCCGGGAACGGCGAAGGACCTGGCTCACTCGATAGCTGGCAGACGCTGCCCAAGTGGCTCAATCCAGTGTCGGCACCGACAGCAGGTCAGGCTTTGCAGGGCATTCGACGGGAGTCGGACGCCCAGTTCCTGCTTTCCTTGGGCCTGGCCGGAAGATGGGCTGGCGGACAGCTTCCGGGCAGGCCACTCGCTGCCTCGAAGTTCTCTTGGCGACCCAAACCCGCCCGTCAGGCTTCTCCAAAGCTGCCCGACGCTCGGACCGAACTCTCTCGGGTTCTGCGTCTACGAAGCAGTCGTTCGTGGCCACCGGGGCCCGGCCACAACCGGCCCTTGGTGATCCGCTCAGAGTTTCCCCCGCTGGCCCGACTTGGATGACTGGTTTACGGCGGCCAACTTGAAGTCCGCTTTGGCTCGTCGCGGCCACCAAACGCATCAGGACGCACCGTCGACGCACTGGGTCTTGTTCGGAATCTGGATAGCCATCGAGCAAGCCTGCGGCTAACGTGAAGGGGCGAGGCTGATCGCTGGCTCCGATGCGTACAAGTTGGGAACAATATGCTGTATTACGTTAAGGACCTTCGCTCCAAACCTTGTTCCAGGATGCAATAGTTTGGGCCGCGATGAAATAGTTAGTTTGGCAATTCAGAGTCACTGTTTATTTTGGGAAGAGGTGAATATGTTCAAGAACGTCGCCCTGAGCCTGTCCTTTTGCTTGCCACTTATGGCCGGTGCCAACGACCTGTCGCTATCTTGTGACGGTAAGGGCTCCGTAACAGCTACGCAAACGACAACGGTCAACCAGTATCAGTCCGGTAAAGCGGGGCACAACCAGACGGGCGTTGCCACGACACCGACGCGCCGCCCGTTCTCCGGTACCGGTGTAATTGAAATCAAGACGGGCACGGCACGCATGCGTGTTCCGGACCCGATGATTCCGGCCTTGATGAGTGGTGACACTGACGGGTGGTACCCCATCGAAAATCTGGGAATGAACGACAAGGAAATCACCGGCGTCGTGCACATCAACTTTCTCAGTCAGCCCAAATTTCGCATTGATCGCATGACCGGCAAACTGTCATTGAGCGGTGGAGCGGGAGATTTTACTGGCGACTGCAATGCAATAGATCCAAATGCCAAAGCCAAGTTTTGAACACAACCCATCAGGCAACAAATCATTGAATCTCAAGCTGCATATTTGACCCGGGGGAGGACCGGCCGTACATCCTGCGTCGCAGGTAGGCCAGTTCGACCTTCGTCTTGTCGATAGTCAACTGCGCGATCTTCGAAGCCTCGTGGGAGCGCCGGATCTTGCCGCTCAATGCAGCGTTATTGGCCCGCGCGGCGGTGGGCAATGTCAGCTCTGAGCATCCCAAGCCCGCGCGCGGACCCGGTGTTCATGAAGGAACTACAGTTTTTCGTTATGAAGCCCGTGTTCGTTATTTCTGTTCCTTGAGAGGCTGTCGACCCGATGAACTGATTGACGGCTATGGGTCGACCATTGCCGAGCGCGGACGTCGGCTGTCCGGTGGCTCAACTTGGGGGTCAGCTTTCCGGCGGTGAGATCGCGCGCCCGACTGGCGCTGGCCGACCCTATACGCGCCCGTCGGGCTCCCCAAGCTGTCCGACGGCAAACGGCACTGGCATTGACACGCCGTCGCGCGCAGGCGATTTCTCGCGTTCATGGCTTGGGTCGTGGTCGGCGGCCACAGCCTCTATCATCCCCGCGTGCCATGACGGGGCTTTAGACCGCTGGCGGATGTAGCGACGCCGCACCATGTCAGCGGCAATCCAGGGGGAACCGTGAGTCTTCCGGCAAAGAGACCCAGGTCGCGCACGACCGAAGCGCTCGTCACAGCACAGTTGCCGGCACAGTCGCACGGACGACCTCACGCCGAGCGCCGTGCCGCCGGCAAGGCCCTGCGACAGACTTGCCCGCGCAGCGACGTCGCGGCCTGGAAGCCCGCTGAGCAACGGGCGGATCCGGTGGACCTGCTGATCGCTAACTCGGCCGGGCGTCTGCCTGAGCTGGTGCCGATACGCTACGGCCGAATGATGTCTAGCCCGTTCGCCTTTTACCGGGGCGCAGCCGCAGTGATGGCGCACGACCTGTCTTTCACGGCCAACACCGGCATGAACGTGGTGGCTTGTGGTGATTGCCACCTGGTCAATTTCGGCGGCTTCGCCACGCCCGAGCGCCAACTGGTGTTCGACATCAATGACTTCGATGAGGCGTCGGTGGCGCCCTGGGAGTGGGACCTGCGGCGTCTGGCCGCGAGCTTCGTCATCGCCGGCCGCGCCAACGGCTCCAAAGCAGCCGACTGCCGGCAAGCCGCCTGGCAGGCCGTGCGCAGCTACCGCGAGAACATGACGCGCTACGCTGAGATGCCGGTGCTCGATGCCTACTACGAGACCATCGACTTGTCCAAGCTGGTAGCAGCCGGCACCGATGACGAACTCAAGCGGCTGAACCAGAAGCGCATCCGCAAGGCGCTGGCGGAAAGCGCCCACATCAAGGAGTTCACCAAGCTGGCCTGTCAGCAGGGTGAACAGCCGCGCATCCGCGACGAGCCGCCACTGATCTTCCACAACGCCGACATGCAGCAGCAGGCGGCCATGCACGCTGTTGCCGAGAGGATGGTGGCCGACTACGTGGCGTCGCTGGCACCCGAGCGACGCATCCTGATGCAGCGCTACCGCTTCGCCGACGTGGCGATGAAGGTGGTCGGCGTGGGCAGCGTGGGCACCTATTGCGGCGTGGCCTTGTTCGTCTCAGGCAACGGCGACCCGCTGTTCCTGCAATTCAAGGAGGCACGCCCCTCGGTGCTGGAGCCTTACTGCGGCCGGGCGCCGTTCAAGCACCATGGCGAACGGGTGGTGTTCGGGCAGCGGCTGATGCAAGCTGCTGCCGACGCCTTCCTGGGCTGGACCACCGGCACGCGCCAGCAGCAACGGCACTACTACGTCCGGCAACTGCGCGATGCCAAGATCAAGCCGATGGTCGAACTGATGAACCCCGCGAACCTGATCGACTATGCGCAGTCTTGCGGCTGGGCGCTGGCGCGGGCCCACAAGCGTTCGGGGGACGCGGTCGTGCTGTCGGCCTACATGGGCAGCAGCGCGGTCTTCGAGGACGCGATGGCCAACTTCGCGGTTCGCTACGCCGATCAGAATGAACGCGACCATGCGGCCTTGGTGGCGGCCGTGCGTGCGGGCCGGATCGAAGCGCGCGTCGGCATCTAGTCAGCTGCGCTGCGCCATGCCGGTGCTGGGCTTCATCGCCAAGGGCCTCGATGTGCACATCGTCGCCGTCGACTTCCTGCCCGACCTCCTCGACGTACTGAGATCGCGCGCTGCACGTGCAGGTGTTGCCGATCGCATCGAAGCCGTGAACGCATCGATGGGCGCGCTGCCCATCGAGCCCGGCAGCCTGGATGCGATTTGGTCGGAGGGCGCGATCTACAACCTTGGATTCGAGAACGGTGTCAGGCAGTGGCGCCGGCTCCTGAAGCCGGGTGGCATCCTTGCCGTCTCGGAGCTGACCTGGCTGACGGCCAGCCGGCCTGCCGAGCTCGAGGAGCACTGGCACGCGCAGTACGCGGAAGTCGGGACGGCCTCATCCAAATTGGCCGTGTTCGAGCGCAAAGGCTAGCGACCGGCAAGGCGTGTCGTTGAAGGGCGTGCAGGCGACGAGGCCGTCGCGCGGCCTCCTCGTCCTGTAGTCAGCTTTTGTCCTACATTGGCCCCTACGTCATCGCGGGAGCCGCAAACGATGAGCCGGAGCACCCTGTCCGTTCTGGTTTTCATGGCCTTTGTTGCCGGTGCACCCCTGTCGGCGCGAGCCGAAGGTCCCACCTTCCACTGCGGCAAGGTGCAAGCCGACGTCGAGAAGCTGATCTGCAACGACGCAGCGCTGGCGTCGCTGGACCGAAAGCTCGACGCGGTCTACAAGTCGGCACTGGCCAAGGCCCAGGGTCCTATGGCGCGCCGGCTGCGCGAGGAACAGCGCGGCTGGGTCAAGGGCCGCAACGATTGCTGGAAGGCCAATGGGCAGGAGACCTGGATCACAGCCACCTGGACCGTCAACACCGTGCGGGGCTGCGTCGATGCGCAATACCGGCTGCGCAGCGCCGAGCTGCAGGCGGTCTGGCGGCTGCAGCCACCCCGTACGGTGACCTACGCCTGCCAGAACGAGGCGGCCAACGAGGTGGTGGCGAACTTCTTCGACACCGACCCCGCGACGCTCAGGCTGGAGCGCGGTGACCGCAGCACGACGCTGTGGCGGGTGGGCGACGCCGCTGCCGGAAAGTACGAAGGGCAGAACGTCAGCGTGGTGCAGCAGGGCGAGGTGTTGGCGCTCAGCCGCCTGGACACGGACACGGGCAAGACCCAGGACCTGAATTGCAAGGCGAAATAGCGCCGCGCCAGACGCTGCGGCGGGGTGCCAGGTAGATGCCAACGGATCTCATGTTCACAGCCAACGCGGCGCCGCACTGGTCACGTCAGTTCCGCTCTGACGACCTGGGGGAAGTCCGGGCCCTCATCGGCAACAAGGATGGCCCGCACTCGCGCGTGGTGCACGGGGACCGGCCGCTGGGCTACGCCATGTACCAGGTCAGCGCGCACCACACGAATCTGGGCGGATCCGAGTCAGCGGTGTCGCAGGTTGTTCGCGGCCACGTGCATGGCTGGGTGCTTCATCTGGCCTTGCCGCCGGGAACGGTGCTGCGCAGCGGACTGCGGACTTCTGCCCACAGCGGGCCGAACACGGCGGTGCTGATCCCGCCCGGGTGGGCGTTCACGCGCATCAGCCCGCCTGGTGCCCTGTTCGCGGCGGAAGTCGACGCGCACGCGCTGATGGGCGAGTTGCAGGCTCGAAGACCCGATGAGGTCCATCGGAACCTCAGGCGCATGGCCATGCCAGAGTTGGCCACCGGCGAGCGCAGGGGGCTGCTGGCTGCCGCCTCGGAATTGGTCCTGGCCACCGAGCCTGGCAGCGACGATCGGCAACAGGCCTCGGCAGAAGGGCGATTCATCGAGCGCATGGTCGACCTCGTGCTGCGCGACGCCGTGACCCGACGCCCTGGTGAACTTGCATTGGAGCGCGCACGGAACCTGGAGGCCTGGATCGATGCCCACCTCGGCGAGCCGATCACCATGGGGGCCCTGTGCCAGGTCGCCGGTGTCGGCGAGCGCTGCCTGCAGAAGTCTTTCCTGTACCGGCGCGGGATTTCTCCGATGCGTTTCGTCGCCGAGCGTCGACTGCTGGCAGCCCATCAATGGCTGGCCGACGCCTCGCATGCAGCGACGGTGACCGAGGCCGGATTGCGCTTCGGCTTTCCCCACCTGGGCCGCTTCTCGGTGTCCTATCGCCAGGCGATCGGCGAGTCGCCGTCGCAGACGCTGGCGGCGGCCAAGCGAAGGGCTTGAGCCTGGTCGGAGACGGCACGGGCGGATCTGCGCGTGCGCGTCCTCGGCTTGCGGTCGATGCTCGGAGAAGCCATCGTTGTTCGGAATTGGGATAGCCATCCAGCAATCTGCCGGCTAGCGTCGCGGGCCGGCCGAATGTCGCCTTGGCCTTGCGGGACGACTCCAAGGACGGCACAGCAGGCGTCGCCGTTGGCCTCAGTGCGGGTCCGACAGGGCTGGACGACCGGGCAACTTCAACCACGGAAGCGAAGACACGTGAAACGACTCCCCCTGGCATTGGCGCTGTTTCTCCTGGGTGCTGTTGGCCAGCAAGCCTGGTCCGGGACCTTCGTTCCCGACGTGCCGTCTCTGGGCTATTCGCCGCAGAACATGGACAGGTCGGTCGACCCGCGCCAGGACTTCTACCGTTACGCCGCCGGCAACTGGCTCAGGAACACCGAGATCGCACCCAGCGATCCCGACGTGGGCGGCTTCACGCTCCTGGCCCATGAGCTGGACCGGCAACTGCTGACCTTGATCCAACAGGCGGCTGCGGCCAACGGGGCGCCGAAGGGCAGCCCGCAGCAGCAAGTGGGCGACTACTACAAGGCGGCGATGGACGATGCGCGGCGCGACGCCCGGGGCCTGCAGCCCTTGGCCGCCGAGCTGCAGCGCGTCGCTGCTGCACGCGGCACACCGGCCGAGTTCGGCACACTTTCCGGCCTGCTGCAGGACGGCTACGGCGGGTCGCCGCTGATCAACGCCTTCGCGATGCCCGATGCCAAGGACAGCAGCACCTACGTGCTGGTGCTGGTCCCTGGGGCACAAATGCTGGAGCAGGACGAGTACGCCAAGCCCGAAGCCCAGCGCCTGCGGGAGATCTACCGCCAGTACATGGTGGCGCTGCTGAACGGCTCCGGCGATTCGGTCGATGCGGCCGGCAACCACGCGGCCCGCATCCTGGCGCTGGAGGCCAGGATGGCCGCCGCCATGATGACGCCGCTTCAGATGCGCGAGCCGGCCAACACCTACAACATGATGACGTTGGCGCAGGCGCAAGCGCTGGTGCCGGCGCTGGACCTGCGCGCTTTCCTGAAGGCGCAGGGCATCGCGGCGCCGGCCCGTGTGCAGGTCGTCGACATCCAGGCCATGAAGGCGCTGCAGCGGCTGCTCACCGAGCGGCCGGCCGAAGACGTGAAGCTGCTGCTGCGCTGGACAGTACTGGCCAGCCGCGCATCGGTGCTGGGGCGACCCTACAGCACGCTGGAGGAAGAGTTCTCGCGCCTGCGCCAGGGCCTGAAGACGTCGCCGGCGCGCGAGCGCGTGGTCACGCAGCAGATCGGGGCCCAGCTGTACCACCCCTTGTCGCAGTTGTATGTGCAGGCCAACTTCCCGGAGGCCACCCGTCGCGAGATCACCGAGATGGTCGGTCACATCAAGGACGAGTTCGCCAGCCGCTTGCGCAGCAACACCTGGCTGGACGACGCCACCCGCAAGGCGGCGCTCGAGAAGCTGGGCAAGATCGACATCCAGGTGGGCTACCCGGGGCGCTGGGTCGACTTCAGCACGCTGGAGATCCGCCCCGACGATCACTTCGGCAACGTGCAGCGCGCCACGCGCTTCGCCTTCCAGCGCGACATCGGCCAGATCGGCAAGCCCGTACTCGGCAACCGCTTCGCGGTGGCCACCAAGACGACGCCGATCTCGGTCAACTCGGCCTACAACTTCACCACCAACACCATCGACATCACGGCCGCGATCCTGCAGCCGCCGTTCTACAAGCCGGGGGCGGATGTCGCGTCGAACTACTGCGCCATCGGCGCGGTGATCGGCCACGAGATCACCCACGGCTTCGACAGCCTGGGGCGCCAGTACGACCCGCAGGGCAACCTGCGCAACTGGTGGTCGGCCGACGCCGACCGCCGCTTCAAGCAGCGCACCGACGTGCTGGTCGACCAGTACAACCGTTACGAGATCCTGCCCGGCCTGATGCACAACGGCGCCATGACCGTGACCGAGAACACCGCCGACCTGGGCGGCATCACGCTGGCCCACGCGGCGCTGCGGCGCTATCTCGCGAAGAACCCGGCGCCCACGGTGGACGGTCTCAGCGCCGATCAGCGTTGCTTCGTGGCCTGGACGCAGATGTGGGCCTTCAAGGCACGCTCTGAGCGGCTGCGCTTCCTGGTGTCGATCGATGTGCACGCCATCGCGTCGGTGCGCGCCGTGGCGCCGCTGCTGCACCTGGATGCCTTCCACGAAGCTTTCGGCATCCAGCCGGGCGACCCGATGTGGCGCGATCCCAAGCAGCGGGTCGTGATCTGGTGACGCGAGGCTGGCTGCAGGGTCTGCACGGGCCCGTCGCCGCGGTGCTGGCAGCGTGCCTGATGGCGGCCGCCTGGGCCGCGCGCACCGACCCAGCGTCGACACCCAGGCCACCGGAGATCGAGCGCGCCAGGGCCGACCCCGCCGTCGTCCGCGTTCAGGGCGACACGGTCTACTACACCGGCAATCTGTCGAAGGCCAGCTCCGCGGCTTTCGACGCCGCGGTGGCCGGCGTCAGCCGCGGCCAGCTCACGCGCCTGGTCATCAGCTCCGGCGGGGGCGATACGGTCGAAGGCCGCCATGTCGGCCGCTGGGTGCGGGACAGGGCCCTGGTGGTCGAGGTCGACGTCATCTGCTTCTCGTCTTGCGCCGACTACGTCTTCCCCGCCGGCCGGGCGCGCGTGATCCGAGCTGACGCCTTCGTTGGCTGGCATGGCAACGAGCGGCAGTTCGAGGTGCTGGCCGCGCGCACGGGCGTCAGCGTGACAGACCAGTTGGCCAAGATCCCGCCGGCGGACGCCGCGCCCGGGCCGCGCGCCGCCTTCGTCCAGGAGGCCCTGCGCTCGTTCGCGGTGACCCAGAAGGACGAGGCCGAGTTCTACGCCAGCTTGGGACTCAACGACGCCTTCGCTGTCTGTGCGGTCGGCGATGTGCTGGAAAAGCGCCCGGGCTATGCCGGACAGATCGGCTGGGGCTTCTCGCTGGCCGACATGGCACGCCTGGGCCTGGCCAACACCGTGTACCTGGGCGAGGGCCGTTACGAGCGGGACTCCTCGCGCTTCCGCCAATACCTCATCCCCCTCAGCGCCGACGATTGCCTGGCGCTGCTGAAGTGATCCAGCCCATCCCCACAGAAGGACAAGCGCCATGACCCTGGACACCCCACGCGCCCCGGCGCCAGCCGAGCGGCTGCGCTGGCTGGAAGACCCGGGCCGCGACTTTCCCTTCTACAACGGCGCGCCGGTGGGCCTGTCAGCGTGGCAGTGGCTGTTCGTCCTGACGGCGGTGGCCGTCGGCTTTGCCGTGCTGGTGGCGCCCATTCCCTGGCCCGCAGGCCCGCTGGGGGCCATGATCCCGGCCGTTCTGTTCCCGCTGATTCCGATGGTGGCGCTGGCGCAGGTTGCGCCGGGTCATTGGAAAGCCCTCTTCGGCAAGGTCGGCGGGCGCGAGCTTCGGCTGATGTTCGGCTTCGCGTTGCTGAACATCGTCGTCACCATGAGCGTGGGCACCATCGTCTACGCCCTGACTGACGTCACGTCCAACGCGGCCAACGCGCAGTTGAGTGGCATGGACACTGCGGGGCGCATCGCCTTCTTCGCCAAGACCATCCCGCAATTGTTCGGCGAAGAAGTGGTCACCCTGCTGCCCTTCCTTGCCGTGATGACCTTGCTGTCGAGCCGGTTCGGTGTCGGACGCAAGGGCGCGGTCGTGGGCGCCTGGCTGGTGTCGTCCCTGCTCTTCGGCCTCATCCACCTGCCGACCTATGACTGGAACCTGATCCAGTGCATCGTCGTCATCGGCACAGCGCGCATGGTGCTGACCCTGGGCTGGATCCTGACGAAGAACATCTGGGTGTCCACGGGGGCGCACATCATCAATGACTGGCTGCTGTTCGGCGGCGGCCTGCTCGGCGCGGGCCTGGTTGGAAAAGTCTGACGGGCCGTCACGCGAAGCCATGGTGCCCACCGGTTCGATCTCGATCGCCTTGATCTCCGCCGGCCTGGTCGGCTGCGCTGCGGTTGATCCCCCACCAGCGCCCTTGGCCGGGACACGCTGGCAACTCGTCGCCATCCAGTCGATGGACGATGCGCAAGGCACGGTGTGCCCTCCCGACCCTGCGCACTACACGCTTGAGTTCGGAGCCGACGGCCACGTCGCCGTGCGCCTGGACTGCAACCGGGGCTCGGCCACCTGGCAGGCCCAGCCTGCTGCCCCGGGCAGGCCCCATCGCGCTGCCGGCTCATTGCTGTTGGGACCGTTGGCCACCACACGCGCGATGTGCCCACCCGATTCGCTGGCCCCTCGCCTGAGCAGCAGTTGGCCCTACGTGCGCAGCTACGTGATCGAAGCTGGCCACCTGCACCTGAGCTTGATGGCCGACGGCGGCATCGTGACCTGGGCGCCGGCACCGTGAGCGCGATGAAGGACACCGTTGGGCGACGCCTCGCGCTGGCCTTCGCGATACAGGTGCTGGTCCTGCCCTTGCAGGCGCTGGCGGCCGATGCACGCAACCATGAAGCCGGTGCGGCGCCATCGGCCCCGTCGCGCCCGCGCATCTGCCTGGTGCTGTCCGGCGGCGGCGCGCGCGGCGCGGCGCATGTCGGCGTGCTCAAGGTGCTTGAGCAGCTCCGCGTGCCCGTGCATTGCATCGCCGGCACCAGCATGGGCGCGATCGTCGGCGCGTCCTATGCGTCTGGCATGGGAACAGACGAGATGCTGGCGGAGATGGCCCAGATCACCAGCGAGCGGCTGTTCAACGACAAGCCGCCGCGCGCGGACCAGCCGATGCGCATCAAGGCCGACGACAACCTGCCGCTGGCCACGCCCGAGCTGGGACTGAACGACGGCAGGCTGTCGCTGCCCACGGGCCTGGTCAACGGCGTGGCCCTGGAAGGGGAGCTGCGCCGACTGGTCAAGGTGCGCGATGCGCGCCGATTCGATCAGCTGCCGATACCCTTTCGCGCGGTGGCCACCAGCCTGGGCGACGGGCAGATGGTGGTTTTCGACCGGGGTCTGTTGCCCACGGCGATGCGCGCCAGCATGGCGGTGCCGGGGTTGATCGCGCCGCTGAAGGTGGGCGACCGTCTGCTCATCGACGGCGGTTTGGTGCGCAACCTGGCGATCGACGTGGCTCGCGCGATGGGTGCCGACGTGATCATTGCGGTGAACCTGGGTACGCCCTTGCTGCGGCCCGATCAGATCCAGGGGCTGCAGGGTGTGTCGATGCAGACGCTGGGCATCCTGACCGAGCAGAACGTGCGCGTGTCGCTGCAGCAATTGCGCCCGCATGACGTGCTCATCGAGCCGGCACTGGGCGACTTCTCCGCCGCCGACTTCGACAACCTCGTCAAGGCGGTGCCCTTCGGCGAGGCCGCGGCGCTGCAGGCCGCGCCGCGCTTGCGAGCGCTGGCCATGCCAGCCCCCGAATACGCGCAACTTCGGCGGCAGCAGCAAGGCGGCGAGGCACCGGCGCTGCCGGTGATCGCTGCCGTCGAGATCGCCGGCCAACGACGCGTCAGCGCCGATTCGATCGTGCAGACCATGCAGACGAAGGTCGGCCAGCCGCTGGATCTCGACGCGCTGGATCTGGACATGCGGCGCATCTACGGCAGCGGTGACTTCGAGAGCGTGCGGCCCGAACTGCGGGACAGCGGCGGCACGCAGACGCTGGTGGTCAACGTCACAGAAAAAGGCTGGGGACCGCAGTACCTGCGCCTGGGGCTGTCACTCTCGTCCGACCTGGGGGCGGACGCGCAGTTCAATTTCTACGGGCAGCTGCGCTCGACCTGGCTGAACAGTTTCGGCGCCGAATGGCGCAACGACGTCGTGCTGGGCAACGATGTGGTGCTGGCCAGTCGCTTCTACCAGCCGCTGTCACCCAGCCAGCGTTGGTTCGTGGAACCGCGTGTCGCCTACAGCGACACGCCGCTGTACATCTACAGCCGCGACGTGTTGGCGGCGCTTTACCGCGAACGCACGCCTGGCGTGGGGCTGGATGCAGGCCTCAACTTCAACCAGTACGGCCAGTTGCGGTTGGGGGTCTACCGCGGAAACAGCAGACTCGAGCTGAGCAGCGGGCAGTTGTTCCTGCCGAGGCAGCTGGAGGCTGACCTGGGCCTGATGCAGGCCTCGCTGCGCGTGGACCAGCTGGACAGCACGAGTTTTGCGCGTTCGGGCTATCTGCTGGCGTTGAGTGCGCAGGTATCGCGCACCCAGTTCGGGGCGAGCCAGAACTACGCCCGCTACGACGCTGAAGTGCGCGCGGCCTTCTCGTACGGCGCGCACACGCTGCGACTGGCGCTGCGCGGTGGCGGTTCGACCAAAGCCGACGCGCTGCCCGTGTATGCAATGTTCAGGCTGGGCGGATTCCTCAACATGTCGGGGTTCAGGCAGCAGCAACTGCTGGGCACCCGGTTCGTCTATGGCCGCGGGCTCTATCAGGCCCGACTGGGCAGTGTTCCGCTCTTCGAAGGCGTGTACGCCGGACTGGCCTACGAGATGGCCGACATGCCGCAGACCGTCGCAGACAACAATCGCTCGACGTTCCAGTCCGTCACGGCCTACCTGGCATCCGACACGCCCCTGGGCGTTGCCTACTTCGGCGTCGGCCATGCCAGCCAGGGCACCACCGCGGTGTACCTCTACCTCGGCAAGCCGTTCTGAACCCTCCTGACCTGCGCACCCGAAGCGTTCACGCCCCATGAGGAGAACCATGACCATGCCCAAGCCGAGACGCCAACAATTCGTGGCCGTACTGGCTGCTCTGGCGCTGGCCGCTGGCTGCGTGCCGGCCGGCGCTGCGCAAAAGGAAGTCCGCTGCGACAGCCGCGGCCAGGGTCACAACTACTGCCGCGTAGACACTGACGGCCGTGTGGAACTGATCGATCGCCACTCCTTGTCCTCGTGCCGCGAGGGTCGCTCTTGGGGATACGACGATCGTGGCGTTTGGGTGGACAAGGGCTGCTCAGCCACCTTCCGCGTCGGCCGTCACGGCCACAACAACAAGGCGGCGGTGGCGGGCGCGGTCGTCGGCCTGGCTGCACTGGCAGCCATCGCCGCCAGCCGGCACAAGGCCGAGGCAGTCGAGGTCGAGAGCTGGGCCGTGGGCTCCTTCGCCGGCGACGACGCGCGCGAAGGTGTGCGAGTCAGCCTGCGCATCCTGCCGGGCGGTCAGGTCAGCGGCCGTGCAGGCGATCACGACATCACAGGCCATCTGCAGGGCGCACGACTGGAGGCCGGCCGGCAGGTCTTCCGCATCGAACGCCAGGGCAGCGGCTTCGTCGCCATCGATGAACGCGACGACGCACACCGTGTCACCTTCAACCGTATCGCCAGTGGGTACTGACCATGCAGATGAACCATACACATGCCTTCCCTCGCTTTGCGCGCGCGGGCGGGTGGGCGCTGACATGGGCCCTGGTGCTGGGCCTTCTGGGCGCCACGGCGGCGTGGGGGCAGGCCCCCGGTGACATGCCGGTGTCGGCCTGGGCCGACCCTCAAGCCGTGAAGCGGGTGCTACCGGCCGACACCGTGGCTCCGATCCTGCGCCCCCCTGCGGTGGACACCCTGGCCACCGTGCGCCAGCGCGGCGTGCTGCGCGTGGGCGTGGTCCAGGTGGCGCCGATGGTGATGCAGGACCGCAGCAACAACTATGTCGGCTTCAGCATCGACGTCGCACGCCGCCTCGCCGCCGACCTGGGCGTGCGCATCGAGTTCGTCGAGTCCTGGTGGACCGAGGTCATCCCGCACCTGCTGGACGACCGAACCGACGTCATCATCACCGGGCTGTGGATGAACGTGCCGCGGGCGTTGGTGGCCAACTTCACACAGCCGACGGCCAGCGAAGGCATGTACCTGATCGCCAGCCGGCCGCTGGCGGCGCAACGCCGCAGCCTGGACGCCCTCAACCAGCCGGGTGTGAAGATCGCAGTCTCCACCGACCCGGCGCAGCAGGCCGTGGCCAAGGCGCGCTTTCCGAGGGCAACCGTGACGCCGGTCGATGACGACCCACTGCTCGTTGTCACCGAAGGCCGGGCCCACGCGGCGGTCGTGGCCACGCTGGCGGCCGATGCCGTGGTGGCGTCGGCGCCGCGACGCTGGTTCCTGCCTTCACCCGAGCCGCTGGCCCGCACTTCGGCCGGCATGGCGGTGCGCAAGGGGGATCCCGACTTTCTGGCCTTCCTGAACGCCTGGCTCGAGATGCAGCGCGAGAGCGGATGGCTGCTCGATCGCGCCCGCCATTGGGCAACGTCCACGGAAGGCTTCCGCTGAGGCCCTCCACGCCGATATGGCCGGCCTCAAGTGTCGGGTTTGAGCGGAGGCTGGGGCGCGCGCGCTGCCCAGGCATCGCCCGGCCGCACCACCTGAGCTTCGGCCGGGTCGCTGCGGTAATGTGGCGACATGATCTGCACGCCGTTCTCATTGAACACGTCCAGCACGTTGCCGTGCAGCGCGCTCATGGCTGCAGCCCGGCGCTGGGCTGCAGCCTGCGTGCTCTGCGCACACAGCCGGTACTCGACGTAGAAATCCGACAGCGCCGTCTGCACCACGGAGGGCGGCGGCTCCAGCGCCACACCGGGGGTGCGGCGCGCCGCTTCCAGCAGCATGGCGTGCACCTGGCGCCACGGGGTGCTGTAGCCGATGGTGACGGCCGTGTGCAGCACGAAGCGCCCGCCCTGCACCAGGCGCGAGAAGTTGCGCACCGGCTGGCTGAAGATCACGGTGTTGGGCAGGCTGACCTCTTCGCCCATGCCGGTGTGGATGCGGGTGGCGAACAGGCCCAGTTCGACGACGGTGCCTTCGGTCTCGCCGATCTTCACGTACTCGCCCACGCGCAGCGAACGCGAGTACATGAGCGACAAGCCCGACATCGCCTGCCCCACCACGCCGGAAGCCCCCAGCGACAGCATCAGGCCGGCGAGCACGCTCACGCCCTTGAACGCGTCGCTGCCCGAGCCGGGCAGGTAGGGGTAGGCCATGGCCAGCGCAAAGAGCCATATCACCACGTTGACCAGGCGGCGGGTGGGCATGGCGGTGTCTGCGTCCAGCCAGCCCAGGTGGGCTTCGCCTTTCGCCACCCGTTCGAGGAACGCGGCGGTGGCCCGCGTGGCCAAGCGCGCCAGCACGAAGATGAGCACGGCGACCGTCAGGCCCGGAATGGCGCCGGCGATGGCAGCGAAGAAGCTGTCGGCCACCTCCAGCAGCCAGGTCGTCGAGCGTTCACCCCAGGGGCGGGTGTAGGCGAATTGGCGCAGCACGAAGGTCAGCCAAAGTTCGGCCAGCAGCAGGCCCAGCGCCCAGGCCAGCGCCGCCGTGGCCCAGCGCAGGCCAGAGCGGGCGTGCTGCAGGTAGGGCGCCCACATGCCCTGCACCGCCCCCAGCAGTTTCGCGCGCACCCATCGCTGGCCCCGCAGCAGCAGCCAGAGAAGGGCCCAGGCCACGGCGGTGGCGGCCAGCGCATAAGCCAGGCCGATGCCGAACTTGCGCGGGTCGCGCATCTCGTGGTGCTCGGCCACGGCGAGCTGCAGGCGCTGCTGCACCTGGTGGGCCACGGCCGACAAGGCGCCGGTGCCGCGGGCGGCGGCCACGTCGCTCGTCGTGATGAAGAAGACCGGCCGGCCGTCGATGTCGAAGCGCACCGCGTTGCCCGCGTCCACGCGGGTGACCACCCCGGGGCCGCCAGCCGCCAGCGCTTCGGCCATGGCCTGCTGCGCCAGCGCCGCCCTCTCCGTGGCGGTGCCGGCCAATTCGTCCGAACGGAATGCCGTCACCGGGCGGTGGTTCAGGTAAGCCTGTACCGCGGGCGCGCTGGTACTGTCAGCAGTGCTCGCCCCAACAGCCTTTGGCTGGCCCAGCGCAGGCCAGGCGGCCGCCAACAAGAACAACAAGGTCAGAACGCGCAGCGCGCACGATGCCGCCGTGCAGCGACAAAGCTCGGTCAAGCCCTTCATTCGATTCGTTCGCAAGGTGCCTACCCTTCGTTGACCTTGTGCAAGCTTACCCAGGCCGCTGCACGGTTCACGCCACGGAGTGGCCATGACAGACTGCCAGCCACGCCATTTTGACAAAGGGGGTCCACTTGAAGCGTCGTCATTTCATCACCATGGCTTCTGCGGGCGTGCTGCTGACCGGCTGCGCCCACACTCGGCGCAGCACCGCGCTGGATCCTGAGCGGGCTCGCCCAGGCATTCGACTGCAGCGCAGCCTGCCCGCCGTGCTGCCCGGCGGGGCCCAGGTGCTGCCCCAGGAACAACTGGTGTTGCTGCCCGGCGAATCAGCCGCCGGTATGCTGGTGCCCGTGCCTTTCCTGGCCGGCGCCATCGCTGGTGCGATGGACCGCAGCGAAGCCGCCTCCGAGGCCGCCCAACTCGTCAGCATCGACCCCTACGCGCTGGCGCAGCAGGCCTGGCAGGGTTCGGCGCTGCTCAGCGAAGCGGCCGATGCCCTTCTGCTGCAGCCTTTCGCTTTTCTGCAGGCCTGCGTGGACGACCGTTACCGCATCGCGCTGGTTCATCAGCTCAGCCGGGGCGACTGGACGGGCCGCTACACCGTGCACCTGCGCAGCAGCTACGACAGTGCAAGCTTCCATCGCGTCACGCCCGAGCTGCTGCAGACCTTGCTGACCGAGATGCGTGAAGGCTCGGCAGTGTTGCGCGGCCTTGTCGAACGCGCGGCGCGCGGCGACCTGCGCGGCAACACCACGAGGGTGGATGTAGGCAGCCTCCACCTCGTGGGCAACCGTGCAGCCGGCCTGGTGGCGCCCACGTTGTTGCTGGCGCGCGGTGCCGAGCTGATCGAGGAGGACGCCGAAAAGGTGCTGGTGCGCATCGATGGCGATCCCTCACAGCCAGCCTCGGCCGGCGGCCTGTTTTTCGGCGTGCACCGCCTGCGCAAGGACCAGTTGCACACCTTCCGCCCCGCCCAGAGCACCTCGTGACGTGCATCGAGTGGCCCCTGGATCGCCGGGCGCTTGTCTGGGCCGTGCTGGCCTTGGCCTTCGGACTGCTGACCTGGGGCGAGCTTCGTGCCACCCACCTTCACACCAGCCCCGCATTCATCGTCGGCTACTTTTGGATCGAACTGCAGGTCACGGCCGTGCTGCTTGTGGCTACTGGCCACGAACGGCGGCTTCGTAGATGCGGAACGTGAAAGATCCGGACCGGTCATCCGGCAGCTTCGGAGTGCGTCGATGGGCTGGTATGGGTCGGCCGGCGACAGCAGGGTGAGCGATCTCACCGCCGGAAAGCTGACCCCCAAGTTGAGGTGCCGGACAGCCGACGTCCGCGGTCGGCAGTGGTCGACCCATTGGCGACGACCACCCGCGCGGTAAGCTGACGCTCGCTACACCCCTGCGCAGGGGTGCCGGTAGCCCGGACCGGACGAAGCCGCCCAGAAAGGCACCGTCGGTTATGCGCCGCTAGCCAAGCAGTTCATGCACGTGGTGCGAGAGGTGGATCAGCAGCAGGCCCGCTGAAAAGGGCAACGCACGCTCGACCGCAAGGCGCTGCCGCCACGCAGCGCCGAACAGGCTCGGCGAATGAGCGAGCGCAACGTAGAACATGGCCGCCGCCGCCACCGCCAGCGCGACAGGCATCAGCAGCGACACCGCAGGGGCCCACCACCACACGAGCGCGCCGCCGACCAAGGTGCCGGTTCCGGTGCCCAAAGTGATCAGCAACGCGCGCAGCGGATGGTGACCCGCCCGCACAAGCAGCGTCACGACGGCGATGCGGCGCGGCACCTCGTGGATCGCCACCGCCATCGTGGCGACGCTGCCGGGCACCACCCCCAACGCCAGCGCGCCACCAATGACGGCGCCGTCGACGACGCTGTGCACAAAGTCACCGACCCAGAGCAGCACACCGCGCCGTGCCGGCGCCACCGGCGCATCTTGCGCAGCATGGCCGGCCGAGCCTGACCTGCCGGCGTGTGGATGCCCAACGCAGGGGCAGACGCGGTCGAGCCACCAGCTGCCCAGCAGGGCGACGGCGAACAACGCTGTGAGCGTGACGAAGCTGCCCGTCGCTTCCCACAGGTGCGGCAGCAGGTCCAGGAGCACAGTGCCGACGAGCACGCCCATCGCGAAGCTGAGCAGGCGTGGGCCGGTCGGCTGCGCTCGCGGCCGCAACAGCACGAAGGCGGCGGCGCCGAGACCGGCAGCGTTGGCCAGCAAACAGGCGGTGAGTACGACATCGATGCCAGTCATGGCGGGTTCCCTCCTCCAGGAGCCGTCACGGACGTTTGCCGTGGGTGCGGCGGCCGCGCTGCCGACCCAGGATGGCCGACCGCCGTGGCGGCAACGGCATGTCGGATCGTAGGCAGCGCGCAGCGGGGGCGAATCCCCTCGTACGGGCACGCCAGCTCACCGGCGCGCAGCAGGCAGGGGGCAGAGTGCCGGGTGAGCCGCACTCACCTTCTCGGGTCATGGTGCCTCACCCATCCGGGCGAGAACCGCTTCACCCGCAACGGTGAGATCGTCGAGCCGCCACTTTCGCGCCGCCGCTACGGCAGCGTCGGGCACACGCGCGCGTGCAGATGAACGAGCTCCATCTGCCCGTGGGTGTCGGTCTTCTGGAAGATCTGCTTCAGATGGCTGCGCACCGTGTTTTCCGACAGGTTCAGCGACTGCGCGATCGTCGACAGAGATTGGCCCGCGAAGACGAGCGCGCTCACCTTCGACTGCGCCGCCGTGAGCTCATACTGGCGCGCGAACACGCAGGTCGCCGGGTTGTGGCCCGAGTGGCTGCCGCGCACTGCCAGCATCACCAGGCCACGGCTTGCTCCGACCTGCCGGCAGAAGGCCTGGCCGGCAGCCCGGACCACCACCACCACCGGCGGTTGCGGTGGCGCGTTCGCCAGCGTCAAAACCTCTGGTACGACGCAATCTTTCGAGGTGTCGTCGCGCGCCACGCGGGCGATCGTTTCGCTGAGCAGCCGCCGTTCGCCCGGACTGGCCGCCACCAGGCGCGCACCGTCAAGCTGCAGGCCCTGGTGGCGCTCCAGCAGCAGCCGCGCCGCCGGATTGCTGTAGATCGGCTCGCCGTCGGCGGTGACGAGGATGGTCGGGTTCGCGTCATGGTCGGACAGACCCAGCAGAGCCTGCGCCAGGTCGTGCGCCTCCTGCCACCGCCACTGGCTCTGCAGCGACAACGTGACGTGGTCGAGCAGGCCCACCAACTCGGCCTTTTCGCGTGCGTCGAACGGCGCCTGCGTTTCGGCGCGGTACGCGGCGAGCACGTGTGCACAGTGCGGGCGCCGGTCCACCACGCCGCACAGCAGATGCAGCAGGCCGCGCGGCTGCAGGAACCCACGATAGAAGTCGGTGCGGCGCAGATCGGCATGGCTGATCAGTTCGTCACCGGTCATCACGCGGCTCGGCACGTAGTCCTCGCTGGACAGGAACCAGGGGTTGCGCGCCGAGAACTCGGCCATGCCGCCGCTGAATGCACGGTTGCCGGGCGATTCGAACATCAATGAATCGGCGCCGGTGACGAACTCGTGCCGGCCGAGCGTGACAACGCGAGCGTCCAGATGCGCACGCATGCGCTCCAAGACCTCTGGCCAATCGCCCACGTTCACGGCCGCAGCATGGATGGCACGCACCAGCGACGCCGTCGCAGGCATGCCTTCGGAACCGGTGTTCAACCTCGCCATGGATTTTGCTTCGCTCGTGTCCCGAGCCCGCGTCGGCCGCCGCCTGAGCGGCGCGGGCAGATCCGGCGTCCCAGACACTGCGTCAGCGCCTGAGGAATCCTGCGAATTCTCACTGTCGCCGACGGCCTGTCAATTGGCGATTGACCACCCCAGGCCCCGGCCGCCATGCGGTCAAACAGGGGGACATCCGGCGCGCCGGTTGGGATACGCTTGCCAATTCCGGTAAATGCACGTCGACAGGAGTGGCGCGGGCAATGCTGCGAGTCAAGCGCGAGTACCAGTCGTGGGTTGCCAAGGAGTCGCTCGAAGACTATGCGCTGCGCTACGCCGCAAGCTCGTACCGGCGCTGGTCACCCGCCACCGTGGCCAATACCGCCATCGGGGGCATCTCGTTCTTGGCGCTGGAGGCCATCGGCGCCAGCATCACGCTGAGCTACGGCTTCCAGAACGCGATGCTGGCGATCGTCGTCGTCTCGATCGTCATCTTCGTCGTTAGCTTTCCGATCGCGTATTGGTGCAGCGTTGCCAACGTCGACATCGACCTGCTGACTCGCGGTGCGGGCTTCGGCTACATCGGCTCGACGATCACATCGCTGATCTACGCGACCTTCACATTCATATTCTTCGCCATCGAGACGGCGATTTGGGCGCAGGCGCTGCAACTCGCATTCGGCCTCAGCCTGCCAGTGGGCTACCTGCTGTGTTCGCTCGTCATCATCCCGTTGGTGTTCTTCGGCGTCACCTCGATCAACAAGCTGCAGGCATGGACGCAGCCGATCTGGGTGGTGATGCTGGTCGCACCTTTCGGCTTCATCCTCGTCAAGGACCCTGCGCTGCTGACGGCCTGGACGGCCTATGCCGGGCTCGACGGCAACAGCGGCGGCATCAATCTGCTGATGGTCGGCGCCGCATCGGGCGTGCTCTTCTCGCTGGTGGCGCAGATCGGCGAGCAGGCCGACTACCTGCGCTTCCTGCCCGACCGCACCACCACCAATCGCCGCGCCTGGTGGACGGCAATGCTCACGGCAGGACCGGGCTGGATCGTCATTGGGGCGCTGAAGGTGGCCGCGGGCAGCCTGCTGGCTGTCCTGGCTCTTCGCATGGGCAGCAGCGCGGCGCAGGCCGTCGAGCCGGTGCACATGTTCGTGCATGCCTACCAGCAGGTGGTGGGCGACCCGGTGCTGGCCGTCGCGCTGGCGGCCATTTTTGTCACGGTGTCGCAGGTCAAGATCAACGTGACGAACGCCTACAGCGGCTCGCTTGCTTGGTCGAACTGCTTCGTCCGTCTGGCGCACTACCATCCTGGACGCGTCGTCTGGCTGGTGTTCAACGTGGTCATCGCGCTTCTGCTGTCGCTGATGGGCATCTTCGAGACGCTCGAGGCAGTCCTCTCGGTGTACTCCTCGGTGGCGATCGCTTGGATCGGTGCCCTCGTCGCCGACCTCGTCGTGCTCAAGCGAACCGGTATAAGCCCGCGATACATCGAATTCAAGCGCGGCCATCTCTACAACTTCAACCCGGTTGGCTGCGGTGGCACAGTGATTGCCGCAGTGGTCGCGCTGCTGGCCTACGCCGGCGTCTTCGGCGCCGCAGGCCGCGCGTTCTTCGGTTTCATTGCCCTCGGCGTGTCGTTCGTTTCTGCCATCGCGATCGCTTACGCGACGCGCGGGCGCTACTACATCGCTCGGCGCGACGAGCACTATCGCGACCGACCGGTACCGTCGCTCGTCGAGTGCTGCATCTGCGAACGCGAGTACGAGGCGCCCGACATGACGCACTGCCCGTTCTACAGCGGGCCGCTTTGCTCGCTGTGCTGCGGGCTGGAGTTGCACTGCCACGACTACTGCAAGCAGCCGGCGTCGACAGGGGCGGCCAGCGCTGCGGCCGCCGATGGCGTCTTGCGCTTCCAGCCGCACGTGCTGCGCCGCCTTGGCCGCTTCCTGGGCCTGCTCAGCGTCACCGCGGCCCTGCTCGGCGCCGCGTTCCTGCTGACCTATCGCTTCATGGACCTGCACGACGTGACGAATCGCGCGAGCCTGGTGCACGTGATGACGCGCCTGTACGTCGCGACGCTGGTCGTCGCGTCGCTCGGCATCTGGTGGATCGTGCTGTCGCACGAGAGCCAGGAGCAGTCCAAACGTGAGTTGCTCGAATCGATGCAGCATCTGGAACGCACGCGCGCCAGCCTGGTCGAGACCGAGAAGCTCGCGTCGCTGGGCGGCCTGGTCGCAGGCGTCGCGCACGAGCTCAACACGCCGGTCGGCATCTCGGTCAGCACCGCGTCGTACCTGAGCGACCGAACCGCGGCAGCTCAATCACTTCAAAAGGCAGGCCGCTTCGATGCGCCGGCGTTGGAGACCTACCTGCGCGATGCCGCCGAATCGGCGCGCCTGCTGCTCTCCAACGCGACGCGCGTGGCGCAGCTGGTGCTGAACTTCAAGCAGCTGGCGGTGGACCGTATCAGCGAAGCGCGACGCCGCTTCGACCTGCGCGCGCTGGTCGAGGACACGCTGCGCGATCTTCGGCCGCGCCTGGAGGAGGCGGGCGCCGAAGTGCGCATCGACATCGCGCCGGGCATCGAGCTGGAGAGCTACCCGGTCGCGCTGGCGCAGGTGGTGACGAATCTGGCCATCAATTCGACGCAACACGCGTTCGATGCCGAGCGCCCGGGCGGCTGCATCACCGTGCATGCGCACGTCGGTGACGACGACGAGGTGCGGTTGGAACTCATCGACGACGGCCGTGGCATAGAACCCGCACTGCAGGCGCGCGTCTTCGAGCCCTTCTTCACGACGCGTCGTGGGGCGGGCGGCAGCGGCCTGGGCCTGTACATCGTCAACCAGATCGTGACGCGGCAGCTCGGTGGCACCATCGCGCTGGAGAGCGAACCCGGACGCGGCGTGCGCTTCGTCGCCTACTTTCCCCGCGTCGCCCGGCGATCGGCGAACGTCAGGCGCATGCTCGGGGCGTTGCCCAGGACCCAATCCGATGAACACTGACGCGCGTTCACCCACCGACCCCGCGCGCTGGCGCGTGCTGCTCGTCGACGACGAGCCGGCCGTGCACGAGATGTCACGCCTGATCCTCGCCGGCCTCTCTTTCGAGGGCCGCGAAGTCGAACTGCTGAGCGCCGACTCGGCCGCACAGGCGCGCGACCTGCTGGCGCGCCACGCCGACATCGCGCTGGCCCTGCTCGACGTCGTGATGGAGACCGACGATGCCGGCATCGCATTGGTCCAGCACATCCGCGTGCAGCGGCGCGACATCGACATGCAGATCGTGCTGCGCACCGGCCAGCCCGGCGTTGCGCCCGAGGGCGACATCATGAGTCGCTATGAGATCAACGGCTACTTCCTGAAGACCGAGATCACGGCGCAGCGCCTGCACTCGATCGTCATCTCGGCGCTGCGCGGCTACCGCAACGCGCGCTCGTTGCGGGGGCATTCAGGCCTCGCCGGTCGGGCCGCGGCTCCGCCGCCGCACGAACCGGCGCGCCTGGCCCTGGCCGCCGAGCTTGCCGGTCTGGACGAGCGCGACGCCGTGCTGATGCAGGCGCAACCGGAGGTGGCCCTGGCCTCCAACCAGGCAATCGGCATCGAACTGGTGCCGCACTGGAAGACATCGCTGGGCCTGCTGCCTGCGGCACGCGTCGGCGCTGCCTGGTCCGACGGAGCGACCCGTATGCGCATCGTTGAGTTCATGCTCGGGCAGGCCTGCTTCTGGGGTCGCGCCTGGCAGGGTGGCCAGGGCCGGCCGCTGACAGTGTCGATACCGCTTGTCGGCGAGGCGCTTGGCGACTGCGCCACGCTCGACGCGGTGCTGAGGTCGACGCGCGCGTCTGGACTGCCTCCCGGCACGCTGGACCTGCTTGTCAGCGAAGCCGCGCTGCTTGGCGAGACGGTCGGCATTCGCGAAGCCGTGGCCGCCGTGCGCGCCGCCGGTGTCAGCCTGACGCTGGTGGACTTCGGCGCGCAGACGATCTCGCTGCAGCGCCTGAACCACCTCGTTCCTGACCGGCTGAAGATCCACCGCCTGTTCGTTCGCGGCGTCGTCCATGCCCCCGAACGCATGGCACTCGCGCGCTCGCTGATCGCACTGTCACAGACACTGAGCATCATCTCCGTTGCCGACGGCGTTTCCACGGATGCCGAAGCGCAGTTCTTCAAGTGGGAGGGCTGCGACATCGGCCAGGGCGACGCACTGGCGCCGGCGTGCGCGCCGGCTGATGTGGTCGACTTCCTGCGCCACGGCAGGCGGGCCTCGCACTAGCATCCGATTGCACTGCTCGTGCGAGGCCACGCGGGCGGGCCTTCAGTGCGCGTGCGAGCAGCCCAACCCGCACGCCGCGCGCCACGGCACGCGCTGCCCGTTCGACGCCGAGGGCCGCAACCAGCCGCCGGGCGCGGCGCCCCCCAGGAACGGCGCGGACAGCGATCGTGGCGCCGGCGTGCCGCAGACCGGACACGGTCGCTCAGAAGTGGACTCGGCCATCGGCCGGATCTCACGGAAATCACCGCAGTCGGAGCATCGATAGTCGTACAGGGGCATCGGACTTGACTCCTGGTTTGCTGCGGTGAGGTCGCAAGCTACTGCAGCAGCCCGTTCAGCAGCAGGTAGCCGGGCAGCCACCCGGTGAACACGCCCTCGGCCAGCGTGACGCCGCCGACGAACTTGGCGATCGGCTTCTTCAGCGCCAGCAGGACGAAGAAGAGGAACCAAAGAAACGCCCAGGCCGCCCAGCAAATCGCGAACCAGTAGCCCCAGGTGGTGTTGGCGCCAGCCAGCGTCTGCAGCGTCACCGGCACCGCCGTGATGGCGACAAACAGGCTGAACCAGCCGAGCCCACGACCGTCGGCGCCGTTCGTCCGATTGGCCGCCACCCAGAGGTAGGTGAAGGTGAACAGCAAAGTCAGCGCCGCGGCCTTGATTGATCCGGCATCTGCGCCGGGCCCGAAGGCGAGGAACAGACAGGCCAGCAGCGTGATGCCGCCGACGAGGTAGTTGATGATCGAAATCTCGTTGTCGCCGATGCGGCCCAGCAGCCAGAGGCCGTTGAGGCACAGCACGGCGCCGACGAAAAACAGAACAAGCCCCAGCATGGCGTATCCCCTCAGTGTGTCGTTCGGAGCCGATGGCCGGCGCCGGTCCATTGCGAACCGGCGCAGAACCTCCGGCGGATCTGTCAGCCGCCCGTGGGCGGCTGGGCACCTGCGCAGCACGCCGTCAGTTCGGTGACCTTGGCACCTGAAGCCCCTGCTTGACCTGGTGCGGCGCGCCCTTCGCCGATGGGCGAACGTCGAAGTCAAAGATGGCGCGCGGAATGTAGATCGTCGAACACGCGTTCGGGATGTCGACCACGCCCGACAGCCGGCCTTCGACCGGTGCCGTGCCCAGGATCATGTAGGCCTGGATGTCGGTGTAGCCGAACTTCATCAGGTAGTCGATCGCGTGGTTGCAGGCGTTCGCGTAGGCCAGCCACGAGTCCAGGTAGTGCTGCTTGCCGCTGCTGTCCACCGAGACGCCCGAGAAGGCGATCCACTCGGAATACTGCGGGTCGCGATTGCCCGGCATGAAGATCGCGTTCTCCTTCATGCCGTACTTGGCCATGCCGCCCTTGATGAGATCGACGTGCAGGTCCATGAACCCACCCATCTCGATCGCGCCGCAGAACGTGATCTCGCCGTCGCCCTGCGAGAAGTGCAGGTCCCCGAACGACAGCTTGGCACCTGGCACAAACACCGGATAGAAGATGCGGCTGCCGGCCGTGAGATTCTTGATGTCCTGGTTGCCGCCGTTTTCTCGCGGCGGCGCGGTGCGCGCCGCCTCGCGCGCGACCCGCTCGAACTCGGCTCCCTTCAGCGAGCCGAGGATCGCGCTGTCGGGAAGCGGCGGCAGCGCCAGTGGCGGCACCCGCAACGGATCGGTGGCGATGAGCGCGGTCTCGCGCGCGGTCCAGCGCGCCAGCAAATCGGCCGATGGCGCCGTGCCCATCAGGCCCGGGTGGTGGATGCCGGTGTACGACACTTCGGGGATGTGGCGCGAGGTCGCGATGTCGCCGCGGAAGTCCCAGATCACCTTGTAGGCGTCTGGGAAGCGGTCGGTCAGGAAGCCGCCGCCGTTGGACTTCGCGAACACGCCGGTGTAGCCCCAACCCTGGCCCGAGAGCGGCCCCGAGTCCTCCTGGTCGCATGCGTCGATCTCCAGGATGTCGACGATCAGCAGGTCGCCGGGCTCGGCGCCCTCGACGTAGAAGGGCCCGGACAGCACGTGCACGCCCGGCAGCGGCGCATGGCGGATGTCGTCGGCCGAGTCGTCATTCTTGATCGCACCGTCGAACCACTCGCGGCAGTCGGCGCGGAAGACCTCGCCGGGCTTGATGGTCACCGCGGCGGGAATGTCCGGGTGCCAGCGGTTGTGGCCGACCAGCTTCTGGTCCTTGAACTTCTTGGTGTTGTCCAGGGGAAATAGATTCTTGGGCATGTCGTGACCTTTCGTCCGTCAGTTGCTGACCATTCCGGAGTCCCGGAACCTGTGTGCGATCGCTCTTGGAAACCCACCAATTCCGCGCCCCGCCTCCGCGGCGCGCGAGCCGCGTGGGTCACGGCCGTGGAAGGCTGCGCAGCGCCGGCGTCATCTGTGCCGTCGTGATGCGGCGGCCGGGGCCGGCAGAAGGCAGGGAACTCACCACCTCGGGCTCGTAGCGGCTCTTCTCGGCGTGCGCGATCGCCGCCGACCAAGCGCTGCGGTTCGACGTCATCACCATCGGCGCCGAGATTACGCGCCGCGAAGTCGCTCCGCAGGCGGCACAGGCGACCGACTCAGGCGCGGTGCCGATCGGTCGATGGATATCAAAAGTGCCGTCCGTGTCGCATCGGTACTCGTAGAGGGCCATGCCGTGTCTCCGTACTGCGTTTCGAGGCGCCGCGCCGGCTCGGGCGGCCGGCTGCGGTGGCGGTTCGCCCGAAGTCTTCGAACGATGGGGTCGATAGTGACGGCGTGGCACGAAGAGCGAATCGCACGCCGCGGTGAATCGCAATCACTCATGCGGGTGAGTCGGTCCTCACCCATAGATGTGAGGACGGCCGCTGCGGCGAGTACTCCGGCACGGCCTGCGCGGCACTTGCGGTGGTACTACATTTGCCGGTTCAAGCCAGTGAATCCTCCCGGCTGGTCAGGTGTCGTTGCCGACAATGCCCGCGCACGTGTCGTTCTCATCGTGCAGACCGATTCGGGGGCGCTTTCGAATGGCTCCAGGGGGGACCAAAAATGGCGCTAGAAGACATGCCCGATGGATGCGAACGGCAGCTTCCCGGCAATGTATTGAATGTCTGGTGATGGCCGGGACGAGCCAAAGCGGAGTTCAAGTTGGCCGCCGTAAACCGGTCATCCAAGGCAGCACAGTGGGGGAAATTCTGAGCGCACCACGAGGGGCCGGTTATGGCCGGGACCGCCGAAAGTGAACGACCGCATCGGAGCGGGCCAGGTCGAGCGACTGCTGCCGTCCCCCTAACTTGAAGGCGGTGACCTGGGCGGACACTGGAACTGCCGTGCGGTGCGGCGCCAGACCTACTTGTCATACGCGGCGATGACCAGCACGCGGTCAACTTCACCTTGTTCGATGGCGGAGCGTGGTGTGCGGCCGCTGAGGGCGCCGGTAGGTGACTCAAGGAAGCTGAGCAACTCCCAACCGCTCGTGGTGTTGAGCGCGGATGGCAGCTTCAGCAAGGCGCGCCAGATGTCGGCCTGGAACTGCCAGCGCGGCACCGCGAAGTCCTGGCGGTCGGTGGCGCTGGCAAGGCCTAAGCACCGCCCGGTGGCAATCCATCGGCGCAGGACCGCCTCTGTGGTGCCGCCAAGGGCGGCTGCTTCGGTGACTGTGAGCATGTCGGCGGCCTGGCGTCGGGCATCGACCTGGGCGCGGCTGGCGTCCAATAGCGCGATGGTGGCGTCGACGCCGAGGTGGGTGGCGGCAGGCATTTCGCGATGGTAGCCGGTGGCGCAATCGCGCATCGCCCGTGGTCAACTTCGAGTGCGCCATCGTCATCGCATCCAATTGACCTTGGTTAGCCAGGTGGGCCGCCCCGCTAACAATGTTCCGTTCTGCTCATCGAAGATTCCACGGTTGGCCGTAGCTATCTGGGGGCATCGCCAGTTCAACAGAGAGGCTCATCCGTGCGGTGCTGCCACCAACTCGCCAACGTGGCCGGACTGAGCTCTGATTGGCCGCTTCGCGCCGCCGCAGTCGTCGCGCACAGGCGCCGCCGCGCCACGCGCGTGATGAAGTACATTGACTTGTCCAGAATAGCCACCTGATCGTCGAAGTCCTGGTCGCCGAACCAAGCCGCTTCGGCAGGAAACCATCGTTCCACGGCGTAGCACAGGTCGGCGCTGGCACTGCCAGCACGACTGCCCTCTTCCTCAGTGTATTCACGATCTGTAGATGGATTGTGCGAGAACAACTCCATGATGTCCTGCAGCAGTCCCGGGGCCCCGCTGTCGAACTTCTCAACGGCCTTTACCGCCGTCCGCATGTAACGCGACAGTGGATTCCTCGCGAAGCGCGTAGCCTTCTTGCTCTTTCTCATGATTTTTCGCCTTTCAGGTGAGCTTGTCCAATGTCATGAATCTTTTGCCTATGGAAATTGACTCCAAGGGCGCAGCGGGAGACGCTCCAATAGCCAACGGAGCTGGCCGGCCGCCAGGCCCACGCAATGATCTTGCAGGCCTGGCGCGTGGCTGTCCAAGTCGTCTGCACATCTCCGCGAAAGGACAAGCTCCGAAGGAATTCTCGGTGCTCAGTGCCGCTTGCGCCTTCTTTCGGCCCGGGACTCGCGTGGACGATGTGCGCTTGGCAGTTGTGCCTTCGAGGCAAGTGGGGAGTCGCGCAAGCCGCGCGCGAGCCTTCGCAGGTCTTCGGACGTTAGTTTCCGGTGCCCGAAAGCGCACTCGACACAGCTTCGCATCTCGCGGTCGAAGTCCGCCATTCGACCTGCCTTGTGGTGCGTGCATGCTCGGAGGTACGAGTCTTCGATGGGATTGCTGTCTGTCGCTTCCGGGACCGCGATGGGCCAGCTCCTGTAGGCCTGGAGGTCCTCGTCCTTGTCTTGAGTTTCGAGGACATGCAGAACATCAGCCCTCAGTTCCACGTGGCTTGCTACCACCAGCGGCCTGCTGACCAACAGTCGACCGAGATGAAGGTGAAGAAGCTTCTCGAGCGCCTGCATGGCCTCCAGGGGCTTGCCTTCCTTGAGCTGGCCACGAGCCAGCAACTCGAGCGTCATCGCGGCGTCTGCGCTGTTTACGGCACTGTCGTGGCAGAGCAATGCCACGGCCTCGGCCGAGCACTGACGTTGGGTGAACGTCGAACCCTCGCGCAGGCGCGCCTGAAGGGCAAGATTGAGTCCGAGGCCGACGCGCTGCGTCTCACCGCCACGGCGCAGCGCGGGCTCTGCCCATTGCAGCAGGCCCAGCGCCTCCCGCGGTGGACTAGCCAGACCATGACTCAGGACGAACCAGCATGCTGCGATGTGGGCCTCGTCGCTATCAGCACCGAAGCTGTCCTGCTGAGTCAGCCAGCGCACCAGCAGCTCATTGTGAAAGACCTTGTAGTCGGCGCTAAGCCACGAACCGGGCTTCGAGATGAGCATTTCGCCAGTGATCGCTTCCATCATTCATGTCCTTTGATTGGGGGCCAGGGGAGAGAAAAGATGTCTCTTGACGCAATGCCGTCCCAGCTCCAGTGCCGGGGACCGGATTGCGTCGGGTGGATGAGGTATCCATGGCGGCGACCCCCTGTCGCCGGGCCCCTGCGACGACACGCGCGGCTGGCGATCTCCAAGGCTGCCCTCTGGAAACAGCAGCTCCTTGTCCTGGAGGATCCTTGATGCAGGCTGGGCATGGATCTGCACCGTCCCGATGCAGTTCATTGAAACTTTTCCTGTAGCAGAAGCCGTTGCCGCTGAAGAGCCTGTACTTGCCGGTTAGCACCTGGCTTTCGAGGAATCCGTCCGGCTTTGCGATCGTCGGCCAGAGTCTTGCGGAAGTAGGAGACCACGGAGCGCAACTCCTTCGAGGTCGTGCCCCGCTGTGCGAAGGAAAACTCCATGCACAACCGGATCTCGTGGTCGGCCTCAGCCTGTCGGCCGGCCTTCCTCAGCGTGGCCGCGCGCGCAAAGGTGGCTTCGATCGCATCCTCGCCAGCTTCCTCAGCGTTCGCAATCGGCCAAGTTCGGTAGCACGCCAGGTCCTTGCTGCTGGTCTCGATTGACCTGAGCACATTTGCCCTCATGTCCAGGTAGTTGACGATGGCCGGAGGCATCTCGACGAACAGCGTTCCAAGATGGAGCGGCAGCATCAAGTCCAGTGTCCGCATCGCCTCGAGTGCCTGGCCGCTGCCCAGCAGAAGCGTGGCGAGCAACTCGGCGCCCAGTTCGGCGTCGAGGCTGTTGATCTTGTCGGCGGATAGGAGGAGATCGAGTCCCTCACGCGCGCGGGGCAGGTCCTGCTGGACTGGCCCGAGACTCAGGCTCGCTTGCATAAGCAGATTGAGCCCTAGCGCGACGCTCGGCCTCGGATGCGATCTGCGCAGTACCGGCTCAGCGCAACGCAGAATTCCGAGTGAGGCCGACGACCCTCCGGACAGGCCCTGGCTCAGGACGAGCCAGTTTGCCGCGACATGGGTTGCGTCTCCTTCCCCGTCGTCCTCGCGCTGAAGCTGCTCCCAGTGCTGGCAAAGTGCCTCACGATGCTCGTGGTAGTCGCCACACAGCCATGACTGACCCTGCACTTGAAGCAGTTCTCCGGTAGTGGTATTCATTTGAGACTCCATTCCTGATTCGGGACCATTGGGATGACGCCGCTGAAAGCGCAGCGTGAGAGGGCTGGACAGAGTTGTCCTGAGACTAGTTGACAGTAGGAATTGGCCTGACAGCTATTCGTCATTGAACTGAATCTCAGCTCTAATTCGCGCTATTCAACTCTTCCGGCCGACTGCGAGATGCTTGTCGTGTTCGGGTCCGACTGCGTACAATTCGTCCCGCTTTCTGCATCGACTTAGCTCTTGCTCCAGAGAAGACGTTGGTACTGGCGCCAGTGTCAAATCAACTGGCAGGAAGGCCATCTTCTGGAGGATTACGATTTCGGGCTCTCCGGTCCCGGGGTTGCGAGCCTTGGCTGCCTTGCCTGTTGCCAGCATTAGGAGATTGCAGCCGTTCTTCCAACGCTTCTCTTCCTCGCGATATCTGCGCATGTGACTAGGGAGTTCGTCCTTCTCGATAAGGACTGGCGGCCGACCGCCCGGCATCACATTGATGAACTTGTTCTTGCTGGCACTGAATCTGGATTCATTCGGGAAGATTGCTGCGAAGAAGATGCGTCCGTCGCGAATGAGTGCCGCCTGCAGCCTTTCGCGATTGGTCGCGAATTGAGTTGAGGACGTCGATTCTGGAAGTAGCAGCAGGCTGTTCAGTGGAATCCGGTCCGAGCCACTTACCAGCACGATGTCGCTGGCCCCAAACTGAAACTCTTGCCACTCATTTCGATGGCACAAGCTGGTGTGGAACACGTTCAGCCCCGATCGGACGAGGATCAGCCAGAGCAGGGAGAGAAGGGCTGGCGGGTGGCGCCGCGTGCTTCCATTTCTGCCAGTACCGCCGCTCGACTTTGGGTCTTCAAGCAGGCTGCGTAAGTTGATTTCGAACTTTCCTTTTACCTCCGTTACCGTGCCCGGTTCAAACCCAAAGGCTTGGCCGAACGCCGCGCTACTGGAGTGAAAGCAACCACTGAGATGCTGACCCGCCGTGCCATCCTTGCGTGCAAGATAGATATTCCCATTCACTTCCTTTACTTGTAGCGGTGCGCCCGGTTCACCCTTGCAGAGGCAGGTAACAGATCCCATGGGCTGCGTGGCTGCACGGAGCATTCGCTGGACCACTGTCTCCTGGAGCGTGCTGCGCCCGAACAACGTCCGAGTGCCGTTCTGTGTGATTCTGTACATGATCAGTGCCTCGTTCCTTTGCCTAGTGCGAGCTTGCCCTTTGGACTTGCGAGTGCCCGTCGGTGAACTATTCGGTCGATTCCAGATCGGCGGCGATTGAATCTTCGGTCCGCGTCTCCGTCGGCAACAAGCGTGGTAACTCGAAGTCCTTGAGTTCTCGGTACAGGTAGGCCCCCGTGGCATCGCTGTACGTGGTTTGGTCGATGACAAACTCTGAGTCGCCGTGTGCCACGAGGCACTTAGCGAGTTTCAGGATCATCTCGGTGGTGAACTTGTAGGACACTTTGTGGAGCTTCTTTTTGCGTTTCTCGTCCCGAGACGACACTCCTAAAATCTGAATCACCGCTGGAGTTTTGCAGATCAAGTTCAGACGGCCGTAAATCCGCTCCTCTTCAGGATGCTGTGGTTTGCGTTGGGACTTTTGAACCAGCTCTGTACGTTCGATGGGCGTGCATTCATTGCTGGCAATTAGAAGATTTAGTGTCTTCCCTTGTACCTTTGCTGCGATCTGCTGTGCTGCCGCGGTTAGCTGTGCTCTCGTGGTTTCGTCAGCCTCTGCTGCTTCGTCTGTCGTCCTCCCTGGTTCAAGGCAGCGGTCGGGCAATGGCAGTTCGGCGTCGGATGGCATCGACGGAACCGCGGGAGCCCGGGAATCCAGATCGAGACTGGCTTGTGATGATGCGTGCTTGGTGATGTTCTGAACGCTGTCGAAAATGGCGTTCCAATGAGGATGAACTGCATCTTTGTAGTAGGCGAGGACTCTGTTCAAGTCCGCTGGGCTACTAATGAAGCTGACGGACACCCCCAGATTGACCCGTCGTGGCCCGCTGTGCGAGGTGGTGTGCGTCGGGACGATTGCGAAGCCGATTGCGAAGTCCTGGGGTGACAGCCCAAGGCCCGTGCACAGATAGCCGATGCCGGCAGTGGCTGCGGCTGATTCCTTGGGCAACTTCGTTTCGAGGGTATTGAGGTCCATCTCGCCGCTTGACAGGCAGGTCATCTCGTACACGCACCTGGAAAGCACATGAAAGACCTGATGCCCACTGCAGACGGCCGGCGTGGACACCGCAGCCGCGGCCTGCGTTACCGACGTTGCCGTTGCGTAGGAGGTCTGTGCTGCCTCGACCGTATGATGGTCGTAGATCAGATGTGCTTTAGTGTCCATGTTGAATCCTGAGGAGTGAGTGGTCCGTGTATGTGTGCTTCTTCGGCGGTTGCGTCGATGACTTTAGGGCGTTTAGAAGTTTATTTTGACGTGGACACATACTGCAGTACACTAAGTGTCTCAATTCAGAGCCCAACCATGAGCAGACGCGAAGCTGACCTGTTGCACGTAGGCCATCTCATACCGGGGTTGCTGGCCTCCATTCAGAAGGCCAGTGAGCTGGCTCCCAAGGACCTTTTCGAGCGCCTAGGAGGCGAGATGGGCCTTTCCCCGGCTTCCCTGCGACGCAACTGGCTGCGTTGGTCCACCGTGACGGAGACGATTGACCACAAGGGTAGGCAGGCCCGCTCGGACTCGCTGCAAAGGCTTGTCAAGGCCGCCAGTAAGGCGGGCTGGTTGATAAACGCCCACCGCGATGGCTGCGCGCCCCTGTTGGAAACGCTGAACGTTCTGCTCGTTCGGTCCGAGAGCGAGCAACAACGGGCCGCTCGCCAGAGCTTGGCCTACCTGCGCAGGCAGGTTCGGGTCGCGCTTGCAGACCTCGGTGCCATGTCGTTCGACTCGCCTACATGGTTCATTGCGGTGTACCAGATCGTGTCGGCTGAGGTGGTTCGGCGCTTGCGTGAGCGGCTGCTTGGCGGCTGGTGCGCCCCGTCGACAATTCCAACCGAGTTAGCGGACGACTTTCTGGCCGGCACCATTACACGCATCATCGGAAAGATTCAGGATGATGGGATGGTCCCCCTTATCAAGTTTAAGGAGGAGATCAACACACTCGAACTGGCCGCTCTGGCGGACTTCAATGCGTCCCGGGAGGACGGATTCCTCAAGTAGTGCCGCTCAGAAGGCGCTGCATGTCGCCGTGGCTCTCTAAACAATCGACCCTGATCGACCGCATTGGCCGCAACCGCAACAGATCGGTGCCTTCTTTCGGCTCGCGAAAGGGCTGCGCTCTTCCTGCCGGAACATCATAGTGAGGGGCGAACGAAGTTGAGCAGGGGCGCAATTGACAGCAACATGAGGGCAAGCTCCCAGCGGGTCTGGACGTTTGCACCATCTCCATGGTCAAGGCTGAGAACGACACGGTGACGGACACGCTCATCGTCGAGCAGGATCCCGTCGGGCTTGATCTCTGGCCTCAGACGCATCCCGTGCCTCCCAGGAAAAAGGGCGCCATCCGGCCCGCGCACAAGCCAGCCGCTGCAGATGGCACGCTCGGCCACTGCGACGCGAAGATCCGGTGGGATCGCAAGGCGCAGCCGGCTGTCTGCGACAGATAAGGTCGAGATGGCGTGGGCAACAAGCCGAAACTGCGGGTCACGAACCATGCTGATATTGCGCCGCGAGCCGAACATGCCGACGAACTCGTCCTCGGTGATCGTGATGGCGGCAAGCTCTGCCCTGCAACGCTCTGAGTAGAAAAGTGCAAGGACAGGCCGCAGCCGCGGCAGGTGAGACTCGAGAACGTGGTTCATCAGACCGGAGCGCGCCAGTGGGACCTTCCGCCGCGAGCGGCCTGGACCCGCGGTCGAGGCCTTGTCCTCGTCCTCGCGAGCCTCAGCGACTGGACTCCCTTGATCGGCTGCGCCAAGGCGCCGCTCGGCCTCAGCAAGTAGCCGGGCCAATCTCGTTGCCCCGGCGAGGCTGATCGGATACCGGGAGGGCAGCCGACCCGGAGGGATTGCGCTGTCCAGGTCGCAGATCATCGACAGCACATGCTCGGCCTCCAACGGCTGTGCCGAAGGACGTTCATGCCGTTCCGGTGTCCTCGCCAATGCCAGCACTCCGAGATCCAGCCCTCCGCCTCGGCGTGGCGCCTTCCAGCGGCCGACCGCCGGTGAAAAGGCCAGATGCTCCGCAAGATCGCTCAGCGTGTGCACGTAGCTGGCAAAGGTTGTTCGCGGATGGGCATGGCCGAGCAATCGGCAAAGCACCCAGGCCGAACGGCGAGAAAGCCTCGTGGCATCAGTTCCGAGACCCAGGACGGCCCTGGTTCTGACGGCCGACTTGGCCCAATTGACTTTTGCCCAGGACGCCCTGACCGGGCCAGAGGTGCCGATCGCGATGTGCAGCCGCGTGTCCAGTTCGAAGGACAACCGTGTGGCGAAGCTATGGCGTAGATGGTGGATAGACAGATGGTCCTGCGCCGCCACCCACTTGATCTCGGCGTTGACGGTGCGCTTGATTCGACCGACGTCGAGCATGGCTCCCGGCTCAAGGGGATCAGCGAAGAGGTAGTGCGGGCCCTCATGGCCGCGTGCGATCTGGTTGGCGTCGGCCAGCATCCGCTTCAGGAGGCGCAATTCCAGCGCGCGCAAGTGGGGCATGGGAACCGTGCGCCGGGCCGCGAAAGACTTCAGCTCACGCAGGCGATTCTTCTCCACGCTGACCCAGGTGACGGAGTCCTCGTGTTGGCGCCGACCGAAAACTGAGCCAATTTTGAGGGTAATGCCGACCCAAAACTGAGCCAGGTGAACAACCTACCGTGCTGCATTTTTGTGCAGCAGGGGAGAGGAGTGATCACCATGGACATGATTGGCAGGATCCGGCGTTTGCATAGCCGGAAGAACAAGTCGGAGCGCGAGATCTCGCGCATGACTGGGCTGTCGCGCAACACGGTTTCGAAGTGGCTGCACGGCGAAGTCGATGGCCCGCCGAAGTACCGGCGCGGTGAGCAGCCCGGCAAGCTCACGGTCTTCCACGAAGCCCTCAAGCAGGCGCTGAAGGCCGACGCGCGGCGACCCAAGCACGAGCGCCGCACGGCCAAGGCGCTGTACGCCGAGATCAAGGCGTCTGGCTACGACGGTGGCTACACCCGGGTGACGGACTTCATCCGAGCATGGCGCCAGGGCGAGGGCCAGGGTGCTGCGGTCAACGCCTTCATCCCGCTGGCGTTCGAGCTCGGCGAGGCCTACCAGTTCGACTGGAGCGAGGAAGGCCTGGTGGTGGGCGGCATCTACTACCGGGTGCAGGTCGCGCACATGAAGCTGTGCGCCTCGCGCGCCTTCTGGCTGGTGGCCTACCCCAGCCAGGGCCACGAGATGCTGTTCGATGCCCACACGCGCTCGTTCGCGGCGCTGGGCGGCGTGGCCCGCCGGGGCATCTACGACAACATGAAGACGGCGGTGGACAAGGTCAAGAAGGGCAAGGGCCGCATCGTCAACGAGCGCTTCGCCACCATGTGCGCGCACTACCTGGTCGACCCCGACTTCTGCAACGTGGCCTCGGGGTGGGAGAAGGGAGTGGTCGAGAAGAACGTGCAGGACAGCCGCCGGCGCATCTGGATCGACGCGGCCAAGGTCAAGTTCGGCAGCTTCACCGAACTCAACGCCTGGCTGGCAGATCGGTGCCGGGCGTTGTGGGAGGAGGTCC
>NZ_CAJGBN010000019.1 GCF_904426505.1 Rubrivivax sp. A210
CGGTGGGCGCCCTCATCGCCGCCGGCCTGCTGCCCGCGGCAGTGCTGATGGTCTGCATGTTGATCGCCGCCTACGCGGTGGCGGTCTCGCGCGGCTACCCGGCCGGCGTGTTCCCGGGCTGGGCCGGTGTCTTCCATGCCGCGGCGGCGGCGGTGCCGGGGCTGCTGATCGTGGTCATCATCCTGGCCGGCATCCTGTCGGGCGTCTTCACCGCCACCGAGGCGGCGTCCATCGCGGTGATCTACACGCTGCTGCTGACCTTTCTGATCTACCGCACGATGAACTGGCACTACCTGATGCTGGCCGCCGCCAAGGCCGTCAAGACCACCGGCGTGGTGCTGTTGCTGATCGGCGTCTCGGCCATGTTCCAGTACCTCATGGGCCTGTACGAGGTGGCCGATTTCATGGGCGAGCTGCTGGGCAAGGTGTCGACCACGCCCTGGGTCGTGTTCCTGCTCATCAACGTCATCCTCTTCGTGCTGGGCACGTTCATGGACATGGCGGCCACGATCCTGATCGCCACGCCCATCTTCCTGCCCATCGCGATGAAGTTCGGCATGGACCCGGTGCAGTTCGGCATGGTGATGCTGATCAACTGCGCGCTGGGCCTCAACACGCCGCCGGTGGGCACGACGCAGTTCGTCGGCTGCGCCATCGGCGAGATCTCGGTCGGCGCGGTGATGAAGACGATCTGGCCCTTCTACGGCGCGTTGGTGGCGGCGCTGATGCTGGTCACCTACGTGCCCTCGTTCTCGCTGGCGCTGCCAAGGTTGCTCATGGGTTATGCCCACTGAGGCGCCGCCAACGCCCCGCCTTTCCAAACACTCCTTCGAGGATCTCAAATGAGCAAAGTCGCCTTGAGCGGCGCCGGCGGCATCGTCGGCAGCATTCTGCGCAAGGGCCTGCGCGAGCGCGGCATCGACCTGCGCGCGGCCGGCGGTTCGCGCCCGCTCATGCCCTTGTTTGACGGCGAGGACGTGATGCACGGCGACCTGCGCGACCCGGCGGTGGTCGACCGGCTGCTGGCCGGCGTCGACGTGCTGATCCACATGGCCGGCACCAGCGTCGAGAAGCCACTGCCCGAGATCATCGACAACAACCTGCGCGCGCTGGTCGAGGTCTACGAGGGCGCGCGCCGGCACAAGGTCAGAAGGGTGGTCTTCGCCAGCTCCAACCACGCCTTCGGCATGTACCCGGTGCAAGAGCGCTTGCAACTCGGCAGCGCCTACCGCCCCGATGGCTTCTACGGCCTGTCCAAGGTCTGGGGCGAGGCCCTGGCGCGCATGTACTGGGACAAGCACGGCATCGAAGGCATCTCGCTGCGCATAGGCACGACGATGGGCAAGCCCCCCAAGAACGCGCGCCAGCTCAGCACCTGGATGGGCACCGAAGACCTGCTGCAGCTGGTGCAGCGCTGCATAGAGGCCGAATCGGTCGGCTATGCCGCGGTCTGGGGCATTTCCAACAACAGCCGTGCCTATTACGACCTCTCCGAGGGCAATGTGATCGGCTACGAGCCGACGCAGAACGCCGAGGACTGGGCGGCCGCCCTGCTGGCCCAGCCCAACCCGCTCGACGAGGTGGCGCGCAGCTTTCAGGGCGGCGCCTTCGTGACCCAGGACTACACGCCGCCCACGCAGCGCGCCCGCCGGGCCTGAGCCGCAAGAAGCCATGAACGAACCCGCCTTCACGCCCAGCCTGCGCTACCCCGATCCGGCGCTGGAGATCCTGGACCCCAGCTTCACCAAGTACCGCATCTACAGCAGCGCGGTGGAACGCCTGGGCAGCGGCATGCGCTGGGCCGAGGGACCGGTGTACTTTCCGGCCGGGCGCTACCTGCTGGTCAGCGACATCCCCAACAACCGCGTGATGCGCTACGACGAGGTCAGCGGCGCCTGGGGCGAGTTCCGCAAGCCGTCCAACTTTGCCAACGGCCACGCCCGCGACGGCCAGGGGCGCTTGGTCTCCTGCGAACACCTCACGCGCCGCATCACCCGCACCGAATTCGACGGCCGCATCGTCGTGCTGGCCGACCGCTTCAACGGCAAGCGGCTGAATTCACCGAACGACGTGGTCTGCAGGTCCGACGGTTCGGTCTGGTTCACCGACCCGCCCTTCGGCATCAGCGGCGATTGGGAAGGCGATGCCGCGACGCCGGAGCTGCCGCATTCGGTCTACCGCATCGCGCCCGATGGCCAGCTAGGCTTGGTCACGGTCGAGCTTGCCGGACCCAACGGCCTGGCTTTCACGCCCGACGAGAAGGCGATCTACATCGTCGAATCGCGCGCCCAGCCCAGCCGCAAGATCTGGCGCTACGAGATCGCGGCCGATGGCGCGACCCTCGCCCACAAGACGCTTGCAGTCGATGCCGGCGGCGCCGGCGCCATCGACGGCATCTGCGTCGACGCAGACGGCAACCTCTGGTGCGGCTGGGGCAGCGACGGCCGGCCGGGCGCGAGTTCAGCCGATCTCGACGGCGTGATGGTCTTCAACCCCGCAGGCCGCGCCATAGGCTTCATCCGCCTGCCCGAGCGCTGCGCCAACCTCTGCTTCGGCGGGCCCAAGCGCAACCGGCTCTACATGGCGGCCAGCCATTCGCTGTACGCGCTTTACGTCGGGGTCAGGGGCGCGGCCTGAGCAGGGGGTGGGCAGGGCGGTTCAATCGCGCCGGCCGCCCCAGCGCGTTTCGCCCAGGTTCCGCTACAAATCGAAGTTTGTCGGCATCATCACCACGTCGCGGATGGTCATGCCGCGCGGCCGCGTGAGCATGAAGATCACCACCTCGGCCACCTCGCTGGCCTCGAGCAGGCTGCCCGCGGCCTTGGCCTCGGCCAGCTTCTCGGCCGGCCAGTCGGCGAGCAGGGCGCTGATCACCGGGCCGGGCGAGATGGAGCCGACGCGCAGGCCGTGCTTGAAGACCTGGCGCCGCACCGTCTGCACGAAGCAGTTGATGGCCCACTTGGACGCGGCATAGACCGGTTCCCAGGGTGTGGGGTAGTGGGCCGCGAGCGAGCTGGTGACGATGATGTCGCCTGACCCACGCGCAATCATGTGGGGCAGCACGTCGTGCACGTTCTTCATCACGACGTTGACGTTGAGGTTGAGCATGCGGTCCATTGCCGCCGTGTCGGCATCGACGAGATCGCCGCCGACATAGGTGCCGGCATTGGCGTGGAAGATGTCCAGCCGGCCGGCCTGCTCGAGGATGCGGGGCATCAGCGCCGCGCAGGCCTGGGGGTCGAGCAGGTCGAGCACCAGCGGTGTCGCCGCCTCGCCCAGCCGGCTGCAGGCCGCCTTCAGTGTCGCCCCGTCGCGGTCGACCAGCACCACGCGGGCGCCGGCGGCCAGCAGGGCCTCGGTACTCGCCAGCCCTATGCCCGATGCGGCGCCGGTGACGGCCGCGACCTTGCCTTGCAGTTCTCTTGCCATGATGAGGCTCTCCTTCTTGGGCACCCGCGGCGGCGGGCATGGGGTGAGACAAGGGCCGCCTTCGCAGCGGCGCAGGCCCGAACGATAGGCCTTGCCGCCCCAGGCTGCGCGTATGGCCTTGACCGCCATGGATACGAAATTGCGAGCCAGGCTAGGCGCTTTCCCTGAGCGGGTGGAAATCGCAGGGCTTTGAGCCGCAGCTGGCCTGTCCGGGGCGCGCAGGGCGGTGCAGGGAGCCGGCAGGCGCAAGTTGACAAGGCGAACAAGACCTTGCAAACTCTAGTCCTATAGAGGACTAGATATGCCAAGCCTGCGTCTTGTCGAATCCGAACCCGGCCAGAGCCGCTATGGCGCGCTGGCCGCGGCCATGCGCTCGCGCATCATCGCCGGTGAGTGGCCGCCGGGCAGCGCCATTCCGGCCGAGCAGGCGCTGGCCGCCGAGCACGGCGTCGCGCTTGGCACCATGCGGCGGGCACTGGACCTGCTGGCCGAGCAAGGCCTGGTCGAGCGCAGCCACGGCCGCGGCACCTTCGTTCGGCAGGGGCTGAGCGGCGCGACCATGCTGCGCTTCTTCCGCTTCGGCGCGGCCGGTGAACAGGCGCCGCAGTCGCGCATCCTGGCGCGCGAGGCGCTGGCGGCGCCGGCCGAGGTGGCGCGCGTGCTGGCGATCGGCCCCGGCGAGCAGGCCTTGCGGCTGAAGCGGCTGCGCACGGTGGGCGGCCAGCCGGCGCTGCTGGAGGAGATCTGGCTGCCGTTGCCCCTGTTCGCGCCGCTGACCGGGGGCGACCCGGCCGGCTGGGGCGATCTGCTCTATCCCTTCTATGCCGAGCGCTGCGGCGTCCATGTGCAGCGTGCCGTCGACACCATAGGTTTTGGCCGCCTCGGCGCCGTCCAGGCGCGGGCGCTGCGCCTGGCGGCAGGCCACCCCTGCGCACGCGTGCAGCGCCAGGCCTTCGACCTGGCCGGCCGCTGCGTCGAATGGCGCACGACGCTGGGCGACGCCAACGCCTTCCACTACACCGTTGCCATCACCTGAGGATGCCCATGACCCTGCTCGAACTCTCGCGCCGCCGCGGCCTGCTGGCCGCCGGCGCTGCCCTGCTCGCGGCCCCGTTGGGCCGCGCTTTCGCCGCCGGCGACATTGCCGGTGGGAGGCCCATCACGCTGGTGGTGAGCTACCCCGCCGGCGGCGGTGCCGATGTGATGGCGCGGCTCATTGCGCCGCGCATGGCCGAGGCACTGGGCCAGCCCGTCATCGTCGAGAACAAGCCCGGGGCCAGCGGCACAGTGGCCGCGGCCCAGGTGGCACGCGCCACGCCAGACGGCTCCATGCTGCTGCTCGACGCCTCGTCCTTTGCCGTCAACCCCTCGCTGTTCGACAAGCTGCCCTACGACACGGCCAGCGCCTTCGCGCCGCTGGCCGTGCTGGCGGCTTACCCCAATGTGCTGGTCTGCACCGCCAGCTTCGAGGCCCGCTCGGTGGCCGACGTGCTGCGCCTGGCCCGCGCCAGGCCCGGCACGCTGGCCTATGCCTCGTCGGGCAATGGCTCGGCCCAGCACCTGGCCGGCGCGCTGTTCGAGGCCATGGCCAAGGTCGAGATGTCGCACATCCCGTACCGCGGCGGCGGCCCGGCTCTCAATGACGTGATGGGCGGCCAGGTGCCGCTCTTCTTTGCCAATGTGGCCTCGTCGCTGGGGCACATCCGGTCGGGCCGGCTGCGCGCGCTGGCGGTGACGTCCAGGCTGCGCTCGCGCGTGCTGCCCGAGGTGCCGGCGCTGGAGGAGGCCGGGCTCAAGGGCTACGAGGTGCTGGAGTGGAACCCGGTGCTGGCACAGGCCGCCGTTCCGGCCGCGGTGCGCGCCAGGCTGGCCGCGGCCATCCGCAAGGCCATGTCCGACCCCGAGGTGCTGGCGCGCGTGCGCGCGCTCGGAGGCGAGGTCTTCGGCGGCAACGAGCCCGAGGCCGCCAACTTCCTGAAGGCCCAGCAGGCGCTGTGGGCGAAGGTGGTGCGCGAGCGCCGCATCACGCGCGAGTGAGGGGGCGATGCCTGCCAACGATTCTTCGGCCGCGGGCTGGGACTGCCACGTCCACGTCTTCGATGCCGCGGCGCCGGTGCGGCCGGGCCACTACCTGCCCGCGCACCGGCCCCTGGGCGAGATCGAGGCCCTGGCGCAGCACCACGGCGTGGGCCATCTGGTGCTGGTCCAGCCCAGCGTCTACGGCAGCGACAACGCGGTGATGCTGCGGGCGCTGGAAGCCGCGGCGGGCCGGCACCGCGGCGTGGCCGTGGTCGACACGGACATCAGCGACGCCGAACTCGACCGCCTCCATGCCGCCGGCGTGCGCGGCGCGCGCTTCAACCTCGTCTCGCCGGCCGGCCACAGCGGCGATGTGGCGGCCGACCTGGCCGCACTCGCGCCGCGGCTGCGCGAGCGCGGCTGGCATGTGCAGTGGTACGTGCAAGCCGACGCCTTGCCTCGCCTGGTGGCCTGGCAGGCCGAGACCGGCCTGCGCTTCGTGCTCGACCATCTGGCGGGGCTGGGCACGGCCCAGGCCGATGACGCCCCGGCCTGGGCCGCGGCCCGGGCGCTGGCCGCGGGCGGGGCCTGGATCAAGCTGTCGGGCTGGTACCGCCTGGGTGCCACGCACCCCTATGCCGCGCTGCAGCCCCATGTGCAGCGCGTGGCCGCGATGTTTGGGCCGCGCATGGTCTGGGGTTCCGATTGGCCGCACACCGGCATTGCGCCCGCGCAGCTGCCGGGCTATGGCGCGACCCAGGCGCCGGTTCTCGCGGCGCTGGGTGAGGCAGGCTTCGACGCGGTCCTCAGCGATCAGGCCCGCGCGCTCTATGGCGGTTAGCCCGACGAGGCCTGCGGGCTCTCAGTCGACGATGGCCTGCGACACCAGGTCCTTCATCGCGCGGCGGTAGTAGGCGCGCAGCGGGCTCGGTGCCTGGCTCATGTAGACACCGCAGATTTGCTCCTTGGGCTCGGCCCAGAAGAAGGTGCCGGCATAGCCTGCCCACATGAATTCACCGGCCGAGCCGTGTACACCGGCCATGCCGTCGCCCTGGCGCACCATGAAGCCGAGGCCGAAGGTGTAGCCGGCCACGCCCATCAGCAGCGCGCCGGGGTTGACGGCCGCTGACGCCAGCACCGGGCCCAGGTGGTCGGAAGTCATCAGCTGCACCGTGCTGCGCGAGAGAATGCGCGTGCCCTCGAGCTGGCCGCCATTGAGCATGGCCTGGCAGTAGCGCAGGTAGTCGCCCGCGGTGCTGACACCACCGGCGCCGCCCGAATCATTGCCGGGGGTCTGGCTCACGTCGATGAGCTTGTTGTCGACGCCGGTGGCCGGGTCCTTCGGGAAGGCCTCGGCCAGGCGCGCGGCCTTGGCCGCCGGCACCGAGAAGCCGCTGTCGACCATCTTGAGCGGCTTGAACAAGCGCTGCTGCAGAAAGTCTCCGAGGCGCTGGCCCGACACCGCCTCGACCACGCGGCCTTGCACGTCCACCGACAGGCTGTATTCCCAGGCCGTGCCCGGCTGCTGCGCCAGCGGCGCCTTGCCCAGGCCCTCGGCCATCTCGGCGCCCGACAGCGTGCGCGCGTCATAGTCCAGCGTGGGCTTGTAGACCCCAGCCTTGATGTAGGCCTCGCGCACCAGCGTGTTCTTGGTCAGCTCGCCATAGGCCAGGCCCGAGGTGTGGCGCAGCAGATCCTGGATCGTCGGCTCGCGATTGGCCGGCACCAGCTTGTAGGCCACGCCGCCGAACACGGGGTCGAAGGTGGGCGCGCTGACCATGGGGTTCTTGAACGAGGGCAGGAACTTGCCCACCGGGTCGGTGAGCTGCACCCGGCCGTCCTCGACCAGCATCATCAGCGCGGTCGAGGCCAGCGGCTTGGTCATCGAGTAGATGCGGAAGATCGAATCGGTGGCCATGGCGCCGCCGCTGGCGTTGTTGAGGCTGCCGAAGGCCTTGGCATAGACCAGCTTGCCCTTGCGCGCCACCATCACCACGGCGCCGGGCAGTTTCTTGTCGGTGATCTCCTTCTGGAACACCGTGGTCAGCTTGTCCAGCCGCTCGGACGACATGCCCACGCTCTCGGGCGCGGCCGTGGGCAGTGCCTGGGCCAGCGCGGCGCCGGCGGCCAGCGCTGCGACGGCGGCCAGCAGGGTGGGCACAAGACTGGAACGTTGGGTGTGGGCCATGTCGGGTCTCCTCTTGCGGTTTGTGGTGGCGGCTGTTGCGAGCGGCAGTGCCGCCGCGGCCATGGTGCCCCAAATCCGGCCGTGGCCCAGCAGGGCTTTCACCGGCGGGCCGGCCCCTCGCGCGCTAACGTCGCCCGGCCGAAACGAGGGCGACGCCGGCGCAGGTGACGGCGATGCCCGCCACGCTGAGCGCGGTGGGCAACACGTCGAACATGGCCCATTCGAGCAGCACCGCCACCACCGGCGTCAGAAAGAACAGGCTCGTCACCTTGGTGGCATGGCCGCGCCGCATCAGCCCGTGCAGCGCGTTCACGGCAAGAATCGACGCCAGGATCACGAGGTAGGCGATGGAGCCCAGCAGCGGCCAGCGCCATTGCACGGCAAAGCCCTCGAACTGCCAGGCCAGCGGCGCCAGCACCAGCAGCGAGGTGCCGAACTGGATGAAGGCCGAACTCCGCAGATCGGCGCTGGGGCAGAACACGCGCTGGTACAGCGTGCCGCTGGTGATGGCCGCGAGCGAGATGGCCACCGCCACCAGGCTGCCCACGCTGACCGCCCTGACATCGATCTTGTGCCAGACGACGAACAGCACGCCGGCCAGGCCGAGCAAGACCCCCAGCCACTGCCACGCCACCAGCCGCTGGCCCATGAAGCGGTGTGCGACGACGGCCGTGAACAGCGGCTGCGTCGCGAGCACGAGCGCGGTGACGCCGGCCGACATGCCCAGGTATTGCGCGAAGTGGCTGCCGCCGAGGTTGACGGCGTGCATCAGCAGCCCGGCGGCGCACAGATGGAGAAACTCGCGCCGGCTGGCCGGCCAACGCGCCTTCGCGACCAGCAGCCACGCCGCCATGCAAGCCAGGCCGAAGGCATAGCGCAGCGACAGAAAGGTGAGCGGCGCCGCAAACTGCATCCCGGCCTTGGAGGCCAGATAGCCCGAGCCCCAGACGAGCACGAAGTACCAGCCGAGCAAGCTGTCGTAGCGCCCGGCGTCTCGCGCGGCGGCTGCGCTGGCGGTGGTGTGGTGCATGGCGATGTTCAGCGCACCAAGGCCTTGATGTGCGCCCACAGTGTCGCCTTGGACACCGTGGTCATGGCCATGGCCTGCATGAAGGGGTCCGGCCGCGTGAGCGTGGCCACGCCGATGTCCGGGAGGGAGGGCGCTGCCAGATCTTCATGGCGCTGTCGTCGATTGAATAGAAAAATCGTTTCATTTAATTCTATCATTGGTATAGGAATTCGAAACCGATGCGCGTGCCGGCAGCCTGGGCGCGCAAGTCTCCCCGCCCACGCTACAGGAAAGCACCCCCCATGAAGAACGTCGCCGTCCTTGGCGCCGGCCGCATAGGCCGCATCCATGCTTCCAACCTGGCCGCGCTGCCGGGCGTCACGCTCAAGTACGTCAGCGACCCGTCGGCGCAGTTTGCCGCCGAGCTGGCGCAAAGGCTCGGCGCCCAGGTGGCGACCATCGCCGATGTCTTTGCCGACAAGAGCATCGAGGCGGTGGCCATTTGCTCGCCCACCGACACCCACAGCGATCTCATCACGCGCGCCGCCCAGGCCGGCAAGCACATCTTTTGCGAGAAGCCGGTCGACCTCTCGGTGACGCGCGCCCAGGCCTGCGTCGATGCCGTCAAGGCCGCCGGCGTGGCCTGCATGATCGGCTTTCAGCGCCGCTTCGACCCCACCTTTGGCGAGGCCCATGCGCGCCTGGCGCGGGGCGAGATCGGCACGCCCGAGATGCTGGTCATCACCAGCCGCGACCCTGGCGCGCCGCCGGTGGAATACCTCAAGGCCTCGGGCGGCATCTTCCGTGACATGCTGATCCACGACCTCGACGTCTTCCGCTGGATCCTGTGCAGCGGCGACGGCGACGAAGCCGCCTGGATCAGCGCCACCGGCTCGGTGCTGACCGACCCGGCCATCGCCGCGGCCGGCGATTTCGACAGCGCGGCGGTGACCATCCGCACGCAAAAGGGCCGGCTGTGCCAGATCAACACCACGCGCCGCGCCGCCTACGGCTATGACCAGCGCTTCGAGGTGCTGGGCTCGGCCGGCCTGCTGCAATGCGGCAACCACAGGCCCACCGAGGTGGTGCAGTGGGACGCCATGGGCATCCGCGGCGACAAGCCCGAGAACTTCTTTCTTCAGCGCTATGCCGCGGCCTACCGGCTGGAGATTGCGCACTTCTTCGAGTGCCTGCAATCGGGCCAGCCCTTCAAGACCACGGTGGCCGACGGCGTGGCAGCGCAAAAGCTCGCCGACGCTGCCGCCGAGAGCGCCCGCAGCGGCCAGCCGGTGCAGTTCTGAAGGCGGTTGCCGTGACCCCCGCCAACACCTTGCGCGTCGGCATCGCCGGCCTCGGCCGTCTGGGCAAGCGGCACGCCGAACTGCTGCGCTTCCGCGCCCGCGGCGCCACCCTGGTGAGTGCCTGCAGCCCGGTGCCGGCCGAACGGGTATGGGCCCGCAATGAACTGGGCGTGAATAGCCTGCACGAAGACTTCAACCGCTTCGTGCGCGACCCGCAGATCGATGCCGTGGTGCTGGTGACGCCGACCACGCTGCACGCCGACCAGGCCATTGCGGCGCGGCAGGCCGGCAAGCATGTCTTCATCGAGAAGCCGCTGGCGCTGGGCGTGGAGAACTGCCAGCGTGTGGAGACGGTGGCGCGCCAGCACCCTGGCCAGGTCGCGATGGTCGGCTTCGTGCGCCGCTTCGACCCCAGCTATGCGCGCGCCCAGGCCGAGATTGCATCCGGCGCCATTGGCCGGCCCTTCATGGTGAGCTCGCAGACCTGCGACCGCAACGACCCCGACGGCTTCTTCGTGCGTTTTGCGCCCACCTCGGGCGGCATCTTCATGGATTGCAGCGTCCAGGGCGTCGACCTTGCCCGCTGGATGCTGGGCCGCCCGCGCGCCACTCGGGTCTTCGCCAGCGGCACCATCGCCATCCACGAGGGTTTGAGACTGATGGCGATGTCGACAACGGCATCGCCATCGTCGAGTTCGAGGGCGGCCAGCGTGCCGTGTTCTACGCCTCGCGCACCTTTGCCCACGGCCACGACACGCAGACCGAGATCCTGGGCACGGCGGGCCAGCGCCTGGTGGGCCAGGGCGCGGCGCGCGACCACGCCATCGCCTGCGATGCCCGCGGCGTGAGCCGCCAGCCGCCGCTGGACTTCCTCGAGCGCTTCAACGAGGCCTTCGTGTACGAGATGCAGGCCTTTGTGGCTGCCTGCCGCGGTGAAACGCCGCTGACGCTGGAACTGGCCGACGCCACCGAGGCCACGCGCATAGGCCTGGCCATCACGCGCTCGCTGCGCAGCGGGCTGCCGCAGGAGGTCTGAACAGCGGCCGTGTCAGGCGGACGGCTCGCCGTCCGCCTTGTCGCTGCCGAAGCCGCCCTGCAATGCCTCGCGCAAACAGGCGACAAAGGCGTGTACGGCACGCGGCACATGCGGGCTGTAGGGGCGGATGGCGTAGAGGTGTTCGCCAAAGGCCCCCACCGAGCGCCAGCCTGGCAGCACCACCACCAGCCGGCCCGCGGCCAGATCCTTGCGCGCACTGAAGTCCGGCAGCAGCGCAATGCCGGCGCCGCCCAGCGCCGCCTCGCGCAGTGCTTCGCTGTTGTTGGCCGCGAAAGGCCCGCGCACCGGCACGCTCAAGCGGCTGCCGTCGCCGGCCAGGTCCTCGAAACTCCAGGCCGGCGCCTCGTCGCCGCGCAGGTAGTGGATGCAGTCGTGGCCGGCCAGGTCAAGCGGCGCGGCGGGCATGCCGCGGCGGCGCAGGTAGGCGCGGCTGGCCACCAGCAGCGAGCGCGTCTCGCACAGCGTCCAGGCGACGTGGGTGTCAGGTGCCGACGCGGCATGGCGGATCGCGAGGTCGAAGCCTTCCAGGGCCAGCGAACTCAGGCGGTCGGACAGTTCAAGCTCGATGCGTACCGCCGGGTGCTGGCGCAGGAATGCCGGGATGAGCGGCACGATCTGCTGCCGCCCCAGCGCCACTGGCGCGGTCACGCGCAGCAGGCCCTGCGGCGCCTCGGCCAGGTCCTTGATGCCGGCAAAGCTGCGCTCGATCTCGGCGAAGGCGCCGCGCGTCGAGTCGACCAGCCGCTGGCCGGCCTCGGTGAGGCGCACGCTGCGCGTGGTGCGCCGCACCAGCGGCAGGCCGGCGGCCTCTTCCAGTTCGGCCATGCGTTGGCTCATCGCCGCCTTGCTGAGGCCCAGGCGCTGCGCGGCGGCTGTATAGCTGCCCATGGCGGCCAGCATGCCCAGGCCATGCACATGCGACCAGAGCGAATCGATCTTCTTCAGTTTCATGGCCTGATTGTTCGCCAATGTGAACAGTGAATCCAGCAATACAGGCTTGGAGAGCGCCCCGGCACTGCCTAGACTCTCGCCATCGTCCAGCCCAGACCGGAGCCCCCCATGAGCCTCATCCAGCCCTATACCGCCAGCGAAGAACTCGGCCACTACATCGCCGGCCGCCGGGTCGCCGGCACCAGCGGGCGCGGCCAGGCCGTCTACAACCCTGCCAGCGGCGCCGTCGCGCGCCAGCTGGCGCTGGCCAGCGCCCAGGAGGTGGCCGCCGCCGTGGCCAGCGCCCGCGCTGCCTTTGCGGACTGGGCCGACACGCCGCCGATACGCCGCGCCCGCGTGCTCAACAAGTTCCTGCAACTGGTCAACGAGAACCGGGACACGCTGGCCGCGATGATCACCGCCGAGCACGGCAAGGTCTTCAGCGACGCCCAGGGCGAGGTCTCGCGCGGCATCGACATCATCGAGTTCGCCTGCGGCGTGCCGCAACTGCTCAAGGGCGACTACACCGACCAGGTCTCGACCGGGATCGACAACTGGACGCTGCGCCAGCCGCTGGGCGTGGTGGCCGGCATCACGCCCTTCAACTTCCCCTGCATGGTGCCGTGCTGGATGTTCCCGATGGCCATCGCTGCGGGCAATACCTTTGTGCTCAAGCCCAGCGAGCGCGACCCTTCGCCGGCGCTCTTCATGGCCGAGCTGTTCACGCAGGCCGGCCTGCCGGACGGAGTGTTCAACGTCGTGCAGGGCGACAAGCTTGCGGTCGACGCGCTGCTCGAGCATCCCGACGTCAAGGCCATCAGCTTCGTCGGCAGCACGCCCATCGCGCACTACATCCACGAGCGCGGCTCGCACTTCGGCAAGCGCGTGCAGGCTCTGGGCGGCGCCAAGAACCACATGGTGGTGATGCCCGATGCCGACATCGAGCAGGCCGTGGACGCGCTGATCGGCGCCGCCTACGGCTCGGCCGGCGAACGCTGCATGGCTATCAGCGTTGCCGTCCTTGTGGGCGACGTGGCCGACAAGATCGTGCCGCTGCTGGCCGAGCGCGCCCGGGCGCTGAAGATCGGCAACGGCATGGCGGCGGACGCCGAGATGGGCCCCATCGTCACGCGCGAGGCGCGCGACCGCATCGAGAACTACATCGCCATCGGCATCGAGGAAGGTGCGAGCCTGGTCGTCGACGGCCGCGGCCACCAGGTGGCCGGCTGCGAGGCCGGCTTCTTCACCGGCGGCACGCTGTTCGACCATGTGACGCCGGCGATGCGCATCTACAAGGAAGAGATCTTCGGCCCCGTGCTGGCCTGCGTGCGCGCCCGCGACTTCGGCGAGGCGCTGCAACTCGTCAACGACCACGAGTTCGGCAACGGCGTGGCCTGCTTCACCAGCGACGGCGGCATCGCACGCGAGTTCGCGCGCCGCGTGCAGGTGGGCATGGTCGGCATCAACGTGCCCATCCCCGTGCCCATGGCCTGGCACGGCTTCGGCGGCTGGAAAAAGAGCCTCTTCGGCGACATGCACGCCTACGGCGAGGAAGGCGTGCGCTTCTACACCAAGCAGAAGAGCGTGATGCAGCGCTGGGCCGGCAGCATCGCCAAGGGCGCCGAGTTCGCGATGCCGACGGCGAAGTGACGGTGGCGCACCGGGCCGGCCGGCCATGCAGCGCATGCGCTGACGAACCCGGCCGCGGGCAGCGACAAGGCCTGTTCCCGAGCTGCACAACAGCTGCGGGCTCAGGCCATCAGGCCAGGTCGCGCAGCGCCGGGAGGTCGGGCTCTGCCAGGCCGGTGGCGTGACGCACGGCCTGCAGCACGGCGCGGGCCACGGCCTCGGCGGCCAGCAGGCCCAGCACCGTCATCTCGCCGGGGCGTCCGCTGGCGCCGGTGGCCAGCGCGAACAACGTGTCGCCGTCGGCCATGGTGTGTACCGGCAGGATGGTGCGGGCGAGGCCGTCGTGGGCCGAAGTGGCCAGGCGCTGCGCCTGGGCCTTGTCGAGCACCGCATCGGTGGCCACCACGCCGATGGTGGTGGCCATGCCGGCGATGGCCTGGGGCGGCAGAACGCCCGCCAGGATGGCCGCCACCGCGCTGCGCGGCCGGCCGTCGGGGCCGCGGCCGCCGGCCAGCACGGTGCCGTGGTTCGGATCGACGACATCGCCGATGGCATTGACCGCGACCAGCGCACCCACCGTGACCGCCCCCACGCGCAGCGAGGCCGTGCCGATGCCGCCGCGCATCGCGCGTTCGACGCCGAAGAGCTTGCCCACGCTGGCGCCGGCACCGGCGCCCAGGCTGCCCTGCGCGGGTGGCGACGCCGTCGCGGCTTCGCAGGCGGCATAGCCGGCGGCGGCATCGGGGCGGATGCGGCCGTCGCCGATCCAGAGATCGAAGAGCACGGCCGCGGGGACGATGGGCACGCGCAGGCCGCGCACCGCCAGGCCGTGGCCGCGCTCTTCCAGCCATCGCATCACGCCGCCGGCGGCGTCCAGGCCGAAGGCGCTGCCGCCGGCCAGAAGCACCGCGTGTACCTGCTGCACCCAGTTGTCGGGCCGCAGCAGATCGGTCTCGCGCGTGCCGGGCGCGGCGCCGCGCACGTCGACACCGCACACCGCGCCGGCGGGGCAGAGCACGACGCTGCAGCCGGTGGGCCTTTGCGACGAGGTCCAGTGGCCGACCGCGAGGCCGGCGACGTCGGTGAGGCTGCCGGCGCTGTCGTTCACATCAGGCAAAGACGCCGGCGGTGTCCTGCATGCGCGCCGACACCTCGCCCAGGTGGTGCATCGTGTCGCCCAGGCTCAGCTCCAGCATGCTCAGGCGCTTGAAGTAGTGGCTGGCGATGGCCTCGTCGGTGCAGCCTATGCCGCCGTGCAGCTGTATGCACTGCTGGCCCACGTAGCGCATGGAGTGGCCCAGCTGCACGCGCGCCTGCGCCACGGCGCGGCGGCGCTGCGGCGCCGGCTGGCCCAGCTTGAGGCTGGCGAAATAGCTCATCGAGCGGCCCAGCTCGAGCTGCATCTTGACGTCGGCGACGCGGTGGCGCAGCGCCTGGAAGCTGGCCAGCGTGGCGCCGAACTGGCGGCGCGTGTTCATGTAGTCCACCGTCACCGCCACCAGGCGGTCCATCAGGCCCACGGCCTCGGCGCAGTGGGCGGCCAGGCCCACGTCGACTGCGGTCTCGAGCAGCGCGTGGCTGTCGACCGCCATCAGTTCTGCCGCGGCGCCGGCCAGCGTCAGGTCGGCGGCCCGCGCGCCATCCTGGGTGGGGTAGGCCATGACTTGCGCCTGGGCGTGTTCGACCAGGAAGAGGGCGATGCCCTCCGGGTCGTCGTCGGCGCCGTGGACGCGGGCCGGCACCAGAAAGGCGTCGGCCTCGTCGCCGGCCGGCACCACGCATTTGACGCCGTCCAGCACCCAGCCCGCCCCCTGCTGGCGGGCGCGCGTAAGCACTTTCTCGATGCGGTAGCGCGAGGCGCGCTCCTGCAGCGCCGGCACCACCAGGGCCTCGCCGCTGGCGATGCGCGGCAGCCAGGCGGCTTGCAGCGTGGCCGGCGCGGCGGCCAGCAGCTGCGGCGCCATCAGTGCGGCGTGGGCATAGGGGGCGTTGACGAGGCCGCGTCCCAGCTCCTCGCTCACCACCATGGCCTCGACGGGGCCGAAGCCCATGCCGCCCTGGGACTCGGCCACGGCCAGACTGGCCAGGCCCAGTTCGGCCAGCTCGACCCAGACGGCGCGCGTCGTACCACCGGCCTTGGCCAGCGCATGGCGGCGCTCGAAGGTGAAGCCCTTGTCGACCCAGCGCCGCACGGCGTCGCGCAGGGCTTCCTGGTCTGGCGTGAAGTCGAAGTCCATCTCAGCTCCCCAGGACCGTCTGCGCGACGATGTTGCGTTGCACCTCGTTGGAGCCGCCGTAGATCGTCGTCTTGCGGTGGTTGAAGTAGACGCTGGCCAGCGGCAGGATGCTGGCCGGGAAGGCGAGGTCGCCCTGCCAGCCGGCGTCCATGGCTTCAAAGATGTGGGCGCGCGCCAGCGGGCCGGCGGCCAGCATCATCAGCTCGGTGTAGCGCTGCTGGATCTCGCTGCCGCGTATCTTCAGCAAGCCGGCCACATCCAGGCTCTGCTTGCCGCTCTTCTCGGCGCTCAGCACGCGCAGCACCATCATCTCGAGCGCGACGATGTCGACCTCGAGCAGCGCGATCTGGTCGCGAAAGCGCAGGTCGTCCCACACGCCCTCGGTGCGGGCGATGCGCTTCAGCCGCTCCAGCTCGCGCTTGGCGCGGTTGACATCGGCGATGTTGGTGCGCTCGTGGCTGAGCAGGTGCTTGGCATAGGTCCAGCCCTTGTTCTCCTCGCCGATGAGGTTGGCGGCCGGCACTTCCACGTTGTCGAAGAAGACCTCGTTGACCTCGGGCTCGCCGTCCATCAGCACGATGGGCCGCACGCTGACGCCGGGGCTCTTCATGTCGATGAGCAGGAAGCTGATGCCGGTCTGCGGCTTGCCTTCATTGCTGGTGCGCACGAGGCAGAAGATCCAGTCGCCGTGCTGGCCCAGGGTGGTCCAGGTCTTCTGGCCGTTGACCAGGTACTTGTCGCCCTGGCGTTCGGCGCGGCATTTCACCGAGGCCAGATCGCTGCCCGAGCCCGGCTCGCTGTAGCCCTGGCTCCACCAGACTTCGCCACTGGCGATGCCGGGCAGGAAGCGCCGCTGCTGCTCGGCATTGCCGAAGGCCATGATGACCGGCGCCACCATCACCGGGCCGAAGGGCACGACGCGCGGCGCGCCGGCCATCGCCAGCTCTTCCTCGAACAGGTGTTTCTGGATCGCGTTCCAGCCCGGGCCACCAAAGGCCGGGGGCCAGCCCCAGCCCAACCAGCCCCGGGCGCCCAGGATGCGTGCCCAGCGCTGGTGGTCGTCCTTGGTCAGGCGCAGCGCGCCGTGTACCTTGCGGCTGATGTCGGGCGGCAGGTTGCGCGCCACCCAGTCGCGGATCTCATGGCGAAAGGCCAGCTCTTCGGGGGTGAAGTCCAGGTCCATGGCAGGCAGACCCGGCTTGGCTTCCGGGCAGGGCGGCGAGGATCGGTTTTTAGCACGGGCGTTCGCGCCTGTCGCCGCGGCGACGGCGGCCAAGCCAGCGTCAGCGTGCCTCGAGCCGCATCACGTCGTTGTCGCGCCGCATCTGGAAGCGGCCGAGGAAGCTGTTGCCCAGCAGCACGAAGGGCATGGGCATGGGCAGCACGACGGCGCCGACGTTGCTGACCTCGACGTCGCCCACACGCAGCTGCGGCAGTGTCACCAGTTGCACCAGCACCTGGCCATTGGCGGTCTGCATCGTGCCCGGGGTGGCGTCGCGCAGGTCCACGCCCAGGCGCTGGGCGTCGTTGCGGCCCAGCGAAACCAGGGTCGCGCCGGTGTCGACCATGAACTCCACGCGGTGCCCGCCAATGCTGCCCGCGGTGGTGAAGTGGCCGCCTTGGCCGGCCGGGATCACGATCTCCCGGCCTCCGCCGGCACCCTGGCGCGGCTGGGCCGCAACCTGCACCGGCGCCGTGCCCGGTGCGAGGGTGCGCGTGCGGCCGCCGCTTTCGATGCGCGCCACCTCGCCGTCCCAGCCCAGCAGGCGCAGGCCGCCGACGGCCTCGCCTACACCCACGGTGCGGGGCTGGCCATCGATCACGAACAGCGCCTTCTGGCCCATGCGCCCGGCCAGCACCACCTGGGGCTGGGCCGTGGCGGCACCGGCGCACAGCAGCGAAAGGGTGGCGGCCCAGCGGCGTGAACGTCTCATGGCCTTGGTTGCGTCAATCAGTTGCGGAAGTTGTTGAAGGACAGCGGCTGCTCGTGGAGTTCCTTGCGCAGCATCGCCATCGCCACCTGCAGGTCGTCGCGCTTGGCGCCGGTGATGCGCACCGTATCGCCTTGCACGGCAGACTGCACCTTGAGCTTGCTGGCCTTGACCAGGCCCTGGATCTTGCGCGCCGTCTCGGCGTCGATGCCGCTCTTCACCGGCGCCGGCAGCTTGAGCTTGTCGCCGCCGAGCTTGACCGGCGTGGCCGAGAAATCGATGAAGCGGGTGTCGACGCCGCGCTTGGCCAGGCGCGCCAGCAGCACATCGCGCACCTGCTGGAGCTGAAAATCGCTGTCGCCGAAGAGGGTCAGCTCGCGGTCGGAGGCGCTGCGGTCGGCCAGTTCGATCTTGGCGCTGGAGCCCTTGAAGTCGAAGCGCGTGCCGATTTCCTTGTTGGCCTGCTCGACGGCGTTGCGCAACTCGACCAGGTCGGGCTCGATGACGGTGTCGAAACTGGGCATCGGAAGATGGAGTCGGGGTCGGGCGGGCAGGGCAAGGATATCGACGAAAATTGTCGCATGTCACCTTCCTCTGTGCCGCTGCTCGACGTGACGGAACGCGCGAACCTGCGGCTTCATAACAGCTTCGGCCTGCCGGCCGTGGCGGCGATCCTGGTGCGCGTGGCCAGCGCGGCCGATGTGCGACGCGTCGTCGACCACCCAGCCTATGGCGTGGCGCCGCAGTTCATCCTGGGTGGCGGCAGCAATGTCGTGTTCACCCGCGACCTCGATGCCGTGGTGCTCAAGGTGGAGATCATGGGCCGCCGCCTGTTGGCCGAGACGGCCGATGCCTGGATCATCGAGGCCGGCGCTGGCGAGTCCTGGGCCGAGCTGGTGGCCTGGACCGTGGCCCAGGGCTGGCCCGGTCTCGAGAACCTGGCGCTGATCCCCGGCTCGGTGGGCGCGGCGCCGGTGCAGAACATCGGTGCCTACGGGCTGGAGCTGAAAGACCGCTTTGAATCGCTGGATGCGGTCGACCTCGTCACCGGGCGCAGCGTGACGCTGGGCGCGGCCGAGTGCCGCTTCGGCTACCGCGACAGCGTCTTCAAGCAGCACCTGGCCGGCAAGTCGGTGATCACCACGGTGCGCCTGCGCCTGCCGCGGCCCTGGCGGCCGGTGCTGGGCTACCTGGACCTCGAACGCCGCATGCTCGAGACCGGCAATGCGCGGCCCGATGCGGCAACCATCTTCGACTGGGTGTGCGCCATCCGCCGCGCCAAGCTGCCCGACCCGGCGGTCATCGGCAATGCCGGCAGCTTCTTCAAGAACCCGGTGGTCACGCCTGAACAGTGCCGCGACATCATCGGCCGCGACCCCGAGATCGTGCATTACCCGATGGCCGACGGCAGCGTCAAGCTCGCGGCGGGCTGGCTAATCGACGCCTGCGGCTGGAAGGGCAAGAGCGTGGGCCGCGCCGGCGTCTACGACAAGCAGGCCCTGGTGCTGGTCAACCGCGGCGGCGCCAGCGGGGCCGAGGTGGTGACCCTGGCGCGCGCCATTCAGGAGAGCGTTTACGGCAGGTTCGGCATCCGGCTCGAGCCGGAGCCCATCATCGTTTGACGCCAGGCGCCAGGATGCCGAGTTGCTGCGCTGCCGTGCGGGTCTGGGGCAGCAGTTCTTCGTAGCGCTGCACCAGGCGCGCGATCTCGTGCGCCGGCAGGTGGGCCGCGCCCTCGTGCAGGGCGTCGGCGGTGGCGGCCAGGGCCGACAACCCCAGGTTGAGCGCCGCGCCCTTGGCGGCGTGGGCGTTGACGCGCAGCTCCAGCGGCTGGGCGTCGCGCACGGCGGCGCGCAGGCGCTGCACTGTCTGCGGTCCCTGGTCGAGAAAGGCCTCGATCATCTCGGCCAGGCGTTCGCGCGGCATTGCCTGCAGCGAGGCGTTGATGGCCGCCGGGTCGATGAGCGACTGGGCGTCGCCACGCGCCGGCAGCGCCGCGGCCTCGGCAGGCGCGCCGCTGGCCGGCACGCGGGCGGCACCGAACAGGCGCCGCAGCGAGGTCGACAGCTTCTGCGGGCTCACCGGCTTGGTGAGAAAGTCGTTCATGCCGGCCACCAGGCAGCGCTCGCGCGTCTCGTCGAAGGCGTCGGCGGTGAGCGCGACGATGGGCACGGTGGAGCGCGCCGGGTCGCTCAGCGCGCGGATGGCGCGCGTGGCGCCGATGCCGTCGAGCTCGGGCATGTGCAGGTCCATCAGCACGATGTCGAAGCTGCGTTCGCGCGCCGCCGCCACCGCCTCGACGCCATTGGCGCTGAAATGGGCCTCGTGGCCCAGGCTCTTGAGCAGCGCCGCCATGTACTGGCGGTTGAGCGGGTGGTCCTCGGCCACCAGCACCTGCAGCGGCTGCGCCGCCGGGGCCTGGGCTGCCGTGAGCGCGGCGTGTGGCGGCGCCTCGGCGGGCAACTGGCGCAGCGGCATGCGGAAGACGAAGCTGCTGCCAACGCCGGCGCGGCTTTGTGCCGTGATGTCGCCGCCCATCAGGCGCGCCAGGTCTCGCGAGATCTCCAGGCCTAGCCCGGTGCCGCCATGACGGCGGGCGGGGGTGGGGTCGGCCTGGGCGAAGCGCGTGAACAGCCGCGCCAGCATGGCCTCGTCCATGCCGATGCCGGTGTCGGTAACGATGAAGTGCAGCTCGGGCTGCTCTTTCTCGTCGGCCTTGCAGCGCACGTCGAGCACCACGGTGCCGCGGTCGGAAAACTTGACGCCGTTGGACAGCAGGTTGAACAGCACCTGCTTGACGCGCTTGGCGTCGCCCAGGATGCGCTCGGGCACGCCCGGCTCGGCATCGATGTGCAGCGCCAGTCCCTTGGCCGCGGCCTGCGGCCGGATCAGGGCCTCGACATCTCGCAGCAGGCCGCGCAGGTCCAGCGGCGCCGGCGTCAGCGACATGCGGCCGCTTTCGAGCTGCGACTTGTCGAGGATGTCGTTGAGGATGGCCAGGAGGTGGTCGGCCGATTCGGTGGCGGTGCGCAGATAGTCGATCTGGCGCGGCGTGAGGCCGGTCTCGCGCAGCAGCGACAGCATGCCCATCAGGCCCTGGAACGGGGTGCGGATCTCATGGCTCATATTGGCCAGGAAGGTGCTCTTGGCGGCACTTGCCGCCTCGGCCTCGCGCTGCGATTGCCGCAGGCTGTCGGCCAGGGTCTCGAGCGCGGCGCGGCGCTCGCCCAGCTGGTGCAGCTGGCGCCAGGCGATGTAGGCGAAGGCCAGCGTCAGCAGCGAGAGAAAGCCGGTCAGCGCCAGGCCCAGCTTGTTCTGTTCGCGCACTGCCTGCACGCGCGTCTCGATCTGGTCCACCGTGCGCTGGGCCGCGCTGTCCGAGAGGCCGTGGATGGGCTCGGCCAGTGCTTCCAGTGTCGGCAGCAGGGCCAGCAGGAAGGCCGCCGTGGGCTCGGTCTCGTGGGGGGTGCCGAGGGCACGGTCGGCCGCGGCGATGAAGCGCTGGACCTGATCGCGCGTGCGCCGAAGATCCTCGTGGCCGTCGACGAAGCGGCCGGTGCGGGCGGCGCTGAGCAGTCCGACACGGCTGACCCAGATCTCGTAGCGCAGGCGCAGCGCGGCGATGTCGGGAGGCCGGGGGCCTTCGACCGCGCGCCGCCACTGCTCGCGCAGCTGCAGGTATTCCAGCTCGGTGTGCTGGGCCGTCATCAGCACGAATTCCTCGCCGGGCGCCACGCGCTGGCGAAGCATCGCGAACTGCCGCGCCTGCACCATGGCCACCGCCAGCAGCACCAGGGCGAGGCCGCCGCCGACCACGCCCAGCCAGCCCAGCCGCGTGGCGCGCTTCAAAGCACCTCGATCGTTCGCAGCTGCCATGCCGAGCGGCTGTAGTAGATGGCGCTGCGCAGCTCGGTGCGCGCGTCGAAGGGGTAGATCACGAACAGCGGGCCCTTGTCGCGCACGGCCATCGGGCGGTCGTCGAGCAGGCGCGCGACGATGACATCGTGCTGCTGCGGGTCGGCATAGGGCAGCTCGACGCGGTAGTCGTTGAGCGCCGTCAGGCGCAGCGTCGTGCCCTGGGCGCCAGCCGCCGCCAGCACATCGCGCAGCAGCGGCCCGGTGAAGCGGCGTGCCTGCGCGAACCAGGGCGTGCGTGTGCTGAAGCTGGTCTGCGGCAGGGCTTCGAGCATGGGCATGTCGAAATCGGCCTGGCCGCCGCGGTTGGGCTTGCGCACGCGGCCGGTGATGCTCAGCACGACCGCACCGGCCGGGCCTTCCAGGGCGAGCGCCGGGCGCAGGCCCAGGGCGCACAGTGCAGACAGGGTGCCCAGGCCCAGCAGGCGGCGACGACCCGACGCGGCGCCTGGAGGGGCACCGTTGCGGGGGGCCGGCGGGAGGCTGCGGTTCAAGCCGCCATTCTAGGGGGGCGCCAGCGGGTGCCCGGCCTGCGCCTCCAAGGCCTTTTCGGGCCCTCAGCCTTGCTGCTGCAGCATGTCGGCTATGGCCAGGCCGGTCAGCGTGCGCGCCTCGCGCGCCAGCCAGTACAGCAGGCCCATCATCATCAGCATCGAGGGGATGGCGATGATGGGGTAGCTCAGCAGCGTGAGGCGGCCGAGTTCCTGGTTGAAGGCCTCGGTGCCGGCGGGGCTGACGACAACCCAGCGTGCCAGCAGGTAGTTGGCCACCGACGAGAAGAAGAAGGTGCCGGCCAGCAATTGCGTGCCGGTGCGCAGCCTGGCCTCGAAGGTCAGGGTACTGCCCTTGGCCGCGAGCGCCGCATTGACGCGCTCGACGTCGAACAGCGAGGCATTGAAGACGAGCAGGCGGATCAGCGGCGAGGCGGTCCAGGCCGAGCCCAGGATCACAAGGCCGATCAGCGCCGGCACCGCGGCCTCCTTCACCGCCAGCCAGTAGGCATCGAGCGAAAGCAGGCCTATGCCGCCGGTGAGCAGCGTGCTCACCACACCCAGCACGGCCAGCCAGTTGAGCTTGCGCCGCCGCCAGCCCTCCCACAGCCCCCAGCCGATCGGGAAGGCCAGCGCAAGCAGCAACGCGCCCACCGTGCCCAGGCGCTTTTCGCCGCTGAGCTGCATGAGGACGAGCGCCGGGATCAGGATCGTGACGCCGATCTCGAGCAGCGCATTGGGCTTGGCCGGTTCTTTCGTCATGGGGAGCGGGCTGGGGCGCTGGTATGCGCCGGGGCGCCCATTGTCGTGGCTGGGCGCAGCCCACGCCAAGGCGGCGCGGGAAGGAAGTGTGAACAGCTAGTGCAGACCGGCGTTGCGCAGGCTGGCCAGCTTGGCGGCGTAGCGGGCCTGGCTGCCTGCGTTGCCGCTGCTGGCGAGCGCCAGGCGCAGGTGGTGGGCCACCTTTTCGGCGTCGCCGAGCCGGGCATAGGCCTGGGCGGCCCAGAAATGCACCTCGTCCTGGTCGGGCTGGCGCCGCAGCTCGAGCAGGAAATGTCCGATTGCCCGCCGTGCATCGCCCGCGGCCAGGGCCTGGCGTCCCTGCTCGAATTCCTGGAACGGTGGCAGCGGTTGCAGCCGCGCCAGGCGCTGCCGCAGCACCTGGATTTCGGCCTTGCCGCCGGCACGGCCGGCGCGGTCGAGCAGGCCGACCAGATTGGAGAGTGCGGCGATGTTGTCGGGCTCGCGCTGCAACAGCAGGCGCAGCACCGCCTCGGCGGCCTCGGCATGGCCGGCGCGGCTGTAGATCACGGCCAGCGTATTGGCCGCCGGCGCGAAGCCAGGGTCTTGCAGCACGGCGCGCCGGGCCCAGGCGTAGGCGGCGTCGAGATGGCCTGCGGCGGAACCTTCGACCAGGCTGTCCCCCAGGCTTTCGGCGGCCCGGTTGTTGAGATACATCGCCACCAGGGTGCGCTCGTCCAGGGCATCGACGCGCGCACCGGCCAGTTCCGACTGGGGCAGGAAGTCGACCGTCAACTGGCCGTCGTCGACATGGCGGCGCAGCAGCGGCGGCCGGCCCAGCACCAGGTTGACATGGCCGCTGGCCAGCAGCAGGTCTCCGCGCCGCATATAGCTGTCGTCGATCTGCACGCTCTGGAAACTCACCGGCAGGCCGAGATGGCGCGCAAAGGCTGCCGTCATCACCACCAGCGACAGGCAATTGCCGGCGCGCGCCGCGAAGGCCTCGGCAGCACTGCGCGTGCGTCGGTTCTCGTATTCGAGCCGCAGGCCGCCGCTGCGGTAGAGCGCGTCGATCAGCACCCGGCGCGGGTCGCGCAGGGGCGATGGCGATGCCAGTTCGCGCGCCGCGTACTGGATCATCTCGTCGCTGAGCGCGAAGGGGTCGACCGCCGCCACCGCGGCCAGCGGTGCTGCGACAAACCACTCGTCGTGCAGTTGCGGGAGGGTGGGGGCGCTGGCCCCGGGCGGCGACGTGGCGCAGCCTGCCAGCGAGATCGCCACGCCACTGATCAGGGCGCCGAGGATGCGCCGCACACCAGGTGCGGCCAAGCGGTGCAAGGGTGACATGGCGGGCCTCCGCGGCCATCCTACGCCCGCGTCGGCCGCCTTGCCAGTCTCAGCCCGGCTTCAACTGGGCCAGGCGCTGGCGCAGGCGTTGGGCAGCCACGCGCAGGGCGGGGCTGGTCGACCTGAGGGCGCGATCAAGCACGCTGGTGGCGTAGGCTTCGTCGTCGAGCATGTGCTCGACGTGGATGCGCACACCTTCACCCGCCATCAGCCATTTCAGCTCGACGACCTCGACGAGCGGGGTCGGCAGGGCTTCGGCCGGGCAGGTTGCATTCATGTTCGGTTCTTCATCCACGACTTCAGACTAACGGCCGATCACTGCTGCAAGCTGACGGGAATTTGGAGGACTTCCTCCAGAATGCAGCAGTTCGTGCGCTTGAATTCACGCCGCTCGCAGGGCCCAGGGCCCGACGCCCGGCAGCGATGGTGGGTCGGCCCTCCAGACGGCGCAAGAAGTCTTGGCAAGCCTCGTTGCTGCAGTGCAACAAAATCCCCCGAAACCAGGGGGAGACCCCTGCCATGCGGCTCATGGGGGCTCTCTCCCAGGTTCCCTCAAATTTGGACCGGAGCCCTGACATGCCCCCCTTGGCCATCACGCCCGACGACATCCTGGCCGCGGCCGAGCGCCTTCGCGGCGTGGCCCACCGCACGCCGGTGCTGCGTTCAAGTACCTTCGACGCGCGCTGCGACGCCAGCGTCTTCTTCAAGTGCGAGAACCTGCAGCGCATGGGGGCCTTCAAGTTCCGCGGCGCCTACAACGCCTTGTCGCAGTTCACGCCGGCGCAGCGGCGCGGCGGCGTGATCGCCTTCTCGTCGGGCAACCACGCCCAGGCCATTGCGCTGTCGGCGCGGCTGCTGGGCATGCCTTCGGTGATCGTGATGCCCCAGGATTCGCCGGCGGCCAAGCTGGCGGCCACGCGCGAATACCAGCAGGGCCAGGCGGCCAGCGAAGTCATCCTCTACGACCGCTACACCGAGGACCGCGAGGCCATAGGCCGCCGCCTGGCCGCCGAGCGCGGCATGACCTTGATCCCGCCCTATGACCACCCACATGTGATGGCGGGGCAGGGCACGGCGGCGCTGGAGCTGATCGGGGAGACCGGGCCGCTGGACCTGCTGCTGGTGTGCGTGGGTGGGGGCGGCCTCGCTTCGGGCAGCGCGGTGGCCGCTCACCACGCCAGCCCCGGCATCCAAGTGATCGGCATCGAGCCCGAGGCCGGCAATGACACCCAGCTGAGCCTGGCGCGCGGCGAGATCGTTCACATCGCGACGCCGCAGACCATTGCCGACGGCGCCCAGACCCAGCACAGCGGCGAATTCACCTTTCCCGTCATCCAGCGCCTTGTCGCGCGCATCGAGACCGTCACCGACGCACAGCTGGTGCGCACGATGCGCTTCTTCGCCGAGCGCATGAAGCTCGTCGTCGAGCCCACCGGCTGCCTGGGCGCGGCGGCCCTGCTCGAGGGCGTGGTGAGCGCGCCGGGACAGCGCGTCGGCGTCATCCTCAGTGGCGGCAATGTCGACCTGGCGCGCTATGGCGCTTTCCTGCAGGCCTGAACGGCGCGCGCTGCGTTAAGGTCGCGGCTGCCTCTGTCGACTACTGGAGTACACGATGGCCGACGCTGCACCTGTCACCGCCGCCGCGCCCACCCCGCCCGCCGAGCCCGATGCGGCACGGCGCCAGTGGCAGGCAGTCGAGCAACTGCTGGCGCGGCCGGCGGCACGCGCCACGGGCAGCGTCACGCTGGGTGGGAGCAAGCATGCCTACCGCAGCGACGCCGCTTTCCTGCCGGTGGCACCCACCGGGCTGGACGCCGGTGGCAGCGAGCCCGAGGCGGCGATCCTGGCCACGGCCTACCTGCTGGAAGGCGCAGAAGCGGCGCGGCGGCCCGTGTGCTTTGCCTTCAACGGCGGCCCCGGCTCGGCCTCGGTCTGGCTGCACCTGGGCGCGCTGGGCCCCAAGCGGGTGGTCGTGCCCGACGACGGCAGCCCGCCCTGTCCACCCTTTGCGGTGCAGGACAACCCGCACAGCTGGCTCGAGCACTTCGACCTCGTCTTCCTTGACCCGCCTCACACCGGCTGGTCGCTCGCCGCCAGCGAGGCCGCGCGCAAGAAGATGCTGGGCGTGGACGGCGATATCGAGGCCCTGGCCGAGGCCATGCGCGTCTGGCTCACCCGCCACGGCCGCTGGGGCTCGCCGGTCTACCTGGCCGGTGAAAGCTATGGCACGACGCGCGTCGCGGGCCTGGCCGACAAGATGCAGGCCCAGGGCGTGATGCTCAGCGGCCTGATCCTGGTGTCCTGCGCGATGGACCTGCAAAGCCTGGCCTTCGCGCCCGGCAATGACCTGCCCTATGCGCTCTTCCTGCCCGCCATGGCCCATACGGCGCAGTACCACGGCCTGTTGGCCGGGCCGCTGGCGGCGTCGCCGGCGGCGGCGCGCGAGGCCGCCGAGGCCTTCGTGCAGGACGAGTACGCCGCCGCGCTGCAGGCCGGCGCGCGACTGGGCGAGCGCGGCCGTGCGCGCATCGCACGCCGCCTGGCCGAGCTCACCGGCCTGCCGCGCGCATTGGTCGAAGCGAAGAACCTGCGCATCGCCGACCAGACCTTCTTCTTCGAGGCGCTGCGTCCGCGCGGCCTCATCGTCGGCCGGCTCGACGCCCGCGCCACTGCGCCCATGGCGGCCAGCCGCACGCGCGAATGGGAATTCGACCCCGGCATGGAGGCCATCGCCGCGCCCTACGCGATGGCGGCCCTGGCCCATTTCCGCGCCGAATTGGGGCTCGACCTGGAGACGCGCTACCAGCTGCTGTCGCTGGAGGTCAACAAGGGCTGGAACTGGCTGCGCGGCGAAACCCGCTTCGGCGCCTTCACCTCCACCAGCCCCGACCTGGCGCGTGCGCTGCGTCGCAACCCGCATCTGCGCGTGCTGGTGGCCAGCGGCCGCTACGACCTGGGCACGCCCTACAGCGCGAGCGACTGGTCGCTGGCCCACCTCGATGCGCCGCCCGAAGTGCGGGCACGCATCACGCACCGCTACTACGACGCCGGCCACATGATGTACACGCGGCAGGCCGATCTGACAAAGCTCAAGGCCGACCTGGCGGCCTGGATGGGAAGATAGGACCATGCACATCGGAATCCTCACCGGCGGTGGCGACTGCCCCGGACTCAACGCCGTCATCCGCGCCGTCACGCTGGCGCTGCACCGCGAGGGCGCGGCCCGCGTCACCGGCATCGAACGCGGCTTCCACGGCCTGCTGACGCGGCGTGCGCGGCCGCTCGGGCCCGACAGCGTGGCCGACATCCTGGCCGTCGGCGGCACCGTGCTGGGCACGCACAACACCTGCAACCCCTTCAAGGACGGCGCCACGGGCGCCGACCGCTCGGCCGAGGCGATGGACTTCGTGCGCGAGCTGGGCCTGGATGCGCTGGTGGCAGTGGGTGGCGACGGCACCATGGCCATCGCCCACCGCTTCGAGAAGCTGGGCCTGCCGGTGGTGGGCGTGCCCAAGACCATCGACAACGACCTGCCGCACACCGAGCGCACCTTCGGCTTCGACAGCGCGGTGGCCGTGGTTGCCGAGGCGCTGGATCGCCTGGCCACCACCGGGCGCAGCCACGGCCGCGTGATGATCGCCGAGACCATGGGCCGCTATGCCGGCTGGATCGCGCTCGAAGGCGGCCTGGCCGGCGGCGCCGACGCCATCCTCATTCCCGAGGTGCCCTTCGACGCCTTTGCCGTGGCCTCGCTGTGCCGCCAGCGCGAGGAGCAGGGCCTATCGACGCTGATCTGCATCGCCGAGGGCGCCCATGCCCGCGGCCAGGGCCTCACCGTACACGCCACCATCCCCGACAGCCCCGACCCCATACGCCTGGGCGGCGTCGGCCATGCGCTGCAGCATGTGCTGCAGCCGCTGGTGCAGAGCGAGGTGCGCACCACGCTGCTGGGCCACACCCAGCGCGGCGGTCCGCCCACCGCCTTCGACCGCATCCTGGCCACCCGCTTCGGCTACCACGCGGCCGAGCTGGTGCTGGGGCGGCGCTACGGCCGCATGGTGGCGCTGCAGGGCGATGCCTGCGTCAGCGTGGCGCTGGACGAAGTGGCCGGCAAGACCCGCCTGGTGCCGCTGGACCACCCCATGCTGAAGGCCGCACGCGGCATCGGCATCAGCGTCGGCGTGGCAGGCTGAGCAGCGTGGGCGACCCGGGCGCGCGGCGGGCAGGGTTCCGGCGCCGCGCCGGCCGCTAGGCAGCGGTGCGCGCCTGCGGCCTTCCATGTTGGTCACCGCCACCCGCCTCTCCATACGCTTCAGGCTGCTGGCCCTGATCGTGGTGGTCGCCGCTCCGGTGGCCGCGCTCTACGCCTGGTATCTCCATGATTCGGCGCGCGTTGCCCACTCGGTGGCGGGCGAGCGCGTCAAGCTGGTGGCCACCAGCGTGGCCGCCAAGCTGGAGGCCGTGCTCGAAGAGGCCGACCGCGTGCTCGAGGCCGTTGCCGCCGACATCGACGCCGTGCGGCCCGGCCAGGAACTGCGCTTCGACGTGCAGCAGTTCCTGCGTATCCACCCACGCTTCGTCGACCTGGTCGTGCGCGACGCCGCCGGCCGTGCCGTGCTTGCCGGTACGCCGCAGCGGGCGCCGGCCCGGCCGCTGCCCGACGAAGCTGCGCCTGGCGCGGCGGACGCTGCGGCACGCGCTGGCTTCACGGCCAGCGGCCCGCTCTTCGATGCCGCCAGCGGCCGCTGGGTGTCGGTGCTGGCGCGTCCGCTGCACGACGCGGCGGGCCGCCGAGCCGGTTCGGTGAACCTGCTGCTGGACTTGCGCGAACTCAACCAGCGCCTGATGCGCGAGGTGCCGCCCTATGCGGTGGTGCCGGTGTTCGACACCGAGAACCGCTTCCTCTTCCGCTCGCTCGATGCCGAGGCCTGGATAGGCAAGGCGCTGCCGGCGCCCCAGGCGGCCTCGATAAGCGGGCGCACCGAGGGCAGCTTCGAGGCGCTGGACATCGCCGGCGTGCCGCGCATCTACGCCCTCGTCACACTGCCGCGCACCGGCTGGCGCGTGGCGGCCGGCGCCGACCGGGCGCAGTCGCTGGCCCTTGCCCGCGCCCAGGCCGACCGCAGCATTGCCTTCGGGCTCGTTGCCCTGGCGGCCATGCTGGGCGCCGGGCTCTGGCTGGCTGGCGCCATTGCGCAGCCGGTGCTGCGCCTGGCCGCGGTGGCGGCGGCGGTGGCGCGCGGCGACCGCACGGTGCGTGCCGACGAGGCCGGCCCGGCCGAGGTGGCCGAGGTTGCGCGCGAGTTCAACCGCATGCTGGCCATCGCGGGGCAATCGCAGCGCGAGTTGCTGGCCCAGGTGGAGGCCATGCAGGCCAAGGACGCCGAGCTCGAGCGCGCCCAGGCGGTGGCCCACCTCGGCAACTGGAGCTGGGACATCGCATCCGACCGCCTGCAGGGCTCGGACGAGACGCTGCGCATCTTCGGCCTCGATCTGCGCGGAGCCGATGAAAGCCCGGCGGCGATTCTCGATCACGTCCATGCCGACGATCGCGCACCGCTGCGCGCCCACGTCGAGGGTGCGCTGAGCGGGCGCCTGGCGCTGCCGCTGCAGATCCGCATCCGCCGCGCCGACGGTGACGAGCGCCAGTTGCTGGTGCAGGGCCTGGAGGTCGAGCGCGACGCCGCCGGCAAGCCGCGGCGCGTGCGCGGCGTCGTACACGACATCACCGACTGGCGCCGCGCCGAGAGCGAGCGCGCCCAGGCCGCCGCCGAGGCCGAGCGCCTGCGCGGCGCGCTCGACCACGTCGGCGCCTACATCTACATCAAGGACAGTGGCGGGCGCTACGTCTATGCCAATCGCCCCCAGCTCGAGCTGCTGGACTGCGCCGCCGACGAACTGCCGGGCAGCGACGATGCCCGCTTCTTCGCGCCCGAGGAAGCCGCGCGCCGCCACGCCAGCGACCGGCGCGTGCTCGAAGGTGGCGCCAGCACGGCCGAGGAGGTGGTGCAGCATCACCCCGACGGCGAGGCCCTGACGCTGTGGGAGATCAAGACGCCGATTCGCGACAGCGTCGACGCGGGCCGCATCTGGGGCCTGTGCTGCGTGCTCACCGACATCGGCGAGCGGCTGCGGCGCGAGGAAGAAATCCGCAAGCTCTCGATGGCCATCGAGCAAAGCCCGACCAGCATCGTGATCACCGATGTCGAGGGCCGCATCGAATACGTCAACGCCGCCTTCCGCCGCATCAGTGGCTTCGACAACGAGGATCTGAGAGGGCAGAACCCAAAGATCCTGCAATCGGGGCGCACGCCGGCCGCCACCTATGGCGATATGTGGGCCACGCTGGCGCGCGGCCTGCCGTGGAAGGGCGAGTTCATCAACCGCCGCAAGGACGGCAGCGAGTACACCGAATCGGCCGTGATCACGCCCATACGCCAGGCCGATGGCCGCGTCACCCATTACGTGGCGGTGAAGGAGGACGTGACCGAGAAGATCCGCGTCGGCGCCGAGCTCGAGCGCCACCGCCACCACCTGGAGGACCTGGTCGTCGAGCGCACCGCCCAGCTCGCCGAGGCGCGGCGCCAGGCCGACGCCGCCAACCAGGCCAAGAGCGCCTTCCTGGCCAATATGAGCCACGAGATCCGCACTCCGATGAACGCCATCGTCGGCCTCACCCACCTGCTGCAGCGCGACGCGCCGACGCCAGCTCAGACGGCGCGGCTTTCCAAGGTCGAGGGCGCGGCCCGCCACCTGCTGTCCATCATCGACGACATCCTCGACATCTCCAAGATCGAGGCCGGCCGCCTGGTGCTGGAGCGGCGCGACTTCGCTCTCGCCACCGTGGTCGAGCACGTCGCCCAACTGGTGGCCGAGCAGGCGCGGCTCAAGGGCCTGGTGCTTGAGGTCGACACCGAGGGCGTGCCCGACTGGCTGCACGGCGACCCCATACGCCTGCGCCAGGCCCTGCTCAACTACGCCGGCAATGCCGTCAAGTTCTCTGACCGCGGCAGCGTCAGCATCCGCGCCCGCCTGCAGGCCGAGGACGAGGCCGGCCTGCTGCTGCGCTTCGAGGTTGCCGACAGCGGCATCGGCATCGCGCCCGAGGACCAGCGCCAGCTCTTCCTGCCCTTTCGCCAGGCCGACAGCTCGATCAACCGGCGCTACGGCGGCACCGGCCTGGGCCTGGCCATCACGCAGCGACTGGCCCAGATGCAGGGCGGCGAAACCGGCTTCGAGAGCCGGCTGGGCGTCGGCAGCACGTTCTGGTTCACCGCCCGCTTGCAGCGCGGCCAGGGCGCGGCACCGGCCGAGCCGTCGCGCGTTCGCGACGACGAAGAGACCCGCCTGAGGCGCGACCGCGGCGGCGCCCGCGTGCTGGTGGCCGAGGACAACGACGTCAACCGCGAGGTCGCGCGAGAGCTGCTCAGCGTGGTGGCGCTGGAGGTCGACACCGCCCGCGATGGCCTCGAGGCGGTGGCCATGGCCGGAGGCGGCCGCTACGACCTCGTGCTGATGGACATCCAGATGCCCCACCTGGACGGCATCGAGGCCACCCGGCGCCTGCGCGCGCTGCCCGGCTGCGAACAGCTGCCCATCCTGGCGATGACGGCCAATGCCTTCGACGACGATCGCGCCGCCTGCCTGGCCGCCGGCATGAGCGATTTCATCGCCAAGCCGGTGGACCCGCGCACCCTCTACCGCGCGCTGCTGCGCTGGCTGCCGGCCGGGTCGCGCTGGACCGATGCGCCCGCGGCGCCCCCCGCTGGCGGCGTGTCAGCGGCTCCGCTGGCCCTGCAGCTGGCTGCCATCGCCGGCCTCGATGCCGGCCAGGGCCTGGCCGTGATGCGCGGCGATGCCGGCAAGTACCTGGCCATGCTCAAGCGCTTTGTCGACGGTCACCGCGACGACGCCACGGCCGCCGCCGCGCGCATAGGCGCCGGCGACCGCGACGGCGCGCGCCAGGCCCTGCACGCGCTGCGCGGCGCTGCCGCCACGCTGGGCGCGCTGCGCGTGGCCGAATGCACCGAGGCCATCGAATCGGCGCTCAAGCTCGGCACGCCTGACCTCGGCGCCCAGGCCATGGCCGATGAATTGGGCCGCGAACTTGCGCGCCTGGGCCAGGCGCTGGTGCCTTTGTACGGGCCACCGGCAACGGTGGCGGGCGAGCCGCGGCCCGAGCCTGCAGGCGACGACCTGGCGGCCATCGCGGCCCGGCTTGAGCGCCTGCTGGCCGACAGCGACATCGCCACCGTGCGCTTTGCCGAGAGCCAGGCGCCCGCGCTGCAGGCCCTGATGGGCGAACGCCATGCCCTGCTGCACCAGCAGATCGCCCGCGTCGACTTCGAGGCTGCATTGACCACGCTGCGCACCACCCTGGCCGAACGCGGGCTCGCCGGCGCCTGAACACCTGGAAGCGGTCTGGATGTCGCCGTGGCGCCCTGGCCACGCGCAAGGCCTTGGCTCCTGCGGCAGATCAATGCCGGCGCAACCGGATCCTCAACTTCGGCCCGCGTTTGCCAATGGTCAAGGCGGCGGGGCCTCGGGAGCGCCCAATCCATGCAAATGCCAGCGTGGACAAAGGCCGGCTGCCGACGAGGCGCTGCTGCAGCGCCTGCCCTCGAACCCAAGGAGCTGAGAGATGAATGTTCGCTATACGGCGCTGGCCCTGGCGGCCACCGCCCTGCTGACCGCAGGCTGTGCCAACCGCGAGGAGGCCACGCCTCCCAATGTGCTGGTCGCGGCCCGGGTGGCCACGCCGCCGGTGCTGGACGGCGACGCCAGCGATGCCGCCTGGGCGGCGGCCAAGGCCATCAAGGTCGAGCTGACCGGCGGCATGAACTTCGCCAACGGCAAGGGCGAGACCCTGGCCACGCTGAAGGCGGTCTACAGCGGCGACACCGTCTACTTCCTGGTGCAGTACGCCGACCCGACGAATTCGCTGCGCCGCGGCCCGTACCAGAAACAGGCCGATGGTTCGTGGAAGAAGCTCAAGGACCCGGCCGACAAGGGAGGCGACGACAACGTCTACTACGAAGACAAGTGGGCGATGATCTGGAACATCAACAACTCCATGGTCAACTTCGACAAGAAGGGTTGCGCCGTGGCCTGCCACCTGGGCGAGGGCAAGCCCTATGGCAACAAGTACCTGGCCAGCGAAGGCCAGCTCGGCGACATGTGGCACATGAAGGGCAGCCGCACGGCGCCGCTGGGCAAGGTCGACGACCAGTACCTCAACCACGCCCGCCACGACCCCAAGACCAACCCGAATGCCGGCCGCAAGAGCGACCCGGGCGGCCCCGAGTACAAGGGCTTCGACCTCGTGGCCGGCAAGCCGCCCTTCATGAACCCCGACGCCAGGCCGTTGAACGCGGGCGGCAAGGCCTACATCGTCGACGGCAGCCAGGTTGCCTTCGACGACAGCAAGTTCAAGCCGGGCGACGAGGTCGCGTCCTACCTGGTCTTCCCGCTCAAGACCGATCGCGCCGACATCAACGTGGCGCTGCGCTGGGCCCAGGGCATGCACACCTCTGAAGTGAGCCGCAAGCTCGTGACCGGCAGCAAGTTCGACGTGCAGTTCGCCGATCTCGATGCCCGCTACGGCTTCGGCTTCGCCGCCTTCGACAACGCCCAGGTGCAGCACGCCACTGGCGACGAGCCGCTGTACCTGCGCTTCGGCAAGTAGAAGGCCGCGGCGCTCAAGGGGTGCCGCGCACGTCGGCCATCGGCTCGGCGCCAAAGTCGGGCCGGGCCAGGTAACGCAGCAGCTTGGCTGCCGCCTGCTCGGGCGTGTCGAGCCGCCCGCCGGCCTTGAGCGCGGCGAAGTTCTTCTGTTCGGCAAAGCGCGCCGGGTCGGCGCCGCGCAGCTGTAGCTGCATGTCGGTGTCGATCACGCCCGGCGCCAGCGAGACCACGCCCGCGCCCTGAGGCCGGGCCGCCTCTTCCAGCGCCAGCGCACGCGCCAGGTTGTCCATGCCGGCCTTGGCGGCGCAATAGGCCGTGGCGCCGGCCATGCCGCGTCGCCCCAGCCCCGATGACACCAGCAGCAGTTTGCGCGGGCAGGCCCAGCCGGCGGTGGCTTGCAGGAAGGCCGCACTCAGCAGCAGCGGCGCCTCCAGGCCAACACGGATGGCGTTGACCAGATCGCCAGCCGCGGTGTCGGCCAGCGGCGCCGGTGGCGTGATGACGCCGGCGTTGTTGATCAGCGTGGCCGATTCGATGGCATTCGCGTCCTGCGCCGCCAGCCACAGCGCCAGCTGCGCCGCCACCGGCGCGGCCTCGGCCAGGTCGGCAGTCCAGCAGACGAGTTCGGCGCCCGCGGGCACTTCGATCTCAGGGGCATGGCGCGAAATCGCCAGCACGCGCTGGCCGGCGGCCAGCAATTGCGCCGTCAGGGCCAGGCCCAGGCCCCGCGACGCGCCGGTGAGGATGGTGAGGTGCATGGCCGCACTGTAGCCGCGCCGCCGGCCGGCGTCAGAACGGCGCCGGGCTCTCGAAGCGGCAGGCCGCGCCCGTGAGCGGATGGCTGAAGGCGAGGGCGCTGGCATGCAGCAGCAGGCGTTCGGCCTGCGGTGGCTCGGGGCCGTAGAGGCTGTCGCCCATGATCGGGTGGCCGATGGACAGCAGGTGTACGCGCAGCTGGTGCGAGCGGCCGGTGATCGGTTCCAGTTCCAGCCGCGTCGTCGACGTGTCGCGCGACAGCACCCGCCACCGCGTCAGCGAGGGCTTGCCGCGCTCGGCGTCGACGCATTGCCGCGGGCGCCGCGGCCAGTCGGCGGCCAGTGGCGCGTCGATGCGGCCCTCGTCCTCGACCCCTACGCCGGCCACCACCGCGACATAGCGCTTGTGTACCTGGCGCGCCGCAAAGGCCATGCTCAGCGCGCGCTGCCATTGCGCGCCACGCGCGAACAGCATCAGTCCCGAGGTCGCCATGTCGAGCCGATGCACGATGAGTGCGTCGGCAAAGCGCTGTTGCACGCGGCTTGCAAGATTGTCGCGCCCGGCCTCGCCGCGGCCGGGCACGGACAGCAGGCCGGCCGGCTTGGTGACGACGACGAGGGCCTCGTCGGCATGCAGCACTTCGAGCATCGCAGCGATTGTGGATGCTCGGCCACGGCGCGGGCGATCCCGGCTTGACGGCGCGCGCAGGCCGGCGCACATTGCCCCCTTCGTTTCACCCACCACCTCAGGAGGCTCGCCATGGAATACGCACCCGCTGCCTTCCTGTCGGCCCGCACGCGCTGATCCGAGCCCGCGCAACAACCGCCCAGCCCGCGCCTCCCGGCGCATCGACCCCCAGGTCGACTCTCCCAGGCTGAAGCGCGTTCCCGCAGGGCCGTGACGCCCCACGGCGCAAGCCGTGGTCCGTGCCGCGGCCGACAGACAACCCCCGCATCCGCCGCAGGCCTTGCCGCCTGCGTCTGCCGTGGCGCGCCCGCGCGCCGCGATGGTCTGTCCGTCTCCTGTTGGAACGTCAATGAACGAATCACCGGATTTCCCGCGGCTCGCCCGCATCGGCCTGACCCCGGCCGTGATCCAGAACCTGGCGGCCTTGCCGCCTGCCGTCCACGCGCTGGCCCTGATGCGCGTGACCGAGGTGCAGCGCGAAGGGCTGACGCTGCACGATGGCCTGCAGGAGCACGGCGCGCGCCTGCTGCCGGCACTGCGCGCACGCCTGGCGCTGCAGGCCGACGCCGTCGCCGTCGGCGACTGGGTGCTGGCCGAACGCAATGCGCTGGCCGAATGGTGGGTGGCCGAACGCGTGCCGCCGCTCAACCAGCTGGCGCGGCGCCTGCACGACGGGCGCGACAAGGTCGAGCGCCTGGTCATCGTCAGCAATGTCGACACCGCCTTGCTGGTGATGGGGCTGGATCACGACTTCAACCCGCGCCGGCTGGAACGCTACATCGCCCTCGTCGCCATGGCCGGCATCGATGCCGTGGTGGTGCTGACCAAGCAGGATCTCTGCGCTGATACCGTCGGGCGCCTGCGCCAGGCGCGCGCCGTGCTGCCGGCCGCGGTGCCGGCGCTGGCCCTCAACGCACTGGGCGACGAGCCGCGCGCCGCGCTCGCGCCCTGGCTGGGCGAGGGCCGCAGCCTGGTGCTGATGGGTTCCAGCGGCGCCGGCAAGAGCACGCTGACGAATGCCCTCATCGGTGCCGACGTGGCCGTGGTCGGCGCCAACCGTGCCGACGACAGCCGTGGTCGCCACACCACCACCGCGCGCAGCCTGCACCTGACCGCCGACGGCGCCTGCATCATCGACACCCCGGGCCTGCGCACGCTGCGCCTGGACGGCGAGGCCGGCGCGCTGGACGCCGTCTTCGCCGACATCGGTGCCCTGGCCCTGCGCTGCCGCTTCCGCGACTGCCGCCACGAGGCCGAGCCCGGCTGTGCGGTGCGCGAGGCGGTGGCCGACGAGCGCCTGCGCAACTATCACAAGCTGCAGCGCGAGGCCTTGCGGGACACGCAGAGTGCGCTCGAACGCAAGACCCAGGTGGCGCAGTGGAAGGTGCGCACGCGTTCGGCGCGTGAGCGCAGCGACGCCAAACGTGGACGGGGCTCATGACCCGTCTGCCACGACCGCTTTGCTTCAGGCCCGTGCCCGAGCCGCTGGCTCTGCCGTGCCGGCCTGAAGCAGGTCGTCCCGCGTCGCGAGTGCCGGAAACAGCCTCAGCCAGAGGGCCGCCACCAGCAGCGTGCCGGCGCCGCCCAGCACCACCGAGCCCACCGGCCCGAGCAGGGCCGCGGTGGCGCCCGATTCGAACTCGCCCAGTTGGTTGGAGGCGCCGATGAAGAGCGAGTTGACGGCGCTGACGCGGCCGCGCATCTCGTTGGGCGTTTCCAGCTGTACCAGGGTCTGGCGGATGACGACGCTGACCATGTCGGCAGCGCCGGTGACCGCCAGCGCCGCCAGCGAGAGGCCGAAGTGGCTGGACAGGCCGAAAGCCAGCGTCGCCAGCCCGTAGACCGCCACCGCCCCCAGCAGCAGCGGCCCGACGCGGCGGCGCAGCGGGTGCCGCGCCAGCAGCAGCGAGACCGCCAGCGCCCCGGCCGCCGGCGCCGAGCGCAACAGCCCCAGGCCCCAGGGGCCGACGAAGAGGATGTCCTTGGCGTAGATGGGCAGCAGCGCGGTGGCACCGCCCAGCAGCACAGCGAAGAGATCGAGCGAGATTGCGCCCAGCACCACGGGGTGGTGGCGCACGAAGTTCACGCCGGCCAGCAGCGTGGCCAGCGTGGCGGGCTCGGGCGGCGGCGCCTGGTGCGCGTAGCGGATGCCGAAGCAAAGCCCGGAGCCGATGGCGAAGAGCAGGGCGCACAGGCCGTAGGTGAGGCCGGCGCCGGCGGCATAGACCAGGCCGCCCAGGGCCGGCCCGGCGATGATGGCGGCCTGCAGCCCGGCCGAGCTGAAGGCCACGGCGCGCGGCAGCAGGTGCGGCGGCACCAGCAGCGGCGTCAGCGCCTGCTGCGCCGGCATCTGGAAGGCGCGCACCGCGCCCAGCACCACCGAGGCTGCGAGCAGCCAGTCGCGTGCCACCAGGCCGCGCAAGCTGCCCTGCGTCAGCACCAGGGCCACGAGCAGTTGCACCAGCAGGCAGGCCGCGACGATGCGCCCGCGGTGGTGGCGGTCAATCCAATGGCCGGCCGGCAGCGCCAGCGCCAGCGCGGGCGCGAACTGCAGCAGGCCGACCAGGCCCAGGTCCCAGGCCGAGCCGGTGAGCTCGTACATCTGCCAGCCCAGGGCCACCATCAGCATCTGGCTGGCGGCCACGCTGGCCAGGCGCGCGTACCAGAGCCGCGCAAAGCCGCGGTGGGCGAGCAGGCGCTCGGCGCTGCCACTCATCGTGCGCCGTCCGCTGCCGGTGCGAGGGCCTGGGCGGCGGCCCGTGCGAAAGTCCGCTTCTCGGGCATCGTGGGGAGGCCGCCGCAGCCGCGCGGCGCCGAAGTCAAGGGCATGGGCCAGGTTCCCTGATAAGCTCGTTTTCCATGTCCGCAGACGTCACCCACGGCCGCGCCGAACATCCCAACACGCTGCCGTTGGGCACCCAGCTGAACGAGTTCGTGGTGCGCAGCGTGCTGGGCGTGGGCGGCTTCGGCATTGTCTACCTCGCCTTCGACACCGTGCTCGAGCGCGAGGTGGCGATCAAGGAATACATGCCGGCCGCGCTGGCCGGGCGCACGGCCGCGCTGCATGTCTCGCTGCGGTCGCAGTCCGACGCCGAGACTTTCGCGCTCGGACTGCGTTCCTTCGTCAACGAGGCCAAGCTGCTGGCGCGCTTCAACCACCCGGCGCTGCTCAAGGTGCTGCGTTTCTGGGAGGCCAACGACACGGCCTACATGGCCATGCCGGTGCTGGGCGGCCTCACGCTCAAGCAGGTGCGCCTGGCGATGGACAAGGCACCCGACGAGCCCTGGGTGCGCCGCCTGCTCGATCCGCTGCTGGGTGCCGTCGAGACCCTGCACGCGGCCGGCGTCTACCACCGCGACATCGCGCCCGACAACATCCAGATCGAGGCCGACGGCCAGCCGGTGCTGATGGACTTCGGCGCCGCCCGCCACGTCATCAGCGACAAGACCCAGGCGCTCACCGCCATCCTCAAGCCGGCCTATGCGCCCATCGAGCAATACGCCGAAGCGGGCTCGGTGAAGCAAGGGCCGTGGACCGACATCTACGCGCTGGGCGCGACGCTGCACTTCCTGTTGCTGGGCCGGCCACCACCGCCGGCCACGGCGCGCACGGTGGCCGACGAGGCCTCGGCGCTGACGGTGGCGAAGCTGCCCGGTTGCAGCGAGAGCTTTCTTCAGATCGTCGACTGGATGCTGGCGCCGCGCCCGGCCGACCGGCCGCAGAGCGTGGCCGCGTTGCGCGAGGCGCTGGAAGGGCGCGTGGCGCCACCCCGGCGCAGCAAGCACGAGCCGCCGCCCTCGCCCTGGGAACGCACCCAGGTGCTGGCGGCGGCCGGCGACGATGCGGCAACGCAGGTTGTGCCGCCACCCTTGCCCCAGGCCTCCGTCAGCCCTGCTGGCACCACCACCGTGACGATGGCCGCGCTTGCGCCGCAGGCCCTGTCCGAGCCCGCCATTGCGGCGCCGCCGGTTGCCCATGTGTTATCGACGGTGCCGGTGGCGCCCGAGGCTCGCAAATGGGGCCTGATCGGTGGCTTGGCGGCGCTGGGCGTGGCGGCTGCGGCCGTGGCGCTCTGGCCGCGAGCACCGGCCGAGGCACCCGCGGCGGCGGCTGGCGCGTCGGCCCCGGCGGCGGCCTTGATGGCCGCGCCGCTGGCCTCGGCCCCCGAGATTGAGGCGCCACCGCTGCCGCAGCGCCCCGAATCGGCCATCGCCACCGTGGTGGTGGCGGCGGCGCCGCCGCGGGCCCTGCCGGTCGAGCGCAGCCGCGCCGAGCGCGCGGCGCCCGCACCTGCGCCGGCCCCGGTGCAGGCGGAGAGCGGAAGAGCGTCGTGTAGGGAAAGAGTGTAGGTCTCGGTGGTCGCCGTAGCATTAAAAAAAAAAA
>NZ_CAJGBN010000020.1 GCF_904426505.1 Rubrivivax sp. A210
GGACCTCCTCCCACAACGCCCGGCACCGATCTGCCAGCCAGGCGTTGAGTTCGGTGAAGCTGCCGAACTTGACCTTGGCCGCGTCGATCCAGATGCGCCGGCGGCTGTCCTGCACGTTCTTCTCGACGACGCCCTTCTCCCAACCAGAAGCGACGTTGCAGAAGTCAGGGTCCACCAGGTAGTGCGCGCACATGGTGGCGAAGCGCTCATTGACGATGCGGCCCTTGCCCTTCTTGACCTTGTCCACCGCCGTCTTCATGTTGTCGTAGATGCCCCGGCGGGCCACGCCGCCCAGCGCCGCGAACGAGCGCGTATGGGCATCGAACAGCATCTCGTGGCCCTGGCTGGGATAGGCCACCAGCCAGAACGCCCGCGAGGCGCACAGCTTCATGTGCGCGACCTGCGCCCGGTAGTAGATGCCGCCCACCACCAGACCTTCCTCGCTCCAGTCGAACTGGTAGGCCTCGCCGAGCTCGAACGCCAGCGGGATGAAGGCGTTGACCGCAGCACCTTGGCCCTCGCCCTGGCGCCAGGCCCGGATGAAGTCCGTCACCCGGGTGTAGCCGCCGTCGTAGCCAGACGCCTTGATCTCGGCGTACAGCGCCTTGGCCGTGCGGCGCTCGTGCTTGGGTCGCCGCGCGTCGGCCTTCAGCGCCTGCTTGAGGGCTTCGTGGAAGACCGTGAGCTTGCCGGGCTGCTCACCGCGCCGGTACTTCGGCGGGCCATCGACTTCGCCGTGCAGCCACTTCGAAACCGTGTTGCGCGACAGCCCCGTCATGCGCGAGATCTCGCGCTCCGACTTGAACTTCCGGCTATGCAAACGCCGGATCCTGCCAATCATGTCCATGGTGATCACTCCTCTCCCCTGCTGCACAAAATTGCAGCAGGGTAGGTTGTTCACCTGGCTCAGTTTTGGATCGGCACGACCCTCAAAAGTGGCTCAGTTTTCGGTCGGCGCCAACAGACGGGCTCTTGCTCTACGGCCCGCTACCAGGGCCGCTCACGGGAGGTCGACTCCGCGTCGGCGTCGTGGCCACGGCGCGCGGCCGACGACTCTATGGCAAGTACTCCGAGCGACTCGGCAAGCCAATTGCTCCGGCTAAGCCTGAGGACCCGAACCACTCATTGTTTCCTGGATTCCAGGCGATTTTCGGGGTTGAATGGCCTTTGGAGCCGGCCGCCTACATCGAGATTGATCCGGCCGGCCTGGATGCTGCGATCAGCATCCCCGATCGCCACCAAGCGATCCACAGGGCCGTGTCGCTCTACTCTGATGCCATCGTGGAGCACCTGCGCGATGACGCCGAGGCGCACATCGATCTCTGGATGGCCATCGTGCCGGAGGATGTCCACAAACATTGCCGTCCGCTGTCGAAGTCGAAGAAGGGAGGCCCGGAACAGGCTGCGCCGGTCGCCCTCATGGACAAGAAGCAGGCGACCCGGCTCTTGACTAATGAGCCTGGGCTCTTCGCAGAGGACGCCAAGTCGGCGGAGATTTACCTCTACGAACTCGACTTCCACAACCAGCTCAAGGCTCGGCTCTTGGAGCACAAGGCTGCGGTCCAGGTCGTGCGCGAGACGACTCTTGCGCCTGAGGAGTTCCCCAATAAGCTTGGCAAGCCGCTGCGTGCGTTGCAGGATCCGGCGACGTTGGCGTGGAACTTGGCAACGACGTGCTACTTCAAGGCGGGCGGTAAGCCCTGGCAGCTTGCCCACGTGCGCCAGGGCGTTTGCTATGTCGGCGTCGTATTCAAGCAAGACGCTTCGAATCCTGAGCCAGGCATGGTCTGCTGCGGCGCTCAGATGTTCTTGGAGTCGGGCGACGGCGTCGTCTTCAAGGGCACGCCGGGCCAGTTCAAGTCCGAGAAGGAGGACGAGTTCCACCTGCCCAGGGACAAGGCTAAGGCATTGATGTGTTTGGTTGTCGAGGCCTACCGCAAGGGCCATGGCGGCGAATCGCCCAAAGAGTTGTTCATCCATGGCAAAACCCGCTTCTCATATGAGGAGTGGGAAGGCTTTCGCGAAGCAGTGCCGCCACAGACCAACGTGGTGTGCGTGCGCATCCGCGAGGACTCCGGCGTCAAGCTGTATCGCCATGGCCCCAGTGCGATCGCGCGCGGGCTGGCGTGGGTCAAATCCGAAACCCGCGGCTACCTTTGGACCAAAGGCTATGTCACACGGCTTCAGACCTACGCCGGCCGCGAGGTTCCGAGTCCCTTGACCATCGAAATCGCGCGGGGGAACGCAGACATCGAGCAGGTCATGGCCGACGTGCTGGGCCTGACCAAGCTCAACTACAACGCCTGCATCTACGGTGACGGGGTTCCGGTGACTCTGCGCTTCGCCGACACCGTTGGCGAGATTCTGACCGCGGCGCCTCGCACGGAGGACTTACCGCCGCTGCCTTTCCGGTACTACATATGAGCTGCCGCGCTTGAAGCGAAATGCCGGCTCGATGACCGCTTACTGACGTTTAGCGTGAGTTGGTCTGCGGTAATCGGGTGACGGCAACCGCTGCGGTCCGGCCGTTTGATTGCAGGCGCCTCGGTTGCCGGCTCCTCAGCATCCGTTGGCCCAGGCCTCGATGGTTCGGCGGCGGAAGCGGGCTAGATAGGCCGCCTCGGGCACAGCGATGGCGGACCCTGCTCTGTCTCAGCCTCGCGCGCGCGAAGGCGTGGCTCTCGGAGATCCCCCAAAACATCGTGTCCAGCCGTCGACGGTCTCGCCGCCCTCCGGTTGCCTAATCGCGGGCGGATACGGGACGGGTGAACTGCGGTCGGAAATCGCGTCATCGCACGGATGGGCACAACTTGGGCACAGAACCCCACAACGCCGCGCCAACTGGGCACGGCCCGCGCTTGTGCCCAACATCTGTGCCCACGACCGTTGGACCACTCGCCCAACGGTCGCGATTTCGACCCAATGGTCAGGCTCGGGGCACGGCGCCCAACGGTCATTTCGACGCTGCGCTGAAAACCGCGGGCACGGCCAGGGCACGAAATGGGCACAGGATGGGCACAAAGCAAAACGCCGACCTTGTGGGCCGGCGCATATTCAGTTCTAAGTTGTTGTTTTTATTGGATATTTTGTGGTTGCGGGGGCAAGATTTGAACTTGCGACCTTTGGGTTATGAGCCCAACGAGCTACCAGACTGCTCCACCCCGCGACTGAGCCTCGCAGTATACCGTGAAAACGCCGCCTCTGGCCAGAGTGACCCTCTGCGGCCGCCTTTCCGCCTTGCCTTCAACGCGCCAGCAGCCCCATCAGGTTCTGGATGTCGGCACGGCAGGCGTCGGCTGCCGTGGCCTCGATGCGGCGGTAGATGGCGATCAGGCGCCGGCCTTCTTCGGTCAGGGCACTGCCGCCGCCGCGCGCACCACCGTGGGCGGAGTCGACGGCGGCCGTGCGCAGCGAGCGGTTGAGGTCGTCGAGCAGCAGCCAGGCGTGACGGTAGGACATGTCCAGGCTCTTGGCCGCCGCGGTGATCGAACCCGTGGCCGCTATGGCTTCGAGCAAGGCGATCTTGCCCGGGCCGACCACGGTGGCATCGCCGTCGGCGATGCGCAGGCGAAACTTGGGCACCGGCCCCTGCAGTGCGTGCCGGGGGGTGGGTTGGGTCTGCGTGGAGGTCATGGCTGGGTAGCGGGCGTGGGCGTGGGCGTGGGCGTGGGCGCCCTGCGTGCAAGGTGCCGATAGACGGTACTGCGGTGTACGCCCAGGCGCCGCGCCGCATCGGCCACGCTGTGGCCGCAGGCTTCAAGGGCCTGGTCGATGGCGTGGCGTTCCAGGTCTTCCAGGCGCGACACCGTTGTCGCGCCTTGTGGCGCTGCCGGTGCGACCGGCGCCGGGCCGGGCGGCCGGGCGGTGGCCGCTGGATGCTCCGCCACGGCCGGCGCCCGCAGTTCGGGTTCGGCCAGGCGCAGGTGGGCCGTCACACGCGCCGCCGTGACGGCCTCACCCGCCGCGGCCAGAGCCACCAGGCCGCGCAGCGTGCTGGCCAGTTCCCGCACATTGCCGGGCCAGGGCTGAGCCGCCAGCAGGACCAGGGCCTCGTCGTCCAGGCGCACGCCGCGCGCCGCGGCGCCGACATCGGCCAGCACCTTCTCGATCAGGGCATGGCGGTCGGCGCGGTCGCGCAGTGGCGGCAAGGCCACGGTGTAGCCGGCGACGCGGTAGAGCAGGTCGCTGCGGAAGGCGCCGTGCGCAGCCAGCGCAGGCAGGTTGCCGTGGGTGGCGCAGATCAGTTGGAAATCGACCGCCGTGGCCGCTCCGCCGCCCAGCGGCTGGACCTTGCGCTCTTCCAGCACGCGGAGCAGCCGCGTCTGCAGGAGCAGCGGCATGTCGGCAATCTCGTCCAGGAACAGCGTGCCGCCCTCGGCCTCGCGCACGCGCCCGGGCGATCCGCGCCGGCGTGCGCCGGTATAGGCGCCCTCCTCGTAGCCGAAGAGTTCGGCCTCGATCAGCGCCTCGGGCAGGGCAGCGCAGTTGACGGCGACGAAGGGGCCGCCGGCGCGGCGGCTGGCGGCGTGCAGGCGGCGCGCGAAGACTTCCTTGCCGCTGCCGGTTTCGCCGGTGACGAGCACCGGCACGCCGTGGTCCAGCACCTTCAGTGCCTCGTCCAGCAGCGGCGCCAGCGCGTCGGCGGCCGAGGGCGGACGCAGCACGCCGGAAGCACTCAGCGGGCGTGACGCGGGACGCGGCGCCGGGCGTTCGACACGCTCGGTGCGCACCGCAAAGGGCGGCTGGGCGCCGAGCGCGAATTCACCGCCCCAGCCCTTGCCAAGCACGGCGTCGACGTCCTGGCCCAGCAACTCGTCCCAGCGCCGGCCCAGCAGGGCCAGGGCAACGCGGTTGGCGCCGGTGATGCAGCCGTCTTCCACCACCATCAGCGCCTCGCGCGGCGAACCCAGCAGGCCTTGCTCGCGGTGAAATCGCAGCAGGTGGCCGCGGGCTCCGGCCAGCAGCAGGCGGTGCTCGATCTGCTGCGCCGCCATGCGCACCAGGCCCAGGGCGTGGCGGTTGACGCGTGCCGCCTCGCCAGAGATGTCGAGCACGCCGGCCACATTGCCGGTGGCCGTGAAGATGGGCGCGGCGGCGCAGCCTATGGCGGCGTTCTGCGGCAGATAGTGTTCGCGGCCCTGCACCAGCACCGGCGTGCTCTCGGCCAGCGCGGTGCCGATGGCGTTGGTGCCGCGGCGCGCCTCGGTCCATTCGACGCCGGGTGTGAGCGCCACGCGCTCGGCCTGGGGCAGGAAGTCAGGGCTGCCGATTTCCTCCAGGATCAGGCCGCTGGCATCGGTGAGCACGACGACGCAGCCGTTGCCGCTGGCGTGTTCGGTCAGTGCGTCCAGTTCGGGCAGGGCGCAGGCCAACAGGCGCGCGGCCATTTCGCGGCGCTCGCGCAGCGAGGCGCCGGCCAGCGGCGCGGCATCGACGGGGGCGCGGTCAAGATGACCACAGCGCTGCCACGAGCGCCGGATGTGTTCGGCCAGCGGGCCGCCAGTGGCGTCCAGGCCGGCCGGCAACAGCGCGCGGCCGCGCTCGGGTCGGGTCATGGGCCGCAAGGGCTCGGACATGGCGGTCTCCTGCTGGGGTGTCGCGTCGCAGCTTGCGACAGCCTTGCGACAAACAGCGAGATATTCGCACGGATATGTCGCAGGCCGCGAGGATGACCCTTCAAGGTGGCGAAATCCGGCCCGGCTGCCTACGGGTATGCACCGAGATTTGCGGGTACGCGCATTGCGAAAGAGGCTGGCGCGGCAGCGAAACCGGCTGCGCCGCCCTTTCAGCCCTACCCAAACCCCCTCAGGAGACAGACATGGACATGCTCGAACCCGGCAAATTCGGCACCGCGGTGCCGTTCAAGAAGCGCTACGCCAACTTCATCGGCGGCGAGTGGGTCGCGCCTTCCGGCAACCAGTACTTCGAGAACATCACGCCGATCACCGGCCGGGTCTTCTGCGAAGTGCCGCGCTCGACGGCCGAAGACATCGACCGTGCCCTCGACGCCGCGCACAAGGCCAAGACGGCCTGGGGCGCCTCCTCGCCGACCACGCGCGCCAATATCCTGAACAAGATCGCCGACCGCATGGAGGCCAACTTGGCCCTGCTGGCCGCCGCCGAGACCTGGGACAACGGCAAGCCCATCCGCGAGACCACCTATGCCGACCTGCCGCTGGCGGTGGACCACTTCCGTTATTTCGCGGCCTGCGTGCGCGCCCAGGAAGGCGGCATCAGCGAGATCGACCACGAAACCTATGCCTACCACTTCCATGAGCCCCTGGGCGTGGTCGGCCAGATCATCCCCTGGAACTTCCCGCTGCTGATGGCGGTGTGGAAGCTGGCCCCGGCGCTGGCCGCCGGCAACTGCGTGGTGATGAAGCCGGCCGAACAGACCCCGGTGTCCATCCTGGTGCTGATGGAGCTGATCGGCGACCTGCTGCCCCCGGGCGTGCTCAATGTCGTCAACGGCTTCGGCCTGGAAGCCGGCAAGCCGCTGGCATCCAGCAACCGCATCGCCAAGATCGCCTTCACCGGCGAGACCACCACCGGCCGCCTGATCAGCCAATACGCCAGCCAGAACCTGATTCCGGTGACGCTGGAACTGGGCGGCAAGTCGCCCAACATCTTCTTCGAGGACGTGCTGGCCAAGGACGACGGCTTCCTGGACAAGGCGCTGGAAGGCTTTGCGCTCTTCGCGCTCAACCAGGGCGAGGTCTGCACCTGCCCCAGCCGCGTGCTGATTCAGGAATCGATCTACGACCGCTTCATCGAGAAGGCCGTCAAGCGCGTGGCCGCCATCAAGCAGGGCAACCCGCTGGACATGAGCACGATGATCGGCGCCCAGGCCTCGAGCGAGCAGCTCGAGAAGATCCTGTCCTACATGGACATCGGCCGCCAGGAAGGCGCGCAAGTACTGATCGGCGGCGGCCGCAGCAAGCTGGCCGGTGACCTGGAAGGCGGCTACTACGTGCAGCCCACGGTCTTCAAGGGTCACAACAAGATGCGCATCTTCCAGGAGGAGATATTCGGCCCGGTGGTCAGCGTCACCACCTTCAAGGACGAAGCCGAGGCCCTGTCCATTGCCAACGACACGCTCTACGGCCTGGGCGCCGGTGTCTGGAGCCGCGACACCAACACCGCCTTCCGCATGGGCCGCGGCATCCAGGCCGGCCGCGTGTGGACCAACTGCTACCACCACTACCCGGCCCACGCCGCCTTTGGTGGCTACAAGCAGTCGGGCATCGGCCGCGAAAACCACAAGATGATGCTGGACCACTACCAGCAGACCAAGAACCTGCTCGTGAGCTACAGCGAGAAGCCGCTCGGCTTCTTCTGACCGACCGCACGCATCGCTGTCATCGCCACGGCGCCCCGCTCGGCCCCCAGGCTGCGCGGGGCGCATTTTCTTTATCGCTTGAAACAGGAGGTCTGCATGGCTCCCGAGGTTCTTCGCGTCACCGCCACCGAGGCGGCCTTGGCGCTCATCGCCAAGCTGCGCGCCAAGCATGGCGCGCTGATGTTCCACCAGTCGGGCGGCTGCTGCGATGGCAGCGCGCCGATGTGCTATCCGCAGGGCGACTTCATCGTCGGCGACTACGACAAGCACCTGGGCGAGATCGGCGGCGCGCCCTTCTACATCAGCGGCCCGCAGTTCGAGTACTGGCAGCACACCCAACTCATCATCGACGTGGTGCCCGGCCGCGGCGGCATGTTCTCGCTCGAAGGCCCCGAAGGCCTGCGCTTCCTGACGCGTTCGCGGTTGTTCACCGACGAGGAGTGGGCGGTGCTGGAGGCGGCGGGCCGCTGAAGACCGCACCGAGAGGCGCGTTCGACCACGCCATCGTTACCAGCTGCTACGCCTGACAACCACCGCCGCAACGCCAGCGTTGTATGGGAGCCTGCCGGCCCGCGCCTTCGCCGGGCTGCGTGGGCTGGAGACCTTCCCATGGCCACGACCACGCCGCGTTCCAGCCTCTTCCGCCGTGCCGCCCTCGCTGCGGCCCTCGTGCTGCCGCTGGTGGGCTGCGGGGGCGGCCTCTACATCGATATTGGCGACATCTGGGGGCCGCCGCCCGATGTGTCCCTGGTCGCCAGCAGCGATTTCGCGCAGCGCGGCGAATTCATCCGCCTGAGCGCCGCAGCCAGCGCAGTGAATGGCCTGGACCAGGTCAGCTTCTACCGCATCGATCCCGGGGTCGACACCCGGCTCGCCACCCTCTCGGGTCCGCCCTTCCAGATCGAGACCGCCATTCCCGCCAATGCCGGCCGCACCGTGAGCTATTTCGCCAGCGCCTGCGACGACGCCGGCTTCTGCACCGACAGCGCGGTGGTCACTGTCAACGTCGTTCCCTGAGGCCTCGCTCCAGAAGCAAACAACCCCGGCACGAAGACATCGTGGCCGGGGCTGGCGGAGCAGGGGCGCGGGCTGAGCCGCGCGGTCGCTCGGGGAATTACTCGGCCTTCTCTTCGGCCTCCGGCGCAGCCACCGGTTCCGGGCGGTCGAGCAGCTCGACATAGGCCATGGGCGCGTTGTCACCGACGCGGAAGCCCATCTTCAAGATGCGGGTGTAGCCGCCCGGGCGCGTCTTGAAGCGCGGGCCCAGCACGTCGAACAGCTTGCTCACGACATCGCGGTCACGCGTGCGGTTGAAGGCCAGGCGGCGGTTCGCCAGCGTCGGCTCCTTGCCCAGCGTGATCAGCGGCTCGACCACGGCGCGCAGCTCCTTGGCCTTGGGCAGCGTGGTCTTGATCGCCTCGTGGGTGATGAGCGAGTTGCACATATTCCTCAGCATCGCCAGGCGGTGCGAGGTGGTGCGGTTGAGTTTGCGGGGGCCGTTACGGTGGCGCATGGTGCTATTCCTATCTCTTATTGAACCCCGGCCGTGTCAGGTACCGGGGGTTGCACATGGCAGGCGCTGATCAGCGCTTGTCCAGGCCCTGCGGGGGCCAGTTTTCCAGCCGCGCGCCGAGCGTGAGCCCGCGCGAAGCCAGCACTTCCTTGATCTCGTTCAGGCTCTTGCGGCCCAGGTTCGGCGTCTTCAGCAACTCGGTCTCGGTGCGCTGGATGAGATCGCCGATGTAGTAGATGTTCTCGGCCTTGAGGCAGTTGGCCGAACGCACCGTGAGTTCGAGCTCGTCCACCGGACGCAGCAGGATGGGATCGAAGGGCGTCGGGCGCGAGGGCTGCGGCACCATGCTGTCGATCGGGTTCACGTCGATCTGGCCGAAGAAGGCCAGCTGCTCCACGAGGATGCGGGCGCTCTGGCGGATCGCTTCCTCGGGCGCGATGGCGCCGTTGGTCTCGATCTCCATCACCAGCTTGTCGAGGTCGGTGCGCTGCTCGACGCGGGCGTTCTCGACCGCGTAGCTGACGCGGCGCACGGGCGAGAAGCTGGCATCCAGCACGATGCGGCCTATGCTCTTGGTCGGCTCGTCGCCGTAGCGGCGCATCGTGCCCGGCACATAGCCGCGGCCCTTCTCGACCTTGATCTGCATGTCGAGCTTGCCGCCCTGCGACAGGTGGGCGATGACGTGCTCGGGATTGATGATCTCGACGTCGTGCGGGGTCTGGATGTCGGCGGCGGTGACGGCGCCCTCGCCTTCCTTGCGCAGCACCAGCGTGACCTCGTCACGGTTGTGCAGCCGGAACACCACGCCCTTGAGGTTGAGCATGATGTGGACGACGTCTTCCTGAACGCCGTCGATCGCCGAGTACTCGTGCAGCACGCCGGCGATGGTCACCTCGGTCGGCGCGTAACCCACCATCGACGACAGCAGCACACGCCGCAGTGCGTTGCCGAGGGTGTGGCCGTAGCCGCGCTCGAAAGGCTCGAGCGTGGCTTTGGCGCGATGGTTGCCGAGCGGCTCGACCACGATGGCCTTGGGCTTCAGAAGGGTGGTTTGCATGGAGTGTGTCTGTTCCTGTCAATACCCTCGGCTCGTTACACCGATAAGGCTGATGGACCGCGCCGGGTCGGGATGAGGCCGCCGCGCACCCGGCACGCGCAACGGCACTCGAAAGGGCGTGCCACCTGAACGGCGGCCCCGCGCCTTAACGCGAATAAAGTTCGACGATCAGCGCTTCCTTGATCTCGGCGCCGTACTGATCGCGGTCGGGCACCTTCTTGAAGGTGCCTTCCATCTTGGTCGCGTCCACCGAAACCCAGTCGGCCAGGCCGATGGATTGCGCCAGCTTCAGCGCGTCGGTGACGCGCAGCTGGGTCTTGCTCTTCTCGCGCAGCGCCACCACGTCGCCCGGCTTGACCTGGTACGACGGGATGTTCACGACCTGGCCATTCACCGTCAGTGCCTTGTGCGACACCAGCTGGCGCGCCTCGGCCCGCGTCGAGCCGAAGCCCATGCGGTAGACGACGTTGTCCAGGCGGGTTTCGAGCAGGGCCAGCAGGTTGGCGCCGGTATTGCCCTTGCGGCGCTCGGCCTCGGCGAAATAGCGGCGGAACTGGCGCTCAAGCACGCCGTACATGCGCTTGACCTTCTGCTTTTCACGCAGCTGCATGCCGAAGTCGGACGTGCGCGAGCCGCTGGTGCGGCCATGCTGGCCCGGCTTGCTGTCGAACTTGGCCTTGTCGCTGATCGAGCGGCGGGCGCTCTTCAGGAAAAGATCGGTGCCTTCACGGCGGGAAAGTTTGGCCTTGGGGCCGAGCAGACGTGCCACTTTTTATGTCCTCTGGATGGCTCTGACGCGGCAACGGCTCCCGCAATGGAAGCCTCCGCGCGAGTCTGGCGACGTGGAGACGTGGCGCACAGACGGTGGGCTTGATGGAAGGATGGGATCCTTCGGCAAAACTGCCGGCAAGCGGGTTGCTGCCGGCGCGGAAAACCGCTGAGTATAGCGCCCGCGCAAAGAACGCGCGGGGCCGGGCCTGGCGGCCCTCAGATGCGGCGGCGCTTCTGCGGCCGGCAGCCGTTGTGCGGGATCGGCGTCACGTCGCTGATCGAGTTGATGCGGATGCCCAGCGAGGCCAGCGCACGCACGCTCGATTCGCGGCCCGGGCCGGGGCCCTTGATGCGCACGTCGAGGTTCTTGATGCCCTGCTCCTGCGCGGCGCGGCCGGCCACTTCGGCCGCCACCTGGGCCGCGAAGGGCGTGCTCTTGCGCGAACCCTTGAAGCCCTGGCCGCCGCTGGACGCCCAGGCGAGCGCGCCGCCCTGGCGATCGGTGATGGTGATGATCGTGTTGTTGAACGACGCATGCACATGCGCGATGCCGTCCGCGACGTTCTTGCGGATCTTCTTGCTTACGCGGCGCGCAGCGGTATTGACGGGTGCCTTGGCCATGTCTGGTTTCTTTCAGTGTTGCTGCCGGCTTACTTCTTCAGCGCGGCTGCGCCCTTGCGCGGACCCTTGCGGGTACGGGCATTGGTGCGCGTGCGCTGGCCGCGGACAGGCAGGCCGCGGCGATGGCGGAAGCCGCGGTAGCAGCCCAGGTCCATCAGGCGCTTGATGTTGATCGAGAGTTCGCGACGCAGGTCGCCCTCGATCGTCATGCGGCCGATTTCCTCGCGGATCTTCTCAAGATCAGTGTCGCTGAGGTCCTTGATCTTCTTGGAATAGGCGATGCCGACCTGGTCGCAGATCTTCTGCGCCGTCGAACGGCCGATGCCGTAGATCGAGGTCAGGCCGATTTCCGCATGCTTGTGCGGAGGGATGTTGATACCGGCTATGCGTGCCATGTCGATTCCTCTGGATTAGCCCTGGCGCTGCTTGTGGCGCGGGTCGGTGCAGATCACACGCACCACGCCCTTGCGGCGGATGATCTTGCAGTTGCGGCACATCTTCTTGACCGAAGCGGCGACTTTCATGGTCTTCTCCTTGACCCAATAACTCGTGAGACTACTTGGCGCGGAACACGATGCGTGCCCGCGACAAGTCGTAGGGGGTGAGCTCGACGGTCACCTTGTCGCCGGGCAGGATGCGGATGTAGTGCATGCGCATCTTGCCGGAGATGTGACCGAGAACCACATGGCCGTTTTCCAGCTTGACGCGGAAGGTGGCGTTCGGGAGGTTCTCGAGAATCTCCCCCTGCATCTGGATGACGTCGTCTTTGCTCATGACGTCTTGAAGTTGGCCTTCTTGAGCAGTGATTCGTACTGCTGGCTCATCACGTAGCTTTGCACCTGGGCCCAGAAGTCCATCGTCACGACGACGATGATCAGCAGCGAAGTGCCGCCGAAGTAGAAGGGCACGTTGTACTTGAGCACGAGGAACTCGGGCAGCAGGCACACCGCGGTGATGTAGACCGCGCCACCCAGCGTCAGGCGGCTGAGGATGCGGTCGATATGCTTGGCGGTCTGGTCACCCGGGCGGATGCCGGGGATGAAGGCGCCGCTCTTCTTCAGGTTGTCAGCGGTTTCGCGGCTGTTGAAGACCAGCGCCGTGTAGAAGAAGCAGAAGAACACGATCATCGCCGCATACAGCATCACGTAGACCGGCTGGCCCGGCGAGAGGCCGGCCGAAAGGTCCTTCAGCCAGCGCAGGCCCTCGCCGGTGGCGAACCACCCGACGATCGTGGCCGGCAACAGGATGATCGAGCTGGCAAAGATCGGCGGAATCACGCCCGACATATTGAGCTTGAGTGGCAGGTGCGATGACTGGCCGCCGTAGACCTTGTTGCCGACCTGGCGCTTGGCGTAGTTGACCAATATCTTGCGCTGACCGCGCTCGACAAAGACCACCGCGAAGGTCACGAAGATCACAACGGCGATGATGAAGAGGCAGGCCACGATGCTCATTGCGCCGGTGCGCACCAGCTCGAACAGCCCCGCCAGCGCTGCCGGCAGGCCGGCGACGATGCCGCCGAAGATCAGGATCGAGATGCCGTTGCCCAGGCCGCGCTCGGTGATCTGCTCGCCCAGCCACATCAGGAACATCGTGCCGGCGACCAGGCTCACCACCGTCGTCATGCGAAAGCCGAAGCCGGGAGACAGCACCAGGCCAGCCGAGCCTTCAAGCGCCAGCGCGATGCCCAGGCTCTGAAAGATGGCCAGGCCCAACGTGCCGTAGCGCGTGTACTGGGTAATCTTGCGGCGGCCGGCCTCGCCTTCCTTCTTGATGGCCTCGAGCGAAGGCACCACATAGGTCATCAGCTGCATGATGATGCTGGCGCTGATGTAGGGCATGATGCCCAGGGCGAAGACGGTGAAGCGCGACAGCGCCCCGCCGCTGAACATGTTGAACAGGTTCAGGATGCCGCCGCTCTGGCCCTTGAAGAGCTGCTGCAGCTGCACCGGGTCGATGCCGGGCACGGGGATGTGCGCTCCGACACGGTAGACCACGAGCGCCAACAGCAGGAAGACGATGCGGCGACGCAAGTCGCCGAACTTCCCACTCTTGGCCAGCTGGTTGGCGGAGGTAACCACGTCCGGCTTCTTTCCTTAGGCCTTGGCCTTGGCGACCAGCTTGCCGGCGGGCTTGGCAGCGACCACGGCCTCAACGCTGCCACCGGCAGCCTCGATCACGGCCTTGGCACCGGCGGTAGCGAGAATGCCCTTGAGCGCCACCTTGCGGGTGAGCTCACCGGACTTGATCACCTTGACGTGCTTGATCAGTTCGCGCACCAGGCCGGCGGCCTTGAGCGTGAGCAGGTCAACCTCGTCGGCGCCCAGCGCCTCGAGGTCGGCCAGGGTTACTTCGCCGTTGTACTTGAGCTGCGCCGACTTGAAGCCGCGCTTGGGCAGGCGACGCTGCAGCGGCATCTGGCCGCCTTCGAAGCCGACCTTGTGGTAGCCACCGGCGCGCGAGCCCTGGCCCTTGTGGCCACGGCCTGCCGTCTTGCCCAGGCCCGAGCCGATGCCACGACCCACACGGCGCTTGGCGTGCTTGGCGCCCCCCGCGGGCTTGATCTTGTTCAGTTCCATCAGAGCACCTTCACCAGGTACGCAACCTTGTTGATCATGCCGCGCACCGCCGGCGTGTCCTCGAGGGTGCGCTGGCTGTCGATGCGGCGCAGGCCCAGGCCACGCACCGTGTCGCGGTGCGACTGGCGCGTGCCGGCCACGCTCTTGACGAGCTTGACGGTGAGCGTCTTCTTGTCGGTCATCTTGGTTCTCCGCTGCGGCTTCAGTTGAAGATGTCTTCAACCGTCTTGCCGCGCTTGGCCGCAACCTCGGCGGGCGTGGTCGAGCGCTTGAGCGCGTCGAGCGTGGCGCGCACCATGTTGTACGGGTTGGTCGAGCCCAGGCTCTTGGCCACGATGTCGGTGACACCCATGACCTCGAACACGGCGCGCATCGGGCCGCCGGCGATGATGCCGTCACCCGGCTTGGCCGGCGCCATGATGACCTTGGCCGCGCCGTGCTCGCCGCGCACGTTGTGCTGGATGGAGCCGTTGCGCAGGCTGACCTTGATCATGTTTCGGCGGGCCGATTCCATGGCCTTCTGCACCGCCACCGGCACTTCCTTGGCCTTGCCCTTGCCCATGCCGATGCGGCCGTCGCCGTCACCGACGACAGTCAGCGCGGCGAAGCTCAGCGTGCGGCCGCCCTTCACCACCTTGGTGACGCGGTTGACCGCGATCATCTTTTCCTTGAGCCCGTCGTCGTTCGCTTCGGTCTGCGCGCGGGGAGTGAACTTTGCCATTGCCTTGTTTCCTTCCGGGGCCGCTTAAAACTGGAGCCCGGCTTCACGCGCCGCCTCGGCCAGCGCCTTGACGCGGCCGTGGAAGGCGAAACCCGAACGGTCGAAGGCGACCTTCTCGATGCCGGCGGCCTTGGCCTTCTCGGCGATGCGCTTGCCCACCGCGGTGGCCGCGGCGACATTGCCGCCCTTGCCGCCGAGCGCCTCGCGCACTTCCTTCTCGGCCGTGGACGCACTGGCCAGCACCTGGGTGCCGTCGTCGGAAACGATGGCGGCGTAGATGTGGAGGTTGGAGCGATGCACCGCCAGCCGGGCCACACGCTGCAGCGCAATGCGCACGCGCGTCTGGCGCGAACGGCGCAGGCGTTGTTCTTTCTTGGTCATGCTCATGGCTGCGCTCCTTACTTCTTCTTCGTCTCTTTCAGCACCACGCGCTCACCGGCGTAGCGGATTCCCTTGCCCTTGTAGGGCTCGGGCGGACGGAAGGCCCGCACTTCGGCGGCCAACTGGCCGACGACCTGGCGGTCCGGACCGGAGATCACGATCTCGGTCTGGGTCGGCGTCGCGACCTTGATGCCGGCGGGCATGTCCTTGACGACCGGGTGCGAGAACCCGATCTGCAGATTCAGCTTCTGGCCCTGGGCCGCGGCGCGAAAACCCACGCCGACCAGGTTGAGCTTCTTCTCGAAGCCCTTGCTGGCACCATTGACCATGTTGGCGACCAGCGCCCGCATGGTGCCGCTCATCGCGTCGGCCGCGGCCGAGTCGTTGGCGGGTGTGAAGCTGAGCTTGCCGGCATCGTTCTTGATGGCCACCAGGGGGTTCAGCTTGCGCACCAGCGTGCCGTTGCTGCCCTTGACGGTGATCTGTTCGGCCGATATCGACACGTCCACGCCTTGCGGGACGGTGACGGGCATCTTTCCTACGCGGGACATCTGTTTGCTCCCTTAGGCGACGTAGCAGAGGACTTCGCCGCCGACGCCGGTCTGGCGCGCCTTGCGGTCGGTCATCACACCCTTGGGCGTGGTCACGATGGCCACGCCGAGGCCGTTCATGACCTGCGGAATCGCGTCACGGCCCTTGTAGATGCGCAGGCCGGGGCGGCTGACACGCTCGATGCGCTCGATCACCGGACGACCGGCGTAGTACTTGAGCGCGATATCGAGTTCGGACTTGCCCTCGTTGGCGCGGACGTTGAAGCCATCGATGTAGCCCTCGTCCTTCAGCACCTGCGCGATCGCGACCTTGAGCTTGCTCGACGGCATCGTGACCGCAGCCTTGGCAACGATTTGGGCGTTGCGAATGCGGGTCAGCATGTCGGCGATGGGATCACTCATGCTCATGAAAACTCTCCTGCTCTGCGCGCCGGGTTCACCAGCTGGCCTTGACCATGCCGGGAATGTCGCCCTTGAAGGCGAGCTCGCGGATCTTGTTGCGGCCCAGGCCGAACATGCTGAAGGTGCCGCGGCCACGACCGGTGATCGCGCAGCGGTTGCGCAGACGGGTCGGGTTGGCGTTGCGCGGCAGCTTCTGCAACTCGAGACGGGCGCCGTAACGCTCTTCGTCGGACAGCTGGGCGTTGTTGGACACAGCCTTCAGCTCGGCGTACTTCTTCGCGTACTTGGCGACCAGCTTCTCGCGCTTTTCCTGGCGCTTCTTGACGGACAGTTTGGCCATGGGTCGGTGCCTCAGTTCTTGAAGGGGAACTTGAACGCCGTCAGCAGTGCCTTGCACTCGTCGTCGTTCTTCGCGCTCGTCGTGATGCTGATGTTCATGCCACGGATCGCGTCGATCTTGTCGTACTCGATCTCGGGGAAGATGATCTGCTCTTTGACGCCGATGTTGTAGTTGCCGCGGCCATCGAAGGCACGGCCGGAAATGCCGCGGAAGTCGCGCACCCGGGGCAGCGCCACGGTGACGAAGCGATCAAGGAATTCGTACATGCGCACGCCACGCAGTGTGACCATGGTGCCGATGGGCACGCCGTCACGGATCTTGAAGCCGGCGATGGCCTTCTTGCTCTTGGTGACGACAGGCCGCTGGCCGGCGATCTTGGTCAGGTCGCCGACGGCGTTGTCCATCACCTTCTTGTCCGACACCGCCTCGCTCACGCCCATGTTGAGCGTGATCTTCTGCAGACGCGGCACCTGCATCACCGAGGTGAAGCCGAACTTCTTCATCAGCTCGGGCACGATGGTGTCGCGGTAGATGGTCTGCAGGCGCGCGGGCGGCACCGGGCCGCTGTCGGCCGCACCCGCGGGCGCGGCTGCAGCCTTCGCTGCCTTGGCGGCCTTCTCGGCCTTCTCGGCCTTGGTCGGCTTCGGTGTATTGGCTGCTGTGCTCTTTGCCATTTTGCTCAAGCCTTGATCTCGGCGCCGCTGGACTTGAAGACGCGAAGCTTCTTGCCGTCGTCCTGCAGCTTGATGCCCACGCGGTCAGCCTTGCCCGTGGCGGCGTTGTAGATCGCCACGTTCGACTGATGGATAGGCATCGTCTTGTCGACGACACCACCGGTGGTGCCTTTCATCGGGTTGGGCTTGACGTGCTTCTTGGCCACGTTGACGCCCTCGACGACGATGCGCTCGTCGTCGACGCGCTGCACCACAGTGCCGCGCTTGCCCTTGTCGCGGCCGGTGGTCACGATGACCTGGTCGCCCTTGCGAATCTTGTTCATGTTCGGGTCCTTGCGAAGCGGTGCGTCAGAGCACTTCGGGAGCCAGCGAGACGATCTTCATGAAGCGCTCGGTGCGCAGTTCGCGCGTCACCGGGCCGAAGATGCGCGTGCCGATGGGCTCAAGCTTGGCGTTCAGCAGCACGGCGGCATTGCCGTCGAACTTGATCAGCGAGCCATCCTGGCGGCGCACACCCTTGGCGGTGCGCACGACGACGGCACTGTAGACCTCGCCCTTCTTGACGCGACCACGCGGCGCAGCTTCCTTGATGCTGACCTTGATGACGTCGCCAATGCCGGCATAACGCCGCTTGGAGCCGCCGAGCACCTTGATGCACATGACGGACTTCGCGCCCGTGTTGTCGGCCACGTCGAGCCGCGATTGCATTTGGATCATGATGTCTTTCCCAACTTGCCCGCTGCGCTGCATTGCTGCAGACCCTGCGGCCAGTCTTGGGCCCGTGTATGGGATGGACCGGATCGGTGTTGGCTTGCTTTCGCAAGCCGTCTAAGCCAATCCGGCGAAGCCTTGAAGTATGGCAGAACTTGTGAGGAGCAGTCAAGCAGCCCCGCACAATATCTTCAGGCGAGGATTTCCTTGGCCTGGCGCAGCATCGTTTCCGCGTCGCTGACCTCGAACTTGCCGGCGCCCTCGACGTTGAGCGTCTTGACCACGCCGTCGACGACGAGCATCGAATAGCGGTTGCTGCGCAGGCCCATGCCTCGCGCCGTGAGGTCGAGCGTGAGGCCGGTGGCCTGGGCGAAGGCAGCGCTGCCGTCGGCCATCATGCGCACCTTGCCGCCGGTCTTCTGGTCGCGGCCCCAGGCCCCCATCACGAAGGCGTCGTTGACCGACACGCACCAGATCTCGTCGACACCGGCTGCCGTCAGCGCATCGGCGCGCTCCACGTAGCCTGGCACATGCTTGGCCGAACAGGTGGGCGTATAGGCGCCGGGCAAGGCAAAGAGGGCGATCTTCTTGCCCGCTGTGGCTTTCTCGATGTCAAAGCTGTTGGGGCCGAGCGAACAGCCATTGCCTTCGACCTCGATGAATTCCTGCAGGCTGCCCGCGGGCAGCTTGTCTCCGACTTTCAGCATGCATGTCTCCTTGGCGATGAAAAACGACCGGGGCTGGAGTCTCCAGCGGCCGGCCGTTCGGTGCCCTTGCGGGGTCATTGCCCCGCAGCGTGGATCAGACCAGCCTGGCCTTCTCGATCAGGCGGGTGACGGTCCAGGACTTGGTCTTGCTGATCGGGCGCCCTTCGGCGATCTCGACCAGATCACCCATCTTGTACTCGCCCTTTTCGTCGTGGGCGTGGTACTTGCGCGACTTGGCGACGATCTTGCCGTAGAGCTCGTGCGCGGTACGGCGCTCGACCAGCACGGTCACGGTCTTGGCGCGCTTGTCACTGACGATGCGCCCGACGAAGGTGCGGGTGTTCTTGACCGGCGCGGCGGCCGGGGCCGCTGCGGTGGTGGCGGTTTCGCTCATTTCGCGGCCCCTTGCTGCTGTGCGCCCTGCTGGCGCTTCTTCTCGGCGATGACGGTCTTCACGCGCGCCACATCGCGCCGGGTGCGGCCCAGCTGCGTGTGGTTGGTGAGCTGCTGGGTCGCCTTCTGCATGCGCAGGCCGAAATGGGCCTTGAGCAGGTCAGAGACTTCCTTCTCCAGCGCCACGATGTCCTTGGCGCGCAGTTCGGCGGTACGGTTGGCGGTCTTTTTCATGCGTGTTCTCCGCTTAGGTGCCGACCTGGCGCGCGACGAAGGTCGTGCGCAGCGGCAGCTTGGCCGAGGCCAGCAGGAAGGCTTCGCGCGCCAGTTGCTCGGGCACGCCGTTGATCTCGTACAGCACCTTGCCCGGCTGGATCTCGGCGACGTAGTACTCGGGGTTGCCCTTGCCGTTGCCCATCCGGACTTCGGCCGGCTTCTGCGAAATCGGCTTGTCGGGGAAGATGCGGATGAAGATGCGGCCACCGCGCTTGATGTGGCGGCTGATGGCACGGCGAGCGGCTTCGATCTGGCGCGCCGTGATGCGGCCGCGCTCGGTGGCCTTGAGGCCGAATTCACCGAACGAGACATTGGCACCGCGCGTGGCGATGCCGGTGTTGCGGCCTTTTTGTTCCTTGCGGAACTTGCGACGTGCGGGTTGCAGCATCGTTATTCTCCTTTGGTCTCGCCGCCGACGGCGGGCGTGGCCGGCGGGCCGGCACGGCGCACGCGCTTGACAGCGGGGCCACGCGGGCCGTCGCCGGCGGGCGCGGCCGGGGCAGCGGCGGTGAGGTCGCTGCGCGGCGCGGGGCGATCACTGCCCGGGCGGTCGCCGGGGCGGCCGCGGCCGGCACCGGGGCGACCGTCGGGACGCGGGCCGCGGCGGTCGCGGCGGTCGTTGTCGCCTTCGGTCTTGGGCAGCTGCGGGGCTTCGCCATTGGCCAGGCGGTCACCGCGGTAGACCCAAACCTTGACGCCGATGACGCCGTAGGTGGTCTTGGCCTCGGAGAAGCCGTAGTCGATGTCGGCGCGCAGCGTGTGGAGCGGCACGCGGCCTTCGCGGTACCACTCGCAGCGGGCGATCTCGATGCCGTTCAGACGGCCCGAGGACATGATCTTGATGCCCTGGGCACCCAGGCGCATGGCGTTCTGCATCGCGCGCTTCATGGCGCGGCGGAACATGATGCGCTTCTCAAGCTGCTGCGTGATGCTGTCGGCGATCAGCTGGGCATCGACTTCCGGCTTGCGGATTTCTTCGATGTTGACAGCGACCGGCACGCCCAGGCGACGCGCCAGTTCGGCCTTCAGGTTCTCGATGTCCTCGCCCTTCTTGCCGATCACCACGCCCGGACGCGCCGAGAAAATGGTGATGCGGGCGTTCTTGGCGGGGCGCTCGATCAGGATGCGCGAGACCGCGGCGCTCTTGAGCTTGCCCTTGAGGTATTCGCGCACGTCCAGGTCTTCGGCCAGCATGCCGGCGAAGTTCTTGTGCGTGGCGAACCAGCGCGACTGCCAGGCGCGCGTGACCGCGAGGCGGAAGCCGGTCGGGTGGATTTTCTGTCCCATGCTTTTCTCTCAGTTCCCGACGCTTAGTTGCCGACCGTGACGAAGATGTGGCACGTGCCCTTGCTGATGCGGGCACCACGGCCCTTCGCACGGGCCGAGAAGCGCTTGAGCACCGCGCCCTGCTCGACGTAGATCGACTTGATCTTCAACTCGTCGATGTCGGCGCCGTCGTTGTGCTCGGCGTTCGCCACCGCGGACTCGACGGCCTTCTTGATGATGCCGGCGGCCTTCTTCTGCGTGAAGGTCAGGATGTTGATCGCCTGGTCCACCTTCTTGCCGCGGATCATGTCGGCGACGAGCCGGCCCTTGTCCACGGAAAGGCGCACGCCGCGCACGCTGGCTTTGGTTTCAGTTGCCATTTCGCCAGCTCCTTACTTCTTGGCCTTCTTGTCCGCGGGGTGACCCTTGAACAAGCGGGTGAGGGCGAACTCGCCGAGCTTGTGGCCGACCATCTGGTCGGTCACATACACCGGAACGTGCTGCTTGCCGTTGTGGACGGCCACCGTCAGGCCGATGAACTCGGGCAGGATGGTGCTGCGGCGCGACCAGGTCTTGATCGGCTTCTTGTCCTTGATGGCGGCGGCCTTCTCGACCTTGGCCATCAGGTGGTGGTCCACGAAGGGACCCTTTTTCAGCGAACGGGTCATGTTCTACGACCTCACTTCTTGCGACGCGAGACGATCATCGTCTGCGTGCGCTTGTTGCTGCGAGTGCGGTAGCCCTTGGTCAGGGTGTTCCACGGCGACACTTGCGGCTTGCCTTCGCCGGTGCGGCCTTCGCCGCCGCCGTGCGGGTGGTCCACCGGGTTCATCGCAACGCCGCGGACGGTCGGGCGTATGCCCTTCCAGCGGATCGCGCCGGCCTTGCCGTACTGGCGCAGGCTGTGCTCTTCGTTGCTGACCTCGCCGATGGTGGCGCGGCAGTCGATGTGGATCTTGCGCACTTCACCGGAGCGCAGGCGAACCTGCGCGTAGATGCCTTCGCGCGCCATCAGCGTCACCGAGGTGCCGGCGGAGCGCGCGATCTGCGCGCCCTTGCCCGGCATCATCTCGATGCAGTGGATGATGGAGCCGACCGGGATGTTGCGGATGGGCAGCGTGTTGCCGGCCTTGATCGGCGCCTCGGAGCCCGACATCAGCGTCGCACCGGCTTCGACACCGCGCGGGGCGATGATGTAGCGGCGCTCGCCGTCGGCGTACAGCACCAGCGCGATGTGTGCGGTGCGGTTGGGGTCGTACTCGATGCGCTCGACCTTCGCCGGGATGCCATCCTTGTTGCGCAGGAAATCGACGACGCGGTAGTGGTGCTTGTGGCCCCCACCCTTGTGGCGCATCGTGATGTGGCCGTTGTTGTTGCGCCCGGACTTCTGCTTCTGGGGCTCGAGCAGCGAAGCCTCGGGGGCACCCTTGTGCAGGTGCTTGTGCACCACCTTCACCACGGCGCGGCGGCCGGGCGACGTGGGCTTGACCTTGATGACAGCCATTTAAGCGGCCTCCCCCGAGAAATTGAGCTCCTGGCCCGGCTTGAGCGCCACGAAGGCCTTCTTGACGTGGTCGCGGCGGCCGATGGTGCGGCCGAAACGCTTGACCTTGCCCTTCTGGATGGACGTGCTGACCGAGGCAACCTCGACCTTGAACATCAGCTCGACCGCCGCCTTGATCTCGGGCTTGGTGGCATCGCGCAGAACCTTGAACATGACCTGGTTCTGCTTCTCGCCGATGCGCGTTGCCTTCTCGGAGATGATGGGCGCGACCAGCACGTTGGCCAGGCGGCCTTCGTCGAACTTGCGCTCGGCGGGAGCGGGATTGATGCGGCTCATGCGAACATCTCCTTGAGCTGCTCGATCGCGCCCTTGGTCACCAGCACCTTCTTGTAGAAGACGAGGGACAGCGGATCGGCGTAGCGCGGCTCGACCACCAGCACATTGGCCAGATTGCGCGAGGCCAGCGCCAGGTTGTCGTCGATCTGGTCGGCGATGACCATCACCGAGTCCAGGCCCATGGCCTTGAACTTGGCGGCCAGCAGCTTGGTCTTGGGGGCGTCGACACTGAGGCTGTCAACCACCGCCAGGCGGCCGTCGCGGGCCAGCTGCGAGAGGATGGACGCCATGCCGGCGCGGTACATCTTCTTGTTGACCTTGTGCGAGAAGTTCTCGTCGGGCCGGTTCGGGAAGATGCGACCACCCCCACGCCACAGCGGGCTGGAGGTCATGCCGGCGCGGGCGCGGCCGGTGCCCTTCTGGCGGAACGGCTTCTTGGTCGAGTGCTTGACCTCGCCGCGGTCAAGCTGGGCCCGGGTGCCCTGGCGCGCATTGGCCTGGAAGGCCACCACGATCTGGTGCACCAGCGCTTCGTTGTAGTCGCGGGCGAACACGGTGTCGGGGGCGTCAACCTTGGAGGTCGCCTGACCCTGGTCGTTGAGGAGCTCGAGTTGCATCACTGGGCTCCCTTCTTCAGCTTGGCCTTGATGGCCGGGCGCACGACCACATGGCCGTTCTTGGAACCCGGGACGGCGCCGCGAACCAGCAGCAGCGAACGCGCTTCGTCGACACGGACGATGTCGAGGTTCTGCGTGGTGACGGTTTCGTCGCCCATGTGGCCGGTCATCTTCTTGCCCGGGAACACGCGACCCGGGTCCTGCGCCATCGAGATCGAGCCCGGCACGTTGTGCGAACGGCTGTTGCCGTGCGACGCGCGCTGCGAGCTGAAGTTGTGGCGCTTGATGGTGCCCGCGAAGCCCTTGCCGATGGACGTGCCCTGCACGTCGACCTTCTGGCCGGCGGCAAACACGCTGACGGGCACCACAGCGCCCGGCTTGTACTGGCCGACGATGTCCGCGGTGACGCGGAATTCCTTGAGGACTTCGCCCGCCTCGACACCGGCCTTGGCCAGGTGCCCGGCTTCGGGCTTGGTGACGCGGCTGGCCTTGCGGGCGCCGAACGCGACTTGCAGCGCGTTGTAGCCATCGGTGGCCGCCGTCTTGACTTGCGTGACGCGGTTGTTGGACACGTCGAGCACCGTCACGGGGATGGCGTCGCCATCGTCCGTGAAGATGCGCATCATGCCCACCTTGCGGCCCAGCAAGCCGAGCTGTTCGCTCATGCTCATGGTCATTTCTCCAGCACCCAAGCCTGCCGGCAGGGGCGCCTTTGTTCACGGTCCCGACATCGATTGGCCGGGGCTGGATTGCCGGCCCTCTGGGAGCCGACTCTGCGACATCCCTTGGGATGTCGCGAAAAGCCTGCGATTGTAGCAGTTGCGGGCGAACCCGCAACTGCCTCGTCGCCGGAAAAGCTTACTGCAGCTTGATCTCGACGTCCACGCCGGCCGGCAGGTCGAGCTTCATCAGCGCGTCCACGGTCTTGTCGGTGGGGTCGACGATGTCCATCAGGCGCTGGTGCGTGCGGATCTCGAACTGGTCGCGGCTCGTCTTGTTGACGTGCGGCGAGCGCAGGATGTCGAAACGCTGCATGCGCGTCGGCAGCGGCACGGGGCCGCGCACGATGGCGCCGGTGCGCTTGGCGGTGTCGACGATCTCCAGCGCCGACTGGTCGATCAGCTTGTAGTCAAAGGCCTTGAGGCGGATGCGGATCTTTTGCTTGGTAGACATGTCCGCCCCTTATTCGATGATCTTGGCCACGACGCCGGCGCCGACGGTACGGCCGCCTTCACGGATGGCGAAGCGCAGGCCTTCTTCCATCGCGATCGGGTTGATCAACTTGACCGTGATGCTGACGTTGTCGCCCGGCATCACCATCTCCTTGTCCTTGGGCAGTTCCACCGCGCCGGTCACGTCCGTCGTGCGGAAGTAGAACTGCGGGCGGTAGTTGTTGAAGAACGGCGTG
>NZ_CAJGBN010000021.1 GCF_904426505.1 Rubrivivax sp. A210
TAACCCCTCGCTCAAGCGGAGCGCCAACGGCAGGCCACCAGGCCCGGTCTGGCGGTACGCGGTACATTTTCGCCAGCCCGGGCCTGGCGTCCTGCCGTCGTCGCCCGCTTAGCTCGAACGTTAGGCCACGTAAATACACCCACCTCGGCAGCCTTCGCAAAATCCACCAGCCGCACTAAATGCATCCGCTTATCCCCATCACTGCGGCTCGGAAGGCGACCAAATTCCGCGAGCAGAAGCCTCGTCTCAAGGCATCACGAGTATTTGCGCTGAAGCCCACATCCCAAGTGAAAATCTCCTCCGACGTCCACAACTACGCCGAGAATCTAAACGGCCAGTTCTCTGGCGTCGCCGTCTACGCCTCGCCATCGCCGCACCGAGGAAAATCACCCAGCCTGGCCAGCAGTCGCAGTTCAGGCTCGCTGGCGTCCTTGTGCTTGGCGCCAGGGCCACATAGAAGCTGGTCGTCGCGGCAACGCCACCAAGTCAGCTCAAAGCCAGGCAGGCAGCCGTGGCCGTCAAAAGCGTGGCCTAACACGTCGCTCAAGCTGAGCCCCAACGGCAAAACACCAGGCCCCGGCCACAGGTACACTGTACATTTTCTGTGGCCGGGGCATGGCGTTTCACCGTCGGCGCCAGCTTAGCTCCAACGTTAGGCCTCACAGGAACCAGTGTTGGCGCACCACCCGCCAAAACAGCCTCCGTGGCAATCCCAAACTTTGCAGCCTCCCCGGACTTTCCCTTAAGCGTTCCCCCAAGCGTGAGGGCCTCATTGATGACTTTTCTGCGTCCGACTACTTGCCAAAATCAAGGCGATTGCGTTCAATCCAGTCATGTCAGCTTTGTAACGCTGTCGCATAAAACACGTTAGGCCTCGCAAAGGATCTCCATGTCCCGTCTGCGTATCACGGAAATCAAGGCGTTCGTTCCCGCAAAAGACTTCGACGTCTCGAAGCAGTTCTACAAGGATCTTGGCTTCACGATGGCATCAGAGGGAGGAGGAGTTGCCTACTTTCACTTTGGACATGTCGCCTTTCTATTGCAAGACTTCTGCACAGAGCATCTCGCCGAAAACTTCATGATGCACATCCTCGTAGAAGATGTCGATGCCTGGTGGCAACACGTGGCTTCCAGCGGAGTGGCAGACAAATACTGTGTCAAGGTAACCGCCATAGAAGCGCAACCGTGGAAAATGCGGGACTTCTGCCTTTTCGATCCGTCGGGCGTCCTGTGGCGCATCGGACAGAACACGAATTGAATAGTTCATCCTTCACCGTGCTCCGCAATGCGAGGCCTAACCCCTCGCTCAAGCGGAGCACCAACGGCAGGCCACCAGGGCCCGGCCTGTGGCACACAGTGCATTTTCACAGCCCGGGCCCTGGCGTCCTACCGTCGGCGCCCGCTTAGCTCGAACGTTAGGCCACGCAAATACACCCACCTCGGCAATCTTCCCGGAATCCAGCAGCCGCACTAAATGCATCTGCTCATCCCCATCTTCGCGGCTCAGAAGGCGACCAAATTCCCCGAGCAGAGGCCTCGTCTCAAGGCTCACGAGTATTTTCGCAGAAGTCCACATCACAAGTGAAAATCAGCCCCAACGTCCACCACTACGCCGAGAATCTACTCGGCCAGCTCTTTGGCGTCGCCACCTACGCCGCGCCAGCGCACCACCGAGGAAAATCACCCAGCCTAGCCAACAGTCGTAGTTCAAGCTAGTTGGCGTCCTTGTGCAGGGCGCAAGGGCCATGCAGAAGCTGGTCGTCGCAACAGTGCCGCCAAGTCAGCTCAAGGCAAGGCGCGCATCAGTGGCCATCAAAAGCGTGGCCTAACACGTCGCTCAAGCTGAGCACCAACGGCAAAACACCAGGCCCCGGCCACAGGTACGCTGTACATTTTCTGTGGTCGGGGCCTGGCGTTTCACCGTCGGTGCCAGCTTAGCTCCCACGTTAGGCCTCGCAATCGAAACTTCTTCCCCGCACCCCAGATCGATTCAGACCATGGCCGATTTAAGCACCGTCTTCGTAGAACTCCGAGCGATCATGGCGCCCTACGCGGCACAGCTCGATTTGAAGAAAGACGACGATACCGAGTTCTACGTCGATACCAAGCATGTTCAGAAGAACAAGAAGCCTTTGTTCTTCGGCGCTGTTCAGGTCAAGAAAGCCTATGTCAGCTTCCACTTGATGCCTGTGTACATGAAGCCAGAACTGCTTGTGGGTCTATCGTCGGAGTTGAAGTCGAGAATGCAAGGAAAATCCTGTTTCAACTTCACAGTCACGGACACAGTACTCCTGAAGGAACTTGCCGCCCTTACCAAGGCAGGCCTTGAAAGCTACAAGGAGCATGGCTTTGTGTAGCCACAGCAAGGTTCTCCTCGGTCTACGCAAAGCGAGGCCTAACCCCTCGCTCAAGCGGAGCACCAACGGCAGGCCACCAGGCCCGGGCCGGTGGTACACGGTACATTTTCACCGGCCCGGGCCTGGCGTCCTGCCGTTGTCGCCCGCTTAGCTCGAACGTTAGGCCGCACAAATGCCGCAGCGCGCTAGCCACCGGATTCTTACCCGTTCTCCACGGCAAAGCTACGCAGGCCAGGCGAACCGCGAAACACTTGATGCATCAGACACTTTGACTTAATCTGAACCTCTGTTCTGAACGGGAAGGACTTATGCCACGAATTTGGAAGGATCCAGTTGCTTGGTCGGCCTCGGCTGTCGCAACGAAAGGCCGCCTCTTCGTAACGACTGGTTCGATAACAGGGTATCACGCATTCGTTGTCTACCAAGTTCTGACGGCCAGATCCCAGTCCGGAATAATCGCTGGCATAGCCTTTATGTGCTTCATGCAGTGCCTTTTTGTATATGCGCTTTACCGGCTCTACGAGAGATGGAACTCGCATCGAACAGCGCCAAGTGCGGCCTAACCCCTCGCTCAAGCGGAGCGCCAACGGCAGGCCACCAGGCCCGGCCTGGTGGTACGCGGTACATTTTCACCAGTCCGGGCCTGGCGTCCTACCGTCGCCGCCCGCTTAGCTCGAACGTTAGGCCACGCAAATACACTCACCTCTGCAGCTTTCACGACATCCTCCAGCCGCACTAAATGCATCCCCTCATCAGCATCACTGCGGCTCAGAAGGCGACCAAATTCCGCGAGCAAAGGCCTCGTCTCCAAGCTTCAGGAGTATTTACGCTGAAGCCCACATCACAAGTGAAAATCAGCCCCGACGTCCACAACTACGCCGAAAATCTAAACGGCCAGTTCTCTGGCGTCGCCGTCTACGCCTCGCCATCGCAGCACCGAGGAAAAGCACCTAGCCCGGCCAGCAGCCACAGTTCAGGCTCGCTGGCGTCCTTGTGCTTGGCGCCATGGCCACATAGAAGCTGGCCATCGCGGCAACGCCACCAAGTCAGCTCAAAGCCAGGCAGGCAGCAGTGGCCATCAAAAGCGTGGCCTAACACGTCGCTCAAGCTGAGCACCAACGGCAAAACACCAGGCCCCGGCCACAGGTACGCTGTACATTTTCTGTGGCCGGGGCCTGGCGTTTCACCGTCGGTGCCAGCTTAGCTCCCACGTTAGGCATCACAAAAGCACCAATGGCTAGCAGCACTCGTCAATTCCAGCCCGAGCACTACTCATCAGCGCTCGACCTATGGCGAAAGACCCCTGGAGTAGGGCTCAGCGCCGCTGATGAGCGAAGTGAGATCGAGCGATTTCTGAACCGAAATCCAGGACTCAGTTTCGTCGCCACGGGAGATCGAGAGGAAGTCATTGGAACAATCCTCTGCGGTCATGACGGTCGCCGAGGATTAATCCATCATCTTGTCGTAGATACCTCCCACAGAAGAGCCGGCTTGGCAACCGCCTTACTAAACTCATCTCGGAGGGAACTCGCCGCCCTGGGAATAGAAAAGGCCCACCTGCTGGTATTCAAGTCAAATGTCGGAGGCCATGCCTTCTGGCGAAAGGTTGCAGCAGAGCGGACCGAAATGGGCCTGTTCTCTGTCAGCACTAGTGATGCCTAACCCCTCGCTCAAGCGGAGCGCCAACGGCAGGCCACCAGGCCCGGGCTGGCGGTACGCGGTACATTTTCGCCAGCCCGGGCCTGGCGTCCTGCCGTCGTCGCCCGCTTAGCTCGAACGTTAGGCCGCACAAGGAAGCACTGTGGCGCTTCTCTTCCAAACCCCTCGACTCCTGTGCCGCCGTTGGCGTCGAACTGACTACGGCGCGCTGTATGCCGTGTACTCAGATCCTGTCGCGATGCGGTGGGTCGGCGAAGGGAAGCCGATCACGCACGAGGCCTGCGCGAAGTGGTTCGAGGTGACAGAGACGAACTACTCGACTCGCGGCTATGGGATGTACGCCATAGAAGGCAAAGACGCGGGAAAAGTGATTGGCTTCTGCGGCCTCATTCATCCGGGAGGGCAGGAAGAAGTGGAGGTGAAGTACTCCTTCTTGCGTTCCGAGTGGGGCAAAGGTCTGGCATCGGAGATTCTTCCAGCTCTGCTGGAGTATGGAGCGAAGGAACATGGCCTTCATCGGGTCATCGCAACCGTGGACGAAGATCACAAGGCCTCGCAGCGGGTGCTTCAGAAGGCTGGAGCGAAACTACACGAGACGCGGGTCGAAGACGATGGAGGCACAACCTGCGTGTTCGAGTGGCGGTGGCAAGGTGCGGCCTAACCCCTCGCTCAAGCTGACCCGCTACGGCATGCGTTGTAAGCCCGGTTCGCGGTACCCTGTACATTTTCGCGTACCGGGCTTACAACACATGCCTACGCGGGCAGCTTAGCTCGAACGTTAGGCCTCACAGGAACCACCTGCAGACCGCCCACCGTGAAAACAGCCAATACCAGACTCGCCGCACTTGCCGTTGCCAAAACCTACGCGCCTGATCAGAACGGCGCAAAGCGCTTTGAAAAGCGCTACGGCGACAAGTTGGTGTGTGTACGCCACCGCCTGAGCGACGACGGCACGGTGCGGCACACAACAGTCGAGTTGCTGATTGAAAGCACGCCTGTCGCCTCCCGAGCGCGATCCCTGGTAGCAGTCAAGATCGGAGCATCCGACAAGGCCACTCGGACTTTGCTCATGGCATGCGGCGCACAGTGGGTGCCCAAGCAGAAGTACTGGCTGGTGCCGCGCATGGTTGCGAAGAACCTTCGTCTGCTAAAGAACGTGGTCCCGAGTTGCGGGTAAACCCGCATTGGCGCCTATGGCAACAAATGGCGGCATGCACCCACTTGTTGCCGCCTGTGGCAGCGTTACCATGCAGCCTAAAACACGTTAGGCGTCGGAATTCAACCATTGCGGCATACCATGATCTTCAGCCTAATTCGTCGGTCGGTAACTGCGGCTTGCCTCCTGACAGTTCTTGGTACCGTCTACGGTCAGTCCAGCATCGCCGGCGAAAGTGGAAAGGTCGCAAAGCCCATGAAGGACGTGCGATTTGTAGTACTCCACACTCCAGGTCCGAAGTGGCTGGCCGGCAAAACATTGTTTGAGCAGCCTGGTGTGCGCGAACATGTCGAGCACTATCGAAAGTTCCTTGAAGCCGGGAAACTCGCGCTTGGCGGCCCACATCTGGACGGCATGGGAGGTGGCATGATGATTCCAACTGCAGGGGTCAGTGAGGAAGAAGTCACCAAGTACGCAGCCGAAGACCCGGCCGTCAAAAGTGGCGTACTCTTGGCAGAGGTGAGGCCATGGCTCATTGGTATGAGTCAGTAGTTTGCGGCAAGGAATTCCAGGGTTCGCAAGCATGTCGACCGCACCGACGCCTAACCCCTCGCTCAAGCGGAGCGCCAACGGCAGGCCACCAGGCCCGGTCTGGCGGTACGCGGTACATTTTCGCCAGCCCGGGCCTGGCGTCCTGCCGTCGTCGCCCGCTTAGCTCGAACGTTAGGCCTCACACAAAACACCCACGCACTTCGATCACTATGGCCACAAATACCACTGCCCCGGTGGCGACAATCGAGCAATTCAAAGCTGCGTTGCTCGCGCTGCGCGACAAGAACTTGCCCGATAACCATCTCGTTATGCTTAAGGCGCAGTGCCAAACACCCGATGCAACAATAACTTCTACGAAGCTTGCCGAGGCTGCTGGCTACAAAAACTATAACGCGGCTAATCTCCAATACGGAACCCTTGGGGTGAACCTCTCTGAGTTTTTGAGTTACACGCCGCCAAAGCGAAAGGATGGTTCATTTATGGGGTGGACAACACTCTCATACTCGATCGACGGAAATATCGAACCGGAAACCGGACACTTTCAATTCATCATGCGTCCGGAACTCGTAGCTGCGCTAAAAGAAATGAAATGGGTTCGTACATAATATCCTGCGCAAAGCGGGCAAAGTGAGGCCTAACCCGTCGCTCAACCGGAGCACCAACGGCATGTCACCAGGCCCGGTCTGGCGGTACGCGGTACATTTTCGCCAGCCCGGGCCTGGCGCCACACCGTTGTCGCCCGGTTAGCTCCAACGTTAGGCCACGCAAATACACCCACCTCGGCAGCCTTCGCAAAATCCACCAGCCGCACTAAATGCATCCGCTTATCCCCATCACTGCGGCTCGGAAGGCGACCAAATTCCGCGAGCAGAAACCTCGTCTCAAGGCATCACGAGTATTTGCGCTGAAGCCCACATCCCAAGTGAAAATCTCCTCCGACGTCCACAACTACGCCGAGAATCTAAACGGCCAGTTCTCTGGCGTCGCCGTCTACGCCTCGCCATCGCCGCACCGAGGAAAATCACCCAGCCTGGCCAGCAGTCGCAGTTCAGGCTCGCTGGCGTCCTTGTGCTTGGCGCCAGGGCCACATAGAAGCTGGTCGTCGCGGCAACGCCACCAAGTCAGCTCAAAGCCAGGCAGGCAGCCGTGGCCATCAAAAGCGTGGCCTAACACGTCGCTCAAGCTGAGCACCAACGGCAAAACACCAGGCCCCGGCCACAGGTACGCTGTACATTTTCTGTGGCCGGGGCCTGGCGTTTCACCGTCGGTGCCAGCTTAGCTCCCACGTTAGGCCACGCAAATACACCCACGCCGGCAGCTTTCGCGAAACTAACCAACCGCACCAAATGCATCCGCTCTCCAACATCGCTGCGGTTCAGAAGCGGAACAATTTCCACGAGCAAAAGCCTCGTATCAAGGTACTGCAAGTATTTGCGCTGGAACCAGCACCACAAGTGACAGAAAGCCTCAGCCGCCTTCACTTCGCCGAGAATTTAGTTGGCCAGCTCGGGTGCATCGCCGCCTACGCTTCGCCAGCGCACCACCGAAGAAATACACCAAGCTTCGCCAGCAGTAGCAGCTCAGGCAAGTTGGCTGCAACCTCGTGCTGGTTGCCGGTGCGCAGCAGAAAATGGGCGCCGCTGCAGTGGCAGCAAGTCAACTCAAAGCAAGGCGGGCATCAGTGGCCGTCAAAAGCGTGGCCTAACACGTCGCTCAAGCTGAGCCCCGACGGCAAAACGCCAGGCCCCGGCCACAGGTACGGTGTACATTTTCTGTGGCCGGGGCCTGGCGTTTCACCGTCGGTGCCAGCTTAGCTCCCACGTTAGGCGGCTTAAGGACGCTTCTGCTCTCTTGGAGGGAAAAAATGCAAGGCATTCTCGCTCTCACTGTAAGTACAATCGCCGCAATTGCTGCCGTTGCCTCAGCCTTTGCGGCTATTCAGCTCAACGACATTGAGCAAACGCAACGCCAGTTCACTAGAAAACTGAACGCCGCAATGGCGATGCAGGTCTGGCAGGCAAGCGTCTCGGAACGCGCGGCAAGCGGCTATCGATGCCAATTGTTCTTAAGTATGCTCGTCAATAGACAGAAGCTTTTTCACGCCGCAATGGAGAAGGAGCCGTACTCCATTGAGGACAAGGAAGAGCAACGATCCCTAAAGGCATGTCTTGATCGCGAGAACAAGAAGTCGCTACCTGAGCTCACCCGTTTGCTAGACCCGAAAGCGACGTACTCTCCGAAGTCGATCTCCGTACCCGAAGATGTGTCTCGTTTTGTCACCACATCTGCCCTGGACTACCTCAATTTTACTGAGGGAGTATTTCTGCAATGGAAGCACGAGGTAGCCGACCGATGCATCCTTGTTTCACAACTCGGCAAGCAGGCATCGCAGTCTATGCGCGCCGTCGTCGGTGAACGAGCCGAATACTTTACCGGCCTAGCGGCATTCTTCAAGCAGTACCCAAGCACTGCTGCGGTAGAGAAGGCTGTCGCGGAATGCGAGGGGCGATGGGAAGAAGAAAGGAAAAAGGCCAAGCCTTGAGCCGCTTGGCCTTCCGTGTCCCAACGGTCGGGGTTGCAAAGCAACGCCGAAACTAAGGACGTTTGGGGTGAGTGCGGGCTACTTCGAGTCCGCCGGGCCGTGCATGATCATGGTGACCTCCATGTAAAGCGCACCAGTGCGCCACACTGCTGTAGATCAAGGCGTCGGTGAGAAGTTCAACTCAGGGTTAACCCGCATTCGCAAGCCGCCTAACCCCTCGCTCGAGCCGACCCGCTACGGCAGGCACTGTAAGCCCGTCCTGAGGTACTCCGTACATTGTCTCAGGCCGGGCTTACAGTGCCTGCCTCCGCGGTCTGCTCAGCTCGCACGTTAGGCCTCACAAACGGACCCTTTGCAATGCCCTCAAACGTCCTATCCGCTGAATCCGTAGCCGACCGTGTCGACAACCTGAAGGCTCGTCTACAGTCGCTCGTTGCCGAAATCAACAGTTCAGCCTCGTGCCAGATCATGCTGCACCAGCAGAGTGTCATTCGAAAGCACATCAGTCTGTCAGGAGGAAATGGTCGCATGTACATTGCACCTACCGCCTCAGAGTTCGACATCTCGCTATCCGGACATTCGCTCACGCAAGAACTGTCACCCTTCATGACCGACCTCTGTGGGCCTCGGCGTGATTACAAGCATAGGAAGCACTTGCGTGAACCTTACTGGCGAGTTTCTGACTTTCAATCAATCGAGCGCGCCGTCAAGCGCTACTCTCAAACTCGTCCCACGTCAGGCATTCAGCGTCCACACACTTGAGCCGCCGTGAGGCCTAACCCCTCGCTCAAGCGGAGCACCAACGGCAGGCCACCAGGCCCGGGCCGGTGGTACGCGGTACATTTTCACCGGCCCGGGCCTGGCGTCCTACCGTCGGCGCCCGCTTAGCTCGAACGTTAGTCCTCACAGGAACCAGTGTTGGCGCACCACCCGCCAAAACAGCCTTCGTGGCAATCCCAAACTTTGCAGCCTCCCCGGACTTTCCCTTAAGCGTTCCCCCAAGCGTGAGGGCCTCATTGATGACTTTTCTGCGTCCGACTACTTGCCAAAATCAAGGCGATTGCGTTCAATCCAGTCATGTCAGCTTTGTAACGCTGTCGCATAAAACACGTTAGGCCACGCAAATACACCCACCTCGGCAGCTTTCACGACCTCCACCAGCCGCACTAAATGCATCCCCTCATCAGCATCACTGCGGCTCAGAAGGCGACCAGATTCCGCGAGCAAAAGCCTCGTCTCCAAGCTTCACGAGTACCTACGCTGAAGCCCACATCACAAGTGAAAATCAGCCCCGACGTCCACAACTACGCCGAAAATCTAAACGGCCAGTTCTCTGGCGTCGCCGTCTACGCCTCGCCAGCGCAGCACCGAGCAAAAGCACCCAGCCTGGCCAGCAGTCGCAGTTCAGGCACGCTGGCGTCCATGTGCTTGGCGCCAGGGCTACATAGAAGCTGGTCGTCGCGGCAACGCCACCAAGTCAGCTCAAAGCCAGGCAGGCAGCAGTGGCCATCAAAAGCGTGGCCTAACAAGTCGCTCAAGCTGAGCACCAACGGCAAAACACCAGGCCCCGGCCACAGGTACGCTGTACATTTTCTGTGGCCGGGGCCTGGCGTTTCACCGTCGGTGCCAGCTTAGCTCCCACGTTAGGCACCACAAGCCGCCTGCGGTGCAGCACCATCTACAGAGGAATACCAGACTCCTCAACTAGCCGTCGATAGAGCTTCGTCTCTCCGCCTGTTCCTGGTTCAAAGTTGTCAACGGTGAATTCATCGTCATTTAGAGTCACCTTCTTGAACAACGAGTACCAAGCCTCCTGCGAAGGAATGTCTCCAGGAGCAGCCAATGAACGATACGCCGGCTTCAGATACCGCATCAACGCCCTAAATCCATTCGTTCTGTTCAGCATCCAACCACGCGTAGACGACGCCCACGCCTCCGGCCACCGCTGCCGAACGGCAGAGAAGTAGTACAGCAAGACATCGGCAATGTCTAAGTCTCTTTCCTCCAAGAACATGTTTCGGAATGGAGTACTCACGAGCTCAGTCGCCGAGGCCTTGCGCGGCTTATGTCCCCGCAAGTATTCATCACGGTCCTTAACTGCGCTGGCAGTTATATATCCGATCAAATTCTCCACGACCGTCGCCTGCGTCAACGTTTCGCCAAAACGCCCCTCTGTAGCAGTTCCGAGACGCTTGATCTTTCCCTGTAGCGGGCTGTTCTTCAAGCTATCCAATGCCACTGCCACGTTGTGGCAGGTCTTCTGAGGACTGCGAGACCTAGCATACTCGTACAAGTCATAAACGAGACTCTTGCTGACCTTTGTTTGAGCCAAGTTCACAGTAGAAAAGACGTACGCCTGATTCTCGATATCCATGTCAATGAAGATGGACACATTGATGTCAAACGTTGAACCACGCTTAAGAGCACCTAAACCCTCAATTCGATGCTGACCGTCAAGCACCTTCGCGATCTGAACGCGAGAACGATTCAAATCTGGTGTCGCCGAATCGTAGTAGTTCGACAGCACAATCCTTCTTCCCGCTTCGTCAAATCTCGCGCAATGCGCGTCAACAGCCAGAATGACGGACGTCGGAAAGCAAGCATCTGCGGTGTTCACGTATTCGCCGATCTCCGCAACACGCTTTGTGTTAAGAGGCCTCTGTATTCCGAGATATGTCTCAACATCTCGGGCTTCTTTCTCGAGGCGCCGGACGTCGGCGAAAGTAATCTCACGGAGTTGCTGCCACGGGATGGAGGCGATGAAGAAGTCACCAATTGGCTGGGAAACCTTGATGCAATCAAGCTCAAGCGAGTACGGCTGGTCGATAGTCGAAAGTTGTTTCATCACGAGCCCTGCCCATTTGAAGGCGCCTGCGAGTCGTGGCGGCGCCTGAACTGATCAATGAAGTCTTCTTCAGAAGCTTTGACCTCCTCTGGCCGCATACGATACTTGTTATACAGAATTGCAAGGTATCGAAAAGCTGCCGCAACGACGGCACATGCGACGGCTGCGCTCGCCAAAAAGCTGTCATTCAGGCGGATCGGAGTTGCCGGATTGATCGCACCGGCACCACGCATGAACGCATAGCAACCAGAGCAGACAATGCCCAAGAGCACCAGTGTCAAGATAATCCACGTGCGCGCTGGGAAGGGCCTCGCATTCGGCGGATCCTCGCTCGCAAATACTAGAATTGGCCCAAGCAATGCGGTCGCAAAGATGAAAAGTTGCCCTTCCTTTATTGTGAGAGCCAAGAGATCTGCATAAGTCAACTTGTTTGCAGAGTCCAGAATCACCAAGAATAATGCCGACAACCAGAAAGTGGCAGTTGCGAACGCAATTATTATCACGAATTCGCGCGTAGCTCCAAAATAGTCTTCCTTTCGGCATGCAAAGAGCGGCCCGAATAATGGAAGAGCACTAAGCCAACGACGAAAACTCCCGATGGGTTTATGCCCCATTGCTACCCCTTAGCCCACAATCAGAAGTTCAGGGTAACTACCCCGGATAGCCCGAGCGCCCCCGATGGAACTGAATCGCTCAAACTCGTGGATATCAAACTGTGCAGAGTACAGTTCACGAATAGATTGATGGTCTGCATTCGTGACGAAAACGCGAACGCCACGATTCCTGGCCATCAAGAGCAGATTCCTCAGTCGCACTTGATCAGCCCAACTGAAGAGATCTTCATTATATTTTATGAATCCGTTGTGCTTGTGCCGCACCGTGTACGGCGGATCGCAAAATACCACATCGCCGGCCACAGCTTGACTGATCGAATACTCATAGTCAGCATGAATTATCTCAGCGTTGCTTAGAATCGCGGCAATCGCGCCGAAGTCATCGCTATCCATAATGACCGCCGTTTTCGTGCCAATAGGAACATTGAACTGACCGTTTAAGTTCACACGGTAGAGGCCATTCCAACAAGTGCGATTGAGGTAGATGAACTTAGCCGCCCGAGCTGCAAAAGTGCTGGGAGTCGACCGTCGCACACTGTAGTAGTGCTCTTTGCAATGCAGTGCATGGTGGCCCGCAAGATGGCGCCCAACGGCCCGCCATTGACTCTTGATCGCACGGTAGGTGTAGATCAACTCCCGATTTGAATCTGAGAGCAATGCGCTGGAAGGTTGGACGGCGAAGAAAACCGCACCACTTCCTACAAATGGCTCGATGTACCGCCCCCGGATCGCTCCAATCACGCTTCGCATGTGCGAGGCCAGCCAGCGTTTACCACCCGCCCACTTCAAGAACGGAACGATGCCGCTTGGGTCGCTTGAAGACTCGAACGAGAGCGGGCGAGCCGGCTGAACCTGCTCACAGGCAACAACCGCAGTCAGGTCAGCCATCACAGCGCCTGGGATCACGCCCACCTGCAATGCGTCGTCCAATCACAACCCCTCCCTTGTCGCCTCGACGGGCGACGACCGATGCGCATTCTGCATCATGACGGCGATCCATACACCCTCGATCTCGCAACATGTACCATGGTGGTGCCTAACCCCTCGCTCAAGCGGAGCGCCAACGGCAGGCCACCAGGCCCGGGCCGGTGGTACGCTGTACATTTTCACCGGCCCGGGCCTGGCGTCCTGCCGTTGGCGCCCGCTTAGCTCGAACGTTAGGCCACGCAAATACACTCACCTCGGCAGCTTTCACGACCTCCACCAGCCGCACTAAATGCATCCCCTCATCAGCATCACCGCGGCTCAGAAAGCGACCAAATTCCGCGAGCAAAAGCCTCGTCTCCAAGTTTCACGAGTATTTACGCTGAAGCCCACATCACAAGTGAAAATCAGCCCCAACGTCCACAACCACGCCGAAAATCTATGCGGCCAGTTCTTTGGCGTCGCCGTCTACGCCTCGCCAGCGCAGCACCGAGGAAAGACACCCAGCCTGGCCAGTAGTCGCAGCACAGAAACGTTGGCGTCCTTGTGCTGGGCGCCCGGGCCAAGCAGAAGCTGGTCGTCGCGGCAGTGCCACCAAATCAACTCAAGACAAGGCGTGCATCAGTGGCCGTCAGAAGCGTGGCCTAACACGTCGCTCAAGCTGAGCACCAACGGCAAAACACCAGGCCCCGGCCACAGGTACGCTGTACATTTTCTGTGGCCGGGGCCTGGCGTTTCACCGTCGGTGCCAGCTTAGCTCCCACGTTAGGCCGCACATCCGGCAAAGATTGCTCTCCACCTCCCGAGAGGACGAAATACCCATGCCATCGAACTCTACCGTAGCCACCGCTTGGACGCTCTTGCTAGTCGCCGGAGTACTGGAGATTGTTTGGTCGACGAGTATGAAGGCCTCCGAAGGCTTCACCAAACACCTCTACACGGGTATCACACTTACCGCGGCTTGGCTGAGTTTCTGGTTGCTTGGTCTGGCAATGAAGTCACTTCCACTTGGAACCGCCTATGCAGTGTGGACAGGAATCGGTGCTGTTGGCGCCGCCATCCTAGGCATGGTCTTCTTCAAGGAGCCAGCAACCGCTGCCAGAATCCTCTGCATCGTGGCAATCGTAGGGGGTATTCTTGGTCTGAAGCTCCTACACCCTGCAAGCAGCCCGGGCGCGTAAGCGCGGCTTTGCAATCAGCCAGCTTCTTGAGGAAACGCGCGGTGCGGCCTAACACCTCGCTCAACCGGACCAGCTACGGCATGCCACCTTGGCCCGAACTGAGGTACGCGGTACATTTTCTCAGTTCGGGCCAAGGCGTCCTGCCTCCGCTGGCCGGTTAGCTCGAACGTTAGGCTGCACAAATTCCGCCTTACGCCCCTTCACATCAAAGCCTGCCAAGAACCAACGCCGCCGCGGAGAGGAGATAAGAATGCTTCATGGTTCCTGTCACTGTGGTTCGGTCCATTGGGACTGGACGCACGATGTCCTCCCTGATGGCGCCACTGCATGCAACTGCACGGTCTGCCGTCGATACGGAGTGCTCTGGATCTACGACTTTGAAGGCGAAGGAATCAGAGTCTCTGGACCGACCAAGTCGTACATTCGAGGCAAGGGAGTTGAGTTTCACTTCTGTCCTGAGTGCGGATGTGTGGCCTTCTGGCGTGGTCAACAGACTACACCCGAGGGCAAAAGAAGAATCGCGGTCAATCTGCGGCTAACCGAGCCTGAGCCTATTGCTCGCGTGCCCATCGATCACTTCGATGGTCTGGACAAGTTCGAAGACCTTCCGCGAGACGGAAAATGCGTCGCAGACATGTGGTTCTAGCCAATACCCTAGCGCCGAAAGTGCAGCCTAACCCCTCGCTCAAGCGGAGCGCCAACGGCAGGCCACCAGGCCCGGTCTGGCGGTACGCGGTACATTTTCGCCAGCCCGGGCCTGGCGTCCTGCCGTCGTCGCCCGCTTAGCTCGAACGTTAGGGCGCATGACAGCAACCTACTTCACTCCAAATGCCACCGAGTTCGTCGCAGCCGCGACGACGCAATTCTCGTTTCTGGCGGCGGAGTATGGCTTCGCGCTAAGACCCGC
>NZ_CAJGBN010000022.1 GCF_904426505.1 Rubrivivax sp. A210
CTAACACGTCGCTCAAGCTGAGCACCAACGGCAAAACACCAGGCCCCGGCCACAGGTACGCTGTACATTTTCTGTGGTCGGGGCCTGGCGTTTCACCGTCGGTGCCAGCTTAGCTCCCACGTTAGGCGGCACATCTGACCCCCTGTTCACCTCCGCGTACCGATGAAAACACGAACAGCCATCCTGCTTGTTGCAACCCACCTCGCCGTAGCGGCAGCTGGCTTTGCTGGAGGCATCTACGCGCTGCCAATCCTCACAGCGCCGGCCCCACCAACGATGGAAGAGATCAAAGCAGCTACAGGGCATGCTCTATTCTCAGGAACGTTCAAACGTGAGCTCAAAGACAGCGACGCGCTGCATTGGGGCGAAGGCGCCGTCACCATCGGGTCTACCTCCATATCCTTTGTAGGAAAGCTAGCACCAGGGCCAGACTACAAGCTCTACCTTTCGCCCGAATTTGTGGAAACCGAGTCAGACTTCAACCGCCTGAAGAAGCAGATGGTTCGAGTAGGCGACGTGAAGACCTTCGAGAATTTCGTGGTCACAGTTCCTGGCGGCATCGATCCAACCAAGTACAGCGCTGTTATTGTCTGGTGCGAGAGCTTTGGGCAGTTCATCACTGCAGCAAAGTACAGGTAGCGCAAGGTGCCGCCTAACCCCTCGGTCAAGCTGAGCACCAACGGCAGGCCACCAGGCCCGAGCCACAGGTACGGTGTACATTTTCTGTGGCTCGGGCCTGGCGTCCTGCCGTTGGCGCCAGCTTACCTCGAACGTTAGGCCTCACAGGAACCGGTTGCGGCGCACCACCATTTTCAACAGCCAAGCAGCCCTTGCCCCTGCACTGAAGTGCATGCCACTAAGGGTCAACCCGCATTGGCACCTATGGCAATATCCGGGTGCATGCACCCAGTTCTTGCCATAGGCACCAGGATCGCTATGCTGTCTAAAACACGTTAGGCGTCAGAAGCAACCCACCACTCATGCCGACCGAGTCCTACTTGCTCTACGCGATCATCGTCGCGTGTGAGATCGGCTTCTGGGTCATCCTCCTATTGACACTCGCAATCCGCTATCTGCTACGGCGGAAGCAGCTGAGCCGCGCACTCCTCGTCTGCCTGCCGCTGATAGACCTTCTGCTCTTGTTCTTCACCGCAACCGACCTGCGCCGAGGTACAGCCGCCACGTTTGCACATGGGCTTGCCGCTGCCTATATTGGCTTCACCGTAGCGTTTGGAGGAATGGCCGTGAAGTGGGCTGACGCGCACTTTGCCTACAGGTTTGCTGCGGGCCCGCCACCCGCCGATGGGCCCGCCCGCGGGTGGGCACTAGTCCGCTACGACTTCAAGCTTTGGGCGCGGTGCATTGCGGCCTGTCTCATCACTATGGTCTTGGTCCAAGCACTCGTACAGCTCGTAGGCAACAGCGAAGCCACCTATTCCTTGCTTGCGTGGCACAAGCACGCCTTTGGCTGCATCGTGCTTTGGTTCTTCTTTGGTCCCGCGTGGAGTCTGGCAACGGCATGGCGGCGCGCACGCTGACGCCTAACCCCTCGCTCAAGCGGAGCGCCAACGGCGGGCCACCAGGCCCGGCCTGGCGGTACGCGGTACATTTTCGCCAGCCCGGGCCTGGCGTCCCACCGTCGTCGCCCGCTTAGCTCGAACGTTAGGCATCTCAAAACCACCTACTCCACTGGACAAGATGGAAGCTCTCAAAATATTTCTCGGCCTCACTCCTCTAGGATATGCCGTCTTTCTAGCAGGCTTGGCGATCTCAGGGGCAGCGCTACTCTATCTACGTGCGCCTCCTCAAGTCACACCTCCATCGCCTCCATCGACGCCAGTGCCCGTACCCGGCCCAGTCCCGGTAACCGTAGTAGTCAATATCGAGAACTGGCAAAGATCCGCGTCACCAGTGCGGATTGTGGATAGCGCCGGACGTCACGCCGAAATTGAAGCCATCGTGCTTTCGAATGACTTTAACTGGAGCCTGGAGAGTCACTCGAAAGTTGAGCGACACGGCGACGAGGCCAGTGTCGTTAAGCACTTGTTGACCCCAGGAATCTCAAACGTCATTGCAGGCTACGCAGAGGTTGTGGCAGTAGGTGCGGCCTCAAGCGAGGGCGCGGAGGTGAATCCCGCAGCAGAAGATGATCGCGCATCGCGACGTGCAGATCAACTTCAACTATGGATAAAGGAATACGTGCCTAGTTCTAAAGCGCTTTACTCCCTGTCTCTGGGCCACTTTCGTCCGGGTATGCCCAGCGATGGAGATTTTTCGGCGCAGAGGAGAATCGTAATTGTGGGGGTCGTACGAAGCGATCCAGGCTTTGAACTTTCCGGAGCGCTATACAAGGACCTCGGCAAAGTGCCGGGCTTTCCGTTCGACTTTCAGAACTATAGTGAGTTCAAACTCGTGAGACGCCGCTGAGATGCCTAACCCCTCGCTCAAGCGGAGCGCCAACGGCAGGCCACCAGGCCCGGTCTGGCGGTACGCGGTACATTTTCGCCAGCCCGGGCCTGGCGTCCTGCCGTCGTCGCCCGCTTAGCTCGAACGTTAGGCCCCAGAACACACTCCCAAGCGTTCATTCAGTTCCGTCAGCGCGTCCCAATCGGAGAAGAAACATGCAGCTTAGTGATCTTAACGTCGAGTACGAGAAAGCCGTCGCCACCGTCAACAAGGACTTCGATTGGTACAAGAAGAATCGCCTCGGCTATATGATTGCTTCTTGGACAATACGAGCAGTTGCAGCGCTTTGCCTGGGAGCGGGCGTGCTTCTTCCACTGACAGTTCCTGTTGGCGACGTAACCCTTTTAGGTGTCAAGTTCTCATCCGGAGCCCAGGCAGCAATCGCCGCACTCCTGCTGGGAGGCCTCCTCATCGGACTGAATCAAGTCTTCCTCGTTACCTCCACCTGGGCACGCTACGCAACGGCCATGCTTCGCATTGGGTCACTGATCCGTTTGCTCGAATGGGACTGGAAGATCATGGCCGGTGGCTTGAAGGCGGACGTTAACGTTGATGAGGCAAAGAAGGCGCGCGAGCTGTTTCGTGCTGCCGTCGCCGACAGTGCCAAGATAACCGAGTCTGAAACTACGGCGTGGAGCGGGGAACTATCAAAGGCAGTTGATAGCCTTGCTGCTCTGATCAAGGATCAACGCGGAGCCGTGGAAACACAGCTCAAGGAACTTCAGAAAGCACAAGATGAAGCAAAGAAGGCCGCCGAGCAAGCGAAGCAGGAGCAAGAGAAGGCTGCAGAAGCTGCACGCAAAGCTGCTGCGCCTCCTCCCACTGGGGCAGTACGAATAAAATTTGAAGGCGCTATCAATCGACTTCAGGGCACCGTGAAAGCAGTACTATCCGGAAAAGAACAAGTCTCCGACGCGAAGCAACTTTCGTTTGTATTTCTGGATATAACACCAGGACTTAAAGAGCTGGTTGTGTCTGCGCAAGATGCAAATGGAGCAGCTATCGTTATTCGGTCAGCCGTAAAAGGTGTGAGCGGAGAGGTCACCGACGTATCGATTGCCGTCCCTGGGGCCTAACCCCTCGCTCAAGCGGAGCGCCAACGGCAGGCCACCAGGCCCGGGCCGGTGGTACTCTGTACATTTTCACCGGCCCGGGCCTGGCGTCCTGCCGTCGGCGCCCGCTTAGCTCGAACGTTAGGCCTCGCAACCACGCACCTCGCTTCGCCAGCGGACACAAGTATGTACCTGGGTCAGTCATCGGTTCTCGACTTCGTAGTTTGTGCAGGGCTCGGTATAGCCGCCGTTTCCTGCACCTTGGCAGCAACGATCACGGTCCGAGAGAGCGCTGTGATTTGGAACTCTTCCCTTGCAGATGCCACCGTTCGGGTGCTGGCCTTCGTGCTCTTTGGAGGCGCCCTTCTGTCGATAGCGGCCGTCCTCGGCGACACCAAGCCCGCGCGAGATTCGAACTCAATACTCGGGTTTGCAGGCGGCGCATTGCTCGCGTCGCCAATTTTGCTTGCGGCCATTCGCAAGAAGAAATGAACTCAGGCTATGTGGTTTGTGCTCTGTAACAAACTCGCCCATTCCTGCAGCAGCCGCCACTTACCAATCGCCAATGCTTGTGCCAGCAGCTGCCGAGCGAGGCCTAACCCCTCGCTCAAGCGGAGCGCCAACGGCAGGCCACCAGGCCCGGTCTGGCGGTACGCGGTACATTTTCGCCAGCCCGGGCCTGGCGTCCTGCCGTCGTCGCCCACTTAGCTCGAACGTTAGGCCTCACAGGAACCGGTTGTGGCGCACCACCATTTTCAACAGCCAAGCAGCCCTTGCCCCTGCACTGAAGTGCATGCCACTAAGGGTCAACCCGCATTGGCACCTATGGCAATATCCGGGTGCATGCACCCAGTTCTTGCCATAGGCACCAGGGTCGCTATGCTGTCTAAAACACGTTAGGCAGCGCAATGCAAGCGCAATGGCGCACCAACAGAGTCAGCGCCTGTCGGCGTTTGCTGAACAGCCCCGAAGCGGCAAAGCCGCGAGAGAGTTGTGGGGCCTGCTGGCACCCGATGAAGTTCGCGCCAATCAGTATTCAGAACGATCGGCCCGTACACCATCTCAGTCGAAACCGAATGGTCTTCAGTTGCTTGGCACCACCGTGCCAGTTCGCCCCGCAGCACTGCGTAGGTTGCCATGGAATTCAGTTGGTTCATGGGGCCGCCGCGGCCAGAATCGCCGTGCACCATGACCACGTCGGCGGCTTGAACACGGTGTCCGGCAAGGTCAACGGCGCGGAGCGGGAGGCACACGCTGTTCGGCCCAAGGCTGTGCGGTTTCGCCAGCAGTTGACGCGGTGCTCAGCAAGAACAGCGCTGCCTAACCCGTCGCTCAAGCTGAGCCCCAACGGCAAAACGCCAGGCCCCGGCCACAGGTACGGTGTACATTCTCTGTGGCCGGGGCCTGGCGTTTCACCGTCGATGCCAGCTTAGCTCCAACGTTAGGCGCCGCAGCGCGCACTTCGCTCTCCTTCCAACGATCTTAATCCTCTCTCTGCCAATCCACTATGAGTTCAGTACCCAAGGGCGCTGCTTCCGCATCGCTGGACGAGTTGCGCCGCCTAGAACGCCTCTGGAGGAGATGTGGTCAGGGGTGGTTTCTGACGCACTGGCTCCTCTTGGCCACTAACTTGACAGCGGCTATTGTTATGCTGGCCGGAAATCGACTTGGCCTATCTACTGAGGCGTTGCTTCTTGCCTCAATCTACGTCCCGACATCTACTCTTGTCATTGCAACGCTGAAGCCGTCCACACGAGCCACCACTTTCATTTCCGCGTATCGCATGCTTTACTTCGCATTAATCAAGCAGCGACTGTCTGCGCTGTCTACTGAAAAAGTCGTTTCCATCGCTGAGCAGGCTGAGGCGATGATTGCTCAGGGAGGCTACATGCCCTCCCTCTCGGAGATCGCGCCACAAGACAAGGCTTCACCGCCAGAAAGAACAATCCCTTGAGGGCGGCGCCTAACCCCTCGCTCAACCGGACCAACTACGGCAGGCCACCTTGGCCCGGTCTGAGGTACTCGGTACATTATCTCAGCCCGGGCCAAGGCGTCCTGCCTCCGCTGGCCGGTTAGCTCGAACGTTAGGCATCAGATGCGACCACTGTTGGCTTTTCTACTACTGTTTATGAGCACTGCCTTCTCAGCCGAGCCGACAAGCGGACGCGAGTGGGCTACCGCAGTCTCGACACAGGCCAAGACTGACCGGAAGATCATCTTTCGGTACATCAAGGAATTTCAGCCTGCCTTTCAGCGCTCGACCTATCCAAACAGGATCATCATCACTTGGCGCTATCAGTCGGACTCCGGATTGCCCAGCACGTCTGAGCGGACACGAATGGAACGTCTTGAAGATCTGCTTGAGCCCGTCACGGAGAAGACTGGATTGGCAACTCTGGTCTTGGTCTCCACCGGTGAGAATCTCAGGGAATGGATCTACTACGCCCAGTCAGAGCAGCGCTTCTTTCAGGCGCTCAACACGGCTCTTGCGGCTGAGGGCAGATTCCCGATCGAGATTCACGCGGGCAGAGACGCCAGTTGGAAGTCCTACGAAGAGTTCCGCAAAGGCGTCCGCGAGTGACGCTGATGCCTAACCCCTCGCTCAAGCGGAGCGCCAACGGCAGGCCGCCAGGCCCGGGCCGGTGGTACGCGGTACATTTTCACCGGCCCGGGCCTGGCGTCCTGCCGTCGTCGCCCGCTTAGCTCGAACGTTAGGCCGCACAAATGCCGCAGCGCGCTAGCCACCGGATTCTTACCCGTTCTCCACGGCAAAGCTACGCAGGCCAGGCGAACCGCGAAACACTTGATGCATCAGACACTTTGACTTAATCTGAACCTCTGTTCTGAACGGGAAGGACTTATGCCACGAATTTGGAAGGATCCAGTTGCTTGGTCGGCCTCGGCTGTCGCAACGAAAGGCCGCCTCTTCGTAACGACTGGTTCGATAACAGGGTATCACGCATTCGTTGTCTACCAAGTTCTGACGGCCAGATCCCAGTCCGGAATAATCGCTGGCATAGCCTTTATGTGCTTCATGCAGTGCCTTTTTGTATATGCGCTTTACCGGCTCTACGAGAGATGGAACTCGCATCGAACAGCGCCAAGTGCGGCCTAACCCCTCGCTCAAGCGGAGCGCCAACGGCAGGCCACCAGGCCCGGCCTGGTGGTACGCGGTACATTTTCACCAGTCCGGGCCTGGCGTCCTACCGTCGCCGCCCGCTTAGCTCGAACGTTAGGCCGCACACGGAGACGCCGCGGCGCGCGAAGCCCCTCATGGGCAACCGCAGGGCCATCGGAGTGCGGATAACGCTTCTCTCCAATACGGAGTACGTTCTATGAGCATTGCCCTTGAGAGCGAAGTGAACTGGCTGCAGTCCTTGTCGGCAGCCGATCGTGCGCGCTTCTTCGCCTCGCTGAGCCACGGACTTACAGTGGCGGTTCGGGTTCTCTGTCATTCGGACGCAGACGCCAAAGAAGCGCTCGAAGCCGTGCGCCAGTTGAACGAAGCTCATCACCGAGTTGCGGGATACCTCACGCACATTCAGGGTGGCAGTGAAGACACCGCTTGGTTGAGGGCAGTGACGTCCTACGCCATCACCCCTGAACTACCTGCAGTGCGGCAGCAGGCGCACCAGGCTTGGCAGCACGCCCGCGCGCTCATAGAGGGTGGCAGTGCGGCCTAACCCCTCGTTCAACCGGACCCGCTACGGCAAGCACCGTAAGCCCGGCCTGAGGCACATGGTGCATCATCTCAGTCCGGGCTTACGGCGCTTGCCTCCGCGGGCCGGTTAACTCGAACGTTAGGCCACACAATCCACCCTTCACTTTCACTACCAACTGCCATGAAGAAGGCGCTCTTCTGTCTGTCCCTCACTCTTGTCCTCGCTGGTTGTGCAACCGTCTCCAAGCCGGTTCCGGATGACTACAAAGGCCCAATAGTTCAGCTCTCGGATACAGGTATGCGAGAAGATGGGAGCAAAGGGCAGTTCTTTGTCGCAACTGAGATCGACGGAAATGCAATTCAGAACGCGCTCCGGGAAACCAGAGGTGCGAGTTATGGACAAGGGTTCTCGCTGAATTCCCGATACACCACTCGAGACATACCTGTCCGGCCAATGAAGATAAAGCTGGTCGCGACTCACCAAACAGCTGCTCCGATTCACGAGATGGCAAGCCGTATGGCTGGAACTTTCTTCAGTATTGACGGAGTAGTTGATTTCAAACCCACCGAGGGACACCGATACGAAGTCGCTGGGGAACTTAAGAAAGAGCGCTCTTGCGTCTGGATCTTGGACGCCGAGTCGAAGCAACCGGCGACAGAAAAAGTGTGCTCCAAGTAGTCCACCCCAGGTGTGGCCTAACCCCTCGCTCAACCGGACCAGCTACGGCAGGCCACCTTGGCCCGAACTGAGGTACGCGGTCCATTCTCTCAGTTCGGGCCAAGGCGTCCTGCCTCCGCTGGCCGGTTAGCTCGAACGTTAGGCCTCACAAAACCATGAGTACGCCGCCCACCTACGATCCCAATATCCAGCCGAACGCAGAAGCGTGGCTAGAACTCGACGAACAGGAACGCATCTCGTTGGCCGAGAGATTCCATCGACGCGCAAGGATCGAACTACCGAACGTGAAGGCACATGCCACCTTTCACGCAATCGTCGAGAATCAGATAGCCCTCGGACTTGAATGTGTCAATCGTGCAGTGTCAAGGCTTTTGAAGCAGGGCCTGTCGCGTCACGATGCAGTTCATGCCATCGCCTCGGTTCTTGCTGACCATTTGTACGAACAGGCAAATTCGAAGACAGAAGACACAGCCGAAGTCGTGCAAGCACGCTACGATTCAGCCGTCGAGCGGCTAACCGCAAAAGAATGGCTCAGCAAGTATGGTGCGCAGTGAGGCCTAACCCCTCGCTCAAGCGGAGCACCAACGGCAAGCCACCAGGCCCGGGCTGGTGGTACACGGTACATTTTCACCAGCCCGGGCCTGGCGGCTTACCGTCGGCGCCCGCTTAGCTCGAACGTTAGGCTTCACAAAATGCCCTCCTACCCAACTCGTCGCATAGCTCTAGCACTGATGGCATTTGCTCCCACAATGGTAGCCGTCGCAGAGGAATCCAGAGGTAAATTTGGACTCACAGTTGAAGTCGATTCAGATGGAGTATTCAATCCCACGCTCAAGAGTGTACTTATCCAAAGCGTTCAATCTGGTATGCCCGCTGCTCTCGCCGGCATTGTTGCCGGAGATTCAATTCTTGAAGTTGAAGGCAGCAAGGTTGCAGGAGCCAAGGCATCCACGATGGCAGACAGAATGAACAAGAAGCCAGGGGAAAAAGTAACCTTAAAGCTTCGTCGGGCAAGCGGAGAAGCATACGAAGTAACGCTGGTAGCAGTACCACCGAGGCACTGAATCGTCACACCAACAAGTGAAGCCTAACCCCTCGCTCAAGCGGAGCACCAACGGCAGGCCACCAAGCCCGGGCCGGTGGTACGCGGTACATTTTCACCGGCCCGGGCTCGGCGTCCTGCCGTCGTCGCCCGCTTAGCTCGAACGTTAGGCCACGCAAATACACTCACCTCGGCAGCTTTCACGAGATCCGCCAGCCGCACTAAATGCATCCCCTCATCAGCATCACTGTGGCTCAGAAAGCGACCAAATTCCGCGAGCAAAGGCCTCGTCTCCAAGTTTCACGAGTATTTACGCTGAAGCCCACATCACAAGTGAAAATCAGCCCCGACGTCCACCACTACGCCGAGAATCTACTCGGCCAGTTCTCTGGCGTCGCCGTCTACGCCTCGCCAGCGCAGCACCGAGGAAGGACACCCAGCCTGGCCAGTAGTCGCAGCAAAGAAGCGTTGGCGTCCTTGTGCTGGGCGCCCGGGCCAAGCAGAAGCTGGTCGTCGCGGCAGTGCCACCAAATCAACTCAAGACAAGGCGTGCATCAGTGGCCGTCAGAAGCGTGGCCTAACACGTCGCTCAAGCTGAGCACCAACGGCAAAACACCAGGCCCCGGCCACAGGTACGCTGTACATTTTCTGTGGCCGGGGCCTGGCGTTTCACCGTCGGTGCCAGCTTAGCTCCCACGTTAGGCCTCACAGGAACCGGTTGTGGCGCACCACCATTTTCAACAGCCAAGCAGCCCTTGCCCCTGCACTGAAGTGCATGCCACTAAGGGTCAACCCGCATTGGCACCTATGGCAATATCCGGGTGCATGCACCCAGTTCTTGCCATAGGCACCAGGATCGCTATGCTGTCTAAAACACGTTAGGCCTTGCAAACAAAGAGCATCGCACATCCCCGAGTGAGAACAGCCGGTGCGGCCCGCATCGTCAATACACCCAAAGTGGCAAACTACGGTATTGCGTTCACTCTTGTTCAACTTTTGGCATCGGAAGGAGATTCGATGAATAGCCTCAAGAATCACGTTTTCAACAACGCAAAGCACTGGCAGAACAACTTTGCGGGCATCTTCCTACTCTCAGCGACAATATTTGCCGTCGTCATAGCAGTAAATCTACATTTCATCAGCCAAGCTACGGCCTCACTCCTCTGGCTGCTCGGCATCATTGGCATTGCCTCACTTGGCTGCTGGACCTGGCTAGCAATGCATACAGGCACCAAAACTGCTCAGCGCGTACTCTTCAAGCCTCGGTAGTTTTGTCTCAAGTACTCATCAAGACTATCCTCAACGCGCCAGCAAGGCCTAACACCTCGGTCAAGCCGAGCACCAACGGCGGGCCACCAGGCCCCGGCCACAGGTACGCGGTACATTATCTGTGGCCGGGGCCTGGCGTCCCACCGTTGGTGCCGGCTTACCTCGAACGTTAGACCGCACAGCCCACCAACTGGGCGGTCCACTCGCTTGACACTAAGAACGCGACGCGTTATTATTGCCACCCGTGACTATCCGAAGCTTCAAGTGCAAAGACACCCAAGCCCTCTTTGAAGGCAAGCGCGTCAAGCGCTGGGTGAACATCGAACGACCTGCTCTCCGCAAGCTTGCCCAGTTGGATTGGTCTGCAGTTCTTGACGATCTGAAGGTACCGCCCGGCAATGGACTGGAAGCGCTGAAAGATGATCGGAAGGGACAACACAGTATCCGAATCAATCAGCAGTGGCGAGTCTGCTTCGTCTGGACCCCAGAAGGAGCCACGGACGTAGAGATCATCGACTATCACTGAAGGAAGAAGCCATGCGCACTGTTCTACCTGTCTCGCCAGGCGAGATGCTTGAAGAGGAATTTCTCAAGCCCTTGGGGCTGACGAAGTACCGCCTCGCAAAAGACATCGGTGTTCCGGCACAACGGATCGGCGAAATCGTCTCTGGCAAGCGCTCGGTCACGGCAGACACCGACCTTCGGCTCTGCCGGTACTTCGGCCTGAGCGATGGCTGGTGGTTGCGCGGGCAGGTTGCGTATGACACAGCCATTGCAAGGGAGGCGCTCCAAAAGGAGCTGGCTACCATCCAAAGGTGTTCACTCTTGGCGGCGTAGCGCGGTGCGGTCTAACCCCTCGCTCAAGCGGAGCACCAACGGCAGGCCACCAGGGCCCGGCCTGTGGCACACGGTGCATTTTCACAGCCCGGGCCCTGGCGTCCTACCGTCGGCGCCCGCTTAGCTCGAACGTTAGGCAGCACAGAAGAACCTCCCTGCTACCACCCGCAGAGCCCGTCTTCGAACCATGGTCCAAGTACGCATCGCCAGCGCCCAAGACAGCAAAGCCATCGGTTCCATCATCCGAGGTGAGAGCCTTCATTTCCTCGTTGAACCGGACGGTGAAGATGCGCAGCGGTTCTACGCGGCTCTGGAACCAGATGCCATCGAGAAGTCGATGACCGAACCGTCACGCTGCTACTTTGTAGCTGAAGAAGGCAACAAGGTCATCGGAATGATCATGACCCGCGACAACAACTACGTCTCGCAGTTCTTCGTGGCTGCTCAGTATCAAGGCCGGGGAATCGGAGCCAGACTCTGGCGTCTTGCACTACACAACGCCGTGTCTACCGGTGCTGCAGGAGAGTTCAAAGTCGATTCCAGCCTCGTCGCCAAGCCTGTCTACGAAAGACTAGGCTTCGTTGCCGTCGGAGAACCAACAGTCCGTAGTGGCTTCAAGTTCATTCCCATGCGTCGGCCTGCCGCCAGTGCTGCCTAACCCCTCGTTCAACCGGACCAGCTACGGCAGGCCACCTTGGCCCGAACTGAGGTACGCGGTACATTCTCTCAGTTCGGACCAAGGTGGCCTGCCTCCGCTGGCCGGTTAACTCGAACGTTAGGCCTCTTAATCCATCATTCCGGCCCACCCCTCCATGGTCGCCAAAACTAAGAAGATGACGCTGGCACGCGAGCAACTCGAAGATGGCATTTCCCTTCTGATGGCGGCACGCTATGTTTCAGCGCTTACCCTACTTGGTGCCGCTGAAGAAATACTCGCCCGACTACTACAGGAAGCGGGCGGTGAACATCCACTCGATGACTATTGGAAAGGTATTAACGAAATCAGAAGAGCGCGTGGCGGAGAAGACCTGTCAAAATCTTTCATCCACCGACATTTCAATGAACCACGGAATCAAGTCAAGCACCACACTCCAGGTGATGCGCATGAGGTAGTCTTGCATAAGGTCGCTGCAGCGGTGATGATGGCGCGAAGAGCAACGACTGCCGCAAAGGATCTAAATCTCAAATACAAGCATCAGGAAGCCCTGGATACTTGGCTAAGGGCCAACGATTTTTTATAAATGAACGAGAATCAAGAAACTTGTCTAGAAACTCCGAATACGTGCTGTTGCCTAGTGCGAAAGAGGCCTAACCCCTCGCTCAAGCGGAGCGCCAACGGCAGGCCACCAGGCCCGGGCCGGTGGTACGCGGTACATTTTCACCGGCCCGGGCCTGGCGTCCTGCCGTCGTCGCCCGCTTAGCTCGAACGTTAGGCCTCGCAATCAGCCTGTTCAGGTTTCCTACCCAGCAGATCGCAGGAGACCAAATGACAACCGTTGCCATTTCGGTAGAACTCCAAGTCGACATTCCGGGAT
>NZ_CAJGBN010000023.1 GCF_904426505.1 Rubrivivax sp. A210
CCCTCCTCTACCCCATCTCCCCTCCCTACTTCCCCCTCTCTCTTCCTTCTCCTCTCCCTCTTCCACCCCCGCGTCCTACTCTTCCTCTCTTGCTTTTTTTTTTTAATGATACGGCGACCACCGAGATCTACACTCTTTCTCTACACGACGCTCTTCCGATCTGCTGTGGGCCGCCCGCGCCTGGCAGGGCGGCGACGCGGCACGTGCGCTGGGCCTGGCCGAGCAGGCCGGCGCCTGGCTGGGCCCCGATCGGCCCGGCGACGACAACGCCGCGCGGCGCTGGCTGCAGGCGCAGGTGCTGGGCGAACAGGCGGTGGCCCTGCAGGCCCTGGGCCGCGGCGAGGCGGCGCAGGCCACCGCACGCCAGGCCGTGGCCACCTGGGGCGCCTACCCGCCGGCCCTGGCGGCCTGGGCGGCGCGCGACCAGCAGCGAGCCGGGGCGCCATAGCCGACGCCGCGCTCCGCCCCCCCGCAAAACGACCCGCAGGGAATCCGCGGCGCCTCAGGCCTCGCGCTTCATGGCTTTGCCCTGGCGGGCAGGACGACGCGGCAGGTCAGGCCGCTCTCGGGCCGGTTCTCCAGCGTGATCGTTCCACCGTGACGGGCCACGATGCCCTGGCTCAGCGGCAGTCCCAGCCCGGTGCCGCCTGCGCCGTTGCGGGTGCGGCTGCTGTCGTGGAACGGCTCGAACACCACCTTCAATTCGCTTTCGGGGATGCCGCAGCCCTGGTCAATGATCTCGAACGAAACGGCCGGCAAACTCTCGGCAGACTTCTCGCGGCGACAGGTGGTCTCACGCACGCGCCACAGCGTGGTCGCCCCGCGCCGGGAATAGCGGAAGGCGTTGCCCAGGAGGTGCTCGAAGACCTGGGTCAGGCGCGCGGGATCGCCCAGGAGGTACAGGGAGTGCGTCTGGATATCGACGGCAAGGTGCTGCCCCCACTTTTCAGCCCTCAGGCCCATCATGGCACCGATGGCATGGGCGAAATGTTCGACATCGATGTCCTGGGCGCCGGCGCCCTTCGACTCCGCGTGCTCGGCCCTCGCGTTGTCGGCCAAGGTCAGCAAGTCTTCCACCAGCCGGTGCATCTGCCGGCCGGACGACAGAATGGTGTCGAAGTAGGACTCCAGTTCTTCGAGGGGCACGTCGCGAGCCCCCAGCTTCCCGATCTCGGCATAGCCGAGGATGCCTTGGAGCGGTGTCCGCATCTCGTGGCTGGCGTTCATGATCAGCCGCGTCTTCACGGCGTTGGCGCTTTCCGCTTCCTGGCGTGCCGTGGCGAGACTGAGGGTCCGCTCGCCGACGAGGGCTTCCAGGCTCCTGCGGTGCCGGTCCAGTTCGGCGTTGGCGGCTTTCAGCAACTGGTTGGCCGCCGCCAGATCGTCGTGCGCCCGCTCGAGTTCGGACGCCTGCCGCCGCCGCTCATTGATGTCGCGGGTGACACCGACGATCTGCTTGAAATGGCCGTGCCGGTCTAAAGCCGGCGTCGCCAGCACCTCGCCCCAGTAGGGTGAGCCGTCCTTGTGGAAGTACTGCATGTCGCCGCGGAACGACTCGACCGGCAGTCTGTTCTGGATGGCGTGATGCAGCTTGCGAAAATAGTCCGCGACCAGGGCCACCGACTCGGGCGCCAGCGCTTCGTGCAGGGGCTGTGCCTTCGCCTCTTCGACGGTGAGTCCGCGCGCTCTTTCGATGGACGGACTCAGGTAGCTGATGGAACCGTCCAGTTCCATGGTCCAGACGACGTCGCTCGCGTAATCGGCCAGCAGCCGGTAGCGCTCCTCGCTGATCCTCAGCCTTTCTTCCGCCTGCACCTGGGCCGTGATGTCGCGGCCGATTCCGAGCACGCCGATCAACTGGCCGTCATCGTCCAGCAATGGCGCGATATTGGACGACTGGTGATGCCAGGGACCGTCGCCGTGTCGGATCCGGTACTCGATGTTGCACTGCTGCTCGCGCAGCAGAGCCGTCCTTTCGATGGCTGCAACACATCGGGCCAGGTCATCGGGATGGATGAGCGGCGCGTAGTCCTTGCCGATGAGTTCGCCGGGGTCGGTGCCGAAGATGTCGCGCCACTTGGGCGAGACGTACTCCAGCCGGCCCTGCAGATCCATGACGTAGGCCACGTCGTTGGCAAGCTCGATGAGGCGGCGAAAGAGCTTGTCGCCTGCCAGCAATGCGCCGGCAGGAGCTTGCAGATCGACCGGAGGCTCGTGGCTCATGACCTGCCCTCAAGATCTGGGGAAACACTGCAGCACATCGTCGGCTCGATGCCCGTACGGCATTCAAGGACTTTGCCACAGCCGCCAGCCCTTGCCGACGCACGGTGCCCTCGCACGCTCGCCCCGGCGCGGCGGCCTCAGTAGGCCTCGCGCAGCGTCTGCGCCACCAGCTGCTGCAGCTCTTCGAGCCCGAAGCTGGGCAGCGGCCGGCCGTTGACGAAGTACTCCGGCGTCTTGGTGACGTTGAGGGCGCGTGCGTCGGCGCCGTCCTGTTCGATGCGCTTCAACACCTCGGGTGCGTTCATGTCGGACTTGAGCTGGTCGAGGTTGAGGCCCAGGCCTGCGAGCACACGCCAGGCCTGTTCAGGCTGCACCACATGCTGGATCACCCATTGCGACTGGGCCGCCAGCAGGGCCTCGAGCACCTGCCAGTACTTGTCCTGGTTGCGCGCCGCCTCGAGCATCTTCACCACCTCGATGGAGCCGCGGTGCAGCGGCACAAGGCGCAGGCTCAGGCGGAGGCGCTCGGGCTCGGCGGCCAGCATCTGCTTGACGTGGGGGTAGAACGCGCGGCAGGTCTCGCAGGCAGGGTCGAGGAACTCGACGATGTGAACCTTGGCGCCGGGCCGGCCCAGCGTGGGCGCGTGGCTGCGCGACAGGCTTTGCAGATTGGCCGCGGTCTGGCGCGCAGCGGCCTGCTTCTGGCCGCTGTTGTAGACGAAGGCGGCGACGGCAAAGGTGAGCAGCAGCGCCAGCGCGGCGCCCAGGAAGACAAGCTTGCGGTTCATGGGGTCAACCTTGTTTCGGGGTCAGGCGGCGCGCCGCGAGGAGCAGCGCGCACAGGGCCGTGAAGGCCAGGAAGGACAGCAGCGGGATGGTCACGAAGCCCATCCAGCGCCAGACGGTCTCGGAACACGGCACGCCCTGGGTGCAGGGCTGCAGCCGCTCGGGCACGACGCCGGCCACCACCAGCAGGTGAAACAGCGCCAGCGCCCAGCCCGCGCCGGCCAGAGGCAGGCAGTAGCGCAGCACCTGGCGGTCGTACGGAAACAGCCCCAGCGGCAGCAGCAGCGCCAGCGGAAACATGCAGATGCGCTGCCACCAGCACAGCACGCAGGGCGGCAGCCGCATCACCTCGCTGAAGAACAGCGCCCCCAGCACCGCGCTGGCCACCACCAGCCAGGCCGCGAAGACCAGGGTCCAGGCGGTGTCGGTGGCGGGGCGGGCGGTCGTCATCGGGGCGGATTCTCCCGTAGATGAAAGCCCTGGTTGCCCGTGTATCCTGCCCCGCCCAGCCCCGCGGAGCCCTGCCTTGACCGACATCAACGTGGCCGTGATCGGCGCCGGCGTCGTCGGCCTGGCGGTGGCGCGCACCCTGGCCCAGGCCGGACACTCGGTGGTGGTGCTGGAGGCTGCCAACGCCTACGGCACCGGCGTCTCGGCGCGCAACAGCGAGGTCATCCACGCCGGCCTCTACTACGAGCCGGGCTCGCTGAAGGCGAGCCTGTGCCTGCGCGGGCGCGAGCTGCTCTATGCCTACTGCCAGGCGCGCGCCATCGCCCACCACCGCTGCGGCAAGCTGCTGGTGGCCACGCGCGAGGAAGACCGGCCCAAGCTGGCCGCCATCGCCGCACGCGCCGCCGCCTGCGGCGTGGACGACCTGCAATTCCTGAGCGGCGACGAGGCCCGCGCGCTGGAGCCGGCCCTGGCCTGCGTGGCGGCGCTGTGGTCGCCCTCGAGCGGCATCGTCGACAGCCACGGCCTGATGACCCAGTTGCTGGCCGATGCCGAGGCCGCCGGCGCCAGCCTGGCCGTGGCCAGCCCCTTTGCCGGCGCCCGCAGCGAGGGCAGGGCCTGGCGGCTGCGCAGCGGCGGTGCCGAGCCCTTCGAGATGAGTACCGGCTGGATCGTCAACTGCGCCGGCCTCGGCGCCCAGGGCGCGGCGCGGCTGATGGAGGGCTTTGACGCTGCCCGCATCCCGCCGCTGCACCTGGCCAAGGGCCACTATTTCTCGCTCGCGGCGCGCGCACCCTTCCGCCACCTGGTCTACCCGACGCCGGTGGACGGTGGCCTGGGCGTACACCTGACGCTGGACCTGGGCGGCCAGGCCCGCTTCGGCCCCGATGTCGAATGGCTGCCCGAAGGCGCCACGCCCGAGACCCTGGACTACCGCGTCGATGCCGCGCGCCAGGCCGGCTTCGAGGCCGACATCCGCCGCTACTGGCCGGGGCTGCCGGCCGGCGCTTTGCAGCCCGACTACTCCGGCGTGCGGCCCAAGCTCTCGGGCCCGGGCCAGCCGGCCCGCGACTTCCACATTGCCGGCCCGCGCGAGCACGGCTGCGAAGGCGTGGTGCAGCTCTTCGGCATCGAGTCGCCCGGGCTCACGGCCTCGCTGGCCATCGCCGAACACGTAGCGGCGATCTTGCCGCCACCCTGAGGCGGCGTCACCCGCGCGCTACTGCGCCAGGTGGGCGGTGATTGCGTCGATGCGCGCCAGCACCTCGGGCGTGAGCTTGTCGATGAGGTCCAGCGCGCCCAGGTTGGCGTGCAGCTGCGCCATCTGCGAGGCGCCGGTGATCACGGTGCTGACATGCGGGTTGTGTGCGGCCCAGGCGATGGCCAGCTGGGCCAGCGTGCCGCCCAGCTCGGCGGCGATGGGCTCGAGCTGATCGACGGCTGCGTTCTTGGCGGCGTCGACCAAGCCGTCGCGCAGGAAGGCCATGCTTTCCAGCGCGCCGCGGCTGCCCTCGGGCACGCCCTGGCGGTACTTGCCGGTGAGCAGCCCGCTGGCCAGCGGGCTCCAGGTGGTGAGGCCCAGGCCGATGTCTTCATACAGCCGCGCGTACTGCTGCTCGACGCGCTGGCGGTGGAAGAGGTGGTACTGCGGCTGCTCCACCACCGGCTTGTGCAGGTGGTGGCGCTCGGCAATCTCCCAGGCGGCGCGGATGTCGCCCGCGCTCCATTCGCTGGTGCCCCAGTACAGCGCCTTGCCCTGGGTGATCATGTCGCTCATCGCGCGCACCGTTTCCTCGATGGGCGTGTGCGGGTCGGGGCGGTGGCAGTAGACAAGGTCGATGTGCTCCAGGCCGAAGCGGCGCAGGCTGCCGTCGATGGCCTGCATCAGGTACTTGCGGTTCAGCGTGTCCTTGCGGTTGATGGCCTCGCCCTGGCGGTCAAGGCCCCAGAAGAACTTGGTGCTGACGATGTAGTTCAGCCGCGGCCAGCCCAGCTGGCGCAAGGCCTCGCCCATGATCTCTTCGCTGCGGCCGCTGGCATAGACCTCGGCGTTGTCGAAGAAGTTGACGCCGGCGTCATAGGCCGCGGCCATCATCTCGGCCGCGCGGCCAGCATCGACCTGGTTGTGGTACGTCACCCAGGAGCCGAAGGAGAGCTGGCTCACTTGCAGGCCGGCACGGCCGAGACGGCGATAGCGCATGGCGGGACTCCTGGATGCGGTGCTGCGAAGCCGGTGAGGGTAGCGCAAGCGATCCTGCCCGCCGCCCACCGCGACAATCGCCGCCATGGGAACGCTCTACCTCGTGCGCCACGGCCAGGCCAGCTTCGGCGCCGCCGACTACGACCAGCTCAGCGATCTCGGCCGGCGCCAGTGCCAGGCCCTGGGCGAGTGGATGGCCGGCCGCGGCCTCGCCTTCGAGGCCGTGCTGTGCGGCACGCTGCGCCGCCACGGGCAATCGCTGGCGGCACTGGCCCAGGGCCATGGCGCGCTGCCGCCGGCCCTGGCCTGGCCGGGCCTCAATGAGTACGACAGCGAGGCACTGATCCGCGCCGTCCACCCCGGCCCGCTGGAAACGCCGGCCACGCCCGAGGCCGTGCGCGCCCACTTTCGCCTGCTGCGCCAGGGGCTTGAGGCCTGGATCGCGGGCCTGCTATTGCCCGAGGGCATGCCCAGCCATGTGGACTTCGTCGCCGGCGTGCAGGCGGCGCTGGACCATGTGCGGCAGCACCACCAGGGCGATGTGCTGCTGGTCAGCAGCGGCGGCCCCATCGCCACCGCCGTGGCCCTGGTGCTGGGCACGGCGCCCGAGACCATGATCGATCTCAATATGCGCATCCGCAACAGCGCGCTCACCGAGTTCGTCTACACGCCCAGGCGCCACATGCTGCTGGCCTACAACCAGCTGCCGCACCTGGATGCGCCCGAGCGGCGGGCCTGGCTTACCTACAGCTGAGCGCGACGGTGGCCGGCCAATAATCGCCTTTCGACCAAGGAGACAGCGTGAACGTGACGGCATGGAATATCGCGGTGGTGGGCGCAGGCCCGGTGGGCCTGGCGCTGGCGCTGCACGCCAGCCGGCTGCTGCCGCAGGCGGCCATCACGCTGTACGACGCGCGGCCGGCCGAGCGCGATGTCTCGGGCGACCCGCGCACGCTGGCGCTGTCGCTGGGCAGCGTGCAGCTGCTGCAGCGCCTGGGGGTGTGGCCGGCGGCGTTGGCCGAGGCCATCACCGAGGTCCATGTCTCGCAGACCCCGGGCTCGGCCGTGCTGCCGCTGGGTGAGCCCGAGGTGCGCATACGCGCGGCCGATCTGGGCGAGGCCCAGCTGGGCGCCGTGCTCGCCTACGGCCAGCTGGTGGCGCCGCTGCAGCAAGCCTGGGAGGCGGCGGTGGCCGATGAGCCCGGCCGCCTGGCCAGCCGCTTCGGCACGCCGGTGTCGGCGATCAAGCCCCTGCACAGCGGCGTAGAAATCGACGCCGGCATCGCCGAGGCCTATGACCTGGCCGTGGTGGCCGAGGGCGGCGTCTTCGCCGAGCAGTCGCGCAAGGCGGTGGCGCGCGACTACCGCCAGACCGCCTGGGTCGGCACGGTCACCTTGGAAGGCGCCACGCCGGGCCGCGCCTTCGAGCGCTTCACCCGCCACGGCCCCGCCGCCCTGCTGCCCCTGCCCCACGGCGCGGACGGCGCGGCGCGCGCCTCGCTGGTGTGGTGCGTGGCGAGCGACGACGACCCGGTGCGCGAGCTGAACGCGGCCCAGCGCCTGGCCGTGCTGGCCAGCATCTTTCCGCCCGAGGCCGGCCGCTTTGTGGCGCTGACACCGCTGAAGGAGTTCGCCCTCGGGCTCAACGCCGAGCGCTCGCTGGTCAACGGCCGCACGGTGCGCATCGGCAATGCGGCCCAGACCCTGCACCCGGTGGCCGGCCAGGGGCTGAACCTGGGCCTGCGCGATGTGTACGAGCTGGTGAGCCTGCTGCGCTGGAGCGACGACATCGACGCCGCGCTGCGCCGCGCCGACTGGGCGCGCGCCGCCGATCGCTGGACCATGATCGCCGCCACCGATTTCCTGGCGCGCAGCTTCACCTGGAAGCTGCCCGGCGCGGCCCTGGCGCGCGGCCTGGGGCTGGCGGCGTTGCAGGCGGTGCCGGGGGCACGCGGCTTCCTGGCGCGGCAGATGATGTTTGGGTCCAGGTAAGCCCCGCAGCGGTCTGTGGCTCCGCCGGGCCTGGGGCGCTTGCCAGCGTGGTGCAAACGAAGTTCCTGGGCCTGTCGGCGGATGGCGATGGCAGCTTCGCTGCGAGCTGTTTCGCGCTGTCGGCCATCTGCCGACGCTCACGGCCAGCGGCTGTCCGGCATTCCGCAGCTCATCGCCGCGATCCGGGAACAGCCGGTGGTCGAGAAGATCCTCAGGCGCCTGAACCTGCGCGCCCGCGCGCCGACTGCCGGACGCTGTGAATGCTCCAAAACTAGCGGCGCGCACCGACGAAGTTGCCGGTGGTGGGCGTAGACGTCGGGTCGTTGTAGGTGCCGCTGGCGGTGCCGGCCAGGAACTGGAAGTTGCCGGCTGCCGTGCTGCCGTCGGCCGTGCTGAAGCTGAAAGCGCCGATGGTCGGGTCGGTCACGGTGACGCTGCAGACGAATGAACGGTTCAGTTCGCGGTCGAAGCAACTGGTGGTGCCGTTGGCGTTGAGCGTCACCGAAGTGTTGCCTCCGCCCACGGCAGTGGTGGCATCGCGCAGGTCCCAGGTGCCCTGGTAGCTCGTCGCCGTCAGCGCCATCGGTACGTCAGGGTCTTCGGTCGGCACACCCAATTGCGTGAGCAACGCGTCGGTGCCCTTGCGGTTCAGGCGCACCAGGTTGTTGCTGCCCACCTTGGTCTGGAAGCCGCTGTATACCGCACCGCCGCGTTCCACCAGCACACGGTTGAAGGTCAGGGCACCGGTCTGCGTCGGCAGGTTGTTGAAAGTGAGCACGCGCGCGTCGCCCAGGGTGGCGATGGTGTAGGTACCCGTACCGACGGCGCTGCAGTTGCGCGGCGAGCCGTCGGTGAAGCGCTCCTTGCAGGCGTAGTACGTGGTGCCATTGCCGGTGGTCGCGAAGCTCGCACGCATGTTGGTGTTGCCGCTGTAGTAGCCTGGTGCGGTGGCGCCGCTGTTCAGCGCCGCCGTTCCCACGCGGCCCAGGGACACGGTGCTGTTGCCCCACCAGACGTTGGGCACGTCGCTGCGGTGGACCGAGCCGGCGTACGTGAAGCTGCCCTGGCCCAAAGTGCAGGGCGTGCCAGGCTTGGCAGCGATCAGTCCTTCAAGCGTGGTGGCCAGGCTACCGTTGCTGTTGGTCGTCGGATGGTTGCAGCCGGTTCCGGGGGCCTGCGCTGATGCGGTGCCGCCTTGGGCCACCTCGGCGATGTACTGCGTGACGCGCGTGGAACTGCCCACCGGCGCCTCGACACCGCCCGGCTGGTAAGAGATGGCCTGCGCCTGCGACGTATTTACTTGGTAGAAGGCTGTGCTGCCTGCCGGGAAGGAGGCGCTCCCCAGCGCGGTGTCGGCATTGGCGATGGTGAAGCCGGTGTAGCCAGCTGCGCGCAAGGACGCGTAAAACGCCGCCATGCCCTGGCCGGAGATGTCGACCGCGCTGCGCTGGGAGGAGCCGGTGTCCAGCCCGTCGCAGTAGTTGTAGCGGTTGACCCCCTGCGCGTTGCGCACGGTGTTCTTGTTCTCGGCGTTCAGACCGCAGGCCACCCAGGTGCCGCCGTTCCAGTGCAGGTCGGCCTGGCGTGTGGGGTCGCCGCCGCTGTTCCACTTCGCCACCTTGCCGGCGACGGAGCGCATACGGCGGTCGACATAGCGCTGTTGGCCGCTGGCGTCGGGTGTGTTCTGCGCCGTGGTGCCGCTGAGCACGCGCACGAACCAGTTGCCGGCGTCGGTGTAGGTCAGCGTGTTCAAAAGCGTGAAGGCGGCCGGCGTGACGGTGGCGGCTTCGGCCGGCGCGCGTGCGGCAGCCACGGCGGTGGCGACGCCCTGCGCGGTGAGGCCGCCTCCGGCGACGATGCCCTGTGCCGCGACCGCCAGCGCGGCCGCCTTGGCCGCTGCGTCGGCAGCGCCTTGCACGGCCGGGCTGGCCAGTGCGCTGGCGATGTCAGGCAGCGCGTCGACGATGCGGCGCTGAACCAGAAGTGCCACGTCGGCTTGCGTGATGGGCCTGCCGTCGCCGGCGTTGGTGCCCACGGCGGCGGCCAGAGCCTTCAGCTGCTCCTGCACCGTGACGACGACGAGGCGGGCCACCGTGGTGGGGTCGGCGCTGCCGTCGGTTGGCGCTGCCGCCTGGGTGTAGTCGGCCAATGGCGACGACGTGAGACCCAATGCTGCCTGCACGGTCTTGGCGGCGTCGCTGCTGCCGGCGCCGCTGTCGGCCACCGTGCGCTGCACCAGCGTGGTCAGCGGACTGATCACGGCAGTCTGGTCGGCCGGCGCGCTGAGGGTGTAGGCGGTGGTCACGGGTCCATGCACGGCGTCTACCGCGTCGGTGCCCACGATGGCCAGCAGCGTGACCTTGCCGGCCTTGTCGGCCGGCACTGACAGCGAGACCTTGCCGGCGGCATCGGTACGGCCGCTGATCTCGCCGGAGTCGCAGGTGCCGCTGCCGTTTTCGTCCAGGCAGACCAGCGCGTTCGACAGCGCGCCGTCGATGACGGTGGTGCTGACAGTCACCGGCCCGGGCGGAGTTTCGGTGCTGCTGCTGCCACCCCCGCCGCCGCAGGCAGCCAGGGCCGCCAGCGCGATGGCCGACAAGCTCAGAGACACAGGTGATTGTTGGAATCTTTGCATTGCTTTTCTCCACGGTAGGGCCCTGAAATCGGGGCAGCGGGGCGACTGTAGGAAGCTCCACGACTCGCGCCATCACCAGGATTCATGAACTCCGATTGCGGGGATGCGGGAACCCAGCGCGCAGCCATCCCTTCGTTCAGCGAAGTTCAGGACGACGAACGATTTCTGTCCAGGAGGGAGGCACGTTCGCCGCCCCTGTACGGGCGTCGTTCCAAGGCTCGCTGCCTATTCAGTCCGTTCAGGGTCGGCTTTCGGGCGCGCAATCTGGCCCGGCGGACATCAGGAAGGGGTCGTGAAGGGCCTCTTGCCCTGCCACCCGACAGCAGGCCCCCGACCGTCTCGACACCCAATCGCAGAACAGCCTGGCGCAGCGTGCCAGCCGGCAAGCCGCCGCGCCTTCGTTCGCTCAGGCCGCCGCAACGGCTTCGGCTTCGACGGCTTTCGCCTCGGCGTCGCAACCCCATTCCTGCCAGTCGGCACCGAACATTTCCACCGGGTGCTGGGTGCGCTCGGAGCCGTTGCCGCAGATCAGCGCGTCGGCCGGGCAGTAACGGTCGCAGCCCCAGCACAGGCGCTCGGGGTGGGGCGGGTTGACGGGAAATTTCTTGGCCATGGGGCGTGTTTGCGACAGCTGCCGATTGTCCCGCGCCCCGCTGTCGCCTGTCTGTCGGCCTGTTCCCGCCACGCCACGGCAAGGCCACCGGGCTTGATGCGGGTCAATTTTTCGCGCGGCGCCCTCTCGACAATTCCGGCCGATGACGATTCCTCACACCCGACCGGAGCTGGTCGCCCCGGCCGGCTCGCTGCGTGCGCTCAAGCTCGCGGTGGATGCCGGCGCCGACGCGGTCTACCTGGGCCTGCGCAACGCCACCAATGCGCGCAATTTCGCCGGCCTCAATTTCGACCTGCCGCAGATCCGCGAGGGCGTGGCCTATGCCCACGCACGCGGGCGCAAGGTGCTGGTGGCGCTCAACACCTTTGTGCGCGCCGCCGACCCCAAGCCCTGGTATGAGGCCGTCGACTGCGCGGCCGAGCTGGGCGCCGACGCGCTGATCTGCGCCGATGTCGCGGTGATGGCCTATGCGCGCGACCACCACCCGGCGCTGCGCCTGCACCTGTCGGTGCAGGCCTCGGCCACCAGCCACGAGGCCATCGCCTTTTACCGCCAGCACTACGGCATCCAGCGCGCCGTGCTGCCGCGCGTGCTGACGCTGTCGCAGGTGGGCCATCTGCTGCGCAACGCCGAGGTCGAGATCGAGGTCTTCGGCTTCGGCAGCCTGTGCGTGATGGTCGAGGGCCGCTGCGCGCTGTCCTCCTACGCCACCGGCCAGTCGCCCAACAACGCCGGCGTCTGCTCGCCGCCCTCGGCCGTGCGCTGGACCGACACGCCCGCGGGCGTGGAATCGCGCCTGGGCGGCCTGCTGATCGACCGCTACGCGCCCGACGAGCCGCGCGGCTACCCCACGCTGTGCAAGGGCCGCTTCGACGTGGGCGGCCGGCGCGACTACGCCATCGAGGAGCCGACCAGCCTCAACACCCTGGCCATCCTGCCCGAGCTGATGGCCATCGGCGTGCGCGCCATCAAGCTCGAAGGCCGCCAGCGCAGCCCCGCCTATGTCGAGCAGATCACGCGCGTTTGGCGCCAGGCCATCGACGCCGCGGCCACCGCTGCGGCCGCCGGCGCGCCCGGGCGCTACCGCGTCGAGCCGGCCTGGACCGCGACCCTGGGCCATCTGGCCGAGGGCCAGCAGCACACCCTGGGCGCCTACGAAAGGCCGTGGCAATGAACACCCCACAAGGTGGCGATTCGGCGCGCATCGCCCTCACCGTCGGCCCCGTGCCCTATTTCTGGGGCCGCCAGGCGCTGACCGACTTCTATGCCGAAGTCGCCGACTCGGCCGCCGACAGCGTGGTGCTGGGCGAGACCGTCTGCTCGCGCCGGCGCGAGTTCAAGACCGACGATTGGCTGGCGCTGGCGCGCGAGCTGGCGGCGGCCGGCAAGGAAGTCGTGCTGGCGACGCTGAGCCTGGTCGAATCCGAGGCCGACCTGAAGCGCCTGCGCCGCATTGCCGAGCAGGGCGACTTCCTGGTCGAAGCCGGCGATGTCTCGGCCATCAATGTGCTCTCGGGCAGTGGCGCGCGCTATGTGCTGGGGCCGCACATCAATGTCTACAGCCGTGCCACGCTGGACGAATACCGGCGCCTGGGCGCGGCGCGCTGGGTGCCGCCGCTGGAGCTGTCGCTGGCCGACCTCGCGCACATCAACGCTGGCGGCGCAACGCTGGCCACCGAGGTCTTCGGCTACGGCCGCATGCCGCTGGCCTTCTCGGCGCGCTGCTTCACCGCCCGCCACCACGGCCTCACCAAGGACCAGTGCGAATTCCGCTGCCGCGACGACGCCGACGGCCTGCTGCTCAAGACCACCGACGGCCGGCCCTTCCTGGTGCTCAACGGCATCCAGACGCAGTCGGCGGCGCGGGCCTGCCTGCTGGCCGAGCGCGAGGCGCTGCTGGCTGCCGGCGCGAGCCGGGTGCGGCTGTCACCCACCTCGCGCGGCTTCGCCCTGGCCATCGCCCACTTCGACGCCGTGCTGAACCGCGGCCAAGACCCTGCCGACGCGCTGCGCGCGCTGGCCGACCCCGCCCTGGCGGGCCCGCTGGCCGACGGCTATGCCCACGGCCGCGCCGGCATCGATTGGAGCCACGCATGAAGCTGCCCCTGCCGCCCTTCCCTTCCTTCCCGTCTCTGCCGTCGTTCGCGGCCTTGCCCAGCCTGCCGAAGCTGCCGTCACTGGCCAGCCTGCCCCCGCTGCCCAAAGGCCTGCCCCGGCCCACCCTGCCGTCGCCGCAAGCCTTGTCGGCCGCGGCAGTGCGGCTGCGCCCGCTGGTGCAGCGCCTGCCCATGCAGCCGCCGGCCCTGGTGGCCAGCCTGGCGCTGGACCGCTGGCTGCTGCCGCGCCTGCCCGCCGACGCACGCGCCGCGCTGTCGGAGCGCTGCGTCGAGGTGGCGGTCACCGATGTCGGCCTCACGCTGCGCCTGTGCCTGGGCCCGCGCGGCTTTGCCCCGGCGCCGCAGCGCGCCCCGGTGGCGCTGCGCATCGCCGCCGCCACGCCCGACTTCTGGCGCCTGCTCAGCGGCAAGGACGACGCCGACCGCCTGTTCTTCGAGCGCGCCCTGGTGATGGAGGGCGACACCGAACTCGGCCTGGTGCTGAAGAACACGCTGGATGCCATCGGGCCCCTCTGGGCCTGACTCCTGCGTTTGGCCCCTCTGGGCCTGACTCCTGCGTTTGGCCCCTCTGGGCCTGACTCCTGCGTTTGGCCCCTCTGGGCCTGACTCCTGCATTCGGGCCGCTGTGGTCCTGATCTGGGCCTGAACCTGACCAAGGGGCGCTGCAGCGCCCCTTTTTTCTTGGCCCCGGCTGTCGCGCCGCCACGGCGCGGGCAACCCGAGGCGCCGCAAAACTTGATCCAGATCATGTTTCGCGGCGCGGCCTCTTGTCGCTTTGGGTACACCACATATAGTGCCCGAACTCGACAAACACACTACATATAGTGTCCAGCCGCCATGACCGACTCGACTGAACCGCAGCACCTTGCCGCCGCCGGCTGGCCCGTGGCCGTCATCAAGCGCGAGGGCCGCACGGTCGGCTTCGACGCCGACAAGATCCGCTTCGCGCTTGCCCGCGCCGGCGTCGCCACCGGCGAATTCGACGACGATCAAGCGCAGGCACTGACCCGCTGCGTCGTCGACCGCCTGCGCGGCCGCGTCACCGGCATCGAGCAGATCCAGGATCTGGCCGAGCGCGTGCTGCAGGAGGCCGGCCACTACGACACCGCACGCGCCTACATCGTCTACCGCGAGCAGCGCCGCACGGCGCGCATCGACGAGGCCGTGGCCATCGACGTCGGTCGCTCGGTGAATGAGTACCTGGGCCGCCAGGACTGGCGCGTACAGGCCAATGCCAACCAGGGCTATTCGCTGGGCGGGCTGATCCTCAATGTCTCTGGCAAGGTGATCGCCAACTACTGGCTCGAGCACGTCTACCCGCGCGAGGTGGGCGTGGCCCACCGCGAGGCCGATTTCCACATCCACGATCTCGACATGCTGGCCGGCTACTGCGCCGGCTGGTCGCTGCGCACCCTGCTGCACGAGGGCCTGAACGGCGTGCCGGGCAAGGTGGAGTCGGGCCCGCCCAAGCACCTGAGCAGCGCCGTCGGCCAGATCGTCAACTTCCTCGGCACGCTGCAGAACGAATGGGCCGGCGCCCAGGCCTTCAGCAGCTTCGACACCTACCTGGCGCCCTATGTGCGCAAGGATGCGCTGACGTATGAGCAGGTGCAGCAATGCCTGCAGGAGCTGATCTACAACCTCAACGTGCCCTCGCGCTGGGGCACGCAGACGCCCTTCACCAACCTCACCTTCGACTGGACCTGCCCGGCCGACCTGCGCGAGCAGGTGCCGGTGATAGGCGGCATTGAAATGCCCTTCATGTACGGCGAGTTGCAGGCCGAGATGGACATGATCAACCGCGCCTACATCGCCGTGATGATGCAGGGCGATGCCAAGGGCCGGGCCTTCACCTTCCCCATTCCCACCTACAACATCACGCGCGATTTCGACTGGGAACACCCGAACACCGAGCGCCTGTTCGAGATGACGGCCAAGTACGGCCTGCCCTACTTCCAGAACTTCCTCAATTCCGATCTCGAGCCGCACATGGTGCGCTCGATGTGCTGCCGGCTGCAGCTGGACCTGCGCGAGCTGCTCAAGCGCGGCAACGGCCTCTTCGGCTCGGCCGAGCAGACCGGCTCGCTGGGCGTGGTGACCATCAACTGCGCGCGCCTGGGCTATCTGTATGCCGGCGACGAGGCAGCACTGCTGGCCCGCACCGATGAGCTGATCGAGCTGGCGCGCACCAGCCTGGAAATCAAGCGCAAGGTCATCCAGGCCCACATGGACAACGGTCTGTTCCCGTACACCAAGCGTTATCTCGGCACGCTGCGCAACCACTTCTCGACGCTGGGCGTGAACGGCATCAACGAGATGATCCGCAACTTCACGGCCGACCGCGAGAACATCACCACGCGCTGGGGCGAAGACTTTGCGCTGCGCTACCTCGACCACATCCGCGAACGCATCGTGCTGCTGCAAGAGCAGACCGGCCACCTCTACAACCTCGAGGCCACGCCGGCCGAGGGCACGACCTACCGCTTCGCCAAGGAAGACAAGAAGCGCCTGCCCGGCATCCTGCAGGCCGGCACGGCCGAGCAGCCCTACTACACCAACTCCTCGCAGCTGCCGGTGGGCTTCACGGCCGACCCCTTCGAGGCGCTGGAGCGGCAGGAGGCGCTGCAGCGCAAGTACACCGGCGGCACCGTGCTGCACCTGTACCTGGGCGAGCGCGTGTCGTCGGCCGTGGCCTGCCGCGAGCTGGTGCGGCGCGCGCTGATGCGTTTTCGCCTGCCCTATGTCACGGTCACCCCGACTTTCTCGATCTGCCCGCAGCACGGCTACCTGGCCGGCGAGCACACTTACTGCCCCCATTGCGACGAGGAGGCACTGGCGCGCAAGGCGTCGGTTGCAGCCAAGGCCGCGCTCGAGGCAGCACGGCCCTGAAGGCATAACGGCATCCAAACCAGGAGGACACACCTTGAACACGCGCCAGACCCCCCTCGCCCACCCGCAATTGGAAGAACACGAACGTCAACGCTGCGAGGTGTGGACGCGCGTGATGGGCTATCACCGGCCCATGGCCTCGTTCAATGTCGGCAAGCAGGGCGAATTCAACGAACGCCGCTATTTCTGCGAGCCGCGCCAGACCGCAACCCGGGAAATTGAAGCCCTCACCCACGCTTGAAGTCGGCGGCTTCACGCCGCTGAGCACGACCGACTGGCCCGGCCGCCTGGCCGCGGTGGTCTTCGTCCAGGGCTGCCCCTGGGCCTGCGGCTATTGCCACAACCCCGAGCTGCGGCCCCGCTGCGCCTCGCGCGGCCCGAGCTGGCCCGAGGTGCTGGAGACGCTGACGCGTCGCGTCGGCCTGCTCGATGGCGTCGTCTTCAGCGGCGGCGAGCCGACCTTGGACCCGGGCCTGGGCGCCGCCATCGAACAGACGCGCACGCTGGGCTTCCAGATCGGCCTGCATACCGCCGGCATCTACCCCGAGCGGCTCGCAAGGCTGCTGCCCCAGATCGACTGGGTGGGCCTGGACCTCAAGACCGAATTCGGTGACTACGACGAGGTCACCGGCCGCCGCGGCAGCGCCACGGCGGCGCGGCGCGCGCTCGAGCTGCTGCTGGCCAGCGGCATCGCCCACGAGCTGCGCACCACCTACGACCCCGCCCTCGTGAGCGACGAGGCGCTGCGCTCGCTGGCGCGCCTGATCAAGTCGGCCGGCGCACGCGACTGGGTCATCCAGCGCTGCCGCTCGGCCGAAGGCGTGGACAAGCCCCTGCCCAAGGAAGCCTTGCTCCAGGCCCTGCGCCGCGAGCTGCCCGAGCTGAGCCTGCGTGCGGTATAGCACCGAACTGAGACGATAAAGCCGCCCTCCTCGGCGTTCCGGCGGCGCATACCCCGCCTAGCATGTGGCATGCGCGCCTCGTCTCGCACACCCTTGCTGTCGCCCGCGGGCATGGCCGGCGGTGATGGCATACCCGATGCGCGCCCACCACCGAACGGGGTCGCTTGATGAAGGTCGTGATCGTCGACGACGTGCAGATGAACGTCACGCTGCTGCAGCACCTGGTGCGCAAGCTGGCGGACTGCGAGGCCCACTCCTTCACCGATCCGCACAAGGCGCTGGCCTGGTGCCAGGACGGCGAACCCGACCTCATCGTCACCGACTACATGATGCCGGGGCTCAACGGCATCGAGCTGGTGCAGCGTCTGCACGAGCGCCTGCCCGACGTGCCGACGCTGATGATCACGGCCAATCACGAGAAGGAGCTGCGCCACGAGGCGCTGCAGGCCGGCGTCACCGACTTCCTCAACAAGCCGCTGGACAACACCGAGTTCCTGGCCCGGGCGCGCAATATGCTGGCGCTCTCGGTCAGCCGCAAGAAGCTGGCCGACCGCGCCCAGTGGCTGAAGGAAGAAGTGGACAAGGCGACGCAGGATCTCGCGCGCCAGGCCCACGAAACCATACTCTGCCTGTCGCGGGCGGCCGAGCACCGCGACCCCGAGACCGGCGCCCACATCCTGCGCATGTCGCACTACTCGCGCCACATCGCGCGCTGCCTGGGCCTGTCGCAGGCCGACCAGGACCTGCTGCTGGCCGCCGCGCCCATGCACGATGTGGGAAAAGTTGGCACGCCCGATCTCATCCTGCTCAAACCCGGTCCACTCACCGCCGAAGAGTTCGAGGTGATGAAGCTGCATACCGTGATCGGCTGGAAAGTGCTCAAGGAGAGCACGTCACCGCTGCTGCAGAAGGCAGCCGAAATCGCCTACACCCACCACGAGCGTTATGACGGCAGCGGCTATCCGCGCGGCCTGGCCGGCGGCATGGTGGGCGACAGGATTCCGATCTTCGGCCGCATCGTCGCGGTGGCCGATGTCTTCGACGCGCTGACCTCGGCACGGCCCTACAAGCGCTCGTGGACGATAGAGCGCTCGCTGGCCCTGCTCGACGAAGGCCGCGGCAAGCACTTCGACCCCGCCTGCGTCGACGCCTTCCTCAACGACTGGGACGAAGTGCTCGAGATCAAGCAGCGCTTCGCCGACGAAGCGGCCATCGAGGCCGCCGCCGAAGCGGCCGAGTCGATCCGATGAACCGCGCGAGCTGCCGCCACGGCAGCCCCGCATCCACCACCAGGAGTTGTCCATGAGCCCCCACATCCGCCGCCGCCGCGCCCTGGCCCTGCTGCCCTCGCTTGCCGCGCTGGCGGGCCTGGCCGGTCTGTCCGTGGCGGGCACGGCCCGCGCCGAGGAAGCGCAGAAGTACCAGTTCTCGCCCGTCAACCAGTACGGGCTCGAACTCACGGCGCGCTACTGGAACCCCATCATCGAGTACGTCTCGCGCAAGTCGGGCATCAAGCTCGAGCTGAAGATCGGCCGCACCTCGGCCGACACCACCGCCTACGTGATCGCCAAGGAGGTGGACTTCGTGTTCTCCAACCACCTCTTCAGCCCCGACCGCGAAAGCCTGGGCTGGCGCGTCTTCGGCCGCCGCCAGACACCGCCCATCCATTCCCAGATCCTGGTGCTGGCCGACTCGCCGGTGCAAAAGCTCGAACAGCTCTCCGACCAGGCCGTGGCCTTCCCCGGCCCCGAGGCCCTGGTGGCCTACAAGTTCCCCTATGCCGAGCTGATCAACCGCAAGATCCCGGTGCAGGTGGTGTTCGGCGGCAATGCCGATGGCGCCTACGCCCAGCTGGTGAGCGGCAAGGTCAAGGCGGTGGGCGCCAATTCGCAGCTCACCGAAGGCTGGGTCAAGCGGGAGAACAAGACGGTGCGCGTGCTGTGGCAGTCGGCGCCGCTGCACGACCTGGCGCTGATGGTCTCGCGCAAGGTCAACGACAAGGATCTGGCGGCCGTGAGCCAGGCCTTCTTCGGCATGGCCGCCGACCCCCAGGGCCGCGAAGTCCTGGCCGCCGCCTCCGAGCTGGTCAAGCTGCCGGCCAAGACGGCCTTCGTCACCTCCGACGGCTCGGAGTACAGCGGCTACCGCGCCTTCTACAAGTCGGCGCCGCCCAACCTGCGCTGAGCCCTCGAGCCTGATGTCCAGGGGCCGATCCGTGCGCATGCTCAGGCACCTGGCGCCGCGGTCCATCACCAACCAGGTGTTCGCGCTCTATGGCGCGACGCTGTTCTGCTTCGTCTTCGGTGGCCTGGCGCTGTTCCTGAACATGCAGGTGCGCGCCTCGATGGCCAACGCCGAGAAGTCCTCGGTGATGCTGCTGGAGGTGGTGGTCCAGGCGATCCAGGACAGCGTGGTGATCGGCGACTACGACACCGTGCGCCGCGTGCTCGACCGCGGCATCAAGGGCTCGGTGTTCAGCCGCGCCGCCTTCATCGACATGAGCGGCGGCCAGATCAATTTCGAGGACGCCGACGAAGAGACGCACCATGCGCCGGCCTGGCTGGTCGCCCGCGTGAGTTCGGAACTGGACGATGTCAACCGTGTCATCACCGTGGGCGGCAAGGACTACGGCCTGCTGCGGCTGCACTATGACGCCGAGGCCGTGGCCGCCGATCTTTGGGCACTGCTGCGTTCGTCACTGCTGGTGGGCGTGACAGGGCTGCTGGGTGGCCTCGCGCTGATCCACATCCCGCTCAAACGCTGGCTGGGCGGGCTGGAACGGTTGCGCCGGCTCACGCGCGACCTCGGCACCGGCAGCCTGGACACGTCGGCCATCGACGCCAGCCGCGAGCCGCTGGAGATACGCCGCGTTCTCGAGATGCTGGATCAGACGGCACGGCTGATGCGTGAGCGAGAAGCCGGGCGCCGCGCGCTGGACAACCAGAAGTTCGCGGTCGACCAGCATGCCATCGTCAGCATCGCCAACCGCGCCGGCAACATCACCTACGCCAACGACCGCTTCTGCGACATCAGCGAGTACTCGCGCGAGGAGCTGCTCGGCAGCAACCACCGCATGCTGCGCTCGGGCCTGCACACGCCGGCCTTCTATGTCGAGCTCTGGCAGACCATCACCGCCGGCCTCGTCTGGCACGGCGAGATCTGCAACCGCAAGCGCGGTGGTGCGCTGTACTGGGTCAATGCCACCATCGTGCCGCTGATGGGCGATGACGGCCGGCCCGATCAGTACATCGCGATCCGCACCGACATCAGTGACCGCAAGACCATCGAGGCTCGGCTGCAGAGCCATTTGCTGTTCTTCGAGCGCATCAGCGAGACCTTGGGCGAGGGTGTCTATGTGCAGGACAGCGAGGGCTACTGCACCTACGTCAACGCCGAAGCCGAGCGCCTACTGGGCTGGTCGCGCGAAGAGTTGGTCGGCCGCAAGGTGCATGAGACCATCCACCATCAGACGGCCGACGGCAGCCCGCTGGCCGCCGAAGACTGCCCTGTCAAATGCGCAGTCGAGTTGCTGGGCGAGGCGCACCTGGAAGACCAGGTCTTCACGCGCAAGGACGGAAGCACCTTCCCGGTCTCGCTGGTCTCAAAGGCGGTCCACGACGCCGCGGGCCGGCCCGACGGCACCGTGGCAGCCTTTCAGGACATCAGCGAACGCCAACGCAGTGAGCTGACCCTGCGCCTGACGCAGGAGCGCCTGAACCTCGCGCTCGAAGGCTCGGCAATGGCGCTGTGGGACTGGGAGATCGCGAACAACCGCATGTTCGTCAGCGACCGCGGCGCCGAGCTGTTCGGCGAACCGGCCGAGGCGCGCTGGATGGACAGCCGGGCGCTGCTGGAGGCCATCCACGCGGACGAAGCAGAGGCCGTGCGCCAGGCTCTGATGGCGGCGATCACCGGCATCAAACCCTATTTCAAGGAGGAGTTCCGCATGTACCGGCGGGGCAGCGGCGACTGGAACTGGGTGAGCTGCCACGGCATGGTGGTGGAGCGCGACGCCCAGGGTCGCGCCACGCGCATGACCGGCACGGCCGCCGGTATCGGCGAGCGCAAGGCGGCCGAGCGCGACCTGCTGCAGGCCAAGGAAGCGGCCGAGCGCGCCAGCCGCGTGAAGAGCGACTTCCTGGCCAATATGAGCCACGAGATCCGCACGCCCATGAACGGCGTCATCGGCATGACCGAGCTGGCCCTGGACACCGAGCTGAGCGAAGAACAGCGCGGCTACCTGAACCTGGTCAAGGGCTCGGCCGATGCGCTGCTGGACATCATCAACGACATCCTCGACTTCTCCAAGATCGAGGCCGGCCGCATGACGCTGGAGAGCATCGCCTTCGACCTCGATGCCCTGCTGCGCACCACGCTCAAGGCGATGGCGCTGCGCGCCCACCAGAAGGGGCTCGAGCTGCTGCTGCACATGGCGCCCGGCGTGCCCGAGCGCCTGGTCGGCGACCCCGGCCGGCTGCGCCAGGTGATCGTCAACCTGGTCGGCAATGCGATCAAGTTCACCGAAACTGGCGAGGTCGAGCTCGCGGTGTCGCGGGTGGACACCGGCACAGGCTCGCTGGCCGTGCTGTGCTTCGAGGTGCGCGACACCGGCATCGGCATCCCCGAGGACAAGCAGAAGACGGTGTTCGAGTCGTTCTCGCAGGCCGACACCTCGACCACGCGCAACTATGGCGGCACCGGGCTGGGCCTCAGCATCTCGGCCCAGCTGGTGGCCATGATGGGCGGGCGCATAGGCCTGGCCAGCGAACCCGGCCGCGGCAGCACCTTCGACTTCACGATAGAGCTGCCGGTGCTGCCCGAAACACAACTGACCGCGCCCGCGCGCCTGGCCGGCCTGCACGCGCTGGTGGTTGACGACAACGCCAGCAGCCGCGGCGTGCTGTCGCAGATGCTGCAGGGCTTTGCCATGCACGCCCGTGCCGTGGCCGGCGGCGCCGCCGCACTCGAAGAGCTGCAGGCCGCCGCGGCCGAGGGCCGGCCCTATGACCTCGCGCTCATCGACCTGCAGATGCCCGGCATGGACGGCTTCGAGCTGGCCGCGCGCCTGCGCAGCAGTGCAAGCCTGGCCGGCCTGCCGCTGCTGATGCTGAGCGCCGAAAGCCGCCGCGGCGACGCCGAGCGCTGCCGCGAACTGGGCATTGCCGCCCACCTGATGAAGCCGGCGTCCAAGTCCGAGCTGCACGACGCGCTGCTGACGGCGCGCGGAGAGCCGCCCGCGGGCCGCGGCAACGCGGCGGCCCGCCAGGCGCCCAGGGAGTCGCGCCACCGGCTGGCCCTGCTGCTGGCCGAGGACAACAAGGTCAACCAGACGCTGGCCGTGCGCCTGCTCGAGAAGCTGGGCCACAGCGTCACCGTGGCCGGCAACGGCGCCGAGGCGCTGCAGTGCTGGCAGCAGGGCCGCTTCGACGCCATCCTGATGGACGTGGACATGCCGGTGCTGAACGGCTACCAGGCCACGCAGAAGATCCGCGAGCTGGAGGCGGGCAGCGACCGGCGCATCCCCATCGTCGCGATGACGGCGCACGCAATGAAGGGGGCGCGCGAGGAATGCCTGCAGCAGGGCATGGACGGCTACCTCACCAAGCCCATCGATACCGAGGCGCTGTGGCAGCAGCTCGACGCCATCGCCCAGGCGGCCTCTTCCGCCGGCCGGCTGCAGGCCGACGCCCAGGCCCCGGAGGCCGAAGAGCCGCCACCGCGCGTCGCCGACTTCGACGCCACGCGCGAACGCATGGACCACAGCCAGGAGCTGTACGAGATCATCGTCGAGCAGTTCCGCGCCGACGCGCCGCTGCAGCTGGCGCGCGTGCGCCAGGGCCTGCAGGCGGGCGACGCCCAGGAAGTGCGCAGCGGCGCCCACGCGCTCCAGGGCATGGTGGTCATCTTCGGCGCCGAGCGCACCCAGCGCGCCGCGGCGCGGCTCGAAGCCCGGCCCGACGGCGCCGAGACGGCCGCGGCGGTCGTGGAACTGGAAGCCGCCTTCGCCGAGCTGCAGGGCGCGGTCGACGCCTTCCGCTGGTAGCAGGCAGGCCGGGCCCGGCGGTCCGGGTGGAACCAGACCGCGCAGCGCAAGCCGGCTTCGGGGTGGCGCGGGTTAACCCGCAGTGAGCAATCCTCGCCGGCGGCCTGAACAAGTTTCGCTTGTGCCCTGCCACCCGCGCGCCGAGCATGCGCGTCCAGCGGCGGCCGGCGGGTTGCCGCGACGGTCCGCGCCCGCGGCCCACCCATTCAGACGATGCACCCGGAGGCCGCCATGGCAAGGCAACAGATCGATGACCCATGGGGCAGCATGGCGCTGTTGACCGCCCTGCAGGCGGCGAGCGATGGGCTCTTCGTCGCCCTTCATCCTTGAGATGGCCACCCCCGCCCGCCCGGCGGGCCCGGCCTCGTCAGGCAAAGGTCACGCCCAGCCATTCGACGAAGGCCGCCACCTCGGGCCGTTCGGCGAGTTCGCGCTCGACCAGCACATGGTAGGTGCTGGCGGCCGCCACCGAGATGCCGAACAGCGGCAGCAGCTGCGCCGTCGACGTCCAGTTGCCGGCAATGCGCAGCGGGCAGATGGCCAGGCCCAGGCCGCTGGCCGCGGCCTCGAGCAGGATGCCCAGGTCGGTGAAGACGAGGCCGCGCGCCGGCTCGGGCCAGTCCAGGCCGGCGGCCTCGAACCAGGGCTTCCAGGGCACGAGCGGGCTGCGCAGCAGCTCGGCGCGCGCCAGGTCGGCCGGCTCGTGCAGCGCCAGCCGCGCGGCGCTGGCGGGCGCGGCCAGCACCTGCACGCGGTCGTCGAAGAGCCTGGTGGTCTGCCGCTCGTCGAAGGGCGCGCGGCCGAAGCGGATGTCGACATCGTGGCGCTCGGGCTTGTCCTGCATCGGGGCGGCCACCGCCACCTCGATCTCGATCTCGGGCCACTGGCGGTAGAACTCCGGCAGGCGCGGCATCAGCAAGTTGCGCGCAAAGGTGGGCGGCGAACCCACGCGCAGGCGCACCGGCCGGGTTTCGCCGCCGCAGGACAGGTGGGCCAGGCGGTCGAAGGCCTCGCGCACGCCGGCCAGGTAGCGGCGGCCGGCGGCGCTCAGGCGCACGCCGGTGTGGCTGCGCTCGAACAGCTGCTCGCCAAGCTGGGCCTCGAGCAGGCGGATGCGGTGGCTTACCGCGCTGGGCGTGATGCACAGCTCACCCGCGGCCTGGGCAAAGCCGCCCAGCCGCGCCGCGCTCTCGAAGGCGCTGAGCGCGTGGATGGGGGGCAGTCGGGGCGGTCGGGCCATGCGGCCTTTCATGCGGCCTTGACAGGCGCCGCTCAGGGTGCAAATTCTAGGATGAGGGTAGGCTACGGCCGCCCCCGCAAACAAAGCAAGCAGGAGACGCAGGCATGACGCCGTCAACACCCATCGCGCGGCCCGCCCGCGTCTACTTCTACGCCACCTGCATGGTCGACCTGATGGCACCGCAGGCCGGCGTCGACGCCATCGCGCTGATCCGCGACGCCGGCATCGCGGTCGACTTTCCCGAAGCCCAGACCTGCTGTGGCCAGCCGGCCCACACCAGCGGCTTCGTCGACGAAGCGCGCGCAGTGGCGCGCTCGCAGCTTGATCTCTTCCCCGAGCCCTGGCCCATCGTCGTGCCCTCGGGCTCGTGCGCCGCGATGATGGCCCACCACTGGCCGCGCCTGTTTGCCGACGATGCCGCGCTCGGCGCACGCGCCCAGGCGGTGGGCTCGCGCATCGTCGAGTTCGCCGCCTTCGCACGCGATGTGCTGGGCCTGGCGGCCACGCCGGCCGCGGCGTCGGCGCGCACGGCGCCGGTGAAGGTGGCGCTGCACACCTCCTGCCATGCGCGGCGCGAGATGGGCACGCATGTGCCGGGCGAGGCCCTGCTGCGCGCCCTGCCCGGCGTGGAGATCGTGCAGCCGGCGCGCGTGGCCGAGTGCTGCGGCTTCGGCGGCACCTTCTCGGCCCGCCATCCGGCGATCTCGGGCGCCATGGTGGGCGACAAGCTCGACGCCATCCGCGACAGCGGCGCCGAGGTGCTGGTCAGCGCCGACTGCGGCTGCCTGCTCAACATGCACCATGCGGCCGACAAGCAGCGCGCCGAAGGCCGCGCCGCGCCGCGCTTCGTGCACCTGGCCAGCTTCGTGCGCGAGCGCCTGGGCGCCAGCGACGCCGCGCAACAGGTTACCGACTGAGGGAGCGCTGCATGAACCTTCCAGACACCCGTGGCGCCCGTGCCGCCATCCTGGCCTCGCTGCGCGGTGGCGACAAGGCACCGCCGCTGCCGCCGCCCGACCTGACGCCCTACCGCGCCGGCCCCTTCGGCCGCGGCAGCCAGGGCCTGCGCGTCGACCCGGCCACGCTGATCCCCATCTTCGAGGCCGCCGCTCGCGGCTGGCGTGCCGAGGTGGTGGCGGCCACGCCCGGCACCTGGCCCGCCGTGGTGCGCGCCGCGCTGGACGTGCGCGGCTGCAGGCGCATTGCCATCGGCGCCGCCAGCCCCTTGCAGCCGGCGCTGGACGGCGCCCTGCAGGGCCTGGACGTGAAGCGCTTCGAGCAGCCGCTGGAGGCCTGGAAGACCGAGCTTTTCGACACCATGGACGCCGGCGTCACCGCCACCGAGGCCGCCATCGCCGACACCGGCACCCTCGTGCTGGTGCCGGGCGCCCATGAGCCGCGCACACTGTCGCTGGTGCCGCCTCTGCATGTGGCCGTGCTGCGCGCCAGCACGCTCTACGCCGGCCTGCCGGCTGCCATGCAGGCGCTGTCTCCGCAGGCCGCCATGCCGACCAATCTGCTGCTCGTCACCGGCCCGTCGAAGACCGCCGACATCCAGCAGGTGCTGGCCTATGGCGCCCACGGCCCCAAGGAACTCGTCATCGTGCTCGTCGACGACCTCAACGGGGGAGAAGGTGCATGAGTGACCTCAAGAGTGCGGTCCACGAAGCCCCGCTGCAGTTCGTCGACCCGCGCCGCTTCAAGGCGAATTCGCAGGTCTCGGTGGACGACCCCCACCTGCGGCGCAGCTTCCGCAGCGCGATGGATTTCCTGCAGGCCAAGCGCGGCGCCCACTTCGGCGAGGCCGCCACCTTCGAGCCGCTGCGCCGCCTGGGCGAGGCCATCCGCAAGTACAGCCTGTCGCGCCTGCCCGACCTGCTGGAGCAGCTGGAGGCCCGCCTGGTCGAGCGCGGCGTGCAGGTGCACTGGGCGCGCGACGCGGCCGAGGCCAACGCCATCTTCCTGGCCATCGCCCAGGCCCACCAGGCCAAGGCCATGATCAAGGGCAAGTCGATGGTCAGCGAGGAGATCGAGCTGAACCACCGCATGGCCGAAGACGGCGTGGCCTGCCTCGAATCCGACATGGGCGAGTACATCGTGCAGCTCGCCGGCGAGCGGCCCAGCCACATCATCATGCCGGCCATCCACAAGACCAAGCAGCAGATCGGCCAGCTGTTTGCCGAGCACATCGCGGACACCGGCTACACCGAGGACGTCGACGCTCTCATCGCGATCGGCCGCAAGGTGCTGCGCGCCGAGTTCCGCGACACGCCCATCGGCGTCTCGGGCGTCAACTTCATGGTTGCCGAGACCGGCTCGCTGGTGCTGGTGGAGAACGAAGGCAACGGCCGCATGTGTACCACCGTGCCCGGCGTCCACATCGCCATCACCGGCATCGAGAAGGTGGTGGAGCGCTTCGAGCATGTGCTGCCGCTGTACAGCCTGCTCACGCGCTCGGCCACCGGCCAGGCCATCACCACCTACCTCAACGTCATCACCGGCCCGCGCCGCGCCGGCGAGCTCGATGGCCCCAAGGAGGTGCACCTGGTGCTGCTGGACAACGGCCGCAGCCAGGCCTACCGCGATGCCACGCTGCGCGCCACGCTGCAATGCATACGCTGCGGCGCCTGCATGAACCACTGCCCGGTGTACGCGCGCATCGGCGGCCTGGCCTACGGCACGACCTACCCGGGGCCCATAGGCTCCATCATCTCGCCCCACCTGATGGGCCTGGACCCGACGCAGGATCTGCCCACCGCCAGCAGCCTGTGCGGCGCCTGCACCGAGGTCTGCCCGGTCGGCATTCCCATCACCGACCTGCTGACCACGCTGCGCCATGCCGCCAAGCACGAGGCCCTGCCCGGCCACGCGCCGCTGGTGGGCCAGGGCAGCGCCGCCGACTGGCGCGAGGCCTGGGCCTGGAAGGCCTGGGCCTGGCTCAACACCCACCCCACGCTCTACCGCATCGCGATGCGCCTGGGCCGCCATGTGCGCGGCGTCACCCCGGCCTGGCAGGGCGGCTGGACGGCGCACCGCACGCCCATGCGCCTGGCGGCGCGCGGCCTGCGCGACCGCCTGGCCGCGGTCGACAAGGGCTGAAGATCTACAGCCGCCGGTGCGCCAGCGCCGGCAGCTGCAGCCGCACCTGCTTGATGCGGCCCGGGTCGAGGTCGGCGATGGCGAAGCCCTCGCCTTCAGGCAGCACATCGAGCACCGTGCCCCAGGGGTCGATGACCATGCTGTGGCCCCAGGTACGGCGGCCATTGGGATGGGTGCCGCCCTGGGCCGAGGCCAGCACATAGCACTGGTTCTCCACCGCCCGCGCCCGCAGCAGCAGCTCCCAGTGCGCCTGGCCCGTGGTGTGGGTGAAGGCCGCCGGCAACACCAGCAGGTCGCAGGGCGGGTTCATCAGCGCGCGGTAAAGCTCGGGGAAGCGCAGGTCGTAGCAGATGCTCAGGCCCAGGCGCAGCGCGCCGGCTTCGGACGGCAGGTCCAGCGCCACCGGCGCGCTGCCGGCGCGCAGCGTGCGGCCCTCGTCATAGCTCTCGCGCCCGTTGTCGAAGGCGAACAGGTGCAGCTTGTCGTAGTGCGCCGCCTCGCGGCCGTCGGGGGCGAAGACGCAGCAGCGGTTGAGTGCGCGGCCCGGTTCGCCGCCGGCCACCGGCAGCGTGCCGCCGACCAGCCAGAGCTCGTGCTCTCGCGCCAGGCCCGAGAGAAAGTCCTGGATGGGCCCGGCGCCGGCCGGCTCGGCCAGCGCCAGCTTGTCGCTGTCGCGCTGGCCCATCAGGCAGAAGTATTCCGGCAGCGCCACCAGGCGTGCGCCGGCTGCTGCCGCGGCGGCCACCCAATGCGCGGCACGCTCGCGGTTGTTCTCCCAATCGGGGCTGGACACCATCTGGACGGCGGCGATCTTCATCGCGCCATGCTACGCGGGCACGGCCAGGGCGAAACGTTCGGCGATATCCACCCGGCGCAGTCGGCCAAATCTTCGCGCTAACCTCGCGCGCTCACACCGCCCGGGCAAGCTGCCGGCCTCCTGAAGGGGCCCGCCGCGGGAACGGTGATCCAAAGAGATGCACACCGAGGGTTCCGAGATGTCGAACAGCAGCGCCGCCACCGCGGCCGCGTCGCACAGCCGTTTCGTGCAGCGCGTGCGGCGGCGCTATGCCGCCGAGTTGCCCCTGCTGCCGCCCGGCGCGCCCGGCTTCGAGGCCATCACCGAACTGGTGTCGCGGCTGCGCAGCAGCGGACGCGACCTCGCCTCGGCGCTGCGCGTGGCCCGCCACCTGGTGCTGGAGCGCCTGGCCGTGCTCGACATCGAGCAGGGCGCGCCGCTGGACACCATCACCGGCGCCATGACCGACCTCGCCGAGGCCACGCTGGAACTGGCCCTGGCCCAGGCCCAGGATGAAGCGGACGAGCGTCACGGCCCGGCGCTGGAAGCCAATGGCGAGCGCGCCGAGCTGTGGATCGTCGGCATGGGCAAGCTGGGCGCACGCGAGCTGAATGTCTCCTCCGACATCGACCTCATCTACGTCTACGACAACGACGGCGAGACCGCCGGCACCGTCAACGGCCGCGGCGCCGTGAGCTTCCACGAATACTTTGCCTACGTCGCCAAGCGCCTGTACGCGCTGATCGGCGAGACCACCGACGACGGCTGCGTCTTCCGTGTCGACCTGGCGCTGCGGCCCAACGGCAATTCCGGCCCGCCGGTGGTGAGCATGGCCATGCTCGAGGACTACCTGCAGGTGCAGGGTCGCGAGTGGGAGCGCTTTGCCTGGCTCAAGAGCCGCGTGGTGGCGCCCAAGGCGGCGCGCGACAGCGGCCGCGCACGCGCGCTGCGCTCGCTGGTCACGCCCTTCGTCTACCGGCGCTACCTCGACTACGGCGTCTTCGAAGGCCTGCGCCAGCTGCACCAGAAGATCCGCGACGAGGCCCAGCGCCGCGCCGCCGGCCGGCCCGAGCGCGCGAACGATGTGAAGCTCTCGCGCGGCGGCATCCGCGAGATCGAGTTCATCGTCCAGCTGATGCTGGTCGTGCGCGGCGGCCAGTTCCCCGAGATCCGCACCCGCAGCACGCTGCGCGGCCTGCAGCGCCTGGTGACGCGCGGGCTGATGAAGCCCGAGGCGGCCGACAAGCTGGCCGAGGGCTATATCTTCCTGCGCCGCGTCGAGCACCGCATCCAGTTCCTCGACGACCAGCAGACCCATTTGCTGCCCGGCGCCGATGAAGACCTGCACTGGATTGCCACCAGCCTGGGCCTGGACTGCCAGCCCGAGGCCTGCGAACTGCTCAAGCGCCTGGGCGCCGTGCGCGAGGCCGTCGTCGCCGAGTTCGACGCCCTGCTGCGCGACGGCCGTGCGCCCGAAGCCGGCGGCGCGCGCAACGGCTGCCGCCAGTGCGGCCAGGGCCCGCTGCCGGTGGACAGCGAGGCCTTGCTCGAACGCATGCCGCCGGCACTGGGCGCGCGGCTGCAGACCATGGTGGCCCACCCGCGCGTGCGCGCGCTGCGCGACGAGAGCCGGCTGCGCCTGGGCCGACTGATGCAGAGCGCCGCCCATGCGATGAAGGAGGGCGCCTGCACCGAGGCCAGCGCGCTGCGCTTCGTCGACTGGGTCGAGCCGCTGCTGCGCCGCGAAAGCTATCTCGCCCTGCTGGTCGAGCGCCCCGAGGTGCAGCGCCGCCTGTTGCGCCTGCTGGGCCTGGCGCGCTGGCCCATGCAATACCTGATGCGCCACCCCGGCGTCATCGACGAGCTGGCCGACGAGCGCCTGCTGCACCAGCGCTTCGACGCCGCAGCGCTGTCGCACGAGCTGAACGAGCGCCACAAGGCCTGGGAGCGCCAGGGCGAGGCCAACGAGGAGAAGCTGCTCGACACCCTGCGCCACGCCCACCATGCCGAGATCTTCCGCACCCTGGTGCGCGACCTCGAAGGCGAGCTCAGCGTCGAGCAGGTGGCCGACGAGCTGTCGCTGCTGGCCGACACCATGCTCGACGTGGCCGTGCAATGGGCCTGGGGCTATCTGCGCCAGCGCCACCGCGAGCGGCCCAGCCTGGCGGTCATCGCCTACGGCAAGCTGGGTGGCAAGGAACTGGGCTATGGCAGCGATCTCGACGTCGTCTTCGTCTACGACGACGACGCCGAGCCCGACAAGGCGCTGGCGCAGGAGGTCTATGCCGCCTTCGTGCGCAAGCTCATCACCTGGCTCACGCTGCGCACCTCGGCCGGCGAACTGTTCGACATCGACACCGCGCTGCGCCCGAATGGCAATTCAGGCCTGCTCGTCACCTCCATCGCCTCCTTCGAGCGCTACCAGGCCGGCCGCGGCGGCAATACCGCCTGGACCTGGGAACACCAGGCGCTGACGCGCGCCCGCTTCGCCGCCGGCGCGCCCAGCGTGGCGGCGCGCTTCGAGGCCACGCGCCGCGCCGTGCTGGGCACAGCGCGCGACCAGCTGGCGCTGCGCGAGGAAATCCGCGCCATGCGCGAGAAGGTGCGCGCGGCACGCCCGGTGCCGGCCGGCCGCTTCGACGTGAAGCACAGCGCCGGCGGCATGATGGACGTGGAGTTTGCGGTGCAGTTCCTGGTGCTGGCCCACGCGGCGGACCACCCGGCGCTGTTCGACAACGCCGGCAATATCGCGCTGCTGCAGCGCGCCGAGGCCGCCGGCCTGCTGCCCAGCGGCGTGGGCACGGCCGCCGCCGACGCCTACCGCGAGCTGCGCCGCGCCCAGCACCACGCACGCCTGGACGAGCAACCCACGCACTTCGAGCCCGAGAGCCTGGGCATCTCACGCAACGCCGTGCTGGCGCTGTGGAAGGCCGTCTTCGATTGAGCAGCCGGTCAGCGGCCTGGGCCTGGGCCACCGTCGGCGGCGCGCTGATGGCCGGCAGCCTGCTCGCGCTGTGGCTGCCGGCCGCCGCACTCGACTGGCAGCCGGCCCTGGCCGCCAGCGAACCCTGGCGCGCCTTCAGCGCCGCCTTTGTCCACTGGAGTCCGCTGCACCTGGGCGCCAATCTCGCGGGCTGCGCCGTGGTCGTGGCCTATGGCCGGGCGGCGCGCACGCCGGCGGCGCTGGCGCTGGCCTGGCTCGCCGCCTGGCCGCTCAGCCAGCTCGGCCTGCTGGCGCAGCCGGCGCTGGCCCACTACGGCGGCGCCTCGGGCGTGCTGCACGCCGGTGTCGCAGTGGCCACGCTGGGCCTGCTGGTGCAACCGGGGCGCGCTCGCCTCATCGGCGGCGCGGTGGCCCTGGGTCTGGTCGCCAAGATCGTGCTCGAAGAGCCCTGGGGTCCGCCGCTGCGCACGGGCGGCGGCTGGGACATCGCGGTGGCGCCGCTGGCCCACGCCAGCGGGGCGCTGGCGGGGCTGGCCTGTGGCGGGCTGGCGCTGATCCTGAGGCGCCGGCCTCAGGGCCCCGGCGATGCGGCGTCAAGCTCGCGCCGCTCGAAGACGTAGTCGGTCTGGCCCTGGTGGCCGGCAGCGCGCGAGGCACCGTACTGCGGCGTCTGCGGAAAATCCTTGACGACGCCGGCGCGCACGCGTTCGAAGAGGTTGACGCCCGGCTGCCAGTTCTCCAGGTCGCCGAGCACCTTCATCAGGTGCCAGGCGAAGACCGAATGGCCGTCGCGCCCCTCGTCGGCCACCGGCTCATTGCCGCCCGATGACATCACCACCGCGGCGCGGCGCTGCAGGAAGTCGGCGACATCGGTGCGCGCATCGAGCTGCACCTTCTCGTTGCCGGCCAGCGAGCCGGAGTAGCAGCTGTCGGACACCAGCATCAGTTGGCGCGAGCCTATGGCCGCCACCATGCGCGCGATGTCGGCGTTGGCGAGCCAGGTCTGCGGCAGGCCGGCGTCGACGTCGGAGGGCAGCCAGAAGCCGGTGTCGACGCCATTGATGGGCACGACCACGCCGTGGCCGGCGTAGTAGACGATGACCGAGTCGTCGTTGTCGGCCTCCAGCGCCAGCTTGTTGAAGGCACGCACGATGGCTTCGCGGCCGGGGTCTTCCAGCACCACGGTCTCGTAGCCCAGGCGGCGCTCCAGCATCTCGCGCACCGCGCGCACATCGGGCACGGCGCCCTCGAGCTGGGGCACGTTCTTGTCGGCATAGCGGTTGACGCCGATCAGCAGCGCCAGCTTGCGCTCGATGCGGGGCAGTGCCGCCACCTTGACCTTGCGCTGGCCGGCCTTGCGCGCCTTGGCCTGCGGCGCGGCCCCGTTGGCGGCGCGGGCCGCGGCGGCGCGTGCGGCGATGACTTCGATCTCCTGCTTGAGCTGCTCGGTAATGAGGCAACTGCCCGTGCTCAACTCGGCCTCGTTGCGGCAGGGCCGCACGTCGGCCAGGGACGGGTCCTGCTCCAGCTTGTAGACGCCGCCAGCCAGCACCTTCTTCTTGTAGCCGGCGCGCGCCGCCAGCAGGGTCTGCACATCGGCGCGTGGCAGCTGCGAGAAATTGATGGCGCCGAAGACGCTGCCGCCGCCCGCGCCACCGCCGCCCGCACTGCCGGACTCGCCCGCGGCCAGGAAGGCCGGCGTGGCATCGAGCACGCGGCCGCTGGTGGGGCTGGACATGGCCAGCGCCACCTGCACCGAGGGCAGGCTGCTGGCCAGCACATTGAGCGTCGCCACGGTGGGGCTGGTCTGGCTGGTGGTGGGTGGCGCGGCGGCCAGGGTCAGCGCGCTGGCATTGCCTGGCGCCTGCACGAAGGCGTAGTTCAGCGCCGCCAGGCCGCCGCCGTCAATGGCATAGCTGCCGGGCAGGCTGGCTGGCGTTGCCGGCGTCGTCCAGGCCAGGGTGCCGCTGGTGCTGGCGGCCAGGCTGTCGCCGGCGACAAAGCCGCTCACCGTGCCAGCGAGCGCCGGGAGCGGCAGGCCGGCGGTGGCGTTGGCGGGCGCGGCGACATAGGCCAGCGTCGCCGGCGTGATGGCGCCCGTGGGCCCGGCGGCAGACAGCGTGTAGTTGGCGGCGTCGGTACCGGCCAGCGTGAGGCCGGCCAGCGTCACCGGCTTGGCGGCGCCGACGTTGGCATCGGCGAAGCTGCCGCTGGCGGCGCCGGCCAGGGCCACGGTGTCGCCGGCCAGCGGCGCGATGGTGGCGCTGCCGGCCAAGGCCGCTGCGGTACTGCCGTCATAGACGCGGCTGGCGGCGCTGAGGCCGCTCACGGCCAGTGGCGCGGCGGTGATGGCAGCCGCGAGGCCGGCAGGCTGCTGCAGGCTGTAGTTGCCGGCGTCGACGCCCGTCAGGCTGAAGCCGCTCACCGCCACCGGCTTGGCCACGCCCACGTTCTTGTCGGCAAAGCTGGCGCTGGCCGCGCCGGCCAGCGTGACGCTGTCGCCGGCCAAGGGTGCGACGGCGGCGGTGCCGGCCAGGGTGGCCGCGGTGCCGGCGTCGTAGACCTTGTTTGCCGCCGTGACCCCGGCCACGGTCAGCGGCAGCGCCGTGATGCTGGCCGCCAGCGGCCCCAGGCCCACCAGCGTGTAGTTGCCGGCGTCGGCGCCGCTGAGGGCCAGGCCCGCCACCGTCACCGGCTTGGCCGCGCCCGCGTTCTTGTCGGCAAAGCTGGCCGTGCCGCCCGTCAGCGTCACCGCGTCGGTGGCGAGCGGCGTCACGCTGCCCGGGCTGGCGAGCGTGGCGGCGGCCGTGCCGTCGTAGACCTTGCCGGCGGCGGCAATCCCGGTCACTGTGAGCGGCGCCGCCGTGATGCTGCCGATGGCGCCGCTGGCATTGCCGCTGAACTGGTAGCCGAAGACGGGGATGCCGCTGGCGCTGTCGGTGGCAGTGGCAGCGATGGTGCTGGCGCTGACGGTCTTGCCGGCGCCGACGTTCCGGGTGTCGAAGCTGCCGACGCTGGGCGTCGCGAGCACCACGGTGTCGGCGGCCAGCGCACCGGCCACCGTGAAATTGGCCGGCGCCAGCGTCGCCGCCGTACCGGCGTCGTAGACCTTGCTCACCGTGCCCTGCAGGCTGGCCGTGAGCGTGGGCGCCAGGCTGTAGAGCAGGCCGTTGCCGGGTGCCGCGGGCACGGTGCTGCCAAAGCTGGCGCTGTATTGGCGAAAGGCGGCGGCCAGGCCGCCCACGGTGTCGGCGGCCGGATCGCCCGACCACACCAGCCAGCGCGCGCCGGCGTTGACGGCCAGCGCGCCGGCGCCGGCGTTGTTGACGAAGGGGCCGCTGCCGGCATTGACGACGAGGGCGTCGCCGGCCGCCCCGGCCACGAGCGTGGCGCCGGCGCCGAAGGTCACGCCAGCGCTGCCGCTGGCCTGTACGCGGCTGCCATTGAGGGGGCCGGCCAGATCCAGCGTGCGCGCCGTGAGCGCCAGGTCGCCCAGGGCGGTGAGCGAGCCGCCGGGCACGAGCTGGATGGCGCCGGCCGAGGTGGCACTGAGCGTGCCGGTGCTGGACGAGACATCGCTGTCCACCAGCAGCCGCGCCACCGGGTCCAGCACCGCCAGCCTCACCGAGCCCGCTGCCAGCGCACCCGGCACCAGATCGCCGGTGGTCTGCGTGATGTCGATGCCGCTGAAGACGGTGTCGAGCAAGGCCGCCGGGTTGCGCGCGAAGGCGTTGGTCACCGTCAGGCTGCCGCCGCCGGCCAGGGTGCCGCCGACGAGGTTGAGCGTATTGAACGTGGCCGGCCCGTTGAGCGCCAGCGTGCCGCCCGTCACGGTGGCCGTGCCGGCGCCGCCGACGGCGCCGCCCAGCACCGCGCTGCCGCGGTTGGAGACCGTGAGCAGGCCGTCCAGCGTGGTGTTGCCGGTGACGGCAAGCGAGCCCCCACTCACGTCCAGCGCATTGGCATTGGCGATGGTGAGTTCCGCGATGGTGTCGGTGCCGGTGGCGTGAACGACGGCAAAGCCGCCACTGATGAGTGCCGTGTCGGCCGCGCCCGGCAGCGAGCCACCCCAGTTGGACGGCGTGGCCCAGTCCCGATTGCCGGCGGCATTGCTGAAGACCTTGGTCGCTGGCCCGGTGGCGAAGATCAGCCGTGCCGCCTCGCCGGCGGCCAGGCTGTAGCCGGGGCTGAAGCCGGCCGGCAGCGTGAGCGAGGCAAAGGTGCCGCTGGACGTGCCGGCGGCGCTGACGAGGGGGATGAAATCGGCGTTTGCCGGTATATAGCCGGTGCCGATGATCGATGCATCGAGCGCGCCGCCCAGCGTGACGTTGCCGGCCACGGCCAGCAGGTCGGAGGTGCCGGGCGTGGTGCCGCCCAAGTCGGTCAGCAGCGTGCCGGCGCCCAGCACGACATTGCCGCTGACGCTGAGCGTGCCCACGCCGCCGGCAGCGCCGGGGCTGAGCGTGCCCAGGTTGGTGAGCGTGCCGGTGCCGGCGCCCAGCAGCACGGTGCCGCCGCCGCTGATGGTGCCGTTGTTGCTGAGATCGCCCGGCACCTGCAGCGTGCTGCCGGCGGCGATGTCGATGAGCCCGGTCTGCGCGAGGGCCGCATTGATGGCCAGCGTGCCCGTGGTGACCAGGATGCCGCCGCTGTTGGCAAAGCTGCCGGCGTCGATGCTGTGCGTGCCGGCCACCGTCTGCAGCAGGTTGCCGGCGTTGATGACGGTGGTGGTGCCGGCGGCGCTGCCCAGCGGGCTGGCGGCGCTGCTGGCCAGGATCAGCGTGCCGCTGGCGGCGTTGTTGAGCGTGCTGGCGCCGGCCGCCGGCAGGCCCAGCACGATGCGGTCGTCGTCGGCGATGGTCAGCGTGCCGCTGTTGATCCAGGTCTTGTTGACGCCCAGCACGCCGCCGGCCGCCGACATCGCCACCAGGCTGCTGCCCTGGGTGGTGAAGGTTCCGCCATCGGCCAGGCTGGCGCTGCCGCCGGCAGCGGCAAAGCTGCCACTGACGGTGACGTTGCCGGCGCCGCCGAGCTGGCCGCCGTTGAGTGCCAGGTCGGCCAGCAGCGCGGCGCTGTCGATGTTGAGCGTGCCGGCGTTGACCACGGTGGCGCCGGTGTAGGCCAGCGTGCCGTTGACGCTGAAGGTGGTGGCGCCGTCCTTGATGAGGCCGCCGCTGCCGTTGATGGTGCCCGAGAACGTGGTGCTGGCACCGCTGCCGGTGGCCACGGTGGCAGCGCCCAGGGCCAGCGTGCCCGCGCCGGCCAGCGAGCCCAGGCTCTCGGCACCGCCCAGGGCCAGCGTGGCGCCGGCAGCCAGCGTGACGGCGGGCGCCGCAGCCAGCAGGTTGGGGGCGGCCAGCGTCAGCGTGCCGGCGTTGACATCCAGCGTGGCGGCCGCGGTGGGAGCCGACAAGCTGCTGGTGCCGGTGGAGGTAAGCGCGCCGGCGCCCAGGCTGGCATTGGCGGTGCCGCCGTTCAGGGCATAGCTGGCCGCTGTCAGCGTGCCGCCGTTGAGCGTGCCGCCCAGCGCAAGGCTGGCCACGGTCTCGGCGCCGCCCAGCTGCAGCGTGGCGCCGCTGGCCACGGTGACATTGGTGGTCGCGGGCAGACGGTTCGCGGCCGTGGTGACCAGAGTGCCATCCCCCACGGTCGTCGAACCGCTGTAGGCATTCGCACCGGCAAGGGTGACGGTACCCGTGAATGGCTTGTTCAGGTCGCCAATGCCACTGATCACTCCGGCCACGGTAAGCCCGCCCCCTTGGCCGATGAGGTTGAGTTGGCCAGCCACCGCAATGGGCCCGGTAAGCAAGCCCGGGCCAGCCACATTTGCGATGACGCCATTGCTCACCGTAACGGCATTGCTGGCAGTGGCGCCGTTGTTCAAGGCCAATGCACTGGCGCCGACGTCAATCGTGCCGCTGCCGGCACTGGCGCCGACGCCGCTCAGGCTGAGGGTGCCACCTGCCACCGTGGTGCCGCCGGTATAAGTGTTGTTGCCGGTAAACGTGACGGTGCCGGTGGTGGTCAGGCTTCGCGGCGCACTGACCTCGCCAATGACACCTGTGACCGTCAGCCCGCCGCCCCCCCCGGCAGCGACGCCGGCGAGATTCGCATTGCCGGCCAGAGCAATCGCGCCAGACAAAGTGCCGAAACCGGCCGAGTTTCCGATCGTCCCGCCGGCAAGCACAACGGTGTTGCCGACGACCGCGCCGTTGTCGATCTGCAGCGTGCCCGCTCCCACGTCAATCTGGCCGATGCCGGCCGTGGCGCCAGCACCCGAGACGCTGAGCGTGCCGGCGGCCACCGTGGTGCTGGCGTGGCTGTTGGGGCCGGTCAGGCGCAGAAGGCCGGCACCGGCCTTGGTGAACGGCGAGGTGCCGACGAGGGCGCCGCTGAAGGTCGAAGGCCCGCCGCTCAGCGTCCAGGTGCTGCCCGCGCCCAGTTGCACGTCGCCGGTGATGGCCAGCGTGCCGGCCGTCAGGTTGGCCGACACCAGGTGCAGGGCGGGGCCCCCGTTGTTGGTGATGACCAGCGCCGCGTTGCCGGCACTGAGCGGCGCGTTCACCGTCACAAAACCCAGCGGCTGGGCCGGCGGCGGCAGCGCGTCGGGGTCGTTGGCCGAGAGCACCAGACCGCCGGTGGCGGTGACGGCGCTTTGGAGCACGATGCTGCCGCCGGCCTCCATCGTCAGGAGGCCGGGGCCGTTGATCGGCGTCACGCCGGCGGCCAAGGTGATGTCCTGCGTCGCCTGAAGGACCACATTTCCCGCCGCCAACTGCGTGTTCACTGCACCCGAGGTGATGACGCTGGTGCTGGTCGGGAAGTCGGCAAAGAGCAGGCTGGGCGTGCTCAGGTCCACGCCCGGCGTGTTGCCGCTGATGTCGGGCGCGCCCTGCTGGATGACGATGAAGTTGGGGTCCAGCAGCAGGCTGCCGGCGCGGCCCGCGGCAGCGCCCAGGTCGGCGCTGCCCGAGAAGTCCAGCACCCGCTTGCCCGAGACCTCGGCAAAGCCGCCGTCGCCGCCGGCGGCCCCCCCGCGGGCGCTGATGCGGCCCTGGAACCGCGTGCCGTCGTCCGACCACACCACCACCTCGCCGCCGTCACCGCGCTGCAGCGCATCGGCGCGCAGACTGGCCCCCGCCGCCACGCCCGCGCGGCTGGCGTTGGGCAGGCTGGCATCCTGGCCCTGGAAGCCGCCGCCGACGCGAATGCGGCCGCCGCCGGCCGCGCCCGAGGCGTCGACCTCGGCCTGGCCCAGCAGGCCGACCTGGGTGCCCAGCAGGGTGATGTCGCCGCCGGTGCCTTCGATCCCCACGGCCGAGGTGCGGCTGGCCGCGCCCAGCAGCAGGGTGTCGGCCGCCTGCAGCCGGATGCGGCCCTGGGCGTCCTGGGTCAGCGAATCGACCTGCACCAGGCCTTGTTGGTTGACGATGGCGCCATAGATGTCGACCGCGCCGCCGGCCGCGGCCAGGCGGCCGAGGTTGAGCACCTCGCCGGCCGGCACCTCGGCACGCACCACCAGGTGGGGCAGGCCGGTATCGACCAGCTCGACACTGCGCGCCGCGGCCAGCGTGGCCTGGCCGCCGGGAGTCTGGATCTCGCCGGCGTTCTCGACGCGGCTGCCCAGCAGCACGATCTGGCCGCCGAAGCTACTGCGCAGGCTGCCCTGGTTGACGACGCCAGCGCTGCTGCCGGCCGCTCCGGCAAAGCGGTAGCGGCCGGCCAGGAAGTCGTTGTCACCCAGGCGCAGCGTGCTGGCCACCAGGCCCGCGACATCGACGCGCGCCTCACGGCCGAAAAGCACGCCATTGGGGTTGAGCAGCCAGACCTGACCGTTGCTGCCCAGGGCGCCGAGGATGTGGCTGGGATCCTGCCCGGTGACGCGGTTGAGCACCTTGCTCGCCGCCGAGGCCTGGTCGAAGTAGACGCTGTTGGCGGCGCCGATGGAGAAGCTCTGCCAGTTGAGGATGGCGCCCGGCGTGTTGCGCACCGTCATCGCTGCGCCCTGGGTGGCCACCGTGGCCTGGCCCCGCACGACCTGGGGGCCCACCGGCAAAGCCGCCAACTGTGACGGCAAGACTGCGGTCTGCGCCTGCAACGCCGGCCCGACGGCCAGCAGCCAGGCGGCGGCGACGGCGCGAGCCAAAGGCAGGGGCCGCGGCGCGCGGGGCCAGGCGGAATGTTGGGACGGGTGGCGCATGGTGTCTCCTGCCGGGGCCGGCCGGCCGCAACGCGGCGCGGCCTTCAAGATCGGGTTCAGTAGCTGGCGTTGACGGCGAAGTGCAGCCGCCGGTCGCCACGGCGCGTGATGGCGGCGTCGCGCGTGGCCACGGCCAGGTCGGCGCGCAGCTGCAGGCCGGGCCAACCCAGGCGCAGGCCCAGGCCCGCCGCGGCGATGTTGCAGCGGGTGTGGCCGGCCAGGCAGGCGCTGTCCTGGCGGTTGCCCACCCAGCCGGCGTCGCCGAAGAACAGCGCGCGCAGCTCGCCGCCGCGCAGCCAGGCGGCGCCGACGCCGTAGTCGGGGCTGAGGGCCTCGGCCGTGAGCTGCAGGCCGGAATCGCCGCTCAGCTCGCGCTCCTCATAGCCGCGCACCGAGTAGGCGCCGCCGATGCCGAACATCTCGCCCGGCACCAGGGGCCGGCCGCTGGCCTGGCCGCTGGCGCGCAGCGCGAACTGCGCGCCGCTGTCGAAGGGCAGGCCAAGCTGGGCGCTGGCGCGCAGGGCCAGATAGTGGCGCCGGCTGCCCGGGCGCACGGCCTCGAAATCGGTGCTGCGGCCATGCGAGCCGCCGCTGCCCAGATTGCCGTGCAGGCCCAGGCTGAAGCCCAGGCGCTGCTCGCTCACCGTTTGCGCGGTGTAGGTCAGCGACAGCGGCTGCAGCGAGACGCTGGCGCCGGCGGCGCCGCAGGCACCTTCGGGCAGGCCGGTGATGCTGCAGCTGTTGCGGTATTCGCGCCATTCGGCGCCCAGCACCAGGCGCTGGTCGAGGTTGGACTGGCGCGGCAAATAGACATTGGCGCGCAGCCCGGCCACGGTGCCGCGGCCCGAGAACTGCAGGTCGCCGGCCTGCGTGCCTATCTTGCCGGCATCGACATCCGACCAGGCGCCATAGGCGTCGATGGCCAGGCCGCGGCCGTACAGCGGCACGCGGTAGCTGGCGCTGATCACGTTGACCGCGGCCGGGTCGCCGGGCGCGGTCTGCCATTCGACGCCGAAGACCTCGTCGCCGCCCAGCAGGTCGGCGTCCTGCCAGCCCAGCGCCGCGCGCAGGCGGCTGTCCTGGCGCCCGCCGGTGTTGTCCAGCCGCGCCGTGACGCGGCGCACCGGCTGCTCCACCACGCCCAGCTTGGCCGCGATGCTGCCGGGCTCGCTGCCCGGCTGCAGCAGCACCTGCAGCGTCTTGGCCGGGTTCTCGTTGGCCATCTGGATCTCGGCGTCGATGCGCCGCACCTCGGGCGTGCGGTTCAGCGCCAGCGCTGGCAGGCTGGCCAGCAGATTGGCGCGCTTGAAATGCGCGCCTTCCTCGACATCGATGCGCGTCAGCCTGCCCTCGACGACGCGGATGCGCAGCACGCCGGCCTTGGGATCCTGCTCGGGCAGGAAGGCGACCACGCCGCCATAGCCGGCGGCACGGTAGAGATCCTGCACCGCCGCCGCCGCGTCCTTGAGCTGGGCCAGGGTGCGTGCGCCCTTGTGGGCCTGCAGCCGCGCCTCGATCAGCGCCGGCGCGAGCAGGGTGTTGCCGACGATCTCATAGGCGTTCACCTCGACCGTGGCCGCGGCCGGCTGGGCTTGCGCCGCGGCGGGCACCGGGGTCATCAGCGGCATCAGCGGCGCCAAGGCCATCAACGCGGCCGAAGCCAGTGCAGGAGCCCGGCGGACCAGGCTTGAAGCGGCCAGATCGAACCTGGCCTTGGACAGTCTGAGCAAAGTGCGCCTCCCGGTCTGGCGGGGCGATGGTTTCAGGTGGCGCCGCTTTTGGCAAGGCCGCGCAGCGACGACCCTGCAAGCAGCGGCAACGGCTCTCAGGCCCGGCCGCGCCACAGGCGCAAGGCCTGCGGCACCTCGTCGAGCGAGCGGAAGGCATCGACGCCCGCCACGCTGCGGCGGAACAGCACCGGCGCCGTGCCGCCGGCCCACAGGCGCACGCGCGGCGGCAGCTTGGCGCGCAGTTCCGTCAGGCCGTCGAAGATGGGGTTGGGGCCCATGCAGCCGCTGAAGCTCAGGCCCACGATGTCGGCGCGGCAGGCGGCGGCGGCGCGCACGATGTCCCACAGCGGCGTCTGCACGCCCAGCGAGATGCAGGTGCAGCCCTCCAGCGTGAGCACCAGCTCGGCCATCAGCAGGCCCAGCAGATGCTGCTCGCCCGGCAGCGTGGACAGCAGCACGCGCGGCCGGGCGTCGGCGGGCACGGCCGGCAGCGCGGCCAGGGCCTGGCGCAGCACGTTCTGGGTGGCCTCTGTAAAGAGATGTTCCTCGAAGACCTCCAGCTGGCCGTGCATCCAGCCCTCGCCGACCGCCACGCCCAGCGGCGAGACGACTTCGGCGACGAAGCGCGCCACGCCCAGCCGCGCCAGTTGGCCGCGCAGCGCGCCGCGCAGGCCGGCGGCATCGTGGCTGCGGATCAGCGCCAGCAGTTCCTGCACCGCCTCGGAGGCGGGCGCGGCGGCGCTCGTGTCGACGGCCTCCTCGGCCGACTGCCGGGCCAGCTCGCGCAGCTGCGCCAGCGTCAGCGGAACGATGCCACCGGGGCGGTGGCCGCCATCGAGCAGGCGGCGCACCAGGCGCAGCTTCTCCACCTGCTCGGCCGGGTAGGCGCGCTCGCCGAGGGCGTCGCGCTCGGGCGCCGGAAAGCCGTAGCGGCGCTCCCACACGCGCAGGGTGTCCTTGCTGAGCCCGGTGTCGCGCTCGACGGCGGCAATGGACAGGCTGATCGGGGGTTGGGCAGGGGCGTCCGTCATGGTGCTGCTTGGGTTCTGGCCCCGCTCGCGCGATGTAACCAGCCGTTTATTTCACGCCGCACTTTAAGGGAGAAGGAGCCCGCCCGGCATCGCCAAGCTGCGGCCCGGACGGCAAGCCAGCCGCATTTCTTTACAAGGGGGCCCGCGCCGCGGCGGAACTTTCCGCGGTGCGCGGCCTCTGAACCTACAGTTCAGCGCGCACAAGCGGCTGGACGACGACGATTTCCCTGTCGTGCGGACGGCCCGAGCATCGGGCCGGAATCCCGGAACGCCTCTCCTCCTCCTCCCTCCCTCCCTCCTTCGTTCCGGGGCGCCGCACGGCGGTCTTTACAAGCCAAGGGGTGCCGCAAGCGGCACCCCTTGTTGCGTTGGGGCAGGCGAAACAGCGCCTAGCGCTGGCCTTCGGTCAGCGAGTCGGTCTGGAACAGGCCCGACTTGTCGACCATGAAGATCTCGGTGAAGGTGACCGTGGCGCCGGCCATGCGGGTGGGCGCCGGATACGGCGAAGCGCGCTTGATCAGCGCCTGCACCCAGGGCCCGACCTCGTCGGCCGCCGGCTTGCGCACCACGGTGACGTTGACGACATTGCCGGCGGCGTCAAGCTCGGTGTCGACGATCATCACGCCGTAGAGCAGCGGCGGCAGCTTGCCGCGGAAGACCCGCATCGGGTAGCAGGAATAGAGGTGGCGCGCCGCCTCGACGCGGAAGGCCTTTTCACTTTCGGCGGCGGCGGCATTGGGCGCCGCGCACAACGGCGCCGGCACCATGCTGAACTGGGCCATCGCCCCCTGCGCGGCCAGCAAGGCGGCGCCGGCCACGAGGCCGCGGACGCAAAGATGGCGAAGGGGCTGGGACAGGGTGTACATGGGCTCTCCGGCAGGGCGCCGCGGGGCTGCAGCCCCCACTAGCGGCGGCTTGAGCGTATCCCACGACACCCGCGGTTACGTCGACGCAGCGGATGACGATTGGGCAGAAATCGACACTCCCGCCCAACCCGCACACGAAGCGCCGCTAGCGCAGCCAGCCCTTGCGCCGGAAGTAGATGAAGGGGGCCGCCACCGAAGCCAGCATCAGCGCCAGCGCAAAGGGGTAGCCCCAGCGCCATTCCAGTTCTGGCAGGAACTTGAAGTTCATGCCGTAGATGCTGGCGATCAGGGTCGGCGGCAGCAGCCCGACGCTGGCCACCGAGAAGATCTTGATGATCTTGTTCTGGTTGATGTTGACGAAGCCGACCGTCGCGTCCATCAGGAAGTTGATCTTGTCGAACAGGAAGGCGGTGTGCGAGTCGAGCGAATCGATGTCGCGCAGGATCTGGCGCGCCTCCTCGAACTGCTCGGCATTGAGCATGCGGCTGCGCATCATGAAGCTGAGCGCGCGGCGCGTGTCCATCACATTGCGGCGGATGCGGCCGTTCAGGTCTTCCTCGCGCGCAATGGCCGTCAGCGCCTGGCCGGCGGCGCGGTCGTCGACGTCCTGCTTGAGCACCTGGGCGCTGACGCGCTCGAGGTTGTCGTAGATGCCCTCCAGCGCATCGGCCGAGTACTCGGCGTCGGCATCGTAGAGCTTGAGCAGCACGTCCTTGGCGTCCTCGATCAGCGCCGGGATGCGGCGTGCGCGCAGGCGCAGCAGGCGAAACACCGGCAAGTCCTCGGCGTGGATCGAGAACAGCACGTTGCGGTGGAGGATGAAGGCCACGCGCACATTGCGCGCCGGCTGGGCGTCGGGGCCCTTGCTGGAGTCTTCGGCATCGATCAGGAAGTCGGAGCGGATGTGCAGCTCGCCGTTGTCCTCTTCGTAGAAGCGGGCCGATTCCTCGAGGTCGTCATCGACCGCGTCGCTGGGGATCTCGAGGCCGAAGCGGCCGCGTATCCAACCCTTCTCGTCGGGCGTCGGATTCTCGAGATCGACCCACACCGGCTGCAGCGAGGCCAGCGCCTGCGGGGTTTCGATTTCCTGCTGGATCAGCCGGCCATTGGCCAGCGTGAAGACGTTGAGCATGCGGACTCTCCGGGGCGCAGCCTGCGTGCGGCGGGCAACGGCGGGCGGTGGGTGGGGGCGGCGGCGTCCGTCGCATCCCGCGCGACCCGGATCAGTGCCGCGGGCACCGATCTCCGACCCCGGAATGGACGGTCACCGCGGGTGACTCGGGTCCAAGCGCGTCTTTCGAAAAGGCGATGAGGGATTATGCCTCGTGGCCCTGCCGGGCCGCGTCATGCAGAGATGGCAGACTGCGGCCATGAAAACGGTCTGGCGCCTGCTGCTTGCCACCCTGCTGACGCTGGTGCTGGCCACCGGCCTGGTGCTGGCGACGGCGCTGCAGGCGCAACCGCTGGTGGCCGCGTCGCCCGAGGCCAGCCTCGACGACATCGGCCGCACCATCGAACTGCTGCGCCAGCACGACCCGCGCCTGCACCGGCCGGGAGCGCTGGTCGCCGCCTGGGTGGCCGAGCGCGACCTGCAACTGCTCCTGGCCCAGGCCACCCAGCGCTGGCTGGCGGGCGCGGGCCGGCTGCAGATCCGCCGCGGCAGCGCGCGGCTGCAGCTGGCCACGGCACTGGCGGCCCCGCCACCCTTGGGACGCTGGCTGAATGTCGAGATCGAGCTGGGCGAGGCCGCCGGCCTGCCGCGGCTGACCGCGCTGCGCGTCGGCCACCTGCCGCTGCCCGCCTGGCTGGCGCGGCCGGCGCTGCAATGGGCCGCCACGCGTGCCGGGCTGGGGAGCGAGCTGATGCTTGCCGCCGAGCTGGTGCAGGCTGTGCGCTTCATGCCCGAGCAACTGCACCTGAGCTACCGCTGGCAGCAGGACAGCTTCGAGCGCCTTTTCGGCGGCCTCGTGACGCCGGCCGATCAGCAGCGCCTGCGCGCCTATGCCGAGCGGCTGGCCTCGCTCACGGCCCAGCCGCAGGCGGGCCGGGAGCTGCCGCTGCCGCGGCTGATGCAGCCCCTGTTCGAGCTGGCGCGCTCGCGCAGCACCGCCGGCGGCGACGCCGCCGCCGAGAACCGCGCCGCTCTCTTCGTGCTGGCGCTGTACGTCAACGGACGCACCCTGGACCGCCTGCTGCCGGCGGCGGGGCCACGGCCGCAGCCGCGGCGCGTGCTGGCCGCCGGCCGCGACGATGTGCCCCAGCACTTCCTGGTCTCGGCGGCGCTGGCGGCCGAGGCCGGCGGGCGGCTCTCGAAGCTGGTGGGGCTGTACAAGGAGGTCGACGATGCGCGCCACGGCAGCGGCTTCAGCTTCAGCGACCTCGCGGCCGACCGTGCCGGCACGCGCTTCGGCGAGTGGGCGGTGCAGTCACCGCACGAGCTGCAGGCACGCTTCCTGGCCAGCGCCTCGGAGGGTGACTTCCTGCCCCTCGCCGCCGACCTCGTCGACGCCCTGCCCGAGGCGGAATTCAGGCGCCGCTTCGGCGGCGTCGACCAGCCCGGCTACGAGGCGGTGTTGACCGAGATCGACCGCCGCGTCGGGGCGCTGACCATCTACCGCTGATCAGCGGGCGCTGCGGCGGCGGCCGGCTTGTTGGAGCCGGCGACGAGGTCGAAGCGAAACATCCGGCATTCGATGGGGCCGTTCCACAGCGGCACGCGCCGGCTTTCCTTCAGCCGCATCAGGCCGGGCAGCTTCATGTCGGGGCTCAGCAGCCAGGCGGTCCAGCCGGCGTAGTGACGCTTCCACTGCGTCGCCAGGCCGCCGAAGAACTCGGCCGACGAGCCGCCGCCCTCGAAGCTCTGGCGCGCCGCTGCTGGCGCCTGGCCACTGCCCTTGGGCGCGAGGCGCTCGCCATAGGGTGGGTTGAGCATCAGCGTGCCGCGCCCGGCCGGCGGCGGGCGCTGCAGTGCGTCGGCGGTCTTGAACTCGACGGCCTTCAGGGCGCCGGCCAGCACGCCGGCACGCTCGGCATTGCGGGTGGCGAAGTCGGTCATGCGAAAGCTCACATCGCCGGCAAACACCCTCACCGCGGGGGCGTGGACGCGGGCCTGGGCGGCGCGCTTGAGCTCGCGCCAGGCCGCGGCGTGGGGCCTGAAGGGCAGCAGGCGTTCGAAGGCGAAGTCGCGCAGCGCGCCGGGGGCGATGTCGCACGCCATCTGCGCCGCCTCGATGGCGATGGTGCCGGCGCCGCAGCAGGGATCGAGCAGGGGACCGTCCTCGGCGCGGCCCTGCCAGCCGGCGGCGGCCAGCATCGCCGCGGCCAGGGTCTCCTTCAGCGGCGCCTCGCCGGTGTCTTCGCGCCAGCCGCGCTTGAAGAGGGCATCGCCCGAGGTGTCGACATACAGCGTGGCGTGCTCGGGGCCGACGAAGAGGGCCAGCGGCAGGTCGGGCTGGCGCGTGTCGACGCTGGGGCGGGCGCCGGCGCTTTCGCGCAGGCTGTCGCAGACGGCGTCCTTGATGCGCAGTGCGGCGAAATTCAGGCTCCTGAGCGGCGATCGCTGCGCGCTCACGTCCACGCGCAGCGTCTGCTCGGGCGTGATCCAGTGTTCCCACGGCACGTTGCGCGCCATCGAGTAGAGGTCGTCCTCGTGGCGGTACTCGGCATCGGCCAGCGGCCACAGCACGCGCGTGGCGAGCCGGCTTTCGAGGTTGAGTGCCATCGCCGTGCGTTCGTCGCCCTCGACCCAGACGCCGCCACGCGTGGCCTCGGCCACGGTGCGGGTGATGCGCAGCACTTCGTCGGCCAACAAGGCCTCGACGCCGCCGGCACAGGGGAGGAACAGGGCCGGCATCAGATCGCCTTGCGCAGGCTGGCGGGGGCGATCTTGAGCGCTTCGCGGTACTTGGCCACCGTGCGCCGCGCGACCTGGATGCCCTGCTCCTCTAGCATCTCGCTGATCTGGTTGTCCGACAGCGGCAGCGCCGGGTCTTCGGCGGTGACGAACTGGCGGATCAGCGCCCGCACCGCGGTGCTGCTGGCATTGCCGCCAGCATCGGTGTTGAGGCTGCTGCCGAAGAAATACTTCAGCTCGTAAGTGCCTTGCGGCGTGGCCATGTACTTGGCCGTGGTGACGCGCGAGATGGTACTTTCGTGCAGGCCCAGCTCGTCGGCGATCTCGCGCAGCACCAGCGGCTTCATCGCGATGGCGCCATGGGTGAAGAAGGCCTTCTGGCGCTCGACGATGGCCTTGCTGACGCGCAGGATGGTGTCGAAGCGCTGCTGGATGTTCTTGACGAACCAGCGCGCCTCCTGCAGCCGCGAGCTCAGGCCCGGCTGCGAGGCCGAGCCGCGCTGGCCGCGTGCCGCCTGGGCGTAGAGATCGTTGATGCGCAGCTTGGGCATCACGTCGGGGTTGAGCACGACGGCCAGGCCGCGGCCGGTCTTGCGCACGATGACATCGGGCACGACGATCTGCCCCTCGGCGGCGGCAAAGGGCCGGCCCGGCTTGGGCTCGCAGGCCACGATCAGCGCCTGGGCCTCGCGCACCAGGTCTTCGTCGGCGCCGGTCAGCGCCGTCAGGCGCCGCATGTCGCGCTTGGCCAGCAGTTCCAGGTACTGCTCGGCGATGCGCACCGCCAGCTGGCGTGCCGCGCAGCGCGGCGTGGACTTGAGCTGCAGCGAGATGCACTCGCCCAGCGAGCGCGCGCCCACGCCGGGCGGGTCCATGCTGTGCAGCCAGCGCAGCCCGCACTGCAGCCGCTCGGCCAGCTCGGCGCGGCCTTCTTCGTCCGTCATGCCCACCATCTCGGCCAGGCGCTCGGCGATTTCCTCCAGCGGGTCGGCCAGGTAGCCGTCGCCGTCCAGCGACTCGATCAGCACCTCGAGCACGGCGCGGTCTTCCTCGGACAGGCGCATGCCCACCATCTGCAGGCGCAGATGGTCTTGCAGCGAACCCTCGCCGCCGCCGCGCTCGGGCGCCTCGCCGTCGTCGTTGTCGCTGCCGCCCGACGAGCTGCCCGGGGTCTCGCGGATGCCGTCGAAATCGTCGCCCTCGGTGCCGTTTTCCCAGTCCTCGCGCTCGGTGGTGCCGAACTCCTCGGCGCGGATCTCGGGTGCGGCTTCGCCGGCATCGGGCGCATCGGGCGCGTCGGCGGCGCGGTCGGCCACGCGGTCGGCCACCTGGCGCTCGGGCGGGGTCTCGAAGGGGCTGGCCGGCGCGTCCTCTTCCATCTCCAGGAAGGGGTTCTGCTCGAGCATCTGCCCGACTTCCTGGTGCAGTTCGAGCGTGGACAGCTGCAGCAGGCGTATCGACTGCTGCAGCTGCGGCGTCAGCGCCAGGTGCTGCGAAATGCGCACCTGCAGGGAGGGCTTCATCGACATGGGGTCACATGCGGAAATGTTCGCCGAGGTACACCTTGCGCACCTCGGCGTTGTCGACGATGGCCTGGGGCGTGCCTTCGGCCAGCACGCTGCCTTCGCTGATGATGTAGGCGCGGTCGCAGATGCCGAGGGTCTCGCGCACGTTGTGGTCGGTGATCAGCACGCCGATCCCGCGCGAGCGCAGGAACCCGATGATGCGCTGGATCTCGATCACGGCAATGGGGTCGACGCCGGCAAAGGGCTCATCGAGCAGGATGAATCGGGGTTGCGTGGCCAGCGCACGCGCGATCTCGACGCGGCGGCGCTCGCCGCCCGACAGCGCCTGCGAAGGTGATTCGCGCAGCTTTTCTATCGACAGGTCGGCCAGCAGCGTGTTCAGCAGTTCCTCGATGCGCGCCGCCTTCAGCGGCCGGCCGTCGGCGTCGACCTGCAGTTCGAGCACGGCGCGGATGTTCTCGTCCACCGTGAGCTTGCGGAAGATCGAGGCTTCCTGCGGCAGGTAGGACAGGCCCAGGCGCGCACGGCGATGGATGGGCAGGCCGTGTACCGCCTGGCCGTCGATGTGGATCACGCCGGCGTCGGCGCGCACCAGGCCCACCACCATGTAGAAGGTGGTGGTCTTGCCGGCGCCGTTGGGGCCCAGCAGGCCCACCACCTCGCCGCAGCCCACAGCCAGGTGTACGTCCTTGACCACGGTGCGCGGGCCGAAGCTCTTGCGCAGGCCGGCGGCGGCCAGGCCGGTGGCAGCGACGACTTCCGTGGCGGCGGCAACGGCTGCGCTCACCTGCGTTCTTCCAGGCCGCGGCTGGGCTGCAGCGTGGCCGGCGACCCGGCCGGCGGGGCGCTGGCGGCGCGCGGGCTCAGGATGGCGCGCACGCGGCCGGTGGGGTTGACCGGCGTGGCGCTGCCGCCCTCGACGCGGAAAACCTCGGAAGTGTTGTCCCAGACGATGGTGCCGCCGCTGATCTCGTCGGCGACGACGCTGCCGCGCAGGCGGCGCACGGCGCTGTTGCCGATGAAGCGCAGCGTGTCGGCCTGGCCGTCGAGCTCGATGCGGTCAGCCGAGCCCTCGACCGTCTCGTCAACGCCGTCGCGGCGCTGGCGCCACAACGCCGGCTTGCCCGGCACGCCGGTGGCGGTGGCGGCGCGGTAGCCCTCGGGCGTCTCGCGCAGTTCGATGCGCTCGGCGCGAAGCATCAGCGTGCCCTGGGAGATGACGACGTTGCCGGCATAGACCAGCACCGCGCGCTGCAGGTCGACGGTGCCGGAGCGATCGGCCTCGACCACCATGGGCTTGCTGCGGTCGGCCTTCTCGGCCCCGGCCGGCGCCACCGCGCCATACAGCGAGGCCGCCAGCAGGGCACTGGACAGGCGGATGAGGGGGCGGCAGGAGGTCATGTCGGCATGGAAATTGCATGGCAGTATAGCCACAACTTCCATGCCCGCCGCGTCCGGCGGCGTGACTTTAGGCCCAGCTCAGGTGGGCTTGCGGGCGCGCTGAATCAGAACGTCCGCCACCGCCACGGTGTTCTCGTGGCTGCCCGACAAAGAAGCCGAAGTGTAGAACCGGCCGTGGATGCCGAGGGCCGGCACCCCATCGATCTTGTAGGCCTCGGACAAGGCGCGCGCCTTGGCCGCCTTGCCACTGACGCCGAATGACTTCAAGGCCTCGGTGAACCTGGCGGCGTCGACGCCATTGCCCTTCATGTAGGCAACGATTTCGGCCTCGGTGTTCAGGCGCACGTTCTGCTGGTGGATGGCGGTGAAGATGCGGCGGTGCTGGGCCGCCAGCACACCCATCTCCTCAAGGGCGTAGTAGACGCGCTGGTGCAGCTGATGCGGCACGGCAAAGCCCACCGGCACGCGGCGGAAGGCCACGTCGGCCGGCAGCTTGCGCGTCCAGTTGTCGAGCACGGGCTCGAAGGCAAAGCAGTGCGGGCAGCCATACCAGAAGAACTCGACCACCTCGATCTTCTTGTCGGCCGCCGGCAGGGCCACCGCCACCGGCGTCGCCAGGCGCACATAGTGCTGGCCCTCGACCGGCGCCACGGCCTGGGCGCGGGCACCGCCAGCCAGGCCCAGGCCGAGGCCGGCCGCGGCCAATTGGAGGGAGAAATCGCGCCTTTGCATGAAGTGCCTTGGTCTGTAAGAGATCGGGGATGGAGTCGGGCCGCGCGGGCGAGTTCCGGCGCTCGCCGCCGCGCCGCGCCGTTCAGCGCCGTTCGACGCGCACGATCTGCGATTCCACCGACTGCTCCTGCAGTTTGCCCTGCAGCGAGTCGGCATCCTCGCGCGTCGGGAACGGGCCGATGCGCACGCGATAGACCACGCGCCCGGCCTGTTCGCGCTCGGTGATGGCCGCCGTCTGGCCCAGCAGGGCCAGCTTGGCGCGCTGCTGCTCGGCGTCCTCGGTGCGTGTGAAGGCGCCGGCCTGGACGAAGAAATCGAAGGCCCCCGCCGCCGCCGGCGCCGAGGCGGCGCCGACCCGCACGGTGCCGGGCGTGCCGCCGCCGGCCAGGATGGCAGCCGGGTCGCGTGCCGAGGCCGGGGCGGCCTTGGTGGCCACCGCATCGCCGCCTGCGGCGGCAGATGCGGCCGGCGCGGCCGGATCGGGCGCGGTCGTGGCTGGCTTGGGCGCCCCCTTGCCGGCCAGTGGCGCATTGGGATCCCAGTTGCGGTTGCGCTGGGCCTCGGCGCTGTCCTGCTCGGCGGTGCGCTGCGGCACCTTGTTGACGAAGGGCACAGGCGCCTTGGTGATGTAGAGCGCCACCGCCAGCGCCAGCGCCAGGCCAACCAGCAGGCCGACGACGAGGCCGATGACGAAGCCGCCACGCTGTCGCCGCGGGCGCGCGCCGCTGGCCTTGTCGGCGCCGCCGGGCTTCTTGGCCGCGCTCATTGCACCGCCTCGGCGGCTGGCGCCTCGCGCTGCATCTGCTGCGGCGCACCCACGCCCAGCATCGCCAGCGCATTGCGCAGCACCTGGGCCGTGGCCGCCAGCAGCGCCATGCGTGCGCGCGCCAGCGCGGCGTCGTCGACGAGGAAGCGCTCAGCGCCGTAATAGCCGTGGAAGGCCGCTGCCAGGTCGCGCAGGTAGAAGGCGATGTCGTGCGGCGCCAGTTCGGTGGCGGCGCGCGTCAGCATCTCGGGGAACTCGGCCAGCTTCATCATCAGCGCCGCCTCGGAGGGCGCGGTGAGCAGGGAAAGATCGGCGCCGGCCCAGTCTCTGTCGCCCCCGAACTGCGCCAGCACCGAGCAGATGCGGGCGTGCGCGTACTGCACGTAGAAGACCGGGTTTTCGTCGTTGGCCTTGAGCGCGAGGTCGACGTCAAAGGTGAACTCGGTGTCGGCCTTGCGGCTGATGAGGAAGAAGCGCACCGCGTCGCGGCTGGTCCAGTCGATGAGGTCGCGCACCGACACCGAAGTGCCGGCGCGCTTGGACATCTTGACCTCTTGGCCGCCCTTCATCACCGCGATCATCTTGTACAGCACGTAATCGGGGTAACCGGCCGGTATGCCCAGGCCCACCGCCTGCAGGCCGGCGCGCACGCGCGCCACCGTGCCGTGGTGGTCGGTGCCCTGGACGTTGATGACCTGGGTGTAGCCGCGCTCGAACTTGGCCAGGTGGTAGGCCACGTCGGGCACAAAGTAGGTGTAGGTGCCGTCCTGCTTGCGCATGACGCGGTCCTTGTCGTCGCCGTAGTCGGTGGTGCGCAGCCACAGCGCACCGCCCTCCTCGAAGGTCTTGCCGGATTCGACCAGGCGCCGCACCGTGTCTTCGACGCGGCCGCTGCTGTAGAGGCTGCTTTCAAGGAAGTAGTGGTCGAAGTGCACGCCGAAGGCCTGCAGATCCAGGTCCTGTTCGTGGCGCAGAAAGGCCACCGCGAACTGGGTGATGTCCTGCAGGTTTTCGATGTCGCCGCTGGCGGTGTAGCCGCGGTCGTCGGCGCGCACGGTCTTGCCGGCGCGGTAGTCGGCCGCAATATCGGCGATGTACTCGCCGTTGTAGGCCTGCTCGGGCCAGCCAGCGTCGCCGGGCGCCAGGCCGCGCAGCCGCGCCTGCACCGACAGGCCCAGGTTGTTGATCTGCACGCCGGCATCGTTGTAATAGAACTCGCGCAGCACTTCGGCACCCTGGCTTTGCAGCAGGTTGCAGATGCTGTCGCCCAAGGCGGCATTGCGGCCGTGGCCGACGTGCAGGGGGCCGGTGGGGTTGGCCGAGACGAACTCGACCATCACGCGCCGGCCGCTCGGCGCCTGGCGGCCGTAGGCCTCGCCGGTGGCCAGCACCTCAGCCACGGTGGACTGCTTGGCCGCCGCGCTCAGGCGCAGGTTGATGAAGCCGGGGCCGGCGATCTCCAGCGTCTGCACCCAGCGGCTCACCGCGGGCTGGCGCTGCAGCGCCTGGAGCAGTGCGCTGGCCACTTCGCGCGGGTTCTTCTTGAGCGGGCGCGCGAGCTGCATCGCCACCGTGATGGCCAGGTCGCCGTGGGCGGCCTGCTTGGGCAGCTCGAAGTCGGCCGCCGGTGGCGCCACCGCGGCGGCCTGCGCCAGCTCATCGACGGCGCCGCGCAGCGCCTCGCGCAATGCCTGCTTGACTTGAATCATCGGCAGATTCTACTTTTCCACCTTTGGCGCGAAGCTGTACCGCCCGCCGCCAGGGCCGCGGCGATACGATGACACGCCCTGGGCCACCGCCCGCGAACGCCATGAGCGAAACCCACTACGTCGTCTCCGACATCCCCGAGCCCGGCCCCAACGTGCCGGCGCAGATCGGCAAGTACCGCGTGCGGGCCAAGCTGGGCGAGGGCGCGACGAGCGAGGTCTTCCTCGCCCACGACCCCTTTCGCAACTGCGATGTGGCGATCAAGCGCGTGCGCGCCAGCCTGGTGCCCGATTCGCGCGAATCGGCGTTGCAGCGGCGCTTCTTCGCCGCCGAGGCGGCGCTGGTGGGCCAGCTGCGCCACCCGAATGTGGTGCAAATCCTCGACGCGGTGGACGATCCGCTGTCGCCCTATCTGGTGATGGAGTACGTCGACGGCGTGACGCTGCGCCGCTACTGCCGCGCCAACAGCCTGCTGGCGATACCGCAGATCATAGAAATCGGCTTCAAGTGCGCGATGGCGCTGGGCTACTGCTTCCGCCAGGGGCTGATCCACCGCGACGTGAAGCCGGCCAACCTGCTGGTGACGGTGCAGGGCGACCAGATCACCGATGTCAAGGTCACCGATTTCGGCAGCGTCTTCAACCAGGGCGCCGACCACACGCAGATCTTCCGCGTCGGCTCGCTGGCCTATATGTCGCCCGAGCAGCTCGACGGCGACACGCTGGACTGCCGCGCCGACATCTACTCGCTGGCGGCGGTGATGTACCACCTGATTGCCGGCCGGCCGCCCTTCGATGCCCAGCAGCAGCAGGCCATCATGCACCAGATCTACCACGCCAGTGCGCCGCCGCTGTCCAGCCTGCGCGAGGGCGTGCCGCCAGCGCTGCAGTCGCTGATCGAGCGCGGCCTGGCCAAGGAGCGCGAGCTGCGCCCGGCCAACTGGGACGAATTCGCGCAGGCGCTGTCGGCGCTGACCACGGCGCGCGATGCGCCCCGCGCCAACACGCAGGAGGTGGTCGACTCCGAGCGCTTCACGCTGTTGCGCTCGCTCGATTTCTTCGCCGGCTTCGGCGACATCGAACTCTGGGAGGTGGTGCGCCGCGCCACCTGGCAGCGCCACACCTATGGCCAGGCCATCTTCCGCAAGGGGCAGGAGGGCAACAGCTTCCACATCGTCACCCAGGGCCAGCTGGAGGTCTACCGCGAAGGCCGCCTGGTGGCCTCCCTCGGCACCGGCAGCTCGGTGGGCGAGCTGGCCTACCTGGCGCCCAACCCCGAGTTGCGCGTACACGCGGCCGACGTGCTGGTGTCGCAGGCCGCGACCACGGTGTCGATGACGCCCGAGGCGATGGAGAAGCTGTCGCTGTCGACCCGCCATCTCTTCGACAAGGCCTTCATCCGCGTGCTGGTGCGGCGGCTGCATGCTGCCCACGAGGCCCTGGCCCACCCGCAGCGCATCCTGTAACGTCGGCAACCGCGCCCGGCGCGATGCTCGGCGGTCATCGCAGACCGCACCTCGCGCGTTGAGCGCCTGCCGTCCGTTCGTTTTCGGCGGCAGGTTCGCGATACATACAACCATCCACAAGCCCCGAGAGGAAGACCCCATGAAGAAGTCCATCAGCACCATCGCCCTCATCGTCTGCGGCCTGTTCGCCGGCCAGGCCTTTGCCGCCGCCGACTGCGCCGCCCAGGCCGCCGAGAAGAAGCTCGCCGGCGCCGCCAAGAACAGCTTCGTCAAGAAGTGCGAGAAGGACGCCGGCGGCGCCGCCAAGGCCGCCGCCCCCGCCGCCAGCCCGGCCTGCGAGAAGTCGGCCGCCGACAAGAAGCTGGCCGGCGCGGCCAAGAAGAGCCACATCAAGAAGTGCATGGCCGACGAGGCCGGCGCGAAGAAGTAAGGCCTCCCGGCCTGAAGACAAGGGCGCTGCGGCGCCCTTTTTTCATGGCCACTTCGATGGGCTGCCGGGCCTTGAAAGCGGTGCCGCCGCACCTACCTTCGTGACATGCCGGCCGCATCCAGGCCCCGCGACCGGCGCCAACCCCACTGTCACGGAGGTCGTCCATGTACGGTTCCCTGCTGAGCTACCCGAACAGCCTGTTCAGCCAATTCGAACGCCTGCGCGACGGGCTCGACGAGATCTTCGCCAACCCGGGTGTACCGAGCAGCATCCGCTCGGTCGCGCCCGGCACGCTGCCGGCCATCAACATCGGCCGCACCGCGAACAGCGTCGAGATCTACGCCTTCGCACCCGGGCTCGATGCCGACAAGATCGACGTCACCGTCGACCGCGGCGTGCTGCACATCAGCGGCGAGCGTGCCAGCGGCGTGCCCGAGGGCAGTGCCAAGGTCTATGCCCGCGAGCGCGGCGCCGGCCGCTTCGCACGCGCCGTGGCCCTGCCCGACGATGTCGACCCGGCCAAGGTCAGCGCCAGCTACCGCGACGGCGTGCTGCAGGTCAGCATCGCGCGCCGCGAATCGGCCCAGCCCAAGCGCGTCATCGTTCAGTGATGCCTGCAGTGACCTACCCGCACCCGCCAAGGAGAACACCATGAGCGACACCACCCGCAACCTGCCCGACCGCAGCGCGGCCACCGAAGCCCCGCGCGCCGCCCTGCCCGCGGTCGACATCTTCGAGGACGAAGGCGGCATCACCCTGCTGGCCGACCTGCCCGGCGTGAGCCGTGAGGCACTGAAGCTCGAGATCGAGGGCGAGGCGCTCACGCTGGAGGCCGAGATGCGGCCGCTGGCACCCGCCGGCCTGGAAGCCGTCTACGCCGAGGTGCGCCTGCCGCGCTTTCGCCGCAGCTTCACGCTCAGCCGCGAGCTCGACAGCGCGCGCATCGAGGCCAATCTGAAAGATGGCGTGCTGGCGCTGCGCATCCCCAAGCAGGCCCACGCCCAGCCGCGGCGCATCAGCGTCAACGTCGCCTGATCGCTGCGGCCGGCCGGCGGCTCAGCTGCCGCCGGCCGGCGTACCCGTCCAGTAGGCCGGGTCGCCGAAGCTGTGCTTGATGAAATCGATCCAAAGGCGAACCCGCAGCGGCAGGTGCTTGCGCTGCGGAAACACCGCGTAGATGCCGTTGGCCGGCGCCGCGAAGTCTTCGAGCAGCACGCGCAGGCGGCCGGCGGCGACATCCTGCTCGACCTCCCAGGTGCTGCGCCAGGCGATGCCCAGGCCGCGCAGGCACCACTCGTGCAGCACCTGGCCATCGCTGCAATCCAGCGGGCCGCCCGGCCGCAGGTGTACGAGCTCGCCCTCCACCGTGAAGGCCCAGCCGCGCGTCTGGCTGGCGTCGCTGCTCAGCGTCAGGCAGGCGTGGCGGGTCAGCTCGGACGGCGCCGCCGGCACGCCGGCCCGCTCCAGATAGGCCGGCGCGGCCACGCACAGGCGCCGGTTGTCGGCCAGGCGCACGCTCACCAGGCTGGAATCGGGCAGGTCGCCCACGCGCACGGCGCAGTCGAAGCCTTCATTCACGATGTCGACGACGCGGTCGCTGAGGTTGAGCGAGACGCTCACGTCGGGATGCTGGGCCACGAAGCCGGGTACCAGTGGCGCCACATGGCGGCGGCCGAAGCCGGCCGGCGCGGTGACGCGCAGATGGCCGCTGGCCTTGACGCCGCCGGCGCTGACGCTGGCCTCGGCATTGGCCAGGTCAGCCAGCAGGCGCTGGCAATCTTCGAGAAAGGCGCTGCCCTCGTGCGTGAGGGTGATGCGCCGCGTCGTGCGCACCAGCAGCTTGACGCCCAGGCGCTCCTCCAGCGCGTCGATGCGCCGGCCAATGACCGCGGGCGCCACGCCCTCGGCCAGCGCGGCGGCCGTGAGGCTGCCCTTGGTGGCCACGGCGGCAAAGGACTCGATCTGCTTGAGCTTGTCCATGCCAGCCGATTATGCGTATAAAACGCATGAATACCTAAATTCAAGAGCACTTAATGCCGGCAGGCTTATCGAATACAGTGCCGCCATGAAACTCAAGGCCGTTCTGTTCGACGCCTACGGCACGCTCTTCGATGTCTACAGCGTGGCCCTGCTGGCCGAGCAACTGTTCCCTGGCCACGGCGAGCGCCTGGCCCAGCTGTGGCGCGACAAGCAGATCGAGTACACCCGCCTCGTCAGCATGAGCAGCCCGCGCATTGGCGAGCCCGGCGCCGACCGCTACCGCCCTTTCTGGGACCTGACCCGCGCCGGCCTGCGCCAGGCCGCGGCGCGCCTGAACCTGCCTTTGGACGGCGCCGCCGAAGAGCGGCTGATGAATCAGTACCGCCACTTGAGCGCCTTCCCCGAGAACCGCGAGGTGCTGGCCGAGTTGCGCCGCCGCGGCGTGCCCACCGGCATCCTGAGCAATGGCGACCCCGAGATGCTGGGCGTGGCCGTCAAGAGCGCCGGCCTGGCCGAGTTGCTGGACCACGTCATCAGCGTACACCCGGTGCGCCGCTACAAGACCGACCCCGCCGCCTACGCCCTGGGCCCGGCCGCGCTGGGCCTGGCGGCGCGCGAGATCCTGTTCGTCAGCAGCAATGCCTGGGACGCCATCGGTGCCACCTGGTTCGGTTACACCACGCTGTGGGTCAACCGCGCCGGCGCCGCGCCCGAGCAGCTCGACACCCAGCCCAGCTTCACCGGACGCAGCCTGCGCGAGGTGCTGGCCCACTTTTCCCCCGCCCCCTGATTCGTCGGAGACCCCACGCCATGCGCACCACCGTTCACAGCCTTCAAGTCGACACCATCCTGCACCGCTTCATCGACGACGAGGTGCTGCCCGGCACCGGCGTCTCGCCGGCGCAGTTCTGGGCCGGCTTCGACGCCATCGTGCGCGACCTGGCGCCCAAGAACGCCACCCTGCTGGCCGAGCGCGACCGGCTGCAAAGCCAGATCGACGGCTGGCACCGCGCCCACCCCGGCCCCATCACCGACATGGCGGCCTACCGCGGCTTTCTCGAGGGCATCGGCTACCTGCAGCCGCAGCCGGCCCAGGTACAGGCCACCACCGCCCATGTCGACGCCGAGTTGTCGCTGCAGGCCGGCCCGCAGCTGGTGGTGCCCATCCTCAACGCCCGCTATGCGCTGAACGCGGCCAATGCGCGCTGGGGCTCGCTGTACGACGCGCTCTACGGCACCGACGCCATTCCCGACGCCGACGGCGCCGCCCGCGGCCGCGGCTACAACGCGGTGCGCGGCGAGCGCGTGATCGCCTTCGCCCGCCGCTTTCTCGACCAGGCGGCGCCGCTGGCAAATCAGGGTGAAGGCGGCAGCCACGCCGACAGCACCGCCTACCGCGTCGACGGCGGCCACCTGCTCGTCACCCTGGCCTCGGGCCGGGTGGTCGGGCTGGCCGATTCGTCGCAGTTCGTCGGCTTCCAGGGCGACGCGGCGGCGCCCACCGCCGTGCTGCTGCGCCACCACGGCCTGCACATCGACATCCTGATCGACCGCACCACGCCCATCGGCAAGGGCGACGCCGCCGGCGTGAGCGACATCGTGCTCGAGGCGGCACTGTCGACCATCCTCGACCTCGAAGACTCGGTGGCCGCGGTCGACGCCGAGGACAAGGTGCTGGGCTACCGCAACTGGCTGGGCATCCTCAAGGGCACGCTGACCGAACTGGTGAGCAAGGGCGGCGAGAACTTCACGCGCGGCCTCAACCCCGACCGCCGCTACCTCGGCGCCGGCGGCGAGGATGTGATCCTGCACGGCCGCAGCCTGATGTTCCTGCGCAATGTGGGCCACCTGATGACCAACCCGGCCGTTCTGTGGGCCGGCGGCCGCGAGATCCCCGAGGGCATCCTCGACGCCGTCGTCACCACCACCATCGCGCTGCACGACCTGCAGCGCCACGGCGAGGACGGCATCGTCAACAGCCGCAGCGGCAGCGTCTACATCGTCAAGCCCAAGATGCACGGCCCGGCCGAGGTGGCCTTTGCGGCCGAGCTGTTCGGCCGCGTCGAGCAGATGCTGGGCCTGGCCGAGAGCACGGTGAAGCTGGGCATCATGGACGAGGAGCGCCGCACCAGCGTCAACCTCAAGGCCTGCATCGCCGCTGCCGCCAGCCGCGTGGCCTTCATCAACACCGGTTTCCTCGACCGCACCGGCGACGAGATGCACACCGCCATGCTGGCCGGGCCGATGCGCCGCAAGGGCGACATGAAGACCAGCGAATGGATCCAGGCCTACGAGCGCAACAACGTGCTCGTGGGCCTGGCCTGCGGCCTGCGCGGCAAGGCGCAGATCGGCAAGGGCATGTGGGCCATGCCCGACCTGATGGCCGGCATGCTGGAGCAGAAGATCGCCCACCCGCGCGCCGGCGCCAACACCGCCTGGGTGCCCAGCCCCACCGCGGCCACGCTGCACGCGCTGCACTACCACCAGGTCGACGTGGCGGCGGTGCAGCTGGAGATGGAGAAGATCGACGCCGACGCGATGCGCGACGCCATCCTGAAGGACTTGCTCACGGTGCCGGTGGTGGCCGAAGCCAAATGGAGCACCGCCGAGCGCCAGCAGGAGCTGGACAACAACGCCCAGGGCATCCTGGGCTATGTGGTGCGCTGGGTCGACCAGGGCGTGGGCTGCTCCAAGGTGCCTGACATCCACAACGTGGCCCTGATGGAAGACCGCGCCACGCTGCGCATCAGCAGCCAGCACATCGCCAACTGGCTGGAGCACGGCGTGGTGAGCGAGGCCCAGGTCCACGAGACCTTCCGCCGCATGGCTGCAGTGGTGGACGGCCAGAACAAGGGCGACCCGCTCTACAAGAACATGGCCGGCCACTGGGACACCAGCGCGGCCTACAAGGCGGCGCTGGAACTGGTGTTCAAGGGCAAGGAGCAGCCCAGCGGCTATACCGAGCCGCTGCTGCATGCGTGGCGGCAGCGGGTGAAGGCCGGCTAAGGCGGCTCCGCGCGTGGCGGCCGGCGGCTCAGCGCCCCGCCGCCTCCCTCGCCCCCTCGCACTTCACGCAGCGCAGCGCCCAGGGCTCGACCTGCAGGCGGCCGAAGGGGATGGCGCCGTCGCATTCGGCGCAGATGCCGTAGTCGCCGCCCTGCAGCCGCGCCAGCGCCTGGCGCACGGCGGCGAGTTCGCGGGCCTCGATCTCGATGATGGCGCCGTCCAGGCCCAGCTCGTTCTCGCGCTCGGGGGCGTTGTCGGCCTCCTGCTCCAGCAATTCGTGGGCGCGCTCGGCGCGCGTGAGGCCGCCGCGGTGGTCGGCCAGGCGACGGGCTAGCTCGCCCTGGCGGCGCGTCAGCTCGGCTTCGAGCTGCGCGCGCTGGCCGGCCGTGAGAGGGGTGGCCATGGCTGCGGACTCCGGGGTTGGGATTCTTCATCTTGCGGCGCCATGGCGCGCTCGGGGTTGAGGCCGGTCAACCCCAGGCCCTGCCTACAATCCGCGCCTCATGTCCGACGCCCTTCTTCCGCACCAGTGCGACGTGCTCGTCATCGGTGCAGGCCCCGCCGGCAGTGCCTGCGCCCAGCACCTGGCCGCCGGCGGGCGCGAGGTGCTGCTGGTCGACCAGCACCTCTTTCCGCGCGACAAGGTCTGCGGCGACGGCCTCATCCCCGACGCCCACGCCGCGCTGCGCCGCCTGGGCGTCTACGACGAAGTGGCGGCCCACGCCCAGCCGGTGCAGCATGTGCGCTGCATAGGGCCGAGCGGGCGCCATATTGATGTGCCCGGTTCGCTCTCCGTGTTGCCGCGCCGCACGCTCGACCACATCCTGGTGCGCGCCGCCGAACGCGCCGGCGCCCGCCTGCTGGCGCCGCTGCGCTTCGAGGCGCCGCTGCTCGATGGCGAGCGCGTCGTCGGCGCGCGCTTCAAGACGGGCGGCACCGGCGCCAGCCACGAGATCACGGCACGCCGCGTCGTGCTGGCCACTGGCGCCGTGCCGCAGGCGCTCACGGCCGCCGGCCTGTGCGAGCGCCACACGCCCAGCGGCATTGCGCTGCGCGGCTATGTGCGCCACGAGGGGCTGCGCGAGCGCATCCAGCAGCTGCAGATCATCTGGCACCCGCGGCTGCGCGGCGGCTATGGCTGGATCTTCCCGGGACCGAACGGTGTCTTCAACATCGGCGCCGGCCTCACCGGCAGCCATGTGCAAAGCGCCAAGGGCAAGGGCCGCATGCAGGACGTGAACCTGCGCGACTTCTTCGATGCCTTCTGCGAGGTCTATGCGCCGGCGGCCGAGCTGATGACCAGCGGCGTGCCGCAGGGCGAGATCAAGGGCGCACCGCTGCGCTGCTCGCTGCGCGGCGCGCGCTGGTCGCGCCCCGGCCTGCTGGCCACCGGCGAGGCCATAGGCAGCACCTACGCCTTCAGCGGCGAAGGCATTGGCAAGGCGATGGAGACCGGTCTTCTGGCCGCCGCCGCGCTGCAGGCCGAGGCCCGCGGTGCGACGGACGACGGCGCCATGCGCCAGGGCTACGAGGCGGCACTGAAGGCGCTGCAGCCGCGCTTCGATCTGTATGAATCGGCCAGCCACGTCAACTACCACCCCTGGCTGGCCGATCTCATCGTCTGGCGCGGCCAGCGCAGCCCGCGCATCCTGCGGCGCCTGTCGGGCGTGCTGGAAGAAACCCAGAGCCCGGGCCGGCTGTTCAGCTGGCGCGGCATGACCAAGCTCATCTTCGAATGAGGGTTTGAAGCCATGTGCCAGCTGCTGGGCATGAACGCCAACACGCCGACCGACGTGATGTTCAGCTTTGCCGGCCTGGCCACGCGCGCCGACGAGCACAAGGACGGCTTCGGCATCGGTTTCTTCGAAGACCGCGGCCTGCGCCACTTCATCGATCACCACGGCGCGCGCAGCAGCCCGGTGGCCGAGCTGGTGAAGCGCTACCCGATCAAGAGCGACAACGTCATCGCCCACATCCGCAAGGCCACCCAGGGCCGCATCGCGCTGGAGAACACCCACCCCTATGTGCGCGAGCTGTGGGGCCGCTACTGGGTGTTCGCGCACAACGGCGATCTCAAGGGCTTTGCGCCGCGCCTGCATGGCGCCTTCCGCCCGGTGGGCGACACCGACAGCGAGCTCGCCTTCTGCTGGCTGATGCAGGAACTGGCCAAGGCCCATGCCGGCGTGCCCAGCGTCGAAGAGCTGAGCTGCACGCTGCGCGAGTTGCTGCCGCAGCCGGCCCGCCACGGCACCTTCAATGTGCTGCTGTCCAACGGCCAGGCGCTGTGGGCGCACTGTTCCACCCATTTGCACGCGCTGCAGCGCCGCCACCCCTTTGGTGCGGTGAAGCTGGCTGATGAGGATCTCCAGGTCGACTTTGCGCCGCTGACCACGCCGCAGGACCGCGTCTGCGTCATCGCCACCGAGCCGCTGACGCAGGGCGAGCCCTGGGAGAAGCTGGCCGCGGGCGAGATGCGCGTCTTCGTCGGCGGGCAGACGGTGGCCGCCGGGCCCTGCGGCGGCTGAGGCCGTCACGCCAGGCTGCGTCCATCGTCCAGAGGGCTGGCGCGGTGGCAAGGTGCCGGTGCCCGCAGTTAGGATGCCTGCTCCGCCACCTGCCGCAGTGCCACCATGCCCGCCGTACCCGTGCCCCGCTTCGACCAGTTCTACCGCTACGCCGAACTGACGCGCCTGCTGCAGGACTACGCCGCCGCCGCACCCGGCCTGGTGGCGCTGGAATCGATAGGCAAGAGCTGGGAAGGGCGCGACATCTGGCTGCTCACGCTGACCGACGCCGCCAGCGGCAGCGACGGCGACAAGCCGGCGATCTGGATCGACGGCAACATCCATGCTGCCGAACTGACCGCCAGCACCACCTGTCTGTACTGGCTGCACCAGCTCGTCAGCGGCTGGACGGCCGGCGAGGCGGCGGTGCGCCACCTGCTGCAGACGCGCGCCGTCTACATCGTGCCCCGCCTCAACCCCGACGGCGCCGAACTGGCCCTGGCCGACCGGCCGCGCCACATCCGCTCGTCGACGCGGCCCTATCCCTTTGACGAAGAGCCGGTCGACGGCCTCACCATCGAAGACGTCGACGGCGACGGCCGCGTGCTGCAGATGCGCCTGCCCGACCCCCACGGCCCCTACAAGAAGCACGAAGGCGACCCGCGCCTGATGGTGGCGCGCGAGCCGGGTGAGTTCGGCGGCGAGTACTTCCGCCTCATCCCCGAGGGCACGCTGAAGAACTTCGACGGCCTCATGCTCAACGCCAACCCCGACCGCGAGGGGCTGGACCTCAACCGCAACTTCCCATCGGGCTGGCGGCAGGAATTCGAGCAGCTGGGCGCCGGCCCCTACCCGACCAGCGAGCCCGAGGTGCGCGCCATGGTCGACTTCATCAGCCGCCACCCCAACATCGGCGCCGCGGTCAGCTTCCACACCCACAGCGGCGTCATCCTGCGGCCCATGGGCACGGCCAGCGACGACGACATGACGCCGGAAGACCTGTGGACCTACAAGCGCTTTTCCGAGCTGGGCGCCAAGCTCACCGGCTACCCGGCCATCAGCATCTGGCACGACTTCAAGTACCACCCCAAGCAGGTCATTACCGGCACGCAGGATTGGGTCTACGAGCACCTGGGCGCGCTGTTCTGGGTGGTGGAGCTGTGGTCGCCCAACAAGGAAGCCGGCATCACCGACTACAAGTGGATCGACTGGTACCGCGAACACCCGGTCGAGGACGACCTCAAGCTGCTCAAGTGGAGTGATGACCACTGCGGCGGCAAGGCCCATGTCAACTGGTATCCCTACCGCCACCCGCAGCTGGGCATGGTGGAGCTGGGTGGCTGGGACAAGATGAACTTCTGGCGCAACCCGCCGCCGGCGCTGCGCGAGCGCGAGGCGGCGCGATTTCCGGCCTGGCTGCAGCAGATCGCGCTCTCGCTGCCGCGGCTGGAACTGCTGCGCGCCGAGGTGCGCGCGCTGGGCGAAGACACCTGGCGCATCCGCTTCGCGGTGGCCAACGCCGGCTGGCTGCCGTCCTACGTCACCAAGCGCGCGCTCGAGCGCAAGACCGTGCGTGGCACGGTGTTCCAGATCCATCTGCCGCCGGGCGTGAGCCTGGTGAGCGGGCGCGAGCGGGAGATCGGCGCCCACCTGGAAGGCCATGCGCCCAAGACCTCGCAGCAGGCCTTTCTGCCCAGCCGCGAGATCACCGCCGACCGCGCCGTGGTGGAGTGGGTGGTGCGCGGCGCCCGCGGCACGGCGCTGGCGCTCACCGCCACCGCCGACCGCGCCGGCACCGTGCGCACCGAGGTCACGCTGGATTGATGCAGCAGCGGCGCGCTGGCCGCCGGCGCCGAAAGCGCTAGTCGGCCAGCACGCCGTGCTCGAAGCGGAACACCGCCACGCTGGCCAGCAGATTGGGCCAGCGCCTCACCACGCGGCCGCGGTGCAGGCCGAAGGCATCGGTCACGGCCAGGCCGCATTTGCCGGCCAGCACCTCGAAATCGGCAAAGGTACCGACGCGGATATTGGGCGTGTCGTACCACTCGTAGGGCATGCGCCGCGTCACCGGCATGCGCCCGCCCAGCACATGCAGGCGGTTGGGCCAGTGCGCGAAATTCGGGAAACTGACGATGCCGATGCGGCCCACGCGCGCCGTCTCGCGCAACATCTTCTCGGTGTTGCGCAGGTGCTGCAGGGTGTCGAGCTGCAGCACGACGTCGAAGCTCTGGTCGTCGAAGAGCGCCAGGCCTTCCTCCAGGTTGAGCTGGATGACGTTGACGCCGCGCTCCACGCACACCGGCACGTCGGCGTCGGCGATCTCGATGCCGTAGCCGCTGCAGCCCTTGTGCGTTTGCAGCCAGGCCAGCAGCTCGCCGCTGTTGCAGCCCAGGTCGAGCACGCGGCTGCCGGCCGGCACCATCGCGGCGATGAGTTCAAGTTCGCTCTTCTCAGACATGGTGCTCAGACATCGGCCGCCACCTTGTCGAAGTAAGCCTTCATCACGCCGTGGTAGCGCGGGTCTTCGAGCAGGAAGGCGTCGTGGCCGTGGGGCGCGGCGATCTCGGCATAGCTCACCGCGATGCGGTTGTCGACCAGGGCCTTGACGATCTCGCGGCTGCGCGCCGGCGAAAAGCGCCAGTCGGTGGTGAAGCTCACGATCAGGAAGCGCTGGTCGCGGGCCGCGGCGAAGGCGCGCGAGAGATCGCCGCCGTGCTCACGCGCCGGATCGAAGTAGTCGAGCGCACGCGTGATCAGCAGGTAGGTGTTGGCGTCGAAGTACTCGCTGAACTTGTCGCCCTGGTGGCGCAGGTAGCTCTCGATCTGGAACTCGATGTCCAGCGTGCTGTAGCCCAGTTCGGCAGCCTTGAGGCCGCGGCCGAACTTGGCCTCCATCGAGTCGTCCGACAGGTAGGTGATGTGGCCGATCATGCGCGCCACGCGCAGGCCGCGCTTGGGCACCACGCCGTGCGCGTAGAAGTGGCCGCCGTGGAAATCGGGGTCGGTGACGATGGCGCGCCGCGCCACCTCGTTGAAGGCGATGTTCTGCGCCGAGAGATTGGGCGCCGTCGCCACCGCGATGCAGTGGCGCACGCGCTGCGGGTGGCGCAGCGCCCAGGCCAGCGCCTGCATGCCGCCCAGGCTGCCGCCCAGCACGGCGGCAAGCTGAGCTATGCCCAGGCGGCTCATCAGCCGCGCCTGCGCGTCGACCCAGTCTTCCACCGTCACCACCGGAAAATCGGCGCCGTAGACGCGGCCGGTGGCAGGGTTCACATGCATGGGCCCGGTGGAGCCGAAGCAGGAGCCCGGGTTGTTGACGCCGATGACGAAGAAGCGGTCGGTGTCCAGCGGCTTGCCGGGACCGACCAGGTTGTCCCACCAGCCCGCCGCGCCGGCCTCATTGAGCCCGGCCACATGGTGGCTGGCATTGAGCGCATGGCAGACCAGCACCGCATTGCTCTTGGCCGCGTTGAGCCGGCCGTAGGTCTCGTAGACCAGGCTGTAGTCGGCCAGCACGGCGCCGCTCTTCAGCGGCAACGGCTCGCCGAAGTGCATTTGCTGCGGTGTGACGTGTCCGAGGGAGGCCATCAATGAAAAAACCCGGCGCCGCCAAAAGCGGGCACCGGGTCGGCGGCGTCCCCTTTTAGCTTCGGCATCACGTCGCTGCGCGACATGAGCCTACGCTGAAGCGGGATACCGCTTTAGCGGCATTTGTTAAAGCGCCCGCAATTCGGAACAAATCGGCGCTGTCGTGGGCAAGTATAGCCACGCGCATGGGCGAAGAGAGCACGGCCGCAGCCGCGGTGGCGGGCCGACTACCATCGCCCGGCACCGCCGCACGCACTTGCAAGCACCTGCCCGGGAGGCCCACCCATGCACGAATGGCTGCAGAAAATCGACCACCACTTCCCGGTGCGCTACACGGCCTGGCTGCTGTGCGCCATCGGGCTGCTGCTGTTTGGCTTCACCTGGGTTGCCTTCGGCCGCGGCGGGCCGGCTGCGCTGGCCTGCCTCTTTCTCACCGCTTTAGGCTGGCGCGACACGCGCCAGCGGCGGCACTCGGTGCTGCGCAACTACCCCGTCATCGGCCATCTGCGCTTCCTGGCCGAGTTCGTGCGCATCGAGATCCGCCAGTACTTCATCGAGAGCGACAACGAGACCACGCCCTTTTCGCGCACCCAGCGCTCGCTGGTCTACCAGCGCGCCAAGGGCGCGGCCGACAAGCGCCCCTTCGGCACCCAGCTCGATGTGCAGGCTGGCGGCTACGAGTGGATCAACCACTCCATCGCGCCGGTACACATCGCCAGCCACGATTTCCGCATCCTCATCGGCGCGGGCGGCACGAGTTGCACCCAGCCCTACAGCGCCAGCGTCTTCAACATCTCGGCGATGAGCTTCGGCGCGCTCAGCGCCAACGCCATCCTGGCGCTCAACGGCGGCGCCAAACGCGGCAACTTCGCCCACGACACCGGCGAGGGCTCGATCAGCCAGCACCACCGCGTACACGGCGGCGACCTGATCTGGGAGATCGGCAGCGGCTATTTCGGCTGCCGCGACGAGGCCGGCCGCTTCAGCGAGGAGCGCTTCGTCACCAATGCGCTGGACCCGCAGGTGAAGATGATCGAGATCAAGCTCAGCCAGGGCGCCAAGCCCGGCCACGGTGGCGTGCTGCCGGGGGCCAAGGTGACGGCCGAGATCGCCGCGGCGCGTGGCGTCGAGCCGGGTGTGGACTGCGTCAGCCCGGCCAGCCACAGTGCCTTCGCCACGCCGCTGGAACTGATGCACTTCATCGAGCGGCTGCGCCGGCTCTCGGGCGGCAAGCCCACCGGCTTCAAGCTCTGCATCGGCCACCCCTGGGAGTGGTTCGCGATCTGCAAGGCCATGCTGGAGACCGGCATCCTGCCCGACTTCATCGTCATCGACGGCGCCGAGGGCGGCACCGGCGCGGCGCCGCTGGAGTTCACCGACCACGTCGGCGCGCCACTGCAGGAGGGCCTGCTGCTGGTGCACAACACGCTGGTGGGGCTGAACCTGCGCGCCCGCATCCGCATCGGCTGCGCCGGCAAGGTGGTGAGCGCCTTCGACATCGTGCGCGCCCGCGCCCTCGGCGCCGACTGGTGCAATGCGGCGCGCGGCTTCATGTTCGCGCTGGGTTGCCTGCAGGCCCAGACCTGCCACAGCGGCCACTGCCCCACGGGCGTGACGACGCAGGATCCGGCGCGCCAGCGCGCCCTGGTGGTGCCCGACAAGATCGAGCGCGTCTGGCGCTTCCACGACAACACGCTGCGGGCGCTGAAGGAGCTGGTGCAGGCCGCCGGCCTCACGCACCCCGACCAGATCACCGCCGCCCACATCGTGCGCCGCGTCGGCGACAGTGATGTGCGCCTGCTCGCCCACCAGCTGGGCTTCGTGAAGCCAGGGGCGCTGCTGGCCGCCATCGAGGGCCGCGCCGACTGGCCGCACGGCGTCTTCAAGCTGTTCTGGCCGCTGGCCGCGGCCGACCGCTACAGCGCCCTCGAACCGGCAAACGGCCCCGCCTGAGCGCGGCCCTTGGAGCAGCGTCGACAATCGATCAGGTGAAACCCTGGCCCCTGCTGACCCCACCCGCCGCGCTGGCGTGGCTCGCCCTGATGCTGGGCCAGCCGGGCGTGGGCCTGCTGCAACTGATCGGCGCGCTGGCCCTGGTTGGCGCCGTGGTGGCCGCCGTCCACCATGCCGAGGTCGTGGCCCACCGCGTCGGCGAGCCGCTGGGCACGCTGGTGCTGGCGCTGGCCATCACGGTGATCGAGGTGGCGCTCATCGTCTCGTTGATGCTCAGCGGCGGCGCCACCGCCGCGGCCCTGCCGCGCGACACCCTCTACGCCACGGTGATGATCATCTGCAACGGTGTCATCGGCGCCTGCCTGCTGGTGGGCGGCCTGCGCCACCGCGAGCAGAGCTTCCAGGTGGCGGGCACCGGGCCGGCGCTGGCGGCGCTTGTCGTTCTATGCACCATCGCGCTGGTGATGCCAGTCTTCACCACCAGCTCGCCCGAGGGCACTTACACCGAGGCGCAGCTGGTCTTCGTCGGCCTGGCGTCGAGCGCGCTGTGGGCGGTCTACGTCTTCGTGCAGACGGTGAGCCACCGCGACTATTTCCTGCCCGCCAGCGACGCCGCCGACGAATCGGTACACGCTCAACCGCCCACAAGGCTGCAGGCCGGCCTGAGTGCGCTGCTGCTGCCGCTGGCCCTGGTGGCCGTGGTCGGCCTGGCCAAGGCGCTGTCGCCGCTGGTCGAGGGCCTGGTGAACGCGGCCTCGCTGCCCAAGGCGGTGGTCGGCATCGTCATCGCGCTGGTGGTGCTGATGCCCGAGACCTGGGCCGCGCTTCGCGCCGCGCGTGCCAACCGCCTGCAGACCAGCATGAACCTGGCACTGGGCTCGGCCCTGGCGAGCATTGGCCTCACGGTGCCGGCCGTCGTGGTGGCCGCCACCTGGCTGGACCTGCCCCTGGTGCTGGGCCTGGCGCCCAAGGAGATGGCGATGCTGGCGATGACCTTCCTGGTCAGTGCCATCACGCTGGGCACCGGCCGCACCCATCTGATGCAGGGTGCGGTTCACCTGGTGGTGTTCGCGGCTTTTGTCTTTCTCGCCTTCGTGCCCTGACGGGCCGGGACAGCCGCGGCTAGGCGCACGGCGGCGCGCTGTCGACGAAGCTCTGGCGCGCCGCCAGCTTGTCGTAGAGCTTGGCCAGCTTGGGATGGTCGCCGCGCCAGTCGACATCGGCGAAGCGGAATTCCAGATAGCCGAGGGCGCAGCCCACGGCCACGTCGGCCAGCGTGAAGTGGTTGCCGGCGCAGAAGGGCTGGTCGCCCAGACCCTGGTTCATGGCCTTGAGCGCGTTCTGGATGGTGCGCATCTGGCGCGCGATCCAGGCCGGGCTGCGCTCGCCCGCGGCACGGCCGGCCCACTGGGCCTCCAGGCGCGCGGCCACGGCGGCATCGAGCAGGCCGTCGGCCAGCGCCTCCCAGGTGCGAATCGCGATGCGCTCGCGGCCCGTGGGCGGGATCAGCTTGCCCACCGGCGACAGGGTGTCGAGGTATTCGACGATCACGCGCGAGTCGAACACCGCCTCGCCGCCTTCCATCACCAGGCAGGGCACCTTGCCCAGCGGGTTGCTCTTGAGCACCGCTTCGGTGTTCCAGGGATCCTCGATCACCAGCTGGAAATCGAGCTTCTTCTCGGCCATCACCACGCGCACCTTGCGCACGTAGGGGCTGGTAAACGATCCGATCAGTTTCATTTTTTGCGTAGCCATGCCGTCCCTGGTCACTTCCATTCTAGCGACGGCACTTTGCCCGCGGCGTGGCAGGGCGCGCCACCGTGACCTGCCGCACACCCCGCAACCGGACGACCTTCCGTCCTTGACCGATCTCAATTCGGACACATTTCGGCTCATGGGGCTCGCTTGTCATGCCGATGTAACGGGGGCACACTAGGTCTGACTCCCCACCGCCTATGCCGTACCGCGGGCCCGCTCTCCCCCTCCCTACCCCCACCCTTCCCCCGGGCCGACGGCTGCGCCGCCGGCCGCTTTCCCACCCCTCGCAAAGGAGGTTCTGATGAACTTGACGATCAGCGGCCATCACCTCGAAGTCACTCCTGCCCTCCGGGAGTACGTCCTTACCAAGCTAGACCGCGTGACGCGGCATTTCGACCAGGTGGTGGACGTCACCGTGCTGCTGACCGTGGAAAAGCTGAAGGAAAAGGAACGAAGGCAGAAGGCCGAGGTCACGCTGCATGTGAAGGGCCGTGACATCTTCGTCGAGCAGTCGCACGAAGACTTGTATGCCGCCATCGACCAGCTGATGGACAAGCTCGACCGCCAGGTCGTGCGCTACAAGGACAAGCTCCAGGACCATCACCACGAATCGCCCAAGCGCCTGGGCGCCGGCGCGCCCTGAACCGCGCTCGCGTCCCGGACGACGGCCCCGCGGGGCCGTTTTTCATGGCACGCCGCCGCCGCTGGGGCAATCGGCATCTTCCGAAATGTTGCTGCATTGCAGCAATAGTTCATCAGGCACCCGAATCAATGTGACCCAAGCTGCAGCTTTTGCAACACGGTTGCTATGATGATCAGTTCGATCAACACCTTCGGTCGCGGCCTGGCATCAACGCCGCGGAGGGGAAAGTTCCGATGAACCGTCTCGCCGCCATCCTGCCCGCCAGCAATGTGCTGGTGAACGTGGATGCGACCAGCAAGAAGCGTGTGTTCGAACAGGCCGGCCTGCTGTTCGAGAACCAGCACGCCATTGCACGCGGAACCGTCACCGACAACCTCTTCGCTCGCGAGCGCCTGGGTTCCACCGGCCTGGGCCACGCGGTGGCCATTCCGCACGGCCGCATCAAGGGGCTGAAGAACCCGCTCGCCGCCGTGGTGCGGGTGCAGCAGGCCATTCCCTTCGACGCCCCCGACGACGAGCCGGTGTCGTTGCTGATCTTCCTGCTCGTGCCCGAGGCTGCCACGCAGCGCCATCTCGAGATCCTGTCCGAGATTGCCGAGATGCTGTCCGACCGCGAACTGCGCGAGCGCCTCAAGACCGAGCCCGACGCCGCGGGCGTCCACAAGCTGATCTCCGACTGGCAGCCGCTCAAGTCGGTGGCCTGAGCGCCTTGCCCCGCGCATGAAGCCCACCTCGATCAGCGCCGAGGCGCTCTTCGAGGCGCACCAGGAGGTGCTGCGCTGGGAGTGGATCGCCGGCCACGCCCACCCTGAACGCCGTTTCGCCGACGCCGCAGTGCGCGAGGCGCGCTCGGCGGCCGACCTGGTGGGCTACCTGAACTACATCCACCCCTACCGGATGCAGATCGTCGGCCGCCGCGAGGTCGCCTACCTCACCGCCACCAGCGCGCCCGAGGACCAGGAACGGCGCATCTCGCGCATCGTGACGCTGGAACCGCCGGTGATCATCGTCGCCGACGAGCAAACGCCGCCCGACCGCCTGGTGGCGATGTGCGACCGCGCCGAGATCCCGCTCTTCGTCACCACCGCCTCGGCCGGCCATGTGATCGACGTCGTGCGCGGCTACCTGGGCCAGCATTTCGCCGACCGCACCACGCGCCACGGCGTCTTCATGGACATCCTGGGCCTGGGCGTGCTGGTCACTGGCGAATCGGGCCTGGGCAAGAGCGAACTGGGGCTGGAACTCATCAGCCGCGGCCACGGCCTGGTGGCCGACGATGCGGTGGACATCTTCCGCATCTCGCAGACGGCGCTGGAAGGCCGCTGCCCGGCGCTGTTGCAAAACCTGCTGGAAGTGCGCGGCATCGGCCTGCTCGACATCAAGGCCATCTTCGGCGAGACCGCGGTGCGCCGCAAGATGCGGCTCAAGCTCATCGTCCACCTCGTGCGCAAGGAGACGATGGAGCGCGAGTTCGAGCGCCTGCCCTACGAGCCGCTGCACGAAGAGATCCTGGGCCTGCCGGTGCGCAAGGTGGTGATCGCGGTGGACGCCGGCCGCAACCTGGCGGTGCTGGTCGAGGCCGCGGTGCGCAATACCGTGCTGCAGCTGCGCGGCATCGACACCTACCAGGATTTCATCCGTCGCCACCAGGCGGCGATGGAACAGGGCGGGGACAGCTGATACGGGTTCGCATTCGACCGTCTATCGTCGTTGGGTCGCCTCGCCGCGCGTCAGCACTGTCTTCGGCTCCCCGCCAGGTTCTACGGCCGAATGCGAACCCGTATGCGCGGCAGCGCCTACTTGCTGTGGCGGTGCGGGCACTCCGCCTTGCTGCAGCGCGCATACAGCGCCAGCGAATGCTCCTGCAACTCGAAGCCGCGTGCCACCGCCACGGCGCGCTGGCGCACCTCGATCTCGGGGTCGAAGAACTCCTCGACGCGGCCGCAATCCAGGCACACCAGGTGGTCGTGGTGGTGGCCCTCGTTCAACTCGAACACCGCCTTGCCGCTCTCGAAGTTGCTGCGCGTCAGCAGGCCGGCCTGCTCGAACTGCATCAGCACGCGGTAGACGGTGGCCAGGCCGATGTCGGCGCCCTCGGCCAGCAGGGCGCGGAACACATCCTCGGCGCTCATGTGGCGACGCTCGGTGTGCTGGAAGACCTCCAGCACCTTGATGCGCGGCAGCGTGGCCTTGAGCCCGCTGCTCTTCAGATCGTCGGCGTTCTTCACTCGCCACTCCTCTACGGTGGACCGACGACCGGCCGCTAGAATCCGCCCATCATAGCCAGCCGGGCCCGCCCTGGCCGGCCTGTGCCCATCGCGCCGCCGCCGTGGCCGCGGCCCCGGGAACCCCCACTGCCCACCCGCGTTGCCGTCCATGCGCCCATCGCCCCTCGTCCTCATCGCTTTAGCAGCACCCCTCTTGCTCGGCGGCTGCGAATCGCTGCAGCGCACCGACAGCCTGTTCGGACTCATCACGCCCTACCGCATCGACATCGTGCAGGGCAATGTCGTCACGCGCGAGCAGCTGGCCCTGCTCAAACCGGGGCAGACGCGACTGCAGGTGCGCGACATCCTGGGCACGCCGCTGCTGGCCGACCCCTTCCACGCCAACCGCTGGGACTACCTCTTCAGCCTGCGCCGGCCCGGCGCCACGATTCAGCGGCGCAGCGTGGTCGTGCTGTTCGACGGCGATGCCGTGAAGTCCATCGAAGCCGCCGAGTTGCCGTCGGAGCGCGACTTCGTGGCCTCGATCAGCCGCCACGAGACCCGCCCCGTGCCCAAGCTCGAGCTGAGCGAGGACGAGCGCAAGGCGCTGCCGCTTCCGGTGCGCCCGCCGGCGCCGCCGGCCGAGCCGGTGGGCCCGGTGCGCAGCTATCCGCCGCTGGAAAAGAGCTGAGGGCCGCGCCATGCTGAAGATTGCGATTGCCGGGGCTTCGGGCCGCATGGGCCACATGCTGATCGAGGCCGTGCTGGCCAGCGGTGATTGCACGCTGGCCGGCGCGCTCGACATCGCCGGCAGCCCGGCCCTGGGCCAGGACGCGGGCGCCTTTGCCGGCCGTGCCACCGGCATCACCATCACATCCGACCTGCGCCAGGGGCTGGCCGGCGCCGACGTGCTGATCGACTTCACACGCCCCGAGGGCACGCTGGCCCACCTGGCCGTGTGCCGCGAACTCGGCGTGCGCGCCGTCATCGGCACCACCGGCTTCACGCCGGCGCAGAAGGCCGAACTCGCCGCCCACGGCCAGCACCTGGCCCTGGTGTGGGCGCCGAACATGAGCGTGGGCGTCAACGTCATGCTGCGCCTGCTGGACCAGGCGGCGCGGGCGCTGGGCGAGGGCTATGACATCGAGGTCGTCGAGGTCCACCACAAGCACAAGGTCGATGCGCCCAGCGGCACGGCGCTGGCGATGGGCGAGGCGGTGGCACGGGCGCGCGGTGTCAGCCTGGACACGCACGGCGTGTTCGCCCGCCACGGCCACACCGGCGAGCGCCCGGCCGGCGCCATCGGATTCGCCACGCTGCGCGGCGGCGACATCGTCGGCGAGCACACGGTGATGTTCGCCGGCACCGGCGAGCGCATCGAGATCTCGCACAAGAGCGGCAGCCGCGCCAACTATGCCGAAGGCAGCCTGCGCGCCGCGCGCTTCCTGGCCGGCCGCGCGCCGGGCGCCTACGGCATGGGCGACGTGCTGGGCCTGGAATGACCGCCGCGGGCTGATGCCATGCAAGGCCTGGAGCACTTCTGGACCCAGGCCGATGCCGTCGGCCGCAGCGTTGCGCTGCTGCTGCTGGCGATGTCGGTGACGGCCTGGGTGCTGGTGCTGTGGAAGGGCTGGCTGCTGCGGCGCGCCGCCGCCGACATCGCACGCGCCGTGCCCGCCTTCTGGGACGCCGCCACGCTGGCCGAGGGCCAGGCCCGCGTCGCCGCGATGGACCGCGAGCAGGTGCTGCTGCCGCTGCTGGCCGCCGCCACCGCCGAGCCGCCGCGCGGCACGCTGGAGGCCGCCGGCCAGCAGGAGGCCCAGCTGACGCGGCGCCTGCGCGACGCGCTGCACCACGGCCTGGCCCATCTGCAGTTCGGCCAGGTGCTGCTGGCCTCCATCGGCAGCACGGCGCCCTTCGTCGGACTCTTCGGCACCGTCTGGGGCATCTACCACGCGCTGGCCGGCATCGCCGCCGCCGGCAGCCTGAGCATCGACAAGGTCTCCGGCCCCATCGGCGAGGCGCTCATCATGACCGCCGCCGGCATCGCCGTGGCCGTGCCCGCGGTGCTGGCCTACAACGTCTTCGGCAAATGGGTCGCGGCCTGCGAGGCCGAGCTCGAGGGCTTTGCCCACGACCTGCGCCAGATGGTGCTCGACAAGCTGCGCGGCGACTGAGCACCGACATGGCCTTCGGACGCCTGGAGCGCAGCCCCGCCTCGCAGCCGATGAGCGAGATCAACATGACGCCGCTGATCGACGTCATGCTGGTGCTGCTGGTGATCTTCATCATCACCGCGCCGCTGCTGGCCAGCAGCCTGCGCCTGGATCTGCCCAAGGCCGCCGCCGGCGCCGCCAGCGACGCGCCGGCCTTCCTGGCCCTGGCCATCGACGCCCGCGGCCAGGTCTTCCTGGGCGAGACGCCGCTGCCGGCCGCGAGTGCGCGCGAGCAGGTGATGGCGCGCGCCCGCGAGGCGGCGCGGCGCGACGCCACGGCCGAGGTGCAGCTGCGTGCCGACAGCGCCGTGCCCTATGGCCGCGTCGCCGAGCTGATCGCCTGGGTGCAGGAAGCCGGGCTCACGCGCATCGGCCTGGTCACCGAGGCGCCGCCGCCCCGTTGAACGGGTAGGGTCTCCGTAGAATCGCGGGATGAACGACAAATACGTCCCCGCCGAAGTCGAAGCCGCCGCGCAGGCCCATTGGGCCGCGACCGACGCCTACCGCGTCACCGAAGACGCGAGCCGGCCCAAGTTCTACGTCTGCAGCATGCTGCCCTACCCCAGCGGCAAGCTGCACATGGGCCATGTGCGCAACTACACCATCAACGACATGATGGCGCGCTACCTGCGCATGAAGGGCCTGAACGTGCTGATGCCGATGGGCTGGGACGCCTTCGGCCTGCCGGCCGAGAACGCCGCCATCGACAACAACGTGCCGCCGGCGGCCTGGACGCGCGCCAACATCGCCGACATGAAGGCGCAGATGCGGCCGCTGAGCCTGGCCTTCGACTGGAGCCGCGAACTCGCCACCTGCGACCCCGGCTACTACAAGTGGAACCAGTGGTTCTTCCTGAAGATGCTCGAGAAGGGCATCGCCTACAAGAAGACCCAGGTCGTCAACTGGGACCCGGTCGACCAGACCGTGCTGGCCAACGAGCAGGTGGTGGACGGGCGCGGCTGGCGCAGCAATGCCATCGTCGAGAAGCGCGAGATCCCGGGCTACTACCTCGCCATCACGCAGTACGCCGACGAGCTGCTGGCCGGCGTGGCCGACACCACCCACCCCGACTACCTGGAAGGCTGGCCCGAGCGCGTGCGCCTGATGCAGGAGCACTGGATCGGCAAGAGCGAAGGCGTGCGCTTCGCCTTCACGCATGACATCCGCGGCGACGACGGCGCGCTGATCCAGGACGGCCGCATGTACGTCTTCACGACGCGCGCCGACACCCTGATGGGCGTCACCTTCTGCGCCGTCGCGCCCGAGCACCCGCTGGCCACCCACGCCGCGCGCCACAACCCAGAACTCGCCGCCTTCATCGAGGAATGCAAGAAGGGCGGCACCACCGAGGCCGAGATGGCGCTCAAGGAGAAGGCCGGCCTGCCCACCGGCCTGACGGTGCGGCACCCGCTCACCGAAGAGGACGTGCCGGTGTGGGTGGGCAACTACGTGCTGATGAGCTATGGCGACGGCGCCGTGATGGGCGTGCCGGCGCACGACGAGCGCGACTTCGCCTTCGCGCGCAAGTACGGCATCGACATCCTGCAGGTCGTCCACGTCGACGGCGAGCACTTCGACTACGAGCGCTGGCAGGATTGGTATGCCGACAAGCAGACGGGCGTCACCGTCAACTCGGGCAACTGGAGCGGCCTCAGCTACACGCTGGCGGTGGACGCCATCGCCGGCGAACTGGCGCGCCTGGGCCTGGGTGAGAAGAAGACGACCTGGCGCCTGCGCGACTGGGGCATCAGCCGCCAGCGCTACTGGGGCACGCCGATACCCATCGTCCACTGTGCAGACTGCGGCAGCGTGCCGGTGCCCGAGAAAGACCTGCCGGTGCTGCTGCCCGAAGACCTGGTGCCCGATGGCAGCGGCAACCCGCTCAACAAGTGCGCGTCCTTCCTGAACGTGGCCTGCCCGCAGTGCGGCAAGCCGGCGCGGCGCGAGACCGACACCATGGACACCTTCGTCGACAGCGCCTGGTACTACATGCGCTACTGCTGCCCCGGCAGCGACGAGGCCATGGTCGACGCGCGCAACGACTACTGGATGCCGATGGACCAGTACATCGGCGGCATCGAGCACGCCGTGCTGCACCTGCTGTACGCGCGCTTCTGGACCAAGGCCATGCGCGACCTTGGCCTGGTGAGCTTCGGAGAGCCCTTCAAGAAGCTCTTCACCCAGGGCATGCTGCTCAACGAGAGCTACTACCGCGAGGACGCCACCGGCAAGAAGCGCTGGTTCTACCCGGCCGAGGTCGAGGTGGCCTACGACGACAAGGGCGCACCCACCGGCGCCACGGCGCGCGAGGACGGCCTGCCGGTGTCGCTGGGCGGCATCGAGAAGATGTCCAAGAGCAAGAACAACGTCGTCGAGCCCAAGGACATCATCGCCAAGTTCGGCGCCGACACCGCACGCGTGTTCACCATGTTCGCCGGCCCGCCCGACCAGAGTGCGGCCTGGTCGGACTCCGGCGCCGAGGGCAGCTACCGCTTCCTGCGCCGGCTCTGGGCCTCGGGCCTGCGCCTGGCCCCGCAGATCGCCCAGGCCGGCGCCACGACGGCCGGCGCCAACCCGCCGGCCGCCGCGCTGCGGCGCGAGATCCACCTGCTGCTGCGCCAGGTGAGCCACGATTACGACCGCCTGCAATACAACACCGTGGTCTCGGGCGCGATGAAGATGCTCAACGCCATCGACGACGCGCGCATGGCCACTTCGTTCGGCAACCCGGCCGCCAATGCGGCCGACGCGGCCGACGCCGCGGTGCTACGCGAGGTCTTCGGCATCCTGCTGCGCACGCTCTACCCGGTGGCGCCGCACATCACGCACGCGCTCTGGATCGAGCTGGGCTTTGCCGCAGCCGGCGTCGAAATCCTCAGGTCGCCCTGGCCCCAGGTCGACGAGGCGGCCCTGGTGCAGGCCGAGATCGAACTGGTGCTGCAGGTGGGCGGCAAGCTGCGCGGCGCCATCCGCGTGCCGGCCGCTGCCAGCAAGGCCGAGATCGAGGCGGCCGCGCTGGCCAGCCCCGAGGTGCAGCGCTTTGCCGAAGGCAAGCCGATCAAGAAGGTGGTCGTGGTGCCGGGCCGGCTGGTCAATGTCGTCGTCTGAGCGGCGCCGGCTGCTGGCGGCCGTCTCGGCTGCGGGCATCTCGGCCCTGCTGGCCGGCTGCGGCTTCCAGCTGCGCCAGCCGCCGCGCCTGGCTTTCTCCAGCATCGCGCTGGTCGGCTTCGCGCCGCGCTCGCCGCTGGCCGAAGAGCTCAAGCGCCAGCTCGCGCGCCAGGTCCAGGTGCAGGACGACCCTGCGCGCGCCGAGATCGTGCTGCGCGCGCTGGAAGATGTGCGCGAGCGCAGCATCGTCGCCTCGACCTCGGCGGCCCTGGTGCGCGAGCAGCAGCTCCGCCTGAAGCTGAGCTTTCGCGCCGACACCCCCGGCGGCCGCGAGCTGATTGCACGCGCCGAGCTGCTGGTGGCGCGCGATCTCAGCTACAGCGAGACGGCGGCGCTGGCCAAGGAAAGCGAAGAGGCCGAGCTCTTCCGCGAGATGCAGTCCGACGTCGTCGGCCAGGTGCTGCGCCGCCTGGCCTCGGTGAGCGTATGACCCCCCCGCAGCGCCTTCGGCGCCTTCCCCCACGGGGCGCCGCCAGCGGCCCGGCAGAGCCGGTTCCACGCCGGCCGCGGGATGGCGCGACCACCTGTGTTGCGCGCGCCAGAGAGGCCTGATGCAAATCCGCCTCGACCAGCTCGAACCGCAACTGGCACGCGGCCTGAAGCCGCTTTACACCCTCCACGGCGACGAGCCCCTGCTGGCCCAGGAGGCGGCCGACGCCATCCGCGCCGCGGCGCGCGCCGCCGGCTTTGCCGAGCGCCAGGTCTTCACCGTCAGCGGCGCGCATTTCGACTGGAGCGGCCTGCTCGGCGCGGCCCAGGCCATGAGCCTGTTCGCCGAGCGGCGCTTGATCGAGATCCGGATCCCCTCGGGCAAGCCGGGCAAGGAAGGCTCCGAGGCCTTGCAACGCTATTGCGAACGCCTGCCCGAGGACGTGCTGACCCTGGTGCAGCTGCCCCGGCTCGACGGCCAGCAGACCAAGGCGGCCTGGTTCGGCGCGCTCGACAGCGCCGGCATCAGCCTGCGCGTCGAGGCCATCGCGCTGGGCGCGCTGCCGGCCTGGCTGGCCCAGCGCCTGGCGCGCCAGGGCCAGCGCGTACAGGCAGGTGAGGACGGCCAGCGCGCGCTGGCCTATTTCGCCGACCGGGTGGAGGGCAATCTGCTCGCCGCCCATCAAGAGATCCAGAAACTGGGCCTGCTGCACCCGGCGGGCGAGCTGAGCTTCGAGCAGATCGAGGCCGCCGTGCTGGACGTGGCGCGCTACGAGACCACCCAGCTCGGCGAGGCGCTGTGGAGCGGCAAGCTTTCTCGCGTGCTGCGCATGCTGGACGGCCTGCGCGCCGAGGGCGAGGCCGCGGTGCCGGTGCTGTGGAACCTGGCCGAGGACATGCGCGCGCTGCAGCGCGCCCGCGCGGCGCTGGACGACGGCCGGCCGCTGCCGCTGGCGCTGCGCGAGGCACGCGTCTGGGGCACCAAGGAAAAGCTCTTCGAGCGCGCGCTGCCCCGGCTGGAAGCCCCGGCGCTGGGCCGCCTGGTGGCCGCGGCCAGCATCTGCGACGGCATCACCAAGGGCCTGAAACACCCCGACTGGCCGCTCGAGCCCTGGGACGCGCTGCGTCGACTGGCGCTGCTGGCCGTCGAGGCCCAGGCCGCGCCGCCACGAGGCGCCAGCGCGCGTCCGCCGCTGGCGTTGCAAGCCTGAACAACGCCCGCCTTCAATAGCGGCGCCGCCGCGGGGTATCGGGCAAGACCAGCCCCCCGGATTCCGACCCCGGTTTTCACTTCATGGGGTTGGGTGGGCCCGGCGCCACATCCCGTGCAGCGCCAGTTCGAGATCGCGGGCGAAGCGCGGCGCGTCGAACAATGGCGATGCCCTCGCCCGGTCACGCAGACCGGCGCGCAGCTGGGCCAGCGCCTCCCGGTTCGCAGCATGGCGCACGGCCCGGCGGACATAGTCCTCGGCGTCGGCCGCGATCCAGTCATCCAGACCGACGCAGTGCAGCAGGCTGGCGCCCTGGCTCGACAGCAGGGAGTCACCCGCCAGCGTGAGTGTCGGAACGCCCATCCACAGCGCTTCGCAAGTGGTGGTGATGCCCGGGTAGGGAAAGGTGTCCAGGACGATGTCGACCTCGTCGTGGCAGGCGAGGTAGGCCGCCCGGTCGGGAACGGGCCCGGCAAAGATGACCCGCTCAGCCGAGATGCCGAATGCGGCGAGCCGCTGGGCAATAGGTGGCCGCGCCCGCGGATCGCCCAGCTGCTTGTTCTGCAGGCGCAGGCGCGCGCCGGGCACAGCCTGCAAGACGCGGCTCCAGACAGACAGCGTTTCGTCGCTGACCTTGTTCATCCGCTGGAACGATCCGAAGGTGACGCTTGCGGATGCCAGCCCCGGAGAGGGCCCGACCGCGGGAGCTGCCTTCGGTACGGTGAAGCAGTACAGGCTGTTCGGCAGGTACCAGGCCTGTTCGACAAACTGGGCCCGGCTGGCCTCGGGCAGCGAAATGCGGTCTGCCAGTACGTAGTCCATCGACGACAGCCCGGTGCTCGCCAGGTAGCCCAGCCAGGTGACCTGGACGGGTGCCGGCCTCCAGGCAAAGACGGCCAGCCGGTTGCTTCCGGTGTGGCCGGCGAGGTCGATCAGGACATGGATGCCATCGGCCTGGATGCGGCGCGCAGCGGACTCGTCATCCATGCCCACGATGGACACCCAGCCGGCGAACTGGCGACGCAGCCGTGCCGTCATCTCGTCCTGGCGCCCATTCGTGACATAGGCGAACAACTCGATCCGTCCCCGATCGAGCTGTTCGAGCACCCCCTCGAGAAACTCCGAGACCGGGTGGGCGCGAAGGTCGCCGGAGACCAGCCCGACCCGCAGCAGGGGCGGGTTCGCTTCGCCGGCCAGGCCCTGCCTTGGCAGAGGCCGCACGCCTGCTTCCACCTTGGCACCATAGCGGCGCGCTTCCTCGATGTACTCGGTGGGCTTGCCCAGGAAACTCAACAGGAACAGCATGCTGCTGTGCGCCTCGATGGCCGTCGGGTCCAGCTCGACGGCCTGGCGCAGGCTCGCCACGGCCTCTGCCGGCCGCCCCTGTTCATTCAACTCGACGCCCAGGCCGGCGTAGGCGGCGGCGTGCGACTTGTCGGCAGCCAGGGCGAGCCGGTACTGGGCGATGGCCTCGTCCGATCGTCCCTTGGCGGCGTAGGCGATGCCCAGGTTGGTCAGGCCGGCGGCAGACGTCGGACTGATCGCCACGGCACGGCGGAGGCTGTCGATCGCGGCGTCGACGCGGTCGAGCCCCAGCAGTGCAACGCCATACTGCATCTGCGCGCCGAAGTCCGCGGCCCGGAAGGCTGCCACCCTTTGAAGATGCGCGACTGCCCGCTCGAGTTGCCCGAGCGAACGCAGCACCACCGCGGCGTTCGCATGGGCTTCGGCATGATCCGGCCGGATGGCAATCGCCCGTTGGTACGACTCCAAGGCGGCGGCGCCTTGACCCGCCACCTGGAGCGCATTGCCAAGCAGGAAGTGGAGGCTGGCCGAATTCGGCAAGGCCTCCAGTCCGCGCCTGAGCGGCGCTTCGACGCGGCCGACCTGGCCGGCCTCGACGCAGGCCTTGCAGAACGCCGGGTAGCCCGGCTCGAAGCCCGGATCTGCGCTCACCGCCTTCTCGAAGTGCGCGATGGCCCCCGCCAGATCGCCGCGTGCTCTCGCAATGCCGCCGAGCATGAAAAGGGCGTCCACATTCGACGGATCGACCGCTGTGACCTGCACCAGCTGGTCCTGGGCTTCCTGCTCGCGCTTGAGCTCCAGCAGCACGTAGGCGAGATTGATTCTTGCCGGCACCGACCGCTCGTCCAGCCGGACAGCCTCGAGATAACAGGCAGCTGCGGCATCGAGTTCATTGCGATCCAGGTGGGCGTTGCCTTCGACCCGCTTGGCCTCGCTGGACCCGGGGATGGGCTTTGCGGCGGACGGCGTGGGTGCGACGGCCGGAGCAGCCTTGGTCGCCCGCTTCGTCAACCAGCCGAACATCATGCGCTCCCAGGCCCCAGGCCGCGCCCGGGCGCCCCGGCCTGCGGCTTCGTCGCACGGTTCACTCCGGCGCAAGCCCGGCTTGCCAAGCGGGTCGGCCCGCGCAGGCCCTTGGCTCGAGGCAGCTTGTGCACGGCCTACTGGAGCTGAAGAATCAGCCAGTCGGTGAGCTTGTCGATGTAGGCCGCGTCGTAGCCGGCGTCTTTGAGCGCCCACTTGAACGCGTTGCCCAGGCGCGCCTTCTGATAGCCGTTCAGGCGGTGCTCGCGGGTGAAATCGGCGACGCGCCGCCCGAGCTGCGTCAGCGCCGACCGCGCCTTCGCCTCGAACTTGCGGTCCGTCATCTTGGCGTCGGCCGGTACCAGGGCCATGAAGGCGAGCGCCAGCTCCGATCCGAAGGAGCGTGCCGCACGCGCGTCAAACCAGCCGAAGATCATCTGTAGGTCCCCTGGGTCGCCTCGTCTGCCCTCATGGCCAGGGCTGCGGCCTTGCTGCGTGGCCATGGTCGACGCCAAGCGCATGCGATCTTACTGGGTCGATGCGACCCGAACGGCCTGATCAGTAGCCGCGCTGACGGCTCACCCGATGCACCAGCACCCCGCCGTCGCGCAGCGCGCGCAGGTTGGCCACGGCCACCGCGGCGGCGCTGCGCGGGTCGGTCAGCGCCGCGGCGTGCGGCAGCAGCGCCACGCGCGGGTGGCGCCACCAGGCGTGGTCGGCGGGCAGCGGCTCCTGGTGAAAGACATCGAGCACGGCCTGGCCGAGGTGGCCGGCGTCCAGCGCCGCCAGCAGGTCGGCATCCACCACATGCGCGCCGCGCCCGAGGTTGACCACGCCGGCACCGGGCGGCAGCGCGGCAAACAGCTTCGCATCCAGCAGCCCGCGCGTGGCCGGTGTCAGCGGCAGCAGGTTGATCAGCACCTGCGCCCGCCCCAGCAGCGGCGCCAGCGCACCGCCGTCGCGGCGCCAGCCGTGTACCCGATAACCCTGGGCGGCGATGCGCGCCGCCGCGGCGCGGCCCATCTCGCCCTGGCCCAGCACCAGCACACCGATCTCGTCGGCGCGGCGCTGGGCGTGTACGCGCCATTCACCCCGCGCCTGGCGCCGGCCATAGGCGAAGAAGCCGCGGTGCAGCGCCAGCGTGGCCCACAGCGCGGTCTCGGCCATGGCCGCGGTCATGGCCGGGTCGACCATGCGCGCCACGGGCACCTCGGGCGGCAACGTGGGGTCGGCCAGCAGCCGGTCCACCCCCGCCCACAGGCTTTGCACCAGGCGCAGGCGCGGCAGGCCTTGCAGGCTGCCGGGCGGCGGGTTGGCCACCACGGCGGCCTGCACTTCATCGGCCGCGGCCAGCGCGGATGCGCGGTCCAGCCACTCGGCCTCGGGCATCGCGGCGGCCAGGGCGGCGCGCCACACGGCCCATTCGGCCGCCGCCATGTCGCCGCACAGCAGCAGCTTCATGCGCGCGCCGCCTCGGCCAGCCGCCGCAGCGCCACGGCCACGGTGGCGGCACGCACGGCGTCGCGGTCGCCGGGCAGGTGCAGGCACTCGGCCTGGATGCCCTTCGCCGCGCCCCAGGCCAGCCACACCGTGCCCACCGGCTTGCCCGGCACGGCGCCGCCGGGGCCGGCAATGCCGGTCACGGCCACGGCCAGTTGCACCGGCGCGCGCTGCAGCGCGCCGCCCACCATGGCCTGCGCGACCTCCTCGCTGACGGCGCCGTGGGCCGCGATGAGAGCCGCGTCCACGCCCAGCAACTCGGTCTTGGCGGCATTGCTGTAAGTGACGAAGCCGCGCTCGAACCAGTCGCTGGAGCCGGCGCGGGCGGTGCAGGCGGCGGCGATGAGGCCGCCGGTGCAGCTCTCGGCGGTGGCGATGCGCCAGCCGCGCGCCAGCAGCGCCTCGGCCAGGCGGGCGACGGCGGGCTCGAAGTTCAGGAGTCCCGTATTCATGAATTCCACAGGCGGATGAAGACGGCGATGTAAAGCAGCGTACAGGCGGCGGCCACGAGATCGTCGAACAGGATGCCCACGCCCTGGCGCCAGCCTATGGCCTCGCCGGGCCGCAGCTTGAACAGGCGGTCGGCCCAGCCCACCGGCCCCGGCTTGGCGGCGTCGAGGTAGCGGAACATCGCGAAGGCGGCCAGCTGCATCCAGAAGCCGGCCGGGGTGAGCAGCCACAGGATGATCCAGAAGGCCACGACCTCGTCCCAGACGATGGCACCCGGGTCGGCGATGCCCATGTGCTGCGCCGTGCGCGTACAGGCCCACAGACCCAGAAGCAGGGCCGCCGCAATCACCAGGCCCCAGCTGCCGGGCCCCAGCCAGCGGTCGAGCGCGAGAAAGGACACCCAGCCCCACAGCGTGCCCACCGTGCCCGGCGCCTTGGGGCTGAGGCCGCTGCCAAAGCCCAGCGCCAGCCAGCGCGCCGGGTGGCGCAGCATGAAGCCGGCGCTGACGCGGGCCACGCTGGGGACGGTGGCGACGCCGGCCATCAGGCGAAGTGGTCGAAGCCCTGCCAGGACGGCGCCAGGGCGCGGCCGTCGCCGTCCAGCACCGTGAGGCCGCTGCCGGCCAGGATGCGGCCGCAACGCGTCACCGGCACCCCTGCGGTGCGCCCGGCGGCGAGCACGGCGTCGTGCTGCGACTCGGGCGCGGTGAAGAGCAGCTCGTAGTCGTCGCCGCCGGCGATCAGACACTCCTGCTGCAGCGCCGGCGCCTGGGCCGCCAGGATGGCGCTGCGCGGCAGGCGCTCGAGCTCGACCTCGGCGGCCACGCCCGAGCGCGCCAGGACGTGGCCGAGATCGCCCACCAGGCCGTCGCTGAGGTCGATGGCGCTGCTGGCCACGCCACGCAGCGCCAGGCCCAGGGCCACGCGCGGCTGCGGCAGCTCCATCGCGCGGCGCACGGTCTCGAAGTCGTTGCCAGCGAGCGCGACGCGGCCGCGGAAGACCTCCAGCGCCAGCCGCGCGTCGCCCAGCCTGCCGCTGACCCACAGCTCGTCGCCGGCGCGCGCACCGCTGCGCAGCAGGGCCTGGCCCACCGGCACCTGGCCGAAGACGGTGATGCACAGGTTGAGCGGGCCGGCCGTGGTGTCGCCGCCCACCAGCTCGATGCCCTGCTCGTCGGCCAGCGCGAACAGCCCCTTGGCGAGCCCGGCGACAAAGGCCTCGTCACCGCGCGGCAACGCCAGCGCCAGCGTACATGCCAGCGGCGCTGCACCGCAGGCGGCGAGGTCGCTGAGGTTGACCGCCAGCGCCTTGTGGCCCAGGCGCTCGGGCGCCACGGTGGACAAAAAATGGCGGCCCTCGACCAGCATGTCGGTGGACACCGCCAGCTGCATGCCCGGCAAGGGCGCGAACAGCGCGCAGTCGTCGCCCACGCCCAGCGCCGCCTGACGCAGCGGCCGGCCGGCTCGCGTGAAGTGGCGGGCGATGAGCTCGAACTCGCCGGCCATCAGGCGCGCCCCTGGCCGCGCAGCAGATTGGCCAGCTCCACCGCCGAGCGCGCGCCCATCTTGTCGAAGACGCGCGCCCGGTGAACCTCCACCGTGCGAACGCTGATTTGCAACTCGTCGGCGATCAGCTTGTTGGGCTTGCCGTCCAGCACCAATTCCATCACCTCGCGCTCGCGCTCGGTCAGCTCGGCCAGCGCGCGTGCCACCGCGTCACCGGCGCGGCGCTGCAGCAGGGCCTGGGCGCTGGCCTGCAGCGCCTGCGCGATGCGGTCGACGAGGGCGTTGTTGGAGAACGGCTTCTCGACGAAGTCGAAAGCGCCGCGCTTGACGGCCGCCACCGCGGTGGGCACGTCGCCGTGGCCCGTGAGAAAGATCACCGGCATCAGCGCCAGCAGTCCGGCCTCGGCCAGGCGCTCGAAGAGCACGAGGCCGCTGGTGCCGGGCATGCGCATGTCCAGCACCAGGCAGCAGGGTGCCGGCGGCCAGGCCGGCTGGCCGGGTGCGCGGCGCGCCGTCAGCCAGGCCTCGAAGGCGTCGGCGCTGGCGTGGCCCTCGGACAGCAGGCGGCGCGAGCGCAGCAGCCAGGCCAGCGCGTCGCGCACGACGTCCTCGTCGTCGACGAGGTAGACCATCGGAATGCCGAGCGCGGGATCGGTGGGCATGGGCGGGCCGCAGCGGATGAACGGCCGCTAGTATGAAGGCGGCGCGATCAGCCCTGGCTGGGGGCGGGTGTCGGCGCCTCGACGGGTTCGGTTTCGCGCGCCGCCGGCAGCGTGAAGCGGAACTCGGTGCCGCGCGCCAGCGGCACGGGGCCGAAGTCGAGCGCGCCGCCGTGCTGCTCGATCACCGTGCGGCACAGGCTCAGACCCAGGCCCATGCCCTCGGCCCGCGTCGTGAAGAAGGGGTTGAAGAGCTTGGCCGCGACCTCGGGCGCGATGCCCGGGCCGGCATCGATGACGCTGCAGGTGACCCAGCGACCATGCGTCTGGCGCACCCGCAACACCAGCACGCGGGCGGCCGGCTCGGTGGCCGTCTCCATCGCCTGGATGCCGTTGCGCGACAGGTTGAGCAGCACCTGCTCGACCATGGTGCGGTCACAGCGCACGCGCGGCATGCGCGCCGGCGGCTGCGGCAGGTCAACCTCGACCCGCGTGCCGCTCTTGCGCGCCTGCAGCCGCACCAGCGGCAGCACGGCCTCGATCAGCAGGTCCACGCCCAGCGTCTCGTGGTGCTGCTCGCGCCGGCGCACGAAGTCGTGCACGCTCTTGATGACGCGGCCGGCACGCTCGGCCTGCTCGGCGATGCGCTCCAGCGCCTGGCGCAGCAGCGCCCGGTCTTCGACCTCCTGCGCCCCCGGCGTCGGCTCGTCGAGCATGTTGAGCGAGCCGGCCGCATAGCTGGCAATGGCCGCCAGCGGCTGGTTCAGCTCGTGGCTCAAGAGCGAGGCCATCTCGCCCACCGTGGCCAGGCGGGCCGTGGCCTGCAGGCGGTCCTGCTGCTGGCGCGACAACTCCTCCACGCGGCGCTGCGCGCTGAGGTCGAGCACGGCGCTCATCCAGCCCGTCTGCCGGCCCTCGCCGTCGACCAGCGGCGCCTCGTAGATCATGACCGGGAAGCGCTCGCCGTTCTTGCGCATGAAGACGGTCTCGAAGCCCTCGCGCGATTCCTGCGCCGGCCGGCTGCCGCCCAGGCGCAGGCGCTGGCGTTCGAGGTAGGTCTGGGCAAACTCCGGCGGCCAGTAGGGCGGCAGCCGACCGGGCGGCACGCGCAACTCGTCCTGGGCATAGCCCACCATCGCGCAGAAGGCCGGGTTGGCATAGGTGATGCGTCCTTCGAGATCGCGTGCGCGCAGCCCGGTCGAGAGCGAATCCTCCATCGCCTTGCGGAAGGCCAGGGCCTCGGCCAGCGCGCGCTCGGCAAAGGCACGCCGGCGCACGTCGCGCGCCAGCAGCAGCACCACGCCCGACAGCGCCAGCGACAGGCCGATGACCAGCGCAACCGCCAGGTTGGGAATCAGCCCCGGCCGCCCGGCGGCGCTGTCGGCGCGCAGCCGCAGCGTGCTGCCAGGAAGGTTGATGACGTGCTCGGCGACATAGACACCGGCACCGCGCGGCACGCCGGCGCGCACCAGGCGGGCGCCATCGCCCTCGATGAGCGAGATCTCGTAGCGCCGCGCCGAGGCCGGCGCCAGGGCGCTTTCGAGCAGGCGCTGCAGCGACATCGTGCCAACCAGGAAGCCCAACTCACGCCCCGCCGCCAGCACCGGCAGGCAGAGATCGATCACCTCGACGCCGGCGCCGTCGGGCAGGGGCACGAAGTAGCTGTGCGAGAACATCGGCGAGGCGGCGCGGCGCGACAGGTCGCAGGCCAACTCGGCCTCCAGCCCCAGGGCCTGGCGCGGCATCAGCGCCGCCAGTGTCGGCGCATAGGGCGTGTCCTCGGCCTCGGCCACGGCAAACTTCTCGTCGCGCCATTCCACGCGCTCCAGGCCGTGGCGGCTGGCGAGCAGGGGTTGGGCGGCGGCGCGCCAGCTCAGCCGCGGCTGCGGCGCGATGGCCAGGGTCTGCAGCGTCTGCATCTGGCGCAGCAGTTCGCGACGCAGCTCGGCCGCCGCCTCCAGCGCCACCGCATCGGCATCGTCCTGGGCGCGTGCCGACTCGTAGCTGATGGTCAGCGCCAGCAGCAGGGCCTGGGCCACCGCCAGCAGCGCCAGCAGCGCGCCCCACAGCAGGGCCCGGCGCAGGCGGCCGGGCCGCGCCAGGGCAGAGGGTTCGGTGTGGGTCATGCGGGCGCTTCGAGGGCCCGGCAAGTATTGGCCGCGCCCGGCGCGCCGCCGCTACGCAGTTTCGCGCATGGGCGCCGCAGCGGCCCGGGAGCACACTGCCCACCTACAATCCGCGCCCCGCCCTGGCTGGCGCGCCCACGGAGACCTCGACCATGTCCACCCCCCCTGTACCGGCGCAGAACAAGATCGATGAATTGCGCCGCGCCGCGCTCGAGTACCACGAGTTCCCGACGCCGGGCAAGCTGCAGGTCACGGCCACCAAGCAGATGATCAACCAGCGCGACCTGGCGCTGGCCTACTCGCCCGGCGTGGCGGCGGCCTGCGAGGAAATCGTGGCCGACCCGGCCAACGCCTTCCGCTACACCGCACGCGGCAACCTCGTGGGCGTGGTCACCAACGGCACCGCGGTGCTGGGCCTGGGCGACATCGGCCCGCTGGCGGCCAAGCCGGTGATGGAAGGCAAGGCGGTGCTGTTCAAGAAATTCGCCGGCATCGACGTCTTCGACATCGAGCTCAACGAGCGAAACCTGGACAAGCTGTGCGACGTGATCGCCGCGATGGAACCCACCTTCGGCGGCATCAACCTCGAGGACATCAAGGCACCGGACTGCTTCTACGTCGAACGCAAGCTGCGTGAGCGCATGAAGATCCCGGTCTTCCACGACGACCAGCACGGCACGGCCATCGTCGTCGGCGCCGCGGTGCTCAACGCGCTCAAGGTGGTGGGCAAGGACATCGCAAAGGTCAAGCTGGTGGCCAGCGGCGCCGGTGCCGCCGCGCTGGCCTGCCTGGGCCTGCTGGTCAAGCTGGGCCTCAGGCGCGAGAACATCTGGGTGACCGACCTGGCCGGCGTGGTCTACCAGGGCCGCACCGAGCTGATGGACGAGGACAAGGCCTTCTTCGCCCAGCCGACGCCCTTGCGCAAGTTGGCCGAGGTGCTGCCGGGCGCCGACATCTTCCTGGGCCTGTCGGCCGCCGGCGTGCTCAAGCCCGAGATGCTGGCCGAGATGGCGCCCCAGCCGCTGGTGTTTGCGCTGGCCAACCCCACGCCCGAGATCGCGCCCGAACTGGCCAAGGCCGCGCGGCCGGACTGCATCATGGCCACCGGGCGCACCGACTACCCGAACCAGGTCAACAACGTCCTGTGCTTCCCCTACATCTTCCGCGGCGCGCTCGACTGCGGCGCAACCACGGTGACCGATGCGATGGAGATCGCCGCGGTACACGCCATCGCCGAACTGGCGCAGGCCGAGCAGAGCGACGTGGTGGCCGCCGCCTATGCCGGCGTGACGCTGTCCTTCGGGCCCGAATACCTGATCCCCAAGCCCTTCGACCACCGGCTGATGATGATGATCGCGCCGGCCGTGGCGCGCGCCGCGGCCGAATCCGGCGTGGCCCAGCGGCCCATCAAGGACCTGGAGGCCTACCGCGAGAAGCTCAAGGACTTCGTCTACGCCTCGGGCACGACGATGAAGCCCATCTTCACGCAAGCCAAGCGCGCGCTCAACAAGCGCGTGGCCTATGCCGAGGGCGAGGAAGAGCGCGTGCTGCGCGCGGCCCAGGTGGTGGTGGACGAAGGCCTGGCACGGCCCACGCTGATCGGCCGGCCCGAGGTGATCGCCCAGCGCGTCGAGAAATTCGGCCTGCGCCTGAAGCAGGACCTGGACTACGACGTGGTCAACGTCGAGAACGACCACCGCTACCGCGATTTCTGGACCACCTACCACGGCATGACCGAGCGCAAGGGCGTGTCGGTGCAGATGGCCAAGATCGAGATGCGCCGCCGCCTCACGCTGATTGGCGCCATGATGCTGCACAAGGGCGAGGTCGACGGCCTGCTGTGCGGCACCTGGGGCACGACCGCCAGCCACCTGCAATACATCGACCAGGTGATCGGCAAGCGCCAGGGCGGCAGCCCGCGCACGGCGCAGGACGTGCAGGTCTACGCCTGCATGAACGCCCTCATGCTGCCGGGCCGCCAGGTCTTCCTGGTGGACACGCACGTCAACGCCGACCCCAGCGCCGAAGAGCTGTGCGAGATCACGGTGATGGCCGCCGAAGAAATGATGCGCTTCGGCCTGCATCCGCGCGCCGCGCTGCTGTCGCATTCCAACTTCGGCACCAGCGAACACCCCAGCGCCGTGAAGATGCGCCGCACCCTGGCCCTGCTGCGCGAGCAGGCGCCCTGGCTCGAGGTCGACGGCGAGATGCACGGCGACGTCGCGCTCGACGCCGCCGAGCGGCGCAAGGTGCTGCCCGGCAGCACGCTCACCGGCGAGGCCAACCTGCTGGTGCTGCCCAACATCGACGCCGCCAACATCTCGTACAACCTGCTCAAGACCGCGGCCGGTGGCGGCATCGCCATCGGCCCGGTGCTGCTGGGCGCCGACAAGCCGGTCCACATCCTCACGCCCTCGGCCACGGTGCGCCGCATCGTCAACATGACCGCCCTCACCGTCGCGGATGCTGAGGCGGGACGCAGATCAGGACCTGCGTCCTGACCTGCGCCAGCCGAAGGGTCCGGCATGTCTTGCATGCCGGACGCGGTCCGCAGGACGAAGCCGGACGACGATCTGACCGCACCGAGGCCGCTGCGGCCTGCTTGCTTGCATGCGCCTGAAGCCCATGTAAGCGCCCACTAATCAACCTCGCACTCTGCCCCATTTTTGGGCAGAGGCTTGAGTTATTAGGGGGGTTCCAGTACCATCGCGGTTTGATCTTTCAGGGTACTCCCGTGTTCTGGACCGGTCTGGTCCCGTCGGGCAGCGAGCTGCGGCGGGCATTGTTCAAGTTGGGGCTGGCCACGGCGTTGGCCTCCGGCTTGGCGACCGTTCCTGCCCTGGCCAAGCCGCCGGCAGCAGTTGAACAGGCCGTCGCCCTGGCACGCCTGCCGGCCGAGGCGCAGACCATGCACCAATTGATACTCGGCGGCGGGCCTTTCCCCTACGCCAAGGACGGCAGCGTCTTCGGCAATTTCGAACGTCGGCTGCCGCCGCGGCCTCGCGGGCAGTACCGCGAATACACCGTCACCACGCCCGGGGCTCGCAACCGGGGTGCCCGGCGAATCGTCTGCGGCGGGCTTCCTCCGACCCGCCCGGAAACCTGCTTTTACACCGACGACCACTACGCGAGCTTCCGCCGCATTGAACCATGATCGTCGCCCCGGATCACTCACTATCCCATCGCTACGCAAGGAGGATCGCGACCATGGAGTTGCAGACCATCCGCCCCAATCTCGTGCAGGCCATCAGGGCCTATCGGGTCGATGACCTGATGCAGTCGGCCGAGGCTGCGGGGCAGCATTTTCTCTACGCCAATCTTTCCGCGGCGCAGACCAAGCAGGACGCGCTCGACGGCATCGCCCAGTCCTTCCTGTTCCCGGCGCACTTCGGCAAGAACCTCGACGCACTCTTCGATTGCATGACCGACCTCGTCAACAAGGCCGGCCAGCAGCCGGGCTTCGTGGTCGTGCTCGAACAACTGCCCGACAACCCGCGCTTTGATCGCGAGGCCCGTGAGCAGTTGCTCGAGGTCTTCCGCGACGCCGCCGAGTTCTGGGGCGAACGACGAATACCATTCAGGTGTTTCTATTCTTTTCAGTAGCCCGCTCCCAGGAAATCGGGTCATGGGAGCGGGCTACCGAGGTGGCCCAGACGACTGCAGCGGCGAAGCCGGCGGTCAAGGTCGTGCCGAAGAACGGCACCAACCCCAACTTCGGCATGAACATGCCGATGATGAGCAGCGCCTTCGATACCGCGGCCTGGCTCAACGCCGCGTAAAGCTGGCGGCAGTTCACGCAAAAGGCCCGCGCTAGCGCGGGCCTTTTTGCTGCCTGGCGCCGATCCGTTGCTTCAGCGCAGGCGCGCCAAGGCCAGGTACTCGCTCACCGGCACTTCCTCGGCCCGCCGCTGCAGGTCGAAGTCGGTGGTGAGGCCCTGGTCTGCGATCCAGCGCCCCAGCGTGTGGCGCAGGATCTTGCGCCGCTGCGAGAAGGCGGCGGTAACCAGCGCCGACAGCCGGGCTGCGTCCACCGTGGCGTCAAGCGGCAGCGGCTCCATGCGCACCACGGCCGAATCGACGCGCGGCGGCGGCTCGAAGGCCTCAGGCGGCACGTCGAGCACGTCCTCGATGCGGTAGCGCCACTGCAGCATCACCGACAACCGCCCGTAGTCCTTGCTGCCCGGCGCCGCGGCCATGCGCTCGACCACCTCCTTCTGCAGCATGAAGTGCTGGTCCTGCACCGTGTGGCAGGCCTGCAGCAGGTGGAAGAGGATGGGCGTGGAGATGTTGTAGGGCAGGTTGCCCACCACGCGCAGCGGCCGGCCGGCGGCCAGCGCCACGAAATCAACCTTCAGCACATCGGCCTCGATCACCGTCAGACCCGGCTGGCGGCGCAGCCGCGCCGCAAGATCGCGGTCGAGCTCGATCACGGTGAGCTCGCCGCAGCGCTCGCGCAGCGGGCCGGTGAGCGCGCCGAGGCCGGGGCCTATCTCCACCAGCGCCTGGCCCGGCTGCGGGGCTATGGCGCGCACGATGCCGTCGATCACCGCCTCGTCGGCCAGGAAGTGCTGGCCGAAGCGCTTGCGCGCGATGTGCTTCACGCCGCCTTCATTGCGGCGGCTCGCGCAACTCGACGTAGGCGCGCGAACGCAGCTCCTTGGCCCAGTCGGCATAGGCCTGGTCGAACTTCTGCTCGCGCAGCACATTGCGCGCCTGTTCGCGCAATTGCTTGGGTTCGAGCGCGGCCTCGCGGCGTTCGAGCACCTGGATCAGGTGGACGCCGAAGCGCGAGACCAGCGGCGCCGAGAGGCCGCCGATGGCCAGCTCGTTCATCGCCGCCTCGAACTCCGGCACCATCATGCCGGGCGACGCCCAGCCCAGATCACCGCCGCCGGCGGCCGAGCCGTCTTCGCTGTACTGGCGCGCGATGTCCTCGAATGTCTTGCTGCCGTCCTCGATCTGACGCTTGTACTCGGCAAGCCGGCGCGCGGCCAGCTCGGGCGTGAGCTGGGGCGAGACGCGCAGCAGCACATGGCGGGCGCGCGTCTGCGTGATGCGGCCCACGCCGCCATCCTTGCGCGCCAGCACCTTGAGGATGTGGAAGCCGGCGCCGGTGCGCAGCAGCCTGGGCGTCACGGCACCGACCTCGAGGCCGCGCGTGGACTCGACGAAGGCATCGGGCAGGCGCGAGGCCGGACGCGCGCCGATTTCGCCGCCGCGGGCGCGGTTGGCGTCTTCCGAGACCTCCTTGGCCACGGCATCGAAGGCCTCGCCGCCCAGCACGCGGGCGAGTACGGCCTCGGCGACGGCGCGACGCGCCGCCTCGGCGGCGGCGTCGGCGCCCTCGGGCACGGACACGAGAATCTGCGCCAGATTCGTCTCGGCCTGGGCCTGCGCCACCTGGCGCTGGCTTTCCAGCAGCTTCTCGATCTCTTCGTCGCCAATGCGGATGCGCTGGTAGACCTCGCGCTCGCGCAGCCGCTCGATCAGGATCTGGTCGCGCAGGTTGGCGCGGAAGCGCAAGTAGTCCATGCCCTCGTCGCGCAAGCGCTGGCGCAGCACCTCGAGCGAGACCTGGTTCTGCTGCGCGATGTTCTGCACCGCGCGGTCGAGTTCGACGTCGTCGACCTTCATGCCGCTGTCGCGTGCAGAGCTGATCATCGCGCGCTCGTCGATCAACGAATCGAGCGCCTGGCGGCGCAAGTCGCTCTCGGGCGGCAGCCGTGCGCCGCTGCGCCCGGCCTCAGCCTGGGCGCGCTCGAGGCGGCGCTGCACCTCGCCCGCGGTGACCAGTTCCTGGTTGACGACCGCGGCGATGTAGTCGCCATTGCGCACGTCTCGCTCCGGCGCTGCGGCCGCGGGCCCGGCGGCGGCCGCAATCATCACCGCAAGGGCAAGGGCAAGGTCCACCGGACGGGGCCGGCGGCGGGAATATGGGGTCATGGCGAGGGCGACACGGTGGGGTCGCCAGGCGATCCTGGCGACGAAGCTTCGGCGCCGCGCTCTTCGCGCAGCAGCCGGTAGCCGGGGATATTGTCCTTCAAGACCTTGAGCGGGTTGGACCCGATGCGCGACAGCCCGACCAGCTCCAGCTGCAGCAGCAGCCGCGTCGTCGCCTCGCTGCGCCCGGTGGACAACTGCTCGGCGACGATGCGCCCTATCCAGCAGCCGGCATCGTATTCGGCGCCGATCACCGCATCGGTCATGCGGCTGTCCTTGAGGCTGTAGTTGATGCGGCCGACCGAGTACCAGTTGCCGCCGCAGCTGCCGGACTTGCCGCCGCCACGGAAGACCGGCCATTGCCAGCCCAGCTCGAGCTGCTCGGAGAGATCGCGCGCCAGCCGGTAGGTGGTGCTGACGGTGCGAAAGGGGCCGGGCGAATAGCGCGCGCCGACGATGGTGCGCACCGAGCGCTGGCTGTCGGGGCTGTATTGCAGCGCTGCGTCCAGCGTCCACGAGGGCAGCACGCTGGTCGAGCCTACCAGCAGCGCGTCCGACAGGCGCTGCTTGAGCGGTTCGCCGTCGGGCGTGCCGTCGGCCTGAGCGGCGACGCGCTGGGTGCGCAGCAGGTAGCGCTGCACCAGGCCCAGGCGCAAGGCCTCGGCGCCGCTCACCGCGTCGACCAGGCGGGTGGTGAAGCCGGCGGTGAGCTGCTGGGCATCGGCGACGCGGTCGATGCCCGAGAAGGCGTTGTCGGAATAGAGCGAGACGAAGTTGAAGTCCTTGGCCGCCGAGTCGTAGTTGGGCAGCTGACTCTGGGCACGGTAGGGCGTGTCGACGTACAGCAGGCGCGGCTCCAGCGTCTGGTGCAGCGCGCGGCCGAAAAGCTCGGTGCGGCGCTCCAGCTCGAAGCCTGCGTCGAGGCTGAAGGTTGGAATGACGCGGCCGGCACGCTGGCTGGCGCTGCCCGGCGCCAGGCCCTGGTAGTGGGCGGCGTTGACCGACAGCCGCGGCACCAGCCACCAGCCCGGCTCGCGCAGCGGCCGGCTCAGCTGGGCGAGCACATGCCAGCGCTCGCCCGCCGGGCGCGCCGTGCTCAATTCCTGGCCCTGGGGCAAGGTGAAGCGGTTGTATTCGGTTTCGGCGCTGTACTGCCAGCCGCCGGCCTCGCCGCCCAGGCGCAGGCCCAGCTGAGGGCTGCGCTCGTAGGGCGAGGCCACAAAGCTGTCGGCAGCCTGCGCCAGCTGCCAGCGCAGGCTGCGCGCATAGGCCAGGGCCTGGCTGGCCGCCAGCTCGAAGGGCCATTCAACGCCCAGGCGCGCCGGCAGCAGACGCGGCGTGAAGCTGCGGCTGGCGCTGGGGAAATCCTTCCACCACTGGGCGTCCGACACGCGCGCCACATCGGCGCTGTAGCGCAGGCCGTCCCAGGCGCTGCCCTCGTGCTGCCAGCGCAGTGCGTGGCGGGCGCTGCCGGTGAGGCGGTCACGAAACAGCCAGTCCAGCGCCAGCGAGCCTTCCAGCGCGGGCTCCAGGTAGCGCAGCTCGGTCTCAAGCCCGAGGCCGCGCCGGGCCATCACGCGCGGCGCCAGCGTCATGTCGCGGTTGGGCGCGATGTCCCAGTAATAGGGCACCGAAAGCATCACGCCGCTGCGGTTGTCGATGTTGATCGACGGCGGCAGCCAACCCGAGCGGCGCGAGTCGTCGAGCGGAAAGCTGAAGGTCGGCAGCGCCAGGATGGGCGCGCCCAGGAAGCGCAGCACGGCGCCCTCGGCGACGCCCTCGTTGGCGTCGAAATCCAGCGTCACGCTCTTGGCGCGCAGCACCCAGTCGGGCTCGTCGGGGCCATCGCGGCGACAGCTCGTGTACTGCGCGTCGGTGGCGCGTGCGCGGCCGCTTTCCAGGAAGTCGATGCGCGCCGCGCTGCCACCGGCCCCCAGGCGCTGGAACTCGAACTCGGGCTGGAGGAAGAAGCCCTCGAAGCGCTGCACGCGCAGCTCAAGCGCGGGGCCGGAATAGACGGCGCCGTCGCGGCGGGCGCGCACATCGCCGCTGGCGCGCGCCAGGTCGCGCGCCATGTCGTAGGACAGGCGGTCGGCGCGGATGTCCAGCGTGCCGCGGCGGAACTCGACATCGCCTTCGGCGACGGTCTCCAGATCGGGCTGGCTGGCGATGCTCTGCGCGCGCAGCACGATGGGCAGCTGCCGCGCCGCGTCGCCGCGCGGCAGGGATTGCAGGCCGGTGCTGGGCTGCAGCGGCATGGACTTGGGCGCGGACTTGGGCGAGGGTGGGGCGACCTGGCCGCTGGCCCAGCCACCGGCCGCCAGCAGGCCGGCGGCCAGGGCCAGCGAGGGGATGCGCATGCGGTAGACGGACCCTTGTTGTCACGGGGCGGGCAGCGGCCAGCCCCTTTGTAGAATGGATTATCCATGAGGGTTGCAGCCGCCAGCGTCACCTGGGCCGATGCCGCGCGCCAGGCCGCTTTCGAGCGCTGGCTGGCGGACGTCGGGCTGCGGCATGGCGCCGACACCGAACTGGCCTTCGTGCCGGCAGACACCCCGGCCGGCCCCCGCTATCTGCAAGCGCTGCAACAGGCCCAGCAACAAGCCGATGCCCCTGAGGTCGAGCGCCTGATGCGCGCAGCCCTGGCTGGGCTGGTGCGGCTTCAGCAGACCGTGTCGGCGGACTTGCTGCCACCCTGCGACGAGGCGCGGCTGCAGCGCGAACTGGCGCTCTTCCCCACCTGGTGCGTGGAATGCGAACACGGCAAGACCTGGAGCGCGGCCGAGCAGGCCATCTGGCAGCGCGTGAGCACTCGCCTCATCGACAGCGCCCTGGCCCAGCCGGTGGTGGCCATGCACGGCGACTTTGCGCCGCGCCAGCTGCACGTCACCACGCCAGGCCCCACCGTCCTGGGCTTCGATCGGGCTGCGGCCGGCCCCATCGCCTACGACCTGGTCTCGCTGCTGCGCGACGGCAGCCTGGCCTGGCCCGAGGAGCAGGAGTTGGACTGGGCCGTGCGCTGGTGGCAGCAGGCACGCCGCGCCGGGCTGCCGGTGGACGCCGACTTCGGCGAGTTCTGGCGCGGCTTCGAATGGGCCGGGCTGCTGCGCCACCTTGGGCTGATAGGCGCGCTGTGCCGCCGCAAACACGGTGGCGAGGCCGCAGGCGGGGTCGATGCGGCCGAGCTGCAAGGCCTCTTCAACCACGCCAGCCGAGTGGCACTGCGCTATGCGCCACTCAAGCCGCTGCTGCGCCTGATCGAGCCGATGTCGGGCGCGCGGGTCGACGCCGGCTTCACCTTCTAGACGATGGACATCCTGCCCTTCCTGCTCGATTTCGTGCTGCACGTCGACCGCCACCTGTCGGACTTCGTGCAGGCCTATGGCGGCTGGGTCTATGCACTGCTGTTCGCCATCATCTTCATCGAGACCGGCGTCGTCGTGATGCCCTTCCTGCCCGGCGATTCGCTGCTCTTCGTGGTGGGCGCGCTGTGCGGGCTGGGCCTGATGAGCCTGCCGCTGGCGATGCTGCTGCTCACCGCGGCGGCCATCCTGGGCAACCAGACCAACTACGCCATAGGCCGGCGCATCGGCCCGCGCGTCTTCGCCTGGCCCAAGTCGCGCTGGTTCAACCGCGAGGCCTTCGACCGCATGCACGCCTTCTACGAGCAGTACGGCGGCATCACCATCGTGCTGGCGCGCTTCATGCCCTTCCTGCGCACCTTCGCGCCCTTCGTCGCCGGCGTGGCGCAGATGACGCGCCGCAAGTTCACGTTCTATGACGTCAGCGGCGGCACGCTGTGGGTGTGCAGCCTGACGCTGGCCGGTTACCTGTTCGGCAACATCCCCTGGGTGAAGGCGAACCTGTCGACCATCATCTGGCTGATGATCGCCGTGCCGGGGCTGGTGGTCATCGTGGGCGCGCTCAGGGGCAGGCCGCGATCACCTGTGCCACCGCAGCCGTGAGCCGCTTGCCATAGGGCACATGCAGGAACTCATTGGGGCCATGGGCATTGCTCTTGGGGCCCAGCACGCCGCAGACCATCATCTGCGCCTTCGGAAATCCCTTGGCCAGCATGCTCATCAGCGGGATCGTGCCGCCCTGGCCGATGAAGCCCACGGGGGCGCCGAAGTGGGCGTTGGACGCGGCGTCGAGCGCGCCGTGCAGCCAGGGCGCAAGTTCCGGCGCGTCCCAGCCGCTGGCACCCAGGGCACCGGCGCGGCCGTCGGGGTGGAAGGTGACGCGGGCGTTGTAGGGCGCGTTGTCTTCCAGCAGGGTCTTCAGGCGCAGGCTGGCCTCGTTGCCATCCACCAGCGGCGGCAGGCGCAGGCTGAGCTTGAAGGCGGTGTAGGGCCGCAGCACATTGCCGGCGTTTGAAAGCTCAGGGAAACCGTCGACGCCGGTGACGCTGAGCGTAGGCCGCCAGGTGCGGTTGAGAAGGGCCTGCACCGGGTCGGTGGTGGTGGGCAGGGCCGGGCCGCCGTCGGCGCCGCAGGCCCAGGGAAAGCGCTTCCAGACCTCGTCGCCGAGGATGGCCGCCGTGGCCTGCGCCTGCACGATGCGCGCAGCCGGAATGGCGCAGTGGAAGCTTTCGGGCAGCAGCTCGCCGCTCTTGCTGTCTTCCAGCCGGTCGAGCACCAGGCGCAGGATGCGGAAGCTGCTCGGCACCAGGCCGCTGGCATCGCCCGAATGCACGCCCTCGGTGAGGATCTCGACCTTGAGCACGCCGCTGACCATGCCGCGCAGGCTGGTCGTCAGCCACAGCTGGTCGTAGTTGCCGGCGCCGCTGTCCAGGCAGACCACCAGGCCGACCTGGCCCAGGCGCGGGCGCAGCACGTCGATGTAGGCCGGCAGGTCGGGGCTGCCGCTTTCCTCGCTGGTCTCGATCAGGCCCACGCAGCGCGGCCGCGCGATGCCCTGGCGATCCAGCGCCTCGATGGCGGTGATGGCGGCGTAGACCGCATAGCCGTCGTCGGCGCCGCCGCGGCCGTAGAGCAGGCCGCCCTCGTACTTGGGCGTCCAGGGGCCGAGGTCGGCGCGCCAGCCGTTGAACTCGGGCTGCTTGTCGAGGTGGCCGTAGAGCAGCACGGTGTCGCCGCTGCCGGCCCGGGTGGCCGGGATGTCGAAGAAGATCAGCGGCGTGCGGCCGGGCAGGCGCAGCACTTCCAGCTTCAGGCCGGCGACGCGCCGGCCCTCGACCCAGGCCGCGGCGTCGCGCACGACGCGGTCGATGAGGCCCAGCTCGGCCCAGGCGGCGTCGAACATCGGGCTCTTGGCCGGCACCGCGATGTAATCGGTGAGGGCCGGCACGATGCGTTCGTCCCAGGCCTCGTCGGCATAGGCGGCCAGCGCGGCGGCTTCGGCGGTGCGGGTGGGTGCGTTCATCGGGGCTTTCCTCGGACAGGGGTGGCGCAATGGGCCGCGGTGGCCGGCATCGATCAGCCGGCGGCGGCGGCGCCCATGCAGAAGAAATTGAGCTTGTTGCCGTCGAGATCGCGGAAATAGCCGCCGTAGAAGCTGTCGCCGCGCGGACCGGCCGCGCCCTCGTCGTTGGCGCCCAGTTCCAGCGCCTTCTTGTGCAGCGCGTCGACCTGGGCCCGCGTCTGCACGACCAGGGCCACCATGGTGCCGTTGCCGCGCGTGGCCGGCTGGCCGTCGAAAGGCGTCATCACGGCCAGGCTGGGCTGTTCCATCGTCACGCCCCAGGCGATGCCGCGGTCGAACTCCCACAGGCGCTTGGCGCCGATGCCGCCAAGCAAGGCGTCGTAGAAGGCCGCGGCGCGCGGCAGGTCATTGGTGCCCAAGGTCACGTAACCGATCATGGCTGTCTCCTGCAAGCCGCCCCGCTGGCGGCGCGCCGCAGTGTAGTTCGCGCGTTGGGCTCAAGTTTCGCGCCGGCCGCACCGATAAAGGGCACAAAGGAGCAAGACCGCTATGAAGAAGCTTTTGGCAGTTGCATTCGTGGCCCTGGCCGGCCTGTGCGCCAGCGCCCAGGCGCAGGACTTTGCCGACCTGCGCACCAAGCTCAGCGCCGCCCGTGAATCGCTGGTGACGATGCTGGTCAACAAGGACAAGCGCGGCGCCGACCACCAGAAGGTGGTCAAGGACACGGCCGACGCGGTGAGCGCGGCCCTCACCAAGCTCAAGCCCGCCGCCGGCAAGGAGGCGCAGTTCAAGGAGCTGGTCGAGACCTGGAACGCCTTCAAGAAGACGCGCGAGACCGAGCTGGTGCCCGCCATCCTGGCCGGCAAGGACGAGGAGGCGCGCAAGATCGCAGGCGGCGTGCAAAAGGAACGCATCACCAAGTGCCAGCAGCTGGTGGGTGAGCTGGGCGGCTGAGCCACGACCCCTCGCGCCGGCCCGCCCGGCGGCGCGGCAACCGCAGGAGTTCAAGCATGTCGCTGCTCGACCTGAAGATCGGGCCCCGCGTCGCCGCCGCCTTCGGCGCGGTGCTGCTGACCATCACTGCCCTGGTGGTGGTGGTGGTGGTGAGCCTGTCGCGCAGCGCCGACGCCGCCGCCCGCATGGGCCTCGGCGTGCAGTTGCAGGGCCAGTCATCGGCGCTGCACCTGATGGCCAAGGACAACGCCATCGCCAGCATGGTGCTGCTGCTGGCGCCCGGAAGCGAGCAGCAGGCGCGGCTGCGCAAGGAGATGGCCGAGCGCGACCAGCGCATCGACACCGGCCTGGCAGCCATGGAACAGGCGATGACCGGCTCGGACGAGGGCAAGACCCTGATCGCCGACATCCGCAAGCGCCAGGCGATCTACCGCGCCGGCGTCAAGCACATCGTCGACCTCGTCCAGGCCGGCAAGCAGGCCGAAGCCGCCTTTGCCGCCGACGAGGAGATGATTCCCATGCTGGCACCCTTCCTGGGCGCGCTGGCCAAGCTCGACGCGCACCAGATCGAGAGCGTGCGCGCGGCCGAGGCTGCCAACACCGCCCTCATCGCCACCACGCGCTGGCTGGCGCTGGGCGCCGGGCTGGCGGCGGCGCTGCTGGCGCTGGCCGCGGGCGGCTGGCTCATCACTTCGCTCAAGCGGCCTCTGGCCCAGGCGCTGGACTTCGCCCGCGGCGTCGCCGCCGGCGACCTGACCACGCATGCCGATTCGCGCGGCCACGACGAAGTGGCCGACCTGCTGCGCGAGCTGAACCGCATGTGTACCAGCCTCGAGAAGCTGGTGACCGATGTGCGCCTGGCCGCCGACAACATCGCCACCGGCGCACAACAGATTGCCAGCGGCAACGCCGACCTGTCGCAGCGCACCGAGATACAGGCATCGACGCTGGAGGAAACCGCGGCCTCGATGGACCAGCTCGGCGCCGCGGTGACGCAAAACGCCGACCATGCCCGCGAGGCCAACACACTGGCCCGCGGCGCCAGCGAGGTGGCGGCGCGCGGCGGCGCCGTGGTGGCGCGCGTGATCGAGACCATGAAGGGCATCGACGCCAGCTCAAAGCGCATCGTCGACATCATCGGCGTCATCGACGGCATTGCCTTCCAGACCAATATCCTGGCGCTCAACGCCGCCGTCGAGGCGGCCCGCGCCGGCGCCGAGGGCCGCGGCTTCGCCGTCGTCGCCGCCGAAGTGCGCGCGCTGGCCCAGCGCAGCGCGGAGGCGGCGCGCGAGATCAAGGCGCTGATCGGCGCCAGCGTGGCCCAGGTCGAGACCGGCTCGGGCCTGGTCGACGAGGCCGGCACCACCATGCAGGAGGTGGTGCAGGCCATCCAGCGCGTCTCGGCCCTGATGGGCGAGATCGACCACGCCACGCGCGAGCAGAGCCAGGGCGTGCAGCAGGTCAACCAGGCCGTCGGCCAGATGGACCAGGCCACACAGCAGAACGCGGCCCTGGTGGAGCAATCAGCCGCCGCGGCAGACAGCCTGAGCCAGCAGGCACAGCAGCTCGTACACGCGGTGGCGGTGTTCAAGCTGCGGTGAGCGGGGCAGGGCGGCCGTGGCGCGGCCAGGCTCTGGTGCGGCGCAGCGGGAGCCATCCGAGCGCGGCAGACTCCCTGCGTCAGGCGTCGTAAGGCTCGAAATCCTCGTCGTCGCCTTCGCCACCGTCAGGCGGCGTTGCGAAAAGCGGCGAGAAAGCGGCCCCGCTGTGGTGGGGATGAGCAAGCACGACCTCGCGCACGCGTTCGCTCGCCACCCAGTAGCTCAGGTTCTCCGCAAGCCGGAACATGTGTACCCCCCGCGCCCTGGATTCGTCGATGACCAGTTCGTCGAAGAACTCGCCAGCGTCGAATTCATCCGACAGCCGTTCCCCGCGCGAGCGCTGGCGGTCAACGGCTTCGACGCGGCCGACCACATTGACGACCACGCGATCAATCCAGACCTCGCCGGTCAGGGGATTGGTGATCCGTGCCGGATAGGCCACCAGATTGTCGATGCCCGCGGCCAGCAAGGCCTGGTACAGATCAGTGCGCATCACCGGAATCGGTGCGTAGTAGAAGTCGAGCAGGCGACCCGGTTGGCGCAGCGTCAGCTCGAACGGCGCCGGCACCGGGATGGCCCAAGGCACACCGCCCACCCAATTGGTCAGTGCCGCCGGCACCTCGGGCGCCGGCCCCGGTATGGCATCGCCCTCGGCAAGGTTTGACCAGAGTTGGTAGTACCTCATGTTCCAGGCTCCTGATTCCGCCGTGTGGCTACTTGAGCCTGAAGCCCTGCGCAAGGCGTGACGTCAACCACTTTTCGTCGAAGGCGCGTGACTTGCGGGCTGTCAGCCTGTGGGTCTTGATGAGTCGCGCCAGACGGCTCAGTATCTTCGGAATGTAGGTGGCCACCTGGAGATGGTTTCCGCCTTTTCCGCCACAGTCGCCGTCCTGGCATCGGTGGGCCGCATCGTCGATTTTCTTGACGATGAAGCGCATTTCCTCCGCAACGCTGATCGAGTAGTTTGGGTGCGCATCGTGAAACTGAACCTTGAATTTCTTCATGGCCATCTTTGCGAACGCCAGCCGGTCGGCTTCAGCCAGCGACGACCAGTTGGCTATCGCGTAGTTCGAGGGCAACCAGACGCCATTGGCCGCTTCGTTGATGTCGTAGTTCACTTTGCCCTTGCGGCCGGCGCATGTCGTCGTCACCAGCTTCTCCCGCTTTTCCAGCCCGGTCCTCGACGGCGCCGCACGGGATGTCACCGTCACCCGCGCCGCGCCGACGCGATGCGTGTGTACCTTCTTGAATCTGGCAGCCTTGGCATGGTGGCGTAGCTTGCGGTAGCGACAGCTGTAGACCTCGACGGTAGCCGCCATGTACTGGTGAAGTTCGGGCACCTCCCTGAAGGACGCATTGCCCGGAATGATGTGATGCGCGTTCAGGCTGTACTCGCCCACGACCTCGGCGGCGCTCGCGTCGGCAGAAATCTCGTAGCTTTCCTCAACCGTGGCGGTGGCAAGCCTGAATCGGTGCCCAACGCCGAATCCGTTGGCGCTGATGCGGAAGTTCAGTTCCTTGTACTGATCCTCGATATGGTCACCCAGCTCGGAAGAATCATTCTCGATCTCGAGTTTCTCGTCAGCCGTCGAATCTGCCGCACAAAATGGGCACTTGCCGTCAAGGCTTTTCACGCCGGAAGTGAACGCCAGTTCGCCCAACTGAGTCATCGCGTGCTCCCTCGACCAGGAGGCCGCATTCTGAGCCTGAGCGGCCCACCGCACCAGGGCGCGGAGCCTGCCTTGTCCACCGCAATGAGGTCGGCTCGATTCCTGCGCCTGCGTCAGCGCGCCCTGCGGCCACGGCCACAAGCAGCGTCACCGTGGTTGACGCAGCCCCTACCCACCCGCCCTCAAAGGCTGAAGCCGTAGTCGATGGTCAGCGGCGCGTGGTCGCTGAACTTCTGCGCCTTGTAGATGGCCGCCACCTGGGCGTGCTCGGCCAGCGCCGGCGTGGCAAGGTGGTAGTCCAGCCGCCAGCCGACGTTGTTGGCATAGGCCTGGCCGCGGTTGCTCCACCATGTGTAGCAGGCGTCGGTGGTGTCGGGGTGCAGGCGCCGGTAGACGTCCACCAACCCCGCTTCGCCGAGCAGCCGGGTCATCCAGGCACGCTCCTCGGGCAGGAAGCCCGAGTTCTTCTGGTTGCTGCGCCAATTCTTGAGGTCGGCTTCCTTGTGGGCGATGTTGACGTCGCCCACCAGGATGAACTCGCGCCCGGCCTTCAGCGCCAGCAGGTGGGGGTAGATCAGGTCGAGGAAGCGGAACTTGGCCTCCTGGCGCTCGGGGCCCGAGCTGCCGCTGGGAAAGTAGCAGCTGACGATGCTGAGCTTGCGGCCGGGTTTGTCATAGCGCAACTCGACCCAGCGCCCCTCGGCGTCGAATTCGGGGCTGGCGATGCCGGTGATGACCTCGCTGGGCTCGGAGCGCGTGTAGAGGCCGACGCCCGAGTAGCCCTTCTTCTGGGCGTAGTGGAAATGGCCCGCCATGCCGGCGATGCGGTCGAAGCGGCCCGCCACATCGTCGGCCTGGGCCTTGATCTCCTGCACCCCCATACAATCCGCTGCCGCACCGGCCGCCCATTCGGCGCAGCCCTTGCTGGCCGCTGAACGGATGCCATTGAGGTTGAGTGTGACGAGCCGGAATGCCAAGACTGACCCCTCTAGCGAGATGAGCACCGCACCCGGACCTGGGCTGGCGCAGGCGTTCGTCGAATTCGCCGTGTGCGCGGGCGTGCTGCGCTTCGGCGAGTTCAAGACCAAGGCCGGGCGGCTGTCGCCCTATTTCTTCAATGCCGGCCTCTTCAATGACGGCGCCCGGCTCGGCCGACTGGCGGAATTCTATGCACGGCGCCTGCTCGCCGAGGCCGACGGCGCCGATCTCGGCTTCGACATGCTGTTCGGCCCCGCCTACAAGGGCATCACGCTGGCCGCCGCGGTGGCAGTAGAGCTGGCACGGCACGGCCACAACCTGCCCTTCGCCTACAACCGCAAGGAAGCGAAAGACCACGGCGAGGGTGGCCTGCTGGTGGGGGCGCCGCTGGCCGGCCGCGTGCTGATCATCGACGACGTGATCTCGGCCGGCACCTCGGTGCGCGAATCGATCGCCCTCATCGCCGCCGCCGGTGCCCGACCCAGCACCGTGGCCATCGCGCTCGACCGCCAGGAGCGCGCCACCGAGAACGGCCAGGACGCGCCTTTCAGCGCCGTGCAGTACGTGTCGCGCGAGCTGCAGCTGCGCGTCTCGGCGATTGCCACGCTGGCCGACCTGCTGGCCTATCTGCGCGCCAGCGCCGACCCGGCCCTGGCCGCTTACGCCGGCCCGGTGGCGGCCTACCGCGACCGCTACGGAGTCTGAGGCGATGCCCGAGGCCCGTCCCAAGCTCGCCCGGCCCGTCCTGAGCAGGATGCTGGCCGGCGGCCTGGCCCTGGCGGGTGCGGTGGCGGCCCAGGCGGCGCCGCCGGCGACCGGCATCTACACCTGCATCGATGACAAGGGCCACCGCCTCACCGCCGACCGCCCCATCGCCGCCTGCGCTGCGAAAGAGCAGCAACTGCTCAACCGCGACGGATCACTGCGCGCGGTGATCCCGCCCACGCTGACGGCCGAGGAGCGCACCGAGCAGGAGGCGCGCGAACGCGCCGCGGCCGAGGCGCGCGCCGCCCAGGCCGACGCCGTGCGGCGCGACCGCAACCTGATGGCGCGCTACCCCAACGAGGCGGCGCACGCCAAGGCGCGCGAGGCGGCGCTGGACACGGTGCGCATCGCGATGAAGGCCACCGAGATCCGGCTGCGCGAGCTGGCCTTTGACCGCAAGCCCCTGGTCGACGAGGCCGAGTTCTACCTCGGTCGCGCGCTGCCGCCCAAGCTCAAGTCGGCGCTGGACGCCAACGACGCCTCGGTCGAGGCGCAGCGCTCGTCGGCCGCGAACCAGGAGTCCGAGCTGGGCCGCATCAACAAGATCTACGACGCCGAGCTCGACCGCCTGCGCCGCCTGTGGAACGGAGCGCCACCCGGCTCGCTGGGCCCGCTGCCGGCGCCGCATGTGCCGGCGAGCCGGCCGCCGGCGAGCGCGCCGCGCCGCTGAGCGGTCAGCCGCCGCCCAGGCGCCGGCGCAGCAGTTCGCCGGCCTGGGCCGGATTGGCCTTGCCCTTGCTGGCCTTCATGACCTGCCCGACGAGGGCGTTGAAGGCCTTGTCCTTGCCGGCGCGGAATTCCTCGACGCTCTTGGCATTGGCGGCAAGCACTGCGTCGACGATGGTCTCGAGCGCGCCGGCGTCGTTCATCTGGCGCAGGCCCAGGCTGTCGACGACGGCATCGACATCGACCGTGTCGCCAGCCCACAGCGCATCGAAGACCTGGCGCGCGCCGTTGTGCGACACCGTGCCGTCGGCGACGCGGCGGATCAGCGCCGCCAGCGTGGCCGGCGCCAGCGCCACGGCAGCGATCTCGCGGCCCTCGGCGTTCAGCCGCTTGCTCAGCTCGCCCATCAGCCAGTTGGCGGCCAGCTTGGGGTTGGCGCAGCCGTCGCGCACGGCCTCGTAGAAGCGCGCGAAGGCCCGGCTCTGCGTCATCATCGCCGCGTCATAGGCCGGCAGGCCGTCGTCGCGCTGGAAGCGCGCCGCCATCGCAGCCGGCAGCTCGGGCAGCTCGGCGCGCACGCGCTCCACCCACTCGGGGGCGATCAGCAGCGGCGGCAGGTCGGGGTCGGGGAAGTAGCGGTAGTCGTGCGCGTCTTCCTTGCTGCGCATCGCCCGCGTCTCGCCGGTGTCGGGGTTGAAGAGCACCGTCGCCTGCTCGATGGGCAGGCCGTCCTCGACGCGGTCGATCTGCCACTGCACCTCGAAATCGATGGCCTGCTGCAGGAAGCGGAAGCTGTTGAGGTTCTTGATCTCGCGCCGCGTGCCCAGCTCGGCGCCGGGGCGGCGCACGCTGACATTGGCGTCGCAGCGGAAGCTGCCTTCCTGCATGTTGCCGTCGCAGATGCCCAGCCAGACGACCAGGGCGTGCAGCGCCTTGGCGTATTCCACCGCCTCGGCCGCCGAACGCATGTCGGGCTCGGAGACGATCTCCAGCAGCGGCGTGCCGGCTCGGTTGAGGTCGATGCCGGTCTGGCCGGCGAAGTCCTCGTGCAGGCTCTTGCCCGCGTCTTCTTCCAGATGGGCGCGCGTGAGCCGCACCGTGCGCTTCTCGCCGTCGAGCACGAATTCGACGCGCCCGCCCTGCACCACCGGGATCTCGTACTGGCTGATCTGGTAGCCCTTGGGCAGGTCGGGGTAGAAGTAGTTCTTGCGCGCGAAGATCGACAACGGCGCCACCAAGGCTCGCACCGCCAGGCCGAACTGGATGGCGCGTTCGACGGCGCCGCGGTTCATCACCGGCAGCGTGCCCGGCAGGGCCAGGTCCACCGCGCAGGCCTGGGTGTTGGGCGCGGCACCGAAGGCGGTGGCGGCGCCGCTGAAGATCTTGCTCGCGGTGCTGAGCTGGGCATGGGTCTCGAGGCCGATGACGACCTCGTAACCGCGGATCAGGGGGCTGCTGTTCATCTCAATAGCCCGCCGGTGCGCGGGTGTGGAAATCGGTGGCCTGCTGCAGCGCGTGCGCCGCATGGAGCAGGCGGCCCTCGTCGAAATAATTGCCGATGAGCTGCAGGCCCACCGGCAGGCCCTGGGCGCCGAAGCCGGCCGGCACGCTCATGCCGGGCAGTCCGGCCAGGCTGGCCGGCAGCGTGAAGATGTCGGCCAGGTAGGCCTGCAGCGGATCGTCGCCCTGCTCGCCTATCTTCCAGGCCACCGAGGGCGCCACCGGGCCGGCGATGAGGTCGCAGCTGGCGAAGCAGGCCTGGAAGTCGTCGGCGATCATGCGGCGCAGCTTCTGCGCCTGCAGGTAGTAGGCGTCGTAGTAGCCGTGGCTCAGCACATAGGTGCCGATCATGATGCGGCGCTTGACCTCGGGGCCAAAGCCCTCGGCGCGCGTCTTCTTGTACATGTCCATCAGATCGCGGTACTGCGCCGCGCGGTGGCCGAACTTGACGCCGTCGAAGCGGCCCAGGTTGGAGCTGGCCTCGGCCGGCGCGATGATGTAGTAGACCGGTATCGACAGCTCGGTGCGCGGCAGGCTCACGTCCACCAAGGTGGCACCCAGCTTTTCCAGTTCGGCCAGCGCGCCGCGCACGGCCAGGTTCACCTCGCCGGACAGGCCGGCGGGGAAGAACTCGCGCGGCAGCCCGATGCGCAGGCCGGCCAGCGGCCGGGCGGCACTGGCGCCCTCGCGCGGGGCCCGCATCAGCGCCGCGTAGTCCTGCGGCGGACGCTCGGCGCTGGTGGCGTCGCGCGGGTCGAAGCCGCCCATCGCCGACAGCAGCAGGGCGCAGTCCTCGGCGCTGCGCGCCATCGGGCCGGCCTGGTCCAGGCTGGAGGCGAAGGCGACCATGCCGTAGCGCGAGCACACGCCATAAGTGGGCTTGATGCCGGTGATGCCGCAGAAGCTGGCCGGCTGGCGGATGGAGCCGCCGGTGTCGGTGCCGGTGGCGGCCGGCACCAGGCGCGCCGCCACCGCGGCGGCGCTGCCGCCCGACGAGCCGCCGGGCACGCGCGTGGCGTCCCAGGGGTTGGCCACCGGGCCGAAGGCCGAGTTCTCGTTGGACGAACCCATCGCGAACTCGTCGCAGTTGAGCTTGCCCAGCGTCACCATGCCTGCCCCCGGGCCGCGGCCCGGCTCACCGGACCCCAGGCGTGCCACCACAGTGGCGTCGAAGGGGCTGGCATAGCCGGCCAGCATCTTCGATCCGGCTGTAGAGGCCAGGCCGGTGCGCGCGTGGTCGGTGACGAAGATGTCCTTGTGCGCGATGGGCACGCCGGTCAGCGGCCCGGCCTCGCCACGCGCGATGCGCGCATCGGCGGCCTGCGCCTGGCTCAGGGCGGCCTCGGCGCCGACGGCCAGGAAGGCGCCGAGACCACGGTGGCTTTCGATGCGCGCCAGCAGATCCTGCGTCACCTCGGTGCTGGAGGCCTCGCGTGCGGCCAGCGCACGCGCCAGCGCAGCCACGCCCAGGGTGGTGAAGGGGGTGGCGCCGCTCATTCGATCACCTTGGGCACGAGGAAGAGGCCTTCTTCGACGGCCGGCGCGCTCTTCTGGTTGGCGTCACGGCCGTCGGCCTCGGTGACGGCGTCGTCGCGCAGGCGCAGGCCGACGGCATGCAGGGCCGACAGCGGCGTGTAAAGCGGCTCGACGCCGCGCGTGTCGACGGCGCGCATCTGCTCGACGATGCCGAAGAAGCCGTTGAGCTGGTCGAGCATGGTCGCTTCTTCAGCGGCCGAGAGTTCGAGCCGCGCCAGATGGGCGATGCGGCTCACTTCCTGGGGGGTCAGGGCCATTTTTTGCAGGGTTTTGAGCGCCGCGGCTGGCGGCGGCGGGGACGCGGGCGCCCCGGATGCTTCATACGGATACGTTATTATCTCTGGTTACCCGCAAGCCCTCGGGCCGGTGGTGCGGCGGGGCTTATCCTCGCCGCCTTGCAGGCTTAGAGCTGCAGCACGACCCTACCCCGGCCCTAGACCGCCCCCTAGGCAAGCACCCGAACACCCACAGACCCCGCGCCCGCGGTCCCGGCCCGGCCGTCGCCCCTGCAAGCGCAGCACAGCCTGCACCGGCAGCGCCGCCGCCCCAGCCCCCGCCACGAGCGCCAAGCCCGACAAGCCCATCCATGTTCGCCGCCTCCCTGCGCCGCTATTTCTCCACCGACCTGGCCATCGACCTCGGCACCGCCAACACGCTGATCTACGTGCGCGGCAAAGGCATCGTGCTCGACGAGCCTTCGGTGGTGGCCATCCGCCATGAAGGCGGGCCGCAAGGCAAGAAAACCATCCAGGCCGTCGGCAAGGAAGCCAAGGCCATGCTCGGCAAGGTGCCGGGCAACATCGAGGCCATTCGCCCGATGAAGGACGGCGTGATCGCCGACTTCACCGTCACCGAGCAGATGCTCAAGCAGTTCATCAAGATGGTGCACCCGCGCTCGGTGCTGCGGCCCAGCCCGCGCATCATCATCTGCGTGCCCTGCGGCAGCACCCAGGTCGAGCGCCGCGCCATCCGCGAATCGGCGCTCGGCGCCGGTGCCAGCGATGTCTACCTGATCGAGGAACCGATGGCCGCGGCCATCGGTGCCGGCCTGCCGGTGAGCGAGGCCTCGGGCTCGATGGTCGTCGACATCGGCGGCGGCACCACCGAGGTGGGCGTGATCAGCCTCGGCGGCATGGTCTACAAGGGCAGCATCCGCGTCGGCGGCGACAAGTTCGATGAATCCATCATCAACTACATCCGCCGCAACTACGGCATGCTGATCGGCGAGCCCACCGCCGAGATGATCAAGAAGACCATCGGCAGCGCCTTCCCCGGCAGCGAGGTCAAGGAAATCGAGGTCAAGGGCCGCAACCTCAGCGAGGGCGTGCCGCGCAGCTTCACGATCAGCAGCAACGAGATCCTCGAGGCCCTGACCGACCCGCTCAACCAGATGGTCAGCGCGGTCAAGAACGCGCTCGAGCAGACGCCGCCCGAACTGGGCGCCGACATCGCCGAGCGCGGCATGATGCTCACCGGCGGCGGCGCGCTGCTGCGCGACCTCGACCGCCTGCTGGCCGAGGAAACCGGCCTGCCGGTGCTGGTGGCCGAAGACCCGCTGACCTGCGTGGTGCGCGGTTGCGGCATGGCACTCGAACGCATGGAACGCCTGGGGTCCATCTTCACGTCGGAATGACCGGCGGGCCCACCCAATGCCTTTGGGTACCCTCGACCGCACGCCACCGCCCTTCTTCCGGCAGGGACCGTCGGCGCTCAGCAAGCTGATCTTCTTCTCGGCGCTGGCGCTGTTCCTGATGGTGGCCGACGCCCGCTTCAAGATGGTGGAGCCGCTGCGCGCGGGCCTGGCCATCGTGCTGCTGCCGCTGCAGCGCGCGCTGGCGGTGCCGGTGGACCTGTGGGAGGGCGGCAGCGACTACCTGCAGGGCCTGCACCAAGCGCTGGCCAGCGAGCGCGCGGCGCAGGCCCGCATGGCGGCCGTGGCCGAGCGCGCCGCGCGCACCGAGCAGCTGGCGCAGGAGAACAAGCGCCTGCGTGACCTGCTCGAGCTGCGCCCGGTCATCGCCGTGCGCTCGCAGCCGGCCGAGCTGCTGTACGAGGCCGCCGACCCCTATTCGCGCAAGGTCTTCATCGACCGCGGCAGCCGCCACGGCATCGCCCTGGGCTCGCCGGTCATCAACGAAGCCGGCGTGCTGGGCCAGGTGACGCATGCCTATGCGCTGACGGCCGAGGTCACCCTGCTGGCCGACAAGGACGCCGCCATTCCGGTGCTCAATCTGCGCACCCAGCAGCGCGGCGCGGCCTTTGGCGGCGTGGCCGGCGGCAGCATGGAGCTGCGCTTCACCTCGGCCAATGCCGATGTGCAGGTGGACGACCTGCTGCACACCAGCGGCCTGGACGGCATCTACCCGCCCGGCCTGGCGGTGGCGCGCGTGGCCAGTGTCGAGCGCCGCGTCGAAAGCGGCTTTGCACGCATCGTGCTTCGGCCCACCGCGCCGGCCGACGGCGTGCGCCATGTGCTGGTGCTGGAGCCGCTGGCGGCGCAGCTGCCGGCGCGTGAGGCGCCGCCGCCCGAGGCCGTCGAGCGCGGCAAGGCCAAGCCGCCGCGCCGCGGCGCCTCCGCGCCATGAACATGCCGATCCCTGAGGTGGCGGCATGATCATGCCGCGCGGCTCCGACCAGCTGCTGCTGCCGGTCAACCCGTTCTTCATCGCGTTCACGCTGGCGCTGGCCTGCGCCGTCACGATGATGCCGCTGGGCCGCCAGCCGGCCATGCCCGATCTGCTGGCCGTGGCCCTCGTCTTCTGGAACGTCCATCAGCCGCGCCGCGTCGGCGTCGGCGTGTCCTTCCTGTTCGGCCTGCTGATCGACGTACACCAGGGCGCGCTGCTGGGCCAGCATGCGCTGGCCTACACGCTGCTGGGCTACGCCGCCATTGCGGTACACCGGCGGCTGCTGTGGTTCGGCGTCTTCGAGCAGGCCGTGCAGGTGCTGCCGGTGTTTGCCGCGGCGCACCTGGTGTCGCTGCTGGTGCGCATGCTGGCCGGCGGCATGTTCCCGGGCTGGTGGCTGCTGGCCGCGCCGGTATTCGAAGCGCTGATGTGGCCGCTGGTGACCCTGGTGCTGCTGGCGCCGCAGCGGCGCGCGCCCGACCCGGATCAGAATCGCCCGCTATGAGCCACCGGAGCCCTGCATGACCGTGCTGCGCGATGTCGAGCAGGAGATCGAGCGCTTCCGCACCCGGCTGCTGGCGGCAGCTGCCTTCGTGCTGCTGGCGTTTTCGCTGCTGGCGGCGCGGCTGGTACACCTGCAAGTCTTCCGGCATGAAGAGCTGGCCACCCAAGCCGAGGCCAACCGCATCGCGGTGGTGCCCATCGTGCCCAACCGCGGCCTCATCGTCGACCGCAACGGTGTCGTGCTGGCCACCAACTTCTCGGCCTACACGCTGGAGATCTCGCCCCAGCGCCAGCGCGCCGACGGCACCGACCTGGAAACGCTGATCGACCAGCTTGCCACCGTGGTGACGATAGAGCCGCGCGACCGCAAGCGCTTCAAGCGCCTGCAGGAAGAGATGAAGGGCGCCGAATCCCTGCCCATACGCACCAAGCTCGGCGACGAGGAGGTGGCGCGCTTCATGGCGCAGCGCTTCCGCTTCCCCGGCGTGGACGTGAAGGCACGGCTGTTCCGCAACTACCCGCTGGGCGAGACCGGCAGCCATCTGCTGGGCTACATCGGCCGCATCAACCAGGCCGAGAAGAAGGCCATGGACGACTGGGAAGAGGCCGACCTGGGCAATTACAAGGGCACCGAGTACATCGGCAAGCTCGGCCTGGAGCAGAAGTACGAGCGCGAGCTGCACGGCACGGCCGGCTTCGAGGAAGTGGAGACCAGCGCCGGTGGCCGCGCCGTCCGGCGCCTGAAGAGCCACCCGCCGACCCCGGGCGACAAGCTGGTGCTGTCGGTCGACATCAAGCTGCAGGCGCTGGTGGAGGACATGTTCGGCAATCGCCGCGGCGCCCTGGTGGCGCTGGACCCGCGCACCGGCGAGGTGCTGGCCTTCGTCAGCAAACCCACCTTCGACCCCAACCTCTTCGTCGACGGCATCGATGTCGAGAGCTGGCGCGAACTCAACGAGAGCATCGACAAGCCACTGCTGAACCGCGCGCTGCGCGGCACCTACCCGCCGGGCAGCACCTTCAAGCCCTTCATGGCGATGGCCGCGCTCAACACCGGCAAGCGCCACCCGGCCACCGTCATCAACGACGGCGGCACCTTCCAGTTCGGCAACCACACCTTCCGCAGCCACGGCGACAAGGGCCTGGGGCCGGTGGACATGGTGCGATCCATCGTCAAGAGCAGCAACGTCTACTACTACTCGCTGGCCAACGAGATGGGTGTGGACCTCATCCACGAGCAGCTCACGCCCTTCAGCTTCGGCGTCAGGACCGACATCGACCTCGAGAACGAGGTCACCGGCGTGCTGCCCTCCACCGAGTGGAAGAAGAAGTACTACAAGAAGCCCGAGCTGCAGCGCTGGTATGCCGGCGAGACCATTTCGCTGGGCATAGGCCAGGGCTACAACAACTTCACCATGCTGCAGCTGGCCAGCGCCACGGCCACCCTGGTCTCGGGCGGCCAGCGCTACAAGCCGCGCCTGGTGCGCGAGATCGAGGACGTCATCACCGGCCAGCGCAAGCGCGTCGCCAGCGACGCGCTGCCGCCCCTGGCGCTGAAGGACGAGCATGTCGAACTCATCCGCAGGGCGCTGCACGGCGTGACGGTGGAAGGCACCTCGGTGCGCTCCTTCCTCGGCGCCAGGTACGACAGCGGCGGCAAGACCGGCACCGCCCAGGCCGTGGGCGTGCGCGCCAACGAGAAGTACAACGCCGCCAAGCTGGAAGAGCACAAGCGCGACCACGCGCTCTACATCGCCGCTGCGCCCATAGCCGCGCCCAGCGTGGTGCTGGCGGTGGTGGTCGAGAACGCCGGCTTCGGCTCCGACTCGGCCGCGCCCATCGCGCGCCGCGTCTTCGACTACCTGTTGCTGGGCCAATACCCGTCCGAGGAAGACCTGGCCGGCCTGCGCGAGGGCCGCGTCGTCACGCCCATCGGCACGCCGCGGCGCGCCGATGACATCGCGCTGCCGGGCCAGGCATCGCCGTTGCCGCCAGCGGCCGCAGCCGGCAACGGCGAGCGCGTGGCCGCCGCGGCCACGGCGCCGGTACACGCGCGATGAACACCGCCTTCTCGCAGCCGGCGCCGCTGTGGCCGGGCCTGCGCCGCGTCTTCGCCGGCTTCGACCTGCCGCTGCTGCTGGCGCTGCTGGTGCTGTCTGCCATGGGCCTGGTGGCCATGTACTCGGCCGGCTTCGACCACGGCACGCGCTTCGTCGACCACGCCCGCAACATGAGCCTGGCCTTCGTGGTGCTGTTCTGCGTCGCCCAGGTGCCGCCGCAGAAGCTGCAGCGCCTGGCCGTGCCGCTCTACATGGCCGGCATCGCGCTGCTGGTGGCCACAGCGATGTTCGGCATCACGCGCAAGGGCGCCACGCGCTGGCTGGCGCTGGGGCCGCTGGTCATCCAGCCCAGCGAGGTGCTGAAGATCGCCATGCCGCTGATGCTGGCCTGGTGGTTCCAGAAACGCGAGGGCCAGTTGCGCGCGCTCGACTTCGTCATTGCCGGGCTGCTGCTGCTGCTGCCGGTGGGCCTGGTGGCCAAGCAGCCCGACCTCGGCACCGCCATCCTCATCCTGGCCGCCGGCGTCTACGTGATCTTCTTCGCCGGACTGAGCTGGAAGCTGGTGCTGCCGGTGCTGGCCCTGGCCGCGGCCGGCGTGCTGGCCCTGGTGCTGACACAGGACAGCATCTGCGAGCCGGGCGTCAAGTGGCCGCTGCTGCGCGAGTACCAGCAGCACCGCGTGTGTACCCTGCTCGACCCCACGAAAGACCCGCTGGGCAAGGGCTTCCACATCATCCAGGGCATGATCGCCATCGGCTCGGGCGGCCTCGCCGGCAAGGGCTTCATGCAAGGCACGCAGACCCATCTCGAGTTCATCCCGGAGCGCACCACCGACTTCATCTTCGCCGCCTTCAGCGAGGAATTCGGCCTTGCCGGCGTGCTCACGCTGCTGGGCGCCTTCACCTTCCTGATCTTCCGCGGCCTCATGATCGCGGCCGAGGCGCCCACCGTCTTCACGCGGTTGCTGGCCGGCGCCGTGACGCTGAGCTTCTTCACCTACGCCTTCGTCAACATGGGCATGGTCAGCGGCATCCTGCCGGTGGTGGGCGTGCCCCTTCCTTTCATCAGCTATGGCGGCACAGCCATGGTCACGCTGGGGCTGGGGCTGGGCATCCTGATGTCGGTGGCACGGAGCCGACGGCTGATGCAATCCTGATCAGGCCTTCGCCGGGCCCGGCGTCGGCGCGATGGGCGCCTCGAGCCCGAGCGGGAAGCGCACCGTGAATAGCGCCCCCGGCAGGGCCGCGGTAGGCCCGCTGCGCGGCCGCGCGTCGACCACGGTGACTTCGGCGTCGTGCCATTGCGCCACCTCCAGCACGATGGCCAGGCCGAGGCCGCTGCCGTCGACCTGGGTGCCCAGCGCGCGGTAGAAGGGGCGGAACACCGCCTCGCGCTCGGCCGGGGCGATGCCGGGGCCGGTGTCCTCCACCTGCAGCACCACCACCTGGCCAAAGGGGTCGGCCATCACGCGCGCCGTCACCGTGCCGCCCGGCGGCGTGTAGATGAGGGCGTTGTCGACGAGATTGCGCACCATCTCGCTCACCAGCACCGGCTCGCCCACCAGGCGCGTGGCCGGGCCGGCGTCGGGGCCTTCGTAGCCAAGGTCGATGCGGCGCTCCATCGCACGCGGCACGAAGTCGCGCACCACGGCGCGCGTCACCGCCGCCAGGTCAATGGGCTGGTGGCGCGCCGCCTGGCCGGAATCTTCGGCGCGCGCCATGCTCAGCAGCTGGTTGACCATGTGGGCGGCGCGCTCGGTCGACATCGCGATCTGGCGCAGCGCGTGCTTGATGGTCTGGGCGTCGCTGCGCCCACTGTCGACCTCGCGCTCGGCCAGTTCGGCCTGCATGCGCAGCCCGGCCAGCGGCGTCTTGAGCTGGTGGGCCGCGTCGGCCAGGAAGTGGCGCTGCGTCGCGATGGTCTTGTCCAGGCGCTGCAGCAGATCATTGATCGCGCTCACCAGCGGCGCCACCTCCTCGGGCACGTCGGCCTCGGGGATGGGGCTGAGGTCGGTGCTCTCGCGGCCGCGGATGCGGCGCTGCAGATCGGCCAGCGGGCGGATGCCGCGCAGCAGCGCGAACCACACCAGCAGCACCGCCAGCGGCAGGATCACGAACTGCGGCAGGATCACGCCCTTGATGATCTCGGTGGCCAGTTGCGAACGCCGGCCCAGCGTCTCGGCCACCTGCACCAGGGCGTCGTTGCCCTGCGGCTGGGCCGCGCCCGACAGCCAGACATAGGCCACCCGCACCGGCTCCTCGCCCAGCACGGCATCGCGGAAGCGCACCGCCGATTCGGCCGGCGGCTCCTCGGCCGGCACCGGCAGCGCGGCGTCGCCGGCCAGCAGGGCGCCGCGGCGGCCCAGCACCTGGAAGTACAGGCGGTCGTCGTCATCGCCGCGCACCAGGCCGGCGGCCAGGGCCTCAAGATCGGCGCGCACCACCGAGGGCGTGAGCGCCGGGTCGGCCAGCTGCACGCTGACCTGGCGCGCCAGCGCGCGTGCCGCGTCGGCCAGCTCGCGGTCATAGGGGCGGTTGGCGATGGCCTGGGCCACCACCCAGGTCAGCCCCAGGCTCATCGGCCACAGCAGCAGCAGCGGCGCGAGCATCCAGTCGAGGATCTCGCCGAACAGCGAACGCCGCTCGCGGCGGCTCAGCGTCAACATCTGGCAGGCCCTGCCGGGCGGCTGCAGGCAGGCCTAGGACGCAATCTTTTCCAGGCAGTAGCCCAGGCCGCGCACCGTGGCGATGCGCACCGGGCCCTGCTCGATCTTCTTGCGCAGGCGGTGGATGTAGACCTCGATGGCGTTGTTGCTGACTTCTTCGCCCCACTCGCACAGGCGTTCGACCAGCTGGTCCTTGCTGACCAGGCGGCCGGCGCGCTGCAGCAACACCTCCAGCAGCGACAGCTCGCGCGCCGACAGCTCGACCATCTGATCGTTGAGATAGGCCACGCGGCCGGTGGCGTCGAAGGTCAACGGCCCGTGCTTGAGCAGGTTGCTGGCCGTGCCCAGGCCGCGCCGCGTCAGCGCGCGCACGCGCGCTTCCAGCTCCTGCAGCGAGAAGGGCTTGGCCATGTAGTCGTCGGCACCGAGGTCCAGCCCCTTGACGCGCTGCTCGACACTGTCGGCCGCCGTGAGGATGAGCACCGGCACGCTGCTGCCGCGGCCGCGCATCTTCTTGAGCACCTCGAAGCCGTGCATGCGCGGCAGGCCGAGGTCCAGGATCAGCAGGTCGAACTCGTGCGCCGCCAGGGCCGCATCGGCCTCGGACCCGCTGCCGACCTGATCGACGGCATAGCCCGAGGCGCGCAGCGAGCGCAACAGGCCGTCGGCCAGCACCTGGTCGTCTTCGGCAATGAGGATGCGCATCGGCTCGTCTCCGGGGGGCGGGTTAGGGGCGCCGCCATGGCTCTTTTGTGACAGGGCGATTCTAGGCAGCGCCTGGGTGCCCCGCGCGCCGGCGGCGGCCGGCGGCGACGATTCCCCCCGAGGAGTTACCCCAAAAGGACTGTACGAATATCCAGGCTTTGGCCCATAATGCCGGCCAACCCGGAGAACACCATGGACGCACCCGTCAAAGCACTCAACACCGAAAAGGCCAAGGCCCTGCAGGCCGCGCTGGCACAAATTGAAAAGCAGTTCGGCAAGGGCTCGATCATGCGCCTGGGCGAGGGCGAGGTGATCGAGGACATCCAGGTCGTCTCCACCGGCAGCTTGGGCCTGGACATCGCCCTGGGCGTCGGCGGCCTGCCGCGCGGTCGCGTGGTCGAGATCTACGGCCCCGAATCCTCGGGCAAGACCACGCTCACGCTGCAGGTGATTGCCGAGATGCAGAAGCAGGCCGGCACCTGCGCCTTCATCGACGCCGAGCACGCGCTCGACATCCAGTACGCGCAGAAGCTGGGCGTCAACCTGCAAGACCTGCTCATCAGCCAGCCCGACACCGGCGAGCAGGCGCTCGAGATCGTCGACGCCCTGGTGCGCTCGGGCTCCATCGACCTCATCGTCATCGATTCGGTGGCCGCGCTCACGCCCAAGGCCGAACTCGAAGGCGAGATGGGCGACAGCCTGCCCGGCCTGCAAGCCCGCCTGATGAGCCAGGCGCTGCGCAAGCTCACCGCCACCATCAAGAAGACCAACACCATGGTCATCTTCATCAACCAGATCCGCATGAAGATCGGCGTGATGTTCGGCAACCCCGAAACCACCACCGGCGGCAACGCGCTCAAGTTCTACGCCTCGGTGCGGCTCGATATCCGCCGCACCGGCAACATCAAGAAGGGCGAAGAGGTCATCGGCAGCGAGACCAAGGTCAAGGTCGTCAAGAACAAGGTCGCCCCGCCCTTCAAGACCGCCGAGTTCGACATCCTCTACGGCGAGGGCATCAGCCGCCAGGGCGAGGTCATCGACATGGGCGTCAACGCCCGCATCCTCGAGAAAAGCGGCGCCTGGTACGCCTACAACGGCGAGAAGATCGGCCAGGGCAAGGACAACGCACGCGAGTTCCTGCGCGAGAACCCCGACATCGCACGCGAGATCGAGAACAAGGTGCGCGAATCGATGGGCATTCCGCTGCTGGCCGCCGACGCTGCCGCCGCCGAATAAGGCGCAATCGGGCGGCATCGGGCGATTCAGGCAGGCAGCGAGGCGCGGCCGTGGCCTTTGGCGCCCTCTCGGTCAAGGGCCGTGCGCTGCGCTACCTGGCGCAGCGCGAACACTCGCGCGCCGAGCTTGAACGCAAGCTCGCGCGCCATGTCGAAGACGGCCCCGAGGCCGGTGCCGAGGCCCAGATCGCTGCCGCGCTCGACGAACTGGCGGCCAAGGGCCTGCTCAGCGAGGCGCGCGCCGCCGCCGCCGTGCTTTCTTCCAGCAACGGCCAACGCCACGGCAGTCGGCGCCTCGAACAAACGCTGCGCGCCAAGGGCCTGAGCGCCGAACTCGTCGCGGCCACGCTGCAACAGGCGCGCGCCACCGAATTCGAGCGTGCCAGCGAAGTCTGGCGCCGCCGCTTTGGCGCGCCGCCGGCCGACGCCGCCGAGGCGGCACGCCAGATGCGCTTTCTGGCCGGACGCGGCTTCGACGGCGAGGTGATTCGCCGCGTCCTCAAAGGCGCGGCCGAAGCCTGATCTTGCGGCCGCGCAAGAAGGCCGCCCGCTGTAAGGTTCTGCTGCGGAGCAGCATGCTAAATTCGCCGCCGCGTTGCGCCAGCGCCGCCACTTACCAGCAACGACACCCCTGCAAGCGGCGGTCGCAAGCCAGCCACTAGCACCGTCGCCCGCCCGATCAGCAAGCGCTGGCGCGCGGCATCGTCCTGCTGGCGAGAACCCGGCCGTCGGCCACGACAAGACGCCAGCCCCTGCACTTCCCGATTGACCGACCGAGCGAGCGAGGAACCCCCGATGAAAATCCACGAATACCAGGCCAAGGAGCTGTTGCGCGCCCATGGCGTGCCGGTGCCGCGCGGCTACCCGGCCTTCACCGTGCGCGAGGCACAAGAGGCGGCGCAGAAGCTCGGCGGCGCTGTCTGGGTCGTCAAGGCCCAGATCCACGCTGGCGGCCGTGGCAAGGGCGGTGGCGTCAAGCTCGCGCGCTCGCTGGGTGAAGTCGAACAGCTGGCGGGCCAGATCCTGGGCATGCAGCTCAAGACCCACCAGACCGGCCCCGAGGGCCAGAAGGTGCGCCGCCTGCTCGTGGAAGAAGGCGCCGACATCAAGAAGGAATACTACGTTGCCGCCCTCACCGACCGCGCCACGCAGTCGGTGGCGATGATGGCCAGCAGCGAAGGCGGCATGGACATCGAGGAAGTGGCGCACAAGACGCCCGAGAAGATCCTCAAGGTCTTCGTCGACCCCCTGGTCGGCCTCACCGACGCGCAGGCGCTCGAGCTGGCCGCCGGCATCGGCGTTCCGGCGGCCAGCCAGGCGCAGGCGGTGGACGTGCTGAAGAAGCTCTACACCTGCTACATGGACACCGACGCCAGCCTGGCCGAGATCAACCCGCTGATCCTGGAAGGCAACGGCAATATCAAGGCGCTGGACGCCAAGTTCAACTTCGACAGCAACGCGCTGTTCCGCCACGCCGACATCGTCGCCTACCGCGACCTCGATGAGGAAGACCCGGCCGAGGTCGAGGCGAGCAAGTTCGACCTCAGCTACATCAGCCTGGACGGCAACATCGGCTGTCTGGTCAACGGCGCCGGCCTGGCCATGGCCACGATGGACACCATCAAGCTCTTTGGCGGCGAGCCGGCCAACTTCCTCGACGTCGGCGGTGGCGCCACAGCCGAGAAGGTGACCGAGGCCTTCAAGATCATGTTGGCCAACGAGAACGTCAAGGGCATCCTGGTCAACATCTTCGGCGGCATCATGAAGTGCGACACCATCGCCGAAGGCGTGATCGCGGCCTGCAAGGCGGTGAACCTGTCCGTGCCGCTGGTCGTGCGCATGAAGGGCACCAACGAAGACCTGGGCAAGAAGATGCTCAAGGAATCCGGCCTGCCCATCATCGCCGCCGACACCATGGCCGAGGCGGCGACCAGCATCGTCGCCGCCGTCAAGTAAGCCCGAAGGAACACACGACATGAGCATCCTCATCAACAAGGACACCAAGGTCATCACCCAGGGCATCACGGGCAAGACCGGGCAATTCCATACCAAGGGCTGCCAGGCCTACGCCAACGGCAAGAACTGCTTCGTCGCCGGCGTCAACCCCAAGAAGGCGGGCGAAAGCTTCGAGGGCATCCCCATCTTCGCAGGCGTCAGGGAAGCCGCCGCCGCCACTGGCGCCACCGTGAGCGTGATCTACGTGCCGCCCGCGGGCGCTGCCGCTGCCATCTGGGAAGCCGTCGAGGCCGAGCTGGACCTGGCCATCTGCATCACCGAAGGCATTCCGGTCAAGGACATGCTGGAAGTGCGCAACCGCATGAAGAAGAAGGAAGCCGCCGGCGGCAAGAAGACGCTGCTGCTGGGCCCCAACTGCCCCGGCCTGATCACCCCCGAGGAGATCAAGATCGGCATCATGCCCGGCCACATCCACCGCAAGGGCCGCATCGGCGTGGTCAGCCGCTCGGGCACGCTCACCTATGAAGCCGTGGCCCAGCTCACCGAGATCGGCCTCGGCCAGAGCAGCGCGGTCGGCATCGGCGGCGACCCCATCAACGGCCTCAAGCACATCGACGTGATGCGCCTGTTCAACGACGATCCGGACACCGACGCGGTGATCATGATCGGCGAGATCGGCGGCCCCGATGAAGCCGAGGCGGCGCGCTGGTGCCAGCAGAACATGAAGAAGCCCATCGTCGGCTTCATCGCCGGCGTCACCGCGCCGGCCGGCAAGCGCATGGGCCACGCCGGTGCGCTGATCAGCGGCGGCGCCGACACCGCCGATGCCAAGCTCGCCATCATGGAAGAGTGCGGCTTCAAGGTCACGCGCAACCCGTCCGAGATGGGCCGCATGCTCAAGGCTCTGCTCTAAGCACGCCTCGGTCGCGCGGCCCCGGCCGCGCCACCCCAGACGCCCGGATGGCTGAAGCTATCCGGGCGTCTGTGCTTTCAGGACCGCGCCCGCGATGTCCGTGGTTCCACGCACTGGGCGACGCCGGCGCGCCCCTACACTGCGCCTGCCCGCGCCGCCGCAAGAATCAGGAAAGACATGGAGCTGCTCTCAACCCCCGAGTTCTGGATCGCCGTCGGCCAGATCATCATGATCGACATCCTGCTGGGTGGCGACAACGCGGTGGTCATCGCCCTCGCCTGCCGCAAGCTGCCACCGGCCCAGCGCACCAAGGGCATCCTGTGGGGCACGGCCGGCGCCATCGTGCTGCGCATCGTGCTCATCTTCTTCGCGCTCACGCTGCTGGCCATCCCCTTCCTCAAGATCGTCGGCGCGCTGCTGCTGCTGTGGATTGGCGTCAAGCTGCTGCTGCCCGACCACGAGGAAGGCCACGGCAACATCGACGGCAGCGACAAGCTCTGGGGCGCCATCAAGACCGTCATCGTGGCCGACTTCGTGATGAGCCTGGACAACGTCATCGCCATCGCCGGCGCCGCCGAAACCGCCAGCGGCGGCCAGCACAGCATGGCGCTGGTGATCTTCGGCGTGCTCGTCAGCATCCCCATCATCGTCTGGGGCAGCCAGATGGTGATCAAGCTGATGGACAAGTTCCCCATCATCATCACCGCCGGCGGCATGCTGCTGGGCTGGATTGCCGGCGGCATGATCATTTCCGACCCGGCCCTGGTGAACCCCGAGGTGCTGCCGCAACTGCCCAAGCTCGTGCCCGGCGACGCATTGCGCTACGGCGCCGGCGTGGCCGGTGCGCTGCTGGTGCTGCTGCTGGGCAAGTGGCTGGCCTCGCGCCGCACACCGGCCCCCAGGCCCGCCCCTGTGGCAGGGGCGGAGGGCGTGGCCGCCGGCTTCAGGCGCGTGCTGCTGGCGGTGGACGAATCCGCGGGCGCCGCCGCCGCCGTCAGGCATGTGCTGGGCCTGCGCACCCAGCTGCGCGAGCCCGAGGCACTGGCGGTGCATGTCGTCAATGTGCAGCGCCCGGTGTCGGGCGACGTGTCCCAGTTCGTCACCAGCCAATCGCTGGACGAGTACTACCGCGAACGCAGCGAACCCGCGCTGGCCCAGGCCCGCGCCCTGCTACAGCAGGCCGGACTGGCCTTCCAGGAACACCACCGCGTCGGCGCACCCGGCGCGACCATCGCCGAGCTGGCCCAGGCCGAGGGCTGCGACCTCATCGTGATGGGCACCCGCGGCCTTGATGGCGCCGCCGGCGCGCTGCTCGGATCGGTCACGCAGAGCGTCATCGAGCACACCACGCTGCCCGTCTTGCTGGCACGCTAGCCCGTGGGCCCGGCCGCAAGCGCGGCCGTGCTAACTTCCAGCCCATGCATGCCCCCCTGGCCGAGCACTTCGGCGATTACCGCCTGCAGCGCGTCCTGGGCGAGGGCGCCAGCGCCATCGTCTACCTGGCTCAGGACCGGCGCAACCAGGGCTGGGTCGCGCTCAAGGTGCTCGCCCCGCACAGCGGCGGCCACGGCCCCGCCCGCGACGCCACCCGCGAACTGTTCCTGAAAGAGGCCGCGACGGCACGCACGCTGCAGCACCCGGACATCGTCGCCGTACTGGACGCCGGAGAGACCGAAGGCCGCCTCTGGCTGGCGATGGAGGCCGTGCCCGGCACATCACTGCAGCGCTATGCAAAGGCCCAACGCCTGTTGCCACTGCCGCTGGTGGCCCGCATCGCCGAACGCATTGCGCGTGCCCTGGCCCATGCCCATGGCCATGGCATCGTCCACCGCGACCTCAAGCCGGCCAACGTGATGGTCGACTGGCCCAGCGACACCCTCAAGCTCGCCGACCTGGGCCTGGCGCGGCGCGACGACGCCGCCCCCACCGCCACCGGCCTGATGCTGGGCACGCCGGCCTACATGGCGCCCGAGCAGCTGGCGGGCAACCCGCCCACGCCGGCCACGGATCTCTACGCGCTGGGCGCCCTGCTCTACCAGCTCGTCGCCGGCCGCCTGCCGCACGAGGCGCCCACCATGGGCGAACTGCTGCGCCAGGTGGCGCGCGAACCCGTGCTCGACCTGCGCCTGCTGAAACCCGGCACGCCACCGGCCCTGGCAGCCCTGATCGGCCGCCTGCTGGCCAAGCGCCCCCAGGACCGACCCGCCAGCGCCGCCACGGCCGCCGACGAACTGGCCGCCATTCAACCCCTGCTGTCCAACGCGCCGACGCGCTGATGTGGGTTCACACCCAGCAGCGACGGCCTCGATCCGATGCACAATCGTTCAACTCCCACCCTCCCGAGCCCCGCGTTGACCGAACCCCAGGCCATGATGATCGAGCTTCATGCCGCCGTGGACCCTGGCAGGGCCCGCAGCAATAACGAGGACTCGGTCGCCACCGACGATGGCGTCGCACTGGCCGTGCTGGCCGACGGCATGGGCGGCTACAACGCCGGCGAGGTGGCCAGCCAGATGGCCACCAGCTTCATTGCTGCCGAACTCGGCCGTTGGCTGCGCGAGGCCAGCAGCCAGGCCAGCGACGCCGAGGTGCGGCGCGCGATGGACATCTGCGTCGACAACGCCAACCGCGCGATCTTCAACGCCGCCAATTCCAACCCGCAGTACGCCGGCATGGGCACGACGCTGGTGGTGGCGGTGTTCCGCGACAACCGCGTGCTGCTCGGCCACGTCGGCGATTCGCGCTGCTACCGCCTGCGCGGCGGACGGCTGCAGCAGATTACGCGCGACCACTCGCTGCTGCAGGAGCAGATTGACGCCGGCCTCATCACGCCCGAGCAGGCGGCCTTCTCGGCCAACAAGAACCTCGTCACGCGCGCCGTCGGCGTCGAGGACACGGTGCTGCTCGAGACCCACCAGCACGAGGTGCTGCCGGGCGATATCTACCTGATGTGCTCCGACGGCCTGTCGGACATGCTCGACGACGATGCCATTGCACAGGTGTTACAAGCGCAAGAAACGCTGCCAGGCGGCACCCAGGCGCTCATCGATGCAGCCAATGAGGCCGGCGGAAAGGATAATATCTCCGTCGTGCTGGCACGCGCCTCGGGCAGTGGCGGCGCGCCGACGCGGTCCTGGTGGCCGTTCCGGCGTTGAAACGGTATTAAGCGCATCGGTGCCGGGCAGAGTTACCATGCGCGGCTGATCGCGGCACGAAGCCGCGAATTGAATTGAGGGCAGGCATGGGCAAGCTGGTGGTTTCGCTCGACGGTGTGGTCATCAAGGAAGTCCAGATTACGAAGGACAAGACCACGCTCGGCCGCCGGCCCTACAACGACATCGTGATCGACAACCTCGCCGTCAGCGGCGAGCACGCCGTGTTGCAGATGGTGGGTGGCGACGTCTTCATCGAAGACCTCAACAGCACCAACGGCACCTACATCAACGGCAAGGCGATCAAGAAGCAGCTTCTCAGCCACAACGACACGGTCGAGATCGGCAAGTACAAGATCAAGTACCTGGTCGACGAGTCGGGCGACTACGAGAAGACCATGATCATGCGCCCGGGCAGCAGCGTGCCGCCCGGCCTGGGTGCCGGCAATCCGGCGGCCTCCAACCACCCGGCCGCCGCCGCGGCGGGTGGGGCCCAGTCCTCGGGCTTCGGCGCCTTGGGCGTGCCCTCGCACCCGCCGGTGCCGCCAGCTTCGATCAAGGTGCTCAATGGTGCCGCCGCTGGCCGCGAGGTCACGCTCACCAAGGTCGTCACCACCGTCGGCAAGCCGGGCGTGCAGGTGGCCTCCATCACCAAGCGGCCCAACGGCTACGCCTTCGCCCACGTCGAAGGCGCCTCGCGGCCCAATATCAACGGCGTGCCGCTGGTGGGCGACTCGGTGCCGCTGCGCAATGGCGACGTGATCGAGCTCGCCGGCACGCAGATGCAGTTCATCTCGCGCTGATACCGCCTCGGCCGGCTTCGCGCCGGCCGCCGTGACGGCCTTCACGATGGAATCGCGCGCCTGCGCAGCAGGGGCGGCAAATGCGGCAAGTGCGGCTTGCGCCGGCGCGGCGCCGGGTTCAGCATCCGCCTTCTGACCGTACTTGGCGCCCCCTGGGGCCCGCCACCCCATGCAGATCCGCGTCCTCGGTTGTTCGGGCTCCATCGCCGCCGGCAGCCGGACCACCTCCTTCCTGGTTGATGCCCAGTTGCTGGTGGATGCCGGCACCGGCGTCGGCGACCTCACGCTCGACGAGCTCAGCCAGGTCGACGACATCCTCATCACACACTCGCACCTCGACCACGTCCTGGCCATCGGCCTGCTGGCCGACAGCGTGACACGCCGCCGCATCGCCGCACGCCGCCCGCCCATACGCGTCCACGCGTTGGCCGCCACCATCGCGGCGTTGCGCCTGCATGTCTTCAACGGCGTCATCTGGCCCGACTTCACTCGCCTGCCCGATGCCGAACACCCGGTGCTGCAATTCCACGCCGTCGAGATCGGCCAGGTGCTGCAGATCGGCCGTCGCCAGATCGAGGTGCTGCCGGCCTCGCACACGGTGCCGGCCGTCGGTTATGCGGTGATGGGCGGCCAGGGCGCCTGGGTCTTCACCGGCGACACCGGCCCCAACCCGGCCTTGTGGCAACGCCTGGCCACGCTGCCGGTGGCGGCGCTGGTGATAGAAACCGCCTTCCGCGACGACGAGAGCGCGCTGGCCACTGTCAGCCGCCATCTCTGCCCGGCCCAGCTGCAGCGCGAGCTGGCAAAGCTGGCCGCACCGGCGGAGGTCTACATCACCCACATCAAGCCCGGCGAGATTGACGCCGTGATGTCGGAGATCGCCGCCCAGGGCAGCCGCCACCGCATCAGCGCCCTGGCCACCGGTCAGGTTCTGAGCATCGCCGACTGAATGCGTCGCCAGTCGGGTGACGAAAACCGTCACCCCACCCGGCGATAGGCCGCCCGCGGCCTGCAAAAGTGACCAAAACTGTCGCCTGACGTGATGAAAGTCACGCGGAGGGGCCTCAATGCGGTTGGCACGTACCCTGCATTCGTGGGGGATGTACCGCCCCCACCGTTCACCCCGCAAGGAGACTTCCACATGAAGCGCGTTCAACAAGGTTTCACACTGATCGAACTGATGATCGTCGTCGCGATCATCGGCATCCTGGCCGCCGTGGCCCTGCCGGCCTACCAGGACTACACCGTGCGCGCCAAGGCCTCGGAAGTCATCATCGCCGCCTCGTCGGCCAAGAACGCCGTCGCCGAATACGTCAACCTGAACAGCGCGCTGCCGAGCTCGGCTTCGGTCACGATCGAGTCGCAGCAGTCGAAGTACGTATCCAGCGTCGTCTGGGACGGCACCAACAGCAAGATCATTGCCACCGCGTCCGCCGTCGAAACGAAGCTCAACGGCAGCACCATCGAGCTGACCGCCACGCTGAACGCCAGCGGCAACCAGGTGAACTGGGCCTGCGCCGGCACCATCGACGCCAAGTACCGCCCGGCCAGCTGCAAGTAATCACAGCCTGAGCCCGCAAAGAGCCCCACCCGGGGCTCTTTTCATTGGGGCGCCCGATTGATCGATCGACAAGCACCTGGCCCCGCATGAACCTCGTTAGCACATCGCCCGGCCGCAGCGCAGCCTCGGCCCTGCTGCTTTCCCTCTTCGCGCTGCCCTTTTGCAGCGTGGCGCGCGTCCCCCCCAACCCCGCCTTCTGGGGCGAGTGGGCGGCGGTGCTGCTCTTCGCCCTGGCCTGGCTGGCGCAGCTGATCGGCGCGCGGAGCGAAGCCGCACCGCGCCAGCCTTTGACGCTCGTGACGGCGGCCTTTGTCGCGCTGGCCCTGCTGACGCTGGGCCAGACGGCGCTCAAGCACACCCGCTTCGCCCCCGAATCGCTGCTGGCCGCGCTGATGCTCTTGCTGGCAGCCCTGGCCAGCCACCTTGGCCAGCGCCTGCACCAGGGCGGGCATGGCGCGTGGCTGGCACGCGCCGCCGCCTGGGGGCTGGTGGCCGCGCTGTGGATCAACGCCGTGGGCGTGGCCATGGGCTATGCCGGCTGGGGCGTGGTGCTGGGCGAGGTGGTGGGCGTGGTGTGGGAGAAGCGCGCCGTCGGCTTCATCGGCCAGGCCAACCAGCTGGGCGTGCTGGCGGTGCTGGCCCTGGCCGCGCTGGCCTACCTGCGCCAGAGCCGGGCGCTGCCCCTGTGGTTTGCGCTGCCCAGCTTCCTGGTGGCCAGCCTGGTGTGCGCTGCCACGGGTTCGCGCACGCCCCTGGTCGTCTTCATCGCCCTGGCCGCGCTGGCGGCCTGGCAGGCGACCACTCGCAGCGATGCCGCCGCGGCACCCCGGCGCTGGGCCTGGGGCCTGGGCGCCGTGGCGGTGTTCGCGGCCATCCAGCTGGGCTGGGCCTGGGCCTGGCTCGCCGTCGAACCGGCGCCGGGCGCGGCCCAGGCCGCTTCCGGCGGCGCCGTCACCGCGCTGCGCGGCGGCGGCGCCGGTCGCATCGAGATGCTGGCCGATGCCTGGCAGCTGTGGACCGCGCACCCGCTGGCCGGCGTCGGCTACGGCAATTACGCCGCGGCGCGGCTGTTCGAACTCGATGGCCCCATGCCCGCGGCCCACGCCGACCACGCGCACAACCTGTTCGCCCAGGTGCTGGCCGAATGGGGCCTGCTGGGCGCGGTGCCGGTGCTGGCGGCGCTGGCCGTGGTGCTGGCCTCGGCCCTGCGGCGCCGGCATGGCGGCGGCCCGGGCGCCGAGCAGCGCTTCTTCGCGATGGTCGTGCTGGCATTGCTGATCTACAGCCAGGTGGAGTTTCCGCTGTGGCTGGCCAACTTCCTGCTGCCCTTTGCGCTGCTGGCCGGCGCGCTGGCCCAGTCGACCTGGGCCACGCCCGGGCGCCAGGTCAGCCAGACCCGGCTGCTGCCGGCCGCAGGCGCCTGCCTGGCGCTGGCAGGCTGCATCTACGGCGCCTGGGACTACCTGCGCAGCCAGGACATGGCCATGCGCATGAAGGCGCAGATCGGCGCCGGCCGCTATGTGGTGGCCAATGTGTCGTATCCCGAGGCGGCGCGCGTGGCCGTGGGCACCCTGTTCCCGGTCCAGGCCGAGATCATGCAGGTGCGCACCCTGCCGCTGGACGGCGACTTCGCCGAGTACCGCCTGGGACTGGCGCGGCGCGCGCTGATCTCGGTACCCAGCGGCGAGACCGTGGCCCGCTTTGCCACCCACGCCGCGCTGGCCGGCCGCTTCGATGAAGGCCTGGCCCTGATGGCCGCCATGCGCCGCCGCAACCCGCTGGTGCATGACAAGGCGCTGGAATTCCTGGGCGTGCTGGCCGACGCCGATCCGCGTGTGGCCGAGATGAACGCCCGCGCACGGGCCGAAGCCGGACCTTGACCGGGGCCGGCGGCCCGGCAGCCGACGCCGCCGCGAAGGTCCGCCAGGCTTCGAGAATGTCCGCCAGGCTTCGAGAATGTCCGCCAGGCTTCGCAATGGCCCGGCAAGGCAGAGCAGGCATCATCGCGTTCCTTCCAGCCTCTGCCCGCGCGCCGCCCCTGAGCCGTGCCTCCACCAAGCGCCGTGAATCCTCTTCTCCTGTCACGCCGGGGCGTGGCCGCCGCGGCCGCCACCGCCCCCTCGCTGCTGGCGTACAGCCTATCGCCCTCGGCCACCTTCCTCAACCAGGCCCTGGCCTTCATGCTCTGGGGCGCGATGGTCGCCGCCAGCCAGCCGGCGCGCTGTGGCCGCGGCGTCACCGCGCTGTTGGCGGCCATCGCGGCGCTGGCGCTGGCCGCAGCGGTTTCGTCGGCCTTCGGCGCCCTGCCTTCCGGCCTGGCGCTGTCCACGGTCTTCACGCTGGCTGCCGCGGCGCTGCTGGTGGCCGGCGGCGCCGGCACGCGTGCGCGCGACGACGAACAGGAGGCCTTTGCCGCCTTCTGCTGGGGCCTGCTGGTGGCGGGCCTGGCCAACCTGCCCATCGCGCTGCTGCAGGTCTTCGTGCCCGATCTCACCGGCGGCGACTGGGTCGCCGCCTCGGGCTTTGTCGGCCGCGCCGTGGGCAATCTGCGCCAGCCCAACCACCTCAGCAGCCTGCTGCTGTGGGCCTGCATCGCCGCCGCGGCGCTGCTGCAGCTGCGCCGCATCCGCGCACCGCTGGCCGCTTTGGCGCTGGCGCTGCTGGTCTTTGCGGTGGTGCTGACGGCCTCGCGCACCGGCCTCGTCAGCGTCGTGCTGCTGGCCGTGTGGGGCCTGGCCGACCGCCGCCTCTCGCGCGCCACGCGAGCCCTGCTGGTGGCGGCACCACTGGTCTATGCGCTGGCCTGGCTGGGCATGGCGCAATGGGCGGCGGCGTCTGAACACACCTTCGGCGGCGCCCAGCGCCTGGCCGAGACCGACATCTCGTCGTCGCGCTTCGGCATCTGGGCCAACACGCTGGCGCTGATCCGCGCCCAGCCCTGGCTCGGCGTCGGCGTTGGCGAGTTCAACATCGCCTGGACGCTGAGCCCCTTTCCGGGCCGCCCGGTGGCCTTCTTCGACCACACGCACAACCTGGTGCTGCAATTCGCGGTGGAACTGGGCCTGCCGCTGGCCGCCTGCGTGCTGGCCCTGCTGCTGTGGGCACTGGCGCGCGGCCTGCGCCTGGCCTGGGCCGGCAGCGGCGACGCCGGCACGGCGCAGCGCTGCGCCATGGCCATGGTGCTGATGATCGGGCTGCACAGCCTGCTCGAATATCCGCTGTGGTATTCCTACTTCCTGCTGCCCGCGGCCTGGGCCTGGGGCTATGTGCTGCAGGGCGAGCGCGCCGCTGCTGCGCCCCCGCCCGCACCGGCGCCGGCCCTGGGCTGGGCCGGCCTGGTGCTGATGGCCGGCGCGGCCTTCTCGGTCAACGACTACCTGCGCGTGGCCGCCATCTTCGGCTCGTCGCCGGGCGGCGGCTCGCTGGAGCAGCGCATCGCCGACGGCCAGCGCAGCGTCTTCTTCGCCCACCATGCCGACTACGCGGCCGTGACCTCGGGCGTGGCGGTGGCCGACCCGGCGCGCGCCTTCGACCGCGCCACCCACTACCTGCTCGACACACGGCTGATGATGGCCTGGGCACGCGCGCTCGCGGCCCGGGGCGAGCTTGATGCGGCACGCCACATCGCGGCGCGGCTGCGCGAGTTCCGCAACCCGGATGCGGCGGAGTTCTTCGCTGTTTGCGACGCGCCGGCCTCACCGTCCGCTGCCGCCGCTTCGGCGCCCACTGTCAGCGAAGCAACGCCCTTCCAGTGCCAGAAGCCGCAACGGGTGCTGGACTGGCGCGACTTCCTGCCGCCGCGCTGAGCCGGGTTGGTCAGGGCGCCTGCCAGTGCCCCGACTTGCCGCCCATCTTCTCGAGCACGCGCACCTCGCCGATGACCATGCCGCGGTCGGCCGCCTTGCACATGTCGTAGACGGTGAGCAGGCCCACCTGCACGGCGGTGAGCGCCTCCATCTCCACGCCGGTGCGGCCCAGGGTCTCGACCTGGGCGATGCAGCGCACCTCGGCGCGCTCGCGGTCGAGCTCGAACTCCACCGCCACGCGCGTGATGGGCAGCGGGTGGCACAGCGGGATCAGGTCGGCCGTGCGCTTGGCGCCCTGAATGGCGGCGATGCGCGCCACGCCCAGCACATCGCCCTTCTTCGCGGTGCCACCGGCGATGAGCTCGAAGGTGGCCGGCAGCATGCGGATGCAGCCGGCGGCGCGTGCGACGCGGTGGGTCACGTCCTTGGCCGACACGTCGACCATGTGCGCCTGCCCCTGGGTATCGAAATGCGTCAGCGGCGAGTTCATGGTTGGACGGAAATGTTGGGAAACATGACGGTGTCATCATAGCCAGCAGGAACGTTGCGCCGCAGCGGCGCTCCAATCCGGCGCCCGCCCGTCATCGCTTCCGGCGCACCCTCGCAAGGACTCCGTGAACACCCAAGCCTCTTTTCACTGGCGCCACTGGCTCCACTGGCGCCGCCTGCTGGCCCTGCTGCTGGCGCTGCTGTGTGCGCTGTCCCCGGCCGGGGCCCAGGTGCGCCTGCCTTCGCTGGGCGAATCGGCGTCCGATGACCTCAGCATAGGCAGCGAACGCCGCATCGGCGACCAGATCATGCGCGAGGGCCGGCGCGACCCCGCCTATCTGGACGACCCGGTGCTGCTGGCCTATGTGCAGTCTCTGTGGAAGCCGCTGCTGGCGGCGGCACGCGCCCAGGGCAACATCGAGGCCGATGCCGACCAGGCCTTTGCCTGGGAGATCTTTCTCGTGCGCGACCGCAGCGTCAACGCCTTCGCGCTGCCGGGCGGCTTCGTCGGCATGCACCTGGGGCTGATCGCCATCACCACCACCGGCGACCAGCTGGCCTCGGTGATCGCGCACGAGCTGTCCCACGTCACGCAGCGCCACATCGCGCGCAGCATCGCGCCGGCGCAGCGCGCCTCGCTGCTGGCCGTGGCCGCCTTTCTGCTGGGCGTGCTGGCGGCCAGCCGCAGCAGCAATATGGACATGGCCAACGCCGCCATCATGGGCGGCCAGGGCGTGGCGGCCCAGGGCCAGCTCAACTTCTCGCGCGATGTCGAACGCGAGGCCGACCGCCTGGGCTATGGCGTGCTGGCCGCGGCCGGCTTCAACCCGGCCGGCATGGCCGGCATGTTCGAGCGCATGGACGCCGCGACAAGGCTCAACGACAGCGGCGGCTTCCCCTATCTGCGCAGCCACCCGATGACGGTGGACCGCATCAGCGAGGCGCGCAACCGCACGCTGCTGGCCGGCGGCCCGCCGTCGCGCGCCACGCTGCAGCACGCGCTGATGCAGATGCGCGCCCGCGTGCTGATGGACGACGGTGCCCAGACGCTTCAGCGCTACAACGGCGAAACCGCCTCGCCCGCGCTGGCCGACCGCGCCGCCGCCGCCTATGCCGGCGCGATGGCGTCTTCGCAGCTGGGCGACGCGGCACGCGCCGAGGCGCTGGCCGCCACCACCGCGCGCCTGCTCGCCACCGCCGAGCCGCGCGAGCCCGCCGCCGAGCGCAGCGTGGCGCTGCTGCAGGCGCAGATCAGGCTGGCGCGCGGCGACGCCCCCGCGGCGCTGGCCGCCCTCGACACCCTGGCGCCGGGCGATGACCCGCGGCCGGCGATGCTGCTGCGCGCCCGCGCCCAGCTGGAACTGCAGCGCCGCCAGCCCGACACCGCGATGGCCGCGCTGCGCGACGCCACCGGCGCGCTGCAAACCTGGGTGGCCGAGCAGCCGCAGGACGCCACCGCCTGGGAGCTGCTGTCAGAGACCAGCCAGGCCCTGGGCCTGCGCCTGCGATCAATGCGTGCCGCCGCCGAGGCCCGCGCTGTGCTGGGCGATCTGGGTGGCGCCATAGACCGCCTGCGCGCCGCGCAGCAGGTTTCGCGCAGCGCCACCGGACAGGATTTCATCGAGGCCTCGGTCATCGATGCCCGGCTGCGCCAGTTCACGGCCCAGCGCCGGCAATTGGTGCTCGAGGCGCGTGGCGGGCGCGGCGGCGAAGAGCCTCCGCCGCAATAGCGCCGCGCAGCAAGCGACCGGCCCGCGCTACACCGGCGTGCGGCTGAACAGGCGCTCCATCGCGGCGTCGATGACCATGCCGCACAGGCTGTAGATCAACGAACCCAGCAGCGCGGCCCAGAAGCCGCTGACGTGAAAGCCGTCCAGCGCCCAGGCCGCGGCCCAGAACATCAGCGCATTGATGACGAAGAGAAACAGGCCCAGCGTCAGCAGCGTCACCGGCAACGTCAGCAGCACCAGCAGCGGCCGCACCAGGGTGTTGAACAGGCCGATCACGAACGCCGCCCACAGCGCGGTGCCGAAGCTCGCCACCGTGACGCCGGCATCGAGATGGGCCACCAGCAACAGGGCCGCGGCGAGCAGAAGCCAACGCACGATGATCTTCATGTGGCCAGCATAAGCCAAGCTCGTGGCCCCAAAGCAGGCCACGCAGCTTGCAAGGTGTTGCCATAAGGTCGCATGAATGGCGCATTCACCTATGAAAACCGCTTCTCAGCACCCCTTGCAGGCATTACCATCGTTGCCGCTCGTCTGCTGGGAAAGACAGGCCCGCGCGTCACACCGACAGCGAGGCTCGCGACACCGACGGCATCCCTCATCAACCGATGGAGTTCATCCACATGGCAACTGCGAAGAAGGCCCCTGCAAAGAAAGCCGCGGCAAAAAAAGCGGCTCCGGCGAAGAAGGCGGCTGGCGCCAAGACGGCGGCGCCGGCTGCCGCCAAGAAGGCGGCTCCGGCCAAGAAGCGCGCACCCAGCGCCGCCTTCATGAAGCCGATGACGCCCAGCGCGGCGCTGGCGGCCATCGTTGGCGACAAGCCGATGCCCCGCACCGAGGTCACCAAGAAGGTGTGGGAGTACATCAAGAAGCACAACCTGCAGGACAGCGGGAAGAAGACGATCATCAATGCCGATGCCAAGCTCAAGGCGGTGGTCGGCGTGCCGTCGATCAGCATGTTCGGCATGACCAAGGAAATCAGCAAGCACCTCAGCTGAGCCCTGCCAGGCCAGCCTTGAACGGGCCCCTGCGGGGGCCCTTCTTCATGGTGCGGCCCGGTTTCCCTTCTTGATCCGCTTTTCAAAGCACAGCCGGGAGCAAGCCCTCATGACGACGAACACCGTGCAGGCCTGGCACGAGGTGGTAGCCAGCCGCAGCCCGGCCGCGCTGCACGCGCTGCTGGCCGACGACGTGGTCTTCCATTCGCCCGTGGTGCACACACCGCAGCAGGGCCGCGCCATCACCCACGCCTATCTCGCCGCGGCGCTGCAGGTCTTCGGCAACGAGAGCTTTCGCTATGTGCGGCAGATCGAGGGCGAGCGCGAAGCGGTGCTCGAATTCATGCTCGAGATCGACGGCATCGCCATCAACGGCGTCGACCTGCTGCGCTGGGACATTGACGGCCGCATCACCGAGTTCAAGGTCATGCTGCGTCCGCTGAAGGCCGTCAACCTGATCCACCAGAAGATGGCCGCGATGCTGCAGCAGGCGCCGCGCTGAGCCCGGCAAGAGCCTGATGCACGGCCCCTCATGAGCCAGTACCTGATCAACCAATACCTGGCCGAGCTGAGCCGGCTGCGCCAAGCCAGCGGCAGCAGCCGCGAGACCATCGTGCGCGAGGCCTTCAAGGATTTGCTCAAGGGCTGGGGCCGCGCGCAGGATCTCGTCTTCCTGGCCGAATACCCGCTCAAGACCGCCACCAAGGCCAATATCACGCTCGATGGCGCGCTGCTGCACAGCATCCGCACGCCGCTGGGCTGGTGGGAAGCCAAGGACGCCGACGACGACCTCGACGCCGAGATCGCCGCCAAGTTCAGGAAGGGCTATCCGCGCGACAACATCGTCTTCAGCGACGACGCCACGGCCTCGCTGTGGCAGGCCGGCGCCGAGGTCTTGCGCTGCGACATGACCGACACCGCGCGGCTGGAGCAATTGCTCAAGCTCTTCTTCGGCTTCGAGCGCCCCGAGATCGCCGGCTTTCGCCGCGCCGTCGAGCAGTTCAAGACCGACCTGCCGGCCGTGCTGAAGGGCCTGCGCGAAATGATCGAGGCCCAGCACGCCGGCAATGCCGCCTTCCGCGCCGCGTCTGAAGCCTTCTTGCTGCACGCGCAAGAGGCCATCAATCCCGGCCTGGCCGCCGCCGATGTGCGCGAGATGCTGATCCAGCACATCCTCACCGAAGAGATCTTCAGCAAGGTCTTCGACGACAGCGACTTCCACCGCCAGAACAACGTGGCGAAGAAACTGTATGAGCTGGAAGGCAGCTTCTTCACCGGCGGCCTGAAGAAGGCCACGCTCAGGGGCTGGAGCCGTACTACGCCGCCATTCGCGCAGCAGCCGCGCAGATTGGCAGCCACGGCGAGAAGCAGGCCTTTCTGAAGGTCATCTACGAGAACTTCTACAAGGTCTACAACGCCAAGGCCGCCGACCGCCTGGGCGTGGTGTACACGCCGAACGAGATCGTGCGCTTCATGATCGATGGCGCCGACTGGCTGTGCGAAAAGCACTTTGGCCGCAACCTGATAGACCGCGATGTCGAGATCCTCGACCCCGCCACCGGCACCGGCACTTTTGTGTGCGAACTGCTCGAACACTTTCGCGGCCAACCGAAGAAGCTGGAACGCAAGTACCGCGAGGAGCTGCACGCCAACGAAGTGGCCATCCTGCCCTATTACGTGGCCAACCTGAACATCGAATCGACCTACGCCGCCATCACCGGCCAGTACGAAGAGTTCGCCAACCTGTGTTTCGTCGACACGCTGGACAACGTGGGCCTGCACACCGCCGCCCACGGCAGCACGGCCGATCTCTTCGGCAGCGTGAGCGAAGAAAACGTGGCGCGCATCAAGCGCCAGAACAGCCGCAAGATCAGCGTCATCATCGGCAACCCGCCCTACAACGCCAACCAGGCCAACGAGAACGACAACAACAAGAACCGGGAGTACCCGGCCATCGACGCGCGCATCAAGCAGACCTATATCGCGCAGAGCACGGCGCAGAAGACCAAGCTCTACGACATGTATGCGCGCTTCTTCCGCTGGGCCAGTGACCGCCTGGCCGCCGACGGCGTGCTGGCCTTCGTCACCAACCGCAGCTTCATCGACAGCCGCACCTTCGATGGCTTTCGCAAGACGGTGGGCAGCGAGTTCGCCGAGGCCTGGGTGCTGGACCTGGGCGGCGACGTGCGCGCGAACCCGAAGCTGAGCGGCACCAGGCACAACGTCTTCGGCATCCAGACCGGCGTGGCCATCGGCTTCTTCGTCAAGCGCCAGGGCGTGGCGGGCAGACGAGGTTGCCGGGTGTTTTATGCGCGGCGGCCGGAGATGGAGACGGCGGAGGAGAAGTTGGCGTGGCTGGGCAACACGCGGGCGTCGATGTTGGCGTTCGAGGAAGTGCGACCGGATGCAAAGGCGAACTGGCTCAATGAAGCGAGCAACGGCTTTGACGACTTGATGCCGCTAATGAGCAAGGCCGCCAAGGCTGCCGACAGACCAGGCCAACAGGCGGCGATCTTCAAGGCCTTCGGCTTCGGCGTCTCGACGAATCGCGACGAATGGGTCTACGACGACTCGGCCGAGTCGTTGGCGCGCAAGGTGAAATTTCTGCTCGCGGGCTATTCAGCGAGCATGGACCAAGGCGTCCTTGACCCGACGGTGAAGTGGTCACGCAATCTGAAGCGAAGGCTCGAACAGCGCCGTACCGAAGCATTCGACGCCGAAAGAATTGCGCCCGCACTTTACCGCCCGTACTGCAAGACCCACGTCTATGACTCGCCCCTGCTGATCGACGAAGCCGGCATTCGCGAGAGCCTTGCCCCACTCCAAGGGCAGAACCTTGGCCACATCGTCGTTACGGACCCCACCGCGCAGAAGCCTTGGATGAGCTGCGCAGTTGCTCATATCCCCGACTTGCATTTCGTCGGCGCAGCCGCCGGTGGCATTTGCCTGCCCTTCCAGCGCGTCGAGCCGAGCGGAACCGCCGACAACATCACCGGCTGGGCGCTGAAGCAGTTCCAGCAGCACTACGCCCCCGGCAAGGGCCGCAAGCCCGCGGCCATCAGCAAGCAGGCGATCTTCCATTACGTCTACGCCGTGCTGCACGACCCGGTGTACCGCGAGAAATACGCGCAGAACCTCAAGCGCGACTTTCCGCGCATTCCGCTCTACGGCAGCACGCCGGCCCACTTCGAGCAATGGGCGGCCTGGGGCGCCGAGTTGATGGCGCTGCACATCGGCTATGAGGCCGTAGCGCCCTGGCCGGTGGTGCGCACCGACACGCCCGACACCAAGGCCCGCGCGGCCGGGCAGGCGCCCAAGTGCATCCTGAAAAGCCTGCCCGACGAGGGCCGCATCGTGGTGGACAGCGAAACCGTGCTGGCCGGCATTCCGGCCGCGGCCTGGAGCTACCGGCTGGGCAACCGCAGCGCGCTGGACTGGGTGCTGGACCAGCACAAGGAACGCAAGCCCAAGGATCCGACCATCCGCGAGAAGTTCGACAGCTACCGGCTTAAAGACCACAAGCCGCGCGTCGTCGATCTGCTGGCGCGCGTGGCCAGGGTGAGCGTGGAGACGGTGCGCATCGTGCAGGCTTTGAAGGACGGGCCGCGATAAGTCAGGCTGCAATGGCGCGGCAAAGGCGGGTGCGGGCGGGCCGCGGCGCTTCGGCGGGGCGGTCGGCCCCGGGGGGCCGACTTCCCTGCGGTGCTCGGGCCCCTGGCCCCGCCGCAAAACTCGCTGCGCTCACTGCGTTCGCTGCGCTCGAACAATTGCGGCGAGTCAGTCCACGATGCTCGCTGCGCTCGCGGCCAGGCGCCCTGCGCTCCTCGGCGCCCCGCAGGCGCGCCACGGCCCGCCCGCACCCGCCTTTGCGGAACCGGTGGTGGCGCTCGCGTATCGGTGGTTGAGCGCCAGGCGGCATGCGGCGGTGGCGCCTTCTGCGGCGACGAGGAACGCAGCCCCGGGGTCGGCGCGCGCAGCGCGCTTCGTGAACTGACTCGTCGCAACTGTCTGAGCGAAGCGAACGCAGTGAGCGCAGCGAGTTTTGCGACGCGACCCCGGGGCGAGTACCGCAGTGGAGTCGGCCTCCCAGGGGCCGACCGCCGCAGCAGGTGCCGCCGCCGCCTGCCGCCTGACGCGACGCGCGCTTAGACTGCGCCGCGTGCGCGCCGCGCGAAACCGACAGGGACGTGCCCCGTTGACCGGCGTTAGGGACTCCCAGGCAGCCGACCCATGCCGCGGGGGTGAGACCGGCGCGCACACCTGTTGCAGCGCCGGCGAATAGCGATCAAACGGCGCGCATGCGGCGCAGATTAACCGCCCTTAATGTGGCAACACATTGAAACCCAGTGGGGTATATAAGCGCGGGTTTGTTCTGGATCAGAAATTGCCGGCCGCAGCGGTGCAAAGGTACGTCCGGGTCGTCGCCAAGGCGGCCCGCAGGCCCACCGGCATGTCTTGGGAGCCTGCACCCGACGTGGAACAGGAGAACCCGCCATGCACCGTATTGCCGCACCACCCGACACCCGAACCCATCGCCTGCTGGCCCTGGCCGCCTCGATGGTGATGTTGCTGATGCTGCTGCTGTGGACGGCGTCCGCAGTGGCGCAGACCGCCGTGTCCATCTCCAGGGCCGAATGGCAAGACCGTGAACTGCGCGTCGAAGGGCGCGCCGCGGCGCGCGCCAGCGTGTCGGTGCAGAACGCGGCCAACGCCGCCCTGCTGGCCACCACCACGGCCGACAGCGAAGGCCGCTGGCGGCTGCGTGCGCGCGGCATGAGCCCGGTGCCCTGCCGCGTGCGCGCGCTGGCAGGCGCCAGCAGCGCCGAGCGCGATGTGGCCAACCGCCCGTCCAACTGCGGCGCAACGGGCGGCGGCAGCCTGCCCAGCCTGTCCATCAACGACGTGACGGTGACCGAGGGCAATGTGGCCAACTTCGTCGTCACGCTGTCGGCCTCGCCGGCCAGCACGGTGACGGTGGTGGTCAACAGCAGCGCCGGCACGGCGGCCTCGCCGGCCGACTTCAATGCCGTGGCCAACCGCAGCCTGAGCTTTGCCGCCGGCACCACCACGCTGAGCCAGACGGTGGCCGTGACGACGGTGAACGACACCGCGCCCGAAGGCGCCGAGACCTTCAACATGACGCTGAGCGCGGCCGTCAACGCCACCCTCGCCGACGGCACGGGCCTGGGCACCATCCCGGCCAACGACAGCATCGGCGGTGCCGCCGCGGCGCACGCCGGCATCACCAGCTATGCCGGCCCCGCCACCTGCGTGGCCTGCCACGAGACCCAGGCGCGCCAGATGCACGGCTCGCTGCACTACCAGCAGAACGCGCCTGCCCCCAACGCCACCAACATCAACCCGGTGGGCACGGCAAGCCCGCGCAAGGCCGGCGAAGGCCCTGCCGGCCGGCCGCTGGCGGTGTCGCCCACCGGCACGCCGGTGGATGCGCTGATCGGCATCAACACCTACTGCGGCGCCCACCAGAGTTCGCCACGCTTCACCTGCGCGAGTTGCCACGTCGGCAACGGCCGCTACCCGCGCACACCGGCCGAGCTGAATGCGCTGGGCCCGACGCAGCAACTGGCCGAGCTGGCCAACATCGACTGCCTGACCTGTCACCAGCAGGTCTACAAGCGCTTCCCGGCCTGGCCGGCGGTGGGCGGCCTGGGCTTCGCCGACATGGTGCTGCACAACATCACGCTGGCGGCCGACGGCAAGACGCTGGTCGCCGCACCGGGCAACAGCGTCACGCTCGGCGGCTCCAAGGGCACGCCCATCGAGCACCCGCTGACCAAGGACTTCGAGTTCCGGCCCGCCGGCGCGCCCGGCGGCGGCTTCGTGATGCCGGCCGACGCGCCCATGGTGGCCATGCCCATCACCAGCGACGAGGCGGCGCGCACGGTACACCGCAGCACGCGCCAGTCCTGCCTGAACTGCCATGCCACCGCGGGCGGCGGCAACGGCACCAAGCGCGGTGACCTGTCGACGGCGCTGATCAACCCGCCGCTGGCGCTGGACATGCACATGAGCGCGGCCGCCGGCGGCGCCAACCTCAGCTGCGCCAGCTGCCACAACGTCAACGGCACCGATGGCCGCAGCAGCCACCGCATGCGCGGACGCGGCCTGGACCTGCGCGCCAACGACACGCCGCAGCGCTTCAGCTGCGAAAGCTCGGGCTGCCACACCGCCACGCCGCACGGCGCGGTAACCAATGGCGCGGCGCTCAACCGCCACACCGCCAAGGTGGCCTGCCAGACCTGCCACATCCCGAGCTTCGCCAAGGTGGTGGCCGGCGTGGGCTTTGCCACCGAGATGGCACGCGACTGGCAGGCGCCCGAGGTCTCGCAGACGGCCTGCAGCGGCCGCGGCGGCTGGCTGCCCAAGGAGATCAAGGCCTCCAATGTGCGGCCCACCTACAAGTGGTTCGACGGCACCAGCCGCGTCGCGGTGCTGGGCGAATCGCTCACCGGCATGCCCACGCGCACGGTCGATGCCACCACGGCGGCGCAGCTGGGCATCAGCACGGGCGCCACGGCCTACATCCTGGGCAACCCGAACGGCGCCGTGAACACGGCCGCCGCGAAGATCTACCCGATGAAGGAACACTGGGGCAAGCTGGCGCGCAGCACCACCGCCCCGGGCTCGGCCAGCAACCCGGCGGGCGTGCCCACCAACACGCTGATCCCGCACTCGGTGTCGGAGTTCTTCCGCACCGGCAGCTTCTGCCGCTCGGTGGCCAGCGGCCTGGGCCAGAACCCCGACACGGCCTGCGGCAACGGCCTCAACACCGCTGCCCCGGCCGGCGCCGAAGTGGTGCCCGTACACACCTTCCAGACCATCAACCACGGCGTGGAGGTGGCGGCCAATGCGCTGGGCGCCGCCAACCAGTGCGGCGCCTGCCACACCGACCGCGGCGCGCCCATGGCCGGCAGCCCGGCCCGCATGCAGCTGGTGGGCGCCGGCGGCCTGGGCTATGACCTGCGCGAGCCGGCCACGTCCACCGGCCTGTGCAACAACTGCCACAGCGGTGAAACCAACAACGGCCTGGTGGGCATCCACGAGCGCCACCGCAACCGCAGCAACGTCAGCTGCAACAGCTGCCACCTGAGCCGCTGATCACGCCACCGGCCCGCTCGGGCCGCAGGGCCCGGCCGCTGGCAGCAGCGGCCGGGCCCCTTTTTACGGCCGCAGCGGGCCGGCGCGCCACGCCGGCGGCCGGCCCCGCCACGGCCGCGCCCTTACCCCCCGATACACGAGCCTGCGGTATCTCTGCATGGCATCAACCCTCTGTCAGCCATAAAGCCCCAGCTTGGGGTGGGTTCTTCGAGAAGTCGGTCAGCCATGCAGTTGTTTCCCTCCCTCCTTTGCGCCGCGCTGGCGCTGGGCGCCGCCACCGCACAGGCCCAGATGACGGCGATCTCGCAGATGCAGGATGGCGCCAAGGCCTACTCGCTCTTCTTCTTCAACCCGGACCGCCTGCCCAAGGAAGGGTTCACGCTGGGCACGGCCACCAGTGCGCTCAACCAGATCCTGGCGCCGCTCGCGCGCACGGCCTGCGGTGTGGCGGGTGACCTGAACGTCTCGCCCATCAACTGCGGCGCGATGCACTTCGGCGCCAACCAGCTCTTCACCTATGACCGCGAGGTGCCGCTCGCCGACGTGGTGATCCCTGACCCCGCGCTGGCCCGCGCCGTCAACCAGGTTTTCGCGGTCAACTTTCTCAGCCCCGTCGTGGTTGGCCAGCCCGGCTATTTCGGCCCGCGCAATGTGCAGGTTCACTTCGACCAGGCCATGGCCCAGTTCGGCATGCGCGTGGCCAGCGTCAATGGTGCCTTCCCCGACCTGGCGCTGATCGAGACGCTGCGCTTCATCGTCAGCACCGATCTCAACCGCGACGGCGTGCTCGAGCAGGTGCAGATCGACCAGGCGCTGCCGCTGGGCAATGCCTTCGTCGGCATCCAGGTGCCCACCGGCTTCACCGACATCACGCTGGTGGGCCTGGGCGGCGCGTCCCAGGCCTTCCAGGCCGACGAGTTCTCCTACCTGCGCACGGCCGATTTCACTTCGACGCCGGTGCCCGAGCCGCGCACTGGCGGCACGCTGCTCGCCGGCCTGGGCGTGATGACACTGCTGGCCCGGCGCCGGGCAGCGCGGCGCCGGGACTGAGCGCGCGGCCGGCAGCAGCGCCGGCTACAGCATCGCCTTCAAGAACCGCCCCGTATGGCTGGCCGCGCAGGCCGCCACATCTTCGGGCGTGCCCACCGCCACCACGCGGCCGCCGCCGGCGCCGCCTTCGGGGCCCATGTCGATGAGCCAGTCGGCGGTCTTGATGACGTCGAGGTTGTGCTCGATCACGACGATGGTGTTGCCGGCGTCGCGCAGCTGGTGCAGCACCTTGAGCAGCATGCCCACGTCGTGGAAATGCAGGCCGGTGGTGGGCTCGTCCAGGATGTAGAGCGTGCGGCCGGTGTCGCGCTTGCTCAGCTCCAGCGCCAGCTTGACGCGCTGTGCCTCGCCGCCGGAAAGCGTGGTGGCGGCCTGGCCCAGGCGGATGTAGCCCAGGCCCACATCCAGCAGCGTCTGCAGCTTGCGCGCGAGGTTGGGCACGGCGGCGAAGAAGGCGTGGGCGTCTTCCACCGTCAGCTCCAGCACCTGGGTGATGTTGCGGCCCTTGTAGAGGATTTCCAGCGTCTCGCGGTTGTAGCGCGCGCCGTGGCAGACATCGCAGGGCACGTACATGTCGGGCAGGAAGTGCATCTCCACCTTGATCACGCCGTCGCCCTCGCAGGCCTCGCAGCGGCCACCGCCGGATGAAGCGCTGACGTTGAAGCTGAAACGCCCGGCGCCATAGCCGCGCTCGCGCGCCGCCGGCACCTCGGCGAACAGCTCGCGGATGGGCGTGAACAGGCCCGTGTAGGTGGCCGGGTTGCTGCGCGGCGTGCGGCCTATGGGGCTCTGGTCGACGTTGATGACCTTGTCGAAATGGTCCAGCCCGTCGATGCGCTCGTAAGGCGCCGGCTCGGCATGGCTGCCGTAGAGCTTGCGCGCCACCGCGGTGTAGAGGGTGTCGTTGATGAGCGTGCTCTTGCCCGAGCCGCTGACGCCGGTGACGCAGGTCAGCAGCCCGACCGGGATCTCGACGCTCACGCCGTGCAGGTTGTTGCCGCGTGCGCCCACGATGGCCAGGCGGAAGGGCGCGGCGCCGAAGCCGGTGGCCGGACGGCGCTGCCTGGGCACGGCGATCCGCAGGGCCTGCGCCAGGTAGCGGCCGGTCAATGATTCGGGGTTGTCGGCCACTTCCTGCGGCGTGCCCGCGGCCATCACGCGCCCGCCATGGACGCCGGCGCCGGGGCCCATGTCGACGACATGGTCGGCACTGCGGATCATGTCCTCGTCGTGCTCGACCACGATGACGCTGTTGCCCAGATCGCGCAGATGGCGCAGCGTGCCGATCAGGCGCTCGTTGTCGCGCTGGTGCAGGCCGATGCTGGGCTCGTCCAGCACGTACATCACGCCGCTCAATCCGCTGCCGATCTGGCTGGCCAGGCGGATGCGCTGGGCCTCGCCGCCGCTGAGCGTGTCGGCGCCGCGGTCCAGGCTCAGATAGTCGAGGCCGACATCGTTCAGAAAGCGCAGCCGGCTGCGGATCTCGCGCACGATCTTGTCCGCGATTTCGGCCTTGGCGCCCTGCAGCTTCAGGCCCTCGAAGTACGCCAGCGCCTCGGCCAGCGTGGCGTGCTCGACCTCGTAGATGGGCCGGCCGCGGTGGCCGTCGGCATGCTGCATGAAGACATGGCGGGCCTCGCGCCGCAGCCGCGCGCCGGCGCATTGCGGGCAGGGCTTGGCGGCCTGGTAGCGCACCAGTTCCTCGCGCACCGCCACCGAATCGGTCTCTTTCAGGCGGCGCGTGAAGTTGGGGATGATGCCTTCGAAGGGATGGCTGCGCTTCACCTGGCGCGGCTTGCCGCGTGCGCCGGCGCCCTCGGCCTGGTAGACGAACTCGACGGCTTCTTCGCCGCTGCCGTAGAGCAGCACCTGGCGTGCCTGCGGCGGCAATTCCTCGTAGGCGGTCTCGATGTCGAAGCCGTAGTGGCGTGCCACGCTTTCCAGCATCGAGTGCGTGTAGGCGTTGCGGCGGTCCCAGCCCTTCACCGCGCCGGCGGCCAGGCTCAGGCTGGGGAAGGCGACCACGCGCTCGGGGTCGAACACCGTCACCTGGCCCAGGCCGTCGCAGGCCGGGCAGGCGCCCACCGGGCTGTTGAAGGAGAAGAGGCGCGGCTCCAGTTCGGCCAGCGAATAGCTGCAAACGGGGCAGCCGAACTTGCTGCTGAACAGGTGCTCTTTGCCGCTGTCCATTTCCAGCGCGATGGCACGGCCGTCGGCGATGCGCAGGCTGGCCTCGAAGCTTTCGGCCAGGCGCTGCTTCACGTCGGGCTTGCTCTTGAGGCGGTCGATCACGACGTCGATGTCGTGCTTCTCGTTCTTCTTGAGCTTGGGCAGGGCCTCGGCCTCGACCACCGCGCCAGGCTGGCCATCGCCGCCCACGCGAAAGCGCACATAGCCGCGCGCCTGCATATCCTCGAACAACTCGGTGAACTCGCCCTTGCGATCGCGCACCACCGGGGCCAGGATCATCAGCCGCGTGTCCTCGGGCAGGGCCAGCACGGCGTCCACCATCTGGGCCACGCTCTGGGCCTGCAGCGGCAGGCCATGGTCGGGGCAATAGGGCGTGCCGGCGCGGGCATAGAGCAGGCGCAGGTAGTCGTGGATCTCGGTGATGGTGCCGACCGTGCTGCGCGGGTTGTGGCTGGTGGCCTTCTGCTCGATGCTGATGGCAGGGCTCAAGCCCTCGATGACATCGACATCGGGCTTGTCCATCAGCTGCAGGAACTGCCGCGCATAGGCCGACAGGCTCTCGACATAGCGGCGCTGGCCCTCGGCATACAGCGTGTCGAAGGCCAGGCTGCTCTTGCCCGAGCCCGACAACCCGGTGATCACCACCAGCGCGTGCTTGGGGATGTCGAGGTCGATGTTCTTGAGGTTGTGGGTGCGCGCACCCCTTACCCGCAGCGTGCGGGTCTCGAGAATGGGGCGCGGGGACGGTTCGGAAGCAGGCATGGGGCGGCGGCTGGGCAACCGGCCATGATAGCGGTGCGCCTCTTGCGGCGCAGGCTGTGCCTAGCCGGCGGACTCCAGCACGCGCAGGATCTCGCGCCCGTAGGCCTCGAGCTTCCTGGCGCCGACGCCGCTGATGCCGGCCAGGTCGTCCAGCGTGGCCGGCTGCTCGCGCGCCATCTCGGCCAGGGCGGCGTCGTGGAAGACGATATAGGCGGGCAGGTTGTGTTCGCGCGCCACTTCGGCACGCCAGGCCTTCAGCGCTTCGAAGCGCGCCGTGGCGGCGGCGTCCAGCGGCACCGGCGGCGGCTTGGGGGCGGCGCCGCGGGTGGAACGGTCGCGGGCGGTCTTGCCACGGGCCTTGGCTTCGGCGGGCACGCGCAAGCGCACCGCCACCTCGCCGCGCAGCACCTCGCGTGCGCTCTCGGCCAGCGCCAGCGTGCTGAACTCGCCCTCGGTCTGCACATGGCCCAGCGCGATGAGCTGGCGCAGCACCAGGCGCCACTGCGCCTCGGAGACGTCGGCGCCGATGCCGAAGGTGGACAGGCGCTCGTGGCCGCGCTGCGTCACCTTGTCGGTGAGCTTGCCGCGCAACACGTCGATCAGGTGCATGGCGCCATACCTGCCCGACCCGCGGTGGCCGTCGGCCTGGCCGAAGCGATAGATGCAGCTCAAGGCCTTGCGCGCCGCCTCGGTGGCGTCCCAGGTGGCGGGCGCGCTGATGCAGTTGTCGCAATTGCCGCAGGGCTCGCTGGCTTCACCAAAATAGGCCAGCAGCCGCACGCGGCGGCAGTCGTGGGCCTCGGCAAGCGCCAGCAGCGCATCGAGCTTGGCGCGCTGCAGGCGCTTGAAGTCCTCGCCGGCCTCGCTTTCGTCGATCATGCGGCGCTGGTTCACCACGTCGGCCAGGCCGTAGGCCATCCAGGCGTCGGCGGCCAGGCCGTCGCGGCCGGCGCGGCCGGTCTCCTGGTAATAGCCTTCGATGTTCTTGGGCAGGTCGAGGTGGGCGACGAAGCGCACGTCAGGCTTGTCGATGCCCATGCCGAAGGCGATGGTGGCCACCATCACCACGCCGTCCTCGCGCAGGAAGCGGTCTTGATGGCGGCGGCGCACCGCCGCATCCAGCCCGGCGTGGTAGGGCAGGGCATCCAGGCCCTCGGCGGAAAGCCAGGCGGCAGTTTCCTCCACCTTCTTGCGGCTCTGGCAGTAGACGATGCCGGCGTCACCCTCGTGCTCGTCGCGCAGAAAGCGCAGCAGTTGCTTCTTGGGCTCGTCCTTCTCGACGATGGTGTAGCGGATGTTGGGCCGGTCGAAGCTGGCCACGAACAGGCGCGCCTCTTCGAGCCTGAGCCGCTCGACGATGTCGGCGCGCGTGTGCTCGTCGGCCGTGGCCGTGAGCGCCAGCCGCGGTACGCCGGGAAACTGCTCGTGCAGGGCCGAGAGGCCCAGGTACTCCTCGCGAAAATCGTGGCCCCACTGACTGACGCAGTGCGCCTCGTCGATGGCGAAGAGGCTGAGCTTGCCGCGCTCGTTCAGGCTTTGCAGCATGGCCATGAAGCGCGGCGTGAGGATGCGCTCGGGCGCGGCGTAGAGCAGCACCAGGCGGCCCGACAGCAGATCGCGTTCGACGCGGCGGGCCTCGTCGCCATCGAGCGTGCTGTTCAGGAAGGCCGCGGCCACGCCCAGTTCATCGAGGGCGCCGACCTGGTCATGCATGAGCGCGATCAGCGGGCTCACCACCACCGCCACGCCCTGGCCGGCGCGGTGGCGCAGAACGGCCGGCACCTGGTAGCAAAGGCTCTTGCCGCCGCCAGTGGGCATCAGCACCAGGGCGTCGCCGCCGGCCACCACATGCTCGACGATCTCGCGCTGTGCGCCGCGGAAGGCGCCGTAGCCGAAGACCTCGTGCAGCACCTGCTGGGGCGTGGCGGCGGGGGCTGTGGCGATGACGGCGTTCATGTCTGAAGCAGCATCGTAGCCGAGGCCCCGGCGCGCCACCCACCTGCGAGGGCCCGCTGGCGGGCGCACCCGAGCGGGCGACGCGGCGGCCGGGGGCGGGCGCGATAATCCGCCCATTCCACCCGCAACCCCTTCCACGGGAGCAGCCCATGGCCTCGGTCAACAAAGTCATCATCATCGGCAACCTGGGTAAAGACCCGGAAGTGCGCTACATGCCCAGCGGCTCGGCCATCTGCAACGTCACCATCGCCACCAGCCGGCAGTGGAAGGACAAGACCAGCGGCGACCGCCAGGAAGAGACCGAATGGCACCGCGTGACCTTCTTCGACCGCATGGCCGAGATCGCCGGCGAGTACCTGAAGAAGGGCCGCCCGGTCTACGTGGAAGGCCGGCTGAAGACGCGCAAGTACACCGACAAGGACGGCGTCGAGAAGTACAGCACCGACATCGTCGCCACCGACATGCAGCTCTTGGGCGGCCGTGAAGGCGGCGGTGGCATGGGCGGCGGCGACGACATGGGCGACGCCCCGCCCCAGCGCACCGCCGCCCCGCGCAGCGCCCCGCCCGCCCGCAGCGCCCCGGCGCCCAAGCCGGCCGCCACGAAGTCGGCCACCGGCTTCGACGACATGGACGACGACATCCCGTTCTAGGGCGCTCCAGAAGCGACATCCGTCACGGCGCGCCCACCCGGGCGCGCTTCGTTCTTGGGGGGATGCCAGGCCGGCAGGGCCCGCGCTCCGGCAGCGACGCTTAGACTGCGCCGGCCGCGCCAGCCCAGGAGAACGCCATGGCCACGCCCCAGGACAGCCCGTCGCCCAGCCTGACGAAGCAAGGCCCCGACGACACGCCGGCCACCCTGGCCCAGGCGCTGGCGCTGGACGGCTTCAAGTCGGTGGTCGTGCTCGCCGACGGCCACCAGGATGTGCCCGCCGCGATGCGCGCCCGCGTCACCCAGCTGCTGGGCCGCGGCCTGCTGCGTGCGGCCCGCGATGCCCAGGCCTTGTGCGTGCTGCGCGGCGCCAGCGACGATCTGCTGGGCCCGGTGCTGGCCGACAGCCAGGGCGGCCTGCTGCTGCTGGGCGTGGCGCCGGCCGGCCGGGTGCAACTGCCGGGTGAGGCGGCGGCGGCCGATGCCCCGGTGCCGGCGCCGCTGCTCACGCGGCTGCTGCTCACGCCCGAAGGCCCCTGGGGCAGCGAGCTGCGCACCAAGGTGCAGGTGGCGGGCGCACTGGCCGCCGGCCGCGCCGGCCTGCTGGTGGTGGTGGGCAATGGCGCCGGCCTGATGGTGGAGGTGCGCGAAGCGGTGCGCCTGCACTGGCCGGTGCTGGTGGTCAAGGGCAGCGGCGACGCCGCCGACGCGCTGGAACGCCAGTGGACCAATGGCATCGCCGACGAACACGACCCGGTGGTGGCCGAGATCCTGGCCGACGGCAACCTCACCTGCATCACGCTGGGCGACAAGGTGGCCGAGGCGGTGGAGACGATGACGCGCCAGGTGCTGCGCGGCACCGGCGGAGAAAGCGTGCTGCTGCAGGCCTGGCGGCGCTTCGGCGCCATCGACCTGGCGGCCAAGAAGCAGCAGACGGACTTCAAGGAGACGCAGTTCCTGATCCTGGTGCTGGGCCTGGTGGCGGTCTACCTGTCCATCGTCTACTCGGGCCCGGCCGACCCGCTGCTGGCGGGCCTGGGCCTCAGCGAGCGCTGGGCCTCGGGCATCAAGTCGGCGCTCAACTTCGCGCTCATCCTGGTGCCCATCGGCACCTCGGTGCTGATCGCCGCCAGCAACCACTTCAAGCCGGGCAAGCGCTGGGTGCTGCTGCGCTCGGCGGCCGAGAGCATCAAGCGCGAGATCTACCGCTACCGCCTGCGCGCCGCCGACTACAGCGACGTGGGCGACGCGCGCGAGAAGAAGCTGGCCGAGGCGGTGGAAGACATCACGCGCCGGCTGGCGCGCACCGAGGCCAACACGACGGCGCTGCCGATCTACACCGACGCGATCCCGCCCGAGTACGCCGCCCATCCACTGGACCGCGGCATGAGCATGATGAGCACCGACCAGTACGTCGCGTGGCGGCTGCGCGACCAGCTCGGCTTCTACCGCAAGAAGACCGTGGGCCTGGAGCAGCAGCTGCGCCGGCTGCAGATCTACGTGCTGGTGGCCGGTGCCGGCGGCACCCTGCTGGCGGCGCTGGGCGGACAGGCGGTGATCTGGATCACCTTCACCACCGCGCTGGCCGGGGCCATCGTCACCTACCTCGGCTACCAGCAGGTCGAGACCACGTTGACCAGCTACAACCAGACCGCCACCGACCTCGACAACATCCTCACCTGGTGGACCTCGCTCGAGCCCGAGGAGCAGGCCCAGCGCGACAACCTCGACGCCCTCGTCACCCACACCGAGCAGGTGCTGGCCGACGAGCTGGCCGGCTGGACGCAGCGCATGACCGATGCGCTGGAGAAGCTGCGCGAGACCCAGACGCAGAAGGAGGCGGCGCGGCGCGACGAGCGCAGCAAGGCCGACGCCGCAGCCGCCGAGGCCGCAGCGGCGGCTGAAAAGACCGCCGCGGATCTGGCCGAGCAGGCGGCCGCCGCGGCGGCCATCAACCTGGGCGCCGATGCGGCCGCGCGCGCCGCAGCTGCGGCGGCCGAGAAGAAGGACTGATCACAGCCCCACCCAGCGCGCGCTGGCCACCCACAGCGCCTCCTGCAGCGCGACATCACGGGCCAGCGCCGAGGTCGGCACGAGGGCGCCGTGCTCGTCGAAGTAGGCGCCGCTGACGCCGGCCAGCGCCTCGTCCAGCGCCAGCTTCAGCGTGCAGCGCGCGCCGGCCTCGGCGTCGATCATGCCGCGCCGAAGCAGCGGCTTGAGCACCTGCAGCCAGCGCGGCAGCAGATTCGTCGTCACGACGCCCGGGTGCAGCGCATTGGCGGTGATGCCACGGCCGGCCAGGCGCCGCGCCAGCGCAAAGGCGTGCAGCACATTGGCCAGCTTGGACTGGGCGTAGGCCGCCTGCGGCCGGTACCGCGCACGGGTGTCGATCACCTGCCCCAGGTCCAGCGTGGCCTGAACGTGGGCGCAGGAGGCCACCAGGATCACACGGCTGCCCGGCGCCAGGCGGTCGACCAGCAGCTCGGTCAGCAGGAAGGGCCCGAGATGGTTGGTCGCGAACACCCGCTCGAAGCCATCGGCCGTGGCCTGGCGCGACATCGCGACGATGCCGGCGTTGTGGATCAGCCGGTCGATGCGCGGCAGCCGTTCGCGCACGGTGGCCGCTGCGGCGCGCACCGAGGCCAGTTCGGCAAGATCACAGCGCACGACCTCGACCGCCGCGCCCGGCACGAGGGCGCTGATCTCGTCGCGCACCCGTTCGCCGGCGGCGGTGTCGCGCACCAGCATCGTCACCGCGCAGCCGGCACGCGCCAGTTCGCGCGCCGTCACGCGGCCGATGCCGTGGGTGGTGCCGGTGATGACGACGCGGCGTGCGCCGGGGGCGGCCTGGCTCATCAGCCCTTGATCTCGGGCGTGTACACGCTGGGGTCGGTGACGATCAGGTCCAGCGGATGGCGGCGTCCGGCCAGATGGTCCTCGATGCAGCGCAGCACGAGCGGGCTGCGGTGGCGTGCACGGCTGGCGCGGATCTCGTCGGGCGTGAGCCAGAGGGTGCGCTCGATGCCGGTATCCAGCGCCCGGCCCGGCAGCGGCTCGCCCACCGTGCCGCAGAAGGCGATGCGCAGATAGCTCACGTCCTCGGCCGGCTGCTGACCGCGGGCCGGACGCACGAAACGCGACAGGTAGACACCGACCACGGCGATGGGCGTGAAGGCGCGCGCCGTCTCCTCCAGCGCCTCGCGCACCACGCCCTGCAGCGGCGATTCCTCGGGGTCGAGGTGGCCGGCCGGGTTGTTGAGCCTCAGGCCCTCGGGCGTCTCTTCCTCGACCAGCAGGTAGCGACCGCCGTGCTCGATGAGGGCGGCGACGGTGACGCTGGGGCTCCAGCGGGAGGTGTGCAGCATGGGGCGGCAAGGGCAGCGGCAGGGGCGGCCATCGTATCGGCAGCTGCCTGAGTTGCCGCAACGGCGGCCGCAATGGAATGTGATAGCTTCGGCGCCGATTCAATAGTGACTGGCGAGGAGGCTTTCATGCTCATTGGCGTTCCGCTCGAAACAGCGGCTGGCGAGAAGCGCGTCGCAACCGTGCCCGAGGTGGTGGAGAAGCTCGTCAAGCTCGGCTTCTCGGTGGCGGTGCAGAGCGGCGCGGGTGACGCGGCGAACTTTGCCGACGACACCTACCGCGCCGCCGGCGCCGAGGTCGTGCCCACGGCCGCCGACATCTTTGCCCGCGCCGACATCGTCTTCAAGGTGCGCGCTCCCGGCGCCGACGAAGTGGCGCAGCTGCGTGCCGGCAGCACGCTGATCGGCTTCATCTGGCCGGCGCAGAACCCCGAGCTGATGCAGCAGCTGGCGGCGCGCAAGGTCACCGTGCTGGCCATTGATTCGCTGCCGCGCCAGCTGTCGCGGGCGCAGAAGATGGACGCGCTCACGTCCATGGCCGGCATCAGCGGCTACCGCGCCGTGATCGAGGCGGCCAACGCCTTCGGCCGCTTCTTCAACGGCCAGATCACCGCCGCCGGCAAGATTCCGCCGGCCAAGGTCTTCATCGCCGGTGCCGGCGTGGCCGGCCTCGCCGCCATCGGCACGGCTGCCAACCTGGGCGCCATCGTGCGCGCCAACGACACGCGCGCCGAGGTGGCCGACCAGGTGGTGTCGCTGGGCGGCGAGTTCGTCAAGGTCGACTACGAGGAAGAAGGCGCGGGCGGCGGCGGCTACGCCAAGGTCATGAGCGAGGGCTTCCAGAAGGCCCAGCGCGAGATGTACGCCAAGCAGGCGCGCGAAGCCGACATCATCATCACCACCGCCCTGATCCCCGGCAAGCCGGCGCCCAAGCTCATCACCGCCGAGATGGTGCAGAGCATGAAGCCGGGCAGCGTCATCGTCGACATGGCCGGTGAACAAGGCGGCAACTGCGAGCTCACCGTGCCCGGCGAGGCCGTGGTGCGCCACGGCGTCACCATCATCGGCTACACCGATCTCGTCAGCCGCCTGGCCAAGCAGGCCTCGACGCTGTACGCCACCAACCTGTGGCGCGTGACCGAGGAGCTGTGCAAGACCAAGGACGGCGTCATCAACGTCAACATGGACGACGACGCCATCCGCGGCCTCACCGTGATCAAGGAAGGCAGCATCACCTGGCCGCCGCCGCCGCTGAAGCTGCCGGTGGCCGCGCCCAAGCCGGCGGCGGCAGCGGCCGCTGCGCCCGCCAAGAAGGGCCATGGCCACGGCGGGGGCGGCGAGCCGATGTCGGGCCAGTCGCTGGCCACGGTGTTCGGCGTCGGCGCGCTGCTCTTTGCACTGGTGGGCCTGTACGCGCCGGCCAGCTTTTTGTCGCACTTCACCGTCTTCGTGCTGGCCTGCTTCATCGGCTACATGGTGGTGTGGAACGTGACGCCCTCGCTGCACACGCCGCTGATGAGCGTGACCAACGCCATTTCTTCCATCATCGCCATCGGCGCGCTGGTGCAGGTGGCGCCGCCGCTGGATGCGGCCGGGGCCGCCAACCGGCCCAATGCGCTGATCCTGGGCCTGGCGGTGTTTGCGCTCGCGCTCACCGCCGTCAACATGTTCGGCGGCTTCGCGGTGACGCGGCGCATGCTGGCGATGTTCCGCAAGTAAGGAGCTGACCATGACATCCAGCCTGGCCACCGTCTCCTACATCGCCGCCACCATCCTCTTCATCCTCAGCCTGGGCGGCCTCGCCAACCCCGAGACCGCGCGCCGCGGCAACCTGCTGGGCATCATCGGCATGGCCATCGCCGTGCTCGCCACCGTGCTGGGCCCGCGCGTCACGCCCACCGGCTACGCCTGGATCGTCGGCGCCCTGGCCGTGGGCGGCGGCATCGGCCTCTTCGCCGCCAAGAAGGTGCAGATGACGCAGATGCCCGAGCTCGTGGCGCTGATGCACAGCCTGGTGGGCTTGGCGGCCTGCCTGGTGGGCTTCGCGAGCTATGTCGACACCTCCACGGTGTTCGCCACCAGCGCCGAGAAATCTATCCACGAGGTCGAGATCTACGTCGGCATCCTCATCGGCGCCGTCACCTTCTCGGGCTCCATCATTGCCTTCGGCAAGCTGAGCGGCAAGATCGGCGGCAAGCCGCTGACGCTGCCGGCGCGGCACTGGCTCAACCTGGCGCTGCTGCTCATCGCCGTCTGGTACGGGCGCGAGTTCCTGCACGCGCACGACATCGCCTCAGGCATGACGCCGCTGCTGGTGATGACCGTGGTGGCCCTGCTCTTCGGCATCCACATGGTGATGGCCATCGGCGGCGCCGACATGCCGGTGGTGGTGTCCATGCTCAACAGCTACTCGGGCTGGGCGGCGGCGGCCACGGGCTTCATGCTCAGCAACGACCTGCTCATCGTGGTGGGCGCGCTGGTGGGCAGTTCGGGCGCGATCCTGAGCTACATCATGTGCCGCGCGATGAACCGCAACTTCATCAGCGTCATCGCCGGCGGCTTCGGCGGCGGTGCCCCGGCCCCCGCAGCCGCGGGCGGCGCGGCCCAGCCGGCCGGCGAAGTGGCGCCCATCCTGGCGCTCGAGACCGCCGAGCTGCTGCGCGAGGCCAAGAACGTGATCATCGTGCCCGGCTACGGCATGGCCGTAGCGCAGGCCCAGCACACGGTCTACGAGATCACCAAGGTGCTGCGCGAAAAGGGCGTCAACGTGCGCTTCGGCATCCACCCGGTGGCCGGCCGCATGCCGGGCCACATGAACGTGCTGCTGGCCGAGGCCAAGGTGCCCTACGACATCGTGCTGGAGATGGACGAGCTGAACGACGACTTCCCGAAGACCGATGTCTCCATCGTCATCGGCGCCAACGACATCGTCAACCCGGCGGCGCAGGACGACCCCGCCAGCCCCATCGCCGGCATGCCGGTGCTCGAGGTGTGGAAGGCCAAGACCAGCATCGTGATGAAGCGCAGCATGGCCAGCGGCTACGCCGGGGTCGACAACCCGCTGTTCTACAAGGACAACAACCGCATGCTCTTCGGCGACGCGAAGAAGATGCTGGACGAGGTGCTGGCGGCCTTGAAGGGCTGAGCCCGGCCCGCGCCCGTGCGGGGCGCACCAAGCAGAAGGGCCGGCATTGCCGGCCCTTTTTTCTTGGCGACCAGCGTCGTCCCGATCAGCCCCGGCGCCGCCGCGCCAGCGAGCCCAACGCCGCCAGGCCACCCAGCATCAGCGCCCAGCTGCGGGGCTCGGGCACCGGGCTCAAGGTCAGCACGAACTGCAGGTCGGGCGTGTCCAGCGCCGCCGGGTTGGTTCCCGGGTCGACCGGGAACAGGTCTTCCATCTGCACCCGCACCTGGGTCGGGCTGATCCATTCGACACTGGTGTAGTAGCTGCCCGGCACCGGGTTGAGGATGCTGGCGCTGCCGGTGAAGACCTGGCTGTCAACGACACCGACATCGCCGAAGCGTGCCGAACCGATGTTGGTGAGGCGCAAGACGATCTCCTGGCCGATCACGGCGTTGCCCAGCGCGACGGTGGCGCCCACCGCCGCCGGCAGCCAGCCCAGCACCGAGGCGCTGGGCTGTCCACCGACGAGGTCGGTCAGCGCCAGCAGCGGCACCGGCCCGACGGGGCCCGTCGCGTCTGCCAGCTCCAGCACATGGTCGAAGCCGCCGCTGCTGGACTCCAGCGTCAGCGTCACCAGGCCCGGATCCCAGAAGACGATGGGCTCGTTGAAGGCCAGGCCGGGGCCGGCGGCCTGGGCCGGCGCGGCGGCGGCCAGGGCCACTGCGGCGGCCAGGGCCAGGGTGGAAAGCGAAGAAAAGGGCCTGCTCATGCGGTACTCCGAAACGGTTCCAGGCGCTGTGCGCAGCGCGATGGCGGGATTCTGGGCGGGCGCGGCCTGCGCGTGGGCCTCGCAAGTCGCGCTTTGCCCCCTGGGGTCGGGGGCCTTGGCGCCAGCCAGATGACGGCTGCGTGAAGACCTGCACGGGCCGCGCTATCGAATCCCCTGATAGCCCTGCGTCAGCCGGGCGTCAGAATCGGCCCAAATTGAACAAACGGCAGGCGATGACCAAGTTCTGGCTCAAGCAGTACCCGCAGGGCGTTCCCGAAGACATCGACGCCGCCGCCCTGCCCACGCTGGCGGCGCTGCTGGACCACGCCTTTGCCCGCCACCGTGCGCTGCCGGCCTGCCGCTTCATGGGCCGCTCGCTGAGCTTTGGCGAGATCGACGAGTTGTCGCGCGCCCTCGCCGCCTGGCTGCAGGGCCGCGGCCTGGCGCGCGGCGACCGCGTCGCGCTGATGATGCCCAACCTGCCGCAATACCTGGTGGCGGTGGCCGCGGTGCTGCGCGCCGGCATGGTGGTGGTCAACGTCAACCCGCAGCTCGAAGGGCGCGATCTTGCCCACCAGCTGCGCGACAGTGGCGCACGCGCCATCATCGTGCTCGAGCACTTCGCCGCCACGCTGCAGCCGCTGCTGGCCCAGGTGCCGACCAAGACGGTGCTGGTGGCCGCCATGGGCGACCTGCTGGGCCCGCTCAAGGGCCGCTACGTCAACCACCTGGTGCGCCGTGTCCACAAGCTGGTGCCCAGGTACGAGATCCCCGAGGCCCTGCCCTTTGCCCTGGCCCTGGCCCAGGGCCAGCGCATGACGCTGGCGCCAGTGGTGGTGGCGCGCGACGACATCGCGCTGCTGCAGTACACCGGCGGCACCACGGGCGTCGCCAAGGGCGCGGTTCTGCTGCACCGCAACCTGGCGGCCAATGTGCTGCAGTGCGAGGCCTGGTACCGCCCGGCGCTGGCGCTGGCGCCGGCCGACGAGCAGGTGGTGAACGTCTGCGCCCTGCCGCTGCACCACATCTACGCCTTTACCAGCTGCCTGATGCTGGGCCTGCGCCTGGGCTTCTGCAATGTGCTGGTGCCCAACCCGGGCGACACCGGCGCGGTGATCGAGACGCTGGCGCGCGAGCATGTCCACAGCTTCCCCGGCATCGAGACGCTGTTCCATGCCCTCGTCCACCACCCGCGCTTCGACGCCGTCGATTGGAGCCACCTGCGCATCACCATCGCCGGCGGCATGGCCACGCAGCCCGGCACGGCGCGGCTGTGGCAGGAGATGACCGGCTCCGTCATCTGCGAGGGCTATGGCCTGTCAGAAACCTCGCCCACGGTGTGCTGCAACCCGGTCGACATCGAGTCCTTCAGCGGCAGCATAGGCCTGCCCCTGCCCGGCACCGAGATCCTGGTGCTCGATGACGAAGGCCGGCAACTGCCGCCCGGCGTGCCGGGCGAGATCGCCATCCGCGGCCCGCAGGTGATGGCGGGCTACTGGCAGCGCCCCGAAGAGACGGCGCGCGTGATGACGGCCGACGGCTGCTTCCGCAGCGGCGACATCGGCGCCATGGACGAGCGCGGCCACTTCCGCATCGTCGACCGCAAGAAGGATCTCATCCTCGTCAGCGGCTTCAATGTCTACCCCAACGAGGTCGAGGACGTGGTGGCGCGCATGCCCGGGGTGGCCGAGTGTGCCGCCATCGGCATGCCCGACGAGCGCGCCGGCGAAGCCGTCAAGCTCATCGTGGTGCGCAGCGACCCCCAGGCCACCAGCCCCGGCGAAGCCGACATCCGCGCCTATTGCGAGATGCACCTGAGCGGCTACAAGCGGCCGCGCGTGGTGGAGTTCCGCGCCGGCCTGCCCAAGACTGGCCTGGGCAAGGTGCTGCGCCGCGAACTGCGCGAGAGTGCATGACAATCCGCGCATGCTGCCTCCCATCGCCGAGCTGCGGCGCACGATCACCGCGCCGGGCGGCCACCGCGCGCTGATCGAGCGCGTGCTGGCCGAGTCGCACCGCGCCGCCGCCAGCCACGTCTTCACCGCCCGCTTCGACACCGAGGCACGCGCCGCCGCCGCCGAGGCCGATGCGCGTCTGCTGCGCGGCGAGGCCCTGCCGCCGCTGGCCGGCCTGCCGGTGACGGTGAAGGATCTCTACGACATCGCCGGCCGCCCCACGCTGGCCGGCTCGGTGCTGCGCCGCGGCGAGACAGCGGCGGCCGAGGACGCGCCCGCGGTGGCGCGGCTGCGGCGCGCCGGTGCGGCCCTCACCGGCCTCACCAACATGACCGAGTTCGCCTTCTCGGGCCTGGGCATCAATCCCCACCTGGGCACGCCGCGCAACCCGGCCGACCCGCTGCTGGCACGCATCCCCGGCGGCTCGTCGGCCGGCGCCGCGGTCTCGGTGGCGCTGGGCCTGGCGGTGGCGGCGCTGGGCAGCGACACCGGCGGCTCCATCCGCGTCCCGGCCGCGCTGTGCGGCATCGTCGGCTTCAAGAGCACGCAGTCGCGCACACCGCGCGAGGGCGCCTTTCCGCTCTCGTTCACGCTCGACACCGTGTGCGCCATGGCGCGCACGGTGGAAGACTGCCTGCTCGTCGATGGCGTGCTCGCCGGCGCGCCACTGGCGGTGCAGTCGCGCCCGCTCAGCAGCCTGCGCCTGGCCCTGCCCCAGACCCTGCTGCTCGACAGCCTGGACGCCACCGTCGCCAGCGCCTTCTCGCGCACGCTCACGCGGCTGTCGCAGGGCGGCGCGCGCATCGTCGACATCGGCCTGACCAAGCTGACCGAGATCGCCGACATCAACGCCCCCGCCGGCCTCACGCCGGTGGAGGCCTGGGCCGTACACCGCCACGCGATGCAGACCCGGCGCGCCGAGTTCGACCGCCGCGTCGCCACGCGCATCGTGCGCGGCGAGGGCGTGAGCGCGGCCGACTACATCCTGATGCTGCAGCGCCGGCGCGACTGGATCGCCCGCATGCACCAGCGCCTGGCCGGCTTCGATGCACTGATCTGCCCCACCACGCCCCTCGTCGCGCCACCCATCGCCGCGCTGGAGGCCAGCGACGAGGCGTACTTCGCCGCCAACGGCCAGATGCTGCGCAACACCTTCCCGATCAACTTCCTCGACGGCTGCTCCTTCAGCCTGCCCTGCCACGCGCCGGGCGAGCTGCCGGTGGGCCTGATGCTCTCGGCCCCGGGCGGGCACGACGCTGAACTGGCCGCCGTCGCGCTGGCGGTGCAGAAGCTGCTGCAGACGCCGGCCTGACTGCGATGCGGCTCTTTGTCGACGCGCCCCTGGTGGCGGGCGCAGATCTCGCCCTGCCACCCGGCGCCAGCCGCCACGCCCAGGTGCGCCGCGTCCAGCCCGGCGACGCGCTGCTGCTCTTCGACGGCGGCGGCTGCGACTGGCCGGCCGAGGTGCTGGCCATGGGCCGCAGCGAGGTGCGCGTGCGCGTCGGTGAGCCGCACGCCGTCCACACCGAACTGCCGTTGGCGGTGACGCTGGCGCTGGCCATGCCGGCCAACGAGCGCATGGACAGCCTGGTCGAGCAGGCCACGCAACTGGGCGTGGCGCGGCTGCAGCCGCTGCTGGCCGAGCGCTCGGTGCTGCGCCTGGCCGGCGAGCGCGCCGAACGCAAGCGCGCCCACTGGCAGGCCGTGGCCGAGGCGGCCTGCGAGCAATGCGGCCGCGCCCGCATCCCCGTCATCGCGCCGGTGCGGACGCTGGCCGACTGGCTGGCCGGGTTGAAGGACGAGCCGCCAGCGACAAGGCTGCTGCTGAGCCTGGCCGCCGGCGCCGCGCCGCTGCCGCGGCTGATACCGCAGGCGCCGGCCGCCGGCGGCTCGCTCTGCACGCTCAGCGGCCCCGAGGGCGGCCTGGCGCCCGACGAAGAGGCCGCGGCGCGGGCCGCCGGCTTCGTGGCCGTGGGCCTGGGCCCGCGCGTGCTGCGCGCCGAGACGGCGCCCCTGGCCGTGCTGGCCTGGCTGGCGCTGCATCACACCGAAGGCAGCTGAAACCGCGACGGCCGACCCGTCACAGCCATGGTGCACACTGCCGGCTCCAAATCAGCCAGGGAGTCACACATGGGATTGTTCGATTCAGTCGTCGGCGCACTCGGTTCCGCCGCCAGCGGCGGCAACGGCGGCCAGCCGGATCTGATGGGCCTGGTCGCCGGCCTGCTGGGCCAGGGCCAGGGCGGCCTCGGCGGCCTGGCCGGTCTCGTCGCCAAGTTCCAGCAGGGCGGCCTGGGCGAGGTCGTCGCCTCCTGGGTTTCGACCGGCCAGAACCTGCCGATCTCGCCGGCCCAACTGGGCAGCGTGCTGGGCAATGACGCCGTCGCCGGCCTGGCGCAGAAGGCCGGCCTCGACCAGGGCGCGCTGCTGGGCCAGCTGAGCCAGCTGCTGCCCCAGGTGGTGGACAAGCTCACGCCCGATGGCCAGCTGCCCCAGGGCGGCGGCATGGGTGACCTGGCCGGAATGCTGGGTGGCCTGAGCGGCCTGCTCAAGGGCTGATCAAGCCCGCCGGCGCCGATAGGCGCCGGCCCGGGTCAACGCCTCACCGGCCGCTCGAAAAAGCCGGCGCCCAGCTCGATGTTGACGTCCACCGATTTCAGCAACGTGCGCATGCGGCCGTCGACGCTGGCCGTCCACAGCGGGTGGTGGATGCCGCGGCGCTCGGCCTCCCAGGGGCCGCAGAGGGTGCCGGCCTCGTCGCCATAGGCGCCCCAGCCATAGGGCTCGCCGCGCGCATCGAGCGCATACCAGGCCAGGCGGCGACCGCCCTCGTGCACCTCGAGCCGGCCGGCCGCGCCGGCCTTCAGCGTCAGCGCCGGATCGCGCACCGCCAGGCGCTGCAGCGTGCGCAGCGGGTGGGCGGCCCAGGCGCGGCGGTCGTGCTCGAGCACCGCCGCCGGCAGCGGCTCAACGGCGCCATCGCGCGTGTACCACCAGTGGCGCTCGCCATCGACCACGCGCACCGCGTGCAGGCCGGGCGCCGTGGTCTCGGTGCGCATGCGCGGGGCGCGGAAATCGAGCGCGGTGAGCGAGCGCACGATGCGCGGCTCGTCGGGGCTGTTCTGCTGGCTGTCGCTGAGCAGGTTGGCCACACGCGCCCAGGCGGCACGGCCGCCCACGGCGTCCAGCAGCTTGTCGGCCTGGGCCTCGGGCGTGGCCTGCGCCCAGGCCATGCGCGCGAGGCCGAGCCCGGCGGCGGCACCGGCGATGAATCCCAGGCCACGGCGGCGGCTGGCGTCAGTCGGGACCGGAATCATGGCGGGGCCTCCAGGCGTACACGCAGAGCCGAAAAGGATAGCGACAGGCCCGGGCGCCGCCACCCCCTACGTTGCATCGTCCTTGCGCCCGAAGCCGGCGGGGATGCGCACCAGCGCCGCGGCGGCGAACGAGGGCAGGGTGGCCAGGCAGGCCCAGGCGAAGAAGAGCGGATAGCCCAGCTGCTGCTGCAGCCAGCCGGCCCCCATGCCGGGCAGCATCATGCCCAGGGCCATGAAGCCGGTACACAGCGCGTAGTGCGCCGTCTGGTGCGGGTTGCGGCCATCGCCACCGCCGGCCACCAGCAGCATGAACACCATGTAGGCGGTGAAGCCAAAGCCGTAGCCGAACTGCTCCAGCGCCAGCGCGGCGCTCACCAGCCACAGCGAGCCGGGCTGGTAGATCGCCAGCGCCACGAACACCAGGTTGGGCAGGTGCATGCACACCATCAGCGGCCACAGCAGGCGCGCCAGGCCGCCGCGGGCGATGGCCCAGCCACCCAGCAGGCCACCGGCCATCAAGGCCATCACACCCACCGTGCCATAGGCGATGCCGACCTCCTGTGTCTTCAGGCCCAGCCCGCCGGCGGCCACCGGATCGAGCAGAAAGGGCGTCACCAGCTTGAGCAGCTGGGCCTCGGCAAAGCGGTAGAGCAGCAGGAAGGCCAGGATGCGTGCGATGCCGGGCTGGCGCATGAAGGCGGCGAACACGGCGCCGAAGTCGGCCATCAGGGTGGCGCTGCGCGGCGCCGCGCGGTCGGCAGCCGGTCGCGGCAGCGCGCGCAGGTGGTAGAGGGCGGCAATGACGAAGAGCGCCGCCAGCAGCCAAAAGACCAGCCTCCAGGCCTGCACCACCTGGCCGTTGCGCTCGGCCAGCCAGCCGGCCAGCACGACCAGCCCGCCCTGGCCGGCGATCAGCGCCAGCCGCCAGCAGCAGCTGCGCACGCCGACGAAGGCGGCCTGGCTGCGCGGCGGCAGCGCCAGCATGTACAAGCCGTCGGCGGCGATGTCGTGGGTGGCCGAGGCAAAGGCCATGAGCCAGAACACCGCCAGCGTGGCCTGCAGGAAGCGCGGACCGGGCAGGGACAGCGCCACCATCGCCATCGCCGCGCCGATCAGGAACTGCAGCGCGACGATCCAGCCGCGCTTGCTGCCCAGCAGATCGACCAGCGGGCTCCACAGCGGCTTGATCACCCAGGGCAGGTAGAGCCAGCTGGTGGCCAGCGCGATCTCGGCATTGCCGACGCCGAGGTTCTTGTACATCACCACGGCCAGCGTCATCACCACCGCATAGGGCAGGCCCTGGGCGAAGTAGAGCGTGGGGATCCAGCGCCAGGTGGAAATGCGGTTCATTGTGGGCCGCGATGTTCACACGGCGACGGCGCGCAAAATACGCCCACCCCTGCTCGAGCGCCTGACATGACCGCAAACTCGCCGCTGGCCGCCCTCGGCCCCGCCCTGCCCGCCACCACCCTCACGTCGCTGCCGCTGCTGGCGCGCGGCAAGGTGCGCGACAACTACGCCGTCGGCGAAGACCGCCTGCTGATGGTGGCCAGCGACCGCCTCTCGGCCTTCGACGTGGTGATGAAGGCGCCCGTGCCCGGCAAGGGCCGGCTGCTCACCGGCATGGCGCTGTTCTGGTTCGAGCGCCTGGCCGCCATCGTGCCCAACCACCTCACCGGCGCCGCGCCCGAGAGCGTGGTGACGGCCGCCGAGGCGGCGCAGATCGCCGGCCGCGCGATGCTGGTCAAGCGCCTCACGCCCCTGCCCTGCGAGGCCGTGGTGCGCGGCTATGTGGCCGGTTCGGGCTGGAAGGAGTATGCCAAGAGCGGCACCGTCTGCGGCATCGCGCTGCCGCCGGGCATCACGCCCACCCAAGCGCTGGACCAGCCCATCTTCACCCCCGCCACCAAGGCCGCGGTGGGCGACCACGACGAGAACATCAGCTTCGAGGTGCTGGCCGGCAAGATCGGCGCGGCACGCGCCGCCGAGGTGCGCGACACCGCCATCCGCCTGTACCAGGCAGCCAGCGAGTACGCCCTCACGCGCGGCATCGTGATCGCCGACACCAAGTTCGAGTTCGGCCTCGACGAGGCCGGCCGGCTGACACTGATGGACGAGGCGCTGACGCCCGATTCATCGCGCTTCTGGCTCGCCGACGAGCTGGCCCAGGGCCGCATCGTGGCGCTGGACAAGCAGCCGCTGCGCGACTGGCTGGCCTCGACCGGCGTCACCGGCGGCGCCGAGCAGGCGGCGCTGGACCTGCCCGACGAGGTGATCCTGGGCATCCACGAGCGCTACGCCCGCGCCCACCGGCTGCTCTGCGGCGGTTGATCAAGCCGCGGCCAACGGCGATTGATCAGCCCGCCGCGACAGGCGGCAGCAGGGCCACGCGGCGCATCAGCTCGCGCACGCTGTCGGCGCCGGCCTTGGCGCGGATGTGGCCGATCTGCGTGCGCACGGTGGACAGCGACACGCCTTGCTCGGCGGCAATCTGCGCCGGGCGCAGGCCGCGGCAGAGATGGGCCAGCACGCGCCTCTCGGCCGGCGTCAGCCCGATGCTGCGTGCATAGCCCGCCAGGGCCGGCGGCTCGCTGCCGACCGGCCGCGGCAGCAGCATCAGCACCGCGCCAGGCGCCGGGCCCAGGGGCAGCAGCGAGACCGCGATGCGCCGCTCGCCGGCGCCCACCTGCAGCTGCTGGCGCTGGCCGCGGTGGGCCGCCGCCAGCGCGTCGAACAGCGGCGCCACGTCCTGCGGCCGCCGCAGGCGCAGCCAGCCGTCCTGCAGTTGCAGCGGGTGGTGGGCGTCGATCTGCTCTCGCGCGGCACGGTTGAGGTGCAGCACCCCGCCATCGGGGCCCAGCAGCAGCAGGGCCTGTTCGACCTCGTCGAGCACGCGCGCCAGCCAGGCGCCCAGGCCGGGCTCGGCGGGACGGCGCTCAGCAGGCACGGCAGGCCGCCCGTGCCGCATCGGCCGATGGCCCCGCCGCCGCTGACGCCGCGGCGGCGGCCAGGTCGGCGATGCTGGCGTGGCCGGTCTTGCGCCGGATTGCCACCAACTGGCTGCGCACGGTGGCCGCGGTGATGCCCAGGACCTGGGCTGTATCGGCCGGGCTGTCGCCCAGCGCCAGGCGCAGGAGCACGCGGCCTTCGGCCGCGCTGAGCTGGTGGGCCTGGGCAAAGCCGCGCACATCGGCCTCACGCGAGCCGCAAGCCGGCGCCAGCGCCAGCAGCAGCGGCCCGCCCGCGGCCAGCGGCGCCAGCACCATGGCGGCGCCGCCGGTGCTGAGCAACAGCCGCCGGCCGGCGGCAGCGGCGGCCAGGGCCTCGGCCCAGGCCCCGCGCTCGCTGGCGACCGTGACGGCGCCGGCGCCGGAAAGCCGCAGCGGCTCGCCCCGGGCCAGCAGGCGCTGGCCGGCCTGGTTGGCGTGCAGAAGGCGGCCGTCGGCGCGCAGCAGCAGCAGCGGCCAGGCCAGCAAGTCAGCCATCGCGGCCAGGGCCCCAGCGCCCGGTCCATCGGGTCCGCCGTGCGGGTCGGGCAGATCAGCGCTGCCAGTGCTTACTACGGTGCTCATCAACCGAAGTTAGGGGGCCGCCACCGCCACCGCATCCCCCTGCGGGGTGATGCGCCGCTCAGGCGCCTTCGAGCAGGTCGCGCGTCTCGGGATGGCGGCGCATATAGACCGCCACATAGCTGCAGGCCGGCCGCACGCGCAGGCCCTCGCCGCGCGCCCAGTCCAGCGCCGCAGCGACCACGCGCGCCGCGCCGCCCCGGCCCTGCTGGGCCGGCGGCACCTCGGTGTGGTGCAGCACCAGCAAGCCGCCGTCGCGGCGGTAGCAGCACAGCGCCAGGCCCTCGCCCAGCGGCAACTCGAAGCGTGACGCGGCGGCGTTGTGTGCGACCTCGGGGTTCATGGCGTGCATTCTGCGGGCCACTCGAACAGGTGTCCGGTGACATCCGGCGACATTTTTGCGATTACAGTGGCCGCGGCCGGGTCGGGCGCAAGGGGTTTGCCGTGGAGATGGGCTGGTTCCTCGAAAGCATCGCAGCCGACGATTCGCGCGTGAAGCGCACGCTGCACCGCTTTCCCTTCCGCGTCGGGCGCGATGTCGGCAACGACCTCGCGGTGGAGGCGGGCTCGCTGTCGCGCCGCCACGCCGAGATCGGCCTCGACGCCGCCGGGCGGCTGTGCGTCACCGACCTCGGCAGCACCAATGGCACCTTCGTCAACCGCGAGCGCGTGCAGGGCAAGCGGCTGCTGGTGGAAAACGACGTGCTGCACTTCGGCCACGCCGAATACCGGCTGGGCTGGAACGCCCCGCCGCCAGAGACCGAGGAAGTGACCGAGTCGCTGAGCGAGCGCACGATGATCGTGCCCATCAGCAAGTCGCTGTCGCAGCGCCTGCTCAACAACGAGGGGCTGTTCCTGCAGTTGCTGGCCGGCCACGGCCTGGCGGCCGCGGTGCAGCCCATCGTCGACGCCCACGGCGGCGCGCTCATCGCCTACGAGCTGCTGGGCCGCTGCACCCACCCCGGCCTGCCGGCCTCGCCAGTACACCTGTTCCAGATGGCGGCCACGCTCAAGCGCGAGGTCGAATTGAGTGCGGCCTTCCGCGACTGGGGTCTGCGTGCGCTCGAAGGCCGCCTCGGCACCACGCGGCTCTTCTTCAACTCCCACCCCGACGAAACCTTCGAGGACGACTTCTTCGAGACCCTGCGCGCGCTGCGCGCCGGGCCTCAGGCGCCGCGCCTGGTGGTGGAAGTGCATGAGACGGCGGTGATGGAAGTCGACCTCATGCGCAAGCTGGCCGCGCGCCTGGCCACCATCGGCGTCGAGTTCGCCTATGACGACTTCGGCGCCGGGCAGTCGCGCCTGAACGAGCTGAGCGAGGTGCCGCCGCACTTCGTCAAGTTCGACATGGGCCTGATCCGCGACATCGACCGCGCCGGCGAGGTCAAGCAGCAGATGGTGCGCGGCCTCGTGCGCACCGTGAAGGCGCTGGGCTCGGTGGCGCTGGCCGAGGGCGTGGAAACCGAGGCCGAGGCCGCCATCTGCCGCGACATGGGCTTCCAGCTCGTGCAGGGCTACCTGACCGGCCGGCCGGTGACGCTCAGCGCCGCCTGAGCCCGGCGCTCATTCCGCTTCGAGCCAGCGCGCCAGCGCCTCCTGCAGCCGGCCGGCGTCGACCGGCTTGGTGAGGAAGTCGTTCATGCCGGCGGCCAGCGCCTGTTCGCGCTCGCCCACCATGGCCGCAGCGGTGAGGGCGATGATGGGCAGGGTGTGGCCGGCCGCGCGCAGCGCCAGCGTGGCCTCGTAGCCGCTCATCACCGGCATCTGCACGTCCATCAGCACGATGTCATAAGGATGGCCGGCGGCGTGGGCGCGCTGCACCGCGGCCACCGCCTCGCGGCCGTCGGCGGCCTGCTCGACGACGACGCCCCAGCGTTCGAGCTGGGCCACGCCGATCATCATGTTGACCGGGTTGTCCTCCACCATCAGCACGCGTGCGCCCGCCAACATGGCCGGCGAGACCGTGCTGCGCGGCGCCTCGGGCTCCACCGCGGCGGCACGCGGCAGCGGCAGCTCGACCCAGAAGCGGGCGCCCTGCCCGGGCTGGCCCTCGGCACCGACCTCGCCGCCCATCAGCCGCGCCAGCTCGCGGCAGATCGACAGGCCCAGGCCCGTGCCGCCGTGGCGCCGCGTGATGCTCTGGTCGGCCTGGGTGAAGGGCATGAAGAGGCGGGCGCGTGTGGCCTCGTCAAAGCCGGGGCCGCTGTCCTCGACCTCGATGCGCACGCGGTGGTCCAGCGAACCCAGGCCGCGCCGCGCACGCAGCGTCACGCCGCCCTGGGGGGTGAACTTGATGGCGTTGTTGAGGTAGTTGCTGACCACCTGGCGCAGCCGCAGCGCGTCGCCGTGGACGTGGCCCTCGACCTGCGGCGCCAGCTCGAGCTTCAGCGCCAGGCCGCCGGCCTGGGCCAGCGGCGTGTAGACCTGCTGCAAAGCGCGCAGCTGCTCGCCCAGATCGAAGCGCGCGCTTTCGATCTGCATCTTGCCGGCCTCGATCTTGGACAGGTCGAGGATGTCGGAAATGATGGCCGCCAGGGCCTGGGCGCTGTCGAGGATGTGATCAAGGTAGTCGGCGCGGCGCGCGTCGTCGACGTCGGCGGTGCGCGCCAGCCGCGCCAGGCCGATGATGCCGTTGAGCGGCGTGCGCAGCTCGTGGCTGGTGTTGGCCAGGAAGGCGCTCTTGGCGCGGTTGGCGGCCTCGGCCTCGTCACGCGCACGCGCCAGCGCCAGCTGCACGGCGTGGCGCTCGCTCACGTCCTCGACGATCCACACCGTGCCGCTGCTGCGCGGCTGGGCGGGGTCGATGGCGTGGCCGCGCACGCGCGCCTCGAAGGTGCTGCCGTCGCGCCGGCGCACGGTGCGCTCGAACTCGATCGCCTCGCCGCGCGCCAGCGGCGGCCCGGCCTTGGCGCCCACGGCGGCATAGTCGGCCGCGTCGACCCACACCACCGCGCCCGGCTGCCCGATCAGCTCGCCCGGCGCCCAGCCGTAGAGCTGCTCGAAATGGCGGTTGACGAGCACGAAGCAGCGTTCGCGCGTGACCGCGATGCCGATGGAGGCGTTGTCGAGGATGGCCTCGCGCTGCAGGCGCTCGCGCTCGCGCTCGGTCATGTCGCGCGCATTGATGACCAGGTAGTCGCGCCGGTCCATCACGAAGCGCGCCGCCGACACCAGCATGGGCAGGGTCGCGCCGGCCTTGGTGCGAAAGGCCACCGGCAGATCGGCCACCGCGCCGCGCTCGCGCAGCAGCTCGACAAAGCGCTCGCGCGCCGCGGCGTCGCCCCAGACGCCCAGTTCCAGCGCGGTGCGGCCCACGGCCTCGGCGGCGCCCCAGCCGCTGACGCGTTCGAAGGCCTGGTTGACCATGGCATAGCGGCCGCTGGCCAGCTCGGTGAGGGTGATGATGTCGGGGCTGGTGGCCACCAGGTGGGCGAGCATGCCCTCGGAGCGGCGCACCGCCTCCTCGGCCAGCAGGCGCACCGTGTCGTCGACAAAGATCGACAGCACGGCCGGCCCGCCCGCGGCCTCCACGCGCACGGCGGTGGCGCGCACCGAGGCCAGGCGCTGCGGCAGGCGCAGCTTGAAATCGGCCACCGGCAGCGCCGTGCCCAGTGGCTGGCGGTCCAGGCTGGTCAGGCGGCGGCGCTCACGCTCGCGCGATTCGCCCTCTTCGTAGCTGGCCAGCAGCTCGCTGCCGCCCAGCTCGGCGCCCTCGGCGCCGCCAAACATGGCCTGGGCTGCCGGGTTGGCGTCGATGACGCGGCCGTCTCGGTGCAGCACCAACGGCGTGGGGATGCGCGAAAACAGCTCCTGGTAGCGCGCCTCGGTGGCGCGCAGCGCGTCACGGGCACCCTCGATCTCGGTCACGTCGCGCGCCACGCCCCAGTAGCCGAGGAAGATGCCGCGAGCGTTGAAGCGCGGCTTGCCGCTGGCCAGGAAGGTGCGGGCGGCGCGGTCGGGCGGCGTCCACACCAGGCGCAGATCGCGGAAGGGCTCGCGCGCATCGAGGCTGGCCTGCAGCAGGTCCAGCGTCTCGGCGCCCAGGGCCACGCCCGGCGTTTCCCAGGGCGGGCGCAGTGGCGGCGGCGGGCGCCGCAGCGCGGCACTGTGGGCGGCGGCGCCGACCAGGCGGTACTGCGCGTCGAGTTCCCAGTAGACATCGGCCGCCAGCGCGAGCAGTTGCACGAAGCGCTCTTCGCGCTCCTGCACCGCCTGGGTGTGGCGTGCCAGCACGCGCGCAATCATCAGCCCGGCGGCCAGGCCGGCGGCGATGTGGAAGCCCTGCAGCAGCACGCGCGCTGCCATGTGCGGAAGCTGGGGTTCCAGAGCCTGGATTTCCGCCGACGGCGTGGCCCACCAGGCCACGGCACCCGAGATCGCGGCCCCCACCAGCGCCAGCACTATGCCGGCACGCGGGCCGACGGCGGCGCAGCCCAGGCACACCAGCAGACCGAACAGCGACAGCCCGGGCGAGGCGATGCCCCAGCCGAAGTGCATGGCGGCGTGGCCCAGGCCCGCCATCAGGGCCAGCAGCACCCCCACCAGGGCCGTGGCCAGACGTGCCGCGGGCAGGCGGGTGCAGGCCAGCGTGGCCATCGCCAGCAGCGCGAAGGCCAGGCTGGCATCGCCCGGCTGCCGCCACACCAGCTGCACCAGCAGGCCGCCCACGGCAGCGGCGGCGGCCACCATGGCCAGCAGAGCGCGCGCCATCGCCGGCGTGATCTGCGGCGCGGCGCGTGCGGCCGCCTCCGGCACCTCAACCCGTGGCGCCGACGACGCGCTGTCGAACTCGGCCTGCGGGTCTGGCTTCATCGCGGTTCAGCCCGGCGGCAACGCCGCCTGCAACTGCCGCCGCGTGGCCCCGGCGGCGGCGCGTGCGGCCTCGGCAAAAGCCGGCATGGCGGCGGCATCGCCGCCGGCAAAGAGCACCGAGCGCGAGGCGCTGACGATGATGGGCCCGCCCGGCCGCGCCGCGGCGCGCACCGTGGCCTCGGCGTCGCCGCCCTGGGCGCCGATGCCGGGGATCAGGAGCGGCAGCGTCGGTGCCAGCTCGCGCACGCGCGCCACCTCGGCCGGGTAGGTGGCACCCACCACCAGCCCGATCTGGCCGCCGCGATTCCAGGGCCCGGCGGCGAGGCGGGCGATGTGCTCGTAGAGCGCGCCGCCCGGCTTGCCGTTGACATCCGCCAGGGCCTGGGCCTGCAGGTCGCTGCCACCGGGGTTGGAGGTGCGGCACAGCAGGATCAGGCCCTTGCCGTCGTAGGCCATGTAGGGTTCGATGGAATCCAGGCCCATGAAGGGCGACAGCGTCACCGCGTCGGCGCCATAGCGCACAAAGGCCTCGCGGGCGTACTGCTGGGCGGTGGCGCCGATGTCGCCGCGCTTGGCGTCCAGGATCACCGGCACGCCCGGCGCCGTGGCGTGGATGTGGGCGATCAGCCGCTCCAACTGGTCCTCGGCGCGCTGGGCCGCGAAATAGGCGATCTGCGGCTTGAAGGCGCAGACCTGGTCGCGCGTGGCGTCCACGATGGCGGCGCAGAAATCGAAGATGCGCGCCGGGTCGCCGCGCCAGGCGAGCGGAAAGCGCGCCGGCTCGGGGTCGAGGCCGACGCACAGCATGGAGGCGTGGTGCGCCTGGGCGGCGAGCAGGGCCTGGCGGAAACCGCCGGCGGGGCTGGCGGCGTTGTGGCTCATTGCCCCAGCCTTCGCGCCAGCTCGGCCGCCATGCCGGTATAGCCGGCCGGCGTCAGCGCCAGCAGGCGCTGCTTCTCGGCCTCGGGCAGTTCGAGCGCCTGGATGAATCCCTGCATCAGCTCGCGCGTGATGGGCTGGCCACGCGTGAAGGCCTTGAGGCGGTCGTAGGGTTCGGGCAGGCCGTGGCGGCGCATCACCGTCTGCACCGGCTCGGCCAGCACCTCCCAGGCGTCCTCGAGGTCGGCCGCGATGGCCTGCGGGTTGATCTCCAGCTTGTCCAGGCCGCGGCTCAGGCTGTCGCAGGCCAGCAACGTGTAGCCCAGGGCCACGCCCATGTTGCGCAGCACCGTGCTGTCGGTGAGGTCGCGCTGCCAGCGGCTCACCGGCAGCTTGTGGCTCATGTGGCCCAGCAGGGCGTTGGCGAGCCCGAAATTGCCCTCGGCGTTCTCGAAGTCGATCGGGTTGACCTTGTGCGGCATCGTGCTCGAACCCACCTCACCGGCCTTCACGCGCTGCTTGAAATAGCCCAGCGAGATATAGCCCCAGACGTCGCGCGACCAGTCGATGAGCAGGGTGTTGGCGCGCGCAATGGCGTCGAACAGCTCGGCCATGTAGTCGTGCGGCTCGATCTGGATGGTGTAGGCGTTGAAGACCAGGCCCAGGCGCTGCTCGATGAGCCTGCGGCTGAAGGCCTCCCAGTCGAATTCGGGGTAGGCGGCCAGGTGGGCGTTGTAGTTGCCCACCGCACCATTCATCTTGGCCAGCAGGGGCACGGCGGCGATGCGTGCGCGCGCCGTGCTCAGGCGGGCCGCCACATTGGCCACTTCCTTGCCCATGGTGGTGGGGCTGGCGGTCTGGCCGTGGGTGCGGCTGAGCATGGGCAGCTCGGCCAGGGCGCGCGCCATCTGGGCGAGCTTGGCGGCCAGGCGGTCGATGGCCGGCAGCAGCACCTGCTCGCGCGCTGCCTGCAGCATCAGCGCGTGGCTGGTGTTGTTGATGTCCTCGCTGGTACACGCGAAGTGGACGAACTCGCGCGCCGCTTCCAGCTCGGCGTGGCCTTGCAGGCGCGACTTGATCCAGACCTCCACCGCCTTGACGTCGTGGTTGGTGGTCTTCTCGATGTCCTTGATGGCGCCGGCGTCGGCCTCGGAGAAGCGCACGGCCAGGCTGCGCAGCAGGCCGCGCCCGGCCTCGGAGAACGGCGGCAGCTCCTTGAACCCGGCGTCGGAGAGGGCGATCAGCCATTCGATCTCGACCTGCACGCGGCGGTGCATGAGGCCGAATTCCGACAGCAGCGGGCGCAGCGCGGCCATGCGGCCGGCATAACGGCCATCGAGCGGTGACAGGGCGGAGAGGATGGACAGGGTCATGCGGCGGATTCCGGCGGCGGCAGGTGGGACGGGCGGGGGAGGGGTGGGTGCGAGGTCCGTGATGGCGCCGGGACAGCGAGCGCGCAGCAGGGCACGGCGGCGAGCCCTGGATTCTAGGAGCCGCGGGCGCGCTATAAAGCGGGCCTTGCCGGTGCCATCACGATGCAGTTCGCCGCTGGCACCCCAACCCGGAGGCCCCATGGCCAGCGAGATACGCGCGCTCAGCTTCGACATTTTCGGCACCGTGGTCGACTGGCGCAGCACCCTCATCCGCGAGGGCAGCGCCCTGGGCCGGCGCCTGGGCCTGGACGTCGACTGGGCCGCCTTCGCCGACGCCTGGCGCGCCGGCTACCAGCCGGCGATGCAAGAGGTGCGCAGCGGCGCCCTGCCCTGGACCCATATTGACGCCCTGCACCGCCGCATCCTCGACCGCCTGCTGGCCGAGCGCGGCATCACGCTGGCCGAGCCCGACGCGGCCGCCTTCAACCGGGTCTGGCACCGCCTGGCGCCCTGGCCCGACAGCGTGCCCGGCCTGCAGCGGCTGAAGCCGCGCTACACCCTGGCCACGCTGTCCAACGGCAATCTCTCGCTGCTGGTGGCGATGGCGCGCCACGCCGGCCTGCCCTGGGACGCCGTGCTCAGCGCCGAGCTGTTCCGCCACTACAAGCCCGACCGCGAGGTCTACCTCGGTGCTGCGCGGCTGCTGGACCTGCACCCGCAGCAGCTGCTGATGGTGGCCGCCCACCCCGGCGACCTGCGCGCCGCCGCCGCCTGCGGCCTGCGCACGGCCTATGTGGCGCGGCCACTGGAGCACGGCCCCGGCGGCGCGATGGAGGCCTGGCGCGAGGGCGAGTTCGACTTCGTTGCCGACAGCCTGGTGGCGCTGGCCGACCAGCTGGGCTGCTAGAACACCACCGACCACAGCGCGACCACCATGAGGGCCAGCGCCAGCGTCATCAGGTAGAGCAGCGACACCGTGGCGGCGCGCAGCAGCAGCGGCCACCAGCGGCCGCCATAGACGCGCTTCATGGCCCACAGCGTGTACAGCGGCAGCGACAGCGCCGCCAGGTCGCTGAGCAGCTTCCAGGGGCTCAGCATCGCCAACAGGGCCACGAACCAGAAGGCGTGCAGGTGCAGCGCATAGACCAGGTGCTCGGTGTAGCGCAGGCGGCGGTTCCAGTAGACGATGCGCTGCCACAGCGCAAAGGCCGGCAGCACCAGGAACATCGCCGCGCCCAGGTTGGCCAGAAGGCGCTCGCCGAACTGTCCCACCTCGCGGCGCAGGCCGGCGGCGTCCACGTCAAGCCGCTGGCGCAGGCGCTTGCACAGCCAGTCGGGCGCGTCGGTGCAGAAGAAGACGCCGTTCCTGATGCCGATGCCGCGCTCCTGGCCGAAGCCGACGATGACGAGGTCGGTCTTGGCCAGGTCAAGATCCAGCGCCTTGACCTCGCTCACGCCGGCCAGGCCACGCATCACCAGCAGCACCAGCACGCTGATGGTCAGGTACAGGCGCAGCGGCAGCACATAGTGGCGGCGGCGCCCGGCCAGGTAGCGACGCGTCAGCTCGCCGGGCTTGAGCAGCAGCAGCGCCAGCGTGCGCCACAGCGCACCTTCAGTGGAGAAGTAGGCGCCACCGAACTGCTGGATGAACTCGCCCAGGCGCGGCGGGCGCACGCTCGTCTCCTGGCCGCAGACCGGGCAGAAGCGCGGGCGGCGCTGCGGATGCCAGCTGGCATAGGGCTCGCCGCAGTTCAGGCAGGCCGGCGGCAAGGCCTCGGGCGGCGCTGCGGGCAGGGTGGCGGCCTTGCGCCTCACAGCAACACCGCCACCAGGGTCACCGTCACCGCGCCGGCGGCGATCAGCAGCGCGTGTACCGGCGCCAGCACGGCCACGCGCAGCAGCAGGAAAAACCAGCGCCCGCCGTAGACACGCCGCAGCGCCAGCGCGCCGTAGGCCGGAATCAGCAGCGCGCAGGCCAGCGTGACGGCCTCGATCTCCAGCATGGCCAGCGTCAGCACCAGCGACCAGAAGGCGTGCAGGTGCAGCGAAAACACCAGGTGCTCGGTGAAGTGCAGGCCGCGGTTGCGGTACAGCAGCCCCAGGCCGAGCGCGAACAGGGGCAGCAGCAACAGCATCATGGTGCCGGCATTGCCGACCACGCGGTCGCTCACCACATGCATCTGGCGCACCATCGTGCGGGTGTCGACATCCAGCCGCTTGCGCAGGCGCTGGCAGGCCCAGCCGGGCAGGCCTTCGCAGTAGAAGCGGCCCTCGTCCAGCCCGGCCTGGCCGAAGCCCAGCTGCAGCTGCACCGAGCGCGGGCGCTCGGGCAGGGCCTGCGCGACTTCGGGGTCTTCCAGCGCCGCGAAATCCAGGCTGCCGGCCAGGCGCATGGCCAGCAGCATCACCACGCTGGCCGAAAGAAACAGCCGCAGCGGCATCACATAGTGCTTGCGCTGGCCGGCAAAGTAGCGCCGCGTCAGCTCACCCGGCTGCAGCACCAGCAGCTTGAGCGTGCGCCAGAGCGCACCCTCGGTGGAGAAGTAGGCGCCGCCGAACTGCTGGATGAACTCGCCCAGGCGCGGCGGCCGCACATTCGTCTCCTGGCCGCAGGCGGGGCAGAAGCGCGGCCGCGGCGGCCCGAAGGCCTGGCCGCAGTTCAGGCATTGCGGCGGCTCGTCGGCGGGGGCAGGGGCGGGCATGGCCGGCTACGGTAGCGCAAACGCGCGACCCTCCGCCGGCACGGCACGCGCTGCAGGGTTCGTGCGGGGTACATTCGCGCCGCCATGAACACCACCGAACGCTTTCTCGTCGCCATGCTGGTGGTGTTCAGCCTGCCCTACCTGCTGTGGCGGCTGGCGCGCACCGACTACTGGGCGCCGCTGGTGGTGGTGCAGATCGTCGCCGGCATCCTGCTCGGCCCCGGCGTGCTGGGCGCGGCGCTGCCGGCGCTGCACGCCGAGGTCTTCACGCCGGCGGTGATCCAGGGCCTGAACGGCATCGCCTGGTGGGCGGTGATGCTCTTCGTCTGGATCGCCGGCATCGAGCTGGATCTGGCCGCCGCCTGGCGCCACCGGCGCGAGAGCAGCATCACCGCCGGCCTGGCGCTGGGCGTGCCGCTGGCCTTTGGCAGCGCGGCGGCACTGCTTCTCATGGCGACGGCGGACGGCTGGATGGGGCCGGCAGGCCGGCCCTGGCAGTTCGTGCTGGGCGTGGGCATGTCCTGCGCAGTGACGGCCCTGCCCATCCTGATCCTGCTGATGGAGAAGCTGGCCATCCTGCGCCTGCCGCTGGGCCAGCGCATCCTGCGCTATGCCAGCCTGGACGATGTCGCGATCTGGGGCGTGCTGGCGCTGATCCTGATGGACTGGCAACGCGTCGGCAGGCAGGCCGTCTTCCTGGCCGCCTTTGCGCTGGCGAGCGGGCTGCTGCGGCGGCTGATGCCACGCCTGCCCGAGCCCGACCGCTGGTATGCCGGCCTCATCTGGCTGGCCGCCTGCGGCCTGGGCGCCGACTGGTCGGGCCTGCACTTCATGGTGGGCGCCTTCCTGGCCGGCGCGGTGCTGGACGGCCACTGGTTCGACCGCCAGCAGATGGACCTGCTGCGCCACCATGTGCTGCTGGTGGTGATGCCGGTGTTCTTTCTCAGCACCGGGCTGCGCACCCAATGGGGCCTGGGCAGTGCCAGCGTGCTGCTGGCCGCGGCCCTGCTGCTGGTGGCCAGCGTCGCCGGCAAGCTGGCCGGCATCCACCTCGCCGGGCGCGTGCTGGGCTGGCGCCCAGGCGAGGCCGGCCTGATAGGCTGGCTGCTGCAGACCAAGGCGCTGATCATGATCATCTTTGCCAATGTGCTGCTCGACAAGCAGATCATCACCGCGTCCACCTTCACCGCCCTGCTGCTGATGGCGGTGGCCAGCACCATGCTCACGGTGCCGGTGGTGACGCCGATGCTGGCGCGACTGCAGGGGCTGCTGGGGCGCAGCAGCTGAAGGCCGCGGATCAGCCGCCCAGCACCTGGGCCCGCAGCTCGCGCTTGAGCACCTTGCCGATGGCGCTGCGCGGCAGCTCCGCGCACAGCTGCAGGTCGGCCAGGCGCTGCACCTTGCCCAGGCGCTCGTTGGCCCATTGCAGCAACTCGGCGGCGGTGGCCTTGCTGCCTGCGCGCAGCACGACGCGCGCCACCGGGGTCTCGCCCCAGCGCTCCGACGGCACGCCCACCACGGCCGCCTCGGCCACAGCCGGGTGGGCGGCGAGCTGGGCTTCCAGATCGCTGGGGTAGATGTTGAAGCCGCCGCTGATGATCATGTCCTTGCGGCGGTCGATCAGCGTGAGAAAGCCGTCGGCATCGAAGCGGCCGATGTCGCCGGTGCGGATGTAGCGCCGGCCCTCCGCATCGAACCACTCGGCGGCGCGCGTCAGCTCGGGCTGGCCGTGGTAGCCGCTCATCATGCCGGGCGAGCGGCCGACGATCTCGCCCGCCTCGGCGCTGCCGGCGGGCAGGGCGCGGCCGTCTTCGGCTATCAGGTGGAATTCGCTGCCCGGCCCCGGGCGGCCGACGGTGTGCAGCTTGTCGCGCTGCTGGTGCGCCTCCAGGATGCAGGTGCCGCCACCCTCGGTCATGCCGTAGTACTCGACCAGGCCGCCGGGCCAGCGCGCCAGCACCTCGGCCTTGAGCGCGGCAGAGAAGGGCGCGCTGGTGCAGAACTTCATCACGAAGGCCGAGAGGTCAAAGTCGCCGAAGCGCGGATGGGCCAGCAGGCGCTGGTACTGCACCGGCACCAGCATCGAATGGGTGGCGCGGTGGCGCAGCGCCAGCTCCAGATAGGCGAGCGCGTCGAAGCGCGGCATCAGCACGACGCAGCCGCCGTGGGCAAGGGCCGGGATCAGCGCCACCAGCGTGGTGTTGGAGTAGAGCGGCGTCGCCGCCAGCGTGACGCTGGCCGGCCCATAGCCATAGGGCCGGCTGCGCTGCACATGGGCCCAGCGCATCGCATGCGGCTGGGCGATGCCCTTGGGCGTGCCGGTGGTGCCGCTGGAATAGATGAGGTTGAAGGGATCGCCGGGTGCTATGTCCACCGGCTGTGGCCGCGCACCGGCGGGGGCCAGCCAGGCCTCGAAGCCGGGGCCGTCCAGCGGCGTGATGGGCGGCAGGCCGGCTTGATCTGCCAGTTGAAGCGCGATCTCGCCATCGGCGAAGAAGTGGCGTGCCTGCGCATCGACCACCATCGCGGCCAGGCTCGCCGTGGTGGCACCGGGGGCCAGCGGCGCCACCGCGATGCCGGCGCGCAGCGCGCCCATGAAGAGCACGACGTAATCGACGGCGGCCGCGCCGCAGATCGCCACCGCCTCGCGCCGGGCCACGCCATCGCGCTGCAGCGCCGCCGCCACGCGGTCCATGCGCGCGTCGAGTTCGGCATAGCTCAGCGCGGCGTCGCCACAACGCAGGGCGATGCGCGCCGGCGCCTGGCGCGCGTGGCCGCCGATCAGCGCGGGCAGGGTGGTGAAGGCTTCGGGAGCGGCGGGCGTGGCATGCGGGTTCATGGCCGGCGCGAGCTTAGCAAGCGCCGGCCCGCCCCGGCAGCCGCTTCAGCCGCGGCGACGCAGGCGCCGCGCCATCAGCATCAGGCCGCCCGCAGCCCACATCGCCCAGGTGGCAGGCTCGGGCACCGGGGCCAGCGTCAGCCGGTAGACGATGCCGCCCAGGCCGCTGGCCGGCGTGTTGGTGACCATCGCGTAGAGCTCGCCGGCGGCATCCTGGCCGAAGCCGTGGACCGTGAGGCCGTTGGGCAGGATGCCGTTGGCAAAGGACGGCAGCAGGAACTCGCGGATCAAGCCGGTTTCCAGATCGGCATAGAACAGGCGGCCGTCCACGCGCGTTGGGGCCGCGCGCAGGGCCAAGTCGCCGAAGACGTACTTGCCGAACAGTGCCGGGATGTCCTGGCCGCGGTAGACAAAGCCGCCGGTGATGGAAATGCCGTCCTGGTGGTCGTATTCCAGCGTGCCCAGCGGGCCCGAGATGGGGTCGATCAGGCCGGCCGGGCTGCCGGGGCTGCGCGCGCCGGTGCCGGCGGCGCCGCCGGGAACGCGGTTGAAGGCGAAGTCGCCTTCCTTGATGGCCCAGCCATAGTTGCCGCCCGGCACCAGCAGGTCGATCTCCTCGATATTGCCCTGGCCGACGTCGGCGATGATGATGCGGCCGTTGGCGGTGTCGACGCTGAAGCGGTAGGGGTTGCGGAAGCCCAGCGCGTATTGCTCGGGCACCAAGCCGGCAGCAACGCCCATGTTGTCGGCCGGCACGCGGTACTGGCCGTTGGCGCTGGGTGCATTCAGGCTGCCCGCGCTGAGCGCCGGGGCGATGGGGTCGAAGCGCAGCATCTTGCCCAGCGGCGTGTTCGGGCTCTGCGCGTTACCGCCAGGCTCGATGTGGCCACCGGGGGGCGGGTTCGATGCATCGTTGGCGTTGCCACCGTCGCCCAGCGCCAGGTACATGTAGCCGTCGTGGCCGAAGGCAATGGTGCCGCCGTTGTGGTTGTTGGCGTTCTTGCCGAAGGAAATGACCTCGCGCCGCGTCGCCGGGTCGACCACGCCGGCGGCACCCATCTTCCACTCGTTGACGACGTTCTTGTAGCCCTGGCTGGCGCCATTGGGCACGGCGTAGGTGGGCGCGCTGGTGCCGATGGGCTCGCTGTTGTAGGTGTAGAGGGTGCGGAAGCCCGCCGCCGCCGGGTTGGCGAAGTCGGGGTGGAAAGCCAGGCCGAGCAAGCCGCGTTCGTCATTGGCGCTGGTGGGTACGAAGGCGCCGACCATGCGGGTGCTGATGTCGAGCACCGAGCCGGCCTGCATCACGCCGTTCAGCAGCACGCGCACCTGGCCACCCTGCTCCAGCACATAGAGACGGCTGGCGTCGCCCGGCGCGACGGTGCCGTACAGCGGCGCCGCCAGGCCGGTGGCCACCGGCAGCAGGTTGAGCGCGATGTCGCCGCGCGGGATGGAAGGCAGCAGGTCGCGCGGTTGCGCCTGGGCGGCGCTGGCGGCGGCCAGCGCCAGCACGCAGGCGGCCTGGCGGACAAGGCGCTTGAACGGGGTCGTCATGGCGGGCTTCTCCTGCAAGGGTTGGGGGGACGCGGCGGCGCTCAGCGCGTTCAGCGCCAACCGGGGCGGCGGCGCAGCGCCAGGCCGGCCAGGCCGGCCAGGCCGGCCAGCAGCAGCGCGGCTGCCGCCGGCTCGGGCACGGCGGCGATGTTGTCCACGCCCAGCGTGGCGGCAATGAAATCGCTGCCGGTGGGCGCGGCGGCTATGGCCGAGTGGTAGAGCCGGAGCTCGAACACATCGAGCACCGCCCCGGCGCCCGTGAGCGCCGCGGGCACGACGGGAAAGAAGACGTGCTGCCAGCCGCTGCCCGCCGCCAGCGTGACGGGCACCGTGGAATACGGACCCGACAGCCACAGGCGCAGGCTCAGATCGGTACTGCCGAGGTTGTTGACATCCATCGCGATGCCGCCCACGCCGGCCGCGGTGTAGTTGCCGGCCCAGGCGGGCCCGGCGATGGCGATCAGCCGCCCCCCCGCGCCGGCAAAGCCGCTGGACTGCAGCAGCAGGTAGGCGTCGCCCGCGCCGTCCGGGCCGCCGTCGGCCACCGCCCTGGGCGGCGTCGGGTTGCCCGAGCCGCTGAACCAGCCCTGGGTATTGCCGGCGCCAAAGCCATCCACGTTGCCGCTGGTGATGGCGGCGGCCGGCTGGGCCAGGGTCGCCAGGCCGAACAGCAACGCGCCATGGCGCAAGAGTCCTCGCATCGACGTCTCCCCGTACGGGTTTGCGGCAAGTCCTGGGCGCTTGCATGCCCCCGGTTTACGCTGGCCCGGCGTGCGCCATTCCGCAGGGGTTCTAGGGGGATGTCGGGGAAGGTCCGTGCAAGGCCGCCAAAAGCGGCGCCGCTTGCGCTAACGCAAGCGGCGCGAGGCCGCGCGCACGCAGCATTCATTTCTGGCCGGATCGGGGGTATCTGGCGTGGACGGCTGGGACTGAGGGACAACGTGGGAAGCCAATTGACCGGGCGCACGATTCTGGTCGTCGACGACAACCCCGAGAACCTCATCGTGCTGGGCGAATTGCTGCTGGCCCAGCACAAGGTACGCACCGCCAACTCGGGCGAGCGCGCGCTGCACCTGGCGCGCCAGGCGCCGCTGCCCGACCTGGTGCTGCTCGACGTGATGATGCCGGGCATGAGCGGCTACGAGGTGCTCGAAGGCCTGCGCGCCGACCCGCTGACGCGCGACATCCCGGTCATCTTCGTCACCGCGATGAGCGGCGTCGAGGACGAGCAGCACGGGCTGGAACTGGGCGCGGTCGACTACGTCACCAAGCCTTTGCACCCGGCCATCGTGCTGGCGCGCGTGAACACCCACCTCGAGCTGAAGTCGGCGCGCGACCATCTGCAGCACCAGAACGCCAGGCTGGAGGTCGAGATCGCCCGCCGCATGCACGAGAACCAGGTCGTGCAGGACGTGACCATCCACGCGCTGGCGCGGCTGGCCGAGATGCGCGACGAGGAAACCGGCAACCACATCGTGCGCACCCAGGACTACGTGGAGCAGCTGGCCAAGCTGGCGCGCGCCCACCCGCGCTTTGCCGCCGCGCTCAACGAGCGCACGGTCGTCCTGATCAGCAAGTCGGCGCCGCTGCACGACATCGGCAAGGTAGGCATCCCCGACCACATCCTGCACAAGCCGGGCAAGCTGAACGCCGACGAGTGGGGCGAGATGCAGACCCATGCCAAGCGTGGCGCCGATGCCATACGCAAGGCCATCAGCGACACCACGGAAGCGGCCGAGTTCCTCGACTACGCCATCGACATCGCGCAGTCTCATCACGAGCGCTGGGACGGCAGCGGCTACCCTGATCATCTGGCCGGCGAGGCCATCCCGCTGGCGGCGCGGCTGATGGCCATCGCCGATGTCTTCGACGCCCTCATTTCGCGCCGCGTCTACAAGGCGCCGTTTACGCCCGACGAGGCTTACCGCCTGATGGCCGAGCAGCGTGGCCGCCACTTCGACCCCGACCTGCTCGACATCTTCCTCGGTGCCTTTGGCGAGTTCTGCGCCATCGCGAGCCGCTACCCCGACACGCCGGCGCCGCCCGGAAGCTCGCCGCCGCACTGAGCGAGCATGGCCGCCGCGGGCGCTCCTCCAGTGGCCGGCCACGCTGCCGCGGCGCCGCCGCGTGCGCTGCGCCTGGCCCTGCTCTACGCGCTGGCCGGCGCGGCCTGGATCCTGGGCTCCGACTGGCTGCTCGGCAAGCTCGTCCACGATGCCGGCCTGGTGGTGCGGCTGAGCGCCTTCAAGGGCTGGTTCTTCATCGCCGTCACCGCGTTGCTGCTCTATGTGCTCGAGCGCACGCGCCGGGACGAAACCGCAGCGCTGGCCCATGCACCGACGCCACGGCCGCGCTGGCGCGCCGAGCTGCCCTGGCTGCTGGGCGCGGCCGCCATCGTCGCCCTGGCGCTGGCGGCGGTGCGCCACGACCGCGGCGAGGCCGAACGCGTCTTCGTGGCCCAGGTCGAGGCGGCGTCGGAGCTGAAGACGCAGCAGGTCGAGCAGTGGCTGCGGGAGTCGGTGCGGCAGCTGCGCTTCGTGCAGACCAGCAGTTTCTGGCCCGAGCTCTACCGCCGCTGGCGCGGCGGTGGCGACGCCACGGCGCTGGCAAGGCTGGCCGAGCGGGTGGCGCAGATGCGCGAGGCCTTCGGCAACAAGGGCATCTCCATCGTCGACGACCGCGGTGTCGCGACGGCCTCGCCGCCCGCTGGCCCGGCGCCATCGCCCGAGCTGCAGCGCCAGATCGACCTGGCGCTGGCCAGCGGCCGGATCGAGCTTGGCCGCGGCTTCGCCAGTGCCGACGGCCAGACGGATTTCGTGATCGTCGCCCCCATGCCCCTGCTCGGCAACGGCCACCAGGCGGCGCTGGTGCTGCATGTCGATCCACAGCAGACCCTGATGCCCATGCTGGCGCTGTCCACGCCGTCGCCGACGGCGGCGCGCGCACGGCTGCTGCGGCGCGAGGGCGAGCGCCTGATCGGCGTCTCGGACGGCCTGGAAGCGCCAGTGGGCGCGGCCGAAGGCACGCTGGCGCGCGCACTGCGCGGCGAGCCGCCCTGGGGCCAGGCCCATCAGGGCCTGGACCACCGCGGCACCGAGGTGCTGCGCGCGCTGCGCCCGGTGACCGGCACCGACTGGCTGCTCGTGGTCGAGGCCGACGCCGCCGCGATCAGCGCCCAGGCGCTGGAAGATGCGCAGTGGATAGGCGCCACCGCCGCCCTGCTGCTGCTGGCGCTGGCCGTGCTCAGGCGCTTCCTGCGCGACCGCCGCGCGCTCGACCAGGCCCACGCCGAGCAGGCCCTGCAGCGCGAACAGATGCGGGCCGCGGCCCTGATGCAGGCCATCGTCAACGGCTCCAGCGACGCCATCTTCGCCAAGGGCCTGGACGGCCGCTACCTGCTGTGCAACGAGGAGTCCGCCGCCGTCATCGGGCGGCCCGTCGCCGAGATCGTCGGCCACGATGACGGCGAACTGTTTCCGGCCGAGCTGGCCACGCAACTGCGCGACCACGATGCCAGCGTCGCGGCCAGCGGCAGCATCGTCACCTTCGAGGAGCAACTGCCGCGGCGCGGCGGCACCCCCAGCTGCATGGCCACCTTCCTGGCCACCAGGGGCCCGCTGCGTGACAGCGACGGCAGCGTCTTCGGCCTCTTCGGCATCTCGCGCGACATCACCGAGCGCAAGCGCGCGGAGGCGGCACTGCGCGATGCCGAGGCCACCCAGCGCACCCTGCTGGCGGCCATGGCCGATGGCATGTTCGTGGCCCAGAACCACTGCATCGTCTACGCGAACGCGGTGCTGCCGCGCCTGCTGGGCTGGCCGGAAGAAGACTTCCACGACCTGCCTTTCGACGCCATGGTGGCGCCCGAGCACCTGGCGCTGTGGACCGGGCGCTACGAGCAGCGCATTGCCGGCGCCAGCCCGCCTTCACAGTACGAGGTGATGTTCCTGCGCCACGGCAGTGGCGAGCGGCTGTGGGTGGAGCTCACCGCCACCCGCTTCGACTACCGTGGCGCGCCGGCGGTGCTGGGGCTGGTGCGCGACATCACCGAACGCCGCCGCGCCGAGGCCGAGCATGCACAGGAACTGACGCGCCGCCGCGTGCTCTTCGAGCACTCGCAGGACGGCATCGCGGTGCTGGCCGCCGACGGCAGCGTGGTCGAGGCCAATGCCGCCTTCGCCGAGCTGGTGGGCCGGCCCGAGGGCCTGGCCGGCTGCCATGTCTGGGATTGGGAACAAAGCCTGGACCGCAGCGCCTTGCTCGCGCTGCTGGGCGAGCAGGGCCCGGCCGATCTGCGCGCCGAGACCGTCTACCGCCGCCCCGACGGCACGCTGCGCGACGTCGACGTGCGCGCCCACGCCGCCCTCATCGCCGGGCGCCGGCTCAGCTTCTGCGTCTGTCGCGACATCACCGGGGCCAAGCAGGCCCAGGCGGCGCGGCGCGAGGCCGAGGTGGCGCTGCGCAAGAGCGAGGGCGAGTTCCGCTCGATGGTGGCCGCGCTTGACGAGGGCATCCTGGTCTTCGACGCCGATGGCCGCCTGCAGGCCTGCAACCCGGCCGCCGAGCGCCTCTTCGGCCTGCAGTTGGCGCAGTTGCAGGCGATGGAGCCGCCCTGGGGCTGGCTGCTGTGCGGCAACGACGGCCTGCCGCTGGCGCGCGACCAGGATCCGCTGCTGCGCGCACTGCGCCGTGGCGAGCCGGTGCGCGACCACCTGCTGGCCGCCTATGCGCCCAGCGGCGAGCGCCACTGGGTGCGCGTCAACGTGCAGCCCGTGGCGGACGCGGCCGGTGACGCCGGCCATGAGGCAGGTGATGGCGCGGGCGATGGCGCGGGTGATGGCGCGGACCATGACGCGGGCGAGGTCGCGCCAAAGCGCCGCATCAGCGGCGTCGTCGCCACCTTCAGCGACGTGACCGCGCGCCAGACGGCCGAGAACTCGCTGCGCCAGCTCTCGATGGCGGTGGAGCAGAGCCCCATCGGCATCCTCATCAGCGACATCCGCGGTCGCGTCGAGTACGTCAACGAATCCTTCTGCCGCACGAGCGGCTGGACGCGCGCCGAAGCCGTGGGCCAGGTCCGCTCGGCGCTGCAGCCGCGGCCCGAGTCGACGCCACTGGACGAGGCGCTGGCGCGCGGCGCGGCCTGGTCGGGCGAGCTGGCCGGTCGCCGCCGCGACGGCCATGCCTTCGATGAGTTCGTGCGCGCCGCGCCCATGCGCCAGGCCGACGGCCGCATCAGCCACTTCCTGCACATCAGCGAGGACATCACCGAGCACAAGCGCGTGCGCGCCGAGCTCGAGCAGCACCGCCACCGCCTGCAGGAGCTGGTCGACGAGCGCACGGCCCAGCTGCAGCAGCTCAACCGCGCCCTGGTGGACAGCGAGCGCTTCCTGCACACCGTGGCCGACCACCTGCCGGACATGCTGAGCTACTGGGACTGCGAGCTGCGCTGCCGCTTTGCCAACCGCGCCTGCCGCGACTGGTATGGCCGCAGCGAGGCCGAGCTGCAGGGCATGGTGGCCGAAACGCTGCTGGGCCCGGCGCTGGCGCAGGAATGCCGAGCCGCCTTCGTGGCTGCGCAGGCCGCGCCCGCCGGCCACGGCCAGCCGTTCCAACACCTGTTCCACCGCGCCAATGGCGCCAGCGTCCACGGCCGCGTCAACTGCGTGCCTGACCGCCTGGGCGGTGAGGTGCGGGGCTTCCTGATGCTGGTGGCCGACATCACCGAGATCAAGCAGACCGAACGCCGCCTGCAGCAGGCCAACACCGAGCTGGTGCTGGCGCGCGACAAGGCCGAGGACGCGAGCCGCGCCAAGAGCGCCTTCCTGGCCAATATGAGCCACGAGATCCGCACCCCGCTCAACGCCATCATCGGCCTGGCCCACCTGCTGCAGCGCGACGCGGTCGACGCCGTCACCGGCCAGCGCCTGGACAAGGTGACCGAGGCCGCCGGCCATCTGCTGCAGGTCATCAACGACGTGCTCGACCTGTCCAAGATCGAGGCCGGCCGGCTCGACCTGGAGTGCATCGATTTCTCGCTGCCCGAGGTGCTGTCGCGCTGCCAGGCGCTGGTGGCCGAACGCGCACGCAGCCGCGGCCTGGCGCTGCGCATCGACCAAGGCGACGCCCCCGAACACCTGCGCGGCGACCCCACGCGGCTGGCGCAGGCGCTGTTGAACCTGCTCAGCAACGCCGTCAAGTTCACCGAGCGCGGCGAGGTCGTCCTGAGCGTGCGCCGGCTCGACAGCGACGACGGCGCGCACTGGCTGCGCTTTGCGGTGCGCGACACCGGCGTCGGCATCGCCGCCGCCGACCAGGGGCGGCTGTTCAACGCCTTCGCCCAGGCCGACAGCTCGATGACGCGGCGCTTCGGCGGCTCGGGCCTGGGGCTGGCCATCACCCAGCGCCTGGCGGCGATGATGGGCGGCGAGGTCGGCGTACACAGCGAGCCCGGCCTCGGCAGCGAGTTCTGGTTCACGGCCTGTTTCGAAGCGGGCCTGGCGCTGGCGGTGGCGCCGCGGCGCGAGGCGGCCGAGCTGGCAGCGCGGCTGCGCATCCACCACAGCGGCGCCGAGCTGCTGCTGGCCGAGGACAACCCGGTCAACCAGGAAGTCGCGGTGGAGCTGCTGCAGTCGGTGGGCCTGCGCGTGGCCGTGGCGCGCAACGGCCGCGAAGCGGTCGAGATGCTCAGCCGCCACCCCTATGAACTGGTGCTGATGGACGTGCAGATGCCCGAGATGGACGGCCTGGAGGCGACGCGCCGCATCCGCGCCCTGCCCGAGCGCGCCCGCACGCCCATCCTGGCGATGACGGCCCACGCCTTTGGCGAGGACCGCGCCGCCTGCCTGGCCGCCGGCATGGACGGCCATGTCGCCAAGCCGGTGGACCCGGCCCAGCTCTACGCCGCGCTGGAGCGCTGGCTGGCGCCGCGCGAAGCCGGTGCGGCCCCGGCCACCGGCCGCGGCAACGGCAACAACAGCGCCGACAGCAGCGACAGCGGCGAGGAACTGCCGCCCATCGCCGGCATCGACCTCGCCCTGGCCCTGCGCTACACCGGCGGCAGCGCCACGGTGCTGCGCCGCGTGCTGCGCCAGTTTGCACTGCACTACCGCGCCGAACCCGAGACGCTGGCCGAACTGCTGGCCACCGGCAACCGCGAAGGCCTGCGCCGTGCCACCCACGCGCTCAAGGGCGTGGCCGCGTCGATAGGCGCGCTCAGCCTGCCCGCGGCGACGCTGGCGCTCGAATCGGCGCTGGCTGATCGCGGCGCCCAGCCCGATGCCTTGGCCGCGGCGGCGCGGCGCCTGCAGCAGGAACTGGCCCTGCTGCTGGCCGCCATCACCACAGCCCTGCCCGGCGCAGACACGCGGCCGGCCCCGCTCGATGAGGTGGAGGCGGGCCAGGAGGCGCTGGACCGGCTCGACCGCCTGCTCGGCAGCGGCGACTATGAGGCCGGCGCCGTCTTCCGCGAGATCGGCGAGGCCATACGCCGGCGCTGGGGCGCCCAGGCCGCCGAGTTGGAACGCCGCGTGCGCCTGTTCGACTACGAGGGCGCCCAGGCCCAGTTGCGCGCCTTGCGCGAGGGCGTGGATGCCTGAGCGGCCGAGCGCCCGCAGGCCTGCTAGTCCACCTTGGCCCCCGAGGCCTTGACCACCGCGGCCCATTTGCGGGTCTCGGCGTCGATGAAGCGCGCAAACTCCGCCGGCACCATGCCGCTGGGAATGGCGCCCTGGGCCTGCAGGCGCTCCTTGATGGCGGCCGTGCCCAGGGCCTTGGCGGTTTCCTGCTGCACGCGGGCCACGATCTCGGCCGGCGTGCCGGCCGGCGCCAGCAGGCCGAACCAGGAGCTGGCCTCGTAGCCGGCCAGCGCCTGGCCGCCGACCTCGGCCACCGTGGGTAGATCGGGCAGGGCTGCCGAACGCTGGGCGCTGGTGACAGCCAGGGCGTCGAGGCGGCCGCTCTTGATGTGGGGCAGGGCCGAGGGCAGGTTGTCGAACATGAGATCGACGTTGCCGGCCATCAGGTCGATCAGCGCCGGCCCCGAGCCGCGGTAGGGCAGGTGCAGCATGAAGGTGCCGGTCAGGCTCTTGAACAGCTCGCCCGCGAGGTGGATGCTGGTGCCGTTGCCCGAGCTGGCCATGTTGAGCCGGCCCGGGTTGGCGCGCGCCGCCTTCACCAGATCGGCCACCGAGCGTATGCCGTACTTCCGGGCCGTGGCCGGGTTCAGCACCAGCACATTGGGCACGCCGGCCACCAGCGTGACGGGGGCGAAGTCGCGCACATGGTCATACGGCATCTTCGGGTAGAGCGACGGGTTGATGGCGTGCGTGCCCACCGTGCCCATCAGGAAGGTGTAGCCGTCGTTCGGCGCCTTGGCCACCTCGGCGGCGCCGGTATTGCCGCCGGCGCCGGGCTTGTTGTCGACGACGAAGGGCTGGCCGAAGGCGCGCTGCAACTCGGGCGCGATGGCGCGCGCCAGGATGTCGGTGGTGCCGCTGGCGGCGAAGGGCACGACGATGCGCACCGGCTTGGCCGGCCAGGCGCCCTGGGCGCGGGTGGCGCGGGGCAGGGCAGTCGTGGCCGCTGCGGCGGCGAGGAGGTGGCGGCGGGATATCGTCATGGGCTGGGGCTCTGGGCAGGCAGTCGGAAGCGGTGTGCCCCAGTGTGCCCCGCACCCCGGCCCGACACAGCCGGGGCCTGCCCTTAGGCGCTGGCTCAGTCGCCCTTGCCGCGACCGCGGAACAGGCGCAGCGCCACCAGCCCGGCCAGCGCCAGCCCCGACAGCGTCAGCGTGCCGGGCTCGGGCAGCGGCCGCGGCGCGCTGGCCGCAGCCGCCGGGTCGGCGACCAGGTTGGTGACTCTGAAGCCGTGGTCCTGCTCCAGCGGATCGGCTGCCGCCAGCACCACCGGCAGCGAACCGCCTCCGCCGGCGCGCCGGCGCGGCTCGGCAATCACGGTGACGTTGCCGCAGACCTTGGGCACCATCACCGCGTAGACGCGGCCGGCGGCGTCGGCCGCCTCGTACAGCGCCGCCGGCTCGGTGTGGCCGTCGGTGAAATTGACGCGCGTACCTACGCACAGCGTGAGGCCGTAGGTCATGGCCATGCTGGCGGGGTCGAAGACACGCCCGCTGCCCAAGGCGCGAATGCCGTCGCGGTCTATCACCAGCTGGTCGGCCGGCTTGCCGACGCGCACCTGGGCGGCGATGAGGCGCACCACCTCGGGCGGCAGGGCGGCCGCCTCCAGCGCCTGCTCCACCGTGCCGCGGTAGGGATTGCCGCCCGGCTTGCCCCACAGGCAGTGGCGGCGCAGCGCCAGCGGCGGCGCGCTGGCGGCCTCGGGCGCCTTCAGGCGTTCGGCCCAGCGCACCTTGAGCGGATGGACGGCCGGCAGCGGCAGGCCTTCGAAGGTCTCGCCCGCTGCCAGGCGCGGCGGACCCGGCTCGGGCCGCGGCGCCAGCTGCATGACGCCGGCCACGGCGGCCAGCAGCGTGAAGGCCAGGCCGGGCCCGGCCCAGTGGCGCAGCGCTTCCATCCAGCGGCGCAGCGGCACGAACCAGGTCCGCCGCCGCCGGCGCCCGGCTCCGGCCTGCAGCCGGGGCAGGCGCGGCAACAGGCCCTGCCAGCCACAGGCCGCATCGTCGCAGTGGTAGTGGCGCAGGCCGGCCGCGGCCCCGGCCGGCCGCCTGGCACCGCTGCGCCACACGCCGAGTCCGCACTGGGGGCAGCGCTGGACATAACTGGAACGGGCAGAGTGGGCAGGCATCGCGGCGGCGGGCCCGCGCATCCGCTCATCGGAGGCAGGGGCTCAATCCTTGATCGGCCCCCGCCGCCGCGATTGGAGGACCGAAGTCACACCCGGCCCTCGGTCGGCTAGAGCTTCAGCTCCAGCCGCAGCTGCCAGTTGGCATAGCTGGGGTTCAGCGTGCGCGAGCTGTCACGCGTGGTGGCGGTGACGAACTCGGTGCTGCTGGCGTAGTCGCGCGGCGCCAGGTTGTTGGCCAGCAGGCGCAGGCCCGTCTCGGGGTTGACGGTCCACAGCACGAAGGCGTCCCAGATGGTCTTGATGCTGGCCCAGGTGGCGCGGTCGCTGGCTTGCTGAGTGCGGTAGCCGGGCGTCCAGTTGACATTGGCGCCCAGCGTGAAGGGTGCGCCGCGCAGCCGGTAGTCGGCGCCCAGGTTGGCGCTGGCCGGGGCCTGGCTGTCGAGCCGGTTGTCGGGGCCGGGGATGCCCTGCACGCGCGAGCGGTACAGGCTCAGGTTGTGGCGCAGCTCGATGCGCGGCGCGGCGGCGACGAGCTGGTCGAGGCGGTACTTGGCCTCCAGTTCGATGCCGGTGGTGCTGGCCTTGCCGATGTTCTGCGGCCGCGCCACATAGCGCTGGGACTGCGGGCTCCAGCTCACCGTTTCGAGTTCGGTGACGCTGCGCATCAAGTCCTTGATCTCGCGGTAAAAGAGGTTGGCGCTGATCAGCCCGCCGCCTTCCAGATAGCGCTCGAAGGCGAGGTCGATGCCGCGCGCCAGCTCCGGCCGCAGCGTCGGGTTGCCGGCGCTGTCGGGGTTGCCGGGCTTGTTGAGCGTGTTCACCGGGTCGCGGTTGTTGATCACCGGGCGTGCGATCAGCTGGCTCACGGCGGGGGCGCGGTAGCTGCGCGTCAGGCTCAGCCGCACCTGGTCGCGCACCTTGGGGTCGGGCTTCCACAGCAGGTGGACGAGGGGCGTCCAGACGCTGCTCTCGTTGCGCGGCCGCCTGCCGTCGCCGGCGTCGCCGCGCGTCGTGATGCCCTCCCAGCGCAGGCCGGCGTGCAACGCCCATTGCGGCGTCAGGCTCCACTCGTCCTGGGCCCAGGCCGCCAGACGCAGGCTGCTGGCCTGCAGGTTGCTACCGAAGTCGGTGAGCAGATCCGCGCCATCCTGCAGCGAGACGCGCTCGTCGACGCGGCGCACGCTCTCGGCCTCGATGCCGCCGACCAGGTTGTGCTCGCTGCCCGGCTGGGCCTCGTCGCCGCCGAGCAGGCTGCTGAGCTTGAGCGCGAGGTTGGCGGAACGCTCGCGCGAGTGGCTGTCGTCCTGCGCCTGGCGCAGCGCCAGGGCCTGGCCGGCGCGGAACTCGCTGCGCTCGGTCTGGCCGCTGGCACGCCACTGGCCCAGGCCACCGTCGAGCTCCAGCCGCGTGGCCGGCGTCAGGCGCTGGCGCCACTGCGTGCCCAGGCGCAGGTTGGTGAAGCTGTTCTCGTTGTTCTGGGTGCCGAGGTCGTACAGCGGCAGCGCCGGCGGCGGCGGCACGCTCTGCGCGAGGCTGAAGCGGCGCGCCGTCGTGCTCTTGCTGGTGAAGAGGTTGGGCATCAGCATCAGCTGGTCGCCGTTCTCGGACAGGCGCCATTGCAGCCGCCCGCCCAGGTTCAGGCCCTGGCGACGCTCCTGCGAGTCCTGCCGCGTCTGCTGGTGCAGCACGGTGGCGCCGGTGGCCAGATCCTGGCTCTCGTCCACGGTCTCGCTGCTGGAGTGGCGGCGGTTGTCGAACAGACCGGCCGAGAGGTTGTAGGTGAGCGGCCCGCGGCTGTCGTTGTGGGTCCAGAACAGGCCGGGAGTCAGCTCGCCGTCTTCCACGGCCAGGCTCATGCGCAGGTCGTTCAGGCGCCGCCTCAGGCCTTCGCGCGTGATGATGTTGATGGTGCCGGCGATGGCCCGCGCGCCGGTCTCGGCGGTGGGCGCGCGCAGCACCTCGATGCGCTCGACCTGCTCGGGCGTGAGCGACTCCAGGCTGAAGCCGGGCGGCACGCGCTGGCCGTCGATGAGCAACTGGGTGTAGCCGCCGCCCAGCCCGCGCATGCGCGGCGGCCCGCCGCGCCCGGGCGCGCCCGGCGTGCTGACGCCGGGCAGGCGGCGCAGCACCTCGCCGACGGTGGCGTCACCGAATTTCTCGATCTCCTCGCGGCCGATCACGATCTTGGCCGCCGTGCTCTGGCGGCGCTGATCGGTGTCGGCGACGCGGCCGCCGGTGATCTGCACCTCCTGGCCGGCGGCCACGGGCGCCGAGGCGGCGGGAGCGGGCGCTGGCGCCGCGGTCTGGGCCTGGGCGGCGGCGGATGCGGCGGCAAGGACAAAGGCCGTCAGGGCGCGGCGCGGCAAGGATGGGCAAGGCATGGCGGCATTGTCGACGCCGGCCACACCCGGGCTGGCGCCGGCTTTCGCAAAAGGTCATGCGCTGCGCGCGACGACAATCACGGCCATGGACATCGAGCAGCTGCGCACCCGCCTGCGCGCCCTGGGCGCGGACGCGGACCACGAGCGCCATGTGCTGACGCGCTGGCTCCAGGCTCAGCCGCAGGAAGGCGGCCGGCGCCGGCTGCAGGACTTCATGCCGCTGGCGCTGCGCCAGGCCTTGCCAGGGCTGGAAGCCGAACTGGCCGGGCTGGCGCGCCTGGAATCCGAACACCCCGGCGAGGACGGCTCGGCGCGCCTGCTCGTGGCCCTGCACGACGGCCAGACGGTGGAGGCGGTGCGCCTGCCGCGCGATGGGCTGTGCGTCTCCAGCCAGGTTGGCTGCGCCGTCGGCTGCCTGTTCTGCATGACCGGCCGCGGCGGCCTGCTGCGCCAGCTGGGCAGCGCCGAGATCGTCGCCCAGGTCGTGCTGGCGCGCTCCAGCCAACCCGCCCGCGCGCTGCGCAAGGTGGTCTTCATGGGCATGGGCGAGCCGGCCCACAACCTCGACGCGGTGCTGGAGGCCATCACCCTGCTGGGCACGGTGGGCGGCATCGGCCACAAAAGCCTGGTCTTCTCGACCGTGGGCGACCCGCGCGCCTTTGCGCGCCTGCTGGCGCTGCAGCCGGGCCAGGTGCGGCCGGCGCTGGCGCTGTCGCTGCACAGCACCGTGGCCGAACGCCGCGCCGAACTGCTGCCGCGCGCCCCGCGCCTGGCGCCGGAAGAACTGGTGGCGGTGGGCGAGCGCTATGCCCGCGCCACCGGCTATCCCATCCAGTACCAGTGGACGCTGATAGAAGGTGTCAACGACGGGCCGCAAGAGATGGACGGCATCGTGCGCCTGCTGGCCGGAAAGTACGCGCTGATGAACCTCATCCCCTACAACGCGGTCGAGGGCCTGGCCTGGCGACGCCCGAGCTGGGAGCGCGCCAGCGAGCTGGCCCGCGGGCTGCACCGCCGCGGCGTGCTGACCAAGCTGCGCCACTCGGCCGGCCAGGATGTCGATGCCGGCTGCGGCCAACTGCGGGCGCGGGCGGCCCCGCGCGCCGCGGCGCCCGTGCCCGTACACATGGCGCTGCAGCCGCGGCCGTCAGGGCCGTCAGGGCCTTGAGGGCAGGGGCTGGCGCTGCCGCCGCAGCTCGAGGCGGCCGTCGGCAGCCACGCTCTCGGCCTCGCAGCTGAGGACCGGCTGCGCCGCCTCGGCCCAGCGCGGGTTGCGGCAGCGCTCGAAACGGCCCCACTCGGCACCGGCCGCGCTGTAGGCATGAACGCGGTGCAAGAGGTGGTCGGCAGCCTGCTCGCTGGCGCACTGCAGGGCGACGTCACCCTGGCGCGACACCGCGGCCGGCGCGGCGCCGATCAGGCAGTGTTCCAGCAGCAAGCGCGCCTGGCCATCGGCGCCGATCAGGCTCAGGCGCGTGCGGCGGCCTTCCAGTTCATCGTTGGGCCGGGCGTCGAAATGGCGCGTGACGAGCAGGCTGCGCCCTGCGCCCAGCGTGCGCAGTTCCGAGACGCGGTCTTCGTCGCCCCAGTTCACCGCATCCTCGGGCACGGCGGCGATGCTGGCGTCGATGGCCGGGATGCGCCGCGCCAGCAGCGAGCCCGCCACCGCGTCGCAGCGCTTGACATAGGCGTCGGCGGCATAGGTGCGCGCCCGCGCCAGCGCGGCCTGGGCCGCCTCGGCCGAGCTGGCGACCTCAGCCACCCAGGCATAGGCCTGGCGGGCCGCGCCGCAATCGCGCATCTGCACCACCAGGCCCGCGCTGGCCCGCGGTGCCAGCGCCTGCGCCTGGCGCGCCAGCCGCGCCGCCGAGGTATCACTGGCGCCCACCACCAGCCACAGCCGCTCGGCCGCCGCCACCACTGGCAGGCTGGCCAGCACCAAGGCCAGGCATGCCACCCGGGCGGCCAGGCCGAAAGCCGATCTCACAGTCCGCTTTCCCTCTTCAGCCGCGCCAGCTCGCCGTTGTCGACCAGCTGTACATGGGCCCAGTCACGGAACGAAACCCAGTCGCCGCCCCAGATCAGGCCCTCCTTCTTGGCGGCGGCGCCCAGCGCCTGCCAGAAGCCCGAGCTTTCGGCCTGCGGGCTCCAGGCGTAGCGGGCGTCGATGATGTCGGCGGCGTGCGACAAGGGCGTGCCATCGGGCTTTTGCACATTGTGGAAGCTGAAGCGCACCTTGCTGTTGCCAGCCAGGAACAGGCGCTGCTGCACCTCCACCGAGCGCCAGCCGTAATAGACCTTGGGCTGGAAGCCGGCGTCGCGCAGGGCGACCAGCACAGCCTGCACCTTCTGGCTCAGCTGCGGGTGCATGCTGCGCAGCTTCTTGTCCTCGGGCCATTGCGCGCTGTCGCCACTCCACTGCACCAGCGTCGCCGTGTTGGCGTCGGTGAGCTTGCGCCAGGTGCCGCCACCGGGCGAGATGAGGCCGTCGGGCAGCGCCATGAACCCCGCCTGGAACTTGCGGATCGCCGCGATCGTGCGCTCACCGCACTGCCCGTCGGCCGCGCCGGGGTCGCCGCCCTTGGCGGCCAGCAGTGTCTGGACCTGGGTCACGTCGGCCGGCGCATTGCGCCCGCCCTGCCCTACCGAACCTGTCAATGCAGCCACCTTGATCTCCCATAGGATTGCGGCGCCCGAGTATGCACAAGGGCTTGCCGCATCGGCCTGCGCCTTCCGGCGCCCACCTCAATCGAAACGGGGGATTGCACCGACATGGCGCATGCGGCACCACATTGATGCGCTCCACGCCCATCTGCGCACGGATTCATCCTCCTGCGCCGCCCCAAGTCGGGCCTGAAATTTGCATCAATGGTGCGCTTCGGCGGCCTGTGGTGCATGCGCACCGCCTTCGATCGGGGCCCGCCCCAGGAGACAAGACAAGTGGATCAGATCAAGCCGGGCACCGACGCCCTCTTCATCCTGCTCGGCGCCATCATGGTGCTGGCCATGCACGCCGGCTTCGCCTTTCTGGAGCTGGGCACGGTGCGCAAGAAGAACCAGGTCAATGCCCTGGTCAAGATCCTGGTCGACTTCGCGGTCTCGACCATCGCCTATTTCTTCGTCGGCTATGCCGTCGCCTATGGCGTGAGCTTCTTCACCGGCGCCGAGGTGCTGGCGGCGCACAACGGCTACGGGCTGGTGAAGTTCTTCTTCCTGCTCACCTTTGCGGCAGCGATACCGGCCATCGTCTCGGGCGGCATCGCCGAGCGTGCGCGCATGGGGCCGCAGCTCATCGCCACCGCGGCCCTGGTGGGCCTGGTCTACCCGGTGTTCGAGGGCGTGGCCTGGAACCAGCGCCTGGGCATCCAGGAATGGCTCAAGGCCGCCACCGGCGCCGAGTTCCATGACTTCGCCGGCAGCGTGGTGGTGCATGCGGTGGGCGGCTGGATCGGCCTGGCCGCGGTGCTGCTGCTGGGGCCGCGCGCCAACCGCTACCGCAAGGACGGCGGTATCAGCGCCCACCCGCCGTCGAGCATCCCCTTCCTGGCCCTGGGCGCCTGGATCCTGGCCGTGGGCTGGTTCGGCTTCAATGTGATGAGCGCCCAGACCATCGACAAGATCTCGGGCCTGGTGGCGGTGAATTCGCTCATGGCCATGGTGGGTGGCACCCTGGTGGCCACGCTGATGGGCCGCAACGACCCCGGCTTCGCCTACAACGGCCCGCTGGCCGGCCTGGTGGCGGTGTGCGCCGGCTCCGACGTGATGCACCCGCTGGGCGCGCTCGTCACCGGCGGCGCCGCGGGTGCGATCTTCGTCGTCATGTTCACGCTGACGCAGAACCGCTGGAAGATCGACGACGTGCTGGGCGTGTGGCCGCTGCACGGCCTGTGCGGCGCCTGGGGCGGCATCGCCTGCGGTGTCTTCGGCCTGCCGGCCCTGGGCGGCCTGGGCGGGGTGAGCCTGGCGGCCCAGTTGCTGGGCACCCTGCTGGGCGTGGCCTGGGCCCTGGCCGGCGGCTTTGCCGTCTACGGCGTGCTCAAGGCCACGCTGGGGCTGCGCCTGACGCAGGAAGAAGAGTACGACGGCGCCGATATTTCCATCCACCGCATCGGTGCCACGCCCGAGCGCGAAGTGAGCTGGTAGGTCACGGCCGGAAGAGACCGCGCTGCGCGCCCGGCCGGCACTTGAGGTGACGCAACCGGGGCCGCAGCGGCCGGGCTATGCTCGCGCCTCACTGCCGGTCGCGGCTTGCGACCGGCGCAAAGCCGGGGCCCAACGACAACACAGCCCGGCGAGGGGCTCGCCTTCAACAACGGCGCCTGGATGGTCGCACCGCTGCGACGAGGGACTGCACGGGGGTTTGCGCTTGTAAGGGCCACCCTCTGCGCCGCGTTTCTTGCCGCCACGGCGCCCGCCAGCGCCGCCAGCGCGGCCACCGCGCCCGCATCCCTGGCCGAGCCGGTGTTCGAGTCCATAGGCCGCTCGGCCATCGCCCGCGACGTCGTCGCCGGCCTCGCACAAGACCGCGCCGGCTTCCTGTGGGTGGGCACGGGCGACGGCCTGATGCGCTACGACGGCTACCAGTTTCGTCCCCAGGAGCGCCAGACCCTCGATCCCACCCGCCGCAACCTGGGCTGGGTGAGCGCCATGCTGTCGGCACGCGACGGCAGGCTCTGGATAGGCACCGAGACCCAGGGCCTGGCCAGCTTCGACCCGCGCACCGGCAGCGTCACGCTGTATGGCGGCCAGGAGGGCAAGCCCGAGGCGACGAGCCGCATCCTGGCCCTTGCCGAAGGCGCCGACGGCGCGATCTGGGCCGGCCACCTTGCCGATGGCCTGGTGCGCCACGACCCGCGCACCGGCGCCCGCACGCACTACCGCCAGGGCGAACAGGCGGGCAGCCTGCCCGGCAACCGGGTCGAGGCCCTGCTGATGGACCGTGCCGGCACGCTGTGGGTGGGAACCTGGCAGGGACTGAGCCGGCTGGCGGCCGGCAGCGAGCGCTTCGAGACCGTGCTGTCGCGCCCAGCGGCCGAGCCCGCCAGCCGCGTCGTGCAAAGCCTGCTGGAAGCGCCCGACGGCCGCATCTGGGTCGGCATGCAGGACGGCGAGCTGGCCTGGGTCGACCCCCACGGCGGCAACGGCCCGACCGTGTACCCGGCGCCGGCGGCGGCCGGCCGCGGCGGCATCACCAGCATGGTGCTGGCGCCGGGCGGGCCGCTGTGGGTGGGCCACGGCACCGGCATCGACCTCGTAGCCCCCGCCGAAGGCCATCTGCTGCGACGCCTGAGCCGCGACCCCTCCAACCCCGATGGCCTGGCGGCCAATGAAGTGACCAGCCTGCTGCTCGACAGCTCAGGCAGCATCTGGGTGGGCGGCATCGGCGTGGGCCTGCAGCGGCACGACCCCGGCAACCGCGGCATCGTGGTGCTCGGCGTTGCCGCCGCAGCCGGTGCGCCGCTGCGCGAGGTCGATGTGCGCGGCGTGCTGCCGCTGGACAACGGCGACATCTGGCTGGCCATCAACGGCGGCGAGCTGGCCGTGCTCGATCCCGGATGGAAGCTGCGGCTGCGCTTCGAGCCGCCGCTGCCCGCCATCCAGGCCATGGCCCAGCACCGGGATGGCACGGTCTGGCTCGGTACCCACGACGCCCTGCACCAGTTCAGCCGCGAGCGGCGGCCGTTGCGGGTGCTGAGCCACGATGGCGGCAACGCGCACCGCATCCTGGCCAGCGGCGATGGCAGCCTGTGGGTCGGCACCCAGGACGGCCTTCATGTGCTGCGACCCGGCACGGCGGCACTGGCGCGCATCGTCCAGGCCGGCGGCGCGGTGCTGTCCGGCGACATCTATGCCCTGGCCGAGGCGCCCGACGGCAGCCTCTGGGTGGGCGCTGCGGGCGGCCTCTACACCGTCGACCCGGCAAGCAACGCGGCCCGGCCGGTGGGCGAGCCGCAGGGCCGCGGCCTCGGCAGCCCGGTCGTCATCGGCCTGCTCTTCGACCGCCAGGGCGTGTTGTGGGTGGACACCGCGGTGGCCGGCCTGCACCGGCGCGTGGGCTGGGATGGCGAACACGCCAGCTTCGACCGCATCAGCGCCCGCCACGGGGTCACCAACCGCCCCTTCGGCTCCAACCTGCTCGACGATGGCCGTGGCCGCATCTGGACGCACATGTACGTCTACGACCGGGCGCGCGACCACCTGCACGAGCTGACCCCCGCCGACGGCGCACGCCTGGGCAATGGCCGCTTCCTTGCCTATGCCAAGACCGCCGACGGCCACCTGCTCTTCGGCGGCACCAAGGGCCTGATGGTGGTGCGGCCCGAGGCCTTCGACCGCTCGGCCTACTCGCCGCAGCTGGTGGCGTCGGAACTGCGCGTCAACGGCGAGCCGCGCAAGCTCGGTGAGCTGCAGGACAGGCTGCAGATCGCCCCGCCCGACCGCGCCTTCAGCCTGGAGTTCGCCGCGCTGGACTACGCCGACCCGCGCCACATCCGCTATGCCTACCGGCTGATGGGCTACGACCCCGAATGGATAGCCACCGGCGCCGACCTGCGCGTGGCCAGCTACAGCAACCTGCTGCCGGGCGACTATGTGCTGCAGGTGCGCGCCACCAACCGCAGCGGGCTGTGGAGCCCCAACGAGCTGGCCATCAAGGTGCAGGTGCTGCCGGCCTGGTGGCAGACCAAGAGCTTCGGCGCTGCCGTGGTGCTGACCGTGCTGCTGACCGCCGGACTGGCTGTCTACGGCGCCGTGGCCCGCCACACCGCGGTGCTGCGGCGCCGGCAGGAAGCGCTGGAAGCCCAGGTGCGGGAGCGCACGGCCACGCTGGAGGCGATGTCCGACGAACTGCGCACCAAGACGGCCGAACTCGAACGCTCCAGCCAGACCGACCCCCTCACCGGCATGGCCAACCGCCGCTTCCTGGCCGAGCACATCGAGCACGACGTGGCGCTGTCGCTGCGGCGCCATGAAGACGTGTTGCTGCACGGCGCACCGCCGCACGAGGACGCCGACATCGTCTTCTTCCTCGTCGACATCGACCACTTCAAGGCCGTCAACGACGACTACGGCCACCCCGCCGGCGACGAGGTGCTGATCGAGATGCACCAGCGCCTGCGCCTGGTCTTCCGCGAGACCGACTACCTGGTGCGCTGGGGTGGCGAGGAATTCCTCATCGTCGCCCGCAGCACCACGCGCGCCTGCGCCGCCGAACTGGCCGAACGCGTGCGCACGACCGTGGGCAACCTGCCCTTCGTGCTGAGCGAAGGCGTGCGGGTGCAGAAAACCTGCTCCATCGGCTACGCCTGCTTCCCGCTGTCACCCCGCCATCCGCGTGCGCTGGACTGGTCGGCCGTGGTCAAGGTGGCCGACCAGTCGCTCTACCTCGTCAAGCGCGGCGGACGCGACGGCTGGCTGGGCGCCGAATGGGCCGAAGCCGAATCGCCCGAAGCCCTGCAAGACTGGGCCGGCGGGCCACTGGAGGCCTGGCGCACCTCGGGGTGGCTGAAGATGGCGGGCAGCGGGGGTGGGGCGAGTGGGTGGGTGGGGTTGGGGTAGGAGATCTACTGCGTCTTCACGGCAGCCATGCGCGTCGCGAACTGCGGCGGAAACTGATCCACCGCGAAATCGTGTACGGCGCAGGCGGCCCAATCCAAACCGTCGTCGGCAAGCAATGACTCGACGGCGTCTGCCTGCGCCTCGGCGCGGGAGGGGAAGTCATCGCCGCATTCAATGCCGCTCCAACCGTCGCGGCTGAGGGTCCACCAATAGCGGCCGACCAGGACGCCATCGCGCGGTCCTCCCGGACCTTCGACGCGGTAACCGGCCTCCTCCAGAAGGTCGGCCAAGGAAAGTTTCAGTTCTCGCGCCATCGGTTAGTGTCCCCAGAGCTTTCATGGGCCCGCGCCGAGCAGAGTACAGGGAGACTGGCCCTACCTGTAAGCAGTGATTTCTCCACGATCCAGTTCGAACGACGGAACAAGCTTGTAATGACGCTCTTCGACGAGCCTGATCTCGTCGTCATCGATAGTCAGCTCGAACAACGCAATCTGGTCCGTCGCAATGAACTGAGCCGAGATCGGTCTGCAACGCAGTTCGGGAAACCTCTGCTTGCACCAAGTCATGTCCTGACGGGTCTGCACGATGGAAATCTGGTCCGTGCCACCTTTGGCCTGGACCGGGATGACATAGTGGCAGCCGAACTTGTCGAGTCCGACATAGAGTTCGTCGATCTCGATCTGTCCGACCCCTTTTGCCGTGGTGCGCAAGTGATTCTGCAGCGAAAAGGTCGTCAATCCGAGAAAGACGTCGATCAATCGGTTGTAGCGTACCTTCGCGAGGAGGGCCTGTTCATCGTCCAGCGCGTAACCCGCAATGATTTCTGGGGTGCTGTCCGGTATCTTGATCCGCGCAAGCGCTTCGTTGGGAACTATGCGGCTCCTCTTGGTGAGGGCAAATTTATACCGGGCCCGGCCGGCGAGTTCGATGATCCATTCGTAACCTGGGGGCTGGGTTGCAACCACTTTCGCTGGCATTGGCGTCCGAAATCGAAGCGCATAGATCACGTCGCCCTGGTTCTTTGGCAACTTGATGCCCAACGCAATTGCCGCATGTTCGATCTCTTCCCGCACAAATGCCATCTCCTTTGCGCCCTCATGAAAATGGGCAAAGAAGATGCGTTCAATCAGTGCGTGATAGCGATTCTGTGCCACCGGCACTGCAGCGACGATTGCCCGCGGGCTCATGCGAAGAGATCTTCCACGAACAGGGGGGCTTCCTGCCTGCGCCGCTTGCCGGTTTCGGCATCACCCTGCTTTTGCGCCGGCTTCTGCCTTTTCGCGATGACATCGCCCGGTACGCCGAACATTCGCGCGGCGTCCGCCATCGAAATCGAGAGCAAGCAATCCGGACCGAGTTGCATCACCTCGGCCGGTTTGAAAGCCTCGCCGCCAAGGGCTTTCATTACCTCCGAGCCAACGGCCCTCCCCAGCTTCGGGGGAACGGAGTTGCCGATCTGGCGGAAGCCGTGCCACTTGGTGACATGAAATCGGAACCAATCCGGGTATGAGTGAAGCCTGGCGGCCTCGCGCACTGTAATCACCCGCGGCGAGAAAGGATGAATCGGCCGCGGCGATGTGAATGCGCCGCGATCACTGGCAGTGCCGGCGCGCAGGGTGTTGCAGACGCCGTCCGGGTCGAGTTTGAGGAATCGACTCACCGGCTCGGTGGCTCCATGCGCCGTGTCGGCGAAGCGTTGGCGGGAAAGGTCTGTATGTGCGGTAAGCATGCTCGAAGTGAGCAAGGTCGGATCGAACTGGCGCCCATGACCAAAATCGGTCGGGTCGTCGGCCTTGCCTCGCAGGACAGCAGCGTACGGCGAAGGACGGCCGAACCTGGTCTTCGTCCAGTCGCGATGCATCAACTCGGGAAACGCCTCTGCTTCGGGCAAATCGCCGATGGCCTGGCGAACAGTGGCGCTGCCAGAGGGTTCCGGATAGATTGGGATCCTCGAGCCCTTGCGGGTTCCCATCAAGAACAAGCGGCGGCGGCTCTGAGGGACGCCGTAGTCGGCTGCATTGAGTACCTTGTAGGGAAGCTGAAGCTCATAGCCACAGTCTTCAAAGGCCTGGATGATTTCCTGCAGAAAGCGCTTGTGCGCACCCACCGTCAGGCCCTTGACGTTCTCGAACACAAAGGACTTCGGCTGCAACTCGCGCACCATGCGCACGAAATGGTAGACAAGTTGGTTGCGCGGATCGTCCATTGCGCGCTTGCCGATCAGTGAGAACCCCTGGCACGGCGCTCCACCCATGACGACGTCGATCTCGCGTTGGCCTATGCCTGCACGCTCGCGCAGTTCGGTGCCGGTCAACTCGGCCACGGATCTGCAGATCGTTGCCGTACACGGGAAGTTGTACTTGTGTGCGGCGCAATGAATCGGGTCAATATCGACCGCAGCCACCACGTCAAACCCAGCCTGCTCGAACCCGAGACTCAGGCCTCCGACCCCAGCGAAGAGGTCAATACCGATGGGACGTGCCATCAAGCGACTCGCCCGCCGGAGTGCCCGGCCCTGGCCATGCCCAGTTCAAAACCGCCGATTCCGGCGAACAGCCCGGCAATTCGCATATGGATGCCTATACAGTTGTCGGCATGATAGCGGCTGCGCCCAGGATTCGCCAATCATCACGCCGCCTTCCGATACCCCCGCGGAATCGCCGCCAGCAGCCGCTTCGTGTACTCCTCCCTTGGCGCCGCCAGGATGCGCGCGGCGCTGGCCTGCTCGACCACCACGCCGTCCTTCATCACCAGCACCTCGTCGCTGATGAAGCGCACCACGGCGAGGTCGTGGCTGATGAAGACGTAGCTGAGGCCGAACTCGTCCTGCAAGTCGCGCAATAGATTCAGCACCTGGGCCTGCACGCTCACGTCGAGCGCGCTCACTGCCTCGTCCAGCACCAGCACCTCGGGGTTGAGCGTGAGGCAGCGCGCGATGGCCACGCGCTGGCGCTGGCCGCCGGAAAATTCATGCGGGTACTTGCCGAAGGCGCGGCCGTCCAGGCCCACTTTCTCCAGCAGGCCGCGGGCGCGGTGCTCGCGCTCGGCCAGGCTGCGGCCTATGCCGTGGATGACCATGGGCTCCACCAGGGTCTGGCCGATGGTGAAGCGCGGGTTCAGGCTGGCATAGGGGTTCTGGAAGACGATCTGGATGCGCCGGCGCATGGCCTGGCGCTCGCGGTCGGCCAGCTTGAGCAGGTTGTGGCCGTCGAAGATCACCTCGCCGGCCTCGGGGCCGCGGTTCTTCTCGTGCAGGCGCAGCAGGGCCAGGCCCATGGTCGTCTTGCCCGAGCCGGATTCACCCACCACGCCCAGCGTGTGGCCGCGGCGCAGCTTGAAGTTGACGCCTTGCACGGCCTTGAACTCGCGCCGGCCGAACAGGCCCTGGCGCAGCCAGAAGCTCTTGGCCAGATCGCGCACCTCCAGCACCACCGGCGCCTCGGGGTCCTTGGCGCGCGCCTGCGGGGGCGGCGCGCTGGCGCCACCCTCGGCGGCGGCAGCGGCAGCGGCCATGTGCTCGTTGATGACCAGCAGCCGCGCCGGATTGCCTTCCAGGCTGGGGCGGCAGGCCAGCAAAGCCTTGGTGTAATCGTCCTCAGGTGCCTCGAAGATGCGCGCCACCTCGCCCTGCTCGCGCACCAGGCCGCCGCGCATCACCACCACGCGGTCGGCGATCTCGCCCACCAGGCCGAGGTCATGGCTGATGAAGAGCACGCTCATGCGGCGCTCGCTCTTCAGCCGCGCCAGCAACTCCAGGATCTGGCGCTGGATGGTCACGTCCAGCGCGGTGGTGGGCTCGTCGGCGATCAGCAGGCGCGGCTCGCAGGCCAGGGCCATGGCGATCATCACGCGCTGCTGCTGGCCGCCCGACATCTCGTGCGGATAGCTCGCCAGGCGCCGCTTGGGCTCGGGGATGCCCACCTCGCCCAGCAGCTCTTCGGCACGCCTCAATGCCGCGGCACGCCCCAGACCCAGGTGGCGCGACAGCGGCTCGCACAGCTGCTGGCCGACGTTGAACACCGGGTTGAGCGAACTCATCGGATCCTGGAAGACGCAGGCGATCTCCTTGCCGCGCAGCGCCTGCAGCTCGGCCAGGCCGCATTGCAGCAGGTCCCGCCCTTTCCAGAGGATGGTGCCGCTGCGCTCAGCGTTGTCGGGCAGCAGGTTGAGCACGCTCATCGCGGTGACGCTCTTGCCCGAGCCCGATTCACCCACCAGCGCCACGGTGGTGTTCTCGGCGATGTCGAAGCTCACGCCCGCATCGCCGCGGCCCACGGCCTCGGCACGCTGGCCGCGGCCCAGGCGGAAGCCGACCTTCAGATCCTGGATCGACAACAGCGTGCTCATTCCAGCCCCCGCAGCTTGGGGTCGAGCGCATCGCGCAGCGCATCGGCCATCAGCGAGAAGGCGGTGACGAAGACCGCCATGAAGAGCGTGGCCGTGGCCAGTTGCCACCAATGGCCCAGGATCAGCTCGCTCTGCGCCTCGGCCAGCATGGTGCCCCAGCTGACCTGGTCGACGCGCACGCCCAGGCCCAGGTAGCTGAGGATGACCTCGGCCTTGATGAAGCCCACCGTGAGCAGGCTCATGCGCACCAGCACCACATGGCTGACGTTGGGCAGGATGTGGCGGAACATGCGGCTGCCCGCGCTGGCGCCGATCGCTTCGGCGGCGCGCACGTATTCGCGCCCGCTGTGCTTGATGAACTCGGCGCGCACCTGGCGGTACATGCCGGTCCAGCCGGTGAGGGCCAGGATGATGACCACGCTCTCCACGCCGCGCCCCACCACGGCGGCGAAGGCGAAGATGAGCAGGATGTTGGGGATGCTCTCGAAGACGTTGTAGACCCACTCCAGCAGGTCACCCACCTTGCCGCCGAAGAAGCCGCCGAAGGCGCCCAGCAGCGTGCCCACCAGGGTGGCCGCCAGCGCCGCCATCACGCCCACGAAAACCGAGATCTCGGTGCCCTTCACGGCCTTGGCCAGCACGTCGCGGCCCAGGCGGTCGCCACCGAAGGGCAGGGTGGGCGCCTTGACGGATTCGGTGGACTGGAAGGCCTTGGCGCGCTCTTCCCATTCCTTGTAGCGCGGCGCCAGCGGGTCGAGGTCCGACAGGTCGACATTCGGGCCCTTGGGCGCTTCGATGGCGCCCACGGCCTGCGACGGCGCCGGCCCCATCAGCGTGGGCGGCGCATTGGGCACGCCCACCTCGGCCTGCCAGCCGCTGGCCACCAGGCCCAGGGCCGAGCACGCGATCAGCAGCAGAAAGGCCAGCACGACCAGCAGCGAGACAAGGCCCACGCGGTCGGCCTTGAAGCGCCGCCAGGCGGCATGCCAGACACCTTCGCTCTGCTGTTGCGAACTGCCGTAGGCCTCGTCGGCGTGCTCCATGATGAGGGTGGAGGTCATTTGAGGACGACGCGCGGATCGACCAGCTTGTAGGCCAGGTCGGTGAGGAGGTTGATCACCATGGTCAGCACGGCAAGGTAGATGGTGACGGCCTGGATGACCGGGAAATCGCTGCGGTTGACGGCCAGCAGCACCTCGCGGCCGAGGCCGGGGATGGAGAAGAAGACCTCGATCAGGAAGCTGCCGACGAAGATGCCCGGCAGCTGCAGGCCGATGTTGGTGAGGATGGGGATCATCGCGTTGCGCAGCACATGGCGAAACAGCACCACGCCCTCGCCCATGCCCTTGGCGCGCGCCGTGCGCACGTAGTCCTGGCCCAGCTCGTCGAGCAGGAAGCTGCGGTACAGCCGCGTCTGCGGCGCCAGCCCCACCATCACCGCCAGCAGCACCGGCAGCGGCGTGTAGATGAGCAGGTTGGTGGCCAGGCTGTCGCTCCAGCCCTGCACCGGAAACCAGCCGAGCTGAAAGCCGAAGAGGTACTGGCCGATGATGACGTAGACCAGGAAGCTGATCGACAGCGCCACCGTGGTGGCCACCATGATGCTGCGGTCGGTCAGGCTGCCGCGGCGGTAGGCCACCCACATCGCGATGGGCAGGGCCAGCGTCACGTCGAGGACCAGGATGGGCGTCATCACCGTCAGCGTGGCCGGCAGCCGGGTGGCGAAGAGGTTGCTCACCGCCTCATTGGTGGCCCAGCTCTTGCCCCAGTCGAAGGTGAGGATCTGCTTGACGAAGATCCACAGCTGCACCCACACCGGCTCGTTCAGGCCCAGCTGCTGGCGTATGGCCTCGATCTGTTCCTTGCTGGCATTCAGGCCGCCCAGCACCTCGGCCGGATCGCCGCCGAAGTACTTGAAGAGGAAGAACACCAGCAGCACCACGCCGGCCAGCGTGGGCACCATCTGCCACAGGCGCCGTATCAGGTATGCGGCCATCGCGAACAAGCTCCCGGGCCGCCGCGCGAACGCCGGCCACCCAATGCACAAAGGTCGAAGATGCGCGAGTGTAGGGGCCGACCCCGGCCCGGCCCGGCGGTGATTTCCCCGCCGGATCGCGGGGGATCACGGGCCCAAAGGCCGCTGCGGCAGCCCTAGACTCTGCGCCTTTCATGCTGGGCCTCGCGCCATGACCATCGCAAGCCATCGCCGCTGGGCCGCCGTGCTGGGCCTGGCCTTCACGACGCTGCTGCAGCCGGCCGCCGCCGCCGAGCCGCGCGTGCTGCGCTATGCCTTCCCCATCGCCGAGAGCAGCTTCGATCCGGCGCAGATCACCGACCTCTATTCGCGCACCCTGGTCGCCGGCATCCTCGAGGCGCCGCTGGAATTCGCCTTCCTCGCCAGGCCGACGCGCATGCGGCCCAACACGGCCGCTGCCCTGCCCGAGGTCAGCGACGACTTCAAGACCTTCACCTTCCGCATCAAGCCGGGCATCTATTTCGCCGACGACCCGGCCTTCAAGGGCCCCGACGGTCGTCAGGTCAGGCGCGAGCTGGTGGCGGCCGACTACGTCTACTCGCTCAAGCGCCACTACGACCCGCGCTGGAAGAGCGGCAACCTCTACCTGCTCGAGAACGCCGGCATCCTGGGCCTGAGCGAGCTGCGCCGGCGGCTCATCGCCGAGAAGAAGCCCTTCGACTACGACGCGCCGGTGGAGGGCCTGCGCACGCTGGACCGCTACAGCTTCCAGATCCGCCTGGCCGAGCCGGCGCCGCGCTTTCTCTACAACTTCGCCGACGCCTCCTTCACCGGCGCGCTGGCGCGCGAGGTGGTGGAGTTCTACGGCGACAAGATCGGCGAGCACCCGGTGGGCACCGGCCCCTTCCGCCTGGCGGCCTGGAAGCGCAGCTCGCGCATCACGCTGGCCCGCAATCCCGCCTACCGCGAGGTGCTCTACGACGAAGAGGCGCCTGCCGGCGATGCGCGGCTGCAGGCCGTGGCCAGGCAGTTCAAGGGCCGGCGCCTGCCCCTGCTGGACCAGGTGGTGGTCTCGGTCATCGAGGAGACGCAGCCGCGCTGGCTGAGTTTTCTGAATGAGGAGCAGGACCTGGCGGCCGAGGTGCCGCCCGAGTTTGCCGGCGTGGCCTTCCCCAACAACCGCCTCGCGCCCAACCTGGCCAAGAAGGGCCTGCTGATGGTGCGCTATCCGCGCCCCGAGGTCTCGGTGTCCTACTTCGGCATGGAGAACCCGCTCGTCGGCGGCTACGAGCCGCACAAGGTGGCGCTGCGCCGCGCCATCAGCCTGGCGGTGGACCTGGACCGCGAAATTCGCCTGGTGCGGCGCGGCCAGGCCATCCCGGCCCAGGGCCCGATAGGCCCCGAGGTGACGGGCTACGACCCCGCCTTCAAGACCGAGATGAGCGATTACGACCTGGCGCGCGCCAAGGCCCTGCTCGACATGCACGGCTACGTCGACCGCAACCGCGACGGCTGGCGCGACCTGCCGGACGGCCAGCCGCTGCTGCTGGAGTACCACACCCAGCCCGACCAGCTGAGCCGCCAGCTCATCGAGCAGTGGCAGAAGAACATGAAGGCACTGGACATCAGGATCGAGTTCAAGACCGCCAAGTGGCCCGAGAACCTGAAGAGCAGCCGCGCCGGCAAGCTGATGATGTGGGGCGTGGGCTGGAGCGCCGCCCAGCCCGACGGCGACACCTTCCTGGGCCTGGGCTACGGCCCCAACAAGGGCCAGTCCAACCACGCGCGCTTCGACCTGCCGGCCTTCAACGCGCTGTACGCGCGCCAGCGCAGCCTGCCCGACGGGCCCGAGCGCCTGGCCCTGATGACCGAGGCGTCCAAGCTGATGGTGGCCTACATGCCCTACAAGACCCACGTCCACCGCATCCAGACCGACCTCGCCCAACCCTGGGTGCAGGGCTACCACCGCAACGTCTACGTGCGCGAGTTCTGGAAGTACATCGATGTCGATCCGGCCCTGGTGCGGCGCGGTGCGGAGGCTGCGCCATGAGGCGGCGCCAGGCCCTCGCGTTGGGCGCGGCGCTGGCGCTGCCAGGGCAGGCGGTCCGGGCCGCTGCGGCCGATGGCGGCGGCCCGCGCAAGGTGCTGCGCCTGGCCTTCCCGGTGGCCGAGACCGGCTTCGACCCGGCGCGCATCAGCGATCTCTATTCGCGCACCATCACGCCGCACATCTTCGAGGCGCTCTACCGCTACGATCATCTGGCGCGGCCCATCCTGATCAAGCCGCTCACGGCCGAGGCCCTGCCCGAGATCGCCGACGAATTCCGCAGCTACACCGTGCGCCTGAAGCGCGGCATCCTGTTCCAGGACGACGCCGCCTTCCAGGGTCAGCCGCGCGAGCTGACCGCAGCCGACTACGTCTACAGCTTCAAGCGCTTTGCCGACCCGGCCACCAAGTCGCCCGGCTGGGCCACGGTGGAAGACTTCCGCATCCTCGGCCTGGCCGAAGTGCGCCAGCGGGCGCTGGCCAACAAGCAGCCCTTCGACTACGACGCCGAGGTCGAGGGCCTGCGCGCGCTCGACCGCTACACGCTGCAGATCCGCATCGAGAAGCCGCGTCCGCGCTTCACCGAGACCCTGGCCGCCAGCGACCTCTACGGCGCGGTGGCGCGCGAGGTGGTGCAGCACTACGGCGACAGGATCGCCGAACACCCGGTGGGCACCGGGCCCTACCGGCTGGCGCAGTGGCGGCGCTCGTCCTTCATCGCCCTCGAACGCAACCCCGGCTACCGCGAAGTGCGGTGGGACGCCGAACCGGCACCCGGCGATGCCGAGGGCCAGGCCATCGCCGCGCGGCTCAAGGGCCAGCGCCTGCCGCTGATCGACCGCGTCGAGGTCTCCATCATCGAAGAAGCGCAGCCGCGCTGGCTGTCGTTCCTGAACGGGCAGATCGACCTCGTCGCGGTGCCGGGCGAGTTCGTGCCGGCGGCCATGCCCGGCGGCAAGGTTGCGCCCCACCTGGCGCGGCGCGGCGTGCGCGGCCAGCATGTGCTGCGCTCCGACGCCACGCTGAGCTACTTCAACATGGAAGACCCGGTGGTCGGCGGGCTGGCGCCGGCCCAGGTGGCGCTGCGCCGCGCCATCTGCCTGGGCGTGGACATCGAGCGCGAGGTGCGCCTGGCCTGGCGCGGCATGGCGCTGCCGGCGCAGTCCATCATCGTGCCCCACACCAGCGGCTACGACGCCCGCTTCAAGAGCAGCAACGGCGAATACAGCCCGGCACGCGCCAAGGCCCTGCTCGATCTCTACGGCTACACCGACCGCGACGGCGACGGCTGGCGCGAGCGCCCCGACGGCAGCCCGCTGCTGATCCGCTACGCCACCCAGCCCGACCAGAACAGCCGCCAGCTCATCGAGCTGTGGCAGCGCAACATGCTGGCCATCGGCATCCGCATGGAATTCGTGGCCGCCAAATGGCCCGAGAACCTCAAGGCGGCGCGTGCCGGCAAGCTGCAGATGTGGGGCCTGGGCTCACTGGCCGATTCCAGCGACGGCCAGAGCTCGCTGACCCGCCTGTACGGCCCGCAGGCCGGCCAGGGCAACCTGGCGCGCTTCCGGCTGCCGGCCTTTGACGCCGTCTTCGACAAGCTCACCGTGCTGCCCGACGGCCCCGAGCGCATGCAGTTGTTCGAGCAGGCCAAGCGCCTGCAGGTGGCCTACGCACCCTACAAGGTCCACGTCCACCGCATCCTCGCCGACCTCCAGCATCCCAAGGTCTACGGCTGGCGCCGGCCACTGTTCTGGCAGGAGTGCTGGCACATGCTGGACGTGCTGCCGCCCGGCCCCCCGGCCGCCTGAGCGGCTCGGGCTGTCGGGCTGTCGGGCCTCAGCCCGGCTGGGCGACGATGGTGACGCGGCGGTTCTCGGCCGCGGCCGGGTCGGCGGTGTTCATCAGCGCGGTCGAGCCCTTGCCGACGGCGTTGATGCGGTCGGCCGCCAGGCCGTGCTGCGCCATCAGGTAGTTGCGCACGCTCTCGGCGCGCGACTGGCTGAGCTTGAGATTGCGCTCGTCGCCGCCGCGCGGGTCGGCATGGCCTTCGATGGTGAACTTCACCTTCTCCAGCTTTTCGGACTTCATCGCCGCGGCCAGCACGTCGAGGGCGCTCTTGGCGCGCGGCGTCAGATCGGCCGAATCGGTGACAAAGGTGACCAGGATGGAGGCGCGGCCCGACTGCGCCGCGGTGGCGGCCGTGCCGGCAGCGGCCACGGCCGGGCGCACCGCGGGCTTGAAGCCGCGCGTGCGCGGCTGCTGCTCATCAGCGGCCGAGGCGGCGGCGGCGGGCGGCTTGAGCGCGTCGATCAGCGCCTGCTCGGTGACCTGGCCCTCGCGCAAGACCTTCTCCTGGGCGCTGGCGGGGCCGGCGGCGAGCAGCGCGGCGAGGGCGAGCACGGCGAGCTGGGATGGGAGCTTCATGGCGATCCTTCGGGTGCGGGTTGACCGGAATGCTAACGCTCGGACGCCCTTCCTGGGCCGGGCCGGGCACTTCCTGGCATGGCTGTCATTTCGCCACGGCCGCGGCCGCCTGCACAGGACACCTTGGTATAGCTCCACGTTTGCTTCATGCTTGCGGCCATGCCCGTGTTACCTTGCTGCTGCCAAACTGCCCGGCAACACCCGCCCAGATGAACGCACCCGCCACCGACCCCGGCGCCCACCCGCGCGGCTCGCTGCTGCTGGCCGATGACCACGGCCTGGTACGCCACGGCCTGCAGCTGCTGATCGCCGAGGTGCTGCCCCAGCTGCGCGTGCAGCTGGCCGGCTCGCTGGCCGAGACGGTGGCCACACTCAAGAGCGCCGGCCGCTTCGATCTGGTGCTGCTCGACCTGACGCTGTCCGACGTCCACGGCCTGGCCGGCCTGCACCGGCTGCGCGAAGACTTCCCCTATGTGCCGGTGGTCATCCTCAGTGCCCAGGACGACCGCGACACCGTGCTGGCGGCGCTGGACGGCGGCGCCATGGGCTTCATCAGCAAGGCGGCCTCGCCGGCCGAGCTGAAGGAGGCACTGACGCGCGTGCTGGTCGAGCACCGCATCCACCTGCCGCAATCGGTCTCGGGCGGCATGGCCGCCGTGCCGGCGCTGGGCGCCGACGGCGGCGGCGGGCGCGAGCTGGCCGAGCTGTCGGCGCTGGGCCTCACCGAGCGCCAGATCGAGGTGCTGGGTTACGTGGTGCAGGGCCTGCGCAACAAGGAGATCGCGCGCCTGCTCGACCGCAGCGAGGTGGTCGTCAAGAAGCACGTCACCGCCACCTTGCAGGCCCTGGGCGCACCCAACCGCACCAAGCTGCTGGTGCTGCTGAGCCAGCGCGGCTACCGCGTGCCCTCGATGCGCGCCGGCACCGTGGAAGGCGCGGACGGCGGGCCATGACCACGGCCGAGCTGCCCCGGCGCGAAGAGGGTCGCGAATCAGGGCGCGAGGGCGGGCCCGAAGGCACGGCGGCGGCCATCGGCGACCAGCTGCCGCGGCGGCGCCGCCGCCTGGGACTGTCGCTGATGGGACTGGGCGTGCTGGCGCTGGCGCTGCAGGGCTTCAGCGAATGGCTGCTGCCCTATGACGTGGCGGCGCTGGAAGCCGTGCGCCGCCTGACCGACTGGCCCCGGCTCTCGGCCGCCCGCCTGGTGTGGATCTGGGCCCTGCTCTGCGGTGCGCTGCTGGCGCTGCTCGCGCGGCGCCGGCGCCCACCGTTGGCGCTGGCGCCCCTCACCGGCTTGGTGCTGGGCTCGGCCCATGTCGCCGCCGGCGGCGCCGCGGCCTCGCTGGCCCTGCTGCTGCTGGTGGGCGTGGCCAGCCTGGGCTGGCATGCGCGCCGCGAGGGCGGCATGGCCCTGCTGCTGGGCTGCGCACTGGCGATGGCGAGCTGGGACGCGGTGCTGTCGAGCTACGCCACGCTATGGGGCTCGGCCGCGGTGCTGTCGGCCATGTTCGTCTGGATCGACCGCATGCACATCCGCGCCAACGACCGCCGCCTCTACAGCGCGCTGGCCGAGCGCGACCGATTGATCACCCGGCTCGACCAGCGCACCGAGGAGTTGACGGCGCTGCAGGGCGCGCGCACGCGCCTGCTGGCCAGCATCAGCCACGACCTGCGCCAGCCGCTGCAGGCGGTGCGCCTGTTTGCCGAGGCGCTGCAGGCGCCGGGCGACGGGAACGCACTGCAGGCGCCGGGCGGCGCAGATGCACGCCGCCAGGACCTGCTGCGCCAGCAGATGCGCGCCGCCGACGACGCCGTGGCCATGCTCGACCAGTTCAGCGAGTTCAGCGCCATCGAGCAGGGCGCGCTGCAATCCCACCCCGAGGTGGTGGACCTGCGCGATCTGCTCGACGGCGTTGCCGCCAGTCTCCAGGCCACCCACCCGCCGGAACTGCTGCGCCTGCGCGTACACGGCCGCCACCACGGTCTCTACACCGACCGCACCCAGCTCGCCCGCCTGGTGCAGAACCTGGCCGGCAACGCGGTGCGCTACAGCCTGGGCGCGCAGCCGGGACGGCCGGCGCGCGTGGTGCTGGCCGTGCGCCCGCGGCGGGCCGCCGACGGCGCCGAGGAGTTGCTGATCGACGTACACGACAACGGCCGCGGCATCCCGCACGACAAGCTCGAGGCGGTGTTCGAGCCCTATGTGCAGCTGAGCGGCGCCGGCAGCGGCGCCTCGCGCGGCGGTCGCGGCCTGGGCCTGGCCATCGTACGTGGCCTGGCGGCCCAGCTCGGGCTGCAGCTGGCGCCGGTGGTCTCGCGCCTGGGCCGCGGCACGCGTTTTCGCGTCGTCGTGCCGGCAGCGCTGCGCCGCGCGCCGCAGGAAGCCGCCGTCGCGCCGGTGGCGCCCGTCGTGCAGGCCGACCGCCTGGACGGCTGGCTGCTGGCCCTGCTGGAGGACGAGGACGCGCCGCGCGTGGCGCTGCGCGCCGCACTCGAAGGCGTGGGCGCCACCATCGTCGCCGCGGCCACGCTGGATCAGCTCAAGAGCCAGCTCGACGCGGAGCCGCGCTTCCCCGACGCCCTCGTCTTCGACCTCGACCTCGGCCCCGGCCGCCCCGACGGCCTGGCCGCGGTGGCCGAGCTGCGCGACGAGTGGGAGCTGCTGGTGCCGGCCGTCATCGTCACCGGCCGCATCGCGGTGATGGGCACGGTGCCCATGCCCAAGCGCTGCACCCTGCTGGGCAAGCCGGTGCCGCTGGCGGTGCTGGTGGGTACGCTGCGCCGCATTGCGCCGCCGGCGCGCGCCGCGGCCTGAGCGGCGGCGCACTGCCGGCACGCCGTGCGGTATCCCTCAGGATCATTCGCCGTCTGTCCATCCGGTGTTGCAATGGCCTTCAAGTTGCCGGAGAAGTCTCTTCCCGCCACGTTGACCCGAAAGAGGAAGTGAAATGTCCAAGTTGATGCGCGGCCTGGCCCTGTCGGGCGTGGCCCTGCTGATGGTGGTGCTGAACGACGCCCGCGCCCAGCGTGGCTTCGAGCTGATCTCGCCGGCCGAGGCGCAGAGCGAGGCGCGCGCCCAGGCCGACGCGCCCGAGCAGATCGCGCCGCGTGCCGCCGCGTCGCCGCGCGGCGACGCCACCGCGATCCGCGTCGTCTCGCCCACCACGGTGGCTGGAGGTGGCGGCGTGGCCGCGCCGGTGCGCATCGAGGTCGCCTTCAAGCCGGCGCCGGGTGCGCGCATCGTGCCCAGCAGCTTTCGCGTGCTCTACGGCTTGCTCAAGATCGACCTCACCGACCGCCTGCGCAAGCACGCCACGGTCAGCGAAAGCGGCGTCGTGGTCGAGCAGGCCCAGGTGCCCGACGGCCAGCACCGGCTGATCCTGCAGGTGGCCGACGACCAGGGCAACACGGCCGAGCAGGAACTGCGGCTGCGCGTCGGCGCGGCGTCCTGAGCTTCAGCCTCCGATGACGCCGCACCTGCCCATCCTGACGCGCCGCGGCACGCTGCGCCTGGGCCTGGCGGCCTCGTTCGCACGCGCTTGGCCGGCGGTGGCCCAAGCCCCGGAGGGGCAGCGCACGGGCCCGGCCCCGGAGGGGCCTCGTGTCGCCCTCGTCATCGGCAACGCCGCCTATGACGCGGCACCACTGCCCAATGCCGCCAACGACGCACGCGCGATGGCCGCGCTCTTGGCCGAGATGGGCTTTCGCGTCGTCACGGTGCGCGACGCCGGCCGTGCGCGCATGGAGCAGGCGCTGGCGCAGGCGCGCGAGCTGCTGGCCGGCCGCGGCGGCACGGGCCTGCTCTATTACGCCGGACACGGCCTGCAGCTCGACTGGCGCAACTACCTGCTGCCGGTGGATGCCGCGCCGGCCAGCGCCGCCGAGGTGCCGCGCCTGGCCTTCGACATCCAGGTGGCGCTCGACGCCTTCCGCGAGGCCGGCAACCGCATGAACATCGTCGTGCTCGACGCCTGCCGCGACAACCCCTTCGGCCGCAGCGCCACGGGCCGTGGCCTGGCGCCGCTGGACGCACCGCCGGGCAGCTTCCTGGCCTATGCCACGGCACCCGGCAATGTCGCCGAAGACGGCACGGCGGCCGATGGCAACGGCCTCTACACCCGCTTCCTGCTGCAAGAGCTGCGCCGGCCCGAGGCGCACATCGAAGACGTCTTCAAGCGCGTGCGCCTGCAGGTGCGCCGGGCCAGCCAGGGCCGCCAGGTGCCCTGGGAAAGCACCAGCCTGGAAGATGATTTCGTCTTTGCCAGTGGCGCCAAGCCGCCCGTGCCGCCGCCGGCCGAGCGCGAGGCGCAGATGCGGCGCGAGCTGGCCGACTGGGAGGCCGTGCGCACGACCCAGAAGGCCGACGCGCTTTTTGATTACCTCCAGCGCTACCCCGACGGCTGGTTTGCCGAGCCGGCGCAGTACCGGCTCGACCGCCTGCAGGCGCCCCAGGTCCTGGCCCAGGCCGATCCGCGCCTGGCCGCCCCGCCGCGCCCGGGCGCCGACCGCTGGGCGCTGGGCGACACCCTGGTCTGGGAACAGCTGGACCGCCGCAGCGGGCGCATCGAGCGCATCGAGGAGCGCGTCACCGGCCGCGACGGCGAGCGCGTGCTCATCAATGGCGGCACCATCGTGCGTGACCCCATGGGCGCCCAGTTGCAGAACGCCCACGGCCGCATCGACCCGCCGCTGCTGCTGGCCCCGGCCGACATCGCCGTCGGCAAGCGCTGGCGCAGCGCCACCCGGCTGCCGCTGGACGGTGGCGCGCCCTGGCAGGGCGCCATCGAGGCGCGTGCGGTGGCGCTGGAAGACATCGCCGTGCCGGCCGGCAGCTACCGCGCCTTCCGCGTCGAGTTTCGCGGCGAGCTGGTGCGCGCGGCGAGCAAGCTGGTGCTCGAAGAGACGCACTGGCTGGACCCCGCGACGCTGCATGTGCTGCGCCAGGAGCTGCGCTGGCACGAGGACGGCGCCCTGCGCGCCGACACCTCGCGCCGGCTGCTGAGCTTCACCCGCCAGCCGATGCCGTCGCGCCCGGCGGCACCGGCCTACCGGCGCTACTGACCGCAAGCCGCCACAAGAGCACACAGGGAGACAACGTGCAGACCCGCAGAACCCTCATGCTGATGCTGGCGCTGGCGCCGCTGGCGGCCCCGGCGCAGACGGCCGCGCCCGACACGCCCACGATGATCGAGGCGCTCAAGCCTGCGGCCACGCGGGGGCTGCGCAACCTGGTGGTAAGACAGAAGGCCGAGGCCGAGCCGGCGTCGGCCTCGGCCGCCTCGGCACCTGCCGCGGCGCCGATGCAGGCCGCGGCCAACGCGGCGCCACCGCCAGCTGCCCTGACCGCACCGGCCGGCCCGCCGCCCAGCCTTTCGCTGGCCATCCAGTTCGAGAACAACTCGGCCCAGGTGCGCCCCGAAAGCGGCCGCGTGCTCGGCAACCTGGTGGCCGCGATGCAGTCGCCCGAGTTGAAGGGCGTGCGCTTCGCCATCGAGGGCCACACCGATGCACGCGGTGGTGCCCAGGCCAACCAGGCACTGTCGCAGCAGCGCGCCGACGAGGTGCGCCTGTACCTCATCGCGCTGGGCGTACACCCGGCGCGGCTGAGAGCCGTCGGCAAGGGCGCCAGCGAGCCGGCCAATCCCTTCGATCCGGCCGCGTCCGAGAACCGCCGCGTGCGCGTGGTGACGCTGGAATGAAACCGCAGCCTGGACTCGTGACGATTGCAGCGCTCTGCGCCGCGCTGCTGGCCGCGCCGGCGCTGGCGCTGGCGCAGACCACGCCGCCGGCCGAGCGCCAGACCCGCCACGCACTGATCATCGGCATCGGCGAATACGCCGACCCCAACGTGCCTGAGCTGCGCGGCATGCGCCACGACATCGCCAGCGCCCGCCGCATGGCCGCGGCGATGGCCGTGCCCGAGGCCAACACCACCGTGCTGCGCGACGGCGCCGCCACCGCCGAGCGCATCCGCGCCGAGATCGCCGCGCTGGACGCCCGCGTCGCCGACGGCGACCGCGTCTTCGTCTACTACTCGGGCCACGGCACGCGCTGGGCCGAGGCCCAGGTCGACGGCAAGGCCGGCGACCAGGGCTGCATTGAAGGCTTGCTGGCCGCCGACGGTCAGGCGCTGACGAATGTCGAGATCGGCCAGCGCCTGGCCCCGTTGGCGCGCCGCGCCGACAAGATGCTGGTCTTCTACGACGCCTGCTTCTCGGGCGGCCTGGCCGGCGTGCCGCCGCGCACGCGCAGCCTGCTCGGCGGCGACGACACCATCACACCCAAGTTCACGCCCAAGTTCACGCGTGCGGGTGCGGCCGACGCCTGCGCCCAGCCCAGCAACTACCGCTCGCGCAGCCTGGCCGCCGTGCTGCGCCAGCAGCAGGCCCTGCCCGAGAACGTGGTTCACATCGCCGCCAGCCGGCCCGACGAGCTGAGCTTCGACAGCAGCACGCGCGGCGGCTTTGCCACCAGCCAGTGGCGCGACTGCCTGCTCGGCCAGGCGCAAGACCTGGACGGCAGCGGCGCCATCACGGTCGACGAGGTCACGCAGTGCGCCCAGGCCCGGGTGACGCGGGCGCTGGCCGGTCAGCCCGGCATCAGCGGCCAGCACCTGGCCATCGCCGGCAATGCCGGCTTCGTGCCGGCCTGGATGGGTGCCGACTTCGCGCCCGCCGCCGCTCCCAGTACAGCCCCGGCCCGGCGCGCCACGCCGGCGCAAATCCTGGCCGAGCTGCACGGCCAGCGCGACGGCGAGCGCCGCGTCGTCGCCACGCTGCGCCAGCCGCGCCTGAAGATCGGCGTCGATGCGCTGCAGCTCGACGTGACGCCGGCGCGCGACGGATTTCTCTACGTCGCGCTGGCCGCCAGCGACGGCCAGAGCCTGTACCTGCTTTACCCCAACGATTTGGCGAGCGACAACCGCGTGCGTGCTGGCCAGCGCCTGGCCCTGCCGGGCAAGGGCTGGGAGATCCAGGCCGCCGGCCCGCCCGGCACCGAGACCCTGCTGGTGCTGGTGAGCGACGCGCCGCGCGACCTCAGCGGTCTTGCGCGCGAGAAGGCCGGGCCCTTCGTCAAGACCCTGCTCGACGACCAGGGCCGGGCGCGGCTGCAGGGCGTGCTGGCCAACGGCACGCCGCGCGCCGGCTGCGGCAAGGCCGGCGCGGCCAGCTGTTCCGACGCCTTCGGCGCCGCGCTGCTGACGGTGGAATCCGTGCGCTGATGCGCGCCTCTGCGCCCCGGTAGCCGGCGCGGGCGGTCAGGGCCGATGCCGGCCGGCCTAGCATCAGGGCTCCGCCGCATCCAGGCCGCCCCGACTTGAATCCCTTGCCATCGTCCCTTTCCCGCCGCCACCTGCTCGCCGCCGCGGCCGGCAGCTTTGTCTGCCCGGCACGGGCCCAGGCCGAGGCGCCACGCGTGGCCGTCGTCATCGGCAATGCCGCCTACGCGGGGGCGCCGCTGGCCAACCCGGTGAACGACGCCCGCCTGATGACGGCCACGCTCGCCGGCATGGGTTTCGAGGTCGTCGAGGCGCGCGACGCCAGCCGCACCCGCATGCTCGAGGCGCTGGCCGAGGCCGGGCGCCGCCTCGCCGGCCGCCAGGGCACAGGCCTGCTCTACTACGCCGGCCACGGCCTGCAGGTCGACTGGCGCAACTACATGCTGCCGGTGGACGCCAGCCCGCGCAGCGCGGCCGAGGTCGCGGCCCAGGCGCTGGACGTGCAGGCCGGGCTCGATGTCTTCCGCGCCGCCGGCTGCCGCATGAACATCGTCGTGCTCGACGCCTGCCGCGACAACCCCTTCGGCGCCAGCGCCTCGGGCCGGGGCCTCGCGCCGGTGGACGCGCCGCCGGGCAGCTTTCTGGCCTACGCCACGGCGCCCGGCCACCTGGCCGAGGACGGCAGCGTCACCGACGGCAACGGCCTCTACACCCGCCACCTGGCGCGCGAGATGCAGCGCGCCGACGCCCGCATCGAGGACGTCTTCAAGCGCGTGCGCCTGCAGGTGCGCCAGTTCAGCCAGGGCCGCCAGGTGCCGTGGGAGAGCACCAGCCTGGAGGACGATTTCGTCTTCGCCACCGGGCGCCGCGCCGACGCCGCGCCGGAAGCCCGCCGCGATGCCGATTTCGACGCCGAGAAGGCCGAGTGGGACCGCGTCAAGGACAGCAGCCGCGCCGCCGATCTGTACGACTTCCTGCAGCGCCACCCCGGGGGCCGCCTGGCCGAGCAGGCGCAGTTCCGGCTCGACCAGCTGGCGCGGCCCGTGGTGCAGCCGGTGCTGGCGGTCAAGGCCTTGGCCAGCGGCGTCGCGCGTTACCGCGTCGGCGACGCCTGGACGCTGGAGCGCCAGGATCGCCAGGGCGGCGGCACCACGAGGCCGCATGCCGAGGTCACGGCCATCGAGGGCGGGCGCGTGCTCGTGAACGGCGGCGAGATCGTGCTCGACCAGATGGGCGGCATCCTGCTCAACCGCTTCGGCGCCAAGGACCCGGCGCTGCTGGTGGCGCCGGCCGACATGCAGGTGGGCAAGCGCTGGCGCACCGCCTTCACCAACAAGCAGCCGGGCCGGCCGCCGGGGCGCAGCTATTACGAGTGCCGCGTCACCGCGCTGGAAGCGGTCACGGTGCCGGCCGGCCGTTTCCGCGCCTTTCGCGTCGAATGCAGCGGCGAGGCCATCGGACCGCGCGGCGGTGGCCGCCGCCTGCAGATCAAGACCTGGTTCGACCCCGCCACCATGACCCTGGTGCGCCACGAGGTGCGCCAGACCTCGCTGGACGGCGCCACGGTGCTGGAAGACACGATCGATCAGCTCGTCTCACGCAAGCTCGCCCAGCGCGACTGATCGCATCGTGACTGTGTCACGATGGCCTGGCCCGCCCGTCCCGCGGCGGAATAAGCCAGAACCCCCACTCGTATCCCCACTATGGACGCCCCCCCGGCCTTCCGCAGCCAGCTGCTCGACGCCCTGCCGCGCCTGCGGCGCTATGCGCGTTCGCTGGCCTATGACAGCGCGGTCGCCGACGACCTGACCCAGCAGACGCTGGAGCGCGCGCTGTCGCACTGGCGCCAGTTCGACCCCCGCCGCGACATGGGCGTGTGGCTGTTGTCCATCGCCCACAACGCGCACATGGACACGCTGCGGCGCGAATCGCGCATGACCGTGACCGACCCCGAAGACCTGCAGCGCGTGCAGGACGAGGCCGGCGGCGACCTCGGCCATGACGTCGGCCTGCGCATGGACCTGCGGGCCGCGCTCGCCCTGCTCTCGCCCGAGCAGCGCCAGCCGCTGCTGCTGGTGTGCGTGGAGCAGCTGAGCTACGCCGAGGTGGCCGAGGTGATGAACATTCCGGTGGGCACGGTGATGTCCAGGGTGTGCCGGGCGCGGGCGACGCTGCGGCGTTTTCTGGAAGGCGAGGTGCGCCCCGGTGCGCCTGCGCTGCGACGGGTGGTTTGAAATGAGCAGTACCGAACGTATCAATGACGAAGAATTGAGCGCCTGGGTCGACGGCGAGCTCGATGCTGGCGCGCGCCAGCGCGTCGACGCCTGGCTGCAAACCCATCCCGACGACGCCGCCCGCGTGCGGCGCTGGGAGGCCGACCGCGACGCCCTGCGCGAGCTGTTCGCGGCGCCGGTCGTCGACCCCGTGCCGCCGCGCCTGCACAACGCCGTCTGGCGCCCTGCGCGCACGCCGCGCTGGGCCCTGGCCGCCGCCGCGGCCGGCCTGCTGGTCGCCGGCGCGCTGGCCGGTGGCGCCGGCATCTGGCGCTGGCAGCAGCAGGAAATGGCTTCGCTGCAGGTAAGGCTGGCCGCCGGCACCGCACAGGGCTGGGTGCGGCGCGCGGCGCTGGCGCACAGCGTCTACACCATCGAGCCGCGCCACGCGGTCGAGGTCAAGGCCCAGGAAGAGCATCTGGCGCGCTGGCTCACGCGGCGCATCGAGGTGCCGGTGAAGCTGTTTGACCTGCACGCCCAGGGCTGGGATCTCGTGGGTGGGCGCCTGCTGCCCGACGGCCCCGGCAAGAGCGCCCAGCTCATGTACCAGGACGGCAAGGGCCAGCGCGTCACGGTCTATCTGCGCAAGCCCGAGGTGGGCGCCGAAACCGCCTTCCGTTACGAGCAGCAGGGCGAGCTGGGCCTGTTCTACTGGGTCGAGGAAGGCGCCGGCTACGCCCTGGTGGGCAAGCTGCCGCGCGCCACCCTGCTGGCCCTGGCCGAGGCCATCTACCAGCAGCAGACGACGCCGGCCCCGGCGCCGCCGGCGCCCGCCGTCTCGGCGCCGACAAGTTAAGGGCGGGCCTGGCGCAGCGGCCTACCTAGAATCCGCCGCATGCCGCTGAACCGGCGCCTGGCGGCGCTGCACCGCTTCGCCGTCGTCGCCCTGCTCGGCTTTGCCTCGGGCCTGCCGCTGGCCCTCACCGGCCAGGCCCTGCAGGCCTGGCTCACGGTCGAGGGCCTGAGCCTGGCCACCATCGGCTTTCTCAGCCTGGTCGGCCTGCCCTACACCTTCAAGTTTTTGTGGGCGCCGCTGCTCGACCGCTTCGACCTGCCCTGGCTGGGCCGCCGCCGCGGCTGGCTGGTGCTGAGCCAGCTGGCCCTGGCCGCCGCGCTGTGGGCCCTGGCTGCCACCGCGCCGCGCGACGCCATCCGCGCCTTCGCGCTGCTGGCGCTGGCGGTGGCCTTTCTCTCGGCCTCGCAGGACGTGGTCATCGACGCCTACCGCACCGACCTGCTGCCGCCGCCCGAGCGCGGCCTGGGCGCCTCGCTGGGCGTGATGGGCTACCGGCTGGCGATGATCCTCTCGGGCGGCATCGCCCTGATCTGGACCGACGCGGCCCAGGGCGGCGGCTGGACCTGGCCCGAGGTCTACCGCTTGATGGGGGTGCTGATGGCCTGCGCGGCCGTGCTCTCGGCCCTGATCCTGCCGCCCCTGCCACCGTTGCCGCCCTCTCGCGAGAAGCCGGCCAGCGCCGCCGGCGACCTGCGCGGCTTTGCCGCCATGCTGGCCGCGGTGGCGGCCGGGGTCTGGGCCAGCGACCGCTGGGCCCCCGGGCTGGCCTCGGCCCTGCTGGCGCCGCTGCTGGCCGGCGGCTCGCTGCCGGCGGCGCTGCAGCAGCGCTGGATCGACCTCGCGGCGCTGCTGCTGGGCATTGCCTTCACGCTGCCGCTGGCGGCCTGGGTGGCGCGCCGCGCCGGCTTCGAGACCCTGCTGGGCGGCCTGCGTGGCTATTTCAGCCAGCGCGGCGCCGGCGCCTTTTTGCTCTTCATCGTGCTCTACAAGCTGGGCGATGCCTTCGCCGGCTCGCTGATGACGCCCTTTCTGCTCAAGAGCATGGCCTACACCTCGGCCGAGGTCGGCGTCGTCAACAAGGTGCTGGGGCTGTGGATGACGCTGGGCGGCGCCCTGCTCGGCGGCACGCTGATGCTGCGCCTGGGCCTGTGGCGCTCGCTGATGCTCTTCGGCCTGCTGCAGATGGCCAGCAATCTGGGCTTCTGGTGGCTGGCCGTGGCCGGCAAGGGCGTGCTGCCCGGCGCCACGCTGCCGCCCTTCGACTGGGGCTTCGTCAAGCTGGCCGCGGCCACCCCGGTGGACGGCGGCCTGCTGATGGTGGTGGCCTTCGAGAACCTCAGCGGCGGCATGGGCACGGCCGCCTTCGTGGCCTTCTTGATGAGCCTGTGCGACCGCCGCTTCACGGCCACGCAGTACGCGCTGCTGAGCGCCTTTGCCGCGGTGGGCCGGGTCTGGGTCGGGCCGCTGGCCGGTGTGCTGGCCGAAAGCATAGGCTGGCCCACCTTCTTCGTCGTCAGCACCGTGCTGGCGGTGCCGGCGTTGCTGCTGCTGCTGCAACTGCGCGCCAGCGTGCAAGCCTTGGAACTGCCGCCCCCCGGCACGGCGGCCGAAGACTGAAGGCCCTGGTCAATATTGACAGCGCGACTGCGCGGCTCTGACTTTCTTGGACGGGGTGCGGTCCCTAACGTGGCAAGCCTGGGCCCGGACGAAGGCCCGCCACCGCAGGAGCCCCGCCATGATCACCGCCCACTTCCCCTTGCCCACCGTCCACACCCCGGTCGCGCGCACCGAGACGCTGCGGCCCCACGCGGTCGAGGAATCGACGCTGACGCGCTGGCTGGCACAGTCGCTGGACCACGTCGGCCACGGCATGCTGCTGGTGAGCGCCGGCGCCCGCGTGCTGCACGCCAACCGCCAGGCCCACGCCGCGCTGGACGAGCTGGCGCCGCTGCGCATCGAATGCGGCCGCCTGGTGGCGCGCACCGCCGTTGACACCGCCGCGCTGCAGGATGCGCTGCAGGCCGCCATCCAGCGCGGCCTGCGCCGCATGATCAGCCTGGGCAGCGGCAGCCAGGCGGCGACGCTGGCGGTGCTGCCGCTGGCCAGCGCAGGTGAAGACGGCAGCAGCGGCGCGGCCCTGGTGTCGCTGCCGCAGTCGCGCCGCACCCATGACCTGGCGGTACACAACTTCGCCCGCATGCACGGCTTCACGGCCGCCGAGACCGCAGTGCTCGAAGGCCTGCTCGAAGGCCAGCGCCCGACCGACATCGCGCTGGCCAAGGGCGTGCAGCTCTCGACCATCCGCACGCAGATCGGCCAGCTGCGCCAGAAGTGCGGCGCCCACAGCATCCGCGAGCTGCTGGCCCGCGTCGCCGCGCTGCCGCCGATGCTGGCGCTGGTGCAGTAAGCGTCTTACCAGCGCGGCGGCAGCGGCCGCAGCAGGCGCCAGCGGCGCTGGTCCTGGCGCAGATAGCCGCCGCGCACCAGGTCGCCCAGCAGCTTGGTGACCATGGTGCGCGAGCAGCCCACCTGCTGCGCCAGCTGCTCCTGGGTCAGCGCCACCGGCATCCAGCGCGTGCCGTCGGGCTGGGGCAGGGCGGCGTCGCGCAGCAGCGGCACCAGGCGGCTGTAGGCATCGCCCAGCGCCAGGTCGCGCGCCCGCGTCGAGAGGTTGCGGGCGCGGTGGATCACCTTGGCCAACAGCTCGAAGGCCAGCTCGGGGCGCTCGGCGATGCACTGCTCCAGCGTCTGCCTCGTCACGATGCGGCACACCGCCGCCTGCTCGACGATGACATTGGCCGAGCGCGGGCCGCCGTCCAGGCTCAGCTCGCCCATGTACTCGCCGGCGCCGTAGATGCCGTAGGTGAACTCCTGGCCATCGGCGCTGGCGGCATAGGCACGCAGGCGACCGCGCACGATGAAGTAGAGCGTGCCGCCGGGGTCGCCCTCCTGGATCAGCAGCGCGCCGCGGCGGTAGCGGCGCTCGGCGCCGCGCTCGGCGACGCCGCGCATGGCCGGTGAGAGCAGGGCAAGGCCATCTTCGTCGGCAGGGTGGGTCATGGGCTTGGACTGCAACTTCAAAACAGGCGCAGCGGCAGGCTGCGCAACCTCTGGCCGGTCAATGCGAACAGCGCATTGGCCAGCGCCGGCGCCAGCGGCGGCACGCCGGGCTCGCCCACGCCCTCGGGGTGGGCGTCGCTGGCGATGATGTCGGTGACGATCTCGGGGCAGGCCGCCAGGCGCAGCACCGGCTGGTCGTGGAAATTGCTCTCCTGCACGCGGCCCGCCACGATGGTGGTCTCGCCAAAGAGCGCGGCCGAGAGCCCGAAGACCACCGCGCTTTCGAGCTGCTGGCGGATCAGGCCGGGGTTGACCGGCGTGCCGCAATCGATGACGGCGACGACGCGGTGCACGCGGATCGACCTGTCGCCGGCCAGCGAGGCCTCCACCACCTCGGCCACCACCGAGCCGAAGCTCTGGTGCAGCGCCACACCGCGCGCCACGGGCGCGCCATCGGCGGCGGGCTGCAACGGCTTGCCCCAGCCGGCCAACTCGGCGGCACGCTGCAGCACGCGCAGGTGTCGCGGGTGCTTGCCCAGCAGGCCGGCGCGCAAGGCCACCGGGTCCTGGCCGGCCGCGTGCGCCACCTCGTCGAGGAAGCTCTCCTTGAAGAAGGCCTGGTGCGAATGGCCGACCGAGCGCCAGAAGCCCACCGGCAGTGCCGCCTCCACCAGCGTGTGGCCCACCCGTGCGGCGGCAAACTCGTAGGGCTGGTCGAACGAGCCCTCGGCCGCGGTCTTGTCCATGCCCATGCCGGGCAGGTAGCCCAGGCCGCGCGTGGCCCGCCCGAGCGCCAGCTGTCCTTGCGCCAGCTGCGGCAGGCCGGCCACACCGGCGGCATAGCGCGCCATCGCCTGCGGCACGATGGCCTGGCTGGCCGACTGGTGGCTCCAGGCGACGAGCCGGCCTTGCGCATCGAGCCCGGCGGCCAGGCGCGCCACCGCGCCCGGGCGGTAGAAGTCGTGCGTCGTGTCCTGCTCGCGCGACCAGATCAGCTGCACCGGCCGCCCCGGCAGGGCCTGGGCGATGAGGGCGGCCTGGGCGACGAAGTCGGTGTCGAGCCGGCGCCCGAAGCCGCCGCCAATCAGCTGCACGCGCATCTCGACCTTGCTCTCGTCCAGCCCGAGCGCGCGTGCGGCGACGGCGCGTGCGATGTCGGGCACCTGGGTCGAGGCCCAGACTGTGGCCGCGCCGTCCTTCACGAGCACGGTGCAGTTGATGGGCTCCAGCGCCAGGTGGGCCAGGTAGGGCGCGCGGTACTCGGCCTTGAGCGTGTGCGCGGCGCCGGCCAGCGCGGCATCCACATCGCCGCGGCTGAAGTAGGTGAAGCTCTCGTCGCGGTCCAGCGCGGTGGCAAAGCTGTCCATCAGCGCCGCGCTGGACAGCGTGGCCACGGCACCATGCTCCCACTGCACCGCCACATCCCTGGCCGCGGCCAGCGCCTGCCAGGGCCGCTCTGCGATGACCGCCACGCCGCCGCTGGCGCCGGCCTGCTGCGGCGGCAGCGCCAGCAGCTTCAGCACGCCGGGGCGGCCCGACGCCGCCGCGGCGTCGAAGCGGGCGACACGGCCACCCAGCGTGGGACACATCTGCACGCTCGCGTAGACCATGCCGGGTTCGCGCACGTCGATGCCGAAGCGCGCGCTGCCGTCGGTCTTGGAGGCAGCTTCGATGCGCGGCACGGCGCGGCCGATCAGGCTGAACTCGGCCGGCGTCTTGAGCCGCGGACGCGGCGGGATGGGCAACCGCGCCGCCGCTTCGGCCAGCTCGCCCATGCGCGCCGACTTGCCCGAGGCATGGCTCAGCACACCCGCCTTGACGCCAATCTCGGCCGGGGCCACGCCCCAGCGTGCCGCCGCCGCGGCCACCAGCATGGCGCGCGCCGAGGCGCCGGCCTCGCGCATGGGCAGCCACAAGTCCTTCAGGCTGGACGAGCCGCCGGTCATCATCAGCCCGAACTCACGCGCCGCCTTGGCCGTGACCCATTCCAGGCCGCGCCTCAGCGTGCCGGCGTCGTCGGGGTGGAAGGGCAGGGCATCGACGACGGTGGCGATGTTGTTGTAGATCGCGTCCACCGGCGCCGGCTCCACCTGCACGCGGGACCAGTCGGCGTCCAGCTCGTCGGCCAGCACCATGGCCAGGCCGGTGTGTACGCCCTGGCCCATCTCGCTGCGCGCCACCACCACCGTGATGCGGTCGTCGCTGCCGATGCGCAGCCAGCCGTTGAAGGCGCGCTGGCCGGCCACGGCGGGCAGCGGCCGGCTGCCGACGAGGCGGCGGCGCGGCGGCAGCAGGGTCCAGCCCAGGCCCAGGGCGCAGGCGGCGGCCAGCGGGCCCAGCACGAAATGACGTCTTTTCATGGGGGTGCGCGGCGGCGCGGGCGGTGCGGCGGCGACCGCGGCAGCATAACGCCGGCACGCGGCCGTCACCGGCTTGTGTCAAGCTATTGCAGCCGCGCCGGCAGGATGGCGGCCGAACGCTTACCCTTCGCATCCTTTTCGAACCTAGAGAACCTGTATGAGCCTGGCCGACCGACTGCGCCGCCTGAGCCCCGAGCGCCTGCAAGGCATGCGCCGCGGCATCGAGAAGGAAAGCCTGCGCGCCAAGCCCAGCGGCGCGCTGGCGCTCACGCCCCACCCGGCGGCGCTGGGTTCGCCGCTGACCCACCCGCGCATCACCACCGACTACTGCGAGAGCCAGCTCGAGCTGATCACCGGCGTGCACGGCAGCGTGCAGGCCTGCCTGGACGAGCTGACCGAGATCCACCAGTTCGTCGTGCGCGAGCTCGCCGACCCCTGCTGCGGAGCCGGCGACGAACGCCTGTGGGTGGGCAGCATGCCCTGCGGCCTGCCGCCCGACGAGACCATCCCCATCGGCAGCTACGGCCGCAGCAACATCGGCCGCGCCAAGAGTGTCTACCGCATGGGCCTGGGCCACCGCTACGGCCGCCGCATGCAGACCATCAGCGGCATCCACTACAACTGGTCGCTGCCGGGCCTGTCCAACGACGAGTACTTCGCCCTCATCCGCAACTTCCGCCGCCACGCCTTCGTGCTGCTCACGCTCTTTGGCGCCAGCCCCGCGCTGTGTCCGAGCTTCGTCGCCGGGCGCGACCACGGCCTGCAGCGCCTGTCCGACAGCACGCTCTACCTGCCCCACGCCACCAGCCTGCGCATGGGCCGGCTGGGCTACCAGAGCGAGGCGCAGTCGCAGCTGGCCGTCAGCTACAACAGCCTGGACGGCTACGCCGATTCGCTGCACGACGCGATGACGCAGCCCTACCCTGCCTACGAGAAGATCGGCGTGCGCAACCTGGGCGGCGAGTACAACCAGCTCTCGACAGCGCTGCTGCAGATCGAGAACGAGTTCTACGGCACCATCCGCCCCAAGCGCGTCATCAAGAGCGGCGAGCGCCCGCTGCACGCGCTGCGCGAGCGCGGCGTCGAGTATGTCGAGGTGCGCTGCATGGACCTCGATCCCTTCGTGCCGGTGGGCATCGCGGCGCCGACCATGCGCTTCATCGACGTCTTCCTGTTGCACTGCCTGCTGCACGAGAGCCCGCCCGACACGCCGGAAGAGATCGCCGCCCTCGGCCGCAACCAGCACCGCACGGCCGCCTTCGGGCGCGAGCCGGGGTTGGAGCTCGAACGCGACGGCGCCATGGTGCCGCTGCTCGATTGGGCGGCCGAACTGCTGGAGCAATGCGTGCCCATCGCCGCCGCGCTGGACGCCGCCGGCCGCGGCAACGAGCACACCGCGGCGCTGGCCGCCGCCCGCGCCGCGCTGGACCAGCCTGCCACCCTGCCCTCGGCACGCGCGCTGGCCACCATTGAACGCGACTTCGACAAGTCCTACACCGGCTTCATCCGCGCCCAGGCCGAGCAGACGCGCAACCACCTGATGGGCCTGCCCTGGAGCCTGGCCCAGCAGGCCGGCTTCGAGGTGATGGCGCGCGAATCGCTGCAACGCCACGCCGCGCTCGAGGCCGCCGACACGGTGGACTTCGAGACCTTCCGCCTGGCCTATCTCGACGCCGACCAGCTCGCCGTCTGAGACCCCGCCGGCGCGGCACGGCCGCACAATCGCGGCCATGCACGCGCCCCTGCATGCGCTGACAGCCACCCTGCTTGCGCTGACGACCCTGGCGCTGGCCGGCTGCGCCCTGGCGCCCAACGGCCCGGCCATCGACGACAGCCGCCGCGCACGCGGCCAGGACAGCCGCGTGCTCTTCGTCGTGCTGCACTACACGGTGGGTGACTTCCGCCGCGCCATGCAGGTGCTGACCGAGGGCGAGGTCTCGGCCCACTACCTGCTGAGCGACGAGGTGCCGCCGCGCATCTACCGCCTGGTCGACGAGACGCGGCGCGCCTGGCACTCCGGCAACAGCGCCTGGCAGGGCCACCGGCTGCTCAACGCCAGCAGCATCGGCATCGAGATCGTGCACCCGGGGCCGCGCACCGACGGCGAGGGGCGGCGCGTCGACATCCCGTTTCCCGAGGCGCAGATCGAGGCCCTGATTCCGCTGCTGCGCGACATCGCCGCGCGCCACGCCATCCGCCCCGAGCGCATCCTGGGCCATGGCGAAGTCAGCCCCTCGTACAAGGAAGACCCGGGGCCCACCTTCCCCTGGCGCCGCCTGGCCGAGGCCGGCCTCACCCCGCCCTGGCCCGACGCCGCCGCAGTGACGGCGCAGCAGGCGCTGTTCGAGGCCGCGCCGCCCGAGGCCGCCTGGTATCAGCAGGCGCTGGCCCGCCACGGCTATGCGGTCGAGCCAAGCGGCAGCTTCGACGCCCAGACCGCCCGCGTGCTGATGAATTTCCAGATGCGCTACCGTCCGGTCCGCTTCGATGGCCGCCCCGACGCCGAAACCGCCGCCTTGCTGCAGGTGCTGACCCGCCCATGAACACCCCGCCATCGTCATCGCCGATCCCGCTGGAACTGGCCCGCCTGCGCCTGCGTGCGTTGCGCGAGGGCGATCTCGACCGCTACCAGGCCTACCGCGGCGACCCGCATGTCTCGGGCTGGCAGGGCTGGCGCGAGTTGTCGCGCTCCCAGGCGCAGGCCTTCCTGGTGGAGATGGCGGCGCAGCCCTTCTGCCCGCCGGGCCGCTGGTGCCAGATCGCGGTGGCCGAGCGCGACGGCGATGCGCTGCTGGGCAATATCGGCCTGCTGCTGCGCGAGGAGGGCGACGGCGCCGGTGCGGTCAAGATCGGCATCACGCTGGCCCGAGCCGCCCAGGGCCGCGGCCTCGCCACCGAGGCGCTGCAGGCCATCGCCGACCTCGTCTTCGCGCGCACCTCGGCCAACCGGCTGGAAGCGGTGAGCGACACCCGCCATGTCGCCGCGCTGCGCCTGCTCGAGCGCTGCGGCTTCGTGCCGGTGGCCACGCTGCCTGCCCTGCAGGACGGCGAACCCTGCGCCGTGCGGCACTTCGTGCGCCACCGCCGCCGCCAGCTGCCGGTGCAGCTGCGCCCGGCCCGGGCCGACGATGCCGCGGCCGTGGCCCAGGTGATGCTGGACGCGCGCCGCCAGCGCATGCCCTTTGCGCCGCTGGTACACGGCGACGACGAGGTGCGGCAGTGGGTGGCCGGCGAGTTGCTGCCGGCCGGCGGCGTCACGGTGGCCGAACTCGACGGCCGCGTCGTCGGCATGCTGGCCGTCCGCCAGGGCCTTGACGCCGGCTGGATCGAGCAGCTCTATGTGGCCCCGGCCGCGGCCGGCGGCGGCGGCGGCGCGGCGCTGCTGAAGCGGGCCCTGACGCTGCTGAAGCCGCCGGTGCGGCTCTACGCCTTCCAGGCCCATCTGCATGCGCGCGGCTTCTACGAGCGCCACGGCTTCACTGCCATCGCCTTCGGCGACGGCAGCGACAACGAGGAAGGCCTGCCGGACATCCTGTTCGAGCGGCGCGTCTCGGCTTGAACCTTTCCCGCGCCGTGGCACGCGCGCAGCTGCGGCGGCTGGCGCTGCTGGCGGCGGCCCTGCTGGCCGCCTGCGCAGAGGCGCCACTGGCACCGCCGCTGGCACCCCCGCCGGTACTACCGAGGGCCGAGCCCGCGCTGGCGCCTGCCACGCCCCCAGCCTCCCATCCAGCCACGCCCCCCGCAGCGCCGGCATCGGCGCCCGCCGGCATGCCACGCGAGTTCCGCGCCGCCTGGGTCGCGACGGTGGCCAATATCGACTGGCCCAGCAAGCCCGGCCTGGCCGCCGCCACCCAGCGCGCCGAGGCGCTGGCCATCCTCGACCGGGCGCGCGCCATCGGCCTCAACGCCCTCATCCTGCAGGTGCGGCCGGCCGGCGACGCCCTCTACCCCTCGGCGCTGGAACCCTGGAGCGAGGTGCTGAGCGGCGAGCAGGGCCGCGCCCCGGTGCGCGCCGGCGAGCCGGCCTGGGATCCGCTGGCCTTCTGGGTGGCCGAGGCCCACAGCCGCGGGCTCGAACTGCACGCCTGGTTCAACCCCTTCCGCGCCCGCCACTCCACTGCCAAATCGCCGCTGGCGGCGCCGCATCTGGCGCAGCGGCGTCCGGCGCTGGCACGCCGCTATGGCGACCAGCTCTGGTTCGACCCCGGCGAGCCGGCCGCCGTGGCCCACACGCTGGCCGTGATGGCCGATGTGCTGCGCCGCTACGAGGTCGACGGCGTCCACTTCGATGACTACTTCTACCCCTATCCGCAGGCCGGCGCGGGCGGCGCCGACATCCCCTTTCCCGACGACGAGTCCTATGCCGTCTACCGCCTGGGTGGCGGTGCGCTGGCGCGCGACGACTGGCGGCGCGCCAATGTCGACGGCCTGGTGCAGGCGATCTTTCGCACCGCACGCGAGATCAGGCCCTGCGCGCGAGTGGGCATCAGCCCCTTCGGCATCGGCCGGCCCGACCGCCGCCCGGCCGGCATCAGCGGTTTCAGCCAGTACGACCGGCTCTATGCCGATGTCGAGCGCTGGCTGGCCCAGGGCTGGTTGGACTACCTGGCGCCCCAGCTCTACTGGCCCATCACGCGCGAGGGCCAGGCCTTCCCGGTGCTGCTGGACTACTGGGCGGCCCAGAACCCGGCGCGGCGCCAGATCTGGCCCGGGCTCTTCACCAGCCAGATCGCGGCCCTGAACGCCACGCCGCGGCCCTGGCCGGCGCGCGAGATCGCCGAGCAGATCGAACTCGTGCGCAGCCGCCACGGCGAAGGTCTCGTCGGCGGCCACGTCCACTTCAGCATGACCGCGCTGATGCAGGACCGCGACGGCATCGCCACCCTGCTGAGGAAAGGCCTCTACGCCACGCCGGCCCTGCCGCCACCCCCACCCTGCGAAGCCAAGCCATGAAGACACTTGCCACCGAAGAAGCCCATCCGGCCCATGCCGGACTCGACCGCCTGGACACTGCGTCGCTGGTCGAGGCCCTGGTGTCCGACCAGCTGCAAGCCGTGGCCGCGGTGCAGGCGGCCCAGCCCCAGCTGGCCGAGGCGGTGGATGCCGCCGTGCCGCGCCTGCGCGCCGGCGGCCGCCTGCTCTATGCCGGCGCCGGCACCAGCGGCCGGCTGGGCGTGCTGGACAGCGTCGAGCTGCCGCCCACCTTCTCCTGGCCGCGCGAACGCGCCCGCGCCCTGCTGGCCGGCGGCGACGGCGCCATGTTCCAGGCCGTCGAGGGCGCCGAGGACGACGCCGCCCAGGGCGCGGCCGACCTCGCGGCGCTGCAACCCGGCGCCCATGACGTGTTGCTGGCCATCGCGGCCTCGGGCAGCACGCCCTATGCGCTGGGCGCGGCGGCGGCAGCGCGCGCCGCCGGCGCCTTGACGGTGGCCCTGGTCAACAACCCGGGCGCGCCGCTGGCGGCGGCCTGCGAAATTGCCGTTGTGCTGGACACCGGGCCCGAGGTCATTGGCGGCAGCACGCGGCTCAAGGCCGGCACGGCGCAGAAGATCGCGCTCAACAGCTTCAGCAGCGCGGTGATGGTGCGGCTGCACAAGGTCTACGGCAACCTGATGGTCGACCTGCGCGCCAGCAATACCAAGCTGGTGCGGCGCGCGCTGCGCCTGACGGTGCAGGCCAGCGGTGCCGACGAGACCGCCGCCGCCGCCGCGCTGGCCGCCTGCGGCGCACGCGTCAAGGTGGCCATCGTGATGCTCAGGCGCGGCATCGGCGTGGCCGAGGCCGAGCAGCGCCTGGCGGCCGCCGAGGGCAGCGTGTACGCCGCCCTGCTGCCCTGAATCCGCGCCATTGGTGCGCAGAAGAAAAGCGTGAAAGCCGCCCTACAGTTTGGCTTGGGAGCTGCCGATACCGACGACAAGAACCGAAAAAGGGTTCGAGGCCCGTCACACGGATACCCCAGCGGGGGACACCTTTACGGAGTTCCCGACCATGATTGCTCCCGTAACGTTCAGCACCGTCCCGTCCGCGGTGCCCCAGCGACCCTTGTCGGACGAAGTGCTCAAGCGGGCCCTGGACCCGGGCAAAGGCGCACGCGCGCCCAGTGAAGCGGGCGAATCGCGCGTCGACATCTCGCCCGAGGGCGCTGCCCAGGCCCAGGCCGAGGCGCGCGCCGTGCAGCCGCCCACCGCGGCCCCGGCCAACGCGGCCGAGGCACCCGTGCCGACGCCATCGGCCGAGGCCAGCGTGCCCGAGATGCTGCGGGCCCGTCCGGGCCTGTCGTTCTCCAAGGCCGATGCCAACGAGGATGGCGTCGTCAGCCTGCCCGAGGAACACGCCTACGAGACGCGGCACCTGCAGCGCACGGCCGAACCCGAGGCGCCGGCCGGGCCGGGTGCGGCGGCCCAGAGCGAGCCGATACGCACGTACCGCTCGGTCGAGGCCACGATGGCCAGCATCTGAGCGCAGGGTTCAGTTCAGCCTTGCAATGCGATCCAGCGCGCCGGGCCCATAGCCCGGGCGCTGGCGCAGCCAGCTTTCGAGCGCATCGACGTCCATCACGCCGGTGCGCCGCTCGCTCGCGCGCCGCAGCTTCGTGAAACCGTCGCCGCCCTCGGCGAGAAAGGCATTGACAGTGACGCGGTAGGGGGCCGCCGGGTCCAGCGCCTTGCCGTCCAGGACCACGCTGCCCGGCACGATGCGCTGGCCCTGCGGTCGCGCCGCATCCCATTGGTAGGTGAAGCCCCGGCTCACCTGCAGCACGCGCTGACGACCGCCCGCCGGCCACTGCTGCTCCAGAACCTCCAGCAGCTGCGCACCGCTGAGCGTGAGCGTGACCAGGTTGTTGGCAAAGGGCTGCACCGAGAACAGATCTTCGTAGCGCAGCACGCCGTCGGCCGGCCTCGGCAGCGGTGCGCGCATGCCACCCGGGTTGGTGAGCGCGAGCCGGGCGCCGGCCTCGCGCGTGGCCTCGAGCTGGGCATCGGCGATGAGCTGGCCCAGCGTGCTTTCGCCGGCCGCATTGGCCTCGCGCGTGAACCCGGCGGCGACCCGACCGACGACGCGACGCGCCAGCGGCTGCACCAGGCGTTCGTAGGTTTCTATCAACGCCGTCTGGCGCGCGTCCTTGGCAAAGCTCTCGCGCACGACCACGTTCTGGGCGCGCGCACTCGCCACATCGCCGCTCCGGGTGTCGAGCTGCAGGTCGATCTGCGTCACCAGCGTGCCGTACTTGTCGCCGCTGGTGACGAGGCGGCCATCGATGCGGCAGATGTAGGCACGGTGGGTGTGGCCGCTGACAATGAGGTCGACCGCCGGGTCCAGCCGCCTGACGATGTCGACGATGCGGCCACTGATGTCGGGGCAGTCGTTGATGCCGCCGGTGGTGGCGCCGCCCTCGTGGATGAGCAGCACGATGGCTTCTATGCCTTGGGCGCGCAGCCCGGGCACGAGGCGGTTCACCGTGTCGGCCTCGTCGTCGAAGCGCAGCCCGGCCACGCCGGCCGGCACCACGATGGCCGGCGTGCCCTTGAGCGCCAGGCCGATGAAGGCCACCGGGATGCCCTGGAAGCGCTTGACCACGAAAGGCGGCAGCAGGGTCTGGCCGCTGGCCTTGTCCACCGTGCTCGCCGCCAGGTACTGGAAGGCGGCGCCGGCCCAGGGCCGCGGGCCGCGGCAGCCGTCCACCGGGTGGCAGCCGCCGCGCTGCAGGCGCAGCAGCTCGGCCGCGCCCTTGTCGAACTCGTGGTTGCCGACGGCGCTGACCTCCAGCCCCATCAGGCCCAGCGATTCGATGGTGGGCTCGTCGTGCAGCAGCGCGCTGAGCAGCGGCGTGGCGCCGATCAGGTCGCCGGCGGCGACGAAGATGTGGTTGGCCTGGCCGGCGCGCAGCGTCTCCAGCGCGGTGGCCAGGTGCTCGGCACCGCCGGCCGCGACCTCGATGGTTGCGCCAGGCCGCGCCGGGTCGGCCATGCGCAGGCCGCCGCTGGGCGGCTTGAGGTTGCCGTGGAAATCGTTGATGGCCAGCACACGCAGCGGCACCAGGGCCGAAGTCGCCGCGGCAGGCGACGCGGCGGCCGGTGGGGCCACCGGCGTGGACTGCGGCGGGCTGGCGCAGGCAGCCAGCGCCGCGAGTGCGGCAGCGAGGGCCGGACGTTGAAGCGTCATCGGTGTTCCTGCAATCAATAGCCGTTGCTGGCCGCCGCCGGCGCGCGGCCGGCCAGCACCGTCTCGATGTCGTCGAGCAGGCCGCTGGCGCCCAGGCGCAGCCGTGCCGGCGTGAGCGCGGCGGCACCCAGGATCTCGGCCGTGAGGTCGATGTAGACGCCGGCATCGGCGACGCGGCGAATGCCGCCGGCCGGCTTGAAGCCGACACGCCCGCGCGCACCGGCGTCCAAGGCAATGGCCTGCAGCAGCAGCCGTGCCGCCGCCGGCGTGGCGCCCACCGGGTGCTTGCCGGTGCTGGTCTTGAGGAAGTCGGCGCCGCCGTCCAGCGCCACGCGGCAGGCGCGCATCACCTGGGCCGCGTCGGCCAGCGCGCCGGTCTCCAGGATCACCTTGAGCGTGAGCCCGGTGCTGGCCCGCCGCACCGCGGCCAGCAGGGCCGGCGCGGCCTCCGGCTCGCGCCAGGGCAGGACCACATCGACCTCTTGCGCGCCAGCCTGGGCGATCTGCGCCACCTCGCGCATCACACCAGCGATGTCGCTGCTGCCCTCGGGAAAGTTGGCCACCGCCGCCACGCGCACGGCAGCCGGCAGCAGGGCGCGGGCGCGGCCGGCCAGGCGCGGCCAGACGCAGACCGCCGCCACCGCGCCACCGGGGCCCAGAGCCCGCGTACACAGGCGCTCGACCTCGGCCTCGCCGCCCGCTGCATCGTGGCCCCGCTCCAGGCTGGTCAGGTCCAGGCAGGCAAGGGCGAGGCGGGCCGTGGCCTCGACGGCGGCGGCCGGGGCGGGACTCATGGCTGCTTGAAATACTCCTGCACCGTGTCCCAGGCCGCCTGCTGCAGCAGCGCCGCCAGCTCGGGGGCGAGGCCGGCCGTGTAGCTGTTGCCCACCGGCGACTTGCGGTACAGCGTGGCGTAGACGGTGCAGGTGGCGAGGTAGGTGCCGGCCAGGCTGGGGTGGCGCTTGTCGCTCTCGTAGAGCTCGATCTCGGGCTTGCGCGCGATGGCCTTGGCGAAGGCCAGGCCGGCCGGGATCACCAGTGCGTCGTTGGCATTGGCGGCCAGCGTGTACTGCTCGGCCAGGGCGGCCGTCATCTCGGGCTTGTCCTTGTAGGCCCAGGACATGAAGAGCGCCGGGCGCACGCCGGCCTTGGCCAGGATTTGCGCGTTCTTGCGCACCGTCTCGTGGAAGACCGGGCCCAGCTGCGGGTGGATGGGGCACTGGCTGCAGTCCATCATGATCACGGTGTCGTACTGGCGGCCGGCCTTGTTGAAGCGCAGCTCGTTGTCGCCGACGAAGGAATAGCGGCCCAGGCCGTCGGGGCGCAGCAGCGACTCCATGTCGTGCCAGTCCAGGCCCGAGCCGCTGACCGTGACCGAGGTGCTGCGTGCGCGCGGGCCTTGCGGCACGGCGCCGAGCAGGCGGCCGAAGTGGCCGTGCATGCTGTTGTTGTAATAGAAGAAGCTGTTGCCGACCCAGAGGATGGACTCGGGCGGCGACGCAGGCGCCGTCAGCTTGGGCCGCGTCTGCGCCTGCAGCGCGCCCGGCAGGGCCAGCAGCGCGCACAGCGCGAAGGTGGCCAGGCGGCCGGCGAGGGTAGCGATGTTCATCTCGTGTGTCTCCTTCTTCTGGGGTGGTGGCAATTCAGGGTTCGAGCGCCTGCAGCACGGTGGCCAGCAGGTCCACCGCGCCGGCGCCGGTGGCCTCGGCGGCAGCCAGGGTGTGGGCGTGGCTCAGGGCCTGTTGCTGCAGGCCGGCCGCCATATTGGTGATGAGCGAAAAGGCCAGCACGCGCAGGCCGGCGTGGCGGGCCAGGATGGTCTCGGGCACCGTGCTCATGCCCACGGCGCGTGCGCCCAGCAGCGCCAGCATGCGGATCTCGGCCGGCGTCTCGAACTGCGGCCCCAGCACCCAGGCGTAGACGCCTTCGTGCAGCGCCAGCCCGGCGCCGCGTGCGGCGGCCAGGGCCTGGTTGCACAGCGCCGGGTCGTAGGCCGCGGTCATGTCGATGAAGCGCGTGTCGCCCTGGGTGCCGACCAGCGGCGACTGCTGTACCAGGTTGAGGTGGTCGCGCACCAGCATCACCGCGCCCGGCGGCATCGCGGCGTCCAGGCTGCCGGCGGCATTGGTCTGCACCAGCAGCAGCACGCCCAGCGCCGCCAGCGTGGCGATGGCGCCAGCCATGGCGTCGGCGCGGCCGTGCTCGTAGGCGTGCTCGCGGCCGGCCAGCACGATGAGCTCGACCGCACCCAGGCGGCCGGCGATCAGCCTCCCGGCATGGCCGACTACGCCCAGGCGTGGAAAGGCGGGCAGATCGGCATAGGGCAGCTCGACCGCATCCGAAAGCCTTGGCGCGAACGAGCCCCAACCCGAGCCCAGCAGCACCGCGGTGCGCGGCCGGCGAGCGCCCAGCCGCTCGCGCAGCAAGGCGACCGTGGCGGCAAGGGCAGGGGCGGCGGGGGGCAAGGCGCGTCGGTGCGGTGAGGTCGCCGCAGGATAGTCGAAGGCGCCCGGCCGGCGGCCGAAGAGTGGCCGCGAAGCCGCTGCCTCAGGGGCCGGCGGCGGAGGGCAGGCGCAGCGTCAGCGCGGCGCCTTCATCGGCAAGCACCAGGGCCTCGTCGCGCGCCGGCGCTTCGGCCCCCAGGCCAGGGTGCCAGGCGCGCAGCCGGTAGCGGCCCGGCGGCACGCCGGCGATGCGCAGGCGGCCATCGCTGCCGGTGAGGCCGTGGTAGGGCGTCTCGACCACCACCACCCAGGCCCGCATGGCCGGATGCACGGCACAGGCCAGCGGCACGATGCCGGCGCGATCAAGGCGCAGCGGCGACGATTCGGCGCCGGGCGGAAGCTTGATCTCGAAGCTCTGCTCGGGCGCGCTGGCACGCACGCGGTGCAGCACCTGGTCGCGGTTGGGCAGGCGCAGCACGCTGCCGCGGGCGACGACGCTGACGCGCTGGGTGTAGGCGCGTGCGGCCTGCTCGACCTCGACGCCCACGCTGGGGCCGAGCGCGGCAAGTGCCGCCGGCGATTCGAGATAGACCACGGCGTCGGCGAGCGCGCGGCCATCCACGCCCAGGGCCTGGATGTCGAGCACCGCGGCGGCGGCGGGCAGGGCCAGCGCCGCGCCACACAGGGCTGCGGCGCGCTTGAAGAGTGCGTCCATGCCCGCCTATCGACGCCGGCGGCGGCGCTTCGAGGGCCGGGGCTCGGGCGGCATGCTGCGCCGTCGACGATTTCGAGCCTTGCTGCACGCCCGGCCGGCATCAGGCCGCCGTTGCGGCCGGGCTTCAGCCCGAAGGGGGGCGAAGGCCAGGCCGCGACCGCCCGCGCTGCCCGCCGCGGCGCGGCGCGGCGGGCAGCGCCGCCGGCGGCTCGGGCGCCTGCGCGCGGGCAATGACACCGCCGCCCAGGCAGACCTCGCCGTCGTAGAGCACGGCGCTCTGGCCCGGGGTGACGGCCCATTGCGGGGCGTCGAATTCCAACCGCAAGCCGCCATCGGCCTCTCGGTAGGCGCAGGCCGCATCGGCCTGGCGGTAGCGCGTCTTGGCCGCCAGCCGCCCCGGCGGGGGCGGCGTGCCGGCCACCCAGCTCAGGTCTTCGGCCTCGAGCCAGGGCGACTGCAGCCAGGGGTGGGCGTGGCCCTGCACCACATGCAGGCTGTTGCGCGCCAGATCCTTGTGCGCCACATACCAGGGCGCGTGCTCGCCGCCGCCCTCGCTGACCCCGCCTATGCCCAGGCCCTGGCGCTGGCCCAGGGTATAGAACGACAGGCCGACATGGCGGCCCAGCTCGCGCCCGCGCTCGTCGAGCATGGGCCCGGGCTCGTCGCTCAGGTAGCGCTGCAAAAACTCGCGGAAGGGGCGCTCGCCGATGAAGCAGATGCCGGTGCTGTCCTTCTTTTTCGCATTGGGCAGGCCGATCTCGGCGGCGATGCGGCGCACTTCGGTCTTGGCCAGCTCGCCCACCGGGAACAGCGTGTACGCCAGCTGGGCCTGGTTCAGGCGGTGCAGGAAATAGCTCTGGTCCTTGGCCGGGTCCAGGCCCTTGAGCAGCTGAAAGCGGCCGCCGACCTCGCGCACGCGGGCGTAATGTCCAGTGGCGATGCGCTCGGCGCCCAGGCGCATGGCATGGTCGAGGAAGGCCTTGAACTTGATCTCGGCATTGCACAGCACGTCGGGGTTGGGCGTGCGCCCGGCCTTGTACTCGCGCAGGAACTCGGCGAAGACGCGGTCCTTGTAGTCGGCGGCGAAGTTGACGTGCTCGATCTCGATGCCGATGACATCGGCCACCGCGGCGGCATCGACGAAGTCGATGTTGCTGGAGCAGTACTCGCTGTCGTCGTCGTCTTCCCAGTTCTTCATGAACAGGCCGACGACGTCAAAACCCTGCTGCTTGAGCAGCCAGGCGCTGACCGCGGAGTCGACGCCGCCCGAAAGACCCACCACCACGCGCTTGCTGCCTGTTGTCACGCCTCGATTATCCCGGCGCGTCAGAATCGCGCCCTCGCCACTGCACCAGCCCGCCCATGTCCGGTCACGGTTTCCACGTCCACGGTCCTCACGACCACGAACTCGAACATGCCACCCACGCCGAAGCCAAACACCCCTCGTCGGGCACCATTGCCGTCGTCACCGCGGTGTTGGCCACGGTGGGCGCGCTGTTCTCCTACATGGGCGGCGCCACCCAGGCCAATGCCGGCCTGTACAAGAACAACGCCGCGATCAAGAAGACCGAGGCTTCCAACCAGTGGAACTACTACCAGGCCAAAAGCAGCAAGCAGAACCTGGCCGAGATCGCGCTGGTGCTGGTAAGCGACGACAAGCGCGCCGCCTTCAAGGAAGACGTCGAGCGTTACAAGAAGGAAAAGGCCGAGATCAAGGCCGCCGCCGAGAAGCTGGAGGCCGAATCGACCGACTGGGACAAGCAGTCCGATGGCCAGATGCACCTGCACCACCGCTGGGCCCAGGCCACGACGGCACTGCAGATCTCCATCGCACTGGCCGCGATGGCCCTGCTCACCGGGCGCAAGTGGCTGGAGTGGGGGATGTTCGGCGTCGCCGGGCTGGGGGGTCTACTCGGCGTCGCGGCGCTGCTGCATTTCTGATTCAGCAGGCCAGCATTTCCGAGCGCGAGCGGATCAGCTCGCGCGCCCGGTTCAGCGCGTACTGGAGGGCCTCGTCGGCCGAGCGCCAGCGATAGCCGCAGGCCAGGCTGTCGTCGCGGAAGGCCTCGCGCCGCCCAGCCGCCGCGCCCTGGACGCGGTTGACGATGAGGGCGGCGATATAGCCGTCGCCGCGCGGCGCTTCGAGCGCACCGACGAAGATGCGGTAGTCGCCTTCATGGCATTCGTCGAATCGCATGGATGCCTCACAGGGGGCGGCCGCCTTGGCCGCGATGCAGCGATCATCAACCCACCTTGGGGGGTGGCCCATCCCCCGCCGGGGGGAATCCTCCTTTAGGGGGAGCCTGAAGGCCGACAGGCACGCGGACGCATGGGATCATGGCCGCCCGCTGCCGCAAGGAGGCCGACCATGTCGCCCGACACCCCGCCTGCCGCTCCGCCTGTCGTCCCGCCCCCAGCCTATTTCCGCCAGCCCGGCCTGCAGGGCGAGACCGTGGTCTTCGTCGCCGACGACGACCTCTGGCGCGCCAGCATCCACGGCGGCCCGGCCCAGCGCCTGAGCGCCGGCCTCTCCGAGCCGGCCACGCCCTGCCTCTCGCCCTGCGGCCAGTGGCTGGCCTTCGCCGGCCGCGACGAGCAGCACAGCGAGGTCTGGCTGATGCCAGCCGTGGGCGGACCGGCGCGCCGCCTCAGCTGGCTGGGCAGCGAGCTGGCGGTGCGCGGCTTCCTGCCCGACGGCCGCATCCTCTTCACCAGCAACCATGGCCAGCCCTTCTTCCGCAACGGCCACGCCTGGGCAGTGTCGCCCGCCGGCGGTCTGCCCGAACGCCTGCCGCTGGGCCAGGTCCAGCACCTGGCCTTCGGCCCTGGCGGCCGCCGCGTCATCGGCCGCAACACCGCCGACCCGGCGCGCTGGAAGCGCTACCGCGGCGGCACGGCCGGCCACCTGTGGGTGGAAGACGACGAGTCCGGCGGCACCTTTACCCGCCTCGCCGGCCTGAAGGGCAACCTCACCTGCCCGATGTGGCTGAACGGACGCATCTACTTCCTAGGCGACGGCGAGGGCGTCGGCAACCTCTACTCCGTGCTGCCCGACGGCAGCGGCCTGCGCCGCCACAGCGACCACGCCGATTTCTACGCCCGCCATGCCGCATGCGACGGCCGGCGCATCGTCTACCAGTGCGGCGCCGAACTCTGGCTTTACGACCCGGTCGATGACCGCACGCGGCGGCTCGACATCGCCGTGCCCAGCGCCCGCACCCAGGCGGCGCGGCGCTTCGTGCCGGCGGCCGAGCACCTCCAGGGCCTGGCCCTGCACCCGGCCGGCCACAGCCTGGCGCTGGAGGCGCGCGGCCAGCTCTTCACGATGGCGCTGTGGGAAGGCGCGGTGCGCAGGCACGGCCTGGCGCCGGCGCGACGCCGCCTGGGCCAGTGGCTGGCCGATGGCGAGCGCCTGGTGGCCACCAGCGACGCCAGCGGCGAGGATCGCATCGAGCTGCTGGGCCCGGCCGGCGTGCGCGAACTGCCCTGGGACGCCTTCGGCCGCCCCACCGCGCTGGCCACCGCGCCCACGGGCGCGCGCCTGGCGCTGGCCAACCACCGCAACGAGCTGTGGCTGGGCGATGTGGACAGCGGCAGCCTGAGCCTGGTCGACCGCAGCGAGTTCGGTCGCATCGAGGGCCCGGCCTGGTCGCCCTGCGCCGGCTGGCTGGCCTACACCTACCCCACCAGCGCCCGCCACACGGCCATCAAGCTGTTCGAGGTGGCCAGCGGACGCAGCCTGCTCGCCACCGAGCCGGCTTTCCGCGACTGGGCGCCGGCCTTCGACCCCAGCGGGCGCTATCTCTACTTCCTCTCGCTGCGCACCTTCGACCCCGTCTATGACGCGGTGCAGTTCGATCTGAGCTTTCCGCGCGCCGCCCGGCCTTATCTGCTGGCGCTGCAGGCAGGTGGCCCGCCGCTCTTCGAGCCGGCGCCGCGCGGCATGAAGTCCGAAGAGCCCGCGGCCGGCGCCGATGCCAAAGCGCCGCTGCCAGCCATAGAACCTGAAGGCCTGGCGCGCCGCGTCGCCGCCTTTCCGGTGCCCGAGGGCCGTTTCGGCCAGATCGCCGGCGTGGCCGGCGGCAAGGTGATCTGGACCGCCCTGCCCATCCCCGGCGCCCACGGCCGCGGCGGCCACAAGGAATCACCGGGCCGCCTCGAGGTCTACGACCTCGCCAGCGGCGAGCTCAAGACCCTGGCGGCCCAGGCCGATGCCTTCGTGATTGCCGCCGACCACCAGACCCTGCTCGTGCGCACCGGCCAGAAGCTGCGCGCGCTGGACGCCGCCAAGGCGCCCGAGGACAAGCCGGCGGCGGCGGACGACAAGCCCTCGCGCAAGAGCGGCCACATCGACCTGGCCCGCGTGCGCCTGGCCGTGGATCCACCCCAGGAATGGGCGCAGATCCTGCGCGAGGTGTGGCGGCTGCAGCGCGACCACTTCTGGGTCGAGGACATGTCGGGCGTCGCCTGGACCGCGATGCTCGAGCGCTACGCGCCGCTGCTGGCGCGCGTGGCCACGCGCGGCGAGCTGTCCGACCTGATCTGGGAGCTGCAGGGCGAGCTCGGCACCTCGCACGCGTATGAGATGGGTGGCGACCACCGCAAGCCGCCCGCCGTGGCCCTGGGCCATCTGGCGGCTGATCTGAAACCTGCTGCGAACGGCTGGGAAATCATGCGCACGGTGCAGGGCGACGCCTGGGACGCGACGGCCGATTCGCCGCTCAACGCCGTCGGCGTGCAGGTGCGGCCGGGTGAAGCCATCGTCGCCGTTGGCGGCCAGCCGGTCAGCGCTGAGCAGCCGCCCCAGGCCCTGCTCGTCAACCAGGCCGGCGCCAAGGTCGCGCTGACGCTGGCCGCGGCCGATGGCAGCACGCGCGAGGTGCTGGTCACGGCGCTGGCCGACGAGACACCGGCGCGCTACCGCGAATGGGTGGAGCGCAACCGCGCATGGGTACACGCAGCCGGCGGCGGGCGCGTGGGCTATCTGCACCTGCCCGACATGATGTCGGCCGGCTTTGCCGAGTTCCACCGTGCTTTCGCCGCCGAGAGCGACCGCGACGCGCTCATCGTCGACCTGCGCTACAACCGCGGCGGCCACGTCAGCCAGTTGCTGCTGGAGAAGGTGGCGCGCAGGCGCATCGCCTGGAACACGCTGCGCTGGGGCCAGCCCGAGAGCTACCCCGACGCGGCGCCAACCGGCGCCGTGGTGGCGCTGACCAACGAGCACGCCGGCAGCGACGGTGACATCTTCAGCCACGGTTTCAAGCTGATGGGCCTGGGCACGCTGGTGGGCATGCGCACCTGGGGCGGGGTGATCGGCATCTGGCCCCGCCACGCGCTGGTGGACGGCACGCTGACGACCCAGCCCGAGTACTCGTTCTGGTTCAAGGACGTCGGCTGGGGTGTCGAGAACTACGGCACCGATCCGCAGATCGAGGTCGACAACGCGCCGCAGGACGACGCCTTCAATGCACCCGAGCGCGACCGACAACTCGCCGCCGCGCTGGCCGAGGCGCTGGCGGCGCGCGAGCGCGTCGGCGTCGCGCGGCCGGCCTTCGGGCCGCGGCCGCGGCTGGCGGCACCCCAGCTGCCGCCGCGGCCGCAATGAACGGGCCGGCCCCGCTGCCCACCGCAGCGCCCGATCTGGCCATGCGCCTGGCCCAGGCCGGTGGCTGGCGCCGGCTGATCCAGGATTTCCGGCCGCTGTGCCAGAGCCTGGAATGGCGACTGGGCCAGCAGGCCTGGAAGACGCAGGGTGCGCGCACCTTCAGCGAAGGCGGCGTGCCCTACATCGTCAACAACTCGGGCACGCTGTCGGCCTGCGTCGCGCGGCTGCTGCTGGACGGCCTGGAAGAAGCGCCAGTCACCGGGCCGATCCGCCTGCTTGAACTGGGCGCCGGCAACGGCCTGTTCGCGCGCTACCTGCTGGACGAGTTGCAGCGCCTTTGCGCCGAGCAGGGCCGCAGCGACTACGAGCGATTGGAGTTCTGGGTCAGCGACGCCTCGCCGGCGATGGTGGACGCATGGCGACAGCGCGGCCAGTTCGAACCCCACGCCGCCCGCGTGCAGTTGCACGCCTGCCCGGCCGCAGCAGCGGCGGCCCTGCAGCCCGGGCCCTGGCACGCCGTGTTTGCCAACTACGTGCTCGACGTGCTGCCAGCCGACGTGGTGCGCCGTGGCGAGGCCGGCTGGGAACAGCTGCATCTGCGCTGCTGGACGCAGGCCGACGCCGCCACGCTGCGCCAGTACACCGCACAGTCCGTCGAGGCCCTGCAGGCCCTGGCCGAAACCGACGACGAGGCGGCGCACGAGGCGCTGGCCCCGCTGTTGCCGGTGCTGGAGAGCGAAGCCGCCTTCCGGCCCGCCGACGGGGCCCAGGCGGCGCGCTGGCACCTGGACGACGGCGCGGCGGCGACAGAAAGGCCGTTCACCGTCAACTGGGGCGCGCTGGACTGCCTGGACGCCTTGTTGCCGCGCCTGGCTGCCGGCGGCTTCTGCCTGATCAGCGACTTCGTCGCCGAACCCGGCCAGGGCGCCCAGCGTTTCGGCCCGACGACGGCGCTGGGGCTGAACCTGGAAGCGCTCGAGCGCCATGTGCGGGGCGCCGGCTTCGACATCGCCGCCGCCGCGGGTGACGGCGAGCTGCCGCTGCGCCACCGCTTGATCACGCCGGGCCTGTCGCCGCGGCTGGCGGCTCGCTTCGATCACGAACTGGGCGCACCGGCCTGGCGTTGGCGCGACGAGCCGCGCGAACAAGCGCAGGCCCGCGCTGCGGCGGGCCATACGGCGCAGGCGCTCGAGCAGTTCCGGCTGGCCCTCGAACGCGTGCCCGGCGACTGGGCCGTGCTGCACCTGGCGGCCGAGTTCGCCACGGCACAGCTGCGTGACTTCGCGCTGGCGCGCGACCTGGCCCAGGCCGCGCTGGCGCGCAACCCCTGGACCGACCACCGCCTGTGGAACACGCTGGGCGAGGCCTGGCTGGGCCTGGGCCAGCCGGCGCAGGCGCTGGGCTGCCACCTGCAGGCGCTGCGCCTCCACGCCCGCGACGCCGGCACCTGGCTGGCACTGGCGCGCTGCCGGCTGGCGCTGGAACAGCCCGGCGAGGCCCTGGAAGCCATCGCCCGCGGCCTGGCCTGCGACACGCAGGCCATGTATCGCCACCTGCTGCTGGCCGAGCAGCCCCGGGCGCTGGACCTGCTGGCGCGAAGTTTCGGTGCCGAGCGCGCAGCACAGGCACGCCGTCGCGCAGGCTGTTAGGATTTTGCGGCGGCACTTTGCCGCCCGGAACCAGGGAGGTTCACACCATGCTCACGCTCGCCAAGAACGCCATCGCTGGTACCGTGATGGGTCGGCCGGTCAACGCCTTCGCGCTCGACGGCAAGGCCGATGCCGCCCCGGCGCCCGGTGAATACGACCTGCTGCCACCGCTGGAAGACCCGGTCTTCGGCGTCTACATCATCGCGGTGCGCCGCGGCTCGGGCTTCAAGCCCGGCTACGACTGGCGCAAGCTGACGGCCGAACCCGGGGTGGCGGTGCGCCACGAGGGCATCAAGCTGCCGACCACGCGCATGGTCGAATGGAAGATGCCCGCAGGAGCTTCCAGCGAAGACTCCTTCGTGCTGAGCAAGCAGCCGATTCCAGGCCGCAATTGCGTCGTGCTGGCCTCCGGCTTTGCGGACCTGCTGGAAGCCTTGAAGGGCGCACCCGAGGCGGCGTTGACCGTCATTTGAGGCCGGCCCCGCGCGCCAGCCAGTGGCGGTACTGGCCGCTGGCCTTGACCTCGTCCAGCAGGGCCTGATCGAACGGGCCGGGGCGGCTGGCGGCCCAGCGCGCGGCGCGGGCCTGCGTCGCAAGCCAGCGCATCAGGTCGTCGCGGCTGGCATGTTGCTCGGCCAGCCAGCGCCGCACCGCGACTTCGTCGCCCAGGCCGTGCCGCGCACACAAGGCCTGCGACTGCGCCAGCAGCTCGGTCGCTTCCGGCCAGGGCGGCTCGCCGTGTCCACCGCCGTCGGCCAGCATCCGGGCCAAGGCCGCGGCCTGCACCGCTGCAGCACCCGCCGGGTCGCGCGCCAGCGCCGCCAGCACCTGCCGGTCTTCTTCGCAGCGGGCCTCGTCCCGGGCGTCTTCCCCGGCCTCGACTTCGGCCTGCAGCACGGCCCAGTCCAGTGTCGGCTCGAAGCGGAAGGCCGGCTGCGGCACGGGCCTGCCCTGCGCCGCCAGCCCGGCCAGTTGCCGCAGCAACGCTTGCGCATCGGCCGCTTTCTGGTCAAGGCGCCCCAGCGGCCACCAGGCGCGCAAGGCCGCGGCCGCGGCGGCCGCCAGGCCTTGCTCCAGCGCCACGTCCAGCGCGGCATCGAAGCTGCGCGCCGGGTAGTAGAGGCTCCTGGCGGCGGCCCGCACGCGCTGCGCGTCGGCGGGCGCCAGCACGCCGGCAGCCTGCGCCGCGTCCAGCGTGGCGCGCAGGTTCACCAAGGGTTCGGACAAGGGCAGCCAGCCGGTTTCGGCAGGACCGTGGAGCAGCGCCACCTCGTCGTCGTCTTCCAGCACGCCGTCGCGGTAGGCCTCGTAGATGCGACCGACGCCGACCATGCCGAAGGCAGCGGTCTCGGACGCGCGCAGCGCTCCCATGCTGGCGGCACCCAGCACATGGATGCCTTCGCTCAGCGCCCACAGGATCTCCTTGTGCCAGACCGAGGGCTGGGCATGGAAGACGCCGTCGATGAGGCCGATGGCGAAGGGCCGCGACAGTGCGGCGCGGTAGAGATCGCCTTGCGCAGCCGGGGGCCGGTAGTCGGCATCCAAGAGAGCGCGCGCCTGCGCCAGCGGCAGCGAGGGGCCCAGGAAGACGATGCAACGGCGGGTGTCGGGCAGCGCCATCAGTCCTCCTGCGGCTCGCGCAGCCCAGGCACCACCACCCGCACCACGCTGGCCGGGATGCCCGGCAACGACAGGTCCAGCACGGCCACCTGTTCCAGCCCGGCACGGCGCAGCAGATCGAGCGCCAGCGCCACGTCCTCGTCGAAGCTGGCGAAATCGTGGCTGGGCGCCGCGGCGAAGGCGCGCGTGGCCGGCTCTCGCGCCTGGTCGCGCAACAGGCGCAGGTTGTCGCGGCTGCAGGCGCGCTCGTAATCCGAGCGCCGGATGTCGTCGCGCGCACCGGCGATCAGCGTCACGCGGCTCTGCGCCGCCTCGGTGAGCGCGCGCAGCAGCGCGATGGCGCGCAGCGGGTGGCAGCCGCTGCCCCGGGCCGGCACCTGGGCCATGGCGGCGTCTTCGGCGGCGTCGACGATCAGGCACTCGAAGACCGGCAGGCCGATGGCGCCGCTCAGATCCCACACCGCCACCGCCATCTCGGCGCGGGCGAAGCGGCGCAGCGCGCTGCGGCAGTCGGCATCGTCGATGCTCGCCAGGTCGACCCGGCGGGCCTGTTGTTCGGCCGCCGTCTGGCCCTCGAACGTGCGCCGCGCGTCGCGCTCGACCAGTTCGCACAGCGCATGCGACACCGCCTCCAGCCGGTGGTTGCCCGAGGCCAGCCCATTGCTCGAGCCGGCAAAGCACTGCGGCTCGAGCAGGCGCGCGGGCGTGGCGTTCATGTGTACGCACTGGTAGGGCACCCACACCGGCTCCTGCCGCAGCCAGTCTTCGCCGGCCACCCACAGCAGCGGCAGCTGGCGGTGGAAGGGACTGCCCGGCTCCCGCGGCAGGCCATCGACATCGATCACCGCATGGCGGCGCGCCATCTCGGCGGCAGTGCCCAGGGCCAGCGGCAGGCGCATGTTCTCGGCGTGGTGGGCCTCGACGCTCTCCATGATCGCCGAGACACGCGCCGCGTCGGCGTCGAGGCCCTTGCCCTGCGATACCGACAGAGACCGCGAATTGGGGCGGCAGGCCTGGAACACCGGGATGCCGATGTGGTCCAGCCCGGTGACGTTGGCCACCCGCGTGATGCCCAGGGCCGGGAGCAGCGGCCGCATGCGCGCCAGCGTCTCGGCCGGCGGCACCGCGCGGTGGGTGCCCGCCCGGTGAAGTTTGGGGGTGCGCTCGCCGTCCTGCATCGCCGTGCCATCTTCGCACGGGCGATGCGGGGCCTGGCTCAGCGGCGCACGGTGGTGCCCACGCTGGCGGCGTTGTTAACGCTGTTCGGGTCGGGCTGCGCGCCGCCGACGCTGGCGCTGCTGGTCCAGTTGCCGCGGCTCTGCGCGCGCAGGTTCAGCGTCACTGTGGCGCTGGCACCGGGGGCCAGGCTGCCGAAGGCGCAGCGCAGCGCGGTGCTGCCGCTGCAACCGCCCTGGCTGGGGACGATGCCCAGCAGCGTCAGGCCGGCCGGCAGCGTGGCGTTCAGTGCCACCAGCGTCGCCGTGCCGGGGCCGGCATTGGAGACAGTGGCGGTCACGCTCAGCCGGGCGCCGACGCGCACCGGGTCGGGCCGGTCGATCAGGGTCAGGCCCAGATCGGCGGTGACGACGGCCGGCGGAGGCGGCGGGGGCGGAAGTGGCGGATTCAGGGGGGGCGGCAACGTGGTGCCGCCCGCCTGGTCGATGCGCGCCGTGGTGCCGCCGGTCAGGAACACCCGCTGCGCGCTGCCGAAGGCCAGGGCCTGGGCGTAGCCGAAGGGCACCAGCACAGTCCAGGCCGCGGCGCCGTTGGCGTAGACCTTGGCCACCCCCATCTGCGACATGCTGCCGGCCGCGAGATAGGCGCTGCCCTCGGCATCGAGCTTCATCTGCGCCAGCGCCAGCAGGGCCACGCCCGGACCGTCGGCGTCCAGGTTGGTCCACAGCAGCTGGCCGTCGGCGCTGTGCTTCGTGAAGGCGGCGCCGAAGCCACCGCTCGCATAGCCGCCAACGACAGGTGCGCCATCGCTGCCGACCTCGACCCGCAGCCCGGTCATCGCGTGCGCGCGCTGCCACACCAGGTTGCCGTCGGGAGCCAGCTTGCGCAACAGGCTGCCGCTGCGCGCCGCGTAGTCGGAGTCAATGAGATAGCTGTTGCCGGCGGCGTCGCCTGCGGCGTCACCCGCGGTCAGGCTGGGCACGCCGGGCAGGGTCCAGACCGCCTGACCGTTGCGGTCGAGCCGGGCATAGCCGTTGAAGGTGCCGGTGAGGCCGCGTGCGCTGACCAGCAGGGCGCCGTCGGCGCCCCACTTCAGGTTCAGCGGCGCGCCGATGCCGATGGGGTCGGACCAGGCCCAGACGGTGGCGCCGTCGGGGCCGAACTTGCGCACCGTCGTGCGCTGGCCTGCGGCGCTCATGCCCAGGCCCAGCACATAGGCGTTGCCCAGCGTGTCGACCAGAACCTTGCGCGTGTACGAACCGTCGAAGGCCTCGCCCCAGACCTGGCGCCAGAGCAGGCGGCCGTCGGGCGCAAACTTCATCAGCAGGCTGTTGACGACCACCGGATTCGAAATGCCCGAGCGCAGCGTGCCGCTGACGAAGACATTGCCCTGCGCGTCGGTCTCGACCCAGGTGGCCACCTCGTGGCGGTTGCTGTCGGTGTTGTCGTGGCGCACCTCCCACAGCAGCGCGCCGGCGGCATTGCGCTTGGCGACGAAGATGTCGCCGGCCGGGTTGAAATCCCAGCGCGCGGTGTAGACGTTGTCGCCGGCGTCCACGGCCACCGCAACCCCGCCCGGATCGTTGGTCCAGACGATGGTCTGGGCCTGGGTGGCGCCCGCCAGGCCCAGGGCCAGCAGTACGGCAATGCATCTCATGGTCTTCTCCGGTGCGCCGGCATCGGCTTGCCGACCCCGGCTTCCCCGCCAGGAATCCCGGCGGATGGGACACTTCTACGCCGGCGCCACAGAGATGTCTGTGCGTTTGCGACCCGAGCTTGTGACGATGTGAATCGCGCGGTCGCGATGCATGTCTTCACAAGCGCTGAGGCTCAGTCAGCGGCCCAGCACCTTGTGCATCGTGTGCTTGACGATGCCCTCGGTATAGCCCTCGGTGCGCAGCACGGTGCGATAGCCCAGCCTTTCATAGAAGGCCGGGGCCTGGAAGGAGAAGGTGTCGAGATAGACCAGGTCGCAGCCACGCTCGGCGGCGGCCTGCTCGAAGCGCCGCATCAGCGCGCTGGCGATGCCGTGGCCGCGATGGCGGGCGTCCACCCACAGCTGCAGCAGCTCGCAGCAGCGGCCCCAGCTGCGACCCACGGCGCCGGCTATCACCTCGCCGCCCGCGGTGGGGCCGCCGTCGTCGCGCGCCAGCACGGTCAGCGGCTGCACCGCGCGCAGTGCAGGCTGCGCGGTATTGAAGGCATCAAGCCCGGCATCGACGCGCGCCAGGTCGGCCTCGGGCGCCGCCGCGTACACCGCGAAGGCCGCCATGGCTCGCTCAGGCGGCCGGCGGGGGGCCGAAACGCTGGGTCGGCTTCTCGGCGCGCTGGTACAGCGGCAGCACCTTGGGCAGCTTGCCCTGGATGTCGCGGATGCGGGTGTCGCCCGAGGGGTGGGTGGACATCCATTGCGGCGGTGCGCCCTTGTTGGCGGCCAGCATCTTCTGCCACAGCGTGACGCCGGCGCCGGGGTCGTAGCCGGCGCGGGCGGCGAGGTCCATGCCGACGATGTCGGCCTCGGATTCGTCATCGCGGCCGAACTTGAGCGTGAGCAGCTGGCCGCCCATGTCGGCCGCCATGCGCGCCGCGCCGCCGAAGCCGAAGAGCGCGGCGCCGATCTCGATGGCCCCGCGCGTGGCCATGGTCTTGCCCATGCGCTCGCGTGCATGCTCGCGCAGCGCGTGGGCAACCTCGTGGCCCATGATGGTGGCGACCTCTTCGTCGCTGAGCTGCAGCTTCTGCAGGATGCCCGAGTAGAAGGCGATCTTGCCGCCCGGCATGCAGAAGGCGTTGAGCTGGGGGTCGATGAGCAGGTTGACCGACCACTTCCACTCGGTGGCGCGCGGGTTCCAGGGCGCGGCATGCGGGATGATGCGGCGCGCGATGGTGCGCAGCCGCTGCACCTGGGGGTGGTCGGCCGGCGCCAGCTGGCCCTTGGACGCCGCCTGCTGCGCCATCTGCGTGTACTGCTGGGTGGCGGCCGACTCCACCTGCTCGGCCGAGACCAGCTTGGTGAAGCTCGAGGCACGGCCGACATCGCGGCGCACGCCTTCCTCGGCCGCGGGCTGCTGCTGGGCCAGCGCCGGGCCGGCCAGCGCCAGCGCGCCGCCGGTGGCGAGCAGCCTGGTGAACTGGCGCCGGCCGTGCAGGGCACAGAGGAAGCAAGCAGTGTGGGATTCGGTTTCGGCGTTCATGGCATTTCAGAGGCCGCGGGGGCGCGACAGTTCCGGCCGATTCTAGGAAGGCTCACTCCGGGCCGCTGCGCCGCCACACCGCGAAGAAGGCGCGCGCCTTGGTCCAGGCCGGCACCCGCTCTTCCGAGAGCACGTCGAGGAAATCGGACAGGCGCTTGCTCTTGACCATGGTGTAGATGGTCAGCGCCGCACTGGCCACGGCCACCGCGGCAAACAGCGCCAGCCGCCGCCACAGCGGCGCCTCGGCCTCGGCCAGCAAATTCATGCCCAGGAAGCCGGTGGTGACGGTGCCGATGAGGCCGAAGATGGTGACCACGGTCAGCCGCACCACGGTATTGGCCTGGCGGCGCAGGCTGTCGGCGTCGAGGTAGGCGCTCATGTCGGCGATGCGTTGCTTGACGTCGGCATACAGCGTGTCGGTCTCCAGCTGGCCGACCGTGAGGCGGAACAACGCCCGCGCCTGGGCCTGCTCGGCCACCTCGTGGAACCAGTAGCGGTGGGTGAAGCGCAGAAAGCCCTCGAAGCTGGCGCGGATGGCGCGCTTGAAGCGGCGCACGCTGTCGGCGTCGCGCACATGCAGGCGCTTGAGGGCCTCGACCAGGCGGTCGCTGAACATCATCAGCGCCGCCTTCTGGAAGTGGGCGATGAGGAAGATCAGGAAGTGCTCGTGGCGGAACTGCGCCAGCACGCCGCGCTCGGCGCAGCGGAAGAACGGGGTGTCGGCCCGCCCCAGCACCACCATGGCGTGGCCGCAGCACAGGTAGCGTGTGTCGGGCGCCAGGCCGTGCGGCGACCAGTGGCGGTCATAGCAGTGGCGGGCCTCGAAGTCGGCCAGGTAGGGCTCGGAATAGGGCAGCACCGCGTCACTGCCTGCGCCGGTGACCAGGCCCAGGCGCACGAAGTCGCCGCGCGTCAGCGCGCGTGGCTCGTCCAGCGCCAGGTAGGCCATGGTGGGCATGCGGTAGTACTCGATCTGGCGCAGGCGCAGCGCGCCCTCGCGGCCCGAGTGGTCGGCCACCAGCGGCTCGAGCAGCCAGGCCCAGTGCGCCGACAGCCGCGGCGCGCGGTGGTCGGCCACATGGGCCAGAAAGGCCTCGCGCTGCTGGGCGTCGGAAGCCGCGAGCACGCGGCCGTCGGCGCCCAGCCATTCGGCTCCCGACAGGCAGTGCATGGGCTCGCCGTTGGCGTCCCAGCCGGGCGGGTAGCCGCGGCCGAAGCGGTACATCAGCTCCTGCGCCTGCGCGAGCGTGAGGTCGTCGGCCTCGACCTCGACATTGAGCAGCACGACGTCGACATCGAAGAAGAAATAGAGGTCGATGTGCTGCACGCGCAGCGTGATGGGCGCCTGGCCGGCACTGGTGACGGCCCGCAGCGCCGCCACGTCGCGGCGACGGAACAGCCGCATCGGCGCGCCGCCGTCGGCGTCGTCGGTGTCGCGCCCGGCGCGGCCCTCGCCGTAGAGGAAGCGCTGCACATAGGGCAGGAAGGTGACGAACTCGTGGTAATGGCGCTCGTGGAAGGTCTGCTGCGGGCCGAAGTAGTCATCAACCTGCTCGTGCCAGGGCGAGGCCTCGCCCAGCTCGCGCAACGCCTGCCAGGGCGGACGGCCGGCCGCGGCGCCGGTCTGCGGCAGCACGCGCAACGGCCACAGCAGCACCTGACGGAAGTGGCGGACCATCTGGGCGGCGGGCGCCAGGGTAGTGGCAGGCATGGCGCAGTGTAGGCAAGCCGGCGCGCGGTGCCACCCCGGGGCCTGCCCGGAGCCGCCGCCCCAGCCCGCATCCCGAGGCTGCGCATTCGCCACAATGGCGGCATGACCCTCACCGAGCTCAAGTACATCGTCGCCGTCGCACGCGAGAAGCACTTCGGCCGCGCCGCCGAAGCCTGCTTCGTCTCGCAGCCCACGCTCAGCGTCGCGGTCAGGAAGCTCGAGGACGAGCTGGACGTGAAGCTGTTCGAGCGCGGCGCCAACGAGGTGACGGTGACGCCGCTGGGCGAGCAGATCGTGCGCCAGGCCCAGCAGGTCATCGAGCAGGCGGCGGCGATCAAGGAGATCGCCAAGCTCGGCCGCGACCCGGTGAGCGGCGCGCTGCGCCTGGGCGTGATCTACACCATCGGCCCCTACCTGCTGCCCGACCTGGTGCGCCAGGTGATCGAGCGCGTGCCGCAGATGCCGCTGCTGCTGCAGGAGAACTTCACCGTCAAGCTGCTGGAGTTGCTGCGCCTGGGCGAGCTCGATTGCGCCATCCTGGCCGAGCCCTTTCCCGACGCAGGCCTGGCGGTGGCGCCGCTCTACGACGAGCCCTTCGTCGCCGCCGTCCACAAGGATCACGCGCTGGCGCGGCGCGCGAGCGTCAGCGCCGAGGAGCTGAAGAACGAGACCCTGCTGCTGCTGGGCACCGGCCACTGCTTCCGCGACCATGTGCTCGAGGTCTGCCCCGAGTACGCGCGCTTTGCGTCCAACGCCGAAGGCATGCGCAAGAGCTTCGAGGGCAGCTCGCTGGAGACCATCAAGTACATGGTGGCCTCGGGCATGGGCGTCACCGTCGTGCCCCAGCTCAGCGTGCCGGGCGAGTTGCAGCCCCACATCCGCTACGTGCCTTTCAGCGCCCCGGTGCCGACGCGCCGCGTGGTGCTGGCCTGGCGGCGCAGCTTTCCGCGCTACGAGGCCATTGCCGCGCTGCGCAACGCCATCCATGCCTGCGCGCTGCCCGGTGTGCAGCGGCTGAGCGTCTGAACCTTCGCCACCAGGAGCCCCCATGTCCGACAGCTTTCCCGCCGACATCTACACCGAGCCGCGCGACATCGACGTCGACACCCTGGCCAACCTGGGCCCGCTGCGCGCGCTGGCCGGGGTCTGGCAGGGCACGCGCGGGCTGGACGTCAAGCCCAAGGCCGAGGGCGCGAAGAAGCAGGCCTATGTCGAGCGCATCGAGCTGCAGCCCATCGATCCGCAGACCAACGGCCCGCAGCTGCTCTACGGCCTGCGCTACCACACGCATGTCACCAAGCCCGAGCAGGTGAAGACCTACCACGACCAGGTCGGCTACTGGCTGTGGGAGCCGGCCACGGGCACGGTGATCCACACCCTGACCATTCCGCGCGGCCAGACCGCGATGGCCGCCGGCCAGGCCGCGGCCGATGCGAAGCACTTCGAGCTGGTGGCCACCCAGGGCCTGGAGACCTGGGGCATCTGCTCGGCGCCCTTTCTGCAGCACGCCTTCCGCACGGTGGAGTTCCGCATTCAGGTCACGGCCCACGACGACGGCAGCTGGAGCTATGAGGAAGACACGGTGCTGATGATCCGCGGCCAGACGGAGCCCTTCCACCACGTCGACTGCAACCGCCTGAGCAGGATCGCCGAGCCCACGCCCAACCCGCTGGCGCGCGGCTGAGGGCGAACGCGCCCGTCAAACCCGCTGCGGTGCGCGGCGGCGCTTCCAGGCCCGCGCCAGTGCCAGTGTCAGCAGCACCATGCCGCTGGCCACCAGCAGCAGGGCGGCAGCGGAGGCGGCGCGCAGCAGCGGGTTGTTGAAATCCTCGCCGCCGCCGTAGTCCATCACATGCAGGCGGAAGAAGAAGTCGTACCAGACCCAGGCCTCGTTGCGCACCGCCAGCAGCTCGCCGCTGCGGCCGTCGAAGTACAGCCGCGTGCCCAGGGCATCGTCGAAGCGCGCCAGCCAGGCATGGCGGCGGTCGCCCAGCTCCTGCACCAGGCCCAGGCGCGGCGGCACGGTGGCCATCTGGCGCACCTCCACCGGCGCCAGGCCGGCCTTGTGCAGCGTGCGCGCGTAGGCGGCGATGGCCGCGGCATCGGGCGGCGCCAGCTCGCCGCCGCCGGCGGACAGCCACTCCTCGCCGTCGGCGTGCAGCAGGCGCAGCGCCGGCCCGCGCGCCGTGGCCACCGACTTGATCTCCAGCAGCGGGCGCGCGGCGTCGCTGCTGCCGGCCAGCGCCATGTCCCAGCCCGCGGGCAGGGGCTGGCGCGGCTTGGCGACGAGTTCTCCGCCCTTGACCCAGGCCTGGAAGGGCAGCCAGGCGAAGACCAGGCCGCCGCCCACCCAGGCCAGCACCTGCAGCGCGACGAGGTAGCCGAACCAGCGGTGCCAGCGAAAGAACAGCGGGGCGAGGCGCATGGGCGCGATTCCGGGTGCGATTCCGGACCTGAGGCCAGCGTGGCGAGGTCGCCACGATAATCGCGGCTCTGCTGCGCCGCCCGTCACCGAGCCCGCGGCCCTCCGCGCGCCCTCGCGCAACCCCAAAGATTCCGCCGCCGGCCCGCACCGCGGCCCATGCGCCATGTCTGCCCTGCCTCCCATCACGCCGGCCCCGTCGACCCCGCAGAACGCGCTCGGCCCCCAGGTGCGCCGCCGCCGCACCTTTGCCATCATCAGCCACCCCGATGCCGGCAAGACCACGCTGACCGAGAAGCTGCTGCTGTTCAGCGGCGCGATCCAGATCGCCGGCTCGGTGAAGGCACGCAAGGCCAGCCGCCATGCCACCAGCGACTGGATGGAGATCGAGAAGCAGCGCGGCATCTCGGTGGCGTCCAGCGTGATGCAGATGGAATACCGCGACTGCGTCATCAACCTGCTCGACACCCCGGGCCACCAGGACTTCAGCGAGGACACCTACCGCGTGCTCACCGCCGTGGACGCGGCGCTGATGGTCATCGACGCCGCCAACGGCGTCGAGCCGCAGACGCGCCGCCTGCTGCAGGTTTGCCGCGCCCGCAACACGCCCATCCTCACCTTCGTCAACAAGATGGATCGCGAGGTGCAGGAGCCGCTCACCCTGATGGACGAGATCGAGCGCGAGCTGGGCATGGGCGTCGTGCCCTTCACCTGGCCGGTGGGCATGGGCAAGCTCTTCGGCGGCGTACTCGACCTGCGCAAGCAGCAGATGCGCGTCTTCAGCCCCGGCGAGGACCGTGATCGCGACGCCGACGACATCATCGACGGCCTGGCCAACCCGCTGCTGGCCACGCGCTTCGGCGGCGCCTACGAACAGGCCGCGGGCGAGGTCGAGCTGGTGCAGGGCGCGGCGCCGGCCTTCGACGAGGCCGAGTTCCTGGCCGGGCGCCAGACGCCGATGTTCTTCGGCTCGGCCATCAACAACTTCGGCGTGCGCGAGGTGCTGGACGCCCTCGTCGACCTGGCGCCGCCGCCCGGCCAGCGCAGCAGCATCCAGCGCGTGGTGCAGCCCGACGAGGCCAAGTTCACCGGCGTGGTCTTCAAGATCCAGGCCAATATGGACCCGGCCCACCGCGACCGCATCGCCTTTCTGCGCGTGGCCAGCGGCCGCTTCGAGCGCGGCATGCGCCTGAAGGTCACGCGCAGCGGCAAGGAGCTGCGGCCCAACACCGTGGTCACCTTCATGAGCCAGCGCCGCGAGCTGCTGGACGAGGCCTTTGCCGGCGACATCATCGGCATCCCCAACCACGGCGTGCTGCAACTGGGCGACACGCTCACCGAGGGCGAGGCGCTGCAGTTCACCGGCCTGCCCTTCTTCGCGCCCGAGATGTTCCGCAGCGTGGAAGTGGCCGACCCGCTCAGAACCAAGCAGCTGCGCGCCGGCCTCACCCAGCTGGGCGAGGAGGGCGCGATCCAGGTCTTCCGCCCGGTGGCCGGCAGCGTGCTGCTGCTGGGCGCGGTAGGCCAGCTGCAGTTCGAGGTCGTCGCGCACCGGCTCGAACACGAGTACGGCTGCAAGGCCCGCATCATGCCGGCGCGCTACAACGTGGCGCGCTGGGTCACCAGCGAGACCGGCGACGGCGCCGCCGCCGACGAGCGCGAGCTCAAGCGCTTCATCGACGGCAATTCGCACCGCGTGGCGCTGGACGCGGTGGACGCGCCGACGGTGCTGCTGGAGTACGCCGGCGAGCTGCGCGCGATGCAGGAGAACTGGCCCAAGATCAAGTTCCACGCGCTGCGCGAGCACGCGGGGCTGGTGTTTCAGAAGCAGTTGGAGGGGTGAGCGCGAACATGGGCGCGCGGCAGGTGGCGATCGCCCGACCCGGGACAGCGGGCAAGTGCCGCCCCGGACTTTCCCGCCCGTGACTTATTGCCGCTCCCGGCCGGCAAGCCGCCGTCGCAGCCCCGTGCGCACCCGCGCCTGAGGGGGCCCGACCGCCGCCGTCAAGCCATAAAGTCCCTGGCGTCATCCCAGTCTCTCGGACCCGTCTGTCACAGGAACCCCTCATGAAGCTGTCGCCGCGCCGCCTGTTCGCCATTGCCACGCTGGCGCCTGTTTGCGCCATGGCCAGTCCGGTCGTGCCGCTGAGCTATGTCTTCGACCGGGCCACCGACACGGGCACCTACAGCTACCACGACGAATCCGGGCACCAGCTCATCGACGGCCAGTTCGGCCGCGCCGGCTGGGCCGCCAACCTGGGCAACGGCAATGCCTACGAGTGGGTGGGCTGGGTGAACGACCCGGTCGTCAACATCGACTTCGATTTCGGCAGCACCCGCCACATCGACAACGTGCTCGTCGGCACGACGCAGGACAACGTCACCGACGTCGTGCTGCCTTCGCTGGACGTGTCCTACTGGAACGGTTCGTCCTGGGTCCTGGTGCGCTCGCTGAACGTGCCGGAAAGCGCCGCCAACGACAACAACTCGTCGTCGCTCGCGCCGCACACCACGCTGTCGCTCAGCGGCCTGGGCATGGACGCACAGCGCGTGCGCGTGACGGCCCGCCACGCCTTCAACGGGCCCTGGACCTTCATCGACGAGGTCCAGTTCACCGCCAACGCCAATGGCGTTCCCGAGCCCGGCAGCGCTGCGCTGGCGGCGCTGGCCCTGGCCGGGCTGGCGGCTGCGCGCCGGCGCCGCGGCTGAGCCCGGGCGCGGCCTCGTCCGCGCCGGGAGGGCCGGCGATGGGCGAATAATCCGCCCCATGCAGGCTCTCGCCCCCCATCCCCAGGCCCGCCGCCTGGATCTCTACCTCGACCTGATCCGCTGGAACCGCCCCGCCGGCTGGCTGCTGCTGCTGTGGCCCACGCTGGCGGCGCTGTGGATCGCCGCCGACGGCTGGCCGGGCTGGCATCTGTTCCTGGTCTTCGTTGCCGGCACGGTGCTGATGCGCAGTGCTGGCTGCTGCATCAACGATGTCGCCGACCGCGACTTCGACCGCCACGTCAAGCGCACGGCGCAGCGGCCGGTGACGCGTGGCGCGGTCTCGGTGCGCGAGGCCCTGGCGCTGGGCGCGGCGCTGGCCCTGGCCGCCTTCTGCCTGGTGCTGGGCACGACGCCGGCCGCGGTGCAGCTCTCGCTCTTCGCCGCCGCCGTGACCCTGGGCTACCCCTTTGCCAAGCGCATCTTCGCGATGCCGCAGGCGGTGCTGGGCGTGGCCTTCAGCTTCGGCATTCCGATGGCCTTTGCCGCCGCTCTGGGCGGCGGTACCTGGGAATGGAACAGTGTGGCCGCCGCGGTGCCGCCGCAGGCCTGGTGGCTGATGGCGGGCAATCTGTTCTGGGTGCTGGCCTACGACACCGAGTACGCCATGGTCGACCGCGACGACGATCTGAAGATCGGCATGAAGACCTCGGCCATCACGCTGGGCCGCTGGGACGTGGCCGCAGTGATGGGCTTCTACGCCGTCTACCTGGCCAGCTGGGCCGCGCTGGGCCTGTCGCTGGGTCTGGGGCGCGTCTTCCTGCTCGGCATTGCTGCGGCGGCGGTGCAGGCGGTCTGGCACTTTCTGCTGATCCGCGACCGCACGCGCGAAGGCTGCTTTCGCGCCTTCCGGCTCAACCACTGGCTGGGCTGCGCGGTCTTCGCCGGCGCGGCACTGGACCTCGCGCTGCGCTGATCAGCCGGCGCGGCCCAGTTCCTCGGCGCGGTGGCGCGCCGCATGCAGCGCGCGGCCAAAGGCCGCATTCACGCCCTGCTCGTCCAATGAAGTGATGGCCGCATAGGTGGTGCCGCCCTTGCTGGTGACCTGGGCGCGCAGCTCGGCCGGCGCCAGCTGGGGCGAGCCCCTCGAAAGCGCGGCGGCGCCGGCAAAGGTGGCCTCGGCCAGGCGACGCGCCTGGGCCGCATCCAGCCCCATTTCGGTGCCGGCCTTCACCATCGCCTCGATGAAATAGAAGACATAGGCCGGCCCTGAGCCCGAGAGTGCGGTGACGGCGTCGAGGTCGTCCTCGCGCGCCACCCACAGACTCTGGCCAGTGGGTGCGAACAGGGCCTCGACCTCGCCACGGGCTGCCGCGTCGACCTCGGCCCGCGCATAGAGGCCGGCGATGCCCTGGCCGATCAGCGCCGGCGTGTTGGGCATGGCGCGCACCACGCGGGCACTGCCACTGGCTCGGACGACGGCCTCGCTGCGTATGCCGGCCATCACGCTGAGCTGCAGCGCGCCGGCAACAAAAGCCGCGCAAGGCGCGGCGGCCTCGGCAAAGAGCTGGGGCTTGACGGCCCACACGACAGTGGCGGCGCTGCGCAGCCGCGCATCGGCCGCGGCCAGCGGCGCCACGCCGAAGGCCTGGGCCAGCTTGTCGCGCTGCGCCTCGAAGGGCTCGACGACCAGGATCTGCGCCGGCGGCCGGCCGCCGCGCACGAGGCCGCCGATGAGGGCCGAGGCCATGTTGCCGCCGCCGATGAATGCGATGTCGTTCATGGGCCGCAGTCTAGAACGGCAGCTGCATCCGGACGAACATGCGGGCGAACCCGAAGTGACCATGAGGGCGTTCGCCAGACATCATGCAAAAGCCGCATGACGGACCGTGACACATTCGGCGGCCCCGCGCCTACAGTGCCCAGCCATGTCGCGGCGCCCGCGCCACCCACGAGGGGCAGGGCGGCAGCCTCCCCCATCCGTCCCAGAAGGAAACCGAGATGAGCTCCACCCTGTCCTACGTTCACCCCACCGCCGACAGCCCCTGGGGCACCTACCTGATGCAGGTGGACCGCGTCGTGCCCTACCTGGGCCATCTGGCGCACTGGGTCGAGACGCTCAAGCGCCCCAAGCGCGCGCTCATCGTCGACATCCCCATCGAGCTGGACAACGGCGACGTGGCCCATTTCGAGGGCTACCGGGTGCAGCACAACCTCAGCCGCGGTCCCGGCAAGGGCGGCGTGCGCTACCACCCCGACGTCAACCTCGAAGAGGTGATGGCGCTGGCGGCCTGGATGAGCATCAAGAACGCCGCCGTCAACCTGCCCTATGGCGGCGCCAAGGGCGGCATCCGCGTCGACCCAAGCAAGCTCTCGCACAAGGAACTCGAGCGCATGACGCGGCGCTACACCAGCGAGATCGGCATCATCATCGGCCCGCAGCGCGACATCCCGGCGCCCGACGTGAACACCAACCCGCAGATCATGGCGTGGATGATGGACACCTACTCGATGAACACCGGCTCCACCGCCACCGGCGTCGTCACCGGCAAGCCCATCCACCTGGGCGGCAGCCTGGGCCGCGTCAAGGCCACCGGCCGCGGCGTCTTCGTCACCGGGCGCGAGGCGGCGCGGCGCATCAATCTCGATCTCGACGGCGCCCGCGTCGCGGTGCAGGGCTTCGGCAACGTCGGCGCCGCCGCGGCCGAGCTGTTCGGCCAGGCCGGTGCCAAGATCGTCGCCGCGCAAGACCACACCGGCAGCATCTGCAACGAGAACGGCTTCGACCTGGCCGACCTCACGGCCCACGTCAAGGCGCGCGGTGGCGTCGGCGGCTTCAAGGGCGCCGAGGCCATGGGCAGCGAGGAGTTCTGGGACGTCAAATGCGACATCCTGATTCCGGCCGCGCTGGAAGGCCAGATCACCGCCGCACGCGCACGGCGGCTGACCGCCAAGCTGGTGCTCGAAGGCGCCAACGGCCCCACCGTGCCGACGGCCGACGACATCATGGCCGAGCGCGGCATCCTGGTCGTGCCCGACGTCATCTGCAACGCCGGCGGCGTGACAGTGAGCTATTTCGAGTGGGTGCAGGACTTTTCCAGCTTCTTCTGGACCGAGGACGAGATCAACCTGCGCCTGGACAAGATCATGATCGGCGCGCTCAAGAAGATCTGGGACACGGCCGACCGCCACCAGATCACCCTGCGCACCGCCACCTTCGCCGTGGCCTGCGAGCGCATCCTGACGGCGCGCGAGGAGCGCGGGCTGTATCCCTGATGCCGGCCGGCGCCGGCTGAACCGGCCACGCCCGCCGCGCCATTGTTTCGCCCTGGCAAAGCGCGCGGGGCCGGGCCGGGCGGCGCCAACCCCGGGCCCATAATCCGCCGCTGGGCGCAGCCCGCACGACCCGTGGATGGCCGGCACAGCCGCCGCCGCGATCAGGCACCCTCCGAGGATTCCCGATGACATCAGCCTTCTTCTCGCGCCGCCTGGCGCTGCTTGCCGCCGTGGCCACGTCCCTGTTTGTCGCTGCCTGCGGCGGCGACAAGGACAGCAACAGCGGCCCGACCAGCGTGCGTGCGCTCAACCTGAGCACCGACGTGGCCAGCGTCGACGTCTACACCGACAGCACCAAGCGCTTCTCGGCCCTGGCCACCGACGCGCTGGCCACCTATATCGGGCTGGATTCCGCCACCTACTCGGTCAACGTCAAGGCCGCCGGCGACGGCGCCACGCTGTTCACGCGCAGCTTCGGCCTCAGCCAGGACCAGCATTACACGGCCCTGGTGTGGGGACGCCAGGCGGCGCTGAACGTGACCATGCTGCCCGAGGACGAGGACAACAGCGGCCTCGTCGCCGGCAACACCAAGCTGCGCATCCTCAACGCCACGGTCGACACCGGCACCGTCGACGTCTTCCTCACCGCCACCAGCGCCAATCTGGCCGACACCCAGGCCACCCAGGCCGGCGTGCTCTCCGGCGTGCTCAGCGGCTACCGCGAGCTGTCGGCCGGCACCTACCGCCTGCGCGTCACCGGCGAGAAGAACCCCAATGACGTGCGCCTGGACGTCCCCGCCGTGACGCTCGCCGACCGCGGTGCGACGACGCTGGTGCTCACCGCCGGCGCCGGCGGCGTGCTGCTCAACGGCACGCTGATCGCGCAGCAGGGCACGGCCACGGCCTTCAAGAACGGCAAGGCGCGCGTGCGCCTGGCCGCCGGCGTCGACGCCGCATCCACGGTCAGTGCCAGCGTCGGTGGCACCACCATCTCCGGCGCCGTGGCCTCGCCGCGCGTGGGCGGCTATGTGCTGGTCAACGCCGGCACGGCCGATCTGACGGTCTCCATCAACGGCGCCGCCCTTGCCCCCATCGCCAGCAGCTTTGCCGAAGGCGGCGACTACACGGTGCTTGCCTACGGCCCGGCGGCCAGCGCCCAGGCCGTGTTGCTGAACGACGACAACCGCCTGCCCAGCGCCGCCACCAATGCCAAGCTGCGCCTGGTCCACGGCCGCAACGGCGTCAGCCCGGTGTCGCTGACGCTCGACTCCCAGCTGCTGCAGCCCAGCGACATCGTGCTCGGCGCAGCCTCGGCCTACTACGCCGCGCCGGCGGCCACCGCGGCGGTGGTCGAGATCAGCTCGCAGGATTCGGCCACGACCCTGTTCACGCGTGGCACCGTCGACACCCGGCTGACCCAGGCCCAGGGCGTCTACACCGTGTTCATGCTCGGCGGCGCGGCCACGCCGCAGGGCCTGTGGATCAAAGACCGCTGAGGCAAGAAGATGGCTGACTTCCGCCAACAGGGCAGCTATTCGCTGTCCGCCGCGCCGGCACCATCGCCGGCCGCGGCGCCGGAGCTGGTCTTCGACGTCACCGAGGCCGATTTCCAGCGCCAGGTGCTCGAGCTTTCGATGAAGGTGCCGGTGCTGCTGGACTGCTGGGCGCCCTGGTGCGGCCCCTGCCGCTCGCTGGGCCCCATCCTCGAAAAGCTGACCCAGGCCTATGGCGGCCAGTTCGTGCTGGCCAAGCTCAACACCGACGAGGCGCCGCAGATCAGCGCCGCGCTGCGCATGCGCAGCATTCCGCTGGTGGTGCTCTTCGTCGGCGGCCGCCCGGTTGACCAGTTCGTCGGCGCCCTGCCCGAAGGCCAGATCCGCGAGTTCCTCGACAAGCACCTGCAGCCCCAGCCCTCGCAGGCCGAGCAGCTGCGCGCCGAGGCCGCCGCAGCGCCCGACGACGAGACGGCGCTGGCCATCCTGCAGGAGGCGCTGCAGTTCGAACCGGGCCAGCCCGAGCTGCTGCTCGACGTGGCCGAGCGCCTGCTCGCGCTGGGCGAACTCGACGAGACGCGCGCCGTCCTCGAAAGCATTGCCGCCGAGGCCCGCAACGAGCGCCATGCCGCGCTGCTCAAGCGCCTGGCTCTGGCTGCCCACCGCCCGCCCGGCGACGCTGCCGCGCTGGCGGCCCGGATCGCCGCCAACCCGCGCGACTTCGAGGCCCGCTTCCAGCTCGGCGCCCTGCTGGTCTGGAGCGGCGACTACAACGCCGCCTTCGACCAGTTGCTCGAGGTGGTGATGCGCGACAAGGCCGAGGGCCAACCTGATCGCGAGCGCGCCCGCAAGCAGCTCGTCGAGTGGTTCGAGGTCTGCCCCGACGCCGCCGCCGTGAGCCGCGGCCGCCGCTACCTGGGCATGTACCTCAACTAGGGACGGCCCGCGAGGCGCCGCAGGCCGCGGTGCGTGAAGTGGCGCGGTGGCTGGCGACCCCCGCACCCCGTGGATGGGGGGAAAGCCCAGGCGGCGTGAGCCGCCCGGCCGGCTGCCTGGGCGTAGATGGGCAGGCGTTGCGCACGGGCGCGCGGCGCCGGACTTGCCCAACCCACGCCAGCACCTCCCATGAAACACGCTCACACCCTGGTCGCCGCAGCCTTGCTGCTGGGCGCTGCAGCGGCCGAGGCCGCCCCCATCGTCTATGACTTCACAGGCCGCTTCACGATGTGCGGCGGCAACCTTGGCCCCAAGCAGTGCAACCAGCTCATCTCCGCCGGCAGCGATGGCGTGTGGAGCCTGTCGGGCAGCATCCGCTTCGACGACAGCGTGGCGCCCTGGCAGGTGGCCGCGCCCTTCAACACCTACTCGATGGCCGGCCTGGCGCAGTTCGAGATGCAGATGACCATCGAGGGCACGCACCACGCACGGTCGACCGGTGCCTACACACCCACGCAGAGCAACCCGGGCAGCGCCAAGATCGAGGTACGCGACTCGCCCAGCGGCGACGGCCTTTCGCTGGTGGACAGCTCCCCGGCGATCGACTTCGAGGTGCCGGCGGGCTACACGCCCTTCAGCTTCCCCGGCCAGCCCCACAACGCGACCTGGGGCATGTACATCTCGCTGCTGCCGTTGGGGGCCTTCTCGAGCAAGGCGCTGCCGGCCACGCCCCCGGACATCAACGCCCTGGGCGTGCAACGCACGATTGGCATGCAGTTCTCGTACACGAACGCACGCGACCAGTTCTTCAGCGTCTACTGGAACGGCCAGATCGACACGCTGACGCTCGGCTCGGCCAGTGGCGCGGGCAGCAGCGGCACCCACACCGTACCCGAGCCCACGTCGGCGCTGCTGGTGCTGTGCGGGCTGCTGGCGGCAGCCCCGCTGCGGCAGCGTGCCATGGCCAGGCGGGCGGCGGCCTGAGAACGGGGCGCGGCAGGCGTGCCGCCTAGGCCGTTGCCGCCAGCAGCTCAGCGTTGCCGCCGGCCGCCGTGGTGTTGATGGTCAGCGTCTGCTCGGCGCAGAAGCGGTAGAGGTAGTGCGGGCCGCCGGCCTTGGGGCCGGTGCCGCTCAGGCCCTCGCCGCCGAAGGGCTGCACACCCACCACGGCGCCGATCATGTTGCGGTTGACGTAGACATTGCCCACGCGCGCCGCATCGGCCAGGCGCTGGGCGCGGCTGTCGATGCGCGTCTGCAGGCCTAAGGTGAGGCCGTAGCCCAGGGCGTTGATCTGGCGCATCACCTCCTGCACGTCACCGGACCAGCGGACGACGTGCAGCACGGGGCCGAAGATCTCGGTCTTCAGCTCGGCGATGCGCGCGATCTCGAAGGCCACCGGCGCCACCAGGCGCGGCAGCCGGTTCTGCACCGGGCTCTCGCCCAGCAGCTTCGCCTCGCGGCGCAGGCGTTCGACGTGCCCGGCGATGCCGGCATGGGCCTCGTCGTCGATGACCGGGCCGACATCGGTGGCCAGCTCGGCCGGGTCGCCCACGCTCAGCTCGGCCAGCGCACCTTGCAGCATGGCGATCAGGTCGTCGGCGATGCCCTCATGCACGCACAGCAGGCGCAGCGCGCTGCAGCGCTGGCCGGCGCTGCGGAAGGCGCTCTGCACCACGGCGTCGATCACCTGCTCGGGCAGGGCCGTGCTGTCGACGATCATCGCGTTCAGCCCGCCGGTCTCGGCGATCAGCGGCACGATGGCGCCGTCCTTGGCAGCCAGCGTGCGGTTGATGTGGCGTGCCACCGCGGTGCTGCCGGTGAAGCAGACGCCGGCCGCGGCCGGGTGCGCCACCAAAGCTGCGCCCGTGGTTTCGCCGGGCCCGTGCAGCAGCACCAGTGCGTCTTCGGGCAGACCCACTTCGTGCAGCAAGGCGACGAAGCGCGCCGCCACGGCCGGCGTCTGCTCGGCCGGCTTGGCCGCCACCGCATTGCCCGCCACCAGGGCCGCCACCACCTGGCCGGCGAAGATGGCGAGCGGAAAGTTCCAGGGGCTGATGCAGACGAAGACGCCGCGCCCGTGCAGGCGCAGCACATTGCTCTCGCCGGTGGGGCCGGGCAGCTGCTGCTCGGCCAGGCGGGCCTCGGCCTGGTCGGCGTAGTAGCGGCAGAAGTCCACCGCCTCGCGCACCTCGGCCACGCAGTCGCCCAGGGTCTTGTGCGCCTCCTTCACGAGCAGTGCGCAGTACTCGGGCTGGCGCGCATCGAGCAAGTCGCCGGCGCGGCGCAGCAGCGCGGCGCGCTCGGCCAGCGGGCGCCGGCTCCAGCTCTCGAAGCCCTGCTGCAAACGGGCCATGGCCGCATCGACCTCGGCCGGCACGGCCAGCGGCGGCGGCATCACCTCGACGCGGCCCAGCGCATCCAGCAGGGGCTGACGCATCGCCGCGCAGGCGAGGTCGACGCCGGTGGAATTGGCGCGCACCGGCCCATAGAGCGCCGGCGGCAGCGCCAGGCCAGGCGCGGGCGCCGGCTGCAGCGGCGAGGCCAGCAGTTCCTCGGGGCTCACGTTGGCGTCGGCGAGCTGGTGCACGAAGGAGGAGTTGGCGCCGTTTTCCAGCAGGCGGCGCACCAGGTAGGCCAGCAGGTCGCGGTGCTCGCCCACCGGCGCGTAGACGCGGCAGGCGATGGCCCGGTCCTTCAGCACCTCGTGGTGGATGCCCTCGCCCATGCCGTGCAGGCGCTGCAGCTCGAAGGCCGCGCCTTGCTGGCGCGCCATCTGCACGATGGCGGCGATGGTGCCGGCGTTGTGGGTGGCGAACTGCGGGTAGATCACCGTATGGTGCTCGATCAGCCGCGCTGCGCAGGCCAGGTAGTTGATGTCGGTGTGGTGCTTGTGCGTGAACACCGGGTAGCCGGGCAGGCCGGCTTCCTGCGCGCGCTTGATCTCGCCGTCCCAGTAGGCGCCCTTGACCAGGCGTACGACGAACTTGATGCCGTGGCGGCGCGCCATCGCGGCCACCGCGTCCACCACCTCCAGCCCGCGCGTCTGGTAGGCCTGTACCGCCAGGCCCAGGCCACCCCACTGCGGGTGCTCGCGCGCCACGCCCTCGGCCAGCGCGTCCAGCAGGTCCAGCGACAGCTCCAGGCGGTCGCTCTCCTCGGCGTCGATGGCGATGTTGATGTCGGCGCGCGCCGCGTGGTCCACCAGGGCGCGCAGGCGCGGCAGCAGCTCGGCAAAGACGCGCGCCCGCTGCGCCTCTTCATAGCGCGGGTAGAGGGCGCTGAGCTTGACCGAGATCTCGTCGCGCCCGGCCGGGCCCTTGCCCGGCGTCGCGCCATGGCCGGCGCCGATGGCGGCGATGGCACGCTCGTAGGCAGCCAGGTAGTCGCGCGCCGCCGCCTCGGTGCGCGCGCCCTCGCCCAGCATGTCGAAGCTGAAGCGCAGGCCCGCCGCCGCCTTGCGCTGGGCACCGGACTCGGCCATGGCGTCGGCGATGGTGCGCGCATAGACGAACTGCCGCCCCAGCAGCTGGATGGCGCGCACGGTGGCCGCGACCACGGTGCGCGCGCCCAGGCGCGCCAGCAGGCCGCTCGCCTCGTCGCTGCCGGGCAGGAACTTCTTGGACAGCGTGATGGCGCTGGCCGAGAGCTGGGCCAGCATCTTGTGCGGGCTGCCCTCGGTGGCGCCATCGAAATCGGCGCGGCCGAGCTGGTCGGCGGTGAGCGCAATGGCGGTTTCGGCATCGGGCACGCGCAGCAAGGCCTCGGCCAGGCGCATCAGGGCCAGGCCCTCGGCGCTGGAGATGGGGTATTCGCGCAGCAGCGATTCCATGGCCCAGAAGGGCGCCGGGTGGGCGCGCGCCCCCAGCACCCAGGGCCGCGCCGCAGCCACCACGGCCGGCCAGTCCAGCCGGCCCCGCAGCACGTCCAGGGCGGCGGCCACCACCTCGGCCTCGGGGCGGTAGGGGAAGGGCAGGCGGGCGATGGCTGGGTTCATGGTGCGTCCTCTGGCGTCAGGATGCGCAGCTTATTCTTCTGGGGGCCGAACCTGATGCGGGAATCAGGCCTCGTGATAGAGAATCATCCACCATGGACTCGACCCCCGAAGAAGCCGGCCGCAACGGACGCGAGCTCGACAAGATCGACCGCCGCATCCTGCGCGCACTGCAGGCCGACGGCCGCATGAGCAATCTCAAGCTCGCCGAGGAAGTACACCTGTCGCCCACCGCGGTGCTCGAGCGCGTCAAGCGCCTCACCCGCGAGGGCTACATCCTCGGCTACGAGGCGCGGCTCAACCCGGCCCGCCTGGGTGCGGGGCTGCTGGTCTTCGTCGAGATCCTGCTCGACCGCACCGTGCACGACGTGATGGACACCTTCCGCGCCGCGGTGCAGGTGCGGCCCGAGATCCTGGAAGCGCATCTCGTGGCAGGCGGTTTCGACTACCTGCTCAAGACGCGCGTGGCCGACATGGCGGCCTACCGGCAGTTCATCGGAAGCGTGATCTGGACCCTGCCCGGCGTGCGCGAGACGCGCACCTACGCGGTAATGGAAGAGGTCAAGAACACGACCATGCTGCCGGTGTGAGGCTTGCCCGCCCGGGACGTGACCTCTGGCACGCGGCAGCGCGGCTGAAAGTTGCAAGCGCTTGAAAGTCCATCGCGCAAGCCGTTAGAGATCATGCCGGCCTGCGAATGCAGACGGTGAGAAGGGCAAACCCATCGAAAGGTGGGGACGCAAAGCCACCGGGCTAAAGCGCCGAAAAGCGCCACGCCAGCGGGGTTGCCGGCAGGAAGCCTGCACGCAGGCCTCATGTCGTAACTTCTCTTTCAATCACCGATTTGGTCAATGAAAGGGACATCATGTTTCATCGCCACCAGGCTCAACCCGCAAAGACCTCCGCCACCGAATGGCACGCCGCAGCCGGTGCAAGAGTCAGGTTCATCGAGGCCTTCGTGACGCTGGCCGTCCTGGTCCACCTCACGGGTGGCATGTTGCAAGCCGTCGGACTGGTCTGACCCCCATTCGGCGAAAGGCGCGCCTCAGCGCGCGCCGAAGATCGCCGTGCCCACGCGCACCAGCGTCGCACCCTCGGCCACCGCGGCCTCGAGGTCGGCGCTCATGCCCATGCTCAGCGTGTCCAGGCCCGGCAGTTCGGCCGCCAGGCCTGCCATCAGCTCGCGCAGCAGGCGGTGCGGCGCGCGCTGCGCCGCCTCGCCCTCGGCCGGTGCGGGGATGCCCATGAGGCCGCGCAGGACCACGCGCTCGCGCGGCAGCGCGGCCACGGCGCGCGCCAGCGCCGGCAACCCGGCCGGCGCCACCCCGCTCTTGCTGGCCTCGCCGCTGACGTTGACCTGCAGGCACAGCTGCAACGGCGCCAGCCCGCTTGGCCGCTGCTCGGCCAGGCGCTCGGCGATCTTGAGCCGGTCAACCGCGTGTACCCAGTCGAAGGCCTCGGCCACGGCACGCGTCTTGTTGCTCTGCAGCGGGCCGATCAGATGCCATTCGATGCGGGCGCGGCAATCGGCCAGCGCCTCCATCTTGGCCAGTGCCTCCTGCACGTAGTTCTCGCCGAAGGCGTGCTGGCCGGCCGCCAGCGCGGCGCGCACGGCCGCCGCCGGCTGCGTCTTGCTCACTGCCAGCAGCGCCGCGCTGCCCGGGGCGCGGCCGGCCTGGGCCAGGGCTTGTTCGATGCGCCGCTGCGCTTGTTGCAGGGCCTGCGCGATGCTCTCCATAATCGGTCTAGCTTAGCGCGCCCCGTTGTGGGCCCAACCACCCCCAATGGACATCACCCAACTGCTGGCTTTTTCTGTCAAGAACAAGGCCTCCGACCTGCACCTCTCGGCCGGCCTGCCGCCGATGATCCGCGTCCACGGCGACGTGCGCCGCATCAATGTCGAGGCGCTGGACCACAAGATGGTCCACGCCATGGTCTACGACATCATGAACGACGCCCAGCGCAAGCACTATGAAGACACGCTGGAGTGCGATTTCTCGTTCGAGATCCAGGGCCTGGCGCGCTTTCGCGTCAACGCCTTCAACCAGAACCGCGGCGCCGGAGCGGTGTTCCGCACCATCCCGAGCAAGATCCTCACGCTCGAACAGCTGAACTGCCCCAAGGTGTTTGCCGAGCTCTCGCTCAAGCCGCGCGGCCTGGTGCTGGTGACCGGCCCCACCGGCAGCGGCAAGAGCACCACGCTGGCCGCCATGGTCAACCACCTCAACGAGAACGAGTACGGCCATGTGCTGACGGTGGAAGACCCGATCGAGTTCGTGCACGAGAGCAAGAAGTGCCTGGTCAACCAGCGCGAGGTGGGCCCGCACACGCTCTCCTTCAACAACGCGCTGCGCAGCGCGCTGCGCGAAGACCCCGACGCCATCCTGGTGGGCGAGCTGCGCGACCTCGAGACCATCCGGCTGGCGCTCACCGCCTCGGAGACCGGCCACCTGGTCTTCGGCACCCTGCACACCAGCAGCGCGGCCAAGACGGTGGACCGCATCGTCGACGTCTTCCCGGCGGCCGAGAAGGAGATGGTGCGCGCGATGCTGTCCGAATCGCTGGTGGCGGTGATCTCGCAGACGCTGTGCAAGCTCAAGGACGGCTCTGGGCGCGTCGCCGCGCACGAGATCATGCTGGGCACCAGCGCCATCAAGAACCTGATCCGCGAGAACAAGATCGCGCAGATGTACTCCAGCATCCAGACCGGCCAGAACCTGGGCATGCAGACGCTGGACCAGAACCTGGCCGACCTGGTGCGGCGCAATATGGTGTCGCCGCAGGAAGCGCGCTCCAAGGCCAAGATCCCCGAGAACTTCCCAGGGTAGGAAAACATCCATGGAACGCGACCAGGCATCCAAGTTCGTCAACGACCTGCTGCGGCTGATGGTCAGCCGCGCCGGCTCCGACCTCTTCCTCACGGCCGACTTCCCGCCCGCCATCAAGGTCGACGGCAAGGTCACCAAGGTCAGCCCGCAACCGCTCACGGGCCAGCACACGCTGGCGCTGGCACGCGCGGTGATGAACGACAAGCAGGGCGCCGAGTTCGAGCGCACCAAGGAGTGCAATTTCGCCATCAGCCCGCAGGGCGTGGGGCGCTTCCGCGTCAATGCCTTCATCCAGCAGGGCCAGGTGGGGCTGGTCTTCCGCACCATCCCGGCCATCCTGCCCACCATCGACGGCCTCGCCCTGCCGCCGGTGCTGAAAGAGGTCTCGCTCACCAAGCGCGGCCTGGTCATCTTCGTCGGCGCCACCGGCTCGGGCAAGAGCACCTCGCTGGCGGCCATCGTCGACCACCGCAACGAGCACACCTTCGGCCACATCATCACCATCGAAGACCCGGTGGAGTTCGTCCACCCGCACAAGAACTGCATCGTCACCCAGCGCGAACTCGGCATCGACACCGACAGCTGGGAGGCGGCGCTGAAGAACACGCTGCGCCAGGCGCCCGACGTGATCCTGATGGGCGAGATCCGCGACCGCGAGACGATGGAGCACGCGGTGGCCTTCGCCGAGACCGGCCACCTCTGCCTGGCCACGCTGCACGCCAACAGCGCCAACCAGGCGCTCGACCGCATCATCAACTTCTTCCCCGAAGAGCGCCGCCAGCAACTGCTGATGGATCTCTCGCTCAACCTCAAGGCCCTGATCAGCCAGCGCCTGATGGCGCGCGAGCAAGGCCGCGGCCGCATTGCCGCGGTCGAGATCATGCTCAACACGCCGCTGGTCAGCGACCTCGTCTTCAAGGGCGAGATCAGCGAGATCAAGGAGTTGATGAAGCGCTCGCGCGAGCTCGGCATGCAGACCTTCGACCAGAGCCTTTTCGACCTCTACGAAGCGCGCCAGATCAGCTACGAGGACGCGCTGCGCAACGCCGATTCGGTGAACGACCTGCGCCTGCAGATCAAGCTCAAGAGCGCGCGCGCGCGCAGTTCCGATCTCTCGGCGGGCACCGAGCACATGAAGGTGATGTAGCCGCCGCGGCCCTTACCATTGCGGCATGAACACCCGCAGCACTCAAGAATCCACGGGCGCGCGCCGCGTCGCCTTTCTCGGCCTCGGCGTGATGGGCCACCCCATGGCCGGCCACCTGGCGCGCGCCGGCCACCAGGTCACCGCCTACAACCGCAGCCCCGCCAAGGCGGCGGCGTGGGCGGCCGAGTACGGCGGCGCCACCGCGGCCACGCCGCGCCAGGCGGCCGCCGGCGCCAGCCTGGTGTTCGCCTGCGTCGGCAACGACGATGACCTGCGCGCCGTGACGCTGGGCGACGACGGCGCCTTTGCCGGCATGGCGCCGGACGCGGTCTTCGTCGACCACACCACGGCCTCGGCCGCAGTGGCGCGCGAGCTGCACGGCCTGGCGCGCGCACGCGGCCTGCACTTCGTCGACGCCCCGGTCTCGGGCGGCCAGGCCGGTGCCGTGAAGGGCATCCTCACCGTGATGTGCGGTGGCGACGAAGCCGCCTTCGCGGCCATGCAGCCGGTGGCGCTGGCCTATGCCAAGGCGGTCACCCGCATCGGCGACAGCGGTGCCGGGCAACTGGCCAAGATGGTCAACCAGGTCTGCATCGCCGGCCTGGTGCAGGGCCTGGCCGAGGCCATCGCCTTCGGCCAGCGCGCCGGCCTGGACATGCCGCTGGTGCTGGACGTGATCGGCAAGGGCGCGGCCCAGAGCTGGCAGATGGACAACCGCGGCAAGACCATGGTCGACGACAAGTTCGACTTCGGCTTCGCCGTCGACTGGATGCGCAAGGATCTGGGCCTCGTGATCGAAGAATCCCGCCGCAACGGCGCCCAGCTGCCGGTGACGGCACTGGTGGACCAGTTCTACGCCGAGGTCCAGGCCCTGGGCGGCCAGCGCTGGGACACCTCCAGCCTGATACGGCGCCTGAAGAAGTAGCGCGCCGCTACTTCGACGCAGCCGCCGCCGGCAGCGGTGCGCCGCGGCTCAGGTTGGCCAGTTCTTCCTCGCTCAGCGTCTCGAACACGCGCACCACCTTCTGCACGCCGGGCACCGAGCCCGCGATCTCGGCGCCACGCGCGGCCTCGCGCTCGGTGACGCGGCCCATCAGGTAGACGACGCCACGCTCGACCAGCACCTTGTAGGCATTGGCCATCACGTCCTTGGCATCGACCAGCGTGGCCTTGACCTTGGTGACGAGCAGGGTGTCATTGGCGCGCGTCGACAGGCTGGCGTTGGGGCCGACCTCGAGCTCGTTGACGACGGTGCGCACATTCTCGACGCCGGCCACGGCCTTTTCGACGCGCGCCTTTTCCTCGGCACCCGGCACCTGGCCGGTGATGAGCACGGTGCGGTTGTAGCTGGTGACGCTGATCTGGCCCAGCGTGGCGAGGTCGCGTGCGCGCGCCGAGGCCTTGAGCTCGATGCTCTGGTCCTCGACCTGGGCGCCGGTGGTGCGGCGGTCGGTGGCGAAGAGGCCGCCGCCGACAACGGCGCCGCCCACGAGCAGCGGCGCGCAGGCGCCCAGGCCCGCGGCCAGCGTGGCGCCCAGGGCCAGCGCCGCGAGGCCCCGGCCCAGGCGGTGGAGGTGCAGAGTCTTGATCACGATTCGGGGTCTCCCATCAACTGGAAATCGACCGCGTCGCACAGGCAATGCAGCGCCAACAGCTGCAGCTCGGCCACGCGGGCAGGTCTTTCGTGCGGCACGGCCACCAGCACATCGGTGTCGGCCAGCAGCTCGCCAAAGGCCGCCGCGCCGCGGCCGGCCAGCACGACGATGGTCATGTCCTTGCCTTGGGCTGCCGAAATCACCGGCGTGCTGGCGCCCTCGCCGTCGTCGATGAAGAGCAGCACGTCACCGGGCAGACCGAGCGCGCGCACCTGATGGGCCGGGTGCGGCCCCGCCAGGGCCAGCGCCGCCAGTGGCGGCCGTTCGCGCTCGAAGCGCCCGGTGAGCAGCTGGGCCAGGTAGGGCGCCAGCGCGCTGCCGGCGCCGCTGCCGCCCACCATCACCTTGCCGCCGTTGGTGAGCGCCGCCAGCAGGGCTGACGCGGCCTCGTCTATCGGCTGCGCCAGCACCTCCGCCGCGCGGTATTGCACGTCGGCACTGTCGAAGAACTGCTGCTGGATACGCTGCTCGGACATCTGCATTGATCATATGCCAGGGGTTGCCAGCCCCGACCCGCCCGACCCCGGCCGCGACGCCGCAACTGCAACAAGGCGCTGCGGGCGCGCCGTTCAGGGCGCGCCCAGTTTCATCAGCCGCGCCACCTGGGTGGCCATGTCGGCGTAGTGCAGCCGGTCGGCCGGCGCGCGGGCCTGGCGCGCGGCCGTGTGCAGGCGCCGTTCCAGCGCCGGCAGGTAGCCCCGCAGCCAGGGCATGAAGACGGTGTCGTCGCCGCTTTCGGCCAGCGCGCGGCCGGCGGTGAGCGTCAGCTCGAAGGGCAGGGCGGCGCGCGCCTCGGACTCCTCGCGCGCCCCACGCCCCTCGTCCCAGGCCTTGAGCAGATCGCGCGCCGCGTCGATGTAGCCGCGCTGCAGCGCGCGCCGCGTCGGTGTCGGGGATCGCAGGTCGGACCAAACGGCGGCGCTCACGTCCTGCCCCAGGTCCAGCGAGGAATAGGCCGCCGGGTCGCGCCGGCGCTGGCTTTCGAGCAGGGCCACATTGGGGCCGTTCATCAGGTCGGCCACCAGGCCGGCCTGCAGGCGGTCGATGGCGCGGTAGCCGCCGTAGACCGACACGCGCTCGACCACGGCCGGCCGCGCATAGGGCTCCAGCGAGGCCGCCGCCTCGCCCAGCAGGTAGCGCACGGCCTGGCGCTGCTCGGCCGCCGGCACCAGCGCCGCCAGCGGCCCTTCGGCCTGGCCCAGCGGCGGCAGCGCAGCCGCAATCAGGCGCTTGACCGACTTCAGCAGCCCCAGCTGGCGCCCCAGCAGCGTGTCGTAGGTGGCGCTGTAGAGGCGGGCATCGCCGCCGGTGGCGGCATCCAGGCGCTCGAGCGAGCGCAGCAGGTTGGCCACGCCCAGCCGCGTGGCCTCGATGCGCTCGGCGCCGACGTTCTCGGTCTGCACGCGCGGGTCGCGGCCGAAGCGGCTGACCATCTCGCCGCCTTCTTCCGAGCCCCAATAAAGGCGACGGTCGGCCGCAAAGCTGGCGGCAAAGGCCGACAGTGCGCGCCGCTCGACCGCCGGGTCGCTGCCGAAATCGCCATAACCGTAGCGGATGGCGGCATAGTCATACGGCCCAGGCGTGGCCCACAGCCGCGTCACGCCATCGCCCGGCTGGGCCACCTGGTTGAAGCGGCCGTAAGCCATGATGGAACTGTTGGGGCCTTCGCGGTTGGCAAAGCCGCGGTCGCGCAGCTGGGCCACGCTGTAGGCGGTGGAGGCGATCTGGTTGTGCGCCAACCCCAGCGTGTGGCCGACCTCGTGGGCCACGATGTAGCTGAGCAGCGCGCCCGATTTCTCGGTCGACAGCGGCAGCCGCGCCGCCTCGGGGTCGACGCCGCCGCCGAACATCGACCAGTAGTACTGGCCGAAGAAGTCGATCACCGTGGGCCAGATGTAGACGTGAGCCGCCAGCACCTCGCCCGAGCGCGGGTCGATGACGTGCGGCCCCATCGCGTTGGCGCGCGGCTCGGGCACCCAGCGGATGACGTTGATCGTCACGTCCTCGGGCCACCAGTTCGGGTCCTGCTCGGGCGTGGGCGCGTCCAGCACGCGGATGGCATTGGAAAACCCGGCGGCCTCGAACACCGGCAGCCACTGGCGTATGCCGGCCGCGATGTAGGGCCGCCAGCGTGCCGGCACGCCGGGCCCGATGTAGAAGGTGATGGGCTTGACGGGGTCGCTCACCGCCGCCTGAGGGTTGGCCTTCTCGAGCCGGAAGCGCGAAATCAGGCGCAGCTCGTCCTGCGCCGTGCCGCGGTCGGCCTCGAACTGCGTGTAGCGGGTGCTGAAGAAGCCCACGCGCGGGTCGGCCGGCCGCGAGGCCATGGGCCGCTCAGGCAGGAAGAGCCAGGAATGGCCCAGCACGATGGACAGCGGCTGCGGCCCCAGCGCCGCCTGCCCCGGCACGCTGGCCATGTAGGTGAGGTGGCTGCGGATGGCCAGGCTTTCACCGGCGACGCGCACGCGGTCGATGTAGGAGCGCGAGGGGTCCAGCGCCACCGGCACCAGGCCCGCCCCGGCCACGAAGGCACGCCCGCTCGCGGCGGCGAAATCGGTCGAGAAGGCACTGGTGAAGTCGCTCAGCAGCGTGCCTTGCGCGTTGGCGCCGAGGATGGGAAAGCTGGCGACGATGGGGCCGGTTTCCAGTGAACCCAGCGCGATGTCGATGGGCCGCGTCTTGGGGTCGTCGGGCCTGGCACCGGGCACCGCGCCCGGCGCGGCGGCCGGGCGGCGCGGCGCATCGGCATGGCCGCCGCGGCGCTGCTGCACGGTGCTGAGGTCGCGCACATGCAGCAGGTCGCCCTGGCGCTCGAGCCTGGCCAGCATGCTGCCCACGCCCAGGCCGTTGCCCGCCACCATGCCCGCGGGCACGCCCACGACCTCGGTGTACCAGAGGAAGGGCTTGCCCAGGGCGTCGGCCGGCACAGTGACCAGGATGTGGCCCTCCTTGCTGAAGGCGGTGAGCCGGCCGGCGCCGATCTGGCGCGCGCCCTCCAGTGGCGAGGCCTGTTCGGCCGCACCCGGCGCCTGCTGCGCCCCGGCCCAGGTGGCGGCCAGCAGGAAGGCCAGGCCGGCGGCGCGGTGACGAAGGGGAAACTGCATGGAAACCTCACTGAATGGCGGGCACCGGGTGCCGCCGGTAGGGGTACTGCGCGCCGCAAGCTTCAGGAGCCGCGGCAGCCGCGAGCCGGAACCCGGATTCAGGAATCCTGGGCGGGCCGCTTCTTGAAGGTGTGCAACTGGTCCTTGCGCAGCAGGTGAACGCCGAAGTACAGGCCCCCGGTTGCCGAAGGCAGCGTCATGTCGCCGGCAATGCGCACCAGCACATGCTCGGGCCCATCCTCGATCACGTCGGCACCCCGCGCCACCGCCAGCGACGGCGGCAGGAAGCCGGACGCCCGGCCACCCACCAGGTGCAGGCTGCCGACATCGGCGCGCGTGCCACTGGGGCGCAAGTCGCCGCGCGCCGCGCGCTCGACCAGCTGGCGCAGCTGCCGTGCGCCGTCTTGCAGGTCGCGCGCCATGGCCGCCATGACGGCGGGGCTGGGCGCGCCGAACTCGCCCGAGCCGTAGGTGGTGGGCAGATGCACCATGTAGCGGCCGACCCAGCCGGCGCCCTGCAGATGCGCCACAAGGGCCAGGCGGTAGCGCCCGTCGGCGCAATCCTGGACGAAGGCGAAGGGCCGCAGCTTCACGCCCGGCTTGGCCGCCGCCAGCAGCGGGCTGCCGGCCATCGCGTCGGCGACGATGCGGTAGGGGTCGAGGGCGGCCAGGCGCGCCTCGTCGGACGCCGCAGCGCTGGCATTGAACACACCGGCGATGGCCTCGGTGACGAAGGGAATCGGCACCAGCAGGCCGGCCGCGCTTTCGGTGGGCAGCAGCACGAACTGCGCATGCGGAAACGGCGCCGACTGCGCGGGCAGCTGCTCGGGCAGTCCGCGCACGAGCTCGACGCCTTGCTGCAGCGCCTGCTCGCCCGGCAGGCTGGGCTTGATCGAGATGCAGCCGGCCAGCAAGGCGACGCACACCGCCAGCGCAGCCGCCACGCGGCGGCGACGCGCCGCAGTCAAGCCAGAACCGTTGGCCTCGGCCAGCACCAATGGGACCATGCGACCTCCAAAGACTGCGGGGGTGGCGCCCTGGCGCCCAAAAGCGCGCGACTGTGCCAGCAAGAGCAGCGCCACGCAAGACGATGCCGGCCCTCCCCCCCTAGCCCGCGCCGCCGCGTTCAACCGGCGTCGAAAGCCCCGCGCAGCCACTCGATGCGGCCGTCGTCGATGGCCACCACATCGAAGCGGCAGGGCGGCGGGCTCGCCAGCTGCAACAGGTAGTGCCGGGCCGCGAAGACCACGCGCGCCTGCTTGGAGGCCCCGACGCTGGCCGCGGCACCGCCCTGGGCCGCACTGCTGCGGGCGCGCACCTCGACGAAGACCAGGGTGCCGTCGCGCTCGCGCAGGATGAGGTCGATCTCGCCACCGCGGGCGCGCGGGCCGCGGGCCACCCGATAATTGCGCTGCACCAGCGTCAGGCCGCGCTGCACCAGCCACTCCAGCGCCTGGGCCTCGGCGGCGTCGCCGCGGGCCTTGCTTCCCCCCACCGCCGCTCCCGCCGCCATACCCGACGCCACACCCGCCTTGAGCATCGACACCCTCCTGCTGCAACGCGCCGCCGCCGAGGCCACGGCCCACCAGGGCCAGCGCCCCGGCACACTCTACGTGGTTGCCACGCCCATCGGCAACCTGGCCGACCTGACACTGCGCGCCATCCATGTGCTGTCCCGCGTCGATGCCGTGGCCTGCGAGGACACGCGCGTCGCCGGCCAGCTGCTGCACCACCTGGGCCTGCACAAGCCGCTCGTGGCGCTGCACGCCCACAACGAGCACGAGGCGGCCCAGGCCGTGCTGGCGCGGCTGGGGCGTGGCGAATCGGTGGCCTATGCCAGCGACGCCGGCACGCCGGCCGTCAGCGACCCCGGCGCGGTGCTGGTGGCCGCGGCCGCCGCCGCCGGCCATCCGGTGGTGCCGCTGCCGGGTGCCAGCAGCGCGCTGGCGGCGCTCAGCGCCGCCGGTGACGTGGGCGGTGGTGGCTTCTGCTTCACGGGCTTCCTGCCCGCCAAGGGCGCCGAGCGCGCGGCAGCGCTGGCCGCGCTGCTGGCCGACCGCCGCACCCAGATCGTCTTCGAGGCGCCGCACCGCATCGCCGCGCTGCTGGCGGCGCTGGCCGAAGCCGCGCCGGCCCGCCGCGTCACGCTGTGCCGCGAGCTGACCAAGCAGTTCGAGACCATCGTCAGCCACGCTGCCGCCGCGCTGCCGGCCTGGCTGGCCGAGGATGCCCACCGCGGGCGCGGCGAATTCGTGCTGGTGCTGCACGCGCTGCCGGCGCCGGCCGCGGCGGCGGATGACGAACTGCCCGCCAGCGCGCTGCACACGCTGCGCGTGCTGATGCGCGAGCTGCCGCTCAAGCAGGCGGTGGCGCTGGCCGCCGAGCTGAGCGGCACACCGCGCAACGCGCTTTATGCGCGGGCGCTGGCCGAACGGGGCGATGGCTGAGGCAGAACCCGCCGCGCGGCGCGGCCTGCGCGAACGCGCGGCAGGCCTGCCGCCGGTGCTGCGCGGCCTGCTGTGGTCGGGCGCGAGCGGCCTGCTGTTCTGCATGCTCAACGCGCTGCTGCGCGGCCTGACGCAGCAGCTCGACCCCATGCAGACGCAGTTCCTGCGCTACGTGTTCGGCTTTCTGGTGATGCTGCCGCTGATCCTGCGTCACGGTGGCGCCGCCTACTGGCCACAGCAAATGGGCGGGCAATTCCTGCGCGGCGCGACGCACACCCTGGGCCTGGTGCTGTGGTTCCTGGCGCTGCCGCACATTCCGCTGGCCGACACCACGGCCATCGGCTTCACCGGGCCGCTGTTCATCATGATGGGCGCCTGGCTCTTCTTGAAAGAGCCGATGCGCTGGGAGCGCTGGCTGGCCACGGCCCTGGGCTTTGCCGGCGTGATGATCGTCGTCGGCCCCAAGCTCTCGGGCAGCGGCGGCTGGCATCACCTGCTGATGCTGGCCTCGGCGCCGGTGTTCGCCGCCTCCTTCCTGCTCACCAAGGCGCTCACGCGCACCGAGAGCGCCGGCGTCATCGTCGTCTGGCAGGCCATCTCGGTGTCGCTGTTCAGCCTGCCGGCGGCCCTCTGGGCCTGGCAGTGGCCGGGCGCGGCGCAGTGGTTCGCCTTCCTGGTCTGCGGCCTGCTGGGCAGCGGCGGGCACTACTGCCTCACGCGCTCCTTCCTCATCGCCGACATCTCGAGCACGCAGTCGGTGAAGTTCCTCGACCTCGTCTGGTCGGCCGCGCTGGGCTGGATCGTCTTTTCCGACCTGCCGACCCAGACCACGCTGCTGGGCGGCGCGGTGATCAGCGCCGCCACACTGTGGGTGGCGCGGCGCGAGCAGCGCAGCCGCACCAGCGGGTGACAGGGGATAAGAAGCCCACTCCTACAATGATTTCATCGCCCTGCACCTGCACGGCATGACGAGAGGCCTGCCGATGATCACCCGCGAACCGACGCTCGAACGCCTGGCCATCGCCCAGTCGCTGATGCTCGAACCTTTCGGCCTGTCCGAGGCGACGCTGGCGCGGGCCCTGGCCGCCATCGCCGAGCACCGCATCGACGACGCCGACCTCTACTTCCAGACCACCCGCCACGAGGGCTGGAGCCTGGAAGAAGGCATCGTCAAGAGTGGCAGCTTCAGCATCGACCAGGGCGTGGGCGTGCGCGCCGTGGCCGGCGAGAAGACCGCCTTCGCCTACAGCGACGACCTGGGCGAGGAGGCGCTGATGGACGCTGCCCGCACCGTGCGCGCCATCGCCGCCGCCGGCCAGGACAAGCGCGTCAAGCTGGCGCGCAAGCCGCGCATCGCCACCAGCCGCGTGCTCTATGCGCCCACCGACCCCATCGCCACGCTGGACAGTGCGCAGAAGGTGGCGCTGCTCGAAAAGGTGGAGAAGCTGGCACGCGCGAAAGACCCGCGCATCGCCCAGGTGATGGCCAGCGTGGGCGCCGAGTACGACGTGGTGCTGATCGCCCGCGCCGACGGCACGCGCGCCGCCGACGTGCGGCCGCTGGTGCGCCTGAACGTCACCGTGATTGCCGAGCAGACCATCGCCGGCGAGGTGCGCCGCGAGGTCGGCAGCGGCGGCGGCGGTGGCCGCTTCGGCCTCGGCTACTTCACCGACGAGGTGATCGCCAGCTATGTGGACCACGCCGTCACCGCGGCCCTCACCAACCTGGAAAGCCGCGCCGTCGCCGCCGGCCAGATGACCGTGGTGCTGGGCCCGGGCTGGCCCGGCGTGCTGCTGCACGAGGCCGTGGGCCATGGCCTGGAGGGCGACTTCAACCGCAAGGGCAGCAGCACCTTCGCCGGCCGCATCGGCCAGCGCGTGGCCGCCAAGGGCGTGACCGTGCTCGACGACGGCACACTGGCCGACCGCCGCGGCAGCCTCAATGTCGACGACGAGGGCCACGCCACCCAGCGCAATGTGCTGATCGAGGACGGCATCCTGCGCGGCTACATGCAGGACAGCCTCAACGCGCGCCTGTCGGGCGTCAAGCCCACCGGCAACGGCCGCCGCGAGAGCTATGCCCACTTGCCGATGCCGCGCATGACCAACACCTACATGCTGGCCGGCACGCGCAGCAAGGAAGAGATCGTCGCCAGCATCAAGAAGGGCCTCTACGCCACCAACTTCGGCGGCGGCCAGGTCGACATCACCAGCGGCAAGTTCGTGTTCTCGGCCAGCGAGGCCTTCTGGGTCGAGAACGGCAAGATCCTCTACCCGGTGAAAGGCGCCACGCTGATCGGCAACGGCCCCGAGGCCATGAACCGCGTCAGCATGATCGGCAACGACCTGCAGCTCGACACCGGCGTCGGCGTCTGCGGCAAGGAAGGCCAGAGCGTGCCGGTGGGCGTGGGCCAGCCCACCTTGCGCATCGACCGTCTCACCGTCGGCGGCACCGCTTGAAGGCGCGCTGAACCGTGGCCACGGTCGAACTGCAGGACATCGAAGCCGCCGCGGCGCGGCTGGCCGGCCAGGTGCTGGACACGCCCTGCGTCGAGAGCCGCACGCTGGGCCAGATCGTCGGCTGCCGCGTCTTCCTGAAGTTCGAGAACCTGCAGTTCACGGCCAGCTTCAAGGAGCGCGGCGCGCTCAACAAGCTGGCGCTGATGCGCGAGCGCGGCGCCACCATCAAGGGCGTGATCGCCGCCAGCGCCGGCAACCATGCCCAGGGCGTGGCCCACCACGCCCAGCGCCTGGGCCTGCGCGCGGTGATCGTGATGCCCCAGCACACGCCCACCGTGAAGATCGAGCGCACGCTGGGCTTCGGCGCCGAGGTCGTGCTGCACGGCGACACCTTCGACCAGGCGCGCGACCGCGCGCTGCAACTCGCCGCCGAGGAGCAACTGAGCTTCATCCACCCCTTCGACGACGCCGAGGTCATCGCCGGTCAGGGCACGATAGGCCTGGAGATGCTGCGCGCCCAGCCCGATCTCGACACCCTCGTCGTCGCGGTCGGCGGCGGCGGCCTCATCAGCGGCATCGCCACCGCGGCGCGCTCGCTCGCGCCCGCCATCCAGATCATCGGCGTGCAGGCCAGCCGCTTCCCGGCCATGGTCAACGCCGTCAAGGGCACGAGCCACGCCCAGGGCCTGTCGACCATCGCCGAGGGCATCGCCGTCGGCCAGCCGGGGCAGCTGACGCAGGCGCTGATCCGCGAGCGGGTGGACGACCTGGTGCTGGTGGACGAAGGCGACATCGAGCAGGCCATCGTGATGCTGCTGGAGATCGAGAAGACCCTGGTCGAGGGCGCCGGTGCGGCCGGCCTGGCGGCGCTGCTGAAGGACCCGGCGCGCTTTGCCGGGCGCAAGGTGGGCCTGGTGCTGTGCGGCGGCAACATCGACCCCCTGCTGCTGGCCGCCATCCTCGAGCGCGGCATGGTGCGCGCCGGCCGGCTGGCGCGCATCCGCGTCAATGCGCGCGACACCCCCGGCGTGCTGGCGCGCATCACCGGCGTCGTCGCCGAGGCCGGCGCCAACATCGACGAGGTGCACCACCAGCGCGCCTTCTCCACGCTGTCGGCGCAGAGCGTCGAGGTCGAGCTGGTGCTGCAGACGCGCAACCGCGAACACGCCCACGAGGTGGTGGCGCGGCTGCAGGTGGCGGGCTTCGCGGCCACGCCTTACTGAAAAGAAATGCGCGCCGGCGCAGCCGGCGCGACCGTTTTGACCCTGATCCGGGAGATCCGCATGCAAGCCATCCGACGCATCCTGAGCCATGCCCTGTACGCCACCGCCCTCGCGCTGCCTTTGGCCGGCGGCGCGCAAGCCGCCGACGCCCAGCGCTGGGACTTGCGCGACCTTTACGCCACGCCGGCCGACTGGGACAGCGCCTACGCCGCCCTGCGCCAGCGCACCGAGACGCTGGACGCCCTGAAGACCACGCTGCCCACCAGCAGTGCGGCCATGGCCGAGGCGATGGCCGCGATCAGCGACGCGCAGCGCACGCTGGGCCGGCTCTACGTCTATGCCAGCCTCAAGGCCGACGAAGACCTGCGCGAACCGCGGGCGCAAGAACGCAAGCAGCAGGCGGCCCAGCTCTTCGGCCTCTTCAGCGAGAAGACCTCGTGGCTGACGCCGGCCATCCAGGCCCTGGGCCCCGAGCGCGCACGGGCCTTCGTCGCCGCCGAGCCGGTGCTGAAGGCACGCTTCGACCTCGCCATCGAGGACGCGCTGCGCAACCTGCCGCACACGCTGTCGCCCGAGGGCGAGGCGCTGCTGGCCGCGACCCGCGTCGTGCTGGGCCAGCCCGGCAGTGTCTTCGAGGTGCTGTCCGACGCCGAGCTGCCGCGCCCCACCATCAAGCTCGCCGACGGCCGCGCGGTCACGCTCAGCACCGACGCCTACGAAAAGCACCGCCAGTCGGCCGTGCGCGCCGACCGCAAGAAGGTCTTCGACGGCTTCTTCGGCGCCCTCAAGAAGGCCGAGGGCACCTTCGGCGCCAACATGACGACGCAGGTGCTGGGCGATGTGTTCACGGCACGCTCGCGCCGCTTCAAGGGCACGCTGGAGGCGGCGCTGTTCGCCGACAACATGCCGCCGGCGGTCTACCGCACCCTGGTCGAGCAGGCCCACGCCGGCCTGCCCACGCTGCACCGCTACCTGCGCCTGCGCCAGAAGATGCTGGGCATCCAGGGCCCGCTGGCTTACTACGACAACTACCCGCCCATGGTGCTGCCGCCCAAGGGCCTGGTGTTCGATGTCGAGCGCTCCAAGGCCATCACGCTGCAGGCGCTGGCGCCCATGGGCGACGAATACCTGGGCCTGCTCAAGCGCGGCTTTGCCGCCACCTGGACGGACAGCCATCCGCGCCCGGGCAAGGCTTCGGGCGCCTACATGGCCGGCTATGCCTACGATGTGCATCCCTACGTGCTGCTCAACCACAGCGACGATTTCCAGTCGCTGTCGACGCTGGCCCACGAGTGGGGCCATGCGGTACACACCATGCTGTCCAAGGCCAACCAGCCCTTCGACAAGGCCGACTACTCGACCTTCATCGCCGAGTCGGCCTCCATCGCCAACGAGATGCTGCTCAGCGACTACATGGTCGAGAAGGCGGCCACGCGCGAGGAGAAGCTCTACTACCTGACGCAGGCGCTGGAATCCATCCGCACCACCTTCTTCCGCCAGGTGATGTTCGCTGAGTTCCAGCTGGCCATCCACGAAGAGGTCGAGCAGGGCCGGCCGCTGTCGGGCGCGCGCCTGTCCGATCTGTACTGCGGCCTGGCCAAGCGCTTTTACGGCGAGGCCGAGGGCGTGATGAAGATAGACCCGGCCTACTGCGTTGAATGGGCCTATATCGGCCACTTCTACAACGGCTACTACGTCTGGCAGTACGCCACGTCCATGGTCGGCGCGGCCGAGTTCAGCAGCGCCATCCGCAGCCAGGGTGCGCCGGCGCGCGAGCGCTTCGTCAACCTGCTCAAGGCCGGCGGCTCGGACTACGCCTACCCGCTGTACGTGAAGGCGGGCGTCGACCTCGCCACCGCCGCGCCCTACCAGGCGCTGATGGCGCGCATGAACCGCCTGCTCGATGAATTCGAGCGCCTGGCAGCCACGCCGCGGCGCTAAGCCGCACCCCTGGTTCGCGGGGGGCGAAGGCCCCTAGATGTATTTGGCAGGCATGATCGCCCCTCACTCATTGGAGTAACTCGCGCATCTGGGCCCGGGTTCGCAGTTTGTATCCCGGAGTTCACATGTCACGCATCCTTGCCACCCTGGCCCTCGGCCTGCTGCCCCTGGCGGCCCAAGCCGTCGTGGCCGAGCCGCCGCTGCAAACGGTCGTCCTCGATTTCGAATCGAACTGGGGCGACCTGGCACCCAATACCTTCGTGCAGATCAATTCGCTGGCGCAGTCTCCCGGCGGCCTGCGCTGGGGCAATGCCTGGTTCGGCCAGACCACGGTGCCGCAGCAGGGCAGCAACAACGAGCTGCGCCTGGGCGCCGGCAGCTTCACGGTCGACAACAACGGCCAGGGCTTCTATCTCGACAGCGTCGACTTCCGCAAGCTCCAGAACGGCGGCAACATCAGGTTCATCATGGTCGCCACCACCATGGCCGGCGTCACGACCAACTTCGATATGCGGGTCGTCGGCGCACCCGATGTCGTGCTGCCGCCGCTGGCCTTCACCACCTTCACCGGCACCGCCGCCCTGGGCCCGCTGCGCAGCTTCAGCTTCGGCGCCTTCAGCGGCGACGAGTTCGGCAGCGACCGCAATCTCTTCGTGATGGACAACCTGCACTTGCGCGTGGAAGTGGCGGCCTCGCCCGTGCCCGAACCCGAAGTGGCCTCGATGATGGGCCTGGGCCTGGGCATCGTCGCCCTGGCGGCACGCCGCCGCCGCAGCGCCGCCAAGGCCTGAGGCGCTAGCCCGGGCCGTAGCGCCGGCGCAGGCGCGGGGCCTGGAACACCACCGCCGTGGCGGCGGTAAACAGCGCCACGGCCGAGAGGATCATCACCAGCCGCAGCCAGGGCTGGCCCAGCGCCAGGCGCTCCTGCGCCAGCAGCGCTGCGGTCCAGGCCCACTCGCCGGCGCCTAGCAGCAGCGCCCCCTGCTCCAGCCGCGCCACCCAGGCGCGGCGCAGGCCCAGCAGGGCCAGCAGCAGCACGCAGGCCCACAGCAGCGCCGAACCGGCGCGGTAGAAATGCGCCGCCAGCGTGGCCAGGGCCAGCGCGGGTGCAAGCAGCAGCAGGGCGGTCTTCACGGGCGGCCAGCTTAGGCCGGTCGACCCCAACCCGGCTTGACCCAACGCAGAACGCGCCCGGCGACGCCAGAGCGAGAATCGCGCCATGGATGCCCCCGCCACCGAGCCGCTGTCCGAAGGCGCAGCCCGCCGCGCCGCGCGCTTGGCCACGCCACGCATCGCACGCGAGGTCGAGACGATGGCGGCCATGCTGCGCATCTTCTGCGCCGACCACCACGAGAACCATGCCCACGACGACCAGGGCCTGTGCCTCGATTGCGCCGGCCTGCTGCATTACGCACGCAAGCGCCTCGCCGCCTGCCCCTATGGGCCCGAGAAGCCGACCTGCGCCAACTGCCCCGTTCACTGCTATGGCCCGGCGCCGCGCGAGGCGGTGCGCGAGGTGATGCGCCATGCCGGCCCGCGCATGCTGCTGCGCCACCCGCTGCTGGCCCTGGCCCACCTGGCCGACGGCCGGCGCCCGGTGCCGCCCAGGCCGGGCGAGGACTGCCCCGTCAAACCGCGCTGAGCAAGGCCGCAGCGACCGCCCGCGCCGGGAGCAATCAGGATCCGTGCTGACGGCGCCAGCGCAGGGCGGCCCCGCCCAGCAGGCCCGCGAGCATCATGCCCAGGCTGTGGGGCTCGGGCACCGGCGCCGGACCGGCCACCGCGCTCAGGCTGAGGTTGTCGATCAGGATCTGGTCGCGGTCTGCGAAGTACACATGGTTGGGCAGAAAGCCCGGCAATGTCAGGCCCAGCGACAGCGTGTGACTGCCCGTGCTGGCCACGCCGATGGCAAAGGACTTGCTGCCCGAGGGCGCCTTGCCGGTGACGGTCCAGAAGCTCTGCTTGGCCACCTGCACGCCGTCGAGCAGCACTTCGAGCGCCATCGTGCCCTGCATGCCGCGCGAGCTGACCACGTCGGTCCACGACAGCGTGTAATGGCCGGCATCCAGTTGCAGCGTCTGCGACAGATGCGGCTTGGGCGGTGCCAGGCGGTAGTGGTAGTCGACGCCGGCTTGCGTCTCGTAGAAGCCCTGGAAGCGCACCGCGCCGGCCTCCAGCGCCAGGTTGACGAGGGGCTGGCCGACAAAGGCGTCGTCGGCGACGCTGATGGCGTTGATCTGGTTGATCAGGCCGCTCCAGCCGTTGCCGGCCTGGCTGAAATCGCCATTCACCAGGAGGTTGGCCGACTGCGCCTGCGCGCCAAGGGACAAGGCCATCAGCGCCGCGGCCCAGAGCCGGCCTGGACGCGCGAAGGGGGTGGAGTCGTGCATGGGTGGGCAGATAGTTGAGTGAAATGCATTGTCTTGACTAACGGCTGAAGTGAGCCTTAAGTGCCCCCGCGCCAGCCCCCCCGAACAGGTGGCGTGGCCGGCCTCGCGCCCTGCCCCAGGCCGGCCGCCGCGTCAGGCGCGCGCCAGCATCGGCGTGCTACATTGCCGGCCATGCGTCCCACGCCCTTCTTCTTTGCGTATTTTTGGTTCTCGCACCGCTCGGCGGCTGGAGAGGCAAGCGCATAAGACACGCGACGCACCCAGACCAACCGCCGGCAACCCCGGCGGTTTTTTCTTGTCCGCGCGATCCACGACACCCCAGCCACGAGGAACCGTCCCATGAGCCCAAAGTCCACCCAGACCAGCGACGACCGGCTGGCCCTGTCGGAAAAGACCAGCCAGACCGATGACCAGCGCATCCGCGATGTCACGCCGCTGCCGCCGCCCGAGCACCTGATCCGCTTCTTCCCGATTGCCGGCACCGCAGTCGAGACGCTGATCAGCGACACCCGCGCCGCCATCCGCCGCATCATCCATGGCGACGATGACCGCCTGCTCGTCGTCATTGGCCCCTGCTCCATCCACGATACGGCCGCGGCGCTGGAGTACGCGCGCCGCCTCAAGGCCGAGCGCGAGCGCTTCGGCGGCGAGCTGGAAATCGTGATGCGCGTCTACTTCGAGAAGCCGCGCACCACGGTGGGCTGGAAGGGGCTGATCAACGACCCCTATCTCGACGAGAGCTACCGCATCCACGAGGGCCTGCGCATCGCACGCCAGCTGCTGCTGGACATCAACCGCCTGGGCGTGCCGGCGGGCAGCGAGTTCCTGGACGTGATCAGCCCGCAGTACATCGGCGATCTCATCGCCTGGGGCGCCATCGGCGCACGCACGACGGAAAGCCAGGTCCACCGCGAACTCGCCAGCGGCCTGTCGGCGCCGGTGGGTTTCAAGAACGGCACCGACGGCAACATCAAGATCGCCACCGACGCCATCCAGGCCGCGGCGCGGCCGCACCACTTTCTCTCGGTCCACAAGAACGGCCAGGTCGCCATCGTCGAGACCAAGGGCAACAAGGACTGCCATGTCATCCTGCGCGGCGGCAAGGCGCCCAACTACGACGCCGCCAGCGTGGCCGCGGCCTGCAAGGAGGTCGAGGCCGCCAAGCTGCCGTGCAAGCTGATGATCGACGCCAGCCACGCCAACAGCAGCAAGCAGCACCAGCGCCAGGTCGAGGTGATGCGCGACGTGGGCGGGCAGCTCGCCGCCGGCAACCGCTGCATCTTCGGCGTCATGGTCGAGAGCCATCTGCACGACGGCGCGCAGAAGTTCACCCCCGGCAAGGACGACCCGGCCAAGCTGGAATACGGCAAGAGCATCACCGATGCCTGCCTGGCCTGGGACGATTCGGTGGCCGTGCTCGAAGGCCTGGCCGCGGCGGTGAAGGCACGCCGCGCTCGCGGCTGAGGCCGCGCGGCGCGCGGCCCGCTTCAGCGGGCCGCGTTGGCGCAGCTGCCCAGGAACTGCTTGCGCTCGACGCCGCTCAGGCCCTGGTCGGCGGCCTTCTTGAGGCAGGCGCCCATCGTCGCGCCGCGGGCGTGCTGCTGCGCGATCTCGGCCTTGCGCACATTGTGGTCGGTGGCCAGCGGCCGGCTGGCGGCGAGGGCCGGCGTCGCGGTGGTGACGGCGGCCTTCTTGGCCGGGGCCGGCTTGGCGGTGGGCGCCGGCTTGGCGTCGGTGGCGGCCAGCGCCAGCAGGGGCAGGCCGAGGGCCAGGGCGAGCAGGGTCTTCTTGATCACTTGAGGAACTCCGAAAGAGAAGGGGCGACCACACGGCAGCGCGGCCAGGACAGGGTGGGTCAGGGTTGGGCGCGGGCGACGGTCGTTGCCGTCCGCCGGGCCGCGGCAGGTCGAGCGGCCAGCATGGCCTGCACCTCGGCGGCCAGGGCGTTCGGGCTGGCGAAGCCGTCGAGCCGGACCCAGGGCTTGCCGGGTGCCGCGCGCAGGAAGGTCACCGGCAGGTGGTTCATCTTGTCGCCCTGGTAGGCCTTGAACGACTTCTGGATCGCCACCGAATCCGCCTGGCTGCCGGTGAGAAAGGTCCAGGTGCCGGCCTGGCCGAAGCGCTGCGCGTAGGCGGCCAAGCGCTTGGGCGTGTCGTGGTCGGGGTCGATCGAGACCGACACCATGCGCACCGCGTTGCGGTCCCGGCCGAGCAGCTCGCGCGTCTCGCGGAACACCTGCGAGGTGACCGGGCAGATGGCCGTACACGAGGTGTAGATGAAGTTCAGCACCACCGGGCGGCCGTCGTCCAGCAGCTTGGCAAAGTCGAGCCGCTGGCCATCCTGGCTCAGCATGTTCACCGCAGCCGGCTCCAGCGTGGCCTCGCTGCGGCGCACCGCGGTGCTGGCGGCGGCATGGGCGGCGTGGCCCGCATGGGGGTCCTGTGCGGCATGGCCCGCATGCCCGGCATGCGCCGAGTGGTCCATGGCCCAGGCGGCACCGCTCATGCCGCCCGTCAGCAGCAGGGCCGTGACGAGCGCCAGGCGGGCGGGTCGGGAAATCGTCGTCTTCATCTTCATTTCCTTCAGGGAACGATCCAGTCGGTGAGCGCCTCGATCCGGCCCTGCGCCTGCGGCGCAAAGCGGACCAGGTAGGCGCCCTTGGAGGCGAAGCGCTGGCCCTGGGCCAGGCTCATGCGGGGATAGACCGTGGTGCCTTCGCGCTTGACGGCGGCCTGGGCCGGCACACCGGGCATCGGTCGCGGCATCTTCTGCGCCACCGGCGCACTGGCCGCCATGCGCGCCAGCGCACCCTGCGCGCCGCCGGGGCCCTTCTGGTGGCGGGCCACCGTGAGGTCGCGCGCCTCGTCTTCGGCCTTCTGGCCCTCGCGCAGGCTCAGCATGTTCTCGGCGCGCTCGAGCAGGTAGTCGCGATGGACGTTGTCGATCATGTCGGTCATCGTCTCGGCGAAGTAGCTCAGTGCGAAGTACACCTCCGACTGCATCACCTCGTCGCGCAGCTCGATCTTTCGCGTCTTCAGCCACGACTGGAAATAGAACAGCGTGGCGTGGCGCCGCGTCGGCAGCTGGTAGGGATAGAGCAGCTGCAGGCCGTCCTGCCAGGCCGCGGGCACGGCGGCCTCGGGCGCCGATCCGGCCAGCCTTGCCGAGGCGTAGAGCGCCGCCTTGGGCGGCTTCACCGCCTCCAGGGCCGGCCAGTCGGCGGCGGGCCACCAGAGCATCAGGGCGTCGTTGGTGCGCAGGCCCGACAGCGCCCGCGCCAGCGCGGCGGCGTCGCCCGGCTTGACCTCACGCGTCTCGACCGGCGGCGCCTTGGGCAGGGCCGCCAGGGCCAGGCGCAGCTGCTCGGCGCCGGCACGGCCGGCGGCGTCGCCGCGGTGCAGCTGCACCACGCGCGCCGGGCGCGGGCCGCTGCCCAGGTGCTGGGCCAGCACTTCGGCCTCGAGCGCCACGCCGGCAGAGAAGTAGACCGAATAGAAATCATCCGAGGCGGCCGCGGGCGGCGCGTCGACGCTGGGAAACCAGCAGGGCGTCTGCGCACGCTCGCAGAACGCGTGCACCGGGCCCCATTCGCCGGCACCCAGGCCCGAGACCAGCGCGAACACCGGCTGCTCGCGCATGCGCTGGTCGAGCTGGGCGGCCCAGGTCTGCGGCGGGCCGGACAGTTCCCAGACATCCAGCTCCCAGAAGCGGTCGCTGCGGAACAGCATCTCGGCCGCGCTGCTCATGGTGCGCTGGCCCGGGGTGTGGTTGCCGTTCTTCTGCGTGATGGCGGCGCGCAGGGTTTCGAGGAACACCGTCTTGCGGCCGGGGTCGACGTCGGGAGTGATCACGGTGGCCAGGCGCAGCCGGGTTGCGCTCACGCCCTCGGACCACCCGGCGGAGAGGGTGCGCAGGTAGGCGCGCAGCGCCTGCAGCTCGGCCGGCCGCAGCTCGAAGCGCGGCATGATGGGGCTGAGATCGCGGCCGCTGAGGTGGCGACCCTGGGTCACGGCGGCCTCGAAGTCCTCGTCGCTGAAGGCCGCGTGGCGCTGGTTGAAGGACTTGATGTTGCGGTAGTTCATCGAGACCACGGCGCGCGGGTCATCGGTGAAGATGAAGCGGCCGGCCACCGGGGGCACGATGTCGGTGCCCTCGACCGCGCCCAGCCCGCTGCGGCGATGGCAGCTGGCGCAGGCCACCGCGGCGCCGCGGGCCTCGATGCCGCCGAAGCGCAGGCCGACGATGGGCCGCCCGCCCTCGCCCAGGCCGTGGCGGAAGATGCTTCGGCCGAGCGCCAGCTCATCGGCGCCGGCCGTGGCGTGGCGCATGGCCTCGCTGCCGCCCGGGCCGGTGCGCAGCGCACCCGCGCTCGGCTGCGCCTGCAGCCGGCCGGTGGCCAGTGCGGCCGTCAGCATCAGCAGCGTGGCGAACAGGCGCGCAAGGAGGGCGGGCTTCATGGGGCGGGCACCGGTGCGCGGGTTCAGATCGGCTTGATGCCGACCAGCTCGACCTCGAAGACCAGCGTCTCGTTGGGGCCGATGGTGGTGCCGACGCCGCGCTCGCCGTAGGCCAGCGTCGGCGGGATCACGATTTCCCACTTGGCGCCGCTGGGCATCTGCTTGAGCGCCTCGCGCCAGCCCATGATGACCTGGTTGACGCGCAGCAGGGCGGTCTTGCCGTCGTCGGTGCCGTCGAACTCGATGCCGTCGATGTTGGTGCCACGGTACTTGACGATGACCGTTTCGCCCTCGGAGGGCTTGGGGCCCGAGCCCTGCTGCAGCACGCGGTAGGCAACGCCGTTGCTCAGCGCCTGCGTGCCCGGCTTGCCCTTGTAGCCGGCCAGGAAATCGCTGCCGCGCTTGAGGTTGCGCTCGCCCAGGCCCTTCTGGTTGGCGGCCATGTTGCGGCGCAGGTCGGCCTGCAGCGAGCCGAGCACGAGGCGGATCTCGCGCTCGTTCATGGCCAGCTCCTTGCCGGCCAGTGCGTCGCGCATGCCGGCGATCATCTGTTCGATGTCGAAGGCGATGTCGTTCTTGACGAAGTTGCGCACGGCCTGCACGCCGGTGGCGTAGCTGACCTTGTCCTTGTTCTCGGCCAGCGTGGGCGTCAGGGCCTTGGGCGCGGCGGCGGTCTGCGCCTGGGCGGCACCACAGGCCAGCAGCGCGGCGGCCAGGGCCAGCGGCGCGAGCAGCCGGCGGGCGGGGGAATGCTTGGTTTGCATGATCGTTGATCGAAAGGAGGTTGCGGGGGATGGCGGGGGCGGCGCCGGCCCCAAAGGGCTGGCGCCGCCCGGTCTGGCGTCAGCGCGCGGCCACGCGGGTCCTGGCCGCCGGCACCCAGGGGCCGACGACGCCGGCTTGGCTGACGGCACGCACCTGCATGTAGACATTGCGCGCGGCACCGCCCACATCAACCTGCTGGCTCGGCACGACCGGGATGGGGCCGAACAGGGCGCCGGTGGTCGTGTTGCTCCACTGCAGCTGGTAGCTCACGGTGGGGTTGTTGTTGCCGGTGAAGTTCAGGCCCGCAGTGACCAGGCCGCCGACCACGCCGGGTGACGCGGTGATGGCGCTGGGCGCCGCCAGCGGGGTGCTGAGCGCAAGGATCGGTGACGCCGTGCTGGCCGCCACATTGGCCCCGTTCAGCGCCGTGACGCGGAACTGGTAGTTGCTCATGCCCTGCAGGCCGGTCACCGCGTAGCTGGTGGTGGCCACGGTGGACGACAGCACGGTCCAGCTCACGCCGTTGTCGGCCGAGCGTTCGATGCGGTAGCGCGTGGCGCCGCCCACCGGCGCCGCCCAGTTCAGCGTCAGCGTGGTGCCGGAGGTGTTGTTGGTGGCGGTCGGCGCGGCGGTCACCGGATTGACCAGGGTCCAGCCGTTGGCACCGCCGGCGTTGTTGGCCGAGACGGCGCCGGTGCCGATGGCGTTGACGCCGCGCACACGGAAGTAGTAGCGGGTGTTGGGCAGCAGGGCCGCAGCGGTGAGGCTGTTGACCGGCACGCCGGCGACCGTGACCACCGCTGCCGCGAAGGTGGCGCTGGTGGAGTAGTCGACGGTGTAGGTCGCTGCATTGGCCAGCGCAATCCAGCCCAGCGTCAGCGAGTTCGGCGTCGGGTTGGTGAGGGCGAAGCCGTTGGGGGCGACCGGTACGGCCAGCTGGATCGGCTGCGACGACAGCGTCGCCGAGACCACACCCGCGGCGCTGACAGCCCGCACCTCGACGGTGACGAAGCGGGTCAGCGGCACGTTGGCCAGCGTGAGGCTGGTGGCAGCCAGCGGCGCGAAGGCGGTCCAGGTGCCGTTGCCGGCGGTGGAGCCGATGCGGCTGCGCACCTGGTAGCCGGTGGCGCCGGCGACGGCGTTCCACGAGTAGGTGACGTTGCGCTGGGTGGCCAGCGCGGCGGGACCGAAGCTGACGCCGGCGCCGGTGGGCACCGTCATCGGGGTCGTCGCCGTGGCCGAGGCGGCCGAGGCCGTCTCGCTCGCGGCCTGGCCGACCATCACCGTGGAGGTCGCCGACGGCGTTTCGCCGGTGGCATTGACGGCCACCACGCGGTAGTCGATGTTCACGTCACCGTTGCCGGTGGCGGCCACCTGGTACTGGACCTTGCTGCCCGGCAGGGCGGTGGCGTCGAGGTAGCTGGTGCTGCCCACCGGCAGCAGCACGGGGTTGAGCTGCACGAAGGGGCCCACCAGGCCGGCGGCATCGACATCGGCACGCAGGACCTTGAAGCCCAGCGTGGCGACACTGCCCGGCGCGGCGGCAGGCTGCGTCCAGGTCAGCTGCACCGAGGTAAAGGTGATGCCCGAGGTGACCGGCGCATTCGGCGCGGTCGGCGCGGCACCGCCCACCAGCACGGTGGCGGCCAGCGTGTCGTCGACGTAGGCGTCGGCATTGGCCAGCGTGTTGACCGCGGTCGGCACGCCGACGATGCGGTGCAGATCGGTGGTGATGTCCTCGAACAGGCCGGTGCCGGCGACGCCGCGCTGGACGCGGAAGCCGACCTCGGAGTCCACCGCCGACGCGCTGGGCGGCGTGGCATCGGTCCAGGTCACGTTGACCTGGCTGCCCGACAGCGTGGCGCTCACCGCCTGGGCGGCTTGCGGCAGGGTCTCACGGCCGTTGAACACCAGCGGACGCATGAAGTCGTTCTCTTCGTGGCCCAGGATGTGGCAGTGCCACACGTATTCCCAGCCGTAGTTCATCATCTCGTTGACGACGGTCTTGGGCGCGCCGGTGGTGGCGTCGATCTGCGTGAAGCCGAACGGCGAGCCCAGCGGCTGCGCCGGGTCCATGGCACGCACGCTCATCGGCACGCCGAAGCCGGGCAGCTTGGGTGTGCGCGGGCGCACCGCGACGATGATGTCCTCCAGCGGGTTCATCTTCACCGTCTCCTTCCAGCCCAGTTCGTTGGGCAGGGGGGGCATCACGATGCCGGCCCAGTCGACGCGGTTGACGACCTGCACGTTCAGCAGGTGGAAGTGCACCGGGTGGGTGTCGACGCCGTTGTGGGTGATCTTCCACAGCTGCGTTTCGTTGGCGCTGAAGACCTCGGTCGGCGCGTCCACGTAGCCCAGCGGGATCGTGGTCTGCGTCATCGCGCTGGTGAAGGGCATCTCGACGCCGAGCGTGGCGTTCAGGCGGCCGTAGGTGGCGTCGAACAGTTCCTGGATCGCCTTGGGCTTGACCAGGATGCTGCCCTGGGCCTGGGCGCCGCCGGCCATGTCGGACTCGGCGGTGGCGGTCAGGCCGGCCGGGGGCGCGGCGACCGTGATGCTGGGAACGGTGGTGTAGCCGGCGCCCGGATCGTCCAGGGTGATGTCGAAGACCTTGCCGAAGGCCACGGCCGCAGCGCCGGTGCCGCCGCCGCCGATGAAGTTGATGTTGAGCGGGTCGACCGGCGCGTTCGGGTCGAGGTTGCGGAATCCGCCGCCGCCCGCGGAGGCGGGGTTCATCGGATCGGCAGGCTTGAGGACGACCTCGGTCACGCGCGAGGTGGCGGTGGCGCGGGCGCCGGTGCCACCGCTGACCGGGATGAACGACACCGTGGGCGTGCCGACATAGCCGGTGCCACGGTCGGTGATGGTGACCGAGACCACCTTGCCGGCGTTGACGCCGGCGCCGAGCACCGCCGTGCCGGTGGCGCGGCGGCCACCCGCCGGGGGCGGGGTGAACAGCGCCGTGGGCGCCGCCAGGTAGCCGGCGCCGCCCGCGGTCACGGTGACGGCATCGACGCCCATCAGGGCCTCGGCTGTGGCACCGTTGCCGCCGCCGCCGACGATGGTGATGGTGGGCGCAATGACGTAGCCGCTGCCGCCCGCGGTGAGTTCCAGGCGCTCGAGCTTGAGCGTGGCATTGGCGGTGGCGTTGCGGCCGCCGGCCGGTGCCGCCTGCACGGTGACGGCGGGTGCCGTCACGTAGCCGCTGCCGGCGTCGAGGACACGCACGCTGTTCAGGTAGCTGTTGGCCGTGCCCGGGGTGAACTTGAACACCGGCTCCTTGAGCGAACCGGTCTCGATGCGGGCATAGGTCTGCGCGTCGGGGATCAGCGCCCAGGCCGGGTCGAAGGCGGCATAGGCCGGCTGCGCCACGATGGGACGCTCCTGCGTGGCCAGGTAGGCCTGGGTCAGGCGCGTGTCCAGGGCGGCAGGGTTGAAGGCGTCGGCCGCGGTCGGCACGCTGCCGTCGGCGCGCGCCGCCTTGACCTTGATCTGCATCATCGTGCGGATGTTCGGGCCGTAACCGGGCTTGGTGTCTTCGGCACCGCCGGCGCCGGATTGGTCGCCCACGCCGGTGAAGGTGTCGTTGCGCGGGTCGCCAGCGGGAATCGGGGCGCTGGAGTCGTTGTAGACGATCAGCGTCTGGCCCGCGTACTGCGAGAAGTCGACCACCACGTCGGCGCGTTCGGCCGGTGCCAGGAACAGCGAGGGCGTGTCGACGTTGAAGACGTTGATGCGGCCCTTGTCCTGGATGTAGGTGATGGGGTTGGGCTCGATGGTCTGCACACGCGGCAGCCAGCCGCCTTCACTGGCGATCTGGTGCAGCGCGGGGCCGACCGCGTTGGGGTCGGGCATGCCGCCCAGACGGGCGTCGGTGGGCCACAGCTCGGGCTGGCAGAAGATCTGCTTGCCCTGGGCGTTGAGCAGCGGCGTGCCATCGGCGTTGAACACCGGCGAGGGACGCACCTGGCCCACGGCGCAGGCCTGGCCCGGCAGCGGCAGGGACGCCGGCACCATGTCGACTTCAGTGAAGTTGCCGTCGTTGCCGGTGAGCACCGTGCCGTCAGACAGACGCGGGTTGTCGACGGCGCGCATCAGGTTGAAGGTCAGCATGCGGTCGTTGGTGGCATTCAGCAGACGCAGGCGATAGGTGGTCGGCTCGACCTCCATCGTCGGGTAGGCCACGCCGTTGACGATGGGGGTGTCCATCCAGGCTTCGGGCGTGGTGGTCACGTCGCCGTAGCGGCCGCTGGGCAGCGGGTACAGGGCCGGGAACACCGGCCAGAAGTAGGGGCCGTAGTGCCAGCGGCCGACGGCATTGGTGTTGTTGATCTGGGCCGGGTCCTGCACCGTCTCGTAGACGTGCGGCATCCACGAGTCGCCCGGCTTGCCCCAGTGCTCGGTGCTCCAGAAGGCGTCCTGCAGCGCGATGTCGTCGGGCACGAAGGTGCGGTCCTGCAGCACCAGCGGCAGCGTGCGCTCGGCCGGCGGCAGCGTGCCGTCGGCCACCATGGCCTGCTCTTCGCTGTCGGTGAGCAGGTAGCCCGAGGCGATGCCGGCGTAGACGTTCAGGCGCGTCGCACCGAAGGCGTGGTCGTGGTACCACAGCATGCGCGCCGACTGGCCGTTGGGGAAGAACAGCGTCCAGGCGCCGGTGCCGGGGTCGTTCATGTCGGGCACGTTCTGCGCGCTCACGCCACGCAGGAACTCGGGCAGCAGCGACGGGTCGCGCAGCGGATCGGTCGCGAATTCCTGCGCCAGGCTGCCGCTCGGCGAGGCCACGTTGGCTTCCTCGGCCGGCGTGATCCACTGGTGCGGCGTGCCATCGCTGATCCAGGGCGTGTCGCCGCCGTGGAGGTGGATGTTGACGCGGTTCTGGGTGTACTCGGTGACGCCATCGGGGCCGAAGCCGGCGCCCATGAGGGACTTGTCGGTGGGCAGGAAGAGGTCGCCGTTGCGCGACTTGACGCTGCCGTCGGCGTTGTACTGCACCCGGCCGGCGGGCAGCAGGTTGAGGAACTTGATGCGCGTCGGCACGTCCTTGGTGGCGGCGATGACCGGGCCCAGGAAGCGCGGATCGTCGACGGCCAGGGCCTGCACCTGGGTGCCGTTGAGCTTGCCGTTGGCATCGGTGCCGGCGATCATGATCGGGCGGCCGTCAGGGTAGGTCAGCGGCACCGACTTGCTGCCGGGCAGCGCGCCGCGGCCGTTGCTGGCCAGGTGGTCGATCTGGATGTAGCCGCGCAGCGTGGTGGGCTTGGCCAGGTCGGTGTGGAAGCGGTCGCTGTACTCGACGACGGCGATCTCGTAGTAGTCGTGGCCGGTCAGGTTGCCCTTGGGATCGATCCACTTGCTGGACACCGCCACCGGGATGTACTTCGAGGTCACGCCGTCGGCCATCAGCTTGGCATTGGCGGCGCCGGGCAGCGGCAGCGGGTCGATGAACTTGCGCAGCGCGCGGCCGGTGTTGATGCCGGCGCCAGTCGGGTCGGCGGTCAGGCCTAGCGCGAAGCCTTCGGGCACCGGGTTCACGCGCAGGCCGGAAGGGCTGTACGAGAAGTAGGTCGGCAGGCGGAAGTTGGATCCGTCGGGCCGCATGGCGTCAACGTAGCCGGCGCCGGCATGCACGCTGGCCGCACTGGCAAGCAGAGCCGCGAGTGCGAGCACGGCCTGGGCGGTGGGGTGGGGCTTGAACTTGTTAGGCCTGCTCACGGGGTAACCTCTTGGCTTGGGAATGTGGTGGGAATGGGCGGTGGTGCTGGCGCCGCCGCGCCGTGCCGGCAGCGGCAACCCGATCCAATTACCCGGCGCGAAACTTAATAAACCTTAAGTGGCTTAATTTGGATTAAGTTTCGGCGCCCGGTAAATGCACCTGATTGCATTTCGTAACCAGCGTCTGGTCGCGAGTATCAGGAATATTCCAGTGGCTGTGAACGGCCACCCCACCCCTCAATCGCAGTGGGGTTCGATCCCCATTCGAGAGGGCCTGTCCCCGGCCACCCAAGTGCGCCCAAGGCGCCCACCCATGCACTTGCGGCAAACCTCGACGGGGCCAGCAAAATGCATGCAACTCATTGTCAGAAAAGAATAAATTCTGGCTCTGCGCCGGCCAGACCGGGCCGGAAGCGGGCACGCGGCAGCGCTGGCGACGGCGCTGGCCCCGCCGCCTCAGGGGACTTGTCCCCAGCCTATGGGTATTCATCTGCCGGCAAACCGGCCTGGGGTATGGCTAAGATTAAATACTATTAATTGCGAGAATGCGCGGCCTGCCAAGTGCTGCACGCGGCGGCGCCGCTCAGGCGCGCGGGGCGCTGCTGCCGGGGCGCGCCACCAGGCCCAGTTGCAAGGCGGTGAGCTGCAATTCCACGGCATTGCGCAGGCCGAGTTTGCGCATCAGGGTGGCGCGGTATTTCTCCACCGTCTTGGCGCTGAGCTGCATCTGGTCGCCGGCGCTGCGGTTGGTGTGGCCGGCACCGATGAGGCGGAAGACGTAGAGCTCGCGCTCGGTGAGCTGGGCGATGGGATCGTCGGCCCGCGCGGCCACGGCGGGCCGGCGGTAGTCCGACAGCGCCATGCTGCGGCTGACCTCAGCGTCGAGGTAGACCCGGCCCTCCAGCACGCTGCCCAGCGCGGCCAGCAGTTCGGCCTCGGAGGCGCCCAGGCGCAGGTAGCCGTCGCAGCCGGCACGCAGCGCCTCGCGCGCCGGCCCGGCTTCGTCGCGCGGGCTCGCCAGCACCACCTTCTGCTCCGGCCGCGCCTGCTTCACCTCGCGCAACGCCGCCAGGCCGCCCTCACCGGGCAGGTCGAGGTCGAACCAGGCGATGTCGGGCTGCAGCTGCAGCGTGCGCGAGACGGCCTCGCGGGTGCTGGCCGCCTCGCCGACGACCTGCATCTCGTGGTCGTCCTGGAGGGTGGCGCGCAGGCCGCGTCGGATGAGCCAGTTGGCATCGGCAAGCAGCAGGCGGAGAGTCATCGGGTAGGCCGTGGGGCAGGTGGGAGAGGGGATGCGGGCGCGCCCGCAGAGGAGGCCGAGCCGGCGCCCGGCACCGGGCCGAGCTGGGCTAGAAAGCGCCAATCGGCATAGCGGCTTGCGCCTTCAAAGCCGGGCAGACCGAGTTCGGGGCCGGCCTGGCGAAAGGGCGTGCCGGGCGCCTCGCTGTAGACGCCCACCAGCCCCTCGCCCTGGCGCACCAGGCCCCAGGGCCGGCCGGGCTCCAGCGGGTCGGCCCAGGCCTTGCGCAGATGGCGGCGTGGCACCGGAAAGCGCGTGTCATTGAGCAGGTCGTCGACGCGCCGCGGCAGGTTGCGCCGGCCGCCCGGCGACTGCAGCCAGTAGGACTCGATGGCGCGCCGGTACTGGTCGCCGACGAAGAGCAGTTCTTCCTCGGCCTCGCGCTGGCGTGTGTCGGCCAGGCGCTGGCCGGCCTGCGCCGCCAGCAGCGCGGCCAGCGCCAACGCCACCAGCACACCCATCAGCACCATGCCGCGCTCGCGCTCACCCTGGCCTCGGCGCCGGCTCATGGCGCGCTCGCTGCCGGGTCGGCCGGGCTTGCCGGATCTGCGGCAGGTGCCAGGGCGTCGGGCAGCGCCGGGGGCGCCACGCCCACTGCGGTCACGTCGTAGACCTGGCCCTTGCGCCCGCGGGGCGGTGCCACTGTGCGCCAGTCGGCGGCCATCGTGTAGGGGTTGACCGGCAGGGCGCGCAGGTAGCGGCGCTCGACCAGGTCTTCCAGCCGGTCGGGGTAGGCGCCGCGGTCGCCGTAGTGGCGGTCGATGGCCTCGCGCAGCTGCGCCAGGTTGTGCGCCAGCACCTGCTCGCGCCCGCGCTCCAGCGAGTCCAGGTAGCGCGGCACCGCGATGGACAGCAGCAGGCCCAGCACGGCCAGCACCACCACCAGCTCGATCATCGTGAAGCCGCGCGCACGGCGCCGGCGCTTGCAGGACGTGGTCATGATGGTGTTCACCAGTCGCGGTAAGGCAGGCCGTTCATGCCCTCGCCCTCGGCGCGCGAATAGACGTCGAAGACATCGGCGCCGCTCATCGGCGCTTCGGCGCTGCTGGCATAGCTGCGCAGGCCCCAGGTGGCCGCAGCGGGCTCGATGTCGGGCAGCGCCAGCGGGTCGCGCGGCACGCGGCGCAGGAACACCAGCGCCTCGCGCTTCGGTGACTTCTGGTTGGGCACGCCCTTGACCAGGGTCTCCAGATCGGGCGGATAACCCGAGTCGCCCAGCTTGCGCTCGATCAGGCCCTGGTCGGCGGCCAGCCGGTAGCGGTCGATCGCGATGCGGATCTCGCGCAGCGCGGCGCGCAGTTCCTGCTCGCGGCTGCGCTGCACCGACAGCTCGGCCAGCGGCGCCGCCAGCAGCGCCATCAGCCCCAGCAGGGCCAGCGTGACCACCAGCTCCATCAGCGTGAAGCCGCGCACGCGCGGCCGCAGCGGGCGCCGCCGATTCATGGCCGCCTCGGTGCCGGATCGGTGCCGGCGGCGGCGCCCGGCGTGGCCACGCCCACCGGCGCGGCAACCTTGCCGGGCATCGGCCGCGGCAGCGCGGCGGGAAATCCGGACACGGGCGCGCCGTTGGCCCCGGGCGCGGCACGCGCCGGCTGGGCGGCGGGCGTGGCAGCCGGCGGGGCCGGCAATGCGGTGCGGGTCGCGGGCGCGGCGGTGGGCGCGGCGGCCGGCACCGCAGGCGCTGCGGCAGGGGCCGGGACGGGTGCCGCAGCCGGTGCCGCCACAGCGGCGGCGGGCGCCTCGGGGGCCGCCACGGCCTGGGGCGCCGCCGCCTCGGGGCGCGGCGAAGAGGCCTTCAGCACGGTCAGCGGGTCGATGCGCAGCGCGCGGTCGCGCACATTGGCTTCGGTGCCCGACCAGGCGTCCGCAAAACGCGACTCCGCCACCGCCTGCGGCCGGATGATGCGCGGCGTGATCGAGAGCACGATCTCGCTCTTCTTGCCGTCGCCCGCGGTGTTGGAGAACAGCCGCCCCAGCACCGGGATCTGGCCCAGACCGGGCACGCGCTGGGCGGAGCTGCGGTCGTGGTCGTCGATGAGGCCGGCCATGACCTGGGTCTCGCCGTCGTGCAGACGCAGCGCGGTGGAAGCGCTGCGCGTGCCGATCTGGTAGGCACGCCCGCTCTGCGTCTGCACCGTGTCGGTGACCGCGCTGACCTCGAGGTTGAGCTTGATGCCGACGTCGCCGTCGGCATAGACCTGCGGCTCGACCTCGAGCTTGATCCCGACCTCGACGTACTGGATCGAGCCGGTGACGACATTGCTCTGCCCGCTTTGCTGGGGCGAGATCAGGTTGGTGATGACCGGCAGCTTCTCGCCCACCAGGATGCGCGCCTTTTCCTTGTTGCGCGTGCGGATGCGGGGGCTGGCCAGCAGCTGGGTGTCGCTGTCCTGCATCATCAGGTTCAGCGTGGCCGACATGCCGTTGACGTTGAGCGCATTGCCGCCCAGGCCGCGCAGCGCGCCCAGGGTGAGGGCCTCGCCGCCGACCGTGGCGGGCGTGCTCAGCGTCAGCGAGGTCGGCAGCTTGAGGCCCAGCTCGCTGGCGCGCGTGCTCGAGATCTCCAGCACCTCGACCTCGAGCATGACCTCGGCATCGGGCAGGTCGTTGGCCGCCACCAGGCGCTCGGCCAGCGCCACCGACTCGGCCGTGTCGCGCATCACCAGTGTGTTGCTCTTGGCATCGGTGACCAGGTCCTTGGTCTTGATCATCGTCTTGATGATGCTGGCCATGAAGGTGGCGTCGATGTTGGTGAGCTGGAAGGTGCGCACCTTCAGTTCGGCCAGGTCCTTCTGCTTGGCCGCGGTGGCCGGGTAGATGAGCAGGGTGTTGCCGCTGAGCACGCGCTTGTCGAGCTGGTGCTGCATCAGGATCACGTCCAGCGTGTCCTCGATGGCGGCGTCCTTGACCAGGATGGTGGTGCGCTGGTCGCCCTTGACCTCGCGGTCGATCACCAGGTTCACGCCGCCGGCCTTGGCGATGGCCTCGAAGACCATGCGGATCGGCGCCTCGCGGAACTGCAGCGACACCGGGCGGCGGAAGGCCGCACGGGCCGCCAGCTGCTCCTCGCGCGCCAGACGCTCGGCCTCGACGCGCTCTTCCACACCGCGCAGCATGGCCAGCGCGCGCTCGTTGCGCGGGCTGTCACGCAGCACGCGTTTCAGCTGTTCCTGCGCTTGTTCGGTCTGGTTGGCCTGCAGCAGGCGCTCGACGCCCTGCAGCAGGCCGCCGGCGCGGCGCTCGTTGTCGACCGCCTGGATGCCGGCCTTGGCGCGCTCGTTGCCGGGCTCGAGCTTCAGGGCCTCGCGGTAGCGCTGCAGCGCGGCCTCAAAGCGGCCAGCCTCCCGCTCGGCGTCGGCGCCGGCCAGGATGGCGCGCACCGCGCCGGCGCGCTGGTCCAGGTAGTCGATGCGGTAGCGCACGTTGTCGGGCTCCAGCTTGCTGGCGCGGCGCAGGCTCTCGACGGCCTCGGCCGACTTGCCCTCGGCCAGCAGGCTCAGGCCCTGGCGGTGCTCCATCTGGGCAGCGCAACCGGCCAGCAGCAGCGCCGCGACAAGGACGAGGGGCGCCAGCGGGCGCGCCAGGGGCCGGGGAGCGGCGGGAATGCGGGGCTTCACTGGGGTTCTCCGTCGACGCCCATGCGGGCGCTTCGTTTCTGGACCGTGTGCGTGAACACCAGTTCACGCGCGGCGATGCTGTCGAGCCGCCAGCCGCCTTCGAGGCTGTCGCCGGCGCGGGCCTGGATCACGGCCGGCCCCAGCGCCAGAAAGACGCTGGGCGGCTGGCCCTTCTCGCTGAGCGCACCGAGGTAGCGGTAGGGCGGGCCGGGGGGCGCCGGCGGCGGCGGCGCCACGGCGGGTGGCGGGGGCGGCGGCGCGGGCGGGGCCGCCACCGCCACCGCCCGAGCCACCGGCGCCGCGGCGTCTATCGACGCGAAGGGATCGCCCGCCGCACGAACGCCGAAAGCGCCGCGCTGCGGCAGTTCGGCCGTCGCCGGCTTCACCGCGGTGGGCAGCGCCGGCCTGGCCGGGGCTGCCGCCAGGGCTGGCCGCGGCGCACGCGCGGCAGCGCGCACCGGCGCTGCCACCTCGGCCGGCAGCAGCCGGTCGCGCGCCCACCACAGCGCCAGGGCCAGCGTGACCAGGATGAAGAGACGGGTGCGGCTCTTCATGGCGCCTCGCGCCGGAAGAACAGGCTGAAGCGCAGGTGACCGCTCAAGCCCTCGTCGGCGTCCTTCTCGATGGTGGTGCCGTCCAGCGCCGCATGCGGCATCGCATTGAGCACGCTGGCGACGAGGCGGCGCAGCGCCGGATAGCCGCCCTTGAACGGCACCGCGATGTGCAGCCGCACCAGGCCGGGTTCGACGTCTTCGGCGGTGTAGTCGGCGCTGTCGGCGCCGACCTGGGCGCGTTCCAGCAGGCCCACCAGGCGGGCGATGGAGGCCCCGCGCTGCGCCACCGAGGGCAGCGCGGCGCGCGCCTGCTCGCGGGCGTCCGCCGCGGCGCGAACGGCGCGCGCCTGCGCGGCCACAGTGTCGACCGCGGCACGCGGCGCCGCACCGCGCACCGGCGCCAGCGACGGCCGCACGGCCGCGGCCAGCAGCACGGCGCCCAGCAGCAGACCCAGCGCGACCAGCCCCGGCCAGCCCAGCCAGGCCGACCAGCCGGCCTGCAGCTGATTGAGACGGGCGCGCAGCGAGGTGATAACGGGCGCCGCGGCTTGCACGGTCGGGCTCATGGTGTGATCTCCGCTGCCGCTGCCGCGCGCCAGGTTGCGCCAACGGCAAACTCCAGCGCCGCGCCGGCCTCGTCGCGGGGCCGCTCATGCCGGCGCAGCAGCACGCCGGCCAGGCGTGGATCACGCTCCAGCAGCACCAGGTAGCGGCCCAGCGCCTCGGCGCCGCGCGCCTGGCCCTTGATCTCCAGCCGGCCGGTCTGGGCGTCGGCGTCGAGCCGGGTGAGCACGATGCCGGGCGGCGTCTGGCGCTCGAACAACTCGAACAAGCGCTCCCAGGGCGTGGCCAGCTGGCGCGCCAGGGTCTCGATCTGGCCCTGGCGCTGGGCCTGGGCCGGCGGCACGGCCGGTGTCGCGGCCGTCACGCGGCGGGGCGCCGCGCGCTGGCGCTGCAGCGCCTGCCCTTCGTCCAGCGCCCGCTGCGCCTGCCAGGCCAGCAGCACGGCCGCCAGCAGCGCCAGCAGCACGCCGGCCAGCGGCCAGCGCCGGGACTCGATGAAGGCTATCGGTGCCAGATGCATCACCAGGCCTCCTGCGACAGTTCGGCCAGGCCCCAGCCCTGGGCGCTGCAGGCGCCCGCCAGCGCTTCGGCCTGCAAGGCCTGCGCCGGCACCAGAAGCACCGGCACCGCGGCAGCCGCACCGCTCCAGCGGCGGTGGTAGGCGGCCACGCGCGCCACCACGGCCTGGGGCCGCGTCAGGTCACAGCGCTCCCAGGCCAGGTCGGCCACCTGGCCCTGGCGCAGGCCCACCAGGGTGAGGCCCTCGCTGCGCAGCAGGGCCAGCACGCCGTCGCTGGGGGCTGCCTCCCGCGGCAGGCGGGCCAGGTCGGCGGGCAGCGCGGCCTGCAGGCTGTGCAGCGCGACATCGCGTGCCGCCAGTGCCGCGCGCAGGCGCTCGACCGTGGCCGCCCCCACCGCGGCCGCCAGGCGCAGGCGGCCACCGGCCAGCAGCGTGCTGGCCACCACCAGATCGGCGTCGCCGGTGGCCGCGGCCAGGCTGGAACGCGCCGCCGCCAGACCGGCGCGCTGCGAGCCAGCGGCCGGCAGCACGGCGTAGTACAGCAGTTCGTCCTCGAGCAGCACGACGGCGCGACGCGGCAGATCCAGGCCCTGGGCCGAGATCTCCACCAGCACAGCCTCCACCGCCTCGGCGCCAGCGGCGGCGCTGGCGGCGCGCGCCAGGCAGCGCGGGCGCAGGCCAGCGCTCCACAGCGCGGCCTGGCAGCGGCCGGGGCCCAGGCGCAGGCGCAACTCACTCTTCCACAGCGGTGACACGGTCGGCTTCCTCGAGGGTGGTGGTACCGGCGGCCACCAGGGCCAGCGCGGCGTCGCGCAGGGTGCGCAGGCCGCGTGCGCGGGCGGCGTCGCGCAAGCGGGCGGGGCTGGCGCGTTCGGCAATCAGGCTGCGCAGCTCGACATCCATCGCCAGCGTCTGGGCGATGGCGCGGCGGCCCTTGTAGCCGGTGCCGCGACAGTGTTCGCAGCCGACGCCGCGCACGAAGCGCCAGCCGGCGGCTTCGGGCGGCAGCTGGGACGCGGCACGGCGCTCGGCATCGGGCTGCTCGGGCGTGGCGCAGTGGGTGCAGACCAGGCGCATCAGCCGCTGGGCCAGCACGCCGTTGAGCGCCGAGACCAGGTTGTAGGGGTCGATCTGCATCGTCGACAGGCGCCCGATGACGTCGAACACGTTGTTGGCATGCACGGTGGCGAAGACCTGGTGGCCGGTGAGCGCGGCCTGGATGGCGATCTGCGCCGTCTCGGCGTCGCGCATCTCGCCGACCATGATCTTGTCGGGGTCGTGGCGCAGGATCGAGCGCAGGCCGCGTGCAAACGTCAGGCCCTTGGCCTCGTTGACCGGGATCTGCAGGATGTCGGGCACCTGGTACTCGACCGGATCCTCGATGGTGATGATCTTGTCCAGCCCGGTGTTCACTTCCGACAGCACGCCGTACAGCGTGGTCGTCTTGCCGCTGCCGGTGGGCCCGGTCACCAGGAACAGGCCGTAGGGCAGGTGCGCCATGCGGCGGATGAAGGCGGCCTCGCTGGCGCTGAAGCTCAGGTGCTGGATGCTCAGGCGCTCGTCGGCGGCGATCTGGTAGCGGTCCAGGATGCGCAGCACCGCGTCCTCGCCGTAGAGGCTGGGCATCAGCGAGACGCGCACGTCGATGGCGCGCGAGCCCAGGCGCAGCTTGAGGCGCCCGTCCTGCGGCACGCGGCGCTCCGAGATGTCGAGGTCGGCCAGCACCTTGACGCGCGAGACCACGCGGTCGGCGAACTCACGCCCGTCGGTGCGCGTGATGGTCTGCAGCACGCCGTCAAGCCGGTACTTGACGGCCAGGCCGCGCGCCGCGCATTCGAGGTGGATGTCGCTGGCCCTGGCCTTGAGCGCGTCGTAGAGCGTGCTGTTGACGAAGCGCACCACCGGGTTCTCGCTGGCGCTGATGTCGGCCAGCGAGAGCTCGATGACGCCGACCTCGTCGTCGTCGGCGATCAGCCCCGGCAGCTCGGCCACCTGCACGTCGAGCGCGCGCAACTCGCGCTCCAGCCGCGTGAAGAAGGCCGCCATCGCCGCCGGCACCGCCACCGACCACTCGGTGGGCGGGTGGCCGGCGGCGCGGATGCGCGCCTCCAGCCAAAGACGCGTGCCGGTGTCGAAGGGATCGGCCAGCACCAGTTGCAGCGCGCCCTCGCGCGGGCGCAGCGCGGCGCAGAGCCGCCGCTGGCCCTCGGCAAAGGGGATCAGCGAGACATCCACCTCGTCGGTGTGCCACTGCGTCGGGTCGGCCACGGCCATGCCGCTGGCATCGGCCAGCCAGCCGGCCAGGCGCGGGTCGCTGGCGGCATCGGTGCAGTCGGCGTGGGCGGCGGCGAACAGCGCCAGCACACGTTCGGCCACGGCCTGCGCATGGGCCGGGGCGGCGGCGTCGGACGTGGCGGGAAGGGGGGCCAGGGCTTGCATCACAGGCTCGCGGCCAGTTGGAAGATGGGCAGGTACATCAGCACCACGATGCCGCCGACGACCAGGCCAATGCCCAGCATCAGCACCGGCTCGATGAGGCGGCCGACGCGGTCCAGCGTGCGCTCCAGGCCCTGGTCGTGTACGTCGGCCAGGCGTTCCAGCGCGGCTTCCAGCGCGCCGGTCTGCTCGGCCACGCGCAGCACGCGCAGGCCCAGGGTGTCGATCACGCCCTGCTGGTGCAGCGACAGCGACAGCGGCGCGCCGGCCGCGGCCGCGGCCAACGCCTTGTCCAGCGCCTGGCGGTCGGCGCCGGCCAGCAGTTCGCGGCACATCGCCAGCGCCTTCAGCGCGGGCACGCCGGCGCGCACCAGCATGGCGCCGCTGCGCGAAAACTGGCTGTGGCCGAAGGCGCGCACCAGGTCGCGCACGCCGGGAATGCGCGCCGCCACGGCCGTGAGCATGGCCTCGAGCCGGCGTTCACGCGCCGCCTGCACGACACCGAAGCCGCCCCACAGCGCCAGCGCGGCCAGGCCCAGCCACAGCGGCGCTGGCACGTCATTGAGCGTGCGCCCCACCACGATCAGCACGCGCGACAGCGCCGGCATCTCGCGCCCGCTGCCTTCGAGCACCAGCGCAAAGCGCGGCACCACCACCACCAGCAGGAAGACCACCACCGCCGAGGCCACCACCAGCAGCAGCCCCGGATAGACCAGGGCCGACACCAGGCGCGAGCGCAGCGAGCGCATGCGCGCCGCGTTGGCAGCGTAACGGCGCAGGCTGTCGGCCATGTCGCCGGTGAGTTCGCTCGACTTGACGCAGGCCACCAGCGCCGGCCGGAAGGCGCCGCTGGACAGCATGGCCTGCGACAGCGTCTCGCCCTGGCGCAGCCGCGTCGCCATCGCGTCCAGCGTGTGCGCCACGGCGCCGTGGGCGCGCTCGCGCAGCGTCTTGAGCGTGTCCATCAGCGTCAGGCCCGAGTTGAGCATCAGGCCCAGGTCGACCGCGAACTGCTCGTCGTCGAGCGCCGCGCCGGGCCGCGCCGCCGCGGGGCGCACACGCGCCTCACCAGGACGTGACATCGGCGGCCTCGTCGTCACCGCCAGGCTGGGCATCGGCGCCCAGGCTGACGAGGTCGTAGTCGCCGTGCTGGCCCGGTGCGAGGTACTGGTAGGCCGTACCCCACGGATCGAGGGGAAGCTCCCGCTTCAGGTAGGGGCCGCGCCACTTGGGCGCATCGGCCGGGGCCAGGCTCAGCGCGGCCAGGCCCTGCTCGGTGCTGGGGTAGCGGCCGGCATCGAGCTTGTACTGGTCGAGCGCCTGGCCCAGGGCCTCGATCTGGGCCCGCGCCACCTTGGCGTTGCTGTGGCCGATCTGCTTGAAATACTGCGGGCCGACGATGCTGGCCAGCAGGCCGATGATGACCATCACGACCAGCAGTTCCAGCAGCGTGAAGCCGCGCGGGCGCGGCGTGAAAGTGGTTCTCGAACGGGTGGGCATGGTCGGGCTCTGGGCGGGCTGGAAGGGGCCGAAACAGGGGGCTGGTCGGTGTGGGGAAGTGTCCCCGCCGCCCCATTTATCCAGCCTTAAGCGGCCGGGGATCGACCCCCAGGGAACGGGGGGAATGCCCACCCGGCGTCAGGGGGTTGCGCCCAGGGTGCGTGAATTCCTGCGCGCGCCGCCGCTGCCGCCCGCAAGCCGACAGGCAGACAAGTGGTGCCCAATCCCCCCATGGCCGGCACATCGCGGCGCGCTGAGGCGCGCGCCGTCGCCGGCGCCGTTCAAGGAGTTCCCGATGCGCATCCTGTTGATCGAAGACGACGAGCCGCTCGGGCGGGTGGTTACGGAGTCCCTGGGCAAGGTCAGCTTCACCGTCGACTGGGCCCGCAACGGCCGGGACGCCACCACCGCCGCGCGTGGCCACGACTACGACATGGTGCTGCTGGATCTCACGCTGCCCGACATCACGGGCGAGGTCTGGCTCAAGCAGTTCCGCGCCGGCCGGCGCACCGCACCGGTGATCGTGCTGACCGCACGCGGCCTGATCGAGGACCGCGTGACCATGCTCGACCTCGGCGCCGACGACTACATGGTCAAGCCCTTCGACCTGGTGGAACTGCAGGCGCGCATCCGCGCGCTCAAGCGCCGCACCTCGGCCGGCGTGGACCTGAGCGATGTGCAGCACATCGGGCCGCTGGAGGTGGGCATGGCCTCGCGCACGGTGCGCTGGAACGGCAAGCTGGTGGTGCTGACGGCCAAGGAGTACGACGTGCTCGAGACGCTGGTGCTGCACCGGCCCAAGATCGTCAGCCGGGCCCAGCTCGAGGAGGCCTTGTACGGCTGGAACGACGAGATCGAGAGCAATTCGATCGAGGTCTACGTCCACTTCCTGCGCCGCAAACTGTCGCCGCGGCTCATCACCACCGTGCGCGGCAAGGGCTACCAGCTCGGCACGGCCGAGGCGCTGGCGGCGGAGGCCGGCGCACCGGCGCGGGGGAGCGCGGCTTGATGCGCTGGCCCGCCCGCTGGCGGCCACAGTGGACGATGCAGAACCAGCTGCTGCTGGTGGCGCTGCTGATCACGCTGCTGGCCTGGGTGGCCGGCATCGTGCTGACGCTGGCGGCCACCAAGACGGCGATGGAGCGCCTGCACGACCGCGAGCTGGTCGAGGTGGCGACGCTGCTGCACGGCCTGGCCGGCCCCGAGCTGCTGGAGCACGGCGAGGGCAGCGCGCTGTCCGATCGCATCAAGGCCGTGCGTGCCGACACCCAGGCCACGTTGCGCACCGACTACCGCTACCAGGTGTGGACCATCGATGGCCGCCTGCTGCTGGCCAATTTCGGCCTCGCCTCGGCAGCGCCGATGGCACGCTTCGGCAGCACGGCGCTGAGCTGGATCGAGATGGACGGCGAGCGCTGGCGCGTCTACGCCCACCGTTCGGTCCGGCTCAACCAGGAGGTGCATGTCGCCGAGCGGGCCTCGATGCGCGAGATCGCCTTCAATGTCTTCGACCCCTCCTTCCTGCTGCTGGTGGCGCTGTCGCTGGCCGCCGCCATCGGGCCCGCGCTGGGGCTGTCACGCTTGCTCATGCTGCCGCTGCAGGAGCTGGTGCGCGGCCTCGCCCAGCGCTCGCCGACCCGGCTCGAACCCTTGCAGGTGCAGCACGCTCCGGTGGACATCCAGCCCGTGGTGAGTTCGATGAACCGGCTCTTCCAGCGCGTGGGCGAGGCGCTGCAGCGCGAGGCCGCCTTCACGGCCCTGGCGGCGCACGAATTGCGTACGCCGCTGGCCACGCTGCGCCTGCTGGCCAAGTCGGCGCAGGCAGCCGGCAGCGAGGCCGAGCGCCAGCAGACCCTGGACGAACTGGTGCGCAGCGCCGACCGCTGCGCCCATCTGCAGGAGCAGCTGCTGACGCTGTCGCGCCTGGACACCCAGGGCGTGGTCGACGGCGGCGAGGAGGTCGACCTCACCGAGGTCATCGTCGACGTCCTTTCCGGCCTGCTGCCGCAGGCGCGCGAGCACCGCATCAAGCTGGCGAGCCGCCTCGACGGCTCGGCCATCACCGGCCACCGCTTCGGCGTGTTGACCCTGGTGCGCAACCTCGTTGCCAACGCGGTGCGCTACACGCCCGAAGGCGGGCGCGTCGAGGTCCACACGGCCAGCCGCAACGGCAGCGCCTTCGTCACGGTGGACGACTCCGGCCCCGGCATACCCGCGGCCGAGCGCGAACGCGTGTTCGAGCGCTTCGTGCGCCTGCAGCGCGAGCAGGCCCCCGGGGTCGGCCTCGGCCTGTCCATCGTGCGCACCGTGGCCGCCATGCACGGCTCCGTCGTCACGCTGGGTGATTCACCGCTGGGTGGCCTGCGCGTGACGGTCGAATTCCGCGGCCGGGCGCTGGCGCGCGAGCTGCTGGAGGACTTCGAGAACCTGGCCTAGGCGAAAGAACCGACTCGGTCGCAAAAACGCCATTATTTGTAGATTTTTAAAGCTAAGTAATTATTTTCGACAGTATCGTAGGCGCATCCCTCATCCGCTGAGCGCCGCCGTGACTGATCTTCACCCCGTCCAACGTACTTTCTGCTCCACCCGCGAGGCGGCGGCACTGCTCGGGGTATCGGTCGGCACCGTGCAGCAGTGGGTCGAGAACGGCCTGCTCGAAGCCTGGAAGACCGCCGGCGGCCACCGCCGCGTGATGCGCGATTCGGTGGACCGCCTGCTGCGCCGGAGGGGCACCGTCGACCAGCCGCCTGCGCCAGAGGCCGCACCGCAACGACCCACCGTGATGGCCGTCGATGACGACATCAACCTGCTGCGCCTGTACGAAGCCCGCATCTCGCGCTGGCCGATGTCGCCCCAGGTCATCTGCGTCAACAACGCCGTGCTGGCCCTGCTGCGCATCGGCCGCAGCAGCCCCGACCTGCTGTTGCTGGACCTGAACATGCCTGGCATGGACGGCTTCAACATGCTGCACACGCTGCGCCACGCGCCGGAGATCCGCGGCACCACGGTGGCCGTTGTGACCGGCCTGGACGCGGGTGCGATCGAGGCGCGCGGCGGATTACCGGGCGACATCGAGGTCTTCTCCAAGCCCATCAATTTCGAGGGCCTGCTGGCACTCTGGAACTCGATGGTCGGCCAGGGCCGCTTCAGCGACACGACGCGTTACTCGAACTTCTGACCGGGCCCGCGCCACACCTTTCAGAAAGTCCCGCCATGGAAAAGATCCTGATCGTCGACGACCAGGCCGAGATCCGCCGGCTGCTGGGCATTTCGCTGCACCGCGAGTACGAGGTGATCGAGGCCACCGACGGGGCCTCGGCGATGGAGATGCTGCGCCAGCACCGTCCTCGCGCGGTGCTGCTGGACGTGATGATGCCCGGCGAGCCCGACGGCCTGGGGGTGCTGGTCGCCATCAAGAGTGACCCGTACCACCGCCACATCCCGGTCGCCATGCTCTCCGCCCGCGGGCAGGTCGCCGATATCGAAGCGGCGCGCGCCTACGGGGCTGACAACTACTTCACCAAACCGTTCAGCCCCTTGAGCGTGCTGGCATGGCTGCGCGAAGCACTGGCGCGCTCGGCGCCCAACACCGACTTCACCCAGCTCTGAGTACCCACCGGGCGGCCCAGGCCGGACCACATGGATGACTTCCGCGACCAGCTTTTCCGCTACGCCCAGGATCTGGACGACTTGCTCGAGCAACACGGCAAGCTGCAGCAGCGTTACCAGTCCCTGCTGCAGCAGCAGGGACGATCACCCAACAGCAACGACCAGTTGCTGGATCTGATCATCCGCTCGCGCCAGGCGCTGGTGATCACCGACACGCGCGGACGCATCGCGAGGGCCAACCGCGCCGCCCGCGAGTTTCTGCAAGGCACGGGATCGGAGGTGGTCACCACCGACAACCTGTGCAACTGCGTGGCTGCGCATGATCGCGACGCCCTGGTGCAATTGATCGACCGATTCGCAGTCAACGTGTCCAGCGAAGCCGCCGTCCTGTGCCGCTTCGACCAGGCCGACCCTCGGTGCAACGGCAAGGTCCACCCCTTCGCCTTTCTGGCAGTGCCGGTACACAGCGGCGGCCAGTCCTACATCTATTGGCTGATGCGCCCCATGCCCGAGCGGGCGGCAGCCGCGCCGACGCCCCAGTTCGTGCTGCCGATGGACAGTGGCACCTACGGCGTGATGATTACCGACGGGCAGGCGAAAGTCACCGCGGCGAACCTGGCGTTCAGCAGCATCAGCGAGTACGGACCCGACGAACTGCTGGGCCAGTCGGCGCGACTGCTGTCCTCCGGGCGCCACAGCACCGAGTTCTACCAGGCCTTCTGGGCCCGACTCACGGCGCTGGGCAACTGGACCGGCGAGTTCCTCAACCGCCGCAAGAGCGGCCACATCTACCCGGAGTGGAAGACCGTCAAGGCGATCCACGACATCGAGGGCCAGCTCGTCAACTACGTGTCCGTCATCCGCGACATCTCGGAAAACGACAACAGCATCGAGCAGCTGTCGCGCCTGGCCTACTTCGACGCCCTCACCGGCCTGCCGAACCGGCGCATGCTCGAAGACCGCATGTCCCAGGCCGCCAAGGCCGCCCGCCGCGGCGGTGACGGCATGAGCGTGCTGTTCATCGACCTCGACCGCTTCAAGCCCGTCAATGACCTGTTCGGCCACGACACCGGCGATCTGGTGCTTCAGGAGATCGGCGCGCGCCTGCAAGGGGCCGTGCGCGCTACCGACACGGTGGCCCGCGTGGGCGGTGACGAGTTTGTCGTGTTGCTGCCCGAGTCCCACACACGGGCGCAGATCGAAGCCGTGATCGAGAAGATTCTGGCCACACTGGATGCGCCCGTGGTGGTTGGCGACCACGGCCACGCCATCGGTGCCAGCATAGGCTGTGCCATCTATCCCGAGGACGGCGAGGATGCCGAAACCCTGATCCGCCACGCCGACGCCGCGATGTACCGCAGCAAGAAGCGGGGCGGCAACCAGGGCAGCCTGCACGGCGACCAGGTTGATTTGGCACCGCACCGAACGCTGGGCAGCGAGCTGTGGGGCGCCGCCGAGCGCGGTGAGATGCGCCTGGTCTACCAGCCCCAGGTCGACGCCGGCGCAGGCCGCGGCCTGCGCGGCTGCGAGGCGCTGCTGCGCTGGACCCACCCGCGGCACGGCGCCATCGGCCCCGAGACCTTCATCGCACTGGCCGAGGAAAACGGCGCCATCGTTCCGCTGGGCCAATGGGTGCTGGCCACGGCCTGCGCCCAGATGCAGCATTGGAATGACGCCGGCCTGGGCGGCCGCAGCATCTCGGTCAACATCTCCTACCGGCAACTGCAAGAGCCCGGATTCGCCGACAGCGTGCGCGACATCCTGCTGCAGACCGGCCTGCCGCCGGTGGCACTGGAACTCGAGCTCACCGAGTCGGCCACCAGCCGGCTCGAGGCGCACCACGTTCGGCAACTTCAGGGCTTGCGTACACAGGGCGTGAAGGTCGCGATCGATGACTTCGGCGTCGGCCACTCCAGCCTCAAGCGCCTGCTCGACTTGCCGGCCGACAGCCTGAAGATCGACCGCCATTTCGTGCGCAACCTCGGCACCAGCAGCGAGTCGCGCGCGCTGAGCCAATGCGTGGTGGGCGTCGGCCTGGCACTCGGCATGCAGGTGATCGCCGAAGGCGTAGAACACCAGGACCAGGCCGACGTGCTCGCCAAACAGGGTTGCAACCTGCTGCAAGGCTACCTCACCGGCCCGCCCATGGAGGCGGCTGAGATGCTCGCGTGGATGCAGCGGCAGATGGAGACGGCCTGACCATGAGCGCGTCCTTCTTCGCCACGCAAGACCAGTACCACCGGCGGACCGTGGTCTTCATCTGGCTCGTCGCGCTGGCACTGTTGGCCTTGAACTGGCGGCACAGCATCGACCAGATCGCCCAGGCACGCAGCCGCGAGCTGCAGGCCGCCGAGCGTGACCTGGCCAATCTCACGCGGGTCGGCCAGGAGCACGCCGACCGCACCCTGCACAGCGCCGACCAGGTGCTGCGCTTCGTGCAGGCGCGCTACATAGAGATGGGCCGGCGGCTGGACCTGATCAAGCTCACCGAGCAAGGCATCATCGACGCCGAGAACTTTCCCCAGGTCGGCGTCATCGACCCCCAGGGCATCTACATCCTGGCCAACCGGCCGGTCACCGGAACCCTGGACCTGTCGGATCGCGAGCACTTCCGCGTCCACCTCGACCCGAAGATGACGGGCCTGTTCGTCTCCAAGCCGGTGCTGGGTCGCGCCACCGGCAAGTGGAGCATCCAGCTCACCCGCCGCATCACGATGCCCGATGGCAGCTTCGGCGGCGTCGCGGTGCTGTCGGTAGACCCCGGTTACTTCACGCGCTTCTACGCCGACCTGAGCCTGGGCGAGCACGGTGTGGCCACCTTGATCGGTCTGGACGGGATCGCTCGAGCGCGCCATACCGGCGGCCAGGAGAGCTTCGGCGCCGACCTCACGAAGTCACCCATCCACGGCCAACTTTCCCAGGGCAGCAAGCAGGGCACTTACGTGTCGCGGTCGCCACTGGACCAGATCGAGCGCATGTTCCACTACCGCCGCCTGGCGCGCCTTCCGCTGGCCGTGGCCGTGGGCCTGGACGTGCAGGAAGTGCTGGCCAACTACCGCACCGCGCGGGACACGCTCCTCGTTCAAGCCAGCGCGGTGAGCCTGCTGGTGGTGGCACTGGCCTGGGCGATGACGCGCTACCTGGTGCGCCTGCGCCGCGAGCTTCAGGCCCGCATGGCGGTACAGCAGCAGGTCGAGGAGCGCACCGAGCAGATCAATGCCATTTTCTCGCTCAGCCCCGACGGCTTCGTCGGCTTCGATGACCGCGGCCGCATCAAGTACGTGAACCCCGCATTCGTTCAAATGACCGGCGACACCGGGCAGGTGCTCGAGGGCATGGACGAGAAAGGCTTCAGCCAGTGGTTGTCCCGGCTCTGCGAGAGCGGCGCCCGCTACAGCCACCTCGCCCCGGCAACGGCCGATTCGCCCCGGCGCAGCATCGTCATCTCGCAGGGGCGCCGCGTCCTGCTGGTCGGCGAACGCGCCGGAAATGGCGGCGCCGTGTCGCGCATCCTGTACTTCCGCGATGTCACGCACGAGACCGAGGTCGACCAGATCAAGAGCGAGTTCCTGTCCACCGCTGCCCACGAGCTGCGCACGCCCATGGCCAGCATCTACGGCTTCGCCGAGGTGCTGCTGACGCAGGAACTCGACGACGCCGAGCGCAGGGAATTCACGGCCATCATCTTCGAGCAGTCAGGCGCGATGGCGCGCATCCTCGACGAACTGCTCGATCTCGCCCGCATGGAGGCGCGCCGGGGCAAGGACTTCAGGCGCACGCCGCAGGATCTCGAGCAGCTGGCCCAGGACGTCATCCGTTCCTACAAGCAGCCGGCCGGCCGCGAGAAGCCCGAGTTGCTGGCGCCGCCGGGCCCCATGCCGGTCTTCGTCGACGGCGGCAAGCTGCGCCAGGCGCTGCTGAACGTGCTTTCCAACGCCTACAAGTACTCGCCCGCCGGCGGCCCGGTCAAAGTGGAACTGCGGCAGCGCCAAGCCGAGGGTGTGCCACAGGTCGGCGTGGTCGTGCGCGACTGCGGCATCGGCATGACGCCAGAGCAGAAGGCACGCGTCTTCGAGCGCTTCTACCGCGCCGACAAGTCAGGCAGGCTGCCCGGCACCGGCCTGGGAATGAGCATCGTCAAGGAGATCTTCGAGCTGCACCAGGGTGTGGTCGAGGTCGAGAGCGTCTTTGGCCAAGGCACGGAAGTGCGCATGTGGCTGCACGCCGAAGAGGCCCACGCGCCGGTATTCGAGGACACCAGCACATGAAGAGCATCCTGATCGTCGACGACGTGGCCGAGATCCGGCGCCTGGTGCGCATCTGCACACTGCACCGCTACGAAGTCAGCGAAGCCGCCACCGCCGAAGAGGGGTTGTTCGTGCTGGCCAAGAAGCGGCCCGACCTGGTGATTCTGGACATCGCCCTGCCCGGTGCCATGGACGGCCTGGACTTCCTGGCCCGGCTGCGCAGCAACCCCGATTTCGGCGCCACGCGGGTGCTCATGCTCAGCGGCCGCGGCGTGCAGGGCGAGACGCTGGGCCTGCCCGTCGACGCCTACTTCACCAAGCCGTTCAGCCCGCTGGAACTCATCGACTGCATAGACGGACTCCTGCAGGACAGCTTTCCCACCACCCTGCAGAAGAGCCTGCCATGAAGTCCGCTCCCGCCCGCATCGCGGCCGCCGCCCTCGGCCTTGTGCTGGTGGCCCTGGGCCTGCGCGCCGTCGCCGCCGACCTGCCCGAGATCCGTGCCCGGGGCGTGCTGCGCCACCTCGGAATGCCGTATGCCAATTTCGTCAAGGCCGACGGCCAGGGCTTCGACGTCGAGCTGGTGCGCGGCTTCGCGGCCCACCTGGGGGTGCGCCACGAGCTTGTGCGCACCGACTTCTACAACGTGATCCCGGATCTGCTGGGTGCCGAGGTCGTGCGCAAGGGCGATGAAATCACCCTCGAAGGCAGCCGCCCGGCAAAGGGCGACATGATTGCCGCCGGCTTCACCGTCCTGCCCTGGCGCCAGAAGCTGGTGCTGTACTCGGCACCGACCTTCCCGTCGCAGGTGCTGCTGGTGACGCGCGCCGAGTCGCCGCACGCGCCCATCGCGGCACAGGCCACGCTCAAGGCCGACATGGCCGAGACCCGCAAGGTGCTCGCCCGGCACAGCCTCCTGGTGATGGAGCGCACCTGCCTGGACCCTGCCAACTACGGACTCACCGGCCGCGGCATCGACCTGCGCAGCTACAAGGGCAGCACCAACCTCGACGACATGGTGCCGGCGCTGCTGCGCGGCGAGGCCGAGTTCACGCTGCTGGACGTGCCAGACGCCGTGATCGACCTGCAACGCTGGGCCGGCCGCATCAAGGTGATAGGTCCGATCTCCGAGCACCAGGAGCTGGCGGCGGCCTTCCCGCGTTCGGCGCCGGCACTGCGCGAGGCCTTTGACGCCTACTTGCGGCAGATCAGGGCCGACGGCCGCTACGACCAGCTGGTGAACCGGTACTACCCCGGCATCCGCAGCTACTTCCCCGAATTCTTCGCGCGGCGCGACTGATGCGAGCCACCGCAGGCGCCCAAGCCATTCCATGCACCTCACGATCACACTCGGTCTGGCCATCCTGGACCGGGCCATGGCGCGCCTCGGCACCGTACAGGCCTGGCTCCTCGTCGGCCTTCTGGTGGCTTTCTTCGCCGCCGTCGGCATTTTCGGCTTCGGCCTGATGGCGCACGAGGCGCTGGACAGCGAGCGTGCGCGGCTCGACTCCATCGCCACCCTCGAGGCCAGGGAAGTCGATGTCTGGCTGGCCGAACAGATCGACGACATCACCGCGCTGGCCCAGAACGCCGTGTTCCGCGAGTTGCTGACGCCGACACGCCTGCGAAGCGCAGGCCTCTGGACCGAGAGACTGAGCGCCTGGGCCGACGCCTATCGGGTGAGCGGCTGGCTGCAGCATTCGCTGGACATTCACCATTACCGCAGCATCGAGGTCGTCGATATCCGCGGCCGCTCGCTGATCAGCGCCGGCAGGGCGGGCTACACCCCCACCGCGATCCTGCCGCTTTTGCAGCAGGCACGGGCGCAGCAGCGGCCGGTGTTCCGCGACCTGGAGATCGATGGCGACGGCAAGGCGGTGCTGCTGATTGCCGCGGCCGTGCCCGAAGTTCAGGGGATGGAGCCGGTGGTGCTGGTGTTTGCCATCGACATCTTCCGCGAACTGTTGCCGCGTCTGGAACGCTGGCCCAACACGGCGGTCACCGGCGATCTGGTGCTGTTCCGCCCGCAGGGCGACGCCGTGGAAATGATCAGCAAGCCGCTGGTCGAGGGCCGCTTCGCGCGCCTGGCCAGCAACGATGCACGCGCACCGGCGGTGCAGGCCCTGCGCCACGGCGACGGACTCTACGAGGGCGTCGACCACCGCGGCCAGGAAGTGGTGGCCGCGGTACGGCGGACGGCACTGCTGCCCTGGCTCGTCTCGGCCCGCATCGGCACCGATGAGCTGAAGGCCCCGATGCGCCGGCTGGCGCTGCTGTGCAGCTTGCTGGCCGGCGCCGGCACCCTGGTCGCAGGTCTCTTCCTGCTGCTGTTCTGGCGCAGCCAGCACCAGCGCCTGGGCGAGGCGCAGGGCCTGAATGAACAGCTGCGGCAAAGTTCGTTGGAGGCACAGCGCGCGACGCGCTCCAAGAGCGCCTTCCTGGCCAATATGAGCCACGAGATCCGCACGCCGCTGAACGCCATCGTCGGCCTCACCCACCTGCTGCGCAGCCGCGTCCCGTCCGCAAGTTGGGAAGGCGAACGCTTGACCCAGATCTCGGTGTCGGCACGCCACCTGCTCACGGTGATCAACGACGTGCTCGACATCTCGCGCATCGAGTCGGGCCGGCTGCAGCTCGAGAACACCGACTTCCTGCTCGACGAGGTGGTTCGCGAAAAGGTCTTCAACATCACCTGCCAGCGCGCCCGCGAGAAGGGCCTGGAGCTCGTCATCGACATCGACGAGGAGTTGCGGCAGCCTCTGCGCGGAGACCCGCTGCGGCTGGCCCAGGCCCTGCTGAACTACGTCGGCAACGCCATCAAGTTCACCGAGCGCGGCCGCATCGTCATCGACGCCCATGTGGTCGACCGCGATGCCACCGGCGTGCTGGCGAAGCTGCAAGTGAGCGACACCGGTGTGGGCATGACCGCCGAGCAATGTGGTCGCATCTTCCAGGCCTTCGAACAGGCCGACAGCTCGACCACCCGCAAGTACGGCGGTTCGGGCCTGGGCCTGGCGATTGCCCGCCAGCTGGCGCAGTTGATGGGGGGCGAGGTCGGCGTCGAGAGTACCCAGGGCGCAGGAAGCACCTTCTGGTTCACAGCCCGCCTGGGTCGCGGCGCTCCTCGTGCACAGCGGGCCCTGCCCAGCCTGCGAGGCCTGCATGTGCTCGTTGCCGACGACCAACCCGAAGCGCGCCAGGTCCATGTCGCGCTGGCGCGGCGGCTGGGCATGCGGCCGTTCGAGGCCGCCGATGGCGAGCAGGCACTCCAGGCCCTGATGGGCGCCGATGCCGTCGGCGATCCCTACCGGCTGCTGCTGCTGGACTGGCACATGCCACGGCTGGACGGCTTGCAGACGCTGGGCCGGCTGCCAGGCCTGTTGCTGAAAAGCCAGCCCGAGGTGCTGGTGGTCACCGGTGACGAGCATTCCGCCATCGTCGAGCAGGCAAGGAATGCCGGTTGCGCCAACGTTCTGCCCAAGCCACTCACCGCCTCGGCGCTGGTGGACGCCCTGGCCGACTTGCAAGGTGCAGGCGACGGCACTCCGCAGGGCGCCGATCCGGCAAGCGACCCCGATCTGCTGGCGCAGCTGCAGGGCCGCCGCATCCTGTTGGCCGAAGACAACCCGGTCAACCGCATCGTGATGACCGAGTTGCTCAAGGCCATAGGGCTGTCACCCGACCTGGCCGTCGACGGTGCCGAGGCCGTGGACATGGCTTCGCGCACGGTCTACGACCTGGTGCTGATGGACATGCAGATGCCCAGGCTCGACGGCCTCGAGGCGACGCGACGCATCCGCGCGCTGCCCGGCTGGGCCGACGTGCCCATCCTCGCAATGACCGCGAACGCCTTCCGCGAGGACCGCGAGGCCTGCCTGGCAGCCGGCATGAACGACCATCTGAGCAAGCCGGTCGAACCGGATCGCCTGCTGCCCGTGTTGGCACTGTGGCTGGGAGCCGACCCCAGGCCCCGACCGGCGCCACCGGCCAGCCCACCGACGGCCGCCCCGGGAGCGCCAGCAAGCGAAGCCGCCCTGGATCTGCGTCGCTTGCAAGACACGATGGGTGATCGGCCACAGCTGCTGCAATCCCTCGTCCGCCAGTTCATCTCGATGCACAGCGACGACGCCGGCCGTCTGCAGCGCCTGATCGACGCCGGCGATCTGCAGCGCGGCTTCGCACTGGCCCACACGCTCAAGGGCAGCGCGGCCGAGTTGGGGGCCCAGGCGCTCGCCACCGCCGCCCGCGCGCTCGAGGCGCGGCTGCGCGCCGGCTTGCCGCCCGAGCCCGGCCAGTTGCAAGCACTGGCCGATGCGCTGACCGCCACCGGGGCGGACGCCGAGCATTGGCTCCAGAGCCAGAAGGCGGCATCGCCTCCGACCCCGGAGCCGCTGGATGGGCCAGCCTTCCTGAGCCAGATGCGCGACCTGATGGGCCTGCTGGATCAGGTGGATGGGCGCGCGCTGACGTTGGCCGATGAGCTGCAAGGCCGACTGCCTTCCGGCCTGTCCGACACGACGCGCTCGCGGGTGGGCAGTGTCATGGCCGCCGTCCAGCAACTGGACCTGGACCACGCGGCCCGCGCCCTGCGGCAGGCCCTGCCTGACATCGAGAAGGAGCTGAAATGAATCCCCTGTCGATCGCCGACCGCGCCGATATCGCCGTGCTGGACGACGAGCCAGCCAGCCTGCGCTTGCTGGCGGATCTGCTGTCGCCCCACTACAACGTTCACCCCTTCGTGAACGGCCGGGCTCTGCTCCGCTACGTGTCGGAAGGCCGACCGGTGGACCTGGTGATGCTCGACGTCGTGATGCCGCCACCCGATGGCTACCAGGTCTGTACCGCGCTGCGCCGCCTGCCGCAGATGGAGGAGGTGCCCGTCATCTTCATCTCGGCGCTCGAAAGCCCGGAGGACGAGGCCAAGGGATTGGCGTTGGGCGCGGTGGACTTCGTGCGCAAGCCCTTCTCGGCACCCATCGTGCTCAGCCGGGTGGGCCACCATGTGCGCCTGGGGCGCGCGATGAGACTGGTCATGAACCAGAACGAATTGCTGGACCAGCGCGTGGCCGCTCGCACCGCAGAGCTGGCGGCAAAGAACAAATCCCTGCGCCAGGCGCTCAACGAGATCACCCGCACGCAGGACGCCACCATCGTCGCCTTGTCGTCGCTGGCCGAGGCGCGTGACAACGAGACCGGGCAACACATCGTGCGAACACAACGCTATGTGCGCGCGCTGGCGGAAGCGGTGAAAGGCGGGTCAGGCCATGTCGGAGAGCTGGACGGGGACGCGGTGGAGATGCTGGGCAAATCGGCCGCGCTGCACGACATCGGCAAGGTGGCGATCCCCGACCACATCCTGCTCAAGCCCGGCCGCCTGACCCCCGAGGAGTTCGAGATCATGAAGACCCATGCCGAGCACGGGCGCAAGGCCATAGAGCTGGCCGAATCCCGCCTGGGCAACGGCAGCAACTTCCTGCGCTGGGCGCGCGAGATCGCCTACGGCCACCACGAACGCTGGGACGGACAGGGCTATCCGCAAGGCCTGGCTGGCGCGCAGATTCCGCTTTCGGCACGCCTGATGGCGGTGGCGGATGTCTACGACGCGCTGATCAGCCAACGCGTCTACAAGGAGGCGATGCCACACGCCGCGGCGGTGGCGATGATCCTCGCGCAGCGCGGCAAGCAATTCGATCCGAACGTGGTGGATGCCTTCGAGACCATCGCGGACCGCTTTGCCGACATCGCCCGGGAACTGAAGGATCCGCACTGAAGGCCGGCACACCCGCAACTTGATCTCGCTCCAACCGGAGCGCCGCGCCGGCGCTTATGCTTGGCCGCACAGGAGGCCCCGCCATGCGTCAGTCCGTCATCGTCCAGTTCCATCCCGACCGGCCGCTCGAACTCCCGCTCCACGCCGACGAGGCCGCGATGCCCAATGAGGACGCGCGGCGCTGGCTCGACGAGCAGTTCGTGGCCAACGATTGCGAACCGCTGCGCGCCAGCGGCAAGGTGCTCACCGCCGACAAGGTGCTGGCGCTGGCCGGCGCGGCGGGTGAGCGCCGCTTTTCCGATGACGCCGCCTGGGCCCACAGCTTCGCACGCGCGGCGATTGCGGCGCTGGGCCGGCCGGTGGTGAAGGTCGACGTCGCCGCCGGCGCCATCACCTTCTAGGCCGGCTCAGCCCTCTTCGGCGGCGCGCGCCAGGCGCTCCGAGCGCCAGTAGACATCGTCGCCACCCAGGCCATCGAGATTGGCGCGGTTGAGCACGCGTGCCAGCACGAAGAGCAGGTCCGACAGCCGGTTGAGGTATTGCCGCGGCGCCTCGTTCACCTTTTCGGCCGCAGCCAGCGCCACCAGGGCGCGTTCGGCGCGGCGCGCCACCGTGCGGCTGACATGCGCCAGCGCCGCGCTGCGCGTGCCGGCCGGCAGGATGAACTCCTGCAGCCGCGGCAGGGCGGCGTTGTAGCGCGCGAGCGCCTGGTCCAGCTGCAGCACGGCGCCGGCCTTGAGCAGCTCGAAGCCGGGGATGGAGAGCTCGCCGCCCAGATTGAACAGCTCGTGCTGGATGGTCACCAGCAGCTCGCGCACGTCGGCCGGCAGGGGCTCGGCCAGCAACACGCCGAGGCCCGAGTTCAGCTCGTCGACATCGCCCATGGCCTGCACGCGCAGATGGTCCTTGGCGACGCGGCTGCCGTCGCCAAGGCCGGTGCTGCCGTCGTCTCCGGTGCGGGTGGCGATCTGGGTCAGGCGGTTGCTCATGGCGGCGTGCAGTGCATCAGCGGTGAAAGTCCGCATTGGACCACCACGGCGGCCCCGCCTGCCACCGCTGGCCTACCATCCGCCACCGGCGCCGTCAGAGCCCAGGAGACAAGCGCATGAACACCCCCACCCTCGAGCACCTGTCGACCCGGCGCGAGCAACGCCCGGTGCCGCCGGCGCTGCTGGCCGCGCTGCGCGAGCGCTTCGGCGAGCGCTGCAGCACCGCCACCGCGGTGCGCGAGCAGCACGGCCGCGACGAATCCACCTACCCCATGACCCCGCCCGACGCCGTGGTCTTCTGCGAGAGCACCGAATGCGTGGCGGCGGCGGTGAAGTTGGCGGCGGCGCACGCGGTGCCGGTGATCGCCTACGGCACGGGCTCGTCGCTCGAAGGCCATCTGCTGGCGGTGCATGGCGGGCTGAGCATCGATGTCTCGCGCATGGCGGCGCTGGTGAGCGTGGACGCCGACGACCTGACGGTCACCGTGCAGGCCGGCGTCACGCGCGAGCAGCTCAACCGCGAGATCAAGGACAGCGGCCTCTTCTTCCCCATCGACCCCGGCGCCAACGCCAGCCTGGGCGGCATGGCGGCGACAAGAGCCAGCGGCACCAACGCCGTGCGCTACGGCACGATGCGCGAGAACGTGCTGGCGCTGACGGTCGTCACCGCCAGCGGCGAGGTCATACGCACCGGCACGCGCGCCAAGAAGAGCAGCGCCGGCTACGACCTGACCCGCCTCTTCGTCGGCAGCGAGGGCACGCTGGGCATCATCACCGAGGTCACGCTGCGCCTGTACCCGCTGCCCGAGGCGGTGAGCGCGGCGATCTGCCACTTCCCCCGCATCGCCGACGCGGTGGACACCACCATCCAGATCATCCAGATGGGCGTGCCCATCGCGCGCTGCGAGCTGCTCGACGCCCATGCCATCCGCGGCGTCAACCGCTATGCCGGCCTCACGCTGCGCGAGCAACCCATGCTGCTGATGGAGTTTCACGGCAGCGAGGCCGGCGTCAAGGAACAGGCCGAGACCGTGCAGGCGCTGGCGCGCGAGCACGGCGGCGCCGATTTCGAATGGGCGCGCACGCCCGAAGAGCGCACGCGCCTGTGGGCGGCGCGGCACAAGGCCTATTTCGCGTCACTGCAGACGCGGCCGGGCTGCCGCTCGCTGTCCACCGACACCTGCGTGCCGATCTCGCGCCTGGCCGAAAGCATCAACGAATCGGTGGCCGAGGCCGAGGCTGCCGGCCTGCCCTACTGGGTGGTGGGCCACGTCGGCGACGGCAATTTCCACTTGAGCTACCTGCTCGACCCCAATAGCCCCACCGAGGTGGCCACCGCCGAGCGGCTGTCGCAGCAGATGGTGAGGCGCGCGATACGCCTGCAAGGCACCTGCACCGGCGAGCACGGCATCGGCCTGCACAAGATTGGCTACCTGGTCGACGAGGCCGGCGCCGGCGCGGTGGAGATGATGAAGAGCATCAAGCGGGCGCTGGACCCGCTCAACATCATGAACCCGGGCAAGGTGCTGGCGCTCTAGCGCCCGCGACGCAAAATAGATGCTTCACGACGAAGCGAACCCCCACCCTGTGCCTGAACACCATTATTTTCGGTGCCTGAGCACCTATTTAGATGCAGTAGCATGAATGCCAAGCATAGATTGTTTCGAAGTATTGGTCGTTATTTACCCAGCTCTCTATCCATTCTATTGGCCGCACAATCCAGGCATTTTCGTCATTTCGCACAGCCCGGGACCACTTTTGTCTTTGGACGGTACCTCGGCAAACTGAGCGTATTGATTGACACCGTCTACCCGATTGAGCTTGAAATGCTCACAGGGCGTTATGATCGAGACTCGTCTTCACTGATAGAGCGACTTCTCCAGAAGGACTGGATCAATATTGATGTTGGCGCCAACGTCGGGGCGTTGACCCTTTTGATGGCCACCATGGCGCCAGAGGGACGGGTTATCGCCATTGAGCCGGGCCCGAGCACTTGTGCCAGATTGCGCCAAAACCTTGCTCTGAATGGCGCCATTGCCAGTCTCGTCGATGTGTTTCAAGTTGGAGTATCCAATGTACCCGGCGTGCTCTTTTGGGGCGAGGACGAAAATAACAAAGGCAACGCGGGACTCCTAGGCAAGGAAGGCACGGCGGTAGAGGTCACAACGATCGATGAAATAGTGCAGCGCCTCGAACTCAAGCGAGTTGACTTTGTCAAGATTGATGTTGAAGGTATGGAGTACGAGGTCATCGCCGGCAGCTTGAGATCCATCGAGAAATTCCGCCCAATTTTCTACTACGAAACGCTCGAAGCCTTCAGAAGCCTGAGAGGCTTTGATCTCTATGGAAAGGTATACGCCTTACTGAATGATGCCGGATACCGGCACTTTGCTGTAATGTCGGGAACCACGCTTGAGGCCATTGATGGCCTCGATCATCTGAAATCCAGCAACGTGCTGGCAGTTCCTGTGGAGAAGACCAGCGGTCTTGGCAGACTCACTGCAGTTGCCGTTTCCTTGCGAGAAAAGTGACTGCCTGCAAATCATCTGTTGGTTGATCCGAGAAAGCCGAAGCCGCCATCCAGCGGCACTCACGAAGTCATTGAAGGTTCGTTGGGCAAGTTCAGCGCTTGCTTGCAACCTGCAGAAGCTGGCGCCTTCAAGCAGGTTCTCCACTACCCCGGGTTTCCCGGATGTACGCCACTCGGGCTGGCTCCACTGAGTTCGACACCAAACGCTGTAAGTGGTTGATTTGCATAGAGGCGACCCCAGTCTGGGTTCGGGTTTGACGTGACCCTATGAACTGCATTGCGAAGAGTATCAATCGTTAGTCCGGGGCGCGGCAAAAACGCATTTGCAGCTCAACTCGCGCGCCTCTTGATAAACAACCGATCTAATTATATGCAGGATATCGCCCATCCCTCAACGGATGAGGGCAGAACTTGGGATCAAAGTATACTACCGACATCGCATTAAATACCTCCGTCTTGATAACGGCGGTTTTCCCGGAATCCCCCGCCGTATTGCTGATAGCGAAATAATTTACTTTGATGTCCCCCACCTTTACTTCCCAGAGCCAAACCGTCGGTCCTCGCCCTTCTTTTCCACGCGCATACCTTCCTGATCTGTCTCCCAACACGTAGCGAAACGTGATGTATCGCCCGGGCTTCGGCAAATGACCCTTTGGCTTGTTGGTTTCGAGGGCGACCTTCAGTTCAAGAGATGTGGCCCCTGACTTGATCGGCAACAAGTCGGGATAATGATGCGGCTTGTTGCGCTTGTACACGCCATCCGAGGCGTCAGCCAGACACCCCCCGACGAGATTGCCGATCATCGAAGACAAGTTGGCCAGTTCGACCAACTGAGCTATAGGCAAAGACCCCCTTGAGACAAGTTGATCGTCAATCATGTCGAGCGTGTGATAACAGCCCTGGATGGCCACCTGCAAAGCAATAGTCTCCACTAGGCATACACTGCCGCGTGAACTCGGCAAAACTCAGGGTGTCGGATGGAACGCTGGTCGGTCTTTGACTTGTTCTGCGGGACAGGTGGCTTCAGTTATGGCATGGAAAGCAGCAATCTGGGCTTTGATACGAGATTGGGCGTCGATGTCTTGCCTGTCGCCAGAACAACCTTTCACAAAAACCACAAGCGTGCAGTATCCATCTGCTGCGACATACGCAAACTCCGCAGAGCGGAAGTGGCGGAAGCAACGAAATTGGGGCGCGAAGAGGTTGACATCATTGTCGGGGGCCCACCTTGCCAGGGCTTTTCATCGATTCGCCCATTTCGTTCAACCAATGACGATGATCCGCGAAACAATCTATTTGAGGAATACGCCTCATACGTCAATTACTTCAGACCCAAGGTCTTTGTACTCGAAAACGTAGTCGGTCTTGCCACGCACAAGGATGGCGCGACCATCGATTCTATGCAAGAGTGCTTCGAGGCCCTGGGCTATAGATGTGAATGGCGCATTTTGAATGCTGCGCACTACGGCGTGCCACAAAAGCGCGAAAGACTGGTAATGATTGGAGGGCGTGATCAGGCAAAGCCCATCTTTCCTGAACCGACACACGCCTTTTCGGGCTCTACCATAGGTTATCGGGACAGATCGCGTGTCGTCCGCGCTGTCGGCCAAGATCTCTTCTCGGCGCAGCTTCCGGAAGCCATGACGGTGATGGATGCAATAGGAGATTTGCCGCCCATCGAATCAGGTGATGAAGCGACCAGCTACACATCCGGCCCCCTTAACGCCTATCAGGCAGCTCGTCGCGAGAATGCGACGGAATTGCGCTTGCACAATGCGACCGCTCATTCGAGGAAGATGCTGGAGATCATCCGTCATTCGGGCAGGAACATCGACTGCATACCGCGCCACCTGATTACAAGCGGCTTCAGCTCCTCCTACTCTAGATTGGATGCGGACGAACCTTCGGTCACCCTGACGGTCAATTTTGTTCATCCCGCCAGCAATCGCTGCATCCACCCTGAACAGGATCGGGCCCTGACGCCCCGCGAAGGCGCGCGCATCCAGTCGTTTGATGACGGGTTCGAGTTTGCGGGGAACAGGACTCAGATTGCAAAGCAAATCGGTAACGCCGTTCCTCCACTGCTCGGCAAGGCAATTGCTGGCAGTATTTCAAGGATGCTGGGGTAAAGGCGCCCAGGCAACGCCGCGCCCCAGACGCCGCCAGGCTACAACAGCGACGCCAGCAGCCGCGCCGCGTGCAGCGCCTCGCGACCGCCGCCGTGGTGGGCGATCTGGGCGCGGCAGCTGGTACCGTCGGCCACCACCACGGCCTCGGGCGCGCGGCGCAGGGCCGGCATCAGCGCCGCCTCGGCCATCTGCTGCGAGATGTCCTGATGCGCCGCCTCGTAGCCGAAGCTGCCGGCCATGCCGCAGCAGGAGCTTGCTATCAGCTCAGGCTTCGCCCCCGGGATCAGGCGCAGCACGTCCAGGATGGGCGCAACGGCATCGAAGGCCTTCTGGTGGCAGTGGCCGTGTACCAGCAGCGGCCGGTCCAGCGGCTTCAATTCGAGCGCAAAGCGGCCGGCCTTGGCCTCGCGGGCGACGAACTCCTCGAACAGCAGGGCCTGCCCCGCCACCGTGCGCGCCTTGTCGCCCAGGCCCATTACCAGCGCCTCGTCGCGCAGCGTGAGCAGGCAGGAGGGTTCAAGGCCGACGATGGCGATGCCGGCCGCGGCCAGGGGCAGCAGGGCATCCAGCAGGGCCGACAAGGTGACGCGGGCCGCGTCCACCTGGCCCGCGGCCAGCAGCGTGCGTCCGCAGCAGTGGTGGGCGCCGGGCTTGTGTACGCCGTGCAGGGCGTAGCCGGCGGCCTGCAGCACGCGGGCCGCGGCCAGCGCGTTCTCGGTCTCGAAGCCGCCGTTGAAGGTGTCGACGAAAAGCACCGCGACCTTGCCGCCCGCCTTGGCGCTGGCCAGGGCCCGGTCGAGGGTGATGAGCGGCGCGGCCGGCGCGCTGCGCCAGAAGGTGTCGCGGCGCCAGATGGGCAGCGTGCGCCGCGCTGAGAGGCCCAGCCAGCGCTCGCCCAGCCGCCGCGCCAGCGACGAGCGGTTGCGCAGGTTGAGCAGGGCCGCCAGCCCCGGCACGGCGGCGACGCGGTGCAGCTGGCGCGGCAGGCCGGCGAGCAGGCGGTCCTTGACCGTGTGGCCGTGGCGCTTCTTGTACCGGGCGGTGAACTCGATCTTGAGCCGCGCCATGTCCACGCCCGTGGGGCATTCACGCCGGCAGCCCTTGCACGAGACGCACAACGCCATCGCCTCGGCCACCGCCTCGCCGGCCAGGCCCTCGGGCCCGAGCTGGCCCGACAGCGCCAGCCGCAGCGTGTTGGCGCGGCCGCGCGTGAGGTGCCTTTCATCGCGCGTGACGCGGTAGCTGGGGCACATGCTGCCGGCGTCGAACTTGCGGCAATGGCCGTTGTTGTTGCACATCTCCACCGCCATCGCCAGGCCGCCGGTCACGTCGCCGCCCGTGCCGGGCGCGGTGGTGAGCTCGGTCACCGGGTCGGCCCGCACGTTCCAGGCCGACCAGTCCAGCGCCGGTGTGATGGCGATGCGCTTGTAGGCGTTGGGCGCCGAAGGCGGCGGAAAGCGGAACAGTGCGCCCTCGTCCATCTTCGGCGGGTCGATGATCTTGCCGGGGTTGAGCAGGTTCAGCGGGTCCAGCTCGGTCTTGATGGCACGCAGGGCCTCGTTCAGCCTGGTGCCGAACTGCCACCGGATCCACTCGCCGCGGCACAGGCCATCGCCGTGCTCGCCGCTGTAGGCGCCCTTGTACTTGCGCACCAGGGCCGAGGCCTCCTCGGCGATGGCGCGCATCTTGGCCGCACCCCCACCGGGCCCGCCCTGGCGCATGTCCAGGATGGGCCTCACATGCAGCGTGCCCACGCTGGCGTGCGCGTACCAGGTGCCGCGCGTGCCGTGGCGGGCGAAGACCTCGGTCAGCGCATCGGTGTACTCGGCCAGATGCACCAATGGCACGGCGCAGTCCTCGATGAAGCTGACCGGCTTGCCGTCGCCTTTCAGGCTCATCATGATGTTCAGGCCGGCCTTGCGCACCTCCCACAGCGCCTTCTGGGGCGCCTCGTCGGCCATCTCGACCACGCCGCCCGGCAGGCCCAGGTCGCCCATCAGGGCCACCAGGTCGCGCAGCTTCTGCAGCAGCACGCCGCGGTCGGCGCCGGCGAATTCAACGAGCAGAATCGCCGCCGGCTTGGCGATCAGCGCGGTGGCGATCACTGGCCTGAAGGCCGGATTGGCCAGGCTCAGCTCGATCATCGTGCGGTCGACCAGCTCCACCGCCGTGGGGCCCAGCTGCACGATGTGCCGGGCGCTGTCCATCGCGGTGTGGAAGCTCTCGAAGTTCACCACGCCCAGCACCTTGTGCCGGGGCAATTCGGCCAGCTGCAGCGTGAGCGACTTCGTCAGTGCCAGCGTGCCTTCGCTGCCCACCAGCAGGTGAGCCAGGTTGACGCTGCCGTCGGCCGTGTAGGGCCGCTCGCTCTGCGGGTGGAAGATGTCCAGGTTGTAGCCGGCCACGCGGCGCATCACCTTGGGCCAGTGCGCCTCGATGTCGGCGTGGTGGGTGTCGGCGAGCCCGCGCACGAAGCCCGCCAGCTGGGCGGCGCGGCCGCTCAGGCCCGCCACCGGGCCGAAGTCCAGCAGCTCGCCATTCGACAGCCAGGCCTGCGCACCCACCACGTTGTGGACCATATTGCCGTAGGCGATGGAGCGGCTGCCGCAGCTGTTGTTGCCGGCCATGCCGCCCAGCGCCGCCTGGGCGCTGGTGGACACGTCGACCGGGAACCACAGGCCGTGCGGCTTGAGCTGGGCGTTCAGATGGTCCAGCACCAGACCGGGCTCGACGGTGGCGCGGCGCTGCGCGACATCCACCTCCAGCACGCGGCGCAGGTGCTTGCTGTGGTCGATGACCAGGGCCGCGCCGGTGGTCTGGCCGCACTGGCTGGTGCCGCCACCGCGCGCCAGCACCGGCACCTTCAGCTCGCGCGCAATGGCCAGGGCGGTGGCAATGTCTTCCGCGTCGGTGGGCACGAACACGCCCACCGGCTGGATCTGGTAGATCGAGGCATCGGTGGCATAGCGCCCGCGGCTGGCGGCGTCGAACAGCACCTCGCCCCGGGTATCGCTGCGCAGGCGCCGTTCCAGCGCGGCGCAGGTCTCGTTGGGCGGCAGCGCCGCGTGGGGGTGGGGGTCAGCCATGGGGAGACATCGGAGCGCAGCGATTCTGGCGCCGCAGGGCCTGCCCATCCCCCCGGGAAAGCCACCACGCACGCCCCTGCGCCACATGCAAGACTGGCCCGATCAAGGAACCTCCATGCTCAAGCTCGACCAACATCCCACCGGCCGCCATTTCCTGCAGATCCCCGGGCCCAGCCCGGTGCCCGACCGCATCCTGCGCGCCATGAGCCTGCCCACCATCGACCACCGCGGCCCCGAGTTCGGCCCGCTGGGGCTCAAGCTCATTGCCGGCCTGCAGCAGGTGTTCAAGACCCGGCACCCGGTGGCCATCTACCCGGCCAGCGGCACCGGGGCCTGGGAAGCGGCCTTGGTCAACACCCTCAGCCCCGGTGACGCGGTGCTGATGTACGAGGGCGGCCAGTTCGCCACGCTGTGGCAGAAGATGGCGCTGCGCCTGGGGCTCAGGCCCGAGTTCCTGTCGCTGCCCGGCACCTGTGCCGAAACCGGCCTGCCGCTGTCGTGGCGGCGCGGCGTGCAGGCCGACCTGATAGCGCAGCGCCTGCGCGCCGACGCCGGCCACGCCATCAAGGCCGTCTGCGTGGTACACAACGAAACCAGCACCGGCGTCACCAGCGACATCGCCGCCGTGCGCCGCGCCATCACCGCGGCGCAACACCCGGCGCTGCTGATCGTCGACACCATCAGCGGCCTGGCCAGCGCCGACTACCGCCACGACGAATGGGGCGTGGACGTCACCGTCAGCGGCTCGCAGAAGGGCCTGATGCTGCCGCCGGGCATCAGCTTCAACGCCCTGAGCCCGCGCGCCCTGGAGGCCGCCAGGTCGGCGAAGCTGCCGCGCAGCTTCTGGGCCTGGGACGAGATCGTCGAGATGAACAAGACCGGCTACTGGCCCTACACGCCCAGCACCAACCTGCTCTACGGCCTGCACGAGGCGCTGGAGATGGTGCTGGGCCCCGACGGCCAGGGCCTGGACGCCACGTTTGCGCGCCACCAGCGCTGGGCTGCCGGCGTGCGCGCCGCCGTCAACGCCTGGGGCCTGCCCATCCAGTGCGCCGACGCGGCCGTCCATTCGCCAGTGCTGACCGGCGTGGTCACGCCCGTGGGCGTGGATGCCGACGCGCTGCGCCGGCTGATCCACACGCGCTTCGACCTCAGCCTGGGCACGGGCCTGGGCAAGCTCAAGGGCCGCATGTTCCGCATGGGCCATCTGGGCGACAGCAACGACCTCACGCTGCTGGCCATGGTGGCCGGCGTCGAGATGGGGCTGAAGCTGGCCGGCATCGCCACCCGCGGCAGCGGCGTGCAGGCAGCGATGGATCATTTCTCGGCCCACGCGGCCTAAGGCCTGGCCGGCAGGAACGGAAGGAGACGACGACATGACGATGCAAAGACGCACCCTGGTCCAAGGCGTGGCCGCCAGCCTGGCCACCACGCTGGCCGGCCCCGCCGCCTGGGCGCAAGCAGCCTGGCCCGGCGGGCCGGTGCGCATCATCGTGGGCTTTCCGCCCGGCGGCGGCACCGATGCGCTGGCGCGCGTGGTGGGGCAGAAGCTCTCCGCGATGTGGGGCCAGCAGGTCATCGTCGAGAACAAGGCCGGCGCCGCGGGCCTGCTGGCGGCCGAATACGTGGCCCAGCAGCCCAGCGACGGCAGCACCCTCCTGATGGCCCACATCAACAGCCACGCCCTGGGCCCGGCGCTGCAGCCGACCAAGCTGCGCTACAGCGTCGAGCGCGATTTTGTGCCCGTGGTGCTGGTGGGCGTCACGCCCAATCTGCTCATCGCCCACCCCGGCGCACCCAACAAGAGCGTGAAGGACGTGGTGGCCCTGTGCAAGGCCGAGCCGGGCAAGATCGCCTTCGGTTCGGCCGGCCCCGGCTCGGCCCAGCACCTGGCGCTGGAGATGTTCAAGGTGCGGGCCATGGTCGACGCGCTGCACATCCCCTACAAGGGCAGCGGCCCGGCGCTGACTGACCTGATGGGCGGCCAGATCCAGTACTGCTTCGAGACCATGACCTCGGCCACGCCGCATGTGAAGAGCGGCAAGGTGATCGCCATTGCGCAGACGCGCACCCAGCGCGCCAAGGGCCACCCGAATGTGCCGACGATGGAAGAGCAGGGCTACCCTGGCTTCGAGGCCACGACCTGGTATGGCCTGGTCGGCCCGGGCAAGCTGCCCACGCCCATCGCCGACAAGATCAACCGCGACGTCAACGCGGTGCTGGCCATGGCTGACGTGCAGGAAAAGCTCGACACCTATGGCGCCGAAGACGGCGGCGGCTCGCGCGAGAAGTTCGCGGCCTTCATCGCGAGCGAGCAGTTGAAGTGGGCGCGCGTGGTGAAGGAAGGCAACGTCAGGGTCGAAACCTGAAGCGCACAAGGGCCCCGCACAGGGGGCCCTTGGCTGCCTTCAAGCCGGAGGGGCCATCAGCCGCGGCGGCGGCGCGTGGCGGCCAGGCCGGCGAGGGCCAGACCGGCCAGGCCCAGGCTGGCGGGCTCGGGAATGGTCACCTGGGTCGAGGTGCTGGCCAGCAGCGCACCGCGGTTGCCGGCGTCGTTGACATAGACCGACAGGCGCAGGTCATAGAGGCCACGACCAGGCAGGAAATTGAAGCCGGAGTTGGCGAACAGCGGGTTGGCCGACTGCTGCACGCCGTAGTCGCCTGCCGCCGGGGCCACCCCGATGGTCCGTGCCCCGTTCCAGTAGGAGTTGTCGTTCCAATTGGCGTACAGATTTATGGCCGTGAAGTTGGTGCCGGCCGTCCCGTCGATGTCGACCTCGAGGATGGCGAACACATTGGTCAGATCCAGCACGCCGGAGCCGTTGGCACGGGTGTTGACCGAGAACTCGTAGTTCCAGTTGGCCTTGCTACTGCCGCCGCAGATCGGGTTGCACAAGCCAGGATTGGCGCGGTAGACGCCGCTGGAGCCATCGATGGTGGCCAGGGTGGCGCGATCCTTGATCCGCAGCGCCACTTCCACATTGTTGGTGGTGTCTATGGTCCAGTTGCCATTGACATTGCCGGTGCCGAAGTAAACGCCGGGCGGCGATGCGATATCCCCGTAGGTGGGTACGGCCAGCGCGGATGCCGAAGCCGTGAGCGCCGCCAGAGCCAGAGCCAGACGCGAGAAAGGCGAATTCAATCCATGCATGAAGTTCTCCATTGGAGTTTCGGGCCGACAACACCGTGTCAGGTATGCGCAGCGCGACAGGCAAATGCAGGTCGAGCACGGCACCTTGGTAATAGGCAATATCCGGGCCCAACAACGCCAAAGGGAAAACTTCACCAAAAACAACGACTTAATAGAACCATCCTCCGTTCAGGGGATGCAAGGCAGGCCACTCCGATCCGTATGTCAATTTTCTCGACAAAGGTGAAAATTGCGATTCGTGAACAAAGTCACGAACGGTGGCTGCGTACCTCGGAAAACGTGAATAACTTCACGCTTTGGCGGCACTCCAGTCTGTCGAGAATTCTTACTCGGCGCAATGGGTCGAGTTGGGCCGGATTGCGCCAGCGGGAATGGCGAATACCCACCCTTGATGCACCTCAAACCCGACCCACCCGCGCCATGGATACCCCCGCGAATCGGGGGTATCCGGCAGCCGCTGGCTGGCGCGGCGAGATTCAGGCCGGCGCCGGCACGCTCCAGCGCTTGGTCACTTCGCCCTTGGCATTGCAGCTTTCGAGCTGCACGCCGAAACCCCACAACCGGGCCGCGTGCTTGAGCACTTCCTGGCCGCTTTCGTGCAGCGGGCGGTCGTTGTGCTGGCTGTGGCGCAGCGTGAGGCTGCGATCACCGCGCAGGTTGACGTTCCAGACCTGGATGTCGGGCTCGCGCGAGCCGAGGTCGTACTGGCGGCTTAGCGCCTCGCGCACGCGGCGATAGCCGGCGTCGTCGTGGATGGCACTCACCTCGAGTTCGGCCTTGGCCGCGTCGTCGTGGATGGCAAAGAGGCGCATCTCGCGCATCAGGCGCGGGCTCAGGTACTGGCCGATGAAGCTCTCGTCCTTGAAGTTGCGCATGGCGTGGTCGAGCACCGGCAGCCAGGGCTTGCCGGCGATCTCGGGAAACCATTCGCGGTCTTCATCGCCGGGGTTCTCGCAGATGCGCTTGATGTCGGTGTACATCGCGAAGCCCAGCGCATACGGATTGAGGCCGCTGTAAGCACGGTGGCCCACCGGCGGCTGGTAGATGACGTTGGTGTGCGAGGTCAGCCACTCGATCATCACGCCGTCGGTGAGAAAACCGTCGTCGTACATGGTGTTGAGCAGTTTGTGGTGCCAGAAGGTGGCCCAGCCCTCGTTCATCACCTGGGTCTGGCGCTGCGGGTAGAAGTACTGCGCCACCTTGCGCACGATGCGCACGATCTCGCGCTGCCAGGGTTCGAGCAGGGGCGCGTTCTTCTCGATGAAGTAGAGCAGGTTCTCCTGCGGCTCTTCAGGGAAGCGGCGGCTGGCCGCAGCCTGGGCGTCCTTCTCGGCCTTGCGCGGCAGCGTGCGCCAGAGGTCGTTCACCTGGCGCTGGGCGTATTCTTCGCGGTCGGTGCGCTCGGCCAGTTCCTGCGCCAGCGACTTGCGCGCCGGGCGGCGGTAGCGGTCGACGCCGTGGTTGGCCAGCGCATGGCAGCTGTCGAGAAAGGCCTCCACCGTTTCGAGCCCGTGCTTCTCCTCGCAGGCGCTGACGTAATTCTTGGCGTAGACCAGGTAGTCGATGATGGACGCCGCGTCGGTCCACATGCGGAACAGGTAATTGCCCTTGAAGAAACTGTTGTGGCCGTAGGCGGCATGGGCAATCACCAGGGCCTGCATCGCCATCGTGTTTTCCTCCATCAGGTAGCTGATGCAGGGGTTGCTGTTGATGACGATCTCGTAGGCCAGGCCCATGTGGCCGCGCTTGTAGTTCTTCTCGGTGGCGATGAATTCCTTGCCGTAGCTCCAGTGGCGGTAATTCACCGGCATGCCCACGCTGGCGTAGGCGTCCATCATCTGCTCGGCGGTGATGATCTCGAGCTGGTTGGGGTAGGTGTCGAGCCCGTAGCGCTCGGCGGTGGCGCGAATGACGCGGTGGTAATGCTCGATGAGCTCGAAAGACCAGTCGCTGGGCGCGGGCAGGTGGCTGGCCGGGCGTTCGGCCAGGGGCAGGGGGTGTTCCAGGGCGGCGGGCTTGAGCTTCATGCTGCTTTCGCGCCTTCCTTCTTGAACAGATCGCGGAAGACAGGGTAGATCTGCGAGGCCTCGGTGGCCTTGCGCATCGCGAAGTGGCGGTGGGCGTCGAGCAGTTGGGTGTATTCCTCCCACAGGTTCTGCTCTTCCTCGGCCACCTGCACATAGGCGAAGTAACGCACCAGCGGCAACAGCTTGTCGCTCAGCAGTTCGCGGCAGCGGCCGCTGTCGTGGTGCCAGTTGTCGCCGTCGCTGGCCTGGGCGCCGTAGATGTTCCACTCGCTGGGCGAGTAGCGGGCGCGGATGATCTCTTCCATCAGCACGAGGGCACTGCTGACCACGGTGCCGCCGGTCTCGCGGGCGTGGAAGAAGTTCTCCTCGTCGACTTCCTGCGCCTGCGTGTGGTGGCGAATGAAGACGAGTTCGATCTTCTCGTAGTGCCGCGTCAGGAACAGGTAGAGCAGGATGAAGAAGCGCTTGGAAAGCTCCTTGCGGCCTTCGTCCATCGAACCCGAGACATCCATCAGGCAGAACATCACCGCCTTGCTGGTGGGCACCGGCACGCGCACGCGGCTGCGGTAGCGCAGGTCTATGGGGTCGAGGTACGGAATGCGCTCGATGCGTGCGCGCAGCGCGGCAATGCGTTCCTGCAAGGTCTTGATCTCGGCCGCGGCCACTTCGTCGCCCGGGGCCGCCAGAGCCTTGCATTGAGCCAGCTGTTCTTCGAGCTCGTGTACCTCGCGCCGCGAACTGGCGCCCAGCGCGATGCGCCGACCTAAAGCGCCGCGCATGCTGCGCACGACGTGCAGGTTGTTGGGCGTGCCGTCGCTGGTGTAGCCGGCGCGGTGGCTCTTCCATTCGGGCACGGCGGCGAGCTGTGTGCGCACGAGGTTGGGCAGGGCCAGGTCCTCGAAGAAGACTTGCATGAACTCTTCGCGCGAAAGCGAGAAGACGAAATCGTCTTCTCCCTCGCCCTGGTCGCTGGCCTGGCCCTTGCCGCTGCCACCGCCCTGGCCACCCTTGGGCCGCTCGATGCGGTCGCCCTGCACATACTCCTTGTTGCCCGGGTGGACGATGTCGCGCACGCCGCCGGGGCCATGGCCGAACACCGGCTCGTTCAGATCCTTCTTGGGAATGTGGATGTCCTCGCCGCGCTCGACATCGCGGATGCCGCGGCCGTCGATGGCACGCTTGACCGCCTCGCGGATCTGCTCCTTGTGGCGGCGCAGGAAACGCTCTCGATTGCCTATCGATTTGTTCTTGCCCGCCAGCCGGCGATCAACGATGTGCTGCATGCGCGCTCAGCTTGACTTGCGCACACGCAGGTACCACTCGCACAGCAGCCGCACCTGCTTGCTGGTATAGCCCTTGGCCACCATGCGCGTCACGAAGTCCTCGTGCTTCTTGGCCTCGTCGGCGCTGGCCTTGGCATTGAAGCTGATCACCGGCAACAGCTCTTCGGTGTTGCTGAACATCTTTTTCTCGATCACCGTGCGCAGCTTTTCGTAGCTGGTCCAGACCGGGTTCTTGCCCTGATTGCTGGCGCGCGCCCGCAGCACGAAGTTGACGATCTCGTTGCGGAAATCCTTGGGGTTGGCAATGCCGGCCGGCTTCTCGATCTTCTCGAGTTCGGCATTCAGGCTGGCGCGATCAAACACCTCGCCGGTGTCGGTGTCGCGGTACTCGTGGTCCTGGATCCAGTAGTCGGCGTAGGTGACGTAGCGGTCGAAGATGTTCTGGCCGTATTCGCTGTAGCTTTCGAGATAGGCGGTCTGGATTTCCTTGCCGATGAATTCGGCGTAACGCGGGGCCAGCAATTCCTTGATGAAGCCGACGTACTTGTCTTCCAGCTCTTTCGAGAACTGCTCACGCTCGATCTGCTGCTCCAGCACATACATCAGGTGTACCGGGTTGGCGGCGATCTCGGTGCTGTCGAAATTGAAGACCTTGGACAGGATCTTGTAGGCGAAGCGCGTGCTGATGCCGCTCATGCCCTCGTCGACACCGGCGTAATCACGGTATTCCTGGTAGCTCTTGGCGCGCGGGTCGGTGTCCTTCAGGTTCTCGCCGTCATAGACCAGCATCTTGGAATAGAGCGACGAGTTCTCGGGTTCCTTCAGGCGCGTGAGCATGGCGAACTGGCTCATCATCTTCAGTGTGCCCGGCGCGCAGGTGGCCTGGGCCAGCGATGAATTGCGCAGCAGCTTTTCGTAGATGTGGATCTCTTCGCTGACGCGCAGGCAATACGGCACCTTGACGATGTAGATGCGGTCGAGGAAGGCCTCGTTGTTCTTGTTGTTGCGGAAGGCCTTCCATTCGCTTTCGTTGCTGTGCGCGAGCACGATGCCGTCGAACGGGATGGCGCCAAAGCCCTCCGTGCCCTTGAAGTTGCCTTCCTGCGTGGCCGTCAGCAGCGGGTGCAGCACCTTGATCGGCGCCTTGAACATCTCGACGAATTCCAGCAGGCCCTGGTTGGCCAGGCAGAGGCCGCCGCTGTAGCTGTAGGCGTCGGGGTCGTCCTGCGAATAGCTTTCGAGCTTGCGGATGTCGACCTTGCCGACCAGGCTGCTGATGTCCTGGTTGTTCTCGTCGCCCGGCTCGGTCTTGCTGATGCCGATCTGCTTGAGGATGCTGGGGTGGCGCTTGACGACCTTGAACTTGCGGATGTCGCCACCGAATTCCTCGAGCCGCTTCACCGCCCAGGGGCTGAGGATGCGGTTGAGGTAGCGGCGCGGGATGCCGTATTCGCTTTCCAGGATGGGGCCGTCCTCGACCGCATCGAACAAGCCCAGCGGCGATTCATTCACCGGGCTGCCCTTGATGGCGTAGAAAGGCACGTCCTGCATCAGCTGCTTCAGGCGCTCGGCGATGCTGCTCTTGCCACCGCCCACCGGGCCCAGCAGGTAGAGGATCTGTTTCTTTTCCTCCAGGCCCTGGGCGCCGTGGCGGAAATAGCTCACCACCTGCTCGATGGCGTCTTCCATGCCATAGAACTCGGCAAAGGCCGGGTAGACCTTGATCAGCTTGTTGGCGAACAGGCGCGACATGCGCGGTTCGCTGCGCGTGTCCACTGTCCTGGGTTCGCCGATGGCCTTGAGCATGCGCTCTGCCGCGGTGGCATAGGCCAGCGGGTTGCGCTTGCACTCGGCCAGGTAATCCTCGAGCGAGAGCTCTTCCTCGCGCGTGCGCTCAAAGCGAGCGGCGAAATGACTGATGACGTCCATGCGGCCTCCGGCAACCAGCGCACGGCGGGGAGGACACTCCTGCCCCTGGGCCGCACCTGGGAAGTTCTGATGACGTCCCGGCTTCACGGGCCCAGACGCCATCAGAGCTTTCCGGCTTGCCGGTGCATGGTGCCACCGGCCGCATCACTACATCACAGCGAGGATCATTCTGCGCCTGCACGCGCCGCCCGGCGTGGGCATCGTGCCCATCCCCTGCGGTGGCGGGTGTGAACAAACCCTCGCACGCCAGGCTTCGCAAGACGCGTGCCTTTGCGGCAAATCGCCAGCCGCCCCCCTTCAACGCTTCAGAAGGCGGCGGCGATGACGCCGCCACGCACCGCGATGGAGCAGGGCGGCCCGATGAAGGTTCCCTGCCAGCCGGCGCTCAGGCTTCCGCGGCGCCCAGCTTGTCGAGCAGGCCGTTCAGTTCTTCCAATGAGCCGAAGGCGATGGCCACCTCACCAGCTTCGCCGCGGCGCGTGCGGCGCTTGACGCGGATCTCGACCGCGGCCGTCAGATGATCGGCCAGCCGCTCTTCCAGCCTGGTGATGTCGCGCGATTTGGCCTTGGCCGCCTTCTCCGGGCCGGGCGCCTTCTCGGCCGCGGCGGCGCGCGCCACCAGTTTCTCGGCCTCGCGCACGTTGAGCTTGCGCGCGGCGATCTCCTGGGCGCTCATCACCTGCTGCGCCGCCGGCAGGGCCAGCAGGGCACGCGCGTGGCCCATCTCGATGTCGCCGGCCATCAGCAATTGCTGCACTGGCTCGGCCAGGTTGAGCAGGCGCAGCAGATTGCTGGCGGCGCTGCGCGAGCGCCCCACGGCCTGGGCCGCCTGCTCGTGGGTGAGATGGAACTCGGTCACCAGGCGCTGCAGGCCCTGCGCCTCTTCCAGGGCATTGAGGTCTTCGCGCTGGATGTTCTCGATCAGCGCCATCACCGCGGCGGCTTCATCGCTGACGGCCTTGACCAGCACCGGCACCGTGTCCAGGCCGGCCAGCCGCGCGGCGCGGAAGCGCCGTTCGCCGGCGATGATCTCGTAGCGCCCGCTGTCCAGCGGCCGCACCAGGATGGGCTGCATCACGCCCTGGCTCTTGATGCTCTCGGCCAGCTCGTACAGCGAGCCCTCGTCCATGCGTGTGCGCGGCTGGTATTTGCCGGGCCGCAGCAGGTCCAGCGACAGCGTGCCGGGCTGGCCTTCGGCTGCGGCCGGGGCGTCGCTGACCTTGGGGCCGAGCAGCGCTTCCAGGCCAAGGCCCAGGCCCTTGGGTTTTTTCGTCACCATGGGCCGATTGTCCGTCAGCCCCGGCATGCGGCCTTCAGCGGACTTCACGCCGCCGCTGCGCCGGGTAGAGCACGTCACGCTCCAGGTAGCGGCGCAGGCGCTGCACGCGCGGCTCGTCGCGGCCGGCCCGCGTGGCCAGCACCTGCACCACGGCGTCGACGCGCAGCATCAGCCGGCCCTGGCCATCGCGCCGCCACTTGCCCGCATGGCGCGCGGCCAGCGCCTCCTCGGGCTCGCGGCGACCACCCTGGGCGCGCAGCAGGCCCTCGCCATCCACCCAGACATGGCGGCCGTCGTCCTCGATCTCCAGCGGCACGCCGGCAAAGCTGTGGAAGCGGCCCTGCTCGCGGGCCCAGAAGTGCGCGCGCATCCAGCGCCGCAGGTCGCTGGCCCAGTTGGCGGCGATCCAGGGCACGACCAGGGTTGGCACGATCAGGAAGACGGCCAGCGCAAAGAGCAGCGGCAGGCCCACGCCCAGCCAGTGCAGCAAGCCCAGCACGGCGGCAATGAGGACGCCGAGCTTCAGGGCGCGCAGGGCCGGCGACTTCACGCGCCGCGCCCCGCTGCCGCCGCTTCCATCGCCGCGCCCGTGCCCGCCTGCATTCCCGTATCCTTTGCGCCTTTGCACGGCATTGTCCGCGGGGCACAGCATGGCTTACACCGTTTTCGTCGATGGTCAGGAGGGCACGACGGGCTTGCGCATCCACGAATACCTGGCGGCGCGGCGCGACATCGAGGTGCTGCGCATAGACCCCGAGCGCCGCAAGGACGCGGCCGAGCGTGCCCGCCTGCTGAATGCCGCCGATGTGGCCTTCCTCTGCCTGCCCGACGCCGCAGCGCGCGAAGCGGCGGCGCTGGTGAACAACCCCCGCACCTGCCTCATCGACGCCAGCACCGCCCACCGCACCCTGCCGGGCTGGGCCTTCGGCCTGCCCGAGCTGGCGCCGGGCCAGCGCGAGGCGATACGCGCCGGCAAGCGCATCGCCAACCCGGGCTGCCACGCCACCGCCTTCATCCTGCTGCTGCGCCCCCTGGTCGACGCCGGTCTGGTGCCGCCCGGCACTGGCGTGAGCGCGACCTCGATCACCGGCTACTCCGGTGGCGGCAAGAAGATGATCGAGCAGTACGAGGCCGCACGGGCCTCGGGCGCTGAGCCTGCACTTACTTCACCGCGCCCCTATGGGCTCAGCCTGGTCCACAAGCATGTGCCGGAGATGATGGCGCACACGGGGCTGAAGGCGCGACCCATCTTCATGCCCATCGTCGGCAACTTCTACAAGGGCCTGGCGGTCTCGGCGCCGCTGGACTGCGCAGCCCTGGGTACCACGCCCGAGGCGCTGCACGCCGCGCTCGTGACCCATTACGCCGGCGAGCGCTTCATCCGCGTGCAGCCGCTGCGCGACCCGGCCACGCTGGAAGGCGGCTTCTTTGACGTGCAGGCCTGCAACGACACGAACCGCGTCGAGATCTTCGTCTTCGCCAACGACAGCCAGGCCATCCTGATGGCCCGCCTGGACAACCTGGGCAAGGGCGCCAGCGGCGCCGCGGTGCAGGCGATGAACGTACACCTGGGCGTCGACGAAGGACTGGGCCTCTAGCCGCCCGGCTCACTGTCCGGCGCCTGCCGGTAGTGGTAGGCATAGGCGTCGGCAAAGCCCAGGCCGCGGTAGATGCGGCGCGCAGCCTCGTTGTCGGCATCGACCTGCAGATAGCCCACCGCCGCGCCCTCGGCAGCGGCCAGCGCCAGCAACTGCCGGCACAGCAGGCGGGCCAGGCCGCGGCCGCGCTCGCTTTCGCGGGTGTAAATGTCGTAGAGCCCCACCAGCTCAGCTTCGCGCGCAAATTGGCCGCAAGCGAGCACGCTACCGTCGCCATCGCGCCGGATCGCCCAACCCTGATAGGCCACGGGCGAATGCGCCAGGCGCTCGGCGTGGGCCAGTCGCTGCTCAGGCGGCGAGCCGCGCAGCGCACCGACCTCGGCCGCGTAGCTGGCGGCAGCTAGCCGCGCCCAGTGCGTCCCGGCCGGGGGTGCGAGCGGCTGCGCATGGTCAGCCGCAGCGGGCAGGGCGGGACAGACCATCACCCGCGTGTCGTCCAGCATCGCAAAGCCCTGCGCGGCCAGTTGCCCATCCAGCCCGGCCGGTTGGGTGAAGCGGGTGATGCGCACCACCATCGGCAAGCCGGCTTCGCGGAAAACATCACCGGCCAGCCGCAGCTTGTCGGCCAGCGGCAGCCGCCCGATGGCCACCGCATTGACGCAGCGAGCGCGCTTGGCCTTGCCGGGCGAGAAGCGCAGCAGCCAGCCGTCCAGCCAGCGCTGCTGCGGCGGCGCACTGGCGTTGAGGCCCGCATCCTCGATGCGGGAGAGCAGGGTTTCGTCAACCAAGGCGCTGCGCCATTTCCCGCGCGAACTCGACGAAGGCCTGGGCACCCTTGGACGCCGGGTCGAAGTTGACGCCAGGCTGGCCGTAGCTGGGCGCCTCGGCCAGGCGCACATTGCGCGGAATCACGGTGTTGAACACCTTGTCGCCGAAGTGGGCCTTGAGCTGGTCGCTCACCTGCTGCTGCAGCGTGATGCGGGGGTCGAACATCACGCGCAGCAGGCCGATGATCTGCAGGTCGGGGTTAAGGTTGGCGTGTACCTGCTTGATGGTGTTGACCAGGTCCGACAGGCCTTCGAGCGCGAAGTACTCGCACTGCATGGGCACGATCACGCCATGGGCGGCGCACAGGCCGTTGAGGGTGAGCAGGCTCAGCGAGGGCGGGCAATCGATGAGCACGAAGTCATAGTCATCGCGCACGGTGGCCAGCGCGGCCTTGAGACGGCGCTCGCGGCGATCCAGCTCCACCAGCTCGATCTCGGCGCCGGCCAGTTCGCGGTTGGCACCCAGCACCTGGTAGCCGCCCTGGGGGCTGGGCCGGCGCGTATCGACCACGCTGGCCGATTCGAGCAGCACGTCGTAGACGCTGGGGTCCAACGCACGCTTGTCGATGCCCGAGCCCATGGTGGCATTGCCCTGGGGGTCGAGGTCGACCAGCAGCACGCGCTTGCCCACCTGGGCCAGGCCGGCCGCCAGGTTGACCGTGGTTGTGGTCTTGCCGACGCCGCCCTTCTGGTTGGCGATGCAGAAGATGCGGCTCATTGCGTGGACAGGCGGATGCCGAAGGCGATGAGAAAGACGCCAGCCAGCTTCTCCAGCCCGCCGGCCAGGCGCCGGTGCGCCCTGACCTTGGCGCTCACCGCCTCGGCAAAGGCACACAGCAGCAGGCAGTAGACGGCGGTAATGGCGGCGATGGTGAGTGCCATCGCGACGAAAGTGGGGGCGCCGCGGTGCTGGGCCGGATCGATGAAGAGCGGGAAGAAGGCCATGTAGAAGACGATGGCCTTGGGGTTGAGCAGGGTGATCAAGAAGGCCTGGCGGCCGTAGTCACGCGGCTCGATGCGGATGGGCGATGCCGAGCCCGGCTTGGCGAAGATCAGCTTGAGGCCCAGCCAGCCCAGGTAGGCGGCGCCGGCGTATTGCACCGCCTTGAAGACCATGGGGTTGGCGGCCAGCAGCGCAGCGACGCCGGCCACGGCCAGCCACAGCAGCACCTGGTCGCCCAGGATCACGCCGGCCGTGGCGGCGGCACCGGCGCGAAAGCCGCCCTTGGCCGTGGACGTGAGCAGCGCAAAGGTGCCGGGGCCGGGCAGGGCCAGGAACAAGAGGACGGCGGCGCAAAAGGCGCCGTAGTCGGCAATGCCGAGCATGGGTGGTCTCCGGAAATGACAGCGGGCGGGGCTGCGGAGGCGGGCGCGGAGGCTCGCCGGCAGACTCGAAAGCGTAGCGCAGAAATCGGGCGGCTCCAGGCCGCTCGCGGCTCAGGCAACGGCCTTGATCCGCATCCAGACCAGGCAGCGCTCGGCGTCCAGGCCGGGCACCGTCAGATGTTCCACGTGAAACACGTCGATGTCGGCCGGCAGCGCCGCGATCTCGTCGTCGGGCCGCCTGCCCTTCATCGCCATCCAGACGCCCTGGCGAGAAAGATGACCGCGCGTGAGGCGGACGAAATCGGCCAGCGAGGCGAAGGCGCGCGAGCAAATCAGGTCGAAGGGCGGGGCCACCAGCGATTCCACCCGCACATGAATGCTGTGCAAGTTGGCCAGCTTCAGGCTGCCCGCCACCTGGCGGATGAAGGCGGCCTTCTTGCCGACAGTGTCGACACAGGTCACGTCCAACCCGGCCACCATGATGGCCAGCACCGCGCCAGGCAGGCCGCCGCCACTGCCGACATCGAGCACGCGGCCGTTCGCGCAGCGAGTCACCAGGGGCGGCAGCACCGCCAGGCAATCAGCCAGATGCTGGCTCAGCATGGCCTCGCGTTCGCGCACCGCCGTCAGGTTGTAGGTGGCGTTCCAGTGCTGCAGCAAGTCCAGATAGGCGGTCAGTGCCTGAGCCTGGGCGGCCGTGGGCGTGAGCCCCAGAGCGGCGAAGATGGGAACGAGTTCGCCTTCCATCGCGATCAATCGGGCAGGCTGTCGTCGCGCGCCGCCAGGAGCGCCGTCGCCTTGAGCCGGCCCTTCTTCAGATGTACCAGCAGCAGCGACACCGCCGCCGGCGTGACGCCGGAGATGCGCGCCGCCTGGCCCAGGGTCTGGGGCCGGTGGCGGGCCAGCTTCTGCCTCACCTCGAAGGACAGGGCGGTGACTTGGGCGTAGTCCAGCTCTTCAGGCAGGGGCAGGTTCTCGAAGGATGCGGCGCGCGCTACATCGTCGTTCTGCTTGTCGATGTAGCCGGCGTACTTCACCGCGATCTCGGCCTGTTCGATCACGGCGTCAGCCGCGCTCACACCGAACTCGGCCCGCAGTGTTTCACGTGAAACAGCGCCAACCTGGCCGGCGATCAACGCCGCTTCACAGACCGCGTCGAAGCCGACTCCGGGCCGGCGCAGCAGGTCGACCAGGGCGTATTCGTGCTCCAGCGCCTTGCCCAGCAGGCGCTCGGCCTCGGCCGCGGGCAGAGTGGCGGGGCGCACCCAGGTCGCGCGCAGGCGCTGCAGTTCCCGCTCCAGCCGCTCGCGCTTGAGCGAAAAAGCGGCCCAGCGGCGATCATCGACCAGACCGAGGTCGCGGCCGGCCTCGGTGAGGCGCAGGTCGGCGTTGTCCTCGCGCAGCTGCAGACGGTATTCAGCGCGGCTGGTGAACATGCGGTAGGGCTCGGTGATGCCCTTGCAGACCAGGTCATCGACCAGCACGCCCAGGTAGGCCTGGTCGCGCCGCGGCGTCCAGGGCTCGCGACCCTGGGCCTGCAGCGCGGCGTTGACGCCGGCGTAGAGGCCCTGGGCCGCCGCTTCCTCGTAGCCTGTGGTGCCATTGATCTGGCCGGCGAAGAAGAGCCCATCGACCACGCGCGTCTCGAAGCTGGGTTTCAGCTCGCGCGGGTCGAAGTAGTCGTACTCGATGGCATAGCCCGGGCGCAGGATGTGGGCCTGCTCCAGCCCCACCATCGAGCGCACGGCGGCGAGCTGGATGTCGAAGGGCAGGCTGGTCGAGATGCCGTTGGGATAGAACTCGTGCGTCGTCAGCCCCTCGGGCTCGAGGAAGATCTGGTGCGAGCCCTTGTCGGCAAAGCGGTTGACCTTGTCCTCGATGCTGGGGCAGTAGCGCGGGCCCGTGCCCTCGATGACGCCGGTGAACATCGGGCTGCGGTCAAAGCCGCTGCGGATGATCTCGTGCGTGTACTCGTTGGTGTGGGTGATCCAGCAGGGCAGCTGCCGCGGGTGCTGGTCGGCGCTGCCAAGGAAGCTGAACACCGGCACCGGGTCCAGGTCGCCCGGCTGCTCCTGCAGGCGGGTGAAATCGATGGTGCGCCCATCCAGGCGCGGCGGCGTGCCGGTCTTGAGCCGGCCTTGGGGCAGCTTCAGCTCCTTGAGCCGCGCCGACAGGCTCACCGCCGGCGGGTCGCCGGCGCGGCCGGCGCTGTAGTTCTGCAGGCCCACATGGATGCGGCCATCGAGAAAGGTGCCGGCCGTCAGCACCACGGCACGGGCGCGGAAGCGCAGGCCCACCTGCGTGACGGCACCGACGACGCGGCCGCCCTCCAGCATCAAGTCGTCCACCGCCTGCTGGAACAGCCAGAGATTCGGCTGGTTCTCCAGGCGATGACGGATCGCGGCCTTGTAGAGGATGCGGTCGGCCTGGGCGCGCGTGGCCCGCACCGCCGGGCCCTTGCTGCCATTGAGGATGCGGAACTGGATGCCGGCCTCATCGGTGGCCTCGGCCATCGCGCCACCCAGCGCGTCGACCTCCTTCACCAGATGGCCCTTGCCAATGCCGCCTATCGAGGGGTTGCAGCTCATCTGCCCCAGGGTCTCGATGTTGTGTGTGAGCAGCAGGGTCGCGCAGCCCATGCGCGCGGCGGCCAGCGCGGCCTCGGTGCCGGCATGGCCACCGCCGACCACGATGACGTCGAAGGCTTGAGGGTGCAGCATGGGAAGGGCGATTCTACGAACATGCCCCCGACTTGCCCGCCCCAAGGGCTAGCATCAAGGCCACCATGGACTGCCGCCCACGCTGCGGCGCCTGCTGCACGGCGCCCTCGATCTCATCACCCATACCTGGCATGCCGCAAGGCAAGCCGGCCGGGCAGCGCTGCGTCCAGCTTGACGAGGCCGAGCGCTGCCGCCTGTTCGGCCGGCCCGAACGCCCGCCCGTCTGCCTGAACCTGCAGCCGGGCCCCGCGATGTGCGGCAATGATCGCGACCAGGCGATGGCCTGGCTCACCGCCCTCGAAACCGCCACCAACCCCACCCACTCCTGACCCCACCGTGACCCAACCCGACGACACCGGCACCCGCCTGCTCGCCCTCTATCCCGCGCTGCAGGGCATGGACCCGGCCTTGCTGGATGCCGTTCTCGCGGCCCAGACCCAGCGCCTCACAGTGCCCGCCGGCACCCTGCTCTTCGACGAGGGCAGCCCCTGCCGCGGATTTCCGCTCGTGCTCTCGGGCGCGGTGCGGGTGGCGCGCGGCTCGCCCGGCGGGCGCACGCTGGAGCTCTACCGCGTCACCCCCGGCGAGTTGTGCGTGGTCTCCACCTCCTGCCTCTTCGGCACCGCCACGCTGGCTGCCCATGGCCAAGCCTCCGAAGCCACCGAGCTGGCCCTGCTCACGCCGCCGGGATTCGAGCGCTGGATGGGCCATCCGCCCTTCCGCCACTTCGTCTTCGGCATCTTTGGCGACCGCCTGGCCGACCTCATGGCCCTGGCCGAGGCCGTCGCCTTCCAGCGCCTGGACCAGCGCCTTGCAGCCGCACTGCTGGGCCGCGGCGCCCAGGTACACACAACCCACCAGGCCCTGGCCGACGAACTGGGCACGGTGCGCGAGATCATCTCTCGCCTGCTGGCCCGCTTCGAACGCGCCGGCTGGGTGCGGCTTGGGCGCGAGCGCATCGAGCTGCTCGACAGCCAGGCGCTGCGCGCCCTGGCCGCCGGCGGCCCGCTGCCGGCGCCCTGACTTTGCGCGTGTGACCCAGGTCACCGACCGGCAGGGGGTGTCGGGCGCACAGTAGCGACGCTGGCCGAACGGGCCTGCGCCTCAAACCAAAGTCCAGGAGCACCCCATGAAATCCAACGTCGGCGGCATCGACCGCATCCTCCGCATCGTGGCCGGCCTCGTGCTGATCGCCCTCACGCTTACCGGAACCATCGGCGTCTGGGGCTGGATCGGCGTCGTGCCGCTGCTCACTGGTGCCGTCAGCTTCTGCCCCATCTACCCGCTGCTGGGCATGAACACCTGCCCGCTGAAGTCCACCAAGGCCTGAAGCAGGCCTAGGGCATCGGCGCTGCAGCGGACAGGCTGCGCAGATCCTGCGCGATGCGGCCGCCCTGCAGCACGATGACGCGCCCGGCCGAGGCAATCGTCTCGGGCCGGTGCGCCACGATCACCCGCGTCAACGCCAGCTTGCGCACCGCCTGGTTGACCAGGCGCTCGCGCTCGACATCGAGGGCGCTGGTCGCCTCGTCGAGCAGCAGGATGCTCGGCCGCTTGTAGAGGGCGCGAGCCAGCAGCACGCGCTGCTTCTGCCCGCCCGAGAGCACCGTGCCCAGCTCGCCGATCAGGGTGTCATAGCCCATCGGCAAGGCCTCGATCTCATCGTGTACCGCGGCCACGCGGGCACACTCGCGCAGCCAGGCGAGGTCGGGCTCGGGGCTGAAGAAGCAGATGTTGTCGGCCACCGTGCCCGAGAACAGCGGCTCGTCCTGCATCACCACGCCCACCTGCTCGCGCCAGCGCGCCAGGCCCAGCCGCGCCAGCGGCACGCCGCCGGCCAGCACCTGGCCCGCGTTCGGCTCGTGGATGCCCAGCATCAGCTTGAGCAGGGTGGACTTGCCGCCGCCCGAGGCCCCGACGATGGCCACCGATTCGCCGGCGTCTATCTTCAGGTTGAGGTGCAGAAGCACCTCGGGCTCGCCGTCGGCATAGCGAAAGCTCACATCGCGCAGCTCGATGCCGGCGTGCTCGGGCTGGCCCGATCCTGCCTCCGGCTCGGGTGCGGTGAGCACGATGTCGGCCAGGCGCTCGCCCTGCAGGCCCAGCATGCGCAGCTCCACCGCCTTGTCGACGAGGCCGCTGACGCGCGCCGCGAAGGTTTCCTTGTAGGCGAAGAACGCGAACAGCATGCCCACCGTGAGGCGGCCCTCCAGCACCAGCCAGGCGCCGATCCAGACCACGGCCACACGCTCCAGGCCGAAGAGCAGGCGGTGCGCCACCGCCGCCCACAGCTCCACCCGCCGCACCGCGATCTGCGCGTTCATGGTGTCGACCACCAGGCTGGCAAAGCGCGAGCGGCGGTCGGCCTGGGCGTTGAAGAGCTTGATCGCCAGCACGCCGCGCACCGACTCGAGGAAGTGGCTGCCCTGGCGCGCCTCGAACACCAGCGCCTGCTCGCTGGCTTCGCGCAGCGGCCGATAGCCGGCCCAGCGCAGCAGGCCATAGGCGGCCACCGCGGAGAGCGCCACCGCGCTGAGCGTGGGGCTGTAGAGCGCCATCATCACCAGCGTCAGCAGCACCAGGGCACCGTCGAGCACAGCCTCGACGAAATGGGTGGTCAGCGCCCTCTGGATTTGCTGCAACGCACCAAAGCGCGACCAGACATCACCGAGCTGGCGCTTCTCGAACCACTCCACCGGCAGCCGCAGCAGGTGGGCAAAGACGTTGAGCAGCCACTGCTGGTTGAGCGTGGCCGACAGCACCAGCACGGCCCAAGCGCGAGCGGCGGCGGTCAGCACCTGCACCCCCACCAGCAGCGTGAAGCCCAGGCCCAGCGTGAGCAGCAGGTCGCGGTCGCCGCTGACCAGCACACCATCCACCACCCATTGCATGAAGAAGGGGCTGAACAGCACGAAGAGCTCGAGCGCCAGCGCCAGCGCCAGGATCTGCGCCAGCGAGCGCTTCAGGCCGCTCACCGGCCCCAACAGCTGACGCAGCGAGACGCGGCGCCGCTGCCGCGCCGGCACGAAACCGGGCGCCGGCTGCAGCTCCAGCGCCACGCCGCTGAAGCTGCGCGACAGCTCGGCTGCCTTGACGCGCCGCGCGCCGTGGGCCGGGTCGTGGATCAGAGCCTCGTCGCCGCGCAAGGCCACCAGCACGACGTAATGATTCAGGTTCCAGTGCAGGATGCAGGGCAGCGCGATCTGGCCCAGCTCGTCGGGCTCGGCGCGCAGCGCGCGTGCGCCCAGCTGCATGCCGTCGGCAATGCGCACCAGGTCGGCCAGCGTCGCGCCCTTGAGCGAGATCGAGAAGCGCTGGCGGAGGCTGGCCAGGTCGGTACGCAGGCCGTGCGCGCCCGCCACCATGGCCAGGCAGACCAGGCCGCACTCGGCCGCCTCGGTCTGCAGGATCACCGGCACGACCGGGCCCCCGAAGTGCAGGCCGTGCAGGCTCACACCCGGCTCCGCAAGCCCAGCAGGGGTTCGAACAGCCATTCGATGAGTCGGCGGCGGTCCAGCAGTACATCGGCCTGCAGCCGCATGCCCGCGGCCAGCGGCAGCGCCAAGGCGCCTTCCTCCAGCGCCACGGTGATGCGGAACATCGGTTCGCCGCCCGGCGCGGCGGGCAGGGCCAGCGCGGCCAGCTCGCTGGCCGCCAGCGGCGAGGGCGAGACGCGCAGCACATGGCCTGGCTGGTGGCCGTACTTCTGGTAGGCGAAGGCCTCGAAGCGCAGGCGCACCGCCTGGCCCGGCCGCACAAAGCCCACCGCGCTGGACGGCGCGTAGAGCTGAGCCTGCAGCGTGGCCCCGGCCGGCACCAGCGTGGCCAGTGCCGCAGCCGGCGTGACGCTCTGGCCGGGCTCGGCCAGCACCGTGCTGACGGTGCCGTCGCGCGGCGCGTGGACCACCAGGCGCTGCTCGGCGTCCTGCTCGGCGGCCTCGCGCTCGACCACTGCCAGGTCGCGCTCCAGCCCGGCCACCGCGCCGCCGGCCAGCAGCGGCAACGCGCCGGCCTCGCCCTCGAGCTCGGCCTGCTCGCGTGCCAGCGCCGCGCGCTGGCGCACCAGGGTCTGCGCCGCGGCGCGCACCTCCAGCAGCTCCTCGGACTTGGCCTGGGTCTGGGCCGGCGAGATAAAGCTCTCGGCCTGCAGCGATTCCAGCCGCGTCATCGCCTTCTGGGCCAGGGCCAGCCGCTGTTGCTGCAGCGCGATCTCGGCATCGAGCTGCACCGCCTCGGCCTGCAGCGCGCGCAGCCGCGCGCTCAAGCCGCTGCGGCGGGCCTCGGCCAGCGCCTTCTGCGTGCGCGCCGCCTCAGCCAGGCTGCGCCGGCGCTCGTCCAGGCTGCGCCTCACCTGGCCCTGGGCCGGGCCGGCGAGCAGGGGGCGTTCGAGCGCGATCACGAACAGCACATCGCCCGCGCGCACCGCCTGGCCCTCGTTGACGCGGCGCTCCAGCACCGTGCCCGCCGCCGCGGGCAGCAGCCGGATGAGACCGAGATCGGGCACGACCACACCGCCGGCCGAGGCCTTGCGCGTGTACTCGGCGAAAAAGAGAAAGCTGGCGGCGGCGGCGGCCACCGCCAGCACGCCGGCCGTGATCCAGCTTAGCGCCAGTGGCCGCGCCAGCTGCACCGCGCCCAGCCAGGACTGGCGCTGGGCCGCCAGGGCCTCGGCGCGGAAGAGGGGGCGCGATTCAAGCATGGCAAATAAAAGGGCGGGCGGCTTGCGCCGGCCCGCCAACGCCTCGGTCCCGGAGGGATCGATCCCGGGGCGCGAACAAAAGCTGCGATCAGGCGGACCAACCGCCCTTGGGCGAATCGATCACCGCGGCCGGCGACCAGCCGCCCTTGGGCGAGCCACCGGCCACCTGGGCCAGCTGCTGGGGCTGCAGTTCAACCGGGCCGCGCTTCTCCGGCTGGCGCTGGGTAGCCGGTGCGTTCAAGCTGGGCGTGGCGGTGGTGCGGCGGATCGAGAAGTTCATGGTGCGGCTCCAGGGTCGAAAGGCGTGCCCGGTGGCACGGTTCACGACATTGGAGCAGCGCGTCGCGGCGCCGATAACTGTCAGCTCTTACAGGGCCATGGGCGCCGGGCCACTTCCGGTTCAGAGGCCATTGCCACCGAAATCAGTCGATCAGGCCCAGCCGCAAGGCCTTGAGCACCGCCTGCTGCTTGTTGATGCAGCCCAGCTTGTGCATCGCGTTGGTGACGTGAAAGACCGCCGTCCGTTCGCTGATGCCCAGCACCGCGCCCACTTCCCAGGCGGTCTTGCCCTCCATGGTCCAGCGCAGCACGTCGAGCTCGCGCGGCGTGAGGCTGGGGCGCTCGGGCTGCTCGGCCGGAGGCAGCAGCAGGCGCAGCGCGGTGTCCTGGGCATGGACGGCAAAGAGCTGCAGGTCGGCCACCAGGCGCTGCAGTTCCTGCGCGTCGCTGGGCAGGGGATCCTCGCGGTCGACGCCGAACTGGAAATGCTTGCCCTCGGGCAGGTGCAGTGCCATCGCGATGCCGGTGCGAAAACCGTGGCGGGCCTGGTGCTCCCACAACTCGCCCAGTCCGCGCTCGACATAGGTCTCCTGGTCCCAGACGATGGGCACGCTATGGCGCCGGCAATGCTGCATCACCGGATCGCTGCGCTGCATCACCGGATCGAGATAGGTGTCGGTGTACTCGGCCGGCGTGTTGTCGACATTGATGAACTCGCACTTGCCGAGGCCGAGGTCGACCACGGTGATGGCCGACACCGTGTCGAAGCCGAGCCCGTGTGAAAAACGCACCAGTTCCTCGCGAAATTCTTCGCGATTGGCAGCCCTCAATACCGACGAATATCCACCAGGGAGCATGGCCCTCCTCGCTAACTGTGAGCCTCGTCAGCGAATGGCTTGCCCTGACAGGATTTACAGCTTTCCCGTGGCGCCTTCATGTCGAAAGATAGCGATATGCGAAACACAGCCATTCAGTCCCGAAACCAAGCCCCCGCACTGCCTGTGGCCGCACCCTGGTCGCTGCGCGCTTGGCCACCCTTATTGTGGCAGGCCGGTGAACCCGCGCCCGTGCGCTTTCGACACCTGGGCACGCGTGTGATGCCGGTCGGACCGGCCGCGGGCACGGCCGCCGGCCAGACCATCTGGGCGGCCACCAGTGCCGAAGGCGAGGCCGGCATGGCCTGGGACTGGATACAGATCTGCCGCGGCGTGGTGGCGATGGCCGACCCGCTGGCCGTGGTCACCAATCTGCGCCTGGTCGGCGCCGAAGGCGCGGTGCTCAGCGCGCAGGAGGCGGCGCTCTTCCTCAATGAACTGGTGAGCGCGCTGCCCTGGCAGCAGGAGGTGCATCGGGCACTGGGGCAGCGCGCCAATTGATCCCTGCGGGTCTGCATCCAACCGGATGACGGCGGCAGGCGGTTGAAGGCAAACCCCGGTCAGGCGAGCGCGGCACGGCGCAGCGTGCGCGCCACATAGGCCAGCGACAGCGCCGCCAGCGCGGCACACACCGCCACCCCCGGCAGCACGGCGGCGGCAGTGAGCGGCTCGCCGCCGAGCACGCGGCCCATCAGCGTGGTCTGGGCCAACGCCGGCAGCCACAGATGCCAGGGCGCCGTGCCCTCCTGGTTGAGCAGGCCCACCAGCGGTAGCAGCGAGAAGGCCAGCATCACCCCGGTGGCGTTCGCCTGCGCCTCCTTGAAGCTGCGGCAGCGGATGGCGATGGCCATCAGCAGTGCCGCCAGCGCCACCGCCAGCGGCAGCAGCAGGGCGACGAAGGCCAGCGCCTCACCGGGGCCGAAGCGGAACATCGCCGACAGCGCCTCGCTGCGCAGCAGCCACTGGCCGGGCAGGAAACTCAGGCAGGACAGCACCGCGATGAGCATGCCGATGCTGGCCACCGCGCCCCACTTGCCCAGCACCAGGGCGCCGCGTGCGGCCGGGTTCATCAGCAGCGGTTCCAGCGAGCCGCGCTCGCGCTCGCCGGCGGTGCTGTCCAGCGCCGCATTGAGGCAGCCGTAGAGCACAGCCATCAGCACAAAGAAGGGCACCATGGTGCCAAGCTGGGCGGCGCGCTGGGCCGGATCGGCAAGGTCGCGCTCCTCCACCTGCACCGCCTCCAGCAGCGCCGGCGCGACGCCGCGCAGCACCAGGCGCAGCGTGGCCTGCTCCTGGTTGAAGGCGCGCAGCAGGCGCAGCACGGCGCCGCTGCCGATCTGGGCACGGCGGTTGGCGGCGCTGGAGACAAGCTCAACCTCGGGCGCCTCGCCGCGCTGCAGCGCGTCCTCGAAGCCGGGCGGGATCACCAGCACCGGGTCGCCGAGCGTGCTGTCGCGCAGCTGCTGCTCGTAGTTGGCCGGCGCCGCGGCCACGGCGTAGGTCTGGCGCTCGATGAAGTTGCGCAGCGTCGGCGCGTGCTCCATGCCGTGGACGACCACGGTGCGCGCCTCGGCCCGCTTCTCCACACCGGCCACCAGCTGCGACACCAGCACCAGCACCAACGGGCCCATGGCCACCGAGCTGAGCAGCACCATCAGCAGCGTGCGGCGGTCGCGCAGCGCGTCGAGCAGCTCCTTGCGGTAGACGATCCAGGCCGCCTTCACGGCGCCGCCCCCGCGCCGCCATAAGCCAGGCGCACGAAGGCTTCCTCGAAATCCGCCGTGCCGGCCAGTGTGCCCAGCGCGGCCACCGTGCCGGCAGCGACGGTGCGGCCACGCGCCATCACGACGACGTGGTCGCACAGGCGTTCCACCTCCTGCATGATGTGGGTGGAAAACACGATGCACTTGCCCTGCTCGTCGCGCAGCCGGCGCAGCGCCTCGCGCAAGGCGCGCGTGGCCAGCACGTCGAGGCCGTTGGTCGGCTCGTCGAGCACGATGTTGGGCGGGTCATGCACCAGGGCACGGGCCAGCGCCGTCTTCATGCGCTCGCCCTGGCTGAAGCCCTCGGTGCGGCGGTCGAGCAGGGCCGCCATCTCCAGCACCCGCGCCAGGGCCTCGGCACGCGCGTTCGCGGCCGGGGCCGACATGCCGTGCAGGCGGCCGTAGTAGACGATGTTCTCGCGCGCCGTCAGCCGCGGGTAGAGGCCGCGCGCATCGCTGAGCACGCCCATGCGCGCCAGCGCCGCCCGTGGCTGGCGCGCGACCTCGATGCCGTCCACAAGCACCTGGCCGGCGTCGGGCTCGATCAGCGCCGCGGCGATGCGCAGCGTCGTCGTCTTGCCGGCGCCGTTGGGGCCCAGCAGGCCGGTGATGCGGCCGTCGGCAGCGACGAAGTCCACGCCGTCCACCGCCCGCACCCAGGATGCCGCGCGCCCCCGGCCCGGGCGGAAGGCCTTGGCGAGGCCCACCACTTCGATCACGGCGCTACCCCGGTCGGCGGCACGAAGGCGCGGGGCCGCGGCAGCTGACTGGCGCAGCCGGTGTCCACGGTCAGGGCCGCGGCCTCGTCTTCGGCGGCGATGAAGCGGAAGACCACGTCGCGCAGGCAGGGCAGGGCCAGCAGGCCATGGCCGCCCTGGGCCACCACAACATGGCTTGCGCGCGGCCCCAGCACACGCGCCACGCGTTCACCGTGGCGCGGCGGCGTCACCGGGTCGGCGCCGCCCGACAGCAGCAGCGTCGCCGCCGGGGCCGGGCCCAAGTGATAGAAGTCAGCCACCACTTCGCCGCGCGGCCAGTCGGCACAAGCTTGGCGATAGGTGTCAGCAAAGGCTTCGCCGGCATCCGCCGCCATGCGCGGCACGTCCTCGGCGCAGACCACCGAATAGTGCAGGCCGACGGCAACCCGGCCGCGCCGCGCCGGCTGCACCGCCTGGGCCAGCGCGATGAGCGGATCGAAGCGCCCGCTGGCCGCCTCGGCAATGGCCGCCGGCAGCGCCGCCGCCAGCGAGGGCGCGTAAAGCGGTTGGCGCACCAGGCCCAGCAGCGCGTCACGTCCCAGGCTCAGTGTCTGCGGCACGCCGGTGAGCGGGTCGCGCACCGTGGCCGCATGCGGGGCGCCGGCCAGCAGGCGCTGCCAGTCGGCGACCAGGCCAGGGTGGCGAGCGCGGCAGCCAGCCTCGGCCCCACAGGCGGCAAAGACGGCGGCCAGCGCTGCCTGCTGATCAGCCGCCGCCGCCTGCGGCAAGGCCATGTCGGGCGGCACCACGCCATCGAGCACGGCGCGCCTCACCGCAGCCGGAAACTGGCGCATGTAGTCCAGCGCCACCCGCGTGCCGTAGGAGGTGCCGACGATGTTGATGCGCCCGGCGGCTAGCGACCGCCGCACGGCATCGACATCCTGTACCGCCAGCGCCGTGGTGTAGTGGCGCAGATCGCCATGCGGCAGCCGCTGCAACCGCTGGCGGCAGGCGCTCAGGCGCTGCAGCGCCAGCGCCGGGTCGGCCATCTCGGCCAGCCGGGCCAACGGCTGGCCCGGCTCGTCGCAGGCCAGGGGCGCGCTGCGACCGTTGCCGCGCAGGTCCACCAGCACCACATCGCGCCGGTTGGAAAGCCGCGCCAGCAGCCGGGCCACGCTGCCTGCCAGAGCTATGGCACTCTGCCCCGGGCCGCCGGCGAAGAAGAACACCGGGTCGGGATGACGCTGGCGCGCCAGCGCCGGCAGCACCGCGAAGTGAACGTCGATGTGTACGCCGTCGGGCCGTGCCGGATCGAGGGGCCGCGTGACGCTGCCGCAGAAGGCCTCGTGCTCGACGCCGGCCAGTCGGCAGGCGGTCAGGCCGGGCCGGGTTTCGGCGGCCGCGGCCGGCGGCGCAGCCAGCGCCCACGCCAGGGCCCCCAACAGCGCCAGCCGCTTCATCGCCAGGCCGCGACAGCCCAAGCCCGGCCTCAGCCCAGCATCCGCTTGATCTCGCCGCTGGCGATCAGGCGCGCCAAGTCGTCGGCCCCGCCCACCAGCGTGCCCTTGACGAAGACCATCGGCAGTGTCGGCCAGCCGGCCCACATCTTCAGCGCCAGGCGGCGCCGCCATTGCGAGAAATAGCTGCCGTACTCCATGTAGTGGTGGGCGATCCCGGCGGCCTCCAGCGCCTTGCGGGCGCGGCGCGGAAACGGGTTCTGGCGCATGCCCACCACCACCACGGCGTGGCGGGCGATGGCGTCCTGCACCTCGAGCAGCGTCTGGGCGTGCTGGCCGGCGACGACATCGCGCACTGTTGGGTGGATGCGGGCTTCATCAAGGACGGGGCGTGGCATGGGCGTTCTCCGGTTGGCGCAGTATCGCCGCGGCCGGCAGGGCCGCGCCGATGCCGCTATCGTCACGCCTCCGTCCAAACCCCCAGGAGGCAAACCCATGAAGCTCTATTACAGCCCCGGCGCCTGCTCGCTCAGCCCGCACATCGTGCTGCGTGAATCCGGCCTGCCCTTCACGCTGGAAATGGCCAGCACCAAGACGCACAAGCTGGCCGACGGCACCGACTACCACACCATCAACGCCAAGGGCTATGTGCCCCTGCTCGAGCTCGACGACGGCCAGCGCCTCAGCGAAGGCCCGGCCATCGTGCAGTACATCGCCGACCAGGTGCCGGCCAAGGCGCTGGCACCGGCCGCCGGCACGATGGCGCGCTACCGCCTCGTCGAGTGGCTCAACTTCATCACCACCGAGCTGCACAAGGGCTTCTCGCCGCTGTTCAACCCGGCCATGCCCGAAGAGGCCAAGGCACTGTTCCGCGCCCGCCTGGGCGAGCGCTTCGCCTGGGTCGACAGCCAGCTCGAAGGCCGCCAGCACCTGATGGGCGACGGCTTCACGGTGGCCGACGCCTATCTCTTCACCGTCAGCGGCTGGGGCAAGTATGTCGGCGTCGACATCAGCGGCTTCAAGAACCTGGGCGCCTACCTGGGCCGTGTGGCGGCCCGCCCGGCGGTGCAGGAAGCACTCAAGGCTGAAGGCCTGGCCTGAGGCCCGCTTGCGGCCGCGGGCCGGCGGGCGCTCAGGCGCTCTTCTTGTCCGCCGGCCGCAGCAATGCGCTGCAGCTGGCGCGGCGCGCGTCACCTGCGGCGATGCGGCTGCAGATGCCGTCGAGTTGCGCCTGCAGCCGGCGCAGGCTGTCCTTGTGGCGGCCGTCCTCGTTCCAGGTTGCCAGCTTGCTGCCTATACGCGCAAGCGAGCGCGCACTGCGGCCGTCGAAGGCGCCGCTGTCGCGCGCCGCCTCGACCAGCAGCTGGGCCGCGGTCTTCTCGATGCGCGCGCCGTCCTGCGGCGCCAGATCGACCAGGGCCAGCAGGTAGCCGGCGCCCCATTGCAGGCGCGTCGCCGGGCCCTCGCTGCTGTCAAAGGCCTTCTGGTACCAGCGCAGTGCATCCTCGTTGCGACCCAGCTTGCGCGCGTTGCCGCCGAGCTGGCTCATCAGGTAGTAGGGCGAATGGCTGCGCGCCAGGTTGGCCTCGAGCAGTGCCTCGCTCTCGGTCCACAGCCCGGCGCGGCCGAGCAGGCTGCCCGCGGCGGTGATGACGGCCTGGCGCTCGTAGGCATCGGTGGTCTCGCGGTCCAGCCGCGCCGTGTGCTCGCGCACGTCCTTCACCAGCGCCGCGGGCAGGCGCGGTCGCACCGTGTCCTTGGGCTGGGCCAGCCGCGCCAGGTCGACGCGGGCATAGAGCGCCATCAGGCGGTCGCCGCGCGACAGGCCGGCATCGGCCTCCAGGCGCTCGAGCGCGGCGGCATAGGCCTTCACCAGCGGCCAATCGGGTGCCGCGCCCTCGCCATCGAGCGTCTGCACGATCTCGACCGCGTTGTTGGCGAGCACATCCATCTGGGCGCGCACCTGGGCCGGGGCGGCCAGCAGGCGCAACAGCCGTTCGCGCTGCGCCGCCTCCGGCAAGGCGGCCGGGCTGCCGTCGTTGGCGGCCAACGCCTTCAGCCACAGGCGATGCGCGGTCTCGGCGTCAGCGGCCGGCGCCGCGGTGGCCAGCCGGCGCAGCGTGGCGGCGAGCTCGGCCTTGGGCTGCAGTTGCTGCTCGTCGGTATCCCAGGAGTAGAAGGCCAGCAGCCGCCACTCGGCCGCGGCCAGCGCCTTGCCCGCCAGCGCGTCCTTCAGCACCGCCGCCACCGGCCGCCCGCCGGCCATGCCCAGCTGCAGCACCGCCAGCGCCTGGGCCGCGTCCACCTCGCCCGGCAGCCGCGTCAGCTCCTGGCCCTGGGCGTTGAAGAGCACCAGCGTCGGGTAGCCGCTGACCTTGAAGCGCTGGCCCAGGCGCTGCGCGCCGGGTCGGTCGCCGTCGACATGAACGGCGACGAAGCCGCGCGACAGCGCCGCGAACTCCTGGCGGTTGAACAGCGTCGCCTTGAGCTGGTTGCAGGGCGGGCACCAGGTCGCGCCCCAGTACAGCAGCACCGGCTTCTTCTCCGAGCGGGCGTGCGCAAAGGCGCCGTCGACGTCGGCGTCCGCCGCCGCGGCCAGCCAGGCCACGTTGGTGGACGGCAGGCCGGGTGCCGCGCTGGCGGGCTGGGCCCGGGCCAGCAGCAGGGCCAGCGCGGTGGCAGCGAACAGGGTCTTCATGGCGACATCTCCAGGCGCGGGACGGCGGTCGCGCCAGGGCCGGGATTCTGCGCCGTCGCGCCGGGCAGCACACGCCGGACCTGCCACGCCCGAACGCCGGAGGAGGCCCGGCCCACTTTCGCACGCCGACGGCCGCGGCACAGGGTCACCCGGGCCCCGGCTGGACCGGGAAACTCCTAACATTCGAGGTCATGCCCAAGAATCGACCAGCCTCATTGCCTGCCGCCTGGCGCCGCGCCGCCTGCCTGGCCGTCCTGGCCCTGAGCCTGCCGGCGCTGGCCGCCGATCCCAAGGCCTCCAAGCTCTACGAGGACGCCCTCGTGCGCTTCGAGAAGAAGGACATGCCGGGCACCATCATCCAGCTCAAGAACGCGATCAAGATCGACCGCAGCCTGCTGCCGGTGCATGTGCTGCTGGGCAAGGCCTTGCTGGCCAATGGCGATGTGGCGGCGGCCGAGGTGGCGTTTGCCGAGGCGCTCAACCTGGGTGTCAACCGGGCCGAGGTCGTGGTGCCGATGGCGCGGGCGGTCATCGCCCAGGCCAAGCATCAACTGGTGATCGAGCAGCAGCGCTTCAGCCCGGCCGGCCTGCCTCCGGCGGTGCAGGCCCAGCTGCTGCTGCTGCGCGCCAGCGCCACCTCGGACGTGGGCGACCCCCGCAACGCGCTCAGGCTGATCGAGGAGGCGCGCGCCATCGACCCCGCCAGCCCCGACAGCTGGCTGGCCGAGATCCCGGTGCGCATCCGCGCACGCCAGCTGGCCGAGGCCAGGCTGGCTTCGGAGCGCGCGCTCATCCTGGCACCCAAGTCGGCCGAGGGCCATTACCTCAAGGGCACCATCCAGCACAGCACGGGCGATGCCGCCGGTGCGCTGGACAGCTACAACCGCGCCCTGGCCCTGGACGCCACGCACACCGAGGCCCTGGTGGCGCGCGCCGGCCTCGCGGTAGACCAGGGGCGGCTCGAGGCGGCACGCGCCGATGTCGAGGTGCTGCTCAAGACCTCGCCACAAGACCCGCGCGGCAGCTTCATCCGCGCCCTGCTCGAAGAGCGGGCCGGCAAGGTGGCTGCGGCGCGCGAGGCGCTGAACAGCGTCACCAACCTGCTCGACCCGATCCCGATGGACTTCTTCCGCTACCGGCCGCAGGCGCTGATGCTGGGCGGGCTGGCGCACTACGGGCTCAACCAGCGCGAGAAAGCCAGGCCCTACTTCGAAGCGGTGACGCGGGTCCAGCCCCAGAGCCCGGTCGCCAAGGTGCTGGCGCAGATCTACCTGGCCGACAAGAACATCGACCGCGCCATCGAGTCGCTGGACAACTACCTCAAGGGCGCACCGCAGGACGCCCAGGCCGTGCTGCTGCTGGCTTCCATCCACTTCTCGCAGGGCCGCCACACGCGGGCGGCGCAGATGATGCAGGCGGCGCTCAAGATCCAGGATCTGCCGTCCTATCACGCGATGCTGGGCGCCAGCCTGGTCGGCACCGGCAAGTTCGCCGACGCTGCACGCGAGCTCGAAACCGCCTTCGCCAAGGACAACGGCCAGCTGCAGGCCGGCATGGCACTGGCCACGCTGCACCTGCGCAATCGCCAGCCGGCGGCGGCCGTGGGCGTGGCGCGCGCACTGGCCAAGCGGCTGCCCGCCAATGCCGGCGTGCAGAACCTGCTGGGCACGGCCCTGGCCGCCAGCGGCGACGCCGCCGCGGCACGCACTGCCTTCGAGCAGGCCGGCAAGCTCGATCCGGCCTTTGCCGCGCCGCAGGTCGGCCTGGCCCGGCTGGAGATCCAGGCCGGCAGCCTGGATGCCGCCCAGGCACGCCTCGCCCGTCTGCTGCAGGCCAACGAAAAGGACGTGGACGCGCTGCTGGAACTGGCCACCGTCAACGAGCGCGCCAACCGCCTGGCCGAGGCCCAGCGGCTGCTGGAAAAGGCTTCCGACCACAGCGGCCCGGGTGATCTCCAGCCGGCGCTGGCCCTGGTTGAATTTCACCTGCGCCAGGGCCGGGCCGACGCCGCCGCCGAAGCCACCAAGCGCCTGACCAGCAAGGCACCCGAGGCCTTGCCGGTGTTGATCGCGCTGGCCCGCACCAGCCTGGCCGGCGGCAACCCGGCCGCGGCGCAGACCACGCTCGCTCGCGCGGCCGGCCTGGCCGGCTATGACGCGCCCATGCTTCTGCGCATTGCCACCCTTCAACTGGCGGCAGGCAGCGTGGCCGGCGCCAGCCACAGCCTTGAAAAGGCCTTGTCCGACCGGCCTGACTTCCTGCCTGCGATGGCCTTGATGACCGAGGTCGACCTGCGCCAGGGCGAGACGGCCAAGGCCGAGGCCAGGGCCCGCCAGATGATCGCCAAGCATCCCAAGTCGGGGGCCGGCTACGCGCTGCAGGGCGACGTGGCGCTGCAGCGCCGACAGCTGGCGGCGGCGGTGGCGGCCTACCGGCAGGCGCACCAGATCGAACAGACCACGGCCAGCCTGCTGCGCCTGCAGCGCGCCGTGGCCCTGACGGATGGCGCCGCGGCGGTGCAGCTGGCCGAGCAATGGCTCAAGAGCCGCCCGGGCGACCTCGCGGTGCGCCTGGCGCTGGCCGACAGCCAGGCGCGCAGCGGCAATCTGGCCGCGGCCAAGGCCTCCTACAACGCCGTGCTGGCCCTCCAGCCCACCGACGCCGAAACCCTCAACAACCTGGCCCAGGTGCTGATCGCCCAGAAAGATGCGGGCGCGCTGGAAGTTGCCGAGCGGGCCCTGAAGGCCAGGCCCGGTGCGCCCCACATCATCGGCACCGCCGGCTGGGCGGCGCACAAGGCCGGCCAGACCGACCGCGCGCTGCAACTGCTGCGCGACGCCCGCCTGCGCAACCCGAACAACCCCGAGACCCGCTACTACCTGGGCACCGTGCTCGCCAGCACGGGCCGCAAGACCGAGGCACGCGAAGAGCTGGAGGGTGCGCTCAAGGCCGGACGCCAGTGGCCCGGTGCCAAGGAAGCGGAAATCCTGCTCGCTTCCCTCAAGTAGGCGATACCCGAATCTGTCGCCCTTCCTTACAGTCACGCCCTAAGCGCTGGGTCACGATCACCCAAGCGATTGATTCAAAAGAACATCGAGCCACTGGCTCGAAAATTGCTTCCCAGTAAACCCTGGCGCCCACCCGGCGCCAGGCATCGAAAAGTAAGCCTGAGGCCGCCATGAGCAAGTCGCTATCGAAATTTCTGACCCTGCTGTCGCTGGCCGTTGCCGCGGCACTGCCGGGTGCGGCATCGGCCCAGGCCACCTGGAACCTGTACCGCGACGCCAGCGCGCCCCTGGACCCCAACAGCTGCCTGCAGGGCGCTGCCAACTACGGCAGCTACGGCAACACCTACAGCTGCACCGGCAGCACGGGGGGCACGGTCACGGCGTCGGCCTGGTCGGTCGAGAAAGGCGCCACGGGCAATGCCAACGCGCTGGACTATTCCGGCAGCTACTACGCCAACGCCTTTGTCAGCGACAACGGCACGGCCGGCTTCGGCTCCAAGAACCGCACCGAGACCCTCGCCTCCGGCGGCCCCTACCAGCACGCGGTGGACAACATCCCGGGCGCCTACGATTTCATCCTGCTCGATTTCGGCGCCGCCAACGTGGTGCTCGAATCCTTCGGCCTGGGCTATGCCTGCACGATGGACATGTCCTATTCCACCACCGCCTGCAAGGCCAGCAAGGCCGACCTGACCATCATGCGCTGGAGCGGCGACACGGCCCCCACGCGCGGCACCGGCACCGCCACCATGGGCAGCAACCAGACGCTCACCGACAGCGGCTGGCAGCTGGTGGGCAGCTACCAGGGCGTGCAGGCCGATTCACTCGACCCCTTCGGCGGCCAAAAGCGCAACACCAGCGCCACCCAGGGTTCGAGCTGGTGGCTGATCAGCGCCTTCAACACCACGCTCAACGGCGGAACGCAGTACTGCTCCGATTCCAGCGGCCTGGCCACCACCTGCTCCAACACCAACGACGCCTTCAAGCTGAACTGGATCAAGACCGCAGCCGCCTCCGTGGTCACGCCCGGCGTGCCTGAGCCGGCTTCGTTGGGCCTGGCCATGGCCGCGCTGGCGGCGCTGGGCTTCGTGCGGCGCCAATCCAAGGCCTGAGCACCCACGCCCTGTCGCATCGGCCGCCTTCCAGGCGGCCGATTTGCTTGTGGCGGCCGCAAGGCTCAGCCGCCGTCCTGATCACCCAGCATCGCCTGGCCGTCGTCCTGCTGCGGTGGCTCGGCATGGGCGCGCGCCAGCGCCATCCACACCGCGAAGGGCAGACGCAGCGCACGCCGCGGCGCCGGCCGTGCCACCTCGAGCCCGGCGCCGTCGGCCAGCATCACGCCGTAAAGCTCCGGCACCTCCTCGGGCTGGGCGATGCCGCGCCTGAGCACATACCAGCACTGGCTGGCCAGGGCGCGGTAGGCCTCGCCCTTGGCGGCGCGGCGCAGGTCGGACAGCAGGTCGGCGCGGCTGACCTTGATCTCATGCACCACCGGCTCGGTGTAGTCCTCCACCGTGGTGTGGCGTATCGAAAAGACATCGGGCATGGCCATCGCCCAGGCGGTGCCACCGTCCTCGGCGGCCAGCGGCGCGCGCAGGCTCAGGCCGCGCCAGACCACGCGCCCGGCGCGCTGCATCTCGCGCGCCACCTGGGCCACCAGGGCCTCGTGGGCATCGAAGGCGGCCTGGTTGCGCCGCCGCGTCTCGGCCAGCAGGGCGAGCCCGGCGTCGGTGACGCGCAGGGTCTCGCGGCCTTCGCCGTCCCACACGCGCTCGACCAGGCCGGCGACGAGCAGCTCAAGCTCGACGGCATCGCGGCAGGGCCAGCCCGCCGAGCGCCAGATCTCGCGCAGCCGGCGCCGCTGCGCCGCCGCCGCGTCGGCCACGGCGCTACTCGATGACCTGCACGCCCTTCCAGAAGGCGATGCGCCCCTTGATGTTGGCCGCCGCCTCCTTGGGGTCGGGGTAGGTCCACACCGCGTCGGGGTTGGCGTCGCCGTTCACGAACAGCGTGAAGTAGCTGGCCTGGCCTTTCCAGGAGCACATGGTCTTGGTGTTGCTGGGCAGCAGGTGGTCGCGGCTGATCGCATCGGCCGGGAAGTAATGGTTGCCCTCGACGACCACGGTGTCGTTGCTCTCGGCCACGACGGTGCCTTTCCAGACGGCCTTCATTGCGCTGCTCCCCGGCAAGAATTCGAGCGCGGCAGATTACCACCGCCATCGGCCGTGCATGCCACCGGGCGGGTTCAGTTCAGCCGCCCCAGGCATTGCAGATCCAGCCAGGCCACCAGGGGCAGCTCGCGCGCCAGCACGGCCGCATCCTCATGTTCGCGCACGAGCAGGCCGGTGCGCAGGTCGTGGCTGGAGTCGAACCAGCCGCAGCCGGCTGCGTGTTCATCGGCTGCGGTCTGCAGGCCGCCCGGGGCGGTGGAGCGGGGGGCAGTGGCAAGGCTCATCAACATGGCGGCACCTCTTGTGATCGGGTGCCGTCATGGTCGCGGCACCGCCGCCGCCAGGCCATCGCCCGGAGGTCGTGCCGCGGCGGGCCCCCATCGCGGGGACGCCGGCCACCCCCACCCGGGCGGGGGAACCCGCCCAGCCGCTGCTCATCCTCCGAAAGGCCGCACGCCTATCCAGGCCGCATGGGCCCACATTGCGAAGCCGGCCCAGGCGCCCAGGCCCACGGCCACCGTCACCAGCGTCGGCACCAGGCGGCCGGGCGCGTAGACCGTGGCGGCGGCGCGGTCGCGCCGGCGCGCGGCGATGAAGGCCAGCACCGACCAGGCGAGAAAGCCGCCAAAGAGCAGCAGCTCGGCCAGCGTGTTGTTGGCCAGCAGATGGGCCAGGGCCCAGGTCTTGACGCCCAGGATCATGGGGTGGTGCAGGCGCGCCTTGAGGGCATTGCCCGGCACATAGGCCGCCACCAGCAGCACGAAGGCCGGCAGCGTGATCAGGGCCGCGAGGTGGCGGGTCCAGGTGGGCGACGGCCACAGCACGGTGGGCGTCAGCCGCGCGGCACCGAAGCCGTAGATCAGCAGCGCGAAGCCGGCCAGAGAGATCAGCGAGTAAAGGCCCTTGTAGCGCTGCTCGCCCAGGCGGGCGAGAGTGGCGCTGCGCCAGCCCTCGGCAAAGATGCGCACCGAGTGGATGCCGAGGAAGAGCAAGAGGCCGGCGATCAGCAGGGTCATGGAACGGCTCCGGTCAGGGAAAGCCGGCATTGTGGCGGTGCATCGTGGCCGCCGTGCGATGGGGCGATGGCGGCCTCGGTCGGCCACAATTCGGGCTCGCGCGTTGAGCGCTGGTTGCACGCTTCACCCGGAAAGACTCGCCATGCCCAAGCCTTCCAGAACCGTCCTTGCCCTGATCGCCGCCGGCCTGGTTGCGGCCACCGCCGGATCCGCGCTCGCGGCCGATGCCAAGGTGCTGAACATCTACAACTGGTCGGACTACATCGCCGACGACACGATCAAGGCCTTCGAGAAAGAAACCGGCATCAAGGTCCGCTACGACAACTACGACAACAACGAGATCCTGCAGGCCAAGCTGGTGGCCGGCAAGACCGGCTACGACATCGTCGTGCCCAGCGCCCACTTCGCCAAGACGCAGATCGCCGGCGGCCTGTTCCAGAAGCTCGACCGCAGCAAGCTCACGAACTGGGGCAACCTCGACCCGGCCCTGCTCGAGAAGCTGGCGGCGGTGGATCCCGGCAACCAGTACCTGGTCGACTGGCTCTGGGGCTATGTCACGGTGGGCATCAACACCGGCAAGGTGAAGAGCGCACTGGGCGCCATGCCGCTGCCCGCCAACCCCTGGGATCTGATCTTCAAGCCCGAGTACGCCGCCAAGCTCAAGGGCTGCGGCATCAACCTGCTCGACTCGGCCAGCGAGGTGCTGCCGGTGGCCATGATCTACGCCGGCAAGGAGCCCTACAGCAAGACCGCCAAGGACTACGACGCCGCGAAAGAGGTGCTGTCCAAGGCCCGGCCCTATGTCACCCGCTTCTCGTCATCGGGCTACATCAACGACCTCGCTGCCGGCCAGCTGTGCGTGGTGATGGGCTACTCGGGCGACATCAACATCGCGCGCCAGCGCGCGCTCGACACCAAGAGCGGCCATGACATCAAGGCCCTGGTGCCCGACACCGGCGCCACGCTGTTCTTCGACACCATGGCCATCCCCAAGGATGCGCCCAATGCGGCCAACGCCCACGCATTCATCAACTACATCCTGCGCCCCGAGGTCCACGCGGCGCTGACCAACAAGGTCTTCTACGCCAACCCCAACGCGGCCTCGAAGAAGTTCGTCAAGAAGGAAGTGGCCGAGAACCCGACCATCTTCCTCTCGCCCACCGACCTCAAGAAGCTGACCAGCCCGGACGCCGTGCCGCAGGATCTTCGCCGCGTGCAGACGCGGCTCTTCACCAGCTTCAAGGCCAATACCAAGTAAGCGGCGCGCCGCACGGGCGGCGCCTCAAGGAGCGGTCACTGAGCGGCGCCGATAATCGCCGCTCCTGCCGCCCACGCCTTCACGCCCCATGCTCAAACGCCTCGTCCTGCCCCTGATCGCGCTGGTGCTGCTGGCCACGCTGTACTTCTGGGCCGCGCTGAACTGGAGCTATTCCACCGGCGACCGCGCCGGCTGGGTGCAGAAGCTGTCCAACAAGGGCTGGGTCTGCAAGACCTGGGAAGGCGAACTGGCGATGGTCTCGCTGCCGGGCTCAACGCCGGAGAAGTTTCTCTTCACCGTGCGCGACGACGCGGTCGCCGCGCGCATCACCCACGCCATCGGCAAGCGCGTCTCGCTGCACTACGAAGAGAAGGTCGGCCTGCCCGGCAGTTGCTTCGGCGAGACGCGCCACTACGTGATCGGGGTCACCGTGAGCGACGAGATTCCGCTCGCGCCCGGGGTGATGGTGCCGATGCCGCACGAGGCGACGGCAGCCGCCTCCGCCGCCTCGCGCTGAACACCGCCTGGGCGGGGCTCAGGCCTTGTACCAGATGACAGTCTTGCGCTCCTCGACCCAGGCGTCGTAGTTCTTCGCGAAAAGGTCTTCGATGCGGTTGCGCTTGACCTTGAAGGTCGGCGTGATGAGGTCGTTGTCCACCGTCCAGGCCTCGGCGGTGACGACCAGGCAGTCGAGCTGCTCGTGCGGATCGAGCGTCTCGTTGATGACCTTCACATGAGCCGCCAGCGAGGATTCGAGCTCGGCGCGTCCGGCCGGCTGGGCCGCCTTCTTGATGGCGTCGATGTTGAGCATGGCCAGGGCCAGCGGCTGGCCCAGGTTGGCGCCGGTCACGCAGCAGGCCTCGAGCGCGCCATGCATCACCAGGCGGTCCTCGATGGGCGCCGGCGCCACGTACTTGCCCTTGCTGGTCTTGAACAGGTCTTTCACGCGGCCGGTGATCTTGAGCCGCCCCTGGGCGTCGACCGCCCCCTTGTCGCCTGTCTTGAGCCAGCCGTCTTCGGTGAAGGCCTCGCGGCTCATCGCCGGTTCCTTGTAGTAGCCCAGCATATTGGCCGGACTGGCGATCTGCACCTCGCCGGTGGTAGCGTCAATGCGGCACTGCACACTGTCATAGGGGCGGCCCACGGTGCCGAAGCCCGTCGGGTTGCCGTCGCTGATGTGGGTGGCGCCTATGTTCTCGGTCATGCCGTAGCCTTCGGCAATGTTGATGCCCAGGCGCGCATACCAATGCAGCAGTTCCAGCGGCATGGGCGCCGCGCCGCCGGCGGCGAAAGTGCATTCCTGCAAGCCCAGGGCACCGAGGATCTTCCTGCGCACGATGCCGCCGAGGATGGGGATCTTCAGCATCAGGTTGAGCTTGGCCGGCGGCATCTTGGTGTTGATGCCCTGCTGGAACTTCACCCACAGCCGCGGCACCGAGAAGAAGACCGTGGGCCGTGCGCGCTGCAAGTCGGCCGTGAAGGTCTCCAGGCTCTCGGCGAAATAGACGTGCATGGACGTGGCCAGCAAGCCGTGCTCGACCAACGCGCGCTCGACCACATGCGACAGCGGCAGGTAGGACAGCATGCGCGACTGCTCGTTCAGCGGCACGCGCTTGAGGCCGAAGCTCAGCGCGGCGGCGAAGGCGCCGAAGCTGTGCATCACGCCCTTGGGTGCGCCAGTCGTGCCCGAGGTGTACATCAGGGTCGCCAGCTCATCGGCCGGCCGCACCGGGTGGCCGGCCAGCGGCGCCGTGCGCGCGGTGATGTCGTCCCAGGACGGGTAGCTTTTCACCGCGTCGTCCGGCGCCAGCGGCAGGCTGATGCAGGGCAGCTTGGCCGGCACGCCCGGCTTCATGCCGGCCCAGCCGTCGAGCTTGCCGACGAAGAGCACCTTGGATTCGCTGTGTTCGAGGATCTGCCGGATGGTGCCGGCCGCCAGCGTGGGGTACAGCGGCACCGAGACGAAGCCGCCCAGCCAGATGGCGAAGTCGCTCATCATCCAGTGCGCGGTGTTCTTGCTCAGCAGCGCCACCTTGTCGCCCGGCTGCAGGCCCAGGCTCTGCAGATGGGCGGCCATGCGCCGCGCCTGGTCGACGACTTCACGCCAGGTGTAGTCGCGCACCACGCCACCGCCCTGCGGCTGCGTGAGCGCGACGCGATCAGGTGCGGTCTTTTCCCAGTGGTAGAGGCGCTGCAGCGCCAGCGCCTCGGGGTCTATGCGGGTGGCCATCATGTTGCGGGGCCGGCGAAGGCCCGGGGTCGGCGGGGACTCTGGAGACTACCCAAGCCAGCAAGGTGGCAACAGCAGGACTTCCCTCAGACCGCCTTCAGCCGCGGCCGTGGGCGATGGCCAGATCCATCTCCTCGCGCGTCTGCCGCGCCGCGCGCAGCAGCAGGGTGGCATCCAGATCGGCCTGGGGTGCAATCACCAGGGCCAGTTCGTCCAGCGTATCGAGGTCGCCCTCCAACGCATTGACGATGACCGAGAGCGCAGCGATGGCCCGCTTGGGCACCTGGTCGGGCAGGCGCAGCGTGGCCTGGGCCTGCACATGGTGGCGCACGCTGGCCACGGCCGCCGGCCCCAGGCCCCAGGTCTCGCACAGCGCCGCACCCAGCGCGTCGTGGCTGACGCCGAAGCCCGCGTGCTCGAGCAGCACCAGTTCGCCGTCGTCGCTGGCGGCGCGCAGCATGGCGCGGTAGTGGTCGGGCGCATGGCGGAACAGCACGGCCTTGCCGCATTCCTCGAACAGGCCGGCCGAATGCGCGCCCCAGGCGTCGAGCAGCAGCCGCGTCGCCAGCCGCCCCATCAGCAGGCCACGGCGCGCCGCGCGCTGCCACAGCGGCTCGAGCTCGGCCGCTGGCGGAAAGGCGGCACGCAGGCCCATCTCGAAGGTGATGGCGGCAACCTCGCGCATGCCGAGATAGGAAATCGCCTGGTGGACGCTCTGCACGCGCCCTTTCAGGCCATAGAGCGAGGAGTTGACCGCCTTCATCACCGCTGCCGCCAGCGCCATGTCGGTCTCGATCAGCTCGGCCGCGGCAGTCAGGTTGATGTCGTCGTCGGCGAGCAGCAGCGACAGCTTCACCAGAGACTCGGGCTGGGCCGGGATGTTGATTTCGAGCGTGCGCAGATCGGGATCGACGGACATGCGGATGGACTGGGCTGGACAGGGAATGGAGCGGACCCCCGGATGCTACGACGCGGGCGCCCGCCGTGCCGGCCTTGGCGCCACCGCCTGCAGGGTCTGAAAACCAGAAAGGCGCCGCATCTGCGGCGCCTTCCAGGTACCGGCGGCTTGAGCGCACCGGTTGTTTCTTCTTCGATCCGGCGCCTGTTGGCGGCGCCTTGGTCTGTCTGCCCATCTATCCCGGCCAGGCGTCTACAGCTTGCGCCCTTCCCGTCGTCTCCTCGGCCTCCGTCCTGCCATCGGCCAGCCCGGCAAGGGGGCACGGCGCGACAGCGGATGACCGAATGTAACGATGACGGCCGTCCCCGGGTATCGGGGGTTTCCCGCCGCCGCTCAGGCCGCCTGGGCCAGCCACTGCGCCGCGCGTTCGGCAATCATCAGCACCGGCGAATTGGTATTGCCGCTGGTGATGGTGGGCATCACGCTGGCGTCGGCGATGCGCAGGGCCTGCAGGCCCTGCACGCGCAGCCGCGCGTCCACCACCGCGCCGGGCTCGCCGGCGCGGCCCATGCGGCAGGTGCCCACGGGGTGGAAGATGGTGGTGCCGATGTCGCCGGCCAGGCGGGCCAGCTCTTCGTCGCTCTGGAACTGCGGTCCCGGCTTGATCTCGCGCGGCCGGTAGCGCGCCAGCGCCGGCATGCCGACGATGCGTCGCGTCAGGCGCAGGCTGTCGGCGGCGACGCGGCGGTCTTCCTCGGTCGACAGGTACAGCGGCTGAATCAGCGGCGCGTCCTGAGGGCGCGGGCTGCGAATCTGCACCGTGCCGCGCGAGCCCGGGTTGAGGTTGCAGACGCTGGCGGTGAAGGCGTTGAAGCGGTGCAGCGGCTCGCCGAAGGCGTCCAGCGACAGCGGCTGGACGTGGTATTCGACGTTGGGCCAGGGCCGGGCCGGGTCGCTGCGCGTGAAGGCGCCCAGCTGCGACGGCGCCATGCTCATGGGCCCGCTGCGCCGCAGCAGGTATTCCAGCGCGATGCCTGCCTTGCCCAAGGGCGAGTGGACGATGCGGTTGAGCGTCTTCACGCCCTCGACCTCGAACACGGCGCGGATCTGCAGGTGGTCCTGCAGATTGGCGCCGACGCCGCTCAGTTCGTGGCGGGGCACGATGCCATGCTGGTGCAGCAGCGCCGCCGGGCCCACGCCAGAGAGCTGCAGGATCTGCGGCGTGCCGATGGCGCCGGCGCAGAGCACGATCTCGCGGGTGGCGCGCGCATGCAAGGCCTCGCCGCCCTGCACCGGCAGGCCTTCGATGCCGACGGCGCGGCCGTTCTCGATGACGATGCGCGACACCTGGGCGCCGGTCCACAGCTCAAGATTGGGCCGGGCCAGCGCCGGACGCAGAAAGGCCTTGGAGGTGTTCCAGCGCACGCCCGTGCGCTGGTTGACCTCGAAATAGCCCACGCCCTCGTTGCTGCCGCGGTTGAAATCGGGCGTGGCCGGAATGCCGGCCTCCTGGGCCGCGGCGGCGAAGGCGTCCAGGATTTCCCAGCTCAGACGCTGGCGCTCGACGCGCCACTCGCGCCCGGCACCGTGAAAGTCGTCGGCGCCGCGCCAGTGGTCCTCGTGGCGCTTGAAGTGCGGCAGGCAGGCCTGCCAGCGCCAGGCCTCGTCGCCCAGGGCCGCAGCCCAGCCGTCGTAGTCGCGCGCCTGGCCGCGCATGTAGATCATGCCGTTGATGCTGCTGCAGCCACCCAGCACCTTGCCGCGCGGGTAGCGCAGGCTGCGGCCGTTGAGCCCGGCCGAGGGCTCGGTCTGGTAAAGCCAATCGGTGCGCGGGTTGCCGATGCAGTAGAGATAGCCCACCGGGATGTGGATCCAGTGGTAGTCGTCGCGCCCGCCGGCCTCCACCAGCAGCACGCGGCAGTTCCTGTCGGCCGACAGCCGGTTGGCCAGCAGACAGCCGGCGGTGCCGGCGCCGACGATGATGAAGTCGAAGGTCGGGGTGTCGTCGTTCATGCGTCGCTCGTTGACTCGTCAGTGGGCTACGGGGCTGGCCAGCACGGGAAACAGCTTGGTCAGGCCGTCGGCCAGCAGTTCCACGGCCATCGCGGCCAGCATCAGGCCCATCAAGCGCGTCATCACGTTGATGCCGGTGCGGCCCAGCACCTTGGCGATGCGGCCCGAGGCCGTGAACACCGCATAGGTGACGAGGCCGATCACCACGCCATAGCCCACCAGCACCGCCAGCTGCCACAGGTGGCGCGTCTTCTCGGCGTAGATGACCATGGTCGAGATCGTCGCCGGCCCGGTGAGCAGCGGGATGGTCAGCGGCACGACCGCGATGCTGGCACCGGCGTCGACCTTCTCCTGGCCCTCCTTCACATCGCCCGGCTTGCTCTCGGCCGGCTGGGCATTGAGCATGGCCAGCGAACTGATCAGGAGCAGCGTGCCGCCGCCGACCTGGAAGGAAGCCAGCGTGATGCCGAAGAACTCGATGATCTTGAGCCCGGCCAGCGCGCTGAGCGCGATCACCAGGAAGGCGGTGAAGGCCGAGACGCGTATCGTCTGCTGGCGCTGTGCCGGCGTGAAGCTCTGCGTGAAGTGGATGAAAAAAGGCACCACGCCTATCGGGTTGACGATCGCGAGCAGGGCGATCAGCGGCTTGAGCAGGTCCATGCGGCCATTGTCGACGCGTCCGATCCCCTTCCGAAGTCGCGTTCCCGCACCCGCAAGGTGCAGCAACGTGCCCCGGGCACCACATTCAAGGGTTTGCCTGGGGGCCCTAAAACAACATTTATGCGTCAGCCCCTTTACAGGCGCGCCACGCCGACAGACATAATAGGTAGTCTGTGTCTGGCAGCCGTACCTTTAGCTTGAATGTTTCACGCAGGGTTGAGCTCCGCATGGTTCGACTGGTACTTTTAAGGGCTCCCCGTGGGAAACAAACTTTACGTCGGTAATCTGGCTTACTCGGTACGCGATGACTCGCTGCTCCAGGCCTTCTCTCAATTCGGCACCGTCTCGTCCGCCAAGGTCATGATGGACCGCGAAACCGGCCGCTCCAAGGGCTTCGGTTTCGTCGAGATGGGCTCGGACGCCGAGGCGCAAGCCGCCATCAACGGCATGAACGGACAGGCCATCGACGGCCGCGCCGTCGTCGTCAACGAGGCCCGTCCTCGCGAAGAGCGGCCGGGCGGCTTCGGCGGCGGCGGCGGTGGTGGCAGCCGCGGTGGCTACGGTGGTGGTGGCGGCGGTGGTGGCTACGGCGGCGGCGGCGGCAGCGGTGGTGCCGGCGGCGGTGGTGGCGGTCGCAGCCCCTACGGCGGTGGCGGTGGCGGCGGTGGCCGCAGCCCCTACGGCGGTGGCGGCGGTGGTGGTGGCCGCAGCGGCGGTGGTGGCGGCTACGGCAGCGGCGGCGGTGGCAGCCGCGGCGGCTACTGATACCTTCCCAGCTGCAAGGGCACTCTGCCAGAGTGCCCACCAGACAAAGGCGCCCGCGGGCGCCTTTTTCATGCCCGGTTGAAGCTCGCTGTAGGGCGGGACCGCGACGGGCAGGCCGCCCTCAGCCGCGCCGCGGCTTGCGCCCGCGCCGGCCCATCACGCGGTCGTACAGCGGATCGGGCAGCAGGCGCAGCAACTTGGCCACGATGGCCATCTGCCACGGAATGACACGCCGGCTGCTGCCGGCCGAAATGGCTTGATAGGCCTGCTCGGCAAAGCGCTCCACCGGCATCAGAAAAGGCATGGAGTACGGGTTGCGTGCCGTCAGCGGTGTGGCGATATAGCCCGGCAGCAGCGTCACCACCTTCAGGCCATGGCGCCGGCATTCGAGACGCAGGCTCTCGCAATAGGCCACCACGCCGGCTTTGCTGGCGCAGTAGGCGCCGTGGCCGGGCAGGCCGCGGACGGCGGCCACGCTGGCCACGCCCACCAGGGTGCCCGAGCCGCGCTGGCGCATCGCGCGCAGAAACGGCTGGAATGTCGCAGCCAGGCCCACATTGTTGATGAGCAGGGTCTCGCGCAGCACCTCAAGATCCTCGCGCTCGGCGCTGTCCATGCCGACGCTGATGCCGGCGCAGGCGATCACCACATCGGGCAGGCCCTGGCGCGCGAGGCAGGCGTCGCCGGCGCCGGCGATGCTGGCTATCTGCGCCACGTCGGCGCCGTAGACGGCCGCGCGCCCACAATCCAAACCCTGGGCCTCGACCCAGGCCTGCAACTCGGTCGCGCGCCGCGCCACCAGGGCCAGCCGCCACCCGGCGCGGGCATAGCGCTCGGCCAGGGCCTGGCCGATGCCGCTTGAGGCGCCGGTGATGAAGACCAACGGCGCCAGGCCTGCGGTGGTGCTGGGTGCGCTCAAGGTGCCGCGCCCCGTGGCGGCGCCAGCACCGTGCGCAGCGGGCCCTTCAATTCGAGCAGGCGGCGGCCATGGTCGTAGTCCAGGCCCTCGGCCTGCATCGTGCTCGCACCTTGGTGTACCAGCACCGGCACCGGCCCGTGTACGCGCTCGGCCGCCAGGTAGAGGTGGAGGAACTCGCTGCGCAGCACCACATCCACGCCCTGGGCGCTGCTGCCTATGAGCTGGGCGCCGCCGCTGAGCTGCATCTCGCTGCCGTCACCTGTGCCCACGGCATAGCGCGCGCTGGCCAGGGTGGAGCGGCCGTCCGGCGCGTAGGCGTGGATCTGCACGCCCTCGATCTCGATGCGGTCGCTGGCCGGAAAGTGGCGCATGCGCGCGCCTTCGATGCGCAGCTTGAGCCGGCCACCGGCGTCGAAACGCTCAAGGGCGAACTGCGTCATCGTGTAGTCGGGGTCGGCGCTGGCGCCGCGCTCGGCCGGCGGTGCAGGCGGCCTCGGCGAATGCTTGGCCAGCCACCAGGTGGCCAGGGCCAGCAAGGCCATCAGCAACAGCGGCAGGTACGACGAGAGCGCGTGGCGCAGGCGCAGATGCCAGGGCGTGTCGGCGCGCGGCCCGGCGCCACGCACCGGGCCCAGTGAGATCGGCACCTCGGGCAGATCGGGCAGGTGGAGCTCGACACTCACTGGCCGTCCAGCGTGCGGGTCTGGGCCTCCAGCAGCCCGGCATAGCGGCCGGCGGCCATCAGCAGCAGGTCGCAGAACTCGCGCGCCGCGCCCAGCCCGCCGGCGGCCGCGGTGACGTGGTGGGCCACGGCCAGCACCTCGGCATGCGCGTTGGGCGGCGCGCAGGCAAAGCCGGCACGCAGCAGCAAAGGCAGGTCGGGCCAGTCGTCGCCGATCACCGCCACCTCGGGCCAGGCCAGGCCCAGCGAAGCCAGCAGCGGCTCGGCCGCAGCCAGCTTGTCGTGCACGCCGTAGACCGCGTGCACCAAGCCCAGATCGGCCACTCGCCGCCGCACGGCCGGCGAATCGCGGCCGGTGATGATGAGGGGCGCGATGCCGCCGGCCTGCAGCAGCTTGAGGCCATGGCCGTCCAGCGTGTGGAAGGCCTTGAAGACCTCGCCCCCTTCGCCGATGTAGAGGCGCCCGTCGGTGAGCACGCCGTCGACGTCGAAGATCGCCGCCTTGATGCCGAGGCCCGCACCCTGGGCGCGCAGCAGCAACTCGGGCGCGAAGCTCAGCGCCGCCGCCATCAGATCACCTTGGCGCGCATCAGGTCGTTGGAATTGAGCGCGCCGACCAGCAAACCCTGGCCATCGATCACCAGCACGCTGGTGATGCGGTGCTGCTCCATCACCTCGGCCGCCTCGACCGCCAGCGCGTCTTCGCGCACCAGGCGCGGGCTGCTGTGCATGACGTCGGCGGCGCAGAGCGTGCGCAGATCGGCGCCGCGCTCGATCAGGCGGCGCAGGTCGCCGTCGGTGAAGATGCCGACGGCGCGGCCGGCGGCGTCGGCGACGGCGGCAAAGCCCAGGCCCTTGCCGGTCATCTCGCGCAGCAGCTCGTGAAAGTGAGCCGCGGGCGCGACGCGCGGCACGGCCTCGCCGCTGCGCATCAGATCGCGCACATGCATCAGCAGCTTGCGGCCCAGGCTGCCGCCGGGGTGGGAGCGCGCGAAGTCTTCCTCGCGGAAACCGCGCGCATCGAGCAGGGCCACGGCCAGCGCGTCGCCCAGCGCCATTTGCGCCGTCGTGCTGGCGGTGGGCGCCAAGTTGAGCGGGCAGGCCTCTTCCTCGACCGCACTGGACACCACCCAATCGGCATGGCGAGCCAGCGTCGAGCCGGCCTGGCCGGTCATCGCCACCAGGGTGACGCCCAGGCGGCGCAGCGCCGGCAGGATGGCCGCCAGCTCGTCGCTCTCGCCGCTGTTGCTGATGGCCAGCACCACATCACCCGTCATCAGCATGCCGAGATCGCCGTGGCTGGCCTCGGCCGGATGCACGAAGAAGGCCGGCGTGCCGGTGGAGGCCAGCGTGGCGGCAATCTTGCGGCCCACATGGCCGCTCTTGCCCATGCCCATCACGACCACGCGGCCGCGGCATTCGAGCATCACCTGCACCGCCCGCGCAAAGCCGGCGTCCTGGCGCGCAGCCAACGCCAGCAGCGCACGCGCCTCGATCTCGAAAGTGCGCGCCGCCAGTGCCAAGGCACGGGCGGCGTCGAAAGCTTGGGGTGGGAGGGCGGGCGGCATGCGGGGGTTGGATACATTCTAGGCATCCATGGCCTCCACCCTCGCCCTCGTCCTGCTGTATCTGGTGGCCGCGGTCATCGGCGTCGTCGCCTGCCGCTCGCTCAGGCTGCCGCCCATGCTGGGCTATCTGGTGGTGGGCGTGCTGATCGGCCCCAATGCGCTGGCCCTGGCCAAGGACACGGCCAGCGTCAAATACCTGGCCGAGTTCGGCGTCGTCTTCCTGATGTTCGTGATCGGGCTAGAGTTCAACTTGCCCAAGCTGCGCAGCATGCGCACCCTGGTCTTCGGCCTCGGTCTCAGCCAGGTGGGGCTCACCATCGTCGGCACCCTGGCCGGCCACTGGGCGCTGATGCAGGGCTACCACGCCCTCACCGGCCGGCCCTGGGGCATGGGCTGGCAGGGCGCGGTGGTGCTGGGCGGCGCCATCGCGATGAGCTCCACGGCCATCGTCGTCAAGCTGATGGCCGAGCGGCTGGAGATGGAAAGTGAGCACGGCAAGCGCGTGATGGGCGTGCTGCTGTTCCAGGACTTGGCCGTGGTGCCGCTCTTGGTGCTGATTCCGGCGCTGGGCTCGCCGGCCGAGGAACTGATGATCGACATGGGCGCGGCCGGGCTCAAGGCCGCGGCGCTGCTGGCCCTGCTGCTGGTGGGCGGCCAGCGCGTGATGCGCTGGTGGCTCACCCAGGTGGCGCGGCGCAAGAGCGAGGAGCTGTTCATCCTCAACCTGCTGCTCATCACACTGGGCCTGGCCTTTCTCACCGAGCTGGCCGGGCTGTCGCTGGCGCTGGGTGCCTTCGTCGCCGGCATGCTGGTGGCCGAAACCGAATACAAGCACCAGGTCGAGACCGACATCCGCCCCTTCCACGATGTGCTGCTGGGCCTGTTCTTCATCACCATCGGCATGAAACTCGACTGGCGCCCGGTGCTGGCGCAATGGCCGCTGGTGCTGGTGCTGACCACCGCGCCGGTGCTGGCCAAGGCGGTGCTGGTGGCGGCGCTGGCGCGGGCCTTCCACGCCACGCCGGGGGTGGCACTGCGCACCGGCCTGTATCTCGCGCAGGCGGGCGAATTCGGCTTCGTGCTGCTGACCCTGGGCGCCGAGCGCGGCCTGGTGGCGCCCGAATGGATGAGCCCGGTGCTGGCCAGCATGGTGCTGTCGATGCTGGCCACGCCCTTCGTCATCCACTACAGCAACCACATCGTCAACAAGCTCAGCGCCAGCGACTGGCTGATGCAGTCGGTGGCGCTGACCTCCATCGCCAAGCGCGCCATCGCCACCGAGCGCCACGTCATCATCTGCGGCTATGGCCGCAGTGGCCAGAACCTGGCGCGGCTGCTGGCGCCCGAGCACATCCCCTACATGGCGCTGGACCTCGACCCCGACCGCGTGCGCCAGGCCGCCGCCGCCGGCCAAAGCGTGGTCTTCGGCGACGCGGCGCGGCTGCAAAGCCTGATGGCCGCCGGCCTGGCGCGCGCCGCCGCGGTGGTGGTGACCTACCACGACACCGCCTCGGCGCTGAAGATCCTGTCGCAGGTGCAGGCCCATGCGCCGCGCGTGCCGGTGATCGTGCGCACGCTGGACGACGCCGACATCGAGAAGCTGCGCGCCGCCGGCGCCACCGAGGTCGTGCCCGAGGCCATCGAGGGCAGCCTGATGCTGGCCGGCCATGCGCTGGCCCTGGTGGGCGTGCCGATGAAGCGCGTCATCCGCATCACGCGCGATGCGCGCGACGCCCGTTACAGCCTGCTGCGCGGCTACTTCCACGGCGCGGACGACGACACCTTCGACGAGCTCGACCAGGCACGGCTGCAAAGCGTCACCGTGCCCGAGGCGGCGCGTTGCATCGGCCAGACCCTGGACGACCAGGCCCTGCACGCGGTGGGCGTGAGCGTGGTCTCGGTGCGGCGCGTCAGCGGCGGCGTGGTCGCCTCCGACCCCTCGCACCTGCTCGCCGCTGGCGACACCCTGGTGCTCTCGGGTCTGCCCGAGCCGCTGGCACTGGCCGAAGAGAAGCTGCTGCGCGGCTGATGCGTCGGCGCCAGGCGGGTGGCCGGCGCCTGCCTATCATCACGCCATGGCCGCCGACCCCAGCACCCCACCCGCGCAATACATCAAGGACCACATCCGCACCGTGCCCGACTGGCCGGCGCCGGGCGTGCAGTTCCGCGACATCACGCCGCTGCTGGCCAATCCGCGCGTCTTCCGCGTGCTGATCGACCAGTTCGTGCACCGCTATTTCGAGACCCGGCCCGACGCCGTGGCCGGGCTCGACGCCCGCGGCTTCATCATCGGCAGCGTGCTCGCCTACGAGCTGGGCGTGGGCTTCGTGCCCATCCGCAAGAAGGGCAAACTGCCCTTCGCGACGGTGGAAGAAACCTACGAGTTGGAATACGGCAGCGCCACGGTGGAGATGCACACCGACGCCGTAGTCCCCGGCTCGCGCGTGGTGCTGATCGACGACCTCATCGCCACCGGCGGCACCATGATGGCCGGCAAGAAGCTGCTCGAACGCATGGGCGCCACCATCATCGAAGGCGCGGCCATCGTCGACCTGCCCGAGCTGGGCGGCTCGGACAAGCTGCGCGCGGCCGGGCTGGCGCTGTTCACGCTGGTGGATTTCGAGGGGCACTGAGCCTCCACCGGCCTGACCGGCCTGTCGGCCGGATTGACACATTCCCACACACAGGCGCGCCAGCAATGCGCCAACTCGCTGTCCTGCCAAGGATTTCTCGCGGTGGCGTGGTATTCGCTTGGCGAACCCAGGCCCATTGGCTTGCACAAGGACAACTCCCCCATGAGACTGCTCGACACCCTCGCCCACACCGCGCGCCCGTTGCGTGCCGTAGCGGCAGCCGCCGCACTCGTCGCCACCACCGTGGCCCCAACGGCGCAAGCCGCCGTCGTGCTGATCCAGTCCGGGGCGGGGGTCATGCTGACGACCGACCTGAATGCCTACTTCAACAGCCTGTCGGGCGTCACCTCCTCGGTGATCGGCGACGCAGCACCACTGTCCGCTGCCGCGCTGGCGGGTGTGGACCTGTTCATCGGCGAAGCCATGGCCAGCACCGACAGCTACTCGGCAGGCGAACTCAGCGCGCTGACGGCCTACGTCACGGGCGGCGGCACGGCCTTTCTGGCAGCCGAGAACAATGGCTTTGCCGCGGCCATTGCCGCCGTCAATGCGGCAGCGGCAAACATGGGCTCGACGATGAGCGTCTCCGCAGCGCAGATCGAGGGCGGTTGCGGCCTGGTCACGGCCAGCGGCGCCCAACTGGCGGGCTCGCTGATGGCCGGGGTCTCGTCGTTTTCCTGGGGCTGCGGTTCCCGGGTCAACGGTGGCACGACCGAGCTGTTCGCAAGCAACCTGAGCGACCGCGTCATCGCCTCCCAGGCCATCGGCGCCGGCCATCTGGTGATTGCCGGTGACAGCAACCTCGCCAACAACGGCATCGCCGCGGGCAACCGTACCTTCTTCGCCAATCTGCTGAACATGGGCTCGACCCACACCGTGCCCGAGCCCGGCACGCTGCTGCTGGTGGCACTGAGCGGCCTGGGCATGCTCGCCTCCAGCCGCCGCCGCGCCGGCTGAAACCACTGGCGCCAGCTCGGCAAGCGACCTGCGTCACTTGCCGATGCAAAACCCAGCGAAGATCTCGCCCAGCAGGTCTTCGCTGCTGAACTCGCCGGTGATCTCGCCCAGCGCGCGATGCGCCAGGCGCAGTTCCTCGGCCAGCAGGTCCAGCGCGGCGTCGCGGGCGGCGGCGTGCAGTTGCGCCAGGCGCAGATGCTCCTGCGTGCGGCGCAGCGCCTGCACATGGCGGGTGCGGGCAATCAGCAGTCCTTCGGGAGCGGCCTGCCAGCCGGCCTGGCGCAGCAAGGCCTGGCGCAGCGCATCGATGCCGGCGCCGGTGCGCGCCGAGAGCGCCAGTCCGCCGGCCGGCGGCACGGCGGCACCGGCCACATCGGCCTTGTTGTAGACCTCGATGCGCGCCAGCGCCGCCGGCAGCCGCGCCGCGATGGCGCGGTCGGCTTCGTCGTAGCCGGGCTCGCCCAGGCGAGCCAGGTCGTGCAGGAAGAGCACGGCGTCGGCCTGCCCAATGGCCTGCCAGCTGCGTGCTATGCCAATGCGCTCCACCGCGTCGGCGGCCTCATGGTCATGGCGCAGGCCGGCGGTGTCGACCACATGCAACGGCACGCCTTCGATCTGTATCGTCTCGCTGACCTTGTCCCGCGTGGTACCGGGGATGGGCGTGACGATGGCCAGCTCGGCACCGGCCAGGGCATTGAGCAGCGAGCTCTTGCCGACATTGGGCTGGCCGGCGATCACCACCTGCATTCCCTCGCGCAGCAGCGCGCCCTGGCGCGCACGCGCCAGCGCCGCGGCCACGGCGTGCTCGATGCCGTCGAGCTGGGCGCGCGCACCGGCCTTCTCGAGAAAGTCGATCTCCTCCTCGGGAAAGTCCAGCGTCGCCTCGACCAGCATGCGCAAGCGCACGGTGTGCTCGGCAATCTGCCCAACCTGCTGCGAGAACTCGCCGCTCAACGAACGCGCGGCCGAACGCGCCGCGGCCTCGGTGCTGGCAGCGATGAGATCGGCCACCGCCTCGGCCTGGGCGAGGTCCATCTTGTCGTTGAGGAAAGCGCGCTCGGTGAACTCGCCCGGCCTTGCCAGGCGCAGGCCGATGGCAGCGCCAGCCTCCAGGCAGCGCGCCAGCAGCAGCTGCAGCAGCACCGGGCCGCCGTGGGCCTGCAACTCGAGCACGTCTTCGCCGGTGTAGGAATGCGGGGCCGGAAAGTGGATCGCCAGGCCGCGGTCGAGCGGCGCGCCATCGGCACCCGCCCCCGACCCGATAAAAGGCAGCAGCGTGGCCATGCGCGGCGCCAGCGGGCGGCCACAGATGGCGGCGATCAGCGGCGCCAGGTCGGGCCCCGAGGCACGCACGATGCCCACCGCGCCACGGCCGGGGGCCGAGGCGATGGCGACGATGGGATCGGAAAGGGCGGCGGCGCGCATCGGGGGTGTTCGATTCTGGCGCGCCGCCGACGGCGGGTGTGGCGCGGGCTGGAGAGGGAGGAGGGCCGCGTGGATCTCCTGCCCGGTCTCCTGAGCCGGCCTCTTTGAAGACCGGGTCGCCCGCATGAACCGATGGTCGGCACCGCGGGCGGTGGCTTCAACCCCCGCTCAGGGGAAGCCCGCCGCCACGGCGTGATCTCTGCACGCTACTTGCCCAGCACGCCCAGCTGCTTGTTGATGAACCACTGCTGGGCGATCGAGAGGATGTTGTTGGTCAGCCAGTACAGCACCAGGCCGGCCGGGAAGAAGAAGAACATGAAGCCGAAGGCCAGCGGCATGATCCACATCATCTTGGCCTGCACCGGATCGGGCGGCGTCGGGTTGAGCCAGACCTGGAACAGCGACGACAGCGTCATCAGCGTCGGCAGGATGTACCAGGGGTCCTTGGCCGAGAGGTCGGTGATCCACAGGATCCAGGGTGCGTTGCGCATCTCCACGCTGGACAGCAGCACCCAGTACAGCGCGATGAAGAAAGGCATCTGCACGAAGATGGGCAGGCAGCCGCCGATGGGGTTGACCTTCTCCTCGCGGTAGATGCGCATCATCTCCTGCTGCATTTCCTGCGGCTTGTCCTTGTAGCGCTCCTTCAGGTCGGCGACGCGGGGCGCCACCGCCTTCATCTTGGCCATGCTGCGGTAGGCGCTGGCATTGAGCCAGTAGAAGGCGATCTTCAGCACCACCACCAGGGCCACGATGGCCCAGCCCCAGTTGGCCAGCAGCCCGTGCAACTGGGTCAGCAACCAGAACAGCGGCTTGGACAGCACGGTCAGCCAGCCGTAGTCCTTGACGAGATCCAGACCCGGCGCCAGCGCAGCGAGCTTGTCTTCCTCCTGCGGGCCGGCAAAGAGCGTCGCGTCCAGCGCCTTGGTGGCGCCCGGCGCCACTTCGCCCAGCGGCAGCACCATGGCCACGGTGTAGTGGTTCTCGGCCACCTTGGCGGTGCGGAACTCGCGCAGGCCCGTCGTCGGCACCAGCCAGGCGCTGGCGAAATAGTGCTGCACCATCGCCACCCAGCCGTTGTCGGCGCTCTTGTCGTGGCTGGCACTGCCCTTGGCGATGTCCTTGAAGTCGACCTTGTGGAACTTGTTGGCGTCGGTGTAGACGGCCGGGCCGGTGAACGTGAAGTAGAAGCTCGACTCGCCCTCGGGCGGGTTGCCGTCGCGCGCCAGCTGCAGGTAGAGCTGGGGTGAGAGCGCAGTGCTGCCCCCGTTGACGAACTCGTGGCGCACCGCCACCGTGTAGCTGCCGCGCTTGAAGGTGTAGATCTTGGCCAGCTTGTGGCCGCCGGGGCCGGTGGCCTCGAAGCGCAGGCTCAGTTCGTTGGCGCCGGCGGTGAGCGTGCGCTCGCCGGGCACGACACTCATGGCCGTCAGGTGATTGGGCAGGGCCGCGCCGGCCTGGGCCGCGATGAGGCCGGTCTGGGCCACGTACAGGCGCTTGGGACTTTGCTCGAGCAGCACGACGTTGCGCGTCGGGTCGATCGGATCATGGTGGGCCAGCAGTTCCAGCCGCACGAGCGAGCCGCCCAGGCTGTCGAAGGTGGCCTTGACGACATCGGTGGTCAGCGTCACCTGCTCGCCGCTGGGCGGCGCCGCCGCCGGCACGGCGGCCGGCGCGGCAGCCGTGGCGCCAGGCACGGCGGCCGGCGCGGGCACGCCTGCCGTTGCCGAGGCCGCCGGCATGCCGCCCGAGGCCGCGCCGGCCGCCGCCACCGGGCGGGTGTTGGGACCGAACATCGAGGCATGGCCGTTGTGCTTCTGCCACGCGTCCCAGATCAGGACGAGCGACATCGAGAAGACCACCCACAGCAGGGTGCGGCGTATATCGGTCATGGCAGGTTCCGGGTCGGCGGTGGGGCGTCGGGCGCCTTGGCGCACAGGCGGGTGAAAAGGCCCGCGGCGGGGTTGGAAAGGCGCTCGGGCACGGGATCGCACCCGCCATCGCACCAGGGCTGGCAACGCAGCAGGCGCCAGCCGGTGAGGGCGCTGCCGGCCAAGGCGCCATGGCGCTGCAAGGCCTGCAGCGCATAGGCCGAGCAAGTGGGCTCGAAGCGACAGGCATTGCCCAGCCAGGGCTTGAGGAAGAAGCGGTAGCCGCGCACGGCGGCCATCAGCACACGCCGAGGCAGCCCCTGCAGGCGCGCCCACATTGTCTTCATGGCGGCTAGCGTCCGCCGCGGCCGAGCAGGCCGTCGAGTTCGCTCGCCGCCGCCGCCGCCAGGGCGGCGGAGCGTGCCGAGATGAACTCGGTGGTCGGGAAGCCCGCACGCAGCCGCACCAGCCACAGGCCATCGGCCAAGGCCGCGGCGTGGCGGTGCAGGGCGCCGCGGATCTGGCGCTTGAGCAGGTTGCGCGTCACCGCGCGGCGCGCATGGCGCTTGGGCACGACGCAGCCGAACCAGAGCCCGCCGGGCGAGTCATCCACAGGCTGAGGACAGATCGGTGCAGCGCCTGTGGATAACTCTTCGCCGCCGGCCTTGGCCACCCACTGGGGCGGCGGCACGGGCACGCCAGCCACATGGTGGATGGCGAAGTGAGCACTCCGCATCCGCGAGCGGGTGGCGAGCAGGCGCTCGAAGTCGGCCTTGTGCACAAGCCGGCCGGGCGTGGCGCGGTCGGGCAGCGTCAACGCGGCCCCAGGGGCTCAGACGCCCAGGCGCTTGCGGCCCTTGGCGCGGCGCGCGTTGAGCACGGCACGGCCGCCGCGCGACTTCATGCGGACGAGGAAACCGTGGGTGCGGGCGCGGCGGATCTTGGAGGGCTGGTAGGTACGCTTCATGGCTGGCTCTGGCGTCGAAGGGGAGGCGGGGAAACACGGGCGCGCGAGACCTCGCAAGGCCTGGCGCATGCGCCCTGCGGGCGACTCAGCCTGCAGGAAACACCACAAGCCTGGTACTGATCCTGTGCTGACCCCCGGCTTGTATCCGCAGGTATCAGTGGTTTGGACCGTTTTCTTGTGGCGTGCCGCGAATCCGGGGAACCCGCGATTACAGCAAAAAACCTCTTTGCGGTCAAACACTTGCACCACAGGCCGGCGCTTCCCGCAGGGCTTGACGGCCAGCCCGAAGTTGTGGATAACTGCGGTCCGCCGACTGTGAGGGGTACAGGTTCGGCGGCTCCCAGAAGAAGATGTCCACAATGAGCCACAACTTGTGGCAAAGCGTTTGCGAGCGCCTCGCAACCGAGTTGCCTGAACAGCAGTTCAACACCTGGATCCGCCCGCTTCAAGCCGATGCCACCGTGGCCCCGGCCGACGGCGGCATGCCGGTGGTGAGCGTGCGCGTGCCCAATCGCTTCAAGCTCGACTGGATTCGCACCCAGCACGCCGGCCGCATCGAGGCCGTGCTGGCCGAGCTGGCCGGAGTGCCGGTGCGGCTGGATCTCTCGGTGGCGCCGCGCACCGAGGCCAGCCCGGCGATGGCGCTGCGACGCACGCTGCCGTCCAGCGTGGCCACCCTGGCCGTCGATGCGCTGGGCAGCCGTCCCGATGGCGAAGGTGGCGAGGCGCGGGCGCCTGACGCAGCCCCGGCCCGCCCGGCGCCGCGCGCCTCGGCGCCCATCGTCACCACCCACCGCCTCAACCCGGCGCTGACCTTCGACACCCTGGTGGCCGGCCGCGCCAACCAGATGGCGCGCACCGCCGCGCTGCACGTGGCTGGCGCGCCGGGTGTCATGTACAACCCGCTCTTCATCTACGGTGGTGTCGGCCTGGGCAAGACCCACTTGGTACACGCGGTGGGCAATGCGCTGCTCAAAGACCGCCCCGACGCCCGTGTGCTCTACCTGCACGCCGAGCAGTTCATCAGCGACGTCGTCAAGAACTACCAGCGCAAGACCTTCGACGAGCTCAAGGCCAAGTACCACAGCCTGGACCTGCTGCTGATCGACGACGTGCAGTTCTTCGCCGGCAAAGACCGCACGCAGGAGGAGTTCTTCAACGCCTTCGAGGCGCTGCTGACCAAGCGTGCGCACATCATCATGACCAGCGACACCTACCCCAAGGGGCTGGTGGACATCGACGAGCGCCTGACCAGCCGCTTCGACGCCGGCCTCACGGTGGCCATCGAGCCGCCCGAGCTGGAGATGCGCGTGGCCATCCTGATGCGCAAGGCGGCGGCCGAGGCCACCGAGATGCCCGAGGACGTGGCCTTCTTCATCGCCAAGAACGTGCGCGCCAATGTGCGTGAACTGGAAGGCGCGCTGCGCAAGGTGCTGGCCTACAGCCGCTTCAGCCACAAGGACATCAACATCGCGCTCGCCCGCGATGCGCTGAAAGACCTGCTGAGCATCCAGAACCGCCAGGTCGGGGTCGAGAACATCCAGAAGACGGTGGCCGACTTCTACAAGATCAAGGTCGCCGACATGTACAGCAAGAAGCGCCCGGCCAGCATCGCGCGGCCGCGCCAGATCGCCATGTACCTGGCCAAGGAGATGACCAAGAAGAGCCTGCCCGAGATTGGCGAGCTCTTCGGTGGCCGTGACCACACGACGGTGCTGCACGCGGTGCGCAAGATCGGCGCCGAGCGCACCACCAACCCCGAGCTCAACCAGCAGCTTCATGTGCTCGAACAGACCCTGAAAGCCTGAGGCCGGCTGCCCGCTGCGCCGCGCCTCGAAAAGCCTGTGGAAAGTTTCTGCACAAGCCTGCTGTTGTCCACAAGCCGCCGCCGGCGCCGCGCCTTGTCCCCAAAGCCGTACCTGACCAAGAGGCCGCAGCCCACAGCCTTGGCCGCCGTCTAAGCCCTTGACGGAAAAGGCGAAAATAGCCTTGTCCCCAGATTCACCCGGCCTCTACTGCTACCACCACATTTAAAAAGAGGAAGACAGATGATTGTTCTGAAAGCCGCTCAGGCGCAGCTGCTCGAAGCCCTGCAATCGGTGGCCGGCATCGTCGAGCGCAGGCACACCCTGCCCATCCTGGCCAATGTGCTGCTGCGCAAGAACGGGCCCACGGTCGAGTTCACCACCAGCGATCTCGAGATCCAGGTGCGCACCAGCGCCGAGCTCGGTGGCGACGCCGGCCAGCTCAGCACCACGGTGGGTGCGCGCAAGCTCATCGACATCCTCAAGAGCCTGCCGGCCGACCAGGTGGTGACGCTCAGCGCGGCGCAGAACAAGCTGCTGCTGACCGGCGGCAAGAGCCGCTTCAGCCTGCAGACACTGCCGGCCGATGACTTTCCGCTCGTCAACGAAAGTGTCGATTTCGGCCCCACCTTCAGCGTGCCGCAGAAGACGCTGCGCGAATTGGTGAACCAGGTGCATTTCGCGATGGCGGTACACGACATCCGCTATTACCTCAACGGCATCCTCTTCATCGCCGAGGGCAAGACGCTCACGCTGGTGGCCACCGACGGCCACCGGCTGGGCCTGGCCCAGGCCCAGCTCGAGGCCGACATGCCCAGCAAGCAGGAAGTCATCCTGCCGCGCAAGACCGTGCTCGAACTGCAGCGCCTGCTCAAGGACGAGGACACCGCCATCGAGATGCGCTTCGCCAACAACCAGGCCAAGTTCAGCTTCAGCGGCATGGAGTTCGTCACCAAGCTGGTCGAGGGCAAGTTCCCCGATTACAACCGCGTCATCCCGCGCAACCACAAGAACGCCGTCACGCTGGGCCGCGCGCCGCTGCTGGCCAGCCTGCAGCGCGCCGCCATCCTGACGAGCGAGAAGTTCAAGGGCGTGCGCATCAACATCGAGCCCGGCCTGCTGCGCATCGCCAGCAGCAATGCCGAGCAGGAAGAGGCCAAGGAAGAGCTCGAGATCGCCTACGAGGGCGATGCCATCGAGATGGGCTTCAACGTCACCTATCTCATCGACGTGCTGGCCAATGCCAACACCGAGATGGTCAAGCTCGAACTGCAGGACAGCAGTGCCAGTGCCCTGTTCAGCCTGCCCGAGCAGCCCGGCTTCAAGTACGTGGTGATGCCGATGAGGATTTGACGCGGCGGCAACGCCCAGCAGCCACAGCGGGCCACGGCCCGCTTCAGCGTTTTTGATGGGGCCGCGACAAGCCTGCCCCGACCCCCCGAGAGCCCCCCGATGAGCGATCCCAAGACCCCCCAGCCCGGTGACGGCGTCACCCAGCGCGCCGTGCCCAGCGCCGAAGGCCAGATGGCCAGCACCGGCAACGAGGCCAGCGCCGCCTATGGCGAAGGCAGCATCCAGATCCTTGAAGGCCTGGAGGCGGTGCGCAAGCGCCCCGGCATGTACATTGGCGACACCAGCGACGGCACCGGCCTGCACCACCTCGTCTTCGAGGTCGTCGACAACTCCATCGACGAGGCCCTGGCCGGCCACTGCGACGACATCGTCGTCACCATCCACAGCGACAACAGCATCAGCGTCACCGACAACGGCCGCGGCATCCCCACCGGCGTGAAGATGGACGACAAGCACGAGCCCAAGCGCTCGGCCGCCGAGATCGCACTGACCGAGCTGCACGCCGGCGGCAAGTTCAACCAGAACAGCTACAAGGTCTCGGGTGGCCTGCACGGCGTGGGCGTGAGCTGCGTCAACGCGCTGAGCAAGTGGCTGCGCCTGGTGGTGCGGCGCGAGGGCAAGGTACACGCGCTGGAGTTCGAACGCGGCTTCACGCAAGCCCGCGTGATCGAACTTCGCGACGGCGTCGAGACGAGCCCCATGCGCATTACCGGCGACACCGAGAAGCGCGGCACCGAGGTTCACTTCCTGCCCGACGAGCAGATCTTCAGCCAGATCGACTTTCACTACGACGTGCTGGCCAAGCGTCTGCGCGAGCTCAGCTTCCTCAACAACGGCGTGAAGATCCGCCTGGTGGATGAGCGCAACGGCAAGGAAGACAACTTCGCCTTTGCCGGCGGCGTGCGCGGCTTCGTCGGCTTCATCAACCAGGGCAAGAAGGTGTTGCACCCCAACATCTTTCACGCCATGGGCGACAAGATGAGCGACCAGCAGACCAACATCGGCGTCGAGGTCGCAATGCAGTGGAACGACGGCTATGCCGAGAACGTGCTCTGTTTCACCAACAACATCCCGCAGCGCGACGGCGGCACCCACCTCACCGGCCTGCGCGCGGCGATGACGCGCGTCATCAACAACTACATCGCCGAGAACAAGATCGCCGAAAAGGCCAAGGTCGAGATCGCCGGCGACGACATGCGCGAAGGCCTGGCCTGCGTGGTCAGCGTCAAGGTGCCCGAGCCCAAGTTCAGCAGCCAGACCAAGGACAAGCTGGTGAGCAGCGAAGTGCGCGGCCCGGTGGAAGACATCGTCAGCAAGCTGCTGCACGACTGGCTGCAGGAGAACCCGAACGACGCCAAGATCATCTGCAGCAAGATCGTCGACGCCGCGCGTGCCCGCGAGGCCGCGCGCAAGGCGCGCGAGATGACGCGCCGCAAGGGCGTGCTCGACGGCCTGGGCCTGCCCGGCAAGCTGGCCGACTGCCAGGAGAAAGACCCGGCGCTGTGCGAGATCTACATCGTCGAGGGCGACAGCGCCGGCGGCAGCGCCAAGCAGGGGCGTGACCGCAAGTTCCAGGCGATTCTGCCGCTGCGCGGCAAGATCCTCAACGTCGAGAAGGCGCGCTACGAACGCTTGCTCACCAGCGACAGCATCGTCACGCTGATCACCGCCTTGGGCACCGGCATCGGCGCCGACGACTTCAACGTCGACAAGCTGCGCTACCACCGCATCATCATCATGACCGACGCCGACGTGGACGGCGCCCACATCCGCACCCTGCTGCTGACCTTCTTCTACCGCCAGATGCCGGCCCTGGTGGAACGCGGCCACATCTACATCGCGCAGCCGCCGCTGTACAAGGTCAAGCTCGGCAAGCAGGAGCAGTACCTCAAGGACGGCCACGAGCTCGATGCCTACCTGCTGAAGGTGGCGCTCGATGGCGCGGCGGTGCTGCCCGACGGTGCCACCGCCGGTGGCCGTCCGGCCATCGAAGGCAACGCGCTCGAAAGCCTGGCGCGCAGCTACCTGCTGGCCAGCGGCGTGATCGAGCGCCTGAGCAACTGGATGGACCTGGACGCGCTGCGCGCCATCGGCGGCGGCCTCACCCTCAACCTCGACACGCTCGAGACCTCAGAGGCCAGCGCAGCGGCATTGCAGGCTGCGATCAAGGACGCCCAGGTCACGGCCGAACTCGATGCGCGCACCGACAAGCACCTGCTGCGCATCAGCCGCCGCCACCACGGCAACATCAAGAGCAGCGTCATCACGCAGGACTTCGTCCACGGCGCCGACTACGCCGCGCTGGCCGGCGCCGGCACTTCATTCCTGGGCCTGCTGGGCAATGAGGCCATCGTGCGCCGCGGCGAGGGCGAGCGCATGAAGGAACAGAAGGCTGCCGACTTCCGCGCCGCCATGGCCTGGCTGATGCAGCAGGCCGAAAGCGCCGTGGGCCGCCAGCGCTACAAGGGCCTGGGCGAGATGAACCCCGAGCAGCTGTGGGAAACCACGATGGACCCCACCGTGCGCCGCCTGCTGCGCGTGCAGATCGACGACGCCATCGAGGCTGACAAGGTGTTCATGATGCTGATGGGCGATGAAGTCGAGCCCAGGCGCGATTTCATTGAAAGCAATGCGTTGAGGGCGGCGAATATCGACGTGTAGGTTTTCGAGGCGGGTGAAGAACCTGACCACCGAACAGATCGAGACCTGCGAAAGCGATCCGGACGCCAGCTTTGCCAGCATCCATCTCGATATCCAGCGCACCTACCTGGCGGTTCATACGATGATGAATGCCATCTTCTGCTGCAGGCTGGCGCTGGCCAGCGACCTGTCGCGTGAGCAGCGCCTGTCCCTGTTCTGCGCTGCCTTGACGCATCGGCCCGAACTTCGCCGCCTTTATCGACTCGACAGGCTGCCCCTTGCTGCACCCGGTGCCGCGCAACACCAACGATCCGGAGTTCGGCGTGCTTGACGTGCTCGATTCCGCCCTGGCCACGAGAATGGGTTCGCAGACCGCGGGATGCTGGGCGATCGCGCCGCGCGGGTGACCCGGAGTCGGCGCCCCTTGCAACGCCAACCCCCGTGGGACGCGTCGGTGGCATTGCACGAAACCGGCTTTGCGCAGGGTCCGCGCCTGGCTACCATGCATTCATCTCTTGATCGAGGCCTTACCCTTCAACGGGGTAGTGCGCTTCCCATGGGAAGCTGATGAGCAAGCTGCCTTCCGACCACGCGAGACGGAACTGGACGACGGGGGCCGTCTTTGCCCTCTGCTACCTCGGATCGGGGTTGCTGACGCCCCTGGTGCTGCCCCCCGGCGAAGGGTTTGCCAGTGCCGTCTGGCCGCCCGCCGGCATCGCCCTGGCCGCCTGCCTGCTGATGGGCCGGCGTGCCCTGCCCTGGCTGGTTGCGGGCGCGCTGGCGCTGCTGCTGCTTCCGATAGGCCCGCGCTCGCCGGCAGGCGATGTCAGCGTGATCGTGGCGACAGGCCTCGCGCTGGCGTCGGCGCTGCAGGCCCTGATCGGCGCGTACCTCATTCGCCGTATCCTGGGTGGACGCATCGGGCTCGAGGGCCGGGCCGATGTGGCGCGGTTCGCCGCGGTGGCCGTCATCTGCAGCCTGGTCGGCGCCACGCTGTCCACCGTCCTGCTGCTCGCGCACGGGCAACTGGCGCCGGTCGGTGCCGCCTTCGTCTGGCTGACCCAGTGGGTGGGCTACTCGCTCGGCGTGCTGCTGTTCACGGCACCCATCCTGGCCGTCGCGGGCCACTACGGCGAGGGCTGGCGCGAGATTCGCTGGCGGGTTGTCGCTGTGCTCGCCTGCGGCCTGCTGTTCGTCGGAGCCCTGGAGCGCCAGGTCAACGCCTGGGAACGGGACGAGAACCTCGCGGAGTTCCGGCTGCTGTCGCAGCACCTGGGCGACGAGATCCTGCGCCAGCAGGGCGAACTGCAGTCCTTCGCGGAACTGGCCGCGGCCGTGATGGGGGGGGCGAATCCGGTCGACCGCGTCGAGTTCGCGCGCCTGGCGCGGGTGGCGTTGCCGCGCTTCAAGGGACATGTCCAGGCCGTGGAATGGGCGCCCCTGATCGATGGCCGGCAGCGCGCCAGCTTCGGGCAGCAACTGCTGTCCAGCCAGGGCGTGGCAGGCATCAGCGAACGTGATCCATCCGGGAGGCCAATCGCTGCCCTGCCGCGCGATCACTACCTGCCCGTCTTCTACGCGGAGCCGATGGAGGGCAACCGCCCGGCGCTAGGACACGACCTGCTGTCCAGCATGGCGCGCCGGGAAACTGCGCAGGCGGCCCGCAGAAGTGGGCAGGTGGTGGCTTCACCACCGCTGATCCTGGTGCAGCAGCCGACCCGAGAGCCCGCCCAGCTGTTGATCAAGTGGGTCGACCGCGGCGCCAATGGTGCCGGTGCCATCGTGGTGGTCTTGCGCATGGGAGATTTTCTCAACGGCCACGTGGCTGCGTTGCGCGGACAACTGCAGGCGCGCCTGACCGACGTCGGCAGCCACGGTGGCGTCCTGCACGACGGCTTCGGAGCCGCTGACGCGGCGCCGGCGCTGGTGCGCGAGCTCGAGGCCTCCCAGCGTGTCTACCGCCTGGAGACCCTGCCGACGGCATCCTACCTCGCCGCGCACAGGGGCTGGCGAGGCTGGGTCATGGTGGTTGGTTGCCTGGGCCTGCTGTCGCTGCTCGTTCAGTGGTGGCTGGCAACCCATGCCCGTGCGGTTCGCATCGAGACCCTGGTGAACGAGCGGACACGGTCCCTGGAGGAAGCGCGACTGATCGCGGAACGCGCCAAGCGGCTGCTGGAGGAAGCCGTGCGCAGCATCGCCCAGGGCTTCACGATCTACGACGAGAACGACAGACTCGTGCTGTGCAACGAGAACTACCTGCAGATCTATGGCACCAGCCGCGACCTGATCGTGCCCGGGGCCACTTTCGAGGACATTGTTCGCCAGGGCGCCGAACGGGGCCAGTACGCCGCGGCGATCGGGCGCGTCGACGAATGGGTTGCCGAGCGCGTGGCCCAGCACCAGAACGCCCGCGGCGAAGTGATCGAGCAGAAGCTCGACGATGGGCGCTGGCTCATGATCGTGGAGTTCCGCACCCCCAGCGGCTACATCGTCGGCAACCGGATCGACATCACGCAGGCCAAGCGTGCTGCGCTGGCCCTGCAGGACCGCAACGAGCAGCTCGCGACCATCTTTTCGCTGTCGCCGGATGGCTATGTGTTGTTCGACCAGACCCGCCGTGTGCGCTTTGCCAGCCCGGCCTTCTACCGGATGACGGGCCTGCTGGAGAGCGAACTCATCGGCATCGACGAAGCCGGGTTCATTGTGGACATGCAAAGGCGCTGCGTCCCAACGGCCTCCTACCAGGCGGCCGTTGCGCCGTCGCCCGAGGTGCCAGCCAGCCAGGACGGCAAGGCGATGCCGCGTGAATTGATCGAACTGGCGACACCAGCGCGCCGGGTGCTGGAGGTGGTCCGCCGTGCCAGCATGGTGGGTTCCGTCTCGAGCATCGTCCACTTTCGCGACGTCACCCACGAGACCGACGTCGACCGCACCAAGAGTGAATTCCTTTCGATGGCGGCGCACGAACTTCGAACGCCGATGGCCAGCGTCTACGGATTCTCGGAACTGCTCGCCTCAGGCGAAGACTTCGGCGAGAAGCTGCGCCGCGAGATGCTGGACACCATCCTTCGCCAGTCGGAGCTGATGGCCTCGATCATCAACGAGCTGCTCGACCTGGCGCGCATCGAAGCCCGGCGAGGCACGGACTTCGTGTTCGAGGAACTGGATATCGGAACGATTGCGCGCGAGGCGATTGCCAGCTACCGCCAGCCTGCCGGGCGGCTGCCCCCGCACTTCGAGGTGCCGGCCTGGCGCTCGAGGGTGAAGGCGGACCGCAAGAAGCTGCAGCAGGTGCTCAACAACCTCCTGTCCAATGCCTACAAGTACTCGCCCGACGGCGGCGACGTGAGGCTGTCGTGCGCGAGGGTTGAGTCTCCGTTGGGCAACCGGGTCACGCTGTCCGTGCTCGACCAGGGCATCGGCATGTCGCCCGAGCAGGTGTCGCATGTGTTCGAGCGTTTCTACCGCGCCGACACTTCCGGCAAGATCCCCGGCACCGGCCTGGGCATGAGCATCGTCAAGGAAATCATCGGCACCCACGGGGGCAAGATCTCGATCGACTCCACACCGGGCCGGGGCACGACCGTCACGATCGAGATGGCGGAAGTCCGGACCTCGCCGGAGAAGCCCTCGAGCGAGCTTGCGCCGGTGGCCACCGAGGGGGCCTGAGGGCTGCCCGACGTGGGCAGGGAACTGCGCGGAGGAAGCGGGCCGCCCTGAGGGGCTGCGCGCACAGGCCTACTGCGAGTAGCTGCGCGACACCATCAGCGCCGATTGCAGGTACAGCGCATTCCAGATGCGTTGCAGCGCGGCGCGCCGCAGCAAGGTGTCGGCCAGCAGTTCGTCCAGCGAGACCGGCGCGGCCTTCATGCGCTGGATCAGGCGCTTGGTCGTGCCGTCCACCGGCAGTCCGAAGAGCGGTGTGCCCAGCGCGACGCGGCAGCGCACCGGCCCGGCGATCTCGGGCAGCAGGGCGGCGTTCGACCCGCGCAGCGCCAGGTGCCACAACAGCGGCCGCAGCGAGCCGGTGTGCAGGCGGGCCTCGAACAGGCTGCCGACCTCGGCGTCGGCCTCGACGCGGCGGACGCACAGGCCTGCCAGGGCCTGGTCGGGCTGCGCGCACAGATCGAGCTCGCAGTAGTACAGCTGCCGCCGCGGGTGCAGCGTGAGCTCCAGCGGCCGCCCATCCAGTTCCAGCGCCAGCGTCAGCGGCGTGTTGTGGCGCACGCTGGCGGCCACCACGGCCAGCAGGTCGGCAGAGGCCGGCTCCGCCGCATAGCGCTTGAGGTCCAGCAGCAGCGAAGGGCTGAGGGTCGACCGCTCGATGTCCAGGGCCGGCGTCGGCGTCTCGCAGTCCTCGAAGCTCAGCGTCGTGAGCACGCCGGTGCGCTCGAAATCCGGAGCGGCAGTCAGGGGAGTGGTGTCCGCAAACATGGGTTTCCTCGATGGTTCTGAAGGCCGGGCGCACGGAGCGGCGGCGTCGGCTTGTCTGACGCTGAAGCTAGGGCCCGCAGGAGGTGAGCCGTCCAAGGGTTGCATCGAAATGTGTCTGGCCACTGCGCTGGACACCGATTGTTCCAATCGGCCGGGAGTGGAACCGAAGCCCATGCCCCTGCCTGACCCGACGCGGCGGCCCCCCGGCCGTCTGCAGCTTGAATGAAGAATTGCCGGGCGCGACCGGCCAGAATGGTGCCCGAACCCAACGCAAAGAATGAACAGCCCGGCCGGACTCGAGGCCGAAGCGTTCATGCCGGCCCCGGCCCCGCCATTGCTGGCGAGTGGCCGTCGGACATATCACCGCGGCGACGCCGCTCACGGCCCAGGCCTGCGGGGGCCGCAAGCTAAGCCGGCGGCCCGCAAGGGAAATATTTCCCTCTCCCGGCGGGCGCCCTGCTCTCGCTGGCCGCGCCGGCACTGCCTAGTCTGTGCTCCACGGTGAACCCGCCCTCTTGGCCGGCGCGATCCGCGTGGAGGAATGCGATGAATGCGATGCTCGAAGTCCCGGTCGCCAGCCCTGCGGCCCACCCTTCAACCCCTTTCGACGCCAGCGCGGCCCGCACTTACAGCGGCCCCGAAAGACGGCGCCGGGATGCCGCCGCGCCGGGGCTGCCGGCCGCGCACTGGCTGACGCTGATGCTCGAGGAAGTCGGCCACGGCATGCTGCTCGTCGGCGACGAGGCCGAGGTACTGCACGCCAACCACCTGGCGCGCCGCGATCTCGATGCCAGCCATCCGCTGCAGCTGCAGGGCCACCGCCTGCAGGCCCGCGATGCGCGCGACGAAGCGCATCTGCGCCAGGCCCTGCAGGCGGCGGCGCGGGGCCTGCGCCGGCTCATCGTCGTCGGCACGGGCACGGCCCGCAGCAGCGTGGCCGTGGTGCCGCTGGCGCCCGTCGAAGGCAGCGCCCTCACCCTGGTGTCGCTGGGCCGGCGCCGCCTGGGCGAAGAGCTGGCGCTGCAGTGCTTTGCGCGCAGCCACGGCCTCACGTCGGCCGAGACGCGCGTGCTCGAAGGCCTGTGCAGCGGCATAGGCCCGGGCGCGATCGCCGCGCTGCACCGCGTCGGCATGGCCACCGTGCGCACGCAGATCAGCAGCATCCGCCACAAGATAGGCGCCAGCGACATCACCTCGCTGATGCGCCTGGTGGCCCAGCTGCCGCCCATGGTGCCGGCGCTGCGCCAGGGCTTCGCGGCCGGCGATGGTGCCAACGACGGGCTGCGGCTCAGCGCCTGATCCGTGTCGCATTGCGGTTAGCGGGCCGGCCCGGCAGGCACAGCGGCGTTTAGCATCGCCGGATGCCCGCGCCGCAGTACGACCCGCTAGCCGCCCCCGAACTGAGCGAGCCGGTGCGCGCGCTGGCGCGCCGCGGCGAGATCTGCCGCTACCCCAAGGGCGCGGTGCTGATCCAGGAAGGCGAGGTCGGCGCCACGCTCTACATCGTGTTGCAGGGCCGGCTGCGCGCCTACGGCAGCTGCGCGTCCAGCGACCGCAGCTTCACCTATGGCACCTATGGCGCGGGCGATTACGTCGGCGAGATGGGGCTGGATGGCGGCCCGCGCTCGGCCAGCGTGGTGACGCTGGAAGCCACGGTCTGCGCGGTGATCACGCGGCGCACCTTGGAAGCCCATCTCGACGAACACCCGCGCTTCGCCTTCGAGCTGCTGGCCAAGGTGATACGGCGCGCCCGCGCCGCCACGCTCAGCGCCAAGCAGATGGCGCTGAACGATGTCTATGTGCGGCTGCGCTTCCTGCTCGACACGCTGGCCGTGGCCCAGCCCGACGGCAGCCGCCTCGTGGCGCCGCGCCAGACCCAGCGCGAGATCGCCGACCAGATCGGCTGCACGCGCGAGATGGTGGGCCGGCTGATGAAGGACTTGCAGGCCGGCGGCCACCTCGTCGACGACGGCACGGCCCTGCGCCTGCCCAAGCCGCTGCCGCCGCGCTGGTAGTGCGGCGCTTCAGCGCGCCGGCGTGCCCTTGTCGCTGGTCTTGCTGCTGGTCTTGCTGCCGCCCTTGCCATCGCCCTGGCCGCCGAAGCTGCGCGTGATCATCTGCACCGCCGCCGGCGAATCCCACTCCTGGGCGCCATAGACCTTGGCCAGCACGCGGCCGCGGGCGTCGACCAGTATCGTCAGCGGCAGCTGGCTGGCGCCCAGCATGTTCTCCAGCTCGAGCCGGTGGTCGATGTAGTGGCTGATGGTGGCGTTGGAGGCCTTGAGCCAGGCCAGGGCCTTGTCGCGGTAGTCGTCGGTGGAGATGCCGATCAGCTGGGCCTGGCCGGCCTGGCCGCTCCAGGCCAGGCGTTCGAGCGAGGCCATCTCGGCGCGGCAGGGCCCGCACCAGCTGGCCCAGACATTGATGATGAGCGGCTTGCCGCGGAATGAAGTGAGCGGGCGTGGCTTGCCGTTGAGCCCGTCGAGCTGGGCCTCGCGCAGGGTCTGGCCGATCTCCACCTCACCCGGCGTCTTGGCGCGCGCCGCGGCGGGCAGCGCCAGCGCGGCAGCCGCCATCAGCAGGCTGCGCCGCCCTGTACTTGTGGCCTCTTGCCTGTCGTTCACGCCATCGCCCATGCCTGTCCCCGGTCTTGAAGTGCCTTCACCGCGGCCCGCAGTGTGCCGTGAAGCGCTCAGGCGCAGGCCAGCGCCCGTTCCCAGCGTGCGATGGGTGCGCGCTGCACCTGGCGCAGCAGCGCGTGCGTCACCGCGCGGCCGTCCAGCGCCTCGGCGCAGCGCTCGGCCAGGTCCTGCTGCAGGCGCAGCAGCAGCTGGGCTGCGGTTTCGGCATCGGCCAGGGCGCGGTGGGCGCGGCCGGCGTCGGGCAGGGCGTGCCAGGCCGCCAGCGTGCCCAGGCGGTGGTTGGGCGCCTGCGGGTACAGGCGCCGCGACAGCAGCAGCGTGCAGGCGAAATCGTGCGCCGGATCGCTCTCGCAGCCGGCGCGCGCCGCCTCGGCCTGCCAGAAGCCGCGGTCGAAGGCGGCGTTGTGCGCCACCAGCGGGCAGCCGCGCGTGAACTGCAGCACCTCGCGCATCACCGCGTGCGCCGGCGGCGCGTCGCGCAGCATGGCATTGCTGATGCCGGTGAGCTGCTCGATGAAGGGCGGCACCCAGGCGCCGCTGTTCATCAGGCTCTGGAAGCGGCCGACGACGCGGCCCTCCTGCAGCAAGACGGCGGCGATCTCGGTGGCGCGCGCACCCTGGCCCGGCGCGCTGCCGGTGGTCTCGAAGTCGATCACCGCCAGCGTCTCGGCCATGGCGCTCAACGCGGCTCCCCCGGATAGTTGAAGCGCACCGTTTCGGTGGCCACATAAACCTCGCGCAGAAAGCTGGCCAGCCCGGCGATCAGGGCCAGCATGGCGGCGCTGAACAGCACGCCGGCCAGCCATTTCAGGTCGGTGGCGAAGAAGGCGTCGGCGAACAGCGTCGTCACCACCAGGCATACCAGCAGCGCCGCCGAGGTGCTGAAGTTGATGGCCCAGCTGGCCAGGTGGCGACGCCGGTCGAGCTTGCCCAGCTCCGTGCGCGCGGCGCTGCGGCCGGCCTCGTCCAGCGCCTGCCAGGCCTGTTCGAAATGGCGGGCGCGGTCGATGATGCGCGCCAGCCGGTTGGCCATCACCGCCAGCAGCGAGGCCACGCCGGTGAGCAGGAAGACCGGCGCCACCGCGAGCTGGATGGCGTGGACGATGACGGGAACGGATTCGGTGCCGGCTGACATGCTGCGGGGCCTCTCCACCTCTTAGTCGTGCGGGGCCAGCAACGCATCGATGCCGGCCAGGAAGCGCTGGAACTCGATCGGCTTGGTCCAGTAGTCGATGAAGCCGGCGGCCAGCGCGAAGGTGATGTCGCCCGGCGTCGCATTGGCCGAGAGCGCGACGCAGCGGATGCCGGCCGTCAGCGGGTCGGCGCACAGCGCGCGCAGCACGGCATGGCCGTCGATGTCGGGCAGCTGCATGTCCACCAGCATCAGGTCGGGCCGCAAACGGCGCGCGCTGGCCAGGCCGCTGTTGCCGTCTACCGCCACTTCCAGCAGCACCGCCGGCCGGTGCGCGAGCATCTCGCGCACCAGCAGCGCATTGACCGGGTTGTCCTCGATGTAGAGCACGCGCGCCTGGGGCGCCGCGGCACAGGCCGGCGGTGCGGCCGGCGTGCGCGCCGTGAAGCTGGCCGAAGGTGCGGCGGTAGACGCGGCGTCGAGGTGGACGATGAACTCGCTGCCCTGGCCGAGCGCGCTGCGCGCCTCGACGCGGCCACCCATGTGCTCGACCAGCACCTTGACGATGGACAGGCCGATGCCGCTGCCCTCGACCCCGCTGGCCTCGGCGCCCAGGCGGTTGAAGGGCTCGAAGGCGTGGCGCAGGCGCTCGGGCGCAATGCCGATGCCGGTGTCGGCCACATGAAGCGAGATGCGGTTGTCCGCAGCCTCGCTCCACAGCCTGACCTCGCCACCGCGGCGGTTGTACTTGATGGCGTTGGACAGCAGGTTGATCAGCACCTGGCGCAGCCGCACCGGGTCGGCCAGCACGCGCCCGGCCAGCGGGCCGAGGCGCAGCGTGATGGCGCGCTCCTGCGCCGCGGCCGCCACCAGCGGCAGCGCGGCGTCGGCGATCTCGGCGCAGGCCACCGCCTGGCGGTCCATGCGCAGCTCGCCAACCTCGGCGCGCGAAAGTTCGAGCACGTCGTCGATCAGCGCCAGCAGGTGTACGCCGGCGTCCTCGACATGGGCCAGCCATTCGGCCCGGGTGGCGCGGTCGGCGCTGTCGCCGGTGGCGCGCAGCAGCTGGGTGAAGCCCAGCATCGCGTTGAGCGGCGTGCGCAGCTCGTGGCTGATGCGCGACATGGCCTGCGACTTGGCCTGGCTCTCGGCCACCGCGACCTCGCGCTCGCGCACCGCCAGCGCCGACAGATGGACCTCGGTGCTGTCCCAGTTGACGCCGATGCGGCCCTCGTGGCGGCCCTGCTCGTCGTGCAGCGGCACCGAGTGCGAGGTGATCCAGCGCGCCTGGCCGTCGGGCCAGACGACGCGGAAGACGTGGTGCCAGGGCTGGTCATCGCGCAGCCAGGCGATCTGCTTGGCCATCACCGGGGCGCGGTCCTCGGGGTGCAGGAAGGCGGCGATGTCTTCGTTGCTGACGTGGCCGGCCGCGGCCTCGACGCCGCGCAGTCGGAACATCTGCGCGTCCCAGTCACCGCCGTCGCGGCCCTGGATGGCGGTCCAGGTGCCCAGGCCCAGGGCCTGTGAGGCCAGCGTCATGCGCTCGACCGTCTGGCGCAGCTGGCGCAGCGTCTGCTGCTGCTCGGTGGTGTCGATGGCCACGCCCTCGGCGCGCAGGCCGGGGGCTTCGCCGGCCTTGTCACCCGCCTCATCGAGGCGACCGCGCACCACCAGCCAGCGCACGGCGCCGTCGCTCACCCGCACGATGCGGAACTCGAGCTCGCCCTCGCCGCGACCGCGCCGCCGCCAGGCGCGGATACCGGCGCGCACCTGGGCGCGGTCGGCCGCATACACGCACCGGCGCAGCCAGGCGCGCAGCGGCAGGGCGCCCGCGTCGGCGGGCAGGCCCAGCAGCTCGAACATGCGGCGGTTCCAGCTCGGCCTGGCGGCGTCGAGCCGGGTCGACCACAGGCCGACCCGGGCGGCCTCGGCGGCGGCCTCGAGCCGGCGCGCGTAATCGAGCGCGCGCCGGCTGTCTTCGACGCGCTCGCTCACGTCCAGCATCACGCCGACGAAGCCCATGGGCTTGCCGCCGGCGTCGCGCTGCAGCGCGCGGCGCATCAGCACATGGCGCCAGCCGCCGCCGGGGCGGGCGTAACGCAGCTCCATGTCGCTGGGCTCGCCGCTGCGCAGCGTGTGGTCGAAGGAGCGCAGCACGGCCGCCATGTCCTCGGGGTGGAGGTGGGCGCGCGCCTGCGACGGCAGCTGGCCCTCGGGGCGGAAAGGGATGCCGATGATGTGGCTGCCGTGCTCGTCGACGAAAACGAGGTCGCTGGCCAGATCGTGCCGCCACAGCGCGATGTGGCCGAGCTTGAGCGCCACGTCCAGCTCGGTGCGCAGCTGCTCGGCGCGGTTGGCCAGCTCGTAGACCTCGGTGTCGTCGGTGTTGATGCCCAGCACGCGCCGTGGCCGACCCTGGGCGTCGTGGAAGACCTGCCACTGCGTGTAGAGATGGCGCACGCGGCCATCGGGCCGGCGCATGCACAAGCGCTGCGCGTGCGGGCCCGGCGTGTCCAGCGTGGCGATGAAGTCGTCGCGGCGGCGGTCCTCCGGAAAGACCATTTCCTCGACCTGCGCGTAGGGCGGTGCCGCCTCGCCCGGCGCCGGTTCGGGCAGGCCCCAGATGCGGTACATGTGGCGGTCCCAGCCGCCTTCCATCGTGTCGGCGTCGCGCTCGAAGACGCCGGTGTCGGCGAACTCCTGCACCATGTCCAGCCTTTCCTGCAGGCGTTGGGCACGGGCCTCGGCGGCGCGCAGCGCGGCCAGCGGTTCGGCGCTCGCCATCCAGCCGCCGCCGGGCGCTGCATTCAGCTGCAGCCGCCAGGCTCCGGCCTCGGCGCCGGTGGCCGCCACCTCGATGCGGCCGGCCGCCAGCGGCCCGGCGCCCCACAGTGCGCGCAGATCCGTGGCCGGGAACAGCGCCGCGAAGCGCGCCGTGCGCCAGAGCAGGCGGCCTTCGCCGTCGGCCAGCGCCAGCGCCGCGCTTGCGCTGGCCAGGGCGTCGAGAAGGGCCTGGGCCGGGGGCACGGTGTCGGGTTGGGGGTTCAAGGGGCGGAGCCAGCTAGGGCGTCAGTTTAGAGCGCGGCCGTTCGTCGGCCTTTGCAGCACTTCATGCCGCGCCGCAGCGCCCTGGTCGCATCGGGCTCGCGCCCTGGGCTGGCCCTGCCGACACTGCCTGCCATCGACCCATCGCCCCACCACCACGGAGCCCACCATGACGCTGACCTCCCGCACCCTGGCCCTCGCACTCGCCGCCGCGCTGACCCTGGCCATGCTGGGCAGCGTCGATCACCTGGCCCAGGTGGAGCAGGTGTCGGCGCCCATGGCCCAGGCCAGCGCGCCCCGGGCCTGAAGCCCGGCGGGCTCGTAAACTGCGGTCGCCGCGACCACGGAACGAGCCATGAACCAGGATTTATTCGACCAGGGGTTGAAGACGCGCCGCGAGGTGCTGGGCGCCGAGTATGTCGACGCCGCCATCGCCAATGCCGACGACTTCACCCGGCCGCTGCAGGAGCACACCACCCAGTACGCCTGGGGCGACATCTGGAACCGCCCCGGCCTGGACCGGCGCACGCGCAGCCTGCTCAACCTGGCCATGCTGACGGCGCTGAACCGCCCGCACGAGCTGCGCCTGCATGTGCGCGGCGCCTTGCGCAACGGCGTCAGCAAGGAAGAGATCCGCGAGGTCTTCATGCAGACCGCCATCTACTGCGGCGTGCCGGCGGCGATGGACAGCTTCCGCACTGCACGCGAGGTCTTCAAGGAAGACGGCGTCTGAGCCCCGCATGCCGAGCTGCGTGATCGAGGTCTGCCGGCCCTACACGCCGGCCGAAGAAGAGGCCTTGATGGAGTCGGTACACGAGGCCCTGGTCGAGGCCTTCCGCATCGCGCCGGCCAACCGCAATGTGACGCTGCTCGTCCACGCGCCGCACCGCTTCATGGGCCGGCCCGACTGCCCCGACCCCACGCGCCTGACCAACGTCAGCATCCACGTCCTGCCCGGGCGCAGCCTGGCGGCCAAGCGCCGCCTCTACCGTGCCATCTGCGAGCGCCTGCAGGCCCTGGGCGTGCCGCCGGCCTGCGTGCTGATCCGCCTGCACGAGATGAGCGCCGAGAACATCGCCGTGCGCGGCGGCCAGGCGGTGTGCGACATCGAGCTGGGCTACCCGCTCGACGTTTGAGACGGATTCGCCTTCGACTGCCTGACGCCGTTGGGCCGCCTCGCCGTGCGAAAGAGCACTGTCTTCGGCGGCCCGCCTGGTTGTCCGGTCGAATCCGAATCCGTCGGGTCAGAGGTCTTCCAGCTCGGCGCCGCAGGACTGGTTGCGCCCGCGCGACTTGGCCACCTGCAGCTGGGCCGAGGATTCGCGCAGCAGCAGGGCCACGCTGCCGACCACGTCCACCGGCTTGGTGGCCAGGCCCATGCTGACGGTGAGCTCCGGCGCCACGCCCGAGCCGGGGTGGTCGATGCCCAGCGCGCGCACCGCCAGGCCCAGGCGGTGGGCGAGGTCGAGGCCGCCCTCGACATCGGTGTCGGGCAGCAGGCAGACGAACTGGCCGCCGCTGAAGCGCGCCACCAGGTCGCCCGGGCGCTTGAGGCTGGTGCGCAGCAGGGTCGCGACGCGGCGCAGGCACTCGTCGCCCAGGGCCGGGCCGTGGTCCTGGTTGTAGCGGTTGAAGGCATCGAGGTCGATGCGCAGCAGGCCCAGCTGGGCGCCCACGCGCACGGCGCGCGCCCATTCGCAGGCCAGTCGCTCGTCGAAATAGCGGCGGTTGCACACGCCGGTGAGTTCGTCGACGAAGACCCAGTCGCGCAGCAGGTCGGCCTGGCGCTTGAGCGTGACCTGGGCGCCGACGCGGGCGCGCAGCACACGGGGGTGGATGGGCCTGGACAGGAAGTCGGCGGCGCCGGCGTCGAGTGCGTCGATCTGCGCCGTCTCGTCGCCGCGCTCGGTGATGACGAGCAGCGGCGTCTCGGTGCTCTCGGGGCGGGCCCGCAGGCGGCGGCACTCGGCGGCGGCGCCGCCCTCGATCTCGGCCGCCAGCAGCACCAGGTCGGGCGCCGCCGCGCCGGCGTCGCCCAGCCTGACCGGCGACGCGGCCGCGACCTCGATCTGGTACTCGCCACCCAGCGCTGCGGCCAGGCCGGCGGCGCGGGCCGGGTCGGGGTCGACCAGCAGCAGCCGTGCGCGGCGCACCAGCTCGTCCAGGGGCGCGGGTTCCAGGCCCGCGGGTCGGGCGGCGGCAGCGGTCATGCTCAGGCTCCGTGTTCAGCGCCGCGGAAGACAGGCATCCGGAAAGGGGACGCGGCGGCGGCGAGGGCCGAGTCTAGGCCTCGCGCGGCCCTTGCGGCTGACCGTGGCGGCGCCGCCGCGGTGCTCCGTCACGCCGGGGCGGACGGCCACCTTCGGGGCGCGGCCCGCGCGGGTCGGCGCGCGGGTCGATCTGCGGCGGGCGCTCGGCGCGCTCCTGGCGGGCCTGCGCCAGGCGGGCCTCCAGCGTGGCTTCGTCCAGGCCCTTGAGGGTGCAGAAGTTGGCGCGCGTGAGCGTGCTGGTCTCGAAGGCGCGCAGCAGCTGGGCGCGCTCGCGGCGCTCGATCTCCTCGGGGCTGGGCGGCGGCCCCGGCTCGCGCCGGGGTGCGGCGCTGCGTGCGGCCAGGTGGCGGGCCTCGCGCTGGGCTTCACGTTCTGCGGCGCGGCGGGCCTCGACGATGGCGCGGCGCCGTTCCAGCTCGGCGGTGGCGGCGGTGCGGTGCTCGTCGCTCAGCTCGCCGGCCGGCTGGCCGTCGAGGTCGTGGCGCTGCGTCGCCTGCACCATCGCGCGCAGATAGGCGTTGCTGGTGGTGTGGCGGTGCAGGAAGACCGAGAGCGTGCGGCGGTTGAAGAGGCCGGGCGCGCGCTGCTGGATGTCGGCCTGGATGCGCAGCTTGACCGGCAGCGCGCGGTCGGCACCGAAGAGGGCCGGAAACAGCTCGGCCAGCCTGGCTGCGCAGGCGGCCGGTGGCAGGTCGGGCGGCGGCGGGGTTGCGGCGGGGCCGATGTCCGCCGGGGCGTCGCCGGCGGCTTCGGCTTCCCCCGCGGCTACCGCGGCGGCTTCTGCAGCGTCGGCGTTTGCGGCGTCGGCCGGCTCGGCCAGGGCGGCCGCAGCCACTTCGACCGCCTCGGTGCTTGCGGCCTCGCTCGCGGCCGTGTCGGGCTCAGCGGCCTCAGCGGGCTCGGTGGCGGCCACGGCCACGGGCGGCGTGGCCGGCTCGGACAGGGGCGTCGCGGCGGCGGTGTCTTCGGGTGTCGATTCGGGCAGCATAGAGAGCGGTTGCATCTGCGCAGTGCAGGCCGCGATTGTCGTCGCGCCGGCGGCTGTTAATCTGAGGCGATGAAGATCGCCGTCATCGGCGGCGGCCTGGCCGGCCTGTGCGCTGCCTGGCTGCTGTCGCCGCGCCACCGCGTCACCCTGCTCGAGCGCCATGCGCGGCCGGGCTTCGTCGCCAGTTCGGTGGCGGTGGATGGCAGCGCTGGCGCGCCGCGCGTGGACGTGCCGCTGCGCGTCTTCTATCCCGGCTACTACCCGACCCTGGTGCGCCTGTACCAGGCCCTGGGCGTGGCCAGCGAGCCGGTGAGCTACGCCGCCACCTTCTGTGGCGCCGACGGCCGAGCCTATTTCCGCTGGCGCATCCTCGGCATGGGCGCGCAGGCCTGGCCCTATGTGCTGCCGCAGGATTTGCTCACCTCGCGCGCCCGCCGCATCGCCGCCGGCGCGCTGGCCTTTCGCGGTCTGGCGCGGCTGGCGCTGGCGCGCGACGAGCTGAACGGGCTGAGCCTGGGCGATTTCGTCACCCGCCACGGCCTGGCGCCGGCCTTCGTCGACGGCCTGCTGCTGCCGACCTGGGCCACCATCGCCACCTGCACCCACGCCGACGCCCTGGCCTACCCGGCCGCGGTGGTGGCGGGCTACCTGGCCGCCGGCGTGGCCCACCAGAGCGTGCGCCGCGCCGTGCTGGGCGCCGACGAGGTGGCGGCACGGCTGGTGGCCGGCATCACGCGCGTACAGTGCGGCGCCGAGGTGCAGGCGCTGCGCGCCGATGACTGTGGCGTGCAGGTGAGGCAGGCCGACGGCCAGGACGAGGCCTTCGACCACGTCGTGCTCGCGACCCAGGCCCACCAGGCGCTGGCGCTTTGGCAGGGCGCGCCGCCGGCCGAGGCGGCGGCGCTGGCGGCCTTCCGCCACCGCGCGCTGGAGGTCGTGATGCACCGCGACGCCGCGCTGATGCCGCGCCAGCGGGGCGACTGGTCGGCCGTCAATGCGCGTGTCCTGCCCGGACTGGACAGCCCCGAGGCGACGATCTGGGTCAATGCGGTGCAGCCGGGCCTGCGCGATGCGGCAGACGTCTTCCAGACCGTGCAGCCGCAGCGCGAACCGCGTGCCGACCGCGTGATCTCGCGCGCCCGCTTCGAGCGTCCGCTGGTCGACGCCGCCAGCCAGCGCGCGCTGGCCACGCTGCAGCGGCTGCGGGCGAAGCCGGGGCGGCGCGTCTGGCTGTGCGGCTCCTACGCCGAGGCCGGCGTGCCGCTGCTGGAGAGCGCGGTGCGCTCGGCCCATGCGGTGGCCGCGGCCATCGATGCCGCCGCCGGCCTCTAGGGAGCCAGGCCGAACTGCCCCAGCGCCGCCATGAAGTGGCAGGCGCTGCCGCCCATCACGAACAGGTGAAAGGCGAAGTGGGCATAACGCAGGCGGTTGTCGAAGACGAAGACCACCGCGCCCAGCGTGTAGGCCAGGCCGCCGGCCACCAGCCAGGCCAGGGCCGGACCCGGCATGCGCTGCGCCAGGGGCACGGCGGCGATCACCACCACCCAGCCCATCGCGACATAGAGCGCGGTTGACCACAGCGGATGGCGCAGCAGGTTGAAGAGCTTGGCCGCCACACCCAGCACGGCCAGGCCCCAGACGATGCCGAACAGCGACCAGCCCCAGCCGCCGCGCAGTGCGCCCAGCACGAAGGGCGTGTAGCTGCCGGCGATGAAGACATAGATGGCGGCGTGGTCCAGGCGCTGGAACCATTGCTTGGCGCGTCCGGCCGGCAGCGCGTGGTAGAGCATGGACACGGCATAGAGCAGCGCCATGGTGGCGCCGAAGACCGCGGCGGCGGTGATGTCGGCCGCGCCGCCGCGCTGCACCGCCAGCGTCACCAGCACCGGCAACGCCGCCAACGCCAGCAGCAGGCCGAGGCCGTGGCTCAGCGCATTGGCGATCTCCTCGCCGGGGGTCTGGGCGCGACCGGCGAAAGGGGCGGAATCGGTGGAAACCATGACGGCCATGCTAGCGCCTGTGCGCCGGGCCGTGATTTGCGTCACGATTCGCCGATTCCCCCCAGGCCTTCCCCTGTTTATCGGGGATGTGCGAAAAAGGGGCCCGGGCCAAGATGCGCCCCTTCGCGGCCGGCCGGGCACACAGGGGTGTGGCTGGCAGGCCCTCAGGGATACAAGATGAGATTCGTCCAGACTTTTGCGGCGCTGCTAGCGACTCTTGCCACCGTCGGCATGGCCGGCAAGGCCTCGGCCACCGTTACCGATGACAGCCACCCGGCCTACACCCTGACCTGGGACGAGACCACGGTCTTCGGCAACCCGTCCTTCAGCTTTGGTTCGGGCGCTGCCGCGCTGGGTTTTGGCTGGTCGGTGCCGACGGCGCTGAACGTGGCCACCATCGACCAGCAGGTGACGGCCACCTTCACGCTGCCGGCCGTCACCGTCACGGCCAAGCCGGGCTGGCGCCTGGGCGGGCTGGTGGAAGCCTTCATCGGCAACATCACCTACGTTGAGTTCGGCGGCCTTACCGCCATCTCCGGTGCCGGCCTCGTTGCCGTCGATGGCGGGCCGGTCAGGCCCTTGGCCGGTGCGCTCACCAAGACCGTCACCAGCGCCGTGCCGGGTGTCTTCGAGACCGGCTACTTCTCGGCCACCCTGCGTCTGCCTGTGCCCAACTTCAACAGCCTGGCCTTCAGCGGCGGCAGCCTCACGCTCAGCGCCGTGGGTGGGCGTGGCGCCGCCATCACCGGCCAGCTGCAGAACCAGATGAGCCTGAGCTTCGAGGCCGTTGCTGCGCCGGTGCCTGAGCCCGCCAGCTGGGCGCTGCTGCTGGCCGGCCTGGGCGTCGTCGCCACCGGCCTGCGCCGCCGCCGCGCCGGCTGAAGCCGGCCGCGGCTCAGCCCTCGCCTGCGAGACAGGCTCGGTCCTGCGTCCCGTTAGCCCAGCCGCAGCGCCATCACTCCCACCACCACCACCAGCGTGCCGATGGCGCGCTGCAGGCCGAAGCGTTCCTTCAGCAGCCAGCAGCCCAGCAGGGCCGCGAACAGCACCGAGGTCTCGCGCAGTGCGGCGACGCTGGCCACCGGGGCCTGGGTCATGGCCCACAGTGCGATGGCATAGCTGCCGATGGAGGCCGCACCGCCCAGCGCCGCCTTGGGCCAGCGTCCGCGCGCATAGGCCAGCAGTTGCTGCCGCCGCGGGCCGCGCCGGCTCCACCACACGCCCACCGGGTAGGTCAGGCCGTCGAGCACGAAGAGCAGCATCACATAGCGCAGGGCGTCGCCCGAGATGCGGGCGCCGAGGCCGTCGATCAGCGTGTAGGCGGCGATGATGGCGGCATTGGCCAGCGCATAGGCCAGGGCCTTGCCGTGGTGCAGGGCCTCGCCCGGATGCGCGAGCCCGACCAGGGCCACGCCGCCGGTGATGCCGACGATGCCCAGCCAGGCCGCGGCCGAGGGCGCCTCGCCGATGAAGTGGCCGCTGGCCAGGGCCACCAGCAGCGGCGCGGCGCCACGCATGATGGGATAGGTCATGCCCAGCTCGCCGTGCTCGTAGGCGCCGGCCAGGGCGATGTAGTAGCCGATGTGGACCACCAGCGAGGCCAGGATGTAGGGCCAGCTCTCCGGCTTGGGCAGGCCCCAGGCCAGCACCAGCGGCAAGGCCAGCAGCGCGGCGCAGAAGTTGAGCAGCGCGGTGTCGGCCGCCTTGTCGCCCGACGACTTGACGAGCGCGTTCCAGCCCGCGTGCAGCGCGGCGCCGCACAGCACGGCGAGCAGGACGGGGCCGCTGAGGCTCAAGACAGGGCGCAGCGCCGGGCGCGGGCCAGGAAGTGCGACAGCGGAGGGGTGGCGGCGCCAGCGACCTTGGCTGCGTCGTCCCACAGGCGCAGGCGCACGGCCGACTCGGCCCCGGTCTGGGCGATGAACCCGGCCGCCTGGGCGGCGCTGTAGACGCCGCCCTGCAGCGCCAGGCTGCGCTGCGAATCGGGTGACAGTGCGGCCACGTAGCCGGGCCGCGTGGCGCAGAGGTAGCGCTTGGCGTCGACGTGCAGGCGGATGCCGCCCAGCACGCGCTCGCCGAACAGGCCTTGCAGCAGCGGCAGGGCGGCGTACTGGTGGCGATCATCCAGGCCGCGCAGCGTGGGCGTGGCGCCCAGGTCGCGCAGCAGATGGCCGAGGTCGTGCAGCAGGCAGGCGGTGACGAGCTCGTCGTCGGCGCCGTCGGCCTCGGCCAGGGCCGCGGTCTGCAACGCGTGCTCGAGCTGGGTCACCGGCTCGCCGGCGTATTGCTCGCCGCCGCGGCGGGCGAAGGCGCTCTCGATGTCCTGCAGGCGGTGCATGCTCAGGTCCAGGGCAGGCTGTAGGTCTTGAGATGGGTGTAGAGCTTCATGGCTTCCTGCACGCCTTCCTTGCAGCCCAGGCCGGAATCCTTGAGGCCGCCGAAGGGCGTCAGCTCGAGCCGGTAGCCGGGCACCTCGCGCACGTTCACCGTGCCCACCTGCAGCTCGGCGACGAAGCGGTTGATGTAGTCGAGCCGGTTGGTACACACGGCCGAGCTGAGGCCGTAGGCCGTGCCGTTGCTGATGCGAATGGCCTCGTCGATGTTCGAGAAACCGATGATGGGCGAGACGGGGCCGAAGGTCTCTTCGCGCACCACGGTCATGGCCGGGTCCACGCGGTCTATCACCGTCGGCGCGAAAAACGCACCCTCGCGGCGGTGGCCGGCGAGCAGGCGCGCGCCCTGGGCCAGGGCTTCGTCCACGCGCGCCTCGAACTGCCGCGCCGCGGCCTCGTCGATGACGGTGCCCATCTCGGTGTCGGGGTGGGCGGGGTCGCCGTGGCGCCAGGCGCGCGTCTTGTCGACCACCAGGTCGGTGAAGCGCTGGCGCACGGCCTCGTGCACCAGCATGCGCTTGACGGCCGTGCAGCGCTGGCCCGAGTTCTTGTACGAGCCTTGCACCGCCAGCGAGCTGGCCTCGTCGAGATCAGCGTCTTCCATCACGATGATCGGATCATTGCCGCCCAGCTCCAGCACCAGGCGGCGGTAGCCGCTGCGCGCCGCGATGTGCTTGCCGATGGCCACGCCGCCGGTGAAGGTGACGAGCTCGACCGCCGGGTTCGTGATCATCTCGTCGGCAATCTCGCGCGGGTCGCCGGTGATCACCTGCAGCATGGCCGGCGGCAGGCCGGCCTCGTAGAGCAGGTCGGCGAAGGCCAGCGCCGACAGCGGCACCTTCTCGCTCGGTTTGAGCACGACGCGGTTGTTGGTGGCCACTGCCGGCACCACCTTGTGCGCGACCTGGTTCATCGGGTGGTTGAAGGGCGTGATGGCGGTGATCACGCCCAGCAGCGGTTCGCGCAGCGTGTGGACGCGGCGCTTGCGGCCGTGGGGGGTGATGTCGCAGGCGAAGGTCTGGGCGTCGTCGCGCAGGCACTCGTTGGCGCCGAACATCAGCACATCGGCCACGCGCCCGGCCTCGTAGCGCGTGTCCTTGAGGCACAGGCCCGATTCGCTGGTGATGAGGGCCGCGATGGCCTCCACACGCTCGCGCACCAGGGCCGCGGCGCGCTGCAGGATGGCGGCGCGCTCGAAGCGCGACAGCGTGGGCTTGCAGGCGCGCGCCGTTTCGTAGGCCAGCTTCACCTCTTCCAGCGTGGCCTTGGGCACGCGGCCGACGAGGGTGCCGGTGTAGGGGTTGTGGACGTTGATCGCGGGCTCGCGGCCGGCGCCGATTTTCTCGCCGGCGATGCGCAGGGCTTCGTTGAGCATGGCGGTTTACTGCGCGCGGTTGAGCGCCAGCTCGAAGGCATCGAAGTTGCGCCAGCGGCGCCCGGTCTCGAGCCCGGCGATGGGGCGGTTGACGATCAGCGGCACGCGCTGTTCGGAGATGCCGCCGTGGCTGCGCAGCGGCACCTCCAGCGCGCCGAGGTCGTGGCGGGCGGCGGCGGTGCCGATGACGGTGGAGCGCTCGGACACCACCACCAGGTCGCCGATGCGGTCGGCCGGCAGCTCGAAGGCGGCGGCGGCCTGCTCGCGCGTCAGTACGCGCTCTATGCCGCGCAGCGCGGCGAGGCGCTCCGCGGTGCGGGTCACTTCCTCGGCCGGCAGGTAGACCGTGGCATAGGAGCCGAGCGCGCCGTGGTGCACGACGTAGGGGTCGGTGATGGGCAGGATGGTGCGGGCGCGGCCGCTGCCCAGCCAGGCGTCGAGATGGTCCTGCAGGTAGACCACGTCGGGCCTGCCGTCCATCCAGGTCTTGGCGTTCATGCCGTGGTCGGCGGTGAGCGCGATGACGCAGCCGATCTCGTCCAGCGCCGCGAGGTGGCGGTCCATCATGGCGTAGAAGGCGTTGGCGCCGGCCATGCCGGGGGCGCTCTTGTGCTGCACGTAGTCGGTGGTCGAGAGGTACATCACTTCGGGCCGCGTGGCCGCGGGCCGGCTCATCAGGGCCACGCCGGCGGCGAAGACGAATTCCGACAGCGCCGCGCTGTAGACATCGGGCAGCGGCAGGCCCACCAGCGCCAGCACGTCCGCTACGCCGTGCTCGGCCAGGTTGGCGGTGTCGGCCTTCTCCGACGAGAAGCAGATGCTGCCCGGCGCCATGCCCTTGCCCAGCAGCAGGCGCAGCTTGTCCTTGGCGGTGACGACGGCGCAGCGGCGGCCGGCCTTCGAGAGCGCGGCCAGGATGGTGGGCGCGCGCAGCCACTTGGGGTCGTTCATCATCACCTCGGTGCCGCTCTCCACGTCGTAGAGGTAGTTGCCGCAGATGCCATGCACGCTGGGCGGCGCGCCGGTGACGATGCTCAGGTTGTTGGGGTTGGTGAAGGTGGGCACGACGCAGTCGGCCACCAGGGCCGTGCCTCTGGCCAGCGTGCGTTGCATCCACGGCATGTGGCCGCCGGCCACGGCCTGGGCCAGGTAGTCGGGTTCGCAGCCGTCGACGCAGACGATCACGGTGGGCTGGCGCGGCTGGGCGTAGCGGCGGCCGTTGACTTCGAGCATGGGGGTTCCTTGTTGAGGATCAGGCCGCGCTGTCATGTGCGGGTTGGGGCGCGGCATGGTTGCGCAGCGTGCGCTCCTTGCTGTCCAGCACATGGCGGCGCATGGCCAGGCCGGCGGCCTGTTCGTCGCCCGCGGCGATGGCGGCCACGATGGCGCGGTGCTCGTCGGCCGACAGCGGCAGCTGGGCCGCATCGGCCAGGTTGCGGCGGCGGAACAGCGAGAGTTCGTTGATCAGCCGCCGGTACAGCGCGGTGAGCTTGCGGTTGCCGGCCAGCTCGACCAGGGTGTCGTGGAAGGCCAGGTTGAGCAGGTGGTAGGCATCGGCATCGCCGGCGGCCACCAGCCGCTCCATGGCCTCGACCTGGCCGCGCAGCCGGCGCAGCTGCGATGGCGTGGCGCTGACGGCCAGACGCCGGCCCACGGCCTCGTCCATGATGGCGCGCAGGTCGTAGATCTCCAGCGCCTCATCGAGCGGGATGGCGCGCACGAAGGCGCCGCGGTTCTTTTCCTGGCGCACCAGGCCGGCCTCTTCCAGCATGCGGAAGGCCTCGCGCACCGGCCCGCGCGAGACGCCCAGCTGCTCGGCCAGCGTGGCCTCGATGAGCTTGTCGCCCGGCGCGAGCTCGCCCTGCACGATGCGGCGCTCCAGCTCCTGCTGCACCGCGCTGGTGAGCGAGCTCGACTGCAGCAGCGCAATGGTGGACTGCGCCGGCGCAAGGGATGACGGTGCCGCCTTCATGGCCGGGCATTGAAGCACCGGCAATGTAGATTGTCAACAATTGGCAAAAAACCGTTGACACAATCAGTTGCCGCATCTTAGATTTCGCCCGGCCTTGGCCGCTGCCCGTCACCACCGCGACACGCCGAGGCCGCAGACTGGCGGGTTCGACCTACCCCACACCTCCGAGGAGTACCCCTTGCGCATCCAAGCACCCTTGCAGACGCTGGCCGCCAGCGCATTGCTGGCCCTGTCGCTGGCCGCCACGGCGCAGACGAAGACGACGCTGCTGGTCTACACCGCGCTCGAGACCGACCAGCTCAAGGCCTACCAGGAAGGCTTCAACAAGGTCAACCCCGACATCGAGCTGAAATGGGTGCGCGACAGCACCGGCGTCATCACCGCCAAGCTGCTGGCCGAGAAGGCCAATCCGCAGGCCGACGCGGTGATGGGCGTGGCGGCGTCCAGCCTGGCGCTGCTGGACAAGAACGGCATGCTCGAGCCCTACCGGCCGCTCAATGCCGACGCCATCATGAGCCAGTACATCGACAAGAAGAAGGTGCCGGCCTGGTTCGGCATGGACGTCTGGGGCGCCACCGTCTGCTTCAACACCGTCGAGGCGGCGAAGAAAAACATCCCCAAGCCCGAGACCTGGAAAGACCTGCTCAAGCCGGCCTACAAGGGCCAGATCGTGATGCCCAACCCGGCCAGCTCGGGCACCGGCTTCTTCGACGTCACCGCCTGGCTGGCGCTGTGGGGCGACAAGGGCGGCTTGGGTGACGGCTGGAAGTACATGGACGGCCTGCACGAGAACATCGCGCAGTACACGCACAGCGGCTCCAAGCCCTGCAACATGGCGGCCAGCGGCGAGTACGTGGTGGGCATCAGCTTCGAGTACCGCGCCAACGCCAACAAGGCCAAGGGCGCGCCCATCGACCTCGTCTTCCCCAAGGAAGGCCTGGGCTGGGATCTGGAGGCCTTTGCCATCCACAAGGGCACGAAGAAGCTCGACGCCGCCAAGAAGCTGGCCGACTGGGCCAGCAGCAAGGACGCCATGCTGCTGTATGGCAAGAACTTCGCCATCACCGCCCAGCCCGGCGTCGCCGCGCCGCTGGCCAATGTGCCCAAGGACTACGAGGCGCGCCTGGTGAAGATGGATTTCGCCTGGGCCGCCGACAACCGCGAGCGCATCCTGGCCGAGTGGAACAAGCGCTACAGCGCCAAGTCGGAACCCAAGAAGTGACGGCGGGGGCGTCCCCAGCCCCCTACCTGCGGCTGGCCGGCATCCGCAAGGATTTCGGCAGCTTCGCGGCGCTCAAGGGCATCGACCTGGACATCGCCCAGGGCGAGTTCGTCTGCTTCCTGGGCCCTTCGGGCTGCGGCAAGACCACGCTGCTGCGCATCATCGCCGGGCTCGAGGTGCAGAGCGCCGGCCGCATCGAACTGGCCGGGCGCGACATCTCGCGCCTGCCGCCGGCCGAGCGCGACTACGGCATCGTGTTCCAGAGCTACGCGCTGTTTCCCAACCTGAGCGTGGCCGACAACGTGGCCTACGGTCTGGTCAACGGCAAGGTCGACCGGCAACACCGCGTCGAACGCGTGCGCGAGCTGCTGGCCCTGGTCGGCCTGCCCGGCAGCGAGGCCAGGTTTCCGGCCCAGCTCTCCGGCGGCCAGCAGCAGCGCATCGCGCTGGCGCGGGCGCTGGCCACCTCGCCGGGCCTGCTGCTGCTGGACGAGCCGCTGTCGGCGCTGGACGCCATCGTGCGCGTCAAGCTGCGCGGCGAGATCCGCGCCCTGCAGCGCCAGCTGGGCGTGACCACCGTGATGGTCACGCATGACCAGGAAGAAGCCTTCGCCGTGGCCGACCGCGTGGTCGTCATGAACCAGGGCTCGATAGAACAAGTGGGTACGGCCACTACCGTCTACCGCGAACCGGCGACGCCCTTCGTGGCCGACTTCGTCGGCCGCATCAACACCCTGCCGGCCACGGCCGGCGCCGAGCCTGGCCAGCTGAAGATCGGCGAGCGGGTGTTCCGCAGCGAGCACCCCTCGGCGCTGGCTCACGCCGCGGGCCAGGATCTGCGCATCTGCCTGCGCCCCGAAGACGTGGTGGCGCGCCCGCTGCCGCCGGGCGACCCCAATGTGATCGAGGCGCGGGTCGAGAAGATCGACTTCATGGGCCCCTACTGCCTGGTGCGCGTGTCGAGCGGCGCGCTGGGCGAGCAGGCGCTGACGGTCTATCTGTCGCTGCATTTCCTCACCGAGGCGCGGCTCGAGGTGGGCAGCTTTCTGCCGCTGCGGCTGCTGCCCGAGCGGATGCGGGTCTACGCGTGAGCGTCACCGCGCTGGCCGGCGCCGGCGTTCGCCACCATGTCCACTGGACCGAGAGGCTGGCCCACGCCGCCCTGCTGCTGGTGGCGCTGGCGCTGCTGGCCTTTCTGGCAGCGCCGCTGGCCACCATCCTGCAGAAATCGGTGCAGGACGGCGACGGCCGCTTCGTCGCGCTGGCCAACTTCATCGCCTATGCGCAGACACCTTCGCTGCTGCAAAGCCTGGGCAACAGCCTGTGGGTGAGCGCGCTGGTCACCGTCGTCACCGTGCCGCTGGCCTTTGGCTTTGCCTATGCGCTGGCGCGCAGCTGCATGCCGCTCAAGGGCCTGGCGCGCACCATCACCCTGGTGCCGCTGCTGGCGCCCTCGCTGCTGTCGGCAATCTCGCTCATCTACTGGTTCGGCAACCAGGGCGTGCTCAAGGGCTGGATGCTGGCCCTGGGCGTGGAGCAGATCTACGGCGCGCCGGGCATCGTGCTGGCCGAGATCTTCTCGACCTTCCCGCATGCGCTGATGATCCTCGTCACCGCGCTGGCCGCGGCCGACGCGCGGCTCTACGAGGCCGCTGATGCGATGGGCACCTCGGTCGCGCGCAAGTTCTTCACCATCACGCTGCCGGGCGCCAAGTACGGGCTGATCTCGGCGGCGCTGGTCACCTTCACCCTGGTCGTCACCGACTTCGGCATCCCCAAGGTCATCGGCGGCAACTTCAACGTGCTGGCCACCGATGTCTTCAAGCTCGTCATCGGCCAGCAGGATTTCCAGAAGGGCGCCGTGGTGGCGCTGCTGCTGCTGGCGCCGGCGGTGCTGACCTTCGCGGTCGACCGCTGGGTCGGCCGCAAGCAGACCGCCATGCTCACGGCGCGCGCCGTGCCCTACCGCGCCAAGCCGGCGCCGGCCTTCGACGCCCTGATGTCGATCTACTGCGCCGGCACCTGCGTGCTGATCCTGGCCATGCTGGGCATGGCGGTGTTCGCCTCCTTTGCCACCTTCTGGCCCTACAACCTGCAGCCCAGCCTGCGCCACTACACCCTGGGCCTGGTTGACGCCGAGGTCGGCGTGGCCTTCGTCAACAGCCTCAAGGTGGCCGGCGGTACGGCCGTGTTCGGCACACTGCTCGTCTTCGTCGGCGCCTACCTGCTCGAGAAGACGGCCGGCCTGGCGCGCGTGCGCGTCGCGGTGCGGCTGCTGGCTCTGCTGCCCATGGCCGTGCCCGGGCTGGTGCTGGGCCTGGGCTACATCTTCTTCTTCAACGCGCCGGCCAATCCGCTGGGCGGCCTGTACCACACGGTGACGCTGCTCACGGTGTGTACCGTGGTCCATTTCTACACCACCGGCCACCTTACGGCGGTGACTGCGCTCAAGGCGCTGGACCCGGAGTTCGAGGCCGTCTCGGCCTCGATGAAGGTGCCCTTCTACAAGACCTTCTGGCGCGTCACCCTGCCCATTTGCACGCCGGCCCTGGTGGACATTGCGCGCTACTTCTTCATCAACGCGATGACCACGATCTCGGCCGTGGTCTTCCTGTATTCGCCCGAGACCAAGGTGGCGTCCATCGCCATCCTCAACCTCGACGAGGCCGGCGAGATTGGCGCCGCCGCCGCCTGCGCGGTGCTGATCGCCGCCGCCAACACCGTGGCCACGCTTCTCTTCATGGGGCTTTCGCGGTGGGTAGACCGCCGCACCCAAGCCTGGAAGACGCACTGAAGGAGACAAGGTAGACATGGACCGCGACCGCACCCTGCTCACCCCCGGCCCGCTCACCACCAGCCTGCGCACCAAGCTCGCGATGCTGCGCGACTGGGGCTCGTGGGACGCCGACTTCAACGCCGTCACCGCCGGCGTGCGCGCACGCCTGCTGGACATCGTGCATGGCCAGGCCACGCACACCGTGGTGCCGCTGCAGGGCAGCGGCACCTTCAGCGTCGAGGCCGCGGTGGCCACCGTGGTGCCGCGCGATGGCCATGTGCTGGTGCCCGACAACGGCGCCTACTGCAAGCGCGCCGCCAGGCTCACGCAGCTGATGGGCCGCCGCGCCAGCGTGCTGCCGCAGGCCGAGGACGCGCCGGTCTCGGCCGCGCAGGTGGAAGAGCGGCTGCGCGCCGACGTTTCGATCAGCCACGTCGTGCTCATCCACTGCGAAACCGGCACCGGCGTACACAACCCGCTGGAGCAGGTGGCCGAGGTCTGCCAGCGCCTGGGCCGCGGCCTCATCGTCGACGCCATGAGCAGCTTCGGCGCCCTGCCCATCGACGCGCGCAGCCTGCGCTTCGACGCCCTCGTGGCCGCCAGCGGCAAATGCCTGGAAGGCGTGCCCGGCATGGGTTTCGTCGTGTTGCGCCGCGAGGTGCTGGAGCGCTGCGCCGGCCACAGCCAGAGCCTGGCGATGGACCTGCACGAGCAGTGGCAGTACATGGAAAAGACCGGCCAGTGGCGCTTCACCCCGCCCACCCATGTGGTGGTGGCGCTGGGCGAGGCCATCACGCAGTACGTGGAAGAAGGCGGCCAGCCCGCGCGGCTGGCGCGCTATGCCGACAACTGCGCCACCCTGGTCGACGGCATGGCCGCGCTCGGCTTCCAGCCCTTCCTGGCGCCGGCGGTGCAGGCGCCCATCATCGTGACCTTCCACGCCCCGGCCGACCTGGCCTATGATTTCGCGCGCTTCTACGCCGCCGTCAAGGCGCGCGGCTTCCTGCTCTACCCGGGCAAGCTCACGACGCTGGAAACCTTCCGCGTCGGCTGCATCGGCGCGATAGGCCGCAACCAGATGCGCGAGGCGGTGGCCGCGGTGGCCGACGCGATGCGCGAGATGGGCATTGCCAGCGGCAAGCCCGCCGCATCCGTCGCCCGGTGAAGCTCACCGTCTTCGATCTCGACCACACGCTGCTGGCCGGCGACAGCGATGTGCTGTGGTGCGATTTCCTGCTGCAGCAGGGCCTGCTGGATCGCGCCGAATTCGCCGCCCGCAATGCTGCGATGGAGCGCGACTACCGCGCCGGCCAGGTCAGCGTCCAGGCCTTCAGCGCCTTCTACGTCGGCACCATGGCCGGGCGCAGCGCCGCCGAATGGCAGCCGCTGCTGCAGCGCTTTCTGGATGAGGAGATCGCGCCGCGCCTGCCGGCCGCCGCCCATGCCCTGCTGCGGCGCCACCAGCAGGCGGACGACCTGGTGGTGCTGAGCACGGCCACCAATCGCGTGATCGCCGCACCGACCGCGGCCCACCTGGGCATCACCCACCTCATCGCCACCGATTGCGGGGTGGACGACGATGGCCGCTTCAACGGCCAGGTGCTGGGCACGCCGAACATGCGCGAGGGCAAGGTGGCGCGCCTGCACGCCTGGCTGGCGGCGCGCGGCCAGCAACTGGCCGATTTCGAAAGCCGCTTCTACAGCGATTCGATCAACGACCTGCCCCTGCTGGAGGCCGTAGACCATCCGGTGGTGGTGGACGCCGATGCGCGGCTGGCGGCGCTGGCGGCGCAGCGCGGCTGGCCGGCAATCTCGCTGCGCGGCGGCGCATGACGGCGGCCTCCGAGCGCTGGACGCTGAGCGCCGGCGATGTCGCCACCGCCACGCTCACCATTCCCGCCGACGCGCGGCGCGAGCGCCGCTTCGAGATCGCCTGCGCCATCACGGTGGCCGTGCCCGAGTCCTTGCTTATGGCCGCCGCCGCACCCTGGCACCAGATGACGGTGCAGGCCAACGGCACCCAGTTGTGGCGCCGCCGCGAGGCCTCGCACAACCCCGGCGCCTGGGACGGCCTGGACTACCGCTTCGCGCGCAGCGTGGCTGTGGGCCAGGCGTTGCGCATCACGGTGGCGGTGGCCGCCCACGGCGTGCGCCGCCGCAGCCTGGTGATCGAGGCCGACGAGGTCTAGCGCCGCCGCTGCCGCGGTGCGCTCAGGCTTTGAGGAACTCGGCCCGGCCCGCCAGCCAGCGCTGCACCTGGGCTTCGGCCACCTCGGGCCGCTCGCGCAGCAGGCGCGGCGCCTCGGCGCGGGCGCGCTGCAGCAAGGCGTCGTCGGCGGCCAGGTCGGCAAAGCGCAGCAGCGCGTCGCCGCTCTGGCGCGCGCCCATGAACTCACCCGGGCCGCGGATCTCGAGATCGCGGCGCGCGATCTCGAAGCCGTCGGAGGTTTCGGCCATGGTGCGCAGCCGCGCCTTGCCGGTGGGCGACAGCGGCCCGGTGAAGAGCAGCACGCAGACGCTGGCGGTGGCGCCGCGGCCCACGCGCCCGCGCAGCTGGTGCAGCTGGGCGAGGCCGAAGCGCTCGGCGTGCTCGATCACCATCAGGCTGGCGTTCGGCACGTCGACGCCGACCTCGATCACCGTGGTGGCCACCAGCAGCTGCGTCTGGCCCGCCGTGAAGCCGGCCATCACCGCCGCCTTCTCGGCCGCCCTCATGCGGCCGTGCAACAGGGCCACGTTGACGCCCGGCAGCGCCGCTGCCAGCTCGGCATGGGTGGCGGTGGCGTTCTGCAGGTCCAGGTGTTCGCTCTCTTCCACCAGCGGGCAGACCCAATAGACCTGCCGCCCCTGCGCCACCTCGTCGCGGATGCGCCCGATCACCTGGGCCCGCTTGGCGTCGGCGAAGACCTTGGTCAGCACCGGCGTGCGGCCGGGCGGCAGCTCGTCCAGCGTGCTCACCGCCAGGTCGGCGAAGTAGCTCATCGCCAGCGTGCGCGGTATGGGCGTGGCGCTCATCATGAGGAGGTGGGGTTCGAGATGCGGGCCCCCAGGCTCCGGCTGCGCCTCCGCCACCCCCCGAGGGGGCTGTGCCGGCTTGGGGCGGCCCGGCGCCGGCACGGCCTGCCGCTCGAGCTTCTGCCGCAACGCCAGGCGCTGGGCGACGCCGAAGCGGTGCTGCTCGTCCACCACCGCCAGGCCCAGGCGCGCAAAGGCCACGTCGTGCTGGATCACCGCGTGCGTGCCCACCACCAGCAGGGCCTCGCCCGAGGCCACCTGCTCGACCATCTTCTGGCGTGCCTTGCCCTTGCGGCTGCCGCTGAGCCAGGCGGTGGTGATGCCCAGCGGCGCCAGCCAGCCCACCAGCTTGCGGAAATGCTGCTCGGCCAGGATTTCGGTGGGCGCCATCAGCGCGCACTGCCAGCCGGCGTCCATGGCCACCGCGGCGGCGAGTGCCGCCACCACGGTCTTGCCCGAGCCCACATCGCCCTGCAGCAGGCGGTGCATGGGCTGGGCGAGTGCGAGATCGGCGCCGATCTCGGCCACCACGCGCTGCTGCGCGCCGGTCAGCGCAAAGGGCAGGGCCGCACGCAGCCGGAATGCCAGGCCATCCTCATGCGGCGCCAGCGCGGGCGCCGCCAGCCGCGCCCGCGCCGCCTGGGCCTGGCGCTGGGCGAGCTGCTGGGCCAGCAGTTCCTCGAACTTCAGCCGCTGCCAGGCCGGGTGGCTGTGGTCCTCGATGGCGGCCAGCGGCGTGCCGGGCGGCGGCTGGTGCAGCAGCTGCAGCGCCTCGCGCAGGCTGGGCAGGCCGGTGGGCAAGGTCGCGGGCGGCAGGATCTCGGCCAGCGGCGCGCGTGCCAGCGCCGAGGCCACGGCCTTGCGCAGATAGGCCTGGGGCAGCGCGGCGCTGGCCGGATAGACCGGCGTCAGCGCCTGCGGCAGCGGCGCATCGGGCGCCACGGCGCGGAACTCGGGATGCACCATCTCGCGCCCGAAAAAGCCGCCGCGCAGCTCGCCGCGCGCACGCACGCACTGGCCCGGCGCCAGCGCCTTCTGCTGCGCCGGGTAGAAGTGCAGCAGGCGCAGCACCAGCTCGCCGCTCTCGTCGGCCAGGTACACGACGAGCTGGCGCCGCGCCCGCGTCTCGACGCGGCTGTCCCGCACCACGCCCTGCACCTGGCCCACCTCGCCCTCGCGCAGGCTGGCGATGGGCACGAGCCGCGTCTCGTCCTCGTAGCGCATGGGCAGGTGCAGCGCGAGATCGATGTCGCACGCCAGGCCCAGCTTGCGCAGGGCGCGGGCTGGGCCTGAAAGCGGTTGGAGCGAGGGCTTCGCGCCCTCTGCGGGCGCCGGGGTGGGCGGCATGGAACAATTTTGCGTCCCCCAGCTCCCTCCCAGGCCGGTCCAGCCTGTCGCATGAAGAACCAAGCCTCATCCCCCCGCGCCTACGGCGTGGAAGATTTCGATTTCGAGCTGCCGCCCGAGCTCATCGCCCAGCACCCGGCGCCCGAGCGCAGCGGCTCGCGCCTGCTCGACGGCCGCGGCGCGCTGCCGGTGGACCGCGTGTTCCGCGAGCTGCCCGGCCTGCTGCGCGCCGGCGACCTGCTGGTCTTCAACGACACCCGCGTCATCAAGGCGCGGCTGCACGGCGAGAAGCTGGCCACCGGCGGCGCGGTCGAGGCCCTGGTCGAGCGTGTCCTGCCCGGCCATGAGGTCTGGGCCCACCTGCGCGCCAGCAAGTCGCCGCGCGCCGGCTCGGTCGTGCGTTTTGCCGACGCCTTCGACGCCGAGGTGCTGGGCCGCGCCGGGCCCGAGGCCGCCCTCTTCCACCTGCGCTTTCCGGCCGATCCGCTGGCCCTCCTGCAAGCCCACGGCCATGTGCCGCTGCCGCCCTACATCAGCCACGCCGACGAGGCCGATGACGAGGCGCGCTACCAGACCGTGTTCGCCGCCCGCCCCGGCGCGGTGGCCGCGCCCACCGCGGCGCTGCACTTCGACGAGGCCGTGCTGCAGGCGCTGCAGTCCGCCGGCGTGGCGCGCGCTGCAGTGACGCTGCACGTGGGCGCCGGCACCTTCCAGCCGGTGCGCGCGGCGAGCATCGCCGGGCACCGCATGCACAGCGAGTGGTTCGAGGTGGGCGCTGACACGGTGGCCGCCATCACCGCCACACGCGCCGCCGGTGGCCGCATCGTCGCCGCCGGCACCACCACCGTGCGCGCCCTCGAATCAGCGGCGCGCGCTGGCGCGCTGCAGGCCTGCTGCGGCGAGACCGACATCTTCATCACGCCCGGCTTTGATTTTCGCGTCGTCGATATGCTGGTCACCAACTTCCACCTGCCGCGCAGCACCCTCCTGATGCTGGTGAGCGCCTTCGCCGGTTATGAGCAGGTGATGGCGCTCTACCGCCACGCGGTGGAGTCGCGCTACCGCTTCTTCAGCTATGGCGACGCCATGCTGCTGCAGCGCGCCTGATCCGGCGAAGAAGTCACGAATTGCAGGCCCAATTCCACGCCATTCGCGAGGTTTTACGAAATAGAGTTCTGCACCCCCCTGAATGAGTGCTCCAGCCCCGCGGCAATAAGGCTGCGCCGGCTTGACTCAGGGCGCCGTTTTGGGGTAGGGCAGGAGAAGTTAATGCGAGTGCGTAGTCTTTCGGTTCTGGCATCCGCCGCATTGCTCGCGGCCTGCGGCGGTGGCGGTGGGGGCGGCGTGACCGCCGACGCGAGCGCGGCCAAGGTCACGCTCAGCGGCTCGGCGGTGAAGGGCCCGATGGCCAAGGCCGAGGTCGGCATCTACGCCGTGGGCGCCGACGGCAAGCCGGCTGGCACCGCCCTGGTCACCACCGAGACCGGCGACGACGGCAGCTACTCGATCACCTTCGACGGTCTCAAGGACCAGCCTTATGTGGTGATCGTCAAGGCCAAGGCCGGCACGACCCACCGCGACGAGGCCACCGGCGTCGCCCAGGCCCTGCCCGACGGTTTCCAGATGCGCGCCCTGGTGATACCTGCGGCCGCCGGCACCCAGACCACCAGTGCCACCGTCACGCCCTTCAGCGAACTCGAGGTGGCGGCGGCCGAGAAGGCCACTGGTGGCATCTCGGTGACCAATGCGCGCCAGGCCGAATCCACCGTGCAGCAGATGCTGGGCTTCGACCCCAAGAAGGTTGCGGCCAAGACCACCACCAGCGCCGAGAGCGAAGACGAGAAGAAGCTCGCCGTGCTGCTGACCGCCGTGTCCAAGCTGGCCAAGGACGGCAAGCTGGGCTGCGACACCGCGGCCGACGGCGGCGCAAAGACCAAGTGCGTGGTCGAGAAGCTGCGCGATGCCTCGCACAAGGACTCGATCAAGCTCGGCGACGACGACGACAGCACGGCGTCCGAGCTGAAGACGGCCATCGACGATGTGCTGGCCGACGACAACCTCAAGGGCACCGTCGACCCGTCCACGATGACCGCGGTGCAGGGCAATCTGGGCTGCACCACCACCTGCGAGGCGGCGCCTGTGAGCACGCTCACCGCCATCGCCGCCACGCGCAAGCTCTTCACCGACATCGCGGCCGACTGGCGCACCTTGTTCAGCAGCGGCGGCGCCAGCGCCATCGCCACCGGCGCGACCAATGCGCAGGCCTTCAGGTTCGTCAGCGAGATGCCCAAGCTGCAGCAGCCGGTCGACACCATGCTGTCCGACACCCAGGTGATGGTGATGGGCATCGACCTCTTCAAGAGCTACACCTCCGGCCAGCCCGGCACCGGCCGCGGCGAGGGCCGCGGCAGCGTGCCCAGCAATGCGCCGTTCGCCTTCTTCAACCTGGCGGCGCGCGGCTGCACGCTGTACCAGGACGCGGCCACCTCGGTGGTGGCCACCGCGCCGGCCAATGCCAACTTCATAGGCTGCAGCTCGCGCTTCTACGCACGCCAGGAAACCATCGCCACGGGCGTGCGCAACACCTACTACCGCCACGGCTTCACCATCACGCCCAATCTCGATGGCAGCTTTGGCTGGGCGAGCCGGGCGCGCGAGACGATCGAGGAGTGCAGCGCCGGCGCGTGCGTGCAGGTGGCCAACAACGCGCTGCAAACCAACGCCGTCACCGGCACGATGACCCCCACCATTTCGGCGGCCGGCCAGCCCACCGCGGTGGCCATCACCGGCGAGCTGCCGGCGGCCTTCGCGCGTGATGGCTTTGCTGCCGGCAGCTATGTGCTCGCCAACGACAAGCACAGCATTGCCATCAATGCCACCGCCGCCACCGATGCCGCCAGCGGCGCCTTTACCGGCCTCACGCTGACCGGCAGCTTCGACGGCAAGGACGCCGCCGGTGCCACCACGGCCAGCCTGGCCATCAAGACCGGCAAGCTGACCACCATCCCGGTGGCCTATGACGGCTTCGGCAACGCGGTCGCCCCCGGTGCCCCGGGCGCTGTCGCCGGCAGCAGCGGCTTCGAGCCCGGCGGCTTCGAGCTCGATCTGGTTCTGGCCACCGCCGGCGCCAAGTTCGAGGGCATCTTCGCGGCCAGCGAGACGCTGTGGGACAAGTCGCGCAGCGTGCCCCTGCCCACCAAGCTCAGCTTCAAGGGCATCCTCAGCACCATCGAAGCCGGTGTCACCACCGATTTCCTGACCGGCACCTTCACCGCCACCGCCAGCGGCTGGACCGACTTCGACGCCACCCAGCCGCAGCTCGCCACCAACCGCTACACCCAGGCCGTCAGCCTGGTGGGTACTGCCACCGCGCCCGGCCGGCCGCAGCTCGAGCTGAGCTTTGGCGCCCAGCTGCAGACCAACAACCAGCAGGGCCAGGCGCTGGGCACTTCGCTGCAGTACCGCAGCGTGGTGGCCGGCGTGGCGCGCACCGTGGTCGCCATCACCGGCTCGCCCGATGCCGCCGGTGAGATCAACCGCTTCACGCTCACCGAAGCCTCGGCCAACCTGGCCATGAGCTGGGTGGGTGGCGCGACGACCATCTCGCTCACCAGCGGTGGCGTCGAGATCGGCGTGCTGGACGTCGGCCGCCGGCTGATCACCTTCAAGGACCACACCAGCATGTCGCTGGATCTGGGCCTGTGAAAGTGCGCGCGGCGGCGTGGGCCGCTGCCGCGCTGCTCGCCCTGTCCGCCCGCGCGGCGGACGGCGCGGCGCCAGTGAGCTGGACGCTGGCGCTGTCGTCGCAATGGCACGCTGACGCCCTCACCCTGGCCAGGCTGGGCGACGAGGACGCCGGCCTGCTGCAGCCACGCCGCGGCCGCAACCTCGCCTACATCGACGACGAGGCGCGGCTGTCGCGGCGCCAGGGCGACTGGACCTGGTCGCTGCTGGCACGCAGCCACGCCACCCTGGTGGCCACTGACCAGGCGCTGGAGCTGGCCGGCCTGCTGGCGCGCGGCGAGCGCGCCAGCGCCGACCAGCACTGGCAGGCCGATGTGCGCCTGCGCGCGCTGGCCGGCGCCGGCATCGCGCTGGCGCACGACGGCGCCCTGGGCGGCGGCTGGCGCTGGCAGGGCGAGGCCCAGCTGCTGCGCCTGAGCCAGTGGCGCGAGCGCCGCATCCAGGGCACGGTCGACTTTGCCGCGGCGGCCTCGCAATACAGCTTCGACCTGCGCTCCGACGAGCTCGGCAACCGACTCGACTTTCCCTTCCGCGAGCCTTTCGCGCCTGCCGGCGCGGCCCTGCTGCTCGCGGCCGGCCTGGCCTGGGAAGGCACCGGCGCCTGGGCCGAGGCCGGCCTGCGCGACGGCGGCTGGCTCAGCTGGCGCGGCGTGCCGCAGCAGGCCCAGGTTCTGAACACCGACACCCGGGCCGTCGATGGCGACGGCTTCATCGTCTACCGGCCGCTGCTGCAGGGGCAGGATTCGCAGCAGGGGCGGCGCGAGCGCTGGCCCTGGCGTGGCCGGCTGGCCGGCGGTGCCCGCCTGGCCGACGGCCAGCGCCTGGGCCTGGCCCTCGATGCCGTGCCCGGCTTCGGCGTGCTGTCGGCGCTGCAGTGGCACAGGCCGGCGGCGGGCGCGGTGCCGGCGCTGGGCCTGCAATGGCGGTTGCACGAGCGCCGCCTGACCCTGAGCGCCGCCTGGGGTGGCCTCACGCTGAGCGCCGGTGCCGACCGGCTGGGTGCGGGCATGCGCTCGCGCGAACTGGCGCTGGGCTACCGCCTCGCTTTTTGAACCGGCCGGGGACGGGCCGGCGCGCGGCGACAATCCGCGCCGATGCTGAACTTCGAACTCCTGCGCACCGAAGGCCACGCCCGCCGCGGCCGGCTCATGCTCAACCACGGCGTCGTCGAGACCCCGGTCTTCATGCCGGTGGGCACCTACGGCACCGTCAAGGGCGTGCTGCCGCGCTCCCTGGAGGAGATGGGCGCCGAGATCATCCTGGCCAACACCTTCCACCTCTGGATGCGGCCGGGCCTGGACGTGGTGCGGCAATTCGGCGGCCTGCACCGCTTCGAGCGCTGGGGCCGGCCCATGCTGACGGACAGCGGCGGCTTCCAGGTCTGGAGCCTGGCCGGCGCCGACGGCCGTGGCCGCAAGATCAGCGAGGAAGGCGTGCGCTTCGCCTCGCCGGTGAACGGCGACAAGCTCTTCCTCACGCCCGAGGTGAGCATGCAGATCCAGACCGTGCTCGACAGCGACATCGCGATGCAGTTCGATGAGTGCACGCCGTACGAGACCGCCGGCCAGCTCACCACCGAGAAGCAGGCGCGCGCCTCGATGGAGCTGAGCCTGCGCTGGGCCGCGCGCAGCCGTGATGAATTCGCGCGCCTGGCCAACCGCAACGCCCTCTTCGGCATCGTGCAGGGTGGCATGTACGAGAACCTGCGCGAGGCCTCGCTCGAAGGCCTGGTTGCGCTCGACCTGCCCGGCTACGCCGTGGGTGGCGTCAGCGTCGGCGAGCCCAAGGACGAGATGTTGCGCATCATGGCCCACACGCCGCACCGGCTGCCGGCGGGCAAGCCGCGCTACCTGATGGGCGTGGGCACGCCGGAAGACCTGGTCGAGGGCGTGGCCCAGGGCGTGGACATGTTTGACTGCGTGATGCCCACGCGCAATGCGCGCAACGGCCACCTCTTCACGCGCTTCGGCGACCTGAAGATCCGCAATGCCAAGCACCGCCAGGACGAGCGCCCGCTCGAGCCCGGCTGCAGCTGCCACGCCTGCGCCGGCAGCACCGCGCCCGACGGCACGGTCACGGGCGGCTTCAGCCGCGCCTACCTGCACCACCTGGAGCGTTGCGGCGAGATGCTGGCGCCCATGCTGGCCTCCATCCACAACCTGCACTACTACGTCAACCTGATGCGCGAGATGCGCCAGGCGCTGGACGCCGGTGCCTTCGCGGCCTGGCGCGTGCGCTTCCACGCCGACCGCGCACGCGGCGTGGCCGACGCGCCGCCATGACGGGCGGGGGCGTCACGAGCGTCGTGAGAGCCCTGCTGTTGACCGATGTCGTCGACAGCACCCGGCTCACCGAGCGCCTGGGCGATGCCGCGATGGCACGGCTGTGGGCGGCCCATGACCGCGCTGCCCGCGACCTGCTGCGCGCCTGGCGCGGGCTGGAGATTGATCGCTCCGACGGCTTTCTGCTGCTGTTCGAAACCGCCACCGACGCCCTGCACTACGCCCTCGCCTACCACCGCGTGCTGGCCGCGCTGGAAGTGCCGCCCCAGGTGTCATTCAAGGCGCGCGTGGGCCTGCATGTGGGGCCGGTGGTGGAGCTGCGCAACAGCGCCGCCGACGTGGCCCTGGGCGCCAAGCCGCTGGAGATCGAGGGCGCGGCCAAGCCGCTGGCGGCACGCGTGATGTCGGTGGCGCGTGGCGGCCAGACCCTGCTCACCAGCGCCGCCCGCGCCGCGCTCACGCCGACCACCGTGCGCCTGCGGTCGCACGGTCACTGGCGCGTCAAGGGCCTGGCCGAGCCCATCGAGCTGCACGAGGCCGGCGACGAAGGCGCGCCCTTCACGCCGCCGCCCGACGGCAGCAAGGTCTACCGCGTCGCGCTGCAGGAAGGCATCTGGCTGCCGCTGCGCGAGATCCGCCACAGCCTGCCGGCCGAGCGCGACGCCTTCGTCGGTCGCCACGGGCCGCTGCTGGAACTGGCGCGGCGCTTTGATGGCGAGGCCCGCCTGGTTTCGCTGCTGGGCATGGGCGGCACCGGCAAGACGCGCCTGGCCACGCGCTTCGGCCGCACCTGGCTGGGCGATTTTCCGGGTGGCGTCTGGTTCTGCGACCTTGCCCAGGCGCGCGACGTCGACGGCATCGCGGGCGCCGTCGCCCAGGGCCTGGCGCTGCCGCCCGACAAGGGCGACCCCGTCACTCGCATCGGCGCGGCCATCGCCGGACGCGGCACCTGTCTGGTGGTGCTGGACAACTTCGAGCAGGTGGCGCGCCATGCCGCGGCCACGCTGGGCCACTGGCTGGATCAGGCGCCGCTGGCGCGTTTTCTCGTCACCACGCGCGAGGTGCTGGGCCTGGCCGGCGAGCAGACGCTGGCGCTGCCGCCGCTGCCGGCGCCCGAGGCGGCCGAGCTTTTTCTGAGCCGCGCCCGCGCCGTGCGCGGCGAGCTGGCGCTGGCCGAGGCCGATGCCGCCGCGGTGGCGCCCCTGGTGCATCTGCTCGACGGCCTGCCGCTGGCCATCGAGCTGGCCGCGGCGCGCGTGCGCGTGATGCCGCCGCGCACGCTGCTGGCGCGCATGAGCGAGCGCTTCCGCCTGCTCGCCTCGGGCGGCGGCCGCCACGACCGCCAGGCCACGCTGCGCGCCACCTTCGACTGGTCATGGGAGCTGCTCACCGAGGCCGAGCGCTGCGTGCTGGCCCAACTCTCGGTGTTCGAGGGCGGCTTCACGCTCGAGGCGGTCGAGGCCGTGGTCGACCTTGCGGCCTGCGCCGGCGCGCCCTGGATCGTCGACCTGTTGCAATCGCTGGTCGACAAGTCCTTCGTGCGCGCGGTGCGGCCCGAGCGCTTTGACCTGCTCGGCAGCGTGCGAGCCTATGCCGCCGAACACCTGGCCGCAGCGGGGCACTTTCCGGGCAGTGGCGCCGCCGCGCTGGCTGCGGCCCAGGCCCGCCATGGCATCTGGTTTGCTGCCCGCGGGCCGGGCAAGGCGGTGGACGACGCCTGTGCCGACCTTGCCAACCTGGCCGCGGCCTGCCGCTGGGCGCTGGCCGCGGGCGCGCCGGCGCCGGCCGTCGGCGCGCTGCAAGGCGCCTGGGCGGCGCTGAGCCGGCACGGCCCCTTCAGCGGCGGGCTGGAACTGGCCCAGGCCGTCTGCGCCCTGCCCGGGCTGGACGGCGGTGCGGCGCTGCGCGCGCAGGCGGTGCTGGGCGGCGCGCTCGATGCCCTGGGGCGCAAGGCCGAAGCACGCACTCACTATGAACGCGCTCTGGCCCATGCACGCGGTGCCGACGATGACACGGTGCGCGCCGACCTGCTGATACGCCTGGCGGCGCTGGACCGTGGCGAAAGCCGCATCAAGGAGGCCCGTGCCGGCCTTGACGCAGCGCTGGCGCTGGCCACGGGTTTGGGCGACGCGGCGCTGGAATGCGCCGCGCTCAACGGCCTGGCCGTTTTCTACTACCACCAGGGCCAGCTCGACGAGGCCCTGGCCCGCCACGAGGCGGTGCTGACGCGCGCCGATGCCGCGGCCGACGCCGGCTGGCAGTGCGGCGCCCTCAGCAACCTGGGCACGCTGCACGCCAATGCCGGCCGCATGGAGGCGGCCCACGCCTGTTTCGAGCAGGCGCTGCCCATCACCCGCCGCCTGGGCGACCGCAAGATCGAATGCACCATCCTGTGCAACCTCGGCATGCTGCACCTGGTGCAGCGGCGTCTGGAGGCGGCCATTGCGGCCTCGGAGCAGGCGCTGGTGGCAGCGCGAGAACTGGGCCACAAGCGCGTCGAGGCCACGGTGCTGTGCAACCTTGGCCTGGCGCAGGAAGACCTGGGCGATGCGGCGGCGGCGCTGGCGCGATTCGACGCCGCGCTGCAAATCATGCGCACCCTGGGCGACCGCCGCGGCGAAGGCCAGTTCCTGGGCTACATCGCCCGCACCCAGGCGCGGCTGGGGCAGTTCACGGCAGCGCTCGAAGGCTTTGCCGCCGGCCAGGCCCTGCTGCGCGAAGTCTCGGACGCGCTCAGCCTGGGCGTGCTGCTGTGCGACAGCGCGGTCTGCGCTTTGCAGGCCGGCGACGCCGCGGCGGCCCGCAAAGCGCTGGACGAGGCGCTCGCCCTGGCCGGGGCGGCCGGCGCCGGGGCGGAATCGGAGCTGGGCCAGGCGCTGGCGCGAGCGCAGCGCCAGCTTGATGCCGCCGCGTCTGGATAAGGGCGCCCTACTCGACCATCACCCAGGGATCGAGCGTGATGTCCTTGCCGCCGGCAATCGGCACCACCTTGACGTTGTATTTGAAGCAGGCGCCGCGCGCCGGCTTGCCCACCTTCTCGCACTGGAACTCGGCGCCGTAGGCGCGCGGCTTGCAGTTCCTGAAGACCTCGGCCGGGTCGGGGTAGCTGGTGCATCCTATGGCGGCGGGGCGCTGGGCGTCCTTGGCGACGGGCATGAAGACGATGCCGTCGTCGGGGAAAACATAGCCGGCGGGCTCGCTGCCGAAGACCCAGCGCACGGCGCCGTTGGCGGCGAAGACGATGGCCGGGTCGTCGGGCACCTTGATCACGCCGTCGAAGACGTTGACGCCGATGGTGCGCGTGCTGACCGACGGCCGCGGCGGCGTCTTTTCCAGGTGCAGCGCGCAGCCACCCAGGGCCAGCACCACCGTGCTTAGCATCAGCAGCGTAGCTTTCCTCATCGCATTCTCCCGTTCCTTGGTTGCTTGGCCGGGTTCGGCCGGTCGCCGATCATGGCGCGCGGCCCCGCCGCTGTGAACCCCCGCCGTCGCGACGACCCGCCCGCGCCTCAGGCCGAGGCCGAGCGCTCGAGCGCACTCTTGGCGCCGTCGTACTGGGCCAGCGTGCGCGCCAGGAAGGGCAGCACCGGCTGCAGCTCGCCATGCAGGGTGTGGGGCGGATTGGCGACGAAGACGCTGCTGCCCATCATGCCGAAGCCCCGCTCATCGGGCTGGGCCACGGTCAGGCGCGCCAGCAGCCAGCCCTTCTTGCCGCCGCTGTCGGCGGCGGCCTTCAGGCGCGGCGGCAGCTGCGTGGCCTCGATCAGCGCCACCTGCGGCAGCCAGACGATGACCACCGCCTCGGGGAAGCGCTCGAGCGCCTCGCGCACGGCGGCCAGGGTGCGCGCGTAGTCGGTCTTGATCTCGTAGGGCGGGTCGATCAGCACCACGCCGCGGCGTGTGGGCGGCGGCAGGTGCGACTTGAGCGCGCCGAAGCCGTCGCTCATCTTCACCTCGACGCCCGGCGTCTCGCCCAGGTAGCTGGCCAGGATCTTGTAGTCGGTGGGGTGGATCTCGTGCAGGCGCAGCTGGTCCTGCGGTCGCATCAGCGTCTGGGCGATGGCCGGCGAGCCGGGATACTGGATCAGGCCCTTGCCGCCGTTGAAGCCGCGCACCAGGGCCACCAGCTCGGCCAGCGGTGGCGGCAGGTCGGCGTGGTCCCACAGCCGGCCTATGCCCTGCTCGAACTCGCCGCGCTTCTTGGCATAGTCGCCCTGCAGCGAATAGCCGCCGGCGCCGGCATGGGTGTCGACGCAGCGCCAGCCCTTGTCCTTGAGGTTCATGTGTTGCAGCACGAGCATCAGCACGAGGTGCTTGAGCACGTCGGCATGGTTGCCGGCGTGGAAGGCGTGGCGGTAGGCGAGCATGGCGCGACTGTGCCACGTCGGCGGCTGCGCTAACCTCCGCCGCATGCCGCCATCGCCCGACATCTTGGCGCGCGCCGGTCTGACCGTTGCGCTGGCCCTGGCCGCCGCGCTGGGCGCCGAGCGGGCGCACCTGCCACTGCCCTGGATGATCGGGCCGCTGCTGGCCACCGCCACCTGCTGCGTCGCCGGCGTGCGCCTGGTGGGCTCGACGCGGCTGCGCAATGCCGGCCTGGTGGCCATCGGCATCGCGCTGGGCCTGTACTTCACGCCCGCGGTGCTGGGCCTGGTGCTGCAGCTGGCGCCGGCCCTGGCCCTGGGCGTGGCCTGGGCGCTGTTGCTGGGCTACGGCTTCTACCGCTTTCTGCTGCACACCAACGGCGGCGACAAGGCCACGGCCTATTTCGCGGCGGCCATTGGCGGCGCGTCAGAGATGGCACTGCTGGCCGAGCGCCACGGCGGCCGCGTCGATCGCGTCGCGGCGGCGCATTCGCTGCGCGTGCTGATGGTGGTGGTGCTCATCCCTTTCGGCACCCAGTGGGCCGGCGTACATGGCGTCGATACCAGCGTGCCGGCTGTACACGAGCTGCGCCCTGTCGGGCTCGTGCTGTTGCTGGCCGCCGCGGCGGGCGGCGTGGCCTTGCTGCACCGGCTGGGCGCGCCCAACCCCTGGGTGCTGGGTTCGCTGCTGGTGACATCGGCACTGACCGGCGCCGGCGTCGAGCTTTCGGCGTTGCCGCGCGAGGCCAGCAATGCCGGCCAGCTCTTCATCGGCATCGCGCTGGGCACGCGCTTCACGCCGCAATCGGTGCGCGCGGCGCCGCGCTGGCTGGCCAGCGTGGTGGCAGGCACGCTGGCGATGATCGCGCTGACGCTGGGTTTCGCGTGGTTACTGGCGCATGCCACTGCGCTGCACCCGGCCACCGTCTTCCTGGCCACGGCGCCGGGCGGCATTGCCGAGATGTGCATCACCGCCAAGGTGCTGCAGCTGGGCGTGCCGGTGGTCACCGCCTTTCAGGTGCTGCGCTATGCCGCGGTGCTGACGCTCACCGCGCCGCTGTACCGGCGGGAGCTCGGGCGCGGAACAGCTCGCGCAGATTGACCTCTCGCGGCCCGGGCTCGAGCCTGATCGCGTCGCCCGCGCTCAGCGTGCCCGGCTCCAGCACGGCCAGATAGGCGCCGCTGAAGCCCGACTGCGCCATCAGCTTCACGGCCTGGGCAAAGCCCATCGCGGCGGCGAACTTGTTGCACGGCAGGCGCGGTTCGCTCACCGCCAGCACGCAGCCGGGCAGCACCAGGCGGTCGCCGATCCACAAGTCCTGCTCCAGCAGGCCCTGCAGAAGCAGGTTCTCGCCCAGCAGGCCGGGTGGCGGCGGCGCGTCCCAGGCGGCGGCGCCGGCCTGGGCACGCACCGTCTGCCAGAACGGCAGGTGCTCGCTCGGGTAGGCATAGACCGCCTTGGCCAGGCCGCCATGCACCGTGAGATCGGCCTGCTCGTCGCCGGCCAGGCCCAGCGGGTACACCGCCACCGGGCCGGCAACCGGGCTCTTGGCGATGGCGGTGAGCACGGCGTGGCCGGCCATCAGGCGGCTGCGCGCGGCGCCGATGCAGACTTGCAGAATCTTCATTCCATCCTCGCTTTTCCGGCCGCAGCTTAGGCGCAGCTCCCACCCTGCGCCATCCTGACGGCCCGGGAAGTGCCCGGCATCGGGCCATGCCGAATCTGCATAACCCAGGTCGTGGCGGTGGTTACGGCGTGATTACATTGCCGCGACAATGATGACCCCCCGCGCGCCCGGGCGCGCGGCGTGGTGGGTTTCGGCGAGCCTCGGGCCGTTCTTGCACGGCAGGCGGGCCTCGCCCAATCCCGTCTTCTCACCTTGCCCATGATCGGAGTCCCTGCATGAACCGCCCCAGCCAGGAAGGCGCACGCCTGAACGTGCCTGCCCATGTCAAGCACGCCCGCCTCATCGCCTGGGTGGCCGAGGTCGCTGCCCTCACCGAGGCCGCCGACGTGGTGTGGTGCGACGGCAGCGAGGCCGAGTACAAGCGCCTGTGCGACCAGCTTGTCGCCGCCGGCACGCTGATGAAGCTCAACCCCGAGCTGCGCCCCAACAGCTACCTGGCGCGCAGCGACGCCGGCGACGTGGCGCGGGTCGAAGACCGCACCTACATCTGCAGCGCCAAGAAGGAAGACGCCGGCCCCACCAACAACTGGATGGCGCCGGCCGAGATGCGCCAGCTGCTGCAGACCAGTGACAAGGCCTTGTTCAAGGGCGCCATGAAGGGCCGCACGATGTACGTCGTGCCCTTCTCGATGGGCCCGCTGGGCAGCCACATTGCCCACATCGGTGTCGAGCTGACCGACAGCGCCTACGTCGCGGTGAGCATGCGCACGATGACGCGCATGGGCCGCGGCGCGCTGGACGTGCTGGGCGAGAACGGCGACTTCGTGCCCTGCGTACACACCGTGGGCGCGCCGCTTGCCGCCGGGGCGAAAGACGTCGCCTGGCCCTGCAACGCCACCAAGTACATCGTCCACTACCCCGAGACGCGCGAGATCTGGAGCTACGGCTCGGGCTATGGCGGCAATGCGCTGCTGGGCAAGAAGTGCTTCGCGCTGCGCATTGCCAGCACCATGGGCCGCGACCAGGGCTGGCTGGCCGAGCACATGCTGATCCTGGGCGTGACCAACCCGCAGGGCAAGAAGTACCACGTCGCCGCCGCCTTCCCCAGCGCCTGCGGCAAGACCAACTTCAGCATGCTGGTGCCGCCCGAGGGCTACACCGGCTGGAAGGTCACGACCATCGGCGACGACATCGCCTGGATCAAGCCCAATGCCGACGGCCGCCTCTGCGCCATCAACCCCGAGGCCGGCTATTTCGGGGTTGCGCCGGGCACCAACTACCACACCAATCCGAACTGCATGGATTCGGTCAAGCGCGACGCCATCTTCACCAATGTCGCGCTCACCGACGACGGCGACGTCTGGTGGGAAGGCATGACCGACACCCCGCCGGCGCACCTGATCGACTGGCAGGGCCGCGACTGGACGCCGGCCATCGCCAAGGAAACCGGCGCCAAGGCGGCGCACCCGAACTCGCGCTTCACCGTGGCCGCCACCAACAACCCGGTGCTCGACCCCGAGTGGGACAACCCGGCGGGCGTGGCCATCGATGCCTTCATCTTCGGTGGCCGCCGCAGCACCACCGTGCCGCTGGTGACCGAGGCGCGCAACTGGGCCGAGGGCGTCTACATGGCCGCCACCATGGGCAGCGAGACCACCGCCGCCGCCGCCGGCCAGCAGGGCGTGGTGCGCCGCGATCCCTTCGCCATGCTGCCCTTCATGGGCTACAACATGGCCGACTACTTCCAGCACTGGCTCAATGTCGGCGAGCGCCTGGCCGCCAGCGGCGGCCGCCAGCCGCGCATCTACTGCGTCAACTGGTTCCGCAAGGGCGCCGACGGCAAGTTCGTCTGGCCCGGCTATGGCGAGAACATGCGTGCGCTCGAATGGATGCTGGGCCGCATCGAAGGCAGTGCCGGCGGCGCCGAAAACGTCTTCGGCACCAGCCCGCGCTATGAAGACCTGCGCTGGGACGGCCTGGCGTTCACGCGCGAGCAGTTCGCCACCGTCATCGGCATCGACAAGGCCGCCTGGCAACAGGAACTGGGCCTGCACGCCGAGCTGTTCAAGCAGCTCGAATACCACCTGCCGGCCGCCCTGCCTGACACGCGCGCCCGCATCGAAAAGAGCCTGGCTGCGGCCTGAGGCAGGCGGTTCAGCAGCTCGTCAGCGCCGGCGACTCGTCGTTGGCGGCGTTGGCACCGCTGCGCCTGAACAACACCAGGTCGTGCGACGTGAGCCGCAGGCCGATGCGGCTGCCCACCGCGTACTCGTGGTCGGACGGCGCCAGCGCCAGCACCGTGGCGCCGCTGTCCAGCGCCAGCGTGTACAGGGTCTCGGCGCCGCGGAAGGCACGCGACAGCAATCGCCCCTGCACCGGGGCGTCGTCGTCCAGCGTCAGGTCTTGCGGGCGCACCAGCAGGTCGACCGCGGCGCTGCCGCCCAGCGCGTCGCCGCAGTCGGCGCAGTGCAGCGGCCAGGCGCTGCGCACCAGGCCCAGCTCCAGCCGCGCCGCGTGGCCGTCGACCATCTGGCCCGGCAGCAGCACGCCCTCGCCGATGAAGCCGGCCACGAAGCGGTTGGCCGGCCGGTGGTAGAGCTGCAGCGCCGTGCCCCACTGCTGCAGCTTGCCGCTCTTCAGGATGCCGATCTCGTCGGCGATGGCAAAGGCCTCGTGCTGATCGTGCGTGACCAGCAGCGCCGTCGTGCCCTGGGCCTTGAGCAGGGCGCGCAGCTCGGTGCCCAGGCGCTCGCGCAGGTCGGCGTCGAGGCTGGAAAAGGGCTCGTCCAGCAGCAGCAGGCGCGGCGCAGGTGCCAGCGCGCGGGCCAGCGCCACGCGCTGCTGCTGGCCGCCCGAAAGCTCGTGCGGATGGCGCTGCGCCATCGCGCCCAGACCCACGGTGTCCAGCATCTGGGCCACGCGCTCGGCGGCGCCGGCACGCCCGCGCAGGCCGAAGCCGACGTTGGCGGCCACCGTGAGGTGGGGAAACAACGCCAGATCCTGGAACACCATGCCGACGCGGCGGTGCTCGGGCGCCACCAGCAGGCCGGGGCTGGCGACGCGCTCGCCATCGAGGCGGATCTCGCCGGCCTGCACCGGCTCGAAGCCGGCCACCGCGCGCAGCACCGTGGTCTTGCCGCAACCCGAGGGGCCGAGCAGACAGCCTATGCTGCCGCGCGCCAGCGTCAGCGACAGGTTCTGCACAACCGCCTTGCGGCCATAGCCGGCCTCCAGGCGCTCGATGGCCAGCCAGGGGGCCGGGCGGTCGGCGGGGATGGCGGTTTTGGTGGCGGCCAGTTCGGGAGGGGCGTCGGCGAGGTTCACATTGCGATGATAATCATTCGCATCCACCTTTGGGCTTGTTCCTGATCAAAGAAGCCATGAGCCTCCAACCCGCGCCCGTCGCCACGCCTCCGCTGGCCCTCCCCACCAGCGGCGGGCCGCTGAGCCTGGGCCTGGCCGGCGTGGCGATTGCGGTGGCCCTGCTGCTGGCGGCGCCCATGTTGTCGGTGCTGGCCACGGCCCTCGACGCCGGCAGCGGCGGCACCTGGACGCACCTGGCCGGCACGGTGCTGCCCGACTATGTGTACAACACGCTGTGGCTGTGTACGGGGGTGGCGCTGGGCGTCTTCGGCCTTGGCGTCGGCTCGGCCTGGCTGGTGACGCGCTATGAGTTTGCCGGCCGCCGCGTCTTCGAATGGGCCCTGGTGCTGCCGCTGGCGATGCCGGCCTATGTGATGGCCTATGTCTACACCGACCTGCTGCAGTTCACCGGCCCGCTGCAGACGGGGCTGCGCGCGGCCTTCGGCTGGGGCCGCGCCGACTACTGGTTTCCCGAGGTGCGCTCGCTGGGTGGTGCGGTGGCCATGCTGTCGCTGGCGCTCTACCCCTACGTCTACATGCTGGCGCGCACCGCCTTCATCGAGCGCGCCGGTGGCATGGTCGAGGTCGGGCGCTCGCTGGGCTTGTCGCCGGCTGCCGCCTTCTGGCGCCTGAGCCTGCCGCTGGCGCGACCGGCCATCGCCGGCGGCGTGGCGCTGGCGCTGATGGAGACGCTGGCCGATTTCGGCACCGTCGCCTACTTCGCCCTGCCCACCTTCACCACCGGCATCTACCGCGCCTGGTTCTCGTTGGGGGACCGCGCCGCGGCCGCCCAGCTGGCGCTGACGCTGCTGGCCTTTGTCGTTGCCGTGCTGGCGCTGGAGCGCGCTTCGCGCGGCCATGCGCGCTTCCATGACACCGGCGCGCGACGCCAGCCGGCGCCCCGCCTGCCCTTGTCCACGGGCCGTGGCCTGCTGGCGGCCCTGGGCTGCGCGCTGCCGCTGGCGGGCGGCTTTGCGCTGCCGGGTGCGCTGCTGCTGCGCCTCACCCTCACGGGCGGCGACGAGCAGTTCGGCCCCCGCTTCGCCACGCTGGCCTGGCACAGCGTCACGCTGGCCGGCCTGGCGGCCGGCTGCGCCGTGCTGCTGGCCCTGCTGCTGGCCTATGCGGCACGCACCCACCGCGGCGCCAGCACGCGGCTGGCCCACCGCGTCGGCTCTCTCGGCTATGCCCTGCCCGGCACGGTGATCGCTGTCGGCGTGCTGATCCCGGTGACGCGGCTGGACCACGCGCTGGCCGCCGCCGTGTACGCGGCCTTCGGCTGGAACCCGGGGCTCATCGTCACCGGCAGCATCGCCGCGCTGGTCTACGCCTGTGTCGTGCGCTACCTGGCGGCGGCGCTGCAGTCGGTGGACGCCGGCCTGGCGCGCATCACGCCGGTGATGGATGACGCCGCGCGCAGCCTCGGCCACAGCCCGGCCGAGGCACTGTGGCGGGTGCATCTGCCGCTCTTGCGCGGAAGCCTGCTGACGGCCGCGCTGCTGGTCTTCATCGACGTGATGAAGGAGCTGCCGGCGACCTTGGTGATGCGGCCTTTCAACTTCGACACGCTGGCGACCCAGGCCTACACCCTGGCCAGCGACGAGCGCCTGGCCGAGGCCTCTACAGCCGCGCTGGCCATCGTCGCGGTGGGGCTGGCGCCGGTCATCGTGCTGTGCCGGCGCATCGCGCGCAAGTAGCGGCTTATTTCCAGCCGGCGCGGTCGTAGACGCGCTGGGCCAGCGCCGCGTTCTTCGCCAGCTCGCCCACGGCCAGGGTGTCGGCGCGGAAGCTGCCCAGCTTGTCCAGCGCCGGGTTCTTCGCCACCGCGGTCTTGACCACCGGCCACTCGTTGTTGCCGTCGGCGAAATAGACCTGGGCCTCGTCGCTGGCCAGGTATTCGAGGAACTTCACCGCCGCGGCCTTGTTCGGCGCGTGCTTCAGGATGCCGGCGCCCGAGACGTTGACGTGCGCGCCCCAGCTGGCCTGGTTGGGCCACACCACGGCCAGCTTGGACCAGGCCTCCTGGTCGGCCGCCGCGGAGGACCGCATCATGCGCGCCACGTAATAGGTGTTGGCCAGGGCCACGCCGCATTCGCCGGCGGCCACCGACTTGAGCTGGTCGGTGTCGCCACCGCGCGGCGGGCGCGCGAAATTGGCCACCAGGCCGCGTGCCCAGGCTTCGGTGGCGGCCTCGCCGGCATGGGCGATGAAGGCGCCGCCCAGCGACAGGTTGTAGGGGTGGCCGCCCGAACGCACGCAGATCTGGCCCTTCAGCTTGGGGTCGGCCAGCGATTCGTAGGTGGGCACCTGCTCGGGCTTGATCGCCGCCTTGTTGTAGACGATGACGCGCGCCCGCGTCGAGAAGGCGGCCCAGTTGGGCGTGCGCAGATGGGCCGGCACGCGTGCGGCGATCACCGGGCTCACCAGCGGCTGGAACAGGCCCAGCTTGTCGGCCACCTCCAGGCGCGAGGCGTCCACCGTGATCAGAAGGTCGGCCGGGCTGGCTGCACCCTCGTTGCGCAGGCGCTCGACCAACTCGTCCTCCTTGCCGTCGAGCCGGTTGACGCGGATGCCGGTGGCCTTGGTGAAGTTGGCGTAGAGCGCCTCGTCGGTCTGGTAGTGGCGGGCCGAGTAGATGTTGATGACGCCCTGGGCCTGGGCCGTGGCGGCGGCAAGCGTGGCGGCGAGGGCAGCGACAAGGGGCTTGAGGACGAGGCGCATGGTGACGGTCAGGGGTTGGTCAGTGATTGCGCATGATAACGCGAATCATTCGCATCCAATATTGATATCCAGGGCCTGCCTGCACGCGCCGACAATGCCGCAGCATGGGTGAAGCATGAAGTTCCAACTCTTGTCCGACCTCCACCTCGAAACCGAGCGCTTCGGGCCCGCGCCCGCGCCGGGCGCCGAGTGGCTGGTGCTGGCCGGCGACATCGACGCCGGCTGGGAGGGTTACCGCGCCTTCGCCGGCTGGCCGGTGCCGGTGTTGGTGGTGGCCGGCAACCACGAGTACGACGGCCGCGATTTCGACGCCGCCGCCGCCGGGCTGCGCGCGCTGTGTACCGAACTCGGCTTCACGCTGCTGGAGCGGGAATCACGGGTGATCAGCGGCGCCGACGGCCGCCGCGTGCGCGTGCTGGGCACGACGCGCTGGAGCGATTTCGATCTCTTCGGCGCCGAGCAGCGGCCACGCGCCGAACGGGCCGCCGCCTACTTCATGCGCCTGATGGCGGCCACGCGCGCCGGCAAGCCTTTCGACGAGGCCGGCGTGCGCGCCGAGGCGCTGGCTTGCCGGGCATGGTTGGAGGGCGAACTGGCGCGTCCGCCACGCGGCCAGTGGGACGCCACGCTGGTCATCACTCACTTCGGCCCCAGCTTGCGCAGCGCCGATCCTCGCTACGGCCGCCAGCCCGGCACGGCGAGCTTCTGCAATGCCGACGACGACCTGCTGCCGCGCGCCGACCTGTGGCTGCACGGCCATCTGCACTGCCGCCACGACTACCAGATAGCGCGTGCCGGCCGACACCCGGTGCGCGTGGTCTGCAATGCGCGCGGCCTGGCGACCAAGGGCGAGGACGAGGGATTCGACCCGATGCGCGTGTTCGAGGTCTGAAGCCGGGGATTCAGGCCTTCAGGCGCTCGCCGGGCGGCGTCCGCGGCCGGCGAGGCGCTTGAACCACCCTTGCCGGGCTTCCGCCGGCGCGATCTGCGGCGCGCGGCCGTGGTCGGCGTCGAAGCTGGCATCGAGCCCGAAGGCCGTGCCCATGTCGGCCGGATCGGCCTCGAGCGGGCGCCGGTCGGCGCGCCAAGCCTGGAACCAGCGATTCGGTGTCGCCGCATTGCTCATGATCCACCCCGTGTGTTGTCTCCGCTTACCAGTGTCACAGCGCGCGCCCTTTCGTGCCTCCCGAGAACGGGGGACCGCGTGTGCCATTTCACGCCTCCTGCCGGCAGTGATGCGCCGTCGCTACAATCGCGCGCCCTTTCGAAGGCTGCGCCCCATGCCCAAAAAGACGCCCACCGCGCCTACCGGCTTCGTCGCCATCGACTTCGGCACCTCCAATTCGGCCGTGGCCTTGCCGGCAGGTGAGGGCGTGCGTCTGGTCGCGCTCGAGGCCGGCCAGCCGACCATGCCGACGGCGGTTTTCTACCGCGCTGACACCCCGACCCAGCAATTCGAGGCCGAGCGCCTGTACGGCCGCGCTGCCGTTGCCGCCTATGTGGAAGGCATGGACGGCCGCCTGATGCGCTCGATGAAGAGCATCCTGGGCTCGTCGCTGCTCGACCAGGGCACCGACATCGGCGCCGGGCGTTCGGTGCGCTACCGCGACGTCGTGGTCGGCTATCTGCGCCATCTGCGGCGCAGCGCCGAGGCCGAGGCCGGCTGCGAGCTGCCGCGCGTGGTGCTCGGACGGCCAGTCTTCTTCGTCGACGACGACCCGGCGCGCGACGCCCAGGCTCAGGCGGCGCTGGAGGCGGCGGCGCGCAGCGTCGGATTTGCCGAGGTGCAGTTCCAGTTCGAGCCCATCGCGGCGGCGCTGGACTACGAGGCGCGCGCCCCGCGCGAGCAGCTGGTGCTGGTGTCCGACATCGGCGGCGGCACCTCCGACTTCTCGCTCGTGCGCGTAGGCCCGGCGCGGCGTGGCCGCGTCGAGCGCCGCGATGACATTCTGGCCAGCCACGGCGTCCACCTGGCCGGCACCGACTTCGACCGCCATGTCGAGCTCGCCGCCATCCTGCCGCTGCTGGGCTACCGCAGCCTGCGGCCCGCGCGGCCCGGTGAGCCGGCGCGCGAGGTGCCCAGCGGCGTCTATTTCGACCTCGCCACCTGGCACCTGATCAATACCGTCTATGCGCCCTCGCGCGTGGCCGAGCTGCGCGCGATGAAGACCTGGTATGCCGACCCGCGCCACCATGCGCGCCTGATGGCCACGGTGCAGGAGCGCCTGGGCCACGCGCTGGCGGCGGCGGCCGAGCAGGCCAAGATCGATGTCGCCCAGCAGGGCCATGCCGAGATCGACCTCGGCGCGCTGGAGGCGCGGCTCACCGCCACGCTGGCCGGGGCCCAGGCGGCGGCGGCCATCGAGGCCGACGTCGAGCGCATCGTGCAGGCGGCACGCGAGACCGCGCGCATCGCCGGCGTCGCGCCCGAAGCGGTCGACGCGCTCTACTTCACCGGCGGCTCGACCGGCCTGGCACCCCTGGTCGACCGCATCGCGGCGGGCTTTCCGGGTGCCGAGCGCCTGCGCGGCGACCGCTTTGCCAGCGTGGCCCAGGGCCTGGGCCAGCACGCACGCGTGGTGTTCGGCTAACGGCGAGTCCCGCGCCGCGGCCCGCGGCCGGGTGGCAGCCGCCGCGCCGGCGTTGCCGCCGCCTTGCGCGGCCGGGTGACATCGGCGATCAGCATCAGCGCGCGCACCAGATCCTGCACCGCCTCGGCCAGGTCGGACGGCGGCTCCAGCGTCTCGATGACCTCGATCAGCGCGTCGGCGTCCTCCAGGTCGTCGGGGTCGAAGTGCATGAAGAGCAGGGCCAGCGGCTCGACCAGCTCGGGATCGTCGCTGGCCATCATCTCGGGGAAGAACTCCATCGCGGCGGCAAAGCCGGCGCTCCAGGGCAGCACGGCATCGGCCGGGTTGGCCTCGCCCTCGTTCTCGATCTCGAGCGGAAAGATCCAGGGGTCGAACCACTGGCGGTTGGCGATGGCGGCATCGAGTTCGGCATGGCGGCGCAGCACCAACGCCTGCAAGGCCTGAAGCGCGGGCCCGGCCGGCGCCGGGCGGCCGTCGACGTCGGCCACATGGGCCAGCCAGCGCGCCGGCGGCGGGCGCCGCGGCTGCAGCAGCACGCCGCAGAGATAGCCATCGAGCGCGGACACGTCCAGCGGCTGCAGCGGCGGCGGCAGCGCGTCGAGCAGGCGCTGCAGTTCCTCGATGTCGGCGTCGGCCAGCGGCGGCAGATCAGGCATGGTGTCCCCACGACAGGGGATTTGCTCCGGGCCGGGCCGCGGCTAGATTCACCCCTGTCGGTGCCGCGGCGGTGAATTGTCCCGCAGCCGGCAGCCCAGGTCCCAACGACGTCCTTCTCGGAGGACTTGTCCCAGCCCGCTGCGCCACGCAGCGGGCTGTTTTTTGCGTTCGGCAGCCTCAACCGCCCACCGCGCCCCCGTCCAGCCGCCGCACCGCCACCACCGCCGAGCGCGGCCGGCCAATGGGGCTGAAGTCAGGCCAGTTGGAATGGCGGCGCGGCTGGCCCGGCTCGCTGCGACCGCCGCCCGCAACCCCGGGATGCGCGACGGCGACGAACATCGTCTCGGCGCCCGGCGTGAAGGCGGCGCCGGCGATGGCGGCGTGTACCGGGCCGACCAGGAAGCGCCGCGGCGCGCCGCCTTCCGGGGTGAGCGCATAGAGCGCGTTGTTGCCGGCCTGGCCCGCCGCCTTGGCGCCATCCTGGTTCACTGCCCGCCCCTGCGGCGGCGGCGGCGCGCCCGTGCCCATCCAGACCCGGCCGCGCGGGTCGGCGGCCAGGCTGGCCGGCGCGGTCCAGCCCTCGCCGCCGGCCGCGCCCAGGGCCCAGGTGAAGCGGTCGGGCTCGGCGCCTTCGTGCCAGCGCAGCAGATGGCCGCCGGCGTTGCGCGGGCGCGGGTTGGCGGCGTCCACGGCCGGCTGGCCCGGCGTGCCGCGCAGCGGGTTGCCGGCCATCGCCGCGTGTACCCAGCCACCGGCATCGATGGCCAGCGCGCAGGCGCCGTCCAGGCGCGTGCCGCCCAGGCGGTCGGCGGCGGTGCGGGCCTGCACCAGCAACTCGCCGGCGTCGGCAACGCCGGAGCCGGTGGCCAGCGTGAGCCAGCGCCCGCTGCCGTCGGCGTCGAAGCGCGCCACTTGCAGCAGGCCTTCGTCGAGCAGCGTGGCATTGGCGGCGGGGCCGCCCTCGCGCACCTTGTCGCGGCTGACGAAACGGGCCAGCGGCTCGTAGGGCGTGGCGTCGGCCAGGTAGACGATGGTGCGGCCGTCTGCCGCCTGCGCCACCGCCAGCGCGGCGTGGGCACGGCGGCCCAGGGCGGTGCGCTTCACCGGCACGGCGGCGGGGTCGCGCGGGTCGAACTCGATCACCCAGCCGTGGCGGTTGGGCTCGTGGGGGTGGCGCACGCTGTCGAAGCGCGTGTCGTGTTCGAACCAGCGCAGCGCCGGCTCGTTGGTCAGGCCGTAGCGGCGCTCGTGGCGCGTGGGCTGGTCGGCGCTGGCGAAGATGTCGGCCAGGCCCGATTCGCCGGCCAGGCAGGTGCCCCAGGGCGTGAGCGCCAGCGCAGTGATGGGGGCGGCGCCCAGCACGCGCCGGCCCGTAGCGTCGGCCGCGGTCTTGAGCAGGGTGTGGCCGGCGGCCGGGCCGGCCAGGGCCAGCGGCGTGGCGGCGGTGATGCGGCGCGCCAGCGCCGAGGGCTGCTGCAGCTGCCAGCCGGCATCGCCGCGCGCCACTTCCACGATCGAGAGGCCGACCGCCGCCTGCGACTTGCGCACTTTCTCGGCCGTCCAGGGGCGGGCGCCGTCGCGGTGCAGCGCGCCCTCGTCGGCCAGGCCATGGCCCAGCACGAGCAGGCCGCGGCGTGCGCCGTCCAGCGGCAGGTATTGCAGCGCCGCGATCTGCTGGCCTACCTGCAGCGCCTGTTCGGCCGCGCTGTTGCCGGCGTCGGCGCGCCAGGCCGGTTGGGCGTCGGCCGGGCCCACCGCGTCGCCCCAGCGCACCACGGCGGCGGCGGCATGGTCGGGGGCCAGTTGCAGGGCATCAGCGTTGCCCGGCGCGATCTCGGTGAAGCCGATGCGCGTCGGCGCGGTGGTGTCCACCAGTGCGCAGCCGGGCAGGCCGGCCGCGGCCAGGGCCCAGCAGGCGCCGCTGCGCAGGACGGCGCGGCGGCCGGGTTCGGCGTCGCTGTCGCTCAACCGCGGTTCTTCCAATGTGTCCATCAACTTCCGATGGGCCCGCCGTCGGCGCGGCGTATGGCCACGGTGGCCGAACGCGGGCGGCCGCCGGGCATGTAGTCGGGCCAGTTGGAATAGCGCGCCGGCTCGGCCGGGTCGCTGCGGTCGCTGGGCGTCTCGCCCGGGTGCTGGATGTTGATGAACACGGTGCGGGCGTCGGGGGTGAAGCTCAGGCCGGTGACCTCGCAGTGGGTGGGCGCAGTGAGAAAGCGGCGGATCTCGCCGCTGGCGGTGTCGCAGGCCAGCATCTGGTTGTTGCCGATGCGGGCGAACTCACCCTTGTACATCTGGGTGGCGTGGGCGTCGGTCTGTATCCACAGCAGGCCGCGCGGATCGAAGGCGATGCCATCGGGGCAGCCGAAGAGATCGCCCTTGATGTTGCCGCGGGCCTCGGCGCGCGGGTTGGCGGGGTCGCCGGCCAGCACGAAGTGGTTCCACGCGAAGCCCAGGCCGTCGAAGTCGCCGTCCTCGTGCCAGCGGATGATGCCGCCCATGCTGTTGTTGGCACGCGGATTGGCGGCGTCCACGCCGGGGCGGCCGGCCTCGCCGCGCAGCGAGTTGTTGGTGAGGGTGCAGTAGACGTGGCCGCTGCGGCTGTCGATGGCCAGCCATTCCGGGCGGTCCATCTTGGTGGCGCCGAGCAGGTCGCTGGCCTGGCGCGCCTTGATCAGCACCTCGCCCTGGTCGGCAAAGCCCTGGGCGGCGGTGAGCGGGCCTTGGCCCTGCACCAGCGGCAACCAGCGGCCGCGGCCGTCGGCGTCGAAACGGGCCACGTAGAGGGTGCCGTGGTCCAGCAGTTCGCGGTTGGCGCGTGCGCCGCCGGGCTGGATGCGGTCGCGGCTGACGAACTTGTAGATGTATTCGAAGCGCGCGTCCTCGCCCGAATAGACCACGGCGCGCTGGTCGCGCGTGACCGCCACCCAGGCGCCCTCGTGCGCCGCACGGCCCAGGGCCGTGCGCTTGACCGGCGTGCTGTCAGGGTCGTGCGGGTCGAGCTCGACCACCCAGCCGAAGCGGTTGGGCTCGTTGGGGGTGCGCGTGGTGTCGAAGCGCGCGTCGTGCTCGTGCCAGCGGTAGCCGAAGCCCTTGGGACGCAGGCCCCAGCGCAGCTCGTGGGCGTCGGGCTTGTCGCTGGTGCTGAAGTAGCCGGCCCAGTTTTCCTCGCCCGAGAGATAGGTGCCCCAGGGCGTCTGGCTGGCGGCGCAGTTGTTCAGGGTGCCCAGCACGAGCCGCCCGGCCGGGTCGGCGGCGGTTTTCATCAGCGCGTGGCCGGCGGCCGGCCCGCCCACCGCGAAGGGCGTGTCCATGGTGATGCGGCGCGCATGGCGCGAGGGCCGCACCATGCGCCAGCGGTCACCGGCGAGCTCGACCTCGATCACCGACAGGCCGTGCGCAGCCTGGCTTTTGCGCACCTTCTCGGCCGTCCAGGGCTGCATGCCGCCAAAGTGCAGCAGGCCGTCGTCGGTGTACTCGTGGTTGAGGGCCAGCAGGCCGTGGCTGCTGCTGCCGCTGAGCGCGAAGAACTCCATGCCGTCGTGGTGCATGCCCATCTGCAGCGCCTGCTCGGCGGCGCTGTTGGAGGCATCGGGCTTGAAGGCCGGCATGCGGCCGGGAACGCCCACCGCCTCGCCCCAGGGCGCGAGCACGGTGGCGACATAGCCTTCGGGCACGACGAGGCGGTCGCCCAGCCCCGGCTCCACGCCCTTGAAGCCCAGCTGCGGCGGTGCGGTGACGCCCGCGCCGGGCGCTGCGCAGCCCGCCAGTGCGGCGGCCAGCGGCGCCAGCGTGGCGCCCAGCGCCGCCCCCGTGCCGCCGCGTAGCAGGACGCGGCGCGCCGGGTCGCTGAGCGCGTGGATGCTGGGGTTGGACGAGCGGTTGCTGTCCTCCATCGTCGTGGGGTGCTTGGCCATGTCGGGCTCCGGCTGGGGGGTGGTCGTCAGATTTTGGCGGTCTCGCCGGCGCGCGGCTGCCAGACCAGCAGGCGCCGCTCGACCACGCCGACGGCGGCATCGAGCGCCAGTGCGAAGGCGGTGAGCACGAGGATGCCGGCCATCACGGTGTTGATGTCGAAGGTGCCCTCGGCCTGCAGGATGAGATAGCCCACGCCCTGGCTGGAGCCCAGGTACTCGCCCACCACGGCGCCGACGAAGGCCAGGCCCACGCTGGTGTGGAGGCTGCTGAAGACCCAGCTCGTGGCGCTGGGCAGGTAGACGTGCCGCAGCAGCTGGCGCGGGCTGGCGCCCAGCATGCGCGCATTGGCCAGCACCACCGGGCTGACTTCCTTGACGCCCTGGTAGACATTGAAGAAGACGATGAAGAAGACCAGGGTCACGCCCAGCGCCACCTTGCTGGCGATGCCGAGGCCGAACCAGACCGCGAAGATGGGCGCCAGGATGATGCGCGGCATCGCGTTGAGCGCCTTCACATAGGGCTCGAGCAGGGCGCTGGCCATCGGGCTGAGCGCCAGCCAGAGCCCGCCGCCAAGGCCCAGCACCGAGCCGGCGACAAAGGCCAGCAAAGTTTCGATGAGCGTCACGCCGAGGTGGCGGTAGATGTCGGCATCGACAACGAACCAGCGCCAGACGCGCGCCAGCACGCTGAGCGGCTCGCCGAAAAAGAAGGCCGCCTGGCGCTCGTTGTCGAACATGAAAGGCGGCAACAGCCCCGGCGTCGTCATCAGATGCCAGAAGACGAACAGCGCCAGCAGCAAGGCCAGTTGCCAGGCGCGCAGATTGCCCGGTCGCGGGCGCAGGAATCCGAGCATCGCTTTCATGGCGCCACTGCCTGCAACTGCTGGGCATAGCCCTTCAACACCTCGTCGCGCAGCACGGCCCAGATGGCGGCATGCAGCTCGATGAAGCGCGGCTGGGTCTTGATCTCGGCCACATCGCGCGGGCGCGGCAGGTCGACCCTGAACTCGCCGATGGGCCGGCTGGCCGGGCCAGCCGAGAGCACCAGCACGCGGTCGGCCAGCGCGATGGCCTCGTCGAGGTCGTGGGTGATGAAGAGCACGGCCTTGCGCCGGCCCTGCCACAGATCGAGCAGCTCGTTTTCCATCAGCTGCCGGGTCTGGATGTCCAGCGCCGAGAAGGGCTCGTCCATCAGGATGATGTCGGGGTCCAGCGCCAGCACCTGGGCCAGCGCGACGCGCTTGCGCATGCCGCCCGAGAGCTGGTGCGGGTAGCGGCCACCGAAGGCGCCCAGGCCGACGCGGCGCAGCCAGTCCTCGGCCTGCGCGCGGGCCTCGGCGGCGCTGAGGCGGCCGCGGAACTCGAGCCCGGCCATCACATTGGCGAGCGCGCTGCGCCAGGGCATCAGGCTCTCGGCCTGGAACATGTAGCCGGCGCGCGCATTGATGCCGGCCAGCGGCTGGCCGAAGACCTGCACGGCGCCGGCGCTGGGCGCCAGCAGGCCGGCGGCGACATTGAGCAGGGTGCTCTTGCCGCAGCCGGTGGGCCCGACGACCGAGACGAACTCGCCGGCAGCGACCGCCAGGCTCACGTCCTGCACCGCGGTGTAGAGGCGCTCGGCGTGGCCGCGGTCGGCAAAGCTGCAGGTCACGCCCTGCAGGGCCAGCGCCGGAGCGGCCGTCATGGCCGCCCTGCCCATGGGACCGCGGCGAAAGGCCCGGCGCCGAAGCGGCTGCAGGGGGGATTCACGTCAGCCGCGGGGGTACTTCGCGTTGGCCTTGCGCACGAAGTCGTTGGTGTAGACGGCGCCCAGGTCGAGTTTGACCTTGGCGATCTCGGCGTCGATGCTGGCCAGTGCGCGCAGCGCGGTCTCGGGGCCCTTGTCGGGGAAGAGGCCATCGGGCGAAAGCGCGCCCTTGGCGGCCAGGAAGGCGTCGATGTAGACGGCGCGGTCGCCCAGCAGATAGCTCTCGGGCACGGCCTCGATGATGTCCTTGGGGCCGGCCGCCTGTATCCACTTGTCGGCGCGCACGATGGCGTTGGCCAGGGCCTGCACGGTGGCCGGGTGCTTGTCGATGAAGGCCTGCTGGGCATAGAGGCAGGCCGCCGGCATGGGGCCGCCGAAGACGCGCTCGGCCTCGGCCAGGATGCGGGTGTCGGACACCACCTTGAGGTCGCCGCTGCGCTGCAGCAGCGTGATTACCGGGTCGAGGTTGCTCATGGCATCGATCTGCCCGGCGCGCATGGCCGCCGCCGCGCCCTGGGCCGTGCCGACGCCGATCACGCTCACATCGGCGGGCTTGAGCCCGGCCTTGGCGAGCACGAAGTTGAGCATCACATGGGTGCTGGAGCCGGGCGCAGTGACGCCGATCTTCTTGCCCTTGAGGTCGGCCACGGTCTTGTAGCCGGCCATGGTCTTGGGGTTGACGCCCAGCACGATTTGCGGCGCCCGGCCCTGCAGCGCAAATGCGCGCAGGCGCTGGCCCTTGAACTGCATGTTGACCGTGTGCTCGAAGGCGCCGCTCACGACATCGGCGCTGCCGCCCACCAGGGCCTGCAGGGCGCGCGAGCCGCCGGCGAAGTCGACGATGGTGAGGTCCAGCCCCTCGGCCTTGAAATAGCCGCGTTGCTCGGCGATGGTCAGCGGCAGGTAGTACAGCAGGTTCTTGCCGCCGACGGCCAGCGTGAGCTTGGGCTTTTCCAGCGCCTGGGCCTGCACAGGCTGGCTGGCGAGGGTGGGGGCCAGCGCGGCAGCGGTGGCAATGAATTGGCGGCGGTCCATCGAGTTCCTCCAGGGGGCGCAGGCAATGTAGCGAAACGCCGCCGCCGCCGCGTCGGCATTCACCCGCGCCGGCGCTCAGGGGGCCGGTGCGGCCGGTGCGGCCAGCGCCTGCTGCAGCTCGGCCTGGGTCTGGCGCACGCGCGAGAGCTGGCTTTCGGTGGATTCGATCATCCAGTCGGCCGGCTGCAGTGCGCGCGCCGCCTGCTCGGCCGCGGCGGCGTCGCGGCCGAGGGCTACGCAGATCTCCCACTTCGAGGCCAGTACCCAATAGCGCTTGTCCGGCGGCAGCTCGGCGGCATCCTCGAGCATGGGTTCGAGATAGCCCAGCACTTCCTCGCGCACGCGCCGCGCCAGCACCTTGTCGGCGATGGCCTCCTCGCGTTCGCCCGCCTTGGCCGAGAGCAGGCCCCGCAGTTCGAGCAGCACCGCGAAATTGATGCCGTTGTAGAAATCCTGCTTGAGGTAGAAGCCGCGCGAATAGGCGTTGATGCTGGTGGAGAGGTCTTCGTCGCGGCCTTCCAGCTCCCACAGGCGCTTGTGTACCGCGCCCCACAGGCCCAGGGTCTCGGGGTCGTTGGTGGTGGCCGGGGCGATGGTCTCCAGCATGGTCTTGGCCTCCAGCAGCGCGTCCTTGGGCGTCGGCAGGCGCGACTTGTAGGTGGCCAGGGCCATCTGCTGCACGATGAAGCAGTCGCAGGGGCGGTCGTCGTGCAGCATCTGCAGCAGCGACTTGGCGCCCATGAAATCGCTCTTCTGCCCCGGCGGTGGGTTCATCTTGGCCATCGCCTTGTCGAGCATGCGCTTCTGGCTCTGGGCGTCGTCGGCGCTGGCCTCTAGACCGGGCGGCGCGGTGGCGGCTGCCGCCATCGCCTCCTTCAGCGCACTTTCGTTCGGTGGCGCCAGCCGCTGCAAAAAAGTGTAGACCGGGCTGTCCACCCGGTCCTGCGCCAGGATGCCCTGGATGTGGGCGACCAGCGCGTCCTTGAAGCGCCGGGCTTCGGCACGGCCTATGTCCTCGCCCAGGTGCTTGTAGGGCGTGATGACGATGTGGCTCACGTCGAAGGGGTTCTTGAAGCCGGTCTCGGCCACCACGATGGTGGCGCGCGGGCGCAGGCCGTAGCGCACGCCCAGCTCGAAGGCCGCGTTGACATTGCTGGTGGAGAGGTCGGCGATGACGAGGTCGGCGCGCAGCAGCTGCTCGTACATCGGCACGTCGATGGTGCCCGAGTGGCGGATCTCGTCGGCGCGTATGCACTCCAGGCCGGCGGCCTCGACCGCCTCCTTGATGACCGAGTAGGAGGCGTCGAGGTCGAGTACGCGGCCGTCGCTGTAGTCGATCTTCTTGCCGAAGCCCTGGACGACGAAACAGGTGGGCATGGACTTTCCTTCAGCCCCGTGCGGGGCAGATCTCGGGGGGGGCGGCGGGCGCGCCAGAGGCCGCCGCAGCGGCTGCATCGGGCGGGTCGGCGGCGATGGGCAGGCCGGGGCAGGGGCAGCGGTAGGGCAGGTCGGGCGAGACCCAGTCGCGCCACTGGCGGCGGCTGAGGTTGTGGCCCAGCTTGGCACACATCAGCGCAGTCCAGGTCGCGGGTGCCGGCCAGGGGCGCGAGGCGCCGCTGCGCAGCAGCGAGTGGAAGCGCTGGCCGTCGGCGCTGAAGGCCACCGCCGCCACCGTGCTGCGGCTGGCCTCCTGCGGTGCGCCCAGCGGCCGCCGCGTCTGCACATCCCAGACACGCACATTGCCGGCCGTGCTGCCAGCGACGATCTGGCGCCCGTCGGGGCTGAAATCGAGGCTGCTGAGGTCTTCGAACACGCCCTCCAGCGCCACCACGCGGCCCTCGCCCAGGCGGTGCAGGTGCAGGGCGCCGGGCCCGCCGGCCATGGCCAGCCAGTTGCCGTCGGGGCTGAGCGCGATGGCGTTGATGCTCTCGGGCGGGCCCTGGCGCGTTTCGATGTGCCGGCCTGCGGCGTCGGTGACGACGAGATGGCCGCGGCTGTCGGCCACGGCCATGCGGTGGCCGTCGCGGCTGATCGCCACTGCCAGCAGCGGGCAGCCGCTGGCAACGACCGTGGCCGTGGCGGCGCGGGCTTCCATGTCCCACAGCACCAGGCGGCCGTCGCGCAGGCCGCTCAAGCCGCGCCTGCCGTCGGCGCTGAGTGCCAGGGCGGAGACCAGGGGGGCTTCGACGCGGCTCTGCGGGCGCTGGCCCCCGCGGTAGCTGGCCTGGGCGCGCTCTTCGCTGGACTTGAGCGGCACGCAGGCGACCAGTGGCGTGGCAGCGACGGGCGCCGCTGGCAGCGCGCCCATCTCGCGCACCGCGCCGGCATCGCGCAGCAGCAGGCGGCCGCGGCGGTCGAGCATGAGCAGCCAGCGGCCGTCGCGACCCAGGGCGCCCAGGCGCGGCTCGATCTGGGCATCGATGGTGGCGCCCAGCGGCGCCCAGCTGTCGTCCAGGGCGAACAGGCGCAAGGGCGAGTCTTCGGCCGCGGCGGCGAGCCAGCGGCCGTCGGCGCTGAAAGCCACCGAGGTGACCGAGCCGCCGCGTTCGATCAGCGGCGGGCCGAGGGCTTCGCCGCTGGGCAGCTGCCACAGGCTCACCACGCCCTCGCTCTGGCCCGAGGCCAGCCAGCGGCCATCGGGGCTGAAGACCACCGACTGCATGTCGCCGCCACGGCCGCCCATGCGGGGCGCCGTCTGGCTGGCGTCGTTGAGATCGCGCAGGCGCAGCGTGTCGTCCTGGCCACCGAAGGCGGCGTGGCGGCCGCTGGGCGAGAAGGCCAGCGAGAGTGCGTCCTGGGCGTTGGCGAAGAAGGGGTTGCCCTTGATGAGGCTCAGGGGCTTGAGCGTGGCCGGGTCCAGCAGGTAGAGGCTGCCCGTCTTGGGCCTGTCCTTGTCGAGCGTGGTGGCGCTGGTGATGGCCCCGACGCTGCGGCCATCGGGGTTGAAGGCGACGCCGTAGACCATGGCGCCGGGCAGGGGCATGAGTTCCTTCAGCAGGGTGCCGCTGGTGGCATTCCACAGCCTCACAATGCCGTCGGCACCGCCGCTGACGAGGCGGCTGCCGTCGCCGTTGAAGGCCACGCTGTAGACCGCCTGTTCCTGGCCGACCGCGATGGCCTCGCCCTGGGCTTGCAGCCCCGGTGCCAGCTGCCACAGGCGCAGCGTGCCGTCGTCGCTGGCGCTGGCCAGGTGCTGGCCGTCGGGGCTGAAGGCCACCGCCTGCACCAGCTCCGTGTGGCCGGCCTGCCGCGAGATCACCTCCTGGGGCCGAGCTGCCGGGCGCAGGCTGACGCTGCCGTCGAGATGGCCCACGGCGAGCATCCCGCCCGCCGGCGCATAGGCCAGTGACACCGCGTCGCTGTCCAGCGGCACGGCCAGCGGCGAGAAGTTGAGCAGGTGCTGGCGTGCCACCAGTGCCGCCAGCAGCGGCTGTTCGATCTGCGCGTCCTGCACCATGTCATGCGCGACCAGCAGGTAGTGGTAGGCACGGGTATCGTCGCCGGCGCGCGTGCCGGCCAACATGCCCTGGGCCTCGGTGCCCATCAGCAGGGCCTTGGCGCGCAGCGATTCCTGCTGCGCCTTGCCCGATTCGAGCCAGGCGTTGTAGGCCGACGCCAAGGCCAGCCCGAAAGCCACCGTCAGCAGGGCCAGCGCATTGCGAAAGCGCCGCCGCGACTGCACCGCGTGTTGCAGGCGCTCCTTGTCGCGCTCTTCCTCGGCCTGCTTGCGCGACTCTTCGCGCAGGAGGGCCTGGTGTTCCAGCGCCAGCCGGGCATCGCGCGAGCCGCGCACGATGCCGACCAAGCGATCATGGATGAGCTCGATGCGCGGTACCCGGCCGGTGGGGTCGACGCGCAGCAGGCGCCGCTTCATCAGCGTTTCGAGCTCGGCGGCGGTGAGCCGGCCGCTGTCGATGGCGTCCTGGCGCGGGTAGTTGCCGCGGTAGCGCCCGCCCTGGATCAGCTGTTCCTCGATGAAGACCGAGACGCGCGCCGGCATGCCGGCCAGGGCCTCGTTGTAGAAGTCGAGCAGGATGTCCTGGCCGGCCTTGCGCAGCAGTTCTTCATCGATGCGCGCCGGCCGCACGCGCCGGTTGTTGAGCTGGAAGCAGCACAGGCTCAGCAGCACCGGCTCGACCTCGGTGGCCGCGCCCTCGCCGCCGGCCTCGTCGCTGCCGAGCACGAAGTCGACGATGAGCTCGGCCACGCCCGGCACCAGCACCGCGGCGCCGGCGCGCTGCACCGCCTGGATCGCGGTCTCGCGCCCCATGGCCTCGAGGTGATGGGCCTCGCGCTTGGGCAGGTTGGCGCGCTTCTCCCAGCCCTCGACCGCGGCCAGGAAGTCGGAGCGGAACGACAGCACGACGTGGTATTGCGGCGACTGCAGGTTGAGCCGGCGCGCCGCCTCGCGGTCTTCGGCCAGTTCGGCCGGCAGGCGGTTGCCGGCCAGATCGGCGATGCCATCGAGCATCTGCCTGATATGGGCCGGCGAGCCGCCGCGCGAGAAGACCTCCTCGAACTGGTCGAACACCAGCACCGGCGTGAGTGGGAAGTTGTCGGGCGTCCACAGCGGCCGCTCGCGCCGCTGCAGATAGGCCCACAGGCGCTCGCCCGGCTCGGGCGCGGCCGCATCGGCGCCGGTTTCGGCCACGGCCATCAGCAGCCGCGCCAGCGCCTGCAGCTGCGGAGGGGGTGCGCCTTCGGTGTAGTCCAGGCGCAGATAGACCGGCAGGAAGCGCGCCGCGCGCAGCGCCGGAAAAACGCCGGCCTGCAGCATCGAGCTCTTGCCCAGGCCCGATTTGCCGTACAGCGCGACGAAGGGCGACTGGCGTATCAGCCGCAGCAGCTCGGCGCTGTCGGCGTCGCGGCCGTGGAACCAGCGCTGCGCCGCCTCGGTATAGGCCTCCAGCCCCGGCCAGGGGTTGTCGTCGTCGAGCTGCAGGGCGGCGGCGTCGCTCATGTCGTCGCGCGGGAACGGGCCTCGCGCACCAGCTGGCGCAGCTTGTCGACAGCGCGGCCATCGGGTTCGCCGCCGGGGGCGTGGCCGAAGTTGATGCCGCGCGTGACCCAGGCCTGCACCGAGGCCTGGTTGTAGGTCTCGGGGTGGTTCTCGGCGTCCACCACCAGGGGCAGCAGAAAGGCGCGGTTCATCTCGGGCAGGCGGTCGGTGGCCTGTTCCCATTCACGGAAGACGAAGGCCTCGGGCCGCGTCGCCGCCGCTCGCGAGACCACAGGCAGGAAGTAGCGGCAGCCGCGGATGCCGTCGTGGATGCGCTGGCGCCAGCGGTCGGCCGGCTCCAGCGTCTGGCCGTCGAACCAGATCTCGTTGTCGGCCACGCCCAGCTCGCGCAGCCGCGCCACCAGCGCCAGCGCCGGGGCCAGATCGGTGGTGCGCGAGTAGCTGACGAAGAACATCGCGCTTTCGGGCGTAGGCGGCTCGCCGTCGTCGGGCTTGACGGCGGAGCCGCCAGGCAGGTGCTCGGCCATCCAGCGCCGGTGCAGCTCGGCCACGAACTCGACCGGGTCGACGTTGCTGAGCACCGCCGTCTCGGGGCTGTACTTGCCGAGGAAGCCGATGAAGGGATCTTCCTGGCGTAGCGGCTCGACCAGCCATTCGCGCCCGCCCTTCTGGTCGGCCAGCCGGCCCTTGCGCGCGGCGCGCAGGATGAAGCGGCTCAGCCAGTCGGGAAAATTGCAGCCGATGAGCAGCAGGTTGCGGTCCTGCAGCGCACCCAGGAATGCCGTGGGCGCGTGGCTGCCGCGGGCGATGACGTTGTGCGCGTACTCAAGCACGTCCTCGTCGTGGATGGCAAAAAGCGGCGTCGGCCGCGCCTTGCCGAACAGGTAGAGCAGCTGCGTCGCGCCGCCCTTTTCCTGCCAGTCCAGCGGCAGGTCGCTGCCCTCGCTGGTGGGCAGCTTGGGCGAATGCACGACCTCGTTGACGGCGCGGCCCTCGGCCTGCAGCGCCTGCAGCAGCAGGTCGTCGGGCGTGAGCGTGACCAGCAGGCGGAAATCGCTGATCTGCGCCAGCTGCTGCATGGGCGCCGGAACCTGCAGGCCCTGCTTGCGCAGATCGCGCATCGCGAGGTGGATGTCGCCGTAGAGATCCTGCATGTCGGCCGTGCCCTTGAGCAGGCTGACGGCCTCGTTCAACTCGCGGTAGGGCGTGAGGCCGCCGGGCGGCAGCGCGATCTCGTAATCGGCCAGCAGCTTGGCGGCCACGCGCGCCTGCAGCGAGCCGCCGTCGGCATCGCGCAGCAAGCGCGCGCCGACCACCGGCACGACCATGCCGTCGCGCATCATCGCCAGCAGGCGACCCCAGGCGGCGTCCTTCATCACCGTCGTGCGGCCGCCAACGCGGGGCGGGGCGCATCCCACTGCATCGCTGCTCTCATTGCACCGTCCAAAGCCGGCACCATAGCGGCCCGCGCCCAGGATGCCATCCCTACTAACATCGAGCCATGAGCCCTGCGAGCCCCACCCTCCTCGTCACCGGCGGCAGCCGCGGCATCGGTGCCGCCACCGCCCGCCTGGCCGCGGTGCGCGGCTGGGACGTCGCCATCAACTACACGCGCGATGCGGCAGCCGCCAGCGCCGTGGCCGATGCGGTGCGCGCCGCCGGGCGCCGCGCCTTCGTGCTGCAGGCCGATGTGGCGGTCGAGGCCGAGGTGGTGGCGATGTTCGCCGCGCTCGACCGCGAGGGGGGGCTGCTGGCCGGCCTCGTCAACAATGCCGGCGTGGTGGACGTGGCGGCGCGGCTGGACGGCATGGCGGCGGGCCGCATCGAGCGCATGTTCGCGATCAATGTCTTCGGTTCGATGTGGTGCGCTCGCGAGGCCGTGCGGCGCATGAGCACCCGCCACGGCGGCCGCGGCGGCGCCATCGTCAACCTGTCGTCGGTGGCGGCCCGCCTGGGCGCGCCCGGCCAGTACCTCGACTACGCCGCCGCCAAGGGCGCCATCGACACCTTCACGCTGGGCCTGGCGCGCGAGGTCGCGACCGAGGGCATACGCGTCAACGGCGTGCGCCCCGGCATCATCGAGACCGACATCCACGCCTCGGGCGGCCAGCCCGATCGCGCCCGGCTGATGGCGCCCCAGGTGCCGATGCAGCGCGCCGGCAGCGCCGACGAGGTGGCCGAGGCCATCGTCTGGCTGCTCTCGGACGCGGCGAGCTATGCCACCGGCACCGTGATCGACGTGAGCGGCGGGCGCTGACGGCTTAGCGCTGGCAGCCGTCGGGCGCGTAGACCACGGGCTTGTCCTCGGCCGGGTTGGCAGCCGGGTCGCCGAAGCGGCGCACCGCCTCGTAGACCCACCAGGCGCGCAGCGAGGACATGCCGTCCTCCTTGCACATGGACTGCAGGATGCGGTCTGCGGTCTCGCGGTGGATCCTGCGGTCCAGCCGGTTTTCGCGCATCAGCTGGTAGAGCGCGTCGTGTACCAGCGAGCCGCGCATGAAGTTCTTGGTGTCGATGGTGGGCCCCGAGGGGCCGTCCCAGGCATAGCCCTTGCGGATCGTCAGCTGGCCCTCGGTCGTGAGATCGATGTACTCGGTGTCGATAGGTGCGGGCGGGCGCAACGGGATGGCGACCACGCAGTCACTGCGCAGCTGGTACTTGTAGCCGCCGCGGTAGGCGATGCACTTGACCATTTCGATCTCCTCCAGAATCAGTTCGCAAAACCCTGCAGCAGGGCCATCAATTCCCGTGCCGCTGCTGCCTCTTCATCGGAGGCGGCAGCGGCATGGGGCTCCAGCACGAAGTCGGCCTGGTCGGCCACCGATTGCCAGTCGCTCCTGGCATCGGCGCGCAGATGCAGTTCGACGAAGGCGGCGCGCAGCGCGTCCAGGCTTTCGGCCAGGTGACCGCCGGCCACGGCCATCAGCCATTCGAACTCGATCTGCGCCACCTCGCTCCAGAAGCCGGGCGCGCTGGCGCGGCGCAGGCGCAGGCTCTGCCGCACCGGCTCGGTGGCTTCGAGTGCGCAGCCCGCGCCTTGCAGCACCAGCGCCGCGGCGATGCGGTTCAGGCCTGGGTAGAACAGGTCTTGTGGCGCCTTGTCGGCGGCCAGGGCCTCGGCCTTGGCATAGGCGTCGAAAGCCGCCTGGCGTGCGGCCTGCAGCGCCTGGGCGTCCGGTCCGCCGGCGCTGGCCAGCATCATCGCGCGGCGCTTGGCCGCCGAGCCGCACAGGCACAGGCGCTCCACCGTCGGCAAGGTGTCGGCCAGGGTCTGCAGATCGGCGCCGGCCTCTGCAATGGCCTGCAGCGCGGCGGCCCAGGCCTTGGACTGCGGCCTGGCCCGGCGGCCCGCGGCGGCGGCGTCGCGCACGCGCAGATTGCCCAGCTGCTCGTACACCTTGATCGAGGCGCTGGCATCGCCTGCGGCCAGCGCGGCCTCGTACCAGGTGATGGCCTTGTCGCGCTTGCCGGCGGCCTCCCAGGCCACGGCAAAGGCCTCGGCCACCGCGCCGACGCCGCCCCAGCGGCCAGCCAGGTTCTGCTCCAGCGCTTCCAGCAGCGGACGCTGCTCGCTGGCGGGCGCGCCCATGTGGCGCAGCCGCACGGCGATCTCCTCCAGTGCCAGCGCCAGGCCCGAGGCCGAGGCGATGGCGGCGCTGGGGTCGGCAGGGGCGCGGCCGGCCTGGGCATCGGCAACCTGACCGCGGAAGGTCCAGTTCGGATCGCCATAGCACTGGTAGGCGGCCCAGGTCTTGCCGTTGGGTTCGGCAGCCAGGGCTGCCCTGCGCGCCTCGTACACAGCGGCTATGAAGCTGCTGCCGGCCATCAGCTCGCGGTAGAAGCGGCCGGCAAAGGCTTCGGCAGCGGCGTCGCCCACGGCCCAGCCGGCGACGACGACGCAGCGCACGCCGATCTCGATCAGCGCGTCGGCCACGGTGGCGGCAAAGGCGCCGGGGTCGGGCCGCAACAGCTCGCGCTGGCGCAGGGCGCCGAGGTGGCAGCAGTTCAGGAACACCAGCTCGGGCACGGCGCGCATGGCCCGGATCTCGTCGACGCCCAGGAACAGCTCGTTTGACAGCACGACGCCGCGCGTGCGCAAAACCTGGCCCTGCTTGCCGAGCTCGACCGGCTCGCCGTGGCCGGCAATGTGGAGGATGCGGTAGCGGCGCGCCAGCAGCTCGACGATGACGCGCGTCGCGTCGGGCTGGTCGATGAGTGCGGTCACGCGCTCCGGCGCCAGGCCGCCGGGGGCGGTGAGCTGCTGCGCCACCGCCTCGGCCTCCTGGCGCGCGCCGGGAAGGGGGGCATAGCCGTGCTTCTCTTCGATCAGCGGCTCGCCGATCACCAGCACCGCGTCTTCGGCACGGGCGTCCTGGGGCGCTGGGCGGAAGTTGCTCTTGCGCAGCTTGCGCAGCAGCCGGGTGCGCAGGGCCCAGGCCTCGCGCGGCGGCGACTCATCCTGGGCGGGCGCGGTGTCCAGCAGCTCCCAGGGGATGGGCGCGGTGCCGGCGTCGAGCTCGAGCACCATGCTGTCCTCGCCGGCCAGGAAGGGCTCGAGCTCGGCCGGCACCAGCAGCTGGAAAAGGGCGCGGCCCAGTTGCGGGTCGCTGGCCTGGGCGGTGGCGGCGTCGCGCACCAGGCCTGCGATCAGCTTGCGCTGGGTGGTCTGGGCGCGCACCTCGGTGCGAGCGCGGCGGGTGTCGAGCGCGAACGACAAGCCGTTGCCGTCGGCGCTGCTGGTGACGCTGATCATGTCGTAGGCGGCGCCGCGGTAGCCGTCGTCCTGCTGGCGGCGCAGCGGGCCGGTGCCCGAGGCGATGGCCGAGGCCAGGCGGTACAGGCGCGGGCAGGCCGTGGCCAGCATCTGCAGCTCGCGCCAGGCGTCGGTGGCGCGGTCGAGGTAGAGCTCGACCAGGGTGAGCCCGGCGATGCGCGGCCAGCCGCTGGCGGCCAGGCGCTGGTTGGCCTCGTGTACGCCCTGGGCGATGGCGCGGGCGGCGCGGCCCGGCGTGATGCCCAGGCCGCCACTGCCCATCAGCGTGGCGGCGATCTCGACACCGTCGCTTCCACCGCCTTCCTCGACCACGCGCTGCACCCAGGCGATGCAGCCCTGACGCACCGTGTGTACCAGCGCCCTTGTGCCCAGGCTGCCCTCCTCGCCCAGGCCGACCACGATGGCGGCCTGCGGGCCCGGTGGCGCGAAGGCGCTGCCGCTGCCTGTGCGCCGCTGGCGCACGAAGACGCGGTTGCTGCCCGCCGATTCGGGGTAGAGGCCGGCGTCCAGCGCCACCTTCATGCTGCCGCCGACGTGGCGGTCGAGCACGGCCTCGGTGCCGGTGAGCAGCAGCGAGCGGTAGTGGCCGATCATCAGCGGCTGCGCCACGAAGCTGAGGCTGCCGTTGAGCAGCGTCAGCCGCAGCGGCGCCTCGGCATCGATGGCGGTTTGCCCTTCGGCCGCCGGCTCGCCGCTGCGGAAGACATCGGCCTCGGTCTGCGCCGGGCGCGTGCGCGGGCGCTCGTGCGCCGGGCGCGACTTCTCGTGCCGCGGCGCGGCGGGCGCTTCGCCGCCGCGCAGGCCGTCCAACGGCGCCAGGCGTTGCGTGCTGCCTTTTTCGAGCAGCTCGACATAGGCCTCGAAGGCCTGGGCCTCGCTGGGCAGGCTGCCGTGGTCGCAGGCCAGCTTCCAGGTCGCGACACCGGGCAGCAGGGCCGAGGCCAGCGGCACGCGGCCGTCACCGCCATCGACCGCGTTGTCGTAGACGAAGCCATCGCTGCCGCCGGTCTGGAAGCCGTCGGGCGTGAACCTGGCGCTGCCCACCACCAGCAGCAGCTTGGGTGCCCAGGCGCGCAATTCGGCGGCGGCCTGGGCGTCCAGCCTCTCGCGCAGGGCGCGCGCCTGGTCCAGCACCGGCTGCGGCGGCACGCCCCAGCGGTAGACGGCCTCCTGCGCCTCGCCGGCGTAGCCGTGCCACCAGTTCTTCTGCTGCATCTGGTCGAAGTCGTCCTGCGCCAGCTTGGCCCAGGTTTCGGTCTTGTCCAGGCCCCGCGCCGGATCGGTCAGGCCGGCCTGCAGTTGCAGGAAGCCGGGCATGGCGGCCATGATCTGGCGCGCCGCGTGGTCCGACAGCGGCGAGCCCAGCGCGGCCAGCGCATTGCCGAAGGTGTCGTCGCCCGACAGCACCTGCATCGGCGCCCACGAGCCGGCGTTGGGCGTGCCCAGCATCAGCAGGCGCGCGTCGGGATGCGTCATCGCGCGCTGCCACACATGGGGGCATTCGAGCGCCATCGTGCGCGCCAGCAGGCCGCCCATCGAATGCGCCAGGATGCGCACCGGCCGGCCGCTGGCCTGGCGCGCGTCCAGCGCTTGGGTCAGGGCGGCGCCGAGGCGGCGCGCCTCGTCCTCAAGCGGGCGGCGCCAGTCGTAGGCGAACTCGACCACGTCGTGCGTGGCGGCCAGGTGCTGCATCAGCTTGGCGTAGACCATGCCGATGGCGCCGTCGGGCCGCACCTCGTCGCCCTCGGGCCGGTAGGCGATGCGCGCGAGGCCGCCGACGATGCCCAGGCTGAGCCATACGCGGTCTTCTCCAGCGGCCAGGTTGCTGCCCAGGATGCCGGGTAGCACGAAGACCGCCGGCTTGGTGGGGTCGCTGCCGGGGGCCACGGCGGCGGGCCCGCCGCGCAGGCCGCCGCTGTCCTGGCCCTGCCACGACAGCGGGCCTATGGGCTGGAAGCCGGCCGCCTTGTCCTGCGTCAGGCCCTCGACCACCGCGGCGGCGGTGCGCTCGTTGGCGAAGTAGCTGAAGTGCGAGACCCTGCCGCCGCGGTCGAGCAGGAAGCTGGCGCCGCCCTGGCGCGGCGCGCCGCCGTACATCGAGCGCGTCTGCACGACGATGTCGTTGTCGGTCCAGTAGAAGGCGTCGGCCAGCAGGGTCTTGACCCAGCTGCCGATGGAATCGCCTTCCATGTCGCCGGCCACCACGCGCAGTTCGCCGGCAATCGCCGCCGGCGCGGCATTCAGCCAGTTCAGCAGCGGCGTGTCGGGAATCATGGCCTCGAGGCCGGGGATCTCGGCCGGGTTGGCGCGGCGCCGCGCGACTTCGGCGATGAAGCCCAGCAGCGAGGGCGCGACCGGCACGCCGGCCAGGTCGAGCGTCCACTTCAGCACCGAGAGGTAGGCGTCGAAGCGCTTGGACGCCAGCAGCGTGCCGCGCGCCGGGCAGGCCACGCGCAACACGCGTTCGACGCGGATGTCCTTGGCCTGCACCGCCTGCATCAGTGCCTGCAGCTGGCGGCGCACGTCGGCGTGGGTGGTGCTGGGGAAGAAGGCCAGGTCGGCCGGCCCCAGGCTGCGCTGCGAGGCGGCGCGCGCCAGCGCTTCGGCCACCAGCCCGCCGCGCGAATGCGTGGCCAGGTGCAGGCGCGCGCCTTGCGGCAGGGCCTGTACCAGCGTCAGCGCATTGGCCACCGGGCTGGCGCCCAGCGTGGGGTGGTCGAGCGCGTAGACGTGGCCCTGGTAGTGCTTGAACAGCTCGCGCACGCGCTGCGGATGCTGCAGCCACAGCTTGCCGAAGGTGCTGACGCTGTCGACGAAGGTGCCGTGTACCAGCACCAGCAGCGGCCCGGCGGCGGCCGGCACCGCGGCCAGCTTGCGGCCGTTGCCCTTGAGCGACTTGCCCAACCCGTCGGCGGCCAGTTGGTAGACGCCGGCGTCGACCTGGGCGTCGACTTGCTGCACCACCTTGCTGGCGACAAACTTGACGGCGGCGTCCTTGGCGAAGCCGGTCAGCACCTCGAACGCCGACAGCACCACATCGCCGAGGAAGCCCTTGCCGCGCGTGGGCGCACCCTGCTCCAGGCCGGCCCAACGCAGCTGGGTTGGCACCGCCACGTCGCCGCTGGGCGCGGGGCCGCCCCGCAGCGTGCTGCCCTGGGCCCGCATCAGGTCGCGCGCCGTGGCCGGGTGCAGGTAGAGCACGGGGCCGCCGGCGATGTGCAGTGCCACCACATCCTCGCCCGGCGTGGCCGAGAGCCGCGTCGGCGCCCCGCCGTCGCGCACCGTGCCCACCTGCACCGCGGCCTTGACCTGGCCGCCCAGGCCGCCGTCCGTTGCGCCACTGCCGCCACTGCCGCGCAGCGCGCCGCCCGGTGCCCGCGCATGACCCGGCACGACGAAGGTGATGGGGGAGTTCTCGCTGGCGGCCATGGCGTCTCCTCGCTGGACGGGCGAGCATCGGTGCAAAGCGCGGGCCGGGCAAGCCGGCCCGCCCTCCGTCCTAGGGATGCGCGGTCAGCGGGGAGGTTAGGGCCGGGCCAGGGGCAGGGCGGCGATGCCCAGCAGGGCGCGCACGCGTTCGGCCGCCTGCAGCGCCAGTTCGCGCGTGGCGTGGGGCCCCAGCTGCACGCGTGCCAGGCCGTCTTCGTCGAACAGCTCCACGCGCGCCGGCGGCGGCAGCGCCTGGCGGGCGCGCTGCTGCAACTGCAGCGCGTTGTCGCGGTCGCGGAAGGCGCCCAGCTGCAGCCACCAGCCGGCGGTGGCTGCTTCGACGGTGGGTTCGGCCGGCTTGCTGGCCGGTGCGGCCTCGGGCTGTGCCATCGCCAGCGCGGCAGCGGCAGCCGGTGCGGGAGGGGGCGGCGTTGGCGACGCTGGCGGCGGGGGGGCAGGCGGCGCGATCATGGGAGCGGCCGGCGCCGCCAGGCCGGCACGGATCTCGGCGTTGGTGATGCGCCTCACCTCCACCGGCGCCACGCCCGCGAGCACGCCGAGCTTGAGCGCCGCGGTGTAGCTGAGGTCGATCACGCGGCCGGCGGCGAAGGGCCCGCGGTCGTTGACGCGCACCACCACCTCGCGCCCGTTGGCCGGGTTGCGCACGCGCGCATAGCTGGGCAGGGGCATGGTGCGATGGGCGGCGGTCATCGCATACATGTCGTAGATCTCGCCGCTGCTGGTGGGGCGGCCGTGGTACTTGCGGCCATACCAGCTGGCCAGGCCGGTCTCGGCCAGCGCCACGTCGCCGACCAGCGGCACATGGGTCTGGCCCATCACTTCATAGGGCTTGTTGGGACCGCCGCTGCGCGGGGCTTCAACGCGTGGCACGGCATCGGGCACGCGCTCCAGATGGGGCGGCGGGCGCGCCTCGGGGCCGTCGCGCTCGCTGGCCGGCGGGCGGCTGGCACAGCCGGCCAGCACCAGCGCCAGCGCCGCCAGCGTGAACGTGCAGGCGCTGCGCCGGCTCATCATCAGGGCGTGGCGCGCGGTGCCTGCTGCGCGTGCATCAGCTCGACGCGCTCGCGCCGCAGCAGCTTGCCCAGGCGGTCGGCGTCCTCGATGTCGATGGCCACCGGCTGGCCCAGCTTGGGCGCGTACCAGACGGTGCGGCTGAACTGGTTGCTGACGAGGCCGCCGGCGCGCGCCGTCTCGTAGGTCCAGCCGCTGGTTTCTATCGGCAGGGCCTCGAACTCGCCGGCCGGCGTCTCGATCTTGCGCAGGCGGCCGACCTTGCTCGAGCCCTTGAACTCGATCTCGCCGCGGCCCAGGCCCGGGCGCTCGTATTTCTCGACGAAGCGCACGCTGCGGCGCTCGCCCGGCTGGGGTTGGGACCACCAGAGTTCCTGCGCCGGCTCGAACTGCGAGGCCGAGCCGTCGGCCTGGCGCTGGCGCTTGAGCCGGCCCTGGGCGTCCATCGCCGTCTGCTGGCCGTTGGCGAGCAGCTGGCCGTCGTCCAGCACCTCTTCGATGGCCGTGGTGTAGGAGCCGAGCACCGTGTCCTTCCAGGTATCGAGCACGCGGTAAGTGTAGGTGTCGCCCTCGGCATGGCCGAACTCGTTGATGCGCGGCGTGTAGAGCGGACGTTCGCCGCCCTGGCCGGTGGCCTGGGTGCGGGCGGTCGGGGGCGCAGCCGCGGGCGTGGGCAGCGTGGGCGGGATGGGTGCCGCGGGCGCGGCGGCCTGGAGCACCTCGGCCACCGGCAGCTCGGCGCCCGGCGCGGCTGCAGCAGCAGCAGCAGCGTTTGCCGGGGCGGCGACAGCAGGTGCCGGAGGCGGCGCCGCAGCCGCCTGCGCGAGGGCCGGCG
>NZ_CAJGBN010000024.1 GCF_904426505.1 Rubrivivax sp. A210
GATGCTGATCAACTGCGCGCTGGGCCTCAACACGCCGCCGGTGGGCACGACGCAGTTCGTCGGCTGCGCCATCGGCGAGATCTCGGTCGGCGCGGTGATGAAGACGATCTGGCCCTTCTACGGCGCGCTGGTGGCGGCGCTGATGCTGGTCACCTACGTGCCCTCGTTCTCGCTGGCCCTGCCAAGGCTGCTCATGGGTTATGCCCACTGAGGCGCCGCCATCGGCCCGCCTTTCCAAACACTTCTTCGAGGACTTCCCATGAGCAAAGTCGCCTTGAGCGGCGCCGGCGGCATCGTCGGCAGCATTCTGCGCAAGGGCCTGCGCGAGCGCGGCGTCGACCTGCGCGCGGCCGGCGGTTCGCGGCCGCTCGTGCCCCTGTTCGACGGCGAGGACGTGATGCACGGCGACCTGCGCGACCCGGCCGTCGTCGACCGGCTGCTGGCCGGCGTCGACGTGCTGATCCACATGGCCGGCACCAGCGTCGAGAAGCCGCTGCCCGAGATCATCGACAACAACCTGCGCGCGCTGGTCGAGGTCTACGAGGGCGCGCGCCGGCACAAGGTCAGAAGGGTGGTCTTCGCCAGCTCCAACCACGCCTTCGGCATGTACCCGGTGGAGGAACGCCTGAAGCTGGCCAGCGCCTACCGCCCCGACGGCTTCTACGGCCTGTCCAAGGTCTGGGGCGAGGCCCTGGCGCGCATGTACTGGGACAAGCACGGCATCGAAGGCATCTCGCTGCGCATCGGCACGACGATGGGCAAGCCCCCGGAAAACGAACGCCAGCTCAGCACCTGGATGGGCGACGACGACCTGCTGCAGTTGGTGCAGCGCTGCATCGATGCGCCGCAAGTCGGCTACGCCGCCGTGTGGGGCATCTCGAACAACACCCGGGCGTACTACGACCTGTCCGAAGGCAATGCGATCGGCTACCAGCCGATGCAGAACGCCGAGGATTGGGCCGCCGAGATTCTGACCCATCCGAACCCGCTCGACGAAGTCGCGCGCGGCTTCCAGGGCGGCGCCTTCGTGACCATGAACTACACACCCCCCGAGCAGCGCGGCCGCTAGTCGCGCACCCCCTCCGACGAATCCAACCGTCCGCGTTCACGCAACGCGGCAGGGATCGCTTTTTCCACGTGAACCCCGAACGGAGCTAGACATGACACTTCCTTCAGACGACCAAGCTGCACGCCGCCGCTTCCTCGGCCTGGCACTTGGCGCCAGTACCGGCCTGCTGCTGAGTCCGCTGCTCGCCGCCGCCTCGGATGGCGAAGATGCCTTCGAGGGCGCGCATCACGCGCATGATCAAGAGGTCGAGCGGCCGACCCGAGGCGTGGATGCCGAGGTGCTGGCCTGGACCCGGACGGTTCCGCGCATCCTGTCGCGAATCCGCGCGCCGCGCTTTCCGCGCCGCGACTTTCTGATCACCGACTTCGGCGCCATCGCAGGTGATCGCGTCGCCGACCCGGTCGTCGTTGCCAACACGCAGGCCATTGCCGCCGCGATCGCCGCCTGCAACGCTGCGGGTGGCGGCCGCGTCGTGGTGCCCCGCGGCACCTTCATGACCGGCGCGATCAGGCTGCTGAGCCACGTCAACCTCCATCTGCCATTGCCCGATTCGGTGCTGCTGTTCGACACCGACCCGCGCAAGTACCCGAACGTCCTGACGCGCTGGGAAGGCAACGATCTCTACAACTACTCGCCGCTGGTCTACGCCTTCCGAGAGACCCACATCGCGATCACCGGCCAGGGCCGGCTGGACGGCCAGGCCGGCATCGACCAGTTCGATCCGAACAACAGGCAGGGCAACCCGTCGGCCTGGTGGTGGTGGAAGGGCGGCAGCCAGAGCAACCCGCAGTTTGGCTGCGCCAGCGGCACGTCCACCTTCCCGGCGAGCACCGGCTACCCCTGCCTGCCCAACCAGTCTGCCGACAGCCTGCTGCTCAAGAAGCAGGGCGCGGTGCCCGGCAACGTGCCCATGTCGCAGCGCGTCTACGGCATCGATGCCAGCAACAACCAGCACTACCTGCGGCCGCCGTTGATCGGGCCGTACGGTTGCGAGAACGTGCTGATCGAGGGTGTGACGCTGAACCGTTCACCGTTCTGGCAACTGCACCCGCTGTTCTGCAAGAACGTCACCGTGCGCGGTGTCACGATGAGCAGCCGCGGCACCAACAACGATGGTTGCAACCCCGAGGGCTGCGTCGACGTGCTGATCGAGAACTGCAGCTTCGACACTGGCGACGACTGCATTGCGATCAAGGCCGGCCGCGGCACCGACGCCTTCGCGCCACCGCCGGGCATGCCCGCCGAAGCGATCGCGCCCTGGGTTGTCTATCCGAACCACCCCGCCGTGTGCTCGTCCAGCGGCGACACCCGCGCCTGTGCCGCGGCGACGCGCAACATCGTCATCCGCAATTGCGTCATGGCCAGCGGCCACGGCGGCGTGACCCTGGGCAGCGAAATGTCCGGCGGCATCGAAAACGTGTTCGCAGAGAACATCCAGATGAACAGCAGCGAGCTCGACATCGCGCTGCGCTTCAAGACCAACACGCGCCGTGGCGGCGTGATGCGCAACTACTTCGCGCGCAACATCCAGGTGCCCAACGGCGTTTCGGCCAACAACGGCGCGATCACGATCGACTACTTCTACCGCGCCGACTCGTCCGACGACCCCGCCGAGGCGGGCCCCTACCGCCCGTTCACCGACCAGATCTACATCAGCAATCTGACGGTCGGCCGCGGCACCAAGGCAGGCACCAAGGCCTTCAACATCCGCGGGTTCGGAACCGGGTCACCGTTGCCGCTGCCGCCGAACTTCGTGGCCAACACACCGCGCGCGGGCGTCGCCGGCAGCGTGGGCGTCAATGACGCCATCGGCGTCGTGCGCGTCAAGGATTCGACCTTCAACGTCAGCACCACGCCCGACGTCGTCCAGAACGTCGACCTGCGACTCGTGAACGTGACCATCAACCGGACCTAGGCCTTTCTGCTCGGCCCGAAATCGGAGTCCTTATGAGAGAAAACCGCTTGCGCACGCTGTGGAGCCAGGACAAGGCAGCCGTTAATGGCTGGCTGGCCATCCCGAGCAGCTTTTCCGCCGAGACCATGGCCCACCAGGGCTGGGACTCGCTGACCATCGACCTGCAGCACGGCGTGGTCGACTACCAGGCGATGGTGACCATGCTGCAGGCGATCTCGACGACGCCGACGGTGCCGGTGGTGCGCGTGCCCTGGCTCGAACCCGGCATCCTGATGAAGACGCTGGATGCGGGCGCCTACGGCGTGATCTGCCCGATGGTCAACACGCGCGAAGACGCTCAGAAGCTGGTCGCGTACACGCACTACGCGCCTCGCGGCACACGCAGCTTCGGGCCGGTGCGCGCGTTGCTGTACGGCGGCGCGGACTATCCCGCTGCGGCCAACGAAGCCATCGTGACCTTCGCGATGATCGAGACCGCTGCGGCGCTGGACAACCTGGACGACATCCTGTCGGTCGAAGGCCTGGACGCCATCTATATCGGACCGTCTGACCTGTCGCTGGCCCTGGGCTGCACGCCCACTTTCGACGACCTGGACCCGAAGGCGGCCGAGGCTGTCGATCACATCCTCGCCCGCGCCAAGGCCCATGGCGTGGTCGCCGGCATCCACAACGGCAGCCCCGAGGCGGCGTTGAAGCGTATCGCCAAGGGCTTCCAGTTCGTCACCGTCAGCTCCGACGCCCGCCTGATGGCCGCCGGCGCGCAGCAGGTGATGTCAAAGATGCGTGCCGCCCCTGCTGCCACTGCCTCCACCACCTACTGAAACAGGACTCGCTCATGAAGATCGGATTCATCGGGTTGGGCATCATGGGCGCGCCGATGGCGCTGCACCTCCTCGATGCCGGCCACCAGTTGTTCGTCAACACCAAGGGCAAGCTGCCCGAAGCTGTCGCGTCGTCGTCGGCCATGCCCTGCGCCAACGCGGCGGAAGTGACCCGGCATGCCGACATCGTGTTCCTGATGGTGCCCGACACGCCCGATGTCGAGGCCGTGCTGTTTGGCGCTGACGGCGTTGCGACCGCCCTGCAAGCCGGCATCGATGCCCGCAAGGTCGTCGTCGACATGAGTTCGATCTCGCCGATGGCGACCAAGACCTTCGCGCAGAAGATCAATGCGCTCGGCGCCGACTACATCGACGCGCCGGTTTCAGGTGGCGAAGTCGGCGCCAAGGCGGCGTCGCTGACCATCATGTGCGGTGGCGATCCTGCGGTGTTCGAGAAGGTCCGCCCGCTGCTGCAGACGATGGGCAAGAACATCACCCTCGTCGGCGGCAACGGCGACGGCCAGACCACCAAGGTGGCCAACCAGATCATCGTCGCACTGAACATTGCCGCCGTTGGTGAGGCACTGCTGTTTGCCAGCAAGGCCGGCGCCGACCCGGCCAAGGTGCGCCAGGCGTTGATGGGCGGCTTCGCGGCCAGCCGCATCCTTGAAGTGCATGGCGAGCGCATGATCAAGCGCACGTTTGCACCGGGATTCCGCATCCGGCTGCACCAGAAGGACCTGGGCCTGGCGCTCCAGGGCGCGCGCGAGCTCGGCCTGTCGCTGCCGCAGACGGCCAATGCCGCGCAGCTGATGCAGGCCTGCGCGGCCAACGGCATGGCCGACCTGGACCACTCCGCGCTCGTCAAGGCGCTGGAGCTGATGGGCAACCACGAAGTCGTCAAAGGCTGACCGCCGTGGGACATCGAGCCGACCGCAAAGCGCTGTTGCGCGCGATGTTCGACGCCGCGATCGCAGCGGCGCATCCGGCGCTGTGCCTGCCGTTGCACCTTCCGCCGCCACCGAAGGGGCGAACTCTCGTGATCGGCGCCGGCAAGGCGTCAGCGGCGATGGCGCGCGCGCTCGAAGAGAATTGGCGCGGCCCGCTCGAAGGCATCGTGGTCACCCGCTACGGCTACGACGTGCCTTGCCAGCGCATCGAGATCGTGCAAGCCGCGCATCCGGTGCCGGATGCGGCAGGGCTGCAGGCAGCCACGCGCATGGCCGCGCTCGTCAAGGGTTTGACGGCCGATGACCTGGTGATCGCCTTGATCTCCGGCGGTGGCTCGTCCCTGCTGGTGGCGCCAGCTGCCGGGCTGACGCTGGCCGACAAGCAGGCCGTCAACAAGGCCTTGTTGACCAGTGGCGCGACCATTTCGGAGATGAACTGCGTTCGCCGCCACCTGTCGGCAATCAAGGGCGGGCGCCTGGCCGCGGCCTGCCATCCGGCCAAGGTCGTCTCGCTGCTGATCTCCGACGTGCCGGGCGACCACCCCATCGACATCGCGTCGGGGCCAACCGTGGCCGACCCTACGACCTGTGCCGATGCCCTGGCAATCATCAAACGCTACCGCATCGACGTGGCGCCTGCCGTGAGGCAACTGCTGGAAAGCGGCAATTGCGAGACGATCAAGCCAGGCGACGCGCGACTGGCTGGCGTCGAAACACGGATGATCACGGCGCCCCAGATTGCGCTGGAAGCTGCGGCGCAAGTCGCGCGCGCTGCGGGTCTGACGCCTTACATCCTCGGCGACAGCCTGGAGGGCGAAGCGCGTGACATCGGCAGGGCGTTGGCCGGCATCACGCGCCAGGTCGTTGTGCACGGCCAGCCATTCACGGCGCCTTGCGTGCTCTTGTCGGGCGGCGAGACGACGGTGACCCTGAAGGGCCAGGGCCGCGGCGGCCGCAATGTCGAATTCCTGCTCTCGCTCGGCATCGCGCTCGACGGGCTGCCCGGCGTGCATGCGATCGCCGGGGACACCGACGGCGTCGACGGTGCCGAGGATATTGCCGGCGCCTGGCTCACGCCCGACACGCTGGCACGTGCCTGGTCGCTGGGCATCAACCCGCTCGTCAGCCTGGACTACAACGACGGCCACGGCTTCTTCCAGGCCCTGGGCGACTCGGTGATCACCGGGCCGACCCTAACCAATGTCAACGACTTCCGCGCCATCGTCATCGACGGCGTCACCACGAAAGCCATCTGATGCCACGACCACCCTGCAATGCCAAGATCGTCGCCACGCTGGGCCCCGCAAGTGCCGACCGTGCGACCATCGAAGGCCTGGTCAAGGCCGGCGCGGATGTCTTCCGCCTCAACTTCAGCCACGGCACGCATGAGGACCACAAGAGGCGCCTCGACCTGATCCGCGCGATCGAGCATGACCTGGGCAAGCCGATCGGCGTGCTGCTCGATCTGCAGGGCCCGAAGCTGCGCGTGGGCACCTTTGCCGACGGCCCGGTCAAGCTCCTCGAAGGGGCGAGTTTTCGCCTCGACCTGCAGCGCGACAAACTGGGGGATGCCACGCGGGCGACGCTGCCCCATCCGGAGATCTTCGCCGCGCTGCAAGCAGGTTCGGACCTGCTGCTCGACGACGGCCGCCTGCGCCTGCGTGTTGTTTCCTGCGGCGCCGACTTCGCAGACACGCTGGTGGTCAACGGCGGCATGCTGTCCGACCGCAAGGGCGTGAACGTCCCCGGCGTGGTCTTGCCGCTGTCGGCGATGACGGAGAAGGACCGCGCCGATCTCGACTACGGCCTGACGCTCGGCGTGGACTGGGTCGCGGTCTCGTTCGTGCAGCGGCCCGAAGACATCGTCGAAGTCAAACGCATCGTCCAGGGGCGCGCCGGCATCGTCGCCAAGCTCGAGAAGCCGGCGGCGATCGTGTGCCTGGACGCGATCCTCGCCGAGACCGATGCGGTGATGGTCGCGCGCGGCGACCTCGGCGTCGAGATGCCGGCCGAGCAGGTGCCGGCGATCCAGAAGCGCATCGTGCGCGCGTGCCGGCGGCGGGGCTTGCCGGTCATCGTGGCCACGCAGATGCTCGAATCGATGGTGAGCGCGCCAGTGCCCACGCGCGCCGAAGCCTCGGACGTGGCCACCGCCATCTACGACGGCGCCGACGCGGTGATGCTGTCGGCCGAATCGGCTTCGGGCAAGTTTCCGGTCGAGGCGGTGGCGATGATGGACCGCATCATCGCCCAGACCGAGGCCGACAGGTATTACCGTGAGGCGATCGAGGCGTCGCACACCCAGCCCCCGGCAAATGTCCCCGATGCCGTCGGCTGGGCGGCGCGTTCGGTTGCCGGCCTGCTCGACGTGGCGGCGCTCGTGGCCTACACAAGCTCGGGCTCATCGGCACTGCGCATGGCACGCGAACGGCCACGCGCCAGCATCATCGGCATGACACCCAAGCGCAGCACGGCACGACGGCTCACGCTGGTGTGGGGTGTCCATCCGGTGCCGTGCAAGGACGTGATGGACGTCGCCGAAATGACCGAACTGGCGGCGAAGACCGCCGTGCAACTGGCTTTCGCCCAACCCGGCCAAACCATCGTCATCGCCGCCGGCATGCCCTTCGGCACCGCCGGCAGTACCAACCTCCTGCGCATCGCGCAGGTTTGACTCAGCAGGCACTGCGTATGGCAACCGACCCACAAACACCACTGGATTTCGAGCCCAGCAGGCGCTATCCCGATCCCGCGGTGAAAGTTCTCGACCCGAGTTTCGCCAGGTACCGGATCTACAGCAGTTCGGTCGAGCAATTGGGTAGCGGCATGCGCTGGGCAGAGGGACCGGTTCACTTTCCCGCCGGTCGTTACGTACTGGTCAGTGACGTACCGAACGACCGCATCATGCGCTACGACGAAGTCACCGGAGCATGGGGGTTGTTCAGACAGCCGTCGAATTTCTCCAACGGCAACGCCCGCGATCGTCAAGGGCGATTGATCTCCTGCGAGCATCTCACGCGCCGTGTCACACGAACCGACTTCGACGGCAAGGTCGTCGTGCTGGCCGACAGTTTCGACGGCAAGCGACTGAACTCGCCCAACGATGTGGTCTGCAAGTCCGACGGCTCGATCTGGTTCACAGATCCGCCGTTTGGCATTGGCAGCGATTGGGAAGGCAGCAAGGCCGAGGCCGAACTGCCCCACTCGGTCTACCGGATCGCGCCTGGCGGTCAACTGGGACTTGTCACGTCGGACCTTGCAGGCCCCAACGGACTGGCGTTCTCGCCGGACGAGAAGTTCCTCTACATCGTCGAATCGCGGGCGACGCCGAGCCGATTGATCTGGCGCTATGACGTCGGAGCCGACGGCGCGACGCTGTCGAACAAGACTGTGGTCGTCGACGCGCAGGGAGCCGGCGCGATCGATGGATTCCGTGTCGACATCGACGGCAACCTGTGGTGCGGTTGGGGCAGCGACGGCCGGGACGGCGCGCAGTCGAGCGATCTGGACGGCGTGATGGTGTTCAACCCTCAGGGCCGGGCAATTGGCTTCATTCAACTGCCCGAGCGTTGCGCCAACTTGACGTTCGGTGGTCCGAAAAGCAACCGTCTCTACATGGCAAGCAGTCACTCCTTGTATGCGCTGTACGTCAATACGAAGGGTGCGGGCTGAAGCGCAAGTCTGGCCAGCTTGTCCCATGTCCGCGAACCCCGCCGGGTTCACAACCCCAATCCCACTTTGCAGGCCGACGAAGCCCGTCGACTGTCCTCCCAGGAAAGAAACATGAAACGAATCACCCTCGTCGCCGCGCTGACCGCCATCGCCGGCGCCGCCAGCGCCCAATCCAACGTCACGCTGTTCGGCCTGATCGACCTAAGCGTCAACCACTACGCCGCGGGCGGCAAGTCCGGCGCCGGCAGCGTCTGGAAGATGAACGACGGCACCGTCAACGGCCTGAACGGCTCGCGCTGGGGCATCCGCACCAGCGAAGACCTGGGCGGAGGCATTCGCATCGGCACCCACCTGGAAGCCGGCGTCAATGTCGACACTGGCACCTCCGCCCAGGGTGGCCGCGCCTTCGGCCGCCAGATCTTCGTCTCGCTCGCGTCCAAGGACGCCGGCGAAGTGCGCCTTGGCCGCCAGTACGTGCTGAGCGACTCGGTCGTCGGCGCCGGCAACCCCTATGGCAACGGCGGCCTCTGGAACCCCACCACCTCGGTCACCAATGCCGGCAAGAACCTGCCGATGTTCCTGAATGCCTCGCGCGCCGACAACGTGGTGCAGTACGAGACCCCGGCCCTGGGCCCGGTCAAGCTGGCCGGCCAGATCGCACCGGGCGAGGGCACGGCCGACCGCTTCCATGGCCTGCGCGCCGTCTACTCGGCCTCCGGCCTTTACGTGGGCGCCACCTACGAGTGGGGCGAGTCGCGCACCACCAAGAAGACCAACAACAAGTCGATCTCGGCCTCGGCCAACTACGACTTCGGCAGCTTCAAGATCAAGGGCGGCCTGCAGCGCAACAGTGACCTCGCCACCGGCAGCGGCAACGGCGCCGCCGTCGGCGTGAGCAGCCTGGTCGTCACCGGCACCAAGACCTTCGCCTTCGACAAGAGCAATGGCTGGACCCTGGGCGCCGAACTGCCCGTGGGCGCCTTCACCTACGCCGCCAACTACACGCGCATGAACTTCGACGGCGCCAACGGCAATTCCGACAACCTCGGCAAGATTGCCGCCGGCGGCTGGTACGCGTTGTCCAAGAGCACGCTGCTGTATGCAGATGTCTCGTTCGCGACCGGCGGCCTGAAGGACTACATCAGCGAGAAGACGGTCTACCAGGCCGGCATCCGCACCTCGTTCTGAGTTGCCCGAAGACCCGCGGCGGCGCACGTTGCGGGACGGCGTCCGGCTCACCCGATCAGCACGCCGCAGCGACTGACCCGGGGTGCGCCCGGCGCCCGCCGCCCGCCCCGCGGGTCTGCCTATTGCCTGCTGAGGTCGTAGGTGTAGTGGAGAGTCAGCGTCGACATGGTCCTCTTTCGACGCTGCTCGGCGGCCGGTTTCGACGAGTTGGACCACTTCTACCGCCCGCAGGGCCTGGCGATTGAGAAGCAGCCCTGGCTGGCGAGTGTGGGGCGCAAGCGCTGAGGCCCGGCACTGCGGCACTACGGATCGGTTGATCTCCCAGCGGGAGCGCGCCCAGCAGATGGCTGAGTTGGTGTAACGGCCGCGGCTGCACCGGCCAACGACTGCTCTACGGCTGTCAATCTCGGCGGGCGGACGCCCGGATTGGGTCGGTTGGGTGAGTTCGGCCCGGTGAACAGCAGTCACCGGCCGGGTGCCGGCGGTGCTGGCCCAGTGCCGGTGCCGACTACGTCAGCAGTACTTCGTATAGCTGTCACTCGGACCGGCGCAGGCCGCTGAGCCGAGCGTCGGCTTGATGGCGCCTACCGTGAGTACGCTGGCCGCAGGCGACCGGCCGCAACCGCTGCAAAGCCGATCACCGAATATGCCTGCAAACGCCGACACAGGTTTGCCATCAATAGTGGGGCGGCAGTTCGTCGCGCGGGCTGAGAACCTCTGGCGTGACCTCAGAGACGCGCCGCTCACGCAGGTACAGCAGTTCTCGCGTGAGCAGATCTATCTGCCGCTGTTGCCGCACGACGACCTCGTTCAACCGGTCCAGGGCGTCTTCGGTGAAGCTGACCTTGATCTCCAGGTCGGTAAGGCGGCAGTCCACTTCGGCATTTGTCATGGTTGCCATTGTCAGCGGCGTGGGACCGCTTTGCGCAGGCGTCGCCGGGGTGCCGCAGCAAGAGATCATTGACCACCTGAAGGCGGCGCTGGCGGCCTTCAGGGACGTGGCGGCTAACTTGCCGCGCCCAGCCCCAGCGGGCGAGTGGGTGCGGTGCTCGCATTGCGCCCAGCCGGGCCGATTCGCACTTAGCTCGGCTGGCGGTGAGAAGCCTTTCCAGGCCGGTGACCGCCCTGACCTGGCAATCGCGCAACGCCCGGGTGGGCAATTCGGGCAAGCTGGAGCAGAGACGCGAGCGCAGGGTCGTCGGCTGGGCCGGCCAGTCGGCCAGCTTCTCGGGGCGGAGAGAGTGGAAGACCTCACGCGAGCGGGGCGACGGGCCCATGCCGTCGGTGAAGCGCGTGAACTGCCCCGTGGCTTTGAACAGCAAGCGCAGCGGCTTGCCTCCCACGTCGCCAGTCGAGCTTGGCGCTGGCGGAGCGTTCGGTCTGTGCCTCGCGTTCGGTGATGCGCTGGCCTTCTTCGTCGCGCTTGCCTTCAATGACGCCCACAGGGGTCCAGCAGCAGGACGTAGTCGGCCGGCCCCCTGTCGGTGGAGAAGTCCCGCACCGCCACACCGCGGCCGGCGCCGGCGTTGAGCCGCTTCATGTCATGCAGCAGCCAGCCTGCCTGCTGCAGCTTGGCGTCGATGGCCTGGCGGGCCTTGGCTTCCGGACCTGTCTTGGCGGGCCCTACTCCGCCACGTACTCGACCAGCTCTTCGATCTTGCAGTCGAAGTACACGCACAACTTGTCGAGGATGTCCGTGCCCGTGCTGTAGCCCTTGTGATTGAGGATCTTCGACAGCGTCATGCGGTTGACGCCCGAGGCCTCGGCCACCTCTTGCACGGTGATGCGGCGCGACTCCTTGAACTGCTTCTTCTCGATCAGTTCAGCCAGCTTGAAGCGGATCACGCGATACCTTGAAACAACAGATGATAAGAAAAAGGATCAAAAGTACTTGCGAAGCTGCGAGAGATGGCTATGATAAGCATCAGACGCTAACGAACAGCAGCGTTTGATCAGTCCAGTAATCAAGTGCGATGGAGAGTAGCATGGTCAACACCTACCTGACAACCGACGAGTTGTCGTCCCGGATCAAGTATGACGCCCGCACGATTCGCGAACGGCTGAAGGACAGCGTGCTGCTCGAAGGCACGCACTACGTCCGCCCGTTCGGCGGCCGCAAGATCCTGTACGTGTGGGAGACCATCGAGCGCGACATGCGGCTGGCTGCCAGTGTGGACCGCCTCTCGATTCCGATGGCTGTCGGCGCCGATCCAAATCTGAGCCACCGTGCCGACCGAATATTGAGCCAGGGGTGGGAGCCGACTTTGAGAGTGTCGGCTGTGGATAAGTTTAGTTGTTAGCCTGCTTCGTTGACCTCCTTTGTGCCGTGTTGATCGCGCGGGGGAAGACGCGCAGGGCGTAGCCCGTAGCGGCTTCCCCCGCGCGGCGCCCGGTCAGAACGGTTCGGCCTCAGCCTCGGTCTTGGCGCCCTTGCGCGTCTGCTCTCGCGCCTTGATGCGCTTCTTGGCCTCGGCCGTGCTGCGGCTGAAGCGGATCGACTCGTTGCCGGTCTCCACGATGTGGCAGTGGTGCGTGAGGCGATCCAGCAGCGCGGTGGTCATCTTCGCGTCGCCGAACACACTGGACCATTCGGCGAAGTCCAGGTTGGTCGTGATCATCACGCTGGTGTGCTCGTACAGGCGGCTGAGCAGGTGGAACAGCAGCGCCCCGCCGGCCTGGCTGAAGGGCAGGTAGCCCAGCTCATCGAGGATGACGAGATCCAGGCGCAGCAAGCTCGTGGCGATGCGCCCGGCCCTGCC
>NZ_CAJGBN010000025.1 GCF_904426505.1 Rubrivivax sp. A210
CGCAGCGTGGCGCCCGTCAGCTGCAGCGCGCGCCCGGCGGCGCGCAGCGCCACGCTGCCGCCGTCGCCCATGCCGGCGCTGCCGTCGGCGCGCCGTGCCGCGGCCACGTCCAGCGTGCCCGCCCAGGCAATGCCGCCGCTGGCCGCGCTGGCGCTGATCTGGCCGGCGTGGCCGAAGACCTCGTGGCCATCGTCGCCCTGGATCGCGAAGCCGGCCACCGAGGTGAGCGAGCCGGCGGCGAAGGCGACGGCGGTACTGTCGGCGCCCAAACTGACACCACTACCGGCGGCATTGATGGCGAGCTGGCCGCCGGCCAGGTCGACCACGCCGGCCTGCTCGACGCGGCGCGCCGACAGCGTCAGGCTGGCGCCCTGCCCCGCGCGCTCGCCCAGCGTGCGCGCGCCGGCTTCGGCCACGATGCGCAGCGTGCCGGCGTCGGCAGCCAGCGCCTGCTCGGCCGCGGTGGTGGCGGTCAGGCGGGCGGCGCTGAGCGTGAAATCGCCCTGGGCGCTGGTGCGGCCGTTGCCGGCGAGCACGATGTCGCCACCCGAGCGCAGCAGGCTGTCGTCGAAGCCCAGCGCCAGCGCGCCCGGCCCCAGCGTCAGCCCGCCGGTGCTGCCGGCCTGCAGCGGCGGCAGCGCCTGCAGCAGCAGGCTGCCCTGACCGCCGGCCTGCGCCGGCAGGGCCTGGCCGCTGGTGTTGCGCAGCACGATGCGGCGCGCCGCGATGTCGGTGCGCGCCGGCGTGCCGTCGGCGCCGGCCAGGCCGCGCAGCAGCGGCGCGTCCAGCACCAGGCTGCGCTGCACCCGCGCCGGCGCCGCGTCGGCCGTCGGGCGCTGGGCCCAGTCCTGGGTGCCCACGAAATCGATGCTGGTGTAGCTGCGCAGCGTCAGCGCGGGGGCGTCGCGCACCGTGTCCAGCAGGGCACCTGCCAGCTGGGTGTCGCCGGCCGCGGGCGCCGTGCCCTCGCCGACCACGATGCGGCGCGCGCCCAGGCTCAGGGCGTCGGCGGTGAGGCCGGCGCTGGACGCCAGCTGCAGGCCGGCGGTGGCGTCCAGGCCCAGCGTGGCACCGGAAAGCACGGTGTTCTCGCCCAGGCTCAGACTGCCGCCGGCCAGGCTCACGCCGCCGCGCTCCAGCGCCACGGCGTTGGCGCTGACCAGGGCCAGCGCGCCGTCGCCGCTGGCCGCCAGGGTGCGCGCGCCCAGGGTGGCGGTGGCGCTGGCATCGATGCGGGTGCCGGCGGCCAGCTCGACGCTGCCGCTGGCGGCCAGCACCAGCTCTTCCAGCTTGAGCGCGCGGTCGCCCAGGTCCACCGTGACGGCGCGCGTGGCGCTGCTGTCCAGGGTGTAGCGCGGCTGGGCGTCGGCCGCGGTGGCCGCGTCAAGGCTGCGGCGCGCGCCCAGCAGCACGCTGCCGGCGCCGCTGTCGGCCAGCACCTGGGCACTCAGGCCCAGGGCCGCGTCGGGGGTCTTGGCAAGATCGTCCACCAGCGCCAGGCGGGCCGCCGTGACATCCAGCGTGCCGGCACGCCCGCTGCCGGCCCCCAGGCCCAGGCCGGCCTGCCACAGCGAACGCTCGCTGCCGCTGCTGGCGATCTGCACGCGGCCACCATCGCGCGGCAAGTCTGGCGTGGCGGCGCTGCCCAGGGTGGCGGCGCGGCCGGCCAGCAGCTCGCTGACGCTGCTGAGGCGGATTTCGCTGCGCGCCTGGAAGCTGGCCTGCGGCTCGATCACGAAGCGCTCGCCGGGCAGGCCGGCAAAGGCCGAGCCGATGTCGCGCAGGCTGGCCTGGACGATGAAGCTGCCGTCGTCCTGGGCCAGCGGTGCTTCCAGCAGGCTGCGGCCGGGGTCGGCGGCGCGCCGCACCAGGAACGCGCCCTGGGGCAGTCTGGCGCCCAGCAGCGCAAAGCGCGCCGGCAAAAGGGTGTAGCTGCCGGCCGCGAGGCCGCCGGCGGCCTGGCTCAGCACCAGCTCCTTGGCCGCGCCCTCGGGCACGACGCCGCCGTTGAAGGCCAGGGCCGGCGCACGCGCCCGGTCGGGCAGCAGGGCGTAGAGGCCGTCGCCCAGCAGGGCGTCGCGGCTGCCGCCGACGCCGGAGAAGAACTCCCAGGCCTGGATGTCGCCGCCGCCGCCGGCCTCCACGCGCGCCCCGGGCGCGGTGTTCAGGCGCGCGGCCGACAGGCTCACGCCCTTGGCCAGCGGCAGGGCGCTGCTGGTCTGGCCGCTGGGCAGCAGCCATTGCGCCAGGTTGTCGGTGCTGCCATAGATCAGCGTGCTGCCGGCGCCGCTGACCGACGTGAGGCTGCCGTCGCGCAGCGTCAGCTCGCGCCCGGCCTTCAGCTCGATGGCGCCGAAGGGCTGGCGCAGTGCGCCGCCGTGGTCGATGTCGGTGGCCTGCAGCGAAAGCGCGCCGAAGGCCGACAGCGGCGCCTGCGCGCTGGCGCCGCCCGTGCCGGTGCTCAGCGTGATGCGGCTGCCGGCGTCACTGGCGTCGCCGGCCGGCAGGCCGGCCAGCGTGAAGCCGGTGCCGGTGGTGGCGTAAATCTGGCCCGCCGTCAGCTCCAGCGCGCCGGCAAAGGCCAGGCGGCCGACGGTGGCCGAAGGCAGGGCCACCAGGGCGGGCGCGATGGCGCTGAAGCGGATCTCGCCCTCGGCGCTGGCGCCGGCGTCCAGCGCCACGTTCGAGAAGCCCTGCAGCGCCGAGGCGCCCACGATCTCGATGGTGGGCGCCCGCAGCGTGAGCCGGGTATCGGCGGCGGGCGCGGTGTCGGCGGCGGCCGTCTTGTTGGGCGCATCGCCCTGGCGGCTGAGCGAGCGGTCGCCCAGCGAGAGCGTGGCGCCGCCCAGCGTGGCCTGTACGCCGGGGCGGGCCTGCAGCGCCGGCGCGTCGATCACGATGCCCAGCGGCTTGAAGCTGGCAATGCTGGCCTCCAGGCGCACGGCGTCGCCGGCGCCCAGGCGCAGCGCGTCGAAGCCGGCACCGTTGAGCAGGCGGGTGGGCACATAGGCCAGGCCGTTGCCCAGCGCTGCGTTGAGGTCGCTGCCGTGTACCGCGCCGGAAGCCGACAGCAGGCCGGTGTAGTCGCCCACCAGCAGGGTGCGCGGACGCGCCACCGCGCCGGGGATGGGCTGGCCGCTGGGGTCGAGCAGGGTGCCGGGATAGGCCGTGGCCGAGGAGAAGTTGTTGATGCCGCCCAGGCCGATGGCGATGTCGAGCCGGCCGCCGTCTGCCAGGGCCTGGCCGTCGGCGCTGCGCGGCGGCTGGGCCGAGACCGTGCCGTCGAGCACGATGCCCTCGACGCTGGCGATCTTCAGCGTGCCGGCCGGCCGCGCCAGCTGCAGCGGCTGGGCCGAGCCCTTCCAGTTGAGCGTGGCTGCGGCGCCGTCCAGCGCCATCTGCGAGCCGGCATCGGCCACCACATAGCCGCGCTGGGCCTCGAGCGTGATGTTGCCGCCGCCCAGCACGCTGCCGCCCAGGCGCTCGTTGCTGCCGCTGGTGCCGCCGGACAGCGGCGCGGCGATGGCGGGCGCCGTGTTTTCGCGCCGCAGCTCGGCCGCGCCGGCCACCGACAGGCGGGCGCCGCCGCCCAGCCACAGCGCCTGGTCGGCGATGAAGCCGGCCGGGTCGTCGCCGGCCGAGATCTGCGAGATCGCGCCACGCACGCCGTTGATGGCCAGGCGAATCTGGCCGCCGGGCGCCGCCAGCGTGGCGGTCTGGCCGGGCTGGCCGCCGCTGGCGCCGATTTCCAGGTTGCGCGTGGCGCTCAGCGTCAGGCTGGCGCCGTCCTCAAGCCGGATCGCGGCGCCGCGCTCGACGACGAGGCTGCCGCCGGGCTGGCCGGCGCCGGGGTTGAGGGTGCGCGTGGCCGCCAGCGTCAGGTTCACCGGCCGCCGGTCGGCCACCGCCTCGTCGACCACCACCGGCGTGGCCACCGCCGCGCCGACCTCACCAGCCATCGCGCCGCTGGGCGCGCTGCGGTAGCCGGGCGCCAGTTGCCAGGTGGCGAGCGCGGGCGCCAGCTCGGTGCCGCCGGCCAGGCGCACATCGCCGAAGGCGCTGACGCTGATGCTGCCGAAGCCGTGCTCGGAGAAGAAGGCGGGCGCCAGCGTGAAGGTACCCGCTGCAGCGTTGCCGCCCAGGCTGAGCGCCTGCGTGCCCAGGCTCAGTGTGCCGCCGCTGGCGAAATCGAAGCCGCTCAGCGCCACGCCTTCGATCTGCAGCACGGTGGCAAAGAGGTCGGAGCGTCCCGCCGCCAGGCTGATGCTGCCGGCACTGCCGCGCGTGAGCGCGCCGCTGGCCGCCAGGCGGGCGCCGGCCGAGACGTCGATCTGCGCGCCGGTCTCCACCAGCAGCGAATGCGCCGCCGTCGCCGTGACGGTGCCGCCGCCGGTCTGCACGATGCCGGGGTCGGTTGCCGTGCCGGCGCCCAGGCCCTCGTTGGTCCAGCGCCCGGCGGTGTCGAGCCGGGTGCGGGCCGAGAGCCGGATGTCGCCCAGGTCGCCGGCGCCGTCGGCGCGCGTGGTGGCGAGGGCGATGCTGCCGCCGGGCGCGCTGTAGGCGCCGTCCAGCGCGATGCGCTCGGCGCGCAGGTCCAGGCTGCCGCCGGCGCCCAGGGCCAGCGCGCCGGGGGCATCCTGCGTGATGGCGGCGGCGCGCAGGTTGAGGGCGCCGAAGCCGCCGGCCGCCACCGCCTGCAGCGACAGCGAGGTGCTGGCCGGCAGGCCGGCCAGCGAGGCGCCCAGCGGGTCGGTCAGCAACGCGGCCTGCAGCGCCGCGTCCAGCGCCACGGCGGCGCCGGGCTCCAGGTTCAGCGCCGGCAGGTAGTAGGCCAGGCCCTGCTGGCGGCCCAGGGTCAGCGCTGCCGGCGCCGGGCGCGTGCCTGTGCGCTGGCGCTCGCCCAGGGTCACGGCGCCGTCGATGCGGCCGGCCACGGCCAGGCTGCGGCCGTTCAGCAGCAGCGCGCCGCCACGGGCGCCCTCGGTATAGGCCGGCACGAGGCTGCGCGCCGGGTCGCCCAGCAGGCGATCGATGCGGTTGCCGGCCGGCGCCGCGCGCAGCAGCACCAGCTGGCCGTTGCGCTCGACCAGCGAGTTCTGCAGCGTGGCCTGGCTGTAGTACACCGAGCCGCCCGAGACATCCAGCTGCGCGCCGGCGGCGATCACCACCGCGCCCTCGGACTCGATGCGCAGGCTGCCGCCGGCGGTGGAGCGCTCGGCGGCGCTGCGCGTGAGGGCGGCGGCGGCACCGCCGAGATTGGCCACCGAGATGGCGGCGGCGTCGCGCAGGTCGAAGAAGACCGTGCTGCGGTAGAGCGGACCGCTGCGCTGCACCGGCGCGTCGGCCAGCTCGATGCGGAACAGGCGCTGCTCGCCCTGGTTGCGCGCGCCGTCTACCGCCACGCCCTGCAGGCCGGCGACGCTGATCAGCGCGTCGGGCGCCACCACCACGCGGCTGCTGTCGGGCGCGGCGTTGAAGCTCAGCGACTGGCTGTCGAACAAGGGGCTGGTGGCGGCGTTCTGGGCCGCGAGCAGCTCGATCTGGCCGGCCGGGGCCACGATGCGGGCGCCGCCGGCCACCGCGATGCTGCCGCCCTCGATGCGGATGCGCGAGGGGTTGAAGACCTCGGCGTCGAGCTGGGTCTCGGCGCCTGGCGCCGGCATCACGAGGGTCTGGCTGCCGGCGGCGACTTCCACCGTGCCGCCGCCGCCGCCCGCGCGCACGGTGGCGCCGGCCTCCACCGTCAGGCCCCGGCGCAGGGCCGGCGCGCTGGGCTGGCTGCCGCCGGCCAGGGCCACGGTGGAGGCCATGGCCTGCAGATAGATGGCGCCGTTGGCGCCCTTCACGGCGGTGGTGGCGTTGATCTGCCCGCCCTGGCGCACCGTCAGGCCCACCAGGTTGACGCTGCCGCTTTCGGCGCGGATCTCGTTGAGCCGCTGCACCAGGCCGGCGGTGGCGTCGGGTGTCGCGTCGGCCACGGTCGCGCCGTCCCGCGTCTTGTAGCTGCCGCTTGCCGCGTTCTCGGCCAGGCCCAGCTCGGGGTCGTTGGCGGTGCTGCCGGCCAGCTTGACCGGGTCGACGGCGACGATGAGCCCGCGCTGCGCCGGGTCGGACGAGCTCATCAGGTAGACCTTGTCGCCCGCGGCCAGCACGGTCTGGCCCTTGGGCGTTTCTATGCGGCCCTGGTTGACGACGCGGGGCGCGAACAACAGCACGTCGCCACCGGCGGCGGCACGGATCTCGGCCCCGCCCTCCACCGTGACGGCGCTGCTCAGGTCGGTGGCGCGGTAGTCCGCGCCGGCGCTGCTGAACACCGCGCTGCCGTCGGTGATGTTGCGCAGCCCCTTCTCGAACTGACTGTCGGCGATGGCCAGCGAGCTGGCGATGAACTTGCCAGTGTCCACACGCGCGCCGCGGCCGAAGTAGACGCCGTTGGAGTTGAGCAGGATGACTTCTCGGTTGGCCTCGAGCCGACCCAGGATCTGCGACGGATCGGCGCTCCAGATGCGGTTGAGCGCCGAGACGTACTGGCCGGGGTCGCTGTTCTGCACGAAGCGCACGGTGTGGCCGGCGGCGATGTCGAAGCTGTCCCAGTTGACGACGACGCGGTTGACGCTGCCCTGGTCAAAGACCGCCGTGTTGCCGTTGACGGTCCAGCTCACGCCGTTGTTGCGCAACTCGGTGGCCGGGCCCTTGGCCGGGTCGTAGGCGAAGACGCGGCTTGCCGACGGCTGGGGCAGCGCCTGCTGCGGCGCCGGCAGGCGGCCGGCAAACACCACCGGCGGTCGCGCCTGGGCCCAGGCCGCGGTGGTGGCGGTGGTGGTGGCTGTGGCGGCGCCCAGCGCCAGCAGCGCGGCGGCCACGGTGCAGCGCCCCGGACGGCTTTCACCGCTGCTGCGGCCCTGGCTGCGGGCCTGTTCTGATACCGCCACGAACATGCCCAGGCGGCGGCTGAAGACGAGGCGGTACTGGTGCTGGTTCATCGCGGGGTGGGTCTTCGGTGTTTCAGAAGGCCTGGCGCACGGACAGGCCCCAGTGGCCGCCGCGAGGCGTGAGCGCCTCGACCAGGCCGAGGGCGTCCTGCCGCGTGGTGGCGCGCAGCACATAGGCCCAGTCCAGGCTGGCCTGCAGGCCGAAGCCGGTGCGCAGGCGCAGGCCCAGGCCGGCGCTGGCCATGGTCGTGCTGCTGCGCTCGCCGGGCAGGGCCTGGTGGCGGTGCAGCAAGGCGGCGTCCGCGAAGCCCAGCGCGTGCAGCGACGCGCCCTCGGCCAGGGCCCAGGATGGGCCGCCGCCCTCCAGGCGCAGCGCCAGGCCCTGGTCGCCGGCCTGTTCGCCTTCGAAGTAGCCGCGCACCGAATCGCTGCCGCCGTAGACCACCTGCTCGGCCGGCACCAGCGGGTTGGCGCTGAGCTGGGCCTGCAGCCGGCCCGAAACCCAGCCGCGGCCCAGCGGCTCGCGTTGCTGCAGCGTCAGGCCCAGCACCTGGAAGGCGGCGCTGGCGCCAGCGCGCTTGCAGGCGAACTGGTCGCGGCTCTGGGTGTCGCCGGCAAAGCAGGGCACGTTGCGCCGGGCCAGTGCCGGCAGGCCGAAAAGCAGCTCGGCCTGGGCACGGCTGCTGCGGCCGGGCACGGCGGCCGAGGCCAGGTCCAGTTCGTAGCCGGCGCTGAAGCTGGGGTAGCGCAGCGCCGACGGCGTGGTGGTGACGCCGGCGACGTCGACATTGCGGTCCTGCAGGTCGCGCAGCGTCAGGCCCCAGCTCAGCGCGTGATCCAGGCCGGCGCGCGGCGCCAGCGCATCGCGCCAGCGCAGCCGCCAGGTGTCGCCGCGCGACACCGTCTGGCCGCCCAGCGCGGTGGGGGTGTTGCTGTCGGAATGCGTCAGCATCGCGTACAGCCGGTCGCCCTCGCCACCCAGCGGCAGGTGGTAGCTGAGGGTCAGGATATTGGCCTGCTCGGGCCGGCGCGGCGAGTACAGCCAGTTCAGTCCGATGGCGTGCTGGCGCTGCCACAGGTTGTCGTAGCTCAGGCTGGCCTCAAGACGCCCGGCCTCGGTGTTCAGCGACTGCTTGTCGTTGATCTCGATGGCGCCGTGCAGGGGCAGCTGGTCCTGCACCTTCAGCTCCACATCCAGCGCATTGGGGCGCTCGCTGGCGGCCACCAGCGGGGTGATCTCGCGGTCGGGCGTGGCGCGCGCCAGGCTGGCCAGCTGCTGCTGCATCTCGTTGAAATTGGGCACGCTGCCCGGCGCCAGGCTGGGCACGGCCTCGCGCACCGCGCTGGGCAGGAAGTGCTGGGCACCGGTGACGCGCAGCCGGTCCACTGGCGCCGGCAGCACCACCAGGCGCAGCGCGCCGCCGGCCACCGGCTGGGGCGGCAGCACCACGATGACGCTCAGGAAGCCGGCGTCCTGGTAGGCCTTTTGCAGCGCCTTGCGCGCCGATTCGGCATCGGCGGCGGCGCGGCCGGGGCCGAGAAAGGGGTAGACGGCGCGCTCGATGGCGGCGGCGCCTATCAGGGTGTCGCCCTCGACGAGGAATTCGAGGATGTCGAAGCGGGGCTGATCGGCGGCCGACTGGGCCCGCGCGGCCGTGGCGCAGGCCAGGAGGGCGAGGCCGCAGAGCAGGACGAACCGCAGGGGCGCGGGGCGATGGTCGGGCACGGTGCGGGCGGGGCGCGTGCGGGCGCCGCGGGGCTGCTTCAAGAGAAAAGCCGCCCGCGGGTGCGGGCGGCTGTGGCGATGACGCGATGACCGTCCGCCGGGCGGGAGCCCATGGGACGGTCAGGCCTTCATCATCAGTTCGAGGCGCTGCCGGCGCAGGTGCGGCCGCCCTTGTTGTAGCCGGCGCCCAGGTCGGTGGCGTTGACCAGGCCCACCGGGGCGGGCAGCACGTTCAGCGCGCTGTTGACCGTGGCCCAGAAGGCGTCGCCCGTGGCGTTGCCGCCGGCCGAGGTGGTCTCGAAGTAGAAGTCGTAGGTGCCGTTCTTCATCGTGTTGCTGTTGGTGATGCCGGCGGTGCCCGGAACGGCGTTCTCGCCGATGGCCACACCGTTCACGCGCAGCCACTTCCAGGACTGGGCAGCCTGGTTGTTCTCACCCGACATCACGCCGATGACGTAGAGGCCGGGCTTGTTCAGCTCGGTGCGCACGTCGCCGGTGCCACCGGCGGCCATCACGCGGATGCTGTTGATCAGGGCGTCCTTGAGGCCGCCGACTTCGTCGTCGGTGGTCGGCTCCGGAACGATGGACAGTTCGCCCTTGGAGCAGGGCAGGCCCAGGAAGTAGTTCTGGGCCGAGGCTTGCGTGCCCGAGGTGTCCACGCGGCGGGCGTAGCGCAGTTCCACGCCGTCCAGCGCGGCGCCGGCCAGGAAGCCCACACCACGCAGGTAAGCGCTGTTGAAGGCGGAATCGGCCATGATGGTGGCCATCTGGGGCTTGCCGATGCTGGGGATGCAGTAGCTGATGCCGGTGTCGGCCAGGTTGCACGAGGCCGGGATCAGGCCGCTGGCCTTCTGGTCGGCAAACATGGCGTCGTACAGCGCGCTGGAAGCGGCGACGCCGAAGACCTGGGCGATGCCGATGGCGGTGGACGGGAACAGCGTGTTGTTGCCAATGGTGGCGAGCGGGAAGAACTCGGGCTGCACGTCATTGGCGCCACCAACGATCACCGCACCGGCGGGGGCCGGGTCGGTGTTCACGAGCGTGGCCGGGTTGCGGAAGGTGAAGGGCACGCCGTTCAGGATCTGGATGTTGCCGAACGAGCCGTTGCCGACGTTGACGCGGAACTCGGCATAGGGCAGGCCGGCGAAGTTCTTGAAGTCGGCGTCGGGCTTGCTGACGTAGGTGCCGGCGGCGCCGCCAGTGACGGCTGCGTCGGCGCAGACGATGGTGGTGAAGTTGCCGCTGATGAAGGAGGTGGCCACGTTCGGGGCCACGCACAGGCTGCGGATGGCCAGGGTCAGGTTGCCCTGGATGGCCGAGGCGCCGGCGCTGACGGCGACGCGGTTGCCGGCGGGGGCGGCGAAGGCGGAAGAGGCGGTGGCGGCGGTGGCGACGGCGGCCACGGCGAGCATGATCTTGGACAGTTGCATTTCTATCTCCGGAAGTTTGGGGACGTGACCCACCCTCGGCAGTGCGCCGAAGGCAGGCCTTTCAAGACAGAAGGGGGCTTAGGCGGCGCGACGGCGGCGGGCGAGGAAGCCGACGGCGGCCAGGCCGGCCATCAGCAGCGCGTAGCTGCCGGGCTCGGGAACCGGCGAGGCCAGGCTCAGCGTGTTGGTGTTGATGTCGAAGTTGAAGGTCGTGGGATTGGTCGACAGGACGTCGACACCGCTCGGGTCGCCGATCTGGAAGGCCGTGGGGTTGGCGACCGTGCTCTGGCGCAGGTAGTTGATGTTCGAAGACACGCCGTTGGCGATCAGATAGGTCCAGGCGCCGGCGCCGTTGAAGTTGCCGCCCATCACGCCGAAGAGGCCGCCGGCGGTGGCCGTGGCGGCGCCGTTGGCGACGGTCTGGTTGTTGCCCGCCGCGTTGGCCCCAGCAAGGTAGTTGTTCAGCGGCGTGAGCGCGTTGCCGATCGCGGTCGACGACGTGGCGTTGGTGTTGACCAATTCCGCCGCGGTCGGGTTTCCGGTTGTCAGGTAGCCCTTGCCGATGATCGTGTTGGCGGCCGTCACAGAATTGCCGGTAATGTTGTCGCCGGCCAGAATGCCCCAGCGCAGATCGTTGCCGAGGGCGGCGGCCTTGAAGGTGTTGTAGGCCGCGGTCCAGTCATTGCCCGTGGTGGCGAGGCTGGTCGTGTTGGTGGCGAAGTTCCAGGTCGCAGAGCCGCTGGTGGTCAGCGCCGAGCCCGGAATCAGGTCGGCCATGTTCAGGCCGAGGTCGACGACCAGGGTGATGTTGTCGGTGGCGTCGTGGGCGACGAAGATGACCGAGCTGTTGCCGGTGTTGCCGAGGCCTTGTTGCTGCGTGATGACGGCTTGCGCGCCGAAGGACGCCACGGTGGCCAGGGCGGCCACGAGCGCGTTGAGCTTGAAGTTCATTGAGTCACTCCTGAGTGAATTTAGGGAAGGCTTAGAGATCGACGGCCTCTAGGAACCGCTGCGCCACTGTAGGAAGGGCCTGTGTCACCCGTACCCGGTGGGCGCCGCGCCGCGCTAGTCCGATCAGCCCGCTGCGGGCCTCTCGTTCTTGGACCCGCTGAGCTTCGTGGTTGTGCGTGACAGAGGCGACCGCGGCCGGCCACGGCGCTGGCCCTTTCGGTCCATGCCCGCCTAGCGATTCCCCGCACGCAGGGGGTCGGCGCCGGCGGCCAGCAGGCGGCCCATGGCCTCTTGCTGGCCGGCATTGGCGGCCACATCGAGCGCGCTTTCGCGCTGGCGATTGAGCAACTCGACATCCACGCGCAGGCGCAACAGTTCGTCCAGCACGTCCAGCTGGCCGGCCAGGCTGGCCAGGTGCAGCGCGCTCTGGCCGGTGGCACCCCATTGCCCCGCATCGGCGCCGGCCAGCAGCAGCAGGCGCACCGTGCTGCGGCGGCCGAAGAAGGCAGCGGCGCCCAGCGCGGTGAAGCCGTCGTCGCCGGCGCGGTCGAGCTCGGCGCCGCGCTTGACCAGCTCGCGCAGCAGTTCGTCCTGGCCGGCGCGGGCGGCCAGCGCCAGCGCGTGGCCGCCGGCCTCGTCGCGGGCGTTGGCGGCGGCGGCGCCGCTCTTGACCAGGGCCATCGCCTGGCCCCAGCG
>NZ_CAJGBN010000026.1 GCF_904426505.1 Rubrivivax sp. A210
CGCTGGGTGCGCTGCTGGTGGCCGCCGCCGCGGCCACCGCGCTGTGGGCGACGCCGGCCCTCGATGCCCGCACCGAGACCGCCGCCGCCGAAGCCCTGCAGCTGCGCCGCCAGGCGCTGGCACGCCAGCAGCCCCAGGCCACGCCGGCGGCCGTGCAGGCCGGCGCAGCCCTGGCCTTCCGCGAGGCCTTTGCGCCACCGGCCAGCCGCGCTGCACGCGTGGCCGCCTTGCTGGCGCTGGCCGAGGGTCATGGCCTGACCCTGCGCCGGGCCGAGTTTCGCCACCAGGCCGAGCCGGCGCTGGGCCTGGCGCGCTACCGCATCACGCTGCCGGCCGAGGGTGGCTACGCCGCGCTGCGCGACTTCATCGCCGCCAGCCTGGCCGCCGATCCGGCGCTGGCCCTGGACGCGCTGCGCCTGGCGCGTGCCGAAGGCGGCGGCCTGCGTGCCGAGCTGCGCTTCACGCTGTGGACCCGGCTCGACACCCTTGCCGTCCCGGCCGCGCCTGCGGCCGTTGCCGCCACCGCCGGGGCCCGCCCATGATCGCCTCGCGCCCTTTGCGCTGGGCCCTGGCGGCCACGCTGCTGAGCAGTGCCGGCGTGGCCCTGCTGCCCGATGACGAGGTCGCGCCGCCAACGCGCGCCAGCGCCGCCCCGGCGGCTGGGCCCGTGCCCGCCACCCGGCAGGCTGCGGCGGCCGTCGACCCCGGCCCCAAGACCTGGCCCAGGGTGGTGCTGCGCAATGCGCCGCCGCCCTTGCCTCGGCTGCGGCCCGAGGCCCTGGCCGCCTGGGGCGATGCCCGCCCGCCTGCGCTGGCCCCCACGGCCGCGGCTGCCGCCTCGGCGCCGCCCCCGGAGCCCCCGCCGCCCTGGACGCTGATCGGCCTGGTCGAGGAAGGCGGCAGCGTCAGCGCCCTGCTGCTGGAGGGCCCCAACACCCGGCTCGTGCGCGCCGGCGATGCCCTCGACGGGCGCTGGCGCGTCGAGGCCATTGCCGGCCGCCGCGTCACGCTGGCCCGCAGCGACGGCTCGGCCCGCCACGTCCTGAATTTCAAGCCCACATGAACAGCCTCTTCCCGTTCTTCAATCACCGCGCCTGGCGCACTGCCGTGCTGGCTCTGGCCTTGTCCCTGGTGCTGGCCGCCTGCGCCACCCCGCCGCTGGACGAAGCGGCCCAGGGCACGCGCCAGCGCGTCGCCGAACTGCGCCTGCGCGAGGCGGCCCTGGCCCAGCGCCGCGAGCAGGCCCTGCAGGCGGAGCAGGCCGCCGCTGCCGCCGCGGCAGCTGCCACCCGCGAACGCCAGCGCCAGCCCGCAGAAAAGCGCGCCGCCGCGCCCGCTGCGCCCGAGCTGGCGGCGGCGCTGTCCACGCGCGTGAACCTCGAGTTCCGCGAGGCACCGCTGCGCAATGTGCTCGAAGGCCTGGGCCGCGCCCACAACCTCAACTTCGTCTTCGACCGTGACGTGCGCGCCGACACCCGCGTCAACCTGCTGCTGCGCGACACCGCGCTGGCCGAGGGCCTGCGCATCCTCTTCGCCACCCAGCAACTGGCCAGCAAGACGCTCAACGAGCGCACCCTCTTCATCTACCCCGACACCGCGCCCAAGCGCGCCGAGCACCGCGAGCTGGTCACGCGCAGCTTCTACCTCGCCAATGCCGACGTGAAGCAGGCGCAGAGCCTGGTGCGCACGATGGCCAAGACGCGCGACATCCATGTCGACGAAAGGCTCAACCACCTGGTCGTGCGCGACACGCCCGAGGTGGTGCGCCTGGTCGAACGCCTGATCGCCTCCATCGACGTGGCCGAGCCCGAGGTGGTGCTCGAGCTCGAGGTGCTCGAGGTCTCGTCGACCCGGCTCGACGAGGTCGGCCTGCAGTGGCCCGACCAGGTGTCCTGGGGCCTGCCGGGCGCCGGCAGCAGCGTCGACCTGGGGCTGCGCGACAGCTTTCGCGCCAGTGTCGCCAACCCGGCCGTGCTGGCCAGCCTGCGCGAGACGCTGACGCGCGCCAACACCCTGGCCAACCCGCGCCTGCGTGCGCGCAACCGCGAGAAGGCCAAGGTCACGGTGGGCGAGAAGCTGCCGGTCTTCACCACCACCACCAATGCCAACGGCTCCTCGGCCGCGGTGACCTATCTCGACGTCGGCCTCAAGCTCGAGGTCGAGCCCAGCGTGCAGCTCGAAGGCGATGTGGTGATGCGGGTCGCGCTCGAGGTCAGCACGCTCATCGGCAAGGTTGCCGGCCCCCAGGGCGCGGTGGGCTACCAGGTCGGCACGCGCGAGGCCAGCACCTCGCTGCGCCTGCGCGACGGCGAGACCCAGATCCTCGCCGGCCTCATCCGCGACGAGGATGGCAAGACCATCGCCGGCCTGCCCGGCGCCTCTTCGCTGCCCCTGCTGGGCCACCTGTTCGGCCTGCACAGCGACAGCCGTGCCAAGACCGAGATCGTGCTGCTCATCACCCCGCGCGTGGTGCGCAGCCTGGTGCCGCCCGAGGTGGCCTATGGCAATGCCCCCGGCGGCAGCGAGGCCAGCCCGGGCGAGCCGCCGCTGCGCCTGGCCAGCGGCGCCGCCGCCGGCGTGGCCCTGCGCAACGGGCCACCGCGGCCCGCCGCGGCGCCAGCACTGCCGGCCGCTGCGCCGCGTGCGGCCCAGCTGCAGCTGGCGGCCAGCGCCGGCGGCAAGGTCGGCGGCATCGTCAGCGTGACCCTGGCCAACCGCTCCGACGCCACCGTCGAGGGCGAGCTGCTCTTCGACGCCACGCTGCTGCAGCCGGCCCAGGCCGCCGAAGCCGGGGCCGGCCGCACCGCCTTCAAGCTCGAGCCCGGGCGCGAACAGGTGCTGCCGCTGCGCGTGCTGGCCGCCGCCGCCGGGCAGACGCTGCAGGTCAGCGTCGGCAGCGTCTCGGCCACCGGCGCCGGCGGCGAGGCGGTGGCCGTCGAGGCCGTCGCCGCCGTCGCCATCACCATCGCCGTCCCGCCATGAGGCGAGCGCGCGGCTTCACGCTGATCGAGCTGATCGCCGTGGTGGCCATCATGGGCATCCTGGTGGCTGCGGCGCGGCCGATGATCGAGCTGGCCCACCGCCGCAGCCAGGAGTTCGCGCTGCGCGACGCGCTGCGCACGCTGCGCACCGCCATCGACGGGTACAAGCGCCTGTCCGACGAGGGCGCCATTGCCAAGCCGCCCGACGCCAGCGGCTACCCGCCCAGCCTGGAGGCGCTGGCCGCCGGCGTGCCCGATGCGCGCGATGCCCAGGGCCGGCGCCGCCACTACCTGCTGCGCCGGTTGCCACGCGATCCCTTCGCCGACCCGGCCCTGCCGGCCACCGAGACCTGGGCCCTGCGCAGCCATGCCAGCCCGCCGGATGACCCGCAGCCGGGCGCCGATGTCTTTGACATCGCCTCGCGCCACGGCGCCACGGCGCTGGATGGCACGCGGTATTCACAATGGTGAGCGCGGTGGTGTGCGCGTGGGTGCAGCGATGAACAGCGGCCGGCGCGGCTTCACGCTGATCGAGCTGATCGTCGTGATGGCCATCGTCGCGCTGCTGGCCTCCATCGCCGCGCCACGCTACTTCCAGAGCCTGGAGCGGGCGCGCGAGAAATCGCTGCGCACCTCGCTGGCGGTGATGCGCGACGCCATCGACCAGTTTGCCGCCGACAAGGGCCGCTACCCGCAGAGCCTGGCCGAGATGGCGCAGCAGCGCTACCTGCGCGAGCTGCCGCAAGACCCCTACACCGGCCGCGCCGACAGCTGGTTGGCGCTGGCGCCGCCGCCCGACGCCGTGGTGCAGGGCGGGGTGGCGGATGTGCGCAGCGGCGCCGCCGGCCGCGCCGCCGATGGCAGCCTCTATGCCGACTGGTAGTGCCGTGGGCGGCCTTCGCCCGCGTGCCGCCGGTGGCGTCCGTGGTGCCCATGGGCGCGGCTTCACCTACCTGCTGATGCTGTTCGCGCTGGCCGCGGGCGGCGCGGCGATGGGCCTGCTGGCCAGCGCCTGGACGACAGCGGCCGAGCGCCAGCTCGAGCGCGAATCGCGCCACCGCGGCCAGGAGATCGCCGACGCCATGGGCCGCTGGCGCGCGGTGGTGCTGGCGCCCGAGGCAGGCACTGCAGCCGCCGGCCCCCAGACGCTGGAAGAGCTGGTCAAGGACAGGCGCACGCCCACGCTGCAGCGCCATCTGCGCCGCGTCTGGGAAGACCCGCTCACCGGCCGTGCCGACTGGGTGCTGCTGCGCGACGCCCGCGGCGCCATCACGGCCCTGCACAGCCGCGCCAGCCGCCCGGCCCGGCTCAGCCACGATCTGGAGCCGCGCGAAGACGGCCAGCCGCCGCGCGTGTCGGACCGCGTCTTCCGCCCGCGCGAGATGACCGCAACTCATGCGGTCGCCAGCGAGGCGGCATCGGCGCCCGCGACATCCAGCCGTCCCGCCACCCCCACCCGAGGAGCGCCCAAGTAAGCCGTTCGGCTCATCCCCCATGAGCCGTGGGCACGCAGGCGTCACCCCAGCTCTTTAGGCTCACAGCACCGCAGTACCGCCCCCATGAACACCTCCGCACTCGCCCAGGCCCCCGTTGCCGAGCTGTCGACCAGCCGCCACGCGGAGCTGGTCGTGCGCGTCATCGAATCGGCCGCCAGCGTGCAGCGGCGCCACCAATTCTTCGTCTGGGCGCAGAGCTATCTGCAGATGCTGCTGCCGCACGATGTCTCGGTTTGCGCCGCCTACCAGCGCGATTCGCGCGAGCTGGTGTTCGACACCTTCCACAACGTGCCGGTCTCGACCGAGCTGCTGGCGGTGCTGGGCAATGGCCAGTCGGGCCTGATGCGCGAGCTGGTGCGTCTGTGGGTGAGCCGCGGCGCCAGCGTGCTATTGGCCGAGGTGGCCGGGCTGGAGGCACGCGTGCCCATGGGCGATCTGGCACCGCTGCGCCAGGGCGGCATCACCGAGCTGCTGGTACACGCGGTGGCACGCCCGCAGCGGCCGGCCGAGCTGGAAAGCCTGTTCGTGCTGGCCGCCAGCGGCCGCGGCTGGCAGCCCCAGCACTGCGAGCACCTGCAGCTGCTGCTGCCGCATCTGCACACCACCTACGTACGCACCCAGGGCAACGAGCGCGAACTCGGCGCGCCCGGCGTCGAACCGCCGCCGCTGCCGGCGCAGACGCCGCGTGCGACCCCGGTGACGACGCGTGAGCGCCAGATCCTGCGCTGGGTGCGCGAGGGCAAGACCAATGCCGAGATCGCCATCGCGCTGGAGATCAGCCCGCTCACGGTGAAGAACCATGTGCAGAAGATCCTGCGCAAGCTCACCGCCGCCAACCGTGCCCAGGCCGTCGCCCTGGCCATCCAGCAAAACCTCTTGTAGACGCGCCGGCCGGGCCCGGTGGCGCTGACGCCCGCCGCCGGCCGTGGCCGCGAACCCCACAGCCTCCGGAGACAAACGCATGATCCCGCCCCGCCGACGCCTGGCCTTGCTGCTGGCCTTCCACATCGCCGCGCTGCTGCCGTTGTCGGCCCAGGCCTGGTGGAGCGCCGATTACAAGCAGCGCACCAAGATCACGCTCAACACCGGCGCCGAGGGCGTCACCACCGCCGAGGCCGTCAGTGGTGCCGCCGTGCCGGTGCGCCTGCACTCGGGCAATTTCGACTTCATCGCCGCCAAGCCCGATGGCAGCGATCTGCGCGTGCTTGCGGCCGATGACAAGACGCCGCTGAAGTTCGCCCTCGAGCGCTTCGACGGCAACAACGAGCTCGCCGTGCTGTGGGTGCAGGTGCCCACGGTGGCGCCGGGCAGCGACAAGAACCTCGTCTACGTCTATGCCGGTAACGCCAAGGCAGAGGCCAAGGCGGTGGCCGAGGCCGCCACGCCGGTGGTCGACAGCGGCGCGGCGCTGACGCTGCGCTTCGACCGCGCCGACGGCAGCGTGCGCGACGCCGGCGGCGGCGCACTCACCGCCAGCGGGCCGGTGGCCGGCGATCCCAACGGCCTCATCGGCGCCAGCGCCCGTTTCGACGGCGCCCAGATGGTCGAGCTGCAGGCCACCGAGCGCGCCCGCGCCGCCGCCGGCGCCCCCTACAGCCTGAGCCTGTGGGCCCGCCCCGACGGCGCCGCCGGCACGCTCTTCGAGCAGGGGCCGCTGAAGCTGATGCTCTCCGGCGGCAAGGCCGTCGTCACGCTGGGCAAGCTGCGTTTCGAGGGCGGCGAGCTGCCGCCCTCGGCCTGGGTACACCTGGGCCTCACGCTGGGCGCCGGCAAGGCCACGCTCTTCGTGAACGGCGCGCAGGCGGCCGAGGCCGATCTGCCCAGCGGCACGCCCGCCATCGAAGGCCCGCTGCGCCTGGGCGCCGATTTCGCCGGCCTGCTGGACGAGCTGCAGGTTGCGCCGGTGCTTCGTAGCAGCGAATGGATGAAGTTCACGCGCGCATCCCAGGGCGCCGACGCCAAGCTCATCGCCACCCAGCTGCAGCACGACGGCGAGGCCGAGGCCGGCGAGGGCGGGCATGGCGGCTACATGGGCATCCTGGTCAAGAACCTCACCGTCGACGCCTGGGTCGTCATCGGCATCCTGGGCGTGATGTTCGTCATCGCGGCCTGGGTGATGGTGGTCAAGACCCTGCTGGTGCGCCACACCGACCGCGGCAACCAGCGCTTCATCCAGGCCTTCCGCGACAGCGCCGACGTGATGATGGCCGGCGGCAGCGCCCAGCATGCCGGCTCTTCACTGGCGCGGCTCTACGACGCCGGCCTGCACCAGCTCAACAAGCGCAGCGTCGGCCAGGCTGGCGCCAAGCCGCTGTCGGGCGCCTCGCTGGACGCCGTCAAGGCCGCCATCGACGCCGACCTCGTGCGCGAGAACCACAAGCTCAACTCGGCCATGGTGCTGCTCACCATCGCCATCTCGGGTGGCCCCTTCCTGGGCCTGCTGGGCACGGTGGTGGGCGTGATGATCACCTTCGCCGCCATCGCCGCCGCCGGCGACGTGAACGTCAACGCCATCGCGCCGGGCATCGCCGCCGCGCTGCTGGCCACCGTGGCCGGCCTGGGCGTCGCGATCCCGGCGCTGTTTGGCTACAACTGGCTGGCGTCCCAGATCAAGAACATCTCGTCGGACATGCAGATCTTCGTCGACGAGTTCGTCACCCGCGTCGCCGAAGCCTACGGAGACCGCTGAGATGTCTGCCGACATCAAGGCCGACAACCAGCCCTACGACGACATCAACGTCACGCCGATGCTGGACCTGGCCTACGTGCTGCTGGTGGTGTTCATCATCCTCACCACCGCCTCGGTGCAGGGGGTCAAGGTGGCGGCACCCGAGACCAGGAGCACCAGCAACCTGGCCAAACCGCAGACGCGCGCCATCACCGTCACGGCCGATGGCAGCATGTTCCTCGACGCCTACCCGGTGACGCTGGAACAGCTGGCCACGCTCTTGGGCCAGTACAAGGCCGGCAACCCCAACCTGCCAGTGGTGCTCAAGGGCGATGCGGCAGCGCCCTACGAGAAGATCGTCGCCGTGCTGGCCGTGGTCAAGAAGCTCGACATCGCGCAGCTCGGTCTCGTCACCAAGCGCAGCGGCCAGTGAGCGGGGTGACGCCATGAAAGTCCAGGACGAAGCCCGCCCCTACGACTCGATCAACGTCACGCCCATGCTCGACCTGGCCTATGTGCTGCTGGTCGTCTTCATCCTGATGACCACCGCCTCGGTGCAGGGCCTGAGCATCAACCTGCCCAAGCCCTCGGCCACGCCGCCCACCGAGCGCCACCCCATCCATGTGCTGCGCATCGACCCCGACGGCAGCGCGCGCCTGGACGGCGTGCCCAAGGCCGACGCGCTGCTGCTGCAGGAGCTGCAGTCCATCCGCGCCATCGACGCCAAGTCCAGCGTCGTGATCCAGGGCGACGGCCAGGCGCGCTACGAGCGCGTGGTGGCCATGATCGATTTGTGCAACGAGGCCGAGGTCGCGATGAGCATCGCCACCGGCCGCATCGGGTACTGAACATGCTCCGCAAGACCACGGTCCTGATCGCCGCCGCGCTGTTGCTGCTGGCCGGCTGCGACAACGCCCCCGGCAAGCCGCGCAAGCAGCAGATGGTGAAGCTGCTGCCCGACACCCCGCCGCCCCCGCCCCCGCCCCCGCCGCCCAAGCCCGAGGACAAGCCGCCGCCCAAGCCCGAGGACAAGCCCCAGCCGCAGGACGCGCCCAAGCCGCAGGAGCAGCCCCAGGCGCAGGATCTGAAGAACGACGAAGCCGCGGGCGAAGGGCCCGGCAACGGCATGACCCAAGGCACGGTCAACCAGGACTACAAGGACGGCCCCACCAGCCAGCAGGTGGGCGGCAAGCCAGCCGACGCCGGCCCCAACCGCATGGCCGTCAACAGCTTCGCGCAGGCGGCGACGCGCTCGCTCAACGACTACCTGGCGCGCGACAAGGATGTCAAGCGGCTCGATTACCAGGTGCGGGTCGACCTCTGGCTTACCGGCGCCGGCAGCTTTCAGCGCGCCGAGCTGGTGGGCAGCACCGGCGACCCCCAGACCGACCAGGCGCTGCGCACGGCGCTGGACCGCTTTCCCGGCACCGGGCAGGCGCTGCCGCCGCGCATGCCCCAGCCGCTGCGCGTGCTGGTCTCCAACCGCATGATGGGATGAGCACGATGTTGTCCAAGAACCCCGCGCGACGACGCCGTGCCGCGCTGGCGCTGGCCGCCGCCCTGGCCTGCAATGGCGCCTGGGCCCAGTCCGGCGAGCGCGAATCGCTCGAAGCCCTGCGCCAGACCACGCTGGCCCTGATCGAACTGCTGGTGCAAAACGGCACCCTGCCGCGCGACAAGGCCGATGCCCTGCTGGCCGAGGCCAGGAAGCGTGGCGAGGCGGCGCTGGCCCAGGCGCCCAGGGTCGGGCCCGCCAAGGCCGAGCCGCCCGTGGTGCGCGTGCCTTACGTGCCCCAGGTGGTGCGCGACCAGATCCGCGACGAGGTGCGCGAGGAAGTGGTGGCCCGTGCCCGCATCGAGCGCTGGGGTGTGCCCAACGCCACGGCCGAGTGGACCGACCGCATCGCCATCGAGGGCGACATCCGCGTGCGCTCGCAAGGCGACCGCCCCGACGGCGCCAACTGGCAGCCCATCGAATACCTGGCCTCGGCCTTCAACACCGAGACCACGCGCGCACCCGATTTCGCCGCCGGCACCAGCGCCTTCGTGCCCACCGGCAGCACCCAGGACGCGCGTGACCGCCTGCGCCTGCGCACGCGCCTGGCCGTCAACGCCAAGGTCAACGACTGGGTCACGGCCGGCGTGCGCCTGGCCAGCGGCAGCGCCACCGACCGCGTCTCGACCAACCAGACCCTGGGCCAGAATTTCAACCGCTACGCCTTCCTGGTTGACCGCGCCTTCGTCAAGCTTGATCCCGCCGACTGGGCCAGCGTCAGCGCCGGCCGCATCGCCAACCCCTGGTTCGCCACCGACATGGTGTGGAGCGAGAACCTCGCCTTCGAGGGCGTGGCCGCCAGCTTCAAGCTGCCGGCACGCGCCGACCGCAGCCTGCTGCCCTTTGCCACGCTGGGCTACTTCCCGGTGCGCGAAGACGGCCGGGCGCGCCCCAGCCGCAGCATCAGCGGCGTCCAGGTTGGCGCGCAGTGGGAGGCGAGCGAACTCACGCGGGTGAAGATGGGCCTGGCGATGTACCGCTTCAGCGGCTTCGAAGGCCGCATCGATGGCGACATCGACCCCGTCACCGGCGCCACCGGCCCCAGCTACGGCCGCTACGAATACGAGGCCGGCCTGCGCCAGCGCGGCAACACGCTCTTCCTCACCAACAACCCGCTGGAATGGCAGTTCAGCGACAAGAATCCCAAGACGCCTGACAAGTTCCGCTGGGGCCAGCTGGTGCGCTTCAAGCCGCTGGTGGCCACCGCGGCGGCCGAGTTCTCGCACTTCGCGCCCACCTTCATCGGCCTGTCGGGCGAGGTGGTGCGCAACATGGACTACTCGCGCAGCGAGGTCGCCGCGCGCACCGGCATCACGCTCTACGACGTGCGCATCTTCGGCGTCGCGGCGCGCGCCACCATCGGCGCGCAGCAGGTGCGCAACGCCGGCGACTGGCAGTTCAGCCTGGGCTACCGCTGGCTGGGCAGCGACGCCGTGCCCGATGCCTTCGTCGACAGCGACCTGGGCGGCGGCGGCACCAATGTGCATGGCGTCACGGTGGGCTTCAACTATGGCCTGGCACGCGACACCCAGCTGGGCCTGCGCGTGCTCAGTGGCCGCAGCATCTCGTCGCCCACGGCGCAGTCGTGGTTCAACGACCGTTATGCGGTCGACAGCGTGCAGGTGGACCTGAATGTGCGCTTCTGACCGGAGCCTGCCCAGGCTGGGCGCGCTGGCCGCCGCGCTGCTGCTGCTGTGCGCCGTCACCACGGCCGCGGCGCAGCAGAACAGCCGCGAGCAGGAACAGGTGCGCCGCCTGCGCCAGCAGCTGCAGCAACTGCAGGGCGAGCAGACCGCCCAGCGCGACGCTGCTGCCAAGGCCGGCGCCAAGGTCGATGCCGAAAGGGCCGAGGCCCTGGCCAGGCTGACCGTGGCCCAGGCCGAGCTGAAGCGCCTGCGCGGCAACGCCGGCAAGCAGGCCGCCGAGACGGCCGAGGCCGCCAGGGCGGTGGAAGCGCTGCGCGCCGAGCAGGCGGCCGAGCGCGTGCGCGCCGACGAGCTGCGCGCCCAGCTCGAGACCGCCGGCCGCGACCTGCAGACCTTGCGCGGCCAGCACGCCGAGCTGCAGCGCACCCTGGCCCGGCGCGGCGCCGAACTGGCCGATCTGAACACCGGCCACCGTTACCAGGGCCAGGTGCTGGAAGCCTGCAGCGCCAGCAACAAGGCCTTGCATGCGCTGGGCCTGGAACTGCTGCAACGCTATGAAAACAAGGGCCTTGCCGAAGTGCTGGCCCACAACGAGCCCTTTGTGCAGACCCGGCGCGTGCAGCTGGAAAACCTGGTCGAGGCCTACCGCGACAAGCTCATGCAGCAGTCGCTGGACAAGCCGCGCTACGACGTGTTCAGACTGCAGGAAGCCGACAGTGCGCCCTGAGATCTTGCTGCTGGCGGCGCTGCTGTTGCCGCTGGCAGCGGCGCGCGCCGAGGAGGGTGACCCCGCGCTCGCCGCGCTGGCGCGCCCGGCAGGCGCGGCCACGCTTCGTGGCACGCCGATGGACGCGCTGGAATGGGAGCGCCGCCTGCGCCCGCCCGGACGCCTGGGCCCGCGCCCCTTGCGTGCGGCCAGATCGGAAGAGCGTCGTGTCGGGAAAGAGTGTAGATCTCGGTGGTCGCCGTATCATTAAAAAAAAAACGACGACGACAAGGCAACGCTGCACGAAAATGTCGGAGATTACGATGAGCAGGGTCGGTGATAAGGCATGATGCTTGATGATGGCGAAGGATGGGGACAGGGTAACTGACGAAGGCTGG
>NZ_CAJGBN010000027.1 GCF_904426505.1 Rubrivivax sp. A210
GCACGAGTTGCGACATCACAAGCAGTGCCATACTTGCTGTAATGCGTTGGAGGTAATTGGCAGCCATGTATTTGTGACGAAGCGGTGAGTTGAGGGTCGAATGCAAAGCCTAACGTTCGAGCTAAGCTGGCGCCAACGGTGGGCCACCAGGCCCGGGCCGGTGAAAATGTACCGCGTACCACCGGCCCGGGCCTGGTGGCCCGCCGTTGGTGCTCAGCTTGAGCGAGGGGTTAGGCGTCACCGCACCGCCCAACGTGCAACGAGATGAATATTGAAATAATGAAGGCCGACAGCATGCAGAGCACCAACGACAGCGCCCCCGCTTGTTGGAAGAGCCAGCGCCCAAGTGAGACTGACCCATTCCTTCGGCTTTGACGGATCGAAGTCGTCAAGGTAGTGGCCAGCAGCAAACGCCCTTGGTACAAGCCAGGGGAGCACAAATAGTGCAATGGCAGCTAGTGCACCGATACAGGCGCCTTCAACAACTGAGGCGCGTAGGCTAGCTTGACCAGTCAGCAAGCGTGTCGCGTGCGCTTGACCTCGCCAGCCAACGAGTAAGGCGAGTGGTGCGCTGATAAATGCTAATACTGGTAGAGCAGCAAGCGGCTGCGAGGCGAAAAACGACCATAGCGCGGACCACGCGATCAGCACCAAGGTCGCGTCGCACTGGCCAACTCGCAGAGAAATGTTGCTCGGCTGCATTTGTGACGCCTAACGTTCGAGCTAAGCGGGCGACAACGGGAGGACGCCAGGCCCGGGCCAGTGATAATGTACAGAGTACCACTGGTCCGGGCCTGGTGGCCTGCCGTTGGCGCTCCGCTTGAGCGAGGGGTTAGGCCTCCCCGGCAACCCGCTGGAGCGCATCATCTACTTCGTCCATGCCCAACTTCGCGATGGGGCCGATCCTAGATCTCGCCTTGTCCAGGTGGTCCCGAACTTGACGCCGCACGACACGCTCAGGTAAATCCTTCAGTTGGGCCCGAAGGTTTTCCGCTTCCTTTATCAGTTCAGGGGTGAGCTGAGTTGCGCCGCCAATGAGCATCAGTAGCGGAAGGTTCGATTCCTTAGCCTTGGTTACACGCTTCCTCATGGGCCCAAATGCCAAGTAGTTGACCAAAAAGTCAGCGCTCATTACAGGAGAGTCTGGCGGTGTCTCGCTCATATACCCTCGGAGGCGGTTCTTTAAGTCGAAGGCTTGGCGATCAACGGTTAACCACCAAGCGCTATACCCGAAGGGCGATGCGTGTTCTTTGGTTCTGAGTTGAACCACGCCTGCGTAGCACTCGACATCATGGTTGACGAGTCTAGTAATAGCCATGTCATCGAGCGGAGAACCGTACTTTTCGCGCCTGCGGTCATAGCGCTCGTACCAGATCGTTTCCAGCGCATGACGAAGTTCCGGCGACGAGGAATTTCTCTCCGACTCCAGGGAGCGCTCCTTGACGCCGAATTGTTCGTCAAGATATTCAGCGATGTCCTGTAAGGGACGCGCATCACCACGAAAGTTCTCAAGCCAGTTTGGAAATGACGCGGTCGATCTACCGTAGGCGATATACCGCTCAAGCAAGTATGGAACGGAACCTTCCCACTGTCCGAATGTCATTCGGACGCATACAAGCGAGCGATTCATGTGTCGCTCGACTTCTTCGATGACGCCCGGCGTGACATACAGCTTGAGTCCAGCGTCGCGTGCAGCTTCGATCATGCGAGAGAAGCGTCCTCGTTCACCGTCTGAGGCCGCCAGTGTGTCGGCGATGAGCGGTAGGATTACGGTCGCGTCAAGCCATAGAGCGCCGTGGGAAAACATCTTCTCGACTGCGCCTTGCACGTCAGGCGTTTGCTTCAGGAACGCCATTAATGTATACGCATCGGACAGCGATCGAAGGTATGCTTGGATGGAAGGTGTATCGCTTATGAGCAGCTCGCGTACTGCGCCTCTGAGTTTGGCAATCCAATCGACACCAGCAGTCTTCTTTAGCTTTGTCTTGGAGATTGACGATGTTAAGGTTGTCGTGAAGTCCGCATCGGCGAGTTCGGCTAGCGTCCCGGAATAGACTGCCATCGCAAAGGCTTGGCTTCGTTCAAGAAGAACGGCATCAGTCGCGCTCCTAAGGCAGTTTGTGAATTCGATAACTTCGTTCTCTGCAAGATTAAGTGCGGCAGTTTGAAGCTTGGCGACGGCCTGGACTTCGGCCATAAGGTTGCTTTCGGCAAGTGCCGCCTTGACGCGAAACTCGTTTAGTCGTTGCAATTCTTCATGGGCCAAGCAGAACTCGTCTTCCTTGGGCCAATGCTTTACGGTATGTTTGGCTAGCCGTTTGAGTGCGCCATCAACCAAAGAACTTACTTGTGCATCTGGGTGGCCGGGAAGGAGGTTCGCCACCGCGGTGTGGACAGCCAATCGTTGCAGCCTGTTGCTGCTATCAGTATTTATTAGAGCCGCGCGAACAAGGGCCTCAAAGGCAATCTTGGTCAGTCCCTTTTCCCGAACTTCGTCTTGCCATTGCAGGCCAAGAAAGGTTACTGCGGCAACAGCCTCTGGAGAGGAGAGTTCGCTCTGAACGTGTGGGCCGACGCCAGCGGACGAGAGATATGGATCAACGATGGCTGTGGATAGTTCTTCAGCTGCCTGCTGCCTAGCGGCGCTGCCGAGCACGCGTTCTACGAACCAGTTGCGGTCTCGAATGTCGAGGGAGAGCCCGTGCTTCGTGCGAAGTGCTTTCTTCAGATCGTCCCATTGGGAACCGACGATCTGGTTTGTCGCATAGACGAGAACTATGGCGCTAGGAATCGTCTCCTTGAGTCTGCGGACAGTCTTGTTGATCTTTGCCCGCCAATCGACTGCTACGGAGTATTGGATAACGACCGCGGGCTCCGTAAGTGGCGAGAACAGCTCGGCGTCTCGCCCCTCGTCTCCTCCTGGATTCGCAACTGTGCGGAGTTCGTCAAACTCGGTCGCTAAAAACGCGGATGCGATGCGCTCGAATCTTCCCCAGTCTGAAGGTTGCAGGCGTTCGAGGGCGAGTTCCAGGCGGCGGCTTATCATTGCGGTAGTGTACCTAGGTGGCTTCCTGGGAGGCCTAACGTTCGAGCTAAGCGGGCACCGACGGTAGGCCGCCGAGCCCGGGCCGGTGAAAATGTACCGCGTACCACCGGCCCGGGCTTGGTGGCCTGCCGTTGGTGCTCCGCTTGAGCGAGGGGTTAGGCTGCACTGCGCTGCTGCGTGAGAAGTTTGACCGCCAAGACACCAAGCACCAGGCCCATGACGTAGCGCTGGATGGCAAGCCACAAGTGGTTCTTGGCAAACCACCCGGCTATTGCTGCGGCCGACAAGGTGACGACGAGATTGACGCTCGATCCGATGCAAACCTGAGTGATGCCAAGCACAAGACTCTGCGCTAGAACCGAGCCTGCTTCGGGTGAGATGAACTGAGGCAGAACCGAGAGGTAGAAGATTGCGACCTTCGGATTTAGGATGCTGGTGAGCAAGCCCATCATGAACAGCTTGCGAGGCCGTTCGGGCGCCAGATTCTTTGCTTCAAATGGGGAACGTGCTCCGGGTCGGACGGCCTGCCAAGCAAGCCACAGCAGATAGATTGCACCGGCAAACTTCAGAATCTCGTAGCCAAGCGGCACGGCCATGAACAATGCAGTGAGTCCGATGGACGCACAGAGCATGTGTGTAGTAAAGCCAAGGACGACGCCGAACCAAGACATCACACCTGCGGCTCGACCCTGGCAGATGGACCGAGAGATGAGATAAATCATGTTCGGACCCGGAGTGACCGCCATGAGCAGAGCGGCGCCGACGAAGATGATGAACTGGGGTGTTGAATTCATAGTGGCTGTGAGAAGGGCTCTTTCTGTGCAGCCTAACGTTCGAGCTAACCGGCCAGCGGAGGCAGGACGCCTTGGCCCGGGCTGAGATAATGTACCGTGTACCTCAGCCCGGGCCAAGGTGGCCTGCCGTAGCTGGTCCGGTTGAGCGAGGGGTTAGGCCGCAATGAGCTGGACGACAGACTGCCTTAGTCGGCATCATTTTCGTCAGTGAGAAAATTCAAGAGTAGTTGCTCTTGAGGCACTTTGCTCTGATATTTCAGGCTTGTGCGTCGAGCGCCAGTTCCGACTTCGGCTGTGTTCGACATTTTGGTTACGCCGAGAACTTCGTATCCAGAAATGATCTCTTCGCCTACTTCGTTGATCTTGTAGCTAATTCGCAGTATGCATTCTATTGAGTCTCCACTCTGAAACTGAATGCCTTTCCGAAGAATTCCGCCTTTGAAGTCTGCATCACGCATAGCGAAGGATATTGATTTCCCAAGGTACACACCACGCCACTTGGCGTCCGTTGAACGGATAACAGGTGCAACTATCTCAACGAAGGCGTTGGGAACTATTTCCGGAGCCGTCGGCTCCGTTGGCACAATATAACTGACGAATTCCTTCCGCGGGATGTACCTCTGTTCTCGTACGTAGTTCGTGGGAGTTTCACTCCAGGCGAGCCCTACTCCTGTGACGCGTTGCTCACCAAGTAGTAGCCGATAATAGTTCGATCTGCGCGAGACAACCCTTACGTCCAACTGAAGAGGTTTCATTTGGGTTGAAATCTGGAACTCGGGAGCAATCTGCGGTGTCGCATCGCTATCCGGAATTTCCTTCCTTGCGGCGGATTCGGCCTCGTTCCGCTTCCTGGAGATATCGAGTTCCTTCTCCTCAATCGACTTTTTGAGGAGATCGCGCTGCAGCTTCTCCAGTTCCGGATCGGACTTTGGTGGTGCTACCCAGATCTGTACTGCGGCAGCGATCAGTGCGTTGAGCACAGATGCAGCGACGGTTGCGCCCCCAACCAGCGTGGATGCGATGACCGCCGTAACTGCCACATTCTTAGGATTCTTGACGAATCGCCAGACTTGCCTGTACCCACCTTCGGTTGCGGTAGTCGCCTCAAGGGCTACATCGTAACCAAGCTGGTTTGAGATGTACAAAAAGACATCAAGTGCTTCTGCTTCTAGTTTGTTGAGGCGAAGTGCATCAATGGAATGCAACCCGTCCGCAAGGTAGTAGTGAAATTCGAGCAGCTGACCATCGCGCAATTTCTTCTCCATAGTTGGTGAGCCACAGGATCGGGTTTTTGCGGCCTAACGTTCGAGCTAAGCTGCCCGCGGAGGTAGGCTTTGTAAGCCCGGACTGAGAAAATGTACAGGGTACCTCAGGCCGGGCTTACAAGGCCTGCCGTAGCGGGTCAGTTTGAGCGAAGGGTTAGGCCGCACTGGCTACACGCCGAACAGTGTGTTCCGCAGTTCGATGGCGGAGGAGATAAACACACCCGATCCCAAGGCTTCGGTGATCTCTTCGGGCAAATGTGTCGCCGACTTGTGGTGACCGACCACAGGTGGACTTCCTGGCGCATACACCACGACCCCTTCGTGACGAAGGAGTTGGTGCAGTGCCTCGTAGAGGCGCCGATCCTCGGTGGGACGCGCGATGGAGAAGGATGTTGTCTCCGCCTCTTTTGCCATAAAACGCAATGGAGTCAGAACTCCTCCACTGAACTCAAGGTCGAGCATGAATTCCTCGGGCTCGACCTTGGAGATCAGGCTATCCATAGCTCGCGACAGATCCGTGACCTGGAGTCCAAAGGGCTGTCCGTGGCGAAACCGATTGCCGTAGATTTCGATACTCATGCTGGAGTGGCGCTGAAGGCGTTTGTGCGGCCTAACGTTGGAGCTAAGCTGGCGCCAACGGCGAAACGCCAGGCCCCGGCCACAGAAAATGTACAGCGTACCTGTGGCCGGGGCCTGGTGTTTTGCCGTTGGGGCTCAGCTTGAGCGACGTGTTAGGCCACGCATTTTGCTGCCAGTGTTGCCCGCCTTGTCTTGAGTTGATTTGGTGGCACTGCCGGGACGACCAGCTTCTGCTTGGACCAGGCGCCCAACACGAGGACGCCAACGTTTCTGAGCTGCGACTGCTGGCCAGGCTGGGTGTCTTTCCTCGGTGCTGCGCTGGCGAGGCGTAGGCGGTGACGCCAAAGAGCTGGCCGGTTAAATTCTCGGCGTAGTGGTGGAAGTCGTGGCTGATTTTCACTTGTGATGTGGGCTTCAGCGTGAATACTCGTACTGCCCTAAGACGAGGCATATGCTCGCGGAATTTTGTCGCCTTCTGAGCCGCAGCGATGCTGATGAGGGGATGCATTTAGTGCGGCTGGAGGATGTCGTGAAAGCTGCCGAGGTGAGGGTATTTGCGTGGCCTAACGTTCGAGCTAACCGGCCTGCGGAGGCAAGCACCGTAAGCCTGGTACGAGATGATGCACCATGTGCCTCGGACCAGGCTTACGGTGCTTGCCGTAGCAGGTCCGGTTGAGCGAGGGGTTAGGCGTCAGTGTGCGAGATTGGATGGTCGTCCCGCAATAGCGACGCCGCACGCTGCCGCCAGCGCTAGTGCCTGAGCAGTCGCGGTACTCCGCGTCTGCGGTGACTACCAGGAACCATGCAGGGCGCGCAGCGCCTTGCATCGAGGACCACGAACGTCTACTCTGTTCGACCAGCTGGCTCGACTTGCGAGCGCCAGGCGCTCGGCTGCTAGCCGATCTCGAAGTGGCATGGCGCACCAGGTCAACGGTAATGCGGGTTGGCGTACAGGCTTGGCCTCTTCATCCACCACTCTAGAAAGTTGCGAAGTGCGCACAGAACAGCAAGTCTTCGACGAACTCAAACTCCTCTGCCGCTCGCCTGGCTACATCCACGCAATCGCTCACGTTTGCTTTCGCGACAACATCATCCGATATTCAGGCGAGATGAAGGCGGAGGATTTGTATCGCATGTCGTCGATGGAGAGGCTGTCTCGCACAGAGATATCTACCCTCATCGGCCTCATGATCCAAGCTCCGATCGACGACTCCATGCCTGCCGCCAAGGTGCTGGACGAATACGTCAAAGCCACCGATGGGTTGATGCTTGAACTTCACCGCGCGATGTCAGCCGCGGCGTACAGGATTGGCGACTGGAAGAAGCTTGCCGAACAGGGTCGCAACCCCTTCGAAGACGCGGAGGCGCTTCGGGAAGCGATCTTTTACAGCGGTGAGTCTGCCTATAACTTTCAATATCGCGATCTCGCTCCTACTAAGTATCAGGCTGACAACGCTTGGTTGGAAGCAAACAAGGGCTTTGGCGTACATGTGGCCAAGCAGGTAGTTCTTGCAGTCGAGCGTGTTCAATCTCGCAAGGTGCCTGAGCGTTTAGAAGCAATGCGGCTGCTTTCACCCGATGAGTGGACTTTCTTGCCTGGATTTGAGTTCACCGCAAGCGAGATCGCTACTGAAGCTGGGCTAGACGAGGCACTTGTCAAGGACGTGCTGAGTGCCTTCACTATCGGGGAAGCGCACGGAAACGACGCTTTTGCCGCGTTGCATGATTTCAATGCCGCAAATGCGTTCCCACTAATCGAACGCACTGGAGAGAGCTATCTGCTGCTTCAGATGTATGGTCTTGGTGAAGCTCTCTACGAGGCGCCGTTCTATTGGATGATGGCCGACAAGGCATATCAAGGAACCGCGACCAATAACCGCGGACGATTCGCTGAAGAGTTTTCCGAGAGCCGCCTCGTGAGCGTGTTCGGTAGAGAGAACGTGTTCGCAAATGTGCATGTGTTCGAGTCGAAGGGAAGGGAGTTATGCGAGATCGATGTGCTGGTGGTCTTCGCAGACCGCGCGATCGTCCTTCAGTCGAAATCCAAGCGGCTGACGATAGAAGCACGGAAGGGAAACGACAGGGTCCTGAAAGACGATTTCAAGAAGAGCGTTCAGGATTCGTATGATCAAGGACGCCTGTGCGCCACTGCTCTCACTGACGCCACATATACGCTTGTTGACACGGCCGGCAAGGAACTCGCGACATCGCGCAGTTTTAAAGAGATCTACATTCTGTGTGTGGTGTCGGACAACTATCCCGCGCTTAGCTTCCAAGCCAGGCAGTTCCTAAAGCATCAAGAGACAGAGGCCATCAGGCCGCCGTTCGTCCTCGACGTGTTCGCGCTCGACGCCTTGGCGGAAATGCTGCAATCACCGTTGCGATTCCTGAGCTATTTGAATCGTCGGACTGGAATAGATGACAGCGTGCTCGCAGCACAAGAACTCACCATCCTCTCGTATCACCTGAAGAAGAATCTTTGGGTTGAGGGCAACCTTACCATGATGTCACTAGATGGCAGCATCGCCTCAGACCTAGACATAGCCATGTTCGCTAGGCGCGAAGGCATACCCGGCAAGACCACCCCTGAAGGAATACTCACCGCATTCGATGGAACGATCCTGTGGCATTTAATCGAGGACATTGAGGAGAAGGCTGACCCAGGAATGATCGATCTGGGTTTCTTATTGCTTGCGATGAGTGGTGACGCAATCAAGGATGCGAATCGCGCAATCAACTTGGCAGCGGTAAAGGCGCGACGCGATGGCGCCACGCACGACCTGACCATGCTCTTTGGCGATGTCGGATTTACAGCGCACGTTAGTGATGCCGCCATTGCTGATGCTATGGCCGATCTTCAGCGACATTGCGAGCGACGAAAGTATGCGCACAAAGCCGACTCTTGGCTGGGGGTGTGTCTCGACTCTGCGACCGTTAGATTGCGGTTCGGGCTAAGCCTGAACGAACGCTGGAAGCAAGACGCCTCACTGGACGAATTGACCAAAGATCTCCCGACGCCGAGTTCGGATATCTGGGATGCGCTGAGTAAGGGTCGCAGGAAAGTTGCCAAGGTTAGGCGAAATGACCCGTGCCCTTGCGGAAGCGGAGTCAAGTACAAGAAGTGCTGTCTTTAGAGCGCCCGCATGTGCGCCGCGACTGTCTTGTTCGCGCCGAGGGGCGCACTTCCTGCCGGAACGCTGCGCGAGAGTGCTCTGACGCCTAACGTTCGAGTTAACCCCGACCGTGGAGGCGGGTGCTGTAAGGCCGGGCTGCGACGATGTTACTGCTGGCGCGGACCGGCCTTACAGCGCCTGCCGTAGCGGGTCGGGGTTGAACGAGGGGTTAGGCGTCACTGATGAGCGATGAGTTGGAAACTCTGATTCAAGTGGCTCAAGTACTCAACAAGTTCGAACTATGCCCCCAGGTTGGGCTTGGGACCCTCTTTGCAGGAGCTACCTTTGCTTCACTTCATCATCAAGGCGACGCTGCCTCTTGAGTAGTGCAGCGTTGATGAAGCTGGCTACTCCAACGGAAATGCCCACCAGGACTAGGCCGGTGAATGCTCTGGGGTAACTGGCGACAAGATCGGGCTTGACGAGGAAAGCGATCAAAACGATCACGCACGCCACTTGAAGCAGCACAAGCAGCAAGGAGATGGCCTTCAAGTTCATCCGGTACGACCTTGGCGGTGCATTTTGCGGAAAGCTGCTGGAGTGACGCCAGTTGCCTCTGGTGTGACGCCTAACGTGTTTTAGACAGCATAGCGATCCTGGTGCCTATGGCAAGAACTGGGTGCATGCATCCGGATATTGCCATAGGTGCCAATGCGGGTTGACCCTTAGTGGCATGCACTTCAGTGCAGGGGCAAGGGCTGCTTGGCTGTTGAAAATGGTGGTGCGCCACAACCGGTTCCTGTGAGGCCTAACGTGTTTTAGCCATCAAGGTAACAAAGCTGACATGACTGTGGTGCGCAGAATGGGGTGCTTCTGGCCCAGGATTCTGCCCGAAACTGGTTGGAATGGGGGGTCAACGCTTGGAGGAACCCTTACGGGAAAGTCTGGGGAGCCTGCGAAACGTGGCATTGACGTCCGAAAACGACTGGTCGGCTGTTGAAATGATGGTGCACAGGCATGGCTTCCTGTGAGGCCTAAAGTTCGAGCTAACCGGGCGCCGGCGGTGGGACGCCAGGGCCCGGGCTGTGATGATGCACCATTTGCCACAGGCCGGGCCCTGGTGGCCCGCCGTTGGTGCTCCGGTTGAGCGAGGGGTTAGGGCGCACTCGCACGCAACTTGACGATTTCAAGATTTTCGGGGCCGAGGACGCCGTTGCGGTACGAGACAAAGCCAAATTCTTGGTAAAGCTGGAGCGCGGGCTTGTTCTGCATTCCGGTTGCTACTGAGAGAACGAAGCCAGTTGCGCGCTGCAGCGCAGCAGCCAGGAGAGACCTGCCAATGCCGCGACGCTGATAGCTCGGGTGGACCACCAAGGATGAAATTGAAATTTGTCCTGGTTCGTCATCGGGTCCCAGGCTCAATGTTCCAACAATGAAGTTCCCATCAATTGCGCCTAGAAAGAACTCGTCGCTTTGTTGAATTTCTGATGCAGTTCGTTCAAATGATGCGAGATTTCTCACTTGCAGTAATTCTGCCTCCTGGGTGTACGCGAGCGCAAAGACGGTTCTGATCTGATCAGCCACGGACGGGTCTTTGGAGTTAATCGGCTCTATGCGAATCACAGTGGCTCTCTTGTGCGCCCTAACGTTCGAGCTAAGCGGGTGACAACGGCAGGACGCCAGGCCCGGGCTGGCGAAAATGTATCGTGTACCGCCAGACCGGGCCTGGTGGCCTGCCGTTGGCGCTCCGCTTGAGCGAGGGGTTAGGCCTCGCGGCGGAGGCCACCGCACTGTGCGTGTACTTTTGTACCAACATACTGACCGCTACTTTAGGCACGCCCCGACCGCCGACTGCGTGGTTGCAGTTTGTCCAGAGCTGCGAACTGTTGCTTCAACAGCAGCAAGAGCGTGCGCGCATGCTCAACAGGAATTCGTAGACAAGTAGAACCCGCTTCGTCGTCCCGTAGTTGGCGAGACATCACCAGTGCATCAACGCTGACTTCGATCAAGCCCTTGTCGTGCTTCATCGACTTCAAGCGCTGCACTTCGATGTCGTAGGGTTTCACTCGCGATCTCCTTGATTGGTGTGTCGTCGCATTGTCTACGCATCCGAGAGTTCTTCGGACTTGATCCGACTCCGTCAGAGCGAAAGCCATTGTTCAGGGGCGGCATCAGCGAAGCGCGCAGCCTGCACTGATCGGTGATTTCTGCGAGGCCTAACGTTCGAGCTAAGCGGGCGCCGACGGCAGGGCGCCAGGCCCGGACTGGCGAAAATGTACCGCGTACCGCCAGACCGGGCCTGGTGGCCTGCCGTTGGCGCTCCGCTTGAGCGAGGGGTTAGGCGTCACCGTGGTACGACCGGGGCGGATGGGTGACACTTTTCTCGCAGCGTGCAGGTGACGAGACAGGGACGATGGACCTCCACAAGGAGGGTACCAATGCCCTGGAAGGACACCAACATCATGGAACTGCGAATTC
>NZ_CAJGBN010000028.1 GCF_904426505.1 Rubrivivax sp. A210
CGCACATCCATTACGGGTGGCAACCTCAGGCTCCGTCGCGTTCCCCGTCCGGCAACGGGAATCATGAGATCTGCAATTGCAGAGGGCTGACTTTTGCCTCTTGACAGAAAGAAGCCATATCAACGTTCGAGCTAAGCGGGCGACAGCGGCAGGACGCCAGGCCCGGGCCGGTGAAAATGTACGGAGTACCGCCGGCCCGGGCCTGGTGGCCTGCCGTTGGCGCTCCGCTTGAGCGAGGGGTTAGGCCTAGGCGAACGCACTTACGACCGCCCCGTAAATGGCTAGCAATACACCGAAGAGCTGCTGCTTAAAGCCGCCAACCGTTGATTCGACCACTTTCGATGACAGGTCGCGTAGTTCGGATCGGGTAGCGGAAATTGCATTCGAAAGATCTGTATTGATGGTGTCGATTCTGCCGAGTAGTTCGACGCGTTGTTGAGTTATACGGCGATCAGCCTCATCAAGGCGCCGCTCAAGCACAGTTAAACGCTCTTCGATTGTCTTTCCGACGATATATGCTGAAGCGCTAAGCGTGGCTCCTTGCCCGGTTGCGTTGACAGTACCGATCGACGCGGATATCACAATATTTCGCTTCGGAAAATCAGCAAGCCACCCTTTCAAGGCTGAAAGAAGCCCTTGCTGCTTGAAGAGGCCGAGGTTTCCGTCTATCGAGTGTAGGACGATCAAGCCGCCAAGTACCTGCAAGATAGTCCCAGAAACCTTGTTGATGCTCGACGCTGGGAACGGCAGGGTGACTAGAACCAACAGATGCACCGCGACCGTCGCGAAGGCGCATAACACAGGCCACGCTCGCCAGAGCCAGCGGAGGAAGCGTGCTGTGTAGGTCATTCCTAGGCCTAACGTTCGAGCTAACCGGCCAGCGGAGGCAGGCCGCCTTGGCCCGAACTGAGAGAATGTACCGTGTACCTCAGTTCGGGCCGAGGTGGCCTGCCGTAGCTGGTCCGGTTGAGCGAGGGGTTAGGCGTCAACGCGCGAGGCCCAATAGTTGGGCTTCTTGCTGTGCGGCGCGATAGCGACAACAAGTACCTCGCGCTCTGAGACTCGATACACCAGACTGAATGGAAACCCATTGACGCGGAAGGCTCGTGTTTCCTTGTACGAAGGTGCGCCGCCCTGGGGATGACGCATTGCCATCTGAGTAGCTGCCTCGACCGACGCCTCAAACTTCGAGGCTGAACCGGGTCGCGCTTTCGAGTAGTACGCCAGTTCCCTGATGAATTCCAGTTCTGCGGCGGGAAGGAACCGAACCTTCATCCGGCGAGTAGCTTTCGAGCCCTGGCAAAGACGACCTCTGCGTCGATTGCCTGAACCTCACCTCGGTCGTACTCGGCCAAGCGCTTCTGGATCTCGGCTTCCCATGATGGGTCGAGTGAAGATGCAGCGCTCTCGTTTAAAGACTCGAGAAGGCCCTCGACGAGGCGTTCGCGCTCGTCCGGGGGCAGTAAGCGGCCCTTCTGGACCAGATCGGTGACTTGGTCGTGCATAGCTACTCCTGATGAAGTGGCCAGTGTACGTCGGCCGCCGGGGAACCGACCGACTTTGACGCCTAACGTTCGAGCTAACCGGCCAGCGGAGGCAGGACGCCTTGGCCCGAACTGAGAGAATGTACCGCGTACCTCAGTTCGGGCCAAGGTGGCCTGCCTCCGCTGGTCCGGTTGAGCGAGGGGTTAGGCATCCGCTAGCCTCGGCTCTTCTTGCTTGGGGGCAGGGGTGATTGCGCCGAGGGCCTGCGATGGGCCTCCAACTGGGCGGAAATGGCCTTCGGTGTGAAGCTCACCTCAGTTCTGCCTTGCCTCACAAGAGCTTCCGGAATCGCGCCGGTCGTTCCGGGAACTCGGGCAATAACTATCTTGAGTCCCTTTGAAGTTGCAAGTTCGACTTCACGTTTGATCCATGGGCTATTGTGGTTGTTGTTTCCAACCACGAACAGTGCCGCGTCGCATTGGTCGATCACGCGCTTGATCTCGGCATCAATCGCCTTCTCTCCCTTGTCAGCGACGAACTTCTCGACCCGCACGAACTGACCTTGAACTTGGCCTCCCTGTGCTTGTGTGAAACTTCTTCCGGAGTGAACAATCTCCTTGTCGTCAAACGCATACGAGATGAACGTCTTCTTCGTCATGATTGCCGCGCGCAGTAGAAAAGGGTGGATTCGGATGCCTAACGTTGGAGCTAACCGGCCGGCGGAGGCAGGGCGCCTTGGCCCGAACTGAGAAAATGTACTGCGTACCTCAGTTCGGGCCAAGGTGGCCTGCCGTAGCTGGTCCGGTTGAGCGAGGGGTTAGGCCGCATGCGTGGTAGGAAGCATGCGAAGCCAGTTGAGCTTGAGGATGGCCGCGATGTCTTGGAGGAACATGGCGGGGCAGGCTTGAATGACCTGATCTGGCTGTTCATAAAAGGTTCGCAGCTCCCAACCGACTTTGCGCTCGAGTTCTTCCTCAGTCATGCTTGCCGCTTCCTGGTAGCGCTCAAGCGCTATTGAGATATCCGCCCCATTCATTCGACTTTCAATTGAAGGCCTTTCAGTAAAAAGTGTCCAAAATTCTACGTCCAGCTCTCGTGCCAGGGCTTGGACTTGCTGGATGGAGACTGTTGTAGCCAGTTCATCTTCGTGGCGCTCAATGTCCTCATAGGCTTCCACTGACATTGCGAGGCGCGCGGCCAGCGCTTCCGTGCCGACGGCTTTGACCTCTCGTAGCTGACGGATGCGATGAGAGGGCTTCATGCGGCCTAACGTTCGAGCTAAGCGGGAGCCGACGGTAGGCCGCCAGGCCCGCGAGGTGCAGAATATACCAAGGCACCTCGCGGGCCTGGCGGCCTGCCGTTGGCGCTCCGCTTGAGCGAGGGGTTAGGCCTCAGCCGCATGCGGTGCGACTACTTTCTTGCGCCACTCGCTGGAGCCTCTGGCGATTTGACTATCGTCTTGCTGAACTGAGAGATGATTACCTCTCCCTTTTCAACTGCTTCAATGACTGTCTCAATAGGGTACTTCTCGGGGAGAGAGTTGTGGCGCAGAATTGCGGAGTCAAGTACTCGCCACGCATCTCGAAATGCAAAGCCTAAGCTCAACGGATTAAACGCCGCAATTAATGCAGTGCATACCGCCGCCACGAAGCCGAGCACTTTGATGTACTTCTTTTCAAGTTGATCTGGGAACGCAACTAGACCCGCGCTAGCCAGTACTCCAACGGCAATCAAGGCGCCGCCGGCGACCGTATTCCAGTACGCTGAAGAATCCCATATTGCAAAGCGAGTCGCAATCTCTATTGGTATGGGCATAGCATTCTCCTCAATGGTTGTGGCGACCGGACTTGGTGATTCTGAGGCCTAACGTTCGAGCTAAGCTGCCCGCGGAGGCAGGTGGTCTTGGCCCGGTTGGCGACAATGTACCGCGTACCGACAACCGGGCCAAGGCCGCCTGCCGTAGCGGGTCAGCTTGAGCGAGGGGTTAGGCCGCATCTCTTGTCCGTGAGCGGTATTGAAGTATCCTCTGCACATCAGGCCTGTCGTGTCTGGATTGGAGGCATAGTGGCGGACAAGAAGGAAATCCTGGACTACCTGCGAAACCGCCAGAAGGCGGCAGAGATCGAAGCCAAGGTCAACGGGATCAACCTGTGGGTTCTGTTAGGCGCGATTGGTGTCATTGGATGGACGCTTCTTAGCTACCTGCAGGTCGATCTTTGGAGCCATCGCGAATTTGCCGTCTATGTACTTCTTTGCTGCGAGTCGCTGTACCTCTTTATCTGGTTGTGTTCTCCAACGAGTGGCATTCGCGAGGAACTCCGCTACGAGCACTGGCGGGCTGACGATGTGGAGTCGCCCTTCCTGATTCTGATGGAGGGGCTGTGGCTTCTCTTGCCGCCCGCGCTGCATATTGCAATCACGGGGAAGAATTTTGGCGCAGCATTTATAGGATTGTTCGGCGCTGGAATCGTTGTCATGAGCATCATTGCAATCGTGATGCGGGTGATCGGAAGGCGGACTGACACAGAGCGCTTTCCAAAGCCGAAGTTTACGGTATCACCCAAGTCCGACGTTACCGGTGATTTAGTGATTGGCGCGTGTTTTATTCTCGTCTCAGGAGTACAGGTGTCAGGAATGCTAAGTACGGCATCAGTTCCAGTCGATGCCGTGAAGGTTCTGGCGCTATTGGTGAGTCTGTACTTATTGGTTCTTGTGGCAATCCGTCGACGAAGAGGAAGTCACTCAATTCAGTGGACTTACGAGCTTGAGACGGACATCCTTGTTGATGCAGTTTCGCCGGATGTGGCGCTGCGACGCATAGAGCACAGGGCTCTTGGTTCTCGTCTGCAGGATGTAATGAACAAGTTCTTCGATGAGCTTGATCGAAAGCTTGAGGTCTTCGATGTTGCTTTGAGAAAGAGTGTTGCTTCTCTAGATGGCATCAATGCGATACCGACCGAGTACCACGTGGAGCGCCGAGCTCGAGTTGATGCGGCGACTCTCGAGGCAAAGAGCCTCCTTGATCAGATGCTGTTGGATATTCAGGAGTTCTCGAAGTATCTCGACGCGTTAGGCGAGAAGAAGTCAGACGCTAGGGTTGCGACTGCTATGGAAGGCCTCGCGTCTCGAAAAGACCTCTATCGAGACAGGATCGACTCGGCAAAGCAAGGGCTTTCAGTAGTTGTGGAGAGTGCATTAGCACCCAAGTAAACGTTGTTTGCTGTGCCAATAAGGGTAGGCTGTGCGGCCTAACGTTCGAGCTAAGCGGGCGACGACGGCAGGACGCCAGGCCCGGGCTGGCGAAAATGTACCGCGTACCGCCAGCCCGGGCCTGGTGGCCTGCCGTTGGCGCTCCGCTTGAGCGAGGGGTTAGGCATCACTAGTGCTGACAGAGAACAGGCCCATTTCGGTCCGCTCTGCTGCAACCTTTCGCCAGAAGGCATGGCCTCCGACATTTGACTTGAATACCAGCAGGTGGGCCTTTTCTATTCCCAGGGCGGCGAGTTCCCTCCGAGATGAGTTTAGTAAGGCGGTTGCCAAGCCGGCTCTTCTGTGGGAGGTATCTACGACAAGATGATGGATTAATCCTCGGCGACCGTCATGACCGCAGAGGATTGTTCCAATGACTTCCTCTCGATCTCCCGTGGCGACGAAACTGAGTCCTGGATTTCGGTTCAGAAATCGCTCGATCTCACTTCGCTCATCAGCGGCGCTGAGCCCTACTCCAGGGGTCTTTCGCCATAGGTCGAGCGCTGATGAGTAGTGCTCGGGCTGGAATTGACGAGTGCTGCTAGCCATTGGTGCTTTTGTGATGCCTAACGTTCGAGCTAAGCGGGAGCCGACGGCTTACCACCAGGCCCGGGCTGCGGAAAATATAGCGTACCGCAGGCCGGGCCTGGTGGTAAGCCGTTGGCGCTCCGCTTGAGCGAGGGGGTTAGGCGCAGCCGAGCGATTTATGTGCATGGAAAGTGCAGTGGCTCTGGTATTGCTGGCAGGAGTTGGCGAAGAGGCGAGGCGGTGCGTGCGGTAGAGGAAGCCACTATAGGCCGCGGACTACGAGTCGCACGCCACGACAAGAGTGGTCGGGGATGCGCACAGTTTCGGCCAAGGTGGCGAAGGTGGTGAGTGAATTTCAACGCGCACCGGCATGTTTGCGATTGCTATGAGAGGACGGGCACGCAGCGCCTAACGTTCGAGCTAAGCGGGCGCCAACGGTAGGACGCCAGGCCCGGGCCGGTGAAAATGTACACCGTACCACCGGCCCGGGCCTGGTGGCCTGCCGTTGGCGTTCCGCTTGAGCGAGGGGTTAGGCCTCAGCGCGCGATTGCTCACGTTTGCCTTGGTACAGCTGGGCGAACGCCCGCTTTACTGGGAGCAAGAAGTTGGGTTCGCGAAACTGAGGCTCGGCGGAAGGCGTTCGGCGTATCAGGCGCGGGGGCGCGCTCGCTGAATCTCGCTGGATATCCCAGTGAACCAATTCGACTGCTCCGGTCTTGTCCATGCCTACAACATGCAGTCCCTCACCCTTTATCGGCAAGTTTCGGATTGGCGTTTCATAGTGCTCCGCACGACCGCGTAGCCAAATCTCAGATACCCAAATCAACGTGGCGGGACGGAGATATGCCACTCGATCTGCGACGGTGCGCCAGTAGATGAACTTCGTTGCTTGGTCGTCTGGGAACACTCCGCCATAGTCAATCGCAAATCCAGCGTCGTCATACATCCAGATCATTGGGACATGATTTCCGAACTGTAGAAATGTTCCCTCTGCCATCTTGGCATGGAACTCAAGCTGAACGGACAGCCCAGGCAGGCCTTTTGTCGGGTCGCGCTCTGCAGCTAGATCCTTCAGCCATGGTGGCGGGATGTAGTTCGGTACCTGACGCACTACGTGGCTGGCCATCCTTGAGGTTCTACGATCATGAAACTTGACATAGCGGACCTGGAGTCTCTGCTGCTCCTGCAACTCTTCGATATCAGTGACGTCCGGAACCTCCGGCGGAAGTTCGTGCCCGAGATGCAAAGCAAGTGCTGCTGCAAGAACTCGCTGCCGCGTGTAGATGTACGCGAGTGCGCTTATCAGTTCGCGGCCAGGTAGGGTGTTCGCGACCCATCTTCGGCGGATGCGAAGCACTGACGAGTCGGAGACGCCCGTAGGAAGTTTCTTCTCAGCGTGTCTGAGCAAGTGTCGGACAGTAGCGCCTACGAGCTCAGGGCGCCCACAGTTGATCGATACGTCATGGTCCTCGTCGTAGGTGAATATCAGCGTTACCGCCAGTTCGCTTTCAACGTCGAGGTCGCCCTCTTTCTCGATGTGATTTCGTGCGTCTTTGCCCCAGGCCATCACGGTGTCGCCGGCCCAGCCTTCGATGACTTGCGCCGCATACCAACGGTCAAAGTCGGGAATCGATGCCTTATCCTTCTGGATCAGGAAGTTCACTGTCCTTGATGTTGTCAAAAACTGGTTGCAGCTCATGCGGAACCGGTCGGGATCGAAGTAGCTTGCGGCGCATTGCCTGAGCAATTGCGCTACATCGGACAGGCGTTTCTCCCAGCGGCGCATTCCCAACTCCCGGAGGCAGCAGAACTGCCGTTTCTGAGGCCTAACGTTCGAGCTAAGCGGGAGCCGACGGTGGGACGCCAGGCCCGCGAGGTGCAGAATATACCAAGGCGCCTCGCGGGCCTGGTGGCCCGCCGTTGGCGCTCCGCTTGAGCGAGGGGTTAGGCCGCATTTGCTGCAACTCCCATTTCGACCTTTTGAAGATGCCAAGACATGAAATTAATAGACTGAGTCCAAACTTCTGGAACTTCGTAACTAATTCCATTGTTAAGAGCGGAAAGCATCTCGGTGTACCAAGGCATGTGTTGGAAGTAGTGTGCAATAATTTTCCTTCGCTGCTCGGTTAATTGCGTACCCGAATTCAGATATATCTGTAATCTATACTTGTAGCCTCCAGTGGGTTCTGGCTCGGGCGGAAAGTAGCCAATAAATACTGGTGGAAGATCCACTTCAATAAAGTTCGCGGAGCAAAGTCCCTGTGTAGCTTGAGCAAGCGCCTGTTCATGTGTAGTCGCCACATAGACGTTCTGATCACATTTGCTGCAGTAGCGCATGAAATCAACGCCTTCGTAGGGTTGCAATCGACCCCAGGTGATATCGCAAATTTTGCAAGGTGGTGAATTCATGCGGCCTAACGTGTTTTAGACAGCATAGCGATCCTGGTGCCTATGGCAAGAACTGGGTGCATGCACCCGGATATTGCCATAGGTGCCAATGCGGGTTGACCCTTAGTGGCATGCACTTCAGTGCAGGGGCAAGGGCTGCTTGGCTGTTGAAAATGGTGGTGCGCCACAACCGGTTCCTGTGAGGCCTAACGTTCGAGCTAAGCGGGCTCCGACGGTAGGACGCCAGGCCCGAGCCGGTGAAAATGTACGGAATACCACCGGCCCGGGCCTGGTGGCCTGCCGTTGGTGCTCCGCTTGAGCGAGGGGTTAGGCAGCGCTCGCGGCAACCTGAGCAAAGATGCCCCTCAATTCTGGAGCCATGACCGTAGTGGCCTGGGCGAAGCCGCCCACGAACCGCATGTAGCGTGGTGAAAGCGCAAACAGCGAGAAGTCCCCGAAGCTGAACATCTCCGCGCTCTGGGGGAAGCGCGAGAGGTAGCTGCGTTTAGCGGATTCGTAAAGTGGTTCGTCCTGGGCGCACAGCTGAGCCTGGCATTGAAATGTTGCCCGGCCCAAGCTCTGTGGAAGCCCTCCTGGTGGTGGGACGGCCGTGACCATGAGGCTCACAGCAGCGTTTTCAATCATGTCCTTAGTGTGCGACGCGAGCGAGCTGACATGGATGATGAAGCAGCCGGCTACCGGTATGACGGCGTAGGGCACCATGGACACGAAAGGCTCGCCCTTGTGCAGGGTGCCAAGGGCGCCGACCGGCTGCAATCGCAGCACGTCCAGTAGGGCACTTATCTGAGCGGGATTGAACATCGCGGTGAATGAAGCGAATGATTGTTCTGCGCTGCCTAACGTGTTTTATGCGACAGCGTTACAAAGCTGACATGACTGGATTGAACGCAATCGCCTTGAATTTGGCAAGTAGTCGGACGCAGAAAAGTCATGAGTGAGGGCCCTACGCCTGGGGGAACGCGTAAGGGAATGTCCGGGGAGGCTGCAAAGTTTGGGATTGCCACGAAGGCTGTTTTGGCGGGTGGTGCGCCAACACTGGTTCCTGTGAGGCCTAACGTTCGAGCTAAGCGGGCGACGACGGCAGGACGCCAGGCCCGGGCTGGCGAAAATGTACCGCGTACCGCCAGACCGGGCCTGGTGGCCTGCCGTTGGCGCTCCGCTTGAGCGAGGGGTTAGGCATCACCGGACGTCCTCCGGCACGAGTGAGTAAACAAAGGCGCTGTGGGGCGACCCCTGAAAGTACAAACGGTTCCTCGCTTCGCATTCAAGTTTTGCGCCAACTGTCTCGGCAACACGCTGACTTGCCCTGTTGTGCGTGAGAACCACAATCTCCAAGCGAGTAAGGCCAAGTTCTCCGAAGCCGAGTACGGCAGACTCATGTGCCGCGAACCTTGCTATTCCTTGGCCGGTTCGCTTTGAGCTGACCCAGTATCCAATGTTGCCGATGCGGTAGGCACGATTGATGTGATTCACGCCTGTACCACCGAGAACTTCGCCGGTAGTGGCGTCGAATATTCCGAGTGGGAACTCTGCACCGGCGGCCCACATGTCGCTGGTCGATTGCATCCAGGCCTCGGCGTCGGACAGGGAGTAGTCCTTCGAGCACCACGGCATCCAGTATGTGAGTTCGTCGACCGACTCCCGTACTGCCGCGTAGAAGGAAGGGGCGTCCGCGGGTTGGAGTCTGCGAACAATGTATTTCGGATGCTGGAGCACCTAATGCCCTCGTTTGTGATGCCTAACGTTCGAGCTAAGCGGGCGACAACGGCAGGACGCCAGGCCCGGGCCGGTGAAAATGTACGGAGTACCACCGGCCCGGGCCTGGTGGCCTGCCGTTGGCGCTCCGCTTGAGCGAGGGGTTAGGCGTCAATGAGGGAAACTCGCTGGTAGGCATTTTGTGCGGCCCTGCGTTCAAAACATAGTGTTGTTGTGCTTGGCTTCGCTTGGAACAATTTGCAGTACGTCCCAGTGCTCGACGATCTTTCCCTCCGAGTCGAAGCGGAATATGTCGATACCCGCCCAATCCTTGTTCCCATCCGTAGGCCAGTATTGGTGGCAATGCAGAACGACAAGATCGCCTTCCGCCACGACACGCTTAAAGTTTACCTTCTTGCCTGGATATTCTCTCGCCATTCGTTCAAAGTACTCAATAAGGGCTTGCGCTCCGTCCGAGACGTGAGGATTGTGCTGCCTGTAGGACTCGCCAACAAACCGGGCGACAGCTTCCGCTGGACGGCATTCGTTGAACATGAGTTCGTAGAAGGCCATCGCGTTCGCCTTGTTTTGCTCGAGGGTGCTGTTCATGGCTGCTTTCGGAGGATGATGAACGGTACTGCTAGCTTTTGACGCCTAACGTGTTTTAGACAGCATAGCGACCCTGGTGCCTATGGCAAGAACTGGGTGCATGCACCCGGATATTGCCATAGGTGCCAATGCGGGTTGACCCTTAGTGGCATGCACTTCAGTGCAGGGGCAAGGGCTGCTTGGCTGTTGAAAATGGTGGTGCGCCACAACCGGTTCCTGTGAGGCCTAACGTGGGAGCTAAGCTGGCACCGACGGTGAAACGCCAGGCCCCGGCCACAGAAAATGTACAGCGTACCTGTGGCTGGGGCCTGGCGTTTTGCCGTTGGGGCTCAGCTTGAGCGACGTGTTAG
>NZ_CAJGBN010000029.1 GCF_904426505.1 Rubrivivax sp. A210
ACCGTCAACGCCGGCACGCTGAACCTGAGCAATGTGGCCATCGCCACCGAGCCGGTGAACCTGGCCGCCGGCGCCACGCTGGCCACCTCCACCGGCACCTCCAGCCTGGGCGGCACGCTCACGCTGCAGGGCGCGGCCACGGTGGACGTGGCCAGCGGCGCCCAGCTCACGCTGGCCGGCACCGTAGTCGGTGGCGCCTTCAACCTGGACAAGAACGGCACCGGAACGCTGGTGCTCAGCAACGCCGGCAACGCCTACGGCGGCAACACCAACGTCAACGCCGGCACGCTGCGCCTGAACGGCGGCGTGGCCGGCGGCACCATCGCGCTGGCCAACAACACCACGCTGGACATCGCCGGCGGCAGCAGCGTCGCCAACGCCGTCACCGTCGCCGGCCCCGCCGCCACCATCACCAATTCCAGCCTCGGCGGCACGCTGGCCGCACCCGGCACCCTCGCCTTGCCCGACGGCAGCGCACTCACCCTTTCCAGCACCGGCGCCGGCACCGGCCTCACCATCGCCCGCGACATCACCGACGGTGCCGGCAACGACGCCACCGTCAACATCGCCTCCGGCCTGGTCACCCTCTCCGGCAGCAACAGCTACGGTGGTGCCACGAATGTCGCGGTCAACACCAGCCTGACGGTGGGCGCGGGCGCCACCACCGGCACCCTGGGCGCGGGCAGCGTGACGCTCAACACCGGCGCCACGCTGAACATCAACCGCAGCGGCAGCCTGGACCTGGCCCAGGCCATCTCCGGTGCCGGCAGCTTGCGCCAGATCGGCAGCGGCACGACCACCCTCACCGGCGGCAACACCTACAGCAACACCGTCATCACCGATGGCGTGCTGCAGATTGGCAACGGCGGCACCACCGGCACCTTGGGCAGCGGCACGGTCAGCATCACCAACCCCGGCCAGTTGCGCATCAACCGCAGTGACCTGGTGACGCTGGCCGGCGTGCTGTCGGGCAACGGCAGGCTCGAACAGGCCGGCAGCGGCACCACCGTGCTCACCGCCAACAACGCCGCCTATTCCGGCACCATCGCCGTCACCGGCGGCACGCTGGGCCTGGCCGGCGCCACGGCCAAGGCCGGCAGCGGCACCATCAGCCTGAATGGCAACACGCTGGACATCGCCGATGGCGCCACCGTCGACAACCCGCTCACGATCGCCAGCGGCGCCCGCATCACCAACAGCAGCGGCACCGGCACCCTGGGCGCAGGCCTTCCGCCGCCGCCGTTTGCTTCACTGGAATTGCCGGATTCGGCCACGCTCCTGCTTTCCAGCAGCGGCAGCAGCCCCGACCGGGGCCTGACCATCGCCCGCGCCATCGTCGACCAGGGGGTGGGCCCCTTCGGCACGGTGTCCATCACTGCCGGCAAGGTGACGCTGAGCGGCAACAACACCTTCAGCGGTGGCACCTCGGTCGCCAGCGGCCTCACGCTGCGTGTCGATGGCGCCGGCCGCATCGGCAACGGCAGTGGCACCCTGCAACTGGCCGCCAATTCGACGCTGGACATCACCGGCGGCGCCATCGTCAGCAACCCCGTCATCAGCGACGGCGCCACCGTCGCCAACAGCGCCGGCACCGGCACCCTGGCCGGCACGCTGACGCTCACGGCCGACTCGAGGCTGTCCAGCACCGGCGCCGGCCTCTTGCTCAGTGGCGTGATCAGCGGCGCCGGCTTCGGCATCGACAAGATCGGCGCCGGCACCGTGACCCTGGGCGCGGCCAACACCTACACCGGCGCAACGCGCGTACAGGCCGGCACCCTGGCCACCAGCGCCGCCGAGCGCATCGACAACGCCAGTGCGGTGACGGTGGATGCCGGCGCCACGCTGCGCCTGGGCGGCAACGAGACCATCGCCTCGCTCACGGGTGCTGCCGCTAGCGCCGTGGACCTGGGCGCCCACAGGCTGACCGCCGGTGGCAGCGGCGCCACCACCAGCTTCGACGGCGTCATCTCGGGCACCGGCGGTGCCCTCACCAAGACCGGCAACGGCGTCTTCACACTCGGCGCCAGCAACACCTACACCGGCCAGACCCAGGTGGCCGCCGGCACCCTGGCCCTGGGCGCCGGCGGCCACATCGACGACACCAGCGCCCTTGCCGTCGACGCCGCGGGCACGCTGACGCTGGCCGCCGACGAGACCGTCGCCAGCCTGACACTGGCGGGCACGCTGGCCGGCACTGCCAGGCTCGCGGCAACGACGGGCTATGCCCTCAGCGGCGGCAGCCGTGTCAACGCCAGCAGCAGCCTCGGCGCCGGCGCGCTCACCGTCAGCGGCACGGGCGCCGCCCTGCTCGACGGCAACGCAGCCGTCGCCAGCATCGACATCAACCCCGGCGCCGCCCTCACCCTGGGCTCGGCCGGCCGCCTGAACGGCCCCACGGCCCCTGCCGTCAATCTGGGCAACGGCGCCACGCTGACGCTGGGCGGCAACGAGACCCTGGGCTCGCTGGCCGGTGCCGGCAGCGCCAGCGCCGTTGTCGCGCTCGGCGGCGCGACGCTCACCACCGGCGACAACAACACCAGCACCACCTACGCCGGCGTCATCACCGGCGCCCAGGCCGGCAGCCGCCTCGTCAAGACCGGCAGCGGCAGCCTCACGCTCTCCGGCAGCAACAGCTATGTGGACGGCACCACGGTCAGCGGCGGAACCCTGATCGCCAGCGGCGGCACGGCCAGCCTCGGCATCGGTGGCATTGCCGTCGGCAGCAACCGGCTGGACATCAACAACGGCGCCTCGCTCGCCAATGCGGTGGCGATGGGCGGCGGCACGGTGGGCAATTCGGCGGGCGCCGGCACGCTTTCGGGCCCGCTCACGCTGGCCTCCAGTTCCAGCCTCAGCAGCCAGGGTGGCACCGGCCTCACCGTCTCCGGCGCCATCACAGGCAGCGGCAACCTCAGCGTCCAGGCCGGCACGGTGACGCTGGCCGGCAGCAACGGCTACAGCGGCACCACCGCGGTCGCCACCACCGGCACCTTGCAGGTGCAGGGCGGCGCGGCCATTCCCGACGCCTCGGCCTTGACCCTGAATGGCAACGCCGCGCTGGTGCTGCTGAGCAGCGAGACCCTGGGCTCGCTGACGGGCGGCGCCGGCAGTGGCGTCGATCTGGGCGCCTTGACGCTCACCACCGGCGGCGATGGCAGCACCACCGCCTTCGCAGGCGTGATTGCCGGCGCTGCAGGCGGCAGCCTGGTCAAGGCTGGCGCGGGCCGTTTCACGCTCACCGGCACCAACAGCTACACCGGCGGCACCACCATTGCCGATGGCACGCTGGTGGTCAGCGGCGGCGGCAAGCTCGGCACGGGAGCCGTCGCCATCGGCGCCAACCGCCTGGAGATCAACAGCGGCGCCAGCCTGCTCAACGCCGCCACCCTGGGTGGGGGCGTGATAGCCAACGCCAGCGGTGTCGCCAACTTCGGCGGAACCCTGACCCTGACATCGGACGCCAGCTTCGAGAGCACTGGCGGTGGCCTGAACCTGAACAATGCGATTGGCGGCACCGGCGGCATCACCGTGGGCGCCGGCACCGTCACGCTCGCGGGCAACAACAGCTACAACGGCGCCACCACGGTCGGCGCCGGCATGCTGCGCGTGCAGGGCGGCAATGCCATCCCCGACAGCTCGGCGGTGACGCTGGTCGGGGCAACGACGCTGGCTCTGCTCATCGACGATGAGGTTGTGGGTTCGTTGGCCGGCGGCAGCGCCGCCTCGGTCTCGCTGCCGAACCGCGTGCTCACCACCGGCGGCAATAACGACAGCACGCGCTTCGACGGCGTCATCTCAGGTGCCGCAGGGGGCCTGAGCAAGGCCGGCAGCGGCGCCTTCACGCTGGGCGGCGCCAGCACCTACAGCGGCGCCACCCAGGTTCTGGCCGGCAGCCTGGTGCTGGCCGGCGGCGAGCGCCTCAACAACGACAGCGCCGTCACCGTTTCCAGCGGCGCCACGCTGGCCCTGGCCGGCACCGAGACAGTCGCCGCGCTGAATTTGTTGGGGACGTTGGGTGGTAGCGGCACGCTGATCGCGCCCATCTACACCTTCAACGGCGGCAGCACCCTGGATGGCGCCAATCTGGGCGCCGGCACCCTCAACGCCTCCGGCGTGGGCACGCTGGGCGGCACGGCCGACGTGGGCATCGTCAACGTCAGCGGCGCCGGCAGCCGGCTCACCACCGACGCGGCGAGTCGCTTCACCGGAAAGCCGACCACCACGGTCGGCGCCGGCGCCACGCTGGTGCTGGGCACCGCCGCCCCGAGGGGTGGCAGCGAAACCCTGGGCTGGCTGGCCGGCAGCGGGGCCGTCGTGATGCCCCTTGCAGGTTCCATTCTCAGCACCGGCGAGGTCGGCGACAGCACCTTCAACGGCGTGATTTCCGGCTTGGGCGGGCTCACCAAGCTGGGGGCTGTCAGCAGCATCTTCACGCTGGGCGGCGCCAACTCCTACAGTGGGCCGACGCTGGTGCAAGGCGGCATTCTGGCCACGAGCGGGCAAGACGTGCTGCCCGACGCCACCGCACTGACCCTGGCCACCAACACCGTCCTCAGGCTCGGTGGCACCGACACCGTGCGCAGATTCGCCTCCTCGGGCACGCGCGAAGGTGCGGAACTGACCGCCTTGAGCTATGTGCTGACCGGCGGCACGCAGGGAAACATGGGTACCGGCGACCTCACCATCGCCGGCGATGTGCTGCTGGCGGGCACGAGCCAGGCCTCCGTGGTGAATATCCTCAGCGGCACGCTGACGCTGGACACCGGCACAGGTCGACTCGCCGCGGCACCGGTCACCACCATCGAGTTGGGCGGCAACCTGGTGCTCGGTGGCAACGAGACGCTCGGCTCGCTGGCCGGCGGCGCCACCGGCGCTGGCAACGTCAACCTCAACAGCTTCACGCTCAGCACCGGCAACGCTGGCAGCAGCAGCTACAGCGGCGTGATTTCGGGCACCGGCAATCTCGTCAAGCAGGGCGCACTCACCACCTTCACGCTGGGCGGCGCCAATCTCTACACCGGCACGACCACGGTGCAGGCCGGCACCCTGGTCACCAGCGCCGCCAATGTGCTGCCCAACAACAGCGCGGTGACGGTGGACAGCCTCGCCACGCTGCAACTCGGCGGCAGCGACGCGGTCAGCAGCCTGGTGCTGGCGGGCACCCTGAACGGCAGCGGCCACACCCTGACCGCCAGCACCTACGCGCTGAACAGCGGCAGCGTCAATGCCAACCTGGGCGCTGGCGACCTCAGCACCACCGCCACCGGCTCCGGCACCAGCACGCTCACCGGCAGCGCTGCCGTGACCAGTGTCGACGTCGGCAGCGGCAGCCGCCTCATCCTGGCCGCCGCCAACCGCCTGACGGCCCCCAGTGTCGCCGTGACGGTGGCCGGCACCCTGCAACTCAACGCCGACCAGACCATGGGTTCGCTGGCCGGCGCCGGCAATGTCGAGCTGAATACCTTCCGCCTCAGCACCGGCACGGGCGCCAGCAGCAGCTATGCGGGCGTCGCCTCGGGCGCGGGCGGCATCACCAAGCTGGGTGCGGCCACCTTCACCATGGCTGGCGTCAACACCTACACCGGCTCGACACGGGTCGAGGACGGCACGCTCACGCTCGGCGGCAGCCTGGCCTCGACCGCCATCGACGTGGCCGGCGGCACCCTGGCCCTGGGCGCGGCCGACCGCCTGCTCAACGCGGCGGCCATCAGCGTCAATGGCGGCGCCTTCCTTGCACTGGGCGGCACCGAGACCGTCGGCAGCCTGGCGCTGTCGGGCACGCTGTCGGGCACCGGCAAGCTCAGCGCCCCCACCTACACGCTGGCTGGCGGCAGCACGCTGGCCGACGCCAACCTCGGCACCGGCACGCTCACCAGCAGCGGCAGCAGCAGCCTGGCCGGCACCAGCGATGCCGGCAACGTCAACGTCGACAGTGGCAACCTGAGCCTGGCCTCGGCGTCCCGGCTGACCGCGCTGCCGGCGGTGACGGTGGCCGCGCCCGCCACCCTCACGCTGGGCGGCGACCAGAGCGCCGGCACCCTGGCCCTGGCCGGCATCCTGGCCGGCAGCGGCCACACGCTCAGCGCCACCCGCTATGACCTGGACGGCGCCAGCGTCATCGCCAACCTCGGCACCGGCGCGCTGAACAGCCTGGGCAGCAGCACGCTGACGGGCAGCGCCGCGGCCACCGTTGTCAACGTCAACGGTGGCACCCTCAGCCTGGCCGCGGCCAACCGCCTGGCACCGGCCTCGGTGGTGACGGTGGCCACCGGCGCCAACCTCAGCCTCGGCGCCAACCAGACGATAGGCAGCCTGGCGGGCACGGGCGCGGTGGATCTGGCCAGCTTCACGCTCGGCACCGGCGCGGCTGGCGACAGCAACTTCGGCGGCGTGCTGGGCGGCACAGGCAACCTCGTCAAGCAGGGCGCGCTCACCACCTTCACGCTGGCCGGCTCCAACACCTACACCGGCCTCACCACCGTGCAGGGCGGCACGCTGGCCGCCACCGGCAGCAATGTGCTGGCCGACACCAGCACGCTCAGCGTCGCCTCGGGCGCGGCGATGACGATGGTCAACGACGACACCGTCGCCGCCCTCACGCTGTCCGGCACGCTGTCGGGCACCGGCATGCTGTCGGCCGCCACTTACGCCCTCGCGGGCGGCACGGCCAACGCCAACCTCGGCACCGGCACGCTCACGTCCACGCAGACAAGCCGACTGGCCGGCAGTTCCGCCGCGGCCACCGTCAACGTCGACGATGGCACGCTGACACTGGCATCGGTGGATCGGCTGGCCAACGCTGCCGCGGTGACGGTGGCAAGCGGCGCCGCGCTGGCCCTCACCGGCAATGACAGCATCGCCAGCCTCACGCTGGCCGGCACCCTGGGCGGCAGCGGCACGCTGACGGCCGCCACCTATGCCCTGAACAGTGGCAGAGCCGACGCCAACCTGGGCAGCGGCGCGCTCACGTCCACCGGAAGCAGCACGCTGGCCGGCACCGCGGCGGCCGCCACGGTGGGCATCAGCAGTGGCACGCTGACCCTGCCTTCGGCCGACCGCCTGAGCGCAGCCACGGCCGTCAGCGTCGCCTCCGGCGCCACGCTGGCGACGAGCGGCAACCAGACCTTCGGCAGCCTGGCCGGCGCCGGCACGGTGGCCCTCGCCGGCGCCACGCTGGCCAGCGGCAGCCTCGCCAGCAGCGAGTTCTCGGGCGTAATCAGCGGCAGCGGCAACCTCGTCAAGCAGGGTGATGGCAACACCTTCACGCTCAGCGGCACCAACAGCTACACCGGCAGCACCACGGTAGCGGCCGGCACGCTGGCACTGTCTGGCACCGGCACGCTGGCCTCGAGCGTGATCAACGTCGACGCCGGCACCCTGGCCCTGGCCGCCGCCGAGCGCCTGGCCAACACGGCTGCGCTCAGCGTCGCCAGCGGCGCCACGATGACCCTGGCCGGCGACGAGACCGTCACCAGCCTGGCCCTGGCCGGCACCCTGGCTGGCAGCGGCACGCTCAGCGCCGGCACCTACGCCCTCAACGGGGGCAGCACCGGCGCCACGGCCAACCTCGGCGGCGGCACGCTCACTTCCATCGGCGCCAGCAGGCTGGCCGGCACCTCGGCCGCCGGCAACGTCAGCGTCAATGGCGGCGCGCTCACGCTGGCCGCGGCCGGCCGGCTCACGGCCACCCCCGCTGTCAACGTGGCCTCCGGCGCCAGCCTGGCCCTGGCCGGTGACCAGACCCTCGGCAGCCTGGCCGGCGCCGGCACCATCGAGTTGGACAGCTTCCTGCTGCGCACCGGCGCGCTGGGTGACAGCAGCTTTGACGGCGTCATTGCCGGCACGGGTGGCATCGCCAAGCAGGGCAGTTCCAGCTTCACGCTCAACGGCGCCAACACCTACACCGGCAATACCCGCGTCGAGGCCGGCACGCTGGCGCTTTCGGCCACCGGCACGCTGGCCTCGGGCAGCGTCAGCGTCGATGCCGGCACCCTGGCCCTGGCCGCGGCCGAGCGCCTGGCCAACGGCGCGGCCGTCA
>NZ_CAJGBN010000030.1 GCF_904426505.1 Rubrivivax sp. A210
GAATTCGCAGTTCCATGATGTTGGTGTCCTTCCAGGGCATTGGTACCCTCCTTGTGGAGGTCCATCGTCCCTGTCTCGTCACCTGCACGCTGCGAGAAAAGTGTCACCCATCCGCCCCGGTCGTACCCCAAGTGCTGCCTAACCCCTCGCTCAAGCGGAGCGCCAACGGCAGGCCACCAGGCCCGGGCCGGTGGTACGCGGTACATTTTCACCGGCCCGGGCCTGGCGCCCTACCGTCGGCGCCCGCTTAGCTCGAACGTTAGGCAGCGCAGGGCAAGCCTTGTGGTGTTCCAGCAGAGTCAGCGCCTGGCGGCGTGAACCGAACAGCCACGAGGCGGCAGAGCCGCACCACCATCGGCCGGCTACAGCGGTGACGCCGGAATCTCCATAGCCATAGGCACGCATGGTTCCCTGCTCCGACGAGACGAAGACCAAGACATGAAGAAGCAGCGCTATGTCTGCGCAGGACACTGCGAAGGAAGCCATGAATTTCAATCAGTTCGTGGGGCCGCCGCGGCCAGCGTTTGCGCGTCACGGCCTGCCCCTCTGGCGCGGCGGCTTGAAGACGTGGCACGCCACGCTCGCCAGCGTGGAGCGGGAAGCCTTCTTTGTTCGCGAGCAAGAAGATAGCCAGAATTCAAAGCTCTCCACCCAATGCGCAGCTCTGCCTAACCCCTCGCTCAAGTGGAGCGCCAACGGCTTGCCCCCAGGCCCGGGCTGCGGTGCGCTACATTCTCCGCAGCCCGGGCCTGGCGGCAAGCCGTCGTCGCCCACTTAGCTCGAACGTTAGGCCACGCAATCAGCACTGTCGGATCGCGTAGCCCGCTTGAAACTCAAACTACGAAAGCACCAACATGATCCTCGGCCTACGCACCGCCATTTATCCGGTCAAAGACCTCGCAGCAGCAAAGGATTGGTACAGCCAAGTTACTGGCCAGGCGCCCTACTTCGATCAGCCGTTCTATGTGGGCTTCTCGGTCGGCGGATTCGAACTTGGTCTTGTTCCCGAAGGTGAATCAAGTGTGGCAGGTGCTCAACCGCTGTGGGGAGTTCAAAACGCGGAGATGGCTTTTGCTAAGCTGCTTTCCCTTGGCGCCAGCGCACTCGAGCCAGTGACCGAAGTAGGCGGAGGCACAAAGGTCGCCGCAGTGACGGACCCATTCGGGAATCGCCTTGGTATCATCGAAAATCCGCACTTCAATCCCACTGCCGTCAAGTAGCTTCCCGTGCGCAAGTTGAGCGCTTCTCGCCAGCATTCGCGAGCGTGGCCTAACCCCTCGCTCAAGCGGAGCGCCAACGGCAGGCCACCAGGCCCGGGCCGGTGGTACGCGGTACATTTTCACCGGCCCGGGCCTGGCGTCCTACCGTCGGTGCCCGCTTAGCTCGAACGTTAGGCGTCTTCAAACACCCTTCCGGCCCTTCCCCTGTCTAACCCCGTACACTAGCGCCAAGATGGCCTACATCCCTCACCCTCAGCATCGAAACGCCGCCTTCGCCTCCCAGAAGTCACAGTGGTCTATATCCGTTTTGGAGGAGACACAGACTTTCACGAGTGCATTGGCTGCAGAGTGGACCGCTAACGATGCGGTCTGGGGCTTGTATCTTGTTCAAGCAGTGCCAGTGATTCTCGGGACGACAGCACTTCCGAACCAGTTCGAGGTGCAAATTGCCAAGTTCGTAGGGAACCAAGGCGATTGGCACGGCTATCCAGTCGCACATTGGCTTGCACCTTACGACCGCCCAGCGTATGCAGTGCTTGAGAAGTGGCGAAATGGCGGCATCATCAACAAAGCCAAGTTCGCGAAAATCTACAGGGGCAAGCGATGCAGCCTGTAAGCCTGCTACTTGAAGGCGAGTACTGGGATTCCCAGATTTACTCAGGTGAACTTACGCTCTTTGGCGCTGAGGGTAGCTATCACCGTATAAATTGGTCTGAGCTAATTGATGAAATGGCCTTGGCGCATCCGGCCATTCAGACGGCACTACGTGTGGCGTTCTCTGACAGCGACCTCTTCTATACACAGAAAGTGCGAAAGATTCTGCGCGACCCAGATATTGAGGTCGTCATTAAGCGCCAGTTGAACGCCCTAGCTAGCTTTGCACTTGAGGCGTCCGAACAATCCTGGTCAAAATTCTGGAGGACTTCAGACAGCCCATTCGATTTTTTGCCGGTGGATACGGACATCTATTACCACCACGTCTTTGCGGGTAGTGATTCCGGCCTCTTCTCTGCACTAAGGTCGGGCGCCTCGTCAAAATTGCTGAAGCAGTCGGCGCGCCGCCATCATGACGGCCGCATTCTTCAAGTTAAGGCCTCAAACCAGAGCACAGCAATTGCGGCGGCAGCCGGATCGGACGGGCTTCTCGAGTTCGCCTTTAAGAGCACTTCCGAGACTCTACTTGATGAACTGCGAACTTTAGCGAAACGCCCATGCAGCTCTTGCGAGTGGGCCTTCCAGAGCGTATTTGCTTGGGACACCGTAGCCGCCTATCTTGCCAACTTCCGCCGTGAGAAGGACCCACGCACGAACCGTGCGCATCGCGTTTTCGACCAAGTTATTGGCGAAGAACGAATGTTCGGGAATGGGGCAGCGACAGTCGACTCATACGTCTGGGGCTCAAACGAAAAAATCTTCAAGCTAAACGCATCTGGGCTAGAGGTGGTGAATTACGCCCCTCCGCCGGATCGCAAGCCTGGCGATGGGCAATCTATTGCGAAGCCGACAGACTCGGAGCTATTCAAATCATTAGGTTCGAAAGAACTGAACATCGATCCAACCCAGATCGTCGCAACTGGCACTGCACCGTTCGGCAGCATAGTCGAGTTGCCAGATCGGCTTGTTGTGCTTCGCTCGGACAACGAAGTCAATGTTTTCCCAGGTGAGCCCGTGCATTGGCGCGTTTTCCCGCGATCAGAACACTACAGCAATCAGTTGCACATAGTGTACGAAGATCGAATTCAGATTGTCTCGTTTGTTCACGACTACTTTGTGGAACAGAAGAGCAAGCTAACTGGATTTGCCCGTGGCAGCAATGATTTCATTGTGCGCCACCCCGTTGCCAAAGACGCCTAACCCCTCGCTCAAGCGGAGCGCCAACGGCAGGCCACCAAGCCCGGGCCGGTGGTACGCGGTACATTTTCACCGGCCCAGGCTTGGCGCCCTGCCGTTGTCGCCCGCTTAGCTCGAACGTTAGGCGTCGAAAACAACCACCGTGACACTCCCAGTTTCCACAGAAGTTCGGCTTGGCAACTTGAGTGACCAAGCTACCATTGCTGAGATTGATGAATTTGGTGGAGACCGACTTGCTGAAATCGACGCCAAGTGCCTTTTCGTGGCAACTCAAAAAGGTGTCATCGTTGGCTACGCTAGCTACGAACCTCGGGGTCTTCTTGGGCAACCACTTCTCACCTATTTGTGCGTCAGCAAGCAACACAGAAGGCAGGAAGTCGCTACCTCCCTTGTCAGGCATGTTCAAAGCGTTGCGAAGGGTAGGAAGCTCATCTCATCCACGGAGGACTGGTGTGTTGGTACGCAGCGGATCTTCGAGCGCCTGGGTTGGACACCTATCGGCACCATCGCCCACGTCAACAAGGATGGTTCTACTGAGCTGTTCTATGCCGTTGCGATCGACGCCTAACCCCTCGCTCAAGCGGAGCGCCAACGGCTTACCACCAGGCCCGGTCTGCGGTACGCTATATTTTCCGCAGCCCGGGCCTAGCGGTAAGCCGTCGGCTCCCTCTTAGCTCGAACGTTAGGCCTCACAGGAACCAGTGTTGGCGCACCACCCGCCAAAACAGCCTTCGTGGCAATCCCAAACTTTGCAGCCTCCCCGGACTTTCCCTTAAGTGTTCCCCCAAGCGTGAGGGCCTCATTGATGACTTTTCTGCGTCCGACTACTTGCCAAAATCAAGGCGATTGCGTTCAATCCAGTCATGTCAGCTTTGTAACGCTGTCGCATAAAACACGTTAGGCCACGCAAATACACCCACGCCGGCAGCTTTCGCGAAACTAACCAACCGCACCAAATGCATCCGCTCTCCAACATCGCTGCGGTTCAGAAGCGGAACAATTTCCACGAGCAAAAGCCTCGTATCAAGGTACTGCAAGTATTTGCGCTGGAACCAGCACCACAAGTGACAGAAAGCCTCAGCCGCCTTCACTTCGCCGAGAATTTAGTTGGCCAGCTCGGGTGCATCGCCGCCTACGCTTCGCCAGCGCACCACCGAAGAAATACACCAAGCTTCGCCAGCAGTAGCAGCTCAGGCAAGTTGGCTGCAACCTCGTGCTGGTTGCCGGTGCGCAGCAGAAAATGGGCGCCGCTGCAGTGGCAGCAAGTCAACTCAAAGCAAGGCGGGCATCAGTGGCCGTCAAAAGCGTGGCCTAACACGTCGCTCAAGCTGAGCACCAACGGCAAAACGCCAGGCCCCGGCCACAGGTACGCTGTACATTTTCTGTGGCCGGGGCCTGGCGTTTCACCGTCGGTGCCAGCTTAGCTCCCACGTTAGGCCGCACAAAATCCACTTCGCCACAGTTGGCAGCCAACTCGCTATCAGGACAAAAGTTCTTTTGCCAACCGAGTCAGCAATACGAAAATCTACAACGTCTTCATGCGCGGCAATTGAAGGAGTCAAAGAATGATTGCACCAATTCGAAGCCTTCATCACAGGCTACTCAACACCGCTATTGTTTGGATTCCTCTGGCAGACACCGGTTATTCCTACTCACAGGATGGCAATCCCTGGCGCATCCTAAGCATGTTCGGATGGGCGATCTTCGGAGTCGCCTGGTTTTTGCGCCCTGCCGTATTTACTTTCACCTTTAGCAAGAAAAGCCCCCGAAGCGAGGAGATTGCATTAATAACCAAGAGGCAGTGGAGCATGATTCTTGGAATTAGTATCCTGCTTATAATCGCGGCACTTATTGCCAGATATGCGAGTGCGGCCTAACCCCTCGCTCAAGCGGAGCGCCAACGGCAGGCCACCAAGCCCGGGCTGGCGGTACGCGGTACATTTTCGCCAGCCCGGGCCTGGTGTCCTGCCGTCGCCGCCCGCTTAGCTCGAACGTTAGGCCACGCAAATACACCCACCTCGGCAGTCTTCGCGAAGTCCACCAGCCGCACTAAATGCATCCGTTCATCACCATCGCTGCGGCCCGGAAGGCGACCAAATGCCGCGAGCAGAGGCCTAGTCTCAAGGCAACACGAGTATTTGCGCTTAAGCCCACATCACAAATGAATATCGGCCCCGACGTCCAGCACTACGCCGAGAATCTAATCGGCCAGCTCTTTGGCGTCGCCGCCTACGCCTCGCCAGCACAGCACCGACGAAAGACACCCAGCCTGCCCAGCATTCGCAGCTCAGAAACGTTGGCGTCCTCGTGCTGGGCGCCTGAGCCACGCAGAAGCTGGTCGCCGTGGCAGTGCCACCAAGTCGGCTCAAGACAAGGCGTGCATCACTGGCCGTCAAAAGCGTGGCCTAACACGTCGCTCAAGCTGAGCCCCAACGGCAAAACACCAGGCCCCGGCCACAGGTACACTGTACATTTTCTGTGGCCGGGGCCTGGCGTTTCACCGTCGTTGCCAGCTTAGCTCCCACGTTAGGCAGCACAAGCCACCCGCTTTGGCGCCCGGAGTCCCTTGAATTCAGGAGAGCCACATTGGCTGACATCGACAAAGCAATCACCCGCGTGCTTGATACCTACAAGTCGTCAGTCCGCGCCAAGGATGCAGGCACGCTCATGAAGCTCTACGACCCGAAGGTTCGGGTCTTTGACACCTGGGGAATCTGGTCATACGAAGGCGCAGCGTCTTGGCAGTCAGCTGTTGAATCTTGGTTCACGTCGCTGGGCACCGAGACGGTGAACGTCCACTTTGAAGACGTTCAAGTCGTCGCAAGCGAAGGCTTTGCATCACTCAGCGCAATCGTCACCTACTCCGCGGTCTCCGCCCAAGGAGAACAACTGCGCGCTATGCAGAATCGGCTCACCTGGGTTCTCAAGAGTACCGGGCACGTCCTGAGAATTGTCCATGAACACACTTCAGCGCCAGTAGGCTTCGAAGATGCTAAGGCCATACTGTCCCGAGCCAAGTGAATCCGTGGCCTTCGCGCCAAGTGCTGCCTAACCCCTCGCTCAAGCGGAGCGCCAACGGCAGGCCACCAAGCCCGGGCCTGTGGTACTCCGTACATTGTCACAGGCCCGGGCTTGGCGTCCTGCCGTCGTCGCCCGCTTAGCTCGAACGTTAGGCCACGCAAATACACCCACCTCGGCAGTCTTCGCGAAGTCCACCAGCCGCACTAAATGCATCCGTTCATCACCATCGCTGCGGCCCGGAAGGCGACCAAATGCCGCGAGCAGAGGCCTAGTCTCAAGGCAACACGAGTATTTGCGCTTAAGCCCACATCACAAATGAATATCGGCCCCGACGTCCAGCACTACGCCGAGAATCTAATCGGCCAGCTCTTTGGCGTCGCCGCCTACGCCTCGCCAGCACAGCACCGACGAAAGACACCCAGCCTGCCCAGCATTCGCAGCTCAGAAACGTTGGCGTCCTCGTGCTGGGCGCCTGAGCCACGCAGAAGCTGGTCGCCGTGGCAGTGCCACCAAGTCGGCTCAAGACAAGGCGTGCATCACTGGCCGTCAAAAGCGTGGCCTAACACGTCGCTCAAGCTGAGCCCCAACGGCAAAACACCAGGCCCCGGCCACAGGTACGCTGTACATTTTCTGTGGCCGGGGCCTGGCGTTTCACCGTCGGTGCCAGCTTAGCTCCCACGTTAGGCCGCAGAAACGGGCACCGTCCCACCATTCACTACTCTTCGGAGGCCAATATGAAGCGAGTCACAGGTATAGGCGGCATCTTCTTCAAAGCCAAAGACGCGCCCTCGCTTCAGGCCTGGTACAAACGTCACCTAGGTATCAATGTACAAGAATGGGGTGGCACTGCATTCACTTGGACTGACTCAGAAGGCAAACCAACAGGCGGCACGACAATATGGTCCGTCGGGGCCGATGAGGGCGACCACTTCGCCCCAAGCACAGCCAAGTTCATGGTGAACTACCGTGTGGAAGACTTGCAGGGGCTGGTGAAAGTACTCAAGGAAGAGGGCTGCAACGTCCTCGACAAGATCGACGACTCCGAATACGGAAAGTTCGCATGGGTCATAGACCCAGAGGGAAACAAGGTCGAACTCTGGCAGCCACCAGCCGGTCAATGAGTTGTCCAAGCGCCATCCGCAGCGAACTGCGGCCTAACCCCTCGCTCAAGCGGAGCGCCAACGGCAGGCCACCAGGCCCGGTCTGGCGGTACGCGGTACATTTTCGCCAGCCCGGACCTGGCGTCCTACCGTCGGCGCCCGCTTAGCTCGAACGTTGATATGGCTTCTTTCTGTCAAGAGGCAAAAGTCAGCCCTCTGCAATTGCAGATCTCATGATTCCCGTTGCCGGACGGGGAACGCGACGGAGCCTGAGGTTGCCACCCGTAATGGATGTGCG
>NZ_CAJGBN010000031.1 GCF_904426505.1 Rubrivivax sp. A210
TGCCCAAAATGTAGTTCGGGTCGGTGATGCTGATGCTCACCGTCACCGCACTCGCCACCGTCGCCTCTATGCTCAACGGGCTCAGGCTCGGCGTGCCCAACACGCCGGCCTGGGCCAGCAGGGGCATGGCGGCCAGCAGCAGGCATCCCATGCGAGACATCTGCCTCTGGGCGGCGCCCGCAATTGACCCCACCCAACCCGAGTACTTGCTCATCGCGCCTCCCATTTTTATTGCGCGTGCTCTGACCGATCTGCCACGGCCAGGCCAAGAGCCTGGGAGCAGTCATTCGTTCGGAATGCGAGCGCGCCGCTGCGCCCGCAGAGCCCTCAGCGGCTCTTGCGCCGGCGCAGCCAGCCGCCTGGCACGACGCCGGCACCGAGCAGGCCACCGACCAAGGCCAGGGTCATGGGTTCGGGCACGGTGTTGCCGGTGTCGACCGTGAGGTCGTCCATGACGAAGGAACTGCCGCCAATGTCGCCGGAGATCACGATGCGTGCAATGGAACCCGACAGGCTGCTGAAAGACAGGAACTCATTGGGGCTGCTGCCGGCGTCGCCGCTAGGGATTCCGCCAAAGAGGAAACCGCCAGTGTTGATCTGGAAAGTGCTCTGGTCGCTTCCCAGTACACCGCCGCTGCTGTCGAAGGCGACGAAGGTCAATTGCGTCACGTAAGTGAAATAGGCGCCGACACTGAATACCGAGCCGGTGAAGTCGATGGTGATGGCACCGCCTTCATCGACCACGACGTTGTCGCCGCCGTGGGGCGGGAATTCCGAATCGGCCAGGCTGCCAGGATTCACCACCGCAGGAGCCCCGGACCTGAGCACCGTGGCATTCGAAAAGCTCATGCCCGCGATCTGGTTCGTCACCGAATCCAGGTCAGCAAACTGTTCGAATCCAACCGTCACCGTCGCCGCCAAGGCCGGCTGCAGCGCGCCCGCCATCAGCGCAGCCGCAGCCGCCACGCCCGCCAGTTTGTTCAAAGTAGACATGCTTCTCTTGCCTTCCGTATTTCGTCTATCGAATTGCGCCTGATGGCCCGGTCTCGGTGCCACCTTGTTGCCATTTGAAGGTAGCACGCACCTATCAGGTCGAAGCCGCCGCCGCGTGCGCCACCCCCTCACATCAGGGGGCAGGCACGCGCGGCGCCGCTCATTGAGCCGCGGCGTCCAGCTTGGGTTGAACCTCCGCCGACCGCAGTTCGATCGACAGCAACTGGGCCTGGTTGAGGTCGCCGCCGGTGAAGACCGCGGCACCGCGCGCCAGCACCACGCCATTGCGCCGCACCTGGACCTCGATGCCGCCGGCCGGCACACCCTGCAGCGTGAAGCGCCCTTGGGCGTCGGTGTTGGTCATGCCCAGGTAGCCGGGATTGCCGGAGGAACGCACCAGCACCTCGGCATTGGCGATGTCGGGCAAGGCCGCCGCCTGCGTGGTGCCGGTCGACAGCGCCGAGGCACGCAGCAGCGACGGCGCCGCGAAGGCGAACACCTGGGGCGCGCCGCCGGTGACCACCGAGGCCTGTGCCACCAACGGGGCCAGCACGGTGCGCACGCTGTAGCCGCCGGCAGCCGTGGGCGTGAAGACCAGGAAGGCATTGTCCAGGTCGAAGGGGCTGGTCGAGGTGAAGTACTCGTACACCGCGGTGGCCGTGGGCACGTCGATGGTGGGCATGCTGCTGTAGTCGACCTGCAGGAAGGGCGCGTTCGGCCCCGGCGTCAGGCCGGCGATGGCACCGGTGTTGAGCGCGGTGATGCCCTTGTAGGCGAACACGATGCGGCCGTCGCGGAAGAGCTGGATCTGCAGCGTGTTGGAGCCGCCGAAGCTGAAGTGGCCGACGCGGTCGTGCGTGACCACGAAGCGATCAGGCAAGGTGTCGTTGATGTAGACCGCGGCACCGGCGGGGCCGCGTGCGCCGTAGAGGTCGTCGAAAAAGGCCGAGATGCGCGGCCGGCTGTTGAAGGCAGTGACGCTTTCGGAGAAGGTGGTGTCGCCCGATCCGAAGGTGATGTAGCCGTTGGTGCCGACGAAGGCCGTGGTCTGCGCAACGCCGTAGAAGGGGAAGGGGAAGGGCAGCGTGCGCTGCGTGAAGCAGTCGTCGCAATTGGTGTAGAGCGTGCCGAAGGCGGTCTCGAAGCGCACGTCGACGATGATCAGGCTGCCCATGTCGGTGACGCCACCAACCACCGGCGCCACCGGCGCCGAGGCACCGGTGCGCGGCAGTCCGCCGGGTGACGTGAACTGCGCCTGCACGACCACGTTGCCCAGCACCGTGGGCACGCCGACGATCTCGAAGCGGCCATCGGGCCCGGTGGTGGCACTGCGGCCTCCGGGGGCGGTGACGGTGGCGCCCTCTATGGGCGCTCCAGCGGAATCGATGACCAGGCCGACCACCCGCGTCAGCGGGTCAGGGGCAACGGTCACCGTGACCGCCTGCGCCACGCCCTCGTTGCCACCGAGGTCGCGCGCCGTGGCGCCCAGTTCGAGGCTGCTCACGCCTGTGGGCACGGTGAAGGTGTACTGGTAGGGCGCGGTGGTGCTGGTGAAGACGGTGTTGCCGGCCACCTTGAATGCCACCGAAACCACGCTCACGTCATCGACGGCATCGACCACCATGGTCAGCGGCGTGCCCTCGAAGAAGAGGTTGCCGGTGTTGGGCGCGGTGATCGCCACCGTCGGCGCCACGCCGGCGAGGTCGACGCGCGGCTGGTACTGGCCAATGTACAGACGGCTGTCGCCCGTGGTGCCGCCGCGATTGAGACCGGAGCGGTCGGCCGCGAGGTAGATGAAGCTGTTGTCGACCGCAATGCCCATGCCGTTGTCGTCGCGCGCCGGGAAGTTGAGGATGGTGCGCGGCGCCAGCGCCCGCGGGTTGGTGATGTCGACGATGGGCACGCCGTTGACGAAGAGCACGTCGGAGCCGACGGCGAAATTGCCCGTGAGCACGACATTGGTGAGGCGTCCGCCCAGGTTGAGGTCGGTGCGCGACAGCAGCGCAGGCGCAGCCAGGTTGGTGATGTCCACCGAGGTCATGCTGTTGCTGTAATCGGCCACGATGGCTGTATTGCCGCGCAGCGCGACGCCGCGCGCATCGCCGGTGGCCAGGGTGCCGCGCAGGGTGGGCAGCGAGAGGTTGCTCACGTCCACCAGCTTGAGGCCGGCAGCGCCGGCCGCCACGGCGGCCAGGTTGCGCGTGGGGTCGAGGTCGAGGTTCCAGGCGGTGCCGCCCAGGTTGAGCGAACCGGCCTGGATCATGGCGCCCGCATTGGCCACGCTGACGATGAACAGCGAGGTGCCGGCCGTCACATAGGCCGTGGTGCCGCGCACCTTGACGCCCAGCGCATTGCCGACGCCAGCAAAGGTGCCCAGCAGGCGCGGCGCGGTGGGCGTCGAGACGTCGACCACCTTGAGGCCGCCCGAGGTGGCCAGGTAAGCCAGGTTGCCGGCCAGCGTGATGTCGTTGGACGAGGCGCCGACATTGAGCGCGGCCACGATGGCCGGTGTGCGGCGGTCGATGCCAAGGCTGACCACCTGCAGGCCGGTGCTGCCCGAGGCGACAAAGGCGTAGTCACCGCTCACCGCGACGCCGTTGGCATAGCCGGGGATGGCGACGAAGGAACGCGCCCCGGGTGAGAAGTCTTGGACGACGCCGGCAACAACGACGCTGCGGCCGTTGTTGCTGACCGTGATGTCGCAGGAACCGGCGGTGCTGGCGAAGACGCGGCCGTCGGGGGCGCCGAAATTGCAGCTCGCGAGGTTGCTGCTGGTGTAGGTGGTCTGGCGCGCACTGCTGGTGAGATTGATCTCGAAGCCGTCGATCAGCGTGCCGATCACGGTGAGTTGCACGCTGGCGCTGCCGGTGAGGGAATTGACGACCAAGGTGAAGTTGCCCGGGGTCACGCGCAGGCTGCTCAGCGCCGCGGCCAGATTGGTGCTTGCAGCGTTGTTGGGATCGCTGCCAGTGCTGATCTCGGTGCGGTCGCGGATGCCGTCGCCGTCGCTGTCGGCCAGCAGCGGATTGGTGCAGGGGCCTTGCGTGCAGCGCACCTCGTCACCGTCGCTGATGCCGTCGCCATCGGTGTCGGCGTTGTTGGGGTCGGTGCCGAGGCGGTACTCGTCGAGCGCGGTGAGGCCGTCATGATCGAGGTCGAGTTGGGCGTCGGCCGCATTGTTGGGGTTGGAGCCGAGGCGAATCTCGTCTTCGTCAGGGATGCCATCGCCGTCGCTGTCAGCGCCGGCCAGCGCCACGCGCAGGCTCAGGATGCCCTGGGTGCCTTCGTTGGTGGCCTGCACGACGACGACGCCGCTGCGCACCGCCGTCACCATGCCCGTGGGCGTGATGGCGGCGATGGCCGGGTTGCTGACCGTGTAGCCCGTGCCATTGGCGGTGACATCGACGAGCGCGCCGCCGTTGGGATAGGTGGCCAGCACCTGAAGCTGCGCCGTCGCGCCGACGGCGGTGAGCGTGGCCGTGGGCGCTGTCACGCGCAGCGAGGTCGGGATGGGCGTCGTGGGCCCGATCACGATGGGCGGCAGCGTCACCGAGCCATTGGCCGGGATCGCAAAGGCCGCCGACTCGCCATAGCTCGTCACGCCGCCCTGCACGCAGGTGGCGCGCGCACGCAGGGTGCCGAAGTTGGCCGGGATATTGGGCAACACCCAGGTGCCGTCCGCCTTGGCCTGCACATTGCGGTTCAGGACGCTGACGACGCAGTTCTCGTTGAGCTGCGCCTGGACCGGCAGGCTGCTGACCAGCAGCAGCGCCGGCAGCCAAGCGCCGGCGGCGCGGAAGACTTTCTGAAGCAACATCGTCATTCCCTCCACTGATTTCTCAAGCCTGACCCACCGGGCCAGCCCTCGTACATGCTGAGCGTGGCAAGCGCTGCGGCTAGGGCGCGCCCCACGGGAAGCGGGCCACAAACACCTGGGAGCGGGCACCGCGCCCGTCGTCCCGCTTCTGCAATTCGGTGGCGACGACGTAGGTCGCCTCGCCGCCGGCCACCGCATCGGGATGCAGAAACACGCGTTCGGCACCCGCGTTGAAACGCGCCACGGTGTGCCCCGCCGCGTCCAGCCTCAAGCCGTAGAGCGCGCTGCGGTCCAGGCCGGCAAGCAGCCAGCCCTGGGCGCCCGCGGCGGCCAGGCGGGCGCGCTCGAGGCCGAAGCTTGATTCCAGCAGTTCGGCCTGCGCCTGCTGCTTGAAGCCGGCGTCAAGTTGCAGAAACAACAGGCGCTGCTTCACGCCCTCGCCCGCATCAATAACCAGACCATAGTGACCCGGCTGGGCTGCCAGCGCGCCGGCGCGGCCGGCGATTGCGAAGGCCGGCGCACCCGGTACGCCGTCGCCCGGCTGCAGCACCGTGACGCCGACATTGGCCTCGCGCATGAAGAACTGCTCGCGCGTGCCGCTGTGCTCAAGCATCACCAGGCGACCGTCGACCAGCACGCCGGCGAGGAAGAGATCATCGCGGCCACGGTCCAGCCGCTGTTCCCAGGCCAGGCCGCCGTCGGGCCTGATGCGAGCAGCATAGAGATCCTTCTCCACTCGCCCGCCCAGCACCAGGTCGCCATTGGCCAGCGGCAGGATGAAGGCGATGCGGCTGCGTCCCAGGCTGCGGATATTGCGCGCCTGCCCCAGTTCGTTCACCGCCACGAGCCAGAACTCGCCGCTGCCGGCCTGGCCCGCCACCGCAAATTCGCCATTGCCCAGCGGCGCGAAGGCGTCGATCTCCTGCACCGCAACATCACCCGGTTGCATCACGAAGCCGGTCTGCCGGCCCCAGGTGCCTCCGGGCAGCACCTGGCCGATCCAGCCGCGGTCGGCGGTGCGATCCTTTCCCATGGCCAGCGGCCGCTGCACGCCAAGGATGTGGAGACTGCCTGCCGCACCTGCGGCGGCGGCCCGCGTCTCGAGCGAGACACCGGCCGGGGCATGGCTCAGCTGCCACTGCGGCTGCATCGGGGTGGTCTGGGCCCAGGCCGAGCCCAGGCAGGCCAGCACAAGCAGGCAGCGAACAAGGATCGAACGAAGGCTCATCTCATCGCCCCGACTTCGCAAGGGCCACACCCAGCACATGGAGAAGCAGGCCGGCCATGCCCTGCAGCAAGGGCAGCATGAAGACGAACAAGGCGCCTTGGGCATCGCGCAGATTCAACCCCCATGCCAGCAGCCCGGCGGCCAGCGCGCCCGGCAGGACGGTCAGCCACAGGCGCCAGCGTGCCGCGGCCGCGCGCTGCAGACGCCACAGCCAGCCCAGGTCGGCCAGCAGCGGTACCAGGAAGATCAGCCTGAACACGCCCTCGGCGCGCGGGCTCGAGAACTTCAGCCCGCCCAGCAACCACTGGCTCGCCGCTGCGGCCGCCAGCAGGCAGAGCAGCGGCGCCATCGCAACCGCCCACGCCCGCCCGGAGTGCATGCTCAGCTGCCACAGCAGTCGCAGGCATTTTTCTGCGCGCTTTCGTAGAAGGACTCGATGCTGGAGACCACGCCTTCGTAGCCGGCGGAGAGCCCGAGGCATTGCAGCAGATAGGGGCCGTCCAGCAGGCCCGAGTAGTCGCGCAGGCAGACCGCGTCCATGTCGCTGCCAAAGTTGGTGTCGCAGCTCGACTTGGCCCGGCCGGCGGGCTTCAGGCATTTGTCGTAGCAGGTGTCATGTCCGTTGCAGGCCTGGGTGAAGTCGCCCGAGGTCGTGCCATGGACGAGCAGGTAGACCGGATCGGTGATGTGCAGCGCGAACATGGGGTTGTCGGGCACGGCGCTGGAAATGCCGCTGCCGCCACAGCCGTTGGAGCCTGGCACCCATCCTGGGTGCTCGGTGCGGGCCGGGCACTTGGCAAGGTCGGCGATGGGATTCACGGGCTGGGGTTCGCCGTCGAAGCAGCAGCCGGCGGTGATCTTGACGCCGTTCTTCGCCGCGTCAGCCACGGCCGTGCCGCCCGAGCACTTGCGGCACTCATTGGTGGGAGTCTCGGAATCCTTGGCACGCGTGGACACGGCGCCGCCGGAGCAGATCTGTTCCTTGCAGTCGGTGGGCGAGGCCTGGGGCGGGGTCTGGGCGTTGTCTGCCACACAGCTGGCGCCCTGGCACTTCTTGCAAGTGGGGCAGGTGCCGGCGCTGCCGGTGGTATTGGGATTGCCCCCGCAGTGCCAGCCGGCCTTGATGACGCCGGCGCCCAGGTCGCTGGTGATGCTCGAGCCGTCTTCGCTGACCGTCGCGCTGCCTATGGCCACGAAGCTGGCCAGGTCGTGGTCGT
>NZ_CAJGBN010000032.1 GCF_904426505.1 Rubrivivax sp. A210
AGTCCGCGCTGTAGCGCCGTCGAGTCGTTGTCTTGTCGCTTGTCATCGTGTCCACGTAAGTCCGGCGTGGACACGATCGTTATCGGTGCCAGGGCTCAGTTCAAGATGGGATCGCTGTGCGCTTACGCCGGCACAAACAATCGGCAGCATCAGCAACGCAATGGCGCAATGGCGCAACGGCGCGGTGGCCGCTGGCCAAACGGCTGCACCGCTACAGGTTGCTTCTTATCCGCGGATGCACCTTCGCGTAACTCGGTAGCCAGTGGCGCAGCAGGCCCAAGGCCTCCTCAGCGGTGTCGGCGCCAAAAACCTGATCGTCGGGCAGCGCGGGGTAGCGCTCGCGCGCATCGATACGCTGCCCGGCCAGAAGCCCGCTGGAGCCGCCGCAACGCAGCCCAATGACCAGCCGGCCAAAGGACCATGCCAGGGCCATCTCGGACAGAGTGCCCGAGCCGCCGCCGATGGCCACCAGTGCGGCGGATTGGGCCACGATGGCGTTCCTGGCGTGGTCCAGCCCGGTCGGTATGGCGATGTCCACGTACTCGTTCGCCTGGTCGACGTCAGACCCCGGCAGGATTCCGACGCCCGCACCGTCGAACCACCCGGCAGAAGCGCGTGCCCCTCGATGGGCTGCCCGCATCACGCCTCCCATGCCACCGGTGACGACGCGGAACCCTGCGTCGACAAGGGCGCGACCCAGGGCCTCGGCCAGGGCTTCCCTGGGATGGCCAGCCTCAAGCCGCGCATCGCCCACGACGGCAATGCAGGCCCGCCGTGGACTGCCAAGAGGCCTGGTCATGCCTGGCACTCCGCGTCGACCACAGCAAGTGCCGTGCGCCGCAGCGATGGCTTGGTCATCAGCGCAGCAATGACGCTTTCGCGCTGCCTGCTCGTCTCGGCATCGCGGGCACCGCCGGGTTCATGCAAGTACAGGCACCGTCGAATCCAACGGGGTGACCGTGCAAGCTCCACCATCGGCAGCATCAGCGCCCAATCGCTCGCAAGTTCGACATACGCGCCATTGAGTCTGAAATGGTCGTCAGGGATCTGGTCAAACAGCGACTTCCTGAAGCTGCGCAGGTGCTGCCAGACATTGCCACCGCGGTTGACGCGAGGTTCGTCCAGGTTCGCAGGGTAGTCCGCGCGCTTGTCCGTGCGGCACATCGAGCCGACTGTCATGTCCGCCCCCAGGCTGTACTCGGTCGCCAGGATGTCGAGCACGTTGCCGCCAATCAGGCAGTCGTCGGCGTCCAGGGTGATGACGACGGTGTCAGGACTACCGCAGTGGACCCTGACGGCCTCCACCGTGTTGGCCAGCAGGCCTTGCCGCAGCGGATTGCTCAAGTAGGTCACCTGAGCACCAATGTCTCGACACAGCTGCCGATGCGCCTCTTCCCATGCCGGGCAGGAGGCGTCGTCTATCACGACCGCCCCCCAGTCGCCGCGTGCCTGCTGCTTGACCGACGCCAGGCATCGCCGAAAGCGGCCCGGTTCAACGTTGCGGCCGGCGATGATGAACACGAACGGCTCGAAGCGCGTAGGCCGGGCCCATTGCGACGCCGTGCCCACCAGGTCGACGGCGCCGAACTGGAACGCAGGGACCGAACCCGTGGACACGCGGTCCGCGATACGCGCCAATGCCATGGGGTCGCTCTTGCGCTCGTTGGATGGATGGATGAAGAAGCTGCGGCGGTCACCGCCGCGCAGCGAGTGCGCCAGTCCACGTCTGACGGTTTCGTCCAGCGCGCGATGCCAGGCAGGCACCTTGGCTTGAGCGGGGAACAGGCTGCCTAGGGGAAGCAAAGCCCTCAGTCGCTGCATGTGCAGCAAGCCGATCCTGGACTCCACGCGCCAAGGGCCGGCCGGCCCATCGGCGGTGTAGGCCAAGTCATCGGCATGAGCGATGTTGAAGGCCACTGTCACCGCCAACGGGTCGCTGGCCAGGGCACTGACCATGTCGCCCAGGTAATCATGCCCTGGGTCCTGCCGCCCGACGAGCACGTCCAGGTCGGTGTGCAGCAGATAGGGGGTCTCGCAAGCCTCGAAGCCGGTCAGAACCGCCGCCAGTGGCGCTCCGTTGCCGGCGTGGGTGCCGGGTTGCGCGCGACCGAGCCACTTCAAGGAAAGCTCCGAACAGGTCGCAGCGTCCGACGGGCCCAGGAGCACGCGGTCGACCCAGCCCTGGGCCTGCAGCACCAGGGCCTGCGCTCTGAGCCTGGCGAAGCTGCCATCCTTGTACTGGCGCAGGAAGCCGTCCTCTCTAGAGTCCAGCACCAGGATCACCTCGTGGAAGCCGCGCGGCGATTCCAGTTGCCCGACCAGGCGGCGCACATTCGTGCACAGCGTTTCGGCTTCCATCGCGCAAGCCTTGATCAGCAGCGTGCAGTCCTGCGCCGCGGCGGGCCGGAGTTCGTAGACCAGCAGGTCGCTGGCCTGCTCAAACCTGAACTGGTCGATGGTCTCCCGCTCCAGTCGACGCACCAGTGCGAAGCCGGCACGCTGGAGCAGCCTGCGCAGGACGCGCTCTGGTCGATGGAATTCGACAAGTGTCCGCCCGCTGTGCCGATGGCGCTTGACCCAGCTGTAGCTGCTGTCCGGGTCGTTCTGCCCGGTACGCTCGGGCAGCGCTTCTGGTGTGGCAATCAGCGGTGCGTACGTCGGATGGCACAAGGCTACCAGCAGGCGCCCCTGGTCAGATACGCAGCGGCGCAGCTGCGTCAGGACCTCTTTTGCAGCGCCGTCGTCCAAGAGGCACAGCACGCGTCGGCAAATCACCAGGTCGTAGGGCGCACGGGCCAGCACCTCGTCAAGGTGGTGCACAGGTTCCAGGTTGCGTCCTCGAAGCCTGCCCAGCCGTTCCACGAGCGCAGGATCCGGGTCGTAGGACACTACCGAGTGCCCCAGCCGGGCAAGATGCTGGCTGATCTCGCCCTTGCCGCAGCCGAAGTCGAGAACGCGCTGCGGCTCCATGCCTCCTGCAAGAGCCCACAGCGGGTCCACTGAAGGTAACTGGCCCGTTGTCTCGTGCACGGCGCGCATGAAGTGCTGCTCGAAGCCGCACAGCTCCGGCAAGTCCGGGTCGCGGGAGCTGGCGCGCAGCAGTCCGTCCAGGTCGGCCCGGTGGGCGTGTCGCCAGGAGATGTAAGCCCGGCGGCACATGGCCACGAACTCGGCCTCGAAGTCCTCGAGCTCGTCTGCCAGCAGCAGGTCTCCACCGTAGTCGATCAGGCGTACCTGCTGCCCGACCTGGCGGAGGTTCTTGGGGTGGATGTTGCGGCAGACAAGGCCATGGGCATGGCACTCGGCCATCAGCTCAACGAGCCCCGGCCCCTGGCCGCCTGCATAAGGCTCGCTGGGCTCGAAGGGGTAGACCAGAACGCTCTGCGGGCCCTCGGTCAGCAGCTGCTTGATGCCGTACAGCCCCGCTCCCGTGGGCCATCGCCCCACCAGCGCGTGCAGTCGGGCCCGGGCTTTGGCGGCCGCCCTGGGCTTCCAGTAGTCGATCACCTTCAGGACAGATAGGCCATCGGTGAAGACCACCGCTTCCGAGCCCTGTCCCAGGCATTGCAGTTGCGCAGCGGCGTCAAGCTGCTCCCTGCCCAGGCGGCGTGCGACCCACTCGGCGTTGAGCTGTCGCTGGTCGCGCAACTGCGCATCGATCAGGCCGCCCGCTCCCAGGCGGGCCTGGTGCTGGGCCATCGTCACCGACAGGCTCTGGTCGAATGCAACGACATCGGCCCCTGACAATTGGCGCACGGCCGCGGACACGCGGGTCAGCATGGCCGTGTCGACTCGGGTGAGTACCGCATCCGAGAATGCCAGCAGATGGTTCGCGTGACCACCAAGCCAGCCCGGCGAACTGGCCAAGGCCACCAGCTCGTGCGCGAGCCCGCGAATGCGGTGCATCGACAGCCTGAACGCAGCCAGACGCTCTTCGCGGTACTTCAGTGCGCGCGCCGCCAGGTCCAGGTGTGGATCCCGGCTACGGTCCTGCAGCGCCGAGAACACCGCGAAGCCACGGATGTCGTCGATCAGGGTGCGCTCATCCCGCGCCGGGTCGCCAATCTGTGCCTCGCGAGCGTGATAGACGGCCAGCGGGACCGACACCACCTTGCGGTGAAACCTGTCGCGCTGCAGCAAGGCCCAGATCATGTCGGAACGGCGCGTGGCGCGCTCGCCGATGTCAGGCACCGCATTGGGTGCATCCCGCAAGGCCTCGATGTCGAAGACCCAGGTATTGCCGCCGCGGTACAGGCTGTCCTGGTGCTCGAAAGTCTCCATCGTCGCGGAGTCGATCACCAAGGGGCGGAACAGCTGCTCTCCGGCCAGCAGGCGGTCCAGGCTCGCACACAGCCGCTCGCAGGCTGCGCCCACGGTCTCACCCTGGAACTCGGGCTGCAGCCAGAAGGGCGTCTCCAGCCGGTCTGTCTCTCGGTGTGACAGGTCGTAGTAGTGGTCGCGTCGACCCTCACGCATCGCTGCGTTCCAGGTCGAACGGTCGGGCAGTGCCTCGCCTGGGTCAAGCCGCGCCAGCCAGCGCAACGTCGCAACCAGGTCGACCAGTTGGACGCGCAGTGTCGACAGCGTGGGCAGCGGGGCTGCCCCGGTGTAGCTGCCGATGGCGATGTCGACACCATCGTCCCTGAGCTTTGCCAGCCAAGGGATCAAGAGGTAGCGCGTACGCCGGAGCTGCGAGCCGAAGGCAACCAGCGGGTCCAGCCGCATGTCGTCGTCCAGGACCCAGGCCACCGCACCGGGCCTCGCCTTGCAGAAGCGATAGAGATAGGTCTGCAAGCAGGTACGGGCGGGGCCGATCGCCAGCCGACCGCGGGCCATGGCCGGCAACTCGCCTGCCAGCGCGGCGTCGTCACGTGCGGCGTGGCCGATGACGTGCAGTCGCAAACCCAGCGCGCGCCAGCGGTCGGCAGCCTTGCTCAGCGCATCCGAATCAACGTCGGCGCTGTTGTCGAGTACCAGCACATCCAGCGCCAAGAGCCCGGGCTCCTCTTGAAGGAGCAGCAGATCTCGCACCAGTCCGTCCAGTGCCTCTACGCGTTGGGCATCGGTGATCAGGCCCACGACGAGGTGCATACCGTGATCGACCGCTGGCGATGGCATGAGGCGCAGGCTGTCCATGGGTTCTTCGAGCTGCGCGCGCTCCTGAGGGGCCTGCCATCCGAACAGCCTGGAGGCACGGGCCTGCGCCTGTTCCCACTGTGGGTCTGTCATATGCGGCCGATGCTTGGCAAAGAAGGCGCCCAAGCCAGCGAACCGCTGCGGTGAGCCGGGGGAACTCAGCCTCTGCCGGTAGGGGCACGCGTAGTGTCGGACCGTCTGCTGCGTCACGCGGCGGTAGCCTCCGGTCGAGATTCGCAGCAAGCGAATCAGCAGGTCCCTGTCCGTGCAACTGGGCAGCGCCTCGTCAAAGCAGCCCGCTTCGAGCAATCGGTCCAGGCGAACGACCAGATTGCTGGGCTGTACTCCAGGGTTGCCGACGTAGAAGTCGGCCGTTGTGACGTGGGCCGGCGGCAGGACCGCTTCGTCTTGCAGGCCGGCGACGACACGCAGGAAGCCGCTGGCCACCATGGACGCATCACCCTGTACAGCGCTGAGGCACAACTCCAGGTGCTCTGGCCGCCACTCGTCATCGTCGTCCAGAAACGCGACGAACACGGTGCGCGGGTCGTCCGTCTGTCGGGCCAGATGGTCCAGCCCGGTGTTCCAGGCCCCGGCCGCGCCTTCCGTGCGGCGGTTGTGCAGCACGCTGACCGGAAGCCCCAGGGATTGGGTCAGGCTTCGACACCGAGCCAGTGATGACGCATCGTCCGCGTCGTCAACGAGGATCAATTCGTCGCAGTGGCGCCGCTGGGACGCGATGGAGGGAAGGGCGCGTGCGGCAAGAAGGCCGTGGCGGTTCTTGGTGGCAACGAGCGCGACGACGCGAAGCGCCGCCTGATGGCGTGGCAGATGCATAGGACTCCAGGATGTGAAGTGAAGAGGTCTTCGCATCGCGATACCGGGATATGCCTGGTGTCAGACCATCCGGGGAGTGCTTCATCCAAGCATCCCCGGGGTCAAACCGTGCCATCCCATGGCGCGATACGGGTCGCAATGTAACCCGCGCGCATCGCTGCGACAAGACTGGCTGGCTGATGAGAGGGGCTCGCCCAACTCCGCAGCAGCGCGATGCGGGCCGCCAACAATGGGCGCACCGAGTGGCTCGGCCCTCGGCAGCTTCTCTGGCCTGGATGTCTCTCAGTACGCTGAGAACTCAGCGTCGGCGCAAACTTCCTGTTCAAGCTCCATGCGCACCCTCACGAATGAGACTTGCCCGCTCAGGGACAGCAGGACGCCTCGCCTCTACGTATAGGGTACCTACGCGACGACGGTCAGAGTCGATGGAAGAGTTAAACGAAACCCGACGAATGGCAGCGAACCCGCAGTCAGACAACACTTGGTGGAGAGTCTCGTAGTCGAACGCGAACTTGTGATCGCCGCCATCGCGGAAGTGGTAGTTGATATGCTCCATTCTTGTCCGGCACCAAGCTGGATGCCATCTCTCCTTGGCTAGGGCAACGCTGAACAAGGCTCCGAATTTCGCCATCCAGTAGTGATGGTTGAGGAACAGCCTTCCAGGAGGCCGATTTCGACGCTGCAGCGCGTGTGCGACGCGAATTGCGCCTCGCCACGGCCCCTTT
>NZ_CAJGBN010000033.1 GCF_904426505.1 Rubrivivax sp. A210
GCGGGTCTTAGCGCGAAGCCATACTCCGCCGCCAGAAACGAGAATTGCGTCGTCGCGGCTGCGACGAACTCGGTGGCATTTGGAGTGAAGTAGGTTGCTGTCATGCGCCCTAACGTTCGAGCTAAGCTGGCGCCAACGGTGGGACGCCAGGCCCGGGCCGGTGAAAATGTACCGTGTACCACCGGCCCGGGCCTGGTGGCCCGCCGTTGGTGCTCAGCTTGAGCGAGGGGTTAGGCGTCAACGGCGCTGGCGTGGTCTTCTTCAGTCCTTACTTCAGAATGTCGGTGATCTTTGCCGTGACATCGCGCGCTTTTTGACCACGATCCAGTGAGTTCTTCATGCGTTCAAGATCGTCGACTCGCGGAGCGTCCCCACTGCGGCGGGAGTTGCGTATCCGAATCGCAGCGCGCATGCCGATTCGAGTTGCAAAGACTATCAGGACTAAATTGAATAAGAAGGGAATTCCGTTCCCGACGAAGGCGCCGACTGAAGGAGGGTCGACCCATGCGACGAAGACCAACGATCCCCAAAAGATCATCTGGCTCGCAATAAATGACCTAAAGCCGAATCCGGAGGATTGATCGGTCTCTAACCCCTTGCTCATTAGAAGCAAGAGAGGAAAGAACACAGCGATTCCGACTGCGGCTGATATAGCGCTGGATATGGCTGAGATGATGATTGCCAGTACAAAATCTTCCATACGGCCTCCGACGAAAGGCTAGACTTGTAACACGCGATGCTCGTCTGAGCGCCAGTAGCACATGAGTTGCGGGCTGGTACGTACACAATGGGGATGACGCAGACTGCGGTCTCTTGACGCCTAACGTTCGAGCTAAGCGGGCGACAGCGGCAGGCCACCAAGCCCGGGCCGGTGAAAATGTACCGCGTACCACCGGCCCTGGCTTGGTGGCTTGCCGTTGGCGCTCCGCTTGAGCGAGGGGTTAGGCGTCATTGCACCAACGGCTGCAGGCGAATCATTATTGATATAAGTCATTGGTGCTACTTCCGCTTTTTCTCGCGTCTACGATGAAATTCTCGACCCATTTCCTCAAAGCCCTTTAGCTTGTTGATGCCGATGATGGTGGCACCAATGCAAAAAACAAAGAGCCTCGCTCCACCGCGTAGATAGAACGCAGAAGTTAATATAATTCCTAACCCGAGAAGAAAGCTTAGGATTGGATGCCGGTGGATCCATGAAATCATGTTGGCTCAATATTCTAAAGCGCAATCAATGCTGCATCATATTGAAGTTGCGCAGCGCTTTCTAGTTGAAGGCTAACACGTTGCAATTTGCGCGTTAATGGCCTACAAGCTGCACTTCTGTGAACAACATCGAGACTGTAGGAAGTGAATCTTGCGAGGCGTGCTACAGGGTCGATTTATGACGCCTAACGTTCGAGCTAAGCGGGACCCAACGGCGGGACGCCAGGGCCCGGACGCAGACAATGTACCGTGTACCTGCGGCCGGGCCCTGGTGGCCCGCCGTTGGGGCTCCGCTTGAGCGAGGGGTTAGGCCGCACTTGGCGCATGCTGGCGAGAGTGCTGCTCTCTAGCCACGGCGGCTATGGGCCAACGCAGAGATTCGGGACCGTGAGCCGCGTGAAGAGATGCGGTGACGCCACGGCCGAGGACGGGTAGTGGCTAAGTGCGTCCGTGAACTCTGGGTGCGTGAATGCCGCACGGAAGTGTGCGACGGACTCCCAAAGCGCGTAGTTCATGAAGACGTTGCTTCCAGCGATTCCCTGATGCAGTTGCGTAGAGATATAGCCAGGTTGCTTCTTCATCCAGTTCGCGTCCGCTTCCCACGCCTTCATCAGCGCCGGGATATCTGCCTCAGCCACATGGAATATGTTGACTAGGACGACTGGTGAGACGTCGCTATTGATCTGCTGAAAGATCGGGACGTTCTTGTCAAGTGGCTTGAGCTGAAGCACGGTGGCTCTCCTTTGGGTTGGATTCAGTTGGAGGCGGTGAGGAACTGGTTCTGTGCGGCCTAACGTTCGAGCTAACCGGCCAGCGGAGGTAGGACGCCTTGGCCCGGGCTGAGATAATGTACCGTGTACCTCAGCCCGGGCCAAGGTGGCCTGCCGTAGCTGGTCCGGTTGAGCGAGGGGTTAGGCCGCAGTGGCTCAGAGCTGCCCATAGTTAATATGAACGATTCGCGCTCTTGTAGTGGTGAAGGAGAGACCGAGGGTCAATAGAGTTTGTCTTTGCGATGAAGTCTGTGCCAACTAGCAAGGGCTCGTGCTTGGCCTTAAATTTTTCGGCTAGCTCATTTGCGCGCCCAACCATTATGGGTGGCATATATCTTTCCGGAAAACGGTAGTGTCGAATCATTCGATCCGGAAGGCCTGCATCTATAACCGTATCATCTCCGATGGTTATCCATGCATGCAAGGATTGATTATCGCCCTTAAGCGACCCCTGATATTCCATGCGAAGACTAGCGAGTGTGGCATCAAACTCCAACGTTCCATTGATATTGACTTCACCAAGCACGATGTCAACTTCCAGTCCAACGGAAGAAAGCTTCGCAAAGAGGTGACTGGTAAGCGTCTGACACTTGTCGCCCCAATAGAAAGGCACTTTTCGATAGAGTTCGGCATAAAAGTCATCATTGAGAAGCTTCTGAAGCTTCAGCAATGTTGAGTCCGAAATTCTTTTCGCTGGGTCAATTTTTGTGGCATTCGGAAAGCCCAGATTCCGCGCTTCCTGTATCGCGGCGGCGAGTTTGGCGCGATAAGTTTCGGAGTGATCTATGTTCTGCGACATACATGAATTGGGAAGGATGGGGGATTCTGCGGCCTAACGTTCGAGCTAAGCGGGCGACGACGGCAGGACGCCAGGCCCGGGCTGGCGAAAATGTACCGCGTACCGCCAGACCGGGCCTGGTGGCCTGCCGTTGGCGCTCCGCTTGAGCGAGGGGTTAGGCCGCGCTGTTGGAGGACTCTTGGTCAACCCTCACGCGCCACTCGTACAGGATGAGCCCGATAGCCGAGCCGAGTGGGTAGGTGAGTACGGCCCCCGCGAGGTATGTTCTGGCGTTCTTGCCTTCTCGCTTGGCCAGCAGCCAGACGAAGATGAAGTGCAGCACAAGCGTGACTGCTAAGGCCAGCCCTGCGAGCATGAACAAGAGAGGCTTGGGTTCTGCTACTTCTGTGGCGAGATAGATGATGGCGCCCAAAGCAACGATGCTGAGCAACAAAGTGGTTGTTGCTGCTGCTGAAGCCTTGGAAGCGGGGGTCTCGGTCATGCGAACCTCCTTGCACGGTGGATGTACCCTGAGCCGGCTTGCAGCATAGCCCGAGACGCAACGAATGGGACCGAAGCCGGGCGTTGCGCGGCCTAACGTTCGAGCTAAGCGGGCGACGACGGCAGGACGCCAAGCCCGGGCCGGTGAAAATGTACCGCGTACCACCGGCCCGGGCTTGGTGGCCTGCCGTTGGCGCTCCGCTTGAGCGAGGGGTTAGGCCTCAACCGCAACCTCTACGAATAGGGGCCTATGATCGCTGCGCTCGCGCCAAGCCTCAAAGTCGCCTACTTCAACGCGCGAGACCTTGGTAGCCCAAGTCCGAGGCATGAAGCAGTAGTCGATGTGAAACGGCTTCGCCTCGTTCCATTGGTAGTAGAAGGTTGGTTGCTTCTCGGAACCATGTTCCTCTTCAAGGTGATGGTGATACGCGCTGACTAGGCCATGTCGCTCCAACCGCCGCAGCATTGCAGAGTGGTTGACGTCTTTCGGATGGTCCGTGTCCCAGATTGCGTTCGAATTGAAGTCACCCATCAAAACCGTCTGGCCGGCAGCGAAGAGATCATCGTACATGTCGATTGCTACTGACGCAGCGCGCACGTATCGATGGGGCTGCGCGCCAAGGGTCCATACGGCAAAAAGCGTGAAGTTGGTAGGGCCGTTCACTTTGATCGGTACAAAGTACTTCGGAGCGTTGGGAAGCTCAATGAGTGGCTCAATCGTGTACGGGTCTTTGGCGATGATGGCAACGCCCTGATTCTCGTTCTCGCCAAACCACAGTACGTTGCTCAGCTTTTCGCGCGGCTTCGCAATCTCCTGTATCACGGCGATGTCCGCATTGTGGGCTGCGAGGTGTGCAGACTTGCTCAGGTATTGGCCTTTGCAGGCATTCCAGGTGACGAGGCGCATTTGGGTGTTGGGGTTGAATTTCAGCTGGGATAGCAACTTGAGTCGACTTTGAGGCCTAACGTTCGAGCTAAGCGGGCGCCAACGGCAGGACGCCAGGGCCCGGACTAAGAAAATGTACCGCGTACCTCAGGCCGGGCCCTGGTGGCCTGCCGTTGGTGCTCCGCTTGAGCGAGGGGTTAGGCCCCACTCGCGGCCTGGTGTGCAAGGGAAAGATACTCCGCAAGCTTCTTGCCTTTGAGTTCCGCTACTGACTTGAGCTTCAAGTGACGGCGACCTTTACCTGCGCCTTCAAGAAGACCAATGTCGTCTTTGATCTTGGCTCCGCTGCCAAACTCGACGGAGACATGTTCCTTGTAGGCGAATACGCCACAGAACTGAACTCCTGAGGAGAACAGGATGCCTCCGTATTTGACCTCTTCGGACGTGGACTTGAATGTCTTCTTGACCAGGGCGCGCACGGCTTCGACTATCTCGTAGTTTGTCTCGCTGACAAGTCGGACGTCTTCGACCAACGACTGGACTGACTTTGTGGCCATTTGAGATGAGGTCCTTGGAGAAGTGCGGGACGGGCGACCGCGTGGTTTTTGTGGGGCCTAACGTGGGAGCTAAGCTGGCACCGACGGTGAAACGCCAGGCCCCGGCCACAGAAAATGTACAGCGTACCTGTGGCCGGGGCCTGGTGTTTTGCCGTTGGTGCTCAGCTTGAGCGACGTGTTAGGCCACGCTTTTGATGGCCACTGATGCGCGCCTTGCCTTGAGCTGACTTGGCGGCACTGTTGCGACGACCAGCTTCTGCATGGCCCTTGCGCCCTGCACAAGGACGCCAACGAGCTTGAACTACGACTGCTGGCTAGGCTGGGTGATTTTCCTCGGTGGTGCGCTGGCGCGGCGTAGGTGGCGACGCCAAAGAGCTGGTCGCTTAGATTTTCGGCGTAGTTGTGGACGTCGGGGCTGATTTTCACTTGTGATGTGGGCGTCAGCGTAAATACTCGTGAAGCTTGGAGACGAGGCCTTTGCTCGCGGAATTTGGTCGCTTTCTGAGCCACAGTGATGCTGATGAGGGGATGCATTTAGTGCGGCTGGCGGATCTCGTGAAAGCTGCCGAGGTGAGTGTATTTGCGTGGCCTAACGTGTTTTAGACAGCATAGCGCCCCTGGTGCCTATGGCAAGAACTGGGTGCATGCACCCGGATATTGCCATAGGTGCCAATGCGGGTTGACCCTTAGTGGCATGCACTTCAGTGCAGGGGCAAGGGCTGCTTGGCTGTTGAAAATGGTGGTGCGCCACAACCGGTTCCTGTGAGGCCTAACGTTCGAGGTAACGCGTGACCGGCGGTGGGGTGCTTGGCCCGCGATGCTGATGATGCAGCACACGGCATCGCGGGCCAAGTGCCCCGCCGCTGGGCCTCGCGTTGACCGAGGTGTTAGGCCCCGCTGCGCGCGACCGCTCGCGTTGCATAGGGTTCGACACGCCACTGTGGCTACGAGAGGTTGACCTGTGCAAGTGCAGTGCCTGCCTTGCCCTCGGTGTGCCGCGGGATCGCGGGAAGCGACCGCGCCCATTGCTTGGCTGTGGAACCGTGGACTGGCAGTGGCCCGACCGAGTTGTTCCTTTGTCTCGTCCGTGGGCCACGGCAAGAAGCGGAGCGAGGCAAGCTTGACCGGCTTTGGCACTGGCGAAGCCGGTGCCTGAGTTGTGTTTTGCCGTGCCCTCAGGCGCGGCCCGGTCTTTCGCTGTTCTCGGGCTTTTCCGAGCGGCCAACACTGCCGGAAGTCGCCGACTTCCCGGCGCTACCAGCCGAAGGCGCGAACAGGCTCGCATGAATGCCTTTGCGGGGCCTAACGTTCGAGCTAAGCGGGAGCCAGCGGCAGGACGCCAGGGCCCGGGCTGTGAAAATGCACCATGTGCCACAGGCCGGGCCCTGGTGGCCTGCCGTTGGCGCTCCGCTTGAGCGAGGGGTTAGGCTTCACTTACGTGCCCACGCTGAATGGCAGCTTCTGGATCGTAAGCGCACAGCGATCCCATCTTGAACTGAGCCCTGGCACCGATAACGATCGTGTCCACGCCGGACTTACGTGGACACGATGACAAGCGACAAGACAACGACTCGACGGCGCTACAGCGCGGACT
>NZ_CAJGBN010000034.1 GCF_904426505.1 Rubrivivax sp. A210
CGCACATCCATTACGGGTGGCAACCTCAGGCTCCGTCGCGTTCCCCGTCCGGCAACGGGAATCATGAGATCTGCAATTGCAGAGGGCTGACTTTTGCCTCTTGACAGAAAGAAGCCATATCAACGTTCGAGCTAAGCGGCCTGCGGAGGCAAGCGCCGTAAGCCCGGGCTGAGATGATGCATCATGTGCCTCAGCCCGGGCTTACGGCGCTTGCCGGAGCGGGTCCGGTTGAGCGAGTGGTTAGGCGTCGCCGCGCCGCCGCGGGGCTGGGACCGACCAAAGTTTGAGCTTCGTGTGCTTGGCCGCGTGCGCAAAGTCTTGGTCTGTAGTCAGTAGCGTGAGGCCATGGCGGATGCATAGCTGGGCGATCAGTGCGTCTACTGTGCCAACTTGGACGCCAGACCGACGACAGGTGTTTCGGAGTTCAGCTGCGCCGATGTGGTCGTCCCGGTCGGGTTGAATGAGTGCCAGAGCTGCAAAGGTGCCGACGATCTGATCTCTAGCCTTTGCGCCGTTGAAGCCTTGGAGCAGTTCCTGAAGCACCAGCCCAGTCGTGACCACGACATCAGTACCGGAAAGTGCGTCCTTCAGTGCCCCAACTTCAGGATCTGAGGAGGTTGTATCGCGGCGCAGAGCGAGCGACCAAACGCTCGTATCGACAAGGAGCGTCATTTTCGCGTCCGCTCAGCCTTGTAGTCGTACGACTGATCCCACTCGAGCTTGCCCATCAGTTCGAGGACCTTTCGCTGCTGACGCCTGGCGATGAACTCCTGCAAGGCCATGGTCACTGCAGCCTTCTTGGTCTTCTCTCCGCTGACTTCAAGTGCGCGGTCAAGCAGATCCGGATCGATTGCGAGATTGGTTGCCATGTGCGACTCCTTACACAGAAGTCTACACCAGCGATGACCGTTGCGGTTTCTACACGCCGTGAGCCGCAGCCGAGAGTGTGACTGCGGCCTAACGTTCGAGCTAAGGAACCACTGATTTGTCCGGGCAGTCCTCGATGGCAGCCGAGGCCGCAGCCTGCGACGCTGGTGCCATGAAGCAGACAAGCTTTGCCAGTGCTGAGTACGCCGGCAAGAAGCGCCAGACGCGGCGGGAGCGGTTTCTTGCCGAGATGAACACGGTGGTGCCGTGGTCGCGGCTGGAGGCGCTGATCGAGCCGCACTACCCCAAGAGCGGCAAGGTGGGTCGGCCGCCCATCGGTGTGCCGCGCATGCTGCGCATGTACTTTCTGCAACAGTGGTACACGCTGGCTGACGAGGCACTGGAGGATGCGCTGTACGACAGCCAGGCCATGCGCGAGTTCATCGGCATCGACCTGGGACAGGAGAGCGTTCCCGACGCCACCACGCTGCTGAAGTTCCGCCGGTTGCTCGAGCAACACGACTTGACGGCCGCGATCCTGGCGGAGGTCAACGCGCACCTGAGCGAGCGCGGGTTGCTGATGCGACAAGGCACGGTGGTGGACGCCACCATCATCGCTGCCCCCAGTTCGACGAAGAACGAGGACGGCATGCGCGACCCCGAGATGCACCAGACCAAGAAGGGCCAGCAATGGCACTTCGGTATGAAGATGCACTCGGGAGTGGACGCCGAGTCGGGTCTGATCCACAGCGTTGTCTGCACGGCGGCGCATGAGGCCGACGTGGTGCACGTGCACGAACTGCGCCACGGCGGCCAGGAGAGCCAGGTCCACGGCGACAGCGGCTACACCGGGCTGGACAAGCGCGAGGAGGTCACGGCTGCGCAGGCCGAAGGCCGGCTGCGCAAGGACATCGACTCGCACATCGCCATGAAGCGAGGCCAGATCCAGGCCATGCCCGAAAGTCCGGCCAAGGCCTTGTTCGAGTGGTTCGAGCGGCGCAAGGCGCAGGTCCGGGCCATCGTCGAGCACCCGTTCCTCACCATTAAGAACCTGTTCGGCTACCGCAAGGTGAGCTACCGCGGCATTGCCAAGAACGAGGTCCGGGCCAAGGCGCAAGCGGCACTGGTAAACCTGTACATCGCCAGGCGGCGATTGATGGCCCAAGGGGTCAGTGCGCGCGCAGCATGAACAAGGGTCGCAAAGCCTCCTCCAATGCCTGCGAAACAGCCTCCCAGGTGCTTCGCCCGTGTTCACACCACAGCATCAGCGCTAACCGCCAGCCATGCGGCGCCCGCAAGGCGCGTAAATCAGCGCTTCCCTAGCCGCAGTTGCGGCGACCGGCAACGAAGTGCCACGATGGCAGCGCCAGATGCCATGGACTGCAGATGCAGCCGCCGCCAATTGAACAGCAACTCAGATAGCTTTTCTTGCAATCCAGCCTGGACTGGTTTCCCGTCATTTGGGGGTGGCAAAGGGTGCCGAATGCTGATACTGTACAAATATACAGTATCCTGACAAGCAGAGATCGCCACCATGCCGGATCCAGTCCCCGCTACGCCGCTGCTCGATCTCGTTCGGCAGCACGCCCGCTTGCGGCACTACAGCTTGCGCACCGAGGAGGCCTATGTGCGCTGGGTGCGTTCATTCGTCCAGTTTCACCGCATGCGGCATCCGGCGGAAATGTCTCGGCCCGAGGTGGAGGCCTTTCTCACCTGGCTGGCGGTCGAGCGTGAAGTTGCGCCAGCCACGCACCGGCAGGCCCTGTCGGCGTTGCTGTTTCTCTATCAGAAGGTGCTGGGGCAGTCACTGCCTTGGATGACCGAGATTGGCCGTCCGCGGGGCGAGCGTCGCTTGCCCGTCGTTTTCAGTCTTGCCGAAGTGCAGGCCGTGCTGGTCGAACTCGATGCCCGGCCTCAGGGCCTGGCGCACGCGCCGCTTGGCCTCATTGGCCGCCTTCTCTACGGCACCGGCATGCGCCTGCTCGAAGGTTTGCGCCTGCGTGTCAAGGACGTCGACTTCGATCGTCGCGCCCTGGTCGTGCGCGAAGGCAAGGGGTTCAAGGATCGCGTCGTCATGCTGCCCGCCGTGCTCGAGCAAGCGCTGCACGAGCAATTGGCGCGGGCGCACGCCGTCTGGCTCGATGACCGCGCCGCCGGGCTGGCCGGCGTACACCTGCCTGCGGCCTTGGCACGCAAGTACCCGCGTGCCGCCCAATCCTGGGCCTGGCACTGGGTATTCCCGCACGCCGAGCCTGCCGAAGACCCGCGACTGGCGGGCACATGGCGGCGTCATCATGTGCTCGACTCCAGCTTCCAGCGCGGCTTCAAAGTCGCGCTCGAGGCTTCGGGCGTCGCCAAGGCCGCCAGCCCGCACACGCTGCGCCATTCCTTCGCCACCCACCTGCTGCAGTCCGGTTACGACATCCGCACCGTGCAGGAACTGCTGGGCCATGCCGACGTGAGCACGACCATGATCTACACCCATGTGCTGCGCCTGGGTGGTGGGGCCGTGCGCAGCCCGCTGGACAATCTGGCCGCTGCGCCACCTGCTGCCGCCCCTTCTTCATCACCCTTCGGTTCATCCTCTTCTTCGCCTTCGTCACCGCCTTCTCCGCCAGTCGCCACGGCCTTCCTCCCACCCTCGCGCCATCCCCGTCCGCCCCGCGCCCGCGAGCCCCTGCCGGCCTATCGCTCGTCCCTGCTGCCGTGCGCCGCTCCGCCGTCCTGCCGCTTCCCGGCTACGCCGAACTGCACTGCCGCAGCAATTTCAGCTTCCTGAGCGGGGCCTCCCACCCCGAGGAACTGGTGGCGCGTGCGCAGGCTCTGGGCTATGCGGCGCTGGCCCTGGCCGACGAGTGTTCGCTCTCGGGCGTGGTGCGTGCCCACGCCGAGGCCGAACGGCTGCGCTTCCGCCTCATCGTCGGTGCCGAGATGCGGCTTTCGCCGCCGCCGGCGATGGCCGCTGCTGCGGCGCCCTCGGCGCGAGCGGCTGTCCCAGCCGCGCCCACCGAGCCCCGCCTCGTGCTGCTGGCCCAGTCGCGCCGCGGCTACGGCAATCTGTCGCAGTGGATCACGGTGGCGCGGCGGCGTGCGGCCAAGGGCAGCTACCTCGCCTGGCGCAGCGATCTCGAGGGCCGCGTGCCCACCGCCCCCACACTCACCGGGCTGCCGGGCTGCCTGGCGCTGCTGGTGGCCGATGCGGCGCAGTCCTTCGAGACGGTGTTCGGACATGCGATGTGGCTCAAGACCTGGTTCGGCGCCGAGCGTGCCGCCCTTGGCGTCGTGCTGCAGCACCGCGCGCTCGATGCCCTGCTGGTCGATACGCTGGAACGGGTCGCCGCCGTCACCGGCCTGCGTCTGGTGGCCCTGGGCGGCGTGCGCATGCATGCGCGCTCGCGCAAGCCCCTGCTCGACGTGCTGATGGCCACCCAGGCGCGCTGCACGGTGGCCGAAGCCGGCCATGCGCTGCAGACCAATGCCGAGGCCCATCTGCGCTCGCGCCTGCGCCTGGCCACGCTTTACCGGCCCGAATGGCTGGCCGCCACGCTTGATCTCGCCGGCAGCTGCGCCTTTTCGCTGGCCGAGCTGAAGTACGAATACCCGCGCGAGATCGTGCCCGCAGGACACACGCCGGCCAGCTGGTTGCGCCAGCTCACCGAAGACGGCGTGCGTACGCGTTTTCCGGGCGGCGAGCCGACCCCGGTGCGCGCCATGATCGAGCACGAGCTGGCCCTCATCGCCCAGCTGCGCTACGAGCCCTATTTCCTCACCGTCGCCGATCTCGTGCATTGGGCCCGCAGCCAGGGCATCCTGTGCCAGGGCCGCGGCAGCGCCGCCAATTCGGCCGTCTGCTACTGCCTGGGCGTGACCGCGGTCGACCCGGCCAAGACCACGCTGCTGTTCGAGCGCTTCATCAGCGCCGAACGCAACGAGCCGCCCGACATCGACATCGATTTCGAACACCAGCGCCGCGAAGAGGTCATCCAGTACGTCTACCGCAAATACGGCCGCCACCGCGCCGCGCTCACCGGGGTGATGATCTGCTACCGGCCACGTTCGGCGCTGCGCGATGTCGGGCGGGCGTTGGGCATAGACCTCGAACGCATCACTGCCGTGGCCAAGGGCCAGCAAGGGTGGTGGGATGACGACCCCCAGGCTCCTTCGTCGCCACCCCCCGAGGGGGCTGCGCCCGCCTTGGGGCGGCCCGGCGGCGGGCGCGGCCGCACCGCCCAGGCCGCGCACCTGCGCGAGCACGGCTTCGACCCCGAAGCGCCGCTGTGCCGGCTGTGGATGGAGCTGACGGCCACGCTGATCAGCTTTCCGCGCCATTTGTCGCAGCACCCGGGGGGCTTCGTCATCGCCCGCGACGATCTGGCCCAGCTGGTGCCGGTGGAAAACGCCGCGATGGAGGGGCGCAGCGTGATCCAGTGGGACAAGGACGATCTCGACGCCCTGGGCCTGCTCAAGGTCGATCTGCTCGCCCTGGGCATGCTCAGCGCGATACGCCGCGCGCTTGATTTCGTCGGCGCCAAGCTCGGCCGCCGGCTTGAGATGCACGAGCTGCCGCACGAGGATGCCGCCAGCTACGAGATGCTGTGTCGGGGCGACTGCGTGGGCACTTTCCAAGTCGAGAGCCGGGCCCAGATGAGCATGCTGCCGCGGCTGCAGCCGCGCCGGTTTTACGACCTCGTGATCGAGGTTGCCATCGTGCGCCCCGGGCCCATACAAGGTGGCATGGTCCACCCCTACCTGCGCCGGCGCAGCGGCGAGGAGCCAGCTGACTACCCCAGCGACGAGGTGCGGCGCGCGCTCGAGCGCACCCTGGGCGTGCCCATCTTCCAGGAGCAGGTGATGCAGCTCGCCATCCTGGCCGCCGACTTCACGCCCGGCGAGGCCGACCAGCTGCGCCGCGCGATGGCGGCCTGGAAGCGCAAGGGCGGCCTCGGGCCCTTTCACGAGCGTTTGGTCGGCCGCATGGTGGCCAAGGGTTACGCGCTGGACTATGCCGAGCGCATCTTCAAGCAGATCCAGGGCTTCGGCGAATACGGCTTCCCCGAGAGCCATGCCGCCAGCTTTGCGCTGCTGGTCTATGTCAGCGCCTGGCTCAAATGCCACCATCCCGATGCCTTTCTGGCCGCCCTGCTCAACAGCCAGCCCATGGGCTTCTACGCGCCGGCCCAGCTGGTGCGCGATGCGCGCGAGCACGGCGTGCGCGTGCTGCCGGTGGAGGTCAACCTCAGCGTCTGGGACAGTGAACTCGAAGGCGCGGGCTCACCGCTGCGTGACGTGCGCCTGGGCTTCAGCCGCATCACCGGCCTGCCGCGGGATGCCGCCGAGCGCATCGTCGCGGCGCGCGCCCAGGCGCCCTTCGAAAGTGCAGAAGACCTGACCCGCCGCGCCCGGCTCGATGCCCACGCGCTGCAGCTGCTGGCCCGCGCCGATGCGCTGCGGCCACTCAGTGGCCACCGCCACCAGGCCGCCTGGGCCGTGGCCGGCGTTGACACCCGTGCCACGGCCCTGTTGCGCAGCACGCGCACGCACGAGGCCATCGCCGCGCTGGCAGCGCCCGGCGCCGCCGCCACCGTGCTGGCCGACTACCGCGCCACCGGGCTCAGCCTGGGCCAGCACCCGCTGGCGCTGCTGCGCAGCCAGCTGGCCGCCTTCAAGGTGCAGCCGGCGGCGGTGCTGCGCCACTACCCCGACGGCCGCCTGGCGCGCGCCAGCGGCCTTGTCACCCACCGCCAGCGCCCGCAGACGGCCAAGGGCGTGGTCTTCGTGACGCTGGAAGACGAGACCGGCGCCGTCAACGTCATCATCTGGCCCGCGGTGGCCGCGGCGCAGCGCCGCGCCCTGCTGGCCAGCACCCTGCTCACGGTCTATGGCATCTGGCAGCGCCAGGGCGAAGGCGAGCACAGCGTGCGCCATCTGGTGGCGCGCCAGCTGGTCGACCACAGCGCGCTGCTGCAGGGCTTGGCCACGCACAGCCGCGATTTCCGCTGAAGTGGGATGAGCTTGGGCCGTCCGTTCAGGCGTCGCTGGTTTCCGGCGCCGCAAAGCGCCGCGTGATGTCGGCCTCGAACAGCGTCAGCGTCGCCATCTCCTCGAACAGGCTGTCCAGGCTCACGCCGCGCTGTTGCGCCACTTCCGCGAGCCGGCGCACCGTGTCCTCGGGCAGGCTCAGCGTCAGCCGGGCTTGGCCAGCCGCTGCGGCCCGCGGGGCGCGCTTCGGTGTCGATGACGGCAGGGGCTTGACGGCCATGCCTCAGTTTCGGCTGCGGCGGCCATCTTGGCGATATGAAGCGGTTTGCATACAGGGCCAACACCGTGCCGGCCGCGCCACAATGCGCGCCCATGCAAGCACCCCTCGAATGGCTGCCCGCGGCCGGCGCTCCTGAACAGCTGATCCTGCTGCTGCACGGCTGGGGCGAAGACGGCCGCGCGATGGCGCCGCTGGCCCAAGCCCTGCGCGCCCAGTTTCCCCAAGCCGCCGTGCTGGCGCCCGATGCGCCCGAGCCCTGCAGCGGCGATGGCGGCGGCATCCAGACGGAAGGCCGCCAGTGGTATGCCACGGACGACCTCACCCCCGCGCTGTGGGCCGAGCGCGTGGCCGCCGCCCTGCCGGCGCTGGAGGCCTGGATCAAGGCCGGGCAGCAGCGCCTGGGCGTGGGGCCTGCAGCCACGGCGCTGGGCGGTTTCTCGCAGGGCGCCGTGCTGGCGCTCGCGCTGGCGGTGGGGCACGACGGCCTGGCCGGCCGCGTGCTGGCCTTCGGCGGTTGCTTCGTCAGCCCGCCAGCCGCGGCGCCGCGCCTCACCACGGTGCATCTCTTCCACGGCGCCGACGACGCCGTGATCCCGGCCGACGGCTCGCGCCAGGCCCTGCAATGGCTGGCCGACCTGAACGGCGACGCCACGCTGGACATCGCCCGCGGCGTCGGCCACGCGCTGCACCCGGCGCTGGTCGAGTGCTGCCTGCACCGCCTTACCCACCACATTCCGCAGCGCACCTGGCAGGCCGCGCTGGGCGCGGTGCCGGCGCGGCAGGAAGGCGCTGACCCTTCCGCCCCCGACGACTGACGACGAGCCAAACCCATGCTGCTGCTGCTGTCCCCCGCCAAGACGCTGGACTACGAGAGCCCGTTGCCAGCGCCCGTGTTCGCCGCGGCCACCGAGCCGCTGTTTGCTGACCAGGCGTCGGCGCTGATTGCCGTGCTGCGCCGCAAGTCGGTGCGCCAGGTGGCGGCGCTGATGGACTTGTCGCCGGCACTGGCCGAACTCAATGTCGCGCGCTATGCCGCCTGGCAGTTGCAGGCCGATGCCACGAACAGCCGCCCGGCGCTGCTGGCCTTTGCCGGCGATGTCTACGACGGCCTCCAGGCCGCCACCCTGGGCGCCGACGACCTGGCCTGGGCGCAGCAGCACCTGGTCATGCTGTCCGGCCTCTACGGCGCGCTGCGCCCGCTGGACCTTTTGCAGCCCTACCGCCTGGAAATGGGCACGGCGCTGAAGACGCGGCGCGGCAAGGATCTCTACGCCTGGTGGGGCGACCGCATCGCCGCCCACCTGAACGAGCGCCAGGCGAAAGAGGTGTCGCCGGTGGTTCTCAACCTGGCCTCCATCGAATACGCCCGCGCGGCCCGCCGCAAGGCCTTGCGCGCCCGCGTTGTCGACTGCGTGTTCGAGGAGGTGCGGCCCGATGGCAGCGCCAGGATCATCAGCTTCTTCGCCAAGAAGGCGCGCGGCATGATGGCCCGCCACGCCATTGCGCGCCGCGCCACCCGGCCCGAGGACGTGCTGGACTTTGCGGCTGCCGGCTACGCCTTCGACGCCGCTGCCTCGGCACCCGAACGACTCGTCTTCCGCCGCCGCGCCGAGACTTAGTCGGGCCTGATTTGCAGCGGCGGCCCGCGCCGGCCTGCCAGAATGCGCCCATGGTGGCGACGATGACGACCCAGGCGATCACGCCGGAGCTCCGGCAATGGATACTCGACCAAGCCCTGGCCGGCTGCCAGCCCGCCGATGTGCTGGCGGCCATGCGCAACAGCGGTTGGGACGAGGACACGGCGGTGGCGGCGATGGAGCAGACGCTGCGCGAGCGCCTGCAGCAGGTCGGCCACACGGTCACCGCGGCGCCGGCCTCCGGCGCGCCCGTGCCCGAGCCGGCGCTGGAGGCCGCGCCGACGCGCCTCAGCGCCGAGGGCCATGAGGTGCGCGTGCTGACCACCTTGAAGCGGCCGCGCGTGGTGGTCTTCGGCGGCCTGCTCAGCGACGAGGAATGCACGGCCCTGATGGCGCTGGCGGGGCCGCGCCTGCTGCGTTCGGAGACGGTGGACAACGCCACCGGCGGCAGCGAGGTCAACGCCGCGCGCACCAGCGACGGCATGTTTTTCTCGCGTGGCGAGACGCCGCTGATCGACGGCATCGAGCGCCGCATTGCCGCGCTGCTGTGCTGGCCGCTGGAAAACGGCGAGGGCCTGCAGGTGCTGCGCTACCGGCCTGGCGCCGAATACCGCCCCCACCACGATTACTTCGACCCCGCCCAGGCCGGCACGGCGCGCATCCTGCAGCGCGGCGGCCAGCGCGTCGGCACCTTGGTGATGTACCTCAACACGCCCGAGGGCGGCGGCGCCACCACCTTCCCCGATGTCGGCCTGGAGGTCGCGCCGGTGCGCGGCAATGCGGTCTTCTTCAGCTACGACCGGCCCGACCCCTCCACGCGCACGCTGCACGGCGGCGCGCCAGTGACGGCGGGCGAGAAGTGGGTGGCCACCAAGTGGTTGCGCGAGGGCGTCTTCATCTGAAGACCAGCATCGCGCCCAGCGCGCCCGCGGTCGACAGCAGCAGCGAACCCGCCACGCGCAGGCCGTAGCCGCGCCCGCCCGCCACCCAGGCGGTGATGCTGCGTGTCACGGCGTTGGTGGCCACCGCCACCAGCGCGGCGTCGCGCACCAGGCCCGGCTCGACCAGGCCGGCGGCGGCGCGTGCGCCGAGCGCCGCCACCGGCGCATGGGCATCGGCCAGCGCCGCCAATGCGCTGCCGGCCAGCACGCCACCGACGCCGAAGTGCGTCTGCGCCCAGGCCACGCCCAGCGCCACCACGGCCAGCAGCAGGGCCACCAGCACGGCCTCGCGGGGGCGCAGCGGGCCCTGGCCGGGCGCTGCCACCGCCTCCGGCGGCAGCGCGGGCGCGGCGCGCAGGCGCAACAAGCCGCTGGTCAGGGCCAGGGTGGCGCCGGCCGCCGCCGCCGGCAGCAGGGCCAGCGCCGAGGGCGGCGACAGTGCCGCCAGCATCAGCAGGGCCAGCAGCCAGGTGGCGGCCGTCGACATCATGGCGCCGGCCTCGCAGGCGGCGGCGGCAGCCGGGGTGGCGCGGCTGCGCGCCCCCATCGCGGCGATGGTGGCCGTGCTGGACACCAGGCCCGACATCAGCCCGGCCAGCGCCAGCCCGGCGCGCGGCCCGAACAGGCGCAGCGCGACATGGCCGGCGGCCTGCAGCGCCAGGATCAGCAGCGTCAGCATCAGCAGGGTGCGCGGCGCCAGCCCGCCCAGCCAGGCCAGGGGCTGGGCCGGCGCCAGCGGCAACAGCACCAGGGCCAGGGCGGCGAGCAGCAGGGCGTCGTGCAGCTCGGCCTCGCTCAGCATCTGGGTCGCGAAGCGGTGCAGGCGCTCGCGCGCCGCCAGCAGGCCGGCGACGATGGCCGCAGCGGCTGCGCCCAGGGCCGGCTGCTGCACCGCGAGCACGCCCACCAGGTAGGTGACGAAGAGGGCCAGCTCGGTGGTGAGGCCGGGGTCGGCATCGGGCGTCTTGTGCTGCTGGCTGCGCCAGTAGGCGGCGCTGGCCAGCAGGGCCACGGCCAGCGCGCCCAGGGCCACCAGCAGCGGCTGCCGCGTCAGCTGGGCCAGGCCGCCGCAGAAGCCGGCCAGCGCGAAGCTGCGGATGCCGGCCGCCTTGCGCTCGGGGCCGCGGCGCTTGCGGCGCTCGCGCTCCAGGCCGATCAGCAGCGCCCCGCCCAGGGCCGCGGCCAGGCCCAGCAGATCGCCGCCGGCGAGGGTCGGGCCCGCGTCCATGGGGGCGCTAGACCTCTGCCGCCTCGCCGTGCTGGGGCACGCGCACGGCCCAGCCCAGTTGCTGCTGGATGGCCCCGCGCAGCGCATCGGCGGCGTCGGGCTCGCCATGGACGACGAAGGTCGCACGCGGCGCCGGGTGCAGCGCGCCCAGCCAGGCCAGCAGCTCGCCGCGGTCGGCGTGGCCCGAGAGGCCTTCGAGCCGGCTCACTTCGGCGCGCACCGGCACCATCTCGCCGTGGATGCGCAGCTCGCGCTCGCCGGCCAGCAGGCGGGCGCCGCGGCTGCCGCCGACCTGGAAGCCGGCCAGCACGATGCTGTGGCGGTGCTCGGGCGCCATCGCCTTGAGGTGGTGCAGCACGCGCCCGCCGGTGGCCATGCCGCTGGCCGAGATGATGATGGCCGGGAAGCGCGCCGCCGCCAGCCGCATCGACTGCTGCGCCGTCTCGACCATGCGCACGCCGTCGCACAGGCCGCGCAGCTCGCGCGCCGGCACGCGCAGCAGCCGGCCCTGGCCGCGGTAGAGCGCGGTGGCGGCCTGGGCCATGGGGCTGTCGAGGAAGATCGGGATCTCGGCCGCGATGGCGCCGCTGCGGCGCAGGCGCTGCAACAGCAGCAGCAGGGCCTGGGCGCGGCCCACGGCAAAGGCCGGCAGCAGCACCGAGCCGCCGCGCTGCACCGTGCGCTTGACGATGTCGGCCAGCAACGGCGCCGGGTCGGCCTCGGGGTGGAGGCGGTTGCCATAGGTCGATTCGACGATCATCACGTCGGCCGCCGGCGCCGGCTGCGGCGGCGGCATCAGCAGGTCGTGCTGGCGCCCGAGATCGCCCGAAAACACCAGGCGCAGGCCTTCGCGGCCGGGCTCGCTGAGGCTCACGCTGCAGGCGCCCAGCAGATGGCCGGCGCGGCTGAGCGCCAGCTTGTGGCGGCCGAGCAAGATTTCGCGCCCGGGCGGCAGCGGCTTCATCAGCGCCAATGCCCGTTCGGCATCGGCGCGCGTGTACAGCGGCAGCGCCTTGGCATGGCGGCTGTAGCCGTGGCGGTTGGCGCGGCGCGCGTCTTCTTCCTGCAGGTGGGCGCTGTCGAGCAGCAGCACGCGCGCCAGCGCACAGGTGGCGGGGCTGGCGTAGACCGGGCCCTTGTAGCCGTGGCGCACCAGGGCCGGCAGCCAGCCGCTGTGGTCGAGGTGGGCGTGGCTGATGACCACCGCGTCCAGCTCGCGCAGCGCCTCGGGCAGGGACCAGTTGCGCTCGCGGTGCAGCTTCCAGCCCTGGAACATGCCGCAGTCGAGCAGGATGCGCGAACCCGCTGATTCGACGAGGTGGCGCGAGCCGGTCACGCCGTCGGCGGCACCGAGGAAGTGGATCTTCATGGCCGCTCGCTCCTGGCGCTAGTGTCCTGAGTTGGAGGTTCGTTGATGAAGCGTGGACGAAGCATCAAGCGCTGGCGCATCCTGTCGAAAACGGCCGCAGCCTGGGCGCGGCGCGCAGCCGGGGTAGACCCCCGGCGAGCACCGCAACGACGGATGCGGTCGTTTCTCGGCAGGATGCTTCAATGAACTTCCAACTCAGGACACTAACCGAACTGCTCCAGCAGGCGCATCAAGGTCATCGTGAAGGGCTGTTCCAGCATCGGCAGGGTCAGCATCAGGCCCAGCAGGCCCACCCCCAGTGTGACCGGGAAACCGATGGCGAAGATGTTGATCTGCGGCGCCACGCGCGAGATGGCGCCCAGCACCAGGTTGACGAAGAGCAGCATGGTCACCAGCGGCAGCGCGATCCACAGCCCGGTGGCAAAGATTTCAGCGCCCCAGCGCTGCGGCTGGGCGTCGCGCAGAAAGGCAAAGGGTTCGGGGGCTATGGGGAATGCGACGAAGCTCTGCGCCAGCGCCGCAATCACCAGCAGGTGACCGTTGACGACGATGAACAGCCACGACACGGTGGTGCCGAAAAAGCGGCTGCTGGCGGTGGCGGTAGACGCCGAGATGGGGTCGAAGAAGCCGGCGAAGTTCAGGCCCATCTGCAGGCCGACGATCTCGCCCGCGTATTCCACCGCGGCAAACACCAGCCGCACCGAGAAGCCCAGCGCCAGGCCGATGACCGCCTGCTGCGCCACCAGCAGCAGGGCCGGCGGCGAAGCCAGCGCCACCGGCGCGAAGGCCGGCAGATTGCCTTGCAGCGCCAGCGCGATGAAGGCGGCGAGGCCGATGCGAACGCGCGCCGGCACCATGCGCGTGCCCAGCACCGGCAGCGCCGCGAACAGCGCCAGCGCGCGCAAGAAGGGCCACAGCAGCGGCGTGACCCAATCCAGGATCTGCGCCTCGCTGAGCGTGATCATGGCTAGCCGACGGCGGCCGGTATGGCCTGCAGCGTGCGCTGCAGGTATTCGACCAACGTCGCCAGCATCCAGGGCCCGGCCACGGCCAGCACGACGGCGGCGCCGACGATCTTGGGCACGAAGCTCAGCGTGGCCTCGTTGATCTGCGTGGCGGCCTGGAAGATGCTGACCACCAGGCCCACCACCAGCACCACCAGCAGCACCGGGGCGGCCACCATCAGCAGCACAAGCAGGCCTTGCTGGCCGGCGCTGAGAACTTGTTGCGCTTCCATGATTGCAGGCCTTCTAGGTGACGAAGCTGGCCGCGAGTGAGCCCAGCAGCAGGTTCCAGCCATCGGCCAGCACGAAGAGCATGAGCTTGAAGGGCAGGGCCACCAGCACCGGGCTCAGCATCATCATGCCCAAGCTCATCAGCACGCTGGCGACGATCATGTCGATGACGAGGAAGGGGATGAAGATCATGAAGCCGATCTGGAAGGCGCTCTTCAATTCGCTCGTCACGAAGGCCGGCACCAGCACCTTCAGCGGCACCTCCTCGCCCTTCACTTCGGGCGGCAGCTTGGCCAGGCGCGCGAACAACTGCACGTCGCTCTGGCGCGTCTGCTTGAGCATGAACTCGCGCAGCGGCTTGATGCCGGCGTCCAGCGCCTGCTCGGCGGCCAGGGTGCCGGCGGCATAGGGCGCATAGGCCTGCTCGTAGACCTTGTCGAAGGTGGTCGACATGACGAAGAAGGTGAGGAAGAGCGAGAGCCCGACGATGACCTGGTTGGGCGGCGCCGCCTGCGTGCCCATGGCCTGGCGCAGCAGGCTCAGCACGATGACGATGCGCGTGAAGGCCGTCATCAGCAGCAGCACCGCGGGCAGGAAGCTCAGGGCGGTGAAGAAGAGCAGGGTCTGGATGGGCACCGAATAGCTGGTGCCGCCCGGCCCCTGGGCGGTGAGCAGCGGCAGGGTGCCGGCCTGCTGGGCCCAGGCGCTGCCGGCTGCCAGTGCGGCGGCGGCCAGGACGGCGAGGCTTCTAGCCCGCATTGCGGTCACCGGCGCGGGTGGCGTTCAGGCGTGACATCAGCTGCGCAAAGGGCGCGGCCGGCTCGGGCGGCGGCTCGAAGCCGGCCTCGGGCTTCATCGTGTGCAGCAGGTGGATGGCCTGGGGCGAGACGCCCAGCACCAGCCAGCGGCGTTCGTCACCCTGGCCCACTTCCACCGTCACCAGGCGCTGCTGCGCCGCCAGCGGCAGCACGGCCAGTGCCCGCGGCGTGCCGGCCGGGCCGCTGCCGCCGCCGGCCAGCGGCGAGCGCTTGAGCAGCCACAGCGCCAGCGGGATGAGGGCGATGATGGCCAGGAACCACAGCAGCGACGTGAGCGGCGCGGGCATGGCCATCAGGTCCGGCTGAGCCTCTTCATGCGCTCGCTGGGCGTCACGATGTCGGTGAGGCGAACGCCGAACTTGTCGTTCACCACCACCACCTCGCCCTGGGCGATGAGATAGCCGTTGACGAGCACGTCCATCGGTTCGCCGGCCACGTTCTCGAGCTCGATCACCGAGCCCTGGGCCATCTGCAGGATGTCCCTGAGGGGTTTGCGCGAGCGTCCGAGTTCCACCGTCAACTGGACCGGGATGTCCAGGATCTGGTTCAGGTCGTGGCCCGCGGCATTGACCGGCGTGGCAGCGTTGGAGAAGTTGGTGAAAGCTGCCGGCGCCACCGATTCGGCGGCCGTGGTCACTTCACTGGCGACTTCGTTGCCGCTGGCGGGCTGGCTTTCGGCCAGCGCAGCCGCCCATTCGGCGGCCATCTTGTCTTCTTCGGACATGGGGGTGTCGTTCTCAGCGGCCATTCGATGCCTCTCCGATCCAGCTCAGGTTGGCGCTGGTGATGAGTTTGTCGACCTTGATCGAGTATTTGTTGTTGGACGTGCCGTAGTGGCAGTCGAAGACCGGCACGCCGTCGACCTTGGCCTGGATCATGGGCTTGAGGTCGAGCTCGATGAAGTCGCCCGGCTTGAACGACAGCAACTGCTCGACGGTGGCGCGTGCTTGCGCCAGTTCGGCCACCAGTTCGACCTCGGCCGCCGTGATTTGCTGCTTGAGCAGGTTGACCCAGCGCCGGTCGGGCTCGGCCGAATCGCCCTGGATGGTGGAGTACAGCACGTCGCGAATGGGCTCGAGCGTGCTGTAGGGGATGCAGAAGTGAATCGAGCCGGTGGTCTCGCCGATCTCCAGCGTGAAGTTGGTCGCCACCACGATCTCGCTGGGCGTGGCGATGCTGGCGAACTGCGGCTGCATCTCGCTGCGCTGGTATTCCAGGTCTATCGGGTAGACGCCGATCCAGGCCTTGCGGTACTCGTTGGTGATGGTCTCGACCAGGCGGGTGATCACGCGCTGCTCGGTGGGCGAGAAATCGCGCCCCTCGATGCGGGTGTGGAACTTGCCCATGCCGCCGAAGAGGGCGTCGATGACGGCGAACACCACGCTGGGGTCGCACACGATGAGGCCATTGCCGCGCAGCGGCTTGACGCTCACGATGTTGAAGTTGGTCGGCACCACGATGTCGCGCAGGAAGGCGCTGAACTTCTGCACCTTGATGCCGCCGATGCTCACCTCGGGGCTCTTGCGGATGAAGTTGAAGATGCCGAGGCGGATGTTGCGCGCGAAGCGCTCGTTGATGACCTCCATCGTCGGCATGCGGCCGCGGACGATGCGTTCCTGGCTTGCGATGTCGTAGTTGCGCAGCCCCCCCTGGGGCTTTTCTTCTTCCTCGAGCTTCTGGCTCTCGCCGGTGATGCCCTGCAGCAGTGCATCGACTTCGTCTTGCGAGAGGATTTGCTGGCTCATGGCGCGCCCGGGTTCACTGGATGATGAAGTTGGAGAAATGCACCGCCTTCACCGGCAGCGCCGCTGCGCGCTTCTTGGCCTTGCGCGCCGGCTTGGTGGCGGCCTCGGCCTCTTCGGCGGCGATGGTCTCTTCGTCCTCAACGTCGGCACCCAGCGCACGCGAGGTCTCGCGGCGCACGCGCTCGGCCAGCTTGGACTTGCCCTCGCGGCCCATCAGCTCGCCCGCCGTGCGGTCGGCGATGGCGAGCAGGATGTTGTTGCGGATGGCGGGCATCATGGTCTTGATCTGGTCGCTCAGGTGGGCGTCTTCGATCTCCAGCGTGATGCCGATCTGCGCATAGCGCTCGGCGTCGCGGTCGGCCAGGTTGACCGTGAAGGGGTCCAGCGGCACGAAGACCGGTGCGCTCTTGGGGTCGTGCTTGGCGGCCGCCTTGGCCGGCGCATGGGCCGCGGCCTCGCCGCCTTCGCTCTCGGCGGCAGCGGCCGCGGCGTCGGCCGCGTTCTTCTTCATCATGAAGACCGCCGCGCCACCGCCGCCCAGCAGCAGCACCGCCACCGCGGCGATGATGATGATGAGCTTTTTCTTGCTCTTGGGCGGCGCTGCGGCAGCTTGTGCGGGGGCAGGGGCGGTGGCCATCGGGTCTCCTGGGGGCGGGCGCCTGTCGACGCCTTTGGACCATTATTGAGACCGACCCGGCGGGCGGATGCCCCGAAAAGCGCGGCGAAAGCCGGGCATCAACGGGGCGGCAAGGCCGCCCCGGCCTGGCGTTCAGGCGACGAGATCGACGACGCCGCGGCGGCGTGCCGGCAGGGCCGCGGCCGGCATGGCGGCCAGTGTGGCCGCGTCGCTGTCGCGGCCGTTTCGTGACGGCGAGCCCGCACTGCCGCCCTCGCTGCCCGGCGCCTCGCGGCCCTGGCGCGGCTGTTCGAAGACGCCGCCGCCGCTGAGCGTGAGCCCGGCCTCGCGCAACTGGCTGGCCAGCTGCGGCATCGCCTGCTCGAGCGCCTGTCGCGTGGGTGCCTGTTCGGCCGAGAGGTGGATCTGGGCATGGCTGCCCTCGAGCTGGATCTGCACCGTCACCGGGCCCAGCTCGGCCGGGTTGAGGCTGAGCCGCGCGTGCTCGACGCCGTTGCGCACGAAGTGCGTGAGCTGGGCGCCCAGCTCGGGTGCGAAGGCCGCGCTCTGCGGATGGGCGGCCAGCGCCGCCTGGGCCTCGGCGGGCGCCGATGGCAATGCTGCAGCAGCGCCGGCAACGGCGTTGGCCGGCAGCATCTCGGCCCAGCGCGGGGCCGCGGCCAGGGCCTGCGGGGCCTCGGCGCGCCTTTCCTGATCGGGCCGGCTGGCCTCGGCACGGGGCGGGATGGCCTGTGATGGAGGCTGCGGCGTGACGGGCGCGGGCGCCGCGGCGGCGGGCTGGGCCTGGCTGGTGGAGTTGGCGCTGGCTGCCGATGGGGCCGGCTCGCGCGCACGCGGGGCGGCGCCGGTTGCTGCGGCATGCAGGGCTTCACCCCGGGCAGGGACGGTCGTTGTGGTGGCCGGCGTCTGCGGCGCGGCAGGGGCAGGCGCTGCCGGCGCACTGGCGCCTTCGACGGCGGCCCGGCCCTCGGCGGCCGGCCGGGTGGCCATGCCGTCGGCATTCGGCCCCCGGCTCGCCCGCAGCTCGCTGCGAACCGTGGGCAGGGCTGCGTCGGCGCTGGCCGGGTCCGCGGCACCCGTGGCCGGTGCAGGCACGGCCTTGGCCGCTTCGTCTTCGGCTTGCCGGGCTGCGGCCCGGCCGGCGGTCGGTGAACGCGGGGCTGCCGGGTCTCCGGTCTCGGCGGCAGGGGCTCGAGCCTGGATTCGGGCCTCGGCCTGCGGGCCGGGGCGCGCAGCCGTGGGCAGTGTCGCGGCGGCGCCCAGGGCGGAAGTCGTCCGCGGCGCCGTGGACGGCTTGTCGCCTGCGGCGGGGCCCGGGGCTGGCGTGGCGGACAGTGCCGGCAGCAGGGCTCCGCTCGCCGCGGCCGCGGCATCGGCGCTGTTGAGCGAGCCATTGGCGAGGGCCTCGGGCGCGGGCACGGCAGTGCCGATGTCACTGGCAGCCGTGGCCTGCAGGCGCGGGTCTTCGGCCTGGGCCTGGACCGCGGCGAGGGCGGCCTCGAGCTCAGGCCGGCCGGGCAGCGATACGCCGGGGTCGGCCTGGGGCGGATCGGTTGCCCTGCCCTGGGCAGCGGCCTCGGACTGGGCGCGTGCCAGGGCTGCAGCGGCGGCCTTGGCCGTCACCAACGTGGCGCGGCTGCCCGCGGGCGTTGCCGCATCCATCCCAGCGGCCTGATCGGTGTGCGGGGCGCTCTGGTCCTGCCGGCCCTGGCCCCAGCGCGCGGCCCGCGCGGCGGCCGCCCGGGCTGCCTTCCCGGCCTGCGCCGCATCGGCGGGCCCTGCCGATGCTGCCTTGGCGGCTGGCTCTGCGGCGGGTTCGGCTGCCTGCCTGTCGCCGGCCTCGCCCAGCAGGCGGGCAAAGCGGTTCGGCTCCATCGCCTCGGTGTCGCTGGCGGTGCCGATGCCGTTGGCATGGGCGCCCGCATCGGCCGCGCCGAAGGTGACACGCGGGCTGCCGGTCTGGGGCAGGAAGTTGATCATGGCGGCACTCCTCAGCCGGCGAGCGGCAGGGCCTGGGCGCTCAGCCGCCAGGCGCGCTGCTGACTGGCCTCGTCGGCGTGGCGTTGGTCGCGGCGGTCGTCCTGGGCCTGGCGAGCCTCGCTGCGGCGCTCGATCAGCTTGCGCACCGAGGCCACGCGCGTCTCGCGCTCGATCAAGGCCTGGCGCAGCATCACGGCCCGTCCTTCGGCGGCCTCGGCCTGCTGCTGCTGCTGGGCCAGCGCCTGCTCGAGCCGCTGCATGAAATCGATGTGGCAGCGCAGCAGCGCGATGGGCGCGCTGCGGCCACCGCGCGCCGGGCTGCGTGCCGCGTACTCGCCGCGGTAGGTGCGCAACTGCTCGGTCTGGGCCAGCATGCGCCGCGCCAGATCCTCGGCCTGCATCAGCACGAGCTGGGCCTCGTCGCGCTGGCGCTGGGCGTGTTCGAGCAGGGTGGCAAGGGCCTGGGTCATGGCGTGTGCCTTTCTAGGTCTGGTTCATCAGGTGGACAAGCTGGGCGCGGCTGGTGTCCAGCGCTGCGGCGTCGTGCATGTCCTGCTGCAGCAGGGCGTTCATCTGCGGCTGCATGCGCACCGCGACATCGAGCTCGGCGTCGTGGCCGGGCTGGTAGGCGCCGATCTGGATCAGGTCGCGCGCCTTGTTCACCTTGGCCAGCAGCTGGCGCATGCGCCGCGCCGCCACCAGGTGTTCACGCGCAGCCACTGCCGTCATCACGCGCGAGACCGAGCGTTCGACGTCGATGGCCGGATAGTGGCCGCCCTCGGCCAGCTCGCGGCTGAGCACGATGTGGCCGTCGAGGATGCCGCGCGCCGCGTCGGCTATCGGGTCCTGCGGGTCGTCGCCCTCGCTCAGCACGGTGTAGAAGGCGGTGATGGAGCCGACGCCGTTGAGGCCGTTGCCGCTGCGTTCCACCAGCTGCGGCAGCTTGGCAAAGCAGCTCGGCGGATAGCCCTTGGTGGCCGGCGGCTCGCCGATCGCCAGCGCGATCTCGCGCTGCGCCATCGCGTAGCGCGTCAGGCTGTCCATCAGCAGCAGCACATGCAGGCCGCGGTCGCGGAAGTGCTCGGCGATGGCGGTGGCATAGGTGGCGCCCTGCATGCGCATCAGCGGTGGCGCGTCGGCCGGCGCGGCGACGACGACGCTGCGTGCCCGGCCTTCCTCGCCCAGGATGTCCTCGATGAATTCCTTGACCTCGCGGCCGCGCTCGCCGATGAGGCCGACCACGATGACGTCGGCCCGCGTGTAGCGCGCCATCATGCCCAGCAGCACGCTCTTGCCCACGCCGGTGCCGGCGAACAGGCCCAGGCGCTGGCCGCGTCCCACCGTGAGCAGGGCGTTGATGGCGCGCACGCCGGTGTCCAGCGGCGTGCGTATGGGGTCGCGATCCATCGCGTTGATGGGGCGGCGCACCATGGGTTCTTCGCGCGTGTGCTGCAGCGGGCCCAGGCGGTCCAGCGGCTGGCCGTGCGAATCGATGACGCGGCCGAGCAGGCCGTCGCCCATGGGCAGGTGCAGGCCGCGGTCTTCGCTGCGCCGCCAGGGGTGGTTCTCGACGCCCCAGCGCGGCGGCAGCAGCGGCGCCGGGCGCGGCACCACGCGGGCGCCGCTCGAGAGGCCGTGCAGCTCGCCGGTGGGCATGAGGAAGGCGCGGTCGCCATTGAAGCCCACCACCTCGGCCAGCACCGGGCTCTAGCCCGAAGACAGCACCTCGCACACCGAGCCCACCGGCACGCGGATGCCGGCCGCCTCGAGCACGAGGCCGGTGACGCGCAGCAGCGTGCCCACCGATTCCAGCGGCTGGGGCAGGGCGGCATAGGCCGAGAGATCGCCCAGCCAGCGCTGCCAGCGCTGGCTGCGCGCCTGCAGGCGGTCTTCGAGGCGGCTGTAGACCCTCATGCGGCCCTCATGCCGACGGTTCTTCGCCGTCGTCGTCCAGCGGCAGCCTGGAGCCCAGCGCGGCCGCGGCCTGGGCCCAGCGCGCGGCGATGCGGGCGTCGATGGCGCCGACATCGCTTTGCACCATCACGCCGCCACGCGCCACCGTGGGGTCGGCCTGCAGGCGCGCGCCGCGCGCCGTCAGCACCTCTTCGGCGCCCTCGGCCACCAGCGGCAGGTCCAGCGGATGCACATGCACATTGATGTGGCGCGCGCTCATCATCACCGCCTGCACGGCCTCGCCGGCGATGGTGGCCACGAGTTCGGGTCGCTGTTCCAACTCGGTGCGCAGCACCTGGCGCGCCAGCTGCACGGCGCATTGCGCCAGCGCCTGGGCGGCGATGCCGTCGAGATCCTCGAACTGGCGGTCGAAGGATTCAAGCAGGGCGCCGATCTGCGAGGTGGCCTGCTGGGCGAAGCTCTGCTTGAAGCCTTCAAGCGCGGCCATGCCGTCGCGGTAGCCTTCCTGGTAGCCCGACTGGCGCGCGCCGTGGACGCGCTCGCGCCATTCCTCGGACGTGGGTTCGCTGGGCGCGGGCGGGGCGGCGGGCGTGGGCTTGGCGCCGGCGAAGCTGCCCGGCTTCCAGCTCGCGAAGTCGCCCAGCTCCTCGCGCGGGATGAAGCGGGTGTAGGCGCTGCCGGCCTTGGAGCCCGGCGGCGGCGGCACGTTGCGGAAACCCGTGGGCTTAGACGAACTCGTCATCGCCGCCACTCGTCAGCATGATCTGCCCCTCGTCCACCAGGCGGCGGATGATCTTCAGCATTTCCTTCTGCTCGGCCTCGACCTCGGACAGCCGCACCGGGCCGCGCGATTCGAGGTCTTCGCGCAGCGTCTCGGCGGCGCGCGACGACATGTTCTTGAAGACCTTCTCGCGCAGGGCCGGCGTGGCGCCCTTGAGCGCGATCACCAGCGACTCGCTCTGCACTTCCTTCATCAAGGCCTGGATGCCCTTGTCGTCGATCTTCTCGACGTCGTCGAAGGTGAACATGTTGTCCATGATCTTCTGCGCGAGGTCGTTGTCGGTCTCGCGCACGAAGTCCAGCACCGAGGTCTCGATGGCATTGCCCAGCATGTTGAGGATCTCGGCCGCGGCCTTGACGCCGCCCAGCGAGCTCTTCTTGGTGCGGTCGCCGCCGGCCAGCACCTTGCTCATCACCTCGTTGAGATCGCGCAACGCGGTCGGCTGGATGCCGTCCAGCGTGGCAATGCGCACCATCACCTCGTTGCGCTGGCGCTCGGTGAAGTGCTTGAGCACCTCGCTGGCCTGGTCGAACTCAAGGTGTACCAGGATGGCAGCGGCAATCTGCGGATGCTCGTTGCGCAGCAGCTCGGCCACGCTCTGCGCGTCCATCCACTTCAGGCTCTCGATGCCGGTGACGTCGCTGCCCTGCAGGATGCGGTCGATCAGCAGGTTGGCCTTGTCCTCGCCCAGGGCCTTGCGCAGCACGGCCTTGACGTATTCGTTGCTGTCGGACACCAGCAGGCTCTCGCTGGACGACAGTCGTTCGAAGTCGTCGAACACGGCCTCGACGCGCTCGCGCGAAACCGCCTTCATGCGCGCGATGGTCTCGCCCAGGCGCTGCACTTCCTTGGGGCTCAGGTGCTTGAAGACCTCGGCCGCCTCGTGCTCGCCCAGCGACATCAGCAGGATGGCGGCGTTCTCCAGGCCTTCTTCTTCGGTGGCGGCGGGCACGGTCTCGGTCTCCTCGTCGTGCGTCTGCGGCTAGGCGGTTTCGCCGTTCACCCAGCCGCGAACGATGTTTGCCACGGCGGCCGGGTTGTCCAGGGCCAGCTGGCGGGCCGCCGCGAGCTTCTCGGTATGGCGGGGTGCTGCCAGCGCGGGCGGATGGGGCGGGGCCTCGAGCAAGTCGTCGCCCACCACTTCATCGACCTGGCTGCCGGCCTCGGGCTCGGGCTTGGCCAGCATGGCCAGCAGGGCCGGGCGGATGAGCTTGAGGATGATGACCAGCGCCACCAGCGCCAATGCCAACGGGGCTGCCGCGCTCTTGAGCAGGTCCAGCAGCCAGGGCTGCTTCCACAGCGGCAGTTCCTCGGCCGCCGGGCCGGCGTCGACGCGGAAGGGTGCGTTGACGACCTTGACCTGATCGCCGCGCTCGGCGTTGAAGCCGATGCCCTGCTGCACGAGGGCGGTGAGCTGCTCGATTTCCTTGTCGGTGAGCGGCACGCTGCTGGCCTTGCCGCGCGGGTCGGTGCTGGCGCGATGGTTGACGACCACGGCGGCACTGAGCCGGCGCACGCTGCCCACGGCATTGCGGGTCACGGTGGTGGTCTTGTCGACCTCGAAGCGCGTGGCGGCCTCGCGCCGCGACGATCCGGCGCTGTTGCCCCCGGTGGCCTGCAGCGGCGCCGGGGCGCCATTGATGGGCGCGGTGGCCGGCACCGGCGGCTGGTTGCTGGTGGCGCCGGGCACGCCGGCCGGTGTGGCACTGCCGGCCTGGCTGGATTCTTCGCTGCGCAGCTCGCGCACCGCCGGCTTGCCGTCGGCACCCTGGTTGGGGCGGTAGCTCTCGGCCGTCTGCATGACCTGCGAGAAGTCGATCTCGGCGCTCACGCTGGCACGCACGTTGTCGCGCCCGACCACCGGCTCGAGCAGGGCGATCACGCGCTTCAGGTGGCTGGCCTCGACCTCGCGGCGAAACTGCAGCTGCTGGCTGTCCAGGCCCTGGGCGCTGTCGTCGTCGGAGCCCGACAACAGGGTGCCGGTGCTGTCGACCACGCTCACCGCCTTGGCCGTCAGTTCGGGCACGCTGCCCGAGACCACGCGCACGATGCCGGCGATCTGGCTGCGCTCCAGCGTGCGGCCGGGGTGCAGGGTCAACACCACTGAGGCCGAGGGCTTCTGCTGCTCGCGGAAGAAGCCGTTCTGGTTGGGCAGGGCGAGGTGGACGCGCGCTGACTTCACCGATTCGAGCGACTGGATGGTGGTGGTCAGCTCGCCCTCGATGGCGCGCTGGATGCGCATGCGCTCCTGGCCCTGGGTCTGGCCGAAGCTGTTCTTGTCCATCAGCTCGTAGCCGGCGCTGGCGGCGCTGGGCAGGCCGGCAGCGGCCAGCTTCATGCGCAACTCGGGCACACGAGCGGCCGGCACCATGATGGTTCCGCCCTCGGTGAACTTGTAGGGCACGTTGAGCTGGACCAGGCGGTCGATGACCTGTCCGCCGTCCTTCTCGGACAGGTTGGGGAAGAGGATTCGGTAGTCGGAGTCCCGCGCGCCGATCCACATGAAGACCAGCACCGCCAGCAGCGCCGCGACGCCAATCACGGCCAGCGCCTGGGTGCGGCCGGGCAGGGCCTGCCAGCGTTCGCCCACGCTGGGGGTGGCGGGCACCAGGGGGGTGGCAGGAGCAGGCTGGATGGCGTTGGCCATGGCGGGTGGGGGCAGGGGTCGGCAGGTTGAAGGCCATTGTTCGACGCTGGGGCCGCTGGCGGTGGTGCGAGAAGCCCGGCAAAGACGCGCCTGATCGCGCCTTGCCGGCCCGGGCTGCTGCCTACAGTGGCAACCATGTCATGGGCGGGTTTGCGCCCGCCGCGGAAGCCGCCATGAACGATCTGCGCATCAAGCCCTTCGATTTCCAGGCCGCGGTGGCGCGCGCCGGCCTGCGCCCCGACGGCATGCCCATCGGGACTGCCGTGGGCGGCGCCGAGGCTGGCGGCTTTCGCAGCGCCATGGCCGACGCGCTTCAGTCGGTAAGCCAGACCCAGAACGAGGCGACGAGGTTGCAGCGCGAGCTGACGCTGGGCAACCCCCGCGTGAGCCTCGAGGAAACCATGATGGCGATGCAGAAGGCGCAGATCGGCTTCCAGGCCACGCTGCAGGTGAGAAACCGGCTCGCCCAGGCCTATACCGACGTCATGAACATGCAGGTCTGAAGGCGCCGCGGCGCTGGCGCTGCGCTCGCCTTCGGGGGCGCTGCGGCTCAGCAATGCGGATAGCGCGTGTCGCTGCCTGCAAGCGTGCAGATGCGCACGCGACCCAAGGCCTGGAGGTCGACGCGCAGGCGCTCGCCGTGGCGCGATTCGAAGACGGCGCTGGCCTGCGTCTCGGCCGTGCCATCGGGATCCAGGCGCACCGCGTGCGGCTCGATCAGCTTGATGCCCTTGTAGCTGCTGGATTGCACGGCGCGCAGCTGGCAGGGTTGGGCCTGGTCGCAGGTGCAGCCGCTTTGCGTGCTGACGGCCCAGCACCAGGCGCCGCCCTGCTCGGCGGGTTCGACGTAGGCGGCCTGGCCGCGGCGCACGGCCTCGAAGCGGGCCTCGGCCAGATCGGTGGCCAGGGCCTCGGCTGCGGCGGCCAGGCGCTGGCGGTCCAGCCGTGCCTGGAAGGCGGGCAGGGCCAGGGTGGCCAGCAGCACCAGCACGGCGATGGCGATCACCATCTCGATCAGCGTGACGCCGCGCGCCGGAGGGTGAGCCTGCTTCATCGCCGCCAGCACTCGGGCGCCGGGCCCTCGGTGGGAAAGCCCTGGCGCACGCTCAGCGTGAGCTCGCGGCAGGCGGTGTCGGCGGCCTGGGCGCCGCGGGCCGTGGCGCGGGCGAGATAGGCCTCGGGGCCGGTGAGTTCGAGGCTCACCCCGTACTGCCCCTGCAGACTGGCCGTCGACACGCCCCGCAGGGCCGACAGATCGCTGGCATACAGGCCGTGCAGCGAGCGGTGCTGCTCCTGCGCCGCCTGCAGCTTCATCAGCGCCTGCACGCCGTCGAGACGGCCGCTGCGCAAATGGCTCGACTGCCAGGACGGCAGCGCTACGGCGCCCAGCACCACCGCGATGGCCGCCACCACCATCAGCTCGATGAGGGAGAAGCCGCGGGCGTCCATGGGGGCAGGGCTCAACGCAGGGACAGCAGGCGGCGGCGCTTTTGCGCCTGGTCGATCCAGCGCTGCAGCACGCGCTCGGCCTGGCCGGCCAGCGGGCTCCATTGGCAGCCCATGCGCATGCCGCGCTCGGGGTGGTTCTCGCCCGGCGAGGCGGCGTGCTGCAGCACGGCGGCGGCGCTGAAGCGGGTGTCGGCGTCGAGGTCTACACGCACCTCGCCCAGGCGCGTGCCGGGCTGCAGCGGGGGTACATCGGCCGGCAGCCAGAGTGCGCAGCCGCCGATGCTGAGGTCGAGCACGCGCAGCGTGAGCTGCATCTCGGGGATGGCCGGATGGCGCAGCCGCGCCACCGGCTCGCCGCGGCCGGCGGTGCGCACGCGGTAGGCGCCGCGGCGCTGGAAGCGGTAGATCTCCTGCGGCATCCGGCACTGCAGCACGCTGGCGTGGGCGGTGCGCAGCAGCACCAGGCCCTGGAGGTCGAACTGGAGCTTGACGCTTTCGAGATAGGCCACGGCCACGGCCTCGTTGGCGTCGACCATGCTGGCCAGCGCCGGCGCCAGCGCGTCGGCATTGAACGACAGCCGGCCCTGGGCGTCGTCGATGGCCCACAGTGTGGTGCTGAAGCTGGCGCCGCCAGGCCCGTTAAGGATGACGGGCACGCCGCCGTCGCGCAGTTCGCGCAACAGGCGCAGGCGTTCCTGCGGATGATCGACGCGGAACTCGGCCCAGGGATTGGGGCCGCCATCGGCGTCCAGCGGGGCCGGCCGGGTGTCCTGGAACATCTTGACTCCCGTTGCCTTCAGTGCAGGGTCTTGCGGCGTCCGGAAAGGGTGTCGTCCAGATCCTGCAGCCAGGGCTCGGCCAGATGCCGTATCTCGGCGTCGTTGACGAGGATGCGCTGCATGATGCGTGACTTGGCGCGCGCCGCATTGAAGGCCTGGGTATCGACACCGGCGTGGGCCGTGGTGCAGGCCTCGCGCGGCCTTTCCTGGGCGGCGTTCTTGAGCTGACTGATGAGCAGCACGCAGGCGCCCTCGAGCTTGACGACTTCGTCCCAGTTGCCGGCCCGCGCGGCGGCGAGCATGTCGGCGCTGGCGCGTTCTATGGCCTCGTAGTAGTTCAGCAATTGGGCGTCCATCGGGGATCTCGGTTGGCTCAGCCGGCGGGGCTTGCCGGTGCTCAGCGCGGCGCCTTGTCGGCGATCGACAGCCAGGCCTCGCGCAGCGGCTCGATCAGGCGCTGGCATTCCTCGAGCGCCTTTTCGTCGTTGCGCAGATTGGCCATCGTCAGGCGCATCGAGAGATAGCCGTAGAGGTCGTGCAGGTCGCGCGCCAGGCTGCCGCCGGCGCGCAGGTCGAGGCCGGCGCGCAGGCCTTCCTCGATGATGCGCACGGCGCGGCCGATGGCTGCGCCCTTGATCTCGGGCCGGCCGGCGCGGATGCCGCCGCGGGCCTGGTGGATGCAGTCGACGAAGCCGTCGAAGAGCATGGCCACCAACTGGTGCGGCGTGGCGCCCGACAGCCGGGTCTCGACCCCGACCTGCTGGTACAGGTCGCTGGACATCTGGCGCACGGGGCTTCGGCTGGGGTAGGTGCTGGCAAACATCGGTGGGCGGCGCGGTTGGTGTGGGGGATGTTCCATTTATCGGCCGGGCACCCGTTCACTTGAGCCGGCCGCTCCGGCGGGTCGGCTCACCTGGCTCAACTGCTGCTGCCGGTGCTGCTCTTGGCCAGCATGGCCAGCTGTTGCGTGACGAGGTTGGTGAGCGCGTTGAGCTTGGACATGTTGGCGTCCATGGCCGTGTACTGCGCCACCAGGCGCTGCTGGTAGAGCGCGATGTGGTCGCTGTACCGCGACTGCGCTTCGCTGTTCTGGGTCAGGCGCTGCTGCAGGCCTTCGGTGCGCGTGGTCATGCTGCCGTCCACGCCCAGCACCTGGCGCGCGAGCGTGGCGTAGCGCTGCGCGAAGCCGTCGTTGGCCGGAGTGGCGGCGTCGGTGTTGGCAAAGGCCTTCCTCAGCTCGGCCAGGTCGGCCGTGGCGGTGTCGAGCTTGACGGCGTCGATGGTCAGCGTGCCGTCGCGTTGCGCCTGCAGGCCGAGGTTGGACAGGCGCGGAAAGCTGGCCGATGCCCCCGAGGGCGTGTTGAGCACGGCGCGCAGCTGGCGCTGCAGGCCGACCGCGGCGCTGTCACCTTGCAGCGGCCCCCCGGTCTTGGTGGCTGGGTCGTACTTGGTCTGATCGCCGATCTGCGTCGCGAGCGCGTTGTAGGCGTCGACGAAGGCCTTGATGGCGGTCTTCACCGCGTCGCGGTCGCTGGCCACGGAGACGTCGATGGTGGTCGCGCTGGCCTTGCGCAGTTGCAGCGTGAGGCCCTCGACGACGCCGCTGAGCTCGTTGGAGGCAGAGCTGACGGCAATGCCGTTGACGGTGGCCAAGGCATTGGAGGCCGCCTGCTTGCGCTCCATCGAGGCCGTGCCAGCGGGCGGATCGAAGGCAAATCGCGACAGCCCCGTGGCATCGGTGTCGCGGGCATCGTCGTCGAGGGTGGTGATGCGAAAGCCGTTCTCGGCGCCCGAGGCGCTGGAGCGCAGCGACAGGCGCACGCCGCTGGTGTCGGTCACCAGCGAGGCGGTCACGCCCATGCCCAGGCTGTTGATCTTGTCGCGCAGCGTCTGCAAGGTGTCGGTGGCGGCGATGGTCAGGGTTGCGGGCGTGCTGCCGTCCTTGGGCGTGAAGCCCGTCTGGCCCGCGTTCCAGGCGCCCACCTCCAGCGTCATGATGCCGCTGCCCACGAGGTCGGTGGCAGCCGCCAGCGGCGTGGCCGAGGCCAGGGTCTGGCTGGCGGCCAGCGATTGCACGGTGACGGCGTAGTTGCCCGTCGCGGCGCCGCTGCCGCCGACCACGCCGACGGCCGCGGTGTCGCTGCTGCTCACGGTGGATTGCGACCACAGGCTGCGGCCATTGAGCTTGCCGGCCGCGGTCTGCAGCGTGGCCAGCAGGCTGCTGATCTTGCCGTAGGACGAGACCTGGGTCTTCAGTTCGTCGGCGGCGGTCTTCATCTGCGACAGCGGCCGGCTTTCGACCGCCACCAGCTGCGAGACGATGCTGTTGATGTCCAGCCCGCTGCCGACGCCCAGGGATGTGATCGTGGCCATTCGGCTCTCCTGCCGCGCGCCTGGCGAGCGGCCCTGCAAAAACGAAGGGCTCCGGCGGCGATGCCGGCCTGTCTGCCGGCGTCGCCCTCCTGAGCCCCATATCGGCCGCGACCGGCCGCACTTGAGCGTGTGGCGCGGGCGCGGTGCCCGCCTTGCCCCGCGCCGTCAACCCTTGAGCAGCTGCAGCACCTGCTGCGGCAGTTGGTTGGCCTGGGCCACCATCGCGTTGCCGGCCTGCTGCAGGATCTGGGCGCGCGACAGGTTGGCCGTCTCGGCCGCGTAGTCGGCGTCCATGATGCGGCTGCGCGCCGCGTTCTGGTTCTCGCTCGACACCTGCAGCGTGGCGACCACGTTCTCGAAGCGGTTCTGCACCGCACCGAAGGTGGCGCGCTGGGAATTGATCGCGTTCATCGCGTTGTCGATGAACGAGATCGCGGTCAGCGCATCGGCGGTCGCGGTGATCAGTGCTGTCGGCGCGTCGGTGCCAGTGGTAAAGGTGCTGGTGGCGCTGTCGTAGGAGCCGATCAACGTGCCGGCCAGCACTGCGGTGCCGAGCACATCCGAGATGCCACCGGTGGCCGTCCAGGCAAAGGCCGAGACCTTGATCTGATCCAGCGTGGTGTTGTTGTTGGCACCGATCTGGAACGCCGAATCGGCGGTGGTCGCCAGGATGTTGATGCCGTTGAACTTGGTGCCGCCCAGCGTGCGCGAGGCTTCCTGCGCCAGCTGCACGTATTCCTGGTTCAGGCTCACGCGGTCTTCGGCGCTGTTGGTGCCGTTGGCCGACTGCACGGCCAGTTCGCGCATGCGCTGGAACAGTTCACTCACCTTGCCCAGCGCACCCTCGCCGACCTGCGCCAGCGAGATCGCGTCGTTGGCATTGCGCATCGCGACGTTCATGCCGCGCACCTGGGCGTTCATGCGCTCGGCAATGGACAGGCCGGCGGCGTCGTCCTTGGCGCTGTTGACGCGCAGGCCCGAGGACAGACGCTGCATCGAGGTGGTCAGCGAGATCTGGCTGGAACTCAGGTTGCGCTGCGCGTTCAGCGAAACGAGGTTGGTATTGATGGTTGCGGGCACGGCGGTTCTCCTGGGTGAGTCGGCAGTCGGTTCGTCTTGCGTTTCGAACCGACGAGGGTGCCGAAGCGCTGTGACATAGATTACGGCTGGGGCTGCGGAACCTTAGACCCGAAAAGCGGCGTGAAAGTGGTGTATTCACGGCCACCGCGAGAAGCGCCCGAAAGGGCGAGCCCGCACGCGAAAAGGCCCGCCAGGGCGGGCCTTGAAGGGGACAGGCCCGCGGGGCGGGCCTTGAAGCGGACAGGCTCGCGGGGCGGGCCTGGTGCCAGCGTGGCGGCCGTCGTGACGGCCGCGCCAGCTTTCAGCGCAGCAGCGCAAGCACTTGCTGCGGCAGCTGGTTGGCCTGGGCCACCATCGCATTGCCGGCCTGTTGCAGGATATTGGCGCGCGAGAGGTTGGAGGTCTCCACTGCGTAGTCGGCATCCATGATGCGGCTGCGTGCCGCGCTCTGGTTCTCGGCCGCGACCTGCAGGGTGGCCACCACGTTCTCGAAGCGGTTCTGCACCGCGCCGAAGGTGGCGCGCTGCGCGTTGATGGAGTTGATCGCGGCGTCGATATTGGTGACTGTGGTAAGGGCATCGGCTGCCGTCGTGATCAACTGGGTCGGCGCGTCGGTGCCGGTGGTGAAGGTGCTGGTGGCGCTGTCGTAAGAGCCGACCAACGTGCCGGCCAGCACGGCGGTGCCGAGTACGCTGGCGACCCCGGCGTCGGCCGTCCAGGCGAAGGCGGCGACCTTGATCTGGTCCAGCGTGGTGTTGTTGTTGGCACCGATCTGGAAGGCCGAGTCGGCGGTGGTGGCCAGGATGTTGGCGCCGTTGAACTTGGTGCCGCCCAGCGTGCGGGTGGCTTCCTGCGCGAGCTGGACGTACTCCTGGTTCAGGCTCACGCGGTCGTCGGCGCTGTTGGTGCCGTTGGCCGACTGCACGGCCAGTTCGCGCATGCGCTGGAACAGGTCACCGACCTTGGCCAGAGCGCCTTCGCCGGTCTGCGCCATCGAGATCGCGTCGTTGGCATTGCGCATCGCCACCGTCATGCCGCGCACCTGGGCGTTCATGCGTTCGGCGATGGACAGGCCGGCGGCGTCGTCCTTGGCGCTGTTGACGCGCAGACCCGAGGACAGGCGCTGCATCGCGGTGTTGAGGGAAGACTGGCTCGAGCTCAGATTGCGCTGCGCATTCAGCGAGACCAGGTTGGTGTTGATGGATTGCGACATTTAATTCTCCAGTCGATAAAAGACCACAGGCATATGCCCAGCAGGTGCCGCACTCGTGCCTTTCCTGAACACGGCGCCTGCCTGCAACTCCGCTTGCCGCAGCCCCTTTTCGGAGCCTAGGTTCGCGAAACTCGCCCGGGCCGCGTTCCGCCGGTACACCCCAGTTTTGCCTGTGGTGACCGGACGACCCGTGTGGTCCGGACCCCGCACCCATCTTGATGAGAGCGTTGAGCCCTTTTTCGACCAGTGGCTGGAAAGCTTTAGGCCACTGCGTGTTCACGACCGCGCTGTCAAACGGAACAGAGGGGCTCTCGCCACCCATTTCCTGTCCTTGATAGGGGGTGTCCCGGAGCAAGATTCCCGGGCCAGCCTCATGCTCGGGAGGCCGGTCTGTGCCAGAGCGAGCGACGGAGACGAGGCCATGCCCAGCAGGACGCGCAGCCAGGTGCCGGGGGCCGGCACGGCCGGGAGCCCGCGATGAATGCGGCCAGCCCTCGCGAGCAGCGCGCGCTGCATGGGGCCGACACCGCCGCCGCCGCCGCCCGGCTGTGGCGGGCCGGGCTGAAGCAGGGCGAGGCCGGCCGCTGGCGCGAGGCCGCGCTGGCCTTTGCGCGGGCGGCGCGCCTGGCTCCGGGCGACGCGCTGTACTGGACCAACCTGGCCCATGCCCAGCGCCACCGCGGTGCGCTGACCCGCGCGGTGGCTTCGGCGCGGCGCGCGCTGGCCATCGATGCCGTCGACCCCACGGCGCTGCGCATCGCCGGCGACTGCCTGCAGCGCCTGCGCCGGTATGAAGCCGCCGCGGCCTGCTTCGGCGCGCTCGAGGCCGCGGGCATCCAGGACGCCGAGATGATGGTGCAGCACGGTGCCGTGCTGCTGTCGCTGCTGCGGCCGGGCGAGGCTGCCGAGGTGCTGCTGCGCGCGCTGCCGCTCAAGCCCGATGCGCCCATGGGCCATGCGCTGCTGTCCGATGCCTGCCGCGACCAGGGCCGCAAGCGCGAGGCCGTCGAATGCATGCGCACCGTGCTGGCGCTGCGCCCCGGTGACCTGCAGACGCTGGCGCGCATGTCCTTCGAGAAGCGCAACCTGCTCGACTGGCAGGAGCTGGACGCCGACCTGGCGCAGCTGCGCGAGCTGCTGCGCGGGCCCCAGCCCGAGCCGGGCCGCATCGGCGCCGTCTTCGCGATGCTGTCGCTGCCGCTCGAGCCCGAGCTGCTGCTGACGGCCGCGCGCAGCGAGGCGCGCTTCATGGGCAGCGGCAGCCAGCCTTTGCCGGCCGTGCCGGTGCCGGTGCCGCCGCCGCAGCGCCGCACGCGCCTGGGCTGGCTGTCGTATGACTTCCGCGACCACGCGGTGTCGCAGTTGCTGGTGGAGGTGCTGGAGCACATCGACCGAGAGCGCTTCGAGCTCTTCCTCTATTCCACCGGCCCCGACGACGGCAGCACGCTGCGCGCACGGCTGGAGGCCTGCGAGCACTTCGTCGACCTGCGCGGCACCTCGGACGAGCAGGCCGCGGCCCGCATCCGCGCCGACGGCGTCGACGTCCTCGTCGACCTGATGGGCCACACGCGCGGCAACCGCATGGCCATCCTGGCCCAGCGCCCGGCGCCGGTGCAGGTGGGTTTTCTCGGCTACCCCGGCAGCAGCGGGGCCGACTACATCGACTACTTCATCGGTGACCCGCTGACCACGCCCCTCGAGCTGGCGCCGCATTTCAGCGAGAAGCTGGCGCAGATGCCGCTGTGCTTCCAGCCCAATGGCCGCTGGCGCCCGCTGCCGCAGCCCATGAGCCGGGCCGCGGCCGGCTTGCCCGAAGACGCCTTCGTGATGTGCGCCTTCAACCACACCTACAAGATCTTGCCGCCGGCCTTCGACATCTGGTGCGCGGTGATGCGCGAAGTGCCGCGGGCCGTGCTGTGGCTCAAGGAGACCAACGACCAGCTGCGTGACACCGTGCTGGCCGCGGCCCGGGCGCGCGGCGTGGAGCCGGCGCGCATCGTCTTCGCGCGCAATGTGCGCTACGACGAGCACTTCTCGCGCCTGGCCCAGGCCGATGTTTTCGTCGACACCTGGCCCTACAACGCCCACACCACGGCCGCCGATGCACTGTGGGCCGGCGTGCCGGTGATCACCGTCTATGGCAACGGCTTTGCCTCGCGCGTGGCCGCCAGCGCGCTGAACGCCGTGGGTCTGGCCGAGCTGGCCTTTGCCGACCCCGAGGACTACCACCGCGCCATCCTGGCGCTGGCGCTTGAGCCCGCACTGCTGGCCGCCTACCGCCAGCACCTGGACGGCCAGCGCATGGCGCTGCCGCTGTTCGACCCTGCCCGCCATGCAGGCGATCTGCAGGCGCTGCTGCAGCGCATGGTCGAGCGCTGGCGCGCCGGCCAGGAACCCGACCATCTGCTGGCCGATTGATCCGGCCAGGCCCTGCGAGCGCTACCACCCCAGACCTACCCCAAAGAAGGCCGCGATGACCCCCTCCACCGAAGCAAGACCCCTGGACGCCTGGCTGCTGCACACCCGCGCCGACCAGTTCATCTATGTCCCGGGCCGCGTCTCCAGCCTCACCACCTATGTGCTGCTGGAGCAGGAGCAATGGTTCGAAACCGAGATCGGCTTTGTCGGCCGCCTGCTCGAGCCGGGCTGCGATGCGCTGGACATCGGTGCCAACCACGGCGTCTACACGCTGGCCCTGGCCCAGGGCAGCGGCAGCGGCCATGTCTGGTCCTTCGAGCCCACGGCCGACCCGCGCGCCCGTCTGCGGGCAACGGTACAGGCCAATGGCCTGGAAGACCGCGTCACCGTCGTGCCCTGTGCGCTGTCCGACCACGCCGGCCGCGCCACGTTCCACACCTCGGGCCAGAGCGAGCTCAATTCGCTTTATGCCAATGGCGGCGAGGGCAGCGAGGAGGTCGAGCTCGAGACGCTGGATGCCTATGCCGCGCGCCATCTGCAGCAGCGCCGGGTCGGCTTCGTCAAGATCGACGCCGAGGGCGAGGAACTGCGCGTGCTCGCCGGCGGGCGCGAGTGGTTCGCCGGCAGCGAAGCCATCGTGATGTTCGAGTTGATGCACGGCCGCGCCGTCCACCTGGAACTGCTGCAGGCCTTCCGCGCCATGGGCTATGGCGTCTTCCGCCACCTGCCGGGGCTGGACCTGCTGGTCGAGTTCACGCCCGGCAGTGCCGAGGAGAACGCCTGGGTGCTCAACCTCTTCGCCATCAAGCCGGCCCAGCAACAGCGGCTGGCGGGCCTGGGCCTGCTGGTGGGTGCCGCCGATCTGCAGGCCGCCACCGCGCCGCTGCTCCCCCATGAAGCGGCGTTGATGCGCCTGGCCGCCAGCCCGCCGATGCGCGGCCTGGCCCTGCCGCTGGGCGACGACGAAAGCCCCGCCTACGCCGTGGCGCTGGCCCATGCGGCGACGGCCCAGCTCGGGCTGGCGGCCGATGCCGGCAGCCGCCTGCGCCACCTGATGGCGGCGCGCGCCGGCGTCGAGCAGGCTCTGGGCAGCGGGCAGGTCGGCCACATTGCCGCCTGGACCCTGCTTGTCCATTGCCTCTATGCGCTGGGCGAACGCGCCGCCGCGCTGGGCGTGGCGCGCGAGCTGATGCAGCACTGGCCGGGGGAGGCGCTGCAGGGCACGGCCTTCATGCCGGCGCTGGCGGCCGATCTGCAGCGCCCGCGCGGCAGCGATGCCGCGAGCTGGATGCAGCAGACCCTGGCCGAGTTCATCGAGCTGCGCAGCCGCCACTCGTCGTTCTTCGCCCAGGATGCCGCCGGCGGCCGCCTGGCGCCCATGCTGGCCCATCCCGACCACAGCCTGGAGATCGAGCGCCGCTACTTCCTGGACGAAGTGCGCCACAACCGCGTGCCCGAGCCTGACCATGTGCGCCTGCTCGCCGACGGCGCTTCCACGCGCAACACCGCGATCTGGAAGGCCTGGCTCGAGCAGATGCGCAGCGAGCTGACTGCCAGCGAGGCGCCGCTGGAGGTGCTGCTGCCCCTGCTCGACCGGCCGCTGGCCATCGTCGACGTCGGTGCCAGCACCCACGGCAGCGGCAGCGAGCCCTATGCCAACCTGCTGGCGACCGGCCACGCCCATGTCACCGGCTTCGAGCCCGATGCCAAGGCGCTGGACGAACTCAAGCGCACCTACCCCGAGGACGGCAGCCACCGCTTCCTGCCGCACTTCGTGGGCGACGGCGGAGCGGCCAACTTCCACAGCACGACCTGGTTCATGACCGGCTCGCTGCTGGCGCCCGACCCGCGCGTGATGGAGGCCTACCAGAACCTGGGCGAGATCACGCGCGAGACCGGCCGCAGCCCGGTGCAGACGGTGCGGCTGGACGATGTCATCGCCCCCGGCGGCATGGACCTGCTGAAGATCGACGTCCAGGGCGCCGAGGCCATGGTCTTCGACGGCGCCGCCGCGCGCCTGCGCGACTGCCTGGCGGTGTGGACCGAAGTCGAGTTCGTGCCCCTGTACAAGGACCAGCCGCTGTTCGGCGACATCGACCGGCGCCTCGCGGCCCACGGCCTGCGCTTCTTCTGCTTTGTCGGCTTCGGTGCGCGCCAGCTGGCGAGCTGGCAGGCCACGGCGCCGCGGCCGGGCCAGCGCCTGCAGCAGCTGTGGGCCGATGCGCTCTACCTGCCCACGCCCGAGCGCATGGCGCGCATGGACCGCGGCAGCCTGGCCCGTCTGGCCCTGCTGTGCCACGAGGTGCTGGGCGCGCCCGATGTCTGCCACGCGGCGCTCAACCTGCTGGCGGCGCGCACCGGCACCGATGCCGCCGAGCGTTACGCCCGCGCCATGCAGGCCGGCTGAGCCCGCTGTCCTCTAGAGCACGCGCGGCGGCGGAGCGAAGGGCTGGCGCGCCAGCGCAGCGCGTGCGGCGGCGTCCCAGCGCGCGGGCAGGTCGATGCGCGCCAGCACTGCGGCGCCGGGCAGGCCGTCGAGCGCGCAGCCGCGGTTGTGGCGCGCACCGGCCCGCAAGGCTTGGCCATGCTGGTCGAGATGGGCCTGGACGCGCACCAGATCGGGCAGCCAGACCGACGGCGCCATCTCGCGCTCGAAGTCGTCGGCGTCGGCCTTGGGCGACGGTGTCACGCGGTCGCCGCGGAAGTCTTCACCGCTGATGCGCGTGAAGGCGTCGCGCGCCGCGGCGGCCAGGGCGGCGTCGCTGCCGCGCATCCAGCCCGCCAGCAAGTTCACCGCTGGCGCGCCGGCCCAGCGGCCGGCCAACGCGGCCTGCTGCAGCGGCGGCAGCACGGCGGGCAGGGCCTGGGCGATGAGGGCGTCGTCCTCGGGCGTGCCGACGGCGGCCAGCCAGCCCAGTGCAGCCGCATCGCCTTCCTGCACCAGGAAGCGCAGCCCGCGCAGGACGCCGGCCTGGCCGCTCCAGATTGCGCAGCCCAGCACCGCCTCGCGCAACGCCGGGCGTGCCAGCGCCGCCTGGTAGGGGCGCGTCGGGGCGCCCTCGGGCGTGGCGGCAAGACGGCCATCGACCAGGGTGGCGACGCGCCACGCCGCGTCGGCCACCGCGTCATCGTCGTCCAGCAGCAAGGCGGCCAGGCGGCTGTCCTGGGGCGCCAGCTGGCCTTGGTGGGCCAGCACGGCGGCCGCGGCCACGGCGCGCGCCGGCTCAGCCCGGGCCAGCAAGGCCTGCACCGACGCGGCCGCGGCGCTGTTCAGCGGCGACATCCCCAGCGCGTCGCGCATGCCCGTGAGCTGCGGACCCTGGGCGGTGGCAAACAGCCCCACCACGCGCGCCGTGATGGCCGGGTTGGAAAGGCGGAGCAGGCCGTAGGCGGCGGCAAAGGCTTCGTCGCGGTCGGCCGCGGCCATCAGGCGCTTGCCGAGCAGGCCCGGCAAGGCATCGGGCACGACCAGCAGGCCGCCGACGTGGGCCTCGACACGCTCGTTCAGTTCGAGAAAGGATGCCAGTGTGTAGCGCGCATCGACGACCGCGGCACGGCGCTGCCCCCACAGATAGGCCAGCTCGTCGGCGTGGGTCTCGAGCAGCTCGGGAATGTGGTGCAGGCGCGGCGCCGGCGCGTTCATGCGGGCGGCGGGGCTTCAGTTGATGGCGACGTTACCGGCGCGAATGCGCTGCGTGCCCTTGGCGCGCAGCAGTACGTCCTCGCCCTTGACCATGGCACGGCCGTCGGCGCGGAGTTCGACGCTGGCTTCGCCACACTTGAGCGTGAGGGATTCGGTGGCTTCGAGGTTGAGGGTGGGCGTGCTGGCCTCGGCGATGTAGGCCCTGACGCGGCCCAGCACGATGCCCGGCCTGTCTGTATCGGGCCGCAAGGTCAGCACCTGGTCGCCGGGCTGCAAGGGACGGGTCTGCAATCCAAGTCCGTCCAGCCAGAGGCAGGCGAACTGGCAACTGTCCGCGGTGCGGACGACCAGCCAGCCGTCGGGTCGAACCTCGACCAGGCTTGCAAGGCAACTGCCTGTGAGCGGACCCGCCGCAACCGGGTCGGACAAGCGTGCGAGCTTTTCGATAGGCTGGATTTCCATGAATTTTCCCGTTGTGGATTCAATGTGACCGTGGGTCGAGGGGCATGAAGTGCAGCGTGTGCCGTCCAGCAGCCTGACAGTCGCGCCTGACCGACTCGGACCCGACCACGGGCCACAGGTGCTCGGCCAAGCGGAACCTCGTCGAGCCCGCGGGCAGGCGTTCTGACGCGATCAGAGGCTCCATCAGACCGGCCCCGCGGAGAGGGTCGGCGAAGGCGTCTGCATCATTGCCATGGAACGGCCGCGGAACCGGCGGGTGCATGTTTCGGTCATCACTTCAGCCCATGATGTTCTTGCTGTTGTGCCACAGCGGATCGCCCATCCGGCACACGTTCTTGCCTTCCAGCATCACGTCGAACGAGTACATCATGTACTCGCAGACATCCTGCACCGTGTTGCTGATGACGCCCTTCATCTGCCCGGGTTCGTCGCAGGTGCTGCGCGAATACTTGGCGCCCTTGACCATCACCATCGCGCCGTCGGCCTCGACCGTGGTCGTGCCCTGCGAGGTGTCGGACGACTTGCCCAGGTTGGGGTAGGGGATGGGGATGGGCCCCGCGGGCGGGCCGCCGGTCTTGCAGACATCGGGGAAGACCAGGCTCATGCCGCCGCTCTTCTTGTGCGCGAAGCCGCGGATGTTGTGGACGGTGCAGGCCATGTCGAGGGTGCTCCTGGTCTCAGAGTTCAGGCCGCCTGCTGCGTGATCAGCGCGGCGGCGCGGTCGGCGTGGTCGCTGGAGGCGAACACCAGGCAGGGTGAGCGGCGGTAGCCGGCAGCCACGCCCTGGGCGGCCAGGGCCAGCAGCACGGCGCCGTGGGCCGCGCCCAGGTCGCCAAAGCATTCGGCCGGGTGCTCGACCGCGTGCTCGGGGTCGAATGCAGCGGCGTTGCGCAGCCGGGCCACGCCGTACTCGCGCGCCCAGTAGCGTTCGCCATTGAAGCTGGCGTAGACGCAGCCTATGGGCGCTTTGGGGGGCGCCTCGGCCAACAGGGCGGCGAAGGCGCCGGCCAGGCCTTCGCCGAGGTATTCGTCTTCGGCATACAGGTGCCCGGCCTCCTGGCCGGCCGCGGCGCCCTGCAGCCAGGCCAGAGGCTGCAGGCCGCGCTGCTGCGCTGTCTGCGCCGTACACAGCAGCACGAAGCCTGCGCCCTCGCCCGGGCTCAGGCCGTCGCTGTTGGCTTCGTTGCGAACGCGGCCTTCCCGGTCCAGCGTGCCCAGTACATAGAGATCGACCAGGCTGTCGACGCCGCCCACCAGCACATAGGGGCAGTCGCCGCGCTGCAGCCGCGCGCTGGCGGTGCGCAGGGCCATCAGGGCCGCGGCGCGGCCGCGTGGCGCCGCGGTGCTCTGGCGCAGTTCGAGCGGCAGATTGGCCTGCAGCGCCAGCCGCTGGAGGAAACGCGCCGCGTCGATGGGTTGCGTGGTGTGGTGCTCGGGCAGGCCCAGCAGCAGGGGCAGCGGGTGCTCGGCGTCCACGCCCAGGGCGGCGCGCTCTTCCGGCGTACCCAGCGTGTCCTCGATGGCCAGCTGGGCCAGGCGCAGCATGCGGGCTTCGCGGTAGCTCAGGGCGCGCGCCTGCAGCGCCTCGGCCAGCGGCGGCAGGCCGTCTTCGGGCACGCTGCCGACAATGAAGGGCTCGAAGCGGCGGTCGCGCCATTCGATCTCTCGCAGCCTCACCAGGCGGGCACGCGCCGAGGCCGCGGTCTCGGCCAGCGACAGGCCAACGGCGGTGACGGCACCGGCGGCGGCGATGGCGATCGGCGAGCTCTCGCTCATGGACTCAGGCAACCCTGCGCATCTGCGTGCCCAGGTACTCGTCGCGCGGGTACTCGTCGCAGTCGACGCGCACCTCGGCCAGCTTGAGCAGATGCTTGTCGACCGCGAAGCCGGCACGCCAGATCATCTGCACGCGCATCGCGTCGGGCTCGAGGATGACGCTGTCCAGCCGTGGTTCGACCTCGTGCTCGCCGCCGCGGAAACGGAACAGCGCGCCCAACGTGCAGCGCGGCAGCTCGAAGGCGAGGGTCCGGCCGGCGGGCTGGCAGCCGAGCAACTGCACCGGCTCGCCGCCTTGCAGCGGGGAAGGGGACACCAGGGCAGGGGGGGCGGTCTGCAGGTGGCGCGGGTCGAAATCCTTGGGCAGGAAGGGCGAGCGCGTCTTCTGCCAGGCCTCGTCATAGGTGCCGGCGTAGTGGCGGCGCGGTGCCCAGGCCGGTGCGATGGGCGCCCAGCCCACCGGCGCGCAGCGCTGGCCCGGGTCTTCGAGGAGGTCTTCGGGGTGTTCGATCTGGGGCAGGGGGCGGTCTTCGAAGCCACTTTCGCGGCGGCCGATGAAGCCGCGGCCGACCGGATTGCGCACCTCGAATTCCTTGGCTTCGCCGCCCTCGGGCACGCGCTCGAAGCCGCCGAAGGCAAGCTCCCATCGCAGCGGCACGCGCTCGAAGGGCTCGGGTTCCGAGGGCTTCCATTGGCCGAGGCCGCGGCGCTGCCAGCGGCGCAGGCCCCAGACCCGCAGCGTGCTTGCCACCGGGCCCAGGCGCAGGCTGGCCTGCATGGCGCGCTGCCCGGCCTGGGGCGCAATGGCGTGGCCCAGCACCACGATGTCGGTGGAGGGCTTGCACAACGTCAGCTCGCCGGCGGCGCGCAGGCCGGTGGTGGCAGGGTCGCCCCAGTAAACGTCGCCGGGCAGCAGCGGCACCGGGCGCGCGGTCGGGCGCAGGCCCTCGGGGGCGATGTCGAAGGCGGCCTTGACGGCCAGATAGGCGGTCTCGACGCCGCGCGGATCGGCGAACACCGCCAGCGCGGCCTTGAAGGGGGTGCGGTTGTCGACCTGCAGCATGGGATCAGTTTTCGGCGATCTTGCTGCCCTTGATCACCACGTCGCTGCTGGCCTTGATGCCGATCTTTCCGCTACCGCTGATGGTGATGTCCTTGCCCTTGATCTGGATCGTGCCGTCCTTTTTCATCGTGATGCTGGCGCTGCCGGTGACGAAGGAGATCTCGTCGCCGGCCTGCACCACCCACTTCTTGCCGACCTGCAGCTTGTCGTCCTTGCCCACCTGGGTGCTGCGGTTGTCGCCCACCGTGAGCTTCTCTTCCTTGCCGATGCTGTGCTCTCGGTTCTTGCCGACATTGACGTTCTCGTTGTCGCCCACGGTCTCGTCGCGGTTCTTGCCGATGCTGATGCTCTCGTTCTTGCCGACGCTCTCGCTGCGGTTGTCGCCAATGGTGATGTCTTCGTTCTTGGCCACGCTTTCGGTGCGGTTGGCGCCGATGGTGATGGACTCGTTGTTGTCCACGGTCTCGGTGCGGTCGTGCTTGACGTGGGTGGTCTCGTCGTGATCCACCGTCTTGCTGCGGTCATGGCCGACCCAGTGGGTCTCGTCGTTCTCGACCTCGATGTCCTGGTTCTTCTCGGCGTGCAACCAGACCTGCTCGGCGCCCTTCTTGTCCTCGAAGCGCAACGCGTTGGACTGGGCATAGCTGCCGCCCTTGGACGAGCGCGTCAGCAGGCCTGATTGCGTCATGTTGGCCGGCAGTTCCCAGGGCGGCATGTGGGTGGCGTTGTAGACGCTGCCGGTGATGAGCGGTCGGTCGGGGTCGCCCTCGATGAAGTCGACGATGACCTCGTCGCCGATGCGCGGCACCGAAACCCAGCCGCGGTTGGCGCCGGCCCAGGGCGAGGCCACGCGCACGAAGCAGGAGCTGTTCTGGTCGGCCTTGCCCAGGCGGTCCCAGGTGAAGTGAACCTTTACGCGGCCGTACTTGTCGGTGTAGATCTCCTCGCCGGCGGGCCCGACCACGCGCGCCGTCTGCGGGCCCGGAACGCGCGTGCGCGCCGCCGTGCGCTCGCTGCGCCAGGGCTGCTTGGAGGGGATGGCGGTGAAGCGGCATTCGACCCGGGTGTCGCCGTCGGCTGCGGCATAGCCACCCAGCGTCATCGTGTACTGCGTGCCGGTGATGAGGTACTCACCGTTCTCGGCCGGCTGCGGGTGCTCGGCCAGCGTGAAGCGGTGGCCCACGGCCAGCGAACGCAGCTCGCCGCCGCCGCCCACCTGGCGGCCTCGTGCGCCTTGTTCCTGCAGGCGCAGGCCGGCATAGCGCTCTCCTTCGCCGGCCTCGGTGTAGTGGAAGGGCTGGTCGTAGACCTCGAGCGAGCCCGGGCGATCCTTGCCGTCGGCCTTGGCCGATTTCAGCAGCGAGGTCGTGGGCTTGACCCAGTCGTAGTCGGTCAGCGTGACCTGGCCGGTTTCGATGCGCCGGCGTGCCTTCCATTGCGTGATGGTGTCCAGCGTGTCCTGGCGCGCCAAGGTCTCGGTGTAGCGGTACTTGGCCTGCCCCGGGCACACGGAATGGCTGCCGGCGGCGTCGACCAGCACCATCACATGGCGGTTCTTCTCGTGCCGGAAGAAGTAGTAGATGCCTTCGTCTTCCATCAACCGGCTGGCAAAGTTGAAGTCGCTCTCGCGGTACTGCACGCAGTATTCGCGCGGCGCATAACTGCCCTGGAGCTTGAAGTCGACCTCGAGGTGAAAGGGCTCGAAGACCTGCTTGAGGATATCGGGCACCGCGAGCGACTGGAAGATGCGCGTATCGGCGCGCCGCGTCAGCAGCCACAGTGCCGGGCGCAGCACCAGGCGATAGCGGAACCACTGCTCGGTGGCCGCGCCTTCGGGGCCCATCTCGCTGACGATGCCGTGGAACTGGCGCTGGCTGCCGTCGCCCTGCAGCAGTGCCACGCTGGCTGGCGTGCCCAGCAGGTCGAGCGCGTCCAGTCCGTTGGAGGTGGACAGGGCGTCGACCTCGAACTCGTAGAGGCGGCCCAGTTCCTCGGTCGCGCGCATGGCGGCGAACAGCAGCTTGGGTCCGAGCTGGGTCGAGAGCGCAATCTCTTTGCGGGCCTGCGGGATCATGCGGTCTCCAAAGGCGGTGATTCTGAACATGTTGCCAGTGCGGTGCAGCGGCGGCCATCCTCAAATGGGATGGGTCGGCCCATCCCTGGCTTCAGGATGTGCCGGGCTGCTACATTGCCGGCCCCACCCGATAGACAGGCAGGCCTGCATGCGCGAGCCGCGTTTGATCCGTTTGCACCAGCATGATGCCGCATCGCTGGGGGACGAGGCCAAAGCCGGCCTGCTGCAGGTGCCGGCAAGGGTCTCGCCCAAGTTCTTCTACGACGCGCTGGGCTCGTGCCTGTTCGACGCCATCACCGAACTCGACGAGTACTACCCCACGCGCACCGAGGCTGCCATCCTGGCCCACCATGGCGCGGCCATTGCCGCCGCGGCGCGCTCGCGGCTGGGCAGCGGGGCCACGCTGGTGGACCTGGGCGCCGGCGATGGCGCCAAGGCGGCGCGCCTGTTTCCGCTGCTGCAGCCGGCGCGCTACCTCGCCGTCGACATCTCGGCCGCCTTCCTGGGCGCGGCGTTGCAGGCGCTGCAGCTGCGCCATCCGGCGCTCGAGATCATCGGCGTCGGCCTCGATTTCTCGGCCCGCCTGGCCCTGCCCGAGGGCCTGCTGGACGGCCCGGCGCTGGTCTTCTACCCCGGTTCGAGCATCGGCAACTTCGCCCCCGCCGAGGCCCTGCGCCTGCTGCGCGAGGCCCGTGCCCTGGCCAGCGGCGGTGCGCTGCTGATCGGTGTGGACCTGCTCAAGCCAGTGGCGGTGCTGGAAGCCGCCTACGACGACGCCCTGGGCGTCACCGCGGCCTTCAACCTCAACCTGCTGCGCCACTTGAACCGCCTGCTGGGTGCCGACTTCGCGCTGCGGCAATGGCGCCATCGTGCGTTCTTCAACGTCCAACGCGCGTGCATCGAGATGCATCTGCATGCGCGTGAAGCGCTCACGGTGAGCTGGCCCGGGGGCCGCCGTGACTTCGCCGCCGGCGAGGCCGTCCATACCGAGGACTCGTTCAAGTGGGCGCGGGCCGACTTTGAGGCCCTGCTGCGCGAGGCCGGCTTTGCCCGCGTCCACAGCTGGACCGACGAGCGCGACTGGTTTGCCGTCATGCTGGCCGAAGCCTGAACTAGCGCGCGCAGCTGCGAAAGCCGGCGTAGATGTCGTTGCGCTCGGGCGGAAAGAAGTTGCGGTAACAGGCGTGGCGCAGGCGCGGCTGGGTGGCGAAGCTGGCGCCGCGCAGCACGCGGCGGCTGCCGAACCAGGGCGCCGAATAGTCGGCGTAGGGATGGGGGCGGAAGCCTGGGTAGGGCGCAAAGGGGCTGGCCGTCCATTCCCAGACGGCGCCCCAGGCGAAGGCGGCGCCGCCCTGCGCGGCGGCGCGCTCCCATTCGGCCTCGGTCGGCAGGCGGCGCCCGGCCCAGCTACACCAGGCCTCGGCCTCGAAGGCCGTCAGGTGGCAGGCCGGCGCCGCCGGGTCCAGTGCCTGCCAGCGGCTGCCGCGCCGCTGCTGCCAGGCGCCGCCTTCACGGCGCAGATGGCGCGGTGAGCCCGCAGCCTGGGCCGCGCGCCAGCGGCCGGCCGCGCCGGGCCACCAGCGCGCATCGGCATAGCCGCCGGCCTCGACGAAGGGCAGGAACTCGCCCCAGCAGACGGCGCGGCTGTCGATGCGGCAGGCCGGCAAGGCCACCTCGTGCGCGCCGAGCTCGTTGTCGAAGGCGAAGCCGGGTTCGCGGCTGCCCAGCCACCCGGGGCCGGCGTCGAAGTGGAGTTCGCGCTGCGCCTGGGCCTGCGGCGGCGGGCCGGCGGCGGCCAGCGGGTGGTCGATGGCCAGGGTCTGCGCCATGTAGACCGCGGCCTCGCCGTGCATGTCCTCGTGGAACAGCGCCAGGCGGTGGAAGTAGAGGCCGCTGTCGCTGTCGTCCTCGGCCTCGTCCAGGAGGTCCAGCGTCTCGTCCAGGCCGCTGGACAGGTCGGCGCGGGTGGCGTCGGCATCCGGCAGGGGCAGCTGCCAGCGGCTGCCGTGGGGCACGAGGCTGGAGTTGTAGAGATCGTCGGCCCCGGCACGCGCCGCAGGCCTGCGCGCGGCCTGGGCTTCGGCTGCAGGGCCGCGCTCGCGCTGGCTGTTGCGGGCCACGAACCAGCTCTGGAACCAGCCGACATGGCCCAGCTCCCACAGCGGTGGGTTCAGCTCGGGCGTACACGCCACGGTCAGGCCGGCGTGCAGGGCCTGCTCGAAGACGGCAAAGGCGGCCAGCGTGTCGCGGCGGCTGTCGCGCAGCGCCTGGGCCAGCGCCTGGCGGCCGGCACCGCGCATCATGCGGCCCTCTGCGTTCATAGGCCTTACCCTTTCGTGATGTCGCGCCCACGCCTGGTCATCGTCACTCCCGCCCTGCGCGGCGCCAACAATGGCAACTGGCAGACGGCGCAGCGCTGGGCGCGCATGCTGGCGGCCGATTATCGGGTGGCACTCACCGAGCACTGGGAGGGCGGCGACGAGGCGCTGATGATCGCGCTGCATGCGCGGCGCTCGGCGGCGTCAATGCGGGCCTGGCGAGAGGCCGATCCGGCCCATGCGGCGCGTCCGCTGCTGCTGGTGCTGACCGGCACCGATCTGTACCAGGACATCCTGGTCGACGACCAGGCGCGGCAGTCGCTGGCGCTGGCCGACCGCCTGGTGCTGCTCAACGAATGCGCGCCGCAGGCCCTGCCCGAGGCGCTGCGCGCCAAGGCCCGCGTCTGCCTGCAGTCGGCGCCGGCCCTGGCGGCGGGGCCCAGACCCAAGACCGGGCGCCATCTGCGCGCGTTGATGGTCGGCCACCTGCGCGCGGTGAAGTCGCCCGCCACCTATTTCGAGGCCGCCCGCCTGCTGGCCGACCGTCCCGACATCCGCCTCGACCACATCGGCGGCGCGCTTGAAGGCGAGTGGGCGCTTCAGGCCCAGGCGCTGATGGCCGCGCAGCCCGGCTACCGCTGGCTTGGCGCCTTGACCCATGCCGCCACGCGCCGTCGCATCCGGGCCGCCCACCTGCTGGTCCACCCCAGCCTGCTCGAGGGCGGCGCCCATGTCGTGATCGAGGCGGTGCGCAGCGGCACGCCGGTGCTGGCCTCGCGCATAGACGGTAATCTGGGCCTGCTGGGGGCCGGCTACCCCGGCGTCTTCGAACCTGGCGACGCTGCCGAGCTGGCGGCCCTGCTGCGTCGCGCCCGCGACGATGCGACTATGCTGCCGGCCCTGCAGCGGCATTGCGCCCGGCGCGCGCCGCTGTTCGCGCCCGAGCGCGAGCGGCAGGTGCTGCGCGGCCTGGTGGCCGAACTGCTGCATCCCGATTTCCCAGCTGGAGACCCCCGATGAATGCGCCCGCCTGCCCCGCTGTCGAACCCCGATTGACCTCGCTGTCCCACGGTGGCGGCTGCGGCTGCAAGATCGCCCCCGGCGTGCTGAGCGAAATTCTCAAGGGCACGGTGGCGCTGCCGGTGCCGGCCGAGTTGCTGGTCGGCATCGAGACCAGCGACGATGCCGCCGTCTACCGCCTCAACGACGAACAGGCGTTGATTGCAACCACCGATTTCTTCATGCCCATCGTCGATGACCCGCATGATTTCGGCCGCATCGCCGCCACCAATGCCATCAGCGATGTCTATGCCATGGGCGGGCGGCCCATCCTGGCGCTGGCGCTGGTGGGCATGCCCATCAACGTGCTGTCCACCGCCACCATTGGCCGCATCCTCGAAGGCGGCGCCTCGGTCTGCCGCGCCGCCGGCATTCCCATCGCCGGCGGCCACACCATCGATTCGGTGGAGCCCATCTACGGCCTCGTCGCGCTGGGCCTGGTTCACCCCAGCCGCGTCAAGCGCAATGCCGATGCGCGTGCCGGCGATGTGCTGGTGCTGGGCAAGCCGCTGGGCGTGGGCGTGATGTCGGCGGCGCTCAAGAAGGGCCGGCTCGACGCCGCAGGCTACGACTTGATGATCGCCAGCACGACCCAGCTCAACACGGCCGGCCCCGACCTGGCCGAACTGCCCGGCGTGCATGCGCTCACCGATGTCACCGGCTTCGGCCTCGCCGGCCACGCGCTGGAACTGGCGCGCGGCTCGCGCCACGAGGTGGTGATCGACTGGGCGAGCGTGCCGCTGCACGAGGGCGTGCGCGATCTGGCCGCCCAAGGACTGGTCACCGGCGCCTCGGGCCGCAACTGGGCCGGCTACCACGCCGACGTGGTGTTGCCCGAAGGCTTTGCCGATGTCGATACCGCGCTGCTGTGCGACCCCCAGACCAGCGGCGGCCTGCTCGTCTCCTGCGCGCCGCAGAGCCTGGGCGCGGTGATGGACATCTTCCAGCGCCACGGCTTTGCACGCGCTGCGGTGGTGGGCGAGGTCAGGGCGGCGCCGACGCCGCGGCTGCGGGTGCGATAGCCGCGGCGGCCAGGAAGTCCTGCAGCGGCTTCACGCTGGCGGCTGGGTCTTCCTGCTGCGGCAGGTGGCCGAGGCCGTCGAGCACGACCAGGTGGCTGCCAGCGATGCGTTCCTGGAATTGCCGCCCCACGGCGGGTGGGATCAGGCGGTCACGCTCGCCCCAGAGGATGAGGGTGGGCTGCTTCAGCGTCGGCAGGCGTTCGGCGTCGGCGCCCGGCGCGGCGGCGCGCAGGCGCCGGATCAGGGCGCCGCGGTTGCCGTCGCGCAGCGTCAGCTGGAAATAGCGCTCCACCAATTCCGGTGTCACCTTGGCCGGGTCGCCATAGGCCTCGGCCAGGCTGGCCTCGACCAGGCCGCGAGGCAGTATCCATTCGAGCGCATGGCCCAGCACCGGCAGGCGCGCCAGCTTCAGGCCCGCGGGTTCATGATCGCCGGCCAGGCCGGAGGCGTCGACCAGCACCAGGGCGGCCACGCGTTGCGGCGCGAAAAGAGCGGTGCGCCAGGCAACCTCGCCGCCCAGCGAATGGCCCACCAGCACCGCGCGCTGGATGTTCAGTGCGTCAAGCAGGTTGACCAGAAAGCGCGCATAGGCGTCGCCGCTGTAGTCTCCCGCGGCGTACTGGCCGGTGTAGGGCCCGGTGAGGCCGAAGCCGGGCAGGTCCAGGCGGATGACGCGGCGCCGGCCCTTGAGTGCGCGCACCCAGCCTTCCCAGGTGTGCAGGCTGTCGGCCGTGCCGTGCAGCAGCACCAGGGGCAACGGGTCTTCGCGCGGGCCTTCGTCGCGCAGGTGGACGAGTTGGCCGCGCAGATCGATGAAGTCCGACGGCGGCAGGCCCCAGCGTGTGACGAGGCCGTGTACAGGCAGATCGGGTGCCTGCGAAAGCGCCAGCATCGCGGCGCCCACCATCATCAACACGCCCACCAGGCGCAGCAGGCGTTCACCCATGCAAGGCATTGTAGGCAGCGCTCGATAATGGAACGATGAGCTTTGTCCACCTGCGTACCCACACCGAATACTCCGTCGTCGACGGCTCCCTGCGCATCGATGACGCCGTGAAGGCGGCGCGTGCCGACGGCCAGCCGGCGCTGGCCATCAGCGATCTCAACAACCTCTTCGGCGCCGTCAAGTTCTACAAGGCCTGCCGCGGCGCCGGTGTCAAGCCACTGATCGCGGTCGACCTGCTGATGGAGCCCGCGGCCGGTGCTGCCGGCGCCGAGCGCCAGGCCAGCCGCCTGCTGGTGCTGGTGCAGAGCAGCCAGGGCTATCTCAACCTCAACGAGCTGCTGGCGCGGGCCTGGGTGGGCAATGCCCAGCGCGCCCAGGCCTGGGTCAAGTGGGAGTGGCTGGACGAGCTGGGCGGCGGCCTCATCGCGCTCTCGGGTGCTGACCTGGGCGCGGTGGGGATGGCCCTGCTGGCTGGCGACGCCGAGCGCGCGCAGGCCCAGGCGCAGCGGCTGGCGGCGCTGTTTCCGGGCCGCTTCTACCTGGAGCTGCAGCGCGCCGGCCAGCCCGGCAACGAGGCCCATGTGCGTGCCGCTGTGGCGTTGGCTGCCAGGTTGGGCCTGCCGGTGGTGGCGACGCATCCCGTCCAGTTTCTCGAGCGCGACGATTTCGAGGCCCACGAGGCGCGCGTCTGCATCGCCGAGGGCGAGACCCTGGCCAACCCGCGGCGCAGCAAGAAGTTCACGCCCGAACAGCACTTCAAGACCCAGGCTCAGATGGCGGCGCTGTTCGCCGATGTGCCCTCGGCGCTGGCCAATGCGGTGGAGATCGCGCGCCGCTGCAATCTGCGCCTGGTGCTGGGCAAGCCGCAGCTGCCGGACTTCCCGACGCCGCTTGTCGACGGGGTCCGCATTCCCATCGACGCCTATTTTCGCCAGGCCTCGCACGAGGGGCTGGAGCGTCGCCTGGCCGCGCTCTTCCCCGATGCGGCCAAGCGCGAGGCCGAGCGCCCGCGCTATGTCGAGCGGCTGGAGTTCGAGCTGAACACCATCGTCAAGATGGGCTTCCCGGGCTACTTCCTCATCGTCTCGGACTTCATCGTCTGGGCCAAGGAAAACGGCTGCCCGGTGGGGCCGGGCCGGGGCTCGGGCGCGGGCTCGCTGGTGGCCTATGCGCTCTTCATCACCGACCTCGACCCGCTGTACTACAAGCTGCTGTTCGAGCGCTTCCTCAACCCCGAGCGGGTGTCGATGCCCGACTTCGACATCGACTTCTGCCAGGGCAACCGCGACCGCGTCATCGAGTACGTCAAGGACAAGTACGGCCGCGAGGCGGTGAGCCAGATCGCCACCTTCGGCACCATGGCCAGCAAGGCGGCGCTGCGTGACGTGGGCCGCGTGCTGGGCATGGGCTATGGCCATGTCGACAGCGTCGCCAAGCTGGTGCCCGGCCTGCCCGGCAAGACCTACACGCTGGCCAAGGTGCCGGAAGATCCGGATCCGGGCCTGATCTACGTGCGCAAGGAAGTGCCCGAGCTCGAGCAGCGCGAGGCCGCCGAGGAAGAGGTGGCCGAACTGCTGACGCTGGCGATGCGGCTCGAGGGCCTGGTGCGCAACGTCGGCATGCATGCCGGCGGCGTGCTCATCGCGCCGGGCAAGATCACCGACTTCTGCCCGCTCTACCAGCAGCCCGGCAGCGACAGCGCGGTGAGCCAGTACGACAAGGACGATGTCGAGGCCATAGGCCTGGTCAAGTTCGACTTCCTGGGCCTGGCCACGCTGACCATCCTGGAACTGGCCAAGGACTACATCCGCGCCCGCCGCCCGGGGCGCGAGAACTTCGCCTACGAGAACCTGCCGCTCGACGACGCCCGCGTCTACAAGCTCTTCAGCGATGGCCGCACCGAGGCCGTGTTCCAGTTTGAAAGCCGCGGCATGCAGGGCATGCTGCGCGAGGCGCGGCCGACGCGGCTGGAAGACCTGATCGCGCTCAACGCCATGTTCCGGCCGGGGCCGATGGAGAACATCCCCAGCTTCTGCGCGCGCAAGAACGGCAAGGAAGACATCGTCTACCCGCACCCGCTGCTGGCGCCGGTGCTGGAAGAGACCTATGGCATCTTCGTCTACCAGGAGCAGGTGATGCAGTCGGCCCAGGTGCTGGGCGGCTACAGCCTGGGCGGCGCCGACCTGCTGCGCCGCGCCATGGGCAAGAAGAAGGCCGAGGAGATGGCGCAGCAGCGCGCCATCTTCCGCGAGGGCGCGGCGGCCAAGGGCATCGCGGCCGAGAAGGCCGACGAGGTCTTCGACCTGATGGAGAAGTTCGCCGGCTACGGCTTCAACAAGAGCCATGCCGCCGCCTATTCGCTGCTGGCCTACCACACGGCCTGGATCAAGGTGCACTGCACGGCGGAGTTCTTTGCCGCCAACATGACGATTGAAGCCGACAACACCGACAAGCTCAAGGTGCTGCTGGCTGACGCCAAGACCTTCGGCATCGCCTTCCTGCCGCCCGACATCAACCACGGCACCCACCGCTTCGAGCCCATCGATGGCAAGACTGTTCGCTATGGCCTGGGCGCCGTGAAGGGCACGGGCCAGAGCGCCATCGAGGCCATCGTCGCGGCGCGCGAGGGCCGCGGCAGTCACGAGGGCGAGGGCGGCGGGCCCTTCCGCAGCCTGTTCGACTTCTGTGCCCGCGTCGACCGCAAGGCCGTCAACAAGCGCGCCGTCGAGGCCCTGGTCAAGGCCGGCGCCTTCGACACCCTGCATCCCGACCGCGCCGCCTTGCTGGCCAGCGTGGGCCTGGCCTTCGACTGGGCCGAGACCCAGCAGGCCAATGCGCTGCAGGTGGGGCTGTTCGATTTCGGCCAGGGCGATGATGGCGGTGGCGATGCCCACGGCAGCAGCAGCCAGGAACCGGCCCTGGTGCATGTGCCGCCCTGGGACGTGCGCGAGCGCCTGGTGCAGGAGAAGACGGCGCTGGGCTTCTACCTCTCGGGCCATCTGTTCGATGCCTGGCGCGACGAGGTGCGGCGCATCGCGCGCCAGCCGCTGGCCGACCTGGTGGACAGCCGCGAGCCGCAACTGCTGGCCGGCATCGTGACCGGCGCGCGCACCGTCAGCGGCCAGCGCGGCCGCGTCGTCATCTTCCAGATCGACGACGGCAGCGAAGCCATCGAGGCGGTGGCCAACGAGGACATCTTCGAGAGCCAGCGCGAGCTGATGCAGGAGGACGCCCTCGTCTTCGCCCAGGGCCGGCTGCAGCCCGACCGCTTCAGCGGCGGCCTGCGCCTGAACGTGGCCCAGATCTGGGATCTGGCGGCGGCGCGCGCCCGCTTCGGCAGATACCTGGCAGTGGACCACAGCCATGGCGCCACGCCGCCGGTGGCCGATGTGCTCAAGCTGTGGCCGGCACGCCGCGTCGAGAGCGAGGAGGGCGAACTGGTGCAGGGCCTGCCAGTGCGCCTGCGCCTGCGCCGGCCCGGCGCCACCGCCGAGCTGGAACTGGGCGACGAGGCCCGCTTCTGGCCCTGCGACGAGGCGCTGGGTCGCTGGCGCAGCATCGCAGGCCCCGGCGGGGTTGCGCAAATCATCTACGAATGAAAGTCTTTGTTGCCTGTGCCATCCTGGGCTCGCTTTCGCGCGTTCAATCGAGGATGAAGAAGAACGGAGCCTCCATGAAGCACACCCTGAAGAATCTCGGCGCCGCCGTCCTGCTGGCCGCTGCCGCCATGCCCGCCCTGGCCGCCGAAGTCGGCGTCTCGGTGCAGATCAACCAGCCCGGCGTCTACGGCCGCATCGACATCGGCCAGTTCCCGCAGCCGCAGGTGGTGGTGGCCCAGCCGGTGATCATCCAGCGCCCGGCGGTGGTGCGGCACCAGGAGCCGGTCTACCTGTACGTGCCGCAGGGCCACCGCAAGAACTGGGGCCGCCATTGCCGCGATTACGACGCCTGCGGCGTGCCGGTGTACTTTGTGCAGCACCAGTGGTACGACCGCCATGTGCATCGCCGCGATGACCGCCGCGACTACCGTGACGATCGCAGGGATGACCGCCGCGATGACCGCCGCGATGACCGCCGCGATGACCGCCGCGATGACCGCGACGACCGCCGCGGCCACGGCAAGGGCCACGGTAAACACGACTGACCCCGCCGCCGCCCCGGCCTTAGAGTCGGGGCATGCACGAGACGCCTCTCACCGCCCTGGTGCTCAGCGGCGGTGGTGCGCGCGCCGCCTACCAGGTGGGCGTGCTGCGCGCGCTGGCCCATCTGCGGCGTGAGGCGCTGGGGCCGCGGGCGCGGCTGCGCAACCCCTTCGGCATCATCGTCGGCACTTCGGCCGGCGCCATCAACGCGCTGGCCCTGGCCGCCAATGCCGACCGCTTCGAAGCCACGGTCGAGCTCATCGCCAAGGTCTGGCAGAACTTCAGCGCCGAGCAGGTCTACCGCGCCGATTCGCTGGGTGTGATCCGCTCAGGCGCGCGCTGGCTCACCATGCTCTCGGTGGGCTGGGCCATCGCGCGCTGGCGCCGCGCCCGGCCGCAATCGCTGCTCGACAACGCGCCGTTGGCGCGGCTGTTGCAACGCCTGGTGCCGGTGGAGCGCCTGCCGCTGATGCTGGCCCAGGGCCATCTGCACGCGGTGGCCGTGACGGCCTCGAGCTACACCAGCGGCGAGCACTACACCTTCTACGACAGCGGCCCGGCGCTCGAACCCTGGCAGCGCTCGCAGCGCCGCGCCGTGCGCACGCGGCTGACGCAGGCGCACCTGCTGGCTTCGTCGGCCATCCCCTTCGTGTTTCCGGCCCGGCTGATGGACGCCGGCGGCCACTCGGCCTGGTTCGGCGACGGCTCGATGCGCCAGACCGCGCCGCTGTCGCCGGCCGTACACCTGGGCGCCGAGCGCCTGCTCATCATCGGCGCCGGCCGCATGCAGGAGCCGGGAGGTCGCGCCGTGGCCACGCACGGCCATCCCAGCCTGGCCCAGATCGCCGGCCACGCGATGTCGAGCATCTTCCTCGATGCGCTGGCGGTGGACATCGAGCGCATGCGGCGCATCAACCGCACGCTGGCGCTGCTGCCCGAGCCGGTGATCGCCGAATCGGAATGGCGTCCGCTCGAGGCCCTGGTGATCGCGCCCACGCAGCGCCTGGACGACATCGCCGCCCGCCACCTGGGCGACCTGCCGGCGCCGGTGCGTGCACTGCTGCGCGGCGTGGGCGTCGGCGGCCAGGGCGAGCAGGCCAGCGGTGCCGCGCTGGCCAGCTACCTGCTGTTCGAGGCGCCGTTCACGCGCGCCCTCGTCGCGCTGGGCGAGGCCGACACACGGGCGCGGCGCGACGAGGTGCTGCAGTTCTTCGGCTGGGACCGCGCCGCGCCCGACATCCAGCTTCCTTGATGGGCGCCCACGCGGTGGCTCAGGCGTCGGGCTTCTTCGCCGCAGGCTTGGCGCCCGCCTTTTCGGACTTGCCCGTCTTGGCGGCGCCCTCGGCCGCCGCCTTGCCGTCGTAGGGCGCACCCGCGACGGTGAGGCCGGCCTGCGAAAACTTGGCGGCGTTGCCGGGGCCGATGCCGCCGACGCGCTCGACCAGATCGGCCCAGTTCTTGAACGCGCCGGTCTTGCGCGCCTCGATGATCTTGGCCGACAGGCCCGGGCCTATGCCCTTGACCGTTTCCAGTTCGGCGCGCGTGGCCTGGTTGGCATCGGCGGCGGCCTGGGCGGCGAGGGCGCCGAAGGCCAGCAGGGCGGCGACGAGGCCGCGGCGGAAGATGGTGAAGAAGGAAGTGCTCATGGTGCGGGTCTCCAGAAGGTTGCGGTAGGGCCCTTTCGCCGACGGTGCCGGCTTGATCGGGCTGGGCAAATTCTGGGCAGAGCGGCGGCGCGGCACACTCCCTCCGCGGGGCGGCTCGAGGAGGGCCCCCGGGCGGGGGGTGGGCCGCTCAGCCGTTGCGGCCGAGCAGGCTTTGCGCCAGCGCCAGGCCTTCGTCGGCGCTGGGCCAGGCCACCGGCGTGCCGGGGCTCTGCGGCCTTTGCAGCACCGTTACGCCGGATCCCCAGGGTGCCCATCGCGCCGCCTCGGTGGGGCCGAGCACGCTGATCACTTTGCGGCCCAGCGCCGCGGCCATGTGGGCCGGGCCGGTGTCGTTGGCCACCACCAGCGCGGCGCGCTGCAGCAGGGCCAGGTAGACCGCGAGGTCGGAGCCCTCGATCATGCGCGCCGTCGGGTACAGCTCGCGTGCCGCGGCGTGTTCGCCTGGGCCGGGGTAGACCACCAGCGGCAATTCCATCTGCGCTGCCGCCAGGCGCACGAAGTCGGCAAAGGCGGGCCATTTCTTCTCGGCCTTGTCGGCGGTGGCGGCACGGCCGGCGGCAAAGGGGCAGATCATCACGAAGCCGCCGGCTATGCCGTGGGCCGCCAGCAAGCCGGCCGCGGCAGCGGCGCGGTCGGGCGCCACCTGCATCGCGATGTCGGCCGGAGGCGCCTGCTGCAGGCGCAGAAAGCGGCAGGCCACGTCCCAGTAGCGCTCGAGCTCGTGGCCTTCGCGCGCCCAGGGCAGGGCGCGCGCCAGCAGCGGCGAGCGGCCTTCCTTGGCCACACCCACGGTGCGCAGGCCGGCCAGGCGCGTCTCAAGCGCGCTCGACAGCGAGACCGGCAGCAGCAGCGCGTTCTCGCGGCGCTCGAAGCCGGGGTCCAAGCTGCGGCAGTGTCGGCGCAGCTCGCGCAGCTGGGCGATCTTGGCGGCCGCCTTGGCCGGCTGCACATGCACCGGCCAGGGGTAGCCGGCCAGCAGCGCCGGCGCCCATTTGCCGCGGGCGACGATCTGCGGCGCGTAGCCATGGGTCTCGAGCAGGCGCAGCGCCGGCAGGCCCAGCACGACATCGCCGACCCAGTTGCGGATGCGAACGATCAGCGGGCGTGCGCTGGCTGGCTGCTTGTTCACGGGTGCGCCACTTCCAGCAGTGCCACCACCGCTTCGTCCAGGCTGGCGCGCACACCGTCGGCGCCCGCATCCGCGGCCTCGGATTCGGCAATCAGCCAGCAGCGGGCTACGCCGGCGGCGCGGCCGGCGGCGATGTCGCTGGTCTTGTCCCCGAAGAGGCAGGAGGCGGCGAGGTCGATCCCGAGTTCGGCCGCGGCGCGCAGGATCAGGCCCGGCCGCGGCTTGCGGCAGTCGCACTCGCGCGCATAGGCCGCCACCACGGCCTGCGGCAGGTGGGGGCAGGCGTAGACGCCGTCCAGCAGCACGCCCTCGCGTGCCAGTTCGGCACGCATGTGCGCCGTGAGGTCGTCGAAATCAGCCTCGGTGTAGAAGCCGCGCGCAATGCCCGACTGATTGGTGACGACCACCAGCGCCAGGCCGGCCTGCTGCAGTCGCCGCAGCGCCGCCACGGCGCCGGGCAACCAGTGGAAATCGGCGGCGCGGCTCACGTAGCCCAGGTCCCGGTTGAGCACACCGTCGCGGTCGATGAAGGCGCCCGGGCGCAGGCCGTTCGTCCGCCTCACCGTCCGGCCTCTGCGGTCTGCAGCGCACGGATGCGCGTCACCATCGCCGTCGTGGAATAGCCGCTGACGAAGGGCAGGGCGAGCGCGCGCCCGCCCCAGCTGCGCACCAGGGTGGTCTCGGCCAGGGTCTCGATGTCGTAGTCGCCGCCCTTGACGTAGAGGTCGGGGCGCAACTCGGCGATCAGGGCCACCGGCGTCGGCTCGTTGAAGAGCACCAGCGCGTCGACCGCCTCCAGCGCGCCCAGCACGGCGGCGCGGTCGAGTTCGCCATTGAGCGGCCGGCCTGCGCCCTTGCCCAGGCCGCGCGCCGAGGCATCGCTGTTCAGGCCCAGCACCAGGCTGGCGCCCAGCGCGCGCGCCGCCACCAGGTAGCTGACATGGCCGCGGTGCAGGATGTCAAAGACGCCGTTGGTGAAGACCAGCGGACGCGGCAGCCGCGCCAGCGCCGCGCCATCGTCGCGCCGCAGCAGCTTGCGCAGCAGATCGCCGGTATCGGCTTGCATCAGGCTGAAAGTTCGGCCAGGGTGACGGCCGCGGTGCCGAAGCGCGAGACCACGATGCCGGCGGCGCGGTTGGCCTGGGCCGCGGCGTCGCGCAGGCTCATGCCGCAGGCCATCAGCGCTGCCAACACGCCGATCACGGTGTCGCCGGCGCCGGTGACGTCGAAGACCTCGCGCGCCTGGGTCGGCAGGCGCAGATGGCCCGCGCCATCGAAGAGGCTGATGCCTTCCTCGCTGCGCGTGAGCAGCAGGCCTTGCAGGTCCAGGCGCTGGCGCAGGGCCTGGGCGCGCTGCACCAGGTCGGCCTCGCCGGCCCAGGCGCCGGCCACCAGGGCCAGTTCGGCGCGGTTGGGGGTGATGGCGGTGGCGCCGGCATAGCGGCTGAAATCGCTGCCCTTGGGGTCGACCAACACCGGCAGCCCGGCGGCGCGGGCGAGCTCGATCATCTGGCCGACATGGGTCAGGCCGCCCTTGCCGTAGTCCGACAGCAGCACCAGATCGTGCGCCGGCAGCAGGCGCTGGTAGTCGGCCAGCATGGCCTGCAGCACCTCGTGGTCGGGCGCGTTCTCGAAGTCGATGCGCAGCAGTTGCTGCGAGCGCCCGATGACGCGCAGCTTGACCACCGTCTGCAACTGACCATCGGTGCCCAGCACGGCGGTGACGCCCTGGTTTTCGAGCAGCTCGCGCAGGCGCCGCCCGGGGGCGTCGTCGCCGACCACGGTGAGCAGGGTGCAGGCGGCGCCCAGCACCTTGACGTTCATCGCCACGTTGGCGGCGCCGCCCAGGCGTTCTTCCTCGCGCGTGACGCGCACCACCGGCACCGGGGCCTCGGGCGAGATGCGCTCGACGCTGCCGAACCAGTAGCGGTCCAGCATGGCGTCGCCGACCACCAGTACGCGCTTCCCAGCCAGGGCTGCGGCGTTGGGCAGCGGGGCAGCCGTCATGCCGGCGCCAGGCCCAGCGCGCGCTCGGCCAGCGCGCACCAGCAGTGGCCGATGAAGATGTGCGCCTCCTGGATGCGCGCCGTGGTGTTGCTGGGCACGACGACGGCGTCGTCGCACAACGCCAGCAGGAGGCCGCCGTCGCGCCCCAACAGGCCGAGGGTGGCGATGCCGAGTTCGCGCGCCGCGGTGGCCGCGCGCAACAGATTGGCTGAGTTGCCCGAGGTCGAGATCAGCACCAGGCTGTCGCCGGCGCGGCCCAGCGCGCGCACCTGACGCTCGAAGATGGCGTCGAAGCCGTAGTCGTTGCCGATGCAGGTGAGTGCCGAGCTGTCGGTGGACAGCGCCAGGCCGGCCAGCGGGCGCCGGTCGTCGACCAGGCGCCCGGTAAGCTCGGCGGCCAGGTGCTGGCTGTCGGCGGCCGAGCCGCCATTGCCGCAGAACATCAGCTTGCCGCCGCCGGCCAGCGTCTGTGCAAGGCGCGCAGCGATGCGCTCGACGTCGGGCTGCAATTTGTGCAGGCCTTCGAACAGGCTGCGATGCTCTTCGATCGCGCTGTGAAATAGGCCTTTATTCATCGACAAGGGCAGACCCGGATATGGCGAATAATGCGGACTATTCTGCCATCGCTCCCCGCCCGCCCCGGGCACCCTGGAGCTGCCCCATCTGCCCATGTCCGCTGCCCTTGCGCTGTCTGCGAGCGAGATCGTCGCCTTCCATGATGCCCTGATCGCCGCGCCCGGCTGGCCGCGGCAGGTGCCGCCACCGCGCGACGCTGCACTGTGGCTGTGGCTGCAGACCAACCACGTCAACAACAGCCTGCTGTGGGCCGAGGAAGACCTGGCGCGCCGCACCACCGTGGCCGACGCCGAGATCGCCGCCAACAAGCGCGCCATCGACGGCTACAACCAGGCCCGCAACGATGCCACCGAGCGCGTCGATGAACTGCTGCTGATTGCGCTGGGCCTGGTCGACGAGGCCTCGGCGCGCACCGACACGCCGCGCTCGCGCGTGCCGGCCGGCGCACGGCTCAACAGCGAGACCGCCGGCAGCATGATCGACCGCCTGTCGATCATGGCCTTGAAGATCCACGCCATGCGCCTGCAGGCCGGGCGCAGCGACGTCGACGAGGCTCACCGCGCTGCCAGTGCCGGACGGCTCGAACGCCTGCAGCAGCAGCGCCAGGATCTGGCCGGCTGCCTGGACGACTTGCTGGCCGACGCCGCGGCAGGCCGCGCTTACTTCAAGGTCTACCGCCAGTTCAAGATGTACAACGACCCGCGCTTCAACCCGGCCCTGGTGGCTGAAGCCAGGAAGGCCTGATGCCGGTGCGCCTGCTGATCGTCAAGACCTCGTCGATGGGCGACGTCGTACACGCGATGCCGGTGGTCAACGACATCCTGCGCCAACGCGCTGACGTGGCCATAGACTGGCTGGTCGAGGCGCCATTTGCCGCGATCCCGCAGATGCACGCCGGCATACGCCAGGTGCTGCCGATGTCCTGGCGCAAGTGGCGCGGGCAATTGCTCAAGGCCGAGACCTGGGCCCAGATGCGGACGCTGCGCACGCGCCTGCGCGAGGGCCGCTACGACCTCGTGCTCGACCTGCAAGGCCTGCTCAAGAGCGTGCTGTGGGCGCGTGCGGCGCGTGCGCCAGTGGCCGGCTACGACCAGGCCAGCATCCGCGAACCCCTGGCGGCGCGCTTCTACCAGCACACCCAGGCCGTGCCGCGCGAACTGCACGCTGTGCAGCGCTGCCGCCAGCTGGTGGCGCAGCAGCTGGGCTATGCGTTGCCGGCGAGCGCGCCCGATTTCGGCCTCGCGCCGCCCAAGCCGGTGTGGAAGCCGCGCAGCCGCTACGCGGTCATCATCCCCAACGCCAGCCGGGCCGAGAAGCTCTGGCCCGAGCGCCATTGGGTGGCCGTGGGCCGGCGCATGCTCGAGCTGGGCTGGCTGCCGGTGGTGCTGTGGGGACGCGATTCAGAACAAACCCTGGCCGAGCGCATCGCCGCCGGTTGCGAGGGCGATGTACCGCCCTACCTGAAGGTGGGCGAGATGGCCTCGGTGCTGGCCGGTGCCCAGCACATCGTCGGCCTCGACACCGGCTTCACCCACCTGGCCGCCGCCTTCGGGCGGCCAACCCTGGGCATCTACTGCGACCACGAGCCGGGCCTGGCCGGCATCACCGGGCCCGGGCCGGTGGCCAGCATCGGTGGCCGTGGCCAGGTGCCGAGCCGCCAGGACGTGCTGGCGCTGTTCGAGCGCCAGACCGCGGCACTGCGCGTGGCGGTCTAGCCGCCGGCTACAGCGCGTCGACGCGCTGGGTCGGGTAGCTGTCCCAGCTCAGGCAGCCCGGGCACTGCCAGAAATAGTGCTGGGCCTCGAAGCCGCAGGCGGCGCAGCGGTAGCGCTGCAGCGGCCGCGCCGCCTGGGCCACGGCATCGCGAAGGGCACTGCTGGCGGCCTCGGATGCGTACCAGTGCGGCAGCGCCAGCAACATCTGCACGGCACTCAGCGAGGGCTGCTGGCCCAGCAAGGCCAGCAGGCGCTGCAAGCGTTCCTCGCCGTGGCCCTCCGCGGTGCTTTCGTCGCGCGCTTCGAGTTCGTCCAGCGCTTGCACCAGTTCCACGGCCGGCAGCGTGGCCAGTGCCTCGAGGAGGGCGGCGCGCGCCGACGCCACCTGGCCGGCGTCGCAGGCCGCGCGTGCGTACTCGGCGGCAGCCAGCAAAAAGGCAGTGGGCTGGATGCGCCGCAGGCGGTCCCAGGCTGCCATCGCCTCGGCCGGCCTGCCCTGGCGGCGAGCGCGCCAGCCGGCCAGCAGATGCGGCCTTGCAGCCTGGGGCGCGGCCTGCAAGGCGCGCGCCAGCGCAGCCTCGGCATCTTCCGGGCGCTGCTGCGCGTCGGCAGCCTCGGCCAGCTCGCATTCATAGTGGGCGATGCGGGCGGCGAACGAGGCGCCGCCGGCCTGCTCGAGCCGGCGCGCCACTTCGGCGGCGCGCCCCCACTCGCGCGAGCGCTCGAACAGCGAGAGCAGGGCCAGCTGGGCCTGGCCGTCGTAGGGCGTGCCGGCCAGCGCACGCCAGGCGGCCTCGGCGCGGTCGAAGAGGCCGGCCTTCATGAAGTCCTGCGCCAGCGCCAGCTGGGCCCGATGGCGGCCGTCGGGGCCGAGATCGGAGCGGCCCAGCAGATGCTCGTGTACGCGCACGGCGCGCTCGAACTCGCCGCGGCGGCGGAACAGGTTGCCAAGCGCGAAATGCAGCTCGGTGGTGTCGGGGTCGTGCTGTACCGCCTCGATGAAGGCGTCGATGGCCTTGTCCTGCTGTTCGTTGAGCAGCAGGTTCAGGCCTTCGAAGTAGGCGCGCGGCGCGTCGTTGCGGGCGTGGCGCAGTTGGCGCAGATCGATGCGCGAGGCCATCCAGCCGAGGGCAAAGGCCACCGGCAGGCCGATCAGCAGCCACTGGAAATCGAATTCCATCTAGACGCCGATGCGCGGCGGATGCTCGCTGGCGAACTCCGAGGGCGGGGCGGTCTGCGGCGCCGCGGCCGGTGCCGCCGGGGCGGCCTCGCGCCGCGCCTGGCGCGTGGAGCGCCAGTGGCGCCACCAGTTGGGCAGCATCGCCGCCACGCCCAGGGCGCAGCCGGCGGCAAAGGCCACCAGCACGATGATGACCATGGGCGCATGCCATTCGACGCCGAAGAACCAGCGCACGGTGGCCGCCTGCTGGTTGTTCAGCGCGAAGGCGAAGAGCGTGAAGAAGATGAAGGCCCGAAGCGGCCAGACGATGAAGCGCATGCCGCCGCCATTCTAGGGCGGCGCGGGCCGGCTTTCAGGGCTCGACCGGCACCTGCTCGTCGACGGCTTCGCGCAGCGCCTTGCCGGGCTTGAAGTGGGGCACCAGCTTCTCGGGAATCACCACCTGCTCGCCGCTGCGCGGATTGCGGCCCACGCGCGGCGGGCGGCGGTTGATGCTGAAGCTGCCGAAGCCGCGGATCTCGATGCGGTGGCCACGCGCCAGCGCGTCGGACATGGCGTCGAGGATGGTCTTGACCGCGAACTCGGTGTCGCGCTGCGTGAGCTGGGCAAAACGCTCGGCGAGGCGGGTGACGAGGTCTGAGCGGGTCATCGGCGGGTCGGTGCGGCGGCGGGGTTCGGGGAGCGCCCGCACCGGGCTGGCGCGGGTTGAGCCGCGGCCCCGCCGTGAGGCGGGGCCGCGGCGCGGGCGGGCTTACTCGCCGCGGTTGTCGAGCTTGGCGCGCAGCAGGGCGCCCAGGCTCGTGGTGCCGGCGTTCTCACGCTCGTTCACCTGCGTCAGGCGCTGCATGGCCTGCTGCTCGTCGGCGTTGTCCTTGGCCTTGATGGACAACTGGATCGAGCGCATCTTGCGGTCGACGTTGATCACCATCACGCTGACATCGTCGCCTTCCTTGAGCACATTGCGCGCATCTTCGACGCGGTCGCGGCTGATCTCGGAGGCGCGCAGGTAGCCGGTGACGTCGTCGTTGAGCTGGATCTCGGCGCCACGCGGGTCGACGCTCTTGACCTTGCCGTTGACGACCGCACCGCGGTCATTGAGCGTGGTGAAGCTGGTGAACGGATCGACGTCGAGCTGCTTGATGCCCAGGCTGATGCGCTCGCGTTCCACGTCCACGGCCAGCACGATGGCCTCGACTTCCTGGCCCTTCTTGTAGTTGCGCACCGCGGTCTCGCCCGGCTCGTGCCAGGAGAGGTCGGACAGATGCACCAGGCCGTCGATGCCGGCCGAAAGGCCGACGAAGACGCCGAAGTCGGTGATCGACTTGACGGGGCCCTTGACCTTGTCGCCGCGCTTGACGTTGGAAGAGAACTCTTCCCACGGATTGGCCTTGCACTGCTTCATGCCCAGGCTGATGCGGCGCTTGTCCTCGTCGATCTCGAGGACCATGACTTCGACTTCCTCGCCCAGGGTGACGACCTTGGCCGGTGCAACGTTCTTGTTGGTCCAGTCCATCTCGGAGACATGCACCAGGCCTTCGATGCCCGGCTCGATCTCGACGAAGGCACCGTAGTCGGCGATGTTGGTGATCTTGCCGAACAGGCGCGTGCCGTTCGGGTAGCGGCGGCTGACGCCGTGCCAGGGGTCGTCGCCCAGCTGCTTGAGGCCCAGGCTGACGCGGTTCTTCTCGGCGTCGAACTTCAGCACCTTGGCGGTGAGTTCCTGGCCGACCGTGACCACCTCGCTCGGGTGGCGCACGCGGCGCCAGGCCATGTCGGTGATGTGCAGCAGGCCGTCGATGCCGCCCAGATCCACGAAGGCACCGTATTCGGTGATGTTCTTGACCACGCCGTGGACGATGGCGCCTTCGGTCAGCGTCTCAAGCAGCTTGGCGCGTTCCTCGCCCATCGAAGCCTCGACGACGGCGCGGCGCGACAACACGACGTTGTTGCGCTTGCGGTCGAGCTTGATGACCTTGAACTCCATCGTCTTGCCCTCGAAGGGCGTCATGTCCTTCACCGGGCGCGTGTCGAGCAGACTGCCGGGCAGGAAGGCGCGGATGCCGTTGACCAGCACCGTGAGGCCGCCCTTGACCTTGCCGCTGACGGTGCCGGTGACGAATTCGCCCGACTCCAGCGCGTTTTCGAGGCTCATCCACGAGGCCAGGCGCTTGGCCTTGTCGCGGCTCAGGATGGTATCGCCGTAGCCGTTTTCGACGGCGTCGATGGCGACCGAGACGAAATCGCCGACCTGGACTTCGAGCTCGCCCTGGTCGTTCTTGAATTCCTCGATCGCGACGTAGCTTTCGCTCTTCAGGCCGGCGTTGACGACGACGTGGTTGAAGTCGATGCGCACGACCTCGGCGGAGATGACCTCGCCGACGCGCATGTCGTTCTGCTGCAACGACTCTTCAAACAGGGCGGCAAAGGCGGACATGCCACCGGTGGCGGTGACGGTAGTAGTGACGGACATGGATTTCCTGTGGGCCCGGAGGAGTTGAGAGCAGAGCCGGACGTGCTTGCGGCAGGTGCCGCGGTTTGCGGGTTGAACATCCATCGCGCCTGAGCCTTTCGGCTCGGGGCCTGGCGGCCACTGCGGGCCGATGTGGACTGGTGCGACGGGGCTGGGCTTCTCGCCGCGCGAGACGCCGCCCGGGCCTGGAGAGGTTCAGGGCGGCGAGCCGAACGGCCCGCTCTGCTGCCACCAAGCCAGCACCTGCTGCACCGATTCTTCGATGCCCAGGGCCGAGTTGTCGAGCAGCCTCGCGTCCTCGGCCGGCTTCAAGGGCGCTGTTGCCCGGGACGTGTCCCGCGCATCGCGCGCCTCAAGGTCGGCACGAAGGTCGATCATGTTAGCCGGAATTCCCTTTGCCATCAATTGCTTATGGCGTCGCGCGGCCCTCTCGGCAGCACTCGCGGTGAGAAAGACCTTGAGCGGCGCGCCGGGGAAGATGACGGTGCCCATGTCGCGCCCGTCGGCCACCAGGCCGGGGGCGCGGCGGAAGGCCAGCTGCAGCGCGTGCAAGGCCTGGCGCACGGCCGGCAGCGAGGCCACGCGCGAGGCCAGCGCGCCGGTGGCTTCCAGGCGCAGATCGTCGGTCACCTCGCGCCCGCGCAGCCAGACGCGGCCGGCCTCGCTGCCCTGGCCGAAGCGCAGTTCCAGCGCTGCGGCCAGGCGGGCCACTGCAGCCTCGTCGTCGGGGGCGACACCGTCCCACTGCGCCGCCAGGCCGGTGGCGCGGTAGAGCGCGCCCGAGTCCAGCAACTGCCAGCCCAGCGCCGCCGCCAGCGCCGCCGCCAGCGTGCCCTTGCCCGAGGCCGTGGGGCCGTCGACCGTGATCACCGGAACCGCGCCGTCGGCCGCGCCGACGAGGCCGAAGAAGGCCTCGAAGTAGTCGGGGAAGGTCTTGGCCACGCACTTGGGGTCAAGGATGCGCACCGGGCAGTTGCCGCCCGCCAGCGGGTTGAAGGCGGCCAGCGACAGGCACATCGCCATGCGGTGGTCGTCGTAGGTGTGGATCACGCCCGGCTGCCACTGCAGCGGCGGGCTGACCTCGATGAAATCCGGCCCCTCGACGACCGCGGCGCCCACCTTGCGCAGCTCGGCGGCCATCGCCGCGATGCGGTCGGTTTCCTTGACGCGCCAGCTGGCGATGCCGGTCAGCCGCGTCGGGCCGTCGGCGTAGAGCGCCATCACGGCCAGTGTCATCGCGGCGTCGGGAATCTGCTTGCAGTCGAGATGGATGCCGGCCAGCGGCCAGCGCCCGCGCTTCACCTCCAGCCAGCCGGGGCCGCCGTAGACCTGGGCGCCCATGGCCTGGGCGGCGTCGACGAAGCGGATGTCGCCCTGGATGGAGTCGAGACCCACGCCCTCGATCCTCACCACGTCATCGCCCTGGGCCGCGAGGGCGCCGAGGGCGACGAAGTAGGAGGCCGACGAGGCATCACCCTCGACGTGGATGGCGCCCGGCGACGCATAGCGGCTGCCCCGCGGGATGGTGAAGCGTTGCCAGCCCTCGCGCCGCACGGCGATGCCGAAGCGTGCCAGCAGGTTGAGCGTGATCTCGATATAGGGCGTGGAAATCAGCTCGCCATCGACCTCGATCACGATGTCGCGCTCGTCGGCCACCAGCGGCAGGGCCAGAAGCAGTGCGGTGAGGAACTGGCTCGAGACATCGCCGCGCACGCGGATGGGCAACTCGGTGGCCAGGCGCCCGCCGGCCTGGCCGGAAAGGCGCAGCGGCGGGTAGCCCGGATTGCCGAGATCGTCAACCGTGCAGCCCAGCGGGCGCAGCGCGGCTACGAGATCGCCGATGGGGCGCTCGTGCATGCGCGGCACGCCGGAAAGCTCGAAGCGCCCGCCCTGGGTGGCGGCCAGCACTGCCAGCGCCGCCGCCAGCGGCCGCATCGCGGTGCCGGCATTGCCCAGGAAGAGCCGCGCCTCATGCACCGCCAGGCGCCCGCCCAGGCCGGTGACGCGCAGCACCGCGCCGTCGCGCTCCAGCGTGCAGCCCAGGGCGCGCAGCGCGTCCAGCATGACGCGGGTGTCGTCGCTGGCGAGCAAGTCGTGGACCGCCGTGGTACCGGCGGCCAGGCCGGCCAGCAACAACACACGGTTGGAGATGCTCTTGGAGCCCGGCAGCCGCACCGTGCCGGCGGCGCTGTTCAGGGGCGGAAGGTCGAGATGGGGGAGGTCGTACATGCGGGTGAGCCGGGGAAGGGCGGGCGGTGGGCCGCCGGCCCGGTCAGGCCTTGCCGACCGAAGTGCCGGCGGGGCGCGGCGCGCTCATCTGCCAGTTTGCGCGGCCTTCAGCGGGGGTGCGGATCAGGCCTTCGAGCGCGTCGGCATTGCCTTCGCGGATGACGTGCTCCAGCGCATCGAGCGCCTGGCGGAAACGCGTCGACTGCTTGAGCAGCTCTTCGCGGTTGGCGACCAGGATGTCGCGCCAGGTCTCGGGATTGCTGGCAGCGATGCGCGTGAAGTCGCGGAAGCCGGGGCCGGCGAGCGAGAGGAAGTCGCGCCCGGCGGGCTGGTTGACGACCGAGCTGAAATAGGCAAAGGCCAGCAGATGCGGCAGGTGGCTCACGGCGGCGAAGGCGGCGTCGTGGTTCTCGGGCGTCATCTTGAGCACCTGCGAGCCTATGGCCGACCAGACATCGGTGGCCTTCTGCACCAGTTCGGGCAGGGTCTGCGCGAGCGGCGTGATGATGACCTGGCGGTTGGCATAGAGCGAGGCGTCGGCGTTCTGAATGCCCGAGACCTCCTTGCCGGCGATGGGGTGGGCGGGCACGAAGGAGCTGATGCGCTCGCGCAGCACGCGGCGGGCGGCGTCGACGACATCGCGCTTGGTGCTGCCGACGTCCATCACCAGCACGCCCGGCTCCACGAGGTGGCGGATGGCCTTGAGCGTGGTCTCGGTGGCCGCCACCGGCACGGCGAGGAGCACGATGTCCGAGCCCGACACGGCCAGCAGCGCCGATTCGGCGATGACGTCGATGACGCCCAGTTTCTTGGCGCGCTCGGTGGTCGAGGGCGACTTGCTGTAGCCGACGACGCGCTTGACGAGGCCGGCACGCTTGAGCGCGAGGGCGAAGCTGCCGCCCATGAGGCCGCAGCCGATGACGCCGAGTTGGGTGAACATGTTCGTCGGGCCGGCTCAGTGCACGTCGATGGGGTAGGTGCCCAGGATCTTGAAGAAGGCGCAGGCGTCGTGCAGTTCGCGCAGGGCCGTGGCGACGCGCGGCTCGTCGGGGTGGCCCTGGATGTCGATGTAGAAGAAGTACTCCCACTGGCCCGAGCGCGCCGGGCGGCTCTCGATGCGCGTCATCGAGACGCCGTGGTTCTTCAGCGGCGTGAGCAGGTCGTGCATCGCGCCGGGCCGGTTGGGAACCGAGACCACCAGGCTGGTGCAGTCGTGGCCCGAGGGCTTGGGCGCGGGGTGGCTCCCGCGATCGGCCACGACGGCGAAGCGGGTGCGGTTGTTGGGTTCGTCCTGGATCGCCGGCTCCACCACATGCAGGCCGAACTCGCTGCCGGCGCGCTCGCTGGCGATGGCGGCCAGCGATGGATCGAGGCCCGCCAGGCGCGCGCCCTCGGCATTGCTGGCCACCGGGCGCCGCTCGACATCAGGCAGGTGGGTGTTGAGCCAGCCCTGGCATTGCGCCAGCGCCTGCGGATGGGCGCACACGGCCTTGATGCCGGCCGGCGTGTTGTCCTTGCGCAGCAGGTTGTGGCGCACCAGCAGGCTGGTCTCGCCGATGATGAACAGCGGCGTGGTGAGGAAGATGTCCAGCGAGCGGCCGATCATGCCTTCGGTGGAGTTCTCCACCGGCACGACGCCGAAATCGGCCGCGCCGGCGGTGGTGGTGCGGAAGACCTCGTCGATGCTGGAGCAGGGCAGCTTGACGATGGAGGCACCGAAGTAGCCCAGCGCCGCCAGTTCGCTGAAGGTGCCGGCCGGGCCCAGGTAGGCCACGCGCGTCGGCGTCTCCAGCGCGCGGCAGGCCGACATGATCTCGCGCCAGATCGGTGCCACGCTGGCGGTGGCCAGCGGGCCCTGGTTGACGGCCTTGAGGCCGTCGATCACCTGGGCCTCGCGCTCGGGGCGGAAGACCACTGAGCCCTGGTGCTTCTTGATCTCGCCCACCGTCAGCGCCAGGGTGGCGCGGCGGTTGAGCAATTCCAGCATCTCGCGGTCGACCGCGTCGATGCGCTGGCGCAGGGCCAGCAGTTCGGGGTCGACGGTCGGGTCGGACGAACTCATCGCCAGCGGGCCGCGATTGCCTGCTTACTTCTTGGCAGCCGATGCGCCCGCGGCCGGCGGCGCAATGCCCAGGCGCTTGCCCACGGTCTGCTCGAGCGCGCGCATCTTGGCCTCCACCGGTGCGCGCACTTCGGCGCCCAGCTTTTCGCCCAGGGCGCGTTGCATGTCGCCGCCCATCTGCTGGTACTTGCGGTTCACGGGCGACTCGAGCAGCGCGATGACCTGCTTGAGCTCATCTTCGGTGAAGCGCTCTTCCAGCAGCGGGCCGATGGCGCCCGGCGCCAGCCGGGTGGCCGCAGCCTTCACCAGCGGCGTGGCTTCTTCGGCGTACTTGCGCACGTCGGCCTCGATGTCCCGCGCCAGCGCCTCGCGCTTGTCGGCCGGCACGCGCTGCAGGGCCTGTCCGGCCTGCGCCAGCATCTGGCGCGCGGGCTGCTCGGCGATCTGGGTGGCCATCGCGTCGATGCCGGGTTGCTGCAGTTGCAGCACCTTGGCCACGAGGGCCTTCTTGGCGGCGCTGGTGGCGGGGGCGGTCTGCGCCGAGGCCAGCGTAGCAAACGCCAGCAGCGTCGCCAGGGCGGCGGTCTTGATCATCGGTTTCCTCATTGGCCGGGTTCGCCGGCGGGGTTGTCCTCGCCTTCGGACGGCGCGTCGTTCTCGACGATGCGCTGCAGGCCCGAAAGTTTGGTGCCATTGTCCAGTGCGATCAGCGTCACACCCTGGGTAGCGCGGCCCAGTTCGCGGATTTCGGCCACGCGTGTGCGAACCAGCACACCCTTGTCGGTGATGAGCATGATCTCGTCAGCCGGCCGCACCAGCGTGGCGGCGACGACGGGGCCGTTGCGCTCGCTTTGCACGATGGCGATCATGCCTTTGCCGCCGCGGCCGTGGCGGGTGTATTCGGTGATGCTGGTGCGCTTGCCGTAGCCGTTCTCGGTGGCGGTGAGCACGCTCTGCGTCTCATCCTCGGCCACCAGCATGGCAATCACGCTCTGGCCGTCTTCGAGCGTCATGCCCTTGACGCCACGCGATTGGCGGCCATGGGCCGTGACGTCGCCCTCGTCGAAGCGCACTGCCTTGCCGCCATCGCTGAACAGCATCACGTCGTGGTGGCCGTCGGTGAGCGATGCGCCGATCAGCACGTCGCCCTCGTCCAGCGTGACGGCGATGATGCCGGCCTTGCGCGGGTTGCTGAATTCGTCCAGCGGCGTCTTCTTGACCACGCCCTGGGCCGTGGCCATGAACACGTAGTGATCGGCGGGGAAGCTGCGGAACTCGCCCGTCAGCGGCAGCACGACGTTGATCTTCTCGCCCGGCTGCAGCGGGAACATGTTGACGATGGGCTTGCCGCGGCTGGCGCGGCCGCCTTGCGGCACTTCCCAGACCTTGACCCAGTAGACGCGGCCGCGGTCGCTAAAGCACAGGATCCAGTCGTGCGTGTTGGCGATGAAGAGCTGGTCGATCCAGTCGTCTTCCTTGGTCTGCGTGGCCTGCTTGCCGCGGCCGCCGCGCTTCTGGGCGCGGTATTCGGCCAGCGGCTGGCTTTTGATGTAGCCGGTGTGGCTGAGCGTGACCACCATGTCGGCCGGGGTGATCAGGTCTTCGGTGCCGAGCTCGAGCGCGTTGCGCTCGATCACGCTGCGGCGTGCGCCCAGCTTGGTCTGGCCGAACTCCTGGCGCAGCGCGCCGAGCTCGCCACTGATGATGGCGCTCACGCGCTCGGGCTTGGCCAGGATGTCCAGCAGGTCGGCGATCTCGGTCATCACCTCGCGGTACTCGCCGATGATCTTGTCCTGCTCCAGCCCGGTCAGGCGCTGCAGCCGCATCTGCAGGATTTCCTGCGCCTGCTCGTCGCTCAGCCGGTACAGGCCGTCGGGCTGCAGGCCGTAGGTGCCGGGCAGGCCCTCGGGCCGGTAGGCGGCGCGGCCGCCGGGCGTGCTTTCCTCGGCGCGCGCCAGCATCTCGCGCACCATGGACGAATCCCAGGCCTTGGCCATCAGCGCCGTCTTGGCCACTGGTGGCGTCGGGCTGGTCTTGATGGTCTCGATGAACTCGTCGATGTTGGCCAGCGCCACCGCCAGGCCTTCGAGCACATGGCCGCGTTCGCGCGCCTTGCGCAGCTCGTACACCGTGCGCCGCGTCACGACCTCGCGCCGGTGGTCGAGGAAGACCTCGATCAGCTGCTTCAGGTTGCACAGCCGGGGCTGGCCGTCGATCAGCGCCACCATGTTGACGCCGAAGGTGTCCTGCAGCTGGGTCTGCTTGTAGAGGTTGTTGAGCACCACCTCGGGCACTTCGCCGCGCTTGAGCTCGATGACGACACGCATGCCGTCCTTGTCGCTCTCGTCCTGGATGTGGCTGATGCCCTCGATCTTCTTCTCGTGGACGAGCTCGGCGATGCGCTCGAGCAGCGTCTTCTTGTTCACCTGGTAGGGAATCTCGTCGACGATGATGGCCTGGCGTGCCCCCTTGTCGATGTCCTCGAAATGGCACTTGGCGCGCATGATCACCTTGCCGCGCCCGGTGCGGTAACCCTCGCGCACGCCGTTCAGGCCATAGATGATGCCGGCGGTGGGGAAGTCGGGCGCCGGCACGATCTCCATCAGCTCGTCGATGGTGGCGTCGGGGTTCTTCAGCAGGTGCAGGCAGGCGTCGACGACCTCGTTGAGGTTGTGCGGCGGGATGTTGGTGGCCATGCCCACCGCAATGCCGGCGCTGCCGTTGACCAGCAGGTTCGGCAGCCGCGTCGGCAGCACCGTCGGCTCTTTCTCGCTACCGTCGTAGTTGGGCGCGAAGTCGACCGTTTCCTTGTCGATGTCCTCGAGCATCTCGTGCGCGATCTTCGACAGGCGGATTTCGGTGTAGCGCATGGCCGCGGCGTTGTCGCCGTCGACGCTGCCGAAATTGCCCTGGCCGTCGACCAGCATGTGGCGCAGGCTGAAGTCCTGCGCCATGCGCACGATGGTGTCGTAGACCGCGGTGTCGCCGTGCGGGTGGTATTTACCGATCACGTCGCCGACGATGCGCGCGCTCTTCTTGTAGGGCCGGTTCCAGTGGTTGGACAACTCGTGCATCGCGAACAGCACGCGCCGATGGACCGGCTTCAAGCCGTCGCGCGCATCGGGCAGGGCACGGCCGACGATGACGCTCATCGCGTAATCGAGGTAGGAACGGCGCATCTCCTCTTCGAGGCTGACGGCGAGTGTTTCCTTGGCGAACGATGTCATGCGGATGGGCTGGGTAGGCGGGCTGTGGGCGGTCGAAGATGCCGCACGAAACCGCGCATTCTACGGGCCGAGCCATGTCGCGGCAGCGCAACAGCGGCACAGGGCTGCCTAAGCGCAGGGCCCAAAATGCAGGCCAATCGGCGCCCTATGGCACAATCGTCCGACGATGGCAAATGCCGCGAAGGCGAGCATTTGCCCTCTTGATACATCGAGTTTCCCGCTTGTCGTTTTGGACGTTTCGCAGGCTCGTCTGCGGCTTTCCTCGAGAGGAGAATCATGAAGAAATTGAACAAGGTGGCGATGCTCTTCGCAGCATCCGCCGCCCTTGCCGCCCCGATCGCCGCGTTCGCGCAGGCTGGCTCGGTGGACAATTGGCGCGCCACCGATGGCACCGTCTGGAAGAACGGCACCAACGAATTGTGCTGGCGTGATGCCGGCTGGACCCCGGCGACCGCGGCTCCTGATTGCGACGGCGCCATCAAGCCCGCACCAGCTCCCGCGCCGGCTGCGGCCCCGGCCGCCCCGCGCGCTGCCCCGCCGGCTCCGGCCCCCGCCCCCGCCCCCGCCCCGGCTCCTGTCGTTGTCCCGGCCCCGGTCAAGCCTGCTGCTCCCCCGGCCGCACCGCCCGCCCCGGTGAGCGAGAAGGTCTCCTTCGCCGCCGACGCCTTCTTCGACTTCGCCAAGTCCAACCTCAAGCCCGAGGCCGCCGCCAAGCTGGGCGACCTGGTCGACAAGACCAAGGGTGTCAACCTCGAAGTCATCATCGCCGTCGGCCACACCGACTCGGTGGGCAACGACGCGCTCAACAACAAGCTTTCCATCTCGCGCGCCGAAGCCGTCAAGGGCTTCCTGGTCAGCAAGGGCATCGAGAAGAACCGCGTCTACACCGAAGGCAAGGGCTCCAAGCAGCCCGTGGCCGACAACAAGACCTCCGAAGGCCGGGCCAAGAATCGCCGCGTCGAGGTCGAGGTTGTTGGTACCCGCACCAAGAAGTGATGCCGAGGGCCCTTACCGGGCCCGTCCCAGCGTCCAGACCCCGCCTCGGCGGGGTTTTTTATTGCCCTCTCGCTGCCGCCCCTGGGGGCGCGCGAGCCACGGAGCCCGCGGCGGCCTGCCGTGTGCCATTACCATCGCACCATGAGCAATGTCGACGCACAGGAACTCGCCAAGTTCAGCGAACTCGCCCATCACTGGTGGGATCCGGAAAGCGAATTCCGCCCGCTGCACCAAATCAACCCGCTGCGGCTGGAATGGATAGACCAGTTGGCCAGCCTGCGCGGCAAGCAGGTGCTCGATGTCGGCTGCGGCGGCGGCATCCTGTCGGAATCGATGGCGGCACGAGCCTCTCATGTCACTGGCATCGATCTCGCATCGCGGCCGCTGAGCGTGGCGCGGCTGCATGCGCTCGAGGGCGGGGTCGAAAACCTCGCCTACCGCGAGATCGCCACCGAGGCGCTGGCTGAAGAAAAGCCGGCGGCCTTCGATGTTGTCACCTGCATGGAGATGCTGGAGCATGTGCCCGACCCGGCGGCGGTGGTGGCGGCCTGCGCTCACCTTGTCAAGCCGGGGGGCTGGGTCTTCTTCTCCACCCTCAACCGCAGCCCAAAGTCCTTTCTCTTTGCCATCGTCGGCGCCGAGTACCTGCTGCGCCTGCTGCCGCGTGGCACCCATGAGTACGCGCGCTTCGTGCGTCCCAGTGAACTGGCGCGCTGGTGCCGCGACGCCGGTCTGGCGCTGCAGGCCAACCGCGGCATGCAGTACAACCCGCTGACGCGGCGCTACTGGCTGTCGGGCGACACCAGCGTCAACTACCTGGTCGGCTGCCGCAAGCCCGGCTGATGGCGCGTCCGCGCGCACTGCTCTTCGACCTGGACGGCACGCTGCTCGACAGCGCGCCCGATCTTGCCGGCACCGCCAACGACATGCGCGCCGCACGCGGCCAGGCGCCGCTGCCTTATGCGGCGCTGCGACCGCATGCCGGCTCGGGCGCTCGCGGCATGTTGGGCGCCGCCTTCGGCCTCGCGCCGGGGCAGACCGCCTATGAGGCGCTGCGCGACGAGTTCCATGACCGCTACGAGCAACGCATGACGCGCGAGAGCGCGCTTTTCGGCACCGTCGCCGGGCTGCTGGCCACGCTGGACGCCGCCGCCATACCCTGGGCCATCGTCACCAACAAGGCGCTGCGCTTCGCCGCCCCGCTGGCGCAGGCCCTGCCGCCGCTGGCGCGCGCCGCAGCCCTGGTGGCGGGAGACAGCACACCCCATACCAAACCTCACCCAGCGCCCTTGCTCGAGGCCGCGCGCCGCCTGGGCCTGGTAGCGGCCGACTGCGTCTACATCGGCGACGACGAGCGCGACATGCTGGCAGCTCGCGCCGCCGCCATGGGCGCCTGGGCCGCCGCCTGGGGCTACCTGGGTCCGGGGCAAGAGGCCGCCGACTGGGGCGCCGATTTCGTGCTGGCTGAGCCCAATGAGATCTTGAAACGCCTCGAACTGGCCTAAACTCCAAGGTCTGGGTCCGACCTGGCTTCGACGTGGGTGCGGAGTCGGCGCGGGGCATGCCGAGCACCAGTACGCTCGTAAATCCACTGGAAACAAAGTAACTGCGAACGATACTTCGTACGCCCTCGCCGCTTAAAACCGGTGAGCCTCGCAACAGTTGGCCGATGGGCTGGGTCTGAAGTCGCAAGACGGCAGGCTGCGAGGTCATACACATTGGCTCGTCCCGCAGCGCGTCATTCGTTGCGGGCCTAAAACCAAGTGACTCGGGGAACCGGTAGCGTGCTGCTGCGCGATCGGGGCCCTCAAACTCAAATCAGACAGCTACGCATGTAGAACCGTCCGGCGATGGCTTGCGGACGGGGGTTCGATTCCCCCCGGATCCACCATCTAGCGACGCCTCGACCGCCGACCGTGGTCGGGGCGTTCTTCTTTGTGCGACCCTCCAACGCGCTGCGCCGATCAGCGCAGCCAACTACCGACCTCAGCGCTGTATCGGCCGACCCGGCTGGCTGCTGGCGGCGACGCGCGTGCGTGCCGGCGGCGCGGCCTTGCGCTTGCGTGCCGCGGGTTGGCCGCCTTTTGTCGACTCCGCCAGCGCACGGACCTGGCCGGCGCGGCGCTCGGGCACGAAGGCGACGATGCTCTGGCCGGGCTTGAAGCGGGCCTGGGAGCCGACGCCATTCCAGCGCGCCAGGTCGGCGGCGGGCAGGCGCAGGCGTGCAGCCGCGGCGGCCACCGTCTCGCCCTGGCGGCCGGCCTTGAAATGCACCTGGCGCGGCGGCCGGGCCTCGGGGGTGAGCGAGATGCTGGCGTGCTCAGCCAGCAGTTCGGAGACATCGGCCGTGGCATGGGCGGCGCGCGGCACCAGCAGGGTGGAGCCGGACTTGATCAGCATGCGCGGCGGGATGGCGTTGAACTCGCGCAGGCGGACTTCGTCCATGCCGGTGAGGCGGGCCGCCTCGGCCGGCTTGAGGGTGCGCGGCGCAACCCAGGCGGTCCAGCTGGCCAGGGCGCCGCGGTGCGTGGCCAGCTCGCGCACGAACAGGTTGGCGTTGTCGTAGGGCAGCAGGATCTGCGGCGTGCCGGCGGCCAGGATGACCGGCTTGTTCATTTGCGGGTTGAGCTGCTGGAACTCGTCCAGCGTCAGCCCGGCCAAGCGCGCCGCCAGGGAGACGTCGATGTCGCGCTCGACCGCCACGCTCTGGAAGAAGGGGTGGTTCAGCAGCGGCGGCAGCGCCAGCGCATAGGCTTCGGGGCGCAGCACGATGTTCTTGATGGCCTGCAGCTTGGGCACGTAGTTGCGTGTCTCGTCGGGCATGCGCAGGCTGGCGTAGTCGGTCGCCAGGCCGGCCTTGCGATTGCGCGCCTGCGCCTTGAGCACGCTGCCCTGGCCCCAGTTGTAGGCGGCCAGCGCCAGCGGCCAGTCGCCGAACTGCACATAGAGCTGCTGCAGATAGTCCAGCGCAGCGCGGGTGGAGGCCAGCACGTCGCGGCGGTCGTCGCGGAAGATGTTCTGGCGCAGGTCGAAATCGCGCCCGGTGGCCGGCATGAACTGCCACATGCCCGAGGCGCGCGCACGCGACATGGCCTGCGGGTTGAAGGCGCTTTCGATGAAGGGCAGCAGGGCCAGTTCGGACGGCAGCTCGCGCTTCTCGACCTCATCGAGCACATGGTAGAGGTAGCGGCTGGCGCGCGCCGTCATGCGCTCGACGTATTCCGGCTGGTCGGCATAGAACTGTTCCCACTTGCGAACCAGCGGGCCATCGAGATCGTTGATCGTGAAGCCGCCGCGCAGCCGCAGCCAAAGGTCTCCGCGGGCCGCGGCTTCGTCGGCGTCCAGGCGGGCGCGTGCGGCGGGCGACCAGGACGGGGCTTCTTCGGTTTCAGCTGTCGCCACCGGGGCGGGTTCGCTTGCGGCGACGGCAGGCTGCACCAGGGGCGGGGCATCGGCCATGGGCTGGCTGTCGGTCAACTGGGCTTGCGTGGCGGCGGCAGCGGGCACGGCCTGCACGACGCTGGCGCAGCCGCCAGCCAGCGCCAGCATCAGCACCGCGGCCACTTTGCCGGCGGCGTGCCAGCGCTGGGTGAGGCTTGTCATCGGAAGCGGTTCTTCCATTCGCGCAGGGCGGTGAACACCGACAGCGCATCGTTGTCGGTGGCGCCCTCGGCTCGGGCGGACGCCGCCACCTCGGGCTCGCTGCAGCGCAGGAAAGGGTTGATCTCGAGTTCCATCCCCAGCATTGCGGGCAGGGTGGGCACGCCCGCGGCACGCCGGCCCTGGCATTGCGCCTCATAGGCGGCGCGGCGTGCATTGCCGGGCTCGACGGCGGCGGCAAAGCGCAGGTTGGACAGCGTGTACTCGTGGGTGCAGCACACCTGGGTGTCCGGCGGCAGTGCGGCGAGCTTGGAAAGCGACGCGAGCATCTGCGCCGGCGTGCCTTCGAAGAGGCGGCCGCAGCCGGCCGAGAAGAGCGTGTCGCCGCAAAAAAGGAAGGGCGCCGCACCGGCACCCGCCTGCAAATAAGCGATGTGGCCGGCGGTATGGCCGGGCACGTCGAGGATGTCGAAGACCTGGCCGAGAACTTCGATGCGCTCGCCTTCGATGAGGCGATGCACCGGCTCGGGCAGGGCCTCGCTGGCGGGGCCGTAGACGGGGCCTTGCAGGCGCGGCCTCAAGGCATCGACGCCGCCGACATGGTCGGCATGGTGGTGCGTCACTAGAATCGCGCGCAGTTCCAGCCCGAGGCGGTCAAGCGCTTGGATCACCGGGCCTGCATCGCCCGGATCGACCACCGCGGCGCTGGTGCCGTCGTGCAGCATCCAGATGTAGTTGTCGGCGAAGGCGGGCAGCGCTAGGAGATTCATGACGCGTGAAGAGTCGATTATAGAGTTGGGGGATTGGCTGAGGACCCCTCCTGGCCAGTACCTGCTGGGCTGGGAACAGCAAGGTCTGGATCAGGCGGTGACAGATGCCTTCGGCTTCCATGCCCTGCAGCTGGGCCTGCCCGAACTGGACGGCTTGCGCGCCAACCGCATGCCGCACCGCTGGGTGGCCAGCGACATCCTGCAGGTGCCCGAGTCGCTGGCACTGCCGCCGCCCATGGACGCGTTGATCAGTACGCTGCCGTCGCCTGAGGCGGTGAGCCTTCACTGCGAGTTCGACGCCTTGCCCTTTCCCGATGCCAGCATCGATCTCGCCGTGCTGCCGCACGCGCTGGAGTTGGCGCGCGACCCGCATCACACCCTGCGCGAGGTCGAGCGCGTGCTGGTGCCCGAGGGCCGTGTCGTCATCGCCGGCTTCAACCCGGCCAGCCTGTGGGGCCTGCGCCAGAATGCCGGCCGCCTGCGTCGCAGCCTGGGCCAGGGGCGCGAGCGCGACCTCTTCCTGCCGCAGGCGGGCGATTTCATCGGCTACTGGCGGCTGCGCGACTGGCTGCGCCTGCTCGGCTTCGAGGTCGAGCTGGGCCGTTTTGGCTGCTGGAGGCCGCCCTTGAACAGCGCGGCATGGCTGGAGCGCTTTGCCTGGATGGAACCCATAGGCGAGCGCTGGTGGCCGGTGCTGGGGGCCCTGTATTTCGTGGTCGCCGTCAAGCGCGTGCGGGGCATGCGCCTGGTGGGCCTGGTGCGCAAGGAGCGCCGCAAGCCCATGGCGGCACCGGCCGTGGTGGCCAACCGCCGCCGCAATGCCATCGAACTGGAGCATTGATGTCCGAAGTGGTGATTTATGCCGACGGCGCGTGTCGCGGCAATCCGGGGCCCGGAGGCTGGGGCGCCTGGTTGAAGAGCGGCGAGCACGAGCGCGAGATGTTCGGCGGCGAGACGCTCACCACCAACAACCGCATGGAGCTGACCGCGGTGATCGAGGCCCTGGCCTCGCTCAAGCGGCGCTGCGCGGTGACCATCTACACCGACAGCGAGTACGTCAAGAACGGCATCACGACCTGGATCCACGGCTGGAAGAAACGCGGCTGGCTCACGGCCGACAAGAAGCCGGTGAAGAACATGGAGCTGTGGCAGCGCCTGGATACGCTCAATGCTGCGCATGCGGTGCAGTGGCGCTGGGTCAAGGGCCATGCCGGTGACCCCGGCAACGAGCGCGCCGACCGCCTGGCCAACCGCGGCGTCGATTCGGTGCTCGGCGCCTAGCCGCCAGCCCGGCAGGCAATGGAACGGGCCGTTACAGTGCGGGCTTCGCATATCCGGCGCGAGCCTTGAACTTGAAGAAGATCCACACCCTCGTCGCCGTGATCGGCATCGCGGCCGCCGGCGCCGCCGCCTGGTGGTGGCAGAACGGTGCGGGTGCCGCTCGTGGCGGCCTGGTCGACGCTGCCGCCGTGGCCGCCAGCGGCGCGGCCACGCGCACAGGGCCGGGTGCGCCGGTGCCGGCCCAGGGCGGCGGACCGGCCCCGGTGGAAGTGGCGCGGGCCGAACGCGCCCGCCTGGTCGATGACGTGATGGCGGTGGGCTCGCTCAAGGCCGGCCAGGGCGTGATGCTGCGTCCCGAGGTCTCGGGCCGCATCGCCAGCCTGGGCTTTGCCGATGGCGCGCGGGTCAAGCGCGGGCAGTTGCTGGTGCAACTGGACGACACGCTGCAGCAGGCCCAGCTCAAGCAGGCCGAGGCCCAGGCCGGCATCGCCCGCACCAACCTGCAACGCAGCCGCGAATTGCTGGGCCAGGGTTTCGTCAGCGCCAGCGCGGTCGACCAGAACCTGGCCGCGCTGGACGTCGCCGAGGCCCAGGTGGCGCTGGCGCGCGCCCAGCTCGGCCGCATGAAGGTGCTGGCGCCCTTCGATGGCACTGCCGGGCTGCGTGCGGTGAACGTGGGCGACTACGTGAAGGACGGCGCCGACCTCGTCAACATCGAGGACCTGAGCTCGCTCACGGTGCAGTTCGCCGTGCCCGAGCGCGTGCTCAACCGCCTGCGCGCTGGCCTGCCGGTGGAGGTGACGCTGGACGCGCTGCCCGGCCGCACTTTCAAGGGCCGCGTGCTGGCCATCGACGCGGCGGTGGATGCCAACGGTCGCGCGCTGCAGGTCTCGGCCCATGTCGAGAACCCCGGGGCCCTGCTGCGCCCGGGCATGTTCGCGCGCCCGCGCGTCGTCTTCGCGGTGCGCGACAACGCGGTACTGGTGCCCGAAGAAGCGGTGGTGCCGCTGGGCGGCAAGCAGATGGTGTTCAAGGTGGTCGAGGGTGCCGGCGGCAAGAAGCAGACGCAGCGGCTGGAGGCGCGCCTGGGCTTGCGCCTGCCGGGCAAGGTGGAGATCCTCGAAGGCCTGAAGCCGGGTGACGCCGTCGTCACCGCCGGCCATGGGCGGCTGCTGCGCGGCGACGGTGTGCCAGTACGCACCATCGATCTTGACCGGCTCGCGGCGCCGGCCCTGGCCGCTTCGGCGCCTGCCTCGGCGCCCGCGCGCCTGCCCTGAGCCTGACGGACCGGATCCCACGATGCGACTGTCGGAGACCTCCATACGCCGTCCGGTGCTGGCCACCGTGATGTCGCTGCTGCTGGTGCTGATCGGCCTGGTCTCGTTCAAGCAGCTCAGCCTGCGCGAGTACCCGCGCATCGACGAGCCGCTGGTCAACGTCAGCACGCGGCTGCTCGGTGCTTCGTCGGAGGTGATCGAGTCGCAGGTGACCAAGCCGCTGGAAGACTCCATCGCCGGCATCGACGGCGTCGACATCATGACCTCGGTGTCGCGCACCGAGAGCAGCCAGATCACGGTGCGCTTCCGCCTCAGCAAGGACCCCGACACCGCCGCGGCCGAGGTGCGCGACCGTGTGGCGCGCGTGCGAGGCCGCCTGCCCGAGGCCGCCGACGAGCCGGTGATCGCGAAGGTCGAGGCCGATGCCACGCCCACCATCTGGCTGGCCTTTGCCAGCGAGACCATGGGCCCGCTGGAGCTGACCGACCTGATCAACCGCGTCGTCAAGCCGCGCCTGCAGACCATACCCGGCGTGGCCGATGTGCAGATCGGTGGCGATCGCAAGTTCGCGATGCGCATCTGGGTCGACGCCGAGAAGCTGGCCGGCTACCGCCTGGCGGTGCAGGACGTCGAAGATGCGTTGCGCAAGCAGAACCTCGAGGTGCCGGCCGGCCGCATCGAGAGCCGGCAGCGCGAGTTCAGCGTCACCGCGCGCACCGATCTCAACACGGTGGCGCAGTTCGCGCAGATCGCGCTCAAGACCGTGGGCGGCTACACCGTGCGCCTGGCCGACGTGGCACGCATCGAGGAGGCGGCGGCCAGCGAGCGCAGCCGCGTGCGCCTGAACGGCGTGCCCAGCATCAGCACCGGCGTCATCCGCAATGCCACGGCCAATCCGCTGGAGGTGGCCGACGGCGTGCGCGCCGCGATGCCGCTGATCCAGCGCGACCTGCCGGCCAGCGTCAAGGTGATACAGGCCAACGACCTCTCGGTCTTCATCGACCGCTCGATCAAGGCCGTCTACAAGACCGTCATCGAGGCGGTGGTGTTGGTGGCTCTGGTGGTGTTCGTCTTCCTGCGCACGCTGCGCGCCTCCATCATTCCGCTGGTGACGATTCCGGTCAGCCTGGTCGGCGCCTTTGCCCTCATCGCGCTGGCCGGCTTCACCGTCAACACGCTCACGCTGCTGGCCCTGGTGCTGGCCATAGGCCTGGTGGTGGACGACGCCATCGTCGTGCTCGAGAACATCTTCCGCCACATCGAGGAAGGCCTGCCGCCCTTCCAGGCCGCCATCAAGGGCGTGCATGAGATCAGCTTCGCGGTGGTGGCGATGACGCTCACGCTGGCGGCGGTGTTCGCGCCGCTGGCCTTTACGCCCGGCCGCACCGGGCGCTTGTTCGGCGAGTTTGCGCTCACGCTGGCCGGCGCGGTGCTGGTCTCGGGCTTCGTGGCGCTGACGCTGACGCCGATGATGTGCAGCAAGCTGCTGCGCCACAACGCGCGCCCGACCTGGTTCGACCGCACCGGCGAGGCCTCGCTGGTGTGGTTGGCCCACGTCTACGGCCGCTTGCTGCGCTGGACGCTGGCGCGGCGCTGGCTGATGGTGGGCGTGATGCTGGCCAGCGGCGCCGGCAGCGGGTGGTTGTTCAGCCACGCCAAGAGCGAGCTGTCGCCGCTGGAAGACCGAGGCGTGATCGCCATGCCCATACGCGCGCCCGACGGCGCCACGCTGGAATACACGGCGCGCTACCTCGATGCGCTGGAAGGCATCGCCTCGCAATACCCCGAGTTCGACCGCCGCTTCCTCTTCATGGGCGGCGGCCAGGTGTCCAGCGCCTTTGGCGTGCTGCGCACCGTCGACTGGAGCGAGCGCACGCGCACCACGCCCCAGCTGGCCCAGCTGCTGCTGCCGCAGGTGATGGCCTTGCCGGGCATCAGCGTGTTTCCGGTGACGCCGCCCAGCCTGGGCCAGGGCTTCCGCGAGCGCTCGATCAACTTCGTGCTCGTCAGCGGCGACAGCTACCCCAACATGGCACGCACGGCCCAGGCCATGCTGGCCGAGATGCAGAAGAACCCCGGCATCGTGCAGCCCGACAGCGACCTGCAGCTCAACAAGCCCGAGATCTTCATTGACGTCGACCGCGCCCGCGCCGCCGACATGGGGGTCTCGGTGGAGGCGGTGGCGCGCACCGTCGAGACCATGCTGGGAGGCCGCGTCGTCACGCGCTACAAGCGCGATGCCGAGCAGTACGACGTGCTGGTGCAGACCAATGCCGAGGGCCGCGCCACGCCCGAGGACATTGATCGCATCTTCGTGCGCGGCCGCAACGACGTGATGGTGCCGCTGTCGGCCCTGGTCAGGGTGCGCGAATCGGTGAGCCCGCGCGAGCTGAACCACTTCAACCAGCGCCGCAGCGTCACCCTCACCGCCAACCTGGCGCCGGGCTATGCGCTGGGCGAGGCGCTGGAGTACATGAACGAGGCCGCGGCGCGCGTGCTGCCGCCGGGCTATGCCACCGAGCTGAACGGCGTCAGCCGCGAGTTCCGCTCATCGTCGGGCTCGCTGGGGCTGGTCTTCGTGCTGGCACTGCTCTTCATCTTCCTCGTGCTCTCGGCGCAGTTCGAGAGCTTCGTCGACCCCTTCGTGATCCTGCTCTCGGTGCCGCTGTCCATGGTGGGCGCGCTAGGGGCTTTGCAGCTCTCGGGCGGCACGCTCAATGTCTTCTCGCAGATCGGCCTCATCACGCTGGTGGGCCTGATCACCAAGCACGGCATCCTGATCGTCGAATTCAGCAACCAGCTGCGCCGCCAGGGCCGCCCGGTGATGGACGCCGTGGCCGAGGCCGCGACGCTGCGCCTGCGCCCCATCATGATGACCACCGGCGCCATGGTGCTGGGCGCGCTGCCATTGGCGCTGGCCACCGGCGCCGGTGCCGAGAGCCGGCAGCAGATCGGGTGGGTCATCGTCGGCGGCATGCTGGTGGGCACGGCGCTGACCATCTTCGTCGTGCCCACGGTCTACACGTTGTTCGCACGCCGCGCCGTGCCCGGCGAAATCACGACGCCGTCTGACGAGAGCGGCCCCGCTGCCGAGCCGGCGGCCGTGGCGCACGGCTGAGGCCGGCGCCGCGCTTTCTCAGCCGGCCTGCACTGCCAGCCGCCCACCCTGGGCGGCCAGCGTCTGCGCCAGCAGGCTGGTGGCGGCGTGGATGGCCTCGATGGTGGGCGTGGCCACGCCGGCGATGCGGCCGAGCTCGATCACCGCGCCCACCAGGGCCTCGAGCTCGAGGGCGCGGCCGTGTTCCACGTCCTGCAGCATCGAGGTCTTGTGCGCGCCCACGGCCTCGGCGCCGGCGATGCGCTGCTCAAGGCTGATCTTGAACACCACGCCCAGGGCCTCGGCCACGGCCCTGGCCTCGACCATCATGCGCGCGGCCAGCTCGCGCGTGGGCGGGTGGCGGCAGATGTCCTGCAGCGTGGCATGGGTCAGCGCCGAGATCGGGTTGAAGCTGAGATTGCCCCAGAGCTTGACCCAGATCTCGCCGCGGATGTCGCGGCTCACCGGGCTCTTGAAGCCGGCCTTCATCATGGCCTTGGACAGCGCTTCGACGCGCTCGCTGCGGCTGCCGTCGAGCTCGCCCAGGCTGAAGCGGTTGCCCTCGATCACGCGCACCACGCCCGGCGCCACCAGCTCGCTGGCCGGGTAGACCACGCTGCCGATGATGCGCGCGGGCTCGATGGCGGCGGCGATGGCGCCGTCGGGGTCGAGGCTGGCCAGGCTGCGCCCCTCGTGCGGGCCAGCGAGCCGGTGGAAATACCACCAGGGCACGCCGTTGATCATGGTCACCACCACCGTCTGCGGGCCGAACAGGCCGCGCAGCCCGGGCAGCAGGTCGCGCACCTGGTGGGCCTTCACGGTGAGCAGCACGGCGTCCTGCGGCCCGGCCTCGGCCGGCTCCTGCACCGCGCGCACGGCGGCGGCATGCAGCTCGCTGCCGTCCTCTTGCAGGAGGCGGAAGCCGTTCGCGTTGATGGCCGCGAGGTTGCGGTTGCGCGCGATGAAGGTGACTTCCTCGCCCGCCAACGACAGGCGGGCGCCGAGATAGCCGCCGATGGCACCGGCGCCGACGATGGCGATCTTCATGCGGCCCTCCCGAAAGAGCGGCGTTCGTGGGCCCGGGCCAGCTTCTTGGCAAAGCCCCACAACGGCCACAGCAGCAGCGCCAGCGCCAATGCGGTGATGCCGCCGACGAGGCCGTTGGACCAGAAGATGGAGAGGCTGCCCTGGCTGGACAGCATGGCCTGGCGGAAGCTGCTTTCGGCCATGTCGCCCAGCACCAGGGCCAGCACCATGGGCGCCATCGGGTAGCGCAGCTTCTTGAACAGGTAGCCGACGACGCCGAACACCACCATCAGGTAGACGTCGAACATCGAGCTGTGCACGGTGTAGGCGCCGATGGCGCAGATGACGATGATCACCGGCCCGATGATCGAGAACGGCACACGCAGGATGGCGGCCCACCACGGCACCGTGGTCAGCACGACGATGAGGCCGACGATGTTGCCGATGTACATGCTGGCGATCAGGCCCCAGACGAATTCCTTCTGCTCGATGAAGAGCATGGGCCCGGGCTGGAGGCCCCAGATCAGCAGGCCGCCCAGCAGCACGGCGGCGGTGGGCGAACCGGGAATGCCCAGCGTCAGCATGGGCAGCAGGGCCGATGTGCCGGCCGCGTGCGCGGCGGTCTCGGGCGCAACCACGCCCTCGATGCGGCCCTTGCCGAAGGACTCGGGATCCTTGGACAGGCGCCGCGCCATGCCATAGCTCATGAAGGAGGCTGGCGTGGCGCCGCCGGGCGTGATGCCCATCCAGCAGCCCACGGCCACGCTGCGCAGGAAGAGCTTCCAATGCTTGATCAACTCGCCCCAGGTCTGCCAGACGACCTTGAAATCGATCTTCGCGCTCTTGCCCTTGAAGGCCAGGCCCTCTTCCATCGTGAGCAGGATCTCGCCGATGCCGAAGAGGCCGATCACCGCGATCAGGAAGTCGAAGCCCTTGAGCAGCTCGGGCACGCCATAGGTCATGCGCAGCTGGCCGGTGACGTTGTCCATGCCGACGGCGGCGAGCGCAAAGCCCAGCATCATGGCAGCGATGGTCTTGGCCGGTGGCTCCTTGCTCATGCCGACGAAGCTGCAGAAGGTGAGCAACTGCACCGCGAAGAACTCGGCAGGGCCGAACTTGAGCGCGAACTTGGCCAGGAGCGGCGCCGTGAAAGTGATCAAGAGCACGGCGAACATGGCGCCGACGAAGCTGGACGTGAAGGCCGCCGTCAGTGCCTGCGCCGCGCGGCCCTGCTGGGCCATGGGGTAGCCGTCGAAGGTTGTGGCCACGCTCCAGGGTTCGCCCGGGATGTTGAACAGGATGGAGGTGATAGCGCCGCCGAACAGCGCGCCCCAGTAGATGCAGCTCAGCATGATGATGGCCGAGACCGGGTTCATGCTGAAGGTGAGCGGCAGCAGGATGGCCACGCCGTTGGCGCCACCCAGGCCCGGCAGCACGCCGATCAGCACGCCCAGCGTGATGCCGACCAGCATGAAGCCCAGGTTGGGCAGGGTCAGCGCGACGCCGAAGCCGTGGAAGAGGTTTTGAAGCTCGTCCATCGTGCTACAGCCCCAGCAGGGCGGCCAACGGTCCCTTGGGCAGGGGCACGAGGAACCAGCGCTCGAAGACGGCGAACACCGCCAGCGGCACGCCCAGGGCTACGCCGGCGGTCAGCGCGAGGCCATGGCGGCCGTGGCGGCGCATGAAATAGCCGATCAGCAGCGCCGAGGCAATGTAGATGCCGCTGACGCGGATGAGCGCCACATAGACCACCATGGGCAGCAGCACCGCCATCACCATGCGCAGCTGCGCGCGCTCGGCAAAGGGCTGGAGCTTGCGCCATTGCCACAGTTGCACGCCGGCGGTCCACAGGCTGGCGCCGAGCAGGGCGAGGCCGATGTAGAAGGGGAAATAGCCCGAGCGCGGGCCGTCGTCGGCCCAGCCCGTGCCCACGCGCAGGCTGTCGGTGATGACAGTCAGCGCCAGCGCCGCCAGGCCCAGGGCGGTCAGCAGCTCGGGCCAGCGCGTGGCCACCGCCGGCTCGGCGCCGGCGTTCTCTGCGGGGTCGCTCATGGCCCCGGATCAGTTGGCCAGGAAGCCGGCGTCGCGCATCAGCGTGCGGTGCATCTGCTCGGCCTTGGCCAGCCAGTCGAAGTATTCCTGGCCGCTCATCACCGTCTGCTTGAAGGCGCCCTTGGCCATGAAGTCCTTCCACTCGGGCAGCGCGCGCACCTTGGCCAGCAGGTCAACGTAGAACTTCGTCTGCTCGGGCGTGACTCCCGGCGGCATGAAGATGCCGCGCAGCATCAGGTATTCGATGGGAATGCCGGCGCTGGCGCAGGTGGGCAGGTCGGCCCAGCTTTGCGCCGTGGTGACCTTGCCGGCATAGGGCAGCTTCTGCGCGTCCATCACGCACAGCGCGCGCAGCTTGCCGGCGCGCCAGTGGCTTTCGGCCTCGATGGGGTTGTTGACGGTGGCGTCCACATGCTTGCCCACCAGCTGGGTGGCGACCTGGCCGCCGCCGCCATAGGGGATGTAGATGAGCTTCTTGCCGGCGGCCTTCTCAAGCATCACCGTGATGATCTGGTCTTCCTGCTTGCTGCCGGTGCCGCCCACCTTGAGGGCGCGGTCGGAGCCGCCTTTGACGGCGTCGAAGAAGGCCTTGGGCGTCTGCCAGGGCGATTCGGCATTCACCCACAACACGAACTGGTCGAGCGCCAGCATGCTCACCGGGGTCAGGTCGCGCCAGTTGAAGGGCACGGCCGTGCCCAGCGGCGTGGTGAACAGGTTGGACAACGTAATGACGATCTTATGGGGATTGCCCTTGTCGCCCTTGACGTCGAGAAAGCCCTCCGCGCCGGCGCCGCCGCCCTTGTTGACGACGATGATGGGCTGCTTCATCAACTGGTTCTTGGCCACCACGCCCTGGATGAAGCGCGCCATCTGGTCGGCACCACCGCCGGTGCCGGCCGGCACCACGAACTCGACCGGCTTGGCCGGCTCCCAGGCAAGCGCAGGCAATGCAGAAAAGGCGAGCGAAAGGGCGATCAAAGGGGCCGCGATGCGGGGGCCGGACAACTTCATCTGCTACTCCATGAACACAGGGATGCGGCCGACTCTAGACGGCCTGTGTGTGTCAGGCTATTAAGACTTTACCGATGTGGTGCATCAGCAAAGCCTTAATGCGGGTTCACCCCAGGCCGAGCTTGGCCGCCAGGCCTATGCGCTGCAGCTTGCCGGTGGCGCCCTTGGGAATCTCGTCCATGAAGAGGATCTTCTTGGGCACCTTGAAGTCGGCGGCGCGCTTGGCCACGAAGTCCTGCAACTCGCGCTCGCTCGCGGCCTGGCCCTCGCGCAGCACCACCACCGCGGCCACTTCCTCGCCCAGCTTGGGGTGGGGCATGCCGAAGCAAACGACCTGGGCTACGGCCGCATGGTCCATCAGGATCTCGTCGACCTCGCGCGGGCTGATCTTCTCGCCGCCGCGGTTGATGATTTCCTTCAGGCGGCCGGTGAGGCTGAGGTAGCCGTCGGCGTCCATCTGGCCCTGGTCGCCGGTGCGGAACCAGCCGTTGATGAAGGCCTCGGCATTGGCCTTGGGGTTGCTCTCGTAGCCGGCCGTGACATTGGCGCCGCGGATCACGATCTCGCCGATACCGCCGCGCGGCAGCAGGCTGCCGTCCTCGCCCATGATGGCGATCTCGGGCCCGGCCGGCAGACCCACGGCGCCGGGCTTGCGCACGGCCGGCGGCAGCGGGTTGCTGGCCATCTGGTGCGTGGCCTCGGTCATGCCGTAGGCCTCGATCAGCGGTGCGCCGAAGACCTCTTCGAGTTCGCGTATCACCTGTGGCGGCATCGAGCTGCTGCTGCTGCGCATGAATCGCAGCGGGTGGCGCTTGATGATCTCGGTGTTCTTGCCGGCGCGGCCGACGATGGCCTGGTGCATGGTCGGCACGGCCGTGTACCAGGTGGGGCGGGCCTCGTCCATCCAGGCGAAGAACTTGAGCGCGTTGAAGCCCGGCGTGCAGAAGACCTTGGAGCCAGCCGCCAGCGGCGCCAGCACGCCGGCGATGAGGCCGTGGATGTGGAACAGCGGCATGATGTTGAGGCCGCAGTCACCGGGCCTGAACTGCAGCGTGGCCGCGATATTGCGCGCCGAAGCGCAGAGATTGGCCTGGCTCAGCGGCACGATCTTGGGCCGCGAGGTCGTGCCCGAGGTGTGCAGCACCATCGATTCGTCCTGCGGCGTGGCCGGCCCTCCTGTGCTGGAGGGCGTGCCGCCGCCGCCATCGCGCGGGCGCAGCGTGAAGTCGCCCGCGGCCTCGCCAGCCACCAGGTCGATCAGGCGCACGCCCAGTTTCTGCGCCACGGCGATGGCCGGCGAGGCGCTGTCGTGCTCGACGATCAAGGCCTTGGCGTGCAGGTCGGAGAGGTAGAACTCGAACTCGTCGGCGCGGTAGGCCGGGTTCAGCGGCGCGGTGGCCACGCCGCAGGCGGCGCCCAGGAAGCAGGTCGCCATCTCGGGGCCGTTGGCGAGCACGATGGCGACACGGTCGTTGCGGCCTATGCCCAGGCCGTTCAGCGTGGCCAGCGTGCGCGCGATGAGTTCACGCAGGCCGGCGTAGCTGAGGGCAGGGCGGCCGGGGGCGGCAATGGCAGGGGCATCGGCGGCGGCCGCGCCCAGCATCTCGAGCAGGGTTTGCATCGGGTTCAACTTCCTTGGGATGGGGCGGCTCAGCCGCCGATGTAATGCATTTCAACGCGGCGCTCGCCGCTGCCGGCATCGGCCTGGTTCGCGCCGCGCAGCTCGGAGTAGCGGTCTTCGCGCTCGCCCCAGACCAGGCCGATGGCGGCCGCGATCTGGGCATCGTTCCAGGCCTGGCCATCGGGCGAGCGGCCGCGCAACAGGGCGCGCAGGTCGTGGCCGCGGCTGGCGAAAAGGCACAGGAAGAGCTTGCCCTCGGTGGACAGGCGGGCGCGGTTGCAGTCGCTGCAGAAGGCCTGGGTGACGCTGCTGATGACGCCGATCTCGCCGCGGCCGTCGGTGTAGCGCCAGCGCGAGGCGGTCTCGCCGGGGGCCGAGGCCGCCAGTGGCACGATGCCGAACGCCTCGTCCAGGCGCGCCAGCACCTCCTGCGAAGGCAGCACCTCGTCCATGCGCCAGCCATTGCTGCTGCCGACGTCCATGTACTCGATGAAGCGCAGCACGACGCGCGGGCCGTAGTGCTCGCGCACATGGCGGGCCAGCGGCAGGATCTGGTCGTCGTTGGTACCGCGCTTGACGACCATGTTCACCTTCACCGGCGCCAGCCCCACGCGCAGCGCCGCGTCGATGCCGGCCAGCACGTCGGCGACGGGGAAGTCGACGTCGTTCATGCGCTTGAACACGGCGTCATCCAGGCCGTCCAGGCTGACGGTGACGCGCTCCAGCCCGGCATCGCGCAGCGCCTGCGCCTTGCGCGCCAGCAGCGAGCCATTGGTGGTGAGCGTGATGTCCAGCGGCCGGCCCTCGGGCGTGCGCAGCGCCGCCAGCTGGGCCACCAGCACCTCGAGGTTCTTGCGCAGCAGCGGTTCGCCGCCGGTCAGGCGCAGCTTGACCACGCCGTGGGCGACGAAGAGGCGGGCCAGGCGCGCGATCTCCTCGAAGCTCAGCAGCGAGGCTTGGGGCAGGAAGCGGTAGTCGCGGTCGAACACTTCCTTGGGCATGCAGTAGCCGCAGCGGAAGTTGCAGCGGTCGGTGACCGAGATGCGCAGGTCGCGCAGCGGCCGGCCGCGGCGGTCGGACAGCAGCCCGTTGGGAACCAGCGGCGCCTCGGGCACGCGCGGCAACTCGGCGGCATAGCGAAGATCGGCCAGCGGTATGAAGGTCTCACCCATGGCGAGATTGTGCCGCCGGCACCGCTGCAAGCCTCATCGCGGCGAGTCAACCCCTGCCGCGGTATCGGCCGCCGCCGAGCCCGAGGCGGCCGCCGCCGGTGCCTCGGCGCGGCGCGCGCCGTTGAAGCGCTTGACCCAGTAGGCCTGTCGCATGTCTTCGATGCGCACCTCGCCGCCGGCACGCGGCGCGTGGATGAAGCGGCCTTCGCCGACATAGATGCCGACGTGGGAGAAGGCGCGCCTCAAGGTGTTGAAGAAGACCAGGTCGCCCGGCTTCAGGTCTTCGCGCGCCACCTGCAGCAGGCCGGCTTCGCGCGCCTGTTGGTCGGCGCGGCGCGGCAGCACCAGGCCGACGCTGCGCTCGAAGACGTGGCGGGTAAAGCCGCTGCAGTCGAAGCCCTGCTCGGCGCTGTTGCCGCCGCGGCGGTAGCGCACGCCGAGGAAGTTCATCGCCGACATCACGAGATCGGAAGCCGCGTCGCGCACCTGCTGCACCAGCGGGCTGGACTCGATCTGGCCGGCGCTGGGCAGCAGGCCCTTGTCCTGAAGCATCTGCAGCACGGCGTCGCCCGGTGCTGGCTCGGCATGCAGCGGCGCGGCGCTGCACAGCAGGCAGGCGGCGAAGGCAAGGTTCAGGAAGAGAGCGGCGGGCTGTCGCATCGGCCGGGCAGGATAGCAGCCGAGGGGGGGCCGTCAACACGGCAAACCCGTGGCAGCATGGCGGCCCCTGGTAACAGAGATCGCACCATGTTCAAGGCCCTGCTGCTCGCAAAAGACGAGGCCGGTTTCCGCGCCGGCGTGACCCAGGTCGACGAGGCCCGCCTGCCGCCCGGCGAGGTGCTGGTGGAGCCGGCCTTTTCCACGCTCAACTTCAAGGATGGCCTGGCGCTCACCAACAAGTCGCCGGTGGTGCGCGTCTGGCCGATGGTGCCGGGCATCGACGGCGCCGGCACCGTGCTGGAAAGCAGCCACCCCGACTGGAAGCCGGGCGACCGCTTCGTCCACAACGGCTGGGGTGTGGGCGAAACCCACTGGGGCTGCCTGGCCCAGCGTGCGCGGCTCGAGGGCGACTGGCTGGTCAGGCTGCCGGCGGCCTTCACGCCGCGCCAGGCCATGGCCATCGGCACGGCCGGTTACACCGCGATGCTGTGCGTGCTGGCGCTGGAACGCCACGGCCTGGCGCCCGGCGCCGGCGAGGTGCTGGTGACCGGCGCCAGCGGCGGCGTCGGCAGCGTCGCCATCGCGCTGCTGGCGCGCCTGGGCCACCGCGTCGTCGCGGCCAGCGGCAAGCCGCAATCGGCCGACTACCTCAAGGCGCTGGGCGCGTCGGCCGTGATTGATCGCGCCGAACTCGCCGCCGCCGGCAAGCCGCTGCAGAAGGAGCGCTGGGCCGCGGTGGTGGACGCTGTCGGCAGCCACACCCTGGCCAATGCGCTGGCGCAGACCCGCTACGGCGGCGTCGTCGCCGCCTGCGGCCTGGCCCAGGGCATGGACCTGCCGGCGAGTGTGGCGCCCTTCATCCTGCGCGGCGTCACGCTGGCCGGCATCGACAGCGTGATGGCGCCGCGACCGTTGCGCGGCGAGGCCTGGTCGCGGCTGGCGCGCGATCTCGATCCGGCCCTGCTCGAGACCATGGTCGAGGAGATCCCCCTCGAGGACGCCGTGACGGCTGCCGCGCGCCTGATGGCCGGCCAGGTGCAGGGGCGCATCGTCGTGCGTATCTGAGCCGGCACGGGCAGGGCCGGGCCTGGGTGACCCAGGTCACCGAGCCTGGGTGGGGGCGTCGATACATTGCGCAGCGTCATGCCGGCGGCCCGTTCCGCTGCATGGCCGCAGCGGGCCGCAGGCGCCGCGGCGACCTCCCAACCTGCCCGAGAAAGCCCCATCGATGAACACCCTGAACCGCGTTGCCCTGCGCCTGGCCGCCGCCGGCCTCGTTTCCCTGGCCCTGAGCGGCGTCGCCAGCGCCGCCGACAAGAGCCTCTACGAGCGCCTGGGCGGCAAGCCCGCGCTCACCGCCGTCGTCGGCGAGGTCTGGAACAACGTCGCCGCCGATGCGCGCATCAACAAGTACTTCGCCAAGACCAAGCCCGAGGTCTTCGGCGGCCAGCTGGTTGACTTCCTGTGCCAGGCCAGCGGCGGCCCTTGCCAGTACAAGGGCAAGGACATGCAGGCCGCGCACACCGGCATGAAGCTCAGCGACGGCGACTTCAACGCGCTGGCCGAGGACGTGGCCAAGGCCCTCGACAAGTTCAAGGTGCCGGCCAAGGAAAAGAGCGAGGTCATGAACATGCTCGGCGGTCTCAGGGGCGCCGTCGTCAATCACTGATCGCAGCCGCATCCCCACGGCCCCGGGCCGGCCTTGCGCCGCCCGGGGCTGCGGCGCTAAGTCAGCGGCTCGTCAGACCCTGGCCGCCCAATCCTTGGATGGCGTGCAGCGATCGCGCCACAGCCCCATACGCCTTATCCAGGAGACCGCATGACGACCTACGCCGACTTCCACCAGCGTTCGATCACCGAGCGCGACGCGTTCTGGGGCGAGCAAGCCGCCCTCATCGACTGGAAGACGCCGCCGCAGCAGATCTGCGACTACAGCAATCCGCCTTTCGCGCGCTGGTTCGTCGGCGGCACCACCAATCTCTGCCACAACGCGGTCGACCGTCATCTGGCCACGCGCGCCGACCAGAACGCGCTGATCTTCGTCTCCACCGAGACCGGCATCGAGCACGCCTACAGCTTCCGCGAACTGCACACCGAGGTGCAGCGCATGGCGGCCACGCTGCAAAGCCTGGGCGTCAAGAAGGGTGACCGCGTCCTCATCTACATGCCGATGATTCCCGAGGCCGCCTTCGCAATGCTGGCCTGTACGCGCATCGGCGCGCTGCATTCGGTGGTCTTCGGCGGCTTCGCCTCGGTCAGCCTGGCCACGCGCATCGACAACGCCGAGCCGGTCGTGATCGTCAGCGCCGACGCCGGCAGCCGCGGCGGCAAGGTCGTGCCCTACAAGCCCCTGCTCGACGAGGCCATCAACCTGGCCGCCTACAAGCCGTCCAAGGTGCTGATGGTCAATCGCGGTCTCACCGCCTTCCCCCGCGTCGAGGGCCGCGACGAGGATTACGCCACCTGGCGCGAAAAGCATGCCAACGCCAGCGTGCCCTGCGAGTGGGTGGACGCCACCCACCCCAGCTACACGCTCTACACCAGCGGCACTACCGGCACGCCCAAGGGCGTGCAGCGCGACACCGGCGGCTATGCCGTGGCCCTGGCCGCGAGCATGAAGCACATCTATTGCGGCAATGCCGGCGAAACCTACTTCAGCACCAGCGACATCGGCTGGGTGGTGGGCCACAGCTACATCATCTACGGCCCGTTGATCGCCGGCATGGCCACCATCATGTACGAGGGCTTGCCCACCCGCCCCGACGCCGCCGTCTGGTGGAGCCTGGTCGAGAAGTACAAGGTCACGGTGATGTTCTCGGCGCCCACCGCGGTGCGCGTGCTCAAGAAGCAGGACCCCGAGTGCCTGAAGCGCCACGACCTGTCGAGCCTGCGCGCCCTGTTCCTGGCCGGCGAGCCGCTGGACGAGCCCACCGCCAAGTGGATCGCCGAGGCCCTGGGCAAGCCCATCGTCGACAACTACTGGCAGACCGAGACCGGCTGGCCCATCCTGAGCATCTGCAAGGGCGTCGACAACGCCAACACCAAGTTCGGCTCGCCCGGCAAGGCCGTCTACGGCTATGACGTGAAGCTGCTCGACGAGGCCACCGGCGAGATCCTCACCGGCGCCAACCAGAAGGGCGTGGTCGTGGTCGAGGGCCCGCTGCCCCCGGGCTGCATGCAGACCGTGTGGCGCGACGACGAGCGCTTCGTCAAGACCTACTGGCAAAGCGTGCCGGGCAAGATGGTCTACAGCACCTTCGACTGGGGCATCCGCGACGAGGACGGCTACTTCTTCATCCTCGGCCGCACCGACGACGTCATCAACGTCGCCGGCCATCGCCTGGGCACGCGCGAGATTGAGGAAAGCATCTCCAGCCACCCGGCCGTGGCCGAAGTGGCGGTGGTCGGTGTGGCCGACCAGCTCAAGGGCCAGGTGGCCATGGCCTTTGCCGTGCTCAAGGACGTGGCGCGCGCCGCCACGCCCGAGGGCGCGCTCAAGCTCGAAGGCGAGATCATGAAGCTCGTCGACGAGCAACTGGGCGCCGTCGCGCGGCCGGCCCGCGTGCGCTTCGTCACCGTGCTGCCCAAGACGCGCTCCGGCAAGACGCTGCGCCGTGCCATCCAGGCCGTGTGCGAGCAGCGCGACCCCGGCGACCTGACCACCATTGAAGACCCGACGGCGCTGCAGCAGATCAAGGATCTGGTCTCGCCCGCCTGACCCGGGGGGGTGACGCGCCACGCCATGCAGAGCCTGGCGCGTCACAATCGAGACGGCCCGAAAGGTATCCGGGTCGGCGTCTGAATCTCTTTCAAGGATTGGCGTGCGCCTTGCTGCGGCAGGCGCGCCCCAGCCCCACGGTTCGGCGGTGGTGGCCCTTCTTTCCTTGATGTCCGAGGTTCCGACATGTCGAGTTCCGCAGTTTCCTTTCTGGCGCTTGCTGCCCTCACCTTGCTCGCCGCGCCGCTGGCCCAGGCGGCCGACATTTCCATTGGCGGCACCAGCTGGACCGCCACCGGCAGCGCCGGGCTGATCGCCCGCGACTACGACTCGCAGCGCACCAACCAGGTCTTCGAGTTCGCCGACGCCCAGCTGGACGCCTCGCCCACCGGCAACACCCTCTTCGGTTACCTCGGCACCGCCGGCAGCACTGCTACCGGGGTCTCGCCCCTGCAGTTGCTGGACACGGTGGACATCCCGGGCTTGAACCAGACCAATGGTTCGAAGATCGTCTCCAGCGCCTTCACGGCGGCGGCCAACGACCGTCTCACGCTGTACTTCAATTACATCTCCACCGACGGCCGCAACTACGAGGACTACGCCTGGGCGCGCCTGGTATCGGCCGCCACCGGCCGCACGGCGGCCTGGCTGTACACCGCGCGCAGCGGCAACAAGCCCGACGCGGACGGCACCAGCGACTACGTGCCCGGCAAGGTGCTGCAAGACCAGGTCGGCTTCCGCGACCTGGACAACCGGGACCCCAACCGCCAGATCGCCGCTACGCTCAATAACGGCCTGCCGGTCATCGGCGTGGCCGACACCAACACGCAGTGGGCACCGCTGGGGGCCTCGTCCGGCATCTGCTGGGACGTGGGTACCAGCTGCGGCTATACCGGCTGGGTCAAGTCCGATTACGTGGTGGCCACCACCGGCAGCTACTTCCTCGAGTTCGGCGTCACCAACTGGGGCGACGACATCTACGACACCGCACTGGCCTACGACTTTGCCCACCTGTCACAGGCCCAGTTCAATGGCTTGACCGTGCTCGAGAACGTGGCCGTCGTGCCCGAGCCGCAGGCTGCGGCCTTGATGCTGGGCGGGCTGGGCCTGCTGGGCTGGCTGGGGCGCCGGCGCGCTGGATAATGTGGTCGATGCGCGCGTCTGTGCCACCGGGAGGAGGCTGCGCGTGCCTGGCACCTGTATGAGCAATACGCAGCAAACCATCATCGACATCATCGCCAAGACCTGCTCGATAGAGCCGGCGCGCATCTCGCTCGACGCCACGCTGAAGGAATTGGACGTGCATTCGCTCGATGCGGTGCAGGTGCTGTTCGAGATCGAAGACCGCTTCGACATCACCGTGCCCGAGCGCCAGGACCAGTACGCCGCCGGCACCGTGCGCGACCTCGTCGCCGGTGTCGAACAGCTGCTGGCGGCCAAGGCCCAGGCGGCCTGATCCCGTGAGGTCGGGCGCGATGCGACGCGTCGTCGTCACCGGCATGGGCTGCGTCAGCGCCCTGGGCCTGAGCGCCACCGCCACCTGGCAGGCGATGGCCGAGGGCCGGGCCGGCATCGGCCCGCTCAGCGGGCTCTCGGGCCATGAGCTGCGCACTTCGGTGGCGGCCCAGTTGCGCGGCTACGAGCCGCTGGCCTACTTCGACGAGAAGCGCCTGGTCCTGCTCGACCCGGTGTCGCAGTACGCGCTGATCGCGGCGCGCGAAGCGGTGGGCCAGGCCGGCATCGATTTCGCGGGTGCGGCAGGTGATGAGGTCGCGGTCATCATCGGCACCGGCATCGGCGGCGCCAGCACCCAGGACGGCATGGCGCGCCGGCTCTATGGCGAGGGCAATCCCCGCGTCCACCCGATGGCCATCGTGCGCGTGATGCCCAACGCGCCGGCGGCGCAGCTCTCGCTCGAATTCGGCCTGCGCGGACCTGCCTTCGCGGTGGCCAGCGCCTGTGCCTCGTCCAACCACGCCCTGGCCCAGGCGCTGATGCTGCTGAAGAGCGGCGGCGCCGAGGTGGCCCTGGCCGGCGGTGCCGAGGCCTGCATCACCGTGGGCACGGTCAAGGCCTGGGAGGCGATGCGCGTGCTCGCCGACGACACCTGCCGCCCCTTCAGCAAGGGCCGGCGCGGGCTGGTGCTGGGCGAGGGTGCCGGCGTCTTCGTGCTCGAGACGCTGGAGCACGCCCAGGCCCGCGGCGCCACCATCCTGGCCGAGCTGGCCGGCGCCGGCATGACGGCCGATGCCGCCGACATCGTGATGCCCGACGCCAGCGGTGCCGCGCGTGCCATGCGCGCCGCCCTGGCCCAGGCGGGGCTGGCGACCGACGAGATCGGCTACATCAACGCCCACGGCACCGGCACGCCGGCCAACGACGCCACCGAGACGCGCGCCATCAAGGCCGTCTTCGGCGAGCACGCGCGGCAATTGGCGGTGTCTTCCACCAAGTCCATGCACGGCCACGCGCTGGGTGCCGGCGGCGCCATTGAACTGGTGGCGGTGATCGGCGCGCTGCGCGATGGCGTGCTGCCGCCCACCATCAACCACCTCGGGGCCGACCCCGAATGCGACCTCGACGTCGTGCCGAATGTGGCGCGCGAGCGCACCGTCGGTGCGGCGCTGTCCAACAGCTTCGCCTTCGGCGGGCTCAACGCGGTGCTGGCGCTGCGGCGCTGGGGCTGACGGCTGCGGCGAAGGCCGCAACCCCTCTTGCGGGGGCCCCCGCCGGGCCCGCCGGCGGGTGATTTCCGCGAGGGCGGCGCGGCCAGAGACTGGTGGCTCCTTGCACTGCACCGGAGCCCCGCATGAAGCCAGACCGCCGCCGCTTTCTCGCTGCCCTATCCGCGCTCTCTACCTTGCCGGCCTGGCCAGCCTGGGCGCGGCCCGCGTCGGACGATGCGTCGCCACCGCGCCTGCTGCTGGCCCTGGAGGCCGCGCCCGACGTCGACCCCGCCGGCTGGCTGGTGAGCGAGAAGTACGACGGCGTGCGTGCGTTCTGGGACGGCCGCGCTCTCCGCTTGCGCAGCGGCACGCCCGTCGCCGCGCCGGCCTGGTTCACCGCGCGGTTGCCGGCCACGCCGCTGGACGGCGAACTGTGGCTGGGCCCAGGCCGCTTCGACGCGCTTTCGGCCGCAGTGCGCCGCGCCCGCCCCGTCGACGCGGAATGGCGGGCGCTGCGCTACATGGTCTTCGAGCTGCCCGATGCCGCGGGCGACTTTGCCAGCCGCGCCGCGCGCATCGCGAGCCTGCTTCAGGCCACCGGCAACCCTCAACTGGTGGCCGTACACCAGGCCGCGCTGGTCGACCGCGCGGCGCTGCAGGCGCGGCTGGCCCAGGTGGTGGGCACCGGCGGCGAGGGGCTGATGCTGCATCGCGCCGATGCCCCGTACTCAAGCGGGCGCAGCCCGCTGCTGCTCAAGCTCAAGCCAGTGCAGGACGAGGAGGCCACGGTGGTGGGCCATGTCGCCGGCCGAGGCCGCCACGAAGGTCGCCTCGGCGCGCTGCGCGTGCGCATGGCTGACGGGGCGGAATTCCTCATCGGCACCGGTTTCAGCGATGCCCAGCGAGAAAGCCCGCCGCCGCTGGGGGCGCTGGTGAGCTACCGCTACCGCGGACGCACGGCGGGCGGCCTGCCGCGCTTTGCCAGCTTTCTGCGGCTGCGTGATCTTTGAGGCGCCCGCCCTCGCTGGCCGTTCAGGGCGTGTGGTCGGCCATGCCGTCGCAACGCGGATCGATGCCGTAGGCGGCGCTGCTGACCAAGCCGTCGTCGGTGACCGAGGCCTGGAACCAGAGGCAGTCGTTCGTCGGGTAGCGCCACGACCAGACCTCGCCACCCGGTCGCCCGCCGTGGCGGCGCTCGCCCGGTCTGCCTATCCAGCGCAGCAGGGCCTCGCGCGTGAGCCCGGGCGCCGACTGCACGGCCAGGAACTCTGCCTCGCTCAGCACCTGGCGCGCGCCGGTGACGCGGCCGGCGGCATCGAGGTCGATCATCCAGGTCGTGCGGCCATAGGGGCCTGTCGCGTATTCCAGCCTTTCGCCGCCGCCCGGCAGGGCATAGCGGGCGCTGGGCTGGCCGCGAGCTCGCAGCACCTCGTCGCGGCCGCTGCCTAGCGGTGGCGGCGCGACGGCACAGGCGCCCAGCAACAGCGTCAGCATGAGACAGGAAGCCAGGCTGCGCGGCATGGGCTCACTCCTTCAAAGCACCTCGCTGGCGTAGTCGGCCAGGCGCGAACGTTCGCCGCGCGCCAGCGTCAGGTGGCCGCCATGGGGCCAGCCCTTGAAGCGGTCGACAGCATAGGTGAGGCCGGAACTGCCCTCGGTGAGGTAGGGCGTGTCGATCTGCGCCAGGTTGCCCAGGCAGACGATCTTGGTGCCGGGACCGGCGCGCGTGATCAGGGTCTTCATCTGCTTGGGCGTGAGGTTCTGGGCCTCGTCGATGAGGACGAACTTGTTCAGAAATGTCCGCCCGCGCATGAAATTCAGGCTCTTGATCTTGATCTTGCTGCGCACGAGGTCATTCGTCGCCGCGCGGCCCCATTCGCCGGCGCTGGCGTCGCTGCGCGCCAGCACCTCGAGGTTGTCGTCCAGCGCGCCCATCCAGGGGCCCATCTTTTCTTCCTCGTTGCCGGGCAGGAAGCCGATGTCGTCGCCCACCGGCACGGTGACGCGGGTGACGATGATTTCGGTATAGCGCCGCTCGTCCAGCACCTGGGCCAGGCCGGCGGCCAGGCTCATCAGCGTCTTGCCGGTGCCGGCGGTGCCGGCCAGCGTGACGAAATCGCACTCCGGGTCCATCAGCAGGTTGAGGGCGAAGTTCTGCTCGCGGTTGCGCGCCGTCACGCCCCAGACCGCGTTCTTGGCGTGGCTGTAGTCGCGCAAGGTCTTGAGCACCGCGGTCTTGCCGGTGATCTCGGTGACGCGGGCGTAGAGCGCGGCGGCACCCGCCACCTCGAGGTAGACGAACTGGTTGATCAGCAGGCCCGGCACCAGCGGCCCGCTGATGCGGTAGAAGGTGGCACCTCCCTGCTGCCAGCTTTCCATGGTCTTGCCATGGCGGTCCCAGAAGTCGGCCGGCAGCGCCAGCACGCCGGTGTAGAGCAGGTCGCCGTCTTCCAGCGTCTTGTCGTTGAAGTAATCCTCGGCCGGCAGGCCCAGGGCGCGTGCCTTGACGCGCATGTTGATGTCCTTGGACACCAGCACCACTTCGCGCCCCGGATGCTGCTCGCGCAGGCTTTGCACCACGCCCAGGATCTGGTTGTCGGCCTTGCCATGGGGCAGGCCGGCGGGCAGCTTGAAGTCGAGCAGCAGGGTCTGGAAGAAGAGTTTGCCGCCGGCCTCGCGGTGGCCGGTGCGCGACAGCTCGATGCCGGCATGGCTGTCGAACAGGCCGTCCTGGGCCGACAGACTGGCCAGCGCGTCGAGTTCGCGGCTGACCTGGCGCACGCTGCGCGCGACCTCGCTCATGCCCTTCTTGTGGCCGTCGAGTTCTTCCAGCGTGATCATGGGCAGGAAGACGTCGTGTTCCTCGAAGCGGAACAGGCTCATCGGGTCGTGCATCAGCACATTGGTGTCGAGCACGAAGAGCTTGGCCGGGCCGCCGGACTTGGGCTTGCGCGGCTTGGGGGCCGGGGCGGCGGGCGGCCTGGCAGCGGGCCTTGCCGCGGCGGCGGGCCTGGTGGGCGCGGCCGGAGCGGCTGTCGCGGCGGGCAGGGTGCGTGCGTTGGCCACCGCGGCCGAGGCGGTGCTTGCCGCACTGGCCGCCAGGGCCGCGGCCGCTGTGCCGTCGTCGAGCGCCAGCGTGGTCTGGGCCGGCGCCTCGGCGGCGCGGGTCTTGAGCGAGCGCTTCTCGGGACGCGGCGCGGCCTGGGCCTCGTAGGCGGCGCTGGCGATCAGATCACCCTTCTTGGACGGCGGTTTGGGCAGCGGCATGTCGAAAAACTGTCATGGAGAAGAAAAAAAGCCGCGCAGCGGGTGCTGTGCGGCTTGCGGATGTGCTTTCGGCGCCCTGGCGCCGGCGGCCTGGCGTGGGCTGGGTGTTCAAGCGGCCTTCTTCAGCGCCTTCACAGCCTTCAAGACCTCGTCGACATGGCCGGCGACCTTGATGCCGCGCCACTCGGCGCGCATCACGCCCTCGGCGTCCATCAGGAAGGTGCTGCGCTCGATGCCCTTGACCTTCTTGCCGTACATGATCTTGTTCTTGACCACGCCGAACATGTGGCAGAGCTTTTCTTCGGTGTCGGCGATCAGCTCGAAGGGCAGCTCAAGGTTCTGCTTGAACTTTTCGTGGCTGGCCATGTTGTCGCGCGAGACGCCGAAGACCACCGCGCCGGCCTGGAGGAAATCCTTGTGCTGGTCGCGGAACTGCATCGCCTCGGTGGTGCAGCCGGGGGTGTTGTCCTTGGGGTAGAAGTACAGTACAACGGCCTTCCCGAGATGGGACTGCGGCGTGAATTTCACGCCGCCGGTGGCCATTGCTTCGAATTCGGGTAGAGTTTTGTTGATGACTGGCGTCATGGATGGTGTTTCTCGGACTGCGCAGATGCCGAAGCCGGCCTAAGGGCGAATTATAAGTTCAACGCCGGAGCCGCCCCCTCAAGCCGCTGCCGGCGGGCCTTCGAGCAGCAGTGCGGCGACCACCGAACGTTGCTCGTTCACCAGCACGTTGTAGGTGCGGCAGGCCGCCGCCGTGTCCATGGTCTCGATGCCGATGCGGCGCTCCATGAGGGCCCGCATCAGGGCCGGCGGCGCGAAGCGGATGCGCGCGCCGCTGCCGAAGATCACCAGCTCAGGCTGAAGCGCCACGATGGCTTCGAAGGCCGCGGCGTCCAACTGCCCGAAATCCTGCGGTGCCCATGCCCGCACCTCGCCCACCCAGGGCACGAGCACGCTGCGGACGTAGGGCGTGGCACCCACCCAGACGCGCCCGCTGTCGTGGCGCGTGATGCTGTTGACGCCGGCTAGCGTGTCGGGCTGGAACTTCATGAGTGGATAATTCTAGGTTCGCTGCAGGAGCACCCTTCTTGAGACCCACCTTCAAGCCCCTGACCAAGTCGGCCAAGCTGGCCAACGTGGCCTACGACATCCGCGGCCCCGTGCTCGACAAGGCACGCCAGATGGAGGACGAAGGCCAGAAGATCATCAAGCTGAACATCGGCAACGTCGCCGCCTTCGGCCTCGAGCCGCCCGACGAGATCGTGCAGGACATGATCCGCAACCTGCCGCACTCGGCCGGCTACACCGACAGCAAGGGCCTTTTTGCGCCGCGCAAGGCGGTGGTGCATTACACGCAGGAGAAGGGCGTGAAGGGCGTCACGGTGGACGATGTCTACCTCGGCAATGGCGCCTCCGAGCTGATCCAGATGAGCATCAGCGCCCTGCTCAACGACGGCGACGAGGTGCTGATCCCGGCGCCCGACTTCCCGCTCTACACCGCGGTGGTGGGGCTATCGGGCGGGGTGCCGGTGCACTACGTCTGCGACGAGCAGGCCGGCTGGCTGCCCGACATCGCCGACATCCGCGCCAAGATCGGCCCGCGCACGCGCGGCATCATCGTCTGCAACCCGAACAACCCCACTGGCGCGCTCTACCCCGACAACCTGCTGCTCGAGATCATCGAGCTGGCGCGCCAGCACCAGTTGGTGGTGTTTGCCGACGAGATCTACGACAAGACGCTCTACGACGGCAACACCCACACCGCGATGGCCAGCCTGGCCGACGACGTGCTGTTCGTCAGCTTCAACGGCCTTTCCAAGAACTACCGCAGCTGCGGCTACCGCGCCGGCTGGATGGTGGTTTCGGGTGAGAAGCGCCATGCGCGCGACTACATCGAGGGCCTGAACATGCTGGCCAGCCTGCGCCTGTGCAGCAACACGCCGGGCCAGCTGGCGATCCAGACCGCCCTGGGCGGCTACCAGAGCATCAAGGATCTGGTGGCGCCCACCGGGCGCCTGTGCCGCCAGCGCGACCTGGCGCACGAACTGCTGTCGCAGATCCCCGGCGTCAGCGTCGTCAAGCCGCGCGCCGCGCTCTACATGTTCCCGCGCCTTGACCCCGCGGTCTACCCCATCGCCGACGACCAGCAGTTCGCCTACGAGCTGCTGGCCGAGGAGAAGGTGCTGATCGTCCAGGGCACGGGCTTCAACTGGATTGCGCACGACCACTTCCGCCTCGTCTTCCTGCCCAACGTCGACGACCTGACCGAAGCCATCAAGCGCATCGAGCGCTTCCTGTCCCAATACCGCAAACGGCACTTCACATGAGCTCTCCCATCCAAGTCGGCCTGCTCGGCATCGGCACCGTCGGCAGCGGCACCTTCAAGGTGCTGCAGCGCAACCAGGAAGAAATCCGCCGCCGCGCCGGCCGCGGCATCGCCATCACCATGGTGGCCGACCTCGATGTCGAGCGCGCCCGCGCCATCGTCGGCGACGCTGCCCAGGTGGTGGCCGACGCACGCCAGGTCATCGCCAACCCGGCCATCGACATCGTGGTCGAGCTGATCGGCGGCTATGGCATCGCGCGCACCCTGGTGCTCGAGGCCATTGCGGCCGGCAAGCACGTCGTCACCGCCAACAAGGCGCTGCTGGCCGTGCATGGCACCGAGATCTTCCAGGCCGCCAGCGCCAAGGGCGTGGTCGTCGCCTTCGAGGCCGCGGTGGCCGGCGGCATCCCCATCATCAAGGCGCTGCGCGAAGGCCTCACGGCCAACCGCATCGAGTGGGTGGCCGGCATCATCAACGGCACCACCAACTTCATCCTCTCGGAGATGCGGGCCAAGGGCCTGGACTTCGGCGTCGTGCTCAAGCAGGCGCAGGAGCTGGGCTATGCCGAGGCCGACCCCACCTTCGACATCGAAGGCGTGGACGCGGCCCACAAGGCCACCATCATGAGCGCCATCGCCTTCGGCGTGCCGGTGCAGTTCGACCGTGCCCACGTCGAGGGCATCACCGGGCTGCAGGCGGCCGACATCCGCTATGCCGAGCAGCTGGGCTACCGCATCAAGCTGCTGGGCATCACGCGCCGCCGGGAGCACGGGATCGAACTGCGCGTCCACCCCACGCTGATCCCCAGCCAGCGCCTGATCGCCAATGTCGAGGGCGCGATGAACGCGGTGGTGGTGCAGGGCGACGCCGTCGGCACCACGCTCTACTACGGCAAGGGCGCCGGCAGCGAGCCCACCGCCAGCGCGGTGATCGCCGACCTGGTGGACATCACCCGCCTGCATGCCGCCGACCCCGAGCACCGCGTGCCCCACCTGGCCTTCCGCCCGGGCTCGATGGCGGCCACCCCCATCCTGCCCATCGCCGAGGTCATCACCGCCTTCTACCTGCGCCTGGTGGTGGCCGACAAGGCCGGCGTGCTGGCCCGCATCACCGGCATCCTGGCCGAGCATGCGATCTCCATCGACGCCGTGCTGCAGCGCGAGAGTGCCGAGGGCGAGAAGCAGACCGACCTCATCATCCTGACCCACGACACGGTCGAGGGCCGCATGGTGGCGGCGCTGGCCCAGATGCAGGCCCTGCCCACGGTGCTGGCGCCCATCGTGCGGATACGCAAGGAAGAGCTGGCGTGAACTACATCAGCACCCGTGGCGACACCACCCCCCGCGGCTTCTGCGACATCCTGCTCGAGGGCCTGGCGCCCGATGGCGGGCTCTACCTGCCCGAGCGCTACCCCAAGGTCGACGCCGCCACGCTGGGCCGCTGGCGCAGCCTGCCCTATGCCGAGCTGGCCTTCGAGATCCTCTCGCTCTACATCGCCGACATTCCGCCGGCCGACCTGAGGCGCCTGGGCGAGGCCACCTACACCGAGGCCGTCTTCGGCACGCCGCAGATCACGCCGCTGACCCGGCTCGATGAGGGCCTCTACCTGCAAGGCCTGTCCAACGGCCCCACGCTGGCCTTCAAGGACATGGCGATGCAGCTGCTGGGCAACCTGTTCGAGTACGAGCTGGCGCGGCGCGGCGAGCAGCTCAACATCCTGGGCGCCACCAGCGGCGACACCGGCAGCGCGGCCGAGTACGCGATGCGCGGCAAGCAGGGCGTGCGCGTCTTCATGCTCAGCCCCCACGGCCGCATGAGCCCCTTCCAGCAGGCGCAGATGTTCAGCCTGCAGGACGCCAACATCCACAACATCGCCGTCGAGGGCGTGTTCGACGACTGCCAGGACATCGTCAAGGCGGTCAGCAACGACCTCGACTTCAAGCGCCGCTACAGCATTGGCACGGTCAACTCGATCAACTGGGCGCGCCTGCTGGCCCAGGTGGTTTATTACTTCGCCGGGTACTTTCAGGCCACCCGTTCCGACCATGAAGTGGTGAGCTTCGCCGTGCCCAGCGGCAACTTCGGCAACATCTGCGCCGGCCACGTGGCGCGCATGATGGGCCTGCCCATCCGTCGCCTGGTGCTGGCCACCAACGAGAACGACGTGCTCGACGAGTTCTTCCGCACCGGCACCTACCGCGTGCGTGCCACGGCCGAGACGCACGAGACCTCGAGCCCGAGCATGGACATCAGCAAGGCCAGCAATTTCGAGCGTTTCGTGTTCGATCTGCTGGGCCGCAATGCGGCGCGCACCGCCGAGCTCTTCGGCCCGGCGCTGGCGCGCGACGGCGGCTTCACGCTGGCTGCCGCCGAGTTCGCGCCGGCCGCCAGCTACGGCTTCGTCTCGGGCCGCAGCAGCCATGCCGACCGCCTGGCGACTATCCGGGACACCTGGCAGCGCCACGGCGTGATGATCGATACCCACACGGCCGACGGCCTCAAGGTGGCGCTCGCCCACCGCGCGCCTGGCGAGACCATGATCGTGCTCGAGACCGCGCTGCCGGCCAAGTTTGCCGCCACCATCATCGAGGCCACGGGCGTGGCGCCCAAACCGCCGGCCGCGCTGGAGGGCATCGAGAACCTGCCGCGCCGCTACACCGTGATGGCGCCCGAGGTCGACACGGTCAAGCGCTTCGTCGCCATGCACTGCGCCTGAAGAAGATTGCAATGCAGGACCGCAACCTGATTACCCTGGACGAGGCGCTGGCGCGCCTGGTGGCTGGCGCGGCGCGTCTGCGCATTCTCGAGGCCGAGACCGTCTCCAGCTTCGAGGCCCTGGGTCGCGTGCTGGCGGCCGACCTGCATTCGCAGATCGACGTGCCGCCGCGCGACAACACGGCGATGGACGGCTATGCCCTGCGTGCAGCCGACGTGCCGGCGGCGGGTACGCGGCTGCCGGTGTCGCAGCGCATCCCGGCCGGCGTCGTGGGTGAGCCGCTGGTGCCCGGCAGCGCGGCGCGCATCTTCACCGGCGGCCAGCTGCCCGAGGGCGCCGACGCGGTGGTGATGCAGGAGCAGTGCGAGGCCGTTCCTGGCGATGGTCTGGGCGAGGTCGTCGTCAACCAGGTGCCGGCCGCCGGCCAATGGGTGCGCCGCCGCGGTGAAGATGTGCTGCGCGGCCACACCGTGCTGCGCCTGGGCACGCGGCTGACACCCCAGGCCCTGGGCATGGCAGCCACCGTGGGCGCCGAGACCCTGGCCGTGTGGCGGCGCCCGCGCGTGGCGCTGTTCTCCACCGGCGATGAACTCGTGCTGCCCGGCCAGCCGCTGCCGCCGGGGGCCATCTACAACTCCAATCGCCACACGCTGCGCGCGCTGCTGCAGGCCGCCGGCTGCGAAGTGCAGGACCTGGGCATCGTGCCCGACCGGCTGGACGCCACGCGCGCCGCGCTGCGCCAAGCCGCCGAGGCCAGCGATTTGATCCTCACCTCGGGCGGGGTTTCGGTGGGCGAGGAAGACCACCTCAAGCCCGCCGTGCAGGCCGAGGGCGAGTTGCAGTCCTGGCAGGTGGCGATGAAGCCGGGCAAGCCGCTGGCCTTCGGGCGCGTCGGCAAGTCCCTGGTGATGGGGCTGCCGGGCAACCCGGTCTCGAGCTACATCACCTTTCTGCTCACGGTGGCGCCGGTGTTGCGCACGCTGCAGGGCATGGATGCCACGCCGCCCCGGCCGCTGCTGCTGCGCGCCGATTTCGACTGGCCGCGGCCCGACCGCCGGCGCGAGTTCATGCGCGCCCGCCTCAATGAGCAGGGCGGGCTGGAACTTTTTCCCAACCAGAGCTCGGGCGTGCTGACCTCCACTGTCTGGGCCGACGGACTGATTGACAACCCCGCCGGCCAGGCGGTGAAGCGCGGCGACATGGTGCGCTTCCTGCCACTGGATACGCTGGTGTGGCGATGAAGGTTTCGGTGCGCTATTTCGCGGCGCTGCGCGAGGCCTTGGGGCCCGGCGAGCAGGTCGAGCTGGCCGCCGGCAGCACGCTGGGCGCGCTGCGCGACCAGCTGCTGGCGCGCGGTGGCCGCCATGCCGAGGTGCTCTCGCGCCAGCGCGCCGTGCGCTGCGCGCTCAATCAGGTGCTGGCCGACGAGGCGGCCGTGGTGGGCGAGGGCGCCGAGGTGGCCTTCTTCCCGCCGGTGACCGGAGGCTGATAGCCATGTCTCCCCGCGTCAGCATCCAGTCCGCAGACTTCGACCTCAGCGCCGAGGTCGCGGCGCTGCGCGCGGGTGACGGCGGCGTCGGCGCCATCGCCACATTCACCGGCACCGTGCGCGAACGCAGCGGGGATGCCGCCATCAGCGCGATGGAGCTGGAACACTACCCTGGCATGACCGAGGCCGCCATTGAGGCCATGATCGATGCCGCAAGTGCGCGCTTCGACATCCGCGGTGCGCGCGTCATCCACCGCGTTGGCCTGCTGCAGCCGCGCGAGCAGATCGTGCTGGTGGCCGTCACCTCGGCCCACCGCGGCCAGGCCTTCCAGGCCTGCGAGTTCCTGATGGACTACCTCAAGACCCAGGCGCCGTTCTGGAAGAAGGAAACCACGCCGGCCGGCGCGCAGTGGGTGGATGCCCGCGTCGCCGACGACGAGGCGCTGGCGCGCTGGGGCATCGCTGCCGGCAATGCGGGTGGCGGTGCTGTCGCCGCGCCAGACGCGGTCGCCTGATGGACAAGCGCCGCCTGCGCACGGCCCTGGGCCGCTTTGCCACCGGCGTGACCATCGTCAGCTGCGTCGACGAAGGCGGGCGCTGGGTGGGCCTCACCGTCAGCTCCTTCTCGTCGCTGTCGCTCGAGCCGCCACTGGTGCTGTGGTCGCTGCGCCAGGAAAGCCCCAACCTGGCCGCCTTCGAGGCTGCGCCGCGCTTTGCGGTCAACGTGCTGGCCGAGGCGCAGATCGGCCTCTCGCGCCGCTTTGCCAGCAGCCATGACCACCGCTTCGGCGAAGGCGAGTGGGCGTTGGGTGCCCATGGCCAGCCGGTGCTCAAGGACGCGGTGGCGGTGTTCGAGTGCGAGACCGTCACGCGCCAGGATGCCGGCGACCACCGCCTCTACATCGGCCGTGTGCTGGCCTTTGCCGAGCACGCGCACGCGCCGCTGCTCTACCGCTCGGGCCACTACCACAGCCTCGGCGAGACCCTGTAGTGCGCCGCCCGCGCGGCGGGGGGCGCCGGTCCCTGCCCGCAGCAGGGTCTTGATTCGTTGACGGCCGGCCCCACGTTCCTTGCAACCGAGGAGCCCCGCCATGCGTTTCGACAAGCTCACCACCGCCTTTCAGCAAGCCCTGGCCGATGCCCAGAGTGCTGCCGTGGCGCGCGACAACCCCTACATCGAGCCTGAACACCTGCTGGCGGCCATGCTGGCCCAGCCCGACGGCCCCAAGGCCTTGCTCGACCGTGCTGGCGCCAACACGGCAGCGCTGGCCGTGGCCATGGAAACCGCCATCCGCAACCTGCCGCAGGTGCAGGGCCAGACAGGGCAGACGCCCCAGGTGCAGCCCGGGCGCGACCTGATGCAGTTGCTGCAGGCCGCCGACAAGGAGGCCGGCAAGGCCGGTGACCAGTTCATCGCCAGCGAGATGTTCTTGCTTGCGCTGGCCGACGCCAGGACCGACCTGGGTGGCGTCGTGCGCGGCCATGGCCTCACGCGCAAGGCGCTGGAAGCAGCGGTGACGGCGGTGCGCGGCGGCCAGAAGGTCGACAGCGCCGAGGCCGAGGGCCAGCGCGAGGCGCTCAAGAAGTACACGCTGGACCTCACCGAGCGCGCCCGCCAGGGCAAGCTCGACCCGGTGATCGGCCGCGACGACGAGATCCGCCGCGCCATCCAGGTGCTGCAGCGGCGCAGCAAGAACAACCCGGTGCTGATTGGCGAGCCCGGCGTCGGCAAGACCGCCATCGTCGAGGGCCTGGCCCAGCGCATCGTCCACGGCGAGGTGCCCGACACCCTGAAGGACAAGCGCGTGCTGGTGCTGGACATGGCAGGGCTTCTCGCCGGCGCCAAGTACCGTGGCGAGTTCGAGGAAAGGCTCAAGGCCGTGCTCAAGGAAGTGGCTGCCGACGAGGGTCGCATCATCCTGTTCATCGACGAGCTGCACACCATGGTGGGCGCCGGCAAGGCCGAGGGCGCCATCGACGCCGGCAACATGCTCAAGCCCGCGCTGGCGCGTGGCGAACTGCACTGCATAGGCGCCACCACGCTGGCCGAGTACCGCAAGTACGTGGAGAAGGACGCCGCGCTGGAGCGCCGCTTCCAGAAGGTGCTGGTCGACGAGCCGAGTGTGGAGGCCACGGTGGCCATCCTGCGCGGTCTGCAAGAGAAGTACGAAGTCCACCACGGCGTCGAGATCACCGACCCGGCCATCGTTGCCGCGGCCGAGCTGAGCCACCGCTACATCACCGACCGTTTCCTGCCCGACAAGGCCATCGACCTCATCGACGAGGCGGCGGCCAAGATCAAGATCGAGCTCGACTCCAAGCCCGAGGCGATGGACAAGCTCGACCGCCGTCTCATCCAGCTCAAGATCGAGCGCGAGGCGGTGCGCAAGGAGACCGATGAGGGCTCGATCAAGCGCTTCGGCCTGATCGAGGACGAGATGCTGAAGCTTCAGCGCGAGCTCAACGACCTGGACGAGATCTGGAAGTCCGAAAAGGCGGCGTCCCAGGGCTCGGAAGAGCTGATCAAGGAGCGTGACGCGGTCAAGGCCCAGATCGACGCTTTGACGCGCCAGCAAAGGTACGACGAAGTGGCCCGCCTGCAGTACGAACGCCTGCCCCAGATCGAGAAGCGCCTGAAGGAAGTGCAGGACAAGGAAGCCGGCAAGAAAGGCACGGGCCGGCCGCAGCTGCTGCGCACGATGGTCGGCGCCGAGGAGATCGCCGAGGTCGTGGCGCGCGCCACCGGCATCCCTGTCGCCAAGCTGATGCAGGGCGAGCGCGACAAGCTGCTGCAGATGGAGGAAAAGCTGCACGAGCGCGTGGTGGGCCAGGACGAGGCCATCACGGTGGTGGCCGACGCCATCCGCCGCAGCCGCGCGGGCTTGAGCGACCCGAATCGCCCCCTGGGCAGCTTTCTCTTCCTGGGCCCCACCGGCGTCGGCAAGACCGAGCTGTGCAAGGCGCTGGCCGGCTTCCTGTTCGACAGCGACGACCACATGATCCGCGTCGACATGAGCGAGTACATGGAAAAGCACTCGGTGAGCCGTTTGATCGGCGCGCCGCCGGGCTATGTGGGCTATGACGAGGGCGGGGCGCTGACCGAGGCGGTGCGCCGCAAGCCCTACAGCGTGCTGCTGCTCGACGAAGTCGAGAAGGCGCACCCGGATGTCTTCAATGTGCTCTTGCAGGTGCTGGACGACGGCCGCTTGACCGACGGCCAGGGCCGCACGGTGGACTTCAAGAACACCGTGATCGTGATGACCAGCAACCTGGGCAGCCCCATGATCATGCAGATGGCCGGCCAGCCGGTCGACGCGATCCGCGATGCCGTGTGGGGCGAGGTGAAGGCGCATTTCCGGCCCGAGTTCCTGAACCGCATCGACGAGACCGTGGTCTTCCACGCCCTCGATGCGCAGCACATCGAGAGCATCGCCCGCATCCAGCTCAAGCTGCTCGAAAGCCGGCTGGAGAAGCTGGAGATGAAACTCGAGGTGTCGGCGGCGGCGCTGGCCGAACTGGCCAAGGTCGGCTTCGATCCGCTGTTCGGCGCGAGGCCGCTCAAGCGGGCCATCCAGCAGCGCATCGAGAACCCGGTGAGCAAGCTCATCCTGCAGGGCCGCTTCGGGCCCAAGGACGTGATCCCGGTGGACGTCGACGAAGGTGCCTTCTCGTTTTCGCGCGTGGTGCATTGAGGGCGGCGTGACATCCGGGCGTCTGCTTGCGAAGGCTTGCGAAAGTTTTCAGCGGGGCGGCCGATGATGGGAGGTGGCGCGGCGCGCCGCCTCGCCTTCATCCCATCAAGGACCGCCCCATGATCCAGGACTTCCGCTTTCCGCTTTCGCTGGTGCTTGCTGCGCTGGCTTTTCAGGCCCAGGCCGGCGAGGTCTACGCGCCCATCGGCATACCGGGCATCGGCATTGGCTATGCCCAGCCGGTGAACAGCATGTTCACGCTGCGCGCCGACTTCATGACCCTGGGCTCGCGCAGCAAGGACACCACCGAGGACGGCATCACCTACCAGGGCCGCTACAAGCTGCAGCGCACCGCGCTGCTGGTCGACTTGTTCCCGATGGCGGGCTCGTTCCGCTTCACTGCGGGCGCCGTGCTCAGCACCTACAAGGGCACGCTCGACGCCTCGGGAGCGAGCGGCACCATCACCATAGGCGACACCACCTACACAGGCCTTTCCGCGGCCGATGGCATGAACGTGGAAATCAAGTTTCCCAGCACCACGCCTTATCTGGGTATCGGTTGGGGCCACCAGGCCGGCAGCGGCCTGCGCTTCAGCTTCGACATCGGCGCCGCCATCGGCCGCGCCAAGCTCACGGCCTCGCCGCGCGGCCAGCTGGCCAGCGAGCCCACCATACAGGCCGACATCGACAAGGAACTGGCCGAGTTGCGCGACGGCGTCGGCAAGGTGCGCGCGATACCGCAGCTCAGCTTCGGCATCGGCTACAGCTTCTGAGGCGGATTCGCCTTCAACCGCCTGGCGGCGTTGGGGCGCCTCGCTGTGCCGAAGCACGGTCTTCGGCACCCCGCCCGGCGATACGGTCGAATGCGAACCCCTAAAGAGCCTAAAGAGGTCAGCGCGGCGCTTCGATGCGCTCCAGCTGCATGCGTGCCAGCGTCAGGTTGCCGGTGCTGGCCTGGATCACCAGGTGCACGGCCACGCCGGGGTGGCCCGGCACCGGGCGCAGCAGCAGGTGGTGGGCCTGGGTGCTGACGCTGGCCTCCGAGCGCGCCGGGCCCAGGCCGAGGGCGCGCGAGGCATCGTTCATGGCCGCCAGCAGGGCCGTGCCCTGCTGCGCCAGGCGTTCGGCCGACGGCGGCCCGCCGGCCATGGCCATGGGCTGCATCGAATGGGTGTCGAAGACGCAGCAGGCCACCGCGCCCTTGATCACCGCGCAGCGCTCGGCATAGGCCTGCCAACGCGTGCTGCCGGGCACCGGCATCGGGGTCGGCGGCGTCGTCGATGCAGCCGTGCGCGCAGGCGCGGCCTGGGTGGCGGCCTGGGCCAGCGGCATGGGCTGGGTATCGGCCTCGGGCATGGGCACGCGCGGCTTGGGCACGGCGCGCGTCATGTCGGTGGGCAGGGCGCGCTTGCCGCCGGTGCGGTCGTGGACGCGGTTCCAGGCGCCGCCGATGAAGGTCCACACGTCCTTGGGTTGGGCGGCATGCGGCGTCACCTGCACCGCCACGGTGTTCTGGCGCGCCAGCTGGGCGCCCTGGGCGGCGAGTGCCGCGCCCGAACCCAGCGGCACCAGCAGCAGGTCGCGGTTGGACCAGGCCCCGCTGGCGATGGCATCCTGCAGCGGCGCCAGCTGGGTGGCCAGCAACTTGGCCGGTACCTCGCCCACCAGCAACACGCCCAGCTGGCTGTGGCTCAGCAGCAGGAGGGCGAGTTCGGCGCGCTGGGCGAGATCGGCGGTCACGTCGGTGGAATACACGCGCACCGGCGTGCCGTCGGCCAGCGGCACTTCGACAAACTGCAGCACCGCCAGCGGCACGCCCTGGCCCGCCTTGCGCACCAGCAGGCGCTGCACGCGGGCGCCGGCGGCGCCGGCCAGGCCGGTGAGCAGGCGCAGCGAGGCGCTGGTGCCGACATCGTGCAGCGCAATGAATTCGGGCCGGTGCTGCTTGAACTCGAGTTCGAGCGAGGCGATGAGCCCGCTGGCGACGAAGAGCTCGACCTGGTCGTCGGCGATGCGGCGGCCTATGTCCTGGCTGCCCTGTCCCAGGTAGGCGTCGCGGTCGGCGATGAATTGCGTGCTCGGCTCCAGCAACTCGGCGCGCTTGTCGGTGGCGCGGTGGTCGAAGCGCTGGGTGTCGGGCCAGGTCGGATCGTCACGGCCTTGCATGGTGGGCTCTGCTTATGGGTGGCGGAACCAGTCATCATAGGGTGGTCCTCCAGCCGCCGCATCGCCATTGCGGGGGGTGATCCTTAGAATCCAAGCAGGCGTTCACGTCTGGCCTCGCGTTCGCGACGCCGCTGCGCCTTCAACCGCCCCACCGCATGACACCCAGCCCAAACCCAAACCCGCCCAATGCCCGCATGGTCGTCATCGGCGCCGGTCTCGGCGGTCTCACGGTGGCGCTGGAACTGGCCCGCTACCACCCGGTGCTGGTGCTGGCCAAGCGCGAGCTGGGCGAGAGCGCCACGGCCTGGGCCCAGGGCGGCATCGTCGGCGTGCTGGGCGACGACGACAGCGTCGAATCGCATGTGCGCGACACCCAGGATGCTGGCGCCGGCATCGTCGACGAGGTCACGGCGCGCTTCATCGCCGAGCGCAGCGCGCAGGCCGTGCAGTGGCTGGTCGACGCCGGCGTGCCCTTCTCGCCCGATCCCGCGGGCCCGCTGGGCCTGCACCTCACGCGCGAGGGCGGCCACGCGGTGCGGCGCATCGCGCATGCCGCCGATGCCACCGGCAAGGCCATCCACGACGCCCTGCTCGAGCGAGCGCGCGCCCATCCCAACATCGATCTGCGCGAGCGCTGGATGGCGGTCGACCTCATCACCTCGCGCCATCTCAAGCGGCGCGAGAGCCCGCGCTGCTACGGCGTCTACGCCCTCGACATGGACCGCGGCCGCGTCGAGACGCTGCCGGCGCGCGCCGTGGTGCTGGCCACCGGCGGCGCCGGCAAGGTCTACCGCTACACCACCAACCCCGAGACCGCCACCGGCGACGGCACGGCGATGGCCTGGCGTGCCGGCTGCCGGGTGGCGAACATGGAGTTCATCCAGTTCCACCCGACCTGCCTGTACCACCCGCAGGAGCGCAGCTTTCTCATTACCGAGGCGCTGCGCGGCGAGGGCGGCCATCTCACGCTTCCCGACGGCACGCGCTTCATGGCCGCGCACGACGCGCGCATGGAACTGGCGCCGCGCGACATCGTCGCCCGCGCCATCGACTTCGAGATGAAGCGCCACGGCCTCGATCACGTCTGGCTCGACGCCCGCCATCTCGGCGAGGCCTTCCTGAAAGAGCACTTTCCCACCATCCACGCGCGCTGCCTGGAACTTGGCATCGACATCGCGCGGGCCCCTATCCCCGTGGTGCCGGCGGCGCACTACACCTGCGGCGGCGTGGTTACCGATCTCGACGGCCGCACCGACCTGCCCGGCCTCTACGCGGTGGGCGAGACCACCTACACCGGCCTGCACGGCGCCAACCGCCTGGCCAGCAATTCGCTGCTCGAATGCGTGGTGGTCGGCTGCACCTGCGCCGTCGCCATCCAGAACCAGAAGGAGATGGCCGAGCCGCCGCTGCCGCCCTGGGACGAGAGCCAGGTTGAGGACGCCGACGAGCAAGTGGTGATCGCCCACAACTGGGACGAGTTGCGCCTCTTGATGTGGAACTACGTCGGCATCGTGCGCACCACCAAGCGGCTGGAGCGGGCACTGCACCGCATCAAGCTGTTGCGCGACGAGATCGACGACTACTACGCCAATTTCCGCGTCAACCGCGACCTGCTGGAGTTGCGCAACCTGGTCGTCTGCGCCGAGTTGATCGTGCGTTCGGCACTGCGCCGCCACGAAAGCCGCGGCCTGCACTACAGCCGCGATTTCCCCGACACGCTGCCGATCAGCTTTCCCACCGTGCTGACGCGGCCGGCCACCAGCGGAACGAAGCGACGCTGAGCTTCAGGTCAGCGTGCCGAAGCCGGTGCGCGGCGCCACCTCGACGCGGGCGCGGCCGTGGTGCTTGGCGGCATAGAGGGCGCGGTCGGCGCGCGACAGCAACTGCTCCAGCGTGCTGCCGTGGCGCGGAAAGAGCGCGATGCCGGCCGAGAACGAGACGCTGGGCAGGCGGCGCCGGCCTATGGTGTTGCGTTGCAGCTGGAAGGCCTCGAGCAGACGGTCGAGCATGTTCTGCGCGCCTTCGCCGTCGATCTCGGGCATCACGGCGACGAATTCCTCGCCGCCGTGGCGGGTGATGACGTCGCTGCGGCGCAACGACTGCTGCAGCAGCGCCGAAAACTGCTTGAGCACCAGGTCGCCGGCCTGGTGGCCGTAGGTGTCGTTGATGAGCTTGAAGTGGTCCAGGTCGAGCAGCACCACGCACAGCGGGCGGCCGTTGCGGCGCGCCAGCTCGAGCATCGCCGGCGCGGTCTCGAAGAGGTAGCGGCGGTTGTGCAGGCCTGTCAGCGGATCGTGCAGTGCCTGCTCGCGCAACTGGGCCTGCAGCATGTCGGTTTCGGCGATGCGGGCCTGCAGCGCGGCGTTGAGATCTTCGAGCCGGCGGCGGTCGTCCTCGGCCGAGCGGTGTGAATCGACCGCGCAGTCACGCTCGCGCCGCGCATTGCCCAGCTGGTGGGCGATTTCCAGCGCGATGTAGCGGGCGCGTGCGCTGCGCCCCACCAACTGCTCGTGCAGCTCATGCACCTGGCGCATGCAGCGCAGCGCCGCCGCCACGTCGCCGGCGGCCTCGCAGGCGTCGGCCAGCACCAGGTGCAGCTGCAATGTGTCATAGGGATCGTCGCCCAGGCGTGCGCCGTCAAGGCGGTCCAGTGCGGCTTCGGCCAGGGTGCGCGCGGCGGCGGCGTTGCCGCGCAGCAGGCGGCAGCGCGCGCCGACCCAGGCGCGCAGCACAGCGCCTTCCTCGTCGCCAGTGGATGTGGCGCCGGGCGCACCTTCGGCGGCCTCGAGATGGCGCAGCGCCGCCTCGATCTCGCCGCTGCCCAGGCAGGCCAGGGCCAGCGAGCCGACATGACGCTGGGCCGCGTCGGGCATCAACTCGGCGGCATTGCGCTCCATGAAGGAGGCCATGGTCTGGGCGCGCTCGAAATCGCCGGCCGCGTGGTAGATGCGCACCAGGTGGGATGCGGCACTGCCCACCACCGGGCGCGCGCCGGCCTGGCGTGCCGCCAGCAGGGCCTGCTCGCACAGCGTGCGGGCGTCTTCCAGGTTGAACAGCGTGTGGTGGTAGCCGCCCAGGGCGTCGGCGGCGGTGATGCGTGGGCCTGCCCAGCCGGTTTCGTCGGCCGCGTCGCGTGCGGCGTAGAAGTGGCGCAGCGCGGCGTCGGCCTGGCCCAGGGCCTTGCAGGTGGCGGCACGCGCGCTGTGGGCGATGTAGCGCTGCATGGGGCCGGGCTGCAGGCCGTCGCGGCGGGCTATGCCGGCCTGCAGGCCGGCGGCCTCGGTGTGCCGGCCGCTGCGGTGCAGGGCCAGGGCCTGGATCTCGTCGCACAGCGCCAGGCCGGTGCCGTCCGGGCCCAGCACCAGCAGCTGGCCGGCCTCGTGCAGCGCGGCCTGGGCGGCCGCCTGATCGCCCTGGCGCGCCTCGACCCAGGCCGTGATGAGCCAGCCCTGGGCCGCATCGGCGCCACCCGCCCGGGTGAGCGCCTGGCCGCAGTCGCGTGCGGCGGCCGGGTCCAGCGTACACAGCTCCCAGCCGCGCGCCACGGCCTCGCTCAGCGGCGGGGCATCAGACACGGGACCTCAACGCCACCCGCGTCTTGACGAAGCCAAAGGCGTACTCCACCGCTTCCTGCAGCGCATGCTCGTGCTCGGTGCGCTCATGGTTGCTGAGGTAAAAAACGTAGTCGACCTGGTGACGGATGTAGCGCGGCGCCAGCTTGTTGAGCGCGACGCAGGCGACATCGGCCAGCAGTTCGGGGTTGTCGCCGACGCCGGGGTGGCGCGCCGCTTCGGCGAGCACGAGGTCGAAGACGGCGTTCTCGTTGTGGTTGTGGACGGTGGTGAAATCGACGGTCATGCTCGAAGCTCCGCGCTTGCAAGGGCTGCTGTCGGTTATCGGCGCTTGCGGGTTACAACTTAGTGTCTTCCGGCGATCAAGCGGCGCCGATGTTCTTCACCAGGCCGCCGCGCGCCGGCGCCAGGGCGGCGGGATGGCGGGTGACGAAGTCGAGCATGCGTTCGATGCAGCCCAGGGCGCGGCCACGCACCGGCTCGGCCACCGTGATCTCGCCGCTGCCATGCTCCAGGCAGGCGACCACGCCTTGCAGGCCGTTCATCGCCATCCAGGGGCAGTGGGCGCAGCTCTTGCAGGTTGCGCTGTTGCCGGCCGTGGGCGCCTCGATCAGCGTCTTGCCGGGCGCCAGTTGGCGCATGCGGTGGAGGATGCCGTTGTCGGTGGCCACGATGTAGGCGCTGGCGCTGCCCTGCACCACGGCGGCCAGCAATTGCGAGGTGCTACCCACCACGTCGGCCTGCTCGACCACGCTGCGCGGCGATTCCGGATGCACCAGGATCCGCGCGCCCGGGTGCTCGCGCTTCAGCAATTCGAGCTCGAGGCCCTTGAACTCGTCATGCACGATGCAGGCGCCGTCCCACATCAGCATGTCGGCGCCGGTCTGCTCCTGGATGTAGCGGCCGAGGTGGCGGTCGGGCGCCCACAGCACCTTCCTGCCCTGGGCGTGCAGGTGCGAGACGATGGCCAGCGCGCAGGAACTGGTCACCATCCAGTCGGCGCGCGCCTTCACGGCGGCGCTGGTGTTGGCGTAGACCACCACCTCGCGCTCGGGATGGGCATCGCAGAAGGCGGCGAATTGATCGGGCGGGCAGCCGAGGTCGAGCGAGCAGGTGGCGTCGAGATCGGGCATCAGCACGCGCTTGTCGGGGCTCAGGATCTTGGCGCTCTCGCCCATGAAGCGCACGCCGGCCACCACCAGCGTCTGCGCCGCGTGGTCGCGACCGAAGCGCGCCATCTCCAGCGAATCGGCCACCAGGCCGCCCGTGGCCAGGGCCAGGTCCTGCAGGTCGCCGTCGACGTAGTAGTGCGCCACCAGAACCGCGCCGCGCGCCGCCAGCAGCGCGGCGGCGCGTTCGCGCAGGCCCTGGCGCTGGGCCGGGGTGAGAGGTGCCGGCACCTTGGCCCAGGCCTGGGCGGTGCAGGTGGCGCCGCTGGCGTCGGGGCGGGCGTAGTCGTAGGCGATGTCGTTCATGGGTTTTCCTGGGCGGGCAGGGGCTAACCAGTGGTGAAGAAACGGCTGGGTGGCACGCCCACCGAGCGCCGCACCATGGCGGTAAAGGCGCTGGCGCTGGCATAGCCGAGTTCGGCGGCGATGTGGGCCATGGGCCGCTTGCGCGCCGCCATCGACAGCGCCTTGGCCAGCAGCACCTGCTGGCGCCATTCGGCGAAGGTGGTGCCCAGTTCCTGGCGGAACAGCCGCGCCACCGTGCGCACGCTGGCGCCCGATTCGCGCGCCCAGCCGGGCAGGGTGGGGTGGCGGCAGGGGTCGTCCAGCACCGCCTCGCACAGCGCGCGCAGGCGCTTGTCGGCCGGCAGGCCCACGCCCAGCGGCAGCGGGCGGGCGCGGCGCAGCTCGTCTTGCGCCAGTGCCACCAGGCAGCGCTCGCGCGCCAGTGGCGGCGGGTCGGGCAGGGCGTTGATCTGCTCGACCACCTCGCGCAGCAGCGGCGAGACCTCGAGCACGCGGCAGCGCTGCCAGGCCGCCGGCGTGTCGTCCAGGCTCGCAGCCGCGCCCAGCTGGGCCGGCAGGCTCTGGCCGGGCGGCAGGTGCAGGTAGAGGGTGCGCAGCTCGGCGTCTTCCACCACCGTCACCGCGTGCTCGCAGCCGGGCGGTATCCACACCGCACGCGACGGCGGCACGATGTAGGTGTGGTCGCCGGCGGTCACGCGCAGCACGCCGGTGGCCGAAAACACCACCTGGGCCCAGGCATGGCGGTGGGGCACGATGCGGGTGTCGGCCGCCAGGTGGCGGGCACGCACGCGCAGCGGACGCTCGGCGTCCGGCCCGTAGCGCACGGGGTCGGAGGGCAGGGCTGGTGAGGGCGCGGGGCGGGCAGGGCGGGCGGAACCCACGCGGGAGGCGGCGAGCGTGTCTGGCATGAAATCGACAGAACTTGTCTTGCTATCGTAACCCGGCCGGGCGGGGCCCGCTTAGGCTCGTGGCCATGGCTTCCACCCTCACGGCAAGTACACCGGCAGCGACAGCGCGCGGCGACTACGCGGTGATCTCGCTCATAGGCCTGGCACACGGCACCTCGCATTTCTTCCACATGCTGCTGCCGCCGTTGTTCCCGGCCTTCATCCGCGATTTCGGCCTCAGCTATTCGCAGCTGGGCCTGCTGGTGACGCTGTTCTTCGTGATCTCGGGCGTGGGCCAGGCGGCGGGCGGCTTTGTCGTCGACCGCATCGGCGCGCGGCCGGTGCTGTTTGCAGCCCTGGCCTGCTTCATCACCGCCGGCCTGGCGGCCTCGGTGGCCAGCGGCTACCCGGGCCTGCTGCTGGCGGCGGCGCTGGCGGGCCTGGGCAACTCGCCCTTCCACCCGGCCGATTTCACCATCCTCAACAAGCGCGTCTCGGCGCCGCGCCTGGGCCATGCCTTTTCGGTACACGGCATCTCGGGCAATCTGGGCTGGGCGGCGGCGCCGGTGTTCCTGATCGGCATCAGCCAGGCCAGTGGCAGTTGGCGCCTGGCCTGCGCCTGTGCCGCCGGGGTGGCGGCATTGGTGCTATTGCTCCTGGTGACCCAGCGCGAGCGCGTCGACGACAGCCGCGGCCAATGGGCCCACCAGGCGGCCGGCGCGGCGGCGGTGGCGGCCGAGCACCCGATGGCCTTCCTCAAGCTGCCCTCGGTGTGGCTGTGCTTCTCCTTCTTCTTCTGGACCACGGCGGCGCTTTCGGCCATCCAGAGCTTCGCCGCGCCGGCGCTTTCGCGGCTCTACGGCCTGCCGCTGTCGACCACGGCCTTCGTTGTCACCGGCTACATGCTGTGCGGCGCCGCCGGCATGCTGGCCGGCGGCTTCGTGGTGGCGCGCGTGCAGCAGCTGGAACGCACCATCGCGCTGGCCATGGCTGCGGCGGCGGCGCTGCTGCTGCTGGTAGCCAGCGGCTGGTTGCCGCCGCTGGTGGCCGCCGCGGCCGCGGCGCTGGCCGGCGCCGGCACCGGCCTGGCCGGACCTTCGCGCGACATGCTGATCAAGCGTGCGGCACCGCCCGGCGCCACCGGGCGCGTCTATGGCACGGTGTATTCGGGGCTGGACGTCGGCTTCGCGCTGTCGGCGCCGGTCTTCGGCGCCCTGCTCGACGGCGGCCACACCCAGGCCATCTTTGCCGGTGCCGCCGCAACGCTGATGCTGGGTATAGGCTCGGCCGCGCTGGTGGGTGCCAGCGTGCGGCAGCGGCTAAAGTGAGCGCGATGAACACCGCCCCCATGACGCCCCGGCCCGCCGGCCACGCCCTCGTCGAGGCCCTGGTCGCCCAGGGCGTGGACACCTGCTTCGGCGTGCCCGGCGAGAGCTATCTCGCCGTGCTCGACGGGATGCACGAGCACCGCGGGCGCATCCGCTTCATCGCCTGCCGCCAGGAGGGCGGCGCCGCCTTCATGGCCGAGGCCCAGGGCAAGCTCAGCGGCCGGCCCGGCATCTGCTTCGTCACGCGCGGCCCCGGCGCCACCAATGCCGCCATCGGCGTGCATACGGCCTTCCAGGATTCGACGCCGCTGATCCTGTTCGTCGGCCAGGTGGCCAGCGACCAGCGCGACCGCGAGGCCTTCCAGGAGATCGACTACCGCCAGATGTTCGGCCCCGGCACCCTGGGCCTGGCCAAGTGGGTGGCCGAGGTGCAGCACGCCGACCGCCTGCCGGAGTACGTGGCGCGCGCCTTCCACACCGCGATGCAGGGCCGCCCCGGGCCGGTGGTGCTGGCCCTGCCCGAGGACATGCTGACCACGCTGACCGCCGCGCCGGTGCTGCCGCGTGCCGAGCCGGCCCGCGCCTGGCCGGCCCCGGGGGGTCTGCGCGAGTTGCGCACGATGCTGCTGGCGGCCGAGCGCCCGCTGGTCATCGCCGGCGGACCGGGCTGGGACGCCGAGGCGGCCGCGGCGCTGCAGCGCTTTGCCGAGAACTGGCAGCTGCCGGTGGCCTGCGGCTTCCGCTTCCAGGACACGTTCGACAACCGCCATCCGCTCTACGCCGGCGATGTCGGCATCGCCATCAACCCGCGGCTGGCCGCGCGCATCCGCGACGCCGACCTGATCATCGCGCTGGGCGTGCGCCTGGGCGAGATGACGACCGGCGGCTACACCCTGCTGCAGGCGCCGCGGCCGGCGCAAAAGCTGGTCCACATCCACGCCGGAGCCGAGGAACTGGGCCGCGTCTACGCCGCCGACCTGATGCTGCAGGCTGCCGCCGCGCCCGCGGCCAAGGCGCTGGAGGCGCTGGCCGCGCCGACTACCCTGCCCTGGCAGAGCCAGGCCGAGGCCGCCCATGCCGACTATGAGGCCAACCTCGTGGCGCCCGCAGTGGCGCCGCTGGACATGGCGGTGGTGGTCAAGACGCTGCAGCGCCTGCTCCCCGCGGACACGGTCTACACCAATGGCGCCGGCAACTACTCGGGCTGGCTGCACCGCTACTGCCGCTACACCGGCCTGCAGCACCACGGCCGCACCCAGCTGGCACCGACCTCGGGCGCGATGGGCTACGGCCTGCCGGCGGCGGTGGGCGCGGCCCTGCTGCAGCCCGGGCGCTGGATCGTCAACATCGCGGGTGACGGCGATTTCCTGATGAACGGCCAGGAACTCGCCACCGCCACCGGCTATGGCGCGAAGAATCTGATCAGCATCGTGGTCGACAACGGCAGCTACGGCACCATCCGCATGCACCAGGAGCGCGAGTACCCCGGCCGCGTCAGCGGCAGCGAGCTCTTCAATCCCGATTTCGCGGCGCTGGCGCTGGCCTATGGCTGGCGCGGCGAGCGCGTGGACGAGACGGCGGCCTTCGAGCCGGCGCTGGCACGCGCCATCGCCGCCGGTGTGCCGACGCTGCTGCACCTCAAGCTCGACCCCGAAGTGAGCACCACGCGCAGCACGCTAAGCGCGATACGGGCTGCCGGCACCAAGAAGGCCTAGCGCCGCCCGCCCATCAACAGCAGCACGACGCCGCCGGAGACGATGGCGGCGGCCGTCCATTCGAGGCTGCTCACCGCCTCGCCGCCCACCACCACGCCCAGCACCAGGCCGATGACCGGGTTGACGAAGGTGTAGGTCGAGGCCAGCGTCGGCGTGGTCTGCTGCAGCAGCACCATATAGGCCGAGAAGCCGATCAGCGAGCCGGCCACCACCAGGTAGAACCAGCAGGCCAGCGACAGCGCATCGGGCGGCAGCGTCGGCTGTTCACCGGCCAGCCACGAGGCGCCCAGCAGCATCAGCCCGCCCACCAGCATCTGGCTGGCATAGCCGGCGGCGCCCGGGGCCAGCGTCAGCGGCCGGCCGCCGGGCAGGCCGCGCAGCGCCCACACGCTGCCCAGCGACCAGGTCAGGCAGGCGGTGGCGATGGCCAGCAGGCCGGGCAGCGAGCCGGCAAAGCCCTGGCCGCGCGTGAGCAGCAGCACGCCGGCCAGGCCCAGCAGGATGCCGGCGGCCTCCCAGCCCGAGGGGCGCTGGCCGTAGAAGCACTGGATCAGCGCCACCAGGGCCGGCACGACGGCGATGAAGGCGACCACGAGGCCGGAGTTGACGCTGGTCTGGGCCAGCGCGGTGGCGCCATAGCCGCCGCCCAGCATCAGCGCGCCCAGCACGGCGGCGTTGACCCATTGCGCCTTCGTCGGCCAGCGCGCGCCGCGCCAGGCGGCCCAGGCGCCCAGCAGCAGGCCGGCGGCGACGAAGCGCGTGCCCATCTGGAAGAAGGGTGGAAAGCTCACCAGGGCCCATTTGATGGCCAGGTAGGTCGAGCCCCAGACGATCCAGGTGGCGGCCAGGCAGGCGACGATGAGACCCGACAGGCGCGGCGCGGAGGGCATCGGGAGGGACAAGATGGCGTTGCTCATGGGCCGGCATCTTATGAAGGCCGCCTCCTTCCTTCCATGGGAATATCAAGGTCGAAAATCGGCTTTGCCTTGTGTTTGAAGGAAATCGCGCGCAAAGTCCTGGATATGGCAGCCATCACCCCCCTCGACAGCTACGACACCCGCATCCTGGCCGAGTTGCAGGCCGATGCGCGCCTGACCCTGGCCGAGCTGGGCCGGCGCGTCCACCTCAGCCAGCCGGCCGCGGCCGAGCGGGTGCGCAAGCTCGAGGCTGCCGGCGTCATCACCGGCTACCGCGCCACCGTCAACCTGGGCGCGCTGGGCTACGGCATCCGCGCCCTGGTGCGCGTGGGGCGGGCCGATCATGTGCGACTGGTCCAGCTCATCGTCACCATGCCCGAGGTCTTGACCGCCTGGAGCGTGACCGGCGAGGACAGCTCCATGCTCGAGATCGCCGTCACCGACGTGGCCCATCTCGACGCCGTCGTCACCCAGCTGTCGGCGCTGGCCGAGACCTCGACCTCCATCATCCTCAAGACCTTGCGCCAGCACCAGGTGATGCTGCCGGCGCCGGCCGGGGTGGCGGCATGAACCCCGCCGCCCCTGCCTCGGCACCCGAGGCCGCGGTGTGGGAGGTCGCGCCCGACGAGGGTGGCGACATCCAGGCCGTCGCGCGCCGCTGCCGCCGCCTCGTCGCCCAGCGCGCGCTGCTGGCCGCGGGCGTGGCGATGGTGCCGATTCCCGGCCTGGACTGGGCCGTCGACGTGGGCCTGTTGATGCGCCTGCTGCCCAGGATCAGCGCCGAGTTCGGGCTCACGCCGGAGCAGGTGGAGCGCCTGGCGCCCGAGCGCCGCGTCGTCGTCTACAAGGTCATCAGCGCCACGGGCGGCGTGCTGGTGGGGCGTATCGTCACGCGCGAGCTGGTGCTGCAGCTGGTGCGCCTGGTGGGGGTGCGCCTCAGTGCCCAGCAGGCGGCCAAGTTCGTGCCGCTGGCCGGCCAGGCGGTGTCGGCGGCGCTCACCTATGGCGCGCTGCGCTATGTCTGCGAGCAGCACATCCGCCAGTGCATGGCGGTGGCGCGCCAGCTGCAGCTGCCCATGCCGGCGGCCTAGCCATGGCCGCGGCCCCTACAATCGCGCCCTCGTCGGGGTGTAGCGCAGCCTGGTAGCGCAACTGGTTTGGGACCAGTGGGTCGAAGGTTCGAATCCTTTCACCCCGACCACAGCAAGAGCTTGTGCCCTGGCCTGCCGGCCTTCGACCAGCCCACGGAGACGCCTTCATGAAACCCCTGTTGACGGCCGTGCTGCTGGCCGCCATTGCCATGCCTGCCTCGGCGCAGGACGCCCTGCTCGGGCGCAACCTCGCCGCCAGCTGCGCCAACTGCCATGGCACCAACGGCCACGCCATCGGCGAAATGAAGCCGCTGGCCGGCGTCTCGGCCGGCCGCATCTTCGCGATGCTCACCGACTTCAAGAGCGGCGCCCAGCCCGGAACCATCATGCCGCAGATCGCCAAGGGCTACAGCGACGAGCAGATCAAGGCGCTGGCCGCGCATTTCGCGGCCCAGCAGTCGCGGAGGTGAGCGTGGCGATGGGCAAAGAATCTACCCGCGGCCTGAACCGCCGTTCCTTGCTGCTGGCCGGCGGCGGCCTGGCCCTGGCCGGCTGCGCCCCGATGGCGCCGACGTCGACCCCGGCGCCTGCCGCAACGCCGGCGCGCACCTCCATCGGCCGCGTCGTCGTCGTCGGGGGCGGCTTCGGCGGCGCCACCGCGGCGCGCTACCTGAGGCTGTGGGGCGGCGACATCGAGGTCACCCTGGTCGAGCGCCAGGCGGCCTTCGTCTCCTGCCCCATCTCCAACCTCGTGCTGGCCGGCCACCGCCAGATGGCCGACATCACGCGCGGCTATGGTGGACTGGTGTCGTTGGGCGTGCGCGTCATCCAGGGCGAGGTCATCGCCATCGATGCGGCGCGACGCCTCGTGCGCCTGGCCGAGGGCGCCGAGCTGCCCTATGACCGCCTCATCGTCGCGCCCGGCATCGACTTCATGCTCGACGGCATAGGCGGCCTGGGCGCAGCGCTGGACAGTGGCCGCGTGCTGCACGCCTGGAAGGCCGGGCCGCAGACACTGGCGCTGCGCCGCCAGTTGCAGGATCTGCGCGACGGCGGCGTGGTGGCGCTGACCATCCCGAGGTCGCCCTACCGCTGCCCGCCCGGGCCCTATGAACGCGCCTGCATGCTGGCCAGCTACCTGAAGGCGGCCAAGCCGCGCAGCAAGCTGCTGGTGCTGGACGCCAACCCCGAGATCCAGAGCAAGAAGGGCCTGTTCGATCGCGCCTTCGCCCAGCACTACAAGGGCGTGCTCGAGTACCGCCCCAATGCCGAGCTGAAGGAGGTGGGTGCCGACGGCCTGGCCCGCTTCGAGTTCGAAGACCTGAAGCCCGACCTGCTCAATGTCGTGCCGCCGCAGCGCGCCGCCAACCTGGCGCGCGACGCCGGCCTCATCAACGTCAACGGGCGCTGGGCCGGCGTGAACTGGCTGACCATGGAATCGACTGCCGTGCCCGGCATCCATGTGCTGGGCGACGCCACCTTTGCCGCACCGCAGATGCCCAAGTCGGGCCATCTGGCCAACCAGCACGCCAAGGTGGCGGCGGCGGCGGTGATCCAGCTGCTCAAGGGCGAGCCGGTGAATGCCACGCCGGTGGTGATGAACACCTGCTACAGCTTCGTCACCGCCAAGGAGGCCATGCATGTGGCCGCCGTCTACCAGTACGACGCCACCGAGAAGACCTTCAAGGCCGTGACCGGCGCCGGCGGCGTCTCGTCTGCGTCCAGCGAGAAGGAAGGCCGCTTCGCCCAGGCCTGGGCCGAGAACGTCTGGGCCGATTCTCTGGGCTGAGGCCCGACGTGAGCCCCCGGAAGGAGGCGAACGCTGGGCCCAGGACCGCGGGCGATTTCACGGCCGCGGGCTGATGCGCTTGCCGGGCTGGCCTACCAGTTGGCCAGCAGCCGCCCCTTGACCACCTTGCTCGGCCAGCGCCGCAATGGCGCATCGCCTTGCGCCGTGCACTCGCCGCTGCGGATGTCGAAGACCCAGCCGTGCTTGGGGCAGGTGAGGCTGTGGCCATCGAGGGCCAGGTGCGGGATGTCGGTGGTCTGGTGCGGGCAGCGGCTGTCGTAGACCCGCCATTCCTTGCCGGCGCGGTGGACGAAGAGGCTGCGGCCGTCGCAATCCAGGCGCACCGTCAGGCCGTCCTTGTGACCCTTGGTGGGCATCAGGTCGTGCCAGGTGCCGGCCGCGCCCAGGGCTCCGGGCTCGAACTCCGGCAGGCCCATGGCGAGGATGATGTCCACGGCCCAGACGATCCTGGTCAGCCCCAGCATCGGGAAGGCCATCAGGAGCGCGTCCAGCACCTCGGCCGGCGTACAGCCTTCGCGCAGCGCCCGCCCCAGGTACTGGCGAAAGCCGCGTTCGGTCTGCGCGTGGACCTTGCTGATGACCGAGATCAGGTTGCGCGTCTTGGGGTCGAGCTGGGTGCCGCAGGCCTTGAGGAAGGCGAAATAGTGGCCGACGGCGTCGGGCCGCGCCTTGACGAGATAGCTCAGCGCATCGCTCATGGCGGGCTCGCTCCTTGTTTGTTGACATGGACCAGCACCGGGCACAGCGCATGCCCGATCACTTCTTCGGCCACGCCGCCCAGGCGGCCGCGCTTAGGCCTGCCGCGCTCGCGCGCCAGCACCATCAGGTCGGCGCCGCAGGCCTGGGCCGCGGCCAGCAGCTGCTCGTGCGGGCGGCCGATGCGCAGCTCGCCTTCGGCCTGGCCGCACAGCGCTTGCGCCTGCGCGACGGCGGCATCCAGCGCCACCTGAGCCGCCGCCCGGGTGGATTCGGCGGCGGCCACGCACACCGCGCGCAGCGGCAGCCGGCAGGCGTCGGCCAGGGCCGCGGCCTGACGCAGCAGGGCGGCGTCGGGGGCGGTCGGGTCCAAGCCCAGCAGCACGCGCCGCGACCACATCGTCGAACCTTGCGGCGTGACCAGCACGCTGCAGGGCGCATGGGCGACGACCTGGCTCACCATCTCGCCCACCAGCAGCTGGGCCAGCAGGCCGCGACGGCCGCGGCGGCGGATGACCAGCAGATCGGCCCCGCGCTCGCGCGCCTCGGCCACGATCTCCTGGAAGAGGCGTGCGCCGCGGCGCAGGCGCAGATCCAGCGCCACGCCGGCCTGGCTGGCGCGCGCCGCCAGGCTCTGGATGCGCGCCGCGGCCTCGGCCTCGGCCTGGCGGGCGCGCTGCGGCGCCACCATCTCGAACTCGGGGTTGCTCAAGAGCGGCAGCACGCCGGCCAGTGGCAGCTGACAGTGGCTGGCCAGCGCAAAGGCCAGGGTCTCGGCGCCGCGGTCATGTTCGCTGTGCTCGGTGGCCAGCAGCAATCTCGAGTAGGGGGTGGTCAAGGGGTGTCCTTCAGCCTGCCAGGCTTGCCAGCCAGCCCGAGGCGGCCAGCGCGATCAGCGCCACCTGGGCCAGGCAGAGCGCGGCATAGAGGCGCTCGCCGCGCCGCAGGTACAGCGGCAGCACGGCCAGCAGGGCGGCCAGCGAGCAACCGGCCAGCAGGGCGATGCCGGCCAGGCCGGCGCTGTCGCCGTGGGCCAGGTCACGAAGCCAGCCCCAGCCGGCCGTGGCGTGGGTCTGGCGCAGGTAGTCGGCCACCGGCAGGCCCCACAGCTCGGGCAGGCGCTGCAGCGCCACCTGGGGCGGCAGCAGGCCCGTGGCCAGGGCGGCAAAGCTGGCCACCAGCAGCACGAGGCCGGCGCGTGCGCCGGCCTCCAGCCAGCGTGCGTAGCGCAGTTGTTCGGGCGGCTGCGCAGCGCCGTCGGGCTGCGTCATGGCCATGCCGTCACCGCCTGTTGCAGCGCGCGCAGCCCGGCCAGCAGCAGCAGCGCGATCACCAGCCGCCGCACCACCGTGCCGTCCAGCACGCCCAGCAGCCGCGCGCCAAGGCGTGCTCCCAGCATCATGCCCACCACCGAGGGCACGGCGATGACCGCCAGCACCGCGCCCTGGTCGAGGTAGACCCAGGCGGCGCTGGACGAGGCCAGCGACAACACCAGGCCCGAGGTGCCGGCTGCCACCTTGAGCGGTGCGCCCAGCAGCAGATTGAGCGCCGGCACATTGGCCCAACCCGCGCCTATGCCCAGGATGCCGCCCAGCAGTCCGATGACGCCGAAGGCCGCCAGCCCGGGCAGCGTGCGATGTACCTGCCAGCGTACGCTGCGGCCGGTGGCGCCGTCGACAAAGACGCCGTGCAGGCCCAGCGCCCGCGCCAGCGCGTCGGGCGCGGCGACCTGCGGAAACTCGGACTTGGCGGACACCAGCATCAGGCCCACGATACACAGGACGGCGCCGGCCAGCAGCAGCTGCACGCCGTGGGCCGGCAGCGCCAGCCCGATCAGCGCGCCGGCCGTTGACGCCACCGAGGCCAGCAGGGCCAGTGGCAGCGCCAGGCGCAGGCTGGCCAGGCCGCCGCGCAGCAAGGTCGGCGCCGCGGCCAGTGCGCTGGCCAGCGCCACCAGCAGGCCGGCGCCGCGCACGAAATCGAGGTGGAAGGGAAAGAAGCTGCCAACGATGGGCACGAAGAGCACGCCGCCGCCGATGCCGGCCGGCACGGTGACGATGCCGATCAGGAAACAGACGACGAAGAGCGCCAGCGGCCAGATCCACCAGGGCAGGGCGGTGCCGCCACCGGCGGCGGCCTGGGCCGAGACGGCGGCGAGCCCCAGCCCCAGGCCCACGGCCGCGACCCTGAAGCCGCCCGCATGGCTCATGGCGCGGTCCGCACCGCCGGCGCGGCCGTGTGCGGGAGGACAGCCAGTGCCGCCAGCGCCAGCAGGGCCAGGGCGGCACCGGCGACGAAGGTCCAGCGCGCGCCCGCCAGATCCCAGATCAGGCCGGCCGCGGCGCTGGCCAGCAGCAGGGCCGCGCCGCTGGCGAGATTGAAGAAGCCATAGGCCGTGCCCAGCAGTGCGGGCGGCGCGGCGTCGGCCACCTGGGCCGCCAACAGGCCCTGGGTGAGGCCCAGGTGCAGGCCCCAGAGGGCGACGCCGGCCCACAGCCAGGGCCCCGCCTCGGCGCCCGCCAGCGCCAGGTCGGCCGCCACCAGCACCAACAGCCCGAGGGCCAGCAGCGTGCGCCGGTCCATGCGGTCGGCCAGGCGCCCGGCCGGGTAGGCGCTGGCGGCGTAGACCCCGTTGAGCGCGATCAGCACCAGCGGTACCCAGGCCAGGCCCAGCCCGCCCTGCTGCGCCCGCAGCAGCAGAAAGGCCTCGCTGAAGCGCGCCAGCGCGAAGAGGCTGCCCACCGCCACCAGCCGCCAATAGGCAGCCGGCAGTCGCGCCAGGCTGACGCGCGACAGCGGATTGACGGCCGGCGCCGTGGCGGCGCGCGGCGCCTCGCGCACGCCCAGCGCCAGCAGCAGCACCGCCAGCGCGCCGGGGATGGCGGCGACCCAGAACACGGCGCGCACGTCGTCAGACCAGGCCAGCATCAGCGCCACCGCCAGCAGCGGGCCCAGGAAGGCGCCCACGGTGTCCAGCGCCTGCCGCAGGCCGAAGGCCTCGCCGCGCCGGCCGGCCGGCGCGTGCTCGGCCACGAGGGCGTCGCGCGGTGCGCCGCGCAGGCCCTTGCCGAAGCGGTCGAGCAGGCGCGCGCCCAGCACCAGGCCGGGCCCGCCGGCCAGTGCGAACAGCGGCTTGGAGGCCGCGCCGAGGCCGTAGCCCAGCAGGGCCAGCGGCTTGCGCCGGCCCCACCAGTCGGACAGCAGGCCCGAGAACACCCGCGTGGCCAGCGCCGTGGCCTCGGCCGCGCCGTCGATCAGGCCCACCATCAGCGCGCTCACGCCCAGGGTGCCGACCAGGTACACCGGCAGCAGCGCGTGGACCATCTCCGAGGACAGGTCCATCAGCAGGCTCACGCAGCCCAGCACCCAGATCGTCGCCGGCAGCGGGGGCGCGGCGCTTTTCACGGCTGGGGCGGCTGGGGCTAGAAGGCGGCGATGCCGGTGATGGCGCGGCCCAGGATCAGCGCGTGGATGTCGTGCGTGCCCTCGTAGGTGTTGACGACCTCGAGGTTGACGAGGTGGCGGGCGACGCCGTACTCATCGCTGATGCCGTTGCCACCCATCATGTCGCGCGCCAGGCGGGCGATGTCCAGCGCCTTGCCGCAGCTGTTGCGCTTCATGATGCTGGTGAGTTCGACCGCGGCCGTGCCCTCGTCCTTCATGCGGCCCAGGCGCAGGCAGCCCTGCAGGCCCAGGCTGATCTCGGTGACCATGTCCGACAGCTTCTTCTGGATCAGCTGGTTGGCGGCCAGCGGCTTGCCGAACTGCTTGCGGTCGAGCACGTACTGGCGGGCCCGGCTGTAGCAGTCCTCGGCCGCGCCCATCGCGCCCCAGGCAATGCCGTAGCGGGCGCTGTTGAGGCAGGTGAAGGGGCCCTTCAGGCCGCGCACCTCTGGGAAGGCGTTTTCCTCGGGGCAAAACACGTCGTCCATCACGATCTCGCCGGTGATGCTGGCGCGCAGGCCCACCTTGCCGTGTACCGCAGGCGCCGAGAGGCCCTTCCAGCCCTTCTCGAGCACGAAGCCGCGGATGGCGCCTTCATCGTCCTTGGCCCAGACGACGAAGACATCGGCGATGGGGCTGTTGCTGATCCACATCTTGGCGCCGCTCAGGCTGTAGCCTCCCGGCACCTTGCGCGCCCTCGTCACCATGCTGCCGGGGTCGGAGCCGTGGTCGGGCTCGGTCAGGCCGAAGCAACCTATCCACTCGCCGGTGGCAAGCCGGGGCAGGTACTTCTGCTTCGTGGCCTCGTTGCCGAACTCATTGATCGGCACCATCACCAGCGACGACTGCACGCTCATCATCGAGCGGTAGCCCGAGTCGACGCGCTCGACCTCGCGTGCGATCAGGCCGTAGCAGACGTAGTTGAGGTCGCTGCCGCCGTAGGCCTCGGGGATGGTGGGGCCCAGCAGGCCCAACTCGCCCATCTCGCGGAAGATGGCGGCATCGGTCTGCTCGTGGCGAAAGGCCTGCTGCACGCGCGGCAGCAGCTTGTCCTGGCAGTAGGCGCGCGCCGCGTCGGCGACGGCGCGCTCGTCGGCGCTCAGTTGCTGTTCCAGCTGCAGCGGATCGGCCCAGTCGAAAGAGGCACGGGTTGTGGCCATGAAGTAGCTCCTTGGATGCGGGTGCGGAGGATGGCTGGATTCTGCAATGCCTCAAGATCGCGGCTTGTTCACAAGGAGGCCCGCATGCAAAGACGTTCGTTCAATCACGCCCTGGGCGCCACCCTGGCCGGCTCGGCCCTCTGGAGCCCGGCCTGGGCGCTGAGCGAGGGTGACGCCGCCCAGGGCATACGCCAGGCCCTGCAGCGCGGTGCCGAGGCGGCGCTGGCGCTGCTGGGCCGCAAGGACGGCTTTCTCGGCAACCCCAACGTCAAGATTCCGCTGCCCGACCACCTGGAAGATGCCGCGAAGCTGCTGCGCTCGCTGGGCCAGGGCCGGCGCATCGACGAGCTGGTGACGGCGATGAACCGCGCCGCCGAGGCCGCCGTGCCCGAGGCGCGCAGCCTGCTCGTCGCCGCGGTGCGCGGCATCAGCGTGCAGGACGGGCTCAGGCTCGTGCGCGGCGGCGACAGCGCCGTCACCGACTTCTTCGTCGACAAGACACGCGCGCCGCTGGGCGAAAAGTTCCTGCCCATCATCAGCACCGCCACCGAGCGCGTCGCGCTCGCCAAGAAGTACAACGGCGTCGCCGGCAAGGCCGCCGGACTGGGCCTGGTCAAGCCCGAGGACGCCACCATCGAGAAATACGTGACGCGCAAGTCGCTCGACGGCCTCTACTACGTGATTGGCGAGGAGGAGCGCAAGATTCGCCGCGACCCGGTGGCCACCGGCAGCGCCCTGCTGCGGCGCGTCTTCGGCGGCTGAGGCCGCTCAGCGCTTCAGCGCCGCGCGGATGCGCGCGATGGTCTCGTCGACGCGGGCGTGCCTGGACACCTCCAGGCCCAGCCGGCGCGCGATGTCGTTGACGCGCGCCGGGTTGAGCGGTATGCCGCCGGCATCGACGGCGCGTATGAGGTCTTGCGCGCGCTGGCGGTCGGAAACCGGGACGGCCGGGCGGGCCGGCGGCGGCTGCCACCAGCGCATCAACCAGGTCCAGGGCTTGATCTCGGGGCGCTTGGTCACGGGGGGCCTATGATGCCGCCGCATCGCGTGTGCGATGGGCGTGAGGAGGAGTCTGCCATGGGCCTGATGGACTTCATCAAGAAGCAGTTCATCGATGTTCTCGAATGGACCGAATCCGGCGACGGCGTGCTCGCCTGGCGCTTTCCGATGGCGGGCAACGAGATCCAGTACGGCGCTTCGTTGACGGTGCGCGAATCGCAGGCCGCGCTCTTCGTCAACGAGGGCCAGGTGGCCGACCAGTTCGGCCCCGGCATGCACAAGCTGGTGACGCAGACCATTCCGGTGCTCACCTACCTGAAGAACTGGGACAAGCTGTTCGAGAGCCCGTTCAAGAGCGACCTCTACTTCTTCTCGACCCGCCTGCAGGTGGATCAGCGCTGGGGCACGCAGCAGCCGGTGACGCTGCGCGACAAGGATTTCGGCGCCGTGCGCCTGCGCGCCTTCGGCAACTACGCCTACCGCGTGGCCGACCCGAAGAAGTTCCACACCGAGATCTCGGGCACGCGCGACACCTACACCGTGGCCGATCTCGACGGCCAGCTGCGCGGGCTGATGCTGCAGCACATCAGCGACGCGGTGGCGGCCAGCGGCATCGCCTTTCTCGACCTCGCGGCCAACCAGATCGAGTTCGCGCACCAGCTCCAGCTGGCCACCGCGCCCAGCTTCGAGGCCCTGGGCCTCAAGCTCGAGAGCGTGACGCTGCAGAACATCTCGCTGCCCGACGAGTTGCAGAAGATCCTCGACCAGAAGATCGGCATGGGCATGGTCGGCAACGACATGGGCCGCTTCATGCAGTACCAGACCGCCCAGGCCCTGCCCGAGATGGCCAAGGGCGCGGCCGGTGGTGGCGGCGGCGGCATCGCCGGCGATGCCATGGGCTTGGGCGCCGGCATGGCGCTGGGCCAGGTGCTGGCGCAGAACCTGGCCCAGGGCCTGCAGCCGGCGGGGGCAGCCGCAGCAGCGGCCAAGCCCGACGAGATCATGGCCATGCTCGAGAAGCTGGGCGATCTCAAGGCCAAGGGCATCCTCACCGACGAGGAATTCAGCGCCAAGAAGGCCGAGTTGCTGAAGAAGCTTTGACGCGGCCGCGGTGGCGCCGCCCGCAACATCCCCCCAGCGCGCCTGGCGCGCCGCCTGCCCCAATTGCGGCGCGCCGGTCGAATTCGCCTCGGCCGCGTCGGCCAGCGCCGTCTGCGGCTATTGCCGCAGCACGCTGCTGCGCGATGGCGAGGCGCTGTCGCGCATCGGCGTCAGCGCCGAACTCTTCGACGACCACTCGCCGCTGCAGCTGGGTGCCAGCGGGCGCTGGCAGGGGCTGGATTTCACCCTCGTCGGGCGCCTGCAATACCGCTTTGATGGCGGCAGCTGGAACGAGTGGCACGCTCTCTTCGGCAATGGCCGCAGCGGCTGGCTGTCCGAGGACAACGGCGCCTATGTGCTGGCCTTCGACGCGCCGCTGCCGGCCGCGGCGCCGGCGCTGGATGAACTGGCTGCCGGCGAGCAAAGGCTGATCGCCGACCAGTCCTGGAGCGTGGCCTCGGTGCTGCGTGCCAGGCTGGCTGCGGCCCAGGGCGAGCTGCCGCGGCCACCGGCCCTGGGCGAGCGCGAGTTCATCGTCGCCGACCTGCGCAATGCCCAGGACGAAGTGGCCACGCTGGACGGCGCCGACCCGGCGCGCCCGGCCTGGGCCGTGGGCCGCGCCGTGCGCCTGGACGAGTTGGCGATGCAAGGCCTGCGCGAGGCCGTGGCCAAGACCCTGTCCGGCCGCGCCCTGGCCTGCCCGAGCTGCGGCGCGGCGTTGGCGCCGACCTTGCAGACCACGCAGTCCATCGTCTGCGGCCAGTGCATGGCGGTGGTCGATGTCTCGCAGGGCGTGGGCGCCGAACTCGCCCACCACGCGCAGGCCAATGCCGGCCACGACGGCGCCATGCCGCGCATTCCGCTGGGCGCCAGCGGCCCGCTGGCGCTGGGCGGGCCGCTGCGGCCCTGGCAGGTGGTGGGCTATGTCGAGCGCTGCGACATTCCGGCCGCGGGCGACGACGAGGAGACGGTCTACTGGCGCGAATACCTGCTTTACCACCGCACGGACGGCTTCGCCTTCCTGGTCGACGCCGAGGACGGCTGGAGCTGGATGCGCCCGCTCACCGGCGCGCCCCAGGCCAAGGGCGACCGCGTGCAGTGGCAGGGCCGCCGTTACCGTGCCAAATACAGCTATGCCGCGCGGGCGAGCTGGGTGTTGGGCGAGTTCTACTGGCGACTGGCGCTGGACGACCGCGCCCAGGTCACCGACTACATCGGCGAGGGCAAGGACAGCGACCGCCGCCTGGCGCGCGAAGCCGTGGCCGGCGAGGTGACCTGGAGCGAGGGTGCGGCGTTGAAGGCGCAGGTCGTCGAAGCGGCCTTCGGCCTTGCCGCCGGCCGCCTGGCCGAGGCCAGGCCGACGCTGGGCACGCTGAACGCCGAGGCCGCCGGGCCGCTGGCCAAGGTGGCGCTGGTGGTGGTGGTGATCGCCTTGCTGTTCTTCATGTCCTGGCTGGAAAGCCGCGACGACTGCAGCGCGCTGCGCGACACCTACGGCGCCAGCAGCGCCGAATACCGGCAATGCACGGCTTCCTCGGGCAGCAGCGGCCGCATCGGCGGCGGCTCCTGGGGTGGCTATTCCAGCGGCGGCGGCCACAAGTAGCGCCGCGCTGCCGACTGAAACCCAACTGGAGGACGCCCTCATGGACCTGGACTGGCTCAAACCCGCCATCGTGCTGGGATCGGTGCTGTACGCGGTGATCGGCGTTGCCGTGCTGTGGCTCAGCTTCGTCGTCATCGACAAGCTCACGCCCTACAAGCTGTGGGAGGAGATCTGCGACCGCAAGAACGTCGCGCTGGCCATCGTGGTGGGCGCCATGTTCATCGCCATCGGGCAGATCGTCGCCGCCGCCATCCACGGGTGAGCGCGCCGCCCCTTGCCGAGGCGCCGCCAGCCGCCGCGCGGGTGGCGCCGGCCGAACTGGCGCTGCTGGTCTCGGTCTTCGTCATCGCCGCCTGCGGCCTGGTCTACGAGCTGGCCGCGGGCGCGCTGGCCAGCTATCTGCTGGGCGATTCGGTGCTGCAGTTCTCTACCGTGATCGGCGTCTACCTGTTCGCGATGGGCGTCGGCTCCTGGCTCAGCCGCTACATCGAGCGCGAGCTGCCGGCGCAATTCCTGCGCATCGAGCTGGCGGTGGGCCTGGTCGGCGGCCTCACGCCGGCCTTGCTGTTCACCGCCCACGGCCTGCTGCCGGCCAGCGGCGAGGCCGCCTTTCGCACCCTGCTGTACGCGCTGGTGCTGGCGGTGGGCGTGCTGGTGGGGCTGGAGATTCCGCTGGTGATGCGCATCCTCAAGCGCCAGTTCAGCGCCCGCTATGCGCTCAAGGATCTGGTGTCGCAGGTGCTGACCTTCGACTACCTGGGCGCGCTGGCGGTGTCGCTGGCCTTCCCGCTGCTGCTGGTGCCGCAGCTGGGCCTGGTGCGCACCGGCCTCTTCTTCGGCCTGCTGAACGCCACGGTGGCGCTGTGGGCCTGGTGGCTGTTCCGCGCCGAACTGCGCGCACGCCGGGCCCAGGGCTGGGCCTGCGTGGGGGTGATCGTGGCGCTTTCGGCGGCCCTGATGGGCGCCGAGCGCCTCAGCAGCTGGGCCGAAGACCGCTTCTACGGCGACCGCATCGTGCTGCGCGAATCCAGTCCCTACCAGCGCGTCGTCGTCACCGCCGGGCCAGCCGGCACGCGGCTCTTCTTGAACGGCAATCTGCAGTTCCACACCCGCGACGAATACCGCTACCACGAGGCCCTGGTACACCCGGCGCTGGCCGCCCACGGCGCGGCGAAGCGCGTGCTGGTGCTGGGCGGCGGCGACGGCATGGCGGTGCGCGAAATCCTCAAGTACCCGGGCGTCGAGCAGGTCACGCTGGTGGAGCTGGACCCGCACATGCTGCGCCTCTTCGGCGGCCTGCCCCTGCTGCGCGCGCTCAACGGCGACGCGCTCAACTCGCCGCGCGTGCGCCAGGTGCAGGCCGACGCCTACACCTGGCTGGAGAGCCACGACGAGGTCTTCGACGTCATCGTGGTCGACTTCCCCGACCCCAGCAACTTCGCCCTCGGCAAGCTCTACACCACCAGCTTCTACGAGCGCCTGGACCGCCACCTCTCGGCCGGTGGCTATGCGGTGGTGCAGGCCACCTCGCCGCTGGTGGCGCGGCGCAGCTTCTGGACCGTGGTGGCCACGCTGGAGGCCGTGGGTCTGGCTACCCAGCCCTACCACGCCCATGTGCCCAGCTTCGGCGAATGGGGCTTCGTGATCGCCTCGCGCCGGCCCTGGCGTCGCCCCACGGCCTTGCCTGCCGGCCTGCGCTTCCTGACGCTGGAGGGCCTGCCGGCACTGATGCAGTTCCCGCCCGACATGGCGCGAGTGGCGGCCGAGCCCAACCGGCTTTCGAACCAGGTGCTGGTGCAGACCTTCGAAGAGGAATGGGGCGCGGTGCAGCGATGAGGCCAGCCCGGCGCCAGGCCCTGCTGGCCACGGCCGCGCTGGCGCTGGCGGGCTGCGCGCGGCCGGGCCCGCCGCTGCAGGGCGGCTGGGTGGGCAGCGACCCTGCGCGCGGCCATGGCCTGCGCGCTGTGCCCCGCGACAAGCTGGCCACCGGCCCGGTGCAGCGCGCCGCGGCCCTGGTGGTCGGCGCCGGCGTCGCCGGGCTGGCCGCGGCGCGGGCGCTGATGCAGGCCGGCGTCGACGACATCCGCGTCTTCGAGCTCGAAGACCAGGCCGGTGGCAACAGCCGCGGCCATGTGGTGGACGGCATCGCCTGCCCGCTGGGCGCTCACTACCTTCCACTCCCGGGGCCCCAGGCGCATGAGGTGGCGGACTGGTTGCACGAGATCGGCCTGCTGCACACGGTGGCCGGCCGCACGGTGGCCGACGAGCGCCACCTGTGCCACAGCCCGCAGGAGAGGCTGTTCATCGATGGCGCCTGGCATGAAGGACTGCTGCCGCCGGCCGCATCGGGCTCGGCCACCCGGGCCGAGTACCAGCGTTTCGCCGCGGCCGTGGCACGGGCCCAGCGCGAAGCCGGCTTTGCCATCCCCAGCCGCCGCGCGCCCTGGACCGACGCCCACCGCCGCCTGGACGCCCAGACCTTTGCGCAGTGGCTGGATGGCCTGGGCCTGCGCGACGAGCGCCTGCGCTGGTATCTCGACTACGCCTGCCGCGACGACTACGGTGCGCCGGCGGCCGAGGTTTCGGCCTGGGCCGGTCTGCATTACTTCGGCAGCCGCCACGGCTTTCACGCCCCCGGCGCCGAAGACGGCGAGCGCGAGGCGGTGCTGACCTGGCCCGAGGGCAATGCCTGGCTGGTGCGCCACCTGGCCGCGCCGTTGGGCGAGCGCCTGCTGGCGGCGCGCAGCGCGCGCCGGGTCAGCGTCGGCCGCCATGGCGTGGAGTTGACGGTGTGGAACGAAGGCCGTGGCACGGCCGAGACCTGGGCCGCGCCGGCCGTGATCCTGGCCGTGCCGATGCATGTGGCGGCACGAATCGTCGACGCGCCGCCGCCGGCGCTGGTGGTCGCCGCAGCGCTGATCACGCATGCTCCCTGGCTGGTGGCCCACCTGCGCCTGGACGCGCCGCTGCTGGACCGCGGCGTCGGCGCGTCGGCGGCCTGGGACAACGTCTACTACGGCGGCGCCTCGCTGGGCTATGTCGACGCCGGCCACCAGCGCATGGACCCCACGCCCCGGCCCACCGTGCTGAGCGCCTACTGGGCGTTGGCGGCAGCCCAGCGCGCGGCGCTGGCCGCACCCGATTGGCGGCCCTGGGCGCAGCAGGTCATCGCCGAACTGCTGCCCTTGCACCCCGACCTGCCGCAGCGCCTGCAGCGCCTGGACCTGGCCCGCCACGGCCACGCGATGGCGGTGCCGCGGCCGGGCGTGCGCGGCCATGCGGCGCTGGTCGCACTGGCCGATGCGGGGCCGGCGACAAGGCTGCACTTCGCTCACGCCGATCTCTCGGGCTATTCCGTCTTCGAGGAGGCCTTCGGCCACGGCCACCGCGCCGGAATGGCGCTGGCGCGGCAGTGGCAGCGCGGCCTGTTTCGCCGCGCCTGAAGAGCCTACGGCGCGGCGCCGCGGCGCAGCCGGTTGCGCGTCACCGAGCGCGGCGCAAAGCCGCGCAGCAGGGCTTGCAGCAGCGCATCGGCGCGTTGCGAGTTGTCGGCGCCGAAATTGCAGACGTAGACATCCAGCGTCACCGCGCCCAGTTCGGGCCAGGTGTGGACGGCCAGGTGCGATTCGGCCAGCAGCACGACGCCGGTGACGCCACCCCCGCCACCGGCAGGGGCCGCGTCGCCGAAGCCGTGGAAAAGATCGCCCACCGCCTGCAGCCCGGCCGCGGCCACGGCCTGTACGCACAGTGCGCGCAGCGCGCTGGCGTCGCGCATCGCCGGCAGCGCCTCGTCGCAGCCGCGCAGATCGGCCGTGAGCTGCAGGCCTTCCAAGCCGGCCCCTTGACCGATCAGCCCGTGGCGCAGGCCGAGCCTGCCGCCACCGCTGCTGCCGGCAGGGCCGAGCCGGCCTTTTTCTGCGCCAGCGTGACGCCGTTGCGAACGGCCACGATCTCGGCCGCGATGGACACCGCGATCTCGGCCGGCGTGCGCGCGCCCAGGTCCAGGCCCACCGGGCCGTGCAGGCGGGCGATTTCGTCGGCGCTGAGGTCGAAGAGCTTGAGCCTGTCCTTGCGCCGGGCGGTGTTGGCGCGCGAACCCAGGGCGCCCACGTAGAAGGCGGGCGACTTCAGCGCCTCGAGCAAGGCCAGGTCGTCGAGTTTGGGGTCGTGGGTCAACGCCACCACGGCGCTGTGCGGGTCGAGCTGCAGCTCCTGCACCAGGTCGTCGGGCATGGACTTGCTGAAGCGCGTGCCGGGCACGTCCCAGGTCAGGTGGTACTCCTCGCGCGGGTCGCAGCAGATCAGCTCGAAATCCAGCGCCAGCGCCATGGGCGCCAGGGCGCGGCTGAGCTGGCCGGCGCCGATCACGACCAGACGCCAACGTGGGCCGTAGAGCGCGCGCAGCGTGTGGCCGTCGAAGACGAAGGCCTCGCCGCGCACGGCCGCCTCCACCGTGACGGCGCCGCTGGCAAGATCTAGCCGCCGCGCCACCAGTTCATGGCGCGCGGTGCGGGCCAACACGTCGTCGATCCAGGCGGCGTCGGCCAGCGGCTCTTGCACCAGCCGCAGCGTGCCACCGCAGGGCAGGCCGAAGCGGGCCGCCTCTTCCTTGCTGACGCCGTAGTTCACCAGCGCCGGTGCGCTGACGCGCTCGCCCTCGCGCACACGGGCGATGAGATCGTCCTCCACGCAGCCGCCGCTCACCGAGCCCACCACCAGGCCGTCATCGCGCAGCGCGAGCAGGGCGCCGGGCGGGCGCGGCGCCGAGCCCCAGGTCTCGATCACCGTCACCAGCCACACGCCGCGGCCGGCGCGTTGCCATTCGCGCGCCTGTTGCAGCACCTGCAGGTCCAGGCTGTCCATCACTATGCCCTCCGGAGGAAGGGCGAAGTATGCGGCCCGCCCGCGGCCGGCGCTGAGCGCGGGTGACGATCCCGCCCGCGTCTCAGGCCGGGATCACCAGCACCGCGATAGACGCCACCGCCAGCACCGCAATGGCCGCCGTGCCCCAGGCCGAGCCCCAGATCCGTGCATCGAAGAAGTTGCGCCGCATGAAAACTCCCTTGGCATGCGGCTTTTGGCCGCCATGCGCAAAGGCCAGCACGCGGCGTGCCGGATCGAGGATGCCCCCCAGGATCGAGGGGGCCTTGCGCTGATGTCGGGCTGCATACACACCTGCATCGGCGTCCGCTCAGGCATGCTGTGATCTGTGTCGAGGTGCATGTCAAAGGCAAGATGGCCAGAGGCCATGAAGACGGCGCGCCGCTTCAACGGCAAGACAAGGAACTTACGGGGGAGCGCGCCGCCGTGCTTGAGGCTTCGAGGTCCGAGCGGGTCATCAACGGTAGTGATTTGCGGCCAGGGGGCGGCACCCAGAATGACTGCGTTTGATGGGCTCGCGGCCGTTCCATGGCCGCAGCTCCGATCAGATCAGGCCGGTCGGGAGGAAACATGGGCGTGGCAAGACATTCAGCAGGGGTTGGGAGTCGCTTGTGGTGCAGGGCGACCGCGGTAGTCGCGGCCCTGGCGCTGACTGGCGGTGGCGGGCGGACGCTTGCGAACGAGGAGAATGCACCGCTGCCCTACGGCCTCATCCCTGAGTCCCGGTTGGCCGCCCGCTTCTCCGAGGAGATTGAGCCGCTCTGGTCCCAGCAGGTCCAGCGGGGGGAATTCACGGGCCTGGCCGGCGTCAAGTTGGCCTATGCCGCCGCGCTGGTCCCCGATGCGCGGGCCGCCGTCGTCATCGTCACCGGCCGGACCGAGAACCTCTTGAAGTACCAGGAGGTGGTGGCCGACCTGGTGCGGCTGAAGTACTCCGTCTACGTCTACGATCACCGGGGCCAGGGCTTCTCCGGCCGGCTCCTGCCCGACGAGCCGCAGAAGGGCCACGTCGTGCAATTCGACGACTATGTCGAGGATCTGCAGGCCTTCATCCAGCAGGTGGTGGGGCAGAAGCCGCACAGGAAGCTGCTGCTCCTGGCTCACTCCATGGGTGGCGGGGTGGCCAGCCGCCACCTGCAGAAGTACCCCGGTGTCTTTGCGGCCGCGGCCCTGTCGTCGCCGATGCACGAACCTAACGCGAAGATCCTGATCTCCACAGATTCCAGCTGCTGGTACTTCAGGGCCACCGGATGGTTCCGCAGCGAGACCTGGGCCGGCTGGCTGCCGAAACCCTATGCCCACGGGCCCTATGACGAGAAGTCCAACGACTACACGCATTCGCCCGCCCGCTGGGCGCAGGTATTGCGGGTCGAGATGCGTTACCCCGAGGTTCGCCTGGGTGGGCCGACCCGGGGCTGGGCCGCCGAAGCCTGCGCGGCATCGAGCACCCTGTTGTCCAACACTGCCCAGATCGTCACGCCCGTGCTGGTGCTTCAGGCCGGCGAAGACACGGCGGTCATGCCGGAAGGCCAGAACGAATTTTGTGCCGCGCTGTCCAGGAACACAGGCCGCGCATGCGACGGTGGCGGGCCGCAAAAGATCGAAGGTGCGCGGCACGAGTTGCTGATCGAGGCGGACCGCTACCGCGTCCCCGCAATGGCCAAGATTCTTGACTTCTTCGACCGCAGCCAAGCCCGCTGAAAACTTAGGGAGCGACAAATGCGCAAGTTTCAACTCACAGCGGCCCTGGTGCTGGCCTTGTTCTCGGCAACCGCCATGGCGGAAACCCAGGAGCCGGGCTCGGCCGCGCAGGCCCTGAAGAACATCACGGAAGCCCTTGGCACCTATGTGGCCGTTCTGGCCGGCACAGGCGGTCTCGTCGTGGCGCTGCTGGAGGCCTACAAGAAACTGTTCTCCATCCGCGGCAAATACCACCGGACTGCGGTCATACGCTGGCTTTCGCAGGACTCGGCAAAGATCCCCGCAGCGCTGATGCTTGCCAAGCCCGGACTCTTGTCGTCGTTGGCGCTGGGCGGCGGAAGCCACTATGACGTGCCAGGCAACCGCGCGGCCACCGCAGCGGGTGCCCAAGGCACCGCTTATGACGCCGCACAGGCCTATGCCGAGTTCTTTCATCTGACCTCGGGTCAGGCTCAGCCTCCTCAAGCCCATCCTTCGCACGCGGTACTCAGGTGGCGAGGCGTCGACCGCGCCGTCTTCGAGCTCGAGACGGCGCGGATGATGTCTCAAATACAGGACGCGGCAGACGCGGTGCTGAACAACCCGGATCTCTATCCGCACTTCTACGCCTTCCTGACCCGTGGCTCGGGTGCCGACGCGACACTGTGGAGAAGCTACCTGGCAGCGCCGCCGGCCGCGGGTCCGACCAAGCAGGACTCGGATCGCTATGGCCGCGTGCGAATGCTGGTGCGCAGGCAGCTCGACGCGTTTCAGACGGTGACCACCCGCCGCTGGGAGGATCTGAACCAGTGGTGGGCGATGCTGCTGGGCGCGCTGATCCTGTTCGTCGCCTTCGTGATGGCCGCCGATCCAGGCTTTGCCGGCGAGGCTTTCGACCCATGGCGGTCCTGGACGAAGGGCTGGGGTGCGCTGGGCAAGGAGCCCGGCACATACCTTGGAGTCCTCCTGAAGGCCGCGCTGGGGGGGGCACTGGCACCGATCGCCAAGGATCTTCTGAGCAGCCTGTCGTCCATCAAGTTCACGAAGTGAGCCGGGGCCAACGTGTCGCGCCACGACGAGGATTTCCCCGGCTACGTTGCGGGCCTGCAATTGGACATGCGCGAGCAGCCCGAGGGTGGGAGCGTCCACGTCCCGTGCCAGCCAATATGGGCCTTCGGGCAGGTGCGCTCGCAACAGGATCTCCTGGTGCTGGTCCATGGCTTCAACAACAACCGGCGCGAGGCCCAGGAGGCCTATGCGGCTTTCCGCAAGCGGCAGGCGGGCCTGCTCGAGGCGCGCCACTTGGGGGCGTTCGAGGACATGCTCGGCGACGCGTTCTGGCCGGGCGACGCCAACTTCGCCGGCCCGCTGGACATGCTCGATTTTCTCGTCTACCCCGCCACCATTGCGACCGCCAAGCTGGCGGCGGCACAGCTGAGCACCTATCTGCTGAGTCGCCGCGACGTGCTGAACCTGTACTTCGTTGGTCACTCCATGGGCTGCAGGGTGATCCTGGAGACCCTGCGGCTGCTCAAGGCGAACCCGAGCTTTCGGACGCCAGTCCGCAAGGTCTGTCTTCTGGCCGCTGCGGTGCGTACCTCGGCCGTCTTCCCCGGCGGAGCCCTCGAAGAGGCCTTCCGGGCTGCCGAGCAGGTGGAGGTGCTGCACTCCAGTGCAGACACCGTGCTGTCCCTGGCCTTTCCCATCGGGCAGACAGCGGCGGGCGATGGATTCTTCCCCACGGCCATAGGGCGACACGGCGATGTGCCGCGCAACCCGGGACAGGTGGAAATCAGGCCGGTGGACGGCGCCGGCCACGGCGACTACTGGGGCTGGAGGCCGACCGATCAGAGCGCCGTCGCCGCCGAGCACATCAGCCGTTTTCTCGGCCTCGGCCAAGCGAACCGCGACCTACCGACAGCCACCATCCCCCAGTGCCTCGGCCCTCAGCCCAGGGAGGACATCAAGTGCCGACAGTTCGGAGACTGAGCGGCCTGGCCATGGCACGATCCAGGTAAGTGATTGATTTTCCTGGGACTGGGGCTTTTGTGGGTCGAGGCGATGCGTTCAACTGGCCTGCCCGGCAGGACTCGAACCTGCGACCCCCAGCTTAGAAGGCTGGTGCTCTATCCAGTTGAGCTACGGGCAGCGTGGCGCGGATTCTAGGAGGCGGGCGGCTCCGCTCAGCGCGCCGTGTACTGCGTCTTGCCGAACAGCACCTCGCGCGCCTGGTCATCCACCAGGGGCTTGCGGCGGTCGGCCAGCACCTCGACGCCGCGCCGCACCGCCGGGCGCGCCGCGATCTCGTCGAACCAGCCCTTGAGGTGGGGGTGATCCGCCCAGTCTATGCCCTGGTTCTTCCAACTGCGCAGCCAGGGAAAGGTGGCGATGTCGGCAATGCCGTAGTCGGCACCGCCCAGGTAGCGGCTTTTGGCCAGGCGCTTGTTCATCACGCCGTAGAGGCGATGGGCCTCGTTGGTGTAGCGCTCGACCGCGTACGGGATCTTCTCGGGCGCGTAGATTCGGAAATGGTGAGCCTGGCCCAGCATGGGGCCGATGCCGCCCATCTGGAACATCAGCCATTGCAGGGCCTCGAAGCGCCCGCGCAGGTCTTCGGGCAGGAAGCGGCCGGTCTTGCCGGCCAGGTAGACCAGGATGGCGCCCGATTCGAACAGCGAGATCGCCTTTCCGTCGGGGCCGTCGGGGTCGACGATGGCCGGGATCTTGTTGTTGGGGCTGATGGCCAGGAATTCGGGCCTGAACTGGTCGCCGGCGCCGATGTCCACCGCATGCACGCGGTACGGAATACCGCATTCCTCGAGCATGATGTGAACCTTGTGGCCGTTGGGCGTAGCCCACGAATACACTTCGATCATCGGTGTTCTCCGCGGCCCTGGCGGCGCGGCCCGGCCCATCCAACGGACTCTAAACCATGCTCGACGGATTGAAGCGTTTGTTCGCGGGGCCGGTGGCCGGTGCTGCCAAGGACTGGGACGGCGTGCTGCCCTGGTCCGACGCCAAGAGCTACACCTTCCGCGAAGTGGGCGACGCCGGCTTCGTCATCGACGGCAACACCGCTGGTGCGGCCTGGCGGCTGGAATGGGGCCCTTCGCAGCGGCCTTACATCAAGGGCCATGAGTTGCGCCTGCGTGCCGAACTGGGCTTGCATGCCGAACTGCAGTTGGTGCTGCTCAACCGGCAGTTGCAGGAGCAGATGGAGAAGACAGTCTTCGACCAGTACGTCGAGGGCGTGCAGACCCGCATCGATAACCAGACTCCGCCCGAGATGCGCTGGCTGGTGATGTTCCCCAAGCTGGGTGCTCCCGAGATGGGCGCGCTGAAGGACCGTTATGTGGCGCTGGGCAGCGTCAAGACCTGGCTGGCCAAGTGGCTGGAGGGACCGCTGGCGCAGTCGCTGCTGGCGCTGCGCGTGGCCGATGACACGCCGGTCGTGCTGATGATCGGCCGCGGCCGCCTGATGCTGCGCACCGCCATGCCCGACCCGGTGGTGGCGCAGTTGCAGGCCTGGCTGCGTGTCTTCGAGACCGCCATCCGCGAGGCCCGGCGCATGGCCAACGAGAGCACCGACACCGTTTCGCCCAGCACCCACGGCAGCAGCCTGTGGTCGGCCAGCGCGCTGCCCGGCGACGAGCGCGACGGCACGAAGTAGGCCAAGCCCGCCGCGCTCATGCCTGCGCACGCAAGTGCGCAGTCTTTCGCCAGGCACACGACAGTCCGCGGGGACTGTCGTGCATCCGGGCTCAGTGCTTGCCGAGCTCGATCTTGGCAATCGCGTTGCGATGCACCTCGTCAGGGCCGTCGGCAAAGCGCAGCGTGCGCGCGTGGGTGTAGAAGTAGGCGAGCGGAAAGTCCTGGCTCATGCCGGCGCCGCCGTGTACCTGTATCGCCCAGTCGATCACCTGGCAGGCCATGCTCGGGGCCACCACCTTGATCATCGCGATCTCGGCCTTGGCGCTCTTGTTGCCGGCCCTATCCATCATCCAGGCCGCCTTCAGCGTGAGCAGGCGCGATTGCTCGATCATGCAGCGCGCCTCGGCGATGCGCTCCTGTGTCACCGTCTGCTGCGCCACCGTCTTGCCGAAGGCGGTGCGGCTGCTGGCGCGCTGGCACATCAGCTTGAGCGCGCGCTCGGCCAGGCCGATCAGGCGCATGCAGTGGTGGATGCGGCCGGGGCCGAGGCGGCCCTGGGCGATCTCGAAGCCGCGGCCCTCGCCGAGCAGGATGTTGGAGGCCGGCACGCGCACGTTCTTGAACGCCACTTCCATGTGGCCGTGGGGCGCATCGTCGTAGCCGAACACCGACAGCGGCCGAATCACGTTGACGCCCGGCGCGCTGGCCGGCACCAGGATCATCGACTGCTGGGCGTGGCGGGCCGCCGTCGGGTCGGTCTTGCCCATCACGATGTAGATGGCGCAGCGCGGGTCGCCGGCGCCGCTGGTCCACCACTTGACGCCGTTGACGACGTAGTCATCACCCTGGCGCTCGATGCGGGCCTCGATGTTGGTGGCGTCCGACGAGGCCACGGCCGGCTCGGTCATCGCGAAGGCGCTGCGGATCTCACCGGCCAGCAGCGGCTCGAGCCACTGCTTCTTGTGCTCGGCGCTGCCGTAGCGCACCAGGGTTTCCATGTTGCCGGTGTCGGGTGCCGAGCAGTTGAAGACCTCGCTGGCCCAGGGCACGGCGCCCATCAGCTCGGCCAGCGGCGCGTATTCCTGGTTCTTCAGGCCGGCGCCGTATTCGCTTTCCGGCAGCCACAGGTTCCACAGCCCGGCCGCACGCGCCTTGACCTTCAGCTCCTCGATCAGCGGCAGCGGCGTCCAGCGGCGGCCGGCGCGGGTATTGGCCTCGATTTCCTCGAAGTAACGCGGTTCGGCCGGGTAGACGTGCTCGGCCATGAAGGCCGAGATGCGGGCCTGCAACTCCTGGGTGCGGGGCGAGTAGCCGAAATCCATGGCGGTCTCCTGTTTGGATGGGGTTGGATGGCCGTGTTCAGCGCGCGGCGTGGGCCTGGGCGAAGCGCCACGCCAGCTCGGCCAGCTGCCGCGTCGCGGCGCCGGTGGCACGGGCCTGGGCGCTGGCGGCCGTGCCGTCGACCACGCGCTTGGCGATGCCCTGGGTGATGGCGGCGATGCGGAACAGGTTGTAGGCGAGGTAGAAGTTCCAGTCGGCGCGCAGCGCCTCGGCGTCGGCGCGGCCGGTGCGCTCGCAATAGCGGCGCAGGTAGTCCTGCTCGGCGGGAATGCCCAGCGTCGCCAGGTCGAGCCCGCCTATGCCGCGGAAGACGCCGGGCGGGATGTGCCAGGCCATGCCGTGGTAGCTGAAATCGGCCAGCGGATGGCCCAGCGTGCTCAGCTCCCAGTCGAGCACGGCAATGACGCGCGGCTCGTCGCGGTGGAACACCAGGTTGTCCATACGAAAGTCGCCATGCACCACCGCCACCTGGCTCGGGTCCTGCGCCGCCGCAGGCAGGTGGCCCGGCAGCCAGGCGATGAGCCTGTCCATTTCGGCGATGGGCTCGGTGATCGAGGCCTGGTACTGCTTGCTCCAGCGCGCGATCTGGCGCTCGAAGTAATTGCCCGGGCGGCCGAAGTCGGCCAGGCCCGCGGCCACCGCATCGACCTTGTGCAGCGCCGCGATGACGCGGTTCATCTCGTCGTAGATGGCGCCGCGCCCGGCCGGCGTCATGCCGGGCAGCGACTGGTCCCACAGCACGCGGCCGTCCATGAATTCCATCAGGTAGAAGGCGCGGCCGATGACGGCCTCGTCCTCGCACAGCAGGTGCATCTTCGCCACCGGCACCTCGCTGTCGGCCAGACCGCGCATGACGCGGAACTCGCGCTCGATGGCGTGGGCCGAGGGCAGCAGCCGGGCGGCCGGGCCGGGCTTGCTGCGCATCACATAGGCGCAGCCCGGCGTCACCAGCTTGTAGGTCGGGTTGCTCTGGCCGCCCTTGAACTGCTCCACCGTCAGCGGGCCGGCAAAGCCCGCCAATTCGCGCTCGAGATAGGCCTGCAGCGCGGCGGTGTCGAAGGCGTGGCTGGCCGCCATGGCCCGCGTGCCGACGTAGGCGTCGTTCATCGTGTGGATTCCCGGTTCAACGTTCGGCGGCGGCCATCAGCTTGTCGCGCGACAGCACCACCAGGCGCGTCGGCTCGACGCGCACCGCGCCGTCGCGCTCGAAAGCCTTGAGTTCCTGGTTGACGCGTTGGCGCGAGGCGCCCAGCAGCTGGGCCAGGTCTTCCTGGGCCAGCGCCAGGCCGATGCGCACCTCGGTGCCCTCGGCCACGCCATAGCTGCGCGCCAGCAGCAGGATTTGCCGCGCCAGGCGCGCCTGCAGAGGCCGCGTGGCCAGGTCTTCGATCTGGTCGAACATCAGCCGCAGGCGGCGGCAGTTCAGGCGCAGCAGCGCGTCGTAGAGCTCCACATGCGCCGCCAGCAAGGCCTTGAAGTCGGGCTTGCGCACCACCAGCAGCGTGGTCTCGCCGTGGGCGTCGGCATCGTGGGTGCGCGGCAGGCCATCGAAGAGTGCGATGTCGCCGAACCAGGTGCCGGGCTCGGCGTAGGTGAGCGTGACCTGCTTGCCCGCCAGCGACACCGTGCCTATGCGCACCGCGCCGCGCGCCACGCCGCACCACTCCTGCGCCGGTGTGCCGCGCGTCGCGAGCGCCGCGCCATCGGCCAGCCGGCGCACCACGCCGCGTGACAGGATCGCGCCCTGCAGCGCGGGTGAGAGCTTGCTGAACCACGCGCCCGTCTCGATGTTCTGGAGTTCGTCGATTGTAAGAACCGGGCTGCTCATGGCTTGTCTCGGGCGTGACAGGGGCGGGCCGGCATTGTGGTCCCGCGTGTGATGGGCCACATCTGCACCCCAGCTCGGGCGTTTGAGCCGCGATGCTTCGTGCTAGAGTGGTTTTCACCGGTCCATCGCGGCGTTATCGCCGCATTTCTCCTGTATCGCATGCACACGTTGCGGCCCTGGCTGTCGTCCATCGTCATCGGCGCGGCCTCCACCACTGCCGCGGCGACCGGCTTGGGTGCAGGTGGCGCATCAGCCGTGCTGGGCCAGCCGCTGGATTTCGTCGTGCAGGTGCGGCTCGATGCCGCCGACGAGCAAGCCCTGAACTGCATCAACGCCGAAGTCACGGTCGGTGACCGCAGATTGCCTGCACCCTGGGTGCGGGCCACGGTCGAGGGACGGAGCCCGGATGCCGCGCGCATCCGCGTCAGCACCACGGTGAGCATCGACGAGCCGGTGGTTACCATCGGGCTCAGCGCCGGCTGCGCCTCGCGCGTGGCGCGCCGCTATGTCGTGCTGGCCGATCCGCCGGCGCTGCCGCCGCCCGTGCCGGCTGCCTTGCCGCTGGCCGAGGCGGTGGCCCCTGCGCCAGCCAGTCCTTCACCCCCCGCCATGGTGGGTGTGCCGGCACCGGTGCAGCAGCCGGTGGTGCTGGCCGAGCGCGAGGCCTCGCCGGCCGCGGCGCCGCCCGGCCGCGCCGAGCGCAGCACCGCGAAGCGGGCCGAGCGCACTTCCGAACGCAAGGCCGAGCGCCAGCGTCCTGCGCCCCGCAAGGCGGTGGCAAAGGCGGCGCGCCGCGCCGCCGAGGCGGGGCCGCGGCTGCAGCTCGAAGCCCTGGCGCCGGCTCCGGTGCCCACGCCTGCGGCCAGCGCCGAGCGCGCCACGGTCGAGGAAGCCCTGGTCGCTGTCGCTGATGCGGCCAGCGCCACGCGCGCCGCTCAGGCGGCGGCCTCGGCCCAGGCCGAGCGGCTTGCCAGCATGGAGCGCGTGGTCGAGCAGTTGCGCACCGAGGCGCGCTCCAACCGCGAGCTCGCGGCCCAGTTGCGCGAGAAGCTGCAGGAATCCGACCAGACCGGCCACTGGACACTGCCGCTCCTGGTGCTGGCCCTGATGATGGGTGCGCTGGCCGCCTGGCTGGCCTGGCGCCTGTCGGTGGTGCAGCGCGTGCGCCAGCAGGACTGGCAGGCCGCCGCCGTGGCGCCGCCCGACCCGGCGGCAGGGCAGGGCGCAGATCCGGCAGGCCCGGGCCAGCCCCAGTTGACGGCGCCGGCGCCCTTCGTCACCTCCACCCAGGTCATGCCCGCGCCCATGACCCCGCGCCCACGTCCGCGTCCTGGCCCGGCCTGGCCGCCGCCGGCACCGGCCGAGAACTGGGCGCCGGTGTCGACCCAGGCGCCGCCGCTGGCGACGGTGCAGATGCCACCCCGGGCCAAGCCGCTGCCGCCGCCGGACGAGCCCGAACTCCTGACCCAGCGCACCGAGGTGCTGGCGCCGGTGGCCCAGGATTCGACGTTGCGCGATGTCTCGATCGAGGAACTGATCGATCTCGAGCAGCAGGCCGAGTTCTTCGTCGTGCTGGGCCAGGACGGTGCCGCGGTCGATCTGCTCAATGAGCATCTGCGCAGCAGCGGCGGCATCAGCCCGCTGCCCTATCTGAAGCTGCTTGAGATCCATCACCGGCGCGGCGAGCGCAAGGCCTACGAGGCCATACGCACGCGCTTCAACCAGCAGTTCAATGCCTATGCGCCCGAGTGGGGTGCAGACCCGGCCCATGGCCGCACGTTGGCCGACTACAGCGGCGTGCTGCCGCGTCTGCAGCAGGTGTGGCCGAGGCCGCTGGACGCGATGGCCGAACTCGAGGCGCTGCTGTTCCGCAAGTCGCGCGGCGATCTCTTCGAACTGCCGGCCTACCGCGAGGTGCTGTTCCTGTATGCGCTGGCGCGCGACCTGATGGACCGCGAGGCCGCCACCACGGGCGAGGTCGACCTGCTGCTGCCGATGTCGGACGGCGGCGAGTTCGGCAGCACGGCGCCGACGCCCTTCCTGGGCCTGGAGCCGCGCCATGGCCGCGAAGAGGCCGATCCGCACCCGACGCTGCCGCTGGACTTCGACCTCACCGCGGCCGACCGCCCGGCCAGCCTTTTTGCCCCACTGAGCGACCCGCTGACCGAGCCGCCGCTGCGCCGCTGAAGGTGCGGCTTGCCGTGGCTACAGCCGCGCCAAGCGTGCCAGCGCGGCCTGCAGCGTCTCGTCCTTCTTGGCAAAGCACAGCCGCGCCAGGCCCTGCTCGAAGCCACCTTCGTAGAACACCGCGAGCGGGATCGCCGCGACACCGATCTCGCGTGTCAGCCACTGGCAGAACTCGGCCTCGGGCAGGCTGCTCACCGCGCTGTAGTCGACGAGCTGGAAATAGCTGCCCTCGCTGGGCAGCAGGCGCAGGCGGGTGGCCGCCAGGCCGGTGCGGAAGAGATCGCGCTTGCGCTGGTAGAAGGCGGGCAGGCCGAGATAGGGCGCCGGGTCGGCCATGTGGCGGGCCAGCGCGTGCTGCACCGGGGTGTTGACGGTGAAGACATTGAACTGGTGAACCTTGCGGAACTCGGCCGTCAGCGCCGCCGGCGCCGCCACGGTACCCACCTTCCAGCCGGTGACGTGGTAGGTCTTGCCAAAGCTGGAGACGACGAAGGCGCGCGAGGCCAGTGCCGGAATCGACGACGCACTGACGTGGGCCGCGCCGTCGAACACCATGTGCTCGTAGACCTCGTCCGACAACAGCAGCACGTCGGTGGGCGCCAGCAACCCGGCCAGGCGCTGCATCTCGGCCGCGGTCCAGACGGTGGCGCTGGGGTTGTGCGGACTGTTGATCATCAAGAGCCGCGTGCGCGAAGTGATGGCCGCGGCGATGCGTTCGAAATCGGGCCGGAAGCGGCCCGGCGTCAGCGGCACGCGGACGACTTTGCCGCCCGCCAGCTCGATGGCCGGGCCATAGCTGTCGTAGCAGGGCTCGAGCACGATGACCTCGTCGCCTGGGTGTACGCAGCACAGCACGGCGGTCAGGATGGCCTGGGTGGCGCCGGCGGTGATGGTGATCTCGCTGGTGGCGTCGTAGCGACGGCCGTAGAGAGCCTCGATCTTGGCCGCATAGCGCTCGCGCAGCTGCGGCACGCCGGTCATGGGCGGGTACTGGTTCAGGCCCTCGCGCATGGCGGCGCTCACATGGTCCACCAGGGCCGGGTCGCAGTTGAAATCCGGGAAGCCCTGGCCCAGGTTGACGGCGCCGCATTCCTGCGCCAGCGCCGACATCACGGTGAAGATGGTGGTGCCGACCTGGGGCAGGCGGCTCTGGATCGCGGGGGTCGTGCTCATCGTTTGCGGTGCTCAGAGTTCATAGTCGCTGCCCTGGCCGGCCATCGCCTGCGCGATCAGCGCCGGCGTCAGATGGGGCGAGAGCAGCTCGGCAAAGGCGGTGACGAACTGGCGCAGGTAGGCGCCGCGCTTGAAGGCCACGCGCGTGACGTTGGCGCCGAAGAGATGGCCCAGCGGCCGCCAGGCGAGATCGGCTTCGGCCGGCTCGGTGCGCATGGCCAGCTCGGTGACGATGCCCACGCCCAGGCCCAGGCGCACATAGGTCTTGATGACGTCGGAGTCGATGGCCTCGAGTGCCACCATGGGCTTGAGGCGGGCGCGCGCAAAGGCCTGGTCGATGCGCGTGCGGCCGGTCACGGTGGGCTGGTACATCACCAGCGGATGGGCCGCCAGCTGCTCCAGCGTCGGCCGTTCGACCGTGGCCAGCGGGTGGCTCACCGGCACCACCAGCACATGCTGCCATTCGTGGCAGGGCAGGGTGATCAGCTCATCGTGGGCCGACAGCGCCTCGGTGGCGAGGCCGATCTCGGCCACGTCGTCCCTCAGCATGCGTGCCACGTCCTCGGGCATGCCCTGGTGCAGCACCACCTGCACCTTGGGGTAGCGGCGGCGCAGCTCGGCAATGGGCACGGGCAGGAAATAGCGTGCCTGGGTGTGGGTGGTGGCGATGGACAGCGTGCCGGCGTCCTGCTTCGAATATTCCTCGCCGATGCGCTTGAGATTGGCCACCTCGCGCATCACGATCTCGATCGAGCGCAGCACCTGCTGGCCCGGCTCGGTGACGCGCTTCAGCCGCTTGCCATGGCGGGCGAAGATGTCGACGCCCAGCTCTTCCTCCAGTTCGAGGATGGCCTTGCTGATGCCGGGCTGCGAGGTGAACAGCGCCTTGGCGGTCTCGGTGAGGTTGAGGTTGCGGCGCACGGCCTCCTGCACGAAGCGGAACTGGTGCAGATTCATGCGCCCGGGCCCTCGATCTCTTGCTCGGGCTCCAGTGTGGCCAGCGCCGCGGCGGCCATCGCGGTGACGACGCCGGCTATCTCGCCCACCGCCGGGTGCAGCCGCAGCTGCAGCGCCGGGTGGGCCGCCTGCAGCGCCGCCAGCAGCAGCGGCAGGTCGCGCCGCACATGGCCGCCGGCGCCCAGGAACAGGGGCAGGATCTCGATGCGGCCACAGCCGGCGCGCGCCAGCTCGGCGCCGGCCTCGGGCAGGCTGGGTGACATGATCTCCAGGAAGGCCAGGCGCACCGCCACGCCGGGGCGCAGCGCACGCACACGCTCGGCCACGGCCTCGAAGGGCGCGGCCCAGCGCGGATCGCGTGCGCCGTGGGCGAAGAGGATGAGGCCGCTGCTCGTCGTCATGGCCTCAACGGTAACGCACGAGCCAGGCAAAGGCCGCCATCGACAACAGCAGGTACAGGCCGCTGGGCGCCGCCGCCGCGATCCAGGGCGTCCAGGCGCGCAGCGTGGCGATATGGCCCGAGAGGTTGTTGAGCAGCACGAAGCTGATGCCGAGCAGGATGCCGCCGAAGACCTTGAGGCTGACGCTGCCGCCGCGTGCGTGCAGGTAGGCGAAGGGCAGGGCCAGCGCCACCATCACCAGGCAGGCCAGCGGGTACAGCGCCTTGCGCCAGAAGCGCACCAGATGGCTCTGCGCCGCCTGCTCCTGGTCACTCAGGTGGGCGCTGTAGCGCCACAGCTCCAGCGTCGTCATGCTGCCCACCGGCAGCACCGCGGCGGCCACGACATCGGCGTCCAGCGTGCTAGGCCAGTGCAGCAGCGGCACGCGCTCGATCAACACCCGTGTTTCGCCGGCGGCGCGTGGCAGCGGCCAGCGCGCCACCAGGGCGTCGATCAGGGTCCAGGTGCCGTCCTTGTCGACGCGGCCCTCGACGGCGTCGATGCGCGTGAGCAGGCGGCCGTCGCCGTCGAACTCGAACACGCGGATGCCGGCCAGGGCGCCGGTGGCGGTGGCGCCAGCGACATTTACCGAGATGCTGCGCTCGCCGCCCGGCGCGCCGCGCCGCTCCTTCAGCCAGGCGCCGTTGGCGCCCAGGCGGATGCCGCCGCTGGCGCGCGCCTGCAGCAGCGCCGCCTGGCGCTCGGCTGCCGGCGCCACATAGTCGCCGACGACGAAGGTCAGCACGCCGAAGGCCAGGCCCAGGGTGGCGAGCAGGCGCAGCGCACGCCCGGGGCCGAGACCGCCGGTGCGCAGGATGGTGAATTCCGAGGACTGCGCCATGCGCGCCAGCGAGAAGATGGTGCCTATCAGCACGGCAATGGGAAACAGCTCGTAGAAGTGCCCAGGCAGTTGCAGCGCCGCCGTCTGCAGCGCCAGGCTCACGTCGCGGCCGCTGCGGCCCACGCTGTCCAGCGCCTCGACCAGGTCGATGAAGAAGAACAGCGACAGGAAGGCCAGGGCGACGAACATCACCGAAGCGACGATGTCGCGGTAGAGCAGGCGGCGTATGGTCTTCATGCGCGGCTGCTCCCCAGCCGCCAGCGCAGCACCGCAGCGTGGTCGCGCCACCACAGCAGGGCCAGCGCCAGCGCGAAGGCGGCGCCGTGTACGCCGCTCAGCGCCAAGCCCATGCCCAGCCGCCCGCTGCCCACCCAGGCCTGGCTGAGATTGACGATGTTGTAGTAGACGATGAAGGCCAGCAGCGCGAACAGCAGGTTCCAGTTGCTGGCGCGGCGCGGATTGGCCGCCGACAACGCAATGCCCAGCAGCAGCAGGTTGGCCGGCGCCAGCACCAGGCCCAGGCGCCAGGTGAGCTCGCCCTGGTGGCGTGCCGTGGGGTCGCCGATCAGTTCCAGCGTGGGCACCGTCTTGGGCGGCCGTTTCGCGTCGGCGCCCGAGGCCCGCTCGCCGGCCAACACGCGGTAGCCCTCGAAGCTGGCCAGCGTGCGCTCCCCGCCCTTGAACTCGACCTCGTTGCGCTGGCCGCGTTCGAGCACCAGGAAGCGCTGGTCACCCTCGGTCTCCAGCCGGCCGGCGCGCGCTGAAGTGACCGACTCCGTCAACTCCTCGCGTGCCAGGATGAAGACATTGCGCGCGTTGATGCCGTCAGCACTTTCGCGCTCGACGAAGAAGACACGGTGGCCGTTGGCCGAGGCCTGGAAGACGCCGGGGGTGACGCGGGCCAGATCCGAGCGCTGCTGGTAGCGATCGCGCAGATCCTGGCTGCTGCCGTTGCCCCAGGGCCAGGCGAAGAGCGCGAGTACCGCCACCACGATGAGCACCGGCCAGCAGGTGCGCAGCACCGGGCGCACGAAGCGCGCCAGGCTCACGCCGCTGGCGAACCAGATCACCATCTCGCTGTCGCGGTACATGCGGCCCAGGCCGATGACGATGGCCACGAACATCGACAGCGAGAGCATGGTCGGCAGCTGGCCCAGCGCCACATAGCCCAGCAGCAGCACCACGTCCTGCGCCGCGACGGCACCGCTGGCGGCCTGGCCAATGGTGCGGATCAGCAGCATCGTCAGCATGATGGTCAGGATCACCACCAGGGTCGCGCCGAAGCCTCGGGCCAGCTCACGGCGCACAGTTGAATCGAATAACATCCGCCGCTTTCCCAGGTTGGAACGAATTATGGACTTCAAGACCCTGGCGACCCCGGCCGGCGGGCTGGCCGGCGTCAATGCCGACGCCCTGCTCGTGGTGCTGGCCGGCGGCTCGGCGGCGGCCGGGCTCGATGCCCCGCTGGCCACAGCGGTGGAGGCCGCCATCAAGTCCGGAGACTTCGACGCCAAGGCCGGCGCCACCCTCTATCTGCATGGCCTGGCCGGCATCAAGGCGCTGCGCGTCGTGCTGGCCGCTGCCGGCGACGGCTCGATCAAGGCCATCAGGAAGGCTGTGGCCGCGGGCCTGGGCGCCGTCAAGGCCGGTGGCAGCCAGCACCTGGCGGTGGCTGTGGTCGGCGCCGAACTGACGGCCGACCACGCTGCGGCCCTGGTGGCGGCGGTGGCCGAGAGTCTTTACGTCTACCGCCAGACCAAGCCCAGCGCGCCGGCCGCATCCAGGCTGCAGAAGATCAGCCTGGTCTGCGCCAAAGACGGTGCCGCGGCGCTGGCTGAGGGCTTGCGCCTGGGCGAGCACCTGGCCGCCGGCACAGAGCTGGCGCGCGAGCTGGCCAATCTGCCGGCCAACCACTGCACGCCGCGCCACCTGGCCGACACCGCCCGCCGGTTGGGCAAGGAGCACGGCCTCAAGGTCGAGATCCTCGAGCGCGCCGACTGCGAAAAGCTCGGCATGGGCTCCTTCCTCGCCGTCGCCCAGGGCTCGGCCGAGGCGCCGAAATTCATCGTCGCGCGCTACCAGGGCGCGGGCAAGGCCGAGGCGCCGGTGGTGCTAGTGGGCAAGGGCATCACCTTCGACACCGGCGGCATCTCCATCAAGCCGTCGGCCGAGATGGACGAGATGAAGTTCGACATGGGTGGGGCCGCCAGCGTGCTGGGCACGCTGCGCGCCGTGGCCGGGCTCAAGGCCAAGGTCAACCTTGTCGGCATCATCCCGGCGTGCGAGAACATGCCCAGCAGCCGCGCGGTGAAGCCGGGTGACGTCGTCACCAGCCTGTCGGGCCAGACGATAGAAATCCTCAACACCGATGCCGAAGGCCGCCTCATCCTGTGCGACGCGCTGAGCTATGCCGAGCGCCTGAAGCCGGCGGTGGTGGTCGACATCGCCACCCTCACCGGCGCCTGCGTGATCGCGCTCGGCCACCACCGCAGCGGCCTGTTCAGCGGCGACGACCCGCTGGCGGCCGAACTGCTGGCCGCCGGCGAGCAGGCGCTGGACCCGGCCTGGCGCATGCCGCTGGACGAGGAGTACGACGAGGCGCTGAAGAGCAATTTCGCCGACATGGGCAACGTCGGCCCGCGCGCCGGCGGCGCCATCACGGCGGCGATGTTCCTCAAGCGCTTCACCGCCAAGCTGCGTTGGGCGCACCTGGACATCGCTGGCACGGCCTGGAAGTCGGGCGCGGCCAAGGGCGCGACCGGGCGGCCCGTGCCCCTGCTCACCCATTTCGTGCTGGCACGCGCCAAGCGCAAGTGAGAGCGGGCCGGCGCGGCGCCGTGGCGCAAAATGCCGGCCGATGAGCGTCATGCCCGAGGTCGAGTTCCACACCGGCGTGCAGGATCCGCTGGGGTTTGCGTGCCGCCTGCTGCGCAAGGCCTGCCGCCAGGGCGCACGCGTGCTGGTCACGGCGCCGTCGGACACGCTGACCGCCCTCGACCGCAGCCTGTGGACCTTCGAGGAGTGCGACTTCCTGCCCCATGTGCGCCTGCCTGGCGCGGCGCCGGCGACGGCCGCGCTGACGCCAATCTGGCTGGCCGCCAGCGCCACCGTCGCGCAGGCTCTGGCGCCGCGCCCCGGCGTGCTGGTCAATCTGGGCGCGGCCGCCCCGCCCGAGCCGGCGCAGTGGCCGCGCCTGATCGAGATCGTCGGCGCCGAGGCCGATGCGGCGGCCGGCGGCCGCGAACGCTGGCGCGCCTACAAGGCCGCCGGCCTCAGCATCGTCCACCATGCAGCCAGCGCCCGTGATTGACGAGTCGCTGCCGGCGCCAGGCCCCGTCGCCGTGGACGGGTTGCAGGCGCCGGTCGACCTGGTGGCAATGCCGTCGGGATCCGAGCCGCAACAGGACGAGCCCCTCCAGGTCGAGCCGTCCAGGCCCGGCCGCCCTCCGCCCGGCGCCGACCGCCTGCCCACGCTGACCGAGGTGATCGAGTTCGGCCCCGACGCCGTCGCCCTGCCCACGGCCCACGAGTTGCTGTCTTCCGCGGTGGCCGTGCCGGCCGTCGACGAGGCCGCGCTGGTGCAGCGCGTGCTGGCAGAACTGGGGCCCCGCATCGATGCCATGCTCGAGGCGCGCCTGCGTGAAGCCCTGGCGCCGGCGCTGGCGCGCGCCGCCGATGGCCTGATCCGCGATGCGCGCGCTGAACTGCTGCCGGCCCTGGGCGAGATCGTCGGCGAGGCGGTCTCACGCGCGCTCGAGGTGCCGCCGCGCTGAGGCCACCCACGGCCGCCCTGCGCCCCTTTCAACGGAGCATGCCTCTGTCGGAATGTGACAGTTTTGCGCTATCGTCGCGGCCTTGCTCTCTCATTCGATGTCTGCCGATCAACGGCAGCTGTCATCCACAACCGGAGGTATTTGCATGCAAGTCAAGCTGAACCTGATCATCGGCGCCGTCGCCGTCCTGCTGACCGGCCCGTCGTTCGCTCAGGACGTCGTCAAGATCGGCCATGTCGGCCCCACCAGCGGGCAGATCGCCCACCTGGGCAAGGACAACGAGAACGGCGCCCGCATGGCCATCGACGAGCTCAACGCCAAGGGCGTGACCATCGGCGGCAAGAAGGTCAAGTTCGAACTGCTGGCCGAAGACGACGCAGCCGATCCCAAGCAGGGCACGGCGGCGGCGCAGAAGCTGGTCGACAGCAAGGTCCAGGGCATCGTCGGCCACCTGAACTCGGGCACCACCATCCCGGCCTCCAAGATCTACAGCGACGCCGGCATCCCCCAGATCAGCCCCTCGGCCACCAACCCCAAGTACACCCGCCAGGGCTACAAGACCACCTTCCGCGTCGTCGCCGATGACGTACACCTGGGTGGCACTCTGGGCCGCTACGCGGTGAAGGAACTCAAGGGCAAGAGCATCGCCGTCATCGACGACCGCACCGCTTACGGCCAGGGTGTCGCCGACGAGTTCGAGAAGGGCGTCAAGGGCGCGGGCGGCAAGACCGTGGGCCGCGAGTTCACCAACGACAAGGCCACCGACTTCACCGCCATCCTGACCAGCCTGAAGGCCAAGAAGCCTGACGTGGTGTTCTTCGGCGGCATGGACGCGGTGGCCGGCCCGATGATGCGCCAGATGAAGCAGCTGGGCATCGAGGCCAAGTTCGTCGGTGGTGACGGCATCTGCTCGAGCGAGCTGCCCAAGCTGGCGGCCGGCACGATGGGCGACGGCCAGGTCGTGTGTGCCGAGGCCGGTGGCGTCGAGGGCGCGGCCAAGAAGTCGATGGACGACTTCAACGCCGCCTTCAAGAAGAAGTTCAACGCCGACGTGCAGGTCTATGCCCCCTACGTCTACGACGCCGTCAATGTGATGGTGGCGGCGATGGTCAAGGCCGGCTCGTCCGACCCCGCCAAGTACCTGCCGGTGCTGGCCAAGACCGACGGCTACAAGGGCGTCACCGGCACCATCGGCTTCGATGCCAAGGGCGATATCAAGAACGGCGCCCTCACGCGCTCTACACCTACAAGGGCGGCAAGCGCGAGCAGATCGCGGTGGTTCGCTGATCGAGAACCGCTTTCGCGGTCTCATCGAAAGGGGCTCTTCGGAGCCCCTTTTTCTTGGGCGCAGTCGGCGCCAGACAACAAAAAAACCCGCCTCGGCGGGTTTTTTGTCGGGCAAGGCCAGGGTGGCCTTGCGGGCCTTACTTGAGCTTGATCTCTTTGTAGAGCACGTGCTTGCGTGCCTTGGGATCGAACTTCAGGAATTCGAGCTTTTCGGGCGTCGTCTTCTTGTTCTTGCTCGTGGTGTAGAAGTGCCCGGTGCCCGCCGTGGACTCCAGCTTGATCTTCTCGCGTCCGCCTTTGCTGGCCATGCTGCTCTCCTAGGGGTTCAGATTTCGCCGCGGGCGCGCAGGTCGGTGACGACCTGTTCGATGCCCACCTTGTCGATCAGGCGCAGGGCGGCGTTGCTCACGCGCAGGCGCACCCAGCGGTTCTCGCTCTCGACCCAGAAGCGCCGGTACTGCAGGTTGGGCAGGAAGCGGCGCTTGGTCTTGTTGTTCGCGTGCGAAACATTGTTGCCCACCATCGGGCGCTTGCCGGTGACTTGACAGACGCGTGCCATGACGCTCTCCAGGATGTTCCCGAATCCGGTGTGCCGGATACGGTGTGTTGTGACCGCTGCCGCTCGGTATCGCCCGGGATTGCTCCCAACCAAGGCATACCACGCTCAGCAAAGCCCGCTATTGTAGCGTGAATTCAATCAGCCCTGCAGTTGCTCCAGGTAGCGCTGTGCGTCCAGCGCGGCCATGCAGCCGGTGCCGGCGCTGGTGATCGCCTGGCGGTAGACATGGTCCTGCACGTCGCCGGCGGCAAACACGCCGGGCACGCTGGTCTGGGTGGCCATGCCGTCCAGGCCGGTGCGGGTGACGATGTAGCCGTCCTTCATCTCAAGCTGGCCCCTGAAGAGGTCGGTGTTGGGCTGGTGGCCGATGGCAATGAAGCAGCCCTTGACCGGGATGTCGGTCGTGCCGCCGCCCTGGGTGCTGCGCAGGCGCACGCCGGTCACGCCGCTGGCATCGCCCAGCACCTCGTCCAGCGTCTGCCACAGGTGCAGCTTCATCTTGCCGGCCGCCACTTTGGCGTGCAGCTTGTCGATCAGGATGGCCTCGGCGCGGAACTTGTCGCGCCGATGCACCAGATGCACGGTGCTGGCGATGTTGGACAGGTAGAGCGCTTCCTCGACCGCGGTGTTGCCGCCACCGACCACCGCCACCTCGTCGCCGCGGTAGAAGAAGCCGTCACAGGTGGCGCAGCCGCTCACGCCACGGCCCATGAAGGCGGTCTCGCTCGCCAGGCCCAGGTACTTGGCGCTGGCGCCGGTGGCGATGACCAGGGCGTCGCAGCTGTAGTTGCCCGAATCGCCCTTCAGGATGAACGGCCGCGTGCCGAAATCCACGCCATGGATGTGGTCGAACACGATCTTGGTATTGAAGCGCTCGGCGTGCTGCAGGAAGCGCTGCATCAGCTCGGGGCCCTGCACGCCGGCCACGTCGGCCGGCCAGTTGTCGACCTCGGTCGTCGTCATCAGCTGGCCGCCCTGAGCGATGCCGGTGATGAGCATGGGTTCGAGATTGGCACGCGCGGCGTAGATGGCCGCGGTATAGCCGGCAGGGCCGGAGCCGAGGATGAGGACGCGGGCGTGCTGGGTGGCGGTGGTCATGCGGTAAAGCTCCCGATGGGGCCGGCTGCGGATGGCCGCCGGTGCTGGAACATGTCGTGGCGGGCCCCGGCGGTTGCAAGTCCGTCCGTGGGCACAATAGGGGGATTCTTGCAGACCGGGCGTCGTGGCCGCCGCACGCCGAATCGAAGCACAACAACTGGAGCCTGCTGATGTCAATGCTGTCCAATCTCGATCTGATCCGGCGCGTGCCGCTGTTTTCCATGCTCACGGTGGACCAGGCGCAGGCCATCGCCGACAGCGTGGTCAAACGGCGCTTCCGCCGCGGTGAACTGGTGGTGGAGCAGGGGCGCAAGAGCAATGCGCTGTTCATCCTGCTCAATGGCCGTGCCCGGGTGCTGACCTCCGACACGCGCGGGCGCGAGGTCATCCTGGCCGTGCTCGAATCGGGCGACTACGTTGGCGAGATGAGCCTGATCGACAACGAGGCGCACTCGGCCACCGTGCGCGCCGAGATCCAGACCGACATGCTGGTGCTGGCGCGCGCCGATTTCGCGCGCTGCCTGCCCGAGAACAGCACGCTGTCCTACGGCATCATGCGCGGCCTCGTGCGGCGCCTGCGCAACGCCGACCGCCAGATCGAATCGCTGGCCCTGCTCGATGTCTACGGCCGCGTCGCGCGCACCCTGCTCGAGATGGCCGAGGAGGTCGACGGCCAGAAGGTCATCCGCCACAAGGTCAGCCGCCAGGACATGGCCAAGGTGGTGGGCGCCTCGCGCGAGATGGTCAGCCGCGTGATGAAGGATCTCGAGGAGCGCGGCGTCATCGAGACGCTGGAAAGCGGCTCCGTCGTCATCAAGGAACGCCTGCAGAACGATTGAGCCCGGCGCCGGGCCGGGGCCGCGCCGCCGCCAGGGCGGCGCAGGCCCTTGGTCCACAATGCCGGCCATGAGTTTCCCCCTCGGATCGATGGGCGGCGAGGCAGTGCCCGGCGCCACCGCCAATGCGGCCTCCGGCGCGCCGCTGTGGCGCCGCCAGGCCCTGGTGCTCGCCGGAGGCCTGGCCTGGCTGCTCTTCCTGCTGGCCATGCTCACGCACAGCGCGGCCGACCCGGCCTTCAGCACCTCGGGCACGGGCGAGGCCTTGCGCAACCGCGCCGGCATGCTGGGCGCGCGGGTCTCCGACCTGGCGCTCTTCCTGTTCGGTTACTCCGCCTGGTGGCTGGTGCCGGTGGCGCTGCGCGCCTGGCTGTCGGCACTGGCCGGCGTGCTGCGCAACCAGCCCGCGCAGGCGCAGCCGCCGCGCTGGATGTTCTGGGCCGGGCTGGCGCTGCTGCTGGCGGCCAGCTGCGCCCTCGAATGGACGCGCCTGTACCGCTGGGAAGCGCTGCTGCCCGGCCACGCCGGCGGCGTGCTGGGCTGGCTGCTGGGGCCGCTGTCGATGCGCTGGTTGGGCTTTGCCGGCTCGGGCGTGTTGTGGATCGCGCTCTTCGTCACCGGCCTGGCGCTGGCGCTGCGCTTCTCGTGGCTGCGCCTGGCCGAGGCCATTGGCGAGCGCTTCGACGCGCTGCGCGAGCGCCGCATGGGCCGGCGCGAACTGCAGGAAGACCTGCGCCTGGGCGAGCTGGCGGCGCAGGAGCGCGAGCAGGTGGTCGAGGTGCAGCGGCAGGAGGAGCAGGTCCACCAGCCGCTGGTCATCGTGCCCACGGCGCCCGAGATCGCGCCTTCTCAGCGCGTGGCCAAGGAAAGGCAGAAGCCGCTCTTCGCCGAGCTGGCCGATACGCGCCTGCCGCAGGTGGACCTGCTCGATGGCGTCGGCAGTTCGCGGCTGGAGGCGGCCACACCCGAATCGCTGGAGATGACCAGCCGCCTGATCGAGAAAAAGCTCAAGGACTTCGGCGTCGAGGTGCAGGTGGTGGCGGCATCGCCCGGCCCGGTGATCACGCGCTACGAGATCGAGCCGGCCACCGGCGTCAAGGGCGCGCAGATCGTGGGCCTGGCGCGCGACCTGGCGCGCTCGCTGTCGCTGGTGAGCATCCGCGTCGTCGAGGTTATCGCCGGGCGCAACACGATGGCGCTGGAGCTGCCCAATGCACGCCGTCAGACCATCAAGCTGTCGGAGATCCTGGGCTCCGAGGTCTACAACAGCTCGGCCTCGCTGCTGACCCTGGGCCTGGGCAAGGACATCGTCGGCAAGCCCGTGGTGGCCGACCTGGCCAAGATGCCGCACTGCCTGGTGGCCGGCACCACCGGCTCGGGCAAGAGCGTGGGCATCAACGCCATGATCCTGAGCCTGCTCTACAAGGCCGAGGCGCGCGATGTGCGGCTGATCCTGATCGATCCCAAGATGCTCGAGATGAGCGTCTACGAGGGCATTCCTCACCTGCTGGCGCCGGTGGTCACCGACATGAAGCAGGCTGCCAACGCGCTCAACTGGTGCGTGGGCGAGATGGAGCGGCGCTACAAGCTGCTCAGCAAGCTGGGCGTGCGCAATCTTGCCGGCTACAACAAGAAGATCGCCGAGGCGGCTGCAGCTGGGCAGAAGCTGCCCAACCCCTTCAGCCTCACGCCGGAGGCGCCCGAGCCGCTGGAGCGCCTGCCGCATGTGGTGGTGGTGATCGACGAGCTCGCCGACCTGATGATGGTGGTGGGCAAGAAGATCGAGGAGCTGATCGCCCGCCTGGCGCAAAAGGCGCGCGCTGCCGGCATCCACCTCATCCTGGCGACGCAGCGGCCCAGCGTCGACGTCATCACCGGCCTCATCAAGGCCAATATCCCGACGCGCCTGAGCTTCCAGGTCAGCAGCAAGATCGACAGCCGCACCATCCTCGACCAGATGGGCGCCGAAGCCTTGCTGGGCCAGGGCGACATGCTCTACCTCACGCCCGGCGGCGGCCTGCCGGTGCGCGTACACGGCGCCTTCGTCAGCGATGACGAGGTGCATCGCGTCGTCACCTACCTCAAGACCCAGGGCGAGCCGGACTACGTGGAGGGCATCCTCGAAGGTGGCGTGCTCGAGGGCGAGGGCGGCGAGGGCGGGCCCGGTGGTGCGGCCGGCGGCGCCAGCGGCGAGGCCGACCCGATGTACGACCAGGCCGTGGCCGTGGTGCTGCAGCAGCGCCGCGCCTCGATCTCGCTGGTGCAGCGCCACCTGCGCATCGGCTACAACCGCGCCGCCCGCCTGCTCGAGCAGATGGAGCAGGCCGGCATCGTCTCGGCCATGGGGCATGCGGGCAACCGCGACCTCCTCGTTCCGAAAAGGGAAGAGTGATGCGCAACGCCTTGCTGACCTGCGTCCTGGGCCTTGTGGCCGCGCTGCCGCTGGCGGTGCGTGCCGACGCCGTCGACACGCTGCGCGACTTCGTGCGCGAGGTGAAATCGGGCCGTGCCAGCTTCACCCAGACCGTCACCGCGGCCGAGGGCTCGCGCAGCAAGACCAGCAGCGGCGAGTTCGAGTTCACGCGGCCCAACCGCTTCCGCTTCGCCTACAGCAAGCCCTACCAGCAGCTCATCGTGGCCGATGGCCAGAAGGTCTGGCTCTACGACCCCGAGTTGAACCAGGCCAGTTCGCGCCGCATCGACCAGGCCCTGGGCGCCACGCCGGCGGCGCTGCTGGCGGGCGCCAGCCTGGAGCCCGAGTTCACGCTGTCGCCGCTGCCTTCGAAGGACGGCGTCGACTGGGCCCAGGCCGTGCCGCGCGCCAAGGACGGTGCCTTCCAGTCGCTGCGCGTGGGCTTTCGTGGCCGTGCCCTGGTGGCGGTGGAGGTGACCGACGCCTTCGGCCAGCGCTCGCGGCTCGACTTCGGCGCCTTCGCGCCCAATGCCGCGGTGGCGGCCGAGCGTTTCCGCTTCACGCCGCCAGCGGGCGCCGACGTGATCGAGCAGTAGCGGCGCCGGCGTTCGCAGCGCGCACTGCGCGCCTTCAGAACACCAGCTTCAGCCCCAGGCCCAGGGCCTTGACGCGGGGTCGTTCGAGTTCGACCGCATAGCTCAGGTTGGCGCTGACGCCGCCGCCGAAGGTCCAGCCCGCGCCGGCCGAGACCGTGGGCCTGCCGCGGTCTTCGCCGTAAATGTCGGCGGCCAGCACCAGGTCGCCAGCGGTCTCCAGGCCCAGCGACCACTGTGCGCGCGTCTTGCGGTCGACGCGGTTGTAGGTCAGGCCCAGGTTGGCGTGGCCCAGCAGGCCCGGGGCCAGCTCGCGCGTGGCCAGGGCCGCCAGACCCAGCGTCTCCAGGCGCAGGCTGCGGCCCGGCGCCTCGGCGGCATCCAGTCCGTAGGCGACGCCCCAGCCGGTGCGGCCGTCCTCTGGTGCCACCAGATTGGTCTTGCCGCCCAGGCTCAGCGCCTGCAGCGTCTGGCCTTCGCTGCGTGCGCGGGCGTAGCCAGCGCCAAGCTGGGTGTCGTGGCCTATGCCGCAGGCCACCACCGTTTCCCACAGGCGCAGCGAGGGTGCGTCGCGCTCGCTCACGCGGGTGAGCGAGGTCTCGGCGTCGCAGGCGCCGGCGGCATTGGCGTCGGCAGTCTCGGTCACCAGGGGGCGGCCGGCCTGGGCGGCGCCAGTGGCGAGCAGCGCGCACAGCGCCAGCGTGGTCGACAGCAAGGTGAGGTTTCTCATGGGGCTCCTGTGCAGCGTGGTTCAGCCCGGCGGGGGCACTCCCACCCCCTATCGACCGCCTGAGAGCCGGCTCAAGCATTCTGCCGGCCCATCCGTGACAAAGCCGGCAAGGTCGGTGCCTCGCGCCGGGCCTTTGACGGCGCGGCGACAATCGCCGGCCATGCCTGCCCAGGATCCGCTCTTCGCCGACCCGCCCGCGGCCGCCGCGCCGGGCGCGCCGCTGGCCGAGCGCCTGCGGCCGGCGACGCTGGACGAGGTCGTCGGCCAGCGCCACCTGCTGGCTGCCGGCAGGCCGTTGCGCGTGGCCTTCGAGGCCGGGCGGCTGCCCTCGATGATCCTCTGGGGCCCGCCTGGCGTGGGCAAGACGACGCTGGCGCGCTTGCTGGCGGCGGCCACGGGCGCCCATTTCATCGTGCTTTCGGCGGTGCTGGCCGGCGTCAAGGACATCCGCGAGGCGGTCGAGCAGGCCGAGGCGCTGCGGCGCGCCGGCCGCGCCACCGTGCTCTTCGTCGACGAGGTGCACCGCTTCAACAAGGCGCAGCAGGACGCCTTCCTGCCCCATGTCGAGGCGGGGCTGTTCAGCTTCATCGGCGCCACCACCGAGAACCCTTCGTTCGAGGTCAATGCGGCGTTGCTTTCGCGCGCCACCGTGCATGTGCTGCAGCCGCTGGACGATGGCGACCTGGCGGCGCTGCTGGCGCGCGCCCAGGCGGCGCTGCCGGGGCCGCCGGTGGAGCCAGCGGCGCAGGAGCGCCTGATCGCCTTTGCCGACGGCGATGGCCGCCGCCTCATCAATGCCTGGGAAAGCGTGGTCGCTTCGCACCGGCGCGCCGAGTCCATCACGCCCGAGCGGCTGGAATCGGCGCTGGGCCGCCTGCTGCGCCGCGGCGACAAGGGCGGCGATGTCTTCTACGACACCATCTCGGCGCTGCACAAATCGGTGCGCGGCTCCAACCCCGATGCGGCGCTGTACTGGCTGGCCCGCCTGCTCGACGCCGGCATGGACCCGCGCTACGCGGCACGGCGCATCGTGCGCATGGCCAGCGAGGAAGTGGGCCTGGCCGACCCGCGAGCGTTGCGCCTGGCGCTGGACGCGGCCGAGGTCTACGAGCGCCTGGGTTCGCCCGAGGGCGAGCTGGCGCTGGCCGAGGCCGTGACCTTCCTCGCCATGGCGCCCAAGTCGAACGCGGTCTACAAGGCCTGGGGCGAGGTCCAGGCCCTGGTGCGCCAAGAGGGCACCCGGCCGGTGCCACTGCACCTGCGCAATGCGCCGACGCGCCTGATGAAGGACATCGGCCACGGGGCCGGCTACCGCTACGCCCACGACGAGGCCGACGCCTACGCCGCCGGCGAGCACTACCTGCCCGAGGGCCTGCAGGACCGGCGCTTCTACCACCCGGTGCCGCGCGGGCTCGAGTTGCGCATTGGCGAGAGGCTGGACGAACTGCGGCGGCTCGACCTCCAGGCCCGCCAGCAGGCGAGGGATGAAGGGGCGAAGAAGAATCGGTGAATCGCCGGATCAATGGTGAATCCTCCGGGGTGCCAGGGGGAAAGCCCCGCCCATTTCTCGGCGGCAGGCCACCTAGAATCCTGGCGCACTGCGGGGCCTCGGGCTTCGGCAAGCCACGCAAGGCCGGTTTCTTGCATGCGCTGGGCCGGGCCGCGCGCCGCGCGGCAACCGGAGCTCCCCCTCGATGGAAACCTTCATCCAGCAGATCATCAACGGCCTCGTGCTCGGCAGCATGTATGCGCTGGTGGCCCTGGGCTACACGATGGTCTACGGCATCATCAACCTCATCAACTTCGCCCACGGCGAGGTGCTGATGTTCGGCGCCCTCACCAGCTGGACCGTGGTCACGGCACTGGCCGACAGCGGCCTGCCGGGCTGGGCGCTGATGCTGATCTCGCTGCTGTGCGCCATCGTGGTCTGCGCCGGGCTCAACTTCAGCATCGAGAAGCTCGCCTACCGGCCGCTGCGCACGGCGCCGCGGCTGGCGCCGCTGATCACCGCCATGGGCATGAGCCTGCTGCTGCAGACGGTGGCGATGATCCTGTGGAAGCCCAACCCCAAGCCCTATCCGGCGCTGCTGCCGGCCGACCCCATCAACCTGGGCGGGCCGGTCATCAGCGTGACCCAGATCCTGATCCTGGGCCTCACGGCGGTGATCCTGGCCGGGCTGATGTACCTGGTCAACAAGACCAAGCTCGGCCGCGCCATGCGCGCCACGGCCGAGAACCCGCGCGTGGCGGCACTGATGGGCGTCAAGCCCGACATGGTGATCTCGGCCACCTTCATCATCGGCGCCGTGCTCGCGGCCGTGGCCGGCGTGATGTGGGCCGCCAACTACGGCACCGTGCAGCACACGATGGGCTTCCTCCCCGGCCTCAAGGCCTTTACCGCGGCGGTGCTGGGCGGCATCGGCAACCTCAGCGGCGCGGTGGTCGGCGGCATCCTGCTCGGCCTGGTCGAGGCGCTGGGAGCCGGCTACCTGGGCGAGCTCACCGGCGGCGTGCTGGGCAGCCAGTACGCCGACATCTTCGCCTTCCTGGCGCTGATCCTGGTACTGACCATGAGGCCCCAGGGCCTGCTGGGCGAGCGCGTTGCCGACCGGGCCTGATCGAGAGGGGACCGCATGAACAAGAAGATCGTCACCTTCATCGCCTGCGCGCTGCTGCTCGTGGCCCTGCCGCTGTTCGCGCAGCAGTTCGGCCAGGGCTGGGTGCGCATCATGGCGTTGGCCCTGCTCTATGTGCTGCTGGCGCTGGGCCTGAACATCGTGGTCGGCTACGCCGGCCTGCTGGACCTGGGCTATGTCGCCTTCTACGCCGTCGGCGCCTACATGTACGCGCTGCTGGCCAGCCCGCACCTGATGGAGAACTTTCCCTGGATCGCCGAGAACTTCCCGGGCGGCATGCACACGCCGGTGTGGGCGGTGATACCGCTGGCGGCCGGCTTGGCAGCGCTGGCCGGCGTGCTGCTGGGCACGCCGGTGCTCAAGCTGCGCGGTGACTACCTGGCCATCGTGACGCTGGGCTTCGGCGAGATCATCCGCGTCTTCATGAACAACCTTGAGCAGCCCATCAACATCACCAACGGGCCGCGCGGACTTGACCGCATCGACTCGATGAACTTCCTCGGCCTCGATTTCGGCAAGAAGCTCATGATCGGCGACTTCATGGTGCCCTCGGTGACGCTGTACTACTACCTGTTCCTGATCCTGGTGGTGGGCAGCGTGGTGATCTGCCACCGCCTCGAAAATTCACGCATAGGCCGGGCCTGGATGGCCATCCGCGAAGACGAGATCGCGGCCAAGGCCATGGGCATCAACACCCGCAACATGAAGCTGCTGGCCTTCGGCATGGGCGCCACCTTCGGCGGCGTCTCGGGCTCGATGTTCGCGGCCTTCCAGGGCTTCGTGTCGCCCGAGTCCTTCAGCCTGATGGAGAGCGTGATGATCGTCGCCATGGTGGTGCTGGGCGGCATGGGCCATCTTCCCGGCGTCATCCTGGGCGCGGTGATGCTGGCCGCGCTGCCCGAGGTGTTGCGCTACGTGGCCGGGCCGCTGCAGCAGATGACCGGCGGGCGGCTCGATGCCTCCATCCTGCGCCAGCTGCTCATCGCGCTGGCCATGATCATCATCATGCTGCTGCGCCCGCGCGGGCTGTGGCCCTCGTCCGAACACGGCAAGGGTGCGCCGGTGCCGGTCACCCCTGTGGCCTGAGGGGGCGGACATGGCAGAAACCGTTCTCCAGGTACAGGGTGTCAGCAAGCGCTTCGGCGGCCTGCAGGCGCTGTCCGACGTGGGCATCACCATCCAGCGCGGCCAGGTCTACGGGCTCATAGGCCCCAACGGCGCCGGCAAGACCACCTTCTTCAACGTCATCACCGGCCTCTACACGCCCGACAGCGGCAGCTTCGAGCTCGGCGGCGCGCCCTACAAGCCCAGCGCGGTGCATGAGGTGGCCAAGCAGGGCATCGCGCGCACCTTCCAGAACATCCGTCTCTTTCCCGAGATGACGGCGCTCGAGAACGTGATGGTCGGCCGCCATGTGCGCACCCATTCGGGCCTCATCGGCGCCGTCTTTCGCACCGCCAGCTTCAAGGCCGAGGAGGCCGCCATCGCCCAGCGCGCGCAGGAACTGCTCGACTACGTGGGCATCGGCCGCTACGCCGAGTTCCGCGCCCGCACGCTGAGCTACGGTGACCAGCGCCGGCTCGAGATCGCACGCGCGCTGGCCACCGATCCCAAGCTGATCGCGCTCGACGAGCCGGCCGCCGGCATGAACGCCACCGAGAAGGTGGTGCTGCGCGAGTTGATCGACCGCATCCGCAAGGACGGCCGCACCATCCTGCTCATCGAGCACGACGTGAAGCTGGTGATGGGCCTGTGCGACCGCGTCACCGTGCTCGACTACGGCAAGCAGATCGCCGAAGGCAATCCGGCCGAGGTGCAGAAGAACGAGAAGGTGATCGAGGCCTACCTCGGCGCCGGACACAAGTGAGGGCGGCACCGCGATGAGCACGACAATGCTGAAAGTCAGCGGCCTCAAGGTCGCCTACGGCGGCATCCAGGCCGTCAAGGGCGTGAGCTTCGAGGTCCAGCAGGGCGAACTCGTCAGCCTGATCGGCGCCAACGGCGCCGGCAAGACGACCACGCTCAAGGCCATCACCGGCACCCAGGCGGTGGCCGAGGGCCAGATCGAGTTCATGGGCCGGCCCATCAAGGGGCAGGGCGCCTGGAATCTGGTCAAGCAGGGCCTGGTGATGGTGCCCGAGGGTCGCGGCACCTTCACGCGCATGACCATCACCGAAAACCTGCAGATGGGCGCCTTCGTGCGCGACGACAAGCCCGAGATCGAAGCCGACATCGAGAAGGTCTTCGCCATCTTCCCGCGCCTGAAGGAGCGCGCCAACCAGCTGGCCGGCACCATGAGCGGTGGCGAGCAGCAGATGCTGGCCATGGGCCGCGCGCTGATGGCCCGGCCCAAGGTGCTGCTGCTCGACGAGCCCAGCATGGGCCTGAGCCCCATCATGGTCGACAAGATCTTCGAGGTCGTGGCCGACATCCACAGCCGTGGCACGACGGTGCTGCTGGTCGAGCAGAACGCCAGCCGTGCGCTGGGCCTGGCCAACCGCGGCTATGTGATGGACTCGGGCGAGATCACCATGAGCGGCGAGGCCAAGGCCTTGCTCGACGACCCCAAGGTGCGCGCCGCCTACCTGGGCGAGTAGGTCGACCCTCTCGCTCTATTTCGCTCGCTTCAGTCGGCCTTCGCGCCCGAGTTCTCCACCAGCGGCTTGTACTTCAGCCGCTCGGCCTGGCCGAAGGCCGAGAACTCGGCCGGCGTCAGAGGCGCCGGCTCGGCCATCAGCGTCGCCATCCGGGCCTTGAAGTCGGCCGAGGCCAGTGCCTCGGCAAAGCCGCGGTGCAGCCGGGCCGTGGTCTCGGCCGGCAGGCCGGCCGGGCCGTAGAGGCCGAACCAGGTGGAAATATCGAAGCTCGCCAGGCCCAGCCGGGCGCCGGCCTCCGCCACCGTGGGCAGGTCGGGCAGGGCGCTGGCCCGCGTGGAGGTGGTCACGGCCAGGGCCTTGAGCCTGCCGCCGCGGATATTGGCCGAGGCCGCGGCCAGGTTGTCGAAATTGAAGTCGACCTGGCCGCTGACCAGGGCCAACTGGGCGGGCGGTGCGCCGGCATAGGGAATGTGTACCGCGAAAATGCCGGCCTGGGCCTTGAACAGCTCGCCCGCCAGGTGTCCGGCGCTGCCGTTGCCGCCGCTGCCGTAGTTCAGCCGCCCCGGGTTGCGCTTGGCATGGGCCACGAGATCGGCCAGCGTGGCGATGTTCAGCCGCGCCGCCACCTCGGCATTCATCACCAGCACATTGGGCACCACGGCCACGCGCGTGATGGGCGTGAAGTCGCGCTGGGCGTCGTAGGGCATGCGGCTGTAGAGCCAGGGGTTGATGGCGTGGGTGGCCACCGCGCCCATCACCAGGGTGAGGCCGTCGGGCGCGGCCTTGGCAACAAGATCGGCGCCCAGGTTGCCGCCGGCGCCCGGCCTGTTCTCGACCACCACCGCGCCCAGGCTGTCCTTTACGCGCTCCGCCAGCGCGCGAGCCGCGATGTCCAGCGGACCGCCGGGCGGGTAGGGCACGATCAAGCGTATCGGCGCCTTGCCCTGGGCGACGGCAGGCCCCGCCAAAGCGGTGGTGGCCAGGGCGATGAGGGCCTTGCGACGGCTGCACACAGGCTCAGAGCGGGCCATGCTTGTCGGCCTCGGAGGTGAAGGCATCGGCGTGGAACTCCTCGGCCGGCAGGCCGCATTGAGCCGTGAAATCGGTGCGCGCCGCATCCACCATCACCGGCACGCCGCAGGCATAGACCTGGTGGCCCGAGAGATCGGGAAAATCGGCCATCACGGCGCGGTGGACGAAGCCGCTGCGGCCGCTCCAGCCATCGTCGGGCGCCGCTTCCGAGAGCACCGGCACATAGCGCAGCCAGGGCGTGGCCGCGGCCTGGGCCTCGCACCACGCGTGCTGGTAGAGATCGGCCCGGCGGCGGCCACCCCAGTAGAGCGTGGCCGGCCGCGTGCTGCCCAGGTGCTGCAACTGCTCGATCAAGGCCTTGATGGGGGCGAAGCCGGTGCCGCTGGCCAGCAGCACGATGGGCTTGGTGGAGGCCTCGTCGAGGAAGAAGCTGCCGAAGGGCCCTTCCATGCGCAGGATGTCCTTCTCTTTCAGCGCCGTGAACACATGGTCGGTGAACTTGCCGCCCGGCATGTGGCGCAGGTGCAGTTCGATCGCCGGCGGGCTGCCGATGAGGTGCGGTGCATTGGCCATGCTGTAGCTGCGCCGCGCGCCGTCGCGCAGGATGAATTCGACATACTGGCCGGCGCGGTAGCGCAGGTTCTGGTTGGCCGGCAGCTGCAGGCGCAGCACGGCCACGTCGGGCGAGGGGCGCTCGATGGCGAGCACGCGGCTCGGCAGCTTCAGCACCGGGTACTGGCCGGCGCCGGGCACGCTGCGCGCCTCGACCGTGCAATCGGTCTGCGGCACGGCGCAGCAGGTGAGGATCAGGCCGGCCGCTTCTTCCTCGGCCGACAGCGCCTTGGCCTGGTGCGGCCCGTGTACCACGCGGCCTTCGAGCAGGCGGCTCTTGCAGGAGCCGCAGGCGCCGTCGCGGCAGCCATAGGGCAGGCCTATGCCCTGGCGGATGGCCGCGGGCAGCAGGGCCTCGTCGGCGTCGACCTCGAAGCGGATGTCGGCAGGCTGGATGTGGACGCTGAAGCTCATGGAGTGGGGCGGGCACTTAAACTCGTCCGCGATTGTGCCCGGCACCTGCTGTGGCCTGTCGTCCCTTGCCGCAGCCCATCGATGACGATTTCACCGCCGCCTCGTTCGCGCCGCAGCCGCCTGCTCATCATCGGCTGCGGTGACGTTGGCCTGCGCGTGCTGCGCCTGCTGGCCGGGCGCTGGCAGCTCACGGCACTGACCTCCGACCCGGCGCGCGTGCCGGCCCTGCGCGCCGCCGGTGCAAGGCCGCTGCTGGGCGATCTCGACGATGCCGCCACGCTGGGCCGGTTGGGCGGCCTGGCCGAGGCCGTGCTGCACCTGGCGCCGCCGCCGGGCGAGGGCGCGCAGGACTCGCGCTCGCGTGCCTTGATCGAGGCCCTGGCGCGCGGCGGCTGCGTGCGGCGCCTGGTCTACGCCAGCACCAGCGGCGTCTATGGCGACTGCGCCGGCGCCCGTTTCGATGAGACACGCGCCGTCGCACCCACCACCGACCGCGCCCGCCGCCGCGTCGATGCCGAGAGGCAACTGCGCCGCTTCGGCTGCCGCGCCGGCGTGGCGGTGTCCATCCTGCGCATCCCCGGCATTTATGCCGCCGACCGCGCGGGCGGCCATCCGCGCGAACGCCTGGCGCGCGGCACGCCGGTGCTGCGCGACGAGGACGATGTCTACACCAACCACATCCACGCCGACGACCTGGCTCGCGCCTGCGTGGCGGCCCTGCTGCGCGGCGCGCCGCAGCGCATTTACCACGCCAGCGACGACAGCGAGCTGAAGATGGGCGCCTACTTCGACCTCGCGGCCGACCTGGCCGGCCTGCCACGGCCGCCGCGCGTCGCACGCGCCGAGGCGGCTGCGCGCCTGGGGCCGATGCTGATGAGCTTCATGAGCGAATCTCGCCGGCTGGACAACCGGCGCCTCAAGGCCGAGCTGCGGCTGGCCTTGCGCTACCCGACGGTGGCCGAGGGCCTCTAGCGGTATCCGATCAGCGCCGACGGCGGCCGAAGGGCGGCATGCGGCGCCAGTAGCGGATCATGATCCAGCCCCCCACCATGCCGCCCAGGTGGGCGAAGTGGGCCACGCCGCCGCTCGGGCCGGTGATGCCCAGGGCCAGCTCGATGGCGCCGAACACCATCACGAAGGTGCGGGCCTTCATCGGGATGGGCGGGAACAGCGGCATGATGACGCGGTCGGGGAACCACATGCCGAAGGCCAGCAGCAGCGCGAACAGCCCGCCCGAGGCGCCCACGGTGGGCGTGTAGGAGCCGGTCAGCGCCGTCACCAGCAGCTGTGCCACGGCCGCAGCCAGCACGCCGGCGAGCAGGAACTGGGCGTAGCGCTTCTGGCCCCACAGGCGTTCGAGCTCGGAGCCGAACATCCACAGGCCCAGCATGTTGAAGAACAGATGGGTCATGCCGCCGTGCAGGAAGGCATAGCTCACCAGCTGCCAGGGCAGGAAGGCACCGCTGGCCAGCGGCCACAGCGCCAGGAAGCGCTCGAGGAAAGGAAGCACCTGCTGCAGGCAGAACACGGCCGTGCAGGCCAGCATCAGGTACTTTGTATAGGGCGGGATGGGCGGCATGAAGTTGTCGCGGAGGCGGTAGCGGCCCGGCAGATGTCCCCTTGGTGCCCCCGGCCAGACTCGAACTGGCACGCCTTGCGGCGGCGGATTTTGAATCCGCTACGTCTACCGATTTCGTCACGGGGGCGAGGGTGCTCCAGGGCAGGGCGGAGCGCGGCGGATTATCACACGCGGCTACTCGATCCTTGCCGCCGGCGGCTGCAGGCGCGGACTGCGACAATCCGCAGCCTGCAAGAGGAGTGAACAATGCCCCAGGCCCCCGCCTACAAGACCCTCGAGGATGTGATCGGCAGCACCCCCCTGGTGCGCCTGCAGCGCGTGCCCGGCGATGCCGGCGCGCTGCGCGGCAATGTCATCCTCGGCAAGCTCGAAGGCAACAACCCGGCCGGCAGCGTGAAGGACCGCCCGGCCATCAGCATGATCGCGCGGGCCGAGCAGCGCGGCGAGATCCGCCCCGGCGACACCCTGATCGAGGCCACCTCGGGCAATACCGGCATCGCGCTGGCGATGGCCGCAGCGATCCGCGGCTACCGCATGCTGCTGATCATGCCGGAGGACTTGTCGATAGAGCGTGCGCAGACGATGAAGGCCTTCGGCGCCGAACTCGTGCTGACGCCGCGTTCGGGCGGCATGGAGTACGCACGCGACCTGGCCGAGCAGATGCAGCGCGACGGCAAGGGCCGCGTGCTCGACCAGTTTGCCAATGCCGACAACCCGCGCGTCCACGAAGAGACCACCGGGCCCGAGATCTGGGCCGACACCGGCGGCCGCATCACCCACTTCGTCAGCGCCATGGGCACGACCGGCACCATCACCGGCGTCTCGCGCTACCTCAAGCGCCAGAATCCGGCCGTGCGCATCGTGGGCGCCCAGCCCAAGGACGGCTCGCGCATCCCCGGCATCCGCAAGTGGCCCGAGGCCTATCTGCCCAAGATTTACGAACCGGCTGGTGTCGACGAACTGGTGCTGGTGGGCCAGCCCGAGGCCGAGGACATGGCGCGGCGCCTGGCGCGCGAAGAGGGCCTCTTTGCCGGCATCTCGGCCGCCGGCGCCTGCTGGGTGGCGCTGCAGATCGCCAGGCAGGTCGAGAACGCGACCATCGTCTTCGTCGTCTGCGACCGCGGCGACCGCTACCTCTCCACCGGGGTGTTTCCGGCGTGACCGAGGGCGCGCGTTTCTGCCTGCAATGCGGCGGCGCGCTGGCGCTGCTGGCGCTGCAGGAAGACGGTGGCGAGCGCACGCGGCTGCGCTGCCCGGCCTGCGGCTGGACGCACTGGAACAACCCCACGCCGGTGCTGGCCGCGGTGATCGAATGCAGCGACCAGGGAGGCCGCGTGCTGCTGGCGCGCAACGCCGCCTGGACCGGCCGCATGTTCGCCCTCATCACCGGCTTCATGGAGGCGGGCGAGACGCCGCAAGAGGGCATTGCGCGCGAGATCGCCGAGGAGACTGCGCTCGAGGTCGAGAGCCTGGATCTGATCGGCGTCTATGACTTCCAGCGCATGAACCAGGTCATCATTGCCTACCACGCGGTGGCGCATGGCGAGGTGCGGTTGTCGCCCGAGTTGGTGGAGCACCGGATGTTCGACCTGCCTGATCTGCGCTGCTGGCGGGCCGGCACCGGCTATGCGCTGGCTGACTGGCTGAAGAGCCGCGGGTACGAGCCGCAGTTCATCGAACTGCCGCCACGGCCCTAGAATCGCGGCCATGTCGACGAGCACCAAGGAACTGGATACGCGCGGGCTCAACTGCCCGTTGCCCATCCTCAAGGCCAAGAAGGCCCTGGCCGAGATGGCCAGCGGCGAGCTGCTGCGGGTGGTTTCCACCGACCCCGGCTCGATGCGCGACTTCCAGGCCTTCGCGCGTCAGACCGGCAACGAGCTGGTCGAGCAGAGCAGCGCCGGCGCCGACTTCGTGCACGTGCTGCGGCGGCGTTAGCCGCACGCAGTCGGGTGCAGCCGGGTGCAGCCGTCTAGAGCTTCAGCCCGGTGAGGAACTGCCGGAAGCCCGGCCCGAGTTGCGGGTGGGCCAGCGCCAGCTCGACATTGGCCTCGAGAAAGCCTTCCTTGCTGCCGCAGTCGTAGCGCTTGCCTTCGTAGCGGAAGGCAAAGACCTTCTCGCGCCGCAGCAGCGAGGCGATGCCGTCGGTGAGCTGGATCTCGCCGCCCACGCCGCGTGGCTGGGTCTCGATCTCATGGAAGACGCCGGGCGTCAGGATGTAGCGGCCGGCCACGCCCAGGCGCGATGGCGCGACCTCGGGCGCCGGCTTCTCGACGATGCGGGAGACGTCGATCACGCGGTCATTGACTTCAGTGCCGGCGACGATGCCGTAGCGCCGGGTCTGCTCGGCCGGCACTTCCTGCACCGCCAGGATGGAGGCGCGCCACTCGCGGAACTGCTCGACCATCTGGGCCAGCACCGGCGGCTTGCCGACCATCAGGTCGTCGGCCAGCAGCACGGCGAAGGGCTGGTTGCCCACCAGGCGCTTGCCGCACAGCACGGCGTGCCCCAGGCCCAGGGCCTGGGCCTGGCGCACGTAGATGCACTCCATGTCGTCGGGCTTGACGCTGCGCACCACCGACAGCAGTTCTTCCTTGCCGGCCTGCTCGAGCGCGACCTCGAGCTCGAAGGTCATGTCGAAGTGGTCTTCGATGGGGCGCTTGTGGCGGCCGGTGACAAAGATCATCTCGCGCACGCCGGCGGCATAGGCCTCCTCCACCGCGTACTGGATCAGCGGCTTGTCCACCACCGGCAGCATCTCCTTGGGCTGGGCCTTGGTGGCCGGCAGGAAGCGGGTGCCGAGGCCGGCGACCGGGAATATTGCCTTCTGAACAAGCATTTGAGCGGTGCGTGGGAGTGAGCGTCGGTTGATTGTGTCATCTGGACTTGGCGCTCCCCCTGGCAGCGCCGAGACTTCTTCCCCATGGACGTCCTGATCGTTGACACGGTCGATGCCGACGTGCTGGGCTGGCTGGGTTCCCGCCATGAACTGCATGTGGCGCCGCAACTCGCTGCCGATGCGTTCGCGCTGCGCGCGGCGCTGGAGACCGTGCGCGCGCTCGTGATTCCGCCCGGCGTGGCGCTGGATGCGGCCACGCTGCGCGACGCGCCGCGGCTGAAGGTGGTCGGGCGCGTCAATGCGGCAGCCGAGAACATCGACCTCGACGCCTGCGTGCGCGCCGGCATCGAGGTCGTGCGCCCGGCCGCGGCCCACGCGGCGGCCGAAGCCGAGTTCGTTGTCGGTGCGCTGCTGCAACTGCTGCGCCGCGTGCCCATCATCAATGCCGAGGGCCTGCATGTGGGGCGCGAACTGGGCGGCGCGGTGGTCGGCCTGGTCGGCATCACGCCCAGCTTCAAGCCGCTGGCGCGCCTGCTCACCGCCTTCGGCGCCACCGTGAAGGGCTACGACCCCGGCGTACACGCCAGCGACGGGCTGTGGTCGCGCGTCGATGTCGAACCTTCGGGCCTGCAGGCCCTGGTGCGCGGCAGCGACGCGCTGTGCCTGCTGCTGACCTGCCACACGCGCTACCACGGGCTGTTCGGCGAACGCCTGCTGACCGAGGCCAAGATGAACCAGGTCGTCGTGAGCCTGTCGCACGCCCGCCTCTTCGACGAGGTGGCGCTGGCCCACGCCCTCACCGAGGGGCCGCTGGCCGCGGCCTGGCTGGACGCCGTGGAGCCCGATCTGCTGGCTCCGGGCCGGCCCTTGCATGGCGTGACCACGCTGCAGACCACGCCTCGCGTGGCCGCAAGCACCCACGAGTCGCGCATACGCGGCGCCTGGGCCGTGGCGCGGCGCATCGACGAGGTGCTGCTCGCCGCGCCGCGCGGCGATTTCAGGACGACACGGCCAGCCGCGCTTGCTGGTCTTGCAATCGGCCCAACGCCTGCCTGAAATCGGCCATTCGCGCACGCTCCTGCTCGACCACCGCGGCCGGCGCACGCGCGACGAAGCTCTCATTGCCCAGCTTGGCCTCGGCCTTGGTGATCTCGCCCTGCAGGCGGGCAATCTCCTTGGCCAGTCGCGCCTGCTCGGCCACAAGGTCGATCTGCACATGCAGGGCCAGGCGCAAGGTGCCGGCCAGGGCCACCGGCGCGTTCTGCGTCGCGGCGGCGAAGGCGGCCTCGTCGGCCAGCGGGCGCACCTCGGCCAGGCGGGCCAGGGCCTGCAGCAGCGGCGCGGCGCTGGTGACGAAGTCCTCGTCGCCCAGGGTCAAGAGCGGCACGCGCTCGCCCGGTGAGAGCGACATCTCGCTGCGCAGGCGCCGGCACTCGGCCGCCACCTGCTTGAGCCGCGCCACCCACTGGTCGGCCACCGGGTCGATCTTCTCCAGCTGCGCCTGCGGGTAGGCGGCGGTGACGATGCTCGCGGTCTTCTTCATGCCGGCCACCGGGGCCACGGCTTCCCACAGCTCGGCGGTGATGAAGGGCGCCAGCGGGTGCAGCAGGCGCAGCACGGTCTCGAGCACGCGGATCAGGGTGCGGCGCGTGGCGCGCTGCTCGGCCTCGCTGCCTGATTTCGTGGCTTCGGCGATCTGCACCTTGGCGATCTCGAGGTACCAGTCGCAGTACTCATCCCAGACGAAGGCGTAGATGGCGTTGGCGACGTTGTCGAGCCGGTAGTCGGCAAAGCCCTGGGCCACCGCGGCCTCGACGCGCTGCAGTTCGCCGGCGATCCAGCGGTCGGCCATGGAAAAGCGCATATAGCCGTGGAAGGCGCCGCCGGGCTCGCAGTCGGCCTTGGTGTGTTCCTTGAGGCCGCAGTCCTGGCCCTCGCAATTCATCAGCACAAAGCGGGTCGCGTTCCAGAGCTTGTTGCAGAAGTTGCGGTAGCCCTCGCAGCGCTTGCTGTCGAAATTGATGTTGCGCCCCAGCGTGGCATAGCTGGCCATCGTGAAGCGCAGTGCGTCGGCGCCGAAGGCCGGAATGCCCTGGGGGAATTCCTTCTCGGTCTGCTTGCGCACGCGCGGCGCGGTCTCGGGCTTGCGCAGGCCGGTGGTGCGCTTGTCGAGCAGGGGGGCTAGCTCGATGCCGTCGATGAGGTCGACCGGGTCGAGCACATTGCCCTCGCTCTTGCTCATCTTCTGGCCCTGGGCGTCGCGCACCAGGCCGTGGATGTAGACGTCGCGGAAGGGCACGCGGCCGGTGAAGTGGGTCGTCATCATGATCATCCGGGCGACCCAGAAGAAGATGATGTCGAAGCCGGTGACGAGCACGGTGCTGGGCAGGAAGAGTTCCTGCTCGACGGTCTTGTCGGGCCAGCCCAGTGTCGAGAAGGGCACGAGGGCCGAGGAATACCAGGTGTCGAGCACGTCCTCGTCGCGCGTGAGCGCACCCTGGTAGCCGGCCGCCACGGCGCGCTGGCGGGCTTCACTCTCGTTGCGCGCGACGAAGAGTTCGCCGCCCGTGCCATACCAGGCCGGAATCTGGTGGCCCCACCAGAGCTGGCGGCTGATGCACCAGTCCTGCAGGTTGTCCATCCAGTGGTTGTAGGTGTTGACCCACTGCTCGGGCACGAAGCGCACCTGGCCGCTGGACACGGCCTGGCGCGCTTTCTCGGCGATGCTGCTGCCATCCTGGCCGGCCTTGTTGACGGCGACGAACCACTGGTCGGTGAGCATGGGTTCGACGACCTGGCCGGTGCGCGCGCAGCGCGGCACGGTGAGGCGGTGCTTCTTGGTCTCGACCAGCAGGCCCAGCGCATCCAGATCGGCGACGACCTTCTTGCGCGCAACAAAACGGTCCAGCCCGCGGTAGGCGGCCGGCGCCTGGTCGTTGATCTTGGCGTCGAGGTCGAGCACGCCGATCATCGGCAGGCCGTGGCGCTGGCCCACGGCATAGTCGTTGGCGTCGTGGGCCGGCGTCACCTTGACGACGCCGGTGCCGAACTCGCGGTCGACATAGGCATCGGCGATCACCGGAATCTCGCGCCCGGCCAGCGGCAGCAGCACCGTCTTGCCCACCAGCGCGGTGTAGCGCTCGTCCTCCGGGTGCACCATCACCGCGGTGTCGCCCAGCATGGTCTCGGGCCGCGTCGTCGCCACCACGAGCGAGCCCGAACCATCGGCGAGCGGGTAGCGGATGTGCCAGAGGAAGCCGTCTTCCTCTTCGCTCTCGACCTCGAGGTCGGACACCGCGCTCTTGAGCGCCGGGTCCCAGCTCACCAGGCGCTTGCCGCGGTAGATCAGGCCCTCGTCGAAGAGGCGCACAAAGGTCTCGGTGACGATGGTCGAGAGCTTCTCGTCCATCGTGAAGTACTCGCGCGACCAGTCCACGCTGTCGCCCAGGCGGCGCATCTGGTTGGTGATGGTGGCGCCGGAGCTGGCCTTCCAGTCCCAGACCTGGGCGACGAAGTTCTTGCGCCCGAGGTCGTGGCGCGAGACGCCGCGGTCCTGCAGCTGGCGCTCGACGACGATCTGCGTGGCGATGCCGGCGTGGTCGGTGCCCGGCAGCCACAGCGTGTTGTGGCCGCGCATGCGGTGGAAGCGCGTCAGCGCGTCCATGATGGTCTGGTTGAACGCATGCCCCATGTGCAGCGTGCCGGTGACATTGGGCGGCGGCAGCTGGATGGCGAAGCTGGCGCGCGCCGGGTCCAGCGTGGGCTGGTGGGCCTCGGCCGCGGCCCAGCGCGGGCCCCACAGGGCTTCGATGGCGGCAGGTTCGAACGACTTGGCGAGTTCGGTCATGATGGGGGCAAGCGGCCGTCGCCGCGGGCCCGGTGCCCGCTGCCGCACGGCAGGACAAAGCGACACAAAACGGCCGCCCTGGCCTGTCAACGAAAGCCGGGCGGGAAGAGTTTCGATTGTAGGTGGCGGCCTGTGCGGCGCCGTGGGCCCGGCCGCGGGCGCGAAGACGGAGGCTCCCATGTTCGAAATCCCCTTGTTCAGGCGCTGGCGCGCACCGCTGGCCGCCAGCCTGGCGCTGCTGCTGGCGGCCTGCGGTGGCGGTGGCGACGATGCCGGCGGCGGCTCGCAACCGGCGAGCTGCAACCTGGTCGACCAGAAGGACTGGCTGGGCAGCTACATGAACGACGCCTACTTCTGGTACCGCCTGTCACCGCAGCCCGATCCCAGGCCCTATGCCAGCACAGCCACCTATTTCGACGCGCTGCTCTACACCGGCACCGACCCGGTCTTTCCGGCCGACCGCTGGAGCCGCATCGAATCGACCGAGAGCTTCAACCTCTTCTTCGGCAACGGCGCCACGCTGGGCTATGGGGTTTCGGTGGCCGGCAGCGAGCTCGATGGCGATGGCACGCGACCCCTGTACGTGCGCTATGTCGAGCCCAACTCGCCCGCCGCCCTGGCCGGTGTCTCGCGCGGCGACCAGGTGCTCACGGCCAACGGCCAGAACCCGGCGCAGCTGATCGCCAACGGCTTCTCGGCGCTCTCGGCCAGCCAGCGTGGCGAGACCCTGAGCTTGCGGCTGCGCCGCGCCGGCGTCGACCGCACGGTGACGCTGACCGCCGCGGACTTCAATCTCAGCCCGGTGACCGGCGCCACCTGGTTGCTCACCACGGGCGGGCGCCTGATCGGCTATCTCAACGTCAAGGACATGATCAGCCAGGCCGGCGCGCCGCTGGAGACCGCCTTCGCGCAGTTCAAGGCTGCCCGCATCGACGACCTCGCGCTCGACCTGCGCTACAACGGCGGCGGCCTGGTCTCCACCGGCGGTGTGCTGGCGTCCTACATCGCCGGCCTGCGCGGCACCGGCCGCAGTTACGCCAAGCTGCTCTACAACGACAAGAACGCGGCGCGCAACACGGCCTTCGCCTTCAGCAACCCGACGTCGTCGCTGGGCCTGCCGCGAGTCTTTGTGCTGATGGGCCGGCGCACCTGCTCTGCCAGCGAACAGGTGATCAACGGCCTGCGGGGACTCCGTGACCAGGGCTTTGAGGTCATCGCCATCGGCGAGACGAGCTGCGGCAAGCCGGTCGGCTTCAACCCCGTCAGCGCGTGCGGCAACACCTTCAACGTGGTCAACTTCGAGAGTGTCAACGACCGCAATGAGGGCCGCTATTTCGACGGCTTCGGGCCCACCTGCCCGGTGGCCGAGGACTTCACCGTGGTGCAGGGCAGCTGGGACGATCCGCTGATGGACGCCGCCGGCCGCTATGCCGACAACGGCGCCTGCCCGGTGGCTTCAACGCGTGCCCAGCCACTGGCCGTGCGCGCGGCGCGTCGCAGCGCGATCCTGGAGCCCGGCGAGCGCCAGGGCATGTTGGGTCGCTGAGGCCCGGCCGCGGCCGGGCACCTACATGAACAGGTGCTCGCCCGCGTTCTCGCCGCCCAGCACGACGTAGTTGACCTTCTTCAGGTCCATCAGCACGCGGCCACCGGCATAGCTGATGCTGCTCTGCAGGTCTTCGCGCATCTCGCGCAGCGTGTCGGCCAGGCGGCCCTTCACCGGCTCGAGGATGCGCTTGCCCTCGACGTGCTTGTACTCGCCCTTGTTGAAGTCGCTGGCGCTGCCGTAGTACTCCTTGTAGAGCCGGCCATCGACCTCGACGGTGGCGCCGGGCGATTCCTCGTGACCGGCAAAGAGCGAGCCCACCATCACCATCGCGGCGCCGAAGCGCACGCTCTTGGCGATGTCGCCATGGTGGCGGATGCCCCCGTCGGCGATGGTGGGCTTGGTGGCCACGCGGGCACACCACTTCAGCGCGCTGAGCTGCCAGCCGCCGGTGCCGAAGCCGGTCTTGAGCTTGGTGATGCACACCTTGCCCGGGCCCACGCCCACCTTGGTGGCATCGGCGCCCCAGTTCTCGAGGTCGATCACCGCCTCGGGCGTGGCCACGTTGCCGGCGATCACGAAGGCGGCCGGCAGGCGCGCCTTGATGTGCTCGATGGCCTTGCGCACGCTGTCGGCATGGCCGTGGGCGATGTCGATGGTGATGTAGTCGGCGCCCACGCCCTCGGCGGCCAGGCGGTCGACGACCTCGAAGTCGGCCGCCTTCACGCCCAGGCTCAGGCTCACATAGAGGCCGCGCTCGCGCATGCGCTTGGCATAGGCCACGCTGTCGAGATCGAAGCGGTGCATCACGTAGAAGTGGCCGCCGGTGGCCAGCAGCACGCTGATGGGCTCGTCGACCACGGTCTTCATGTTGGACGGCACCACCGGCAGCGCGAAGCGGCGGCCGCCGAACTCCACCGAGGCATCGCATTCGCTGCGGCTCTCGACGCGGCACTTGCGCGGCAGCAGCAGGATGTTGTCGTAGTCGAAAATTTCCATGCTCGTGGTCCGCGGTGGCGACGGCGTCTGCGCTGTCCGGCGGATGTTAGCGCGCGCCCTTGCGCGCTTCCTCCGTGCCCGACAATGCCGCCATGTCCATGGCCTCCACTCCAGACGCCGGCGCGCCGGCACTGCTGCGCAACCTCAATCCCGAGCAACTGGCCGCGGTGACGCTGCCGGCCGTGCCGGCGCTGATTCTGGCCGGCGCCGGCTCGGGCAAGACGCGTGTGCTCACCACGCGCATCGCCTGGCTGCTGCAGACCGGCCAGGTCTCGCCCGGCGGCGTGCTGGGCGTGACCTTCACCAACAAGGCCGCCAAGGAGATGCTCACAAGGCTCTCGGCGATGCTGCCGGTGGCCGTGCGCGGCATGTGGATAGGCACCTTCCACGGCCTGTGCAATCGCTTCCTGCGCGCGCACTGGAAGCTGGCCGGCCTGGCCCAGGGCTTCCAGATCCTCGACAGCAGCGACCAGCTGAGCGCCGTCAAGCGCGTCATCAAGGCCATGAACCTGGACGAAGAGCGCTTCGTGCCCAAGCAGGTGACCTGGTTCATCGCCGGCAACAAGGAGGAAGGCCGGCGCCCGCGCGACGTGGAAGTGCGCGACGAGCAGACGCGCAAGCTGGTCGAGATCTACCAGGCCTATGAAGAGCAGTGCCAGCGCGAGGGCGTGGTCGACTTCGCCGAGCTGATGCTGCGCAGCTACGAGCTGCTGCGCGACAACGACCCGCTGCGCGCGCATTACCAGCGCCGCTTCGGTCATGTGCTGGTGGACGAGTTCCAGGACACCAACCGGCTGCAGTACGCCTGGCTGAAGATGTTCGCGCCGCCGGGCAATCAGGTGGAAGGGCCTGGTGGCCCCGGTGGCCAGGGCGTGTTCGCGGTCGGCGACGACGACCAGAGCATCTACGCCTTCCGTGGCGCGCGGGTCGGCAACATGGCCGATTTCGAGCGCGAATTCCGGGTTGACCGTGTCATCAAGCTGGAGCAGAACTACCGCAGCTGCGGCCACATCCTGGACGCCGCCAACGACCTCATCAGCCACAACACGCAGCGCCTGGGCAAGAACCTGCGCACCGACCTGGGCGCCGGTGAGCCGCTGCGTGTGTTCGAGGCCAGCAGCGATTTCGCCGAGGCGCAGTGGCTGCTGGAAGAGGCCAAGGCGCTGCACCGCGCCGGCATGCCGCGCAGCGAGATCGCGCTGCTCTACCGCAGCAACGCGCAGAGCCGGGTGCTGGAAAGCGCGCTCTTCAACGCCGGCATGCCCTACCGCGTCTACGGCGGCCTGCGCTTCTTCGAGCGCGCCGAGGTCAAGCATGCCCTGGCCTATCTGCGCCTGCTGGAAAACGTCAGCGACGACACCAGCTTCCTGCGCGTCGTCAACTTCCCGGCGCGCGGCATCGGCGCACGCAGCATCGAGCAGTTGCAGGACGCCGCCCGCGCCAGTGGACGCAGCCTGGCCCAGGCCGTGGGCGCGGTGGCGGGCAAGGCGGGCGGCAACCTGCAGGCCTTTGTGGCGCTGGTCGACCGCATGCGCGAGGCCACCCACGGCCTGACGCTGCGCGAGATCATCGAACATGTGCTGCACGCCAGCGGCCTGCTCGATTTCTACAAGACCGACAAGGAGGGCCAGGACCGCATCGAGAACCTTGAGGAACTCGTCAATGCGGCCGAGAGCTTTGTCACGCAGGAGGGCTTTGGCAAGGACGCGGTGGCGCTGCCGGTGGACGAGCAGGGCGGTGAGGCCGCGCCCGACGCCGAGACCGGCGAGATCATGAGCCCGCTGGCCGCCTTCTTGACCCATGCCAGCCTGGAGGCCGGCGACAACCAGGCCCAGGCCGGCGCTGACGCCATCCAGCTGATGACGGTGCATTCGGCCAAGGGCCTGGAGTTCGACGCCGTCTTCATCACCGGCATCGAGGAGGGCCTGTTCCCGCACGAGAACGCGCTGTCCGATGCCGACGGCCTGGAGGAAGAGCGGCGCCTGATGTACGTGGCCATCACACGGGCGCGCAAGCGGCTGTACCTGAGCTTCAGCCAGACGCGCATGCTGCACGGCCAGACGCGCTACAACGTCAAGAGCCGCTTCATCGAGGAGTTGCCCGAGGGCGCGCTGAAGTGGATCACGCCGCGCCAGCCGGGCTTCGGCTCGGGCTATGCGCGTGAATACCAGCAGGCCTGGCAGCGCGGCAGCGGTCTGAGTGGCATCGTCGGCGCCGGGCGCGTGGCGCCGGCCCCGCCGCCGCCCATCAAGACCGCGGCGCAGCCCGAGGGCCAGCAGGGGCTGCGTGTCGGCCAGACGGTGTTCCACACCAAGTTTGGCGAAGGCGTGATCACGGTGCTGGAAGGCCGCGGCGCCGATGCCCGCGCCCAGGTGCATTTCGGCCGCCACGGCAGCAAGTGGCTGGCGCTGGCCATCGCCAAGCTCACGCCGGTCGATTGATCTCGGGGTCGGCGGCGGCCGTCGCGCCGCCGAAGCTGTCATTGAAGGTGAAGAGCAGCGAGATGTAGAACACGGCCGAGAACACCAGCCCGCCTGGCACGCCCAGGATGCCGGCCAGTTGCGGCAGGCCCAGAAGGCCGAAGACGAACGCGGTGACGAAGCCGAAGACCAGCACCACGCCCACCCAGCCCAGCATGTAGCCGAAGAAGGCGCCGCGTGCGCGCCACACCGCCAGCGTGCTGGAAAACAGGGCCTGGCCCGCGCTCTGGCCGCCCCAGTACACCAGGGCTGGCGCATGCCAGTAGGGCACGGAGAGCGCCGTGCCCAGCGTGCCGGCCAGCAGCAGCGCCGCGCTGACGCCGGGCTCGGCGAGCAGGGCGTCGATCTCGGCCTGGGCTTCCTGGCCGCGTGCCATCAGCGTCTGCAGCCGGCCCCAGGCGCTGTTGGACACCGCATCGGCCAGCAGCAGGATGAACAGGGCTGCCACGCCGTAGCCCACGCACAGCAGCAGCAGCGCGCGCCGCCGCGCCGGGTCGGCCTGCAGCGGTTCGATGAACTGGCGCGGGCTTACAGGGCCGCCCTCGAGCGCCGAACGTGCGGCGACCATGAAGCCCAGCGAAAGCAGCGGCAGCGCCATCATCTGGACCAGGGCGCCCAGCACCGGCACCAGGCTGACCAGCAACGCCGCGCCCAGGAAGACCGCGAACAGCGAGGTGAAGGCCATGGGCCGGCGCGCGAACAGACGGAAGGCATCGCCTATCCAGCGCGGGCCGCGTGCGGCGGCAACGGTCTTGAGCAGCAGCGCCATGTCAGTGCGGCGGGTGCCAGGGGTTGGCGATGCGTGAGCGCAGCACGCGCTCGAAATGCGTCGGATCTTTGGGCTGCAGCAGGGCCGCGTCGCGCGGCAGATGCCAGTCCCACAGGCGCGAGATCCAGAAGCGCAGCGCTGCTGCGCGCAGCAGGGCCGGCAACGCGCGCACCTCGCCGTGGCTGAGCGGACGCTGCCGACCGTAGGCGGCCATGAAGGCGCCTGCCAGGGTCTCGTCGAGGGCGCCGCTGGTGGCGTCGCTGCACCAGTCGTTGAGGCAGACCGCGACGTCGAAGAGCAGGGTGTCGGTGCCGGCGAAGTAGAAATCGAAGAAGCCGCACAGGCGGTCGTCGCCGGCGGTGTCGTCGAACATCACGTTGTCGCGGAAGAGGTCGGCGTGGATGGGCCCGCGCGGCAGGGCCTGGCCGGCCGGCGAAGCCGCCAGGTGTTGCTGGTAGGCGATCTCGTCGCGCAGCAGCGCCGCTTGCCCGGCGTCCAGGTGCGGCAGCACCAGGGGCGCGGTTTCCACCCACCAATCCAGGCCGCGCAGATGCGGCTGCTGCGGCGTGAAATCGACGCCTGCCAGGTGCATCTTGGCCAGCATCGCGCCCACTTGGGTGACGTGGACGAGCGCCGGCCGCAGGCGGTGGCTGCCGGGCAGGCGGGTCACCACCGCGGCCGGCTTGCCGCCGGCGCTGTGTACCAGCCGGCCCTGGGCGTCGGGCTGGGGCGCGGGCACCGGCACGCCATGGGCCGACAGATGCTGCATCAGCTCCAGGTAATAGGGCAGTTGCTCGGCCGGCAGGCGCTCGAACAGCGTCAGCACCCATTGGCCGCGCGTGGTGGTGGCGTAGTAGTTGGTGTTTTCTATGCCCGAGCGTATGCCCTGCAGATCGGTCAGCCCGCCCAGGCCCAGGGCGCCGAGCAGGGCCTCGGCCTCGGCAAAGCCGACTTCGGTATAGACCGCCATCGCGGCCGTCAGAAGCTCAGCACCGACCAGGCGGTCTGGCCGGTGGCGCCGCGCTGCTGCGCCGCGTCGCGTCCGTTGGGGCCCACGATGATTTCGTAGGGCGCCACGGGCAGCAGCTTGCTCTGCACGACGATGCGCTGCGGCGCGCCGCGCAGGCGCGTTTCCTCGATGCGCGCGCCCTCATCCTCGATCACGGTGCGGCGGGCCACGGCCTCGGCGGGGGCGGAGGCCGCGCGTGGCGCCGGCGCGGGCGGCTCGGCGGCCATGGCGGCCAGCACCGGCAGCAGGAAAAGGGGGCCGGCAGCAAGGCGGGCGATCAGGCTCATGGGGCGATTCTACGCAGCGGGCTCGGGCCACCGGGGCGCGTCACAATGACCGCATGAGCGAAAGAATCATGCTGCTGGTCGACGGTTCGAGCTATCTCTACCGCGCCTTCCATGCCATGCCCGACCTGCGCGCCGGCGACGGCTTTCCCACCGGCGCGGTACACGGCATGGTGGCAATGATGAAGCGGCTGCGCGAGCAGATTCCGGCCGAGCACGCGGTCTGCGTCTTCGACGCCAAGGGCCCGACCTTCCGCGACGGCTGGTACCCCGAGTACAAGGCCAACCGCGCGCCCATGCCCGAGGCCCTGGTGCAGCAGATCGCGCCCATCCACGAGGTCGTGCGCCTGCTCGGCTGGCCGGTGCTGGAAGTGCCCGGCATCGAGGCCGACGATGCCATCGGCACCCTGGCCCGCGTGGCCGCGGCCAGCGGCCACCAGGTCATCGTCTCCACCGGCGACAAGGACCTGGCGCAACTGGTGACGGAGCAGGTGACACTGATCAACACCATGAGCAACGAGCGCCTGGACATCGCGGGCGTACAGGCCAAGTTCGGCGTGTCGCCCGAGCGCATCGTCGACTACCTCACCCTGGTAGGCGACACCGTGGACAACGTGCCCGGGGTCGAGAAGGTGGGCCCCAAGACGGCTGTGAAGTGGATCGCCGACCACGGCAGCCTGGACGGCGTGATCGCCGCTGCCGACAGCATCAAGGGCGTGGCCGGCGACAACCTGCGCAAGGCGCTGGATTGGCTGCCGATGGGGCGCAAGCTGGTGACGGTGGTGACCGACTGCGACCTTGCCGGCCACATCGAGGGCTGGCCGGCGCTGGAGGCGCTGGCGCTGCGCCCGGTGGACCAGGCCGGCTTGCTGTCTTTTTATGAGCGCTACGACTTCCGCAGCTTCCGCAAGGAGCTCGAAGCGGCGCTGGGCAGCACGCCGAGCACTGCGGGCGCGGTCCTGGAAGCCGACGCGCCGCCGCGCACGGCCGCCGCCGATCTGGCGCGCGACTACGAGACCATCACGAACTGGGAGCGCCTGGAGCACTGGATGGCCCTGCTGCAGGCGGCCGAGCTGGTGGCGCTGGACACCGAGACCGATTCGCTGGACGCGATGCGCGCCCGCATCGTCGGCATCAGCTTTGCCGTCGAGCCCGGGCGCGCCGCCTATGTGCCGCTGGCCCACAACTACCCCGACGCGCCCGAACAGCTGCCCATCGACGAGGTGCTGGCGCGCCTCAAGCCCTGGCTGGAAGACGCATCGCGCGCCAAGCTGGGCCAGAACATCAAGTACGACCTGCATGTCTTCGCCAATGCCGGCATCGCGGTGCGCGGCTACGCGCACGACACCCTGCTGCAGAGCTATGTGCTTGAGGCCCACAAGACCCACGGACTGGAGGCGCTGGCCGAGCGCCACCTCGGCCGCAAGGGCCTGAGCTACGAAGACCTGTGCGGCAAGGGTGCGAACCAGATTTCCTTTGCCCAGGTCGACGTGGCCCGCGCCGCGCAGTACAGCGGCGAGGACAGCGAGATGACGTTGCAGGTGCACCAGACGCTGTGGCCTCTCGTTGCCGCAGACGGGGATGAAGAGCGCGGCCTGCGGCTGGTCTACGAGCGCATCGAGATGCCGGTGGCGCAGCTGCTGTGCCGCATCGAGCGCCACGGCGTGCTCATCGACGCCGCGGTACTGGCGCGCCAGAGCCAGGAGCTGGCCGAGCGCATGGTGGCGCTGGAGCAGGAGGCCTATGCCATCGCCGGCCAGCCCTTCAACCTGGGCAGCCCCAAGCAGATCGGCGAGATCCTGTTCGTCAAGCTGGGCCTGCCGGTGAAGAAGAAGACCGCCAGCGGCGCGCCGTCCACGGATGAAGAGGTGCTGCAGGAATTGGCTGCCGACTACCCGCTGCCGGCGCGCATCCTCGATCACCGGGGCCTGGCCAAGCTCAAGGGCACCTACACCGACAAGCTGCCGCTGATGGTGAACCCGGCCACCGGCCGCGTACACACCAACTACGCGCAGGCGGTGGCGGTGACGGGGCGGCTGTCGAGCAACGACCCCAACCTGCAGAACATCCCCATCCGCACGCCCGAGGGCCGGCGCGTGCGCGAGGCCTTCATTGCGCCGCCAGGCCATGTGCTGATGAGCGCCGACTACAGCCAGATCGAGCTGCGCATCATGGCCCACATCAGCCAGGACCCGGCCCTGCTGCGCGCGTTTGCCGAGGGCGTGGACGTACACCGCGCCACCGCCAGCGAGGTCTTCGGCGTGCCGGTGGCCGATGTCAGCAGCGAGCAGCGCCGCTACGCCAAGGTCATCAACTTCGGCCTCATCTACGGCATGGGCGCCTTCGGCCTGGCTTCCAACCTGGGCATCGAGCAGAAGGCGGCCAAGGACTACATCGACCGCTATTTCGCGCGATTTGCCGGCGTCAAGCGCTACATGGACGAAACGCGGCTGGAAGCCAAGGCCCGGGGCTATGTGCAGACCGTCTTCGGCCGCCGCCTCTGGCTGCCCGAAATCAACAGCGGCAACGGCCCGCGCAAGGCCGGCGCCGAGCGCCAGGCCATCAACGCGCCCATGCAGGGCACGGCGGCCGATCTCATCAAGCTGGCGATGATCGCGGTGCAGCAGGCCCTGGACGACGAGGGCCGCGCCACCCGCATGGTGATGCAGGTGCACGACGAATTGGTGCTCGAGGTGCCCCTGGAAGAGCTGGCATGGGCGCGCGAGGCGGTGCCGCGGCTGATGGCCGGCGTGGCGAAGCTGGCGGTGCCGCTGCTGGCCGAGGTAGGTGTGGGCGAGAACTGGGACCAGGCTCACTGAGGAGCCTGCCCCTGCCGCGGCGGATCAGCCCGCGGTGCGTGTGACGCGCGGCGCGCCGTTGCCTTCGCTGCGGTTCACGACCTGGAAGCCCTTGTCGCTGACCGTCACCGGCGCGCCCGGGGTCGGCGCGGTGTCGCTGGTAAAGGTGCGCAGCGTGCCGTCGTCCATGCGCACCTTGACCTCGTAGACGGTGGTCGTCTTGGTGCGCTTCTCGACCTCGTTGCCGGCAAAGCCGCCGCCCACCGCACCCAGCACCGTCATCGCGGTCTTGCCGCTGCCGGCGCCCATCTGGTTGCCGACCACGGCGCCAAGCACGCCGCCGGCCACCGCCCCCACGCCCGAGCCTTCGCCCTTGCGCTGCACCGGGCGCACGCCCTCGATGACGCCGCAATGCGCACACAGCGCGGCGGACTGGGTGTCCAGCGGCGGGCGTTCGGCGGCGCGTTGCGCGCCGTTGCCGGCCGCGGCCTGCTTGCCCTGGGCTTTGTTGCCGCTGTTGCCGGTGGCGGCCTTGGCCGTGTTGCTGCCGCTGTTGCCAGCCTGGGCCGTGGCGGCCGGGCTGTCGGCCACGGCCTCGGGTGCCGCAGCGGGCGCGCGCAGCATCAGGCCGGCGGCCAGGCCGATGCCGGCCAGTCCCAGGCCGCCGACGACGAGCCAGAGGTTGCGTTGCGAGGCGACGGTGGTGGTCGGTGTGAGGGTTTCGGACATGCTGTTCTCCTGATGGCGGCGCCACACGCCGCGGGCCTGCACTTGGGTGGCAGGCGATGGCTTGAGCATCGCCGTTGTGGCGCCGGCCGTGTTACCGGATGATGCTGCAGCGCCGCAATGGCAACCGTCGGATGCGTTTGCAAGACTTCGCGGCCTCAACGGTGGCGCCTTTGCGGCCATCCTGCCGACAGGGGAGGGGCTGGTTGGCTGTCCTGCGCCTGCCGTCCATACTGCGCGCCGTGCAACGCCGACGCTATCCCCCGCGCTTCAACCCTGCTCGCTGGATGGCCGGCGGGCTGGCGCTGGCCATGGCCGGCCTGGCAATGTGGTGGGCGCCGCCGGCGCCACCCGCCGCGGCGGCCCTGGCGCCACCGGCCCCTGCCGACAACGGCCCCTGGCTGTCGCCGGCCTTGGGCACCGCGTCAGCCGAACTGACGACGCCTGCAGGCGCCGCACCTTTGCCGGTGGTGCAGCCGGCACCAGGCCTCCCCGCCGCGCCCGTGCTGCCCGGCCACGCGCTGCCCACCCTGGATGCCGCCGAGCGCGCGGCCTTGCGCGAGGCGATGTCGCCCGCCGTGCCGATGGACGGGGCCAGCCGGCGCGAGTTCGAGGCGCTGCTCTTCCACGATGGCTTGCTGCGTTTGCAGGCCTTGCGCGAGGCCGGCGACCTGGGCGCCGAGCACGGGGCCCTGGTGCAGGAACTGCGCGCGGCGCTGCCGGCGCGCGAGGCGGCAGCCGATCTGGCGCCGCCCCTGCTGCAGCAGGCCCGCAGGGCGCTCGATCTGCCGGCAGCCGGGCCGCGACGCTGACCCCCTAACTGGAAGTTTCGCGGGGCGCGGCGTGATCCTCTGGACAGCGGGTGCAGCGTCGGGGTCGCCTGCCTAAGCTCTGGACACGATCGATGCACGGCTCGGGTCAGGGAGGCCCGGCTGCAGCACCCGGCGTCACGGAGGTCCAACATGACAGTCATTTCCCGAATCAAGGCCCGCCTGCCGCGCTTGCCGCGCATGCTGGCGGCCCTGGCACTGGCGGCCACGGCCACCGGGGCCGCAGCGGCCGTGCAGGTCACGGTGCTCGAGCAGACCGGCGCCGGCACGGTGCTGCGCATCACCGTCGATCCCCCGCTGCTCGACAAGGTCGAGACGCCGGCCGGCAGCTTCGACCGCTTCTCTCAACGCCTGGGCGCCGGCATGGTGCTCGGCGGCGCTGACCGCGTGGGCCAGCCCGAGATGCCGGTGGCCGGCTTTCCGCTGGCGCTGCCGGTCGACCTGAAGGAAGGCGAGACCGCTACCGTGGTGGTCGAGCCCGAGGGGCCGCCGCACGAGATGCCGGCGCTGCTCTACCCGGTGCAGCCGCCCGAGCGCACCTCGTCCGAGGTGGCCGAGCCGCCCGCCTTCAAGTTCAACCCCGACACCTATGCGCGCAGCCTCTTCCTGCCTGGTCAGGCGCTGGAGCGGCGCGCGCTGTTCAAGGGCAATGCCAACATCGAATCGTTCCGTTTCTCGCCCTATGGCTTCGATCCCAACCGCCGTTTCATCACCTGGCACGACAGCTACATCATCCGCGTGATCCATTCGCCCAGCGAGTGCTTCCGCATCGACGCGCGGCTGGACCGACGTTCCAAGGACGCCTTTGACCCTGTGGACAACCGCATCGAGGCGCGGCCCATGCCGGTGCTGAAATACGCCCTCAATGGCGAGTCGCTGGTGCGCGTGTGCGGACCGCTGGTGCCACCGATCCAGTTGCTGGGCGCGCGCTTCATCATCATTGCCCACCCCAACCTGGTGGCCGCCGCCAACACGCTGAAGGCGCACAAGGATGCGCTGGGCATCAGCACGATGGTGGTGAGCACCTCAGACCCGGCGCTCACGGGCGGGGTGTCGTTCATCGCCAACGCGGCCCAGATCCGCAACTGGCTGGCCAGCCACTGGAACAGCCACCTCGTCAAGCCGCAATGGGTGCTGCTGATGGGCGACGCCGAACATGTGCCCACCCACTACGACCAGCCCAACTGGTGGGATTCGGCGCGCAATGCCGGCGACATGTGGTACGGCCAGTTCCTGCCCGGCGCCACGGCCGAGACCGTGCCACCCTTCGGCATCGGCCGCTTCCCGGTCGACACGCTGGCCCAGGCCCAGACCATGGTCAGCAAGGTCATCGCCTTCGAGAACCATCCGCCGCCGGACTCACTTTTCCAGCAGGATTTCTACAGCCGCCTGACCTTTGCTTCCTTCTTCGAAGGCTTCACCCTCGACACGCGCTGGTTCGTGCAGGTGACCGAGCAGATCCGTGACCACGTCGTGGCCCAGGGCTACAACGTCCAGCGCATCTATGTCGCGCCCAACGGCGCCAACCCGACCACCTACCGCAACGGCAACCCGGTGCCGGCGGCCCTGCGCAAGCCCGGCTTTGCCTGGAACGGCAGCCAGGCCGACATCGTGAATGCGTTCAACCAGGGCACGGCCTTGTTCTACCACCGCGACCACGGCTGGTGGACCGGCTTCGGCGACCCCTCCTTCCAGACCGCCAACCTGGGCGCGGTGTCGGTCACGAACAACCAGTTCCCGGTGCTGTTCAGCATCAACTGCGCCAGCGGCATCTTCGACAACGAGACGGTGGACCTGCCGGCCAACATCATCGGCGGCGGCTACGGGCCCGCCTTTTCGACGGCCTATTTCGCCGAGGCCTTCGTGCGCAAGACCGACGGCGCGCTGGCGGTCATCGGTGACACCCGTTCGAGCAGCACGCGTGACAACGGCCACCTGGCCATAGGCCTGTTCGACGCGCTCTTCCCCGGACTCGCGCCCTTCGGCGGTGCCCTCCCGGTGCGCCGCCTGGGCGACCTGCTCAATCACGGCAAGGCCTTCCTGGCTGCGGTCGACGCCGGCGCCACGCCCAATATGCACCCCACCGATGCCGGTGGCGTGGCCGTGCCGGTGGAAGGCCTGCGCCAGGAGATGAACATCTACAACCTGCTCGGCGACCCCACGGTGGTGCTGCGCACCGCGCCGCCGCTGCGCTTTCCGGTGCTCAACCTGTCGCAGGAGCTGGGCGTGCTGGTCATCAAGGCGCCGCCCGTGTGCCTGAGCTGCCCGCGCGGCATGGTCATCGACCCCGAACTGCTCACCGCCGTCGCGATCGACCCGCAAAGCGGCCGCGTCGTGGGACGCACGCTTCTCAACGCGCTGGGTGACGGCCGCATCGACCTGGGCGGCTTCACCGGCAATGTGCTGCTGCGCGTGGGCTCCGGCGAAGGCGCCAGCGCCCAGGCCGCGCTGGTGGAGAGCGATGGCGACGGCGACGGCGTGCCCGACAGCCGCGACAACTGCATCAATGTGGCCAATGCCAACCAGCGCGACAGCGATCTCGACGGCTATGGCGACGCCTGCGACGCCGACGCCAACAACGACGGCATCGTCAACAGCCTGGACTTCGCCCTCGTGCGCAACAGCTTCGGCCAGCGCGCGCCCAACCGCGCCGATCTCAACGGCGACGGATTCATCAACGCCCTGGACCTGGCGCTGGCGCGCCGTCTGTTCGCCACCCGGCCCGGGCCGTCGGCCTGGCACCTGGCGCGCTGATCCCCCAACCCTGCTTCCGTTCTCGTTCAACCCCACAGGAGCTACCCATGAACTTCGTCTCCCACCTTCGACCCGTGGCCCTGGCCGCACTCGTCGTCATCGCGCATTCGGCGCAGTCGGCCACGCTGGACCTTGTGCCGTCCACGGTGCTGGCACCCCTCGGCGCCAGCTTCTCGCTCGACGTCAATGGCAATGACTTCGCCGGCAACATCATCGGCGGCGGCTTCAACTTCAGCTACGACCCGCTGCGCCTGCAGTACGACGGCCTCGTGATCGACACCACCGTCTGGCCCGATCCGGCGCGCTCGGCAGGCCTGCACGACCCGGCCAGCGGCACCGTGACCGGGGTCTTCTTCAACAACATCTCGGCCATCCTGCCCACCGGCAGCTTCCACGTCGCGCGGCTCAGCTTCACCTCGCTGTCCAGCCTGCCCAGCACGGTGCAACTGGCCGGCAATCCGGGTCTGGTCTGGGGCAATGAACTGGCCGAGGAAGTGGCCGTCAACTACGGCCTGGCCCAGATCAACCCGGTGCCCGAACCCGGCACCTGGGCCTTGATGGTGGCCGGCATGGCGATGGTCGGGGCGCGCCGCCTGCGCAAGTCCTGAGCGGCTGCGGCGGCCGGGCCTCGCCGCGGGTGACAATGCGGTTTTCGACAGCGAGGCTTGGCCGTGGATCTGAAGGTACCCATCGTGATCTCCGACGAATTGACCGACGAGGTCATCACGTCCACCGCGCTGCTCAATCTCGCCAGCGGCGAGATCACGCGCATCGAGTACCAGGACTACGACGCCGATGCCCGCGGCCTGCCGCCGCACAGCGACGACTACGAGTTCACCAGCGGCACCCTGTCCAACGACGGCAAGGATGTCGAGTTCGGCGTCGTCGTCAACCGCACCACCGGCCAGTACTCGGTGAGTGCGAGCGAGCTGCTCGAGATCAAGGTGCGCGCTGCCGCGCTGTTTGCCGGCGTCAGCGGCAAGGCCTTGCTCGAGAAGGCCGAAAGCCAGCAGGCCGCCGCGCCCAGCGGCGGCCGTCGCAAGCTGCACTGAAGGCCCCGAGGGGCATTCTTCCTCAGGCCGGCACTTCGTCCCAGGGCGCGGTGCTGTCGCCCGTGGTGGCGGCCGGGGCCGCGTCGGCCTGACGCAACGCGGCCGTGGCGGCGCTGGCGCCGGGCTGCTGCAGGCCGCCCAGCGCCGCGATCAGGTCGGGGATGAGCTGGCGCAGTTCGCCGGTGGCGATGGCCACGTCGGTGTCGAAGCCGCCGTCGTCGGCGTTCGCCGTGCTGCCCGCGCCTTCGAGCACGATGTCCAGCAGCTTGATCTTCTTGATCACCAGTGCCTCGGTCAGCACGAAGGAGACGCGGCCGGCCCAGGTCATCGCCACCTGGGTCGGCAGCTTGCCCTGCTTGATGTGCTCGCCGACCTCGGCGATGTCCAGCGTGTGGCGCGCATAGCGAACGGTGGCCTTCTCGCTGTCGGGTTGCTTGAGTTCGCAATCGCGATCCAGCGTGAAGCCGGCCGGCGCCTCCTGCTCGACAAGCCAGGCGGCCATCGCGGTGGCCGGGGACAGCGCCGTTTGAATGGGCGCAAGGCGCAGGCCGCCGCCCAGCAACTCGACCAGGCGCGTGACCACGCCGTCAGCCTTCTTGAGGCTGGCGGCATCGATGAGCACCAGGCCTTCCTGCGGCGCCAGCCAGACCCGCGTGCTGCCACGCTTGGGAAAGGCCCTCGGCATCAGCGTGTGGACGATCTCTTCCTTCAACTGGCGCGCTGCCTTGCCCTTGGGGCGGCGGCCGGTCTCGGCCTCGATGCGGTCGCACTGGGCCTCGAGCTCGGTCTTGATCACGCCGCCCGGCACCGCCTTGGTCTCGGTACACAGCTCAAGAATGATCTGCCCGCCCACGCTCTCGGCCAGCACGCCGTGCTTGCGCCCGCGCGGCGCCACCCAGCCGGCGGATTCGGGCTGGGTCGCGCCGCAGGGCGCGAAGCGCGCGCCGTCCAGGCGGGCCTCGATCTCGGACAGGGCGGGCTTGCTTTCCCAGTTTTCGATGCGGAAGACGAGGGCGTTCTTGAACATGGTGAGGGCTTCCATGGGCCGCGCGCCGCGCCCGGGCGGGGCGCGCAGCGGCGGCATTGAGGGGGGATCAGGACGGCGAGTAGGCCAGGCGCACGTAGATCGGTGCGAAGGCCTCGGCCTGGGTGACTTCGAGCAACTGCTCGCGCGCCAGCTCGAGCATGGCGATGAAGGTCACGACCAGCACCGGCGCGCCGCGCTCGACATCGAAGAGTTCGTGGAACTCGACGAAGCGCCGGCCCTGCAGGCGGCGCAGCACGATGCTCATGTGCTCGCGCACGCTCAGCTGCTCGCGGCTGATCATGTGGTGCTGGTTGAGCTTGGCGCGCTGCAGGATCTCGCGCCAGGCCTGGCGCAGGTCTTCGCTGTTCACCTCGGGCCAGTGCGTCTGCAGGCTTTGCTCGACGTGGATCTGCACGCGCAGGAAATCGCGCCCCAAGAGCGGCAGCGCGTCGATGCGGGCGGCGCCCAGCTTGATCTGCTCGTACTCGACCAGGCGGCGCACGAGTTCGGCTCGCGGGTCTTCGGGTTCGCTGCCGTCGGCGCTCTTCTTGGGCGGCAGCAGCATGCGGCTCTTGATCTCGATGAGCATCGCCGCCATCAAGAGGTATTCGCTCGCGAGCTCGAGGTTGTGGCGGCGGATCTGGTCGACGTAGTCCAGGTACTGGCGCGTCACGCTGGCCAGCGGGATGTCGAGGATGTTGAAGTTCTGGCGCCGGATCAGGTAGAGCAGCAGGTCCAGCGGGCCTTCGAAGGCCTCGAGGAAGATCTCCAGTGCATCCGGCGGGATGTAGAGATCCTGCGGCATGCGAAACAGCGGCTCGCCATAGAGGCGCGCCACCGCGATCTGGTCCACCACCTCGGGCACCGGGGCTTCGCTGGCGTCGGCCAGTTCCTGCACGCCGCCGGCCCGTGAAGCCGAGTTCAAGCGCCGGGCTTGGTCTGGTAGACGTAGGGCTGTTGTGCCACCTTGGCGTCGGCCCAGTCGGCCTGCTGGCTGCGGTCGAGCGCGCGGTCCCACAGCAGGGCGCGGCCGGCGCGCTGCTCGTCCTCGAGCGTGGGCTTCTTGGCCTTCAGCGCTTCGATGAAGTTCGTGACGTCGGACTTGTAGGGCTTCCAGAACAGGGGCATGGCGGCGGCCGGTGGCGGGTTGAGGCGCGATTTTATGCGGGCGCGGGTGACACCGGGCTGTCGGCGGGCTGGGGGATTGGGCGATGATCCCGGTCTTGCCCCGTCGCGCGCCGCTGGCGCCCCCATTCGCTTGGAAACCGAACTCAAGTTTCAGGTGCCCGCCCGGCGCAGTGCCGCGTTGCACCAGGCCGTTGCCACCGCCACGGCCCGCACCACGCGCCTGCAGGCCGTCTACTGCGACACCCCCGACCGCCGCCTGGCGGCAGCCGGCCTCGCGCTGCGCCTGCGCAAGGAGGGCCGGGTCTGGATGCAGACGCTCAAGGGCCGCGGCGACGGCCTGGCCGTGCGGCTGGAGCACGAGGTGCGCGTCGGCGTCCGGGCGGCGCAACCGCCGCTGGACCCGCAGCGCCACGCCGGCACGCCGGTGGGCGAGGCCTTGCTGGCCGTGCTGGCCGAGGCGCCGCCGCTGGAGGCCGTCTACCGCACCGACATCCGCCGCCTGCACCGCCTGGTGCGCAGTGGCGGCGCGCTGATCGAGATTGCCCACGACCGCGGCGAGATCATCGCCGGCGAGCGGCGGCTGGCGGTGGACGAAATCGAGTTCGAGCTGGTCAGCGGCGATTCGGCGACGCTGCCGGCGCTGGCGGCGCGCTGGGCGGCTCGTTTCGGCCTGTGGTGGGACGTGCGCACCAAGTCCGAGCAGGGCCACCGCCTGGCCGCCGGCGTGGCCCAGGTGCCGCCGGTGAAGGCGGTACCGCCGCTGTTGCAAGCCGGCATCACGCGCGACGAGGCCTGGCGCAGCATGCTGCAGGCGGCGCTGGCCCAGGCCCTGCCCAATGCGGCCGAAATCGCCGGCGGCACGGGTGCGCCCGAGCACCTGCACCAGCTGCGCGTGGCGCTGCGGCGGCTGCGCAGTGTGCTGCGCGTCTATGCCAGCTGGGGCGGCGATGCCGAAGCGGCGCTGGCGCTGGAGGCCGCCTGGCGCGCGCCCTTCGCCGAGCTGGGTGCGGCGCGCGATGGCGATGTGCTGGCGCAATCGCTGCGCGATACCCTGGCCGCGGCCGGGGCGCCGCCCTTCGACTGGCCGGCCCCGGCCGCGGCCCGGCCGGCCGACGAGGTGGTGCGCGACCCCGCCTTCACCGCACTGCTGTTGCGCACGCTGGCCCTTCCTTCGGCCTCGGTGCCTGTGGTTGCGACCGCCATGGCAGAACCCGCCGAGCCTTCGCTGGCCGAAGCCGCCCGCGCCTGCCTGCAGCCGCTGTGGCGGCGCGTGAAGCGCGATGCGCTCGCCTTTGCCCAGGCCGACGCCGAGCAGCAGCACCGCTTGCGCAAGCGGCTCAAGCGCATGCGCTATGCGCTCGAACCCATGATGCCGCTGCTCAAGGCCAAGGCGGTGGCGGCGCTGCGGCCGGCGTTGACGGCGGCGCTCGATGCCCTGGGCGACCTCAACGACATGCATGTGGCCGAGGCCACCTTTCGCCGCCAGGCTGAAGTCGACGCCTCGGCCTGGTTCGCGGTGGGCTATGCGGTGTCGCGGCGCGAAACCGCCCATGCCCGCGCGGTGGCACGGCTGGCCACGCTGGCGCAGTTGCCGCTGGCCTGGCGCAAGGGCTGATCAGGGCGCCGGCTGATCCGGCGCCGGTCCACCGCGGGTCAGGCGCGAATCAGACGGGTGGGGCCTCGTCGCTCTGCAGCGCCTCGGCCATGCTGGGCACGATGTTCTCGGGCCCCAGCACAGCTTCGAAGCCCGAGCGCTGAACCAGCGACAGCGGTTGCGCGTTGACGTTGGCCAGCACCAGCGCCACCTGCTGGCGCTTGAGCGTGCGGTGCAACTGCTCCAGCGCGTCCAGCCCCGAGGTGTCCATGGAAACCAGGCGCTGCATGTCCAGCACCACGGCACGCGTGGCCGGCGGCAGCTGTTCGGGCAGGGCCTCGATCTTGCCGACGGCGCCGAAGAACAGCGAGCCGTAGAGCTCAAAGGCCTGCACGCCGGGCGGCAGGTCGGCTGCAGCGTGCGGCTTGACGCTGAACAGCGTGCTCATGCGCCAGATGAAGAAGACGCAGGCCAGCACCAGGCCAACCTCGACCGCCACCGTGAGGTCGAAGACGATGGTCAGCACGAAGGTGCCCACCATCAGCGTGCGGTACTGGGCCGAGAAGTGGCGCAGGCGCAGGAACTGGTGGCCCTCGAACATGTTCCAGGCCACGAACATCAGGATGCCGGCCAGGGCCGCCAGCGGCACATGGCCGGCCAGCGGTGCCGCCGCCAGCAGGATGAAGAGCAGCGTGATGGCGTGGACGATGCCGGCGATGGGGCTGGCGGCGCCGGCACGCACGTTGGTGACGGTGCGCGCGATGGTGCCGGTGGCCGGAATGCCGCCGAAGAAGGGCACGACGATATTGGCCACGCCCTGGGCCATCAGCTCCTGGTTGGGGTCGTGGCGGCGGTGGTCGGCCATGTTGTCGGCCACGCGTGCGCACAGCAGCGATTCGATGGCACCCAGCAGCGCGATGGTGACGATGGGGATGGTGAGCTGGCGCAGGCTGTCCCAGCTCAGCGGCGGCAGGTCCAGCCGCGGCAGGCCGCGCGGCAACTCGCCGAAGCGGCTGCCTATGGTCTCGACCGGCAGCTTCAGCAGCCAGGCCGCCAGCGTGAGCGTGACCAGCGCGACGATGGGCGCCGGCAGCTTGGACAGCAGGCGCCGCGCCGCCTTCAGCGCGCCCGGTGCCGGCTCGCTGCCGGGCTCGGCCTTGTCGGACTTGAACAGCCGCGGCCACAGCACCAGGCCGGCCACGCAGATGGCGCCGATGGCAAAGGCATGGCCATTGAAGCTGCCGATGTGGGCGGAGAGCGTGGCCAGCTGCGAGAAAAAGTCGCCCGGCATCTTGGCGATGTCCAGGCCCATCAGGTCGCGCAACTGCGACAGCGCGATCAGCACCGCAATGCCATTGGTGAAACCGATCACGATGGACACCGGGATGTAGCGGATCAACACGCCCAGCCTGAACAGGCCGAGCACGAACATCAGCGCCCCGGCGGCGACGGTGGACACCAGCAGGTTGGTGAAGCCGTAGCGGTCGATGATGCCGTAGACGATGACGATGAAGGCGCCGGCCGGGCCGCCGATCTGCACCTGCGAGCCGCCCAGGGCGGAGATCAAAAAGCCGGCGACGATGGCGGTGATCAGCCCCTGCTCGGGCTTGACGCCCGACGCGATGCCGAAGGCCAGCGCCAGCGGCAAGGCCACGATGCCCACCGTGATGCCGGCACCCAGGTCGGCCATGAAGCGCTGGCGGTCGTAGCCGTCCAGGCTGTCCAGCAAGCGCGGGCGGAAGGGGTGGAAGCGACCGGGCTCCATAGAGGCTTAGCGCACCCGCATGCCGGGCCTGGCACCGGGCCAGGGCTCGAGCACATAGACGCCCGGCTCGGCGCCCTCGTCGGCGTGGCTGGCGGCCAGCACCATGCCTTGCGAGATGCCGAACTTCATCTTGCGCGGCGCCAGGTTGGCCACCAGCACCGTGAGCTTGCCCGCCAGTTGCTCGGGCGCGTAGGCGCTGGCGATGCCGCTGAAGACCTGGCGCGTTTGCGCTTCGCCGGCGTCCAGCGTCAGGCGCAGCAACTTGGTGCTGCCTTCCACCCGCTCGGCGGCCACGATGCGCGCGATGCGCAGGTCGACCTTGGCGAAGTCATTGATGCCGATTTCCTCGGCGATGGCCTCGCCGCCGGGCAGGGCAGGGGCTGGCGCAGCGGTGGGTGCCGGGGCGTCGAACAGCGCCTGCAGCCCCTTGGCATCGACGCGCTGCATCAGGTGCTTGTACTCGCCGATGGCGTGGTGGCCCAGCGCGCGCTGGGCATCGGCCCATTGCAGTGCCGGAATGTTCAGGAAGGCTTCGACCTTGGCTGCCAGCGCCGGCAGCACCGGCTTGAGGTACAGCGTCAGCAGGCGGAAGGCTTCGATGCAGACGCTGCAAACGTCCTGCAGCGCCGCGTCCATGCCGGTCTGCTTGGCCAGTTCCCAGGGCTTGTGGCGGTCGACGTATTCGTTGACGCGGTCGGCCAGCAGCATCACCTCGCGCAGCGCCTTGCCGAACTCGCGCTCCTCGTAGGCCTCGCGCACGATGCCGCCGTGGGCGCGCAGCGCGTCGAGCAGGGCGCGGCCCTCGACGCCGAGGTCGGCCGAGAGCCGGCCGCCGAAGCGCTTGCTCAAGAAGCCCGCCGCACGGCTGGCGATGTTGATGTACTTGCCGATCAGATCGCTGTTGACGCGGGCGACGAAGTCGTCGGGGTTGAAGTCCAGGTCTTCGACGCGGCCGTTGAGCTTGGCGGCGATGTAGTAGCGCAGCCACTCGGCGTCGAAGCCGAGTTCAAGATAGCGCAGCGGGCTGATGCCGGTGCCGCGGCTCTTGCTCATCTTCTCGCCGCTGACGGTGAGGTGGCCGTGGACGTAAACGCGATCAGGAGTCTTGCGGCCGCTGAACTTCAGCATCGACGGCCAGAACAGTGTGTGGAAGGTGACGATGTCCTTGCCGATGAAGTGGATCTGCTCCAACTCGGGGTCGGCCATGTAGGCCTCGTAATCGAGGCCCAGCTTGCCCAGCCAGTTCTTCAGCGAGGCCAGGTAGCCCACCGGCGCATCGAGCCAGACATAGAAGTACTTGCCCGGCGCATCGGGAATCTCGATGCCGAAATAGGGCGCGTCGCGGCTGATGTCCCAGTCGCCCAGGCCGACGCGGCCGTCTTCGTCACGCGCGAACCATTCGCGCACCTTGTTGGCCACCTCGGGCTGCAGGCGGCCGTCCTGCGTCCAGGCCTCGAGGAATTCGACGCAGCGCGGGTCTGACAGCTTGAAGAAGAAGTGCTCGCTCGAGCGCAGCACCGGCTTGGCGCCCGAGAGCGCCGAATACGGATCCTTCAGGTCGGTGGGCGCGTAGACGGCACCGCAGACCTCGCAGTTGTCGCCGTACTGGTCTTGCGCGCCGCACTTGGGGCAGCCGCCCTTGATGAAGCGGTCGGGCAGGAACATGCCCTTGGCGGGGTCGAAGAACTGCTCGACCACGCGCACCTCGATCAACTCGTTCTTGCGCAGCGCGGTGTAGATGGCGCGGGCCAGCTCGTGGTTCTCGGGCGCGTCGGTGCTGTGCCAGTTGTCGAAGGCGATGTGGAAGCCTTCCAGGTACGGCTTGCGCCCGGCCGCGACCCCGGCCACGAACTGCTGCGGCGTCTGGCCGGCCTTCTCGGCCGCGATCATGATGGGCGCACCGTGGGCGTCATCGGCGCAGACGAAATGCACCTCGTGGCCCAGCATGCGCTGCAGGCGCACCCAGGTGTCGGCCTGGATGTACTCCATGATGTGCCCGATGTGGAACGGGCCGTTGGCGTAGGGCAGGGCGGTGGTGACGAAGAGCTTGCGCGGCATGGGGCGATTCTAGGAGCCTGCGCGCGGCCCACCCCCGGGCGTCACCCTTGCATTGCCCGTTTGCCACCCCTGCGCCCACACGGCCGCTGCCCTGCCGCTAGACTCCGCCGCTTCCCATATCCCTGCTGCTGCACCCGCGACATGTCCCAAGCCGTCACCGAAGCCGCGCTGCTCAAGGCGCTAGAAACCGTCGTCGACCCCAATACCGGACGCGACTTCGTCAGCAGCCGCGCCGTCAAGAACGTGCGCATCGACGGCGGCGACATCGCCTTCCAGATCGAGCTGGGCTACCCGGGCAAGAGCCAGCACGCGGCGCTGCGCAAGGCGCTGATCGCCGCCGCGCGCAGCCTGCCGGGGGTGGACAACGTCAGCGCCGAAATCGCCACCCGCGTCGTCGCCCACGCGGTGCAGCGCGGCGTGCAGTTGCTGCCGCGAGTCAAGAACATCATCGCCATTGCCTCGGGCAAGGGCGGCGTCGGCAAGAGCACGACCACCGTCAACCTGGCGCTGGCCCTGGCCGCCGAGGGCGCCAGCGTGGGCATCCTCGACGCCGACATCTACGGCCCCAGCCAGCCCATGATGATGGGCATCAGCGGCCGCCCCGAAAGCGCCGACGGCAAGAGCATCGAGCCGATGGAGAACCACGGCGTGCAGGTCATGAGCATCGGCTTCCTGATCGAGCCTGACCAGGCCATGATCTGGCGCGGCCCCATGGCCACCCAGGCGCTCGACCAGTTGCTCAACCAGACCGCCTGGCGCGATCTCGACTACCTGCTGGTCGACATGCCGCCCGGCACCGGCGACATCGCGCTCACGCTCAGCCAGCGCGTGCCGCTCACCGGCGTGGTCATCGTCACCACGCCGCAGGACATCGCCCTGCTCGACGCTCGCAAGGGCCTGAACATGTTCGAGAAGGTCGGCGTGCCCATCCTCGGCATCGTCGAGAACATGGCCGTCTACTGCTGCCCGAACTGCGGCCACACCGAGCACATCTTCGGCGCCGATGGCGGCAAGCGCATGTCGGCCGAGTACAAAGTTGACTACCTCGGCGGCCTGCCCCTGACGATGGCCATCCGCGAGCAGGCCGACAGCGGCCGCCCCACCGTGGTGGCCGATCCCGACGGCGATATCGCCGCCATCTACAAGGCGGTGGCGCGCCAGGTGGCCGTCAAGATCGCGCTCAAGGCCAAGGACTTCTCGGCCAAGTTCCCGACCATCAGCGTCTCCAAGGCGACCTGAGCCGGCGGCCCGCGCGGCCCGGCCTGGGACGGCGGTTCACACTCTGTCATCCCGGGAAGCCCCCCAGGGTCGCGGCGGGGGCGGTGCGCTACGCTAGGGAATGTGAGCAAGCCCATCATTCCCATCGTCCCTGCCGAAGCACCCGCTGAGGCCCGCCTGCGCCGCCGCCGCGCCCCCAAGGGCCGCCAGGTCGACCCCGCCGCTGCGCAGGAGTTGGCCGTCTGGCTGGGTGACGCGCCGCCGCGGCGCGAGTTGCTGATCGAATACCTGCACCTCATCAACGACCGCCTGCACGGGCTGCCGGCGGCGCATCTGGCGGCGCTGGCGCAGTGGCTCAAGCTGTCGGCGGCCGAGGTCTACGAGGTGGCGAGCTTCTACCACCACTTCGAGATCATCAAGGAGGGCGAGGCGGCGGCGCCGGCCCTCACGGTGCGCGTCTGCGACGGCCTCTCGTGCGCGATGTCGGGCGCGGCCGGGCTGCTGCACAAGCTGCCGGCCCTGCTGGGACCGGGCGTGCGCGTCGTGGCCGCGCCCTGCGTCGGCCGCTGCGAGACGGCGCCGGTGGTGGTGGTACACCAGCATCCGGTGCTGCAGGCCAGCGCGGGTTCCGTGCAGGCCGCGGTGCAACAAGGCGAGCACCGCGACGAGGTGCGAGGCCAGATCGGCTTTGATGCTTACCGTGCCGGTGGCGGCTATGCGCTGCTGCTGGACTGCCTGCAAGGTCGCCGCGACGCCGATGCGATGATCGCCCTGCTCGACGATGCCGGCCTGCGCGGCCTGGGCGGGGCGGGCTTTCCGGCCGGGCGCAAGTGGCGCATCGTGCGCGGCCAGCCGGCGCCGCGCCACATGGCGGTGAACATCGACGAGGGCGAGCCGGGCACCTTCAAGGACCGCTGGCTGCTCGAACGCGACCCCCACCGCTTCCTCGAAGGCATGCTGATTGCGGCCTGGGCCGTGGGCATCGCCGGCATCTGGATCTACCTGCGCGACGAATACCACGGCTGCCGCGCGATGCTGGAGGCCGAACTCGCCGCGCTGCGCGCCGCCATCCCCGGCCTGCCGCCCATCGAGTTGCGGCGCGGCGCCGGCGCCTACATCTGCGGCGAAGAGTCGGCCATGATCGAATCGATAGAAGGCAAGCGCGGCATGCCGCGCCTGCGCCCGCCCTATGTGGCCGAGGTCGGCCTCTTCGGCCGCCCGACGCTGGAGCACAACCTCGAGACGCTTTTCTGGGTGCGCGAGCTGGTCGAGCGGGGCCCGGCCTGGTTTGCCGAGCAGGGCCGCCACGGCCGCAAGGGCCTGCGCCGCTTCAGCGTCAGTGGCCGCGTGCGCGAGCCTGGCGTCAAGCTGGCGCCGGCCGGCATCACGCTGCGCGAACTGGTCGACGAGTTCTGCGGCGGCATGCATGACGGCCACACGCTCTACGCCTACCTGCCGGGCGGCGCCTCGGGCGGCATCCTGCCCGAGCGCCTGGCCGATGTGCCGCTGGACTTCGACACCCTGCAGCCGCACGGCTGCTTCATAGGCTCGGCCGCCGTCATCGTGCTCTCGCAGCAAGACCGCGCGGTTGACGCGGCGCGCAATGTGATGCGCTTCTTCGCCGACGAATCCTGCGGCCAGTGCACGCCCTGTCGCGCCGGCACGGCCAAGGCCGGCGCACTGATCGCCAGCGAGCGCTGGGATCAGCCGCTGCTGGCCGAGCTGTCGCAGCTGATGCGCGACGCCAGCATCTGCGGCCTGGGCCAGGCGGCGCCCAACGCCACCGACTGCGTGATGCGCTACTTTGCGCAGGAGCTGCAAGCATGAATGCCCTCACCCGCGCCGAGCGCGCCGGGCTCGAAGCGCCCACCGTCAACTTCACGCTCGACGGCCGCGAGGTCGCGGCGCGCGCCGACGAATCCATCCTGCAGGCGGCCCAGCGCGTCGGTGTCGAAATTCCCCACCTGTGCTGGAACGAAGGTCTGGAGCCGGCCGGCAACTGCCGCGCCTGCATGGTGGAGGTCAAGGGCGAGCGCACGTTGGCCGCCAGTTGCTGCCGCCGCCCGACGGCGGGCATGGAGGTCAAGAGCACGAGCGAGCGCGCCCGCAGTGCGCAGAAGCTGGTGCTCGAATTGCTGCAGAGCGACCTGCCCGAGCAGGCCCACACGCGCGACAACGAGGTCGACGCCTGGGCCGCCAAGCTGGGCGTGGGCAAGCCGCGCTTTGCGCCGCGTGCGGCGGTGGCGGCCGATCTCAGCCACCCGGCCATTGCCGTCAACCTCGACGCCTGCATCCAGTGCACGCGCTGCCTGCGCGCCTGCCGCGACGAACAGGCCAACGACGTCATCGGCCTGGCCTTCCGTGGCGAGCACGCCAAGATCGTGTTCGATTTCGACGACGCCATGGGTGCCAGCAGCTGCGTGGCCTGTGGCGAATGCGTGCAGGCCTGTCCCACCGGCGCGCTGTCGCCGGCGCGCGGCGCGGCCCTGGCCGTGCCCGACCAATCGGTGGATTCGGTCTGCCCCTATTGCGGCGTCGGCTGCCAGCTCACCTACCACGTCAAGGACGACCAGATCATCTATGTCGAAGGCCGCGACGGCCCGGCCAACCGCGGTCGGCTCTGCGTAAAGGGCCGCTACGGCTTCGACTACGCCCGCCACCCGCACCGCCTGACGGTGCCACTGGTCCGCCGCGCCGATGCACCCAAGCGCGCCGACGCCATCAGCGACCCGGCGGTGGCGCGCGGCTATTTCCGCGAGGCCACCTGGGAAGAAGCCCTGGCCCATGCCGGCGGCGCGCTGCGCCGCATCCGTGATGACCATGGCGCGCGGGCACTCGCCGGCTTTGGCTCGGCCAAGGGCAGCAACGAAGAGGCCTACCTGTTCCAGAAGCTGGTGCGCCTGGGCTTCGGCAGCAACAACGTCGACCACTGCACGCGGCTGTGCCACGCCAGCAGCGTGGCCGCGCTGCTGGAAGGCATAGGCTCGGGCGCGGTGAGCAACCCGGTGCTCGATGTCGCGGCGGCCGAGGTCGTCATCGTCATTGGCGCCAACCCGGTGGTCAACCACCCGGTGGCCGCGAGCTGGATCAAGAACGCGGTGCGCCGCGGCACCCAGCTCATCCTGATGGACCCGCGCCGCAGCGAGCTGGCCCGCCACGCCCACCGCTACCTGCCCTTCAAGCCCGACAGCGACGTGGCCCTGCTCAATTCGATGATGCACGTCATCGTCGAGGAAGGCCTGGTCGCGCCCGAGTTCATCGCCAGCCGCACCGAGGGCTACGAGGCCCTGGCCGCCAATGTGCGCGGCTACAGCCCCGAGGCCATGGCGCCGGTGACCGGCATCGATGCCGACACCCTGCGCGAAGTGGCCCGCCTCTACGCCAGCAGCCGCGCCAGCATGATCTTGTGGGGCATGGGCGTCAGCCAGCACGTACACGGCACCGACAACGCACGCTGCCTGATTGCGCTGGCGCTGATGACCGGGCAGATCGGCCGTCCCGGCACCGGCCTGCACCCGCTGCGCGGGCAGAACAATGTGCAGGGCGCGTCCGACGCCGGGCTGATCCCGATGATGTACCCGGATTACCAGCGCGTCGGCGAACCGGCGGCGCGCGAGCGCATCGCCGCCGCCTGGGGCGTGCCGGTGCAGCAGCTGGACCAGAACCCCGGCCTCACGGTGGTGGAGGTGATGAACGCCATCCTCGCCGGCAGCGTCAAGGGCATGGTGGTGATGGGCGAGAACCCGGCCATGAGCGACCCCGACGCCGGCCATGCGCGCGAGGCGCTGGCCGCGCTGGAGATGCTGGTGGTGCAGGACATCTTCCTCACCGAGACCGCCTGCCTGGCCGACGTGGTGCTGCCGGCCTCGGTCTTCGTCGAGAAGACCGGCAGCTTCACCAACACCGACCGCCTGGTGCAGCTGGGCCGCCGCGCCCTCGGCCTGCCCGGCCAGGCGCGCCAGGATCTGTGGATACTCACGGCCCTGGCCGAACAGCTGGGCCTGGACTGGAGCGCCTACGGCGCCACCCCGGCCGACTGCGACGCCGCCGCCGGCCGCGTGTTCGAAGAAATGCGCGGCGTCATGCCCAGCATCGCCGGCATCAGCTGGGCGCGGTTGCAGCGCGAAGGCAGCGTCACCTATCCCTGCGAGCACGAGGGCGACCCGGGCCAGCCGGTGGTCTTCACCGAGCGCTTCCCCACCACCAGCGGGCGGGCGCGCTTCGTTCCAGCCGACATCGTGCCGGCCGACGAGCGCCCCGATACCGACTACCCGCTGGTGCTGATCACCGGCCGCCAGCTCGAGCACTGGCACACGGGCAGCATGACGCGGCGTTCGGGCGTGCTCGACGCGCTCGAGCCCGATCCGGTGGTGCTGCTGCACCCGCTGCAGCTGGCCCGCCTGGGTGTGGCGCCGGGCGCGCTGGTGACGCTGGAGTCGCGCCGCGGCACCGTGAGCCTTTATGCGCGTGCCGACGAAGGCATGCCGCAGGACGCGGTCTTCGTCGCCTTCTGCTGGTTCGAGGCGGCGGTGAACAAGCTCACCAATCCGGCGCTGGACCCGGTGGCCAAGATCCCCGAGTTCAAGTACTGCGCCGTGCGCTTGCGCGCCGGGGGCGAGCTGCCGGCGGCGGCCACCTTCGGCGGCGGCCAGCTGCTGCCGGCCCACGGGTGAAGGCGCCGGCGCCGCCATCCCCCGCTTGAGCATTGCACCGGGCCCCGTGCCCGGCTCAAAATGCGCGCCCCATGATCATCAACCTCTGCCTCGCCTGCCGCAAGGTCAACGCCCCCGAGGCCTTGGCCTGCGAGGCCTGTGGCGCGCGGCTCGACGACTTCGTCACCCAGCCCATGCCCTTGCAGCCGCGCCGGCAGCCGCCCAACCACGGCTCGATCTGGCTCGAGGACCTGGCCGCTCCGCGCCCGCGCGAGGCTGGGGCATCCGAGCTGCACATCACGCTGCGCAACGTCAAGGTGCCCGAGCCGGTGCCGCCCGAGCAACGCGGCGTCGACGGTCCCCTGGTGACCGATGTCGATCTGCCGATGCGTTTCGCGTCGGCGCCGGTCGCCACGCTGGCCGTGCCGGTGGCCGTGGTGGCCGTGGCGGCCGAGGTCCCGGCCGCCAAGCCCCCACTTCCGCCGGCCGCGCCGCCGTCCGAACTGTCTTTCGACTTCATCACCGACCTCGCCGCGCGGCGCGCACGCAAGGTCGAGCGCCGCGCCAGCGTCAGGCGGGCCCGCCTGGCGAGCCTGAGCCAGGACCAGGGCCATCGCGACGGGCCGTCGGCGGTCGAGGTGCTGGTGATGGATGCCGACGAGCAGGCACGCCTGCTGCTGGGCGTGCTGCTGCAGCGCTTCGGCTTCGTCGTGCGCGTTACCGGCGACCCGGCGCTGGCCAGCGGGCTGGCGCGCAGCCGCCCCATCGTCGCTGCCTTCGTCGGCATCGCGCCCGAGGATGGCAACGACCCCGGCCTGGGCGTGTGCCGCGAGCTGCACGAGATCGCCCGCGCCCGCACCGGCAGCCGCCTGCTGCTGACCGGCGTGGCCAGCCACGCGCGGCCCATAGACCGCGTCCATGCCGACCTGGCCGGCTGCGACGAGATGATCGTCAAGCCGGTGACGCGCGGCGCCGTGGCCCGCGTGCTCGACGAGCACGGCATCGCGCTGCCCACCGACGCACGCAGGGCCTGAGTCGCAATCAGGGCCGCGACCCCTGGCCGCAGCAGGCTGGCCGGCGATTGGGCCAGAATGCGCGCTCCGCTGTGCAACGTGAGATGACGCAAGGCAGCCGCGCTCGCGGCCGGGGCCGGTCGCCGCGAGGTGCCCGCTTTCTCGATGGGGAGTTGTTCTTGAGCATGCGTTCCAGTGCTACCGCGCACGCGCTGCCGCCGCCAGGGGTCAAGGCCGAGGTCAAGGATCTGCCTGCCGTCGACCGCCTGCTTCGCGACGCGGCCGTGGCTGCACTCGTTGTCGAGCACGGCCACACCCTGGTGGCTTGGCAGGCGCGAACGCTGCTCGAAGGTCTACGAACGCGGGCCCTCACCGGCCTCCTGGCGCGCGCCGAGATCGAACCCGGCGCACTGGCTGCGGCGCTGGCGCGCGCCGTGGCCGTGCGCCTGGCGCCGCGGCTGCGCACCGTGCTCAATCTCAGCGGCACGGTGATCCACACCAACCTCGGCCGGGCGCTGCTGGCCGAGGGCGCGCTGGCCCATGTGCTGTCGGCGATGGCCGGCCCCAACAACCTCGAGTACGACCTGCAAAGCGGTGGCCGCGGCGACCGCGACAGCATCGTCGAGGAGCTGCTGTGTACGCTCACCGGCGCCGAGGCGGCGACGGTGGTCAACAACAACGCCGCCGCCGTGGTGCTGACCATCGCCGCGCTGGCACGCCGGCGCGAGGTCATCGTCTCGCGCGGTGAACTGGTCGAGATCGGCGGCGCCTTTCGCATGCCCGATGTGATGGCCGCCGCCGGCGCACGCATGGTCGAAGTCGGCACCACCAACCGCACCCATGCGCGCGACTATGCCGACGCCATCGGCCCGCGCACGGCGCTGCTGATGAAGGTCCACACCAGCAACTACGCGGTGCAGGGATTCACGGCCGTGGTCGATGAGGCCGAGCTGGCCGCCATCGCCCACGCCCGCGGCCTGCCGCTGGCCAGCGACCTGGGCGCCGGCTCGCTGGTCGACCTGGCGGCCTACGGCCTGCCGCACGAGCCCACGCCGCGCGAGAAGCTGGCAGCCGGCTGCGATGTGGTCAGCTTCAGCGGCGACAAGCTGCTGGGCGGGCCGCAGGCTGGCCTCATCGTCGGCAGCCGCGCTGCCATAGGCCGCATCCGCAAGTTTCCGCTCAAGCGCGCGCTGCGCATGAGCAAGCTGCCGCTGGCCGCGCTCGAGGCCACGCTGATGCTCTACCTGCGCCCCGAGCGCCTGGCGCGCGACCTGCCCACGCTGCGCCTGCTGACGCGGCCGGCGGCCGAGATCCGCGCGCTGGCCACGCAATTGCAGCCGGCCGTGGCGGCGGCCGTGGCGCCGCGCTTAGTGGTCAGCGTGGTCGAACTGCTGGGGCAGATCGGCTCGGGTTCGCTGCCGGTCGACCGCCTGCCCTCGGCCGGGCTGGCGCTGGCGCCGCTGCAGAAGAAGGGTGCGGGCCGCGCTCTCGACGCGCTGGCCACGGCGCTGCGTGCGCTGCCGCTGCCGGTGATAGGCCGCATCGCCGAAGACCGCCTGCTGCTCGACCTGCGCTGCCTGGAAGACGCGGCGCCGTTCCTGGCCCAGCTGCCGATGCTGCAGGAGGCCCTGGCATGAAGACTGGCGGCCTCACGCGACGCGGCTTTGCCGTCCTGACTGCGGGCGCAGCGGCCGCAGCCGCGCTGCCGGCCGTGGGGCAGGGCGCCGAGGGCGAGGTCCAGCCCCGGCCCTGGCCCAAGGGCAGGGCGACGCCGGCGCTCGCCCTGCCCAGCCATGAAGGCCCGCCCTGGAGCCTGGCCGGCGCCCGGGGCAGCCCGGTGCTGCTGAATTTCTGGGCCAGCTGGTGCGAGCCCTGCCGCAGCGAGATGCCCTCGCTCGAACTGCTGGCCCAGCGCCACGAGGCGCGCGGCCTGCAGGTCATGGCCATCAACTTCCGCGAGACCGATGCCGCGGTGCGGCGCTACCTGGCGCAGTGGCCCATCACGCTGCCCATACTGCGCGATGCCGACGGCACCGCCGCCCGCGCCTTCGGTGTGCGCATCTTTCCCACCACCATCGCTGTCGCCCGCGACGGGCGGGCGGTGTTCTCCGTGGTCGGCGAAGCCGACTGGACCGGCAGCGAGGCGCAGCGCTGGATCGCGCCCCTGCTGTCGTCAACCTGATCCCGACCCCAAACTTCACCAAGCTGGAGCAAGCCATGAACCCCACCATCACGCGTCGTCAGGCCCTCACCCGCGGCGGCGCCCTGGCCGCGCTGCCGCTGCTGCCCGGCCTCGCCCGCGCGCAGGATCGGCGTTTCGAGCCCCGGCTCGAGGGCTGGCGCACGTTCGAAGTGACGACCACCGTCAACGTCGCCGATGCCCAGGGCGGCACGCGCGTCTGGCTGCCGGTGCCGGGCCTGGACACCGGCTTCCAGCGCACGCTGGACAACGGCTGGAGCGGCAACGCCGGCAGCGCCCGCCTGGTGAGTGATGCTGCCCGTGGCGTGCGCATGCTGTACGCCGAATTCCCGGCCGCGGTGGCGGCGCCCATGCTGCAGCTGGTGAGCCGGGTGCAGACGCGCAACCGCGTCGTCGACTGGTCGCGGCCCACGCCCGCCAAGGAAGACCCTGCGGTGCTGAGGGAAGCGCTGCAGCCGGCCGAACTGCTGCCGCTGGACGGCATCGTGCGCAAGACCGCGCTCGAGGCCACGCGCGGCGCGCGCACTGACGTCGACAAGGCGCGCGCCCTCTACGACTGGGTCGTCGCCCATGCCCACCGCGAGCCCAAGGTGCGCGGCTGCGGCACCGGCGACATCAAGACCATGCTCGAGACCGAGAACCTGGGCGGCAAGTGCGCCGACCTCAACGCCCTCTTCGTCGGCATGTGCCGCAGCGTCGGCGTGCCGGCGCGCGATCTCTACGGCCTGCGCCTGGTGCCCTCGGCCTTCGGCTACCGCGAGCTGAGCGGCAACCCGGCCAACCTGAAGGGTGCCCAGCACTGCCGCGCCGAGGTCTATCTGCGCCAGCATGGCTGGGTGGCGATGGACCCGGCCGACGTGCTCAAGGTGATGCGCCAGGAAACGCCGGAGTGGATCAAGGACACCAGGCACCCGCTGGTGGCGCCGGTGGCCAAGGGCCTGTTCGGCAACTGGGAAGGCAACTGGCTGGCCTACAACACCGCCCACGACGTGACGCTGCCGGGTGGCAGCGGCAAGGGCACGCTGCCCTTCCTGATGTATCCCCAGGGCGAGAACGGCAGCGGTCGCTTCGACGAGCTGGCGCCGGACAACTTCCGCTACACGATCTCGGCGCGCGAGATCACGGCCTGAGCCTGGCGGGCGCGGCGCGGCCTACGCCGGGCCGCCTTCCAGCGCCTGCAGCTCGCTGGCCGTGTTGACATTGACGAAGGCCACGGCGTCGTCGAACAGCACCTGGGCGCAACGGTGGCGCGCCGTCCAGAGGTCGATCTTGCGTTCTCCGCTCTTCAGGTAGCCGGCCAGGCTCTCCAGCAGGCCAGCCTCGACAAGGCTGAATACCGGCTGCACCTGCACCCGCCCCTGTTCGCGCGTGGCGGCCATCGCGATCTCGGCGCCTTCACGCACCATCATCCCGGCAAGGCGCTGCACCAGGTCGACCGGGAACAAGGGCGAGTCGCAGGGTACGACGGCCATGTAGCGTGTCTCGCAGCGCTCCAGGCCGGCCAGCCAGCCGGCCAGCGGGCCCGGGAAGTCGGGCAGGGGGTCGGGCCACACCGGCACGCCCATCGATTCATAGGCCGCGAGGTTACGGTTGGCATTGATCATCACCGTGCCCACTTGCGGCGACAGGCGCAGCAGCGCGTGCATGGCCAAGGGCAGGCCCTGATAGGGCTGCAGACCCTTGTCACTGCCGCCCATGCGGCTGCCGCGGCCACCACAGAGGATGAGCCCGGTGATGTCGTCGCGGGTGATGCTCATGATTCCACCATGTCGAAGGCCTGGGCCTCGACCTGCATGAAGGCCGCGGTGAGCGCGGCCACGGCGCACCAGGTGGCGGCACGAGGATGCACGGCCACGCTTTCGCACAGCTTCTCGACCCAGGTTTGCAGGTGCTTGCGGAAGAACAGGCGCTGCTGCTCGAGGTTGCACACCGCCGCGTCGTCGCCGGCTATCAGGTAGCGCATGACCTCGAAGCCGTAGCTGACGTGGTCTTCGGTCTCCAGCGCATCGGCGCTGCGTGTCAGTCCCAACTGGGCCAGATCGCCGCGCAGCAGCGCCAAAGGGCGCTCGTTGAGAAAGCCGCTGAGGTAGTAGGAGCCGTAGGCAAAGACCTCGGGCTTGCCCACGCCCATGAAAAGCGCCGTGTGTTCAGCCGCAGCGGCTTCGGGCGTGGTGGCGCGCATCGCCGCCACCAGCGCCTGCCAGGGCGCTTCGAGGTGGCCGCCCTGCGGTGCCTGCGTCACGGCGACGCGGAATTGCTCCATCAGCGCCGCGTCGGGCGGCGCCAGCCACAGGCGGGCCAGCAGGCCGTAAAGCTCGGCGCGGGCCAGTTCCTCGCCCTCGTCGCTGCTGGCAAAGCCGATAGGTGCCGTGCTCATAGGTCGGTGATGCGCTGTTCGTTCGGGTTGCTGTGGATGTCGACCACGCGGCAGTCGCCGCACATCTTCAGGCGCTCGGCGGCGGTGCCCTGGAAGGCACTGTGGCCGGCCAGCTTGGTGAGCATGTTCTCGATGGCGCGCAGCGTGCCGAAGGGCTTGGCGCAGCGCACGCAGCGGTAGGGCTCCATCTCGGCCAGCACGCGCGGCTCGCGCCGTGCGCGGCCACCGTCGGCCAGCCACAGGCGCGGCGCCAGCGTGATGGCGTCTTCGGGGCAGGTGAGGGCGCACAGGCCACATTGCACGCAGTTCTTCTCGATGAAGCGCAACTGCGGCTTCTCGGGGTTGTCGGCCAGCGCCGCGGCCGGGCAGGCGCTGACGCAGCTCAGGCACAGCGTGCATTTGGCGGTGTCGACCACCAGGTTGCCCAGCGGCGCGCCGGCGGTCGGCAGCGGCAGCGCCTCGGGCAGGGGCAAGGCCTGCGCCTGGGCCAGCAGGTGGGCCAGCGCCAGCTCCAGCGTGCCGCGCTTGTCGGCCTGCACCGCGAAGCTGGCGGCGCTGGCGACGCCCTGGGCCGGCGGCGCGCGCAGCGTGGCGTCCAGCGCCGGCAGGTCGCGCGCATCGCGGGCCTCGATCAGGCGCAGGTGCTCGCCGCCATAGCCAAGGCCGCTGAGGATGGCCTGGGCCACTGCCATCTGCTCGCGCAAGGCGGCGCGGTACTCGGGCGCTTCTTCGGCGCTGAGCAGCACCCAGACCTGGCTCGCGCCCTGGGCGATGGCCGAGAGCCACAGCTCAAGGCCGATGCTGGCCGTGTGCCACACGGCCAGCGGCAGCACGCGTGCCGGCACGCCGTGCAGGCTGCGGTCGACGCGGGCACCGCGGCCGAGATCGTCGATCAGCCGCTGGCCGGCCTGCTCGCTGTGGATCAGCAGCGCGGCGTCGCGGCCACCGGCGCGGGCGTAGGCCGTGAGCATCGTGCGCAGGCGCCGGCCCTGGTCCGCCGCGCCGGGGTAGGCAAAGCTCATCGCACCACTGGGGCAGACCGTGCTGCAGGCGCCGCAGCCCACGCACAGATGCGGCTCGACGATCACGCCGCCGGCCTGTTCGCCGCGCGTGCGGCCCTTGCGCGAGGCATCGCTGCGGATGGCGCGCGTGCTGCAGACATCGATGCAGGCGCTGCAGCCTATCTTCTCATTGCGGCTGTGCGCGCACAGCTTGGGCTGGTAGGCAAAGAAGCGCGGCTTGTCGAACTCGCCGGTCAGTTCGCGCAGGGCGCGCAGCGCGGCTTGGCGCTGGCGCTCGTCGGCGCCCGGGTGGAAATAGCCCTGGGGCGGCTGGTGCATGGTGAACGCGGACTCCGCGCGCAGGTCCAGCACGAGGTCGAAGCGTTCCTGCTGCCGCAGCGGCGCGCGGGTGAAGTCGATGGCGCCAGCGGCATCGCAGACGCGCACGCAGTCGCGGTGGCGCTTGCAGGCGTCCAGGTCGACCTGGTAGTCCAGGCCGATGGCGCCCTCGGGGCAGGCGGCGACGCAGGCATTGCAGCGCGTACACAGGTCCAGGTCGATGGGGTTGGTGCTTTCCCACTCGGCCTCGAACTGGCCCAGCCAGCCACTCAGGCGCAGCAGGCGGCCGTGGTGGGTGGCGCGCGCATGGGCCTGCGCCAGCGCCCCACCTGCACCACCACCGCCGGGGCTGACCAGCACGCTCACGTCGAGCTTGTCGCCCAGCAGCTCGGCCGCCTGCTCGGCCATCTCGGCCGGCCCTATCACCAGGCAGCGGCCGCCCGAGCGGTAGCTGACCGTGGCCACCGGCTCAGGCGCCGGCAACTGGGCCGCGGCGATGAGGGCGGCGATCTTGGCCGTGGCCGCCTTGCCGTCGCGTGACCAGCCTGCGGTTTCGCGGATGTTGACGAAGCGTATCGGCCGCTCGAGCACGCTGGCCGCGCCCTCGGTCTCTTCATTCAGCTCCAGGAACAAACGGCTTTCCTGAGTGCAGGTCACCAGCAGTTCGTCGCCGCTGGCCGTGCTGTCCTTGGCCGCGCGCTGGAAGGCCGGGGCCTCGCGCCGGCACAGCAGCGTGTGGGTGGTGGTCAGGCCGTCGACGCTGGCCCCGGGCGTCTGCTCCAGCGCCTTTCTGATCGCCGGCGCATCCAGGGGCAGGGTCTGGTTGCAGTTGCAGATCAGGGTCTTCATCGGTACTCGGGAGTCCTGGCAAGGCGGGCGCGAACGAGGCTGTCGCGCAGAGCGGCGCATTATGGTCTTGGCTGCGATGGCGTCCTGGGTGCATGGGCTCGGCATAGACTGCGCCATGGTCACTGCCAGCCTCGACATCCCGCCGTCCGGCGCGCCGCGCCCCGAGCGCCCCGGCATCAACGTGGCCGTGGTCATGGAGCGCGTGGTGCAGCCCAACCAGTGGGAAGACTACGCCTTCCGCGTCGCCGAAGTCATCCCCGACGAGGGCGCCTACGGCAGCGAGCCGCGCAAGCTCTTCGACGACGGGCGCCATTCGCGCTGGCTCCACCCCGGTTACCGCATCGAGCTTTTTGCCGACGAGTGCAAGGGTTATTTCCTCAACCTCACCTCGGGACGCCCTGTCTGGTTCGTGGTCTGGCGCGTGGACGAGATCGACGCCTCGCTGGCCCGGCCGCAGACGGTGAGCCTGTCCTACATCGAATGCGACCGCTGGATGGCCGCCGAAGAGCGCGTGGACAACGTGCCGCTGGCCGACGAGCTGTGCGAGTGGTTGCGCCTCTTCACCAACGAGCACTTCAAGCCCGACGGGCCGCGCAAGCAGCGCGCCAGTTCCTTCCTGAGCCCGGAAGAGCGTGCGCGACGGGTCGCCGGCGACTGGGAACAGCGATGAGCGAGCGCGGCGACGATTCCTTCCTCTCGCGCTGGTCGCGGCGCAAGCTGCTGGTGCGCCAGGGCGAGGCGGTGGCGCCTGCGCCGGTCAAGGCCGAGGTCGTGGCTCCGGTGGTCGACCAGCCGCCGGCCGCGTCCGCGGCCGGCGCACCTGCCGTCACTGCAACCACGGAAGCCGAAGCTCCGACCCGCGTGCCGCCTCCTGCGCAGCCGCCGCCGCCGACCTTGGCCGATGTCGAGTCCTTGACGCCGGCCTCGGATTTCGCCCGCTTCGTCGCGCCGGGCGTGGACGCCGAAGTGAAGAACTCGGCCATGAAGAAGCTTTTCGCCGACCCGCACTACAACGTGATGGACGGGCTGGACACCTACATCGACGACTACGGCCGCGCTGACCCGATCCCTCGATCCATGCTGCGCCAGATGGTGCAGGCCCGCCTCATGGGCCTGCTCGACGACGAGCTGGAAGAGCAGCGGCCGGCGGAGGAACCAGCGCCCGTGGCACCCATTGCGCTGCCCGCGGCGGAGACCGTCGAGCTCGCGCCGATGCAGCCCGCCGCACCGACGGACGCATCCACGGGCGCCGAAGCCAGTCTTGCCGCGCCACCCGCTCAAGCCGGGATACCGCCCGATGCAGGGGCCGCTGCCGACGGCGCCGAGCCAGGCCCGAGCCGGGGCGCCTGAAGCCGGCCGGCCCGGTCAGGCCGCGCCAGACAAGGCTGGCGGAAGAGCGTGGGAGTCGAACCCACCTGGAACCGCTGAGCGGCCCCACCCGGTTTTGCAGACCGGACGCCCCACCGGGGAACGATCCTCTTCCATGGGATTCATGCCTGCGATGCGCCGCCGAACATCTCGGTGGCGTCGCGCCGCACGCGGCGGCCTTCGGGGTCGCGCTTGGTGAAGCCGACCTGATCGAAGAACTCTACCAGCGGCAATGACAGATGCCGGCTCAGGCCCAGTGACTCGCGCAGGTCTTTCACATTGAGTCGCCGGTGGGGCTCGGCTGCGGCCAGACGCTGCGACTCCAGCGCGAGGGCGTGCAGGTGCCTGGGTTGAATGAAGTACTCGTCGCTGACGGCGTAGAGCTTGCCGAACTGCGCCAGCTTGCGCAGCAGGCGCAGCACCTGGTCGCGGTGCAGGCTGCGGTCGCGCGCCAGCATGTCGCTCAGCTTGGGAGCGTGCAGGCCCCCTTCGTCCAGCCAGGGCCGCAGGCGTTCCCACAGCTTCTGCTCGTTGGCCAGCAGAGCCACATCCTGGCCCGCCAGGCGCAGATAGGGGCCGGCGCGCTGTACACGGCCGGTGGCGATCAGCTCGCGCAGCAGCTGGGAAAACACCCAGGCGCGCGGCTTGCTGGTGGACTGACGCTGCAGTACTTCGGGCGTGAGGCCGGGGCTGTCAGGCTGCTTTCGGTGGTGGGTGGCAAGGGCCTCGGTGAGCCCGGTTGACAAGCTTTCCAGCTGGCCGGCAGCGAACAGGCGCGTCACGGGCCCGTCGGCGAGCGCGCGGTGCGGCACGGCCTGCAGCAGGCCGGTACGTGCGGCCGGCTGCAGCTTGCGCGCCACCGTGTACGCCTCTTGCTCGACACCGGCAGCCGGCTGCAGCGCCAGGAGGTCGGCCAGCGCCGCGGCCGGGTCAGCCTGCTCCAGCGCTGCCAGCGCGGCCAGGCGCTGCGGCTTGCGCCGGTTGGTCGCAGTGGCGAAGGGGTCGATGACGCTGCCGCCGCCCAGCGTGCGCGTGGCCGACTGATCGCGCAGGATGAATCGATCACCATGCCAGGCGGCGATGTCGCGGTCCAGTTCCAACTGCACCAACGCATCAGCGCCAGGCGCCAGCGCCGTGGATTCCAGCAGCACCACGCGCGCACCGACATCGCAGGCGCCCAGGTGCAAATGTACCGGCGTCCAGTGCGCCAACTCGCGCGGCTCACCGGGCAGCAGGCGCAGGCGTGCGTCGATGCGGCGCGTGGCCACCTGCGCCGCATCGGCGACGATCCAGTCGCCGCGCGAAATGTCGCTCTTCTCCAGGCCGGTGGCGGCCAGGTTGAGTGCCAGGCGCTGGCCGGCTACACCCTGCTGGGCCTCGCGGTTCTGCGCGTGCAGGCCGCGCACGCGCACCGCCAGCTTGCGCGGCGAGACGAGCACGCGGTCGCCCACGGCCACTCGGCCCGAGACCGCCGTACCGGTGACCACGGTGCCGATGCCGGCGAGCGAGAAACAGCGATCCACCGCCAGGCGGAACAGGTCATCGTCAGCGCGCGAAGCCTGGCACAGCCGGGCTTGCAGCAGGTGTTGCTCGAGCGCGGCCAGGCCCGCGCCGCTGAAGTTGGAGACCGGAAAGATCGCGGCGCCCGCCAGCGCGGTGGGCTGCAGCAGTTCTTCGATCTCGGTGCTGACCTCGGCCAGGCGGGCGGGCGAGACCAGGTCGCACTTGGTCAGCACCACGGCACCGCGGTCCAGGCCCAGCAGGTCGAGGATGGCCAGGTGCTCGCGCGTCTGCGGCATGGGTCCGTCGTCGGCTGCCACGACCAGCAGCACATGGTCGATCCCGGTGGCGCCGGCCAGCATGTTGCGAACCAGGCGCTCATGACCGGGCACATCGACGAAGCCCATCATCCCGCCGTCGGGCAGGGGCTTGTAGGCGAAGCCCAGGTCAATGGTGATGCCGCGCGCCTTTTCTTCCTTCAGGCGGTCGGCATCGAACCCGGTCAGCGATTTGACCAGCGAGGTCTTGCCATGGTCGATATGACCTGCGGTACCGACGATCAAGGCTTGGGCGGTGGTTGGTGGATGGCTCGCGCATGTTAGCGGCCCTGTGCCCTTTCGCACCTTTGATCGACCCATTGCGGCCCTTTGGCCCGTGGCTCACGTCCGTATCGGGCCGAAGGCCTGCCTTCCTCGGTACATCCCCTAGCAAGCGAGCACTGAAATACCCATGGGCGTTGTGCACAATGCATTGGTGACATGCTCCGCTGTACCCATGTTTGAGGACAGCGCACAGCCGATGTCCGCACCCGCCCGGTCGTACCTCATGTAAGGGGAATCGCGATGAAGCCTGATCACCAACCACCCGTGGCGCGCCGCGCCCTCCTGGTGGGCGCAGGGACAGCGGGGGCTCTAGTGGCCACTGCCACCCTGGTCCCCTTGCGTGAACCCGCCAAGGCCGTTCCCAGTGCGGCCGCCCAGCCGGCACCGGATGCGGCTGCCGGCTACCGCCTGAGCGAGCACGTGCAGCAGTACTACCGCACAGCCCGCGTCTGAATCCCAGCCGCTTGCAGCAGGAGGCAATCATGTTATTGACCAAACGGTCAGCGGGAAGCGGGGGGCCATCGCCCAGCGCGCTCGTTGGCAGCCTGGCGCGCGGCGTAGCCCGCGCCATTCCCACGATGGATCGGCGCGCCTTTTTGCGCCGCTCCGGTCTGGGTGTCGGCGCCGGCCTCGCGGCCAGCCAGCTGACCCTGGTGCGCAAGGCCGAGGCCGCCGCGCCGGGCGCCACGGCCGTCGGCAGCGGCAAGGTCGAAGTCAAGCGCACGGTGTGCGGCCACTGCTCAGTGGGCTGCGCCATCGACGCCTACGTCGAGAACGGCGTCTGGGTGCGGCAAGAGCCGGTGTTCGACTCGCCCATCAACCTGGGCGCGCATTGCGCCAAGGGTGCGGCGGTGCGCGAGAACGGCCACGGCGAGTTCCGCCTGAAGTACCCGATGAAGCTCGTCAATGGCAAGTACCAGCGCATCAGCTGGGACGTGGCGCTCGACGAGATCAGCAAGAAGATGCTTGAGTTGCGCGGCCAGAGCGGCCCCGACTCGATCTTCGTCGTGGGCTCATCCAAGCAGAACAACGAACAGGCCTACCTGCTCAGAAAGTGGGTGACCCTCTGGGGGAGTAACAACTGCGATCACCAGGCACGAATATGCCACTCCACGACAGTCGCCGGTGTGGCGAATACGTGGGGCTACGGTGCGATGACGAATTCGTACAACGACATGCAGAACTCCAAGGCTGCGTTGTACATAGGCTCGAATGCAGCTGAGGCCCACCCGGTCTCCATGCTTCACATGCTGCATGCGAAGGAAAAGGGCTCGAAGATGATCGTGGTCGACCCACGGTTCACGCGCACGGCGGCCAAGGCCGACGAGTACGTGCGCATCCGCTCGGGCTCGGACATTCCCTTCCTGTTTGGCGTGCTCTACCACGTCTTCAAGAACGGCTGGGAAGACAAGAAGTACATCGAGGACCGTGTCTGGGGCATGGACAAGGTGCGCGATGACGTGATGGCCAAGTGGACGCCCGACAAGGTGCTTGAGGCCTGCGGCGTCGACGAGGCCACCTGCCTCAAGGTGGCCCGCCTGATGGCCGAGAACCGGCCCAGCACCATCGTCTGGTGCCAGGGCCAGACCCAGCACACCATCGGCAACGCCATGGTGCGTGCCTCCTGCCTGCTGCAGTTGGCACTGGGCAATGTGGGCGTGTCCGGTGGCGGCGCCAACATCTTCCGCGGCCATGACAACGTGCAGGGCGCCACCGACATCGGGCCCAACCCCGATTCGCTGCCAGGCTACTACGGCCTGGCCGATGGTTCCTTCAAGCACTTCGCCGCCGTCTGGGGCGTTGACTTCGAGTGGATCAAGAAGCAGTACGCGCCCGGCATGATGGGCAAGCCCGGCATGACGGTGTCGCGCTGGTTCGACGGTGTGCTCGAGAAGAACGAACTGATCGACCAGCCCAGCAACCTGCGCGGGCTGTTCTACTGGGGCCACGCGCCCAACTCGCAGTCGCGCGGGCTGGACGTGAAGCGCGCGATGGACAAGCTCGACCTGCTGGTGGTGGTCGACCCTTTCCCGTCGGCCACCGCGGCCATGGCGGCGATGCCGGGCAAGGACGAAGACCGCAATCCCAACCGCGCGGTCTACCTGCTGCCGGCCTGCACGCAGTTCGAGACCTCGGGCTCGGTGACGGCCAGCAACCGCTCCATCCAGTGGCGCGAGCGCGTCATCGAACCTCTGTTCGAGTCACGCTCCGACCACATGATCATGCTGCAGCTGGCCGAGAAGCTGGGCTTCGGCAAGGAACTGGTCAAGAACGTCAAACTGCAGAAAGTCAAGGGCATGGACGAGCCCGTGCCGGAGGACGTGCTGCGCGAGATCAACCGCGGCGTCTGGACCATCGGCTACACCGGCCAGAGCCCCGAGCGTCTGAAGGCGCACATGCGCAATATGCATGTGTTCGATGTGAACACGCTGCGCGCCAAGGGTGGCATCGACAAGGAAACCGGCTACAAGCTCGACGGCGACCATTTCGGCCTGCCCTGGCCCTGCTACGGCACGCCCGAGCTCAAGCACCCGGGTTCGCCCAACCTGTATGACACCTCCAAGCACGTCATGGACGGTGGCGGCAACTTCCGCGCCAATTTCGGCGTCGAGCGCGACGGCTCCAGCCTGCTGGCCGGCGACGGCTCGCACAGCAAGGGCGCCGAGATCACCACCGGTTACCCCGAGTTCGACCATGTGCTGCTCAAGAAGCTGGGCTGGTGGGCCGACCTGACCGAGGCCGAGCAGAAGGCGGCCGAGGGCAAGAACTGGAAGACCGACCTTTCGGGCGGCATCCAGCGCGTGACCATGGCGCATGGTTGCCACCCGTTCGGCAATGCCAAGGCGCGGGCCGTGGTCTGGAACTTCCCGGATCCGATCCCGCAGCACCGCGAGCCGATCTACTCCAACCGGCCCGAGCTGGTGGCCAAGTATCCGACCCACGACGACAAGAAGGCCTTCTGGCGCCTGCCCACGCTGTACAAGTCGGTGCAGGAGAAGAACGTCGACATCGGCAAACAGTTCCCGCTCATCATGACCAGCGGTCGCCTGACCGAGTACGAGGGTGGCGGCGACGAGACGCGCTCCAACCGCTACCTGGCCGAGCTGCAGCAGGACATGTTCGTCGAGATCAACCCGGCGGCGGCCAACGACCGTGGCATCCGCAATGGCGAGCAGGTCTGGGTCAAGACGCCTTCGGGCGCCCGCATCAAGGTCAAGGCCATGCTTACCGAGCGCGTGGACCGCGAGACCGTCTTCCTGCCATTCCACTTTGCCGGCAAATGGCAGGGCGAGGACATCTCCAGCTACTACCCCGAGGGCGCCCGGCCCGTGGTCGTCGGTGAGGCGGTCAACACCTCCACCACGTATGGCTACGACCCGGTGACCATGATGCAGGAAACCAAGACGACGCTGTGCCAGATCGAGAAGGCAGCATGAGGAGCGTGCGATGGCCCGAATGAAATTCATCTGTGACGCCGAGCGTTGCATCGAGTGCAACGGCTGCGTCACGGCCTGCAAGGCCGAACACGACATCCCCTGGGGCGTCAACCGCCGGCGCGTCGTCACCCTCAACGACGGCGTGCCCGGCGAGCGCAGCATCTCGGTGGCCTGCATGCACTGCAGCGATGCGCCCTGCATGGCCGTGTGCCCAGTCGATTGCTTCTACCGCACCGACGAGGGCGTGGTGCTGCACGACAAGGACGTCTGCATAGGCTGCGGCTACTGCAGCTATGCCTGCCCCTTCGGCGCGCCGCAATTCCCGAGCAACGGCACCTTCGGCCTGCGCGGCAAGATGGACAAATGCACCTTCTGCGCCGGAGGCCCCGAGGCCAATGGCTCGGTGGCTGAAAACGAGAAGTACGGCCGCAACCGCCTGTCCGAGGGCAAGCTGCCGGCTTGCGCCGAGATGTGCGCCACCAAGGCTTTGCTGGGCGGTGACGGCGACGTCGTGGCCGACATCTTCCGCACCCGCGTGGTGACACGCGGCAAGGGCAGCGAGGTCTGGGGCTGGGGCACGGCCTACGGCAAGCCCTCCACTGGCGGCGCGCCCGCCGCCAAGCCCGAAGGAACCCGTTCGTGAAGCAAACTCTGTATGCCGCCGGCCTCGCCCTGCTGTTCGGGGCGGGCCTGTCGGCCTGCACCGAGGCGCCGCAGACGGCCGGACCCAAGTCCGATGCGCGCGCCTCCGCCGGCCCCGGCACGGCCTACTCTGCCGCCGGCTGGAAGCCGGGTGATGCGGCCAGCTGGGACCAGCAGTTGCGGGTGCGCTCGCAGAGCCAGAACGAGTACACGCGCACCGGCGCCCATTGACGGGCCTCGCTGCCGCACTACCAGGAGATGGCATGACCGGCTCGATCCGTAACCTGCTGATGGCGGCCACGGCCTCGCTGGCGCTTTGCGGCGCGGTAGCGGCGCAGACTGCTGCGCCTACTGCCGCGCCGGCCGAAGCGGCCTCGCCCAAGAAGGCTCCGGCGGGCTTCGCTGCGCCGGCCGAGCCCAAGCCCGACGAGAGCAATGCGCAGCGCGCCAAGTCCCAGCCGGGCAACAACGCGCCCTTGTGGCGTGCAGTGCGCGAATCGGGCAACCAGGCGGGTACCACCTCGCTGCCCGGCGTAGAGAAAGGTGTGCTGATCCAGCCCTTCGTCAGCTACCCGGGTTCGCGCTTCACGACCGCCGGCGAGGCCTGGCGCGAGGTACGCAACCGCTGGATCATTCCCTACGGCGGCTCGCTGCTGCTGCTGATCGCGCTGTCAATCGCGCTCTTCTACTGGAAGCGCGGACCGCTGGGAGGCCACCATCCTGACACCGGCCGCAAGATCGAGCGCTTCACCTATTTCGAGCGTGCCGCGCACTGGTCAGTGGCCATCACCTTCGTCGCGCTGGCCGTCTCGGGCCTGGTCATGGCCTTCGGCAAGTTCTTCCTGCTGCCGGTCATCGGCGCCACGCTGTTCGGCTGGCTGACCTGGGCGCTAAAGACGCTGCACAACTTTGCCGGGCCGATGTTCGCCGTCGCGTTGGTGGTCTTCATCGTCGGCTACATCCGCGACAACATCCCGCGTGCCCACGATCTCGGCTGGCTGGCCAAGGGCGGTGGCATGCTGGGCGGCCACGAAGTTCCGTCGGGGCGCTACAACGCCGGCGAGAAGGTTCAGTTCTGGATCGCCGTGGTGTTCTTGGGCCTGGCCGTCGTCGGCTCTGGGCTGGTGCTGGACATGCTGTTGCCCAGCCTGAGCTACACCCGGGGCCAGATGCAGATCGCCCACATCATCCACGCCGCAGCCTCGGTGCTGATGATGGCCTTGATCGGCGGCCACATCTACCTGGGGTCGGTGGGCGTGAAGGGTGCCTACCAGGGCATGGTCACGGGCCAGGTCGATGAGGCCTGGGCGCGTGAGCACCACGAGCTCTGGTACGACGACATCAAGGCCGGCAAGATTCCGGCACAGCGCACGGGTGCGGCCGACGCCGGCCTGGGCCGCGCTTCGCACCAGACCTGAAGACCTGCAAGGATGACCTCGATGAGCAAGATCCTCACCGTCTGCGCCGGCTTGGCCGCCGCCACTCTGAGCCTGTCCGCCTGGGCCAAGCTGCCGCCGCAGAGCGACGAAGCCAAGGCCAAGGCGGCCGAGGCCGCGGCCAAGACAGCGCATGGAGGCAAGGTGGCCAACTTCCAGCTCTGCAAGAGCATGGACAAGGTGGCCGCGGCCTACTTTGCGCAGGCCAAGAAGGAAGGCAAGGCGGTCAAGCCGGCCGCCGCCACCGAGCCCTGCGCCGATCCTGGCCCCTTCGTCTACACGCCGCCACCGCCCGCCGGCGCCGCCTCGGCGGCGCCGGCCGCCCCGGCAGCGGCGGTGGCCAAGGCACCGGCGCCCAAGAAATAGGGCGCATGACGCAAGCGATGTCTGCATCCCCCGAGGCCTGCTGCGGTGCTGGCGATTGCACCTCGCCGTTGCTGCCCGGCGCGCCGCGCCTGACGCAGGCGCGCTGCGAGTTGCTGCGCGAGATCCGCATCGTCGACGAGTACGGTGATCAGCGCAGCATCTCCATCCCGGCCGAGCGTCCACTGACGATCTTTGTCGACAAGCGCGAACTGGTCACGCTGATGACCCTGGGCCAGAGACCAGAAATGTTGGTGCTGGGCTATCTGCTCAACCAGCGCCTGATCGACCGCGTGCAAGAGGTCGAGTCGGTCACGGTCGACTGGGACGTGGGCGCCGCCGCCGTGCGCACCCATGCCGGCCTGCCCGATCTGGCGGCGCGCACCGCCCACCGCGTGGTCACTACCGGCTGCGGCCAGGGCACGGTGTTTGGCGACGCAATGACGCAACTGGACTGCATCCGCCTGCCCGATTCGCGTGTGGCACGCATCCGCCAAGGCACGCTGCACCGCATGCTCGAGACCATGCGCCAGCAGGACAGCATCCACCGCCGCGCCGGCTCGGTGCATGGCTGCGCGCTGTTCCGTGGCGCAGAAATGCTGAGCTTCGTCGAGGACGTGGGCCGCCACAATGCCATCGACACCATCGCCGGCTGGATGGCCCTGCATGGCATCGAGGGTGGCGACAAGGCCTTCTACACCACGGGCCGCCTGACCAGCGAGATGGTCATGAAGTCGGCGCAACTGGGCGTGCCCATCATCGTCTCGCGCAACGGCGTCACCGCCATGGGTCACGAACTGGCTTCGCGCCTGGGCATGACGCTGTTCGGCCGCGCCGCCAACCGCCACTTCCTCTGCTATACCGGGATGGAGCGCTTCGACTCCGAGCCCGAGCCACAGCGCACGCCGGTGCGCGTGGTTGCCGGCTGAAGCCAGGTTCGAGGCGCTGGCCTCAGACCAGGCCGTCGAACAACCACACGTCGACGAAATCGCCGGCCGCCACCGAGGCCTGGTCGTGGCGCAGCACCAGCAGTGCATTGGCCTCGCTCATGCTGCGCAGCACGCCGGCGCCCTGCGATCCGGTCAGGCGCACCTGCCAACCGCCCGCCGGTGCCGGCTCGACCACGGCGCGCTGGAATTCGGTGCGGCCCGGGCGCTTGCGGATGGCGGCCGTGCAGGGGGCCTGCAGCGTGGGCAGCGGCTCGGGCCGGGCGCCGGCCAGGCGCAGCAGGGCCTCGCGGGCGAAGGCGTAGAAGGTGACCAGGGCCGCCACCGGGTTGCCGGGCAGGGCGAACAGCCACGACGGCGGCTGGCCGCCCGGCCGCTGCAGCGGCCCGAAAGCGAAAGGGCGGCCGGGGCGCATCGCCACCTTCCAGAAGGCAACCTCGCCCATCGCCGCCAGCACCTCGCGCGTGTAGTCGGCGTCGCCCATGCTGACGCCACCGCTGGTGAGCACCACGTCGGCCTGGGCCACCGCGGCTTGCAGCGTGGCCTGCAGCGCGGCGCGGTCGTCGGGTACGAGGCCCAGATCGATGACCTCCATGCCCAGGCGCTGCAGCGCGCCCATCAGGCTGTAGCGGTTGCTGTCGTAGACACAACCCGGCTCCAACGCCTGGCCCAGGGTGCGCAGCTCGTCGCCGGTGGAAAACAGCGCCACGCGCAGCGGGCGCAGCACCGGCAGCTCGGCCAGGCCCAGCGAGGCCGCCAGGCCCAGGTCGGCCGGGCGCAGCACGCGGCCGGCCTGCAGGGCAGGGCGGCCGAGGGCCAGGTCCTCGCCGCGGCGGCGGCGGTTCTCGCCGGGGGTGATGACGCCCGGCTCTATCGCCACCTGCTCGCCGGCCACGCTGCACAGCTCCAGCGGCACGACGGTGTCCAGGCCTTCGGGCATCACCGCGCCGGTCATGATGCGCAGGCACTCGCCGGCCCTCACCTCGCCGGCATAGGGGGCGCCAGCGTAGAGCGTGCCCACTGAGCGCAGGCGGGTCACGCCGCCGGCGGCGAGCGCGGCGCCGGCGAAGGCATAGCCGTCCATGGCCGAGTTGTCGTGCGCCGGCACGTCGATGGGCGAGATCACATCCGACCCCAGAACCCGGCCCAGGGCACGCGCCAGCGGCACGGTTTCGCCCTCGGTGATGGGGCGCAGCGCGGCGGCGATGGCGGCCCGTGCTTCGTCCACGCTCAGGTGGCGGTCGCCCTTGGTGAGGGGGGAAATGCCGAGTTCGGACATGGTTCAAGACTCCTGGCACCGACACGGAGCCGGTCGCCGCCATTCTGCAACGGCATGCACCGGCAAAATGGGCTCAGGCGGCGCCGCTCCTGTGCGCCGTGACCCCGTCCAACCCTAGGAAGCCGCCATGACCGTCATCGATCTGCGCTCCGACACCGTCACCCGCCCCACCGCGGCCATGCGCGCGGCCATCGCCGCAGCTGCTGTTGGCGACGAGCAGTACGGTGAAGACCCCAGCACCAATGAACTGCAGGCGCGCTGCGCCGAGCTGCTGGGCAAGGAGGCGGCACTGTGGCTGCCCAGCGGCACCATGGCCAACCAGGTGGCGCTGCGCGTGCTGTGCCGGCCGGGAGACGAGGTCATCACCGGCCGCGAGGCCCATGCCGGCTGGCACGAGACCGGCGGCGCCGCGGCCAACGCCGGGGTGCAGATCGTCGAGGTCGGCAGCGGCGGCGTCTACACCTGCGAAGACTTTGTCGCCGCCATCAAGCCCGCCGGCCTGCCGGTGTTTCCGCCGACCACGCTGGTGCAGATCGAGAACACCCACAACCGCGGCGGCGGGCTGGTGTTCGATCAGGCCGAGGTCGAGCGCATCTGTGCCGCGGCGCGCGAGCGCGGCATCGCCCGCTTCCTGGACGGCGCGCGGCTGTGGAACGCCGCCGTCGCCAGCGGCCGCAGCGAGGCCGAATTGGCGGCGCCCTTCGACCTGGTGGCGGTGGCCTTCAGCAAGGGCCTGGGCGCGCCGGGGGGCTCGCTGCTGGCCGGGTCGAAGGCCTTGATCGCGCTGGCCAACCGCCACCGCCGCATGCTCGGCGGTGCGATGCGCCAGACCGGCCTTTATGCAGCCGCCGCGCTGCACGGCATAGACCACCACCGCACCCGCCTGGCCGAAGACCACGCCAACGCCCGCGCCCTGGCCGAAGCCCTGGCCGGCAGCGCCGCGGTGCAGATCGATCTGGCCACGGTGCAGACCAACATCGTTGTCTTCCGCCTTTCCCCGGGCGCGCCCGATGCGGCCACGCTGGTGGCGCGGGCGCGCGAACGCGGCGTGCTGCTCAACGCCTTTGCCGCGCGCACGGTGCGCGCGGTGACGCATCTGGACGTCTCGGCGGCCGAAGTGGCCGCGGCTGGCGCGGTGCTGCGCGAGCTGCTGGGTTGAAGCGGCCGGTCAGCGCGTGGCCGGCGCCGGCTCGGCGAGGTCGCGCAGCATGGTGGGGCCGGCGCGGCGCTCGATCTCGGCGATCAGGCCCTTGAAGCAGCCGGCGCGGGCCAGCATCTCCATCATCACGAACATCGGCGCCACCAGGGCGCCGACGCCATCGTCGGCAAAGGCCGGCTTGCGGCCCTCGTAGTAGTGGCCGATGAGCTGGACCACGCTGCCGCAAAAGAAGAGGCCGAGGCCGCAGCCCAGCCAGAAGCCCACCGTGGCGCCGCGGCCCAGTTGGTGGGCCAGGGCCACAAGGGCGCCCATGGCCAGCACGGTGGCCGCGCCTATGCCCAGGCGGCCGCGCGTCAGGTACCAGGCGGCCACCAGCGCGAAGGCGATCCAGGCCGGGGTGAGTGCCAGGCCGCCCAGGGCCAGCGCCGGCCGCGACAGCAGCACGCCCAGGCCCAGCACGATGAGCGGCACGCCCACCAGGTGGGTGACGATGTTGCGACGGTCGCGGTGGTGCCCCGCGTAGTGCGCCAGCAGGTCGACGGCGGGGCGGAACGGCGAAGCCATGGCAGATCTCTCCTTGCTGGCACACTCTAGCGCGTCCGGGCAATCCCCGCAGCATGAACTGGGCCTGAAATGAGCATCAAGAGCGACAAGTGGATACGGCGCATGGCGCAGCAGCACGGCATGATCGAGCCGTTCGAGCCCGGCCAGGTGCGCCAGTCGGCCGACGGCCAGCGCATCGTCAGCTACGGCACCAGCAGCTACGGCTACGACATCCGCTGCGCGCCGGAATTCAAGGTCTTCACCAACATCTACAGCACGGTGGTGGACCCCAAGAACTTCGACGAGAAGAGCTTCGTCGACATCGAGGCCGATGTCTGCATCATCCCGCCCAACAGCTTCGCGCTGGCGCGCACGCTCGAATACTTCCGCATCCCGCGCAATGTGCTGACCATCTGCCTGGGCAAGAGCACCTATGCGCGCTGCGGCATCATCGTCAACGTCACCCCATTCGAGCCCGAATGGGAGGGCTATGTGACGCTGGAATTCAGCAACACCACGCCGCTGCCGGCCAAGATCTACGCCGGTGAGGGCTGCGCCCAGGTGCTGTTCTTCGAGAGCGACGAGGTCTGCGAGACCAGCTACAAGGACCGCGGCGGCAAGTACCAGGGCCAGCGTGGCGTGACCCTGCCCAAGACCTGAGCCAGAGCCGGCCATGAAGTGGGAAGGCCAGGAGCAGAGCGACAACGTCGAGGACCGCCGCGGCGATGGCGGCGGTGGCCGGCGTGGCGGCATTCCGGTGATGGGCGGCCGTGGCCTGGGCCTGGGCAGCGTCGCCATCGCGCTGGTGGCCGGCTGGATCTTCGGCATCAACCCGCTCACCGTGCTGGGCCTGCTCGAGGGCGGCGGCGCGCCGCCCGCCGCCCAGGCGCCGGCGCGGCCGGCGCACAAGCCGCCGGCCGAGGACAAGGCCGCGGCCTTCGTCTCGGTGGTGCTGCGCGACACCGAGCAGGTCTGGGGCCGCGTCTTCCAGGCCGCCGGTGGCCGCTATGACCAGCCGCGCCTGGTGCTGTTCCGCGGCGCCACGCCCACGGCCTGCGGTACGGGTGAGTCGGCCATGGGCCCCTTCTACTGCCCGGGCGACAGCAAGGTCTACATCGACCTCGACTTCTTCGACACCTTGAGCCGCCGCCTCGGCGCGCCGGGCGATTTCGCCCAGGCCTACGTCATCGCGCACGAGGTCGGCCACCACGTCCAGCACCTGATGGGTGTCACCGACAAGGTCGACCAGGCGCGCTCGCGCATGAGCAAGGCGCAGGCGAATGCGGCCTCGGTGCGGGTCGAACTGCAGGCCGATTGCCTGGCCGGCGTCTGGGCCCATCACAGCCAGCAGGGCAAGGGCTGGCTGGAGCGTGGTGACATCGAGGAGGCGCTCAACGCCGCCTCGCGCATCGGCGACGACACGCTGCAGCGCCAGAGCCAGGGCCGCGTCGTGCCCGAGAGCTTCACCCACGGCAGCAGCGAGCAGCGCATGCGCTGGTTCAAGCGTGGCATGGATGGCGGCGTGGTGGCGCAGTGCAACACCTTCGAGGCCAAGCTCTAGGCGCACTGCCGACCGCACTGCCAATCTAGGGGTGGCCGCCGCGCCAGCCTCCCCTCGGCGCCTACACTCGCGCCGACCGCAAGCTGGCGGGGGCTCGTGGGCCGAATCGACGCATGGCCGTGGCATCAGAACGATTCTGGGAGGACTTGCTGCTCTTCATCGAAGACGGCAAGGTGATCCCCGTGGTGGGGCCTGAACTCGTCACCGTCGCCGATGGCGAGCAGCAGATTCCGCTCTACCGCTGGCTGGCGCGGCGCCTGGCCGACCGCATCGAGGTGCCCGAGGCGGCGCTGCCGCCCGACTACCAGCTCAACGACGTGGTCTCGCACTACCTGCGCGACGGCGGCGAGCGCGAAGGCCTGTACTCGCGCATCCTCAAGTTGCTGCGCGACGGCAAGCCCCAGCCCTCGCAGCCGCTGCGCGACCTGGCCTCGATCCCGGCCTTCGACCTCTTCGTCACGCTCACCTTCGATTCGCTGCTGGCCGAGGCCCTGACGCAGGCCCGCCACGGCGCCGCGCCGCGCCAGATGGCCTATTCGACGCAGACGGTGGCTGATCTCGCTGGCGGCGAGCGCAGCGTGCCGGTGGTCTACCACCTGCTGGGCCTGGCCTCGTCGTCGCCCGAGTACGCCATCTGCGACGAAGACCTGCTCGAGTTCCTGCACGCGCTGCAAGACCGCCAGCGCCAGCCGCTCAAGCTCTTCGACGAGCTGCGCAGCCACCACCTGCTCTTCCTGGGCTGCGGCTTCGGCGACTGGCTCACGCGCTTCTTCCTGCGCACGGCACGCGGGCTCGAGCTGTCGCAGAAGCGCAAGCGCTGGGACGTGCTGGTCGACGCGCGCAGCGGGCAAGAACCGGCGCTGGCGGCTTTTCTGTCCAGCTTCAGCATCGACACCAAGGTCTTGCCCATGCCGGCGGCCGAGTTCGTGGCCGAACTGGCGCGGCGCTGGCGCGAGGCCCACCCCGAGGCCGCCGGCAGCGCTGCCGCCGCTGCAGACGCGGGCAGCAGCAGCGGCGACACCGCGCCGCGCGAGGGCGCCGTGTTCGTCAGTTATGCAGCCGAAGACCTGCAGGCCGCCAGCGTGCTGGCCGAGGGCCTGCGCGCGGCCGGGCTCGAGGTCTGGTTCGACAAGAAGTCGCTCGAGGTCGCCGGCGACTGGGCCCTGGCCATCGAGCGCGGCATCGAGCGCTGCTCGCTCTTCCTGCCCGTCATCTCGCAGGCGGCGCTGGCCGAGGAAAACCGGCGCCGCTACTTCTGGCGCGAGTGGAACGCCGCTTCCGAGCGAGCCCGCGGCATGGCGCCCGACGAAGAATTCATCGTTCCGGTGGTGGTCGACGAAACGCGGCTGGACCGCACAAACTTGCCCGACACCTTCACGCGCAAGCAGGGCCCCAGCCTGCCCGGGGGCCGGCTCACGCCCGAAGTCGGCCAGCGCCTGACCGAGATCGTGCGCAACTTCCACCGCCGCCAGCGGAGGGCCTGATGAACGCCGCCACGCTGCCCCGGCTCGACCCCCAGCATCCCTGGCCCGGCCTCGACTCCTTCGACGAGAACGACAGCGCCTATTTCCACGGCCGCGAGGGCGAGGCCGCCGAGCTGCTGCGCCTGGTCGAGCGCGAACCGCTGACGGTGCTGTTCGGCCGCTCGGGCCTGGGCAAGAGCTCGCTGCTCAAGGCCGGTGTCTTTCCGGCGCTGCGCGAACGCGACCTGCTTCCGGTCTACCTGCGCCTGGGCCATGGCGACGGCCTGCCGCCGCTGCGCGAGCAGGTCTATGCCGAACTCGACCGCGCCTGTGCCGCGGCCGGCGTGCAGCCGGCGCGGCGCGAGGGCGACGAGGCCCTGTGGTCGGTCTTCCACCGCCGCGATGCCGAGTTCTGGAGCGCCCGCCACCGCCTCGTGACGCCGGTGCTGGTGTTCGACCAGTTCGAGGAAATCTTCACCCTGGGCCAGCGCAGCGAGGTGGCGCGCGCCCAGGCCGAGGCCTTCATCGCCGAGCTGGCCGACCTGGTGGAGAACCGCCCGCCAGCCGACGTCAAGCGCCTGCTCGAGGACGACCCGGCGGCGGCGCGGCGCTACGAGTTCCGCCGCGCCACCGTGAAGCTGGTGCTGAGCTTCCGCGAGGACTTCCTGGCCGCTTTCGAGGGCCTCAAGACCCTCATGCCCTCGCTCATGTACAACCGCCTGCGCCTGCTGCCCATGGCCGGCGCGCAGGCCTATGCGGTGGTCACGCGGGCCGGCGGCGCCTTGGTCGATGACGAGGTGGCGCGGCGCATCCTGCGCCTGGCCTGGAAGAACGACGCCGCCACGCCGGCCCTGCAGGCCGAGTTTGAGCGCATCGAGATCGACCCGGCGCTCTTGAGCGTGGTCTGCAGCGAGCTCAACCACAAGCGCCTGCAGGCGAGTCCGCCGCTGGCGGCCATCACGCCGGCGCTGCTGGCCGGCGCCGACCGCGAAATCCTGAGCGGCTTCTACGAGCGCGCGATGGCCGGGCTGGACGAGCGCGTGCGCCGCTTCGTCGAGGACGAGCTGATCACCGACCGGGGCTTCCGCGACAGCCACGACTGGGACGACGCCCTGGCCTTGCCCGGCGTCACGCGCGAGGCGCTCGAGGTGCTCGTCGCGCGGCGGCTGCTGCGCGTGGACGAGCGCCTGGGCCAGCGGCGGCTGGAGCTGACCCACGACGTGCTGACCCGCGTCGTGCGCGACAGCCGCGACAGCCGCCGCACGCGCGAGGCCGAGGCCGCGGCGGCGGCACGCGAGGCCGCGGCCCAGCTGCAGCAGCGGCGCAACCGCCGCAACGCGGCCCTGGTGCTGGCCGGCGTGCTGCTCACTGCGGTGCTGGGCGCCCACACCTATTGGCAGGGTGGCGTGGTGCGCGAGGCGCGCCGCCTGGCCGACCAGAAGGCCCAGGAGGCGAAGCTGCTGCTGGCCGAGGCGCGCAGTGCGCGCCTGATGGCCAGCGCCGACACCTTGCAGGCGCGCCAGCTCGACGCCGCGCTGCTGGTCAATCTCGAGGCGCTGCGCGAGGCCCCCACGCTGGATGCGCGCGCCGGCCTGCAGCGCCGCTTCGACAGCCGGCCCGGCCTGGCAGCCTATCTCAGCGCCCACGCCCGCGAGGTCACCGCGGTGGCCTTCAGTGCCGACGGCCGGCAGCTGGCCTCGGCCGGCGAGGACGGCACCCTGATCCTGTGGGATCTGGCCACCCGTGCGCCGCTGGCCACGCTGGCGGGCCCCAAGACGCCGATCAGTGTGCTGGCCTTCAGCGCCGACGGCAAGCGCCTGGCCGCGGGCAGCCGCAGCCTGCCGGCGGTGACGCTGTGGGACGTGGCCGCGCGCAAGCTGGAGGCCACGCTGGAAGGCCACCGCTCCAACGTCTGGGCCCTGGCCTTCAGCGCCGACGGCAGCACGCTGGCCAGCGCCGGCACCGACAAGCAGCTCATCTTGTGGGACGTGGCCGCCCATCAACGCAAGGCCAGCCTGGCCGGCCACGAGCGCACCGTGCTGGCCCTGGCCTTCAGCCCCGACGGCCGCCGCCTGGCCTCGGCCGGCGGCGATGCCGCGATCCTGCTGTGGGACTTGCCCGCCGGCCGCGTTGCTGCGCGCCTGGCCGGCCACGCCGGCGAGGTCAACGGCCTGGCCTTCAGCGCCGACGGCAGCCGCCTGGCTTCGGCCGGCAGCGACCAGGCGGTGATGGTCTGGAGCCTGGCCGGCGCCGCCGCGCCCAGCGCGCTGAAGGGCCACAAGAGTGCGGTTGCGCGTGTGGCCTTCGCGGCCGACGGCAAGCGCCTGGTCTCGGCCGGGGTCGACCAGACGGTGATCCAGTGGGGCCTGTCCGACGGCAAGCCGCTCGCCACCGTCGATGGCGTCAAGGGCCTGATCGCGCCGCGCATGGCGCTCAGCGCCGACGGCAGCCAGATGGCCTCGACCAATGGCGAGCAAAGCGTGCTGCTGTGGGATCTGGCGCGGCGTGCGGCGCGCACCGCCCTGGCCGGCCACGCCAAGGAGGTCTACAGCACGGCCTTCAGCGCCGACGGGAAACGCGTGGCCACCGGCGGCAGCGATGCGCTCGTCCTGATCTGGGATGCGGCGCAGGCCAAGCTGCTGCACAGCCTGCGCGGCCACGAGGGCGGTGTCTGGGGCCTAGCCTTCACGCCCGACGGTGCCGTGCTGGCCTCGGCCGGCGAAGACGGCACGCTGCGCCTGTGGGATGTGGCCAAGGGACTGGCCCTGGGCAAGCTGGAAGGCGACAAGGGGCACAAGGGCCGCGTCCTGGCCCTGGCCCTCAGCGCCGATGGCAAGCGCCTGGCCTCGGCCGGTGAAGACCACCAGGTGATGCTGTGGGATGTGGCCTCGCGCAAGCAGATTGCGGTGCTGGCAGGCCACACGGCCGAGGTCACGGCGGTCGCCTTCAGCCCCGATGGCACGCGGCTGGTATCCGCCAGCAACGACCGCAGCGCCATCCTGTGGGACCTGGACAAGAAGCAACCGGGGGCGCGACTGGATGCCCAGCGCGGTGCGCTCTTCGGCCTGGCCTTCGCGCCCGACGGCCAGACACTGGCGACGGCCAACGAAGAAGGCTCGGTCACGCTTTGGGGCCTGGCCGGCAACAGCCTGGTGGCCACGCTCACCGGCCATGCTGATCGCGTGAGCAGCGTCGCCATCAGCGCTGACGGCCTCTGGCTCGCCACCTCCAGCGCCGACCGCACGGTGGCGCTGTGGGATCTGGGCCGGCGCCAGCTGCTGGCCAGCCTGGGCGGCCCCGGCGGCGAGGTCAATGCCGTGGCCTTCAGCCCCGATGGCAGGCGCCTGGCCGCGGTGTCCGACCGCGGGCCGGCGGCCGAACTCTTGGACCTGGACGCCGAGGTGCTGGCCCAAGCCGCCTGCCGCAGCGCCAACCGCAACCTCAGCTGCCAGGAGTGGCGCCAGCATGTCGGTCTCGACATCGCCTGGCGCAAGAGCTGCCCGGCGCTGCCGGGACCGGCGCAGGCCTGCCGCTGAGATCGCGGCAGGCCGGCTTGTCAACCGGCTGGTTGGCGATCAGAAGAACAGGATGCCGCCCAGCGCCACGCCGTTCATGTCGGCCTTGGCGCCGGCTGCGCTCTTGGAGTCGGTGCGGCTGATCTCGGCCACCAGCGTCACGCTCTTGGTCAGCGCGTAGTAGGCGCCGGCCGTGGTGTTGGTGTTGCTCTTGAGTGCGCTGCCGACGCTGTCCTTCAGGCGCGTGCTGCCGTAGCTCAGGCCCATCTTGAGCTTGGGCGCCACCGCGTAGGTGGCCTGCAGCAGGTAGGCGGTCTGCTTCTGGTCGCCGTTGTCGCCGTCGGCCAGCACGCCCAGGCCATTGCCGCTCTGGAAATTGCCCAGCAGCGACAGGCCGCCCACCGCGTAGCTGCCGCCGATCTCGACGCCTTTCATCGTGAAGTCGGCCGCCGGTGCCGTGCCCTTGAACGGCTGGCTCTTCATCGCCACCCAGGCCTTGCCGGCGCCGAGGTCCAGCGTCGCCTTGAGCTGGATCTGCGGCTGGCGGCCGGCCGTGTAGGCGGCAGTGGCGAAGGCGTTGACCGGGCTCATGACCGCGGCCGTGAAACCGAAGGCCCCGGCCGCCGGCATGCTGTAGGCCAGCTGGCCATAGTGGCCAAGGTAGCTGTAGCCGGCACCGATGTGGCCCAGCGTCACGCGGTTGGCCTGGGTGCCGTTGACCGGCGCGCCGGCGCCCAGCAGCGTCATGTCGGAGAGGATGGCGCTGGCGCCGAAGAGGCCGTAGTCGCGGCCGATCTTGAGCGTGCCGGCGGCGGCCGTGCCTATCGTGAAGAAGCCCTGGCGCACGTCGACGTTGTTGTTGTTGCTGATCGAATCCGACGACGACACGGCGGCGCCGATCATCAGCGTGGCGCCGATGTCCACGCCATCCTGCTTGCCCTTGACGCTGGTGATCAGCGCGTTGGGCAGCAGGCCATTGCCCACCACGGTGCGGCCCGAGGCGCTGCCGCAGCCCAGGGACTGGCTCGCCAGCGCCAGCCCGGTGACGGCCTGGCTGCCGCCGCAGCTGGTGCTGGTGTAGTAGGCGTTGATGATGCCGCCGACCGAGAGATCCCAGTCGCCGGCCTTGAAGTCGGCGGCTTGGGCCGCACCGCCGCCCAGGGCGGTGGCGCAGAAGAGGGGGGCGAGCAGGGCACGCTTGGCTGCGGTCATGGAAGGTCTCCGTCGTGTGGGTTTGTAGGGGGCGACTGCGCCGGCCTGGGCCGTCGCAGCCGGGGCCCCTATCGCAATGGACATGCCACTAGGGGCCACAGGGGAATATTCGTGCGACGGCGGCACAGCGCTGCGCCGCCGCGGCGCAAGCAGTGCGGGGCGGCGGCGGCGGATCAGGGTGGATGCCGAGGGGAAAGCCCGAGTAGGGACGGCGAGCGTTGGGCGAGGGCGTCACAGCCGCCGCGACTGCGTTGCGCCGCGCCGGAGCGCCCGTGGCGCAGGCGGCGCAGCACCACCGCGGCGCCGCCGCGGGTCTACCCTTGGAGGCGTCGGCGCGAGGTCAATCGCCGACGAGCGGCAGCGGCGCCAATGCTTCGGCAGGGCGCGTGGGCGCCTACTCGTCGATCAAGGCCGGATCCCATGCGTGGACGATCTGCCGCTGCTGGCCCAGTTTCTCGATGCCCAGGCTCATCACATCGCCCGGCTTCAGGAACACCGGCGCCGGCTTGATGCCCATGCCCACGCCGGGGGGCGTGCCGGTGGTGATGAGGTCGCCCGGCTCCAGCGTCATGAAGCGGCTGAGGTAGCTCACGATCTGAGCCACGCCGAAGATCATCGTGCGCGTGCTGCCCGATTGGTAGCGCACGCCGTTCACCTCCAGCCAAAGGGCCAGATCCTGCGGGTCGCCCACCTCGTCGGCCGTCACCAGCCAGGGCCCGGTGGGGCCGAAGGTGTCGCAGCCCTTGCCCTTGTCCCACTGCCCGCCACGTTCGAGCTGGAATTCGCGCTCCGACACATCGTTGACGACGCAGTAGCCCGCCACATGGGCCAGCGCATCCGCCTCGCTGACATAGCGGGCGCGGCTGCCGATGACGAAGCCGAGCTCGACCTCCCAGTCGCTCTTGACCGAGCCCTGGGGCAGCACCACCGCGTGGTTGGCGCCCACGGCGCAGCCCGGCGTCTTCATGAAGACGATGGGCTCCTTGGGGATGGGCATGTTGGCCTCGGCCGCGTGGTCGGCGTAGTTCAGGCCGATGGCGATGAACTTGCCCAGGCCCGTCCAGGGCACCTGCAGCGCGTCCTGGCGCACCAGCGGCAGCGCCTGCACGTCCAGCGCGCGCAGCGCGGCCAGGCCGGCCGGCGACAGCGTCGAGGCGCTGATGTCCTCGAGCAACGGCGAGAGATCGCGCACCTGGCCGCTGCCGTCGAGCAGGCCGGGCTTGATGCGGCCCCGGGGGCCGTGGCGGAGCAGCTTCATGGGAAGAACCTTTGCTGGGAGAAGGTCGGTCGGCTGACTTCAGCCACGCCCGACGAAGGGCATGCGGGTCGCCATCACCGTCATGAACAGCACGTTGGCAGAGAGCGGCAGGCGGGCCATGGCCATGAAGGTGTCGACCACGGCCTGCATGTCCATGCGTGCCTCGGGCCGCACGCTGCCGTCGGCCTGGGGCACGCCCCGCGCCATCTTCTCGGTCATGTCGCTGGCGACATTGCCGATGTCGATCTGGCCCACCGCGATGTCAAAGGGCCGGCCGTCCAGCGCGGCGGCGCGCGTGAGGCCGGTGATGGCGTGCTTGGTGGCGGTATAGGCCATCGAGCCCGGCCGCGGTGCATGGGCCGAGATCGAGCCGTTATTGATGATGCGGCCGCCGCCGGGCTGCTGGGCGCGCATCAGGCGGAACGCACCGGACAGACAGAAAAAGGCGCCGTTGAGGTTGATGTCGACGGCCTGGCGCCAGGCGGCGGCACTGTACTCGTCGGGCAGGGTATTGGGCAGCGAGACGCCGGCGTTGTTGAACAGCAGGTCGAGCCGGCCGCAGCGCTCGCGCACGTTCTCGAACAGCGCCGCCACCGCGTGCTCGTCGGAGACGTCGCAGGGCAGGGCGATGCCGCGTGCGCCGTCGGCGCCTGCTGCGGCGATGGCCTCTTTCAGCGCCTGGGCGCGGCGGCCGACGAAGACGACCTGCCAGCCCTCTTTCAGCAGGGCGGTGGCACAGGCGCGGCCGATGCCGCTGCCGGCGCCGGTGACGAGGGCGGTTCGGAGTGTGGAGGTGCTCATGCAGATATTGTGGCGCTGGCCCGCGTCTTCTTCAGTGGTTGTCCTTGGGCACGGTAGACCCGCGCTTGCCGCGCAGGAAGTCGAGGTCGGCGCCCTCGTCGGCCTGCAGCACATGGTCGATGTAGAGCTTCCAGTAGCCGCTCGTCATGGCCGGCGGCGGCGCCTGCCAGGCGGCGCGGCGGCGCTCGAGTTCGGCCTCGTCCACATGCAGGTGCAGGCGGCGGCCGGCCACGTCCAGCGTGATCAGGTCGCCGTTCTGCACCAGGGCCAGCGGGCCGCCGGCCGCAGCCTCGGGTGCGGTGTGCAGCACCACGGTGCCGTAGGCCGTGCCGCTCATGCGGGCATCGCTGATGCGCACCATGTCGGTCACGCCCTGGCGCAGCACCTTGGGCGGCAGCGGCATGTTGCCGACCTCGGCCATGCCAGGGTAGCCCTTGGGACCGCAGTTCTTGAGCACCAGCACGCAAGTCGCATCGACATCCAGGTTCTCGTCGTCGATGCGGCGGTGGAAGTCGTCGCTGTCCTCGAAGACGACGGCGCGGCCCGTGTGCTGCATCAGCGCCGGTGTCGCCGCGCTGGGCTTGATGACGGCGCCGCGCGGCGCCAGGTTGCCGCGCAGCACGGCGATGCCGGCCCGGGCCTTGAAGGGCTCGGCCATCGTCTTGATGACGCGCGGATCGAAGTTCTCGGCCGCGGCGACGTTCTCGCCGACGGTGCGGCCATTGGCCGTGACCGCGCCCAGGTGCAGCACCGGGGCGATGGCCTTCATCACCGCGGGCAGGCCACCGGCGTAGCAGAAGTCTTCCATCAGGTGCTCGCCGCTGGGCTGCAGGTTGACCAGGCAGGGCAGCTCACTCGCCAGGCGATCAAAGTCGTCGATGGAAAGTGGCAGGCCCAGGCGGCCGGCGATGGCAATCAGGTGAATGACGGCATTGGTGCTGCCGCCGATGGCCGCCAGCGTGCGGATGGCGTTCTCGAAGGCCTCGCGCGTGAGGATGGACGAGAGCTTCTGGTCGGTATGCACCATCTCCACCGCACGGCGGCCGGCCTGGCGCGCGATGACGTTGCGGCGGCCATCCACCGCCGGGTAGGCGGCATTGCCGGGCAGGCCCACGCCCAACGCTTCGACCATGCAGGCCATGGTGCTGGCCGTGCCCATGGTCATGCAGTGGCCGTGGCTGCGGTGCATGCAGCTCTCGGCCTCGAAGAAATCGGCCAGCTTGAGCGTGCCGGCGCGCACCTGCTCGCTCATCTGCCACAGGCCCGTGCCCGAGCCCAGTTCCTGGCCACGCCACTTGCCGTTGAGCATGGGGCCGCCGCTCACGCCGATGGTGGGCAGGTCGACACTGGCCGCACCCATCAGCAGCGAGGGCGTGGTCTTGTCGCAGCCCATGAGCAGCACCACGCCGTCGATGGGGTTGCCGCGAATGCTTTCCTCGACGTCCATGCTGGCGAGGTTGCGGTAGAGCATGGCGGTCGGGCGCAGCAGGGTCTCGCCCAGGCTCATCACCGGAAACTCGAGCGGAAATCCGCCGGCCTCGAGCACGCCCATCTTCACCTGCTCGGCCAAGGTGCGGAAATGGCTGTTGCAGGGTGTGAGTTCGCTGTAGGTGTTGCAGATGCCGATCACCGGGCGGCCGTCGAACTGGTCGTGCGGCACGCCCTTGCCCTTGACCCAGCTGCGGTAGGCGAAGCCGTCGCGGTCTTGCCGGCCGAACCATTGCTGGCTGCGCAGATCCTGCGGCTTCTTGCGGGGCGTGTCGGTCATGGGGCGAGCCTGGGAGGATGAAGGATTTCCCGGTGGCGCCGCCGGGTCGGCCGCGCATAGTATGGTATGACGATTGAGACCCGCAGCCGTGCAAGCCCTAAGGAGCCAGCGCCTTGGTCCACCCGCTTCCGAGTTCGAGTACGAGGCTGCAGCCATGGGCCTGAATGGCCACGCCACGCCAGCGCTGCCGCTGCACATCGTCGTGATGGGCCCCAGCGGCAGCGGCAAGAGCACCATAGGCCGGCTGCTTGCCATCCGCCTGGGCCTGCGCTTCGTCGACTGCGACGACATGCCGCCCGCCACCGATGGTGCCGCCCGCCTCGAGGCCCTGGCGGCCGAGCTCGATGGGGGCGGTGCCGTGCTCGGCTGCACGGCCCTGAAGCGCCGCGACCGCGACCGCCTGCGCCGCGCCGCGCCAGGGCTGCGCCTGGTACACCTGCATGGCGACGCCGCCTGCCTGGCCGAGCGTGCGCGCCACCGCGACAGCCCCGGCCTGGCGGCGGCCGAGCTGCCGCGCCAGCTCGAGGCCTTCGAGCTGCCGCAGGCCGACGAGCACGCGCTGGTGGTGCAGGTGGCGCGCACGCCCGAGCTCATCGTGGGCGAGGTGCTGCGCCGTCTGGGCGTGTTCGATACTTGAGGCGGGCGCATCTGCGCCCTCAGCACAGGACGAGCCCATGGAGTTCACCAAGGTCGTGCTCTATACCGCCGACGACGGCCGCGCGAGCTTTCGCGAAGAGTGCGTGCCGCTCACCGAGGGCAAGCCGCAGGCCCGTTTGTCCCCGCTGGCCGCGAGCGGCGGCTACCAGCTCCGCATGAGCCCGGTGGGCTTTCGCAGCGAATTCCATTGCACCGAGGTGCCGCAATGGGTGTTCATCCTGGGCGGCCAGATGGAGATCGGCCTGCAGGGCGGTGGCTCGCGCGTTTTCGGCGCCGGCCAGCACTTCTACTCGGCCGATCTGCTGCCGGCCGGCGCCGCCTTCGACCCCGCGGTACACGGCCACTGGAGCCGGCAGGTGGGCGATGAGCCCCTGATCACGCTCTTCGTGCGCGGATGACGGCCAGGAACGTCCTCGGCCAGACGCTGGACCGGCTGGGCGAGGCCATCGTCGACGGCCGCTATCCCGCCGGCCTGGCGATACCGCCCGAGCCGCTGCTGGGCGGGGAACTGGGCGTGAGCCGCACCGTGGTGCGCGAGGCCGTCAAGTCGCTGGCGGCCAAGGGCCTGCTCGTCACCGGCCCCAAACTGGGCACGCGCGTGCTGCCCGAGGCGCACTGGAACTGGTTCGACGCCGACGTGGTGCGCTGGAAATCGCGCAAGGGCTTGTCGCGCGAGTTCCTGCGCGACCTGCAGGAGCTGCGCCGCGTCGTCGAGCCGGCCGGCGCGCGCCTGGCGGCCGAGCGCGCCACGCCGGCCGACCTGGCCGAGATCGAGGCCGCCTGGGACGGCATGCGCCAGGCCATCACGCAGGGCGGCGACTATGTCGCCCACGACCTGCGCTTCCACCAGGGCCTGCTGCGAGCCAGCCACAACCGCATGCTGGTGCAGATGGGCCAGGCTCTGGGCGCGCTGCTGCGCACCAGCTTCGAGATCTCGACCCGGCGCGCCGATGCGCCGGCCTCGTCGCTGCCACTGCACCGCGCCGTGCTCGATGCGGTGCGGGCCGGCAAGCCGGCGGCGGCCGAACGCGCCTGCCTGGTGCTGATCGCCGGTGCCCAGGCCGACATCGAGGCCGTGCTGGCCTCGCCGCGGCGCCGCCTGCCTTCGCTGCAGGCGCCGGCGGCGCGGCTGAAGGCACGGCCTAAGGCGAGGATCGAGCGGGCTTGAAGCCCTTGGCCCAGGCGTCCACCGCCTTGGCGTCGGGCGTGCCGGTCACCACGATGGGCGGCGCGCCGGTGGCCGAGAGAAAGACGACGTAGGGCACGACGCCGCGCCAGCTGGGGTCGACGCCGTGGCGCAGCGCCGGCGCCTGGCCGTCGAAGGCGAAAAGGCGGCTCACGTTCTGGTAGTGCTTGTCGTGCAACAAGGCCTCGTCCTGCTCGCCCGGCGCGACGTCGGTGACCACCGCCATCAGCGTGGCGTCGAGCTTGCGCTGGCGCAGCTGCGCGGCGAGATCGTTGATGACGCCCGGGCAGTTGGGGCACCAGGTGGCCGAGAACACCACCACCGCCGGCTTGGCGAGCCCGGACTTCAAGCCACGCCAGGTGTCGCGGTCGAAGGCCTCGACGCTGCGGCCGCCCGCGGCCAGGGCCGCTGTGCAGGCGAGGGTGGCAATCAAGGCCGTGAACTTACGGGACCAGGCGTTCAACGCGGACTCCTTGTGTGGTGCGCCAGAGCGCGAGGATCTGCGGGCCGCGCCGGGCTAGCAGCGGGTGGTCGTTGTCGTCGCTGCTGCGGCCCAGCTCGCGCAGCGCAAAGCTGCGGCCGTCGTCCTGCGAAACCCAGGCGCGCCAGCGCGTGGCCTGGCCGTCGAAGCTGCGCCAGCTGATGGCCACCACATTGCCGGCACTGGCCACCGCCGCGTGCTCGGCGCTCTCGTCGGGCAGCGGCCTCACCTCGCCGCGCGGCGTGCCGTCGCCCGCCAGCTGGCCGTAGCGCACGGCTGCCTGGCCGTCGCGGATGCCGAACCACACGGCGTGGTAGCCGCCGCCAGCGGCCGGGGTGAGGCCGGGGCCATGGTGGGGGCAGGCGTCGATGGCCCAGTGGTCCAGCGTGGCGCGCACCGGCTCGGCCCGCGGCGGTGCGCTGAGGACGGCAAAGCCGTGGTCACGCTCGTTGGGGGCGTAGACGTGGCGCCAAAGGGCAGCCAACGAGCCCTCGGGCGTGGGCGCCAGCGCGATGCGGCAGCACTCGCAGCTGTGGTCGGCGAGCTTGATGTCGGGGCCGAAGGTCTGGCCGCCATCGCGCGATTCATTGCGGTAGATGGCGGCGCCGCGGTAGTCGACCTTGGGCTTGTGGCGATGGCCGGCGCCGGAGGCCGCCGAGGCCGCCGGGGCGGCGGGCGCTGCCCTTGCCGCGGCCTCGATGCGCGCCTCGAGGTCGCGCTTGTCTATCCACACCGTGTGCAGCGTGCCCTGGGCGTCGAAGCCCACCGACTCGAAGCGGTGGGTAATGATCTGCGGGTCGCGGTGCACCGTGAACGGCGCCGAGAAGCTGCGTCCGCCGTCGTCGGAGCGCAGCATTCGGATGCGCCCGGTGTACGGTTTGGCCAGCGGCTCGGTGTAGGCGATGACGACGCGGCCCTGCGGCCCGAAGGCCAGCTTGGGCCGGTTCTCGCCGTCGGCGACGATGGTGTCGCTGCCAGTGTCCAGCCGCCGCGGGGGGGACCAACTGCGGCCCTCGTCGGCGCTGGTCTGGACGAAGAGGTGCTTGTGCTCGTCCAGCGCCGCGATCCAGAGTTCGCCGCCGGGGGCGAAGGCGGCTCCCATGGCCAGCGGGGGCGGGCGCTTTTTCGCCGCGCCGGGCGCCTGGTGCTGGGCCTGTGCAACTGGCAGGGCCAGCGCCAGGGAGCAGGCTGCGAACAGAGCGCCGAACTGCCTTCGCGAGAGGGTCTTCATGGCGGGCCTTCCGTTCACAGGTCGTACTTCAGTCCCGCGAACCAGGTGCGCTGCGGGTAGGGGTTGGGGTTGACGTAGTAGCGGTAGTTGCCGATGTTGTTGATGCCCAGCGAGGCGCTCCATTGCGGCGTGATGCGGTACAGCGCCTTGGCGTCGAAGACGCGGTAGCTGCTGACGGCGCCATAGACATTGGGGTTGGGGTCGTTGTACCGCCCGGTGGTGGTGTTGAGCAACTGCGCGTGCTGGCGGCCGCTGTAGCGGAAGCTGGCGCTCAGGCTGAGGGCTTCGCTGGCGTGCCAGGTGCCGACCAGGGTGGCGCGCCAGTCGGGAATGCGCGGCTGCCGGCTGCCTTCGAGCGCCGGGTTGCGGCTGTCGCGCACGATCTGGGAGTGCGTGTAGGTGACGCTGCCATCGAGGTCGAAGCCGCGCCGCACCACATCGCGCAGGTTCCAGGCCAGTTCGATGCCGTCGGTGCGCACCTTGTCGACGTTCTGGATGCTGCTGATGTTGGGCGTGACCGTGGTGTCGGTCTGCGAGATCAGTGCGTCGCGCTTGTCCTCGTGGAACAGCGAGGCGCGCAGCAGGCTGCGCCCCAACTCCTGCTTGGCCACCAGTTCCCAGGACACCACCTGCTCGGGTTTGAGATGGGGGTCGTTGGTGCGGATGCCGCCGGGGCCGTTGAAGGTCTGGAACATCTCGTTCACGGTCGGGTAGCGCACGCCCTTGCCCACCGAGGCGGTCAGCGCCAGACCTTCCTGCGCCTGCCATCCCAGGTGCAGTTTGGGCGAGAAATCGCTCTGCTCGCGATCGCCGTAGACCAGGTTCTTGGGGTTGGGCGCGGCGTTGGCGGCATTGAAGTTGCTGCCGCCGAAGGCCTTCCAGGATTCGAAGCGTCCGCCCGCCACCAGGGTCCAGTCGGGGGCGAACTTCCACTCGTCCTGCAGGTACAGCGCCTGGGTCTGCGTCTTGCCGTAGGAGTTGGTGTTGAGTGTGCCGCCGTCGCCTGCCAGCCAGTCGCTCACGACCGTGGTCACCGAGGCCAGCTCGTAGCGGTCGTGGTGCAGGCCGAAGCTGATGCGGTGCGCACCGGCGATGCCGCCTTCGCTGCCCTGCCACTGGCCGCGCAGGTCGAGGTTGCTCCAGCCCGTGCCATCGGCCAGGGTCAGCTGGCCGCCGGGGTGCAACTCGGCCAGTCCGGTGTCATAGCCGTTGGCGGGCGTGGCGCTGCGCGTGACGTCCTTCTTCTGGTCGTAGAGGCTTGCGATCAGGTCCCAGTCCCAGGCGCCGTGCTTGGCCCTGAGCGAAAGGCCGTGCATCCAGTGCTCGCTCTCGCTGCGGCTGGGTGCGGCGGCCGAGACGGTGTAGTCCTGGCCATCGATGCGCACGAACTTGAAGGGATTGGCCAGGCTGGCGCCAGCGTTGAAAACCGTGCGCCCGCTGGCGTCGCGCAGATAGCTGTCGACCGTGGTGTCGGACTTGTTCTGCCACAGGCCCAGCGTGTAGCTGGCGCTGAGACCTGGCCTGGGGCGCCAGGCCAGCTTGAGCTTGGTCAGGTCCTGCGCCGTGTGGTCGATGCCGGTTGAACTGACCATGATGCGCGGCCGGCCTGCGGTGTCGATGTCGCGGTAGACCTGCGAGCCGCTGACGTCGGTGAACGTGCCTGCGGCGGCCGGGGCGCCGGTCTTGGCCGTGGTGTTGCCGAAGGTCTGCGGATGACCGCGGTTGTCCAGGTGGTCCAGCGAGACCCAGTAGGCGAAATCTCCCACCGCATCGCCCAGCGAGGCGCTGGCGTGGTTGCCCTCGAAGCTGGCGTTGCTGCCGTACTCCTGGAAGCGCTGGCCGAAGGCGTCCAGGCGCACATGGGCCTCGAACTTTTGCGGCAGGCGCGTGGTCATGTAGACCACGCCGCCGGCCGAATTGCCGGGGTAGAGCGCCGAGAAGGGGCCGTAGATGGTGTCGATCCGCTCGATCTCCTCGGGCGCCACCAGGCCCCAGCGCGGCGCGGTGCTGAAGCTGTTGGCGAGGAAGTTGGACAGCAGCAGGCCATCGGCATAGACCGTGGTCTGAGCGCTGGCGATGGAACTGTTGACGCGCATCACCAGCACGCCGTTGCGGTCGCCGATGTAGCGCTCGCGCACATGCATGCTGGGCAGGTACTGCAGCGCACCGGCCGTGGTGACGGTGTTGATGCTTTTCTCGATCTGGGTGGCGGTCAGCGATTCGACCGTGGCCGCCACGGGCGCCAGTGCGGCGGGCAGGCGGCTCTCGCGCTGGCCGGTGACGACGACGACGCCGTCGATGGCCTGGATGTCGGCATCGGCCTCGGCGGCCAGGAGGGCGGGGCTGGCGCCTGCACACAGGCAGGCCAGGGCCACGGCGCTGAGCCGGGCAGGAATGGGGGCGGACATGAGTGAACTTCCTTCGATGACGGCACGCGCTATCGCGTGCCGCCGCCCCTTTTGCGCGGAGCAAGGGGCGGCACTGACCAGGGCGGGGCCGCAGGCACTGGGCCGGCGGCGACGGGCGGGGTCAGGTCAAGGCAGGAGGGGCGCGCGGCTGGGCGCCGCGCCAGGCAAGGACGAAGCGGGGCGTGAGCGCCACCGTGGCCGGTGCCGCTTGCGTGAGGCCCTGGCCGTCGGGCAGGAGCAGGGCCGTGGGCGGGGGCGCGGGGCTGTCGCCGCGCACCATGCACAAGGGGCAGTGATCGAGCACGCCGGCGGCGGTCTGGGCGGGCGTGGCCTGCCCGTCGCCCATGGCCTCGGGTGCCATCAGGCAGTGCAGGCCTGCCATGCCCCCATCGCCGCCCGCAAAGGCGATTGCGCGCGAGAGGCCCGGCGCCAACGTCGCCAGCACCAGGATGACCAGGGTCAACCAGGTGGTGGGGATTCGATGGCGCCGCAGCCCGTGCATGGCGGCGATTCTAGGGAGCGAGGATGGACCGCCGCGCACCGCCAGCGTGAATTACTCGCCTACTGCGGGCGCGCTGTCCGGGCACCCCGCAGGCAGGGTGGGTGCGCTATTCCTTGACCGAACCGGTGAGGCCCGACACGTAGTACTCGACGAAGAACGAGTAGACGAAGGCCACCGGCAGCGAGCCCAGCAGCGCGCCGGCCATCAGCGGCCCCCAGTGGTAGACGTCGCCTTCGACCAGTTCGGTCACCACGCCCACCGGCACCGTCTTGTTCTCCGACGAGGAGATGAAGGTGAGGGCGTAGATGAACTCGTTCCAGCTCAGCGTGAAGGCGAAGATGCCGGCGGAGATGAGCCCCGGCACGGCCAGCGGCAGCACGATCTTGACCAGGATCTGCCAGCGCGTGGCGCCATCGATCAGCGCGCATTCCTCCAGCTCGAAGGGGATGGAGCGGAAGTAGCCCATCAGCAGCCAGGTGCTGAAGGGAATGAGGAAGGTCGGGTAGGTGAGGATCAGCGCCCAGCGCGTGTCGGCCAGGCCCAGGTTGGTGACGATGGCGGCCAGCGGGATGAAGAGGATGGACGGCGGCACCAGGTAGGCCAGGAAGATGGCCAGGCCGGTCTGCTTGGCGCCGCGAAAGCGCAGCCGCTCGATGGCGTAGGCGGCCAGCACGCTGGCCACCAGCGAGGCGAAGGTGGACACCACCGACACCAGCACGGTGTTCCACAGCCATTCGGGGTAGGCGGTGTCGAAGAGCAGCTTCTTGAAGTGGGCCAGCGTCGGCTCGATCACCCAGAAGGGATTGCCGTCGCGCGACAGCAGTTCCTTGTCGGGCTTCACCGAGGTGATGACCATCCAGTAGAAGGGGAAGAGCAGCACGAACAGGAAGACGGCCAGCGGCACATAGGTGGTGACGATCTTGCGCCGCCGCGTCTCCAGGAAGCCCATGCCCTGGCTGCCGTCGTCCTTGCTGGAGGCGCTGGCGCTCATTCGTCCTTGCCTCCCTGTTGCCAGGCGCGGCGCTGCAGGCCGAAGAAGCTGAACATGATGGCCGCCAGCAGGAAGGGCACCATGGCGATGGCGATGGCCGCGCCCTCGCCGAGCGCGCCGCCGTTGATGGCGCGCTGGAAGCTCAGCGTGGCCATCAAGTGCGTGGCATTGAGCGGCCCGCCGCGCGTGAGCACGTAGATGAGCTGGAAATCGGTGAAGGTGAAGAGCACCGAGAACGTCATCACCACCGCGATGATGGGCGTCAGCAGCGGCAGGGTGACGTGGCGGAACTGCTGCCAGGGCGTGGCGCCGTCGATGGCCGAGGCCTCGTAGAACGAGGGCGAGATGGTCTGCAGCCCGGCCAGCAGCGTGATGGCGACGAAAGGCACGCCGCGCCAGACATTGGCGAAGATGGTGGCCAGGCGGGCGTTCCAGGGGTCGCCCAGGAAATCGATGTAGGTGTCGATGAGGCCCATTTTCACCAGCATCCAGGAGACGATGGAGAACTGCGAGTCGTAGATCCACCAGAAGGCAATGGCCGAGAGCGCCGTCGGCACGATGTAGGGCAGCAGGATGACGGCGCGGAAGAAGGTCTTGAAGCGCAGGTTGCGGTTGAGCAGCAGGGCCAGCCAGAGGCCGAGGCCGAACTTCAGCACGCTCGCCACCGTGGTGTAGAAAAGCGTGTTGAACAGCGCCAACCGCGTGACGCTGTCGCCCATCAGGAAGGCGTAGTTGTCCAGCCCCACCCATTCGCCGGCGCGGCCCAGGCGCGCATCGGTGAAGCCCAGCCAGGTGCCCAGGCCCAGCGGGTAGGTCAGGAAGAGCAGCAGGAAGGCCGCCGCCGGCAGCATGAAGAGCAGCCCGAGCGCGTTCTTGTTGTTCTGCAGCTTTTCAAGCATGGGGTTGGCGGCTGTTCATCGAAGGGGCGCCGCGGCACCGGCTTGCACCGGGCCGGCAGCGCCGCGGGGGCTCAGACCTTGTAGTAGCGCTCGGCCCGCTTCTGCGCGCGTTCCATCGCTTCCTTGGGCGACTTGGAACCGCTCACCGCCTCGGCCACCATGTTGACCATGATGAAGTCGGCCGCCGCGCCCGCCGAGGCATAGCCCAGCTTGCCGGCATAGCCGGCCGGCCGCATGCTCTTGACGCCGTCGCGGTAGGGCGTGTGCTTGGGGTCGACGGTCCAGATCGGCGCGCTCTCGTAGGCGCGCAGCGGCTGGGCGATGTAGCCGCCGGCGCCGGTGAGCCAGGGCTCGAACTGTTCCTTCTCCATCATGAAGCGCAGGAACTCTTTCGCCGCCTGCGGGTACTTGGTGTACTTCATCACCATCTGGTTGAAGAACAGGTGCGATTCGGTCGGCGCGCCCACCGGCCCCACCGGGAAGGCGGCGTGGCCGATGTCAGCAGCCAGCGCATTGACCTTCTCGTCCTTGGAGTTCTTGGCCGCGTAGTAGATGCTGATGCCGTTGTTGGTGACGCTCACCTGGCCGTCGAGGAAGGCCTTGTTGTTGTTCGGGTCCAGCCAGCTCAGCGTGCCGGGCACGAAGTTGGCGTAGAGCTCGCGGCCGTATTCCAGCGCCCGCAGCGTCTCGATGCTGTCGATGACGACGCGGTTGTTGCGGTCGACCAGCATGCCGCCGTGCGACCACACCAGCCAGTTGCACCACAGGCCGTCGCCGGTGGCGTTGCCCAACGCCATGCCGCCGGGCGTGCCCTTGTCCTTGAGCGCCTTCATCAGGGCGAGGAAGCCGGTCGTGTCTTTCGGGAAGGCGTCGAAGCCAGCGGCCTTGATGTGGCTCTGGCGGTAGACCATGTAGGAGCCGGCGGCGCCCAGGCCCAGGCCCAGCCACTTCTTGCCGTCAGGCTTGAGGTAGGCCTCCACCGCCGGGTACCAGCCGCCGTACTTCTTGCCCAGGTACTCGGCCAGGTCGGTGACGTCGAGCAGCTTCTCGGGGTAGAGGTTGGCGTCGTCGTTGGTCGACAGGATGATGTCGGGCCCGGTGCCGGTGTTGGCCGCCACCGCGGCCTTGGGGCGCACGTCTTCCCAGCCTTCGCTGTCCACGCGCACCTCGATGCCGGTTTTCTCGGTGAACTTCTTGACGTTCACCAGGTAGGCATCGATGTCGCCCTGCACGAAGCGGCTCCAGCGCAGCACGCGCAGCTTGGCGCCCTTCTCGGGCTTGAAGGCCAGGCCCTGGGCATGGACGGCCGGGGCCCAGATGGCGCCGGCCGTGCCCAGCGCCGAAGTGGCGGCCAGGCCAGCGCTGCCTTCGAGGAAGCGGCGGCGGTTGATCTCGTTCATCGATGTCTCCTTGGGTCTTCTGGTGCGGCTCACGCCGCGAGCCGCCGGCCGCTGCCGGCATCGAAAAGATGGGCCCGGCGCAGATCGGGCTGCAGCCTGATGGTGCTGCCGGGCGCGAAGGACTGGCGGTCGCGGAAGACCACGGCCAGTTCGCGGCCGGCGTGACGGCAGGCCACGAAGGTGTCGGCGCCAGTGGGCTCGACCACCGCCACCTCGGTGGCGATGCCGCCCTCGGCCGTCAGCGCCAGATGCTCGGGCCGGGTGCCGAAGACCACAGGTTGGCCGTCGGCGCCCAGGCTGTCGTGCGGCGCCGGCAGGCGCGTGCCGTCGGCGAGCTCGACCTCGGTCGCGCCGCCACGGCGGCGCAGCGTGCCGGGCAGGAAGTTCATCGCCGGCGAGCCGATGAAGCCGGCCACGAACATATTGGCCGGCGTGTCGTACAACTCGAGCGGGCTGCCTTTCTGCTCGATGCGGCCATCCTTCATGACGACGATCTGGTCGCCCATGGTCATGGCTTCGATCTGGTCGTGCGTGACGTAGATCGAGGTCGTCTTCAGGCGCTGGTGCAGCTCTTTCAGCTCGGTGCGCATGGCCACGCGCAGTTTGGCGTCGAGGTTGGACAGCGGCTCGTCGTAGAGAAAGACCTGCGGATCGCGCACGATGGCGCGGCCCATCGCGACGCGCTGGCGCTGGCCGCCCGAGAGCTGGCGCGGGTAGCGCTGCAGCAGCTCGTTCAGGCCCAGGATGGCGGCGGCGCGGCCCACCTTGGCCTCGATGGCGGCGGGGTCGAGCTTGGCCAGCATCAGCGAGAAGGCCATGTTGTCGCGCACCGTCATGTGCGGGTAGAGCGCGTAGTTCTGGAACACCATCGCGATGTCGCGCTGCTTGGGTGCCAGCTCGTTGACGCGGCGCGCGCCGATGCGCACTTCGCCGTCGCTGATCTGCTCGAGCCCGGCAATCATGCGCAGCAGCGTGCTCTTGCCGCAGCCGCTGGGGCCCACGAGCACGGTGAAGGAGCCGTCGGCGATCTCGATGTCCACGCCGTGCAGGATCTCGACCATGCCGAAGCGCTTCTTGACCTGCTGAATCGACACGCTGGCCATGCGGCTGGGCTCCCGACAGACTGGACTTGACCGGCGGGACGATACCCGCGCGGCGGGCGCCCGCACCACCGGGCTAACCCCTTGTCGACCCAAAAACTTGTCTGATAACCTGATGACATGAGCCCTTCCACGCCCGCCGCCCCGGTGCGCGCCGGCGGCCGTCTCGGCCGCGAGACGCTGGCCGACCGGCTGGCCGCGCTGCTGTCGGCGCAGATCGCCGATGGCGCACTGGCGCCGGGCGACCGCCTGCCCACCGAGGCCCAGCTTGCGGCCGCGCACGGCGTCTCGCGCAGCGTGGTGCGCGAGGCGGTACACCGCATCAAGTCGCGCGGCCTGCTGTTGTCGCGCCAGGGCTCGGGCGTCTACGTCGCCCAGCCGCCGCCGCACCGGCCACTGGAGTTCGATCCCACGGTGCTCGACTCGGTCGACGCCGTGGTACATGTGGTGGAAGTGCGCCAGGTGCTCGAAGGCGCGATGGCCGGCCTGGCCGCGGCGCGCGCCACCAAGACCCAGGTCACCGGGCTCAAGCGCGCGCTGGCGGCATTGGACGTGGCGGTGGCCGCCGGCCGCGACGGCGTGGAGGAAGACATGGCCTTCCACCGCGCCATTGCCTCGGCCACCGGCAACCCGCAGTTCAGCCTGCTGCTGGGCTTTCTGGAGCAATACCTGCGCGAGGGCATGCGCATCACGCGCGGCAATGAGGCGCGTCGGCTCGACTTCATGGAGGCCGTGCGCAAGGAGCACCACCTCATCGTCGACGCCATCGCCGCCGGTGACGCCGCCGCCGCCCGCCGCGCCGCCGCCCGCCACCTGCTGCACGGCCGTCGCCGGCTCGAGCGCGGCGGCGTGCTCGAGGCGCCAGCGCCGGCGCGGCGCCGCGCCTGACACCACCTCTATCCATCCCCTGCAAGGACATCCCCGCATGAAGATTCTCATCACCGGCGGTGCCGGCTTTGTCGGCGCCCGGCTGGCGCGCACGCTGCTGGCGCGCGGGCAGCTGGCCGGCCGCGAGATCGCGCAGATCGTGCTGGCCGACCAGTTCGCGCCGCCTGCCGATCTCGCCGCCGAGGCCCGCGTGCAGGCCCGTACCGGCCCGCTGCTGGCCCAGTGCGCGGCGCTGCGCGAGGAAGGGGAAGGGGGGGGCTTCGACGGCGTCTTCCACCTCGCCTCGGCGGTGTCGGGCGAGTGCGAGGCCGATTTCGAGCTGGGCCTGCGCTCCAACCTCGACAGCACGCGGGCGCTGCTCGATGCGCTGCGCGCCCGCGCTGATGCCGGCACTCATGCCGGCGCGGCGCCGACCCGCCTGGTCTTCTCCAGCTCGGTGGCGGTGTTCGGCCCCGACCCGGCCGTGCCGTTGCCGGCGGTGGTGGCCGACGACACGTTGCCGGCGCCGCAGACCTCCTACGGCACGCACAAGCTGATCTGCGAGCACCTGGTGGCCGACTACACGCGCAAGGGCTACATCGACGGCCGCTCGGCGCGGCTGATGACGGTGACAGTGAGGCCGGGCCGGCCCAATGGTGCCGCCAGCAGCTTCTTCAGCGGCATCATCCGCGAGCCGCTGGCCGGCGAGGAGGCCATCCTGCCGGTGGCACCCGATGTCTCGCACCCGGTGTCGTCGCCGCGGCGCACGGTCGAGGGCCTGATCGCCGTCTTTGAAGCCAGCCGCGAGGCCTATGGCGGCCGGCTGGCGCTCAACCTGCCGGCGCTGAACGTCACGGTGCAGCAGATGCTGGATGCGCTGCAGGCCGTGGCCGGCTCCGCGGTTCGTGCGCGCGTGAAGCCGCAGCCCGATGCGCGCATTGCCGGCATCGTCGCCAACTGGCCGCGCGGCGCCAGCGCGGCGCGTGCCGCCGGCCTGGGCCTGCAGCCCGAGGCCAGCTTCGAGGACATCATCCGCCAGTACATCGCAGACTGCGCCGCCAGCAATCCGGCGGCATTGAGGGGCATGGCATGAACCAGATCGACCTGAACGGCCGCGTCGCGGTTGTCACCGGCGGCGCCCAGGGCATAGGCCTGGCCATCGGCCAGCGCCTGCTGGCCTCGGGCGCGCGGCTGCTGATCTGGGACATCGACGCCGCGCGCCTGCAGGCGGCCTGTGACGCTTTGTCAGCGCTGGGCCCGGTGCGCGGCGAGGCCGTCGAACTCACCGACGATGCCGCCGTCGCCGCCGCCACGGCCAACGCGCTGCGCATCGACGGGCAGATCGACATCCTCGTCAACAACGCCGGCATCACCGGCGGCAATGCGCCCACCTGGGAACTCGACCCCGTGGTGTGGCGGCGCGTGATCGAGGTCAATCTGATCGCGCCCTACCTGACCTGCCGCCATGTCGCGCCTGCGATGGTGGCGCGCAGTTACGGCCGCATCGTCAACATCGCCTCGGTGGCCGGCAAAGAGGGCAATCCCAATGCCAGCCACTACAGCGCCAGCAAGGCCGGCCTGATTGCGCTGACCAAGAGCCTGGCCAAGGAAACCGCGACCAAGGGCGTGCTCGTCAACGCCATCACCCCGGCGGTGGCGCGCACCGCGATGTTCGAGCAGATGACCGAGGCCCACATCGCCTACATGCTGGGCAAGATACCGATGGGCCGCTTGCTCGAGGTCGAGGAGATCGCGGCCATGGCGGCGTGGCTGTGCAGCGCGGATTGCTCGTTTTCGACCGGGGCGGTTTTTGATATCACGGGGGGGAGAGCGACGTACTGAACGGTTGGCGATCCCGCCTCAACGGTTGGCCCAGCCGCCACTGATTGGAAAGATCTGGCCGACGAAGCAGGAGGCCGCGTCGCTGCACAGGTAGGCGGCGAACTGGGCGTCCTCCTCGGCGCTCACCAGCCTGCCCAGCGGCACCTCCCGCTTCAGCCGTTCCTGGAACCGCGGGTTGGCCTGGACCTCCGCGCCGTAGTAGGTGGGGTTGGCGACGAAGTTCTGTGCAATGGCATTGATCTGGATGCCGTGCTGCACCAACTCCAGCGCGACCGACTGCACATAGGCCAGTTGTGCGCCCCGTGCGGCGCTGTAGCTGCCGGTGCGCTTCTGGCCCCGGAGTGCCGCGGCGCTGCCCATCACGAGAATGCGGCCACTGCGGCGCTCGATCATCTGCGGCAGCACCGCAGCCACCAGCCTTGGCATCGGGTCGACCAGATGCGCGAACACGGTGCGCCACTCGGCATCGCTGATCTCGCCGGCCGGCGTGCTCGGCGCGGGGAGTGCGAGGTGGATCAACAGCACATCGATCCGCCCGGCCGCGCCAACAACGGCGGCAGGCAAGGCCGGATCATCGTCCAGGGCGCGCGGATCGGCGATCACCTCCGCCCCTAGTTGCGAGAAGACTTCATTGAGGGCCGGCCCCATGAAGTCGCCCGACTGGGTGAGCAGCACCCGCTTGCCGTCGAGTCTGGTGGAAATCATCGCTGACTCCGTCTGATCGATTTCATCGTCTGGTGGTCAGTTGGCCCGCGAGCGGCGGGGCGCTGACCGCGGCGCAGCCCCTATTTCCGCGGGCGCAGCTGGCGCGTGGCCACTTCAGCCTATCCGCCCCAGCAGCAAATACTCCATCAGCGCCTTCTGCACATGCATGCGGTTCTCGGCCTCGTCCCAGACCACCGATTGCGGCCCGTCGATGACCTCGGCCGTGACTTCCTCGCCGCGGTGGGCGGGCAGGCAGTGCATGAAGAGGGCGTCGGGCTGGGCCACGGCCATCATCTCGGCGTCCACGCACCAGTCGACGAAGGCCTTGCGGCGCTCTTCGTTCTCGGCCTCGTAGCCCATGCTGGTCCAGACGTCAGTGGTGACGAGGTGGGCGCCGGCGCAGGCCTCGAGCGGGTGGTTGAAGACTTCAAAGCAGCGGCTGTCGCGGATGCCGGCGGCTTCGGGGTCGACCTCGTAGCCGCTGGGCGTGCTGACGTGGACCTTGAAGCCCAGGATCTCGGCCGCCTGCAGCCAGGTGTTGGCCATGTTGTTGCCGTCGCCCACCCAGGCCACGACCTTGCCCTGCAGGCATTGCAGCGGGTCGTGGCCGCCGCCGCGCGGGCCGCGGTGCTCGATGTAGGTGAAGAGGTCGGCCAGGATCTGGCAGGGGTGGTACTCGTTGGTCAGGCCGTTGATCACCGGCACGCGCGAATGCGCCGCAAAGGCCTCGAGCTTGGCCTGCTCGAAGGTGCGGATCATCACGATGTCGACCATGCGGCTGACCACGCGTGCCGTGTCCTCGGCCGGTTCGGCGCGACCGAGCTGGCTGTCGCCGGCGGTGAGGTTCACCACCGAGCCGCCCATCTGGTACATGCCGGCCTCGAAGCTCACGCGCGTGCGCGTGCTGGCCTTCTCGAAGATCATCGCCAGCGTGCGGTCCACCAGAGGCTGGTAGCGCTCGTAGTTCTTGAAGCGCGACTTGATGACGCGGGTGCGCTCGAAGAGGTAGGCGTACTCCTCGGCGCGCAGATCCTTGAACTGGAGGAAGTGCTTCATCAGGCTGGGGCCCGGCTTCATGCGGTCTCTAGGAGAAAGGTCTTGATCAGCGGGCACAGGATGGCGACGATCTGTGCCGCCTCGTCGGCGCTCAGGATGAGCGGCGGCACGAGCCGGATCACGCTGTCGGCGGTGACGCTGAGCATCAACCCGGCTTCGGCCGCGCGGCCCAGCAGCACGCCGCAGGGGCGGGCCAGTTCGATGCCCAGCATCAGGCCGGCGCCGCGGATCTCGGTCACGCCGGCCACGCCTGCCAGTTCGCGTTCGAGCCCGGCGCGCAGGGCCGCGCCCACGGTGGCGGCATTGGCGAGCAGGCCGTCTTCTTCCATGATTCGCAACGTCTCGACGCCGGCGCGCATGGCCAGCGGGTTGCCGCCGAAGGTGGTGCCGTGGTTGCCCGGGCCCAGCACGTCGACGGCGCGCTCGCCCACGACGATGGCGCCTATCGGCACGCCCGAGCCCAGGCCCTTGGCCAGCGGCATCACGTCGGGGCGGATGCCGGCCCACTGGTGGGCAAACCACTTGCCGGTGCGGCCGATGCCGCACTGCACCTCGTCCAGCATCAGCAGCCAGCCGTGCTCGTCGCAGAGGCGGCGCAGGCCCTGCAGATAGTCCCAGCGCGAGGCGTTGATGCCGCCCTCGCCCTGTATGGTTTCGAGGAAGACCGCCACCACGTCGGGGTTGCTGCGCGCCACCTCTTCGACCGCGGCGAGATCGTTGAGCGGCACGCGCACGAAACCCTCGACCAGGGGCTCGAAACCCTTTTGCACCTTGGGGTTGCCGGTGGCCGACAGCGTGGCGATGGAGCGGCCGTGAAAGGCCTTCTCGTAGACGATGACCTGGGGCCGCGCGATGCCGCGGTCATGGCCGTACTTGCGCGCGATCTTCAGCGCCCCCTCGTTGGCTTCCAGCCCCGAATTGCAGAAGAAGGCCGCCTTCAGGCCCGAGATCTCGCACAGCTTGGCCGCCAGCTGCTCCTGCAGCGGCACCTCGTAGTAGTTGGAGCTGTGGATGAGGCGGGCGACCTGATCCTGCAGCGCGGGCACCAGGCGCGGATGGGCGTGGCCCAGGGTGTTGACGGCGATGCCGCCGAGGCCATCGAGATAGCGTCGGCCCTCGGTGTCCCAGACCCAGCAGCCGCGGCCGTGCGACAGCGCGATGGGCAGGCGGCCATAGGTGTTCATCACATGCGGCATGGGCCGCTGAATCGGCAGAGACGGGGGCTGGGCCGCTTGCTGGGCCAGGGCGGGCTCGGGTGCGTTCATCGGCTATCGTCCTCGAATTCCGGGTCCAAAGACAGGAATGCCGGTCGGCAACCCCAAGGTCACCGCCCGGCGGACCGCGATTCTAAGGTCGGGCCGCGCACGCCAGCCTGACGCGAGACCTACTTGGCGCCGGCATGCAACATGCATGCTGCAACGCAACACATGCGAGGCACAATCCAGCCCGTGCGCCCCCTTCGGCGGCCACCGACCCCACCCCTCGGCCAGGCGGCAGCGCCCGACCGTCCGCGATGAGTAAAACCAAGGCGCGTCAGTTCCATATCCACGGGGTTACCCGGGAGGGCAAGACCTTCAGGCCCAGCGATTGGTCCGAGCGCCTGGCCGGCGCGATGTCGAGCTTCCGTCCCAGCGGCGGCGCCGGTGGCATCGGCGCCTTCATCGGCTACTCGCCCTACTGCGTGCCCCAGGTTGTCGACGGCGTGCGCTGCGTGCTTGTCAACGAGGCGCTCAAGGGCATCGAGCCCATGGCCTGGGATTTCGTGATGAGCTTCGCCCGCGACAACAACCTGCCGGTGATCGAAGTCTTCGAACCCGGTGCGGGCGAGGCCTGATCACAAGGGCGCAGCGCTTCCAGACGCAAAAAAGCCCGCATCAGCGGGCTTTTCTTTGAGGCGAGGAGCCTCAGGCGGCCAGAGCCAGCGCCTTGACCTTGGCGGACAGGCGGCTCTTCAGGCGCGCGGCCTTGTTCTTGTGGAAGATGCCCTTGTCGGCCACCGAGTCGATCACGCTTTGCGCCGACTTGAAGACCTCGGTCGCCTTGGCCTTGTCGCCGCCAGTCACGGCCTTCTGCACGTTCTTGACGACGGTGCGGAAGCGCGAGCGCAGCGAGGTGTTGGCGGCGTTCAGGGCCACGTCCTGGCGCGCACGCTTGCGGCCCGAGGCGAGGCGAACGGTCTTCTTCTTGGCTTTGGACGAGGTGGCCATGCTGGTTGAGTTGGTGGGAACCGTGGATACAAAGACCGTCGAGTATAGCACCCATATTGCAGCCAGGCCAGGGGCAGGGCGGTCGTGGCGAGGGTGCCACCTATAATTGGCGCTACGCGGCAACGCGCCGGCCCGGTGTCCGGCCCTATTTCTCCTGTGAATCTGCTCAAGGCCGCATCCACCGTTTCCCTGCTCACGCTGGCTTCGCGCGTCACCGGCTTGGTGCGCGAGCAGATCATCGCGGCCGCCTTTGGTGCCAGCGCCGCCACCGACGCCTTCAACGTCGCCTTCCGCATCCCCAATCTATTCCGGCGCTTGTTTGCCGAGGGCGCCTTTTCGCAGGCCTTTGTGCCCTTGCTGGCGGCCACCCGGGCGCGCGAGGGCGACGAGGTCACGCGGGCGCTGATCGACGCGGTGGCCACCGTGCTGGCCTGGGCGCTGCTGCTCAGCTGCGTGCTGGGCGTGGCGGCAGCGCCGATCCTCGTGTGGGCGATGGGCTCCGGGCTGGCGCAGTTCGACACGGCGGTGGCGCTCACCAGGCTGATGTTTCCCTACATCGGATTCATGTCGATGGTGGCGCTGGCGGCCGGCATCCTCAACACCTGGAAGCGCTTCGCGGTGCCGGCACTGACGCCGGTGCTGCTGAACCTGAGCGTGATCGCCGCCGCCTGGTGGGGCGGGCCGTGGCTGGCGGCGGCCGGCATCGCGCCCATCCATGCGCTGGCCGCCGGCGTGATGCTGGGCGGCCTGCTGCAGCTGGCGGTGCAAATCCCGGCGCTGGCGCGCCTGGGCCTGCTGCCGCGCATCGGCCTCGTGCCCTCGGCCATTGCCGCGGCCTGGCGCCATCCGGGCGTGGCGCGCGTGCTGCAGCAGATGGCACCGGCCCTGCTGGGGGTGTCGGTAGCCCAGATCTCGCTGCTCATCAACACCCAGATCGCCTCGCATGTGGCGGTGGGTGCGGTGTCCTGGCTGACCTATGCCGACCGGTTGATGGAGTTTCCGACCGCGCTGCTGGGCGTGGCGCTGGGCGTGGTGCTGCTGCCCCAGCTCTCGGCGGCGCAGGCGCGCCAGGACGATGCGGCCTATTCCGGCATGCTGGACTGGGGCCTGCGCCTGGTGCTGCTGCTGGCGCTGCCCTGCGCGCTGGCGCTGCTGCTGTTTCCGCAGGGCCTGGTGACGGTGCTCTTCCACCGCGGCGCCTTCCGTGCCGAGGACGTGGCGATGACGGTGCTGGCGCTGCGCGGCTATGGCGTGGGCCTGCTCGGCCTGGTGGCCATCAAGGTGCTGGCGCCGGCCTTCTTCGCACGCCAGGACACGCGCACGCCGGTCAAGATCGCCATTGGCGTGCTGGTCGCCACCCAGCTGATGAACCTGGCCTTCGTGCCCTGGCTGGGCCACGCCGGGCTGGCGCTCTCGATCGGTCTGGCGGCCCTGGTGAATGCCGGCCTGCTGCTCGCCGGCCTGTTGCGACGCGGCGTCTACCGGCCGCTGGCGGGCTGGGCCGGCTTTCTGGCGCGCGTGCTGCTGGCCAATGGGGTGCTGGGCGCGCTGCTGGCCTGGGCCGCCACCGCCATCGACTGGATCGCGCTGCAGACCCACGAGGGCCGGCGCGCCGCCGCCGTGGCCGCGGTGCTGGCGGTCGTGGCCTTGCTCTACTTCGGCGTGCTCGCCCTGGCCGGGCTGCGCCCGCGCGATCTGGTGCGCCGGGCCTGACCTACACTGACACGGATGGCCGGACTCCTTCCCTTCGCAACGCCGACCGCACTGGATTACTTCGCCGCGCTGGTGGCCGATGACAGCAGCCTGCCGCTGCTCGAAGCCGCCTTCGCGCTGGCGCTGGACGACGATCCCGGGCTCGATGTGCAGGGCGAGCTGGCGCGCATCGACGCCCTGGCCGAGAACCTGCGCAGCCGCATCCCCGCTGACACCGCGCCGCTGCCGCGGTTGCGCCTGCTCAACCGCTATTTCTTCGACGAGCTCGGCTTCGCTGGCAACGTCAATCACTATTACGACCCCTGCAACAGCCTGCTGCCGGCGGTGCTGCAGACGCGGCGCGGCATCCCCATCACGCTGGCCCTGCTCTACATCGAGTTCGCGGCCCAGATCGGCCTGAGTGCCCAGGGCGTGTCGTTCCCGGGGCATTTCCTGGTCAAGATCCACCTGCCCCGCGGCGAGGTCGTGATCGATCCCTTCAGCGGCCAGTCGCTGTCACGCGACGAACTCGACGAGCGCCTGGCGCCCTATCTGCGCCAGGAGGGCCTGGTGGGCGACAACGAGGTGCCGTTGGGCCTCTTCCTGCAGCCGGCGCCGGCGCGCGACGTGCTGGCGCGCATGCTGCGCAACCTGAAGGAAATCCACCGCCAGGCAGGCGACGCGCGCCGCCTGGTGGGCGTGCTCGAACGCCTGGTGGTGCTGCTGCCGCAAGACTGGGACGAGCGGCGCGATCTGGCCCTGGCCCTGGCCGACGTCGGCCGCCATGCCGGCGCGGCGCACGAGCTGTCGGCCTATCTGCTCAACCGCCCCCAGGCCGACGACGCCCCGGCGCTGCGCCATCGCCTGCAGGCCTGGCGCCGCCTGGGCTGAATGGCCGAACTGGATCACCGCGCCGCATGAAGCAGATTCCCCTGGCCATGCAGCCTGAGCCGGACGCGAGCTTCGACAGCTTCGTGCCCGGCGCCAACGCCGCCGCGCTGGCCCATCTGCGCACGCTGGCGGCATCAACCTCAGCAGCGGCGCCGGTCTATCTGTGGGGCGCCGCCGGCACCGGCAAGACGCACCTGCTGCGCGCGCTGGCCGGCCAGCAGCGCGCCCAGGGCCTGCGGGTGGGCTGGTTCGATGCCGCCGACCGCCTGCCGTGGGAGCTGTCACCGGAATGGTCGCTGGTGGTGGTGGACCGTTGCGAGGCGCTGGACCCAGCCGCCCAGCACGCCGCCTTCGCGCTCTTTGTCGACGCCATGACGCACCTGGTGCAGTTCGCAGCCGCCGGCCGCCTGCCGCCGGTGGACCTGGCGCTGCGCGACGACCTGCGCACACGCCTGGCCTGGGGCCATGTCCATGCGCTGCGGCCGCTGGCCGAGTCCGAAACCCGCGCCGCGCTGCGCCGCGACGCCGACCGCCGCGGCATCTTTCTCTCCGACGAGGTGATGGACTACCTGCTGACGCGCTTTCCGCGCGACCTGGCCCATTTGCTGGCCCTGCTGGACCGCCTCGATGGCTACGGCCTGGCGCTGGGCCGGCGCGTCACCGTGCCGCTGCTGCGCCAGATGCTGGCCGAGGCCGAACCCGTGGACCATTGACTGCGATGAACCTGACGCTCTTCGACCTCGACGGCACCCTGCTGCCCGGCGATTCCGACCACGCCTGGGGCGAGTTGATGCAGGCCCTGGGCTGGGCCGACCGTGGCGACTTCAAGCGCCGCAACGACGCCTTCTTTGCCGACTACCAGGCAGGGACGCTGGACATCCACGCCTACGTCGAGTTCGCCACCTCGGCTTGGCGCGGACGCTGCGCGGCCGAGTTGCAAGCGGCCCAGCACCGCTTCCTGGCCGAGTGGATCAGTCCCATGCTGCACGAGCCGGCGCGCGCTCTGCTGCAATGCCATCGCGAGCAGGGCGACCTGATCGCCATCGTCACCGCCACCAATGATTTCGTGACGCGGCCGGTGGCCACGCTGCTGGGCGTGGACGAACTGATCGCCACCGAACTGGCGCGCGACGCCGCGGGCCGGGTCCTCGGCACCATTGAAGGCGTGCCCAGCTTCCGCGAAGGCAAGATCGCGCGTGTCGAGGCCTGGCTGGCGCGGCGCGGCCTGGGCTGGGGCGACTTCGGGCGCAGCACCTTCTACAGCGATTCCACCAATGACCTGCCGCTGCTCGAGCGCGTCAGCCATCCCGTGGCCACCAACCCCGGCGCGGCGCTCGAGCGCATCGCGCAAGAGCGCGGCTGGCCCGTCCTGAGACTGTTCCAAGCATGATCAAGAAATTCATCAACCGCCTGCTCGGCAAGGCGCCCGCAGAACCGCCGCCCCCCGCCGTGCCGGTGATCCCGCTCGGCCAGCGCGTCGAGATCCCGGCCGCCGCCCACGGCATAGACCCGGCCCTGCTCGACGCCAACGCGGTGCGCGTGGTCAAGACGCTCAAGGACGCCGGCCACGAGGCCTACATCGTGGGCGGCGCGGTGCGCGACCTGCTGGTGGGCCTGCGCCCCAAGGATTTCGACGTCGCCACCGACGCCACGCCCGAGCAGGTCAAGGCGCTGTTCCGGCGCGCCTTCATCATCGGCCGGCGCTTTCGCATCGTGCATGTGGTGTTCGGGCGCGGGCGCGAGCACGAGACCATCGAGGTGAGCACCTTCCGCGCCTACATGGACGCAGCGGCCGCCGAGCAGGTGCCGGGCGACGAGCGCCACAGCCAGCGCGAGATGGCCGACAAGAAACATGTCGTCGACGCCGCCGGGCGCGTGCTGCGCGACAACGTCTGGGGTCCGCAGATCGAGGACGCGGCGCGGCGCGATTTCACCATCAACGCGATGTACTACGACCCGGTGACGCAGACCGTGGTCGACTACCACCAGGGCATCGCCGACGTGCGCGCCAAGCTGCTGCGCATGATCGGCGACCCCGACACGCGCTACCGTGAAGACCCGGTGCGCATCATCCGCGTCGTGCGCTTCGCGGCCAAGCTGGGCTTTGCGCTGGAGCCGGCCACCGAGCGCCCGCTGCGTGCGATGAGCGCGCTGCTGCCCAATGTGCCGCCCTCGCGCCTGTTCGACGAGATGGTCAAGCTGCTGCAGACCGGCCACGCCATCGCCAGCGTGGCCCAGCTGCGCCGCCAGGGCCTGTTGGGGGGCGGCATCTTCCCGGTGCTCGACGCGGCGCTGGCGCCGGCCCAGGCCAACCCGGCGCGCGAGACCTTTGTGCGCCTGGCGCTGGAGGACACCGACCGCCGCGTCGGCGAGGGCAGGGCGGTGGCGCCCAGCTTCATGCTGGCCTGCCTGCTGTGGCACGACGTGCTGGATCGCTGGAGCGCGCTGCGCGCCGGCGGCGAGCCGGCCTACCCGGCGCTGCAACAGGCGGTGGACGCCGTCTTCGACGCCCGCATCGGCGACATCTCGGGCCGCGGCAAGCTGGCCGCCGACATGCGCGAGATCTGGCTCATGCAGCCGCGCTTCGAGCGCCGCACCGTGGCCTCGGCCATCGCTCTGGTCAACCAGGTGCGCTTCCGTGCCGGCTATGACTTCCTGCGCCTGCGCGCCGACGGCGGCGAGATCAGCCCCGAACTGGCCGACTGGTGGGAGGATTTCCACCTCGGCAGCGACGACGACCGCGAGGCCATGCTGGCCGATCTGCGTGCCAAGGCCGGGCCGCGCACGCGCCGGCCGGCGGCGGCCGCGGTGGGGGAGGGCGCCACTGTCACGCCCGCCGCAGCGGCGCGCGACGACGACGAGCCCGGCGAGGGTGGGACGGAGGGCGGCGCCGAGCCCGGCACCGCGCCGCGCAAGCGCCGCCGCCGCCGCCGCCGGCCCGGCGGCGGTGGCGGTGGCGGCGGCGCGGAAGGGGCGCCACCCGCGGCGTGATGGCCGAGCGCGTCTTCATCGGCCTGGGTGCCAATCTGGGCGATGCCCGCGCCACGCTGGAGGCCGCGATCACGCAGCTGGCTGCGCTGCCGGCCACGGAGTTGGTGGCCGCCAGTGCCTGCTACCGCAGCACCCCGGTCGACGCCCAGGGGCCCGACTTCGTCAACGCCGTGGCTGAGTTGCACACCGCGCTCGAGCCGCTGGCGCTGCTGGCTGCGTTGCAGGCCATCGAGGCGGCGCATGGCCGCGAGCGACCGTACCGCAACGCACCGCGCACGTTGGATCTAGACCTGCTGCTCTACGGCCAGCGCCTCGTCGACGAGCCCAGCCTCACCGTGCCCCATCCGCGCCTGCATGAGCGCGCCTTCGCGCTCGTGCCGTTGATCGAGCTGGCGCCGGGCTTCGTCCACCCCCGCCTGGGGCCGCTGGCGGCGCTGCCGCGGCCGGACCAGGCCCTGGAACGCCTGCCATGAACCCCTCGCAATGGCCGCTGGGCCTGCAGACCTTCGGCTTGCTGGCGCTGGCCAATGTCTTCATGACCTTTGCCTGGTACGGCCATCTTCGCCACCTGGCGGGCAGCCCCTGGCTGGTGGCGGCGCTGCTGAGCTGGGGCATCGCCCTGATTGAGTATCTGCTGCAGGTGCCCGCCAACCGCATCGGCTTTGCCGGCGGCTACAGCCTGGCCCAGCTCAAGATCGCGCAGGAGGTGATCACGCTCTGTGTGTTCGTCCCCTTTGCCGTGCTCTACATGGGCCAGCCGCTGAAGTGGGATTACCTCTGGGCCGGCCTGTGCCTGTTGGGCGCCGTCTACTTCATCTTCCGCGGCTGAGGGTCGGGCGAGCCTCTATACAATCTTGGTGTGACAAACCGATGACGCATCGGTGACAGGGGCACCATGGTTTTCGGCAGACTCCTCCCGCGCGAGGGCAATTTCTTCGAGCTGTTCAACCAGCACGGGCAGCACATTGCCGAGGGCGCGCTCGCCTTCCTGGCGATGGTGCAGAACTACGACAACGTGCCCGAGCGCGAGCGCCATGCCGCCGCGGTGGGCGACGCCGAACGCGCCGCCGACAAGATCACCGCCGAGGTACACCGGCTGTTGCACCGCACCTTCGTCACGCCGCTGGACCGCGACCAGATCCATCGCCTGATCAACGCGATGGACGACGTGCTTGACCTGCTGCAGGACACCAGCGAGGTGATGTCGCTGTACGACCTGCAGCGCGTCTCCGAAGACGTGATGCGGCTGTCCGAAATCTCGGTGCGCTGTTGCGACCGCGTGCGCCATGTGCTGACCCTGCTGCCGCGCCTGAAGGACGCCGCGGTGGCCGAATCGGTGCTCAAGCACTGCGAAGAGATCGATCAGCTCGAATCCGACGCCGACCGCGTGATGCGCGCCGCCATGTCCAGCCTCTTCCGCGACGAGCCCGACACGCGCGAGCTGATCAAGCTCAAGGCCGTCTACGAGCACCTCGAATCGATCTCCGACCGCTGCGAAGACGTGGCGAACCTGGTCGAAGGCATCGTGCTCGAGAACTCCTGAAATGATGCGACCCCCACGCTCACTGCGTTCGCTGCCAGGCAGCTTGCAAGCTGCCTGGCGTTCGCCGGCCACTCGCGAGCGCGCAGGCGCTCGCTCGGTGCGGGCTCACCCCCCCGAGGAGGCGCTCACAGTCTTCGGAACGGCCGGGCGGTACTGAGTGGATGCCGCCCCGATCGCCCTCTGGGGCGTGGTGATGCTCGTCGTGCTGGCGCTGCTGTTCGATTTCATGAACGGCTTCCACGACGCCGCCAACTCCATCGCCACGGTGGTTTCCACCGGCGTGCTCAAGCCGCAGCAGGCGGTGGCCTTCGCCGCGGTGTTCAACGTCATCGCGATCTTCGTCTTCCAGCTCAAGGTGGCGGCCACCATCGGCAAGGGCATCGTCGACCCGGCGGTGGTCGATCAGCATGTGATCTTCGGCGCCCTGGTGGGCGGTATTGCCTGGAACGCCATCACCTGGTGGTATGGCATCCCGTCGAGCAGTTCGCACGCCCTCATCGGCGGCATCGTCGGGGCCACGTTGGCCAAGGCTGGTACCGCACCGCTGGTGGCCGCCGGCGTCATCAAGACGGTGGCCTTCATCTTCGTCTCGCCGATGCTGGGCTTTCTGCTGGGTTCGCTGCTGATGGTGGGCGTGGCCTGGATCTGCCGGCGCAGCTCGCCGCTGCGCGTGGACAACATCTTCCGCCGCCTGCAACTCGTCTCGGCCGGGCTTTATTCGTTGGGCCACGGCGGCAACGACGCGCAGAAGACCATCGGCATCATCTGGCTGCTGCTCATTGCCGCCGGCATGAGCGACGCGCACGACAAGATGCCGCCCGCCTGGGTGATCTGGAGCTGCTACCTGGCCATCGGCGCGGGCACGCTGTTCGGCGGCTGGCGCATCGTCAAGACCATGGGCCAGCGCATCACCAAGCTCAAGCCGGTGGGCGGCTTCTGCGCCGAGACCGGCGGCGCCGCCACGCTCTTCCTGGCCACCGCCCTGGGCGTGCCGGTGTCCACCACCCACACCATCACCGGCGCCATCTTCGGCGTCGGCTCGGTGCGCAATGCCTCGGCCGTGCGCTGGGGCCTGGCGGGCCACATCGTCTCGGCCTGGGTGCTGACGATACCGGCCACTGCGCTGGTGGCGGCCCTCTTCTACTGGATCAGCCTGGCGCTGTTCTGATCGCTGTCAGGGGCGGGCCTCGGCCGGCGCCGCCAGCTGCCACTCGAAGAACTTCTGGCCACTGAAGGCGATGGTGCCCATCAGCACCGCGCCTCCCACCATCAGCGCCGCAATGGCCGCCAGCACCGCGCCCCAGGCGGTGGGCACGACGGCATGGCCGGGGTTGTGGCGGGCGTCCCATTTCTCGTCGGGGGTCAGGGCATAGACGATGGCCGCCAGCATGGCCGCCGAGATCATCAGGCCCAGCAGCGGAATCAGGAGCCAGGCCAGGCGGTCGTCCTGGCCCAGGGTGCGCATGCGCCACACGCCCAACAGGCCCAGGGCCGTGGGCAGCGGGTGCAGCCAGGCCAGGGCGTCGCCGCGGCCGTGCAGATAAAGCCGGTGCAGGCCCAGGCTGCCCAGGGCCAGCGCCAGCCAGGCGGCCAGGGTCTTGGAGCGGTAGCGCGCGGGCCCGGTGCCGGCGCCGGGGTTGGCTGGATTCATCTGTAGCTGCGATCTGATCTGCTTGCGAGAAGCCAGTTTATAATGCGCGGTTTTCGGCGCTGGCCTGGGTCTGAATGATCCTGGCGTATCTACGGCGCCGGCAGCGGCTGGCGGCTTGAATGGTTTCAAGATTGCCGGCCACCAGGATGGTCAGCCACGGTGTGTCTCCCGGGGTGCGGCGATCGAGAGTTCTCTATCCAAGGAAAAGCACGCCATGGTCGTGATCCGTCTGTCCCGCGGCGGCGCCAAGAAGCGCCCCTTCTACAACATCGTCGTTGCCGACTCGCGCGAGCGCCGCGACGGCCGCTTCATCGAGCGCGTGGGTTTCTACAACCCCGTGGCCTCTGGCGCCGAGCAGCCACTGCGCGTGGCGCTGGACCGCGTCGCCCATTGGGCCGGCGTTGGCGCCCAGCTGTCGCCCACCGTGGCGCGCCTGGTCGACCAGGCCAAGAAGGCGGTCTGAAGACCGTCTCGTGAGCGAAATCCCGGCACGGCCTGTGGCCGGCGATGACACGCCGGCCCTGCCGCCCGATGCCGTGGAAGTGGCCCGCGTGCTCGGCGCCTGGGGCGTGAAGGGCGGCATACGGCTCAAGCCCTTTGCCGCCGACCCGCAGGCGCTGTTTTCCACCAAGCGCTGGTTCCTGCAGCCGCCCGAGGACGCCAGCCCGCGACCGCCCGGTGCCAAGGCCGCGCTTCCCTTGCCGCCGCTGCTGCGCGTGATGCAGGCCAAGGAACACGGCGACGGCATCGTCGCCACCGTACACGACATCGTCGAGCGCGATGCTGCCGAGGCCCTCAAGGGCGCCCGCGTCTTCGTCTCGCGCGCCAGCTTTCCCACCCCCGACGAGGGCGAGTTCTACTGGGTCGACCTGATCGGCCTCGACGTCGTCAACCGAGGCGCGCAGGCACTGGGCCGCGTCGTGGGCCTGCTTGAGACCGGCCCTCATTGCGTGTTGCGCCTGCAGGCCGAAGGCGCCGAGGCCGAGACCTTGATCCCCTTCGTCGATGCCTATGTCGACCGCGTCGACCTTGGCGCGCGGCGCATCCACGTCGACTGGGAAGCCGAATACTGACGGCGGCGCCGGCCATGCGCTTCGACGTCGTCACGTTGTTTCCCGAGCTTTTCGAACCCCATCTGCGCCAGGGCATCACGCGGCGCGCCTTCCAGCCGGGCGGCGACGGTGGGCCAGCGCCGGTCGAGGTGAGGTTGTGGCCGCTGCGCGACTTTGCCGACGACGCCTACCGCCGCGTCGATGACCGCCCCTACGGCGGCGGCCCCGGCATGGTGATGCTGGCCGAGCCGCTGCTGCGCGCGCTGGCCGCGATCACGGGCGAGCGCGGCGGCACGCCCGCCATCGTCCACTTCACGCCTACCGGCCGCCGCATCGACCAGTCCGTTGTCGAGCAGTTCGCCGCCGGGCCTGGCGCGGTGCTGCTGTGCGGGCGCTACGAGGGCATAGACCAGCGCTTCATCGATGCCCATGTGACGCTGGAACTGAGCCTGGGCGATTTCGTGCTCTCCGGCGGTGAACTGCCGGCCCTGGCCCTGCTCGACGCGGTGGCGCGGCTGCAGGAGGGCGTGCTGCATGCGCCCTCGCACCAGCAGGACAGCTTCTCCGACGGCCTGCTCGAAGGGCCGCAGTACAGCCGGCCGGAAAGGCTGACGATTGCCGGCGCGGAACAGGCGGTGCCGGCCGTGCTGATGTCCGGCCACCATGGCGAGATCGCGCGCTGGAAGCGCGAGCGCTCGCTCGAGCTGACAGCGCGGCGCCGCCCAGACCTCATCGCCGCGGCGCGCGCCGCCGGGCGGCTGAGCAGCGCCGACGAGAAGTGCCTGGCCCGCCTCGGGCTATAATCAAAGGCTTTTCGATCCTCTGCCGGGCACCAAGGCCTTCCCAGGCCAAACCAGAATCTGCCCGCCAACCAGCCCGCGCCATGATCGAATCCGGAGAGTTTCCTTGAACCTGATTGCCACCCTTGAGCAGGAAGAGATTACCCGTCTCAACCGCACCCACCCGTCGTTTGCCCCCGGCGACACGGTCATCGTCAGCGTCAACGTGGTCGAAGGCACGCGCAAGCGCGTGCAGGCCTACGAAGGCGTGGTCATCGCCAAGCGCAACCGCGGCCTCAATAGCAGCTTCATCGTGCGCAAGATCTCCAATGGCGAAGGCGTCGAGCGCACCTTCCAGACCTACAGCCCGCTGATCGCCACCATCGAGGTCAAGCGCCGCGGCGACGTGCGTCGCGCCAAGCTGTACTACCTGCGCAACCGCAGCGGCAAGTCGGCGCGCATCAAAGAGAAGCTCGCCTGACGAAGTCAGGCCCGCCGCGCAGCGGCGGCTTGCGCGCAGCGCAAGCAGGAGCGAACGGCGCGAAAACGCCAGAAGCTCGCCTGACGAAGTCAGGCCCGCCGCGCAGCGGCGGCTTGCGCGCAGCGCAAGCAGGAGCGTTCCAAGCAAGCCGCCTTCGGGCGGCTTGCGCGTTTGTGCGTCAAGATCGCGCCATGACCCTGCCGCGCATCACCGATCCCCGCGCCATCCCCGTCGTCGGCGACGACGCCCACCTGCCGCCGGTCGCCGATGAGCGGCTCAGCGTTCCCGCCCTGCGCCAGCGCTTCGCCGACGCGGCCCCCTGGGTGCCGCCCATCGCCGGCGACGGCCGCCTGCACCACGACCGCGAGCCCTCGCCGGCGGCCGTGCTGGTGGCCCTGGTGGCCCGCGACGACGGCCTGCGCGTGCTGCTGACGCGCCGCACCGACCATTTGCGCGACCACGCCGGCCAGATCAGCTTTCCCGGCGGCCGCACCGAGCCCGAAGACGGCGGCCCGGCCGCCACCGCGCTGCGCGAGGCGCAGGAGGAAGTCGGCCTCGCGCCGACGCGGGTCGACGTGATCGGCCAGCTGCCGGTCTACACCACCATCACCCGCTATGTCGTGACGCCGGTGGTGGCGCTGGTGCAGCCGCCGCTGGCGCTGCAGCTCGATGCCTTCGAGGTGGCCGAGGCCTTCGAGGTGCCGCTGGCTTTTCTGATGAACCCGGCCCACCACCGGCGCCACCACTTCCATTACGAAGGCGGGCAGCGCCAGTTCCTCTCGATGCCCTGGCAGGGGCCAGGCGCCGACGGCGTGGAGCGCGAGTACTTCATCTGGGGCGCAACGGCGGCGATGCTGCGCAACCTCTACCACTTCCTGGCCGATTGACGGCTGCGTGAGCCCGCCGTCGGGCGGCCCCTGGCGAGCCCCTAAGGGCGCGGGCCGGGTTCGCCTCTATCATGCGCGGCGATGAGCTTCTTCGCTGTCCTGTTTGCCCTGCTGGTTGAGCAGCTCAAGCCGTTGCCGCGCGACAACTGGTTCCATGAGATGCTGACCTCGTGGGTGCGTTGGACCGGGCGCAATTTCGACGCCGGCGAGAAGCATCACGCCTGGGTGGTCTGGGGCGTCTCGGTGCTGGCGCCGGCCCTGCTGTCGGGCCTGGTCTACCTGCTCGTCGTGCGCTACAGCCTGCTGCTGGCGCTGGCCTTCGACGTCGCGCTGCTTTACCTGACGCTCGGCTTCCGGCAGTTCAGCCACTACTACACCGACATCCGCGATGCGCTGGAGCGCGCCGACGAGGACGAGGCGCGCCGCCTGCTCGCCGAATGGCGCCACCTTGACGCCAGCGAACTGCCGCGCACCGAGGTGCTGCGCCACGTCATTGAGCACTCGCTGCTGGCAGCCCACCGCCATGTCTTCGGCGTCTTCTTCTGGTTCGTCGTGCTCTCGGCGGTCGGCCTCGGGCCCATGGGCGCCGTGCTCTACCGCATGGCCGAGTACATGAGCCGCTACTGGGGCTACCGCCAGCGTGCGCTGGAGGCACCGGCCAACGACAGCCTGCTGGCGCTGTCGCGTCAGATGTTCGGCATCATCGACCATGTACCGGCCCGCCTCACGGCCTTCGGTTTTGCCGTCGTTGGCAATTTCGAAGAGGCGGTGGCCGGCTGGCGGCGCGATGCCGGGCTCTGGCTCCATCCCAACGAGGGCATCATCCTCGCCGCCGCTGCCGGCGCGGTGGGCGTGCAACTTGGCGGTGCGGCGGCGCCCAGCGTCACGCCCGACCGCTCCAAGACCTTCAGCGCCGGCGGCGAGCCCGATCTCTCGCAGGCCCAGGGCTCGACGCCCGGGGCGCCGGCCCAGCCCGGCCACCTGCAGAGCGCGGTCGGCCTGGTCTGGCGCTCGGTCGTGCTGTGGATGCTGCTGGTGGCACTGCTGACCCTGGCCAATGTGCTTGGCTGAGATCGGTCTCAGGCCTGATCACCAGCGCTTCTGCGACAACTCCTCGAACAGCGCCTCGTAAATGCGCTGGCGGCTGGGGGTGATGTCGCCGCGGGCAATGGCCTCGCGCACGCCGCAGCCGGGTTCGTGGCGGTGGCTGCAGTTGTGGAAGCGGCAGCTGCCCAGCGCCGCGGCGTAATCGGGCATCAGTGCCGCCAGCTGCTCGGGGGCAATCTGGCGCAGGCCGAATTCCTGGAAGCCGGGTGAATCGATGAGGGCGCCGCGCCTGGCCTCGTCCAGCCAGTACCAGCTGGTGGTGGTCGTCGTGTGGCGGCCGGCGCCCAGGGCCTGCGAGATCTCGCCCACCTGGGCCGCGGCGCGTGGCACCAGCAGGTTGATGAGGGTGCTCTTGCCCATGCCGCTGGGGCCCAGCACCAGGGTCACGCGGCCGGCCAGCTGCTCGGCCAGGCGTGCCGACGCGGCCGCGGGCTCGGCCTTGAGCGCCAACTCGATCACCGCCACGCCCATCGCGACATAGGGTGCCAGGCGCGCTCGCGCGGCGGCGGCCGAGGGCAGGTCGGTCTTGTTGAGGCCGATCAGCGCCGGTATGCCGGCGGCCTGGGCGGCGATGAGGGCGCGCGTGAGCTGCGATTCGCTGAACACCGGCTCGCCGGCCACCAGCACCAGCAGCTGGTCGAGGTTGGCAGCGAAGGACTTGGTGCGCCACTCGTCCTGCCGGAACAGCAGGTTGCGGCGCTCCTCCAGGTGCTCGATGACGCCACCGTCGCCGGTGGTCTGCCAGCGCACGCGGTCGCCGACGACGATGTCGCCGTCCTTGCGCCGGCCCTTGCCGCGCGGATGGCACATCACGCGCTCGCCCTCGGGCGTCTCGACGACGACATGGCGGCCGTGGGCCGCCACCACCAGGGCCAGATCGAGGGCGGCGGCGCGCTCGCGGCCGGCCGCCGGGTCGCCGCCGGTCGGCCTCAAGCGGCGGGCGCCGGCTTTGCCACCGCGGACAGGGCGGCCAGGCGCTCCGAGGCCGGCGGGTGCGAGTAGTAGAAGCGCACGTAGAGCGGGTCGGGCGTCAGCGTCGCTGCGTTGTCCTCGTGCAGCTTGAGCAGGGCATTGGCGAGGTCGCGTCCGCTGGCCTGCTGGCAGGCGTAGGCATCGGCCTCGAACTCCTGGCGGCGCGAGAGCTGGGCCAGCAGCGGCGCGATGAAGAAGGTGAATACCGGCATCGCCAGCATGAAGAGCAGCAGCGCCAGCGCGTCATTGGGTGCGGCCAGATTGGGCAGCACGCCCAGGCCGGTGTAGAAGGCGCCGTTGCCGGCCAGCCAGCCCAGCAGCGCCAGCCCGGCCAGGCTGAAGGCGAAGATGCCGATCATGCGCTTTTGCACGTGGCGGTGCCTGAAATGTCCCAGCTCGTGGGCCAGCACCGCCTCCACCTCGGCCGACGACAGGCGTTGCAGCAAGGTGTCGAAGAAGACCACGCGCTTGGACGAGCCCAGGCCGGTGAAATAGGCGTTGGCGTGCGCCGAGCGGCGGCTGCCATCCATCACGAACAGGCCCTTGGCGGCGAAGCCGCAGCGCTGCATCAGCGCCTGCACGCGTGCGCGCAGCGATTCGTCGGCCAGCGGCTCGAACTTGTTGAACAGCGGCGCGATCACGGTCGGGTAGAGCAGCAGCAGCACGAGATTGAAGCCCACCCAGGCGAACCAGGCCCACAGCCACCACAGCCCGCCCGAGGCGGCCATGATCCAGAGGATGAGGGCGGCCAGCGGCAGGCCGATGAGGGCGCCGACGGCCGCGCCCTTGAGCATGTCCAGCAGCCACAAGCGCAGCGACATGCGGTTGAAGCCGAAGCGCTGCTCGATGCGGAAGGTGCCGTACCAATCGAGCGGCAGTTCGAGCAGGCCGCCAATGAGGGCGAAGGCCCCGAGCAGCGCCAGCTGGTAGGCCATCGCGCCCCACTGGGGCAGCAGGGCGTCGCGCAGCGTGGCGTTCAGGAGATCGAGGCCGCCCAGCAGCGTCCAGCCCAGCAGCACGGCGGCGCCGACGGCGGCGCCGACGAGGCCGAAGCGGGCATGGGCCAGGGTGTAGTCGGCCGCCTTCTGGTGTACCTCCAGGCTCACGGTGCTGGCAAAGGCCGGCGGCACGCTGCCGCGGTGGGCCGCCACATGGCGCATCTGCCGCGTTGCCAGCCACAGCCGCGTCAGGTAGGACAGCAGCAAGGCGGCGACGAAAGCGGCTGTGAAAAGCGAACTCTGCATGGTGCGCGAGTGTAGGCGTGGGTGAGAATGGATTCCCCTTCCAGCCCCCTTGCCCGCCTCATCACCATGACCGACACCACCCTCGCCGCGGGCGAGAACAACCTGATCTGGATCGACCTCGAGATGACCGGCCTGCTGCCCGACAGCGACCGCATCATCGAGATCGCCGTCGTCGTCACCGATCCGCTTCTGGCCCAGCGCGTCGAGGGCCCGGTGTTCGCGGTACACCAGAGCGACGCCGTGCTCGACGGCATGGACGCCTGGAACAAGGGCACGCACGGGCGCAGCGGTCTCATAGATCGCGTGCGCGCCTCCACCGTCGACGAGGCCCAGGCCGAGGCCGAGGTGATCGCCTTCCTCAAGCGCTATGTACACAAGGGCAAGAGCCCGATGTGCGGCAACAGCATCTGCCAGGACCGCCGTTTCCTGGCGCGCACCATGCCTGCGCTCGAGGCCTTCTTCCACTACCGCAACCTCGACGTGAGCACGCTCAAGGAACTGGCGCGGCGCTGGAAGCCGGCGGCGCTGGACGGCTTCAAGAAGGCCCAGGCCCACACGGCGTTGGCCGACATCCACGAATCGATCGACGAGCTGATCCACTACCGCACCCACCTGCTGGCGCTCTAGCAGATGCGGTGCCGTTGTCATCGCGCTGTCGCATGCCGTTCATAAACTGAGGCGATGATCGAAATCCGTCCGTCCGCCGCGGCCGAGCCCGCGGTGGCAGCGGCCCCCGCCGGGCCTCTGAAGCTGCTGAACCGCGAACGCTCCATCCTCCAGTTCAACCGCCGCGTGCTGGCCCAGGCACAGCGCGACGACGTGCCGCTGCTCGAGCGGCTGCGCTACCTCACCATCGTCTCGTCCAACCTCGACGAATTCTTCGAGGTGCGCGTGGCCGACATCATCGAGGCCACGCGCCAGCCCGACTCCGGCGTCTCTCGCCACGATCTCGCCGCGGTGGCCGGCGCGGCTCATGAGCTGATCGACGAGCAGTACGCGCTCTTCAACGACGTGCTGATGCCGGCGCTGCAACGCCAGGGGCTGGTCGTGCTCAACCACGCCGACCGCAATGCCGAGCAGCGCAAGTGGGTGGCGCGCTTTTTCGAGACCCAGGTGCGCCCGCTGCTGGTGCCCGTGAGCCTGGACCCCAGCCACCCGTTTCCGCTGGTGGCCAACAAGTCGCTCAACTTCATCGCCCGGCTGAGCGGGCGCGACGCCTTCGGGCGCGCCAACCAGATTGCCATCGTCAAGGTGCCGCGCGTGCTGCCGCGCGTGATCCGCCTGCCCGACGCGCTGACGCCGGGCCAGCAGGGCTTCGTGCTGCTGACGAGCGTGATCCGCGCCCACCTGGCCGAGTTGTTCCCGGGGCGCGAGGTCGAATCGTTCTCGCAGTTCCGCGTCACGCGCGACTCCGACCTCGAGGTCGACGAGGACGACGTGACCAATCTGCGCCAGGCGCTGCGCAGCGGCCTCACCACGCGCCACTTCGGGCTCGCCATCCGGCTCGAGGTGGTCAACACCTGCCCGCCCGAGCTTTACAGCTTCCTGCTCGAGCAGTTCTCGCTGCCTGAGCTGGCGCTGTACCGCGTCAACGGGCCGGTCAACCTGGTGCGGCTGAACCAGCTCATCGACCAGGCCGACGCCGACGGGCTGCGCTTCCCGCATTTCGAGGCGCACTGGCCGGCCGACCGCCTGCCGCGCGGGCAGAGCATCTTCGAGCGCCTGCGTGCCGGTGACGTGCTGCTGCACCATCCCTTCGAAAGCTTCGAGCCGGTGGTGCAGTTCCTGCGCGAGGCAGTGGAAGACCCCGATGTGCTGGCCATCAAGCAGACCATCTACCGCACCGGCGCGCAAAGCGTGCTGATGGACCTGCTGATCGAGGCCGTGCGCCGCGGCAAGGAAGTGCTGGCGGTGGTGGAGCTGAAGGCACGCTTCGACGAAGAGGCCAACATCAACTGGGCCGAGCGGCTGGAGGCCGTGGGTGCCCAGGTCGTGTACGGCATCGTCGGCCTCAAGACCCACGCCAAGATGCTGCTGGTGACGCGGCGCGAGGGGGCCCGGTTGCGCCGCTACGTCCATCTCAGCACCGGCAACTACAACCCACGCACGGCGCGGCTGTACACCGACCTGGGCTTCCTCTCTGCCGATGCCGCCGTTGCCGCCGATGCCGACGCCGTTTTCCTGCAACTGGCCAGCCAGACCAAGGTGCGCCCCCCGCATCAACTGGTGACCGCGCCCTTCGCGCTGCACAAGCGCATGCTCAGGCACATCAACCAGGTGGCGGCGGCGGCCCGCGCTGGCGGCGTCGCCCGCATCGTGGTCAAGATCAATGCCCTTACCGACCCGGCGCTGATTGCGGCCCTGGTCGAGGCCGGCCAGGCCGGCGCGAGCATCGACCTCATCGTGCGCGGCGCCTGCATGCTGCCGCCCGGCTTGCCGGGCCTTACTGACAACATCCGCGTGCGTTCGGTGGTGGGCCGCTTCCTCGAGCATTCGCGCATCGCCTACTTCGCCTGGGGCGAGGGCGACGACGACGAGGCGCTCTACCTCAGCAGCGCCGACTGGATGAGCCGCAACATGTTCCGCCGCATCGAGCTGGCCTGGCCGCTGCGCGACAAGGCGCTGCGCCAACGCGTCATCGACGAAGGCCTGGTGCCCTACCTGCACGACGAGCGTGAGGCCTGGACGCTGGACGGCGAGGGCCGCTACCGCCGTGTCGCCGAGGGCGGTCTCAGCGCCCAGCAGGCCTTGATGCGGCGGTATTGATGATGCCCCCACGCTCTCTACGTTCGCTGCCCCCCGAGGGGGCGCTCAGTACCTTCGGAACGGCCGGGCGGTACTGAGATGGACCTCATCCTCTGGCGCCACGCCGAGGCCCTGGAGCTGCGCGACGGCCTGGCCGACGCCGACCGGCCGCTCACGCCCAAGGGCGAACGCCAGGCGGCGCGCGTGGCGGCCTGGCTCAACCGCCAGCTGCCCGCTGGCGCGCGTGTGCTGGTCAGCCCCTGCCTGCGCGCCCAGCAGACCGCGGCGGCGCTCGACCGCAAGCTGCGCACCGTGGCCGCCCTGGCCCCGGGCGAGACGGTGGAGGCCCTGTTGCACGCGGCGCGCTGGCCCGATGCGCGCGAGCCGGTGCTGGTGGTCGGCCACCAACCCACACTGGGGCTGGCGGCGGCCTATTTGCTGTCGGGCCAGGCCCAGCCCTGGTCGGTGCGCAAGGCCGGCCTGTGGTGGCTGCGCGGGCGCGAGCGCGACGGCCTGCTGCAGGTGGTGCTGCACGCCGCGGTGTCGCCCGAACTGGTCTGACGCGCGGCCCGCGCCGCGGCCGGGCGTTCAGGCTGCCGCGGCAGTGAGCAGGCGCAGCGGCCCGCTGCGCAACCAGGCAGCGGCTTCTTCCTGCAGCAGGTAGAGCGTGCGCGGGTTGCGTTCGGCCCAGGCTGGGCGCCAGGCCAGCTGCGCCTCGCGGCCGCGGCAGCGCAGGCTGATCGCACCGGCATCGGCCTCGCCGCGCGCATGGCACTTGATGGCCGCCAGGCGCAGGCACAGCACCTGCCAGGCAAAGGTCTCGCTGGACAACTGCGGCTCGATCTTGCGCAGCCCGCCGCGCTGGCCCAGCACCAGCTCGCCAATGCGCCGCTGCTGGCTTTGCGAGAAGCCCGGCGCATCGACGTGCGTGAGCAGATAGGCGCTGTGGCGGTGGTGGTCGTGGTGCGACACCATCTGGCCGATCTCGTGCAGCGCGCAGGCCCAGGCCAGCTCGCGCCGGTTGTCGGCCTCGGCGTCGGGCAGGGCGCTGTCGAAAAGGGCCAGCGCCACCGTGGCGACGCGTTCGGCCTGGGCCGTGTCGACGGCAAAGCGGCGCTGCAGCTCGGCCACCGAGGTGTCGCGCATGTCGCCGGGGCGGCGGTGCTGCAGCGCCAGCCGGCGCTCGTGCAGGTCGATGATGACGCCCTGGCGCAGCGCGCCCTTGGCCGGCCACAGCTCGGCGATGTCGAAGTGCGCGGCCAGCGTGTAGAGGATGGCCAGGCCGCCGGGCAGCACGGCGCGCCGCTCGGGCTTGAGGCCGGGCAGGGCGATGCGCTCGGTCTGGCCGGCTTCCAGGCAGCGCTGCATGGCCCAGCGCAGGCCCTGGGGCGTGATGCGGCCATCGCTGACGCCCGAAGCCTGCAGCAGCTGCGACACCGCCCCGGCCGTGCCGGATGAGCCCAGCGCCAGCCGCCAGTGCTCGCGGCCAAAAGACTGCAGGCCTTCCTCGAACTCGGCGCCGGCCGCCACCTGGGCGGCGCGAAAGCCGGCCTCGGTGATGGCGCCGCCCTCGAAGAAGCGCAGCGACAGGCTGACGCAGCCGACGCCGAAGGACTCGGCCACGCGCGGCAGCTTGCCCTGGCCCAGGATCAGCTCGGTCGAGCGGCCGCCGATGTCGACCACCAGGCGCTCTTCGCTGCCGGGCTGCATGTGGGCCACGCCGGCATAGATCAGGCGCGCTTCCTCGCGGCCCGAGATCACCTCGATGGGAAAGCCCAGGGCCTCCTGCGCGCGCAGCAGGAAGGCATTGCGGTTGCGCGCCTCGCGCAGCGTCTGCGTCGCCACCGCGCGCACCTGGCCGGGCTCGAAGCCGGCCAGGCGGGCCGAGAACTGGCGCAGGCAGGCCAGGCCGCGCTGCGCCGCCTCTTCGGTGAGCATGCCGTTGGCATCGAGGCCTGCGCCCAGGCGCACCGTCTCCTTGAGGTAGTCGACGCGGCGGTAGCGGTCCTGGTGGACCTGGCCGATCTCGAGCCGGAAGCTGTTGGACCCCATGTCGATGGCGGCCAGCGCCCGCGGCGGGTTGCTGCGTGGATTCATGGGCTGATCGTACCCGGCAGCCATGACGGCACGACCGGGCTTGACAGCCTCTGTAGGATGGCTTCAGCGCCCCTGGCCTTCTGCCGCGGCGCCCATTGAATGACCCTTTTCTACATCGTCCTGGCCACCGCGGCCGGGGGCGTGCTGTCCGTCTTCATCGCCGCCAGCCTGACCGTGGCCGTGCTCGGCCGCCTCGTCAAGAGCCTGGTCAGCCTGTCGGCCGGCGTGCTGCTGGGCACGGCGCTGCTGCATCTGCTGCCCGAGGCCTTCGAGTCCGGGCCCGAGCCGCAGGCGCTGTTTGCCACGTTGCTGGCCGGGCTGCTGTTCTTCTGGCTGCTCGAGAAGGCCGAGCTCTACCGCCATGACCACCACCACGAGGGCGACGGCCACGACCATCACCACCCCTTTGACGCCCAGCAGGCCGGGCGCGGCGGCTTGAGCGTGCTGGTGGGCGACACGGTCCACAACTTCTGCGACGGCGTCATCATTGCCACCGCCTTCCTGGCCGACGCCGGCCTCGGCGTGGTGACGGCGCTGGCCATCATGGCGCACGAGATCCCGCAGGAGGTGGGCGACTACATCGTGCTGCTCAATGCCGGCTTCACGCGCCAGCGCGCACTGATGTTCAACGCCCTCTCGGGCCTGGCCGCGGTGGCGGGCGGCGTGGCCGCCTACTACCTGATAGGCCCCTGGGCCTCGCTGCTGCCCTATCTGCTGGTGGTGGCCTCGAGCAGTTTCATCTATGTGGCCGTGGCCGACCTGCTGCCGCAGCTGCAGCAGCGCCTGTCATGGCGCGACACCCTGGCCCAGGTGGCCTGGCTCGGCGGCGGCCTGCTGCTGGTGCTGCTGGCCACTGACAGCCTGCACGCAGGCCATGGGCATTGAAGCGGATTCGCCTTCGACCGCCTGGCGTCGTTGGGGCGCCTCGCCGTGCCTGAGCACAGTCTTTGGCGCCCCGCCTAGCCATGCGGCCGAATGCGAACCCGCAAGGGCTCAGCGCACCACCAGCACCGGCAACGTGCCGTGCGTGAGCACCTTCTGCGTCTCGCTGCCCAGCAGCAGTGCGCTGACGCCGCGGCGGCCGTGCGAGGCCATCACGATGAGATCGCAGCCCTGGGCCTTGCCGTGGTCGAGGATGGCCTCCCAGGGGTGGCTGGCTTCCACCGTGTGGCTCTGGCAGGGCACGCCGGCCGCTGCCGCGGCATCGGCCACGCGCTGCACGCGTGCCGCGGCCACGCGCTGCTGGGCATCGAAGTACTCCTGCGGCGGCATGGGCTGGATCTCGGAGATCGCGCTGTAGGGGAAGGGCTCCTTCACCGCCAGCGCGAACAGCTCGGCGCCGTTGAGCTTGGCCATGGCGACGGCCGTGGCAATGGCCTTGGCGGTGATCTCGGAGCCGTCGGTCGGGAACAGGATGCGCGTGTACATGGAATCTCCTTGCAAGGCCGGGGGTATCGGGTGGATGCCCGGCCGGTGCCCAGTGTTCCTCGACCGCGGGCGCCGCGCTTGATGCGGATCAACGGTGCGGGGCTATTGGAGAACTGACTCGGGCTTAGGGGCTTGATCCGCGCCGTTCACCCGCGTTCGACCGGCCGCGCCGGGTCGCTGCACCACTCGCTCCAGGAGCCGGGGTAGAGCAGGCCCGGCTGCAGCCCGGCATGGGCCATGGCGAGCAGGTTGTGGCAGGCGGTGACGCCCGAGCCGCACTGGTGTACGACCGTCGCGTCCAGCCCGCCCAGCGCGGTGAATTCCTCGCGCAGTCGCGTCGCCGGCTTGAAGCGGCCGTCGGCCTCGAGGTTGTCCTTGAAGAAGCGCAGCGTGGCGCCCGGGATGTGGCCTGCCACTGGGTCCAGAGGCTCGACCTCGCCGCGGTAGCGCTCGCCGGCGCGGGCGTCGAAGAGGCGCACCTGGCCCAGCCGCGCCAGCAGCGCACCGGCCTCTATCGCCGGCATGGCGGCGGCGCCGGCCGGGTAGGGCGGCGCGGCGGCTGGCGCTGCGGTGGTGGTTTCGAACGCGCCGCCGGCGGCGCGCCAGGCGGCCTTGCCGCCGTCGAGCACGGCCACCTCGGCGTGGCCCAGCCAGCGCAGCAGCCACCAGGCGCGCGCCGCATAGGGGCCGCCCTGGTCGTCGTAGGCCACCACCGGCAGGCCCGGCCGCAGGCCCCAGCGGCCCGCGCTGGCGGCCAGCGCCTCGCGCGCCGGCAGCGGATGGCGGCCGTTGCGGCCGTTGCGCGGGCCGGCGAGGTCGCGGTCGAGGTGGGCGTAGACCGCGCCCGGCAGATGGCCGGCCGCGCAGGCGCGCTCGCCGGCGGCGGTGTCGGCCAGGTCGAAGCCGCAGTCCAGCAACAGCAGCGGCTGGCCGCTTGCCATCAAGGCCTGCAGTTGCGCGGCGGAGATCAGGGTGTCCAGGCTCATCGTGTCTTGCCCTTCAGGTCTCGGTGGGGGGATTGTCCGGACGGCGCACCGGGGCGCGCCCGCGCAGCAGCGTGGCGGCCACGCCAGCGGCCACGATCAGCAGCATGCCGGCCACCGACATTGCCGTCACCGGGTCGTCGAAGATCAGCACGCCGAAGCCGAAGCTGAACAGGATGCCCAGGTACTGCAGTGCCGCCACGCCCAGCGCGGCACCGCGCGCATAGGCCGCCGTCATCATCCATTGCGCCACCGTTGCCAGCGCACCGATGGCCAGGAGCAATGCGAGCCCGCCGGCCGTGTGTGCATGGCCCCCGCCTGTAGCGACGACGATGGCCGTGCCGGCGACGGTGCCGCTGGCCGAGAAGTAGAGCACCACGCGCTCGGTGGGCTCGCCCGCGCGGCCCAGAGCCGAGACCTGCAGATAGGCCACCGCCGCCAGCATGCCCGAGAGCAGCCCCACGAGGCCGAACCAGAGCTGGTCCTGCGCCAGCGTCGGCCGCAGGATCAGCGCCACGCCGGCAAAGCCCGCCAACACCGCACTGACGAGGCGGCCGTCGACGCCGCCCTGGCCCAGCAGCGTGGCGCCGCCGATCAGGAACAGCGCGATCCACACCGGCGAGAGGTAGTTGAGCGTCATCGCCGTCGCCAGTGGCAGGCCGCCGATGGCGTAGAACCACAGGCACAGCGCCGTCGTGCCGCTGGCGGCGCGCCAGAAGTGCATCGCCGGCACGGGGGTGCGCCAGGCGATGCCGCGCCAGCGCAGCAGCGCCAGCATCAGCACGAGGCCGATGAGCGAGCGGTAGAGCACGATCTCGCCGGCGCCGTAGCGCGACGAGGCGAGCTTGACGCACACCCCCATCAGCGCGAACAGCAGCGAGGCGCCCACCATCAGCAGCGGGGCCGGCAGCGGCCGCATCGCCATGCGTGCGCGCCCCGGTCAGGCGAGCGTGGCCGCGCTGCCGATTTCGCGCCGGTACCACTCGTGGAAGTGCTGCATGCCGTCTTCCATCGGACTCTGGTAGGGGCCGACCTCGTTGTCGCCGCGCGCCATCAGCGCCTGGCGGCCGGCGTCCATGCGCAGCGCGATCTCGTCGTCCTCGATGCAGGTCTCCATGTAGGCGGCCTGCTGGGCGTCGACGAGCTCGCGCTCGAAGGCGGCGACTTCCTCGGGGTAGAAGAACTCGACCATGTTGAGCGTCTTGCGCGGGCTCTGGGGGATCAGCGTCGAGACCACCAGCACATGCGGATACCACTCGACCATCACGCCCGGGTAGTAGGTGAGCCAGATCGCACCCTGCTCGGGCGGCCGGCCGCCGCGGAAGGCCAGCACCGCGTCCTGCCAGCGCCGGTAGGCCGGCGAGCCCGCCTTGGCCAGCGCCTTGTTGATGCCCACCGTCTGCACCGAGTGGTGGCGGCCGAATTCCCAGCGCAGGTCGTCGCAGGTCACGAACTGGCCCAGGCCGGGGTGGAAGGGGCCGACGTGGTAGTCCTCGAGGTAGACCTCGATGAAGGTCTTCCAGTTGTAGTCGCACTGATGCAGGTGGCGGCGGTCGAAGACGTAGCCGTCGAAAGCCAGGGCCGGTGCGCAGCCCAGCCCGGCCAGATCATCGGCAACCTCGCGCCCGTTGCGCTCGAACAACAACCCCTGCCAGTTCTGCAGCGGGTAGTTGCGCAGGTTGAGGCAGGGATCGTGGTCGAAATGCGGCGCGCCGACGAGCTGGCCGCCGAGGTCGTAGGTCCAGCGGTGCAGCGGGCACACCACATGGCCGCTCGTCGTGCCGCGGCCCTTGAGCATCACCGCCTGGCGGTGGCGACAGACGTTGGAGATCAGCTCGACGCCGGCGGCATGGCGCACCAGGGCCCGGCCGTCGCCTTCCTGCTCCAGCGCCAGATAGTCGCCGACCCCTGGCACGGCCAGTTCGTGCCCGAGGTAGCGCGGGTATTGCTGGAAGATGAGTGCCTGTTCGCGCTGGAACAGATCCTCGTCGAAGTAGCTGGAAACCGGGAGTTGGGAGCGGCTGCGCTCGAGTGCTTCAAGAGAGATGCTCAGGTCCGACATGATCCGACCGGATCCTCCTATGGGACTGCACGACGGCCCCATCGGCTGGGATGGGGGCCTGGCCCGGACGAGCCGCCTGGCATGCGGCCTGTCGTTGCGCAATGCGCGCGTCGGGGGCCGGGATTCTAGCCCTGGGGCATGGCCAGGGTTCAGCCGGGCGCGGCGGCAGGCGGGCTTCGTCGCCTGGCATGCCAGGCCATGGCGGCGGCGCGACAGCGATTGTCTAGAATCGCCGTCTTGATTTCATCTCCCGAAATGCCGCGCAGCGCCCCGACCGCCCCCAAGGAGCCCGCCAGCTACGAGCTGGCCCTGGCCGAGCTGGACAGGCTTGTCCAGCAGATGGAAGGCGGCCAGCTGCCGCTGGACCAACTGCTCGAAGGCTATCGCCGCGGCGCTGACCTGCTGGCCTTTTGCCGCACGCGGCTGCAGGCCGTGGAAGAGCAGGTGAGGCTGCTCGACGACGGCAAGCTCAAGCCCTGGAGCGGCGCCTGATGGTCACGCCGGCCGATGCCGACGCCTGGACGCGCGAGCAGCTCGCCACGGTGGAGCGCGCGCTGCAGGACTGGGTGCCCGAGGACGCCCCCGCCGGGCTGGGCCTGGCCATGCGCTATGGCGTGCTCGACGGCGGCAAGCGGCTGCGGCCGCTGCTCGTGCTGGCCAGTTGCCGGGCAGTGGCGGGCGATTGCGCCGCCGCGCTGCGCGCCGCGGTGGCAGTGGAACTCATCCACGCCTATTCGCTGGTCCACGACGACATGCCCTGCATGGACAACGACGTGCTGCGCCGCGGCAAGCCCACGGTACATGTGCAGTTCGGCCAGGCCCAGGCCATGCTGGCAGGCGACGCGATGCAGGCCCTGGCCTTCGAGGTGCTGACGCCCGACGAGGGCGTGGCGCCGGCGCTGCAGGCACGCCTGGTGGGCCTGCTGGCGCGCTCGGCCGGCCACGCCGGCATGGCCGGCGGCCAGGCCATCGACCTGGCCAGCATAGGCCGTGACCTCAGCGAGGCCCAGCTGCGCGACATGCACCAGCGCAAGACCGGCGCCCTGCTGCAGGCCAGCGTGCTGATGGGCGCCGCCTGCGGCGCCACCACGGCGGCGCAATGGCAGGCCCTGTCGGAATACGGCGCCGCCATCGGCTTCGCCTTCCAGGTGGTCGACGACATCCTCGACGTCACCCAGGCCTCCGAGACGCTGGGCAAGACTGCCGGCAAGGACCTGGACCACAACAAACCCACCTATGTGTCGGTGCTGGGCCTCGAGGCCGCGCGCCGCACCGCCGAGGCGCTGCGCCTGGAGGCCCACCGGGCCCTCACGGCCAGCGGCCTGGGCGCTGCCGCCTGCCTGCTGGCCATGCTGGCCGACAAGGTCGTCGAGCGGGACAACTGAAGCCATGCTGCTGAACAAGATCAACACGCCGGCCGATCTGCGCAAGCTGCCGCGCAGCGAGCTCGGCGCCCTCGCCGCCGAGCTGCGCAATTTCGTGCTCGACACCGTCAGCCAGACCGGCGGCCACCTGGGCAGCAACCTGGGCACGGTCGAGCTCACGGTGGCGCTGCACTACGTCTACAACACGCCCTACGACCGCATCGTCTGGGACGTCGGCCACCAGACCTATCCGCACAAGGTGCTCACCGGCCGCCGCGACCGCATGCACACGCTGCGGCAGCTGGGCGGCATCGGCGGCTTTCCGCGCCGCGACGAGAGCGAGTACGACACCTTCGGCACGGCGCACAGCAGCACCAGCATCAGCGCCGCGCTGGGCATGGCCCTGGCCGCCAAGCTCAAGAACGAAGACCGCAAGGCCGTGGCCGTGATCGGCGACGGCGCCATGACGGCCGGCATGGCCTTCGAGGCGCTCAACAATGCCGGTGTCAGCCATGCCGGCATCAATGCCGACATCCTGGTCGTGCTCAACGACAACGACATGTCGATCAGCCCGCCGGTGGGCGCGCTCAACAAATACCTGGCTCGGCTGATGAGCGGCCAGTTCTATGCCGCGGCGCGCGAGGGTGTGAAGGGCGTGCTGAAGGCGGCGCCGCCGCTGTTCGAGCTGGCGCGGCGCTTCGAAGAACACGCCAAGGGCATGGTCGTGCCCGGCACCATCTTCGAGGAATTCGGCTTCAACTACGTCGGCCCCATCGACGGCCACGACCTCGAGTCGCTGATCCCCACGCTCGAGAACCTGCGCAGCAAGCGCGGCCCGCAGTTCCTGCACGTCGTCACCAAGAAGGGCTATGGCTACAAGCTGGCCGAGGCCGACCCGGTGAAGTACCACGCCGCCAGCGGCAAGTTCGATCCGGCCCTGGGCTTCCCCAAGAGCGCGCCCAGCAAGCCCAGCTTCACCCAGGTGTTCGGCCAGTGGCTGTGCGACATGGCCGAGGCCGACGAGCGCCTGGTGGCCATCACGCCGGCCATGCGCGAAGGCTCGGGCATGGTCGAGTTCCACAAGCGCTTTCCGCGCCGCTACCACGATGTCGGCATCGCCGAGCAGCATGCCGTCACCTTTGCCGCGGGCCTGGCCTGCGAAGGGCTCAAGCCGGTGGTGGCCATCTACAGCACCTTCCTGCAGCGCGGCTACGACCAGCTCATCCACGACGTGGCGCTGCAGAACCTGCCGGTGGTGTTCGCGCTCGACCGTGCCGGCATCGTCGGCGCCGACGGCCCCACCCACGCTGGCGCCTACGACATCGCTTACCTGCGCTGCATCCCCAACTGCAGCCTGCTCGCGCCCAGCGACGAGAACGAGTGCCGCCAGGCACTGACCACCGCCTTCCGCCACGACCACCCGGTGGCGGTGCGCTACCCGCGCGGCGCCGGTGCCGGCGTCACCATCGAAGCGGCGCTCACGGCCTGGCCCTGGGGTCGTGGCCTGCTGCGCCGGCGCGGCCAGCGCATCGCCATCCTGGCCTTCGGCACCCTGCTGCACCCGGCGCTGCAGGCGGCCGAGCGCCTGGGCGCCACGGTGGCCGACATGCGCTTCATCAAGCCGCTGGACGAGGCCCTGGTGCTCGAGCTGGCGCGCGGCCACGAGGGCCTGGTCACGGTGGAAGAGGGTTGCGTGATGGGCGGTGCCGGCAGTGCGGTGCTCGAATGCCTGGCCGCCGCCGGCGTCTCGGTGCCGGTGCTGCAGCTGGGACTGCCCGACCGCTACGTCGAGCACGGCGAGCCGGCCCGGCTGCTGTCGTTGTGCGGGCTGGACGCCGCCGGCATCGAGGCCTCGGTGCTCAAGCGCTTCGGCGCCCGTCCGACGCTGGCAGCGGCCAACGAATAGCCGCGTTCAGTGCCTTTGAGCGCTGCGATGTAATCCGCGCGGGCCTGTAGTTGCCGGATCGCTGGCATGCTGTACAGCTGACATGAACCCCGGCCCGACCAAGGGCCGCGGCTGACTAGATGACCAAGCCCACCGACGCCCTCCACATCCCCGACACCCAGAGCGCACGCGACGAGCGCCATCTGGCCATACAGCGCGTGGGCATTCGCGACATCCGCTACCCGCTGCAGCTGCGCGTGGCCGGCGCGACGCAGTCGACGGCGGCACTGTGGTCGCTGGACGTGGCGCTGCCGGCCGAGAAGAAGGGCACGCACATGTCGCGCTTCGTGGCCTGGCTGGACGCGCTGGACCTGCCGCTGGACGCCGCCACGCTGCGCCTGCGCCATGCCCAGATGCTGGACAAGCTGGGCGCGCAGGACGGCCGCATCGAGGCCGCCTTCAGCTTCTTCCTGCGCAAGCGCGCCCCGGTGTCGGGCCTGGCCAGCCTGCTCGACTACCAGGGCCGCTGGATCGCCGAGACGCGCGGCGGCGTCACCGCCATCTGGGCCGAGGTGGCGGTGCCGGTGAAGAGCCTGTGCCCCTGCTCGAAGGAGATCTCCGAGTACGGCGCGCACAACCAGCGCTCGCAGGTCACGCTGCGCGTCGAGGTGCTGCAGCCCATCGAGTGGCACGAGTTGGTGCGCTTCGCCGAGAACGCCGCTTCCAGCGAGCTGTGGCCCATGCTCAAGCGCGCCGACGAGAAGTGGGTCACCGAGCACGCCTACGAGAACCCCAAGTTCGTCGAGGATCTGGTGCGCGACGTGGCACTGGCGCTCAATGGCGACGCCCGCATCGGGCGTTACACGGTGGACGTCGAGAACTTCGAGTCGATCCACAACCACAGCGCCTACGCGCGCATCGAGCGCCTGTAGGGCCTGCGCCTACACGCGGTGCCACGGCCCGCGTGCCATCCGTGACCGAAATCACACATGCCCACCGGGCTTGGCCCCAGCGTGGCAGCTTGCGCCTGCGCGGCCGGGCTGGTGGGCGTCGCCTGTAGGAATTTGCCTTACACGGGCGTTGGAAGTTCCGGGACTCAAGCGACGGAACTGGCCTGATGTCGCCATCCATTTCCGGTCACTACAGTTCGTTTCATCCCATCCCGCAGACGTAACAGGACAGCGACCATGAACTCCGAACAGATCCTTGCCGAAATCCGCGAAGCCAACCTGTCCTACCTGATGCTGGCCCAGAGCCTGATTCGCACCGACCGCGAGCAGGCCCTGTTCCGCCTGGGTGTCAGCGAAGAGACCGCGACGCTGATCGGCACGCTGACGCCGGCGCAGATGATGAAGGTGGCCACCGGCAACACGCTGCTGTGCCGCTTCCGCATGGACGACGACATCGTCTGGAACCTGCTCACCAGCCACGGCAAGGGTGCCGCCAACGACGGCCTGTCGCGCCTGCACGCCTCCATCCTGATGGCCGGCCGCCACGACGAAGCCGCCTGAACGCGCCGCCACCATCCTCCGGTAGTCACGAAAGCCCATCATGAGCCGCAACAAGAGCATCCTGACCGAGGCCCGCCAGATCGAGCGCGCTGTCACGCTGATCAAGCTCGGTGCCCGCCTGCAGGTGCTCGAGAGCGAGACCGACCTCAGCTACGAGCGCCTGCTGCGCCTGTACAAGGAAGTCGCCGGCAAGAGCCCGAGCAAGGGCCAGCTGCCGTTCTCGACCGATTGGTTCATGACCTGGCAGCCCAATATCCACGCCAGCCTCTTTCTCAACACCCACGAATACCTCAACAAGGTGGCCGCGCTCGACGAGATCGACACCGTCATCAAGGCCTACCAGCTCTATGTCGAGCAGATGGCCTCGCAGGGCCTGGAGCCGCTCTTGAGCGTGACGCGTGCCTGGCGCCTGGTGAAGTTCGTTGACAACGGCATGCTCACGATGACCGCCTGCAGCAAGTGCGGCGGCCATTTCGTGACCCATCCGCACGAGATTGCACGCCACTATGTCTGCGGCCTGTGCAGCCCGCCGGCGCGCGCTGGCAAGGGCAAGCTGGCCGGTGCGCTGGGCAGCGAATCCGCTCGCGGCGCAGCGGCGCTGGCCGCTCGTTCGGCAGTGCGTTCCGGTGATTGATCACGGCGGCCTGGTTCAAGCTTTCCGCCGCCGCGGTCGATAAGCAGGAAGATTGTTTCGGTTCCTTGTTCGTCTCCTCCTGGCACAGTACCCTGTGCTTTCAAGCGGGCTCCTCGTGAGCCCGCTTTTTTCATGGCGGCGCGAGATGCGACACTGCGGCGCCTGATCCCGCTGCCGCCATGAACGCCACCGCCGACTCCAAGCCTCGCCAGCCGCATCGCGGCCCTGCTTGGGAGCGCGCGCTCTCGCTCTTGCTGCGCACCGGCCACCTGATGGCGGTGATCGCCCTTGGCGCGGCGCTGCTGGGCGCGCCGGTTGCGCGTGGCCATGTCGGCCCCTTCGTGCTGGCCAGCGGCGCGGCTTTGCTGGGGCTGGACCTGTGGGCGCGGCGGCTGAGCCTGCTCGACCTGGCCGGTGTTGTGGTGCTGCTCAAGCTGGCCGCCAGCGCCTGGATGGCCTGGGGCCATGCCGGCGCGCTGCCGCTGTTCTGGGCCGTGGTGGCGTTGTCGTCGCTGTCGGCCCACGCGCCCAAGGCGCTGCGCCACTGGCGGCCGGGGCGCGCCGCGCCTCAGAGCCGCGCCAGCAGGGCCGGCAGGCCGGGGTAGCTGCCGGCCCGCAGCGCGACCTTGCGCGCGGCGCCGCTGCGCTTGTCGCCGCTGGCCAGGGCCTCGATGTAGGCCGGGCCGTCCTCGACCCAGCTGCCGCCCAGGGCGCTGATGCGGCGTGCGAACAACGGGTCGGGCAGGCTCCCGGCGCTGGGCCCGACGAGGGCGAAGCGTTCGGCCTGGGGTGCCGCCGCCCGCATGCGGGCCAGCGTGCCGTTGAGCAGCAGGGTGCCGGTGGCCAGCACCTTGTTGCAGCTGGCCAGCGCTGCGGCGTCGGCGGTGACGGTAACGCCCTCGCGCTCGCCGATCAGGTCTTCGCGCAGCTCGATCACCACCAGCGCCGCGCCAGCGGCCGTGATGCGCGGCACCAGGGGCGGGAACCAGCCGATCATGCCGATGCGGTCACCCGGCCGGGGATCGATGGCGGCCAGCGAATCGCCGGCGTCCGGCGGCATGTAGCCGGCACGCATGAAGAGCCAGGCCGTGAGCGCATTGACGGCGGCCAGGCCCAGCGTGCGCGGCGTGCCCCGATCCTGGGCCGGCGGCGCGGCATAGCCGGCAGCCAGTTGCAGGGCGTCGGCGCCGGCGCAGGCCGGCGCGGCCTCGCGCAGCGCCGCCAGCGTGTCGCCGAAGAGCACATAGCTCAGGCCCAGCGCACCGCCTTCAAGCTCGACGGCGCAGGATTCGCCCGCCATCGCCGAGGGCGGCCGGCGCGGCGGCAGGTGCAAGGCCTTGACGCGTGGCAGGCGGCCGGCCAGGGCGGTGCCGGCAAAGGCCGCCCGCAGCAGGGCCAGGGTGTCGGCTTCGACGCCGCCGAAATCGGGCACCGCGCTCGCGTTCATCCAGCCTCTCCACCGCCCAGGCGCTGGCGAGCCGCGGGCGAGAGCGCATTGGGAAAGTACAGCGCGGTCAGGCTCTTGCTGTGTACCGGGCTGGCGCCACGGCGGTCGGCGCGCAACTCGGCGTCGGCGCTGTCGGCGTGGCGGCGCCAGTCGCGCACCCAGTGGATGTCGTCGCACACCTCCAGCAGGCCCAGGGTCTCGCGGTCGCCGATCAGCACGCCTTGCACATGCAGTCCCAGCTCCTGCCGCGCCGCGTCCAACTTTTGCAGCGTGGCCGGCACGCAGCCGAACTCACCGTCGCTGACGATCAGCAGGTCGGCACCGGCCCAGCCGGCTTCGTGGATGCGGGCGATGGCGCGTTCTATCGGTGTCTGGATGTCGGTGCCGCCGTCGAAGGCCTGGCCCATCAGGCGCAGCATCGCGGCCAGGCCACCCTCGGCGATGTCTTGTTCTATCACTTCGTCGGGGCCACCAAAGGCCAACAGCCGGCAGCCGCGCCCGGTCTGGCGGGCCAGGCGCAGGGCGGCCAGGGCCACGGCCTTGGCGACGTTCTCGGGCGCGCCGCGCATCGAGCCCGAGGTGTCCAGGCACAGCACGATGGGGCCGCGCTCGCGCGCCAGCTGCTCGGGTGCGCGGCCGGTGTCGCGGGCGCGGCCGTCGGGATCGGGCCGCCAGTCGAATACCAGGGCCGCGGTGTCGTGGGCGAGCAGCCGGCCCTCGGCCTGGCGCGCACGCCACAGGCGGCGCAGCAGCGGGTGGCGCAGGCCCAGGGCCTCGCTGGGCAGCATGTGCTCGATGCGGCTGTCGAGCCGGATGCCGGTGATCTCGCCCGGGGCGCCGGCCAGCAGCGTGGCCACGGCGCGCAGCGGCACGCGGGCCTGGGGCCGGGGACGCTCGGGCGCCGGCTGTGGCGTGCGACGGGCGCTGAACTCGCGCCGTCCCAGGCGCTTCAGCAAGGCCTGCAGCTCGGGCAGTTCGGCCAGGCGCTCGGCGGCGCGGCGCGCGGCCTGCCATTCGCGCGTGCGCAGGCGGCCGCGCAGCTGGTCCCATTGCAGCAGGCTGCCGCTGGCCAGCTCGCGCAGCAGGGCCAGTTCGGACTCGAGGCCGGCGGTCTCGATCTGCCAGCTGGCGCGGAATTCCTCGGTGATGGCGGCGATGGCCTGAGCGCGCGTCCGGCGCGGCTGCAGCGCGTTGATGCGGTCGAGGTGCCAGAAGGCGCTGCGCAGGATTTGCTCGGCCAGCGCCGTCAGCCCTTGGGCCAGGGCCGGCAGGCCCAGCTCGCCCGCCACCCGGCGCAGCGGTGCGCTGGCCGCGGCGTCGCCGAAGTCGGCCGTGGCGGCGGGGAGCTTGCCGCCCCCCAGCGCGTCCAGCCAGGCCGCGGCATGGTCCAGCCGCGCCTCGCGCGTGCCCACGGCCGCCGTCAGCGTGGGCAGCCAGGTGGGGCGCGGCAGCGGCTGCAGTTGGTCGTAGGGGGTGTCGAGGGCGTGCATGGCGACGGCCGCTGTCAGGCCGTTTGCAACTCGATCTCGACCGCCGCCGGCGCCGTTGCGGGCGCCGCGCCATCGTCCACCGGCAGCGCGGCAAAGCCCTGCTGCACCGCGGCCAGGCGCGCGGCGCAGCCGGCCAGCATCTGCAGCGCCGTGGCGTGGGCGCCGAGCAGGCGTTCGCGCAGGGGCTGCGGCATCCAGACACGCAATTCCAGCGCTGCCGCCAGTGCCTGGGCGCGTGCGGCCAGCGCCTGCTGCGCCTCGTCGACCTGGGCCTGGATCTGCGCCACCTGGGCGCAGCGGGCGGCGATGTGCACCGGGCTCCAGCGCCTGGCGAGCTTGGCTTCGAGCTGGCGCGAGACGATGCGCTGCATGCCGCCGCCTTCGTCATCGTCGCCGCCGCGGCCGATGGCGCGGGCCAGCGCCAGCTTGCCGGCGACGTCGTCGCCTTCTTCGGCCGGCATGCGCTGCTCGATTTCGAACTGCTTCTCGAAGGCCTGGATGGCGCGCGCCAGCCAGGGCGCCTCGGCCGCCGGCAACTGCAGCCAATCGGCCTCGAACCACTGCACCAGCGGCGGCACCGCCTGCGGGCCGGCGCTGGCGACGAACGGCGCGAGCCAGAGGTCGAGCGCATCCAGCTCGCCGCGGCGCTCGCTCGCCGCCATCGTGCGCGCCAGGCCCACGATCTGGCGCCAGCGGCGGTCGGACAGCGGCGCGTTCTGGGCCGCCAGCCAGGCGCGCAGCGCAACGCAGCCATCGACAAAGGCTGCGCCCAGCGCCACCTGGCCGGCCGCCGCGGCGATGGCAGCGCGTTCTGCGGGCGTGATGGGCTCGGGCGGCGCCTCCAGCACGGGCTCCAGCGCCAGCAACTCGCGGAAGGCGTGGTCGCTGACCGGCAGCACCGGGATGCGCACGAGGAAGCGGTCGAAGAAAGCCTGCAGCGACTCATCGGCCGGCATCTCGTTGCTGGCCGCCACCACCGCCACCAGCGGCGTGCGCAGGCGTTCGCTGCCGTTGTCGAACTCACGCTCGTTGAGCAGGGTCAGCAGCGCATTCAGGATGGCCGAATTGGCCTTGAAGACCTCGTCGAGGAAGGCGATGCCGGCAGTAGGCAGGAAGCCGTCGACCTGGCGCTCGTAGCGGTCCTGCTCCAGCGCCGCCAGCGAGAGTGGGCCAAACAGCTCCTCGGGTGTGGAAAAGCGCGTCAGCAGGCGCTCGAAGTAGCGGGTGCCGGCAAAGGCGCCGTGCAGGCGGCGCGCCAGCGCGCTCTTGGCCGTGCCGGGCGGGCCGATCAGCAGCACATGCTCGCCGGCCAGCGCTGCCAGCAGGGCCAGATGGACGGCATCGCCGCGCTCCAGCAGGCCCCGGCTCAGGGCCTGGAGCAGGCGGCGCAGGCGCTCGGGACTGGGCGTCATGGCAGGACTGCCGCGGGACTCAGCTGCCCTGGCGCGCCAGGCCCAGGCGCTCGACCGTGCGGCGCTCGGTGGCATAGGCCTCGCGCATGGCGCGGCCGTAGTCCTCGGGCCCCAGGTAGGCCAGTTCCTGGTCGTACTTGGCCAGCTCGGCGAGGTGGATGGGGTCCTGCATCGCGGCGCGGAAGGCGTCGTGCAGGGTCTGCACCACCTCCTTGGGCAGGCCGCGCGGGCCGGCCAGGCCATAGGGCGAGGCGGCGACGATGCCGTGGCCCAGCTCGCGCAGTGTCGGCACCTGGGGCCAGCGGCGCGTTCGGTGTTCGCCGAAGGTGACCAGCAGACGCAGCTGGCCGCCGTCGACGAAGGGCGCGAAGCCATTGCTGTTGACGCCGATCTGCACCTGGCCGTTGGCCACCGCCAGCATCTGCTCGGCCGTTCCCTTGTAAGGCACATGGATGAACTCGAGGCCGCGGCGCGCGAACAGCTCGTCCATCACCACATGCGGCGTGGTGCCGACGCCGTTGGTGGCCACCGTCAGCGTGCCGGGACGTTCGCGCGCCAGGGCAAAGATGTCGTCCAGGCTGCGCAGCGGGCTGTTGGCGGCGACGACGATGCCGAAGGTGACGCCGCTGACCTGCACGATGGGCGTGGTGTCACGGATCGGATCCCACTGCACCTTCTGGATCCAGGGTGCGCGGAACACCGGCTGCGGTAGCTGGGCGATGACATAGCCGTCAGGCGCGGCCTGTTGAAGCACCGGCATCACCAGGGTGCCACCGGCACCGCCCCGGTTCTCGATGATGACCTTCTGGCCCAGGCGGCGGCCGGCCAGCTCGGCCAGCAGGCGCATCGTCAGGTCGGTGGCGCCGCCAGCCGGCCACGGCACCCACAGCGTGATGTGGCGCGACGGAAACTGCTCCGGCGGGCTGGCCAGGGCGCGGCCGAAGGCCGGGCCCATGGCGGTGGCGGCCAGGGCGCCGGCGATGCGCCGGCGGCGCAGGTCCGGCGCGCCCGCGGGCCGCTCGGGATTCATTGCCATGTCATCAACTCCATCGTGAGCACGCCGCCGACCAGAAAGGTCGACTGTGCCGGTTCGCGTCGCTCCAGCCTGGCCAGGCCGACGCCCTTGCAATACCACTCGGTGGTGGACAGCGGCATGTCGCGCCAGCCCGTCACCGGGTCGGCGAAGACGCGCATGCGCGCCTCGCCGCGCACGCGCAGGCAGTCGTCGAAGCGGCCTGCCGGCGTGGCCAGCTTTTCGCCCAGCGCCTCTATCGTGTAGCTCATCGCCACCGGCGGATGGCTGTGGCGGATCTCGCGCGGAAACTCCTGGCGCCGTTGCAGCAGGTAGGCCGTGGTCGGCGCGGCCCAGCTGGTGCCGGCCACCAGCGGTGCCTTGAGTACGTAGCGCGGTGCCGGGTCGGGCTTGGGATCGGCATCGAGATCGCTCTTGCTGGCGACGCGGTAGATGCCGCTGGCGTCGGCGCGCAGCCAGTAGTCAACGCCGGTTTCGCTGCGCCGCCGCCAGGCAGCGCCGCCTTCTATCGTTTCGCGGCCCAGGGTCAGCAGGGTCAGCTGCTCGTGCTCTACCGTGTTGTTCTCGCGCTCGGTCTTCATGTCGTAGACCCAGCGGTGGCCGCTTTCGAGCGGGAAATAGCCGCTGTCCGGTGCCGGCCCGCAGCCGGCCAGGGCCAGCGGCAGGGCGGCAATGAGGAAAACGGCGGCTCGCGTGCTCACGGCTTCACTTCTCGGGCAACTGCGGCGTGGGCAGGTCGCGGATCTTGACCTTCTGCTCGTCGTTGCCCGGGCGCAGCCACGAGACGCCGCGGCTGCCGCTGCGGGGCTCGGCCGTGCCCATCTGGCTCACGCCCTGGCGCACCTTCTTCATGCCGTCGTCGAGCAGGTTGTGCAGGTCCTTGGCATAGGGCAGGCGGTAGGCGCGCGGCTCGCGCGCCGGCTTGCCGTTCTCGAGCGCGTTGAGCCAGACGTAGAGCGCGCCCTTGCTGCGCGCCGTGGGCTCCTCGATCACCGCAGCCAGCAGCACGAAGCGCTCGGGCAGGGCGTCGGTGGAAGGCCAGCCCCACATCTGGTGTACGCGCTCGTCGGCGACGAAGTACAGGCCGCTGGCGAAGACCACCAGCATCAGCTTGGCCCAGGCCGGCCAGGGCGACCACAGCAGGGCCAGCACCAGCAGCAGCAGCAGCAGCGAAAAGCCGATCACGAGTTCTAAGGTCACAGTCTTTGCACCAGGGTCTTGGCCAGCGTGTTGACGTTGCCCACCGAGCCGTCGGGCAGCACCGTGAAGCGCACGGCCGTGCCCTCGTCGCCCTTGCGCGCCAGTGTCAGCTGGCCGTAGAAGACGACCTCGGCGCGCGGGTTCACCTTGATCACCGACACCGTCACCTCGACCGGCTTGCCGTCCTTGCTCTCGAAATAGTGGGCGTTGACGGTGTACTCGCCGGCGGCGATGCCGCGCAGTGTCACCACCTCCTGGTTGAGCGGGTTCACGATCTCGCGGCCGTTGACGACGATGACGTCCTGGGCCAGGCCGCGGTCGTCGCGGTCCAGGTGCATCAGCCCGGCCTCGCGCGAGCGGTACCAGACGACATTGCCGGCCGGATCCTGCACCCAGGTGTCGATATCGTCGGGGTTGAGGTCGGGCCAGGACAGGTTGACGATGAACTCGGCCTTGGACGGGATGTCGCCGGTCTTCAGCGCCTTCGGGTTCATCGCCAGCAGCGCGATGATGAAGCAGAAGACGAAGGCGATCAGCATGTTGAACAACATGTCGTAGAAGGGATCGACCTCCTGCTCGCGCGTGTGGCGGCCGCGGCGCATGGCGGTTCAGCGGCCCCGTTCCAAGCCCCGTTGCTGGGCGGCGGCGACGAACTGGTCGGCGCTGCGGTCCAGCCGCGTCAGCTGCAGGCCGAGCAGGATGTTGGCCACCAGGCCCACCATGGTGGTGAGCAGGGCCACGCCCAGCCCCGCGGTGAGGTTGCGCAGCAGATCCTGCGACTGCGCCGGGTCGAAGCTGTCGAGCTGGCCGATCTGGATCGCCAACATCGAAAAGCCGATGACCTTGCCCAACAGGCCCAGCTTGAGCTGGATGCCGTTGACCCACCAGGCCGTGTGGTGGGGGCCGTGGCTGCGTTCGAGCAGCAGGTCCAGCGGCGCGGCGGCGTCGCGCGGCGTGCTTTCCAACGCCTGCCAGTAGGCCGCCGCCCAGCCCGCGCCGCCGGCCTCGAGCGCCTGGCGCTCGCGTTGCAGCTCGCGCGCACGGGTGCCGCACCACAGCGTGGCGGCGACGAAGACGACGATGATGACCAGGGTGATGCCGGTGGGGTCGGACTGCAGCAGCAGCCGCCAGACGCCGCGCCCGCCCAGCAGCCAGGCGGCAAAGCCCAGCATGCCGGCCAGGGCCAGCCACTCCAGCCACAGCGGCTCGATCAGGGGCTGGCCGCGCGCCGGCGCGGCGCCCAACCGTGGCAGCGGTGGCAATCGCAGCAAGGTCATCAGCCCGGTCCCCCGGCGCGCTTGGTCAGCTGGCCGAAGCCGCGCTGCGGGTCATAGCCCCAGGCGGCGAGGCCGAAGCACAGTGCCAGCGTGCCCAGCACGACCCAGGGCGAGAGGCCGGCGTCCTTGCCCAGCATGGCGAAGCGCATCCACTCCACCGCATGCGTGAAGGGGTTGAACTGCGCCAGCCGCCAGACCCAGGTGGCGCCCGATTCCTCGAGCTTCCACAGCGGATAGAGCGCGGTGGAGATGAAGTACATCGGGAAGATCACGAAGTTCATCGTGCCGGCGAAGTTCTCGAGCTGGCGGATGTGGACCGACAGCAGCAGGCCCAGGGCCCCCAGCATCAGCGCCGCGGCGCTGGCAGCCGCCAGCAGCGCCGGCGTCTGCGGCCCCCACAGCGGCAGCTCGGTGCCCAGCAGCACCGCCACCGCCACAAAGGCGACGGCCTGCACCAGCGAGAGCACGGCGGTGGCGCAGAGCTTGGCCAGCAGCACCCAGGCACGCGGCAATGGTGCCGTGAGCAGCAGGCGCATCACGCCCATCTCGCGGTCGTAGACCATGGCCAGGCTGCTCTGCATGCCGTTGAACAGCAGCACCATGCCCACCAGCCCCGGCACGATGTACTGGTCGTAGGTGACGTAGGTCTCGTAGGGCTCGGTGATGGCGATGCCGAAGACATTGCGGAAACCCGCCGCGAACACCGCCAGCCACAGCAGGGGCCGCACCAGGGCCGAGGCCAGGCGGCCGTACTGGCGCGAGAACTTGAACAGCTCCCGGGCCACGATGGCCACCAGTGCCTGCAGCGCGTGCGGGATGCCGCGGCGGCGGCCGTCGCCGCCTGCCGTGCTCAAGAGCGCACCTTGCACAGCTTCTCGGGCGCGTCGGCGCCCAGGGTGTCGAGGTTGTTCTTCGGATGCAGCATGCCGTCGATGGGTGCCAGCGCCGCCGTGCTGTAGCCGTCGCTCAGCAGCAACGGCTGGCGCAGCTGGCCGTCCCAGGGGCGGAAGCTCATCGCCACGCCCTTGCTGCCATCGAGCTCGCCCTCGGCCAGTGCCTTGGCGAAGGCCGGGCCCGGCCCCTTGGGCGCGGCCACCGCGGCCGCCACCAGGGCCTTGCCGGCCATCCAGGCCGGCCAGTCGTGGGCGCCCATGGGACGGCCCACGGCCTTGGTCAGGCGCCGCGTCACCTGGGGTGCGCCATAGCGCTCGAAGCGCGGCGACCAGGCCAGCGCCGCCAGTCCGGCATCGCCTACGACCGGCCGCGGCAGCCCGGTGCGGTAAGGCAGGGAGGTGGCGAACTCGCCATCGCTGTCGACCACCCAGACCACGTCGTAGGCGCCCACTGAGGGCCCGGTCAGCAGGGCCGGATTGGCGAGGTCGCGCTCGCGCGGATCGGCCGAGAGCTTGAAGGGCCGCGTGGCCACCAGCTTGAGGCCCATGCGCTTGATGGACGCCTGGGCGGTGGCAATGCGGGCGCGGTCCTCGTCGGCCGGGCCGGTGAGCAGCAACACCTGCTGCCAACGCCGCGCCACCAGGAACTGCGCCACCGCGTCGGCGCGCATGCGCTCGCTGGGCAGCAGATGCCAGAGCTGGCGGCGGCAATCGGCCTGGCGCAGCGCGTCGTCGGTCGCGCCGACATTGAGCACCGGCGCCTTGACGGCATCGGCCGCGGCCAGCAGCCAGGGCGCCGGCAGGTCGGCCACCAGGGCCGCCGTGCCGGCTGCCTCGGCCTTGGCGGCGGCGGCGCGTGCGCCCGCGGCATCGGCGACTTCGGTGATCTCGAGATCGATGCGCGCGCCCACCGATTCGAGCTCGGGCTTGCCCTCGGCCAGCGCGATCTTCAGCGCGTCGGCCAGCGGCCCGCCGCGCTGGCCCAGGTAGCCACGCTCAAGCCGGTTGCGCTCCAGGCGCGGGTCGTTGGCCATCACCAGCAGCGTCACCTTGAAGGGGGCGGCAGCGGCCAGGCCGCTGGCCAGGGCCAGGCCGGTGGCCAGGCTGCCGACCTGCGCGTACAGGGAGGTGCGGCCCACTTTATTCGACGAGAAGAACGGCATAGGGCACGCGGCCGACCTTGACCGTCTTCAGCGGCTTGGCGGCGGCCACGTCGATCACCGTCATGTCGTCCGAGAGGCCGTTGACGACGTAGAGGGTCTGCTCGGCCTTGTCCAGGCTCAGGCCCCAGGCGCGCTTGCCCACCAGCACCAGGTTGGTCACCTTGCGCGCGGCCACGTCGACGAAGGCGACATGGTTGGCGCGGCCCAGGCTGACGAAGGCTCGCTTGCCATCGCGCGACATCGCCAGGCCCACCGGCGTGATGTCGGCCTTGCGCACGCCGGGCACGGCGAAGTCCAGCGTCGCCGTGACCTTGTTCGTCGCGGTGTCGATGATGCTGACGCTGGCGCCGAGTTCGTTGCTCACCCAGAGCTGGCCGCCGTCGGGCGTGAGCGCGAAGCGGCGCGGTCGCTTGCCGACCTTGATGATGTGGGCCACCTTGGCCGCGGCGGCGTCGACGACGTAGACGGCGCTCGCCACTTCCGAGGCGACATAGACCCACTTGCCATCGGGCGACACCTTCACGCCCTCGGGCTCACCGCCGACCTTGACGCCACCCGTGCGCTTGCCGCTGGCAAGGTCGTAGTAGCCCAGTTCGTGGTCTTCCTCGTCGGAGATATAGGCGGTCTTGCCGTCGGGCGAAAGATCGAAGGCCTCGGGGCCCTCGCCGAGGGCGAACTGGCGCAACGCCTTGCGGGTGGCAAGGTCGATGATCTCGATCTGGCGCGAATCGCCGCAGGCCACCATCAGTTGCTTGCCGCCGGCCAGCAGCGCCATGTGGCGCGGACGCTTGCAGGTGGCGATGCTGCCGGTGACGGCGTGGGTCTTGGTGTCCAGCACGGTGAGGGCGTGGTCCTTCTCGCTCGACACCAGGGCCAGGCCTTGAGCCTGGGCGGTGGCGGCCAGGCTCAGCAGGGCAAGGCCGGCGAAGACGCTGCGGGGCAGGCGCCGCGGCGCCGATTGCATGGGTTCCATGTTGACTCCTGGTTCAGCTTTGTTTTATGCCGCCGCCGCTGCAGGGCGGACGGCCGCGGTGGCGCGCAAAAAGGCTTGCTCCAGCGTGCCGCCGCCCAGCGCAGTGGCCACCTCGGCCGGGCTGCCGTCGGCCAGCAGCTTGCCGCGGTAGAGCACCAGCACGCGGTCGGCGCGCTCGGCCTCTTCAACCAGGTGGGTGGCCCAGAGCACGGCCGTGCCCTGCTGGCGCACGCGCTCGGCGGTGGCGTCCAGCAGTTCGTGGCGCGAGCGCGGGTCCAGGCCCACGGTGGGCTCGTCCATCAGCAGCAGGGCCGGGTCGTGCAGCAGGGCGCGCGCCAGTTCCACCTTGCGTCGGTTGCCGCCGGAGAGTTCGCGCACGGCGCGTTGGCGGTCGGCCGCGATGCCGTGTCGCTGCAGCGCGGCGTCCATGCGCTCGCGCGCCAGCGGCCCCGGCATGCCATGCAGCGCGGCGTGGAAGCGCAGGTTGCGTTCGACCGAAAGATCGAGGTCAAGCGCGCTCTGCTGGTAGACCACGCCCAATTCGCGCAGTGCCAGCGCCGGGTGGCGTCTCATGTCGTGGCCGGCCACCTGGACGCTGCCGGCGTCGGCGGCGAACAGGCCGGTCAGCACCGCAAACAGCGTGCTCTTGCCGGCGCCATTGGGCCCCAGCAAGGCCACCCATTGACCGCGTGGCAGGGTCAGGCTGACGCCGTCGAGGGCTGCGCGCTGGCCGTAGCGCTTGACGATGCCCTCGGCCACCAGGCTGGCCACGCTCAAAGCTCGATCTCCATGCCGTCGCGGGCCAGCGCGATGCCGCGGCCGGCCAGCCACGGCGCCTCGGCGTCGCGCGCCAGCACGACCTTGTGCCGTGCCGGCAGCTGGTCCAGCCATTCCCCCCAGCCCAGGCGCGCCGCGGTGGCCGGGTCGGGCTCGTCGAGCAGCACGCAATCGCTGTTGCGCAGCCAGGCCTGCTCATCCGGGCCCGGCATGGTGAGACCGGGGGCGCAGAACACGCTGCGGCCGGTGGCGTGGTCGTGTACGGCCAGTGCGATGCTCTCGCCGACCACCGGCGCGCGCTGCTCCAGCGCGTGCGGCCAGGGCGGGTTGAGGGTGGCGATGGCGGTGAACTCCAGCGTCGGCAGGCCCTCGACCTGGAAGCTGCCCACGCGCTGGTCACCCGAGACCGGGATCACCCGCCAATGCACGCCGCAGTAGTGCTGCAGCGCGGGCAGGATGGGCAAATGGGTGCTCAGGTCCTCGAACACCGCCGGCGTGGCGTAGAGATCGATGGGGGCGCCGCGGCGCAGGCCGAGCAGGCCGCCGGCGTGTTCGAGCTGGGCGTCGGTGAGCACAATGGCTCGCACCTTGGCGTCGCTGAGCCCGGGCCAGCCGGCACTGGGGTCGGCGCAGGCCAGGCTGTGGGCGACCGCGGCCGACACGTTGATCAGCACCCATTGGTCGCCCACGCCAACGGCGCAGACGCCGCTGTCGGCAGTGTCTGCACGCGTCAGGCCACCGGCGCGGCGTTGCACGGCGCCGCCGCGGAGGATGACGACCTTCATGGCCGGCATGGCGGTCGCAGGACCGGCACGTTTGCTGCAAGGGGGAGGCGGTGTGGATGCATAGTCAATCAGGGCCGGCCGCGTCCCGCGGCCAGGGCTGGGCCGCGGGGGGTGAGGTCGAGCCTCGCAAGTCGTGTGCCGCCAGCGTGGCCGCTGTCCTCAGGGCCGCTGGGAGGGGTGCAACCCCACTCCCAGTCGGATTGCGACGGTGGCCGCGTGCCATTCCGGAGACAGCGCGTCACAGCATGGCACAGGGAATACCCGCGATATGCCGGCGCTGGATGCTTCTTCTGGCCATGGCGCTTGGTGTGGCGGCTGATGTAGATGCCGCCCCAGGTACCGAATGTCCCGGCCCGGCGCTGGACTTCGTGGCGCTGGCACCTGCGCTGTGGCTGATACCGGCACGCGGCGACAAGGCCGATGGCGACAACCGCGGCCAGGTCGTCAACCTGCTGCTTGCCCGCCAAGGCGGGCGGCTCTGGCTGCTCGGCGCCGGCCCCAGCCCCGCCTTCGGCCGCGCGCTCGCCTGCCAGGCGCACCTGCGTCTGGGCCTGGCGGTGAGTGAGGTGGCCATTCCGCGCGCCCGCGCCGAGCTGGCTCTTGGCGCCGCCGGCCTGCCCGCGGCTCGCCTGTACGCCACGGCAGCGGTGCGCGCCGCGATGCGGCGGCAGTGCGCCGTCTGCGAACAGCGCCTGCGCGATCAGCTGGGTGAGGCCGCCGCGGATCTGGGCGCGGCGCCGGTGCGCATGCCCGAGCGCCTGCTGACCGGCACCCAGGGCCGTTGGGGGCCGTTTGCCTGGCGCCAGATTGCGCTCGGTGGCAGCGTCACCACGGTGTGGCGTCATCAGGGCGCCGATGTCGTGGCCGCCTGGGGCTTGATGTGGCCGGGCCAGCCGCCCGACGGCCGCGACAGCGGGATCGTTCGCCTGGTTGCCGTCGGCCCGCTGTGGCTGCACGGTGCCGGGTCGGCGACGCGATTCATCGGCGAACAAGGCCCGCCCGCCGGCCTGGACGAGGCCCGGCGCCAAGCCGCCTACTGGGCCTGGATGTGGCAGGAGGCGCAGGCCGCTGTCGCCCGCGGAGAAAACCCCGGCGCGGCGCCACCCCCGCCCGTGGCCGCCTGGGGCCTGCACGAGCGTCACGCACTGAACTGGCAGCGCGCCTGGCGCCAGGCCGAGGACGAATTCCTGGCCGGCGCGCCGCGCCGCTGACCTGCCGCCCCACTGCATTCAGCCGGCCTGGCCCTGGTTCCAGCGCAGCTTGCGGTAGATGGTGTTGCGGCTGATGCCCAGGCGCTTGGAGGCCTCGGAGATATTGCCGCCCACCGCTTCCAGCGTGCGCTTGATGGCCTGCAGTTCCATGTCGTCCAGCGTTCCGGCGGGGCCGGCCGCAGGTGCTGCGGCCGTCGTGCTCGAGGCGGCCACCGCCACCGCTGCCGCGGCCTCGGGCACGGCGGCGCTGGCTGCGCGCGCCACGGCCAGGCGGGCCTGGGCGGCCTCGGCTTCCTCAAGAAAGTCGTCGGGCAGGTGCAGCCGCGTGATCGCCGCCTCGGGCCCGGCCATCACGCAGGCGGTGCGCAGCACATGGAAGAGCTGGCGCACATTGCCCGGCCAGGGATAGCCCTCGAACAGGGTCGCCACGTCAGCCGCCAGGTGGTGTTGGCGGCCGCCGCTCTCGCGGTCGAGGATGCGCCGCACCAGCGGCATCAGGTCGCTGCGCTCGCGCAGCGGCGGCAGGCGCACGGCCAGCCCGTTGAGGCGGTAGTAGAGGTCTTCGCGGAAGGTGCCGCGCTCCATCATCTCGCGCAGGTTGCGGTGGGTGGCGCAGATGATGGCCACGTCCACCGCCACCGAGCGCGCGCTGCCCAGCGGCGTGACCTGGCGCTCCTGCAGCACGCGCAGCAGGTGGGCCTGCAGCGGCAGCGGCATGTCGCCGATCTCGTCGAGGAAGACGGTGCCGCCGTTGGCCTGCACGATCTTGCCCGGCGCGCCCTTGCGCCGCGCGCCCGTGAAGGCGCCTTCCTCGTAGCCGAAGAGCTCGGCCTCGATCAGGCTGTCGGGGATGGAGGCGCAGTTGACGGCCACGAAGGGTTGCTTGCCGCGCGCCGAATCGGTGTGGATGGCGCGCGCCAGCAATTCCTTGCCGGTGCCGGTCTCGCCCAGCACGAGGATGGGGATGTCGCGGTCGAGCACGCGGCGGATCTTCTCGATCACGGTGTCGACCTGGGTGTCGCCGGTGCGCAACTGGGCCAGGGCGGCGCCGGGCGCGGCGCGGGGCTCGCTGCGTTCGGCGGCCTTCTCGGCCCTCTCAGCGCGCGCCTCGCCACGGTCGGCCGGCGCCGGTGCGGGCGCCGCGTTGCTTTCGCCACTCTCGCCCGGGGCCGACCACATCGGCCAGTTGCAACGCGCGAAACCGGCGAACTGGCGCCCGCTGGGCAGGGTCAGCGCCATCGGCGTGGCCAGACGGGCGCGGCAGTGGTCCATCAGGTTGGACAGCGTCGTGCCGAAGAGCGAGGGCAGGGTCTGCATGCGCAGCGCGGCGCCGCTCATGCCCAGTTGTTCGAGTGCGCCGCGGTTGGCGCCGATGATGCGGCCATCCTCGCCCACCGCGACGATGCCTTCCATGAGCGTGCCGATGAACTCGGCGCGGCTGTGGAAGTGCAGGCGCAGCGCATGGCTGAAGTCTTCGCTGAGCCAGCGGTTCTCGATCATGCGCGCCGACATGCGCACCAGCGCCAGCGTGTGCTTGTGGTAGCTGCGGAAATCGCCCGAGACGTCCAGCACGCCCAGCATGTTGCCGCGCGGGTCGAGGATGGGCGCGGCCGAACAGGTGAGAAAGTGATTGGCGTGCAGGAAGTGCTCGTCGGCGTGTACGAGCATCGGCCGCTCGTCGACCAGGGCCGTGCCAATGGCATTTGTGCCCTTGGCGCTTTCGCTCCAGTTGGCACCCGGGCGCAGCGCCACCTTGTTGGCGCGATCCAGGAATTCGTCGTCGCCGACGGCGTGGATGATGGTGCCCACGGTGTCGGTGAGCAGCACCATGCTCTCGGTGCGCGCAATCTGTTCGCGCAGCATCTCCATCACCGGCGCCGCGTGCTCATGCAGGCGGCGGTTGCGCTCGAGGCTGATCACCAGGTCGGCGCGGCCGATGGGCGAGTGGTCGGGGCGGTCGATGCGCGAGACCCCCAGTGCGGCGCTGCGTTCGTGCGACTGCACGATGGCGTCGGTGTGCGCCGGGTCGCCGGGCGACGACGGCGCGGCCGCACCGGCGGCCGGGCGCTCGGCGCCGGGCTGGGGTGGCCTGGCGTAGGCAGGCATGCGCATGCTGGGGTCTCCTGGGGAATCGTTTAAGCCCGCTCTGCGGCGGGCTGCAGCGTCAACTTATAGCGCTAACTTATCTTGTCCCTGGCCAACTTGCTACTTCTTGGTTACCCGATGCGCCCGCGAATTGCTCCAAATCACAACAGTCAGGCCCAGCGGCGGCGCGAATGCTAAGCGAAGTTGCTAGTCCCGAACCGTCCCCGGCGGCCGGTTCGGGGCCTGGGGCGATTGGCACGCGGCTTGCGGTAAGGGGAGTATCGCCCGCTTCCAAAAGCCGGCACCAGGATTTCAACCCCGGTCCCAGGAGACAAACATGTTGGCCCCCACCTCCCGTCTTGCCCGCCACGCCCTCGCCGGGCTGCTCACGGCCCTGCTGGCCGGTGCTGCCTGCGCCCATGGCGATGTCACGCCCCAGGCTGTCGACACCAAGGATTTGCCGACGCTGGGCGCCGACTGGCGCGGCGAGAACCCCTACCGCGCCCACCAGGGAGCGGTGAAGGTGGGCACCTCGGCCTACAACCAGAACTGCGCGCGCTGCCACGGCCTGGAAGCGGTGTCGGGCGGCATTGCCCCCGACCTGCGGCGCCTGGACAACGATTGCGCGACCCAGAAGGACGAGAAGAAGAAGGCGGCCTGCGTGAAAGAGATGGACGAATTCTTTGCCACCACCGTGCGGCGCGGGCGCACGCGCAATGGCGCCGTCTACATGCCGCCGTTTGAGGCCGTGCTCAACCAGGAAGCGGTGTGGGCCATCAAGGCCTATCTCGAAACGCGGCGCGAGAAGCCGCTGTGAGCCGCGCCTGCGACGGTTCACGGCGCCGCTGGCTGGCCGCCGCGGCCCTGGGCTGTGCCGGGGTCGGCGCGGCCTCGGCGCAGGAGGAGTTGTCGGCGCTGGCCAGGGTGAAGCGGCGCGGGCGCCTGAGCGTGGGTCTCTACCAGGCCATGCCGCCCTTCCATGCCGACGGCAAGGGCATCGACGTCGAGCTGGCCCGCGCGCTGGCCGCCAAGCTGGGGGTCGAGTTCTCGCCGCTGGCCTTTCCGGCCGGCGAGAACATGGACGACGACCTGCGCAACATGGTCTGGCGCGGCCACTACCTGGGCTACGGCCCGGCCGACGTGCTGCTGCATGTTCCGGTGGACCGTCCGCTGATGGCGGCCAATCCGCGCGTGCAGATCTTTGGCCCCTATTACCGCGAACAGGTGATGCTGGCGCGCGACCGCAGCAAGTTGCCCGATCTGCCCTCGCTCGAGGCGCTGGGCCAGGGCGCGGTGGCCGTGCCCGGACTTTCGCTGGCCGGCTGGCTGCTGCTGGGCGCCGATGGTGGCCGTTACCGCGACCAGCTCAAGACCCGCTGGAAGGATGGCGCCGAGGCCGCGGCCGCGCTGCAGCGTGGCGAGGTCGTCGCCGCCGCGGGCCAGGGTTCGGAGCTGGAATCGGTGCTGGGCCGCGACGAGCGCTTCGTGATCGAGCCGCTGCCGCTGCCGCAGGCTCGCAATGGCTGGGTGGTGGGCATGGCGGTCAAGAAAGACGCCACCGATCTGGCCCATGCGCTGCAGGGCGCGCTCAACGAACTGGCCGCCGCCGGCAGCCTCAAGGAGATGTTCGCCAAGGGCGGCGTGCGCTGGCGTACACCCTGAACGGCAGGCTCAGCTGCCGAAAAGCAGCGCGCCCACCGCTCGCGGATCGTTGACGGTGCGAACCATGTCGTAGGCCGCCTGGGCCTCGGGGTGGCGGCGGCGCAGCAGATTGAGCCATTGCTTCAGGCGCCCGGCACGGTGGCGCGGCGCCACATGGCCGGCGATGCGCTGCCAGAAGTGCGCCAGCACCGGCAGCAGTTCGCTCCATGACGGCACCGCGGCGCCCCGCAGCGCCAGCGCCAGGCCGGGGTCGGCCACGATGCCGCGGCCCAGCATCAGCGCGTCACAGCCGCTCTCGGCACGGCAGCGGCGGGCGTCGCCGGCGGTCCAGATCTCGCCGTTGGCCACCACCGGCATCGCCACTGCGGCGCGGATGGCGGCGATGCGGTCCCAGTAAGCTGGCGGCCGGTAGCCCTGGACCTTGGTGCGCGCATGGACCACCAACTCGGCCGCGCCGGCGCTCTCGATGGCCCGCGCGCAGTCCAGCATGCGCGATTCGTCGCGATTGCCGATGCGCATCTTGGCCGTCACCGGCTGCGCCGGCGGCACCGCGCGGCGCACGGCGACGACGATGGCGTGTACCAGTTCCGGCTCGTCAAGCAGCACGGCACCGCCGCGGTGGCGATTGACGATGGCTGCCGGGCAGCCGAAATTGAGGTCGACCCCGCCCGTTCCCAGCGAGGCCAGCCGCGCCGCGTTGTCGGCCAGGCAAGCCGGGTCGCTGCCCAGCAACTGCCCGCGCACCGGCGTGCCGGCGGCGGTGCGACCGCCGTTCAGCAGCTCGGGCACGATGCGCGTGAACACGCGCTCGGGCAGCAACTGGTCGGTGACGCGGATGAACTCCGAGACGCAGTGATCGATGCCGCCCACCCGCGTGAGGGCGTCGCGCAGGCTGTGGTCGAGAAGGCCCTCCATCGGGGCGAGCAGGATGCGCATGGCGCCATGATGCCCGAGCCCCGGCGTATGAATCGGCGTATGAACCGGGCTGCGAATTGGCATGCAAGCGCCGCCCTTTTCGGCGCGACGCGCCGCCGCCACGCTGGCACAGTACATCCCACGACAGGCGAGAACCGACCGCAACACTGGGCGGAATACCGGAACCCGTGCCCGGCGCCTGAAGTACCCCCCGCCACCCGCCCCGGCCCAAACCGCGGCGGGTGTGCCTTTTGGGGCTTCCGCAAGGCCTGGCCCGGTCTTGCGCCGCCGATCAGGCCGCCAAAAGCTCAGGTTGGCTGATCCTGAGCGCGGCCGGGCGACGCAGCGGCGCCGGCGTGGCGGCTCGCCCCTGATCGGCCATTTCCTGCAGCAGTGCCGCGCAGCGCACCTCGCCCAGGCTGAGCACGAAGTGCTGCCAGCGCCGCTGGACGCGCTCGAGCAGCCAGGCGTCTTCGAGAGCCTGGCCCAACGTGTGCGGGTCGCTGCCGGCCTCGAGCACGCGAGGCGTCAGCGCGCCGACGAAGAAGAGGAAGTCGTGGCGCAGCGCCTGCTCGGGCAGGCGCTCGGCCAGGCCGCGGCAGCGCGCCGCCCAGCCGGGCTTCAGGAACAGGGAGGTCACCCTCAGCTGCAGGCGCTGCACCGGGTTGCACAGCTCAACCCCGGGCGGCGGCAGCAAGGCCAGCGGCAGGCGCGTGGCGGTGGCAAAGTGCAGCGGCGTGGCGAAGGCGCGCAGCGCGGTGAGGCGCCACCAGGCGCCGGCATCGAGCCCGTCCACCTCGGTGCAGCCCAGCTGTGCGGCGCGTGCGCGGCGCCACAGCGCATCGACATCGAGCCCGTCCCAAGCCTTGGCGGCACGCCGGCTGAGCGTGGCCAGGCGGCCCGCTGCCCAGGCCGCGGCCGGCGCCAGCGGCTCGATCACCGCGGCATCGGGCTGGTTCGCGGCGCCCCCCAGTGGCAGGCGCAGCACCGGGCAATGCGTGGCCTGCAGCCGCGCCACGACCTCGGGCGTGACCTCGTCGGCGTCGAGCGTCGCGGCTTCTTGCCAGGCGCGCAGGCGCAGCTGCAGCCACTGCCTCGTGGCGCGCGACGAGGCCGGCACGCGGCGGCCGAACACGGCCTTGCCGGCCATCCAGCCCTGGCAGACCGCGCCGCCCTGCTGCAGCAGCCCGGCCGCAGGCACGAGGCCAAGGTGGGCGTGGTCCCAGCCGATGTCGAAGCCGGCACGGTCGGCGACCACGGGGGCAGGGTGGGGCAGCGGCAAGGGCAGGGCAACCTGGTTCATCGTCGTCTCCGGTGCGCCCCGGGCGGCATGCCCGGCGTCGTGGAGACAGTCTCGCGCCCCGGTGGCTCAGAAGATGAGCCAGTATCAGGGCCGCTTCAAATGCCGCAACGCCGCCGCCGCGGCCAGCCCGAGCGCGATGCCGGCGCCATCAGCCAGCAGGTCGGGCCATTCGCCGCTGCGTCCGGGCAGTTGTGTCTGCACCAGTTCGATGAAGCCGCCATAGGCCAGCAAGCCCGCTGCCGCGGCGACTGCCTGCCTGCGCGCCGGCGTCAATCCCAGGCAGGCGACGGCCGCCAGCGTGGCAAAGGCCAGCAAGTGGTTGATCTTGTCCCCCTGCGGCAACTGGTTGTCGGGCGGATGGGGCATGAAGGCCAGCCAGGAGACGGCCATCAGCAAGGCCAGCAGCAGCACCCGCCAGGGCCTGCGCCAGGCCGGATCGTGCAATAAGACTTGCAATGTCGGCATGGGCCAATTTTGGCGCAGTCGCATCTCTGTGTAGAATCTTGGGCTGTTCTGACCTCAGGTGCTGGCAAGCGCCGCGGGTCTTGCGCCGGTGTAGCTCAGTTGGTAGAGCAGCGCATTCGTAATGCGAAGGTCGCCAGTTCGATTCCGGCCACCGGCACCAGAAAATAGCAGTAAAAACAAGGGCTTGGCTTCGGCTAGGCCCTTTGTTTTTTGGGGCCGCGTAACAGCGTCCCAGTCGGGCTGTCTTGGCAAGACTTGTTGCAGGTCAAGTCATACCCTTGGGGGTAATGATCCACTGGAGGCCTGCGTCACCGAGCGAGGGCTCGATCCTGAGCCCGCCCGCCCGGCACGCCTGACCGGGAGTCGTCATGAAACGCAAGATTCGAGTGGCCCTTGGCGCCCTCACCACTGCCCTGGTGCTGCTGCCGGCGGCAAGAGCACAGGCGCCAGCCGCCAAGCCGGCAATGCCGGCTGTCTGCACCTCTTGCCACAAGGCCCAGGCCGACGTGATACGGGGCTACTTTGACAACGTGGCCTTCAAGTCGCAGTCCATCCAGCTCGGCCTGGTCACGGCCACCGAGATCGTGCGCTTCGACCCCAAGACGATCAAGGTCGTCGATGCCGGCGTGGCCAAGACGGCCGAGCACCTGCGCGAGGTCAAGAAGGGCCACGAGGCGCGCATCGAGTACACCGAGAAGGATGGCGTCAAGACCGCGAGCCTGATCGAGTTCAAGGGCCCCATCGACATCGCCCAGGACAAGCTGGTGTTCTACCCCGAGATCGAGCGCCTGGTGGCTGCCGGGCCGGCTGCCGGCGGCTACACCCTGGTCGATTCGCGCCCGCTGCCGCGCTTCCAGGAAGGCACCATCCCCGGCTCCATCAACCTGCCCTATCCGGCCTTTGACAAGTTCCTCGACCGCCTGCCCAAGGACAAGGACAAGCTGCTGATCTTCTTCTGCCAGGGTGTCACCTGCATGATGAGCCCGAGCTCGCTGCGGCGCGCCGAAAAGATGGGCTACACCAAGGTGCGCGTCTACCGCGAGGGCTGGCCCGAGTGGACCGAGAAGAACGTCGGCAGCCTCGCACCACAGTTCCTGAAGGAAGCCTGGATCGACAAGGGCATTCCGCATGTGCTGATCGACGCCCGCCCCGCGCTCGAGATGGCACGCGGCCACATCCCCGGCGCAGTGGCCATCACGCCGGAGCAGATCAAGGCGGCGCTGAAGCAGTTCCCGGCCAAGGCGCTGAAGCCGCCCTTCATGGTCTATGACGGTGGCGATGGCAAGGCGGCGCAGGCGCTGGCACGCCAGATCACGGCCGCCGGCTATCCGCTGGTCAACGTCGTGCCGGGCGGCCTGGAGGCCTGGACCCGCCTGGGCTACACCACCGTGGCCGGCGTGCCCGTCACGACGGTGGCCTACGTGCCCAAGCCGCGCCCCGGCGAGATCGCGGTGGAGGAGTTCAAGAAGCTCGCCGCCGCCACGCCCGCCAACGTGCTGATCCTCGACGTGCGCAACACTGACGAGGCCAATGCCGGCATGATCAACGGCGCGATGCTCATCCCCGACGAGGAAATTGCCGCGCGCATGGCCGAAATCCCCAAGGGCAAGCGCATCATCACCCATTGCTCGACCGGCGTGCGCGCCGAGATGGCGTACCACAAGCTCAAGGCCGCCGGCTATGACGTGGGCTTCGTCAAGGCCGACCTGTCCATCGACAAGAAGGGCGTGCTGAAGCTCAAGAGCTGAGCGCCAGTCACCCCTCCATCATGCCCAAGCCGCCCTGCCGTCCCGAGCCCGCGCCGCCCGCCCCCAGGGTGGCGGCCTGATGCGGCGGCGCCTGCTGTGGACGGCGGCGGCCGGCCTGGTGGTCCTTGCTGCCGCCGGTGCCGCGGCCTGGCGCCATGGCCGCGCCATCGAAAGGCCGCTGGCCACGGTGGCCGAGGGCACGGTGGCGGTGCGCGTGACGGGCCCGGGCACGGTGCAGGCGCGCGTCGCGGTGACGCTGGGTGCCCGCATCGCTGCCAGCGTGACGCAGATGAATGCCGACGTGGGCGACGCCGTGCGTCAGGGCCAGCTGTTGGTGCTGCTGGACGACCGCGACCTTGAAGCCCGCCGCGGCGTCGTCAGCGGCCAACAGGAGGCGCTGCAGCGCAACACCGAGGCCGCCGCCGCAGCGCTGGCCAAGGCCGAGGCCGAACGGGAGCTGGCGCGCAGCCGGCACGGACGCGATGCCGATCTGCTGGCGCGCGGCTTCGTCTCGGCCGCGGCGCTGGACGCTTCCCATGCCGGCTTGGCCGCCGCCGCCGCCGGCGTCGACGCGGCGCGCGCCGCCCTGGCCGCGCGCACGGCCGATGCGCGCTCGCTGGCGCAGGAGGCGCGCCTGGCCGACACCGTGCGCTCGCATGCGCGCGTGCTCGCGCCCATGGATGCCATCGTCGTGCAGCGCACGGCCGAGCCCGGCAGCACTGTGGTGCCGGGCTCGCCGCTGCTGAAGCTGGTTGTCCCGCGCTCGCTGTGGGTGGCCACGCGCATCGACGAGGCCGTGGTCGGCCGCGTCCAGCCCGGCCAGCCGGCCACCATCCGCCTGCGCAGCGGCGAGACTCTGGCCGGCCGCGTGGCGCGCATCGCCCGTCAGTCCGACGCCGCCACGCGCGAGCTCGAGGTCGACGTCGCCTTCGACAACCCGCCGCAGCGCTTTGCCATCGACCAGGAAGCCGAGGTCGGCATCGAGGTCGGCCAGGACCGCGGCCTGCGCGTGCCGCTGGCGGCGCTGGCGCGCGACCGCGCGGGCCACCAGGGTGTGTGGCTGGTGCTGGACGGGGCCGCCCGTTTCCAGGCGGTCGAGACCGGCGCCGCCGACGCGCAGCATGTACTCGTGCGCCAGGGCCTGAGGGCGGGCCAGACGGTCGTCGCCGTGGCCGCCGGCGTGGCCGAAGGCCAGCGTGTGCAGGCCGCAGCGCCCCAGCGCTGAAGCACGCGGCGCAGCGGCACGGCAGCCATGGAACTCGCGCTCAAGGACATCCGGCGCCACCTGGGCAAGTTCCTGTCCACCATCGTCGGCGTGGCCCTGCTGCTGGCCATCGTGCTGGTGATGAACGGCATCTACCAGGGCAATATCCAGGACGGAGTCTGGCTCATCGAGAACACGGCCACCGACCTGTGGGTGGTGGAGCGCGGGCGCGGCGGCCCCTTCAACGAACCCTCGCGCCTGCCGCAGGACAGTTGGAAGAGTGTGGCCGCCACGCCCGGCGTGGCGCGCGCCAGCCCGCTGGCCCTGTACACGGCGCAGCGCCCCATCGCCGGCCGCGAGCAGCAGTTCACCCTCGTCGGCTACGACATCTTCGGCGGCCAGGGCGGCCCCGGCCGCCTGGCCCAGGGCCGCGCCATCGCCGCACCGCACTATGAGCTGGTGGCCGACGCCAAGCTCGGTCTGCGCCTGGGCGAGCGTGTCGACCTGGGCAGTGACGCCTACACCGTGGTCGGGCTCACGCAGGGCGCGGTCGATGCGGGCGGCAACCCGCTGGTCTATCTCGCGCTGGCCGATGCGCAGAAGGTGCAGTTCGAGCAGGACCCGCGCGCCCTTCAGACCGCCACCGCGGCCAATCTGCAGCGGCTGGAGCGCGCCGGCTCCAATGCCGAGCAGGCCGCCCGCCTGTTGCCGCTGCTGGCCACCAGCGGCAACAGCATCAATGCCGTGCTGGTGCGCCTGGCCCCGGGCGCCGATGGCGCGGCCGTGGCGCGCCACATCCGCGACTGGCTCTACCTCGACGTCTACACCAGCGCCGAGGAACGTGCCCTCATGCTGGACGGCAAGCTGGCGCGGATGTCGGCCGTGCTGGGCTTGTTCCGCACGTTGCTGGTGCTGGTCTCCATCGTCATCATCGCCCTCATCGTTTATGTGCTGACGATCGAAAAGATACGGTCCATCGCCACGCTCAAGCTGATCGGTGCGCCCAACGGGCTCATCGTGCGGCTGATCATGACGCAGTCGTTGTTGCTCACGCTGGCCAGCTTCGCCCTCGCTTATGCCCTGCGCGAGCTGATCGCGCCGGGCTTCCCGCGCACCCTGGCCTTCGTCGCGCCCGAGACCGCCATCACTTTCGCGGTGATGCTGGCCGGCGGCGTGCTGGCCAGCCTGATGGCGGTGTGGCACGCGCTGCGCACGCCGGCCCAGCTGGCACTGGGCGGCTGAAATGAAGCCCCCACGCTTCACTTCGTTCGCTGCCCCGTGGGGGGCTCTCGGTACCTTCGGAACGGCCGGGCGGAACTGAGGTGGCCGTCGTCGAGATCCACGCGGTGTCGCAGACCTTCGGCGAGGGCGAGCTGGCCGTGCAGGCGCTCAAGCCCGCCAGCCTGGCCATAGCCGCCGGCGAGCTGGTGGCCCTGCTGGGCCCCAGTGGGTCGGGCAAGAGCACGCTGCTGCTGGCCATCAGCCTGATCCAGCCGCCCACGCGCGGGCGCATCGTCATCGCCGGCCAGACGCTCTACGACGATGGCCCGACCGCCATCGACGTGCGCGCCTTTCGCCGCCGCCACATCGGCTTCGTTTTCCAGCAGCACAACCTCATCCCCTTTCTCACCGCGCAGGAGAACGTGGCGCTGATGCTGCAGATCAATGGCGTGAGCCGGCGCGAGGCCCGGCGGCGCGCGCTGGACCTGCTCGGCTACCTGGAGATCGCCCACCGCGCCGACGCGCTGCCGGCGCGCCTGTCGGGTGGCGAGCAGCAGCGCGTGGCCATTGGCCGAGCGCTGGCCAACGAGCCGGCGCTGATCCTGGCCGACGAGCCCACTGCGGCGCTGGACACCGAGCGCGGCAGCAAGGTCATGGCGATGCTGCGCAAGATCGCCCGCGAACGCCGCTCGGCGGTGATCGCGGTGACCCACGACCACCGGATGATCGAGGGCTTCGACACCGTCTACCACCTCGACGACGGGCGGCTGGGCCAGGCCGAACGCCGTGCCGCCGCTAATCCCGCGGCCGCCAGCCCCTGAAGCGAGCCTCCAGCCGCGCCATGCCCCAGGCGCCGAAGGCGAGCAGGGCCATGAAGGCCAGCGTCCACCAGCCCATGGCGATGCCGCTGACGTCCGGCAGGGTCAGCTCGCCGGTGGCGCCGGCCTTGACCCAGGCGTCGAGGCCGGGCGTGAACTGGGCATAAGCCCAGACCCCGGCCAGCATGCCTGCCGCGAAGGCCAGCGCGTCCTTGCGGCCGGTGGCGATGGCAGCAACCGCCGTGCCCGGGCAATAGCCGCCAACCACGAAGCCGGCGCCGAAGAGCAGGCCGCCGATCAGCTGGGCCGCGTAGTTCGTCGGTTCCAGGTAGAGCTGGGACAGGTCCAGCGCACCGGCCGCGGCCAGCAGGGTCAGGCCCGTCAGCGCCGTCACCACGGCCGAGAACATCACCTTCACGACCGCCATGTCGTAGAGGTAGAACACGGCCGTGAGCTTGCGCGCGCTGCCGAAGCCGGCGCGTTCGAGTGCGGCGCCGAAGCCCAGGCCCAGCAGCAGGGCGATGGCCAGTTCGGCCACCGGCGAGAACTCCATGGTCGAACTCAGCGGCAACATCACAGCCACGCTTTCCGCACGAAATACGCGAGGCCGAAGGCGGCCGCGAAGACCGCGGCCATGAAGACCAGGCTGCCGACATTGAGCATGGCGCCGCCCGTCAGCGCCTGGCCGCTGGTACAGCCTTTGGCCAGTTTGGCGCCCCAGGCGGCGACGAAGCCGCCGACCAAGGCCAGGGCCAGGCGCTGGCCGTCGGCTATGCGCGGCCCGCGCTCGATGCAGAGCTTGAAGCGCCGCGCCTGCCAGCCCGAGAGCGCGGCGCCCGCCAGCGCGCCCAGCAGCAGGAACAGCGTCCAGTTCAGCAGCGGCTCGCCCTCGTTCCAGTACTTCAGGTGTACCGCGCTGGCCTGCACCTCGGCCGGCGCCACCCAGCCCGTGAGCGCCGTCGCCAGCGCCGCGAAGCCGGCGCTGGCGCCGAGGCCGCGGCCGGTGAGCAGATAGCTCGCCAGCAGCACCAAGCCGAGCAGAAAGCCAGCCAGATAGGGGTTGAGAAAGGCGGCAGGCGCAGCACGCGGCGCGACCGTGGACCTGTAAGCCAAGGTGTTCATGACCGTCCTTTCATGCCTGCTTTGCTATCCTCGCGCCGCACTTGCAGCCGCCGCCCACGGGACGCCGGCACGCCAAACCCCAACCAGGAGTGACCCATGATCCGTTTCGCGACCGCTCTCACCGTGACCCTGTTCGCGCTGGCCGGCACTGCCGCCCATGCCGCCGATGCGCCCGCCAAGCCCGCCGAGAAGGCCGCCAAGTCGGCCAAGGCCGCCTCGGCCCCCGCCTCGGCGGCGATGAAGAAGAAGGAAAAGAAGGGCGGTTGCTGACCCGCCCGCCGCAGCCCCGTGGCCATCACGGGGCCAGGCTCAGCACCGGCAGGATCTCGCTCGCCTGCCCGGCACCCACCATCACCCAGCGCAGGGTGTAGCCGCCGGCCATCACCAGCAGGGCCGGCACCACGGTGTGTGGCAGCTTGTGCGCCAGTTCCAGCGCCTGCCAGGCGATGGGCAGCACGATGCCCAGGCCGACCACGCCACCCCAGAAGGGCAGCGCATAGGCGCCGCTCATGATGAGCCCGGCTGCCGCCGCGTGCGAGGCCGAGCTGGTGTGAAGGTTGACCACCAGCAGGCCTATGAGCAGCAGCTCGATGGCCAGGAACAGGATGTCGGCGCGGATCAGCGCGTCGGCCTGCTGCCGCTCCGGCCGCACGGCGGCCACCGGCTGCAGCAGCGAGGCCAGCGCGCCGCCCACCAGGCCCGTTGACGCCGGTCGCCCCAGCATCAGCACCGCCAGCAGATGCACCATCGCCGCCCCCGCCGAAAGCCCAGAGAACAGGAACAAGGGCCCGAGGATGGCGCTGTTCCACAGCGGCCTGGCCACCAGGGTGTCGAGCAGGATGCCGGTGTAGATGCCCAGGCCCACGCCGAGGCCGATATTGGCCAGGGCCAGCGCGCGCAGCGCCGCCGGGCTGTCAACCAGGGCCTGCGACCCGCGCCGCACGGCCGGCACGCGATCGGCCAGCCAGGGCCAGGTCTCGGGCAGGCGCACCAGGGCCGAGGCCAGCAGCACGCCATAGACCAGGATCAGCACCCAGGAGCCCCAGGACATCGGCGAGGTCGGCTGGAAGCTGGTGTAGATGCGCCAGACCTGCATCCGGTGCGCCAGGTCCAGCAGCAGGGCCAGCATGCCGACGTTCATCAGCACAAAGCCCAACAGCGGCGTGTGCATCGAGAAGAAGCTGCGGCCGTCGTCGCCGCGCGCCGCGCGCAGCAGGGCCACACCGCCCAGCACCATCATGCCGGCGACGGCGCCGCCCAGAAAGAGGTAGATCGGGATCTCCCAGCTCCAGATCGCGAGCTGCGGATCGATGAGCGGGTTGTGCCTGGAGCTTGTGATTTCGAGCATGGCCGTTCTCCTCAACCCAGGTAGAAGATGCGCGGCCGCGTGCCGGCCTCGGGCAGCAGGGTGCGGTGGCGCCGCGTTCGCAGCAATTCACTCACGGCGCTGCGTGGATCGTCGAGATCGCCGAAGTGCAGGGCCCGCGTCGGGCACACCGACACGCAGGCCGGGTCCACGCCGTCCTTTGTCCGGTGGTGGCAGAAGCTGCACTTGTCGACGTAGCCCTCGGGGTGGACGTAGCGCGCGCCATAGGGGCAGGCGGCGATGCAGGCCTTGCAGCCTATGCACTTCTCGGGCGTCACCAGCACCACGCGGCCGGGCTCGGCGACATGGCTGGCGCCGGTGGGGCAGCAGGCCACGCAGGGCGGGTTGTCGCAGTGGTTGCAGCGCTCGGAGCGGATCTCCATGCTCAGCGTCGGAAAGCTGCCGCGCAGCTCGCTGACGATCCAGTCGCGGCAATAGCCCTGGGGCACGTCGTTCTCGGTCTGACAGGCCACCACGCAGTCCATGCAGCCCACGCACTGGCGGGTGTCGATCACCATTCCGAAGCGAGCCATCTCAGGCCTCCTGCACGAAGCTGACGAAATTGCCGTGGATGCTGGTGCTGCCCATCAGCGGGTCGGTGGCATAGCGCGTATTGAGGGCGCCGGCACTGGCGCCCTTGAGGTAGGCGCTGGCCAGCATGGGGTTGGTGTTGCCGAAGCCGTAGACCATGTAGACGCAGTCCTCGCGGATGCGCTGCGTGGCCTTGACGCGCACGCGGTTGCTGACCACGCCATCCTGGTTCTTCAGCCGCACGTAGGCGCGGTGCGTCAGGCCCAGCCGCGCCGCGGTGGCCGTGTTGACCCAGACCTCGTTCTCGGGCATCAGGTCCTGCAGCAGCGGGTTGCTCTGCGTGCGGCTGAAGGTGTGCACTGGCGCGCGCCCGGTGATGAGGCGCAGATGGCCCGCCGGCGCCGCCGCTTGCGGCTTGTACTTGGGCACCGGGTCGAAGCCCTTGGCCGCCAGCTGATCGGACCAGAACTCGACCTTGCCGCTGGGCGTGTCGAAGCTGAGCGTCAGGCCTTCCTCGACCGTGATGGGCTGGTGCTCGCCCATGATCACGCCCTCGCGCTTGAACTTGTCCCAGCTGTGGCCCGATTTCTCGATGCGCCAGGCCAGGTATTCCTCCATGTCCTTGAAGGGCATGGAGGCACCGATGCCCAGCTTTTCGGCCAGCTGCTTGGCAATCCACCAGGCCGGCTTCTGCTCGTGCGGCGGCGCCACCACGGGCTGGCGCAGCGAGGTCCAGCCGGTGCGGCCGAAGCCCACCAGCAGCTCATCGTGGCGCTCCAGGAAGGTGGTGTCGGGCAGGATCACGTCGGCATAGCCGGCGATCTCGCTGGGCACGGTGTCGCACACCACCAGCAGGTCGAGCTTCTGGATCGCATCCAGCGTCTCCTGCCGGTTGGGCAGGGCCTGCAGCAGGTTGGTCGAGTAGACGACCCAGCCCTTGATCGGGTAGGGCTGGCCGCTGATGGTGGCGTCGCGGATGCTGGTGGTGATGCCTTCGTCGGCAAAGGGGTAGCGCGCGCCGTCGCCGCCGTCGGCGCGCGGCTTGCCGGTGTCGGCGATCTTGGGCAGCGGATAGGGCGCGATCTTCATGCCCGAGGCCAGGAAGAGCCCGCCCTTGCGCCCCCAGTTGCCGAGCAGGGCGTTGAGCAGCGCGACGGCACGGCTCCTCTGGCTGTCGTCGCCATACCAGTTGACGCGGCGGCCGGGGTGGATGATGGAAGCCGGCCGGTGGCTGGCGAATTCACGCCCGGCAGCGACGATGAGCTCGGCCGCCACGCCGGTCTGCTCGGCCGCCCAGGCCGTGGTGTAACCGGCGATCTCGGCCTTGAACTGCTCGAAGCCGTGGCCGTGGCGGGCCACGAAGTCCTTGTCGTAGAGGCCCTCGGTGACGAGCAGGTTCATCCAGGCCAGCAGCAGCGCGATGTCGGTGCCGGGCTTCACCGGCAGCCAGTACTTGGCCTTGCTCGCCGCCACCGAGTAGCGCGGATCGACCACGATGATGGGCACCTGGCGCGCGATGGCCTGGGCAAACTCCTGCACCTGCGAGTTGTGCATGTTTTCGCCCAGGTGCGAGCCGATCAGCACCAGGCAGTCGGTGTTCTTGATGTCGGTGGGCTCGGGCGAGCCGACGCCGGCACCGAAGGTGAGCTGGAAGCCCACGTCGCGGGCGCCGCGGCACTGCGCGTACGAGGCCCCGGCGTAGTTGATGACGCCCCAACTGCGCAGCACATGCTGGAAGAAGCGCTGGCCGAAGACGTGATTGAAGAGGGCCACCGATTCGGCGCCGTGGGCGGCCTTGATGCGGCCCATGCGCTCGGCCACGAAGCCCAGGGCCTCGTCCCAACTCACCGCCTTCCACTGCTCCTTGCCGCGCTCGCCCACGCGCAGCAGCGGCTGGCGCAGGCGGTCGGGGTCGTAGTAGGCGCCCACGGCGCCGGTGCCACGCGGGCACAGGCGGCCCATGCTCTGCGGGTCCAGCGGGTTGCCCTCGAACTTCCACAGCTTGCCGTCGCGCAGGTGGGCGATGCCGCCGCAGCGCCAGAAGCACATCTCGCAGAAGGTGGGGATGGTGGTGACGCCGCCGGACGTGGCGGCCGGGCCTGCTGCAGCGCTGGCCGGGCCGGTCATGGGCTGCCAGGGCGCCGAGGCGGCCGTGGCCCCCAGGGTGGCGGCCGTGATCTGCAGAAAGCGTCGGCGGGAGGGCTGTACCATGATGGACCTCGAACTTCCGCCGGGGCCGCCGGCGGGCGCTGCTGAGATCGGTTTGCACCCGGTCTCGCATACCCCATAGGGTACATGCGGCGCACGATCTTGCACTGATCCATCTCAAGGCCGCGCCCCACCGCGAGGCGGGGCCGCAATCAGAAGCGCGCGCCCGCCGGCCGCTGCTCGGCGGCGTGGAAGGCGGCACCGGCCGCAGCCTCGGCTCGCCGGGCCTCGGCCTGGCGGCCCTGGGCCGCCAGCGCCTGCGCCAGCCCGCCCAGGGCCCAGCCGTTGGCCGGGTAGCGGGCCAGATCCTCGCGGCAGGCCCGCTCCGCCTCGGCCGGGCGGCCGGCGGCCAGCAGGGCGTCGGCCAGGGCATGGCGGGTGGGCGCCAGCCACAGGTGGGGCTCGTCGTAGGTGAGGCCGTCCTCGACCTCGGTGGCCTGCTGCAGCGCCCGCACCGCCGCATGCTGATCGCTGCGGGCATGCGCAATCTCGGCGGCCAGGCTGAGGCTGGCGATGCGCAGCAACTGCGCCGCCGGGTTGAGGTTCTTGATCTTCAGCGCCGCCAGGGCAGGGTCGGCGGCCACCGCCTGCAGGCCTTCGAACTCGCGCCGCGCCGGCTCGATCTGGCCGCCGCGCGCCAGGGCCGCGCCACGGGCGTAGCGCCACATCGCCAGCGGGTAGGGCGCGCTGCCGTCGGGCGGCGGGGTGTCGTGCAGCAGGGCCTGCCAGAGGCCGAAGCGCAGCCGCGTGAAGAAGGGCAGCACCGCATAGTGCTGCACGATGGCCGACCCCGGATCGCGTCCGCCCGGCCCGCAGGCCACGGGCCGGGCGGCGTCGGCGGCCTGCAGCGCGAGTTGGCGCCGACCCGCCATCGCCGCCGCCGCCCACAGGAAGTGCTGGTTGTGCGCCACATAGCCTACGCGGTAGGCGCTCTGGGCGTCGGTGCCGGCGTCCACCCGGGCCAGGTAGCGCGCGTCGGCGGCGGTCGCGCGCTGGTTGGCGAGGATGGCGTCGTCGTAGCGCCCCACCCGCATGTAGATGTGCGAGGGCATGTGCAGCAGATGGCCCGATCCGGGCACGGCGTGGGCCAGGTAGTCGGCGCTGGGCAGGGCCTTGTGGGGATGGGGCGACGCCTCTTGCAGGTGAATCCAGTAATGGTGGGCGCCGGGGTGGCGCGGATCGAGGCGCAGCGCACGCGCCAGCAGGGCTTCGATGCCGGCGGTCCAGGGCTGGGCGCCGCCGCCGGGCAGCCACCAGTCATAAGGGTGGAGGTTGAGGCGGGCTTCGGCGGCCAGGAAGGCGAGTTCGGCGCTGGCCGGATGGCGCCGCACCTGGCGGTCCATGGCCGCGGCATAGGCCTCCTCGTCCAGCACGTCCGGCGTCGGGTGGCGCAAGCTCAGGGCCTGGATCGCGGCCTGGCGCACGGCCGGGGCCCGCCCGGCGTGGCGGCGGGCCTTGGTCAGCGCCTCGGACACGCGGGCGGCGGCGCCGGCGTCCATGTCGGCATTGATGGTGGGCCCCAGGGCCCAGGCCAGGGCCCACCAGGCGCTGGCGCAGCGGGGGTCGAGGGCCAAGGCGGCCTCGAAGGCGCGCACCGCCTCGGCGCCGTTGAAGCCGTGGGCCAGCAGCAGGCCCTGGGCAAACCAGCGCCGCAGCCGTGGATCGGCCGACTCGACCTCGAAGCGGTGGCTGTCCAGGCCGGCCAGAAGCGGTGCCGCAGCCTCTACGGCCGCGCGGGCCGGCAGGGCCGGGGCCAACAGGCCGCTGCAGGCCAGCGCCAGGGCCTGGCGGCGGGGCCGCACTGTCTCGCCCTCGACCTCATCCTCGCGCCGCGCCGGGGTGGCCGTCCGATCCATGGCATGGCCTTCAGCGGGTATGCAGCCCTGCGTGGCGGTCATCGTTGCTGCCTGTCCAGCCGGCCTGTCAGAACAAGCCGGGCAGGAAGCGGTGGGTCCGCTCGCGGTAGGCGGCGTAGCCGGCATGCTGTTCGAGCATCCACCGTTCCTCGAGGGCTGCCTTGGCGACGAGCACGGCAAGCAGGGCGGTCAGGCACACCCATCCCCAGGGCGCACCGGCGGCCCAGGCGCAGGCCAGGCCGAAGGCGAGCACCGCGGTGTACATCGGATGGCGTATCCAGCGGTAGGGGCCGCGCTGCACCAACTGCCCGCCTTCGCGCGGCGAAGGGTGGATATTGAAGTTTCCCGGCCGGTTGCTGGCCAGCGCCCACAGCCCCAGCAGCGTGCTGCCCGCTGCCATTGCCCAGGCTGTTGCAGGCGCACGACCACCCGTGACGGCGGGCCCCGCAAGCACGGCCAGCGCCGCGAGCAGGGCAAACTGGCAAGCGACCAGCGCCGAGCCCCAGTGCCGATGGCGCGCGTCAGCCCGGATCATGGGTGGCCACCACCGGACCTGGCTGCCCGTGTCGTTCGCCGCCGCCCCACATCAGCCCGCCTTCTTCATCAGCAGGCGCACATGCATGGGGCGCATGAAGCAAGTGCCGTCGGGGCCGCGATGGGGATCGAACACGGCGCGCGTGGCGGCGAGCTTGGCCTCGTCGATGCGGTGGTCGGCAAAGCTGGGCCGCATCATGCGCTGCTCGAACTCGGCAAAGTCGCGAAAGCGCACCGGCATCTCGAAGCGCTGCTCGCCCACCTGGGTCCAGGCGCCGCCCTGCAGCGCCGTGTCCACCGCCGCCTGAGCCGCGGCGCGCACCACGCCTTCGTCGTTGAAGACCCGGATCACGTCGTTGAACGGCCCGCCATAGACCGGCTCCGACACATACAGGTGACCACCCGGGCGCAGCACCCGTGCCACTTCGCGCAAGGCCTGTGCCATCAGGTCGATGGGGACGTGGTGCAACGACTTCAGCATCAGCGCGAGGTCGAATCCTGAGTCGGCACAGGGGATGGCCTGGGCCCCCGCCATCACGAATGCGAGGCCTTCCTGGGGCGCGGCCAGGTTCTTGGCATGCTGAAGCGTGTCGACCTCCAGGGCCGTCACCCTGCTGCCCGGGTGGCGCGCGACCAGGGCTCGCGACAACTGAGCGGCGCCACAGCCGAGTTCGATGATGTGCTGCCCGGCCAGCGGCAGCAGGCCGGCCAGGACATCGAGTTCGTCGTCGATCACGGGCGGGGTCCGGGCGCTGGCATTCATGCGGTCTTCCTCTTCAGGCAAGGCAGGGGCGTGGCGGATGGTGCGCCCACGAGCGGCGGGGTCGGACTTCCGCCCCTGCCCATGCGGCCCGCGGACAGGGCGGCAGGGTAACGCAATGGCGCCCATGATCGAGGGCGGCGGGCAAGCGGGCGGATCCTTGGGGCCTCGATGGAATATTCCGGGGCCTTGCGGGGTCTACCGTCTGGCCCTGGCCCGCAAGGGCCGCCAGCCACTGCCTCACTGGATGCCTGGCCGCATCCCTTGTCTGTTCCCTGATCTTCCCCTGGAGTCCCACGTTGAATCGAAACCTGATCATCCTCGCGCTGGCCTGTGGCAGCGCCGTTTCGGCCCTGGCCGCCGAGCCGGCACCCAATGGCATCACCTTGCCCGAGGGCTACAAGGACTGGCGCCTGTTGAGCACGCACTTCCGCACCGACAACAACACCATTCGCGCGGTGCTGGGCAACGATGTCGCCATCAAGGCCGCACGCGAGGGCAAGACCAATCCCTGGCCCGATGGCAGCGTGCTGGCCAAACTGGTCTGGAAGGCCGCCAAGCACGAGAAGTGGGAAACCGCGATGGAGCCCGGGGCCTTCGTGCATGCCGAGTTCATGACCAAGAACACGGCGCGCTTCGCCGCCACCGGCGGCTGGGGCTACGCGCGCTGGCTGGGCCAGGACCAGAAGCCCTATGGCAAGGATGCGAATTTCGTCCAGGAGTGCGTGGGCTGCCACACCCCGGTGAAGGACAGCGACTGGGTGTTCACCCACCCGGTGAAGCTGCCCTGACCCGGCCGGCGCGCCCGTGGCCGGGTTGTCGGCCCCTCCAAGGCCGCAAATTGCTGCCGGCAGCCGCCGCGGCGGGTGACAGGAAGCAATTCGACACACCTGTTCCGCCCCCCTGGATAGGGGGGTGGGGGGAAGGCGCGATGGCGGCCGCAAACCCCAGGGTCGGGTCTTCCGCCCCCAATGACTTGGGCTGCCGTCACCAGAGCGGTGCAAGTTGCCGCACTTGTGGCGCAGTGCTGGGGGATATGCCCCATATGCTTGAAATTCGGGTCGCTCGGCGAAATGTGCATTCGTAACATTTCGCCCTGCCGGTCGTATTTGGATGGACCGCGAGGCTTCTGTGGGACGTGTCAGTTCAATGACAAAGCGTCCGAGAAAACCATGAAGCGCGTTCTGATCTATTCGCACGACACCTTCGGCCTGGGCAACATCCGGCGCATGCTGGAAGTGGCCCGTCACCTCGTGCAGTCGTCGCCCGAGGTTTCGGTGCTGGTGGTCACGGGCAGCCCCATGCTGCATGCCTTCCGCATTCCGCAGCGGGTGGATTACGTGAAGCTGCCTTGCCTGTCGCGCAACGTCGAGGGCCGCTACGGCGCGCGCTACCTTGACCTGACGCTGGACGCCACGGTGCGGCTGCGCGCCAACATCATCCGCAGCACGATTGCCGACTTCGAGCCCGACCTGATCCTGGTCGACAAGAAGCCCTTCGGCGTCGAGGACGAACTGGCCGGCGCGTTGAGCGAGTTGCCGGTGGGCGCCGCCCGTCCCAAGCTGGTGCTGCTGCTGCGCGACATCCTCGACAGCCCCGAGGCCACGACCCGGGTCTGGAAGAAGAACGGCTGCTTCGAGGCCATCGAGGCCTATTACGACGAAGTGCTGGTGGTGGGCTCGCCCGAGGTCTTCGACCTGCGCCACGAGTACCAGTTTCCGCCGTTCGCCGCGGCCAAGGTCAACTTCTGCGGCTACATCGCCCGCGAGCCGGGCCGCCGCACGCGCGCCGAGGCGCGCCAGGATCTGGGCGTGGCCCCGGGCCAGCCGCTGGTGGTGGTCACCGCCGGCGGCGGCGAGGACGGCCATGCGCTGCTCAGCAACTACCTCGAAGGCCTGCGCCTTCTGCCCGCGGCCGAGCGTCCGCGCAGCCACATCGTCTGCGGCCCCGAAATGGGCGACGCTCCGCGCGCTGCGCTGCACCGTGCCGCCGCCGCGCTGCCGCAGGTCAGCCTGCAGGACTTCAGCGACGACATGATGTCGGTGATGTCCGCCGGTGACGTGGTGGTGGCGATGGGCGGTTACAACACGGTGTGCGAGCTGCTCACGCTGCACAAGCGCGCCGTCATCGTGCCGCGCTGCAAGCCGGGCCTGGAGCAAACCATTCGCGCCGAGCGCATGTCGCGCCTGGGCCTGCTGAGCATGGTCCACCCGGAAGAAATCACGCCCGAAGGCCTGCTGGAGACGGTGGCGGCCGAATTGCTTCACGCCACGGGCCCGGCCAGTCATGCCAAACTGAAGAACCTCGACGGCCTGGCTCATTGCACGGCTGCGATCTTCGAACAGATCGGTCTCGATACCCACGAAAAGCTGCCCGCAAGGACGCCCGCCAAGCAACCGGCCAAGGCCCCCGCCCGGCCCAAGCCCGCCCCTGCGTACACCCACGGCCTCGCGCAAGTTCCCGCGCTCCAAACTGATCTCGCCCTGCACCGGGGCACGCCATGGAATCAAGCCTCGTTCAACGTCAGCAGCGCCCGCTAGGAATCCTGGTCAAGATCTATCCCAAGCTGTCGGAAACCTTCATCCTCGAAGAGATCCTGGGACTCGAAAGACTGGGCCTGCCGCTGCGCCTGTATGCGCTGGCCCCCGCCACCGACGCCATCACCCACCCGGCCGTCGCCGATGTCTTGGCCCCGCTGGTCACCGTGCCGGCGCCCGCCGGTGGCCAGCTCTGGAGCTTTGCCGCGCGCCACGCGCGGCAGTTCCTGGCCTCGCCGCTGCGCTACCTGGGCGCGCTGGCCTACGCCGCCGGCCGTGGCCGGCTGAAAGACTTCTTGCGCGCCGGCTGGCTGGCGCAGCAACTGGCGCGCGATGGCGTGCAGCATCTGCACACGCACTTCATTTCTTCGCCGGCCGATGTGGCCGAGCTGGTGAAGCGCATCGCCGGGCTGCCGTTCTCGATCTCGGCCCATGCCAAGGACATCTACCTGTCCGACCCGGCCGATCTGGCGCGCAAGATGCACGCCGCGCAGTTCACCGTCACCTGCACCGAGGCCAACCGCCAGACGCTGGCGCAGATTGCGCCGCAGGCGCCGCTGCAGCGCATGTACCACGGCGTCGACCACGAGCTCTTCCACCCCCGACGGCGCCTGCTGGCCACCGAGCTGCCGCTGATCGTCAGCGTCGGCCGGCTGCGCGCCAAGAAGGGCCTGGACACGCTGATCGCGGCCTGTGCCAGCCTGCGCGAGCGCGGCGAGCCCTTCCGCTGCGAAATCGTCGGCTATGGCGAAGAGCAGGACAAGCTGAAGGCGCAGATCGCCCAGCTGGACCTGGGCGATCAGGTCGTGCTGGTGGGCAAGCTGGCGCGCGAGCAGGTCATCGAGCGCTATGCGCGTGCCGCTGTCTATGTGCAGCCCTCGCGCATCGCCGCTGACGGCGACCGCGATGGCATCCCCAATGTGCTGCTCGAGGCCATGGCCATGGGCGTGCCGGTGGTGGCCTCGCGCGTCTCGGGCATTCCCGAACTGGTTGAGCACGGCGTCAACGGCGTGCTGGTCGAGCCCGACGACCCGGTGGCACTGGCCGATGCGATGGCGGCGCTGATCCACCAGCCGGCGCGCTGCGCCGACCTCGGTTGCCGGGCGCGCCAGACGGTGACCGAGAACTTCGACAACGACCACAACCTGCGCCTTCTCTGCAAGTTGCTGCAGCGCCAGCCGCAGACCGCGGAAGCGCCGGTTGCGCAAGCCCCGGTCGCGCTGGCGGCCAACCCCCTGCGGAGCACGAAATGAGCACGCCCAGCCACCCGGCGCTGGCCGCCGCCTTGCCCTCGACGCCCACCGACCTGCCGCCAGGCAGCAGCGTGGCCTATGTGATGAACGGCTTTCCGCGCCTGTCGGAGACCTTCATCGCGCACGAAATCCACCAGCTCGAGCAGGCCGGCCTGCGCCTGCGCCTCTTCGTCGTCAAGCGCGAGAACGAGCCCATGGTGCATCCGGTGGTGAGCGCCATCCACGCGCCGCTGGCCTACCTGTCCAAGGCGACGTCGCTATCGGGCACCACGCTCACCGGCTGGCTGCGTCGCAACCTGCCCACCTTCGGCGCGGCCCAGCTGCGCGTGCTGGCACGCCACCCGCTGCGCTACCTGGCCACGCTGGCCTCGGCGGCAGCGCTGACCTGGCGCCACTGGCCGCGCAAGGTCTTCGTGAAGGAGTTTTTGCAGGCCGGCGAGATCGCCGCCGCGGTGCTGGCCGATGGCAGCGTGCAGCATCTGCATGGCCATTTCTGCCACGGCGTGGCCACCATCACCTGGTTTGCCAGCCGCATGACCGGCATTCCCTTCAGCTTCACGGCCCACGCGAAGGACATCTACCAGGCCGAGCTCAACCCCGGCCGATTGCTCGAGCGCAAGCTGGGCGCGGCGCGCTTTGTCGCCACCTGCACCTGCGCCAACGCCCTGGTGCTGCAGGCGCGGCACGAGCGCCCGCACGAGGTACACACCATCTACCACGGTCTGGACACCGACTACTTCTCGCCCGCCGAGAACCCGGTCAAGCCGGCCGTGCCCACGGTGCTGGCGGTGGGCCGCCTGGTCGAGAAGAAGGGCTTCGACCAGCTCATCGCCGCCTGCGGCCTGTTGCGCCAGCAGGGCGTGGCCTTCCGCTGCCTCATCGTCGGCGAAGACGGCAGCGCCGGCCCCGCGCTGCGGGCGCAGATCGCCTCACTGGGCCTGGACGACACGGTGCAGCTGCACGGTGCCGTGACGCAGGAAAAGCTGCGCGAGATTTACCGCGCGGCCCAGACTTTTGCGCTGCCCTGCCAGATCATGGAAGACGGCGACCGCGACGGGTTCCCCAATGTGCTGGCCGAGGCCATGGCGATGGGCGTGCCGGTGGTCTCCACCGCCATCTCGGGCATCCCCGAGATGATCGACGACGGCGTCCACGGCCTGCTGGTGCAGCCGCGCGACCCGGCGGCGCTGGCCGGCGCGCTGCAGCGCGTGCTCACCGACGCCGCTCTGCACGCGGCGCTGGCACGCGCCGGCCGCGAGCGCATCTGCGAGCGCTTCGATTCGCGCCGCACCACCTTGGCGCTGCGCGACCTTTTTCTGGCCCAGCTGCAGCTGCGCCAGCGCCGGCGCGAGAGTCAAGCCGAGAAAGCGGCGGCATGAACCCGGGCACCGAAGAGACGGTCTTCCTCGAACCCTGGAACGCCCTCGACGACGCGGCGCTGCTGGCCCACTTCCGCGGCCCGCGCGGGGTGTCCTACTACCCGGTGGCCGACGCCGAGGAGACGCGGCCCGAGAAGATTGCCGCCATCGTCGACGGCCGCTTCGAGTTCAACGGCGAGACGCACGCGCTGGCCGAGCCCATCGCCTGGCTGAGCAACCCCAGTGCCGATGTCGAGTGGCACATCCTGCTGCACAAGTTCTATTACGCCGTGGGCCTGGGCCTGGCCTTCGAGCGCAGCGGCGACGCCATCTACGTGCGGCGCTGGGTGGGCTTGATCGACAGCTGGATGAAGACCACGCCGGTGGGCTTCATCGCTGCCGACGTGACCGGCCGCCGGGTGCAGAACTGGATCTACAGCCTGCACCTGCTGGTGGGCCACGCGGCGCACGATGTCTCGTCGCTGATCCCGGCGGACTTCCATCGCCGCCTGCTCGAGTCCTTGCACACCCAGGTCGAGTTTCTCTGCGCCAACCTCACGCCCAAGCGCAACCACCGCACGCTGGAGCTGTACGCCATCTTCCTGGCTGGCGTGGTTTTCCCCGAGATGCGGCGCGCGGCGCACTGGCGCGACTTTGCGCTGGAGCAGACGGTGGCCAACCTGGGCGCCGACCTGTTGCCCGACGGCGTGCATTGCGAGCTGTCCACCGACTACCACCACCTGGTGCTGAAGAACGGCCTCAATTTCCGCCGCCTGGCCGCGCTCAATGGCGTGGCCGTGCCCGCGGCCTTTGACCGCCTGCTTGAGCGCGGGCTCGAGTTCAGCCTGCACGTGCACAAGCCCGATGGCGTCGTGCCCAGCCTGTCCGACGGCGACGCGCGTGGCTTTCTCGACCTGCTGGCGCAGGGTGCCGAGTTGTTCGGCCGCGATGACATGCGGTACGTCGCCACGCGCGGCGCGCAGGGCAGGGCGCCGGCACGGCGCGTGGCGCATTTCGACGACAGCGGCTACAGTGTGCTGCGCAGCGGCTGGGGCGCGGGCGCCACGCCCTATGCCGACGAACACTACCTGGTGTTCGACCACGGCCCGCTGGGCGAGGGCAACCACGGCCACTTCGACTGCCTGAGCTTCGAGCTGGCGGCGCACGGCCGCTCGCTCATCGTCGACCCCGGCCGCTACACCTACAGCGAAGCACCCGATCCGGCCGACGGCACGAACTGGCGCCTGCGCTTCCGCGGTACCGCGGTACACAACACGGTCTGCGTGGATGATCGCCAGCAGACCAGCTACCTGCCCAAGGCCATCAAGCCGGGCACGCGCCACGCGCCGGGCACGGTGCGCCACAAGATCAGCGGCCCGGCGCCCGAGGCGGCGCTGCTCGAGCGCCACGAATCCGCGCTGCTGGACCTGCTGCACGGCCGCGCCGCCAGCCATGAATACGACGCGGTACACGAGCGCTGCATCGTCTTCGTGGACCGCCGCTACTGGATCGTCAGCGACTGGCTGCGAGCCGAAGCCGAACACGACTACCGGCTCAACTTCCAGCTCGGCGCCCAGGCCCAGGACCGGGCGGTGCTCGATCAAGCCGGCGCCTGGCGCCTGTCCAGCCCCGGGCTGCTGGTGCTGCAGCCGCTGCGTGCTGGCGTGCAGACGCGGCTGGCGGCGAGCTGGGTCTCGGCGCGCTATGGCGACAAGCTGGCCGCGCCGGCGCTGCAGTCTACGCGGCGCGCCCGCAATGCCGATTTCGACACCGTGCTCATGCCCTGGCAGGGCAGCGAGCCGGCGCTGCGCCTGGACGAGGTGGCGGTGGTCGGCGCACCGGCGGCGCTGCGCATCGCGCTGCAGGTGGACGGCGAGGCAGTCACCGACCACTGGTTCCATGCCCGCGGTGCGCAGGCGGCGCAGTGGCAGATTGCAGGCTTTGCGTTCAGCGGCCGCTGGGCCTGGTGGCGCGTGGGCGCCGATGGCCGCCTGCTGGCTGCGCAGTCGCACGAGGGCGCAACGCTGCCGCAGCTGCCGGCCGCGCTGGAGCCGGTGTGAACGCGTCGCTGCCCCAGGACCCGCTGCTGCCGCAGCTGGCCACGGCGCTGGATGGCGCGGCGATGGCGCAAGTCTTTGCCGCCGCGCTGCAGGGGCCGGCGCTGCTGGCCTGCGAGGTCGACCGCGTCAAGTACCGGCCCGGGCGCAGTTGCAGCGTCAGCTACCGGCTGCGGCTGTGTGAGGCGCCGCGCGGCGAATTCGAGCAGCGCGTCTCGGCCCGCTTCCTGATGGGCGGCGAGGCCAGGCGCCGCTTTGAACAGGCCGGTGCGCGAGGCGGCTCGAAGCCGTCGCCCGCCGGTCCCGCGCTGCAGCACGAGGCGGCGCTGGACATGCTGGCCTGGTGGCTGCCCAACGACCCCAAGCTGGCCGCGCTGGCCCTGCTGTGCGACGACGCCGAGCTGCGCCGGCGCTGCCTGGGCGAAGTCGTGGCCCTGCTCACCGGCGGCCGTGGCCGCCTGGTCGAGCACCGCACGACCCTGGTCCAGGTAGTGCCCGAGTTGCGTGTGTGTGCGCGCGTCGATCTCACGCTGCAGGACGAGGCCGGTGCGCCGACGCAGCAGCGCACGCTGTACGTGAAGGCCGACGCCGAGCGCAGCGGCGCCCACACGCGCGCCGTGATGCAGGCGCTGAGCGACAGCCCGGCGCAGAGTTCCGGCCTCCTGTGTACGCCGCGCTCGCTGCTGTGGCAGGCCGAGGCCGGCCTGCACTGGATCTCGGCGCTGCCGGGGCAGCCATTGCTGGAGGTTGACCCGCAGATTCGCGCCGCATCCTCCATGCGCGTGGCGCGCCAACTGGCGCTGCTGCACGCCACGCCGGTGCCGGCCGGCCCGCGCCTGCTGGACCTGGCCGCGCTGCGCGCCCAGCGCGAGCGCGCGGCGGCCCTGCTGGCCCAGGTGCAACCGGCCTGGCAGCCGCTGCTGGAGCGCCTGTGCGCCGCCCTGCAGGCCGGCGAAGGCCTGCTGGCCGGCCTGCCGCCGTCCACGCTGCACGGCGACCTCCACCCCAACAACATCCTCGTCGACGCGCGCCACGGCAGTTGCCGCCAGGCCTTCATCGACCTGGACGACGTGCAGCAAGGCCCGGCCGTGCTGGAAGTGGGCGGCTGGATCGCCGACGCCCACTACCGCGCCATCGTCGACGGCCACGCGCCGGCGGCAGCCTCGGCCGCGGCCGATCTCTTTCTGGCCGCCTATGTCCAGACTGCCGGGCAGGCGCTGGAGCCGGCCGCGCTGGCCTGGGCCGCGGCCCACCACCTGCTGTGCCGCCGCGCCTGCGGTGGCGTGGCCAACCTCAAGCCGGGCCGCTATGCCGCTGTGCCGGCGCTGCTGGAGGTGGCCGCCGCCATTGCCTGCGCCGGCTCGGTGGACGCGGCGCTGGACACCGCGGGCGAGGCCGCATGATGGCCCGGCAACACGATCATGCCCCCGCCCTGGCTGGCGGCAGCGCACCCCCGCTGGACCTGTACAGCGACGGCGCGGCCATGTTGCCGCTGCTGCAGGCGCAACTGCCCGGCTTTGGCGAGGTCGGGTTGCGCATCACCGGCATTCGCGTCCATGCCGCGCGGCGCAGCACCTCGGTGGCGCGCAACCCCATCCCGCTGAGCCTGTGCTATGACCTGGAGGTCAGCGACACGCAGCAGGGCCGCAGCGGCACGCAAACCTGCTTCGCCCAGGTCTACCGCCCCGGCCTGGCCGAGGCGGCCCAGGGTCGCGTCAACACCCGCCAACTGGTGCGCCCGGCCTTCGGCGAGCCCCTGGTGCTGCTGCCGGCGCTGAACCTGCTGCTGTGGGCCTTGCCCAACGACCCCGACATGCCGCATCTGCCGGCGCTGCTGGATCCGGCGCTTGCGCTGCAGGCCCTGCCGCCGGGCTGCGGGGCCGAGCCTGGAGACGAACTGGGCGTTGAGTTGCTGCGCTACGCGCCGCAACGCCGCGCCACGCTGCGCTACACAGTGGCCGCACGCGCCGGCCGGCCCGAGCGCGCGATCTACGCCAAGACCTTCTTCGACCAGCGAGCGCGCGACATCCACCGGCGCTTCGAGCACTTCTGGCAGCTGTCGCAGCGCGACCCGCTGGCGCCGCTGGTGGCCGAGCCCCTGGGCCACGACGCCGCCACGCGCAGCGTCTGGCAGGCCAGCGCGCTGGGCTTGCCGCTGCTGCAGGCCTTGGCGTCTCCGCAGGCGCCGCAGCTGATGGAGCGCGTCGCGCAGGCCCTGGTGCTGCTCCATGAATCCGGGCTGCAGCCCACGGCCGGCGCCGCGCCGCATTCGGTGCCGCACTGGCTGGCCGAGGTCAGCCGGCGGCGCAACAAGCTCGACCGCATCAAGCCCGAGCTGGCCGAGCGCACGGCGCGAATTGCAGCCACGCTCACGGCCCACGCGGCGCGCCCGGCCCAGCGGCCGCTGAGCCTGATCCATGGCGATTGCCACCCCGACCAGATGTGGGTACACGAGGGCCGCATCGTGCTGTTCGACTTCGACGAGTTCACGCTGGGCGACCCCATGGAAGACCTGGCCAGCTTCGTGCTGAAGCTCGAACAGGCCGAGCAGCCCGAGGCCCTGGGCCGCGCGCTGGTGCGCGCCTATGCCGCCGCTGCGCCGCGGCGCTTCGACGCCCAGGCCCTGGCCTGGCACCTGGCCATCCAGAGCCTGCTGCAGGTCAGCCGCACCTTCATCTACCAGCGCCCGGGCTGGGCCGAGGAACTCGACAGCCGGCTCGCCGCCGCCGAGACCCGCATCCTGGCGCTGCAGCTCTCCCACCCCGCATGAAGACACTCGCTGCCTCCCCCCTGGGCCTCGTGATCCGCGATTGCCTCAAGGCCCAGCGCGGCGGCGTGCTGCTGGCCTGCCTGTGCCTGCTGGGCGTGATCGCGATGGACCTGATCGCGCCCTGGCCGCTGAAGGTGGTGTTCGACCACCTGCTGCTGCCGCACCCGCTGCCGCCGGCGCTGTCGCCGCTGCAGGGCCTGCTCAACTTGGGCACCTGGCCGGCGCTGCTGGCCATGGCCGGCGCCATCGCGGCCATCGCGCTGCTGGCGGGGGTGTTTTCCTACCTGCAGCTGTTCACCACGGCCAAGATCGGCTACCAGATCACCTACCGGCTGCGCAGCCTGCTGTTCGCCCATCTGCAACGGCTGTCGCTGGCCTACCACCGCGGCCACCGCAGCGGCGAGCTGCTGACCAAGGTGGCCAGCGACACCAACCAGCTGCGCGACATGTTCGCCGACTGGGCCTTGAGCTTCGTGGCCCAGTTCCTGACCCTGGTCACGATGCTGGGCGTGATGTTCTGGCTCAACTGGCAGCTGGCGGCCGTGGTCACGGCCACGCTGCTGCCGCTGATGGGCGTGATCTACGCGCTCAACAAGCGCGTCAAGGAATCGATGCGCGACCAGCGCAAGTACGAAGGCCGCATGACCTCACGCCTGAACGAGGTGCTGTCGTCCATCGCCCTGGTGCAGGCCTTCGGCCGCCAGAGCTACGAAGAGGGCCGCTTCGAGGCCGAGATCAAGGCCCATTACGAGAGCGGCATGCGCAGCACGCGCACCGCCGGCGCCGTGACCAAGGCCATCGCCGTGGTCTGCGCCAGCGGCACCGCGGCCACCGTGCTGCTGGGCGCGCAGCAGGTGCTGGCCGGCCGGCTGACGCCAGGCGAGTTGCTCATCTTCCTGGCTTACGTGGGCAGCCTGTTCAAGCCGGTGCGCGACCTCGGCAAGCTCTCGGCCAAGTTCACGCGCGCCGCGGTCAGCGCCCAGCGCGTCAACCAGATCCTCGAGACCGCGCCCGAGATCGCCGATGCACCCGACGCCATCGACATCGGCCGCCCAGCCGGCGAGATCGTGTTCGAGGACGTCTCCTTCGGCTATGCCGACGGCCGCCCGGTGCTGGACCGCGTGTCGCTGCGCATCGCCGCCGGCGAGCGCGTGGCCCTGGTCGGGCCCTCGGGCTCGGGCAAGTCGACGCTGCTGTCGCTGCTGCTGCGCCTGTACGAGCCCAGCGGCGGCCGCATCCTCATCGACGGCATCGACATCCGCCGCTTCACGCGCGAGAGCCTGCGCGCCGCCATCGGCATCGTGCCGCAGGAGAACATGCTGTTCGCGGTGTCGGTGCGCGAGAACATCGCCTACGGCAACCCGCTGGCCACGGCCGAGCAGATCGAGGAGGCTGCACGCCATGCGCGCGCCCACGAATTCGTCGTCGACCTGCCCGAGGGCTATGACACCGAGGTCGGCGAGCGCGGCGGCAACCTGTCCGGTGGTCAGCGCCAGCGCCTGTGCCTGGCGCGTGCGCTGGTCAAGGCGCCGTCCATCCTGGTCATGGACGAGCCCACGGCCTCGGTCGACGCGGTCTCGGCCCGCCTCATGACCGAGGCCGTGGCGCGCGTGCACCGCAACCGCACCCTCATCACCATCTCGCACGAGTACAACGACATGGCCGCCTACGACCGCATCCTGGTTCTGCAAGACGGCCGCCTGGTCGAATCGGGCGCGCACGAGGCCCTGATGCAGGCCCGCGGCCCCTACCTCGCCCTGGTGGAGCGCCGCCATGCCGTCTGAACGCCCGCGCCTGCTGTTCTACTGCCAGCACTCGCTGGGCATCGGCCATCTGACGCGCTCCTTCGCGCTGGCCACGGCGCTGTCCGAGGCCTTCCACGTCGTTTTCCTCAACGGCGGCCGCCTGCCGCCGGGCCTGCCGGTGCCCGGCGGCATCGAGATCGTCGACCTGCCGCCCCTGGGCATGGACGACGGCCACACCCTGGTCAGCCGCGATGCCAAGCAGGGCGTCAAGGAGGCCATGGTGAGACGGCGCGCACTGATCGAGGGCGCGGTGCAGCAGCACGGGCCGGCCGTGGTGCTGATCGAGCTGTTTCCCTTCGGGCGCAAGAAGTTTGCCGGCGAGATCCTGGCGCTGATGCGCGGCGCGCGGCGCCAGGCCGGCGGCCCGGCGCGCGTGGTCTGCAGCCTGCGTGACATCCTGGTGGATGCGCGCCCCGACCAGCAACGCCACGACGACCGCGCCCGCGGCCTCACCGACCGCTATTTTGACGCCGTGCTGGTACACGCCGACCCGGCGCTGGCGCGGCTGGAAGACAGCTTCAAGCCCAGCCGGCCCCTGCGCACGCCCGTCTACTACACCGGCTACGTGGTGCCGGCACGCGCCAGCGTCGCGCCGCCGCCGCGCGGCGAGCATCTGCTGGTATCGGCCGGTGGCGGCATCGTCGGCGACGCGTTGTTCCGCACCGTGCTGGAGGCCCGCGCGCTGCTGGCCAGCCCGCCGCCGCTGCGCCTCATCGCCGGCCCCTTCCTGCCCGAGCCGCAATGGCGTGCGCTGCAAGACTTGGTGCAGGGCCAGGCCGGCATCGAGCTGCTGCGCCAGGTGCCCGACATGGTGGCCGAGATGCGCCGGGCGCGTGCCTCCATCAGCCAGTGCGGCTACAACACCGCGCTCGACATCATCGTGGCGCAGGTGCCGGCCCTGGTCGTGCCCTATGCCACGGTGACCGAGAACGAGCAGAGCGAGCGCGCCACCCGCCTGGCCGAGCTGGGCGCGCTGCAGCAGCTCGATCCGGGCCTGCTCACCCCGCCGCAGCTGGCGGCGGCGATGCAAGCGCTGCTGCAGTTCAGCCCGCGCGCTGCGGCGCTGGCGCTGGACGGCGCGGGGGAGAGCGCACGCCTCATCCACGGCCTGCACCTGGAGCGCCAGCCATGACGGCCGCTTTTGTCACCCTGGCCGCGGCGCTGGACGCGGCCCCGGCGCCGCTGGACTTCTTCCTGCGCGACGACGACACCGGCTGGGACGACGCCGCGCTGTTCGCGCTGCTCGACTGCACCGGCGAGGCCGGCGTGCCCATCGATCTGGCGGTGATTCCCCAGGCTACGGGCGCGGCGCTGGCTGCCCGGCTGCTGGGGCGCAAGGCCGCTGCGCCGCGCCTGATCGGCCTGCACCAGCACGGCTTTGCGCACCAGAACCACGAGACCACCGAGCGCAAGTGCGAGTTCGGCCCTTCGCGCACGCCGGAAGCGCAGCGCGCCGACCTGGCCGCCGGCCGCGCCCTGCTGCTCGAACGCTTCGGCGACCAGCTCGACCCCATCTTCACCCCGCCCTGGAACCGCTGCAGCCCCGGCACGCCGGCGCTGCTGGCCGAGCTGGGTTTTGGCGCGCTGTCGCGCAGCCGCGGCGCCCCGGCGCAGCAGGCCCTGCCCGAGCTCCCGGTGGACGTCGACTGGTGCAAGCACCAGCGCCTGGCGCGCGAGCAGGGCGAGGCCGAGGGCCCGCGCGTGGCCCACGAGCTGGCCGGGCGCGTCGCCAGCGGCGGCCCGCTGGGCCTGATGCTGCACCATGCCGCGATGGACGCGGCCGATCTGGCACTGCTGTCCCGCCTGCTGCACCTGATCGCCGGCCACTCCCGCGTGCGCTGCTGGCCCATGCGCGAACTGCTCGCCCGTCCCCCCACCTTGCCGCCTTCCACCGCCCCCGCCGAAAGCCTTTCGTGATGCTGCGCCGCTGCCTCCTCCTCACCCTGTCCGTTCTTGCTGCCTCCGCGCTGGCGCAGACGCCACCGCCCGAGCCGGAACTGGGCACGCCGGCGCCGCGCACCGTGTCGCAGCGCCCCGACGAGAGGCGGGCCGAGCAGCCTTCGACGGTGCAGCTCTTCGGCGTTCCGGTCGAGCTGGGCATGAGCTACGAGGGCTCGGTCGAGGGCCGGCGCAATTACGACCTCAACCGCGCCCGCAACCGCGACCGCGATGTCGCCAGCCATGAGCTCAAGCTCGACGCGCGCTGGAAGACCGATGCCGACACGACCTGGTTCGTGCAGGGCGTGGGCCTCTCGGACCGCCGGCGCTCGCGCAGCGACCGCAGCGTCACCAAGCAGGAATCGGCCGAGCGTGGCCAGACCTGGGTGATGTGGGAACGGCTGGGCGAATACCCGCTGTCTATACAGATGGGCCGCATCGCGCTGGTCGACCGTCGATCCTGGTGGTGGGACGACGATCTGGACGCGATACGCCTGGTCTATGCGCCCGACAACTGGCGGCTGGAGACCGGCGTGGCGCGCGAACTGGCGCGCGTGTCGTCGGCCAGCCACGACATGGATGCCGACAAGAAGGCCGTCAAGCGCTGGTTCGGCAACTTCAACCTGCGCTGGGCGCCGCGCCACAGCGTCGAGGCCTTCTGGCTCTTCACCGACGACGACTCGGGCCCGCCCAAGCCGGGCTCCTTGTTCGCCGAGGACGAGGAAGATGCTTCCGACGGCCGGCTGCGCTGGCTGGGCCTGCGCAGCAGCGGCGAGGTGCGCTTCGAGTCGAAGAACCGCTGGACCTACCGTGCCGACGCGGCCATGCTGCGCGGCCGCGAGTTCGTCACGGCCTTCAGCACCACGCCCGAGGGCCTGCTGAGCCCCGGCGCCACCAGTCGCCGCAATGTGCGGGGCTACGCCTGGGACATCGGCACCCAGTGGGTGTTGCCCAGCGCGGCCCGCCCCACCTTCAGCCTGGGCCTGGCCCAGGGCTCGGGCGCGCCGGGCACGGCCACGCTGGAGCGCGGCTTCCGCCAGACCGGCCTGCACGAGAACAAAGGCCGCGTCGGCGGCGTCAAGCGGCTGCGCTTCTACGGCGAGTTGCTGGACCCCGAGCTGTCCAATCTGCGCGTGGCCAGCGCCGGCTTCGGCTTCCGCTTCCTGTCCAGCACCTCGGCCGAGGTCATCGTCCACCGCTACCGCCAGATGTTTGCCGACACGCGGATCGCCAATTCGCGCCTGTCGCAAGACCCGCAGGGCCTCAGCCGCGACATCGGGCGCGAGATCGATGTGTTGTTCGCGATGCGCGAATGGCGCCAGTTCGAAGTGACCCTGCTGCTGACGCGCTTCTACCCCGGCCAGGCCTTTGCCGAGAACCGGCGCGACCCCGCGCATGGCATCGAGCTGGGCGTGGCGCTGAACTTCTGATCGTGCGCCGTGGGGGCCGGATCGTGAAGCTGTTCACAGTGCACCACCGCGGCGGCCGTATCCGCGGCCGCCATGGCCGCTCTGTCGGGTGTCGCGCACCCCAGGGTTGCCTCTGCATGCGGCCAGCCAGCGACTCAGCTCCCGAGATGGTGCATCGCGGAGCGCCAAACCCCGGCGTCCGGCACGGCGCGTCCGCAGCATGAGCGCCGGCCCCGCCTTGCCGCCGGCCGCAGCCGTTCAAACCACGGTGAGCCGGCCCCGCATCCTCTACTACTGCCAGAGCCTGGTCGGCATCGGCCACCTGACCTGCAGCCTGCGCATCATCGAAGCCCTGCTGCCGCAGGCCGAGGTCGACCTCGTCTATGGCGGCCTCGACGCCGGCCCCATGGCGCCGCGCCCGGGATTCCGCGGCCTGCGCCTGGCCACCTTGCTGCACGACGAGGACAGCGGCGAGTTCTTCGCCCCCGCCGACGAGCGCCCCATAGACGCCATCTGGGCCGACCGCGCCCAGGCCATTGCCGGCTTTCTGCGCCCGTCCTACCAGGCCGTGGTGCTCGAGTTCTATCCCTTCGGCCGGCGCCGTTTCAAGACCGAGATCCAGGCCCTGCTGGCGGCGGTGCGCGCCGGCAGCGGGCCGGTGCCGGTGTTCTGCTCGGTGCGCGAGGTGCTGGTGCCGCGCGCCCAGGCCAACGAACGGCGCATGGTTGAATCGGTGAAGAAGCTGATCCACACCGTCTTCGTGCGCGGCGACCCGGCGGTGATCCGCTTCGACGAGACCTTCAGCCTCGCGCCCGAGATCGCCGACCGCCTTTGCTACAGCGGCTACATCAGCCCGCCGCCGCCGACCGAGCGGCCGGTGCGCAAGCCCCAGGTGCTGGTCAGCCAGGGCGGCGGCAACGTCGGGCGCGAACTGCTGGTCGCCGCCATCGGTGCGGCGGCGCTGTTGCCTCAGCTGCGCTTCGTGCTGGCCTGCGGCTCGCGCACGCCGGCCGAGGAGATCGAGTCGCTGCGCCGCCTGGTGAGCAGCGCCAACGTCGAGATTCACCCCTTTCTGGCCGAGTTTCCGCGTCACCTGATGGAATCGGTGGCATCCATCAGCATGGGCGGCGACAACACCTTGATGGACGTGCTGGGTGCTCGCACCCCGGGCCTGGCCTATCCCTACCAGGACAACCCGGAGCAGGGCATACGCATTCGCAAGTTCGCCGAGAAGGGCCTGCTGCACGAGCTGGGCCCCGCCGACCTGCTGCCCGAGCGGCTGGCCGCGCGCATCCTGGAGGCCCTGGCCGCGCCCTATCCGGCGCACCAGGTGGCCATGGACGGCGCCCGTGTCACCGCCGAACGCATCCTGGCCGTGCTGGCGGAGCGCGCCGTCGAGCCGGCGTGATGAACCCGATCCAGGCCGAGAACGCCCGCCCCGGCTGCGCCGACTGGACGCTGCGGCGTCCGGCGCTGGCGCGCGAGATCGAAGGCTATGCCGCGGCCACCAGCGTGGCGCGCGGCGGCGTCATCGGCCTGCACGTGCACACGCGGGCGCCGCAGTGGGTGCTGGAGGTCTTCCGCATCGGCTGGTACCAGGGCCTGGGCGCGCGCCGCGTGCTGGGGCCGCTCACGCTGCCGGGCCGCGCCCAGCCCATGCCGGCGATGGACCCCGACAGCGGCCTCGTCGACTGCGCCTGGGAGCAGTCCCATGCCCTGCGCACCGCCAGCGCCGATGAGCCCGGCGGCTGGACCAGCGGCGTCTTCCTGGCCCGATTGACGGCCGCCGACAGCGGCGCCCAGAGCTACATCTTCTTCGTCGTGCGCGACGACGAGCGCGACGCGGCGCTGCACGTGCAACTGGGCCTGACCACCTACCAGGCCTACAACGCCTGGGGCGGCAAGTCGCTCTACCACTGGGGCAGCAGCGAAGGCCGGCGCGCCAGCAAGGTCTCGTTCAACCGTCCCTTCGCGGCCAATGCCCAGAACCCGGCCGCGGCCTATGGCATGGGCGCGGGCGAGTTCCTGTGCAATCTGCAGCCCCATCCCGAGCGTTACGGGCCCAGCAACGCGGCCTGGGACTGCAATCTGCTGCGCTGGCTCGAGCGCGAGGGCTGGGACGTCGCCTACGGCACCAACCTCGACACACACGCGGCGCCACCACGCCGCTGCCGCGGCTGGATCTCGAGCGGCCACGACGAGTACTGGACGCGCGCGATGCGCGACCACGTCGAGGCGGCGCGCGACGCCGGCATCCACCTGGGTTTCTTCTCGGCCAACAGCGCCTACTGGCAGGTGAGGCTGGAGCCCAGCCCGGCCTCGGGCACGGCCGACCGCATCATGGTCTGCCACAAGAAGGCCAAGGCCGACCCGCTGTACAGCCGCGCGAACACCAGCCTGGCCACCGACAAGTGGCGCAGCGCCGCCGTCGGCCGCCCCGAGGAGCAGCTGATCGGCGTGATGTATGTGGCCGATCCGGTGGACGGCGACATCGTCGTCACGCGGCCGGAGCACTGGGTCTTCGCCGGCACCGGCCTGGCGGCCGGCGACCGCCTGCCCGGCCTGCTGGGCTACGAGGTCGACGCCGCCCAGGGCCAGGGCCCGGCCGGGCTGGAAATCCTGGCCAGTTCGCCCTGGACCACGCTGACCGAGCCGGTGCAGCAGGGGCTGTCGAACATGAGCGTCTATACCGCGCCCAGCGGCGCCCTGGTCTTTGCCACCGGCAGCATCCAGTGGGCCTGGGGCCTGGACGATTTCAACGCCCCGGCGCTGCGCAGCTCGCGCCTGAACCCGGCGGCGCAGCAGATCACGCGCAATGTGCTGCGCCGCCTGGCCGGCGTGCGTTCAGACACTTTCACATGACGAAGCCTTCGATCCAGCTGCCGGTCTTGCTGCCGCTGAGCGTGCAGGTGGCGATGCGGGCCGGCGCGCCATCTGCGCCCGGCTCGATGCGGTAGAAAAACTTGTTGCGCAGCCTGATCTCGGGCCAGCGCTCCTGGGGCCAGCCCATCAAACGGCCCATCAGCACGCGGTTGGTGGCGCGGTGGCCCACCACCAGCACGCGCTGGCCGCGGTGGCGTTGCAGCAGATCCTGCAGCACCGCGTCCACCCGCTGCGTCAGCTCGGCCAGGCTTTCGCCGCCGGGCACGCCGGGGCCCCAGGGCGCGGCCTGCCACTGCTGCCACAGGGCCTGGGCCTCGGGGTCGGTGTCGTCGCGCTGGCGGCCCTGCAGCACGCCCATGTGGATCTCGTTGAGCGCCGCCAGCTGCGTGATGCCCAGGCCCAGCCGCGTGGCCGTGGGCTGGGCGGTGGCCGTGGTGCGCTGCAGCGCGCTGGCGTAGATGGCCGCCAGCGTCTCGCCATGAAGGCATTGGGCCAGGGCCTCGCTCTGCTGCAGGCCCTTGGCCGAGAGGCCGGGGTCGAGCTGCCCGGTCACCAGGCCCTGGTTGTTCCATTCGCTCTGGCCATGGCGCGCCAGGTAGAGCACGGTGGGTGCGGCTTGCATGCTTGCTTCGATCCTCTGCGTTGCGCGTCCAGGCGCGCACGCTGCCGATCTTGCCAGCATCGCCGCATCAACCCTGGCCCCTGCGCCGACATTGCCGGCGCGGTGTGCCAGCGGGGCCTCCCTACAATGTCCGCATGCGCATCCTCATCGCCAATGACGACGGTTACCTCGCCCCCGGGCTGGCCGCGCTGGTGCGCGCCTGTGCTGGCCTGGGCAGCATCGACGTCATCGCGCCCGAGCAGAACGCCAGCGGCACCTCCAATTCGCTCACGCTGACGCGACCGCTGTCGGTGTTCCAGGCCCGCGGCGGCCATGCCGAGGGCTACCGCGTCGTCAACGGCACGCCGTCCGACTGCGTCCATGTGGCCCTCACCGGCCTGCTCGGCTACCGGCCCGACCTGGTGCTCTCGGGCATCAACAACGGCGCCAACATGGGCGATGACACGCTCTATTCAGGCACGGTGGCGGCGGCGATGGAGGGTTTCCTCTTCGGCGTGCCGGCCATCGCCTTCTCGCAGGCCGAAAAGGGCTGGGGCGATCTCGAGGCCGCGGCTGCCACCGCCCGCGCCGTGGTCGAGCAGGTGCTGGCCAGCGCGCCCCTGGGCGGCGCGCCCTGGCTGCTCAACGTCAACATCCCCAACCGCGCCGATGCCGCCACGCTGCCGCGCCGCATCACGCGCCTGGGCCGGCGCCATGCCAGCGAGCCGGTGATACGCCAGACCAGCCCGCGCGGCGAGACCATCTACTGGATAGGCCCGGCCGGCGACGCCCGTGAGGCCGGCGAGGGCACGGATTTCCACGCCATTGCCCACAGCTGCGTCTCGATCACGCCGCTGCAGGTGGACCTCACCGACCACGCGGCCAGCCCGGCCTGGGCCGCGCGCCTGGCCGGCCGCGGCGCATGACTGCGCGCTCGCCGCGCACGCCCCGGTTTCCGCTGGCGCTGGATCGCCTGCAGGCACCGGCGCGTTCGCGCGTCGGCGCCGCCGCCGACGAACTGCTGCGTCCGCAACGCCCGCTGCAGCATGCAGCCCAGGCTGCGGCGCAGAGCAGCACCCCCAGCGGCCTGGGCCTGGATTCGGCCGCCGTGCGCCAGCGCATGGTGGCGCGCCTGCGCGAGCAGGGCCTGCGCTGCGAGCCGGTGCTGGCGGCCCTGGGCCAGGTGGAGCGCCACCGCTTCGTCGACAGCGCCCTGGCCACCCAGGCCTATGAAGACACCAGCTTGCCCATAGGCCTGTCGCAGACCATCTCCAAGCCGTCGGTGGTGGGCCACATGCTGGCGCTGCTGTTCGAGGGTGCCCATGCCCGCGCCCACGGCGACCTGGGCCGCGTGCTCGAGATCGGCACCGGCTGCGGCTACCAGGCGGCGCTGCTGGCGCTGCTGGCGCGCAGCGTGGTCTCCATCGAGCGCTTGCGCGGCCTGCACGACAAGGCACGCGCCAATCTGGCCCACGCGCGGCGCGGCGACCTGCGCCTGGTCTTTGGCGACGGCCGCGACGGCCACACGCTGCGCGCGCCCTACCAGAGCATCATTGCCGCGGCGGGCGGCGAGGAACTGCCGCCGGCCTGGATCGATCAGCTCGATGTCGGCGGCCGTCTGGTGGCCCCGCTGCAGGACGCCACCAGCGGCGGCCAGGTGCTGCTGGTGGTCGACCGCGAGCCGGGCGGCCTGGTCAGCCGCCGCCTCGATGCGGTGAACTTCGTCCCTCTAAAATCCGGCACCGCATGACACCCAAAGCCTCCACTTTCTCCACCTCGCGAATGCGGCTGGCCACGGCCCTGGCCGCGCTGGCCCTGGCCTTGCTGGCCGCCTGCGCGTCGCCCGCCCACCGCGCCCCGGTCGAAGACCGCAAGGCCTCGGGCAAGCCCGCGCCATCCACCCCCGCTGTCGCCACGGCACCTGCACCGTCCACGCCCGCCGCCGCGGCAACGGCAGCCTCGGCGCCCGGCGCCGAGCCGGCCAAGCCCTTGCCGGGTGCAGAGAACGTCGGCAAGCCGGGTTATTACAGCGTTAGGCCGGGCGACACGCTGATCCGCATCGGCCTCGATTTCGGCCAGCCCTGGCGCGACATCGCGCGCTGGAACAACCTTGAGAACGCCAACCTCATCGAGGTCGGCCAGGTGCTGCGCGTGGTGCCGCCCACGGCCGACAGCAATGGCGTCGTGACACGGCCTGTGGCGGGCGTGGGCGCGGTCGATAGCCGCCCGCTCGAAGGCAGGCCGGCGGCAGCCCCTGCCTCGGCCGCCGCCACGCCAGCCCCGGCGCCCGCGGCGCCTGCCGCCAGCGGGGCCAAGCCAGCCCCGGCAGCCCGCGAAGGCGACGATGACGTGGCCTGGGCCTGGCCGGCATCCGGCGTGGTGGCCGCGCCCTTCGAAGAGGGCAAGACCAAAGGGCTGGTGATCGCGGGCAAGGCCGGCGATGCGGTGCTGGCCGCCGCCGACGGCCGCGTCGTGTATGCCGGCTCTGGCCTGCGCGGCTATGGCAACCTGGTCATCATCAAGCACAACGCCACTTTCCTGTCGGCCTATGCCCACAACCAGGCCCTGCTGGTGAAGGAAGACCAGGCGGTGCGCCGCGGCCAGAAGATCGCCGAGATGGGCGCCAGCGACGCCGAGAAGGTGCAGTTGCACTTCGAGGTGCGCCGCATGGGCAAGCCGGTCGATCCGGCCCGCCTGCTGCCGGCGCGCTAGGCGGGCCCTGCGTGAGCGCCCGGTCGCCCTCGTTGACACCTTCGGCCGAACCCGATGGGGCCGAGGGCGGCGAAGGGCAGGAGGCCGGCGCTGGAGAAGGCGTCGATGGCGCCGATGGCGCTGCCGCCCTGATTCCGGCCGCAACCGGCGACGGCGAGTCCGCCGACGCGCTCAAGAGCTATCTGCGCGACATCCGCCGCGCCCCGCTCTTGAGCGCCGAGCAAGAGCGCGAACTGGCCCGGCGTGCCCGCACCGGCGACTTTGCGGCGCGGCAGAAGATGATCGAGCACAACCTGCGCCTGGTGGTCAGCGTGGCCAAGCACTACACCGGCCGCGGCCTGCCCATGGTCGACCTCATCGAGGAGGGCAATCTCGGGCTGATGCATGCCATCTCCAAATTCGAGCCCGAGCGCGGCTTTCGCTTCTCGACCTATGCGCTGTGGTGGATCCGCCAGAGCGTCGAGCGCGCCATCGTGCAGCAGGCGCGGCTGATCCGCCTGCCGGTGCATGTGCTGCGCGAGCTGAGCCAGGTGCTGCGCGCCCGCCGCGCGCTCGAGGCCACCAGCGACGGCGAGCACCACATCGGCAGCGAGCAGGTGGCGCAGGCCCTGGGCCGCACGGTGCAGGAGATCGACGAACTGCTGCACCTGGCCGAGCAGCCCAGTTCGCTGGACGTGCCGCTCGAGCGCGGCGAGGCCGGCGATTCGCCCTTCGACCTGCTGGCTGACGAGCAGGCCGCCGATCCCCTGGGCCAGCGCCTGGACGCCGAGGTTCACGAACTGCTGGGTGGCCGCATGGCCGAGCTGAGCGCACGCGAGCGCGAGGTGCTCACCGGCCGCTATGGCCTGCATGGCCGCGAGCCACAGACGCTGGACGAACTGGCCGGCCAGCTGAAGCTGACGCGCGAGCGCGTGCGCCAGATCCAGCAGGACGCGCTGGGCAAGCTCAAGCGCGCTATGGCCCGCCGGGGCGTGGGCCGCGACGCCATCTTCTAGGCTGTTCCGGCCGCGCCGCGTGGCGCCCGGATAATCGCGCGATGGCAAACGGAACGGATTGGCTGACGGTCGAATCGCTCGACCTCGAGGCCCAGGGCGTGGCGCACCGCGCCGACGGCAAGGTGGTCTTCATCGAGGGCGCCTTGCCCGGCGAGCGCGTGCAGGTGCAGGTCTCGCGCAAGAAGAACCAGTGGGAGCAGGGCCAGATGACGTCGTTGGCGCGCGAGAGCGCGCAACGCGTGCGCCCGGGCTGCCCGCACTTCGGCCTGCACGCGGGCGCCTGCGGCGGCTGCAAGATGCAGCATCTGCACCCGGCCGCCCAGGTGGCTGTAAAGCAGCGCGTGCTGGAAGACAACCTCTGGCACCTGGCCAAGGTGAGGCCGGAGTGCCTGTTGCGCCCCATCGAAGGGCCGGCCTGGGGCTACCGCGACCGGGCGCGTCTCTCGGTGCGCCATGTCGCCAAGAAGGGCACGGTGCTGATCGGCTTCCACGAGCGCAAGTCGCGCTATGTCGCCGACATGTCGGTGTGTGCCGTGCTGCCGCCCGCCGTCAGCGCCATGCTGCTGCCGCTGCGCGAGCTGATCGGCGCGATGGAGCAACGCGACCGCCTGCCGCAGATCGAACTCGCCGCCGGCCACGGCGCCGACGGCCCCGTGACGGCCCTGGTGCTGCGCCATCTGGAGCCCCTGAGCGAGAGCGACCGCAGCCGCCTGCGCGCCTTTGCCGCCGTGCATGGCGTGCAGTGGTGGCTGCAGCCCAAGGGCCCCGAGACGGTGCAACTGCTCGACGAGGGCGGGCCGGTGCTGGCCTACCGGCTGCCCGAGTTCGGCATCACCATGCCCTTCAAGCCCACCGATTTCACCCAGGTCAACCCGCACATCAACCGCGTGCTGGTCGAGCGCGCGCTGCGCCTGCTGGCACCACAGGCCGACGAGCGCGTGATCGACTGGTTCTGCGGCCTGGGCAACTTCACGCTGCCGCTGGCCACGCGAGCGCGCAGCGTGCTGGGCATCGAGGGCAGCGAGACCCTGGTGGCGCGCGCCCGCGCCAATGCCGCTACCAACGGCCTGGCCGCCAACACCGAGTTCGCCGCGCGCAACCTCTTCGAGCTGACGCCCGCGGATTTGCGCGCCCTGGGCACGGCCCAGCGCTGGCTGGTTGACCCGCCGCGCGAGGGTGCTTTCGCACTCGCCAAGGCCGTGGCCGACCTGCACCGGGCGCCGGGCTGGACGCCGCCGCAGCGCATCGTCTACGTCAGCTGCAACCCGTCTACGCTGGCGCGCGACGCCGGCCTGCTGGTACACCAGGCCGGCTACCGCTGCACGCAGGCCGGCGTGGTGAACATGTTCCCCCACACGGCCCACGTCGAGAGCATGGCGGTGTTCGAGTTCGACCCGCAGGCCAGGACCGTTGCGGTCGAGCCGCCGGCCGCCTGATCAGCCCGAAGGTGACGCCACGCCGAGCGCGGCGTCGATGGCGGCCAGCGCCTCGGGCACGCGCAGCGGCTTGGTGAGGTAGCTGCGTGCGCCGCGGGCCAGCATGGTATTCACCTGCTGGCGCGTGGCGTCGGCCGAGACGACGATGACCACCGTGCCGGCCAGGCTGGCATCGGCGCGTATCGCGTCCAGCGCCACGCTGCCGTGGGCGTCGGGCAGGTGCATGTCCAGCAGCACCAGCTGCGGCCGGTGGCGGCGCACCAGCTCCAGGCCCTCGGCCACGGTGGCCGCCAGGTCCAGTTGCACCCGCGGGCGCAGGCGCAGGATCTCACGCATCAGCAAGGCGTTGACCTCGTTGTCCTCGATGTAGAGCACGCGACCACTGAGACCGCCTGTGCCGGCATCCGGCAGGGCGGGCGTGGCGGCCGGCACCGCCAGCGCCTCGGCCTGGGGCAGCGTCACGGTGAAGCGGCTGCCCTCGCCGGCCTGGCTTTGCACCGCCAGGCTGCCGTGCATCAGTTCGACCAGGTGGCGCGTGATGACCAGGCCGATGCCTGTGCCCTCGATGCCGCTGGATTCGAGGCCCAGGCGGTTGAAAGGCTGGAAGAGCTGGCCCAGCTGCTCGGGCGTCATGCCGCGGCCGGGGTCGATGACGCGCAGCGCCAGCTGCCGCCCCGGCAGCGCCTCCCACTCCAGCCTCACGGTGCTGCCTGGAGGGCTGTACTTGGCGGCATTGCCCAGCAGGTTGACAAGGACCTGGGTCAACCGCGTGGCATCGGCCAGCACCGGCGCAGCCGCCTCGGGTGCGGTGGCGCCCACCCAATCGGTACGCATCAGCACGCGATGGCGCTGGAATTGCGGCGCTGCCAGCTCGGCCGCCCGCGCCAGCACGCCGCGGGCGTCGACGGCCTCGATGGAGACGCGCAACTGGCCGGATTCGATGCGCGAGAGGTCGAGCACGTCGTCGATCAGCTGCACCAGGTGCCAGCCGGCGCGCTGGATTTGCCGCGAGCGCTCGCGCTGGCCGGGGCCGGGCGGCTCCTGCGTGTCGATCTCGATCAGCTGCGCATAGCCCAGCATGGCGTTGAGCGGGCTGCGCAGCTCGTGGCTCATGCGCGAGAGAAATTCGGTCTTGGCCTGGTTGGCGGCCTCGGCGCTGCGCCGGGCCAGTTCCAGCGCCTCGGCGCGGCGGCGGTCGGTGATGTCGATGGCGACGCCCAGGAAGCCTTCGAGTGCGCCGTCGGGGTCGCGCAGCGAGGTCATGGCCAGGGAGACCTGCAGTCGCTGGCCGTCGGCGCGCGCCAGGGTCCAGTCGCGCACCTCGCTGCCGGATTCGCGCGCCAGCGCCACCAGCACGTCGAAGCCGGCCACCGGGCGGCCGAGTCGGGCCGTCAGCTCGGCGCCGCGCGCATCCAGTTCGTCCGCGTCGTGCCAGATGATCGCGGTACACAGGCCCACCACCTCGGCTGGCTCGCGCTGCAGCATCTTGCGCGCGCCGGCGCTGAACATCGTCACCCGGCCGGCGGTGTCAGTGGTGACGATGGCCACCTCGGTGGCGGCGTCCAGCACGGCCTGCAGCCGGGCGCGGGCGGCGCGCGTCTGCTGGTCGCGGCCGTGCAGTTCGTCGAAAAGCTTGCGCAGCCGCGTCCAGACCTCGGCGAACTCGGCGGTGTCGAAGCCCGGGCTCACGGCCGCCAACTCACCATAGGCGGCGGCACGGGCCGATTCGGCCAGGCGCTCGACTTCGTCGCCCCCGCGCCGCGACAACCCCCAGGCCGCCGCCGCGGCCACCGCCAGCGTGGCCGCGACGATGAGGGCCAGCACCCAGGCCAGGCGCAGCAGCGGCTTGAGCACCGAGGCCGTGGCCTGCGAAACCAGGATGGTCCAGCCGACGGGCTTCACCGGCAGCGCATAGGCCAGCTGCTCGCTGCCATCGAGCATGATGCGGCCGGCCTCGGCGTGGCCGGCGATGGCGCGCAGCACGAGCGGAATTTCGCGCAGGCTGTCCTGGCGCAGCGCGCGACGCGCATCGGCGTGGCCGATGATGCGGCCGGCACCATCGAGCACCACGGTGTGGGTCTGGCCCACCATGTCGAGCTCGGCCAGGGACTGCGAGAGCCCCGCCAGCGAGAACTCCACCATCAGCTGGCCGCTGCCGGCGGGCACGGCCAGCACCACGGTGATCTGGCCCGAGATCGTCGAAAGGAAGGCCTGCGACCAGGTGGCCAGCCGCGAACTCGCGGCCTGCTGGAAATGCGGCTTGGCCGATTCGTCCAGACCCAGCAGGTCGGCTACGTGCTGGGGGCTCGCGGGCTGCAGCGCGACATGGGTGACCGTGCCGCGGGCGTCGGTGAGGTAGGCGGCGAAGAGAAAGCGGTCGGCCGTGACCAGGGTCTGCAGCGCATCGGTGATGGCGGGCTCGGCGAGGCTGCCCTGGCGGATTTCGGCCGCCAGTTGCTCGGCCGCGCGCTGGCGCGCGAACAGCTCCAGCCTGACCTGCTCGCGCACCGAGGTGGCCAGCTCACGGTTGCGCTCCTCGCCATGGGCCACCAGGGCCGGCACCAGCAGCAGCACCGCCAGCGCTGCCAGCGCCACCACCGGCAACAGGCCCAGCAGCAGGAACTGCCGCAGCAGGCGTCGGCGCAGGCCGAGCGAGCCGCCCATCAGCCGGCCGCAGCGACGAAGCGGCCGTCGCGCACTTCGGTCAGGAACATCGGTGCCTGCGCATCGCCGTGAGCGTCGAGGGCGATCGTCTGCTGCAGGCAGTCATGGTGGCGCAGTTTCCCCAGGCTGATTGCCAGGCTGCTGCCACCGCGCTGGCGCAATCCCTCCATGCCCAGCCGCAGGGCATCGTAGGCATTGACGGCGGGGTAGCCGGGGTTTTCGCCGAAGCGGGCACGGTAGCGCTCGATGAACTGCAGATAGGCCGGTGCGCGGCTGGCGCGGTCAAAGTACTGCGCCACCAACGCGCCCTCTACGGCACGCCCGCCCATCTGCGGGAACTGCTCGGTACCGGCCCAGGGCGAGACGGCGAAGGCCGGCTTGCCGTCCAGACGGCGCACCTGCTGGCAGATCACCGCGGTGTCCGAGGCGTTGGCGGCGACGATCACGACATCGCCGCTTGATGCCGCGATCTGCTGCGCCAGCTCGGTGAAGCGCAGGCCCGGCGCCGAGCGGAAGCCGAGTTCGTGGGGCACGGCAGCGCCCCGCTCGCGAAAGCGCGCCGCCGCGGCCTGGGTCCAGCTCTCAGCGAAGGATCGGTTGTTGAGATCGGCCACCGTCACCAGGCGGCGCAGGCCGCGCGCCAGCAGCGCATCGGCCTGTTGACGAGCACCGCTGGGGGCGTCGGGCACGACGCGGAAGAAGGCATCGGCGCGGCCGCTGAGTTCGTGCGTCGTCACCGTCGGGCTGATCAGCACGATGCCGCGTTGCGTGGCCAGCGGCGCCATCGCCACGGCCATCGAACTGGTCATGGGCCCGACGACGAAGGCCACGCCGGCATCGAAGAGTTCGGCGAGACGAGATTGCGCCTTCGCTTCGTCGTGCTCGTCGTCGCGCACCAGCAGCTCGACGGCGCGGCCATCGGGGCCGCTGGCAGCATTGAGGTCGTCGACGGCGAGCTGGGCGCCGTTGCGGCCGGCGATGCCGAGATCGGCAACGCGACCCGACATGCCGCCGATGAAGCCGATGCGCAGCGGGCCGCGATCAGTGCAGGCCGTCAGGCCGGCGAGGGCGGGCAGGGCGAACGCCAGCGCCAGGCCGCCTTTGAGCGCGAGGCGGCGGGTGGGTTCAGAAGGGGCGGCGGTATCGATGGCGGTTGGCCACGTTGTGGCAACGGCAGCCATTCTGGCCCGATACGCGCCGCGGGGGTGGCGGCAACATGGGGAGCGGCAAATCGCCGCAGGCCGCCCGGCGGGCACCGGGCGGGCGGGGCTGTGGCTCAGTCGCGTTCGCCGCCGAAGATGCCGAACAGCGCCAGCAGGTTGCTGAACACGTTGTACAGGCTCAGGTAGACACCCAGGGTGGCGGTGATGTAGTTGGTTTCCTCGCCGTCCTGCACTCGCTTGAGGTCGTGCAGGATGAAGGCCGAGAAGATGCCTATGGCCAGCACCGACAGCGTGATCATCAGCGCGCTGCTCTGGATGAAGATGTTGGCGATGCCTGCCACCAGCAGCATGATCATGCCGATGAACAGGAACTTGCCCATGCTCGACAGGTCGCGCTTGATGATGGTGCTGAGCGAGGCCATGCCGAAGAAGATGGCGCCGGTGCCGGCAAAGGCCATCATGATCAGGCTGCTGCCGTTCTTGAGGCCCAGCACCACGCCCAGCAGGCGCGCCAGCATCAGGCCCATGAAGAAGGTGAAGGCCAGCAGCAGGGGCACGCCGGCGGCCGAGTTCTTGGTCTTCTCGATCGCGTACATGAAGCCAAAGGCACCGACCATGAAGACGATGAGGCCGATGCCAGGCGACATCAGGCGCATCAGGCCGGTCTCGATGCCGACCCAGGCCCCCAGCACCGTGGGCACCATCGACAAGGCCAGCAGCCAGTAGGTGTTGCGCAGGACGCGGTTGCGTTCGGCGGCGAGCGCGCCGGCTCCGGCGACACCGGGGAAAGTCTGCACGCGTGATTCCATGAAAGCTCCTTTGGGTAAGGCGGGTTGGACGCCAACGTGCATTCTAGGTTCCCCGCCTTGCACCCCATATGGCCCCAGTCCCCGTGCAGACAAGGGCCTGCGCCCCGGGTTATCGTTGCCGCCATGAACACCAAGCCCACCCTGACCCTGTCCGACCTGCGCGCCATCGCTGCTGCTGCCGAAGCCGAGGCCACCAAGAACGGTTGGGCGGTCACCTTCGCCATCGTCGACGACGGCGGCCACCTGCTGTGGTTGCAGCGCCTGGACGGCGCGGCGCCGATCTCGGCCGAGATCGCTCCGGCCAAGGCCCGTACCTCGGCGCTGGGCCGGCGTGAGAGTCGCATCTACGAAGAGATGATCAACCAGGGCCGCACCTCCTTCCTGAGCGCGCCGGCGCTGCAAGGCATGCTCGAAGGCGGGGTGCCCATCATGGTTGGCGGGCAGTGCGTCGGTGCGGTTGGCGTGAGCGGTGTCAAGTCGGCCGAAGACGCCCAGATCGCCCGTGCGGGCATCGCTGCCCTGGGCGGCTGAGCAGCAACCGCCGGCTATAATCCGGTGGTTTACCCGCAATCCACGCCGCCCTCGCGAAACTCCGTCGCCGGTTGACCCTCGCTGCCCAGGCGATCAAGCCGATCGCCGGGAATTCCGGGCGCGCGAACCCGGAGTCTCCTACTTGCTGCCCGTCCTGCCCCCCGCACTGCTCGCCCTCGCGGACGGCACCACCTTCATCGGCACATCGGCAGGCGCCCCCGGCAGCGCGGTGGGCGAGGTGGTGTTCAACACCGCGCTCACCGGCTACCAGGAAATCCTTACCGATCCGAGCTATTGCCGGCAGATCGTCACGCTGACGTATCCGCACATCGGCAATGTCGGCATCAATGCCGAAGACGTGGAAGCCGCACGCGTCCACGCCGCCGGGCTGATCGTGAAGGACGTGTCGCTGCGTGTCTCGAACTTCCGCTCGACGATGACGTTGTCCGAGTACCTGCAACGCGAAGGCACGGTGGCCATCGCCGGGATCGATACGCGCCGCCTCACCCGCGTGCTGCGCAGCCGCGGTGCCCAGAACGGCAGCATCGTCGCCTACCCTGCCGGTCATGCGGTCAGCGAGGCCGACATTGCTGCAGCCGTGGCAATGGCACACGGTGCGCCCTCGATGTCGGGGCTGGACCTGGCGCGTGTGGTCTCGGCCACCGAAGCCTACGAATGGACCGAGACCGAGTGGACACTCGGCGCCGGCTACGGCCTGCAGCAGACCCCGCGCCACCATGTGGTGGCCTACGACTTCGGCGTCAAGCGCAACATCCTGCGCATGCTGGCCAGCCGCGGCTGCCGCGTCACCGTGGTGCCGGCGCAGACGAGCGCGGCCGCGGTGATGAAACTGCGCCCCGACGGCATCTTCCTCAGCAACGGCCCGGGCGACCCCGAGCCCTGCGACTACGCGATCGCCGCCGCACGCGAATTGATCGGCAGCGGCACGCCGGTCTTCGGCATTTGCCTGGGCCACCAGATCATGGCCCTGGCATCGGGTGCGCGCACCTTCAAGATGAAGTTCGGCCACCACGGCGCCAACCACCCAGTGAAGGATCTCGACAGCGGCCGGGTCAGCATCACGAGCCAGAACCACGGCTTCGCGGTCGACGAGAAAACCTTGCCGGCCAACCTGCGCCCCACCCACATCAGCCTGTTCGACGGCACCCTGCAAGGCCTGGCGCGCACCGACCGCCCGGCCTTCTGCTTCCAGGGCCACCCCGAGGCCAGCCCCGGGCCGCAGGACATCGGCTATCTCTTCGACCGCTTCGTCGCCCTGATGGAGCAAAAGTAAATGGCCAAGCGCACCGACCTCCACAGCATCCTGATCATCGGCGCCGGCCCCATCGTCATCGGCCAGGCCTGTGAATTCGACTACTCCGGCGCCCAGGCCTGCAAGGCGCTGCGCGAGGAGGGCTACCGCGTCGTCCTCGTCAACAGCAACCCGGCGACCATCATGACCGACCCGGGTATGGCCGACGCGACCTACATCGAGCCCATCACCTGGCAGGTGCTCGAGAAGATCATCGCCAAGGAGCGCGCCGCGCGCCCGCACGAGAAGATGGCGCTGCTGCCGACGATGGGCGGCCAGACGGCGCTGAACTGCGCCCTCGACCTGCACCGCCACGGCGTGCTGGCCAAGCATGGCGTCGAGATGATCGGCGCCAACGAGACGGCCATCGAGAAGGCCGAAGACCGCATGAAGTTCAAGGACGCGATGACGTCCATCGGCCTCGATTCGGCCAAGAGCGGCATTGCGCACAGCATGGAAGAGGCGCTGGCGGTGCAGAAGAGCATCCAGGCGCAGATCGGCGGCACCGGCTTCCCGATGGTCATCCGCCCCAGCTTCACGATGGGTGGCACCGGCGGCGGCATCGCCTACAACCCCGAGGAATTCGACGAGATCTGCAAGCGCGGCCTCGACCTGTCGCCCACCAAGGAACTGCTCATCGAGGAGAGCCTGATCGGCTGGAAGGAGTTTGAGATGGAAGTCGTGCGCGACCGCGCCGACAACTGCATCATCGTGTGCAGCATCGAGAACCTCGACCCCATGGGCATCCACACCGGCGACAGCATCACGGTGGCCCCGGCGCAGACGCTCACCGACAAGGAATACCAGGTGATGCGCAACGCCAGCATCGCCATCCTGCGCGAGATCGGCGTCGACACCGGCGGCTCGAACGTGCAGTTCTCGGTCAATCCGGTCAACGGCCGGCTCATCGTGATCGAGATGAATCCGCGCGTCTCGCGCTCTTCGGCGCTGGCCTCCAAGGCCACCGGTTTCCCCATCGCCAAGGTGGCGGCCAAGCTGGCCGTGGGCTACACGCTGGACGAGTTGCGCAACGACATCACCGGCGGCGCCACGCCGGCCAGCTTCGAGCCCAGCATCGACTACGTCGTCACCAAGATCCCGCGCTTCGCCTTCGAGAAATTCCCCGCCGCCGACCCGCACCTGACGACGCAGATGAAGAGCGTGGGTGAGGTCATGGCCATCGGCCGCACCTTCCAGGAAAGCTTCCAGAAAGCGCTGCGCGGCCTGGAGACCGGCATCGACGGCCTGAGTGAGCGCAGCACGGACCGCGACGAGATCGTCGACGAGATCGGCAACGCCGGCCCCGAGCGCATCCTCTACCTGGCCGACGCCTTCCGCATCGGCATGAGCCTGGACGAGATCTTCGACGAGACCGCGGTCGACCCCTGGTTCCTGGCCCAGATCGAGGAACTGGTGGCGCTCGAACGGCAGCTGGCCGGCCGCGAACTGGCCAGCCTGAGCAAGGCCGAGCTGCAATTCCTCAAGGCCAAGGGCTTCTCAGACCGCCGCCTGGCCAAGCTACTGGGTACGCACCAGCACGCGGTGCGCGAGCGCCGCCATGCGCTGCAGGTGCGTCCGGTCTACAAGCGGGTGGACACCTGCGCCGCCGAGTTCGCCACCCAGACCGCCTACCTCTACTCGACCTACGAAGAGGAATGCGAGGCCGAGCCGAGCACGCGCAAGAAGATCATGGTGCTGGGCGGCGGGCCCAACCGCATCGGCCAGGGCATCGAGTTCGACTACTGCTGCGTACACGCGGCGCTGGCGATGCGCGAGGACGGCTACGAGACCATCATGGTCAACTGCAACCCCGAGACCGTGTCGACCGACTACGACACCAGCGACCGCCTCTACTTCGAGCCGGTGACGCTGGAAGACGTGCTCGAGATCGTCGCGAAAGAGCAGCCCACCGGCGTCATCGTGCAGTTCGGCGGCCAGACACCGCTGAAGCTGGCGCTCGACCTCGAGCGCGCCGGCGTGCCCATCATCGGCACCAGCCCTGATTCCATCGACATCGCCGAGGACCGCGAGCGCTTCCAGAAGCTGCTGCACGAACTGGGCCTCAGGCAGCCGCCCAACCGCACCGCGCGCACCGAAGAGGCTGCGCTGGCGCTGGCCCAGGAGATCGGCTACCCGCTGGTGGTGCGCCCCAGCTATGTGCTGGGCGGGCGCGCGATGGAGATCGTGCACGGCGACAAGGATCTCGAGCGCTACATGCGCGAGGCCGTCAAGGTGAGCGAGAAGTCGCCCGTGCTCCTGGACCGCTTTCTCGACGACGCCATCGAGGTTGACGTCGACTGCATCAGCGACGGCCGCGAGGTGCTGATCGGCGGCATCATGGAACACGTCGAGGCCGCCGGCATCCACAGCGGCGACTCGGCCTGCTCGCTGCCGCCCTACACGCTGAGCAAGGCGCTGCAGGACGAGATGCGCCGCCAGGCCGCGGCCATGGCGCGCGCACTGGGCGTGGTGGGGCTGATGAACACGCAGTTCGCGATCCAGGGGGAGGGCGAGAACGCCGTCGTCTATGTGCTCGAGGTCAATCCGCGCGCCTCGCGCACCGTGCCCTATGTCAGCAAGGCCACCGGCCTGCCGCTGGCCAAGATCGCGGCGCGCTGCATGGCCGGCCAGAGCCTGGCCAGCCAGCGCGGCCCCGCCGGCCTGGCGCTGGCCGAGGTGATACCGCCTTACTTCAGCATCAAGGAAGCGGTCTTCCCCTTCAACAAGTTCCCCGGCGTCGACCCGGTGCTGGGCCCCGAGATGCGCTCCACCGGCGAGGTCATGGGCGTGGGCCGCACCTTCGGCGAGGCCATGCTCAAGAGCCAGCTCGGTGCCGGCTCCAAGCTGCCCGGCCGCGGCACCGTGGTCATCACCGTCAAGGACGCCGACAAGCAGCGCGCCGTGGCGGTGGCGCGCGACCTGGTGGCGCTGGGCTTCCAGGTCGTCGCCACGCGCGGCACGGCGGCGGCCATCACCGCCGCCGGCATCGCGGTGCGCGTGGTCAACAAGGTCAAGGACGGCCGGCCCCATATCGCCGACATGGTCAAGGCGGGCGAGATCCAGCTCGTCTACACCACCGTCGACGAAACGCGCACGGCGATTGCCGACTCGCGCTACATCCGCACCGCGGCGCTGGCCCACCGCGTCACCTACTACACGACGATGGCCGGGGCCGAGGCGGCCACCGAGGCGCTCAAGCACCGCGACGACATTGCCGTGCTGTCGCTGCAGGAAATGCACGCCGAACTGCACTAACATCGGCGCTTTCCCCATCCGCCGCAGGCTGCGCAGGCCTGCGGCGGATTCACTTTGATCGAGCGGATTCCCATGGTCACCATCCCCCTCACGCGGCGCGGCGCCGAGATGCTGAAGAGCGAGCTGCAGCGGCTCAAGTCGGTCGAGCGCCATGCCGTCATCCAGGCCATCGCCGAGGCCCGCGCCCAGGGCGACCTGTCGGAGAATGCCGAGTACGAGGCGGCCAAGGACAAGCAGGGCTTCATCGAGGGCCGCATCAAGGAACTCGAGTCCAAGCTCGCCGCGGCCCAGGTGATCGATCCCAGCGGCCTGGACGCTGGCGGCAAGGTGGTGTTCGGCGCCACCGTCGACCTCGAGGACGAAGGCAGCGGCACCAAGGTCACGTACCAGATCGTCGGCGACGACGAGGCTGACCTCAAGCTCGGCCTCATCTCCATCAGCAGCCCCATCGCGCGTGCCCTCATCGGCAAGGAAGCCGGCGACGTGGCCGAAGTCCAGGCACCCGGCGGTGTGCGCCACTGGGAGATCGTGGACGTGCGCTACGCCTGATGGTCTTTGCCGAGCGCTTGCGCCGCCTGCTGCCGGCGCTGTGGGCCGGCTGGCTGCTCTGCCTGGCCCTGCTGGCCACGCCGGCGCCCTTTGCCACGCTGGACGGCCCGATGGCCGGCCGCGTCGTCGGCCGCATGCTGGCCCAGGATGCCTATACCGGCATCGCGCTGGGCGTGCTGGTGCTTGTTCTCGAACGTGTGGCCGCGCGGCGCCGCGCCGCGGGCGGGCAGGGCAGCCAGTTCAGCACCGGCATGGCGCTGGCACTGGGCGCCCTCTTCTGCACTGTGGCCGGCTATTTTGGCCTGCAGCCGATGATGGTGGCGGCGCGGGCGGGGCAGGGCGCTTTGAGCTTCGGCCAATTGCATGCCATCAGCGCCGGCTTCTTCGTCGTCAAGCTCGCCCTCGTGCTGGCACTGGCCTGGCGCGGTGCCGCCGGGCCGGTTCTCAGTCGGCCTGCTTCTTCTTGATGCTGGTGACGCGCTTCTTGGCGCGCTTGATCTGGCCACCGGCGGCCACGCGCTCGTTGCCGAACACCTTGACCTTCTTGATCGTCGCGCGGTGGTTGCCGCTCTTGGAAAAGCTCACCAGCTTGACGACGCGCGGGCCCGCCATGCGATCGTCGTCGCGCTCGGCCTTTTCCTTGGGCGGGATCGGGCGCCACAGCACCAGCAGCTTGCCGATGTGCTGGATCGGGGCGGCGCCCAGCTCGTCGGCCAGCGTCGCCAGCATGGCTTCGCGCGCAGACCGGTCGTCGCTGAAGACGCGCACCTTGATAAGGCCGTGGGCCTTGAGTGCGAGGTCGACTTCTTTGCTCACGGCCGCGGTCAGGCCTTCGCCGCCAATCATGACCACGGGGTCCAGGTGATGGGCGCCGGAGCGATGCTCCTTGCGTTGTGCGGGGGTCAGCTGAATGGCAGTCATGCCCGTATTATCGACCGCCCATGAAAATCAAGTCCAAGAGCAAGAAGATCAACAAGGCGTGGCTCAACGACCACCTCAACGATCCCTATGTCAAGCTGGCCCAGAAAGAGGGCTACCGCGCCCGCGCCGCCTACAAGCTGTCCGAGATCGACGAGACGCTCAAGCTGATCCGGCCCGGCCAGGTGGTGGTCGACCTCGGCGCCGCGCCCGGTGCCTGGAGCCAGTACCTGCGGCGCCGCTTCGCCCCTGCCGGGGCTGCGGCCGGTGAACTCAACGGCACCGTGATCGCGCTCGACCTGCTCGAGTTCGAGCCCATCGAGGGCATCGTCTTCATCCAGGGTGACTTTCGCGAAGATTCGGTGGCGCAGCAGCTCGTCGACGCGCTCGCCGGCCGGCCGGTCGACGTGGTGCTGTCGGACATGGCGCCCAATCTCTCGGGCATCGAGTCGTCGGACGCGGCGCGCGTGGCGCACCTGGTCGAGCTGGCGGTCGAGTTCGCCGGCCTGCACCTCAAGCCCGAGGGCGCGCTGGTGTGCAAGATGTTCCACGGCAGCGGCTACAGCCAGCTCGTCAAGCTCTTCAAGGAGCGCTTCCGCGTCGTCAAGCCGATCAAGCCCAAGGCCTCGCGAGACAAGTCATCTGAAACCTTTCTGGTCGGCCTGGGTCTCAAGGCCCGTGCCCAGGCAGTGGCGCCGGCCTGATGCCGGTAGTCGACGGGCGCGCCGGCCCGGTGCGTGCAGTCGGACCCGGTTTGCGGCTCTTGACAGAGGCCTCAAAAAGGCCTTGCAAACCCTTGTCTGCCTTAGAATCAACCCCATCTGCCGTGGAATCCGGCGCGGCGGTCTTCGCTGCGCGGAACCGCTGAATTGGAAGAAGGAGCCGCGGTGAACAATCAATGGTTCTCGAAAGTAGCTGTCTGGCTGGTGATCGCCCTCGTGCTGTTCACTGTGTTCAAGCAGTTCGATCGGGGCACGGCGTCGGGCAATCAGATCGGTTACTCCGATTTCCTGGAAGAGGTCCGCGGCAAGCGCATCAAGACCGTCACGCTGCAGGAAAGCCCGGGTGGCGGCACCGAGATCATCGCCACCACCAGCGACGACAAGCGCCTGCGCTCCACCGCCACCTACCTTGACCGTGGCCTGGTCGGCGACCTCATCGCCAACGGCGTCAAGTTCGACGTGAAGCCGCGCGAAGAGCCGTCCATCCTGATGAGCATCCTCGTCAGCTGGGGCCCGATGCTGCTGCTCATCGGCGTCTGGATCTACTTCATGCGCCAGATGCAGGGCGGCGGCAAGGGCGGCGCCTTCAGCTTCGGCAAGAGCAAGGCGCGCATGCTCGACGAGGCCAACAACTCCACCACCTTTGCCGACGTGGCCGGCTGCGACGAGGCCAAGGAAGAGGTCAAGGAACTGGTCGACTTCCTGAAAGACCCGCAGAAGTTCCAGAAGCTGGGCGGCCGCATCCCGCGCGGCGTGCTGCTGGTCGGCCCCCCGGGCACCGGCAAGACCTTGCTGGCCAAGGCCATCGCCGGCGAGGCCAAGGTGCCGTTCTTCAGCATCAGCGGCTCCGACTTCGTCGAGATGTTCGTCGGCGTCGGCGCGGCGCGCGTGCGCGACATGTTCGAGCAGGCCAAGAAGAGCGCGCCCTGCATCATCTTCATCGACGAAATCGACGCGGTGGGCCGCCACCGCGGTGCCGGCCTGGGCGGCGGCAACGACGAGCGCGAGCAGACGCTCAACCAGATGCTGGTTGAGATGGACGGCTTCGAGACCAACCTCGGCGTCATCGTGATGGCCGCCACCAACCGGCCCGACATCCTCGACCCCGCGCTGCTGCGCCCGGGCCGCTTCGACCGCCAGGTCTATGTCACGCTGCCCGATGTGCGAGGCCGCGAGCAGATCCTCAACGTCCACATGCGCAAGGTGCCGGTGGGGCAGGATATCCGCGCCGACATCCTGGCGCGCGGCACACCGGGCTTCAGCGGTGCCGATCTCGCCAACCTGGTCAACGAAGCCGCCTTGTTCGCCGCCCGCCGCAATGGCCGCGTCGTCGAGATGAACGACTTCGAGAAGGCCAAGGACAAGATCATGATGGGCCCCGAGCGCAAGAGCATGGTGATGCCCGAGGAAGAGCGCCGCAACACGGCCTACCACGAGTCGGGCCATGCCCTGGTGGCACGGCTGATGCCCAAGACCGATCCGGTCCACAAGGTCACCGTGATTCCGCGCGGGCGCGCCCTGGGCGTGACGATGCAGCTTCCCGAAGGCGACCGCTACAGCATGGACAAGCAGCGCATGCTGTCCACCATCAGCGTGCTGTTCGGCGGGCGCATCGCCGAAGAGGTGTTCATGAACCAGATGACCACCGGCGCCAGCAATGACTTCGAACGCGCCACGGCCATCGCCCGCGACATGGTCACGCGCTACGGCATGACCGACGAGTTGGGCCCCATGGTCTACGCCGAGAACGAGGGCGAGGTCTTCCTCGGCCGCTCGGTCACCAAGACGACGACGATGTCGGAAGAGACGATGCGCAAGGTCGACTCGGTGATCCGCCGCATCATCGACGAGCAGTACACCATCGCGCGCAAGCTGATCGAAGACAACCAGGACAAGATGCATGTGATGGCCAAGGCCTTGCTCGAATGGGAAACCATCGACGCCGACCAGATCGACGACATCATGGCCGGCAAGCCTCCGCGCGCCCCCAAGGACAGCAACCCCTCTTCGAGCAAGCACAGCGGCCCGTCGGCTCCAGTGGGCTCCGACAGCGCGCCGGCCGCGGCCTGAGCGGATTCGCCCGGTTCCGATCGCGAGGCGGGGCAGCGGCCCCGCTTTGCCTTTGCTGCCCGGCAGTTTTTGCATCTCCCAGCCTGTCTCGCCTTGCGCGCCACGCCCGACTGTCGCCCCGACCCGATGCGCTGGCTGACCACCCGCCACGCCATCGACCTCACGCGCCCGCGCGTGATGGCCATCGTCAATGTCACGCCCGATTCCTTTTCCGATGGGGGCCGGCATGACGAGGCCTCTGCCGCCATAGCCCACTGTGAGCGCCTGCTGGCCGACGGCGCCGACATCCTGGACATCGGCGGCGAATCGACGCGGCCCGGTGCGGCATTGATCGACGATGCCACCGAATGCGCCCGCGTGCTGCCGGTGCTGCGCGCCGCACTCACGCTGGGTGTGCCAGTCTCGGTGGACACCAGCTCGCCGGCGCTGATGCGCCAGGCGCTGGATCTGGGCGCCGACATCATCAACGATGTGCGCTCGCTGCGCCGGCCCGGAGCGCTGGCCTGCCTGGCGGCCCACGGCCGCGCCGGCATCTGCCTGATGCACATGCGTGGCGAGCCCGCCACCATGGCCGCCGACACCGTCTATGGCGATGTCGTCGGCGAGGTTGGCGCCTTCCTCGCGCAGCGCCTGGCCGAGGTGAGGGCGGCCGGCATAGACCCCGAGCGCATCGTGCTCGACCCCGGCATCGGCTTCGCCAAGCGCTCCGCGCACAACCTGCAGCTGCTGGCGCGCCAGGCAGAACTGCTGGCGCTGGGACGGCCGTTGCTGGTGGGCTGGTCGCGCAAGGGCACGCTGGGCCGCATCACCGGGCGTGTAGCGGGTGAGCTGCAGGCGGCCAGCGCCGCTGCCGCGCTGATCGCGGTGGTGCGTGGCGCGGCCATCGTGCGCGTCCACGATGTGCGTGCCACGGTCGACGCGCTGCGTGTGCTGCACGCGGTGCAGCTCGGCCGCATCGAGGCCGGCTGAGCCGGCACAAATCCTCACGCGGCGATGCCGGCCCGGCCCGAGCATCGCCACCCGGAAACAGAATCGGCAAAAGCAGAAGCGGGCAAGGGGGCCTGACGACATGAGCAGACAGTATTTCGGTACCGATGGCATACGCGGCACGGTCGGCAGGCCGCCGATCACGCCGGATTTCATGCTGCGCCTGGGCCACGCCGTCGGCCGTGTGCTCCGCCGCAGCACCGCGCGCCCGACGGTGCTGATCGGCAAGGACACGCGCATCTCGGGCTACATGCTCGAATCCTCGCTCGAAGCCGGCTTCGCCTCGGCCGGCGTCGACGTGCTGCTCAGCGGCCCCCTGCCCACGCCCGGCGTCGCCTACCTCACACGCGCGCTGCGGCTGGATCTGGGCGTGGTCATCAGCGCCTCGCACAACCCTTTCGACGACAACGGCGTCAAGTTCTTCTCCTCGGGCGGCGAGAAGCTGTCCGACGATTGGGAGGTCGATGTCGAGGTCGTGCTGGCGCAGGCGCCGCAGTGGGTGGATTCGGCCGGCCTGGGCAAGGCGCGGCGGCTGGAAGACGCCCGCGGACGCTACATCGAGTTCTGCAAGGGCACGGTGCCGCACAGCCTGTCACTGCGCGGCATGAAGATCGTCGTCGACGCGGCCCATGGCGCGGCCTACCACGTCGCGCCCGATGTCTTCCACGAACTCGGCGCCACGGTGGTGACCATAGGCTGCGCCCCCGACGGCCTCAACATCAACCAGGGCGTGGGCGCGACCGCGCCGCAGGCCCTGGTGCAGGCCGTGGCCGAGCACCGCGCCGACTACGGTATCGCGCTCGACGGCGATGCCGACCGCCTGCAGCTGGTCGACGCCCAGGGTCGGCTCTACAACGGCGACGAACTGCTGTACGTGATGGCCGCCGACCGCCTGGCGCAGAAGCAGGCGGTGCCGGGCGTGGTGGGCACGCTGATGACCAACATCGCCATCGAGCAGGCGCTGGCGCGCCAGGCCGTGCCCCTGGTGCGTGCCAAGGTCGGCGACCGCTATGTGCTCGAGGAACTGGCGGCGCGCGGCTGGCAATTGGGCGGCGAAAGCTCCGGCCACCTGCTGGCGCTGGACCGCCACACCACCGGCGACGGCATCGTCAGCTCGCTGCAGATCCTGCAGGCGGTGCGGCGCAGCGGGCGCACGCTGGACGCGCTGCTGGAAGGCGTCACGCTCTATCCGCAGACCATGATCAATGTGCGCCTGCCCGAGGGCAGCGACTGGAAGAGCAATGTGCGCCTCACCGACGCCCGCGAAACCGCCGAGCGAGCGTTGGGCGACAGTGGCCGCGTGCTCATCCGCGCCTCGGGCACCGAGCCGGTGCTGCGCGTGATGGTCGAGGCGCGCGACGCGGCGCTGGGCCGCCGCTGCGCCCAGCAGATGGCCGACGCCGCCGCCCGCGGCTGAAGCGCGCGGCGCCTCAGCCGCTGCCGCCCGGGATTTATTTCTTGGGCGGCATCAGCACGCGGTCGACGAGGTGTACGACGCCGTTGCTGGCCTTGATGTCGGCCTGCTCGACGACGGCGTCTTCCACGGTGATGAAGCCGCCCGACTTGGCCAGCGCCAGGTTGGCGCCGTTGACGGTCTTCACATTGCCCTGCTTGATCGCGGCCGCCGGCGAGTTGCCCGCGACGACGTGGTAGCTCAGCACGGCCTTGAGCTGTTCCTTGTTGGCCGCGAGTTCGGCCAGCGTCTTGGCCGGCACGGCCTTGAAGGCGGCATCGCTGGGCGCGAACACCGTATAGGGGCCGGCGCTGGCCAGGGTCTCGCCCAGGCCGGCGTCCTTGACGAGGCGGGCCAGCGTCTGGGTCGAGGCATTGCGGCCCAAGGTCTCGGTGAGCGTGGCCGGGGCCGGTGTGGTGGCGCAGCCGGCGGTAGCCGCCAGGGTTGCCAGGGCGGCCAGGGAAGCGATGAGGGTAAGGGCTTGGCGACGGGCGTACATGCGGTGGGCACTCCTGCGGGATGAAAATGCGGGCAGGCTATGCCGGACAAGTGACGCTTTCGTGACGGTTTCGCGGCGGCATGTGTCAACGCCCCGGGGTCGCCGGATTGGTCAAACGCCTGTCACAAAAGGCTTCTAGAGTGCGTCACACTGCGTCAACATCCGAAAGACCATCCTCATGACCGTGATCCGCCTCCTGGCCCTGTCGTCCACCTTTCTGCTCGCAAACTCGGCCGTGCTGGCCCAGGACGTGACCGGTGCCGGCGCCACCTTCCCGGCGCCGATCTATGCCAAGTGGGCCGATGCCTACAACAAGGCCTCGGGTGCCCGTATCAACTACCAGTCGGTGGGCTCGGGTGCCGGCATCCGCCAGATTCGCGGCAAGACGGTTGATTTCGGTGCCTCCGACATGCCGTTGACCGATGCCGAACTGGCCAAGGACGGCATGGTCCAGTTCCCCACCGTCATCGGCGGTGTGGTGCCGGTGGTCAACATCAAGGGCATCGCCCCGGGCCAGATCCGCCTCACGGGCCAGGTGCTGGGCGACATCTACCTGGGCAAGATCACGAAGTGGAACGACGCCGCGCTCACGGCGCTGAACCCCGGCGTGCCGCTGCCCGATGCCGACATCGCCCCGGTGCGCCGCGCCGACGGCTCGGGCACGACCTTTATCTTCACCAACTACCTGTCCAAGGTGAATGCCGAGTGGAAGACCAAGGTCGGTGAAGGCACGGCCGTCAACTGGCCGGCCGGCGCCGGCGGCAAGGGCAACGAGGGCGTGGCCGCCTTCGTGCAGCGCCTGCCCAACTCGATCGGCTATGTCGAGTACGCCTACGTCAAGCAGAACAAGATGACGTACACGCTGATGCGCAACAAGGACGGCCAGTTCGTGGCGCCCAGCGACAGCGCCTTCAAGGCCGCCGCGGCCGGTGCCGACTGGAACAAGACCTTCTTCCAGATCACCACCGAACAGCCGGGCAAGGAAGCCTGGCCGCTGACCAACCCGACCTACATCCTGATGTACAAGCAGCAGGACAAGCCGGTCAACGCCAGCAATGCGCTCAAGTTCTTCGAATGGGCCTACAACAACGGCGACAAGCTGGCCGACGATCTCGACTACGTGCCGCTGCCGGCCACCGTGAAAGATCTGGTACGCAAGCAGTGGGCCGAGCAGATCAAGGACGGCGCCGGCAAGCCCATCGCCTTCAAGTGACGTGACGGACCATCCCCGCGCGACTGAACCCCTGCGCGGGGACGGCACCATCCTTTCCGAACCCTCGACGAGCGGAGGCAATTTGGCCGCAACGCTACCTGCCAGTCCCTACGCAGAGGACGGCCAAATCGAACGCACCCAGCCGCGCGGCAACCCGCCGCCGCGGCGGCGCGTGTGGCCCTGGGCCGACCTGGCCTTCTCGGCGCTGGCGCACGGCGCGGCCTGGGTCACGCTGCTGCTGCTGGCCGGCATCATCGCCTCGCTCATGGTCGGCGCCTGGCCGGCCATCCAGGGCTTCGGCCTGGGCTTCCTGGTTTCCACCGAATGGGATCCAGTGCAGCTCAAGTTCGGCGGCCTGGTGATGATCTATGGCACGCTGATGACCTCGATCATCGCCCTCGTCATCGCGGTGCCGGTGAGCTTCGGCATCGCCGTCTTCCTGACCGAGCTGTCGCCCAAGTGGCTCAAGCGTCCGCTGGGCGTGGCCATCGAGTTGCTGGCGGCCGTGCCGTCCATCGTCTACGGCATGTGGGGCCTGCTCGTCTTCGGCCCCATCCTGGCCACCTATGTGCAGCAGCCGCTGCAGAAGATTTTTGCCGGCGTGCCCATGCTGGGCACGCTGTTCTCGGGCCCGCCGGTGGGCATCGGCATCCTGTCGGCCGGCATCATCCTGGCCATCATGGTGATTCCCTACATCGCCTCGGTGATGCGCGATGTCTTCGAGACCACGCCGCCCATGCTCAAGGAATCGGCCTATGGCCTGGGCTCGACGACCTGGGAAGTGGTCTCGCGCGTGGTGCTTCCCTACACCAAGACCGGTGTCGTCGGCGCCATCATGCTGGGCCTGGGGCGGGCGCTGGGCGAGACGATGGCGGTCACCTTCGTCATCGGCAACTTCAACCAGCTCGATTCGCTCTCGCTGTTCCAGGCGGCCAACAGCATCACCTCGGCACTGGCCAACGAGTTCGCCGAGGCCGGCGAGGGCCTGCACCAGGCTTCGCTGATCTATCTCGGTCTGGTGCTGTTCTTCATCACCTTCGTCGTGCTCGCCCTGTCCAAGCTGCTGCTGTCCAAGCTGCGCCAGGGTGAAGGGAGCCGCACATGAGCTTCGCCTCCCTCGACACCGGCCGCCTGGCCCTGTACCGCAAGCGCAAGCTCGTCAACGCGCTGGCGCTGACGCTGGCGCTGTCGGCGATGGCCTTCGGCGTCTTCTGGCTGGTCTGGATCCTCGTCGAGACCGTGCGCCTGGGCCTGGGCGGCCTGGCCTGGTCGGTGTTCACCGAGTCGACACCGCCGCCGCAGGCCGAAACCGGCGGCCTGGCCAATGCCATCGTCGGCTCGGCCATCATGGTCTCGCTGGCCACGCTGGTGGGCACGCCCATCGGCGTGATGGCCGGCATCTACCTGGCCGAATATGGCAAGAAGACCTGGCTGGGTGCGGCCACCGGCTTCATCAACGACATCCTGTTGTCGGCGCCGTCCATCGTGATCGGCCTCTTCATCTACTCGGCCGTGGTGGCGACGACCAAGACCTTCTCCGCCTTTGCCGGCGTGCTGGCGCTGGCGCTGATCGTGATTCCGGTGGTGGTGCGCACCACCGAGAACATGCTGAGCCTGATTCCCAACGCGCTGCGCGAGGCCGCCTATGCGCTGGGCACGCCCAAGTGGAAGGTGATCGGCTCGGTCACTCTCAAGGCGGCGCGCGCCGGTGTCGTCACCGGCATCCTGCTGGCGCTGGCGCGCATCGCCGGCGAGACGGCGCCGCTGCTCTTCACCGCGCTGTCCAACCAGTTCTTCACCACCAGCCTGGGCGAGCCCATGGCCAGCCTGCCGGTGACCATCTTCAAGTTCGCCATGAGCCCCTACGAGAACTGGCAGAAGCTCGCCTGGGCCGGCGTTTTCCTGATCACCGTGGGGGTGCTCGCGCTCAACATCCTGGCGCGCGTGTTCTTCCGCAACAAGCATTGAAGGGCCCACGGCAACCATGGACACCCGTACCGACACCGCCGCCGGCGAGCGCATCAAGCTCTCGGTGCGCGACCTGAACTTCTATTACGGCAGCTTCCACGCGCTCAAGCACATCAACCTCGACATCCCCGAGCGCAAGGTCACGGCCTTCATCGGGCCCTCGGGTTGCGGCAAGAGTACGCTGCTGCGCACCTTCAACCGCATGTTCGAGCTCTACCCCGAGCAGCGCGCCGAGGGCAGCATCGCCATCGACGGCGAGAACATCCTCAACTCCAAGATCGACGTCACGCTGATCCGCGCCAAGATCGGCATGGTGTTCCAGAAGCCGACGCCGTTCCCGATGTCGATCTACGACAACATCGCCTTCGGCGTGCGGCTGTTCGAGAGCCTGCCGCGCGTGGAGATGGACGAACGCGTCGAGTGGGCGCTCAAGAAGGCAGCGCTGTGGAACGAGGTCAAGGACAAGCTGGCGCAAAGCGGCTCCAGCCTCTCGGGCGGCCAGCAGCAGCGCCTGTGCATTGCCCGCGGCATCGCCATCAAGCCCGAGGTGCTGCTGCTTGACGAGCCCTGTTCGGCTCTGGATCCCATCAGCACTGGCAAGATCGAGGAGCTGATCCACGAGCTCAAGACCGACTACACGGTGCTCATCGTCACCCACAACATGCAGCAGGCCGCGCGCTGCAGCGACTACACCGCCTACATGTACCTCGGCGACCTGGTCGAGTTCGGTCCTACCGGCGAGCTGTTCATGAAGCCGAAGAAGAAGGACACCGAGGACTACATCACCGGCCGCTTCGGCTGACCGACCAGGAGTTCCCAGCATGACGGACAAGCATCTCTCGACGCAGTTCGACTCCGAGCTCAGCGGCATCTCCAACCGCGTGCTCGAGATGGGCGGCCTGGTCGAATCCCAGGTCGCGCAGGCGCTCTACGCGCTCACCCACTTCAGCGACGAGACCGCCGCCCAGGTGCTGACGCAGGAAGAGCGCGTCAACCAGATGGAGGTCGAGATCGACCGCGATCTCTCGGCCATCATCGCGCGGCGCCAGCCCACGGCGCGTGACCTGCGCCTCCTGATCGCCGTCAGCAAGGCCATCGCCAACCTCGAGCGCGTGGGCGACGAGGCGGCGCGCATCGCGCGCACGGTGCAGCGCCTGATCGCCACCGGCGTCTCATCAAGGCTGCGCCTGCCGGTGGCCGACCTCGCCTTCGAGGCCGACCTCGCCATCGCCCAGCTGCGCAAATCGCTCGACGCCTTCGCCCGCCTGGACACGGCGCGCGCACTCGAGGTGCTCAAGCAGGACGACCAGATCGACCAGGAGTTCGACGGCCTGCTGCGCAAGCTCATCACCTACATGATGGAAGACCCGCGCACCATCTCCTCCAGCATCGACCTCGTCTTCGTGGCCAAGGCCATCGAGCGCGTGGGCGACCACGCCAAGAACCTGGCCGAGGCCATCATCTACGTCGTCAAGGGCACGGACGTGAGGCATTCCTCGATGGCCGAGGTCGAGAACGCCATCCGCTGAGCGCCCAGGAACCCCCATGAGTCTCGTGCTCGTCGTCGAAGACGAATCGGCCATCGCCGAACTGATTGCCATCAACCTGCGCCACGCCGGCTTCGAGGTTGCCATCGCGGCCGACGCCGACGCCGCCCAGGCCGCAGTCGACCGCGTGCTGCCCGACCTGGTGGTGCTGGACTGGATGCTGCCGTCGCAGTCGGGCGTGCAGCTGGCGCGGCGCTGGCGTGCCGATGCGCGCACGCGCGAGCTGCCGCTGATCATGCTGACGGCGCGCGCCGAGGAGGCCGACAAGATCACCGGCCTGGACGCCGGCGCCGACGACTACCTCACCAAGCCCTTCTCGACCAAGGAGCTGATGGCGCGCATCCGCGCCGTGCTGCGCCGCAAGGCGCCCGAGGCGCTGGACGCCGCGGTCGAGGTGCTGGGACTGCGCCTCGATCCGGCCACCCGCCGTGTCACGCGGCGCCAGGGCGAGGAGATGCGCGAGGTCAAGGTCGGGCCGACGGAGTTTCGCCTGCTGCACTTCCTCATGACCCACCCCGAGCGTGTACACAGCCGCGCCCAACTGCTCGACCGCGTCTGGGGCGACCACGTCTTCATCGAGGAACGCACCGTCGACGTCCACGTCAAGCGCCTGCGCGAGGCGCTGGCGCCGGTCAACTGCTCGGGCCTGATCGAGACCGTGCGCGGCGCCGGCTACCGATTGACGCAGCAGCTCGGCACGGTTCCGGCCTGAATCGGGCGGCAGCATGGGCTGGGTGATCGCGCGCTTCCTGGCGGCGGCGCTGACCGTCGCCACCGGGGTCTTTCTCGGCTTTCTCATCGGCGGCCTGGCGCACGCGGCGCTCGTCGGCATGGCGCTGGGCGGCCTGCTCGGCGTGTTCGGTGCCGTCTTCGTCGATTCGCGCCAGGGCCGCCACCTGCTGGAATGGCTGCGTGGCGCGCAGGGCCAGACCGCGCCGCGCGATACCGGCTACTGGGGCGAGCTGGCCTACCGCATCGAGCGCGCGATGCGCCTGCGCGACAGCGCGGTGCGCGCCGAGCGCGAACGGCTGCAGCAGTTCCTCAGCGCCATCGACGCCTCGCCCAATGGCGTGATGATGCTGGACCACGAGGGTGCCATCGAGTGGTGCAACGCGGTCGCGGCCGTGCATTTCGGGCTCGATCCTGTGCGCGACCGCCGCCAGCGCATCACCAACCTCGTGCGCGCGCCGGCCTTCGTGGCCTACATGCAGGCCGGGCAATTCGACGAAGCCGTGGTCTTCCCCGGGCCCCAGGGCGGCAGCACGCTGTCGGTGCTGGCGCGGCCCTACGGCGATGGCATGCGCCTAGTGCTGACCCAGGACATCACCGAGCGCGAACGCAACGATGCCATGCGGCGCGACTTCGTCGCCAACGTTTCGCACGAGATCCGCACGCCGCTGACCGTGCTGTCGGGCTTTCTCGAAACCATGGCCAGCCTGCCGCTGAGCGAGGCCGAGCGGCAGCGCGTGCTGGCCTTGATGCAGCAGCAGACGCAGCGCATGCAGGCCCTGGTGGGCGACCTGCTGACGCTGGCCCAGCTCGAAGGCAGCCCGCGCCCGGGCGCCGACCGCTGGCTGCCGGTGGCGCCGCTGCTGCGCCGTGCCCAGGCCGATGCCACCGCGCTTTCGGGCGGCCGCCACCAGATCGAGCGCAGCGGCGGCGACGATGCCGAGCTGGCCGGCAGCGACACCGAACTGCTCAGCGCCATCGGCAACCTGCTCAACAACGCGGTGCGCTACACGCCAGAGGGAGGCCGCATTGCGCTGCACTGGCTGTGGCGCGAAGACGGCAGCGCCGAGGTGGATGTCAGTGACAGCGGCCCGGGCATCGCGCGTGAGCACATCCCGCGCCTGACTGAGCGCTTCTACCGCGTCGATGGCAGCCGTTCGCGCGACACCGGCGGCACCGGCCTCGGCCTGTCCATCGTCAAGCACGTCATCCAGCGCCACGGCGGCGAGATCGACATCACCAGCGAGCCCGGCCAGGGCTCGACCTTCCGCCTCGTCTTTCCCACCTTTCGGGCGCGGCGCCGGCAGGTGGTGGCCGAGGCCGGACTCGAACGCGTCTAGGGGCGTTGCGGGGCGCGTGCGGTGGCACGCTCATAGACGAGCGTGACCTCGGCGCGGTCGGTCGGGCGCTTGACCTCAGCGACTTGCTGCCAGCCCGCGGGCGGCGATGGCAGCGGCCGTCCGCGCGCCACGCGCAACAGCACGTTGCAAGGGCCGGCGGCGGCGTCGGGGCTGGCGTCCACCCGCCAGCGGCCGAAGTGCTCGAGCGCCGCCACCGTGGCCATGGCCAGGCCAGGGGCGGCGATGCAGGCACCGGCCGGCACATGGGGCGTCAGCCGTGCCACGAAGGGCCGCGGGCTGCGCCAGTAGTCCAGCAGCGGCAGCCACAGCGTCATCAGCAGCAGCCAGCACAGCGCCACGCCGCCGGCCGGCAGCACCAGACTTTTCCACAGTGCCTCGCGATGGCGGCCGGTGCGCCAGCGCACCAGCCAGATCCAGGCCGCCGTCCCGGCCAGCGCCAGCAGCAGCTCCAGCGCCGAGAAGGGCTGGACGAAGCCGGGCGCAAGGCGGCCGACGTTGATGGCCGGCTGCGCCGGCAGGCCGGTCTGCATCGAGGTGTAGATGACCCAGATGGTGATGGCGCACAGGCTGAAGAAGCACATCGAGAACCAGTCGATGGCCGCCGACGTGCCGCGCTTGAGCGTGGGCAGGGCGAAGGCGGCGAGCACGGCCCAGCCAGGCAGCGAGAGCATCAGCGCGCGGTCGTTGCCCGCCATCGCCAGATTGGCCAGGCTGCCGGCGCCGGCCACCACCAGCGGCACCGAGAGATGGCGGAACGAGAGCTGGCGCCGCCAGCGCCACAGTGTCCACAGCGCCATCGGCAGCGACGGCCACAGGAACCACAGCCACTGCCGGGCGATGCCGGCGCCGGCGTCGCCCGACCAGGCAGTGACGCGCCAGCGCCAGGTACCCAGCCACCAGGCCAGGGCCACGGCCGCCACCGTGCCGCCCAGCACCCAGGTGGCAAAGGCGCGCACCTGGGCATAGCGCGAGGCGCGGCAAACCGCGGCGCCGGCCAGGCCGGCGGCGAGCGCGATGGCCGGCGCGCCGCTGCCGGCCAGCAAGGGCAGGGCGGCGGCAGCGGCCAGGCGGGCGCGCCAGGTCTGGCTGGGCGCGGCGGCCAGGCCGTAGAGCAGCAGGCTGATGGCGCACAGCTGCGCCAGCTCGGGCGTGGTCTCGTGGCCCAGCTGCAGCAGGCCCAGCGTGGCCATCAGGGCCAGCACGGCGCCGTCGGCGATCGCGCGTGCATAGTCCACCGGCTGGGCCTCGCCGCCGAAGGCGAAGGGCACGGGTTGGGCGGCTTCGGTGCGCGCGAGGTGGAAGGTGGTGTACCAGACCAGGGCCAGCGTCAGCGCCAGCAGGGCCACGAAGGGCAGCCGTGCCGCCAGTTCGGGGGCCATCCAGGGCGAGCCGGCGGCGATGAAGACGGCGCCCAGCCAGTGCGGCAGCAGCGCACTGTCGGCCGGCATGCCTCCCAGCGTGGGCGCCAGCCAGTCGGTGCGGCCCTGGGCGATGGCCACCATCTGGCCGAATGCGGCGAGGTCGGCATTGCGCCAGGGGTCGCGGCCGAAGAGGCCCGGCAGCAGGTAGGCGGCGCACAGCAGCAGCAACGGCACGCGCGGCAGGCGGCGGGCGCTGCGTGCGGTGACGAGGGCGGGTTTGGGTGGCTTGCTCACGCGTCGATGATGCCGCAGGGCAGGAACGAAAAAGGCAGCCGAAGCTGCCTTTGTCGGGGTTCGGTACGCCTGCCTGGATTACTTCTTGAGGCCGACGCGGGCGAACTTGTTGCGGAACTTCTCGACGCGGCCGCCCAGGTTGTCCACGCTCTTCTGCGTGCCGGTGTAGAACGGGTGCGTCTCGCTGGTGGTTTCCAGCTTGATCAGCGGCAGTTCACGGCCGTCCTCGAGCTTGATCGACTCCTTCGTGGTGGCGCAGGAGCGCGTCACGAACTTGAAGCCGTTGGACAGGTCCTGGAAGCAGACCTCGCGATAACTGGGATGGATGCCGTTCTTCATGCAAAAGCCTCTGCGGGGTTGGGAGCCACGCCGCCCGTCTAAAACGCGGGCGAGCGCACTTTCCTGGTTGGAGGAAACCCGGAATTCTATACCGACGATCAGCCGCCGCGGCGCATCATGTCGAAGAAGTCGAAGTTGTTCTTGGTGGCCTTCATCTTCTCGAGGATGAACTCCATCGCCTCGATCTCGTCCATCGGGTACAGCAGCTTGCGCAGGATCCAGCTCTTTTGCAGGATTTCCGGCTTCAGCAGCAGCTCTTCGCGCCGTGTGCCGCTCTTGTTGATCAGGATGGACGGGTAGACGCGCTTCTCGGCCATGCGGCGGTCGAGGTGGATCTCGCAGTTGCCCGTGCCCTTGAACTCTTCGTAGATCACCTCGTCCATCTTGGAGCCGGTGTCCACCAGCGCGGTGCCGATGATGGTCAGCGTGCCGCCTTCCTCGGTGTTGCGCGCGGCGCCGAAGAAGCGCTTGGGCCGCTGCAGCGCGTTGGCATCGACGCCGCCCGACAGCACCTTGCCGCTGGAGGGCAGCACGTTGTTGTAGGCGCGTGCCAGGCGGGTGATGCTGTCGAGCAGGATGACCACGTCCTTCTTCAACTCGACCAGGCGCTTGGCGCGCTCGATCACCATCTCGGCCACCTGAACGTGGCGCGCGGCGGGTTCGTCGAAGGTGGAACTGATGACCTCGCCGCGCACGGTGCGCAGCATCTCGGTCACTTCCTCGGGCCGCTCGTCGACCAGCAGCACGATGAGGTGGATCTCGGGGTGGTTGGCCACCAGCGCGTGGGCGATGTGCTGCATCATCACCGTCTTGCCGGTCTTGGGCTGGGCCACCAGCAGCGCGCGCTGGCCTTTGCCGATGGGCGCGATGAGATCGATGATGCGGCTGGTGATGTTCTCTTCGGCCTTGACATCGCGTTCGAGCCTGAACTGTTCCTTCGGGAACAGCGCGGTCAGGTTCTCGAACATGATCTTGTGCTTGCTCTCCTCGGGCGTGAGGCCGTTCACACGGTCGACCTTGACCAGCGCGAAGTAGCGCTCGCCGTCCTTGGGCACGCGCACCTCGCCCTCGACCATGTCGCCGGTGTGCAGGTTGAAGCGGCGGATCTGGCTCGGGCTGAGGTAGATGTCGTCCGTGGACGCCATGTAGCTGGCCTCGATGCTGCGCAGGAAGCCGAAGCCATCGGGCAGCACCTCGAGCACGCCGTCGCCGAAGACCTGTTCGCCGGCCTTGGCGCGCTTCTTCATGATCGCGAACATCAGCTCCTGCTTGCGCAGGCGGGCGACGTTCTCGATCTCCAGCGCCTCGCCCATCGTGATGAGCGCCGCGATGGGCAGGGCCTTGAGTTCAGACAGATGCATGGGGGCACCCTGGTGCAGATGCTAAGCGGCTCGCGCGCCGCAAGGCGCGGGCCTGTCGGGGACGACAGGCGGGCCGCTGGTGGAGGGTCGCCGGATCCACGAGGTTTGCCGTCAGGAGCCGGCCTGTTCGTGACAGGCGGGCGAGGGCGGAGCGTGGTGGCGGGTCAGACGGCGGGCGCTCTTGGCGCCCGCCGTTGACGGAGATTATAGATGACCGTCAAGGAAGGCCGTGAGCTGTGCCTTGGACAGCGCGCCAACTTTGGTGGCGGCCAGTTCGCCACCCTTGAACAGCATCAGCGTCGGGATGCCGCGGATGCCGAATTTCTCGGGAACGGCGCGGTTCTCGTCGACGTTCATCTTGGCGATCTGCAGGCGCCCGTCGTAGCTCTTGGCCACTTCGTCGAGGATGGGGGCAATCATCTTGCAGGGTCCGCACCATTCGGCCCAGTAGTCCACCAGCACCGGTTTGTCGGCCTGCAGGACATCGCTGCCGAACGAATCGTCGGTGACGTGCTTGATCAATTCGCTGCTCATTGCTTTCTCTCCACGTGCCGGACTGCACGGCCTTTGCGTTAGGCTCACAGATTCTGACACAAAGGCCTTATTCGGCAGCCCTTGGCGGGCCCACCTTGCCACCATGGCCGTGATAGCGCAAATTGACTTGACGCCACCGGCCGCGCGAAAACTGCTCGTTCATTTGCCCGCTGTTCCAGGCACCGCGCCGGCAGCGCTAGGGTGCAATCCTCAGACATGAGTGCCATCGGTTCCGGCGCCGCCGCGTCCCCGCCTGCCAGCCCCGTGCGATGGTTCGGGCGTCGCCAACTGCTGCGCCTGCTCGGGAAGAGCGACCGCAGCATGTGCTGGCTGGTGATCGAGCCCCGCTCGGGCCAGGAACTCATGCTGGTGTTGCCGCGCGTGCAGCCGGCCGGTGCCGAAGGGCTTGAGCGCTGGCAGCAGGCGGTGCGCAAGGCCTCGCGCCTGAACCATCCCAACCTGGCCGCGGTGATCGAGGTCGGTGTGCAGGACGGCTGGCCCTTCGCCGCCTACGACCCGCTGGGCGAGGCCACCCTCGCCGACCACATCACCAAAGAGGGCCTGGCGGGCGCCGAGGTCGCGGCGTTGGGCCTGCAACTGATGCAGGGCCTGGCCTTCGCCCACGATGCGGGCGCCGCCCACCACGATATCCAGCCCTTTCTGGCGCTGGTGGGAGAGGGCGGCGGGCTGCGCCTGGTGGGTCTGGGTGTCGCCTCCGAGGCGGCGGCCTCCGAACCGTTGTCCGGCTTGGTAGCGGCCGAGCCGGGCGCGCGGCGCGAACAGCGCGACGCCGCCCAGCGCGACGTGCTGGCCGCCGGCGTGCTGCTGCACATGATGATCACCGGCCAGGGCGCCATCGAGGAGCGCGATGTCGCCCGCGTCGTCCTGCGCCTGCCGCCGCTGGGGCGCGAGATCGTGCGCCTGCCCTGGACCACGGCGCGGCCAGTGGCCGAGCCGCTGCGCGCCATCGTCAACCGGGCGACTGACCGCCAGGAACGTCAGCGTTATCACAGTGCGCGCACACTGGCTTCCGCCCTTGAAGGCTGGCTGCAGACCGAGACCGGCGGCGCCGGTGCGCTGGCCCTGCTGGCCGAACGTCTGCGCAACGCGGGCGTGCTGCCGGCCACGGCGGGTGGAGCGCGGCGGGTGGCGCGCCTGGTCGCGATGGAGCGCGAGCGCACCAACGAGCTCGCCGAGGTGGTGCTGGAAGATCTGGCGCTGTCCTTCGAGATGCTGCGCCTGGTCAATTCGGCCCAGGTGCGCGGCGCCCAGGTCTCGGGCAGCGGGCCGGTGTTGACGGTGCGCCGCGCCATCGCGATGCTGGGCCTGGAAGGCGTGCGGCGCGCCGCGACCGCGCTGCGTGACTGGCCGGGGCCGCTGTCGGACGTGGGCGCGGCCGACCTGCAGCGCCAGCTTGATCGCGTCAAGCGTGCCGGTCGCCTGGCCTTGGCGCTGCGTCCGGCCGGTTATGACAGCGAGGTTGTCTACCTCGTCACCCTGTTGCAGAACCTGGGCCGGCTGGTCGTGCATTACCACTTCCCGGACGAGGCGCAGCAGATCCACCGCCTGATGCTGCCGGCACCGGCCACGCGCGAGGGCGAGGCCGAGGAACCCGGCATGAGCGAGCAGGGCGCTGCCTATGCCGTGCTGGGCATTGACATCGAATCCCTGGGCTCCGCCGTGGCCCGCCACTGGGGGCTGGACGACGCGGTGCTGGCCCTCATCCGCCGCCTGCCGCCCACGACCCCGGTACACACGCCCGAGAGCGACGACGAGACGCTGCGCCTGGTGGCCAGCTGCGCCAACGAGACCATGGATGCCATGTCCCTGGCGCCGCACCGGGTGGCGACAGCGATGCAGCGCGTGGCGCAACGCTATGGCCGCGCGCTCGAGATCGGCCTGCGCGACCTGCAGGCGGCCCTGGCCGGCAAGCCGCCCGACCACATCGCTCCCACCGAGCAGGCGCCGTTGGATGAAGCACCCCAGGCGCCGGCGCCTGTCGCCGCACTGCGGCGCCCGGCCGGATCGCCGCCGTGACCATGCCCGCCAGCGCGACGCGCCGGCTGGGCCGCTTCGAGCTGCTGCGTGAGCTTGGCCGCGGCGCGCAGGCCACGGTCTGGCTGGCGCATGACCCGCGCCTGGAGCGCGAAGTTGCGCTCAAGCTGCTCAATCCGGGCGCCGATGCCGACGCCGTGAGCCAGTGGCTGGACGAGGCGCGTGCCGTGAGCCGCCTCAACCACCCCAACATCGTGCCGGTCTTCGAGGCTGACGAGCACGAAGGCCAGCCCTATCTGGTGTTCGAGTATGTCGAGGGCCCGACGCTGTCCGAGGCCCGCCGCAGCCGCCCGGCGATGCCGGCCAAGGAGGCCGTGGCGCTGCTGCTGGGCGTGCTGGACGCTCTCTCTGTGGCCCACGACCACGGCATCGTCCACCGCGATCTCAAGCCCTCCAACATCCTTCTCGGGCGCGACGGCCGAGCGCGTGTGATGGACTTCGGCATCGCCGCGCGCACCGACCGCACCGACGGCCGCATCGTCGGCTCGCCCGGCTACATCTCGCCCGAGGCGGCGCGCGGCCAGGCGCCGCTGCCGGCCATGGACGTCTTCTCGGCCGGTGTGCTGCTGGGCGAACTGCTGGCCGGTACACCGCTGATGCAGGAGCACGACCCGTACCGTGCCGTGCAGCGCGTGCAGACCGAGGACATGGTGCTGCCGGCCCACGCCAAGGTCGACCAGGTGCTGCGCGGCATCGTGCAGCGCGCACTGGCGCGCGACGCCGCCGCCCGCTACGACAGCGCGCGCAGCATGCACCGGGCGCTCTCGGCGTGGCTCAACCCTGAGCAGGGCGCCCTGCCCGACGCCGGCAACAACGACGCCACGCTGCAGTTCCTGCTGCGCCGCATGCGCCACAAGACCGACTTCCCGGCGCTTTCGGCCTCGGTGTTGCGCATCCAGCGCATCGCCTCGTCCGACCGCGAGAGCCTGCGCACGCTGACCGACGAGATCCTGCGCGATGTGGCACTCACCAACAAGCTGCTGCGCATGGTCAACACGGTTCACTTCACCGCGGCGGCCGGCGGCGGCGTGAGCACGGTATCGCGCGCCGTGGCCCTGGTGGGTTTTGCCGGCATCCGCAACATGGCGCTGTCGGTGCTGCTGCTCGAGCACATGAGCGACAAGGCCCATGTCGCGGTACTCAAGGAAGAGTTCCTGCGCGCGCTGATGGCCGGCATGCTGGCCGACACGCTGTCGCCGATCCAGCGCGAGGGCGAGGAGGCGTTTCTCGGCGCGATGTTCCAGAACCTCGGGCGCCTTCTCACCGAGTACTACTTTCCCGAGGAGGCGGTGCAGATCCGCACCCACCTGGGCGATCACACGCCAGGCCATTTCGAGCGCGAAGCGGCTGCGCGCCGCGTGCTCGGCCTGGGCTTCGAAGATCTGGGCAGCGGTGTCGCCAAGGCCTGGGGCCTGCCCGACAGCCTGCAGCAGGCGCTGCGCGCGCCCCAGGGCGAGATTCCGTCGCGGCCGCTGGGCCGCGGGCCCGACCAGGCCGTCGAGCGCCTGCGCTGGCTGGGCCGCGGCGCCAATGCGGTGGCCGATGTGCTGCTGGCGCATGACGGAGAAGAGCAGGGCAAGCAACTGGCGCTGGTGGCCGACCAGTACGCGCCGCTGTTCGGCGTCAATGCGCGAGAGATCGTCGGCGCCGCCCACACATCGCGCCAGGAGCTCTCGCAGCTGGCCCAGGCCATGGGCTTGAACGTGGCGCGCCACGCGCCGGCGCGGCGGCTGATCGCCGAAACCAGCGCCGGCCTTGACCTGTCGATGGCCAAGACCCTGATCCTGCCGTCGGGGCAGTCCGGCGGCGCCCAGCACCGGCTGAACCATGCGCTGGACGAGGTGCGCGGTGCCATCGCCGGCCAGCGCCTGAGCCTCAACGAGGTGCTCAAGCTGGTGCTCGATGGCATGCTGCACGCGCTCGACCTGCATCGCGTGGTCTTCTGCATGCGTGAGCCGCGCGGCGGCCGCCTGCTCGGCCGCGTCGGCGTGGGTGCCGACGCGATGGAGCTGAGCGCCGCCTTCCGCATCGAGCCCGAGGCCGCGGGCGAGGGCGATCTCTTTGCGGCACTGTGTACCCGCGGCGCCGACCTGCTCATCAGCGACGCCGCCGCCGTGGCCGGCAAGCTGCCGCTGTGGTACCGCGAGCGCGTCAATGCGCCGACTTTCCTGCTGATGCCGCTGATGATCAGGCGCGTGCCCATCGGCCTCATCTACGCCGACAAGCTGCATGCCGGCAGCCTGGTGCTGGGTGACGCCGAATTGACACTGCTGCGCTCATTGCGCGACCAGGTGGCGGCAGCCTTCGCGCGGGCGACGGCCTGACGCCGGCGCCGAGGGCGCGGCCCGGGAGAGGGCGAGGACGGGCGAGGCGGAGAGGGTGACGAGCCTTACCCCCGGCACTGGTTGCAACGCTAAGGGCTGCTTGGTTCCCCACCTGACCCGGTTGGGCGCGCTTCCATGCGGGGAGGCCCGTCGCGTTCGATTGTAGGCGAGGCGGCCCTGCCCGGCTTCAGCGCAGCTTCAGATCCTCGCCGCTGAAGCGAATGCCCAGTGGTTCGATCAGCACTTCGCGCGGGCCGTCCTCCACCACGCCGGCCACCCAGGCCGCCACGCCGCAATGGCGCGCCACCTCGACGGCGGCCTCGGCGGCCTCGGCGGGCATGAAGAGCGCAAAGCCGGCGCCCATGTTGAAGGTGCCGTAAGCCTCGGCGTCGTCCATGGCGGCCTGCTGCTGGATGTAGCGCAGCACGGCCGGCACCGGCGGCAGCTTGTGCATGCGGTAGCGGAAGGCGCCCGGGTGACGCAGCAGCTTGCGCCAGCCGTGGCCGGTGATGTTGGCGGCATAGTGCACGCGCAGCCCGGCTTGCCACAGCGCCTCGGTCACCGGCGAATACAGCGTCGTCGGCGCCAGCAGGGCCGCGCCATAGCTCAGACCGGGTTCGATCTCGGTCAGATAGCCCTGGGGCAGGCGCTCGGCCAGCTTGCGCGCCAGGCTCAGGCCGTTGGCGTGGATGCCGCTGCTGGCCAGCAGCACGATGGCGTCGCCGGTGGCGAGATCGTCGCCCAGGCTCAACCTTTCCTTGGGCTTGACGAGGCCGGTACACGAGGCCGCCAGGTCAATGCGGCCGGCCTCCACCACGCCGGCCAGGGCCGGGGTCTCGCCGCCGCCCCAGGCCACGCCGCAGCGGTCGCAGGCGTCCTTCCAGCCGCGCACCAGGGCGCGCGCACGCTGCTCGTCGGTGAACCACTCGCTGCCGCCGGCGGCCCAGTAGGCCTGCACCACCAGGGGCGTGGCGCCCACGGTGATGAGGTCGTTGATGGCCATCGCCAGCGTGTCCTGGGCGATGTCGGCGTAATGGTGGGGCCCGCCCTCGTGGCCCTGCAGGCGCTGCATCTCGTCGGCCACCAGGGTCTTGGTGCCCAGGCATTCGACGATGCTGGCCAGGTAGAAGGGCCCGACATCGACGACATAGGCCGATTCGCCGCGCGAGGCAGTGACTTCGGCGTAGCCGTGGGCCCCCAGGTGGGCGCCGGTGGCCGCGGCGGCGCGCTGGGCGGCCACCTTTAGCGGGTCGATGAGGTCGTACTGGACGCCCGCCTGCTCGTAGCTCAGCGGGGTTTGCGGGGTCTGCGTCATGGCGACCGATTATCCCTGGCCCCATAGAATGCCCCGCATGACTTATGTCGTCCTGGCCCGCAAATACCGCCCGCGCACCTTTGCGCAGATGGTGGGGCAGGAGCACGTCGTGCAGGCGCTGGGCCATGCGCTGCAGCAGGGGCGGCTGCACCACGCCTACCTCTTTACCGGCACGCGCGGCATCGGCAAGACCACGGTCAGCCGCATCCTGGCCAAGAGCCTGAACTGCACCGGCCCCGACGGCCGCGGCGGCATCACCGACCAGCCCTGCGGCGTCTGCCAGGCCTGCACCGAGATCGACGCCGACCGCTATCTCGACTACACCGAGATGGACGCTGCCAGCAATGGCGGCAAGGACGAGATCCGCGATCTCATCGAGCGTGCCGCCTACAAGCCGGGCGTGGGCCGCTTCAAGGTCTTCATGATCGACGAGGCGCACCAACTCTCCAAGGACGCCTTCAACGCCCTGCTCAAGACGCTGGAGGAGCCGCCCGAGTACCTGAAGTTCGTGCTCGCCACCACCGACCCCGAAAAGGTGCTTCCGACGGTGCTGAGCCGCTGCCTGCAATTCAACCTGCGGCCGATGGCGCCGGCCACCGTGCGCGACCATCTTCAGCGCGTGCTGGCCGCCGAGAACGTGCCCTTCGACGAGGGCGCCTTGCGCCTGCTGGCGCGCGCCGCGCGTGGATCGATGCGCGACGGGCTCTCGCTTACCGACCAGGCCATCGCCTACGGCGGCGGCCAACTCGAGGAAGCCGGCGTGCGCGCCATGCTGGGCAGCGTCGACCGCGGCCATGCCCAGGCCCTGGTGCAGGCCTTGTCGGCGCGCGATGGCCAGGCCGTGCTGGCCACGGTGGACGGGCTGCGCGGCCTCGGCCTCTCGGCCGCGGCCACGCTGGAAGAACTGGCGATGCTGCTGCAGCAGATGGCCATCGAGCAGAGCGTGCCCGGCGCGCTGGACGCGCTGGACCCCGACAGCGAATCGGCGCGCCAGCTCGCGCCGCTGCTGGCCCCCGACGAGACCCAGCTGCTCTACAGCATGGCCCTGAACGGCCGCGCCGAGCTGGGCCTGATGAGCGACGAGTACGCGGCGCTGACCATGGTGCTGCTGCGCTTCCTGGCCTTTGCGCCCCAGGGCGCCGAAGCACCGCCGCGGCCGCCGCGCGAGCCGCGGGCCGCGCCGCTGCGCGCGCCGGCACCGCCCGCGGTGCGCACGGTCTCGCCCGCGGTGCGCACGGTTCCGCCGGCTGCGCGCACGGTGCCGCTGCCGCAGACGGCCGAGGTGCAGCTGCCCGTGGCGGCGCCCGCTTCAGCGCCCACATCGGCGGCCACTTCGACACCCAGCTTTGTCGAACCGGCCATGGCGATTGCAGCGCCGGTTGCAGCGGCACCGGCCGCCGTGTACCAGGTCACCACGGCCGCGCCGGAGGTCGACACCGGCCTCGGCGACCGCTGGGACCAACTCGTCAAGAAGCTCAGCGCCGAGGGCACGCTGGCCGCCTTGCTGCGCGAGTTGGCCGTGCAGGCCGGCCTGCGTGCCATCGACGCCAGCCAGCAGCCGTCGGCCTGGGTGCTGGTGGTGGAGCGCGAGCCGCTGCGCAACCCGGTGCTGGCCGACAAGCTGGCGGCCGTGCTGGCGCAGGAACTCGGCCAGCCGCTGCAGATCGTGCTGGAAGCCGGCATACCGGCCGATTCGCCGGCGCGTCGTGATGCCGCCGAGCGCCAGCGTCGCCAGGCCGCAGCCGAGGCCCGGATCCACGCCGACCCGGTCGTGCGCGAACTGCTGGCCCAGTTCAAGGGCGCGCGCATCGTGCCGGGCTCGATCAAACCCGTTTGAACAAAGGAAGCACCACCATGATGAAGGGCCAACTCGCCGGCTTGATGAAGCAGGCCCAGGCGATGCAGGACAACATGAAGAAGGCGCAGGACGAGCTGGCGCTGCTCGAGGTCGAGGGCCAGTCGGGCGCCGGCCTGGTGAAGGTGACCATGACCTGCAAGCACGACGTCAAGCGGGTCGCCATCGATCCCAGCCTGCTGGCCGACGACAAGGACATGCTGGAAGACCTGGTCGCCGCCGCCTTCAACGACGCCGTGCGCCGCGCAGAAGCGGTATCGACCGAGAAGATGGGCAAGCTCACCGCCGGCCTGCCGCTGCCTCCGGGCATGAAGTTCCCGTTCTGAGTTCGCGCCAGCCTTGGCCGACAACGCGCTCGAAGGCCTGATCGAGGCGCTGCGCCGCCTGCCCGGCGTGGGCATCAAGTCGGCCCAGCGCATGGCCTTCCACCTGCTGCAGCACGACCGCGACGGCGCGCGCCGCATCGCCGCGGCCCTGGGCGCGGCGCTGGAGCGCGTGCGCGTCTGCGCGCGCTGTCACACCTACACCGAGGCCGAGGTCTGCGCCACCTGCCTGGACCCGCGGCGCGACACGCGCCAGCTCTGCGTGGTGGAGACGCCGGCCGACCAGGCGGCGCTGGAGCGCAGCGGCAGCTACCGCGGCCTGTACTTCGTGCTGATGGGGCGGCTGAGCCCGCTCGATGGCGTGGGCCCGGCCGAGATTGGCGCCGAGCGCCTGCTGGAGCGTGCCACCGATGGCATCGTCGAGGAGGTGATCCTGGCCACCAGCTTCAGCGCCGAGGGCGAGGTCACGGCCCATGCGCTGGCCGGCGCGCTGCGTGCGCGCGGCATCAAGGTGACGCGGCTGGCGCGTGGCGTGCCGGCAGGCAGCGAGCTGGAGTACGTGGACCTGGGCACCATCGCCCATGCGATGGGCGACCGGCGCTAGGTCAGCGTCAATCTGCGACGGTGGCGCGGTAGGCGTGCCAGGAAGCGTGCCCCAGCACCGGCCCCACCACCAGCAGGCCGGCAAACCAGGGCAACATCGCCAGCACCACCAGGCCCGAGATGATGAAGGCCCAGACCATCATCACCAAGGTCTGGCTCAGCACCAGGCGCATGCTGGTCAGGCCGGCGCTGATGGCGTCGGTGCGGCGGTGCAGGATCATCGTCATCGAGACCACGCTGACGGCGTAGATCAGGGTCGCGAAGACCGCGCCCAGGGCCAGCCAGGTGACCAGGAAGGGCAGGTTCTCGCCCGCCACCAGGGCCAGCAGCGAGCCCTTGAAATCGGGCATGCCGTCGAAGCTGATCGCAAACACCACCAGCGTGGCGCGCGCCCACAGCATCTCCAGCACCAGCAGCACGACGGCGAAGATGGCAAGCTGGCCGGTGCGCGCCTGCCAGGCGAACAGCGAATCGGCGAATTCCGGCGTCTGGCCGTTCTCCAGCCGCTGGCTGACGCGGTACATGCCCAGGCACAGGAACGGCCCCATCAGCAGAAAGCCGCCCGAGAGCGCCAGCACATAGGCCGGCGAGCTTTCGAACACCCACAGCAGGGCCCAGCCCATCAGCATGAAGCAGCCGCCGTAGAACAAGCCGATGGCCGGCGCGCGGAGAAAGTCGCGCCAACCCAGGTGCAGCCAGCGCAGCGGGTCGGTCAGGCCCACCGTGCGCAGCACGACCGGGGGTGTGGCCGTGCGGCCGCCTTCTTCGGGGGTTTCTTCCATGGGCCTTGTTCGGGTTAGCTGCCGCGCCTCACGCGCCTGAACTCGTCGAGCACGAGGCCGATGGCGCCCAGGGTGATGGCGCTGTCGGCCACGTTGAAGGCGGGAAAGTAGCCGCCGCGGAAGAGGGGTTCGAGCAGGGCGAAGCGGAACTGCAAAAAGTCGATCACATGGCCGTGCAGCACGCGGTCGATGACATTGCCGAGCGCCCCTCCCATGATGAGGCTGACCGAGAAGCAGAACAGGCGCTGCGTCGGGTGGCTGCGCATCATCCAGACGATCAGCGCCGAGGCCGCCAGCCCCAGCGCAGTGAAGAACCAGCGCTGCCAGCCCTGGGCATCGGCCAGGAAGGAAAAGGCGGCGCCGGCATTGTGGGCGCGCACGAGGTTGAACCAGGCCGTCACCGGGCGCACGTCGCCAAGCTGGAACCAGCCGGCAATGAGCGTCTTGGTGAGCTGGTCGACCACGATGACGATGGCCGCCAGCGCCAGCCACAGCATCAGGCCGCCGCCGCCAGCGGCGCTGGCTTTGGACCGCGCCACGCTCAGGCCACCGTGCGCGCTTCGCCGGCGCCGTGCAGGTTGCTGGTGCAGCGCCCGCACAGCGCCGGGTGGGCGGCGTCGTGGCCGACATCGTTGCGCCAGTGCCAGCAGCGCTCGCACTTCTTGTCGCCGCTGGCGGCCACCGCGATCAGCAGCGTGTCGCCGGCGCGCAGTTCCACCGCCGAGGTGATGAGCACGAAGCGCAGGTCGTCGCCCAGCGAGGCCAGCAGCGCGTGGTCTTCAGGTGCCGCCGTCAGCGTGACGTTGGCCTGCAGCGACGAACCAAGGCCACCGGCGGCGCGCAGCGCCTCGATCTCCTTGTTCACCGCATCCCGGATGGCGCGGATGCGCGCCCACTTGACGAGCAGGGCCTCGTCGGGCGTGGCGAGCTTCCAGTAAGTCTCGGTGAAGATGGTGGTCGGGCCGCCATTGGCCGCCGGGCCGGCGTACTTCCAGGCCTCCTCGGCCGTGAAGCTGAGGAAGGGCGCCATCCAGCGCAGCATGGCCTGGGTGATGTGCCAGATTGCGGTCTGGGCGCTGCGCCGCGCCAGCGAGCCGGGGGCGGTGGTGTAGAGGCGGTCCTTCAGCACGTCGAGGTAGAACGCACCCAGGTCCTCGGCGCAGAAAACCTGCAGCTTGGACACCACCGGGTGGAACTCGTAGACCTCGTAGTGAGCCAGGATGTCGGCCTGCAGTGCGGCGATGCGGGCGAGCGCCCAGCGGTCGATTTCCAGCATCTGCTCCGGCGCCACGGCGTCTTTGGCGGCGTCGAAATCGGCCGTGTTGGCGAGCAGGAAGCGCAGCGTGTTGCGGATGCGGCGGTAGCTGTCGACCACGCGCGCCAGCACCTTGTCGTCGATGCTGAGATCGCCCGAGTAGTCGGTGGCGGCGCACCACAGGCGGATGATCTCGGCGCCGAGCTGGCTGGTCACCGTGCGCATCTCGACGAAGTTGCCCAGGCTCTTGCTCATCTTGCGGCCCTGGCTGTCCACCGTGAAGCCGTGGGTGAGCAGGCCGCGGTAGGGCGCGCGCCCGGCGATGGCACAGCCGATCAGCAGCGAGCTGTGGAACCAGCCGCGGTGCTGGTCATGGCCTTCGAGGTACAGATCGGCCTCGGGGCCGCTGTCGTGGTGGCCCGGATCGTCAGCCGATCCCTGGTGGGAGCCGCGCAGCACATGGCTGAAGGTGGAGCCGCTGTCGAACCAGACATCGAGGATGTCGTTGCTCTTGGCATAGTCCTCCGCTTCGGTGCCCAGCAATTCGGCAGGGTCGAGCTGGCTCCAGGCTTCGACGCCGCCCTTCTCCACCAGCTGCGCCGCGCGTTCGATGAAGGCCAGCGTGTTGGGATGCGGCTCGCCCGTCACCTTGTGCAGGAACAGCGGCAGCGGCACGCCCCAGCTGCGCTGGCGGCTGATGCACCAGTCGGGCCGGTTGGCGATCATGTCGCGCAGGCGGGCGCGGCCGTTCTCGGGGTAGAAGCCGGTCTGCTCGATGGCGGCCAGCGCGGTGGCGCGCAGCGTGCCCGGGGCCTTGTCGACCGTGAACACGCCTTCGCCCTCGTCCATGCGCACGAACCACTGCGCCGCGGCGCGGTAGATCACGGGCGACTTGTGGCGCCAGCAGTGCGGGTAGCTGTGCATCAGCTTGTCGGTGGCGAGCAGGCGGTCGCTCTGCGACAGCACCTCGACGACGCGCGGGTTGGCCTTCCAGATGTTGAGTCCGCCGAACAGCGGCAGCTCGGCCTCATAACGGCCGTCGCCCTGCACCGGGTTGAGGATGTCCTCGTGCGACAGGCCGTGCGCGACGCAGGAGTTGAAGTCTTCCACGCCATAGGCCGGCGCCGAATGGACGACGCCGGTGCCGTCGTCGGCGGTGGCGTAGTCGGCCAGGTAGACCGGCGACGTGCGGCGATAGCCCTCGTGGGCATCGGCCAGCGGGTGCCAGAAGGCCAGGCCGCCGAGCTTGGCGCCCAGCGTGGTGGCGACCACACGGCCTTCCAGGCCCCAGCGCGCCAGGCACTTCTCCACCAGCGCCTCGGCCACCAGCATCAGGCCGCGCCGGGTGTCCACCAGCGCATAGCTCAGCGCCGGGTTGAGGTTGAGCGCCTGGTTGGCCGGCAGCGTCCAGGGCGTGGTGGTCCAGATCACGGCATAGGCCGGCTGGCTCAGTGCGTCCAGGCCGAAGGCCGCGGCCAGCGCCGCCGGGTCGGCGGCCTTGAAGGCCACGTCGACGGTGGGCGAGGCCTTGTCGGCGTACTCGATCTCGAACTCGGCCAGCGAGGAGCCGCAGTCGAAGCACCAGTACACCGGCTTGGCGCCGCGGTAGACATAGCCGCGCTCGAACAGGCGCTTGAGCACGCGGATCTCGCCGGCCTCGTTGCCGGGGTCCATCGTGCGGTAGGGGTGTTCCCAGTCGCCCAGCACGCCCAGGCGCTGGAAGTCGACCATCTGCTGCGCGATCTGTTCGGTGGCATAGGCGCGGCTCAGCGCCTGCACCTTGTCGCGTGGCAGGCCGCGGCCGTGGTCCTTCTCGATCTGGTTCTCGATCGGCAGGCCGTGGCAATCCCAGCCCGGCACGTAGCGCGCGTCGAAGCCGGCCAGCTGGCGGCTCTTGACGATCATGTCCTTGAGGATCTTGTTGCTGCCGTGGCCGATGTGCAGCTTGCCATTGGCATAGGGCGGGCCGTCGTGCAGCACGAACAGCGGCGCGCCGTGGCGGGCGACGCGCAGGCGCTGGTAGAGGCCGTTGTCCAGCCATTCCTTGATCCAGCCCGGCTCGCGCTTGGGCAGGTCGCCGCGCATCGGGAAGGGGGTGTCGGGCAGGTTGAGGGTGCGGCGGTAGTCGGTGGGGGCGTCGTTGCTCATCTCGGGCGGGCCGCGGGCGCGGCGCTTTCTTGTCGGCTTTCAGGCGGGGACCGGGCGGGCCGCACGCCGGGGCTGGCGGCGGCGCGAGCGGGGCAGGCGCGCACGGGGCGCGCGGCGCTTCAGCGCAGGGGCCGAGTAATTCGGTCGCGCCGGCCTTGCCTTTGCGTGGCGGCTTGCCAGCGGGGCTGGAGGTGCGGCTGCGAGTACGGCTGCAGGAGCAGGGTCACGGGCATGGCCGCGATTCTATGCGCGGGGGTGGGCGTGCCAGGCCAGGGCCTCGGCGGTGTCGGCCGCGATGCCCTCGCGCAGCGCCTCGACCGAGGCGTACTTGCGCTCGTCGTGCAGCTTGTGCAGCAGGTCCACGCGCAGCAGCCGGCCATAGCCGGCCTCGGCGCCCAGGCCCTCGGGCCAGTCCAGGCAGTGCACTTCCAGCAGCACGCGGCCGGCGTCTTCCACCGTCGGCCGCACGCCCAGGCTGGCGACGCCGGGAAGGGGCGCGGGTCCAAGGCCGTACACGCGCACGACGAAGATGCCACCGGCCGCCGGCCGCGCGTGGGCGAAGCGCAGGTTGAGGGTGCGAAAACCCAGCTCGCGCCCCAGCTTGCGCCCGTGTACGACGTGGCCGCTGATGCTGTAGGGGCGGCCCAGCAGGGATTCGGCGCGCGCCATGTCGCCGGCCGCCAGCGCCTCGCGAACCGCCGAGCTGGAGACACGCAGGCCGTGGACTTCGTAGCTCATCATGCGGGCGACGTCGAAGCCCCGTGCGCCGCCTGCGGCATCCAGCATCGCGTAGTTGCCGGCCCGGCGTGCGCCGAAGTGGAAATCATCGCCGACGAGCACGTAGCGCGCGCCCAACCCGCCCAGCACCACGTCGTCGATGAAGGCCTGTGCCGTCTGCGCGGCGAAGCGCTCGTCGAAGCGCGCCACGACGACGTGGCCGACGCCGCAGCGCTCGAGTTCGGCGAGCTTGTCGCGCAGCGTCGCGATGCGTGCCGGCGCCAGCTCGGGCTTGCCGGCGCGGCGGGCGAAGAAGTCACGCGGGTTGGGCTCGAAGGTCAGCACGCAACTCGGCAGGCCGCGGTGGCGGGCCTCGCTGGTGAGCAGGGCCAGCATGGCCTGGTGGCCGCGGTGGACGCCGTCGAAATTGCCGATGGTGAGCGCGCAGCGCTGCGGCAGCGTGCGGTGGTGGAAACCTCTGAAGACCCTCATGGCGCAATTATCGGCGGGCCACCCGCTCCAGCGCGCCCAGCCACTCGGCCTGCACGCGGCTCCAGGCGTAGTGGCGGCGCACATAGTCCTGGCCGGCCTGGCCCAGCGCCTGCAGCCTTTCGGGCGTGCAGGCGGCGGCCTGCTGCAGCGCCCGCCACAGTGGCGCCGTCGGCCCGTAGACCCAGCCGGCGCCGCTGTCGTCCACATGCGCGCGCAGCACCTCGGAGCGGCCATTGACGATCACCGGTGAGCCCAGGGCCAGGCTTTCCAGCGTCACCAGCGACAGGCTCTCGTGGCGCGAGGTGACGATGCCGGCCAGCGCGCCGGCCATCAGCGCGTCGCGCTCGGCGTCGGGCACGAAGCCGGCGTAGACCAGGCGCGGGTGCTGCGGCAGCCTTTCCATGAAGCCCTGGCCCAGCACCACGAGGCGGACGCCGCGGCGGTCGAGCGCGGCGAACAGGCGAAAGGCGCGCGCCAGCGTCGAGAAGCCCTTGGAGCGCGTGATGCGCCCCACCCACACGAAGTAGGGCGTGTGCTCGCCCAGGCCCAGCCGCAAGCGCGCTGCGGCCAGCACCGCCGGGTCGGGCGCCGGCGGCGCGATGCCGACGCCGGCAATGCTGCCCGGCGCCACCTGCGCGCCGTACAGCCGCAGCGCGAGGTCGCGCTCGCTGGCGCAGTTCCACAGGATCCAGCCGGGGCGCTCGAACACCTCGCGCATCAGCGGGTGGTACATGCTGCGCTCGTTGTGCAGCGTGGGCACCAGGACCGTGGGCACCGGCGTCGCCGGCAGGCCGGCGGCCGTGGGGTGGTACAGCGCGGTGAAGAAGACGACGACGTCGTAGTGGCCCTCGGCCTGCGCCAGGTGGGCCATCAGTTCCAGGCTGTAGGGGCCCTGGCGCTCGAGGTAGGTCTCGCCGTCGGTGGCGGGGTCACCGCGGCGCTGTGCCACGGCTTGCAGGCCCAGCGCCGACAGCAGCCGGTTCGTGCGGTAGCGCAGCAGGTGGCGGCGCGGCACGCGAGCGCGCCCGCTGTGGCCGCGCTGCGGGTGGTCGAAGCGGATCACCGGCGTGCCGTCGACCTCGCCGGCGCCGGCCGGATAGTGGCGGTCCCAGCTCGTGTAGTCGCGGGCGCGGGTGGTGAGCACGGTCACGTCGTGCCAGGGCCGAATGTGCTCGACGAACAGGCGCGCATGGGCCTCGGCGCCGCCGTTGATCTCGAGGCCGTAGCGCTGCACGACCACGGCCACGCGCAGGCGTCGCGCCGTCATGCGCGCGACCCGGCGAGAATCGGGGTCGTCCGCCGACCCAAGGCCCTGCGATGACCCTGCCCCCATGCCCCGTCTGCGGCGCTGTCGAGCGCGAAGCGGTGTTCCGCCAGACCCTGCTCGGCCGCCACGACGTGGGTTACCACCTCTGCCGCGCCTGCGGCCTGCTGCAGACCGATATGCCGCACTGGCTGGATGAGGCCTACGCCCAGGCCATCGCCGACACCGACACCGGCCTGCTGCAGCGCAATCTCGACCACGCCCGCTTCCTGAACCTGCTGCTGCAGGTGGCCTTCGACCCCGCCGGACGCTTCGTCGACGTGGCCGGCGGCTGGGGTGTGCTGGCCCGCCTGCTGCGCGACCGCGGCTTCGACGCCTACCGCAGCGACAAGTACTGCGCCAACCTCTTCGCCGACGGCCACGAGCCCTTCGACGGCCTGCAGGCCGAGGCGCTTTTCGCGTTCGAGGTGCTGGAACATGTGAGCGACCCGGTGGCCTTCGTCGAGGCCGAGTTCGCGCGCTACGGCTGCCGCTCCATCGTGCTGTCGACCCTCAGCTTCAGCGGTGCGCCGCCTGCGCCCGGTTGGTGGTACTACTCGCCAGAGACCGGGCAGCACATCTCGTTCTACCAGCCGCGCACGCTGGCCCGGTTGGCTGAGCGCCTGGGCTGCGAGTACACGCGCATCCACGACGGGCTGCACCTGCTGCTGGCGCGCCCGCTGTCGCCACTGCTGCGGCGCGCACTGCGCAGCCGCCGTGTGCGCGGCTGGCTCGAGGCCTGGTACTGGGCGCGTCACCGCCGCGCCGCGCTCACCTGGGCCGACCATGAGCAGGCGAAGCGGCGTCTGCCAGGCGCTGCGCCCGCAGCTCGCTGACCATTGCCGCGGCCACCGCGGGCATCGTCTTTTGCGCGCGCCAGCCGAGCAGGCGCGCCGCCTTGTCGGCATTGCCGCGGCTGTATTCCAGGTCGGTGCGGCGCATCAGCGCCGGGTCGCTGAGCACATGGTCCTGCCAGTCGAGGCCGAGTTCGGCAAAGACCGCGGCGACGAAATCTCGCAGCGAATGCGAGACGCCGGTGGCGATCACGAAGTCCTCGCCGCAGTCGGCCTGCAGCATGGCCCACATCGCCTCCACGTACTCGGGGCTCCAGCCCCAGTCGCGCCAGACCTCGAGGTTGCCCAGCGCGAGCTTGTGCCCGTCGCCATCGGCGATGTCCAGCGCCGCTTCGACGATCTTGCGCGTGACGAAACGGCGCGGGCGCAGCGGCGACTCGTGGTTGAACAGGATGCCGGTACAGGCCGCCAGACCGTAGGCCGCGCGGTAGTTGTCGACCAGCCAGTGCGCGGTGGACTTGGCCACCGCATAGGGGCTGCGCGGGTGAAAGGGCGTGTGCTCGTCGGCCGCCGTGGTGCCGGTGTTGCCGAAGCATTCGCTGGAGCCTGCGTTGTAGAAGCGGATGGGCCGGTTCAGGAAGCGCAGCGCCTCGAGCAGGTTCAGCGTGCTCGAGGCGATGCTTTCCAGCGCCTCGGCCGGCTGCTCGAACGACAGGCCCACCGAGGTCTGGCCGGCCAGGTTGTAGAGCTCGTCGGGGCGGGCACGGTCTATGGCCTCGAGCACGCTGCGGAAGTCGCGCGGCGCCATCGACACCAGGCGCACGCGCTCGGCGATGGCCAGCCGCTGCAGGTTGCCGACCGGCGCTACCTGGGCATCGCGCGAAGTGCCCCAGACCTCGTAGCCCTTGGCCAGCAGCAACTGGGCAAGGTAGGCGCCATCCTGCCCGGTGACGCCGCAGATCAGCGCCCTAGGCATGGGCCGTACCGCCCGCCACGCGGCGGTAGACGTCCAGGGTCTCGGCGGCACAGCGCTCCCACGAGAACTTCTGGAGCTGCTCGCGGCCGCGTGCGACCAGCTCGGCCTGCCGCGACGGGACGCCGGCCACCGCCTCCAGCGCCTGGCGGATCGAGTCGGTGTCCGCGGGGTCGAAGCCCTGGGCGGCATCGCCCACGACCTCGGGGATGCTGCTGGTGTTGCTGCAGGCCACCGGGCAGTCGCAGCGCATGGCCTCGAGCGGCGGGATGCCGAAGCCCTCGTAGAGCGAGGGGTAGACGAAGACCTCGGCCCCCGCATACAGGCGCGCCAGCGCGGTGTCGTCGCCGTGCTGCTGCACGATGCGCTCGCGTTCGATGCCGGCGCGGTCTATCGCCGCCCACTCCTCGGGCTTGAGGTCGCCGCCGCCGAAGCAGGCCAGGCGCAGGCTGCGCAGCGCGGGTGAAGCCCCCACCGCGGCCACCACGCCGAGGAAATTCTTGTAGCCGCCGCGGTCGCCCACGTAGAGGATGTAGGGCGCGCGGTCGGGCCGCGGCGGCTCGGGCGGCGGCTTCATGTCGGCGCTGAGGTGGGTCACCGAAACCTTGTGCTCGGGCACGTCCAGCAGGGCCATGAGGTCGCGCTTGGTGCAGTGCGAGATGCAGATCACATGATCGGCCTCGGCCACCGCGCGCCGCTTGGCCGCCGCGGTGGGCTCGTCGGGCGCGAAGTGTTGCGGGAAGCGCTCGTGGATCATGTCGTAGACCGTCAGCACGCGGCGGGCGCGCGGGTCGCGCAGTGGCGAGCCCCAGTAATAGGTCTCGTGGACGATGTCCGGCGCCTCGCGCGCCGTGGTCCTGCGTTCGACGACGCGGCCAGCCAAGCGCGCGAGCTTGCCCAGGCGTTTCCAGCGGCCCAGGTGCCAGCCCACGACCACCGGCGCTGGCACGCTGGCGAGGTATTCGTTGCGGTGGTGGGGGGCGACGATGCGCGCGGCCACGCCCGGCATGGCATCCAGCCGTGTCGCCAACTCGCAGAAGTAGCGCGAGATGCCGCCATAGCGCTGCTGGCGGAAGATCTGCGCGTCGAACAGGACTTTCAAGGGGCGGGGCGGGGCTGCAGGGGCGGGCGAGGTTAGCACGCGGGTCGGTCGCGGCGCGCTCAGCGCCCGGTGAGCGCGATCCAGCGCTTGCGCAGGCTGCGCCGCCACTTCTCGCTGCGCGAGAGCTTGCCGGCCGGCCGGTCGTCGGCCGGGTGCTGCAGCACCGCGGCGGCGGCCTGGGCCAGCGCCCGCATCAGCAGGGCGTCACCCTCGTGGCGTTGCGCCAGGGCCTGCAGGAAACGGCCGCGGTGGGGTGGCCGCGAGGCCGCGAAGGCGTCCATGCGCCAGGCCGGCTGGTGGAAGCAGTGCAGCAGGCCCCAGGCCTCTTCTTCGCTCAAGGCGGGCACCGCCTGGCGCAATACCTGTACGCACTCGCGCGTGTGGCGCAGCGTGTCGCCGGACATCCCGCCCAGGCTGTAGTGCACGGTGGGCTGGTCGCTGCGCCGCACGGCCACGCCGGCCCGCACGCCGGCCACCAGCCAGGCGAAGTCGCCGGCGATGCGCAGATCGGTGCGGTAGGGGCCGGTGGCGGCGTAGGCGGCGGGTGTGGCGTAGACGCCGTTGTGGCAGATGTTGGCGCAGGTCAGCAGCGAGGCTGCTGTCAGCGGCTCGGGCAGCCACAGGTGCGGCGCCTGGCCCCGGCTTTCGACCCAGGCCGCGCTGCAGACCAGGAGGGCGGTGTCGCCGCGCGCCTCGCCGGCGGCGGCGGCGGCGTTGGCGGCGGCGTCGGGGGTGAGCCAGTCGTCGGCGTTGAGCACGCACACCAGGTCGCCGGTGGTCCAGCCCAGGGCCTGGTTGAGCGCCTCATAGAGGCCGCCGTCGGGGGCGCTGGCGGCGTGGGCCAGGCGCGCGGCATGGCGCTGCACGAGGGCCCAGGTGCCGTCGGTCGAGGCGCCGTCGAGCACGACGTGCTCGACGTGCGGCCAGGTCTGTGCCTGCACGCTTTGCAGCGTGCGCTCCACGGTGGCGGCAGCGTTGCGCACCACGGTCACGTAGCTCACGCGCAGCGGGCCGCCGGGGGCGGGGCGCTGGCGCTGCCAGCGTGGCCAGGCTTCAGCGGCCATCGTGCGGCGCCCCGCGCAGGTATTCGGCGACGTAGGCGTCGGCGGCGCGGTCCCAGCTGAAGCGCCGGGCGCGTGCCTTCGCCGCCGCCGCCTGGGCCGGGCCGGCGGCGGCGAGGGCGGCCTCGGTGACGCGCCGCATGGCCCGGGGTTCGAAGTCGTGCCAGTAGTGCGCGGCGTCGCCGCCGATCTCGGGCAGGCAGGTGCGGTCGGACATCACCACCGGCTTGCCGAAGTGCAGCGCCTCCACCGGCGGCAGGCCGAAGCCTTCGGTCAGCGAGGGGAACACGAAGGCCCCGCAGTGCGCGTAGAGCCAGGCCTTCTGCGCCTGGTTCACCATGGTCAGGATGCGCACATCGGCCAGGCCCAGGGCATCGGCCCGCGCCTGCAACTCGGCGTTGCGCACCGCCGAGGGCCCGGCCAGCACCAGGCGCTGGCCGGGCCAGGCGGCCATCATCGCGAGCAGCGCCTCGACGTTCTTCGAGCCCGTCATGCGGCTGATGTGGAACAGGTAGCCCGGTTCCATGCCGGGCACGGCCTCCTGCGGCGCGGCGCTCAGGTCGCGCACGCCGTTGTAGACGGTCTGCAGGGGCCGCGCCTCGCCGAGGTGCTGGCGCAGGTCGGCGCCGACGTGGTCGCTGATGGTCACGATGCGGTCGTGCGTGGCCAGGCGCCGGCGCAGGCGGCGCAGGTCGCGCCAGCGGCTGTAGCCGCGCTTGACGTGGACGAAGTTGAGGTCGTGTACCGTGAGCAGGCGCCAGCCGGTGCCGCGCGGCGCCGGGTAGCGGTTGAGCTGGTTGAGCGTGTGCCAGAGGTCCAGGCGCTGCGGTTGCACATGCCACCACTCCTGCGACCGCCGCACTGGCAGGTAGCCGACGTCCTTGCCGAAGCAGCCCACGAGTGCCGGCACGACATGGAAGTGCAGCGCCAGGCCCTGCTGCTCGCGCAACGCCGGCGCGCGGGCGGCCAGCGCCGTGCCCAGCTGCTGCGAGAACTCACCCAGACCGTCGACGAAGCGCTCGATATTGCCCAGGCTGATGCCGACGTGGCGCAGGGGCGGGGTGGGGGCTTTTGCGGGCATCGAGGCCACGGCCCCGGGGGCCGCGTTCAAGGGGGGTGCTGGGGCGCGGTGATTATGGCTGCCGCAGGCACAATGCCGGTGCATGACGCGCTTGCCCCTGGCCCAGGTGACTTTGTGTGCAGTTGAGACCCGGACACCGGCTCTGGCGCTGCAGGCCTTGCTGCGCTCGATGCACCAGGTCGACTTCGGCCGCGTGCTGCTGTTCACCAATGGCTGGACGCCGCGCCGCGTCGTGCCCGGGGTCGAGCTGTACGACATCGACGCCATCGAGACCGAGGCCGCGTACTCGAACTTCCTGTTGCGCAAGCTGCCCTATTACGTGCGCAGCTCGCACGCGCTGGTCACGCGCTGGGACGGCTTCGTCGTCAATGCAGCGGCCTTCTCGCCTGAATTCCTGGTGTACGACTACCTGGCCCCGGTGTGGCCGGGCGAGCCCGAGGGCCGCAATGTCGGCAGTGGCGGCTTCTCGTTGCGCTCGCGCCGCTACCTGCGCGCCGGGCTGGACCCGCGCATCGTCGACGAGCACCCCGAGGACATCGTGATGGGCCGCCAGCAGCGCGCCTTTCTCGAACGCGAGCACGGCATCAGCTTTGCGCCGGCCAAGCTGGCGCGGCTGTTTGCCGCCGGCGGTGAGGATGGCGGTCAAGGCGCCAGCTTCGGCTTCCATGGCGTACACCACCTGCCGCGTGTGGTGGACGAGGCCGAGCTGTCGCGCTGGCTGGTGGAACTGCCCGATGCTTTCTTTCGCGGCAACGATGCGGTCTGCCTGGCGCGGGCGATGCAAAACCAGGGCATGGCCGCGGCTGCAGCCCGCGTGCGCGAGCGCCGCCTGGCCGCTGGCGGCAGCAGCGAAGGGGCGGCTGGTTGCTGCCAGCCTTCGCTGGCGGGGCGTGTGCTGGCCGCGCTGGGCCTGCGCCGCTGATCGGGTCAGGCCGTCTCAGGCCCGCCCCGGCGGCTTCAGGCGCCCGGCGTCAGCTCGAAGCGGGTTACCTTGCGCGGCTTGAGCCAGACGCGGCTGCCGCGCTGCAGCTGCAGGCGGTCGCGCAGCGCGATGTAGTCGCTGCGCAGCAGTTCCACGTCGAGATAGCCCCCGTCTTCGCCGTTCAGGCCGTGGCGCTTGAACTCGATGCGCGTGTGGGCGCCCACCGTGAGGGTCTGGCTCAGCGTCACCGGCCAGGCCTCATGGCCGGGGCCGGGCGCCGCAGCCACGATCTCCAGCTCGTGCGGGCGCACATAGACCACGTCGCCGCCGGCCGTGGCGCCGCCGGGGCCGTGCTCGCTGCGGCCGTGGAAGAGGTTCACGTCGCCCAGGAACTGCAGCACGAAGGGGCTGGCCGGGTGGTCATACACCTGGTCGGGCGTGCCCACCTGCTCGATGCGGCCCTCGTTCATCACCACGATGCGGTCGGCCACTTCCATGGCCTCTTCCTGGTCATGCGTGACGAAGACGCTGGTGACGTGTACCTCGTCGTGCAGGCGGCGCAGCCAGCGGCGCAGTTCCTTGCGCACCTTGGCGTCCAGTGCGCCGAAGGGCTCGTCCAGCAGCAGCACCTTGGGCTCCACGGCCAGTGCGCGCGCCAGGGCGATGCGCTGGCGCTGCCCGCCCGAGAGCTGGTGCGGGTAGCGGTCGGCCAGCCAGTCCAGCTGCACCAGCTTGAGCAGGGCCATCACCTTGCTCTTGATCTCGGCCTCGCTCGGACGCGTCGATTTCGGCCGCACGCGCAGGCCGAAGGCGACGTTCTCGAAGATCGTCATGTGGCCGAAGAGGGCGTAGTGCTGGAACACGAAGCCGACATTGCGGTCGCGCACATCGGTGTCGGTGGCGTCCTCGCCGTGGAACAGCACATTGCCGGAATCGGGCACTTCCAGCCCGGCCATGATGCGCAGCAGCGTGGTCTTGCCCGAGCCCGAAGGCCCCAGCAGCGCCACCAGCTCGCCGGCCGGGATGTCGAGGTTGAGGTTGTCGCAGACGACCGTCTTGCCGAAGGCCTTGTTGAGGTTGCGTACTTCGATGCTCATGGGTCGCGTTCCTTCGGGCTATTCCGCGCGGTCGCCGTCGGCGCGCATCTGCGCCTTGACGCGCTGTTCGACGATGTACTTCAGCACCAGCGTCACCAGCGCCAGCAGGGCCAGCAGCGAGGCCACGGCAAAGGCGGCCGCGAACTGGTATTCGTTGTAGACGATCTCGATGTGCAGCGGCATGGTGTTGGTCTGGCCGCGGATATGGCCCGAGACCACGCTGACCGCGCCGAACTCGCCCATGGCGCGCGCATTGCACAGGATCACGCCATAGAGCAGGGCCCACTTCACGTTGGGCAGCGTCACGCGGCGGAACATCTGCCAGCCGCCCGCGCCCAGCACGCGGGCCGCCTCTTCCTGCTCGATGCCCTGGGCCTGCATCAGCGGGATCAGCTCGCGCGCCACGAAGGGAAAGGTCACGAACACGGTGGCCAGCACGATGCCGGGCACGGCGAAGATGATCTTCATGTCGTGGTCTATGAACCAGCTGCCGGCCCAGCCCTGGAGGCCGAAGACCAGCACATAGATCAGGCCGGCGATCACCGGGCTCACGCTGAAGGGCAGGTCGATCAGCGTCAGCAGCAGGTTCTTGCCGTGGAACTCGAACTTGGCAATGGCCCAGGCCGCGGCGAGGCCGAACACCAGGTTCAGCGGCACGCTGATGACGGCGGCGATCAAGGTGAGCTTGATGGCCGAGAGCGCATCGGCGTCGACGATGGCGGCCAGGTAGACATCCCAGCCTTTTCTCAGCGCCTCGTAGAACACCGTCACCAGCGGCACGAAGAGGAAGAGGCTCATGAAGGCCAGGGCCAGCGTGATCAGCAGCAGGCGCACCCAGGGCGCCTCGGAGGTGGCGGCGCGGATGCGGCGCGGCGCGGTGCCGGCGCGGGCCGGTGCCGCCGCGGGTAGCGTGGCCGTGTTCATGCCAAGCCCCCTTGGCGCCGCCGCGCCCAACTCTGCAGCAGGTTGATCAGCAGCAGCAGGCCGAAGGCCGCCACCAGCATCACCACCGCGATGGCCGTGGCGCCGGCGTAGTCGTACTGCTCGAGCTTGGTGATGATCAGGAGCGGCGTGATCTCGCTGACCATGGGCATGTTGCCGGCGATGAAGATGACGCTGCCGTATTCGCCCAGGGCGCGCGCAAAGGCGAGCGCAAAGCCGGTCAGCAGGGCCGGCATCACGATGGGAAAGACGACGTGGCGGAAGGTCTGGGCGCGGTTGGCACCCAGCGTGGCAGCGGCCTCTTCGAGTTCCCGGTTCACGTCTTCCAGCACCGGCTGCACCGTGCGCACCACGAAGGGCAGGCCGATGAAGACGAGGGCGATCCACACGCCCAGCGGCGTGTAGCTCACCTTGAAGGGCAGGTGCTGGCCCAGGCTGCCGTTGCCGGCCCAGATGGCCGTCAAGGCAATGCCGGCCACGGCCGTGGGCAGGGCGAAGGGCAGGTCGACCAGCGCGTCGATGAGGCGCTTGAACGGAAACTTGTAGCGCACCAGCACCCAGGCCACGATGAGGCCGAACACGGCGTTGATCAGCGCGGCCAGGAAGCTGGCGCCGAAGGTGAGCCGGTAGCTGGCCATCACGCGCGGCGTGGTGGTGGCGTCGAGGAACTGCTGCCAGGTGAGGGTGAAGGTCTTGAGAAAGGCCGCCGACAGCGGAATCAGCACGATCAGGCTGATGTACAGCAGCGCGAAGCCCAGCGCCAGGTCGAAACCGGGCAGCACGCTGTGGCGCTTGAGCAGGGTCTTGCGCAGGAACATGGTCGTCGCGCTCAGCGGGCCTTGGCCGCGGCGATCACCTGGTCGTACAGGGCGCCGTCGTTGAAGTGCTCCTTCTGCGCCTTGCTCCAGCCGCCGAAGACCTCGTCGACGGTGAAGGTGTTGACCTTGGGGAAGGCCTTGGCGTACTTGGCCAGCACCTTGGGGCTGCGCGGGCGCAGGTTGTACCTGGCGGCGATCTCCTGGCCGGCGTCGCTGTAGAGGTATTGCAGATAGGCCTCGGCCAGCTTGCGCGTGCCGCGCTTGTCGGCCACCTTGTCGACCACGCTCACCGGGTTCTCGGCCAGGATGCTGCGGCTGGGGTAGACGACCTCGTAGTGGGCGCCGAACTCGCGCTCGATCAGCGGCACCTCGCTCTCGAAGGTGACCAGCGCATCGCCCAGGTTGCGCTGCGCGAAGGTGGTGGTGGCGCCGCGGCCGCCGCCGTCCAGCACCGGCACGTTGGCGAAGATGCGCGTCACCAGCGCCTTGGCGGCCTCGGGGCTGACGCCGCCTGTGACGGCCGCGCCCCAGGCCGCCAGATAGGTGTAGCGGCCGTTGCCGCTGGTCTTGGGGTTGGGGATGATGACGCTCAAGCCTGGCTTGCCGAGGTCGGACCAGTCGCGGATGTTCTTGGGGTTGCCCTTGCGCACCAGGATCACGCTGATGCTGGTGGTGGGCGAGGCGTTGTGGGGCAGGCGCTTCGCCCAGTCGGCCGGCAGCAGGGCGCCGCGCGTGACCAGCACGTCGATGTCGTTGTGCTGGTTCATCGTGATGACGTCGGCCTCCAGGCCGTCGGCCACGCTGCGCGCCTGGCGGCTGCTGCCGCCGTGGCTCTGGTTCAGCGTCACCTCCTCACCGGTGGTCTTCTTCCAGTGCGCGGCAAAGGCGGAGTTGTAGTCCTTGTAGAACTCGCGGCTCACGTCGTAGCTCACGTTCAGCAGCGTCTGGCCGGCGGCCTGGACGGGGGCGGCGCCGAACAGGGCGGCAATGCTCAGTACGGCAGGCAGGAGGACATGGCGGCGGTTCAGGGACACGGGCAACTCCGGGGATGCAGATTCAGCCGGCCACTCTAGGAGGCCGGACAAGGCGTAACAACGAAGCAAATCGCGGTTGCTTATGCAAAAAGCAAATGACGAAGGGCTGGCAAGGCCAGCCCTTCTTCACGCAAGCGCCGCTGGCGCTGCTGAGGGACCTACTTTCTTGTATAGATCTGGTCGAACACCCCGCCGTCGTTGAAGTGGTTCTTCTGTGCCTTGATCCAGCCGCCGAAGACATCGTCGATGGTGAACAGGCTGATCTTGGGGAAGTTCCTGGCGTAGGCCGCGGCGACCTTGGTGTCGATGGGGCGGTAGAAGTTGCGCGCTGCGATCTCCTGCGCCTCGGGCGAGTACAGATAGTCCAGGTAGGCCTGGGCGACGGCGCGCGTGCTCTTGCGGTCGACGTTCTTGTCCACCACGGTGACCGGCGGCTCGGCCAGGATGCTGATGGGCGGGTAGACGATGTCGAACTTGTCGGCGCCGAACTCCTTCAGCGCCAGGTGGGCCTCGTTCTCCCAGGCCAGCAACACGTCGCCCACGCCGCGCTCGGCAAAGGTCACGGTGGAGCCGCGGGCGCCGCTGTCCAGCACCGGCACATTGGAGAACAGCTTGGCGACGAAATCCTTGGCCTTGGTGTCGTTGCCGCCGGGCTGCTTGAGCGCAAAGCCGTAGGCCGCCAGGTAGCCCCAGCGCGCGCCGCCGCTGGTCTTGGGATTGGCGGTGATGACCGAGACGCCGGGCTTGACGAGGTCGTCCCAGTTCTTCACGCCCTTGGGGTTGCCCTTGCGCACCAGGAAGATGTAGGTGCTGGTGTAGGGCGAGCTGTTGTGCGGCAGGCGCTTTTGCCAGTCGGCCGGGATCAGCCTGGCCTTGCTGGCCAGTTCGTCCACGTCATAGGCCAGGGCCAGGGTCACGACATCGGCTTCGAGGCCGTCGATGACCGAGCGCGCCTGCTTGCCCGAGCCACCATGGCTTTGCTTGACGGTGACGATCTCGCCGGTCAACTTCCGCCAATGAGCGGCGAAGGCCTTGTTGTATTCCTGGTAGAGCTCGCGCGTCGGGTCGTAGCTCACATTGAGCAGGCTGACCTGCTTCTGCGCCCAGGCGGCGGGGGCCAGCAGGCCGCTGGCGGCAGTGGCTGCGATGCCGGCCAGCAACAGGGTGCGGCGGGCAAGGCCGGAGGTTCGGCCGCGGGTCGGGTGGTCCATGGGTTCGCTTTGCGAGAAGTCCTGAGAAGCGGCCCATGCTAGGAAGGCGCCTCCTCGCGACCAAGTAATCCTTTCGAATCTGCTGATGCGGCTGGCGCAGCAGGCGAGCCTGTCTCAGGTCACGGGCGCCGGATTGAACAGCACCAGGGCGTTGTGCAGCTTCCAGTGCTCGGCCCAGGTCTTCTGGCGTCCGCTGGCCACAGCCAGCATCAGGCGGAACAGCTCCCAGCCCACGTCCTCGATGCTGGCCGAGCCGTCGGCGATGGTGCCGGCGTTGACGTCCATCAGGTCGTGCCAGCGCCGCGCCAGATCGCTGCGCGTGGCGACCTTGATCACCGGCACGGCGGCCAGGCCATAGGGCGTGCCGCGGCCGGTGGTGAAGACGTGCAGGTTCATGCCCGCGGCCAGTTGCAGCGTGCCGCAGATGAAATCGCTGGCCGGCGTGGCGGCATAGGTCAGGCCCTTGCTGTGGAGCTTCTCGCCCGGCGCCAGCACATTGGAGATGGGCACCGTGCCCGACTTGACGATGGAGCCCATCGCCTTCTCGACGATGTTGGAAAGCCCGCCTTTCTTGTTGCCCGGCGTGGTGTTGGCGCTGCGGTCGGCGCTGCCGCGCTGCAGGTAGGCGTCGTACCAGGCCATCTCGCGGATCATCGCTTCGGCCACCTCGGGCGTGGCGGCGCGCGCCGTGAGTTGAGCTATGCCGTCGCGCACCTCGGTCACTTCCGAGAACATCACGCTGGCGCCGGCGCGCACCAGCAGGTCGGTGCAAAAGCCTACCGCCGGGTTGGCGGTGACGCCCGAGAAGGCATCGCTGCCGCCGCATTGCACGCCGACCACCAACTCGCTGGCCGGCACCGTCTCGCGCCGGCGCGCGTTCAGGCGCTCGAGGTGCCCCTCGGCCTGGCGCATGATGGCCTCGACCATCGACATGAATCCGACATGGCTGTCGTCCTGCAGGCAGATCACGTCAAGCGTCTCTTCGGCGCTGCTGCCGACATCGGCCACGCTGCGCTCGTCGACGATGGCGAAACTGCCCGGCGGCAACAGGCGCTCGGGCTGCAGCTTCTCGCAGCCCAGGCTGACTACCATCAGCTCACCGCCGAAGTTCGGGTTCAGGCTGATGTTGCGCAGCGTGCGTATCGGCACCACGGCATCGGGCGCATCGATGGCAACGCCGCAGCCATAGCCGTGTTCCAGCGCGACCACGTCGTCGACGTTGGGAAATCGCGGCAGCAGTTCGGCCTTGATGCGCTGCACCGCGAAGGCGGTGACGCCGGCCACGCACTGCACCGTCTGCGTGATGGCCAGGATGTTGCGCGTGCCCACGCTGCCGTCGGCATTGCGGTAGCCCTCGAAGCTGTAGCCCTCCAGTGGCGGCAACGGCGCAGGTCGGGCGGTGGCCAGCGGCAGGCCTTGCAGCGAGCGCGCCTCGGGCATGGCCAGCAGCCGCTCGTGTACCCAACTGCCAGCCGGTATGGGCTTGAGCGCGTGGCCGATGGCGATGCCGTAGCGTCGCACCGGCGCATCGGCCGCAATGTCTTCCAGCGCCAGCTTGTGGCCTTGCGGCACGCGGTCCACCAGCACCAGGCCGGATGGCAGCACGGTGCCGGCGGCCAGGCCGCCGTCGTTGGCGACGATGGCGACGTTGTCCGCATCGTTCATGCGGATGGTCAGGGGCGGGGCGGGCGGCGTGACGTTGCCAGGGCTGGGGGTGGACGGTGCGTCCGGCATCGGGGGTCTCCTTCGAGCGGGCCACGCAGCCCTGGGTCTGGAAGGCGAGATTGTCTGATTTAGAGAAAAGTTGTCAAGCAACTTTGAGGAGGGTCAAGGCTCAGGGCAGGCGCGTGCCCTCGAAGATGCGCCGCTTGGCGTTGACGATGTGGAACCGTGTCGCCTCGGCCGCATCGGTCGCCGAGCGGCGCGCGATGGCCTCGACGATGGCCAGATGCTCGGCTTGCACCGTGCGCACGCGCGCCAGGCTTTTCTTGTCGCTGACGCTGCGCGCCAGTTCCATGAACTGCCGTATCGGCGCGACGCTGTTTTCCACCGTGTCGACAAAGAAGGGGTTGTGCGAGCCGTGCGCGATGGCGAGGTGGAAGCGCACGTCTTCCTCGATGCCGGGCTGGCCACCCTCCATCGCGCGGCCCAGGGCCTGGAACTCCGCGCGCATGGTGGCGAGGTCGGCGCCGTCGTGGAACTCGGCCGCCGCCGCCGCCGCGCCGCCCTCGACGCAGCAGCGAAAGGCGTAGTAGCGCTCGATGTCGGCCAGGCTCTTGATCGGCGTTACGGCCGCCGCCGGTGCGCCGGGGCGCCGCACAACATGGCTGCCCGAGCCGCGCCGCGACTCGATCACGCCGTCGGAGCGCAGGCGGGCCAGGGCTTCGCGCACGGTGGGCCGCGAGACGCCGAACTGGCCGGCCAGCACGCCCTCGGTGGGCAGCTTGCCGGTGGCGGCGAAGTCGCCGCGCAGCACCGCTTCGACGATGCGCGCGTAGACGCGGTCGGGCAGGGAGCCCGTCCCTTCGAGTTGCAGCGTGGCTTCGTTCATCGCTTGTTGGTTGGGGCCTGCGGGTGCAGCGCCGTCCTGGTGACGAGGAGACGCTGCGATCTTAGCGGCAAGATCTATTTGCCAGACAACTATAGGTGTTTATCCTAGATTTGGAGATCAAAGGCGGCGATTATAGTTAAGTTGTAAGACAAATACATCAGCCACCAAGCCCGCAAAGTTGCATTGCCGGGCGCCGCTGCCCCCTCAATACCACCACGAGGATTCCATGCTCCATCCCCTGCGCCACCGTCTCGTCGCCCTCGGCGTGGCCCTAGGCCTCGCGACCGCCCTGCCTGCACTCGCCCGCGATTTCCGGTCGTCGGACGTCCACCCCACCGACTACCCGACGGTGGAGGCCGTGCGCGCCATGGGCAAGGCGCTCAAGGAGCAGTCCAAGGACAAGCTCGGCATCAAGGTCTTCCCCTCGGGAGCGCTTGGCGCCGAGCGCGACACCATCGAGCAGCTCAAGATCGGCGGCCTCGACATGATGCGCATCAACGCCGCGCCGCTGAACAACATCGTCCCCGAGACGATTGCCGTCTCGATGCCCTTCGTGTTCCGCTCCATCGACCACATGCGCCGCGTGCTCGACGGCCCCATTGGCGACGAGGTGCTGGCGGCGATGGCCGAGCAGGGCATGGTCGGCCTGGCCTTCTACGACAGCGGCGCGCGCTCGATCTACACGGTCAAGCGCCCGATCAAGACGCTGGCCGATATCAAGGGCCTGAAGATCCGCGTGCAGCAGTCGGATCTCTTCGTCGCGATGATGGAGGCGCTGGGCGCCAATGCCACGCCCATGCCTTATGGCGAGGTCTACACCGGCCTCAAGACCGGCATCGTCGACGGCGCCGAGAACAACTGGCCCTCCTTCGAGTCTTCGCGCCACTTCGAGGCCGCCAAGTTCTACAACACCACCGAGCATTCCATGGTGCCCGAGGTGCTGGTCTTTTCGAAGAAGATCTGGGACACGCTCAGCAAGGAAGATCAGGTGCTGATCCGCAAGACCGCCAAGGAGTCGGTGGCGACGATGCGCAAGCTGTGGGACGAGCGCGAGGCCAAGTCGCGCAAGATCGCCGAGGCCGGCGGCGCCCAGGTGGCGGTCATCGCCGACAAGAAGCCCTTCGTCGATGCAATGGCGCCGGTTTACGCCAAGTTCGCCAGCACGCCCAAGCTGCGCGATCTGGTCAAGCGCATCCAGGACGCCAAGTAGCCGCCGTGGCCACACCACCGCCGGCACCGGCCACCCACTGCGTCACCCACAAGGAGTTCCGATGAAGGAACCTGAACCTGCGGCCAGGCCGCCGCAGCCGGACGTTGCCGAGCCGCCGCTCGATGGCGCCCTGACCCGGCTCAACGCCAGGGTTGCGCGGCTGGGCATGTTTGCCTCGGTGGGCGGCCTCTTCATGATCGTCGCCATCGTCTTCTTCCAGGTCTTCGGCCGTTATGTGCTCAACAGCTCGCCCACCTGGACCGAGAGCCTGGCCCTGGTGCTGGTGCTCTATGTCACGCTGATCGGCGCGGCCGTGGGCGTGCGCGACGCCGGCCACATCGGCATGGAATCGCTGCTGGTGCTGGTGCCCGAGCAGGTGCGCAACCGGGTCGAGCTGCTGATCCACGCGCTGGTGATGCTGTTTGGCGCCGCGATGATCTGGAACGGTGGCGTGCTCGGCCTCTCGGTGGCGTCCTACAAGATCCCCAACCTCGGCCTGCCCGAGGCCATACGCTATGTGCCGCTGGTGCTCTCGGGCGTTCTCATCATCTCGTTCTCCATCGAGCATGTGATCGCGCTCGTGCAGGGCAAACTCGTGGAGCCCTCATGGCACTGACCATCCTCTGCATCAGCTTCTTCGGCTT
>NZ_CAJGBN010000035.1 GCF_904426505.1 Rubrivivax sp. A210
GCTTCTTTCCGGTCTTCCTTGCTGAGTTCGATGGTCATGCGAGCACTCTGGAAATGACGAAGATGGATTCTGTATAGTTGACAGCGATGAGCGGGTTTTGCGCAGCCTAACGTTCGAGCTAAGCGGGCGACGACGGCAGGACGCCAGGCCCGGGCTGGCGAAAATGTACCGCGTACCGCCAGACCGGGCCTGGTGGCCTGCCGTTGGCGCTCCGCTTGAGCGAGGGGTTAGGCCTCACTTTGGCCCTTCAAGCAACACCCGTTTTGCCGCTTCCAGAGCGAACTCACGACCTTCCTTTGAGCCAATTACGGCTTTGGTTGCATTTAATAGCCGACTACCCGCCATTCGCAGCCAAGTTCCCTTGTTGACCTGCTGCGATGCGCTAACAAGTTCGTCTATCCGTTCCTTGAGTCCTTTGACCACTGCTTCCAGATCAGCGTTGGCGGTAGAAACTGTATCTAGCTTCGCGGCGAACTCGTTCAGCTTCTCTGCTAAGAAAGCAGCCTCCGCGTTTGTGAAATACTCTTCTTGCCGCTCCGCCAAGCCATCAATACGCTCCTCGAGCTGCTTTCGGACAGCCTGAAGCTCACGATTTATCGGGTTTGCATCGATCACTTCTTCCTTGATCCTATTGACCCAGCTAGGAACTCGGTTGATACAGTCTTCAAAGGTTGTGGCCATATGGAGATCTGCCTTCAACAGCTTGACTCCTGGCGCTTCACTGGTTTCGTATAGCGAGCTACCGAGGCTTGCGCGCTTCAAGACAAAGCGGAAATTCTGGTTAGGAATGAACGCAATGTTTACCCAGAATGGTGATCCCTCACCGTACTCAACGGTAAAGTTCGACGCGCCGAAATAGCTCTCGTCCAAGAGGTTGAAAACGGCTTGCTTGGCGGCTGCACGCAACATAAATTCTGGCTCCGGGTGAGGCGGTGAATGCTTGAATTGTGAGGCCTAACGTTCGAGCTAAGCGGGCGACAACGGCTTGCCGGCAGGCCCGGGCTGAGGAAAATGCAGCGCACCACAGACCGGGCCTGGTGGCAAGCCGTTGGTGCTCCGCTTGAGCGAGGGGTTAGGCCGCACCGCGCCGTCGGGACCGATTGGATGTTCCTTTGTGTCTCGCTTGTGCGGCTGCTGACCTTGTCCCGGAACAACGTCATTCCGCCTGCTATTGCGTGTCATCTCGGCCTCGTTGTCGGTGAAGTAGGCCATATAAGTGGAACATCGGCAGCAGGACTACAACGACTACAACCAAACCCAACAGCCAGCCGCCCACTCTCTCGACGGCGGCTTCGTGAGTTGGCCACTCTTGGATACCTCAGTTCAGAGCCAAGCGACCGAGGCTGGCTATTGGCCAGGCGGCGCAGACCAACAGTACTGCGATCAGGTGCCTTTTCCAGGCTGCGCTCTGGGCCTTGCTTTCGGTCGTCATTGGGCGGGCCGAGTAGGGGGGATAGTGATCGGGGCAATTGGAGGGAGTGCGCGAAAGTATTGGTTGTGCGGCCTAACGTGGGAGCTAAGCTGGCACCGACGGTGAAACGCCAGGCCCCGGCCACAGAAAATGTACAGCGTACCTGTGGCCGGGGCCTGGTGTTTTGCCGTTGGTACTCAGCTTGAGCGACGTGTTAGGCCACGCTTTTGACGGCCACTGATGCACGCCTTGTCTTGAGCTGACTTGGTGGCACTGCCACGGCGACCAGCCTCTGCGTGGTTCAGGCGCCCAGCACGAGGACGCCAACGTTTCTGAGCTGCGAATGCTGGCCAGGCTGGGTATCTTTCGTCGGCGCTGCGCTGGCGAGGCGTAGGCGGTGACGCCAAAGAGCTGGCCGATGAGATTCTCGGCGTAGTTGTGGACGTCGGGGCTGATTTTCACTTGGGATGTGGGCTTCAGCGTAAATACTCGTGAAGCTTGGAGACGAGGCTTTTGCTCGCGGAATTTGGTCGCCTTCTGAGCCGCAGTGATGCTGATGAGGGGATGCATTTAGTGCGGCTGGTGGAGGTCGTGAAATCTGCCGAGGTGAGTGTATTTGCGTGGCCTAACGTTCGAGCTAAGCGGGCGACAGCGGCAGGACGCCAGGCCCGGGCTGGTGAAAATGTACCGCGTACCACCAGCCCGGGCCTGGTGGCCTGCCGTTGGCGCTCCGCTTGAGCGAGGGGTTAGGTTTCACTCGCGAACTGTCTGATAGCCGTTGTGATCTTCTTCAAGTAACTGTTGATTTGAGCCCTGCCAATAGCCTTTGTTTCAATAATATCGGTGTCGACGGAAATCGTAAGTTCAAAGAGATCGTTATCTTCGCTAGGCTCTGACTTGTCGTCATCGGCGGGTAGGTATACGTGGACCTTGGTCAGCCGGAACGTGTGCGAGAAGCCCTGAGGAAGGTATGTCATCATTTTCTTGAATGCGGCTTCATCAGCGACTCTGAGCAAAAGCCAAACGGAGAAGAAGCGATCGGAGTGAATCTTCAAGTCCTCAAACAAGTCGGACCAGTCTCGGACTAAATTAAATCTGTCAAGGTACTCAAGTTGCGCATTGCTTGACCTTACTACGCTGACGCACTTAAGGCACCCCATTGACTCTACTAGTGCGTCATAGTCACTAGAGCTTGTTTTTTCATCCTCTTCTTCGAGCGCGGCTTGTGCTGCGTAGCGTTCCTCTCGTTGCTCAAAGGAAAGATCCCGGTCTTGACCGTACAGAAACTGGCGGACGTAAGGTTGATAATATTGGTAGTGATCCGGGTCGTAATGGTCGCTGAACGGGAGGTACGACCGTGAAATCACATCAAAAGAGTGGAGTTGCCCATCTTCTAGAGCATAGCCATCGCCGAGGAATCGCTTCAATTGGGCAGTGGAAACTACGCTCGGCTGGTCGTGCGGGTGCATGTAGTCTAGATACCACGTAAAGCCACCATTTTTGTCGTCGTAATAGACCGATCTGATTCGTACGAAATGGCCCTCGGGTAGCTTCAGCTTCTGAATGTCGTTCAGTCTTTCGTTGATGCTGGGAAAGTAGTGCCCGTCTCTTGATCCAATTCTGTTGGTTAAGTGCATGTAGTTGCCGCGCAGGATTGCGATCCAGTGATTAGGATTCTCTGTGGCATACACCTTCAGATCAGCTGCTTGGGAAGATACTGGGAAAAATCTTTGAGCCAGACGCCATTGCCTGGGCGAACTGAGAATCTGCTCTATCCGGACAGCATCCCAGTACGTTGCAGTTATTCGCTGCGTTGGGTTCTTTGTTATTGCCTCAAGCCTGTTTACTACGCCCGATGAAGGCTGTGTTGAGCAGACGAGAAGATAACCGTCAGCACCATGCTGATTGCAAGAGTCGACAATTCCGTCCAGGTCACCTATTCCGACGGAGTTTCCGCTCTTTGCGTTGTGCTTGCACTGAACCAGCCAAGTCTTCGATGTTGATGCGATTGCACTCGGCACTTCTTCAATTGCGAGCAGGTCTCGACCTCCATCTGGACCCTTGCCGCTCCAGTAGCAACGGAGGCCGGCAATAAACAGAAGTTCGCGAACAAGTAACTCGAGGTCTTGGCCGTCCGCAGATAGTTCTTCGAAATTGAGCATTGAGGGGAGTTTGTTCTGTGAAACCTAACGTTCGAGCTAAGCGGGCGCCGACGGCAGGACGCCAGGCCCGGGCCGGTGAAAATGGACGGAGTACCACCGGCCCGGGCCTGGTGGCCTGCCGTTGGTGCTCCGCTTGAGCGAGGGGTTAGGCATGAGCGGGGTACGGTGCTGGCCCAGACGATGGCCTTGCCCAGACCGTGATATTTCTCGTGCCTGGCCACAAAGGCCTCCCTCTCCCCGCCGGCGAACGTGGTGCGCCAGGTCTTCAAGCCGCCGCCGAGGGCTGGAGAGTTGTGCGCGATTGCTCGCGGCGGCGGCCCAACAAACTGACTGAAAGCCAGAGATTCCTACGCAGTGCAATGGTCCGATGCAGCACTTCTGGCCCTTGTCATTGGTATTCGAACGCTCGGCGCCATTGATTCCGCACGGGCCCTGGACTCTATGATCCTGGGCTCTCAACCGGGGCAGGAGAATCTCGTGCGGCTTTGCCGCCTCGTGGCTGTTTGGTTCACGCCGCAAGGCGCTGACTCTGCTGGAGCACTGCACGGCTTCTCCTGCGCTGCCTAACGTTCGAGCTAACCGGCCAGCGGAGGTAGGACGCCTTGGCCCGGGCTGAGAAAATGTACCGCGTACCTCAGCCCGGGCCAAGGTGGCCTGCCGTAGCTGGTCCGGTTGAGCGAAGGGTTAGGCGTCATCCTTGCAGCAGACCCTGAACGTCAATCTTCATCGACGCTGAAACTAGCTCCTGCGCGAGCTTTGTCCGCCATCCGCCTTGATGGTCCAGTTCGGTCAGCACGACACCAGAGAAGTCAGAAGGCACCTCAAGACCGGTGCGGTAAAGGCCGCAAACGCGACTCCGCCCAAGCTTACCTGCGAAGTACCCTAGCTCAAGCACAACGTTTTGGCGGGCCCGAGGTTGCAAGTTCTGTGGAGACAATGCGCTGCCCCCAACGTCGTCCGGCGTAAGCAGAACAACTGCGAATCCAACGGCTGAGTGCTGTTCAAACTTTTCGATAACCGTCTTACCTTCGTTGGGTTGCTCGTGAAGTATCACGACCTTCAGATCTAGCCGCTCAAGAAATCGCGCAACCGACTCCCGCGCAGCTTCATCGTGGCCGTGGACTAAGAATACCTTCTTTGGGTCTAGAGGCAGCTGCGCGCCAGTCTTATCGCGGCTTGGGGCGGTCGAGACGATCTCGCCTACTTCATTAGAGAACAGTACAATCTGCCCTTCAAGAAATCCGACTTGCCTATCTCGCGACTCTGACCATGTTGTACCGCTGCCAGAATACGCATCTAGCGGGCCCTCGAATTTTTGGAGCTTCTTGGCTAGTTCGTCCTCGTGAGCGCCGTCTAGAAATGCATAGAGTCGTCGACGCCAATCCAACAGTTGGGACGAACTTGCGACTTTCCAGCCAAGAGTGACTTGGGATGTCAGTCGTTCAGCGATGTGTTTCTGCATTTGGGTGTAGGTATGAGCAATAGGTCCGATGACGCCTAACGTTCGAGCTAAGCGGGCGCCGACGGTAGGCCGCCAGGCCCGGGCCGGTGAAAATGGACGGAGTACCACCGGCCCGGGCTTGGTGGCCTGCCGTTGGTGCTCCGCTTGAGCGAGGGGTTAGGCAGCGCCGCGCGGTGCTGGCCCAGACGATGGGCTTGCCAAGACTGTGGTATTTCTCGTGCCACGCCACAAAGGCCTCCCGCTCCGCGCCGGTGAACGTGGCGCGCCAAGTCTTCAAGCCGCCGCCGAGGGCAGGGGAGTTGTGCGTGATGGCTTGCTGCGGCGGCCCAACAAACTGACTGAAAGCCGGAGCTTCCTACGCAGTGCGATGGTCCGATGCAGCACTTCTGTCCCTTGTCATTGGTATTCAAGCGCTCCGCACCATCGATTCCGCGGAGGCTTTGGATTCTATGATCTTGGGCTCTCAACCGGGGCAGGAGAATCTCGCGCGGCTTTGCCGCCTCGTGGCTGTTTGGTTCACGCCGCAAGGCGCTGACTTTGCTGGAGCACTGCACGGCTTCTCCTGCGCTGCCTAACGTTCGAGCTAAGCGGGCGCCGACGGCAGGCCACCAGGCCCGGGCTGGTGAAAATGTATCGCGTACCACCAGCCCGGGCCTGGTGGCCTGCCGTTGGCGCTCCGCTTGAGCGAGGGGTTAGGCCGCGCTGCCTTAACTTTGCCTTGCAGTGTGTAGTGGCTCATTCGCATTCTCCGACAGGTCGTTGCGGCCCTGTCCTACATCCGTATGGCTATTGCGAGGATCAAATACGGTTCAACGCGCGTCGATTCCATCTGCTGCTTCAAGGTTCGGCAGCGTCACAGGAGATACTCATGAATGGAATTCGAATCGCTGCCATCGCAATGATTGTAGCCGGAGTGCTTGCCCTCGCTTACGGTGGATTCTCATATACCAAAGATACTACTGCACTAAAACTGGGTCCGCTTGAAGTGAAGGTGCAGGAGAAGGAGACCATTAACGTGCCTGTATGGGCTGGGATTGCGGCAATCGCTGGCGGCGCTGTGCTCCTTATTGGCGCCGGTCGCAAGGCCTAGGTTCTGGTTGCGCGGCCTAACGTTCGAGCTAAGCGGGCGCCGACGGTAGGACGCCAGGCCCGGGCCGGTGAAAATGTACCGCGTACCACCGGCCCGGGCCTGGTGGCCTGCCGTTGGCGCTCCGCTTGAGCGAGGGGT
>NZ_CAJGBN010000036.1 GCF_904426505.1 Rubrivivax sp. A210
TTGGGATTGCCCCCGCAGTGCCAGCCGGCCTTGATGACGCCGGCGCCCAGGTCGCTGGTGATGCTCGAGCCGTCTTCGCTGACCGTCGCGCTGCCTATGGCCACGAAGCTGGCCAGGTCGTGGTCGTAGCTGTACATCTCCGTCACCGCTCTGGGTGCCAGCCCGTCCACGTTGGGGATCGTCATCCGCGCCGGCGGGTTGAAGTGCGTGCCCACCGGCTGGATCGTCACGATGAAGCGCGGCTGCTGCCCGAAGCCCGGGCTCATCGGTACCTTGTCCATGTTCACCGGCGTCACCGATACGCAGCCGGTCTTGCTGCCGCCAGGGAAGGTGGCTGCCCCGGGCGCAATGTCGAGCACGAAGCCCGGCGCTTCGGCTATGGTCAATCGTCCTCCGGTGCTGTCGTTGACGCACACCCGGTTGTTGGGGTTCAGTTCGGGCAGGTACACCGGCATGCCCAGGGTGTTGTTCTGCCCCGAGACGGTGATCATGTCAAAGTCCAGCGTCGGCCAGCTGCCCGTTCGCGTGGCGGTGCCGCCGTCGGCCATGAGCTTGAACACGCCCACGGGCACTTGCGTCATCACGAACTGGCCCTGCGCGTCGGTCTGTACCGGCGGGGCCATCTGCTGCGGGATGTTGCTGAGGTTGCCTTGGTGGATGTTGAGCAGCCTCATCGTGACGCCGGGGATGGGGTTGTTGCTGTTGTCGAGCACGACGCCGCTGATGCGGGTCTGCTCTGCGGGTCCGGGTACGAGTCCGGTGGCAGTGAAGGCCGCAGGGAAGCCGCCGCCGCCGGCAAAGTTGACTTCAACGAGGTTGTTGTTGACCCCCTGCTCGGGGCCCAGGCTGAGGCTGGCGGCGACGCGGCCGTCGCTGTCGCTGGTGGTCTGCAGGCTCGTTGCGCCGCCCAAGCTGCCGCTGCCTTCCTTGACCTGGAAGCTCACGGGCACGCCGGCCAGGCGGTTGTTGTTGGCGTCGGTGACGATGGCGATGAAGGGCAGGGGCAGGCTCTGGCCGACGACGCCGGTCTGGTTGTTGCCGGAGTCGACCACCATCAGGTTGGGCGCGCCGGGGCTGGCGCTGGCGGAGAAGTCGGCCGTGGTGGCGATGCCCGCGGCGCTGGCTTCGACGATGTTGTTGCCGGCGCCGGCGCGGCTGCCGAGCTTGAGGAAGGCCCGCGCCTGGCCCTGGGCGTCGGTGTTGATGGCCACGGCGCTCAGGCCGCTGCCCGGGCTGCCGTCGGCGCTGACGCTGCCGTCCTGGCTGATGATGCGGTAGACGACGGGTTTGTTGATCTGGGGCTGGCCTTGTCCGTCGACGAGGCGCACGACCAGGGGGCTGGCCAGGTTGGCGCCAACAGGGGCGCTTTGGTTGTTGCCGGAGACGACGCTGAGGTTGGCCTGGCCGATGGCGGGTACGCGCAGGATGCTGATGCTGGCGGTGGCGCGGTTGCCGGCGCGGTCGGTGGCCACCGCCTGGACGGTGTTGCTGCCCAGGCTCAGGGGGATGTTGTCGGCCTGGAAGCTGCGGTTGACGACGCGGGCGGGGATGCCGTTGACGCTGACGCTGGCTTGTTCGGGGTTGACGGTGCCGACGACGATGTCGTTGATGAGGCCGCTGACGCTGACGCTGGCCGCGCTGGTGCTGCCGGCGGCAGCGGGGGTGTAGATCTGCACGCGCGGGGCCGTGGTGTCCAGGGTCACGAGGATGCTGTGGGTGCTGGTGGTGCCGTTGCTGTTGGTGGCCACCGCGGTGAGGGTGTTGGGGCCTTCGTTCAGCGGCACGGAGGCGTTGTAGCTGTTGTTGGTGACGGGGGTGGCGATGCCGTTGATGCTGACTTGGGCGGCAGGGTCGCCGACGCTGCCGCTGACGGTGAGTACCGGGGTGTTGAGGTACGCGCCGCCCGCGGGGGCCGCGATGTTGACGCCGGTGGCGGTGCCGGTGATGGCCACGCTCAGGGGGGCCGAGACAATCTGCGGGTAACCGTTGAAGTTGGCGGCAATGCGGTAGTTGTTGTTGCCGGGGTTGTTCTCCAGCACGGTGCTGCGCAGGCTGTAGTTCTTGTCGTCGGCGATGGCGTCGCCGTCCAGGCCGTCGTCGTGCAGGCTGCCCAGGGTGGCCAGGACGTTGCCGGCGGCATCGATCTTTTGCAGCACGGCGCTGCCGGCGACGAGGCGGATGTCGTCAATGCGGGCGTTGAAGGTGGCCAGGAGGGCCACGCCGGTGGCCGTGCTGGCCGGCGCGACGCTGGCCCCCGCGATGACGGGCAGCGGGCCGGCGGGGTTGACGGTGAGGCTCATGGGCGCACTGAGGGTGCGGCGCAGCTCGCCCTTGAAACCAGCCGAGACTCGGAACGCGACGCTGCCGGCGGCCGCCTCCAGCACGTTGAACCGCGCGCTGTAGATGCGGTCGCCCGCCACCGCATCACCGCCCAGCCCGTCGTCGCGCAGCGTGGCCACCACCGCCAGCGCGCTGCCGTCCGCCCTCAGCCTCTGCACATTCGCGCTGCCCAAAATGTAGTTCGGGTCGGTGATGCTGATGCTCACCGTCACCGCACTCGCCACCGTCGCCTCTATGCTCAACGGGCTCAGGCTCGGCGTGCCCAACACGCCGGCCTGGGCCAGCGTCGCCACGAACAGCAAGGCCCCGGCTCGGGCCATCGCAACCAGGGAACCCAGCCATGATCGCGGCAAGCGGCCTCGCATCGGTGCGCCACCGCAGGCGCCCCGCGGGCTGGCCGCGGGCCGATCCGACGTGCGTAGAAATCGATTCACAGCGGCTCCCATATTGATGGAGGGGTACTTCGGGTCGGCGCGCCCTGCAGCATCTGTACACCCCTGGGCGTCGCCGGATTTTTCTGAATTCACGATCACCCTTTTCGAAGGTCTGGCACCGCCTGCGCCTGCTCGACACAGCGGCCGGTGGACAAGAGACGGATCACCGCAAGGCGAGCTGCAGTCGCCGGCCCGGCACGCCGGAGGCGTTGTCAAAAAGAACAGCAACCTCGTTCGGGCCGACCGCGGTGACCGACCGCACCCGGGACTTGCTCCACGAACCTGGCGACGCCGACCCGAAGGCCTGCCTGGCGCCGACACGCGCCTGCCGCAGCTTGTAGCTGCCGTCCGGCGCTGCGCCTACCGCCAACACGGCCAGGTCATTGCCCTCGGCAGCCACGATGAGGTGCTGCTCCCCGTCGCGGGTCCAGCTGCGCGCATTGACCTCGCTCGCAGTGGCTCCCGGTGCGGCGCGAGCGCTTGGAAACACGCGCTCGCTGCGCGGGGCGCCGGGATACACGATCACCCCCTGGTTGGAAGCGCGCGAAACCCAGCCTTCGTCATCGGCCACGCCGCCGACCTCGTTGCTGGCCCGCTGCAGGTCGTAGATCAACACGATGTCGCTCGGCGCCTCGGCCTGCGCCTGCCGCGGCACGAACTGCATGAAGCTCACGAAGCGCCCGCTGGGCGACACCAGGGGCTCCCGCCCCAGCACGAAGGCATCGGCCGAGCCATGGATGGTGCCCAGGGCCAGCAGCTTGGCGCCGTAGAGGATGGTGGTGCGAATCTCGCTGAGCCGGTCCGTCCAGTTCAACCGCTGCGCATCGGCGCGAACCAGCATCGCCTCGTGGGCATAAAGCCCCTCGGACCTGTCGAGTGGCTGCGTGGAAACCTGCGTCGGACCCGGCGCCGCCTGCGCCAGGGTCGCAACGGCCAGCAAGGGCAGCGCCAGGCAACGCGAAAAGCAGGTCGCGGCGGAACCGGACTTCGACGCATCCCGACGCATTTCGGCGCTGCCCGACTTCCCTGAATTCACGATCACCCTTTCTCGACCCTGTCGACCCGGTTCGCGCCTGCCTGAATATTCAGCGCCATTTGATGTCGAATGCCGCGCTGCCGACGCTGCTTCCGACTTGTCGCAGCAAGCGCAGGCGCTGGCGAGCCGGCGCTTCCGCCGCCACCGGCACAGCCGGCCTCGCGAGATCGACAAAGGTGGCGTTGCCTTCGAAGTCCTCGAGAACGAGCACCGAATCGAACATCATTGCCCGCATGTACGCGACAGCGGGCAGGCGGTGCAGCGGCTTGATCGCATCACGCTCGACGGCTACCAATTCCGCCGAACGCTCGCCGACGCGCAGAGCGTAGAGCCGCTCGCAACGCGTGCCCCACAGCAGGAACCGCACCGGGCCAACGGCATCACCGCCGTCCACCGTTGCCAACCTCTCGTCGCCGACCAGGATGTCGACCGCCGAACCCATGCCCTGCGCCTGCAGGTAAGCCACGCGACCGCCCTCGGCACAGGCAGCGAATGCCGCACCCGTGTAGCCGTTCGTTTCGGCCCCGGTGGTCGCGTCGAATATCCGCATCTCGTCCTGTCGCGGGTTGACGTCGCCGACGATGAAGAAGCGCTCCGACCCCAGCCATCCAATGGACTTCACGGCACGCGCGCCGGCAAGCCTTACGCCGCCCTGGTCGGCGAAGTTGACGACCAGGGTGCGCGGCGCAGCGGCAGTGGCGGCAACCACCACGTCGACCTCCACGATGCGTCCCGCCTGTTCGCGGGATCTCGCGAAAAGCACAGAGCGCCCGTCCACAGCCCAGCGCGGCGTGATGCGGGCATCGCCCTCGCCGGGCACCATGCGCGCCGTGGCCGAAACCTCGGCACCGATATATTGACGGTGCTCCTTCACATAGGCGATCTGCATCTGCGCCCAGGCGAACTGCCAAGCACCCAGGCAGACGGCGAGAACGCCAAGCGGGCGCAGCGAAAGCCAGAGGGATCTGCCGTGCCTCATGGAATGGCCAGCGCGGGGCATGTGGCGACGCCGGGCGCACAAACCCCGAGTGCGATCTGGTTGGCGAAGTTCGCACACGCGGCGCGGCCGGTTCCGCCGAAGACATCGAGTCGATAGCCGATGATGGCGCCCCCGGTGTCGTTGGCTTCCAGTACGTACGGGCCAGCGGAAACGGTGGTGTTCCGCGGCACGATGGCGCGGTCGCGCGCGCAAGACCCGAAGGGTATGAGGGGGCGGTTGTCGGCACCCGTGAAATTGACGATGGTCGCGAAGCTCCAATTGGGGCTGCTGCCACTGACCCAGCGTATGCGGGTTCCATTTCGCGTCGTGCCGCTGCCCTGCAGGCGCACATCGGCCAGGAATGCGGTGCAGTAATTGCCTGCCGGAAGGCCGGCCGGGTCGGTGGTCGTTCCAGAGAAGGTGGTGCCGCCTATGCGTATCGACGTACAGGCACCGGTAGCGTCGAGGTGATCGCCTTCGTCGGCCAGGATGTAGCAGGACAGGCCAAAGGTCGCGGCGTTGAAGGTCTTGGAAGCCGTTTCACCGGCCTGGCATCGAAATTCGACCTTGAGTTCCGCCAGTCCGCCGGGCGAGGGGCCGGCTGCCGGATTGGCGGGCGCGCTGAGGGTGCCGACATTGGGTGTGGCATTGGCGTCAGCCGTCGTGTACTGGGCCGTATTGGAACCCGAGAGCACCACCGCGGAGTAGCTGTAGGCCGGCGTGGCTCCCGGCAGCGGCGCGCCCGTCGCATCGGTACGGGTCAGCGAACTGCGCGTGACGGTGAGGGTAGGCGCCTGTGAGCGGCAGTTGCCGCCGCTGCACACACCACATTTGCCGGGCTCCGCGGTGCAGGCCGTACGTTCGGTTGCGGGATCGGCCACGCAACTGGCGCCCTGGCACTTCTGGCACTGCTTGCAATGCCCGGCGCTGCCGGTGGTATTGGGATTGCCCCCACAGTGCCAGCCGGCCTTGATGACGCCGGCGCCCAGGTCGCTGGTGATGCTCGAGCCGTCTTCGCTGACCGTCGCGCTGCCTATGGCCACGAAGCTGGCCAGGTCGTGGTCGTAGCTGTACATCTCCG
>NZ_CAJGBN010000037.1 GCF_904426505.1 Rubrivivax sp. A210
GCAGGCCGCCCGGGTCAGCGGCGTTGGGCAGGCACAGGTCGAGCACCAGGCCGGTGGCATCCTGGTACCACAGCGGGAAGCCGTGGCCGGCGGGCGAGGGCAGGTTGGTCGGGCCGACGCGGGCCAGGTCGGCATGGGCGGCCAGGCTGGCTACGGCCAGCGCGCTGGCGCACAGGGCGCCCTTGAAGAAACGGGTGGTACGCATGAGGCTCTCCTGGAATTCGGTTGCTGGTGTGTCACGCGCCCTTCGCGCGCTGGCCCTTCCTTTTTTGCAATTCATGGACCGGCCGCCGGTTACGGCTGCCCCTCATTCGCGGGGCCTATCTAAGTGCATGATTTTTCTGAGGTTTCTGCAATTCCTCAGGCTTCGATGGGGCGGCTGCAGGCGGGCTCTGGCGGCGGATGGGCGAAATCCCCCGGTTCTCGTCAGGGGCTGTTGGGCAATTCGCGCGCCGTCACTGGCTTTGTGGGCCCACGCGGCCGAAGCCCTTGCGGCTGGCACACGCAGGCCCAGGCGCAGGCGCAGGGCGGGTGGCCGCAGCCAGCAGGGGCAATGGGAGGAGAGGGGGGCTTGCAGGGCCGATGCGCCTGGGGCGGCGCGGGCCGGGTGAAAAGGCAGCCGGAGAGGCTGCCGCGCGGGGCCGTTGCGGCCCCGCGGCGGGAGTCGCGATCAGCGTTCGGTGTGCCGACGGCGGCGCAGCGCCACGGCGATGCTGGCCAGGGCGCCGAGCAGCATCATCGACTGGGTGGCGGGTTCCGGGATCGGCGAAGCGGCCAGCGGCGGCGTGCCCGTGAGGCCAGCGAAGTCGAAGACCATGGCCGAGTCGAACTGGTTGTCGACCGCATTCATCACGCCCACCTCGAGCCGGTAGCTGCCGGCGGCGGCGAAGGTGTGGGTCGTGCGCAGCCAGCCGGTGAAGCCGCAGTCGCTGACTAGGTTGAAGCACTGGCCGGTGGCGTCGCCCAGGCCGCTGAACAGCGGCGGGTTGTTGGCCGTGCGGGCGTTGAAGTTGAAGGTGTCGAAGTTGGTGATGGTGTCGCGCGGACGGTATTCGTCGGTGACGCCGCCGGGGATCATGGTGCCACTGTCGCTGTTGCCGCTGCGCACGGTGACGAGCCAGCCGACGGTGTTGGTGATGGTGGCGGCAGAGATGTCGGCCCTGACGATGCGCGCCCAGGCGTAGTCGGGGAAGCCGCTGCCGTCGGTGGTGATGTAGTTGAACGCGGCGGCGAAGGTGTCGCCGGCGTTGGCGCTGAAGGCGGCCGAGCGGATGCGCGAGCCGTTCTGCTCATTGAACTGCAGCGACGGCGTGAGGGCAGCGCCGATGGCCGTGGAGCCGGCGGTGCTGACATAGCCCAGGCTGCCATTGGCGTAGGCGCCGGCCAGTTCGGTGATGCTGCCGTTGGCCGGCGTGGCGCCGGACACGCCGACGGTGGTCCAGCCGGCAAGATCGGTCGGCGGGACGACCGCAATGGCCTGGGCCGCGAGCGGTGCCGCCAGGGCGGTCAGGGCCGCCAGGGCCAGGCTCAGGTTCTTCGGGTTGCGCATGGGTGTTTCCGGTATGGGGCTGGACGGGGGCTGCGGGGAGGTCTCGGGCCGGTGCGGCGGGGAGGCCTCTGGCGTCATGAGGTGTCAGGCATGATAGGGATGCACCCTGTAACTGAGGGGGGAGCCTGCTGCCAGATACCCCTCCAGTCGGGGGGTGGATGGCCCGCCCTTCGGTGCAATGTCACGGACCGGCGGCAGGCCCCGGAGGGCCGGCCGCCGCCGCGCTATCAGCGGATGCGGATGGTGATGTTGTTGCGCACGGTGCCGGCCTGCGTGCGCACGCTGGCCGACGTGGTGGTGCAGGCACCGCCGGTGGTGGTGTCCACAACCCAGGCGCCCAGGGCATCCACCGGCACGGTGGCGACGATCTGCGCTGCCGTCGGCGCCGCCGGTGCGGTGGCGGTGCGGTACAGCGTGATCGAGGTGTTGGGCGTGACGCCGGTGCCGCTGACGCGCCAGCGGTTGGTGGAGCGGCGGCACTCGGCGCCGGCGGCCACCGCAATGGGCTCGGAGGCCAGCACATTGACCGTCACATGGGCCGGCGGGCTGCCGACGTTGCCGTTGGTGTTGGCCACCGTGTAGTCGAAGCCGAAGTTCGCGCCCGCGGTGGCGCCGGCGGTGAAGGTGACGACGCCGGTGGTGGTGTTCACCGCGGCCGTGCCGCCCGTCACCGAGCCGGGGACGATGGTGACGCTGGCCGGGTTGAGCGTGCCGCCGTTGCCGCTGTCGTTGGCCAGCACATTGATGGCCACCGCACGGCCGGCCAGCACCGGGATCGGGCCGTCATTGGCGGCCAGCGGCAGGAAGCCACCCACCGGCTCGGTGACATTGATCGTCACCGTGGCCACATTGGAGGCGCCGGCCACCGCGGCCGAGCTGACGGTGTACTTGAAGCTGGTGCTGCCGACCTGGCCGTTGGAGGTGAAGCTGACAGTGCCGTCGCCGTTGTTGACGAGGGTGCCGAGGTTGGGCGCCAGGCCCGGGGCCAGCACGGTCAGCGAGGCGGGGTTGATGGGTGCCGCGGCGTGGGCCACGTCATTGGCCAGCACCGGGATCAGCAGCGCCGGGCTGCTGGCGGCGACGCTGACGGTGTCGTCCTGGGTGAAGGGCGAGCCGGCGGCATAGGCCAGGTTGGGGTTGGTCTGGAGGTCGGCGCGGCCGATGCCGCCGGCGGCAGACTGCACGATCACCGTGGCGGGCGGCACGGCAACGCCGCTGGCCACCAGGGTCCGGCAGGCCGGGTCGGCAGAGGCGGCGCAGGGCGCGGCGGTGAAGGCCAGGCCTTCGAGCGCCAGCGCCGGCGGCAGCTGGGCGGCAAAGCCCTTGTCGCTGGACGTGGCGTTGACGGTCAGCGTCTGCGCCGTGCCGTCGTAGCCGGTGGACAGGATGGTGACGACGTCGGTGGTGGCGGCGCGCACGCTGGTGGGCGGGTTGTCGCCGCTGTTGGTCACCGTGATCGGGCCGGGCAGCGTGCCGGAGGGGTCGGTGAAGCCCTGGGTGAAGTAGCGGTCCAGCACGTCGGGGCCGACCAGGCGCACGGGCGGGGTCTGGGTCGAGGCGGCGGTGAGCAGCGGCACCGGCTGGCTGGCCAGCGCACGGCCGACCGAGGCCGACACATTGACGTGGGTGCCGGCGGCGTCGCGGCTGTAGGTGGCGGCGTTGACGGCCAGGGGGCTGCCGATCGGGCTGGCCACCAGATCGTGCACGCGGCCGGTCAGCGTGAACAGCGGTGTCATCGCGCAGGTGCCGCTGGGGCCGAAGCCGCCCAGGATGATGTCCGTGCCGTCGGCGCGCTTGCCGCAGATCTGGAAGTAGTTGGTGTTGAAGGGGCTGCCGGTGATGGCCACGGGGGCGATGTCGGCCAGGAATTTGGCGCCGTTGATCGTGACCGGGGGCAGTGCGACGCCGGTCGCCGGGTCGGCGGCGACCAGGAAGGGGCCGACGCGGCTCTTGAGCGCGCCGGTGAAGCTGCCGGTGGCGATGCCGACGTCTTCGGTGAAGACGATGTCGCGGTTGCCGGTGCCGACGGTGGTCACATCGAAGGTGTTGGTGCCGTAGGGATGGGTGACGGTGTAGATGCCCGCCTCGGGCACGCCGGCGGTGACGCGGATGCGGGTGAAGGTGACCTGGTCATTGGCCGCGGGCACGCCGCCATTGAAGGTGGCCTCCAGGCCCAGCACCAGCACGGCGCTCTTGCCGCCGGGCATGTCCATGCCGGGGGTGGTGGCACGGAAGTAGAACGACTCACCGGGGAAGGCGCTGGGGAAGGTGTACGGGGGCGCGGTCTCCATCAGGCAGACCAGACCCTGCAGGCCACCCGGGTCAGCGGCGTCAGGCAGGCAAAGGTCGAGCGCCAGGCCGTTCAGGTCCTGGTACCAGAGCGGAAAACCGTGACCGGCAGGCGAGGGCACGTTGAGCGGGCCGACACGGGCCAGATCGGCGTGAGCGGCAAAGCTGGCGATGGCCAGCGCGGTGGCACACAGAACGCCCTTGAATGCACGGTGCTTGATCATGGATTTCCCTGAGGTGATGAGCGGTTTGGGCGGCGTGAGTGATTTCGCTGCCGGCAGATACATCTAAATTACAGACTGTTTCAAAACAGCATGGAATGGATTCTCGCCAATCAGATACATCGCACAATGTGGCGTGTTGTCACATCCCCCCGTGATCAAGGGGGCGTGAACTTGCCGCGCTTCCGGCGCACGAAGCGACCAGATGGCTGCAGATGGAGAAATGTTTAACGAGTGCGGCCCGAGCGGCCGCGCGCCGCCCTCAAGGGGGCGTGGGGCTGCTGGCGGCGGGCGCCGCCGCTGTGGCCGAGCCCGCCGGGGCCTCGACGACGAAGCGCCAGTCGCCCACCCGCTGGGCGCGGTCGAAGCCGACGGCCCAGCTGGGGAAGCCCTGCTGCCGCAGCGGCTGGGCATTGCCGTGGCTGTGGAAGCCGATCAGGCCGGCCCCGGAGCGCACCAGGCCCCAGTCGGGCCGGCCGGTGAAGGGGTCGTCGTAGACCCGGCGCAGGTAGCGCACCGGGTTGGGGTAGCGTCGGTCGAGCAGCAGGTCATCCAGCGAGACCGGCAACTGCGGCGGGCCCGAAGGCGTGTTGCGCATGTAGGCCTGCATCGCGGCGCGCATCTCGGTGCCCACCGCCAGCAGTTCGGCCTCGCGCGCACGCTGGGCCTGGGTGCCCCAGACCTGCACCGTCATCATCGAGGCCGTGCCCAGGATGGCCACCAGCAGCAGCATCGCCAGCAGCGCCAGGCCGCGGGCGCGATGCCCGGCCTCAGTCCTGCGCGGCCGACGCGGGTTTGGCATCGCTCACCGGCGCCTCGGGGCGCCGGACATCGAACACGCGGCCGGCCTCGCCGGGTGGCGGTAGCACGGTGTCCCATTCGGTCGACTCGGTGACCGGATTGACCGGCATGCTGCGCAGGTAGCGCAGCTCCACCAGCTCGCGCACCGATTCCGGGTAGCGGCCACGGTCGGCGTGGTACTGGTCGATGGCGGCGCGGATCTGCAGCATGTTGTGCGACAGCACCTGCTCCTTGCTGCGGTCGAGAGCGCCGAAATAGCGTGGCGTGACCAGCAGCAGCAGCAACGCGATGATGGCCAGCACCACCGACAGTTCGATCAGCGTGAAGCCGGTGCCACCGGCGCGGGCGGTGCGGCCGTGGGAAGAGGGTGTGCGGCGCATCGGGCGGGTCACCACTGGCGGTAGGGCTTGCCGTTGATGCCGGCGCCCGGCGCACGGGAGTAGACGTCGAAGACGTCCTCGCCGACGCGCGGCGACTCGTGGCTGCTGGCATAGCTGCGCAGGCCCCAGGTGTCGGCATCGGCGACGTTGGGGTCCTGGGCCATCGGGTCGCGCGGGATGCGGCGCAGGAAGCGCAGCGGCTTGGCCTCGGGGTCGCGCCGGTTGGGCACGCCCTGCACCAGCGCCTGCAGCGAGGGCGGATAGCCGCTGCGCAACACGCGGCGGTCGACCAGGCCGCTGTCGGCCGCCACCTTGTAGGCGTCGATGCCGCGCCGGATCTCGCGCAGCGCCACGCGCAGGTCGGCCTCGCGCTGGCGCCGTATCGTCATCTCGGCCATCGGCAGCACCATGCTGGCGAGCACGCCGACGATGGCCACCGACACCAGCAGTTCCACCAGCGTGAAGCCGTGCTGGCGCCGCAGCGTGCCGGTGGCTGCCATCGCCATCGCTCAGGGGCGCTCGCTGGACGCCGGCGTGACCGGCGGCGCGAAGCCGGGCCGGGTGCCGGGCGTGCTGCCGCTGGGCGTGGCGGGGGCTGCGGCCGGCGCGGGCGCTGCCGGCGCCGGC
>NZ_CAJGBN010000038.1 GCF_904426505.1 Rubrivivax sp. A210
GTTACCGACAATCGCTACAGCGGCCTTGGCCGAATGGAGTGCCCAAAGGCGAAAGGGCCCCAACCTTTCGGTTGGGGCCCATTCTGGTAAATAGCCTGACGATGTCCTACTTTCACACGGGAACCCGCACTATCATCGGCGCTAAGGCGTTTCACTGTCCTGTTCGGGATGGGAAGGAGTGGGACCACCTTGCTATGGTCATCAGGCTTGACTGTTTGCCGCGTCGCAACTTGTGCGCCGCAGCCAATTCATAGAGTCTTTAATCAGCAGATTGCGTCTCTGGCATAACCCGTTTGACAACCCAAGGCCAGTCTGGCCAATGTCAAAGTTATAGGGTCAAGCCGCACGAGCAATTAGTACCGGTCAGCTCAACGCATTACTGCGCTTCCACACCCGGCCTATCAACGTCCTGGTCTCGAACGACTCTTCAGGGGGCTCAAGGCCCCGGCAAGACTCATCTTGAGACGAGTTTCCCGCTTAGATGCTTTCAGCGGTTATCTCTTCCGCACTTAGCTACTCGGCTATGCCACTGGCGTGACAACCGATGCACCAGAGGTGCGTCCACTCCGGTCCTCTCGTACTAGGAGCAGGCTCTCTCAATCTTGCAGCGCCCACGGAAGATAGGGACCAAACTGTCTCACGACGTTTTAAACCCAGCTCACGTACCTCTTTAAATGGCGAACAGCCATACCCTTGGGACCGGCTACAGCCCCAGGATGAGATGAGCCGACATCGAGGTGCCAAACACCGCCGTCGATATGAACTCTTGGGCGGTATCAGCCTGTTATCCCCAGAGTACCTTTTATCCGTTGAGCGATGGCCCTTCCATACAGAACCACCGGATCACTTTGTCCTACTTTCGTACCTGCTCGACTTGTCAGTCTCGCAGTCAAGCACGCTTATGCCAATGCACTATCAGCACGATTTCCGACCGTGCCTAGCGTACCTTCGAACTCCTCCGTTACACTTTGGGAGGAGACCGCCCCAGTCAAACTGCCTACCATACACTGTCCCCAACCCGGATAACGGGCCAAGGTTAGAACCTCAAACACACCAGGGTGGTATTTCAACGTTGGCTCCACGATACCTAGCGGCACCGCTTCAAAGCCTCCCACCTATCCTACACAGATCTGTTCAAAGTCCAATGTAAAGCTACAGTAAAGGTTCATGGGGTCTTTCCGTCTTTCCGCGGGGAGATTGCATCATCACAAACATTTCAACTTCGCTGAGTCTCTGGAGGAGACAGTGTGGCCATCGTTACGCCATTCGTGCAGGTCGGAACTTACCCGACAAGGAATTTCGCTACCTTAGGACCGTTATAGTTACGGCCGCCGTTTACTGGGACTTCAATCAAGAGCTTGCACCCCATCATTTAATCTTCCAGCACCGGGCAGGCGTCACACCCTATACGTCGACTTTCGTCTTTGCAGAGTGCTGTGTTTTTAGTAAACAGTCGCAGCCACCGATTCTCTGCGGCCTCATTGGGCTCCGTCTGTACGACTTCACCTACTAAAGGCACACCTTCTTCCGAAGTTACGGTGTCAATTTGCCGAGTTCCTTCTCCAGAGTTCTCTCAAGCGCCTTAGAATACTCATCTCGCGCACCAGTGTCGGTTTGCGGTACGGTCGTGTGTAGCTGAAGCTTAGTGGCTTTTCCTGGAAGCAGGGTATCACTCACTTCGGCGGCAAGCCGCCTCGTTATCACTCCTCATCTAAAGTCCCCGGATTTGCCTAAGGACCACGACTACAAGCTTGAACCAACATATCCAACAGTTGGCTGAGTTAACCTTCTCCGTCCCCACATCGCACTACACATCGGTACAGGAATATTGACCTGTTTCCCATCAGTTACGCATCTCTGCCTCACCTTAGGGGCCGACTCACCCTACGCCGATGAACGTTGCGTAGGAAACCTTGCGCTTTCGGCGAGGGGGCTTTTCACCCCCTTTAACGCTACTCATGTCAGCATTCGCACTTCTGATACCTCCAGCAGACCTCACGATCCACCTTCGCAGGCTTACAGAACGCTCTCCTACCACTTGCACTTGCGTGCAAATCCGCAGCTTCGGTAACTGGCTTAGCCCCGTTACATCTTCCGCGCAGGACGACTCGATCAGTGAGCTATTACGCTTTCTTTAAATGATGGCTGCTTCTAAGCCAACATCCTGACTGTTTTAGCCTTCCCACTTCGTTTCCCACTTAGCCAATTTTGGGGACCTTAGCTGGCGGTCTGGGTTGTTTCCCTCTTGTGTCCGGACGTTAGCACCCGGTGCACTGTCTCCCAAGCTGTACTCATCGGTATTCGGAGTTTGCAATGGTTTGGTAAGTCGCCATGACCCCCTAGCCATAACAGTGCTCTACCCCCGACGGTAATACTTGAGGCACTACCTAAATAGTTTTCGGAGAGAACCAGCTATCTCCAAGTTTGTTTAGCCTTTCACCCCTATCCACAGCTCATCCGCTAGTTTTGCAACACTAGTCGGTTCGGACCTCCAGCAGGTGTTACCCTACCTTCATCCTGGCCATGGATAGATCACTTGGTTTCGGGTCTACACCCAGCGACTGAACGCCCTATTCGGACTCGGTTTCCCTGCGCCTTCCCTATTCGGTTAAGCTTGCCACTGAATGTAAGTCGCTGACCCATTATACAAAAGGTACGCCGTCACCCTTGCGGGCTCCGACTTTTTGTATGCATGCGGTTTCAGGATCTATTTCACTCCCCTCCCGGGGTTCTTTTCGCCTTTCCCTCACGGTACTAGTTCACTATCGGTCGATTACGAGTATTTAGCCTTGGAGGATGGTCCCCCCATATTCAGACAGGATTACACGTGTCCCGCCCTACTTGTCGCACGCCTAGTTCCACAATCGATTTTTTTCATACGGGGCTATCACCCGCTATGGCCGGACTTTCCAGACCGTTCTGATAAACCAACTGCTAAAACGTGCAGGCTCTTCCGATTTCGCTCGCCACTACTTTCGGAATCTCGGTTGATGTCTTTTCCTCGAGCTACTGAGATGTTTCAGTTCACCCGGTTCGCCTCGCATGACTATGTATTCATCATGCGATTACCTTACGGTAGGGTTTCCCCATTCGGAAATCTCCGGATCAAAGCTTATTTGCCAGCTCCCCGAAGCTTATCGCAGGCTACCACGTCCTTCATCGCCTGTAATCGCCAAGGCATCCACCACATGCACTTAGTCACTTGACCCTATAACTTTGACACCTGCTGACGGCAGGCATCGGTCAATGACTGTTTTGAGTATTTACGCGTTATGCCGAACTTCAATCTCTGAAATTGAAGTTGTTTTGACGCAATCTTTTGCCGTTGGCGGCACGGCGCATCCGAAAATGCTTTCCGCCAACAGCGCTGATTTCGACTCTATGAATTGTTAAAGAACGACAGCCGATCAAACGATCAAACCGGCCAGCACACTTCATGCACTGGCCGCTTTAATCTGTCTTGGTGGAGGTGAACGGGATCGAACCGATGACCCCCTGCTTGCAAAGCAGGTGCTCTCCCAGCTGAGCTACACCCCCGCGTTGATGGTGGGTCTGGTTGGATTCGAACCAACGACCCCCGCCTTATCAAGACGGTGCTCTAACCGACTGAGCTACAGACCCGCACGCCGGGTAGTCTGTCGTCAACAACAGCCGATAAGTGTGAGCGCTTGATCTTGAGTGCTTCTTTCCAGAAAGGAGGTGATCCAGCCGCACCTTCCGATACGGCTACCTTGTTACGACTTCACCCCAGTCACGAACCCTGCCGTGGTAATCGCCCCCCTTGCGGTTAGGCTAACTACTTCTGGCAGAACCCGCTCCCATGGTGTGACGGGCGGTGTGTACAAGACCCGGGAACGTATTCACCGCGGCAAGCTGATCCGCGATTACTAGCGATTCCGACTTCACGCAGTCGAGTTGCAGACTGCGATCCGGACTACGACCGGTTTTCTGGGATTGGCTCCCCCTCGCGGGTTGGCAGCCCTCTGTACCGGCCATTGTATGACGTGTGTAGCCCTACCCATAAGGGCCATGATGACCTGACGTCATCCCCACCTTCCTCCGGTTTGTCACCGGCAGTCTCATTAGAGTGCCCTTTCGTAGCAACTAATGACAAGGGTTGCGCTCGTTGCGGGACTTAACCCAACATCTCACGACACGAGCTGACGACGGCCATGCAGCACCTGTGTCCTGGTTCTCTTTCGAGCACTCCCACATCTCTGCAGGATTCCAGGCATGTCAAGGGTAGGTAAGGTTTTTCGCGTTGCGTCGAATTAAACCACATCATCCACCGCTTGTGCGGGTCCCCGTCAATTCCTTTGAGTTTCAACCTTGCGGCCGTACTCCCCAGGCGGTCAACTTCACGCGTTAGCTACGTTACTGAGAAGGAACCTTCCCAACAACCAGTTGACATCGTTTAGGGCGTGGACTACCAGGGTATCTAATCCTGTTTGCTCCCCACGCTTTCGTGCATGAGCGTCAGTACAGGTCCAGGGGATTGCCTTCGCCATCGGTGTTCCTCCGCATATCTACGCATTTCACTGCTACACGCGGAATTCCATCCCCCTCTACCGTACTCTAGCTATGCAGTCACAAATGCAGTTCCCAGGTTAAGCCCGGGGATTTCACATCTGTCTTGCATAACCGCCTGCGCACGCTTTACGCCCAGTAATTCCGATTAACGCTTGCACCCTACGTATTACCGCGGCTGCTGGCACGTAGTTAGCCGGTGCTTATTCTTCAGGTACCGTCATTACCCCAGGGTATTAGCCCAGAGCGTTTCTTCCCTGACAAAAGCGGTTTACAACCCGAAGGCCTTCTTCCCGCACGCGGCATGGCTGGATCAGGCTTGCGCCCATTGTCCAAAATTCCCCACTGCTGCCTCCCGTAGGAGTCTGGGCCGTGTCTCAGTCCCAGTGTGGCTGGTCGTCCTCTCAGACCAGCTACAGATCGTCGGCTTGGTGGGCTTTTACCCCACCAACTACCTAATCTGATATCGGCCGCTCCAATAGCGCGAGGTCTTGCGATCCCCCGCTTTCACCCTTAGGTCGTATGCGGTATTAATCCGGCTTTCGCCGGGCTATCCCCCACTACTGGGCACGTTCCGATATATTACTCACCCGTTCGCCACTCGTCGCCAGGTTGCCCCGCGTTACCGTTCGACTTGCATGTGTAAGGCATGCCGCCAGCGTTCAATCTGAGCCAGGATCAAACTCTTCAGTTCGATCTTGATAAAATTACTCAAAGAATTGAAGTGAACTTCACTTGCATGAAAATTCAATTCAGTGAGCGTTTAAGGTCATGAGACCTGATGCATTGTCACCAACACATCTGGCACTCGCCTTCAAACGCCCACGCTTATCGGCTGTTGATTGTTAAAGAACTTCGCCTTCCACCTTGCGGCTTGGGCGGCGCTGACTTGTTA
>NZ_CAJGBN010000039.1 GCF_904426505.1 Rubrivivax sp. A210
AAGCCGAAGAAGCTGATGCAGAGGATGGTCAGTGCCATGAGGGCTCCACGAGTTTGCCCTGCACGAGCGCGATCACATGCTCGATGGAGAACGAGATGATGAGAACGCCCGAGAGCACCAGCGGCACGTAGCGTATGGCCTCGGGCAGGCCGAGGTTGGGGATCTTGTAGGACGCGACGGACATGCCGAGCACGCCGCCGTTCCAGATCATCGCGGCGCCGAACAGCATCACCAGCGCGTGGATCAGCAGTTCGACCCGGTTGCGTATGTGATCGGGCACCAGTACCAGCAGCGATTCCATGCCGATGTGGCCGGCGTCGCGCACGCCAACGGCCGCGCCGATCAGCGTGACGTAGAGCACCAGCACCAGGGCCAGGCTCTCGGTCCAGGTCGGCGAACTGTTGAGCACATAGCGGCCGAAGACCTGGAAGAAGACGATGGCGACGATCATGAAGAGGCCGCCTACCGAGGCGAACATGCCCAGCCGCGCGACGGTGGCGTTGAGCTGGGTCAGCGCGCCGGTGAGTGGCGGCTCGGCAGCCTCCGGCCGCGGCGGGCCGGCCGCCGGTTCAGGTTCCTTCATCGGAACTCCTTGTTGATGGTTCGGGTGGTGGCCGTGTGGCCGGTAGCCTATTTGGCGTCCTGGATGCGCTTGACCAGGTCGCGCAACTTGGGCGTGCTGGCGAACTTGGCGTAGACCGGCGCCATCGCGTCGACGAAGGGCTTCTTGTCGGCGATGACGACCACCTGGGCGCCGCCGGCCTCGGCGATCTTGCGCGACTTGGCCTCGCGCTCGTCCCACAGCTTGCGCATCGTGGCCACCGATTCCTTGGCGGTCTTGCGGATCAGCGCCTGGTCTTCCTTGCTGAGCGTGTCCCAGATCTTCTTCGAGAAGACCAGCACCTCGGGCACCATGGAGTGCTCGGTGGTGTTGTAGTACTTGGCGGCCTCGAAGTGGCGCGAAGACTCGTACGAGGGCCAGTTGTTCTCGGCGCCGTCGACGATGCCGGTCTTCAGGCCGGTGTAGACCTCGCCATAGGGCATTGGCGTGGCATTGGCGCCCAGCGCCTCCATCATCGCGACGAAGAGATCCGACTGCTGCACGCGGATCTTCAGGCCCTTGACATCGGCCAGCGTCTTGATCGGGCGCTTGACCGTGTAGATCGAGCGCGCACCGCTGTCGTAGAAGGCCAGGCCGACCATGCCCTGCTCGGCCATCGCCGCCAGCACCTCGTCGCCGATGGGGCCGTCGAGCACGCGGCGCATGTGGTCGATGGAGCGGAACACGAAGGGCATCGAGACGGCAATCGTCTCGGGGACGATGTTGTTCAGCGGCGCGGCGTTGATGCGCATCATGTCGAGGCCGCCGATCTTGAGCTGCTCGATGGTGTCGCGCTCGGCGCCAAGCGCTCCCGACGCGAAGACCTTGACGCCTAGTTTGTCCTTTGACTGCTCCTTCAGCGCCTTGCCCATCGCGCGCACGGCCTCGACCGTCGGGTAGTCGGTGGGATGGACATCGGCCGAGCGGAAGTCGCGGGCAGACGCCGTTTGGGCGAAACCGAGGCTGACGGCCACGGCGGCAGCGAGCAGACCTTGACGCAGGGGATGAAACATGGCTTTCCTCAGTGTGGGTGGAAAAAGTCTGGTTGCGCGGGCCACAAGTGGCCTTGCGTGGCGTTTGGCTGTCTGACAACTAGATTATTGTTGCCACAGTTGTCATGCAGTAATAGGGAAAACACCTAAATCTGTCTGGCATTGAAGGAGTCGTCTGCTACGATTCAAACCTTCCCGCCTGGGCGAGGCAGTTCAGATGCCGCACCCAGGGCACCCCGCGCCGACCGAGACCGCCGATGAACGACGCCCTACTGCAACTAGACAGCGCCGGCGCAGGCTCGCTGCCAGACCGGATTTACGCCCGTGTGGTCGAAGCGATCTTGCGCGGCGACTTCACCCGCGACGGCAAACTGCCACCCGAGGGCGAACTGGCCAGCCACTTCGGCGTCTCGCGGCCGACGGTTCGCGAGGCGCTGGCGCGCCTGCGATCCGATGGCGTGATCGAGTCTCGCCGCGGTTCCGGCAGCCACCTTTTGCGCCGCCCCGGTTCACCCGCGGCGACGCCAACCCCGGTCAGGAGCATGGCCGACATCGAGCGGTACTACGCCTTCCGCCTCTGCGTGGAGGGCGGCGCGGCGGCGGCGGCGGCGGAATTCCACGATGCGGCCGACCTGGGGGTGGTGCGCGCCGAATTCGATGCGCTGAACCGGTCGATGGAAAGCGGTCAGCCAGGCACCGAAGAAGACGTGCGCTTCCACCTGGCGATCGCCCGGGCGTCGCACAACCCGTTCTTCGTCACCACCATCGAAACCAGCGTCGCGCCGATCCGGCAGATCATGGAACTGACCCGCAGTTTGACCGACAAGAAGACCGCGCCTCGAATCCGCACGACCCAGGCCGAGCATCAGGCCATCGTCGACGCGATCGCGCGGCGCGCCCCGATCGAGGCGGCAGAAGCGATCAGGACGCATGTCCTGAATGCCAAGCGGCGCATATTCGAGGGCATGCTCCTGCCTGGGTGACGACACCGGGCCCGCTCACAAGTTGCTTGACAACGTCTTGTCAAATCAGACAATGCGGCTCCATGTCGGCACAGCCGACGCGTTGACCACGCGGCCGAACGGCCACGCAAGGAGTCCCGAATGTCCGATCCCGCGACCAACGAGTCGCCGCGTGCCACGCCGGCCGCGCCGCCGTTGACCATCCGCATGCACGAACGCGACAACGTCGCGATCGTGGCCAACGACGGCGGGCTCCCGCTGGGTACGCCGCTACCGTCCGGCCCGGTGCTGCTCGAACGCGTGCCGCAGGGGCACAAGGTGGCCTTGGTCGATCTGCCCGCGGACGCGCCGGTGTTGCGCTACGGCATTCCCATCGGCCATGCGCTGAAGGACATCCCGGCCGGCAGCTGGGTGCATGAGCGCCTGCTGCGGATGCCCGACGCCCGTGGCTTGACCGATTTGCCGATGGCCACCGTCAAGCTCGAATCGTTGCCCCCGCTGGAGGGCTACACCTTCGAGGGCTACCGCAATGTTGACGGCTCGGTCGGTACGCGCAACATCTTGGCCATCACGCAGACCGTGCAGTGTGTGGCAGGGGTCACCGCCTTCGCGGCGCAGCGCATCAAGGCCGAACTGTTGCCGCGCTTCCCGAATGTGGACGACGTGGTCGCGCTGGAGCACGGCTACGGTTGCGGCGTCGCCATCGATGCCCCCGACGCGGCAGTACCGATCCGCACGCTGCGCAACATCAGCCTGAACCCGAACTTCGGCGGCGAGGTGATGGTGGTCAGCCTCGGATGCGAGAAACTGCAACCCGAACGGCTGCTGCCGCCGGGCAGCTTCGCCATCGTCGACGAGCGCAGCGTGGCCGATGTCGGCGCCAGCGCCGAGAACACGCTGGACGTGGTCTGCCTGCAGGACGACGCCCACGTCGGCTTCATGTCGATGGTCGAATCGATCATGCGGCAGGCCGAGGAGCACCTCGAGCGCCTGAACGCACGCCGGCGCGAGACCGTGCCCGCCAGCGAGTTGGTGGTGGGTGTCCAGTGCGGAGGAAGCGACGCCTTCTCGGGCGTGACAGCCAATCCGGCCGTAGGCTTTTGCACCGACCTGCTGGTCCGTGCGGGGGCCAGCGTCATGTTCTCCGAGGTGACCGAGGTACGAGACGGCATCGACCAACTGACCTCCCGTGCCGCGACACCCGAGGTGGCCGAGGCGATGATCCGCGAGATGGCATGGTACGACGCCTATCTCAAGCGCGGATGTGCCGACCGCAGTGCCAACACGACGCCCGGCAACAAGAAGGGCGGCCTGTCGAACATCGTCGAGAAGGCGATGGGGTCCATCGTCAAGTCAGGCAAGTCGCAAATCTCCAACGTGCTCGCGCCGGGAGAAAAGCTCAAGGCCAAGGGCCTCACCTATGCTGCAACGCCCGCGAGCGATTTCATCTGCGGCACGCTGCAATTGGCGGCGGGCATGAATCTGCATGTATTCACCACGGGCCGCGGCACCCCTTACGGCCTGGCTGCCGTGCCAGTGATCAAGGTTGCCACGCGCAGCGATCTGGCGCGGCGCTGGCACGACTTGATGGACGTGAACGCCGGCACCATCGCCGACGGCTCGGCCACCATCGAAGAAGTCGGCTGGGAGTTGTTTCGCCTGATGCTCGAGGTGGCCAGCGGGCGCAGGAAGACCTGGGCGGAGCACTGGAAGCTTCACAACGCCCTGGTGCTGTTCAATCCAGCGCCTGTGACCTGATCCAGGTCAGACGCGGCTCGTGTGAACGCCGGCGTCTGACGCTAAGCAATTCACTCCGGGTGACTTCCGCCGGTTCACTCTGATGCTGTCGGTGACAACCGGCGGCAAATGGCCGAGCGCTGCCCGCCGCCAGCGGCGGGTATCTGGTCGCTCAAACTGAAGCAACCACTACCCTGCCACGCCCATGCGGTCTACTTCCATAGAGATCGGTGATTCGGTCAACTCGTGAATGACCAGCCTACCCTGCACAATGACCGGCGTGCGCCGCGCCATGGACCTGTAGAGCTTCATTCCAGACCTGTAGGTTCGTGCGTGGACCCGTCTGATGAAGGACCAGACTTGTCGCGAGTCAACGCTAAAGGCGATCCCACCATCCCCATCGACTTGCAGAAGTTGATCACCAGCATCCGCATAAATCTCAAGCGGCTGGCGACTGCGAGCGCGGCGACGCTGCGGGACGAGGCAGCCCTGCAAAGGATCGAGGCGCTGCACGAGCGCTTTTCTCGAGAGATTTCACAGAAGCGTCCGGACGGAGCGCGTCTGATTGCAACCAACAAGGAGTTGCACTTTGCGATCTATAGCCAGGCCGGCATGCCGATGCTGCTGCAGATGATCGAGTCCCTTTGGCTGCGGGTCGGGCCCACGTTGAACTACGATCTACGCGTAGGATCTACGCGTATCTCTGAAAGAGTGTCTGCGGACCATCACCGGCAGATCGTTGCCGCATTGAAAAGGAAAGATGGATCGGCGGCAGCCGACGCACTGCGTGATGACATCCAGAGTGCGGCTGACTTCATCGTTTCATCCTGGGCCTTGCTGGGTGCTGAATTGCCCGCGGCAGCGCCGCTCGAGCCCGTCAAGGCACCCAGGCGGGGGCGCGCTTCAAGTTCAGCCCGGGCAGGAGCCGGCAGGCTTGCTGTGGCAGGCTGATCGGGCTGGCTTCTCAGCGGGTGGGTGTCGGCGCCGATCCAAATCTGAGCCACCGTGCCGACCGAATATTGAGCCAGGGGTGGGAGCCGACTTTGAGAGTGTCGGCTGTGGATAAGTTTAGTTGTTAGCCTGCTTCGTTGACCTCCTTTGTG
>NZ_CAJGBN010000040.1 GCF_904426505.1 Rubrivivax sp. A210
AGCACCGTGTCGGCTTGATCGTGCGCGTCAACCAACGCACCGCCACGCTCGACTGCGATGGCCAGCAGTGGCGAGTCGGCTTCGAACTGCTTCGACACCTCGTCGACGTCTGATCCGGGCAGGCGCCGTCAACGGGTACTCGTCGGACTATTACGATGGAAATCCCGACGGAAGCCCTGAACGGTGAGCCCCGGCCCGGCCGCACCCGCTTCGATTCCTACCGCTTCGCGCAGACGCTGCTGGCGGCCGACCCCGATGCCGTGCTGCTCTTCGACGAGGTCGAGGACGTCTTCAATGAGCCCACGGGCTCGCGGCACCGGGAGGGCAACTCCAGTGGCATCAAGGGCTGGGTGAACAAGCTGCTGGAAAGCAATCCGGTGCCGACCTTCTGGGTCACCAACCACCTGCACGCCATCGACCCGGCCTACCGCCGCCGCTTCGACTACGTGCTTCACCTGGACGTGCCGCCCACCAGCGTGCGCCTGCGCGTCGTCGAGCACCACACCGCCGGCTTGGGCCTGTCGCGCCAATGGCGCGAAGACGCCGCCGGGCATCCGGACATGGCGCCCGCAGTGGTGGCGCGCGCGGCCAAGGTGAGCCAGCTGGTGTGCGGCGGGGCGCCAGAACTGGCGGCGGAACGGGTGATGACGCGGCTGATGAACAACACGCTGCAAGCGCTGGGCGCGCACGTCATCAAGCCGTGTGCGCAGGCAGACACCATCGCGTACGACCTCGAACTGCTCAATACCGACTGCGACCTGCTCCGCTTGCGCGAGGGCCTGCGCCAAGTGGGCGAAGGGCGCATCTGCCTTTACGGGCCTCCGGGCACCGGCAAGTCCGCCTTCGGCCGCCACCTGGCGGCGGCGCTGGACCGGCCCCTGCTGGTGAAGCGCGCCTCTGACGTGCTGTCGCCCTACGTCGGCATGGCCGAGAAGAACATCGCCGCCATGTTCGAGGAGGCCGAGACCGAAGGTGCCGTTCTGCTGTTCGACGAGGCCGACAGCCTGCTGCACGACCGCCAAGGGGCACAGCGCTCGTGGGAGGTGACGCAGGTCAACGAGATGCTGACGCAGATGGAGACTTTCCCGGGCATCTTCATCGCCTCCACCAACCTGATGGACAACCTGGACCCGGCGTCCCTGCGGCGCTTCGATGCGCGGGTGCGGCTGGGCTACCTCAAGCCGGCGCAGTCCGTCTGCATGTTCACGAAACTCGCCGCGAGCCTCGGCTTGGAACTGAATGACATGGCCTGCGCTGCCGTTACACGTATGGATGTGCTGACGCCGGGCGACTTTGCGGCCGCGGCGCGGCTGTGTCGACTGGACCGGCCGGGCGCGGCCATGGAACTGGCCCAGCGCTTGCGGCGGGCCTGTGAGGACAAGAGGGAACCGGTCCGGCGCGCCATCGGTTTTGCGGCGTGATGGGCCGCCGCTGCGCAGGTGCCGATGGTCGATGCAATGCCTTTCGGGCAGGGAGCTCACTCATGAACACGATGCACACGGCCCGGACCAACCTTATCTGGGCCTGCGCGCTGACGAAGCTCCATGCCGAGTGGGCGTTGAAGCAGTTCACTTACCGGATGAAGGTGGCCTGCTGCGACTTGGGCATCCTGTGGTGCAACGTGAAGATCTTCTGGTACCAGTGAAGGCGAGTCCGCCACCCAGCCCGAATGCAGTGCGCAATGGAGAAATCGATGGCAACACCCCGGTACCTCACCAAGAGCCGCTTCAAGCAGGCGCTGGAGTGCCCGACCAAGCTCTACTACACGGGCAAGCCGGAGTACCTGAACACTGCGCTCGACGACAGCTTCCTGGCGGCGCTGGCTGAAGGGGGCTACCAGGTCGGTGCGCTGGCGTGCCTGATGTACCCGGGCGGGGTCGAGGTGGACGACATCGGGCACGCGGCTCAGTTGGCGCGCACCCAGGCACTGCTGGCGCGCGAGAACGTCACGATCTACGAAGCCGCGTTCGCGCACGACGGGCTCTTCGTGCGCGTGGACGTACTGCGCAAGACCGGCAATTCGGTCGAGCTGATCGAGGTGAAGGCCAAATCCTATGACCCGGGCGAGGTGAGAGGCCTGCGTGGGGCCAGGGGCGCGATCAGCCCGGGTTACCTGCCCTACCTGCAGGACGTGGCGTTCCAGCGCTTTGTCGCTGGGCTGCAATGTCCGCAGTTCGAGTTCAGAGCCTTCCTGTTGCTCGCCGACAAGTCAGCCACGGCAACCGTCGACGGCTTGAATCAGTTGTTCCCGATCCACCGCGGGGGCGGGCGCACCACGGTAACGCGTCCCGTAGATGGCGTAGACCTGGGTGCCCCGCTCCTGGCGGCAGTGCCAGTCGACATCGAGGTCCAGGAGATCCTCTCAGGGACCTTGGACGTGGTGGGCGTCGAGATGGCCTTCGCCGACGCGGTGGCACATCTTGCCTCTGCCTACCAGAGTGACCAACGGCTGGGCCCCGTACCAAGCAAGGCCTGCGGCAACTGCGAGTTCAAGGCCGAAAACCTGCCAGGGGCGGGTGAGCCCCGCAGCGGATTCCACGAGTGCTGGCGACAGGCCCTGGGCTGGGAGGACCGGGACTTCGACAGTCCAACGGTACTGGACCTGTGGAAGTTCACCAAGAAGCGCGAGTTGATACAGCAGGGCAAGCTCAAGCTCGAGCAGTTGGTACCCGCGGACGTCGGCTTCGACAGCAGTGAGCCGGGCACTGGTGGCATGACGCCGAAGCATCGCCAGTGGTACCAGTGCAGCGGCACCTGGCCAGGGGGTGGTGATTTCTACTTCGACGCGACCGGCATGGCCGCGGCCATGCGCAAGTGGCGCTACCCGTACCACTTCATCGACTTCGAGACCAGCGCGGTAGCAATCCCCTTCCGCCGCGGGCAGCGGCCTTACGAGACCGTGGCGTTCCAGTTCTCGCACCATGTGATGCGCGCGGGCGGGCGGGTCGAGCACCTCCACCAGTGCCTGGAGGTGGACCCGGGCGTTGACCCCACCCTGCCCTTCCTGCGCCAACTCAAAGCGGCCCTGAGCGCTGACAGCGGCACCATCTTCCGCTGGGCAACGCACGAGAACACCGTGCTCAACCAGCTCCGTGCGCGCTTGCTGGACGAGGCCGATCCGGCGCCGGACAGGGACGAGTTGGTTGCCTTCATCGAGAGCATCACGACCCGAAAGGTCGATGGCGTCGAGATCGCCGGTCCCAGGAGCATGGTGGACCTGTGCAAGCTGGCGGAACTGCACTACTTCCATCCCTCGACCAAGGGCAGTTCGTCGCTGAAGAAGGTGCTGCCGGCACTGATGCAGAGCTCGGACTTTCTGCGCGATCTCTACGGCCAGCCCGTCTACGGCACGACAGCCATGCCCAGCCAGAACCACGAGGAGCCCATGGTCTGGTGGCGGAGCGTCAATGGGTTGGTCGCCGATCCCTATGACCTGCTGCCGCCGGTCTTCGGCCACCTGAGCAGTTTGGAGCTGGCAGCGCTGGAGGCCGGAGCCGACCAGAGCCTGCAAGCCGGTGGCGCCGCGATGGCCGCATACGCTCGGCTGCAGTTCGAGCAGATTGAGCAGATAGAGCGAGGGGCGCTCAAGGACGCGCTGCTGCGCTACTGCGAGTTGGACACGCTGGCGATGGTGATGACTGTGCAGGCGTGGCGTGGCTTTCAAAAGGGAAATTGACATGAAGCATGCAGAGATCCTGGATCTGCTTGAGGCCGCATTGGCGCTCATACGGTCCATTCAGACGGCGAATGACACCGACTGGCTCGCAGCCCACCAACGAGTCGAGGCGTCGATCGGACTTCTTCAAGTTGAACTCAAAGCTCTGAAGCCACCCGAGCCGCATCTGATGAAGCGCTTAGTTGACTGCGCGAAGCAGATCTTGACCATTGACATGGAACAGAGCGGATCGACAGAGTGACCCCAGGCTCAACTATCGAACGCAATACGGCAGGAACTTTGAGGTCTTCCTGACTTCGGACTGTGCAGCAGGACTACCATTGCCACGAGGCCGATCATACTTGCGCTCGATGCCTCGCGGAAGCTCCATGGGATCTGGCGCCCCTTGAAGACTCCTCGCCAATCGACTACGGTCCGTTGCCTTTCGCACCGGTCACCACCTGACAACTAGACAGTGCTCTCATGGCTAGAGCTCTCTCGTTGTCACTTAGACAAGCCACACCGCGCTGCCCCCGAGAATTCGGATGCGGCAAACGCAGTTCCAGCGGTGACGTGCCCCGGGAGTTCACTAGCTGACCCTTTAGGCTGGCGGCTGCCTTCTGAGCATGACTTCCAAGCCAAACTACTACATTGGCACCTGAAGATCTCAATATATCGGGCATATATCCGGAGCACTGCGGCAAGGCCGCGTTTACTCCGACCTCGTCCCTCGACTTGCAGTGAACAACTTCAGTAATTGCGTAGTGAACCCCCGGCAAGAGGTTGTTGTGACCAAACAGCTCGATTGCGTATCTATTGATTGACATCCAAAAGCTGACCGCTCCCTTGGATCTCTGGCCAACCGCGCTGGTCGAGTGCGGGAAGTTGGCCGCTATTCCACTGGAGTTGAAGTAGCTGTCAATTCTCTGGTTCGTGTCAGTATTCCATGGGCAATCATCGAGGGGATCTGTCGAAGGATTTGAGGACACGAAGAGCAGGCACGCGCCTGCCAAATCGCCCCGCCACGGCTCAGGAACCTGCCATGCTCTGCAGCCAGCACCAAATGTCTGATACTTGACTACTTCGTGGCAGGGATCGCCAGCCGTCACAAACGCTGTGGAAAGACGATCGCATCTTGCGATTCTGACTGCTAAGGATGTAGCCATAGATTCGAATCACGTGGTTGACTTGTCGTCGATATCCCGGGGCGATCTGCCCAGCATCTCAGTATTCCCGCAGAGAGCCGCGACCCAACCGCACAATCGAGAGTCAGTTGAACCATTGTCTAGAGCGCCCACCGAAACAGCATGTGCACTAAAATGAGCGCTGTGGTCACACAGGTATCGGCACGTTTCTTTAAGACTTGAGGTTCAGCCGTGTAGGCGCAAGCCACTGTTTGAGCCACACGCCGAGAAAGTGGTGCGCCACCGATGCGTGCCGCAAACCATTGCTCTGGTTGAAGTTCCCCAATACGGTTCTGCCTGACACTCCGTCCGGTGAGGCGACAAAACCGAGGCCGGCACGTAAGCGCGCGGGCAACACACCCCGCGAGTTCGAGGCGATTCAGCGCGAGGCGCCCAGCTGCCAGCGATGCGGCAGCAACTCCTCGATCCGTCCCGCCGGCTGCGTCGGCAGCCGGGTCAGCACGTC
>NZ_CAJGBN010000041.1 GCF_904426505.1 Rubrivivax sp. A210
GGGCCTCCGGCGGCCTGGCAGGGGCCTTGAATTAAGATCAACGAGAGAACAGCCAGTGCGGCTGTAATTCCAACCAAGTGTCACCCATCCGTCCAGAGAGAGTGTTACCTATCCGCCCGGTCGCTCACGTGCGGCTGAGGCCGGGGCGGTTGCTGAAGCCGGTGGCTCCAGCTTCCAATTGTAGGTAACTGGGAGGCCCATCCTTCTTGGCTCCCCGTCTACAGTGCCGGGACTGTACTTGCAGGACTGGACATATGAAAGCGAAGCTTCATCGAGAGCCTTGTGGCCAGACGATTTGTAAATGGTGATCTCTACGATGCTGCCGTCGGGCCCGATCTCAACCCTTGCGCGGAACTGGCCTTCAAGCTCCAGCCTGCGCGCCTCCTGTGGGTACGCTAAGGCAGGACATGTGCCAGATATGGCTCTAGGCTGAACTATCTTGGAGTCGTTGGCGGGGCGCGTGATTACTGGGGGCGCTGGTGACTGTGCAGGGTTTTGGGCGGTCGCGCTACTGCTGGCTAAAGACGCAGACAGAACGAGGAAGAGGGACTTGCAGGACATGAAGGCAAGCTCAGGTGTGAGTTGATTTGTGGGAGGCGGCACGGCGTTGAGTTTGTGACGCCTAACGTTCGAGCTAAGCGGGCGCCGACGGTAGGACGCCAGGCACGGGCCGGTAAAAATTACCGCGTACCACCGGCCCGTGCCTGGTGGCCTGCCGTTGGTGCTCCGCTTGAGCGAGGGGTTAGGCTTCACCGCGTGTCCTCTGCTGCCGCGCTTGTTATTGAAACCGCCCCCGACCTTGACGAATAGAACACCTCGTACCTCTTTGTCCTGAACACGACTCCGTTCGATTCTGAGCTTTCTTGCCACGGTGGAGCCGTCAGAGCCTTTCGAATGTGATCCAGGCCCACCTTGCCTACGCCTGCGCTCGAAGGTTCAAGAGTTCCGAACCATTTGCTCTTGCCTCCCCAAGAGAGTTCACAAGCATTCTCCGAGGCTGCCACACAGAGTTCATTGGCTATGCGTTGAATCTGCGTCTTGTCTTCGGAACTGAAGTTCTGAGTCTGTGGCTTTCCGAAGATGAAGAGCAGGGCCACGAAAGCAAAGACCAGAACAGCGCCAACTACTGGGCGACTGACCTTCCTCGGTGTTGTTGTCTTCGACAGGTGCATGCGTTCTGAAAGCCGAGTTTGTGAAGCCTAACGTTCGAGCTAAGCGGGCACCGACGGTAGGACGCTAGGCCCGCGAGGCGCAGAATACACCAAGGCGCTTCGCGGGCCTGGCGGCCTGCCGTTGGTGCTCCGCTTGAGCGAGGGGTTAGGCGTCGCAGGCTTTCGTACGGTAGTCAATTTCCTTCAACCTTGACCTGTACTGGGGGTGCATTGACGCTTCTTCCGAGTTCGCACCAGACACCAGTGCTTGCATTGAAGATATATATGCCTGGATCTGCCATTATCACTTCACGAGTTCGATTTGCTCTGAAGTTAATGTTGAACTTCACTCCGCTCGCTGGAGTTGCGCGCCAGAGCACATTATCTGCAACCTCTAGTTCATCTGTGGGTGGAATTGCGCGCATCCAACACTGATTGGTCTGTAGATCCTTCGCTTGAATTCGCGTCCAACTGCCAGAAGTTTGACGCTTGGCGTGCAGCACTATTGACTCGCCTACGCGTACGCGACTCGAATTAGCCGAGGCGGCGAGCGAGACTGATTGCGGCGACGCCAGCACATAAACATAGGCTGGTGGGCTGTCACTGTTGCAGCCTTGCGCGACAGCGAGTAACGATATCAACGCTACGAAGAAAGGGAACCGATGCAATTTGCGACGCCTAACGTGGGAGCTAAGCTGGCACCGACGGTGAAACGCCAGGCCCCGGCCACAGAAAATGTACAGCGTACCTGTGGCCGGGGCCTGGTGTTTTGCCGTTGGGGCTCAGCTTGAGCGACGTGTTAGGCCACGCATTTGGCTGCCGGTGTTGCCCGCCTTGTCTTGAGTTGATTTGGTGGCACTGCCGGGACGACCAGCTTCTGCCTGGACCAGGCGCCCAACACGAGGACGCAAACGTTTCTGAGTTGCGACTGCTGGCCAGGCTGGGTGTCTTTCCTTGGTGCTGCGCAGGCGAGGTGTAGGCGGTGACGCCAAAGAGCTGGCCGGTTAAATTCTCGGCGTAGTGGTGGAAGTTGTGACTGATTTTCACTTGTGATGTGGGCTTCAGCGTGAATACTCGTACTGCCTTGAGATGAGGCATCTGCTCGCGCAATTTGGTCGCCTTCTGAGTCGCGCCGATGGTGATGAGCGGATGCATTTAATGCGGCTGGTGGATGTCGCGAAAGCAGCCGCGGTAGGTGTATTTGCGTGGCCTAACGTTCGAGCTAACCGGCCAGCGGAGGCAGGACGCCTTGGCCCGAACTGAGAGAATGTACCGCGTACCTCAGTTCGGGCCAAGGTGGCCTGCCGTAGCTGGTCCGGTTGAGCGAGGGGTTAGGCCGCAGCGGGGTGCTGGACAACTTGTAGCTCATTTCCAGCTGGGTCTTGCAGTGTTGCAAGGATGCCGCCCCATCGCTGCTTTTCGGGTAGCCCTGTGAAGGACACACCGCGTGCCGCGAGCTCCTGATGCTTGGCCACTACGTCTTGAACCGTGAACGACAACCCTGTGAAGCGCCCAACCAAGACCTTCTCTTCGTGCGGTGCGTCTTCTGCAACCGACTCGATTACAAGATCAGTGCTGCCCGCCTTGAAGACGCAGTAGCCGTACGTGCTCCCATCGGCCTTGATTGGGAGACCCAGTAGCTCCGCATAGAAATGCCTTGCTGCGGCAAGGTTGTTGACGAACACTCGGGCTGTTTGCAGTTCCATCGGGCTTCTTTGTGGCGGAGGCGCGGGGTTGCTGTCTTGAGGGCTGAGCGGGTGAAAGTGCTCGGCTTCTGCGGCCTAACGTTCGAGCTAAGCGGGCGACAACGGCAGGACGCCAGGCCCGGACCGGTGAAAATGTACCGCGTACCACCGGCCCGGGCCTGGTGGCCTGCCGTTGGCGCTCCGCTTGAGCGAGGGGTTAGGCCTCGCTTTCACGTTGCCCATAACTTTGAGATATTTGTCTTGGCGGCCTTGACTGAGTGCCTGCGGCCAAGTGTGTCTTCGAACCAAATGTCCTGTATCTGTACGTCTTCTTCGGGAGTGGACGATAGTAGGTCATGTTTCTTGATGCTCAATTCATGTCTCTCGTGCTCTCCAAGACGGAGTCCACGGCCGTCCTTGCCCAAGAACGTACCAACCCACTTCTCTTTCGTTTCCGCACCTGCCCATAGCCGAAGAATCAATGGTCGTCTGCCTGAGTTGACGATTGTGACCCGAACCTGAGCAGGATTTTCGTCCCAGCTCGGGAGAAACTCGCTTTTCGCAACCGGATTTGCTCGGTCTCGGAAGCTGAAGAACGTTGAGACGACTAAGCTGATTGAGGCGACAGCTAGCGCAAGTATAGCGATCCAGTCGGAATTGGTCATTGTGTTCTGCGAGGCCTAACGTTCGAGGTAAGCTGGCGCCAACGGCAGGACGCCAGGCCCAAGCCGCAGAAAATGTACGCCGTACCTGTGGCTTGGGCCTGGTGGCCTGCCGTTGGTGCTCAGCTTGACCGAGGGGTTAGGCTTCACCGCGTTCGGCTCGAACTAAGGCCAATAACTTCGTGAGCCTCACGTAGGTAACGACAAGACTACCAATCGTTGCCGCAAACGCGAGCATTGAAAAACCATCGAACCCTAGCGTAGTCATGTTTATGGCAAACTGCATATTGCTCTGCGCCACTGCAATGATTGCTTCGTGAAAGCCAATTCGGAGTACCCAGTAGACGCCCCAGAACGCCAATAAGGTTGTGACAGTAACGGGGACATATAGACAGGTGAAATCAATGATGTACTGCTTGTTCGACTTGCCGCCAGACGCGTCGAACGTGGCTACTATGCCGACGATGTTGATCAGGATCACGGCCAGTGCCTCAGCGATGTAGGGCGGTGTCCAGGGCACGGTGCCGGATGCAACGAAGCCAGAGTAGTAGGCAAGGTTGAATACGAGGAAGCTCGCGAGCAGATAGTAGGCACGTTGCTCGGCCGAAATCTCTCCTTTGGCCAAGGCGTTGACCAATGGGCGGGTGCGCATCAGGAGCATTTTGTGAAGCCTAACGTTCGAGCTAAGCGGGTGCCAACGGTAGGACGCCAATCCCGGGCCGGTGAAAATGTACCGCGTACCACCGGCCCGGGCTTGGTGGCCTGCCGTTGGCGCTCCGCTTGAGCGAGGGGTTAGACCGCATGCGTTGGCCTCTATATTTTAGATTGATTTTTGATTTCAGTAGATGGCTTTGAAAATTGCTCAAAGGCTTGCCTTGCAGCAGTAAGGTCTTTTCGACGACCATAAAGCCCCCAATTCGCGGTGGAATCTATTTGACCAACGGTAAGGTGCTGTACGCCATTCTTCCGTAGCGTGTCAAAAACTCTTCCAAGTAAGGCGCGTGATCCATGTTCCTCAAGTAATTGAATGAGTTGGTATCCTTCACCCAGTCGCTCGCATAGGCAGTCTGATGCAGCTTGCGCCTCAGTTCTGTTAGGTGCGTTGGCTACAAAGATGTGACTTGAGTCAATTCGCGCCGACTCAATTTCTGGGACTGATCCAGCAGGTTCGAATGCAAACAGGTCGAAGCTGCCGTCCTTGCGCTCATACGCCACAAGCTCAAGGCCCAACCCAACATCCGGGTGAAAGTGAGAAGCAGATTCGAGTGCAGATTTCATGCGGTCTAGACAGAATGGCTTCGCGAAATCTGGCGGCCCGTCCCCTGCAATGACGTAGGTTGCGCGCCGTTGGCGTGCCGAGCTACACCAATGCACCTGGCCGACAGGCGGTCAGGTCGTTGCGAACTTGCAAGGAGACGGGCCATGAAGGAATCTAG
>NZ_CAJGBN010000042.1 GCF_904426505.1 Rubrivivax sp. A210
GGGCCTCCGGCGGCCTGGCAGGGGCCTTGAATTAAGATCAACGAGAGAACAGCCAGTGCGGCTGTAATTCCAACCAAGTGTCACCCATCCGTCCAGAGAGAGTGTTACCTATCCGCCCGGTCGCTCACTCGCTCGGTTTCGCGGAGTGACGCGTTTGTGGGCAGGGTTATCTGCCGGCCTGGCCTGCGATCGGCCTAGCGGCTGGTAGGCAGAGGTCGACCTTCTGCTTTCTCTTCCAGAAGAGCAAGCTTATCTCACCTCGAAGTGTCTCAATTGAGTGCCGAAACACCATTCGCCTAAAATCGTTGTATTGAAGAACCTTGATCTCGGTGATCTCTGGATCTTGCACAAAGAAGAAGTATTCGTCCGCCTTTCCTATGAATCGAAGTTCCTTCGTCGACTTTGCGACGTCCGATTCCTTCAGGTCGGACTCGCACACGTACAGGAAATCACCTGCTGAGAAGATCAACCGATGTGCGCGAACAACACCATGGACAAGGGAAACTGTCGGAATTAGAACAAACACGATGCAAATGAGACCTCGAAGGATCGGCTCCCTTACAGAGTCTTCTGCATACTCCGAGTTCTTTAGGTGCAGCCCCATTGCTATAGAGGCGGCAATCGCAAGCGCGTACACAACCTGCCCATAGGACCCCGAGATGGCGACGTAGCCAAGCCATGCAAGACCCGCGACTCCGCCAACAACCTTGAACTTCCTCACTGCTTGTCTTCTACGCTCTTGATCGTCCTCGCGCTCGCGTTTGGTCGGTTCGACACCCGTCAGCACCGTTCCGCTGCCTTCGGCGAACATACGCGGCGTCAACATCGGGCCGTACATGAGGCCGTGGAAGACAAACAGCGAAGCTATTCCCAGAAGGGGGTATATCGCGCTTCGTACTAGATCATCAAACGATAGGAACTCGAATACATTGATGTTGAATGCACCCCAGTAGCCAGCAAGGTACAAAACGGAGGAGGTCAGCGAAAGTCCCGCGAGGATGATGCTGAACTTGATTGGAGTAGATGTCATCGAGATCTCAGATGTGCGGCCTAACGTTCGAGCTAAGGCGGCACCGACGGTGGGACGCCAGGCCGCGGCCACAGAAAATGTACACCGTACCTGTGGCCGCGGCCTGGTGGCCCGCCGTTGGGGCTCGCCTTGAGCGAGGGGTTAGGCATCTCAGCGCTCGGAGTCAATGTTGAACCATGGACGCCACGTTCCTACAAGCCGATCTTCCTCGAAGAAGCGCTCCGCGATGGCGTTGTCTCCAAAATTATTGCGATAAGAGAAACCTACCGAATTGGCTATGAGTCGAAGTGGGCTAGTTTCACCTGGAAAGATGTGTTCAATACCCCAGCGGAGTTGACAAGATGTCGTATTCGGTTCGGCCTTGTGATGTTCTGGGTGAGCTGCGTGTAGGCGTACTTCGCTCTTGCGCTTTATGTGCAGGCCAAATCTCTTCCGGAGGTTGGTCGTCTTGCCAACATACAGACACGGATAGGTTAGTTCCGGCGGCCACCAGTCTCGATACTCGACGTTGACTCGAACCTCGTTAGGGCCTTTGAGTACTACTGTGCGGTTTGATGCTAGGAGAGTCGCCTTATCTGCAACCCACCAGAACGCATACACGCCTGGGCCATCTGGAATGGGTGACTTTCGGTGCGCGCAGATGTCAGCCACGCTGCGGATGGATGCGGGAAGGTGCATTTTGAGATGCCTAACGTTCGAGCTAAGCGGGCGGCAACGGCAGGGCGCCAGGCCCGGGCCGGTGAAAATGTACGTAGTACCACCGGCCCGGGCCTGGTGGCCTGCCGTTGGCGCTCCGCTTGAGCGAGGGGTTAGGCGTCACTTGCGCGGCGCTTGCTTCGCAGGCTTCCTTTGAGAGAAGACCTCCAGAATCTTCTTCGTCTTGGTCAACTTTGCACATCCAACTTCGATAAGTTGTATGAAGTCTCTTGCATCCGAAAAGTAGTTCTTGAAGGCCAACCGAACCTCATCGCTTGTGTCTGCTCGAACGAGAACGATGTCCCTTTCCGGATGTTCCTTTTCAAGCTCAAAAAGTGCGCGCAGGGCTTCTGTCGCATCCCGATAAGTCTTCATCTGAAGGGCTCTGCCGCCTTCGAAAATAAGAATCGTATTCTTCTTGGCAGACACCGCACGATCGGCTGCATTCAGTCCGCGAAGCATTTCTAGAAGTCCAATTTCTTTCTCTGCCGCCAAGAACTGAGCTACTACATCGCGGTCCTCAAGTTCAGGAAAGGGTCCCTTTTGATTTTCGTGGGCTCGGGCAAGTATCTCGCTTGCCAATGCCATCGCGTGTTCGTATCGCCTATCGCCCTGCTGGAACTTTGGCTGGCTCTCCGTGATAAAGCCAATCACCTCGACTGCAGTTGCCCAGGCATGTTGGACCAGGGTTCGGTACTGGATTTCGACATACAGACCGGTCAGTGCCTTTCCTACTTCGGAGTTGACATCGTATTCATAGATGTCGTGAATGCCACGATAACCGGTTGGTTTCGGGTTTTGAATGTAGTCGTATCTTCCGGGGTCGTCAGCGTGGCGTCGTTTATGTTTGAACCTTGCGCCATGGAAGCTTTGGCGAAATGCATATAGATCCTTAGATTTCTTGAAGATCAGTCTGCAACCGGCGACATCATCCATTCTCGACAGGCTCATGCCTGGCAGTCGGTCAAGCTTGTCGAAGATCGTCCGCTTCCGCTTGTGACGTTGGGCCACCATGGCACCGGCACTTCGTGCGCGTTCTCTCAGGATCGCCTGGAATGTGTTCAGGACCGCTCGGTGCGCGGCCCGCCATTCCTCGATGACAGCCAGATCATCAGCGGTGGGATTGCCAGCGCGCACGTTCTCTCCAGCGCGGTTGACGCGGGACTTTGAGCCGCCCGGGAAACTAGGCGTGCCGGTAGGGACTTGGCGCTTGCGCATATTGCTTTCTGTGACGCCTAACGTTCGAGCTAAGCGGGCGACGACGGCAGTACGCCAGGCCCGGACTGGTGAAAATGTACCGCGTACCACCAGCCCGGGCCTGGTGGCCTGCCGTTGGCGCTCCGCTTGAGCGAGGGGTTAGCCCGCAGTCGCGGTAGGTGCTATCAGCCGAATCAGTGAACCTGGGGCGAGTTCATCGGGCACCAACTCGATGATCTTTTCGCTTTGCAGTCGTTCAACCTCTGTAATAATTCGAGTTAGTGGAAAGCTTGATTGAAGGCGTTCGACTAGATCGTTGACAGTTGCTTTGGGGCGAGACCTTCGGTAAACCCGCAATTGACGAAGAATATGCTCGCGAACTGTTTCCTCGCGGGCTTCTAGATCAACCTGCCGCGAAGTCACGATCGCTCGATCCAGAATGCCGCGCATCTCGCCTGTCAGCGACGCCATTTTGTCGTCTGCAATCCGCTGGCGTTGCAGAAGTTCGGCCACCTGATTCTCGACAACCTTCTTGAGCTCTGAGATCTTCTCATCGGCCTTCTTTTCTGCCTCCTCAATTGCGTTCTCTTGCTCCGGTGCTTCCGTTGGCCAGATGTGTTTGCGCATATCCGAGACGGTATCCCGCATCATCGAGAATGTGTCGGAGTAGAGCTTGTCAAAGAGTTTCTCTAAGCGCTCGACACTTGCCGCAATATCCTTGGCGGCCTCAGTCGTTGCCTTTGCAGCCTCATTGGACATTCTGTAGAAGACAACCGATAGCCATATCGCCCCGACCGCTAGAATGAGCGAGGCAATGGAGGCGACGAAGCTTATGATGTCGAAGATTGATTTGTTGTCCATGACGCTTCATTGTTCCGTGTTGTGGTCGACGGAGGATGTCGGGTGAGTCTGCGGGCTAACGTTCGAGCTAAGCGGGCGCCAACGGCAGGACGCCAGGGCCCGGGCTGAGAAAATGTACCGCGTACCTCAGACCGGGCCCTGGTGGCCTGCCGTTGGTGCTCCGCTTGAGCGAGGGGTTAGGCGTCACTTTGCGGGCGGTGATGCGAGCGTTAGCGTTGGCTTCACTTGCCGAGCGACCGTAAGTTCATAGTTAGGATAGCCAATGTCAACCAATTCAATACTAAAGGTGAAGGAACGATACTCGATTTCCAAGTAGCAGCCGTTTTCCAACGTCGCCTCTACTGGGCCTCCTGTACCAGATGACTCAAGCTTGGCTGAATTGCCATTCAGTTGCCGGATGGCTGCCCTAAGCGTTGGCAGGTTCGCACCACCCAGCCTACATGTGGTTTTCCCGGTCTCCTCTTTCTTGGCCTGTACATTGATAGCTCGGTCAAGAATGGGTGTAATCGCTTCGTCGCGAACTTTGATCTTGGTTGGCAAGTAAAAGTTGTTAGGCAGCGTTGCGGGTGAACTTGCTGGTACCGCAACCGGAACAACTGGGGTTAGGTCAGGTGGCGGTACACGTTCGGCCGCCTTCTTATACTTAATCAGGTTGAATACGCTTACTTCTGATCCAGGTTCCGCGACGAAGTGAATCGTGAGAGGAAGGACAAACGTGAGAAGTACGACCAACAGCATCGCTGTACGGGATCGAATCGCTTCTGTCGCGAAGTCCCATGCGGTTCGACCATTTGGTGATACCTGAGCGGTCTGAGTGACCGCTGGCACTTGAGGTTTTGATTCGTCGGGAAGCATAAGTGGTGGTTACTTTGTGACGCCTAGACAGAATGGCTACGCGAAATCGGGCGGCCCGTCCCCTGCAATGACGTAGGTTGCGCGCCGTTGGCGTGCCGAGCTACACCAATGCACCTGGCCGACAGGCGGTCAGGTCGTTGCGAACTTGCAAGGAGACGGGCCATGAAGGAATCTAG
>NZ_CAJGBN010000043.1 GCF_904426505.1 Rubrivivax sp. A210
GACGTGCTGACCCGGCTGCCGACGCAGCCGGCGGGACGGATCGAGGAGTTGCTGCCGCATCGCTGGCAGCTGGGCGCCTCGCGCTGAATCGCCTCGAACTCGCGGGGTGTGTTGCCCGCGCGCTTACTCTGGATCTCGAAATATGGCCATAGCTGTGAGCATGCGAAGAAAGCCCAGCTTCTTGTAGAAACCTTCCTTGCCAGGCACTGAGTACAGGATGATCTTCTTGTGGCCGCTGGAAAGCTGGACCAACTCCTGAACTACTGCCTTGCCCAGACCAGTACCTTGATAGCTTGGGTGGACAGCGACGTCGCATATGTACGAGCAGTCGGCTCCATCGGCAAGTGCTCGGCCCACTGCGACCATGCGTCCCTCATCACGTACAAAGCAGCGAAAGCGACTGTTCGTGAACACGATCTCCAGGTCCCTGGCGTTCTTTGTGCCGAGAGGCGCGACTCGATAGAGAGACTCAAGTTCGAGCCAATCGACGGTGCTGATTTCATGGGACCACGAGAGGGGCACGAGCTTTCCTTGTGAAGCCTAACGTTCGAGCTAAGCGGGCGGCAACGGCAGGCCACCAGGCCCGGGCTGGCGAAAATGTACCGTGTACCGCCAGACCGGGCCTGGTGGCCTGCCGTTGGCGCTCCGCTTGAGCGAGGGGTTAGGCCGCACGTCGCTACTGAAGCACGCACTCGCTAGAAACACAGGCGTATAGCTGGAGCATTGTGACTCCTCCGCAAGAAGTGCCAAAGGTAAGTGGCGCAGATAGTGCTCGCGCTTGCTTGGCAAGCTCGGCGTACTCATTGGCTGCCTGAACCGCTTGCTGAGCAGTTGCAGACGAAGTGGAGTACAGAACATTCCTTTTGAAATTGCAGGGATCGTTGAACGTCGGCTCTAGCGCCAACACCTTGCATTGTGCTGAGTCGGTGCAAGGAGACGGACTGGCTAGTGTCACAACTGTGGCTTCCTGGATCCTGGCCGCAGCCACGGCCTTCTCCAAGGCTGTTTGTTCAGTAGCGGTGTTGCCTTTGACACCATTGCCACCGCAACTGACGACCGACAGGCAGGCCACCAAGAGCCAAGTTTGAGCAAGTCGCATGTGTAGTCTCTGTGGATTGTCGGCAGCGGGAAATTGAAATGTGGCCATTGTGCGGCCTAACGTTCGAGCTAAGCGGGCGCCGACGGTAGGACGCCAGGCCCGGGCCGGTGAAAATGTACCGCGTACCACCGGCTCGGGCCTGGTGGCCTGCCGTTGGCGCTCCGCTTGAGCGAGGGGTTAGGCCTCGCCGGTGCCGCGATGGCAGCAACTATCTGCATTTCTCACGAAGCTTCTCAAGTGCTCGGTCCTTGCTAAGCATGTAGTCGTCGATGTAGAGCCGTCCTTCTTGCCCACCGTCGTACAGGACATCTTTGAATCCATAAGTACCAAGCTGGCCGTAGATGCCGTCGCCTCGATCAGGGTCATGGCCGCCATACCACTCAAGAAGGTAGTAGCCCTGCGGCCCATCAGCTATGAAGTAGTCGCAACTACGCACTCGAAGGAGGACAGTTATCGGGGCGGCGCTTGCCTGTGGCTTCTCTTGCCTTCCCTCAGCCTTCTTCTTGTCTGTCGGAAGTGGTGCTCTCCGTGAAGCTGGTTGTACCGCCTGGACTCCCACGGTCTTACCTTCGACAAGCATCTTTCCTCGGGCTGGACATATCGTGACTTCGGGGTAGTAGGCGTATAGGTATTCGTACGATCCCACTACTTCGTAGATGGCGCCCTCAGCGGTGCGGAAGATTTCCCCGTGATTGCCCATCAATGGACTCGGCGCCATCACTGAGGTTTTTAAGCAGGCCTGCGCTTGAGCATCCGCACACGTGAGCATCATGAGCGAGAACAACCAAGTCCATTTCACGATTTCTCCTCCTGCTCTTTTCATTGGCTGATCATAGTTCTCATGATTGCTCGCCGACGAGTTCAGCGCGAACGATCGGCTTGGTTCTGCGGATTGACTCCGCCCTGGGCCCACCAAGGACGTTGGTTGCGAGGCCTAACGTTCGAGCTAAGCGGGCGCCAGCGGCAGGACGCCAGGCCCGGGCCGGTGAAAATGTACCGCGTACCACCGGCTCGGGCCTGGTGGCCTGCCGTTGGCGCTCCGCTTGAGCGAGGGGTTAGGCGTCACGGTTTGGTGCGGACGCGATTGGCCCGATGTTGAAGTTCACTATCAGTGCCACCAGGGTGGCCGAACGATCGGATCTTTGCCGCGCCGTACTGCAGTGCGATCGGAAGAAGTCGTTGTTCCTCTCTCCGAATTTCTTGTTCGACGTGCTTCTGAACCCAGACTGCAACCTCTGACAAGAGTTTGGGCGCGGCGAAGTCCAGTCCCATTACTGTCCCATGATGAGCACCGATACCTTGAATTGACAAGTCGTCGCCGTCCTCCCGAAGCGTCACTGTTACGTCATTCTCTTCAAAGTCGTTGACTGAGTGCGCGACATGCTTACTTCTCACAGCGATAAAGTACTCGTGTGCTTCTCGAAGCGTTGGTGGGGCGGAATCAAGCAGCTTGTGGCTCAGTTGGTCTCGAGAGCCACTGCTAAAACATCTGGCGTATCGAACAACGGCGGCTGCAGAGAGAGCTTCCCAAAGCACCACATCAAACTCCATGATTTCCAATCGTCGGCAGTACTCGAGCGTGCCGTTGAGATCATGACGGATGCTATGCAGGCTTGCGAGCAGGCGGGCCTCAGGAATATTGAAGCGATACCCAGAGAAGTTGGCCATTGTGTGACGCCTAACGTTCGAGATAAGCGGGCGACGACGGCAGGACGCCAGGCCCGGGCTGGCGAAAATGTACCGCGTACCGCCAGACCGGGCCTGGTGGCCTGCCGTTGGCGCTCCGCTTGAGCGAGGGGTTAGGCCGCGCTGTTGGAGGACTCTTGGTCAACCCTCACGCGCCACTCGTACAGGATGAGCCCGATAGCCGAGCCGAGTGGGTAGGTGAGTACGGCCCCCGCGAGGTATGTTCTGGCGTTCTTGCCTTCTCGCTTGGCCAGCAGCCAGACGAAGATGAAGTGCAGCACAAGCGTGACTGCTAAGGCCAGCCCTGCGAGCATGAACAAGAGAGGCTTGGGTTCTGCTACTTCTGTGGCGAGATAGATGATGGCGCCCAAAGCAACGATGCTGAGCAACAAAGTGGTTGTTGCTGCTGCTGAAGCCTTGGAAGCGGGGGTCTCGGTCATGCGAACCTCCTTGCACGGTGGATGTACCCTGAGCCGGCTTGCAGCATAGCCCGAGACGCAACGAATGGGACCGAAGCCGGGCGTTGCGCGGCCTAACGTTCGAGCTAAGCTGGCACCGACGGTAAAGCGCCAGGCCCGCGCTGCAGATGATGAACCACACTGTAGCGCGGGCCTGGCGCTTTGCCGTTGGGGCTCAGCTTGAGCGAGGGGTTAGGCGTCAATGCGCAGCTTTCTTCATTGTGAGTATCAGTATGGTTGTCCATGGCGATGTAGTAGATGGGGTTGGTCTTCAGTATCCTACTCGGCTGCCGATAACCAGAACAGAGAACTTGGTGATAGGGTCATCTCTGTGCGTGCTTGGATTGCGGAACTTGAGGAAGAGGCAAAGTCAGCGTGGGAGGCCTTTCGTGCCTACTGGAATGATCAAGTTCGTTCCCTGCTGATGACTCTTTTGCTCTTCCTTGCGATGGCCGCCCCAATCATCATCGTTATCTTGATTCTCTGGTATCTCGACTCCATTGGTTGGAGAGCGGGTAGCGGCTTCTACACGATTGGCACTGCATCAATTTTGCAATCTCTGGTGTTCAGGGTTTGAAGATGTAGGAACCACCGCGCTGGTTGAGTTTGACGCCTAACGTTCGAGCTAAGCGGGCGACGACGGCAGGACGCCAGGCCCGGGCCGGTGAAAATGTACAGCGTACCACTGGCCCGGGCCTGGTGGCCTGCCGTTGGCGCTCCTCTTGAGCGAGGGGTTAGGCCGCACTCCTGCCAAGCCCTGCGGACACGAGCACTGCCAAGGCCAGTGTGAACACCGGGCCGATGCTGAGCACGAAACCGAGCCCGCGGCTTGCAGGTGCGGTGACGTATGCACGCCAGTAGATGACCCGGCCGACGAGATAGACCGTGCCTACGCAGGCAATTGCCCAGCCTGGCCAGTACCTTGTAGCGGCGTACAGGGCTGGCAAGAAGGCAACCAACAATTCAAGGGTATTCATCTGGACTCGGTACACCCGCTCGAACTGCTCGTTGCCAGACACAGCGGGAGCTTTCACTCCGTATTGACCTCTCGCCTTGCCAACGAGGCTACCAAACACGAGGTACTGAATGATGGCGAGCATGGCCACGATATCGACTAGGTTCATAAGCGTATTTTCTGAGGCGGGCCAGTAGGGTGGGAATTGTGCGGCCTAACGTTCGAGCTAACCGGCCAGCGGAGGTAGGACGCCTTGGCCCGGGCTGAGAAAATGTACCGCGTACCGCCAGACCGGGCCTGGTGGCCTGCCGTTGGCTCTCCGGTTGAGCGAGGGGTTAGGCCGCACTCGGGTACGACCGGGGCGGATGGGTGACACTTTTCTCGCAGCGTGCAGGTGACGAGACAGGGACGATGGACCTCCACAAGGAGGGTACCAATGCCCTGGAAGGACACCAACATCATGGAACTGCGAATTC
>NZ_CAJGBN010000044.1 GCF_904426505.1 Rubrivivax sp. A210
TTGCTCCACTCTCCATGGTGCCCACCATCTCCTGTTGGTGGACACCATCGCCTGGGCCCACTCCATCAGGTCAGATGCTGCAGCGGCGTCGATCGCGGCGCAATGACGGTGCTGGTCGGACTATTACCCTTGATCAGGGTTCCGGTTCCGAGGATCTTGATCACCCGCTTCAAGTTGTACGCCAGGACCTGCAAGCTCATCTCGGTGGCCACCCGAGGCAGCGTCTTGGTCAGGAAATGATTCGAGCCCATCCAGCCCTTGAGCGTGCCGAAGACGTGCTCGACGGTCTGGCGGCGCAGCCTCATGGCTTCAGGTGCGCCTTCGAGCCGCTCTTGAACGACATCCAGTATGTCTTCGTGTTCCCACCGCGAGATGCGCCGTTCCTTGCTCGTAGTACATCGCGGCTTCATTGGACATCGCGGGCAGTCTGACGACCAGTACTTGTGCTGGATCTTGCCGGCCTCTTCGGAAGTCATGCGGTAAATGGCAATGCTGCCCGCCGGGCACCGGTACTGGTCCGCCTTGTCGTCGTACACGAAGTCGCGTTTGTCGAACAAGCCGGCTGCTGCGTTGTTCGATGTCATCGGCTTGGGCACCATCGCGGCAACACCCGCACGTTCGCACTCCAGGATTTCGTAGCCTTCGTAGTAGCCGCGATCCGCCAGCGCGATGAGGTTGTCTTGCGCGGTAGCCTCGTGGGCAAGCTTGGCCATGTGCGACAGCTGATCGCGATCGTGGCCCACGTTGGTGACCTCATGGGCCACGATCAAGTGATGCTTGCCATCGACCACGGTCTGCACGTTGTAGCCCACCATGCCCGTGCCCCGGCCGCTTGTGGCCATCGAGCGTGCATCGGGATCGGTCAGGGAGAGTTGACCGTCCTCAGAGGCCTTCATCTGCTCGCCGATGTCGTTCAGAGCCTGGATCTGCTGCTTGACCTTGGCGATCTTGTCCTTGAGGTGGGTGACCCGGCTGGGCAGCACCGCAGCTGGGTCACGGTCAGCGCGATCGAGGTCGACCAGGTACCGCTTGATGCTGTCCTCCAGCTGCTCGATGCGGGCGGCGAGCTTGCGGTCGGTGAAGTTCTTGTCGCGGTTGTTGACCGCCTTGAACTTGCTGCCGTCGATGGCGACGATGCCATCGGTGAAGAGCTTCATCCGGCGGCACAGCAGGACGAACTCTTTGCAGACCTTGCGGATGGCTTCGCCGTTATCGCGACGGAAGTCGGCAATGGTCTTGAAGTCCGGGGCCAGGCGCCCGGTCAGCCAGATCAACTCGAGGTTGCGCTGCGCTTCTGCCTCAAGGCGTCGACTCGACTGGACCCTGTTGAGGTAGCCGTAGACGTAGATCTTGAGCAGCGTCGCCGGGCTGTACGCCGGGCGCCCGGTCACAGCTGGCTCGGCGCGGTCGAAGCCCAACTGCTTGAGCTCGAGTTCCTCGACGAAGACATCGATGACGCGGACGGTGCTGTCCTCGTGGATCCAGTCATCCAGTCGCTCGGGGAAGAGAACGCTCTGGGTTCGATCTTGGCCTTCGACGTATCGCGGCATACCGGCTCCTGTGCTCGATATGGCCCATCACTCTAGGCAACGGCTACTGCGGCAGGAAGAGGGTTTTCACACAGCCTCGACCCACAGCTGACGTAGCGCCCGCAGAACTCGGTAGCGCAAAGCTGCCCATCGACGTGTCGTTGCATGAACTTCAATGGCGACATCGTCGGCCATCTAGGTCGCCCTCCTCTTCGACCAACGCCCCCTATGGGTGAGCAGTCTCTGCATGCGGGCCATGATTGTGTGTAACACAGTCTGCAGCGCTGCGTCGGTCGGCGCGCGTACTTCGACGAGTACCGGCGCGCCGTCAGTGCCGCGCTGGTACACACCGTCCAGCCTCAGGCAGGCCGAACGCGGTGAGGACATCGACGTGGGCACGTTGAGTACTCTGCACGCCGCCAAGGTCCTGAGGTGGCGACACATGATCCTGGTCGGCGTCAACGAGCGCCTGCTGCCCTTCCGCAGTAGCAATGAGGACCTGACTCCCAAGCGGCTGGAGGAGGAGCGCCGCCTCATGCATCTGGGCATCACGCGCGCCCGCCACACGCTGGCCGTGGGCACGCTGCGGCGACGCAAGAATGGCCGCGACACCATCGCCGGCGTGCCCAGCCGCTTCATCGCCGAGATGAAGCTCGACGAGGTGAAGAAGAAGGAAGACCCGCGCGCGCGGCTGAAGCGGCTGCGCGACGAGGTGACGGCCCGGGTGGCCGCGGCGGCGGCGGTGAAGTAGGCCGCGTCAGGACCGCGCCGCGCGCCGCGAGGCCACGCGCCCCACCGCCGCCAGGCCCGCCAGCATCAGCGCCCAGGTACCCGGCTCGGGCACCGGCGGCGGCGGCGCGATCGCGCCCTGGATGCCGACGATGCCGGCGCTGTTGAGCTGCGAGAAGTCCCAGCTCAGGCCCAGGGCCAGCGCGAAGCCGCTGGTGTCGACGCCATCGAAGGCCCCTTCGAGCCGACCGCCGAGGATCGTGAACTGGTCGCCCGGCTGCCCCTGGTAGCCATGCCCCGAAGACAACTTCAGGGTGCCGCCCAGCAGCAGCCAGGCCCCCGTGGAGTAGCGGTCGTAGTGGTCTGCGCCGCTGAGGTCGACCTCCAGCATGCTGCCGGGCATGAGCGCAAGCGCGTTGGTGTCGGTGAACTGCGCCGAGTCGTCACCGAGCGCCAGGCTGCCGAAGATGTACTTCGCGCCGCTGCCGCTGAGACCGACGCCGACCTGCAGCAGCGCCCGGTTCTCGATGATCATCTCGCCGTCGTTTTGGATGTGTGCGCCGGTTTCGGCCGTCAGCGGTCCCTTGAAGCTGACCTGGCTGGTGCCGACCTCCAGGCGCCCGCCGGAGGCCACGGTCACGGCTCCGTCGACGAAGCTGGTCGCGCCGGACAGGACGCGCAGGGTGCCATGCACGAGAGCCCCGGCTGCCGTCGCCAGCGTACCGTCGCGCAGGGTGATCAGGCCACCGGGATCCGCCACCAGGCTGCCGGCGGCGGCGGTGCCCCCGCTCTCCACCTGAAGGGTGCTGCCGCCCCAGATTCGCAGCGCGCCGCCCACCTCGACCCGGCCGCCGGCGGTGACCTTGACGTCGCTGCCCTGCCCCGGCCCAGTGCCGCCGCCGATCGTCAGCGTGCCTTCGCTGCGAAAGAGGGATCCGGCGCCGCTGACCGCCACGGTGTTGCGGTTGATCCCCGGGTCGAGCACGTCGGCTCGGCCCAGGTAGCTGTGCTGGCTGGTGACCGTGCCGCCGCCGGTGACCTGCAGGTCACCGGACCCCCGGGTGCCCACATCCAGGTCGCCGGTGTTGGACCAACGCGCGGACGGTCCGGTGACCACGGCGCGGCCGTTCCCCGGGATCGGGATGAAGAAGGCGCCGCGCCCCAGCGAGCCCAGGACCGCGCCGGTGGTGTCCAGCCGAGCTCCACTGCGGACTTGGAGCTCGCCAGAACCTCCCATGCCCACTTCGAGACGGGCATTGACCGTCAGATCCGAGCCGGACGCAAGCTGCAGGGTCGCAGGGCTGCCGAACAAGGTGCCGTAGCTGCGCACGCTGCCGGACCACTGTGAGCCGGTACCCGTGATCTCCAGGGTGCCGCCGAGGAAGGTGAGCGCAGCGCTGGCATCGAGATTCAGCTGCGAGGCGGTGAGCAGGCCGCCGCGCATGTCGAGCGCACCCTTCGACCAGACCTCCACGACGCCCAGGACGGCTTGGCTGGACACGCCGCTGATTTGCAGGATGCCACTGCCAAAGGCCGAGCCCGCCCGGACGTGATGGGCCTCTCCGACACCGACGTAGTTCGCCGTGACGCTGCCGCCGCTGAGGCTGTACCGGGAGGGACTGGGGTTTGCGTTGCCGATGAATGCGTCGGTGTAGTTGCCGATGTAGATCTGGGCGGCGCTGACCTCGCCAGCGGTCTGGTCGAACTGGGCCGGGCCGTGGACAAAGTCGCTGAAGTGGGAGCCCACGACCAAATACTCGCTCAACGCCAGCTTGCCTCCGGACATGGTGACTTGCGCCGTGGTCGCGTCGCCCCGCATGAACAGGCGCCCAAGCGCCAGGGTTCCGCTCGAGAGCCCGAGCGGCCGGATGGGTGCCGTGTCGTGAATCAGTTCGACCCAGGTGTCGGCGTCGGGCCGGATGGCCGCCCCGGTTCCAGGACTGCCAGAGCTGGCGTAGGTGGTCGACCAGCACGTGGCGGTGGTGCCCAAGTTCTGTGAGTCGCATCCCGGCGCCCAGGACCACCACAGCGCACTGGCGCTTGAGGCCGCGCCACTCGTCAACGCCAGGCACAGGGCGACGATCGCCTGCTTGAGATTCGAGGAGACGCGCATGGGTGTTGGCGCCGACCGAAAACTGAGCCAATTTTGAGGGTAATGCCGACCCAAAACTGAGCCAGGTGAACAACCTACCGTGCTGCATTTTTGTGCAGCAGGGGAGAGGAGTGATCACCATGGACATGA
>NZ_CAJGBN010000045.1 GCF_904426505.1 Rubrivivax sp. A210
AAAGGGGCCGTGGCGAGGCGCAATTCGCGTCGCACACGCGCTGCAGCGTCGAAATCGGCCTCCTGGAAGGCTGTTCCTCAACCATCACTACTGGATGGCGAAATTCGGAGCCTTGTTCAGCGTTGCCTTAAGGGCTTTCGGAAGTTGGCAATCAGCGGCCAGTGCGCGAAACCATGAGGCCACGGCAATGCACGCTTTCTGCAGGGAGTGAGCTCATTCGGGCGTGTAGGAGTGAGGGCGCTCTCGATAACCCTGATCCCTGGATTACTATAGATAGGCCTCTGTGCAGAGGCAAGCCAAAAGCAAGGGAGTCAAATGCTCGAATTCGTACGCGGTACGCATTTCAATGGCCGCCGCAATGGCCTGGCTGTCGCCACAATCCTGATATCGGCCCTGTTCGCGGGTTGCACCACCGTCATGCCGCCGCCCATGGCCGGCGGCCAGAGCGCGAAGGCCTTGCGCGCGGCCCAGCTCGCGCCGGCCCAGGTGGGCAATTTCAAGCTCGCGCCCGGCAAGCCTGCGGCGATGGACACCGAAATCGGCGGTGGCCTGCGCGGTGGCAACATCGCCGCGCCGAGTGGAAGTTTCTCGCGCCACCTCAAGGAGACCTTGAGGGCCGAGCTGCAGTCGGCTGGCCTGCTCGACCCGCAATCGAAGCTCCTCATCGAGGGCCAGTTGACCGACAGCCAGGTCGACGCCGCGATTGGCACGGGTACCGCCAGGTTGGCGGCGCGCTTCCAGGTTACGAGCGAGGGGAAGGTCTTGTTCGACAAGGAAGTGGCAGCGGAGGACTCCTGGGACTCCTCCTTCGTCGGTGCAATCGCGATTCCGCGCGCCATCGAACACTACGGCGGCATCTACCGCTTGCTGGTCGACAAGCTGCTGGGCGACGCCGACTTCGTGAAGGCGCTGAAGCGCTGATTTCCGGGTCGCCCGGCCGCGCGGGCTGCGCGACCTAGAATCCGCCGGCCCTGGAGCCCCAGGGCCGTTCTCCACACTCACCCCCAGGATCACATGGCAACTACGAAGAAGGTCGCGGCCAAGGCGCCGGCCAAGAAGGCGGCTGGCAAGACGGCTGTGAAGGCGGCCGTGAAGGCGGTCAAGGCCGCTGTGCCGGTCAAGGCCGCGGCCAAGGTTCCGGCCGCGCTGAAGCCGGTCAAGGAGGCCTTCAACAAGACGGGCCTGATCGCCCACCTGGCCGCCACGGCCGCGGTCGAGCCCAAGGCGGTCAAGGCCGTCGTTGCCGCGCTCGAAGCCACCATCCTGGCCTCGGTACACAAGAAGGGCCTCGGCGCCTTCACGCTGCCGGGCCTGTTGAAGGTCAACGTCCTCAACGTGCCGGCCAAGAAGAAGCGTACCGGCATCGATCCCTTCACCAAGCAGGAACGCGTCTTCGCCGCCAAGCCCGCCACCGTGAAGATCAAGACCCGCGCGCTCAAGAAGCTCAAGGACGCGGCGCTCTGATCTGAGGCCGGCCCACGGTCGCCGGCGTGGCCGCTCTGCAGCCCGCCGGCCCGCGCAAGGCCCTGCCCGAGGTCAGCGCGCGCTGCACCGGCTGTGGCCGCTGCGTTGCGGTCTGCCCGCCGCGCGTGCTGTGGCTGGACCTCAAGGGCTGGAAGAAGACCGCCGTGCTCCACGACGCTGCCCACTGCACCGGCTGTGCGCAGTGCGTGCCGGCCTGCCCCTTCGACGCGATCACGATGAAGCGCGCTTGAGGCGGGCCGCGCCGCCGCCCCTTGCCTTAGACTCCGCGGCTTTTTCGTGCGGAATCCGGTGATCGCAATGGGGCCAGGGGTGCGGGCTGCGGGCTTCAACAGTTCGGCCCTCGTGCGCCTGCTGGCGGCACTGGCGGCGCCCGAACTCGCGGGCGAAGCGAAGGGCGAGCCGTCGCTTGCCGAGAGCCTGGGCCGCTGGCTGGACTGGACCGGCGCCATCTCGCTGTCGGCCGCACTCAGCGTTGGTGCGGTGGCCGAGGCACCTGGCGCCACGGCCGCCGCAAAGGCCGCAGCAGCGGAATGCCTCCGGGCGCGGGCGCAGTTGGCCAAAGCCATTGCGGCCGAGCCGGTATTCGCGTCTGAGCCGGTGGCCGGCGCGGCCGATTTCCTGCCCTACCGCCACGCTGTGATGGCGCAGCAGCGGGCGATGGAAACGCGCATCGCCGCGCTGCGCAGCCAGGTTCGCCGTGCCCTGGCCGGCCGCGGTGGCGCGCTGGCGCAGCTGGCGGCGCTGGACGGGGCGATGGACGAGGCCCTGGCTGCGCGCGAGCGCGCCCTGCTGGCCGGCGTGCCGGCGCTGCTGGAGAAGCGCTTTGCGCGCCTGCAGCGCGAGACGGACGATCCCGCGGGCACGGCCTGGCGGGCGGCCATCGGCCAGGAACTGAAGTCCGTGCTGCTGGCCGAGCTGGAGCTGCGCCTGCAGCCGGTGCTGGGCTTGCTGGAAGCCTTGGAACAAGAGGATATGAAGCAGCCCGCAAGGGCTTGATGACGTCGCCATGAAAGCAAACCTTCCCCGACTGCTCTCGTGGGCTGCCTTCGCCGCCGGCCTGGCCGCCGTGGCCTGGGTGGGTGCGGGCTATCTCGACGGCCACCCGCTGGCCCTTTTGATGACGGCGCTGATCGCCGCCTTCTACCTTGCTGGCGCCGTCGAGCTGCACCGCTACCAGCGCGCCACCGCCACGCTGGCCGCGGCCCTGGCGGCCATTCCCGGTGACCTGCAGCGGCTGGGTGACTGGCTGGCCTGCATCCACCCCACGCTGCAGAACCCGGTGCGCCTGCGCGTGGAAGGTGAGCGCGCTGCCCTGCCCGGCCCGGCGCTGACGCCTTATCTGGTGGGCCTGCTGGTGCTGCTGGGCATGCTGGGCACCTTCCTGGGCATGGTGGTCACGCTCAAGGGCACGGTGGCGGCGCTGGAAGGCAGCGCCGACGCCGGCGCCATTCGTGCCGCGCTGGCGGCGCCGGTGCGCGGCCTGGGTCTGGCCTTCGGCACCTCGGTGGCCGGGGTGGCCGCGTCGGCCATGCTGGGCCTGGTCTCGGCGCTGGTGCGGCGCGAACGGCAGCAGGCGGGGGCCGTGCTGGACAGCCGCATTGCGACCACGCTGCGCCGCTTTTCATCGGCCCACCAGCGCGAAGAGAGCTTCAAGACGCTGCAAGGCCAGGCCGGGCTGATGCCCGAGCTGGTGGACCGTCTGCAGGCCCTGATGGCGCAGATGGAGCGCCAGGGCCAGGTTGCGAATGAGCGCCTGCTGGCCAACCAGAAAGGCTTCCACCGCCACACCGAGGCCGTCTACGGCCGGCTGGCGGCTTCGGTCGAAGCTTCGCTGTCGGCCAGCCTGGCCGAGAGCGCGCGCCGCACCGGCGCGGCCGTGCAGCCGTTGGTCGAAGCCGCGCTGGCCGGCTTGGCGCGCGAGGCCGCCGCGGTGCAGGACCGCCTGCTCGCCGATGGCCGCGCCGCGCAGGAGGCCCAGGCCAGGGGCTTTGACGAGCGCGCCGCCGCGTTGCTGGCGGCGGTGGCACAGACCCAGGCCCAGGCCCAGGCCGATGCGGCGGCGCGCGAAGAGCAGCGGCTGGCGGCCTGGACGCGCTCGCTGGCTGACCTGGGCGCGGCCCTGCAGCGCGAATGGCAGCAGGCCGGTGAGCAAGGCCTGGCGCGCCAGCAGGCCATCTGCCAAGCGCTGGAAGTGAGCGCGCAACGGATTACCGACCAGGCCGGCGCCCAGGCCCGCGCCACCGTGGCCGAGATCGAGCGCCTGGTGCAGGCCGCCGCCGAGGCGCCGCGCGCCGCCGCCGAGGTGATCGCCGCCCTGCGCGCGCAGCTCTCGGCCAGCCTGGTGCAGGACCAGGCCTTGCTGGAAGAGCGCGGTCGCGTGATGGCCTCGCTCGAAGGGTTGCTTGCGGCCGTCGACCACGCGGCCACCGGCCAGCGCGCCGCGGTCGATGCGCTGCTGGCCAACTCGGCGGCGCTGCTGGAACGCCTGGGTGCGCGCTTCGGCGAGCAGGTCGAGGCCGGTTCGACACGCATCGTCGGCGTGGCCGCCCAGCTCACCGGCAGTGCCGCCGAGGTCGCCAGCCTGGGCGAGGCCTTCGGCCACGCGGTCCAACTGTTCAGCGCCTCCAACGACAAACTCACGGCCCACCTCGAGCGCATCGAGGTGGCGCTTGGAAAGTCGCTCTCGCGCAGCGACGAGCAGCTGGCCTATTACGTGGCGCAGGCGCGCGAGATCATCGATCTCAGCCTCACCTCGCAGAAGCAGATCGTCGAAGACCTGCAGCGCGTCGCCGGCCGCGCCGCCCTGGCCCCCGTCGAGCCCGCCTGATGGACGAGCACGAGCACGCCATGGAACAGACGGCGCCGGTCTGGGCCGTCTTCGGCGACCTCATGGCCGGCCTGCTGGGCGCCTTCGTGCTGATGCTGGTGGCCGTGCTCGGCCTGCAGCTCGACCTGGCCACCCAGCTCGACACCGAGGTCAAGCGGCGCCAGGCCGAGGAACAGCGTCGCGTGGCGCTGGAGCAGGCGCTGGCCGGGCCGCTGGCCACGGGCCGGGTGACGCTGAACAACGGCCGCATCGGCATCAGCGGTAGCGTGCTGTTCGCGCAGAACTCCGACCAGCTGCAGCCCGAGGGCCGCCAGCTGCTCAAGAGCCTGGCGGCGCCGCTGGCGGCCTATCTGCGCACGCGCGACGAACTGCTGATGGTGAGCGGCTTCACCGACGACCGCCAGCTGCGCGACCGCAACCGCGATTTCGCCGACAACTGGGAGTTGTCGGCCCAGCGCTCGCTGACGGTGATGCGGGCCCTGATCGCCGACGGCGTCCCCTCGTCCCTGGTCTTCGCCGCGGCCTTCGGGCCCGAGCAGCCAGTGGCCTCCAACGACGACGCCAGGGGCAGGGCGCTGAACCGCCGCGTCGAGATGGCGCCGGTGCCGCGCCCGGCCCGCGATGTCGACAAGCCCCGTGGCTGAAGTCGATGGGGACATGCGGCCGGGCGACGACGGGATCGCCGGCCTGATCGCGGCGCGGCGTGCCGACGGCGCCGCGCGCCGCGACCCGGTGCGCTTCCACTTCATCGAGGCCCTGGCGCGCCGCGCCGCGGCCCACGAGGGCGAGGCGCGGCGGGTCATCGACGCCAAGCTGCGCCAGGCGTTGCAGGCCCTGGGCGAGGCGCGGGCGCCTGAGCCGCCCGCGGCTGGACATCGGTGCCCCCCCAGCCCGCTGGCCGAACTGCTGCGCGATCACGCCGGCGCGGCGGCCCAGCCTGCGCCTGGCCCTGCTGCTTTCTCTGCCCCCGCCGCCCCGGTCGAGCTGAAGACGCTGCGCCTCTTCAGAAGCAGCTGGGCCCGGCTGGCTGTCGACCAGCGCCTGCACCAGGCCCGCGCCAAGGCGCCCGAGAACGCCGGCCCCCTGCATTCGCAGGCCGTGGCACTGCGCGGCCTGGATGCGATGCGCGAGATTTCGCCGCAGTACCTGGGCCGCTTCGTGGCCCATCTCGATGCCCTGGCCTGGCTGGAGCGGGTCGGTGCCGGCAGCGTGGCGGTGCCGGCGACGCGCGGCGAAAAGCAGCCGCCACGCCGATAATCGCGCCCCCATCCACCGCCCCAGGAGAGCCCGCCATGCTGAAGTTCTACTACTCGCTCGCGCCCAACCCGATGAAGGTGGCCCTCTTCCTCGAAGAGGCCGGCCTGCCCTACGAGGCGATACCGGTGGACACGCGCAAGGGCGAGCAGCATGCGGCGCCCTTCCTGGCGCTGAACCCGAATGCCAAGGTGCCGGTGATCGTCGACGGCGAGGCCACGGTCTTCGACAGCAGCGCCATCCTGCTCTACCTGGCCGAGAAGACCGGCCAGTTCCTGCCCGAGAACACGCCCAAGGCGCGTGGCGAGCTGCTGTCGTGGCTGATGTTCACCGCCTCGGGCATCGGGCCCTTCACCGGCCAGTGCGTGCACTTCAGGCACTACGCGCCCGAGACCGTGCCCTATGCGCAGAACCGCTACGACTTCGAGGCCTGGCGCCATTGGCGGCTGCTGGATGCCCACCTGGCCACGCGCAGCCACATGCTGGGCGAGCGCTACACCCTGGTCGACATGGCGGTCTGGGGCTGGGCGCGGGCCCTGCCTTTTGCGCTGGGCGAGGCGGCCTGGGGCGAGCTGCCGCACCTGAAGCGTTTGTTCGACGCCATCAACGCGCGCCCGGCCGCCCAGCGCGTGGCCGCGCTGCGGGAGCGCCACGCCTTCAAGGCCGAGATGGACGACGAGGCGCGGCGCGCGATGTTCCCCCATCTCGATCACAGCAAGGGCTGAGCCGGGCGCGCCGGAGAGGGGCCGCGGGCAGGGGCAAAATCAGCCCCTGATTCAACGAACGGTTCCCCTCCACATGGCAAACACCACACTCGGCGTCGTCGGCGCCGGCACCATGGGCAACGGCATCGCGCAGGTCTGCGCCCTGGCCGGCCTGAACATCGCGATGATCGATGTCAACGAGGCCGCCGTGCAGCGCGGCCTGGCCACCATCTCCAAGAGCCTGGACCGGCTGGTCTCGAAAGAGAAGATCAGCGCCGCCGACAAGGCCGCGGCCCTGGCCCGCATCAGCGGCGGCACTGACTACGAGGCGCTGCGCGGGCGCGATCTCATCATCGAGGCCGCGACCGAGAACCTCGAGTTGAAGCTGCGCATCCTGCGCCAGATCGACGGCCTGGCCGGCGAGAACACCGTGGTGGCTTCCAACACCTCGTCGATCTCCATCACCCAGCTGGCCGCGGTGATGAGCCGCCCGGCGCGCTTCATCGGCATGCACTTCTTCAACCCGGTGCCGATGATGGCGCTGGTGGAACTGATCCGCGGCCTGCAGACCTCGGACGAGACGCACGCCGCCGCGCTGGCCTTCGTGCAGGCCATCGGCAAGTCGCCCATCACCGCGAAGAACAGCCCGGGCTTCGTCGTCAACCGCATCCTCTGCCCGATGATCAACGAGGCCATCTTCGCGCTGCAGGACGGCCTGGCCAGCGCCGAGGACATCGACACCGGCATGCGCCTGGGCTGCAACCAGCCCATAGGCCCGCTGGCCCTGGCCGACATGATCGGCCTGGACACCATGCTGGCCGTGATGCAGGTCTTCTACGAGGGTTTCAACGACACCAAGTACCGGCCCGCGCCCCTGCTCAAGGAGATGGTGGCCGCCGGCCGCCTGGGTCGCAAGAGCGGCCAGGGCTTCTACTCTTACGCCTGATCAGGCCACCGCGCCGCCCGCAAACAGGCGGGCGGCGAGTTCGGATTCGCGCTGCGAGACGGTGAGCAGGAAATCATCAGCGCCGCCCATGGCGCGGAAGGTCTCGAAGCCGGCGACGATGAACTCGTGCAGCGTGCCCAGGCCGGCCAGCTGGGCCGCACCACGCATCATGCGCAGGCTCTGGCGCAGCAGCGGCTTGCGCGTGAAGCCGTCGAGGGCGCGGCCCACGCCCAGCATCAGCGCGATCTGCTGCTGGCGCTCGGCCGGCTGGCCCACGGCGCGCCAGGCCGCGGCATAGGCCACGTGGTCGGGCGGGTTGGCCGTGAAGGCGCCTGAGGCCAGCGTGGCCTGGGCCATCAAGCTGTCCAGTTGTTCCGACAGTGCGTGCAGGCTGGCCACCGAGGCCACCGTGGCCACCACGTCGGCGCTGAACAAGCGCACCAGGGCCGGCACGATGCGTGCGAACTGGTCGTCGCGGCGCGTGAAATCGGCCGGTCCGTAGAGATCGTTGAGGAAGAAGCGCGCCGCCGCGGCATAGCGCGGGCTGGCCAGCAGGTCGGCATAGCTGCGCTCGAAGCGCGCGTGCTGGTAGGCCTTGATGGCGGCCACGCGCTCGCCCAGTGCCGGCTGCGCCGCGCGCCGTGTGCGTTCGGCCGTTACCTCGCACAGGCTTTGCAGGATGGCCGCGCCGCGAGGGTTCATCGCGGGTGCCGCGGCAGCCGGCGGCAGGGCGGGGAGGGAAAGCAAGGCAGGGGAGGCATGGTGCGGCTAGGTCTGCTTCCCTAAGGAAGCCGGCCCCAATGATGCAACACTGCCGGCCATGAAACGACGCACCCTGCTCACTGTCGGCGTGGCGGGCGCGGCCTTGCTCACGCTGGTGGGTGGATCGCTGGCGCTGCTGCGGCCGGCGCGCCGCGAGGGCCGCCTGACCGAGACCGGCCGCACCGTCTTCACCGCGCTGGCGCCGGCCGTGCTCGATGCCATGCTGCCGCCGCCCGGCGCAGCGCGCGAGGCGGCGGTGGCGGCGCTGCTCATGCGCATCGAGGCCTCGCTGGCCGGCATGCCGCCGGCGCTGCAGGCCGAGGTCGACGAGCTGATCATGATCATTGCCAGCGCACCCGGACGTCTTGCCCTGGTCGGCCTGCGCCCGGCCTGGAGCGAGGCCACGGCGGCCGAGGTCGGCGCCGCGCTGCAGGGCCTGCGTGAATCGGGCCTGGCCGTGCGCCAGCAGGTCTTTCATGCGCTGCGAGATCTCACCAATGCCGCGTACTTCGCCGACGCCGCCACCTGGTCGGCCATCGGCTACCCGGGCCAGCGCGCCGTGGCCTGAATGAAGCGATGAGTACCTTGCCCGACCCCATCCAGCAAGGCCTGGCGCGCGGCTGGAAGGTATTCGGCGGCGGCCACGCCCCGGCCGCCGACACGCTGGACTGCGATGTCGCCATCGTCGGCAGCGGTGCCGGCGCCGGCATCACGGCCGAGTTGCTGGCGCGCGCCGGCCTCAAGGTCGTGCTGGTCGAGGAAGGGCCCTTGCGCAGCAGCAGCCATTTCCGCCAGCTCGAATCCGACGCCTACCCCCAGCTCTACCAGGAAAGCGCCAGCCGCAAGACCGCCGACAAGGCCATCGCCATCCTGCAGGGCCGCTGCGTCGGCGGCTCGACCACGGTCAACTGGACCAGTTCCTTCCGCACGCCCTCGGACACGCTGCAGTTCTGGCGCGAGCGCTTCGCCCTGCCCGAACTGACCGACGACTTCCTGTCGCCCTGGTTCCTGCAAGCCGAGCGGCGCCTGTCCATCGGCCCCTGGCTGGTGGCGCCCAATGTCAACAACGACCTGCTGCGCCTGGGCGCGGCGCGCCTGGGCATACCGGCCAGCGCGATACCGCGCAACGTCAAGGGCTGCTGGAACCTGGGTTCCTGCGGCCTGGGCTGCCCGACCAATGCCAAGCAGTCGATGCTGCTCACCACCATCCCGGCGGCGCTGGACCTGGGTGCCACGCTGCTGGTGCAGACGCGCGCCGAGCGGCTGGAATTTGATGGCGACAAGGCCGCGGCCCTGGTCTGCCGCCCGGTGACGATCAACAGCGCGCCGGCAGCGGGCGCGGCCACGAAGCTGCGCGCCCGCCACTACGTGATCGCCGGCGGCGCCATCAACACGCCGGGGTTGCTGCTGCGCTCCAAGGCGCCCGACCCGCACGGGCGCCTGGGCCAGCGCAGCTTCCTGCACCCGGTGGTGGTGTCGACGGCGCTGTTCGACCAGGCCATCGAAGCCTGGGACGGCGCGCCCCAGACCATGTACACCGACCACTTCCTGGGCGTGGCGCCGATAGACGGGCCCATGGGCTACAAGCTCGAGGCGCCGCCGCTCTACCCCATGATCTCGGCCATCGCCTTGCCAGGTTTCGGCGCCGAGCAGGCGGCGGCCTTGCGCGCCTTTCCCCACACCCAGGCGGTGCTGGCGCTGCTGCGCGACGGCTTCCACCCCGAATCGCCCGGTGGCCGCGTGCTGCTGGGCGGCGACGGCACGCCGGTGCTGGACTACAAGCTCAACGCCTTCACGATGGAGGGCGCGCGGCGGGCGCTGCTGAGCATGGCCGAGATCCAGTTTGCCGCCGGCGCGCGCAGCGTGACACCGGTGCACCAGGCGGCGCGGCCCAGCACCAGCTGGGCCCAGGCGAAGCAGGCCATTTCGGAGCTGGCGATGGAGCCCTATCTGACGCGCGTGCTGAGCGCCCACCAGATGGGCGGCTGCGGTATGGCCGGCAAGCCCGAGCTGGGCGTGGTGCGGCCCGACGGCCGCCACTGGCAACTGGCCAATGTCTCGGTACACGACGGCTCGTTCTTCCCCACCAGCATCGGCGCCAATCCGCAGTTGTCGATCTACGGCCTCGTCAACATGCTGGCGACGCGGCTGGCGCGCACGCTGAGCGGGCGCGAAGTGCGGCTGGTCTGAACCCATGCTGGCGCGCCTGCAGCAGTTCACTACCCTGGGCATCCTGGCCTTGGCGGCGCTGTGGGGCGGCTGGGCCTGGCGGGCTGGCCATCCGGCCTGGGCCGTGGCCGGCGTGCTGGCGCTGCTGTGCGGCCATGCCTTGGTGCTGGGCCTGGAATTCGTGTTGTTGCGCTGGGTCCACGGCGACGACCCCGCGCCGCGCGCCGGCCTCAAGCTGCTGCTGCGCGCCTGGTGGGGCGAGGTGCTGGCGGCGCCGCGCGTCTTCTGCTGGCGTCAGCCCTTTCGCAGCCGGCGCTGGCCCGATGTGTTGCCGGCCCTTGCGCGCGGACAGCGCGGCGTGTTGCTGGTGCATGGCTTCGTCTGCAACCGCGGGCTCTGGAACCCCTGGCTTGAGAAGCTGCATGCCGCGGGCACGCCAGTGGTGGCTGTCAACCTCGAGCCGGTGTTCGGCGCCATCGACGATTACGTCGCGCGCATCGAAGACGGCGTGCGGGCGCTGGAGCAGGCCACGGGCCTGGCACCGGTGGTCGTCGGCCACAGCATGGGCGGGCTGGCCCTGCGCCGCTGGTGGGCCGAGCTGGGCGGCGATGGCCGCGTGTACCACGCCATCACGATTGGCACGCCCCACCACGGCACCTGGCTGGCGCGCTGGGCGCTCTCGGCCAATGCGCGCCAGATGCGCATCGGCTCGCCCTGGCTGCAGGCGTTGGAGGCGCGCGAGCCGCACGGCCGCGCCGCCAAGCTCAGCTGCTTCTACAGCCACTGTGACAACATCGTCTTCCCGCCCAGCACGGCCACTCTGGCCGGCGCCGACAACCGCCACCTCGTCGGCGTGGCCCATGTCCACATGGCCGACCGGCCCGAGCCCTGGCAGGAACTGCAGCGCTGGTTGCGGCGCTGAGCGCCCGCTCAGGCTGCCGTGGTGCGGACGATCTGCGACGGCGTCGGCGCCGGCCAGCCGGCCTCGCGAGCGGTGCGGACGATGGCCTCGTTGGTGTCGAAGTAGACCTGCCAGTAGTGCTCGTTGCCGCAGTAGGGGCGCACCGCGATCACCGGGCCGACCAGGTTCATGTCGAGCAGCGAAACCTCGGGCGCCGGGCTCGTGGCAACGTGGGGGATGGCAGCCACGGCGGTCTTGAGCCGCGCGATGGCGTCCAGCGGGTCGACGCTGCCGGCGAGTTGTGCCGTGCGCTCGACGCGCCGCACCGGCCGTGCCGAGTAATTGGAGATGGTTTCGCCGAAGACCCGGGTATTGCCCACCAGGGTGAGCACGTTGTCGGGCGTGATGATGGTGGTGCCGAACAGACCCAGTTCGTGTACGGTGCCGACGAGGCCGCCCACCTGCACGAAATCGCCCACCTTGAACGGACGCAGCACCAGCATGAAGGCGCCGGCGGCGAAATTGCCCAGCATGCCGCTCCAGGCCGCGCCGATGGCCACACCGGCACCCGCCAGCATGGCGGCAAACGAGGTCGTCTGGATGCCGAAATAGCCCAGGATGCCCAGGACCAGCGCGATGTTCAGCGCGATGGCAACGATGGAGCCGAGGTACTTGGTCAGCGTCGGGTCGACGTGGTTGCGGCTCATGGCCGCCTGCATCAGGGCCACCACCTTGCCGCTGAGCCAGCGGCCGATGATCCAGAAGGCGATGGCGGCCAGCACCTTGAAGGCCAGTTCGATGACCGTGGTGCTGAGAAAGGTCTGGAGCGTCTGCATATCCATGTTGAGCGGAGTCCCGTGGCCGGGTGAAGTCCGGCCTGCGGCGCGGATTCTGTACCAGCAGGTGTGAATCCGTCACATCCCCGGCGCGGCCTGCGTCGCAGCGCCCGCGGGCCTGGCTTCCTAAAGTGCGTCCATACCCCGCCGCCCCAAGGAGCCCGCCATGACCGCCGATTTCCTCTCCACCCTTGCCACCGCCCAACCCCTGGCCTGGTTGCAGCAGGCGCTGATGCCAGCGCCGCGCCCCACGGTGCGCGCGCCCAGCCAGAAGGTGCTGCACCTGCGCAAGGGTGACACCCTGGTCATCGAGACCGCCACCGGCCATGGGGTGGTCTGCCTCGAAGGCGCGTTGTGCATCGTCCACGACGAAGAGCCCTCGCAGGTCGGCGTGGCCGCCGGCATGTCGCGCATGACGGTGCGCGCGCTGGCCAATTCGCGCCTGTGCCTGCCGGCGCAGGCCGCCTGAGGCGCGTTCGGTCCTCGCATGCGCAACATGGCCGATCCTTCGCCGCGCGCATGCCCGGTGGCCGGGACTGTCGCAGGTCCGGGCTCAGGACAGTTCGCAGGGACTGTCCTGCGCCCGGGCTCAGTCTTCCGCGTCGATTTCCTGCAGCAGCCGCGCCGTCGGTTCGGGCGACAACTGCAGCAGATCGGCGATCTCGCGCAGGTCGTCCGGCAGGGCCGGGTTGTCCCAGCCCTCGCTGCTGTGGCGGGCCACGCGGATGGCCAGCATCACATTGCGCACCTGGGGTGTCATCGTGCGCGCGTGGCCGTGGGTGATGCTGACCAGCAAGCCGGGCAGGCGCCAGGCGCTCATCAGCGCGTGCTGCACCTCGACCAGTTCGACGTTGAGCACCTCGCGCTGCACCACGGCCGAGCGCAGCGCTGGCTCGGCGCGCTGGCGGCGATCGATTTCGAGCGCCAGCGCCGGCGCGTGCAGCCACAGCAGCAACTCGGTGAAATCGCGCAGCAGTGCGGCTTCGTGAATGACCCCGGCGTCGTGGTCCATGCGGTGAACGGCGAACCCGATGGCGAAGCGGGCCGAGCGGTGCGAGCGGCGCAAGACGCGCCGGAAGCCTTCCAGCGCCTCGGGAATGCTGGCCAGGCGGTCCTCGGCGACCAGTGGCGCCTCGAAGGCGCGGAAGAAGGGCGGCACGCCCATCATCACCAGCGCCTCGGTCACCGTCTCGGCACCGCCGCCGTCGCGTCCGCGCCGCATCTCTGCCACATGGGCCAGCACCTTGAGCGTCATCAGCGGGTCGTTGACGATGGCGTCGGCCAGCATGTGGGCGTCGACCGCGTCCTCGTTCTCGCGCAGTTCCGCCAACGCGCCGGCGGTGTCGGCCAACACCGGCAGGCGGCGGTGGTCGAACAGTGAGGCCCAGCCTTCGACGCTGCGCGGAGGATCGGTGATGAAGAGTTCTTGCACGGACATGGCAGGGTCGATCACGGGCTCGTTTCCGGGGTATCGACAGCGCCGGCGCGGGCTTGAGCGGGCGCGGCCCGCGCTGGCTGCGGCGGCGTGCTCCCCATGGTAGCGGCCCGCTGCCTTCCCAGGCAGCCGAATTGACCCCTGGGGCCCTGCGCGGCTGGGGCGCGCGCAGGGCGGGGTCGTTCACAGCCGGTTCACGCCGGCCAGGTGGCCGACGAGTTGGCCGTCGACATAGAGCGCGCCTTCGGGGGCGCCGGCTTCGGCGTGGAATTCCAGCACCGGATCGGCGACGGGCGCCACGGGGGCCAGTGCCAGGCGCTCGGCCAGGGTTTCGAGGGCGCGGCTGGCGGTGCGCAGCAGCAGGGCCAGCAGGGCGCGGCGGCTGCGGCGTGCAGGTGCGGGCGCGGCTTCCAGGGGCAGTTCACGCAGGATCATGGTCGGTCTCCATCGGGGTAGCAGGCCGGCAGCGGGGGCTGCGCCGGCAGGCTCAATTCAGGGGCTGGGCTCGAGGCGGGCGAGTTCGCGGCGCAGTTCGCGTTGCGCCGTCTGGCGCGGACAAGTGCCGCGGTGGGCACCGGCGGCGCGCCGGCGACTGGCGGCGACGAAGGGATTGCGCGGCTTGGTGGTCTTGAGAATCAGCTTCATGGGTGTCTCCTTCACGGTGGCGGGCTGCAGAAAAGCAAACGGCCCGGGCTGCTGGTGCAACCCGGGCCGTGGCGGCTGGAGTACCGCTGGCGTACTAGGCCTGCGGCATCAGCTCACCGGCGCCCCGGGCGGAGCACCATGGTTCAGGGCGCGGTTCGACATGGCGACCCCCAACGCAGCACGCATCGCGGCTGCGGCCGCCGCACGGCGGGATGCAGACGCATTGCTGAGGGTTGGCAGGAAGAACATGGCGCTCCGGGCTGGGGTTGATCGGTTGCAGGGTGCCGCTTTGGCCACCCTGCAGGCTTGCGCAAATGATAAACATATCGTTATCAATGCACAAGCCTCGATATCCATCCACCACCCCCTGCGATCTAGGGGGGCTCCTGAGGCTCACTTGCGGCGCTTGAGCGGCGCGACGCCACTTTGCGTCTGCAGCCACAGCGCATGGGCGTCCTCGGCCTGCGGCGAGAGCGGCTTCGCCGGCGTGCCCGGTCGGCCGGGAGGCGATGCCGGCGCGGCTGCGGCCGGCGTCAGCACCTCGCCCAGCAGGTCCAGCAGGCGCGTGCGTGCGCGCTGCGGGTGGCGGCGGTAGTAGGTGAGCACGAGGCCGACGATGAAGCGCTCGTCGTCGTCGCGCGGGCCGGACTCGTCTTGCGGCTCGACCGCGGCGGCCGGCGCGGCGGCCTCGCTGCCGTCGTGCGGCACATCCATCCAGCCGCGCGGCTTGTGGCAGAGGTGTTCGAACTGTCGCGCCAGGCGTTCGCCGATCTGGCGTGAACGGCTCTTGATCTGGCTCCAGTAGCTGGGCTGGATCTGCACGCGCTCGGCAAAGCGGCGTTCCAGGCCGCGCAGCGTGGCGGCGTCGGCGTGGCGGGCGGTGGCGCGAACGAATTCCTCGAACAGCGCCAGCGCATTGTCGAGGCGCCGCTCGGCGAGATCCTTGGGGCTGTCGGGCATGGCCCTCGATGATAAATCCGCCTTGCCCTGCTTCGCGCCGCGCTAGCATGGGCCTTCGAGCGGAGGACGGGCCATGAACTTCCATCTCGCGGGCGCCGTGCTCGCCATCTCACTGGGCGCAGCGCTGGCGCCGGCTCAGGGTGCCGAGCGGGCCATAGCCAAGAGCGTGGCGGTGAACGCCACGCTGGACCAGGTCTGGCAGGCCTGGACCACGCGCGAAGGCATCGTCAGCTTCTTTGCGCCCGATGCCAAGGTCGACGCCCGCGTCGGCGGCGACTTCCAGATCTACATGGACCCGGGCGCAGCGCCGGGCATGAAGGGCGCCGACGAGATGCGATTCATGGCGGTGCAGCCCAAATCGATGATCTCCTTCGACTGGAACGCGCCGCCTTCGCTGCCCGAGGCGCGCGCCCAGCGCACCCTGGTCATCGTGCGCTTCGCGGCACTGGACGAGCGCCGCACCCAGGTGAGCCTGCACCACGTCGGCTGGGGCGACGGCGGTGAATGGGACAAGGCCTACGCCTATTTCGACCGCGCCTGGGGTGGCGTGCTGGGCAATCTGCAGAAGCGTTTCGACAAGGGCCCCTACGACTGGGGCCCCTGGCTCAAGCAGCTTGATGACATGCGCAAGGCGGCACCGCGCTGAGGCGGCGGCGCGAGGATCCGGAAGAATCTTCGCGGTGCGTCAATCGTCGTCGCGCACCTGGAACTGGCCGACCAGCTGCTGCTGCACATTGGGCGGCACCGGGTCGTAGTGCGACAGCTCGATGCTGTAGCGGCCCTGGCCGGCGGTCAGCGAGTTCAGGCGTGACTGGTAGCCCGCCAGTTCGGACATCGGCGCCTGGCCGCGCACGATCATCACGCCCGGGGCTCCATTGGCGGTGCCGGTGACGAGGCCGCGCCGGCTGGAAAGATCGCCGGTGATGTCGCCCAGCGCGTGGTCGGGCGTCGTGATCTCGATGTGGACGATGGGTTCGAGCACGATGGCCCGAGCCTCGCGCATCGCCGCCAGAAATGCCTTGCGGCCGGCGGTGACGAAGGCGATTTCCTTGCTGTCCACGCTGTGGTGCTTGCCGTCGTAGACGATGACGCGCACGTCGACCACCGGGTAGCCGGCGATGCCGCCCCCAGCCAGCACCTCGCGCACGCCCTTCTCGACCGCGGGGATGAACTGGTAGGGAATGGTGCCGCCCTTGACCTGGTCGAGGAACTCGAAGCCACCGCCGCGCGGCAGCGGCTCGACGCGCAGGAAGACCTCGCCGAACTGCCCGGCGCCGCCGGTCTGCTTCTTGTGGCGGTGGTGGCCTTCGGCATTGGCGGTGATGGTCTCGCGGTAGGCGATGCGCGGCGGGCGGGTATTGACCTCGAACTTGTAGGTCTCGCGCAGGCGCTCTAGCAGCACGCGCAGGTGCAGCTCGCCCAGGCCGTAGAGGATGGTCTCATTGGTGCTGGCCACATGCTCGACCTTGAGGCAGGGGTCTTCGTCGATGAGCTTGGTCAGGATTTCCCACATGCGCTGCTCGTCGCCATGGCGCTTGGGCTCGATGGCCAGGCCATGCACCGGCTTGGGAAAGTCCAGCGCCTTGAGGTGGATGTGGTCATCCTCGGCGGCGTCGTGCAGCACGGCGTCGAAGTGGATCTCGTCGACCTTGGCCACCGCGACGATGTCGCCCGGCAGGGCGCGCGCCACCTCGACCGTGTTCTTGCCCTGCAGCATGAACAGATGGCCGACCTTGAATGGCTTGCGGCCATCGCCGATGTAAAGCAGGCTGTCCTTGGTGACCGTGCCCTGGTAGACCCGGAACAGCCCCATGCGGCCGACGAAGGGGTCGACCGTGACCTTGAATACATGGGCCAGCACATGCTTGGCCGGGTCGGGCTCGGCCTGGGTGGGCTGGGCTGCGTCGCCTTCGCCGAGCAGGAAATCGGGCGGGTTGGCCTCGGTCGGGTTGGGCAGCAGCTTGACGATGATGTCCAGCAACTCGGCCACGCCGGCGCCGCTCTTGGCCGAGACAAAGCACACCGGGATCAGGTGGCCCTCGCGCAAGGCCTGCTCCAGCGGCGCGTGCAGTTCGCTGGCGTCGATGTCGCCGTCGTTCAAGTAGCGGTCGACGAACTCGGCGTCGACCTCGACCACCTGCTCCACCAGGGCGCGGTGAGCGGCGTCAACGCTGCCGAAATCGCTGTGGCCCTCGCGGTTGAAGAAGCAGTCGACGACCTTGGTGCCCTGGGCGTCGGGCAGGTTCAGCGGCAGGCACTCCTTGCCGAAGACCTCGCGGATCTGTTCCATCAGCGCCGCCAGGTTGACCCCGGGGCTGTCGATCTTGTTGACGATGATCAGCCGGTCGAGGTGGCGCGAGGCGGCGTAGTCCATCATGCGCAGCGCCAGCGGCTCGATGCCGACGGCGGCGTTGATCACCACCGCGGCGGTTTCCACGGCCTCCAGCGCCGGCAGGCTCTGGCCGAGGAAATCGCTGCCGCCGGGGGTGTCGATGAAATGCACGCGGGTGTCGGCGTGTACCAGGTGCATCACGCTCGAATTGAGCGAGTGCTGCATCTTGCGTTCGAGTGGATCGTGGTCGCTCACCGTGCTGCCGCGCTCGAGCGAACCGGCGCTGGCAATGGCGCCGGTTCGCGCCAGCAGGGCTTCGGCCAGGGTGGTCTTGCCCGCCGCCGAGGGCCCGACCAGGGCCAGGGTTCGGATGGCGGCGGGGCTCGCCGGGCTGCCGGGGGTTGGGCTGGGCATGGGGTCTGGCTCCTTCAGCGCCTGGCGCTGTGTTCTGGCTGCGGTCAGGCCAGCGTATGACAAGCCGCCGCGGGCGACAAGAGCGCGTGCCCTGCCGGCTTGAGGCAGGTCAGCACTGCCCCGAAAGCCGCCTGCCGCCCGTTGCCACCTATTGGAAGGCGACCTCCGCGAAGCTGCGCAGCTTGCGGCTGTGCAGGCTGCCCGGGCGCTGCTGGCGCAGCAGCTCGACGGCGCGCATGCCGATGCGCAGGTGCTGGTCGACGCGCTCGCGGTAGAAGTGGTTGGCCATGCCGGGCAGCTTGATCTCGCCGTGCAGCGGCTTGTCGCTCACGCACAGCAGGGTGCCGTAGGGCACGCGGAAGCGGAAGCCGTTGGCCGCGATGGTGGCGCTTTCCATGTCCAGCGCCACCGCCCGGCTCTGGCTGAAGCGGCGCTCGGGGCCGGAAGGCGGCAGCAGCTCCCAGTTGCGGTTGTCGGTGGAGACCACGGTGCCGGTGCGCAGGATGTTCTTCAGCTCGTAGCCGCTGAGCCGGGTGACCTCGGCCACCGCCTGCTCCAGCGCCAGCTGCACCTCGGACAGCGCCGGTATCGGCACCCACAGCGGCAACTCCTCGTCGAGCACATGGTCCTCGCGCATGTAGGCGTGGGCCAGCACGTAGTCGCCCAGCTGCTGGCTGTTGCGCAGGCCGGCGCAGTGGCCCAGCATCAGCCAGGCGTGCGGGCGCAGCACCGCCACATGGTCGGTGATGGTCTTGGCGTTGGCGGGGCCGACGCCGATATTGATCATCGTGATGCCGCCGTGGCCGGCGCGCTTCAGGTGGTAGGCCGGCATCTGCGGCAGGCGCGGCGGCGCGGCTCCGCTGTCGTCGCCCGGCTCGGCCGCGCTGCCGGCGCGGCGCGTCAGCACATTGCCGGGTTCGACGAAGGCGGTGTAGTCGCCCGCCGGGTCGGCCATCAGCGCATGGCCGAGGCGGATGAACTCGTCGATGTAGAACTGGTAGTTGGTGAAGAGCACGAAGTTCTGGAAATGCTCGGGCGCGGTGCCGGTGTAGTGGCGCAGCCGGTGCAGCGAGTAGTCGACGCGCGGCGCCGTGAACAGCGCCAGCGGCTGGGCCACGCCGGGCGCCGGCTCGTGGGTGCCGTTGGCGATGCCGTCGTCCATCGCCGCCAGGTCGGGCAGGTCGAACAGGTCGCGCATCAGCAGGCGCCGTTCGGGGCTGAGGCTGCCTTCGAGGTGGTCGTTCTCGGCCAGCGAGAAGTGCACCGGGATGGGCTGGCCGCTGGTGCCGACCTCGAGGGCCACCCCGTGGTTGCGCAGCAGCAGGCGGAACTGCTCGGCCAGGTAGTCGGCAAAGAGATCGGGCCGCGTCAGCGTGGTCTCGAACTGGCCCGGCCCGGCGACGAAGCCATAGCTCAGGCGCGAATCGGCGCGCGCCACGGTGTCGGTGCGCACCCGCACATAGGGGTAGCAGGCGCGCACGCGGCGGCCCACGTCGTCGCCGGCAACGAAGCGCTGCAGCGCTCCGCGCAGATGCTCGGTGCTGTTGCGGTAGATGGCCTGCACGCGCGCCAGCGCGGCATCGGCATCGTCGAAGGGGGCCGGGGCGATGTAGAGCGGCTGGGCGGGCATGGCGGCGGCCGGTCGTTTGCGCACGGGCCCGACCCTCAGAGGATGTAGCGCGAGAGGTCTTCGTTGCGCGACAGCTCGGCCAGGCGGGCATCGACCTCGGCGGCGTCGATGACGACGGTCTGGCCGTCGCGCTCGGGGGCGTCGAAGCTCACTTCGTCGAGCAGCCGCTCCATCACCGTGGCCAGGCGGCGCGCGCCGATATTCTCGGTGCGCTCGTTCACGTCAAAGGCGATTTGCGCCAGCCGGCGCACGCCGGCCGGCGTGATCGAGAGCGTCACGCCCTCGGTGGCGAGCAGGGCCTGGTACTGCTTGATGAGGCTGGCGTGGGTGCTGGTGAGGATGGCTTCGAAGTCGTCGACCGAGAGCGAGCCCAGTTCGACGCGGATCGGGAATCGGCCCTGCAACTCGGGAATCAGGTCGCTCGGCTTGGCCAGGTGGAAGGCGCCGCTGGCGATGAAGAGCATGTGGTCGGTGCGCACCTGGCCGTATTTGGTGCTGACGGTGGTGCCCTCAACCAAGGGCAGCAGGTCGCGCTGCACGCCCTGGCGCGAGACCTCGGCGCCGCCGTGCTCCTGGCGCGAGGCGACTTTGTCGATCTCGTCGATGAAGACGATGCCGTTGGCCTCGGCCTGGGCCACGGCGGCGGCGCGGATCTCGTCCTCGTTGACGAGGCGGGCCGCTTCTTCCTCGACCAGGCGCAGCCGCGCCTCGCCGATGCGGATCTTGCGCGCCTTGCGCTTGCCGGTGTTCATCTGCGAGAACAGGCCCTTCAACTGCTCGGCCATCTCGTCCATGCCGGGCACGCCCTGGGGGCCCAGGATCTCGAGCGCGGGCCGCGCCTCGGCGAGGTCGATCTCGATCTCCTTGTCGTCGAGCGTGCCCTCGCGCAGGCGCTTGCGCATGACCTGGCGCGCGGTGCTGTCGGCCGGCGCGGCCTCGGTGGCGGCAAAGCCCACGCTGCGCGGCAGTGGCACCAGGGCGTCGAGGATGCGGTCCTCGGCGGCGTCCTCCGCGAGCGCTCGGCGCGCCGTCATCTGACGCTCGCGCTCCTGCTTGACGGCGATCTCGACGAGGTCGCGCACGATGGTGTCGACGTCCTTGCCGACATAGCCGACCTCGGTGAACTTGGTCGCCTCGACCTTGATGAAGGGCGCGTCGGCCAGCCGCGCCAGGCGGCGCGCGATCTCGGTCTTGCCCACGCCGGTGGGGCCGATCATCAGGATGTTCTTGGGCGTGATCTCGGCACGCAGCGGCTCGCCCACCTGCTGGCGGCGCCAACGGTTGCGCAGCGCGATGGCCACGGCGCGCTTGGCAGCGTTCTGGCCGACGATGTGGCGGTCGAGCTCGCTGACGATCTCTTTGGGCGTCATGCTCATCCGAGGGTCTCGACGATGTGGTTCTGGTTGGTGTAGATGCAGATGTCGCCGGCGATCTCGAGCGAGCGCTTGACGATCTCGGCCGGCGCCATCTCGGTGTGGGCCAGCAGCGCCCGCGCCGCCGCCTGGGCGTAGGCACCGCCCGAGCCGATGGCGACGATGCCGAACTCGGGCTCGAGCACGTCGCCATTGCCGGTGATGATGAGCGAGCAGCTGCTGTCGGCCACCGCCAGCATGGCTTCGAGCCGGCGCAGCACGCGGTCGGTGCGCCAGTCCTTGGTCAGCTCGATGGCGGCGCGCTGCAGATGGCCCTGGTGCTTTTCGAGCTTGGCCTCGAAGCGCTCGAACAGCGTGAAGGCGTCGGCGGTGGCGCCGGCAAAGCCGGCCAGCACCTGCTCGCGGTAGAGCTTGCGCACCTTGCGCGCGCTGGACTTGACGACGATGTGGCCCAGTGTGACCTGGCCGTCACCGCCGAGCGCGACGCTGGCGCCGCGGCGCGCGCTGACGATGGTGGTGCCGTGGTAGCTTTCCATGCGGTGCCTGTGTGGAGGCCTGGGGTCGCGGGCGGGTGGCCGCCGCGGCGGCTAGAGAAAGGCTAGACCTTCCTCACCGCAACCTTGGCATGTTCGTTGATGCCCATGGCGCTGAAGAACAGCGCCACCAGGCGGTGGGTGTCCGTGAACTGCACGGCGCGATTTTCCTGGCGCCGCGCCAGCACCCAGTTGAGCAGGTCGCCGGCGGCGATGAAGTCGACCCGGATCAGGCGCGCACACGACACATTGACCACCGTGGCACTGCCGAGCTGGCCCTGCAGGCGGGCCAGGGTGGCGCCGATGTCGCCCACCAGCTGGCCGGAGAGCTCGACATTGGCCACCGCGATGTTGTTGCCCTGGTCTTCGGTGAGGCCCGATTCGAGGAAGCCGGTGGAGACATCGCTGACCACCGACATCGACGGCGTGCGCGTGTTCAGGTTGGCGCCACTGACCTGCACCTTGCAGCGCGCCGGCTCCCAGGAGGGCGGGCTCACCTCGTAGGTGACGCAGTAGTCGATGGCGGTCTCGTCGAACTGGTCGGCGCGGTTGGCCAGGCGCAGCGCATCCAGGCGCGTGAGCCAGAACACCGGGTCGGCGTCGCGCACGCCAGTGGGCGCGGCCTCGCCCAGCACGCCAAAGAGGCGTTCGCCGGCAATCCAGCGCATTTCGATGGCCTGGCCGGCCCAGAGGCGGAACAGCGTCGACAACTGCATCGCCGCCTCGGCGTCGACGCTGCGCAGATGGCCCCAGTCGAAGACCCAGGGCAGGGGCATCTGCAGCGTCTGCGAGCGCAGGCGGGCCACTTCCTCGATGTCGAGCAGGTCGGGGCAGATCCAGCCGACCTCGCCGCCGCCGCGCTGCGCCGACGAATTGGCGAGATCGCCGTCCTCGTTGACGGCGTCGGCCACCAGCTTGGGCAACGAGTACCACTGCGGCGCCGACCAGCCGAACTGCTGCGCGTAATCGAGCGCCAGGCTCTCGAACTGCGGCTGCTGGCCTGTGGCGCGGTAGGGGTCGAACAGCACCAGCCAGGTCTCGGCGTGCTGCGCGCGGCCGCTGCCGGGGCCGGTGATGCGCTGCAGCGCTTCCTCGCACTGCGAGAAATCGGCGTTGGCAAAGGCGATCACGGCCTCGTCGAGCTCGGGGTCGTGCATGACCTCGCTCACTTCGACGGCGAAGGGGCTGTCGAAGTCGGCGCCGGCGGCTGCGACCGGCGCGGGCACTGGGGGCAGGCTGCTGGCAAAGGACACCGCCTGCAGCGGCGCCAGCGGCGGCAGCGCCGAGGCCATCTGCATGGGCGCCGGTGCTGACGGCGGCGGCAGCGGGATGTCCATCACCGGCGGCGGCGCCGGCTGCCGCGGCTCATCGGCGCGAGCGCGGGCCATGGGCGGCGGTGTCGGCAAGGGCGGGCGCAACGGGCGCTGCAGCACGGCCGGTTCTGTGGGCGAGAGGGTGGCGCCGGGAGGCCGGCGCGTGGAATTGCTGAAGGAGGGCTCGCCCACCATCTGCTGCTCGATCTCGTCGATCTTGGCCTTCACGCCCTCGGGCCGCGACGTGCCCTCGGGCATGCGCACCTCGGAGTCATCGATGCGCGACGACGTGCCCAGGGTGGCCAGTTGCTCGGGCGACAGGCCTTCGCGGCGCACGCGGCGCAGCATGTCGAACTCGCGCTTGCGCACGAAGTCGTTGCGCCGCTTGCGCTCGATCATCGCCTTCAGCTCGGACTTCTCAAGGTCGAGCTCGCGCGTGTCTTCCTGGCGTGAATTGAGATCGGTCCAATCCGTGGCCGGGTTCGCGACGAACCGCACCACTTTGCGGAAGAAGCTCTCGTTTTCGGCCATGGGGGACAAATGTTACCTCGGCAGGCACCCTGTGTCGGGATTGCGCTGCAACCGGCGGTGACCGACACCGCCTCGTGCGGGCGGCGGCCGCAGGCCGCGCCCGAGGGTGCGCCGGTCAGTCGCCGAACATCTTCTGCTTGAGCTCGCGGCGTTGCTGGGCCTCAAGCGACAGCGTTGCGGTGGGGCGGGCGAGCAGACGCGCCAAGCCGATCGGCTCGCCGGTTTCGTCGCAATAGCCGTACTCGCCGCTTTCCAGGCGCGCCAGCGACTGCGAGATCTTCTTGAGCAGCTTGCGCTCGCGGTCGCGCGTGCGCAACTCAAGTGCGTGCTCTTCCTCGATGGTGGCGCGGTCGGCCGGGTCGGGGACGATGGAGGTGTCTTCGCGCAGGTGCTCGGTGGTTTCGCCGGCGTTGGACAGCAGGTCGTCCTTCTGCTTCTGCAGCCGGGCGCGGAAGAAGTCGATCTGCTTCTCGCCCATGTACTCCGCTTCGGGCATGGCGAGCAGTTCGTCCTCGGCCAGGTCGCGGCCGGCCTTGGTCTTCCAGGCGTTGGCGGTCTTGGGGTCGACCTTCTGGGCGGGCTTGGAATGGGCAAGCGTTTCGGACATCTCGGGCGTGGCGGCGCGAACCGCCGGAGCAAATCGATCGGTGAAGCGGTTGGGTACCGGCGTCGGCGCCGGGGTCGGCGTCGGTGCGACGGTGGCGGCGGCCTTCGCTGGGGTCTTGGCGGGCGTCGCCGGCGTCTTGCTGGCGGTGGCCGCCTTGGCCGGTGGCTTGATCACGGGGACCTCCTCCCCTTGCGGGAACTCGAATGCGAGCCTGTTGGTGCTTCAGGGCGCGCGGATTGTAGCCACGCGTGCAGGATGCCCGCCGCGACCTGTGGAACCCCGGTGCATTCCTCTAGACGAGGCATTGCTCGAGCCCCTGCATCAGCACGTCCTTGGGCAGGTCGATGCCGATGAAGACCATCTTGCTGCCCTTTTCCTCGCCCGGCGCCCACTTGGGGCCGAGATCGCTGCCCATCATCTGGTGTACGCCCTGGAACACCACCTTGCGGTCGCTGCCCTTCATGAACAGCACGCCCTTGTAGCGCAGCATCTTGGGGCCGTAGACCTGGACGATGGAGCCGAGAAAGTCTTCCAGCTTGGCCGGGTTGAAGGCCTTCTTGCTGCGAAAGACGAAGCTCTTCACGTCGTCATCTTGGGCGTGGTGGTGTGGGTGGTCGCAGTGCTCGCCATGGTCATGGTCGTGATCATGGCCATGGTGGTGGTCGTGGCCGCTGTCGGCGTTCAGGAACTCGGGGTCGATCTCGAGCTTGGCGTTGAGGTTGAAGCCCTTGAGGTCGAAGACCTGGCTGATGGGCACCTCGCCAAAATGCACCTTGCTCTGCGGCGCACGCGGGTTCATGTGCTTGATGCGGTGGGTGAGGGCCGCCACCTCGGCCTCGCCCACGAGGTCGGACTTGCTGATGAAGATCTGGTCGGCGAAGCCGATCTGGCGCCGCGCCTCCTGGCGCGTGTCGAGCTGGCCGTCGGCGTGCTTGGCGTCGACGAGCGTCAGCACGCTGTCGAGCAGGTAGCTCTCGGCGATCTCGTCGTCCATGAAGAAGGTCTGCGCCACCGGGCCCGGGTCGGCCAGGCCCGTGGTCTCGATCACCACCCGGTCGAAGCTGATCTCGCCCTTGCGCCGCTTCTCGGCCAGCTCGGCCAGCGTGGTGCGCAGGTCTTCGCGGATGGTGCAGCAGACGCAGCCATTGCTCATCTGGATGATCTGCTCCTGGCTTTCGAAGACCAGCAGCTCGTTGTCGATGTTCTCCTCGCCGAACTCGTTCTCGATGACGGCGATCTTCTGGCCGTGCGACTCGGACAGCACGCGCTTGAGCAGCGTGGTCTTGCCGGAGCCCAGGAAGCCGGTGAGGATGGTGGCGGGGATCAATGACATGGCGTTGGGGGCTCGGCGGCGGGCCGTGCGGCAGGCGATGGGCACTCAGATGGGGGTCGACGAATGTGATTCAAGCCCCCCGCGCTGTCAAGGCGCATGAGGAAGGGCCGCCACGGGGGCACCCTCGGTTATTCTTGGCGCCCCCTCACTGCCGGCACCGCTTCGTGTCCGAACCCGCGTCTCACAGGACCGCCCGCGCCCATTCCGGCGGCGGCGCGGTCAAGGGCGACAAGCGCTCTTTCTTCGAACGCCTGGTCGAATTCATCTCGCCCGGCCCCGACAGCAAGGAAGAATTGCTGCGCACCCTGGCCGACGCCGAGAGCCGCGAACTGATCGAGCCCGAGTCGCGCCTGATGCTCGAAGGCGTGCTGCGCATGGCCGACATGAGCGCTGGCGACGTGATGGTGCCGGCCACGCGCATGGACCTGCTGGCCATAGGCGCCGACTACGACGAACTGCTGCATGCGGTGATCGCCACCGGGCATTCGCGCTTTCCGGTCTACGACGGCGCCCGCGACAACGTCATCGGCATCCTGATGGCCAAGGACCTGCTCAAGCTGCAGCGCGCGCCCGAGCTCAACCTGCGCACCCTGCTGCGGCCGGCGGTCTTCGTGCCCGAGAGCAAGCGGCTGAACGAGTTGCTGCGTGATTTCCGCTCCAACCGCAACCACCTGGCCATCGTCATCGACGAATTCGGCAATACAGCCGGCCTGATCACCATCGAGGACGTGCTGGAAGAGATCGTCGGCGAGATCGAGGACGAGTTCGACGACCACGAGCAGGAAAGCGGCATCTACACCCTGGCCGACGGCAGCCACCGGGTCGCCGGCGACGTCGCCATTGCCGCCGTCAACGAGGCCTTTGGCACCACGCTGCCCGAGGAAGACTTCGAGACCATAGGCGGCCTCGTCGCGCACGACGCCGGGCGCGTGCCGCGGCGCGGCGAGACGCGCGCCGTCGGCGGCCTGCGCTTTGCCGTGATGCTCACGCGCGGCGGCGCGGTGCGCTGGTTCCGCGTCGAGCGCGAACCGGCCGACGGCGCCCAGCCCGACAGCGACAGCGCTTGACGGCCATGCCCGTCACCTGGCGCGGCGGCGTGCTGGCGGCGCTGCTGGGGGCGGCACAGACGCTGGCGCTGGTCCACACCACGCTGTGGCCGCTGCCGCTGCTGACGGCGGCCTGGCTGGCAGGCCGGCTGGACCGGGCCACGCCGCGCGGCGGCTTCGTCCTCGGCCTGGCCTATGGCACGGCCTGGATCGCCGCCGCCGTCTGGTGGCTTTTCATCAGCATGCATCGCTACGGCGGCCTGGCGGCGCCGCTGGCTGCGGCGGCGGTGCTGGCGCTGGCGCTGGCGCTGGGCCTCTTTCTGGCGCTGGCCGGCGCTGCCTATGCGCGCTGGCGCCACGGTCGCGCGGCCGACGCGGTGCTCTTCGCGGCGCTGTGGCTGCTGGCCGAGCTGGGCCGCGGCATGCTCTTCACGGGCTTTCCCTGGGGCGCCAGCGGCTACACCCAGGTTGACGCGCCGCTGGCCGTGCTGGCGCCCTGGCTGGGCGTTTACGGCATGGGCGCGGCGCTGGCGTTGGCTGCGGCGGCGCTGGCGCGGCTCGTCGCCAGCCGCTGGCGCGCCTGGCCGCTGGCCACGGGCGTCGCTCTGGCACTGGGCGCGGCGGCCGCTGTCGGTCCCGCCGCTTTCACGCGGCCGGCCGGCGAGATCAGCGTGGCCCTGCTGCAGACCAATATCAGCCAGGACGAGAAATTCGCTGCCGAGCGCATGCCGGCCACCCTGGCCTGGCTGGCCACGGCGCTCGCCCAGGCCGAGGCCGAACTGGTGGTGGCGCCCGAGACCGCCGTGCCGCTGCTGCCCGACCAACTGGAAGATGCCGCGCCCGGCTACTGGCAGGCGCTGGAGGCGCAGTTCGCCCAGCCCGGCCGTGCCGCCCTGGTGGGCCTGCCGCTGGGTGACTACGAACGCGGCTACCGCAATGCCGTGGCCGGGCTCTCGGCTGGCCCTCCCTACCGCTACGCCAAGGCCCACCTCGTGCCCTTTGGCGAGTTCATCCCCACCGGCTTTCGCTGGTTCACCGAGCTGATGAACATTCCGCTCGGTGATTTCGACCGCGGCGAGGCCCGCCCGCCCTCGTTCGCGGTGGGCGCCCAGCGCGTGGCGCCCAACATCTGCTACGAAGACTTGTTCGGCGAGGATCTGGCGCGGCGCTTTGCCGACGCGGCCACGGCGCCGACGCTGCTTGCCAACCTCAGCAACATCGGCTGGTTCGGCGACAGCATCGCCATCCCCCAGCACCTGAACATCTCGCGCCTGCGCGCGCTGGAGTTCGAGCGCAGCATGCTGCGCGCCACCAACACTGGCGCCACCGCCATCATCGGCCCCGACGGCCGCGTCCAGGCCTTGCTGACGCCGCACACGCGCGGCGTACTCACGGGCCGCGCCCAGGGCCGCGAGGGCCTGACGCCCTATGCCGCCTGGGCGGCGCGCTTCGGTCTGTGGCCGCTGGTGCTGGGTGCGCTGGCGCTGGCGTTTGCCACGTCCAGGCCTTGGCGGCGCCCGTAAACTCGGGCCTCCCGCCGGAGCCTCCGGCCCGATCCCGCACCGCACCCGCACCGCATCACCCCATGCTGACCTTCCAGCAGATCATTCTCGAATTGCAGTCCTACTGGGACGCCCAGGGCTGCGCGCTGCTGCAGCCCTACGACATGGAAGTGGGCGCCGGCACCAGCCACACCGCCACCTTCCTGCGCGCCCTCGGCCCCGAGCCCTGGAAGGCGGCCTATGTCCAGCCCAGCCGCCGCCCCAAGGATGGTCGCTACGGCAACAACCCGAACCGGCTGCAGCACTACTACCAGTACCAGGTGGTGCTGAAGCCGGCGCCGGCCAACATCCTGGAGCTCTACCTGGGCAGCCTCGAGGCCCTGGGTTTCGACCTGAAAGCCAACGACGTCCGCTTCGTCGAGGACGACTGGGAGAACCCCACGCTGGGCTGCTGGGGCCTGGGCTGGGAGGTCTGGCTCAACGGCATGGAGGTGACGCAATTCACTTATTTCCAGCAGGTGGGCGGCATCGACTGCAAGCCCATCACCGGCGAGATCACCTACGGCCTGGAGCGGCTGGCGATGTACCTGCAGGGTGTGGACAACGTCTACGACCTGCAGTGGACGGCAGGCCTGAAGTACGGTGACGTCTACCACCAGAACGAGGTCGAGCAGAGCACCTACAACTTCGAGCACAGCGATGTCGATTTCCTGCTGCAGGCCTTTGGCGCGCATGAGAAGCAGAGCAAGTACCTGATGGAGCAGCAACTGGCCCTGCCCGCCTATGAGCAACTGCTCAAGGCCGGCCACAGCTTCAACTTGCTCGACGCCCGCGGCGCCATCAGCGTGACCGAGCGCGCCGCCTACATCGGCCGCATCCGCAACCTGGCGCGCGCCGTGGCGCAGAGCTACCTGGACAGCCGCGCCCGCCTGGGCTTCCCGATGGCGCCCAAGGCCTGGGCCGACGAAGTGGTCGCCCAACTGGCGAAGAAGGCGGCCTGACCATGACCACGCTGCTGCTCGAACTCTTCGTCGAAGAACTGCCGCCCAAGGCGCTGAAGAAGCTGGGCGAGGCCTTTGCCGCCAGCCTGGCCGACAGCCTCAAGGCTCAGGGCTTGGCGCCGGCCGACGCCGCCGTCACTGCCTACGCCAGCCCGCGGCGGCTGGCGGTGCAGGTCGCCGGCGTCGCCGCCAAGGCCGCCGACAAGGCCCAGCAGGCCAAGCTGATGCCGGTGGCCGTGGCCCTGGGTGCCGATGGCCAACCGACGCCGGCGCTGCTGAAGAAGCTGGCCGCCCTGGGCGCCGACGCCAGCGCCGTGCCGCGGCTCAAGCGCCTGCCCGACGGCAAGGCCGAGGCGCTGTTCCTGGACAGCGTCGTGCCCGGCGCCACCCTGGCCGAGGGCCTGCAGAAGGCGCTGGCCGAGGCGCTGGCCCGCCTGCCCATCCCCAAGGTCATGCAGTACCAGCTGGCCGACGGCTGGACCAGCGTCAACTTCGTGCGCCCGGCCCACGGCCTGGTGGCGCTGCACGGCGATCAGGTGGTGCCGGTCACAGCGCTGGGCTTGGAGTCCGGCCGCGTCACCAGGGGCCACCGCTTCGAGGCCGCCGTGCCGCGCATCAGCCTGGCCTCGGCCGACAGCTATGCCCAGCAACTGCGCGACGAAGGCGCCGTCATCGCCAGCTTTGCTGACCGTCGCGCCGAGCTGCAGCGCCAGTTGCAGGCCGCCGCGGCCGCCCAGGGCCTGACGCCCATCGACGACGAGGCCCTGCTCGACGAGGTGACGGCCCTGGTCGAGCGCCCGAACGTGCTGCTGTGCCGCTTCGAGCCGGAATTCCTGGCCGTGCCGCAGGAATGTCTCATCCTGACGATGAAGGCCAACCAGAAGTACTTTCCGCTGCTCGATGCCGCCGGCCGGCTGACCAGCCAGTTCCTCGTTGTCAGCAATATCCGCCCGGCCGACGCCAGCCGCGTGGTCGAGGGCAATGAGCGCGTCGTGCGCCCGCGCCTGGCCGATGCCAAGTTCTTCTTCGACCAGGACCGCAAGAAGACGCTGGAGGCGCGCGTGCCGGCGCTGGCCAAGGTGGTCTACCACGGCAAGCTCGGCACCCAGGGCGAGCGCGTCGAGCGCGTGCGCGCCATCGCATCGTCCATCGGCCAGCAGCTCGGCGGTGCCGCGCTCGCCGCCCAGGCCGACCGCGCCGCCCTGCTGGCCAAGGCCGACCTGCTGACCGACATGGTGGGCGAGTTCCCCGAGCTGCAAGGCATCATGGGCGGCTACTACGCCCGCCACGACGGCGAGACCGAGGCCGTGGCCTTCGCGGTGGAAGACCACTACAAGCCGCGTTTTGCCGGCGATGCCCTGCCCAGATCCGATCATGGCGATGCCGGCCTGGTGCTGGCCCTGGCCGACAAGCTCGAGACCCTGGCCGGCCTGTTCAGCATCGGCCAGCTGCCCACCGGCGACAAGGATCCGTTTGCGCTGCGCCGCCATGCGCTGGGGGTGATACGGATGCTGGTGGAGCGCGAGCTGGCGCTGGACATCGATGCGCTGGTGAATATCGCCTACGACGCCTTTCCGCCAGAGCGGATCAAGCGCAACGGCGCCGAGCTGCTGGGCTTCGTCTACGAGCGCCTGTCGGGCTCGCTGCGCGAGCAGGGCTACAGCGCGGCCGAGGTCGACGCCGTGCTCTCGCTGCGGCCGGCGCGCCTGCACCTGGTGCCGCGCCAGCTGGCGGCGGTGCGCGCCTTCGCCGCCCTGGCCGAGGCGCCGGCGCTGGCCTCGGCCAACAAGCGCGTGGCCAACATCCTGAAGAAGGCGGCCGACGAGCCCCAGGGCGAGGTCGACGCGGCCCTGCTGCGCGAGCCGGCCGAGCAGGCCTTGGCCGCCGCGCTGGCCGCGGTGGCACCGCGGGCCGACGCTGATTTCGAGCGCGGCGACTACACCGCCAGCCTGCAGGCCCTGGCCGCGCTGAAGGCGCCGGTCGACGGCTTCTTCGACGGCGTGATGGTGAACGCCGAAGACGCCGCGCTGCGCCGCAACCGGCTGGCACTGCTGGCCGGCCTGCACCGGGCGATGAACCGCGTTGCCGACCTCTCGCGGCTGGCTGCCTAGACCGGCCGCAATCCATGTTCTCGACCAAGCTCGTCATCCTCGGCCGCGACGGCATCCTCAACGAATTCCGCGAGGGCCATGTCACCGATCCTGAGGAATGGCGTCCCATCCCGGGCGCGCTGGAGGCGGTGGCCCGCCTCAACCATGCCGGCTGGCACGCGGCGGTGGCCACCAACCAGGCCGGCATCGGCCGCGGCATGATCGACATGGCCGCCGTCAACGCCGTCCACGCGCGCATGAACCAGCTGCTGCTGGCCCAGGGCGGGCGCATCGACGCGGTCTTCTTCTGCCCGCACACGCCCGAGGACGACTGCGACTGCCGCAAGCCCAAGCCGGGCATGATGATCGACATCGGCCACCGCTACGGCGTCGACCTGGCCCAGGTGCCCATGGTCTGCGACACCCTGCGCGACCTGCAGGCGGCCCAGGCCGCCGGCTGCGAACCCCACTTGGTGCTGTCGGGCCGCGCCGCCGCTGCCGGCGACGAGCAGGTGCGGCAGATGCTGGCCCAGGTGCCGGTGGCGCGCTCGCACGCCGACCTGGGTGCCTTCGTGGATTTCCTGCTCGCGCGTGATGACACGGCCGATTCCGGCCCTGGGAGCCTGTCCTGATGGCGCTGCTGCAAAGGTTCGGCTGGGCGCTGCGCTCGGCGCTCTTCGTGCTGTGGCTGGCGGCCACCGTCGTGCCCTGGGCCACGGGGGCATTGCTGCTGTCCATCTTCGTGCGCGGCAAGCGCCTGTACTGGCCCACCATGTACTGGCTGGTGGTGGCGATTGCCGGTGCGCGCGTGATCTGCGGCGTGCGCTACCGTGTCCACGGCATGGACAACCTGCCCACGGCGGCGCAGGAGAACTCGGCCGTGGTGTTGGCCGCCAAGCACCAGAGCACCTGGGAGACCTTTGCCCTGCCCGGGCTCATGCCGCACCCGCTGGCCTATGTCTTCAAGCGCGAGCTGCTCTACATCCCCTTCTTCGGCTGGGCGATGGGGCGGCTGGACATGATCCACATCGACCGCAGCAAGCGCACCGAGGCCTGGAACAAGGTCGCGGCCCAGGGCCGCAAGCTCTTCGACCAGGGCATCTGGGTCATCATGTTTCCCGAGGGCACGCGCACGCCACGCGGCAGCAAGGGCGCCTACAAGAGCGGCGCCTCGCGCCTGGCCATCTCGGCCGGCGTGCCCATCGTGCCAGTGGCTGCCAGCTCGGCCAAGTGCTGGCCGCGCAAGAGCTTCCTGCTGCGGCCGGGGGTGATCGACGTTTCCATCGGCACGCCCATCGCCAGCGAGGGGCGCCAGCCCGACGAGCTGATGCGCGAGGTCGAGGCCTGGATCGAGGCCGAGATGCGCCGCCTCGATCCTGAGGCCTACGCGCATGAGAAGCACGAAAAGGCCGGCGGCGCGGCGCCGCAATCCTAGAATCTGCCGATGCCGCCGCCCGACCCAGCCTTGCCGACCCAGCTTTCGCTGTTCGACGAAGGCCAGCCGGCGCCTGCGGGCAGGGCCGCTTCGCCCGAAGTCCGGGTGCCGCCTGCGCTTGTCGAGCCGGCCGCGCCCGATCCGCGCCAGCCACGGCCGCAGCGTGAGTTGGTCGTCGACGGCCACCGCATCGCCTATGCGCTGCGCCGCTCGCGCCGCCGCAGCATCGGTTTCGTCGTCGGCCCCGAGGGCCTGGCGGTGAGCGCGCCGCGCTGGGTGGGCGTGGCCGAGATCGAGGCGGCGCTGCGAGAGAAGTCGGCCTGGATACTGCGCAAGCTGCAAGAGCAACGCGAGCGCGCTGCACGCCTGGCGGCGGCGCGCGTCGAATGGCGCGAAGGCGCCACCATCCCCTTCCTGGGCGAGGCGGTGATCCTGGTGCTGGACCCGCGCGCCACCGGCGCCGTGCTGCACACCGACGCCACCGCGCTGCCCGGCGTGCCGCGCCTGACGCTGCACCTGGGCCTGCCGCAGACGGCCGCGGCCGAGCAGATCCGCGACACCGTGCAGAGCTGGCTGCAGCGCCAGGCCCGCCACGTCTTCGAGGAACGCTGCACTCTCTTCACCGCGCGCCTGGGCGTGCGCATGAAGCGGCTCTCGCTCAGTTCGGCCGCCACGCGCTGGGGCAGCGCCAGCGCCGACGGCTCGATACGCCTGAACTGGCGCCTGGTGCATTTCGCGCTGCCGGTGATCGACTACGTCGTCACCCACGAGCTGGCCCATCTGCGCGAGATGAACCACAGCGCCGCCTTCTGGGAGGTGGTGCGCTCGGCCCTGCCCGACTACGAGCAGGCGCGCGGCGCCCTGCGCCACCAGTTGCTGCCTGTCCTCGATTGACGGCGGGGCCACCCCCCTAGTTCGACGGGGTGCATATGCCCTGCAATCCACCATCTGGGGTATGCGCCGTATGACCCACCCCGGCCATACTGGTCCGGTACGCTGTCTTCACCAGGCAAAAGAATGGGCCCGCATCGGCCCCGGCAGGCAAGGAAGGCCTTCATGCGGCGGCAGTCAGGTTCAAACTGGCTGCCGCCGCTGCCGTTTGTGGCAAGCCAATGGCACATTGTCGGCGGCGCCCGGCCGGCGCCCGGGCCGTGGTTCTATAGTCGCGGTTTACGTTGACGTTAACGTCAGTCCAACGATGCCCGCCGCCGCCCGCGCCTCGCAGCGCACCTACACCATCACCGAACTCGCCGCCGAGTTCGACATCACGGCGCGTGCGATCCGCTTCTACGAGGACATGGGCCTGCTCACGCCCGAGCGCGCCGGCCGCAACCGCGTCTACGGCCAGCGCGACCGCACGCGGCTCAAGCTCACGCTGCGTGGCAAGCGCCTGGGCCTGAGCCTGCAGGAGATCAAGCAGCTGGTCGACATGTACGACTCGCCCTCAGACACCTCGCAGCAGCTGCAGGCCTTCATGGGCGTGCTGGCTGAGCATCGGCGCCTGCTCGAGCAGCAACGCGAGGACATCGAGGTCACGCTGGCCGAGATCAGCCAGCATGAGGCGCGCTGCCGCAGCCTGTTGGCCGGCGGCGCGCGCCCGGCGCGGCCGGTCAAGGCCTCTGACTGAGGCAGTCGATCCGGCGCCGGGGCCGTTATCATTGACGTTTACGTAAACGTCAACCAAAGCGACCGGGCCCACCGGTCCCCACCAGGAGACAAACGCCATGAACCTGCCCGGCCTGAACTTCCAGCTCGGTGAAGACATCGACGCGCTGCGCGACGCCGTGCATGCCTTTGCCCAGGCCGAGATCGCGCCGCTGGCTGCCGAGGCCGACCGCAGCGACCAGTTCCCCATGCACCTGTGGCGCAAGATGGGCGAGCTGGGCGTGCTGGGCATCACCGTGCCCGAGGAATACGGCGGCGCCAACATGGGCTACCTGGCGCACATGATCGCGATGGAAGAGATCAGCCGCGCCAGCGCCGCCATCGGCCTGAGCTATGGCGCGCACAGCAACCTCTGCGTCAACCAGCTCAAGCGCAATGGCTCCGAGGCGCAGAAGCGCAAATACCTGCCCGGGCTGATCAGCGGCGAGCATGTGGGCGCGCTGGCGATGAGCGAGCCCGGCGCCGGCTCCGACGTCATCAGCATGAAGCTCAAGGCCGAAGACAAGGGCGGCTATTACCTGCTCAACGGCAGCAAGATGTGGATCACCAACGGCCCCGACGCGGACACCATGGTGGTCTACGCCAAGACCGAGCCCGAGCTGGGTGCTCGCGGCGTCACCGCCTTCATCGTCGAGAAGGGCATGAAGGGTTTCTCCACGGCGCAGAAGCTCGACAAGCTGGGCATGCGCGGCAGCCACACCGGCGAGATGGTGTTCGACAACGTCGAGGTACCGGCGGCCAACATCCTGGGCAACCTGAACGGCGGCGCCAAGGTGCTGATGAGCGGCCTGGACTACGAGCGTGCGGTGCTCGCCGCCGGGCCCATCGGCATCATGCAGGCGGTGATGGACAACGTCGTGCCCTACATCCACGACCGCCGGCAGTTCGGCCAGAGCATCGGCGAATTCCAGCTCATCCAGGGCAAGGTGGCCGACATGTACACCGTGCTGCAGGCCGGCCGCGCCTTCTGCTACACGGTGGGCAAGAACCTCGACCTGCTGGGCGCCGAGCATGTGCGCCAGGTGCGGAAGGATTGCGCCAGCGTGATCCTGTGGTGCGCCGAGAAGGCCACCTGGATGGCCGGCGAGGGCATCCAGATCTTCGGCGGCAACGGCTACATCAACGACTACCCGCTGGGCCGCCTGTGGCGCGACGCCAAGCTCTACGAGATCGGTGCCGGCACGAGCGAGATCCGCCGCATGCTGATAGGGCGCGAGCTGTTCGCGGAAACCCTCTGAGGCACGGCCCGCAGACACCCGACCGTAAACTCGTCTTCACCGCAACATCCGGCTTCGCCGCTCCGCCGAATGCACCCCGAACTGCCCGATCTCCTTGCCCGCAACGAGGCCTGGGCCGACGCCACCGAGAAGCGCGAGCCCGGCTTCTTCACCCGCCTGGCCAAGCAGCAGAGCCCGCGCTACATGTGGATAGGCTGCGCCGACAGCCGCGTGCCGGCCAATGAGCTGGTCGGGCTGATGCCCGGCGAGCTCTTCGTCCACCGCAACGTCGCCAATGTGGTGGTGCATTCAGACCTCAACGCGCTGTCGACGATCCAGTTCGCGGTCGAGCACCTCAAGGTCGAGCACATCATCGTCGTCGGCCACTACGGCTGCGCCGGCGTGCGCGCGGCGCTGCACGGCATCCGCGTCGGCCTGGCCGACAACTGGCTGCGCCATGTGCAGGACGTGCGGCTGCGCCACCGCAAGCGCATCGACCACCTGCCGCCGGCCGAGCAGGAAGACATCCTGTGCGAGATGAATGTCATCGAGCAGGTCGGCAACGTGGCCCTGTCCACCGTGCTGCAGGACGCCTGGGCGCGCGGCCAGAAGGTGGCGGTACACGGCTGGGTCTATGGCGTCGGCGACGGCCGCCTGAAGGATCTGGATGTGACGATGGAGTCGCCCGACGCCGTGGTGCGCGTCTTCGGCGATGCCATCAAGCGCTACCCGCGGCGGGCCGCGAGCGAAGACGACTGAAGCGGGCCGGATGTTTCCGCACCGCCTGAACGACACGCGCGCCTTCGACATCGCGCGCGCGCTGCTCGACGGCTTCAACCGCCATTACCGCCTGTTCCGCGAGACCAGCGCCGCCGCCCAGCAGCGCTTCGAGGCCGCCGACTGGCACGGCCAGCAGCATGCCCAGGCGCAGCGCATCGAGTTCTACGACCAGCGCGTCGACGAGGCGGTGGCGCGGCTGCGCGCCGACTACCGCATTGCCGAACTCTCGATGGACAGCTGGCAGCAGGCCAAGCTGCACTACATCGGCCTGCTCACCGACCACCACCAGCCCGAGCTGGCCGAAACCTTCTTCAACTCGGTCACGGCCAAGCTGCTGCACCGCGCCTATTTCCACAACGATTTCATCTTCGTGCGGCCGGCGGTGAGCACCGAATACCTCGAGAACGACGAGCCCGGCACCCGCCCCACCTACCGCGCCTACTACCCCACGCGCGACAGCCTGCACGAGACCTGGACGCGCATCATCGGCGACTTCGGCCTCGCGCGTGCCTTCGAAGACCTGCCGCGCGATGTCGACCATGTGGTGCAGGCCATGCTGTCGGAACTGGGCGGCTTCAGGCCGCGCGCCAACTTCCAGATCCAGGTGCTGGCCAGCCTGTTCTACCGCAACAAGGGCGCCTACCTGGTGGGCAGGATCATCAACGGCTTCACCGAGACGCCGCTGGCCCTGCCCATCCTCTACACGCCCTCCGACACCGCGGCGCCGCAGGCCGACGCCGGCCGCCTGGTGATCGACGCGGCGCTCTTCGGTGAAGACGAACTGCTGATGATCTTCAGCTATGCGCGCGCCTATTTCATGGTCGACATGGAGATTCCGTCGGCCTACGTGCAGTTCCTGCGCGGGCTGATGCCGCGCAAGCCGCGCGCCGAGCTCTACAACAGCCTGGGCCTGCAGAAGCACGGCAAGAACCTCTTCTACCGCGACTTCCTGGCCCACCAGCGCCACAGCAGCGACCGCTTCCGCATCGCGCCCGGCATCAAGGGTATGGTGATGCTGGTGTTCGACCTGCCGTCGTTTCCCTATGTCTTCAAGGTCATCAAGGACTTCTACCCGTCGCAGAAGGAAACCACGCGCGAGCAGATCAAGGGCAAGTACCTGCTGGTCAAGCAGCACGACCGCGTCGGCCGCATGGCCGACACGCTGGAGTACAGCAACGTCGCCTTCCCGCGCCAGCGCTTCGAGGACGAGTTGATGGCCGAGCTCGAGCGCTTCTGCGGCAGCCTGGTCGAGGTCGACGGTGACACCCTGGTCATCAAGCACCTCTACATCGAGCGCCGCATGATCCCGCTCAACATCTACCTGCAGGAGGCCAGCCCCGAGCAGGTGGCGCACGCGGTGGTCGAGTACGGCAATGCCATCAAGGATCTGGTCGCGGCCAATATCTTCCCGGGCGACATGCTGTGGAAGAACTTCGGCGTCACGCGCCACGGCAAGGTGGTGTTCTACGACTACGACGAGATCGAATACCTCACCGACTGCAACTTCCGCCGCGTGCCGGCCCCGCGCAACGAGGAAGAAGAGATGAGCGGCGAGGTCTGGTACTCGGTCGGCCCGCGCGACGTGTTCCCCGAGACCTTCGGCCCCTTTCTGCTCGGCAATCCGCGCGTGCGCGAGGTCTTCATGGCCCACCACGCCGACCTGCTCGACGCCGCCTTCTGGCAGGGCCACAAGGAACGCATCAAGGCCGGCCACGTCCACGACGTTTTCCCCTACGAGCCGGGCAAGCGTTTCACCAGCACGGCGCGCGCCTGACTTCCCAACCTGCAAGGAACCCCACCATGGTCGAATCCATCGTCATCGTCTCTGCCGCTCGCACGCCCATCGGCGGCCTGCTCGGAGACTTCGCCGCGCTGCCGGCCTGGGAACTGGGCGCCGTGGCGGTGAAGGCCGCGGTCGAGCGCGCCGGCGTGGCACCTGACGCCGTCGACGAGGTGCTGCTGGGCAACTGCCTGATGGCCGGCCAGGGCCAGGCGCCTGCGCGCCAGGCCGTGCTCAAGGCCGGCCTGCCGCAGAGCGCGGGTGCCGTGACGCTGTCCAAGATGTGCGGCAGCGGCATGCGCGCGGCGATGTTCGCCCACGACATGCTGCTGGCCGGCTCGGCCCGCGTGGTGGTGGCCGGCGGCATGGAAAGCATGACCAACGCGCCTCACCTGGTGTTCGCGCGCAAAGGCGTCAAGTACGGCGCCGCCCAGCTCTTCGACCACATGGCGATGGACGGCCTGGAAGACGCCTACGAGCGCGGCAAGGCCATGGGCGCCTTCGCCGAGCAGTGCGTCGAGAAGTACGGCTTCACGCGCCAGGCGCAAGATGCCTATGCCATCGCAAGCACCACGCGCGCCAAGCTCGCCAATGAAGACGGCAGCTTCGACTGGGAAATGGCTCCGGTCACGCTCCCCGGCAAGGCCGGGCCCACGGTGGTGAAGTGGGACGAACAGCCCTTCAAGGCCAAGCTCGACAAGATCGCCGGCCTCAAGCCCGCCTTCAAGAAGGACGGCACCATCACCGCGGCCAATGCCAGCAGCATCAGCGACGGCGCCGCGGCCCTGGTGCTGGTGCGCGAGAGGACGGCGGCGCAGCTGGGCCTGAAGCCGATTGCCCGCATCGCCGCCCACGCGGTGCATGCGCAGGAGCCGCAGTGGTTTGCCACCGCGCCGGCCGGCGCCATCACGAAGGCGCTGGCCAAGGCCGGCTGGCAGGCCGGCCAGGTGGACCTGTGGGAGGTCAACGAGGCCTTCGCGGCGGTGACGATGGCGGCGATGGATGAGTTCAGCCTGCCGCACGAGATCGTCAATGTCCACGGCGGCGCCTGCGCCCTCGGCCACCCCATCGGCGCCAGCGGCGCGCGCATCGTCGTCACGCTGCTGGGCGCGCTGCGCAAGCGCGGCCTCAAGCGCGGCGTGGCGGCGCTGTGCATAGGCGGCGGCGAGGCGACGGCGCTGGCGGTGGAGATGCTGTGACGGCGCTGGCTTCGTTGCTGCCCGGACCGGCCGAGGCAACGGTCTTTGCCACCGCCGTCTTCGTGCTCAACGCCACGCCCGGGGTCGACTTCGTGCTCACCGTCTCGCGCACGCTGCAGGGCGGCCCGCGCGCCGGCGCGGCGGCGGCGGCCGGCATCGCGGCCGGCTGCGTCGTTCATGCGCTGGCGGCGGCCTTCGGGCTCGCGGCACTTCTGGCCATGCATCCTCAGGCCTTTGTCGCCATCCAGTGGGCCGGTGCGGCCTACCTGGCCTGGCTGGGGCTGGTGATGCTGCGCCAGGCCTGGACGGCAGGGCGCGAGGGGTTGGCAGACCCCGCCGCGGCCACCGCGCCGCCACTGCGCACGGCCTGGGCCGATTTCCGCATCGGCCTGCTCACCAATGTGCTCAATCCCAAGGTGGCCTTCTTCTTCCTCGCCTTCCTGCCGCAGTTCGTGCCGGCGGACTCGCCGCAGAAGACCGCGTCCTTCCTGCTGCTGGGCGCCTGGTTCGTGGTCCAGGGCCTGGTCTTCCTGCTCGCGCTGGTGGCGCTGGCGGCGCGCCTTTCGCGGCTGCAGGCCTCGGGCACGGCGCGGCGGTTGCTCGGGGCCTTCGGTGGCGTGCTCTTCCTGGGCCTGGCGCTGCGCCTTCTGGGCGCGCGACCGGCGGCGGCATGAAGCGCGTACTGGTCGTCGGTGCCTCGCGGGGCATCGGCCTGGAATTCGTGCGCCAGTGGCGGGCCGAAGGCTGGGCCGTCACCGCCACGGCGCGCAGCGACGAGGGCTTGGCGGAGATCTCGACGCTGGGTGCGCGCGCCCTGCGCCTGGATGTCGCCGGTGCCGACGGCGCCGCCGCGCTGGCCTGGCCCATCGACGGCGAGGCCTTCGACGCGGTGGTGCTCAACGCCGGCGTCTACGGGCCTCGCACCCAGGGCCTGCAGGCGCCCACGCAGACCGAGTTCGATGAGGTGATGCACACCAATGTGCTGGGTGCGATGCGCGTGCTGCCCCAGGTGGTGGAGGTGTTGGCGCCGGGCGCACGTCTGGCGGTGATTTCCTCGCGCATGGGCTCGGTGGGCTTGCGCAGCGGCACGGCCGGCTGGCTCTACCGCGCTTCCAAGGCGGCGCTGAACTCGGTGCTCAAGGATGCCTCGCTGGTGCTGCAGGGCCGCGCCGTCTGCGTCGCCTTCCACCCCGGCTGGGTGCGCACCGACATGGGCGGCGCCGGTGCCGATCTCGACGTGGCCACCAGCGTGGCCGACATGCGGCGCACGCTGGCCGGCCTGTCTGCGGCCGACAACGGCGGCTTCTTCAACCACGATGGCAAGCCCCTGGCCTGGTAGGCCGGGCGCAATGGAAAGACCCTCCCGATGCTGCTCTCCGAAGACCACCTGGCAGTTCAGGATGCCGTGCGAACCTTTGTGCAGGCCGAGATCGCTCCGCATGCCGCGGCCTGGGACAAGAGCCACCAGTTCCCGGCCGCGCAGCTGGCCGGCCTGGCGGCGCTGGGCTGCTATGGCGTGGCGGTGCCGGCCGAGCTCGACGGCGCGGGCCTCGACTACCTGGCGCTGGCGCTGATCCTGGAAGAAATCGCCGCCGGCGACGGCGCCACCAGCACCGTGGTCAGCGTCAACAACTGCCCGGTGTGCTCCATCCTGATGGCCTTCGGCAATGCCGATCAGCAGCAGCGCTTCCTGCGCCCGCTGGCGCGCGGCGACATGCTGGGCGCCTTCTGCCTGACCGAGCCTCATGTGGGCTCCGAGGCCGGCGGGCTGCGCACCACGGCCACGCGGGATGGCGAAGAGTACGTGCTCAATGGCGTCAAGCAGTTCATCACCAGTGGCAAGAATGGTGATGTCGCCATCGTGATGGCGGTCACCGACAAGGCTGCCGGCAAGAAGGGCATCAGCGCCTTCATCGTGCCCACGGCCACGCCCGGCTACACGGTGGCGCGCATCGAGGACAAGCTGGGCCAGCACGCCAGCGACACGGCCCAGATCAACTTCGACAACTGCCGCGTGCCGGCCGCCAACCGCCTGGCCGACGAGGGCATGGGCCTGAAGATCGCGCTCTCGGGCCTGGAAGGAGGCCGCATTGGCATCGCCAGCCAGAGCGTGGGCATGGCGCGCGCTGCGTTTGACGCGGCGCTGGCCTACAGCAAGGAGCGCACGAGCTTCGGTCAAGCCATCTTCCAGCACCAGGCGGTGCAGTTCAAGCTGGCCGAGATGGCGACGCAGATCGAGGTGGCGCGCCAGATGATCTGGCATGCCGCCAGCCTGAAGGACGCCGGCCGGCCCTGCCTGAAGGAGGCTGCGATGGCCAAGCTCTTCGCCAGCGAAATGGCCGAGCGGGTCTGCTCGGGGGCGATCCAGGTCTTCGGCGGCTATGGCTATGTGAGCGACTTCCCCGTCGAGCGCATCTACCGCGACGTGCGCGTGTGCCAGATCTACGAGGGCACGAGCGAGGTGCAGAAGATCCTAATCGGCCGGGCGCTGGCGTAGCCAGCGAGCCGGCTGGCTACTGGTTCGGCCGGGCGCTGGCGTAGCCAGCGAGCCGGCTGGCTACTGGTTCGGCCGGGCGCTGGCGTAGCCAGCGAGCCGGCTGGCTACTGGATCGGGCGCGCGCTCGCCTGAGGCCCTGAATTCCCCTGCCCAGGGGATACCTTGGTGTCATTCGCGTTTCGCCCCTCCCGGGGCCCAATGTGTCCATCGAACGCAGCCGTTCGACCACAGTCCGGGAGAAACGCCATGCACACCAACAGCCAAGTCCAAAGCATCCAATCCACCCGCTCGCAACGCCTGGCCGCCATCGGCCACTGCCTGCTCGAGCGCCTTGAGACGCCGCTCTTCGTTACCGACGCCGACGGCGCCGTGCTCGAGGCCAACCCGGCCGCCACCCGCCGCATCGAGCGCCGCGACGGCCTGTGGCTGGACGCCGGTGGCCGCATCGCGCTGCGCCAGGGCGGGCGTTGGGTTCCGATCTCGCGCTGGCACGCGGCGCTGTCCGCCGGCCAGGAGCTGGCGCTGCCGCTGGAGATGGAAGGTGGCGGGCCGATGCAGATCAAGCTGCGCGCGATGAGCGCCGGCGAGGGTGGCACGGCCTGCTGGGTGCTGGCCACCATCGAGCGCGTGGTGCAGGCGCGCGGCGACGCCATGCGGCGGCGCTTCCGCTTCACGCGCACCCAGGCGCGCCTGGCAGAGATGCTGTGCGAGGGCATGCGCCCCATGCACGCGGCCGAGGCGCTGGGCGTCAAGATCTCCACCGTGCGCACCCACGTCGGCCAGATGTACGAAAAGACCGGCACCCACTCGCAGGCCCAATTGGTCGCGCTTCTGCACGCGGTGTGAGTGGCGTGGCGCCGGATAATCCGGCGCCATGAGGATCATGATCCTGGGAGCCGGCCGCGTCGGCGAGAGCGTGTCCGAAAGCCTGGTGTCGGAGCGCAACGACATCACCGTGATCGATACCGACCCGGCACGCCTGCGCGCGTTGCAGGATCGGCTCGACCTGCGCGGCGTGGTCGGCAACGGCATTCAGCCCAGCGTGTTGCAGGAAGCCGGCATCGTCGACTGCGACCTGCTCATCGCCTGCGCACCGCAGGATGAGACCAACCTGGTGGCCTGCAAAGTGGCCAAGCAGCTGTTCAACGTGCCCACGGCCATTGCCCGCGTGCGCAGCCCCGAATTCCAGGACGACAGCCCGCTGCTCGGCGCCGAGGGCTTTGCCGTCGACAAGGTGATCTGCCCCGAGCAGAGCGTCACCAGCTATATCCGCAAGCTGATCGAATACCCCGAGGCGCTGCAGGTGCTCGAGTTCGCGCAGGGCCTGGTCAGCCTGATCGCGGTGCGCGCGGTGGGCGGCGGACCGCTGGTGCGCCACAGTCTGGCCGAAATTCCCAGCCTGGTGCCCGGCGTGCAGATGCGCATCGTGGCCATCTACCGCCAGGACAAGGCGCTGACGGATCTGGTCGGCGGCACCCGCATCGAGCCGGGCGACGAGGTCTTCGTGCTTGCCGCCACGGCGCATATCCGTGCCGTGCTGGAAGCGCTGCGCGAGCGCGCCCAGGCCGTGCGCCGGGTGATGCTGGCCGGCGGCGGCAAGGTCGGCCTGCGCCTGGCGCGCGAGATCCACCCCGACTACCAGGTCAAGATCATCGAGCCCGGACGCGGGCGTTGCGAGTACCTGGCCACCCAGTTGCCGCACGCGGTGCTGGTGCTGGAGGGCGACGCCACCGATGCCGACCTGCTGGAGGACGAGAACATCGGCGAGATGGATCTCTTCCTGGGCCTGACCAACGACGACGAGGACAACATCATGGCCTGTCTGCTGGCCAAGCGTCTGGGGGCGCGGCGCGTGCTGGCGCTGATCAACCGCCGAGCCTACGCCGACCTGGTGCAGGGCACGCAGATCGACATCGCGATTTCGCCGTCCCACGCCGTGCTGGGTGAACTGCTGGCCTATGTGCGGCGCGGCGATGTCGAGGCGGTGCACAGCCTGCGCCGCGGCGCCGCCGAGGCGATGGAGGCCATCGTGCGCGGCGACCGCAAGACCTGCCGCATGGCCGGCCGCCGCATTGCCGATGTCGGGCTGCCGGCCGGCGCCCAGGTGGGCGCCATCGTGCGCGGCCTGCACCGGGGCGACGGCAGCCGCATAGACCTGAATGGCGGCGCCGACGCCCGCCCCGAGGTCATCATCGCCCACCACGACACCGTGATCGAGGCCAACGACCACGTCATCGTGTTCGTGCCGAGGAAGCGCATGGTGCGCGAGGTCGAGAGGTTGTTCCAGGTCAGCGCCACCTTCTTCTGATGGGCCTGCTGCCTGTCATCGCGCTGATCGGGCGCATCGTCACATTGTTCGGCCTGCTGATGGGCGTGCCGCTGGCCTTTGCGCTGGTGCCGCACGACCCGGCCGAGAGCGCCTTCATCACCTCGATGGGGCTCACGCTGGCCCTGGGCCTGGGCATGAGCCTGGCGGCGCGGCGCTTCCGCCGCGAATTGCAGCCGCGCGACGGCTTCCTGCTGGTGACGCTGACCTGGCTGCTGCTGCCGGCCTGCGGCGCGCTGCCGCTGCTGCTGGCCATCCCCGGCCTCAGTTTCACCGATGCCTATTTCGAGGCCATGAGCGGCCTGACGACCACCGGCGCCACCGTGCTCACCGGGCTGGAGCACTTGCCGCTGTCCATCAATGTGTGGCGCTGCTTCATGGTGCTGCTGGGGGGGCTGGGCATCATCGTGCTGGTGGTCGCCATCCTGCCGCTGCTGGGCGTGGGCGCGGCACAGCTGTTCAAGAGCGAATCGGCGGGTCCGATGAAGGACCAGAAGCTCACGCCGCGCATCGCCGAGACGGCGCGCGGTCTGTGGGCGGTGTACTTCGTGCTCGCCATTGCCTGCATGCTGGCCTTTCGCGCCGCCGGCATGGGCTGGGCCGATGCCTTCATGCACATGTGCAGCACCATGGGCCTGGGCGGGCTGGCGGCCTACGACGCCAGCTTCGGCGCCTTCGACTCGCCTGCCATCGAGGCGGTGGCCGTGTTCTTCATGCTGCTGGCTGGCGTCAACTTCGCGCTCTACTTCATGGTCTGGCGCACGCGCAGCCTGGGCGTGCTGCTGCGCGATGCCGAGGCGCGGGTCTACCTGGTGCTGATGCTGGCGTCGGTGCTGCTGGTGGCGGTCTTCCTGTGGCTGCAGGGCGTGTATCCCAGCTTTGCCGTGGCGCTGCGGCATGCCGCCTTCAACGTGGTTTCCATTGCCACCACCACCGGCTTCGCCACCGTCGACTACGCGCAGTGGCCGATGTTCGCGCCCGTGTTCATGCTGCTGCTTTGCGGCTTTGCCACCTGTGCCGGCAGCACGGGTGGCGGCATCAAGCTGGTTCGCGCGCTGCTGATCAACAAGCAAGCGCTGCGCGAGCTGACGCGCATCGTGCATCCGCGCGCCGTGGTGCCGGTGACCTTCGGCGGCGCCGCCGTGCCGCCGCAGGTGATGCAGTCGGTGCTGGCCTTCATGCTCATCTACGGCCTCGTCACCATCGCGGTGAGCATGTTGCTGCTGTTGTCGGGGCTTGATGTGGTCACGGCGGTGACTGCCGCCATCGCCTGCATCAACAACACCGGGCCCGGGTTGGGCCAGGTGGGCCCGGCTGGCAACTTCCAGGGTCTCAGTGATTTTCAGACCTGGGTCTGCAGCTACGCGATGCTCCTCGGGCGCCTGGAACTGCTCTCGGTGCTGGTGCTGTTCACGCCGCAGTTCTGGCGCCGCTAGGCCCCGCCGGCCGGCCCGGTGCCTGCGATACTGCACCTCGTAGCCTGCACCGATACCGCTGGATGCCGCCATGATGAACCACGATGCGCGCTCGCGCCGCCGCCTGCTGGCCGCGCTGATGCTGGGCCTGGGGCCGGGAACTGGCCGCAATGCGCGGGCCCAAGGCGCCGCCGCCTGGCCGACACGGCCGCTCAGGATCCTGGTCGGCTTTCCTGGGGGCTCTACCCCCGACATGGCGGCCCGCGCGCTGGCCGAGGCCCTGGCCCCGCTGCTGGGCCAGCCGGTGGTGGTGGAAAATCGGCCCGGCGCCGCCGGCAACCTGGCCGCCGACGCCGTGGCCAAGGCCGGCGACGACCACACGCTGGGCGTCGTCATCAACGGCAACCTGACCTCGGCGCCCCTGCTCAACCCGCGCCTGCCCTATGACCCGGCGCGCGATTTCAGCTTGATCTCGCTGCTGGCCACCGCGCCGCTGGTGCTGGTGGCCTCGGTCGATCTGCCCCCGGGCGCTGCCTTCCTGGCCGCGGCACGCGCCGCCGGCGAGCGCTGGAGCTATGGCTCGGTGGGCCTAGGTTCGGTCGGCCACCTGGGCATGGAGCTTTTCAAGGCCGCCGTCGGCAATACCCAGCCGGTGCATGTGCCTTACAACGGCAACCCGGCCGTGGTGACGGCGCTGCTCGGCGGCCAGATCCAGATGGCCCTGGTGCCGCCGGGCGTGGCCTTGCCCCATGTGCGTGCCGGCAAGCTGCACGCCATCGGCCTGGCCGGCCCGCGCAGCACGCTGGCGCCCGAGCTTGCGCCGCTGGCCGAACTGGGCCTGCGCATGGCGCCGCTGGAGGTGTGGGTGGCGCTCGTTGCGCCGGCCGGGTTGAGCCAGCCGGCGCGCGCCCGCCTGGCGCGCGAGGTGCCGGCCCTGGTGCGCGGCGAGCCGACCCGCCAGCGCCTTTTCGTCGCCGGCTGGGGCGCCCAGGGCAGTTCCCCCGAGGGCCTGGCGACGCGGGTGCGCGACGAGGCGCGGCTGCTCGGCGAGATCATTCGTGCGCGCGGCATCCGGCTCGAATGAAGAAGCGCGCAAGCGTCGTCGAGCCGGCGCGACGCACGCCGCTCTGGGCCGAGGTCGACGTGCTCGTGGTCGGTGGCGGCCCCGCCGGCCTGGCGGCGGCGGTGAGCGCGGCGCGCGGCGGCGCGCGCACCCTGCTGCTCGAACGGTACGGCTTCCTGGGCGGCATGGGCACGGCCGGTGGCGTGACCAATTTCGCCGGCCTCTACGGCCGCCGCGGCGGCCAGATGCAGCCGCTGGTGCGCGGCGTTGTCGACGAGCTGCTGGAGCGCATAGCCGCGCTCGGCGGCCTCAACGCGCCGCAGGACGGCCTGCAGGGCCGCATTCGCGTGCGCAGCTACGACGTCGCGGCCTACAAGTGCGCGGCCGACCAGTGGCTGCTGGCCGCGGGCGTCGAACTGCTCTTCCATGCCGTCGCGGTGGGCGTGGTGATGGAGGAGGGGGAGGGTGGCAAGCCCGGAAATGAGGGACCGCTGCGCATCGCCGCCGTGCTGGTGGAGACCCGCTCGGGCCGGCGCGCCATCCGTGCGCGCCAGGTCATCGATGCCAGCGGCGACGCCGATATCGCCCACCATGCGGGCGTGCCCTATGCACTGGGCGACGGCAAGGGCGACGCGCTCTACCCGAGCACGATGTTCCGCATCGGGGGCGTCGACGCGGCGCGCGCCCAGGCGGCGGTGGGTGGCTTCGGCGCCATCGACGCGCTGATGGAGGCGGCGGCCTCGCGCTACGACTTCCCGCGCCGCGGCGCCATCCTGCGCCCGCAGCGCAACGCGAGCGAATGGCGCGCCAACGTCACCCAGCTGCGCAATGCCCAGGGCCGCGCCGTCGACGCCACCGACGCGGCGCAGTTGAGCGCGGCTGAGGTCGAGGGCCGGCGCCAAATCGTCGAGTACATGCGCTTCCTGCGCGCCGAGGTGCCCGGCTTCGAGCACGCCGAGATCGCCGAGATCGCGGCCCAGGTCGGCGTGCGCGAGACCCGCCGCATCGCCGGCGCCTACCGCCTGAGCGGCGACGACGTGCTGGGCGGTGCGCGTTTTGCCGATGCCATCGGCCTCAATGCCTGGCCGGTGGAAACGCACGTCGCCGGGCGCATCGATTGGGCCTTTGCGCGCGACCCCGACAACGCCTACTGCCAGCTGCCCTGGCGCATGCTGGTGCCGCAGGGCGTGGACAACCTGCTCGTCGCCGGCCGGTGCGCGAGCATGGAGCACCTGGGCCAGAGCGCGGCGCGCGCCAGCGGCGCCTGCTTCGTGATGGGGCAGGCAGCCGGTACGGCGGCGGCATTGCGCGTGGCCGGGGCTTTCAGCGTCGAGCGGCTGCAGCAGCGACTGCTGGCCGACGGCGCCGATCTCGATACCGAGCCCGCAGGCGGCTGAACATGGGAGCGCAGGGCGCAAGCTGCCCAAGCCTTGGCCGCCGCGGCCTGCTGACCCTACAATTGACGTTAACGTAAACGTCAAGTGCGCCGGACGCAGAGCCGGCCGCTCCAGGAGACCCCCATGCCGACGCTCGAGTCCCAGCTCAATCCGCGCTCCGAGGCCTTCAAGGCCAGTGCGCAGGCGATGCGGCTGCTGGTGGATGACCTCAACGCGCGTCTGGCCGGCATCGCCCAGGGCGGCGGCGCGGCGGCGCGGGCCAAGCACACGGCGCGCGGCAAGCTGCTGCCGCGCGACCGCGTCGAGATGCTGCTCGATCCCGATACGCCTTTTCTCGAGATCGGCGCGCTCGCCGCGCTCGACCTCTACGACAACGCCGCGCCCGGCGCCGGCCTCATCACCGGCATCGGCCGCGTCAGCGGCATCGAATGCCTGATCGTCTGCAACGACGCCACCGTCAAGGGCGGCACCTACTACCCGCTGACGGTGAAGAAGCACCTGCGCGCGCAAGAGGTGGCGCAACAGAACCGCCTGCCCTGCATCTACCTGGTCGACAGCGGCGGCGCCAACCTGCCCAACCAGGACGAGGTCTTCCCCGACCGCGACCACTTCGGCCGCATCTTCTACAACCAGGCCCAGATGTCGGCCCTGGGCATTCCGCAGATCGCGGTGGTGATGGGCTCATGCACCGCCGGCGGCGCCTATGTGCCGGCGATGAGCGACGAGGCCATCATCGTGCGCAACCAGGGCACCATCTTCCTCGGCGGCCCGCCGCTGGTGAAGGCCGCCACCGGCGAGGTGGTGAGCGCCGAAGACCTGGGCGGCGGCGACGTCCACACGCGGCTGTCGGGCGTGGCCGACCACCTGGCCGAGAACGACATGCACGCGCTGGCCATCGCGCGGGCCAGCGTCGCCAACCTCAACTGGCGCAAGCCCGATCAGCAGCGCCTGGTGCCGCCGCGGCCGCCGCTGTTCGACCCCGCCGAGCTGCATGGCGTGATCCCGACCGACCCGCGCAAGCCCTTCGACGTGCGCGAGATCATCGCCCGGCTCGTCGACGGCAGCGAGTTCGACGAGTTCAAGGCGCGCTACGGTGCCACCCTGGTGACCGGCTTTGGCCACATCGAGGGCATGCCGGTGGGCATCGTCGCCAACAACGGCATCCTCTTCGGCGAGAGCGCGCAGAAGGGCGCCCACTTCATCGAGCTGTGCTGCCAGCGCCGCGTGCCCCTGGTCTTCTTGCAGAACATCACCGGCTTCATGGTCGGGCGCAAGTACGAGAACGAGGGCATCGCCAAGCACGGCGCGAAGATGGTGACAGCGGTGGCCACGGCCACGGTGCCCAAGTTCACGGTCATCATCGGCGGCAGCTTCGGCGCCGGCAATTACGGCATGTGCGGCCGGGCGTACAGCCCGCGCCTGCTGTGGATGTGGCCCAACGCGCGCATCAGCGTGATGGGCGGCGAGCAGGCCGCCGGCGTGCTGGCCACGGTGCGGCGCGACGGCATCGAATCCAAGGGCGGCCAGTGGTCGGCCGCCGACGAGGCCGCCTTCAAGCAGCCCATCCTCGAGCAGTTCGCCCACCAGGCCCACCCCTATTACGCCAGCGCCCGGCTCTGGGACGACGGCGTCATCGACCCCGCCGACACCCGCCGCGTGCTGGCCCTGGGCCTGAGCGCCAGCCTCAACGCGGCCATACCCGAGAGCCCGCGCTTCGGCGTCTTCCGCATGTAGTGTACGATGTGTTTGCAGTTTCAAATATGTACACATCATGCGCACTAACATCGACATCGACGACGCGTTGATGGCCCAGGCCCTGAAGGCCGGCCCCTACACGACCAAGAAAGACGCGGTCGAGGCCGGCCTCAAGCTGCTGGCGCGCCAGGCGGCCTACCGCGAAATCCTCAAGTGGGAGGGCAAGCTGGCCTGGCAGGGCGACGAGTCGCAGGACTGGACCGTGCCGGAGGAAGAAGCGAGCAAGGCCATCGTCATCAGCGAAGGCGGGCCGGCCGCGCTGCCATCCTCCCAGGCTGCCCAGCCCGCCCCCTCCAAGGGCAAGCGCCGTGCTGGTCGTTGACTCCAGCGTCTGGATCGACTTCTTCGCCGGCCATCCCAGCCCGGCGCGCCAGACGCTGCGCCGGCTGCTGTATGAGGGCGAGTTGCGCATCGTCGTGCCCGACCTGGTGCTGTTCGAGGTGTTGCGCGGCTTTCGCCACGAGCGCGAGTACCGCCAGGCGCGCACGCTGATGGAAACGCTGAGCATCGAGCCGGTGGCCGGCACCGAGATCGCCATCGAGGCTGCCCAGCACTACCGCAGCCTGCGCGCCGGCGGCGTGACGGTGCGCAGCGCGCTCGACGTGCTGATCGCCACCTTCTGCATCGAGCGCGGCTATGCGCTGCTGCACCGCGACCGCGATTTCGATGTCTTCGAGCGCCTGCGCGGCCTGCGCGCCTGGCGCCACTGATGCCCTGGAAGGTGCGACCCGCATGACGACGACGCTGGACATTCGCCGCCCCTCGCCCCATGTGGCCGAGGTCTGGCTTAACCGCCCGGAGGTGCGCAACGCCTTCAACGACGGCGTCATCGCCGAGCTGACGGCGGCCTTCGCCGAGCTGGGCGCCGACCCCACGCTGCGCGCCATCGTGCTGGGCGGCCACGGCAAGGCCTTCTGCGCCGGCGCCGACCTGTCGTGGATGCGCGCCATGGCTGGCTACGGCTGGGAAGAGAACCGCGCCGACGCCGCCCGCCTGGCCGAGATGCTGTGGACGATCTGGAGCTGCCCGCTGCCAGTGGTGGGCCGCATCCATGGCGATTGCTATGCCGGCGGCGTGGGCCTGGCCGCCGTCTGCGACGTGCTGGTGGCGGCCGAGGGTGTGCACTTCTGCCTCAGCGAGGCCCGCCTTGGCCTGCTGCCGGCCACCATAGGCCCGTATGTCGTGCGCGCCCTGGGCGAGCAGGCGTCGCGGCGCTATTTCCTCAGCGCCGAACGCTTCGGCGCGGCACGGGCGGCGGCGCTGGGCTTCGCCCACGAGGTCGCGCCGGCCGAACTGCTGGACGCGCGTGTGGCCGAGATCGTGGCCGCATTGGTGGCCAACGGGCCGGCGGCCGTCAAGGCCTGCAAGCAGCTCGTCAAAGATGTCGCCGGCCGCCCCATCGACGCCGCGCTGCGCGATGACAGCGCGCGCCGCATCGCCGACATCCGCGCCAGCAGCGAAGGGCGCGAGGGCGTGCAGTCCTTTCTCGACAAGCGCGAGCCGGGCTGGCGGTGAACCTCGACCTGCCCCAGCTCGTCGCGCTCGCCGCCGCGCTCGGCTGGGCCAGCGGCCTGCGCCTGTACGCGGTGGTCTTTATCACCGGGCTGGCGGGCGCCCTGGGCTGGGTGCAACTGCCCGCGGGCCTGCAGCTGCTGCAGAACCCGCTGGTGCTGGGCGCGGCCGGGCTCATGGTGGTGACCGAGTTTGTGGCCGACAAGGTGCCGGGCCTGGATAGCCTGTGGGACGCGGTCCACACCTTTATCCGCATCCCCGCCGGCGCGGCACTGGCGGCGGGCGTATTCGGCGGCGATGCCGGCGCCTGGCAGTTGCTGGCGGCGCTGGCCGGCGGCACGCTGGCGGCCACGGCCCACACCGCCAAGGCCACCACGCGGGCGGCCGTCAACACCTCGCCCGAGCCCTTCTCCAACATCGGCCTGTCGCTGCTGGGCGACGCCGCCGTGCCCGCCATGCTGTGGCTGGCCTGGGCCTACCCTTTGGTCTTTCTGCCGGTGCTGGTGCTGGCGGTGCTGCTGGCAGTGGCGCTGACCGTGCGGCTGTTCAAGTTCCTGCGCGGCCTGTGGCAGCGCTTTTTCCCCTCTGTGCGGGCTCCGGCCTGAGTCGAGCGTGAGCATGTTCAACAAGATCCTGATAGCGAACCGGGGCGAAATCGCGTGCCGCGTCGCCGCCACCGCGCGCCGCCTGGGCGTGCTTACCGTGGCTGTGTATTCCGACGCCGACGCCGACGCCCGCCATGTGCGCGCCTGCGACGAGGCCGTGCATGTGGGCGGCAACGCGCCGCGCGACAGCTATCTGCAGTGGCAGCGCATCATCGACGCCGCACGCGCCACTGGCGCCCAGGCGGTCCACCCGGGCTACGGCTTCCTGAGCGAGAACGAGGACTTCGCACGCGCCTGTGCCGACGCCGGCCTGGTCTTCATCGGCCCGCCGGCCTCGGCAATCGCTGCCATGGGCAGCAAGAGCGCGGCCAAGGCGCTGATGGAAAAGGCCGGCGTGCCCCTGGTGCCGGGCTACCACGGCAGCAACAACGAGCCGGCCTTCCTGGCCGCCGAGGCGGCGCGCATCGGCTACCCGGTTCTGATCAAGGCCAGCGCAGGTGGCGGCGGCAAGGGCATGCGCCGCGTCGACTCAGCCCCCGACTTCGAGGCCGCGCTCGCCTCCTGCCAGCGCGAGGCCAAGGCCAGCTTCGGCAACGACCATGTGCTGGTCGAGCGCTACGTCACGCGGCCGCGCCACATCGAGATCCAGGTCTTCGGCGACGGCCACGGAAACTGCGTCTACCTCTTCGAGCGCGACTGCTCGGTGCAGCGCCGCCACCAGAAGGTGCTGGAGGAAGCGCCGGCGCCGGGCATGAGCGCCGCGCGCCGCGCCGAAATGGGGGCGGCGGCGGTGGCGGCGGCCCAGGCCGTGGGCTATGTCGGCGCCGGCACGGTGGAATTCATCGCCGAACCGGCCGAGGGCGGCGACCTGCGCTTCTATTTCATGGAGATGAACACGCGGCTGCAGGTGGAGCACCCGGTCACGGAGGCCATTACCGGCCTCGACCTGGTGGAGTGGCAGCTGCGCGTGGCCTCGGGCGAGCCGCTGCCGCTGCGCCAGGAGCAACTCGTCATGCGCGGCCACGCCATCGAGGCACGGATTTGCGCCGAGAACCCCGACGCCAACTTCCTGCCCGCCACCGGCACGCTGCAGGTGGCGCGCTGGCCGGCGCATGTGGCCTTCGAGCGCAGCCCGGGCGATGGACGGCTGGCCCGCGTGGACAGCGGCGTGCGCGAGGGCGATGCCATCAGCCCCTGGTACGACTCGATGATCGCCAAGCTCATCGTCTGGGGCGAGACCCGTGAGCAGGCGCTGGCGCGGCTGGCTGCGGCGCTGCGCGACACCCACATCATGGGCCTCAACACCAATGTCGCCTTCCTGCGCCGCGTGGTCGCCAGCCGGGCCTTTGCAAGCGCCGATCTCGATACCGCGCTGATCGAGCGCGAGCACGCCGCGCTCTTCGAGGCGCCGCCGCTGCCCGACGCCTGGGCCGTGGCCGCTGTCGCCGCCCACCGCCTGGCGGCCGAGGCGGCGCTGGAAGATGCCGACCCCTGGTCGCGCCGCGACGGCTGGCGCCTGCACGGCGGCGCGCAGCGCCAGCTCAGCCTGCAGCGCGGCGGCCAGGCGCTGCAGCCGAGTTTCGAGCGCCTGCACGACGGCGGCACGGTGCTGGCCCTGGGCGGCCAGCGCTGGGCCTTTGCCGCACGCGCCCTCGGTGACGGGCGCCACGACGTGAGTCTGGGCACGGAGCGTCTGACGATCAGTGTCTACAACCGCGGCGAGCGCTTCGCCGTCTTTGCCGAGGCCGGCAGTGCTCTCGTCGACGAACTAGACCCGCTGGCCCATGCCGCCGACCACGCCGGCGCCGAAGGTCGGCTGACGGCGCCCATGCCGGGCAAGATGGTGTCCTTCCTGGCGCGCGTGGGCGACGCGGTCAAGCGCGGCCAGCCGCTGGCGGTGATGGAGGCGATGAAGATGGAGCACACCGTCAGCGCACCGCACGACGGCGTGGTGGAAGAACTGCTCTATGCGGTGGGCGACCAGGTGGCCGAGGGCGGCGAGTTGCTGCGCCTGGGGCCGGCCCGGCCGGCGGCATGAAGCTAGGGCTTGCCGCTGCCGGCGCTGTTGCCGGCGCTGTCGCCGGCACCGATGCCGAGGCGGCCGAACCAGCCGCTGCGCCTGGCGGCCGGTGGCGGCGCATCGCTGGCCGGGCGGCTGTCCAGCGTGGAGGGGGTGCCGAACAGCGAGCTGATGAAGCGCGAGGCGCTGAAACCGCTGGCCGCGGCCGCCGGCACCGCCAGTACCGGCTCGGGCGCCGACACCGCGCGGCGGAAGGCGCGTGCCAGATCAGGCATGTCGCTGGCCCGCAGGGCCTCGCACACCAGGAGCACGTCGCGCGCATAGAGCGCGTGATGCACCATGCGCTCGCGGTCTATGCCCTCGCCGAGTTCGCGTTGCAGGCCCGCGTGGATGCGGTCGGCGATCTTGTAGCAGCGGCGGGTGTTCATCGAGCGCGCAGTGTGCGCGCCGGTGGCGGCCAGGGGCATCCCCAATTGGGGCGAATGGCCCCCCTGATCCAATGGTTGGGCCGCGCCTGGGCGCCCAACCCCCTAAATTGAAAGTCGAAAGGCCGACGATGATTCCTTCAGCAGTCACCCTGGTCGAGGTCGGGGCGCGCGACGGCCTGCAGAACGAGGCCCAGCCGGTGCCGGCGGCGACCAAGATAGCCCTGGTGCAGCGGCTGCAGGCCGCGGGCAGCCGCGAGATCGAGGTCACCAGCTTCGTCAGCCCCAAATGGGTGCCGCAGATGGCCGACAACGCCGAGGTGCTGGCCGGCATCGCGCGCAGCGAGGGCGTGCGCTTTTCGGTGCTCACGCCCAATCTCAAGGGCCTGGAGGCCGCGCTGGCGGCGCCGCGTGCGCTCTGGCCCGACGAGGTGGTGGTGTTCGGTGCCGCCAGCGAGGCCTTCAGCCAGCGCAACATCAACTGCAGCATTGCCGAGAGCGTGGAGCGCTTCCGCCCCGTGGTGGCGGCGGCGCACACGGCCGGGCTCAAGGTGCGCGCGGCCATTTCCTGCGCCCTGGGCTGCCCCTACCAGGGCGAGGTCACGCCCGATGCGGTGGAACAGGTGGTGCGGCTGATGAAGGACATCGGCGTCGACCACTGCGGCATCGCCGACACCATCGGCGTGGGCACACCGCGCCGCGTGCAGGCGGCGCTGGAGCGGGCGCTGAAGCACTACCCGCTGGCCGAGGTTAGCGGTCACTTCCACGATACCTATGGCCAGGCGCTGGCCAACATCCTGGCCGCCTTGGAGCTGGGTGTTCATACCTTCGACACCAGCATCGCCGGCTTGGGCGGCTGCCCCTACGCCAAGGGCGCCACCGGCAATGTCGCCACCGAAGACGTGGTCTTCATGCTCGACGGCATGGGCATCGCCACCGGGCTGGACCTGGCGGCCCTGGTCGACACCGGCGGCTGGATCAGCGGCTTGCTGGGCCGCGCCCCGGTCTCGCGCGCCGGCAAGGCGTTGCTGGCCAAGCGTGGCTTGGCGGTGGCGGCATGAAGCTCGAGGACCGCCCCGAGGGCTTCCGGCGCGTGGCACGGGCCCTCGCCGCCCAGGGCCATCCGCATGTACCGCTGTGGCTGGAAGTGCCGGCGCGCACCTCGCAGGAGGCGGCCGACGCGCTGGGCCTGGTGGTCGGCCAGATCGCCAAGAGCGTGATCTTCCGGCGCAAGGGCGCCGAAGGCGCGGTGCTGGTGGTGGCATCGGGCGACCGCCGCGTCGACGAGAAGCGCGTCGCCGCCATCGCCGGGCCGCTGGGCCGTGCCGACGCCGATTTCGTCAAGGCCGCCACCGGCTTCTCCATCGGCGGCGTCGCGCCGCTGGCCCACAGCGGTCCGGTGCTGACGCTGATCGACCGCGAACTCTTCCGCTTCGACGAGATCTGGGCCGCGGCCGGCCATCCCAACGGCGTTTTCCGCCTCGCACCGGCCGATCTGCCGCGGCTGACCGGCGGTGCGCCAGTGGCCGACGTGGTGCAGACGTGAGTGAGATGACGGAGATGACGGAGATGACCGGGACGCCCGTGGCCAGCCCCTGCACCGGCGTCTGCACGATGGATGCCACCAGCGGCCTGTGCCTGGGCTGCCGGCGCACGCTGGGGGAGATCGCCGCCTGGTCGGGGCTGGACGACCAGGCCAAGCGCGCCATCCGTAGCCAGCTCGCGCAGCGCCGCATCGACGCGCCGCGGCCGCAGGAGCCCGCATGAAGCAGATCACCTTTCACTTCGACCCCATCTCGCCCTTTGCCTGGCTGGCCTTCGAGCGCCTGCCCCAGGTGCTCGAGGGCTGCAGCTACGCGGTCGAGTACCGGCCGCTGCTGTTTGCCGGCCTGCTGCAGCACTGGGGGCAGAAGGGCCCGGCCGAGCTGGAGCCCAAGCGCGCCTGGACCTTCCGGCAGGTGGCCTGGCTGGCCCAGCGTCACGGCATAGCCTTGCAGACCCCCGCCCAGCACCCCTTCAACCCCTTGCCGCTGCTGCGCCTGGCCCTGGCCTGCGGGCCCAACCGGCGCGTCGTCGAGACGTTGTTTCGCCATGTCTGGACGGGCGGCGGCGATGCCAGCGATCCGGTCCGCCTGGCCGAGCTGACGGCGCGGCTGGCGCCGGCGCGCGACCCTGGTGGCGAAGACGTGAAGCGCGAGCTGCGCGAGGCCACCGACGCCGCCATCGCCGCCGGCATCTTCGGCGTGCCGACCTTCGCACTCGATGGCCGCCTGTTCTGGGGCCTGGATGCGCTGGAAATGCTGCGCGATGCGCTGCTGGGCGGGGCCTGGTTCGACGGCCCGGCCTGGGAGGCCGAAGGCCGGCCGCGTGCCGGCGTGAAGCGCCGTTGAAGGGTTTGCCGGGGCCTACCTAGGGAAAGTCCCAGGCCCCCGTACCGGGGTGCCTGTCTGGGGTCGCTGCGGGGTCGCCGGGGGCGCTGACCGAGGTCTCCGCCAGCCTTGTTGCAGCGTGCAATCAAGCCCTGTTCACCTATGACACAGGCCGTGAAGCCCGGCGCACCAGCCTGCCGGTCAGGGCCGGGCGCGGCTGCCATGCCGGCGCCGGGTGACGCGGCCGTGACCGCGCCTGCGTCAGTTGTTGTTGGCTGTTTGTCAGAACGCGGTCAGAACCCCCCCACAAGATCGCGCCCTCATTTCCCACCCTACGGAGACAGCATGGAAGACGACCTTGCGAAACGGATCGCATCGCACCCAAAGTACATCGAGCTGAAGACCAAGCGCACCGCCTTCGGCTGGTGGCTGTCGCTGGCCGGCATGGTCGCCTACTACGGCTTCATCCTGCTGGTGGCCTTCAACAAGCCGCTGCTGGCGCAGAAGATCGGCACCGGCGTCACGACCCTCGGCATGCCCATCGGCGTGTCGGTGATCGTGTTCACCATCATCATCACCTGGATCTATGTGCGGCGGGCGAACAGCGAGTTCGATGCACTGACCGAGCAGATCGTCAAGGGAGTCGTGAAATGAGTTTCGACAAGCAAATCCTCAGCACGCTGGGCAAGGTTCTCGCCGTCTCCGCGGTGACCGCCCTGGGCGTGGGCGCCTACGCAGCCGGCGCCGACCTCGGCCAGGCCGAGAAGCAGGCCACCAACTGGACGGCCATCGGCATGTTCGTGGCCTTCGTGCTGTTCACGCTGTACATCACCAAGGTGGCGGCGGCCAAGACCAAGAGCGCGGCCGACTTCTACACCGGCGGCGGCGGCATCACCGGCTTCCAGAACGGCCTGGCCATCGCGGGTGACTACATGTCGGCCGCGTCCTTCCTGGGCATTTCCGGCCTCGTGTTCGCCAACGGTTTCGACGGCCTGATCTTTTCGATCGGCTGGCTGGTCGGCTGGCCCGTCATCACCTTCCTGATGGCCGAGCGCCTGCGCAACCTGGGCAAGTTCACCTTTGCCGACGTGGCCGGCTACCGCTTCAGCCAGACCCCGATCCGCGTCTTCGCCGCCAGCGGCTCGCTGGTCGTCGTGGCCTTCTACATGATCGCCCAGATGGTCGGCGCCGGTCAGCTCATCAAGCTGCTGTTCGGCATGGAGTACCTCTACGCCGAAATCCTGGTCGGCTCGATCATGATGGTCTACGTGCTCTTCGGCGGCATGACCGCCACCACCTGGGTGCAGATCATCAAGGCCTGCATGCTGCTGGGCGGTGCCACCTTCATGGCGCTGATGGTGCTGATCCAGTTCGGCTTCTCGCCCGAGGCGATGTTCGTCAAGGCCGTCGAAGTGCACTCCAAGAAGGACGCCATCATGGGCCCCGGAGCGCTCATCAAGGATCCGATCTCGGCCATCTCGGTCGGCATGGCGCTGATGTTCGGCACCGCCGGTCTGCCCCACATCTTGATGCGCTTCTTCACCGTGCCCAACGCCAAGGAAGCGCGCAAGTCGGTGGGCTGGGCCACCACCTGGATCGGCTACTTCTACATCCTGACCTTCATCATCGGCTTCGGCGCCATCACCAACCTGATCCCCAACCCGGCCAACTACTTCGTCGGCGGCGACATCAGCAAGGGTCTGGTCGGCGGCGGCAATATGGCGGCGGTGCACCTGTCCGGCGCGCTGGGCGGCAACTGGTTCCTGGGCTTCATCTCGGCGGTGGCCTTCGCGACCATCCTGGCCGTCGTGGCCGGTCTGACGCTGTCGGGCGCCTCTGCCGTGTCGCATGACCTCTACGCCAGCGTCTGGCGCAAGGGCCGTGTCGACCAGGCCGACGAACTGCGCGTTTCCAAGATCACCACCGTCTGCCTGGGCATCATCGCCGTCGTTCTGGGCATCGCCTTCGAGAAGGAAAACGTCGCCTACATGGTGATGCTGGCCTTCGTGATCGCCGCCTCGGCCAACTTCCCGGTGCTGTTCATGTCGGTGCTGTGGAAGGGTTGCACGACCAAGGGCGCCGTCACCGGCGGCTTCGTCGGCCTGGTGGCCGCGGTGTCGCTGACCATCGGTTCGGCCAGCGTCTGGGAAGCCGTGATGCACTACCCGAAGGGCTCGGCCTGGTTCCCGTACAACTCGGCCGCGATCTTCTCGATCCCGCTCGCCTTCATCACGATCTGGATCGTCTCGTTGCTCGACCGCAGCGCCCAGGGCGACCGTGACCGTGCCGGCTACCCGGCCCAGGAAGTGCGCTCGGAGACCGGCATCGGCGCCTCGGGGGCCAGCGGCCACTGATGCACCTGCCTGAACGATAGGCACCCCGGGGGCCGCTGGCGCATCGTCAGCGGCCCCTTTTCATTGCAAGCCCCCGCGACCCCTTTATGACCCCATCCGCCGCCGAACCGCAGCGCGAGATGCTCACGCTGGTGACCGCGCGCATCCGCGACGCCTATCTGCGCAAGCCCTATTACGTCGACGGCGCGACCGACCTCGTCAGCGTCTGCCGCGAACTCTCGGCCCATGGCCTGACCCACGCGCTGGTGCGCGACGGCAGCCGGCTCGGCATCTTCACCACCACCGACCTGCGCGACGCCCTGCTGCGCGAGCAACCGCCGCAGCAACTGGCGGTGCGCGAGGTGGCGCGCTTCGACCTCGTTGCGGTGCAGGCCGACGCCGATCTCTTCGAGGCCCTGTGGCTGATGGTCAGCCACCGTGTCCACCGCCTGGTGGTGCGCGACGGCGAGGCGATGGACGCGCCGGTGATCGGCGTGCTGGGCCAGCTCGACCTGGTCAGCTTTGTCGCCAACCACTCGCACATCGTGGCGCTGCAGATCGACGACGCGGCCTCGGTGGACGACCTGGGTGACGCCGCCCGCCGCGTCGACGAAATGGTCAAGCTGCTGCACGGCAGCGGCATCCGCATCGAGCGCATCACGCGCCTGGTGAGCGAGCTCAACACGCGCCTCTTTGCGCGCCTGTGGACCCTGCTGGCGCCGTCCGAGCTGAGGGCCAACAGCTGCCTGCTGGTGATGGGCAGCGAAGGCCGCGGCGAGCAGATCCTCAAGACCGACCAGGACAACGCGCTGCTGCTGCGCGACGGCTTCGAATGGCCGGGCCTGCAAGAGCTTTGCGCTCGCTTCAGCGCCGCGCTGCAGGCGCTGGGCTATCCGCCCTGCCCGGGCGACATCATGATCACCAACCCGCTGTGGTGCCAGCCGCTGGCGCGCTTCCAGGAAACCCAGCGCAGCTGGATCTACGGCGGCGGCGCTGGCGGCGGCGGCTCGGCCGACGGCCCCATGCACCTGGCCATCTTCTTCGACGCCGCCTGCGTGGCCGGCGACCCCGACTTGCTGCTCGAGGCGCGTGCCCACCTCGACCGAATACTCGCCGGCAACGATCTCTTCTTCGCCCGCTTTGCGCGTGCGGCCGACCAGTTCCAGGAGCCGGGCAACTGGTTCACCCGCCTCACGCGCAGCCGCGACGAGCAGCCGCTGGACTTGAAGAAACTGGGCACCTTTCCCATCGTCCACGGCGTGCGCGCGCTGGCGCTGCAATACGGCGTGCGCGAGCAGGGCACGGCGGCGCGCCTGGCGCGGCTGCAGGAAGCTCAGCACATCGATGCCCCGCTGGCCGGTGACCTGCTGCAGGCGTTGCGCCTCCTGATGGGCATACGCCTGACCCACCAGCTGGCACAGCGCGAGCAGGGCCTGGCGCCCGGCAATGAGGTGCGGGCCTCGGACCTGTCGACGCTGGAGCGCGAGCCGCTGCACGACGCGCTGGCCATCGTGAAGCGCTTCCGCCAGTTCCTGCGCCAGCACTTCCGCTTCGACGCGCTGTGAGGCGCAGCCCCAAGGACGACCGGAGACGCGCATGAAGACCCTGCACGGTCGCCTGCTGCCCCAGCGCCTGCTGGCCTTGTTCGGCCTGGGCTGGCTGCTGTTCGACTTTCCGCTGCTGCGCCTGTGGCTGGCCGAAGGCACGGTGTTCGGCCTGCCGCTGCTGCCGGTGGCGCTGTTCGGCGCCTGGGCGCTGCTGATCGTGCTGCTGGCCCAACTGATGGAAAGCGCTGGCGCCAGGCATTGAGATGAGCGCGCTGTCCGCCCCGCTGGTCCTGGCCGTCTCGCTGCTCTACCTGCTGGCGCTGTTCGGCGTCGCCTGGTGGGCCGACCGGCGCGCGCTTGCCGGCCGCAGCGTGATCGGCAATGCCTGGGTCTACGCGCTGAGCATGTGCGTCTACTGCACCGCCTGGACCTACTTCGGCAGCGTCGGCCGTGCTGCCAGCGGCGGCGTCTGGTTCCTGCCCATCTACCTGGGGCCGACGCTGGCCATGGTGCTGGGCTGGCTGGTGCTGCGAAAGATGGTGCGCATTGCGCGCACCTGGCGCATCACGTCCATCGCCGACTTCGTGGCCAGCCGCTACGGCAAGAGCCGTCTGCTGGCCGGGCTGGTGACGCTGATCGCGCTGGTGGGCGTCGTGCCCTATGTGGCGCTGCAGCTCAAGGCGGTGGCCAGCGGCATCGAACTGCTCACCGGCGGCGTGCCTGCAGCCGGCCGTGGCGGGGTGGACACCACGCTCATCATCGCGCTGGTGCTGGCCGGCTTCACCATCGCCTTCGGCACCCGCCACCTCGACAACACCGAGCGTCACGAGGGCCTGGTGGCGGCCATCGCGGCTGAATCGGTGGTCAAGCTGCTGGCCTTCCTGGCGGTGGGCGGCTTCGTGACCTGGGGCCTGTTCGACGGCCCTGGCGATTTGTTCGCGCAGGCGATGGCGCGGCCCGAGATCGCGCGTGTGCTGCAGCCTGACCCGGCGCGTCCCTTCGCCTACGACCAGTGGTTCGCGCTCATGCTGCTGGCGATGTTCAGCATCATCCTGCTGCCGCGGCAGTTCCAGGTGATGGTGGTCGAGAACGTGGATGAGCAGCACATCCGCCGCGCCGCCTGGTCCTTTCCGGCCTACCTGCTGCTGATCAACCTCTTCGTGCTGCCCATCGCCTTCGGTGGCCTGCTGTACTTCGGCGGCAGCGCCAGCCCAGCGGCCAATCCCGAGACCTTCGTGCTTGCGCTGCCGCTGGCCGCCGGCCACCCGGGCCTGGCGCTGGTGGCCTTCGTCGGCGGGCTTTCGGCGGCCACCGGCATGGTCATCGTCGAGGCCATCGCGGTCAGCACCATGGTCTGCAACGACCTCGTGCTGCCCGGTCTGCTGCGGCTGAAGTCCTTCGCCGAGCGTGACCTCACCGGCACCCTGCTGGCGATACGCCGCACCGTCATCCTGGGCCTGCTGCTGCTGGGCTGGCTCTACTTCCGCATCGCCGGCGAGGCCTATGCGCTGGTCAGCATCGGCCTCATCAGCTTTGCCGCGGTGGCGCAGTTCGCGCCCGCGCTGCTGGGCGGCATGTACTGGAAGGGCGGCACGCGCAACGGCGCCCTGGCCGGCCTGCTGGCGGGTGCCCTGCTGTGGACCTATACCCTGATGCTGCCTTCCATCGCCAAGAGCGGCTGGATGGACGCCGGCTTCCTGCAGCAAGGCCTGTTCGGCTGGGCACTGCTCAAGCCCGAGGCCCTGTTCGGTCTGGTGGGCATGGACAACCTCACGCACGCGCTGTTCTGGAGCCTGCTGGCCAATGCCGGCCTCTACGTGGGTGTCTCGCTGGCGCGCCCGCCGCAGGCGGCCGAGGCCAGCCAGGCGCTGCGCTTCGTTGATGTCTACGAGCAGAGCGCGCAGGAGCGCGTGTTCTGGCGCGGCCGCGCCCATGTCGACGAGCTCATCGAGCTGGTCGGCCGCTTTCTCGGCCCGGTGCGCACGCGCACGCTCTTCGACGAGCAGGCACGCGCCCTCGGCGGCGGTCCGCTGCAGCCGCTGGCCCAGGCGGACCCACGCCTGGTGCAGTACGCCGAGACCTTGCTGGCCGGCGCCATCGGCAGCGCCAGCGCGCGTGTGATGATCTCCAGCGTGGTCGAGGAAGAGACGCTCGAGCTGGCCGACGTGATGCGCATCGTCGAGGAGGCCTCGGAGCTGCGCCACCTCAACGAGCAGCTCAAGAGCCTGGACCGTCTGAAGGACGATTTCATGAGCAGCGTCACGCACGAGTTGCGCACGCCGCTGACCAGCATCCGCGCACTCAGCGAGCTGATGCGCGACGAGCCCGAGATGGAGGTTGAACAGCGCCAGCAGTTCCTGACCCTGGTGGTGGCCGAGGCCGAACGCCTGAGCCGGCTCGTCAACCAGGTGCTGGACATGGCCAAGATCGAATCCGGCCACGCCGACTGGCTGAGTGCCGATGTCGACCTTGCGCTCTTGTTGCGCCAGGCGGTGCAGACCACCTCGGAGCTGTTTCGCGAGCGCGGCGCCCGCGTCGAGCTGCTGTGCGAGCCGGGCCTGCCGACGCTGCGTGCCGACCCCGACCGGCTGCTGCAGGTGGTGATCAACCTGCTGTCCAATGCGGCCAAGTTCGTGCCCCAGGGTGAGGGCCGGGTGGAAGTGAAACTGGCGCGGCAGAACGGTGGCGTCACCGTCACCGTACACGACAACGGCCCTGGCGTGCCGGCGGCCCAGCAGGCCCTGGTGTTCGAGAAATTCAGGCAGGGCGGCGACGCCAGCAACCGGCCCCAGGGCACGGGCCTGGGTTTGCCCATCAGCCGCCGCATCGTCGAGCATTTCGGCGGCCGGCTGTGGCTGCGTTCGGAGCCGGGGCAGGGCTCGTGCTTCGGTTTCGACCTGCCGCTGCCGCAAGAAGAGGAGACAAAGACATGAAGCACCGCATCCTGATCGCCGACGACGAGCCCAACATCCTGATCTCGCTCGAGTTCCTGATGAAGCGCGAGGGCCACGAGGTGCTGCTGGCGCGCAACGGCATCGAGGCGCTGGATGCCATACGCCGCGAGCGCCCGGCCCTGGTGCTGCTGGACGTGATGATGCCGGGCAAGAGCGGCTTCGAGGTCTGCCAGGCGGTGCGCGCCGACGAGTCCCTGGCCGGCATCAAGATCCTCATGCTCACCGCCAAGGGCCGCGACACCGATGTCGCCCAGGGCCTGGGCGTGGGCGCCGATGGCTACATGACCAAGCCCTTTTCGACCAAGGATCTGGCCACCCGCGTGCGCGAGATGCTGGCGGCATGATGGCGGCAATGAAGCTCGACCTGCACCGCATCGCCGCGTCCGTCCTGCCGGGCCTGCTGCTGGCCTTGGTGCTGGGCGGCCTGGGCGGCCTGGTGGCAGCGACGCTGGAGCCGGCCGAGCGTGCCGCGCTGTGGGCGCTGGTCGAGCCGCGCATAGGCCTGGTCGTGATGCTGTGGTTCGTCGTCGCGCTGGCCTGCGGCATCGGCCTCGGCTGGGCCTGGGAGCATTTCGGCCGCGCCCCCGGCCGCCTGGCCGAGCGCCTGCAGGTGCTGCTGGCCAGCGACACCCCGCGCGAGTTGGAGGCAGCGGGCAGCGCCGGCAGCCGCGCGCTCACCGCCGCTGTCAACAACCTGCTGGGCCAGCGCGATGCGTTGCGCGCCGACACCCAGGCGCGCATCGCCGAGGCCAGCCGCGAGGTCGCCGAGGAGCGCAATCGCCTTGCCGCGCTGATGGCCGAGCTGACGCAGAGCGTGGTCGTCTGCAACCTCGACGGCCGCATCCTGCTCTTCAATGCGCGTGCGCGGCTGCAGTTTCGCGCCCTTACCGAGGGGCCGGCCATCGGCGGGGCCGAGGTCATAGGCCTGGGCCGGTCGATCTACGGTGTGCTCGACCGCCGCCTCGTCGCCCATGCGCTCGAGGCCGTGCAGCAACGCCTGCAGCGCGGCGCCGCCCACCCGACGGCGCAGTTCGTCACCGGCACGCGCGGCGGCCAGTTGCTGCGCATACAGATGACGCCGGTGCGTGCGCCCGGCGATGAAGCGGCTTCGCTCAACGGCTTCGTGCTGATGCTGGACAACATCACGCGCGACCTCGCCGACGACACCGAGCGCGATGGCCTGCTGCACCAGCTCACCGAGGGCCACCGCGGCAGTCTGGGCAACCTGCAGGCGGCGGTGGAACTGCTCGACGACCCCGAGCTGGACGCGGCCACGCGTGAGCGCTTCCTGGCCGTCATCCGCGACGAGATCGGCGGCATGACGCGCCGCCTCAACGAGGCCGCCGAGCGCGGTCTGCGCGACGTGCGCTCGCGCTGGCCGCTGGAGGACATGCTGGGCGCCGATTTCGTGGCGGCCGCGGCGCGCCGCATCGAGAGCCAGCTGGGCCTGCGCGTGAGCACGGGCGAGGTCGACGGCCAGCTCTGGCTCAAGGTCGACAGCTACACGCTGATCCAGGCGCTGCAGCACCTGGCCGGCCGCCTGGCCGAGGAGTACGACATCCAGCGCGTGCAGCTGCGGCTGGGCAGCGCGGTGCAGAACGGCGTTGAGCGCGGCCGGCTGGACCTGGTGTGGGCGGTGCAGGCCATGAGCACCGAGACCGTCACCGCCTGGGAGACCGAACCGCTGCGCGCCGGCGACGAGACCAGCGCGCTGACCGTGCGCGACGTCATCGCGCGCCACGGTGGCGCGCTCTGGTTCGAGCGCGCCCGCATCCAGCAGGAGGCTTTCTTCCGCATCCTGCTGCCGCTGGCCGGCGAGGCCGCGCCGCTGCACGCCGAGCTGCTGGGCCCGCAAAGCAGCCGGCCCGAGTTCTACGACTTCGATCTCTTCGCCGCCGGCCAGGCCCACCAGGAGCTGGCGCAGCAGCACCTGGCCGAGCTGAGCTACACCGTCTTCGACACCGAGACCACGGGCCTGCAGCCCAGCCAGGGCGACGAGATCATCCAGATCGGCGCCACCCGCATCGTCGCCGGCAAGCTGCGCCGGCAGGAAAGCTTCGAGCAGCTGGTCGACCCCCAGCGCAGCGTGCCCGAGGCCGGCGTCGCCATCCACGGCATCCAGCCCGAGATGCTGCGTGGCCAGCCGCCGATCACCACCGTGCTGCCGGCCTTCCACGCCTTTGCCCACGACACCGTGCTGGTGGCCCACAACGCCGCCTTCGACATGCGCTTCCTGCAGCTCAAGGAAGACAGCACCGGCATCAAGTTCGACCAGCCGGTGCTGGACACCCTGCTGTTGAGCGCCGTGATCCACCCCAATCAGGAAAGCCACCGCCTGGAGGCCATTGCCGAGCGACTGGGCGTGACGGTGCTGGGCCGGCACACGGCGCTGGGCGATGCCATGGTGACGGCCGAGGTCTTCCTGAAGATGGTTCCGCTGCTGCGCCAGATCGGCATCACCACCCTGGGCCAGGCGCTCGACGCCTCGCGCGAGACCTATCTGGCGCGGGTGAGTTACTGAGGCCTGCTTACGGAGTCGGAAAGGGCTGGATCCTGCCTGCTCAGGCTTCATCCCAGATAGCGAAGTCGGTGCCAAACCGCGGGTTTGTCCTGATCGGCGGCAGCCGCAAGGGCCTCAAGCATGTGGGTGTCGGCAGGTTCGTGCCTGGCCTGCGGAGCGGGCCTGCCGGCGAGAACAGCGAGGGGAAATCATGGGCATCCAGATTTGCAGCACCGGCCACGGGGAAGTCGACGGGCTGATGCGGCGGGCTTCGAGCCTGAGGGCCTTGTCGGCATCGGAGATCGCCAGGCTGATCAAGGGCATGTACGCCATTCCCGTGCTCGACCCCCGTCGTCTGTCGCAGGCCCAGTCGCTCCTGCGTGGACTGGGGGTGCGCGACCCCGCCGTGTGCCGGCAGATCGAGGCGTTCGCGCGCCTGGATTTCGCCCGCTTCATGCACAGGGTTCTCACCCGCCCTCCCGAGCCGCGCCGGGCTGTGCCCGCCGTGCCCTACCGGATCGACCACATTCCGAGCAGTGCGCCCAAGCAGCGGCGCCCAGGCAAGGCTCTGATCGCCAAGTACCTGACCATCCATTCCACGGGCAACCCGAATTCCAGCGCGCGCAACGAACGATCCTGGTTGACGAACACCGCCAATGACCGCGAGGCCAGCTTCCACGTTGTGGTTGACGAGAGCGAGGCCGTCGAGTGCATCCCCTTGGACGAGGTTGCGTGGCACGCTGGCAGCGGAAACCACAGCAGCATCAGCCTGGAGATCTGCGAGTCGGGCGACAGGGCCAAGACCTTGCGCAATGCCGTTGCGGTGGCGGCCCGGCTGCTGGCCGAGCGGAAACTCGGCACGCAACAGTTGCTTCGGCATGCCGACTGGATGTCCAAGAACTGCCCACGCATCCTGATCGACAAGGACTTCCGGGCGGACAAGAGCCAGACCTGGGAGTGGTTCACCTCCGAGGTGGGCGCGCTGCTGTAGCGCCACGGGCCGGCGGTGTACATGACCCTGATCGACAGTTGCGGCGCTGCCGCGCACCGCAGCGCCAGTGTCGCGCGTTCCCTGGCCCGGCTCGTGGCCACGCTGCTGGCCGCCGTGATGCCGGCGCCGGCACTGGCCGACGCCCAGGCCCTCATCGCCACGGGCGACGAGGCGCTTGGGCATCTGGAGAGACGGGATTTCGCCGGGCTCGGCCGGCAAATCTGCCCCGGGCGCCGGCTCGGCTACTCGCCCTATGCCAGGAACCTGACACGCCTGCCGGTGCGCTGGTTTGACCGTGGGCAGGTGGCAGGATTCGCCACCAGCACCAAGGCCTATTTCTGGGGCCACTACGATGGCAGCGGCAAGAAGATCGTGCTGACACCCTCGGCCTACCACGACAGCTTCGTGCTGGACCGCGCCTACCGGACCCAGGGGCAAAGGCGGCTGCTCGAAGCGGAGAGCCTTCGGCGCGAACCCGAACTCAAGGCGCTGTGGGCGGCCTACCCGGGCGTCAGCCTGGTCAGCTATCGCTACCCGGGAACGCCGCAACTCGGAAACAAGGACGCTCGCGAACTGATCCTGATTCTCGAGGCCAGGGCTTCGGGCGCATGCCTGAGGGGCGTGGCGCACAGCGAGGACACGGTCTAGCCCGCCTCTCACCGGCCTTGCATCCGGCGGGTTCCGGTGGCGCGCCGGGTGCGCGCGGCGCGGGCTGCCACAATGACCGCGGTGGCGTCCCCACTGCCGCCACCGCCCGATTCCATGGCACTTCCCGACCATCCCTTGCCCCACGACGTGCTGAGCGAACTGCAGCGCGCCAACAAGATAGAGGCCATCAAGCGCCTGCGCCAGGCGACAGGGTTGGGGCTGAAGGAGGCCAAGGACGCGGTGGATGCGCACCAGCGCGCCGCGGCGCCGGCCGCCGCACCCGGTGCGCCCGGTGTGCATGGCACACGCCTGGCGCCTGGCGAAGTGCCGCGCCAGCGGCTTGGCAGCTGGCTCTGGACCTTGGCGCTGGCGCTGGCCGCGTTGCTGGCCTTCGCCCTGCTCGGCGGCAAGGCCTAGCCGCTCTTCGCACCGCTGCGCATGCGCATCGTCGGCTGCTTCGTGTTGCTGCTCGCCGGCTGTGCCAGCGACCAACCGGCGCGCCTGGGCACGGCGGCCACAACGCCGCTGTCCGACCTCAACCTCGTGCAGGCGCCCATCCCCGAGGCGCTGGCGCGGGCTCAGAAGGGCCCCTACCAGGTGCCGGACGAACCCGGATGCGCCGTGCTGGCGGCCCAGATCGCGGCGCTCGACGAGGTGCTGGGCCCCGACCTCGATGCCACAGCGACGCCGGCCAACCCCGGCCTCATCGCTCGCGGCGGCGAAGTGGCCGAGGGCGCGGCCTTCGGCGCGATCCAGCGCACGGCCGAGGGCGTGATCCCCTTTCGCGGCTGGGTGCGCAAGCTCACCGGGGCCGAGCGCTATTCGAAGCAGGTCGCCGCGGCCATCGCCGCCGGCACCGTGCGCCGGGCCTTCCTCAAGGGCCTGGGCGGGGCGCAGGCCTGCTTCCAGGGTGCCGGACCGTGAGCGCCGAGATCCTGCTGCTGGCTGCCGGCGCCATCGCGGCCGGCTTCGTGCAGGGTATCTCGGGCTTTGCCTTCAGCATGGTGGCGATGTCGTTCTGGGTCTGGGGCATAGAGCCGCGCGTGGCCGCGGTGATGGCGGTCTTCGGCAGCCTCTGCGGCCAGCTGCTGGCTGCCTTCACGGTCAGGCGCGGCCTCTCGCTGTCCACGCTGGCGCCCTTCCTGGCCGGCGGCCTGGTCGGCGTGCCCATCGGCGTGGCGCTGCTGCCGCATCTGAACCCGGCGCTGTTCAAGCTGGTGCTGGGCCTGGTGCTGGTGGTCTGCTGCCCGGCCATGCTGATGGCCGAGCGCATCCCGCGCATCACCGCGGGCGGACGCGGCGCCGACGGCCTGGTGGGCCTGGTCGGCGGCGCGATGGGCGGCATCGGCGGCTTCACCGGCGTCGTGCCCTCGCTATGGTGTACTTTGCGCGGCTACGACAAGGATTTGCAGCGCTCGGTGATACAGAACTTCAACCTCGCGGCGCTGGCGGTCACGATGGCCGGCTATGTGCTCAGCGGTGCCGTCACGGCCGACATGCTGCCCCATTTCGCCATCGTGCTGCCGGCCCTGGTCGTGCCCTCGTTGCTGGGTGCGCGTGTCTACCGCGGGCTCAGCCCGCTGGCCTTCCGCCGCGTCGTGCTGGCGCTGCTGTCCTGCGCCGGGCTGGCCATGATGGCCGGCTCGCTGCCCTGGTTGACGGGCCTGCTGCAATGAGCACCGCGCCCGCCGGCTACTCGGGCACGCCGCTGGCGCGCAAGCTGGGCATCAAGGCGGCGATGCGCGTGGTGCTGCGCCATGCACCCGCAGGCTATGCCGACTGGCTGGCGCCGTTGCCGCAGGGGGTTGAATTTGGCAGCCGCGCCAGCGCCACCACCCAACTCGTCCACCTTTTCGTCGAGCGCCGCGCGCTGCTGGCCGAGGAACTGACCGGCCTGCGCCGCACACTGCCGGTGGATGCCGCGGTCTGGGTCTCCTGGCCCAAGAAGGCATCGAAGGTGCCTACCGACATCACCGAGGACACCATTCGCGAGCTGGCACTGCCGCTGGGCCTGGTCGACATCAAGGTCTGCGCCGTCACCGAGGTCTGGTCGGGGCTGAAGCTGGTGCTGCGCAAGGAGCTGCGCTGAACCCCCTGTTCTGGCAATCGCTGTGGATCGGTCTGTCCATCGCGGCGCCGGTGGGGCCCATAGGCCTGCTGGTGATACAGCGCACCCTGGGCCACGGCGTCGCGGTGGGTCTGGCCACCGGCCTGGGGGCGGCGGTGGCCGATGCCGCCTATGGCGCGCTGGGTGCCTTCGGCGTCAGCGCGCTCATAGCCCTGCTGCAGCAGCTGCGCCTGCCGCTGGCACTGGTGGGCGGCGCCTTCCTGCTCTGGCTGGCCTGGCGGACCTGGCATGCGGCGGCGCCGCGCCAGAGCGCACAGATCGAGGCCGCGCCGGCCTTGCTGCCCTCGTTTGCCGGCACCTTTGCGCTCACGCTGTCCAACCCGGCCACCATCCTCTCCTTCATCGCCATCTTCGGCGCCCTGGCCGGCCAGGGCCAGCCAGCCTCGCCGGGGTGGATGGTGCTGGGCGTGCTGGCCGGGTCGGCACTGTGGTGGCTGCTGCTGTGCGCCGCGGTGGGCCTGCTGCGCAGCCGCTTCGACGCCCGCGCCCAGCGCGCGGTGGGCCGGGTCTCGGCGCTGATGCTGGCGGCCTTCGCGCTGTGGCAGTGGGCCCGGCTTCTGGGCCCGGCCTAGCGCCGCGCTACCATGGGGCCATGCTCAAGACGGTCATCATCCTGCTGGTCGGCGTGGCGCTGGCCTTTGTGCTGAACCCCGGTCCCGAGGCCCACCGCGACAAGCTCAAATCGGAGATCGCCGCACGCAACCAGCTTGCCGGCGTGTTGCAGATCGGCGCCCTGGCGGCCTTTGCGTCCACCTACCACACGCTGGGTGTGGCCTCGTACACAACCCTCAACGAGCGCCGCGTCACCTTCGGCGCCTTCGGCATCGTCTTCGTGCCCGACTTGGGCACGAACTGAGGCCAGTCAGCCCGCAGATGGCGCTGGCGCTTCGGCGGCTGCGGCTTCGCGCAGGCAGGCCAGGCAGAGGCAGCCGCTGTAGGCGCCGCGCAGGCGGGCCTGCAGCGCCGGGCTCAGCGTCAGCGTGGTGCAGGCGCAGGGCCCGGGCAGGGCAGCGCCGCAGCTGAAGGCGCCGCCGCAGCGCGGGCAGCGGTCGGGAGCGCCGGTGTCCGGCTCACTCTCGCTCACGCCGCGAACAGCCCTCGGTGCTGGTCGCGCAGCAGGTTCTTCTGCACCTTGCCCATCGCATTGCGCGGTAGTTCGGCGGCCATGAAGACCTGCTTGGGCACCTTGAAGTTGGCGATCTGTCCCTTGAGCGCGGCCACGATGGCCGCGCCGTCCAGGGTAGCGCCGGGCCGCGCCGTCACCACCGCCACCACGGCCTCGCCGAAGTCGGGGTGGGGCACGCCGACCACGGCCGATTCGGCGACGCCGGGCATCTCGTTGATATAGCCCTCGACCTCGGCCGGGTAGACGTTGTAGCCGCCGCTGATGATGAGATCCTTGCTGCGGCCGACGATGGTGACGTAGCCGTCGGTGTCCATCTTGCCGACATCGCCGGTCTTGAACCAGAGATCGGTGGTGAATTCGTCGGCTGTCTTCTCGGGCATGCGCCAGTAGCCCTTGAAGACGTTCGGGCCCTTGACCTCGATGCCGCCGATATCGCCAGTTTGCAGCGGCATGCCTTTGTCGTCGTGGATGCGCAGCTGCACGCCCGGCAGCGGTGGGCCCACGGTGCCGCCGCGGCGCGCGTTCTCGGGGCGGTAGGGGTTGCTGGTGAGCATGGTGGTCTCGCTCATGCCATAGCGTTCGAGGATGGTGTGGCCGCTGCGCACGCGGAATTCATTGAAGGTCTCGATCAGCAGCGGCGCCGAGCCGCTGACAAAGAGCCGCATGTTTCGGCAGGCTTCTCGGCTCAGGCCAGCCTCGGCCAGCAGGCGCACATAAAGCGTGGGCACGCCCATGAAGACGGTGGCCTCGCCCAGGCGCTGCGTCACCGCGCGGGCATCGAAGCGGCCGAACCAGATCATGCGGCTGCCATTGAGCAGGGCGCCATGGCTGGCGACGAAGAGGCCGTGGACGTGGAAGATGGGCAGGGCGTGGATGAGCACATCGCCTTCCTGCCAGCCCCAGAAGCTCTTGAGCACGCGTGCGTTCGACAGCAGGTTGCCATGGCTCAGCATGGCGCCCTTGCTGCGCCCGGTGGTGCCGCTGGTGTAGAGGATGGCAGCAAGGTCGTCGGCGCGGCGCGCCACCACCTCGTGCGTGTCGGGCATCAGCGCGGCGCGCGTCAGCAGGCTGCCGCTGCGGTCTTCGTCGAGCGTGAAGACATGGGTCGTGCCGCGCTGGAAGGCCAGCTTGCTGATCCAGCCGAAATGGCGGCTGACGCAGACCAGCATCGCCGGCTCGGCGTTGGCGATGAAGTAGTCCAGCTCCGACGCCTGGTAGGCGGTGTTCAGCGGCAGGTAGACATGGCCGGCGCGCAGCACCGCCAGGTAGAGCATCAGTGCCTCGACGCTTTTCTCCACCTGCACCGCGATGCGCGAGGCTGGTGGCAGCCCCAGGCTGGCGATCAGATTGGCCAGCATGGCCGTGCCGCGCTCGAGGTCGCTCCAGGTGTAGAGCAGCGGCGCCGGCGTGTCGGCGGTCTCGATGGCCACGCTGTCCAGCGCGGCCGGGAAGGCCTCGCGCAGCGCGGCGTAGAGGTTCTCGTTCTTCTTCATCGGCTCAGTCCTCTCATGCGAGACATGCTCTGCCCTTCGCCAGGTACCGGACGGTCCGCAGGGACTGCCCGGTGTGCGCGCTCAGTCCAGCTTGGCCCCCGAGTTCTTGACCACGTCGGCCCAGCGTTTGATCTCGCTGTCGACGAAGCGGCCGAAGTCCTCGCCGAAGAGGTTGGGTGTGACGGTGCCAAGGCCGGTCCAGCTGGCTTTCAGGTCGTCGCCATTGAGCGCCTTGCGCATTTCGGCGGCCATCGCGGTGGTGATCTCGCGCGGCGTGCCCTTGGGCGCCCACAGGCCGTACCAGGTGGCTACCTTGTAGGTTGGTACGCCGCCCTCGGCGGCTGTGGGCAGGTCAGGGAAGCCCGGGGCGCGCTGCGTCGAGGCCACGGCGATGCCGCGCAACCGTCCGCCCTTGATGTGGGTGGCGCTCGAGCCCAGGCCGTCGAACATCAGGTCGACCTGGCCGGCGATCAGGTCTTGCAGCGCCGGGCCGGCGCCGCGGTAGGGAATGTGGGTGATGAAGGTCTTGGTCTGCAGCTTGAACAGCTCGCCCGCCAGGTGGTGCGAGGTGCCATTGCCGGCCGAACCGTAGTTGAGCTTGGCCGGGTTCTTGCGGATGAATTCGAGCAGTTCCGGCAGCGTCGTGGCCTGTACGCGCTGCGGGTTGACGACGATGACCTGGGGCACGCTGGCGATCAGGCCCACGGGCACGAAGTCGGTCTGGATGCTGTAGTCCAGCTTCGGGTACATGCTGGGCGCGATGGCGTGGTGTACCGCACCCATGAAGAAGGTGTAGCCGTCGGGTGCCGACTTGGCCGCGATGCCGGCGCCCAGGGTGCCGCCGGCTCCACCCTTGTTGTCGATGACGAACTGGCGGTTCAGGTTGCGGCCGAGGGCGGCGAACAGCGGCCGCGCAAAGGCGTCGGTGCCGCCGCCGGGCGGGAACGGCACGATCACCGTCACCGGCTTTGCCGGCCAGGCACCCTGGGCGCGCACCCAGGGGGTGGCGAGCGTGGCGGCACCGGCGGCTGCGGCAATCAGGGCCTGGCGGCGGCCGGGGGCAAAGGGCGGTCGGTTCATGGCGTGGGGAGTCTCCGTGTGGATTTTCGAGCGTGTCAGCCGGGCGTGGCGATGGCGCGCGAGCGCACCACTTCGCCTTCGCGAAACTTGGCATGGCTGGCCTCGACCTGGTCGAGGTCGTAGAGGTAGTTGACCATCATCCCGAAGGATTGGCGCAGGCCCTTGCCCGACATGTTGCCGCGCAGGTTGAGGCGCTCCAGCCGGGCGCCGTTGTCGAGGTGGAAGCGCGCCACCGGGTCGCCGGCCGCCGTGGGCGAGACCCAGGCCAGGTAGGCGCCGCACAGCAGTTGCAGTGCCGCGGCGGCAGCGCCGTCCATGTGCTCGTGGACGGCCGGCCCCTGCAGTGCGCCGAGGTCGCCGTCGCAGCGCTCGCGCAGCAGCTCGCGCGCCGCCTCCAGATCGAGCACGGCCGGCTTGTCCAGGCCGGCCAGGGCGCCGAAATCGGGCTCTGCCAGCAGCCAGGCGGCGAGGCCGGGGATGGGTGAGAGGGTGCAGAAGGTGCGCAGCCGCGGCAGCTCGCGCTGCAACTGCTCGGCCACCGTCTTGATGAGGAAGTTGCCCAGCGAGACGCCGCGCAGCCCGGGCTCGCAATTGCTGATGCTGTAGAAGGCGGCGACGCGAAAGCGCTCGGCCGGCAGTGGCACGCTGGCCTTGTCGATGAGCGGGGCGATGGCCGCCGGCATCTCGGGCAGCAGCGCCACCTCGACGAAAATCAGCGGCTCGTCCTCCAGCTGCGGGTGGAAGAAGGCGAAGCAGCGGCGGTCGGGCTGCAGGCGGCGGCGCAGGTCGTCCCAGCCGTCGATGGCGTGTACCGCCTCGTGGTGGATGATTTTTTCGAGCAGCTGGGCCGGCGAGTTCCAGTCGACCCGCTTCATGCGCAGGAAGCCGGGGTTGAACCACGACGTGAGCAGGTGCAGCAGGTCGGCCTCGATCACCGCCAGCTCCGGCCGCTGCTTCAGGCGCTGCAGCAGGGCGCGGCGCAGTCGCAGCACGGCGGCCGTGCCGCCAGGCATGCGGTTGAGGCGACGCAGCAATTCCTGGCGCGGCGGCTCGATGGCCTGCATCAGCGGCATCAGCGTCGGCGCGCCGGGCGCCGCGGCATAGGCCTGGGCCAGTGCCAGCACGGCCTGCGGGTCGGGGCTCAGCTCGCCGGCCAGGTAGTCGAAGAAGCCGTCGAGCTGGTCATCGGCCAGCGTCTCCAGGCGGTCGATCAGCTCGCGCGCCAGCGCCATGCCGCCGAGCTCGCCCTTGCCCGAGAGAAGGCGCTGGGCACCCTGCCGCATGCGCCTGAGGGTTCGCGCCGTACGCTGGCGCGCGGCGGCCTGGCGGATGTCGTCGAGCATGGTGGGGCGGGCGGCGGAGGGGGTTTTCGATGGTAACGAGGCCGGCCCGTCGCGCGGGGCCTGCGGCGCCAGTGAAATCCCGCGCCCGGAGGCAAGGGCCGCATCCTCTCTTGGAAGGTGTCGAACTTCTTGGCATCGCAAGGCTTGAGCCCTATCTGTTACAGGCAGCCTGTGTCAAGGAAAACCCGGCAAGTATTGATGGCCAAAGACTTACTTCAAATTAGGGGTAGGCCGTGGACGGGGAATTGCATGCAGACGGGTACGTCTGCTGATGCGGCAGTAGGGCCAGAAGACGAGACATTCAACAAACCGAACCCCATTCCCCCACCTGGAGGACATCGACATGAGTCTGACTAAGCTTGCCGCCGCGGCGGCCCTCGTTCTTGGCGCGGCCAGCGCGCAGGCCGCACCCACCGTGGCGCTCTATCTCACGATGGATGCCTCGGGCAGCATCGACGCCACGGAGATGTCGCAGCAGAAGTCTTCGTACGTCAACGCGCTGAATGCCCTCTTCACGGCTGATCCCAGCCTGTTCGGCAAGGTGGCCATAGGCGGCGGCATCTTCGGCCGCGATTTCAGCCAGTTCTTCGCGGTGACGGCGATCAACAACGCCGGCAATCTGGCCGCCCTGACCTCCGCCATCAGCGGCCTCAGCGATGCCATTGCCGGCCGCGGCATCACCACCACCAACACCGCCATCGGCGACGCCATCACCGCCTCGAAGGACCGGCTGGTGGCCTACGAGCAAAGCCTGCTGGCCGACATCAAGCTCGTCATCGACGTCACCACCGACGGCCTGAACAACTTCGGTTCGAATCCCAACACGGTCGCCAATGCGCTGCAGCCCAACCCCATCGATGCCGTCAACTGCCTCGGCATCGGTGCCGGTGCGGATTGCAGCTGGGTCGCCGGCGCCGGCAACAACTTCGGCAGCGCCACCAACTTCCAGACCCTGGAAGCCGCCCTGCAGATCAAGCTGCGCCAGGAGATCAACCGCACGCCGGAACCCGGCACTCTGGCCCTGGTGGGCCTGGCCATTGCCGGCCTGGGCTTCGGCGCCCGCCGCCGCGGCTGAGCCAGCGTTTCAGGGCCCCGCCGGGAGGCGCGGCCCATGGACACAAGGGCGGCTTTGCCGCCCTTGTTTCGTCAGGGAAGACCCTGGGCACCTCTAGAATGCCCCGCCTTCAACCCCCGAAGGCCCGCATGTCGTCCGGTCTCATCCGCATCCGTGGTGCGCGCCAGCACAACCTCAAGAATCTCGACCTCGACATCCGCACCGGCGAGCTGACGGTGGTGACCGGCCCCAGCGGCTCGGGCAAGAGCAGCCTGGTCTTCGACACCCTCTATGCCGAGGGCCAGCGCCGCTACGTCGAGACCTTCAGCGCCTATGCGCGCCAGTTCCTCGACCGCATGGACCGCCCGGCTGTCGACCGCGTCGACGGCGTGCCGCCGGCCATCGCCATCGACCAGACCAACCCGGTGCGCACCAGCCGCAGCACGGTCGGCACGATGACCGAGCTGAACGACCACCTCAAGCTGCTGTTCGCACGCGCCGCCCAGCTGTTCGACAGCCAGACCGCGCTGCCGGTGCGCCACGACACGCCGGAGACCATCTACGCCGACCTGCTGGCGCGCGCCGCCGCCGCGGGCGACCCGCGCCTGGTGTTCAGCTTTCCGATCGAACTGCCGGCCGACACCACGGCCGAGCAGCAGGAGCAGTGGCTGGCGGCCAGCGGCTTCACGCGTGTGCAGGGTGAGCGCGTGGACGGCACGCGCAAGATCCTCGACGTCGTGGCCGACCGTCTGCGCCTGGCCGGCGCCGAGAAGGTGCGCGTGCTCGAAGCCATCGAGATGGCCATCAGGCGTGGCGGCGGGCGCTTGACGGTGCATGTGGGCGAGGGCGGCGCCGAGGCCCTGTGGCGCTACAGCACCGGCCTGCACTGCCCCGAGAGCGACCGCCGCTATGCCGATCCGCAGCCGGCGATGTTCAGCTTCAACAGCGCCTATGGCGCCTGCGAGACCTGCCGCGGCTTCGGCCGCGTGATCGGCGTCGACATGGGCCTGGTGATCCCCGACGTGCGCAAGACGCTGCGCAACGGCGCCATCAAGCCGATGCAGACGCCGGCCTGGAAGGACTGCCAGGACGACCTCGTCAAGTACGCCGGCGAGGCCGGCATCCCGCGCGACACGCCCTGGCAGAGCCTGACGCCGGCGCAGCGCGACTGGGTCGTCGAGGGCACGCCGCACTGGAGCGGCAACTGGAACAAGCAGTGGTATGGCGTGCGCCGCTTCTTCGAGTACCTGGAGAGCAAGGCCTACAAGATGCACATCCGCGTGCTCTTGTCCAAGTACCGCAGCTACACGCCCTGCGGTGCCTGCGGCGGCGCGCGGCTCAAGCTCGAGGCCCAGCTCTGGCGCCTCGGCGACAAGCCCGGCGCCGATGCCGTGCTGCCGCCTTCGCAGCGCATCCTGCCGGTGGGCGCGGGCTGGGGCCGCGAGCAGCTCGAAGCCCTCCCGGGCCTGGGCCTGCCCGACCTGATGCAGCTGAGCATCGCCCGCCTGCGCCGCTTCTTCGACGGCCTGAGCCTGCCTAGCAGCCTGCTCGACGAGGCGCTCAAGCTGCTGCTGGACGAGGTGCGCACGCGGCTGAAGTACCTCTGCGACGTCGGCCTGCACTACCTGACGCTGGACCGCCAGAGCCGCACCCTCAGCGGCGGCGAGGTGCAGCGCATCAACCTGACCACGGCGCTGGGCACCAGCCTCGTCAACACGATGTTCGTGCTCGACGAGCCCAGCATCGGCCTGCACCCGCGCGACATGGGCCGCATCGTGCAGGCCATGGAGCGCCTGCGCGACGCCGGCAACACGCTGGTGGTGGTCGAGCACGACCCGGCCGTGATGCTGGCCGCCGACCGCCTGATCGACATGGGCCCGGGCCCCGGCGAGCGCGGCGGCAACATCGTCTTCGACGGCACGCCCGACGAGGCACGCCGCGCCGACACGCTGACCGGCGCTTACCTGGGCGGGCGCAAGCAAGTCGGCCTGGGCTTCAGGCGGCCGGTGGAGGCCGGCACGCCGCGCCTCATCGTCGAAGGCGCGCGTGAGCACAACCTCACCGGCGTGACGGTGGAGTTTCCGCTGCAGCGCCTGGTGGCCGTCACCGGCGTCAGCGGCTCGGGCAAGAGCACGCTGATCCAGGACGTGCTCTACCCGGCGCTGGCGCGCCATTTCGGCAAGGCCACCGAGACGCCGGGCGACCACGAGCGCCTGCTCGGCGCCGACCTGTTGAGCGACGCCGTCTTCGTCGACCAGAGCCCCATCGGCAAGACGGCGCGCAGCAACCCGGCCAGCTATGTGGGCGCCTTCGACGAGTTGCGCAAGATCTTTGCCGAGGCCGGCCTGGCGCGCGAGCGCAGCTACACGGCCGGCACCTTCAGCTTCAATGCCGGCGACGGCCGCTGTCCCACCTGCGGCGGCAGCGGTTTCGAGCACGTCGAGATGCAGTTCCTGAGCGACGTCTACCTGCGTTGCCCCGATTGCGACGGCCGCCGCTACCGGCCCGAGGTGCTGGACGTGAAGCTGCTGCGCGGGCCGCTCTCGCTGTCCATCGCCGACGTGCTGGATCTCACCGTCGCCGAGGCTGCGCACTGGTTCCAGAATGACCGCGAGGTGGTGGCGCGGCTGCAGCCGCTGGTGGACGTGGGCCTGGACTACGTGCGCCTGGGTCAGCCCGTGCCCACGCTGTCGGGCGGCGAGGCGCAACGCCTCAAGCTGGCCGGCTTCCTGGCCGATGCCGCCGCCAACCCGCGCCAGCCGGTGGCCAGGAAGGGCACGCTCTTCCTCTTCGACGAGCCCACCACCGGCCTGCACTTCGACGACATCGCCAAGCTGATGCGCGCGCTGCGCAAGCTGCAGGCGGGCGGGCATTCGCTGCTGGTGATCGAGCACAACCTCGACGTCATCCGCGCCGCCGACTGGATCATCGACCTCGGCCCCGAGGGCGGCGAGGAAGGCGGCGAACTCGTCTGCGCCGGCACGCCGGAAGACCTGAAGGCCCATCCCAGCTCGCACACCGGCCGCGCGCTGCGCGAGTACGAGGCGGCGTTGGGTCTGGGCCTGGCGCTGGCCGAGGAAGGCCGGCCGCTGCAGAGCGTGATCAAGGCCCGCCGCGTGCGCAGCGCCGAGGACGACAGCATCCGCATCGTCAACGCCCGCGAGCACAACCTGCAAAGCCTGAGCGTGGACATCCCGCGCGGCAAGTTCAGCGTCGTCACCGGCGTCAGCGGCTCGGGCAAGAGCACGCTGGCCTTCGACATCCTCTTCAACGAGGGCCAGCGGCGCTACCTGGAAAGCCTCAACGCCTATGCGCGCAGCATCGTGCAGCCGGCCGGCCGACCCGAGGTGGACGCGGTCTACGGCATCCCGCCCACGGTGGCCATCGAGCAGCGCCTGAGCCGCGGCGGACGCAAGAGCACAGTGGCGACCACCACCGAGGTCTGGCACTTCCTGCGCCTGCTGTGGGTGAAGCTGGGCCTTCAGCACTGCACGCGCGACGGCTCGCCGGTGCGGGCGCAGAGCGCCGACAGCATCGCGGCGCAGTTGCTGCGCGACCACCGGGGCGTCCACGTCGGCCTGCTGGCACCGCTGGTCATCAACCGCAAGGGCGTCTACACCGATCTCGCGCGCTGGGCCCTGATGCGCGGCCACACGCACCTGCGCGTGGACGGCGAATTCATGCCGCTGCGGCCGTTTCCGCGCCTGGATCGCTTCAAGGAACACACCATCGAGCTGCCGGTGGGCGACATCGTCGTCAGCCCCGAGCACGAGGCCGAACTGCGCGCACTGCTGGCCAAGACGCTGGAGTTGGGACGAGGCGTGCTGCACCTGCTGCACCCGCTGGACGGCCTGGCCGAGGCCATGGAAGAGGGCGGCGGGCGCGGCATCGGCCGCCTCGAGATCTTCTCGACCAAGCGTGCCTGTCCGACCTGCGGCACCAGCTATGCCGAGCTCGACCCGCGCCTGTTCAGCTACAACAGCAAGCATGGCTGGTGCCCCGGCTGCGTCGGCACCGGCCTGGCGCTGACGCGCGAGCAGCGCAAGGCCTATGACGACAGCGTGCGCGACGATGACAGCAAGGGGCGCGAGCAGAGCTTTCCCTCGGAGGAGGCCGAGGTCGAGGGCGTGGTCGATGCGCCCTGCGCCGAGTGCGGCGGCCTGCGGCTGAACGCCATCTCGCGCGCCGTCACCTTTGAAGGCCGCGCCATCGGCGACATCGCGCGCCTGTCGGTGCACGAGGCGCGGCAGTGGGTCGATTCACTGACATTGGGCGGCCGCGACGCCGAGATCGCCCGCGACGTGGTGGCCGAAATCAAGAGCCGCCTGGCCTTCCTGGCCGACGTGGGCCTGGGCTACTTGACGCTGGACCGCGCCGCGCCCACGCTCAGCGGCGGCGAGGCCCAGCGCATCCGCCTGGCGGCCCAGCTGGGCAGCAACCTGCAGGGCGTCTGCTATGTGTTGGACGAGCCCACCATCGGCCTGCACCCTCGGGACAATGCCATCCTGCTCGGCGCACTGGCGCGGCTGGGCGCGGCCGGCAACACGCTGGTGGTGGTGGAGCACGACGAGGACACGATCCGCCGCGCCGAGCACCTCATCGACATCGGCCCCGGCGCCGGCAAGCGCGGCGGGCGCCTGGTGGCCCAGGGCACGGCGGCCGATCTGTCGGCGCAGGCCGATTCGGTCACCGGCCGCCTGCTCGCCCAGCCGCTGCGCCACCCGCTGCAGGCGCGTCGCCAGGTAGACGATGACACGCCCTCGCTGTGGCTGCGCGGCGCCCAACTGCACAACCTGCGTGGCCTGGACCTGCGCGTGCCGATGGCGCGCCTGGTGGCCGTCACCGGCGTCAGCGGCTCGGGCAAGAGCACGGCGGCGCGCGACGTGCTGCTGGCCAATGTGGCCCAGGCCGTGGCCCAGCGCGGCAGCGCCGCCGGCCGCGACGCGCTGGCGGCAGGGCGCGGCCTGCCCTGGGTGGGCTGCGACAGCCTGGCCGGCTACGAGCCCATAGACCGCGTGCTCGAGGTCGACCAGACCCCCATCGGCAAGACGCCGCGCAGTTGTCCGGCCACCTACATCGGCTTCTGGGACGCCATCCGCAAGCTCTTCACCGAGACGCTGGAGGCGCGCGCCCGCGGCTATGGCTCGGCCCGCTTCTCCTTCAACACCGGCGACGGCCGTTGCCCCGGCTGCGAGGGCCAGGGCCTCAAGACCATCGCGATGAGCTTTCTGCCCGATGTGAAGGTGGCCTGCGACATCTGCCACGGCGCCCGCTTCAACCCCGAGACCCTGGCGGTGAGCTGGCGCGGCAAGAGCATCGGCGACGTGCTGCGCATGGAGGTCGACGAGGCCGTGGCCTTCTTCGCCAGCATGCCGGCCATTGCCCACCCGCTGCAACTGCTGCAGGACGTGGGCCTGGGCTACCTGACCCTGGGCCAGCCCTCGCCCACGCTGAGCGGCGGCGAGGCCCAGCGCATCAAGCTCGTCACCGAGCTGAGCAAGGTGCGCGACGACGTCACCCGCCGCGGCAACCGCGCGCCGCGCACGCTTTATGTGCTGGACGAGCCGACCGTGGGCCTGCACATGGCCGATGTCGAGAAGCTGATCCGCGTGCTGCACCGCCTGGTCGACGGCGGCCACAGCGTGGTGGTGATCGAGCACGACCTCGACGTCATCGCCGAGGCGGATTGGGTGATCGATCTCGGTCCCGAGGGCGGCAGCGCCGGCGGCCGGGTGGTGGTGGCCGGGCCGCCGGAGGCGGTGGTGGCGGCGGGCTCGCACACGGGCAGGGCGCTGGCGCCTGTGTTGGCGCGGGGGTGAGAGCGGCTTTTCAGCCGCGCAGCCGCCGCCACAGTCGCCAACCCAGCAGCGCGCCGATGATGGCTGCATACACCGCCACCTCGGCGAAGTTCTGCTTGGCCGCGCGCATCCAGAAGAAGTGCAGGATGGCCAGCAGCGCCACCGCGTAGACGCTGCGGTGCAGCGCCTGCCAGCGCGCCCCGCCCAGCGCCTTGATGGCGCGGTTGAAGGACGTGGCGGCCAGCGGCAGCATCAGCAGCAGGGCCGCCGAGCCGACCAGGATGAAAGGGCGCTTGGGGATGTCGGCGAGGATGGCAGCCACGTCGAAGCCCATGTCCAGCCAGGCAAAGCACAGGAAGTGCAGCACTCCGTAGAAGAAGGTGAAGAGCCCCACCATCCGCCGCAGCCGCGCCAGCGCAGGCAGGCCCAGTGCCTGGCGCAGCGGCGTCATGGCCAGCGTCAGGCACAGGAAGCGCAGCGTCCAGTCGCCGCTGGCGCGTATCAGCGCCTCGGCCGGGTTGGCGCCCAGGCGGTTGGCGAAGGCGGCATAGACCAGCCAGGCCAGCGGCAACAGGGCGGCGGCAAAGAGCAGCGGTTTGGCTGCCGGGTGCAGCAGCCTGCGGTTGGCGCCGCCCAGCAGGCCCGGTGGCACGGGGCGGCGCGCTGCCCCCTGGGCCTTGGGCATGGCCGGCTTAGTAATGGCGCTTGAGGTCCATGCCGGCATAGAGCTGCCCCACTTGCGGCTCGTAGCCGTTGAACATCAGCGTAGCCCGGCGTTTGGAGAACAGCGTGTCCTCGCCGATACGGCGCTCGGTGGCCTGGCTCCAGCGCGGGTGGTCGACCTTGGGGTTCACGTTGGAAAAGAAGCCGTACTCGCTGGGGATGGCGCTTTCCCAGCTGGTCTTGGGCTGCTTCTCGACGAAGCGGATCCTGACGATGGACTTGCCCGACTTGAAGCCGTACTTCCAGGGCAGCACTGCACGTACCGGGGCGCCGTTCTGGTTGGGCAGCACCTGGCCGTACATGCCGAAGGCCAGCAGCGTGAGCGGGTGCAGGGCCTCGTCCATGCGCAGGCCTTCGACGTAGGGCCAATCGAGTGAGCCGCCGCGCAGGCCCGGCATCTGCGCCTTGTCGGCCAGGGTCACGAACTGCACGTACTTGGCGTTGCCGGTGGGCTCGACGCGCTTGATCAGCTCGGCCAGCGAATACCCCACCCAGGGGATGACCATGGACCAGCCCTCGACGCAGCGCAGGCGGTAGATGCGCTCTTCCAGCGGCGCCAGCTTGAGCAGGGCGTCGATGTCCCAGGTGCCGGGCTTCTTCACCTCGCCCTCGATGGCCACGGTCCAGGGGCGCGTCTTCAGCGTGTGGGCGCGCGCTGCGGGGTCAGCCTTGTCGGTGCCGAACTCGTAGAAGTTGTTGTACGAGCTGGCGTCGGCCTGCGAGGTCGGCTTGTCCATCACCAGGGCGCCGGCCACGCTGCTCTTGGCGCCGGGCAGCGGCGCCAGGGCCTGCGGCCCCTGGGCCCATGCCGGCAGGGCGGTGGCGGCAGCGCCGGCCAGCGCCGCCTGCATCAGTTGCCGACGCGAGAGGTAGACCGGCTGCGGCGTGATCTCCGACGCCACCGGATGGACGAAGCCGCGGTCTTGAAGGTAATGCATGGGTGCCTTGTAGCGGATGTGATCGGTGGTCGGTCGGCGGAGCCCGGAACTTACATCGGCATCGTGTGCAGGCATGAAAAAGGCCGGTGCAAGACCGGCCTTGGTGCAGGGCGATGGCGGCTCAGCGCAGGCCAGCCATATAGTCGGACACGGCCTTGATCTCGCGGTCGTTCAGGCGTGCCGCGATGCCGGTCATGGGCGTGCTGTTGGCGCGCGTGCCGGCGCGGAAGGCGAGCAACTGGGCCTCGGCGTACTCGGCGTGCTGGCCGGCCAGGCGGGGGTATTGCGCGGGCAGGCCGGCGCCGTTGGGACTGTGGCAGCCGGCGCAGGCGGGCACCTGCTTGCCGGCGATGCCGCCGCGGTAGATCTGCTCGCCCAGCAGCACGGTGTCCTTGCTCTGCGCCGCGCCCGGCTGGGCCTGCTTGCTGGCGTAGAAGGCGGCGATGTGCTTCATGTCCTCTTCGCTGGCGATGGTCATCGCCATGCCGGTCATCACCGCGTTCTTTCGCTTGCCCGACTTGAACTCGGTCAGCTGCTTGACGATGTAGTCGGCGTGCTGGCCCGCCAGGATGGGGTTGACCGGCGCGCCGCGCGAGCCGTCCTGCATGTGACAGGCGCCGCAGGCGGCGGACAGGGCCTGGCCCTTGGCCGGGTCTGGCTTGAAGGCCGGGGCGGCCTCGGAGGCCAGCGCGGCTTGGGCCACCAGGGCCAGGCAAAGTGCCGAGAAAAGCGACGAGAGGACGGTCAGGGGCGGCTTCATGCGGGGCCTTCGGAAGAACTGGTGGGGTGACAAACCCATCAATTTTACAATGCACCATGACGCCACCCCTACAACCCCGGCCCGCGGCCGTCCAGATGGCACCCGATGCGGCCGCCGTTGCCCTGGCCTGGCTCCACGGCGCGCGCTTTCTCACCACCGCCAGCAAGCTCGACCAGCTGCCCGGCGGCGAGCTGCCCGAGATCGCCTTCGTCGGCCGCAGCAACGCCGGCAAATCCACCGCCATCAACACCCTGGCCCAGCAGAAGCGCCTGGCCTTCGCCTCCCGCACGCCTGGCCGCACCCAGCACATCAATCTCTTCGAGGTCGGCCCCAAGGATGCGCCCGACGCCCTGCTGGCCGACCTGCCGGGCTACGGCTATGCCTCCGTCGAGCGCACCGCCAAGCTGCGCTGGCAAGAGGTGATGGCCGACTACCTGGCGCTGCGGCGGCCGCTGCACGGCGTGGTGCTGATGATCGATTCCCGCCTCGGCTTCACCGAGCTGGATCGCAACCTGCTGGAATTCCTGGCGCCGCGCCTGGGCGGCGGCGAGGTGCGGCTGCTGGCGGTGCTGACCAAGTCCGACAAGCTCAACCGCGCCGAGGGCGCGCGTGCGCTGGCCGCGGCCCAGGAACTGCTGGGCGGCATCGCCGGCGAGAGCAGTGACATCGGGGTGACGCTGTTCTCGGCCCTCAAGCGCGAGGGCGTGGGCGACGTCGCCGAGACCTTGCGCGGCTGGGTCCACCCGGCCTGATACGGATTCGCCTTCAACCGTCCAACGTCGTTGGGTCGCCTCGCCGTGCTGGCGCACGGTCTTCGGCTCCCCGCCTGCCAATACGGTCGAATGCGAACCCGCATGAGGTGTCGCCGGCGCGCGTGCCGGCGGGGCTGATCAGCCGGCGCCGCCGCCCTGTTGCAGCTGTTCCTGTACGCGGCGGGCGGCGCTGGCGACGATGGCGCGCTGCTTCAAGTCCTTGAGCAGCTTGTTGCCGTGCATCATCAGGAGCGCGCTGCGCCGCACCACCCAGGTGGCATCGGAGGCGCCATCGCCGAAGAAGAGGATTTCGCGCTTTGTGCCCGCCCACAACAGCTGCGCGTGTACCCAGCGGCCTTGCAGGAACATGCGCACCCAGTCGCCGACCTGGAGCTGGGCAATCCAGCGCTCGGCCGTGCTCAGCGTCTGCTGGGGCGGGGGGTCCATCAGATCGGCCGGCACGGTGTCGAGGTGGGGGATGTCGAGGGCGCCGTTCATCGTTGCCGGCCCGGCGCGGCCACTCACCATCTGTTCCTCGAGCTTATGCAGCGCGCCCAACTGGCTGGCCACGCCGGTGAGGCGCCGCGTCAGCCGCTTGTGCAGGTAGGTCTCCAGGCGTTCCAGCGACCATCCGTAAAGCTGCACGGTCTGCTCGGCCTCGCTCGCGAGCTGGTCGATCGTCGCCTTGGCCTGCTTGAGCAGCATCAGTCGCTCGGGATCGCCGAAGTCGGGCGTCATCTCGGAGGCGTAGACGAGGCGGTTGACGTAGCGCCACAGCGGGTGGCGGTCGTGGTCGAACAGGCCTGGGTCGCGCAGCGCCAGACGCATGGCCGGCGTCTGCAGGCGCGCCACCAGCAAGGCCACGTCGGGCTTGACCCGGGTGTCGGCGAGCACGGCCTCGAACAGGCGCTTCACCAGTTCCACCGCCTGGCGGTCGGTGTGCTGGCCAGCCCCCGCGCCGCCCAGAGCAGCCTGGCGAGCGAGGCGGTTGCCGCCACGGGGCTCGGCATTGATGTCGTCCGGCATGGCGTCGCGGATGCTGCGCATGTCGGGTGGAACCGAGCTTTCGCCCATGCGGCCATGGCGCGTGCGCGAGCCATTGGGCAGGATCAACGTGCGGTAGGCGGCGGGCTCGATACCCTGGGACTCAAGCCGCGAACTGGCCGCCGCATAGGCGGTGCGCAGCAGCTGCGCCAGCGGCGTGGAGGCGTGGCGCATGAAGTTGAGCTGCTGGCCGCGTGCGCTGGGCAGCGCCTGCGAGGCCGCCCACAGCGCGCGTGCAAAGGTTTCGGCGCGGAAGGGGTTGTGGTCGCGCGACATCTCGAGATCGCCCACCAGCGAGGCGACGAAGGTGCGCAGTTCGCGCAGCTCGAACTCGGCGACGTTCTTGATGGCTTCTATCGTGTGCGAGAGCTGGACATCGAGCGCCACCTCCTGCTCGTCGACCAGGGCCAGATCCTGGGTCTTCATATCGGCCACCGGCCCGGCCGGCAGGCTTTGCGGCGCCGCCTGCCGCGCGATCTCGGCCGCGGTCTGTTCGCGCAGCGAATGCACGAAGTAGTCGGCCATGCGGTGATGCAGGGACTTCAGTGCCTGCATCAGGTCGGCTGCAGCCTGGCGCTGGAAGGGCTCCAGGCTCGGCAACGACTGGCGAGCGCGCTCAACCGTCGCATCGATGAGCTGGTCGAACAACAGCGGGGCGCGCAGCATCTCGTCCTCGACGAACTGCACCAGGGCCCGGGACGAGTGCGGGGTGGTCATAGGGGTGTCATTATCGGTGGCGGTGTAAGCAATGTTCCTTGGGGTGAACGTGTGTTACTGCCCATCGCGGGCCTCCGTTACCCGCCTTTCGCGCCGCCGCGTGCCCAGCAAAAAGGCCCACGCACCCTGGGGTGCGTGGGCCCTGGCTTGTGCTCCGGCGCGGCCGGCGGGCTCGAAAGCCTGCCGGTCGCGGCGTCGCGCGGCCGGCTTACATGTCCATGCCGCCCATGCCGCCCATGCCGCCCATGCCACCGGGCATGCCACCGCCGGCCGACTCTTCCTTCGGCGCTTCGGCAACCATGCACTCGGTCGTCAGCATCAGGCCGGCCACCGAGGCGGCGTTCTGCAGCGCGGTGCGGGTGACCTTGGTCGGGTCCAGAATGCCCATCTCGATCATGTCGCCGTAGGTGCCGTTGGCGGCATTGAAGCCGTAGTTGCCCTTGCCGGCGAGCACCGCGTTGATGACGACGCTGGGCTCGTCGCCGGCGTTGGCGACGATCTCGCGCAGCGGCTGCTCGACGGCGCGCAGCACGATCTTGATGCCGGCTTCCTGGTCGTGGTTGTCACCCTTGATGGTGCCCGCGGCCTGGCGGGCACGCAGCAGGGCCACGCCGCCGCCGGCGACGATGCCTTCTTCCACCGCGGCACGCGTGGCGTGCAGGGCGTCTTCGACACGCGCCTTCTTTTCCTTCATCTCGACTTCGGTGGCAGCACCGACCTTGATGACGGCCACGCCGCCGGCCAGCTTGGCCACGCGCTCTTGCAGCTTCTCGCGGTCGTAGTCGCTGGTGGCTTCCTCGATCTGGACGCGGATCTGCTTGACACGCGCCTCGATGTCGCCAGCGGCTCCGGCGCCGTCGATCAGGGTGGTGTTCTCCTTGCCCACTTCGACGCGCTTGGCCTGGCCGAGGTCGGTGAGTTGCACCTTCTCGAGCGTGAGGCCCACTTCCTCGGCGATGACCTTGCCGCCGGTGAGGATGGCGATGTCTTCCAGCATGGCCTTGCGGCGGTCACCGAAGCCCGGGGCCTTGACGGCCACGACCTTGAGGATGCCGCGGATGGTGTTGACCACCAGGGTGGCCAGGGCTTCGCCTTCGACTTCCTCGGCGATGATCAGCAGCGGACGGCCGCTCTTGGCCACCTGCTCCAGCGTCGGCAGCAGGTCGCGGATGTTGCTGATCTTCTTGTCGTAGAGCAGCACGAACGGGTTGTCGAGGATCGCGCTCTGCTTCTCGGGGTTGTTGATGAAGTAGGGCGACAGGTAGCCGCGGTCGAACTGCATGCCCTCGACGATGTCGAGCTCGTTGTTCAGGCTCTTGCCGTCTTCGACGGTGATGACGCCTTCCTTGCCGACCTTGTCCATGGCCTTGGCGATGATCTCGCCGATGGACTCGTCGCTGTTGGCGGAAATGCTGCCGACCTGGCTGATTTCCTTGCTGGTGGTCGTGGCCTTGGACGACTTCTTCAGCTCCTCGACCAGGGCCGTGACGGCCTTGTCGATGCCGCGCTTCAGGTCCATCGGGTTCATGCCGGCGGCGACGAACTTCATGCCTTCGCGGATGATGGACTGGGCCAGCACGGTGGCGGTGGTGGTGCCGTCGCCGGCGGCGTCGCTGGTCTTGGAAGCGACTTCCTTGACCATCTGCGCGCCCATGTTCTGGAGCTTGTCCTTGAGCTCGATTTCCTTGGCCACCGAGACACCGTCCTTGGTGACGGTGGGGGCGCCGAAGCTGCGCTCGAGCACGACGTTGCGGCCCTTGGGGCCCAGCGTGACCTTGACCGCGTTGGCCAGGATGTTCACGCCTTCGACCATGCGGTGACGGGCGTCAGCGCCAAAGATGACGTCTTTTGCTGCCATGTGTGTTTCTCCGATTCAGTTCTGTAGGGGGCGTGGGGGCGGATTACTTCTCGACGACGGCGAAGAGGTCTTCTTCGCGCATCACGAGCAGCTCGTCGCCGTCGACCTTGACGGTCTGGCCGCTGTACTTGCCGAACAGCACGCGGTCGCCGACCTTGATGTTCAGGGCCACGAAATCGCCCTTGTCATTGCGCTTGCCCGGGCCGACGGCCAGGACTTCGCCCTGGTCGGGCTTCTCGGCGGCGTTGTCGGGGATGACGATGCCCGAGGCGGTCTTGGTTTCCTGTTCCAGGCGCTTGACGATCACGCGATCGTGCAAAGGACGAAGCTTCATAACATCTCCTAGGGAGTCTGAGGGCATGGGGGCCAACGAAGGGAGCCCCCGCTGACATGGGTGGGTCGGTGGCCTTGGAGCCGGTTCCGAACCGTTAGCACTCGCTGACGGCGAGTGCTAGCAAATCAATTATAGGGGCGGTCCCCGCTTGTTCAAGGGGCTGGGGAAAACACTGAGCGGCGGCCGGGGCGGTCGCCGAGGGGCCTTGCTCAGGCCTCGGGCACCGCGCCGTCGTCGTCGCTGGGCGTGGCCAGCGGCAGGCGGAAGCGCTCGCTGGCCCAGGCACCCAGGTCGGCGCTGCGGCAGCGCTCGCTGCAGAAGGGCCGCCAGGCATTGGACGGCGCATAGGGCGCCGGCTGGCCACAGCCGGGGCAGGGCACGAGGCGCAGGGCGTCGTCGTTCATGGCCGCAGGGTTTCGGGCGATCAGGCGCAGAGAGCGAGCTCGAAGGACGTGTCGGTGCCGGCATTGCGCAGCCGGCCGTCGGCGTCGGGTCGCATGAAGCGCACCGCCACCATCAGGCGGTGGCCGGTGATCTCGGGCACCAGGCCCTCGCCGGCGGGGATGCGCACGCGCAGCAGCTGGAAGGTCTTGCCCTGGGGCAGGCTTTGCTGGTACTGGCCCGCGCTGGCCACCATGCGCTGCGGCGTGCCGCTGTCGCGCAGCAGGCCCAGCAGCACCTGTAGCGCCTCGGCCAGCGGCGACAGCGAGGCGATCCAGCCCAGCAGGTCGGCGCGTCGCCGGGCCGGCTCGTGCTGCTGCCAGGCGTAGTAGGCCGGCAGATCGAATTCGCAGGTGCCGCCCGGGATGTTGATGCGGCTGCGTATGCTCATCAGCCATTCGTTGGCCGTCAGCACCTGCCCGGTCTTGCCCTGGGCCTGGTTGAGTCCGTCGTGGGCGTGGTCGATGCGCGCCGTCACGGCATCGAGCGCGCTTTCGCTGATGCCCGGGTGGCCGCGGTAGGTCTGCAACTGGCCGCGGTGGCGCTCGAGTTCCTTGAGCAGGTCACTCTTGAGGTCGGCACGCGCGGCCACATCCATCACCTCGAAGATGGTGGCGAGGGCGAAATGGTGGTCCACCGGCGTCTCGCGTGCGACCAGTTGGCCCAGGCGGTCGAACAGATGTTCCAGCCGCAGCATCGTGCGGATGCCTTCGTTGAAGGGGTACTCGTAGAGAACCAAGGCGGGCGGCGTGGACAAGGTGGGATGCGGGAAGCTCGGCCGATTGTTCCACAGCCCCCGCATCGCCCCCGGGGCTTACCCCAGGGCCTGCCAGAGCGACCACAGCGCGCCGACTTCGTCGGCAAGTGCGGCCAGCGTGAGTCCGTCGTTGTGGATCACGGCGTCGGCGATGGCGCGCCTTTGACGCCGCGGTGCCTGCTGGGCGATGACGGCGCGCGCCGCCGCCTCGTTCCAGCCCGGGCGCTGCACCACGCGGGCGACCTGCGTGGCTTCGTCGCAGTCGACCACCAGCACGCGTTGCACGCGGGTGCGCCAATGGCTGGATTCGGTGAGCAGGGGCACGTCGTAGACCACGGCCGCACCCGCGGCCAGCGCCGCCTCGCGCCGTGCCTCGGCGCCGATCAGCGGGTGCAGGACGGCCTCCAGCCGCGTCTTGGCGCCGGCGTCGGCAAAGACCAGGCGTCGCATGAGCTCGCGGTCCAGGGCGCCGTCGGAGGCCACGGCCTCGGCGCCGAAGGCGGCGGCCAGGGCCGGCATCGCGGCGCCGCCGCGCGCAGTGAGGCGGCGGGCGATGGCATCGGTGTCGACGAGGTGGGCCCCCAGGCCGACCAGCAAGCGCGCCACCGTGCTCTTGCCGCTGCCTATGCCCCCGGTGAGGCCGATGGCGCCGACTACCAGCCCATCCACTCCAGCACCCGCGGCAGGCCGATCAGCAGCACGGCCAACCCGCCACCGGCCAGGAAGGGGCCGAAGGGCACGTAGCGGCCCTCGCGCAATGCGCCCGCCGCCTTCATTGCCAGGCCGACGACGGCGCCGATGACCGAGGCCATCAGCACGATGGGCAGGATGGCCTGCCAGCCCAGCCATGCGCCCAGCGCCGCGAGCAGCTTGAAGTCGCCGTAGCCCATGCCTTCCTTGCCGGTGGCGAGCTTGAAGAACCAGTACACCGACCACAGCGAGAGATAGCCGACCACGGCGCCGGCCAGTGACTGCGCTAGGCTCAGCGGTGCCAGCCAGCCCAGCGCTGCAGCGCACAGGCCGGCCCACAGCAGCGGCAGTGTCATCGAGTCGGGCAGCAGGGTGGTGTCCCAGTCGATCAGGGCCAAGGCCAGCAGTGCGGCTGCCGCGGCGCACCACAGCAGCGCCGTCGGCTGGGCGCCGACGCGCCAGGCCACGGCGCCAAAGAGTGCGGCCGTCCCCACCTCGACCAGCGGGTAGCGCACCGGGATGGGCGCGGCGCAGGCCGAGCAACGTCCGCGCAGCACCAGCCAGCTCAGCAGCGGGATGTTCTCGTACCAGCGGATGGCGTGGCCGCAGGACGGGCAGCGCGAGGCCGGCCGCGCAAGCGAGAAATCGGCCAGCGCCGCCAGCGCCGCATCCAGCTCGCGTGCGGCCTGGCGCAAGGGCGCGCCGGGCGCGCTGCCAAAGACGTGGTGGTGCGATTCGGCATCGGCGGCCTGGGCCGCGACGTCGCGCCACCACTGGCGCTCGAGCATCAGCGGCAGCCGGTAGACGACGACGTTGAGAAAGCTGCCCACCATCAGGCCCAGCAGGGCCAGGGCGGGCGGCGACAGCAGCAGTTCCAGCGGCACGCCGGCCAGCGTGTCCGCCACCGTCAGACCACCGCGCCCAGCTTGAAGATGGGCAGGTACATCGAGACCACGATGCCGCCGATCAGGGTGCCGAGGATGACGATGATGAAGGGCTCCATCAGGCTGGACAGGCCCTTGACCATCTCGTCGACCTCATCCTCGTAGAACTCGGCCGCCTTGGCCAGCATGTGGTCGAGGGAGCCGGATTCCTCGCCGATGGCCGCCATCTGAAGCACCATGGTCGGGAACACGCCGGTGGCGGTCATCGACGAGGTCAGGGCCGAGCCGGTGGAGACGTCCTTCTGGATCTGCTCGGTGGCAAGTTGGTAGACCATGTTGCCCGAGGCGCCGCCCACCGAATCGAGTGCCTCGACCAGGGGCACGCCGGCGGCGAACATGGTGGACAGCGTGCGCGTCCAGCGCGCGATCACCGACTTGTTGATGAGGTCGCCGAAGAGAGGCACCTTCAGCAGCAGGCGGTCCATCGCCATCTGCATCTTCTCGGAACGCTTCCACGATTCGAAGAAGAAGTACAGGCCGCCGCCGAGCACCCCGAAGATCAGCCACCACCACTTGACGAAGAACTTGGACAGGAAGATCACGAACAGCGTCGGCGCCGGCAACTCGCCGCCGAAGGACTTGAACACTTCTTCGAAAGAAGGGATCACGAAGATCATGATCACCGTCAGCACGACGAAGGCAACGATGATCACCGCCACCGGGTACATCAGCGCCGATTTGATCTTGCTCTTGATCGCCATCGTCTTTTCCTGGTACAGCGCCAGGCGGTCGAGCAAGGCTTCCAGGATGCCGCCCGCCTCACCCGCCTCGACCAGGTTGCAGTAGAGCGCGTCGAAGTACATCGGGTGCTTGCGGAACGAGGCCGACAGGCTGGTGCCGGTCTCGACATCGGTGCGGATCTCGTTGAGCAGCTTGGTCATGCGCGGGTTGGTGCTGCCGCGCCCGACGATGTCGAAGGCCTGCAGCAGTGGCACGCCGGCCTTCATCATGGTGGACAACTGGCGCGTGAAGATCGCGATGTCCCGCTGCTTGATCGACTTGCCGCCGCTGGTCCGCCGCTTGCGGATGCGCGTGGTCATGATGCCCTGGCGGCGCAGGCTGGCGTTCACCATCGCTTCGCCGCCGGCGCGCATCTCGCCGCGCACCACCTTGCCGTTCTTGTCCTTGCCTTCCCACTCGAAGATGATTTCCTTGGTGCCTTTGGCGAGCGCTGCTGTGGCCATGGATATTGGGTCGTGGGAGAGGATGGGGGTGGGCGGAGCCGAGGGCGAGAGGGCGGGTCGTCACTCGTTGGTGACGTTGATCACTTCCTCGAGCGTGGTGACGCCGAGGCGCACCTTGATGAGGCCGGACTGGCGCAGGTCGCGCACACCCTCGGCCTCGGCCTGCTTGGCAATGTCGAGCGCCGTGCCCTCGGCCAGGATGATGCGCTGTATGGCCTCGGTGATGGGCATCACCTGGTAAATGCCAACACGCCCCTTGTATCCGTTTGTGCAGGCCGAGCAGCCGACGGCACGGTAGGGCTTCCAGTTGCCGTCCAGCTCTTCGGGCTTGAAGCCGGCCTTGAGCATCGAATCGCGCGGGTACTCGGCGGCCTTCTTGCAGTTCTCGCACAGCTTTCGGGCCAGCCGCTGGGCGGTAATGAGCAGCACGCTGGCAGCGATATTGAACGGCGCCACACCCATGTTGAGCAGACGGGTGAGCGTGGTCGGCGCGTCGTTGGTGTGCAGCGTGCTCATCACCATGTGGCCGGTCTGGGCGGCCTTGATGGCGATGTCGGCGGTCTCGAGATCACGGATTTCGCCGACCATGATGATGTCCGGATCCTGGCGCAGGAAGGACTTGAGCGCGGCGGCGAAGCTCAGGCCGGCCTTGTCATTGACATTGACCTGGTTGACGCCGGGCAGGTTGATTTCGGCCGGATCCTCGACGGTGGCAATGTTCACGCCCGGCTGGTTGAGGATGTTCAGGCAGGTGTAGAGCGAGACGGTCTTGCCGCTGCCCGTGGGGCCAGTGACCAGGATCATCCCGTAGGGCCTGGAGATGGCCAGCATCAGCCGGTCCTTCTCGATCTTCTCGTAGCCCAGCGCCTCGATGCCGAGCTTGGCGCTGCTCGGGTCGAGGATACGGATCACGACCTTCTCGCCGAACAGCGTGGGCAGTGTGCTGACGCGGAAATCGATCGCCTTGCTGCCGAACTTGAGCTTCATGCGCCCGTCTTGCGGCACCCGCTTCTCGGCGATGTCCATGCGCGAGATGACCTTGATGCGCGAGGCCAGCTTGTCCTTGATGGCGACCGGCGGCTGCGTGATCTCGCGCAGCTCGCCGTCGACGCGGAAGCGCACCCGGTAGTGGTACTCGTAGGGCTCGAAGTGCAGGTCGGACGCGCGCATGTTGATGGCGTCGATCAGCATCTTCTGCAGGAAACGCACCACCGGCGCATCCTCGACGTCGCTGGCGGCAGCGTCGGCCTCGGGCGCGTTGGTGTCTTCCTCGGTAACGTCGAATTCGAAGTCGCCGCTGGTCAGTGTCTCGAGGGTTTCGGTGGCACTGGTGGATTGGCTCTCAAGCTGGCGCGCGAGCTTGTCGTATTCAACGATCACCCATTCGGGCGTGAGCTGGGTGGCGAACTTGATGCGCTCGACGGCTTCCTGGTCGGTGGGGTCGGCGGCGCCGATGAAGAGCCGGTTGCCGCGCCGGCCCAACACGATGAGCTGGTACTGGTTGGCAATCTTGTTGTCAACCAGATTGCGCGGGAGCTTCTGCAGGTCGACCGCACCCAGATCGAGCAGCGGCAGCGCCAGCGCGCTGGCCAGCGTGTGCGCGAGTTCGTCGGGCTTGACGGTATTGGCGCCCATCAGCGCCGAGACGAAGCTGATTTTGCGCTCGCGCGCCGATTTCGTCAGATCCTCGGCCGTCTTGGCATTGAGCTTGCCGGCATTGACCAGCACCCGGGCGACGCCGGAAAGCGAGGATTGCGGGGGTTCGACGATCGTTTCAGCGGCCATCGGGGTCAGGTTGTCGACTGCATAGCCGGGGGATCATCGCCGATCCTCCTATGCCTGTAAACGCCGAAAGTACGTGGCCGCCGGCAGGGAAAGCATCGTGTCCCGCGCGAGAAACCTGGTCGGGGTGAGAGGATTCGAACCTCCGGCCTCTACGTCCCGAACGTAGCGCTCTACCAGGCTAAGCTACACCCCGATTGGCAGGCGGCAACGGCCTTGCGGCCGCTTGCTGCGCTGCTAGCGTTCGACCCTCACGACGAGCGGTGGATCGAGCGAAAACATAATTCTAGCAGAGCGTCGCGGGCCCGCGACGGCGGCAGCGAGGCCAGCGCCGTGCGCGCCTTCGCGGCCTCGGCCTCGGCGGCAGCTCGCGTGGCGTCCAGCGCACCCGTGCGGCGCACGATGGCGAGGATCTCCTGCAGGCGATGAAGCTCGCCCTCTTCGATGGCGTGGCGGATGAGCGCGCGCTCGGCATCGGTGGCGCGCTCCATCGCCACCAGCAGCGGCAGCGTGGGCTTGCCCTCGCGCAGGTCGTCGCCGACGTTCTTGCCCAGTTCGCTGCTGTTGCCTTCGTAGTCGAGCAGGTCGTCCACGAGTTGGAAGGCGGTGCCCAGAGCCCGGCCGAAGGCGGCGCAGGCTTCCTCGAGCTCGTCGTCGGCGCCCGCCAGCACGGCGCCGAGTCGCGCGCTGGCCTCGAACAGCTTGGCCGTCTTGTAGCGGATGACCTGCAGGTAGTCGGCCACCGCGAGGTCGGGGTCGTGCATGTTCATCAGCTGAAGGACTTCGCCCTCGGCGATGACATTGGTGGCGTCGGCCAGCACATCGAGCACGCGCATGCGGTTGGTCGACACCATCATCTGGAAGGCGCGCGAGTAAAGGAAGTCGCCCACCAGCACGCTGGCGGCATTGCCGAACATCGCGTTGGCGGTGGCGCGGCCGCGGCGCAGCGCCGATTCGTCGACCACGTCGTCGTGCAGCAGAGTGGCGGTGTGGATGAACTCGACGGTGGCGGCAAGTTCGTAGCGCTCGGGGCCCTCGAAGCCCAGTGCCTCGGCGAACAGCAGCACCAGGCGGGGCCGGATGCGCTTGCCGCCAGCGTTGACGATGTAGCGCGAGATCTGGTCGATCAGGGCCACGCGGGAGGCCAGGCGCACGCGGATGACCTCGTCTACGCGCAGCATGGCGGCGTCGGTGGGGTCCACGACGGGAGTGGGCGGTGCGGTGGTTTCGAGCACGGGGCGCGGGTTCAGCGAAAAGCCATTATAGGAAGGCGGGCGTGCCGGTCCCGTCAGGGCCCAGCACACAAACAGGCCATGCTATACTCAAAGGCTCTGCGCCGCATGGTTCCACTGGAACTTGCCGCCGCGGGCCGGCAATTCCAGCAGGCCTGCAGCGAAGGTTTACGGCGCACGGGTCGCTCAGATCCGTGCGTGAGCGGCGGGAATACTTCGAAAGGTCACACATGTACGCGGTCATAAAAACCGGTGGCAAGCAATACAAGGTTGCAGCCGGCGAGAAGATCAAGGTAGAACAGATTGCTGCGGACGTGGGCCAGGAAGTCGTGATCGAGCAGGTGCTCGCCGTCGGAAGCGGCGCGGATCTGCAGGTCGGTTCTCCCTGGGTCGCGGGTGCCAACGTCAAGGCCACGGTCGTGGCGCATGGCCGGCACGACAAGGTGCGCATCTTCAAGATGCGTCGCCGCAAGCATTACCAGAAACACGGCGGCCATCGCCAGAACTACACCGAGCTGCTGATCGGCTCGCTCAACGTCGCCTAAGCGCAGGAGCACACCATGGCACAGAAAAAGGGCGGCGGTTCCACCCGCAACGGCCGCGACTCGCAGCCGAAGATGCTCGGCGTCAAGGCCTACGGCGGCCAGCAGGTCTCGGCCGGGTCGATCATCGTGCGCCAGCGTGGCACCAAGTTCCACGCCGGCACCGGTGTCGGCATGGGCAAGGACCACACGCTGTTCGCGCTCGTTGATGGCGCGATCTCATTCGCCGTCAAAGGCGCGCTGAACCGCCAGACCGTGTTCGTCACGCCGGTCTGAGCTTTTCTTCGCTCCCACCAGCGAAGCCCCGGCCTGCCGGGGCTTCTTTACTTGGCGCAGCCACCGTGAATTCCCGCCCATGAAGTTCGTCGACGAAGCCTTGATCGACGTGTCCGCCGGACACGGCGGGGCCGGCAGCGTGAGCTTCCGGCGCGAGAAATTCATCCCCTTCGGCGGGCCCAATGGCGGCGACGGTGGCCGCGGCGGCAGCGTCTGGGCGCTGGCCGACCAGAACATCAACACGCTGATCGACTACCGCTACACGCGCCGCCACGATGCGAAGAACGGCGAACCAGGCCGCGGCTCCGACCAGTTTGGCGCCGCCGGCCCCGACATCGAGCTGCGCATGCCGGTGGGCACCATCATCAGCAATGCCGAGACCGGCGAGCAGATGGTCGAGTTGCTCGAGCACGGCCAGCGCGCGCTCATCTGCAAGGGCGGTGACGGCGGCTTCGGCAATCTGCACTACAAGACCAGCACCAACCGCAGCCCGCGGCAGAAGACCCCGGGCTGGCCGGGCGAGGCCTTCAAGCTCAAGCTCGAGCTGCGCGTGCTGGCCGATGTCGGCCTATTGGGCATGCCCAACGCCGGCAAGAGCACGCTGATCGCCGCCATCAGCAATGCGCGGCCGAAGATCGCCGACTACCCCTTCACGACCTTGCATCCCAACCTGGGCGTTGTGCGCGTCGGCCCCGAGCGCAGCTTCGTCGTCGCCGACGTGCCGGGGCTGATCGAAGGTGCCAGCGAAGGCGCCGGCCTCGGCCACCGCTTCCTGCGCCATCTGCAACGCACGCGGCTGCTACTGCACATCGTCGATGCGGCGCCCTTCGACGAGGGCGTGGACCCGGTGGTGCAGGCGCGCGCCATCGTCGCCGAGCTGAAGAAATACGACCCCAAGCTGCACGCCAAGCCGCGCTGGCTGGTCTTCAACAAGCTCGACATGGTGCCGGAGGAACTGCGCGAGCAGCGCGTCAAGGACTATGTGCGCCGCCTGCGCTGGAAGGGCCCGGTGTTCTCGATTTCGGCGCTGGCGCGCGAAGGCCTGCAGCCGCTGATCGAGAAGATCCACAACCACGTTGCCGAACAGCAGCGCGTCGCGCCCCTGCCCGACCTGCGCTTCGACGACCCCGTGCCTGGCGGCCAGGATGTCTAGCGGCGTGCTCGAGACAGCGCGCCGCATCGTCGTCAAGGTCGGCTCCAGCCTCGTCACCAACGAGGGCCGCGGCGTCGACGCGGCAGCCATCGGCAACTGGTCGCGCCAGCTCGCCGCGCTGGCCCAGCAGGGGCGCGAGCTGGTGATGGTTTCCAGCGGCGCCGTCGCCGAGGGCATGAAGCGCCTGGGCTGGGCCCAGCGCCCGCGTGAGCTGCACGAGTTGCAGGCCGCCGCCGCCGTGGGCCAGATGGGCCTGGTGCAGATGTACGAGTCGCGCCTTTCCGAGCACGGCATGGGCAGCGCCCAGGTGCTGCTGACCCACGCCGACCTGGCCGACCGCGAGCGCTACCTTAACGCGCGCTCGACCCTGCTCACGCTGCTGGCGCTGAAGGTGATCCCGGTCATCAACGAGAACGACACCGTCGTCACCGACGAGATCAAGTTCGGCGACAACGACACACTGGGCGCCCTGGTGGCCAATCTGGTGGACGCTGACGCCTATGTCATCCTCACCGACCAGCGCGGTCTTTACAGCGCCGATCCGCGCAAGGATCCGTCGGCCCGCTTCATCGCCGAGGCCACCGCGGGCGACCCCGCGCTCGAGGCCATGGCCGGTGGCGCCGGTTCGGGCATCGGCCGTGGCGGCATGTTGACGAAGATCCTGGCCGCCAAGCGCGCCGCCGGCAGCGGCACCAGCACCGTCATCGCCTGGGGCCGCGAGCCCGATGTGCTGCTGCGCCTGGCCGCTGGCGAGGCCATCGGCACGGCGCTGCGCGCCGGCACCGCCAAGCTCGCTGCACGCAAGCAGTGGATGGTCGACCACCTGCAGATGCGTGGCGCGGTGCGGGTCGACGATGGCGCGGTGGCCAAGCTGCGCGACGGCGGCAAGAGCCTGCTGCCCATCGGCGTGCACGAGGTGAGCGGCGAATTCGTGCGCGGCGACGTCATTGCGGTGCAGACCCTCGCCGGCGCCGAGGTGGCGCGGGGCCTGGCCAACTACTCGTCGGCCGAGGCGCGCCTGATCGCGCGCAAGCCCTCGGCACAGATCGAGCAACTGCTGGGCTATGCCAACGAGCCGGAACTGATCCACCGCGACAACCTGGTCGTGGTGTAGATCGCACTCTCAGCCGTCGGTGCCGGTTCCGGTGCCGGGCTCGGCGGGCGCCGGCGCCGCGGCGGGCTGGAAGTTCACATCGGGCACCGCGTCCTGGCCGACGTCCTGGTGGCCGAAGCCCGAGTGCTCACCGTCATGCCGCTGGCCGCGCAGTCCGGCGCGCAGATAGCGGTTGTGGTGATTGACGCGCGGCAGGTAGCGCGCGAGTTCGGTCAGCGCCATCTCGTAGACGCCGCGCTTGAACTCGATCACCACGTCCAGCGGCACCCAGTAGTCGTTCCAGCGCCAGGCGTCGAACTCGGGGTGGTCGGTGGCGCGCAGGTTCATGTCGCTGTCGCGGCCGAGCAGGCGCAGCAGGAACCAGATCTGCTTCTGGCCGCGGTAATGGCCGCGCGCATCCTTGCGGATGAAGTGCTCGGGCACCTCGTAGCGTAGCCAGTCGCGTGTGCGCGCGAGAATCTGCACATGCTCGGGCAACAGCCCTACTTCTTCATGCAGCTCGCGCAGCATCGCCTGCTCGGGCGACTCACCATGCTTGATGCCGCCCTGCGGAAACTGCCATGAGTGGGTGCGCAGCCTCTTGCCCCAGAAGACCTGATTGCGGGCGTTCAGCAGGATGATGCCGACGTTGGGCCTGAAGCCTTCCCGGTCGAGCATAATCAAATTCCAATTTTGTGACTGTTTTCATTATTGCACCGGCGCTGTGCGGAGCGGGCACCCTCGCTAACCCGCATGTGTCACCGGGGCCTGCCAGGCCCCCGCGGGGCCAGGCGCCGTGTGCAGAAGCGAGCCCATGAAAGCCTCTGCCACCTTCATCTCCACCCTCAAGGAAGCCCCCGCCGACGCCGAGGTCACCAGCCACCGGCTGATGATGCGCGCCGGCTTCATCAAGCGCCTCTCAGCCGGCATCTATAGCTACATGCCGCTGGGCCTGCGCGTGATCCGCAAGGTCGAGGCCATCATCCGCGAGGAGATGAACCGCGCCGGCGCCGTCGAGCTGCTGATGCCGGTGGTGCAGCCGGCCGAGCTGTGGCAGGAGACCGGCCGCTTCCAGGCCTATGGCCCCGAACTGATGCGCGTGAAAGACCGCCACGATCGCGACTTCGTGATCCAGCCCACCAGCGAAGAAGTCATCACCGACATCGCGCGCCAGGAGCTGCGCAGCTACAAGCAGCTGCCACGAAATTTCTACCACATCCAGACCAAGTTCCGCGACGAGCGCCGGCCGCGCTTCGGCGTCATGCGCGGACGCGAGTTCACGATGAAGGATGCCTACTCCTTCGACCGCGACAAGGCCTCCGCGCTCAAGAGCTACGACGGCATGTTCGCGGCCTACAAGCGCATCTTCGACCGCTTCGGCCTGCAGTACCGCGCCGTCGCGGCCGACACCGGCGCCATCGGCGGCGACGCCTCGCACGAGTTCCAGGTCATCGCCGACACCGGCGAGGACGCCATCGTTTACTGCCCGACCAGCGACTACGCCGCCAACATCGAGCTGGCCGAGGGCCTGGCCCCGGTCGCGCCGCGTGCAGCGCCGGCGCAGGCGATGGTGAAGACGCCGACCCCGGGCAAGGCCACCTGCGAGGACGTGGCCGCGCTGTTGGGCCTGGCGCTGGATCGCACCGTGAAATCGCTGGTGCTGGCCACCGACGAGAAGAACGAGGCCGGCGACATCGTGCGCACCACGGTCTGGCTGCTGCTGGTGCGCGGCGACCACAGCCTCAACGAGATCAAGGCCGGCAAGCTGCCGGGCCTGAAGGGCGGCTTCCGCTTCGCCACCGTGGCCGAGATCGACGAGCACTTCGGCTGCAAGCCCGGCTACCTGGGCCCGGTGGCCACGGTCAAGCCGGTCAAGGTGGTGGCCGATCGCATGGTGGCGGCGATGGCCGATTTCGTGTGCGGCGCCAATGCGGCCGATTTCCACTACACCGGCGTCAACTGGGGCCGCGACTTGCCCGAGCCCGACTTCGTGGCCGACATCCGCAATGTCGTTGCCGGCGATCCCTCGCCCGATGGCCAGGGCGTGCTCGCCATCCAGCGTGGCATCGAGGTCGGCCATGTCTTCTACCTCGGCACCAAGTACAGCAAGGCGATGAACGCCAACTACCTGGACGAGAACGGCAAGCCGCAGGCGATGGAGATGGGCTGCTACGGCATTGGGGTGACGCGCCTGCTGGGCGCCGCCATCGAGCAGAACCACGACGAGCGCGGCATCGTCTGGCCGGCCTCGATGGCGCCCTTCACGGTGGTGATCTGCCCCATCGGCTACGAGCGCAGCGCCGAGGTGCAGGCAGCGGCCGACAAGCTGCATGACGAACTCGCGGCTCTGGGCCTGGACGTGGTGCTCGACGACCGCGGCGAGCGCCCGGGCGCGATGTTTGCCGACTGGGAACTGATCGGCGTGCCGCTGCGCGTGGTGCTCTCCGACCGTGGCCTCAAGGCCGGCACGGCCGAGATCCAGGGCCGGCGCGACGCCGCCGCGGCGGTGCTGCCGCTGGCCGAGGTGGTGGCCACCGTGAAGGCCCGTCTGGTCCCATGACGCCATGATGCCGGCGCGCCGCGCGCTGCTGGCCGGCCCGTTCGCGCTGCTGCTGCCCACCGGGGCGCGGGCCGGCGCCCAGATCGAGGAACCTCTGGCCGACGCGGTGCGCACGGCCCTGGCGGCCGCGGTGGCCGACGCCGCGCCGCCGCGCCCGCGCTTCGACAAGGTCGAGGAGCGCCTGGCCTATCTGCGCTGGCTGGGCGCGGCCGGTGAGAAGCTCAAGCCGCGCAAGGCCGAGCACCATGTGCGCATCGAGTTCCTCGAAGCGCTCTGGTACGAGAGCCGCCGCGCCGGGCTCGAGACGGCGCTGGTGCTGGGCCTGGTGCAGGTGGAAAGCGGCTTTCGCAAGTACGCCATCAGCAGCGCCGGCGCGCGTGGCTACATGCAGGTGATGCCGTTCTGGGCGCGTCAGATCGGCGATGGCGACGCGCGCCGCCTCTTCCACATGCAGACCAATCTGCGCTTCGGCTGCGTCATCCTGCGCCACTACCTCGAGCGCGAGCGCGGCGATCTCTTCATGGCCCTGGGCCGCTACAACGGCAGCCGCGGCCGTGCCGAATATCCCAATATGGTGCTGGCGGCGCGGCGCAGCTGGGACATCAAGGCCTGAGCAGGCATCAGAGCCCCTGCCACTCGCGCGGTGCCGCGCCAGCCAGGCCCAGCAACGCGAGCACGCGCTCGACGCCGTCGTCCACCATCTCGGCGATGCTGGCCGGGTGGTTGTAGAAGGCCGGCAGCGGCGGGCAGACGATGGCGCCCATCTCGGTGGCGGCCGTCATATTGCGCAGATGGGCCAGATTGAACGGTGTCTCGCGCACCATCAGCAGCAGACGGCGGCGCTCCTTCAGCGTCACGTCGGCGGCGCGCGTGAGCAGGTTGTCCGACAGGCCATGGGCGATGGCTGCCAGTGTCTTCATCGAGCAGGGCGCCACGACCATGGCGGCGGTGGCAAAGCTGCCGCTGGCCAGGCAGGCGCCGACATCGCCGGGGGCGTAGGCGGCATCGGCCAGCGCTTCCAGCGCACTGCGGTCCAGGCCCAGCTCATGGTGGGCATTGAGCACGCCGGCCGGGGTGACCACCAGGTGCGTCTGCACGCCCAGGGCGCGCGCCCGCTCCAGCAGCCTGACCCCGTAGACCGCCCCGGTGGCGCCGGTGATACCGACGACCAGGCGCTGGCTCACCTCAGCCCTTGTTCAACAACTGCTGGAGTTCGCCGCTCTGGTACATCTCCATCATGATGTCCGAGCCGCCGACGAATTCACCGTTGATGTAGAGCTGGGGGATGGTGGGCCACTGGGCGTATTCCTTGATGCCCTGGCGCACTTCCTCGTCGGCCAGCACATTGAAGGTCTCCAGGTCGTTCACGCCGCAGGCCTTGAGCACCTGCACCGCGCGGCCGGAGAAGCCGCACTGCGGAAATTGCGCGTTGCCCTTCATGAAGAGCACGACACGGTGGCCCTTGACGAGTTGGTCGATGCGCTGCTGCACGTCGCTCATGGTGAATTGGTCCCGAGAGAATCACGAAGCCCGCGAGTATGCGACAAGGCCCAGCGCCGCGCCGCGCTGGGGTTGTCGGCGCGGGCCGCGTCAGAAGGTGTAGCGCACGCCCAACTGCAGCACCGGCGCCAGGCGCAGGTCGCGCATCGCCGCGTCCAGGCCCTGGTTGCCGAAGAGGGCGCGGCCCAGGCCCAGGGATGCGCCCGGTCGTTCGGCGACGAGGCCGACATCGGCGGTCACCGACAGCGCATTGCCCAGCGCCGCGCCAGAGAAGCCGAAACCCAGGTAGGGCACGGTGGCAGGGCCGTCGGCGCTGGTGGGCGCGGTATGGGCGCCACTTTGCACGCCCAGGCCCAGGCGGGGCCCGGCCGCGGCGCTGAGCGAGGGCGCGCCGCCTTGCAGGCCGGTCATCAGGCCGCCGCTGGCGCGGAAGCTGCCGAATGAAGGGCTGGCGAAGTAGTAGTCGCCCAGCACCGATGCGCCTTGCCAGCCACGGGGCGCCACGCCGCCATCGAGCAGGCGGGCCGCCGACAGGGGCGAAAGCGCTGCCGTCTGCACCGTGATGCGGGCCTGCCACTGCGGCCACAAGGTCTCGGGGGCGGGAGCTGTGAGGCCGCCGCCGGCACTGGCCGCCAGTGGTGTCAGGGCCAGTGTCCAGGCGAGGAAACGGCGATGCGCATTCATCTCGGCCTCCTGAAGTGTCGCTGCCATGATGCGCCGGAATCGGCGGCCGTGGCGGGCAAGCTGAGCCGTCTTCCCGTAACAGTCTTCTCCATTCGGCAAAGGCGCAACGGCGGGCCTTCAGCGGCCCTTCAAGCGCCCGGCCAGGGTGCTCCGGTGCAGCGCGCCAGTCCGGCCAGATCGCGCCGCGTCTCGGCTTGGCCGAAGCCGCACGCGGTCAAAAGTGCCTGCACGGCCTCGTGCTGGTCGTGGCCGTGTTCGAGCAGCAGCCAGGCGCCGGGCTGCAGGTGGGCGGGAGCACCATCGATCAGCCGCCGCAGCGCGTCCAGGCCGTCGCCGCCGGGGGTCAGCGCGGTGGCAGGTTCGTGTACCAGCGCGGCCAGATGCGGGTCGCCGGCCGCGATGTAGGGCGGGTTGGAGAGCGCCAGGCCGTAGCGCTGGCCCGGTACCGCGCTCCACCAGTCGCCCTGACTCAGCGTGAGAGCCAGCGCGTGGCGCTCGGCATTGGCTTGCGCCACGGCCAGGGCCGTGGGGCTGGCGTCGGTGGCCGTGACCTTGGCGCCCGGTGCGGCGTTTTTGACGGCCAGGGCCACCGCGCCGCTGCCGGTGCCGAGGTCGATCACGGTGGCGGCCGGCGCAGACGGCAGGCGCTCGAGCGCCCATTCGACCAGCAATTCAGTCTCGGGCCGCGGCACCAGCACGGCCGGTGACACTTTCAAGGCGAGGCCGCGGAACTCGCATTCGCCCACCAGATAGGCCAGCGGCTCGCCGGCGGCGCGGCGCGCCAGCAGCGCCGTCCAGGCCACCGCCTGGGGCGGTGTCAGCACCGCGTCGTCATGGGCCAGCAGCCAGGCGCGATTGCGCTGCAGCAGATGGGCCAGCAGCAGCTGCGCGTCCAGGCGCGCCACGCCACTGGCGCGCGCCTGCACCAGGGCCTTGGCGATGCTCAAGCCCGGTGAGGCGGGCGAATCAGGCGACTCAGGCGAAGCAGACATGGCGGCGCTCAGCGCCCGCCGGACTCGAGCTGGGCCAGCTGTTCGGCGCCGCGCGCCGCGTGCAGGGCGGCGACGACGTCGCCAAGGTCGCCGTCCATGATGGCGCCCAGCTTGTACAGCGTGAGGTTGATGCGGTGGTCGGTGAGCCGGCCCTGTGGAAAGTTGTAGGTGCGGATGCGGTCGCTGCGGTCGCCGCTGCCGATCAGGCTCTTGCGCGTGGCGGCCTCCTTGGCGGCGCGCTCGCTGCGGTCCTTCTCGCGCAGCCTGGCGGCCAGCACGGCCATGGCCTTGGCCTTGTTGCGGTGCTGGCTGCGGTCGTCCTGGCATTCGGCCACCAGGCCGGTGGGCAGGTGGGTGATGCGGATGGCGCTGTCGGTCTTGTTGACGTGCTGGCCACCGGCGCCGCTGGCACGGAAGGTGTCGATGCGCAGCTCGGCCGGGTTGAGCTGCACCTCCTCGGCCTCGTCGGGCTCGGGCATCACCGCCACCGTACACGCGCTGGTGTGGATGCGGCCCTGGCTCTCGGTGGCGGGCACGCGCTGCACGCGGTGGCCGCCGCTTTCGAAGCGCAGCTGCTCGTAGACGCGCTGGCCTTCGATGCGCAGCACCAGTTCCTTGTAGCCGCCCAGCTCCGATTCGCTTTCGCTCAGGATCTCGGTGCGCCAGCCCTGGCGTTCGCACCAGCGCAGGTACATGCGCGCCAGGTCGCCGGCGAAGAGCGCCGATTCGTCGCCGCCAGTGCCGGCGCGGATCTCGAGGAAGGCGTTGCGCTCGTCGTCGGGATCGCGCGGAATCAGCGCCGTCTGCAGCTCGAGCTGGATGCGTTCGAGATCGGTGCCGGCGGCGGCGATCTCCTCGCGTGCCAGCTCAGCCATCTCGGGGTCGGACTGCATCTCCTGCGCCGCCGCCAGATCGGCCTCGCGCTGCTGGTAGCGGCGGTAGCGCCCGACCACGTCGCTGGCCTCGGACTGCTCGCGCGACAGCGTGCGCCAGCGCTTGATGTCGCCGGCCACGGCCGGGTCGGCCAGGATGGCGTCCAACTCCGCCAGGCGCAGGGCCAGGCGTTCGAACTGATCACGCAGCAGGGGGGTCATCGGGTGGGCGATGCGGCGCGGCCGCGCCAGCGGCACGGCCGTGTGAAGGGCAGGGCGCTAACGCCCGGGACGCGGATCGCCGCCGCGCGGGCCCTGGCGCAGGAAGAGGCGCGACACGGTATCGGCCAGGTGCTGGCGCTCGTCGCCGTCGGCGGCATTGAGCTCGGCCATGGTGCCGTGCAGCATCTTGCCGGTGAGGCCGCGGGCCATGGCTTCGAGCACCTGCTCGACCGGCTCGCCGCGCGCCAGCAGCTTGCGTGCGCGGACGAGCTCGGCGGCGCCCCAGTCGTCGGCCTGCTGGCGCAGGGCCTGGATCAGCGGCACGGCGCCGCGCTGGTCAAGCCAGTGGGCGAAGCTCTGCACGCCAGCATCGATGATGGCCTCGGCTTGCTCGACGGCGGCCTGGCGCTTCTCGCTCGCGGTCTGCACCAGGGCCGAAAGGTCGTCGACGGTGTAGAGGTAGACGTCGCCCAGGCCGGCGACCTCGGGCTCGATGTCGCGCGGCACCGCCAGGTCGACCATGAAGATGGGCCGGCGACGGCGTGCCTTGAGCGCGCGCTCGACCGCGCCGAGGCCGATGATGGGCAGGGTGCTGGCAGTGCAGGAGATGACAGCGTCGAACTCGTGCAGGCGGTTGGGCATGTCCGACAGGCGCATGGCCTCGCCGCCGAAGCGGGTGGCCAGGCGCTCGCCGCGCTCGAGCGTGCGGTTGGCCAGTGCGATGGACTTGGGCGAGCGCGCCGCGAAGTGCGTGGCTGCCAGTTCGATCATCTCGCCGGCGCCGACGAAGAGGATCTTGATCTGGGACAGGTCTTCGAAGAGCTGGGCCGCCAGGCGCACGGCGGCGGCGGCCATGCTGATGGAGTGGGCGCCGATTTCGGTGGAGGTGCGCACCTCCTTGGCCACCGCGAACGAGCGCTGGAACAACTGATGCAGCGTGGTGCCCAGGGTGCCGGCGGCGTCGGCCATGCGCACGGCCTGCTTCATCTGGCCCAGGATCTGGGGCTCGCCCAGCACCATGGAGTCGAGCCCCGAGGCGACGCGGAAGGCGTGGCGCGCGGCGGCGCGGTCTTCCATCACATAGCTGTGGTCGAGCAGCTGTCCGCCGCTGATGCCGCCCTGCTCGGCCAGCCAGTCAACCACCGGCCGCACCAGGACCTGGGCCTGGGCGGCGCCGGCGGCGACGTAGAGCTCGGTGCGGTTGCAGGTCGAGACCAGGGCGGCCTCGGGCACATTGAGCTGCAGGCGGCTGCGCAGCGCCTGCAGCGCCGGGCCCATCTGCTCGGGCGCGAACGCGAGGCGGCCGCGCAGGTCGACCGGCGCGGTGGTGTGGTTGAGCCCGAGGGCGAATACGCTCACGCGAGAATTGTAGGTTCGACGGCCGCGCGATGATGGCGTTCTGCTTGACCATCATCAAGCGTGGCCGCATCGCCAAAGCCATGGGAGGGGGCGCCGCCGCCCCGGGAGATCAGACCAACGATGGGCCCAATCGACGCCTTCTGGCACCTTGCCAACCTCTTCCTGCCCGCGCTCGCCCTGGGCGCGCTGGCCGCCGCGCTGGCCAAGCTGCTGTGGCGGCGCGAACTGGCGGCAGTGGCCTGGCGGCGGCTGGCGCTGCCGGCGGCGCTGGCCGGCGCCGCCCTCACGCTGGCCGGGCTGCTGTTGTTTGGCCGCGACGGCAAGATGGCCACCTACGCCGCCGTGGTGGCCGGCTGCGCTCTCATGCTGTGGTGGCGGGGCTTCGGGCCGGGCCGGAAATAGCGTCGTCGGGCTTGACCAGCGGCGTGCCGCGCAACGAATGCGGCAGGGCCTCGGTGATGCGCACCGGCAGCATCTGGCCGACGAGCCGCGCCGCCTGCGGGCCGCCGTCGAAGTTGACGATGCGGTTGCATTCGGTGCGGCCCATCAGTTCGGTGGCCCCATTGCCGGCCTTGTCGGCCTTGCCGCTGTTGCGCGACGGGCCCTCGACCAGGATGGTCTGCACCGTGTCCAGGCGCGAGGCGCTGATGCGGCGCACGTTCTGCTCGATCAGCGCCTGCAACTGTTGCAGCCGCTTGAGCTTGAGCTCTTGCGGTGTGTCGTCGGCCAGGGCCGCGGCCGGCGTGCCGGGGCGGGCGCTGAAGACGAAGCTGAAGCTGCTGTCGTAGCCCACGTCCTCGATCAGCTTCAGCATCTTGCCGAAGTCTTCCTCGGTCTCGCCCGGGAAGCCGACGATGAAGTCGCTGCTCAGGCTGATGCCGGGCCGCAGCGCGCGCAGCTTGCGGATGGTGCTCTTGTATTCCATCGCGGTGTAGCCGCGCTTCATGGCCGCCAGGATGCGGTCGCTGCCGTGCTGCACCGGCAGGTGGAGGTGGCTGACCAGCTTGTCGACGCGGCCGTAGACCTCGATCAGCCTCGGCGTGAATTCGTTCGGGTGGCTGGTGGTGTAGCGGATGCGCGCAATGCCGGGGATCTCGGCCACGTACTCGATGAGCAGGGCGAAGTCGGCGATCTCGCCGCTTGCGCCCATGGCGCCGCGGTAGGCGTTGACGTTCTGGCCCAGCAGCGTCACTTCCTTGACGCCCTGGTCGGCGAGGCCGGCGATCTCGGTCAGCACGTCCTCGAAGGGGCGGCTCACTTCCTCGCCGCGCGTGTAGGGCACGACGCAGTAGCTGCAGTACTTGCTGCAGCCTTCCATGATGGAGACGAAGGCGCTGGCGCCGTCCACGCGCGCCGGCGGCAGGTGGTCGAACTTCTCGATTTCGGGGAAGCTGATGTCGACCTGGGGCCGGCGCTGGGCGCTGCGCGCCGCGATCATCTGCGGCAGCCGGTGCAGGGTCTGCGGGCCGAAGACGAGGTCGACGTAGGGCGCCCGCTCGATGATGGCCGCGCCCTCCTGGCTGGCGACGCAGCCGCCGACGCCGATGATCACGCCCTTCTTCTTGAGGTGCTTGACGCGGCCGAGGTCGCTGAAGACCTTTTCCTGTGCCTTCTCGCGCACCGAACAGGTGTTGAAGAGGATGAGGTCGGCCTGCTCGACATCGGTGGTGGGCTCGTAGCCCTCGGCGGCGCGCAGCACGTCGGCCATCTTGTCGGAGTCGTAGTCGTTCATCTGGCAGCCGAAGGTGCGGATGAAGACCTTCTTGGCGCCGCTCATGGCCGGGTCCAGGTCTGGCTGGCGGGGTCGAATGACCAGCTCTGCGCCTGCTCCACCGATACCGGCCAGGGCGTGCGCGCCGCTTCGTCGGCATTGAGCAGCCAGACCTCGCGCACCAGGCCCAGGGTGTCGAAGCTGTAGTTCACCAGCAGGCGCTGGCCGAGCAGGGCGCCCGAGAGCAGCAGCAGGTTGTCGCTGCCGCGTATGCGCGCACCCGGTGCCAGCCGTGCCGGCTGCTGGTTGAGCAGGATTTCAGGCGGCGCGGTGACGACGATCTCGCCGCGCAGCGCGTCGGCCGGGAAGTTGCGTGACAGCTGGGCCGCCGCCGGGGCGGCCCAGACGGCGAGTGCCGCGAGGGCAGAGGGAATACAGCGGTTCATGGGGTTCATCCAGAGGCTGTGGAAGGAGGTTGCTGCCGACGGCCCCGACCTTGGCGCCAAACGGCTTGAAAATCAAGGACTTGCAGCGGCCTGAAGTGTAGCGGAGCGTCACCGCGTGGCCGGTGGTCTTGCCTTTTGCGCCGGTACACTGGGCCGCCCCTGCAGGCCACGATTCGTCCGCCTGCCACGCATGGCCACCATCCCGGATCGACCTTGTCCGCCCCCAACACCTTTCTCGCCCTGGGCCTGCTGCCGCCCCTGCAGGCCGCCGCCTCGGCTGCCGGCTGGCCTGCGCCCACGCCGGTGCAGGCTGCCGTGCTTCCGCCTGCCCTGGCCGGCCGCGACATGCTGGCCCTGGCGCCCACCGGCTCGGGCAAAACGGCGGCCTTCCTGCTGCCGCTGCTGCAGCATCTTTTGGTCCAGCCTGGCCTGGCCCGGGAGAGGCCGCGGCGCCTGCGCGCGCTGGTGCTCTCGCCCACGCGCGAGCTGGCGCTGCAGACGGCGGCTGCCGCACGCGGCCTGCTTGCCGCGCTGCCCCACCCGCCGCGCTTGGTGGTGGCGGTGGGCGGTGCCTCGATCAACCCGCAACTGATGGCGCTGCGCGGTGGCGCGCATCTGGTGCTGGCCACGCCGGGCCGCCTGCTCGACCTGCTGGACCACCACGCGCTGAGCCTGGACGGGGTGGAGTTCCTCGTACTGGACGAGGCTGATCGCCTGCTCGACGCCGGCTTTGCCGCCGAGTTGGACCGCCTGCTGGCCCTGCTGCCGGCGCGCCGCCAGACGCTGCTGCTCTCGGCCACCCTGCCTGACGCCGTGGACGCACTGGCCGAGCGCGTGCTGCGCGATCCGCTGCGCGTCGAGGCGGCGGCCGGCGCCGAGGCCGCGGCGCCGGCCATCCAGCAGCGCGCCATCGTTGTCGACAGCGCGCGCCGCACCACTTTGCTGCGCCATCTGCTGGCGCATGAGGGCTGGGCGCGGGTGCTGGTCTTCGTTGCCACCCAGTACGCCAGCGAGCGCGTGGCCGACAAGCTGCGCGGCGCCGGCGTGGCGGCCCAGGCGCTCAACGGCAGCCAGAGTTCGGGCCGGCGCGCCACGGCGCTGCAGGATTTCCAGGCCGGGCTGATCCAGGTGCTGGTGGCCACCGACCTGGCCGCGCGTGGCATCGACCTGCCGGGCTTGGCGGTGGTGCTGCAGTTTGACCTGCCACGCTCGGCCGTCGACCACACCCATCGCATAGGCCGCACGGGCCGCGCCGGCGCGGCGGGGCAGGCGATCAGCTTCATCCTCGCCGACGCGCCGGGCAGCGAGGCCCATTTCCGCCTCATCGAAAGGCGCCAGCAGCAACGCGTGCCGCGCGAGCAGGTGCCGGGCTTCGAGCCTGCTGCCGCGCCTGAGCCCGACGAAGCGGCGGCGGCCGGCCCAGGCGGCGTCAAGGGCCGGCGTCCGAGCAAGAAGGACAAGCTGCGCGCAGCCGCGGCGGCAGCAACCCGCGCCGCGCGCAAGGCCGCGACCTGAGGGCGGATCAGCGCCCGTGTCCTGCAACAAAGGTGTGCCGTTACGCCAGGATCGTTGTCGTGGACAGAATTTTCGCGAAGTTGAACCGGCGCGAGGATGCACCACTCAAGTGCGCTCCGCCAGTGCCGATGTTGCCGGAATCTGATCTTCACCCCCGGAAGCGGGGAGCGAGCTTCCATGCGAAACAATCTGCCCGTGACGCAACGGGAAATCGACTACCCCGCCAACGTCCTGCTCGTCTCCCAGACCGACGAGCGAGGCCACATCACGCATTGCAACCAGGGCTTCGTCAACATCAGTGGCTACTCCTATGAAGAGCTGCTTGGCCAGCCTCACAACCTGGTGCGTCACCCGGACATGCCGGAAGAGGCCTTCAAGGATCTCTGGCAGACCATAGGCCGGGGGCGGCCGTGGTCGGGGGTGGTGAAGAACCGCTGCAAGAGTGGCGATCATTACTGGGTGCTGGCCAATGTCAGCCCGGTGATGGAGGGGGGCAAGCCCAGCGGCTATATCTCGGTGCGCACCAAGCCCACCCGGCAGCAGGTCCAGGAGGCCGAAGCCCTGTATGAGCGCATCCTCGCCGAGCGCACCCGGCGCCCCAGCCTGCGTCTCCATGCCGGGCGGGTGCGGCGCATGGGCATCGTCGATTGGCCGGCCCGCGTCCATCGGTTGTCGATGCGACAGCGCATGGCGCTTGCGCTGGCCTTCCTGGCCCTCGGACAACTGATGCCCGGACTGCTCGGCCTGTCTGGCACGACAGCACTGGCGGCCCAGGTGGCCACCTCGGTGATCTTTTCCACCGTCGTGTTCATCGGCTTCGTCAGGCAGGTCGCGCGGCCGCTGGACGAAGCCACCGATCTGGCGACCCAGGTGGCCGGGTGCAACCTGGACGGCAACCTGGAATTCGATCATCGCGGCCCGGTGGGCGCGCTCATGCGCAACCTCTGGCTGGTGAACCTGAACATGCGGGCCATCGTGGCCGACGTGCGGGCCGAGGTGAACGGCGTGACCTCGGCCACCTCCGAGATCGCCTCGGGCGGCACCGACCTGTCGGCGCGCACCGAGGCCCAGGCCGCCAGCCTGGAGCAGACCGCGGCCTCCATCGAGCAGATCACGGCTTCGGTGTCGCAGACCGCGACGCGGGCCCGCGGCCTGGCCAAGATGGGTGCCCAAGCCAGCACGCTGGCGGAGCAGGGCGGCGCCGCCGTGGAGGAGTTGTTGTCGACGATGGAGCGCATCTCCAGTTCCTCGCAGCGCATGGGCGACATCATCAGCCTGATCGAAAGCGTGGCTTTCCAGACCAATATCCTGGCCCTCAATGCCGCGGTCGAGGCCGCACGCGCAGGCGAACAGGGTCGAGGCTTCGCCGTGGTGGCCAGCGAGGTACGCAACCTGGCACAACGCAGCAGCGCGGCGGCCAAGGACATCCGCTCATTGATAGGCCTTGCGCGCAGCGAGGTGGAGCAAGGTGTCGGTCGCACCGATCTGGCCAAAGACGCCATCGGCCAGGTGCTGCGTTCCGTCAGGGACGTGAGCCAGCAACTCGCGGAAGTCACCCGCAACACCGACGAACAGTCGCATGGCATCGCGCAGGTCAGCGAGGCCGTGCAGCACATCGACGACGTGACCCAGCAGAACGCCGCGTTGGCCGAGCAGTCGGCCGCGGCCTGCCAGGCGCTGGAGCAGCGTGCCGGCACCCTGGTGCGGGCCGTCCAGATCTTCCGCTCGTCGGCTGCGGCCTAGGGGGGCCTAGGGCGAGGCGGATGGCGCACCGGCGGGCGACTCGGGCAAGTAAAAAAAGGCCTGTCAGTCTTGGGACTGACAGGCCTTTTCAGATTTGGTGGCGCTTCAGGGATTTGAACCCCGGACCTGCGGATTATGATTCCGTCGCTCTAACCAACTGAGCTAAAGCGCCTGAGCCCGACATTATAGCCACGCCGCAGGCGCGGGTGAAGGTCCGGCCGGCGAGCTCCTCTCATGTTCAGCTTCTTCAAGAAAAAGGCACCGGCTGCTGCTGCGGTGTCGGCCACGGACTTGCCCGCTGCGCCCGTTGCAACTGCGGTGCCGGCAGTGAATGAGGCCACGGCACCGGCGCCTGTGCCCGCCGCGCGCCCCGAGGCACCCGCGGGGCGGGGCGGCTGGCTGTCGCGCCTGGCCCAGGGGCTGAAGAAGACCGGCGCTGGCATCGCCCAGGTCTTCACCGGCACGCGCATCGACGACGCGCTTTACGAGGAACTGGAATCGGCACTGCTGCTGGCCGACACCGGGGTCGCGGCGACGCAGTTTCTGCTCGACGATCTCAAGCGTCGCGTCAAGGAGTCCAAGGCCACCGAGCCGGCAGCCGTGAAGGCGCTGCTCGCCGACGCCCTGGCCGCTCTGCTGCTGCCCTTGCAGCAGCCGCTGAAGATTGGCGCCATCGATCCGCCAGGGCCGACGGTGGTGATGGTCACTGGCGTCAACGGTGCAGGCAAGACCACCAGCATCGGCAAGCTCACGCGGCACCTTGCCGAGTCGGACTGCAAGGTGCTGCTGGCGGCGGCCGACACCTTCCGCGCCGCCGCGCGTGAGCAACTGGCGGTGTGGGCCGACCGCAACCGCGTAGAGATCGTCAGCCAGGAGGGCGGCGACCCGGCCGCAGTGACCTTCGACGCCGTCGCCGCCGGCCGCGCACGCGGCTGCGATGTGGTGATCGCCGATACTGCCGGCCGCCTGCCCACCCAGGCCCACCTGATGGATGAGCTGAAAAAGATCCGCCGCGTCATCGCCAAGGCCCAGGCCGGCGCGCCCCACGAGGTGCTGCTGGTGGTGGACGGCAACACGGGCCAGAACGCCCTGGCCCAGGTGAAGGCCTTCGATGCCGCGCTGGGCCTGACCGGCCTCATCGTGACCAAGCTCGACGGCACGGCCAAGGGCGGCGTGCTGGCCGCCATCGCGCGCTGGGGCAGCGAGCGGCCCGGCGGTCCGGTGCCGGTCTACTTCATCGGCATCGGCGAGCGGCTGGAAGACCTGCAGACCTTCGATGCGCGCGAGTTCGCGCAGGCACTGCTGGGGTGATGGGCGGGTGGGGCGCGGCGCGCGCCTCAGGCATCAGTGGCCGCCAGCGGGCGATTCCAGCTCTTCGAAGAAGGCCGAAGGCACGGGCTCCATCGTGGCGTCGAAATTGGCCTCGAAGGCGGCGCGGTCGCCGTCGGCCAGCACTTCGGAGATGTCGGGCACCGGGATCAGCGGCATCGGGCGCGAGTTGACCGAGCTCGCCGGCTTGATGCCGACAGCCGGCGTGCCGACGATGTGGGCCAGGTGCTGGCGCAGATCGCTGGCGCTGGGCAGGTAGCCTTCGCGCCAGACGTGAACCTGGATGCCGGCGGCCTTGAGCACGCGGGCCATGCGCTCGTGGCGGCGGCGCGCACGCGGGGTTTCGTCCATCGAGCGGATGTCGAACACAGCCAGCACGCGCGAGCCCGAATCGCACAGCAGCAGGTCGGCGCTGAGCGAGCCCACGCGCTGCAGCCATTCGATGTGGGAGTGGCGCGAAGGCACGCGGATGAAGCGCGACAGCGGCACCTGCGACAGCACCAGGAAGCCCGGCATCGCGCGGCGCAGCACCTCGTAGCCCTGGCGCTCGCTGATGGTGAGCGCACGCACCGCCTCGGGGGGCCAGTCGGCCACCGTGTCGAGGGCATCACGGACGTTGTCGCGGCGGACTTGCTGGCGCTGGCGCAGGCGCATCCCCAGCAGGGTCAGCAACAGCAGCACCGTCGCCGGGAGGGCGAACGTGGCGATCGGTGTGAGGGCTTCCATGGCGGCTTGTTCTCTCGGGGCTCAGGCCTGGAAGATCGGCGATTTCGGGTGGCCGGACAACGGCTGAACCCATAAGACACGTATCCAGGCGTATCGGCAGCTGCGACAAATCAGCGCGGCATGCCGGGGAAGCCACCCCCCATACCGCCACCGCCCATGCGCTTCATCATCTTCATGAGGCCGCCGCCCTTCATCTTCTTCATCATCCCCTGCATCTGCTCGAACTGGTTGAGCAGGCGGTTGACCTCCTGGACGTGTACGCCGGCTCCAAGGGCAATGCGACGCTTGCGGCTGGCCTTGATGAGTTCGGGCTTGCGCCGCTCGAGCGCCGTCATCGAGCAAATGATGCCCTCCATGCGCTTCACGTCGCGTTCGGCACGGTCCATGTCGGCGCCGGCGGCCTTGGCGGTGAGCTGGCTGGGCAGCTTGTCCATCAGGCCCGAGAGCCCGCCCATCTTCTTCATCTGGCTGATCTGCGAGAGGAAGTCGTTGAGGTCGAAGCCGCTGCCTGACTTGACCTTGTCGGCCAGCTTCTGCGCTGCCTGCAGGTCCACGCCCTGCTGCACCGACTCGACCAGGGCCACGATGTCGCCCATGCCCAGCACGCGGCCGGCGTGGCGCTCGGCGTCGAAGACCTCGAGTCCGTCGATCTTCTCGGACACGCCGGCGAACTTGATGGGCGCGCCGGTGATCTGCCGCACCGACAGCGCCGCGCCGCCGCGCGAATCGCCGTCGAGCTTGGTCAGGATGACGCCGGTCAGGGGCAGGGCGTCCTTGAAGGCCTTGGCCGTGTTGACCGCATCCTGGCCCTGCATGGCGTCGACGACGAACAGCGTCTCCACCGGGTTGAGCACCGCGTGCAGTTCGCGGATCTCGGCCATCAGCGCCTCGTCGATGCCCAGGCGGCCCGCGGTGTCGACCAGCAGCACATCGAAGTAGTGGCGCTTGGCATAGTCCAGCGCGGCGAGCGCGATCTCGCGCGGCTTCTGGTCCGGCGCCGAGGCAAACCACTCGGCGCCGGCCTGGGCCGTGACCGTCTTGAGCTGCTCGATGGCGGCCGGCCGGTAGACGTCGGCCGAGACCGTGAGCACCTTCTTCTTGCGCTTGGTGATCAGGTGCTTGGCCAGCTTGGCCGTGGTGGTGGTCTTGCCGGCGCCCTGCAGGCCAGCCATCAGGATCACCGCCGGCGGCTGGGCGGCCAGGTTGATGTCGGCCACGCCCTCGCCCATGGTGGCGGCGAGTTCCTTATGGACCACGCCCACCAGGGCCTGGCCCGGATTGAGCGAGCCGGCCACCTCCTGGCCGAGCGCCTTTTCCTTGACGCGGGCGATGAAGTCGCGCACCACGGGCAAGGCCACGTCGGCCTCGAGCAGGGCCATGCGCACCTCGCGCAGCATGTCCTGCACATTGCTTTCGGTGATGCGGGCCTGGCCGCGCATCGTCTTGACCATCCTGGACAGGCGGTCGGTGAGGGTCGTGGCCATTGGGGGGCAGGCCGGGTTGAGCGGGCCCGCGGTCATTACACTGTCGTGATGATTCTATCGACCGCGTCCGCGACCCTGGTTCCGGGGGGCGCCTGGCTGCTGGTGACGGTGGCCGCGGCCCTCTATATCCTCACCGCGCTGCCCATCGCCTGGCTGAGGCAGATGTCGGCCGCCGCCCTGCTGGGCGGCCTCGTGCTGCATGGGCTTCTGCTCATCATCGATATCGGCGGCTTCGGCCAGCCGATGCCGGGTGCGCGCCTGGGCTTCGGCCCCGTGCTGTCGATGACGCTGTGGCTGGTGATTGCCGTCTACACCGTCGAGAGCCGGCTCGTGCCGCTGCCCGCGGTGCGCAAAGGCTTGGGCGCGGCCGGTGTGCTGGCGGTGCTGATGGCGGCGTTGTTTCCGGGCGAACTGCGCCAGCCGGGCTCGGCGCTGGCGCCGCTGCACTTTGCGCTCGGCGTCGGCTCCTACGGCCTCTTCGGCGCCGCCGTGCTGCACGCGGCCCTGCTTGATGCTGCCGAGCGCCGTCTGCGCCGCGGCGCAGGGGCGGCGACGGCCGGGCGCACACTGGGCATGCCGCTGCTGCAGTTGGAGCGGCTGACGTTTCGCTTCGTCGGCGTCGGCTTCGTCGCCCTCACCGCCACCCTGGTGCTGGGCATCCTCTACACGGTGCAGTGGCATTGGGGCAACCACAAGGCGGTGTTCTCCATTCTGGCCTGGTGCGTGTTCGCTGCGTTGCTGCTCGGGCGGCGCCTGCGCGGCTGGCGCGGCCGCCGCGCCACGCGCGGGCTCTATGCCGGCGCGTTGCTGCTGCTGCTGGCCTATGCCGGCTCGCGCTTCGTGTACGAAGTGCTGCTCGGGCGCACGCCGGCATGAGCCGCCTTTTCATCCTGCTGGCCCTGGTCGGCGTGGCGCTGTGGTGGTTGTTCGGCCGCCGCCGCGAGCCCATCGAGCCGCCTGCGGCCAAGCCTGCCAAGCCGACCGCGGCCCAGCCCATGCTGGCCTGCGCGCACTGCGGCGTGCATGTGCCGCGTGACGACGCGTTGTGCGACAGCGCCGGCCGCGCCTTCTGCAGCGAGGCCCACCGCCTTGCCGGCCCGCGCTGAGCGCCGGCCGCCGTGGACGCAACCGAAGCCGACCGCCGCCAGGGTGATCGCCGCCGCCGCCGCGGCCGCCGCCGCGACGACGTGGCCCCGGAAGATGCCGACAGCGGGCTGCCGGCCGTGGCCGAGTCCTTCTTCGATCCGGGTTGGCTGGCCGCCGGCGACGGGCCTCACGAAGGCCGCGGCCGCAGCGAGGGCGAGGGCATGGAAGCGCCGGATCCAGACGGCGCCCTCGCTCGCGTCTACCGCACCTATGCCACGGCCCGCGCGGCCATCGGCGTGGGCCTGGTCGGCGTGCAGGGTGTGGGGGCGCTCATCGGTACCCGCAGCTCGGAATGGCTGACCCTGGTCTCGCTGGTCTATGCGGTGCAGGCCTTCACGCTGTGGCTGCTGCCGCGCTTCCTGCCGCTGGGCCAGCCCTGGATGGGCACCGCCTACCGCCGCCGCCATTGGCTGGCGACCATAGGCGTCGACCTGGCGGCCTTCATGTTGCTGCACCTGCTGGAGGTGGGTTCCACCTTCAATTACGCGGCGCTGCTGGTGCTGCCGGTGCTGATGGCCGGCGTGCTGACCTCGCGCCTGCTCGCCCTGGGCACGGCGGCAGGGGTCTCGTTGATGCTGCTGGCGGCGGCACTGCGCGCCACTTTCGGCGGCGCCACGCCGGCGCTGATGCTGCAATCGGGCCTGGCGGGCCTGGGCCTCTTCATCATCACGCTGCTGGCCGGCGAACTGGCCGGCCGCCTGGCGCGTGAGGAGCGCGCCGCGCGTGGCAGCCGCGAACTGGCCCACCAGCAGGCCCAGCTCAACCGCCTGGTGATCGAGGAAATGGCCGACGGCGTGCTGGTCATCGACGGCCGGCTGCAGGTGCGCGCGGCCAACCCGGCGGCGCGTGCGCTGCTGGTGGCGCAGGGGCTGGCGCCCTTGGCGCCGTTCACGTTGCAGGGCCTGCCGGCCTGGGCGGCGCTGCAGCAGGCGGCCGAGCGTGCGCTCGCCGAGGGTGACTGGCCCGAGGCCGGGCGCGACATCCTGCTGGCCTTCGGCGACGGCCATACGCGCACCCTGAGGCTGCGCGTGCGCTTCATGCGCGGCCGCGCCTTCGGCCCCACGGCGCCGTCCGGCGGTGCCGCGGGCGAGCCCTTCGCGGTGCTGCTGCTGGAAGACCTGCGCACGCTGCAGGCGCGCATCCGGCAGGAGAAGCTGGCGGCGATGGGCCGCGTCTCGGCCGGCATCGCGCACGAGATTCGCAATCCGCTGGCCGCCATCGCCCAGGCCAATGCGCTGCTGCTCGAAGACGAGCTGAATGCGCCGCAGCGCCAGCTGGCGCAGATGGTGGCCGACAATGTGCAGCGCCTCAAGCGCCTGGTCGACGACGTGATGGACGTGGCGCCCGGCGCCGAGCCGCTGCCGCGCGCCATCGATGCCGCCAGCGTGGTCGGCAAGGCCGCTGGCGACTGGTCGCACACGGTGCAGCTGGCCGATGGTTCGCTGGCGCGCCTGCGCACCGAGCTGCCGGCCGCCGCGCTGGCCGTGGTCTTCGATCCCGACCACCTGCGCCGCGTGCTCGTCAACCTGCTCGACAACGCGCAGCGCCACGCCAGCGGTGCGCCCGGCAGCATCTTCCTGCGCCTGGCAGTGCGCGACGAAAGCTGGGCCCTGCTGTCGGTGCTGAGCGATGGCGCGCCCATCGCGCCCGATGTCGAGCGCCATCTCTTCGAGCCCTTCTTCTCGACCCGCAGCCGCGGCTCCGGGCTGGGCCTGTATATTTGCCGCGAGCTTTGCGAACGCCACGGCGCGAGCATCGAATACCGCCCGCGCCCGGCCGCCGAAAGGCTGCGCAATGAATTCGTGGTCAGCATGCGGCGCGTCGCGCAGGCCGACGCCAGGCTGGATACCGAACCGGGCTGAACCCCTTGAGCAATGCTGTCACCCCTCGGCTGCTGGTCGTCGACGACGAGCCCGATCTGCGCACCCTGTACGAGCTGACCCTGCTGCGCGAGGGCTATGACATGGCCAGTGCCGGCTCGGTCGAGGAGGCCTGGGCCTTGCTCCAGGAACGCGGAAGCGCCGGCTTTCAACTCGTCATCACCGACATGCGCCTGCCCGACGGCACGGGCCTCGATCTGCTGCGGCGCATGGACGAGGCCGGCCGGCGCGAGAAGACCATGGTCATCACGGCCTATGGCTCGCCCGAGAACGCGGTTGAGGCGCTCAAGGCCGGCGCCTACGACTACCTGACCAAGCCAGTCGACCTGCGCCAGTTTCGCGCCGTCGTGGCCTCGGCCCTGGGGCGTGCGCCCGCGCCCCTGGCGCCGCCGCGCGAACCGTCGGCGCGTGCGGCAGCGCCCCAGCGCTCGGCGCTGGATCGCATCGTGGGCGATTCGGGCGCCATGCAGCAGGTGCGCGTCCTGGTCGAGAAGGTGGCACGCAGCATGGCCCCGGTGCTGGTGGCCGGCGAGTCGGGCACGGGCAAGGAATTGGTGGCGCGCGCCATCCACGATTGCTCGCCGCGCGGGGCCGGGCCCTTCGTCGCCGTCAACTGCGGCGCCATTCCCGAAGCCCTGCTCGAGGCCGAGTTCTTCGGCTACCGAAAAGGCGCCTTCACCGGCGCGCAGGAAGACCGTGAAGGCTTCTTCCAGGCTGCCCAGGGCGGCACGCTCTTCCTCGACGAGATCGGCGACCTGCCGCTGGCGATGCAGAGCAAGCTGCTGCGCGTGATCCAGGAACGCGCCGTGCGCCCGGTGGGCGCGGTGACCGAGGCGCCGGTGAATGTGCGCATCGTCAGCGCCACCCACCGCGACCTCGGCGCCGAGGTGCAGGCGGTGCGCTTCCGCCAGGATCTCTTCTACCGCCTCAATGTCATCCGCATCACCGTGCCGCCGCTGCGCGAGCGCATTGCCGACCTGCCTGCGCTGTGCGCCGACATCATCGAGCGCATCGCGCGTGAGGCCGGCGTGCTGCCGGTGCCGGCGCTGGCGCCCGACGCGCTGCAACACCTGCTGCGCTACAGCTTCCCGGGCAATGTGCGCGAGCTCGAGAACCTGCTGCACCGCGCGCTGGCGCTGTCGGGCGGCCCGACCATAGGCCGCGACGACCTTGGCCTGCCCGACGAGGCGATGCTCGAGCACGGACCTGAGAGCCATTTCGCGCCGTTGCAGGCGGCCCCCGAGCCTGCCCTCGAGAACGTCGAGTTGCCGGACGATCTTGCTGCCTATCTCGACGCCGTCGAGCGCGAGATCCTCGAGCGCGCGCTCGAGCGCCACCGCTACAACCGCACCGCCGCCGGTGCCAGCCTGGGCCTGTCGCTGCGCCAGATGCGCTACCGCATGGCGCGGCTGGGGGTCGGGGTCTCCGACGACAACGGCTAGCGCCCGGGCGATGCCGCGTCGCGAGGTCTGGCACAACGGTTGGTGGCGTCCGGCGCATGCGCTGGCTTCACCGAACTTCGGCCCGCGCCCGGCGCAGACGGCCGTCACACTGGCAGTGATCCATTCCATCAGCCTGCCGCCGGGGCACTACCGGGGCGACGCCGTTGCGCGACTGTTCACCAACCGCCTGGACTGCAGCGCCCATCCCTGTTTCGAAGGCCTACGCGGGCTCGAGGTCTCGGCCCATTTCTTCGTGCGGCGCAGTGGCCGCGTGCTGCAGTTCGTCTCCTGCGAGCAGCGCGCGTGGCATGCCGGGCGTTCGCAATGGCGGGGGCGCGACAACTGCAACGATTGGTCGATAGGCATCGAGCTCGAAGGCCTGGAAGGCGACGCCTTCGAGCCGGCGCAGATACAAAGTCTTGCGCATCTGCTGCGCGCGCTGGTGCGCCGCTATCCCATCGCCGAGGCCGTTGGCCACGAGCACATCGCGCCCGGCCGCAAGGGCGATCCCGGCGCCGGCTTCGACTGGCGGGGCCTGAAGCGCGCATTGCGCGAAGGCGGGCCGCGCCTGCCGGTGATCGAAGACCGCAAGGCCTGAATCGGCGCGGCCTTGCGGGCCGAATCGCCGGTTTGCGCTCGTCTTCTGAGGCTTCTGACAGGGCATGGCTGGCCGGCCGCGGCATGGCGCACAGTGGTTGCCCGCAAACCCGCGCAGGGCTCCTCGCCAGGCCTGCATGAAGGCCGACCCCCGATTCGGGTAGAACCCGACGGCACACTAGCGCTAGTGGCTTGATGGGGTGCTGCACCCCAGATATAGTGTGCGGGAGCGACAGCGCGATGACAGCGCAAGCCGCCGGCACCCTCTGCAGTTGGCATCTCTGTGCAACGCCTGTGGGCCGCCTGTGGACTTCCTGTGATCGAAGGGCCGCGCCGCGAGGTGCGGTTTTCGGCGGCTTGGCTTCCTTGCCGCTTGATGGCTCCGGCAAAGCACCCGAGAGACCCGCGAGATTGCGCCAACGGCGCCCGGCTTCGGCCGCACCAAGAACCCAACGAGCACACCAGGACAGGGGAAAGCATGCAAGCAATCCAGACCACCGCGGCGCCCGGCGCCACCTCGGCCCGCACCAGCACGCCAGCCGGTAGCGCAGCGGCCGCCGCGGCCTATGCCGCCTACCACATCATTCGCCGCAACGGCGCCGTGGTCGGCTTCGAGCCCAACAAGATCGCCGTGGCATTGATGAAGGCCTTCCTCGCGGTGCATGGCACCCAGGGCGCGGCCTCGGCCAGTGTGCGCGAGACGGTCGAGGGCCTGACCGAGGCGGTGGTACGCGCGCTGCTGCGCTCGCGCCCGGGCGGCGGCACCTTCCACATCGAGGACGTGCAAGACCACGTCGAGCTCGGCCTCATGCGGGGCGGCCATCACGAGGTGGCGCGCGCCTACGTGCTCTACCGCGAGCGCCGTTCGCAGGAGCGTGCGCGCCAGGGCGCACAGGCGCGGCCCCGTGCGCCCGAGCTGCATGTGCTCGAAGGCGGCCAGCGCGTGCCGCTGGACATGGATGCGCTGCGCGACCTGGTCGAATCGGCCTGCGCCGGCCTGGGCGCCGACGTCAAGGCCGAGCCCATCCTGGCCGAGACGCGCCGCAACCTCTATGACGGCGTGCCGCTCGACGAGGTCTTCAAGGCCGCCATCATGGCCGCGCGCACGCTGATCGAGAAGGAGCCGGCCTACACCCGCGCCACCGCGCGCCTGCTGCTGCACACGGTGCGCCGCGAGGTATTGGGTGAGAACGCGACCCAGGCCGCGATGGCCACGCGCTATGCCGACTACTTCCCGCAGTTCATCAAGAAGGGCGTACAGGCCGAACTGCTGGACGAGCGGCTGCAGCAGTACGACCTGGCCCGCCTGGGCGCCGCGCTCGACGCCAGCCGCGACCTGCAGTTCGACTACCTCGGCCTGCAAACCCTGTACGACCGCTACTTCCTGCACATCGATGAAGTGCGCATCGAGCTGCCCCAGGCCTTCTTCATGCGCGTGGCCATGGGCCTGGCGCTGAACGAGGTCGACCGCGAGGCGCGCGCCATCGAGTTCTACGACGTGCTGTCGCGCTTCGACTTCATGAGCAGCACGCCCACGCTTTTCAACAGCGGCACGCGGCGCTCGCAGCTCAGCAGCTGCTACCTCACGACGGTGGCCGATGATCTCGACGGCATCTATGAAGCGCTGAAGGAGAACGCGCTGCTGAGCAAGTTTGCCGGCGGCCTGGGCAACGACTGGACGCGCGTGCGGGCGCTGGGCAGCTACATCAAGGGCACGAACGGCAAGAGCCAGGGCGTGGTGCCGTTCCTGAAGGTGGTCAACGACACCGCGGTGGCGGTCAACCAGGGCGGCAAGCGCAAGGGTGCCGTCTGCGCCTACCTGGAGACCTGGCACCTCGACCTGGAGGAGTTCCTCGAGCTGCGCAAGAACACCGGCGACGACCGCCGGCGCACGCACGACATGAACACCGCCAACTGGATCCCCGATCTCTTCATGCGGCGCGTTGTCGAGGGCGGCGAGTGGACGCTGTTCAGCCCCAGCACCTGCCCCGACCTGCACGACAAGTTCGGCCGCGACTTCGAGGCCGCCTACACCGCCTACGAGGCCCAGGTCGACCGTGGCGAGATCAAGCTTTTCAAGCGCATGCGCGCGGTGGACCTGTGGCGCAAGATGCTCTCGATGCTGTTCGAGACCGGCCATCCCTGGTTCACCTTCAAGGACGCCTGCAATGTGCGCAGCCCGCAGCAGCATGTGGGCGTCGTTCACTCGTCCAACCTGTGTACCGAGATCACGCTCAACACCAGTGACGGCGAGATCGCGGTCTGCAACCTGGGCAGCGTCAACCTGGCCCAGCATCTGCTGAACGGCGAGATCGACCAGGCCAAGCTCAAGCAGACCGTGGCCACGGCCATGCGCATGCTCGACAACGTCATCGACATCAATTACTACGCCGTGCGCAAGGCGCGCGACAGCAACCTGCGCCACCGGCCCGTGGGCCTGGGCATCATGGGCTTCCAGGATTGCCTGTACCAGTTGCGCCTGCCCTATGCCAGCGACGAAGCGGTGGCGTTCGCTGACCGCAGCATGGAGGCTGTCTGCTATCACGCCTACTGGGCCAGCACTGAACTGGCGGCTGAGCGTGGCCGCTACAGCAGCTACCGTGGCAGCCTGTGGGATCGCGGCATCCTGCCGCAGGATTCGCTGGAACTGCTGCGCGAGCAGCGCGGCGGCCATCTCGAGGTCGACACCAGCAGCAGCATGGACTGGGATGCCCTGCGCCAGCGCATTGCCCTGCACGGCATGCGCAACAGCAATTGCGTGGCCATTGCGCCCACCGCCACCATCAGCAACATCATCGGCGTCGATGCCTCCATCGAGCCGAGCTTTGCCAACCTCTCGGTCAAGAGCAATCTCTCGGGCGAGTTCACCGTGGTCAACGAGTACCTGGTGCGCGACCTCAAGAAGCTCGGCCTGTGGGACGACGTGATGGTGATGGACCTCAAGCACTTCGATGGCTCGCTGCGCGCCATCGACCGCGTGCCCGAGGAACTGAAGCGCCTCTACGGCACCGCTTTCGAGGTCGATGCGACTTGGCTCGTCGAGGCCGGCTCGCGGCGCCAGAAGTGGATCGACCAGGCGCAGTCGCTCAACATCTACATGGCCGGTGCTTCGGGCCGCAAGCTCGACGAGACCTACAAGCTGGCCTGGCTGCGCGGCCTCAAGACCACCTACTACCTGCGCACCACCAGCGCCACCTATTCCGAGAAGTCGACGGTGGCCCCGGGCGCGCTCAATGCGGTGTCGAACACGCAGTCGGCATCGGGTGCTTCGGCATCCAATGAGCCGGGGTCGGATGTGAAGTTCTGTTCCATCGACAACCCCGATTGCGAGGCATGTCAATGAGTAGGCCTGAGGGCAAGGGGCTGCGGCGAAGGCTCATGTCGCGCAGCGACGTGAAGCGAAGCGGCCGTAGCCACAACCCCGATTGCGAAGCCTGCCAATGAGCATCGCAAGGCCCCGAGGCGCAGGCTTCGGTGCCTTGTCGATGCGCTGCTGCAACAACGAGTCCGACACCATGTCAACCAGTGCTTGGTGTTCGCGCGCAACACTCCGATAATTCGGGCCCACAGGACATACACACATGCTGGTCTGGGAAGACGAAGTCAAGAGCCCCTCGAATCAAGCGCCGCGTTCAGCGATGCCGGTGAATCTGCCGCCGCTGCCGCAGGCCAAGGCCTTTGAGCCCATGCTCGAAGAGGCCCCGCGGCACCAGCCGGCAACACCTGCCGTGCTGCCCTCCACCCGCCGCGTCAACGCGGCCGACAAGCGCATCATCAACGGCCAGACCGATGTCAATCAGCTGGTGCCGTTCAAGTACAAGTGGGCCTGGGAGAAGTACCTCTCCAGCTGCGCCAACCACTGGATGCCCAACGAGGTCAACATGTCGCGCGACATCGCGACCTGGAAAGACCCGAACGGCCTGACCGAAGACGAGCGCCGCATCATCAAGCGCAACCTCGGCTTCTTCGTCACTGCCGATTCGCTGGCCGCCAACAACATCGTGCTCGGAACTTATCGCCACATCACAGCGCCCGAGTGCCGCCAGTTCCTGCTGCGCCAGGCCTTCGAAGAGGCCATCCACACCCACGCGTACCAGTACATCGTCGAGAGCCTGGGCCTGGACGAGAGCGAGATCTTCAACGCTTATCACGAGATCGATTCGATCCGCGAGAAGGACGAGTTCCTGATTCCGTTCATCGACGCCATCATGGACCCGGCCTTCAGGACCGGCACACCCGAGGCCGACCAGACCCTGCTCAAGAGCCTGATCGTCTTCGCCTGCCTGATGGAAGGCCTGTTCTTCTACGTCGGCTTCACGCAAATCCTCTCGATGGGCCGCCAGAACAAGATGACCGGTGCCGCCGAGCAGTACCAGTACATCCTGCGCGACGAGTCCATGCACTGCAACTTCGGCATCGACCTCATCAACCAGATCAAGCTCGAGAACCCGCAACTGTGGACGCCGGCCTTCAAGGCCGAGATCGTGGCGCTGTTCGAGAAGGCCGTGGCGCTCGAGTACCGCTATGCCGAGGACACCATGCCGCGCGGCGTGCTGGGCCTCAATGCCTCCATGTTCAAGGGCTATCTGCGCTACATCGCCAATCGGCGCGCGACGCAGATCGGCCTTACCGCCCTCTACCCCAACGAGGAGAACCCGTTTCCCTGGATGAGCGAGATGATCGACCTCAAGAAGGAGCGCAACTTCTTCGAGACCCGCGTCATCGACTACCAGACCGGCGGCGCGTTGGCCTGGGACTGATGAAGCAACAGTCCCACATGGCCCACACACCGCGGCACTGCCATGCACCCAGGCCCCTTGCGGGGTCGTGGTGCATTGCGCGGTATTGAGAGATCAAGAATGGCGAGCCAAGGCAGGCAGCAGACCGGCTGGGCGCTCGCAACCCCGTTCACCGCACTGGGGCAACGGTTGCCGGGCAAGGGCCCGGCAGCAGACCACCGGGCGATGAATCTCCGGGCTGCCGCAGGCGGCGCGGAGTCTTTTGCAACTTGATCAAGGAGATCGTTATGGCAACTGCAAAGAAGGCCGCTCCGGCCAAGAAGGCCGCCGCGAAGAAGGCCGCTCCGGCCAAGAAGGCTGCCCCTGCCAAGAAGGCTGCTGCGAAGAAGGCGGCCCCGGCGAAGAAGGCGGCTCCGGCAAAGAAGGCCGCCCCGGCCAAGAAGGCTGCCGCGAAGAAGGCCGCTCCGGCCAAGAAGGCCGCTGCGAAGAAGGCTGCTCCCGCGAAGAAGGCCGCTCCGGCCAAGAAGGCGGCAACGACGAAGAAGCCTACCGCGAAAAAGCCGGCGGCCAAGAAGGCGGCCAAGAAGCCTGCCGCACCCACCGCCCCTGCGGCACCTGCGGCCCCTGCTTCCGCCCCCGCGAAGACCACGTTGAACCCGGCTGCGGCATGGCCGTTTCCGACGGGCAACAAGCCGTAGTGAGAGTTGGCGAAGGGTGCAAGTCCTTCGCCAAGTCGAAGTATCAAGCCCGGCAAATGCTGGGCTCTTTTTTGTTTGGCTGTATCCCAATTCGTAGTTGCATTGCGAAGAATGGGGAGCGCTTTATGACCTCTCTGCTTGTTTCGAAGATTCAGGCGAAACTTCGGGGCGCCCTATCGCCCGATGCCCGAGCGCTGCTGCTGGCTGAACTCGCCTGCTATTTTGCTCGAACAGGTGAATTCGAGGAAGCCGAGCGCATTCGTGGCGAACTGCGTTTGGCGTACGCAGACGCCCGGTCTGCTCCAGTTTCGATCATGATAATGATCGCTGAAGCGCTGTTACTCTATTTCAAAGAGCTGAATCCTGGCGCGAGAGATCGCATGCTTAGGGCAAACCTGCTTAGTAGAGCATTTGAGGAGCAGCGCTTGGCGTCTTTGTCGTCCGCATGGCTTTCTCATATTGATTTCAATCAGGGTAGATATGATTCAATGGTGTCCGCCATGAATTCAGCATTTGAGGGTGCGAGTGCGGACGACGGGTCAGCTATGTGTCGAGTTGCGGTGGTTCTCGGAGATGCATTCGCATTTTGTCGAATACCTGAAGAATCAAAGTGGTGGTACGAGCGGGCCCGACAGATTGCAGTTGTATTGGGGGATCGCGCAACTATTGGAGCATTGACCTACAATAAAGCTGCGCTCCATGTAGCAAATCTTCGATTGTCCGCAATAACTGACGCGGTGAAATTGGATGAAGTCGCCTTGGCTCGCCGTGAGCTTCAAACGGCGACTGGTTATCAATTTGCTGCTGAGCTTAAGTCGCTTGCTCATTTGTTGACATCGGCAGCAATTGGTGTGGCAATTTTGGAGTCTAGGATCGGTGACGCGCTCGCAATGTTGGATGCACACTTCCTGGAGCGTGAGGTGCCTGCTGGAGCGATAGAAATTGCGCTCCATCGCGCCGATCTTGCGATGTGCCTGGCGCTCGTGGGGCGCAATGAAGAGGCCAAATCTAAGTTGATTGAGATGGACCTGCCTGGAGTTGATGCTCTCGGGGCGGATGATCGAGCGCTAATATATGAGTCACTTTCGCGCGCCGCTGAAGAAATTGGAATGTGCAATGAGGCGGCTGATTTTCGCACTAAAGCCCGCGACTCACTGCTTGAGCATGCATGCCTCGCGACACAAATAGGTTCGATGATTGCCGTCTGCAGTGGGCTTGGGAAGTCAATTTGCTGACCAAGGCGTCGAGCTTTTTCTAATGAGTACTTGAATACAAATGCAAAAAGGCGTCTCCCCTAAAATTGCCCTCCTAATGGGCTCATCCAGCGACTGGGACACCATGAGCCATGCGGCGGCGATCCTGGCTGAGTTCGGCGTGCCATTCGAGAAGCTCGTCGTTTCGGCCCATCGCATGCCCGACGAGATGTTTGCATTTGCCGAACAGGCGCAGGCGCGGGGCTTGCGGGCCATCATTGCCGGGGCCGGTGGTGCGGCGCATTTGCCGGGCATGCTCGCTGCCAAGACCGCGGTGCCGGTGCTGGGCGTGCCGGTGGCCAGCAAGCATCTCAGTGGGGTCGATTCGCTCTATTCCATCGTGCAAATGCCCAAGGGTGTGCCGGTGGCCACTTTCGCCATCGGCGCCGCGGGGGCGGCCAATGCGGCGCTGTTCGCGGTGGCGATGCTGGCCAGCGGTGACGAGGCATTGCGTCAGAAGCTGCTGGACTTCCGCACCCGCCAGACAGCCGTTGCACGGGCCATGACCCAGGATCTGAAATGAGTGCCGCCCCGAATTCGAATCGGCCTGCCGCCGATCACATGGCCGCCGTCGGCGCGCCCACGCTCGGCGTGCTGGGTGGCGGCCAGCTTGGCCGCATGTTCGTACACGCGGCCCAGGTGCATGGCTTTCGCGTCAGCGTGCTCGAACCCGATGCCGCCAGCCCGGCCGGCGGTGCTGCCGAGCGCCACCTGCGCGCGGCCTATGGCGACGAGGCAGCCCTGGCCGAACTGGCGCGGCATTGCCTGGCGGTGACCACCGAGTTCGAGAACGTCCCGGCCGCCGCACTGCGCCGCCTGGCGGCCGACTGCCCGGTGGCGCCGCCGGCCGCTGCGGTCGAGGTCTGCCAGCACCGCGCGCTCGAGAAGCAGTGTTTCGCCGCCGCCGGCGTGCCCTGCGCACCTCATGCCCTGATCGCCAGCGCCGCCGAGGCCGCATCGGCCGCACTGGCGCCATTGCTGCCCGGCATCCTCAAGACCGCCAGCCTGGGCTACGACGGCAAGGGCCAGCTTGGCGTTGCCACGCTGCAGGATCTGCCTGCGGCCTGGGCGGCGCTGGGCGGCGTGCCCTGTGTGCTCGAACGCCGCCTGCCGCTGGCGCGCGAGCTGAGCGTCATCGTGGCGCGCGGGCGCGATGGCCAGACGGTACACCTGCCGCCGCAGCAGAACCTCCACCGCGACGGCATCCTCGCCGTGACCCAGGTGCCGGCGCCCGACATCGCCGCCGCCACCGCGGCGCGCGCCGTTGCATGGGCCGAGGGCCTGGCCGCCACGTTGTCCTATGTCGGCGTGCTCTGCGTCGAGTTCTTCCTGCTGCAGGACGGCTCGCTGGTGGCCAACGAGATGGCGCCGCGCCCGCACAACTCGGGCCACTACAGCATCGATGCCTGCGACGTCTCGCAGTTCGACCTGCAGGTGCGCACGCTCGCCGGCCTGCCGCTGGTGGCGCCGCGCCAGCATTCTGCGGCGGTGATGCTCAACTTGCTTGGCGACCTCTGGTTCGATGGCGAGAGCCACACGCCGCGCACGCCAGATTGGGCCGCGGTGCTGGCGCTGGCGGGCGCGCGCCTGCACCTGTATGGCAAGGCCGAACCGCGGCGTGGGCGCAAGATGGGGCATCTCACGGTGACGGCGGCCGATGCCGCGTCGGCGCGCGCCGTGGCCTTGCAGGCCGCTGCACGCCTGGGCCTGCCGGCCTTCTAGCACCATGACCATCTTCGCCGGCACCGATGCGGCCGCGCTGCGGGCCGCAGCCGACGTCCTGGCTCGGGGTGGCCTGGTCGGCTTCCCCACCGAGACGGTCTACGGCCTGGGTGCGCGCGCCGATGACGATGGTGCGGTGGCCGGCATCTATGCGGCCAAGGGCCGGCCGGCCGACCACCCGTTGATCGTTCATGTGGCCAGCCGCGACGCCGTGGATTTGTTCGCCGCGTCGGTGGACGATGGCGCGCGGCGCCTGATGGACGCCTGCTGGCCCGGCCCGCTGACGCTGATCCTGCCGCGCCGACCAGGACATGGTGAGGCCGCGGCCGCGGGCCAGGACAGCATCGGCTTGCGCATGCCAGCCCACCCGGTGGCGCAGGCGCTGTTGCAGGCGGCGGCGCGGCGCGGTGTGGCCGGCGTTGCCGCACCCAGCGCCAACCGCTTCGGCCGCATCAGCCCCACCACGGCGGCGCATGTGGCGGCGGAGTTCGGCGAGGCGCTGCTGGTGCTCGACGGCGGTGCCTGCCCGGTGGGCATCGAATCGGCCATCGTCGATTGCACGCGTCCGCGGCCGGCGCTCTTGAGGCCGGGCCAGCTGGACAGGCTGCAACTCGAACGACTGCTTGGCCAGTCGCTGGCCGCCCCCGACGCCGCCTCGCCCCGCGCCCCAGGCACGCTGGAATCGCACTACGCACCGCAGGCGCCGTTGCGGCTGTTCGATACGGCCGAGTTGCGCCTGGCCCTGGACGCCGCTGCTCCGGGAACTGGCGGGCTGGCCGGGGCCGTCGCGGTATATTCCCGCCTCGTTCCGGCGGCTTCAAAGTCCTGGATGCACAGGCCCATGCCGGCCGACGCCGCGGCGGCGGCCCACGAGTTGTTCGCGGTGCTGCGAGAGTTCGATGGCGCCGGCGTGGCGGCGATCTGGGTCGAGCAGCCGCCGGCGGGCGCCGCCTGGGACGGCGTGCGAGACCGGCTCCAGCGCGCCGCCGCCTGACGTTCGCGTGGCCGCGCCGGCCGCCCGGCAACCCCCCCTTTCGGAGCACAGATGATCTTCAGCAGCAAGGCCGCCCGGCATGAGCAGCGCGCCCTGGCCGGGCTGGCCGGCGCAGCAGCGCTGGCGGTTCTGACCTTATTGGCATCGTGTGGCGGCGGCACCTCGCAGTTCGAGACCTTTGTTCCCGGCCGCGTGCTGGCCTACGGCGACGAGACCAGCGCCCTTACCAGCGACGGCCACCGCTACGGTGTCAACGGGCTCGACACCAGCGGCAATTTCGACTGCAGCCTCGAGCCCCTGTGGGTGCAGGAGGTGGCCAGCAGCTACGGCTTCAACTTTGCCGAATGCAATCCCGGCGGCGCCGTGCCGCGTGCGCTGATGTTTGCCGCCGCCGGCACGCGGGCTGTCGACCTCACGGCGCAGATCGAGCAGCAGGTCGCCACCGGCGGCTTCCGCGACAACGACCTCGCCCTCGTGATGGTGGGCATCAACGACATCGTCGAGCTCTACCGGCAGTTTCCCGGCCGGCCGCGGGCCGAACTGGTGGCCGAGGCCGGTGGGCGCGGCCGGACGCTGGCGCGCGCAGTGAACCGCATGGTCTCGCTGGGCGCGCGGGTCATCGTGTCCACCATTCCCGATGTCGGCCAGACGCCTTTTGCCCGTGCCGAGGAGGCCGGCAATTTCGACAACGCCGGCCGCGCCGCCTTGATGTCGGAGATGAGCGCCGCCTTCAATGAGCAGCTGGGCGTCACCGTGCTGCTCGACGGCCGCTTCGTCGGGCTGATGCAGGCCGACCTGAGCTTCCAGGGCGCCAACCGCTCGCCGGCCAGCTTCACCCTGACCAATGTCAGCGAAGCCGTCTGCACCGTGGCCCCGCCGGCCTGCACCACGGCCACCGTGGTGAGCGGGGCGACGCCATCGCTATACCTCTGGGCCGACGGCACGCGCCTGGCGCCTGGTGGCCAGGGCCTGCTGCGGACGCTGGCGTTGGACCGCGCACGGCGCAATCCCTTCTAGGCTTCGTACAGCCCCGGATTTCCCACGCCGGGCCCGGCGCCAGCCGGCTTGCTGCCGTGGTTTTGTTCAATGTCGAATGACCGAGCTTTTTGCGCCGTCGTTCGCATCCGACCGAGACCCGCGCGGGGATTCCGAGACCCCATTCGATCCGGGCGTTGACGGCCTTTCCGATGTCGTCATCGTCCTAACAGGTCGGTCCCGGTGATCAGCGCGTGAATTCGGGCGTTTCGCGCAGGGTCCATTGCACCAGGGCATCAAGGGCCGGGCGCGCGGCGTTGGCCTGGGCGTGGTTGACGACGGCCACCACGACAAGCCGGCGCCCATTGGGCGTCAGCACATAGCCGGCCACGCCCGCCACGTCGCGCAGGCTGCCGGTCTTCAGATGGGCGCGGCCCGGCGCCGCTCGTGAGCGGCGCAGCGTGCCGTCCAGGCCCGAGATCGGCAGCGACGACATCAGCTCGCTCATCACCGGGCTGTCCCAGGCCTGCAGCAGCAACCGGGCCAGGCGCTGGGCGCTGATGCGGGTGTTGCGCGACAGGCCCGAGCCGTTGTCGATGACGAGATCGTCGCCTTGGCCACTGACGCCACCGCCGAAGCCGCCCGTGCGCTGAGCCAGCCAGCGCGTCAAGAGCGCGCGTGCTGCGTCGGGCGTGGCCGCCTCATTGGGTGCGGCCTCGCGCGCCAGGGTCAGGAAGAGCTGCTGCGCCATCAGGTTGTTGCTCTGCTTGTTGATGTCGCGCACGATCTCGGCCAGCGGCGGCGAGCGCAGCTCGAAGCTGGGCCTGGCGTCGGCGGGCGACGGCCCTTCGCGCACCACGCCATGCAGCACGCCGCCCAGGCCGCGCCACAGCGTCGCCATCAGGCGCGCGTCGTAGCTGGCCGGCTGCGGATCGGCCACGGCCCAGGTCTGTTCGCCGCAACTGGCCGGGTAGCTGCCGGCAAATCGCGTGCGGCCGGGCTCGAAGCTGGCCTTGAGCGCGGCGCGCCAGTCGTCGCAAGGGCCGGCGGTCAGTGGCACGCTGGCGTTTACCTGGGTGCCGTCCAGCGCCGGCTCGGCCGCCACCCGCGCCACGCCGGCCGCGGCATCGGGCACGAAGCCGTAGAGCACCGAGCGGAAGTTGAACAGCAGCGCCGCCGGGCGAACGTTGTAGGGCCGCAGCGGTTCGCCGTCGAAATCGCCCGGCGCCGCCTCGGGCAGGGCGAAGGCGCTGCCGTCGAGCACGATGTCGCCGCGGATCTCGCGCACGCCCAGTTGCTGCACGCGGCGGAGCATCAGCCACAGGCGCTCGAGCACCAGGCGCGGGTCGCCGCTGCCCTTGATAAAGAGCGAGCCCTCGAGCACGCCGTCCTTCAGCGGTCCGGCCAGCCACACCGGCGTGGCCCAGGTCCAGGCCGGGCCCAGGCGGTCGAGCGCGGCATAGGTGGTGAGGAGCTTGGTCAGCGAGGCCGGGTTGAGGGGCCGCCGTTCCTGCCAGGCCAGGAGCGGGCGGCCATGGGTGGTGTCGACCACGGCCACCGACATCGCCTCGGCCGGCACGCCGGCCTGCTGCAGGGCCGCCAGCACCTGAGGCGGCAGGCTGGTTGCGGCACGGGCCGCCGGGGCCAGCGCGGCCAGGCTGATCAGCGCGGCGGCGCAGCGCGCTCGCCCGCCCGCCCACGGGCCCGGGCGGCTTCCGGTCCGGGTTGCACACGCCATGCGCATGGCGGCGATGATCGCACGGCTAAACTGAATCCATGACGCCACCGACCGCGCCGCGGCAGCCCTTGCACATCCTGGCCTTCGACACCTCGACCGAGAAGCTGGCGCTGGGCTTGCACACGCCCGCGGGCGAGCACAGTCGCCTCACCGGGGGCGGTGCGTTGGCCTCGGCGGCCCTGCTGCCCCAGGTGCAGGGCCTGCTGGCCGAGGCGGGCCTGGCCATGGCCGACCTCGACGCCATCGCCTTCGGCCGCGGCCCCGGTGCCTTCACCGGGCTGCGTACCTCCTGCGCGGTGGCCCAGGGCCTGGGGCTGGGCCTGGCCCTGCCGTTGCTGCCGCTGGACAGCCTGCTCATCGTTGCCGAGGACGCGCGTGTCCAGGCCGGCCTGGCCAGCGGCGAGGTCGCGGTGGCGATGGACGCGCGCATGGACGAGGTCTATGCCGGCCGCTACCGCTGGCAGGGCGGCGTCTGGCAGGTGATGCAGGAGCCGGCCCTGTTGTCGCTGGCGGCGCTGGCCGAGGCCTGGGCGGGCAGCAGCGTCGACGTGCTGGCCGGCTCGGCCCTGGCCGCCTTCGGCAAGCGGTTGGCCGTGCCCGCTTGCGGCCAGAGGTTCGAGCAGGAAGACGACCGCGCCGGCGCGCTGTTGCGCCTGGCGGTACGCGCGGCGCAGGCGGGCGAGGGCGTCGACGCCGCGGCGGCGTTGCCGCTGTACCTGCGTGACCGCGTGGCGCTGACCACGCGCGAGCGCGAGGCGGCGCGTGTTGCGGCGGGGGCGGCAGGCGCGTGAACGCGCTCTGGCGGCCCGACGCACCCGCCTGGCCCGCGCCAGCGCGGCGCCGCGCCATGAGCACTGCCGATGTGGCCGAGGTGCTGGCCATCGAGAAGACCGCCTACAGCCACCCCTGGACCCACGGCAATTTCATCGATTCGATTGCCGCTGGCTACCTGGCCGAGGTGCTTGTGGTCGACGGCGAACTGGTGGGCTATTTCGTCGCCATGGTCGGCGTCGAGGAACTGCACCTGCTCAACATCACGGTCGCGCCTCGGCTGCAGCGGCGTGGCCTGGGCCGGCTGCTGCTGGCCGCGGTGCAGGCCCACGGCCGCCACCTGGCGCTGGAGACGCTGTGGCTGGAGGTGCGCGCCGGCAACCATCGCGCCCGCGCCCTCTACCGAGATTGCGGCATGGCCGAGATCGGCCTGCGGCGCAGCTACTACCCCGCCGTGGGTGGCCGCGAGGACGCGGTGGTGATGCGCATGGCGCTGAACCGCGCGCCGGGCGCGGCGCAAGGGGCCGGCGATGCAGACTGAGCGCCAGCGCGCCATGCTGCGCGCTATGGGGCTGCGCGTGTGGGCGCCTTTGGTGACGCCGGACGCTGACCCGCTGCCGCTGCCCGAGGCTGCCGCTGCCGCGCCGCCGCCGCGCGTCGTCGAGCCACCGCCGCCCATCCGCCAGCCCGCGGCCACCACGGCAAGAACACCCTCGGGCGCACCCGCAAGCACACCGGCCGCCGCACCTGCGCCCGTCCGCACGGCGGCCCTGCGCGCCGATGTCGCCGGCCTGGACTGGCCGCAGTTGCGCGAGGCCGTCGCCGCCTGCCGCGCCTGCGGCCTGTGCGAAAGCCGCAGCCAGACCGTGTTCGGTACCGGCCATCCGCAGGCGCACTGGATGGTGGTGGGCGAGGCCCCCGGCGAGCAGGAAGACCGCCAGGGCGAGCCCTTTGTCGGCCCGTCAGGCCTGCTGCTCGACCGCATGCTGGCCGCGCTGCAGCTCACGCGCGCCGACGACGGGCCGCCGGCCGAGCGTGTCTACATCGCCAACACGCTGAAGTGCCGCCCGCCACGCAACCGCAACCCGGCGCCCGACGAATTGGCGCAGTGTGAGCCCTTCCTGCTGCGCCAGATCGAGCTGGTGCGCCCGCGCCTGATCCTGGCCATGGGCCGCTTTGCGGTGCAGGCCCTGCTGCGCAGCGACGCCCCCATCGGCCGTCTGCGCGGCCAGGTGCACCGCTACCACGGCGTGCCTCTGGTGGTGACCTACCACCCGGCCTATCTGCTGCGCACGCTGGCCGACAAGGCCAAGGCCTGGGACGACCTCTGCCTGGCCGCCGGCGTGGTGCGCGAGTGCAGCTAGCGCCAACCAGCCGCGCTCAGACCTTCTTCGACACCTTCTGCGGCCGGTGCCAGCCCGGAATGGTGACCTGGCGCGCTCGCGCCACCGTCAGCTCGCCGGCCGGCGCGTCCTTGCCGATCACCGAGCCGGCACCTATGGTGGCGCCGGCGCCTATGGTCACCGGGGCGCGCAGCACGCTGTTGCTGCCGATGTGGACGTCGTTGCCGATCACCGTGCGGTGCTTGTTGGCGCCGTCGTAGTTGGCCGTGATGCTGCCGGCGCCGTAGTTGACGCGCTCGCCCACCGTGGCGTCGCCCAGATAGGCCAGATGGTTGGCCTTGGCGCCGCGGGCCATGGTGGAATTCTTGACCTCGACGAAATTTCCGATGTGGACATCGCTGCCCAGTTCGGCCCCCGGCCGCAGGCGCGCAAAGGGTCCGATGAGGGCGCCGGCACCGACCTGGGCGCCCTCGATGTGGGTGAAGGGATGGATCACCGCGCCGGCGCCGATGCGGGCGTCGCGGATGATGCAGTTCGCGCCGATGCGCGCGCCGTCGTCGAGACGCACCTCGCCCTCGAAGACGCAGTTGATGTCGATCTCGACATCGCTGCCGCAGTCCAGCCGGCCTCGCACATCGAAGCGCGCCGGGTCGGCCAGACGCACGCCGGCTTCCATCAGGCGCTCTGCCTCGGCGCGCTGGTAGCGGCGCTCGAGGTCGGCCAGCTGCAGCGGGCTGTTGACGCCCAGCACCTCGGTGTCGCTGGCGGCGGCGGCGGCCACCACGGTGAGGCCGTCGGCCACGGCCAGCGCCACCAGGTCGGTGAGGTAGTACTCCTGCTGCACGTTGGCGTTGCTCAGCGTCATCACGCGGCGCTTCAGCCAGGCGGTGGGCGCGGCCATGATGCCGGTGTAGACCTCGCGGATCTCGCGCTGGGCCGGCGTGGCGTCCTTGTGCTCGACGATGGCGCGCACGGAGGGGCCTTCGCGCACGATGCGGCCATAGCCGGTGGCGTCGGCCAGTTCGATGGTGAGCAGCGCCAGCTGGCTGCCGCCGCAGGCCTGCACCAGGGCGGCGGCGGTCTCGGCGCGGATCAGCGGCACGTCGCCGTTGAGGATGAGCGTGATGGCGTGGCGATCGTCGAGCGCCGGTACCGCCTGCTGCACCGCGTGGCCGGTGCCCAGCTGCGGCATCTGGCGCACGAAGGCGGCGCCGCTGGCGGCGGCTGCGGCCTCGACTTGTTCGGCGCCATGGCCGGTGATGACCACCGTGCGCCCGCCCCCCAGCGCAGCGGCGGCATTCAGAACATGCTGCAATAGGCTGGTGCCGGCCAGGCGGTGCAGCACCTTGGGCAGGGCCGACTTCATGCGGGTGCCCTTGCCGGCGGCCATGATCACGACATTGAGTGCCATGCGGATGTTCTGGGTGAAAAGGCGGATTATCGGCTGCCTGCTGCCGGCCCTGCTGTGCCTTCTCAGCGGCTGCAATGCGATTCGCCTGAGCTACAACAACGGCCCCCAGCTCGGCTGGTGGTGGCTGGACGGCTATGTCGACTTCGCGCCCGAGCAGGCGCCGGTGGCGCGCGCCGCCATCGAGCGCTGGTTCGAATGGCACCGCGCGACCCAGCTCCTGCCCTATGCCGATCAACTGGCGGCGGCGCGCGCCCAGGTGGCCGAGCCCCTCACGCCGGCCCTGGCCTGCCGCTGGAACGAACGCCTGCGCGAGGCGCTGGACCCGGCGCTGGAGCGCGCGCTGCAGGACGGGGCCGATCTCTTGCCTGGCCTGCGCGAGCCGCAGTTCCGCGCCATCGAGAAGCGCTATGCCAAGGTGATTGCCGAGATGCGCGACGACTACCTGCAGGACAGCACGGCGGCACGCCGGCGCGCCTCGGTCAAGCGCACGGTGGCTTGGATGGAGCGGCTCTACGGCAGCGTCGACGAGGCCCAGCGCAAGCTCATCGCGGCCTCGGTGGCGGCCTCGCCTTTCGACCCCGAGCGCTGGCTGGCCGAGCGTCAGCGCATGCAGCGCGAGACGGTGCAGACGCTGCGCCGCCTGGCGGCCGAGCGTGCCGACCGCGACCAGCGCATCGCCGCGCTGCGCATGCTGATGCAGCGCGCCGAGCAGTCGCCCGATCTCGACTACCGCGCCTACCGCCAGCGCCTGGTGGACTTCAACTGCGCCTTCGCGGCCCAGTTGCACAACGCCATCTCGCCGGCGCAGCGCCAGCATGCGCGCGAGGCGCTGCAGGGCTGGGAAGACGATTTGCGCGCACTGGCCGCCGGACCGGCGCCGGGCGATGCCTCGCGGCAGCGGCAGGACGTGCCGAACAACGGCAACTAGCCTGGCTGTGGCAGCGTCGCAGCCCGACGCCTATTCGGGACGCTCGACGACGACGCGGCGCGGATTGACGCCGGTGTGCGGAAAGTCCATCAGCGCGGCCTCGAACATCGCCGCCAGCGTCTCGTTGGCGATCTGGGTCGAAGTGCCCTCGTGGCTGACGTGGGCCTCGAACAGCGGCTTGCCGCTGGCGCGGTCGCGGATCAGCAGCGCCACCTCGCGCTCGTAGCGCAGCGCGTCGTACTGCAGGCCCATGCCCCAGCGCGGGCCCATCCAGGGGCCGTAGCGGTGAAAACCGAAGCTGCCGCGCCACCACAGCGCATCGCCCCAGGGCGCCAGCATGGCGCGGCCGCTGCGCGCGCCGAGCTGCACCAACACCTCGGGCTCGGAGCCGGGCGCGGCGGCGGCAAAGCCCGCCTTCTCGAGCGCGGTGCGGGCCGCGGCTTCCAGCGCCTCGGCCTCGACGGCACGCGCCTGCTGCGACGGCAGGCGTTCGAAGGCGTAGCTGCCCGGCTTGCGCTCGGCCGGCCATTCGCCGTAAGTGCTGACATCGGTGGCCACGCTGCGCAGTGCGGCACAGCCACCCAGCAACAGGCTGCAGGCAAGCAGCAGCAGCGCGAGGGTGGGCTTCATGGGTTCAGTCCTCCGCATCGTCATCGGCAGTACCGGGCAGCGAGGCGTGCAGCCGCACCACCGATGCGGGCGTGGCACAGGGCTCGTCGTCGAAGGCGATGTCGCCTCCGGGCACGGGCGCGCCGGTGGCTTTGATCGACGTGAACGGGTAGAGGTTCCTGTCCATCATGTGCGAGGGCGTGATGTTGCCCATGGCGGTGAGCATGTTGGCGATGCGCCCGGGGTAGTCGCGCTCCCAGTCGCGGATCATCTTCTTGACCTGCACGCGCTGCAGGTGGTCCTGGCTGCCGCACAGCGTGCAGGGAATGATGGGGAACTGGCGGTGCCGGGCCCAGCGCTCGAGGTCGGTCTCGTCGACATAGGCCAGCGGGCGGATCACGACGTGGCGGCCGTCGTCGCTGACCAGCTTGGGCGGCATGCCCTTGATGCGGCTGCCGAAGAACATGTTCATCAGCAGCGTCACCACCATGTCGTCGCGGTGGTGGCCGAGCGCGATCTTGGTGGCGCCCAGTTCGCCGGCCACGCGGTAGAGGATGCCGCGGCGCAGGCGCGAGCACAGGCTGCACATGGTGCGGCCCTCGGGCACCAGCTTCTTGACCACCGAGTAGGTGTCCTGCGCCTCGATGTGGAAGGGGATGCCGAGGCCGGCCAGGTAGTCGGGCAGCACCTGGGCCGGAAAGCCGGGCTGCTTCTGGTCGAGGTTGACGGCGACGAGGTCGAAGGGCACGGGCGAACGCTGGCGCAGGCCGAGCAGGATGTCGAGCAGGCCGTGGCTGTCCTTGCCGCCCGAGAGGCAGACCATGACCTTGTCGCCGGCTTCGATCATGTTGAAGTCGGCTATGGCCTGGCCGACCTGGCGGTGCAGGCGCTTGGACAGCTTGTTGGCCTCGAAGGCGTTCTTTCTCACCGCCTGGCCGTCTGCCGGAGCGTTCATGGCGATTTCTCCGGATGCTGCGGTTCGCGGGCCAGGAACATCACGTCGCGTGCCTGCGCCAGCAGGTGCTGGCCGCCGTCCACCATCAGCGTGACGCCGGTGATGGCGGAGGCTTCGACGAGGAAGCACACGGCGCGCGCCACGTCTTCGACGCTGGAGCTGCGCTGCAGCGGCGTCATGCGGTGGGCGGCAGCGAATTCGGCATCCGTCATGTTGCCGGAATTCAGCGTCACGCCCGGTGCCACGGCGCAGACGCGCAGCCGCGGCGCCAGCGCCTGGGCCAGCATGGTGGTGGCCCCCTGCAGTGCCACCTTGCTCAGCGTGTAGCTCAGGTGGTCGGGGTGGGGGTGGGCCAGCTTCTGGTCGAGCAGGTTGACCACCACGCCTCGCCCCGACCCCGCACCGACCGCGGCATGCAGCCCGCGGGCCAGGATGATGGCCGGCGCGGTGTTGATGCGCCAGGCAGCCTCCATCGCCGCGTGGCCGAAGCTGAAGACATCGTCGTACTCGAAGACCGAGGCGTTGTTGACCACCGCGTCGACGCGGCCGAAGGCGGCCAGCACCGCGGGCACCAGGGCCTCGCACTGCGCCTCGTCGGCGAGTTCGGCGGCAAAGGCCAGGGCGCGGCCGCCGGCGGCTTCGATCAGCGCCACCGTTTCGGCGCCTTCTTCGACCGCGTGGCGCGCGTGTACCGCCACGGCCCAGCCATGGGCGGCGAGTTCGAGCGCGATGGCGCGGCCAATGCGGCGTGCGGCGCCGGTGACGAGAGCGACGGGACGGGTTTCCATGGCGCGGCGGCTGCGCTTCCTACAATGCGCCGGATGTCATCCGACGGGGCCGTGAGTTTATCGGCGCGCCTGCATGAGCGCGTTGCCACGGCCATAGGCCGGGCCGGCGGCTGGCTGCCCTTCGACCGCGTGATGGCGATGGCGCTCTACGAGCCGGGCCTGGGCTATTACGCCCGCGGCAGCCGCCAATTCGGCGCCCTGCCTTCGTCGGGCAGTGATTTCATCACCGCCCCCGAGCTCTCGCCGCTGTTCGGCCAGGCGCTGGCGCGCCAGATCCTGCAGGCGCTGGATGCCGCTGAGGCCGACGAGATCATCGAGTTCGGTGCCGGCTCGGGCGCGCTGGCCTTGCAGCTGCTGCAGGCCCTGGGCGGTCGCGTGCGGCGCTATTCCATCGTCGACCTCTCGGGCACGCTGCGCGAGCGCCAGGCCGAGCGGCTTGCGGCTTTTGGAGATCGGGTGCGCTGGCTCGACGCGCTGCCCGACGACCTCCACGCCGTGGTGGTGGGCAACGAGGTGCTGGACGCGATGCCGGTGCAGCTGCTGCACTGGGACGGCAGTGCCTGGTTCGAGCGCGGCGTGGAACTGGACAGCGATGCGCTGCGTTGGGCCGACCGCGCCACCGCCTTGCGCCCGCCCTGTGATGCGCCCTTCGTGCCCGGCACCACGGTCGAGATCCACCCCCAGGCCCAGGCCTTCATCCGCACCCTGGTCGAGCGGCTGCGGCGCGGCGCGGCCTTCTTCATCGACTATGGCTTCCCCGAGGCCGAGTACTACCACCCGCAGCGCACCGGCGGCACGCTGATCTGTCACCGCGCCCACCGCGCCGAGTTCGGCGATGACGACCCGCTGGCCGACCTGGGCGAGAAGGACATCAGCACCCACGTCGACTTCACCGGCATCGCGCTGGCGGCCCAGGACGCCGGCGCCGAAGTGCTGGGCTACACCTCGCAGGCGCGCTTCCTGATGAACTGCGGCCTGCTCGAGCTGCTGCGCGGCGCCGACCCGCGCACGCTGGCGGCGGCGCAAAAGCTCATCGCCGAGCACGAGATGGGCGAGCTGTTCAAGGTGATCGGTCTTGCGCGTGGCGTGAGCCTCGATGCCCTGGGCTTCAGCGCGGGCGACCGCTCGCACCGGCTCTAGCCCCGCCACTGAGCTGCGAACACGATGCGCTGGCTGCTTGTCTTCCTGCTCGCCTGCCTGCTCTTCAACGGCCTGCAGGGCTGGTTGCGCAAGATCGGCCTCGGCCGGCTGCCGGGTGATTTCAGTTTTCGCCTGCGCGGGCGCGACTGGTATGTGCCGCTGGCCAGCTCGGTCGTGCTGTCCGTGTTGATGATGGCCGTTGGTTACCTGATTTGAGGATGGTCAACATTCTTGGTATCTGTTAAGGAAGATGTCACTCTGTAGGGCTACTCTCGGCGCCCTATGAACAAGCACCTTGTCACCGCCCTGCTCGCCGCGGCACTTGCGGGCCCGGTCAGCGCCCAGTTCTCGGCGCTGATGGTGTTCGAACCCACCGAGCGCAAGGATGGCCTGATGGTCTCGCGCACCGGCCTCGAAGCCGGCCTGGCCAAGGCGCTGGGACAGGAGGTCACGGCCGCGGCCTCCGACAACCTCACCGACGCCATGCGCGCGACGCGCAGCAAGGACTACGACCTCTTCATCGCACCGCCCCAGGTGGTGGCCTCGGCGCTGGCCCACGGCTATGAGCTGGTGGGCAATACCGACCCCGACGAGCAGTACGTGCTGGTCGGCCGCGCCAGCCTGGCCTCGGCGGAAGCGATGCGCCAGGGCCGCATCTACCTGCCGCAGCAGGACTCGATCTACACCTACCTGGCGCGCGGCATGCTCACCGCCAACGGCCTGTCCTTCAAGGATCTGGGCCATGTGCAGTACGCGCGTTATCCGCAGGCCGGGCTCACGGCGCTGAGCCTCAATCTGGCCGAGGCCACCGTCATCCGCCGCAGCGAGTGGGAGGCCTGGTCCAAGGGCAACCCCGGCGTGGCCAAGCAACTGGCCGTTTCCGGCGCGGTGCCAGGCGGCCTCTCGGTGGCCGTCAAGAAGGACTTGTCGGCCGAGTTGCGCGCACGCGTGGCCAAGTGGTTCGGCAGTTCGGCGTCGTCGATCGGCATGAAGCCGGTGGCGCAGCGCAGCGACGCCTCGGCCTACCGGCGCGTCGCCGAGCTCGGCACCTTCACGCCGGTCAGCCTGCCCGGCGCCACCGTGGTCGACGTGGCGGAGGTGCAGCGCCTGCTGGCGCAGGGCGCGGTGCTGGTCGACACGCGCACCGAGAAGGAATTCAAGCAGTCACGCATCAATGGCGCGCGCCATGTGCCCTACCACGAGAAGAGCCTGAAGGACGTGGCCTACGACCCCAAGCTGGACGACTTTGCCGGCCTGGCCGCGCTCGACAAGAAGCTGCCGACGATCTTCCATTGCAATGGCGCCGAGTGCTGGAAGAGCTACAAGGCCAGCCGGGCCGCCCTGGCCGCCGGCTTCTCCAAGGTGTACTGGTTCCGCGGCGGCATGCCGGCCTGGGCGGCCGCAACGACGACGCGCGTGGCGCTGGCCGACTGAAGCCGCCTGGCGAACGAGGCCAGGCCCGGATTCGGGTCCGCAACGACCCCGTGACTCAGCGGCCGGAGTCCAGGTTCTTCAAGGCCTCGACCCGCGCCGCGTTTACCGCCCGCCCGATGGCCGGGCCTTCCTCGCCACGCGCCAGCGCCGCCTGCGCCGCCCCGGCCACATCGGCCGCCTGCGTCAGGCGCAGCGCCTCGGCCAGGCGCTCGCGCTGGGGGTAGGGCCGGTCTTGCAGTCCGGCGCGACCGCGGGCATCGCATTCGCAGGCCAGCAACATCTCGGCAAAGCGCTGCGGCCGGCGCCAGGCGTCGCAGCGTTCCAGCAGGCGCAGCAGCGCTGGTGCGCCCAGGCTGCCGCTGGCGTGTACGTTGCCATGCTCGCGCGCCACCACTTCGGCCAGTTCGCGGCAGTCGGTGGGCACGCGCAGGCGTTCGGCCAGGCTGCGCGCCAGTTTGGCGCTGCGCTGCTCGTGGCCCAGGTGGCGTGGCCATTGATCGGCCGGGGTCGTGCCCTTGCCGAGATCGTGTACCAGGCAGGCCCAGCGCGCCGCGAGCGGCGCCTGCAGGCGCGCGCAGCCGTCCAGCACCAGCATCAGGTGGGCGCCGGTGTCGATCTCCGGGTGATGCTCGGGGGGCTGGGGCACGCCCCAGAGGCGGTCGACCTCGGGCAGCAGCCGCGCCAGCGCGCCGCATTCGCGCAGCAGCTCGAACATGCGGCCGGGCCGCGCCGCCATCAACCCGCGTGACAACTCCTGCCACACGCGCTCGGGCACGAGGGCGTCGACCTCGCCATCGGCCACCATGCGGCGCAGCAGGGCCATGGTTTCGGGCGCGACCGTGAAGTCGAAGAAGCGCGCCGCCAGCCGCGCCAGGCGCAGCAGGCGCACCGGGTCTTCGACGAAGGCCTCGGACACATGGCGCAGCACGCGCGCCCCAAGGTCGCGCCGGCCGCCGTAGGGGTCGACCAGCGTGCCGTCCTCGGCCTGGGCGATGGCGTTGATGGTGAGGTCGCGCCGGGCCAGGTCCTGCTCCAGCGTCACCTCGGGCGCGGCGTGAAAGCTGAAGCCGTGGTAGCCGGGCGCGGTCTTGCGCTCGGTGCGCGCCAGCGCCACTTCCTCGCCCGTGGCGGGGTCGATGAAGACCGGGAAATCCTTGCCCACCGGGCGCAGGCCCTGGGCGATCAGATCCTCGGGCGTGGCGCCGACGACGACCCAGTCACGGTCGGCCGCCGGCAGGCCCAGCAGCGCGTCGCGCACCGCGCCACCGACGATGTAGCGGCGCGGGCCTGCTGTCATCGGTGCTTGCGGTAGGGTTCGTCCTCGGCGATGAAGTCACCCTCTTCCAGCGCATCGGCCACCCAGGCCTTGACGCCGGGCGCGGTGGCGACGCGGGCGATGTAGTCGTAGACCGAGTGCGTCATCGGCAGCGCATAGGTGCGCAGCCTCATGCACACCGGGGCATACATCGCATCGGCGGCGCAGAACTCGCCGAAGAGGAAGGGGCCGCGGCTTTCCTTGAGCGCCTCGACCCAGGCCAGCTCGATGCGCGTCACGTCGTCGCGCACGCCCTGCTGCTCGGCCCAGATCTTCTTGCCGATGTCGGGCAGCGCCGCCTCGATGTTCATCGGGCAGTGATTGCGCAGCGCGTTGAAGCCGGCATGCATCTCGGCGGCCAGGCTGCGGGCGCGGGCGCGCAGGCGCATGTCCTCGGGCCAGATGCCGCGGCCAGGAAATTTGTCGTGCAGGTACTCGATGATGGCCAGTGTGTCCCAGACGGCGAAGTCGTCGTCCAGCAGCACCGGCACGCGGCCGGCGGGCGTGAAATGCGCCAGCTCGCGCTTGAAGGCCGAGTGCGGCGTCAGCTCCAGGCGCAGCTTGTGTTCCTCGAAGGGCAGGCCCAGCTGCTTCATCAGCACCCAGGGCCGCATCGACCACGACGAGTAGTTCTTGTTGCCTATCACCAGTTGCATCACAGCGTCCTCACAACTCAGGTCTTGATGCTACGGGCGCCAGCCGGTGGCGGCACTGCGAACATCTGATCAAGCTCATGGCGGGGCGGAATACCGCCGCGCCGCTCAGTCGCGTCCGGCGCAACGGCGCCAGCGGTCCAGCCGCGCCAGCCCCGAGACGCCACCCAGATAAGCCGGCGCCACCGCGTCCAGCGCCGCGGCCGTGATGCCCAGCGCCTCCAGCCCCGGCAACTGGCCGCTGGCGACATTGGGCACCTGCATCGAATCGAGGTTGTCGCGCGACATCGGCGGCGTGCCGGGCAGCATCTCCATCAGCCCGGCCTGCAGCCGCCCGGCCCACATCGGCAGCGTGAGCTGAGGCCGTTCGTGGCCCGACCACAGGCCCGCCAGGCGCACCAGTTCGGCCAGCGTGCAGACCTCGGGGCCGGCGCATTCATAGGTTTTGCCGACGGTGTCGTCGCGGTCCAGGCAGCGCACGATGGCCGTGGCCACGTCTTCCACCCACACCGGCTGGAAGCGCGTGCCGCGGCCGGCCAGCGGCAGCAGCGGCGCCAGCGCCTGCAGGTCGGCAAAGAGGTTGAGGAAGCGGTCTTCGGCCCCGAAGATGACTGAAGGCCGCAGGATGGTGAGATCCAGCCCGGCGGTGACGAGCGCGGCCTCGCCGGCGGCCTTGCTGCGCAGGTAGTTGGAAGGTGCGCCAGCGCCCACGCCCAGCGCGCTGACATGCACCACCCGCCGCACGCCCTGGGCTTGGCAGGCCCGCGCCAGGCGCTGCGGCAGCGCGACGTGGACATGCTGGAAATCGGCCGCGCTGCCGTGCAGGATGGCGACCAGGTTGACCACCGCATCGGCGCCTGCCACCGCACGCGCCAGCGCGGCGTCGTCGTGTACGTTGAGCGCCATCAGCTCCACCGTGGGCAGCGACTGCAGGCGCTGGCCGTGGGCGAGGCGGCGCGTGGGCACCAGGATGCGGCCATTGCCCTGGCCGCGTTCGACCAGGCGGTTGCAGACGGCGCGGCCGACGAAGCCGGTGCCGCCAAGGACGAGGATGCGTTGGAACATGGGGCCCTTCAGGGGAGGTCGGCGTCGGGCGCGGGCGCGGCTGCGTTGCGCGGGCCTATGGTGGTGCCCAGCCAGGACTTGAGCGTGGGCGCGGGCTTGCTGCCCAGGCGTGCGGCGTACTCGGCGGCATTGGCCAGCACCTTCTTGACGTAGTCGCGCGTCTCGTTGAAGGGGATGTTCTCGACCCAGGCCGCGGCCTCGACCGCACCGCCTTCGCGCCAGCGCCGCACGCGGCCGGGGCCGGCGTTGTAGGCCGCCGCGGCCATGGGCAAAGAGCCGTCGAAGCTGTCGAGCACGCGCCGCAGGTAGGCGCTGCCGAGCTGCAGGTTGATGTCGCGGTCGGCGATCTGCCCGGGGCGGTAGTCGACGCCGATCTTGCGCGCCGTCCACTTGGCCGTGGCCGGCATCAGCTGCATCAGGCCGCTGGCGCCGACGCTGGAGCGCGCGTCGGCGATGAAGCGCGATTCCTGGCGAATGAGGCCGTAGACGACGGCTGGGTCCAGCCCGGCGGTGCCGGCGGCGGCGGCGACCTGTTCGCGCCAGGGCAGGGGGTAGCGCAGCGCCGCGTCGATCTCGCCGCGTGCGCGCTCGCTGGCGTGGATGCAGCGATCCCAGACCTCGCGCTGGCAGGCCCATTGCGCGGCGGCCAGCAGTTCGCGGTCACCCAGGCCGCGCAGCGAGTAGTTCCACTCGCGCACGCCCTCGCTGCGCAGGCCGATGTCGATGAGCCTGAGCGCGCGCTGCAGGCCGGCGTGGCCGCGCGCCAGCTCGCGCTCTTCGGCGCTGGGCGGTGGCGGTGGCGGCGCCGATGCCACGCGCTGGCCCAGTTCCTCGGCCGCCAGGCGCGGGTAGTAGCCGTGGCTGTCGGCCAGGGACTCGAGCGCGGCGCGCGCCGTGGCGCGGTCGGCCTCGCCCTCGGCGCCGGGCCGGGCCAGCGCCAGGTGGGCGCGTGCGCGCCAGTAGACCCAGGCCGGGTCGCGCTGCTCGGCCGCGCTCATGGCTTCGACGGCGCGGTGTACCAGCTGCCAGCGTTGGCGCTCGGCGGCTGGCTGGCGCAACGCGGCGCGCACCTGCCAGGCCAGCAGATCGTCACTCCAGGGCGGCGGTGTGGCGGCGGCGCCACCTGCCGAGGCTTCCCAGGCCTGCCAGGCGCGGCGCCCCCAGCCGGCGGCCTGGGGCAGCTGCTTGATGGCTGCCTGCTTGGCCGTGTGGGCCCAGGCGCTGGCCGCCAGCGCCGGCCGCAAGCGCTGGGCCCAGCCGCCATCAAGCTGGGTGGCCGCCTGTTCGGCGTCCACCGCGGCCAGGCGCATCAGCGCCAGCAGTTCCAGCTCCTGCCCAGCCGCCGCGGCCGAGCCCGGCCGCCTGGCGAGAAAGCGGGCCGGGTTGTCGTAGAGGTCGGCCGCGGCCTTTTCAGTGCCGGGGCCGATCAGCGCGGTGGCGGCGCGCAGGGCGCGCGGCCTGGCGGCTTCCAGCGAGAGGCGGGCCTTCTGCCAGGCATCGTCGGCGACCAGCGCGCCGGCCGCGAACAGCGTGGCCGCCATCGTGGTGCAACCCTCGTCCGGATCGCGCTGGGTGTGCCAGGCCTTGCGCGCCGCCGCGCCCACGTCCTGGCCCGCCAGGTGCTGGGCGAGCAGGACGTAGCAGACGACCTCGCGGTCGTCGTTCATGCGAAAACGCGGGTATTCGGCCAGCAGATGGGGCCAGTCGCGGCGGCGGCCCAGTTCCAGCAGCCAGTCGTTGCGCAGCCTGTCCTCGACATAGCTGCCTGGCCAGCGCGCCGCGAAGGCCTCGAACTCGGCCTGCTGGGCCGTGTCGAGGCGGTTGAGCAACTCCCAGTAGTCGGCCCAGGGCGCGAGCGGGTGGCCGGCGCCCAGCAGGGCCTGGCGCGCGCCGGCAAGCTGGGCGCGGTCTTTCTTGCGCAGCGCATCGCGCGCCTGCAGCACCGTGTCGTCGCCCGCGTCGGCACGCGCGGCCTGCGGCGCCGCCAGGGCCATTGCCAGCGACAGGCAGAGGATTCCGGTCACCGTTCTCATGGGCTGAATTTATCAGTTGAGGAGTTTTGTGCCGGGGCCGTGGCCTCGCCGCCGGGGGCGGCGTGCAGTGCGTCGCGCGTGGCTGCCGCCTGCTCCAGCAGCCAGGCCTCGAAGGCCGCGAGTGCAGGGCGCCCCTGACGCACCGGCCAGCGCACCAGCCAGTAGGCAAAGGGCGAGCTCAGGCGGCCGGCGGCGCCGAAGGGCTCGACCAGTTCGCCGCGTTCCAGCGCGTCGCGCGTCAGCGCCAGGCGGGCCAGCGCCACGCCCTGGCCCGCAATGGCCGCCTGAATGCGCTGGTAGGTGAAGTTCAGGCTGATCCAGCTGCGCGGCTCCAGCCCGGCCGGTGCATGGCGGCGCAGCCAGTAGTGCCAGCTCACGAATTCGGCGCTGGGCTTGTGGTCGTCCTCCTCCAGCAGGGTGTGGCGGGCGAGGTCGGTGGCGCCGTGCAGCGGCAGGCGCTGCAGCAGCGCCGGGCTGGCCACCGGCGTCAGCACCTCGCCGAAAAGCCGCACGGCGCCGGCCGGCGCGTCGTCGGGGTGGCAATGCCGCAGCGCAAGGTCGATGTCGGGCTCGTCGAAGGCCGCGAAGGCGTCGTCGGCCGAGATGCGGATGTCCAGCTGCGGGTGCTCGGCCTGGAAGGCCGGCAGGCGCGGCAGCAGCCACATCGAGGCAAAGGAGGCAAAGGTGCTCACCCCCACCGGCTGGCGGCGCTGGCTGCTGCGCAACTGGCGCACGGTGGTGTCGAGCTGGCCCAGCAGCGGCGCCACGCTGCGCAGCAGCTGGCCGCCGGCGGCGGTGAGCTCGACATGGCGGGTGCCACGCAGGAAGAGCGCGAGGCCGATCTCGTCTTCCAGGCCACGGATCTGGCGGCTGATGGCGGGCTGGGAAAGGTGAAGCTCGGCCGCCGCGGCGCTGAAGCTGGTGCGCCGCGCCACCGCCTCGAAGGCCCGCAGCGAGCCCACGGCGAGCGGGCGGTGGCGTGGCGTATTCATAACGAGCGATTATCAATCCAGGCCGCGGAACTGATTGGACGATGTGGCCTTCGCCCCCGATCATTCTTCCCGTACCCATCGTTTTCGGAGGCCCCATGAGCCACTCCTCATCCATGATCGAAGTGCATCAAAACGGCGCCCCCTTCGGATGGACGCTGGGCCCGGCACAGGCGCTCACGCTGGCCGCCGCGGCGCAGCCGCGCGGCCTGTGGGTCCACGAGGGCCGGGTCTGGCTGACGCGCGGCCGGGGCAGTGCGCCGGCCGAGGACTTCTGGCTCGAGGCGGGCCAGGGCCTGGCGCTGGAAGCCGGCAGCCACTGGGTGGCCGAGGCCTGGCCGCAGGCGCGGCTGAGCGTGCTGGAGGCGCCGCCGCAGCCGCCCCGGCCGGTCAGGCCGGGCCTTTTCGTCCGGGTGGGCGCCTGGCTGGGCGCTTTGCTGCCGCGGCCGCAGGCGGCTTCGGTCTGCGCTTGACGCCGGTGGCGCGGTGGGCGAGCGCCGCCTGCAGCGCCAGTCGCGCCCAGGGTTCCATCAGTGCCGGCGCGTCCAGGGCCTCGTCGGGCGCGGTGTAGTAGCTCACCGTCACTGCCTTGCCCTGGGTCTGGTGGTAGACGAAGGGCGTGCAACCGGCGGCCTCGAAGCGCGCCCGCGTGCTGCCGTCGGTCTTGAGGTAGAGGCGTTCTTCGATGATCAGCGCGAGGAAGATCTCGTCGACGTAGAGGCCCCAGCCGCCGAACATGCGGCGGCTGCGCACCGCACCCAGGGGCGCCAGCAGTTCCTGGCAGTGGCTGAGAAATTGCGGTGCGGCCATGGCGCGACAATAGCGCTTTCGCCGTGAAAGCGCCCCCGGCCATGTCGTACCAGATGCCGTCCTTTGAACCTTCGCGCGACAAGAAGACGCTGCGCCGCCAGTTGCAGGCCGAGCGCCAGACGCTGATCGACCGCCACCAGCGCGCCATGCACCTGCAGGAGGTGCTGCGCGTCTTCCTGGTGGGCCGCAGCGAGTCCGCGGTGGGGGCCTACTGGCCGATCAAGGGCGAGTTCGATGCGCTGCCGGCGCTCTACCGCTGGGCCGAGGCCGATGAAGAGCGCTGCATAGGCCTGCCGGTGATGGACAAGATCACCAAGCGCCTGAGCTTCCAGATGTGGTTTCCGGGCTGCGAGATGGAAGAAGATGCCTACGGCATCCCCAAGCCCAAGGACACGCCGTCCTTCGAGCCGACGCTGCTGCTGGTGCCCTGCGTCGGCTACGGCCCGGGCGGCCTGCGCCTGGGCTATGGCGGCGGCTTCTATGACCGCACGCTGGCCTCGCTGCAGCCGCGGCCCTACACGGTGGGCCTGGCCTATGCCAACGGCTTCGTGCCCTGGCTGGCGCCCGAGCCGCACGACGTGCCGCTGGACGCCATGCTCAGCGACGAGGGCCTGGTCTGGCAGGCCCAGCCCTGACGGGGCCGGGCCGTTTTGACCCGCTCGCGGCGGGCCTGCAGCGTCAGAACTTGTAGCCGACGCCGACGCCGAAGAGGATCGGGTCGACCTTGATGGTGCCCAGGCTCGTGCCGTTGAGCATCAGGTCGGTGCGGATCTGGACCTTCTTGATGTCGACGTTCAGCGACCAGGCGCCGCCCAGGGCGACGTCGAAGCCGGCGCCCAGCGCCAGGCCCACGCTGCTCTTGTCGATGGTGAAGCCCGCGGGCAGGTCGACGTCGGAGAAGAAGGTGAAGTTGAGGCCGGCGCCGAGATAGGGCTTGAAGGCGCCCATCTTCGCGAAGTGGTACTGCGCCGACAGCGTCGGCGGCAGGTGCTTGAGGGTGCCGATCTTGCCGCCATGGGCGGTGGACCGAACGTCGTGCTTCTGCGGAATCGTCAGCACCAGCTCGGCGGCCAGGTTGGGGCTGAAGTAGTAGGTGAAGTCGACTTCGGGGATCACCTTGCTGTTGACGGTGACGTCGGTGATGGCAATCGTGTCCTTGTCGGCCGGATCGAGGTTGATCGCGCGCACGCGGGCCACGATGTCACCCGCTGCCTGGCTGTAGGCCGCCGGGGCCACAGCGGCCAGGGCGAGCGCGACAAGTCCGAAAACATGCTTCATGAAGATCTCCGTATCAATCGTTGAGGCTTGGTTGCCACGAACGATTGAACGCCGATCATTTGCCTTTAGGGGTTAACCCTCTTAATGTTTGATGCGGCGCAACACCGGCGCTTGCGGCTGTTGCCGGCGTGCATCAGGCCAGGCCGAGGCGGCGGCAGACCTCGAGCGAAAGCGCGCTCTGGTTGAGGGTGTAGAAGTGGATGCCGGGTGCGCCGCCGGCGCGAAGGCGCTCGCACAGCCGCGCCACCACCTCGATGCCGAAGGCTCGCACCGAGGCCGCGTCGTCCAGGTAGCCCTCCATCTTGAGCGCCACCCAGCGCGGGATCTCGATGCCGTCGCGGGCGGCGAAAGTGGCGATCTTGGCGTAGTTGTGGATGGGCATGATGCCCGGCACGATGGGCACCGTGACGCCGAGTGCGCGCACCTCGTCGACGAAGTGGAAGTAGGCGTCGGGGTTGAAGAAGAACTGCGTGATGGCCGAATCGGCGCCGGCCTTGACCTTGGCTGCGAAGTGCTCGAGATCGCGCCGCGCATAGCGCTGCTGGGGGTGGTATTCGGGGTAGGCGGCGACCTCGATGTGCCAGTCGCTGCCCTGGCTGCGGCGGATGTAGGCGATGAGGTCGGCGGCATAGCGGAACTCGCCCGCGGTGGCGGTGCCGCTGGGCAGGTCGCCACGCAGCGCCACCAGGCGGCGTATGCCCTGGGCGCGGTAGGTGTCCAGGATCTCGGCGATACCGTCCTCGGTGCTGCCCACGCAGGACAGATGGGGTGCGGCATCAAAGCCTTGCGCGGCGATGTCCCGCACGGTGGCCAGGGTCTTGTCGCGCGTGGAGCCACCGGCGCCGTAGGTGACGCTGAAGAACTCGGGCTTCACCGCGGCCAGCTCTTGCACGACGGCCTTGAGCTTGTCGGCACCGACAGGGGTGTTGGGGGGGAAGAACTCGAAGCTGATGGGAAAGGTGTTCATGGCGTCATGGCCGTCGCGGACGCGGCCGGCAAGGGGTTCAGGGGGCAATGGGCGGAGGGTGTGACCGGGGGAGGCGGCTCAATCCGGGGCAGCGAGATGGCGCCGGGCGGCGTCGGCCAGACGCTGGTCGAAGGTCAGCAGCGGTGCGCGCAACTCGGCCGCCAGACACAGGTAGGCTGCGTCATAGGCCGACAAAGACAGGCGTTGCGCGACGTCGAACAGCCGCGCCGGATCGATGTCGTGCAACACCAGCTTCTGCTCGGCAAACGCTTCCAGCGCGGCCCGCGCAACTGCGGCCGGTACGCCGGATCGCACCTTGTTGCGGGCCACATTGGCCAGTTCGTAGCGCAGCAGGCCCGGGGCGTGAAGGCTGCGGTCCTGCAGTTGCGCCCGCGCCTGCGCCGCAGCGGGCTCAGCCCATAGCACGGCACTGAGAACGCTGCAGTCCACCACCACGGGCGGGCGTTCAGTCCAGGCGGGGGCCGGTTCAGCCAGGTACAGCATCCGCTGTGCGGCATCCTTTGCGTGCATCACCGTGAGTCGCGGTCGGCGCGGATGATGTCGACGCCCAGGGGCGCACGCGCCAGGGAGGGATCGGGCTGCCAGCCCGCGGCCTCGCGTTCGGCCATCAACTGTTCGATGGTCTTCCAGCCCTGCGTCCAGCTGCGCCCCGCTGCGGCAGCGGGCGCGGCTTCGGGTTGCCCCAAGGTCGCCTGCTCGACGATGGCCATCAATTCGCCCTGCAGCGAGCGGTGATTGCGGGCCGCGCGCTGGCGCAGCTTGTCGGCCAGTTCGTCGGGCACGTCCTTGATCGACAGATTGACAGCCATATCGCCTCCAGAATGGAACCCTGGCTCCATTCTGGAGCTGAAGTGCGGCCGGATCAACCTGCGCAGGCTGTCCGGCCGCATGCGCTGGCTTCAGTACCGGTAGCTGTCGGGCTTGTAAGGTCCCTGCTTGGACACGCCGATGTAGGCGGCCTGCTTGTCGGTCAGCTCCGACAGCACGGCGCCAACCTTCTTCAGGTGGAGGCGGGCCACCTTCTCGTCCAGGTGCTTGGGCAGCACATAGACCTGGCCCACCGTGTAGTGCTCGCTGCGCGTGTACAGCTCGATCTGGGCGATGGTCTGGTTGGCGAAGCTCGAGCTCATCACGAAGCTCGGGTGGCCGGTGCCGCAGCCCAGGTTCACCAGGCGGCCCTTGGCGAGCAGGATGATGCGCTTGCCGTCGGGGAAGATCACATGGTCGACCTGGGGCTTGATCTCTTCCCAGGTGCAGTCTGCCAGCGCGGCAACGTCGATCTCGTTGTCGAAGTGGCCGATGTTGCAGACGATGGCCTGGTCCTTCATGGCCGCCATGTGCTCGCGCGTGATGACGCTGGTGTTGCCGGTGGCCGAGACGAAGATGTCGGCCTTGTCGGCGGCGTACTCCATCGTCACGACCTTGTAGCCTTCCATCGCCGCCTGCAGCGCGTTGATGGGGTCGATCTCGGTCACCCACACCTGGGCCGAGAGCGCGCGCAGGGCCTGGGCGCTGCCCTTGCCCACGTCGCCATAGCCGGCCACCAGGGCCACCTTGCCGGCCACCATCACGTCGGTGGCGCGCTTGATGGCGTCAACCAGGCTTTCGCGGCAGCCGTAGAGGTTGTCGAACTTGCTCTTCGTGACGCTGTCATTGACGTTGATGGCGCGGAACAGCAGCGTGCCCTTGGCCGACATCTCCTTGAGGCGATGGACGCCGGTGGTGGTCTCTTCGGTGACGCCCATGATCTGCGCGCTCTTGCGCGTGTACCAGCTGCCGTCCACCGCGAGCTTGGCCTTGATGGCGGCGAAGAGCAGCACCTCTTCTTCGCTGCCCGGGTTGGCCAGCACCGACAAATCCTTCTCGGCGCGCTGGCCCAGGTGCATCAGCAGCGTGGCGTCGCCGCCATCGTCGAGGATCATGTTCGGGCCTTCGCCGGCCGTGCCCTTGGCGCCGAATTCGAAGATGCGGTGGGTGTAGTCCCAGTAGTCGGCCAGCGTCTCGCCCTTGTAGGCGAAGACCGGCGTGCCCTTCACGGCCAGCGCGGCGGCGGCGTGGTCCTGCGTGCTGAAGATGTTGCACGAGGCCCAGCGCACCTGGGCGCCCAGGGCCTGCAGCGTCTCCACCAGCACGGCGGTCTGGATCGTCATGTGTAGGCTGCCGGTGATGCGCGCGCCCTTCAGCGGCTGGCTGGCGGCGAATTCCTCGCGGATCGCCATCAGGCCGGGCATCTCGGTCTCGGCGATCTTGATTTCCTTGCGGCCCCAGTCGGCCAGCGCCAGGTCGGCCACCACATGGGGGGCGTCGTGCAGGGGTTTGAGAACAGCGTTCATCGTCGGGCTCCAAGCGGTTGAGGAACCTGCGGCCGACGAGGGTGGGGATGATGGAAGCTCACCCACGAGACTCGTCGTGCAGGTGAGCGCGGTTGCAATGTAGAACCCCGAGCCTGGCCTTCTGGACGAAGGTTGCAACGCTCCTCGGGGCGAACCCGCATTCTAGCCTTGGGCCCCGCGAACGCGGGGGTGGCCGGGCTTCAGGCGGCGACGCCGGGCGTGAACTCCTGGGCAGGCCCGGGCGTCGCGGCGATATCCTCGGCCATGGCTGATCCCACCCGACCGCGCCCGCTGGCCGAACTGCCGGCCGCGGCGCGCGCCGCTGTCATCGGCGTGATGACCGACATCGACGACACGCTCACGCGCGACGGCGCCATCGAGCCGGCGGCGCTGCAGGCCTTGCATGAGCTGGCCGCCGCCGGCCTGCCGGTGCTGGCCATCACCGGCAGGCCGCTGGGCTGGAGCGAGCCCTTTGCGCGCGACTGGCCGGTGCGCGCCATCGTGGCCGAGAACGGCGCCGTGGCGTTGATCCGCGACGGCCGCAGCGTGCTCGTCGAATACGCCCAGGACGAGGCCACGCGCTCCGCCAATGCGCTGCGCCTGCGCGAGGTGGGGGCGCGCGTGCTGCGCGAAGTGCCCGGTGCCACGCTGGCGCGCGACAGCGCCGGCCGCGTCACCGACATCGCCATCGATCACAGCGAGTTCACGCAGCTGCCGGCACCGGCCGTGGCGCAGGCGTTGGCGTTGATGCAGGCTGCGGGCATGAACGCCACCGTCAGCTCCATCCACATCAACGGCTGGTTCGGCAGCCACAGCAAGTGGAGTGCGGCTGCCTGGATGACGCAGCGGCTGTTCGGCCGCGCGCTCGAGCCGGAAATTGCGCGCTGGGCCTATGTCGGTGACTCGACCAACGACCAGCCCCTGTTCGAGCGCTTTCCGCTCGCCGTGGGCGTGGCCAACCTGCGCCGCTTTGCCGCCGAACTGACGGTGTGGCCGGCCTGGATCACCGAGGGCGAGCGCGGCGCCGGCTTTGCCGAAATGGCGCGGGCGCTGCTGGTGGCGCGCGCCTGACCGCCCTCACTCCACCCTCACTCGCGCGGCTGCAGAAAGGCCGTCAGCAGCGCCAACTCTTCGTCCAGTGCCGCCTTGAAGGCGCTGCCGCGCGGCGGCTTGCCGGCGACATAGCCCAGGTCGGCGCTCAGGGCGCCATCGCGCCAGGCCAGGTTGGCCCAACCGATCACCTGCTCGTGCCACAGGAGCGGCAACGCGTAGTGGCCGCGCAGGCGCTTGGCCGCCGGCGTGTAGGCCTCGAAGCGGTAGGCCCAGCCCCAGAATGCCTCGAAGCGGCGGCGGTCCCAGACCACGGGGTCGAAGGGCGCGAGCAGGCGCACGCGCTCGGCCACCGCGTGGCGGCGACTGACCGGGTTCTCGCCCTCGGGCCAGTACCAGGTGATGCCGTCCACGCGCGCCGAGGGCAGGCACGCCTTGGCGCGCGCCAGCGCCGCGCGGCGGCCGGCCTCCCACTGCGGGGCGCCGCGCCTCAGGTACGAGGCCAGCTCCGACAGACTGCGCTCGGGCAGCGGCGCGTACTTGCGCACCGCCACTTCGAGCAGCGCGTCCAGCGCGGCGGCCGGGTCTTCGGCGGCCTCCTGGGCATCGCGCGCCGCGTACAGGCGCACGCCGCCCTCGCGCCGCGCGATGCGCAACAGGCCGCGGTAGTGCATGCCGTCCAGCAACTCGGTGCTGGCCTTGCTGCGGCCACCAAACCAGTTGCGTGTGTGGCCGTGCTGGAAGGCGGCGTCGACCTCGCGCGGATGCACCACGCCGTGCTCGCGCACGAATTCGAGCACCGCCTGCGCCTGCTGCCAGCGCGCCGCCGGCCACACGGTGCGCGGCGAGCGCGGGTGCATCAGTGCGTGGGTGGCTCGCGGCAGGAAGCCGTAGTTGACGAAGAAGTCTTCCTCGATGCCCAGCCGTGCATAGCGGCGCTCCAGGTCGCCAGCGCGGTACTCGGCCACGCGATGGCGCAACGTCAGATCCTGGGCGCGAGCCGGGGCGCGCAGGGGGTCGGCCTGCACAAAGCCCAGGCGGGCGATGGCGCGCGGCAGCGTGGTCGGGGTGAAGAGGCTGCGCGCGAGCGCGTGGCGGCGCAGGTCGGCGAGGGTGATCGGCTTCATGCAGCGATTGGACGCCATGCGGGCAAGCCAAGAAAAGACGCCGCCGGGGCTCATCACCCCGGCGGCGCCTGACCGTTCAGCGCAGGGCTGGTGGGCTTACTGCGACAGGCGCAGCTGGTAGTTGCCGGCGCCGCCGGAGAAGTAGCGCACGCGCACATAGACCGTGGCCGCGGTGGTGCCGCTGTTGCGCACCGAGGCGCTGTCCACCGCGCCCGTGCCCAGGGTGCTGCTGGCGATCTGGGTGCCGTTGGCGTTGTAGACGTAGAGGTCGTAGTCGGCCGTGGCCGGCGGCGTCAGCGCCGCCGCCAGCGTCTTGCCGGCGCCCAGGCTCACGCGGTAGTAGTCGTTGTCCGAGGTGGACGCGATGCGGCCGTTGACGGTGGCCGGGTTGGGCGTGATCAGCTGCGCCGCGCTGCGCGAGTTGTTGGGCTCGACCTCGGCCACCGTCGTGGTGGGCGGGGGCGGCGGCGGCGGGGGCGGCGGGTTGCCGGTGGCCGCGGCCACCGCGGCGGCGGCGTTCACGATGCCGGTGCCGCACTGCGAGCAGGTGGCGGGGAAGGGCCGCGCCGTGCTCTTGAGCAGACTCTCCACCTGGTCGGGCGTGAGCGCCGGGTTGGCCGCCAGCATCAGCGCCGCCACCGCCGAGACGTGCGGCGTCGCCATCGACGTGCCCTGGTAGTAGGCGTAGGTGTCGGCGCCCGGCACCGTGGTGCCGCTGTTGAGCGTCGAGAGGATGCCGTTGGGGTCGCCGGCCACCGTCATCTGGCCGCCGGGGGCGGCGACGTCGACGAGGGCGCCGAAGTTGGAATAGCTGGCCCTGCCGCCGGTGCGCGAGGTGGCCGCCACGGTAACCACGCCAGCGCAGCTGGCCGGCGAGAAGTTGGCTGCGTTGGCATTGCTGTTGCCCGCCGCCACCACCACCACGGTGCCGCGGCTGCGCGCGCTGTTGATGGCGTTCTGGGTGGTGACGTCGCAGGCGCCGCCGCCGCCCAGCGACAGGCTGATCACGCGCGCCGGCGTGGCGTTGGCGGCCAGGCCGGCCACGGTGCCGCCCGAGGCCCAGATGATGCCGTCGGCGATGTCGCTGGTGTAGCCGCCGCACTTGCCGAGCACGCGCACCGGCTGCACCTTGGCTCCAAAGGCCACGCCGGCCACGCCGGCGGCGTTGTTGGTGACGGCCGCGATGGTGCCGGCCACATGGGTGCCGTGCCAGCTGCTGCTGCTGGCGCCGCTGCCGGCGCCACATTCGCCAGCCACCGTCCAGTCGCCCGGATCGAGCGCGCTGGTGTCGCGGCCGTTGCCATCGTTGCTGACCGCCGTGTCGATGATCATGTCCATGCCGGCCACGATGTTGGCGGCGAGGTCGACGTGGGGGCGGTAGCCGGTGTCGAGCACCGCCACCACGACGCCGGTGCCGGTACTGGCGTCCCAGGCGGTGGGGGCGTTGAGGCCGCCGACGGCCTCGTAGTAGTGCCACTGGGCGAGGTAGCTCGGGTCATTCGGGGTCAGCTGGATCTGCATCAGCCGGTCGGGCTCGGCGTACTCCACATCGGGGTGGGCGGCGATCTGGCGTGCCAGCAGGGCGAGCTGGGCCTCGTCGACGCGGCGGTCGAGCTTCATCACATGGGCGCCGCGGGCGTCGCGTCGCAGCGGGTTCATCTGGAACCCGGCGCGGTTGACCTGGGCGTGCGCGTCGGACATGGTCTGCAGGTCGGCGCGCGCCTGTGCCGTGGTGCCATCGCGGTACTTGATGATCAGCCGGTCACTCTGGGCGCGCGCCCCGGCCTGGCCGAAGCCGGCACCGGAAGGGCCGGAACTGCCGGCCAGCGCAGCCGCCGGCAGACCGAAGGCGGCAATGGCCGCAGCGATGGAAGCGAGCCGCATGACTCGCGAAGTAGCGTGCAACATCGAAATCTCCAAACCCCTGGTGGAATGATGTGGGCCGGTGGGTGCAGAGTTCGTTCCGTCATCCCCGGCCTGCTCGAAGGCTGACGCCGCGGGTGTGCGGAGTCGCCGACGCGGGCTGATCTTGACGGCCCGCGGCGAGTTGCACAACCGAGGGCTTCCACCCTAGGGGGGAACGTATCCAGGCGGTCTCTCGCGGCTCCGCGCGGTCTAGCTCAGCCGCTAGCCCCGCGTGTTCAATTGCGCCAACCCAATCCACCGCCTTCCTGGCAGGCGCAGGACTTCATCCGCAAGTGGCCTCCCTGCGCCCCGGCCCATGGCCTGAACGGGCGCGCCGGTGCCCCGGCCTGATTCGTCGACCTCCGACGCCGAGGGGGAGGAAGATCAGGCCGCGATCTTGCGGCACTCGTCGGCGCATTCCTTGCAGGCATCGCCGCAGTCCACGCATTCCTTGTGCTTGTCCTGCTTGCGGCATTCCTTCTCGCAGGCGAGACAGGAATCCATCGCCAGCTTGGCCATGCGCGGCAGCAGCGGGGACTCTTGCGCTGCCAGCGAGCGCAGCGCGGTGCAGATCGCGATCAGTTCGTTGACCGACTTCGCGCAGGCGGCCATGCTCTTGTCGCCCTCGCCCAGCAGCACCAGGCAGTGCTGCAGGCAGACCTCGCCGGTCATCAGGCAGTGCGAGGCCGAGCGCATGAGCGCGGCGTGCTTGCCGCTGCCGTGGTGGGCACCGTGGTGGGCGTGCTCGCCCATGCCCTGGGCCGGCTTGGCCTCGGCCTTGGGCTTGACCTGGGCGCTGGCGGCAGTGGCGGTGGCGGCGGCCAGTGCGGCGGCGGCCTGGACGAGGTGACGGCGTTGCATCTCGGTACTCCTTGGATGAGGGCAGGGTGGGCGTGGCCCAAGCCTGGGCTGGCGCCGGCAATTATTGTCGCGGGCGCCGCCGCTGCGGTGGCCAGGACTTGCCGGGTTGGCCTTGATCCCGCTCAAGGCGCGCACCGGCGCGGCCGCCCCCGCGCGGGGGCGGCCGCGCCCAGGACTGCGCCCGAGACAGAAGCCGGAGGCCCGCCTAGGGACATGCCGCCATTGAGTGGCCCATGAATGCCGACGAGTGCCTGGCCTGGGTCGCTGCGCAGACCGTGATGCATGAGTTCGTGCGGTGCGAAGTGCTTGCAATGACCGGTGCCACCGAGGCACAAGTCACCATTGCCGGCAATGTCCATGCTGTGCTGCGACCGCATCTGCGCGGCTGGCCGCGGTGGAACTGGAACTGACGGCGGCGCGCGATGAGACGTGTGCCGGCGGCCTGAGAACGACAACGGGCGCCCGTTGGCGCCCGCTCGACAAGTGTCCGCCCGACGCGGACGCTGGCTTAACAGACCGGCGGCTGCCTTCGGCGCGTCGACCTTGTCGGTACGTTGGTCTACGCTCACATCGCTGCGCGATATGAGCTTTGCCCCAGAACCGACAAGTTCGCTTCGCCCGGGGGGTTACAGCCCCGCGGCCGCGCGGAGCGCGTCGACCTTGTCGGTTCTTTCCCAGCTGAATTCCGGCTCTTCACGCCCGAAGTGGCCGTAGGCGGCGGTCTTCTCGTAGATGGGGCGCAGCAGGTCCAGCATCTGGATGATGCCCTTGGGGCGCAGGTCGAAGACCTGGGCCACGATGGCCGAGAGGCGCTCGTCGCTGAGCTTGCCCGTGCCTTCGGTGTAGACCGTGATGTTCATGGGCCGGGCCACGCCGATGGCGTAGGCCACCTGCACCTGGCACTGCTTGGCCAGGCCGGCGGCGACCACGTTCTTGGCCACGTAGCGGGCCGCGTAGGCGGCCGAGCGGTCGACCTTGGACGGGTCCTTGCCGCTGAAGGCGCCGCCGCCATGCGGGCAGGCGCCGCCATAGGTGTCGACGATGATCTTGCGGCCGGTGAGGCCGCAGTCGCCCTGGGGGCCGCCGACGACGAAGCGGCCGGTCGGGTTGATCAGGTACTTGGTGTCGGCCGTCAGGAATTCCTTGGGCAGCACCGGCTTGATGATTTCCTCGCGCACCGCCTCGTAGAAGGCGTCGGTCATCTTGTGGCCCAGGCTGTACTCGGGCGCGTGCTGGCTGCTCAGCACCACGGTGTCGATGCTGTGCGGCTTGCCGTCCACATAGCGCATCGTCACCTGGCTCTTGGCGTCGGGGCGCAGGAAGGGCAGGCGGCCGTCCTTGCGCAACTGGGCCTGGCGCTCCACCAGGCGGTGGGCGTAGTAGATGGGCGCCGGCATCAGCTCGGGCGTCTCGTCGCAGGCGTAGCCGAACATCAGGCCCTGGTCGCCGGCGCCAGTGTTGAGGTGGTCGTCGCTGGCGTGGTCCACGCCCTGGGCGATGTCGTTGCTCTGCTTGTCGTAGCAGACCATCACCGCGCAGCCCTTGTAGTCGATGCCGTACTCGGTGTTGTCGTAGCCGATGCGCTTGATGGTGTCGCGGGCGACCTGGATGTAGTCGACGTGGGCGTTGGTGGTGATCTCGCCCGCCAGCACCACTAGGCCGGTGTTGCACAGGGTCTCGGCGGCGACGCGGCTGCGCGGATCTTCCTTGAAGATTGCGTCGAGGATGGCGTCGGAGATTTGGTCGGCCACCTTGTCGGGATGGCCTTCAGACACGGATTCGGAGGTGAAGAGGAAGTCGTTCGCCACGGAGGCTCCTTTGGATTGCAATTGCTGACTTCGCGTCGTCGCTGGTCAGATGCTCTGGAGCCGCGGCGAACGCTTTAGCGGATTTGTTGAGTGCGGCCTGAACACAACGGCTCTGGCGGATCACCCGGTGGGCCTCGTTATCCTTGGCATCCACCCATCGCCCCGCAAGTTGTCCTTTAACTCGGCGACTCAGGGATTATACGAAGCATGAATCCGGTCCTGCTCTGGCTGTCGCGACGATCTCTGCGCTTTTTGCACGCGCTGGGCGGGGCGCTGGGCTGGACGGCCTATCTGTTGTCGGCCGGCTACCGCCATCGCCTGCGCGACAACGCGGCCCTGGCTGGCGTGAGCGAGGCCGACCTTCGCGCCAGCGTGGCCGAGGCCGGACGGCTCTACATGGAGCTGCCGCGCCTGTGGCTGCGCCCGCGCAGCCAGCCCATTGCCGATCCGGTGCAGTGGCAGGGCGCCGAGCTGGTGGAGGAACTGCTGGCACAGGGCCGCGGCCTGGTGCTGCTGACGCCGCACCTGGGCTGTTTCGAGGTCGCCGGCCAGGGCTATGCCGAGCGCTTCGGTGCCATCAAGCCCATGACCGTGCTGTACCGCCCGGCGCGCCAGGCCTGGCTGCGCGAGCTGGAGGAAACCGCCCGCGCCCGCGACGCGATGGTGCCGGTGCCGGCCAACCTGGCCGGGGTGAGGCTGATGCTGCGGGCTCTCAAGCGCGGCGAGACCGTGGGCCTGCTGCCCGACCAGGTGCCGCCCCACGGCATGGGCGTGTGGGCGCCCTTCTTCGGCAAGCCGGCCTACACCATGACGCTGGCGGCGCGCCTGGTGCTGCAGACCGGCGCTTCGGTGTGCCTGATCTGGGCCGTGCGCCTGCCGCGCGGCGCCGGCTACCGCATCGAGCTGGCGCCCTTGGCGCAGCCGTTGCCGGCGCGCGAGGGCCTGGACGAGGACGAATGGACGCGCGCCGCGGCCACCGCCATCAACCGCTCGATGGAGGCGGTGATCGCCCGCAGCCCGACCCAGTATCTGTGGGGCTACCACCGCTACAAGTCGCCGCGCCAGGTCGATTCCGCATGAACATCGCGGCGCGCCTGCTGCTGGCGCTGGTCTGGCTGCTCCACCTGCTGCCGCTGGGCCTGCAGGCGGCGCTGGGGCGGGCGCTGGGCCGGCTGATGCACGCGCTGGCCCACGGCAGGCGGCGCGTGGCGCTGCGCAATGTCGCGCTCTGCCTGCCCGAGCTGTCGGCGGCGGCCCAGCAGGCGCTGGTGCGCGAGCATTTCCAGTGGCTGGCGCGCAGCCTGCTTGAGCGTGGCCTGCTCTGGTATGCAAGCCGGGCGCGGCTCGAGCGGCTGATCAGGGTCGAGGGCGACGTCCACCTGGCCGAACGCAGCGAGCGCCCGGTGATGTGGCTGGTGCCGCACTTCCTGGCCGTCGACGTGGCCGGTGCGGCGACCCAGCTCTTCCAGACACGGCGCGTCTGCAATGTCTACACCGCGCAGAGCAATGGCGTGCTCGACGCCGCGCTGCTGCGCGGGCGAGGCCGCTTCGGCCTGGCCGACATGTTCACGCGCCAGCAAAGCGCCCTGCCCATGGTGCGCGCCATCAAGCGGGGCAGCGCCTTCTTCAACCCGTCGGACATGGACTTCGGCCTGCGTGACGCCGCCTTCGTGCCCTTCTTCGGCCACCCGGCGGCCACGCTGCTGGCGCCCTCGCGGCTGGCGCGCAGCCTGGCCATGGTGGTGCAGCCGGTGGTGGCCGAGATCCTGCCCGGCGGCCAGGGCTGGCGCGTGCGGTTCCTCGAACCCTGGAGCGATTGGCCCAGCGACGACGCCGAGGCCGACGCGGCGCGCATGAACGCCTGGATCGAGCAGCAGATCCGCGCGCTGCCGGCACAGTACCTGTGGGTACACAAGCGCTTCAAGACGAGGCCGCCGGGCGAGCCTCCGTTCTACGCGTGACAATCGCGCCCATGCGGCTACGGTTCACCAAGATGCAGGGCGCGGGCAACGACTTCGTCGTGCTCGACGGCACGCGCACGCCCCTGGCGCTGACGCCGGCGCAACTGCAGCGCCTGGGCGACCGCCGCTTCGGCGTCGGCGCCGACCAGATCCTGGCGGTCGAACGCAGCACCACGCCCGGCGTCGATTTCCGCTACCGCATCTTCAACGGTGCCAGCGGCGACGAGGTCGAGCACTGCGGCAATGGCGCGCGCTGCTTCGTGCGCTACGTGCATGAGCACGGCCTCACCGACAAGACGCGGGTGCGCGTCGAAACCGTCAACAACCTGCTCGAGTTGCAGCTCCAACCCGACGGCCGCGTCACCGTGGACATGAACCGCCCGGTCTTCGACCATGACCGCATCCCCTTCGACGCCAGCGGCCTGGCGCCGCGGCGCCTGCCCGACGAAATCAGCGGCTTCGAGCTGTGGCCTCTGGAAGGGGTGGATGGCGTCGAACTGGCCGTGCTGTCTATGGGCAACCCGCATGCGGTGCTGCGCGTGGCCGATGTCGACGCTGCGGCCGTGGCCGACCTGGGGCCGCGCATCGAGACCCACGCGCGCTTTGCCCGTCACGTCAACGTCGGCTTTCTGCAGGTGCTGTCGCGCGGCGAGGTGCGGCTGCGCGTACACGAGCGCGATGCCGGCGAGACCCTGGCCTGCGGCACCGGCGCCTGCGCCGCCGTGGTGGCTGGCATCCGCCTGGGCTGGCTCGACCGGCGTGTCGAGCTGCATGCGCGCGGCGGCGATCTGCTCATCGAATGGCCTGCCCTTGAGGCCAGCGTGCTGATGACCGGCCCGGCGCAAACCGTCTTTGAAGGAGAGATCGAACTGTGAGCAACCCCACTGGGCCGTCAACCGGCGTCCATGGCATCACCGAGGCCGACATCGCCAACTACCTGGCCAACACGCCCGGCTTCTTCGAGCGCCATGCCGACCTGCTGGCCAGCGTCCACCTGACCAGCCCGCACGGCCAGCGCGCCGTCTCACTGCAGGAGCGGCAGATGGAAATGCTGCGCGAGCGCATCAAGGGCCTGGAGATGCGCATCGTCGAGATGATCCGCCACGGCCAGGAGAACCTGGCCATCGCCGACCGCCTGCACCGCTGCACGCGCAGCGTCCTGCTCACCGCCGATGCGCGCGAGCTGCCGGCGCGGCTGGTCGAGTCGCTGCAGCACGAGTTCATGATTCCCCAGGCCGCCATCCGCCTGTGGGGCCTGGGCGAGGCCCTGGCTGCCGAGCCCTGGGCGCAGCCGGCCAGCAGCGATGTGCAGAGCTTCACCGCCAGCCTGACCGTGCCCTATTGCGGCGTCAACGCCGGCTTCGAGGCGGCGCGCTGGTTCGCCGAACCGTCGGCCGTGATGTCGCTGGCGATGATTCCGCTGCGCCACGGCGACACCAGCTTCGGCCTGTTGGTGCTGGGCTCGCCCGACCCGACGCGCTATGCCGCCGACATGGGCACTGACTTCCTGCAGCGCGTGGGCGAGATCGCCGGCGCCGCACTGTCGCGGTTGCGCACGCCGGCCTGACGCCATGGCCGCGCCGGGCGCGGAGGTCCAGGCCTTTCTCGACCACCTGCGCGTCGAGCGCCGGCTGGCGGCCCGCACGCTCACCCTCTACACCGAGGCGCTGGCCGGCTTGGAGGCCGCGGCGCTGGCTGCCGGCGTCGAACTGCGCACGGCACGCCCCCACCACCTGCGCGGCTGGGTGGCGCAATTGCGCGGCCGGGGTCTGGCGCCGCGCAGCATCGCCATCGCGCTGGCGGCCTGGCGCGGGCTCTACCGCTGGTGGGGGCGACAGGGCCTGGTGGAAGCCAACCCGGTGGACGGCCTGCGCCCGCCCAAGGCGGCCAAGCCGCTGCCCAAGGCGCTCTCGGTCGAGCACGCCGTGGCGCTGGCCGAGCACGAGGGCGTGCCCGGCGATGCCGCATTGATGGCGCGCGACCGTGCCATCACCGAACTGCTCTACGGCTGCGGCCTGCGCGTGGCCGAGCTGACCGGGCTGGACGTGCAGGCCGGCACGCAGGCGCGCGGCTGGGTCGATCTCGACGATGCCAGCGCCCAGGTACTGGGCAAGGGCGGCAAGTGGCGAAGCCTGCCGATGGGCGGCGCGGCGATCAATGCGCTGCGCGAATGGCTGGCGCTGCGGCCCACGCTGGCGCACCTGGAGGAGGCCGCGCTCTTCGTCAGCCGCCGCGGCACGCGGCTGTGTACCAACCAGCTGCGCAACCGCCTGCGCGAACAGGCCCGCCAGGCCGGCCTGCCCACGCGTGTACACCCCCACATGCTGCGCCACAGCTATGCCAGTCACCTGCTGCAAAGCAGTGGCGACCTGCGCGCAGTGCAGGAGCTGCTGGGCCACGCCAGCATCGCCACGACCCAGGTCTATACCAAGCTCGACCACCAGCACCTGGCCAAGGTCTACGACGCGGCCCACCCGCGCGCCCGCCGCAAGTGAAGCGGCGGTGCGCTGAGACAATCGGCGCATGAAATCCATCCGTCTGCACGAGGGAAAAGAGCGCTCGCTGCTGCGCCGCCATCCCTGGGTCTTTCAGGGCAGCGTGGCGCGCGGCAAGGCCGATGCCGGCGAGACGGTGCGCATCGAGTCCGCCGAGGGCCGCTTTCTCGCCTGGGGCGCCTACAGCCCGAGCTCGATGATCCGCGTGCGCGCCTGGAGCTTCGACGAGGGCGAGCGCATCGACGCCGACTTCTTCGCCCGTCGCATTGCACGCGCCGTGGCACTGCGCGCCCGCCTGCCCATCGCGAGCAGCGGCGTGCGCCTGGTGCATGGCGAGGCCGACGGCCTGCCGGGCCTGATCGTCGACCGCTATGGCGATTTGCTGAGCGCGCAATTCCTCTGTGCCGGCACCGAGCGCTGGAAGGGAGTGATCGCCGACGCACTGCTCGCCGCCACGGGCCTGCAGCGGCTTTATGAGCGCTCAGATTCCGGCGTGCGCGGGCTCGAAGGCCTCACGCCGCAGACCGGCTGGCTGCGCCAGCCCGTGGGCGATGGGGGCGAAACCGAGTGCACGATTTCCGAGCACGACTGGCGCCTGACACTGGACGTGGCCAGCGGCCACAAGACCGGCTTCTACCTCGACCAGCGCGACAACCGCGCCGCCTTCGCGCGCTGGGTGCGCCAGTTCGGCTTGAAGCGCGTGCTCAACTGCTATTGCTACACCGGCGGCTTCACGGTGGCGGCGCTCTCAGGCGGGGCCGAGCAGGTGGTGAGCGTCGACTCGTCGGCGCCGGCCATTGCGCGCGTGCGCGAGCATCTGGCGCTCAACGGTTTCGACGCGGCGCGCGGCGAGGGCGTGGACGGCGACGTCAACCAGTACCTGCGCGACAGCCTCAAGGAGGGCCGCGTCTTCGACGCCATCGTGCTCGACCCGCCCAAGTTCGCGCCCACCGCGGCCCATGCCGAGCGCGCCAGCCGCGCCTACAAGGACATCAACCGGCTCGCGCTCAAGCTGCTGCAGCCCGGCGGCCTGCTGCTCACCTTCAGCTGCAGCGGCGGCATTGGGGCCGAGCTGTTCCACAAGATCGTCGCCGGTGCGGCCCATGATGCCGGCGTCGATGGCGCCATCCTGCAGCGCCTCGAAGGTGCCTGCGACCACCCGACGACCCTGGTTTTTCCGGAAGGCGAGTATCTGAAGGGCCTGGCGCTGCTCAAGTACTGAGCGTGTCTCGAGGCCTGCGCCTGGCAGGGGCGGGCGGAGCCTTTTGCCAGGAGTGCGGAGCAGACTCGTCGACCCCCTTGTTCGGGGTGGGACAAAGGCGCGCAGACCGGCATTTCTTGCGCCCCGCGCAGGGTGAGGCGGGCGAGAATCCAGCCCAACTGCACCCCCTGCCACAACTCCAATAAGCGACCGACCATGAAGTTCACTCCCAAGCTGATCGCCATCGCCGCCCTGTGCGCGGCCTCGGCCGGCGCGCAGGCCGCGTTCACCATCAATCTCTCCTTCACCGGGTTGACGGCGACGCAGGAGTCCTATTTCACGGCCGCGAAATCCTTCTGGGAAGGCGTGATCACGGGCTACGTGGGCAGCGCCACGCTGGGCGGCCTGGTCATCGACGCCTCGGGCCAGGCCATCGACGGCGTCGGCGGTGTGCTTGGCAGCGCCGGCCCGACCGGCGGGGTCTTTTCCGGGGGCTACGCCTATGCCACCGATGGGGTGATGCAGTTCGACACCGCCGACATCGACAGCATGATTGCGGCCGGCTCCTTCACCGACGTCATCCGCCACGAGATGGCCCACACCATAGGCTTCGGCACCGTGTGGGATCTGAACAATGTCTATGTCGACGGCAGTGGCCAGTACACCGGCGCCCATGCGTTGGCGGCCTATCGCGTCGAGTACAACCAGCCCGGCGCGACCTTCGTGCCGGTTGAACTCGGTGGCAGTCCAGGCACCGCCAATAGCCACTGGAACGAGGTCGACAATGGCACAGGCAATACGGGCCTCATCGACCCGCAGGGCCGCGACATGCGCCGCGAACTGATGACCGGCTGGCTCAATACACCCGCCTATTTGAGCGCCACCACGCTGGCCTCGTTCCAGGACATTGGCTACGTGCTCGCGCTCAGCCCGGTGCCCGAACCCGCGCCCTACGCCCTGCTGCTGGCCGGCATGGCCGTGGTGGCGCTGCGCCGCCGTCACGGCTGAAGAAAAGGCCTCAGGCCGGGCCGGCTAGGCCCTGCAGGTCGACGCGCGGCTCGAACTTCGCCCGCTTGACGCTGAAGAAGGCCTTCACGTTGCGCACATTGGCGTCCTGCGTGAACAGGCGCTGAACCAGCGCGTGGTAGGCCGCCATGTCGCGCACCTGGAGCACCAACACGAAGTCCGGCCCGGGTGAGACGCGCCAGCACTGCTGCACGGCGGCATCGGCCACGGCGCGCTGCTCGAAGGCGTCGAGGTGCTCGGCGCCCTGGCGGTCGAGCGTGATCTCGACCAGCGCCGTGAGACCCGCGCCCAGGCGCTGCGGATCAAGCAACGCCACCCTTCGCGTGATCACCCCTTCCTCCACCAGCCGCCGCACCCGGCGCAGCGCCGTCGCGGGCGAGGTCAGGGCGCGCTCGGCCAGTTCCTGGTTGGACAGCGAGGCGTCGGCCTGCAGCAGATCAAGCAGGCGCAGGTCGGTGGCGTCGAATTCCATGATGAAAAGTTTGAACTAAATGTTTGTAGAACAAAAGCAAATATTTCATCAGCCTGCGGCGAGTGGAAATTCCTTCACGATTGCGTATTGAATGAAATTTTTCACCGCCTCGCCTGGCCTAGGATTCGCCATCCCGTCTGGAAGGAGAGTTCTCCCATGTGTGGCATCGTCGGCGCCGTCAGCACCCGCAACATCGTTCCCATCCTCATTGAAGGCCTGAAGCGGCTCGAGTACCGCGGCTATGACAGCTGCGGCGTGGCCGTACACCAGGGCGGCGAACTGCGGCGAGCGCGCAGCACCTCGCGCGTGGCCGAGCTGGAGGTCAATGTCGCTGCCGAGGGCATTGGTGCCAGCACCGGCATCGCGCACACGCGCTGGGCCACGCACGGCGCGCCGGCGGTACACAACGCCCATCCTCACTTCTCGGCCGGCCCGGGCGCCGCCGCGGCGGCCAGCGGCAAGATCGCGCTGGTTCACAACGGCATCATCGAGAACCACGACGAGCTGCGCGCCGAACTGCGCCAGCGCGGCTATGTGTTCGCCAGCCAGACCGACACCGAGGTCATCGCCCACCTGGTCCACAGCCTCTACGACGGTGATCTGCTCGAGGCCGTGCAGCGCGCGCTGCCGCGCCTGCGCGGCGCCTATGCGGTGGCGGTGTTCTGCCGCGACGAGCCGCTGCGCGTGGTGGGTGCGCGCCACGGCTCGCCGCTGGTGCTGGGCGTGGGCACGGCCGCGGCCGGAGAGAACTTCCTCGCCTCCGACGCCATGGCCCTGGCCGGCGTGACCGACCAGATCGTCTACCTGGAAGAGGGCGACGTCGTCGACCTGCAACTGGGCCGCTACTGGATCACCTCGGCCGAGGCTCCCGGCCCCGAGGCGCGCTACCTGCCGCGCGAGCGAGTGGTGCGCACGGTACACGCCCACAGCGGCGCCGCCGAGCTGGGCCCTTACCGGCACTACATGCAAAAGGAGATCTTCGAGCAGCCTCGCGCGCTGGCCGACACGCTGGAAGGCGTCGAGGGCATCAGCCCCGAGCTCTTTGGCGACGGCGCCCACCGCATCTTCAAGGAGATCGACCGCGTGCTCATCCTGGCCTGCGGCACCAGCTCCTACAGCGGCATGACGGCCAAGTACTGGCTGGAGAGCATCGCCGCCATACCCACAGCGGTGGAGATCGCCAGCGAATACCGCTACCGCGACAGCGTGCCCGACCCGCGCACCCTGGTCGTCACCATCAGCCAGAGCGGCGAGACCGCCGACACGCTGGCGGCGCTGAAGCACGCGCGCAGCCTGGGCATGAAGCACACGCTGACCATCTGCAACGTGGCCACCAGCGCCATGGTGCGCGAATGCGAGCTGGCCTACATCACGCGTGCCGGGGTCGAGATCGGCGTGGCCAGCACCAAGGCCTTCAGCACCCAGCTGGCGGCGTTGTACCTGCTGACCCTGGCCCTGGCCCAGGTGCGCGGCCGCCTCAGCGATGCGCAGGAAGCCGCGGAGCTGAAGGCGCTGCGCCATCTGCCGGTGGCGCTGCAGGCGGTGCTGGCGCTGGAGCCGCAGGTCATTGCCTGGAGCGAGGACTTCGCGCGCAAGGAAAACGCCCTCTTCCTGGGGCGCGGCCTGCACTACCCCATCGCGCTGGAAGGCGCGCTCAAGCTCAAGGAGATCAGCTACATCCACGCCGAGGCCTACCCGGCCGGCGAGCTCAAGCACGGCCCGCTGGCGTTGGTGACCGACCAGATGCCGGTGGTGACGGTGGCGCCCAACGACGCGCTGCTGGAAAAGCTCAAGAGCAACCTGCAGGAAGTGCGCGCACGCGGCGGCCAGTTGTATGTCTTCGCCGACGGCGACACCCAGATCGAGAACGAGCCCGGCGTTCACGTCATCCGCATGCCCGAGCACTACGGCGCGCTCAGCCCCATCCTGCACGTCGTGCCGCTGCAACTGCTGGCCTACCACACGGCCTGCGCACGCGGCACCGACGTCGACAAGCCGCGCAACCTGGCCAAGAGCGTGACGGTGGAGTAGGGCGAGGCGGGCTGCCCGCCTGTTGTTCTCTGACAATAAAAGTTGTCCAGAGACATTAAGACCTGTCCAGGATTTGAGGCACTCCCCCGGGCTGTTACACGTTCCGCTCCCCAAGCGCTGCTGCGGGCCACAGTCGGAGCATCAGGGTCGCCCGCCGAGTTGCCGGGCGAGGAAGCACGGGCAGCCAAGTAGGCCCGTTCCGCCTGGTGACTTTCAAGAAGAGTGCCAAAGGACCCTCGTCTTCCGGATGCCACAGCAACCCACCTGCCGCTGCGCGTCGGCACTGAGATGGTTGCTTCGACTGAGCTGCACGCGGCATTGACACGAAGCCCGGCCACGCATCCCAATACGGTGGCGCCCGGTGTGTCATGTCGATCCCCCGGGCGCCGGTCCCAACAGTAAGGAATGGCATGCGATTGCCACACGCTTCTTCGTCGTTGTCGGCCCTCGCGCTGATGCTGTTCGCCGGCGCCGCGCCGGGCGCACCCGCCTCCGCCGTCATGACCTACCGCGGACCATGCGATGCCTCGGCCGCCGTAGCCCTGGACGCTGCTCATTTCGTCGTCGCCGGCGACGAGGACAACACGTTGCGCGTCTACAGGCACGGGCGGCCGGAGCACGTGGGCGAGGCGCCGCTCGCCGCCTTCCTCGGCACCGGCGACAAGGAGTCGGACCTCGAGGCCGCGGCGGCCGTCGGCAGGCGCATTTACTGGATCGCCTCGCATGGCCGCAACAGCAAGGGCAAGCTGCGGCCCGACAGGCAGCGTTTCTTCGCCACCGATATCGATCCGGGTGCGCAGCCGGGCGTAACCCCGGCGGGAAAGCCTTACCGCGGTCTGCTCGACGACTTGGCCGCCGCGCAGACGTTGGCGGGTCTGCGTCTCGGCGAGGCAGCGCAGCTCGCGCCCGAGGCGCCCGGCGGACTGAACATCGAAGGGCTGGCGGCGATGCCCGATGGCAGCCTGCTGGTTGGATTCCGCAACCCGGTGCCAAACGGTCGGGCGCTGCTGGTGCCGTTGCTCAACCCCGCAGAGCTCGTTGGGACCGTGTCTGGGCGCAAGGCACGTTTCGGCGAGCCGATCCTGCTCGAACTGCGCGGCCGTGGAGTTCGCAGCATCGAGCGCGCCCTTGACGGCCGTGGTTACTGGATAGTCGCCGGGCCGGCATCCGACGCCGGTGCGTTCAGGCTGTACCGCTGGTCGGGCCAGTCGAAAGACGCGCCGCAGATCGTCGACAGCAGCGAACTTGTCGGCCTCAGGCCCGAGGCGCTGTTCGATCTGCCGAGTGGCGGCGGCGGCTTGCAGATCCTGAGCGACGACGGCGGCGTCGTGACCAACGGCAGGGCGTGCAAGGACCGGCCGATGTCTGCGCAGGGGTTCCGCGGTATCACGCTGCATCCCTGAGCGCAGAGGAGTTCACGCCGCCGATGCTGTCGAGAAGTCACGGCCTGGCGACAGCATTCGTTCGCGGGTGCGACATGGTGGGTGGAATATGAAGCGGCTGAACGACTGCATCCGAAGGTCACGAACTGGTGCTGACGACCAGGAGCGGGTGCTCTGGACCGTCCGGTTCAAGCCATCGGACCTCCGTGATGCCTGCGCGGCGAGACCGCTGCAAGTCGTTGACCGGGCATGGGTTGGGACAGCCGCGATCCGATCTCACGCTGCCGGCGGGTCGAAGCGATAGCCCACGCCGTAGACCGAGGCGATGCAGTCGTCATCGGCGCGCACCGACTGCAGCTTTCGCCGCAGGTTTTTCACATGCGTGTCGATGGCGCGGTCGCTCACGTCGCGCAGGTCGCCATGGGCGCTGTCCAACAATTGGGCGCGTGAGAACACCCGCCCCGGCTGGCTCAGCAACTGCCGCAGCATGCGGAATTCCAGCGGCGTCAGCTGCAGCCACTGGCCGCGCCAGGCCATGCGCAGGCCGGCGTCGTCGATGGTCCAGGGGCGCGGCGCGGCGGCCACGCGGCCTTCGGCGCGGCGCAGCAGGGCCTGCACGCGGGCCATCACCTCGCGCGGGCTGAAGGGCTTGCAGACATAGTCGTCGGCGCCACTGTTCAGGCCCAGCAGGCGGTCGAGTTCATCCACCCGCGCAGTCAGCATCAGGATGGGCACGGCGCTGAACTGGCGCACGGCTCGGCAAAGGCTCACGCCATCCAGCCCCGGCAGCATCAGGTCCAGGATGAGCAAGTCCGGCGGCGCATGGCGGATCTCGGACAGCGCCAGTTCGCCGTCGGCCAGCGCCTGCGCCTGGTGGCCGTCGTTGCGCAGGTAGTCGAGCAGAAGCTGCGAGATGCGCGTGTCGTCTTCCACCACCAGGATGCGGCGTGCGGCGTTCATGGGCGGGCGCCTGCATCGGCGTCGGCTTGCGGCTGCGTTGCGGTTGGAGCCCCCCCGTTCAGCGGCAAAGTCACGGTGATGCGCAGGCCGCCCAGCGTCGAGGCCGAGGCACGCAGTTGGCCGCCATGCGCCCGCGCGATGGCCTCGCAAATCGCCAGACCCAGGCCGCTGCCGCCATGCAGGCGCGCGCGCGCCGCGTCGCCGCGGTACAGCGGCTCGAAGAGTTGCGGCCACTGGTCGGCAGGCACGCCGGGAGCGCTGTCTTCCACGACCAGCTTCACTTCGTCGCCGGCCTGTTGCAGTCCGATGCGGATCTGGCCCGGCGCGTCGGTGTAGCGCAGGCTGTTTTCCATCAGGTTGGCCAGCAATTGCTCTACGCGGTCGGCGTCCCAAGTCACCGGCACTGCTGGCGTTTGTGGGGCAGCAGGCCCTTGCAGGCTGACGCTCAGCCCGGCCGCGCGGGCCCGGCCTTCGAAGCGGCGGGCCACACGCTGCAGCAGTTCCAGCGCATCGGTGGGCGCAAAGTGGCAAGGCAGCGCCTGCAGGTCTGACGTCGCCAGCAGGTGCAGGTCGTCGACCAGCTTGCCGATGCGCAGCACCTCGTCGTGCAGCACGCCGATGGCTTCAAGCCGCAGCGGCCGCACGCCGTCTTGCAGCGCTTCAATGTCGCCGCGCAGCACGGTCAGCGGCGTGCGCAATTCGTGCGAGATGTCGGCCAGCCAGCGCCGACGGGCGCCTTCCAGGCGTTGCAGTCCTTCGGCCATGCGATTGACGTTGCGCACCACGTCGCCGATCTCGTCGCTGCGGTCGGCCAGGTCAGGCCCGGCCGGCAGGCGCACCGTCAATTCGCCACGGGCCAGGCGTTGCGTGGCGTCCTGCACGGCGGCCAGCGGGCGCGTCCAGCGGCGCGCCAGCAAGGCCGCCGTGAGCAGTGCCAGCGCCATGAGCCCCAGCGAGCCGGCCGCGATGACGCGGTACTGGTCGTGCAGGAAGCGCGCCTCTCCGCCGTCACGCACCAGCGGCTTCGGCCGCATGCGGGCCAGCGCCACCACTTCGCCGTTGACGCGCACCGGGCGCTCGACGACCGGGCCGGCGCCGCCCCTGCCGGCCGACAGCGGTGACCCCGCCAGCACCCGGCCATCCAGAGCGACCACCTGAACCCGGTCCGGAAACGGGTCGGAGTCGGGCCCTGGCGGCGGACGTCGGTCTTGCGGGGCAGGCAGGCCTGGCAGGCTCAGCGGCGGGGGATTCAGTTCGTCCAGCAAGGTGCGAAGGTCGAGCCGGCCCTGCAGCAAGTCGGGCAAGCCGCCCGGTCGTGCGGCGGCCGCGCCCACCACACCGGCGAAGCGCTCCAGGTGCGCGACGTCGCGCGCTGCCAGGTAGTTGCCGAAGCCGTTGCGCAGATTCCAGGCCGTCAGGCCGCCCAGGGCCAGCACGGCCAGGCCGGCGAAGGCCAGCAAGGTCAGGGACAGGGTGTGGACAAGGCGCAGACGCATGGGAAGCCGGGGTGTCGTGAGGTGTCCATTGGACATCCGCATCGTGAGGACATTGTGAGCACCGCCTCATCGTTGCCCCGCATTGCCGGGGCAAATTCAGTGCACATCACCGGCTCGCACCGGGCCGGCCCACCGTAGGAGATCCTTGATGAAGAAGCCAACCCGCCACCTCCCCTTTCCCCGTGTTCTCGGCGCCCTTGCGCTGGCAATTGGGTTCGTCTCCATCGCAATCGCTGACGAGGCTCCGGCCCCGGCTGGTGATGCGACGGGGCCCTACGTGGGCATCGGCCTGGGCTTGAGCAAGCTGGGGCCCCGCAACGAGGGCAAGGACGGCGCGCATGGCGAACGCCCCGGGGCCGCCAAGCTCTATGGCGGCTACCGCCTCACCGAGACCTGGGGCGTGGAAGCGGGCTTGGTGAAGTTGGGGGGCATGCACAACGACACCCTTGCCAATGACGGCTCCAAGGTGCACCACAACGGCGAAGCGCAAAGCCTGTACGCGGCGGGTACCGGACGCCTGGCGCTGGGCCATGGCTTCTCGCTCACCGGCAAGGCGGGCGTGTCATTCGGCCGCGTCAGCGCCAAGGAGTCGGGTGACACCAACTTCACACTGGGCGGGAACAAGGCCTCGCCGCTGCTGGGCATAGGCGCGGAATACAAGGTCAACCGCAACGTCGCGTTGACCATCGATCTGGATGGCTACGGAAAGGTGTCTGACAAGGTCAAGGCCGCCACGGCCACCGTGGGCGCGCGCTACAGCTTCTAGTCGCCCGCGCCTGCCGTCGGTGGGCATCAGCCTCGAGTTCTGAGCCCGCCGACCACTACCGGCGCAACTGTGTGCACACCGTGGGGAGCTTGCCATATTGGCTCCGCATTGACTGCGCAGAGTTCGGCCTCGTTGCCGGCCCGTCGGGCCGGCTGTCACCCCGGAGAACAGTCATGACCATTCGCCACTTCGCTCGGGCACACCTGGGCCTGACCACCCTTGCCACGGCCTTGCTGTCGGCCTGCGCCTGCGCCCAGCCTGCCGGCGGCCACGACCGCCCGCCACCCCCGCCCGAGGCGCTGGCCGCTTGCAAGGCGGCCGCAGCCGGCGCCGCCTGCAACTTCAACTCGCCGCACGGCGCGGTCAGCGGCAGTTGCTGGGCACCCGAGGGTAAGCCGTTGGCCTGCAAACCCACCAACCCGCCCCCGGCCGCGGCCGCGGCCGCGCGTCCGGGCTCGTCGGCAAAGCCCTGAACTGACCGGCTTCCGTATCCGCAGCTCTGCGTGAAAGGACAAGTCTGATGCTTCCCAACCCGAGTGACGCTTCCATGCAAACCACACTACCCCAATACCAAATCCAGCCCCATCTCCAGAACCAACCCCGCAAGACCTGGGCGCCTGTCATGGCTGCGCTGGTGGCCGGCCTCGCGCTGGCCGCCTGTGGCGGGGGCGATGCCAGCACCACCACCGACTCCACCACCGCCGGCACGGGCACCGCGGGCGTGCTGTGCAGTTACGCCAGCAGCGTCTTCAACAGCTCCGCCTCCGTCAACGCGACGGCCACCGCGACCTGGTCGTGCACCAGCACCCAACGCAAGCTCGCTGCCAACGGTCTGCCAGACCACGCCGTGGGCACCTTCCCCAACGCCGACAACCCCAACACCATCGCCGCGCAGACCATCGCGGTCGCCGTGACCGTGACACCCACCGCGACATCGGTCGTCACGCCGCGTGTCGGGGCCACGGACAAGCCCGGCATCGCCTTGAACGGCATCGTCTTCGACCCGGGCACGGCGGGCACCTGCAACAACGCCGGCACTTGTCAGCAAGGTGGCGCGACTGTGGGCGGCTGGAGCCTGGAGGCGTTGGGCCAGACCGCCTTCAAATGGGGAACAGACTCCAGCAACGCGCATGTGCAGCCGAACGGCATGTACCACTACCACGGTGTTCCAGAGGGCCTGCTCACCAAGTTGGGCAATGGAAACAAGGCCATGACCTTGATCGGCTGGGCGGCCGATGGGTTTCCGATCTATGCGCGTTACGGCTACACGACCGCCACCGACGCCAGCTCGGCCGTCAAGGTCGTCACGGCCAGCTACCGCCTCAAGACCGCGCCGGATGCCAGTCGACCGGCGACGACCCTCTATGCCATGGGCACCTTCACGCAGGACTATGAGTACGTGGCTGGCGCGGGTGATCTGGACGAATGCAATGGCCGCACCGGCGTGACGCCCGAGTTTCCCAAGGGCACATACCACTACTACGCGACAGACACCTTCCCCCACCTGCAGCGCTGCGTGAAGGGCCAGTTGTGAGCGCTGCCGCGCAACGCTGGTGCCGTGCCACGCTGGCCGGGCTGGCGCTGTGCGGCGCCCTGCTAGCCGCCGTGCCCGCCCAGGCCCATCTGATGGCGGCGCAGAAGGGAACGCTCAACATCGTCGGCGATGCCGCCTTCCTGGTGTTGTCGGTGCCGGTGTCGGCCTTGCAGGGTGTGGACGACGACGGCGACGGCGCCCTGTCGGTGGCCGAATTGCGCGCCCACACCGACACCGTCCGCAGCCAGGTGCAGGCCGGCGTGAAACTGCACGACAGCGCGGGGGCGCTGCCCCTGCAGCTGGTGATGCTGGACGTGGCACCGCCCGAGAACGCACCGCAGCCGGCGGCGCGCCATCTGACGGTGATGGGGCGGTTCCAGCTTCGCGCGCCGGCCGCACAGCCGGCCGCCACGGTGGCGGCGGTGCAGTCCCTTCCGCTGTCGCTGACCTTCACACTGTTCGGCACGGCTGCCGGCGAAAGACAGCAAGACCTGACCATCACCCGGCAGTCCGACACGCAGTGGCTGCGCTTGATGCCCGATCACCCGACCCACGCCCTGCTGCCGTCTGCCGGGGCGGTGCTGGCCGAGTACGTGCGCACCGGCGCCACGCACGTGCTGAGCGGCCCCGATCACCTGCTGTTCCTGCTGGTAGTGCTGGCCGCGGGCTGGGGCTGGAAGCGCCTGCTGGGCGCCCTGACCTGCTTCACGGCCGGCCACGCGCTGACCCTACTGGCCTGCATGTGGGGCGGCTGGTCGGCACCAGCGGCCTTGGTGGAGCCGGCCATCGCCGCCACCATCGTCGGGCTGGCCGCTTTCGACCAGTGGACACGACGCTGTGCCCGGCCCCTGCACACCGGCGTGCGGCTGTCCCTGGTGTTCGCCTGCGCGTTGGTCCACGGCCTGGGTCTGGCCGGCGCGCTGGCCGAACTGACGCGGTGGGCGCCAGGCAGCGAGCAGTTGACCTGGGCGCTGGTCGGTTTCAACCTCGGCATCGAAGCGGCGCAAGTCGGCGTGGCCGCGCTGGCGGGCCTGTTGGTGCTGGGGCTAAGAGCTGCGCCAAAGGGTTGGATGCAGCCGCTGGAAGCGCAGCGGGTCGGCACCATGGCCTCGGCCGCTGCGATGATGGCCGGCTCGTTCTGGTTCATTGAACGTGTAGCCCTGTCCATCTAGCCGCTGGCATTGCGGCACAAACAAGGAGACCTCGTTGACCGCTTTGCCACCGACCACCCCAACGGCCCCAACCTCGCACACGCGGCGCCGTACGCCAAGGCGCCGCAGCGTCCTGGCCTGGGCCCTTGCCCTGGCCACAGCGGGTGCACTGACGACCCCCGCACAGGCCGCGGGTGGCTCTTTGTCCATACAGCCCACGCCACGCGTGGAGCATTGGCAACACAGGCAGTCCGCCATCGAGCAGGAACTGCAAGACCGCACGCGCATGGCGGCGACGCGTTTGGTCTTCGTAGGCGACTCAATAGCCGACTTTTGGCTCTTCGACGACAACCCCTGGGTCAGCGGGCAGAAGTACGGCCGGCAGGTCTGGAACGAGAGCTTTGCGGGCGACACACCGCAGAACCTGGCACTGAACATCGGCATCTCTGGGGACCGCACCGAGCATCTCTTGCATCGCATCAAGCCGCACGCTGCTGGAGGGCTGGGTCACTTGAATGCGGTCGGTTTGAGGCCGGAGTTTCTGGTGGTGATGCTCGGCATCATCAACACTTGGGCCGCCGAGTCGCCGGTGGCCGACAGCGTCCTTGAGGGTGTGCGCGCGGTGCTGGCGGCCGCGCACGAGAGGCAACCGCAGGCGCGCATCGTTGTGCAGTCCATCCTGCCTACGAACGATCCTGTCAAGAACCGCGAGGTGATGGAGGTGGTGAACCAGCGCCTGCAGGCGCTGGCGCGTTGCCCGGACTGGTCGACGCTCACGGGCTGGCTCGACCTGATGCCTGGATTTGTAGACGCATCTGGCCTGTAAGTGGCTGCGCTGTTCACTGACGGATTGCACCCCAACCAAACGGTCTATCGCATCTGGCGCGACCGCCTGCTGCCCTTCCTGGCGACGAAACGACACAAGGCGTCGGCCGCTATGGCTGCCAGGGAATCCACGTCGACCCATGGAAAGTGACGGATTTGAAAGGCAACTTTGCGGCCACAAGTTCGACGGATCGAATGTCTCCAAGGGGTCGGTTGGGTGAGTTCGGCCGAGTGAACAGCAGTCACCGGCCGGGTGCCGGCGGTGCTGGCCCAGTGCCGGTGCCGGATACGTCAGCAGTACTTCGCATAGCTGTCACTCGGACCAGCGCAGGCCGCTGGGCCGAACGTCGGCTTGATGGCGCCTACCGTGAGTACGCTGGCCGCAGGCGACCGGCCTACGCTGCGGAACTGCCTCTCGTCTTGGCGACTGGACGTCTCGGACCAGGCTCGCGCGCGCGGAACGCTGCTGCTCTTCAGGGCATGCCGTTGTCGACGAACTCGGCATATCCAGGTTGGGCCTTCAAACGAAGCAGATATGCCGCGACCTCAGGTAGATCCAGGTGATCGATCGGCGTGGCCTTCCAGCGGTGGCACGATAGACCGATAACGACGTCGGCCACCGTGAACTGTTCGCCGGCCACATGGCCGCCTGTGCGCGCGAGCTGCTCGTCCAGCATGCGCATCTTCTGGTTCCAGCGGCTTTCGCTTTCCCGTACCACTTCTGCCGGGGTGGGCACGCCCCGGTGGAGCGCCAGGAACGCGGGGCGCCACGCATCATTGAGCTCGGTGGCTTGCCAGTCCATCCACTGCTCGACCAATGCGCGGTCTCGCGGAGCAGATGGCAGCAGCTGTGTGTCGGCCTGTCGCGCAGCGAGATACCGACAGATGGTGTTGCTCTCCCAGAGCACGGTCTGGTCATCCACCAGAACCGGTACCAACGCATTGGGATTCAGCCTCAGGAAGTCCGGCTCCCGCGTCGAGCGATAGCCAGCGCCCCAGTCCTCTCGCTGGACCGGAATTCCCAAGATGGCAGCCGTCCACATCACCTTGCGGACATTGATGGAACTGAGTCGGCCGAGAACGCGGGGGATCGTCATGGTCGGCAGGATCCAATTGGCCGGAGAGGGCTGCAGTGTCACCGTTTGGGCCGTCCTGCCGCCAGCGCCGTGCCCGATGGACCCGTGATCCATGAATGGCGGCGTCAGACTACGTGCCACCGGTCAAGTTCGACCGCTGAGTGACCGCCAAGACCGGAAACTGTCTCGATTGAAGCCGGCAGAGCCTGTTTTCGACTATGTTTGTCAAGGTCGGGGCCTTCAGGACCGATCCGACCTCGGGTGTTTACGACTTCTCCGGTCACTGTGGCTGAATCGCCACGCTGGATCGCTAGGCTTTTCGCGGGGTGCTGTTTACGACTATTTTTGGTCAGAACACCTGCTGGTCTTCCTTGCCAATAAAGTGCGGGACGGCCCGGCCGCCAGGGTCCGAGTCCGCCGGCGCGCATTGAACTGGCTGAAGCGACCAACGTCGGAGTCCGGCGTCGTCTAGCGGCTTTGCGATTCGGCCTTGTTCGTGGAGCTCTCCGCTTTGACCCGACGCGGCCGTAGCCCCTGGGTTGCAGCGGCCACCACCGCCGAGTCCTCCTTGAGATCGAGGAGAACTTGACGCGTGGACCATGCGGCTACGAGGAGAGTGCCCACGAGGTAGACGACGACGAAGGACGTTTCCACGCCACTTTGCTGAAACATGCCCCACAGCACGATCAGCATCCACGCGCAGATGCCGTAGCCCATCAGGTAGGCAGCGCGCCGACGCTGCTGCGCATGTTTCACCGCAAGTGTTCTCGGGCCAGCCAGGGCGACTGCACCGCGCCGTACAAGCCGAGCGAACCGGTTCTGTTGGACCGGATCGTGCTGTTGCCAAGCTCGTAGTGCTGGATGGCGCGGCCCGAGATACCGAGTTAGTCAATCGCACGACACTGCCCCGCGGCTCGCAGCCGTGCCCTACAAACTGCGGCCTAGGCCGGCAACTCGACACCTTTGAACGCTCCGGCGCGGGCCAGCAAGCCGGTGAACGCAAAGTCGACTTCCGGCGCCAACCCGCTGACGATGCGCGCAATGCTCTTGCCCGATCCGCACGCATGGGTCCAGCCTAGCGTGCCGTGGCCGGTGTTCAGGAACAGATTGGAGATCTTCGAGCGCCCGATGATCGGCACGTTGGACGGCGTCGCGGGCCGCAGACCGGTCCAGAACTGCGCCTGCTCGCTGTCGCCTGCACCCGGGAAGAGTTCTTCGGTGCGCCTGACGATGGCCTCGCACCGGACGCGGTTCAGATCCCGGTCGTAGCCGTTCAGCTCGGCTGTGCCGGCGATGCGCAGGCGGTCACCCAGGCGAGAGAAAACCAGCTTGTACTCGTCGTCCGTGAGCGAGACCTGGTGGGCCATCGAGGCGTCCTTCACCGGCATCGTCACCGAGTAACCCTTGGCCGGGTAGATGGGCAACCGGATGCCGAGCGGCGAGGCGAGCAGCGGGCTCAGGCTGCCCATCGCCAGCACGTAGGCATCGCCGCGCACGCGTTGGAAGCGGCCCTCGGCATCGGTGGCCTCGACGTGATCGATGCTGCCGCCCGCTTCGCGCAGCGCCGTGACCGTGTGGCTCATCAGGAACTGCACGCCGTCGCTGCGGCAGCGTGCCACGAGTTCACGCGCGAAACGGTTCGCGTCGCCCGACTCATCTTCGGCCGTGTAGGTCGCGCCGGCCAGCTGCGGTCGGATGTGGCGCAGCGCCGGCTCGAGCGCAACGGCCTCGTCGGCCGAGATCACGCGCCGGTCGCAGCCCAGTTCGCGCATCTGTGCGGCAGGGCCTTCAGCACCCTCGAACTCCTTCTGGCTGGTATAGAAATGCAGGATGCCCTGGGTGCGCTGGTCGTACTCGATGCCGGTGTCGCGGCGCAGAGCCTGCAGCATGTCGCGGCTGTAGGTGCCCAGTCGCACGATCTGCTCGATGTTGTGGCGCGTACGGGCCGGGGTGCATTCGCGCATGAACTGCAGGCCCCACAGCCATTGCCGCATGTCGGCGCGGATGCGGAACAGCAGGGGCGCGTCTTCCTTGCCGAGCCACTTGAGGACCTTCAACGGCGCGCTGGGATTTGCCCAGGGCTCGGCGTGGCTCACCGAAATCTGCCCGCCGTTGGCAAAGCTGGTCTCGGCGGCCGGGCTGGCCTGCCGGTCGATCACGGTGACGTCGTGACCCTGCTGGCGCAGGAAGTACGCGGAAGTGACGCCGAGCAGGCCGGCGCCGAGGACGATGACTTTCATGGAGAACTCCAACAGGCAAGAAAGCCCGCATGGCGATGGCCATGCGGTGTGCCGCTCCCCCTGTCCTTGGTACCTGAGAGATTCAGCCTCGAGCATCAAACCCGGGGCCTTGCTCCTTCGGTGCGTCACGCGTGTGACGGCTCTCCAGACGGCGATGGTGGTGTGCAGTACGGGACCTGAGCGTTCATGGGAGATTGCGCCTTCGGTGGCTCCGGCAGCGGCCGGAGCGCTCTCCTGCGGGGTTCAAACAAACTATGAAAGGCTGGCCTGCTCCTGGGTGGCAAGGTAGCGTTCAGCCAGCAGCACCCAGTAGGCGCTGCCGGTGGCGACGTTGTCGTCGTTGAAGTCGTAGCCGGGGTTGTGCACCATGCAGCCGCCTGCGCCCGGGCTGCCGTCGGTGCCGTTGCCGATCAAGACGTAGCTGCCCGGCACTCTCTCCAGCATGAAGGCAAAGTCCTCGCTGCCGGTCAGCGGTGGGCCTTGCGGCGTCACCCGCTCGGCGCCGACCAGTTCGGTCGCCACGGCGCGCGCCAATGTGGTCTCGGACGGCGTGTTGACCAGGACCGCATAACCCGGCCGCCAGTCGATCTGCGCCCGGACGCCCAGGCTTTCGGCCTGCGCCGCCACCAGGGCCTTGATGCGCAACTCGAGCGTGGCGCGCACCTCGCGGTCCAGCGCGCGCACGCTGATTTCCAGCGTGGCCTGGGCCGGAATCACGTTGTTTGCCTGGCCGCTGTGCAGTGCGCCGACGGTGACCACCGCAGCCTGCAGCGGGTCGATGTTGCGCGAGACGATGGTCTGCAGCGCCATGACGATGCTGGCCGCGGCGACGATCGGGTCGGCCGCCCGGTGCGGCATCGCGCCGTGCCCGCCGGTGCCTGTGAGCGTCACGGTGGCATAGTCGGACGAGGCCATCGCCGCACCTTCGCGCAGGACGAAGTGGCCCTGCGCAATGCCTGGCATGTTGTGCATGGCGAAGACGGCGTCACAGGGAAATCGCTCGAACAAGCCGTCCTCCATCATGCGCAGCGCCCCGCCACCCCCTTCCTCGGCCGGCTGGAAGATCAGGTGCAGCGTGCCGTCAAACGACCCCTGTTCGGCCAGGTGGCGCGCGGCCGCCAGCAGCATGGCCGTGTGGCCATCGTGACCGCAGGCGTGCATCACGCCAGCGTGGACGCTGGACCAGCCGGCGCCGCTGGCTTCGCTGATCGGCAGCGCGTCCATGTCGGCGCGGATGCCCAGGCGCCGGGTGCCGCTGCCGCGCACCAGGCTGCCAACCACGCCGGTGCCACCCATGCCGCGATGGACGGCATAGCCCCAGCCTTCGAGCTTGTCGGCCACCAGGCGGGCCGTGCGGTGCTCATTGAAGGCCAACTCGGGGTGCCGGTGGATGTCTCGGCGCAGACTGATGAACTCGCCAGCCCGGGCCTGCAGCGCCTGAAGCAGATAGGTCACGGTCGGCTCACTGCGGCTGCAAGTTGATTTGCCTGGCGATGGCGCGATAGCGTGCAGTCTCCGCTTCGAAGAACTTCGCCGACTCGGCGAGCGTCATCGGCGCCGCCGGGATCTGGGTCTGCGCCGCGAGTTGCGTGCGCACCGCCGGGTCTTGCAGCGCCTTGCCGATGGCATCGTGCAGGCGGACAACGACGTTCTCTGGTGTGCTCCTTGGCACCATGAAGCCGGTCCAGATCTTGTAGGAGAAGCCCTTCAGCGCCTGACCCTCGCTCACGGCAGGCACGCCCTTCAACAGTTCCGAGCGCTGCATGCCCAGTTGGCCAATCACCTTCATGCGCCCTTGCTCGGCCAGTGCACCCATCGCAGCGCTGTAGACCAGCACGGCGAAATCGACCTGGCCGCCGGCGACGTCCTGCAGCAGCGGTGCATTGCCCTTGTAGGGTACGTGCGCCAGCTTGATGCCGGTCTGCGCCTGCACGTTCTCCAGGATCAGGTGGTACAGCGAGCCGATGCCCACGCTGCCGTAGGTCAGCGGCTTGTCTGCCGACTTGCGCGCCAGGGCAATGAGTTCGTCGACGTTGTTCACCGGCAAGTCCTTGCGCGTCACGAAGACCATCACCGCATCGGCCACCGGGTGCACCAGGCGGAAGTCCTCCGTCTTCAGTTTCACGGCGGCATTGGCCAACGGCGACAGGATGACTTCGTTGGGCGAGCCCTGGAAGATGTAGTAGCCGTCCGCGGGCGCAGCCAGCACCTTCTGTGCCGCCAGGGCGCCGCTGACGCCGCCGAGGTTTTCCACCAGCACCTGCTGACCCAGATCCTTGCCGAGCGGGTTGAAGAAGATGCGCGCGATCGCGTCGGACGGCCCCCCCGCCGGATACGGAACCATCAGGTTGACTGGCTTGGCGGGCCATGTCTGCGCGATGGCGGCGCCTGCGGCCAGCATCAGGCCGGCCATCAAGGTCAACGAACGTTGGAATCTGGTCATGGCGAATCTCTCCGGGTGGGGTGACGGTGGGCCTCGGGTTCCGTCAATGTAGGGTCACGTCTCAAGCACGTCCAATGCATTGTTGACTTCTATATGATGAGTCCAGTGCATGCATAACCCAGGCCTGACCCGTGACGCTGGTCCAGCTTCGACACCTGATCTCGCTGGCCCAGAGCGGGTCGTTCACCCGGTCCGCGGAGGCGCTGTTCCTGACGCAGCCAGCCCTTAGCCGCAGCATCCGGGCGCTGGAGGAAGAACTGGGACAGCCCTTGTTCGACCGCGTGGGAAGGCGCAGTGTCCTGACGCCTTTCGGCCTCGACGCCTTGCAGCGCGCCCGGCAACTGGTCTTCGATGCTGATGAACTCGCCAGCAGCGGGCTGCAGATGCGCGAGGGCCGTGCGGGCACCGTGCGCATCGGATTGGGCTCGGGACCCGGTGCGCTGCTCATGACGCCGCTGTTGAAGACGATGGCGATATCGCACCCGTCGGTGCACATCGAGGTCGCGCGGGGCCCTACCGATGTGCTCGCACGGCGCTTGCGGGAACGGGAACTCGACGCGCTGGTCGTCGATGTGCGCTCGCTGTCGCCTGCACCCGATCTGCGGGTGTCCAACGTGGTGGAGATGCGCGGCGCCTTCATGGTGCGCGATGGGCATCCGCTCACCCGATGGAACGGCACCCTGCGCTTCGACGCGTTGCGGCAGTTCCCGATTGCGTCCACGCCGCTGAGTGATGAGGTGGCACGGACCATGGTCGAACGCTATGGACCGGCAGCCCATCCTTCAGAGTGCGTCACGGTGCGCTGCGAGGAGATTCCGAGTCTGGTCGAGGTGGTGCGCCAGAGTGACGCGGTGCTGTTGGCGATACGCTCGGCGGCGCCTGACCTGGTGGAACTGGTGCTCAAACCCGCGATGAGCGCAACCGCGCGCTTCGGGATCGTCACGCTCGCCCGCCGGGCGGAGCCGCCAGCCCTGGCTATCGTCAGGACCCTCATTGCCGCCGTGATGCACGACTGATGAACCAGGGCACGGCCGCCAACTCGGGGGCATGGCAAACACCCTCCCGTGGGCCCTGTCCCACACCCAGATCGCCGTGGAGCCGGCCACCACGATGGCATTTCATGCGCGCCAACCACCTTCACCCGATTGAACGAGCCATGCTGTGGCCTGACGCGCTGGGCTTCGGGCGCCGCGCAGCACCATCAGGCCGGAAGCAGCGCGGCTTGTCCGGCGGCAAACCGGGCGGCCCCTGCGCCCTGCCGGTGCGTTCATGCAAAGGAGCTCAGCGCTGCAGCGCGCTCAGCACGGCCAGGCTCATGGCCTTGACCGCGGTCTTGATCGAAGGCTCCGGCACCGGCGCAAAGAACGGCGAATGGTTGCCAGCCAGCGGCTTGCCGCCGGGCTGGCGCGAGGCCGCCACATCCTTCGGGTCGAGCACGCCCACCAGGAAGAACATCGACGGCACGCCCGCGGCGCCGAACTCTGCGAAGTCTTCGCTCGGCGTGATCGGCGGCATGCGGCGGACCTGGCTGCCGAAGGCCGCCTTCAATACGGTCTCGGTGCGCTCGACCAGGGCCGCGTCATTGACCGTGGCGTCGCCGCCCTGGGTGAAGCGCAGCTCAGGCTCGGGGGCGCCGGCCATCGTCGCCGTGGCCAGCGCGGTCCGTCGCAGGCCGTCGCGCAGCTTGCTGCGAACGGTGGCGTCATAGCTGCGCAGCGTGCCGCGCAACACCACGCTGTCGGGAATGATGTTGCCGCTGCTGCCGCCCTGGATCGCGCCGACGCTGAGCACGCCGAACTGGAACGGATCCTTCTCGCGGCTGACCACGCCCTGCACGTCGACGACAAAGCGCGAGGCCATCAGCACCGGGTCGATCGCCTTGTCCGGCGCCGATCCATGCGCCCCACGGCCGCGGAACGTCGCTTCGAAGGCGTCGGCGTTGGACGTCACCGGGCCCACGTTGAAGCCGATCTCGCCGTAGGCCATCGGCCAGCTGTGCAGTGCAAAGGCGAAGTCGGGCTTGCCGAAGCGCTGGAACAGGCCGTCGGCCAGCATCGCCCGCGCGCCGCCCAGCAGTTCCTCGGCCGGCTGGGCAATGAACATCAGCGTGCCCTGCCACCGGTCCTTCAAGGCCACCAGCGTGCGAGCCGTGCCGACCCAGCTCGCCATGTGCAGGTCGTGTCCGCAACTGTGGGCCACGAAGGTCTGCCGACCCAGGTGGTCGACCTGCACCCGGCTGGCGTAGGACAGGCCGGTCTTCTCCTCCATCGGCAGCGCGTCAAGTTCGGTGCGAACCAGAATGGTCGGCCCGGGCCCGTTGCGCAACAGGGCCACCACGCCGGTGCGGCCGACCTGCTCGGTGACCTCGAATCCCGCGCTGCGCAACTCGCCCGCCAGAGTGCGGGCGGTGCGGACCTCCTCGAAGCCAAGTTCGGGATGGGCGTGCAGGTCCTGGTAGAGCCGCTCCACGCCGGCGTAGTGCAGCGCCACCTGGGCGTCGATGTCGCGGCCGATCCGGTCTGCCAGTCCCGATGGCTGCGCCTGACCGGTGGTCGCCAGCAGGCATGCAGCAACGCCAACGATGGCGCACTGGAAGCGTGTTGTCATGGGATGCCCCTGGCGCACGCTCACTTGGAGGCGGAGATGGCCACTGCGGGCGACGTGCCCACGCCCGTCCCGACGGCCGCGCCGGCACCGTGCGCCCGGGCCGAGGCTGAGCGTCCATGCTTGATCATGGCCACGGCCACCGCGGCGATCACCGCGGGAATCGCGATGGCGATGAAGTTCTGCTGCAGCGGCAGCGCCATCGCCACCAGCGTGCCGATCACGATCGGGGCCAGGATGGCACCGCTGCGGCCCACGCCGGAAGCGAAGCCGATGCCTGTCGAGCGGATGGCCATTGGGTAGAACTGGCCGGCATAGGCGTAGGTGACGATCTGCGTGCCGATCGTCGACGCACCCGCCAGGCCGACCACCAGGAACAGCGCCTCGGTGGGCATGGGCACGCCCAGCAGCGTGATCGACACCGCCGCCAGCACGTACATCGAGAACAGCACCCACTTGATGTTGAAGCGGTCGGCCAGCCAGCCACCGCCCACCGCGCCGATCATGGCGCCGAAGTTCAGCGTCAGCACGAAGGTCAGGGCCGAGCCCAGGCTGTAGCCGGCGCCGGCCATCAGCTTGGTCAGCCATGAGCTGAGCGCGTAGACCATGAACAGGCACATGAAGAACGCGACCCAGAACATCGCCGTGCTGAAGCCGCGGCCATCCTGGAACAGCTGGCTCACAGGCGCGTCAGCGGCCTTGTCGACGGCGGGCAGCGCAAAGCGGTCCTCCGCGGTCGGCCTGAAGGCCGGGTCGAGCCTGGCGACGATGGCCTTGAGCTCGTCATGCCGCCCTTGCTTCAGCAGGAAGGGCATCGATTCGGGCAGCGACTTGAGGATGAACGGGATCAGCACCACCGGCGCGGCCGCGGCGAGAAAGACCGACTGCCAGCCATGGCTCTCGATCAGACCCTTGCCCAGCACTGCGGCCAGCATGCCACCCACCGCATAGCCGCTGAACATCAGCGTGACCATGGTCGAGCGAACCTTGCGCGGTGAGTACTCGGTCATCTGGGCCACCACGTTGGGCATGACGCCGCCGATGCCCAGGCCCGCCAGGAAGCGGGTGACGCTGAACATTACCGGGTCGTTCGTCATGCCGGCCGCAGCGGTGAACACGCTGAACAGCGCGATGCAGATGACGATGGCCCAGCGCCGGCCGATACGGTCGGCGATGGTGCCCATGAAGATGGCACCGAACATCATGCCGAACAGCGCCGAGCTGACCATGAAGCCCGCCTGGGTCGCCTGCACGCCCATCTGCTTCATGATCGACGGCAGCGCGATGCCGGCCACGGCAAGGTCGTAGCCGTCGAAGATGATGATGAGGGCGCACCAGAAAAGCACGAGGCCGTGGAAGCCGTTGAAGCGGGCCTCGTCGGCTATCTTGTGAACGTCGATCTGTCTCATGACTTGTCTCCTGAAGATGTTGTGTGTGGGGTCGGGGAGGTTCAGCCCAGGTCGCCGCCGCCGACGGGCAGCGTGACGCCGGTGATGTAGGCCGCGTCGTCCGAGGCCAGGAAAAGAATGGCGCCGGCCTGCTCGTCGATGCTTCCGTAGCGCTTCATCAGGCTGGACGAGACGGTCTGGTCCACGATCTGCTGGTACCAGGCCTTCTCCTGCTCGGTGGGCTGTTCGGCGGGGGTGTAGGTATTGCGCGGAATGCGCCGCGGCGGCGCCTCGGTGCCGCCCGGGGCGGTGGCGTTGACGCGAATGCCGCGCTGCGCGTTCTCGAAGGCCAGGCAGGCCGTCAGCGCGTTGACGCCGCCCTTGGCCGCGCCATAGGGCACGCGGTTGACGCCGCGGGTGGCGATGGACGAGACGTTGACTATTGAACCCGCGCCCTGCTCCAGCATGAAAGGCAGCACGGCGTGGCAGCACCACAGCGTGGGGAACAGCGAGCGCCGCACCTCGGCCTCGATCTCGTGCTCGCGGTAGTGCTCGAAGGGCTTGGCCCAGATGGTGCCGCCGACGTTGTTGACGAGGATGTCGATGCGGCCGAAGCGCTGCGCGGCATCAAGCATCACGCGCTCGGCATCGGCGTTGCGTTCCAGGTCGGCCGTCAGCGTCAGCAGCCGCTCGGCGGCGCCGGGCTGGGCGCGCAGTTCATGCACCAGGTCGGCGCGGTCCACCGCGGCCACCCGGCCGCCTTCGTCCAGCAACCGCTCGACGACGCGCCGGCCGATGCCTTGCGCCGCGCCGGTGACGACGGCAACCTTGTTCTCGAAACGGGGGTTCATGGTTTTGTCCTCAGGCGCTGGCGGCGAACTTCTCGTGGTGGAAGCTGGCCGGCTGCACACCGCATTCGCGGATGAAGCGGTTGACCGCTTCCACCATCGGCGGCGGGCCGCACAGGTAGACGTCCACTTCGCCGTCGTTCAGATGGGCCGGCTGGATGTGGTGGGTGACGAAGCCCTTGTTCGGCCAGGCGCTGTCCGGGCTGGCCACGCAGGCGGCGAAGCTGAAGTTCGGGATGCGCGCGGCAAAGCCGGCCAGCTTGTCCATGTCCACCAGGTCGGCGTCGTGGGTGACGCCGTAGATCAGGTGCACCGGGTAAGGGCTGCCCTCCGCGGCAATCTTCTCCAGCATCGCGGTAAAGGGCGCCAGCCCGGTGCCGCCAGCCAGCAGCAGCAGAGGCCGCTGGATGTCGCGCAGGTAGAAGGTGCCCAGCGGGCCGGTAAGCCTCATGCGGTCACCGGGCTGGGCCTGGCCCGTGAGGTAGCCGCTCATTCGGCCCCCCGGGACATTGCGGATCAGGAACGAGACCTCGCCGTCGCGCACCAGCGAGCTGAACGAGTAGGCCCGCGTCTGGTCGGTGCCCGGCACCTGCAGGTTCACGTACTGCCCGGGCAGGAAGGCCAGCTTGTCGAGCGCGGCGTCCTTCAGCGTCAACGAGAGGGTGCTGGGCGAGAGCTGCCGAACTTCGCTGATGGCAGCCTCCACCGCGGCTTGCGACGCACGGCACACCGCCGACGACGCCGGCACCTGCACCACGCAGTTGCCGCGGGCGCGCATCTGGCAGGTCAGCACGTAGCCGCGGGCGGCCTCGTCGGCGCTCAGCGCGTCCTCGATGTACTCGCCCATCTCGAACGGGCCCGATTCGGCCAGGCACTTGCAGGTGCCGCAGGCGCCGTCGCGGCAGTCCAGCGGAAGGTTCACACCCTGGCGGTAGGCGGCGTCGGCCACCGTCTCCGTCGGGCTGGCCTCGATGAAGCGGGTGACGCCGTCTTCAAAGCGGAAGGCAATCTGGTGGGGCATGGCTTGTCTCCTCTTGCTTGCCGATGCCTGCTTTTGCAGGTCACCGACGCCGGCAGGGTCAGATGTGGTACACGTCCAGGACGTGGTGGATGTAGTCGTTCTTCAACACCACGCGCTTGCGCTTGATGAGCGGCTGGCCGCTGCTCAGGTCCAGCGTGTAGTGGCTGGTGCCGAAGTAGCTGTCCACCGTCTGGTAGCGGTAGCTCAGCGTGTGCCAGTTGAAGCGCAGTTCGATCTGCTCGCCCTTGGCCGAGACGATCTCGACGTTGTGGACGTTGTGGCCCGTGCGCGGCTCGGGCATGCTGGCCGCCGAGCGCTCGGTCTTGATGCGGAACACCCGGTCTTCCAACCCGCCCTTGTTGGCGTAGTAGATGAGCGAGATCTCGCGCTGCGGGTCCGTCGTCAACTGGTCGTCGTCGTCCCACGACGGCATCCAGAAGTCCACGGCCGGGTGGTAGAGCGCCAGCCAGTCGTCCCACTGGCGGTCGTCCAGCAGCCGGGCTTCGCGGTACAGGAAGGCCTGCACTTGTTCAATGGTCATCATTTGCTTGTCTCCTTCAGGCGCAGGTCAGGCGCGAGTTATGCGTGATCGCAGGCTTGGCTGTGCTCGCACACCACATGCGCGGTACCCGCGGCCTGGCGCGCTTCTTCCACCGCAATGGCGCGCTGCATGGTCTGCAGCCAGTAGCCGTGCTGCACGGTGTAGAGGCCCTCGTCCTCGGTCTTGACGCCCGAGAGCAGCGGGTTCAGGCCGATCTCGCGGGCGGCGCCGTCCGGGCCTTGCACCCACTGGGTGGCGCCGCGGCACATGTCGTTCCACTGCAGCGCGATGCCGGCGTAGCCCTGCTGGCAGGCGCGGAACTCCTCCAGGTCATCGGGCGTGGCCATGCCGGTGGCATTGAAGAAGTCCTCGTACTGACGGATGCGCCGGGCGCGCGCTTCGGGCGCCTCGCCCTTGGGCGCGATGCAGTAGATGGTGACTTCGGTCTTGTCGACGCTGATGGGACGCAGCACGCGGATCTGCGAGCTGAACTGGTCCATCAGGTAGACGTTCGGGTACAGGCACAGGTTGCGCGAGTGGCCGATCATCCAGTCGGCGCGGGCCTGGCCGAACTGCGCTGCAAGCTGGTTGCGGATGGGATAGGCCGGACGGTCTTCGGGATTGGCCCACTTGGTCCACAGCAGCATGTGGCCGTGCTCGAAGGAGTAGAAGCCGCCGCCCTGCTTGGCCCAGCTGCCGGCGTCCATGGCCTTGATGCTGTCGCCCGCGGCCGCCTGCTTGCGCTGGTTGGTGGTGGCCGCGTAGTTCCAGTGCACTGAACTGACGTGGTAGCCGTCGGCGCCGTTCTCGGCCTGCAGCTTCCAGTTGCCGTCGAAGGTGTAGGTGGACGAGCCGCGCAGCACCTCCAGGCCTTCGGGCGACTGGTCCACGATCATGTCGATGATCTTGGTGGACTCGCCCAGGAACTCGACCAGCGGCGGCACGTCGGGGTTGAGGCTGCCGAACAGGAAGCCGCGGTAGCTCTCGAAGCGCGCCACCTTCTTCAGGTCGTGGCTGCCGTCCTTGTTGAAGCTGTCCGGGTAGCCGGCGCCATTGGCGTCCTTGACCTTGAGCAGCTTGCCCGAGTTGTTGAAGGTCCAGCCGTGGAAGGTGCAGGTGAAGCTGGTCTTGTTGCCCTTCTTGTGGCGGCACAGCGTGGCGCCGCGGTGCGAGCAGGCGTTGATGATGGCGTTGAGCTCACCCGCCTTGTTGCGCGTGATGACGATGGGCTGGCGGCCGATCTGCGTGGTGAGGTAGTCGTTGGGGTTCGGGATCTGGCTCTCGTGGGCCAGGTAGATCCAGTTGCCTTCGAAGATGTGCTTCATCTCCAGGTCGAACAGGGCCTCGTCGGTGAAGGCGCTGCGGTGCAGGCGGTAGAGCTGCCGTTCGGCGTCCTCCACCAGCATGCCGGCCAGGCGCTGCTTGACGTTTTCCAGGGATGCGGAAGTGCTCATGCTTGTCTCCATGCCCGACTCACGCGGGCCTGTTCTGGGCAAGGCTTCGCCCGACCCGGTCGCAAGGCTGCGCCGGGGGGAGAGGCTTCTTGGGGGGGGGGGAAGGTGGCGCCGGGCGGGGCGGCGCCGGCGTCAGGGGAGCAGCGGGCTTAAGCCGCGGCGCGGGTGCGGGCGAAGTCCGTGGCCGGCGCGCGCACCTGATCCGCGTGCAGCGTGAAGTCGAACTGGATCTCGTAGAACGGCTTGTCGACGTTCAGCGCGTTCATGGCGGCGCGGTCGTTGTTGGTGTAGACCTTGGGCACCAGGCCCTCGCGCGTGCCGAAGGCGAAGTCGTCCCACAGGTGCGGGTCGTTCTCGATGTTGATCTGCGTGGTCAGTTTGCGGTGGCCGGGGGCCGATACGAAGAAGTGGATGTGGGCCGGGCGATGGCCGTGGCGGCCGAGTTGCTGCAGCAGGCGGTCGGTGGCGCCCCCCGGGGGGCAGCTGTAGCCCACCGGCATCACGCTGCGGAACTTGTAGCGGCCCTGGGCGTCGGCGACGATGGTGCGGCGCAGGTTGAACGCGCTCTGCGTGGTGTCGAAGTACGAGTAGTTGCCCTTGTCGTTGGCATGCCAGACCTCGACCGTGGCGCCGGCCACGGGCTGGCCGTCGGTACCGCGCACCACGCCCTGCATCACGACCACCTCGCCGGCGGTCTGGCCGTCGTCCAGCCGGGCCTCGCCCTGCGCCACAGGCGCACCGGCCACGTACAGCGGGCCTTCGATGGTGCGCGGCGTGCCGCCCTTCAGGCCGGCACGGGCCTCGGCCTCGTCCATGCGCAGGTCCAGGAAGTGCTCGAGGCCGATGCCCGGGGCGATCAGGCCCAGTTCGCCGTTGCGGCCGGCTTCGGCGAAGTAGTTCAGGCCAGACCAGAACTCCTCGGGCGTGATGTCCAGGTCTTCGATGGCGAGCATCAGGTCGCGCACCAGGCGGTTCACGACGAGCTTCACGCGGGAATTGCCTTCGCCGACGACGCCGGTCTTCTCGAAGCGGTCCAGCAGTTGGTCGATGGTCTTGGTGTCCATGGGTTGTCTCCTCTGTGAGGTTGGTGGGGGAAGAAAGGCCTGGAATGGAACGAATAGTAGGAATTCGTTTGCCTCGAGTCCAAGACGCTTTTAGACTGTTTTGATACCCAAAAGGCATGCAATGGAATTGCGTCACCTTCGCTACTTCGTGGCGGTTGCCGACGAGCAGAGCTTCACCCGCGCGGCGGAGCGGCTGCACATCTCGCAGCCTCCGCTGAGCCGGCAGATCCAGGATCTGGAAGAGGAATTGGGAACGCCGCTGTTCGAGCGCGGGTCGCGGCCGCTGAAGCTGACCGAGCCGGGCCGCTTCTTCTACAGCCACGCCACGCGGCTGCTGGAGCAGGCGGCGCAGGCCGCGCGGGCCACGCGGCGCGTGGCGCGCATGGAGCGCCGGCTGGTGATCGGCTTCGTGGCGTCGACGATGTACGGCGCCTTGCCGCGCCTGGTGCGGCTGTTCCGCGCGGCACTGCCGCAGGTCGAAATTGCCCTGGAGGAGATGCCGACGCTCGACCAGATCGAGGCCCTGAAGAGCGGGCGCATCGACGTCGGCTTCGGACGCATACGGCTCGAGGACGCGAGCATCAAGCGGGAGGTCTTGCGCGAGGAACGCCTGGTCGCCGCAATACCCATGGAGCATGCGCTGGCCATTCCGGGCAAGCCCATCATCCTGGCTGCGCTCGAGAGCCAGGACATTCTTGTCTACCCCCGAAAGCCGCGCCCCAGCTACGCGGATCAGGTGCTGTCGCTGTTCCGTGACCAGGGTCTGCATCCCGCAGCCGTGCACGAGGTGCAGGAGATCCAGACCGCGCTGGGCCTGGTGGCCGCGGGCATGGGCATCTGTGTGGTGCCCGAAGGCGTGAGCCGGCTGCGTCCGGACGAAGTGATCTACCGCGCGCTGAGCGACCCTCAGGCGGTGTCACCGATCATCATGAGCACCCGGCTTCACGGCCAGAACGAAGACATTGCCACCTTGCGCGCGCTCATCGATCGCATCTACCAGGAACAGGCCGAGGCACGCCAGCGTGCCGAAGCAACACGCGCGGCGGCAGTGGACAAGCCGGTCTAGCTACCGGGTGACGGCGCGGACGGCCGGGTCCGGCGCCGGCGCTGCACTTGCGCGTGGTCGCTGCCAGCCCAGCACGGCATGCGCGCAGCCGCCGATCACCACGCCCCAGAACGCTGCACCCAGGCCCCACAGGCTCATCCCGCTGGCGGTGACGAGGAAGGTGACCATCGCTGCTTCACGGTGCTCGGGGTCGCTGGCGGCGCCCTGTACGTTGGCCGTGATCGCGCCGATCAGCGCCAGCCCGGCCAGCACGGCGACGAAAGGCGCGGGCAGCACGGTGAAGACGCCGATGAGGGTGCCCGCCAGGCAGCCGCCCAGCAGGTAGAACAGGCCGTTGGCGATGCCGGCCACGTAGCGTCGGCCCGGGTCCTCATGCGCGTCACGACCCGTACACAAGGCCGCGGTGATGGCCGCCAGCACGGTGGTGATGCCGCCAAACGGCGCCGTGCAGAGTGACGCCACACCCGTGGCAATCAGCACCGGACGGGCCGGCGTGGTGTAACCCGCGCCACGCAGGATGGCCATGCCGGGCAGGAACTGTCCGGCCAGGCTGACCACGGCCAGCGGCACAGCCAGGCTCAGGGTCGAGGCCCAGTTCCAGGTGGGCGCGGTGAACACGGGTCTGGTGACTTCCAGGCGCACGCTGCTCCAGTCGCTACCCCCGACGGCTGCGGCCAGGGCCAGACCCAGGGCCAGCACCATCAGCAGGTGGTAACGCGGCCAGAAGCGGCGCGCCACCAGGTAGCCGGCCACCATGCACAGCGTGGGCAGCGGCATCGCTTCCACCGCCTTGAAGGCCCGGGCACCGAACTGGAACAGGATCCCGGCCATCATCCCGGCGCAGATGGCGCGGGGAATCCGCTGCATCAACCAGTCGAAGCTGCCGCTGAGGCCAACGATCAGGATCAGAGCCGCGGCGGTGATGTACGCCCCCACCGCTTCCTGCAGCGACAGCGCCGGAAACAGCGTGATGAGGAGCGCCGTGCCCGGCGCCGACCAGGCGGTGATGACCGGCACCCTGAGCCACCAGCTCAATGCGATGCCGGAGACGGCCGCGCCCATCGAGATTGCCCAGACCCAGGAGGCCATCAGCTCCGGCCCGGCGCCCGCCGCCCGGGCGGCCTGGAAGAAGATCAGCAGCGGGCCGGCGTAGGAGATCAACACGGCCAGGAAACCGGCGGTGACGGCGGAAACGGACCAGTCGCGTCGGAGCATGGTGTAGGGCGGAAGGCGTGAAACGGGAGCGCCCGCAAGCCGCGGGCGTGCGGGACGGCAGCTGCAGACCGTGCTCAGGCTGGCAATGCGTGTTGCAGCCAGTCGTCCACCGCGCTGCGGAAGGCCAGCGGCTGTTCCAGCACGCTCAGGTGCGAGGCCTCGGGCAGCACCACAAGACGCGCACCAGGGATGCCTTGCGCGATGACACGCGCCATCTCGGGCGGCGTGCCCTGGTCCAGCGCGCCGGCGATCACCAGGGCTGGCACTGCGATGCCGGGCAGACGGTCCGTGGTGTCGACCCCGGCGATGGCCTGGCAGCAGGCGATGTAGCCCGCCGCATCGCAGCTCAGCACACGGGCGCGCCAATGCGCGACGGTCTGCGGCTGCCGGGCGTGGAAGCCGGCGTGGAACCAGCGCTGCAGCGCGCCGTCGACGATGGCTACCAGCCCGCCCTGGGCAATGCTGGCGATGCGCTGCGACCAGCCGGCCTGCGCCTCTTGCGGATAGCCCGACGTGGTGTTGGCCAGCACCAGCGCCCGCACCTTGCCCGGATGGCGCAGCGCCAGCTCCTGGCCGACCATGCCGCCCATTGACAGGCCCACCCAGACCACCGGCCCCTGGGCCAGCTCGTCGATCAGGCGAGACGCGTCGTCGGCCAGCTCGGCCAGGGTGTAGACCCCGATCGGCGCCTCGCTGCCACCGTGGCCGCGCTGGTTGTAGCGCACCACGCGGCCATGTTCGGCCAGGTGGTGGGCCAATGCGTCCCACATCGTCAGGTCGCAGCCCAGCGCGTGCGCCAGCACGAAGGTGGGGTGCGCCGGGCCGCCCTCACGCAAGCGCTCACGCGGGCCCTGGACGTCGTAGCGCAGGCGCGGTGCGCGGGTCGTGAGTCCGGTCACGGCGTTCATGTCGTTCCCCTTCACACCCGCTCCAGCACCACGGCGATGCCCTGCCCGACGCCGATGCACATGGTGCACAGCGCATAGCGCCCGCCGGTCGTGTGCAGCCGGTTGACGGCCGTCGTCGCCAGGCGCGCGCCCGAGGCGCCCAACGGGTGGCCCAGCGCGATGGCGCCGCCCCAGGCGTTCACGCGCGGGTCGGCGTCGGCCAGGCCGAGCTGGCGCAACACGGCCAAGCCCTGCGCGGCGAAGGCCTCGTTGAGTTCGATGACGTCGATCTGGTCCAGCTTCAATCCCGTCAGCGCCAGCACCTTCTGCGTCGCCGGCGCAGGGCCGATGCCCATCACGCGCGGCGCCACGCCGGCCGTGGCCATGCCGACCACGCGGGCCCGGGGCCTGAGGCCGTGTATCGCGGCAGCGGCTTCGTCGGCCAGCAGCAGCGCGCAGGCGCCATCGTTGACGCCGCTGGCATTGCCGGCCGTCACCGTGCCGTCGGGGCGCACCACGCCCTTCAGCTTGGCCAGCGCTTCCAGGCTGGTGGCGCGCGGGTGTTCGTCGGTGTCGACGACGAGCGCATCGCCCTTCTTCTGCGCCACGCTCACCGGCGTGATCTCGCGCGCCAGGTGGCCGGCCTGCTGCGCCGCCACCGCACGCAGCTGGCTGGCCAGCGCCATGCGGTCCTGCGCCTCGCGCTCGATGCCGTACTCCGTGGCGACGTTCTCGGCCGTCTCGGGCATGCTGTCGACGCCGTACTGCGCCTTCATCAGCCGGTTGACGAAGCGCCAGCCGATGGTGGTGTCGTGGATGGCATTGGCGCGGCTGTAGGCGCTCTCGGCCTTGGGCATCACGAAGGGGGCGCGGCTCATGCTCTCGACGCCGCCGGCGACCATCAGACGGGCCTCGCCGGCGCGGATGGCGCGTGCGGCCGTGCCCAGCGCGTCCAGGCCCGAGCCGCACAGGCGGTTGATGGTGGCCCCCGGCACACCCTCCGGCAGCCCGGCCAGCAGCAGCGACATGCGGGCGACGTTGCGGTTGTCCTCGCCGGCCTGGTTGGCGCAGCCGTAGAGCACATCGTCCACTGTCGCCCAGTCGACACCGGGGTTGCGCGCCATCAGCGCACGCAGGGGGATGGCGCCGAGGTCATCGGCACGGACGGAGGCCAGCGCACCGCCGTAGCGGCCGAAAGGCGTGCGGATCGCGTCGCAGATATAGGCTTGTGTCATGGGAACCTTTTCAGTGCGTCAGGGGCGGACAGGCAGCCCGAGCAGGCGTTCGAGTTCGGCATGGCTCAGGCCATCGACCTTGTCGATGAGTTGCAGGCCCTGCGGCGTGCAGGCCAGCGTGGCCAGGTCGCCGTAGATGCGCTTGACGCAGGCCAGGCCGGTGAGCGGGTAGGTGCAGCGCTCCAGCACCTTGCTGGCACCTTCGCGGGTCAGCAAATCCATCATCACCCAGGTCTGCTTGGCGCCGATGGCCAGGTCCATCGCGCCGCCCACGGCCGGGATGCTGCCGGGCTCGCCGGTGCTCCAGTTGGCCAGGTCGCCGGTGGCCGAGACCTGGAAGGCACCGAGCACGCAGATGTCGAGATGGCCGCCGCGCATCATCGCGAAGCTGTCGGCGTGGTGGAAGTAGGCGCCGCCCGGGCGCAACGTTACCGGCTGCTTGCCGGCGTTGATGAGGTCGTAGTCCTCGTCGCCCGTTGCGGGTGCGGGGCCCATGCCCAGGATGCCGTTCTCGCTGTGCAGCACCACTTCGATGCCGGGCGGAATGTGGTTGGCCACCGTGGTCGGCATGCCGATGCCCAGGTTGACGTAGGCACCGTCGAAGATGTCCTGCGCCACCCGCCGCGCCAGTTCGTCCTTGGTCCGTCGTTGGTAGTTCTTGCTCATGCTGCCACCTTGAAGCCGCCAGCTTGCGTGGCCACGCGGTCGATGCACACCACGCGGCTGACGTGGATGCCCGGCGTGACAATGTTTTCGGGGTCGAGTGCGCCGAGTTCCACCACCTCGTGTACGGTGGCCACCGTGCGCCTGGCGGCGGTGGCCATCACGGGGCCGAAATTGCGCGCCGCCTTGCGGTAGACCAGGTTGCCCCAGCGATCACCTCGCTCGGCCTTGACCAGCGCCAGGTCGCCGTGAATCGGGTACTCCAGCACATAGGGCCGGCCGGCGATGACGCGGGTTTCCTTGGCACTGCCATCGGCGTTCCTGGCCAGCTCGGTGCCATAGCCCGTCGGCGTGAAGAAGGCGCCAACCCCGGCGCCCGCGGCGCGCAGGCGCTCGGCCAGGTTGCCCTGCGGCACCAGTTCCAGTTCGATCCTGCCGCTGCGGTAGAGCGCGTCGAAGACGTGCGAATCGGCCTGGCGCGGAAAACTGCAGATGATCTTGCGCACGCGGCCCGCGGCCAGCAGTGCGGCGAGGCCGCTGTCGCCGTTGCCGGCGTTGTTGTTGACCACCGTGAGCTCACGCGCGCCCTGCGCTATGAGGCCGGCTATGAGCTCGTTGGGGATGCCGGCGGTGCCGAAGCCGCCGATCAGCACCGTGGCGCCGTCGGCCGTGCCGGCCAGCGCCTCGGCGATGGAGGTCGTGATCTTGTCTATCACTTGGATTTCGCCTTCATAAGTTGTCGCAGGCAGGGCCTGCGCGGGGCCTGGCGTGGCGGTCAGCCGACCAGCGCCGAGGGGTGTTGCGCCAGCGGCGTGACGTGCAGCTTCATGTACGGAAAGAGTGGCAGCTTCGACAGCAGGGTGTGCAGTTCGTCGTTGGAAGCGACGTCGAAGACGCTGTAGTTGGCGTACTCGCCGACCACGCGCCACAGGTGGCGCCAGCGGCCGTCGCGCTGCAGGTCTTGTGCGTAGGCTTTCTCGCGGGCCTTGATTTCATCGGCCTGCGCGGTGGGCAGGTCGTGCGGGATATGGACGTCCATGCGGACCAGGAACAACATGGTTTGGGCTCCCTCAGGATGGGTTTTCAGGCGGGATTGCTCAAGCCATTGCGGCGCGACGGCCGAGATCGACGTGCGTGGCGTTCAGGCCCGCACGAGCGCGGTCGAAGCGGGTCAGCTGCGCGATGTCGGCCTCGACGCCGTATCCCGGCCCGTCGGGCAATTGCAATTCGAAGTCGCGGATCTCCATGCGCGCGCCCACGACATCGTCCACCAACAACTGCGGGCCGAAGAGTTCGCAGCCGTGGTGCTGGGGGCCCAGCGTGCTGAAGACATGTGCCGCGGCGGCGCTGCCGATCGAAGTTTCGAGCATGGTGCCGCCGTACCAGCCGATGTCGGCCGCCTCGGCGACGGCCGCCACCTGCAGCGTGCGCAGCAGGCCGCCGTGCTTGGCCACCTTCAGCGAGAACACCTGCGCCGCCTGGGCGCGCGCCAGCCGCATCGCGTCCTGGGGCGTACACACGGTTTCGTCGGCCATGAAGGCTGCGCGATCGCCCAGCGTCGCGGTCAGCATGGCCAGGGCCTCGACGTTCCACTTCGCCACCGGCTGCTCGATCAGGGTCACGCCGGCGGCGATCAGCGGCGGCAGCCAACGCCGCGCAGTGGCGCCGTCCCAGGCCTGGTTGACGTCCACCGTCAGCGTCGCCTGGCCGTCCAGCGCACGGGCAATCTGCGCCACATGCGCCACATCCTGGGCCGGCGCGCGGGCGCCGATCTTCAGCTTGAAGATGCGGTGGCGGCGCTGCTGCAGCCGCAGCTGCGCTTCCTCGATGTCGCGGGCCGCGTCGCCGCTGGCCAGCGTCCAGGCCAGCGGCAGGCTGTTGTGGCGGCGCCCGCCCAGCAGCTGCCAGGCCGGCAGACCCAGCGTGCGCGCCACGGCGTCGATGAGCGCCATCTCCACCGCGCTCTTGGCGAAGGCATTGCCGCGGCAGGCGAGGTCCATGCGCGCCAGAGCGGCGCCGAAGTGGCCGCCCGGTTGTCCCAACAACGCCGGGGCCAGGTGGTTCTGGATGGCGTGCAGGATGCTCTCGGGCGATTCCTCGTTCCATGAGGGGCCGCCGATGGTCGCGGCCTCGCCGAAGCCGCAGGCGCCGTCGGCCAGCCAAAGTTGAACGATGACCGGGCTCTGGCGGCTGATGGCGCCGAAGGCCAGCTTGTGCGGCCGGACCGTCGGGATGTCGATGATGCGGGCCTCGATGCGTTCGATGGGCCAGCTTCCCGGCGTGGGGAGGAACCTAGGATGGTGTTGCATGTCGCCACGTTAAGGCGCCTGCGTTGCCAACTCCAATGACATATTTTCGATGAATCGTTCGATATGAACGAACGGTACGCGCTACGATGCGGCGATGGAACTCCGCCAGCTGCGCTACTTCCTCGACATCGCCGAGACCGAACACCTCACGCAATCGGCGCAGAACCTGTTCGTCACGCAGAGCACGCTGTCCCACGGCCTGCGCCAGCTGGAAGAGGAACTGCAGGTGCAGCTCTTCGAGCGGCTGGGGCGCGGCCTCAGGCTTTCACAGGCCGGCGCCGAGTTCCGCAGCTACGCCACGCGCGCGCTGAAGGAAATCGAGGCCGGTCGCATGGCACTGTCCGAGCTCAGCGGCCTGCAGTCGGGTCGCCTCACGGTGGGCGCGATCCCGACCTTCCTGAACACCGTCGTGCCCGTCACGGTGGGGGCCTTCAGCCGCAGTTACCCGGGCGTGGTGATCGAGGTGCGCGAACTGCGCGCCGGGCCCATCGAGGAGCAGTTGCGCAGCGGGGAACTTGACCTGGGGATCGCCTTCCACCCGACGACACACGCCGAGATCGAGACCGAAGCGCTGTTCGACGAACACATGCTGCTGGTGGTGGCGCCCGCGCACCCGCTGGCGGCGCGGCGCAGCCTGGCGTTGAAGGCGCTGAACGGCGTGCCGCTGGCGCTGCTGCCGCGCAGTTTCGCAACGCGGCGCCTGGTCGATGCGGGCCTGCACGAAGCCGGCGTCGTGCCCACGGTGCGCATCGAGATGGCGTCGGTCGAGTCGCTGCTGGTGGTGTGCCGCCATGGCGACGTGGCCAGCATCGTGCCCGAGCGCGCCGCGCGCCTGGCACCCGATCTGCACGCCATCGCGCTGACCGCGCCGCAAGTGGTGCGGCACGCAGGCATCCTCTGGCGCCGCGGCGCGTCACGCAGCGCGGCGGCACGCGAGTTCGCAGCGAGACTGCGCGAGGCGCTACGCCGTTGAGGCTGGCCAATCAACCGCCGCGCGCTGCCCTCTGTCGGGCAGCAAAGCTGCGAAGGCCTTCGAGAGGCGCCTGCGGTCCTTGGACGTCCGCTTTGAAGCGGTGAGCATTTTCGAGGGGCAGCTGACGTACGGCGGCTCAAGGCCTGCCCCGAGGGCGGCTATGCCGTGGGCCCGCGCCAGCGCACCCCGGCCCTGCCAGCCTTGCCGCCGGCCGACGAGAACGAGTCCGTCTACCTGCGGATTGCCGACGACTGCCTGCTGGGCCGGCTGCCCGAGCGTTGCACCGAGAACGGGCTGCTGCTGGCCGGCCAGAGCGAGGCGGCGGCCAACTTCCTGCGCCGGCATCTGCACGACGCGGCGCGCGAGAAGGCCGGCGAGGTGCCGGCGCGGGCCGCGCCGCCTCCGGGTTTCAGGCCCGCAGCTGGCCCTTGATGGGCAGGTTGCGGATGCGCTTGCCGGTGGCGGCGAAGATGGCGTTGCACAGCGCCGGGGCGATGGGCGGCACGCCCGGCTCGCCGGCACCGCCCAACGGCGCGCTGTAGTCGCCCCCCAGCATGTGTACCTCGATGCGCTTGGGGGCCGCGCTCATGCGCAGCACCTCGTAGCCGTCGAAATTGTGTTGCTGGGCGCGGCCCTTGCTGAAGGTGACCTCGCTGCCCAGCGCATTGCCTATGCCCATCATGCAGGCGCCTTCCATCTGCGAGCGCAGGCGCTCGGGGTTGACGATGGCGCCGCAGTCGATGGCGATGTCCACGCGCGGAATGGTCAGGTCGCCCTGGGCGTTGACGGCCACTTCGACCACCGCCGCCACATAGGTGGTGAAGCTGTAGTGCGCGGCGATGCCCAGGCCCCGGCCCTTGGCCAGCGCCCGGCCCCAGCCGGCCTTCTTGGCCACTGTGGTGGTGACGCGGCGCAGGCGGGCTATGTCGATGGGATAGGCGGTGGGGTCTTCGCCGTGGTTCCAGCTGTCGTTGAGGTCGCGCGGGTCCATCTGGCGCGGCGGGCCCAGCAGTTCGAGCAGGAAATCTTTGGGGTCGCGGCCGGCCGCGTGGGCCAGTTCGGCCACAAAGGACTGGATCGCGAAGGCATGCGGCAGGTTGGAGACCGCGCGGTACCAGCCCACGCGCACATGGGCCGCGGCCTCGGGGTTCTCGATGCGCAGGTTGGGCACGGCGAAGGGCACGTTGGTGAGGCCCATGCCCAGCTCGATGGGGGATTCGAGCTTGGGGTCGGGCATGAACAGCGCCATCAGCGTCGGGCCCACGCTGCGGTGCAGCCAGGCGGTCGGCTTGCCCTTGGCGTCGAGGCCGGCCTCAAGGTGCTCGACCGAGACCGTGTGGTAGTACGAATGGTGCAGGTCGTCGTCGCGCGTCCACACCAGCTTGACCGGCCGGCCCTCGGTCTGCTGCGCCACCAGGGCGGCCTCGCTGGCGAAATCGCCCTTGCTCTTGCGGCCGAAGCCGCCGCCCAGCAGCGTGACGTTGACCGTCACCTTGTCGGCGCCCAGGCCCAGGCGCTTGGCGACGCCGCCGCGCACGGCCTGCGGGCTCTGGAAGGGGCCCCAGAGCTCGAGCTGGCCGTCCTTGAGGCGCGCCGTCGCCACCGGCGGCTCCATCGGTGCCTGGGTCAGGTGGGGCATGTAGTACTCGGCCTTCACCACCTTGGCCGCGGCCTGGAAGGCAGCTTCGACATCGCCGGTCTTGCGGATCAGCTTGCCGGGCTTGGCGGCGGCCTCGGACATCGTTGCGCGGTAGGTGTCGGAGCTGTAGCCGGCGTTGGGGCCGTCGTCCCATTCGAGCACCAGGGCCTCGCGGCCTTTCATCGCGGCCCAGGTGGTGGTGGCGACCACGGCCACGCCGGGCAGGGGCTCGAAGGCGCTGGGGATGCCCGAGCCCTTGATCTCGACCACCTTGACGACGCCCGGCACCTTCAGCGCGGCACGGGCGTCATGGCGCTTGAGCGTGCCGCCATAGACCGGCGAGCGCGCCACCACGGCAAAAAGCAGGTCGGGGAAGACCACGTCCATGCCGAAGACGGCGCGGCCGGTGGTGATATCGAAGCCGTCGACGATGGGCAGCTTGCCCTTGCCGATGTAGCGGAACTCGGCCGGCGTCTTGAGCCTGATGTCGGCGCTGGCCGGCACCGGCAGCGCGGCGGCGGCGCGCGCCACCTCGCCAAAGCCCAGGCTGCGGCCACTCGGCTTGTGCAGCAGCTGGTGCTTGCGCGCCACCACCTCGGCCACCGGCACGCCCCAGTGTGCGGCGGCGGCGGATTCCAGCATCTGGCGCGCGGCGGCGCCGCAGCGGCGCATGGGCATGAAGAAGTGGCGCGTGGTGCGCGAGCCGTCGGTGTCCTGGTTGCCGTAGCGCGGCTCGTCGCCGGGCGCCTGCACCACGCGCACGCGGGCCCAGTCGGCCTCGAGTTCGTCGGCCACGATCATGGGCACGCCGGTGCGCACGCCCTGGCCCATCTCGGCGCGGTGGCAGGTGATGGTGACGGTGCCGTCGTCGGCGATGGCGACGAAGACCAGCGGGTTCTCGACCACGCCGTTGGGCATGCCGTAGGCGCCGTACTTGGGCGCTTCGGCAGCGTCGGCGCTGTCCGGCCAGCCCAGGGCCAGCGCGAAGCCGCCGCCGGCGGCGCCACCGATGAAATGGCGGCGGCCGAGGCTGCCGATCAGGGGTTCGGGTGTCTGGAGGAGGGCGCTCATCTCAGGCTCCCTTGGTGGAGGCTGCGGCCTGCTTGATGGCGGCCTTGATGCGTGTGTAGGTGCCGCAGCGGCAGATGTGGCCCGACATCGCGGCCTCGATCTCCTCGTCGCTGGGGCGCTTCCTGCTCTTCAGCAGCGCGGCAGCCTGCATGATCTGGCCGGCCTGGCAGTAGCCGCATTGCGGCACGCCGTGCTCGCGCCAGGCCACCTGCAGCGGATGCTGGCCCTGGGGGTGCAGCCCTTCGATGGTGGTGATGCGCTTGCCGGCCAGCGTGCCCATGGCGGTCTGGCAGGCGCGCGCCGGCTCGCCGTCCACATGCACGGTGCAGGCGCCGCACAAGGCCTGGCCGCAGCCGAACTTGGTGCCGGTCATCTGCAGCACATCGCGCAGATACCACAGCAGCGGCATCTCGGGATCGCCGTCGTAGGCGTGCACAACGCCATTCACGGTGAGGCTGGCCATGGGTGGAACTCCTTGAGGGTGAACGGGGCGGCGCCAGGCGCGGCGTGGGCGCAATCTATGCCGTGAGGCCCGGCCCCGCAATCCCCAGCGACCGCAGAATGGGCGCCCATGACGGCCGCCCCCGCCCGCACGCCCAGCCACCAGGCCTATGAAGCTGCGGCGCTGGCGGTGCCTGCACCTTTCAAGCGTTATGCAGTGCGCAGCGAGGAAGCGCGCCATGCCGAACTGGCGCGCTCGCCCTACGGCCGCGTTCACCTCGTCCGCGGCGTGCTGCACAACGCGTCGGCGCTGGCCGGCCTGGCTGCCCTGGGCCTCGCCCGCATGCGGCTCGCGGCCTTCTCCGACATCGATTACGCCCTCGTCGGACTGCAGGAGCTGGCCGACGCATCGCCTGGCGTGGCCGATTTGGTCGGGCTCATCGCTGCGGCGCTGCGCGGCACCGGCGTGCTGGGCGACGATGAGGCGGCCTACCGGCCGCGCGTGGCCGCCCGCATCGACTTTCTCGGCGCCCAGGGTGCCGGCTTCCACAACGATGTCGCGCGGCACTGGACGGCCTGTTTGTTCTGGAACCTGGCGCTGGCGGTGGACGATGTCGAGTTCGTGATGCCGCATGCCGGCTTGCGCCTGCCGCTGCAGCCGGGCGACCTCATCGTCTTCGACCAGACCCTGGCCCACGGCCTGTGCCGCCCGCGCGACCAGGGGCAGGCGGTGGCGGCCTCGTTCGCGGCTGGCGCCGGCGCGCGCCAGGTCTTTCTGGCCGGCGAACTGGCGCTTGGTGACGCCGAGTGGGCGGCGCTGGGCGCGCCCTGGCTGCCGCTGGAGGCCCATGCCGACGCGCTGGAACTGGTGGCGGCCAGCTTCGACGAGCGCAGTGGCGCCGTCCAGCGCCCGCACGCACTGGCGCACTGCATGTCGCGCGACAGCGTCTACGCCGAGGGCGGAAGGCCTTAGGGGCGGCTGCAATACGGTAGCGCTGTCATCTGCCTAGAATCGGCCATGGCACAGCAAGACGTTCAAGCCCCACGGCGCAGCCGGCGCGGCAGCGGCGCGGTCACCCTGCACGACGTGGCCCGGCTGGCTGGCGTGGCACCCATCACCGCCTCGCGTGCGCTCAACCACCCGGGCCAGGTCTCGGACGAGGTGCGCCAGAAGGTGGCCGATGCGGTGGCGCGCACCGGCTATGTGCCCAACCGCCTGGCTGGCGGCCTGGCCTCGGCGCGCAGCCGCCTGGTGGCGGCGGTGCTGCCCACGATCTCGGGCCCCGTCTTCCTGGAGACCGTGCAGTCGCTCACCGAGGCCCTGGCCGAGCGCGGCTACCAGCTGATGCTGGGCCAGGCCGGCTATGCCGGCTCGCGCGAGGACGCGCTGATCGAGGCCATCGTCGGCCGCCGCCCCGACGGCATCGTGCTCACCGGCATCATGCATTCGGCCGCGGGCCGCAAGCGCCTGCTGGCCTCGGGCATCCCGGTGGTGGAGACCTGGGATCTCACGCCCACGCCCATCGACATGCTGGTCGGTTTCTCCCATGTCGAGGTGGGGCGGTCGGTGGCGCGCTACCTGTACGCCAAGGGCCGGCGCCGGCTGGCGGTGGTGAGCGGCGACGACGAGCGCGCCCGGCGCCGCTGCGACGCCTTCTGCGCCGAGGCGCTGGCCCTGGGCCTGGCGCCGGTGCGCAGCGCCCTGGTGCCAGCGCCCACCACGCTCAAGCGTGGCCGCAGCGGCCTGGCCGAACTGCTGGATGCCGACCCCGCCATCGACGCCGTCTTCTGCAGCTCCGACCTGCTGGCCCTGGGCGTGATGACCGAGGCGCGCGTGCGCGGCGTTGCCGTGCCGGAGCAGTTGGCCGTGGTCGGCTTCGGCGACCTCGACTTCGCCGCCGATGTCGACCCCGCGCTGACCACGGTCCACATCAAGAGCCGCGAGATCGGGCGCCAGGCGGCGCAGTTCATCGTCGACAGTGCCGAGGGCCGCGCCATCGAGCAGCGGGTGGTCGACATCGGCTTCTCGCTGGTCGAGCGCGCGAGCAGCGGACTCGGGTGAACCCTTAGGTTTTTGCGCTTGTGAGGGTTGACAGGTAGCGCTACCATTTCGTCCGCATTTGGTAGCGCTACCGTTTGAGGTGCAGCTGCCCCGAATTCCCCCCAAGGAGACTGCCCGCCATGAACAGATTCAAGACCGCCCTGGCCGGCCTGGCCGTCGGCCTGATGGCCGCCACCAGCGCCCTGGCTCAGGCCTGGCCGGCCAAGCCGGTGACCCTGCTGGTGCCTTTCCCGCCCGGCGGGTCCACTGATTCCATCGCCCGCGCCATCGGCCCCTTGCTGACCAAGAGCCTGAACCAGACCTTCATCGTCGACAACAAGGCCGGCGCCACCGGCACCATAGGCGCGGCCTTCGTCAAGCGCGCGCCGGCCGACGGCACCACCTTTCTCGTCACCTCGCTGGGCCCGCTGGTCATCGCGCCCCACCTGATCAAGGGTGGCGTGCCCTATGACGCGCTGAAAGACTTCGACCCCATCACCGTCGCGGTGCAGGCGCCCAATGTGCTGGTGGTGCCGGCGAGTTCGCCGCACAAGTCGCTGGCCGATGTGATTGCCTACCAGAAGGCCAACCCCGACAAGATGAGCTTTGCCTCGTCGGGCAATGGCTCCAGCGACCACCTCACGGCCGAACTCTTCTGGCTGGAAAGCGGCACGACCGGCGTCCACATCCCCTACAAGGGCGGCGGCCCGGCCGTGTCCGATCTGCTTGGCGGCCAGGTCGACGCCTCGTTCCAGAACGTCAACACGGTGTTCCAGCACATCAAGTCGGGCAAGCTGCGCCCGCTGGCCGTCACCGGCGCCAAGCGCTCGCCGGTGCTGCCCGACGTGCCCACCATGGCCGAGTCCGGCGTGAAGAACGTCGACGTCTATTCCTGGCAGGCCGTGGTCGGCCCCAAGGGCCTGCCGGCCGATGTGCGTGCCAAATTCCATGCCGCCGTGATCGCGGCGCTGAACGACCCGCAGACGCGCCAACAGTTCACCGGCGTCGGCCTCGAGATCGTGGCCAACACGCCGGAGCAGTTTGCCGCCTTCCAGCAGCAGGAGTTCGCGCGCTGGAAGAAGGTCATCGAAGTACGCAAGATCAGCGCCGACTGAAGGCGCGGCGCCATGAGTTCCTCGTCCACGCCCGTCGTCACCGCGCTGCGGGCCATCCCCGTGGCCGGCCGCGACAGCATGCTGCTCAACCTGAGCGGCGCCCACGGCCCCTTCTTCACGCGCAACCTGCTGATCCTGAGCGACAGCGCCGGCCGCACCGGCGTGGGCGAGGTGCCCGGCGGCGAGAAGATCCGCCAGACCCTGGAAGACGCAGCCGCCCTCGTCGTCGGCCAGCCCATAGGCGCGCACCAGACCCTGTTGCAGGCGGTGCAGAAGGCCTTTGCCGACCGCGACAGCGGCGGCCGCGGCTTGCAGACCTTCGACCTGCGCACCACCATCCATGCCGTCACCGCCATCGAATCGGCCCTGCTCGACCTGCTGGGCCAGCACCTCGAGGTGCCGGTGGCGGCGCTGCTGGGCGAAGGCCAGCAGCGCGACGCAGTCGAGATGCTCGGCTATCTCTTCTTCGTGGGCGACCGCGCCAAGACCGGCTTGCCGTATGCCAGCGATCCCGGCGCCGCCGACGACTGGCTGCGCCTGCGCCACGAGGCAGCGATGACGCCCGCGGCCGTGGTGCGCCTGGCCGAAGCGGCGCGTGCGCGCTATGGCTTCAATGACTTCAAGCTCAAGGGCGGCGTGCTGCGCGGCGACGAGGAGGTCGACGCCGTCACGGCGCTGCACGAGCGCTTTTCCGAGGCGCGCGTGACGCTGGACCCCAACGGCGGCTGGCTGCTGAAGGACGCCATCCGCCTGGGCCAGCGCATGCGCGGCGTCGTCGCCTATGCCGAAGACCCCTGCGGCGCTGAAGACGGCTTCTCCGGCCGCGAGGTGATGGCCGAGTTCCGTCGCGCCACCGGCCTGCCCACGGCCACCAACATGGTCGCCACCGACTGGCGCCAGCTCAGCCACGCGCTGGCGCTGCAAAGCGTGGACATCCCGCTCGCCGACCCGCACTTCTGGACGCTGGCCGGCAGCGTGCGTGTGGCCCAGACCTGCCGCGACTGGGGCCTGACCTGGGGTTCGCACTCGAACAACCACTTCGATGTCTCGCTGGCCATGTTCACCCATGTCGGGGCCGCCGCGCCGGGCAAGGTGACGGCCATCGACACGCACTGGATCTGGCAGGACGGCCAGCGCCTGACGCAGGAACCGCTGCAAATCGTTGGCGGCCATGTGCAGGTGCCCACCAAGCCGGGCCTGGGCGTCACGCTGGACATGGCCGAGGTCGAGAAGGCGCACCGCCTCTACCGCGAGCACGGCCTGGGCGCACGCGACGACGCCGCGGCCATGCAATACCTCGTCCCCGGCTGGACCTTCAACCCCAAGCGGCCCGCGCTGGACCGCTGAGCGAAACACCCAGGAGCGCTCCATGCGTGAAAACCGACTGCGCCAGATCTGGAAGAGCGGCGGTGCCGCCGTCAACGGCTGGCTGGCCATTCCCAACAGCTTCTCGGCCGAGACCATGGCCCACCAGGGCTGGGATTCGCTCACCATCGACCTGCAGCACGGCGTGGTCGACTATCAAGCGATGCTCACCATGCTGCAGGCCATCAGCACCACGGCCACGGTGCCGGTGGTGCGCGTGCCCTGGCTGGAACCTGGCATCCTGATGAAGAGCCTGGACGCCGGCGCCTATGGCGTGATCTGCCCCATGGTGAACACGCGCGAGGACGCGCAGAAGCTGGTGGCCTACACCCACTACGCGCCGCGTGGCACGCGCAGTTTCGGGCCGGTGCGCGCGCTGCTCTACGGCGGCGCCGACTACCCCCAGCATGCCGACGACACCATCGTCACCTTCGCGATGATCGAAACCGCGGCGGCGCTGGACAACCTCGATGCCATCCTCTCGGTCGAGGGCCTGGATGCCATCTACATCGGCCCGTCGGATCTCTCGCTGGCGCTGGGCTGCCGCCCCACCTTCGACGACCTCGACCCCAAGGCGGCCGAGGCGGTAGACCACATCCTGGCGCGTGCCAAGGCCCACGGTGTGGTGGCCGGCATCCACAACGGCAGCCCCGAGGCGGCGCTGGCACGCATCGCCCGCGGCTTCCAATTCGTCACCGTCAGCTCCGACGCCCGCTTGATGGCCGCCGGCGCGCAGCAGGTGATGGCGCGCATGCGCGCCGGCACGGCACCCGCCGCCGGCGGCAGCTACTGAACCGCTTTCGCGAACTCCAAGGGGAACACCCATGAACATCGGATTCATCGGCCTGGGCATCATGGGCACGCCCATGGCCCTGCACCTGGCCGCTGCCGGCCACACGCTGCACGTCTACACGCGCAGCGCTTTGCCCGAGGCCATCACCGCAGCTTCGGCCTTGGCCTGTGCCAACGCCGCCGAGGTGGCGCGCCGCGCCGAGGTCATCTTCCTGATGCTGCCCGACACGCCGGACGTCGAGGCCGTTCTCTTCGGCGAGCAGGGCGTGGCCGCCGGCCTGCAGGCGGGCGCTGTGCGCAAGGTGGTGGTCGACATGAGCTCGATCTCGCCGATGGCAACCAAGGCCTTCGCGCAGAAGATCAATGCGCTGGGCGCCGACTACATCGACGCCCCGGTCTCGGGCGGCGAGGTGGGGGCCAAGGCGGCGTCGCTCACCATCATGTGCGGCGGCGACGAGGCGGTGTTCGAGCGCGTGCGTCCGCTGCTGGAGGCGATGGGCAAGAACATCACCCTGGTCGGCGGCAATGGCGACGGCCAGACCACCAAGGTGGCCAACCAGATCATCGTCGCGCTCAACATCGCCGCCGTCGGCGAGGCCCTGCTCTTCGCCAGCAAGGCCGGCGCCGACCCGGCCAAGGTGCGCCAGGCGCTGATGGGCGGATTCGCGGCCAGCCGCATTCTTGAGGTCCACGGCGAGCGCATGATCAAGCGCACGTTCAAGCCGGGCTTTCGCATCAAGCTGCACCAGAAGGACTTGAACCTGGCGCTGCAGGGCGCCAAGGAACTGGGCGTGGCGCTGCCGCAGACCGCCGGCGCGGCCCAGCTGATGCAGACCTGTGCCGCCAACGGCATGGCCGAGCTCGATCACTCGGCGCTGGTGAAAGCGCTGGAACTGATGGCCGGCCACGAAGTCGCCAAGGGCTGAGACGGCCCGCGCCGAGCCCTGGTGTGGCCCCGACCTGGCGGCCCACCCGCCCGCACAGCCGGACCCCGGGGCCCGGCAGAGCCGTCAGCGGCTCTTCGCGGCCTGGCTTCCGGCCACCAGCGCGGTGTCTTCGTCCACGTAGCGGCCGGCGAGCAGGGCCGTCACCACGGTGGGCGGCAGCTTGGCCACATGGGCGGCTTCCACCTTGCCGACGAACACCCAGCCCGTGGGCAGCTTGACGTAGGTGAAGCCCGACGGCGGGTCGACGAAGACGGTGTAGTCGGCCACGACCTTGGCCACCGGCTCGGCTTGTGCCGGCAGGGCGGCCAGTGCGCAAACGCTGAACACGGCCAGGATGGGGCGGATGAACTTGATCATGGGGGATCTCCCTCGGATGGAATGCATGGGATCTGGCGGGGGGGGGCGAGCGCCGGGCTTGTGGCCTTGGCTTGCAGATACTTACGGGGCGAGTTTACGGGTTAACCCTAGGCTTGTGCAAAAAGAAGCCAAGAAAATGTTGCGGTGCGGCATCGTTGCGACGCCCCGCAATCTTCAGCACCATGAAAGTGACTCCGCAGCCATGACCCCAGCCAACCCGGGCCCGCCCGGCTCCGTCGACGCCGTGATGCAGGCCCTGGCCGAGCGTCACTACCTGTGCGACCGGCGCCTGGCCACCGCCGTGTTCCTGAGCCTCAAGCTGCAGCGCCCGCTGTTTCTGGAAGGCGAGCCCGGTGTCGGCAAGACCGAGCTGGCCAAGGCCCTGGCCGCGGTGCTGGATGCGCCGCTGCTGCGCCTGCAGTGCTACGAGGGCCTGGAAATCGCCCAGTGCGCCTACGAATGGAACGTGGCGCGCCAGATGGTCGAGATCCGTCTCGCCGAGGCGGCCCACGCCATTGACCACGACCGTCTCGTGCGCAGCCTCTACGCCCGCGAGATGCTGATCGAGAGGCCGCTGCTGCAGGCGCTGAGCCAGAGCCGGCGGCCGGTGCTGCTGATCGACGAGCTCGACCGCGCCGACGAGCCCTTCGATGCCTTCCTGCTCGAGGTGCTGGCTGAGAACCAGATCACCGTGCCCGAGCTGGGCACCATCAAGGCCAGCGCGCCGCCCATCACGCTGATCACCAGCAACCGCACACGCGAAATCCACGACGCGCTCAAGCGCCGCTGCCTCTACCACTGGGTGGAGTTTCCCGACGCCGAGCGCGAGCTGCAGATCGTGGCGCTGAAGGCGCCCGAGGCCGGCGAGCGCCTGGCGCGGCAGGTGGTGGCCTTCGTCCAGCGCCTGCGCCAGCTGGACCTCTTCAAGGTGCCGGGCGTGGCCGAGACCCTGGACTGGGCGCGTGCCCTGGTGGCGCTGGATGCAAGCCATCTGGAGCCGGCGGCCGTACACGACAGCCTGGGCGTGCTGCTCAAGTACCAGGACGACATCGCCCGCGTCGAAGGCGGCGAAGTCGCGCGCCTGCTGGCCGAACTGGGTGCTGACGCCGCCCCGCGCTGAAGTGCCCCGCATGCGGCTGGCCGCCCACATCACCCGCTTCTCGCGCCTTCTGCACGCCGCCGGCCTGCAGGCCGGGCCCGACCGCGTGCTGACCGCCCTCGCGGCTGTCGAGGCCGTGGGCCTGGAGCGCCGTGACGATGTGCATGCGGCGCTGGCCGCGGTGATGCTGGACCACCGCGAGCAGCAGGCCGTCTTCGATGCGGCCTTCGATGCCTTTTGGCGCGCGCCTGGCCATGCCGCGCTTGCTTCGGCGCCCGTGAGCGCCACCGAGGTGTCGCCCTCCCGCCGCCTGGCTGAGGCCCTGGCAGTGGTGCAGGCCGGGACGCTGGCCAAGGCGCCACCGGCGGCCCCGGCCGCGCCCGAGCCGCCGGTACACGAGGCTGGCACCGGCTTCACTGCGCGAGAACGCCTGCAGCGCGCTGACTTCGAGCAGATGACGGCCGCCGAGTACGCCTGGGCGCAGGCGCAGGCCGCCCGCCTGCCGCCGCCGGTGGCCCCTGTGCGCCAGCGCCGCCGAGGGGCCGCGCCGCGCGGTCGCATCGACCTGCGCCGCACCCTGCAGGCCATGGTGCGCCAGCCCCACACCTTGCTGCCACGCTACACCCGGCCGCGCCAGCAATTGCCACCCCTTGTCGTGCTGCTCGACATCTCGGGCTCGATGGACCGCTATGCGCGCCTCTTCCTGCACTACATCCACGGCCTGATGTGCCGCCATCTGCGCGTGCAGGCCTTCACCTTCGGCACCCGGCTCACGAACATCACGCGCTGCCTGCGCGAGCGCGACCCCGACCGCGCGCTGGCCCGGGTCGAGGCCGCGGTGCAGGACTGGAAGGGCGGCACGCGCATCGCCGGCGCACTGGACGCCTTCCACCGCGACTGGTCGCGCCGCGTGCTCGGCGCCCGGGCCACCGTGCTGCTGGTCAGCGACGGCCTGGACCACGATGACAGCCAGCGCCTGGGACAGGTCGCGGCGCGGCTGCGGCGCACGGCCCACCGCGTGGTCTGGCTCAACCCGCTGCTTCGCTTTGCGGGCTTCGAGCCGCGCGCTGCCGGTGTGCGTGCGCTGCTGCCGCATGTCGACCGCTTCCTGCCGGTACACAACCTCGCCAGCCTGGCCGGTCTGGCTGCGGCGCTGGGCACCCAGGGTTCTCCCGGCCGGCGCGCTGGGCCGGTCTGCGGGCCAAAAGGGCGGCCATAGTAGACTTTGTCCCCGGTCCCCGACGCGGCGGCCGCGCAAGGCGCCCCACGTCAACCCCGCCGCCGAACCCGCTTCCACGGTCTTCGGTGCATGCCCGTCCGCACCGGCGGGCTCGGCCGAGCCGGCCGCCACGCCCCATTCAGCCCATGTCTGTTGCCCTGCTGGCCAAAACCCCGTTCGAGCTGAAGAGCCACACCTGGATCCTCACCGCGCTGCGCCTGCACACGGTCGATGCGGCCCTGCTGGCGGCCGAACTGGACGCGCGCTTTGCCGACAGCCCCGGCCTCTTTGACGACGAGGCGGTGGTGGTCGACCTCGGCGCCCTGCCCGAAGACCAGGCCGAGGCAGAACTCGACTGGCCGGCGCTGCTGGCGGCGCTGCGCCACCACGGCATGCGGCCGGTGGGCGTGCAGGGCGGCAGCGCCGCGCAGCGCGCCGCGGCGCGCGAGGCCGGCCTGGCCGAGGCCGGCGAGGCCGAACCGCGGCGCGAGCCGCGCATCCAGCCCGCCATCACCTTGACCGAGCCGGCGCTGCCGCCGGTGGAAGCCGCGCCGGCCGCGGACGCTGTCGAAGCCGTGCCAGAACCGCAGGCGGCAGCGCAAGCCCCCGCGCTGCCGGCGCGCCTGCCGACGATGGTGGTCGACAAGCCGCTGCGCTCGGGCCAGCGCGTCTATGCCCGCGGCGCCGACCTGGTGGTGCTGTCGGTGGTGAGCTTCGGTGCCGAGGTCATCGCCGACGGCCATATCCACGTCTATGCGCCGCTGCGTGGCCGCGCCATTGCCGGTGCGCGCGGCAACACCGAGGCGCGCATCTTCAGCACCTGCATGGAGCCGCAACTGGTGTCCATCGCCGGCATCTACCGCACCACCGAAACCCCGCTGCCCCCGGGCGTCACCGGCCATCCGGCCCAGGTGCGCCTGGAGGGCGAAAGCCTCATCGTCGAGCCATTGCGCGCCTGAGCGCGCCGGCCCGCCGCTGCAACTACACACTGAACAGGAAAACGTCCCGATGACCCGAATCATTGTCGTCACGTCCGGCAAGGGCGGCGTGGGCAAGACCACGACGAGTGCCAGCTTCGCGTCGGGCCTGGCCCTGCGCGGCCACAAGACCGCCGTCATCGACTTCGACGTCGGCCTGCGCAACCTCGACCTCATCATGGGCTGCGAGCGCCGCGTGGTCTACGACCTCATCAACGTGATCCAGGGCGAGGCCAACCTCAACCAGGCCCTGATCAAGGACAAGAACTGCGACCAGCTCCATGTGCTGGCCGCCAGCCAGACGCGCGACAAGGACGCGCTCAGCCAGGAGGGCGTGAAGCAGGTGCTCGACGACCTCGCCGGCCTGGGCTTCGAGTACATCGTCTGCGATTCGCCGGCCGGCATCGAGACCGGCGCGCTGATGGCCATGCACTATGCCGACGAGGCCCTGGTGGTGACCAATCCCGAGGTCTCTTCGGTGCGCGACAGCGACCGCATCCTCGGCATGCTGGCGTCCAAGACCCAGCGCGCCATCGAGGGCAAGGAGCCGGTCAAGGAACACCTGCTGATCACCCGCTACAACCCGAGCCGCGTGCAGGGCGGGCAAATGCTGTCGCTGGACGACGTGCAGGAGATCCTGCGCATCCCGCTGATCGGCGTCATCCCCGAGAGCGAGACCGTGCTGCAGGCCAGCAACCAGGGCCTGCCGGCCATTCACCTGAAGGACAGCGATGTCGCCCAGGCCTACCAGGACGTGATCGCGCGCTTCCTGGGCGAGAAGGTGGCGATGCGCTTCGTCAACGCGGAGAAACAGGGCTTCCTCAAGCGCCTGTTCGGCGGGAGGTGAGCGCGATGTCCTTTCTGTCTTTCTTTCTCGGCGAGAAGAAGAAAACCGCGTCCGTGGCCAAGGAGCGGCTGCAGATCATCCTGGCGCACGAGCGCTCGGGCCGCGGCGTCTCGCGCGCCGACTACCTGCCGCAGATGCAGCAGGAGCTGATGGCGGTGATCAGCAAGTACGTCAAGGTCTCGCTCGCCGATGTGAAGGTGAGCGTCGAGAAGCAGGACAACTTCGAGGTGCTCGAGGTGAAGATCGAGCTGCCCGACGAGCTGAAGTAGCGCTCATACGGGTTTGCATTCGACCGTATAACCAGGCGGGGAGCCGAAGACAGTGCGCCAGCACGGCGAGGCGACCCAACGACGTTAGACGGTTGAAGGCGAATCCGTATCAGGTGGCGGCCGGCTCGGGCAGGCGAATCTGCCCGTCGGTGCTGAACTGGTAGTCCTGGAAGACATGCGCCGCGCTCAGCAGTTGCCAGCTGCCGTCCGGCTGCCGCAGCGTCGTCTCCTTGAGACGGTACGTCTTGTGGCCGCAGGTCCAGATCTCGAAGTTGCGCATGTGCGTACACAGGCAGGTCTTATCCATCACCGAGACGCGGCGTTCCTCGGGGTGGGCGTCCACCTCGCGGTTGTAGGCCGTGATGTAGGCGCACTTGCCATTGGCGTCGAGCAGGTAGCCATAGGCTTCGCAGTTGGGGCGTATGCCGTCGCCGATGCCGGGGCTGCTCTTGATCATGCGCATGGGGTAGCCGGTGGGCGAGATCTCGTTGACCTCGATGTCGGTTTCCTCGGCCTTGAAGTATTCCTGCTTGATCTCGTCGGGCAGGCCGCATTCGCGCGTCACGGTGAAGCGGGTGGCCACCTGCACGCCGGCGGCGCCGGCTTCCATGAAGCGCACCGCATCGCTGCCGGTGAAGATGCCGCCGGCCGGGATGACGGCGATGTCGGCCAGGCCCTCCTGCTTGAGGTAGGCCATGATCTCGGCCACGATGGTGGCGAGGTCGTAGTTGGCCCAGTCCATGCCGAAGCCCAGGTGGCCGCCGGCCAGCGGGCCTTCGACCACCACGTAGTCGGGCAGGCGGTTGAGGCGGCTGTTCTTCTTCAGGAAGAGCTGCAGCGCGCGCAACGACGAGACGATGATGCCCAGCTTGGCATCGCGAAAGCGCGGGTGGTCCTCCATCAGCGCGAACGAGCCCAGGTGCAGGCCGGCGGCCAGCGTGATGCCGTCGATGCCGGCGTCCAGCGCCGCCGCCAGGCGCACGCGCAGCGTCTCGCGCGGGCCGTTCATCGTCAGCTTCTCCATGCAGTTGATGAAGATGAGGCCGCTGCCCTGCTTGCGCGCCATCGTGCCCTCGACGTGCAGCCGGGTGGCTTCGGCCAGGTGCTCGAGGTTGAATTTGACGGGCGACTTGTCCTGCGAATCGACGTTGTACTTGTACTGCGCCTGCTTGGCCTTGACGAACTTGGTCTTGTAGCGGCGGTCGGTCACCGTCTTGACCATGGCGTCGGAGATGTGGCCCACGCCGCCCAGGCGCGCCGCCTCGAGGGCAAGGTCGGAGGACGAGATGTCCACCCCCATGCCGCCGATCATGATCGGCACCAGTTCGTGGCGGCCCAGCCGCATGCGGTAGTCATCCAAGCGCTTCATGGTCGGCCTTTATCTCTTATGTGCCCGGGCCATCGGCCGGTGGAGCCGATGGCTTCGGGGCAAGTATGCGGCGGCAGGGCCGGGGCGCCGTGGCCGCCGACCCTGCAGACCGCACTGTAAACGGCGGCCAAACCATTGCGCCCGCCGGGGTGGGCGCGGCGCAGAAATTCAGGCCTTGCCGGCTGCCGCCGCTGCCACGCGCGAAAACTCGTCGAAGGCCGCGGCCGCGCTGGCTGCATACATCAGCGAAGGCCCGCCACCCATGTAGGTGGTGACGCCCAGCATCTCGTCGACTTCCTGCCGCGTCGCGCCCAGCTTCACCAGGGCCTTGGCGTGGAAGCCGATGCAGGGGTCGCAGCGTGCCGCCACGCCCAGGGCCAGCGCGATCAGTTCCTTGGTCTTGCCGTCCAGCGCGCCCGGCGCGGTGGCGGCGCGGCCGAGATCGTTGAAGCCCTTCATCACCTCGGGCGTGCTCGTCCGCAGCGTGGCGAGCTGGGCCGAGACCGATTGCGTCAGGTCACGGTACTTGTCGGGGGCAAAGGCCATGGCGGGGCTCCTGGGAAGGGTGGGGATTCCGGACTCGCAATATACCCAATTGGGTATATTGCAAAACTGACGGCCCCGGGCTCAGGCTGTCAACGTCGATGGCAGTGGCAGGGGTTCCTGCACCGCCAGGCCCTGGGCGTAGTCCACCCCCAGGTGGCGCAGTTCGGCCAGCGCCGCCGCGGTATCGGCCGCTTCCGCCACCGTGATCCGGCCCAGCAGATGGCCGGCATGGTTGATGGTGTCGGCCAGCGCGCGGTCCACCGGGTCGCTGATGATGCCGCGCGTGATGCTGCCGGCAATCTTGAGCAGGTCTACCGGCAGCGCGCGCAGGCAGCTCAGCGAGCCGGCACCGGCGCCGAAGCCGTCCAGCGCGACGCTGCAGCCCAGCCCCCGGGCCGCCTGCACGAAGCGCGCGCTGCCGCGCAGGTCGTTGACGGCTGCGGACTCGCCGATCTGGAAGCACAGCGCACCCGGCGGCAGGGCCTGCGCGCGATCACGGATGTGCCCGATCAGGCCCTCGTCGGCCAGCGTGGCCGCCGAGAGGTGGATGGCGCAGACCAGGCCGGGGCCGAAATGCAACGCCAGCGCGGCGTGGCGCGCGCAGACGGTGGCGATGACCCAGCGGTCGATCTCGGGCATCAGGTGCGAGCGTTCGGCCGCGGCCAGGAAGCTGCCGGGCAGCACCAGTCGGCCGTCTTCGTCCTGCAGGCGCAGCAGGATCTCGATGCGAGGGCCGGATGGGCCTGCCGCGTCGGCCACCGCGCCGGCCGTTTGCAAAGCCAGCCAGGGCTGGTAGTGCAGGCGCAGGCGGTCTTCGGCCAGGGCGCGGCGCAGGCGGTCGGCCCAGCGCGCCTCGCCGCGCCGCTGGCTGCGGTCGGCCTCGCTGGCCTGGTAGATGCAAGCGCGGTCGCGCCCCTGCTCCTTGGCGGTGTAGAGCGCGGTGTCGGCGGCGGCCAGGATTTCGTCGCGGCCGGGGCTGTCGGGGCCTATGACGACCAGGCCCATGCTGACACCGACGCCGAAGGTCTTGCCGTCCCAGTGCAGCCGGTGGTCGCGCACGGCGGCCAGCAGGTCGGCCGCGATCAGGCGTGCGCGCGCTAGCGAGCAGCCCTCGAGCAGCACGCCGAACTCGTCACCGCCCAGCCGCGCCAGCGTGTCGGATTCGCGCAGCTTGTCCTGCAACACCAGCGCCAGCTGCTTGAGCAGGGCGTCGCCCGCGGCATGGCCGCAGCTGTCGTTGACGAGCTTGAAGCGGTCGAGATCGAGCGAGCACAGCACATGGCGGCGCTGCGAGTTGCGCGCGCTCAGCAGCGCGGCGTCGACGCGGGTCTCGAACTCGCTGCGGTTGACGAGCTCGGTCAGCGCATCGTGGGTGGCCGCCCAGGTGATGCGCTGGGCCAGTCGGCGCGCCTCGGTCACGTCGCGGAAGACCATGGCGCCGCCGCTGAGCACGCCGTTGGCGTTGCGCAGCGGCGCCGCCGAGGTCTCGATAGCCAGCAGGCTGCCGTCGCGTCGCAGCAGCGCCACCCGGGCCTCGTCGCTGGCGGCATGCCGGCGCTCGCGCATCGCGCGTGTCAGCGGCGTTGCCAGCGGCGCGCCCGTGCCCTCGTCCACGAGATGGCAAACCTCATCCAGGGCACGGCCTCGCGCCTCCTCCAGCCGCCATTGCGTCAGCAGCGCGGCCACCGGATTGAGGTATTCGATGCGCTCCTGGGCGTCGGTGGTGATGACGGCATCGCCGATGGACTGCAGCGTGTCTCGGGCGCGCTCCTGCTCGTCGGCCATGGCGGCGGCGATGCGCTCGTTGCTGGCGATCAGCCGTCGCAGCATGGCAAACAGGGCCGCCGCGCTGGCCAGGCTGAAGGCCGCCGACAACGCGGTCTCGGCCAGCAACTGGCGTATGGAGTGCCTCACTTCGACCCGGCCGACAGGGGTGCCGGCGTCGTACAGCAGCGCCGAACGGGCCATCGCCGGCCAGGGCGTGGCGTGCGGCGATTCGGCAATCAGCTCGCCCTGCAGCGAGACAATGCGCGCCCGCTCCTCGGGCGGCTCCTGCGGCAGCCGCACCAGCAGGTCGCGCAGGCGCAGATCTTCGAAGCGCCACAGCTCGGGGTTGCGGCCTATGAGCTGGCCGATGACCTCGGCCTTGACTTCGACCTTGGTGCGCAGCGCCGAGGCCTGGGCGCTGTAGCCGATCGCGAAGTAGCCGGCCGGCAGGCCCACGGCCAGCAGCACCAGCACCAGCCAGACCAGTCCGGCCAGCAGCCCCTTGTTGCTGTGCCCCACCAACTGCCAGGCGCGGTTGTCGTGGGAGGCCATCACTTCACCCAGTGGCCGGTGCGCTGCAGAATGGCGCGCCCGGCCGGCGAGCGTGCGAAATCGACAAAGCCCTGGGCGGCGGGGCCGGAGCGGGGTGCCGTCACCAGGTACAGCACACGCTGCAACGGGTAGCGTTCGTCGGCGATGGCCTGTGCATCGGGGCGCACGCCGTCAAGCGCCAACGGCTTGAGCGCACGCCGCTCCGACAGCAGCAGGGCCAGTGTCGTCGGTCCCACGGCGCCGGCCACCTTTTCGAGCTGTTCGGCGGTTTCCTGGTCGGTGACCGTGACCAGCAGGCCCTGGCGCTGCTCGGCCAGTTCCTTGGCCCGGCGCAGCGCCGGCGAGAGGTTCTTGATGGCCTCGGAGTCGGCGTCGCCCATTGGCCGCAGCACCAGCCGGATGCGGCTGCCGTCGGGCCAGGCCAGGCGCTCGCCGCTGTAGATTTCGGCCAGCTCTTTCAGGCTCAGGCTGGAGACGGGGTTGCGGGAGTGCGTGGCAAACACCACCGGCGTGCGGCCGTACTCGACGGCCGACGCGCCGGCCGCGGCTTCGGCCGCGGTAAGAGGCCGCCCGCTGACGGCGATCTGCACCGCGCCGGCTGCCAGTGCCTTGATGCCGCCGCCGCTGCCCAGGCTGGGCAGCACGGTGACGACATCGCCTGCGTGCTGTTTGGCATACGCGGCACCGAGCAAGCGCATCGTGCCCAGGGCGGCACCGGTGCCGCCTATCCTGATTTCTTCGGCCCTGGCGGGTACGACACAGGTGGCCAGGGCCAGCAACCAGGCCAAGCCCGGCGCGGCCCATCTGCTAATCATGTGAAGGTATTTGACCATGGACGGGGCAGCGCTGCAGGTGGCCGTTTCGGGCTTGTGGCAGCCCTTCACGGATGGCAAGGCGCCGGGGCCATTCTTCGGCACTCTTCGGTTCGGCCGGTTCTGAATCCAGGGCGGGTTACCGTTCTTACCTTCGGCTGCGGCAGGTGCAAAGTGGGTGGCTGGCTGGCGGGCTGTCAGCGGGGCAGGCTGGGGTGTCGGCTATCATCGCCCGGTCATTGGGGAGTAGTCGCGCTGCCGTCTTAATAAACGGCGGTGGCTTGCGTCAACACACTTGGCCCACAGGCCATGGCGCAAGCGGTTTCCACGCCTGGCAAGACCTTTGACCACGATGCCTCCGACCTGGCCGGGGATGCGTCGTGGTCAACCGTCCCGCTTCCGGCCATTTTTTCGGAAACCCCATGGAATCTCTCCTCGTCTCGACCGGCGTCGTCGCCCTCGCCGAAGTCGGCGACAAGACCCAGCTGCTGGCCTTCATCCTGGCCGCGCGCTTCAAGAAGCCCCTGCCCATCATCGCCGGCATCCTTGTCGCGACGGTCCTCAACCACAGTCTGGCCGGGGCGCTGGGCGCCTGGATCACCACCAGCGTCAGCCCCGGCGTGCTGCGCTGGGTGCTGGCGGCGTCCTTCATCGGCATGGCCATCTGGACGCTGATCCCCGACAAGATCGAGGAAGAGGAAACCCAGGTCGCCCACCGCTTCGGCGTCTTCGGCGCCACCCTGATCACCTTCTTCCTGGCCGAGATGGGCGACAAGACCCAGATCGCCACCGTGGCGATGGCGGCGCACTACGCCAGCCCGGTGCTGGTGGTCATAGGCACCACGCTGGGCATGCTGATCGCCGACGTGCCGGCGGTCTTCGTCGGCGACAAGCTGGCGGCCAGGATTCCGATGAAGCTGGTACACAGCATCGCCGCGGCCATCTTCGCTGGCCTGGGCGTGGCCACCCTGCTGGGCGTGGGCGAGAAGCTGGGCTTCTAGCCGTCCGCGCTCGCTTCGGGCATCGAGAGTCGCTTCACCGCGCCGACAAAGCGCGAAAGCGTGGCCGACAGCGCACCCGGCTCAAGGCGGATGTCCAGCAGCTGGAAGCGCCCGCGCGTGGCGTGGGCGCGCGCCAGCGCCGCCTGCAGCTCGGCGCGCGTGCGCACCGCGTGGCCGTCGCCGCCCATGCCGGCGGCCATGGCGGCGAAATCCCAGCGCGGCAGCGCGTTGAAGCGCGCGCCGGGCTCGAAGGTGCGCAGCATCTCCCAGCTGGCGTTGTTGAAGACCAGCACGATGGGGTCGCAGCCGCAGCGCGCGGCATTGCCCAGCTCCCAGCCCGTCATCTGGAAGGCACCGTCGCCGACCAGGATGAGGGGCCGCTCGCCGCTGGCTACCTGCAGGCCGATGCCGGCCGGTACGCCATAGCCCATGCCGGCGTAGTAGCCGGGGGCGATGAAGGTGGCGGGCGCCAGGTCCATCGCCGTGAACAGGCAGTCGCCCACGTCGCAGGCCACCGGCATGCTGCCCTCGCGGGCCAGCAGCGCGTTGACGGCGGCGGCGATGTCGGCCGGCGTCACCGGCGCCTCATCGGCCACCGCCGGCGCCGGCGGCAGGGGCGCGGGCCGGGCGGCGGCCGGCGCGGCGCGCGGGGGCACGCGCGCCAGCAGGGCCTCGATGAGGTCGGCGATGGGCAGCTCGTGGTAGACGTGGTGGCCCATCACGACATTGCCGTCGTAGACCTGGATGCTGTTGCGCAGGTCGATGCGGCGTGCCGAGACGGCGAAATTGGTGTCGGAGACGATCACGCCCATCAGCAGCAGGCCGTCGGAGCGCTCGATGCGCTCGCTCACTGCGGCGTCACCGGCCAGGCCCAGATAGGTGCCCACCAGGTCGACATCGTCGTGCGCCAGCAGGCCCCGGCCCATGAAGCTGGTGACCACCGGCACTGCCAGCCGCCGCGCCAGCTCGGCCACGCGCGCCTCCAGCGCGTAGCGGCGCACCTCCACGCCCACCATCAACACCGGCCGGGAGGCCGCGTGCAGGCGGGCCAGCAGCTCGTCGGCGCAGGCCGCCAGGCGCTGGTCATCGGGCGCGAAGCGCGGCGTGGCCGGCACGGCGGCGCAGGGCCGCATGGGCATGTCGCGCGGTATTTCCAGGTAGACCGGGCGCGAGCGCGCCAGCGCGGCGTCGAGCACGCGCGCCATCTGCGCCGGCGCAAGGGCGATGTCGTCCAGCCGGGCGCGGTCCACCGTCAGTTCCTCAAACACCCGCCACTGCGAATCCAGCGTCTTGACCTGGTGGTGCAGCAGCAGGCCGCTGGCGGCCTCATGTGCCGCCGGTGCGCCCGAGAGCACGACCAGCGGCACGCGCTCGGCATAGGCGCCGGCCACCGCGTTGACGAGGTTGAAGGCGCCGGCGCCGTAGGTGACCGCCGCCACGCCCAGGCCGCCGCGCACGCGTGCCGCGGCATCGGCGGCAAAGCCCACGCCGGGCTCGTGCGACAACGTGTGCAGCGGCAGCAGCGCGGCGCGCTCGATCTCGCGGAACAGCGGCAGCGCGAAATCGCCCGGGATGCCGAAGATCTCGGTCGCACCGCGCGCCTTCAGCGCCTGCAGCAGGCGGGTCGTGAGGTTCATGCGATCTCCATGGCCGCGGCCCGTGGTTCAGGTGCCGCGCACATAGGGGTTGGCGCGGCGTTCGCGGCCGAAGCTGCTTTCGGGGCCGTGGCCGGGGATGAAGACGGTGTCGTCGCCCATGGGCCAGAGGCGGCCGGTGATGCTGGCGATCAGCGTGTCGTGGTCGCCGCCGGGAAAATCGGTGCGGCCTATGCTGCCGGCAAACAGCACGTCGCCGACGAAGGCGCGCCCCGCCTCGGCGCTGTGGAAGACCACATGGCCCGGCGTGTGGCCCGGGCAGTGGCGCACGGCCAGCCGGCATTGGCCCACCATCACCTCGTCGCCATCGTCCAGCCAGCGCGAGGGCACTATCGGCTCGGCCGCCGGAAAGCCGAACATCGCCGACTGCTGGGCCAGGCCGTCAATCCAGAACTGGTCGCCAGTGTGCGGCCCGACGATGGGCAGGCCCAGCTCGCGCGCCAGCTGACCGGCGCCGCCGGCGTGATCGATGTGGGCATGGGTGAGCAGGATCTGCTCCAGCACCACGCCGCGCCGCTTCGCTGCGGCTGTCAGGCGCGGCAGTTCGCCGCCGGGGTCCACCAGCGCGCCCTTCATGGTCTGGTCGCACCAGACCAGGCTGCAGTTCTGCTGGAAGGGGGTGACGGGGAGGGTTTCGTATTTCAGCATCGGCGCAGCCGTGAGTTCGCGACCCCGTTGATTCTGGGCGCCTTTTCCCCGCTGGCGGGGCTCTCGGTGCCGCCACCCACCCGCATCACTGACCGGGGCGTCCGATGGCCGTCATTTCGGGGGACAGGTGCTGCCACTGCACATCGAAGCCGGCGCGGGGCGCACTGGTGCCGCCCGGGGTCGCGGCGGCGGCAAGGGCCAGCGCATGGCGGATGCCCGCGAGCACGCTGTCGATCACCGGCACCCCGAGCATGGGCTGGATGCGGGCGGCCAGGCCTGCCAGGCCTGCGCCACCCAGGATCACGCTGCGCACGCCGTCCTGCGAGGCCGCTTCGCGGCAGGCCGCCGCCAGCAGCGCGAGCGCGCCGTCGGGGTCGGCGGCCAGTTGGGCGCCGCTTGGTGCCACTGCGTGGATCCCGGCCAGGGCCCCGCCATGGCCCAGGGCCTGTGCCAGCCGCTGCAGCATAGGCCGCCAGCGCAGGCCCCCGGTGACGACGGCAAAGCGACCCAGGGCGCTGGCCTCGGCGAAGGCCGCTTCGGCAAGCCCTGTGACCGGAGCCGGGCTGGCCTCGCGCAGGGCCCACAGGCCGGGGTCGCCGAAGCAGCCGATCAACACGGCCAGCGGGGCCGTGGCGGCCTGGGCCCGTGCCGCTGCCCAGGCGTCCAGCACGGCGTGGCCGGCCACGGCATAGCTGGCCTCGCAGGCGATATAGGGCGCGCCGAAGCGCGCGGTCACGGCCTGCACCTGCACCTGGGTGCCGGCGGCCGACTGCGCGTGGTGCTGCAGCAGCCCGGTCACGGCCGGCGAGGTATTGGGATTGATGAGCAACAGGGTTGCCATGGCGGCCTTCGGTTCGCGGGGCCAGCAAATTCTGCCGCTACCGGGCCGCGGTGCCGGACTGCCGCCGTTGCAGCAGCCTGGCCAGCGCCACGGTGAGGCCCATCACCAGGAACGACACCACCATGGTCACGGTGCCCAGCGCGTAGATCGACGGCGTGGTCACGGTGGTGGTCAGGCCCTGCAGTTCCAGCGGCAGGGTATTGACGTCGCCAATGGCCTGCGAGGTGCGTGCAATCTCGTCCCAGCTGAGGGTGAAGCCGAACATGCCGATGCCGACCACCGAGGGCGCGATCAGCGGCAGCACCACGTGCCGGAAGCTCTGCCACGGGGTGGCGCCCAGGTCGCGCGCGGCCTCTTCGTAGGCCGGGTTGAAGCGGTTGAAGATGGCAAACATGATCAGCAGGCCGAAGGGCAGCGTCCAGGTGAGATGGGCGCCCAGCGCCGAGGTGTAGAGGCCGAGCGAGGAGCCGAAGTCGTCCAGCGTGGCCTGCAGGCCGAGCAGCTCCAGCGTCTTCTTGATCGCGGTGTCGAGCAGCCGGAACTCCAGGCCGATGCCCAGCGACACGATGATCGACGGCATGATCAGGCTGGCCACGACGACGTAGAACAGCACGTTGCCGCCGGCCAGCTTCTTGCGGAATGCCAGGCCCGCCAGTACCGACAGCACCACGGTGCAAAGCATCACCACCAGGCCCAGGCCCAGTGACCGGCGCAGCGCGGCGCCGATGTCCACCACGCCCAGGCCCTCAGCAAGCTTGTGGAACCAGTGCAGCGACAAGCCCTGGATAGGGAACGTGAGCCCGCCACCCGGCCCCTGGAAGCTGAGCACCACGATCACCAGCATCGGCCCATACATGAACAGCACGAAGAGGGCGAAGAACAGGGCCAGCGGCCAGAAGCCGGGGGCGCGCGGCTCGCGTTGCCGGCCCATCACAGTTCCTTGCGGATGTCGACCAGGCGCGTGAGCCCCCAGATGATCATCAGCACCAGGGCCAGCAGGATGACGGCATTGGCCGCGGCCAAAGGGAACTGCAGGTAGGAAGCCTGCACCTGGATGATCTTGCCTACCGAAGCGATCTGCTGCCCGCCCATCACGCCGATGGTGACGAAGTCGCCCATCACGATGGTGATGACGAAGATCGAGCCGATGATGATGCCGGTGCGCGACAGCGGCACGATCACGTGCCACAGGGTCTGCCAGGCGCTGGCGCCGATGTCGCTGGCGGCCTCGATCAGGCTGCGGTCGATGCGCATCATGCTGTTGAAGATGGGCACGATCATGAACATCGTGTACAGATGCACGAAGGCCAGCACGACCGAGAAGTCGGAGAAAAGCAGCCACTCCACGGGCTGTTCGACCAGGCCGATGCCGACCAGGCTCTGGTTGACGAGGCCGTTGCGCCCGAGCAGGGGCACCCAGGAGATCATGCGGATCACGTTGCTGGTCCAGAACGGAATCGTGCACAGCACGAACAGGGCGGTCTGCATGCCGCTCGAGCGTACGTGGAAGGCCAGGAAGTAGGAGACGGCAAAGCCCACCCCCAGCGTGATGAGCCATACCAGCAGGCAGAACTTGAAGGTCGAGAGGTAGGTCTTGAGCGTCACGCACAGCCCGCCGTCATCGGCCAGCCTGCCGCATCCTTCGAAGATGGCCGCGTACTGCTTGAACGTGAAGGCGGGCTGCAGCTCGTATTCGTTGAAGTCCCAGAAGCTGACCATGAGGATCAGCCCCAGCGGCACCAGGAAGAACAGCGCGAACACCGCCGACAACGGCGTGGCTTGCAGCCAGGCTGGAGCGGCGGTGCGGTGCATGGATCAGGAACCCGTGGCGTTCGGCGAACCAACCATCAGGCGGCCACGAACTCGTTCCATTTCTGCACCATGTAGTTGTTCTCGTCCATCACCGCGTTCCAGCAGGCGATGCCGCCCATGCGCTGCTCGTAGCTGCCGCCGTCGCGCTTGCTGCCGGCCTTGGCCAGCAGGTCGCCGTTGGGGCTCTTGATGTCCTTCTCGGCCGCCTTGCCTTCCATCCAGTAGGCCCACTCGTAGGCCTCCATCTTGGCCTTGGCGGTTTCCAGCACAGCGCTGTAATAGCCCTGGCGGTTGAGGTAGGCACCGGCCCAGCCATCGAGGAACCAGTTGATGAACTCGTAGGCGCCGTCGAGCTTCTTGCCGCTCAGCGTGGCGGGCAGCCCGAAGCCGGCGGCCCAGGCGCGATAGCCCTCCTTGAGCGGCTGGAACGTGCAGGCGATGCCCTTGGTGCGCACCGCGGTGACGGCCGGGCTCCACATCGACTGGATCACCACCTCGCCCGAGGCCATCAGGTTGACCGACTCGTTGAAGTCCTTCCACAGGCTGCGGAACTGCCCCGCCTTCTTGGCCTCGATCAGGGTCTTGATGGTGAGGTCGATCTCCTTCTTCGTCATGTTGCCCTTGTCGGGGTACTTGTACAGCCCCATCGCCTCGACCACCATGGCCGCGTCCATGATGCCGATCGACGGGATGTTCAGGATCGCTGCCTTGCCCTTGAACTCGGGGTTGAGCAGTTCCTTCCAGCTCTCGATGGGGCGCTTGATCAGGTCGGGCCGGATGCCCAGCGTGTCGGCGTTGTAGACCGTGGGGATCAGGCTCATGAACTGGGTCGGGCTCTTGGCGAAGACCTTGCTCTTCTCGCCCTCAAGGTAGATCACCTTCTTCGGCGCCGTGCCCTGGTCGCCCACGGCCTTGCCCGCCACCTGGCCGGTGGTGAACAGGCTGGTGATCTTGTCGGCGTTCTTGATGCGCTTGGTGTCGATGCCCTTCAGGTTGCCGGTGGGCACGATCTTCTTGAGCGAAAAGTATTCCGTGTCGATCAGGTCGAAGCTGTTGGGCGCGGTGACGGCGCGCTTGGTCACGTCGTCGGTGGTCACTGCCACGTACTGGATCTCGATGCCGGTGTCGGCCTTGAACTTCTCGCCGATGGCCTTGTCCTGGTTCACCGCGGTGCCCAGGTAGCGCAGCACGATCTTGTCGGCCGCATGAACGGCCGGGAACATGCCGGTGGCCAGGATGCCCGCCGTGCCCTTGAGCAACGTGCGGCGTGCAATGGCGGACTGGACATCGAGGGTCTTGGCTTGGTCGTCTGACATGGTTCTCGCTCCTGTGGAGGGGTAGGGGTGGGGCTCGTTCATGCCGGCGCGGCCGGTCTTGACGGAAGGCGGGTCCGCATCGGCGCGTCAGTGGGGCAGGGGATGGGCGGCATCGTCCGCCCACGACAGGCACACCTCCTGGCCCACCGCGACGGGGCGGGCGCCGAATTGCGCTTCGGACAGCATCACCGACAGCGCCGCCGTGGCATCCGCGGCCAGGGCGGCACCGGGCATCTGCAGGCCGATCAACACATAGGTGCCCTGGTACTCGACGTCGCTGACCACCGCGGGCTGGCGGTTGGCGCCCGCCGGCACGGCGTCGGCGTCATGGATCTGCATCTGGTCGGTGCGCACGCCGATGCGGCCGCGCGGCGTGTCGAGCACGTTGTGGCCGCCCATGAAGCGCGCCACGAATTCGCTCGCCGGCCGGTTGTAGACCTCGTGCGGCGAGCCCACCTGCTCGATGACGCCGTGGTTCATCACCACCATCGTGTCGGCCAGGGCCATCGCCTCTTCCTGCGAGTGGGTGACGTGGACGAAGGTCAGGCCCAGTTCCTTCTGCCACCGGCGCAGTTCGGCGCGCATCTGGATGCGCAGGAAAGGGTCCAGTGCCGACAGCGGCTCGTCGAGCAGCAGCACCTGCGGTTGCGTGATGAGGGCGCGCGCCAGCGCCACGCGCTGCTGTTGCCCGCCCGACAACTCGCCCGGCTTGCGCTGGGCGAGGTGGCCCATCGCCACCCGTTGCAGCAGGTCTTGAGCCCTGGCATGGCGCTCGGCCTTGGCGGCGCCCTTCATCTTCAGGCTGAAGGCCACGTTGTCGAGCGCGCTCAGGTGCGGGAACAGCGCGAAGCTCTGGAACATCATGGCCGTGCCGCGCGCGGCCGCGGGCAGGCGGGTGATGTTGCGGTTGGCCAGCAGGATGTCGCCGCTGGTGACCGATTCGTGCCCGGCCACCATGCGCAGGGTGGTGCTCTTGCCGCAGCCCGAAGGGCCGAGCAGGCAGCAGTAACTGCCGCTGGCGATGCGCAGGTTGATGTTGTCGACCGCTGGCTTGGCTTCGGCAAAGCGCTTGGTCAGGCCGACCACCTCGATGGCGGCGCCCTTGTCCGTGGCTGGGCTTGACATGGGCTGTGCCTTTGCAAGCCCCGGGCCCGGGCCCGGACACGATCCGGACGCCGTTTTCGTGCGCCTGGCGCACCAGAATCGGTCCCCGTGCCCGGACCTTGCCGATGGGCTGGTCTGACTTGGTGCGCCGGCCGCTGGGAGTGCCCCGGGTCAGCCCGGGGCCTTGAGCGCGCCGCGCCGCAGCTGGTCGCGCTCCAGCGATTCGAACAGCGCCTTGAAATTGCCCTCGCCAAAGCCCTCGTCGGCCTTGCGCTGGATGAACTCGAAGAACACCGGGCCCAGCAGGGTCTCGGAGAAGATCTGCAGCAGCAGGCGCTTGTCGCCGCCCTGGGTGGAGCCGTCGAGCAGGATGCCGCGTGCCTGCAGCGCCGCCACAGGCTCGCCGTGGCCGGGCAGGCGGTCTTCCAGCATCGCGTAGTAGATGTCGTTGGGCGCCGTCATCAGCGGCACGCCGGCCATCTGCAGGCTGTCGACGGCGGCCAGCAGGTCGTCGCAGAGCAGGGCGACGTGCTGGATGCCCTCGCCGTTGAACTTCATCAGGAATTCCTCGATCTGGCCGCTGCCCTTGCCCGATTCTTCGTTGAGCGGGATGCGGATGCGGCCGTCGGGGGCGGTCATGGCGCGCGAGGTGAGGCCGGTGTAGGCGCCCTGGATGTCGAAGTAGCGGATCTCGCGGAAGTTGAAGAGCTTCTCGTAGAAGCCGCCCCAGAAGGCCATGCGACCCCGGTAGACGTTGTGCGTGAGGTGGTCGATGACGCTGAAGCCATGGCCGCGCGGGCGGCGGTCCACGCCTTCGACGAAGGCGAAGTCGATGTCGTAGATGGACTGGCCGTCCTCGAAGCGGTCGATCAGGTACAGCGGCGCCCCGCCTATGCCCTTGATGGCCGGCAGGCGCAGCTCCATCGGCCCGGTGGGCATTTCCAGCGGCTGGGCACCGAGTTCCAGCGCGCGGTAGTAGGCGTGGTGCGAGTCCTTCACGCGAAAGGCCAGACCGCAGGCGCAAGGGCCGTGTTCGGCGGCAAAGTAGCCGGCCGGGCTGCGCGGCTCGCGGTTGACGATGAAGTTGATGCCGCCCTGGCGGTAGAGCAGCACGTCCTTGGAGCGGTGGCGGGCCACCAGCGTGAAGCCCAGTTTCTCGAACAGCGGCTCAAGCACGCCGGGCGTGGGCGAGGCGAACTCGACGAATTCGAAGCCCATCAGGCCCATCGGGTTGTCGAAGAGATCGGCCATGTGCTTTGCTCCTTGGCTCTGTGCGGCGGGCGTTGGCTGTGGTTTGTGCGCTGCAGCACACGTTTTGCGACAAGCGCCACCCGGTTGTGGGTGGCGACACCTAGGGTTTGTACCTATAGTCCAGCCAAACTCACTTGGAAGGGACTGATCATGTCCAGCCTCATGGGCCTCATCAAGGCTCTCATACCCCATATCGAATCGCAGCAGGAGCGTGACGAAGCCTTCCTGGCCGGGGCGGTGGACCGCTGCGACCTCGAGCGCCGCATGCGCGAAGTGGACGGCCACGGCCGCGATCATGCCCGGGCGCTGGCCCTGGGCATCGGGCGACACTGACCATGGGTTCGAACCTGCCCCCGCCTTCGTCCGCGCCGGTTTCCCTCGTGCGCGGCCTGGACTTCATGCCCTGCCCGCAGGTCGGCAACGGCCGCCCCACCTGCCCGCTGACCTGGCCCTTCGACAGCGCCCGCGCCCTCTATGCCCAGGGCGTGTACGCCGGCGTTATCCGCCGGTCGATGGTGGCCAGCGGCGCCTTCGACCGCGGTGTCGCCGCCCTGGAAGGCCTGGCCCTGGGGCCGTGGGCGCGGCGGGTCTAGGAGGTCGCCCTTTCCTCGCGCAGGTCGCGATAGAGATCGAGATAGCGGCGGGCCGCCTCGGCCCAGGAGAAATCCTGCGCCATGGCGCGCCGCATCAGCGCCTGCCACAGCACCGGCTCGCGCCAGGCGGTGATGGCGCGTTGCAGCGCGCCGGCCAGGGCCTCGGGCGTGGCGGCGTCAAAGACGAAGCCGGTGGCGCGGCCCTCGGCCACGGCCTGCGGGCTGGCGTCGACCACGGTGTCGGCCAGCCCACCCACGCGCCGCACCAAGGGCAGGGTGCCGTAGCGCAGGCCGTAGAGCTGGGTCAGGCCGCAGGGCTCGAAGCGCGATGGCACGAGCACCGCATCGGCGCCGGCGATGAGCCAGTGCGCCAGCGTCTCGTCGTAACCGATGCGCGTGGCCACGCGGCCGGGGTGCTCGCGCGCCGCGGCGGCGCAGGCGGCCTCGAGCGCGGCGTCGCCGCTGCCCTGCAGCACGAACTGCGCGCCCTGGGCCAGCGCGGCCGGCAGGGCGGCCAGCACCAGGTCGACGCCCTTTTGCGGCGTGAGCCGGCTCACCAGGCCGAATAGCGGCGCCTGGGCATCGGCCTCCAGCCCCAATTCCGCTTGCAGTGCGCGCTTGCACAGCGCCTTGCCGGCGCCGTCGGCGGCGCTGTAGGGCGCGGCCAGCAGGGCATCGTGGCCCGGGCTCCACACGGCAGGATCGACGCCGTTGAGGATGCCCGAGACCACGGCCGCACGCTGCTGGATGAGGCCCTGCATGCCGCAGCCGAACTCGGGCGTGGCGATCTCGCGCGCATAGGTCGGGCTCACGGTGGTGATGCGGTCAGCGAACACCAGGCCCGCCTTCAGGCAGGAGAAGCGGCCGTGGAACTCCAGCGCGTCGGGCTGCAGGTAGCGCTCCGGCAGGCCGAGGGTGGCGAACTCGTCGTTGCCGAACAGGCCCTGGTAGGCCAGGTTGTGGATGGTGAAGACGGTGCTCGCGCTGCGGCCCGGGTGGGCCGCCATGTAGGCGCAGGCCAGGCCGGCGTGCCAGTCGTGGGCGTGTACGACGTCGGCCTGCCAGCGTGGGTCGAATTCGCCCGCCGCCAGGTGCGCCGCCACCCAGGACAGCAGGCCGAAGCGCTGCAGGTTGTCGGGCCAGGGTGCGCCGCGGGCGTTCTCGTAGGGGCCGCCGTCGCGGCGGTAGAGCCAGGGCGCGTCGATCATCACCACCGAGACACCGTCCTGGCCCAGGCTGCCCAGCAGCAGGCGCACCTCGCCGGCGCCGAAGGCGGGGCCGAAGCTGGCCAGCGTGCGCTGCTGCTCCAGCGCCGCGGCGATGGCCGGAAAGCCCGGCAGCAGCAGGCGCACCTCGGCGCCCGCCTCGCGCAGCGCCTGCGGCAGCGCGCCGGTCACGTCGGCCAGGCCGCCGGTCTTGATCCAGGGGTAGATTTCGGCGGCAAGGTGCAACACCTTCATGGCGGTCCCCGCCTTCGCATCAGGCCTGCAGCCGCGCCAGCATGGCCGCGGTGACCAGGGTGATGCCGCTGTCGGTGCGGAAGAAGCGCGCCGCGTCGGCCGCCGGGTCTTCGCCCACCACCAGGCCGTCGGGCAGGCGGCAGCCGCGGTCGACCACCACCCGCGTCAGGCGCACGCCGTGGCCCACCGTCACCTCGGGCAGCAGCACCGACCAGGCGATGTGCGAGCCCGAATGCACGCGCACCTGCGAGAACAGCACCGAGCGCAGCACCGAGCCCGAGATGATGCTGCCGCCGGAGACCAGCGATTCAATGGCCTGGCCGCGCCGATCTTCGCTGTTGTGGACGAACTTGGCCGGCGCCAGCTGGGGCTGGTGGGTCCAGATCGGCCAGCGCGTGTCGTAGAGGTCGAGCAGCGGCTCGGTGGCCGTGAGGTCGATGTTGGCGTCCCAGTAGGAATCGATGGTGCCGACATCGCGCCAGTAGGGCGGCTGGCCGATGTGGCCGCCCACGCAGGACAGCGCGAAGGGATGGGCCGCGGCCTGCCCCAGGCGCACGGCACGCGGGATGATGTCCTTGCCGAAATCGTGGCTGGACTGCGGGTCGGCCATGTCGCGCGCCAGCTCGGCATAGAGGTATTGCGCGTCGAAGATGTAGATGCCCATGCTGGCCAGCGAGCGGCCCGGCTTGCCGGGCAGGGTGGGCGGCTCGGGCGGCTTCTCGACGAAATCGGTGATGTTCCAGGCCGCGTCGACCGCCATCACGCCGAAGCCCTTGGCTTCCTCGCGCGAGACCTCCAGGCAGGCCACGGTGCAGGGCCGGCCCTTGGCCACATGGTCGGCCAGCATGATGGCGTAGTTCATCTTGTAGATGTGGTCTCCGCCCAGCACCACCACGTACTCGGCGCCGTAGCTGTCGAGGATGTCCTGGTTCTGGCTCACGGCATCGGCGGTGCCGCGGTACCAGGTCTCCTCGTCGAGGCGCTGCTGGGCCGGCAGCAGGTCGACGAATTCGTTCATCTCGCTTTTGAGGAAGGCCCAGCCGCGCTGCAGGTGGCGCAGCAGGCTGTGGCTCTTGTATTGCGTGATGACGCCGATGCGGCGTATGCCCGAGTTGAGGCAGTTGGAAAGCGCGAAATCGATGATGCGGAACTTGCCGCCGAAGTAGACGGCCGGCTTGGCACGCGTGTCGGTGAGGTGGTGCAGGCGGCTGCCGCGGCCACCGGCCAGCACCAGGGCGATGGCGTGCTTGGGCAGGTCCAGCCGGCGGGCCAGTTCGCTGTTGTCGGACACGGGGCTTCTCCTCGCTGCCGCCGCTGCGGTGGGCGACATTCAGCCATGACGGTAGCAGCGAAGTTACGGCTTTTTACCGGCTGCCGGCGAAATCCTTGATCCGCGTCGAGTGCCGGCGTCGGCGCGGCTGCCGCGGGCCTGCCGCGGCGCGCGGCAGGCCGCACAATCCTTGCCGAACATGGACAAGATGAGCCCGGAGGCCCTGGCCGCTCGCATCGTCGAATGGCACAACCGACATCCGCTGGCGCGCCGCATTGCCGCGGCGGATCTGCTGTCCATGGGCTATGTGGCCCTGCCTTTCCGCGGCGGTGAGGTGGCGCCAGCCGCTGCTGCTGCGGCCCCGCCGGCCGCACCGCCTGCGGCCGCGCAACCTGCCGCCGAGCCGCCGGCCGGCGCCAGCTTGCGCGAGAAGGCGTTGGCACGCGCCCAGCAGCCGGCTGCCGCACCGCCGGCTGCATCAGCCGCGGCGGCCCCATCGGCCAAGGTCGCGGCCAAGTCCAAGCCCGCCGCCGAGGCTGCGCTGACGCCCGCCTTCACCGAAGACATCCTGCCGCCGCTGCGCCCGCGGCGCGTCGCGGCCTGGGTCGCCCGTCATGGCCAGGAACTGGATGCCGCGCCACGCGACGCGCCGGTGCGCCGGGTTGACGCCGACGGCGGTGGACTTGCCCGCCTGTTCTACGTGCTGACGGCGCAGATCGAGGCCGACGGCCGCAGTCGCCGCGTCTTCGTGGGCGCTGGCGACAAGCCCGCGGTGCTGGGCCGGCGCCTGTGGAGCCGCCCTCGCCTGGTCGGTGCCGCCGTGCCGCTGCTGCTGGCAGTGCTGGGGCTTGCCGGCTGGGGGCTGTTTGGCCGCGCGGCGGCGCCGGATGGGCTTGCGGCGGCGTCAGCGCCGGCCAGTGCGGCCGTGGCTGCACCCGCCGCACAGCCCGGGCCGGCGGCACCGCCCGCCTTTGACGCCCAGGGTCGGCCGGTGGATGTCGAGCCGCAACTGGGTCAGGTGGCGCTGCCGGCGCTCCGGAGGCCGCAGTCCGAACTGCACCTGGCCGCGCCGCCCGCCCCCGTGGCGCCGGTGCTGGCGCCGGCATCGGCCGCCGTCCCGGTGCGCGCGCCAGAGCCGGCATCGGCGCCTGCCGCAAGGCCGCCCGCTGCCGCCGCGCATTCCGCCCCGGCGGCCGCGGCGCCAGCCCCACCAGAGGCGCCGCAGGCCGCGCACCCGGCGTCCCACGAGGCGCCTGGGCACGAGCCGGGGCCCGGCACCAAGGCGCCGGTGGCCGTGGCACCCGCCCCGCCTGCCGCAACGCTTGCCGCCGCGCCGGTGCGGCCCCCGTCGGCCGCCGGCTTGCCGCCGCGCGGCAGCTTCGCGGTCTCGACCCGATTGCTGCGCACGCGGGCCGAGTCGGAGCAGGTGATGGAGGCCATGCAGTCGCTGCTCGACGGCATGGGCGCCAAGGGTGCGCGCGTCGATGTCGTTCCGCACGGCGCCGATTGGCGCGTCATCGGCTGGCCCTTTGCCCGCCGCGAAGACGCCGACCGGGCCCGCGCGCTGCTGGCCTCGCGCGGCATGCGCGTCGAGGTGCTGGATTTCTAGAGCCTGCGGCTCAGCGCGCGGCAGCGACGCGGATCAGCAGTTCCTGCTCGCCGAAGCGGCCCTTGTCGTCGGCCACGCGCACGATGAGGCGGTGGGTGCCGTCGGGCACGCGTGCCTCGCTGACCACCACGCCGGTCTCGCGGATGGTGGCGTGCTTGTTGACGCGGTCGGTGAGGTCGATCTTCAGCACGCCGTAGAGCAGGCGGAAGCTCGACGGCACGATGCGCGCATCGGGCGGCGGCTTGAAGGCGACCTCGATGCGCAGCGGCGAAGACAGCGGATTGCCCGCGCCTTGCGGTGCGATGACCTGGATGGTGGGCGCCAGCACTGGCGCGCTGGCGGCGCCCGGCGGCATGGCGCGCGAGCGTGCCGGCTTGGGTGCGGTGGCCTCGCGCAGGGCCTCGTCGGCCGTGACGAGGTCAAAGGTGGCGGCTGCCCCCGACGCCGCGTGGGGCAGCATGGGCGTACAGGCGAACAGGATGGCGGCGCGGCAGGTCTGGCGGCGGGTGAGGGCGGGGCTCATGGTGGCTTGATTATGGCCACGCAAGCTGGCCTCAGCCGACCTCAACTGGCCTCGAAGAGATCGGGCCGTCGCCCCTTGAAGGGAGCGTAGAACCGCTTGATGATCGCCATGTCGGCCTCGATGTCGCCGCTGGGCACGAGCATGGGGCCGAGGCCCGCGATCTTGCGTTCGTAGTCCAGGTAGGCCATCACCACCGGCACCTTGGCTTCAAGGGCGATGTAGTAGAAGCCGGTCTTCCAGTGCCGCGTGCGGCCCCGCGTGCCCTCGGGCGGCACCACCAGTTGCAGCGCGCCGCTGGCGCCGGCCAGCACCGCGGCCGAGGCGGCAACCAGGTTGTTGCTCTTGCTGCGGTCCACCGCGATGCCGCCCAGCCAGCGCATCAACGCGCCCCAGGGCCAGCCGAAGATGCTGGCCTTGCCCATCCAGTAGATGTTGAGGTTGAGGCAGAAGGCCGACATCAGCGTGTAGGGCAGGTCCCAGTTGCTGGTGTGGGGCGCGGCGATGAGCACGCTGCGTGCCGCGGCGGCTGGCAGCTCGCCCTCGATGCGCCAGCCGTTCAGGCGCATGAAGGCGCGCGAGCCGGCGCGCAGCAGGGTGTTGACCAGCGGGGTGTCGAAGATCGTGCGGTGCATGCGCCGGCTTGGGGCTTGGGGTCGCCGATTGTCGGCGGGGCGGCAGCCGCTACGATGCGGTGGAATCCACAGGTTCAGCCCCAAGGAGGCCCGCATGTCGTCCGGCAAGATCCTCGTCGCCCAGGGTGGCGGCCCCACCGCGGTCATCAACCAGAGCCTGGCCGGCGTCGTGCTGGAGGCGCGCCGCCACCAGGGCATACGCCGCGTCTATGGCGCGCGCCACGGCGTGCGCGGCATCGTCAACGAAGACTTCGTCGACCTCACCCAGGAAACCAGCCACAACCTCGAGCTGGTGGCCAACACGCCGGCGGCGGCGCTGGGCAGCACGCGCGACAAGCCCGACCTGGCCTATTGCCGCGAGATGTTCAAGGTGCTCAAGGCGCACCAGATCGAGCACTTCTTCAACATCGGCGGCAACGACAGCAGCGACACCATCCGCATCGTCGCCGAGGAGGCCGCCAAGGCCGGCTATCCGCTGCGCTGCATCCACATTCCCAAGACCATCGACAACGACCTCGTCCTCAACGACCACACGCCGGGCTTCCCCAGCGCGGCGCGTTTCGTGGCCCAGGCCTTTGCCGGCGCCAATCTCGACAACGCGGCCCTGCCCGGCGTCTACGTGGGCGTGGTGATGGGCCGCCATGCCGGCTTCCTGACCGCCGCCAGCGCGCTGGGCAAGAAATTTCCCGACGACGGCCCGCACCTGATCTACGTGCCCGAGCGCGTCTTCGATGTCGACAGGTTCCTGGCCGACGTGAAGGCCATGTACGACAGGCACGGCCGCTGCGTCATCGCCGTCAGCGAGGGCATCCACGATGCCGCCGGCCAGCCCATCCTGGCCCGCCTGGCCAAGGATCTGGAACGCGATGCCCACGGCAATGTGCAGCTCTCGGGCTCGGGCGCGTTGGCCGACCTGCTGTGCGAGGAGGTCAAGGCCAAGCTCAAGATCAAGCGCGTGCGCGGCGACACCTTCGGCTACCTGCAGCGCAGCTTCGTCGGCTGCGTCAGCGATGTCGACCAGCGCGAGGCGCGCGAGGTCGGCGAGAAGGCGGTGCAGTACGCGATGTGGGGCGAGCGCAGCGGCTCGGTGGCCATCAAGCGCACCGGCTTCTACTCGGTCGACTACGAGCTGCTGCCTCTGGAGGCGGTGGCCGGCAAGACGCGCACGATGGAAGACGCCTTCATCACCGCCAGCGGCACCGACGTGACCGACGCCTTCCGCCTCTACCTGCGCCCCTTGTTGGGCTCGGGCATGCCCGATGCCTTCCGCCTGCGGCCCAATCTGGTGCCCAAGGTCTTGAACCAGGGCTGATCGGGCCGCCGCCGCGCCCGCGCTACAGCAGGCGGGTGGCGATGCGGAAGTCGGGGTCTTCGGGGAAGGGGCCGATGCGGAAGTCGAGGCTGTGCATCAGCTTGAGCATGGGCCCGTTGTTGGTGAGGATCAGGCCCATGATCTCCGACAGGCCCTTGCTGCGCGCCACTTCCATGATGGACTGCATCAGGCGCGAGCCTATGCCCTGGCCCTTCAGCTCGTCGGCCACCACCAGCGAGAACTCGCAGCTCGCGCCGTCGGGGTTGGTGACGATGCGGCTGACGCCGATGATGCGTTCATGGCCGGCGTCGGCGTCCTCGCCGGCGGCGGGCGGGTCGCGCACGATGGCCACCAGGGCCATCTCGCGGTCGTAGTCGATCAGCGTGAAGCGCGCCAGCAGCCGCTCGGGCAGCTCGGGCATCACGCTGGCAAAGCGGAAGTAGCGGCTCTCGGCCGAGAGGCCGCGCACCAGGGCCTGCAGCATCTCGGCGTCGTCGGGGTGGATGGGGCGCACGGTGTAGACGCCGCCGCCGGCCTGCGGTCCCAGCGGGTACTCGCGCTCCAGGCCCGAGGGGTAGGGCAGGATGGCGAGGTGGTTGTAGCTGCCCGGCGCCTGGCTGGTCTTGTCGACGACGATGCGCGCGTCCACCGCCACCGCGCCATTGGCGTCGACGATGACCGGGTTGATGTCCATTTCGCGCAACTGGGGCAGGGCGCACACCATCTCGCTCACGCGCAGCAGCAGCTGCTCGAGCGCCTGCATGTCGGCGGCCGGGCCGCCGCGCCATTCGCCCAGCATCTCGGCCGCGCGTGAGCGCTCGATGAGCTGGCGCGCCAGGAACTGGTTCAGCGGCGGCAGCTCCATCGCGCGGTCGGCGATGAGCTCGATCATGGTGCCGCCGGCGCCGAAGGTGATCACCGGGCCGAAGGCCTCGTCGGTGGTGAGGCCGACGTAGACCTCGCGCCCGCGCTGGCCCTCGGGGCCGCGGCCGGCCATGGGCTGCACGGTGATGCCGTTGATGCGCGCCGTGGGCTGGGCGCGCGCCACCGCCTGCAGCATTTCGTTGTAGCGGTCGCGCACCTGGGTCGCGTTGTGGACGTCGAGGATCACGCCCTGCACGTCGCTCTTGTGCGCGATGTCGGGCGAGTCGATCTTCAGCGCCACCGGATAGCCCAGCTGGCTGGCGATCAGCATCGCCTCGTTGGCGCTGCGCGCCAGCATGGTGCGCGTGACCGGGATATGGAAGGCCGCCAGCAGCGCCTTGCTCTCCATCTCGGTGAGCACGCGCCGGCGCTCGGCCAGCACGCTCTCGATGAGCAGGCGGGCGCCCTCGGTGTCGGGCTCGGCCAGGCCGGTCAGCGGCGGCGGCGTCTGTTGCAGCAGGCGTTGGTTGCGGTAGAAGCTGGCGATGTTGTGGAAGGCATCGACCGCCGCCTCGGGGGTACGGAAGACCGGCATCTGCCGCCCCACCAGCACCTCGCGGGCACTGCGCACGGTGGCCTCGCCCATCCAGCAGCCGATCACAGGCTTGGCATTGGGCACGAAGGCCTCGGCGGCGGCGCGCGCCACCGCCTCGGCGTCGCCGCCGGCCTTGGGGGCGTGGATCAGCAGCACGCCGTCGGTGGCGCGGTCGGCCACGGCCGCCTGCATCGCCTGCACATAGGCGGGGCCGTCGGCGTCCTCGCCCAGGTCGGTGACGCCGGCAACCTTGATCGCCAGCGTGTCGGCCCAGTCGGCCGCCAGCACCGCCGGCCCGCCGCCATTGGTGACGATGGCCAGCCGGTCGCCCACCGGGCGAAAGCGCGAGGCCAGGCATTGCGCGGCCGAGAAGAGCTGGGTGAACTGGCGCACCCGCACCACACCGGCGCGGCGCAGCGCGGCGTCGAAGACGTCGTCGGCGCCGACGATGGAGGCCGAGTGCGTGAGCGCCACCTTGGAGCCGGTGGCCTGGCGGCCCGACTTCATCACCACCACCGGCTTGGCGTGGGCGGCGGCGCGCAGCGTGCTCATGAAGCGGCGCGCGTGGCGTATGCCCTCCATGTAGACCAGGATGCTCTGGGTGGAGGCGTCGGCGGCCAGGTAGTCCAGCACCTGGGGCAGTTCGACGGCGGTGTTGGGGCCCAGCGAGACCACGGTGGAAAAGCCCACGCCGTGCTGGCGCGCCCAGTCCAGCATGGCCGCTGTGAGCGCGCCCGACTGCGACACCAGGGCCAGCGGCCCCGGCGCGGCCAGCGGGCCCAGGGCGCTGGCATTGAGCTTGAACGCCGGGCGCTGCAGGCCCAGGCTGTTGGGCCCCAGCAGGTTGACGCCGTGGCGGCGCGCCGTCTCGTGCAGTTCCTGGCAGCGTGCCGCCGGCATGCCGGTGGTCAGCACCAGGGCGGCGCGGCAGCGGATGCGGCCGACGATCTCCAGCGCCGCGGCGCTGTCGTCGGGCGAGAGCGCGATCAGCGCCAGGTCGGCGCGCGAATTCGCCAGATCCGACAGCGTGCCGGTCATCGCGATGTCGAGCCAGGTCACGCTGCCGGCGAAGCCGCTCGCGGCCAGGGCCTGGCGCAGCGTGCGCGCCTCGCGGGTGGGGGCCTCGGCCTCGGGGTCGCCGGCAAAGACGACGAGCGAGCGCGGATTGAACAGCGGGTGCAGGTAGTGGCGGTCCACGGCGGAGGGCAGAAGAGGGCGGGCGGGATAGCCTGGGGCGAGCATAGGGGCTTCCAAGTGACCTGGGCATGACGTGCAACAAGCATGCCTAGGGAAATCCCGGATAAATCCGCGCGGGCGCGGGCCGTGGCAGCATCCACCCCCATGCCGCCGCCGCGCCCCACCCCCGACATCCTGAGCGACCAGCTGCTGCGGGCCATTGCCCAGCGCGGTGGCGTGCGCTCCTACCCGGCCCAGGCGGTGCTGGTGACCGAGGAAGACCGCTCCGACGCACTGTTCATCGTGCTGAGCGGGCGCGTCAAGGCCTATGGTTCGGGGGACGATGGCCGCGAGGTCGTCTACGGCACCATGGGCGCGGGCGAGTACTTCGGCGAGATGACGCTGGACGGTGGCCCGCGCTCGGCCTCGGTGATGACGCTCGAAGCCACCACCTGCGCCGTGGTGCCGGGCGCCGAGGTACGCGAATTCCTGGCCCGCCACCCCGATTTCGCGCTGCACCTGATCCAAAAGCTGATCCGCCTGGCGCGCGCCAGCACCGAGCACGTCAAGAGCCTGGCGCTCGAAGACGTCTATGGCCGCATCGCGCGGTTGCTGCGCACGCTGGCGCGGCCGGGCGAAGACGGCGTGGCCGTGCTGCCCGACCGCCTGACGCAGCAGGACATCGCCGAGCGCGTGGGATCGTCGCGCGAGATGGTCAGCCGCGTCTTCAAGACGCTGGCCGAGGGCGGCTACATCGAGCAGCGTGGCGGCCGCATCGCGTTGCTGCGTGCGCTGCCGCCGCGCTGGTAGGTGGCGGCCTGCCGGTGCCTTGGTGATTACACTGCGCCCCACTCAATACAGGTGCCGTATGAAATCCCTGATCGCGCTCTGCGCCCTGGTGCTCGCCACGTCGGCTTCCGCCGCCGATCCCAAGACCCGCTTGCTGGATTTTTCCCAACAGGCCCTCATCGGCCACGAGGCCGCGACGGCGCTGATGGCCGAGCAGATCCCGGCCAAGGTCTGGAAGCTCTATCCGGCCAGCAAATGGGCCTTCGTGAGCCAGGTCGAGGGCGGCCTCACCGCCGCCGGCATCTGTGCCGTCACGGCGCGCGTGATGCTGCTGCCGCTGACGCCCACGCTCAAGGTGGTGACGCTGCGGCCGGCCAAGACCGCCACCGCCTTCGATGCCCAGCCCGGCGCCACGATGGAGGCCTGCAAGGCGCTTGCGCGCGACAAGCTCAAGGAAGCCACTGGCGCCGTGGTCTCGGCCCTGGTCAAGGTCTGAACGGCAGCCGGCCCTAGAAGAAGGGGAAATCCAGTTCGTCGGCGCGCTGTTCGGCGCGCACCTGCTTGAGGTAGCGCCGCGCATTGGGGGGCTCGCCACGCAGGCAGCGGCGTTCATGCTCGAGCTGAAGTTCGGCCAGCGCCAGCATGCGCAGTTCGTCCTGCAGCAGCGGGCGCAGGCGCTCGGGGTCGAGCCGCCGGTCCGGCATCAGGCCGTAGGCGGCGCAGAAGGCGTGCTCGCGCCCCTCGATCTCGGCTTCCAGCTCGCGCAGCTGCTCGGCCAGCACCTTGTTGAAGTGGCGCAACTGCTCGGCCGCGACGCCGGCGGCATGGGCCATGTCGACCTGCTCGATCTGCAATTGCAGTGACAGCAGTGACAGCAGGTCGCCGGCGGCATAGGCGGCATTGGCGCGCGCCATCAGGTCGTGGCGCTCGCCCCGCTGCGCCTCGGTGGCGTCGACGGCGGCACGGTCGGGGTGGAGGGCCGCGGCGAGCTTGCGGTAGACCTCGCGCACGGTCTGGGAAATGCGCGCCGCGTCCTCCTCGGCGCGTCGGGAGGCGGCTGACTTGGCCGCCGTCCTGCTGCCCTTGCGAGGCCGTGCCGCCTGGGCCGCTGCCTGCTCGTCTTGCTGGCGTTCGGCCATCTGGGCCCGGGCGCGCTCCATCAATTCGTCCACCGAGGCCGGCGCCTCGTCGCCGAGGTCGAAGCCGCCCATCTCCTCGAGCGCCTGCTTCATCGCTTCCAACTGCTGCTGACCCTCGGTGTCGAAATCGACCTCGGCGCAGCGGTTGTAGAGCGCCTTGATCTCCTCATCGGGCGCTTCGGCGGCATCGAGCAGCGCGCCGCAGAGATCGCAAATCATCGCCGTCAGCGTCTGCCGTTCGGTCCTGGACCAGCGCCGCTGCAGCAGCAACTGCTCCAGCTCCAGCGCCCAGGCGCGCCGCGCAGCGCCCAGGCGCGCAAGTTCCGGCTGCACGCGCTGGGCGTGCATTTGCGCGTACACGGGCGCCTGCGCCTGCCAGGCCTGCAAGCGAGCGCGCGCCTTGTCCATCTTGGCCAGCAGCGTGGTGAAGCGCTTCTGCTCGGGCGTGGGCTGGCGCGACGTGGCGACGGCGATCTCTAGGCTTTGTCTCTTGTGCATGGCGGGGGGCGGGGGGCCCGGGCGGGACACAGGCGGGAGGGCGGCGTGGGATCATCCACGGGAGTGCAGACCACCGAGACCATCCCGGCATGAACACGACATCCCAGTTTGGCAGCCATTCTCGTCGCATCGGCCCCTTTGACCTGCCGGCCATAGGCCTGGGCTGCATGAACCTCAGTCACGCCTACGGCCACCCGCCGTCGGCCGCCCAGGCCGAGCGCCTGCTGCTGCAGGCGGTGGACGAGGGTGTGCGGCTTTTCGACACCGCCGCGCTCTACGGCTTTGGTGCCAATGAAACGCTGCTGGGTCGCGTGCTCAAGCCCCACCGCCAGCGCATCGTGCTGTGCAGCAAAGGCGGCCTCGCCGGCGAGACCTTTCCCGACGGCAGCATCCGGCGCGTCATCGACGGCCGCCCCGAGACCCTGCGCCGGCATTGCGAGGAAAGCCTGAGGCGGCTGCAGACCGAGACGCTCGACGTCTACTACCTGCACCGCTGGTGCAAGCGCGTGCCCATCGAGGACAGCGTGGGCGAGATGTCGCGCCTGGTCGAGCGCGGCCTCGTGCGCGCCATCGGCTTGAGCGAGGTTTCGGCCGCCACGCTGAAGAAAGCGCACGCGGTTTGCCCCATCGCCGCCGTGCAGAGCGAGTACTCGCCCTGGTCGCGCAATGTCGAGATCGGCGTGCGGGCCGCCTGCGCCGAGATCGGCGCCGCGCTGGTTGCCTTCTGCCCGCTGGCGCGCGGCTTCCTGACCAGTGCGCCGCCCGACCCGGCGGCGCTGGTGGCGGGTGACATCCGCCTCAACGTGCCGCGCTTCGAGCCGGTCCACCATGCCGTCAACCGCGGCCTGCTGTCCGGTTGGGCGGCGCTGGCCGCCGAGGCCGGCTGCACGCCGGCGCAGTTGGCCCTGGCCTGGGTGCTGTCGCGCGGTGAGCATGTGCTGCCCATCCCCGGTACGACCAGCGCGGCGCATCTGCGCGAGAACCTTGATGCCGAGCGTGTGCGGTTACCCGGGGCCCTGCTGACGCGCATCGATGTGCTGATCAACAAAGGCACGGTGAGCGGCGAGCGTTACAACCCGGCCACGCTGGCCGAAGTCGATACCGAGCAGTTTGACCAATAACCGTTCACGGGCTGCGACTACCATGCCCGGCTCTTCATGACCGCCTCCGCTCCTTCCGACGACGCCAGCCTGGTGGCCCGCTGCCGCCAGGGTGACGCCGCCGCATGGCAGACCCTGGTGAAGCGCTACCAGCGCCTGGTCTACGCCATCGTGTCGCGCGTCGGGCTCGACGAGCACATGGCGGCCGATGTCTTCCAGACCGTGTTCTCGCGCCTCATCGAGCACATGCCGCGCCTGTCCCAGCCCGAGCGGCTGCAGGCCTGGATCGTCACCACCGCCAAGCGCGAGGCCTTGCGTGCGCGCGAACTGGCCCGGCGCACGGTGTCCATGACGCGCCACGATGACGACGGCGGCACCGACGGCGACGCCATCGAGGACACCCTGGCCGACGAAACCCCGCTGGCCGAGCAGATGCTGTCCGACCTGCAGCAACTTGACCGCCTGCGCAACGGGCTCGACCTCCTGGACGAGCGCTGCCGTGAACTGCTGATGCTCGTCTTCCGTGATGAGGACGAGCGGCTTCCTTACGATGAAGTGGCGAAGATATTGGGTATACCCCAGGGCAGCATCGGGCCGACCCGCGGACGCTGCCTGGACAAACTCCGCAAACTGGTCGGCTCGGAATGATTGAAAGTCCGTAAGACAATGTATTTGTGCGGTGTGCCGCCGCTCTGTGTGGCATCCCGACGAGTGCCCAGCCATGAAATCCCTTGATTTCCTCTCAGACGAAGAGTTCGCCCAGCAGGTCCAGAAGGCTGTGCGTGCCTTGCCCGACGCCCCGGCGTCCTGGCAGCGCGCCGCCGTGAACCTGTGGACGGTGGCCGCGTTCAAGAGCGCGGTGCAGTCCGTCGTCCGCCGCGTTGCGGCCGTGCTCACCTTCGACAGCTGGGCGACGCCGGCCCTGGCCCATGGCATGCGCTCGCTGCGCTCGCCGACGCGGCACCTGCTCTTCAGCGCCCAGGGCCGCGACATCGACCTGCGCATCGCCACCGTGGCCGAGACCTTCTCGGTGGCCGGCCAGATCCTGGGCCCCGACGATGCAGGCAGCATCGAACTCGCGGTGCAGCGCGGTGAAGACCGGGCCGCCCATGTCACCCACCTCGACGCGTTGGGCGAGTTCCGCATCGACGGCGTGCGCGGTGGTACTTATGTGCTGACGCTGCGCATGGGTGGCGACGAGATCGTTCTGCCGGCAGTCGAGGTGGGTGAGCGGCCCAATTGAGCCTCGGCGCTGAAGAAGCGCTGACACAGGCAAGACGCCTGTTGGAGCCGGGTATGGCCACTGCCGCTGTGGCTGCCCAAGATTGCCTGGCGGTGGCCTGGGCGCTCAAGGATCTCTGCTACGAGGCCTGGAGCAGCGAGCCCCCGCGCGCAGCGCGCGCCGCCGAGGCCTTGCGCGGCTTGGCTTCCAGCGGTGTCCCTGAGGCCGACGCCCTGGAAATCGAAGGCTTGGCGCGCTGGACCGAAGGGATCGCCTGTCTCACCCGTGGCCAGATGATTGCCGGCGTGCAGGCGCTCGACGATGCCGCCGCCGCGCTGCGCCAGGCCGGCAAGCCCGACCCGGCGGCCCAGACCCAGATACCCAAGATCATGGCCTTGTCGATGCTGGGGCATCACAAGGCGGCAGCCGCCTGCGCGCGGGTGGCCCAGCGCGAACTGCTGGCGCTGGGCAATCTGCGCGCCGCCAGCCGCGTCAGCCTGAACCTGGGCGGACTGCTCGAGCGTCAGGACGAGTACGCAGACGCGGCCGACATCTTTCGCGAGGCGGCGGTGTTGTTCGCGCGCCTGGGCGACCACGAGCATTCGGTGCTGGCCGATATCGGCCTGGCGGGCCAGCTCGCCTCGATGGGCGATTTCGACGAGGCGATGCGCATCTACGCCCGCGCCCGCATGCGCTCCGAGAACCGCGGCCTCTCACTGCAGTTGGCGCTGGTCGACGAGTCGGTGGCCCTGGTCGAACTGGCACGGGGCCGCTACCGGCCGGCGCTGGCCGCCTTCGAATCGGCGCGGCGCCGCTACGAGGCGCTGGCCGTGCCCCAGTACCTGGCCATCGCCGAAAAGCAACTCGCCGATGCCTACCTGGAATTGAGGCTTTTGCCGGAGGCGCTCGCTCACTTCGACACCGCAGTCGAGCGCTTTGCGGGCCTCGACCTGCCCGATGAGCAGGCCTGGGCCCTGGTGCAGCGCGGGCGCACCCAGGCGCTGCTGGGCCAGCCGGCACCGGCAGCCGCCTCGTTCGCGTCGGCCGCGACCCTTTTCGAGGCCCAGCGCAATGCCGTCGGCCGCAGTGCGGTGACGCTGGCGCGGGCCGAACTCGCGCTCGCCCGTGGCGATGCTCCGGCGGCGCTGGAATGGGCGTCCCAGGCCGAGCACGGCTATGCGCAGGCCGAGCAGGCCGACGGCCGCGCCCGCGCCGCGGTTGCGCATGCGCAGGCGCTGCTCCAGATGGGCCAGGTGATCGCGGCTCAGTCACTGTTCGAGGCCACGTTGGCCACCGCACGCGCCAATCAGCAGGTGCAGGTGCAGGTGCGCTGCCTCACCGGCCTGGGCCTGTCGGCGCAGGCAGCCGGCCAGGCCGACGAGGCGCGCGCCGCCTTCGAAGCCGCCATCGAGCTGTTCGAGGACCAGCGCCGCACCCTGCCCGGCGACGACCTGCGTTCGGCCTTCCTCGCCGACCATCTGCGGCCGTACCAGGAGCGCCTGCGCATGGCCGTGGCGGCGGGCGAGGGTGGCGAGGCCCTGGCCCAGCTCGACCGCTTCCGCGCCCGTGCCCTCGACGAGCGGCTTGCCGAAGGGGTCGAACCCACCCTGCAGGCCGAGGTGCAACCGCTGCGCGACCGCCTGAACTGGCTTTACCGCCGCGTCCAGCAGCAGCAGGACGAGGCCCTGGTCTCGGTCACCCTCAACCAGGAACTGCTGCGCACCGAACAGGACCTGCTCGAGCGCGCACGCCGCCACCGCCTGGCAGCGCCTGCCCTTGCCGGAGGCGCGCAGCAGGGCTTTGGCGTGGCCGCGCTGCAGGCTGCGCTGCAAGAGGGCGATGCGCTGGTCGAATACGGGGTACTCGACGGTGAACTCTTCGCCTGTGTGGCGACGCAACACGCCGTGGTGCTGGTGCGCGGGCTGGCGCCCTGGGTCGAGGTGGCCGAGGCAGTGCGCGGCGTGCGCTTCCAGCTCGAGACCCTTCGGCACGGGGTCGCACCCATCCTGCAGCACATGGACAGGCTGATGCAGCGCCTGCAGTTGCGCCTGGTGCAGTTGCACGCGCTGATCTGGTCGCCCTTGCTGCCGGCGCTGGCGAATGCCAATCGCGTGCTCATCGTGCCTCATGGCCAGCTGGGCGCCCTGCCATTCGCGGCGCTGGGCGATGGCGTGACAACCCTGGTGGAGCGGCATGAGATTGCCCTCGTGCCCAGCGCGCGTGCGGCGCTGCGCGGCCTGCAGCGCCCGCCGGTGACGCCGCACCGGGCGCTGGCGCTGGGCGAATCGAGTCGCCTGCCCCATGCCGCCGGCGAGGCACGCGGCGTGGCCGCGCATTTCGACCTCGGGCTCAGCCTGGTGGGCGAGCAGGCCACGCTGCAGCAGCTGCAGGCCCACGCCGGCCAGGCCGATGTGCTGCACCTGGCCTGCCATGCACAGTTCCGCAGCGACAACCCGCGCTTCTCGGCGCTGCATCTGCACGATGGCGCGCTCACCGTCGACCAGGCCGAGGCGCTGGGGCTCAAGCCCTGCACCGTAGTGCTGAGCGCCTGCGAAACCGGTCTCGCCGAGCAGGACACCGGCGACGAGATGGTGGGTCTGGTGCGGGCCTTTCTGGTGGCGGGGGCCTCGCGCGTGCTGGCCAGCTTGTGGCCGGTCGACGACCAGCTCACCGCCGCCTTCATGGCCCGCTTCTATGGCGCCCTGCGCCAGGGCCAGTGCCCGGCACAGGCCCTGCGCAGCGCGCAGCTGGCGACCCGGGCCGAGCATCCGCATCCTTACATGTGGTCAGCCTTCGTGCTTTACGGCGGCTGGTGATTCCTGCGGGAATTGGTCACTGCTGGTCACCTTGAACCCTCCCGGATCGGGGGGGCGCAGCCTGCAAGCGACTGTAATAATCAGTTCACTCTCTTGCACTGCCGTCGGCGAAGCCGTGAAATGTGCTCAATGCACTTTTGCCGCACGCTTTTGTCCCAGCCCTTGGCCGCAGGCCAAATCGAACCGGGATGTATTTCGTGCAGTACTTCACACTCTGTCCGACGGATTCGTCCGATTTCCAGTGAGCCCGCCCATGAACCAGATGCCCCAATTCCTGCGCCGCTGCTCCGGAGCCGCGCTCGTGTCTCTGGTTGCTCTCCTGGGTGCGGGCAGCGTGTCGGCCCATGCTCAGGTCGCGAGCAAGTTCGACCAGGCCGTGGCGAGCGAGGTGCTGGTCAAGCTGCGCAGCACCGCCGATCTCCAGCCTTTGCTGGCCCGGTTTCCGCTGACGCTGGCCAGCCAGTTCGGTGCCCGCCCCATCTACCGGCTCAAGGTGATAGGCGCCGCCGCGGTCAATGATGTGCTGGCCGGCCTCGCGCTGGAGCCGGGCGTGATGCTCGCCGAGGCCAATGCCAGCCATGCCAGCCCCGAGGCGCGCCGCAACGTGCCCTGGGCCATCGGGACGGCCACCGACTACGTGGAGCAATGGGCGCCGCAGTCCATGCGCCTGGCCCAGGCCCAGACCCTGAGCAATGGCGCCGGCATCCGGGTGGCGGTACTCGATACCGGCATCGACGCCAGCCACCCCATGCTGGCCGGCCGCCTGCTGCCGGGCTTCGATTTCGTCGATTTCGACACCGATCCTGCCGAGGTTCCGGGTGGCGCTTCCTATGGCCACGGCACCCATGTCGCTGGCCTCATCGCCATGGCTGCCCCAGGCGCCTCGATCGTGCCGATGCGCGTGCTCGATGCCGATGGCGTCGGCAATGCCTGGGTGCTGGCCGAAGCCTTGCTCCGCGCCGTCGATCCGGACGGCAATCCGGCCACCGACGACGGTGCCCAGGTGATCAACCTGAGCCTGGGCAGCCTGAATCGCACCAAGCTGCTCGGCACCATCCAGCTGATCGCGACCTGCGGCGATCCCGTGCTCGGGGATCCGGTGGCAGACCTCAGCGATCCGGGCTACGCCGACGACCGGGCGCGTTGCGCCGCCGCCAGCACCGGCACGGTCGTGGTGGTCGCTGCCGGCAACGACGGCAGCAGGAGCATCAAGCAATACCCGGCGGCCGAGAGCGTCTATGGCGTGATTCCGGTGGGCGCCACCGGCAGCAACGGTTTCATGGCGGGCTTCAGCAACTACGGCAGCTGGATCGATGTCGCGGCTCCCGGTGGTGGCATCACCAGCCTGGCGGCAGGGGGCGGCTATGCCACCTGGAGCGGCACCTCGATGGCCGCACCTCTGGTGGCCGGCACCGTGGCCCTGTTGCGCGCTCGCGAGCCCGGCCTGACGCCTCGCGCCGTGGCCGAGCGCATCCGCAAGTCGGGTGCCACGGTTTGCGGCAGGGTTTCCCAGGTCCAGGTCAATGCCATGGCGGCTCTGACCGACAGGCTGCCGGCGCCGCTGAACTGTTCCTTGACTCAGACGAGCGGCTTCACCTCCAGCAGCCGCTTGCGCTGACCGACATAGCCGCGTGCCGCGCTGAGCAGGTTCCAACCCAGCCACGCGTAAGAGGCCGCCAAGGCGGCGCCAGCCGGCCGCGCCAGCGGTGGCCAGCCACTGCGGCGAGCAGCAAGGCCAGCGCCCAGCCCTGCAGCCTTCCCTGGCCCGCCAGGCCTGCGGCAGGGATCATCTGCTTCATGTTCGGCACCCCCGCGGTCGGCACGCCCAGGCGCTGCAAATGCAGCCAGTTCAGGAAGGGCAGGATCTTGACCATCATGCCGCTGATCGCCGGCGTGAACACGCCGACCAGGGCCAGCACGCCCTGGGCCACCGCGGTACGCGGATCGGTGCCCAGGGGTGGCCACACCGCACAGGCGGCGCCCAGCGTGCAGAAGGCCAGCAGCGACAGCATGGCGAGGCGAAAGTGCCGCGAGGTAGCGTCATGGATCTTGCGCTTGCGCGTGTGCTGCAGCCACAGCGTGATGGCGCCGTGGCCGGCGGCCAGGGCCAGCAGCAGCAGGGCCAGTGCCGTGGCCACCGGCCCCAGGTTGAACCACAGCTGCGCGCTCCAGCCCAGCAGCAAGGCCAGCAGCAGCGGCGCGAAGGCGCGCGTGTAGCGTGGCGGGTAGGCCTGGGTGAGCTGGAACATCGGTACGACGTGGTAAGACACGCCGGCCAGCAGCATCAGCGACCAGCCCCCGAGACCCCAAGCCAGGTGGACATCGGTCAGCCTCAGCAGCGGCAGCGGCAGGCCCAGCGCGACGGTGGCCACCAGAGCCGCACCCAGCGCCACGGTCACCGCCAGTCCGCCGACGGCCGCGCGCAGCGTCCACAGCGTCATCCCGGTGGCCGGCGTGCGCCACAGGCCCCAGGACACGACAGCGGCAAATCCCAGCCCGGCCAGCAGCAACAGCGGTGCGGCGGCCTGCCATAGCGCCGGCCACGCGAACAGCCAGCCGCCGGTGAGCATCAGGGTGCCGGCCAACAGCAGCGCTTGCACGGCCGCCGCCACCCAGGCCGGTCGCCAGACATTGGCGCCCACCGCCACCGGCATGAACTGCAGCAGGGCGCCGCACATGGCCTGCAGCATGAAGCCCAGCGCCAGCAGATGGGTCAGGGCCAACGCCTGCGGAGTCCAGCGCGAGGCCAGGGCATCGCCGCCCTCCACCACCAGCAACAGGCCGGCAAGCACGCCGAAGACCGGCGCGGCCAGGAAGAAGCGGTAGGGCACCGAAACCGGTGGTGCCTGCTCGAAGGACAGGCCAAAGGCCCCGGCCACCGCCCAGCCTCAGCCGTGCGGTCCGCGCGAATCGCGGATGCGGACCTCGTTCGTGCCGTCGGGCAGTTGCCGCTCGCTCCAGCCGTAACCGCGCGGGCCCAGGATGTCGAACAGCGGCTGCGGCCGGCAGAACAGCAGCAGCACCAACTCCTCGCCCTCGGCCAGGCCTTCCAGGGCCTGGAGGCAGAGCTGCAGCGGCTCGGGCGGCTCCATGCCGCGGCCGTCGATGACCCTCGTCATGCCTGCGCCAGCCGGCCCGCCAGCCCCGCGGCGAGCGCTGCGCCCGCCACGGCGCGGTCGCACATCGGATAGAGGATGTTCTCTTCCTTCAGGTTGTGCTGCTGCATCAGGATGAGCAGGGTCTCTGCCGTGCCGCCATAGCCCTCGGCGTCGCGCGCCGCCAGATCGCGGCCGAGCTGGGCCAGCAGATCGCGCATCTGGGCGTGTTCGCCGCGCATGATCGCGGTCGGGCCCGAGCACATGCCGGTGGCGGCCTCGAAGGCCGGGAACAGCAGTTCCTCCTCGCTCGCGAAGTGGGCCTCGAGCTGGCCCTGCAGCAGTGCCAGCGAGGCCGCGCCCTGGTCCCAGCGGCCCTCGGTCGCGTCTTCCTCGGCCCGCGCGAAGATGTCGTCGCAGTGCCGGTGGTGCTCGCGCAGCGGGGTGGTCAGGCTCATGGCGGTGCTCTGGCGTTGGGGTGCGGCATCTTGCGCAGGCCGCCGCCGCCACGCCTTGATGACGGTCAACGGCCCGGGCCGGGCTTGAATTCCTGCGCGCGGCCCCAAAATCCGCCCCTTCTGGCAGCCGCCGGCTGCCGGTCCCCCTTCCCCCGAACAGCCCAGAAGATCCATGGAAAAGCAAACCCTGTCGTTCCAGGCCGAGGTCAAGCAGATCCTGCACCTCGTCACCCACTCGCTGTACTCGAACAAGGAGATCTTCCTGCGCGAGCTGGTCTCCAATGCCTCCGACGCCTGCGACAAGCTGCGCTTCGAGGCTCTGGACAAGGCTGAGCTCTACGAAGACGCGCCGAATCTCGAGATCCGCGTCGGCTACGACGAGCAGGCCAAGACCATCACCATCAGCGACAACGGCATCGGCATGAGCGCCGAGGAGGCCGTGGCCCACCTGGGCACCATCGCCAAGAGCGGCACGCGCGAATTCATGGCCCGGCTCGAGGGCGAGCAGAAGAAGGATGCCAACCTCATCGGGCAGTTCGGCGTCGGCTTCTACAGCGGCTTCATCGTCGCCGACCGCATCACGGTGGAAACGCGCCGCGCCGGCGCCGCCGCCGCCGAGGGTGTGCGCTGGAGCAGCGGAGGCACGGGCGACTTCGAGGTCGAGACGATCGAGCGCGCCCGGCGCGGCACCGACGTCATCCTGCACCTGCGCGAGGGCGAGGAGGAGTTCCTCTCGGCCTGGAAGCTGAAATCCATCATCGGCAAGTACAGCGACCACATCAGCCTGCCGGTGCTGATGCAAAAGCAGAGCTGGGACGAGGAAAAGTCGGCCCAGGTCACCACCGACGAGTGGGAAGCCGTCAACAAGGCCGCAGCGCTGTGGACGCGCGCCAAGAGCGACATCACCGACGCCCAGTACCAGGAGTTCTACAAGCAGATCAGCTACGACCAGGAGGCGCCGCTGGCCTACACGCACAACCGCGTCGAGGGCCGCACCGAATACACCCAGCTGCTCTACGTGCCGGCCAAGGCGCCGTTCGACCTGTGGAACCGCGACAAGCGCGGTGGCGTCAAGCTCTATGTAAAGCGCGTCTTCATCATGGACGACGCCGAGGCGCTGATGCCGGTCTACCTCCGCTTCGTCAAGGGCGTGATCGACAGCGCCGACCTGCCGCTCAACGTCAGCCGCGAGCTGCTGCAGGAAAGCCGCGACGTCAAGGCCATCCGCGAGGGCTGCACCAAGCGCGTGCTGGCCATGCTGGAAGACGTGGCGGAGAACCAGAAGGACAAGTACGCCGAATTCTGGAAGCAATTCGGCAGCGTGCTGAAAGAGGGCATAGGCGAAGACCACGCCAACCGCGAGCGCCTGGCCAAGCTCTACCGCTTCGCCAGCACGCAGGCCGACGAGGGTGTCTCCTTCGAGGACTATGTCAAGCGCATGAAGGAAGGCCAGGAGGCCATCTACTACGTCACCGCCGACACCCTGGCCACGGCGCGCAACAGCCCGCAGCTGGAGATCTTCCGCAAGAAGGGCATTGAGGTGCTGCTGCTGGTGGACCGCGTCGACGAGTGGATGCTGTCCCACCTGTACGAATTCGACGGCAAGCCGCTGACCAGCGTCGCCAAGGGTGGGGTCGACCTCGGCTCGCTGCAGGACGAGGAAGAGAAGAAGGCCGCCGAGGCCGCCGCCGAGGCCTTCAAGCCGGTGCTGGAACGCCTGAAGACGGCGCTGAAAGACCGCGCCAAGGACGTGCGCACGACCGCGCGCCTGGTCGATTCGCCGGCCTGCGTCGTCGTCGACGAGGGCGACATGAGCGCCCATCTGGCGCGCATGCTCAAGCAGGCCGGCCAGACCGCGCCCAAGAGCCTGCCCATCCTGGAGGTCAATGCCGAGCATGCCCTGGTCAAGCGCCTGGACGGCGACGCGCGCTTCGACGACCTGGCCCAGATCCTCTTTGACCAGGCATTGCTGGCCGAAGGCGGCCAGTTGGAAGACCCGGCCGCCTATGTGCAGCGCGTCAACCGCCTGCTGACCACGGGCTGAGCGCCCGGCGCATCAGCCCTTTGGGGGCTTGACGGCCGGCCCGCCGGGCCTAGTCTGGCGGCCGGCCCCACTTCCTCTTCAACGACCGGGTCCGGCAGCCAGGAGTACGCATGAACACCTTCACCCCGTCCCGCAACTTCATCACCGTCCGCCAGGCCGGCCGCGCCGCGCTGGTCGCGCTGGCTGCCCTGCTCGTCGCCTGTGGCGGCGGCGGCGACGCCACCAGCTCCCAGCCGGCGCAGGTGGTGGCGCCGCCCACGACACCGGCCACGCTGGGCACGACGGAGGCCGAGGCCAGCGCCGCGGTGCAGGCGGCGGTGGCCAGTGCCGATGCCGCGGTCAACCGTTCCAGCGCGCTCAGCGGCCTGGGCGCCCTGCTTGGCACGCCCATCGGCATGGCGCCCGAGCCCCAGGCCACGCGGGCGCAGCCGCTGGTGGTGCGCAACCTGCCCTGCGGCGACCTCATCGACGCGCCCTGCAACGGCAGCGCCACCGTCGACACCAATCTGGCCGACAACGCCACCGCCATCCCGGCCGGCGCCTTCTTCGACGTCCGCTTCAACGCCGTCAGCGGCTTCATCTTCGGCCGCAGCGCCACGCTCGCCGGCCGGCTGCGCATGGATTTCCTGAGCGCCATCGACGCCGATGCGCAGACCCCGGCCGGCCTGCACGTCATCCTGACCACCGAGCAGTTCGGCGGCTCGCTGGGTGGACGTGCTTTCGGCCCGGTCAGCGATATCGCCGAGCTGCGCATCAGTGCCCAGGGCGTGGCGTCAGTGGTCGCCGCCGGTCGCCAGTACACCGGCCTGGGCACGGTGTCGGTGACCGACGCCAACAACTACACCCTCGGCAGCGGCTCCGTTCGTGCCGCCCACTGGACCGCCGCCAACACCTATGTCGACCTGGCCTTCGAGAACTGGCGCGTGGTGAACGGCCGTCCCGCACCCGGTTCGGCGCTGACGGTGAACGGCGCCGCCGGCAACAGCGCTTCCATCCGCGTCAGCGGCACGACGGCCGACACGGTCGTGTACGCCGTGACACTGACTTCGGCTGCCGCGACGCTGAACTTCAGCGTCATTGCCACCTACCCGGCCGGCGGCGGCGCGCCGAGCTACCGCGTCGTCGGCGGCTAGGCGCCACCCATCAGCTCGATCTGCTCGCGCAGCTGCGTCGTCTGCTGGCTCCAGTAGGCGGCGCTGCCGAAGAAGGGAAAGTTGATCGGGAAGCTGGGGTCGCCCCAGCGCGCGGCCAGCCAGGCGCTGTGGCGCAGCATGCGCAGGGTGCGCAGCGGCTCGATGAGGGCGCGCTCGCGGTCGTCGAAATCGCAGAACTGCTCGTAGCCTTCGAGCAGGGTGTTCAGCTGCTGTGCCATGGTCGACGGGTCGCCCGAGACCAGCATCCACAAATCCTGCACCGCCGGGCCTTGCATCGCGTCGTCGAGGTCGACGATGTGCGGCCCGCTGTCGCGCCACAGCACGTTGCCGATGTGGCAGTCGCCGTGCAGACGCAGCGTGGCGAGGCCGCGCACGGCGTCGAAGGCGGCGATCACGGCGGCCAGCGCGCGTTCGCAGGCCTGCTGCCAGGCCGGGCGTTCGGCGTCGGAGACGTAGCCGCCGTCCAGCAGCAAGGCCTGTGCGCGCGGGCCGTCGACGTGCGGGTCGAGCCGGTGGCGGTGCTCGAAGGGCCGCTGCCGCCCCACGGCGTGCAGCCGCCCGATGAAGCGGCCGATCTGGCGCAGCGTCGCCGGGTCGTCAAGCTCCGGCTCGCGGCCGGCGCAGCGCAACGCCGCGGTGTAGCGGTGGGCGTGGCCCTGGAGGCTCAGGCAGGCCAGCGTGGGCGGCTCGCCACACAGGCGCAGGCCTGAGACGCCCGTCACGGCGTCGACCAGTGCCAGCGGCGGCACCACCGGCACCTCGGCGGCGGCGAGTTCGAGCGCGAAGCCGTGTTCCTCGACGATTTGCGCCTCGCTCCAACGCCCCGGCCGGTAGAACTTGGCCACCACCGCGCCGCCATCTTCCAGAAAAACCTGGAAAACCCGGTTCTCATAGGAGTTGAGCTGCAGCACGCGACCGTCGCCGCGCAGCCCGACGGCGTCGAGCGCGTCGAGCACCTGCTGGGGATCGAGGCCGGAGAAGTTCACTCAGGAACGGGTCGAAGAGCGCCGGGTGTCGACCGCGGCGCCGCCCTCGTCAACCTTCATCCGCCCCTGCTCAGCACCTTCGCCGCCGGTCGTGCCGAGAGCGGCAGGGCCGCTGTCGGTGAAGAAGAAGGAGTCGTAGGCAGGCATCGATTCGCGCCAATGCGTCAATTGCTCGTGGCGTCGCGCCGGAGCAACGCCTTCCAGCGGCATCGGTGCCGAGGCTGGCTGCGTGCCGGCGGCGGCGCTGCCAGTCTGGGGCACAAGCGCCTGCAACTCGGCCGGCAAGGGCAGGCGATCAGCCGGGCAGCGCAGGTAGCGCACGCGGCAGGCGGCCAGCACCGATTCCTTGATCTGGAGCGCACGCCCCGGCATGGGGCGGGTGCCCTCGATGTCGATCACAAGCAGCACGCGCCCATTGGCACTGCAGACCGCGAAATCGACGTGGAGGGCGCCGAGCAGGCGGTACCAATAGCGCAGCTGGCGCGGGTCGGTGGGCTGGCACAGGCGCACCAGCGGCAGCCGCGACAGCACCAGCTGCTGGGGCAGGGCTTCGTGCAGATGGCGGTAGACGCGGCGCTCATCGGTGCCAAAGATGGGCCGGGCCGACAGCGGCCATTCCGTGGGCAGGGTCGGGGTGCGGCGCGAGCGCTGGCGCAACAAAAAGAGGCCGCCGCCGAGCAGCAGCACGACGGACACGGTGGCGATGGCCCAGGGCAGAACGGTTTGCATGGTCGGCTGGCGCTGCTTGTCGCTGCCGAACCGTGCAACAACTCACGTCTCGACGCCAGTGTGGATGCTACGCCCCACCTGCGCCTCGGACATCACGAATTCGCCGACTATGAGGCTCCGTGGGCGCCCGAGCCCCAGGTCCAGGCCGGCCACAGGCCGTCCAGGCGCCTGACTTGCAGCTTGACCTGGTAGTCGAATTCGGCGGCCCTGTGGTCGAGCAGGGCGCCGATCTGCGAGCCCAGCGTGTCTTCGGGCAGCGCGAGCCTTGCCACCACCTGCGGGCCGTCAAAGCTGATCTCGGCGCCGGCATTGCGCACGATGTTGAGCATGGGCACGTTTTCGCGGGCGACATAGATAACCATCAGGCCCACGCCGCGGTTGCGGGCGTGCATCACCGCGTGCTCGAAAAGTCGCGTCCCAAGCCCCTTGCCGCGCGCCTTGGGCAGCACCGAAACGCCGAATTCGACCTCGAGACCGTCGTTGTCGAAGGCCAGGTGAGCCATCCCGACGAGGCGCAGGCGGCGGTCAAAGACGCCGTAAAGCTCGTCGCGGCCGAAGTCCATCTGCTCGACGTATTGGCCGATCTGTTCGTCGCTGGCAACGTGGCCGAAACGCAACAGACGGGCGTCGTCGGCAAGGGCCAGCAGATGGGCCAGCACGCGTTCTCGGTGGCGTGGCGCCAGCATGCGGATCGGGATCCAGTTTCCCCTGGGCGCAGTGCGCACGCCGGCGGGGGCTTGCGATGTTTGCTGCAGTTTCATGGCGACTCCCAGGTGTTCATCGACATGGTAGTCGAATGATTTAGGGTTAACCCTCAACAAGGCCTTGGGCTCGGCCGTTGACACCCTTGCGGCAATCAACGCCGGCGTCGTATACTGATCGGCTTTCCCCCGTGGTTCGGCTGGGGGAGAGCCAGCCTGGCGGTGTGGCAGTCCTTTTGCAGGAACGCTCACCGCACGCCCGAAAGGGTCCGAGAGGCCGCCTGCACAAGCGGCGCCGAGGAGCGGGCCGGATCGGCATCCGCCGAGCGTTCAGCCGACAGACCTGCGCGATTCGCCACTGGGCGGCTCGTGCAAATCCGAAAGACCCTCATGAAGACCTTCAGCGCCAAGCCGGCCGAGGTGACGCACGAGTGGTTTGTGATTGACGCCACCGACAAGGTGCTCGGACGTGTTGCCAGCGAAGCAGCACGCCGTTTGCGCGGCAAGCACAAGGCCATTTACACGCCTCACGTCGATACCGGTGATTTCATCATCGTCGTCAACGCCGACAAGCTCCGCGTCACCGGGGCCAAGGCCACCGACAAGATGTACTACCGGCATTCCGGCTACCCGGGCGGCATCTATGCCACCGCGTTCAAGGACATGCAGGCCCGCCACCCGGGTCGCGCCCTCGAGAAGGCGGTCAAGGGCATGCTGCCCAAGGGCCCGCTCGGTTACGCGATGGTCAAGAAGCTGAAGGTCTATGCCGGTGACACCCACCCGCATACCGCGCAGCAGCCCAAGCCGCTCGAGATTTGAGGACGCAGCGATGATCGGACTTTGGAACTACGGCACCGGCCGCCGCAAATCGAGCGTGGCTCGCGTCTTCATCAAGAAGGGCAGCGGGCAGATCGTCATCAATGGCAAGACCATCGATGATTACTTCGGTCGCCAGACCTCGATCATGATCGTGCGTCAGCCGCTGCTGCTCACGGGCAACAACGAGGCCTTCGACATCAAGATCAACGTACACGGCGGCGGTGAATCCGGCCAGGCCGGGGCCGTGCGCCACGGCATCACCCGTGCGCTGATCGACTACGACGTGGCCCTCAAGCCCGACCTCAGCCGTGCCGGCTTCGTGACGCGCGACGCACGCGAAGTCGAGCGCAAGAAGGTCGGTCTGCACGGCGCCCGCCGTCGGAAGCAGTTCAGCAAGCGCTGATCCCTGGGTCGGGCTGCCTTGGAGGCGGCCCGCGCGCCGGAACGAGAGCCGCAAAGCCGCCTGGCCCGTCTTGCACGGGCGGCGGCTTTTTCATTGTCGTGGCGGCAATGCCCGCGCCTGGGCAAGGTGTTGGCCCGGCGTGGGATCATTGCCCTCTTGCGCCGCGGCCGGCCGCAGGTCTGCCGGCCCTGGAAGTGCGGCGAGAATCCCTGGCTTGAATCCGCCGCCGCCCACAACTGGACAGAATCAGTACCGGAGCCCGATATGAACGCCATCGCAGAAGTCCTTCCCACCGCGGCCGAAGACCTGCCGCCGCTGCCGCTGATCTTCACCGACAGCGCCGCCGACAAGGTCAAGGAACTCGTCGACGAGGAAGGCAATCCCGACCTCAAGCTGCGCGTCTTTGTGCAGGGCGGCGGTTGCTCGGGTTTCCAGTACGGGTTCACCTTCGACGAGGTCGTCAACGAGGACGACACGCAGATGGCCAAGAACGGCGTCACGCTGCTCATCGACGCCATGAGCCTGCAATACCTGGCCGGCGCCGAGATCGACTACAAGGAAGATCTGCAGGGCGCGCAGTTCGTGATCAAGAACCCGAACGCCACCACCACCTGCGGTTGCGGCTCGTCCTTCTCGGTCTGATGTACACGCCGGCCGCCGCTCAGGCGGCCGGATAGAGAGCGCCCAGCACTCTTGCTGCGCGCGCCCCAGTCACATCCGGCAGGTTGCCCGGCTCGCGGCGCAGGTGTGCGCGTGCCAGCCAGGCGAAGGCCAGTGCCTCGACCTGGTCAGGCGGCACGCCGGCATTTGCTGTTGATGCGACCGCCACCCCGGCGCCCAGGCGGGACTTGATCCGCGCCATCAACAGGCTGTTGTAAGCGCCGCCGCCGCAGACCAGCAACTGCCGCGTTGCAGGTGCATAGCCCAACAGCGCCTCGGCAGCGCTGCAGGCCGTGAGTTCGCCCAGTGTCGCCATCACGTCCACCGCGGCCAGCGAGATGCCGGCGAGTCGGGCGTCCAGCCAGGCGGCATCGAAGAGCTCGCGGCCCGTGCTCTTGGGCGGCAGGCGTGCGAAGTACGGCTCGGCGAGCAGGCGCTGCAGCAGGGCTGCGTCGACCCGGCCACCGGCCGCCCAGGCGCCATCGGCGTCATAGGCGAGGTTCAGATGGCGTTGGCACCAGCCGTCCATCAGCATGTTGCCCGGGCCGCAATCGAAGCCGCTGACCGCGCCCGCAGCGGGCAGCAGCGTGAGGTTGGCGATGCCGCCCAGGTTGAGCACCGCGATGTCGTGTCCGGGCCACCCGAAGACCGCGGCGTGGAAGGCCGGCACCAGCGGCGCCCCCTCGCCGCCGGCGGCGAGGTCGCGGCTGCGGAAATCGCAGACGACGGCTATGCCGCACAGTTCGGCCAGCAGGGCGCCGTTGAGCAATTGCAGGGTGTAGCCGTTGCCGTCGAACTCGCGCGGCCGGTGGCGCACCGTCTGGCCGTGGGCGCCGATGGCGCTGATCGCGTCGGCCGCCAGCCCGCTGGCCGCCAGCAGTGCCGTCACCGTCTCGGCATAGAGCCGGCTCAGCGCATTGGCCGCCAGCGCCGCGGCGTGCAACTCGTCGGCGGCCGGGCGGTTGAGGGCCAGCAGCGCGGCGCGCAGCGGAGCCGGCATGGGCAGATGGACATGGCCGCGGGAACGGAACTCGCCGTCCGGCCCGTCTTCGGCCAGCACCGCATCGACGCCGTCGAGGGAGGTGCCCGACATCAGCCCGATGGTCCAGGCCATGGGGCGGCAGCGCCTATTCGAAAGTGGCGCGCTGGCTGCTCAGGGTCTGGGCGACATCCAGCTCGGAGCGCACCGTGCGTGCCAGCGCCGCGAAGCGCGGCCTGGAGCCGGCGTCCAGAGGCACCGTCTCGGCGGCCTTGGCGGCCACCAGCGGATCGAGATGCTGTCCGCCGACGCGGAATTCGAAGTGCAGATGCGGACCCGTGCTCCAGCCGGTCATGCCCACCGCGCCCAGACGCTGGCCCTGCTCGATGTGCTGGCCCTGGCGCACGTCGATGCGGCTCAGGTGAGCGTAGAGCGTGCTGCGCTCGCCCCCGTGGCGCACCTGCACGACATTGCCGTAGCCGTTCTGGCGCCCGGCGAAATCGACCACGCCGTCGCCGACCGCACGCACCGGCGTGCCTATGGGTGCGCCGTAGTCCACGCCCAGGTGCTGGCGCCATTGCCGTGCCAGCGGGTGCAGGCGCATCGCGAAGCCGCTGGTGACGCGCGAGAACTCCATCGGGCTGGCCAGGAAGGCGCGGCGGCGGCTGCTGCCATCGGGGCTGTAATAGGCGCCGCGGCCGTCAGGGCCGTTGAACCACACGGCCTGGTAGGTCTTGTTGCGGTTGACGAACTCCGCTGCCAGCACGCGGCCGGCGCCTTCGTTCCAGGTCACCGGCTCGCCGTCGGCGGTGAGCGCCTCGTAGACGACGCTGAAGGTGTCTCCGCGCTTGAGTTCGCGGTGGAAATCGATGTCGCCCGAGAAGATGTCGGCCAGTTGCACGGCTACCGCGTCGGGCAGGCCGGCCTCGTCAGTAGCGGCGAACAGCGACTGGCGGATGCTTCCGCTGGCCAGGCGCTTGCGTGATTCGAAGGCCACGCTCTGCGTCTGCGCGCTCCACTGGCCGCCGCTCAGTGCCACCGTCAGGCGCGTGAAGTGGCTGCGGGCGAGTTCGGAGCGCTCGGTCGGGTAGCGCGCGATCAGTTCAACCAGGCTGCCATCGGCGGCCGTGCGAGCCTGCACCATCTTGCCACCGCGGCCGCCAAGGAGGGCGCGGGCGCTGGCGTTGTGGCGCAGGAAGGTGGCCGCGGCTGCGTCGCGCACGCCCAGGCGGGCGAGCAGGGTCTCGGCGCTGTCGGTGGCGCGCGTGATGTCGCTGCGCGTGAGCTGCAGGTCATGGGCGGCTAACGCGTCAAGCTGGGCATCGAGGCCGGCCGGCTGCACCGGCTCGGTGACGATGGTCTGCGGCAGCGTGCCGGCGTCGGGCACCAGCGGCGCCACGGCCACGGCAGTGACGGCGAAGCCGGCCATCGCCACCACCGCCGACACGACGATGCCGCGGCGGTGCTGCCTGGCCTGGCTCATAAGCCCTTGCAGGGCGCGGTCGGTGGAGGAATTCAAGCCCGAATCGACGTCTCAGGGGCCGTCATGCCGGTGTGGGCACGCGTCGCCGTTGTTGCTCTGGAAGGCCGCCTTGTCGGCGCCGGCCCGCGGGGCGGGAGCGCCGGGACGGATGGCGGCCGTCCCCTAGAATCCGTTTGCCAGTCCGCCGCAGCGCGGCAGCCAAGCTCATTGCCCATGACAATGCAATGGGAATGCCGAGTATACCGGGTGCGGTTCGTGCAATTGCCCCGAAAAACCCCGTGATGTAACAAGCAATGACCGAGCCTCAAACCGTGCCGGCGGCCGCAGACTGGCCCGTCACCGACCGTGTCCGCGAGGCCCTGGCGGTGTCGCTGCGTGGCTGCGAAGAACTCCTGCCCGAGGCCGATTGGCTCAAGAAGCTGGCGCGCTCGCAGGCCACCGGGGTGCCGCTGCGCATCAAGCTCGGCCTCGACCCCACCGCGCCCGACATCCACATCGGCCACACGGTGGTGCTCAACAAGATGCGCCAGTTGCAGGATCTGGGGCATCAGGTGATCTTCCTCATCGGCGATTTCACCTCGATGATCGGCGACCCCTCAGGGCGGAACGCGACGCGGCCGCCACTGACGCGCGAGCAGATCGAGGCCAACGCCCAGACCTACTATCGGCAGGCCAGCCTGGTGCTGGACCCGGCGCGCACCGAGATTCGCTACAACAGCGAATGGAGCGACCCGCTGGGCGCACGCGGCATGATCGAACTGGCCGCCAGATACACGCTGGCGCGCATGCTGGAACGCGACGACTTCACCAAGCGCTTCAAGGCCGGCAACCCGATCTCGGTACACGAGTTGCTGTACCCGCTGATGCAGGGCTATGACTCGGTGGCGCTGAAGAGCGATCTCGAACTCGGCGGCACCGACCAGAAGTTCAACCTGCTGGTGGGCCGCTCGCTGCAGAGCGAGTACGGCCAGGAGCCGCAGTGCATCCTGACCATGCCGCTGCTCGAGGGCCTGGACGGCGTCGAGAAGATGTCCAAGAGCAAGGGCAACTACATCGGCATCACCGAGCCGGCCAACACCATGTTTGCCAAGCTGCTGTCGATCAGCGACACGCTGATGTGGCGCTACTACACGCTGCTGTCGTTCCGCAGCGAGGCCGACATCGCCAGCCTCAAGGCCGCGGTCGAGGGTGGCCGCAACCCCAAGGACGCCAAGGTGATGCTGGCCAAGGAGGTGACGTCGCGCTTCCACGGTGCCGCCGCAGCCGATGCGGCCGAGCAGGATTTCCAGCGTCGCGCCGCCGGCGGCGTGCCTGACGACGTGGCCGAAGTGGTGCTGGCCGGCGCGCCGCTGGCCATAGCCAACCTGCTCAAGCAGGCCGGCCTCGTGCCGTCCACCAGCGAGGCCATGCGCATGATCGAGCAGGGCGGCGTGCGCATCGACGGCGCCGTGGTGTCCGACAAGGCGCTCAAGGTGGATGCCGGCACGGTGGTTGTGCAGGTGGGCAAGCGCAAGTTTGCACGCGTCACGCTGAGCGCCTGATCCGCACCGGGCCGTCCTTGGAAGTCCGCACCTATCTCAAGATCTCGGTCGGGGTCGCGCTCGCCACCATCGCGCTCAAGACAGGCGCCTGGTGGGTGACGGCGAGCGTCAGCCTGCTGTCGGACGCAATGGAGTCGCTGGTCAACCTCGCCGGTGCCATGTTCGCGCTGGTGATGGTGACCATCGCCGCGCGTCCGCCCGACGAAGACCATCCCTACGGCCACCACAAGGCCGAGTACTTCTCCAGCGGCTTCGAAGGCGTGCTGATCTTCGCCGCCGCGGTGGGCATCATCTGGGCCGCGGTGTCTCGGCTGCTGCATCCGCAGCCACTCGAGGCGCTGGGCCTGGGCCTGCTGCTGTCGGTGCTCAGCTCCACGCTCAACGGGGCGCTGGCCTGGTCGATGCTGCGCAAGGGGCGCGCCGCGCGCTCCATGGCCCTGCAGGCCGATGCGCGCCATCTCTTCACCGATGTCTGGACCTCGGCCGGCGTGCTGGTGGGCCTGGGCGCGGTTCACCTCACCGGCTGGCTCTGGCTGGACCCGGTGGTGGCCATAGGCGTGGCGCTGAACATCATGCGCGAGGGCGGTTCGCTGGTCAGCGGCTCGGCCGACGCGCTGATGGACCGCGCCATCGAGCCCGACGCGCGTGCCGAGATCGACAAGGTGCTCGCGGGCTTCGGCCACCAGACCATTCGTTTCGACCATGTGGTCACGCGCCGCGCCGGCCAGCGCCGCTTCGTCGACCTGCACATGCACATGCCCTCGTCCTGGACCTTGGGCCGCGCCGCCGCCGTGCGCGGATCGGTCGAACAGGCGCTGATGAGCGCGGTGCCGGGGCTGCGCGCCACCATCCAGCTGCTGCCGCTGGACGTGGAGGCGCACTTCAACGACGTTGAAGACCCGATCTGATGTTGGCCCTTTTGCAGCGCGTGCGCGAGGCGCGGGTGGTGGTCGGCGGCGCCGAGGTCGGGGCCATCGGCCCGGGGCTGCTGGCCCTGGTGTGCGCCGAGCCGGCCGACACGCCGGCGCTGGCCGCCAAGCTCGTCGACAAGATGCTGAAGCTGCGCGTCTTTGCTGACGCCGCCGGCAAGATGAACCTCAGCGTGCAGGATGTGGGCGGCGGCTTGCTCGTGGTCTCGCAGTTCACGCTGGCCGCCGACTGCTCGGGCGGCAATCGCCCCAGTTTCACGGCCGCTGCGCCGCCGGCCCTGGGCCGCGCGCTTTACGACGAGGTTCTGCGCCTGGCGCGCGAGCGCCACGCGCCGGTGGCGGCCGGGGTCTTCGGCGCCGACATGCAGGTACACCTGGTCAACGACGGCCCAGTGACGATACCGATCACCATGCGTTGACCGGAGCCGGGCTCAGCCGGCCCTGCAAGCCGCCTTCGCGCCTCAGTCGGCGTATTGCCCCGCGGCCTTGATTGCCGGGCCCCACTTGCTGATCTCGGCCTCGACGAACTTCTTGTGCTCGGCCGGGCTCACGCGGTTGTCGGTGACGACGACCGCGCCCAGCGCCTCCTGGCGCTTGATGAATTCCGGATCCTTGAGTGCGTTGCGCAGCGCCGCGTTGAGCTGGTCGAGCACGGGCTTGGGCGTGCCCTTGGGTGCGTAAAGGCCGTGCCAGATGGCGACATTGAAGCCCTTGAGACCTTGCGAATCGAGGGTGGGCAGCTTGGCCAGCGCGGGGGTGGTGAGCGGCTTGAGCGTCGTTACCGCAAAGGCCTTGACCTTGCCGCCCTCGATCTGGCTGCTGGTGTTGGTGGTCTGGTCGCACATGATGTCGACCTGGCCGCCGAGCAGGTCGGACATGGCCGGTGCCGTGCCCTTGTAGGGCACGGTCGTCATGTCGATCTTGAGGCTTTGCTGGAACAGCAGGCCGCAGAGGTGGGAGGCGGCGCCCAGGCCGGCGTTGGCGAGGTTGATCTTGCCCTTGTTGGCCTCGAGCCACTTGACCAGTTCGGCATAGTTGCCGGCCGGCAGGTTGGGGCGGCCGATCAGCGTCATCGGCACTTCGTTGATCATGCCGACGTACTCGAAGTCGTCGAGCACCTTGTAGGGCAGGGTGCGGTACAGCGCCGGCGCGGTGGCCATGCCGATGTGGTGCAACAGCAGGGTGTAGCCATCGTTCGTGGCCTTGGCCACCTTGGCCGAGCCCAGCGTGCCGCCGGCGCCGCCGACGTTCTCGATCAGCACCGTCTGGTTGCCGAGGTTCTTGCGCATCACCTCGGCCAGGTCGCGTGCAACCTTGTCGGTGGGGCCGCCGGCCGAGAAGGGCACGACGATGGTGACGGGCTTTTCCGGATAGGCGGCCAGGGCGGCGCCGGTCACGGCCATGGCCGCGAGGGCCAGCAAGGTCTTGTGCATGTCTAGTCTCCGGGTGCTTGGACAAGTCTTGGCGACATCCTAGCTCTGTCAGACCTTGGCCGAGGCGTGGGAACTACTTAGCGCGCAGATCCGCCGCGAGGTCTTCTCATCGACCGGCTTCCCGCAATTAACATCGGCACTCTAACGGGAGGATGGCAATGACAACAGGCGTTCTCGACAAGGTGCCGGCCCGCCGGGCCGTCGCGGTGGCGGTTCTGGCCGCGGTGCTGCTGCCGGCCCTGCCGGCCGTGGCCCAGACCGGCTATGCCGCCGGCATCTCGGTGCGCGAGCGCCTGGGTGGCAGCTGGGGCGACACCTGCCTGGAGCAGGCAGCAGATGCCACGCTGGCGCGGCTGGACCTGCCGGGCATCGGCTGCACCGTGGCCACGCCGGATGTGCGCACCACCGGCATGGCCCAGGGCCAGGCCGGCGTGCTCGGGCCTGACCTGGGTGCCCGCGCCACGCTGGGCTACGGCTACTTCGCCATTGACGCCCGCGGCAACCAGTACGGGCTGGCCGTCAACAGCGGTGCAGCCTACGGCGATCTGCTGTCGGCGGTGCCGGGTGCCCCGGCCGTCGCCACGCTGCGCTTTCAGACGCGCATGGAAGGCAGTCTGGCGGCACTGGGTGATGTGGCTGGCAACAATGAACGCTTCTTTGCGCGTGCCACGGCCCAGCTGACCTTCAGCGATGCCGTCAGCGGCGTCGTCAGCGAGCTGGCCCGCGTGGTTCAATCCACCCAGCGCGCCACCTTTGCCGACACCCTGGTGGGGGGCGGCCTGCTGGCCAGCTTTGCCGAGGTGGCTGGCGGTCTGGACATCACCTACACCTGGGACGCCAGCGCCTGGAACGGCGCGCCGCTGCTGGTGCAACTGGCGCAGACGGCGCTGGTGGTGGCCGACGGCGGCACCGCGGCCGGCCCGCTGAACCAGCCGGCGCCCTTCTCCAACGGTCCCTTCGCCGACGCGGATTTCGCCAGCACCCTGCACTGGACCGGCCTGGCGGCCTTCGATGCCGGCGGCAACGACATCACCGCGTCGGCGCTGCGTCTGCAGGGCGGGCTTTTCGGCATCGCCACGCCCACGGCGCCGGTGCCTGAGCCCGGCTCGTGGGCGCTGCTGGGTGCCGGGCTGCTGGGGCTGGCGGTGCGCCGCCGCTTTCAGGCGTAGCTGCGCGCGTCCTCGATCACCTTGCCGTCGTTGGGCAGGCTGCCCGGTTCGGCCAATACCACCTCGGCGCGCAGCTTGGTCACCTCGCGCACGCTGGCGGCCACGGCCGCGGCCAGGCCTTCGGGGGCGCCGGTCACCTCTACCTTCAGCATCATGTGGTCATCGGCCATCTCGCCGGCCACCACCAGGCGGGCCTTCAGCACTTCGGGGTGGCGGCGCGCGATGTCGGCCACCTGGCCGGGATGGACGAACATGCCGCGCACCTTGGTGGTCTGGTCGGCACGGCCCATCCAGCCCTTGATGCGGGTGTTGCTGCGGCCAGTGGGGCAGGCGCCGGCCAGCACGGCGCTCAGGTCGCCCGTGCCCAGGCGCACCAGCGGGTAATCGGGGTTGAGCACGGTGACGACGACCTCGCCGACCTCGCCATCGGGCACGGGGTCGCCGGTGCCGGGGCGCACGATTTCCAGGATCACGCCTTCGTCGAGCACCAGGCCCTCGCGGGCCGCGGTCTCGTAGGCGATGACGCCGGCTTCGGCCGTGGCATAGGCCTGGAAGCCCTGCACGCCGCGCGCAGCCAGCCAGTCGCGCAGCGACGGCGGGAAGGCCTCGCCGCTCACCAGGGCCTTTTTCAGGCTGGGCAGCGCCACACCGGTCTCGGCCGCCTTCTCGAGCAGGATGCGCAGAAAGCTGGGCGTGCCGGCGTAGGCATCGGGCCGCAGGTCGGACATCGCCTGAAGCTGCAACTCGGTGTTGCCGACGCCGCCCGGGAAGACTGTGCAACCCAGCGCCAGCGCGCCGCTTTCCATGATCCAGGCGCCGGGGGTCAGGTGGTAGCTGAAGCTGTTGTGGACCAGGTCACCGGCCGCAAAGCCGGCAGCGCGCATGGCGCGGGCGGTGCGCCAATAGTCATCGGCAAAGCCCTCGGGCTCGTAGATGGGGCCGGGCGACTGGAAGACGCGGCGCGCCGGACGCTGCGCGCGCTGGGCGTTCCAGCCCAGGGCCGAATACCCGCCAAAGGAACTGGTGGCGCGCTGGGCCTGCTGGCGCTCGAGCAGCTCGTGCTTGCGCGTCACCGGCAGGCGGGCCAGTGCGGCGCGCGAGTCCACCGTGGCGGGGTCGGTGCCGGCCAGGCGCTCGGCCATGGCCGGCACCGCCAGCGCGGCGCGCAGCTGGGCCGGCAGGGCGGCCATGAGCGCGGCCTCGCGGGCCGCGGGGTCGCGCTTTTCCAGGGTATCCAGAGCTTGAGCTTGCGTGTTCATTCTTCGCGTTCCCAGCGCGCCAGGCGCTTCTTGATCTCGTCGACGAGCTTGCGTTGATCGGGGGCCGAGCGCAGCGTCTGGCGGTCCCACTCGGGCGTCAGTGCCAGCTTGCGCGCGATGCGAGCGTTGATGGCGCCGTCCTCGGCCACCAGCTCGAGCACGCGCTTGCCGCGCAACTCGAAGCCGTTGCCGCGCTCGGCCAGCTTGAGGTCGCGCAGGCTGCGCCTGAGCTGCTGCAGCGCCTCGTCGGCCTTGAAAGGCGGCGGCGCGAAGCCACCCAGTTCATCGTCAGCCATGGCAAAACCTCTTATCGAGCTGACGCCGCGGAACCGGCTCCGCCGGGCCGCTGGCCTCGCCCCTTGAGGGGCAGCGGCGAAGCCGGGGTTGGGTAAGGGCTGGGGGTGGTCAAGACAGCCAGCGCTTGCGCCGCTTGTAGCTCTTCACGTCCTTGAAGCTCTTGCGGTCGCCGCCGCCCATGCCGAGGTAGAACTCCTTCACGTCCTCGTTCTCGCGCAGATCCTTGGCGGCACCGTCCATCACGATGCGGCCGTTCTCGAGGATGTAGCCGTAGTCGGCATAGCGCAGCGCCATATTGGTGTTCTGCTCGGCCAGCAGGAAGGTGGTCTTTTCCTTGCTGTTGAGATCCTTGACGATCTCGAACACCTCTTCGACGATCTGCGGCGCCAAGCCCATGCTCGGCTCGTCGAGCAGCACCATCTTGGGGTTGGCCATCAGCGCGCGGCCGATGGCGCACATCTGCTGCTCGCCGCCGCTGGTGTAGGCGGCCTGGCTGGTGCGGCGCGTCTTCAGGCGCGGGAAATAGGCGTAGACCTTCTCCAGCGTGGCCGCCACCGCGGCCTTGCCGTCGCGGCGCGTGTAGGCGCCGGTCATCAGGTTGTCCTCGATGGACAGGTGGGCGAAGCAGTGCCGTCCCTCCATCACCTGCACCACGCCGCGCTCGACCATGGCCGAGGTGCTGAGCTTCTCGATGCGCTCGCCGCGCAGCTCGATGCTGCCCTTGGTGACCTCGCCGCGCTCGCCGGCCAGCAGGTTGGAAACGGCGCGCAGCGTGGTCGTCTTGCCGGCGCCGTTGCCGCCGAGCAAGGCCACCACGCCACCCTCGGGCACCTGCAGGCTCACGCCCTTGAGCACCAGGATGACGTGGTTGTAGATGACCTCGATGCCGTTGACGTTGAGTAGGACGTTGGACATGGTGTGCAGGAACTCCGATCAAGCGGCCGCCGCGGAACCGGCTCTGCCGGGCCGCTGGCGGCGCCCCCTTGAGGGGGAAGGCGGCGCCAGCCGCCTTCGGGGGTGGGTCAGGACTGGCAGTCTTCCGGCGCGCGGCGGCTCAGCTTCTTGTCGCCGGCGTACTTGTCGGCGGCCACCTTGACCATCGGGTTGATGATCTGCTCGTCGGCCTGCAGCCAGTCGGAGCTGAAGTTCCACTTCTTGCCGTCCCAGGTGTGGACGCGGGCCCAGGTGCTGCCCATGTGGTCCTTGCACGAAGTGCTGACCGGACGCAGCACGCCGGCGAAGCCCAGCGCGTCGAGCTTCTTCTGGTCAAGTGCCAGGTTCTCCAGGCCCCAGCGCACCTGCTCGCCGGTCATGACCTTGCCCTTGCCGAAGCGCTCCTGCGCGCGGCGCACGGCCTCCACGCCCAGCATCTGGATGATGAGGCCGCGGGTGTAGAGCACCGAGCCCACTTCGTCCTTCGGGCCGGTGCCCTGGCCCTTGTCGTGGACGAGCTTGAGGATGTCCTGGATCACCTTGGGCGTCTGGCCCGACGGGTTGAGGGCCAGGGCGTTGTAGCCCTTGGCGCCTTCGCCCACGTCCTTGACGTCAGGCTCGGCGCCGGCCCACCAGACGCCGTACATCTTCTCGCGCGGGTAGCCGGTGGCCTGGGCCTCCTTGAGCGCGGTGCTGTTCATCACGCCCCAGCCCCACAGCATCACGTAGTCGGGGCGGCTTTGGCGCACCTGCAGCCAGGCCGACTTCTGCTCGACGCCCGGCGCCGTGACCGGGATCAGCTGCAGTTCGAAGCCGTGCATCTTGCTGCGCTCGGTGATGAGTGGAATCGGCTCCTTGCCGAAGGGGCTGTCGTGGTAGACGAGGGCGATCTTCTTGCCCTTGAGCTTGTCCAGGCCGCCTTCCTTCTTGCCAATGTGCTGGATCAGGATGTCGGCCCCGGTCCAGTAGCTGCCCATGAGCGGGAAGTTCCACTTGAAGACGCCGCCATCCTGGCTGGCCGCAAGGCCATAGCCCAGGGTGATGAGCGGGGTCTTATCGCCGGGCGCCTTCTCGGTGAGGGCGAAGGTGATGCCGGTGGACTGGGGGTCGAACAGCGTCGCGCCCTTGCCCTTGAGCCGCTCGTAGCACTCGACGCCCTTGTCGGTGGCGTAGCCGGTCTCGCATTCCTCATAGGTGATCTTGACGCCGTTGATGCCGCCGTCACGGGCATTGACCAGCTTGATGTAGTCCTGCTTGCCATTGGCCCAGGGCACGCCGTTGGGCGCGTAGGGCCCGGTGCGGTAGACGAGCAGGGGGAAGAACTGTTCCTTGGCCTGGGCCTGGGCGGCGTCGGCGGCGAACAGGGCCGCGCCGACAAAGGCCGCCGCGGCAAGGGTGGTCGATGCGAGTTTCATGGCTGGTCTCCGATGGAATTGATCGTCACTGCTTAGTGTGGGAAGGGCCAAAGCCGCAGCTTTTCCTTGGCCGTGGACCAGAGCCGCGCGATGCCGTGCGGCTCCTTGATGAGGAAGAAGACGATGAGCACACCGAAGATGGTGGTCGTCAGGTGGGCGGCCAGCGCGGTGTCGATCTGCAGGCCCAGTGCGCGCGGCACGTTGTCCAGCAGGATGGGCAGCACGACGATGAAGGCGGCGCCGAAGAAGCTGCCCATGATCGAGCCCAGGCCACCGATGATGACCATGAACAGCAGGTCGAAGCTGCGGTTGATGTTGAAGGCCGCCGGCTCCCACGAGCCCAGGTGCACGAAGCCCCACAGCGCGCCAGCCACGCCGACGATGAAGCTGCTGACTGCGAAGGCGCTGAGCTTGGCATAGACCGGGCGGATGCCGATCACCGCGGCGGCCACGTCCATGTCGCGGATGGCCATCCACTCGCGCCCGATGTGGCCGCGCACCAGGTTCTTTGCAACGACCGCGAAGAACACCAGCAGCGCCAGGCAGAAGAGGTATTTGCTGACCGGCGATTCGATGGGCAGGCCCAGCATCTTGAGCCCGGCCACGCTGACCGAGCCGGAGCTTGAATCGTTGGTCACCCACTTCAGGCGCAGGCAGGCCCAGTCGACGAAGAATTGCGCCGCCAGCGTGGCCACCGCCAGGTACAGGCCCTTGATGCGCAGGCTGGGCGTGCCGAAGACCACGCCTACCAGGGTGGCGGCGCCGCCGCCCAGGGCCAGCGCCGCCAGCAGCGGCAGGCCCTCGATGCGCGCCTGGGCGTTGTAGGCGGCATAGGCGCCCACCGCCATGAAGGCGCCGGTACCGAGCGAGATCTGGCCGCAATAGCCGACCAGGATGTTGAGGCCCAGCGCCGCCAGCGACAGGATGAGGAAGGGGATGAGCACGGCGCGGAACAGGTATTCCGGCGCCACCATCGGCACCACCAGGAAGGCGAAGGCCAGCAGCAGCGCGATGGCGATGCGGTCCTGCCGGATCGGGAAGACCTGCTGGTCGGCCTGGTAGCTGGTCTTGAACTGACCGTTTTCTCTGTACAGCATGGCTTCAGACCCGGTCGATGATCTTCTCGCCGAAGAGGCCTTGCGGCCTCACGAGCAGGAAGATGAGTGCAAGAACATAGGCGAACCAGATCTCGATGCCGCCGCCAAGGCTGGGGCCGACATAGACCTCGGAGAGCTTTTCGCCCACACCGATGATCAAGCCGCCCAGCACCGCGCCGGGCACCGAGGTGAGGCCGCCCAGGATGACCACCGGCAGCGCCTTCAGCGCCACCAGCGACAGCGAGAACTGCACGCCGAGCTTGCTGCCCCAGATGACGCCGGCCACCAGCGCGACGAAGCCGGCCACGCTCCAGACAATGACCCAGATGCGCGACAGGGGGATGCCGATACTTTGCGCCGCCTGGTGGTCGTCGGCCACGGCGCGCAGTGCGCGGCCGGTGGCAGTCTTCTGGAAGAAGACGCTGAGCGCGCCCACCAGCGTGGCGGCGATCAGCGCCGCGTAGAGGTCTTCCTTGTTCACCAGCACGCCGCCCTGGAACATGGATTCGAGCATGAAGACCGGATCCTTGGGCAGGCCGACATCGATCTTGTAGATGTCGGCGCCGAACAGGGTCTGTCCGACGCCGTCGAGCACGTAGGCAATGCCCAGCGTGGCCATCAGCAGGGTCACGCCCTCCTGGTTGACGAGCTTGCCCAGCACCAGACGCTCGATCAGCCAGGCCACGACGATCATCACCACCATGGCGCCGGCAAAGGCCAGCAGGTTGGCCAGCAGCAGGCTGTCGAAGCCCAGCAGCGCCGGCAGCCAGGTGGAAAGCCGCGCCATCGCCAGCGCCGCGAACAGCACCATCGCGCCCTGCGCAAAGTTGAACACGCCGCTGGCCTTGAAGATGAGCACGAAGCCCAGGGCCACCAGCGAATACAGCATGCCCGTCATGAGGCCGCCGATCAGGGTTTCGAGGAAGAAGGCCATGTCGCGTCCGCCCTAGTGGCTGTTGCCCAGATAGGCACTGATGACGTCCGGGTTCGAACGCACCTCTTCCGGCGACCCGTCGCCGATCTTCTTGCCGTAGTCGAGCACGACCACGCGGTCGCTGATGTCCATCACCACGCCCATGTCGTGCTCGATCAGCACGATGGTGGTGCCGAACTCCTCGTTGACGTCGAGCACGAAGCGGCACATGTCCTGCTTCTCCTCGACGTTCATGCCGGCCATCGGCTCGTCCAGCAGCAGCACCTGCGGCTCCATCGCCAGCGCGCGGCCGAGGTCGACGCGCTTTTGCAGGCCGTAGGGCAGGCGGCCCACCGGCGTCTTGCGGTAGGCCTGGATCTCGAGGAACTCGATGATGTGCTCGACGAATTCGCGGTGGGCCGTCTCCTCGCGCCGCGCCGCGCCGAAGTGGATGGCCTGCTGGAAGATGTTGGTCTTCATCTTCAGGTTGCGCCCCGACATCAGGTTGTCGATGACGTTCATGCCCTTGAAGAGGGCCAGGTTCTGGAAGGTGCGTGCCACGCCCATTTCGGCCACCTGGCGGCTGTTCATGTGGCTGAATGTCTTGCCGCGGAAGGTGATGCTGCCTTCCTGCGGGCTGTAGACCCCGTTGATGCAGTTGAGCATGCTGCTCTTGCCGGCACCGTTGGGGCCGATGATGGAGCGCACCTCGTGCTCGCGCACATTGAAGCTGATGTCGGTGAGCGCCTTCACGCCGCCGAAGCGCAGGCTGATGTTCTTGACGTCGAGGATGACCTCGCCGATGGTTCTTTCGGCCATGTCAGGCTGCCTTCTTCACGGCGGGATAGGTCTTGGCGTCGACGATGGGCAGCGTGGCGCTGACGCTGCCGCTGCGGCCGTCCTCGAACTTGACCGCGGTCTCGATGAACTGCTCGCTGCGGCCGCCGTAGAGCGCATCGAGCAGCACCGCGTACTTCTCGGCGATGGCGCCGCGCCGCACCTTGCGCGTGCGTGTCAATTCGCCGTCGTCGGCGTCGAGTTCCTTGTGCAGCACGAGGAAGCGGCTGACCTGGCTGCCGGCCAGCATGGCATCGGCGGCGAGGTCGGCATTGACCTTCTCCACGCATTCGCGGATGAGTTCCAGCACTTCCTTCTTGCTGGCCAGGTCGGTGTAGCCGGCATAGGGCAGGTTGCGCCGCTCGGCCCAGTTGCCCACGGCCTCGAAGTCGATGTTGACGAAGGCGCAGACCTTCTCGCGCTTGTCGCCGAAGGCCACCGCCTCCTTGACGAAGGGGAAGAACTTGAGCTTGTTCTCGACGTACTTGGGCGCGAAAAGGGCGCCCTCGCCGGCCCCGCCATCCTTCACCAGAAGCCGGCCGACATCCTTGGCGCGGTCGATGATCTTGAGGTGGCCGCCGGCGTCCAGGAAGCCGGCGTCGCCGGTGTGGTACCAGCCGTCGGCCGTCAGCACCTCGGCCGTGGCGGCCGGGTTCTTGTAGTACTCCTTGAGCAGGCCCGGGCTCTTGACCATGATCTCGCCGTTGTCGGCGACCTTGATCTCCACGCCCTTGATGGGCACGCCCACGGTGTCGGCCTTGACCTGGTTGTCGGGCTGCAGGCACACGAAGACCGCGGTCTCGGTGCTGCCGTAGAGCTGCTTGAGATTGATGCCGATGGAGCGGTAGAAGGTGAAGAGGTCGGGCCCTATGGCCTCGCCGGCGGTATAGGCCACGCGCACGCGGTTCAGGCCCAGCGCATTGCGCAGCGGGCCGTAGACCCCCAGCTCGCCCAGCTTGTAGGCCAGGCGGTCGAGGGCGCCCACCGGGCTGCCGTCCATCAGCGCCGGGCCGACGCGGCGCGCCAGGTCCATCGCCTTGCCGAACAGCCAGCGCTTGGGGGCGCTGGCGTCTTCCATGCGGATCATCACGCTGGTGAGCAGGCCCTCAAAAATGCGCGGCGGCGCAAAGTAATAGGTCGGGCCAATCTCCTTCAGATCGATGGTCACCGTGGCCGCGCTCTCGGGGCAATTGACGACGTAGCCGCAGGCCAGCCACTGCGCGAAGCTGAAGATGTTCTGGCCGATCCAGGCCAGCGGCATGTAGGCCAGCACTTCCTCGCTCGCGGTGAGGCGGTCGAAGTCCTTGCCGGCCTCGGCGCGGTCGAGCAGCGTGAAGTGGGTGTGCACCACGCCCTTGGGGTTGCCGGTGGTGCCGCTGGTGAAGAACATCGCCGCCACGTCGCGCGGCTGCAGGCGCGCCAGCTCGGCGTCGTAGAGGGCCGGGTTGGCCTTGTCATGGGCCTGGCCGGCGGCCAGCAGCGCGTCCAGCGATTCGAGGCCGGGCTCGGCGTAGTTGCGCAGGCCGCGCGGGTCGTCGTACCAGATGTGCTGGAGCTGGGGGCAGTCATCGCGCAGCTCGAGCAGCTTGTCGACCTGCTCCTGGTCTTCCACCACGGCGAAGGCGACCTCGGCGTTGTTGATGGGGAACTTGTACTCGGCCGATACGGCGTCCTGGTACAGCGGCACCGGTACCGCGCCGATGGACTGCGCCGCCAGCATCGCCGCATACAGGCGCGGCCGGTTCTCGCCCACCACCACCAGGTGCTGGCCGCGCTGCAGGCCGGCACGGGCCAGGCCGCAGGCGAGCTGGCGCACCATCACCGCCAGCTGCGACCAAGTGGTCGTCTGCCAGATGCCGTAGACCTTCTCGCGCAGCGCCGGGGCATCGGGCCGCTGCTGGGCGTGGGCTAGCAACAGTCGCGGAAACGTGGACTCCACCGAGACCTCCGAGGGGTGAGCGAGCGTCGCATTCTGGCCAAGGCTTTGACGCCAGGTTGTCGTTACGACGACAATTTACGGGTTCGCACTGACAGGCCTTTCCCGGGTCTGCCGCCGCTTGCAACGATGGCCACCACCACCTTCCCCCCCGCCGCCCATGCCGCCGCCGTGCCGCTGTCGCGCTCGCGCTCGCTGGGCGCGGCCGAGCTGGCGCAGATTCCCTGGCTCGACCGCCTGGACGCCGCCGAGCGCCAGCGCGTGGTGGCCGACCTGCGCGTGGTGACGGTGGCGCCGGGCGAGCTGGTCTGCCGCGTCGGGCGGCCGGTGACCTACTGGTTCGGCGTCATCGACGGCCTCCTCAAGATGAGCAACGACACCGCCCTGGGCGTGCCCATCACGTTCACGGGCGTCGGGCCGGGCGGCTGGTTCGGCGAGGGCACGGTGCTCAAGCGCGAGATCTACCGCTACAACATCCAGGCCCTGCGCACCAGCAACGTGGCCGGCATGTCGGCCGTCACCTTCCACTGGCTGCTCGATCGCAGCATAGGCTTCAACCGCTTCGTGATGAACCAGCTCAACGAGCGCCTGGGCCAGTTCATCGCGGCGCGCGAGATCGACCGCCTCTCTCGCCCCGACGAACGTGTCGCGCGCAGCCTGGCGGCACTGTTCCACCCGCTGCTCTACCCCGGCGTCGGAGACATCCTGCGCATCACGCAGCAGGAGCTGGGCTACCTGGTTGGCCTCTCGCGCCAGCGCGTCAACAAGGCGCTCGACGCGTTGCAGGCGGCGGGCGTGGTGCGTGTCGAATATGGCGGCGTGCGCGTGGCCGATCTCGACGCGCTGCGCCGCTACCGCAGTGACTGAGCCCGGCCGCAGGCCAGTCCCTGGAGGCTGTCCTGCGCCCGACGCGCGCCACACGTCAGCTGCACGACGGGCGCAGGCCAGCAGGCCTTTGCTTACACTGCCCGGGTTCCATCCACCGGCCGGTTGCCCATGATCCGTTCCTGGTTTCTTGCTGCTTTTTGCTTCACTCTGGCTGGCCTTGCCGGCACCACCAGCGCCCAGACTGCCGCACAAGCTGCGTCCTTGCCGGCCGGCCTCAGTCGCGTCACCTCGGTCGAGGGCATCACCGAATACCGGCTCGCCAATGGCCTGCAACTGCTGCTGGTGCCCGACGACGCCAAGCCCACCACCACCGTCAACGTCACCTACCGCGTCGGCTCGCGCCACGAGAACTACGGCGAAACCGGCATGGCCCACCTGCTTGAGCACCTGGTGTTCAAGGGCACGCCGACCACGCGCAACGCGCTGGCCGAGTTCTCCAAGCGCGGTTTCCGTCCCAACGGCACCACCTCCTACGACCGCACCAACTATTTCGCCAGCTTTACGGCCAACGACGACAACCTGCAGTGGTACCTGGGCTGGCAGGCCGACATCATGGTCAACTGCCTGATCGCGCGCAGCGATCTCGATACCGAGATGACGGTGGTGCGCAACGAATTCGAGGCGAGCGAGAACCGTCCCGGCAGCGTGCTGCTGCAAAAGCTCTTTGCCGCCATGTACCAGTGGCACAACTACGGCAAAAGCACGATAGGCGCGCGCAGCGACATCGAAAACGTCGACATCGGCCGCCTGCAGGCCTTTTACCGCAGCCATTACCAGCCCGACAACGCCACCCTCATCGTCAGCGGCAAGTTCGACGAGGCCAAGGTGCTGACCTGGGTGGCTCAGTCTTTCGGTGCGCTGCCACGGCCGCAGCGCGCCCTGGCACCCACCTACACGCTGGACCCGCCGCAGGACGGCGAGCGCCTGGTCACAGTGAAGCGCGTCGGCGGCGCGCCGCTGATCTACATGACCTACCACGTACCGGCCGGCGGCGACCCCGATTTCGCCGCCGTCGAGTTGCTGTCCTCGGTGCTGGGTGACACCCCCGGAGGCCGGCTGCACAAGCGCCTGGTCGAAAAGCGCCTGGCAGCCCAGGCCTTTGCCGGTGCCTGGGCGCTCACCGAACCCGGGCCGCTGATCCTGGGTGCGGCCATTGCGCCCGACCAGGACGTGGAGCGCGCCCGCACCGAGATGGCCGCCGCCATTGACGGCCTCGCCGGCGAGCCGGTGACGGCCGAGGAACTGGAGCGCGCCCGCACCAGCTGGCTGAATCAATGGGACAACGGCTTCACCGACCCCGAGCGCATTGGCATCGAGCTGAGCGAGGCCGTGGCCCTGGGCGACTGGCGCCTGTATTTCCTGCAGCGCGACCGCGTGCGCCGCGCGACGCTGGCCGACGTGAACCGCGTTGCCACCACCTGGCTCAGGCCCGACAACCGCAGCGTCGGCCTCTACCTGCCCACGACCAAGCCCGAGCGCGCACCCCAGGCCACGCGCGTCGATGCCGCAAGCCAGGTCAAGGACTACAAGGGCGATGCCACCGCGGCCCAGGCCGAGGCCTTCGACCCCACGCCGGCCACGCTGGACGCACGCACCCAGCGCGGCCGGCTGGCCAGCGGGCTGGAACTGGCGTTGCTGCCCAAGGGCTCGCGTGGCCGCGTCGTCAATGCGCGGCTGCGCCTGCACTACGGCGACGAGAAAAGCCTGATGGGCCAGGAGATCGTGGCTGCCCTGGCCGCCAGCCTGCTCGACAAGGGCGGCGCCGGCCTCACGCGCCAGCAGATCGCCGACGAGTTCGACCGCCTGCAGGCCGAGGTCGGCTTCGGCGCCAGCGACCAGACCCTGAGCGTGAGCATCACCACCCGGCGCGAGCGCCTGCCCGCCGTGATTGCCCTGGTGGGGCGCCTGCTGCGCGAGCCGGCATTCCCGGCCGAGCCACTGGAAGAGGCGCGCCGCCAGTGGCTCACCAGCATCGAGCGCCAGCGCAAGGAGCCCGACGCGGTGATCGCCAAGCTGATCGCCCGCCACGGCAACCCCTATCCGCGCGGCGACCTGCGCCATGCCCAGAGCTTCGACGAACTCGAGGCCGACCTCAAGGCCGTCACGCTGGACCAGGTCAAGACCTTCCACCGCCGCTTTGTGAGCGCCGCCAAGGGCGAGTTCGCGGCGGTGGGCGATTTCGACGCCGCCGCCGCCAAGAAGGCGCTCGCTGCCGCGCTGGGCGACTGGCGCGCGCCGACCGCCGGTGCACAGGCCTACCGCCGCGTGCCGCAGCCGCTGGTGGCGGCTGCGCCTGCGCGTTTCTTCGAGCGCACGCCCGACAAGGCCAATGCCAACCTGCGTGGCGCGCTCGCGCTGCCGCTGTCCGACCGCCACCCCGACTACGCTGCGCTCACGCTGGCCAACCACATCTTCGGCAGCGGCGGCAATTCACGGCTGTGGAAGCGCATCCGCGAGACCGAAGGCCTGAGCTACGACGTGCGCTCGGGCCTGGAGTGGGCCTCCATCGACGACCACAGCCGCTGGGTCTTCAGCGCCATCTTCGCGCCCCAGAACCAGGCCAAGGTCGAGGCCGCCTTCCAGCAGGAGATCGCGCGCTCGCTGAAGGACGGCTTCACCGCGGCCGAACTGGAAGAAGGCCGCCGCGGCCTGCTGGCCAACCGCCGCCTGGGGCGGGCGCAGGACGCCGCGGTGGCGTCGCAACTGGCCGGCAATCTCTACCTGGGGCGCCGCTTCGCGGTGGCGCAGCAGGTCGATGACGCCATCGCCGCGCTCAGCCTCGAGCAGGTCAACGCCGCCTGGCGCCGATACATCACCCCCGAGCGCCTGGTCTGGGCCTGGGGCGGCGACTTCCCGTCACAACCCTGATCAGCAAAGGCCTGCCTGCCATGTCCGACGACGACGACGGCGCCCGCGAGCGGGCCGAGCAGCGCACGGTGCTGATGCCGCGGCGTGATCGCGGCAGCGAACTTGCCCCCGGCCACAAGCTGCAGGAGTTCGTGATCGAGCGCGTGCTCGGCGTCGGCGGCTACAGCATCGTCTACCTGGCGCGCGATACCCGGCTCGACCGCCGCGTCGCGCTCAAGGAATACCTGCCCGCCACGCTGGCCATGCGCGCACCCGACGGCGAGGTCGTGCCGCGGTTGCCGCGCTTCGAGGCCTTCTACGCCAAGGGCCTGCAGAGCTTCATCAACGAGGGGCGGCTGCTGGGCGCCTTCGAGCATCCCTCGCTGGTCAAGGTCTACCGCTTCTGGGCCGAGAACGGCACCGCCTACATGGTGATGCCTTACTACGAGGGCATCACGCTCAAGAAGTGGCTCACCGACCTCGGCGCGCCGCCCAGCGAGGCCTGGCTGCGCGAGCTGGCCTATCCGATGATGGAGGCGCTGGCCGTGATGCACGGCGAGCGCTGCTACCACCGCGACGTGGCACCCGACAACATCCTCATGCTGTACGACCGCCACGCCGGCAGCTACCTCGAGCAGATGCCGCGCCCGGTGCTGCTGGATTTCGGCGCCGCGCGGCGCGTCATCGGCGACGCCACGCAAAACCTCACCTCCATCCTGAAGAGCGGCTATTCGCCGGTGGAGCAGTACGAGAGCGACGAAAGCCTGCGCCAGGGGCCTTGGACCGATGTCTACGCCCTCTGCGCCGTGCTTTATGCCGCGGCCGTGGGGCGCATGCCCAAGGCCGCCATCGCGCGTGCGGTCAAGGACGAGCAGGTGCCGGCGCGCGAGGCCGCCCGAGGCCGCTATGGCGAGCCCTTCCTGGCCGCCATCGATGCCGGCCTCGCGGTGCGCCCCGAGGCGAGGCCGCAATCCATGGCCGAGCTGCGGCGGCTTTTCGACGCCAAGGTGGCGCCAGCGGCGGTGTCCGCGGCGCCCGCCGCGCCCGTGCCGCAGGCCGCGCCGCGTCCGGCCTGGCTGCTGCCGGCTCTGGGTGCAGCAGCGCTGGCCGTGGCCGCCGTCGCCTTCTTGCTGCTGCGCCGCTGAGGCGGCTTAGCCGTCGTTGGAGACGCCGGCCGCCACATGGCCGGCCGGTACATGCAGGGCCGCGTTCTCGATGTGGCCAGTCTGGTCGTCGAAGAAGAAATCCGGCTCGAACTCGCGCAGGAAGGGGCCCTTGGCCAGGCCGCCCAGGAACATGGCCTCGTCGACCTCGATCTGCCAGTCCATCAGCGTGCGGATGGCGCGCTCGTGGGCCGGCGCGCTGCGCGCCGTCACCAGGGCCGTGCGCAGGCGCATCGCGCCGGGCTCGCGCTGCAGGCGGTGCAGGGCCTCGAGCAGGGGCTTGAAGGGGCCTGGCGCCAGCGGCGTGGCGGCGCGCTCGCGCTCGTGGCTCTGGAAGGCGTCCAGGCCCTGGGCCTGGTAGACGCGCTCGGCCTCGTCGGAAAACAGCACGGCGTCGCCGTCGAAGGCGATGCGCACCTCGTCCGGGTGGGCGGCCGAGGCGTGGGCACTCTGCGGGTAGACGCGCGCCGCCGGCACGCCGGCGGCCAGGGCCTGGCGCACGTCGGCTTCGTTGGTGCTGAGAAAGAGATTGGCCGCCAGCGGGCGCAGGTAGCGCCAGGGCTCGCGCCCCCGCGTGAACACGCCGCGCTGCACCGGCAGGCCGTCGAGCTGGGCCGAGCGGAAGACGCGCAGGCCGCTGACGGGGTCGTTGCGCGAGAGGATCACCACCTCGACACGCGCCTGGCCGACCGGCAGGCCTTCGTTGAAAGCCAGCAGCTTCTTGACGAGCGAGAAGGCCACGCCGGGCGGCGCCGCCTGGTCGATGCGCTGCAGCTGCAGCTGCATGTAGGCGCGGTCGTCGCCGGCCTCGAAGACGCTGTTCTCCTCCTCGAAGTCGAACAGCGCCCGCGAGGAAATGGCAACGACGAGCTGGCCTTCTAGGGTGGCGGGCATGGCCAGGTGATCTTAGGCCATGGGGCGGGACGAGGTCCCTTCGGCCAGCAAATTGCGGGCCGGCACATCGCCTGAAATGCCTGCCGTTTTGCCTGCTCCAGCGCCCAGCGCCGGCGCCTGCCGGCGGCATCCTTGTGGTGCCGATGACCGTGGTCCTGGCGGACATGCGCCGATGTTGTGTGCGTGCCCGGGTTCCGCTCGGCGAGGGGGCAGTCAATGTTTCGCAAGAACCTTGCCGCGGTTGCGCTGGGCGCGCTGCTGGCCACCGGTGGCGCCCACGCCATCACCACCTCCGTGGCACTGGAACTGGCGCTGGTGATCGATGTCTCGGGCAGCGTCTGCAGCACCGCCTTCGACGCCTTCGCCTGCCCCGGGCTGGGAACCTCGGAGTACCAGCTCCAGCTCGACGGCTACCGGGCGGCCTTCAACGACGCCGGCGTCAGGAGCGCCATCGAGTCCTTCGCGCCCAGTGGCGGCATCGCCGTCGGCGTCTACTTTTTCTCGCAGGGGGTGATGCGCGAACTGGGCTGGCAGGCGCTGGCCACCGGCGCCCAGTCGGCCGCCTTCGGCGACGCCATGGGTGCGCTGGCGAGGCCGCGGCCGACGGCGCTCACCGCCATCAGCCCCAGCACCGGATGGGAGGGCGTGGCCGGAAGCGGCCCCATCCTGAACACCGGCACCAATGTCGCCGGCGGCATCCAGGCCGGTGCCTGGGGCATGGAGCACAACGACTTTGCCGGTGCCCGCCGCGTCATCGATGTCTCGGGCGACGGGGTGCAGAACTCCTTGCTTTCGGGCATGGGTTCCTGCTTCGAGAACAGTGCCGCCTGCAACCAGGTGGTCGATGGCGTGCGCGCCTCCCTGGCGCCCGACATCGTCGTCAACGGTCTTGCCATCGAGGGCGATCTCGGCGTCGGCGGCCTCACCACCTGGTATGGCCAGTATGTGCAGCGCGGCGGTTTCGTCGTCACCGCCGCCGGCTTCGACGATTTCGAGCGCGCCGTGGTGCTCAAGATCGGACGCGAGATCGCCGGTCCGGAGGCGGCGCCGGTGCCGGTGCCCGAATCCGAAACGATGCTGATGTTCTTCTTCGGCCTGTTGGGCATTGCCGCCGTGGTTCACCGCCGCGCCGATTGACGCCTGGGCGGTGGCTTTCACCACCCTGCCACATCGCACTGGCACATTGAAGAGGTCCGCCCCGCCCGCTTCGAGACCGCCATGCCCAAGCCTTACGCCCGCCCCGAGGATCGCCGCCGCGCCGAACCTGCGCCGGCTGCGGCGCCAACGTGCTGCCGCAGCGAGGCCTTCGCCGAAGACCTGATCGAGGCGGCCGAGGCCCAGGCCCCGCAGGCCTCGCTCTGGCAGCATCTGGCGCGCCGCGTCTCGCGGCCCGACACGGCGTCCCGGCCCCGCCTTCAAGGCCTCTGAACCCGGGCTTGGACCGCCGCAATGCGGCGGGCGGCACAATCGGGCACGGCGCTCGCGCCGGCCCGACCGTTCTGAGGAAGTCCATGCCCTTGCCCCGTTATCTCGCCGCCCTCCTCTTCGTTGCCACCGGCCTGCTGGGGGCCGGTGCGGCCGTGGCCGCCGGTGCCCACGAGCACGGGGTGGCGCGGCTGGACATCGCGGTCGATGCCGCCCGCGTCTCCATCCTGCTCGAAACCCCGCTGGAAAACCTGCTCGGCTTCGAGCACGCGCCGCGCACCGACGCCGAGCGCGAGAAGGTGGCCGCCGCCCTGACCAGGCTGCGCGCCTCGCAAGTCCTGTTCCGCATCGATTCGGCCGCCGGCTGCCAGCCCTCGCGCGTGGACCTGCAGTCGGCCGCCCTCGGCCTGGGCACGGCCACCAACAGCCGCGAAGGCCACGGCGATCTCGACGCCACCTTCGATTTCAAGTGCAGCCAGGGCGGGCGGGCCGGTTTCGTCGAGGTCGGCCTGTTCGAGACCTTTCCCGGCCTGCAGCGCATCGAGCTGCAGGTGGCCACGCCCAAGGGCCAGATGCGCGCCACACTGCGCCGGCCCACGTCGCGCGTGATGCTGGCGCGCTGAGCGCCGGCCGCAACAACCCCGCGTGCTGCAGATCCGCGAGCTTCGCTATGCCTGGCCGGGTGGCGGCCGCGAGGTGCTGGCGATTGACCGGCTCGACATCGCCGCCGGCCGCAAGGTCTTTCTCCACGGCCCCAGCGGCTGTGGCAAGAGCACGCTGCTGGGCCTGATGGCCGGCGTGCTGCTGGCGCGCCAGGGCCGGACGGCGCTGCTGGGCCAGGACTGGGCGGCGCTGCGCGCCAGCGCACGCGATGCCCGCCGGGCCGACCATGTCGGCGTGGTCTTCCAGCAGTTCAACCTGCTGCCCTACCTGACGGTGCTGGACAACGTGCTCCTGCCCTGCCGCTTCTCGCGCCTGCGTGCCAGCCGCTGCGCCGGCTCGCCGCTGCAGGCGGCCAAAGGCCTGCTGGAGCGGGTGGCGCTGCCGCACACGGCCTGGACGCGGCGTGCCGATGCGCTCTCGGTCGGCCAGCAGCAGCGCGTGGCGGCGGCGCGCGCCCTCATCGGCGCGCCCGAGCTGGTGATTGCCGACGAGCCCACCAGCGCCCTCGACGCGGCGCTGCGCGACGACTTCATGGCCATGCTGATGCAGGCCTGCGATGCCGCCGGCAGCACCCTGGTCTTCGTCAGCCACGATGATCGGCTGGCGGCACGCTTCGACGAGCGGCTGTCGCTGCCCGAATTGAACACGGCGCTGGCATGACCGCGCTGCTGCACATCGCGGCGCACAGCGCCTGGAACCGCCGCGGCACGCTGGCGCTGGTGATGCTGTCCATCGCGCTGGCCACCGCGCTGCTGCTGGGCCTGGAGCGGCTGCGCACCGACATCCGCAGCAGCTTCACGCAGGCGGTGAGCGGCACCGATCTGGTGGTCGGCGCGCGCACGGGGCCGGTGCAGCTGATGCTGTATGCGGTGTTCCATGTCGGCGGCGCCACGAACAACATCCGCATGGACAGCCTGCGCGCCCTGGCCGCCCACCGCGCCGTGGCCTGGGTCGTGCCCATCGCGCTGGGCGATTCGCACCACGGCCACCCGGTGCTGGGCACGACGCCCGACTACTTCAGCCACTTCGCCTATGGCGAGCGCCAGCCGCTGGCGCTGGCGCAAGGGCGCGCCTTCGCCGGCACGCTGGACGGGCTTTTTGAAGCCGTCATCGGCGCCGAGGTGGCGCGCGAGCGCGGCTACACGCTGGGCCAGCGCATCACGCTCAGCCACGGCCTGGGCGGCACGCTGGCGCCCGAGCATGGCGACAAGCCCTTCACCGTGGTCGGCGTGCTGGCGCGCACCGGCACGCCGGTGGACCGCACCGTACACGTCAGCCTGCAGGCGATAGAGGCCATCCACCTCGACTGGGCCGGCGGCGCGCCGCTGCCGGGCGTGGCCATCGCCGCCGAGCACGCGCGCAAGTTCGACCTCGAACCCAAGCAGGTGACAGCCGCCCTGGTGGGGCTCAAGAGCCGGGCGGCGGTCTTCGTCGTGCAGCGTTTCGTCGCCAACTTCGAAGCCGAGCCGCTGCTGGCGGTGCTGCCTGGCGTCGCCTTGGATGAGCTGTGGGCCGCGGTCGGCCTGGGCGAGCGCGCGCTGCTGGCCATCAGCGGCCTCGTCGCCCTGGTCAGCCTGGCCTCGCTGGTGGCGGTGGTGCTGGCCGGGCTCAACGAGCGCCGGCGCGAGCTGGCCGTGCTGCGCGCCGTCGGTGCCGGGCCGCGCCATGTGCTGGTGCTGCTGGCCGCCGAGGGCGCGCTGGTGACCCTGGCCGGCGCCCTGCTGGGCCTGCTGGCCGCCGCCGCTGCGGTGGTGCTGGCCGGGCCCTGGGTGCAGCGCCAGTTCGGCATCGCGCTGCAGGCCGCTGCCCCCACGCCCGAGCAGGTGGGCCTGTTCGGCGCCGTGCTGCTGGCAGGTATGCTTGCCAGCCTGGTGCCCGGCTGGCGCGCCTACCGCCTGTCGCTGGCCGACGGGCTTTCGCCGAGGACTTGATGATGTTGCGCCTGACCCTGATCGCCGCCGCACTGCTGGCCCAATCCGCCCTGGCCCAAGCCCAGGCCGCCAAGGACGGCGTGCCGCTGATGAAGCCGCCGCTGGCCGCACCGGCCGCGCCAGCTGCGCCCAAGGCCGCCGCGGCCGAGGCCTTCCAGACCATCAAGTGGGAAGCCCTGGTGCCGGCCGACTGGGATCCGTTCAAGGAATTCAAGGGCCTGGACATGCAGGCCATGCAGGACGGCGACCCGCGCGCCAACGAGATGCTCAAGCGCATGCGCGAGGTCTGGGACAGCGCGCCCGTGAACACCGCGATGGTCGGCCAGGCCGTGCGCCTGCCCGGCTTCGTCGTGCCGCTGGAAGAAGGCAAGGACGGCATGAAGGAATTCCTGCTCGTGCCCTACTTCGGCGCCTGCATCCACAGCCCGCCGCCGCCGGCCAATCAGATCGTTCATGTGCTGCCTCGATCACCGGCCAAGGGCGTGCGCTCGATGGACCCGGTGTGGATCAGCGGCGTGCTCAGGAGCGTGAAGACCGACTCCTACATGGGCGCCGCCGGCTACCGCATCGAGGCCGTCAGCGTCGCGCCCTACAGCGAGAAAGCGCGCTGATGGGCGAGGGCGAGCCGAATGACGGGCAAGGCGGGCAGGGCGCGCAGCGCGCGGGCGACCTCACCCGCACCACCTTTGCCGTGCTCTTCATCGGCGCGCTGCTCGGCGTTTCGCTGTGGGTGCTCAGGCCCTTCCTGGGCCCCACCATCTGGGCCACGATGATCGTCGTCGCGAGCTGGCCGCTGATGCTGCGCATCGAGGCGCGGCTGTGGCGGCGACGCGGCCTGGCGGTGGCGGCGATGACCGCCATCCTGCTGCTGCTCTTCATCGTGCCGCTCACGCTGGCCATCGTGACCATCGTCGACAACGCCGATCGCCTGGTCGACTGGGCCCAGATCGCGGCCGGCTACCACTTGCCGGCCGCGCCGCCGGCCTGGCTGGTGGACCTGCCCCTGGTGGGCGGCGTGATCGAGCGTGCCTGGAGCCAGGCCACGGCGCTGGGCCTGCGCGAGCTGCTGCCGCGGCTGTCGCCCTATGCCGGCAACCTGACCCGCTGGTTCGCCGCCCAGGTGGGCAGCGTGGGCCTGCTGCTGCTGCAGGTGCTGATGACGGTGCTGATCGCCGCCGTGCTCTATGCCACCGGCGAGGGCGCGGCCGACCATGTGCGGCGCTTTGCGCGCCGGCTGGGTGGCGAGCGCGCGGTGGGCGCTGTGGCGCTGGCTGGCGGCGCCATCCGCGGCGTCGCGCTGGGCGTGGGCATCACCGCGGCGGTGCAGGCGGTGCTGGGCGGCCTGGGCCTGGCCCTGGCCGGTGTTCCTTTCGCCGGGCTGTTGACGGCGCTCTCCTTCATGCTCTGCATCGCCCAGATCGGCGTGCTGCCGGTGCTGGTGCCGGCGGCGATCTGGCTGTTCTGGGGTGATCAGACCGGCTGGGGCGTCTTCATGCTGGTCTGGACCGCCATCGTGGCCACGCTGGACAACGTGCTGCGGCCCTGGCTCATCAAGCTCGGTGCCGACCTGCCGCTGCTGCTGATCTTTGCCGGTGTCATCGGCGGCCTGCTCGCCTTCGGCCTCGTCGGCATCTTCGTCGGGCCGGTGGTGTTGGCGGTGGCCTACACCCTGCTCGAAACCTGGATGGGCGATCTGGAGCCGCCGCTGACCACGCCGCCGGTCCCGCCGCCGCCCGAGACGCCCGCCGACCCCACCTGAACGCGGCGCGCCGCGAAGCCGCCCAGGTCTTCGTCGCGCAGGCCCAGGTAGACGGGCGCGCCGGGGCGGCGGTGGATGTTGACCTTGGCGTTGTAGACGCGGTGGCGCAGGTGGTGCTTGTCCTCGATCTCGAATTCGCTGATGCCGAACTCGCTGTCGCCGCTGCGCGCACCGGTCAGGTAGCACTGGATGCTGTCGACGCGGGCGCCGGCCAGCGTGACACCGTCCAGGCGCTTGAGCGGCTCGCGCGTGCGGGCCACGAAGTCCAGGCTGTCGACGACGGTGCGCTTCCCACCGTCGCTGCCGCCTTCGCCGGCGTCCAGCATGGGCGTGCTGAAGCGGCCGACCAGGATCTGCCCCGGCAGCGCGCGTTCGATCATGCGCGCCAGCTCGATGGTGACCTGGCCCACCAGGTAGCTGAAGGCGGTGGGGTTGAGCCCCTCGGACTGGTAGAACTCATAGTGCGAGCCGACGTGGAAGCAGGTGCGCAGGCGCGGCACCGAGTGTGGCGAACGGGCCTGCTCGTGGGCCATGGCGTTGTCGGCCAGGATGAACTGCATCAGCTGGTAGAGCTCGACATTGGCGTTGACGCCGCGTGCGCGGTTCCAGATGTAGAAGCCGTCGCCGGTGGTGGTGCGCGCGAAATTGATGTTGATTTCGCGCCCCAGCAGCGTGGCATAGGCCGAGTTGACCGAGCACGACAGGCTGCCCAACTGCACCACCTGCTGAAGCGGCGTTAGCAGCGAGAAGCCCACGGCGTCGAGCAGCACGACGGCGCGGTCCTCGACCAGGCGGATGCCGTAGCGCGCGACGATGGCCGCCATCGCCTCCAGGCCGATGCCGCGTTCGGGCTCGAAGGGCAGGGGCAGCAGCAGGGGGTCGAGTTGCAGATCGGTGGCGGCGCGGTCAAAGGCCGCCGGCGTCATGGGGCCGTCGGTGGCCAGCAGGCTTTCCAGCGTGGCGGCGCGGCGGGCCGCCTCGGCGCCGTTGGATGCGGCCTGGACGTACTCGATCACCAGCGCGTGGCGGGCCACCAGCAGCAGCAGGCCGCGCGGCTGCAGCATCCAGCCGAAGACGAGGTTCTCGCCCAGTTTCCACAGCGCATAGAGGGCCTGGTCGAGGGCGACGATGTTCGCCCGCGTGTCGGCTTCGCTCTGTCCGGCCGGCAGCGGATAGGCCATGAAGCCGTCAAGCCAGGACTTGCGCCTGAGGGTGTCGTCGCTCAAAGGGGTCACGCCGGTGGTGGGCCTGACCCATTCTCGGCATTTGTGCCGAGAACTTAACGTTCGGTTACAGCGAGACTTGCGCCAGATCAGGTGCGGGGATCAAGCGCGGGGTCAGCGCGCCAGGCGCAGCCAATTGCGCAGGCGCTCGCCCCGCGTGGTTTCGTCGCGCGCCGCGTGGTGGGCGCGCAGCACCATCAGCCCGCCCTGCAGGTAGATGCTGTTGAGCAGCCGGGTGGCACGCTCGCGGTCCATGCCGGGCCAGCTCGCGATTTCGGCCAGCGAGGCGATCTCCTTGCGCAACCGGCGCAGTGCCGGCCCCAGCGCGCCGGCCGATTCGCCGCTGTCCGGCGCAAAGCCGGCCGCCAGGCGGTAGGCGGCGCGCCCGCCGATTTCCTCGAGCAACTGCGCGCGGGGCACGAATTGCGCCAGCGCTGCCAGCAGCGGCGCCAGCGGGTGGTAGAGATCCTTGTCGCCGATGCGCTCCGACATGACGTGGCCGGGCGGGCGCAGGCCGGGCGCCTCGACGCCCACGACCTGGAGATCGAGATTGCCTTGCTGCAGCGAGGCGATGATGGGCCGCGGCAGGTGGTAAAGGCCCTGCTCGGGAAAGACGGTCAGCGGCCAGACCAAGCCGCGGTGGCGCAGCAGCACGAGGGCGCTTTCGCGCTGGCGCACGCACAGGCCCACGACCTCGAGCACGTCGGCCGAGCGCTGCGCCCGCCGCAGGTGCGTGAGTTCGGCCTGCATCGTGCTGGGCAGCTGAGTGCGTGCCCCCAGGCGGGCGAATCCGCTGCTGCCGGTCTCGGCCTGCATGCGCTCGAAGGCGCTGATGCGCCAGAGCGTCGTGTCATCGAAATCCCGCATGCCGACCTCCCTGATGAGGATGCGCCGGTGCCCCGAAAGCCGGGTTGGCGAAGCGAACGATTCTCAGTGCGCCTCGTCTTCCCCGGGATTGCAGGGATATTTCGTGTGTAACTTCACGCTTCGTCGCGTCGAAGCAGGCCGCGTCGGCTCAGTTCAGTTGCAACTGCGGCCGCGTTGGTGTATTGGATGGCGCCCCAGCCGCAGGCGGTGGCGGCCTGCACATTGGGCAGGTGGTCGTCGATGAAGAGCAGGTCGGCCGGCGCGGCGCCGAAGCGACGCGCTGCCAGCTCGAAGATCGCGGCCTCGGGCTTGACCAGGCCCACGCGGGCCGAGAACACGCCGTCGCCGAACCAGCCGACGAGGTCGTGTTCGCGCTCCAGGTGGGCCGCAAAGGGCTCGGGCATGTTGGACAGGAAGAAAAGTTCGCGCCCCTGGTCGCGCAGCCGGCGCAGCAGTGTCACGGTGTCGGCCAGCGGCTGCAGCTCATGCGGCACGCCGTCGACGACGCGCTGCACCTCATGCAGGCCGAGGCCGGTGCGCGCCGCGATGCGCGGCACCAGCTCGTCAATGGACAGGCGGCCGCGGTCGAACTCGCCCCAGTCGCCCTCGTAGCCCTGGAAGAAGCGCTCCACCCAGAGCGCGGCGCTGGCCTCGTCGTGCGCCACCTCGGGTATCTCGCGCCGCAACAGGCGCGAGGGCTGCCAGTTGAAGAGCACGCCGCCGAAATCGAAGACGATCTTCATGCGCGCAGGTCCAGGATCAGGCGGTCGAGCCGGGCCGCATCGGCGGCGAAGGCGCGAATGCCCTCGGCCAACTTCTCGGTGGCCATCGCGTCTTCGTTCAGCGCCCAGCGAAAGTCGCGCTCGTCGTGGTGTACCGCCGGCAGTGTGAGCTTGCGTGCGGCCTCGGCGTCCAGCGCGCGTGCCAAAGGTGCCGCGCTGGTCTGCAACGCGGCCAGCAGTTCGGGGCTGATGGTCAGCAGGTCGCAGCCGGCCAGGGCCAGGATCTGGCCGGTGTTGCGAAAGCTCGCGCCCATCACCTCGGTGGCGATGCCGTGGCACTTGAAGTGCTCGTAGATGGCGCGCACCGACCGCACGCCGGGGTCGGCGGCGCCGGCGCTGGCGGCCTCGTTCCAGGCGGCGCCGGCGGCCTTCTTGTGCCAGTCGTAGATGCGGCCCACGAAGGGCGAGATCAGCGTCACGCCGGCGTCGCCACAGGCCACGGCCTGGCAGAAGGCGAACAGCAGGGTCAGGTTGCAGTGAATGCCCTCGCGCTCCAGCACGGTGGCGGCTGCGATGCCCTCCCAGGTGGCGGCAATCTTGATCAGCACGCGCTCGCGGCCTATGCCGGCGGCGGCATAGAGATCGATGAGGCGCCGTGCGCGCGCCAGCGTGGCCGCGGTGTCGAAGGACAGGCGGGCATCGACCTCGGTGCTGACGCGGCCCGGTATGGCCTGCAGGATCTCGAGGCCGAAGCGCACCAGCACCGCGTCGACGATTTCCGGCAGCGCTGCATCCGGTTGTGCGGCCACGCATTCGCGCAGCAGCGGCGCGTACTCGGGCTGCTGCACCGCCTTGAGGATCAGCGAGGGATTGGTGGTGGCGTCGCGCGGAGCGAATTGCGCCAACTGGTGGAAGTTGCCGGTGTCGGCCACCACCACGGTGTGCTGGCGCAATTGATCGAGCTGGTTCATGGTGTCGCTGCCAAGGAAAAGCCGGCATTAGAACCGAGCACCGGATGCGCGGCAGGGCAAGGCGCCCGGGCGACGTTGCAGCGGCGCGCCGCCCGCAGGGCCAGCGTTGACAGCGCCCGGACCGCCTGCCATGGTGCGGGCCGCGTGAACACCTCGTCCTCTCTGCCGCTGCGCTCGCTTTTCGCGCCGGGTGTGCTGCCCTCCCCGCGCCGCCTGACCCCCATCGAGCACTGCCTGCTGCTGGCCGTGCTGCTGCACCTGTGGCTGGTGCTGGCCCTGGGCAGCGCCCCGGCCGGCACGGCGCGGCCGGGGCAGGGCATGTGGGGGGCCATCAACGTCACGCTCAGCGGCACGGCCCGTGGCCGCGTGGCCGATGGCGAACCCCCGCTGCCGCCCCCGCCCAGCGGCCCGCCGGGCGCTGCGCCGCAGCCGCGCTGGGGCGGTGCAGTGCGCGATCCCGCCCGGCCCCAGGCCGAGGAATTGCCGGGAGCGGCCCGCCTTGGCGACTGGTCGGCGCGGCCGGTGCCGGCGCTGGACGCGGCGCCGGCCCTGCAACGCCTGCCTGATCTGCCCGACCTGCCTCCAGCGCCTTTGCCCCGCCCGCTTCCACTCCCTGGGCGCGTGCAGCAGGAGCGTGCTGCACAGCCTGTGCCGGTGACCGAGGTCGCTCCGATGCCGGTGACGCAGCCCCCACCATCCCCAGCACCGGCACCATCCCCAGCACCGGCACCGGCACCGGCACCGGCACAAGAGCCGCCGGCCGAGCGCCGCCTCGAGTTGCCGGCCCAGCGCCCGCAGCCGGCGGCCATCGCGCCGCTGCAGCCGCTCGCGCCTGCCGTCACCAGCGCGCCGCCGCCGATGCCCTTGCCGGTGCTGGCCCCGGCGTTGCCAGAGCCCCAGGCGCCCGCCACCGCGCCCTTGCCCGCAGTGCGCCAGCTGTCTGGTGCCCTACATGCCACGGAAGCGGGAAGGGCGCCATCCCTGGTACGCGATGAGCGCGCTGCGCCCGCGGCCACGCCGGCGGGTCTGCCCGAGTTGCCGCGCGCCAGCGCGCTGCCGGCAGCCCCGGCCATGCCCGATGCCGGGGCGCGGCTCGGGCACGACGTCGCTACCGCGCCATCGGCGCCGGCCAGTGCGCCTCGCCTCAACCTCGATCTGCCACGGCGGCGCGGCGGCGAGACCTCGCGCCACAGCAGCAGCGGCGTGCTGCCGCTGTTGCCCCGCCCGCCCGAACTGCCCGACAAGCTGGCCAAGGACATCGAGAAGGCCGGCAAGGCCGATTGCCGCAAGGCCTACGAAGGCATGGGCGTGCTGGCCGTGCTGCCGCTGGCGGCGGATGCGCTGCGCAAGGACGGCTGCAGATGGTAATTCCCGTTGGGGACAAGACGCTGTAAACCCGCATGACGATCATTCATGGTGGACATGCACAATGGTCTGTTCCGAACCGTGACACCCGAGGAGAACCGAAAGTGACATTGCTATCCAAGGCACCCTGGATCCTGGCCTTGCCCCTGCTCGGCGTCGGTTGCGGTGGTGGCGGCAGCGACCCAGTGGGCAACAACACCGTTCCTGCCGGCTTTACCACCCACAGCGTCACCAGCTACACGGCCGCCGCGGTCGGCAGGGGTGACACGGCGGCGACGCAGGATCTGCTCACCGGCGGCTTGGGCAAGACCGGTCTCGGTGCTGCTGCGCCGGCCTATGTCGACCCGCTCAAGCCCACCGCGCTCGAACTGCGCCGCAATGCGCTTTACTCCAACTACCGAGGCCTCGTCGACCCCACCAATGGTGGTGGCTACAGTCGCATCTACGGCCCCAATATCGACGACAGCGGCAACGACACCCTGGGCGAAGGCCTGATTCCCGGCAAGGAATACCTGGCCTCGCTGGATGACGGCACCGGCCGCAAGCGCGTCGTCGTCGCGGTGCAGATCCCGACCAGCTTCGACACCGCCAACCCCTGCATCGTGGCCGGGCCTTCCTCGGGCTCGCGCGGCGTCTACGGCGCCATCGCCACCGCCGGCGAATGGGGCCTCAAGCACAAGTGCGCCGTCGTGCTCACCGACGCCGGCAAGGGCGTCGGTATCTACGACCCCACCGACGACAGCGTCAACAAGGTGGACGGCACGCGCACCACGCGCACGCTCGCCGGTGCGCTGAGCTTCTTTGCCGCTGCCATCTCCGACCTCGTATCCTTCAATCGAGATTTCCCCAACCGCTTGGCGATCAAGCACGCGCATTCGCAGCAGAACCCCGAGAAGGACTGGGGCCTGGACACCCTGGCCAGCATCCGCTACGCCCTGTATGCGCTGAACGAGGAATACGGCACGCCCGTCGTCGGCGGCACGGGCAAGGATGCGCGCTTCACCGCGGCCAACACGACCATCATCGCCGCCTCGGTGTCCAACGGCGGTGCCGCGGTGCTGCGCGCGGCCGAGCAGGATGCCGACGGCCTGATCGACGCCGTCGTCGCCGGCGAGCCCAGTGCCCAGCCCCGTGTCCCGGGTGGTGCCACGGCGGGCTACGGCATCAAGGTTGGCGGTGTCGCGGTGCCGGTCTACGGCCTGCCGCTGATCGACTACTTCACCTTCGCCAATCTGTACCAGCCCTGCGCCGCCATCGCGCCGGCGGTGTCGATGACCGAGATCAGCTTCTACAACCGTCTGGCCCTGCCCGCAGACAATATGTTGGCGCGCGCCGGCTTCCGCTGCGACTCGCTGGCCGCTCAGGGTTTGCTGCCCGGGCGCACCCTTGGCAATGCCCGCGATCTGCTGTCGGCCGATTCGCTGCAAATGCTGCGCGATTACGGTTTCTCGCCCGAGAACGACACCATGCACAACGCCCATTACGGGCTTGGCAATGCCCCCATCATCTCGACGATGTACACCAATGCGCTAGGTCGCTTCGGTGTCGAGGACAACCTCTGCAACATGAGCATGGCGCAGACTGATCCCGTCACCGGCGCCGTGGTCCCGGTGTCGGCGACGACCCTTGCGCAGAGCTTTGCCGTTGCCAATGGCACTTCCAATGGCACACCCGCGACGCCGGTCGTCAATGACGCCCTGGGTGGGGCGCCGCGCGCCTGGCAATTCGCGACCTCGGCCCTCAATGGTGTGCGGGATCTCGGCATCGATGGCGCACAGTGCCAGCGCGCGCTCGTTACCGGCATCCACACGGTCACCGGACTTCCTCTGACTGCCGATACGACGCCCACCAAGGTCCAGAGCGACCGCGTGCGCGCCGGCATGGCCGAGGTGCTGCTGAATGGCAATCTGCGCGGCAAGCCGACCCTCATCGTGGCTGGCCGCAGCGACGCACTGCTGCCGCTCAACCACTCGGAGCGCGCCTATGTCGCCTTCAATCGCATGGTCGAAGGCGAGGCGACCAGCCAGCTGCGCTATGTCGAGGTCGAGAATGCCCAGCACTTCGACTCCTTCCTCCCGTTCAGCGGCTTTGGCATGCGTTTCGTGCCGCTGCACCCCTATTTCATCCGCGCCATGGATGCGATGTGGGCCAAGCTCAAGACCGGCGCGGCGCTGCCGCCCAACCAGGTGGTGCGCACCACCGTGCGCGGCGGCACGCCCGATGTGGTGCCGGCCTTGTCGGTCAATCAAATCCGCAATTTCGTCGCCACGCCGGCCCCCGGCGACGTGATCGGCTTCGCCGCCGGCAACGTGATCGACATTCCCAACTGAGGCTGCGCAAGCCTTGCACCGCCTCGCGGGGCCGGCACTGCCGGCCCCGCTGCGCGAATGAAGCAGAATCACCCGCAGCATGAGTTCTGACCACATCCTCGAGACGCGCGCACTGACCAAGGAATTCCGGGGCTTCGTGGCCGTCAGCCAGGTCGACCTGAAAGTGAAGCGCGGCAGCATCCACGCCCTCATCGGCCCCAACGGTGCTGGCAAGACGACCTGCTTCAACCTGCTGACCAAGTTCTTGCAACCTTCGTCGGGCCAGATCCTGTTCGACGGCGTCGACATCACGGCCGACAGCCCGGCGCATATTGCGCGCCGCGGCATCATCCGCTCGTTCCAGATCTCCTCGGTCTTCCCCCACCTTTCGGTGCTCGAGAACGTGCGCGTCGCACTGCAAAGCCGCCTGGCCGGCTCGTTCCAGTTCTGGCGCTCCGAGCGCTCGCTCGATGGGCTCAACGGCCGCGCGCTCGAACTGTTGCGCGAGGTCGATCTCGAGCCCTACGCGGGCCTGCCGGCCGTGGAACTGAGCTACGGCCGCAAGCGCGCGCTCGAGATCGCCACCACGCTGGCGATGGAGCCCAAGCTGATGCTGCTGGACGAGCCCACCCAGGGCATGGGCCTGGAGGACGTCGACCGCATCCGCCAGCTCATCAAGCGCGTCGCGGCCAGCCGCACCGTGCTGATGGTCGAACACAACATGAGCGTCGTGGCCAGCATCGCCGACACCATCACCGTGCTTCAGCGCGGCGCCACGCTGGCCGAGGGGCCCTACGACGTGGTGTCGCGCAACCCGGCCGTGATCGAGGCCTACATGGGCAGCGCCCAGACCGAGCTGCAAGGGGCTCATTGAAATGAAACCCCCACGCTCACTTCGTTCGCTGCCAGGCAGCTTGCATGCTGCCTGGCGTTCGCCAGCCACTCGCGAGCGCGCAGGCGCTCGCTCGGTGCGGGCTCACCCCCCCGAGGGGGCTATCAGTACCTTCGGAACGGCCGGGCGGTACTGATGGCCCAGCGCATGCTCGAGATCACCGGCCTCAACGGCTGGTACGGCGAATCGCACATCCTGCACGGCGTCAACCTGCACGTCGACGAGGGCGAGGTGGTGACGCTGCTGGGCCGCAACGGCGCCGGCCGCACGACCACGTTGCGCGCCATCATGGGCCTGATCGGCAGCCGCAAGGGCTCGATCAAGATCCGCGGCACCGAGGCCGTGGCGATGTCCACCCACCGCATCGCGCGCCTGGGCGTGGGCTATTGCCCCGAGGAGCGAGGCATCTTCGCGAGCCTGTCGGCCGAGGAGAACCTGATGCTGCCGCCGCGCCTGGCCGAGGGCGGCATGGACCTGGACGCCATCTACGCCATGTTCCCCAACCTGAAAGAGCGTGCCCAGAGCCAGGGCACGCGGCTTTCGGGCGGCGAACAGCAGATGCTGGCGGTGGCGCGCATCCTGCGCACCGGCGCGCGGCTGCTGCTGCTCGACGAGATCTCAGAAGGCCTGGCGCCGGTGATCGTGCAGAAGCTCGCCGAGATGGTGACCATGCTGCGCCGCCAGGGCTACACCATCGTGATGGTCGAGCAGAACTTCCGCTTCGCGGCTCCGCTGGCCGACCGCTTCCTCGTGATGGAACACGGCGAGGTGATCCAGGAGTTCACCCAGGCCGAACTGCCATCGCGCATGGAGAGGCTGCACGAATACCTGGGCGTCTGATCCAGCGCCCCGTCTTCAACGTCCCCTAGACACCTACATCAAGGACTCCGCATGAAACTCAAGAAGATTTCCGCCGCCTGCACGCTGGCCGCGGCCGCCATGGTCGGCGCCCCCGCCCACGCCCAGTTCTCGGGCGACGTGATCAAGATCGGCATCATCACCGACATCTCGGGCCTGTACTCCGACATCGACGGCCCGGCAGGCGTCGAGGCCATCAAGATGGCGGTGGCCGAAATGGGCGGCGCCATCAACGGCAAGAAGATCGAGGTGCTGTCGGCCGACCACCAGAATAAGGCCGACGTCGCCGCCGCCAAGGCGCGCGAGTGGTTCGACACCCAGGGCGTCGACATGCTGATCGGCGGCACCAATTCGGGTACCGCGCTGGCCATGTCCAAGGTCGCGGCCGAGAAGAAGAAGCCCTTCCTGGTGGTCGGCGCCGCGACCTCGGCGCTCACCAACGACCAGTGCACGCCCTACACCATCCACTGGGCCTACGACACCGTGGCCCTGGCCAAGGGCACGGGCAATGCGGTGGTCAAGGCGGGCGGCAAGACCTGGTACTTCCTGCAGGCCGACTACGCCTTCGGCGCTGCACTGCAGGCTGACACCTCGGCCGTCGTCAAGGCTGCCGGCGGCACCATCGTCGGTACCGTCAAGCACCCGCTGTCGGCGAGCGACTTCTCCTCCTTCCTGCTGCAGGCGCAGGGCAGCAAGGCGCAGATCCTGGGCATGGCCAACGCCGGCGGCGACACCATCAACACCATCAAGGCGGCCAATGAGTTCGGCATCACCAAGACGATGAAGCTGGCTGGCCTGCTGGTCTTCATCAACGACATCCATTCGCTGGGCCTCAAGACCACCCAGGGCATGTACCTCACCGACAGCTGGTACTGGAACAAGGACGCCGAGGCGCGTGCCTGGAGCCGCCAGTTCTTCGAGAAGGTCAAGCGCATGCCCTCGTCGATCCAGGCCGGCGACTACTCGGCGGCACTGAACTACCTCAAGGCGGTGAAGGCGGTGGGCAGCGACGATGCCGAAAAGGTGCTGGCGCACCTGAAGAAGAGCCCCGTCAATGACGTCTTCGCCAAGGGCGGCTTCGTGCGTGCCGACGGCCGCATGGTGCATGACATGTACCTGATGCAGGTGAAGTCGCCCGACAAGTCGACCGAGCCCTGGGACTACTACAACGTCGTCGAGACGATCAAGGGTGAGGCCGCCTGGACCACCAAGGCCGACACCAAGTGCGCGGCCTGGAAGTGATGTCGTGCCGCTGAAGGCGGCGTCCCGTGCCGCGGCGGCGAACCTGCCGCGGCTACCCTGAACCGGTCAGTGCATGGAAATCTTCGGCATCCCCCTGCAGGCCTTCCTGGGCCAGTTGCTGCTCGGGCTGGTCAACGGCTCGTTCTACGCCATGCTCAGCCTGGGCCTGGCGGTGATCTTCGGCCTGCTGGGCATCGTCAACTTCGCCCACGGCGCCCTCTACATGATGGGCGCCTACGTGGCCTGGCTGGCCATGGAGAAGTTCGGCATCGGCTTCTGGTGGGCGTTGCTGCTGGCGCCGCTGACCGTCGGCGCCCTGGGCGTGGCGGTCGAGCGCACGCTGCTCAAGCGCCTCTATAACATCGACCCCATCTACGGTCTGCTGCTGACCTTTGGCCTGGCCCTCATTGCCGAGGGCATCTTCCGCGACCAGTTCGGCGTCTCGGGCCAGCAGTACGCCGTGCCCGAACTGCTGCAGGGCGCCACCAACCTGGGCTTCATGGTGCTGCCCAACTACCGCGGTTTCGTCGTCTTCGCTTCGCTGCTGATCTGCCTGGCCACCTGGTGGATCATCGAGCGCACGCGGCTGGGCAGCTACCTGCGCGCCGGCACCGAGAACCCCAAGCTGGTGCAGGCCTTCGGCATCAACGTGCCGATGATGGTGATGCTCACCTACGGCGCCGGTGCCGGCCTGGCCGCGCTGGCCGGCGTGCTGGCGGCGCCGGTGATTCAGATCACGCCGCTGATGGGCAGCAACCTCATCATCGTCGTCTTCGCGGTGGTGGTCATCGGCGGCATGGGCTCCATCCTGGGCTCCATCCTCACCGGCCTCGCGCTCGGCCTCATCGAGGGCCTGACCAAGGTCTTCTACCCCGAGGCCTCGAGCATCGTCGTCTTCGTCATCATGGCCATCGTGCTGATGGTGCGCCCGGCCGGGCTCTTCGGCAAAGAGAAGTGATGGACTTCAACGCAACCCTCGGGCGCCGTGCGCGCTGGGCCTGGGGCGCCGGCCTCGCGCTGCTGCTGGCCGCGCCCTTCGTCGGCCTCTACCCGGTCTTCATGATGAAGGCCCTGTGCTACGCGATCTTCGCCTGCGCCTTCAACCTGCTGCTGGGCTACACCGGCCTGCTGTCCTTCGGCCACGCCGCCTACCTGGGCGCGGCTGCCTACTTCACCGGCTGGCTGGTGCGGTCGGCCGGCTTCTCGCCCGAACTGGGCGTGCTGGCCGGCACTCTGGGCGCCGGCTTCATCGGGCTGATCGTGGGCGCCATCGCGATCCGCCGTCAGGGCATCTACTTCGCGATGATCACGCTGGCGATGGCGCAGATGGTCTATTTCGTCTGGCTGCAGGCGCCCTTCACCGGCGGCGAGGACGGCCTGCAGGGCGTGCCGCGCGGCAAGCTCTTCGGCCTCATCCCGCTGGCCAACGACATCGCCATGTACTACGTCGTGCTGGCGGTCTTCGTGGCGGTCTTCCTGGCCATCATCCGCATCGTGCATTCGCCCTACGGCCAGGTGCTCAAGGCCATCCGCGAGAACGAGCCGCGTGCCATTTCGCTGGGCTACGAGGTCGACCGCTACAAGCTGCTGGCCTTCGTGCTGTCCACCATGCTGGCCGGCCTGGCCGGTTCGCTCAAGACTCTGGTGCTGGGCTTCGCCACGCTGTCCGATGCCCACTGGTCGCTCTCGGGCGAGGTCGTGCTGATGGCCCTGCTGGGTGGCATGGGCACCTTCGCCGGCCCGGTGGTGGGTGCCTTCACCATCATCGGCCTGCAGAACTTTCTGGCCGACCAGGTGGGCTCCTGGATCAACGTCATCATCGGTGGCATCTTCGTCGTGTGCGTGGTCGGCTTCCGCAGCGGTTTCGTCGGCGAACTGATCGCCTGGCAGAAGAAGCGCCACAAGACCGAATAGAGGCCGGGCCGATGATGGCCCTGCCGCTTGTGCTGGCGGCCTCTACGGCGCCGCGCGGCGCGCTTGCAGCAGCAGCACGGCCTCGGGCACGGCGCGGCTCAGGCGGTCCACCGTCTCGGCGTCATCCAGATCCTCGGTCGCGGTAAGGTCCACGCCGTCCAGGCCGCCGCCCAGGTGCAGCAGCGGCGCCAGCGCCGCATCGTCCCAAGCGCCACCCCAGGCCTCGGGCATCAGATCCACCGCCTGCAGGAAGCCGGCGCACCAGTCGCGTGCGTCGGCGAACTCGCGTGTGCCCGCTTCGGCGATGCTGAAGATGGGCTCCCAGGCCTCGGGCGTGCGCGTGAATTGCTCGCCCAGGTGGCGCAGATGGCGCAGCAGCAGCACCACGGTGGCCTTGCGCTGGCGCTTGCTGGCAAAGGGCGCGGCGGCCTCGTTGCCGTCCTCGCCGTCGCTGCCCCAAACTGCGGGCAGCCAGTCGGCGGTGGCCAGCGTGGCCAGCAGCCTTGGCGGGCCCACTTGCAGTGCGCTCAGGTAGCCGTCGACGCCGTCCAGCGACATCACGCCGTCGGCCGGCAGGTTCTGCAGCAGGCGGTCGAGGCCGTCGATTTCGGCCGCGTCCAGCGGGGTGAGCGGCGATTGCGGGTCGTAGCGGGGATAGTCCACGGGCGCGTCAGGAGGTGAGGGCGGGGTGCCAGTGTCGCCGAGTCGGCCGTGGGCAGGCGCTCAAGTGGCAGCGCGGATGCGGATGCAGACCTCGCCCGAGACCACCTCGTCGCCGGCGCGCAGCTTGCGGCCGCGGCGCGACTCGGCCTGGCCGTTGACCTGCACGCCGCCGCCGGTGGCCAGGGCCTTGGCGTCACCGCCGCTGGCTGCCAGGCCGCTGGCCTTGAGCAGGGCGGCCAGCGTGATGTGGTCGCCGCGCAGGTCGAAATCTGTCGTCGTCATGGGTGCGCAGGCTGACTGGAGCCTAGGTTGTACCTCAGCTGAAGTGTGCGTCACTCAGGGCCGCCGGGTCGCGCGGCTCGCCCGGATGTCCGCCCATGATGATGGGCCAGGACAGGAAGGCGACCATCACCACCGGCACCAGGGTGGCCAGCACGACGCCGGTGAACTGGCGCAGGAAGAGGACGAGTTGCGGATGCATGGAGGTCTCCGGTTGCTGAGCAAGGACTCCAGCGTGGCGCGGCCAGCTTAAGCGTGTCTGAGCGCACGGTGCAGGCCGGGGCCGTGGCTGGCCGCCGCCGACCTTTAAGAAAGCCCTAAGCGCGCTTGCTCAGCATGACGGCATCGAACAGGAGATGTCCCATGCCCCGCTTCCCATCGCAGACCCTGCGCCGCCAGGCCATCGCCATGCTGGCGCTGGCTGGCCTGGCCGCTCTCCATGCCGCCCAGGCCGCCACCACGCCCACCGAACTGCTCGCCGGCTTTGCTGCCCAGGCCGCTGCGGCACCGCAGCCGGCGCGCGGCGAGGCCTTCTTCAACACCGCTCACGGCCGCGAATGGCGCTGCAGCAGCTGCCACGGCGCACCGCCGGTGCAGACCGGCAAGCACGCCTCCACGGGCAAGCCCATCACGCCGCTGGCGCCAGCGGCCAATCCCGAGCGCTTCACCGATGCGGCCAAGACCGAAAAATGGTTTCGTCGCAACTGCAACGATGTGCTGGGCCGCGAGTGCAGTGCAGCCGAAAAGGCCGATGTGCTGGCCTGGCTGATGACGGTCAAGCGATGAAGCCGTCCCCTTTCGAACACCGGACTCCTCAGATGAAACCCATCCTCTTCGCCCTGCTGCTGGCCGCTGCCAACGGCGCCACCCACGCCGACGAAGGCCGCTCCGCCGTCGCCCTGCTGCCGGCCTACAAGGCCGAATGCGGCTCCTGCCACGTCGCCTTTCCGCCCCGCCTGCTGCCGGCCGAATCATGGCAGCGGCTGATGGGCGGCTTGCCCAAGCACTTCGGCGTTGACGCCTCGCTCGATGCGGCGCCGCAAAAAGCCATCGCCGACTGGCTGCAGGCCCACGCCGGCGGCGCGCGCAAGCGCCCGGCGGAGAATGCCGCGCCGCCCGAAGACCGTATCACGCGGGGCGCCTGGTTCCAGCGCGAGCATGATGAGGTGGCGGCCGACGCCTGGAAGCGCCCCGCCATCAAGAGCGCCAGCAACTGCGGCGCCTGCCACACCCAGGCCGAACAAGGAGATTTCAGTGAACGCAACATCCGCATCCCCCGCTGAGGGCACGGCGCCGCGCCGCATCCTGGTCTGGGACGCGCCGGTGCGCGTCTTCCACTGGCTGATGGTGGCCTGCTTCGCCGGTGCCTGGCTCACGGCCGACAGCGAAAGCTTTCGCCTGCTGCACGTCACCCTGGGCTACACCATGGCCGGTCTGGTGGCCTTTCGCCTCGTCTGGGGCGTCGTGGGCACGCGGCATGCGCGCTTCGCCAGCTTCGTGCGCGGGCCGGCGGCGGTGCTGGCCTACCTGAAATCGATGCTCGTCGGCCGGCCTGAACACCATGTCGGCCACAACCCGGCCGGCGCGCTGGCCATCGTGGCCTTGCTGGGCCTGACGGCCGCGGTGGCCGCCACCGGCTGGGCCCAGTTCGAGGGCCTGGGTGGCGAGTGGCTGGAAGATGCGCACGAGATTGCCGCCAACCTCATGCTCTTCGTCGTCGGCATACACCTGGCCGGCGTCATCGTCGGCAGCCTGGCGCACCGCGAGAACCTGGTGGCTGCCATGGTCACCGGCAGCAAGCACGGCGCCGGTGGCGATGGCATTGCCCGCGCCTGGCGTGCGCTGGCCACCGTCATGCTGGTGGCGGTGCTGGGCTTCTGGTGGTGGCAGTGGCAGAGCGCGCCGGCCGGCGGGCTGATGGATGGCGCCGCGGCCACCGAGCAGCGCGACGGCCATGGCCGTGGCCGCGGCGGCCGCAGTGGCCGCGGCCACGACGACGACGATTGAAGGCGGCCGAAGGCGATGCGCATCCTGCTTGCCGAAGATGATCCGCTGCTGGGCGACGGCCTGCGCGCCGGCCTGCGCCAGCAGGGCTTTCTGGTCGACTGGGTGCGCGACGGCGTCGCGGCCGAGCGCGAACTGCGGGCCCAGCCCTATGCCGCGGCCGTGCTCGACCTCGGCCTGCCTCTGCAGGACGGCCTGGACGCGCTGGCCGCGGTGCGCCGCGCCGGCGTCAAGATTCCGGTGCTGGTGCTGACCGCCCGTGATGCGGTGCCCGACCGCGTGCGCGGCCTGGACATCGGCGCCGACGACTACGTCGTCAAGCCGGTTGACCTGGACGAGCTTGCGGCACGGCTGCGCGCCCTCGTGCGCCGGGCCCACGGCCTGGTGGAGGAGCGCCTGCTGGCCCAGGACGTGGTGCTGATGCCGGCCTCGCGCACGGTCAGCAAGGCCGGCGTTGCGGTAGCGCTGTCGCAGCGCGAGTTCGACCTGCTGCAGGCGCTGATGCTCAATGCCGGCCGCGTGCTCTCGCGCGAGCAGCTCGAGCAGCATGTCTACAGCTGGGGCCAGGAGGTCGACAGCAATGCGGTCGAGGTGCATGTACATCACCTGCGGCGCAAGCTCGGCCCGGCGCTGATCCAGACCGTGCGCGGCCTGGGCTACCTGCTGCTGCGCGACGCACCGGCCGCCTGATGCGCTGGCCGCAATCCCTGCAGCGACGCCTGCTGGCCCTGGTGCTGGGCGTCGTGACCCTGGTCTGGGCCGGCACCGCGGTGCTGACCTGGACCGACGTGAGCCACGAGCTGGACGAATTGCTCGACAGCCACCTGGCCCAGGCCGCCGCCCTGCTGGTGGTGCAGCAGGTGCAGGAGTTCGAGGGCGAGGAAGACGACCGCGGCGTCGATGCGCCGACGCTGCACCGCTACGCGCCCAAGGTGGCGTTCCAGGTCTTCCATGAGGGCCGGCTGGTGCTGCGCTCTTCCAATGCGCCGCCAGAGCGCATGGCCACGCTCCAGGAGGGCTTTCGCACCGCTGCAATCGCCGGCGTCTCCTGGCGCGTCTTTGCCGCCCGCGGAGCTGATCGCGATGTGCAGGTGTATGTCGGCGAGCAGACGCGCTCGCGTGCCGACATCCTGTGGGCCGCGCTGGGCAGCATGCTGTGGCCGATGGCGCTGGCGCTGCCGCTCCTGGCTCTGGCCGCGGGCTGGGCCATCCACCAGGGCGTGGCGCCGCTGCGCCGGCTGGCACGCGCGCTGGCCGAGCGCCAGCCGCAGTCTTTGCAGCCGCTGGCGCTGCCGCAGGCGCCCAGCGAGATGCAGCCGGTGCTGGACGCCCTCAATGCCCTCTTTGAACGCATAGGCCAGCTGCTCGACGCCGAGCGCCGCTTCACGGCGGATGCGGCGCACGAGCTGCGCACGCCCATCGCCGCCATCCGCACCCAGGCCCAGGTGGCGCTGGGCGAGGCCGAGCCGGGTGCGCGCCGCCACGCGCTGCTGGCCACGCTGGAAGGCTGTGACCGCGCCACCCGCCTGGTCGAGCAGATGCTGACGCTGGCCCGCCTCGAGGCCGCGTCCGCTCCGCCGGGCCAAGTGGTGGACCTGGCCGCGCTGGCGCGCCGCGTGATGGCCGATCTGGCACCGCGCGCCCTGGCCCAGGGCCAGGCGCTGGAACTCGATGCCGACACGCCGTGTCCGGTGGCGGGCGACGAAACCTTGCTGGCGGTGCTGCTGCGCAACCTGCTGGACAACGCCATCCGCTACTGCCCGGCCGGCGCCACCATCCACGCCGCGGTGGCCCGCACCGGCAACGGCGTCGAACTGCTGGTGGAGGACAGCGGCCCGGGCCTGGCCGACGCCGACCAGGCGCGCCTGGGCCAGCGCTTCTTCCGCGTGCCGGGCAGCGCGGCCAGCGGCAGCGGCCTGGGCTGGTCCATCGTGTACCGCATCGCTGCGGTCCATGGCCTGGCCCTCACGGTCGGGCGTTCGGTCACCTTGGGCGGACTGGCGGTGCGTGTGCAGGCGCCGGCCGATCAGGCGGCGTAGAAGCGCGCCTTCATGCGCCGGCAATAGGCCTCGAGGTTCGGCTGCGCCTGGGCCTGGCGCTTGATGGGACTGTCTATGGGCACCCACAGCAGATTGGCCAGGAAGGCGTAGGCGGTGGCGTCGATGCTGCTGGGTTGGTCGCCCAGCAGGAAAGGCCGGTCGGCCAGGAAATCGGCCACGGCCGTGATGTCGCGACAGCCAATGGCGTGGATCTCGGTCTCGCCGTGGCGGCCCATGCCCTGGCCGCGCAGTTCGGCGCGCAGGCCACGCCGCGCCAGTGTCGGCAGCAGCAGGCGCAGCGGCATCGGCACGGCGGCGAAGAAGGCCTCCTTGGTGAGCGCCCAGCCGGCCTCGTTGATCCAGCGCGTGTGGACCACGGCCCAGTAGAGGTTTTCCTCGAACAGGCGCTGGAAGGCCGTGGCTTGGGCCTGCTGCCCGGGTGAAAGCCCTGCGTCGAGCTTGACGCCGTGGCGCGACTTCAGGTGCTCGATGATGAACTGGCTGTCGGCCACCAGGGTGCCGTCGTCGTCGATATAGGGCAGCTTGCCCTTGGGTGCCTTGAGAACGTCGCCGCTGTTCACCGCGCGGTAGGGCAGGCCGGCCATGCGCAGCCAGGTTTCCACCTTCATGCAAAAGGGGCTGGCATTGGGCAGGCCGAAGGCCGGGGCGAACTGGTAGAGCTTGATCATGCGGGCCTCGCTGGCGTGGGGGCGGGCCGGACCATGGCGCCGCCGGGCCGGGCTGTCAATCCTGATCCCGACGCGATCCCGCACCGGCCTTCGTTCACGGACTGTCGGCCGGCAACGGGCTGGCGCTTGACACGAGTCAAGCGGACGCAGAAGGAGCCGCGGAGAATCGATTTCGCATCCGCAAGGGGCGCGAGGAGCGCACATTGGGCGAACCGATTCCGACGACGCCGGCCACGCTGCTGCTCGTCGACGACGAGCCCGGCATTCTTTCGTCCCTGCGGCGGCTGTTCCGGCCCCATGGCTGGCGCATTCTCACCGCCGACGGCGGCGCCGAGGGGCTGGAGATCCTGGCGCGCGAGCCGGTCGATCTCGTCATCTCGGACATGCGCATGCCTGAGATGGACGGCGCCCGCTTCCTTGAAACGGTGCGCGAGCGCCGGCCTGAGGTGGTGCGGCTGCTGCTCACCGGCTATGCCGACATCTCGTCGACGGTGGCGGCCATCAACCGTGGCGCCATCTACCGCTACATCGCCAAGCCCTGGGACGATGGCGAGATCGTGCTCATCGTGCAGAAGGCGCTGGAATGGGCGGGCCTGGAGCGCGAGAACCGCCGCCTCAGCGAGCAGATCAGGCGCCAGAACGAGGAGTTGCGCGAGCTGAACGCGGGGCTCGAGGACAAGGTAGCGCAGCGCACCGCCGAGCTGGCGCAGACCAACGGCTTCCTGAACTTGGCCAATGAAGAGCTCAAGCGCAACTTCATGGTCTCGATCAAGATGTTTTCCAGCCTGATCGAGATGCGCCAGGGCGCGGTGGGCGGCCATTCGCGGCGCGTCGCCGATCTCGCGCGCCGCCTGGCCGCGCGCCTGGGGCTGGATGCCAGGGCGCAGCAGGACGTGCTGCTCGCCGGCCTGCTGCACGACATCGGCAAGATCGGCTTTCCCGACGGGCTGCTGGCGCAGCCGCCCTCGCGCCTTTCGGCCGAGGAGCAGCAGCGCTACCGCAAGCACCCGGTGGCGGGCCAGGACGCGCTGATGCCGCTGGCTGAACTGCACCAGGCCGCGGCCTTCGTGCGCTCGCACCACGAGCGCTGGGACGGCCTGGGCTTCCCCGACGGCCTGGAGGGCGAGGCGATACCGCTGGGCGCGCGCATCGTCGCCGTCGTCAACGAGCACGACGATCTGCAAACCGGCATGGCCGCCGAGCGCCAGCTGGGTTCTGATGAGGCGCTGCAGGCCATGCTGGCAGCGCGCGGCCGCCGCTATGACCCGCGTGTGTTCGACGCCTTCGTCGAGCTTCTGGGTGGCGGGGCCGAAGCCGAGCGCGACTGCGTGCTGCTGGCCGGCGAGCTGAAGGCCGGCATGGTGCTGGCGCGCGACCTCCACGGACCCGGCGGCACCCTGCTGCTGGCGGCCGACTACGTGCTCGACACGCGCCTGGTGCAGCAGATCCAGCAGTTTGCCCAGCGCGAGGGCGCCCTCCTGCAACTGCACGTTCGTGCCGATAAACGTCATTGAAGAGGTGTGTGATGAGCCGTGTGCTGCTGGTCGACGACGAACCCGGGGTGCTGCGCGCGCTGCGGCGCGTATTGAGCCTGGTGCCTTGCCGCTTTGACGGCATCGATTTCCAGCTGCAGGTTGATATGGCCGAGTCACCCGAGCGCGCGCTCGAGCTGGTACACAGCCGTGCCTACGATCTGGTGCTGTCCGACTACCGCATGCCGGGCATGGACGGCGTGGCCCTGCTCAAGGCGGTGCGCGAGATCCAGCCCGATGCGGCGCGCATGATCCTGTCGGGCTATGCCGATCTCAACGGTGTGCTGGCTGCCATCAACGAAGCGCAGATCGTGCGCTTCCTGTGCAAGCCCTGGAGCGACTACGAGCTGGTGGCCGCCATGGGCCAGGCGCTGGCCTACCGCGCCGTGCTGCTGGACAACCGGCGCATGGCCGACCTGCTGCGCCTGCAGTCGCACAAGCTCACGCCGCAGGACTACGAGCGCCGCCGGCTGGAGGAGGCGGAGCCCGGCATCACCCAGGTGCGCTGGGCCGAGGACGGCTCGGTGCTGCTCGACGAAGACCTGGCGCGCCAGCTTGAGGACCGCCCCTGATGCCCGAGCTCGACGAAGCGGCGGCCCGCCTGACCTTCAAGCTCGTCTACTACGGGCCGGCGCAGAGCGGCAAGACCAGCAACCTGACCTGGCTGCACGAGCTGCTGCGCGCCGAAATGAAGGGCGAGCTGATGACGCTGGAGACGCAGAGCGACCGCACGCTCTTCTTCGACCTGCTGCCGCTGGGCTTTCGCGCGCCCTCGGGCCTGCTGGTCAAGCTGCGCCTCTTTACCGTGCCCGGCCAGGTGCAGCACGACGGCACGCGCAAGGCCGTGCTGTCGCGCGCCGATGGCGTGGTCTTCGTCGCCGATTCACAGCGCCATGAGGCGGCCAACAACGCCGAGGCCTTCCAGAACCTGGCCGACAACGCGGCCCGCGTCGGGCTCGACTTCGAGCACCTGCCGCTGGTGGTGCAGTTCAACAAGCGCGACCTGCCCGAGGTTGCGCCCGAGGCCGAGATCCAGGCCCGCTATGCCGCCACGCCCTGGCCGGTGTGCTTTGCCTCGGCGCTGCGCGGCGAAGGCGTCGTGCCCACCTTTGCGCGCCTGCTGGCCGAGGTCTGGCGCCACCATGACGAGGCCTGCGGCCTGAGCGCGCGCCACGGCCTGGACGAAGCCGGCTTCGTGCGCGCCTTCACCGGGGACGCGGTGTGAACGCTGCTGCCGCCGCGGCCGCGGCCTTCGACCGTGAGCTGACGCTGGCCGACCTGGTGCGCGGCCTGCCGCTGGCACGCGTGGTCTCGGCGCTGGAGATGCTGACGGGCACGCCGGTGGGCATCGAGGATCTGGGAGGCCGCATCGTCGCCGGCCATGCCATGCCCGAGGGAGAAGGCGAGGGCGAGGCGATTCCGGTGCGGCTGGAGATCGAGCCGCTGTGCCAGCTGCGCCTGCCGCGCGGCCGCCTGCAGCAGGGCGCCGCCGCCACCGTGCTGCTGGAGCTGCTGCTGCATGCGCGCGCCCAGGTGGTGCGCGCCGGCGATCTGCATGCCGCCGCGATGGGCAGCGAATACGACGAGCTGCGCCGCCGCAACGAGGCGCTGCAGGCCTCGCAGGCGCGCTACCGCGAGCTGGCACAGACGCTGGAGGCGCGCGTCCAGGCCCAGGTGGCCGAACTCGACCAGCGCCAGCGCCAGATTTACCTGGCCGAACGCCTGGCTTCCATCGGCCAGCTCGCCGCCGGCATCGCGCACGAAATCAACAACCCGATAGGCTTCATCCTCAGCAACCTGGAAAGCGGCCGCCGCTACCTGCCGCAACTGCAGCAGTTCAAGGCGGCGCTGCCCGCCGGCTCGGAGCTGGCGGTGCTGTGGCAGCAGCTGGACCTGGGCTACATCGTCGACGACCTCGGCGAGCTGCTGTCCGACAGCATCGCCGGCGCCACCCGCATCGCGCGCATCGTGCGTGACCTCAAAGGCTTCTCGGGTGTCGACCGGCCCGACCCGGAGGATGTCGACCTCAATGCCCAGCTCGCCACCGTGGTGGCCCTGGTCGGCGCGGCCCGACCCGACGGCGCCCCGGTGGTGCAGAGCTATGCCGAAGGCCTGCCGCGCCTGCTGTGCCTGCCTGGGCATCTGAACCAGGTCTTCGTCAACCTGCTCAACAACGCGCTGCAGGCTGTGCAAGGCCAGGCCGACGGCCGCGTCGAAGTGTCTACGCGCGGCGACGACGCCAACCTCTGGGTCGAGATCGCCGACAACGGCGTCGGCATCGCGCCCGATGTGCTGCCACGCGTCTTCGATCCCTTCTTCACCACGCGCGGCGTCGGCCGCGGAGTGGGCCTGGGCCTCACGGTGGCGCGCGACATCGTGGCCGCCCACGACGGCAGCGTGCAACTGCGCAGCGCGCCCGGCCTGGGCACCACCGCCAGCGTGCGCCTGCCGCTGACGCCGCCATGAACCGCTACAGCGCGCTCTTTGCCGACGGCGCCGCGCCGGCCGCAGTGTCGGCCGCGCCGGCGGCCCTCGTGCGCTACCGGCTGCTCATCGTCGACGACGAGACCGGCGTGCTGCGCGCGCTGACACGCGCCTTCCGCCAGGAGAACTACGACGTCGTCACCGCCGAGGGCGCCGAGCAGGCGTTGGCGCGGCTGCGCGAGGCGCCGGTGCAGGTGGTGATCAGCGACTACATGATGCCGGGCATGAACGGCAGCGATCTGCTCAAGCGGATCAAGGCGCTTTATCCCGAGACCATACGCATCATGCTCACCGGCCACGCCGACACCGGCGCGGTGATGGGCGCCATCAACGAGGGCGCGGTCTACAAGTTCGTGCTCAAGCCCTGGAACGACGACGACCTGCGCCTGACCGTGGCGTTGGCGCTCGAACAGTTCGACCTGCTGCGCAAGAACCGCGAGCTGTCGGCCGACAACGTGCGCAAGAGCCGCGAGATCAAGGCGTTGTCGCGCCTGGCGGTCACCAACCGCAGCCGCCTGGCGGTGATGCTGCACAAGCACGGCCTGCTCACCCTGGGCCAGCTGCAGGAGCTGCACCGGCTGCAGCAGCTGCACAAGGAGCCTCTGCTCAAGCTGCTGCTGAGCCGCGAATGGGTGGCCGAGACGGCGATACGCGCGGTGCTGCGCAAGGAGTTGATGATCGACGAGGTGGCGCTGGCCGAGTTCACGGTCAGCCCGCAGGTCGCCGGCCTGCTGCCGCGCAGCTTCTGCGAGCGCCAGTGGGTGCTGCCGCTGCACCTGGACGGCCACGAGCTCACCATCGCGCTGGCCGACCCGCTGGACGAGGGCCTGATCGAGGACTTGCGCTTCACCTCGGGCCTGCAGATCAAGGTGGTCGGTGCCTCCAGCGGCGCCATCCAGGCCAAGCTGGCCGAGATCTTCGGCGGCAGTGAGATGGTCGACTTCAAGGACCTCGAGACGCTGACCGGCAACGCCGATCCGATAGACAACATCGAGATCGTCATCGAGGACGACGGCGATGCCTCCATCGAGGATCTGCTGCGCGGCACCGACGAGCCGCCGGCGATACGCCTGGTCAACGCCATCATCCTCGAGGCCATACGGCTGGGCGCCTCGGACATCCACGTCCACCCGCGCACCAAGAGCGTGGTCGTGCGCTACCGCATCGACGGTGTGCTGCAGGACAAGATCCAGATCCCGCATTCGCTGCACCAGTCGCTGGTGTCGCGGCTCAAGATCATGGCCGAGCTCGACATCTCCGAGCGCCGCCGGCCGCAGGACGGGCGCCTGACGGTGAAGACGCCGCTGCGCATCGTCGACCTGCGCCTGTCGTCGCTGCCCACCATCAACGGCGAGAAGATCGTGATGCGGCTGCTCGACCGCAATGCCGCCGTACACCAGCTCGACAACCTCGGCCTGGGCACCCACGACCAGGCGCTGATCCACCGCGCCATCGACAAGCCCCAGGGCATGATCCTGGCCACCGGGCCCACCGGCAGCGGCAAGACGACGACGCTGTACTCGCTGCTGCAGCACAACGCCGACCCGGGCAAGAATTACGTCACCATCGAAGACCCGGTCGAGTACTACCTCGACATGGCCGGCCAGGTGCTGATCCGCGAGAAGATAGGCCTCACCTTCCCGGTGGTGCTGCGCTCCATCCTGCGCCAGGATCCGGACGTCGTGCTGCTGGGCGAGATCCGCGACTTCGAGACCGCCGAGGTTGCCTTCCACGCCGCCCTCACCGGGCACCAGGTGTTCAGCACCCTGCACACCAATTCGGCCATCGCCACGGTCACGCGCTTGCTCGACTTCGGGCTCAAGCGCTATGTCGTGGCCACCGCGCTCGAGGCCATCATCGCCCAGCGCCTGGCGCGCAAGATCTGCCAGGGCTGCCGCAGCGAGGTGGCGCGCGACGATGTGCTGGCGCGGCGCCTGGGCGGCCCCTTCCATGTGCATGCGGCCGGTCTGCGCAACTGGCGCGGCCTGGGTTGCCCGGCCTGCAACCGAACCGGCTACCGCGGCCGCGTGGGTCTCTACGAGGTGCTGGTGCCCGACATGGCGATGCGCGATCTCATTGCCGCGGGCGCCAACCTGCTCGACATCCGGCGCCTGGCCGCGGCCAGCGGCCTGCGCACGCTGCACGACGACGCCCGCGAGAAAGTCGACCAGGGACTGACGACGATGGAAGAAGTGCTGCGCGTGCTGGGGCCGGACAACGGGGCGGAGGCCATCGCGCCATGAACACCGCCTTCGCGTGGTCACCTGTCTACGAGACCGGCCTGGCCGAGGTCGACGCCCAGCACCGCCGCCTGGTCGAGATGGTCAATGAGGTCACGGCCGGCGGCGCCGGCGACGATGCGGCGGCGCAGACGGCGCTGCTTGACCGCCTGGTCGACTACGCGGCCCACCACTTCGCCGACGAAGAACGCCTGATGGCGGCGCACGCGCTGGCGCCGGTGGCGGTGGCGGCCCACATCGAGCAGCACCGCGCCTTTGTGGCCGAGGTGGCCGCGCTGCGCGCCCACCAGGGCACGGATGCGGTCGACGGCGCTGCGCTGCAGCACTTCCTGGCCAGCTGGCTGGCCTTCCACATCCTCGGCACCGACCGCGCGATGGCGCAGCAGATGCGGCTGATTGCCGAAGGCCTGGCGCCGGCCGAGGCGGCCGCGCGGGCGCAGGGCGAGCGCGACGGCGCCGCGGTGCAGCCGCTGCTGGACGCGATGACGCGGCTGTACGGCGTGGTCTCGGCGCGCAAGGAGGTGCTGGAGGCGCAAGTGGCCGAACGCACCGCGGCACTGCAACGCGAGCGCAACGAGCTGGCCCGCGCGCTCGAGACCCTGGCGCGCACCCAGAGCCAGCTGCTGCAGTCGGAGAAGATGGCCGCCATCGGCCAGCTTGCCGCCGGCGTGGCGCACGAGATCAACAACCCGGTGGGCTTCGTCAGCTCCAACCTCGGCACGCTGGGCAGCTATGTGCGGCGCCTGCTCGAAGTGGTCGACGCTCAGGCCGCGCTGCTGGCCGCGCCGGCCAGCAGCGCGGTGCAGGCCCGCCTGGCCCAGGTGCTGGAGGCGGCCGACCTCGACTACCTGCGCGACGACGTGCTGGCGCTGCTGAAGGAATCCACCGAAGGTCTGGACCGCGTCAAGCGCATCGTCAACGACCTCAAGGACTTCTCCCACGTCGACGCCGCGGACTGGCAGATGGCCGATCTCAACGCCGGCCTCGAGAGCACGCTCAACGTGGTCTGGAACGAGATCAAGTACAAGGCCGAGGTGGTGCGCCACCTGGGCGAATTGCCGCCCGTGCCCTGCATCGCGGCGCAGATCAACCAGGTCTTCATGAACCTGCTCGTCAACGCAGCCCAGGCCATTGCCGGCCACGGCACGATCACGCTCGCCACCCGCGTCGACGGCGGCGAGGCGGTGGTGGAGGTGGCCGACACCGGCCGCGGCATCGCGCCCGAGGTGGTGGACCGCATCTTCGAGCCCTTCTTCACCACCAAGCCGGTGGGCCAGGGCACGGGCCTGGGGCTGTCCATCGCCTGGGACATCATGCGCAAGCACCAGGGCAGCCTGTCGGTGCGCAGCACGCCGGGTGTGGGCAGCTGCTTCGAGCTGAGGCTGCCCCTGGACAACCCGCAATACCGCAACGAGGCTTCCCATGCCTGACGGCCACGCCACCCTCCTGCGCGAGGGCGTCTACGCCGCGCTCGCTGCCAGCCGCCTGGGCGTGCTGGTGGCTGACGCTGCCGGCATCGTGCGGCGTGCCAATCCGGCGCTGAGCGCCCGCACCGGCCATGGCGCAGCCCAGCTGACCGGCCAGGCGCTGGACGCGCTGCCCCTGTGGCCGGCGGCCAGCGCCGACGAGTTGCGCGAGGTGCTCGCTGGCGGCCAGGCCTGGCAGGGTGGGCTGGATTGCGAGGGCCTGGGGCGCAGCGTGGGCCGCGTCGCGCTGGAGCTGTCGCCGATCACCGTGGCCGGCGGCGGCGACGGTGAAGAAGGGGCCCTGGCCGGCTGGCTGCTGCTGCTGCAATGGCCGCACGAGGAGTTCGTGACCCAGCCGGCCGACCTGGAGGTCGCCGCGTCGCCGCCCGAGCGCGGCAGCCGCCGCCAGTTGCTGGCCGATCTGCGCGTCGCGCTGCAGCGCGACGAGTTGCGGCTGCACTACCAGCCCCAGCTGAGCCTGTTCTCGGGCGAGATCGTCGGCGTCGAGGCGCTGCTGCGCTGGGCCCATCCCGAACGCGGCCTGCTGCCGCCGCGCGACTTCATCCCGCTGGCCGAGGCCCATGGCCTGATCATCCCCATCAGCGAATGGGTGGTCGAGACGGCCTGCCACCAGGCCGCTGCCTGGCGCGCCCAGGGCCTGCCGGCCCTGCGCATGGGCGTCAACCTGTCGGCGCGGCACTTCCGCTTTCTCGAGCTGCTGGACACCGTGCGCGGCGCGCTGCGGCGCAGCGGCCTGGCGCCGCGCTGCCTCGATCTCGAGCTGACCGAGAGCGTGATGATGCAGGACGTGCCGGCTGCCATCCGCACCGTCGATGCGCTCAAGGCGCTGGGCGTGCGCTTGTCACTGGACGACTTCGGCACCGGGCACTCCTCGCTCGCCTACCTCAGCCGCTTTGCCATCGACACGCTCAAGATCGATCGCTCCTTCGTCCACGACCTGACCACCAACGACGTCAACGCCGCCATCGTCTCGGCCACCATCGCGATGGCGCACAAGCTGGGCAAGTCGGTCATCGCCGAGGGCGTGGAAACCGAGGGCCAGCTGCGCTTCCTGCGCGGCCGCGAGTGCGACGAGATGCAGGGCTTTCTCTATGCGCCCGGGCTGCCGGCCGACGAGGTGACGGCGCTTCTGACACGCGGCGACCGCATCAACCTGCATGGCGAGCAGGCGCCGGTGGCCGGCGAGAACCGCCTGCTGCTGGTGGACGACGAGCCCAACATCCTGACCGCACTGCGCCGCTTGCTGCGCCGCGAGGGCTACGCCATCCTCACCGCGGCCGACGGCACCGAGGCGCTGGAGCTGCTGGCGCACGAGCCGGTGCAGGTCATCGTGACGGACCAGCGCATGCCCGGCATGTCGGGCACCGAGCTGCTGGGCCGCGTCAAGTCCATGTACCCGCACACGGTGCGCATTGCGCTGTCGGGCTATGCCGACGTGGCCACCGTCACCGATGCCGTCAACCGCGGCGCCATCTACCGCTACCTCGCCAAGCCCTGGGACGACGAGGCCCTGAAGACCGAGATCCGCGACGCCTTCCGCCACTGGCGCAGCCAGCGCACAGAGCCTGGTGGCGAGCGCGGTCCGGCCTGAGGGAGGCTGCGATGGGCCGTCTGGCCAGCGGATGGCGTGCCGGCCTGGCCGACCCCGGCGCCTGGCGGCCGATTGCCGCCACGCTGCTGCTCAACCTGGCGCTGGCCCTTGTTGTCGTTGCCTCCATGGTGCAGTTGCGGCGCATCAACCACGAGAGCGTGGCCCAGATCGCCAGCAACACCGCCAGCCTGCTCGAAGCCAATATCGCGCACACGCTGTCCAAGGCCGACATGGCGCTGCAGTTCGTCGTCGACGCCCATCCGGCGCTGCAGCGGCATACGGCGCAGGAGCGCTCGCAGGCGCTGTCGCGCATTGCCGATCGCCACGGCGAGCTGAACGTGCTGTTCACCACCGATGCACAGGGGCTGGTGCAGCACTGGCCACCGCGCCCGCAGCAAGCGGCCTTGAGCGTGGCCGACCGCAGCTATTTCGCGCGCCTGCGCGACGACGCGGCCGCGGGCCTGATGATCACGCCGCCTCTCGTGGGCCGCACGACGGGCCAGCCCGTGGTGGTGCTGGCGCGTCGCCTGGCCGATGACCAGGGGCGCTTCGAGGGCATCGTCGCAGCGTCCATCTCGCTGCGCCACTTCGCTGCCGACTTCGAGGCCATGCTGCGCGAGCCGGGCGACATGCTCACCGTGCGCAATGTTCGTGGCCAGCCGCTGGTGCGCTTTGGCAGCCAGGGCCTGGTGCAGGCCGATCCTGCCGCCGAACCCGCCGCATCCAGCGCATCGGGCGCCTCGCCCGCGGCGGCAGGCATGCAGGCGCTGCTGCTCGGTACCGACCGGGTACAGGGCGAGCGCCGCAATGCCACTTATGGCTTCGCGCTGGAAGTGACGATGTCGGCGCAGGAGCACCGAGGCCGCCTGCAGGCCGAGACGGCAGCCATCATGGCGGGCTGGCTGGCCTTCGTCGGCGGCAGCGTGGTCTTCGCCTGGCGAGCCTGGGTGCAGCGGGCGCGCAAGCGCGCCGACGAGGGTGCGCTGCGCGACAGCGAGAGCCGCTTCCGCTCGTTCTTCGACCACGCGCTCATCGGCATGGCGGTGATCTCACCCACGCGCGAATGGCTGATGGTGAATCCGGCCTTGGCGGCCCTGCTGGGCCGCGGCCAGGAGGCGCTGCGCAACACCTCGGTGCTCGAGAGCGTGGCCCCGGTCTTCGCCGATGCGGCCAGCGGCGAACTGGGCGAGATCTTTGCCGGCCGTCCTGGCGGTGCCGCGGTGGAATCGCGCGTGGCACGCGCCGATGGCGGTGCGGTCGACGTGCTGGTGTCGCTGCGCAGCTTCGACGGCGAGGGCATGGCCGGCTGCCTTTCGCTGTGCGTGCAGGACATCTCGCGTCGCAAGGCCAGCGAACGCCAGGCCGCCGGTGCCTTGGCGATGACGCAGCGCTTCATCGACCACTTTCCCGGCGCCGCCTATCTCAAGGATGAGGGCCTGCGCGCGGTGCTGGTCAACCGCGGCTTCCAGACCCTGCTCGGGCTGGACCCGGCCACCGTGATCGGCAAGACCAATGCCGAGATCTACCCGGGCGAATTCGGCGCCAAGCTCGACCGCGATGACCGCGAAGTCCTGGAGTCGGGCCGCAGCCAGGTGGTCGAGGAGCCCCTGGGCAACAGCTGGTACGAATCGCACAAGTTCAGGGTCACGGGCAGCGACGGCCGCGCCATGCTGGGCGGGCTCACGCTGGACGTGACGCTGCGCCACCGCGTTGCCGAGCGCGTGGCCGCCATGCTCGAGCTCAACGCCCTGGGCGGCGAGATGGATGAGCACGACTTCGTGGCCCAGGCGCTGCAGGTAGGCGAGCGCCTGACGCACAGCCGTGCCGGCTTTCTGCACTATGTCGACGACACCGACGAGGCCCTCGAATTGGTGACCTGGACACCCGGTGCGTTGCCCGGCCTGGCGGCGCCGCCGGACCGCCACTGCGCTATAGACCAGGCCGGCCTGTGGACCCAGGCGTGGCGCTCGCGGGGCGCCCTGGTTGTCAACGACGCCGATGCGCTCTCGGCTGCGCAAGCCGGTTGCCGCGTCCTGCCCGAGGGCCACGCGCCGCTGCGCCGCCTGGCCTGCGTGCCGGTGGTCGAGGACGAGCGCGTGTGCATGCTGATGGCCCTGGGCAATGCCGAGACCGACTACGACGAGTTTTCGGTCGCCACGCTGCAGTTGCTGGGCAATGACATCTGGCGCCAGGTGCGGCGCCGGCGCGCCGATCTGGCGCTCAAGCAGCGCGTGGCCGAACTGGACGCGCTCAACCAGCAGCTGCGCGCCGCCCAGGGCCAGTTGCTGCAATCGGAGAAGATGGCCTCCATCGGCCAGCTCGCGGCCGGCGTGGCGCACGAGCTGAACAATCCCATCGGCTTTGTCCACTCCAACCTGGGCACGCTGGCCGAATACGTGCAGGAGCTGCTGGCGGTGCTGGACCTGTGCATGCGCAGCGCGCGCCAGCACCTGGGGCCGGCCGAGTTGCGGCCGCTGGACGAGGCCTGGCGCGAGCACGACCTCGACTACATGCGCCACGACATCGTGCAGCTGCTGGCCGAGTCGCGCGACGGCGCCGACCGCGTGCGCGTGATCGTCAAGAACCTGCGCGACCTGGCCCATGTCAGCAGCGACGAGCTGGTCTGGGCCGATCTGCGCGAGGGCCTGGACAGCACGCTCAGCATCGTCTGGAACGAGATCAAGTACAAGGCCAACGTCGTCAAGGAGTACGGCGAAATCCCGCCCATCCTGTGCGTGCCTGCGCAGCTGAACCAGGTCTTCATGAACCTGTTCGTCAACGCCGCCCAGGCCATCGAGCAGCGCGGCCGCATCACTGTACGCACGGGTGCTTCGGACACCGAGGTCTGGGTCGAGATCGCCGACGACGGCCGCGGCATCGCGCCCGAGCACCTGAGCCGCATCTTCGAGCCCTTCTTCACCACCAAGCCGGTGGGGCAGGGCACGGGGCTGGGGCTGTCGGTTTCGCACAGCATCGTCGCCAAGCACCGAGGCCGTCTCACGGTGTGCAGCGAACCCGGCGCCGGCACCACCTTCCGCATCGCACTGCCGCGCATCGCCACCGAGGCCGAGGCGGCCTGAGCTTCGCAACCCGGGGTGCGCGGGGCAAGAGCCCACCCGTCGTGGGGCTGCCTGGCAGATTTCAGGGGCGCGGGCCGGCCGCTCGCGGAGAATCGGCCGCCATGGAAATACTGAGCAATCCCCAGGCCTGGATCGCCTTTGCCACGCTGACCGCGCTGGAACTGGTGCTGGGCATCGACAACATCATCTTCATCTCGATCCTGGTCGACAAGCTGCCCAAGGAGCGGCGCGAGTTCGCGCGCCGGCTGGGCCTGTTCATGGCCATGTTCATGCGCATCGGCCTGCTGCTGGTGCTGGCCTGGATCGTGGGCCTGGTGACGCCGCTGTTCAGTGTGTTCGGCAAGGGCATCTCGGGGCGCGACCTGATCCTCATCCTGGGCGGCCTCTTCCTGATCTGGAAGAGCACGGGCGAGATTCACCAGTCGCTGGAAGGCGAGGAAGAACACGGCCCCAGCGCGGTGAAGGCCACCTTCACCGCGGTGATCCTGCAGATCATGCTGGTCGACCTGGTGTTCTCGCTCGACTCCATCATCACCGCAGTGGGCATGGTCGACGACGTGAAGATCATGATCGCCGCGGTCATCGCCTCGGTGGGACTGATGATGGTCTTCGCCGGGCCCATTGGCCGCTTCGTGTCCGACCACCCCACCATCAAGATGCTGGCGCTGTCATTCCTGGTGGTGGTGGGCGTGGTGCTGGTGGCCGAGGGCTTCGGCCACCATGTGCCCAAGGGCTATGTCTACTTTGGCATGGCCTTCTCGCTGGCGGTGGAGATGCTCAACATCCGCATGCGCAAGTCGCGCGCCAAGCCGGTGCAACTGCATCCGGCGCGCATACCGGGCAACGAATGACGGGCGGCGGCCCCCGGCGCCAGGCCGGGGCCGCACCCGCGCACCTCAGGCCGTCGGCAGCTTGTGGTCGCGAAACTGCTCGCGCAGCTTGATCTTCTGCATCTTGCCGGTGGCGCCCAGCGGAATGGCATCGACGAAGACCACGTCGTCAGGCGTCCACCACTTGGCGATCTTGCCCTCGTAGAAGGCGACCAGCTCGTCGCGCGTGACCTCGGCCCCGGGCTTCTTCATCACCACCAGCAAAGGCCGCTCGTCCCACTTGGGGTGCTTGGCGGCAATGCATGCGGCCATCGCCACCGCCGGATGGGCCATCGCGATGTTCTCGAGGTCGATGCTGCCTATCCACTCGCCGCCGCTCTTGATCACGTCCTTGCTGCGGTCGGTGATGATCATGTAGCCCTCGGGGCTGATCTTGGCCACGTCGCCGGTGGGGAACCAGTCGTCCTGCAGCGGGTCGCCGCCCTCGTTCTTGAAGTAGCGGGCCATGATCCAGGGCCCGCGCACATGCAGGTCGCCGGCCTCCTTGCCGTCCCAGGGCAGTTCGGCGCCGTTGGTGCCGACGATCTTCATGTCGACGCCGAAGACGGCGCGGCCCTGGGTCGACATCACGGCCAGGCGCTGCTCGGGCGTCTGGTGTACATGCTGGCTCTTGAAGGCGGCGGCGGTGCCGATGGGGCTCATCTCGGTCATGCCCCAGGCGTGGATGACGTACACGCCGTACTCGTCGAGGAGCTTCCTGATCATCGCCGGCGGGCAGGCCGAGCCGCCGATGGCGCTCTTGCGCATGGTGCTGAACTTCAGCCCGTTGGCGTCGACATAGGCCAGCAGGCCCTGCCAGACGGTGGGCACGCCGGCCGAGATGGTGACGCCCTCGCTCTCGAACAGATCGTAGAGCGACTTGCCGTCGAGCCCGGCGCCGGGCAGCACCAGCTTGGCGCCGGTCATGGGCGCGATGTAGACGATGCCCCAGCTGTTGACGTGGAACATCGGCACCACCGGCAGCACCACGTCGGCGGCGCTCACGCCCAGGCAGTCGGGCAGGGCGGCCGACAGGGTGTGCAGCAGGGTGCTGCGGTGGCTGTAGAGCACGCCCTTGGGGTTGCCTGTGGTGCCCGAGGTGTAGCACAGCGAACTGGCGGTGTTCTCGTCGAAGCGCGGCCACTCGTAGCGCCCGTCCTGGGCCTCGACCAGTTCTTCGTAGCACAGCAGGCCGCCCACCTTGGCGGCCTGATCGGCCGGTGGCATGTGGGCGCGGTCCGTCATCGCCACCCAGTGGCGGATGGTCTTGGTGCGCCCGGCCACAGCCTGGATCAGGGGCCAGAAAGTCATGTCGAAGAACAGCACCTGGTCTTCGGCGTGGTCGGCGATGTAGGTCACCTGGTCGGGGTGCAGGCGCGGGTTCAGCGTGTGCAGCACCGCGCCCGAGCCGCTGACGCCGAAGTACAGCTCCATGTGGCGGTAGCCGTTCCAGGCCAGGGTGGCCACGCGATCACCGGGCGACACGCCCAGCGTGGCCAGGGCCTGCGCCACCTGGCGCGAGCGCCTGGCGATCTGGCGGTAGGTGGTGCGGTGGATGTCGCCCTCGACCCGCCGCGACACCACCTCCTGGTCCCCATGGTGGCGTTCGGCGTGGACGATGAGCGAGGAAATCAGCAGCGGCATCTGCATCATCTGGCCGAACATGGGCTTGTCTCCTGGAGTTTTGGCCTGTCGTGCCGGCATTCTGGCGCAGGCAAGACACGCCGAGGCGCCGTCGGCGCCGGCCTGCGGGTAGACCCCGAATCGGCCGCTGGCCGCTCACGCGCCTAGGGCGCGCCGCCTTCGAACCAGCGCTGGACGAGGCCCCGTTCTTCGTCGCTGATGCCGGTGGCGTTGTTCAGCGGCATCAGCCTCAGCACCACGGCCTGCTGGTAGACGGCCTGGGCGTGCTGGCGCAGCAACTCGGGGGTGTGCAGGGCCACGTTCTTCTGGTTGACCTGGGCGTTGTGGCAGAGCACGCAGCGCTGCTGCACGACGGCGTGGACCTGGGCCAGCGTCACCGGCGGGGCGCTGGCCACCGCTTGCGGGCGCGGCGCCGGTGCCAGCCAGATGGCCAGCCCCAGCAGCACCGTCGTGCCCCCCGCCGCATATTCCCAGGGTACGCGCCGGCCCTGGGCCAGCGCCTTGTGGCGCACCACGAAGCTGTGGCGTATGAGCGCGCCGGCCAGCATCAGCAACACCAGCACCAGCCAGTTGTGGCGCGCCTGGTAAAGCCAGCCGTAGTGGTTGGACAGCATGGCCACCAGCACCGGCAACGTGAAATAGGTGTTGTGGACGCTGCGCTGCTTGGCGCGCTGGCCGTGGATGGCCTCGACGGCCTGGCCGGCCTTCATCTGCGCGATCACCTTGCGCTGGCCCGGAATGATCCAGAAGAAGACGTTGGCGCTCATCGCCGTGGCCAGCATCGCGCCCACCATCAGGAAGGCGGCGCGGCCGGCGAAGAGCTGGCAGGCGGCCCACGAGGCTCCGACCACGTAGACCAGCACCAGGCCAGCGACGAGGGTGTCGCCGCCGACCTGGCCGCGGGCCTCTCCCACGCGTCGGCAGATCTGGTCATAGACCAGCCAGAACAGCAGCAGGAAGGCGAGTGCGGCCGCCACCGCCATGCCGGGCTGCCAATCATGGACGCGGCGGTCGACGAGAAACTGGCTGGCGTTGAAGAGGTACATCACCGTGAAGAGCGCGAAGCCGCTCAGCCAGGTGGAATAGCTCTCCCAGAAGAACCAGTGCAGGTGTTCCGGCAGCGATTTCGGCGCCACCAGGTATTTCTGCGGGTTGTAGAAGCCGCCGCCGTGTACGGCCCACAGCTCGCCGCCCACGCCCTTGGCTGCGAGCGCCGGGTCCTGCGGCGCGAGCAGGCTGTTGTCGAGGAAGACGAAGTAGAAGGACGAGCCGATCCAGGCGATGGCGACGATGACATGGGTCCAGCGCAGCAGCAGGCCGGCCCAATCGAGCAGATAGCTTTCCACGGCCGGCCCGGAAGACTGCGGGCCCGGATCAGTTGTTCTTGAGGTCGGCCGCCTTGAGGGCCGGCGCCCAGTCGGCCACCTGCCGCGCGACGAAGGCGCTGAACTCGGCGCTGTTCATCTTCACGGTGGCGATGCCCAGTTCCTCGAAGCGCTTCACGATGGCCGGGTCGGCCACGATGTCGGCCAGCGCGTGGGCCAGCTTGTCGGCCACTTCCTTGGGCAGGCCGGCGGGGCCGGAGACGCCGAAGTAGTTCTCGGCCAGCAACTGCGGCAGGCCGAGTTCAACCACCGTGGGCACCTCGGGCGCCAGTGCAGAGCGCTTGCGCGAGGTCACGGCCAGGCCCTTGATCTGGCCCGCCTTCATCATCGGCACATAGGCGGTGATGACGTCGATACCGACCGGAATGGTGCCGGCGATGAGGTCGGTGGTCATGGGCGCGCCGCCACGGTAGGGCACATGGGTCATGCCGAACTTCAGTTCGTGCTTGATCATTTCGCCGACGATGTGACCGATGGAGCCCGGCCCGCCGCTGCCGAAGCTGCCCTGGGCCGGGTTGGCGGCGGCGAACCTGGGCAAATCCTTCAGCGCGGCCGGCCCGGTCTTCGGATGGGCCATGATGACCACCGGGGCGATGCCCAGCATGGCCACATGGCTGAACTGCTTGACCGGGTCATAGGGCTGCCTGGGCACGGTGAACGGGCCTATCGACAGGGGCGTCGAGTTCGACAGCATCAGCGTGTAGCCGTCGGGCGCCGAGCGCGCCACCTCGAGGCCGCCGATGGTGCCGCCGGCGCCGGGCTTGTTGTCGACGATCACCGCCTGGCCCAGGGCCTTGGCCAGCGGCTCGGAGATGGCGCGTGCGACGATGTCGCTGGCCCCCCCGGCAGCGAAGGTGACGACGATGCGGATCGGCTTCTCGGGGTAGGCGGCAAGGGCGGGCGCCGCGGCGATCAACAGCGTGGGCAGGGCGAGCAGGGCCAGGCGGTGCAGGCGGGTGGTCATCGAGGTCCTCCAGGTGATGGCGGCAAGCGTGCAAGCCCCGTGCCCGTGGGCGCCGTCAGGAGCCGCGGTAGCTGCTGTAGGCCCACGGGCTCACCAGCAGGGGTACGTGGTAATGGCCCGCGGCGTCGGCGATGCCGAAGTCGAGTTGCACCACATCGATGAATGGCGGCTCGGGCAGGGCGACGCCGCGTGCACGGAAGTAGGGCGCCACCTCGAAGACCAGCCGGTAGCGGCCCACCGCCATCTCGTGCGCCGCCAGCAGCGGGCCGTCGGCGCGGCCGTCGTCATTGAGCGCCAGGTCGCGCAGCGTGGTGAGCTCATCGCCATCCCGTCGCTGCAGCTTGACGCGCATGCCCGCTGCCGGGCAACCGTGGGCGGTGTCGAGGACGTGGGTGCTGAGGTGGCCCATGGTTGGTCGATCCTTTGGCGATGGCGGCCGACTGTAGCGCCATGAGGGCTTGGCCAGCAGGGCGCTGGGCAAACCCGGCCCCGGCACAATCCCTGCCTGTCCCTGGCCAACGCAGCGAGGCGAGCCGCATGAGCACCCGCATGAGTACCCATTACCCCCGCGACCTGCGCGGCCACGGCCGCCGGCCGCCCCATGCGTGCTGGCCGGGCGGCGCCCGCATCGCGGTTCAGTTCGTCCTCAACTACGAAGAGGGCGGCGAGAACAATCCGCTGCACGGCGACGCCACGACCGAGACCTTCCTGTCAGAGCTGGTCACGGCCCAGGCCTACGAGAACCGGCACATGACGATGGAGTCGATGTACGAGTACGGCTCGCGTGCCGGCATCTGGCGCATCCTGCGCGAGTTCGACGGCCGCGGCCTGCCGCTCACGGTGTTCGGCGTCGGCAGCGCGCTCGAGCGCTACCCCGAGCTGGTGCAGACCTTCCTGGCACGCGGCGACGAGATCGCCAACCACGGCCTGCGCTGGATACACCACCAGCACATGGCCGAGGCCACCGAGCGCAAGCACATCGCGCTGGCGACGAACCTGCTGAGCGAGCTCACCGGCGGCCGTTGGCCGGCCGGCTGGTACACCGGGCGCGACAGCCCCAACACGCGCCGCCTGGTGGCCGACCAGGGCGGCTACGAGTACGACAGCGACTACTACGGCGACGACCTGCCTTTCTGGCTGCAGGTGAAGAAGAGCGACGGCACGCTGGCGCCGCACCTGGTGCTGCCGTATTCGCTGGACACCAACGACATGCGCTTCGTCCAGGCCCAGGGCTTCAACACCGGCGAGCACTTCTTCAATTACCTGCGCGACGCCTTCGAGGCGCTCTACGCCGAGGGCGATCCGGCCGGCGAGGACAGGCCCAAGATGATGAGCATCGGCATGCACTGCCGCATCCTCGGCAAGCCGGGGCGCATTGGCGCGCTGCAGCGCTTTCTCGACCATGTGCAGTCGCGCGAGGCGGTGTGGATCTGCCGCCGCATCGACATCGCGCGCCACTGGCGCAGCCAGCATCCTTTTGACCCTGCCACCGCTTTCCTGTGGCGATGAGACCGGCCGAATCGGCCCTACCAGGATGACCGACATGCTCACGCTCGCACAGCTCAATGCCGCTGATCGCGCCGGCTTCGTCGCGCTGCTGGATGGCACCTACGAACTCTCGCCCTGGGTGGCGGAACTGGCCTTCGCGCGCCGCCCTGCGGCCGGCTTTGCCAGCCTGGCGGCGCTGGCCCAGGCCTTGGTGCTGTCGGTGCGCGAGGCCGGGCGCGAGACGCAACTGCGCCTGATACGCGCCCACCCCGAACTCGCCGGCAAGGCCATGGTGAGCCAGAGCCTCACGGCCGAAAGCACGCACGAGCAGGGCCGCGCCGGCCTGGCCGATTGCACGCCGGAAGAATTTGCCCACATCCAGCGCCTCAACGCCGACTACAACGCCAAGTTCGGCTGGCCCTTCATCCTGGCCGTGCGCGGGCCGCGGGGCAGCGGACTGGCGCGCGCCGAGATCATCGCCGCTTTCGAGCGCCGCCTGGCCGGCCATCCCGACTTCGAATTCGCCGAGGCGCTGCGCAACATCCACCGCATCGCCCGGCTGCGCCTGAACGACAAGTTCGGCTTCACGCCCACCCTGGGCCAGCGTGTCTGGGACTGGGCCGAGGCCCTGGCCGCCCACAGCGACCCCGGCTACAAGGATCGCGGCGAACTCACCGTCACCTACCTGACCGCAGCCCACCGCGCCGTGGCGGCCCAGTTGCGCGCCTGGATGCAGGAATGCGGCTTCGACGAGGTGGGGATTGATGCCGTCGGCAATGTCGTCGGCGTCTACCACGGCAGCCAGGCTCTGGCGCCGCGGCTGCTGACCGGCTCGCACTACGACACCGTGCGCAACGGCGGCCGTTACGACGGCCGCCTGGGCATCCTCGTGCCCATGGCCCTGGTGGCCGAGCTGCACGCGGCCGGGCGCCGCCTGCCTTTCGGCATCGAGGTCGTCGCCTTTGCCGAGGAGGAGGGCCAGCGTTTCCCGACCAGCTTTCTGGCCTCCAGCGCCCTGGTCGGCGGCTTCGACGCCGCCTGGCTGGACCAGCTTGACGCCGAAGGCATCAGCCTGCGCGAGGCGATGCGCGCCGCCGGCCTGCCGGCCACGCTGGAGGCCATCGCGGCGCTGCGGCGCGACCCCGCGCGCTACCTGGCCTTCGTCGAGGTCCACATCGAGCAAGGGCCGGTGCTCGACGCGCTGGATCTGCCGCTGGGCGTGGTCACCTCGATCAACGGCAGCCTGCGCTACCGCGGCGAGGTGATCGGCCGCGCCAGCCACGCCGGCACCACGCCCATGGACGCCCGCCGCGACGCCGCCTGCGCCGTGGCCGAGCTGATGCTCTTCGTCGAGAAGCGCGCCGCCGCCGTGCCTGATGTCGTGGGCACCGTGGGCATGCTCGAGGTGCCGGCCGGCTCGGTGAATGTCGTGCCCGGTCGCTGCCGCTTCAGCCTCGACCTGCGCGCCACCACCGACACCGCCCGCGATGCCCTGGCCACCGACGTGCGGGCCGAGCTGGCGCGCATCTGCCGCGTGCGCGGCCTCGCCTTCCAGACCGAGCTGATCGCCAGCGCCGCCGCGGCACCCAGCGCGCCGGCGTGGCAGGCGCGCTGGGAGGCGGCCGTGGCCGCACTGGGCCTGCCGCTGCACCGCCTGCCCAGCGGCGCCGGCCACGACGCGATGAAGTTGCACGAGGCCCTGCCCCAGGCCATGCTCTTCGTGCGCGGCGGCAACGCCGGTATCAGCCACAACCCGCTGGAGACGGTGACGGCCGACGACGCCGACTTGTGCGTCGCCGCCCTGCGCCAGCTCGTTGAAGGCCTCGCCGCATGAAGACCACGGCAGCGGCCACCATCCGCGACATCGCGCGCATGCCTTTCGACCTGCCGCCGTGCTGATCGACGCGGGCTGTCGGCGATGAGCTGGCAGGGCGAGCTCCAGCTGCGCTACTGGCGCGACGGCGCGGCCACGCGCGCCCACGACCTGCACCATGGCCCGCTGCGCGTGCTGCAGGCCCTCTACCCCGAGGGCGCGGGCATCTGCCACCATGTGCTGGTGCATCCGCCGGGCGGCATCGCCGGTGGCGATGAGTTGCGCATAGACGCCCGCGTCGAGGCCGGTGCCCACGCCCTCATCACCACCGCCGGCGCCACGCGCTACTACCGCAGCGACGGCGAGCCCGCGTCGCAGCGCGCACGCCTGCGGGTGGCCGCCGGCGCGCGCCTGGAATGGCTGCCGCTGGAGACCCTGGCCTACCCCGGCTGTCGCGCCGACAACGAGACCGTGGCCGAGCTCGCGCCCGGCGCCGAGATGATGGGCTGGGAACTGCTGGCCCTGGGCCTGCCGGCCTCGGGCCGGCCCTTCGCGAGCGGCTGGTTCCGCCAGCACCTGGAACTGCCCGGCGTGTGGCTGGATCGCGGCCTCGTGGCTGCCGATGATGGGGCCCTGCTCGATTCAAAGCTGGGCTGGGCCGGCCGCCGCGTGCTGGCCACGCTGTGGTTTGCGGCGGGAGAAGCGTTGGTGTCGGCGCGCCGTGAAGCGTTGCTCGAAGCGGCGCGCGAGGCCATGGCCGGCCAGTCTCCGGCTGCCCATGGTGCTGCCGCCCTCGTCGCCGGTGTCACTGCGGTCCAGCCCCAGGTGCTGGTGCTGCGCGTGCTGGCGCCGGGCGTCGAGCCGGCGCTGGCCCTGTTGATGCGGGTGCGCGCCGCCTGGCGCGGCCTCGCCTGGGGCCTGGCTGAAGAAGCGCCGCGCGTCTGGCGGTTGTGATCATCGCCGTCCGGGCGGCGTGAAGCGGCTCAGGCCGCCTGGCGCGCCACCGCCGCGGGCGGGGCTGCGCTGCGCGGCAACCGCTGGCCCTGGCGCAACCGCTTGGCGCGTTCGGCGCGGCCCTCGTGCAGGCGGCCGGCCAGGGGCAGGGCCGCCATCATCGCGATGGCCACCACCGCGCCGTACAGCGCCAGGTGGTGCTCGATGGCCCAGCCGGTGAGGGCGCGCGCCACGCCGTAGAAGGCGGCGACCAGCCAGCTTGCGGTGCTGAGGGCGCCGCTGCACATCAGCAGCGCGGCCTCGCCGCGGCCCAACGGCCTTTCGCTTACCAGGCGAGGCAGGCACCACTTGTTCAGCAGCAGGCCGTTGGCCGTGAGCACCAGCACTGCCAGCAGCTTGGCCACCAGCTTGGGCCGCTGGGCGATGACCTCGGTGTCGAAGCCGGTGTCGACGGCGATGAGGGCCAGGCCCGTGAACCACAGCGCGGCAAACAGCCAGGCGATATGGCGGCTGGCGGTCTGCAGGGCGCGCGCACTGATGCGGCCCCGCAGCAGTTGCCAGTCGGTGCTCAGCACGCGGTGCAGCGCAAACGCGCACAGCAGCAGATGGATGTAGAGCAGGCTGGTGCGCAGCAGAGGGGTCGGGTCCAAATCGGCGGCTCCGGGGTGGGGTGCGCAGTGTCGGCGACGATTCGTGAGGTATTTCACGCCGGACACAAAGCGTTTCCCCGCCGCACGCCCGGACAAGCTTGTTGCGCGGCTTGCTATCGTGCGGCCATGTACGCAGCGCACTTCGGTCTCGACCGCGAACCTTTCTCGATCGCGCCCGACCCGCGTTTCCTGTTCATGAGCGAGCGCCACCGCGAGGCGCTGGCCCATCTGCTCTATGGCGTGGGCGGGGGCGGCGGCTTCGTGCTGCTGACCGGCGAGATCGGCGCCGGCAAGACCACGGTGGGCCGCTGCTTCCTGGAGCAGGTGCCGTCGCATTGCGTCGTGGCCTATGTCTTCAACCCCAAGCTCAGCGTGGCCGAACTGCTGCAGACGGTGTGCGCCGAGTTCGGCATCGCGCCGCCGGCCGCCCCGTCCGGCCTCAAGGCCCAGGTCGATGCGCTCAACCTCTTCCTGCTCGAGGCCCATGCCCAGGGCCGCCAGGCGCTGCTGGTCATCGACGAGGCGCAGAGCCTGAGCGCCGAGGTGCTGGAGCAGCTGCGCCTGCTCACCAACCTGGAGACGGCCGAACGCAAGCTGCTGCAGATCGTGCTGATCGGCCAGCCCGAGCTGCGCAGCATGCTGGCCCAGCCGGGGCTGGAGCAACTGGCCCAGCGCATCATCGCCCGCTACCACCTGGGCGCGCTTTCGCTCGACGAGACGCGCCAGTACCTGGCCCACCGTCTGGTGGTGGCCGGCCTGCGCGGGCGCCTGCCCTTCGATGCCGATGCGCGCCGCGCCATCCACCGCCTGAGCGGCGGCATCCCGCGGCGCATCAACCTGCTCGCCGACCGCGCCCTGCTCGGCGCCTATGGCGGCGGCCAGGCGCGCGCCGACCGGCGCACAGTGGTACAGGCAGCGCGCGAGGTCTTCGACCGCGCGCCGCCGCCGGTCGGCCGGCGCTGGGTGGTCGCTGCGGCGCTGGCCGCAGTGGCTGCCGCGGCGGCCGGCCTGGGGCTGTGGCCGCGTGGGGATTCGCCATCCAAGGCTGCGGCGGCGGCCAGCGCGCCGAATGCGACGGCGGCGGCTTCGGCGCCTGCCTCCATGCCCGCCGCGGCGACTGCATCGGCTTCGTCGGCCGCCGCGGCCTCACCCCCGCCGGCCGACGATGTCGCCGCCCTGCTGGCAGCTGCGCGCCCCGACGCCGCCACCGCCTGGCGCGAGCTGGCGCTGCGCTGGGGCGTGGCCATCGGCGAGGGCGAGCCCTGCGCGGTGGCGGCGCAGGCGCGGCTGGCCTGCTACAGCGGTCGTGCTGG
>NZ_CAJGBN010000046.1 GCF_904426505.1 Rubrivivax sp. A210
ACGCAGAGCTACGGCGACGCCGTCGCCCTGGGCGCCGACACCACGCTGCAGGGCAGCACGGTGACGAATGCCGCCGCCATCGCCGGCAACGCCCACGCCCTCACCGTCACCGGCAATGCCGTGGTCGGCGGCGCCATCAGCGGCGTGACCCACTTCGACGTCAGCGGAAGCACCAGCCTGGGCGCCAACGTCTCGACCGCCGGCACCCAGTCCTATGGCGGTGCCGTGAACCTGGCACAGGATGCCAGCCTCACCAGCACCGGCGCCGGCGCGGCCGGCAACATCGACATCAGCGGTGCCATCGACGGGGGCCAGGCGCTCACCATCACCACGCCCGGCAGCATCACCCTGGCGGGCAACGCCGGCGCCGTCACCGCCCTGGCCTCGCTGACGCTGAACGGCGGCGACCTGAGCCTGCACGACGTGACGACCAGCGGCGCCCAGAGCTATACCGGGCCGGCCACCACCCACAGCGCCTACCGCTCGGCGGGCGGCGCCATCGCCTTCGCCAACGACCTCACCATTGCCAGCCCGCTGGTGGTGGACACCACGCTGGGTGGCGCCGCAGGCGGCGCGGTGAGCTTCGGCGGCAGCGTCAGCAGCGCGCCGCCACAGACCCACGGCATGAGCATCACGGCTGGCACCGGCACGCTCACCGCGAGCGGGGCTGTCGCCTTGCCCAGCGTGGAGATCCTCTCGGCCGGCACGGCCAGCCTCGACAACGCCGCCAACACCATAGGCAGCCTGGCCGGCCATGTCGGCGCGGGCGGCCTCTCGGCGCGCAACGCGGCGGGCTTGACCATCGCTGCGGCCGGGCTGAACAGTTCTGGCGGCAACGTGAACCTCGTCACCAGCGCCGGCAACCTGGTGCTGGACGGCACCATCAGTGCGGCGGGCAGCGGCAACATCGTGCTCTCTACCGCGGCCAACTTCGTCAACAACGCCGGCGCCTCGGCCCTGGCCACGACCAGCGGCCGTTGGCTGGTGTACTCGACCAGCCCGCTGCTCGACACGCGCGCCGGCCTGGCGCCGCAGTTCAAGCTCTACAACGCCAGCCTCGGCAGCAGCCTGCCCGCGGGTACGGCCGGCCAGGACGGCTATGTCTACAGCATTGCCCCGGTGGTCACGCCCCAGCTCGTGGGCACAGTGCAGCGGGTCTACGACGCGACGCGCAACGCCGCGCTGACGGCCGCCAACTACGACACCGCCACCGGCTCCATCGACGGCGACATCGTCGTGCTCAACAACCCGAGCGCCGGCCTCTACGACACCAAGGTGGCGGCCACCGGCAAGACGGTCAGCGTCAGCGGCCTGAGCATCGCCGGCGCCAGCGAAGGCAGCGCCACGGTCTACGGCTACACGTTGGACCGCACGGCCACCTCGGCCGCCATCGGCGTCGTTACCCAGGCCCCGCTCACCGTGGTCGGCCTGGTGGGCCTGGACAAGGTCTATGACGGCACGTCCAATGCCACGCTCAGCACCGCGGCGGCCTCGGCCAACGGCGTGCTCCAGGGCGACAGCATCAGCCTGGTGCGCGCCACGGGCAGCTTTGCCGACAAGAACGTCGGCAGCGGCAAGGCGGTGACGGCCGACGCCATCCAGCTCGCCGGCACCGACCAGGCCAACTACGCCCTGGTGCCGGTATCGGGCCTGAGCGCGGCCATCACGCCGCGCAGCCTCAACGTCACGGCCAGTGGCCAGAACAAGGTCTACGACGGCCTCACCACGGCCACCGTTGCCCTGGCCGACAACCGCATCGCCGGTGACCAGCTCGGCGTCGACTACAGCGCCAACTTCCTCGACAAGAACGCCGGCATCAACAAGTTCGTCAGCGTCACCGGCATCACGCTCACCGGCACCGACGCCGGCAACTACAGCGCCAACGCCACTGCGGCGGCCTTCGCCGACATCAGCAAGGCGACGCTGGTCGTCAGTGCCACCGGCGTCAACCGCGCCTACGACGGCAGCACCCAGGCCACGGTGAGCCTGTCCGACAACCGTGTCGGCGGCGACCAGCTCACGCTGGCCTACGGCAGCGCGGCCTTCGACACCCGCAATGCCGGCCTGGGCAAGACGGTCAACGTCGCCGGCATCGCCGTCAGCGGCAGCGACGTCGGCAACTACAGCTTCAACACCACGGCGCAGACCACGGCCGACATCCTGGGCAAGCTGCTCACGGTGACCGGTGTGCAGGCACTGGACAAGGTCTACGACGGCGGCACCGGCGCCACGCTGGGCCTTGGCGCGGCCCAGCTCGTGGGTGTGGTCGGCAACGACGCGGTACAGCTCGGCACTGGCGCCGGCGTCTTCGGCGACAAGAACGTCGGCAGCGGCAAGACCGTCACGGCCAGCAGCCTGCTGCTCACAGGGGCAGATGCCGACGGCTACCTGCTGCAACTGCCCAGCGGCCTCACGGCCAGCATCACGCCGGCCACGCTGACGGCCATCGGCGGCATCACGGCGTCGAACAAGGTCTACGACGGCGCGGTCTCGGCCGCGCTGCAGACCGGCGCGGCCACCTTCAGCGGCCGCATCGGCAGCGACGACCTCTCGGTCACCCAGGCCGTGGGCAGCTTCGCCGACAAGCACGTCGGCAGCGCCAAGACCGTCACCATCGGCCAGTTCGTCCTCGGCGGCGCCGATGCCGGCAACTACGTCTTCAGCGGCACCTCCACCGCCCAGGCCGACATCACGCCCAAGGCCCTGACCGTCAGCGGCATCACCGCGTCGAACAAGGTCTACGACGGTGGCACGGTTGCCACGGTCAGCACCGCGGCGGCCAGCTTCGGCGGGCTGGTGCAGGGCGACAGCCTGAGCGTCAGCACGACGGGCAGCTTCGCCGACAAGAACGTCGGTGCCGGCAAGAACGTCAGCCTGAGCAGCAGCTACGGCGGTGCCGACGTGGGCAACTACGCCATCACCGACCAGGCCGCCACCAGCGCCGACATCACGCCCAAGGCCTTGACCGTCAGCGGCATCACCGCCTCGAACAAGGTCTACGACGGTGGCACCGGCGCCACGGTCAGCACCGCTGCAGCCAGCCTCGGTGGCCTGGTCACGGGCGACGCCGTCAGCGTCAGCGCCAGCGGCAGCTTCGGCGACAAGAACGTCGGCAGCGCCAAGACCGTGACCCTGGTCAGCAGCTACACCGGCGCCGACCTCGGCAACTACAGCGTCACCGACCAGGCCAGCGCCAGCGCCGACATCACGCCCAAGGCCCTCACTGTCAGCGGCATCACCGCTACGGGCAAGGTCTACGACGGCGGCACGGCGGCCACGGTCAGCACCGCAGCGGCTAGCTTCGGCGGGCTGGTGCAGGGCGACAGCCTTAGCGTCAGCACCACCGGTGCCTTCGCCGACAAGAACGTCGGCGCCAGCAAGACCGTCGCGCTCAGCAGCAGCTACAGCGGCGCCGACGCGGGCAACTACGCCATCGCCGACCAGGCCAGCACCAGCGCCGACATCACGCCCAAGGCCCTGACCGTCAGCGGCATCACCGCGTCGAACAAGGTCTACGACGGTGGCACGGTTGCCACGGTCAGCACCGCGGCGGCCAGCTTCGGCGGGCTGGTGCAGGGCGACAGCCTGAGCGTCAGCACGACGGGCAGCTTCGCCGACAAGAACGTCGGTGCCGGCAAGAACGTCAGCCTGAGCAGCAGCTACGGCGGTGCCGACGTGGGCAACTACGCCATCACCGACCAGGCCGCCACCAGCGCCGACATCACGCCCAAGGCCTTGACCGTCAGCGGCATCACCGCCTCGAACAAGGTCTACGACGGTGGCACCGGCGCCACGGTCAGCACCGCTGCAGCCAGCCTCGGTGGCCTGGTCACGGGCGACGCCGTCAGCGTCAGCGCCAGCGGCAGCTTCGGCGACAAGAACGTCGGCAGCGCCAAGACCGTGACCCTGGTCAGCAGCTACACCGGCGCCGACCTCGGCAACTACAGCGTCACCGACCAGGCCAGCGCCAGCGCCGACATCACGCC
>NZ_CAJGBN010000047.1 GCF_904426505.1 Rubrivivax sp. A210
CTAGATTCCTTCATGGCCCGTCTCCTTGCAAGTTCGCAACGACCTGACCGCCTGTCGGCCAGGTGCATTGGTGTAGCTCGGCACGCCAACGGCGCGCAACCTACGTCATTGCAGGGGACGGGCCGCCAGATTTCGCGTAGCCATTCTGTCTAGACCGCACAACCAAGCGTCGTCAGCGCTGCCACATTCTGCATCTACAGTTTGCTTGACTGAGCCGCAGAACGCATATACAGTCTGCGCATGATCACCTGGGACGAGCCAAAACGTCGAACGAACCTCCAGAAGCACAAGATTGATCTTGCCGATCTGGAACCGGTCTTCGACTACCCGATGGTCACGGTGGAAGACTCTCGAGAGACCTACGGTGAACTGAGGCTGCAGAGCCTCGGAATGTGGAAGGGTCGAGTCGTCTTCTTGGTCTGGACTCCGCGAGGTGACGACACCGCGCATCTGATCTCATGCCGCTATGCCGACCGTCAAGAAGCCGATGACTACTTCGAAGCCCTTTAGTGCAGCCGAAATCGCCGCCGCTCGAAAGGCCGCGAGTACTGAGCCACCACTGAATTCTCAAAAGGTTGACTGGAGCCAAGGCACGGTCACTTCGGGGGGAGGAGTCGCCTCTACTTTGGCCGGCCTGCGCCGCACTCGCGGTCCAAACAAGCGGCCCGCGAAAGAACAGGTTGCGATCCGACTCGATCCGGATGTAGTCGGTGCACTCAGAGCAAGTGGGCCCGGCTGGCAGACCCGTGTAAATTCCGCGCTGAAAGAGTGGCTGGCCTCACAGCCAGTCAAACGCAAAGCGCGGCCGCCCGGTGCGGTCTAACCCCTCGCTCAACCGGACCAGCTACGGCAGGCCACCTTGGCCCGGGCTGAGGTACGCAGTACATTATCTCAGCCCGGGCCAAGGCGTCCTGCCTCCGCTGGCCGGTTAGCTCGAACGTTAGGCGTCACAAACGCCATCTCGGGCGACATGCAACTCAGTAACCACCACCCTTCGGCGATCCACAACCGAATGAACAACCAGATATATCGATGGCCAGAATACTACTGATTTTGACAGCCATCAGTGCAGGTCTATATTTTCTGCTATCTCTAGTCAGTTTGACAAGACAACTCCGAAAAAGAGGAGAGGCTTCCATAGCCGCGCCATATCCGGCATATTTTTGGGGCCTTGTATTTGCGATCTTCTTCTACTACGGATTTCTCATTTGGTGGTGGCGCTACGGACTTCGCAACGCGTTCAAACTGGTGCTCACGTGCATAGTTGTTGTGGCAGCTACTCAGGTAATCCTTCGCCTTACAGGAATGATTGAAGTTGACGGGTTCGCCGAGTCGGTTGGGACCAGCCTGTTCATCGCCGTGCCAATTCGGGCTCTGGCAGGATTCTGGGTGGCCAAGAACGATCGGCGTTGGCGAAACGCGATCCTTTTAGAAAGGAAGGCACGCACAAACACTGCCGCACCCCAGTGACGCCTAACCCTTCGCTCAAGCTGAGCACCAACGGCGGGCCACCAGGCCCGGGCCGGTGGTACGCTGTACATTTTCACCGGTCCGGGCCTGGCGTCCCACCGTTGGCGCCAGCTTAGCTCAAACGTTAGACCCCGGCGAACACCCTCTATAGCGCTCTCACTTGCGTCGAATACGTCTTTGACGTACAATGCCCCGTGCTCACCATCTACGAAACTCCGATCTTCGTTGCCGAGGCTGCAAAGATGTGGTCGGCCGAGGAACGACTTGAGTTCTTCGCCTGGATAGCAGGCGAGCCAGAGGCAGGGGCAGTCATCGCAGGCAGTGGCGGTTGCCGCAAAGTGCGGTGGTCGAGACCAGGAATGGGAAAGCAAGGTGGCGCCAGAGTCATCTACTTCACCCGACTCGAAGCCGGTGAGTTGTGCATGCTGCTCGTGTACCCAAAGGCCGCGAAGGACACGATTCCCGGTCACATCCTGAAAGCCATCCGCAAGGAGATTGAAGATGACGACTCGTAAAGCCAGCAAGGCGGCATCGCCTGGTGAGGAACTTGGACTCAAACTCTTGGAGTCTGTGCGCCAAATGAAGGCCAGGGACTTCGCGCGGGCTACTGAAGTTGCTGTCAATGAGGTTGTTGAAGCCCGTCAAAGCACAGGTATGTCGCAGTCCGAGTTTGCCTCAGCCTTGAGCATTTCAAAGCGGACCCTTCAAGAGTGGGAGCAAGGTCGTAGGTCACCATCAGGTGCCGCGCAGGCACTCATTCGTATTGCCAGAAAGCACCCCGAAGTAGTACGCGAAGCGCTGGCATGAACGCAGCGGGGTCTAACCCCTCGCTCAACCGGACCAGCTACGGCAGGCCACCTTGGCCCGGGCTGAGGTACGCGGTACATTCTCTCAGCCCGGGCCAAGGCGTCCTGCCTCCACTGGCCGGTTAGCTCGAACGTTAGGCGTCAAATTCCCACTCTGCAACCCGGATATAAACCTCCATGAGAGCACTTGCATTAACTCTTTCCGCCGCATTAATCACTGGCTGCGCTTCCCTCGAAGATTGCGGCGGCGCCGGCGGAACGAGCGTCCCAAAGGTTCGATCATCTACAACAAGGATGCCTCTGGCTAACATTTCTGCCGCCAGCGCACGTTTTGCTCCGTTCGCAGCTATGTCAGCTCTTGTGTATGAGGAAGGAGAAGGCTGCAAGCACCCAAGGCTCCTAACGACCGGAGATGAACTCAGAAACACTTTGGCACGAGCTGGCTGGAGCCAGTACTCACCGAATGCTGTGAAATTTCCGGAATGCGATGACGAGCTTGGAATGTTCGTTCGCGTTTGGCAGCGCAAGAGCGAATCTACCACTGAGTATACAATCGTCTTCAGAGGAACTGGAAAGGGCGCGCAGGATTGGTTTAATGGAAACCTCTGGTGGTTTAAGCGCTTCTTGCCCGGAAACGACCAGTACGCTTCATCTAGAGATTTCGCCAAACGCCTAATTGAACAGGCTGAGCGAGAAAACTTGGAAGACAGCGAGAAAGGCCCAATAGTTTTCTACACTGCGGGTCACTCATTGGGAGGGGGCCTAGCACAAAATGTACTTTACTCCTTCCCGGATAAGGTGAGCCAAGCCTTTGCGTTTGATTCAAGCCCAGTGACCGCTTATTCTGAACAGAACGAAGCCACAAGGGTGCGCGGATGCGCTTGCAATGAAGCAATCCTCGGCACTGAAGCACGGGTGTACAGAGTCTACGAAAGTCAAGAGGTTCTTTCGTGGCTTCGCTATCTATTTAAGCTTGTCTTGCCGCTCAATCGGCACATACAAGAGGTGAGATTCGATTTCAATGTCGGCCATTCGATTGAGCAGCTTGCCGGATCTATGAAGCGCGAAGCCGGCGAACGGCCGTTGGGAGTGCGCGACGATTGGTGGCATGGAAAGCCAGACCAAGAAGGACGCGATTGCAGCGCAGTCTTCGCCGAACGGCTTAAAGCGAGCTGCTCCATGAGCGCTCCCGTCTGTCCGCGTTGACGCCTAACCCCTCGCTCAAGCGGAGCGCCAACGGCAAGCCACCAGGCCCGGGCTGGTGGTACGCGGTACATTTTCACCAGCCCGGGCCTGGCGTCCTGCCGCTGTCGCCCGCTTAGCTCGAACGTTAGGCCTCGCAATCAGCCTGTTCAGGTTTCCTACCCAGCAGATCGCAGGAGACCAAATGACAACCGTTGCCATTTCGGTAGAACTCCAAGTCGACATTCCGGGAT
>NZ_CAJGBN010000048.1 GCF_904426505.1 Rubrivivax sp. A210
GGATCTCTCTTGCAAAAGTAGCCGGATCGGGTCGTGGGGGCAGGCCCCTCGCCAAGCGTTCCGTGATGACTTCACGCGCTGATTCGGACACCGTTTCGTAGCCTCTGGTGGCGAGTTCTGCGAGTAGAGTTGTCTTCCCGGCGCCGGGGCCGCCGGTTATTACTATGCGACGCATGGCAAAGTGGTGGATTACGACGCCTAACGTGGGAGCTAAGCTGGCACCGACGGTGAAACGCCAGGCCCCGGCCACAGAAAATGTACAGCGTACCTGTGGCCGGGGCCTGGTGTTTTGCCGTTGGTGCTCAGCTTGAGCGACGTGTTAGGCCACGCTTTTGACGGCCACTGATGCACGCCTTGTCTTGAGCTGACTTGGTGGCACTGCCACGGCGACCAGCCTCTGCGTGGTTCAGGCGCCCAGCACGAGGACGCCAACGTTTCTGAGCTGCGAATGCTGGCCAGGCTGGGTATCCTTCGTCGGTGCTGCGCTGGCGAGGCGCAGGCGGCGACGCCAAAGAGCTGGACGATGAGATTCTCGGCGTAGTTGTGGACGTCGGGGCTGATTTTCACTTGTGATGTGGGCTACAGCGTAAATACTCGTGAAGCTTGGAGACGAGGCCTTTGCTCGCGGAATTTGGTCGCCTTCTGAGCCGCAGTGATGCTGATGAGGGGATGCAATTAGTGCGGCTGGTGGAGGTCGTGAAAGCTGCCGAGGTGAGTGTATTTGCGTGGCCTAACGTTCGAGCTAAGCGGGCGACGACGGATGGACGCCAGGCCCGGGCCGGTGAAAATGTACCGCGTACCACCGGCCCGGGCCTGGTGGCCTGCCGTTGGCGCTCCGCTTGAGCGAGGGGTTAGGCCGCAGTGGGCGCACTATGAACGACAAGGCCTTTTCCAGGCACAAACTGACAGAGCTTGATGGGCAAGTGCGCGTGGATCTCGGATAAGCAGTACCACGCTTCTTGTAGAGGGTTCGCAGTGTTCTTCTCTTCCCATGCAGCGGACACTCGTTCATAGATGAGCCAGCCTTCGATAGCGTGGAGTGGTTTGACTTGGTTCAGGGAAAGGATTTGAAAGACGCCGGTCGCTAACTGCTGCCATCCAAGTGTGGTCTTGATTTCGAAAGGTACTCTTGTTCCGTCGCTCTTGACAAAGTACCCGTCCGCCCACAGGCCATTGCACTTGTACACTTTCTGAATTCCGTGCAGTGAGGACGGGTCAAGCATTGCTTCAAATACAGCCTGCTCCAGGATACTTCCAACCTTCACGGGCAATGACGATAGTTCTGTCTCGCTGCGGATGCGTTTTGGAAGTGCTTGCATGCGTATCAAATCCTCGAAAGGTAGGTGGGCGGATTCTGCGGCCTAACGTTCGAGCTAAGCGGGCGCCGACGGTAGGACGCCAAGACCGGGCCGGTGAAAATGTACCGCGTACCACCGGCCCGGGCTTGGTGGCCTGCCGTTGGTGCTCCGCTTGAGCGAGGGGTTAGGCTTCACTTGGTGGTGTGACGATTCAGTGCCTCGGTGGTACTGCTACCAGCGTTACTTCGTATGCTTCTCCGCTTGCCCGACGAAGCTTTAAGGTTACTTTTTCCCCTGGCTTCTTGTTCATTCTGTCTGCCATCGTGGATGCCTTGGCTCCTGCAACCTTGCTGCCTTCAACTTCAAGAATTGAATCTCCGGCAACAATGCCGGCGAGAGCAGCGGGCATACCAGATTGAACGCTTTGGATAAGTACACTCTTGAGCGTGGGATTGAATACTCCATCTGAATCGACTTCAACTGTGAGTCCAAATTTACCTCTGGATTCCTCTGCGACGGCTACCATTGTGGGAGCAAATGCCATCAGAGTTAGAGCTACGCGACGAGTTGGGTAGGAGGGCATCTTGTGAAGCCTAACGTTCGAGCTAAGCGGGCGACGACGGCAGGACGCCAGGCCCGGACTGGTGAAAATGTACCGCGTACCACCAGGCCGGGCCTGGTGGCCTGCCGTTGGCGCTCCGCTTGAGCGAGGGGTTAGGCGTCGATCGCAACGGCATAGAACAGCTCAGTAGAACCATCCTTGTTGACGTGGGCGATGGTACCGACAGGTGCCCAACCCAGGCGCTCGAAGATCCGCTGCGTACCAACACACCAGTCCTCCGTGGATGAGATGAGCTTCCTACCCTTCGCAACGCTTTGTACATGCCTGACAAGGGAGGTAGCGACTCCCTGCCTTCTGTGTTGCTTGCTGACGCACAAATAGGTGAGAAGTGGTTGCCCAAGAAGACCCCGAGGTTCGTAGCTAGCGTAGCCAACGATGACACCTTGATGAGTTGCCACGAAAAGGCACTTGGCTTCGATTTCAGCAAGTCGGTCTCCACCGAATTCATCAATCTCAGCAATGGTGGCTTGGTCGCTCAAGTTGCCGAGCCGAACTTCTGTGGAAACTGGGAGTGTCACGGTGGTTGCCTTCGACGCCTAACGTGTTTTAGACAGCATAGCGATCCTGGTGCCTATGGCAAGAACTGGGTGCATGCACCCGGATATTGCCATAGGTGCCAATGCGGGTTGACCCTTAGTGGCATGCACTTCAGTGCAGGGGCAAGGGCTGCTTGGCTGTTGAAAATGGTGGTGCGCCACAACCGGTTCCTGTGAGGCCTAACGTTCGAGTTAACCGGCCCGCGGAGGCAGGCACCGTAAGGCCGGGCTGAGATGATGCACCATGTGCCTCAGCCCGGCCTTACGGTGCCTGCCGTAGCGGGTCCGGTTGAACGAGGGGTTAGGCCGCACCGCGCTTCGCCGCTTGCAGCTAACCGTGAAAGCAAAAGTTGGATGGCCCGGCATACAACTATTGAATGCGCCCAACGTAGGTAACCAGAGCCCACAGAAGCACGATGCTCACGGGAAGGGCAGCACAGATCGCGGCCTCAAGTTTGATGAAGCCCTGCATGGGGTACTTCCACCAAAGATGGCCCGCGTAGCCGGCGGAAGCGGGGGCACCGAGGAAGATGGCAAAGCCGATGCCCAACGATGCTGCGCCGGACCAGGTATCGGTAAGCCAGTGAATCAGGGCTACTGACAGTGCGGCATACGACGCCAGTACGACCGGCCACACAACGGTGCGCGACAGAACGAGACGAGGCCATGGGGCGCCGGGTAATGAGCGCTGGTTCGTCTTCGACTGAGGCGGAGTCATCGCTGATGTCGGTCGTGCGGCCTAACGTTCGAGCTAAGCGGGCGACGACGGCAGGCCGCCAGGCCCGGGCCGGTGAAAATGTACAGAGTACCACCGGCCCGGGCCTGGTGGCCTGCCGTTGGCGCTCCGCTTGAGCGAGGGGTTA
>NZ_CAJGBN010000049.1 GCF_904426505.1 Rubrivivax sp. A210
ACCCCTCGCTCAAGCGGAGCGCCAACGGCAGGCCACCAGGCCCGGGCCGGTGGTACGCGGTACATTTTCACCGGCCCGGGCCTGGCGTCCTACCGTCGGCGCCCGCTTAGCTCGAACGTTAGGCCGCACAAACGCCATGTATCGGTCCGCCCGCATCCTAAAAATCGCAAGAACTGCCGCGCTTCTGGCAAGTGGCGCAGCAGCGATCTTTGGCGCGCTCGGCGTACTGCAATCGCTATCGCTTTATCAAGGTGCACGCGCGCTGTGGAACGTCAATCTATGGTCAGCGTTGGTCCTCGTTGCAGTGCTCACCGCAGTGCTGCTCATCTGGCCCGGCGCAGTTTTTGGTTCAGCCAAGGCACCACTGCCAAAGCGCATCGTCCTTTGGCTATCCATAGCTGCACTCGCTACATAGCCACTGGTCAAGGAACTTGCTGCCATTGACACATGCCTCGACTCTGGTGGCTCCTACGATTCGGTCCTCGGGTTGTGTAGCACGCGAGCGTCGCTTCCATTCATACCCCTGTATCAGACACGCGGCGTCTTCATGGTCGCGGCCACGTTGGCTGCGCTTTTCGCCGCGCTGTCTTACCTGTGGTCAAGGTTCCAACGGTCGGCGTCGCCCAGTGCGGCCTAACCCCTCGCTCAAGGCGAGCCCCAACGGCGGGCCACCAGGCCCGGCCACAGGGTACGGTGTACATTTTCCTGTGGCCGGGCCTGGCGTCCCACCGTCGGTGCCGCCTTAGCTCGAACGTTAGGCCCCAAAGTCTACAAACCGCGAGATACCAATGCCCGAAAGCACCCAGAAGCCGTTCATCATCTCTTCCGAGTCTCTCGCCTGGAGGGCTCTGGAGCGACTGGTCGATGGAGACGAAGACCTTGGTCAAATCCAGTTTGAAGGCTGGCCGAACGTGGCGCTGAAGGTTCAAGGAGAACGCTACTCGGCCACGTTGCCTTCGGGATTAATGCGCCAGGTGAGTGAGATTCAGTCCGTTGTCAATCGATCTTACGGGCGCGCGGCATACAAGGGTGACGGCCGCAGCATCAAGCACTCCGAACGCGATGAACTTGAACTCGTCTACGAAATCCGCGAGGGCAGCACTGAGATCAAGGCAGACGCCACTGGACTGCTCAATCGCCTTGGAGACGCCATCGCCAAACCAAGCACTCAAAAGGTAGCCGGAATCACCCTTGTTGTACTTGCGCTCATCATCACAGGTGGAGTGCTGATCTCTAACATATCGAGCGACAGGAAAGAGATAGAAACGAAACGCCTCGAACTGCTTGAGCGTGCCATCGAGAAGGCACCCGAACTGAAGGATGCGACACCGGAATTTCAGAAGGTCTATCGCGATATTGTTTCGTCAGCGTCCGACGCCGACCACATCACAATTGGTAGCAAGAAGATATCTGTTGGCGAGATTGCGGAAATCGCAGGCGGGCAGAGAGGCACAGGGCAGCGCGTTGATATAAAGGGCAAATATCGGGTTTCTTCAATTCGAAGATTTGCGAAGCATTGTCTAATTGACGTGTCGCTTCCTGGTGGAGAAAGTCTTAGAGCACGCGTCGCTTTTGAAAAATTTCCGGACGAAGCGCTCGCCGCTGTCTCGGTCGCAATCGCGAAAAATACGTCCATCACGTTGAGCATCACCGCAATGCGCCACAAGGACGGCTATTCAAACGGTCGAGTCACCGCGATTGGGGCCTAACCCCTCGCTCAAGCGGAGCGCCAACGGCAGGCCACCAGGCCCGGGCCGGTGGTACTCCGTCCATTTTCACCGGCCCGGGCCTGGCGTCCTGCCGTTGTCGCCCGCTTAGCTCGAACGTTAGGCGTCGGAAATCAACCATTACGGCATGCCATGATCTTCAATCAAATTCGTCGGGCAGTAGCTGGGGCTTGCATCCTCACAGTTATTGGTACCGCCAACGGTCAGTCCAGCATCTCCGGAGAAACTGGAAAGGTGGCAAAGCCCATGAAGGACGTGCGATTTGTAGTACTCCACACTCCAGGCCCGAAGTGGCTTCCCGGCAAGACATTGTTTGAGCAGCCAGGTGTCCGCGAACATGTCGAGCACTATCGAAAGTTCCTTGAAGCCGGGAAACTCGCGCTCGGCGGCCCACATCTGGACGGCAAGGGAGGTGGCATGATGATTCCGACCGCAGGGGTCAGCGCGGAAGAAGTCACCCTGTACGCAGCCGAAGACCCGGCCGTCAAAAGTGGCGTACTCCTGGCAGAGGTGAGACCATGGCTCATTGGCATGAGTCAGTAGCTTGTGGCAAGGAACTACAGAGTTCGCAAGCATGCTCACCGCACCGACGCCTAACCCCTCGTTCAACCGGACCAGCTACGGCAGGCCACCTTGGCCCGAACTGAGGTACACGGTACATTATCTCAGTTCGGGCCAAGGCGCCCTGCCTCCGCTGGCCGGTTAACTCGAACGTTAGGCCGCACAAACGCCACACCGCGGCGCTCACAGCTCTTAAACAGCCCAAAGCCCGCCTCTGCCAAGCACTTATCGCCGCCAGCACAACAAGCCATAGACTACGAAGAGTTGAGTCAACGAACCTGGGGATACAGAGCGATGTACTGGTCCTTTGACAAGATTCCAGAATTTGCCGACAAGGCCGCTGTCGAGCGCGAGGCCATAGTCAAAGTGGTATCGAGCCGCGCCATGAAACACTGGGAGTGGTGGGCAGCCTTGCTCTTCGCATGCCTAACCGCGGGGCTCGGAGCTTGGTACGGTGGCGCCGGAGTAACTGGGGCACTAGGCGCCGGTGTAGGTGGTGCAATCGGCGGAGCCGTACATCACGTTGTCGTCATCCATATCGCCCGCAAGTACCACGCGGCAACACTGCGTGCCACGAGTGCGGCCTAACCCCTCGCTCAAGCGGAGCGCCAACGGCAGGCCACCAGGCCCGGGCCGGTGGTACGCCGTACATTTTCACCGGCCCGGGCCTGGCGTCCTGCCGTTGTCGCCCGCTTAGCTCGAACGTTAGGCTTTGCATTCGACCCTCAACTCACCGCTTCGTCACAAATACATGGCTGCCAATTACCTCCAACGCATTACAGCAAGTATGGCACTGCTTGTGATGTCGCAACTCGTGC
>NZ_CAJGBN010000050.1 GCF_904426505.1 Rubrivivax sp. A210
GGCAGGGCCGGGCGCATCGCCACGAGCTTGCTGCGCCTGGATCTCGTCATCCTCGATGAGCTGGGCTACCTGCCCTTCAGCCAGGCCGGCGGGGCGCTGCTGTTCCACCTGCTCAGCCGCCTGTACGAGCACACCAGCGTGATGATCACGACCAACCTGGACTTCGCCGAATGGTCCAGTGTGTTCGGCGACGCGAAGATGACCACCGCGCTGCTGGATCGCCTCACGCACCACTGCCACATCGTGGAGACCGGCAACGAGTCGATCCGCTTCAGCCGCAGCACGGCCGAAGCCAAGAAGCGCATCAAGGCACGCGAGCAGACGCGCAAGGGTCCCAAGAGCGAGGCCGAGCCCGAACCGTTCTGAGTGGGCGCCGCGCGGGGGAAGACGCTACGGGCTCCGCCCTGCGCGTCTTCCCCCGCGCGAACAACACGGCAACCAAGGAGGTCAACGAAGCAGGTCAGGAACTAAACTTATCCACAGCCGACCCTCTCAAAGTCGGCTACCACCCCTGGCTCAATGTTCGGTCGGCACGGTGGCTCAGATTTGGATCGGCGCCGACACTCGTGGCTTTGGGCGCCTTGGCGCGGCCCCTGCGGGCGTTCTGGCCGTGTGCACGCAGCACGCGGGCCATGCTGGACTCGCTGCCCAGGTACACGCCCTCGTCGGCCAGCATGGGCACGATGCGCGCCGGCGGCACCGCGGCGAAGCGCGGCTCGTTGGCCACGGCCAGCAGCTCAGCGCGCTCCTGAGGGCTCAAGGCGTGCACAGGAGCAGGCCGCACCGCCTGCGGTCTGCCATCGCCCGTGCTAAGGCCTTCCCGGGCCTTCCAGCGCTGCAGGGTTCGCACGTCGATGCCGGCGATCTCGCAGGCGGGCTGCAGCCGCGCGCCCGCAGCGTGGGCTGCGCAGATGTTCTGGGCCAGGGCTTGGCGATCTTCGAGGCCGATCATTCGTCCTCGCCCTTGTTGAAGATCGCCGCGACTTTTTTTGACAGGACCAGCAGCGCCGCCGTCTCGGCCAGCGCCCGGTCCTTGCGCAGCAGGTCGCGCTCGAGTTCCTTGATGCGCTTGCGGTCAGCGCGGGTGGCCTGCGGGCTGGCGCGGGCGTCCTCGGGATCGGCCAGCGCCGTGGCGCAGCTCGCGCGCCACTTGTCCAGGTCGGCCGGGAAGACGCCGCGCTCGCGGCACCAGGCGCTCTTGGCGGCCTCGTTCATGGCCGCCGTAGTAATCACGGCCTCAAGACGCGCGCCCGCAGTCCAGGCCCGCCCTCGGGCGGGCCTGGACTGCGCGTCCTCCCGCCACCGTTCCAGCGTCCCCGCTCCCACACCAACCTCGCGCGACACCACCTCCAGTGATGCGCTCTCCGGTGGCAGCAACCTCGCTACCGCTTTGTCCTTGAATGCCTGTCCGTATCGAGCCAAGTCCGTCCTTCATCGCCGCCCCCTGGGTTGGTCTATGGAGGCGACAACTATTCTGACGCGGGGGGAGGTGCACCGGTTGACCTCAATGATGGAAGCGCTGCAGTCCCTGCAGATCGCGACGCTTGGCGTGTCGCTGGTCGGAGTGGGCGTGAGCGTGGCCGGGTTCTTGTACATGCGCAAGCGATTCGACGCGCTCGATGGAAGGCTCCAGGACCTGGAGCGGACTATCCATACCGGCTTCGAGCAGCAGCACATGGCTTCGTTGAGGCGGCATTTCTCCCGGACCAAGGGCCTCGTCCAGCGCGCAGAGCAAGCCGCGTCGCTATCCGACCCGCGCTCCGAGTACATGCAAATTGCAGCGGCACTTTCGGACGAGGCATCCTTCTTCGAAGGCGAACTCGATTTCACGCTCAAGGCGCAGGGCCCCATTGACCTGGCGTTGTTCTGGCAACTGGCGCAGGCCTGGATGCTCTGCAATGGCTTCAGAATTGACTGCCGTATCCGCGCCAACGAGCTCCGGAATGCCTTGCATGTGTCCGAGCAGGTTGCAGCCGACTACCAGCGGCGCTTCGATGGAATCACTCCGGTGTCGTTTGCTTCATCGCTGGATGATGGCGTCGCCACGGTCAAGGTCCTGCGCGACGTCACCGACGCCGCTGCGAGCAAGCCCTACCTACTCGACTATCTCCGCACCCGCCGGATTGACGGCCCTGGCTACCTTGATGACCTCGACCGCGAGACGGAACGTCCGCTGCTGATATTGCGGGCGACATAAGGCGAGTCAGTTCCTGCGAGTCCGCGCCGGCCAATCGCTGCGGTTGCTGCTGCCAAGGGTTGGCTGTGACCATCGAGGATGCGGTCGGCGAAGTGTCGGCATGCCCATTGCAGCAGCCTTGAACAAGTCGAACCTCGCAGCGAAGCTGTCTCGGTCCGGATGCTTACAGAGCGCCATGACAAGCCCAAGCTGGTTCATGGCGTCACTTGTCGCGGCCGAGCCGGCCTCTGGCAATAAGGGTCAGCGCGGAGCACGGCAGACCGTCTCTGGTTGAGATCGGAGAGATCATGAACGTGAGATGTAGTTTCGGTGTCCGCGGGGCCATGCACCTGATGCTGATGGAGGTCCGAATCCTAATCAGACACATCCTCAGCATCCTGAAGTGGACCATCCAACGAAAAGGCACGCCCGCACCCAGAAAAATTCATCTCGGCTGCGGGCGGAACATCAAAGTGGGTTGGCTGAACATCGACTACAACAATGCCGCGGACCTGGCAATTGATCTACGCCGCCCGCTCCCACTTGATGATGAGTCCGTAGACCTCGTCTACGCGGAGCACTTCTTGGAACATCTTGAGTACCCAGATCAATGCCGTCAACTGCTAATGGAAATCCTGAGGGTCCTGTCGCCCGGACAATCGCTGCGGCTTGGGGTGCCTGACACCGAATGGCCCTTGCATGAGTACGCAAGCGAAGAGCACAGGTACTTCGACCTAGGGCAACGCTGATCAAGTCCACTGAGGGCACGGCTCGTGCGTTGAGTCGAGCATGAAGCAACATACCCTTGCCGTGGCCGCTGACGACAATGCGCAGTACGAGCAGTACCGCCGCCCGACGAAGCGCG
>NZ_CAJGBN010000051.1 GCF_904426505.1 Rubrivivax sp. A210
CAAGCTGAGCACCAACGGCGGGCCACCAAGCCCGGGCCGGTGGTACGCGGTACATTTTCACCGGCCCGGGCTTGGCGTCCCACCGTTGGCGCCAGCTTAGCTCGAACGTTAGGCCACGCAAATACACCCACCTCGGCAGCCTTCGCGAAATCCACCAGCCGCACTAAATGCATCCGCTCATCCCCATCGCTGCGGCTCGGAAGGCGACCAAATTCCACGAGCAGAAGCCTCGTCCCAAGGCATCACGAGTATTTGCGCTGAAGACCACATTTCAAGTGAAAATCAGCCCCGACGTCCACAACTACGCCGAGAATCTACTCGGCCAGCTCTTTGGCGTCGCCGCCTACGCCTCGCCAGCGCAGTACCGAAGAAGGACACCCAGCCTGGCCAGCATTCGCAGCTCAGAAACGTTGGCGTCCTCGTGCTGGGCGCCTGAGCTACGCAGAAGCTGGTCGCCGTGGCAGTGCCACCAAGTCAGCTCAAGACAAGGCGTGCATCAGTGGCCGTCAAAAGCGTGGCCTAACACGTCGCTCAAGCTGAGCACCAACGGCAAAACGCCAGGCCCCGGCCACAGGTACGCTGTACATTTTCTGTGGCCGGGGCCTGGCGTTTCACCGTCGTTGCCAGCTTAGCTCCAACGTTAGGCCACGCATGCCCGCAGCATCTCGTATCCACCATTGCTGTGAGTCGCTTCGTCCGAAGCCGCAGTATCCGCCAAGGCATCAGGTGCACAGCCAACTCGGGTCAGCGGCAGCTTCCACGCTGCTTGCTCCCGAGCCCGCGGGTTATCGCCTCATGCCCTGCCCTTACTCCGTGGCAACTTGCATCGTATCGTCATTAATACTTCAAGCGGCGTGGCCTAACACGTCGCTCAAGCTGAGCCCCAACGGCAAAACGCCAGGCCCCGGCCACAGGTACGCTGTACATTCTCTGTGGCCGGGGCCTGGCGTTTCACCGTCGGTGCCAGCTTAGCTCCAACGTTAGGCGTCGCAATCCACTTCTGCTGCCAGTTCCGTACTCATGACTCGACCAGCGCCTACAGCTGCAGAAACAGAAGCAAGCGCTGCGCTTGCAGCAGCGTTTCGCAGGGAAGGCCATCAAGTCCTGTTTCCAGAGCGAGAGAGGAGCGATAGACCGGATTTACTTTTTGAGATCAACGGAATCAGGATCGCCTGCGAGTGCATCCAGATCCCTCCGAAATATATCTATAGCTTTCACCACAAACACTTTCGTGACTCGGACTGGCGCGGGAATCAGCTATTGTCAACGCTTTGGCCCAATGAACCACATCAATGGGCCGCCGAAGCAGTTCGCAAAAAGAACGCTTTGATCCCACAATATGTTCGGTCTACTGGCGCTCGAGAAGTTTGGCTTTTGCTGCACTCGCCACCACAAAGCAATCAGTTCTTTGTCAATGCAGCCAACACATGGATACCATGGGCGCTCAGACACGGAGCAAATAGTACGCCACATGCGTTCGCTCAGATTCATCTTTGGACGCCCCAGACCGGAATAACTCCCATTTCCATCCGTGGCAACGAGACAAATATCCGCACTGAACTGGCCGTCGACTTGTCTTCCGGCTATCCTACGATGTGCGTCACCAGATTCGCCCTTCCATTTGTGACAGCATCCGCAGGAAGCACAGAACCAGTTATACATACTTTTCGCCACGAAACATCAACTGCCATCGTGGTGCCCCCAAGAGACCCAAAGTATCGCAAACTAAGTCCAGCGCGCCGCGTAGCCACATATCAATCAGAACTCGTGGCATGGGAGGATCGTGCCGAATTGAGTACTATTCTTACCTTTCAGGACAGCGGAGAGATATTCAGGTTCGAAGTCATTAAGTTGCAAGGATTTAGTCCGGCTCAACAATACTACTGCCATAATTTGCATGAATATGTCGTACCGCACAATCTCCGTACTTTTCATTGGTCAGGCCCAAGTGCGGGCGTATCCACAATGGACCCGAGATCGGAAGGAATGACTTGGATTGAACTCTAAGTTATGTCGAACGCGACGCCTAACCCCTCGCTCAACCGGACCAGCTACGGCAGGCCACCTTGGCCCGGGCTGAGGTACGCGGTACATTATCTCAGCCCGGGCCAAGGCGTCCTACCTCCGCTGGCCGGTTAGCTCGAACGTTAAGCCGCGCACTTGGAAACTCATCTTGCTGTTCAAACGCCCCCAGTCGTTGCGCACGCAACGCTGTCATCTGTGGCGCATGGTGCTCTGCATCATTGCCCGCCAAGAAGGCAGCGCCCGGCACATCCGCGGCAACTCAAAGACACGCCGTGCCCTCCACCAGCGCGGCCTAACTGGTCGCTCAAGCTGAGCCCCAACGGCAAAACGCCGGGCCCGCGCTACAGTGTGGTTCATCATCTGCAGCGCGGGCCCGCCGTTTCACCGTCGGTGCCAGCTTAGCTCCAACGTTGATATGGCTTCTTTCTGTCAAGAGGCAAAAGTCAGCCCTCTGCAATTGCAGATCTCATGATTCCCGTTGCCGGACGGGGAACGCGACGGAGCCTGAGGTTGCCACCCGTAATGGATGTGCG
>NZ_CAJGBN010000052.1 GCF_904426505.1 Rubrivivax sp. A210
GCACCTGCGGGTGCTTTACTGCGCCCTCGTCGGCCAACTTATGCTGGCGTTGATGCTCGTCACGCCGGCGCCGCGTTCGTTGCTGGCACCGTCTACGCGCTGAAATTGGGTTGTTCAGAGCGGACTAAGTCACATGCAAAGTACGCTACCTCAACATTCAGTGGCTCTTTCGAACAGGGCCCCTGGCAAGAGTTTATGAAAGAATTTATCCTGTTCATGTACAACGACGCACTGAACGCGGAGGCCGCAAACGATGGCGAGAAATGGGACAATTATTTCTCAAATCTGCACGCCACAGGGCGCTTCGACGGCGGCAGTTTCATCGGCCTGGGTTTGAAGTTTCAGAAGGGTCAAGCAGATCAAATGTCAGAAACTGACATGGACGGCATCATCCGCGTCCGCGCCGAAAGTATGGCTGAAGCAAAGGTATTCCTTATTGGGAACCCGACGTACGAAGCCGGCGGCACCGTCGAGATTCGAGAACTCCCGCGAGATGAGTAGGAAAAATGCAAAAGCATCGCAAGGCGTGGCCTAACCCCTCGCTCAAGCGGAGCGCCAACGGCGGGCCGCCAGGCCCGCGAGGCGCCTTGGTATATTCTGCACCTCGCGGGCCTGGCGTCCCACCGTCGGCTCCCGCTTAGCTCGAACGTTAGGGCGCACAGCCAGCATCGGGGTTGCGCTGCCCTTCAGATTGCAACAGAATGCGCTGCTAAAGGGAGGATCGCCATGACACGTCAAGTCAATGCAACTCAACCATACTAGGACAAGTTGCTCAAAATGATTCCATCCGAAGTGGTGGGTCTATACATGGCACTTGCCGGATTCCTTGGATTCGCAGGAGATGGGTCAAGCACTGCAGCGCAGCCGGTAGGTACTGCTGCTTCGGCAGCCTCGGCCGCAAGCGCAGTTCCATTGATTACTCAGACAGCAGCAAACACCGCAGCCGCCTCGTTCGGAATCAGCAATTCAACGCTAATTCAGTTTGTATTCTTCGTACTCTTGATCGGCACTCCACTTTATCTTGTTAGAGTGAGTGAAGTAAAGCATAAAGGTCAGCTAGCAGTGGCGACAGTCGCCTTCGCAATTTGGGCATACACGCTCGGCGGACCGTTCGTTGTTTGGAACATATATAGTCCTACCTTGGGCTCTGTCCTACTGCTCCTGTGGACATTCTTCGTCCCGATGTTTGTCAAAACCGACGAACCCGCACCCGTGCCGCCGACACCCGAGCCGCCTAAGCCGCCCGGCACATAAGAGGGCCGTTTCACGGTCCACGCAGGTGCGCCCTAACCCCTCGCTCAAGCGGAGCGCCAACGGCAGGCCACCAGGCCCGGTCTGGCGTTACGCGGTACATTTTCGCCAGCCCGGGCCTGGCGCCCTGCCGTCGGCGCCCGCTTAGCTCGAACGTTAGGCGTCACATGCAGCCACCGGGGCGGGGCCCCAGCAGTAATCCCCCAACCGACGCGCTACAGCTGACGCCAACCACTCTATGATCTACTCCACCACAGCCTCAATCGCATCCGACAACACATGCTTGTATCTCGTCCAACCAAGTTCGGCGCCGGTATCATGCTTGGCGGCGATTACCTCGATCTGAGCAGCCTGCACGAGACGGTTCATGCCCTCGCGTCGGAGACAGGCCCTCTGTCTGCGCATCACTACGAGTTTGCTCTGGGTCTTGCCTACGATCTGCGCAAGGCCCGGGAGGGAAAGCGCGATCGATGGCCATCGGATGCCGAGACATACGCGAATTACTCGGCAGTCAATATTTTGTGGCCGGTCTTCCTTGTTCAACTCGGCATGCTGCGATCAGCATGCGCCTACATGCCCACAGATCGCCGGGTGCAAGCGCATCTGTACTCGCTTGAAGCATGTGCCGCAGAAGCGCTCGCGGAGTTTGATCCGGCCGTCGGCGCAATGTGTATGAGGTGGCTGGCCAACTTCAACCTTCTTCACGACAGCTTCTTACTTGAGTTCGTAACACAACAGACTAGGGAGTTTCTGTACGGCGCCGGCCAGGGCAAGGCACGCTTCCGCCGGTTGCCGCGCCTGCTCGACGAAATCTCCCCCTTCTCGCAGGCCTACCAAGAATTCGAGCGCACCGTTGCGAAGCAAGCCCACGACCAGGGCGCAAAGCCACAAGACATGACCGACCTGTCGGAATGGCCCGACTTCAAGTGGTGACGCCTAACCCCTCGCTCAAGCGGAGCGCCAACGGCAGGCCACCAGGCCCGGGCCGGTGGTACTCTGTACATTTTCACCGGCCCGGGCCTGGCGTCCTGTCGCTGCCGCCCGCTTAGCTCGAACGTTAGGCGTCGTAATCCACCACTTTGCCATGCGTCGCATAGTAATAACCGGCGGCCCCGGCGCCGGGAAGACAACACTACTCGCAGAACTCGCCACCAGAGGCTACGAAACGGTGTCCGAATCAGCGCGTGAAGTCATCACGGAACGCTTGGCGAGGGGCCTGCCCCCACGACCCGATCCGGCTACTTTTGCAAGAGAGATCC
>NZ_CAJGBN010000053.1 GCF_904426505.1 Rubrivivax sp. A210
CGTAAGCGCACAGCGATCCCATCTTGAACTGAGCCCTGGCACCGATAACGATCGTGTCCACGCCGGACTTACGTGGACACGATGACAAGCGACAAGACAACGACTCGACGGCGCTACAGCGCGGACTTCAAGGCGCTGGTGCTGGGCGAGTGCGATGCACCCGGCGCCTCAGTGGCCAAGGTTGCGATGTCGCACGGCATCAACACCAACGTCGTACACGGGTGGCGCAAGCTGGCTCGCGAAGCGGGAGCGGCCAGTCCGGTGTCCTTGCGCGAATTCATCCCAGTGGCGTTGCCGGCCGCGCCGATGCAGTCCGTTGCCGAGCGTGGCATCGAAGTTGAACTGCGCCGCGGCGCCGTGACGATGAAGATCACCTGGCCGTCATCAGCGACAGCGGACTTCGCCGCCTGGACGCGCGAGCTGTTGCGGTGATCCGGATCGACGCCGTGTGGCTGGCGGTCGCGCCGCTGGACATGCGCGCCGGCACCGAGTCGGCGCTGGCCCGGGTGGTCAACGTCTTCGGCGCTGCCCGGCCTCATCACGCGTACCTGTTCGCCAACCGCCGGGCCAATCGCATGAAGGTGCTCGTGCACGACGGCATCGGCATCTGGCTGGCAGCACGGCGCCTGAACCAAGGCAAGTTCGTGTGGCCTCGCGAAGGTGGCCCGACACTGACACTGACGCGTGCGCAACTCGACGCGCTGGTGCTCGGCCTGCCCTGGGCGCGCATAGGCGAGGCCGGCGTGATCACGGTGCTGTAGAGCCGCGCGCAATTCAATTGCTGAATGTGCCGATGCACATGTGCACGGCACTCGGCAAGATCACGATCCGTGATCGCCGACCTCGACACGCTCAGCCCGGACCAACTGCGAGATGCGGTTCGCACGCTGATGGCTGACGTGGCCAGCAAGAGCGCCGAGATCGCCTTCAAGCAAGCCACCATCGACAAGCTCGCCCACGAGATGGCGGTGCTCAAGCGGTTGAAGTTCGCGGCCCAGTCCGAAGCCTTCAACGCCGAGCAGAAGAGCCTCATCGAGGAGACCATCTACACCGACCTGGCGGCGCTGGCCCTGGAGATCGAGCAGCGTGCGCCAAGCAAGGACTCGGGCGACAAGCAGCAGCCCAAGCGTGTCGCGCTGCCGGCCGATCTGACTCGCACCGAGCACCACCACGAGCCCGAGAACACCGCCTGCAGCTGCGGCTGCCAGTTGAAGCGCATCGGGCAGGACGTGGCCGAGAAGCTGGACTACGTGCCCGGCGTCTTCACGGTCGAGCGCCACATCCGCGGCAAGTGGGTCTGCACGAAGTGCGAGACGCTGGTGCAGGCCCCGGTACCGGCGCACATCATCGACAAGGGCATCCCGACCACCGGCCTGCTGGCCCAGGTACTGGTGGCAAAGTACCAGGACCACCTGCCGCTGTACCGCCAGGAACACATCTTCGGGCGTGCCGGCTTGGCCATCCCGAGATCGACGCTGGCCAGCTGGGTGGGCCAGTGCGGCGTGCAGTTGCAGCCGCTGGTGGATGCCTTGAAGGCGGTGATGCTCAAGAGCGCGGTGCTGCACGCCGACGAGACCCCGGTGGCGATGCTCAAGCCGGGCAACAAGAAGACCCACCGGGCCTATATCTGGACCTACTGCACTACCCCCTATGACGCGCTCAAGGCAGTCGTCTTCGACTTCGCCGAAGGCCGCGGCGGGCAGCATGTTCGCGGCTTCCTGGGCCTGGACGCGAACGCCGGCAAGGACGGCTGGCATGGCAAGCTCGTGTGCGACGACTTCAGCGGCTACAACGCCTGCTTCGAGCTGGGCGTGACGGAGATTGGTTGCCTGGCCCATGCCCGCAGGAAGTTCCACGAACTGTGGGTCAACCATGGCAGCCAGGTTGGCGAGCGGGCGCTGAAGTTCTTCGGCGAGATCTACGACGTAGAGCGCGCGGTGCAGGAACTCGAACCCGATGAGCGAAGGCGAATACGCCAGCAACGTTCGGTCAAGGTGGCCGACGCCCTGCATCAATGGCTGGAGCAGCAACGCAAGCTGGTGCCCGAGGGATCGGCCACAGCCAAGGCCATCGACTACAGCTTGAAGCGGTGGAAGGCGCTGACACGCTTCATCGACGACGGCGATCTGCCGGCGGACAACAACTGGGTCGAGAATCAGATCCGTCCGATTGCCATCGGCAGGTCGAACTGGCTGTTCGCCGGCTCGCTGCGCGCCGGCCAGCGAGCAGCGGCGGTGATGAGCCTGCTGCAGTCGGCACGGCTCAACGGACTGGATCCGTACAGCTACATCAAGGACGTGCTGACCCGGCTGCCGACGCAGCCGGCGGGACGGATCGAGGAGTTGCTGCCGCATCGCTGGCAGCTGGGCGCCTCGCGCTGAATCGCCTCGAACTCGCGGGGTGTGTTGCCCGCGCGCTTAC
>NZ_CAJGBN010000054.1 GCF_904426505.1 Rubrivivax sp. A210
TAACCCCTCGCTCAAGCGGAGCGCCAACGGCAGGCCACCAGGCCCGGGCCGGTGGTACTCTGTACATTTTCACCGGCCCGGGCCTGGCGGCCTGCCGTCGTCGCCCGCTTAGCTCGAACGTTAGGCCTCAAAACCCATGCACCCAACCTTCGAGAGCCTCCAACGTGATATGGCCGTTGCGGTGGACTTTCTTCTCACAAGTCTCGATGCTCGCGAAATGCCTTGCATGCACTCGTTCCCAGATGGGGCATGCGAGCGATCAGCCGCCCTACTAGCCGTCGCGCTCGCGCGCAAATACTCGCGGGCTCAAGTTGTATACATCAAGGGGCGAAACGAAGATACGAACGAACTGCATTTCTGGGTCGAAGTCAATGACACCGTCCTTGATCCGACCGCACATCAATTTCCGTACTTTTCTGCTCCTCTGCTTTGTGAACGACCAAGCCCACTGGAGGAAATATTCCACCGCGATGAGATTCATCTCCAGCCAGAAGTCTCAACAGACCTTCCCTACAACAGCAACGGACGTTGGGAGATCACACTCGAAGCGATGTACGCCGCAATTCTCGCGGTAGACCCTTAAGAACACGAAGGCGATTTAGCAGCGACGATCAATCCATGAAACTAATGCGTAACAATAATGGGCAGCATATTCTAATCTTGGCTGTACTTTCCATATCGCCAACCATATATGCCCAAGAGATCGGTATCTCATGCAAGTTTGGGTCAGCCATTCTGCCCCAATTCGACAGTTCTGTTGACTCATGGTACACGAGCTATGCCTCATCGAACGAGCGCAAGTTCGTCATCAGTTTAGAACCTCCCAAAATGTTAGTTTCGCCTCAGCCAAGTCAGTACTGGAACGAACCTCGGTTCGATGTCTCGACTGATGAATTGACACTCCAGTGGGGACTGATCGCGCACCTCCCTGATCGCCACCCAACTATTAGACTAAGGATAAATCGATTCTCTGGCGAGGCGTTTGAGTTGTTTCGTATTGATCGGCTGAATGCACCAAAAGATGAACCTCAGTATGTTTGGAGTCGAACTGGAAAATGCGAGGTTCACAAGCGAAAATTCTAATGACAGAGGTAAGCTTCAGCGCATTGAGGCCTAACCCCTCGCTCAAGCGGAGCGCCAACGGCAGGCCACCAGGCCCGGTCTGGCGGTACGCGGTACATTTTCGCCAGCCCGGGCCTGGCGTCCTGCCCTTGTCGCCCGCTTAGCTCGAACGTTAGGCCTCGGGATGCCGCCTGCGGTTGGTCCCGCACGAAAGCCAGAACATCACGACTGTTGCTCACTTAACCTGACACCGACAAACAAGTGGCCCAGGAATCATCGAATACTTTTGGAGGGACGTATGGATCAAGAACAAAGAGTTGTCGTAGTAGACGTCAACATGAGATTCGGAACCATGGTCTGGTTCTTAGTTAAACTCGCAATAGCTGCGATTCCAGCGGCATTGATACTACTATTCATTGGCATGCTCGCAGCCGCAGTACTTGGTGGCTTTTGGGGTAGTAAGTAGCACTCGCCACGCATTAGAGACTTCCTAACTAACCTATACGCAACTAGGCGCCGAGTGGTCACGCCAGCTCTGACATACTAAGTACCGCGTAGGCATCTCCGCTGTACAAGACATCAAGGATAAGTAGTCGACGATCTGTCCATCAATGGCAATAAGTGCGCTATGCCAAGCCGAGGCCTAACCCCTCGCTCAAGCGGAGCGCCAACGGCAGGCCACCAGGCCCAGGTCGGTGGTACGCTGTACATTTTCACCGCCCTGGGCCTGGCGTCCTGCCGTCGTCGCCCGCTTAGCTCGAACGTTAGGCAGCGCAGGGCAAGCCTTGTGGTGATCCAGCAGAGTCAGCGCCTGGCGGCGTCAACCGAACAGCCACGAGGCGGCAGAGCCGCGGCACCATCGGCCGGCTACAGCGTTGACGCCGGAATCTCCGTAGCCAGAGGCACTTATGGTTCCCTGCTCCGACGAGACGAAGACCAAGACATGAAGCAGCAACGCTGGTCTGGGCAGGTCACTTCGAAGGAAGCCATGAATTTCAATCAGTTCGTGGGGCCGCCGCGGCCAGCGTTTGCGCGTCTCGGTTTGCCACTCGGCGCGGCGGCTTGAAGACGTGGCACGCCACGCTCGCCAGCGCAGAGCGGGAAGCCTTCTTTGTTCGCGAGCAAGAAGATAGCCAGAATTCAAAGCCCTCTACCCAATGCGCAGCTCTGCCTAACCCCTCGCTTGTCGGCGCCGATCCAAATCTGAGCCACCGTGCCGACCGAATATTGAGCCAGGGGTGGGAGCCGACTTTGAGAGTGTCGGCTGTGGATAAGTTTAGTTGTTAGCCTGCTTCGTTGACCTCCTTTGT
>NZ_CAJGBN010000055.1 GCF_904426505.1 Rubrivivax sp. A210
CTAGATTCCTTCATGGCCCGTCTCCTTGCAAGTTCGCAACGACCTGACCGCCTGTCGGCCAGGTGCATTGGTGTAGCTCGGCACGCCAACGGCGCGCAACCTACGTCATTGCAGGGGACGGGCCGCCAGATTTCGCGTAGCCATTCTGTCTAGGCCTCAAAGACCATGATCTCCACGCTCATAGACAACGCAACCGTTTCCAGCGTTCAACGTGCGCTCGGCAAAGCACAGATACGTGACTTGTCGGTGCTCGACGTGGAGCACGCGGCACTGGAACGGCTTGTTGAAGCAGTTCTCTTGAGCGACCGAGTTGTCGTCCCAGACAACTATAAGCAACAGTTCACGCCAGCGCGAAAGAAACTACTTGAACAACTTGGCGTCGAGTTCATAGAGGTTGACGAAAAGGTCGACGGCGCACTCAGCCTCATGGCCAGGAACCTTACTGAACCGTGGCTTGAGGCATTCAACGCCGGCAAGGATAGAGACCTCTTCAAAGACTATTTTGGACAGATCAATGCGTTCAGTAACTTCATCTGGGAGCATTCGAGTTCTGAACTTTTCCTTGTCTTTCGAGCACATGGGATTGATAAAGAAAGTCCACTGATCTCCGCGTTACTGTCCTCACCGATCGACGTCGAGCTTGGAAAAAGGCTCGAGATCGTAGCCGAGGACGGCGGGGCGGTTGCGTGGAACCGGCTCTCGCGACATGTCCAGCATATGTTGTCGGTCATGGGCTGGATGGGACATCAATACATCTGGTATCAGTGCTTTGCTGCCTCACATGACTTTGTCTACTCGCCACACCCGCTGCGGGAGTTCTTTGCAAATGACTTTTTAAGCAGAACCCGCTCATCAGCAGCTTCCGCAGCCGTCTTTTCTAATCTATTTCGAAAGGGCACTGATACATTTCGAGGTCAGCTAAAGAAGAACCTACAGGAACTGGGCGCACTAAACTCCTCGATAGTTGCTCACATACCGCCCTTGCTTCCTGTTGTTGCAGCCGAGAGCAGCACTGCGGACGACTTCCTGAGTGTTCTGGGTCAGCTTCGCGAGCAACCGAGAGTCGCAGAGCTTCGCGCGGCGCTATCAGAAGCACATGACCGCGCACTGATCGGGGATCTAAGGGCGCGCAATGCACTCCTTCTAGACTTCTCCAGAATCGGCGCAGCAGTGCTCGCGGAAAGAGGAATTGATCAGCGGTTTATCTCGTTGAAACCGCCAACGGCTATCTCAGGAATCAAGCTAGAAGGAGACGATGCGGGAGTTCGCCTGCCAATACCATCAATTCTGTATCGGCAGTACTTTCTCCACCGCACGTTTCGAGCGTTTCTACGAGACATCTTGTCCGACCTAGCCGCGCCAAGTCAATACGGCGCACTGAAGACAAAACTGAACTCATGGGTTTGGCCGCCTGACAGTGGCGATGTAGCGCCAAGCGCCTTTTACTTAAACCAGAATCGAGTTCCGTCACTCTACTATCGCCCACTGACCCGCCACAACGAAAGGTTCACGCGTTGAGGCCTAACCCCTCGCTCAAGCGGAGCGCCAACGGCAGGCCACCAGGCCCGCGAGGTGCCTTGGTATATTCTGCACCTCGCGGGCCTGGCGTCCCACCGTCGGCTCCCGCTTAGCTCGAACGTTAGGCCGCATAGAACGACTGTCTGCTGTGAATCCACCACTACGAAAGCCAAGACACGCTGACGCCCCCGCGTTGGCGCAGCTATTCACAGACCCGGCCATCCGCAAGTACCTCGGCGGCCCTCGCGACAAAGCGCAAGCTCAAGCCGGTGCGCTTGACTTGATCACCGCCGGTCGGCAGCTTCCTGCGTGGGTGATAGTGTTACCAGGGTCACAGAACCCAGTTGGTTTCGTCAGCTTGGACAACCACCATGATGGAGAAGACATTGAGGTCTCCTTCGTCCTCACTCCAGAAGCTCAGGGCCTCGGCCTCGGAAGGGCGTCGGTTGCGGCAGCACTTGCGGAAGCTTGGCAGCTTGGTCTTGGGCATGTCGTCGCAGAGACTCAATCAGCCAACGCACGCTCCATTCGTCTACTTGGCGCGCTTGGTTTCTCAAAACAGCGCGAGTTCATTCGCTTCAACGCAGCCCAAGCCCTCTTCTCAATCCATCAGCACAGCACGAATGAGCGACCGGGCGGATAGGTAACACTCTCTCTGGACGGATGGGTGACACTTGGTTGGAATTACAGCCGCACTGGCTGTTCTCTCGTTGATCTTAATTCAAGGCCCCTGCCAGGCCGCCGGAGGCCC
>NZ_CAJGBN010000056.1 GCF_904426505.1 Rubrivivax sp. A210
TGCCCAAAATGTAGTTCGGGTCGGTGATGCTGATGCTCACCGTCACCGCACTCGCCACCGTCGCCTCTATGCTCAACGGGCTCAGGCTCGGCGTGCCCAACACGCCGGCCTGGGCCAGCAGGGGCATCGCAAGCATCAGCCCGTTGGCCAGACGCCGGGTCTGCCTTACGGCGCACTCCGTCAGCTTGCGCACCCACCCTGCGTCCTTGCCCATAGGCGCCTCCCCTGCTCCGTGCTGACCTCAACCGAATGACTGCTGCTCGGCTCGCGGCACGGGGCCGGACTTACTGCTCGAGAGGCGCCTATCGGCTCGCCGGGGCCAGATTTGCATCACAGAGCCGCGGCTTTCGCGGGCCGCATGCTGCAAGCTGGCCTTTGAAATGACGGTATCACGCAGCCTGCGACAACTCTCCTTCGCACGGAGGAGGCAGCCCCCCTCAGTCGCGGGGGTTGGGCCTATTGAAACGTGGGGGGCCGCGGTCGGTGCCCGCGGCAATGGCGGCGCCAGACCGGCTGCTGGGCGGTGTCGGCCCTCTTGGAACCAAGACCGCCGAGCCACTCAGCGAAGGCTGCGGCCCGAGGCCGGCTTCCCCGCCGGCGCGACATCGGATGCCGGGCCGCCGCGACGCCGGGCTTCGGCGATGGCGCCGCGCAAGGCTTGGGCATGCGCGGCATCGGGCTCGGCGCCACGCAGGGCGCGCTCCCAGAAGACGATGGCCTCGGGGTACCGATTGCGGCTGAACGCGATGGTGCCGGCAAGGGTCAGGGCCTTGGAATTGTTGGGGTCCAGGCGCACGGCCTGCATCACCAGTCGCTCGGGCTCGCCGGCCAGCGAACCCTGTTGGACCGTGCCCAGGCTGTCGGCATAGTCGGCCAGGGCCTGTGCGTTCCTGGGTTGCAGCTCGGCAACGCGCTTGAAGGCGGCCACCGCCTCGGCGGGGTGTTCGAGCGACGCTTGCACGCGCCCGAGCAGCGTCCAGGCTTCGGCATCATCGGGTTCGACCTTCAGCCGCTCGTTCAGGTCGGTGATCAAGGCCCTGGCCTGGGCCGCATCGGGCTTTGCAGCGGATTGAGACTCGACCATGCCCGGCTCGTCGCGCCAGCCCGCCGGGTTGCCCATCGCGCCATAGCCCGCCAGACCCACGGCCAGCACGAAGAGGCCTACCGACACCACCAGGCGGCGCGGTGGACGCACGGGGGCGGGGGCAGCGGGAGAGACGGCGGGTGAAGCGTCGGGTGAAGCGGCGGCCTCGGGTGGCAGCAGGGGCGGGCTAGCGGAGGCTGCCGTCGGCGTTGGCATCGTCGGGGGTGTCAGGGTCGAAGGCGTCGTCGCTCGCGCGCTGGCGGCGGCGCAGCGAGACGACCAGCGCCGTGAGCGCGCCCACCATCAGCAGCGCCGGCCCCACCCATAGCAGCAGAGTCGTGGCCTTGAAGGGCGGCTTGTAGAGCACGAAATCGCCGTAGCGCTCGGTCATGTAGGCGCGGATCTGGTCGTCGCTCTGGCCTTTGACGATCATCTCGCCGATCTGCTTGCGCAGGTCGACCGCGAGGTCGGCGTGCGAATCGGCGATGGTCTGGTTCTGGCACACCAGGCAACGCAGTTCGGCCGCCAGCGACATGATGCGCTTTTCCAGTGCCGGGTCGGGCACCGCTGGCGCGGCCTCGCGCGCCAGCGCCGGCTGCAGCGCCGCCAACACAAGGGCCAGGATCAGGAGCAGTTGTCTAGGCATTGAGTTTTCTCACCAGGGGCTCGATGCGGTCGCGCAGCACCTCTTCGGTGACCGGGCCGATGTGCTTGTAGCGGATGACGCCCTGGCGGTCGATCACGAAGGTCTCGGGCACGCCGTAGACGCCGTAATCGATGCCGATGCGGCCGTCGGCGTCGATCACCGAATCGGTGTACGGGTTGCCCAGGCGCTGCAGCCAGTCGAGCCCGGCCTTGCGCTCGTCCTTGTACTGGAGACCGTAGATGGGCACCACGCCCCGCTGCGCGAAGCGCACCAGCACCGGGTGCTCGGCGCGGCAGGCCACGCACCACGAGGCCCAGACATTGAGCATCCACACCTTGCCCGCCATGTCCTGCGGCTTCAGGGTCTGCGCCGGGTTGGACAGCAGGCTGGCGCTGAAGGCCGGCGCCGGCTTGTCGATCAGCGGCGAAGGCACCTCGCGCGGGTCCAGGCGCAGGCCGAAGGCCAGGAAGGCCGCCAGCACGATGAAGAGGATCAGGGGCCAGAGAAAACGCGTCATGCGGTGCTCCCGGCGGCCCCGGTGGCGGCCGCCGTCGCGGCCTGGCGCGAGCGGTAGCGGCGGTCGGTGGTGGCGAGAATGCCGCCGGCCATCATGATCAGGCAGCCCATCCATATCCAGCTGATGAAGGGCTTGTAGAGCACGCGCACCACCCACTCGCCGCTGGGCAGTTGCTCACCCATCGACAGGTAGAGATCGCGCGCCAGATCGCTGTGCACCGCGGCCTCGGTCATGGGATTGGACTGCACGCGGTAGATGCGCTTCTCGGGGAACAGTGTGGCCACGGCCTGGCCGTCGCGCGTGATCTCGATGCGTGCGCGCGCCGCCGTGTAGTTGGGGCCGGGAACCTCGCGCACCTCGGTCATCTTGAAGCTGTAGCCGCCGACCTCGGTGGTGTCGCCGGGGCCCATCTTGACGTCGCGCTCGGTCTCGTAGGTCTTGACCATGGTGACGCCGAAGGCGAAGGCGGCGACACCGATGTGGGCCAACATCATGCCAACCATGGCGCGCGGCAGCTGGCGGGCGCGATGGCCGATCTGGCCCAGGCTGCTGCCGGCCGGCAGCAGGCGGGTCTTGAGGTCGACCAGCAGGCCGGCGACGATCCAGAAGGCCATCATCAGGCCTCCGGTGGCAACGAGCGAGATCTTGCCGGCGGCCAGACCCACGGCCAGGGCCAGCGCCACTACGAGGACCGCGGGCACGACCAGGCGGCGCAGCAGCGGGCCGGCCTCGTCCTGCTTCCAGCGCACCAGGGGGCCGAAGCCCATCACCACCACCAGGGGCAGCATGAGCAGGCCGAACACGGTGTCGAAGTAAGGCGGGCCGACGGAGATCTTGCCCAGGTTCAGCGCATCCAGGAACAGCGGGTAGAGCGTGCCCAGCAGCACCGCGCCGCAGGCCGCCGCCAGCATCATGTTGTTGGCCAGCAGCAGAGACTCACGCGAGAACATGCCGAAGCGCTGGCCCAGGCCCACCTTGGCGGCGCGCCAGGCGAAGAGCAGCAGCGAGCTGCCGATCACGATGACCAGGAAGCCGAGGATGAAGAGGCCGCGCCTGGGATCGGTGGCGAAGGCGTGGACCGAACTCAGCACGCCCGAGCGCACGAGGAAGGTGCCCATCAGCGACAGCGAGAAGGCGGCGATGGCCAGCCACACGGTCCAGACCTTGAAGCCGCCGCGCTTTTCGGTCACGGCCAGAGAATGGATCAGCGCCGTGCCCACCAGCCAGGGCATGAAGGAGGCGTTTTCGACCGGATCCCAGAACCACCAGCCGCCCCAGCCCAGCTCGTTGTACGCCCACCAGCTGCCCAGGCCGATGCCGAAGGTGAGAAAGACCCAGGCCGCGGTGGTCCAGGGGCGCGTCCAGCGCGCCCAGGTGGCGTCGAGGTTGCCGCCGATCAGCGCCGCCACCGCGAAGGCGAAGGCAACCGAGAAGCCGACATAGCCCATGTACAGCATGGGCGGGTGGATGACCATGCCCGGATCCTGCAGCAGCGGGTTGAGGTCGCGCCCGTCCATCGCCGCCGGGATCAGGCGGTCGAAGGGGTTGCTGGTCATCAGCATGAAGAGCAGGAAGCCCACCGACACCAGGCCCAGCACGCCCAGGATGCGGGCGACGAAGGGCAGCGGCAGCGTGCGGCTGAAGCGCGCCACGGCCAGCGCCCACAGCACGAGCATCAGCACCCACAGCAGCAGCGAGCCTTCGTGGCCGCCCCAGACCGCGGCAAAGCGGTACTCGGTGGGCAGCGCCGAATTGGAGTTGCTGGCCACGTACAGCACCGAGAAATCGTTGCGCAGGAAGGAAGCCGCCAGGCAGACGAAGGATGCCGTCACCAGCAGGGCCTGCAGCAGCGCCAGCGGCCGCGCCAGCGCCATCCAGCCCGCGTTGCCGCGCTGCGCGCCGACCAGTGGCAGCACGCCCTGGGCGATGGCCGCGCCGAGCGCGAAATACAGCAGCAGGTGGCCCAGTTCAGGAATCACTTGCGGTCCCCCATCACCAGGGTCGAGGCGTTGTGGCTGGAGGTCTTGCCGGCGCTCTTGAGCGCGGCGGCGGCCTCGGGCGGCATGTAGTTCTCGTCGTGCTTGGCCAGCACCTCGCGGGCGACGAAGACGCCGTCGGGGCCGAGCTGGCCCTGGGCGACCACGCCCTTGCCTTCCTTGAACAGGTCGGGCAGCACGCCGGTGTACTTCACCGGCACCGTCTTGGCCGTGTCGGTGACGGTGAAGCGCACGGTCACGCCGTCACGCGCCACGGTGCCTTCCTCGACCAGGCCGCCGATGCGGAAGGTGCGGCCCTGCGGTGCCTCGTTCGCCGCCACCTGGGTGGGCGAATAGAAGAAGACGAGGTTGCTGTTGAAGGCATTGAGCACCAGGCCCACGGCCAGGCCGACAGCGCCCAGCACACCCACGATGATCAATGCACGTTTTTGACGCGGCTTCATGGCCCAGCTCCTTGCACCGGCAGCGCCGGCGGGTTCGAAAAATGACGGCGCGGCACTGGGCCGCGCGCCGACTTGGAGTCGGCTGTCTGTTGGCAGTTCAATCGAAACGCCCCTGGCCCGCAGCCAGTGCGCGCACCCAGTCGGCGTCTGCTTCCGCCTCGATCACGAGGGCCCGTGTGCGCGACCCGATGACAGCAAAACTGTAGGCCCCCAAGCTTAAGGTGATCAAAATCACCGCGCCCAGCAGGGTCGGGCTGAGGCCCGGCATGGCCTCCAGACTTACAGGTGAAGCGCCCTGGTGCTGCGCATGCCACCACTGCACCGAGAACCAGATGAGGGGCGCGCTCACCGCGCCCACCAGGGCCAGCAGGGCACTGGCATGGGCCGCCCGGCGGCCATCGTCGATGGCCTCGACGAGCGCGATGTAAGCGATGTAAAGCATCAGCAGCACGAACTGCCAGGTCAGGCGGGCTTCCCACATCCACCACTGGCCCCAGCCTGGCCGGCCCCAGAAGGCGCCGCTCCACAACGCCAGAAAGGTGACGAGCGCGCCGGTGGGCGCTATGGCCTGCGCCAACATCGATGCCAGGGGCAGCCGGCGCCGCCAGCCAGCCACGGCACAAACCGCCATCAGCAGGTACAGCAGCGCGGCCAGCCAACCGGCCGGCAGGTGGACGAAGGCGATGCGCCAGGCCTCGCCTTGTTGCGCATCGGCCGCAGGAACAAGCAGCGCCAGCCCTGCTCCAGCCAAGCCCAGGGCGGCGGCGGCGCCCCAGCAGATGGGAAGCCAGGCTCCGGCCAGGGCATGAAAGCGCGTCGGTGCGGCCAGGCTGGCCCCGCGCAGGGCGGCATTCATCGCGCTTCAATCCATCGAGATGCGCAGCGCCGCCGCGGTGGCCAGCGGCGCACCCAGCGCGGTCAGGATCAGCAGCGCGCCCAGCACCGAAAAATGCGCGCGTGCCGACAGGCCGCTGTCGATGGCCGCCACCGCGCCGGTGCCGAAGATCAGCGTCGGGATGGTCAGCGGCAGCACGAGCAGGAAGACCAGGGCGGCGCCGCTGCGCAGGCCCAGGGTGAGCGCCGCCCCGACGGCGCCCAGCAGGCTGAGGATGGGCGTGCCGATGAGCAGCGTGGTGGTGAGCGCGGCGATGGCCGGCCCGCTCATGCCGAAGAGCAGTCCGATCAAGGGCGACATCAGCACCAGCGGCAGCCCGGTGCTGAGCCATTGCGCCAGCACTTTGCCGAGCACGATGCCCAACAGGGGCTGCGGCGACAGCAGCATCTGCTCGAGCGAGCCGTCCTGGTGGTCGCCCGCGAAGAGCTGGGTCACGGAGAGCATGGCCGCCAGCAGCGCGCAGACCCAGACCACACCGGGCCCGATCTGGCGCAAGGTCTGCGGTTCGGGGCCGACGCCGAGCGGAAACAGCCCCGCGGCGACGACGAAGAAGCCCAGCGGCAGCAAGGCCTCGACGCGGCGGCGGCGGGCCAGCAGGAGGTCGCGGCGCGTCGTGGCCAGCAGCACATCGCTCATGCGGGGCAGGTTCCGAGAGAGGCTGCGGGCTGGTGCGTGAAATCTGTCATGGCGCGGCGGATTGTAGGGACCGCTTTTTGCAAGGGGCTTGCGTGCGATCAAGGCGGCCCGAGGGCGCGCCGGCCGAGCCCGCGCCCCCCCGGCGAGGCCTCAGCGGCGACGCACGGTCTCGAGATCGAACTCGACCAGCCCGGCCAGCGGCACGCTCTGATGGCTCGTCAGCAACACCGCGCCGCCGCGCGCCGCCTGCGCCGTGATGAGGGCCGACAGCGTCTGCGTGCTGCCGACGTCGAGCGCGTCGTAGGGCTCGTCAAGTATCCACACGCGCGCCTTCTCCTCGAGCGCCAGGCGCGACAGCGCACCGCGCCGGCGCTGGCCCTGCGACAGCGTGCGCACGGCGGCCGTGCGCCGGCTCTGCAGGCCGACGTGGTCGAGCGCCTTCACGGCGCGCGCATCGGCGTCTTCAACCCCGCCCAGGCGGCCGAGGTAGGCCACCGATTCGGCCAGCGTCAGGTCTTCCTTCAGCGCATTGGCGTGGCCGATGTAGAGCAGGCCGTCGCGCGCCTCGGCGCCGGCCTTGCGCATCGGCGTGCCGCGCCACAGCACCTCGCCCGCCGCTGGCGCCGAGAGGCCGGCCAGGATGCGCATCAGGCTGGTCTTGCCGCTGCCATTGGTGCCGCGCAGCCAGGTCACCGAGCCCGCCTTCAGGCTCAGCTCCAGCCCCTCGAAGAGCAGGTTGCGGCCACGCTTGCAGGCGAGCTGCCGGGCTTCGAGCAGGACTTCGGACGGTTCGGACATGGATTCCTCAGGATTGCGCCAGGCGCTGCACCGCGCGCCGCGTGCCGCCGTCGCCAACATTGACACCCAGCGTGAGCAGCGCCGCCTCGACGCCGCCCAGGGCGCCCAGGATCAGCGCCGGGTTGCTGTCGCCCAGGTGGCCGATGCGGAAGGCACGGCCGGCCAGCGGCCCCAGGCCGCCGGCCACGGCAACCTGGAAGCGCTCACGCGCGATGCGACGCAGCGCGTCGACATCGACGCCCTTGACTGCGATGGTGGTCACCGAGACCGAGCGGCAGGACTCATCACGGGAAAAGAAATCCAGCGCCCCGCCCTCGCGCCAGCCCTCCACCGCCGCCTGCACCAGGCCGGCCAGCAGGCGGTGGCGCGCGTGCACCGCGTCCAGGCCCTCGCGGAAGATCAGGCCCAGCGCCGCCTCAAGCCCGAACATCAGGTTCTGCGGCGCGGTGCCGCAGAACTTGCGGTAGGACAGCGGGTCGCGCCGGCGCAGCCAGTCCCAGTAGAAGCGCGGCGCCGGGTTGTGCCGGGCGGCGGCCATGCCGCGCGCATTGACGGCCACGATGCCCAGGCCGGGCGGGCACATCAGGCCTTTCTGCGAGGCTCCGACCGCGACATCCAAGCCCAGCGCGTCCATCGCGAAGGGCGCCGCACCCAGCGAAGCCACGACATCGGCCACCAGCAGGGCCGGATGCCCGGCCGCAGCCATGGCGCGGCGGATCGCGGCGATGTCGCTGGTGACGCCGCTGGCGGTGTCGGTGTGTACCGCGAAGACGGCCTGGATGGCGTGGCCGCGGTCGTCGCGCAACGCCTGCTCGACGGCTTCGACGTCGATCGGCCAACCCTCGCGCCAGGGCGTGCGTACCACGGTGCGGCCCAGGGCCTCGGTCTGCACCGCCCAGGATTCGGAGAAGTGCCCGGTGCCGGGCACCAGCACCGCCTGCCCCGGCGCGGCCAGGTTCTCGACCACCGCCTCCCACACGCCATGGCCGTTGCTGGCGTAAAAGAAGACATCGGCCGCGCTACTGCCCAGCAGGCGGCGCAGGCCGGCCTCGCAGGCGGCGATGTTGGCATCCACGCGCGCATCGCCCAGGTCCATGGGCTGCACGCTCATCGCGTGCAGCACCTCGTCGGGCAGCGGCGTCGGGCCCGGCGAATGCAGCAGGCGGCGGCCGGGAATGCGGTCGGTCATGCGCCGATGTTACGAGGCGCGCTCAGCGTTCCGTGCCGGGCTTGGCGGCCCAGGCCGGCGGGCGCTTGTCGATGAAGGCCTGCACGCCTTCCAGCGCCGCGGCATCCATCATGTTGCAGGCCATGGTGCGGCCGGCGTCCTCGTAGGCAGCGGCGATGCCGGCCTCGAGCTGGCGGTAGAACAGCGCCTTGCCCGCGGCCAGCGCCACCGCCGGCTTGGCGACGATGCTGGCCACCAGGCGCTCGACCTCGGCATCCAGCTGATCGGCCTCAGCGACGCGGTTGACCAGGCCCTTGGCGCGCGCCTCGTCGGCATCGATGAATTCGCCCGTCACCAGCATCTCGAAGGCCGCCTTGCGACCCAGGTTGCGGCTGAGCGCGACGCTGGGCGTGCTGCAGAACAGGCCCAGGTTGACGCCGCTGACGGCAAAGCGCGTGCCACGGGCCGCCACCGCCAGATCGCACATCGCCACCAGCTGGCAGCCGGCGGCGGTGGCGATGCCCTGCACACGCGCCACCACCGGCAGCGGCAGCTTCTGGATAGCGAGCATCATCTTTGCGCACTGCGCGAACAGGCGCTCGTAGTAGCCGAGCGAAGGCTGGGCGCGCATTTCCTTGAGATCGTGGCCGGCGCAGAAGGCGCGGCCGGCGGCGGCGATGACGACCACGCGCGCCGCGCTGTCGGCCGCCACGGCGTCGAGTGCCGCTTGCAGCGCAGCCAGCATGTCCTCGCTGAGCGAGTTGAAGGCCGATGGCCGGTTGAGTGTGAGCGTGACGACGCCACGCGCGTCTTTCTCGTGCAGCACCAGGGGTTCTTGCGACAAAGCTTGCTCCTCGATACGTCGGCTGCCACGCCGGAGGCGGCCTGTGCGGCAATTGTCGCGCCTGCGGGCCGCGCCGGCTCTTCAACTCGGCTCGCGCCTGACGATACTGGCGCGTGCCCCGCGCCGTATCGACGCCACCCCTGCCCTGCTGCCGCGACGCCGACGAGAATCCTGCCATGCCCCGACTGCCTGCCCTGCCCGCCCTTTGCGCCACCGCAGCACTGCTGGCCGCCTGTCAGACCCCGCCCGCCGCAGCGCCCGGCCATGTCACCGACGGCGCCGCCATCGTCGCGGCGGCCGACTGGGACGCGATGGAAACGGTGACGGTGGAACTGGCCGAACACAGCTTCACGCCCAGCGTGCTGCGCCTGCGCGCCGGCAAGCCTTACCGCATCCAGTTGCGCAATGTGGGCGAGAAGGACCACTACTACACGGCGCCGGAGTTCTTCCGCGCGGTGGCCTGGCGCAAGCTGATGGTGGCCCGGCAGGCGGAGATCAAGGTCGACTATGTCAACGCCGCCGAGGTGCTGGCGCGCAGGGGCCAGCTCGACCTCTTCCTGGTGCCGGTGCGCAAAGGCAGCTACCTGGTCGTCTGCACCATCGACGACCATCGCGAACACGGCATGGAAGGCACGATCGTCGTCGAATGAAGAACCTGCACGCCACCCTGCCCACAGCCCTTTCGGCGGCCCTGCTGGAGGCCGTGCTGCTGGCGCCCGCGCCGGCTGCGGCCCAGGCGGCCCAGGCGCTGCCGGTGCCTGCACTGGCCACGCCGCCCAAGGTGGACGGCGACCTGGCCGAATGGGGCAGCGAGGGCTGGCTGGCGGTGGCGGTGAGGCCGGCGCTGGAACGCAAGGACAGGCCCCGCTACGGCCTGGACGAGGCCGACGACCAGAACCACACCGGCAGCCTGACGGTGCAGATCAAGGCGGGCATCGCCGACGGTCGCCTCTTCATCGCCGTGCGCTACCCCGACAGCCGCGAGGACAAGGACACAGCCGCCTGGGAGTGGCGCGACGGCCGCTATGTCCAGTCGCGCCGGTCGGAAGACCAGTTTGCCGTGCGCTTCCACCTCGCCGGCGACTACGACCGCAGCATGCTCAGCGCCCGGGACTACCGCGCCGACGTCTGGCTCTGGTCGGCCGGCCGCAGCAACCCCACCGGCGTGGCCGACGATTACTCGCACAGCTTCACGACCCGCTCCACCGAGGACGCCGCCGAATACAGCCTGCCCGGCGGCAAGACGGCCTACATCCGCAAGCCGCGCGACGCCGGGAGGCCGGCCTACCGCAGCCTGCCGGCACCGCGCGAGCACAAGGGTGATCGCTTGCCCGCGTTTGAAGCCCAGAAGGCGACGGGCAGCGCCGCCGACGTGGCCGCCCGCGGCCAGTGGAAGGCCGGGTTCTGGAGCCTGGAATTCGCACGCGCCCTCCACACCGGCCAGGCCGACGACGTGGTCTTCGTGCCAGGCCAGAAGCTGCTGGGCCAGATCGCGGTCTTCAACCACGGCCGCGACGAGCACAAGTCGGTCTCGGAGCCGGTGCTTTTCGAGTTCGCGCCGCCGCGCTGACGGCCTGGCCGCCGCGGCCCGGTGGCGGCTCAACTGCCTTGATCGAGCGCCACGCTGTGGGCGATGCAGACGCGGTTGCGCCCCGAACGCTTGGCCTGGTACATGGCGGCGTCGGCGGCCTCGATCAGGCGCGACTGCTGGCTGGCATCGATGTCGGGGAATTCGGCAATGCCGATGGAGGCGGTCACGCGCAGGCCGTCGATGGAGAGCCGCTCGATGTCCTGCCGCAGCCGCTCGGCCAGGCTGTAGGCGCCGGCCTTGTTGGTGTTGGGCAGGATGGCGACGAATTCTTCGCCGCCGTAGCGGCAGGGCGAGTCTGGGCCTCGCAGTGCGGCCCGCATCAGGCGAGCCACTTCCTTGAGCACGCGGTCGCCCATGTCATGGCCGTGGGCGTCGTTGAACCGCTTGAAGTGGTCGACGTCGAACAACAGCACCGACAGCGGCAGGTGGTAGCGCTTGGCCCGCTCGAGTTCGGTCTGCAGCGCCTCGTCCAGGTAGCGCCGGTTGTAGAGCAGCGTCAGGCCGTCGGTGTTGGACAGGCGGCGCAACTCGTCCTCGAGCCGCTTTTCCTCGGTGATGTCGCGCAGCAGCGCGGCACTGCCCACGCGCTTGCCCTCGGCATCGTTGATGCGAGCGGCATGTACGCTCAGCACATGCGAGTTGTACTCGAGGGTGTGGGGGCCGTTGTCGGCGTGAGCCTCCTCCAGCCACTGTTCCATCAGCAGCGGCTCGTCGAACAGCTTGAGGAAGCCCTCTTCGACGATGCGATCCTGGCTCTTGCCCAGCAACCGGGTCGCGGCCGGATTGACCAGCACCACCTGGTCGGTGGCATCGGTGACGATGATGGCCTCGCGCGCACCCAGGATGATGGTGGTCAGCTTGTCCTGCTCGAGCCGCAGGCCCTGGTAGGTCTTGAGCAGCTCGTTGGTCATGGTGTTGAAGCTACCGGCCATCTGGGCCAGCTCGTCCTGGCCCTTCACCGGCACCTTTTGGTCGAGTTCGCCGGCCGAGGCGCGCTTCATCGCGTGCGTCATCTTCTCGATCGGCCTCACCACCGAGCGGCGCATGATGGCGCCAGTGAGGAAGAGCGTAGCCAGCAGGGTCGGCGCGAGCACCAGGATGGATGCCTTGCGGGTTTCGTAGATGTCACCCTCCACCGTCTGCAGCGATGCCCCCAGCAGGATGACGCCGCGCACCGCCTGGGTCTGGCTATGGCACTTGTGGCAGGCCTTCTGGTTGACGATGGGTGCCAGGATGCGCAACGAACGCTCGCCGCGCTCGTTGGTGGTGTAGTGCATCACCGGCGCCCGACTCTCGACCGCCTGCAGCAGCTGCGGGTTGTCGGCGGCCAGCTTGCGCTCCTCGGTCTCCTTGTCGCGCTCGCGAAACACCTCGTCGCCACGGCGGCGGTTGACGTCCTGGATGGTGCGGTTGTCGCCGAAGGCCTCGAGACCGTCGACGCGCAGGACGTGGAAATCGTCGATGCCCTCGACCTTGTGCAGTCGGTTGGCGAAGGACTGGGCGATGTCGGCATAGCCGGCCAGCATCACGCTCTGCAGGTTCTGGCTGACGGTCTCGGTCAGCTTGAGCATGTTGCGCTCGTTCTGCGCCAGCACCGCGCGCTCCTGGTAGTTGACGTAGAACCAGGCGATGGCCACCAGCCCCAGCGTCACGGTCAGCCCCACCACCGCGAGGATGCGGTGGCCGATGCGGTTGAACGAGATCAGCGCCATGGGGATGTCGGTGCCGGGCGTGCGGCTCTATTCGAAGGCCGCACCCGAGCGCGCCCGTTCGCGCAGCTGGAACTTCTGGATCTTGCCGGTGCTGGTCTTGGGAATGGGCTCGAAACGGATCTCGCGCGGCACCTTGTAGCCCGCCAGCAGGCCCTTGCAATGCGCCACCAGCTCGGCCGCGGTGACGGTTGAATCGGCCTTGGTCTCGACATAGGCCACCGGCGCCTCGCCCCACTTGGGGTCGGGCCGCGCCACCACGGCGCAGGCCAGCACCGCGGGGTGGCGGTAGAGCGCGTCCTCGACCTCGAGGCTGCTGATGTTCTCGCCGCCCGAGATGATGATGTCCTTGCTGCGGTCCTTGATCTTGACGTAGCGGTCGGCCTCCATCACCGCCAGGTCGCCGGTGTGGAACCAGCCGCCGGCAAAGGCGGCCTCGGTGGCGGCCGGGTTCTTGAGATAGCCCTTCATCACGATGTTGCCGCGGAACATGATCTCGCCCATGGTCTGGCCGTCGGCCGGCGTCTCGGCCAGGCTCTCGGCGTCGAGCACCGTCATGCCTTCCTGCAGGCCGTAGCGCACGCCCTGGCGGCCGTTCAGGCGCGTCTGCTCGGACAGGCTCTCTGCCGCCCACGAAGGCCGCTTGACGGCCACCGCCGCCGGGCCGTAGACCTCGGTGAGGCCGTAGACATGGGTGATGTCGAAGCCGATGCGCGCCATGCCCTCGATCATGGCCGCCGGCGGCGCCGCGCCGGCGACCATGCCGCGCACCTTCTGCCGTATGCCCTCGCGCTGCTCGGCGGGTGCGTTGATGAGCAGGTTGTGCACGATGGGCGCGGCGCAGTAGTGGTCGACGCCGTGCTCGCGCATGGCATCGAGAATGGCCTTGGCCTCGACACGGCGCAGGCAGACATGGGTGCCGCCCAGCAGCGCCACCGTCCACGGGAAGCACCAGCCGTTGCAGTGGAACATCGGCAGCGTCCACAGGTATTTCGGGAAGTGCGGCATGGTCCAGGTGGCCGCGTTGCTGACCGCGTTGAGGTAGGCGCCGCGATGGTGGGTGACCACGCCCTTGGGGTCACCGGTGGTGCCGCTGGTGTAGCTCACGGCGATGGCGTCCCATTCGTCGGCAGGGCCTTCCAGGCGCGCCAGCGGCGCGTGGGCGGCCAGCAGGGCCTCGTACTCGTGCGCGCCCAGGGCGGCGCCGGCGCCGGTGTATTCGCTGTCGAAGACGTCGATCACCACCAGCTGGCGGCCGTGCTCCTGGGCCAGGGCCTTGAGCGCCGGCGCGATCACGGGCGCGAACTCGCGGTCGGTGATCAGAACCTGGGCCTCGCAGTGGTTCATCTGCCAGGCCAGCAGCGGCGCATCGAGCCGCGTGTTGAGGGTGTTGAGCACGGCGCCCAGGGCCGGCACGGCGTAGTGCGCCTCCACCATTTCGGGCGTGTTGGGCAGCATCACGCTCACCGTGCTGCCGTGGCCCACACCCAGGCTGCGCAGCGCCGCCGCCAGCCGCGCCGCACGTCCGCGCGTCTGGGCCCAGGTGTAGCGGCGCGCGCCGTGAACCACGGCCGGCAGGTCGCCGAAGACCTCGGCGCTGCGCTCGACGAAGCTGGTCGGGCTCAGCGCCACGTAGTTGGCCGCGTTCTTGTCCAGATGCTGGTCGTAGATGCTCATGCGCACGCGCTCCCGGTGAGGGGCGTCATCTTATGCCGGCACCAGGGCCGGCCGGCTCAGCCGGTGGCCCGGGCCAGCGCCTGGTCCATGTCCCAGAGGATGTCGTCGATGTGCTCCAGCCCCACCGAGATGCGCACCATGTCGGGCCGCACGCCGGCGGCAAGCTGCTGGGCGGGGTCGAGCTGGCGGTGGGTGGTGCTGGCCGGGTGGCTGATGAGGGTGCGCGTGTCGCCGATGTTGACGAGGTGGCTCATGAACTGCGCGCCCTCGATGAAGCGCACGCCGGCCGCGACGCCACCGTCGCCATCGCCCGCCGACGGCTTGACGCCGAAGGCCAACAGCCCCGAGGCGCCGCGCATCTGGCGCTGCATCAGCGCGTGCTGCGGGTGGCTTTCCAGCCCCGGGTAGTTGACCCAGCCCACGCGCGGGTCGTCGCGCAGGAAGCGCGCCACGGCCAGCGCATTGGCGCAATGGCGCTCCATGCGCAGCGGCAGGGTCTCGACGCCCTGCAGGATCTGCCAGGCGGCCATGGGCGCCAGCGCCGCGCCGTAGACGCGCAGCGTCTCCATGCGGCAGCGCATCGTGAAGCCGAAGTCGCCGAAGGTCTCGTAGAAGCGCACGCCGTGGTAGCCGGGCGAGGGCTCGGTCATGCCCGGAAATTTGCCGTTGTCCCAGGGAAAGCGCCCGCTCTCGACGATCACGCCGCCCAGCGTGGTGCCGTGGCCGGCGAGGTACTTGGTGGCGCTATGCACCACCAGGTCGGCGCCCAGCGCGCAGGGGTTGCACAGGAAGGGGCTGGGCACGGTGTTGTCGATGATCAGCGGCACGCCGTGGGCATGGGCCACCTCGGCGATGGCGGCGATGTCCAGGACGACGAGGCTGGGGTTGCCCAGGCTCTCGGCAAACACGGCGCGCGTGTTGGGGCGCATGGCCGCGGCAAAGGCGGCGGGGTCGGTGGCGTCGACAAAGCTCGTCTCGATGCCGAACTTGCGCAGGCTGACGGCCAGCATGGTGACGCTGCCGCCATAGAGGGCGCCGGCGGCAACGACGTGGTCGCCCGCCTGCAGGATGGTCATCAGCGCCATGGCCTCGGCGGCCATGCCGCTGGCGCAGGCGATGGCGGCGCGGCCACTCTCCAGCGCCGCCACCCGTTCTTCCAGTGCCGCCACCGTAGGGTTGCTCAGCCGCGAATAGACGTTGCCGAAGGTGGCCAGGTTGAAGAGCTGGGCGGCGTGCTCGGCGCTGTCGAAGACAAAGCTGGTGGTCTGGTAGATGGGCAGGGCACGCGCGCCGGTGGCGGCGTCGGGGATCTGGCCGGCATGGATGGCCAGGGTCTCGGGCTTGTAGGCGTGGTCGGCCATGGTGTCAGACCGGCCGCCGCGCCGAGATCACGCGGGTGTTGACGCCGAACCAGTGCAGGCCGCCGAAGAGCCGCGCGTGCTCGATCTTGACGCAACGGTCCATCACCGAATCCAGCCCGGCGGCCCGCACCAGCGCGTCGGCCTCGGCGTTGACGACGCCGATCTGCTGCCACAGCACGCGCGCACCCAGGGCCACGGCGCTGTGCGCGATGGGCAATACGTCGGCGGTCTTGCGGAAGACATCGACCATGTCGATGGGCTCGGGGATGTCCTCGAGCCTGGCGTAGCAGCGTTCGCCCAGGAGGCTGTCGTAGCGCGGGTTGACCGGCAGCACGCGGTAGCCCTTGGCCTGCATGTACTGGGCGGCGAAGTGGCTGGGCCTGAACCAGTCGGCCGACAGCCCCACCACGGCGATTGTGCGGCAGTTCTTGAGGATGCGGCGCAGGGTGGGGATGTCGTCGGCCATGGCACCATCGTAGCGCGGGGCCGCGGTCCCGCTGCTATACACTGGCCGCCACCAGGAGAGAGCTTGGCCGGCACTGCGCCGGCCGGGCCGCCGAAGGCGCAGTGGTGGGACTAAGCCCTCCTCGAACGCTCAGGCACAACGGACTGGTTTTCGACCTCACTGGAGAGAGGCCGGGCGGGTGCAAGGCACACGCCTTCGGCCCACCGAAGGGGCAAGGTCTGGCGGGCCCGAGAAGGGCTGGGCCAGCACCGAATCTCTCAGGTAAAGCGGACAGCGAGGGCCCCCGTCACACCGCCTGCGCGGTGCTTGCGTCGATGCCCTTGGAAGGATGGCCATGTCCGCTGCCGGCTCCACACCTCTGCTCCAGACCCCTTTGCACGCCCTGCACCTGCGCCTGGGCGCGCGCATGGTGCCCTTTGCCGGCTATGCGATGCCGGTGCAGTACCCCACCGGCGTGATGGCCGAGCACCGCCACTGCCGCGCCGGCGCGGCGCTGTTCGATGTCTCGCACATGGGCCAGATTCGCCTGGTGGGCGCCGACGCCGCCGCGGCGCTCGAGACCCTGGTGCCGGTTGACCTGGTCGATCTCGCACCCGGCCGCCAGCGCTATGCCTTCTTCACCAATGCCAGCGGTGGCCTGCTCGACGACCTGATGGTGGTGCGTCCGGAGGCCGCCGCACGCGAGGCCTTCGGCGATCTCTTCCTGGTCGTCAACGCCGGCTGCAAGGACGCCGACCTGCGCCACCTGCTCACCCACATCGCCCACCGCTGCCAGGTGGTGGCCATGCCCGAGCGCGCGCTGCTGGCGCTGCAGGGCCCGGCGGCGGTGCAGGTGCTGGCGCGGCTGCACGGTGGCGTGGCGCAGCTGAAGTTCATGACCGGCGGCCCCTTCGAGCTGGTGGGCGCGCCCTGCTTCGTGACGCGTTCTGGCTATACCGGCGAAGACGGCTTCGAGATCTCGGTGCCGGCCGACAAGGCCGAGCTGCTGGCCGAGGCCTTGCTGGCCCAGGCCGAGGTCAAGCCGGCCGGCCTGGGTGCGCGCGACACGCTGCGCCTGGAGGCCGGCATGTGCCTCTACGGCCACGACATCAACGAGAGCACCAGCCCGGTCGAGGCCGGCCTGGCCTGGGCCATCCAGAAGGTGCGCCGCCCGGGCGGTGCGCGCGCGGGTGGCTACCCTGGCGCGGCCGTGATAGCAAGCCATCTCGCCGGCGCCGCGCCCAGCCGCCGCGTCGGCCTGGTCGGGCTCGAGCGCGTGCCGGTGCGCGAGGGCACGGCCATCGTCGACGGCCACGGCCACAAGCTTGGCACCGTCACCAGCGGCACGCTCTCTCCCAGCGTCGACCAGCCGGTGGCCATGGCCTACCTGCCGCTGGACCACGCCCAGCCCCACCACGAGGTCTACGCCGAGGTGCGCGGCAAGCGCGTGCCCATGCGCGTGAACCCCCTGCCCTTCCACCCCCACCGCTACCAGCGCTGACCCCCCCGCCTTCGACCAGGAGCCCTGCCCATGACGACCATGTACACCCCCGACCACGAGTGGATCAACATCGAGGACCACGAGGCCGCCATCGTCGGCATCACGCACCACGCGCAGGACGCGCTGGGCGACGTGGTCTTCGTCGAACTGCCCGAGGTCGGCCGCAGCTACAAGAAGGGCGAGGTCGCCGGCGTCGTCGAATCGGTCAAGGCCGCGGCCGACATCTTCATGCCGGTGACGGGCGAGGTGGTCGAGGTCAACGAAGGACTGCGCGACGACCCCTCGCTGGCCAACAGCGATCCGCTGGGCCACGGCTGGTTCTTCAAGGTCCACATCACCGAGGTCGGCATGGCCGAGTTCGACCAGCTGATGGACCCGCCGGGCTACGACGCCCTGCTCAAGACGCTCTGAGCCGAGAGCCGAATCCCTGATCCGCCCGGCCCCACCCGGCGGCCTGGCCCAACCCCCGCAGAGAAAGCCCCGGCCCGCGCCGGGCAGAAAGCCTTGCCCATGTCCGCCCTGAAGCCGCTGGCCGCGCTCGAGAACGCCGCCGAATTTGCAGCCCGCCACATCGGCCCCGACGCCGACGACGAGCGCCACATGCTGGCGGCCATTGCCGCCGGCGGGCCGGCGCTGACGCGCGGCGCGCTCATCGAGGCCATCGTGCCGCGCGCCATCGCACGCAGCCAGGCGATGGAACTGCCGCCGCCGGCCACCGAGGCCGAGGCGCTGGCCGAACTCAAGGCGCTGGCCTCGCGCAACAAGCTGCTGAAGAGCTTCATCGGCCAGGGCTACCACGGCACCCACACGCCGGGCGTCATCCTGCGCAACATCCTCGAGAACCCGGCCTGGTACACCGCCTACACGCCCTACCAGGCCGAGATCTCGCAGGGCCGCATGGAGGCCCTGGTGAACTTCCAGACCATGGTCTGCGATCTCACCGGCATGGCCATCGCCAATGCCAGCATGCTGGACGAGGCCACCGCCGCCGCCGAGGCCATGACGCTGGCCAAGCGCAGCGTCAAGAGCAAGAGCGACACGATCATCGTTGCCGGTGACTGCCACCCGCAGACGATCGAGGTGATCCAGACGCGTGCCGCGCCGCTGGGCCTCACGGTGCGGGTGGGCATGGCGCCGCAGCTGATGGAGCAGCACGACTACTTCGCAGTCATCGCGCAATACCCCAGCACCACCGGCCTGATCCACGACCTCGCGCCCCTGGTGCAGCAGGCGCATGCCAAGCAGGCCGCCTTCATCGTCGCCGCCGACCTGCTGGCGCTGACCCTGCTGGTGCCGCCGGGCGAGTTCGACGCCGACATCGTGGTCGGCAACACCCAGCGCTTCGGCGTGCCCATGGGCGCGGGCGGCCCGCACGCCGCCTACCTGGCCTGCCGCGACGCCTTCAAGCGCGCCATGCCCGGCCGCCTGGTGGGCGTGAGCGTGGACAGCCACGGCGACCCCGCCTACCGCCTGGCGCTGCAGACGCGCGAGCAGCACATCCGGCGCGAGAAGGCCACCAGCAACATCTGCACGGCCCAGGTGCTGCTGGCCGTGATGGCCAGCATGTACGCGGTCTACCACGGGCCCGAGGGCCTGAAGCGGATCGCGCTGCGCATCGCCAGCTACACCGCCATCCTGGCCGCCGGGCTCAGGGCCCTGGGCCACAAGGTGGTGACGCCGCAGGCCTTCGACACCCTGCTCGTCGAGACCGGCCCGCGCACCGACACCATCCTCAAGCGCGCGCTGGCCGAAGGCGCCAACCTGCGCCGCGCCAGCGACCTGCACCTGGCCATCTCGCTGGACGAGACCACCACGCGCGCCGACCTGGCCCTGCTGTGGGGCTGGTTCATGGAGTCGGGCCAGGTGCTGCCCGATGTCGCCGCCTTCGAGCAGGGCGTGGAACCCCTGATCCCCGCGCGGCTGCGCCGCACCAGCGCCTTCCTCACCCACCCGGTGTTCAACCGCCACCACAGCGAGACCGAGATGCTGCGCTACATCCGCAGCCTGTCGGACAAGGACCTGGCGCTGGACCGCAGCATGATCCCGCTGGGCAGCTGCACGATGAAGCTGAACGCGACGAGCGAGATGATTCCCATCACCTGGCCCGAGTTCGCCCAGCTCCACCCCTTCGCGCCGCGCGACCAGCTGGCCGGCTATTGGGCCATGAACGACCAGCTCTGCGCCTGGCTGGCCCAGGCCACCGGCTATGCCGGGGTGAGCCTGCAGCCCAATGCCGGCAGCCAGGGCGAATACGCCGGCCTGCTGGTCATCAAGGCCTGGCACGAGAGCCGCGGCGAGGGCCAGCGCGACATCTGCCTGATCCCCGAGAGCGCCCACGGCACCAACCCGGCCAGCGCCCAGATGGCGGGCATGACGGTGGTGGTGACCAAGTGCGACGCGATGGGCAATGTCGACATCGACGACCTGCGCGCCAAGTGCGAGACCCACAGCGCGCGCCTGGCGGCGGTGATGATCACCTACCCCAGCACCCACGGCGTGTTCGAGGTGCGCGTGAAGGAACTCTGCGCCATCGTCCACCAGCACGGCGGCCGCGTCTATGTGGATGGTGCCAACATGAACGCCTTGGTGGGCGTGGCAGCGCCGGGCGAGTTCGGCGGCGATGTGAGCCACCTCAACCTGCACAAGACCTTCTGCATCCCGCACGGCGGCGGCGGCCCCGGCGTCGGGCCGGTGGCGGTGGTGGCCGATCTCGTGCCCTTCCTGCCCGGCCACCGCACGGGCGGCGTGGGCGGCGCGCAAAGCGTGGGCGCGGTGAGCGCCGCGCCGCTGGGCAATGCCGCGGTGCTGCCCATCAGCTGGATGTACTGCCGCATGATGGGCGCCGACGGCCTGCGCAGCGCCACCGAGGCCGCCATCCTGGCCGCCAACTACGTGGCCGCGCGCCTGGCCGACCACTACCCGGTGCTCTACTCGGGCGGCAATGCCGCGCTCAAGGGCGGCGGCGTGGCCCACGAATGCATCCTCGACCTGCGGCCGCTGAAAGAGGCCACCGGCAAGGACCGTGGCATCTCGGCCGAGGACGTGGCCAAGCGCCTGATCGACTACGGATTCCACGCGCCGACGCTGAGCTTCCCGGTGCCCGGCACGCTGATGATCGAGCCCACCGAGAGTGAGCCGCTGGTCGAGCTTGACCGCTTCTGCGACGCGATGATTGCCATCCGCGGCGAGATTGCCAAGGTCGAGAGCGGTGCCTGGCCGCGCGACGACAACCCGCTCAAGCACGCACCGCACACCGCGGCGGCCCTGCTCGCCAGCGACTGGAACCACGCCTACACGCGCGAGGAGGCCGCCTTCCCGCTGGCCAGCCTGCGGCGCCAGAAATACTGGAGCCCGGTGGGCCGCGTCGACAACGTCTGGGGCGACCGCAACCTGTTCTGCAGCTGTCCGCCGCTGGCCGACCTCGCCAGCTGAGCCGGTCTCAGGTCAAGGCCCAGAGCGCGCGCTGCAACTCATCGCGCAGCGCCAGCAGCGCCGGCAGGCCGTCCACGGCCGCCTCGGTGCGGCCGTGGCCTTGCAAGGCCAGCAACTGCGCGGCCACCGCGTGTACGCGGTGGTGGAGGGCATCGACACGAGCCAGGCCGGGCTGCTCGCCATAGAGCGCTTGGCCCTCGCCGTGCAGCCAGACCGAGAAACGGCACTGGCTGTCGCCGAGGTCGGCCGGCAGCGGGCCACGCCCCTGCAGGTGGTCGGCCACGGCACGTATCCAGGCGTTGTGCTCGACGCTGGCCACGATCAGCGGCCTCTCGGCGGGGGCCAGCGTCCGCATGCCCGTCCACTGCGGTGGCGCGCGCCAGCTGGCCAGCCAGGCGGGCAGCTCGGCCGCCGGCATGGGGCGCGCGATGCCGTGGCCCTGGCCCAGCTCGCAGCCCATGCGCAGCAGCATCTGACCCAGTTCCACCGAAGCCACACCCTCGGCCACCAGCTCGCGGTCGAAGGCGCGCGCCAGGCCCATCACGCCCTCCAGGATGGCCAGGTCCTCGGGCTCGTGCAGCATGTCGCGCACGAAGCTGCGGTCGACCTTGATCTGCGCCACCGCCAGGCGCTTGAGATAGGTCAGCGACGAATAGCCGGTGCCGAAATCGTCGAGCGCGAAGCTCACGCCCATCTCGCCGCAGGCCTTGATCACGCGCGCCACCTGGTCGAGGTCACGCAGTTCGCTGGTTTCCAGCAGTTCCAGCTGCAGCCGCCCCGGCGCGACGGCAGGGTGGCGCGCCAGGCTGGCGCGCAGGCGGTCCACGAACTCGGGCTGCTGCAGCTGGTGGGCGCCCACGTTCAGGCTCAGCGGCAGCGCGATGCCCTGGGCCTGCCAGGCCTCGGCCTGGGCCAGGGCATGGTCTATCACCCATTCGCCCACCTTTACGCTGAGCGCGTGGTGCTCGATCAGCGGCAGGAACTGCCCCGGCAGCAGCAGGCCTTCGGTGGGGTGCTGCCAGCGGATCAGGGCCTCGGCGCCGACGACGGCACCGCTCCTCATGTTCACCTTGGGCTGGTAGTGCAGCAGGAACTCGCCCGCCTCGAGCGCGGCACGCAGGCGGTCCAGGCCCTCGATGTGGCCGCGCAGGCTGCGGTCCTGCTCGGCATCGAAGACGACATAGCGGTTGCGCCCGGCCTGCTTGGCCTGGTACATGGCCTGGTCGGCCTGGCGGATGAGCTGGTCGGCCTCGACCTCATCGGCCTGCGGGTAGAAGCTCACGCCCAGGCTGGCCGTCACCTGCAGCAACTGGTCGCCGTGAGCCAGCGGCTGCGAGGCCGCGTCCAGCATGCGCGCCAAGAGCGGCACGCCGGCACTGACGCTGGACAGGTCCCCGAGCACGGCCACGAATTCATCACCGCCCAGGCGCGCCAGCGTGTCGCCGGCGCGCAGGGCCTGCTGCAGGCGCCGCGCCAGGGCCACCAGCAGCTCGTCGCCGCAGGCGTGGCCATGGGCGTCGTTGACGGCCTTGAAGCCATCGAGGTCGAGGAAGACCAGGGCCAGCAGCTGACCGCGCCGCTGCGCCTGCTGCATGGCCTTGTGCAGGCGGTCGGCCAGCAGCACGCGGTTGGGCAGACCGGTGAGCGCGTCGTAGTGGGCGATGCGTTCGAGCCGGTTCTCTTGCGCCTTCAGCGCCGTGATGTCCGAGAAGAGCGAGACATAGTGGCGCGCCCTGCCCTGGTGGTCGCGCACCGTGCTCACGGCCTGCAGCGCGGCGTAGACGGCGCCGCTCTTGTGGCGGTTCCAGAACTCGCCGTACCAGTGGCCCTCGGTGGTGAGGCGACGCCAGAACTCGGCGTAATGCTCGGGCGACTGCAGGCCCGAGCGCAGCATGCGCGGGTTGCGGCCCAGGGCCTCATCGCGGCCATAGCCGGTGATGCGCGTGAAGGCTTCGTTGACGTCGACGATGGCGCCCTCGGGGTCGGTGATCATGATGCCCTCGCGGGCATGGCTGAAGACGCTGGCGGCCAGGCGCAACTGGTCCTCGGCCTGCTTGCGCGCCGAGATGTCGGTGTGCGAGACCACGGCGCCCTCGCCGGCCGGCCGCAGCGGCGCCACCGTGAGCGCGTACCAGCCGTCGTCGCCCACGTCCAGGCGCGGCAGCTCGCGCCTCAGGTGGCGGGCGCGCCCGCTGAGCACGGTGCGTATGGCCTCGCACAGAAGGATGGCATCGCCATGGCGTGGATCGTCCTCGGGCAGTTCGCAGGCCACGAGGTAGTTGTCGCCGACGCGGCTGCCGCGTGGGGCGACGCCATGCTGCTCGGCCCGCCGCCGCCAGGGCTCGTTGACAGCCACGATGACGCCGTCGCGGTCGAGCACGGCAATCTCGGCCAGCACCGAGTCGAGGATGGCGGCCTTGAAGGCCTCACCCTCGCGCAGGCGATCAGCGCCGCGCCTCACCTCCTCGGTCAGGCGCTGGGCGATGCGGCCGGCGGCGGCGCGCGTGTGGATGACCGAGCGCAGCAGCGCGTACAACAAACCGCTGAGCATCAAGCCGGCGGCGAGCGTGGCCCAGGCCGCGGTGTAGTCGATCGCGGCCGCGGCGCGTGCGTCCTCGAATTCAAGCTGCCAGCTGCGGCCGTAAAAGTCCAGGCGGCGCTGCTGCAGCAGCGCGCCCGCGGCGGGAGGCCCCGGGCGGCTGTCGAAGAGCCGCGCGCTGCCGTCGGCGATGTGCAGGTCGACGGCCCGGCCCTCCTGCTCCATCCAATCGCCCAGGATGCCGCGCATGAGATCGTTCATGCGGTAGGGGCTGTAGGCCCAGCCCAGCAGCACCTGGCGGCGCTGGGCGGCGGTGGTGGGGTCACTGCCCTCGCGGTAGACCGGCAGGTAGAGCAGCACGCCGGTCTGCACGTCCTCGCCGGTCTCCTGCACCAGTTGCACCGGGCCCGAGAGCGTGGCTTCGCCGCTGTCGCGGGCGCGCTCCATCGCCGCCCGCCGCGTGGGCTCGGCATACATGTCGTAGCCAAAGGCGCGCAGATTGCGCCCGGCAAAGGGCTCGAGAAACTTGATCGCGGTATAGGCCGGCCGCGCGCCCACCGGCCACACCTCGTAGTGCGGATGGCCCTCATCGCGCACGCTGGCGATGTGCGCGGCCAGGCGCTCGGACGGCAGCCACTCGGCGAAGCCTATGCCCTGCACGCCGGGCACGGTGCGCTCGGGTTGCAGCGTCTCGACATAAGTGCGCCAGTCGCCGCGCGTGACCGGGTGCGAGGCCGAGAAGCGGCCCGCGGCGCCGCGCAGGATCAGCGCATAGGCGCCCAGACGCTCCTGGACCCTGAGCGTGAGCTGGTCGCAACGGTTGGCAAAATGGCGCGTCGCGTCGGCGTCGATGTCGCGCTTGACCACCAGCGCAGCAGCCACCGAAACCGCCAGGCCCAAGGCGAGTGCCAGCACCGCATGCTGGCCGCGCAAGCCGCTCGTCGACGGGGTTGACTCTTCGGAAGGCGGCATTGGCGGTGTACTGCGGGGCTCGAGCGGGTGCGAACCGGCGCTGTCGGGGGTGATGGCCGGAGCCGAAAATTATCCCTGCCGGCCCTTGCATCGACCTTGATCTGGCGCGGTGCCCCAAGCATCGCGCCCTGTGCCCTAGCATCGCGCCATGGCCGTCAGCGTCTTCGACCTCTTCAAGATCGGCATCGGGCCGAGCAGCTCGCACACCGTGGGCCCGATGCGGGCGGCGCGGCTGTTCGCGGCCCGCCTGGCCGCCGACGGCCAGCTCGACGCCACATCGCGCGTGCTGGCCCAGCTGTACGGCTCGCTCGGTGCCACGGGCAAGGGCCACGGCAGCGACAAGGCGGTGCTGCTGGGCCTGGCCGGTTACGAGCCGGACACGGTGGACGTCGACGCCGTGCCGCAGTTGCTGGCGGCGATGCGCGCCCAGGGCCGGCTGCCGCTGCTGGGCCGCCACGAGCTGGCCTTCAATGAGAAGGACGACCTGTTGTTCCATCGCCGCGAGACCCTGCCGCTGCACGCCAACGGCATGCGCTTCACGGCCTTCGACGCCGCCGGCGCCACGCTGGCCAGCCGCGTCTACTACTCGGTGGGCGGCGGCTTCGTGCTCGGCGAGGAGTTGGCGGCCGACGGCAGCCGCCAGCAGCTGATCGCCCCCGACACCACGGTGCTGCCCCACCCCTTCCACAGCGGCGAAGAGCTGCTGCGACGCACGCGCGAACTCGGCTGCGGCATCGCCGAGCTGATGCGCAGGAACGAACGCCACTGGCGCAGCGACGCCGAGATCGACGCCGGCTTGCTGAAGATCTGGCAGGTGATGCAGGACTGCGTGGCGCGCGGTTGCGCCAGCGGCGGCACCTTGCCCGGTGGCTTCAAGGTGAAGCGCCGCGCCAAGGCCTTGCGCGACGCCCTCACCGCCCACCCCGAGGCCGCGCTGCGCGACCCCTTGCAGGTGCTGGACTGGGTCAACCTCTACGCCCTGGCCGTCAACGAGGAGAACGCCGCCGGCGGCCGCGTCGTCACCGCGCCCACCAACGGAGCGGCCGGCATCGTGCCCGCGGTGCTGCACTACTACACGCGCTTCGTGCCCGGTGCCAGCGAGCGCGGCGTGGTCGATTTCCTGCTCACCGCCGCCGCCATCGGCATGCTCTACAAGGAAAACGCCAGCATCAGCGGCGCCGAGGTCGGCTGCCAGGGCGAAGTGGGCGTGGCCTGCAGCATGGCCGCCGGTGCGCTGTGCGCGGTGATGGGCGGCACGCCCGAGCAGGCCGAGAACGCCGCCGAGATCGGCATGGAGCACCACCTGGGCCTGACCTGCGACCCGGTGGGCGGCCTGGTGCAGATTCCCTGCATCGAGCGCAACGCCATCGCCGCGGTGAAGGCCATCAACGCCGCGCGCATGGCGCTGCGCGGCGACGGCACGCATTTCGTGAGCCTGGACAAGGTGATCAAGACGATGCGCGAAACCGGCGCTGACATGATGAGCAAGTACAAGGAAACCGCCCGCGGCGGGCTGGCCGTCAACATCGTCGAATGCTGAGCCGGCGCGCGATGAGAGCCCCTGGCGCCCAACCCGCCCATTCCGCAGGACCGGACCGCGCCGCCTTCGCCATCGCCGCCATGGGCCTGGTCGGCCTGGCCTCGGCGATGGGCATTGGCCGCTTTGCGTTCACGCCGCTGCTGCCGCTGATGCTGCAGGACGGCCAGCTCACCCTGGCGCAGGGCGCCTGGCTGGCCTCGGTCAACTACCTGGGCTACCTGCTCGGGGCACTGGCGGCGGCGCGTTGGCCCATCGCTCCGGCCACGGCGGCGCGCGGTGGCCTCGTCGGTGTCGCCCTCTTCACGCTGGCCATGGGCGCCAGCTCGTCTTTCGGCTTGTGGATGGCCTGGCGGCTGCTGGCCGGCATGGCCAGCGCGCTGGTGCTGGTCGGCATCTCGGGCTGGGCGCTGCAGGCGCTGGCGGCGGCCGGCCGCCCGGCCTGGGCCGGCCTCGTCTTCGCCGGCGTCGGCAGCGGCATTGCGCTGGCCGGCCTGGTGGGCCTGGGCGCGGCGCTGGGCCAGCAGCCACCCGGCCTCGCCTGGCTGCTGCTGGGCACGCTGGCGGCGGTGGCGGCCGGGCTGGGCTGGCGCCACATCGTCGCCGGGCCGGCCTTGCCCACGCCAGCCGCGGCGGCCACAGCGGCTGCCGCAGGCGGCGTCGCCCGCCACTGGCGCGTGATCGTCGCCTACGGCAGCTTCGGCTACGGCTACATCCTGCCCGCCACCTTCCTGCCTGCAATGGCACGCCAGCAGTTTGCCGACCCCGCCTTCTTCGGCTCGGTGTGGCCGCTGTTCGGCCTCGCCGCCGCCGCCTCCACCCTGCTGGCGGCGCGCGTGGCGCGCGGCCTGGCGCCGCATGTGCTGTGGATCGCGTCCCAGTTGCTGATGGCCGCCGGCGTGCTGGCGCCGGCCCTGTCGCCATCGCTGGCGGCGCTGCTGATCAGCGCGCTGTGCGTGGGCGGCACCTTCATGGTGTTGACCATGGCCGCGATGCAGCAGGCGCGCCTGGACGCCGGCGCCGCCACGCCGCGCTTGATCGCGGTGATGACAGCCGCCTTCGCCGCCGGCCAGTTGGTGGGCCCGCTGACGCTGGGGCCGCTTTCGGGCGGCGCGGCGGGCCCGCGCAACGGCGTGCCGCTCGCCGCCAGCCTGGTGGCCGCTGCGGTGCTGGTGGCTGGCGCGGCGCTGCTGCAGCCGCGCAGCACCAGCACCTGATCAGTCGCGGTCGGCCGGCATGGGCAGGGGCCCGGCGGCGCTGCCGCCCGTCACCTCGGCTGCCGCCTCCTCGGCCGCAGCCTTGCGGCCTCGCGCCAGATAGCTGTAGAGCACCGGCACCACCACCAGCGTGAGCAGGGTGGAAGTAAGGATGCCGCCGATGATGGCGCGGCCCATCGGGGCCTGGATCTCGCCGCCCTCGTTGAAGGCCAGCGCCATCGGCAGCATGCCAAAGACCATGGCAGCGGTGGTCATGATGATCGGCCGCATGCGGATCAGCCCCGCCTGCAGCAGTGCCTCGGCCATGCTGGCGCCGGCCTTGCGGGCGTGGTTGGCAAAGTCGACCAGCAAGATGGCGTTCTTGGTCACCAGGCCCATCAGCATCACCAGGCCGATCATGCTGAAGACATTGAGCGTGCTGCCCGAGACCAGCAGCGCCAGCATCACGCCGATCAGCGCCAGCGGCAGGCTGGCCATGATGGCCAAGGGCTGGAGGAAGCTGCCGAACTGGCTGGCCAGCACGATGTAGATGAAGATCACTGCCAGCGCCATCGCGCTCAGCATGCCGGCAAAGGCCTCGTTCTGCTGCTCGGTCTGGCTGCCGCCGATGTCGAAGCGGTAGCCCTGCGGCAGCGTGGTGGCCTTGATGAGCTTTTGCACATCGGCGCCCACGTCGCCGGCCGGTCGGTCTTTCACGCCGGCGAAGATGGCCTCGCGCCGCTGCAGGTTCTGGCGCCTGATCACCTCGGGGTTGACCACCGGCTCGATGGTGGCCACCGCGTCCAGCGTGATCGGCGTGCCGTCGCGCGCAAAGGCCACCGGCAGGCCGCGCATCTGCTCGACGCGCTCGCGCTGCTCCTGCGGCAGGCGCAACAGCACCTCGACCTGCTCGCCGTCGGGCGTGGTCCAGAAGGTGGCGACATCGCCGTTGACGTAGGCGCGCAGGCTGCTGGCCAGCTGCGGCGCGGTGAGGCCGATCTCGCGCACCGCGCCGGGCTTGAGCCGCACGGCATAGGTGGGCAGCCCCGGCTTGACCGACAGCTCGACATCGGCAATGCCGGGAATCTTCTTGACCTGCTCGGCAAAGTCGCTGGCAATGCGCGCCAGGCCCTCGGGGTCGCTGCCCAGGATGGCGACATAGATGGGGCGGTCAAAGCCGACCGAGGCCTCGATGCCGGCGATGCCGGCGATCTTCTCGCGCAGGCTGTCCTCGATCTGCTTTTGCGTGCGCTTGCGTTCGCTGCGCGGCACCAGGCCGATGTTCAGCGTCGCCTGGTTGCGCCCCACTGACAGGCCCGAGCCCTGGCCGCCGACGCTGGTGGAAAGCATCCTCACCTCGGGCAGCGCGGAGACGATCTCCTCCACCTGGCGCACCTTGGCATCGCTGCGCTCCAGGCTCGAGCCCACGGTCATGCGGATGGCCAGCTGGGTGAAGCTCTGGTCGGTCTGGGGCACGAATTCGCTGCCCACCAGGGGCGCCAGGGCCAGGGCGCCGACGAAGCTGGCCCCGCCGATGGCCAGCACCAGGCCGCGCGGGCTCAGCGTGGCCCAGCGCCAGCGGCGCGGCGAGGCGCGGTCACGCTGGCCGTCGGCACCGAAAGCCCGGCCATAGGCCGGCAGGCCGAGCAGACGGTAGCGCCGCGGGCCGAAGATCCAATGGATCAGCCGCTCGTAGAGGCCATGCAGCGCGTCCATGCCGCGGTCCACCGCCGCGATGAGGTGGCCGATGCCGGCGATCTGGCGCAGGTGGGCGCTGGGCGGGTCTTTCCAGACGCTGGACAGCATGGGGTCGAGCGTGAAACTGACGAACAGGCTCACCAGCACCGCCACCACCACGGTGACGCCGAAGGGGTAGAAGAACTTGCCGATGATGCCGCCCATGAAGGCCACCGGCACGAAGACGGCGCAGATGGCAAAGGTGGTGGCCATCACCGCCAGGCCGATCTCGTCCGTGCCCTCGCGCGCCGCGCGGTGGTGGTCCTTGCCCATGTGCAGGTGGCGCACGATGTTCTCGCGCACCACGATGGCGTCGTCGATCAGCAGGCCAATGCACAGGCTGAGCGCCATCATGGTCATGAAGTTGAGCGTGAAGCCGAAGGCGTAGATGGCGATGAAGCTGGAGATCACCGCGATGGGCAGCGTGAGGCCGGTGATGATGGTGCTGCGCCAGCTGTGCAGGAAGAGAAAGACGATGGCCACCGTGAGCAGCGCGCCCTCGATCAGCGTGTGGCGCAGGCCGGTGAGCGAATCCTTGACGAAGTCGCTGGCGGCGTAGATCAGCACCAGCTCCACGTCGGGCGGCAGCTGCTTCTTGACCTCTTCCATCGCCGCCTTCACCGCCTCGCCGGTGGCGACGATGTTGGCGTCCTGCTGCTTGTAGATGCCGAAGTTGATGGCGCGCTGGCCATTGATGCGGGCGGTGGAATCGGGCTCGCGCTCGCGTTCGACCACGCGCCCCAGGTCGCGCAATGCCAGCGGCAGGCCACCCTTGTGCGCGACGATGAGGTCTTCGAACTGGCGCGGGTCGCGCACCTTGCCCTCGACGCGCAAGATGGTGTCGCCGACGGCATTGCTGAGCAGGCCCACCGGCTGGTCGGCATTGGCGTCGCGCAGCGCGGCAGAGATCTCGGCCGGCGTGATGCCGTAGGCGCGCAGCCGCGCGGCGTCGAGGTCGATGCGCAGCTCGCGCACCGCCAGGCCGCTGATGTCCACCCGCGCCACGCCCTCCACGCGCTGCAGCCGCCGCCCTACCACCTGGTCGCCCAGCACCGACAGCTCGCGTGCGCTGCGCGTCTTGGACAGCAGGGCGAAGTTCACCACCGCCTGGGCGTTGTCGTTGTTGAAGCGCGAGACCAGCGGCGCCTTCACGTCGCGCGGAAAGGCCGCCTGCACCGCCGCCAGGCGGTCGCGCACGTCCTGCATGGCGCGCGACATGTCGGCGTTGAGGCTGAATTCGACGCTGGTCTGGCTGCGCCCCTCAAAGCTGCGCGAGCTGATGCGCTTGACGCCGGCGATGCTGTTGAGCGACTCTTCGACCACCTTGGTGACCTCGCGCTCCACCGCCTCGGGCGAGGCCCCCGGGTAGGCGACATCGATGAAGGCGCCGGGGAAGCTGATGTCGGGCATCTGCTCCACGCCCAGGCGGGCGTAGGAAAACAGGCCCAGCACGCACAGCGCCAGCATCACCATGCAGGCGAAGACCGGGTTGTTGATGGAGACGCGGGTCATCCACATGGCCAGCCCCTAGCGCACGACCGGCTGGGATGCCGACGCCACCGGCGCCGCCCGCGCCGCAACCACCAGGGCCTTGGCGCCTTCGCGCAGGTTGTCGAAGCGCGCCGACAGCACCTGGCTGGCCGGCGTCACCCCTTGCAGCACCTCCACGCGGCCCTCGCGCTCGTCGCGCCGGCCCAGGGTCACGGCACGACGCGCCAGCACGCCGTTCTCGATCACCCAGACGTGGTTCTGGCCCGCCGACTGGCCGACGGCCGCGGCCGGCAGCGTCAGGCGCTCGGTGTCGTCGGCCAGCACGGCGCGCACCAGCGCGTACTGGCCGGCGCGCAGCGTCTCCTTGGGGTTGGGCAGCTCGATGGTGACGCCGATGGAGCGCGTGCCGGGCTCGGCCGCCGGCGCAATGCGCGCGATGCGGCCGGCCACCGGCTTGTCCACGCCCTCGACCTGCACCTGCACCGCCAAGCCCGGCGCAATGCGCGCCACCTCGTGGGTGCCAACGCTGCCGGCCAGTTCCAGCCGCACGAGATCGACGATGGTCAGCAGTTGCTGCTCGGGGCTGACCTTCTCACCCGGCAGCACATGGCGCCTGGCCACGATGCCGGCGATGGGCGAGACCAACGCGGCCTCGCGCAGGCCCACGCGCGCCGTCTCCAGCGAGGCCTGGGCGGCGGCCAGATTGGCGCGTGCGGTGTCGAGCGCAGCGCGCGAGTTCTCCAGCGCGATGGGCGAGATGAACTGCTGCGCCGCCAGGCGCTCGTTGCTGGCGTGGGTGCGCTCGGCCTGCACCTGGGCGGCGCGCGCCGACTCGAGGTTGGCGGCACGCTCGGCAATGCGTGAATTGAGATCGGCCAGCTCGATGCGCCCCAGCGCCTGGCCGGCGCGCACGCGGCTGCCCTCGGCCACCGTCAGCTCGAGCAGGGTGCCGCCGGCCTTGGCGCGCACCACGGCGGTCTGCGGCGCCACCAGCGGGCCCGAGAACTCCACGCTGCCGGGCAGGCGGGCCAGCACCGGCTGTACCACCTCGCGGGGCATGAATTCCAGCGGCGTGTCGGGCTTCGTGCCATCCTTGCCCGCCTTGGGCGCAGCCGCATCGGACTTGGCCAGCGCATCGCCCGCGGGCAGCTTGAGCACGCCCTTCGAGAGCCCCACGCCGACGCCCACCCCGGCCAGCGCCACCACGGCCACGCCGGCCAGCCACCACTTCTTTTTCATCATCCGTCCCTCCGCCAGGCCACGGCCATGGGGCCGCGACTGCCGCGCAGTGTAGGGACGCCCGTGTGACTCCGTCATCCCTTGCGACGAAGCGCCGGATGACGGCGATGAATTGCAGGGCGCCGGGCGCGGACGGCGGCCGGGCCGACCGCGCTCAGACCGGGGTGAGCTGTTCGGCCTCCTGCCGCACCCAGGCCTCGAAGTCTTCGGCATCGAGCGGGCGCGAGAAGAGGTAGCCCTGGCCGCGGTCGCATTCCAGGTGCTGCATCAAAGCCGCCTGGCCCTCGGTCTCTATGCCCTCGGCCACCGTGACCATGCCCAGCGTGCGCGCGACACGGATGGTGGCCTCGATCAGCACGCGGTGGTAGTCCACCGTCTCGGCATGGCTGACGAAGCTGCGGTCGATCTTCACCGTGTCCACCGGCATCAGGTGCAGGCAGGCCAGCGAGGAATAGCCGGTGCCGAAGTCGTCCAGCGCCAGCCGCGTGCCCAGCGCCTTGAGCTTGTGCAGCGTGGCCAGCACTGGCTCGTCCTGGGCAGCCAGGCTTTCGGTGACCTCGAGTTCCAGGCAGGCCGGCGACATGCCCAGCTCCTGCAGCAGATCGCTCACCTCGTCCACCAGGCCCAGGCGCTTGAGCTGGGCACGCGACAGGTTCACCGCCAGCTGCCGCGGCGCCGCGGCACCCAGCGTGCGCTGCCAGGCCATGAACTGGCCGCAGGCCTTGCGCAGCACGGTGGCGCCGACGGCATCGATGAGGCCGCACTCCTCGGCCACGCCAATGAACTCGATGGGCGGCACCAGGCCGCGCTGCGGATGGCGCCAACGCACCAGGGCCTCGGCCCCCACCATCTGGCGCGTGCCCAGCGCCATGACCGGCTGGTAGACGACGAAAAGCTCGTCGTTGCGCAGCGCGCGCCGCAAATCGTTCTCCATCGCCATGGCGCGCACCACGCGCTCGTGCATGGAGTTGTCGAAGATCACCCAGCGCCCGCGGCCGGCGCGCTTGGCCTCGTACATCGCGGTGTCGGCATTGCGCAGCACCTGTTCGGCATAGGCCTCGATGGTGGCCGGGTTGTCGGGCTCGGCCCCGCCCACCTCGGCAGCCGCGGCGCCGCCGCCCTGCCAGTTGGCGAAGGCGGTCGACAGCACCACGCCCATGCTGACGCTGCTCTGCACCGGCGTGCTGCCCAGCAGATAGGGCTCGGCCAGGTCGGCGCTCAGCCGCGCCGCGATGTGCTCGACGGCAGCGCGGTCATGTACGCCCTCGAGCACGACGACGAATTCGTCGCCGCCCAGGCGCGCCGCGATGTCGGTGGCCGAGGCCACGCGGGCCACGGCGTCGCCGGGGCGCAGCGCGCGCAGCAGCCTCGCGGCGATCTGGCGCAACAAGTCGTCGCCGGCGCTGTGGCCCAGGGTGTCGTTGACCTGCTTGAAGCGGTCGAAGTCCATGAAGAGCACGGCAAAGCCATAGCCGGCGTGGCGGCGGGCGTGGCGTATCGCCCGCTGCAGCCGCTCCATCACGACCAGGCGGTTGGGCAGGCCGGTGAGCTCGTCGGTGCGCACATGTTCGGTCAGTCGGTCCTGCAGCAGGCGTCGCTCGGTGATGTCGGAGAAGCAGCTCACGACGCCGGCAATGTGGCCGGCCACGTCCAGCCGCGGCTCGGTGTTGACGAGCAGCCAGCGCAGTTCGCCGCCGGGCAGGTGGACGCCCATGGTCTCGCCGTGCAGCGGCACGCCGCTGCGCAGCGTGCGCATCGCCGGGTGCTCGGCGCCGGGGTAGGGGCTCAAGTCCTCACGCACCGCGCACCAGCGCGGATCGACGGAGTCGCGGCCCTGCAACTCGTCGATGCTCAGGCCGAGCAGGCGCTCGGCCTCGCGGTTGGCGTCGACGATGGCGCCGTCGGCGTCATGCACCACCACGCCGGCCGGCAGCGCTGCCCACAGCGCCAGCAGCTTGGACTGCTGCTGCACACGCGCGCTCACGTCGGTGGCCACACGGATGAAGCCGCTCAGGGCGCCCTGCTCGTCGCGCAAGGGGCGCAGGTCGATGTCGAGCCAGACTTCGCGGCCGTCGCGCGTGCGGCGCAGCCATTCGTGGCGCACGCCGTGGCCGTGTTCGAGCGCCGCGCGCAGATGGCGCTCGACGGTGGTGTCGGCATTGGGGTGGGCCATCAGGTCGGGCGGGCGGCGGCCCACGGCCTCTTCCAGGCTCCAGCCGCAGACGCGCGTGAAGGCGGCGTTGACCCACTGGATGCGGTCTTCGCTGTCGGTGATGGTCACCAGCGCCGTGGTGTGCTCGGCCACCAGGGCCAGCATGCGCACCTCGGCCGACTGCTCGGCCAGGCGGCGCGCGTGGCGGGACACCGAGCGCGCCGTCGGCTCGACCACGGTGAGCGAGAGCAGGCCCATCAGCAGCAGCAGCCCGGCCATGCCCCAGGCCATCTCGCGGCGCAGCTGGTCGCCGCGCTGGTCAGCCGTCTGCCGCATCGCCACGGCCAGGCCTTGCGCCGTGGCCAGTGCCGGCTCGACTTCGGACTGCAGCGCGGCCGTCGCCGCCTTGACCCTGTCTGCGTCGGCGTCGCCGGGCAGGCGCAAGACAGCCTGGGCGCGGTACCACAGGCGCTCGCGCGAGTTGGTCCAGGCCTCGAGCGCCAGCTGCAGGCGCGGGCCGGCATCGCCAGCGGGTGCGATCTGGCGCGCGATGGCGGCGTCGAGGTCAAAGGCCTCGGCCGCCGAGCGCGTGAGCAGTGCATCCAGTCTGTCGCGGTGCCGCTCGCGCGCAGCCGGCTCGGCGGCCCACAGCGCCACCTGGCGGCCGATCTGCAGCGCGAAGCCGCCCTGCTGGCCGGCGCGGTCGATGACTTCGTCGTCGTCGGCACCGCTCTTCTGCTGCCTCAGCGTCAGCAGGCCCTGGGCCACCACCGCCAGCGCCATCACCGCCAGCATGACGTACAGCGCCAGGCGCAGACGCCGCCGCGCACCGCGCGCCGCTCGCGCACCGCTGGCCTGCAGGGCTTGCAGCGAGTGGGGCGTGGCCGGCTTGGGATCGGTCAGGTCGCTTGGCAATGCAGGGCTTCCGTTCATAGGCAGGCGCCGGCACCGCGCCGTCACTGCCTGGGTCGGATATCGGCCGCTTGCGGCAGAACCTGTAGAGCCTGCGACCTCAGTCCGCCGTGAACTCGTGCCGCCTGGCACGGCGGGCACAGCCCCAGCCGGCGACGGCGCACAAAGCGGCGGCCCAGAACACCGCAGCAAAGCCCTGGTGCGTGACCAGCCAGCCGCCGGCCAGGCCGCCCAGCACCCCCGGCAGGCCATAGCCCAGCATGGTGTAGAGCGCCTGGCCGCGCCCGCGCAGCCGGCCCGGGAAATAGCGGTTGAGCAGGGCGATGCAGGCGGCGTGGTGGGCAGCGAAAGTGAGCGCATGCGCCGCCTGCGCCAGCAGCAGCACCGGCATCCAGGCGCCGCCGGCCGCGATGGCGACAAAGCGCAGGGCCGTCACGAGGGCAGCGACGAGCAGCCAGCGGTGCGGGCTGAGAAGCGGAAACCACTGGCCCTGGGTCCAGAAGAAGGCAATCTCGACCGCCACGCTCACCGCCCACAGCGCGCCCACCGCCGCCTTGCCATAGCCCAGCTCGACCACGTAGAGCGAGAAGAAGGCGTAGAGCGCCGTGTGGGCCAGCACGGTGAAGAAGATGGAGGCGAAGAACCAGGCCAGCGCCGGCCGCCGCAGCAGATGCAGGGCCGGTGGCGGCGGCTGGTCATGGCGGCCTTCGGCCCGGGTGCGCGGCAGGCGCAGCGCGGCCACCAGCAACAACGCGTTCATCAGCGCCACGAAGGCCGGGAAGATGGCGATGCCGCGCCATTCGAGCAGGGCGCCAAAAGCCGTGACCGAGACGATGAAGCCGATCGAGCCCCACACGCGCACGCGGCCGTAGCGGGCGGGGTCGACGCCCTGGCCGCTGCTGAGCAGCTGCGAGACCACGGCCTCGTAGAGCGGCACGACGCCGCTGTTGGCGACGAAGAGCAGGCCCGTCATCAACGCCACCGGCAGCGCGGCCTGCACGCCCAACAGGCCCAGGGCGGCCAGCAGCGTGCCGGCCGCGGCCAGGCGGATGAGCTCGACGCGGCGGCCACCGTGGTCGCCGGCCCAGCTCCAGGCATAGGGTGCAAAGAGGCGGGTGGCGCTCTGCAGCGCGGCGATGCTGCCGATGGCCAGGGTCGAGAAACCCAGCGACTGGAACCACAGCGGCGCGTAGGGGTTGAAGAGCCCGATGGCGGCGAAGTAGCAGCCGGTGAGCGCGCTGTAGCGCGCCAGCGCGTGCCGGGTCGTGGCGGCAGCCGGGTCGGCCGCTGCAGGCTCAGGGATGTCCGGCCCCCAGGGGCGGCAGCGGCAGCACCACGTCGCCGCACTGGGCGCGCTGGCGCAGCGCGTGGTCCATCACCACCAGGGCCAGCATGGCCTCGGCGATGGGGGTGGCACGGATGCCCACGCAGGGGTCGTGGCGGCCGTGGGTCTCGACCACCGTGGGCGCGCCGGCGCGGTCGATCGAGGCCTTGGGCAGGCGGATCGAGCTGGTCGGCTTGATGGCGATGCGCACCACCAGTTCCTGCCCGGTGCTGATGCCGCCGAGCACGCCGCCGGCGTGGTTGCTGGCAAAGCCCGCGGGCATGAGCTCGTCGCCGTGCTCGCTGCCACGCTGGGCGACGACGCCGAAACCGCTGCCGATCTCGACACCCTTGACGGCATTGATGCCCATCATCGCATAGGCGATCTCGGCGTCGAGCTTGTCGAACAGCGGCTCGCCCAGGCCCGCCGGCACGCCGCGGGCGCGCACCTCGATGCGTGCCCCGACGCTGTCGCCGGCCTTGCGCAGCGCGTCCATCTGCGCCTCGAGTTGCGCGATCAGGCTGGCATTGGCGGCGAAGAAGGGGTTGTGCGGGATGTGCTCGGTGCCCTCGAAGGGGATCTCGGTCTCGCCCAGCGCGCTCATCCAGCCGATGAAGTGGGTGCCGTGCTTTTCGGCCAGCCACTTCTTGGCCACCGCGCCGGCGGCCACCATGGGCGCCGTCAGGCGCGCCGACGAACGGCCGCCGCCGCGCGGATCGCGCAGGCCGTACTTGCGCCAGTAGGTGTAGTCGGCGTGGCCGGGGCGAAAGGTGTCGAGCAGGTTGCCATAGTCCTTGCTGCGCTGGTCGGTGTTGCGGATCAGCAGGCAGATCGGCGTGCCGGTGGTCTGGCCCTCGTAGACGCCGGAGAGGATCTCCACCGCGTCGGGCTCGTTGCGCTGGGTGACGTGGCGGCTGGTACCGGGGCGGCGGCGGTCGAGATCGGGCTGGATGTCGGCCTCGGACAAGGCCATGCCGGGCGGGCAGCCGTCGATCACGCAGCCAATGGCCGGGCCGTGGCTTTCGCCGAAATTGGTGACGCGAAAGAGTTCGCCGAAGGTGGAGCCGGGCATCGCGCCATTGTAGGCAGCGCCCGGCCAGGCCCGGCGCGGGGCTCAGGCGGCCGGTGTGGCCTTGCCTTCTTCGGGCCAGTCGCGGATGTAGGCCTTGAGCATGCGGTTCTCGAAATCTTGCGCGTCGACCACGGTCTTGGCGACGTCGTAGAACGAGATCACGCCCATCAGCGTGCGCATGTCCAGCACCGGCATGTAGCGCGCATGGCGCAGCAGCATCATGCGGCGCACCTCGTCGATCTCGGTCTCGGGCGTACAGGTCAGCGGCGCATCGTCCATCACCGAGCGCACATGGCGGTCACCGACACTGCCGCCGTTGGTGACGATGGCGCCGATGGCCTCGCGGAAGGTGAGCATGCCCACCAGGTCGCCATGCTCCATCACCACCAGTGAGCCGATGTCCAGCTCGGCCATCGTCGTCAGCGCGGCGGCCAGGGTCTGGTCGGGGTGTACGGTGAAGAGCGTGTTGCCCTTGACGCGCAGGATGTCGGTGACTTTCATGGCTGGTCTCGAGCCGGGCAAAGGTGCGGCGGGCCAATATAGCCCACATTGCCGGCCTGCCGGCGCCTCAAGGCGGCGACGCAGGCGCCGATATCGCGGTGTCGGTGCCCTTGCCGCGCGCTCTCCTGGCGGCCCCATCGACACGGGCAGGAGCCACGCCGATGACCTTCTTTTCCACCTTCAAGGGCCGCATGGCCTTGCTGGTTGGCAGCCTGCTGCTGCTGACCGCCCTCGTCGGCGGCGTCGGCTGGATGTCGACCGCCTCGCTGGCCAGCCAGTGGGCCACCTACCGCAGCGACGCCGGCGAGACCATGCACAGGCTGATCGACACGCAGGTCGACATCCTGCAGACGCGGCGCGGCGAAAAGGACATGCTGATCCGCTTCGACCGCCCCGACGCGGTGGCCAAGGGGCGCAAGCGCTGGGAAGAGAACGTCGCCAAGGTGGATGAGGGCCTGCGCGAGCTGGCGCAGCGCGCGCCCACGCCCGAGCTGGCCGCGCGGTTCAAGGATGCGCTGGCCAGCTTCACCAAGTACCGCCAGGGCTTCGCGTCCGTCATCGAAGGCATCGAGAAGAAGGCCTATGCCAGCACCGGCGAGGCCGACAAGGCGGCCAACCCCCACGCCGAGCACCTGCGCGCCGTCGAGCCCATGATCCAGGAGGCGCTGGCGCACACGATGGAGCGCGAGCAGGCGCTGGCCGCCCGCTTCGACGAAGTCACCGCACTGAGCCGCGGCGTGTTGATGGCAGCCTTGCCCATGGCCGTGCTGCTGGGCGCCCTGGGCGGCTGGCTGTTCATGCGCGCCGCGCTGCGCCCGGTGCACCAGGCCACAGCCATCCTGGAGCGCATCGCCGAGGGCGACCTGACGACCCGGGTCGACGTGCGCACCCACGACGAGTTCGGCCACATGCTGGAGGCGCTGGCAAAGATGGAGCACCAGCTCCACGCCACCGTGACCGCGGTACACGAGGGGGCAGCGGCCATGGGCGTGGCCAGCGAAGAGCTGGCCCGCGGCAACCAGGATCTCAATACCCGCACCGAGCAGCAGGCGGCCAGCCTGCAGGAAACCGCCTCCAGCATGGAGCAGATGACGGCCACGCTGCGCCACAGCGCCGACAGCGCCCAGCAGGCGCGCTCGATGGGCGAGGCAGCGTCTTCCGTTGCCGAGCGCGGCGGCGAGGTGATGCAGGGCGTGGTGGCGGTGATGGGCGAGATCAGCGGCAGCAGCCGGCGCATCGCCGACATCATCGGCACCATCGACGGCATCGCCTTCCAGACCAATATCCTGGCCCTGAACGCGGCCGTCGAGGCGGCCCGGGCGGGCGAGCAGGGACGCGGCTTCGCGGTCGTCGCCACCGAAGTACGCAGCCTGGCCCAGCGCAGCGCCGTCGCGGCACGCGAGATCAAGGAGCTGATAGGCGCCAGCGTCGCCAAGGTCGACGACGGCGGCCGCATGGTCGACCAGGCCGGCCAGACCATGGGCGAGGTCGTGGCGCAGGTCAGGCGCGTCACCGAGCTGATCGCGGCCATCAGCAGTGCCGCCGCGGAGCAGAGCACCGGCATCGTGCAGGTCAATCAGGCGGTGAGCCAGCTCGACCAGATGACGCAGCAGAACGCCGCGCTTGTCGAGCAGAGCACGTCCGCCGCCGCCAGCCTGCGCCAGCAGGCCGAGCAACTGGACCGGTCGGTGAGCTTTTTCCAGCTGAGCGCAGCCGACGTGGCCCGGCGCGGCTGAGTGCCTGTGAAGCCCTGAGATCGGCATCGGCCTTGGCCGACAATCGGGGGCCTACAGGCCCACCCGAGACGCGCGCATGGCTGGCTATTCAGACCCCGGTTTCGACACCCTGGCGCTGCACGCCGGCGCCGCGCCCGACCCGGCCACCGGCGCACGCGCCGTGCCCATCCACCTGAGCACGAGCTTCGTGTTCGAGAACAGCGAGCATGCCGCCAGCCTCTTCAACATGGAGCGCGCAGGCCATGTCTACAGCCGCATCAGCAACCCCACCAATGCGGTGCTGGAAGAGCGCGTGGCGGCGCTCGAAGGCGGCTGCGGCGCGATAGCCACTGCCAGTGGCCAGGCGGCGCTGCACCTGGCCGTGGCCACGCTGGCCGGCGCCGGCAGCCACATCGTGGCCAGCAGCGCGCTCTACGGCGGCAGCCACAACCTGCTGAGCTACACGCTGGCGCGTTTCGGCATCGCCACCACCTTCGTCAAGCCGGCCGACGTGGACGGCTGGCGTGCCGCCATCCGCCCCGAGACCCGCCTCGTCTTCGGCGAGACCCTGGGCAACCCGGGCCTGGACGTGCTGGACATCCCCACCGTGGCCGCCATCGCCCATGAGGCCGGCCTGCCGCTGCTGGTGGACAGCACCTTCACCACGCCCTGGCTGATGAAGCCATTCGACCACGGCGCCGACCTCGTCTTCCACTCGGCGACCAAGTTCCTCTCCGGCCATGGCACGGTGATCGGTGGCGTGCTGGTCGACAGCGGCAGCTTCGACTGGGACGCGGCCCACGAGGCATCCGGCCGCTTCGCCGAGTTGAGCGCGCCCTATGGCGGCTTCCACGGCATGGTGTTCAGCGAGGAGAGCACGGTGGGCGCCTTCCTGCTGCGGGCGCGGCGCGAGGGCCTGCGCGACTTCGGCGCCTGCATGAGCCCGCACACGGCCTGGCTCATCCTGCAAGGCCTGGAGACGCTGCCGCTGCGCATGGCGCGGCACGTCGAGAACACGCGCAAGATCGTCGCCTTCCTGGCCGCCCACCCGCTGGTGGCCGGCGTCGGCTACCCGGAACTCGAAGGCCACGCCAGCCACGCGCTGGCCCAGCGGCTGCTGCCGCGCGGCTGCGGCTCGGTCTTCAGCTTCGACCTCAAGGGCTCGCGCCGCCAGGGCCAGGCCTTCATCGAATCGCTGCAGATCTTCTCCCACCTGGCCAACGTGGGCGACTGCCGCTCGCTCGTGATCCACCCCGCCAGCACCACGCATTTCCGCATGGACGATGCGGCACTGGCCGCCGCCGGCATCGGCCCCGGCACCATCCGCCTCAGCATCGGCCTGGAAGACGCCGACGACCTCGTCGACGATCTCAAGCGCGCCTTCAAGGCGGCGGAGAAGGCGCAATGAAGCTCCAGGTCCAGGGCCATGCGGCCTACGCCTACACCGGCGGCCCCGCCTTCGACGCCAGCCGGCCCGGCGTGGTCTTCGTACACGGCGCGCTCAACGACCACAGCGTCTGGACCCTGCTGGCGCGCTGGCTGGCTCACCACGGCCATGCCGTGCTGGCCGTCGACCTGCCCGGCCACGGCCGCAGCGAGGGCCCGCCGCTGCCCGATGTCGAGGCCACGGCCGACTGGCTGCTGGCGCTGCTGGACGCCGCCGGCGTGGCCCAGGCGGCACTGGTGGGCCACAGCATGGGCTCGCTGATCGCGCTGGAAGCGGCGGCCAGGGCGCCGGCACGCATCACGCGCCTGGTGATGGTGGGCAGTGCCTACCCGATGAAGGTCAGCGAGGCGCTGCTGGCCACGGCGCGCGAGCAGCCGCTGCTGGCCATAGACCGCGTCAATGCCTTCTCGATGTCGACCTGGGCCTCCAAACCCTCCTACCCCGGCCCCGGCGCCTGGGTACACGGCGGCAACCGCGCGCTGATGCGGCGCATCCAGGCCCAGGCCACCCAGCGCCTGGGCCTCAACCTCTTCGCCCACGATTTCGCCGTCTGCGACCGCTATGCCGGCGGCCTGGAGGCCGCCGCCCGCGTGGCCTGCCCGGCATCACTGATCCTGGGCAGCCGCGACCAGATGACGCCGCCGCGCGCCGCCGCCGGGCTGGCCACGGCGCTGAAGGCCCGCGTGACAACCCTGGCCTGCGGCCATGCGCTGATGGCCGAGGCCCCCGACGCCACGCTGGCGGCCTTGCGCACGGCCCTGGGCTGAAGCCGGGCCGCGGCAGGACGCGGCTCAGTTCCTCAGGGCCTGCGCCAGGCTCAGGCCGGCGGCGTGCGTGCCGAAGGCTGCGCTGGCGCCGCCCGGCGCGAGCAAGGTGCGTTCGACCAGCGGCGCGACCGGCGTGCGCTCGGGCTCGCAGATCAGCACCTGGCGCGCGCTGCCGCCTTCATCCAGTCGCGCCACCCAGTCGAGTTCGGCCAGCAGGTCGACCAGCGGCTCCAGCACCAGGGGGTCGACGCGCAGGCTCTCGGCCAGGGCCGGCAGGGTCAGGCCGCGCTGCGGCTGGTGGCGCGCGGTCTCCAGCGCGCGCAGCACCTGCAGCGCCAGCTCGAAACGCCAGCCTGGCGCCGACGGTGCGGCCGGCACCTGCATCAGCAGGCTGGGCGCATAGGCGGCGATCACCGCGCCCATCAGCACGATGACCCAGCCAAGGTAGATCCACAGCAGCAGGATGGGCACGGTGGCAAAGGCACCGTAGACGGCCGAGAAGGTGGGCACGGCGGCCACGTACCAGGCCAGGCCCTTCTTGGCGCCCTCGAAGGCCACGGCCACGAAGAACCCGCCAGCCCAGGCATGGGCCCAGCGCACCGTGGTGTTGGGCACGTAGTGGAAGAGCCCGGAGACGGCGGCGGCCAGCAGCAGGAACTGGATCGTCTCGAGCACCAGGCTGACGGCGCCGGGCAGGGCCGAGACCAGGCCCTTTGACGCCGAGACCGCGTAGGAGGTGAGCGTCAGGCTCAAGCCCAGGGCCAGCGGCCCCAGTGTCAGTGCCGCCCAGTAGACCAAGAGGCGCTGCGCCAGCGGGCGCACGCGGCGCACGCGCCAGATGCCATTGAGCGTGCGGTCTATGGTCAGCACCAGGGCCAGCGCGGTGGTCACCAGCATCACCAGGCCGGCCGTGCCCATGCCGCGCGCCTTGGCCGCGAACTGCGTCAGCGCCCGCATCACCGGGCGGGCGATGTTGTCAGGCACCAGGTTTTGCAGGAAGTATTTCTCCAGCGCGCCTTCGAGACCGGAGAACATCGGAAAGGCGGTGAACACCGCCAGCATCACCGTCACCAGCGGCACCAGCGAGATCAGCGTGGTGAAGGTCAGGCTGCCGGCGGTGATGCCGAGACGATCTTCGCGGAAGCGCACGCGCAGCGTGTGCAGCGTGGCCACCCAGGGCCACACCTTGAGGGTCTGCAGCAGCGTCTGCAAGGCGGCGGCGCCGCGCTCGCCGAGGCCGCCGCCCGGGCGAGGGACTGAGGTCATCTGGCTATGATGCCAGCATGAATGAAGCCAAGGCGCCCGACGCCATCGTCAGAAGTGCGCGCGCCGTGGTGCTGGCCGCCCTGCTGGGCCTGGTCGCGCTGGGCCTGGCCTGGGAACTGTGGCTGGCGCCCACCGGCCGCGGCACGCTGGCGCTCAAGGTGCTGCCGCTGCTGCCCTGCGTGGCCGGGCTGCTGCGCCACCGCATGTACACCTTTCGCTGGCTGAGCCTGCTAGTGTGGCTGTATGTGCTCGAAGGCCTGGTGCGCGCCACCAGCGAGGCCGGCCTGGGTCAAATCCTGGCACTGATCGAGGTCGCGCTGTGCCTGCTGATCTTCGGCGCCAGCGGCCTCTACATCCGCCGCCGCCAGCGTGCCGGCCGGGAGCTTGCCGCGTGACCTTGATTGCCGAACTGCGCGCCCTTGTCGGTGCGCCGCAGGTGCTGACCGAGGGCGACCTCACGGCCTGGGAACTGGACTGGCGGCGCCGCTGGCGCGGCAAGGCGCTGGCGGTCGTGCGGCCCGGCAGCACCGCGGAGGTGGCGGCCGTGGTGCGCGCCTGTGCCGCCCACGGCACGGCCATCGTGCCCCAGGGCGGCAACACCGGCCTCGTGGGCGGTGGCGTGCCCGATGCCAGTGGCCGCCAGGTGCTGTTGAGCCTGCAGCGCCTGAACCGGCTGCGCGCCATCGACGCGGCCAACCTGACCCTCACCGCCGAGGCTGGCTGCGTGCTGCAGGCGCTGCAGGAGGCGGCGCGCCAGCAGGGCCTGCTGTTGCCGCTGAGCCTGGCGGCCGAGGGCAGTTGCACCCTGGGCGGCAACCTGGCCACCAATGCCGGCGGCACCCAGGTGCTGCGCTGGGGCAATGCGCGCGAACTGTGCCTGGGGCTGGAGGTCGTCACCGCCAGCGGCGAGGTCTGGCAGTCGCTCACCGGCCTGCGCAAGGACAACACCGGCTACGACCTGCGCGACCTGTTCGTCGGCAGCGAGGGCACGCTGGGCATCATCACCGCGGCGACGATGAAGCTGGCGCCGCTGCCGGCGGCCACGGCCACGGCGCTGGCGGCCTGCGAGACGCTTGACGGTGCGCTGGCGCTGCTGGCGCGCGCACGCCGCCGGCTTGGCGCCGGCCTCACCGGCTTCGAGGTGATGAACCGTTTCTCGCTGGAACTGGTGGCCAGGCACTTTCCGGCCCTGCCGCGGCCGCTGGCGCCGGCACCCTGGACCGTGCTGCTGGAGCACAGCGACACCGAAGGCGAGGAGCAGGCGCGTGCCCGCTTCGAGGCCTTGTTGGGCGAGGCACTGGAGGCCGGCGAAATCGCCGATGCGGCCGTGGCCGAGAGCCTGGCGCAATCGAAGGCGCTGTGGCAGTTGCGCGAATCCATCCCGCTGGCCCAGGCCGAAGAGGGCCAGAACATCAAGCACGACATCTCGCTGCCCGTGTCGGCCATCCCCGAGTTCGTGGCCGCCACCGACGCCGCGCTGGACCGCCGCTGGCCCGGCGTGCGCCTGGTCGACTTCGGCCACCTGGGCGACGGCAATCTGCACTACAACGTGCAGGCCCCTGCGGGGGCCGATGGCGCGGCCTTCCTGGCCGAGCAGGAGCATGCGGTCAACGAGATCGTCTACGACGCGGTGGCGGCGCGCGGCGGCTCCTTCTCGGCCGAGCACGGCGTCGGCGCGCTCAAGCGCGAAGAACTGGCGCTGCGCAAGTCGCCGGTGGCGCTGGCGATGATGCGCGCCATCAAGGCGGCGCTGGACCCTCAGGGCTTGTTCAACCCCGGGCGGATGCTTTAGGCCACGCCCTGCGGGGTGCCTACTGCACCGGGCCGTCGAGCCCGCGCGGCACCGGCACGGCCACCGTCTCTATGCCCTCGTCCTGCAGCTCGGCGCGCTGCTGCGGCGTGGCCTGGCCACGGATGCCGCGCTGGGGCTGTTCGCCGTAGTGGATGCGGCGCGCCTCTTCGGCAAAGCGCTCGCCCACGTCCTCGGTATTGGCCATGAGCGTGCGCACGGTCTGCAGCCAGGCGGCCTGGAGGTCGGCGGCTCTTGGTGGGGCATGAGGTGCGGCCTGCGGCGCGGGTGCAGCGTCCTCGCGCGCACCCGAGAGGTTGAGGCGCGGTGCGCTGGGCATGCGGCTCACCACGCGGTCGGTACACAGCGGGCATTCGATGAGACCGCGGCCGTTCTGGTCCATGAAATCATCGTCGGAAGCAAACCAGCCTTCGAAGCCGTGGCCGTTGGCGCAGCGCAGGTCGAGCACCTTCATGGCGCCGCCATCACAGGCTCGCGTGCCTCTTCGGCACTGCGCCAGCCCAGCGGCCTTCGTCCATCAAGACCCATCTGCAGCCAGCGCAGGCCGATGACGGTCTTCACGTCGGGCAGGTCATCGGCCACGTCCAGGGCCTCGAGCGAGGCCTCGTCGAGCAACACGGTCTCGACGAACTCTCCCACATCGGGCCGTTTGGCGCCGGCGACCAGGCCGCGTGCGAACCAGATCCAGATGCTTTCGGTGGTGTAGGCGGCGGCGTTGTGGATGCGCCCGCCATAGGCCCACTCGCGCGCCGTGTAGCCGGTTTCCTCGGCCAGTTCGCGCATTGCGCAGGCCAGCGTGGTCTCGCCGGGGTCGCGCTTTCCGGCCGGGAATTCGAGCAACACCTTGGCTATCGGGTAGCGGTACTGGCGCACCATCACCAGCCGGCCATCGTCCAGGATGGGCACGACGGCCACCGCGCCCGGGTGCTGGATGTATTCGCGCGTCGCGCTGCTGCCGTCGGGCAGGCGCACCGTGTCGCGGCGGACTTCGAGAAAACCGCCGGAGAGCAGCGTCTGGCCGCCCGTCCGGTGCTCGATCAGATGCGTGTCGTCGGGCGCCACGCGGGCCGGGCTCAGGTGGCCAGCGCCTTGACGATGGCGTCGCGGCACATCGCCATCAGCCCGCCGGAGAGCGGGCCGAACACCAGCACGGCGGCGCCGTTGAGCGCCAGCAATGCCGTCACGCCGTGGCCCCGCGCGACGGGCGCGGTCTGCAGCGGCTCGTCGAACCACATCACCTTGACGACGCGGATGTAGTAGAAGGCGCCGATCAGCGAGAACATCACCGCCAGCACGGCCAGCCAGATGTAGCCCGGCACATTGGTGGTGACCAGCGCCTGGATGACGGCCAGCTTGCCGAAGAAGCCGATCATCGGTGGCACGCCGGCGAGCGAGAACATGAATACCGTCATCACGCCGGCAATCCAGGGGCTGCGCTTGGCGAGGCCGGCGAGATCGGTGATCTCCTCGCTCTCGAAGCCCTGGCGCGACAGCACCATGATGAGACCGAAGGTGCCCAGCGTGGTCAGCACATAGGCCACCAGGTAGAACATGGCCGAGCTGTAGGCATTGCCGGCCGATAGCGTGTTGCCGCTGACGACGCCGGCCGCCAGGCCCAGCAGGATGAAACCCATCTGCGCGATGGTGGAGTAGGCCAGCATGCGCTTGAGGTTGGTCTGCGCAATGGCGGCCAGATTGCCCACCGCCAGCGAGCCCACGGCCAGCACGATGAGCATCTGCTGCCAGTCGAAGGCCAGGCCCAGCATGCCTTCGACGAGAAGACGGATGGTGATGGCAAAGGCGGCGAACTTGGGCGCACCGCCGATGAGCAGCGTCACCGCCGTGGGCGCACCCTGGTAGACATCGGGCACCCACATGTGGAAGGGCACGGCACCGAGCTTGAAGCCGAGGCCGGCGACGACGAAGACGACGCCGAAGACCAGCACTTCCTTGTTGATGCGGCCGGTGCCGATCTGCTCGAAGACCTTGGGGATGTCGAGCGTGCCGGTGGCACCGTACATCATGCTCAGGCCGTAGAGCAGGAAGCCGCTGGCCAGCGCGCCGAGCACGAAATACTTCATCGCCGCCTCGGTGGCCACGGCGTGGTCGCGGCGCAGCGCGCACAGGGCGTAGAGCGACAGGCTCATCACTTCGAGGCCGAGGTAGACGACGAGGAAGTTGTTGGCCGAGCACATCACCGAGATGCCCAGCAGCACGAACAGCGCGAGCATGTAGAACTCGCCCTTGTTCATGTCGCGCTCGGCCAGCGTGGGCCTGGCATAGGCCAGCGTGACCATCACCGCCACCGCGGCGAAGAAGGCCAGCAGCTCGCCCATGGGGTCGACCACCATCAGGCCCTGCATGGCGTAGGTGGTCATGCCCGAGGTAAAGCCCTCGAGGTGCAGCAGGCCGAAGCCGGCGGCAGCAACCTGGGTGAAGCCGTAGGTGGTGTTGCGCTCGGCGTCAGAAATGAAGAGATCGGCCAGCAGCACGACGCAGGCCATGGCCAGCAGCCAGATCTCGGGGTAGACGACGGACCAGTTCATCGAGGTCATGGTGTGTTGTTCTTCCAGCGCCGTCGGTTCAGCTTGCCAGCTTGCTTATGGCCACATGCTTGAGCAGTTCGGCCACGGAGACGTTCATCGCGTCGGTGAAGGGCCTGGGGTAGAGACCCATCCACAGCACGGCGGCGGCCAGCAGGGCCAGCATCAGGAACTCGCGCGCATTGATGTCGCTGAGGTGCTTGACGTGGTCGTTGGCGACATCGCCGAAGTAGACCCGCTTGACCATCCACAGCGTGTAGGCGGCGCCGAAGACCAGGGTCGTGCTGGCCAGCAGCGCGATCCAGAAGTTGTGCTTGACGGCGCCCAGGATGACCATCCACTCGCCGACGAAACCGGCCGTTCCCGGCAGGCCGCAGTTGGCCATCGCGAACAGCACGGCAAAGGCCGAGAAGATGGGCATGGTGTTGGCCACGCCGCCATAGGCCGCGATCTCGCGCGAGTGGACGCGGTCGTAGAGCACGCCGATGCACAGGAACATCGCGCCCGAGACGAAGCCGTGGCTGATCATCTGCACGATGGCGCCGGCCATGCCCAGGTCATTGAAGATGAAGAAGCCCAGCGTCACGAAGCCCATGTGGGCGATGGAGCTGTAGGCGACCAGCTTCTTCATGTCCTGCTGCACCAGGGCCACGAGGCCGATGTAGAGCACCGCGGTCAGGCTCAGCACGATCATGAAGTTGGCGTACTCGTGGGCCGCGTCGGGCGCAATGGGCAGGCTGAAGCGGATGAAGCCGTAGGCACCGAGCTTGAGCATGATGGCCGCCAGCACCACCGAGCCGCCGGTGGGCGCCTCGACGTGGGCATCGGGCAACCAGGTGTGTACCGGCCACATCGGCACCTTCACCGAGAAGGCGGCGAAGAAGGCGAAGAACAGCAGCGTCTGCGCGTTCAGCGGCAGCGGCAGCTTGTGCCAGGTGAGGATGTCGAAGCTGCCGCCGCTCTTGAAGTAGAGGTAGACCAGCGCGATCAGCATCAGCAGCGAGCCGAGAAGCGTGTAGAGGAAAAACTTGAAGGCCGCGTAGACGCGCCGCGGGCCGCCCCAGACGCCGATGATGATGTACATCGGGATCAGCGTGGCCTCGAAGAACACGTAGAACAGCATGCCGTCGAGGGCACAGAAGACGCCGACCATCAGCCCCGAGAGGATCAGGAAAGCGCCCATGTACTGAGCCACCCGCTCGGTGATGACGGCCCAGCCGGCAATCACGACGATCAGCGTGATGAAGGCCGTGAGCGGCACGAACCACATCGAAAGGCCGTCCACGCCGAGGGCGTAGTTGACGTTGAAGCGCTCGATCCAGGGCAGCTTCTCGGCGAACTGCATCGCCGCCGTGCTGCCATCGAAGCCGGTGATGACCGGAATCGTCACCAGGAAGGAGGCCAGCGCCCCCAGCAGCGCCAGGAAGCGCACGGTGCCGGCGTTCTCGTCGCGGCCGACCGCGAGCAGCAGCGTGCCGAACGCTACCGGCAGCCAGATCGCGATGCTCAGCAGACCCATCTCGTGTTCTCTCTTCGGTTTGTTCTGATGGGCCGCTCAGCGCATGAAGCCGCTGAACAAGGGCCACAGTTGCCAGGTGAGCAGGGCGAAGATGCCCAGCAGCATGACCAGCGCGTATTGGTACAGGCGCCCGGTCTGCAGCTGGCGCACGGCGCCGGCCAGCGACCCCACGGCACCGGCCGAGCCGTTGATGGCGCCGTCGATCACGGCTTGATCGCCGCCCTTCCACAGGCCGGTGCCGATCAGGCGCGCGCCAGCGGCCAGCACATGCTCGTTGAACCAGTCCATGTAGTACTTGTTCTCGAGGATGGTCACGACCGGGCTGAGAGCGCGGCCAATGGCGGCCGGAATGGAAGGCTGCTTCAGGTAGAACCACCAGGCGGTGACGACACCGGCCACCGCCAGCCACAGCGGCAGCGTGCCCAGCGAGTGCAGCGCCATCGCGGTGGGGCCGTGGAAGGCCTCGGCCAGTTCCTTCATCGCCGGGTGGGCCGCGGCGTTGACGAAGATGGCGTCCTTGAAGAAATCGCCGTGCAGCATGGGCGTGATGGTCAGGAAGCCGATCACCACCGAGGGGATGGCCAGCAGCACCAGCGGCGCCGTCACCACCCAGGGCGTCTCGTGCGGCGTGGCGTCGTGGTGGCCGTGGTCGTCATGGGCATGGTGGTCATCTTCCGGCGGGAACGGCTTGTGGTGGAAGCGCTCCTTGCCGTGGAAGACCAGGAAGTACATGCGGAAGGAGTAGAAGGCGGTGACGAAGACGCCGGCCGTCACCGCGAACACCGCGAACGAGGTGCCCGGCAGGTGCGTGGCGTGCACCGCCTCGATGATGCTGTCCTTGCTGTAGAAGCCGGCGAACAGCGGCGTGCCGATCAGCGCCAGGCTGCCCAGCAGCGAGGTGATCCAGGTGATGGGCATGTGCTTGCGCAGGCCGCCCATGTTGCGGATGTCCTGGTCATGGTGCATGCCGATGATGACCGAGCCTGCACCCAGGAAGAGCAGCGCCTTGAAGAAGGCGTGCGTCATCAGGTGGAAGACCGCCACCGAGTAGGCCGAGGCACCCAGCGCCACCGTCATGTAACCGAGCTGGCTCAGCGTGGAATAGGCGACGACGCGCTTGATGTCGTTCTGGATGATGCCCAGGAAGCCCATGAAGAGCGCGGTGATGGAGCCGATGACGAGCACGAAGTTGAGCGCGGTGTCGGACAGTTCGAACAGCGGCGACATGCGCGCCACCATGAAGATGCCGGCGGTCACCATCGTCGCGGCGTGGATCAGGGCCGAGATCGGCGTCGGGCCTTCCATCGAATCGGGCAGCCACACGTGCAGCGGGAATTGCGCGCTCTTGCCCATGGCGCCGATGAAGAGGCAGATGCAGATCACGGTGATCAGCATCCAGTCTCCGCCCCAGGTGGGATAGGGGAAGACAATCTTGGCCAGTTCGGGCGCCTTGGCGAAGGCTTCGCCGTAGTTGAGCGTGCCGGCATAGGCGACGACGAGGCCGATGCCGAGGATGAAGCCGAAGTCACCGACGCGGTTGACCAGGAAGGCCTTCATGTTGGCGAACACCGCGGTCGGCTTCTTGAACCAGAAGCCGATCAGCAGATAGCTCACCAGGCCCACCGCTTCCCAGCCGAAGAAAAGCTGGAGGAAGTTGTTGCTCATCACCAGCATCAGCATGCTGAAGGTGAACAGTGAGATGTAGGCAAAGAAACGCTGGTAGCCGGGGTCGCCGTCCATGTAGCCGATGGTGTAGATATGCACCATCAGCGAGACGAAGGTGACCACCACCATCATCATCGCGGTGAGGCCGTCGACCAGGAAGCCGACCTCCATCACCAGCTTGCCCAGCACCGCCCATTCGTAGACGGTGGCGTTGAAGCGGGCGCCGGCCACCACCTGCTGCAGCACCAGGGCCGAGCAGATGAAGGCGATGGCAACGCCGAGGATGGTGCAGATGTGGGCGCCGCGCCGGCCCACGGCCTTGCCGGCGAGGCCGGCGATGAGGGCACCCGCCAGCGGTGCCAGCGGAATGGTGAGCAGAAGGCCCTGAGAGATCGTCGAAGCCATTTGCTTGCTCAACCCTTCAGTTCGTCGAGTTCTTCGACATTGATCGACGCCCGGTTGCGGAACAGCACCACCAGGATGGCCAGGCCTATGGCCGATTCGGCAGCCGCCACCGTGAGGATGAAGAAGACGAAGACCTGGCCCGCCATGCGGTCGGCCTCGGCCGGCAGGTAGTGCGAGAAGGCGACGAAGTTGAGGTTGACGGCCAGCAGCATTAGCTCGATGGCCATCAGCAGCACGATGAGGTTGCGGCGGTTGAGGAAGATGCCGATCACCGAGAGGGCGAACAGGATGCCGCCCAGCGAGAGGTAATGTCCGAGGGTGATAGCGCCCATTACGCGGCCCCGCCTTCCTTGGGCGCCGACGGCGCTTCGACCACCGGCGCGATCTTCACGATGCGCAGGCGGTCGCCCTTGCGCGCCCGCACCTGCTGGCCCGGGTCCATGTGGCGGCTGTCCTTGCGGTCACGCAGGGTCAGCACGATGGCCGCGATGATGGCCACCAGCAGCAACACCGCCGCCAGTTGCAGCGGGTAGAGGTAGTGCGTGTAGATCTCGATGCCCAGCAGCTTGGTGTTGCCGATCTCCAGCGCCTTGGCGCTGGGCGCCGGCGCGCGCAGCTGGAAGCCCCGCATCAGCACCAGGGCCATCTCGAGCGCGATCAGCGCGCCGACCAGGCCGGCCAGCGGCAGGTGCTTCCAGAAACCTTCGCGCAGGCTGTCGGCGTTGATGTCGAGCATCATCACGACGAAGAGGAACAGCACCATCACCGCGCCGACGTAAACCAGCACCAGCGCGATGGCAAGGAACTCGGCCTGCAGCAGCATCCAGATGCAGCTGGCGCTGAAGAAGGCCAGCACCAGGAAGAGCGCGGCGTGTACCGTGCTGCGCGCGGTGATCACGCGCAGCGAGGCCAGCAGCAGAACCGCCGAGAAGACGTAGAAGAGTGCGGTGATCGTGTTCATGTTTTTTGGGGCTCGCCTCCTCGCGAGCCAGCAGCGTCAAGCCTCAGCGGTACTTCGCGTCGGCGGCGCGGTTGGCGGCGATCTCTTTCTCGTAGCGGTCGCCCACGGCCAGCAGCATGTCCTTGGTGAAGTACAGGTCGCCGCGTTTCTCGCCGTGGTATTCGAAGTGGTGGGTCTCGACGATGCTGTCCACCGGGCAGCTTTCCTCGCAGAAGCCGCAGAAGATGCACTTGGTGAGGTCGATGTCGTAGCGCGTCGTGCGGCGGCTGCCGTCGGCGCGTACATCGCTCTCGATGGTGATGGCCATCGCCGGGCACACGGCCTCGCAGAGCTTGCAGGCGATGCAGCGCTCTTCGCCGTTCTCATAGCGGCGCAACGCGTGCAGGCCGCGGAAACGGGGCGACAGCGGCGTCTTCTCTTCCGGGAACTGCACCGTGATGTTCTTGGACAGGAAATGGCGGCCGGTGAGCGCCATGCCCTTGAGCAACTCGGTCAGCAGAAAGCTGGACAGCACATCCTTGACGGCGGCGAGGGTAGACATTTGCTCGTCACTTCCAGATGTTGAAGGGCGACATGATCCAGAGGCCGACGACGACCAGCCAGACCAGGGTCACGGGGATGAAGATCTTCCAGCCCAGGCGCATGATCTGGTCATAGCGATAGCGCGGGAAGGTGGCGCGCACCCACAGGAACATGGTGGCGACGACGAAGACCTTGATCGCCAGCCAGATCCAGCCCGGGATGAAGGACAGGAACTCGACCGGGGGCAACCAGCCGCCCAGGAACATCAGCACGCACAGGGTGCTGACGAGGATCATGTTGGCGTACTCGGCCAGGAAGAACATCGCGAACGACATGCCCGAGTACTCGATCATGTGGCCGGCAACGATCTCGCTCTCGCCCTCGACCACGTCGAAGGGGTGGCGGTTGGTCTCGGCCAGGCCGGCGATGAAGTAGACGATGAAGATGGGGAACAGCGGCAGCCAGTTCCAGGACAGCAGGCCCACGCCCATGCCGGCGAAGATGCCCTTGCCCTGCGACGTCACGATCTCGGTCATGTTCATGCTGCCGGCGACCATCAGCACGACGACCAGCGCGAAGCCCATCGCGATCTCGTAGCTCACCATCTGGGCCGAGGCGCGCAGCGCGCCCAGGAAGGCGTACTTCGAATTGCTGGCCCAGCCGGCGATGATGACGCCGTAGACCTCGAGCGAGGTGATGGCCATCAGGAACAGCAGGCCGGCGTTGACATCGGCCAGCACGACCTCGGGGCCGAAGGGCACGACGGCCCAGGCCGCCAGCGCCGGCATGATGGTCATGACGGGGCCGAGGAAGAACAGGCCCTTGTTGGCCGCGGTGGGGCGGATGATCTCCTTGAAGATCAGCTTCACCGCGTCGGCGATGGGCGTCAGCAGGCCGAACGGCCCGACACGGTTGGGGCCGGGGCGGATCTGGCTCCAGCCGATGGCCTTGCGCTCCCACAGCGTGTAGTAGGCGACGCAACCCAGCAGCGGCAGGATCAGCGCGACGATCTTGACCAGCGTCCAGATCACCAGCCACAGCGTGGGGCCGAGGGTGGCGTTGGCGGCCTGATGCAGGGAATCGAACATACCGGATCAGACCTTCTCGACGGTGACGGTGCCGAACATGGCGCCCAGCGCCGCCGTGGCGGCCAGGCCGGCAGCGATGCGTACGCTGCCGTCGGCGAGGCTGATGTCTTCACGCGCCGGCAGTTCGAGCTTGGCGCCGCCCTGCCCCACCCGCACGCGGCCACCGGCCTGCAGGCCGAGCTGGCGCCACAGCGCGCTGGGCAGGCCGACCATGGGAGGCCGGGCGTCGGCGGTGAGCTGCAGCGAGGTGGCGCGGCGCACGCTGGCGTCGGTGGCGTAGATGGGCACGTCGGCGACGCGCTGCAGGCCGGCCGGTGTGGCGGCGGGAGCCGTCAGCACGGCGCCGCCGTTGTCCAGGCGCCCGGACAAGGTGGCGAGGTTGCCCAGGGCCTCGGCGCGCACTTGCTCGGCCGATTCCTGGTCGAAGCCCGGCAAGCCGAGCAGATTGCCCAGCACGCGCAGCACCTTCCAGCCCGGGCGCGCATCGCCCTGGGGCTTGACGACGCCATGGAAGCTCTGCAGCCGGCCTTCGGCATTGACGAAGGCGCCGGCGGTCTCGGTGAACGGGGCGATGGGCAGCATCACATCGGCCACATCGGCGGCCACATCCTTGAAGGCGGTGAGCGCGACCACCAGGCCCGATTCGGCCAGGCTCTTGCGCGCCGCGGCGGCATCGGCCGCATCGAGCACCGGCTCGGTGTTGAGCAGCAGCAGCGCCTTCATGGGCTGGCTCAGCATCTGGCCGGCATGGCGGCCGCCGGGGCCGGGCAGGGCGCCGACGAGCTGGGCGCCGACCGCGTTGGCGCCTTCGCCCAGATAGCCGCAGCTGGCACCGGTCTGGGCCGCGATCCACTGCGCCAGCGCCAGCAACGAGCCGGCCTGGGGATGCTGGGCAGCGGCGTTGCCGAGCAGCAGCGCCACGCGCTCGCCCGAGAGCAGGGCGTCGGCGATGGCCTGGGCTTCGGGGCCTGCCTTGCCGGCCATCGGTGCGGCCACGCCCTTGGCGGCAGCGATGGCGGCAGCCACGTCGGCCAGGCCCTGCACCCAGGCGGCGGGCGCCAGGGTCAGGCGGGCGGCCAGCGGCAGCAGCCAGTCGTCGTGCACTGCGTGCAGGCTCATCACACGGGCGCCGTGGCGGGCGGCCTGGCGCAGGCGCTGGGCAAAGAGCGGGTGGTCCTTGCGCAGGAAGGAGCCGATGACGAAGGCGCGGTCCAGCTTGGACAGCGCCGCCACCGAGGTACCCAGCCAGCGCGCACGGCCGGCCGGCGCGGTGTTGCCGAAGTCGGCGTGGCGGGTGCGGTGATCGATGCTCTGGCTGCCGATGCCACGCACCAGCTTGGCCAGCAGGTGCAGTTCCTCGACGGTCGACGAGACATGGCCTATGGCGCCGATCTCGTTGACCGCGCCGGCGCCGAACTCGGCCTTGACGCGCTTGATGCCGTCGGCCACATAGCCGAGGGCGGTGTTCCAGTCGACGGCCTGCCAGGTGCCGTTCTGCTTGATCATCGGCTGAGTCAGCCGCTGCTCGCTGTTCAGGGCCTCGTAGCTGTAGCGGTCGCGGTCGGCAATCCAGCACTCGTTGACCGCGTCGTTCTCGAGCGGCACGACGCGCATCACCTTGCCGGCCTTGACCTGCACCACCAGGTTGGCGCCGGTGCTGTCGTGCGGGCTCACGCTCTTGCGGCGGCTCAGCTCCCAGGTGCGGGCGCTGTAGCGGAAGGGCTTGCTGGTGAGGGCGCCGACCGGGCAGATGTCGATCATGTTGCCCGACAACTCGCTGTCGACGCTGCCACCGGCGACGGTGGTGATCTCGCTGTGCTCGCCGCGGTGGATCATGCCGAGTTCCATCACGCCGGCCACCTCTTGGCCGAAGCGGACGCAGCGCGTGCAATGGATGCAGCGGCTCATCTCTTCCATGCTGATGAGCGGGCCGACATCCTTGTGGAAGACGACGCGCTTTTCTTCGGCATAGCGCGACGCGGTGCCGCCATAGCCCACCGCCAGATCCTGCAGCTGGCATTCGCCGCCCTGGTCGCAGATGGGGCAGTCCAGCGGGTGGTTGATGAGCAGGAACTCCATCACCGACTGCTGCGCCTTGAGCGCCTTGTCGCTGCGCGTGCGCACGACCATGCCGTTGGTGACCGGGGTCGCGCAGGCCGGCATGGGCTTGGGCATCTTCTCGACGTCGACCAGGCACATGCGGCAGTTGGCGGCGATCGAGAGCTTCTTGTGGTAGCAGAAGTGCGGTATGTACACGCCGGCCGCGTCGGCCGCGTGCATGACCATGCTGCCGTCGGGAACGGAGACCTTCTTGCCGTCGAGTTCGAGTTCGGCCATGGCTTTATGCGCTTTGCGGGACCATGCAGGTCTTGTGTTCGACGTGGTAGACGAATTCGTCGCGGAAGTGCTTGAGCATGGCCTGCACCGGCATCGCGGCGGCATCACCCAGGGCGCAGATGGTGCGGCCCTTGATGTTGTCGGCCACGTTGTCGAGCAGCGCCAGATCCTCGGGCTTGCCCTTGCCGTGCTCGATGCGGTCGACCAGGCGCCACAGCCAGCCCGTGCCCTCGCGGCAGGGCGTGCACTGGCCGCAGCTCTCGTGCTGGTAGAAGTAGGACAGGCGCAGCAGGCTCTTGACCATGCAGCGGGTGTCGTTCATCACGATCACCGCGCCTGAGCCCAGCATGGAGCCGGCCTTGGCGATGGCGTCGTAGTCCATCGTCAGCTCCATCATGGTCTTGCCGGGCAGCACCGGCGACGACGAACCGCCGGGGATCACGGCCTTGAGGCCGCCGCCCTTCACGCCGCCGGCCATCTCGAGCAGGGTGGCGAAGGGCGTGCCCAGCGGGATCTCGAAGTTGCCCGGGCGGTTGACGTCACCGACGACGCTGAAGATCTTGGTGCCGCCGTTGTTGGGCTTGCCGCACTCGAGGTACTTCTGGCCGCCGTTGTTGATGATCCACGGCACCGCGGCAAAGGTCTCGGTGTTGTTGATCGTGGTCGGCTTGCCGTAGAGGCCGAAGCTGGCCGGGAACGGCGGCTTGAAGCGCGGCTGGCCCTTCTTGCCCTCAAGGCTTTCGAGCAGCGCCGTCTCTTCGCCGCAGATGTAGGCGCCGAACCCATGGTGGGCGTGCAGCTGGAAGCTGTAGCTGCTGCCCATGATGTTGTCGCCCAGGAAGCCGGCGGCACGCGCCTCTTCGAGCGCGGCCTCGAAGCGCTGGTAGACCTCGAAGATCTCGCCGTGGATGTAGTTGTAGGCCAGCTTCACGCCCATCGCGTAGGCGGCGATGGCCATGCCCTCGATCACGATGTGCGGGTTGTAGGCCAGGATGTCGCGGTCCTTGCAGGTGCCAGGCTCTCCCTCGTCGCTGTTGCAGACCAGGTACTTGGGGCCCGGGTAGGCGCGCGGCATGAAGCTCCACTTCAGGCCGGTGGGAAAGCCAGCGCCACCACGGCCGCGCAGGCCGCTCGCCTTGACCTCGGCGATCACCTGGTCGGGCGTCATCCCTTCGCCGCCGTCCTTGCCCAGGATCTTGCGCAGCGCGCCATAGCCGCCGCGGGCGACGTAGTCCTGCAGGCGCCAGTTCTTGCCGTCGAGGCCGGCATAGATCTGGGCGCCGATGTGGCGGCCGTGGAAGCAGGTCTCTAGACCCTTGGCCTGGAACTTGGACAGGTCAAGCATGGTCAGCCTTCAGCATCGCGAGCAGTTCGTCGAGCTTGTCATTGCTCATGAAGCTGAGCATCTGGCGGTCGTTCACCAGCAGCACCGGCGCATCGGCGCAGGCGCCCAGGCATTCGCTGGGCTGCACGGTGATCTTGCCGTCGGCCGTCGTGCCGTAGGGCTCGACGCCCAGGCGCTTGCAGACATGGTCCAGCGCCTTGTCGCCGTCGCGCAGCTGGCAGGGCAGGTTGGTGCAAACGTTGAGCTTGTAGCTGCCCACCGCCTGCTGGTTGTACATGTTGTAGAAGGTCGTGACCTCGTGTACCGCGATGGGCGCCATGCCCAGGACGGCGCCCAGCGCCTCTTCGGACTCGGGCGAGACATGGCCTTGCTCATGCTGGATGATGGCCAGGCAGGCCATCACGGCCGAGACCTTTTGATCTGCGGGGTACTTGGCCACTTCCTTCGCGAAGAGGGCCAGGGTGGTGTCGGAAAACATCATCGGTCGCTCGTTCTGTCGCTTATCGGTCGATCTCGCCGAACACGATGTCCATGGTGCCGATGATGGCCACGGCGTCGGCAATCATGTGGCCGCGCGCCATCTCGTCGAGGGCGGCCAGATGCGAGAAGCCAGGCGGCCTGATCTTCAGGCGGTAGGGCTTGTTGGCGCCGTCACTGACGAGGTAGATGCCGAACTCGCCCTTGGGGTGCTCGACCGCCGCGTAGACCTCACCCTCGGGCACATGCATGCCTTCGGTGAAGAGCTTGAAGTGGTGGATCAGCTCTTCCATGTTGGACTTCATGTCCACACGCGCGGGCGGCGCCACCTTGTGGTTGTCGGTGATCACCGGGCCCGGGTTGGCGCGCAGCCAGGCGACGCACTGCTGGATGATGCGGTTGGACTGGCGCATCTCCTCGACGCGCACCAGGTAGCGGTCATAGGTGTCGCCATTGACGCCCACCGGCACATCGAAGTCCATGCGGCCGTAGACGTCGTAGGGCTGGTGCTTGCGCAGATCCCACTCGATGCCGGAGCCGCGCAGCATGGGGCCGCTGAAGCCGAGGTTGAGCGCGCGCTCGGGCGTGACGACGCCGATGCCGACGGTGCGCTGCTTCCAGATGCGGTTCTCGGTGAGCAGGGTCTCGTAGTCGTCGACGTTCTTCGGGAAGCGGCGGCAGAAGTCGTCGATGAAGTCGAGCAGGCTGCCCTGGCGATTCTCGTTGAGCGCCTTGATCGCCTTCTCGTTCTTGATGCGGCTGACCTGGTACTGCGGCATGCGGTCGGGCAAGTCGCGGTAGACGCCGCCCGGGCGGAAGTAGGCCGCGTGCATGCGCGCACCCGACACCGCCTCGTACATGTCGAAGATGTCCTCACGCTCGCGGAAGCAGTAGATGAGGATGTTCATCGCACCGCAGTCGATGCCGTGCGCACCCAGCCAGAGCAGGTGGTTCAGCAGCCGCGTCAGTTCGGCGAACATCACACGGATGTACTGCGCGCGCACCGGCACCTCGATGCCGAGCAGGCGCTCGATGGCCAGGCAATAGGCCTGCTCGTTGACCATCATCGACACGTAGTCGAGGCGGTCCATGTAGGGCAGGTTCTGGATGAAGGTCTTGCTCTCGGCCAGCTTCTCGGTGGCGCGGTGCAGCAGGCCGATGTGCGGATCGGCGCGCTGGATGACCTCGCCGTCGAGCTCGAGCACCAGGCGCAGCACGCCGTGCGCGGCCGGGTGCTGGGGGCCGAAATTGAGCGTGTAGTTCTTGATGTCGGCCATATCAGTGCAGACCGCCGTAGTTGTCCTCGCGCACGACGCGCGGCACGATCTCGCGCGGCTCGATGCTCACGGGCTGGTAGATGACGCGCTTCTTCTCGGGGTCGTAGCGCATCTCGACATGGCCGGTGACCGGGAAGTCCTTGCGCATCGGGTGGCCGATGAAGCCGTAGTCGGTGAGGATGCGGCGCAGGTCGAGGTGGCCCTCGAAAAGGATGCCGAAGAGATCGAAGGCCTCGCGCTCGAACCAGTTGGCACTGGTCCAGAGTTCGGTGACCGAGGCCACCGCGGGCATCTCGTCATCGGGCGCGTAGACCTTCAGGCGCACGCGCCAGTTGTGGGTGATCGACAGCAAATGGGAGACGATGCCGTAGCGCCGACCCTCCCAGGGCTGGTTCTGGTATTCCGAGTAATCGAGGCCGCAGAGGTCGATCAGCTGCTCGAAGCGCAGCGTGGCGTCGTCGCGCAGCAGCTTGGCGATCTCGTGGTAATCGGCGGCATCCACGGTGACCGTGATCTCGCCGCGGTCGCGCACCAGCGCCTTGAGCCGGGGGCCGAGTGCGGCTTCGAGCGCCGCCTGCAGGTTGTCGAGCTTGAGCGTCATCGTGTCAGCGGGCGATGGTGTTTTCGCGCCGGATCTTGGCCTGCAATTGCAGGATGCCGTAGAGCAGCGCTTCGGCCGTGGGCGGGCAGCCGGGCACGTAGACATCGACCGGCACCACGCGGTCACAGCCGCGCACCACCGAGTAGCTGTAGTGGTAGTAGCCGCCGCCATTGGCGCAGGAGCCCATGCTCAGCACCCAGCGCGGTTCGGCCATCTGGTCGTAGACCTTGCGCAGGGCCGGCGCCATCTTGTTGCACAGCGTGCCGGCGACGATCATCAGGTCGCTCTGGCGCGGGCTGGGGCGGAACAGCATGCCGAAGCGGTCGATGTCGTAGCGTGCCGCGCCGGCGTGCATCATCTCCACCGCGCAGCAGGCGAGGCCGAAGGTCATGGGCCACAGCGAACCGGTCTTGGACCAGTTGATCAGCGTGTCGACCGAGGTGGTGACAAAGCCTTCCTTGAGAACGCCTTCGATACCCATAGATGTTGTCTCCTGGTGACCTTGACGGTCATTCCCAATCGAGCGCGCCCTTCTTCCATTCGTACACGAAGCCGACCACGAGGATGCCGAGGAAGACCATCATCGCCCAGAAGCCTGACGCGCCGATTTCGCGCAGCGACACGGCCCAGGGGAAGAGAAAGGCGATCTCAAGGTCGAACAGGATGAAGAGGATGGCAACGAGGTAGTAGCGCACGTCGAACTTCATGCGCGCGTCCTCGAAGGCCTCGAAGCCGCATTCATAGGGACTGTTCTTGGCCGCGTCGGGGCGGTTGGGGCCCATCACGAAGCCGAGCACCTGGGGCACGATGCCGATGGCAACGCCCACGAGGATGAAGAGGATCACGGGCAGGTAGTTCTGGAGTTCCATCGCGTCGTCAGCATTCGGTCAGGTTGCAATCGACCACAAAAAAGCGCGCCGGGCCAGTCGCCGTGCGACTGCGTCGGGCGCGCCCTTGAGCGCCTTGTGTGCGTCTCAGGTGCCGGTGCCTTTGCCTGGGCTCATACCTGGGCCAATACCGGACCTGACTTCATGCACCCAATGTGTCTCGCTCCGGGTTCCCGTTGTTCTGGTGCCGACGGCGAGACTCGAACTCGCACAGCTTTCGCCACTACCCCCTCAAGATAGCGTGTCTACCAATTTCACCACGTCGGCAAGACGTTCTTCTTACTCGGGTCTGCTACCCGGCGGCCTGAGGATGTGGCCGCTGGCAAGCTCAAAATTCTAGCGTGAAAACTGCGCGTTTCCAGCCAATGACCGACTACTTGGATGCGGCCGCGGCGGGCGCAGGAACGGGCAGCGGCACGGTCACCGTGGACGGCGCCGAGGCGGCACCCGGGATCACGGCCGCATCGGGCGCGCTGGCGGCCACGGCGGCGCGGTCAAGCACGCTCGAGCCCGCGACACCGCGCGCATCGCCACGGCTGCCCAGGTAGGTCAGCGCCAGCGTACACAGGAAGAAGGCGGTGGCGCAGGCGGCCGTTGCGCGCGACAGGAAGTTGGCGCTGCCGGTGGCGCCAAACAGGCTGCCCGAGGCTCCGCTGCCGAAGGAGGCACCCATGTCGGCGCCCTTGCCGTGCTGGATCAGCACGAGGCCGATCATGGCCAGCGCCGACAGCAGTTGCACGGCCAGGATGAGGGTCATCCAGATTTGCATGATCAAAAGTCTCCGCGATATGAACTCAGGGGGCGGCGCGACAGATGGCGATGAAGTCGGCCGCCTTGAGCGCCGCCCCGCCTATCAGTCCGCCGTCGATGTCGGCTTGCGCGAACAGCGTGGCCGCGTTGTCGGCCTTGACGCTGCCGCCGTAGATGATGCGCATCTGGTCACCGCGGCCGGTGGCCGCCTGCAGCTGCGCGCGCAGCACGGCGTGTACGGCCTGCGCCTGCTCCGGCGTGGCGGTGCGGCCGGTGCCGATGGCCCACACAGGCTCATAGGCCACCACCATCTCGGCGGCGCAATGGGCCAGTTGGTGGATGACGACCGAGAGCTGGCGCTTGACCACGGCCTCGGTCTGGCCGGCCTCGCGCTCGGCCAGGGTCTCGCCGACGCAGACGATGGGCGTGACGCCGCGGGCCAGTGCAGCCTGCGCCTTGAGCGCCACCAGGGCATCGCTTTCGGCGTGGTAGGCGCGGCGCTCGGAGTGGCCGACGATGGCGTAGCGGCAGCCGCACTCGTGCAGCATGGCCGCCGAGACCTCGCCGGTGTAGGCGCCCTGCTCGTGCGCCGAGACGTCCTGCGCTCCCCAGCGGATGTCGCTGCCGGCCAGCGTGGCGGCAGTCTCGTTGAGAAAGACGAAGGGCACGCAGACGGCGACATCGGCGCCATAGGGCCGTCCGCCCGCCAGCGCGGCCAGCAGTTCGGCATTGGCCGGACGGCTGCCATGCATCTTCCAGTTGCCCACCACCAGATTGCGTCGCATCGTTCTTCCTTCAGTCCCAGGTGAGGACGATCTTGCCCACATGCGTGCTCGATTCCATCAGCGCGTGCGCCTCGGCGGCACGCGCCGCCGGGAACACCTGGTGGATCACCGGCTTCACGCGCCCCGATTCGAGCAGCGGCCAGGCCTGCTCGCGCAACTGCCGCGCCAGCACCGTCTTGTAAGCCACTGAGCGCGGGCGCAGCGTCGAGCCGGTGATCGTGAGCCGCTTGCGCAGCACGAGTCCGGCATCGATCTGCGCCTTGACGCCGCCCTGGACCGCGATCAGCGCCAGGCGGCCGTCGTCGGCCATGCAGTCGATCTCGCGCGCCAGGTAGTCGCCGGCCACCATGTCGAGCACGACATCGGCGCCGCTGCCGCCGGTGAGGCGCTTGACCTCGGCGGCGAAATCCTGCGTGCGGTAGTTGATGGCGTGGTCGGCGCCGAGGGCCAGGCAGGCGGCGCACTTGTCGTCGCTGCCGGCGGTGACGATCACGCTGGCACCCATTGCCTTGGCCAGCTGGATGGCGGTGACGCCGATGCCGCTGGAGCCGCCCTGCACCAGCAGGGTCTCGCCCGCCTTGAGGCCGGCGATCTGGAACACGTTCTGCCAGACGGTGAAGAAGGTCTCGGGCAGGCTCGCCGCCTCGACCATGTTCAGCCCCTTGGGCAGCGGCAGGCACTGGCCCGCCGGCGCGACGCAGAACTCGGCATAGCCGCCACCGGCCACCAGCGCGCAGACCGCGTCACCTAGGGCCAGGCCGGCAGCCGCCAGATCGTCGGCGGCGCCGCCGGCCACGGTGCCGGCGATCTCGAGGCCCGGCAGGTCCGACACGCCAGGCGGCATCGGGTACAGACCCTTGCGCTGCAGCACATCGGGGCGGTTGACGCCCGAAGCCTGCACCGCGATGAGCAACTCGCCCGGGCCAGGCTCGGGCGTGGGCCGCTCACAGGGCCGCAGGACGTCGGGCCCGCCGGGAGCCGAGATCTCGATCGCGCGCATCGCTGGTGCTGCTGGCTCGGCCTGATTACTCGGGCTGCTTCGGTGCCTCGTCGGCCGGGGCCGGCGCTGCATCGGCCGGCGCGGCATCGCGGCGCGGGCGGTCGTCGCGGTCGCTGCGCTCGCGGCGCGGGCGGTCGTCGCGGTCGCGGCGCGGGGGGCGGTCGCCCCGGTCGCCACGCGGCTCGAAGCGCTCTTCCGGCATGCCCTCGGGCCGCTCGATCAGGGCCTTCATGCTCAGCTTGATGCGGCCCTTCTCGTCGGTCTCGAGCACCTTGACCTTGACCACCTGGCCCTCGGCCAGCAGGTCGGTCACGTTCTCGACGCGGTGGTGGGCGATCTGGCTGATGTGCAGCAGGCCGTCCTTGCCGGGCAGGATGTTGACCAGGGCGCCGAAGTCCAGGATCTTGGTGATGGCGCCTTCGTAGACCTTACCGATCTCGGCCTCGGCCGTGATCTCGGTGATGCGCTTCTTGGCGAACTCGGCCTTGTCGGCATCGGTGCTGGCGATGGTGATGGTGCCGTCTTCGCCAATGTCGATGGTGCAGCCGGTCTCTTCGGTGAGCGCGCGGATGGTGGCGCCGCCCTTGCCGATGACGTCGCGGATCTTCTCGGGGTTGATCTTGAGCGTATAGAGGCGCGGCGCGAACACGCTCACCTCGGTCTTGGCACCGCCCACCGATTCGACCATCTTGGACAGGATGTGCAAGCGCGCTTCCTTGGCCTGGGCCAGGGCGACCTGCATGATTTCCTTGGTGATGCCCTGGATCTTGATGTCCATCTGCAGCGCGGTGATGCCGGCGTTGGTGCCGGCCACCTTGAAGTCCATGTCACCGAGGTGATCTTCATCGCCCAGGATGTCGGTCAGCACGGCGAAGCGGTTGCCGTCCTTGATCAGGCCCATGGCGATGCCGGCGACGTGCGCCTTCAGCGGCACGCCGGCGTCGAGCAGGCTCAGGCAGCCGCCGCAGACCGAGGCCATCGACGACGAGCCGTTGCTCTCGGTGATCTCGGACACCACGCGCAGCGTGTAGGGGAAGTCTTCCTTCTTCGGCAGCACGGCGATCAGCGCGCGCTTGGCGAGGCGGCCGTGGCCGATCTCGCGCCGCTTGGGGCTGCCCACGCGGCCCGTTTCGCCGGTGGCGAAGGGGGGCATGTTGTAGTGCAGCATGAAGCGGTCTTCGAACTCGCCGGCCAGCGCGTCGATGCGCTGGGCGTCGCGTTCGGTGCCCAGCGTCGCGGCCACCAGGGCCTGCGTTTCGCCGCGCGTGAACAGCGCCGAGCCGTGGGTGCGGGGCAGCACGCCGGTGCGGATCTCGATGGCGCGCACCGTGCGCGTGTCACGGCCGTCGATGCGCGGCTCGCCGGCCAGGATCTGGCCGCGCACGATAGCGCTCTCGATGTTGAACAGCAGGCCCTCGACCTCGACCTTGTCGAACTCCAGGCCCGCGGCCTTGAGGCCGGCCAGCACATTGGCCGTCACTTCGCGGCAGGCCTGGGTGCGCGCCTGCTTGCTGCGGATCTGGTAGGCGGCGCGCAGCGGGCCTTCGGCCAGCTCGGTGACCTTGGCGATGAAGGGCTCGTTCTTGGCCGGGGCGGTCCAGGTCCACTCGGCCTTGCCGGCCTCGCGCACCAGTTCGTTGATGGCGTTGATGGCCACCTTGCCCTGGTCATGGCCGAAGACGACGGCGCCGAGCATGATCTCTTCGCTCAGCTGATCGGCTTCGGACTCCACCATCAGCACGGCGGCCTCAGTGCCGGCCACCACCAGCTCGAGCTGGCTGCCGGCCAGTTGCGTCTGACCCGGGTTGAGCACGTACTCGCCATTGACATAGCCCACGCGTGCGGCACCGATGGGGCCGTTGAACGGGATGCCGCTGATGGCCAGTGCGGCGCTGGTGCCGATCATGGCGGCGATGTCGGCCTGCACCTCGGGGTTGAGGCTCAGCACATGGACGACCACCTGCACTTCATTGAAGAAGCCATCGGGGAACAGCGGGCGGATGGGGCGGTCGATCAGGCGGCTGGTCAGGGTTTCGAGCTCGCTGGGGCGGCCTTCGCGCTTGAAGAAGCTGCCCGGGATCTTGCCCGCGGCATAGGTCTTCTCGATGTAGTCGACCGTGAGCGGGAAGAAATCCTGCCCGGCCTTGGCCTCGGTCTTGGCGACCACGGTGGCGAGCACCACGGTGTCGTCCATGGACACCATGACGGCGCCGCTGGACTGGCGCGCGATTTCGCCGGTTTCCATCGTGACCGTGTGCTGGCCCCACTGGAACGTCTTGCTGACCTTGTTGAACATGCTCATGCGATGTCTTCCTCGGAAGGTGGGCAGCGCAATGCCATTCCAGTGAAGCCAGTCAGGCGTCTTTGGAATGACACAGCCAATGCGGCCCGGGGTGGGAAAGGGTTGATTGACGGGAGCCGCCACGCGGCGGCCCCATCACGGTGCTTGCGGCTTACTTGCGCAGGCCGAGCTTGGCGATCAGCGACGTGTAGCGCTCGGCGTCCTTGCCCTTGAGGTAGGACAGCAGGCGCTTGCGCTGGTTGACCATCTTCAGCAGGCCGCGGCGGCCGTGGTGGTCTTTCAGGTGGAGCTTGAAGTGCGGCGTCAGTTCGTTGATGCGCGCGGTGAGCAGGGCGACCTGCACTTCGGGGCTGCCGGTGTCGGCGGCGCCGCGGGCATGCGTCTTGACGATGTCGGCCTTGATGGCGGTGGCGAGGGTCATGCGATTTCCTTGGGAATCATGGGTGGAAACCGCCGCGCCGGGCGCACCCCATGATGGGAGGCGCTCGCCTGGAGGTTTCCGTTCGTCGACTTGCGGAACACCAGTGAAACCGACCGGTGCCGTGCTTTTCCTCGCTGCCTTTGCCGGGGCATCAGCCCCAGCCGAACAACAAGGAACCGATGATTATAGCCCGAGAGCCGTTTGCAGCCGCAGCAGGCCCTGGTCGAGCCGCTCGGGCTCGCGCGAGGCGAAGCACCAGCGCAGCCAGCCCTCGCCCTCGCTGCCGAAGGCGGCGCCGGGCGCCAAGCCGAGGCCGTGGTCGGTGACCAGGCGCTTGGCCAGGGCCAGCGAATCGTTCTCGCCCTCGACGCGGAAGAAGGCGTACATGCCGCCCGGCGGGCTGGCCACGGCCAGGCCCGGCAGCGCCTGCAGGCCGGCCAGGAGGCGGTCGCGGCGGGCCTGCATGCGCGCCGTGAGCGCCGGCACGAAATCGTTGGCCAGCGCCAGCGCCGCCTGGGCGCCGCGCTGCACGAAGACCGGCGCGCAGGAGCTGTTGAACTCGAGCAGCTTGCCCACGGCATCCATCGCCTGGGGCGGCAGCACCATCCAGCCCAGGCGCCAGCCGGTCATCAGAAAGCTCTTGCTGAAGCTGTGCACGACGACCAGGCGGTCATCGGGCGCGGCCACGTCCAGGAAGGACGGCGCGACGCCGCCGCCGGCGTAGTAAAGCCGCTCGTAGACCTCGTCGGCGACGATCCAGGTGCCGGTGCGGCGGCAATGGTCCAGCAACGCCTGCTGCTCGGCGCGGGTCAGCGTCCAGCCGGTGGGGTTGTTGGGCGCATTGACCAGCAGCACGCGCGTGGCCGGCGTCACCGCATCCAGCAACTCCTGCAGGTCGAGCTGCCACTGGCCCTGGCGCGGGTGCAGCGAGACGCGTCGGACCCGCGCGCCCAGGATGGCCGGCTGGGCCGAAAGGTTGGGCCACACCGGCACCACGGCGACGACCTCGTCGCCGGGGCCGACCAGCATCTGCATCGCCAGCATCAGCGCCGTCACGCCGGATGAAGTGACGGCCACGCGGGCCGCGTCCACCGTGCCGTGCAGCGCGCTGGCATAGGCGGCGATGTCGGCGCGCAACTCGGCCAGGCCGAGGTTGTGGGCATAGAAGGTCTCGCCACGCCGCAGCGATGCGGCAGCCGCTTGCCGGATGGGCTCGGGTGTGACCTCGTCGCTCTCGCCGAACCAGAAGGCCAGCACGTCGCTGCGGCCGAGGCCGGCATTGGCGACTTCGCGGATCTTGGAGGCGGGCAGGTTCTCGATGGCGGGTCGCAAGCAGGACTCCTTGGTTCTATTCAGGCCGCGTCATGCGGCAGGTATGGGGCTGGGACACGGCGTTGGCATCCAGGCGGCGCAGCACGCGGAAGCCATAGCCCGAGCCCTCGACATCGTGGGCCACGCCGGGCGTGCCTGCGCGGTCCATCACGCTCACCAGCAGCGGCTGCTGCAGTTGGTGGTCGGCGGCACGCATCTGGGCCTGGTGCAGGCCGCCCAGCCAGCCGGCATCGAGGCTGGCGCCTTCGAGGGCGCGCGCCACCGCGGCGGCCTCGGCGCTGCCGGCGCGCGCTATGGCCACCGCCAGCATCTCCACCAGGGCCTGCATGCGCACATGGACGTAGTCGTCCTGGGGCAGCGGAAAGCGGCGCTTGAAGTCGGCGCGGAAGGCCTCGCTGGCGGCGCCGCCGGCATTGGGCTGCCACTCGGCCACGGCCAGCACTTGGCCGACGCCGGCCTCGCCCAGGGCCGCCGGCGCGCCCAGGGCATTGCCGTAGAAGGTGTAGAGCCGCGCCGTCGAGCCGACATCGCGCAGCGCGCGCACCAGCAGCGTCAGATCGTTGCCCCAGTTGCCGGTGAGCACCGCCTGGGCGCCGCTGGCGTGGATCTTGGCCGCATAGGGCGTGAAGTCGCGCACGCGGCCCAGCGGGTGGAGTTCATCGCCGACGATGGCGATGTCGGGCCGCAGCTGGGCCACGCGCTCGCGGGCGCCGCGCGCCAGCTGCTGGCCAAAGCTGTAGTCCTGCCCGATGAGGTAGAGCTTCTTCACCGCCTTGTCTTCGCGCAGCACGTCCAGCAGCGCGGCCAGGCGCATGTCGACATGGGCATCGAAGCGGAAGTGCCAGAAGCTGCAGCGCTCGTTGGTGAGCGCCGGGTCCACGGCCGAGTAGTTGAGCAGCAGCGCGCGCCTGCCCGGCTCGCGGGCGTTGTGCTTGTCCAGCGCGTCGACGAGTGCTGCCGTCACCGCCGAGCCATTGCCCTGGGCGATGTAGGCAATGCCCTGGTCGAGTGCGCCGCGCAGCAGGGCCAGGGCCTCGTCGACGCTGCCCTTGCTGTCGAAGCGCAGCAGCGCCAGGGGCCGCGCCCCGCCGGCCAGGCGCACGCCGCCGCGCTGGTTGACGCGCTCCACGGCCCACAGAAGATTGCGGAAGACCGCCTCGCCGGCATTGCCGAAGGGGCCCGACAGGCCCTCGATCATCGCGATGCGCAGCGGCTCACGCGTGGTCTGGGCGCGGGCCGGCGCGCTCAGGGCCGTTGCCAACGCGGCAGGCAGCGCCAGCAGGGCGCGTCGCTTGGGGTTCATGGGTTCAGCTCCTGCAGCGGCCAGCGCGGCTTGACGTCGAAGGCGCCATCGCTGCGCACGTCGGCCAGACCGTGCTGCAGGCGCAGCGCGGCGGCCAGCGCGATCATGGCGCCGTTGTCGGTACACAGCGCCAGCGGGGGGTAGTGGACCTGGGCCCCGATGCGTGCGCAGCCGCGGTCCAGCGCCCCGCGCAGCGCGTGGTTGGCGCCCACGCCGCCGGCGACGACGAGGCGGCGGCGGCCGGTGGCGGCCAGCGCGCGCAGCGACTTGGTGACCAGCACCTCCACGATGGCGGCCTGGGTGGCGGCGGCGATGTCGGCCGCGGTCTGCTCCGACAGCTCGGGCCCCAGCTTGCGCGCCAGCGTCATCACCGCGGTCTTGAGGCCGGCGAAGGAGAAATCGAGGTCGTGGCTGTGCAGCAGCGGCCTCGGCAGCGTGTGGGCCTTGGGATTGCCGCTGGCCGCCAGCCGGGCCAGCTCGGGCCCGCCCGGATAGCCCAGGCCCAGCAGCTTGGCACTCTTGTCGAAGGCCTCGCCGGCGGCATCGTCGATGGTCTCGCCGAGCAGCCGGTAGTCGCCCACGCCCTTCACGTCCATCAGCTGCGTGTGGCCGCCCGAGACCAGCAGCGCGACAAAGGGAAAGCGCGGCGCGTGCTCGGCCAGGAAGGGCGAGAGCAGATGGCCCTCAAGATGATGCACGCCCAGCGCCGGCCGTCCCAGCGCCGCGGCCAGCGCCACCGCGGTGCCGGCACCCACCAGCAGCGCCCCGGCCAAGCCCGGGCCGCGCGTGTAGGCCACGACGTCGATCTCGGCCAGCGTGCAGCCGGCCTGGGCCAGCACCTGGCGCGTGAGCGGCAGCACGCGGCGGATGTGGTCGCGCGAGGCCAGCTCGGGCACGACGCCGCCGTAGTCGGCATGCATCGCCGCCTGGCTGTGCAGTGCCTCGGCCAGCAGGCGCGGCGGGCCGACGTCGCGCGTCTCGACCAGCGCGACGCCGGTCTCATCGCAAGACGACTCGAATCCCAGCACTTTCATGGAGGGGCGAGTCTAGGGCCTGCGACAGGCCAGCCTTGCATGAGCCCCTTCGGATGGGCGTCTCCTTGGATAGTCCCACTAGGCAAGCGCCGCAGGCCCCCGCTACGCTGGCCCGCCCTGCCCTGCCACCACGGAAGCACACACCATGACCGCAGCCAAGCTGATCCTCGACCACGCGCTGGACCATGCGGCCGCGCACGGCGACCGCATCTTCCTGAGCCAGCCGGTGGGCGGCGGCCTCGTCGTCGACTACCGCTGGGACGAGGTGATGGACCAGGCGCGGCGCATGGCGGCGCACCTGCAGGGCCGCGGCCTGCCGCGCGGCGCGCGGGTGGCCATCCTGTCCAAGAACTGCGCCCACTTCATCATCGCCGAGCTGGCGATCTGGCTGGCCGGCTGCACCACGGTGGCCATCTTCCCCACCGAGACCGCCGAGACCGTGCGCCATGTGCTCGAGCACAGCGAGTCCAGCCTGCTCTTCGTGGGCAAGCTCGACGGCTGGCCACAGCAGCAGCCCGGCGTGCCCGCGGGCCTGCCCTGCATCGCGCTGCCGCTGGCGCCGGCCACGGCCTTCGAAGCCTGGGACGCGATCATCGCGCGCACGCCGCCACTGGCAGGCAGGCCGACGCGCGGCGCCGACGAACTGGCGATGCTGATCTACACCTCGGGCTCGACCGGCCTGCCCAAGGGCGTGATGGTGAACTTCGGCGCCTTCACGCGCGCCGCCGTCGGCATCGTCGCCGACCGCCACGAGCGCATCGGCACCGGGCCCAGCCGCATGCTCTCTTACCTGCCGCTGGCGCACAGCTTCGAGCGCTCCTGGGTCGAGGGCGCCTCGCTCGTGGAGGGCGGCGTACATCTCTTCTTCGCCGAGGCGCTGGACACCTTCGTGCAAGACCTGCAGCGTGCCCGCCCCACCCTCTTCATCTCGGTGCCGCGGCTGTGGCTCAAGTTCCAGCAGGGCGTCTACGCCAAGATGCCGCCGGCCAAGCTCGACCGCCTGCTCGGCATCCCCATCCTCGGCCGCATCGTCGCGCGCAAGGTGCTGGCCGGCCTGGGGCTGGACGCCGTGGTGCAGGCCGGCAGCGGCTCGGCGCCCATTCCGCCGGCCCTCATCGCCTGGTACCGCCGGCTCGGGCTCAAGCTCTTCGAGGGCTATGGCATGACCGAGGACAACTCCTATTCGCACAGCTCCAAGGACGGCTTCAGCGAGCCCGGCTGGGTGGGCGTGCCGCTGCCCGGCGTGGAGGTCAAGCTCAGCGACGAGGGCGAGATCCTGATCAAGTCGCCGGGCCGGTTCAGCGGCTACTACAAGGACCCCGAGCTGACCGCGGCCTCATTCACCACCGACGGCTTCTTCCGCACCGGCGACCTGGGTGAGCGCCGCGCCGACGGCATGCTGCGCCTGACCGGCCGCGCCAAGGAATTGTTCAAGACCGCCAAGGGCAAGTACGTGGCGCCGGCCCCCATCGAGAACCTGCTCAACGCCCATCCGATGGTGGAGCTGTCGCTGGTCTCTGGCGTCGGCCAGCCCTCGGCCTACGGCCTGGTGGTGCTGGCCGAAGATCTGCGTGCGCGCCGCGATGACGCGGCCTTGAAGGCCCGCGTGCAGGCCGAGCTGGAACAGTTGCTGAAGCAGGTCAACGGCCAGTTGCCCGAGCACGAGCACCTGTGCATGCTGGTGGTGGCACGCCAGCCCTGGTCCATCGACAACGGCCTGCTCACGCCGACGATGAAGATCAGGCGCAGCCGCATCGAGGCCGCCATCGCGCCGCGCGTCGAGGCCTGGTACGCGGCCGGCGGCGGCGTGCATTGGGAATGAACGACAGGGCCAGGCCCCGCCACGGCGGCGACGCCGTGGCCGAGGCGCTGCAGGCCCAGGGCGTGGCCTGCCTGTTCACGCTCTGCGGCGGCCATATCTCGCCCATATTGAGCGCGGCCAAGGCACGCGGCATCCGCGTCGTCGATGTCCGCGACGAGGCCACGACGGTGTTCGCCGCCGACGCCACGGCCCGGCTCACGGGCCGCCCCGGCGTGGCCGCCGTCACCGCCGGCCCGGGCATCGCCAACACCGTCACCGCACTCAAGAACGCGCAGCTGGCGCAAAGCCCGGTGGTGCTGATCGGTGGTGCCGCGCCCACCGCGCTGCAGGGCCGCGGCGCGCTGCAGGACATCGACCAGCGGCCCCTGGTCGAGCCCCATGTCAAGCGCTGCTTCAAGGTGGGCCGCGTGCGCGACCTGGCGCCGGCGCTGATGCAGGCCTTTGCGCTGGCCCAGGCGGGCGTGCCGGGCCCGGTGTTCGTCGAATGCGCCGTCGACCTGCTCTACGACGAGGCACTGATCCGCCAGTGGTATGCCGACGCCGCCGGCAAGGGCCTCAGCCTGGCCGACCGCGCGCTGCGCTGGTATCTCAATCGCCACGCCGCGAAACTCTTCGACGGCAGCGCGGCGCCGGCCAAGCTGGATGTGCAAGTGCCGGCAGTGCCCGTCGCTGGCGCTGGCGCGCTGGCCCGCGCGCTGGAGGCGCTGCGACGGGCCGAGCGGCCGCTGCTGGTGCTGGGCAGCCAGGCGGTGGTCGAGGCCGCCCAAGCCGAGCGCCTGGCCGAGGCCGTGGCCCGCCTGGGCATTCCCGTCTACCTCTCGGGCATGGCGCGCGGACTGCTGGGGCGCGAGCACCCGCAGCAGCAGCGCCACCAGCGCCGCCTGGCGCTGCGCGAAGCCGATTGCGTGCTGCTGGCCGGCCTGCCCTGCGACTTCCGCCTCGACTACGGCAAGCATGTGCGGCGCGGCGCGACGCTGATCGCCGCCAACCGCAGCGCCCGCGACGCGCGCCTGAACCGCCGCCCCGACGTGGCCGCCATAGCCGACGCCGGCCGCTTCATCCAGGCCCTGGCCCAGGGCCTGGGCGCAGCGCCGGCGCGCTGGGCCGCCTGGACCGCCACCCTGGCCACGCGCGACCAGGCGCGCGAGGCCGAGATCGCCGCCCAGGCCGCGGCCGACGGCGAACACGTCAACCCGCTGGCCTTGCTGCGCGAACTTGATGCCGTGGCGGCGGAGGATGCCGTCTTCGTCGCCGATGGTGGTGACTTCGTCGCCACCGCCAGCTATGTGCTGCGCCCGCGGGGGCCGCTGGCCTGGCTGGACCCAGGCGCCTTCGGCACCCTGGGCGTGGGCGCCGGCTTTGCGCTGGGCGCCAAGCTGGCACGGCCGCGGCAAGAGGTGTGGATCCTCTTCGGCGACGGCGCCTGCGGCTGGGGCCTGGTCGAGTTCGACAGCTTCGTGCGCCAGGGCATCGCCGTCATCGCCGTGGTCGGCAACGATGCCGGCTGGACCCAGATTGCGCGCGAGCAGGTCAAGCTGCTGGGCGACGACGTCGCCACCGTGCTGGCGCGCACGGCGTACCACGAGGTGGCTGCCGGCTTCGGTGCGGCGGGCCTGCTGGTGAAGCACGCGCACGAGGTGGTGCCGGCGCTGGCGCGGGCGCGCGAGCTGGCCAGTCAGGGACGGCCGGTGCTGGTCAATGTCTGGCTGGACAAGACCGAATTCCGCGAGGGTTCGCTGTCGATGTAAGCCGTCTCACGGTGCTGCACGGTGGCGCGCGGCAACGCACCATGAAGAAGCGGCGGGGCCGCGCGCTGGTGCAGGCCGGACCCACCGCAGCCCCGAAAGTCCAGGCACGCTGCTTGCTGAAAGAGTGATGACACCGGTCCGGTGTCTGTCTATCTCCTCAGCAGGGCACGAGCCCGTATCAGCCCCTTCGGCGCAGGCCGGAGGGGCTTTTTTTTCCTCAGTGCTTCTCTCGCGCGTGATTGATCGAGTAGCGCGGAATCTCGATGGTCACGTCCTGGTTGGACAGGATGGCCTGGCAGCTCAGGCGCGAGGTCGGGGTCAGGCCCCAGGCGCGGTCGAGCAGGTCTTCCTCGCTCTCGTCCATCTCGCCCAGCGAGGCCCCGCCCTCCTTCACGACGACGTGGCAGGTGGTGCAGGCGCAGCTCATCTCGCAGGCATGCTCGATGGCGATGCCGTTCTCGATCAGGGCCTCGCAGACCGAGGTGCCGGCGGGCGCCTCGATGCTGTCGCCCTGGGGGCAGTACTCGGGGTGGGGCAGGATCTTGATGATCGGCACGGTCAGACGTCCTCGACTCGGCGGCCGGCGAGTGCCTGGCGTATGCCCTGGTTCATGCGGCTGGCGGCAAAGGCCTCGGTGCCCTCGGCCAGGGCCTTGACGGCGGCCTCGATGGCGCCGGCGTCGCTGCCGGCGGCGACGGCCAGCGTCTGGTTGATCAGCGTCTCGATGGCCGCCTGCTCCTCACCGCTGAGCAGTGCGGCGTCGGCGGCGAGCGCGGCGCGCGTGGCCAGCACCATGCGCTCGGCCTCGACCTGGGCCTCGCGCAGCGCGCGTGCGGCCATGTCGTCCTCGGCATGGGCAAAGCCGTCCTTGAGCATCTGCGCGATCTGGTCGTCGGCGAGGCCGTAGGAGGGCTTGACGGTGACCGCCGCCTCGACGCCCGAACCCAGCTCGCGCGCCGCCACGCTGAGCAGGCCGTCGGCGTCGACCTGGAAGGTGACGCGGATGCGCGCCGCGCCGGCGGCCATCGGCGGGATGCCGCGCAGTTCGAAGCGCGCCAGCGAGCGGCATTCGCTCACCAGATCGCGCTCGCCCTGCAGCACATGGATGGCCATCGCGGTCTGGCCGTCCTTGAAGGTGGTGAAGTCCTGGGCCTTGGCCACCGGGATGGTGCTGTTGCGCTCGATGATGCGCTCGACCAGGCCGCCCATGGTCTCGAGACCGAGCGAGAGCGCGATCACGTCCAGCAGCAGCAGCTCGCCGTCGCGCGCATTGCCGGCCAGGGCATTGGCCTGGATGGCCGCACCCACGGCCACCACCTCGTCGGGGTTGAGGTTGGTCAGCACCTCACGGCCGAAGAGCTCGCTCACCGCCGCGCGCACCAGCGGCATGCGCGTGCTGCCACCCACCATCACCACACCCTGCACCTCGTCGCGCGCCACCTTGGCATCGCGCAGCACCTTGCGCACCGCAGCCAGCGTGCGGTCGACCAGGGGCCGGGCCAGCGCCTCCAGCCGCGCCCGGCTGACCTCGACGTCGACCGCGCCGCCGGCCAGCTCGGCACGCCAGCGCACGGCATCGGCCTGGCTCAGCGTCTCTTTCGCAGCACGCGAGACCACCAGGGCCAGGCGCTTGTCGCGCGCACTCTCGGCGCGCACGCCGGCCTCGGCCAGGGCCCAGTCGGCCAGGGCGCGGTCGAGGTCGTCGCCGCCCAGCGCGGCGTCGCCGCCAGTGGCCACGACCTCGAAGACGCCGCGGGTCAGGCGCAGCAGGCTGATGTCGAAGGTGCCACCGCCCAGGTCATAGACGGCGTAGAGGCCTTCGCTGGCGTTGTCCAGGCCGTAGGCCACCGCGGCCGCCGTGGGCTCACTGATCAGGCGCAGCACGTTCAGTCCTGCGAGCTGGGCCGCATCCTTGGTGGCCTGGCGCTGGGCGTCGTCGAAATAGGCCGGCACCGTGATCACGGCGCCGAACAAGTCGTCGGCAAAGGTGTCTTCGGCGCGCTGGCGCAGGCTGGCCAGGATCTCGGCGCTCACCTCGACCGGCGATTTCTCGCCGTCGCGCGTGGCCAGGGCCACCATGCCGGGGCGGTCGACGAAGCGGTAGGGCAGGCCGCCGCGGTCGGCGATGTCGGCCAGCGTGCGGCCCATGAAGCGCTTTACCGAGACCAGGGTGTTCTCGGGATCGTCGGCCTGGGCCGTGCGGGCGTCGAAACCGATCTGGCGCCGGCCGTCGCCCAGGTAGCGCACGGCCGAGGGCAGGAGCACGCGGCCCTGGCCGTCGGGCAGGCATTCGGCAACGCCGTGGCGCAGCGCCGCCACCAGCGAATGCGTGGTGCCGAGGTCGATGCCGACGGCCACGCGCCGCTGGTGGGGGTCGGGCGCATAGCCCGGTTCGGAAATCTGCAGCAAGGCCATCGCGGGCGATCTATTTATCTCGAAGAATCAAGGGTGTCCAGCGCGTCCAGGCGGCGCTCGATGTCCTGGCGGAAGCGCGCCACGAACATCAGCGCGCGCACCTGCGCGGCGGCGGCGGCGGTGTCGCCGCGGCCGTCGAGCATCTCGGTCAGCTCGGCCAGCAGGCGCTGCTCGTCGCTCGCCACGGTGGCATCAAGGCGTTCGACGGCGGCACTGTCGGCGGCATCGTCCAGGGCCTCGCGCCATTCCATCTGCTGCATCAAAAAGGCCGCCGGCATGGCCGTGTTGCGCTCGGCATCCACCGCCACGCCGCGCAGCTCGCAGATGTAGGCGGCGCGACTCAGCGGGTCTTTCAGGCGCTGGTAGGCCTCGTTCACGCGCACGGCCCATTGCATGGCCAGGCGCTGGGCGGCGGCGCCCTCGGCGGCAAAGCGGTCGGGGTGGACCTGGGCCTGCAGCTCGCGGCGGCGCGCATCGAGCTCGGCGCGGTCCAGCGCCTGCCGCTGCGGCAGGGCGAAGAGCGTGAAGTCGTCGTCGCTGAGCTTCATTCGAGGTTTTGGCCGTGGAAATACGCATTGTCGCGGCAGCCGCAGAGGGCGCCGCGCAGTTCGGCCTGGCTCATGCCCGCCGGCCGGGGCCGGCGCGGGCCATCAAACGCGGAACGACTCCCCGCAGCCGCAGCGGTCTTTCTCGCGCGGATTGTGGAAGCGGAAGCCCTCGTTCAGGCCTTCGCGCACGAAGTCGAGCTCGGTGCCGTCCAGGTAGGGCAGGCTCTTGGGATCGATCAGCACCTTGACGCCGTGGCCTTCGAAGATGATGTCCTCGGGTGCGATCTCGTCGGCGTATTCGAGCTTGTAGGCCAGGCCCGAGCAGCCGGTGGTCTTGACGCCCAGGCGCACGCCCACGCCCTTGCCGCGCCGGCCCAGATAGCGTGTGACATGGCGCGCCGCGGCTTCGGTGAGAGTGACGGCCATCGGCTCAATGTCCTGCGGCTGCGGTCTCGCCGGCGACGCCGTGCTTGGCCTTGTAGTCCTGCACCGCCGCCTTGATGGCGTCTTCGGCCAGGATGGAGCAGTGGATCTTCACCGGCGGCAGCGCAAGCTCTTGCGCGATCTGGGTGTTCTTGATGCTCACCGCCTCGTCCAGGGTCTTGCCCTTGACCCATTCGGTGACCAGCGAGCTCGAGGCGATGGCCGAGCCGCAGCCATAGGTCTTGAAACGCGCGTCCTCGATGAGGCCGGTCTCGGCGTTGACCTTGATCTGCAGCTTCATCACGTCGCCGCAGGCCGGCGCGCCGACCATGCCGGTGCCCACCGAATCGTCACCCTTGTCGAAAGAGCCGACGTTGCGCGGGTTTTCGTAGTGTTCGACGACCTTTTCGCTGTATGCCATGTTGCTGCTCCTGAGTACTGTGTCGAGGTCTAGTGCGCCGCCCACTGGATGGCGCTGATATCCACGCCGTCCTTGAACATCTCCCACAGCGGCGAGAGTTCGCGCAGCTTGGCCACGTTGTCCTGCAGCGTGGCGACGGCGTAATCGATTTCCTGCTCGGTGGTGAAGCGGCCGATGGTCATGCGCAGGCTGGAATGCGCCAGTTCGTCGCTGCGGCCCAGCGCGCGCAGCACGTAGCTGGGTTCCAGGCTGGCGCTGGTGCAGGCCGAGCCCGAGGACACAGCCAGGCCCTTGACGCCCATGATCAGCGACTCGCCCTCCACATAGTTGAAGCTGGCGTTGAGGTTGTGCGGCACGCGGCGCTCGAGGTCGCCGTTGATGAACACCTGCTCGATGGTGGAAATGCCCCTGAGCAGGCGCTGTTGCAACCCGCGGATGCGTTCGCTCTCCGCGCCCATCTCCAGGCGTGCGATCTCGAAGGCCAGGCCCATGCCCACGCACTGGTGGGTGGGCAGCGTGCCGCTGCGCATGCCACGCTCGTGGCCGCCGCCGTGCATCTGCGCCTCAAGCCGCACGCGCGGCTTGCGCCGCACGTAGAGCGCGCCGATGCCCTTGGGGCCGTAGGTCTTGTGGCTGGCCAGGCTGAGCAGGTCGACCGGCAGCGTGTTCATGTCGATGGCCACCTTGCCGGTGGCCTGGGCGCCGTCGACATGCAACACGATGCCGCGCTCGCGGCACAGCGCGCCGATGGCCGGGATGTCCTGGATCACGCCGATCTCATTGTTGACCAGCATCACCGACACCAGGATGGTGTCCTTGCGCAGCGCGTCCTTGAACTTGTCGAGGTCGAGCAGGCCGTTCTCCTGCACCTCGAGGTAGGTGACCTCGAAGCCCTGGCGCTCGAGTTCGCGCGTGGTGTCGAGCACGGCCTTGTGCTCGGTCCTGACAGTGACGATGTGCTTGCCGCGGCTGGCGTAGAAGTGCGCCGCGCCCTTGATGGCGAGGTTGTTGCTCTCGGTGGCGCCGCTGGTCCAGACGATCTCGCGCGGATCGGCATTGATGAGCCGGGCCACCTGCTCACGCGCCTTCTCGACCGCTTCTTCGGCCTCCCAGCCCCAGGCGTGGCTGCGGCTGGCCGGGTTGCCGAAGTGCTCGCGCAGCCAGGGAATCATCGCGTCGACGACGCGCGGGTCGCACGGCGTCGTCGCGCCGTAGTCCATGTAGATGGGGAAATGCGGGGTCATGATCGCAGGAGGCTCTTTGCTGCTATGGCTTTGCTTGTTTCGCTTACTTCGAGAAGGCGCCACCCAGGGCGAACACCGAGTTCGGCGCCGTCACCTTGATGGGCTTGACCACCGGCACGTTGGAGATGGCGCGCTTGACCGGCGATTCGTCGATGGCCACGCCCTTGGCCAACTGCTCCTCGACCAGCTTCTTGAGGGAGATCGAGTCGAGGTATTCGATCATCTTGGCGTTCAGGCTGGCCCAGAGGTCGTGCGTCATGCACTTGCCGGTGTCCTCGCCCATGCAGCCCTCGCGGCCGCTGCAGCCGGTGGCGTCTATGGGCTCGTCGACGGCGACGATGATGTCGGCCACCGTGATCTCGCCCGCAGCCCGGCCCAGCGAATAGCCGCCGCCGGGACCGCGCGTGCTCTCCACCAGTTCATGCCGGCGCAGCTTGCCGAACAGTTGCTCAAGGTAGGACAGCGAAATCTGCTGGCGCTGGCTGATGGCCGCCAGGGCCACCGGCCCGGCGTTGGCGCGCAGCGCCAGATCGATCATGGCCGTGACGGCGAAGCGGCCTTTGGTCGTGAGTCTCATGGGCAATCTCCTGGCGCACAGTGCGCCGCGGGCAAGGAAGCGGACAGGCCTGGGGCGGCGTTTTTGACGCTTTCGCGAACCTGACTAATGCAGTCAAGTATAGCAGAAGCCGACCGATTTGATCAGGCTTTGCCACCGCGGCCCGCCGCGCGGCCGAGTTCGCCGCGCGCCAGGCGCGGCAGCAGGCGCTCGCAGGCGTCCTCGACCAGGTCGAGCACATGGTCGAAACCGGCCGGGCCGCCGTAGTAGGGATCAGGCACCTCATGTACGCCGTCGGCGCGGCCGGCAAAGGGCAGCAGCAGCTGGCAGCGTTCGGCGGTGCCGGCCGGCGCGCGCTTGTGCAGCCAGGCCAGGTTGGCCTCGTCCATGCCCAGCAGCCAGTCGAAGCGCTCGAAGTCGGCCGCCTCCACCGGCCGGGCGCGCAGCGGCTTCAGGTCATAGCCGCGCTGGGCCGCATGGGCCGTGCTGCGGGGGTCGGGCGGCTCGCCAGCGTGGTAATCGGTCATGCCAGCGGAATCGACCCGCACGCGCTTGTCGAGGCCTGCGCGCTGCAGCTTGCCGCGCAGCACCGCCTCGGCCGTAGGTGAGCGGCAGATATTGCCCATGCAGACCATGAGGATGCGAACTTCCACGTCATTTCCTTCGCGGGGGGCGCCACTGGCGCCCACACCCAGCCATTGCTTCACCAGCCGCCTCATTGCGGGCGCCCCGTCGCCGGCAAGGGCAGCACATCGGGCACGGCGGCGCCGAAGGCCTGCTCGCGCAGCAGCGCCAACTGGTCGCGCACGCGCGCCGCCTTCTCGAACTCGAGGTTGCGCGCGTGCTCGAGCATCTGCTTCTCGAGCAGCTTGATGCGCTTGCCGAGATCCTTCTCCGACATCGCCTCCACCTCGGCGGCCGCGCGGGCGGCCTTGAGATCGTCCTTGGCCGTCTTGTCGGAAACGACGCCGTCGATGAGATCGCGGATGCGCTTGTTGACGCCCTTGGGCGTGATGCCCATGGCCAGGTTGTGGGCGATCTGCTTGGTGCGCCGCCGCTCGGTCTCGCCGATGGCGGCGCGCATCGAGTCGGTCATCTTGTCGGCGTAGAGGATGGCGCGACCATGCAGGTTGCGCGCGGCGCGACCTATGGTCTGGATCAGGCTGCGCTCGGCACGCAGGAATCCTTCCTTGTCGGCGTCGAGGATGGCCACGAGGCTGACCTCGGGCAGGTCCAGCCCCTCGCGCAGCAGGTTGATGCCCACCAGCACGTCGAAGGTGCCCAGGCGCAGGTCGCGCAGGATCTCGACCCGCTCCACGGTGTCGATATCGCTGTGCAGGTAGCGCACCTTGACGCCGTTGTCCGAGAGGTAGTCGGTCAGCTGCTCGGCCATGCGCTTGGTGAGCGTGGTGATGAGCACGCGCTCGCTTTTCTCGACGGTGTCGCGAATCTCCTGCAGCACGTCGTCGACCTGGGTCGCGGCCGGCCGCACCTCGACCTCAGGGTCGACCAGGCCGGTGGGCCTCACCACCTGCTCGACCACCTGGCCGGTGTTGGCCTTCTCGTAGTTGCCGGGCGTGGCCGAGACAAAGACCGCCTGGCGCATCTTGCGCTCGAACTCCTCGAACTTGAGCGGCCGGTTGTCGAGCGCGCTGGGCAGGCGAAAGCCATATTCCACCAGCGTGGTCTTGCGCGCCCGGTCGCCGTTGTACATGCCGCCGAACTGGCCGATCAGCACATGGCTCTCGTCCAGGAACATCAGCGCGTCGGCCGGCAGGTAGTCCACCAACGTGGGCGGCGGCTCGCCCGGCGCCGCGCCACTGAGGTGGCGGGTGTAGTTCTCGATGCCCTTGCAGTGGCCCACCTCCTGCAGCATCTCGAGGTCGAAGCGCGTGCGCTGCTCGATGCGCTGGGCCTCGACCAGCTTGCCGGCCTTGACGAACTCGTCCAGGCGCGCACGCAGTTCGTCCTTGATGGTGGCGATGGCATCGACCACGCGCTCGCGCGGCGTCACGTAGTGGCTGCTCGGGTAGACCGTGAAGCGCGGAATCTTCTGGCGCACGCGGCCGGTCAGCGGGTCCAGCAGCGACATCGCCTCGACCTCGTCGTCGAAGAGCTCGATGCGCAGTGCCAGCTCGCTGTGCTCGGCCGGAAAGACATCGATGGTGTCGCCACGCACGCGGAACGAGCCGCGGCCGAACTCGATCTCGTTGCGCTTGTACTGCATGCGGATCAGCTGGGCTATTGCCTCGCGCTGGCTCAGCTTGTCGCCCACGCGCAGCGTCATCACCATCTTGTGATAGTCGCTCGGGTTGCCGATGCCGTAGATGGCGCTGACGCTGGCCACGATGATGACGTCGCGGCGCTCGAGCAGGCTCTTGGTGGCGGAGAGCCGCATCTGCTCGATGTGCTCGTTGATGGCGCTGTCCTTCTCGATGAAAAGGTCGCGCTGCGGCACATAAGCCTCGGGCTGGTAGTAGTCGTAGTAGCTGACGAAGTACTCGACCGCGTTCTTCGGAAAGAACTCGCGGAACTCGCTGTAGAGCTGGGCGGCCAGCGTCTTGTTGGGCGCGAAGACGATGGCCGGCCGGCCCAGGCGGGCGATGACATTGGCCATCGTGAAGGTCTTGCCCGAGCCGGTCACCCCCAGCAGGGTCTGGAAGGTGAGTCCGTCGTTGATGCCTTCGGCCAGCAGGTCAATGGCCGCCGGCTGGTCGCCCGCCGGCGCAAACAGCTGCAGCAGCTGGAAGGGCGAGCCGGGAAAGCTGACGAACTCGCCGGCGGCTTCGGCCGGCGGTTCGGTCACGGCGGCAAGCGGTGGCATGAATGCAATCTCCCTGGGATTTCCCGGATAGGGGCCACTTACAATCGGGCCCACGCGGCGCACGCTGGCGCCGCGATCAACCGCGTAGCGTAGCGCAGCGCGCCGGGGCAAGCCCGGCGTCGCGCGCCGCCCGCGCCAGCCCAGGAAGAAGCCCACATGTCCGCCCCGCTGCCCGTTTCCCTGTTCAACGCCGTCGAGATGGCGCCCCGCGACCCCATCCTGGGCCTGAGCGAGCAGTTCAACGCCGACCCCAACCCGGCCAAGGTCAACCTCGGCGTCGGCGTCTACTTCAACGACGAGGGCAAGCTGCCCGTGCTGCGCTGCGTGGCCGAGGCCGAGAAGCAATTGCTCGAGGCGCCCAAGGCCAAGGGCTACCTGCCGATTGACGGCATCGTGGTCTACCAGAAGGCGGTGCAGGCCCTGGTATTCGGCGCCGAGAGCGAAGCCGTCAAGAGCGGCCGCGTCGCCACCGTCCAGGCCCTGGGTGGCACCGGCGGCCTCAAGGTCGGCGCCGACTTCCTGCGCCGCCTCAACCCGCAGGCCACGGTGCTGATCAGCGACCCGAGCTGGGAGAACCACCGCGCGCTGTTCACCCAGGCCGGCTTCACGGTCGAGACCTTCCCCTACTACGACGCCGCCACGCGCGGCATCCGCTTCGACGCCCTGGTGGCGGCGCTGGGAAGCGCGGCCACCGGCAGCATCGTCGTGATGCACGCCTGCTGCCACAACCCCACCGGCTGCGACCTCTCGCCCGCCCAGTGGCAGCAGGTGGCGGCGCTGTGCGCCGAGCGCGGTCTCGTGCCCTTCCTCGACATGGCCTACCAGGGCTTCGGCGAAGGCATCGCCGAGGACGGCGCTGCGGTGCAGACCTTCCTCGCCACCGGCGCCAGCTTCTTCGTCGCCAGCTCCTTCTCGAAGAGCTTCTCGATCTACGGCGAGCGCGTCGGCGCTCTCAGCGTGGTCTGCGCCAACGCCGACGAGTGCAAGCGCGTGGTCTCGCAGCTCAAGCTGGTGATTCGCGCCAACTACTCCAATCCGCCCACCTTCGGCGCCCAGCTCGTAGCCACCGTGCTCACCACGCCGGCGCTGCGCGCGATGTGGGAAGAAGAGCTGGCCGGCATGCGCCAGCGCATCCGCGCCATGCGCGAGGCCCTGGTTGGCAAGCTGCGCGCCGCCGGCGTGCAGGGCGAGCTCGACTACATCACGCGCCAAAAAGGCATGTTCAGCTACTCTGGCCTGAGCGCGCCACAGATGCAGCGCCTGCGTGGCGAGTTCGGCGTCTACGGCCTCGACTCCGGCCGCATTTGCGTGGCCGCCATCAACAACCGCAACATCGACGCCGTCGTCGCCGCCATCGCCCGCGTCATGCAATAAGGCCGATTCGGGCCCGGAACGTGCTTCGGACGGTGGAATTGCCCCTGCAAACCTGCTCGGCCAGGGGCAAGATGCCATAATCCGTTGCCGTTTTGCTGCAGTGCAGCAAAGTTGTTGCCGGCGTCAGCGCGGGCGCAGCCTGGGTCGCGCATGATGCGGAGGGCGCCCGCCACCATCCAGCCTGGAGACAGTCGATGCTGTATCAGATCTACGAAACGCAACGCGCGCTCATGGCGCCGTTCTCCGAGTTCGCCAGCGCGTCCGCCAAGCTGTTCGACCACCCGCTGTCGCCCTTTGCGCACTTCCCGATGGCGCAACGCATGTCGGCCAGCTTCGACCTGCTGCACCGCCTGGCCAAGGAATACGAGAAGCCGCCCTTCGCCATCACCGCCTCCACGGTGGGTGGGGTCGAGGTCGCGGTGCAGGAGCAGGTGGCGCTGAAGAAGCCCTTCTGCCGCCTGCTGCGCTTCAAGCGCTTCACCGACGACTCGGGCGCGCTCGAGACCATGAAGGCCCAGCCCACGGTGCTGGTGGTGGCGCCGCTGTCGGGCCACCACAGCACGCTGCTGCGCGACACCGTCAAGAGCCTGCTGTGCGACCACAAGGTCTTCATCACCGACTGGACCGACGCGCGCATGGTGCCGCTGTCCGCGGGGCCCTTCCACCTCGACGACTACGTCGGCTATGTGCAGGAGTTCATCCGCCACATCGGCCCCGAGGTGCATGTGATCTCGGTTTGCCAGCCCACGGTTCCGGTGCTGGCGGCGGTGTCGCTGCTGGCCAGCGGCGGTGAGCCCACGCCGCGCACGATGACCATGATGGGCGGCCCCATCGACGCGCGCAAGAGCCCCACGGCGGTCAACAACCTGGCCATGAACAAGAGCCATGGCTGGTTCGAGGCCAATGTGATCTTCGCCGTACCGCCCAACTTTCCGGCCTCCGGCCGCCGTGTCTACCCCGGCTTCCTGCAGCACACCGGCTTCGTGGCGATGAACCCCGACCGCCACCTGAGCAGCCATTACGACTACTTCCGCGACCTCATCCGCGGCGATGACGACAGCGCCGAGGCGCACCGCCAGTTCTACGACGAATACAACGCCGTGCTCGACATGCCGGCCGAGTACTACCTCGAAACCATCAAGACCGTGTTCCAGGACTTCGCCCTCGTCAACGGCACCTGGGAGGTGAACGGCGAACCAGTGCGGCCTCAGGACATCACCACGACCGCCCTGCTCACCGTCGAAGGCGAGCTCGACGACATCTCCGGCGCCGGCCAGACCAAGGCCGCCCACGACCTGTGTACCGGCATCCCGGCCGAGCGCGGCTTCCACTACGACGCCCTTGGCGCCGGCCACTACGGCATCTTCTCGGGCCGGCGCTGGCGCGAGAAGGTCTACCCGCAGGTGCGCGACTTCATCTCGCGCTTCGACGTCGCCGCCAAGGCCGCTGAAGTGAAGGAATTGCGCGCCGGATAATCCGGCGGTGACCCCGCCCGACGCCGCGCCCTCCCACATCGACCGACCCGCCGATCCTGCCGCCCTGGCCGCGCGCCTGGACGCGGCACTGCCGCAGACGCAATGCACGCGCTGCGGCTACCCCGATTGCCGCGCCTATGCCGAGGCCATGGCGCACGAGGGCGCGGCCATCAACCGCTGCCCGCCGGGCGGGGCCGAGGGCATCGCCCGCCTGGCTGTCCTGACCAGCCGTCCGCGGCTGCCGCTGGACCCCAGCCACGGCCATGAAGGCCCGCGCGCCCTCGCCGTCATCGACGAAGCCTGGTGCATAGGCTGCACGCTGTGCATCAAGGCCTGCCCGGTGGACTGCATCGTCGGCGCTTCCAAGCTCATGCACACGGTCATAGCCGCCCAATGCACCGGCTGCGAACTCTGCGTGCCGGCGTGCCCGGTCGACTGCATCGCGATGGTGCCGGTTACCGGCACAAGCAGCGGCTGGCAGGCCTGGAGCCCGGCGCAGGCCGACGAGGCGCGCGCACGCTACGACTTCCACCGCTGGCGCGTCGAGCGAGACCTGCGTGACCACGAGGCCCGCCTCGTCGCCAAGGCCCAGGCCAAGCTGGCCGATCTGGAAGGTGCCAGCCGGCTCACCGACCCGGCGGCGCTGGCCGCCAAGCGCGCCGTGATCGAGGCCGCCCTGCAGCGCGCCCGTGCCCGCCGTGCTGAGACAAGTCCCGATGAAGACTGAAGCCATCGAGCCCTTCTTCGCCACCCTGGCGGCGGCCAACCCCAGCCCGCGCAGCGAACTGGAATACGCCAGCGTCTTCGAACTGCTGGCCGCCGTGCTGCTCTCGGCCCAGGCCACCGATGTCGGCGTCAACAAGGCGACGCCGGCGCTGTTCGCGCTGGCACCCACGCCGCAGAAGATGGTCGATCTGGGCGTAGCGCGTGTCACCGAGCTGATCCGCACCATAGGCCTCTTCCGCACCAAGGCGCGCAACCTGGTCGCCACCAGCCAGATCCTGGTCATGCAACACGGCGGCCTCGTGCCGCGCTCGCGCGAAGCCCTCGAGGCCCTGCCCGGCGTCGGCCGCAAGACCGCCAACGTAGTGCTCAACGTGGCCTTTGGCGAGCCGACGATGGCGGTCGACACCCATGTCTTCCGCGTCGGCAACCGCACCGGCCTGGCGCCAGGGCGCAACCCGGCGGAGGTTGAGGCGCAATTGCTGCGGCGCGTGCCGCCGCGCTATGCCGTCGACGCCCACCACTGGTTGATCCTGCACGGCCGCTACGTCTGCCAGGCACGCGCACCGCGCTGCCAGGCCTGCGCCGTTCGCCAGTGGTGCGACCACGGCGCTTCTACAATGCCCGCGGGAGACAACGATGGGCCAGCTTGAAGACCTTGCCGAACGCGTCGAGCGCCTGCTGCTCAGGCACCAGGAGCTCAAGCGCACGAGCGCCCTGCTCGAACAGCAACTGCAGGCCGTGAGCGCCGAGCGCGACAGCCTGCGCTCGCGCCTGGCGGCGGCGCGCGCCCGCGTCGACGCCCTCATTGAACGCCTGCCGGCCGAAGGCGGCAAGGCTGGCGCCACCACCCCATGAAGCAGGTCGAAGTCAGCATCCTCGGCCAGGTCTATGTGCTCGGCTGCCCCGAAGGCGGCGAGGCCCACCTGGCCACCGCGGTGGCCGCGGTCGACCGCGAGATGACCACCATACGCGAGGCGGGCAAGGTGAGGGCGCGCGAGCGCATCGCAGTGCTGGCGGCGCTGAACCTGGCCTACCAGTTGTCCGAGCGCGGCATTCCGGTGACTGCGCCCGCAGCCGCGGGCACGGCAGCCGGCGCTGCGGCCGACATCGAGGCCCTGGTGCGCCGCATCGACCAGGCCCTGGGCGAAGACGGCCGCCTGCTGTGATTTTCGGCGCGCACGCAGGCGCGGTTTCGAGGTCTAGAATGGACTCGTCCGTCGTGTCCCGTGGGCTCAATATTTCCTTGAACCGATGCTCATTGAGCCAGGGCTTGGAACATTGCCAGGCTGGTGTGATCGTCTCGCGTCAGATGAACCCGAAGCTTGGCTGACCTCGCCCACCTGAACTTCCCTGAGGGTTCAGGAATGCGGCTCACGGTTCACGGCGGACACCCCTTCCACCCGTTCTTCCGCAAGCCATGACGCGCTACTGGCTCATGAAGAGCGAACCCGACGAGGCCTCCATAGCCGACCTCGCCGCGGCCTCCGGCCAGACCCTGCCCTGGACCGGCGTGCGCAACTACCAGGCGCGCAACTTCATGCGCGACCTGATGCAACCGGGCGACGGCGTGCTCTTCTACCACTCGTCCTGCCCCGAGCCCGGCATCGCCGGCCTGGCGCGCGTGGCCGGCCATCCCGCGCCGGATACCACCCAGTTCGACCCCGCCAGCCCTTACCACGACGCCAAGTCCGATCCGGCCGCGCCGCGCTGGCTGCAACTCGACGTGAAGCTGGTGCGCAAGACGCGACTGCTGCCGCTGGCCGAGATGCGCCAGGCCGAGGAACTGGCATCGATGCGGGTGCTCCAGCGCGGCAACCGCCTGTCCATCACCCCGGTCACCGAGGCCGAGTGGCAGGCCGTGCTGGCGCGGCTGGACGCCTGATTGGACCTCGGCGCCACCCTCGTCGTCGAATTGCTGGCCCTGGGCGCGGCGGTCGGCTTCCTGGCCGGGCTGCTGGGCATTGGTGGGGGCATGGTCATGGTCCCGATCATGACGCTGCTGCTCACGCAGCGCGGCGTGCCTGCACCCCTGGCGGTGAAGATGTCCATCGCAACCTCGATGGCCACCATCATGTTCACCTCGCTGTCCAGCGTGCGCGCCCACCACCGCCTCGGCGCGGTGCGCTGGGAGATCGCACGCGCCATGGCGCCCGGCATCGTGACGGGCGGCCTGCTCGCCGGCGCCGGCGCCTTTGCGCTGCTCAAGGGCCAGGGCCTGGCCTTGCTGTTCGCAGCCTTCATCGGCTATTCGGCGCTCAAGATGATGCGCAACACCGCGCCGCGCCCGGGCCGCCAATTGCCCGGCGCCTGGGCCCAGGCCGGCGTCGGCGTCGGCATCGGCTTTGCGTCGGCCCTGCTCGGCGCCGGCGGCGCCTTCATGTCCGTCCCCTTCATGACCTGGTGCAATGTGCCGCCGCGCCAGGCCGTGGCCACGGCAGCCGCCATCGGCTTCCCCATCGCCCTGGCCAGCACTGCTGGCTACCTGATCAGCGGGCGCGATCTCGCGCCGGCGCTGCCGGGCGCCTTCGGCTACCTCTACCTGCCGGCCCTGGCCGTGGTGTCGGTGGCCAGTGTGACACTGGCGCCGGTGGGCGCGCGCACGGCGCAGCGCATCGACGTCACGCTGCTCAAGCGCTTGTTCGCGCTGATGCTGCTGGCGCTTGCCGCCAGCATGCTGCGGCAGGCCTTCGCGACCTGATCAGCCCTGGTCGAAGCGGATCGCGGCCAGCGTGACCTGGTTGCCGCCGCGCCGCCGCGCCTCGGCCAGCGCCGCCTCGCAGGCCGCCGTCAACGCGTCCTGGGTATTGGCCGTGTGCGGGAAACTGGCCACGCCCAGCGCCACCGTGAAGCCGAACTCCTGGCCCTCGTGTACGACGACCTGGGTCGCGCACTGGCGGCGCAGGCCTTCCATGCGCGCATGCGCCGTGGCCAGGCCCACGCCCGAGAGCAGCACCGCGAAGCGCTGCGCCTCGTAGTGGCAGGAGGCATCCATGGCCCGCGTGCCACCACGCAGCAGCCGGCCCATGGCCTCGAGCACGCGGTCGTCGCCGGCACTGCCCAGCGAGCGCGCCTTGGCACCAGCAGGGTCGATCTGGATGAAGACAATGGCGAACTCACGATGCTCGCGCGTCGAGAGGTCGACCTCGCGGCGCAACTGGTCTTCGAAATGGCTGCGCCGGTGCAGGCCCGACAGCGGCTCGCGCAGCGCCTGGTCGCGGATCTCGCGCCGCAGTTGGTCATTCGCGCGCTGCTGCTGCTCGATCTGCTCAAGGGCAGCACGCAGCTGGGCCTCGCGCTGGCGGCGCCCGGCCAGGTCGCTCCAGATGCAGCACAGCCAGCGGTGGCCATTGCCGTCGACCGCGCCGACGATGCGCAACACCTCGAACTCGCGCCGGTTGCCGCGCCATTCGAGGCGATGCTCGCTCAGCAGCGGTTCGTTCTGCGCCTGGGCGGTCAGCTCGGCCGCGCGCAGGGCTGTCGCCAGCGGGGCATCGAACAGCTCGGCATCGCTGCGGCCGATGATCTCGCCGACCGGGCAGCCGATGAAAACGGCCATGGCCTCGTTGACGTGCAGGTAGCGGCCTCCCGCCTGGTCCTTGACGGACAGCAGTTCGCCGCGCGCCGCCAACGCGCTTTCGAAGGCGCTGCCGAGCAAGGCCGAGAGGTCGCGCTTGACGGCGGCGCCGAACGCAGGGGATTCGACAGGCAGGGTCATGGGTTGAACATTCGGGCCGCGCGCCCCCGCACTGGGGCCGCACCATTCTGCAGCGTTGACTCTATGTTGGTGGGGCGGGTGCGGCAGAGCAAGCAACTTCGGCGGCTTATTCCCTAGATTGACCCTTGGCAACGGCCATATTACCCTGGCCTGTATCCAGCGCGACTCAGGTCTATCCTCCATCGTCAGACTGTCGTTGCCCCGCTGCACGATGCGGCTGGCGCGGCGAGTTGAATGCAGTCTATAATTTCGGGCTTTGCTGAGACACACGAGTTCCGCGCGCCCGCTGCGACACCAGTCTCCCTGCTTCCACCCCGGCACCTGCCCGGGTGGCAACGCGGAGGGAACTGGTCCAAGCCCTAAGAATGGGCGAGCAGGCAAACAGGCGCGGAGCGTGTACAACACCTGGATCCCCGTACCCATGACCACCATTCGCGTCAAAGAAAACGAGCCGTTCGACGTTGCCCTGCGCCGCTTCAAGCGCACGATCGAGAAGATCGGCCTTTTGACCGAGTTGCGGGCACGCGAGTTCTACGAGAAGCCCACCGCCGAGCGCAAGCGCAAGAAGGCGGCCGCGGTCAAGCGCCACTTCAAGCGCGTGCGCAGCATGCAGCTGCCCAAGAAGCTTTACTGATCCCGCTGTCGCCGGCTGCCGGCCCGCGCAGCCTGCCGGCCAGACCCAAGCCCGCGCGGCCCGCCGCAGCGGGCTTGTTCCGTTCAGGAGCCCGTCCATGAGCCTCAAGGATCGCATCACCGCAGACATGAAGGACGCCATGCGCGCCAAGGATGCGGCGCGCCTGTCGACCATTCGCATGCTGCTGGCCGCCTGCAAGCAGCGCGAGGTCGATGAGCGCATCGTGCTCGACGACGCCGCGGTGGTCGGCCTCGTCGACAAGCTGATCAAGCAGCGGCGCGATTCGATCACGGCCTTCGAGCAGGGCGGACGCGCCGACCTTGTCGAAAAGGAAACGGCCGAGGTCAGCGTGCTCGAGGCCTACCTGCCGCAGCGTCTTTCGGCCGAACAGGTGGCCGCAGCCGTGGCCTCGTTGGGCGCCGAGTTGGCCGCCGAACAGGGCCGCGCGCTGGGCCCCGGCGACATGGGCCGCGTGATGGCCGCCGCCAAGGCCCGCCTGAGCGGCCAGGCCGAGATGGCCCTGGTCTCGGCCGCGGTCAAGCAACTGCTGGCAAAGTAAGGCCATGAGCACATTGCCCTTCCGCCCGGTTTCGCCCGACGTCTGCGTCGCCCCGCAACTCACGCCCTCGGCCATGGCCGAGGCCGCGGCGGCGGGCTTTCGCAGCGTGGTCAACAACCGCCCCGACTTCGAACACGGCCCCGACCAGCCCACCAGCGCCGCCATCGAGGCCGCCGCCCGCGCCGCCGGGCTTGAGTACCGCCACCTGCCGGTGGACGGCGGCTGGCAGTCGCCCGAGGAGATCGCCGCCTTCGCGCGGCTGATGCAGGAGTTGCCGCGGCCCATCCTGGCTTTTTGCCGCTCGGGCGCGCGTTCGAGCCGCCTTTTCGCCGCAGCGTCTTCGATCTAGCCCGATTCGGTCGCCAGAATAGGGGCATGCCCGCGTGCCTGCCGGCCCAGGTGCAGGCCGGCCGTGGGCCGTCATCCCATAGAGTCTGCTGTTCGCCGCGCACGGGTGGCGCAGCGCAAAGAGGAGGAAGCCGAGTGGGTGCATTTCTGCGACTGTCCAACATCATCGACGCCTGCACCGAGTGGGTGGGCCGCTGGACCTCATGGCTCATCTTGGCGGCGGTGCTGATCAGCGCCGTCAACGCCGTGGTGCGCAAGGCCTTCAACGTGGGATCGAACGCCTTCCTCGAGATCCAGTGGTACCTGTTCGCCGCGGTCTTTCTGCTGGCGGCGGGCTACACCCTGCTGCGCAACGAGCATGTGCGCATCGACGTGATCCTGCACCGCTTCAGCAAGCGCACGCAGATCATCATCGAGGCGGTTTGCATCGTGCTGTTCCTGTTTCCCTTCTGCATCAACGTGATCATGCTGGTGTGGCCGCTGGTGGTGCAGGCCTACGTCACAGGCGAGATGTCGTCCAACGCCGGGGGCCTGATCCGCTGGCCGGTGTATGCGCTGGTGCCGCTGGGCATGGGCCTGCTGCTGGCGCAGGGTGTGTCCGAGTTCATCAAGCGCATTGCCTTCCTGCAGGGCCTGATCGACGACCCGACCAAGAGGAAGGTCGCCAAGACCGCCGAGGAAGAACTGGCCGAGTTCGTGCGCGCCAAGGCCGAGGCCGATGAGGCCGCCGCCGCGGCCGCCCTCGCCGCTGCCGCCCAGGGAGCGCGCAAATGATGGAGTTCCTGTCGGCCTACATGGCCCCCATCATGTTTGCCTCGCTGGTGGTGTTCCTGCTGGTGGGCTACTCGGTGGCCTTCTCGCTGGCCGCCTGCGGCCTGTTCTTCGGCCTCATCGGGGTCGAGTTGGGCCTGATGCCGGCCACGCTGCTGCAGGCGCTGCCGCTGCGCATCTTCGGCATCATGCAGAACGACACGCTGCTGGCGATCCCGTTCTTCACCTTCATGGGCCTGATCCTCGAGCGCTCGGGCATGGCCGAGGACCTGCTGGACACCATCGGCCAGCTCTTCGGCCCCATCCGCGGCGGCCTGGCCTATGCGGTGATCTTCGTCGGCGCCATGCTGGCCGCCACCACCGGCGTGGTGGCGGCCTCGGTGATCAGCATGGGCCTGATCTCGCTGCCCATCATGCTGCGCTACGGCTACGACCGGCGCGTGGCCGGCGGCGTGATCGCCGCCTCGGGCACGCTGGCGCAGATCATCCCGCCCTCGCTGGTGCTGATCATCATGGCCGACCAGTTGGGCCAGAGCGTGGGTGACCTTTACAAGGGCGCTTTCGTCCCAGGCTTCATCCTCACCGGCCTGTATGTCGGCTACATCGCGTTGGTCACCATGTTCCGGCCCACCTGGGCGCCCGCCTTGCCGCCCGAGGCGCGCACCATCCGCGAGCCCGACGGCAGTTCGGGCTTGCGTTCGCTGGGCCTGCTGGTGCTGGCTTCCACGGCGCTGGCCGTGCTGTTCGCCAAGTCGCGCCCGGCCAGCACGCCCACCGACGAGCTGATCGTGGTCTCGATGTGCGTGGGCGTGGGCCTGGCCTTCACGCTTTCAGTGATCAACAAGGTCTTCAAGATCGGCCTGCTGTCGCGCATGGCCGAGCGCGTGACCTTCGTGCTGATCCCGCCGCTGGGCCTGATCTTCCTGGTGCTGGGCACCATCTTCCTGGGCATCGCCACGCCCACCGAGGGCGGCGCCATGGGCGCGATGGGCGCGCTGATCATGGCCATTGCGCGCAAGCGCCTGGACATGAAGCTGATGCGCCAGGCCATGGACTCGACCATGAAGCTGTCGTGCTTCGTGGTCTTCATCCTGGTCGGCTCCACCGTGTTCAGCCTGTCGTTCCAGGCCGTGGACGGCGCGATCTGGGTCGAGCACCTGCTCGGTGGCCTGCCCGGCGGCGCGGTCGGCTTCCTGATCGTGGTCAACATCCTGATCTTCGTGCTGGCCTTCTTCCTCGATTTCTTCGAGCTGAGCTTCATCGTCGTGCCACTGCTCGGGCCGGTGGCCATCAAGCTGGGCATCGACCCGGTGTGGTTCGGCGTGCTGCTGGCGGTGAACATGCAGACCTCGTTCATGCACCCGCCCTTCGGCTTTGCGCTGTTCTACCTGCGCAGCGTGGCCCCGGTCGAGGACTACAAGGACCGCATCACCGGCCGGCCCATCGCCCGCGTCACGACCGAGCAGATCTACTGGGGCGCGGTGCCCTTCGTGATCATCCAGATCGTCATGGTGGGCCTGATCATCGCCTTCCCCGGCATCGTCACGCGCGACACGCACAAGGCATCAGAAGGCAACATGGAAACGCTGCAACAGCTGATCGATGCCGACACGCAGCAGGGCGAGAAGCCCGAGCCGACCATGCCCGAGGCCGACAAGCCGGCGGCGGCAGAGGAAGACCCAATGGAGGCCATCAAACGCGCCAACGAGGCCGACAAGGCCAGGAAGTAGGGACTCGGACACGGGCTCTCCACGCACCGCAAGCGCGGTGCGTCCCAAAGAAAAGGGCCCCCGCGGGGGCCCTTTGTCTTGCAAGGCTGGCGGGAGCCGCAGCCTTATAGCTTCTGCGCCTGCATGAAGTCGTCGAAACCAGCTTCGGTGAAACGGAACCAGAGGTTGGCGTCGCGACGGAAGGAGGCGTAATCCTCGTACACCTTCTTCCAGGCCGGGTTGCTGGCCGACAGTTCGCTGTACAGCGCCATCGACTCCTTGAACGCGGCCTCCATCACGTCCTTGGGGAAGCGGAACAGCTTGGCGCCATTGGCGACCAGCCGCTTGAGCGCAGCCGGGTTGCGCGCGTCGTACTTGGCCTGCATGTCGACGTGGGCATAGGCCGAGGCGGACTCGACGATGGCCTTGTACTCGGGGCTCAACGCGTCGTAGGCCTTGCGGTTGAGGAAGAAATCGACCTCGGGGCCGCCTTCCCACCAGCCCGGATAGGCATAGAAGGGGGCTACCTTGTAGAAGCCCAGCTTCTCGTCGTCGTAGGGGCCGACCCACTCTGCGGCGTCGATGGTGCCCTTCTCGAGCGCCTGATAGACCTCGCCACCGGGAATGTTCTGCGGCACGCCGCCCAGGCGTTCGACCACCTTGCCGGCAAAGCCGCCGATGCGGAACTTGAGGCCCTTCATGTCGGCCAGCGTCTTCATGTCCTTGCGGAACCAGCCGCCCATCTGCGCGCCGGTGTTGCCGCCGGGGAAGCTGATGATGCTGTACTGGGCGTAGAACTCGCGCATCAGCTTCAAGCCGTTGCCTTCAAACATCCAGGCGCTCATCTGGCGGCTGTTGAGGCCGAAGGGTATGGCGGCGCCGATGGCGAAGGTCGGGTCCTTGCCGAAGAAGTAGTAGGGCACGGTGTGCGAGGCCTCGATGGTGCCGTTTTGCACCCCATCGACCACGCCGAAGGCCGGCATCAGCTCGCCCGCGGCGTGCACGCTGATCTGGAACTTGCCGCCCGACATCTCGCTGACCTTCTTGGCGAAGACCTCGGCGGAACCGAAGATGGTGTCGAGCGACTTCGGAAAGCTCGAGGCCAGGCGCCAGCGGATATTGGCCTGGGCATGCACGATGGCCGGCGCGCTGGCGGCAGCCAGGACACCGGCCAGGCCGGCGCTCCTGACGAATGATCGACGTTCCATGAGGTTCTCCTGTAACGGGGCAAAGGGGGGAGGTAAACGGTGAATCGCGCGGAATTCTAGAGTCGCGACCCGCCCGGTCCGGGTGGGTTTTCCCGCTCGGATTGTGCGCCTCGCAAAGGGCCATTCAGGCCCCTCAGGCCCTCACCACGGTGACCGTGCATTCGGCCTGCGCCACCACCTGCGAGCTGACGCTGCCGAGGTAGCGCCGCATCGCCGAATTGCCGCGCGCACCCATCACGATGTGGTCGGCCTGGTTGCGCTCGGCGAACTCGACGATGGCGCCCGCCACGTCAGGGGCCTCGAGCACATGGAAGGTCAGGCGGCCATCGTCGAGATCGAGCTCGCGGCTGATGGGCCGCGCCCAGTGCTTGAGGCCGACGAGCTGGCGCACATGCACGCTGCGGCCCTGCTCGTCGACGAGTTCGTCCATGCCGATGCGCGCCGTCTTCATCACGCTCACGCAGGCCAGGCGGGCGCCAGGCTCGGTAACCATGATGCGGCGCACCGTCTCGCGCAGTTGCTCCAGAAGTGCCGGCGCGGCGTTGTCGACGTCGACCGCGGCCATCACGATGGGGCTCTTCATCAGCTGCGTGGCCACGCCCAGCCTGGGGCGCTGCGCCGGCTCGGAGCCGATGGCAAAGAACCAGCGCTTGAAGCGCAGCAGTGCTCCGCTGCCCTGCAGCCGCTCTGCACGCGCCGTCAACGGCACCTGGTGCGGATCCTGCAGCGCCAGCGCGAGCTGGGCCGCGCTCTGCCAGCGGCGCTCGGGCTTGACCTCCAGGCACTTGAGGATCACCTCTTGCAGCCACGGCGGGCAATCGCGGCGGATGGCGCGCGGCGGCACCGGGTCCACATACAGGCGGCGGCGCAGGCCGCGCACCGAATCGGGGGCGCCGAAGGGGCGCTCGCCGGTGGCAAAGTGGTAGAGGATGACGCCCAGCGCGAAGAGGTCGGAGCGCGGGTCGTTGCGCACGTACTGCACCTGCTCGGGCGACATATAGGGCCCGGTGCCCATGGGCAGGGCGAACTCTTCTTCCAGCAGGTCGGGCAGACGGTCATGGCGCGAGAGGCCGAAGTCGACCAGCACCACGGTGCCGTCGGGACGCTGCAGGATGTTGCTGGGCTTGATGTCCAGATGCACCAGGTGCTGGCGGTGCAGCTCGTGCAGCGCCGTGGCCACGCGCGAACCGATCTCGATCACCTCGTCGATGGCCAGCGGCGCCTCGTCCAGCCGCGGGCGCAGCGAGACGCCGTCGATGCGCTCCATCACGATGTAGGGCGTGCGCGTGAAATCGCCGCGCGCCACATAGCGCGGCACATGCGGCCCCTGCAGCGCCGGCAGGATCATGCGCTCGACCTCGAAGCCGACGATGGAGGCCGGGTCCTCGCCGCCCTTGATGCGCGGCACCTTCATGATCAGCGGCAGGCCTTCGGTGCCGGGTGGCAGCAGCGGCGCGCCTTCGCCCCTTGCCTCGCCCCCGACCTCGCCTGCCACGGCACTCACCCGCCACAGATGGGCCATGCCGCCGGTGTGCAGCTTTTCCTCGATGCGCCAGCCGTCGACCACGTCGCCGGCCTTCAGCGGCGCGGTCTGGGTGTCGGTTGCGCCCTCAGCGTCCATCGGCCAGCCGCGTGGCCAGCGCCTGCGGCAGATCGGCGGCGCGGATCTTGGCGCCCGCGCCCTCGTGGTCATAGGGCACGCGCCAGTAGGTGATTTCGCGCCGGGCGTCGTCATAGACGGCGTAGCAGGCGGCCGGATTGCCGTCGCGCGGCTGGCCCGCCGAACCGGGAATCACCAGCCACTGCCGCGGCGGCAGCAGCGGGATGGGCTCGCCGGCCACCGGCGTGAAATCGCCCGTCTTGCCCGCCGGCGACAGGTGAAACAGCTGGGGCTCGTGCATGTGGCCGACGAAGGTGATGCGCTGGCGCGTGGCCTGCATGCTGCGCTGCGCCTCGCCGCGGCCCTGCACATAGTCCCAGGCCGCCGGATCGTAGGCATTGGCGTGCACGAAGAGCAGTTCGCCCAGGGTGATGCTCAGCGGCAGGTTGGCGAGGAAGGCGAGCTGCGCCTCGTCGAGCTGGGCGCGCGTCCACTCGACCACGCGCTTGGCGTCCAGGCGCATGGTCGGCGAGGCGCCGCGCACCACGGCCATGTCGTGGTTGCCCTGCACCGCCAGGTCGCCGCCGCGAACACGCTCGGCCACCATGTCCACCACCCAGGCGGGGTCGGCGCCGTAGCCGACGAAATCGCCGACGAAGGCATGGCGGGTGATGCCCTGCCCTTGCGCATGGTCCATCACCGCCTCCACCGCCTCGCGGTTGGCGTGCAGGTCGGTGATGACGGCGATGCGCATGGGCGGCGGCTCAGGCGCCGGCCAGCTTCATGCGCGAGACCAGGATGGAGCCCACGGTCTTGCTGCCCTGGGTGTAGGCGTCGGCGCCGACGGCCGCGATGTCGCGGAACATCTCGCGCAGATGGCCGGCGATGGTGACCTCGTGGACCGGATGCACGATGCGACCACCTTCGACCCAGAAGCCGGCGGCGCCGCGCGAGTAGTCGCCGGTCACGTAGTTGACGCCCTGGCCCATCAGCTCGGTGACGAAGAGGCCGCGGCCCAGCTTGCGCAGCATGGCGTCGAGGTCGTCGCCGGGCGCGGTGAGGCGGCTCGTGAGGCTCAGGTTCTGCGAGCCGCCGGCATGGCCGGTGGTGGTGAGGCCGAGCTTTCGCGCCGAATAGCTGGACAGGAAATAGCCCTGCACCACCCCGCCCTGCACCACCTGGCGCGCCCGCGTGCGTACACCCTCGTCGTCGAAGGGCGCGCTGCCCTTGCCCTTGGGCTGGTGGGGCTCTTCATGGATGTCGATGTGGTCGGCCAGCACCGGCTGGCCCAGGCTGTCGAGCAGGAAGCTGGCCTTGCGGTAGAGCGCACCGCCCGAGGTGGCCTGCACGAAGGCGCCCAGCAGGCCCGCGGCCACCGTCGACTCGAACAGCACCGGCACCGTGGCGGTGGCAACGCGGCGCGACTTCAGCCGCGCCAGTGCGCGCTCGGCGGCATAGCGGCCAATGGCTTCGGGCGCGGCCAGGTCAGCGGCATCGCGCATCGTGCTGTACCAGCCGTCGCGCTGCATGTCGCGGCCCTTGCCGGCGATGGGCGACACCGAAAGATAGTGGCGCGAGCTGGCATAGCCGCCGCGAAAGCCGCGCGTGTTGCCGGCCCAGAAGTGCGCCTGCTGGGCCGAAACGCCAGCACCTTCAGAATTGGTGATGCGGCGGCTGACCGCCATCGCCGCGGCCTCGCAGCGCCGCGCCAGCTCGGCCGCCTCGGTGGGCGCGATGGCCCAGGGATGGAAGAGGTCGAGGTCGCGCGCAACGTCTTCGGGGCTGGCCAGGTCTTTGGCATCGGGCAGGCCGGCGGCCGGGTCAACGGCTGTGAAGCGGGCGATGTCGTAGGCCGCCTGCACCGTCTGCTTCAGGGCCGCAGCAGAAAAGTCGGACGTGCTGGCGTTGCCGCGGCGCTGGCCCAGGTAGACGCTGACGCCGAGCGACTTGTCGCGGTTGCGCTCGACGTTCTCGAGCTCGCCCTTGCGCACCGAGACCGACAGGCCCACGCCCTCGGACACCTCGGCCCCGGCGTCGCTGGCGCCCAACTTGCGCGCCAGCGCCAGCGCCTCTTCGACGATCTGCTGGAACTGGTCCCGGCGGTAGCTGAATACCGATTCGGCGCGGCTGGAATGGGGCATCGGCAAGGGCGGGACAAGGCAAGCGGGAGTGCGCACTTATGATACCGGCCCACCCCCGACCCCCACCAACCACACAGGCTCGCCCATGGCTCGACGCGCCGCGCCGCACCGCGGCATCGACATCCACTACGGCGACAGCGACGTCGCCGACGGCGCAGACGCACGCCCGAGCAAGACCCAGCTCAAGCAGAAATCGCACGAACTGCAGGACCTGGGCGAGGCCCTGGCCGCACTGCCCGAGGAGCGCCTGGCCGGCCTGGAAATGTCCGACGCACTGCGCGATGCCCTGGTCACCTGGCACCGCACCAAGTCGCACGAAGGCCGGCGACGCCAGATGCAGTACGTGGGCAAGCTGATGCGCGGCGCCGACGAAGAGGCGTTGCGCGAGGCGGTGGCCCAGGCCACGCTGGGCTCGGCCCAGGCCGCGCTGGCCCTGCACGAGGCCGAGCGCTGGCGCGCCGAACTCATCGCCGACGACGACGCCATGACACGCTGGCTCGATGCCCACCCCGACACCGACACCCAGCAGCTGCGCAGCCTGGTGCGCGCCGCGCGCCGCGATGCCGCCGCGCTGCCGCCCGAGGCGCGCCAGCCCAAGAGCTTCCGCGAACTCTTCCAGTACATCCGACCCCGCTTGAACCCATGAATGACGACGAATTCGACCCGCTGCGCATCGGCGTGGTCTCGATCAGCGACCGCGCCTCCAGCGGCGTCTATGCCGACCAGGGCATCCCCGCGCTCAAGGACTGGCTGGGCCGCGCGTTGCGCAACCCGGTGCAGTGGGAAGAGCGGCTGATCCCCGATGAAGAGGCGCAAATCAGCGCCGCGCTGCGCGAGCTGGTGGACGTGGCCGGCTGTGATCTCGTGCTCACCACCGGCGGCACCGGCCCGGCACCGCGCGACGTGACGCCCGAGGCCACGCTGGCGGTGGCCGACAAGCTGATGCCCGGTTTCGGCGAGCAGATGCGCCAGGTGAGCCTGGCCTTCGTGCCCACCGCCATCCTGTCGCGCCAGGTGGCGGTGATCCGCGGCAAAGCACTCATCATCAACCTGCCCGGCCAGCCCAAGGCCATCGCCGAGACGCTGCAGGGCCTGCCCGAGCGCAGCCCGCCGGTACACGGCATCTTTGCCGCCGTGCCCTATTGCATCGATCTGCTGGGCGGGCCTTACATGGCCAGCGACGAGGCCGTGTGCAAGGCCTTCAGGCCCAAGGCGGCGCAGCGCGCACCGGGGCAGACACGCACGCGCACTGCCGGAGCTACTTGACGAGGCGGTTCAGCCGCTCGGCGTCAAAGCTTTCGGTGGTGTGGGCGTCCTGCGGCACGCAGTCGGCGGCCGGCAGTTCACGGGCGCGGGCCGAGAGCTTTTCTATCGCCGCCCACAGCAGCGCGATCTGGTGCTCGTGGCCGGCGGCGTTGTCGATCAGGCCCTTCATGGCCTGCGACACCGGGTCGTCGCCCTGGCTCACGCCATAGGCGCTGAAGCCCATGCGGGCCGCGGCGGCCTCGCGCGCCGCTTCCGCATCGGCCACGATGATGCGCGCCGGATTGCCCACCGCCGTGGCCCCCGGCGGCACCGGCTTCACCACCACCGCGCCACTGCCGACGCGGGCGCCGTCGCCCACCGTGAAGCCGCCCAGCACCTGCGAATTGGCGCCAACGATGACGCCGCGGCCCAGCGTCGGGTGGCGCTTGGCGCCCTTGGCCAGCGAAGTGCCGCCCAGCGTGACGCCTTGGTAGATGGTGCAGTCGTCGCCGATCTCGGCCGTCTCGCCGACGACCACGCCCATGCCGTGGTCGATGAAGACGCGCCGGCCAATGGTGGCGCCGGGGTGGATCTCGATGCCGGTGAGAAAGCGCGCCAGGTGCGAGGTGAAGCGGCCCAGCCAGCGCCAGCCCAGGCCCCAGAAGCGGTGCGCCCAGCGGTGCAGGAGGAGGGCGTGCAGGCCCGGGTAGCAGGTCAGCACCTCGAAGCCGGAGCGCGCCGCGGGGTCGCGTTCGCGGATGCAGGCAATGTCTTCGCGCAGGCGGGTCAACATCGGCTCAGTGTAGTGGCCGGCCTTCAATCCTGCTGGCGCCGTGACGCCACGGCGCGTGCGATGCCGCGCAGGATGTGCACCTCGTCCTGCGTGATCGCGGCGCGGTTGAGCAGCTGGTTCAGGCGCGGCATCAGCTTCTTGGGCGCCGCCGGGTCGAGAAAGCCGACGGCCTCGAGCGTGGCCTGCCAGTGCGCCAGCAGGCCGGCGATGGCGGCGCCGTCGGCGAGCGCGGCATCGGTGGTGCGCGGCATCACCGCATAGCCGCCCAGGGCCTGGCGCCAGTCGTAGGCGATCAACTGCACCGCCTGCGCCAGGTTGAGCGAACCGTAGTCGGGGTGGGTGGGGATGCTCAGGCAGGTGTGGCAGCGGTAGACATCGTCGTTGTCCATGCCGGTGCGCTCGGCGCCGAAGACGAAGGCCACGCGGTGCGCGCCCGCCGCCAACGTGGCCAGGTGCTCGCGCGGCGCCCGGGTGGGCGGGCCGAAGTCGCGCGGCGTCATCGCGGTGGCGCAGGCGTGGCTGATGCCCTCCAGCGCCTCGGCCAGCGTGGGCACGACGCGCGCCGCGGCCAGCACATCGGTGGCGCCGCTGGCCAGCGCCAGCGTCTCGTCGCGTACCAGCACATCGGCAAAGCGCGGCCGCACCAGCACCAGATCGGCAAAGCCCATCACCTTCATGGCACGGGCCGCCGCGCCCACGTTGCCGGCGTGGCTCGTGCCTATCAGCACGAAGCGCGTCGCGTCGGCAAGGGATTCGGGCATCTCGGAGGGCATGGCCGCTAAAATCAAGGGTTTTCGCGTGGCCATTGTCCCCCGGCCACCGCGCTCTTTTTCATCCCCACCCCAGCCCCCAACCCGCAGGCCACCATGTCGCAAGCGCTCCACCCCATGCTCAACATCGCCATCAAGGCGGCCCGGTCGGCGGGGGCGATCATCAACCGTGCGGCGCTCGACCTCGAGGTCGTCAAGGTCGGCAGCAAGGGGCCCAATGATTTCGTCTCCGAGATCGACCGCGCGGCCGAGGAAATCATCATCCAGACCCTGCTCGAGGCCTATCCGGGCCACGGCATCCTGGCCGAGGAATCGGGCCGCACCCACGGCGCTCGGCACAGCGAGTACACCTGGATCATCGACCCGCTGGACGGCACCACCAACTTCCTGCACGGCTTCCCGGTCTACGCCGTGTCCATCGCGCTGGCCCACCGCGGCCAGGTGCAACAGGCCGTGGTCTACGACCCCACGCGCAACGACCTCTTCTTTGCCAGCAAGGGACGCGGCGCCTTCTGCAACGACCGCCGGCTGCGCGTCTCGCGCCGCACGCGGCTGTCGGATTCGCTCATCGGCACGGGCTTCCCGTTCCGCAAGGGCGACAACTTCAAGCGCTACCTGAAGATGTTCGAGGAAGTGATGCACAGCTGCGCCGGGCTGCGCCGCCCCGGCGCCGCAGCGCTGGATCTCTGCTATGTGGCCGCCGGCTACTACGACGGCTTCTTCGAGACCGGCCTCAACCCCTGGGACGTGGCCGCGGGCTCACTCATCATCACCGAGGCCGGCGGCCTGATCGGCAACTTCACCGGCGAGAGCGACTACCTCTACCAGCGCGAGGTCGTGGCCGGCAACCCCAAGGTCTACGGCCAGCTGGTGCAATTGCTGACGCCCTACACCCGCGTCATCAAGGAAGAGCCGGCCGCCGCGCCGGCCGAGGGCGCAGCCACCGGCAACGCAGAGGCCGTCCCCAACGCCACCCAGGCCTTCGTCAATGCGGCTGCCGACGCGGCCCCCGCGCCTGAAGCTGCAGCGCCGGCTGCGGCGCCGGCGCGCAAGTCGGTGCGCATCCGCAAGCCGGCCGCGGGCGAGGACGCGCCGATCTGACGTCGGCTCAAGGCCGCAGCGCCACGCCTTCCAGCACCATGCCGGCGGCGCGCCGCGCCAGATAGACCTCGAGCGCCAGCCACTCGTCGGCCCCCGCCGCGAAGGGCTCGGCGCGCACCCCAGCCAGGCAGCCGCGCAAACGTCGCTGCAGCGAGCCCAGGCCCTGCCATTCGAGGCGGTAGATGGGATAACCCGTGGGATGCCCCTGCGGAATGGCCGCGCCGCCCAGGCGCAGGCCGGCGCGCTCGTCGTGGCAGTGGGCGCAGGCCAGGTTCAACTGGCCGAAGCGCTGGCGCCAGAGCGCCTCGCCGCGCGCCGACCAGGGCATGAGGCGGGCGTCGTCCGGCGGCGCCAGCGGCCGGCCGCGCGAGCGGTGGGCCAGCCAGGCCGAGAGCGCCAGCACCGCCGGCCCGTCAGCGCCCTCGGCCGCCTCGCCCTGGTGGCGCTGGCGGCACTGGGCTATGCGGCCGGCCAGCGTCAGCGGGCGCGCCAGCCGCTCGTCCCAGGCCGGGTAGCGGGCGGCCACGCCATCCATCGCCTCCGGCGCAGCATGGCAATCGGCACAGCGGCGGCCGTTGGCACCGGCCTCTGTCCAGCGCGAGCGGCCTTCTGCCACCCAGAGCTGGCCTGGGTTCTGGGTGTCGTCGCGCTGCAGGGCCTGCAGTGCCGGGCTCATGAAGTCGACGCCGGGGCGGCGCGCGGGCTGGGCCTGGGCCAGCCCGCAGGCGAGCAGGGCGCAGGCCGCGAGCAAGACCCGCATCGACGCTCAGCCCAGCACCAGCCGCCGCGTCTCGCGGTGGACGAGGCCGTGGTCGCCCTGCCAGCTGAACTGCAGCTCGCCGTCGCGCTCGGCGCGCAAGGTGAAGGCGAGATAGGGGTTGGCGGCGATGGCAGGGTAGAGATCGGCGGCAAAGACCAGGGTGCCGTCAAGCCGGCACTCGAAGCGGGTGACGATGTCGCGCGGCAGCAGCCGGCCCTCGGCGTCAGGCCGGTGGCCGGTTTCCATGGGATGGGCCATCGAGGCTCGGATCGCTATCACCGCGCCGCGCAAGGCCGGGCTGGGCAGGTGGATGAGGGTGCGCACCGTCGCCATGCGGCTACTCGATGCAGGCGGCCAGGGTCACGATGACATCAACCTCGTGGCGCCAGACGCTGCCATCGGCCATGCGGGCCAGCGCGGCCAGGCGCTGGCTGGTGGCCAGCCGCATGCGCGTGGCCACCTCGGCGCGGCCGCTGGCCGGGCCGAGGTGGAAGACGGCCACGTCACGCTGCGGATTGCGCTCATTGAAGAGGGCGATCTGGGTCACATGGTCGGCCGCCGTCATGGGGCTGGCCACGCGCACCGTCACCGGCACGGCGTTGCCGTTCTCGACCAGGGGCGCAATCTCCAGCACCACGCGGCCGTCGCGCGGCGCCTCTCCGCCGGCCCAGGCGCGCACCGCGGCGTCCAGGGCCGGCGCGGCAGCGCGCGCCGCGGGCGCCACAGCCAGCAGGGCCAGCGACAGGCACTGCCGGCGTATGTTCAACGCAGCGTCTCCAGGTAGGCGATCACGTCCTCGAGCTGCTGGGCATCGAGCAGCGGCCGGCCGCGCCGCACGCCGGCCACGCGCGCCAGGCCTTCGGTGCGCGTGGCCGAGGGCATCACGGTCTGCGGGTTGAATCGCGCCGGATCGATCAGGCGCTCGCGCAACTGGGCGGCAGAGAAGCGCGCGCCGACGCCAGCCAGATCGGGCGCCAGGTTGCCGGCCTGCACGGCCGCCACGCCCGGCACCGGGTGGCACAGCACGCACAGGCCGATCGCGCGGCTGGCGACGATGGCGGCGCCGCGCGCCGGGTCGCCCGCCGCAGCGGGGCTGGACGCCGCAGCCCCGACAACGGCGGCCACGGCAACCACCCCCAGCACCGGCATCAGGCGCGCTTGAGGCTGTGGCGCGACAGCGGCAGGTCGCGGATGCGCTTGCCCGTGGCGGCGAAGATGGCGTTCAGCACGGCCGGCGCCGCCACCGCGATGGTGGGCTCGCCAACGCCGCCCCAGAAGCCGCCCGAGGGCATGACGATGGATTCGACCTTGGGCATCTCGGCCAGGCGCAGCGCCGGGTAGCTGTCGAAATTGGTCTGCACGATGCGGCCGTCCTTCACCGTGCAGGCGCCGTAGAGCGCCGCCGACAGGCCATAGACGAAGGAACCCTCGACCTGGGCCTCGATCTGCTGCGGGTTGACGGCGTGGCCGCTGTCGGTGGCGGCCACGATGCGATGCACCTTGAGCACGCCATCGGCACTCACCGAGACCTCGGCGCAGGCCGCCACATAGCTGCCGAAGCCGTGGGTCTGGGCGAGGCCCCGGAAGACCTTCTGGCCGGCTATATCGGGCGCCGGCTTGCCCCAGCCGGCGCGCGCCGCCACCGCCTCGAGCACGGCCAGGTGCTTGGGGCTGTCCTTCAGCAGCTCGCGGCGCAACACCAGCGGGTCGCGGCCGGTGGCGTGGGCGATCTCGTCGATGAAGCTCTCGACATAGATGGCGTTCTGGTTGAGGTTGACGCCGCGCCAGAAGCCCGGCGGCACATGCGGGTTGCGCATGGCGTGGTCGATCAGCAGGTTGGGCACGCTGTAGCCGAACATGGCCTCGCCGCCGCCGTTGTTGAGGCCCTGGAAGACCACCGGGTCCTTGCCGTCCTTGACGTTCTGCGGAAACACCGCGGCCAGGATGGACTGGCCCGAGATGCGCATGTGCAGCGCCGTCAGCCGGCCCTTGTCGTCGAGGCCGGCGCTCAGCTTGCACTGAGTGATCGGGTGGTAGCGGCCGTGGACCATGTCTTCCTCGCGCGACCACAGCAGCTTGACCGGCGTGCCCGGCAGCTGGCGCGCGATCTGCACCGCCTGGCGCACCCAGTCGTGTACCGCGCCGCGGCGCCCGAAGCCGCCGCCAAGATGGACCTTGTAGACCTCGCAGGCGGCTGGCGCCAGGCCGGCGGCCTCGGCCGTGGCGGCCAGCGCGGCCTCGCCGTTCTGCGTGGGCGTCCAGACCTCGCAGCGCTCGGGCGTCCAGCGCGCCGTCGCGTTCATGGGCTCCATCGTGGCGTGGTTCTGGAACGGATAGCTGTAGGTGGCCTCGATGCGGCGCGCCGCCGCCGCCAGCGCTGGCGCCACCGCGCCCTGGCTGTTGCCCACCGCGGCCTGCTCGGCCGTGAGGCCGGTCTTGAGCATGGCGTCGATGTCGGCCTGCTGCACCTTGGCATTGGGGCCCTCGTCCCATTCGATGGGCAGGGCGTCGAGCGCGGTCTTGGCATGCCACCAGGTGTCGGCCACCACGGCCACGGCGCTGTCGCCCACCGCCAGCACCGCCTTCACGCCGCGCCGCTTGGTCACCGCGCTGGCATCGAAGCGCTTGAGCTTGCCACCGAAGACCGGACAGTCCTTGATGGCGGCATTGAGCATGCCGGGCAGTTGCAGGTCGGCGCCATAGACCTGGCGGCCGTTGGTCTTGTCGGCCGTGTCCAGGCGCGCCAGGCGCTTGCCGGCCAGGGTCCAGTCTTTCGGATCCTTGAGCGTCACCTCGGCCGGCGGCGTGAGCTGGGCCGCCGCCAGTGCCACGGCGCCATAGCTGGTGCGACGGCCGCTGCCGGCGTGGCTGATGAGGCCGCGCTCGGCCTTGCATTCGGCCGCCGGCACACCCCAGCCATTGGCCGCGGCCTGGATGAGCATGGCGCGGGCGGTGGCGCCGCCCTTGCGCACGTATTCGTGCGATTCGCGGATGCCGCGGCTGCCGCCGGTGGAGAAATTGCCCCACACGCGCTTGCGTGCCAGGTTCTGGCCCGGCGTCGGGTATTCGGTGGTGACGCGGGTCCAGTCGCAGCCCAACTCTTCGGCCACCAGCTGGGCCAGGCCGGTGAGCGTGCCCTGGCCCATCTCGGAGCGCGCGATGCGGATCACGACGCGCTCGTCCGGGTGTACCACGACCCAGGCGTTGATCTCGGGCGTGCTGCCCTGCTGGGCTGCGGCCTCGGTGGGGAAGCCGAAGACGAAGGCGCCGGTTGCTGCCGCGCTGCCCAGGAAGCCGCGGCGCGAAACGACAGCACTCATGCCTGCCCCCGCTGCAGGTGGATGACCTCGACGGCGGCGGTGCGCGTGGTGATGCCGGCGGCCAGCTTGATGCCCTCGCGCACCCGGTTGTAGGTGCCGCAGCGGCAGATGTTGGTGATGGCAGCGTCGATCTCGGCATCGGTGGGGCGCGGCTTGTCCTTCAGCAGCGCGGCGGCTGCCATCAGCATGCCGCTCTGGCAATAGCCGCACTGCGGCACGTCGAGCTGCACCCAGGCCTTCTGCAGCGCGTGGCCGCCGTCGGGCGACAGGCCCTCGATGGTGGTGATCTTCTGCCCCGGCCGCAGCGCCGACACCGGCACGGCACAGCTGCGAACCGGCGCGCCGTCGATGTGCACGGTGCAGGCGCCGCACTGGGCGATGCCGCAGCCGTACTTGGTGCCGGTGAGGCCGAGCTGCTCGCGCAGCACCCACAGCAGGGGCGTGTCGGGCTCGGCATCGTGGCTGCGCAGGGCGCCATTGACATGGAGGTCGGGCATGCGGCGGGCTCCGGTGGATTGGGTGACGCGGGCGATGATGCGTCGCCCGCCATGTCCTTGCAATCCGGGTGGTCGAGCGGGAAGCCGGGCCGACGGCACGGCGGCCCCTGCGCGGAGCGGACGGCTAGAGCTCGTGGCCCGGGATCAGCCCGGCGCGCAGCGCGAAGCGCACCAGCCCGGGCAGGTCGTGTACCTTCACCTTGGCCATCAGGCGGCTGCGGTAGGACTCCACCGTCTTGGGCGACAGGTGCAGGGCCTCGGCGATCTCGGCGCTGGTCTGGCCGTTGACCACGCGCACGATGACCTGGCGCTCGCGCGCCGACAGCGCCGCCAGCAGCTTGTCGTCGCTGTCGGTGGTGAGCCCGGCAATGGCCAGCTCGGCCACCCGGCCCTGGAAATGGCGCCGGCCCTGGGCCACGGCGGCGATGGCGGCCAGCAACTCGGCGCCGCTCGAACCCTTGAGCACATAGCCATCGACGCCCAGGCGCACCGCCTCGGCGACATCGCGCGCCTGCGTCGACATGGTGGCGACGATGGTGCGCACGGGGATGGCGCGCCGGCGCAGCTCGGACAGCAACTCGAAGCCGGAATGGTTTTCGAGGAAGAGGTCGACGATCAGCAGCTCGGGCTGCAATTGCTGGATTTCAGCCAGCGCACGCGTCGGTTCTTCGGCCTGGCCGACGACCCGGTGGCCGTGGGCCTCGAGCAACGATGCAAACGCCTCGCGGACGATGAGGTGGTCATCGACCAGGTAGAGACGAGCCAAGGGATCCCCCGTACTTCTTTGCGTGGCCGCTGCGGGTGGCGGGCCATACACGGTGATTATTGGCCGCATCGGGGACTTTCCGCACGGAAGCGCACGAGAACCCCGCAGGCCCGATCCAGCTTTCCCGGCAAGGCCGGGCCGCGGCAAGGGCGATAAGAGGGGACGTGCTGCCCGCACGGCCGCCGGCCTGGGTTCGCGCAAGGGAGATTCTCGAAAATGCGTCTCAACGAACCCGTCACCGGCAGCGAGTACCGCTTCCCGGCCGGCGAAACCCTGGTTTCGGTGACCGACCTCAAGGGCCGCATCACCTATTGCAACGGCTCCTTCATCCAGGTCAGCGGCTTTGCCAGGCACGAACTGATGGGGCAGCCGCACAACATCGTGCGCCACCCCGACATGCCGGCCGAGGCCTTCCGCGACCTCTGGGACACGGTGCAGGCGGGCCTGCCCTGGACCGGGCTGGTGAAGAACCGGCGCAAGAACGGCGATCACTACTGGGTGCAGGCCAATGCCACGCCCATGATGGACGGCGACCGCATCACCGGCTTCCTTTCGGTGCGCACCGTGCCCGAGCGCGAGGCGGTGGTGGCCGCCGAAGGCCTGTACGCCCGCATGCGGGACGACGAGGCCAACGGGCGCAGGTTCTATGCGCTGCGCCACGGCGAGCTGGTGCGCTGCGACTGGGTCGGCCAGGCGCTGCGCCGCCTCAACCCGGGGCCGGCCGGCCGCGTGCTGCTGCTGCAAGTGGCGGCCGCAGCGGCGGTGCTGGGCGCGGCAGCACTGCTGCCGGCGCCGGCCGCCTGGGCCACGGGTGCCCTGATCGCGATGGCGGCGGCCCGCCTGGGCTGGCAGCTGACGCTGGCGCCGCTGGTGGGCACGGTGGTGGCCGCCAACCGCCTGGCGGCGGGCGATCTGGTGGTGCCGGTGCCCACCGGCTCGCCCGGCATCGCAGGCCAGATGCAGAAGGCCTTGCAGCAGCTTTCGGTGAACCTGCGCACCGTGGTACTGGATACCCGGCGCGAGATCGAGCAGGTCAACGAGGCGGCGCACGAGATCGCATCGGGCAACCACGATCTCTCGTCGCGCACCGAGAGCCAGGCCAGCAATCTGGAGCAGACGGCGGCCTCGATGGAAGAGATCACCGCCACCGTGCGCCAGAGCGCCGACGCGGCCCAGCAGGGCGCGCAGATGGCCGAGCAGTCGGCCAGCGTGGCGCGGCGCAGCCACGAGGCGGTGCAGGCGGTGGCCTTGACCATGGGCGAGATCTCCGAGTCTTCGCGCCGCATGGGCGACATCGTCCACGTCATCGAGGGCGTGGCCTTCCAGACCAATATCCTGGCTCTCAATGCCGCCGTGGAGGCGGCGCGCGCCGGCGACGCCGGGCGCGGCTTCGCGGTGGTGGCCTCGGAAGTGCGGGCGCTGTCGCAGCGCACTGCCGCCGCGGTGCGCGAGATCCGCGATCTCATCCACCAGTCGGCAGCCCGCGTCGAACTCGGCAACACGCGCAGCACCGAGGCGCGCGAGCGCATGGACGAGGCGCTGACAGCGGTGGGCAAGGTGGGCTCGGTGCTGCAGCACATCGCCTCGGCGGCGCGCGAGCAACAAACGGCCATCGCGCAGGTCAACGCCGCCGTGACCCAGATGGACGGCCTCACGCAGCAGAACGCGGCCATGGTGGAAGAACTGGCCAGCGCAGCACAATCGCTGCAGGGCCAGGTCGACGAGGTGCAGTCGTCGATGCGGCTGTTCCGCCTGCAGGCCGGCGACACCACGGTGTCGCAGGACGACGCCGTGGCCATGCGGCGCGAGGCCAAGGCGCTGGCCGCCTGATGTCGGGGATGCCGGACGTGGCCTCACTGCTCATCGTTGACGACAACCCGGCCAATCTGCAGTTGCTCGTGGGCCTGCTGCTGCCGCAGCACCATGTGCGCGCCGCCATCAGCGGCGAGCGCGCGCTGCAGCTCTGCGACCAGGGCCCGCTGCCCGATCTCATCATCCTCGACCTCATGCTCAGCGGCATGAGCGGCTTCGAGGTGCTGCAGCGCCTCAAGGCCACCCCGGCCACGGCCGCCATCCCGGTGATCATCGTCAGCGGGCTCAACGACGGCGAGGCCGAGGAGCGCGGCCTGGCCCTGGGCGCGGCCGATTTCCTGGCCAAGCCGGTGCGGCCCAACACCACGCTGGCGCGCGTGCAGCTGCAGCTCGAGTTGAAGGCCGCACGCGTGGCACTGCAGAACCGCGCCGCCTGGCTCGAGGACGAGGTGCGGCGCCGCATCGCCGAAAACTCGCTCACCCAGGACGCCAGCATCCTGGCGCTGGCCCACCTTTCGGAGACGCGCGACCCCGAGACCGGCAAGCACCTGCGACGCACCCAGGGCTATGTGCGCGCGCTGTGCGATGCGCTGCACCAGCATCCGCGTTTCGAGGCCTATCTGAGCCGCGATCGCATCGAGCTGATGGTGAAATCGGCGCCGCTGCACGACATCGGCAAGGTCGGCATACCCGACGGCATCCTGCTCAAGCGCGGGCCGCTGACGGCCAGCGAATGGGCGCTGATGAAGACCCACAGCGTGATGGGCTGGGAGGCCATAGACCGCGCCGAGACCGAGATTGCGCAGCCGCTGCCCTTCCTCGAGATCGCCAAGCAGATTGCCCGCCACCACCACGAGCGCTGGGACGGCTCGGGCTATCCCGACGGCCGGCGCGGCCACGAGATCCCGATCCCGGCGCGGTTGATGGCGCTGGCCGACGTCTTCGACGCCCTGGTCTCGATCCGGCCCTACAAGCAGCCCTTCCCGATCGAGCGCGCCACGGCCATCATCGAAGAGGGGCGCGGCAGCCACTTCGACCCCGACGTCGTCGACGCCTTCCACGCCTGCTGGGGCCACATCGTCGACATCGCACGCGACCACGCCGACACCGCCGCCGAGGTGCAGGCCCATCTCGAGCGCCTGCGCGCCCACGAGGCCGCCCCGGGTTGACCCCGGCGGGGCGGCGCAGGTTTATGCTGGACGCCGCCCCACCCACGCTGCTGCGGGCCCACGGATGAAAGCACCGCTGTATCCCCCCGTTCCGGCCGCCTGGATGCAGCGCATCCTGGCGCTGGCGGCGCTCCATTTCCTGACCGGATGGCAGGGACTGTCCATGCCCCATTCCGGCCCGCCCGAGACCCTGATCTGGCTGCCCCATGGCATCGCGCTGGTCGCCCTTTGGCGCTGGGGCCCGTCCATGGCCGTCGGCGTGCTGGCCGGCTCCGCGGCGCTGGCCCTGCTGCGCATGCCCGCCGGTCTTCACGCCCTGTGCTTTGTTGGCGGCCAGGTCGGCGCGCCCGCGGCCGTGGCCCTGCTGCTGCGCCAGTTGGGCTTTCGCAGCCGCTTCCGGCGCCGACGCGACGTGGCGGCCTTTCTCGGCGCGGCTTGTGGCGGCATGACGGTGGCCGCCAGCTTCGGGGTCGCCGCGCAGTGGTTCGGCGGCCACCTGGCGGGCACCGCAACCGCCTCCGCCTGGTTCGACTGGTGGCTGTTCGATGTCGTCAGTCTGCTGCTGGCCGCGCCGCCACTGCTGATGCTGTCGCGCACCTCGCTGCGCCATGCTGGCGCCGGGCTGGCTCGCCACGAGGCGGTGCTGGCTCTCGTCATTGCCTTCGGGTCGGCCATCCTGGTCTTCTCGGTCGGTCCGCCGGCGCCGGAAAACGCCTGGCTGCATGACCCACTGGTCTTCGTGCCCTTCATCCCGGTGGCCTGGCTGGCCGTGCGCTCCGAGCACGGGCTCCTGCCTTCGGCCGCCGTGCTGGCGCTGGCCGGCATTGCCGCCCTCGGCACCGCGCAGGGCTTCGGGCCGGTCGGTGACCACGGCGGCAGCGCAGCGGCGGTGACGGAGTTGCGCGCCTACCTCATCTCGCTCAGCGTCATCGTGCTGCTGCTCGGCGCCCTGGCGGCCGAGGCCGGCGAGTCGGGCCGGCGCTTCGACGAACTGCTCACCCTGGGCAGCGAGGCGGTGATCCTGGGCCGGCCGGACGGCCGCGTCGACTGGGCCAACCCGGCGGCGCAGGCGCTGTTCGGCGCCAGCGAGGCGCAGATGCGCCAGCGCGGCCAGACCGGGCTGCTCGAATCCGCGCCCGGCGTGGCCACCGACGCCGCCCTGCCGGTGGTGCTGGGCCGCCGCGGCGACGGCAGCAGCTTCCTGGCCGAGACCAGCACCACCGTCTACACCGGCAGCGATGGCATCCCGCGCAGCATGATCCTGGTGCGCGACGTGAGCGAACGCCGCCTGCGCGAGCAGCAGCTGGGCGAGTACGTCGCGGCGGTGCAGCAGGCCGCCGACGGCATCGCCATCCTCGATGGCCAGGGCCGTGTCCGCCATGCCAACGCGGCCTGGGCCCGCATGCACCGGCTGGCGCCCGAGAGCCTGCCCGGCCAAGACCTCGCCATCTTCCACACCCCGGCGCAGATGCAGGACGACGTCGAGCCGGTGCTGCAGACCTTGCGCCAGGCCGGCAGCTTTGTCGGCGAGGTGGGCCACAGCCGCGCTGACGGCAGCTCCTTCCCCACCTGGATGTCGGCCAGCATGATGCAAGGGGCCGATGGCGGGCCCGGCGGCATCGTGGCCATTGCGCGCGACATCAGCGAACTCAAGCTTGCGCAGGCGCGCTGGCAGGATTCGGAAAGGCGCTTCCGCCGCATCCTCGACCGCCTGGCCACGCCGGTGTTCAGCATCAGCCGCGACGCTCGCATGGTCTATCGCAACCAGCGCTTTCTGGAGGACATCGGCTACGGCGAAGACGAGGTGCCGGACTTCGAGACCTGGGTCGAAGTGGCCTACGTCAGCGAAGCCCAGCGCGAGGAGGCCCGCGACAGCTTTGCCGACGCCTGCAAGGCGCTGGCGGCCAGGCTGGAGCTGCCCACGGTCATGCGCAGTGTGCGTTGCAGGCATGGCGCCGTGCGCCAGTTCCAGGTCTCCCGCATCCCCATGGACGACGAGATCGTCACCACCTTCTTCGACCTCACCGACCTGCTCGAGGCCAAGGAAGCGCTGCGCACCAGCCAGAACTGGCTGCAGGAGGGCGAGCGGCTGGCCGCCACCGGCGCCTGGCACGCCGACCTCGACAGCGGCCAGGTCCACGTCACGCCCGGGCTGCTGGCCGTGCTGGGCATGGCGGCCGACGCCAGCCTGAGCGTGGAGGAACTGCTGCACCTGGGCCCGGCCGACATCGAGGGCGACGCCGCGCGCACGGCGGCGCAGCGCCGGCTGGCACGCGGCGAACCGTTCAGCGGCAAGTTCCAGACGCGGCGCGGCGACGGCCAGGCGATCTGGCTCGACTACCGCGTCGTTCCCGACGCCAGCGGCGGCCGCGCCGTCACCGGCGTGCTGCAGGACATCACCGAGCGCAAGCGGGCCGAACTGGAGCTGGACATCTACCGCCAGGGGCTGGAACGCCGCGTCATCGAGCGCACCGCCGAGCTGGCCCAGGCCAACCAGGCGCTGACGCAGGCGCGCGACACCGCCGAGGCGGCCAACCGCGCCAAGAGCGCCTTCCTGGCCAATATGAGCCACGAGATCCGCACCCCGCTCAATGCCATCCTGGGCCTCGGCCAACTGCTGCTGGATGGCGACTGGGAGCCGCGCACACGCAGCCAGCTGCAGCGCATCGATGCCGCCGGCCAGCACCTGCTGGGCATCGTCAACGACGTGCTCGACCTGTCCAAGATCGAGTCTGGCGGGCTCACGCTGGAGCAACGACCCTATGCCCTGGCGCCGGTGGTCGAGCGCACGCTGGCGCTGCTGGGTGGCCGCGCCGACGCCAAGCGCATCGGCCTCGTGCAGGCCATCGACGCCGCCCTGCCACCCTGGATGCTGGGCGACGCACTGCGCCTGCAGCAGATGCTGGTGAACCTGGTCGGCAACGCAATCAAGTTCTCGCACCGCGGCCAGGTGCTGGTGCGCGCCGCCGCCGCGGGCGGCACGCCGCCGCAATGGCTGATCGAGGTCAGCGACGAAGGCATAGGGCTGGACGAAGAGCAGCAGCAGCGCCTCTTCCAGCCCTTCACCCAGGCCGACGAATCGACCTCGCGGCGCTTCGGCGGCACGGGCCTGGGCCTGAGCATCGTGCGCCACCTGGCCACGCTGATGGGCGGCAGCGTCGGCGTGCGCAGCCGCATCGGCGCCGGCAGCACCTTCTGGATCAGGCTGCCGCTGCAGTCCGCCGCAGCCCCGGGCTTGGCGGCGGCAGCGCCCGAGGAAGGCAGTGCAGCCTCCTGGTCCGGCCTGCGCGTGCTGCTGGCCGAGGACAACGAGATCAACCGCGAAGTGGCCGTGGACCTGCTCACGCGCAGCGGCCTTGCCGTCGACACCGCCGTCGACGGCCTGGAGGCGCTGGCGCGCGCACGCAGTGGCCGCTATGACCTGGTGCTGATGGATGTGCAGATGCCCTTGATGGACGGCCTGCAGGCCACGCGCGAGATCCGGCACCTGCCCGGCGCCGCCGGCCTGCCCATCGTGGCGATGACGGCCCATGTCTTTGCCGAAGACCGCCAGGCCTGCCTGGACGCCGGCATGAACGACCACCTGGGCAAGCCCATCGACAGGGCACGGCTGGGCGCCGTGCTGCGCCGCTGGCTGCCGGCGTCCGCGCCCGCCCCATCCACACGCGCCGATGGCGTGCCCGACGCGCTGGCGGACATGGCGGCCAGCCGGGCCGCCGGCCTGGACCTGGCGGCCGGCCTGGCCTCGACCGGCGGCAATGCCACCACCTACCGCCGCATCCTGGGCCTGTTTGCCGTGCAGCACGGGCAGGACGCCGAACAGCTGCGCCAGCACATCGCCCAGGGCCAGCCCGAGGCAGCGCGCAAGCTGCTGCACAAGCTGCGCGGCGGCGCCGCCACCATAGGCGCCGGCGACGTGGTGCGCGAGGCCGGGCGGCTGGAGGCGGCGCTGCCCCAGGACGCGCAGGACAGCGGCATCGAGGCGTTGGCCCAGGCCCTGGAGCGGCTGGCCGTGGTGCTGCCCGCCGCCACGGCCCCGCAGCCAGCTGCGCCGCCAGCATCCAGGCCGGCAGCCGCATCGCCGTGGGCTCAGCCGCCGGCACCCACACCCGCAACAACAACTGCACCCGCGCTGGATTCCGCACCGCCCACGCCACCGTCCCCCCCCGCAGAGGCCGAGGCCGCGCTCGACCGCCTCGAGCAGCTGCTGCTCGGTTCCGACGCCGGCGCGCTGGCCTGCTGGGACGACCAGCGCGCGCTGCTGCACCAGCGGCTGGCCGACGCGGCACCACCCATCGAGACGCAAATCCAGCGCTTCGCCTTCGACGAGGCGCTGGCGCTGCTGCGCTCATCCCGCAAGCCGCAGGCCGCGCCCGGGCGCCCGGGCTGAGCACTTGAGCGCTCCAGCCCCGGCGTCCACCCGCATTGCCGAGCCGGGCGGCCACGCGACAATGCCGCCGCCGAGCCACCCTTCACGCCCGCCACCATGACGACGACCCCGCACTGCATCCTCACCATACGCTGCCGCGACGCGGTGGGCATCGTCGCCGCCGTGGCCTCGGCGCTGGCGTCGAGCGAGGCCTTCATCACCGAGTCCAGCCATTTCGGCGACGAGGGCACGGGCCTGTTCTTCATGCGCACCGTCTTCCGCCCCACCGGCACGCGCTTCGTCACGTTGGAAGACTTCCGCGTCGCGCTGGCCCCGGTGGTGCAGCGCTTCGAGATGCAGCTGCAGCTCTTCGACGCCATGCGGCGCATGAAGGTGATGCTGGCGGTGTCGAAGCACGGCCACTGCCTCAACCACCTGCTGCACCGCTGGCACAGCGGCGAGCTGCCCATCGAGGTGGTGGGCGTGGTATCCAACCACGACGAGATGCGCCGCCTGGTCGACTGGTACGGCCTGCCCTACCACCACCTGCCGGCCGGTGACAAGCCGGCGCAGGAGGCGCGGCTGCTCGAACACTTCTCAGAGGCCGGTGCCGAGCTGCTGGTGCTGGCGCGCTACATGCAGGTGCTCAGCGACACGCTGTGCCAGCGCCTGGAAGGCCGCTGCATCAACATCCACCACAGTTTCCTGCCCAGCTTCAAGGGCGCGCGGCCCTACCACCAAGCCCACGAGCGTGGCGTCAAGGTGGTGGGCGCGACGGCTCACTATGTCACCGCCGATCTCGACGAGGGCCCCCTCATCGAGCAGGACACGGTGCGCGTGGACCACACGCTCGATGCCGACGCCTTCGTGCGCCTGGGCAAGGACGTCGAGAACGTCGTGCTGGCGCGCGCCGTGCATTGGCACGCCGAGCACCGCGTGCTGCTCAACGGGCGGCGCACGGTGGTGTTCAGGCACGGGGCCTGAACGGCCGGTCGGCCGGCCTAAGGCGCCACCGCCAGCTTCAGCGGCACGGTCTCCGGCGCCAGCAGGCTGCCGTCGCGCAGGCCGCGCAGCGTGGCGAGGCTGAGCGCAGCGATGAGCAGCGAGACCACGGCCAGCAGCGCCACCGCCAGCATGGCAGGCCAGCCCGAGGGCGCCAGGCGCAGGCTGAGCGCGGTGAAGGCAGCAAGCGGAAAGCTCATGCCCCAGTGGGCCAGGCCGAAGGGTTGCTGGACGATGCGCGGCATCAGGGCCAGCACCCACAGCAGGCAGAAAAGGGCCATGCCCCACAGCGACCAAGCCAGCAGCGGCGGCGCACCGAACTGCAGCAGCGCCAGCCCCACCACCGCCGGCGGCGCCACCAGGATGAAGGCGGCCGGCATCAGGCGCTCGGGCCACAGACCCTGCACGGCAACGCGCACCAGCAGCAGCGCCGTCAGCACCGGCCAGAACAACAGCCCGATGCCGAACTGCGCCGCCGCCCATTCGGGTCGCCCCAGCGGCACACCGGCCAGCGGCACCAGCACATTGCCGACGATGGGGATGAAGAGCGCCGGCGTCACGCTGGCCCAGCCCAGGCCTGCACCAGCCGTGGCGCCTGCCGTACCCCCACCGCCGCGCCACCAGCGCGAAAGTACCCAGACCGTGACTCCCAGTTCGGCCAGCGCGCCAGCCCACCACAGAGCCTCGACCAGTGGCGCCAGCGGCCCTGCATGGAGGCCGCCGGCGACGGCCACGGTGGCCAGCAGCAGCACGGCGATGGGCAGGGCGGCGACGAAGGCGTGGCGCACCGGATGGCGGCAGTCATCGGCCCAGGCCTGGGGAAAGAGGCGCCAGCGCAGCAGCGTGCAGGCGGCCAGTGCCAGGAAGACCAGCGCCGCCAGCACGCCCAGCACCCAGCTCAGCGCGCCCGCGGCCTCGCCCATGGTGGGCACGGCGCGCTGCCAGGCCAGCGCCAGGCCGCAAAGCCCCATCACCACGGCATACCAGGCCGGCACCAGATGCTGCAGCGGCTGCCAGCGGCGCACCGCTGCGCCCGCAGAACCTGCCCCGGGAGCCGTCACCGCAGCTTGCCCAGCAGCACCTGGACGTCGTCGAGCACGGCACTGAGTTCGCTGCCCTGGCCTTCGTCCATGCCCAGCCGGGTCTGCAGCTCGGAGTGCATGAAGCACACCGTCATGCGCACATAGGCGCTGTCCAGCGCCTTGCGCACGGCGGCCATCTGGGCTGCGATGTCGAGGCAGGATTCGCCCTCGCTGATCATGCGCTGGATGCCGCGCAACTGGCCCTCGGCACGCTTGAGGCGGTTCAGGATGTCGGTGCGTTGGTCTTCGTCGATGTGTTCGTTCATGGATCGGCCTGCAAGGAGGCGGGCATGACAGCGCCCGTCCGCCGGGCGAATATTGGCACGCGCCGCGGCGCCCGCATGCCAGAGGCCGAGGCGAACGCTCCCTCATTGCGCCGCTGCAGCCCGCCTCCCCCCTAGATCAACCCATGCGGCGACCCGGGCAGGGCTTGTGACTATGGCCGGCGGCGCCGCGCCGGGCCATGCTGGCGCTCCCTTCACGCCCCACCCCGGAGCCGCCCATGCAAAGACGCCTCGTGCTTGCCCAGATCGCCCGTATCGGTCAGATCACCCTCTTTGCGGCGGCCCTCGCCGGCTGCGCCGCCCTCACACCCGACTCTGGCTGGGTCAGCCTGCTCGACGGCGGCAAGGGCCTGGCGGAGAACTTCGACCGCGTCGGCGACGCCAACTGGCGCACGGTGGACGGCCTCGTCGTCGCCGACAAGGGCAAGGGCGGCTTCCTGGTGAGCAAGGCCAGCTACAAGGATTTCCTGCTGCGCGCCGAGTTCTGGGCCGAGACCGACACCAACAGCGGCCTCTTCCTGCGCCTGAGCGATCCGCTCAAGATCACGGCCGACAACTCCTACGAGGTCAACATCTGGGACATCCGCCCCGACCCGAAGTACGGCACCGGCGGCATCGTCGGCTTCGCGGCCGTGCCGGTGCCCGTGGTCCACAAGGCCGGCGGGCGCTGGAACAGCTACGAGATCGAGGCCCGCGGCGCCCAGCTCACGGTCAGGCTCAATGGCGTCGTCACCACCACGCTGCAGAACGACAAGTTCGCCAGCGGCCCGCTGGCACTGCAGTACGGCGCCGGCGTGCAGGGCGCCACCGGCGGGCCCATCAAGTGGCGCAAGGTGGCGATCAAGCCGCTGTAGGCCCTCATACGGGTTCGCATTCGACCGTGTAACCAGGCGGGGAGCCGAAGACAGTGCGCCAGCACGGCGAGGCGACCCAACGACGTTAGACGGTTGAAGGCGAATCCGTACCGGCCAGCACGGCGGCGACACGGTCGGGGTAGTCGGTGATGATGCCGCTCACGCCGCCGTCGCGCAGCACCCGCATCTGCAGCGGGTCGTTGCAGGTCCAGACATTGACGGCCAGGCCCTCGTCGACGAGGGCGGCCAGCGCCGCGGCGTCAATCTCGCCGGCCACCGAGCCGAAGCCCAGCGAATCGAAGCCGCCGTAGCAGCCCGGGTGGTAGGCATCGGCGTCCAGCAGCGCGAGGTAGCGGCCGATCCGGGCCAGCCGCTCGCCGGCCAGCACGGCGGTGGCGACGCCCTGATCCAGTACACGCACCGCCAGCAGCTGTTCGTGGTCGAAGGACGAAACCAGCACGCGGCCGGCCAGGCCGTGGTGAGCCACACGCGCCATCACGGCACCCGCGATGCCGGGGTACAGGCGCGGCAGCGACTTGATCTCGATGTTGAGCAGCAGCCCGCAGGCCTCGGCCAGCTGCAGCAATTCGTCCAGCGACGGCACATGCACGCGGCCCGAGGCGTAGAAGGCCTCGTCGGCCGGGCTGATGTGGGCGGCGCGCTCGGCCGCCGTGATCGACTGCAGGAAGGCCTGGCGGCGCGGCGCGGCCAGCGCCAGCTCGTCGGTAAACCAGCGCCCGGCGTCCAGTGCCTGGATTTCGGCCAGCGAGTGGTCGGAGATGAAATGCGTGGCCGCCTGCGGCCAGCGCTGGGCGGCGTCGGTGCAGCGCCGCAGGTCGTCGTCGTGGTGCACCACGAGCTGACCGTCGCGGCTGACATGTACATCGCACTCGACCATCTGGCAGCCCAGGCGGGCCGCCTTCTCGAAGGCCGGCAAGCTGTTCTCCGGCGCGTAGGCGCGGGCGCCACGGTGGCCGATGTTGAGCTGGGCCGCGCCCACCGCCGCGTGCAGGGCCGCGATGCGGCGGCTGGCGAGTCTGCCGGTGCTGCGGGTCATGGCCTGGCATCCCCTGCGGCGCAACGGCGCCGCGTGGGCGGCATTGTCCCGCGTTGAACGCCGGCCTCTTGCCGAATCATCAATGGCCGGAGCGGGCGCCGGATCGTGCGCCGAAGCGCACCGGCAGCACGTTGCTGCCAGCCTGGGCGTACTCGGCCAGCAGCGCGCCCTCGGCGGCGGCGCCGTCGGCCAGGGCATCGGCCGCCGCCCACCAGCCGCGCGGCAGCTCGCCACGCTGGCGCGCCAGGCTCGCGGCGGCGGCGGCCTGCCGGGCGCGGGCGGCGTGGATCTCGGCGTGCAAGTCCAGCAACTGCTGCACATGGCGCAAGGGGGCCAGCGCGCGCTGCAGGCCAACCTGGGCCAGCGCCGCGGCATAAAGAGCGCGGCCTCGCGCCGTGAGCATCACCGCGCCGCAGGTGATGAGCGACACATAGCGCGCATCGATGTCATGGGGCGCGCCGTGGCGGGCGAGAAAGTCGCGGTCTTCGACGCAGAGGTCGGGTACAGGCTCGTCGCCCGCGCAGACCGCATCGGCGCCCAGGCAGGCGGCTTGGGCGCCGGCAGAGCGCCGGGCCAACGGGAACTTCAGGACTTGCATGGCGGCACCGTCCTACTCAGAAACACCGCCCCAGTAGACACCCAGGGTGCGACGGCGGCGGCGCGATATCGCCGCCAATTGCCTTGCATCTCAGCCGCACCACGGCCCCCCGGCCGACCGCGCTCCCTATGCTTTCCTGATGCAGTCTGCACTACGCTAGGCCACCATGGACGCCGCTCCTCGCCTGGACGCCCCACCCGCCGGCCCGCAGGAGCTGCCGGCCGACCTGACCCGCGCCCTGCTGGCCTGGGCCGGCGGCTGGTCGGCCATGTTCTGGCTCGACGGCCGGCTGGACCTGGCCAATCTGGCGCTGCTGCTGGTGCTGAGTTCGGCAGTGGCCACGCTGTGGCTGCCCGGCTGGCTGAGCGCCGTCGCCAGCGTGCTGGCAGTGGCCGCCTTCAACTGGGCCTTCGTGCCGCCGCGCCACAGCTTTGCCGTCGATCTGGACCAGCACGCGCTGCTGCTGGTGAGCCTGCTGGCTGTCAACGCCATCGTCTCGGCCCTCGTCGTGCGCCAGCGCCGGCAGGCCGAGGCGGCGCACCGCATGGCCGCCCGGGAGTCCCGCCTGCGCCGCTGGGGCGACATGCTGCGCGAGGCCGACGATCCGGCCGCCCTCGTCGGTGCCCTGCAGGCGGCGCTGGGCGAGGCGGCGCCGCAGGCGGTGACCGTGGCCGTGCGCCAGCGCCTGGATGCCGGGCCCGACGACACCTCGACCCTGCAGGCGGGCGAGGCCGACGACGACCAGCGTGCCGGCCTGGCCCTGTGCATGCGCGAAGGCCGGGCGCTGGGCCCGGGGAGCGGCCGCCACGAGGAGCAGCCCGACCTCTACCTGCCGCTGCGCGGACGCGGCCTTACGCTGGGCGCGGCGCTGCTGCACGGAGGCGGCAGGCGGCGCATCGATGCCGACCTGCGGCCGCATCTGCAAGCCCTGTGCGACCAGCTGGGCACGGCGCTGCAGCGTGCTTCGGGTGAGCAGCAGGCCCGGCGAGCGCGCGAACTGGCGCAGCAGCAGGGCGTGCGCAATGCCCTGCTGGCGGCCATCTCGCACGACTACCGTACGCCGCTGGCGGCGATCATGAGCGCGGCCTCGGCGCTGCAGGAACAGGCCGAGCGCCTGGCCCCGGCGCAACGGCGGCGGCTGGCCACGGCCATCGTCGACGAGGCCGAGCACCTCGGCCGCCTCACCGACAACACGCTGCAGCTGGCGCGCCTGGAAGCACCGGGTGTGGTGCTGTGCTGCGACTGGGAATCGGCCGAGGAGATCGTCGGCGCCGTGCTGCGACGGGCGCGCCGGCGGCCGCAGGGCGAACGCCTGCGGGCGCGGCTGGAGCCCGGCCTGCCGCTGCTGTGGTGCGACGCGCTGCGGGTGTCGCAACTGCTGGAGAACCTGGCCGACAACGCGCTCGCCTACAGCCCGCCCGCGGCGCCGGCCGAAATCCTGGTGCGGCGCGTAGATAGCCAGATCATGCTGGCCGTGCGCGACCGCGGCCCGGGCATCGCGCCGGCCTGGCGCGAGCGCGTGTTCGAGGTCTTCCAGCGCGGCGACGAGGCCAGCCGCGCGCAGGCGCTGGAGGCCAGCCGCCAGGGCTCGGGCGTGGGCCTGGCGGTGTGCCGCGCCATCGCGCGTGCCCACGGCGGCGAGCTGAAGCTGCGCCCGCGCGGCCACGGTGGCTGCGCCTTCGAGTTCCTGCTGCCGATGCGCGTGGCACCACCTGCGGCGCCACCCGAGGACGAAGCGCCGTCCACGCCGCCCGCCGCGGACGCGACCCGATGAGCCTGACCATCCTGCTCGTCGAAGACGACCGCGAACTGCGCCAGACCCTGCGCGAATCGCTCGCGGTCGAAGGCTATGTGGTGCATGCCGCCGCCAGCCTGGCCGACGCACGCGCCCTGCTGGCCCACGCCGGTGCCGAGGGCGGCATCGACCTCGTGCTGCTCGACCTCGGCTTGCCTGACGGCGACGGCGAGGATCTGCTGGCGGCCCTGCGGCGGCGCTGCGCGGCGCCGGTGATCGTGATCTCGGCGCGCGAGGCCGAGGGCCAAAAGATCAGGCTGCTCGACGGCGGCGCCGACGACTACCTCGTCAAGCCCTTCGGTCTGGGCGAGTTGCTGGCGCGCCTGCGCCTGGCCCTGCGCCACCGCGGCCGCGACAGCCGGGCTGCCGTGCTGCGCTGGCGCGCCGGCGCGCTCGACATCGACCTCGCGGCGCGGCGCGTGCGGCGCCAGGGCGCCGAGGTCCACCTCACGCCGACCGAGTTCAAGCTGCTCGCCCGCCTGGTGCGCCAGGCCGGCCAGGTGGTGACGCACCGCCAGCTGCTGGCCGATGTCTGGGGGCCTGAACACACCGAACAGACCCACTACCTGCGCCTGTACATGGCGCAGCTGCGCGCCAAGCTCGAGGACGACGCGGCCGAGCCGCGCCACTTGCTCACCGAGCCGGGGGTGGGCTACCGAATCGCGGAACCGGCCGACTGAACCGGGCGCGCACTTATGCGTTCCTGATGGCCGCGCGGCCATCGTGGCGACATTGCCACCGCCGGATCGTCCCCGATGACCACCACCACCGCTGGCCTGCCCCCGCAAGCCGAAGCCGCCCCGGGCCCGCGCCGACAAGGCCGGGCCGCGCTGACCTTGGGCGCCGTCGGCGTCGTCTACGGCGACATCGGCACCAGCCCGTTGTACACGATGAAGGAGGTCTTCGCGCCGGCCACCGGCGTGCCGCTGGATGCCCACCACCTGATAGGCGCCGTTTCGGTGATCTTCTGGGCGCTGATGCTGGTGGTGACGCTGAAGTACGTGATCCTCATCCTGCGCGCCGACAACCGTGGCGAGGGCGGCGGGCTGGCGCTCACGGCGCTGGCGGCCCAGGCCGTGCGCGAGCGGCCGCGCTGGCGCGCCGCGCTGCTGCTGCTGGGCGTGTTCGGCGCCACGCTCTTCTACGGCGACAGCGTCATCACGCCCGCCATCTCGGTGCTGGGCGCGACCGAGGGCCTGGGCCTGGTGGCGCCCTCGCTCGCGCGCTGGGCGGTGCCGGCCAGCATCGCCATCGTGCTGGCGCTGTTCCTGGTGCAGCGCTACGGCACCGGGCGCGTCGGCCGCTGCTTCGGGCCCGTCATCGTGCTGTGGTTCCTGGTGCTGGGCGCGACCGGCGTGGAGCAGATCGCCCGCCAGCCGGCCATCCTGGCCGCGCTCGACCCGCTGCGGGCCTGGCAGTTCCTGGCCGAACGCGGCGGCCACCTGCTCGCCGCGGTCGGCGCCATCGTGCTGGCACTGACCGGGGCCGAGGCGCTGTATGCCGACATGGGCCACTTCGGGCGCCGGCCCATCCAGTGGGCCTGGGCCGGCCTGGTGCTGCCGGCGCTGGCGCTCAACTACCTGGGCCAGGGCGCGCTGCTGATGGCCGAGCCGGACGCCATCGAGAACCCCTTCTACCGCCTCTTCCCCGAGGCCTGGGTGCTGCCGGCCCTGGTGCTGGCCACGCTGGCCGCCATCATCGCCTCGCAGGCCGTGATCTCGGGTGCGTACTCGATGACGCAGCAGGCCATACAACTGGGCTTCCTGCCGCGCATGACGGTGCGCTACACCTCGGCGCGCGAGGCCGGGCAGATCTACATGCCGGCCGTCAACTGGGCGCTGCTGGCCGGCGTGGTGGCGGCGGTGGCCGGCTTCGGCAGTTCATCGGCGCTGGCCGGCGCCTACGGCATCGCGGTGACGCTGACGATGATGATCACCACCGTGCTGACCTTCTTCGTCGTCAGCCGCGGCTGGGGCCTGCCGCTGCCGGTGGCGGCCGGCGCCACGCTCTTCTTCCTGGCCATCGACGCCCTGCTGGTGGCCGGCTGCGCGGTGAAGCTGTTTGACGGCGGCTGGTTCCCGCTCGTGCTGGGCCTGCTGCTGTTCGGACTGATGTGTACCTGGGCACGCGGGCGGGCGCAGTTGCTGGCCAGCATCCGCCGCGACGGGCTGGAGTTGCTGCCCTTCATCGAGGCGCTGGAACAGGAAACGCTGCCACGCGTTGCGCGCACCGCCATCTATCCGGTGGCCGACCCCGACCATGTGCCGCAGGCCCTGCTGCACAACCTCAAGCACTACCAGGTGCTGCACGAACGCAATGTGATCCTGACCGTGAGCTTCCGCGAGCAGCCCTGGGTGCCCATGCACGAGCGCGTCACGGTCGAGGCGCTCGGCCGCGGCTTCTGGCGCGTGCGGCTGCATTTCGGCTTCATGAACATTCCCGATGTGCCCAGGGCGCTGACCCTGGCCGGGCCGCTGGGGCTTGCCATCCCCGTCTTCGAGACCAGCTACTTCCTCAGCCGCGAAACCGTGGTCCCCGCTGCGGGCGGCGGCATGGCGGGCTGGCGCGAGCGCCTGTTCGCGGCCATGAGCCGCAATGCCGGAAGCGTGATCGACTATTTCCGCCTGCCCGGCCACGCGGTGGTCGAACTGGGCACGCGGATCCAGCTCTGAGGGGGGTCGATCAAGGCGGCTTTGCGCCCGCCGTGCGCGCCGCAAAGCCCAGCGCCACCGCGCCGCCTTCGGCCGGGCGCTCGGCCGGCAGATCGACCTGCAGCCGGGCCTCGGCCACGCCGGCCGCCAGCAGTGCGGCGCGCACGCCAGCCGCCCTTTGTGTGGCCAGCGCCGGCAGGGCGGCGCCATCCAGCGGCTGCTCGGCGCGCAGCCGCGCCAGCATCCGCTCGTGCAACGAAGGCTCAGAAGCCGGCGCGGCTCGCAGCACGGCCAGGGCTGGGGCGCCGAAGCGCTGGCCAAAAAGCCGCTCCAGTGCCGCCTGCGTGCCCCCCTCGGAGGTCACCACCGGGCCCGGCGCTTCGCCCTCGTCCAGCGCGCGGCCTGCGGCCTGGCCGATGTCGCGGCGCAGGGCTTGCTCGCGCAGCGCCTCGCCATCGGCCGCCGGGTCGTAACCCGGCTGCAGCGCCAGCTGCAGCGCCGGGCGCTGCGCCAGGGCCTGCACCAGCTTGACGATCTTCTCGCGCTCCGGCGGCGCCAGCCGGGCCTGGCCGGGTTCGAAAGCCACCCCATCCAGCGCTTCGCCGCCACCCCCCGGCAGCAGGGCCGCGAGCGCGCGGAAGGGCGAGGTGATGACGCGCGTGAGCAGCGTCGTGAAGGCCTTCCAGGCCAGCGCGCCAAAGCCGAACTGGGGGTCGTCCAGGCTCCCCGAGACCGGCAGGCCGAGATCGATGCGGCCGTCGCCGTCCTGCAGCAGGGCCACAGCCAGGTCCAGCGGCAGATCGGCCGCGCCGGGCGCCTGCACGCGCTCGCCCAGCACCATGCGGTCCATCACGACACGGTTCTCACCCTGCAGCTGGCGCTCGGCAATGCGGTATTCGAGGGTCAGCGAGAGCTTGCCCGAGGCGATGCGGCGGCCGGCAAAGGTGGCGGTATAGGGCGTCAACGAGGTCATCTCGACATTGCGAAAACGCAGCCTCAGGTCCATGAAGGCAGCGGGATCGAAAAGCTGCAGCTGGCCGTGGAGGCGGGCGTCGCCGAAATCGTCGACGCGGCCGTCCAGTTCCACCGCGGTGCGTGCGCCGGGCGCGTTGGCGATGCCGACGATCTGGCCTTGCAGATCGTGGATGCGGGCGCCGAAGGGCAGCACCAGGCTGAGGTCGGAGAAATCGATCTGGCCATGGCTCAGGCGCAGGCGGGCGATGGCGATCTTGAAGGCGCTGTCGGCAGCGGGCCTTCCGCCAGCGGTGGCCACCGGGCTGGGTGGTGGAGGTGGTGGAGCGGGCGCAGGCGGACCGGCCAGGTCAGGCGAGAGCGCACGCACCAGGTTGAGTGTGCGGTCCTTGTAGATGGTGAAGGTGCCGCCCAGTCCATCCAGGCGCAGTTCGCCCATGGACAGGCCTGCCTCCGAAACCGCCAGCGCGGGGGACGACAACTCCTTGAATCCGAACAGGGCGGCGCCAGAGGCGCGCTCGTCCAGCCGCAGCTCTCGCAGCGCGGCACGACCGGCGTACTGCCAGTGCGCGCCGGCCAGTTGCAGCCGGCCCCGCGCATCCAGGCTGCCGCCACGAAGTGCCAGCGCCGTGTACCGGGCCAGATAGGGCGCGGCCGGCGCCAGCACCAGGGCGGCAACATCGAGGTTCAAGTCGAGCGCCGGCCGCCCGGGCCATACCGTGCCACGCGCCGCCAGGCGACCGCCGCTGGCGAGCTTCAGTTGCAGGGACAGCGGCAGCGGCGCGTCGAGATCGCCATCGAACGCAGCCCATTCGGCCTGCACTTCGCGCAAGACCAGGCTGGCGGCAGGGGTGACGCTGCGGTCGCCGGCCTTCAGCTCGAAGCCCGCCAGCTTCACCGGGCCGCTGCTGATGCGCCAGGCTGGCGATGGCGTGGCGGCCGGTGGGGCTGGCGGCACGGGCTGTGCCGGCTGCAGCGCCTGCATGAGCACCAGGCGGCCCTTGGCATCGCGCTCCAGTTCCACCCGCCCGCCCTGCAGTGCCAGCGCCCCCAGGGCCAGGCGGCGCTCATGCAAGGCCAGGCGGCTGTCGGCCAGCTTCAGGCTGTCCAGCGTGAACCAGGGCAGGCCCGCGCTGGCCAGCTTCAGTCCGCCGGCATCGATGCTCAGGCCCTCGACCGTGAGGCGGGGCGCGGCGGTATCGAACTCGGCCTCGGCGCGCAGGGCCAGGCCCAGGCGCGCCACTTCGGCTGCCAGCGGCTGGGCCAGGCTGACATCGTCCAGGCGCAGCGCCAGATCCTTGATGCCGGCTGCGGCCACGCGCAAACGCCAGGGCGGGCCCGGCGACTCGCGGGCGGGCGCGGCGGCCGGCTGGGGCTTGAGCCAGGCCTGCAGGTCGAGATTGCCGCGCGCATCGCGCTTCAGCGCGAGGTGGCCGCTGTTCAGCGCCAGGCTGTCGATCTCGATGCGGCGCGCGCCGAGGTCGACGCGGCCGCCGTCCAACGCCAGTTCGCCCAGTGCCAGCGCGGGCTCCTTGGCCTCGCGCCCGTGCACGGCCAGGCCTTGCAGGCGCAGGCGAATCCTGTCGAGGCTGGCCTCCACCGGCATGCCGGCCGCCTGCACCACACGGTAGGCCATCGCCACGCCCAGCCGTCCCTGCGGCGGCGCAGTGTCCAGCAGAGTCTGGAGATAAGGCCACAGCGTTTGGAGCGCCAGGCCGTCGAGCTTGACCTCGCCGCTGGCATTCAGGGGCGCCAGCGCCAGGCGGCCTTCGGCGCTGAGCGTGGCACCGTGCTCGCTGCGCGCCTGCAGGCGGTGGCGGGCCGGCTCGGCGGCAAAGGTAGAGAGGCCTGCGGCGTCGAACTGCAGCGCCTCGATGGCGGCGTGGAAACCACCGACCGGCAAGGCATCGTCGACCACGATACGACCGTCGGCGACACGGAGCCGGGCCAGTTCAACACGAGGCGGCGATGACGCGGCCTCGGCGGTGGGCGCAGCCTGGGGCGGGCCGGCCAGGGCGCTGAGAAAGCGCGCCCAGTCGCTGCTGCCATCGGCGCCGCGCTGCCAATGCAGCACCGGCGTGCGCAACTCGATGGCCTCGATCAGCAGCGCGCCGCGCCAGAGGCTGGCGCCGGCCAGATCGACGCCCAGCCCGTCCAGCGCCAGCAGCGGCGCGCCGTCAGGCGTGTGCAGCTTCAGGCCCTGCACTTCCAGCGCCAGCGCCCAGGGCCGCCACTGCACGCGCTCCAGGCTCAGGCGGTGGCCGCCATGCTCGGCCAGCCATTGCGTCGCCCAGCGCCGCGCCAGGGGCTCGAAGGCGAAGCTGGCCAGGGCCTGGTAGGCCAGCAGCAGGGCGGCCAGCGCCAGGCCCGCGCCCACCAAGAGGCGGCGCAGGCGCGGCGTGTTCGCAGTGGGCTCGTTCATGCTCCAGGCGAAGCCTAAAGCAACTGCGGTGGCCTCGCGGCCAGCCGCCCAGGCAGCGGCATGCGATAAACCGCGCCTGCACCAGCCAGCCAGCGCCGCCGCCATGGACAAGTTCATCGAGATGCAGACCTTTGCCGCCGTCGTCGACGCTGGCAGCTTTGTGCGCGCCGCCGAGGCCCTGGGGCAGAGCAAGGCCGCGGTCTCGCGCTATGTGGCCGAACTCGAGGCGCGCCTGGGCGTGCGCCTGCTGCACCGCACCACCCGCAAGCTCTCGCTCACCGACGAGGGCCAGGTCTTCCACCTGCGCTGCAAGACGCTGCTGGCCGACCTTTCCGAGGCCGAGGCCGAGATCACCTCGCGCAGCGGCCAGGCCAGCGGGCTGCTGCGCGTCAACGTGCCGGTGACCTTTGGCATCCTGCACCTGGCGCCACTGTGGGCCGCCTTCGGCGAACGCCATCCGGGGCTGACGCTGGAAGTGACGCTGGCCGACCGCATCGTCGATCTGGTCGAGGAAGGCTACGACCTCGCGGTGCGCATCGCGCGCCTGCCCAGCTCATCCCTGGTGAGCCGCAAGCTGGCCTCGACGCGCATGATCCTGTGCGCCGCACCGCGCTACCTGGCCGAGCACGGCGCGCCGGCCCATCCGTCCGACCTGGCCGGGCACGCGGTGCTGGCCTACACCCTGCTGTCGGTGGGCGAGCAATGGGGCTTCGAAGGGCCCGAAGGCCCGGTCTCGGTGAAGGTGGCGCCCTGGCTGCGCAGCAACAGCGGCGACACCTGCCGCGCCGGCGCGCTGCAGGGCCGCGGCATCGTGATGCAGCCTTCCTTCCTGGTGGAAGACGATGTGCGCGCCGGCCGCCTGGTGGAGGTGCTGCCGCAGTACCGCGGCATGGCGCTGGACATCGTTGCCGTCTACCCCAGCCGCCAGCATGTGGCGCCCAAGGTGCGGCTGGTGATCGACTTCCTGGCCCAGGCCTTTCGCAGCCCGCCCTGGCGCGGCTGACGGGCGATCAGGCGGCGGCCGGGGCGCGGCGCAGCAGGGCGTCGAACTGGTCGACGATCTCGGCCCAGTCGGCGTCGTCGGCGATGGTCTCGCGCAGCATGCGCGCCTGGGAAGGGCTCCAGAAGGGCGCGTCGGCCAGGCGCAGGGTGCCGGGCAGCGGCGCGTGGCTGGCGATGAACTCGCGCATACCGGCCGTGTCGGTGGGCAGGCCGAGCTGGGCGAAGAGTTCGGACAGGCGGTGGTGGATCGCTTCCATGAGTGGCCTCCCTGGTGCTGCGGCAGCATAGGGGCCGCCGGTGACGCAGCGCCGGCAGCCGGCCCAAGACCCTGACGGCGGCAGGCGTTGCGCGGCCGGCCTCAGCCCGGCGGCGCCAGCAGTTCGATCTCGCTCTCGTCCTTGAGCGCCACGCCACTGAGGCGCCGGCGCAACGCCTCACGCAGCAGCCAGGCGATGCGCCCGGCCGCCCTGTCCATGGCCAGGCCGGCGGGCCGGATATTGCTGACGCAGTTGCGCTGGGCATCAAGCCGGCCGACGGCCGGGGCAAACGTGAGGTAGGCGCCCAGGCTGTCGGGCGAGCTCAGCCCCGGCCGCTCGCCGACAAGGATGAGGCTCATGCGCGCCTGCAGCAGCGCGCCGATCTCGTCGGCCAGCGCGACGCGGGCCTGGGTGGCGATGACCACCGGCGCCCAGCTCAGCGCGCCGCCCAGGGCCTGGCGCAGCTCGCGCAGCAAGGGCAGGCCGTGGTTCTGCACCGCGATGGCCGAGAGGCCGTCGGCCAACACCACGGCCAAGTCGACCGGCGCCGCGGCCAGCGCCTGCAGCCGCAGCGCATCGGCATCGGCGAGGCGGCGGCCGAGGTCGGGCCGGCGCAGGTATTCGGGCCGGCTGGCGGCGCGGCTTGTCACGCGGATGCTGTCCCAGCCCTCATCAATCAAGGCCTGCCGCAGCGCGGCCCCATCCAGCGCCACATGCACCGCATCACGCGCCTGGGCGTGGGCGGCGGCAAAGGACAGCACCGCGGCCGTGGGCAGCGCCACGCCGCTGCGGCCCAGCGCGATGCGCGCTGGCGTGTGGCGGGCCAGTTCGGCCCAGGGGTCGGGCAGGGGCGATGCAGGCGCGGTCACAAAGCCACCCCCGGCAACAGCCGCGCCAGCGAGGCCGCCAGCGCCGGCGCCGCGGTCGGCGGCTGCAGGCGGCCGTCGGCGCCGGTGATGCCCATGCGCTGCAGCCAGGCCTCGAACTCCGGCGCCCGCTTCAGGCCCAGCAGGCGGCGCACGAAAAGCGCGTCGTGGAAGGAGGTGCTCTGGTAGTTGAGCATCACGTCGTCGGCGCCCGGCACGCCCATCACGAAGTTGACGCCGGCGGTGGCCAGCAGCACCAGCAGGTTGTCCATGTCGTCCTGGTCGGCCTCGGCATGGTTGGTGTAGCAGATGTCGCAGCCCATGGGCAGGCCCAGCAGCTTGCCGCAGAAGTGGTCTTCGAGGCCGGCGCGGATGATCTGCTTGCCGTCGTACAGGTACTCCGGCCCGATGAAGCCGACCACGGTGTTCACCAGCAGCGGCCGGTAGCGCCGCGCCACCGCATAGGCGCGCGCCTCCAGCGTCTGCTGGTCGACGCCGTGGTGGGCGCCGGCCGAGAGCGCGCTGCCCTGGCCGGTCTCGAAATACATCACGTTGTCGCCCAGGCTGCCTCGCTGCTGCGCCAGCGCCGCGGCATGGGCCTCGTCGAGCAGCGCCAGGTCGATGCCGAAGCCGCGGTTGGCGGCCTCGGTGCCGGCGATGGACTGGAACACGAGGTCGACCGGCGCGCCGCGTTCGATGGCCTGCAGCGTATTGCTCACATGCGTGAGCACGCAGGCCTGGGTGGGAATGGCGTGGCGCTGCAGCAACTCGTCCAGCAGGTGCAGCAGCCGCGTCAGTTCGGGCAGGCTGTCAGCGGCCGGGTTGATGCCGATCACCGCATCGCCGGCGCCGTACATCAGGCCGTCGAGCACGCTGGCCAGGATGCCGGCCGGACTGTCGGTGGGATGGTTGGGTTGCAGCCGCACCGCCAGATGGCCGGCCAGCCCCAGCGTGTTGCGAAAGCGCGTGACGACGCGGCAGCGCGCTGCCACCGCGATCAGGTCCTGGTTGCGCATCAGCTTGCTCACCGCGGCCACCATCTCGGGCGTCAGGCCCGGCGCCAGCGCGGCGAGCGTTGCGGCGTCGGCGGCATCCGACAGCAACCAGTCGCGCAGGCCGCCCACCGTGAGGTGGGCCACCGGCGCATGGGCGCGTGCGTCGTGGCCGTCGATGATGAGGCGGGTGACGGCGTCGTCCTCGTAGGGCACCAGGGCCTGCTGCACAAAGGTGGCCAGCGGCAGGTCGGCCAGCGCCTGTCGCGCCGCGACGCGCTCTCGCGCGCTGCCGGCGGCAAGGCCGGCGAGCTGGTCGCCCGAGCGCTCGGGCGTGGCCTTGGCCATCAGCTCGCGCAGATCGGCGAATCGAAAGCGCTCGCCACCCACCGTGGCAGCGTGCGTCATGGGCGGGAATCCGGGCCGTTCATGGCCGGCAAGGGTAGCCGAAAGTGCCCGCGCGCCAGCGCACTTGCGCGGCGCCGAATAAACGGTATAAACTGTTTATACCGTAAAAGGAGACTGCAGCCATGAACATCCAGAACATGCCGGCGCCGGACACCGAGACGCCATCCCCGCTGCCCGCCGAAGCTGTCAAGCCTGCTTCCCCGCCGCCCAAGGTCGCGCGGGCAGCCAAGGCGCCGAAGGCTGCCAGGGTCGACAAGGCCGCGAAGCCCGCCAAGCCCGAGGCAGCGCCGCGCAAGAAGGCGCAGGCCTCCCTCAAGCCCGCGGACAAGCCGGTCATGCCGCCTGCGCCGGCGAAGAAGGTCACCAAGCCGGCGACGCCGCCCCAGGGCACCAAGCCCGTGGTCGAAGCCAAGCCGGTGAAGAAGCCGGCCAAGCCGCGGCCCCAGCTGGTGCGCGACAGCTTCACCATGCCCGAGGGCGATTTCGGCCTCATCGCCGCGCTCAAGGCACGCGCGCTCACAGCGCACCGCGCGGCCAAGAAGAGCGAGCTGCTGCGCGCCGGCCTGCAGGCACTGGCCGCACTGGACGCAGCGGCACTGGCCGCCGCTCTCGACCGCCTGGCGCCAGTCAAGACCGGCCGGCCGAAGAAGGGCCGCTGAGGCCGGGGCTGCAATGATCAACGCCATGCCTGACGCCATGAGCGAAACTGCGGCCATGAAATCCGCCAGCGCCTTCAGCCTGCTGCGCGTGGTCCGCGCCGCGCGTTATTCCGGACAGGGTTTTGTCCTCGCCTGGCGTGACGAGGCCGCCTTTCGCCAGGAGTTGATGCTGGTGGTGGCGCTGGCGCCGCTGACGCTGTGGCTGCAGCTGCCGCGGCTGGACACGGTGCTGCTGCTGGCCCTGATGGCCCTGGTGCTGGTGGCCGAGCTGCTCAACTCCGGCATCGAGGCCGTGGTCGACATGGCCGCGCCTGAATTCAATGCTCTCGCCGGCAAGGCCAAGGACTGCGGCAGCGCCGCCGTCTTCGTGGCCCTGCTCACCCTGGCCGGCGCCTGGCTGGTGCTGGCCGGGCCGGCGCTGTGGCAGCGCATCGCCGCCTGAGCCTCGCGGCCGGAACCGTGGCCTAGTCGCCGCGGAACACCGGCTTGCGCTTTTCCTTGAAGGCGCGGATGCCCTCGGTGTAGTCGTGGCTGTCGTAGACCGCGCGCCGCAGACCCTGGATGCGCTCGTAGCCCTGCGGTGACATCGGCTTGGCGCCGGCCAGGATGCGCAGCTGCTCCTTCATCACCGCGATGCTCAGCGGTGCGTTGTCGGCGATGTCACCCGCCAGCGCCAGCGTGAAGGCCTCCAGCTCGCTACTGGGCACGACATAGTTGATCATGCCCAGGCGCTCGGCACGTTCGGCCGAGATCGGCTTGGCCGTGTAGGCCATCTCGCGCACGATGCGCGGCGAGGCGGCATTGAGGAAGGTGAGCATGCCGCTGATGTTGTAGGGCACGCCCCACTTGGCCGGCGTCACGGCGAAGGTGACCTCGGGCGCGGCGACGATGAGATCGCAGGCGAAGACGGTCTCGCAGGCGCCACCCCAGACGCCACCCTCCAGCATGGCGATCACCGGCGCCGGGTGGTTCTCGATCTCGCGCACCAGGTAGCGCAGCGGGTCGTCCCAGCCCAGCGGGTCGCGGCGCGACTCGGGCAGCTCGGCGATGTCGTGCCCGGCCGAGAAGACGGGCGCTCCGGGCTGGGCGCGCAGGATGGTCACGCGCAAGCGGCGCTGGGCGAAGTCGGCCAGCGCCGCCATCACCTCGTCGACCAGTGGCTTGCTCAGCGCATTGCGCTTGGCCGGGTTGTCGAGCGTGATGATGCCGATGGGGCCGCGGACTTCGGTGTGGGTGCTGCTGGGCATGCGGGTCTCCGGTGGAGGGCCGATTGTCGCGGCCCGCCCTTCGAAGACCGCGTCGGCGCGCCTCAGGCGGCGTGGTCGGCCAGCTTGAACGAGTCGACCACGGCCACCAGCTGCTGCGCCTGCTGGCGCAGGCTCTCGGCCGCCGCCGCACCCTCCTCCACCAGGGCCGCGTTCTGCTGCGTCACGCGGTCCATCTGGGTCACGGCCTCGCCGACCTGGCCGACGCCGCTGCTCTGCTCGCTGCAGGCGCTGCTGATCTCGGCCACCACGTCGCAGACGCGGCGGATCGCGGCCACGACCTCGTTCATCGTCGCGCCCGCTCGGTCGACCTGGGCCGTGCCGAGCTCGACGCTCTCCGCGCTGCGGGTGATGAGTTGCTTGATCTCGCGCGCCGCCTCGGCCGAGCGACTGGCCAGCTGGCGCACCTCGCCGGCGACCACGGCAAAGCCGCGCCCCTGCTCGCCCGCCCGCGCCGCCTCGACCGCGGCGTTGAGGGCCAGGATATTGGTCTGGAAGGCGATGCCATCGATGGTGCCGATGATCTCGGAGATGCGCTGCGAGCTGGTGGCAATGCCCTTCATCGTCTGCACCACCTGGCCGACGGCCTCGTTGCCACGCTGCACCGCCGTGCTGGCGCTGCGCGCCAGCTGGTCGGCCTGGTTGGCGTTGGCGGCCGTGTTCCTGACCGTGGAGCCCAGCTGGTCCATCGTCGCCGCGGTCTGCTCGAGCGCGGCAGCCTGCTCCTCGGTGCGGCTGGAGAGGTCGAGATTGCCCTGGGCGATCTCCGAGCTGGCACTGGCCACGCTCTCGGCGTTCTGGCGCACCCCGGTCACCACTGTGGTCAGGCCAGCGCTCATGGCGTCCAGCGCGCGCAGCAGTTCGGCAATCTCGTCATGGCCTTCGGCCTTCACCTTCATGCGCAGGTCGCCCGCAGCCACGGCCCGGGCCAGGCCCAGGGCGCTGGCCAGCGACGCGGTCGTGGTGCGCGTGGCCACCGCCATCACCCACAGCCCCAGCGCGGCCAGCACGCCCAGGCCACCGAGCAGCAGCCACAGGCTCTGGCGTGCCGCGGCGGCTTCGCGGTGGAGTTGTTCGCCCAGCAACTTGAAACCGGCGTCGATGAGCTTGAACTGCAGGTCGATGCTGCGCGTGTAGGTGGCGAAATACTCGGCCGCCGGATGGCTCAGCACCTCGGCACGCAGGATTTGTTCGTCCAGCAGCTTGTGCGCCTGCTGCGCGGCGGCGGCAGCGGCGGAGCGGGGCTCGGCCAGGGTCGCACCCAGGGCCGCGTCGTAGCGGGTGACAAGGCCCAGCAGTTTCTCGGCCTCGGCGCTGCTGCGCGCCAGCGCGCCGGACATGGCCTCGAAGCGGGCCTTGTCCTCGGGCGGGGCCGTGCCACGGGTGAGTACAGCGGCGCCGCGCGCCCGCATCTGGCCCAGATCCTCGGTGATGCGGGGCAACGCTTGCAGCATTGCGGTCTGCAGGAAGTACAGCGGCGGCGACTCCTCGAACACGATGCCGCTGACATGGCTGATGTCCTCGAGCAGGGCCAATTCCTCGGCGATCAGTCCGGTGTGGCGGCTGAAGCTCCGGGGGGTGTCGATGGCACGCGCCGCGACATCGGCCGACAGTTGCTTCCAGCCCTGGGCGATGCGCGCCAATCCGGCGACGAGCTTGTCGTCACCCAGCGCGGCAAGCGCGGCCTGCACCTCGCCAAAGGCCTTGTCCACCTCGGCCTGCTTGGCCTGGCGCGAGCCTGCCATGGCCGCATTGCCGGCCAGCATGCCGGCCGAGAGGCCGCGGTGCTGCTGGGTCAGGCGCACAAGTTGAAGGGTGGCGCCCGAAGGTGCGATGCCGCCGGCCTCGGCCTCGGCCGTGTGGACGCGCTCCAGGCGATCCTGCACCACCAGCACGCCCGGCACGGCCAGCATCAACGTGCCAATCAAGCCCAGCAGCAGGAACTTGTGGGCCATGCGGAGATTGCTGATGAGTGACTTCATGACCTGTGCCTCCGGCCCTGCCGTTGCAATTGCGAACTGCCCTCGACGACAACCAAGCCACCGTCGCCCGGCCAGGGCAGGCACGGGCACGGCGGGCGGATGCGACCATCCCCCGAGGGGTCATCGGCGGTGCGGCGGAAAAATGAAGCCGACTAGCATGGCGGCCGCGGCAATTGGACGCGACGCGACAAGGATGAACGTATGCGCTGGATGCGTTGGGCCCGCCAGGGCCGGCCCGAACTGGGCCTGATCGAAGGCGACACCGTGGCCGTGTACGAGGGTTCGCTGTTCGATGCGCCCAGGGCCACTGGCGAGCAACTGGCACTGGCCGACGTCGCCGCCGCCGACTGGCTGCCGCCCTGCCAGCCCGGCCAGATCGTCGGGCTGTGGAACAACTTCCGTGGCGCCGCCGCCAAGAACGGCTGGGCCGAGCCGGCCGAGCCGCTGTACTTCCTTAAGTCGCCGGGCAGCGCCACCGGCCACGGGCAGCCCATTGCCGCACCGCCGCCCGCGGTGGGCCGCGTCTTCTTCGAGGGTGAACTGGCCGTCGTCATCGGCCGCCCCACCCACCGCGTGACGCCGGCCGAGGCCTCCGCCTGCATCTTCGGCTACTGCTGCGCCAACGATGTCACGGCGCTCGAACTGCTGCAGCGCGACGCCAGCTTCCCGCAATGGACGCGGGCCAAGAGCTTGCCCGGCTTCGGCGCCTTCGGCCCCTGGATAGAGACCGATTTCGACCCCGCCGCCGCCGGCCTGCGCACGCTGGTGGGCGGGCGCGAGCGTCAGAACTACGCCTTCGCCGACATGTTCTTCGCCCCCGCAGCCATCGTCTGGCACCTGTCGCAGGATCTGGTTCTGGCGCCGGGCGACGTGATCCTCTGCGGCACCTCGCTGGGCGCGATGCCGATGAAGCCGGGCAGCACGGTCGAGGTGGTGATAGACGGCCTGGGCACGCTGCGCAACGTCTATGGCTGAGGTCTGCGGCCGGGGCCTGGAGCCGCACCTGCCGCGGCTCCGGGACAATGCTGGCTTTTGCCGACCCGACCCCAAGCCATGAGCGACACCGCCGACCGCCCCGCCATCCCCGACCGCCTGAGCATCGATCCGCGCAGCCCCCACCATGTGGCCGCGGTGTTCGAGCACGACATCGGCATCCGCCTGAACGGCAAGGAGCGTTCCGACGTGGCCGAATACTGCATCACCGAAGGTTGGGTCAAGGTGCCGGCCGGCAAGTCGGTGGACCGCCGCGGCCAGCCGCTGCTGATCAAGCTCAAGGGCAGCGTCGAGGCCTATTACCGCTGACGCAGAAGCGGGCGCACAAAAGAAAATGCCCTGCGAGGCAGGGCATTTCTTGGCGCCACTGAAGGTGGCTTGCCACATCACACGGGGGCGATGTTGGCCGGCAACTAGATGCCGGTGCAGGGGTGAGTGCTGGGGTGAGGCTTGGCTATGAGACTGCCCTCCTTTCACTGCTTCCAGCGACGCTTCGGTATCTGAACCGAGTCACAGGCCTGTCGCTGTATGGCCCCAGTAGACGCCTATCCGCGCGCCGCGTCAAGCCACCCCCGGCAGGCGGCGGCAAAGCCCTTGCGCTCGATCAGGAAGCTGGCAACGGGCCGCCCCGGCAGCCGCCGACTGCGCCAGACTCATGGGTTAGCAACCGTCTCGCATTCAACTCACGGTGGCTTCGTCGCTGCGGCGCTCGCCGCGGTTGTCGACCCAGGCAATGGCGATCTTGTCGCCCGCCTTCGCGCCCCTGAGGTTGAACTGCAGGAAGGGGTTCTTGGCCATCGAGGTGCCCCAATGCGCGGTAAGCACCGTCCTGCCATTGAGCTGGGCCGTGACCTCGCGGATGTACCAGGCCGGAACCAGCTTGCCGGACGTGTCCTTGCGCTGGCCGGTTTCCATCTCGTGCGCCATCAGCACGCGCACGGTGGCCTTGTCGCCTGCCATCTGGGCGCGAATGCGCATCGGCTCTGCCATGTTCGATCTCCTGTTCGTGTGCTGGCCAGGGCCGGCTCAGCCGCCGCAGCCGCCCAGCGTGACCTTGATGTCCTTGACCGCATAGAGAACCTTGCCGTCGCCCATCATCGCCACCGCATAGACATTGGACGACTGGGCCATCTTCACGCGCGTCGAGACACTGGCCTCGACCCCCTCGCCCAGGTGGAAGATGGCCGACAGCATGGCCGGGTTCTTCTCGACCAACACCAGCAGACGCTTGACGCCTGCCAGCGTGGCGGCGGCCACCAGCGGCACGACGGCGCCGTTCTCGGCGACATCGGGTCCGCTGATCGTGACCTCCTTGCTCTCGGCCGGCGCCGCCGCACCCAGGGCCTTCATCAACTCGGCCAGGCTGCGGGCCTCGAAGGCGGCGCCGGGGTAGCCGGCCGGCTGGGCCCGCACCAGTTCGGGCAGCAAGCCCAGCGTGGCCAGCATGCCGGCCAGGCGGGCCGAGCGGGTGATCATCTGTCTTCGGTCTTGCATCTGAGCGCACTCCTGATGCTGCCTATCATCGCGCAGCCAGGCCCCTATAGTTGCCGCCTTTCCCCGCCCTGCCTGGCCACGCGCCCCAGAAACCCGTGCAAACCATGAGAGCCGATGCCGCCGGCAACGCGCCAGCGGATCTCGCCGGCCACACGCCCATGATGCAGCAGTACCTGCGCATCAAGGCCGGCTTCCCCGACACGCTCGTCTTCTATCGCATGGGCGATTTCTACGAGCTGTTCTTCGACGATGCGCGCCGCGCCAACCGGCTGCTCGACATCACGCTTACCACGCGCGGACAGAGCGCGGGTGAGCCGGTGGTGATGGCCGGCGTGCCGGTCCACAGCGTCGAAGCCTACCTGGCGCGGCTGATCCGCCTGGGCGAGGCGGTGGCGGTGGCCGAGCAGGTGGGCGATGTCGCCACGGCCAAGGGGCCGGTCGAGCGCAAGGTGGTGCGCGTCGTCACGCCGGGCACGGTGACCGACAGCGAGCTGATGGCCGAGCGCGCCGACACCCTGCTGCTGGCCATACACAGGCAGCGCGCCACCTGGGGCCTGGCCTGGCTGGGCCTGGCCAGCGGCCAGCTCGGCGTCACCGAATGCGGCGAGCGCGAACTGGGCGGCTGGCTGGCGCGGCTGGACGCGGCCGAGATCCTGCACGAAGGCGCCGAATTGCCGGCCACCGTGCTGCAGGCGCGCGGCGCCCGCACCGCGCGGCCGCCGTGGCAGTTCGACAGCGCCCTGGGCGAGCGCAAGCTGCGCGAGCAGCTGCAGGTGGCCTCGCTGGCCGGCTTCAACGCGCAGGAGCTGAAGGTGGCCCACGCCGCGGCGGCAGCGCTGCTGAGCTTTGCCGAGCACACCCAGGGCCAGGCCCTGGCCCATGTGCGCAGCCTGCAGGTCGAGCGCGCCGGCGAGCTGCTCGACCTGCCGCCGGCCACCCATCGCAACCTCGAGCTGGTGCAGACCCTGCGCGGCGAGGAGGCACCGACCCTGCTGAGCCTGCTCGACACCTGCCGCAGCGGCATGGGCAGCCGCCTGCTGCGCCACTGGCTCACCCACCCGGCGCGGGACCGCACCGCGGCGGCCGAGCGCCATGCCGCCATCGCGCAATTCATCGCCCAAGGCTGCGAGCCCTTGCGCGAGGCGCTGCGCGGCGTCAGCGATGTCGAGCGCAGCACCGCACGCACCGCGCTGCGCCAGGTGCGCCCGCGCGAGCTGGCCGGGCTGCGCCAGACCCTGGCCCTGCTGCCCGTGCTGCGCGAACGCGCGCCGCGCGGCACGCCGCTGCTGGACCGCCTGCATGAGGGCCTGGCGCCGGCGCCCGATCTGGCCGCGGCCCTGGCCACGCTGGCCGACGAGCCGGCCGTGCTGCTGCGCGACGGCGGCGTCATCGCGCCCGGCGTCGATGCCGACCTCGACGAGCTGCGCGGCATCAACAACAACTGCGACGCCTACCTGCTGGACCTGGAGGCGCGCGAGCGCACGCGCACCGGCATCACCAACCTGCGCGTGCAGTTCAACAAGGTACACGGCTTCTACATCGAGGTCACGGCCTCGGGCCTGGACAAGGTGCCGGCCGACTACCAGCGCCGCCAGACGCTGAAGAACGCCGAGCGCTACATCACGCCCGAGCTCAAGAACTTCGAGGACAAGGCGCTGTCGGCGCAGGAGCGCGCGCTGACGCGCGAGAAGTTTCTCTACGAGCAACTGCTCGATCAGCTGCAGCAGTTTCTCCCCACGCTGCAGGCGCTGGCGCGTGCGCTGGCCGCGCTCGACGCCCTGGCCACGCTGGCCGAGCGCGCCGCCACGCTGGGCTGGTGCCGGCCCGAGTTCGTGCCCTATCCCTGCATAGCGATCGAAGCCGGCCGCCATCCGGTGGTCGAGGCCCGCCTGGCCGAGACGGCCGGCACGCCCTTCATCGCCAACCATTGCCGGCTGGACGCGCGCACGCGCATGCTGGTCATCACCGGCCCCAATATGGGCGGCAAGAGCACCTTCATGCGCCAAGTGGCGCTGATCGTGCTGATGGCGGCCATGGGCAGCTATGTGCCGGCCAGCGCCTGCCGCCTGGGGCCTGTGGACGCCATCCACACCCGCATCGGCGCGGCCGACGACCTGGCCAATGCCCAGAGCACCTTCATGCTCGAGATGACCGAGGCCGCCGCCATCGTGCACGGCGCCACCGAGCAAAGCCTGGTGCTGATGGACGAGATCGGCCGCGGCACCAGCACCTTCGACGGCCTCGCCCTGGCCGGCGCCATCGCCACCCAGCTGCACGAGCGCAACAAGAGCTTCACCCTCTTCGCGACGCACTATTTCGAGCTGACCGACTTTCCCAGCCGCCACGAGCGCGCGCTCAACCTGCATGTGGGCGCGGTGGAAAGCGGGCACGACATCGTCTTCCTGCACCAGATCGAGCCCGGCCCGGCCAGCCGCAGCTACGGCGTGCAGGTGGCGCGCCTGGCCGGCATGCCGGCGGCCCTGGTGCGCCAGGCGCGTGCCACGCTCGAGGCCCTGGAGGCCAAGGCCCAGCAGGGCCAGGCCCAGGTCGATCTCTTCGCCGCGCCGCCGCCGGCCATGGCCGCCGCCGAGCCTTCGGCGGTAGAGAGTGCGCTGGCGTCAATCGAGCCTGATAGCCTCACGCCCAGGGAGGCGCTGGAGGCGCTGTACCGCCTGAAACAGCTGCACAAAGAAAGCAAGTCATGACCTATTGCGTCGGCATCCGGCTCAACGCCGGCCTCGTCTTCCTGTCCGACTCGCGCACCAACGCGGGACTGGACGCGATCAGCACCTTCCGCAAGATGATGATCTACGAGAAGCCGGGCGACCGCTTCATGGTCATGCTCTCGGCCGGCAACCTGTCCACCAGCCAGAGCGTGCGCGAGATCCTGCAGGTTGAGAAGATCGACAACGGCGACGAGCCACCGATCACGATCTGGAACGCCAAGAGCATGTTCGACGCCACGCGCGTGCTGGGCGCGGCGGTGCGCCGCGTCTACAGCCAGGACGGCCCCTCGCTGCGCGCCGCCGGCATCGACTTCAACGCCAGCATGATCTTCGGCGGCCAGATCGCGGGTGAGGCGATGCGCCTGTTCCTCGTTTATTCGGCCGGCAACTTCATCGAGGCCACGCGCGAGACCTGCTTCTTCCAGATCGGCGAGAGCAAGTACGGCAAGCCCATCCTCGACCGCGTGCTGACACCGGCCACGCAGCTTGACGAGGCCGCCAAGTGCGCCCTGGTGTCGATGGACAGCACGCTCAAGTCCAACCTCAGCGTCGGCCTGCCGCTGGACCTGATGGTCTACCGCGCCGACGCGCTGCAGTCCGACGAGCATGTCTGCATCGATGAGCACAACCCGTACTTCCAGATGATCCACACCACCTGGGGCCAGCGCCTGCGCGAGGTCTTCGAGGGCATCGAAGACCCGCGCTGGGACGGCGGCGTCGCGCTGCATCCGCTGATGGTGGGCAGCGGGCGTTACGAGCAGATGCGCAAGATCGCCACGCCGGGGGAGCGCATCGTCTGATGGCGGCAGCCGTGCCCGGCGGCCAGGCCGGCACCCTGGTTTTCAGCCATGCCAACGGCTTCCCGGCCGGCACCTACCGCCTGCTCTTCGAGATCTGGCGCGCGGCCGGCTGGCGGGTGCTGGCGGTGGAGCGCTACGGCCACGACGAACGCTGGCCGGTCAGCAGCAACTGGCCCCATCTGCGGGATGAACTGCTGGCCTTCATCGCCGCGCAGGCGCCGGGTGAGAAGGTCCACCTCGTGGGGCATTCGCTGGGCGGTTATCTCAGCCTGCTGGCAGCCTGCAAGCGGCCCGAGATTGCCGCCGGGCTGGTGCTGCTGGATTCGCCGCTGCTGGGCGGCTGGCGCGCGCACAGCCTTCACGCGATGAAACTGAGCCGGCTGCTGCCGCGCATCACGCCCGGCCGCGTCTCGGTGCGGCGCCGCCGCCAATGGCCCTCGGCCGCCGCCGCCCACGCCCACTTTGCGTCCAAGAGCGCCTTCGCGCGCTGGCAGCACGAGGTGCTGGCCGACTACATCGCCTGCGGCCTTGAGCCCGACCCCGAAGGTGGCAGCCCCGATGCCGTGCGCCTGGCCTTCAGCCGCGAGGTCGAGACGCGCATCTACAACACCCTGCCCCACCACCTGGACGGCCTGATGCGCCGCCACCCGCCGGGCTGCCGGGCTGCCTTCATTGGCGGCACGCGCTCGACCGAATTGCACCGGGCCGGCCTGGCGACGACACGCGCGCTGGTGGGCGAGCGCCTGTCGTGGATCGAGGGCTCGCACCTCTTTCCGATGGAGAAGCCGGGCGCGGCAGCGGCGGCGGTGCTGCACTGGCTGACCCCCTGAGCGCGGGTATCCACGTTCCCCACATGAGTGGCAACGGCGACGAGAATCGCGCCCTTGTTCGGAGGGCTTGATGATCAAGAATCGAATCCTTTCCCTGACGGCCCTGGTGGTGGTGGCCTGCGCCGCTGCGCCGGCCCTGGCCCAACCGGCCCCATCGGCCGCACCCGCGGAGGGCGCCATGCCCCTGGTGTGGGACTTGACCCGCCTCTTCCCGAGCGACGAAGCCTGGGACCGCGAACGCATCGCCCTGGCGGCCGAAATTGCGGCACTGCGCGGGCTGAAGGAGGGCTTCGGCCGCGACGCCGCATCGATGCGCGCCGCGCTCGACCAGATGTCGGCCGCCAACCGCCGCCTCTCAAGGCTGTGGACCTATGCCAGCACCCAGGTGTCCACGGCCAACGGCGAGCGCCGCAACCTCGAGCGCAGCGCGCTGATGTCGTCGCTCTGGGGCCAGTTCAGCAGCGCACTGGCCTGGGTCGACCCGGCCATCCAGGGCCTGGGCGCGGCCAAGGTGGCGGCCTGGCAGGTCGCCGAGCCCGAGTTGCAGCGCCATGCCACCCGCCTGCGCAAGACGCTGGCCGAGGCATCGCACACGCTGGCGCCCGAGGCCGAAACGGCGCTGGCCGCGCTCACACCCGTGCTGGGCTCGTTCTCGGGCACGCGCGAACTGCTCATCAATGCCGACATCGAATGGCCCAGCCTCACGGTCGACGGCCGCGCCGAGCGCCTGTCCGACACCGGCTATGTGCGCCTGCGCGCCCACCCCGACCGCGGCGTGCGCAAGCAGGCCTTCGACAGCTTCTGGAAGACCTATGGCCAGTACGAGAACACCCTGGGCGCCCTGCTCGCCCAGCGCGTGCAGGCGGGCGTGATCAACGCGCAGCTGCGCAAGCATCCCACCGCGGTGGCGGCCTCGCTGGCCGGCGTGGAAGTGCCCGAGGCGGTGATGCGCAAGCTGGTGGCCGAGGCCAACAAGGCCCTGCCCACGCTGCACCGCTACTTCAGGCTGCGCCAGAAGCTGCTGGGCCTGCCCGACCTGCACTACTACGACATCTACCCCAACCTGGTGAGCACGACGCGGCGCTACCCGGTGGCCGAGGCCGCCGCCGTCACGCTGGCGGCCATGAAGCCGCTGGGCGACGAATACCAGGACCAGCTGGGCCTGGCGCTGCGCTCGCGCACCATGCATGTGAAGCCGGCACCGGGCAAGCGCAGCGGTGCCTATGCCGCCAGCGTCTACGGCCAGACGCCCTTCATCTTTCTCAACCACAACGACGATTTCGAGAGCCTGGTGACCTTTGCCCACGAATGGGGCCACGGCATGCACTCGGTGCTGGCGCAGCGCGCCCAGCCGTATGAAACCGCCAGCTACCCGCTGTTCCTGGCCGAGATCGCCTCCACCACCAACGAGGTGCTGCTCACTGAACACATGCTGGCCCAGGCCGCAAGCCGCGACGAGCGCATCTTCATCCTCACCGAGGTGCTCGAGCGCCTGCGCGCATCGTTCTTCCGCCAGACCATGTTTGCCGAGTTCGAACTGCTGGCCCATGACGCCCAGCAGCGCGGCGAGGCACTCTCGGGCAAGCGCTTCACCGAGATGTACTGCGGCCTGCTGCGCAAGTACCACGGCGCCGACGCCGGCGTGATGGCCATCGACCCGGCCTACTGCCGCGAGTGGGCCTACATCCCGCACTTCCACCGCCCCTTCTACGTCTACGCCTACGCCACCAGCGCAGCGGCGGCGCAATTCTTCGGCGAGCGCATCGCCCGCGGCGTACCCGGCGCACGCGAGGCCTACCTGGGTGTGCTGCGCTCCGGCAGTTCGGTGCCGCCGCACGAGTTGCTGCAGCGCGCCGGACTCGACCTCAGCAGCGCCACGCCCTACGAGGCGCTGATCCAGCGCATGAACGCGGCGCTGGACGAGATCGAGAAGCTGCTTGCCAAGGGCTGAGGCGCGCGGGGCGGCTCAATTCGGCTGAAGTCTGAGCATTCTCAAAGCACCGCCAAACGCTGGCCGGAGCGGGCTGACGCGGGCCGGGGCCGACCACTATGATGCCGGCACCATGAAACGCCACATCGCAATCATTCTCATTCTGGCCGCAGCCGCGGTCGGTTCCCCGGCCCCCGCGCTGGCACAAGCGCCCTTGAAGGGCGAGGTGCTCGAGGTGCGCGACACCGAGAGCTACACCTATCTGCGCCTGAAGACCAAGGAAGGCGAGACCTGGGCCGCCGTGACCAAGGCCAACGTCGCCAAGGGCGCCCAGGTGAGCATCGAGGCACCGATGGTGATGCACAACTTCGAGAGCCGTGCGCTCAAGAAGACCTTCGACAAGATCGTGTTTGGCTCCATCGCCGAGCCCGGTGCCGCGGGTGCCGGCGCGGCCATGACCGCAGCGCCCCATGGCGGCGCTGCGCCGGGCGCGATGGCCATGCCCAAGCCCGCCCCTGCTGCCGCGCAGGCCCCCATCAAGGTGGCCAAGGCCAGCGGCAAGGACGCGCACACGGTGGCCGAGATCGTCGGCGGCAAGGACAAGCTCAAGGACAAGAGCATCACCCTGCGCGGCCAGGTCGTGAAGGCCAATATGGGCATCAAGGGCAAGAACTGGTTCCACCTGCAGGACGGCAGCGGCAATGCCGGCGCCGGCACCAACGACGTCGCCGTCATCTCCAGCGACCAGGCCGCCGTCGGCGACGTGGTCACCGTCAAGGGCAAGGTCAAGACCGACGTCAAGGTCGGCCCGGGCTACGAGTACGCGGTGCTGGTCGACGAGGCCTCGGTGCGCAAGTAGGGCGCCGCCGGTCCACAGACCGGAGCCGTCAATCTTCCCAGCGGCCCAGCCGCACCGCCGTGGCGCCCGGCGCCAGCCGGCGCGTGGCCGGCATCACCAGCACCGTGTCGTCGTGGGGCGCGCGCCAGACATGGTCGCCGTCCTCGGCGATGACCGTGCCGGCCTTGGGCACGGCCGAAAGCCCCACGGCCGGCACCAGCAGCCGAAATGCGCTGCTTCGCGCCACCACGGCCTCGCTCACGCGCACCAGGCGCTGGCGCGGCGGCAGCGCCAGCCGCGTGTGCGCCGCCACCCAGGCCGCATCGGCCAGGCCGCTGAGGCCGAGAAAGCGCACCAGCGTGTCGATGGCCACCTCGGCCGCGCCGCGCTCCCAGTGCTGGCCGCATTCGATGAGCAGGGCGCGCTTCGCGCTGGCCGGATCGGCAAAGCCGCCGCGGTCGACCATGCGCAGGCCGGCCGGGTGGCCGGTGTCAATGAGCAGATCGCCCGGCACACCCAGTTGGCGCGCATAGGCGGCATTCTTGTCGGCCTGGCCGCACACCATCAGCGGACGGCAGGGTTCGCTCATGCTGTGGATGTCCAGCAGCCGATCGGCCGCGTCGACATAAGGCCGCAGCGCACGCGCCCGCCGCAGCTCGGCGCTGTCGCGCGGGCCGTCCAGCCTCTCGTCGCTCCAGACGCGGTTGTAGTCCTCGTCGACGCAGCGCGAAGCGAAAGGATCGCCGGCGTCGAAGCGGGCATAGGCCTGCACGTTGGCGAAGGCCAGCGTCAGCCGCCCCGCTTGCGGGCGCCAGCCGCTGGCGGCGATGTGGCGCAGCAGCCAATCCAGCGCGATGGCGCCGCAGATCTCGTTGCCATGGGTCAGCGCCTGCACCAGCACGCACGGGCCGGGTGCGCCGCTGTCGAGTTGATGCACCCAATCGACGCCGCTGCCGCCCTCGCGCCAAGGCTGGATGTCGGGCGGGCTCAGTTCCAGCGGCGGATTCTTCTCTGCCATGCGACCTCCCGGTCGGGATAGTGGCGACCCCGATGGCCGCCCGTCGGCGAGCCTATAGCATGGCCGCCCAGGCGCCTTGGTGGCGCAAAAGCTGCTTCCCAGCGGCATGTCATTGGCAACCGGAGGCCTCATGCACGAAAACCAACTGCGCCAGATGATCGAAGAGGTGCGCGAAGGCGCCCTGCCCCGGCGCGGCTTCATCCAGCGCCTGGTGGGCCTGGGCCTGAGCGCGCCGATGGCCGCCATGCTGCTGATGCACGCCGGCGTGGCCAGCGCGCAGACTGCGGCGCCGCCCTACAAGCCCACCAAGCGCGGTGGCGGCGGCGCGCTGCGCGTGCTGTGGTGGCAGGGCACGACCCTGCTGCAGCCCCACTTCGCCAACGGAACGAAAGACCAGGAAGGCTCGCGCATCTTCTACGAGCCGCTGGCCGTGTGGGACGCCGACGGCAACCTCGTGCCGATACTCGCCGCCGAGATCCCCACGCGCGAGAACGGCGGCCTCTCGGCCGACGGCAAGAGCGTCACCTGGAAGCTCAAGAAGGGCGTCACCTGGCACGACGGCCAGCCCTTCACCGCCGACGACGCCGTCTTCACCTGGGAATACGTGCGCGACCCGGCCACCGCGGCCGTGACCAATGGCGTCTACAAGGACGTGACGGTGGTCAAGATCGATTCGCACACCATCAAGGTCAGCTTCCCCAAGCCCACGCCCTTCTGGGCCACCGCCTTCGTCGCGGCCGAGGGCATGATCATCCCCAAGCACCTGTTCGGCCCCTATGCCGGCGCCAAATCACGCGAGGCGCCCAACAACCTCAGGCCGGTGGGCACGGGCCCCTACAAGTTCGTCGATTTCAAGCCGGGCGACATGGTGCGCGGCGAGATCAACAACAACTACCACATGCCCAACCGGCCCTTCTTCGACACCATCGAGATGAAGGGCGGCGGCGACGCGGTCTCGGCCGCGCGTGCCGTGCTGCAGACCGGCGAATACGACTACGCCTGGAACCTGCAGGTCGAGGATGAAGTGCTCAAGCGCATGGAAAGCGGCGGCAAGGGCCGCGCCTACATCGTGCCCAGCGGCGACATCGAGTTCCTCCAGCTCAACCCCACCGACCCGGCGACCGAGGTCGACGGCGAGCGCTCCAGCGCCAAGACCCGCCACTTCGCCTTCAGCGACCCCGCGGTGCGCCAGGCCATGGCCCTGCTGGTCGACCGCCAGAGCATCCAGGAATTCATCTACGGCCGCACCGGCGTGGCCACGGCCAATTTCCTGAACAACCCACCGCGTTACCGCAGCCCCAACAACAGGTTCGAGTTCAGCATCGACAAGGCCGGCCAGATCCTCGACGCCGCGGGCTGGAAGAAGGGCGGCGACGGCATCCGCGAGAAGAGCGGCAAGAAGCTCAAATTCGTCTTCCAGACCTCGGTCAACGCGCTGCGCCAGAAGGAGCAGGCCGTCATCAAGCAGGGCTGCCAGAAGGCCGGCATCGAGCTTGAGCTGAAGTCGGTGACGGCCAGCGTCTTCTTCTCGTCGGATGTCGCCAACCCCGACACCTACGGCAAGTTCTACGCCGACATGCAGATGTACACCACCACCATGACCCAGCCCGACCCCGAGCGCTTCATGGACCAATACCTGTCGCGCGAGGTCTCGTCCAAGGCCAACAAATGGCAGGGCCGCAACATCTGCCGCTGGGTCAGCGAGGAATACGACAAGACCTATGCCGCCGCCGAGCAGGAACTCGACCCGGTCAAGCGCACCGCCCTCTTCATCCGCCTGAACGACCTGCCGGTGAAGGACGGCGTCATCATCCCGCTCATCAGCCGCCCGCGCGTGCGCGGCGCCAGCAACAAGCTGGTGACCTCGCTGACCGGCTGGGACCTCGATTTCGCCGGGCTGCAGAACTGGTACCGCGAAGCCTGAACAGCCCGCCACGGCCTCGGGGCCGCCTGAAGAACTGAAACGGAATCCGTGGGCCCCTACATCCTGCGTCGACTGCTGATTGCGGTGCCCAGCCTGCTGGGCATCAGCGTCGTGCTCTTCACCGTGCTGGCACTGGCGCCGGGCGACCCTTTCGAGGAACTCGCCACCAATCCCAATGTGCCGGCCGAGGTCAAGCAGATGCTGCGCGCCAAGTTCGGGCTCGATGACCCGGTGTGGCAGCGCTATTTCCGCTGGCTGGCGGCCATGCTGCAGGGCGACTGGGGCTACTCCTTCATCAGCCGCGTCGATGTCGACCAGCTCATCGCACAGCGCGTGCCGGTGACGCTGGCCATCATCGGCGCCTCGCAGCTGCTGGCGCTGTGCGTGGCGCTGCCGGTGGGTGTGATCTCGGCCGTGCGGCCCTATTCCTGGTTCGACCGCATCGCCAGCACGCTGGCTTTCATCGGCTTCTCGCTGCCCACCTTCTTCACGGGCCTGCTGCTCATCCTGCTGTTCTCGATCACGCTCGACTGGCTGCCCTTCGTCTACCGCGCCGACATCGCCGGCAGCGGCTGGCCCTGGTGGTGGGCCCACATCAAGCAGGCCATCATGCCGGTGATGGTGCTGGGCCTGTTCCAGGGCGCGAGCTGGATGCGCTATGTGCGCTCGGCGGTGCTCGACGTGATCCGCCTCGACCACGTCACCACCGCGCGCAGCAAGGGCCTGGCCGAAGGCACGGTGGTGATGAAGCACGTCGTGCGCAATGCGCTGATCCCGGTGGTCACGCTGGTGGCGTTGCAGATGCCGGCGGTGTTCGGCGGCGCCATCGTCACCGAGCAGATCTTCCGCATCCCCGGTATCGGCAGCCTGCTGATCGACGCCATCCTGCGCAATGACACGCCGGTGATCATGGCCGTGACCTTTGTCTTCAGCTGCCTGGTCATCTTCTTCAACCTGATTGCCGACCTGCTCTATGGCTGGCTCGACCCCCGCATCTCCTACCGCTGAGCCCACGGTGGCGCACGCCGCGCCACGCGCGCAGGTGGCCTCGCCCTGGGCCGAGGCCTGGCGGCGCTTTCGCCGCCACAAGATGGCGGTGGCCAGCCTGGCGCTGCTGCTGCTGATGGTGGCCGCGGTGGTGCTGGGGCCGCTGGCCTGGCGCCTGGCCATCAACGACATCGACTTCAGCGCTCGCCTGGCCACGCCCTCGCTGGCCCACCCCATGGGCACCGACGACCTCGGCCAGGACATCCTGGCGCGCATGCTCTACGGCGGGCGCATCAGCATCGCGGTCGGCCTGGCGGCGATGACCATGGCCATCTTCGTCGGCGTGCTGGTCGGTGCGGTGGCCGGCATCTCGCGCGGCTGGGTCGACACCGCGCTGATGTGGCTGACCGACCTCTTCCTCAGCCTGCCCCAGCTGCCACTGCTGCTGCTGGTGATCTACCTCTTCCGCGATCGCCTCAAGGCCGTCTTCGGCACCGAAGTCGGCGTCTTCATCCTCATCGTGCTGGTGATAGGCTGCTTCCGCTGGATGCCGGTGGCACGGCTGGTGCGGGCCCAGTTCTTCAGCCTGCGCGAAAAGGAATTCGTCGAGGCGGCGCGCGCCCTGGGCGCCAGCGTGCCACGCCAGGTGCTGCGCCACATCCTGCCCAACAGCCTGGGGCCGGTGATCGTGGCCGGCACCATCGACGTCGCCGCGGCCATCATCGCCGAGAGCACGCTGAGCTTTCTGGGCCTGGGCTTTCCGCCCGACATCCCGACCTGGGGCCGCATCCTCTTCGACAGCAAGGACTACCTCGACATCGCGCCGCACTGGGCGCTGTTTCCGGGCCTGGCGATCTTTCTCACCGTGCTGACGATCAACTTCGTCGGCGACGGCCTGCGCGACGCGCTCGACCCGCGCCGGGTGATGTGATGGCCTTGCTCGAGATCAAGGGCCTCAAGACCCATTTCAAGACCGATGACGGCTGGCTGCACGCGGTCGACGGCGTCGACCTCGCGCTGGACGCCGGCGAGACGCTGTGCGTGGTGGGCGAATCGGGCTGCGGCAAGAGCGTCACCGCCAAGACGGTGATGAAGCTGATCGACATGCCGCCGGGCAAGATCGTCGCCGGCCAGGTGCTGTGGCAGGGGCGCGACCTGGTGCCGATGTCGGCGGCCGAGATGCAGAAGATCCGCGCCAAGGAGATTGCCATCATCTTCCAGGAGCCGATGACCTCGCTCAACCCGGTCTACAGCGTGGGCGAGCAGATTGCCGAGAGCGTGCGCCTGCACGAGGGCTTGTCGCGCAAGGAGGCGATGAACCGCGCCGTCGAGATGCTGGGCCTGGTGCGCATCCCCACGCCCGAGCGGCGCGTGTACGACTACCCGCACCAGTTCTCGGGCGGCATGCGCCAGCGCGTGATGATCGCCATCGCGCTGGCCTGCAACCCCAAGCTGCTGATCGCCGACGAGCCGACCACGGCGCTGGACGTCACCATCCAGGCCCAGATCCTCGACCTCATTGCCGAGCTGAAATCGCGCCTGGGCATGGCGGTGATGCTGATCACGCACGCGATGGGCGTGGTGGCGGAGACGGCGCAACGCGTGGTCGTGATGTATGCCGGCCAGGTGGTGGAAGAAGCGCCGGTGGACGAGCTGTTCGCGCGCCCGCGCCACCCCTACACCCAGGGCCTGATCCGCAGCATTCCGCGCATCGACACCGCGGCCACGCACAAGGTGAGGCTCGAAGCCATCGCCGGCACCGTGCCCAGGCTCATCGCGCCCGGCCCCGGCTGCCGCTTCGCCGCGCGCTGCCGCCACGCGCGGCCGGCCTGCAGCCAGGCCACGCCGGCGCTGCGCGAGGTGGCGCCCGGCCACAAGGTGGCCTGCATCCTCGAAGGAGGCGGCACTTGAGCACACCGACCGCGCCGCTGCTCAAGGTGGAGAACCTGGTCAAGCACTTTCCCATCCGTGGCGGCTTGCTCGGGCGCGAGGTCGACCGCGTGTACGCGGTGGACGGTGTGAGCTTCGAGCTGGCCGCCGGCGAGACCCTGGGCGTGGTTGGCGAATCGGGCTGCGGCAAGAGCACCACCGGGCGCTGCATCCTGCGCCTGATCGAGCCCACCTCGGGCACGGTCACCTTCGACGGCCGCAGCGTCACCGGCGCCGACAAGCAGCAGCTGCGCGCGCTGGCGCGCGAGATGCAGATCGTCTTCCAGGATCCCTACGCCAGCCTCAACCCGCGCATGACGGTGGGCGCCATCGTCGGCGAAGCGCTCACCATCCACAGGCTCACCAGGACGGCGCGCGAATACGAAGACCGCATCGTGCAGCTGCTCGAGACCGTGGGCCTGGCCGCCGACCACATGCGGCGTTATCCGCACGAGTTTTCGGGCGGCCAGCGCCAGCGCATCGGCATTGCGCGGGCGCTGGCGGTAAGCCCGCGCCTGCTGGTCTGCGACGAGGCGGTGAGCGCGCTCGATGTCTCGATCCAGGCCCAGGTGATCAACCTGCTGGAAGACCTGCGCGGCCCGCTGGGCCTGAGCTACGTCTTCATCGCCCACGACCTCAGCGTGGTCGAGCACATCAGCCACCGCGTGGCGGTGATGTACCTGGGCCGCATCGTCGAGATCGCGCCGTCGCGCTCGCTCTACACCGACCCGCGCCACCCCTATACCGAGGCGCTGCTGGCGGCCGTGCCCATCCCCGACCCGCGCGTCAAGCGCAAGAAGGTCCATCTGCAGGGCGACGTGCCCAGCCCCATCCACCCGCCCCCCGGCTGCCACTTCCACACTCGCTGCCCGCTGGCGCAGACCGAGCAGTGCCGGCTTGAGCGGCCACCGCTCAAGCCGGTGGGGGAACCGGGCTCGGGACACTGGGTGGCCTGCCACCTGCGCTGAGCGGCGATTTCAGGCCCTGCAGGTAGCGGTCCACCGCCTGCGTGCCCACGCGCACCAGGTCGAAGGCCTCGTTGTCCAGCATCCAGTTGGCCATCAGCCCGTCGACCAGGGCGTGCAGGCCTATGGCGGCAGCGCGCGCCGGCACGCCGGCGTCGATCTGCCCCAGCCTGGCGGCCTGGCGCAGACCGTGCTCGACCTGGCGCAGCCGCTCGGCCAGACCGGCGACGCGACGCTCGCGCACGCCCGCCGTCTCCTCGACGTACTCGACCTTGAAGAGCGCGATCTCGAAGGTGCGGCGGGCCAGCGGGTCGGTGGCCGTGACCTTCAAGGCCCCCAGGAAGGCAGCGCGGATGCGGCCCAGCGGGTCGTCGTGGCCGGGCTCACCGCTGGCGCGGATCTCGCGATCAAGCGGCATCGTCACCCGTGTCAGCAGCGCATTGAAGAGATCGGCCTTGCCCTCGAAATGCCAGTAGATGGCGCCGCGCGTCAGGCCCGCGGCCTGGGCGATGTCCTGCAGCGAGGTGCGCGAGACGCCCTGCGCCAGAAAGCACTGCTCGGCGGTGTCGAGGATGAGCTCGCGCGTCGCCTGGGCTTCCTCCTTCGTGCGCCTCACCATGCCAAAAGCCCTTTCTGCCCGGTCTCCAACATACATTCAACCTTGTATGTATAGTAGACCCCGCAGCTCGCGCTGTCACCCCGCATACACCCCGTCCGGACCCACCGCCCTCTGCGCCGGTCCGTCGACACCCCACCGGCCACGAGCCGAAAGGTCTGCCCCATGAGCCTCTGGCCCCCTCATTCCAGGCGCGCTTTGGCCTTTGCCCCCTTCGCCGGCGCGGCCTGTGCTGCCGCCCTGCTGGCCGCCTGCAGCCCCGGCACCCAGGCCCCGGCCGGCGGACCCGGCGCGCCGCCGCCGCCCGAGGTGGGCGTGGTCACGGTGGCGCCCGGCGTCGTGGGCCTGGAAACCGAGTTGCCCGGCCGCACCGAGGCCTCGCGCGTGGCCCAGGTGCGGGCCCGCGTCGCCGGCATCCTGCTGCAGCGCCGCTTCCGCGAAGGCGCCGAGGTGCGCGCCGGCCAGGCGCTGTTCCAGATCGACGCCGCGCCCTACCGCGCAGCCCTGGCCGCGGCCGAGGCCGGCGTGGCGCGTGCCGAGGCCAATGTCGCCCAGGCCCAGGCCCTGGCCGAGCGCTACAAGCCGCTGGCCGAGGCGCGCGCCGTCAGCCAGCAGGAATACGTCAACGCCGTGGCCGCGCACAAGCTGGCGCTGGCCGACGTGGCCGCCGGCCGCGCCGCGCTGCAGACGGCGCAGATCAACCTCGGCTACGCCAGCGTGACGGCGCCGATCTCGGGCCGCATCGGTCGCGCCCTTGTCACCGAGGGTGCCCTGGTGGGCCAGGGCGAGGCCACGCAGCTGGCGCTGATCCAGCAGATCGACCCGCTCTACGTCAACATCACGCAGCCGGTGGCCGATGTGCTGCGCCTGCGCGCGGCCATCAGCGGCGGCAAGCTGCGCGCGGCCGAGTCGGCCGCGGTGCGCGTGCTGCTCGAGGACGGCAGCGTCTACCCGCTGGCGGGCAAGCTGCTGTTCAGCGATCTCACGGTCGACCCCAGCTCCGGCCAGATCACGCTGCGCGTCGAGCTGCCCAACCCCAAGGGCGCGCTGCTGCCCGGCATGTATGTGCGGGCGCGGCTGGAGCAGGCCGCCGCCGCCGGCGCCGCGCTGCTGCCGCAGCAGGCGGTGCAGCGCTCGGCCCAGGGCGACAGCGTCCAGGTGGTGGGCGCCGACGGCAAGCTGAGCCCGCGCAAGGTGCGCGTGGGCCCGGGCAAGAACGGCCAATGGGTGGTGCTCGAAGGCCTGCAGGCGGGCGAGCAGGTGATGGTCGACGGCTTCCAGAAGCTGCGCGGCCCCGGCCCGGTGAAGCCCGTGCCCTGGTCGGCGCCCGGCACGGCCAGGCCCGCATCGGGGGCGGCGGCAGCCTCCGGCGCTGCACCGGCAGCGGCACCCGCCTCAGCGGCCTCGCGCCCGTAAAGGCAGGACATGGCCGCCTTCTTCATCGACCGCCCCATCTTCGCCTGGGTCATCGCGCTGTTCGTGCTGGTGCTGGGCGGCGTGTCCATCACGCAGCTGCCGGTGTCGCAATACCCGCCGGTGGCGCCGCCGTCCATCGTGGTCTCGGCCGGCTACCCCGGCGCCAGCGCGCAGACGCTGGAAGACAGCGTGCTCTCGGTGATCGAGCGCGAGATGAACGGTGCGCCCGGGCTGATCTACATGGAATCCGTGGCCCAGGCCGACGGCAGCGGCAACATCACGCTGAGCTTCCAGCCCGGCACCAGTGCCGACCTGGCGCAGGTGGAGGTGCAGAACCGCCTGGCGCGCGCCACGCCGCGGCTGCCGGCGGTGGTGACGCAGCAGGGCGTGCGCGTGGACAAGTCGCGCAGCAACTTCCTGCTATTCGCCATCCTGTCATCCACCAACCCGGCCTACGACCCCATCGCCCTGGGCGACTACGCGGCGCGCAATGTGCTGCCCGAACTGCAGCGCGTGCCCGGCGTGGGCCAGGCCCAGCTCTTCGGCACCGAGCGCGCCATGCGGGTCTGGGTCGACCCCGCCAAGCTGCAAGGCCTGCGCCTGTCCAGCGCCGAGGTGGTGGCCGCCATCCGCGCCCAGAACGCGCAGGTGGCTTCAGGCTCCATCGGCGACCTTCCCAACGTGGCCGGCCAAGGTATCGCGGCCACGGTGGTGGTGCGCGGCCAGCTGGGCACGGTGGAGGAGTTCGGCCGCATCGCGCTGCGCGCCAACGCCGACGGCTCGACGGTGCGCCTGGCCGACGTGGCGCGCATCGAGCTGGGTGCGCAGGGCTACGCCACCCAGGCACGCCTGAACGGCAATCCGTCCACCGGCATCGGCGTGCAGCTCTCGCCCACCGGCAATGCGCTGGCCACCGCGGCGGCCATCCGCGTGAAGATGGACGAGTTGCAGCGCTACTTTCCGCCGGGCATGAGCTACAGCATCCCCTACGACAGCTCGCGCTTCGTCAAGATCTCCATCACCCAGGTGGCGATGACCCTGCTCGAGGCCGTGGGCCTGGTGTTCCTGGTGATGTACCTGTTCCTGCAGAACTTCCGCTACACCGTGATCCCCACCATCGTGGTGCCGGTGGCGCTGCTGGGCACCTTTGCCGTGCTGCTGGCGCTGGGCTATTCCATCAATGTGCTGACCATGTTCGGCATGGTGCTGGTCATCGGCATCGTGGTCGACGACGCCATCGTGGTGGTCGAGAACGTCGAGCGCATCATGAGCGAGGAAGGCCTGCCGCCGCGCCAGGCCACGCGCAAGGCCATGGGCCAGATCCAGGGCGCCATCATCGGCATCACCGTGGTGCTGATCTCGGTGTTCGTGCCGCTGGCCTTCTTTGCCGGCTCGGTGGGCAATATCTACCGCCAGTTCTCGGCCGTGATGGTGGCCTCCATCGCCTTCTCGGCCTTCATGGCGCTGTCGCTCACGCCGGCGCTGTGCGCCACCCTGCTCAAGCCGGTGCAGGCCGGCCACCACCTCGAGAAGGGCGGCTTTTTCGGCTGGTTCAACCGCTTCTTCAAGCGCCGCACCCAGCACTACGAAAGCGTGCTCGGCGGCATGGTGCGCAAGGCCGGGCGCTACCTCATCCTCTACGGCGTGATCATCGGCGCCGTGGGTTGGGTCTACCTGCGCCTGCCCACGTCCTTCCTGCCGGCCGAAGACCAGGGCAACATGATCGTCAACGTGCAGCTGCCGCCGGGTGCCACGCAACAGCGCACGCGTGCAGTGATGGAGCAGGTCGAGGCCTACATCCTCAAGCAGCCCGAGGTGAAGAGCATGGTCGCGGTGCTGGGTTTCAGCTTCTCGGGCCTGGGCCAGAACGCCGGCCTGGCCTTCGTCACGCTCAAGGATTGGGACGAGCGGCCCGACCCGGCCAATTCGGCACAGGCCCTGGCCGGCCGCGCCTTCGGCGCGCTGATGGGCATACGCGACGCCTTCATCTTTCCGCTCAGCCCGCCGCCCATCCCCGAGCTGGGCACGGCCTCGGGCTTCAACTTCCGCCTGCAAGACCGCGGCGGCATGGGCCACGACGCCCTGGTGGCGGCGCGCAACCAGCTGCTGGGCATGGCCGGGCAGAGCAAGCTGCTGGCCCAGGTGCGCCCCGACGGCCTGGAAGACGCGCCGCAGCTGCAGGTGGAGATCGACCGCGACAAGGCCGCGGCCCTGGGCGTGGGCTTCGACAGCATCAACGCCACGCTGTCGACGGCGCTGGGTTCGGTCTATGTCAACGATTTCCCCAGCGCCGGCCGCCTGCAGCGCGTGGTGGTGCAGGCCGACGCGCCGGCGCGCATGCAGCCGCAGGATCTGCTGCTTCTCACCGCCAGCAACAGCCGCGGCGACCCGGTGCCGCTGGCCGCCTTTGCCAGCACGCGCTGGATCACCGGCGCCATGCAGACCGTGCGCTACAACGGCTACCCCGCCATGCGCCTGGGTGGCAGCGCGGCGCCGGGCTACAGCACCGGCGACGCCATGGCCGAGATGGAACGCCTGGCGGCGCAGCTGCCGGCCGGCTTCGGCTATGAGTGGACCGGCATCTCGCGCGAAGAGAAGATCGCCGGCAACCAGGCGCTCGTCCTCTACGGCTTTGCCATCCTGGCCGTCTTCCTGTGCCTGGCGGCGCTGTACGAGAGCTGGTCCATCCCGTTCTCGGTGATCCTGGTGGTGCCGCTGGGCGTGTTCGGCGTGGTGCTGGCCACGCTGATGCGCGGCTACGCCAACGATGTGTACTTCCAGGTCGGCCTCATCACCATCATCGGCCTGGCGGCCAAGAACGCGATCCTGATCATCGAATACGCCAAGGACTTGCAGGCCCAGGGCAAGAGTCCCATCGACGCCGCGCTGGAAGCCGCCCATTTGCGCTTCCGACCCATCGTGATGACCTCGCTGGCCTTCATCCTGGGCGTGATGCCGCTGTTCCTGGCCAGCGGCGCCGGTTCGGCCAGCCAGCGCGCCATCGGCACCGGCGTGGTCGGCGGCATGATCAGCGCGGTGACGCTGTCGGTGCTGTTCGTGCCGGTCTTCTTCGTCGTCGTGCGCCGCTTCTTCAAGGGCAGCGAACGCCAGCGCCGCCTCTACGCGCACGAGATGGATGGTCCCGCTGCACCCGCTATGCCCGCTTCACCCGCCGCACCCCCTGCGGTGCCGCCCGCCAGGAGCGACGCATGATGCCGCGCACCCTTGCCCCGCTGGCCACGGTGATGGCCTGCCTGCTGGCCGCCGGCTGCAGCACCCCCCCGCCGCAGCCGGCCTACCAGCGCCCGGCCGCCCCGGTGGCCGCGGCCTTTCCGGTGCCCGAAGTGGGTCCGCCGCCGGCCGCCACCGGCCCGGCCGCGGCCGAGATCCCCTGGCAGCAGTTCCACGGCGACCCGCGCTGCCGCCGTCTCATCGAACTGGCGCTGGACAACAACCGCGACCTGCGCATCGCCGTGCTCGCCATGGCGCAGGCGCGCGCCCAGCTCGGCCTGCGCCGCGCCGACGAGACGCCCACGGTCAACGCCGGCATTGGCGCCACGCGCCAGGCCACGAATGGCGGCGGCAGCACCGGCACTTACAGCGCCGGCCTGCTGGTGACGTCCTGGGAGGTCGATTTCTTCGGCCGCCTGAACGGCCTGTCCGACGCCGCCGCGGCCCAGTTGCTGGCCAGCACCGAGGCGCGCAAGGCAGCCCAGATCAGCCTGGTTGGCGCCGTCGCCAGCGCCTGCCTGACCGTGCAGGCCGACGAGGAACTGCTGCGCGTGACGACGCAAACGCTGGACACGCGCACCGAAACGCTGCGCCTGACCAAGCTGCGCGTCGACCAGGGCGCCGGCTCGCAGATCGAGCTGCGCGCGGCCGAATCGCTGCTCGAATCAGCCCGCATCGCGCTGGCCCAGACCCAGCGCCAGCGCGCGCTGGACGAGAACGCGCTCGTGCTGCTGGTGGGCCGCCCGCTGCCCGACGACCTGCCCGCGGCGCCGGCCTACGGCAGCGCGCCGCCGCTGCAGGATTTGCCCGCCGGCCTGCCGTCGGAGTTGCTGGCGCGCCGCCCCGACGTGCGCCAGGCCGAGCAGTTGCTGCTGGCCGCCCGCGCCAATGTGGACGCCGCCCGCGCTGCCTTCTTTCCGCGCATCAGCCTCACCGGCAGCCTGGGCCTGGCCAGCACCGAGCTGAGCCGCTTGTTCAGCGGCGGCCTGGCCTGGAGCCTGGCACCCCAGCTGCTGCAGCCGCTCTTCGACGGCGGCCGCAACCAGGCCGGCCTGGACGCGGCCAAGGCCGGCAGCGACATCGCCGTGGCCCAGTACGAGCGCACGCTGCAGACCGCCTTCCGCGAGGTGGCCGACGCCCTGGCCGGCCGCGCCACGCTGGGCGAGCAGCTGCGTGCCCAGCAAGCACTGCTGGCGGCCGAGCAAGACCGCGCCGCCCTCACCGAGCTGCGCCAGCGCCATGGCGCCGCCAGCAGTCTGGACGTGCTGGACGCCCAGCGCTCGCTGTTCGCGGCCCGGCAGGCGCTGGTGCAGACCCAGCTGCAGCAGGCGCTCAACGGGGTGGCGCTCTACCGCGTGCTGGGCGGCGGCTGGATCGAGCCGACCGCGGCGCGCTGATCCGTTTTCGGATCAGCAGGCCTGGGCCGCGGCCCAGGCCGCCAGCGCGCGGTGCAGCTGCTCCAGCCCGTCGGTCAACGCCGCCGGCCCCGGCTGCAGGATGTCGCAGCTCTTGATCTCGTGCAGCCGGCCCCATGCCACGGCCGGCACGGCGGCCCAGCCGGGCCGGGCAGCGAGATGTTCGGGCCGGAATTTCTTGCCGCACCAGGAGCCGAAGATCACGTCCGGCGCGCGCCGCGCCGGCTCGGCCGCATCGGCAATCACGCGGTCGCGGCCCATGGCCTGCAGGGCCAGCTCGGGGAAGACATCGTCGCCACCGGCCAGCGTGGCCAGCTCCGACACCCAGCGGATGGCGCTGATCATCGGCTGGTCCCATTCCTCGAAGTAGACGCGCGGCCGGCGTGGCCAACGTGCCGCCGCGGCAGCGATTTCGGCGTGGCGGGCCAGGCAGCGAGCCATCCAGGCCTCGGCGCGGTCCTGCGCGCCCACCAGGGCCGCCACCATGCGCATCGTGGCGATGATCTCGGCCACGCTGCGCTGGTTGGTCACCCACACATTGAGCCCGGCGCGTATCAGCTTGTCGGCCAGCGCCGCCTGCATGTCGCTGAATCCGATCACCAGATCGGGCTTCAGTTCGACGATGCGCTCTATCTTGCCGTCGAGAAAGGCCGAGACACGCGGCTTCTCCTGGCGCGCACGGCGCGGCCGCACCGTGTAGCCGCTGATGCCGACGATGCGCGCCTCCTCGCCCAGCAGGTAAAGCCACTCGGTGGTCTCTTCGGTGAGGCAGACGATGCGTTGTGGGCCCATTGCGCAAGCCTACAGCGCCTACAAGGCTGGAACTGCCACCCAGCGCGGCCCCTGGGTCGTGGCCACGCGCTCGATGCTGAAGGCGTCGCCGAACACCGCCACCAGGGCCGCCTGCAAGGCAGGGTCGGCCGGTGCGCCGTCGGCCACCAGGCGGCCGGCCTCCAGCACCAGCAGGCGGTCGGCGGCCAGCGCGAGGTTGACGTCGTGCAGCACCGCCAGCACCGCCTGGCCGGCCCGTGCGCGCGCCGCCAGGCTGCGCAGCAGCGCGCGTTGGTGAGGCGCGTCGAGGTGGGTGGTGGGCTCGTCCAGCAGCAGCACGCCGGCGCCGACCGCCAGCGCACGCGCCAGCAGCACGCGCTGGCGCTCGCCGCCAGAAAGCTCGCCCAGGCGGCGCCCGGCCAGCGCGCTGCAGGCGGTTTCTGCCATCGCGGCCGTGATAGCCGCGGCGTCCTCGGCATCGGCCGTGCCGAGCAGGCCGCGGCGCGGCAAGCGGCCCAGCGCCACGACGTCGCGCACGGCGATTTCGCCCTCGGCCTCGCCCACCTGGGCCAGCCAGGCCAGGCGCCGTGCGCGCTCGCGCGCCGGCCAGTCGGCGAGCGGGCGGCCGTCCAGCCTCACCTCGCCGACCGAGGCTGCGCGCAGGCCGGCCAGGGCCTGCAGCAGGCTGCTCTTGCCCGCGCCATTGGGCCCCACCACGGCGGCCCACTCACCGCCGCGCAAGGCCAGCGTGACGCCGTCGACGACCACGCGGCCGCCCAGCTTCAGGCTCAGGCCGGTGCAGCTGATCATCAGCGCTTGCGCAACAGGGCCAGCAGGTAGGCGCCGCCAAAGACCGCGGTGAGCAGGCCCACCGGCAGCTCGCGCGGGGCGATCACGCTGCGCGCGGCCACGTCGGCGGCCAGCAGCAGCACGCCGCCAGCCAGCGCCGACAACGCCAGCAGCGCGCCGTGGGTGACGACGACGCGGCGCCGCACCAGGTGCGGCGCCACCAACCCGACGAAGGCCACCAACCCGGCCTGGGCCACGGCGCTGCCGGTGGCCAGGGCCACCAGGGCCAGCAGGGCCAGGCGCAGGCGCGGCAGGGCCAGGCCCAGGCTGGCGGCACTGGCTTCGCCCAGCACCAGGGCGTCGAGCACGCGCGCCAGCGGCACCGCCAGCGGCAACACCACCACCAGGGCCGCACCCAGCCAGGCCACGCTGGCCCAGCCGAAGAAGCTGGTGGTGCCGAGCAGGAAGACCTGCTTGCCGCGCAGCGCCTCGGGGGCGAGCAGGATGATCAGGTCCGACAGCGCCGTCAGCAGCACGCCCACCACCACGCCGGCCAGCAGCAGCACCATGGGCCGACCGGCGCCGCGTGCCAGCACCAGGGTCAGCAGCATGCCGCCCAGGGCGCCGGCAAAGGCCGCGCCCACCAGGCCCAGGCGCAACAGGGCCGAGGCCGCCGCGGGGCCGAATTCGCGCCCGATCAGGCCGCCCGCTGCCAGCACCAGCACCACGCCCAGGCCGGCGCCGGCCGCCGATCCCAGCAAGTAGGGATCGGCCAGCGGGTTGCGGAACAGGCCCTGGGCCAGCGCCCCGGCCAGGCCCAGCAGCGCGCCGGCGAAGAGCGCGCCCAGGGTGCGCGGCGCGCGGATGCTGGCGATCAGCTCGGCGTCGGCCGCCCAGTCCAGCGACCAGCCCTCGGCCCCGGCCGACAGGCCCGCCGCCACCAGCAGCAGCGCGGCAGACGCCAGCAGCAGGGCCAGGCGCTGGGGCGGGCTCAGGGCCGCGGTGGCGCCAACCGGGTCGATGCCGGGCGGTGGCAGGGTCGGGGTCCAGCTCATGGGACGAAGCTCCGCGCTGCGCGCTGCGGCATGAGCGCTTGGTGAGCTGAGGCCGGACACGGACAGTCCCTGCGGACTGTCCGTGCCTGCCGAAGGCCATTGGCCTGCGGCCGATGGCGGCCCGGCGCGCTCATGGCAAGTCCTCCAACCGGCGCAGACAGGCAACGATGGCCTCGGCGGCCTCGCCCAGGCGCGGGCCGGCGCGCATCAGGGTGTCGAACTCGGCGCTGGCAAAGCCGCAGGTCTGGCGTCGGCGCAGCGCCTGCAGCGCGGCCCAGCCGGGGCGGGCGGGCATCTGGGCCAGTTCGTCGGCGCTGGCCATCAGCAGGGCCGGCTGGGCGCGCAGCACGAACTCCGGGTTGAGCTGGGGAAAGGGGCCCAGCGCGGCCGGCACGATGTTCACCAGCCCCAGGCCCGCCAGCAGTTCGCCCACGAAAGAGGCCTCGCCGGCCGCAAAGGGCGTGGCCGCGACCTCGAAATAGACGCTGCGCCCGCGCAGCCGCGCCGGCACGCCGGCGGCCGCGGCGGCGATGCGGCGTTCCACCGCCGCCACCAGGGCCGGCCCGGCCGCCGGCTCGCCCAGGGCCTGGGCCACGGCGGCGATGGCGCGGCGCGTGCCGGCCCAGTTGCGGGGTTCCAGCGCCAGCACCGGCAGGCCCAGGGCCTCGAGCCGCTCGACCGCACGCGTGGACACCGCGGCCAGCACCAGGTCGGGCTTGAGCGCGGCCAGGCGTTCGATCTGGGTGTCGTCCAGGCCGCCCAGCTTGGGCAGGCTGCGCAGCGCCTCGGGCCAGGTCGAATAGCGGTCGGTGCCGACCAGGCGGGCGCAGGCCTGCAGCGCACACACCGTTTCGCTGAGCGAGGGCGAGAGCGAGACGATGCGCTGCGGCACCCGCGCCAGCGTGACGCTGTGGCCGCGGTCGTCGACCACGGTCACCGGCGCGGCCAGGGCCGCGGCCAGCGACAGGGCCATCAGCGAGGCGGCAGCGATGCGCAGCAGCATGGCCGCCTACTTCGGTGTGTAGCGCAGCGTGACGAAGGTTTCGCGGCGGGGCTGGTCGTAGCCCAGCGCCGTCTCGTAGGCCTTGTCGCCCGCATTGTTGAGCTTCAGGCCCAGCGCCAGTTCGCGCGAGACTGTCCACTCGGCGCGCAGATCCAGCGTGGCATAGCCGGCCAGGCGCGCGGTGTTGGCCGCATCGTCGTAGCGCGACGAGAAGGCAGCCAGCGTCGCACCGGCGGACCAGGGCCCGCGGGTCCAGTCGACGCCCAGCCGCAGCGCGTCCTGGGCCCGGCGCGGCAACTGCTTGCCGAAGCTGGCGCTGCCCGCAGTGTTGTTGCGCGGGTCGATGTGGTCGAGTGCTGCCGACATCGCCAGGTCGCGCCAGCGGCCTTCGTAGGCCAGCGTCACGCCGTCGATGCGTGTACGCGGCAGGTTGGCCGGCGTTGCGCCGCTGGTGATGAAGCCGCGGTAGCGGTTGTCGAAATAGGTCGCACGCACACTGTGGCCACTCGCTGTCCACTGCAGACTCAGCTCGCCGTGGCGGCCCGTTTCCGGGCGCAACAAGGGATTGCTGAAGCCCGGAAAGTAGAGGTCGCCAAAGCTGGGGGCACCAAAGCTGGTGCCGTAGGTGGCGCCCAGGCGCCAGGCTGGCGACAGCGCGTAGCCGTAAGCCGCTGCACCGGTGGTCGCACCGCCGAACTGCGAGTTCCGGTCGTGGCGCAGGCTGGCGTTCCAGGCATGCGGGCCGGCCCCACCGTCCAGGCCCAGCGCCACAGCGTCGATGTCGCGCCGGCTGACCGTGAACGGCTCGCCCGGACGGCTGACCGATTCGCTTTGCCGCTCGACCATCAGCAGCGCGTTGCCCAGCGGCGTCGCCACGGTGTTTTCCCAGCTCAACTGGCGTATGCGCGACTCGATCAGACCCAGGGGGGAGAAGGGGTCTGCCGTGCTGAGCGTGTCGTAGCCGTCGACGGACTCGGATGCGCTCAGGCGCATCTGCCAGCCAGCGCTGACGCGCCCGCTGGCCGAAATACCGACGACGTCGTTGCTCAGTCGGGCGCGCGCATCGACGCCGGGGCCGTCATCGATGCGCGTGACGCCGCGCGAGTGCAGGCCCAGCAGTTCCAGCCGCCAGTCGGCCGTCGGCCGCCAGCCCAGCCGCAAGCCGCCGCCGGTCTGGCCAAAGCCGTCGCGATCCGGATTGAAGGCGCCGAAGGGCTCCTTGTCGTTGGTGGCCGAGACGCCTTGCACATAGGTTCTCTGCACCTGGACCGCGGCGTCGATGCTGCCATTGCCATAGGTGGCACCGCCTGCCACCTGGCCATAGCCGTGTGAGCCGGCGCTGGCCAGGGCGTTGGCCGTGACCCCCTGGCTGCCACGCCGTAGAAAGACCTGGATCACCCCGCCCATGGCGCCGCTGCCGTACAGCGAGGACATCGGCCCGCGAACGATCTCGATGCGATCCACCGCCTCCAGCGGCAGGTTGTCGAGCGAGGGCGTGCCGGACGTGGCAGAGCCGACGCGAACGCCATCCACCAGCAGCAGCGTGTGGCGAGACTGCAGCCCACGGATGAAGAGCGAGGCGTTCTTGCCAAGTCCCCCGCTGCTGCTGAATTGCAGACCGGCTTGCTGCGACAGCAATTCCACGAGCGTGCGGCCGGCGGCACGGTCCAGCATCGCGCGATCGATGACGGTGACCTCAGCCACGACCTCGTTCACCCGCACCGGGGTGCGGGTCGCGGTGACGACGACACTCGAATCGACCTGGGCGGCCGCGTGATGCGCCGCGACACAGGTCAGCAAAAGGGAAAGCAGGCGCGCGAGCCGGCGGCGCCCATAGGCTTTGGCAAACATTTCATCCTCCATCCGCACGCCCCGTGCGGTCTAGACCAGCGGGCTGGGCCGTGAAGGATCAAAGGCAGAAAAGGGTGCGAAACCATCGGCCGCACCGCTGTCTGCACCGCCCACCGCAGCGCCAGCATCCATGCACCGGGCCGGTATCCGGGCTCGCGAGTGCCGGACGGGAGGAGATTCCGTCCGGAGGCCTGCCGCGCCTTCCCAGTTCCAGAGGTGGAACCAGTGGCCTGTCGTGCGGCACGCTCCTCGCTGACCGTTGCGGGGGCAGCACCGGAATCGCGCTGGGTCGAACATCCGACCCGCGCTCACCGGTTTCCCGTTCAACCCGACGCCCTGAACGGGGCGGCAGGCACCTGGTGCAAGCCCCGCGATGCTAGCGCAGCGCCTTTGCCGCCCGCTGACGCCCGCATCCGCTCGACCCGGCCGGCCGCCGCCCACCCCACCGATATACTTGCGATTTCCACCACGGCACACGCTCAAGGCGGGTGCTGCACGCAATGACCAAGTTCGTCTTCGTCACCGGCGGCGTGGTGTCCTCGCTGGGCAAGGGCATCGCAGCGGCATCGCTGGCGGCCATCCTCGAGTCGCGTGGCCTCAAGGTCACCCTCATCAAGCTGGACCCCTACCTCAACGTCGACCCGGGCACCATGAGCCCGTTCCAGCACGGCGAGGTCTTCGTCACCGACGACGGTGCCGAGACCGACCTCGACCTCGGCCACTACGAGCGCTTCATCACCACCAAGATGAAGCGCGCCAACAACTTCACCACCGGCCAGATCTACAAGAGCGTGCTCGAGAAAGAGCGGCGCGGCGACTACCTGGGCAAGACGGTGCAGGTGATCCCCCACGTCACCGGCGAGATCCAGGAATTCATCAAGCGCGGCGCGGCCGAGGTCGACGTGGCCATCGTCGAGATCGGCGGCACCGTGGGCGACATCGAGAGCCTGCCCTTCCTCGAAGCCGTGCGCCAGATGAGCCTCAAGCTCGGGCCCACCAACAGCGCCTTCGTGCACCTGACCTATGTGCCCTGGATCGCCGCCGCCGGCGAGCTGAAGACCAAGCCCACCCAGCACACGGTGCAGAAGATGCGCGAGATCGGCATCCAGCCCGATGTGCTGCTGTGCCGCGCCGACCGCACCATCCCCGACGACGAGCGCGAGAAGATCAGCCTCTTCACCAATGTGCAGCCGCACGGCGTGATCTCCATGCCCGACCTCGACACCATCTACAAGGTGCCGCGCGTGCTGCACGAGCAGGGCCTGGACGAGCTGATGTGCATGAAGCTGCAGCTGCTCACCAAGCCGGCCGACCTGCGGCGCTGGGATTCGCTGGTGCACGAGGTCGAGCACCCGCAGCACACGGTGAAGATCGCGATGTGCGGCAAGTACACCGATCTGTCGGACAGCTACAAGTCGCTCAACGAGGCGCTGCGCCACGCCGGCATCCACAACCACGCCAAGGTCGAGATCGAGTACGTCGACGCCGAGACGCTGACGCCGCAGACCATGGGCCAGCTCGCGCCCTTCGACGCCATCCTGGTGCCGGGCGGCTTCGGCAAGCGCGGCATCGAGGGCAAGATCTGCGCCGCGCAGTTTGCGCGCGAGAACCGCGTGCCCTACCTGGGCATCTGCCTGGGCATGCAGGTGGCCACCATCGAGTACGCGCGCCATGTGGCCGGCATGGCCGACGCCAACAGCACCGAATTCGAGCCCGGCTGCGAGCACCCGGTGATCGCCCTCATCGAGGAATGGCAGGACCGCGACGGTTCGATTCAAAAGCGCACGGCCAGCTCCGACCTCGGCGGCACCATGCGCCTGGGCGCGCAAAGCTCCGACGTCACGCCCGGCACCCTGGCCCACCGCATCTACGGCGCTGTGGTCACCGAGCGCCACCGCCACCGCTACGAAGCCAATGTGCGCTTTCTGGATCGCCTTCAGCAGGCCGGCCTGGTGATCAGCGCGCTGACCCAGACCGAGCAGCTGACCGAGATCGTCGAGCTGCCCACCGCCGTCCACCCCTGGTTCATGGGCGTGCAGTTCCACCCCGAGTTCAAGAGCACGCCCTGGGGCGGCCATCCGCTGTTCACCAGCTATGTCAAGGCGGCGCTCGAGCACCACGCGCGCCGCGAGCAACCCGTGAAGGCCGTGGCATGAAGCTCTGCGGTTTCGAGGTCGGCGTAGCCCGCCCCTTCTTCCTCATCTCCGGCCCCTGCGTGGTCGAGAGCCTGCAGCTGCAGATGGACGTGGCCGGCCGGCTCAAGGAGATCACCAGCGAGCTGGGCATCCCCTTCATCTTCAAGAGCAGCTACGACAAGGCCAACCGCAGCAGCGGCAGCAGCTTCCGCGGCCCCGGCATGGAACGCGGGCTCGAGATCCTGGCCCAGGTCAGGCGCGAGCTTGGCGTGCCCGTGCTCACCGATGTCCACGCCGAGAGCGAAATCGCCGCGGTGGCCGCGGTGGTGGACGTGCTGCAGACGCCGGCCTTCCTGTGCCGCCAGACCGATTTCATCCGCGCCGTGGCGCAGAGCGGCAAGCCGGTCAACATCAAGAAGGGCCAGTTCCTCGCGCCGCACGACATGAAGAACGTGCTCGACAAGGCGCGCGCCGCGGCGCGCGAGGTGGGGATCGATGAAGACAGCTTTCTCGCCTGCGAGCGCGGCGCCAGCTTCGGCTACAACAACCTGGTGTCCGACATGCGCAGCCTGGCCATCCTGCGCGAGACCGGCGCGCCGGTGGTCTTCGACGCCACCCACAGCGTGCAGCTGCCGGGCGGCCAGGGCACGAGCAGCGGCGGCCAGCGCGAGTTCGTGCCGGTATTGGCGCGCGCCGCCATCGGCGTGGGCATCGCCGGCGTCTTCATGGAGACGCACCCCGATCCGGCCCACGCGCTGAGCGATGGCCCCAATGCCGTGCCGCTCAAGCACATGAAGGCCCTGCTGGAACAGCTGCTCGCGCTCGACCAGGTCGTCAAGCGCCAGCCGCTGCTGGAAAATGATTTCGGCTGCTGAGGCAGCACCTCTCTCTCATCCTCTGGAGAAGACAAAACCATGAGTGCCATCGTCGATATCGTCGGCCGAGAAATTCTCGACAGCCGCGGCAACCCGACCGTCGAATGCGACGTGCTGCTGGAAAGCGGCACGATGGGCCGCGCCGCCGTGCCCTCCGGCGCATCCACCGGCAGCCGCGAGGCCATCGAGCTGCGCGACGGCGACAAGAGCCGCTACCTGGGCAAGGGCGTGCTCAAGGCGGTCGAGCACATCAACACCGAGATCAGCGAAGCGGTGATGGGGCTTGATGCCAGCGAGCAGGCCTTTCTCGACAAGACCCTGATCGACCTCGACGGCACCGAGAACAAGGGCCGCCTGGGCGCCAATGCCACGCTGGCCGTGAGCATGGCGGTGGCGCGCGCCGCGGCCGAAGAAAGCGGCCTGCCGCTGTACCGCTACTTTGGAGGCATGGGCCGCATGCAGCTGCCGGTGCCGATGATGAACGTCATCAACGGCGGCGCCCACGCCAACAACAACCTCGACCTGCAAGAGCTGATGATCATCCCCGTGGGGGCGCCCAGCTTCCGCGAGGCCGTGCGCTACGGCGCCGAGGTCTTCCACGCGCTCAAGAAGATCATCCACGACAAGGGCATGCCCACCAGCGTCGGTGACGAGGGCGGCTTCGCCCCCAACGTGGCCAGCCACGAGGCCGCCCTGCAACTCATCATCGAGGCCATCGAGAAGGCCGGCTACAAGCCCGGCGAGCAGATCGCGCTGGGCCTGGACTGCGCCGCCAGCGAGTTCTACAAGGATGGCAAATACCACCTCGAAGGCGAAGGCCTGGTGCTGAGCGCCGCCGAGTGGACCGACATGCTCGCCACCTGGGCCGACAAGTACCCCATCATCAGCATCGAAGACGGCATGCACGAGGGCGACTGGGCCGGCTGGAAGCACCTCAACGAGCGCCTGGGCAAGAAGCTCCAGCTCGTCGGCGACGACCTCTTCGTCACCAACACCAGCATCCTGCAGCGCGGCATCAGCGAGGACGTGGCCAACTCCATCCTCATCAAGATCAACCAGATCGGCACCCTCAGCGAAACCTTCTCAGCCATCGAGATGGCCAAGCGCGCCGGCTGGACGGCGGTGGTCAGCCACCGCAGCGGCGAGACCGAGGACAGCACCATCGCCGACATCGCGGTGGGCAGCAACGCCGGCCAGATCAAGACCGGCTCGATGAGCCGCAGCGACCGCATCGCCAAGTACAACCAGCTGCTGCGCATCGAGGAAGACCTCGGCGACGTCGCCAGCTACCCCGGCCGCGCCGCCTTCTACAACATCAAGGCCCGCTGAGCCGGCACGCATGCGCTGGGCCTCGGTCGTGCTGGCCGCCTTGCTGCTGGCCGTGCAAGGCGACCTCTGGTTCGGCAAGGGCAACCTGCCCTATGTCGTGAGCCTGCACAAGCAGCTGGATGCGCAGCGCGCCGCCAATGCGGCGGCGCGCGAGCGCAATGCGCGCGTGGCCGCCGAGGTGAGCGATCTGAAGGAAGGCCTGGAGATGGTGGAGGAGAAGGCGCGCGCCGAACTGGGCATGGTGCGGCCCGACGAGATCCTCGTCCAGGTCAGCGGCCGGCGGCCGTGATCGACGGCCTGCTGCAGACCGCCGCCCCGCTGCTGGCGCCCGCCTTCACGCTCTGGGGCAGCGCGGTCACCTGGCTGGAGATCGCCGCCTTCGTGCTGTCGGTATGGATGGTGCTGTGCAATATGCGCGTCAACCCGCTGGGCTGGCCGCTGGCCATCGCCTCGTCGGCGCTGTACGCGCTGTTGTTTGTCGGCAGCAAGCTCTACGGCGAGGCCGGGCTGCAGCTGCTGTTCATCGCCATGGCGGGCTGGGGCTGGTGGCAGTGGCTGCGCGGCCACGGCGAAGGTGGCACAGCGCTGCAGGTGGGCCGGCTCACGCCGCGCCAGCGTGCGCTGGCCCTCGCCGCCACGCTGGCGGCCTGGCCGCTGCTGGCCCTGCTGCTGCGCCAGGGCACCGACAGCGACGTACCCTGGCTGGACGCCCTGCCCACCGTGGCCAGCGTCACCGGCACGCTGCTGCTGGCCAGGAAGCGCATCGAGAACTGGCCCACCTGGGTGGCGGTGAACGTGTTCACCACCGGCCTGATGGCCTACAAGTCCCTGTGGCTCACGATGCTGCTGTACGCCCTCTTCACCCTGATGGCGCTGGTCGGCTGGCGCGCCTGGCAGCGCCTGGCGCCGCCGGCCACACCGGCCGTCGCGCCAGCCTGATGCCGGCCTTGCGCATCGCCATCGTCGGCGCCGAAAGCACCGGCAAGACGACGCTGGCACAAACCCTGGCCGCGCGCCTGGGCGCCGAGACCGGACGGCGCGTCGCCTGGGTGCCCGAGCTGCTGCGTGAGTGGTGCGAGCAGCACGGCCGCACGCCGCTGCAGCAGGAGCAGGCGCCGCTGGCGCGCAGCCAGCATGTGCGCATCGCAGCCGCGGCGGCGGCGCACGACATCGTCGTCTGCGACACCACGGCGCTGATGACGGCGGTCTACAGCCGCATCGTCTTCGGCGACCGTTCGCTCGATGCCGAGGCCGCCGAGCTGCACCGCAGCGGCGTCGCGCTGACCCTGCTGACCGCGCTGGACCTGCCCTGGGTGGCCGACGGCCTGCAGCGCGACGGCCCCCATGTGCGCCAGCCGGTGGACGATGCACTGCGCGAGCTGCTGCTGGCGCAGCGCCTGCCCTTCGCGGTGGTGGCCGGCGCCGGCGAACGCCGCATCGCCCATGCGCTGGCCGCCGTGGCGCCGCTGCTGCGGGGCCTGCCCGAGGGCAGCGCCACCCGCCGTGGCCTGTTCACCGGCCTGGGCGAACCGGGACGCGAGGCCCGGTGCGGCTGGGCCTGCGAGTGCTGCGACCCGGCGTCGGAACAAGCCCTGCTGCGGCAGCGCTGAGCCGCCGCAGCCGGCGGCTGGTTCAGGCCGCCATGTGCTGGTCGACCGCGTCCAGCACCTTTTCAGGCGCCTCGGCCTCCTCGTCGGTCTCGTTGTCGAGCTGGCGCCGCAGCCTTTCAGTGTCGAGGTCGCCGGTCCACTTGGCGACGACGACGGTGGCCACGCCATTGCCGATCAGGTTGGTGAGCGCACGCGCCTCGGACATGAAGCGGTCGATGCCCAGGATCAGCGCCAGCCCGGCCACCGGCACGCCGCCCACCGCCGACAGCGTGGCCGCCAGCACGATGAAGCCGCTGCCGGTGACGCCGGCCGCGCCCTTGCTGGTGAGCAGCAGCACCGCCAGCAGCGTGAGCTGCTGCGTCATCGTCATCGGCGTGTTGGTGGCCTGGGCGATGAAGACCGCGGCCATCGTCAGGTAGATCGAGGTGCCGTCGAGGTTGAAGGAATAGCCGGTGGGAATGACCAGGCCGACCACCGACTTGCGCGCGCCCAGGTTCTCCATCTTGGCCATCATGCGCGGCAGCACCGACTCCGAAGACGAGGTGCCCAGCACGATGAGCAGCTCTTCCTTGATGTACTTGATGAACTTCCAGACCGAGAAGCCGTGCGCCCGCGCGATGCCGCCCAGCACCACGAAGATGAAGAGCAGGCAGGTGGCGTAGAAGGTGGCCATCAGCTGGCCCAGCTGCAGCAGCGACGAGACGCCGTACTTGCCGATGGTGAAGGCCATCGCGCCGAAGGCCCCGATGGGCGCCACCTTCATGATGTAGCCGACGATCACGAACAGTACGTGCGAGAACTTCTCGATGAAGTCGAACACCAGGGTGCCGCGGCCGCCGAACTTGTGCAGCGCGAAGCCGAACATCACGGCGAACAGCAGCACCTGCAGGATCTCGCCCTTGGCGAAGGCGTCGACCACCGTCGACGGGATCACGTTGAGCAGGAAATCGGTCGTGTTCTGCATCTTGCCCGGCGCGGTGTAGGCGGCAATGCCCTTGGTGTCGAGCGAGGCGACATCGATGTTCATGCCCTTGCCGGGTTCGACGATGTTGATGATCAGCAGACCCACCAGCAGGGCCACGGTGCTGACAACCTCGAAGTACAGCAGGGCCAGGCCGCCGGTCTTGCCGACCTTCTTCATGTCTTCCATGCCGGCGATGCCCACCACCACGGTGCAGAAGATGATGGGCGCGATGATCATCTTGATCAGCTTGATGAAGCCGTCGCCCAGCGGCTTCATGGCCGCGCCGGTCTGGGGCCAGAAATGGCCCAGCAGGACGCCGATCACGATGGCCGTGATGACCTGGAAATAGAGCGACTTGTAGAACGGTTTGTGCATGGTCTCGCCTCCGGCGGCCCCGGGCCGCGCGACGCGAGTGTCTGCCTTCCGCTGCTGAAAGTCGTCCGTATTTGCCGCAACCCACGGCCGCGGCAGGGACTCGGCTCACGCCCGCTCCAGCCTCAGTTCACCGCCTGCGAGCCCGGCGCCTGGCGCCCCGGTGGCGTGAAGATGCCGGCCACGTCGACGGCGTCGAAACGGTACTGCAGGCCGCAGAACTCGCAGCCCACCTCGACCCGGCCGCGCTCGGCGATGAGCCCGTCGCTTTCCTCGCGCCCCAGCGACTGCAGCATGCCCGTCACGCGCTCGCGCGAGCAGCTGCAGGCAAAGCGCGGGCGCATTGGCTCGAACACGCGCAGCGGCTCTTCCCAGAACAGCCGGCGCAGGATCTGCTCGCTGCCCAGCGTCAGCAACTCCTCGCGCGTGAGCGTGGCCGCCAGCAGCGCGATGCGCGTGAAGGCCTCGGACTGGCCGATCTCGTCCTCGTTGCGCCGGCCACCCTGCCCACCACCGAGATTGCCCTCGCCTTCCACCGGCAGGCGCTGGATCAGCAGGCCGGCGGCCACGCGCTCGTCGGAAGCCAGCACCAGCCGGGTGTCGAGCTGCTCCGACTGCAGCATGTAGTGCTCCAGCACCTGGGCCACCTGCTGCAGCGGCTCGCGCTGGTCGCCGTGCAGCGGCACCACGCCCTGGTAAGGCTGCTGACCGGGCAGCTTGTCGCGCGGGTCCAGCGTGATGGCGCAGCGGCCCTTGCCGCCCGGGTTGCACAGCGCCGCCAGTTGGGCGCCCGGTGGCACCGCGCCCACCACGGTGGCGGTGGCGCGGAAGGCCAGGTCGGGTTGGACCTCGGCCACCGCCAGCTTGACCGGGCCGTCACCGTGGATCTGCAGCAGCAGGGCGCCGTTGAACTTGATGTTGGATTGCATCAGCACGCCGGCCGCCGCCAGCTCGCCCAGCAGCGTGCGCACCTCGGGTGCGTGGGCGCCCACGGTCTGGCGTCGGCGCAGCAACTCCTGCCAGGCCTCGTCCAGGTACACCAACATGCCGCGCACCGGCAGGCCCTCGAAGAGGAACTTCACGAGCTCGCTCATCAGGCAATCCGCTTCATCGTGCGCGCGTGGCGCTGGGCGTTGGCCACGTAGTGCAGCGCACCGCTGCGCAGCCGCGCCAGCTGCTCGGGGCCGAGCGGACGCACCGCCTTGGCCGGCGCACCCAGGATGAGCCAGCCATCGGGGAATTCCTTGCCCTCGGTGACGACGGCGCCGGCACCCACCAGGCAGTGGCGACCGATCTTCGCGCCGTTGAGCACCACGGCCTGGATGCCGATCAGCGCCCCATCGCCCACGCTGCAGCCGTGCAAAGTGACCTGGTGGCCCACGGTCACGTCCTCGCCCAGCGTGAGCGGCGAGCCGATGTCGGTGTGCAGCACGCTGCCATCCTGCACATTGCTGCGCGCACCTATCGTGATCCACTCGTTGTCGCCGCGCAGCACCGCGCCGTACCAGACGCTGGCGCCCTCGGCCAGGGCGACGCGGCCGATGATCTGGGCGCTGTCGGCCACCCAGGCCCCGGGTGCAATGCGGGGCACGTCGTCCCCAAGCTGATAAATGGCCACGGCGACCCCTGCGTTGCGAAGCCGATAATTCTAGGGATGGAGCTACGCGCCGCGGCCCTCGATGCCTGGAGACTGCCCGACCCCGCGGCCAAGGCTGCCGCCGTGCAGGCTTTGGCCGCCGCGGCGCCGGCGCCCGACCCGGCACTGCGGCTGCACGCCGAAGGCGCACCGGGCCATCCGCCACGGCCGCTGTTGGTGCCGCTTTCGTCCCTGCCCCGCCGCAGCCCCTTCACGGTCGAGGGCCGGGCCGCGCTGCTGCACGCGGTGGCCCACATTGAGTTCAACGCCATCAACCTGGCCCTGGATGCGGTCTGGCGCTTCGCCGCCATGCCGCCCGCCTACTACGCTGACTGGCTGCGCGTGGCCGCCGAAGAGGCCACCCACTACGGCCTGCTCGCCCAGCATCTGGCGACACTGGGCCATGCCTATGGCGACTTCGACGCCCACGACGGCCTGTGGGCGATGACGGCCAGGACGGCCGGCGACATCGTCGCCCGCATGGCCCTGGTGCCGCGCACGCTGGAAGCGCGCGGCCTGGACGCCACGCCGCCCATGCAGGAAAAGCTCAAGCGCGCCGGCGACCACGGCGCGGTGGCCATCCTCGACATCATCCTGCGCGACGAGATCGGCCATGTCGCGGTGGGCAACCGCTGGTACCGCTGGCTGTGCGAGCGCGACGGCCTGGAGCCTCTGGCCCACTACGCGCGGCTGGCGGCGCAACACCAGGCGCCGCGTTTGCGGCCGCCCTTCAACCAGGCGGCCCGGCTTGCCGCCGGCTTCAGCGCGGCAGAAATCGCGGCGCTCGAATCGGCGCCGGAATCGGCGCTTTGACCCCTTAAACTCGGGCCCTTTCATCGAGGCCCAACCACCATGACCCTGCTCAGCACCCGCCGTTTCCTGCAGATTGCCGGCCTTTCGGCCGCCGCCCTGCTGCTCGCCGCCTGCGGCAAGAAGGAAGCCCCGCCCGCGCCGCCCGCGCCCGCCGCCGTGGCCTCGGCGCCCGCGCCGACCCCGGCCAAGGTCTATGTGGTCGGCACCGATGCCGCCTACGCTCCCTTCGAGAGCCAGAACGAGAAGGGCGAGATCGTCGGCTTCGACATGGAAGTGGTGCAAGCCGTCGCCGCCAAGGCCGGCTTCGAGGTCAAGCTCGTCAACACGCCCTGGGAAGGCATCTTCAAGGCGCTCGAGCAGGGCGACCGCGACATCGTCGTCTCGGCCGTCACCATCACGCCCGAGCGCAAGCAGACGCTGGACTTCTCCGAGCCCTACTTCGACGCCCAGCAACTCATCGCCGTGGGCGAGAAGAGCAAGGTCACCAAGTTCGCCGATCTGAAGAAGCTCAAGGTCGGCGTGCAGACCGGCACCACCGGCGACGAGGCCGTGAGCAAGCTGCTGGGCAAGACCAGCGCCAACATCAAGCGCTTCGAAGGCACGCCGCTGGCACTGAAGGAACTTGAGTCCGGCGGCGTCGACGCCGTGGTGGCCGACAACGGCGTGGTCATCAACTACCTGGCCAACAACCCGGGCGGCAAGTTCAAGTCCATCTCCGACAAGGAGTTCGCGCCCGAGCAGTACGGCATGGCGGTGAAGAAGGGCAATGCCGAACTGCTGGCCAAGATCAACAAGGGCCTGGCCGACATCAAGGCCGACGGCAGCTACGACAAGATCTACACCAAGTACTTCGGCGCCCCGCCCGCTGCAGCGGCAGCCGCCCCGGCCCCGGCCGCCTCGAAGTAAGACGGAAAGAAGGCGATGGATCTTCGCTGGGAGATCCTCGCCGGCTATGGGCCGCTGTTCCTGGCCGGCCTGTGGATGACGGTGGAGCTCACGCTCGTGGCCATCGTCGTCGGGCTGGCGCTCGGCGTGGTCTTCGGCCTTGTCAGCACCTCGGCCGACGCGCCGCAGCCGCACAGCCTGGCGGCACGGCTGCTGCTGAGCCTGGCCCGGGGCGTGACGCGCCTTTACGTCACGTTCTTCCGCGGCACGCCGCTCTTCGTGCAGATCCTGCTGGTTCACTTCGCCCTGATGCCGGCGTTGATCCACCCCGACCACGGCCTGCTGCTGGCCGGCGAGGGCGCGCGCAGTTTCCGCCAGGAGCACGGCGCCTTCTTCTCGGGCTGCCTGGCGCTGAGCCTCAACGCCGGCGCCTATATCAGCGAGATATTCCGCGCCGGCATCCAGAGCATCCACCGCGGCCAGACCCAGGCCGCCTACAGCGTGGGCCTCACTCACGGCCAGGCCATGCGCTTCGTGGTTCTGCCGCAGGCCTTCCGGCGCATGGTGCCGGCACTGGTGAACGAGGGCGTCACGCTCATCAAGGATTCCTCCCTGGTCTCGGCCATAGGCCTGGCCGAGCTGGCCCTGGCGGCCCGCACCGTGGCCGGTTCCTATTCGCGCTATTGGGAGCCGTACCTCGCCATTTCGGCGATTTACCTGGTGTTGACGCTGACGCTGTCGTTGCTGGCCCAGCGCCTCGAAGCCCCGGCCCACCTGCGCGGCCGCTGAGCCCCTTATTGGGGCATCGCCCCAGCACGGGGCACTGCGCGTGTGACGCCGCCCCGACTGTTGTAATAAAGCTGCAACATGGGCGGGTTTCCAGATTACCGAGGGGTAAAGCGAGGGTTTATCCGAGCTTGCCCCCATAAACTGCTAGCCGTGGCGGGTCATTACGACCGCCCGAGTTTCCAATCCATCGTCATCCCAAACAAAGGATCCGCATGAAGCGCACTCTCATCGCCGCCGCCCTGTCCACCCTGTTCGTTGGCGCCGTCCACGCCGAGTACTCGATCTACGGTCTCCTCGACGCCAGCATCGGCAAGAGCATTCCCGATGACATGACCGACAAGCGCGTCAACTTCCACTCCGGCGGTGACAGCGACAGCGGCCAGGGCAACTCGACGACCCGCATCGGCGTCAAGGGCAGCACCGATGTCGGCTCCGGCATCAAGATGAACTTCAAGCTGGAAACCGGCGGCATTGGCGCCGACGGCGCAATCACCAGCGCGGTGTTGTTCAACCGCCAGGCTTGGCTCGGCGCCTCCGGCAGCTTCGGCGAAGTGCGCTTCGGCCGTCAGGATTCGGTGCCCTTCCAGGCCCTCATCGACTACGACTACAACGGCTTCTCCAATGGCGTCACGGCCATCGGCTACGCCGGCGTGCCCTGGGCTGCCGGCCGCCAGAGCCGTTCGCTGCAATACATCTCGCCGACGGTCGGCGGCCTTAAGGGCCAACTGGGCCTGCAACTGAAGGACAGCGACCGCACGGTCACCAACTCCAAGGACGTCGTCTCCGGCGCGCTGACCTACACCGCCGGCGGCCTGTCGGGCAGCGTGGCCTTCCAGTCCAAGGATGTTTCGGGCGGCAACAACTACTTCGGCGCCGCCGTCGGCTATGACTTCGGCATGGCCAAGGTCAGCGTCGGCTACCACGACGTCAAGGATGTGAAGGGCATCTCCCTGGCCGCCCAGACCACGGTCGCCGGCTTCAACCTCGGTGCCATCTACGCCACCCAGACCACCGACAAGACCGACGACGCCAAGGGCCAGGCGATCGAGCTCTACGTCAACAAGGAAGTCCTGAAGAACACCTACGCCTACTTCGAGCTGGGCAATGCCGACACCAAGGTGGCCGGCGCCAAGAAGGGCACCGGCTACGCCCTCGGCGTGATCTACGTGTTCTGATCAACCTGCGGCGCCCCGCGCGCCGCACCGTCGACAAGACCGCAAGCACCCTCCCGGTTCACGCCGGGAGGGTGTTTTTCCTTGTGCCCGGCCTCAGCCGCGCGGATGGTGGGCCGCGTGCAGCAGGCGCAGCCGCTCGCGCGCCACATGCGTGTAGATGGTGGTGGTGGCGATGTCGGCATGGCCCAGCAGCATCTGCACCGCACGCAGGTCGGCGCCATGGTTGAGCAAATGGGTGGCGAAGGCGTGCCGCAGCGTGTGCGGCGACAGCGGCGTGTGGATGCCGGCCTGCAGCGCATGGCGCTTGATCAGGCGCCAGAACATCTGCCGCGTCATCGCCGCGCCGCGGCGCGTGACGAAGAGCGCCTCGCTGTCCTGGCCGCCCAGGATGGCCGGGCGCGCCTCCACCAGGTAGCGGCGCAGCCAGTCATGCGCCTCGTCGCCGAAGGGCAGCAGGCGCTCTCGCGCGCCCTTGCCGCTGACGTGTACGACGCCGGCGTCCAGAGCCAGACGCACTGCCGGCAGTTGCACCAGTTCGCTCACGCGCAGGCCGCTGGCATACATCAGCTCGATCATCGCGCGGTCGCGCAGACCCAGCGGCGTGTCCACATCGGGCGCGGCGAGCAGGGCCTCGACCTGGGCTTCCGACAGCACCTTGGGCACGCGCAGCGGCTGGCGCGCGGCCAGCAGGCGCAGCGTGGGATCGGCCGCCACCAGGTGCTCACGCAGCGCCCAGCGGAAATAACGCTTGAAGACGGTGAGCCGCCGGTTGGCGGTGGTGGCCCGCGTGGCCGCGTGCCGGTGGGCGATGAAGCCCAGCAGGTCGGACTCAGTGCTGGTGTCCAGGGCCCTGCCCTGCTCGGCCTGCAGCCACGCGGCGTAGAGGCTCAGGTCGCGCCGGTAGGCGGCCAGCGTCAGCGGCGCCAGGCCGTCCTCGATCCACAGCGCGTCGATGAAGCGGTCTATCGACGCCTGGGAAGCAAGCTGCGAAGAAGCCGCCGAAGAGGCCTGGGGGCAGGCCTGTCTGACCGTTGCCGGCGTCGCAGTCACGCGCCCATCAATCGAGCTTGAGCCCCTGCTTGGCGACGACGTTCTTGTAGACCGCGTACTCGGCCTTCATCTGTTCGGCAAACTGCGCCGGGGTGTTGCCGATGACGATGGAGCCGGTGTCCTCAATGCGCTTGCGCACGCCGGCGTCCTCGAGCGTCTTCTTCACCGCGCCGGCGATCTTGTCGACCACCGCCGCGGGCGTGCCCTTGGGCGCAAGCACGCCGTAGTAAGCCATGCGGTTGACCGGCTCCAGCCCCACGTCCTTGAAGGTGGGCACGTTCGGCAACTGCGCCAGGCGCTGCGGCGCCGCCACCACGATGGCGATGAGGCGGCCGTCCTTGATGAAAGGCAGGGCCGAGGGCAGGTTGTCGAAGATGATCTGCACCTGGCCGGCGACGGTGTCGTTGAGCGCCGGGCCCGCGCCGCGGTAGGGGATGTGGGTCATGAAGACCCCGGCCAGGCTCTTGAACAGCTCGGTCTGCAGGTGGCCGATGCCGCCGGTGCCCGAGGAGCTGTAGCTGTACTTGCCCGGGCTCTTCTTGAGCTCGGCGATGAAGCCCTTGTAGTCGCGCGCCGGAAAGCTGGGGTGAACCGCGATCACATTGGGCGTGGCCGCGATGTTGGTGACCGGCATGAAATCAGTCGCCGGGTCATAGCCGATCTTGGGATTGATGGCCGGGTTGGCCGCGGTGGTGGACACCGTGGCCATGCCCAGGGTGTAGCCGTCAGGGGCTGACTTGATGAGTTCGAGCGCACCGATGGAACCACCGCCGCCGGCCTTGTTCTCGACCACCACGGTCTGGCCCAGGGCTGCGCCCAGCTTCTCGCTCACCGTGCGCGCCACGATGTCGGTGGTGCCGCCGGGCGCAAAAGGGACGATCAGCCGCACCGGCTTGGTCGGGTAGGCCTGGGCCTGGGCGGACAGAGGCGCGGCCAGCGCCAGCAGGGCAGCGGCGGCCAGATTGAGCAAGCGCACGGGGGTCATGGGGGCTCCGGTTTGGGGGTTCAGCGCGGCAGGCCGAGCAGGCCGGCACGCATGCGGGCATCGTAAGGCCGCTCGCCGATGAAGGCACGCAGCAGCGCGGTGTAGAAATCGTCACCTGCCAGGGGTTCGGCCTGGAGTTTGCCATTCACGGCGAAGAGCAGGCCGCGGCCCGGATGCAGGTCGAGATCGACCACATCGCCGGCCTTCACCTTGCCCAGCGCCGCGATGCTGGCGCCCAAGGCCTGCAGCCGGCCCGCCAGGCGCGGCAGTTCGGCCGGCGGGCTGTTGCGCTCGACGCCCTGGCGCAAGGCCTTGACGAATTCCGCCGCCGGCGCGTCGTGCTTCATGCGCAGTTGCAGGCGCTTCGGGCCGGCCATGGCCAGCGCCGCCGCCGCGCTGCCGGCCGATTCGGCCAGGTAGAGCGCGACCAGGTAGACCCTGAGCCACTTCACGCCGCGGTAGCCGGTGCCATTGAGCAGCAGATCGGCATCGGCCACGCGCAGGCGGCGCTCGAAGCGCTCGCCCTCGTAGACGATGGCGCCGCTCTGGGCCCGCAGTGGCGGCACGGCGGCCAGCAGCGCGGCCAGCATCAGGGTTCGGCGTGGGATGTCCATGGCAGAAGTGGACCCGCAGTGACGGGTGAAGTTCAGCAGCGATGCTGCCACGGCGCCATGTCCTACCCATTTGCAGCGCGATGGCGATACTTCGTGCCATGGACGACGCCCTGCTGCTGCTGCCCGATTTCCTGCTCATCCTGGCCGGCTTCGTGGTCTGCCGCCGCACGCCACTCAACCGCCCGGTGTGGGATGCGGTCGAGCGCCTCGTCTACTTCCTGCTGTTCCCGGCCCTGCTGTTCCAGTCCATCCTGCGCCATCCGCTGTCGCTTGCCAGCGCGCTGCCGCTGGCCGGCGCCGGCCTGGGCGTGGTGGCGGTGGGCGTGCTGGCGGCCTATGGCCTGCGCGGCCTGCCCGGCGTCGACGCGCGCCTGCACGCCTCGGGCGCGCAGGTGGCCTTCCGCTTCAACTCCTATGTAGCGCTGGCGCTGGCCGAGCGCCTTTCGGGCGGCCAGGGCCTGGGCTGGATGGCGCTGCTGATGTCGGTCTGCGTACCGCTGTGCAATATCGCCGCCGTCTGGCCGCTGGCCCGCCACGGTGGCCAGCACTACCTGCGCGAGCTGGTGCGCAACCCGCTCATCGTCGCCACGCTTGCCGGCCTGCTGTGCAACCTGCTCGGGCTCCGGCTGCCGGAGCTGGCATCGATCACCCTGTCACGCATTGGCTCGGCGGCCCTGCCCCTGGGCCTGATGGCGGTGGGCGCGGGCCTGCAACTGGGCGCGCTGCGCGAAGCCCCTGGGCTGGCCGCCGCCCTGCTGGCGATACGCCACGCCCTGCTGCCGGCCTGGGCCGTGGCGCTGGTGGCCATGCTGGCATTGCCGCTGGGCCAACAGGCGGTGGTGGTGGCCTTCGCCGCCATGCCCACGGCGTCGAGCTGCTATGTGCTGGCGGTGCGCATGGGCGGCCACGGCGGCTACGTGGCCGGACTGGTGTCGGTATCGACGCTGCTGGCCATGGTGGGGCTGCCGCTGTGGCTGGCGCTGTGGCGCCTGTCGACGGCTTGAAACGCCCGCCGCCGGGGCAGGCGAAAGCGTGCATCCTGCTCGTCCGCCTCGCACCCGCGACTCAAATTCCCCCTGCCTGCTGCCGGTATGACGTTTGCACGGCGCATCAAGGCTCGCCCGTGCTTGAATGTAAGTTGATGTAACAAACTTGCTTCCAGGCACCCGCTCAAGGTGCTACCGAGCTGCAGCGGCATGAGGCCGCGGCGGTCGGCCGGAGGCCTTGAAGTAGTGGGGCGCGGTAGTGAAGACTTTCCTGAACAAATCCTGGGTCGGCCTGGCCTGCGTGCTGGGACTTGCGGGTCCGGTGCATGCGATGTCGATGCAATTCGATGCCGTCGGCGACTCGTTCGCGGTGTCATTCGCGCCCGATGCCAACGCATCGCGCAGCCTGTCGGCCACCCTGGTCTACACGCTCGAAGGCTTCAGCAATGGCGATGCCGACTTCAGGATCGACGTCCAGAACACCTCCAGCGGCGCCGGCAACAACGCCCTCGCCAGCTTTGGCGTGGTGGCCATCACGCCGCAGCCGCTGCTGGTCAATGACGCTGACCTGGCCTGGGACACCTTCACCAACCGCACCCTTTCCGGCCAGCAGGTCGATTTCTGCGCCCGCGTCGACATGGGCATCAGCGAGTTCGCCACCGGCGCTCCGCGCATCCAGTGCAACAACACCAGCTTCCGCTACGGCGTGTCGGCGGGCGAGACCAGCAGCCTGAACGTCACGATGTCCTTCGGCGGCGCCTTCGACCTGGCCCACAACGACATCAGCTTCGACGGCTTCGTCGTCCGCTTCATCGATGTTGGCGCGGCCTTCGGGGTGCGCGCGCTGGCCGGCGTCTACAACGCCGTGCCCGAGCCTGTCTCGCTGGCGTTGGCCCTGCTGGGCCTGATGGCCATCCCCGCCTTCCGCCGCCGTCGCGCCTGAGCCGGCGCCGGGTTCGCCATGAGACAGCCCCGACAGCACTCGCCATCAGCGCCGCGTGCGCCGCGCCTGCAACTCGCCGCAGCCGCCGCGCTGCTGTGCCTGCTCACCGCCTGCTCACGGCCCGATCCGGCGGCCCTGGCCCAGTCTGCGGCGCAACGGCTGGAACGCGACGACCTTGCAGGCGCCGTGCTCGACGCCCGGGCGGCCCTGCAGGCCCGCTCCGACAGCGCTGGCGCCCGCCTCACCCTGGCCAAGGCCTTGCTGGCCTCGGGCCAGCTCGAGGAAGCCGCCACCGAGTTGCGCCGGGCGCGTGAAGGCGGCTCGCCGCTGCGCGAGACGACGCTGGCCCAGGCCGCGCTGCTGCTGCGCCAGGGCGATGCGCGGGCGGTGATCGCGCTCGGCGCCACGGCCCGGCTCGAAACGCCGGCGGCGCGCGCCGACCTGCTGGTGCTGGTGGCGCGAGCCCATGCCATGCAGCAACGCGACGACGCGATGGCGGCGGCCCTGGCCGAAGCCCTGCGCCTGGCACCCGAGCACACCGGGGCACGCCTGCAGCTGGCCCGCCTGGCTGGCGCCAAGGGCCAGTGGGCCAAGGCCGAAGGCCAGGTCGATGCGGTGCTGGCGCGCGACGCAAAGCAGGCCGAGGCCTGGCTGCTGAAGGGTGAGATCGCGCTGCAGCGCAAATCCGACGACAAGGCCGCCGAAGCCCTGCTGCGCAAGGCCATCGAGTTGCGGCCCGGCCTGCAGGCGGCCCACGCCCGCCTGATCCTGCTGCAACTGGCGCGCAAGGACCTGGCCGCGGCCACCACCCAGGCCCAGGCCATGGCCCGCGCGGTACACGGCGATCCGCGCACCGACCACATGCAGGCCCTGGTGGCCCTGGCCACCGGCCACCTGGAGCGCGCACGCGGCATGGCGCAACGCGCCACGCGGGCTGGCGACAGCTTTCCGCCGGCGCTCTACCTGGCCGGCATCATCGAACAGCGCGCCGGCGCCACGGCCCATGCCGAGAAGCTGCTGGCCCATGCGATGAAGCTGATGCCTGCCGCGCCCGAGCCGCGGCGCGAGCTGGCCGCCCTGTACGCCAGCCAGGGCCAGGGCGCGCAGGCGCTGGACATCCTCACGCCCCTGCTCAAGCCGCAGTCCACGGATGTCGCGACCTGGCGCGCGGCCGGCCAGATCCACACCGTGCTGGGCGATTTCCGTCGCGCCGATGCCGCCTTCGCACGCGCCACCCGCCTCGACCCGCGCGACGCCGCCACCCGGTTGCAGAACGCGCAGTCGCTGCTGGCGCGCGGGTCGGTGGACCTGGGCATCGCGCAGATGCAATCGGCGGCGCGCCTGGGCGGCGACCACGGCGCCGACATGGCCCTGGTGGCGGCGCAGATGAGCCGCGGACGGCACGACGCGGCGCTCGAGGCCCTCGATGCGCTGGACCGCAAGCAGCCGCCCGGCGCGCTGAGCCAGCATGTGCGCGGCCAGATCCTGGCCGCCACCGGCAAGACCGAGGCGGCGCGCAAGGCCTTCGAGGCCGCGCTGGCCAAGGACGCCACCTACCTGCCGGCCGTACACGGCCTGGCGGCCCTGGATGCCCGCGCCGACAACCTGGCCGCAGCGCGGGCACGCTACGAGGCCGTGGTGCAGCGCGATCCGCGCGCTGCCCCCGCTCTGCTGGCCCTGGCCAACATCACGCGCATGGCGGGCGGCAGCCGATCCGAGGCCGCGGGCTTTCTGGACAAGGCGGTGCGCATCGACCCGGGTGCCGTGAATGTCTGGCGCCAGGCCCTGGACCACCACCGCCGCGCCGGCGACACCGAAGGCCTGGTGGCGCGCGCCCGCGACGCCGTGGCCGCCGTGCCCGAAGACGCCGACCTGCTGCTGGAGCTGGGCAGCGCGCTGACCTCGTCGCGCGATCCGCAACAGGCGTTGACGGTGCTGGAAAAGGCCGTGCGCGTGGCGCCGGGCTCGGCGGCGGCCCGGCTGCGTCTGGCCCAGGCCCTGATCGACGCACGCCGCCCGGAGAAGGCCGCGCCCCAGATCGGCAAGGCGCTGGCACTGGCGCCCGACTGGGCTCCGGCCCTGCGCAGCAACCTCGCCCTGCTGGCGCAGGATGCCAAGCCCGAGAAGGCGCTGGCCTTTGCCCGCCGCACCCAGGCCCGCCTGCCCAAGAGCGCCATCGGCTGGCAGCTCGAGGCCGAACTGGCGCAGCAGCGCCAGGATTCGAAATCCGCCATCGCGGCCCTGCGCACCGCGGTGGCCAAGGCAGACGGCAACGAATCGGCCCTGCACCTGCACCGCGCGCTGATGGGCGCCGGCCAAGCCGCAGAGGCCGACCGCTTCGCCCAGGCCTGGCTCAAGGCCCATGCCGGCGACGAGGCCATGAACACCGAACTGGGCCATCTGTCGCTGCGGCGTGCCGACTGGGCTCTCGCCGAAACCCACTACCGCGCCGCCCTCGGCAGCCATCCCGGTTCGCCGCTGCTGCTGAACAACCTGGCCTATGTGCTGTTGCAGCGCAAGGACTCGGGCGCGCTGGCCATGGCCCAGCGCGCCGTGCGCGGCGCACCCGACCTCGCGCCGGCGGTGGACACCCTGGCCCTGGCCTATGCGGCCAACGCCCACCTCGACAAGGCCATCGAATGGCAGAAGCGGGCGGTGGCGCTGGCGCCCAAGACAGGCCTGTTCAGGTTGCAGCTGGCCCGGTTCCACCTGCGGGCCGGCGAAAAGGACAAGGCCCGCGAACAGTTGATGCGCCTGCAGGATCAGGGCTCGGACTTCCCGGCCCAGGACGAGGTCCGTCGCCTGCTGGGGCGGATCGAGGCCTGACGGCGGAGACACCCGCCGAAGAAAGGCTCGCAAACCTTCAGCGGCCTTTCGGCCCCCCCCCGACCGGCGCCCCTTGGGCGCCGGTTGTCCTTGGGCGCGACCTTCGCTCCTGCACCAGCACGCGGCCGCCCTCGCCTGGCGCGACGGAACCTCGCCCCTGTCGGGCAGGCCCATGGCCGGCCCGCGCGTGCCGTGCGCCCCGGGCCGCGGATGAAGCCGTGCAGGAACGGGCACAAATGCGCAGCAGCCCTGGTCTGGTTGGCCGCTCTTAAGGCGCTCCAATCTTAAAAATTTGATACTTAGTGTCACTAAACGTCATCAGGTGTCAAACATTGAAGATTCTTCGAAATGCAGCTGGCACCGGAGGCGGTTTCCCAACCCTGCCCTCACGGGCGCAAGGAGTACGCATGTCCAGCAAGTTGAAAACGGCCCTGGCTGGGGCGATCGGCATGATCTGCACGGGTGTTGCAGTGGCAGCGCCAGTGACTTTCGACGCGGTGGGCGACACCGCCAAGGCGCAGTTCAGCCAGAGCGGATCGACGTCGATGGCAGCGAGCATGGTGTGGACGCTGACCAGCGCGGCCGGGCGCGACCTGAGCTTCCATGTGGTGCTCGACAACCTCTCGGCTTCCGGCTCGACGCCCAAGCTGGCCGGGTTCGGCCTCACCAATCTCACGCCCAACCCCAGTTCGGTGGGCGACGACAGCACGCTGTGGGACACCTACGCCACCGAGAAAGTGTCGCTGGGGGGCCAGGAGGTCGAGTTTTGCAGCCGTTTCGATGGCGCCTCCAGCAACTCGACCCAGGTCAAGTGCGACAGCAGCAGCACGCTGGGCCTCGCCGCGGGCGGGCATAGCGAGTTCAACCTGACGCTGCGCTTCGGCCCGAACTACAGCTTCCAGCGCGACCACGTCCGGTTCGACAGCTTCCTCGTTCGCTTCACCCAGGCAGGCAGCGGCGAGAACTCGGGCCGGACGCTGAGCGGTGGCGGCACGCTCTTCACCCTGCCGGGCAGCGGCAGTCTGCTGCAGAGCGGACCGACTCATGCCGTTCCCGAGCCGGCCACTTTCTGGCTCGCCGGGCTGGCCCTGCTGGCACTGCCGCTGCGCCGTCGCGCCGCCTGACGCTCGCTCTCAGCCCCGCCCGCGGCGAGGCTCCGGGGGTGCCTGCCTAGAATGGCCCCCCCTATGCCCAGCACCAAGAACGGCCCCATCTACGCCGAAGCCTCGATCCGCGTGCTCAAGGGCCTCGAGCCCGTCAAGCAGCGGCCGGGCATGTACACGCGCACCGACAACCCCCTGCACATCGTGCAGGAGGCCATCGACAACGCAGCCGACGAGGCCCTGGCCGGCGTGTGCAAGCGCATTGCCGTCACGTTGCACGCCGACGGCTCGGTCAGCGTCGACGACGACGGCCGCGGCATCCCTTTCGGCCTGCACCCGCAGGAACAGGTGCCGGTGCTGGAGATCGTCTTCACGCGGCTGCACGCCGGCGGCAAGTTCGACAAGGGCGCCGGCGGCGCCTACAGCTTCAGCGGCGGCCTGCACGGCGTGGGCGTGAGCGTCACCAATGCGCTGGCGACCCGGCTGGCAGTGACGGTATGGCGCGAGGGCCAGGTGGCCACACTCGCCTTCGGCGGCGGCGATGTCGTCGAGCCGCTGGTGCTGCGCAAGGCCACGGGCAGCGAGCGCCGCCACGGCACCTGCGTGCGCGTCTGGCCCGACCCGAAGTACTTCGAGAGCCCCGAGCTGCCGCGCGCCGACCTCATACACCTGCTGCGCAGCAAGGCGGTGCTGATGCCGGGCGTGACGGTGTCGCTGACGGTCGAGAAGCCGGGCCAGAAAGACCCCGAGACGCAGAACTGGAAGTTCGAGGCCGGCCTGCGCGACTACCTGCTGCAGAGCCTGGCGGCCGAGCCGCTGATCCCGCTCTTCGAGGGCGCGCAGTACGCCGAGGCCAACGAGACCGAGAACTTCGCCGAGGGCGAGGGCGCGGCCTGGTGCGTGGCCTTCACCGACGAGGGCGGCCTGCTGCGCGAGAGCTACGTCAACCTGATCCCCACGGTGGCCGGCGGCACCCATGAGTCGGGGCTCAAGGACGGCCTCTTCGGCGCCATCAAGGGCTTCATCGAACTGCACGCCCTGCTGCCCAAGGGCGTGAAGCTGATGCCCGAGGACGTGTTCTCGCGCGCCAGCTTTGTCCTCTCAGCCAAGGTGCTGGACCCGCAATTCCAGGGCCAGATCAAGGAAAGGCTGAACAGCCGCGACGCGCTGCGCCTGGTCAGCAGCTTCGTCAAGCCGGCGCTCGAACTCTGGCTCAACCAGCACGTCGAGCAGGGCCGCAAGCTGGCCGAACTGGTGATCCGCCAGGCGCAGACGCGCCAGCGTGCGAGCCAGAAGGTCGAAAAGCGCAAGGGCAGCGGCGTGGCCGTGCTGCCGGGCAAGCTGACCGACTGCGAAAGCCGCGATCTCCTGCACAACGAGGTCTTCCTGGTCGAGGGCGACAGCGCCGGCGGCAGCGCCAAGATGGGCCGCAACAAGGAGACGCAGGCGGTGCTGCCGCTGCGCGGCAAGGTGCTCAACACCTGGGAGGTCGAGCGCGACCGGCTGTTTGCCAACAACGAGATCCACGACATCGCGGTGGCCATCGGCGTCGACCCGCATGGCCCCGCCGATGCGGCCGATCTGTCCGGCCTGCGTTACGGCAAGGTCTGCATCCTCAGCGACGCCGACGTCGACGGCTCGCACATCCAGGTGCTGCTGCTGACGCTCTTCTTCCGCCACTTTCCGCGCCTGGTCGAGGCCGGCCATGTCTACATCGCCAAGCCGCCGCTGTACCGCATCGACGCGCCGGCGCGCGGCAAGCGGCCGGCGGCCAAGCTCTATGCGCTGGACGACGGCGAGCTCGAGGCGGCGCTGGACAAGCTGCGCAAGGAGGGCGCCAAGGAAGGCAGCTGGACCATCAGCCGCTTCAAGGGCCTGGGCGAGATGAACGCCGAGCAACTGTGGGAGACCACGCTCAACCCCGAGACGCGGCGCCTGTTGCCGGTGGGCTGGCTCGTGAACGGAGCCCAGGACTTCGAAGCCACCGTGGGCATGCTGACCAAGCTGATGGGCAAGGGCGAGGCGGCGGCCCGGCGCGAGCTGATGGAGCTGCACGGCGACGCCGTGGAAGTCGATGTCTGACGAGGCCGCCACGCCGGCGGGGCCACCGCTGCGCCTGCGCCCGACCATGCTGTCGGACCTGGACTTCGTGATCTCGGTCGAGAACGACCAGCGCAACCTGCCCTTCATCACCCCCTGGGACCGCACCCAGCATGAGGGCGCGGTGCGCATCCCCGATTTCCGCCACTTCATCGTCGAGGCCGGCGTCGATGGCTCGCGCGACGGCTTCGTCATCCTGCAGGGCTGCCGCAACCCGCACAGAAGCGTCGAGTTGAAGCGTGTGGTGCTGCAGAGCAAGGGCCGCGGCCTGGGCCGGCAATGCGTGCGCATGCTCAAGCGCATGGCCTTTCGCGACCTGCGCGCGCACCGCTTCTGGCTCGACGTGAAATCGCTCAACACGCGGGCGCTGGCCCTTTACGCCAGCGAGGGCTTCGTCGAGGAAGGCCGATTGCGCGAGAGCGTTCGCATCAGCACCGATCTGGCCGAGGGCTACGACAGCCTGGTGGTGATGAGCCTGCTCGACCGCGAATTCCAGGCGCGGCAAGCGCTGGGGCTGGAACTCGATCCCTGACCGGGGCGTGAATCCGTCGGTGTCGAGCCCAGGTCAGGGCTTGAACTCGTCGGTGGGAAGCGTGAGCACGAAGACACGTCCGCGCTCGCTGCCGGCACGGGCCGCAAGGCTGCCACCCATCTTCTGCGCCAGCTTCTGCGACAGCATCAGGCCCACGCTCAGGCCTGGCCCCGGTGCCGTGCCTGACGGGCCGGCAGCATGGTCCGGGGCCGGCAGCAGCGGCGCGAACAAGGCTGCCGGGTCATCCGTCGCCTCGGCCTCGTCGTGTACCTCGATCAGGATGTTGCCCTCGCGCACCTGCTTCTTGGCGTGCAGCGCCACCGTGCCATGCGCGGTGGCGGCGATGGCCTCGTGCAGCAGCTTGCGCAGCAGGCGCTCGACGCGCCGGGTGTCGCCGCGCGCATAGCCCAGGTCGTCGGCCAGCTGCAGGGCCAGGCCCAGGCCCTTGCGCTCGGCCTCGGGGCGCAGGCGGGTCGCGGTCTCGTTGAGAACCTCCCAGACGTCGAAGGCCTCGTGTACCAGCGCCACCCGGTCGGCCTCGAGCGCACCGTACTCCAGCACGTCCAGCACCGCCTCGTTGAGGCGCTCGGCCTGCGCCTGCAGCGCCGCCAGCGGCACACGCTGGCGTGGCGGCGTGGCGCCGTCGTCGTGCAGCAGCACGCCGGCGCGCGCCAGCAGCGTGGCCGCGGGCAGGCGTAACGCAAGCTCGACGGCAGCCACGAAGGCGGCCTGCAGGCGCTCGGCCGCGTCGGCGCGCTCGACCGCCTGTTCCAGCTCGGCGCGGCCCGACTTGAGCGCCTCGACCTGGCGGGATACCGCGGTGCGCAGGCGCTCGGAATCGCTGATGTCGCGCACGACGCAGACCATGCTGCGGTCCTGCGGCGACCACTGCGCTGCCCACTGCAGATGGACAACGCTGCCGTCCTTGCGACGCCAGCGGTTGCGCAGCACCTGGGCCGCCGTGCCGCGCGTGATGGCAGCCAGCTGGGCCTCGGTGCGGCGCTGGTCTTCGGGCAGGGCGTGCTCGATGGCCGGACGGCCGGTCAGCTCCTGCGCGCTCCAGCCCCACAGGCGCTCGCCGCCGGCGCTGATGCGCGTGATGCGGCCCTCGTCGTCGAGCAGGCAGGCGGCGTCCAGCGCCAGCTCGAACAGACGCTGCCACTCGCTATCGGCACGGCGCTCGCCCATGGTCGAGTCGACGGTTTCATTGCGGGCGCGGCGCAATGCCGCGCTCACCGTCTGCAGCCGCCACAGCGCAAAGCCGGCGATGCCCATTGCGGCCAGGCTGCAGGCCAGGGCCGCCCCCTGGGCCTGGTTGACACTGTTGGTGATGCGCGTCTGGCTGGCCTGGCGCTCGCCCTCGGCGTGCAGTTGCAACTCGGTCAGCGCGGCACGCACGCGCTCGTCCAGGCGCCGACCTTCGCCCGTGGCCTCCCAGGCTGCCACCGCCGCAAGGCCGCCGCGTCCGCCGCGCAGCGCGATCGCCTCGGCCATGCCCTCGAAGCGGCGCCCCAGCAGCGCGCCCAGCGCGATCAGGCGCTCGTAGCGTTCGACGCTGGGCGCATCGGTGCTGCGCAGCTCGGCCAGGCGGGCGTCGACGCCGTCCTTGGCACGCCTGTAGCTGTCCAGCAGCGCCGGGTCGCCGGTGAGCACATGGCCGCGCATGTGGGACTCGGCCTCGTAGGTGCTGGCCTGCAGCGTGGCCAGCAGGGCCAGCACGCGCTGCACGCGCGCCAGATTGGCGCCGTCGGCGCTCAGGCGCGCGGCGCTTTGCCAGGCAAACAGGCCGAAGCCAGCCAGAAAGGCCAGCGCCAGGCCGATGGCGGCAAGGGCTGCATGCTGGAAGGGCCTTTTCATCGGCGGCGAGGATACTGGAGCCGCCGCCGTTGCAGCGGGGCGACCACCGCGTGCGGGCAGTGCGGCGGGTCTTTTTGACGATGACGCCCCGCCAAGCCTCAAGTTGGTGCATGTTCCGACCGAAAGCAAGGGGGATTGCGGGCCCCCCGGCCTCGCACGGATCTTCAGAACGCACCCATGGCCGCAGTCCTTCGCGCAGACTCCGCAGCAATTACCGCCGCCGCGCCCGCCGACGACGGCTTCTTCGCCCACCATGGTTTCTGGTCGCCCGGGGTGCGGCTGTTCCGCAAGCTGCACTTCCTGTCCAAGGCGCTGATCATCTCGCTGGCCTTCGTGCTGCCCAGCGGCGCACTGGTGGGCTGGCTGATCAAGCACCAGGCCGACGATGCGATGCAGGCGCGCATGGACAACGCGCGCCAGCACGTCGAGGTGGCGCATGGCATCGTCGTCTGGGCCCACGCCCAGGTGGCCGGCGGCGGCATGAGCGAGGCCCAGGCGCAGCAGCTCGCGCGCAAGCTCATCGCCGCGTTGCGCTACGACACCAGCGAGTACTTCTGGATCAACGACATGCAACCGCGCATGGTCATGCACCCGATCAAGCCGGCGCTCGACGGCCAGGACGTGGGCGAGATGAAGGATCCCAACGGCCTGGCGCTGTTCAGGGCCTTCGTGGCCAAGGTCAAGGCCGAGGGCAAGGGCTTCGTCGAGTACCAGTGGCCCAAGCCCGGCAGCGAGCGGCCGGTGGACAAGATCTCCTATGTCCAGGGCTTTGCGCCCTGGGGCTGGGTCATAGGCACCGGCCTCTACGTCGGCGACCTGCGCGAGGTGCTGTTGCGCGAGCTGGCCTGGGTGGCCGGCGTGGTGGCGGTCTCGTTCGCCCTGGCGAGCTACCTCTTCCTGAGCTTCTACCGGGTGATGGACGGCGGCCTGAAGGAGACCCGGCGCCACCTGCGCGCCATCACCGCCGGCGACCTCACCACCTCGCCCTCGCCCTGGGGCCGCGATGAGGCGGCGCAGCTGATGCTGGAGCTGCGCGCGATGCAGGACGCCCTGCGCACCATGGTGCGCAGCGTGCGCGGCGCCAGCGACGTGATCGTCCATTCGAGCAGCGAGATCGCCGCCGGCGCGATGAGCCTGTCGGCGCGCACCGAGCAGGCGGCGGCCAATCTCGAGGAGTCGGCGGCGTCGATGGAGGAAATCTCGGCCACGGTGAAGCTGACATCCAAGAGCACCGAGGACGCCGCCCAGGTGGCGCGCCACAACGCCGAAGCCGCTGGCGAGGGTGGCCAGGTCATGCTCGAGGTGGTGCAGACGATGGAAGCCATCCGAGGCTCGTCGGCCCAGATCGGCGACATCATCGGCACCATCGATGCCATCGCCTTCCAGACCAATATCCTGGCGCTCAATGCCGCGGTGGAGGCGGCGCGCGCCGGCGAGCAGGGGCGCGGCTTCGCCGTCGTCGCCAGCGAGGTGCGCGTGCTGGCGCAACGCAGCGCCGGCGCGGCGCGCGAGATCAAGGTGCTCATCGGCCGCAGCGTCGAGCAGGTCGAATCGGGCACCGAGGTCGTGCGCAAGGCCGGCACGCGCATGGAGGACATCGTCGCCTCGTCGCGCCGGGTCGATCAATTGCTCAGCGATGTCGCCCGCGGCGCTCAAGAGCAGAGCCAGGGCGTCGGCCAGATCGGTGTGGCCGTACAGGAACTCGACCGCATGACGCAGGAGAATGCGGCGCTGGTGGAGGAAACCGCGGCGGCCTCGATGGCCATGAAGGGCCAGGCCGAGGCGCTGGCCGACGAGGTGGCCCGCTTCCGCCTGCCGGCCCAGGCGGCGGCTTCCGCCGCGGCGCTGACGGCGGCGCCGGGCGCCGGCTTCGATTTCGACCAGGCCATCGACGCGCACCGGCAATGGAAGGTCAAGCTGCGCAGCGCCATCGCCGGCCATGAAAAGCTCGATGCCGACAAGATCTGCCGCGACGACCAGTGCCCGCTGGGCAAGTGGCTGCACGGCGACGGTGGCCAGCGCTGGGGTGGCCGGCCCCGCTTCGTCGAACTCATGGACAAGCACGCCGGCTTCCATCGCGCCGCCGGGGCCGTGGCCCTCACCATCAACAGTGGGCGCTACGAACAGGCCGAGCGGCTGATGGGCGGCGACTCGGACTTCTCGCGCGCCTCGATCGCAGTGTCGACGGCACTGGCGGCGGCCAGGCGGGAGTTCTGACCCGGGTACTGCCGCGGTCTCTGGCCGCGCCCGCGCCGAACCTGGACGCCAGGCCCGGGCCACCAGGCCATGGACCACAATGCCGCTCCCGGCCTTTTCCGGTGCCGGGCGCCGCCCCTGCCCTTCCATGACCGACCTGTTCACGCCGCCGCCCCCCGACCCTGCCGAGACCCTTTCGCTGGCCGACTACGCCCAGCGTGCCTATCTCGAATACGCGCTGTCCGTCGTCAAGGGCCGCGCCCTGCCCGATGTCTGCGACGGCAACAAGCCGGTGCAGCGGCGCATCCTGTACTCGATGTTCCGCATGGGCCTGGGCTGGACCGGCACCGGCGCCAGCGGTGCGCCCAAGCCGGTGAAGAGCGCCCGCGTGGTGGGCGACGTGCTGGGCCGCTACCACCCCCATGGCGACACCGCGGCCTACGACGCGCTGGTGCGCATGGCGCAGAACTTTGCCCAGCGCTACCCGTTGATCGACGGTCAGGGCAATTTCGGCAGCCGCGACGGCGACGGCGCCGCGGCCATGCGCTACACCGAGGCGCGCCTGGCGCCCATCGCGCGGCTGCTGCTGGACGAGATCGACGAGGGCACGGTGGACTTTCGGCCCAACTACGACGGCAGCACCGAAGAGCCGTCGCAGTTGCCTGCCCGCTTGCCGTTCGTGCTGCTCAATGGGGCCAGCGGCATCGCCGTCGGCCTGGCCACCGAGGTGCCCAGCCACAACCTGCGCGAGGTGGCGGCAGCCGTGGTGGCCCTGCTCGAGGACGAGGGCCTGAGCGACGACGCGCTGCACGCCCTGCTGCCGGCGCCCGATTTCCCCGGCGGCGGCCAGATCATCAGCCCCGCGGCCGACATCCGCGAGGCCTATCGCACGGGCCGCGGCAGCCTCAAGCTGCGCTCGCGCTGGGTGATCGAAGAGCTGGCACGCGGCCAGTGGCAGCTGGTGGTGACCGAGCTGCCGCCTGGCACCAGCACGCAGAAGGTGCTGGAAGAGATCGAGGAGATCACCAACCCCAAGGTCAAGGCCGGCAAGAAGGCCCTGGGCGCCGAGCAGGTGCAGCTCAAGCAGACCGTGCTGGCGGTGCTGGATGCCGTGCGCGACGAGAGCAGCAAGGACGCCCCGGTGCGCCTGGTCTTCGAGCCGCGCAGCCGCACGGTGGAGCAGCAGGAGCTGATCACCACGCTGCTGGCCCACACCAGCCTGGAAAGCAGCGTGCCCATGAACCTCACCATGGTGGGCCTGGACGGTCGCCCGGTGGGCAAGGGCCTGCGCCGCATCCTGACGGAATGGATTGCCTTCCGCCTGACCACGGTGGAGCGGCGCACCCGCCACCGGCTGGCCAAGGTCAACGACCGCATCCATGTGCTCGAGGGCCGGCAGCTGGTGCTGCTGAACATCGACGAGGTCATCCGCATCATCCGCAATGCCGACGAGCCCAAGCCGGCGCTGATCGCCCGTTTTGCGCTCAGCGACCGCCAGGCCGAGGACATCCTCGAGATCCGGCTGCGCCAGCTGGCGCGGCTTGAGGCCATCAAGATCGAGCAGGAGCTGGCCGAGCTGCGCGAGCAGCAGGGCAAGCTGTCTGCAATCCTGGCCAGCCCGGCGCTGCTGCGCCGCACCGTGATCCGCGAGATCGAGGCCGACGCCAAGGCCCACGGCGACGACCGCCGCACCCTGGTGCAGGAAGAGAAGAAGACGGTGGCCGAAATTCGCGTCGTCGACGAGCCGGTGACGGTGGTGGTCAGCGCCAAGGGCTGGGTGCGCGCGCTCAAGGGCCACGAGATCGAGGCCGCCACGCTGGCCTTCAAGCCCGGCGATGCGCTCTATGGCCGCTTTGCCTGCCGCTCGGTGGACACGCTGCTGGCCTTCGGGGGCGGCGGCCGCGTCTACAGCGTGGCCGTCAGCGGCCTGCCCGGCGGGCGCGGCGACGGCGTGCCCATCACCTCGCTGATCGACCTCGAGGCCGGCACCCAGGTCGTGCATTACCACGCCGGTGCCACCGGCGAGACCCTGCTGCTGGCCAACAGCGGTGGCTACGGCCTGCTGGCGAAGGCGGGCGACATGGTCGGCCGCAACCGCGGCGGCAAGGCCTTCCTCACACTCGATGCGACCGAACGCCTGCTGCCGCCGGCCGTCGTGGCCGCAGCCCATCGCCAGGTGGCCTGCCTGGCCCAGGACGGGCGGCTGCTGGTCTTTGCGCTGGACGAGCTGAAGCTGCAGTCCAACGGCGGCCGTGGCCTCACGCTGATGGATGTCGATGCCACGGAGCCGCTGCTCTCGGCCGTGTCCTGTGCCGAGGTGCTGCGCATCCTGGGCAGCGGTCGCGGCGGCAAGCCGCGCGACGAGGTCTACAAGGCCGGCGCGCTGGCCGACCACCTGGGCCGGCGGGCACGCAAGGGGCGCAAGGTCGAGGGCTTCGTGAAGGTCTTGCAGCTGTTGCCGGCCTGAAACGAACGCCTTTCCTGGCGGGGCCGCGCCAACCTTGGCGGGATTAGACTGCGCGCCATAAAGAAGCGGCCCGCACGCTCGCCGCCGACGACGCGGGCCCGCCAGGAGACAAGACTTGCCTGCCACCGACATCGGCGATCCGGCCTATTTCCACAAGGTCGTCGATTGCCAATGGGCCTGCCCGGCCCACACCCCGGTCCCCGAGTACATCCGCCTCATCGCCCAGGGTCGTTTCGACGACGCCTACATGGTCAACTGGGTCAGCAACGTCTTCCCCGGCGTGCTGGGCCGCACCTGCGACCGCCCCTGCGAACCCGCCTGCCGGCGCGGCCGGGTGGAAGAGAAAAACCTCGCCAAGCCCGAGCCGGTGGCGATATGCCGCCTCAAGCGCGTGGCGGCCGACTTCAAGGGCGACGAAGTGCGGGCGATGATTCCGCGCCCGCTGCCCCGCAACGGCAAGAAGATCGCCTGCGTGGGCGCCGGCCCGGCCAGCCTGACGGTGGCGCGCGACCTCGCCACGCAGGGCTATGCGGTGACGGTCTTCGACGGCGAGCGCAAGGCCGGCGGCTTCATCCGCAGCCAGATCCCGCGCTTCCGCCTGCCCGAGAGCGTGATCGACGAGGAAGTGGGCTACATCACAGGCCTGGGCGTCGAGTTCCGCGGCGGCCAGCGCATCGCTTCGATGCAGGCCCTGCTGGCCGAGGACTGGGACGCGGTCTTCGTCGGCTGCGGCGCACCGCGCGGGCGCGACCTCGACATCCCCGGCCGCCAGGAGGCGGCAGCTGACATCCACATCGGCATCGATTGGCTGGCGTCCGTGTCCTTCGGGCACATCAGCAGCGTGAAGAAGCGCGTCATCGTGCTGGGCGGCGGCAATACCGCGATGGACTGCTGCCGCTCGGCGCGGCGTTTGGGCGCCGACAGTGTCAAGGTGGTGGTGCGCAGCGGCTTCGACGAGATGAAGGCCTCGCCCTGGGAGAAGGAAGACGCCCAGCACGAGGGCATCCCCATCATCAACTGCCATGTGCCGCTGGCTTTCGTGTACGAGGGCGGACGCCTCACCGGCATGCGCTTTCAGGTCGTGCGGCCCGAGTTCGATGCCAAGGGCCGACGCCGTCTCGTGCCCACCGGCGAGCCCGAGGTGCTCATCGAGTGCGACGAGGTGCTGGTGGCGGTGGGGCAGGAGAACGCCTTCCCCTGGATCGAGCGCGACTGCGGCATCGCCTTCGACGAGCAGGGCATGCCGGTGCTGGACGCCGCCACCTTCCAGACCACGCTGCCGCGCGTCTTCTTCGGCGGCGACGCCGCCTTCGGGCCCAAGAACATCATCACCGCGGTGGCCCACGGCCACGAGGCGGCGGTGTCGATAGACCGCTACGTCCACGACGAGGACGTGCGCCAGCGCCCGCCGCCGCATGTGAACCTGCTGTCGCAGAAGATGGGCATCCATGAGTGGAGCTACGACAACGCGGTCAGCGACGACCTGCGCCACAAGGTGCCCTGGGCGGCGGCCGAAAAGGCGCTGGCCAGCATCCGCGTGGAGGTCGAACTCGGCTTCGACCTCACCACCGCTTTCAAGGAAGCGCAGCGCTGCCTCAACTGCGACGTGCAGACGGTGTTTGCCGACAAGCTGTGCATTGAATGCGACGCCTGCGTCGACATCTGCCCGATGGACTGCATCAGTTTCACCGCCGACGGCGACGAACAAGACCTGCGCCAGCGCCTCAAGGCCCCGGCCGCGAATGCCGAACAGGCGCTCTACGTGAGCGGGCCGCTGAAGACGCGGCGCGTGATGGTCAAGGACGAGGACGTCTGCCTGCACTGCGGACTGTGCGCCGAGCGCTGCCCCACCGGGGCCTGGGACATGCAGAAATACCTCTTCAATCCGACCAAGGCCGGGCCGGGTTGCCGTGATTCCAAGCACCGTGTGCGTCCTGTGGGAGCCTGAAATGAAACAACCCCCACGCTCTCTCCGTTCGCTGCCCCCCAAGGGGGCTGTCAGTACCTTCGGAACGGCCGGGCGGTACTGACATGACCATCCAGCGCATCGAGGCAGTGAACGACTTCGTCGTCAAGTTCGCCAACGTCAACGGCTCGGGCTCGGCCTCGGCCAACGAGTTGTTCGCCAAGGCCGTGCTGCGCATGGGCGTGCCGGTGAGCCCACGCAACATCTTCCCCAGCAACATCCAGGGCCTGCCCACCTGGTACGAGGTGCGCATCTCCGAACGCGGCTGGCTGGGCCGGCGCGGCGGCATCGACATGATGGTGGCGATGAACCCGCAGACCTGGGACGCCGACGTGGCCGAGGTCGAGAGCGGCGGCTACCTTTTCTACGACAGCACACGCGCGCTGCCGGCCTCGGCCTTCCGCCGCGACATCAACTTCATCGCCATGCCGGTGACGGCGATCTGCAACGCCACCTACGAAGATCCGCGCCAGCGCACGCTGTTCAAGAACATCATGGTGCTGGGCGCGCTGTCGGTGCTGATGGATGTCGAGGGCGAGGTCATCGAGCAACTGTTCACCGAGCAGTACAAGGGCAAGGAACGCCTGCTCGAATCGAACGTGCGCGCGTTGCAGGCCGGGCGCAGCTTCGCCCGCGAGCACCTGATGCCACCGCACCGCGATGGTGTCGGCCTGCGCGTGAAACGCGCCGACGCCGTGGGCAATCGCATCTTCGTCGACGGCAACAGCGCCGCCGCCCTGGGCTGCGTCTACGGCGGCGCCACCGTCTGCGCCTGGTACCCGATCACGCCCAGTTCCTCGGTGGCCGAGAGCTTTGCGGCCTATTGCAAGAAGCTGCGCCACGACCCCGCCACCGGCGAGGCACGCTACGCCATCGTGCAGGCCGAGGACGAGATCGCCTCCATCGGCATGGTGGTGGGCGCGGGCTGGAACGGCGCACGCGCCTTTACCGCCACCTCGGGCCCTGGCGTCTCGCTGATGACCGAGTTCATCGGCCTGGCCTATTTCGCCGAGATCCCGGTGACCATCATCAATGTGCAGCGCGGCGGGCCTTCCACCGGCATGCCCACGCGCACCCAGCAGGCCGACCTGCTGAGCACGGCCTATGCCTCGCACGGCGACACCAAGCATGTGATGCTGCTGCCGCAGGATCCGAACGAATGCTTCGAGTTCGCAGCCACGGCGCTGGACCTGGCCGACCGCCTGCAGACGCCAGTCTTCGTGATGACCGATCTCGACATCGGCATGAACCAGCGCCTGTGCGAGCCCTTCCACTGGGACGACGCGCGCCGCTACGACCGCGGCAAGGTGATGAGCGCCGAGGAACTGGAAGCCGGGCGCGACTTCGGCCGCTACAAGGACGTCGACGGCGACGGCATCCCCTGGCGCACGCTGCCCGGCACGCATGAGAGCCGCGGTGCCTACTTCACCCGCGGCACCACGCGCGACCCCTATGCGCGCTACTCCGAGGCCGGGCCCGACTACCTCTACAACGTCGAGCGGCTGCAGAAGAAGTTCGTCACCGCGGCGCTGCTCGCACCCCAGCCCGAGGTGCGCGCCGCGGCGCGCAAGACGCGCCTGGGCGTGCTGTACTTCGGCTCCACCACGCCGTCCATGGACGAAGCCCTGGTGATCCTGGCCGAATCCGGCATCCACATCGATGCGATGCGCCTGCGCGCCTTTCCCTTCGCGCCCAGCGTGGCCGAGTTCATTGCCGCCCACGACCCGGTCTTCGTGGTCGAGCAGAACCGCGATGCGCAGATGCGCTCGATGCTGATCAACGAGCTCGAGATCGACCCGCTGCAGCTGATGTCGGTGCTGCACTTCGACGGCACGCCCATCACCGCCCGCTTCATCGTCAAGACGATCACCCGCCACGTCCACACGCTGGCCGTCGCACCCCGGGAGCGCATCAAGTGACCTACATCGCCAAACCCCGGATGCACCATCCGAGCCTGACGAAGAACGCCGTCGGCTACACGCGGCGCGACTACGAAGGCAAGATCAGCACCTTGTGCGCCGGCTGCGGCCACGACTCCATCTCCGCGGCCATCGTGCAGGCCTGCTGGGAGCTCGACATCGCGCCGCACCGCGTGGCCAAGCTCAGTGGCATAGGCTGCAGCAGCAAGACGCCTGATTACTTTCTCGGCGCCAGCCACGGTTTCAACACGGTGCATGGCCGCATGCCCAGCGTGCTGACCGGCGCCGCGCTGGCCAACCGCACCCTGCTCTACCTGGGCGTCAGTGGCGATGGCGATTCGGCCAGCATAGGCCTGGGCCAGTTCGCCCACATCATGCGCCGCGGCGTGCAGATGGCCTACATCGTCGAGAACAACGGCGTCTACGGCCTCACCAAGGGCCAGTTCTCGGCCACGGCCGACCGCGGCAGCCTGAGCAAGAAGGGCCAGCGCAATGCCGACGCGCCCATCGACCTGGTGGCGCTGGCGCTGCAACTGGGTGCCACCTACGTGGCGCGCGGCTTCTCGGGCGACAAGGCCCAGCTGGTGCCGCTGATCAAGGGCGCGCTGCGCCATGGCGGCGCCGCCTTCGTCGACGTGGTCAGCCCCTGCGTGGCCTTCAACAACCACGCCGGCAGCACGCGCAACTACGACCATGTGCGCGCCCACAACCAGGCCGTCAACCGCATCGACTTCATCGACCTCGCACCCGAGATCAATGCCGCGCAGGCGCCCGGCGAAGTGCTCGAACTGCCGCAGCCCGACGGTGGCGTGATGCGCCTGCGCCGGCTGCACGCCGACTACGACCCCACCGACCGCATCGTCGCGCTGACCCAGGTGCAGGCGCTGCAGAAGGCGGGCGAGATCGCCACCGGCCTGCTCTACGTCGAGCCCGGCGCGGCCGACCTGCACGCCGCGCTCAACACGGTGCCGCAACCGCTCAACACGCTGGCCGAGGCCGATTTGTGCCCAGGCGCCCAGGCGCTGGCAAAAATCAATGGGGCCTTGCGCTGAACCCCTGCGCCTCCCCCTAAGCTGAACCGGCATTAATTCACGCCCGCAGCGACAAATCGCCAAAGGCGTGAATAGCGCACCCGCTGCAGCCCCCGCAAGCCGGGGTTCGGCGGCCTGTGACAGGATGTGTTTTCGAGGCTGCGCGGGCAGACTGCTTCCATCGCCAAAGGGCGCCCAAAAGGCCCCTCGCAACCTTGGAAGTCACCATGAATTCGCGTCTTATCAGCCCGCTGCTGGCCCTCGTCCTGGCGGCAGGCGTCACCGCCTCGCAGGCCGCCAGCGTCAGGTTCACCGGCTGGGCCTTCGGCACCGGCAACAACGTACACGCCTCGGCGCCGATCTACAACGGCCAGGCCGGCGGCTTCTCGACCGTGGTCGACGGCAACGCCATCCAGACCTATTGCGTCGAGCTGTCGCAGAGCTTCTTCTGGAACACCACCTACACCGATTTCAGCCAGCGCACGGCGCTGGACTACTTCGGCAGCGCCAGCGGCAAGGCCCAGAAGCTGGGCCGTTTGCTCAGCTATGTGGCCGACAACACCGGCGCGGTGGACAGCGCGAGCGAGTCGACCGCCATGCAACTGGCGGTGTGGAACATCGTCTACGACAACGACCTGGCGATGGGCGGCGGCAGCTTCACCGACACCAGCAGCTTTGCCGGCCATGCCAACAGCCTGCTCTCGGCCTCGGCGAACTGGACCAACAAGATGAATGTCTGGGTGCTGGGTTCGCCCTCGCGGCAGGATCAGCTGCGCTGGTCGGTGGCGCCGTTGGGCAGCACCCTCAACAGCGTGCCCGAACCGGCCAGCCTGGGCCTGGTGCTGCTGGCGCTGGGCGGTGCCGGCGTCGCCGCGCGTCGCCGCCGCAGCCGCAGCCGCTGAAAACCTAGCGCAGCCGGCCGAGCAGGATCAGCAGCGAGACCACGCTCAGCAGGCTGAACAGCGTCAGGCTGTAGAACTCGTAGGGCACGCCCAGCAGCGTGGCCTTGGCATCGGCGCAGCTGGCATAGGCGGCAAACACCTGGGGCAGCAGGGCGTCCAGGCCGGTGGCACCGACGATGCGGTCGGCCAGCGTCAGGTTGCACGAGGCACTGGCCGAGGCCACGAAGTGCTGCCACAGCGCCGCGGCCACGCCGCAGCCGGCCACCAGCAGCATCGTCAGCGCGGCGATGCGGCGCGCAATGGCGCCGCCCAGCGCCAGCCCGGCCACGGCCGCCAGCGCAACGGTGAGGAAGATCAGGCGCTGCAACACGCACCAAGGGCAGGGCAGCATGCCCAGGCCGTGCTGCGTGAAGAGGGCCGTCGCCACCGCCGCGGGCGGCAGCAGGGCGCCGGCGGCGAAGCCCTGGGTCGCACCCAGCTTCATGCGACTTCCGCGATCAGCTCGATCTCGACGCAGGCGCCCAGCGGCAGTTGGGCCACGCCGAAGGCGCTGCGCGCATGGGTGCCGACCTCGGCGCCGAAGATCTGGCCCAGCAGTTCGCTGCAGCCGTTGGTGACCAGGTGCTGCTCGGTGTAGGTGGGCGTGCTGTTCACCAGGCTCAGCACCTTGACGATGCGGCGCACGCGCGCCAGATCGCCCACCGCCGCCTGCAGCGTGCCCATCAGGTCGATGGCCACGGCACGCGCCGCAGCCTTGCCTTGCTCGGTGTCCATGTCCAGGCCCAGCTGGCCGACCCAGGGTTTGCCATCGCGCTTGGCGATGTGGCCGGAGATGAAGACGAGCTTGCCCGTGTACACGAAGGGCGTGTAGGCGGCGGCCGGCACGGCCAGCGGCGGCAGCGTGATGCCGAGAGATGAGAGGCGCTCTTGGATGCTCATGGCGGGGGTCCGAATCGGTGCGGCGGCCATCCTACACTGCGGCCATGGAGCGAAGAGCGGCGCTGTGCGGGCTGGTGGCCGCCCTCGGCTGGCTCGCCGGAACGGCGCTGCAGTTGCAGCTGCCGGCGCTGTGGCAGCCCCTGCCGCTGCTGGCCCTGGGTGCTGCCGCCGGCGTCGCCGTACTGCCGGCACTGCGGCTGTGCCCGCGCCTGCCGGCCCTGCTGGCGCTGGCCCTGGCCTGCGCCGCGCTGGCCTTTGTTGCCACCAGCGGCCGCGCCGCGTTGCGCTTGGCCGACGTGCTGGACCCGTCGCTGGAAGGCCAGGATCTCATTGTCACCGGCATCGTCGACGATCTGCCGCAGACCGGCCTGGACGGCACGCGATTCGTCTTCGCCACCGAGTCGGCAAGCTGGCGCGGCCGGCCGGTGGCCGTGCCGGCGCGGCTGGCCCTGGGCTGGTACCGCGGCCCCGACGAGGATGCCCTGCTCGGCGGCCCGCCCGAAGAAGTGCGCGCCGGCCAGCGCTGGCGGCTGCCGCTGCGCCTGCGCCAGCCGCACGGCCATCTCAACCCGCACGGCTTCGATCTGGAACTGTGGCTGTTCGAGCGCGGCCTGCGCGCCAGCGGCCAGGTGCGCTCTCGCGCCGGCGAACCGGCGCTGCTGCTGGCTGCCGTCGCCGGCCGCCCGCTGCAGCGCGCCCGCCAGGCGGCGCGCGACGCCATCCAGATGCAGGTGGCCGATCCGCGCGCCGCCGGTGTGCTGGCGGCGCTGGCCATCGGTGACCAGGCGGCCATAGGTCGCGCCGACTGGGACTTGTTCCGGACCACCGGGGTCGCCCATCTGATGTCGATCTCTGGGCTCCACGTCACGATGTTCGCCTGGCTCGCCGGCCTGCTGATAGCCCGCCTCTGGCGCCTGGGCCGGCGCCTGCCGCTGGCCTGCCCGGCCCAGCAGGCCGCGCGCTGGGGCGGGCTGGCCGCGGCGGCGGCCTACGCACTGCTGGCAGGCTGGGGCGTGCCGGCCCAGCGCACGGTCTGCATGCTGGCCCTGGTGGCGCTGCTGCGCGGCGGCGCCCGGCGCTGGCCGCTGCCGGCCGTGCTGCTGGCCGCCGCGCTGGCCGTGGCCCTGCTCGACCCCTGGGCCCTGCTGCAGGCCGGCTTCTGGCTGTCCTTCGTCGCCGTCGGGCTGCTGGCGGCATCGGAGCCGGTGCAGCCGGCCCTGGTCGACGCCCCGGCTGGCTGGTGGCCGCGGGCGCGACGGGCTCTGCGCGAAGGCCTGCGTTCCCAGGCCGTGGCCACGGTGGGCCTGGCGCCGCTGTCGCTGGTCTTCTTCCAGCAGCTCTCGCTGGTGGGCTTCGGCGCCAACCTGGTGGCCATTCCGCTGGTCACGCTCTTGATCGCGCCGCTGTCGCTGCTGGGCCTGCTGATGGCACCGCTGTGGCAGCTGGCGGCGGCGCTGGTGCAGGGCCTGGCGTGGCTGCTGCAGGGCCTGGCCGGCCTACCCTGGGCGCAATGGCAGGCCGCGGTGGCGCCGCCCTGGGCCGTGGCCTGCGGCCTGCTGGCCGGCCTGCTGGCGGTGGCGCCGCTGCCCTGGCGGTTGCGCCTGCTGGCCCTGCCGCTGATGCTGCCGCTCGTGGCGCCGCCGCTGCAGCGGCCGGCGCCGGGGCGCTTCGAGCTGGTCGCGGCCGACATCGGCCAGGGCACGGCCGTGCTGCTGCGCACCGCGAACCATCTGCTGGTCTACGACAGCGGGCCGCAGTACGCCCGCGAGTCCGATGCCGGCGGCCGCGTGCTGGTGCCCCTGCTGCGCGCCCGCGGTGAGCCGCGCATAGCCTTGCTGGTGCTGAGCCACCGCGACCTCGACCACGTGGGCGGCGCCGCGGCGCTGTTGGCGGCCCTGCCGGTGGCGGCACTGTCGACCTCGCTGGAAGACGGCCATCCCTTGCGCGCCAGCGGCCCACCCCACACGCGCTGCCTGGCCGGCCAGGTCTGGAATTGGGACGGTGTGAACTTCCAGGTGCTGCACCCGCGGCCCGAGGACTACGACAGCGCCGCCAAGCCCAATGCGCTGAGCTGCGTGCTGCATGTGCAGGGGGCAGACCGCAGCGTGCTGCTCACCGGCGACATCGAGGCGCCGCAGGAAGCGGCCCTGCTGCGGCGCAGCCCCGAGGCGCTGCCGGCCGATGTGCTGCTGGTGCCGCACCACGGCAGCCGCACGTCATCAACCGCCGACTTCATCGCCGCCGTGGCGCCGCGCCTGGCCCTGGTGCAGGCGGCCTACCGCAGCCGCTATGGCCACCCGGCACCGGCCGTGCTCGCGCGCTATGCGGCCCAGGGCGTGGCGGTGCAGCGCAGCGACCTCTGCGGCGCCTGGACCCAGCCCGCCGACGGCCCGCCGTCCGCAGCCTTCTGCGAGCGCGAGCGCGCCAGGCGCTACTGGCACCACCCAGGGCGCTTCACGCCCTGAAGCGGCGGGGAAACCGCACCCGACCTTGATCGACCGCAGGCGCCCGTCCCCCGGCCGGGGTCGAGAATGACGCCCGCTCCCACCCGCTGCCAAACCGACACCATCGCGGCGCCATCGCGGCGCCAGCCCACCATGCACCACCCGCCACCACCGCGTGCCACGCCCGCCCGCCGCTGCCTTGCCGCACGCACCCTGGGACGGGCCGCGCAATGACGCTGCCCACCGCCAGCGTGCTGGTGGTCGAGGACTCGCGCTCGGCGCTGCGCCTGCTCACCGACATCCTGATGGCCGCCGGCTACGAGGCGCTGGCGGCCGATGGCGGCGAGGCCGCGCTGGCGCTGGTGGAGCGCCGGTTGCCCGACCTCATCCTGCTCGACATCTACATGCCGGGCATCGATGGCTTCGAGGTGCTGCGCCAGCTGAAGGCAAGCAAGCGCACGCGCGCCACGCCGGTGGTGCTGCTCAGCGCGGCCACTGAAACGGCGCAACGGCTCAAGGGCTTTCGCCTCGGTGCCATCGACTTCATTGCCAAGCCCTACCAGCGCGAGGAACTGCTGGCGCGCGTTCACACCCATGTCGAGCTGGCACAGGCGCGCGCCGCGCTCGAACAGCAGGCGGCCTCGCTGGCGCAGACCAACACCCGGCTGCAGCAGGAAGTGGCCGAGCGCGTGGCCGCCCAGACCGCGCTGCAGGCCCAGCTCGAGGCGGTGCGCGCGATGCACGAGCAGCTGGCCCAGGCCCAGGCCCAGCTGCTGCAGGCCGAGAAGATGTCGGCCATCGGCCAGCTGGCCGCCGGCGTGGCGCACGAGTTGAACAACCCCATAGGCTTCGTGCAGTCCAACCTGGGATCGATGGCCGCCTACGTGGATGACCTGCTGGGCCTGCTCGACCTCACCACGCGCTGCCTGCGCGAGCACGTCGACCCGGCGCGGCTGACGGTGGTCGAGCAGACGCGGCGCGAGCTCGACGTCGACTTCCTGGCGCGCGACATGCGCCAGCTGCTGGCCGAATCGCGCGACGGCGTCGACCGCGTGCGCAAGATCGTGCTCAACCTGAAGGAGTTTTCCCATGTCGGCGACAACGAATGGGTCTGGACCGATTTGCGCAAGGGCCTGGACAGCACGCTGGCCATCGTCTGGAACGAGCTGAAGTACAAGGCCGACGTGAACCGCAGCTACGGCGAGATGCCCGAGATCCTGTGCATCCCCTCGCAGCTGAACCAAGTCTTCATGAACCTGCTCGTCAATGCGGCGCAGGCGATCGACGGCCACGGCGAGGTCGATGTCCGCACCGGCAGCGTGGGCGACGAAGTCTGGGTCGAGATCGAGGACAGCGGCCGCGGCATCGCACCCGAGCACATCAACCGTATCTTCGAGCCCTTCTTTACCACCAAGCCCGTGGGCCAGGGCACAGGGCTCGGGCTTTCGCTGTCCTACGGCATCGTGTACCGCCACGGCGGGCACTGGACGGTGCGCAGCACGCCGGGCGAGGGCACCTGCATGCGCATCACGCTGCCGCTCAAGCCGCCGGCTCCAGCCTGAAGCCGCTATCTCGCACGCGCCCTTGCTGGCATCATCCCGCCATGGTGGCCGCGCCGCGGCCCCCGCTTTTACACTGTCCGCAAACTTGGGTGGCCCGCAGCTTGCATCGTTCGCCGATGCCCCCATAGCAAACCGGCCCAGGAGCTACGCCCCGTGTCCATCCATGTCGCGCTGAACCACGTCACGCACTACCGCTACGACCGCCCGGTCACGCTTTCGCCCCAGGTCGTGCGCCTGCGCCCCGCGCCGCACTGCCGCACCCGCATCCTCGGCTACTCGCTGCGCATCGAGCCCGGCGACCACTTCATCAACTGGCACCAGGACCCCTTCGCCAACCACCTGGCGCGCCTGGTCTTCCAGGAGAAGACGCGCGAATTCAAGGTCACCGTCGACCTGGTGGCCGAGATGTCGGTGCTCAACCCGTTTGACTTCTTCCTCGAGCCCGAGGCCGAGAACTTCCCGTTCACCTATGGGCCCGAGCTGGCGCGCGATCTGCTGCCCTATCTGGACAAGGCGCCGCTGACGCCGCGCTTCGCCGAGTTCGTGGCCAGCATTCCGCGCACCGAACAGCGCACCATCGATTTCATGGTGGGCCTCAACCAGCGCCTGCAGAAGGACATCAAGTACCTGATCCGCATGGAGCCCGGCGTGCAGACGCCCGAGGTCACGCTGGTCAACGGCAGCGGCTCCTGCCGCGACACCGGCTGGCTGATGGTGCAGACGCTGCGCCACCTGGGGCTGGCGGCACGCTTCGTCAGCGGCTACCTGATCCAGTTGAAGCCCGACGTGAAGTCGCTCGACGGCCCCTCAGGCACCGAGATCGACTTCACCGACCTGCACGCCTGGTGCGAGGTCTACCTGCCGGGCGCCGGCTGGATCGGCTTCGACCCCACCTCGGGCCTGCTGGCCGGCGAGGGCCACATCCCGGTGGCCTGCACACCCGAGCCCAGCACCGCCGCGCCGGTGAGCGGCGCGGTGGACGAGAGCGAGGTCGAGTTCTCCCACCACATGGAGGTGACGCGCATCCACGAGTCGCCGCGCGTCACCCTGCCCTACACCGATGGCCAGTGGGCCGACATCCTGAAGCTGGGCCACGAGGTCGACTTGCAGCTGCAGGCCCAGGACGTGCGGCTGACCATGGGCGGCGAGCCCACTTTCGTCGCCGTGGACGACCGCGACGCACCGGAATGGAACACCGACGCCCTCGGCCCCACCAAACGGGGGCTGGCCACCGAATTGGTGCACAAGCTGCGCGCCAAGTACGGGCAGGGCGGCTTTCTGCACTTCGGCCAGGGCAAGTGGTATCCGGGCGAGCAGCTGCCGCGCTGGGCGCTGAGCATCTGCTGGCGCGCCGACGGCCAGCCCTGCTGGAACGACGCCAGCCTTTTTGCCGACGAGCGCGACAACCACCAGTACACGGCTGACGACGCCAAGGCCTTCGTCCAGGTGCTGACGCGGCGCCTGGGCATCGAGCCCAAGCACGTCCAGCCCGCCTACGAGGACACCTGGTACTACCTCTGGCGCGAGCGCCGGCTGCCGGTCAACGTCGATCCCTTCGATGCGCGCCTGGACGACGAGATGGAGCGCGCCCGCCTGCGCCGGGTCTTCTCCCAGGGGCTGGACGCCGTGGTCGGCTACCTGCTGCCGCTCAAGCGCGAATGGCAGGTCGGCACCGCCGGCCCGGCCTGGATCACCGGGCCCTGGTTCCTGCGCGACGAGCGCCTCTACCTGATGCCGGGCGATTCGCCCATGGGCCTGCGCCTGCCGCTGGACTCCCTGCCCTGGGCCGCCGCCGGCGAGCGCCCGTGGACGCTGCCGCAAGACCCCTTCGCGCCCTTCGGCGCCCTGCCCTCGGCCGCGGCCTGGCGCATGCAGCAGGCCTTGCGCGGGCCTGAGGGCGCCGATGCCGGCGCTGCTGGCACGGCAAGCCACGGCGCAGCGGGCGCCAAGTCCGGCGCCGAAGCCAGCGCTGAAGGCGCCGGCGCGGCCTGGTCCGCCTTCGGCACCGCGGGCACGGCCGCCGCCGGCCTGCCCGGCGAGCTGCGCATGGCCACCGAGCACGATCCGGTGACGCCGCACCCACGCAACCCGGCCCTGCTGCCGGCACGCTTCGAATCCGCCGGCGAGCTCACGCGCACGGCGGTCTGCGTGGAGGTGCGCGACCCCCAGCGCGCCAACGGCCCGCGCGCCGAGGCCGCGGCCGAGAAGAAGCTGGGCGGCCGCCGCGGCGTGCTCTACATCTTCATGCCGCCGCTGCGCTTCCTCGAGGACTATCTCGAGCTGGTGGCCGCGGTCGAGGCGACGACGGCCGAACTGGGCCTGAAGATCGTCATCGAGGGCTATCCGCCCCCGCGCGACCCGCGCCTCAAGACGCTGGCGGTGACGCCCGACCCGGGCGTGATCGAGGTCAACATCCACCCCGCCAGCAGCTGGGAACAGCTGGTCGACCACACCGAATTCCTCTACGAGGCGGCGCACCACACACGCCTGTCGACCGAGAAGTTCATGCTCGACGGCCGCCACACCGGCACCGGCGGCGGCAACCACTTCGTGCTGGGCGGCGCCACGCCGGCCGACAGCCCCTTCCTGCGCCGGCCCGACGTGCTGGCCAGCCTCATCACCTACTGGCACAACCACCCCTCCCTCAGCTTCCTGTTCAGCGGCCTCTTCATCGGCCCCACCAGCCAGGCGCCGCGCTTCGACGAGGCGCGCAGCGACCAGGTCTACGAGGTCGAGCTGGGCCTCAACGAGCTGGAGCGCCAGCTCGGGCTCAATGGCAACGTGCCGCCCTGGATCGTCGACCGCACGCTGCGCAACCTGCTGGTCGACGTCACCGGCAACACCCACCGCAGCGAGTTCTGCATCGACAAGCTCTACAGCCCCGACGGCCCCACCGGCCGCCTGGGCCTGCTCGAACTGCGCGCCTTCGAGATGCCGCCGCATGCGCGCATGAGCCTGGCGCAGCAGCTGCTGTTGCGCTCGCTGCTGGCCTGGTTCTGGCGCGAGCCCTACAACGGCCGCGGCGCCACCCGCCTGACGCGCTGGGGCACGGGCCTGCACGACCGCTTCATGCTGCCGAGCTTCTGCGAGCTGGATTTCGACGACGTGATGGCCGAGCTGCGCGAGGCCGGCTTCGCCTTCGACGCCGCCTGGTTCGCGCCCCACTTTGCCTTCCGCTTCCCGCTCATCGGTGAGCTGGCCACGCAGGGGATTGGCCTCACGCTGCGCAATGCGCTCGAGCCCTGGCATGTGCTGGGCGAGGAAAACACCGCCGGCGGCACGGCGCGCTATGTCGATTCCTCGCTGGAGCGGCTGGAGGTCAAGGTCACGGGCCTCAATGGCAACCGCCACGTCGTCACCGCCAATGGCAACGCCCTGCCGCTGCAGCCCACCGGGCGCGTGGGCGAGTTCGTCTGCGGCGTGCGCTACCGCGCCTGGCAGCCGCCCTCGGCCCTGCACCCCACCATCCCGGTCGATGCGCCCATCACCTTCGACCTCGTCGACCGCTGGCACCGCCGCTCCATTGGCGGCTGCCGCTACCACGTCGCCCACCCGGGCGGGCGCGGCTACGACACCTTCCCGGTCAACGCCTACGAGGCTGAGAGCCGGCGGCTGTCGCGCTTCTTCCGCTTCGGCCACACGCCGGGCGAGATGGACGTCAAGCCGGCCGTGCCCAGCCTCGAGATGCCCTTCACCCTCGATCTGCGGCCCCGCTGAAGCAGGCCGTGCAGCAGCAGTTCCAGGGCTCGTTTCCGTTTGACCGCACGCCGGGGCCTGGGCACCCGGCGGCGCATGCCCTGGCCAGCCGCGTGCTGCCGGCCGAGGCCGGCGTGTGGGACGAACTGCGTGACGGCCAGGGCGCGCTGCGTGCAGCATGGCAGCGCTTCGCGCAGACCGTGCCGGCGCCGGCCAGCGGTCTGGAGATGGTCCAGGATCTCGACCGCCGCGTCGAGCAGGTGGGGCAGCGCATTGCCCTCGACGGCGTCACGCACAACGTCTTCGCCGATGGCGGCGTGGCCAGCCGGCCCTGGTCGCTGGAGCTGCTGCCGCTGCTCATCGAACCGGCCGACTGGGCCCAGATCGAGGCCGGCGTGGTGCAGCGCGCCGAACTGCAGGAGCGCGTGCTGGCCGATCTCTACGGCCCGCAGCGCCTGCTGCACGAGGGCCTGCTGCCGCCCTCGCTGCTGCTGCGCCACCCGGGCTGGCTGCGGCCCATGCGCGGCGTGGCGCCGCCGGGCGGGCTGCGGCTGTTCATCGTCGCCTTCGACATCGCTCGTGGCCCCGACGGCCGCTGGTGGCTGATGTCGCAGCGCACCCAGGGCCCCTCGGGCCTGGGCTATGTGCTGCACAACCGCCTCGTCATCTCGCGCCAGTTTCCCGACGCCTTCCGCGACCTGCGCGTGCAGCACATCGCCAGTTCCTACCGTCGCCTGCTCGACACGCTGGAGATCACGGCCCGCCAGGTTTCGCGCCAGGCGCGCGACGGCGAGACGCCGCGCATCGTGCTGCTCACGCCGGGGCCCTATGCCGAGACCTATTTCGAGCATGCCTACCTGGCGCGCTACCTCGGCCTGCCGCTGGTGGAAGGCGGCGACCTCACGGTGCGCGGCGAGCGCCTGTTCCTGCGCACGGTGGAAGGCCTGGAGCCGGTGCATGGCCTGCTGCGCCGCGTCGACGACGACTGGTGCGACCCGCTCGAGCTGCGCCCCGATTCGGCCCTGGGCGTGCCGGGCCTGATCCAGGCCGCACGCGCCGGCACGGTGGTGATGGCCAATGCCCTGGGCAGCGCCTTTCTCGAATCGCCCGCCATCCAGGGCTTCATGCCCGGCATTGCCGAAAGGCTGACCGGCGCGCAGCTGTTGCTGCCCTCGCTGCCCACCTGGTGGTGCGGCGAACCGGCGGCCTGGGCCGATGTGCGTGGCGGGCTGCATGACAAGATCGTTCGCTCCACCTTCCCCCGCGGCGGCCTCGCGTCCCAGGTGGGCCAGGCCGCGGCGGTGGCCGAAGACCCCGATGCCTGGACCGTGCAGGGGCGGCTGCGCTACTCGCGCGCACCCATCTGGGGCAATGGAGCGGTCACGGCCCGCCCCTCCATGGTGCGCGTTTATGCGATTGCCGACGGCGGCGGACGCTGGCATGTGCTGCCCGGCGGCATGACGCGGGTGGCGCAGCGCGAGGAAGGCAGCGTCTCCATGCAGCGCGGCGGCACCAGCCTGGACACCTGGGTGCTGACCGAAGGCGCGGTCGACAGCTTCTCGATGCTGCCGCAGCGCCTGCAGGTGGACGACATCGTGCAGCGCCGCCGCCCGGTGAGCAGCCGCACCGGCGAGAACCTGTTCTGGCTGGGCCGCTACACCGAGCGCACCGAGCAGCTGGTGCGGCTGGCGCGCGCCACGCTGACGCTGATCGACGCCGACACCGACGTGCCGCCGGCTGTGCTGCAAGCGCTGTCGACGCTGGCCATCAGCGCCGGGCTGGCACCCCCGGGCGTGCCGACGCTGCTGCAGTCGTCCCACCTCTTCGAGCGCGCCGTGCTCGCCGGCCTGGGTGACGAGACCGGCGCCACCAGTGCGGCCTACAACCTGGCGGCACTGGAGCGCGCCGGCATGGCCTTGCGCGAGCGCCTGTCGTCGGAGCACTGGGGCCTGATTGCCGCCATGCGCGAGGGCTTCCAGCACACGCTGCGCAGCGCCCACGGCGAACTGCCGACGCTGGCCCAGGTGATGCCGGCGCTCGACCGTCTGGCGCTGGAACTGGCGGCCGTGACCGGCGCCCAGAGCGACCGCATGACGCGCGACCACGGTTGGCGCCTGCTCACCGTGGGCCGGTTGATTGAACGCCTGGGCGGCGTCTGCGCGCGCCTGGAGGCCTTTGTCGCCGCCGGCGCGCTGGCCAGCGCCGCCGGTATCGACCTGCTGCTCGAGCTCTTCGACAGCGTCATCACCTTCCGGGCCCGCTACCAGCGCCACGAAGACCTGCTGGCGCTGGCCGACCTGCTGGTGTTCGACAGCGCCAACCCGCGCGCCTTTGCCGGGGTGCTGCGCCGGCTGCGCACCGAGATCGGCAAGCTGCCCGGCCTGCCCGAGGTGCTGCAGCCGTTGCGTGCCCTGCTGCCGGCCGAGGGCGCCGGGCTCACGCTCGAAGACCTGCGCGACGCCGACGACGCCGAGATCGCCCGCGCCCTGCTGGCGCTGGCCCACGACCTGCGCGGCGCCGCGGTGGCGCTGGCCGAGCGCGTGGGCGAACGCTATTTCACGCTCGCCCAGGGCATGGATCAGCGGGTCTAGCAGGACATTGGCGAAAACGATGGCGATGGAACTGACGGTCCAGCACGAGACCCGCTACGACTACACCGCGCCGGTGTCGCTGGCCCATCACCTGGCCCATCTGCGGCCCCTGCACGACGCCCACCAGCAGGTGCTGGCGCACAGCCTGGAAATCGAGCCGGCGCCGGGCCAGCAGCGCGACAGCGTCGACGACCAGGGCAATGCGCAATGCCATTTCAGCCTCGCCCAGCCGCACCGCCGCTTGCGCGTGCGCGCCGCGAGCCAGGTGCGCGTGCGGCCACGCTTTGCCGCGCTGGCACCGGCGGCGGGGCCGGCCTGGGACACGCTGGCGGCCCGGCTGCGCTACGTGGCCGGCGCACCCTTCGTGCCCGAGCTCGAGTACGCGCTGCCATCGCCCTATGTGCCGCGCCTGCGCGAGCTGCGCGACTTTGCCGCCGCCAGCTTCGCGCCCGGGCGGCCCGTGGCTGACGCCGCCATCGAGCTGATGCGGCGCATCCACGCCGGTTTCCGCTATGAAAGCCGCAGCACCGACATCGACACGCCTCTCACGCGCGTGCTCGAGCAGCGGCGCGGCGTGTGCCAGGACTTCGCCCACCTGATGGCCGGCATGCTGCGCATGCTGGGCCTGCCGGCGCGCTATGTCAGCGGCTACCTGCTGACGCACGCGCCCGAAGGTGGTGCGCGCATGCAGGGTGCCGACGCCTCGCACGCCTGGGTCCAGGTCTGGTGCCCGGGCACGCCCGGCGTGCCCGACACGGGCGCGGGTGCCGGCTGGCTCGATCTGGACCCCACCAACGACGTGGTGCCCGGCAGCGGCCATGTGCGGCTGGCCATCGGGCGCGACTTCGGCGACGTGACGCCGCTGCGCGGCGTCATCCGCGGCGGTGGCCGCCACACCCTCACCGTGGGGGTCGATCTGCGCCCCACTGGCCAGAACCCGCAGAGCGGGCCCGGGGATTGCTAGAGAGCATGCCAAGGAAGCTGGGACGATGAAGACGCCATTTGATGAAATGAACACCGCCGAACGCGCGGTGCGCGAGCACTACCGCGTCTACGACGCCTGGCTGCAACGCCAGCCGCCCGAGACCATGCGCACGCGCCGGGCCGAGGCCGAGATGATCTTCCGCCGTGTCGGCATCACCTTCGCGGTCTACGGCGCCAAGGACGAGGACGGCTCCGGCACCGAACGCCTGATCCCCTTCGATCTCATCCCGCGCGTGATTCCGTCGCAGGAATGGATCTCGATGGAGGCCGGCCTGCGCCAACGCGTGGTGGCCCTCAACCGCTTCATCCACGACGTCTACCACGGCCAGGAAATCATCAAGGCCGGCATCGTGCCGGCCGAGCAGGTGCTGCAGAACGCCCAGTTCAGGCCGGTGATGATGGGCGTCAACGTGCCGGGCAATGTCTATTCGCACATCGCCGGCGTCGACATCGTGCGCGCCGGCAATGCCGACGGCAGCGGCAGCTACTACGTGCTGGAGGACAACCTGCGCGTGCCCAGCGGCGTGAGCTACATGCTCGAGAACCGCAAGATGATGATGCGGCTCTTCCCCGAGCTGTTCGCGCGCCATCGCGTGGCGCCGGTGGCTCATTACCCCGATCTCTTGCTCGAAACGCTGCGCGCGGTGGCGCCGGCCGGCGTGAGCGAGCCCACGGTGGTGGTGCTCACCCCCGGCATGTACAACAGCGCCTACTTCGAGCACGCCTTCCTGGCCCAGCAGATGGGGGTCGAACTCGTCGAGGGCCAGGATCTGGTGGTGCGCGACGGCTTCGTCTACATGCGCACGACCCAGGGCCCCAAGCGGGTCGACGTCATCTACCGCCGCGTCGACGACGACTTCCTCGACCCCAAGGTCTTCCGCAAGGACAGCACCCTGGGCTGCGCCGGCCTCATCGACGTTTACCGCGCCGGCAACATCGCGCTGTGCAATGCCGTCGGCACCGGCATCGCCGACGACAAGAGCATCTATCCCTACGTGCCGAAGATGATCGAGTTCTATCTCGGCGAGAAGCCCATTCTCAACAACGTGCCCACCTACCTCTGCCGCGACGCCGACGACCTCAAGTACGTGCTGGCGAACATGGGCGAGCTGGTGGTGAAGGAAGTGCATGGCGCCGGCGGCTACGGCATGCTGGTGGGCCCGGCCGCCACCAAGGCCGAGATCGCCGAGTTTGCCGAGGTCGTGAAGGCCAACCCGACGAATTACATCGCCCAGCCCACGCTGTCGCTGTCGAGCTGCCCCACCTATGTCGACAGCGGCATCGCACCGCGCCACATCGACCTGCGCCCCTTCGTGCTCTCGGGCACCAGCGTGCAGATGGTGCCGGGCGGGCTCACGCGCGTGGCCCTGAAGGAAGGCTCGCTGGTCGTCAACAGCAGCCAGGGCGGCGGCACCAAGGACACCTGGGTTCTCGAAGACTGAGTGCAAAGACTCAGCACGAAGACCGAGTACGAAGATTGAGTGGAGATCAAGAGATGCTTTCGCGAACCGCCGACCACCTCTTCTGGATGGCCCGCTACATGGAGCGGGCCGAAAACACGGCGCGGATGCTCGATGTCAACTACCAGACTTCGCTGCTGCCGCAGAGCACCGACATGGCCGAGCAGGGCTGGCGCGGCCTGCTTTCGATCAGCGAGCTGACCTGGAGCTTCTCGCAGAAGTACCAGGCCGTCGGCGCGCGCAGCGTCATGGATTTCATGGTGCGCGACGAGACCAACCCGTCCAGCATCGTGGCCTGCCTGCGCGCGGCGCGCGAGAACGCGCGTGCGGTGCGCGGCGCGCTCACCACCGAGGTCTGGGAGACGCAGAACCAGACCTGGCTCGAGTTCAACCGCATGCTCAAGGACGGCGCCTTCGAGCGCGACCCGGGCAGTTTCTTCGAGTGGGTCAAGTTCCGCTCGCACCTGAGCCGCGGCGTCACCGTGGGCACCATGCTGCAGGACGAGGCGCTGCACTTCCTGCGCATCGGCACCTTCCTCGAGCGCGCCGACAACACGGCGCGGCTGCTCGACGTCAAGTTCCAGGCGCTGGCCGGCGGCGATTACTTCGGCCCCGGCGCCAGCAAGGAGGGCATGGAGGTCGATTTCTACCACTGGAGCGCGATCCTGCGTTCGGTCTCGGGCTTCGAGATCTACCGCAAGGTCTACCGCAACGTGATCCACCCCGAGAAGGTGGCCGAACTGCTGATCCTGCGCCCCGACATGCCGCGCTCGCTGGCCGCCTGCATGAACGAGGCGGTGGCGAATCTGCAGCTGGTGGCCAACGAGCAGAGCGGCGAGACGCTGCGCCGCGCCGGCCGCCTGAAGTCCGACCTGCGTTATGGCCGCATCGACGAGATCCTGGCCACCGGCCTGCACGCCTACCTGACGCAGTTCCTTGACCGCGTCGGCGATCTGGGCGTGGGCATCAGCCGCGACTTCCTCGTACCTATGGCGGCGTGACGGGTCGCGCGGCTTTTGCCGCCGCCACGGCCTGTCCCAGCTCGATCACCGCCATCGCGTAGTAGCTCGACGCGTTGTAGCGCGTGAGGGCACGGAAGTTCACGGTGCCGGCCACATAGCTGGGCGGCTGTTCGCCGTTGTGCAACTCCACCAGCGCCAGCGGACCCTCGTGGGCGCGGCCATCGTCGGACAGCGCAGCACCCTTGTCGGCCATCTGCGTGGCACTGAAGCTGGGCGCGATGTCCGGCGCCAGCAGCGCGGCGCGGTTCTCGGCGTCTGCCGGCGGCACCACCTCGTAGCGCGCCGGCAGGCCGCGCTGCCAGCCGGCGCGCTGCAGGTATTGCGCCACCGAGCCGACGATGTCGGCGCGGCTGCGGTAGAGGTCGACATGGCCGTCGCCGTCGAAGTCGAGCGCGTGGCGGTTGATGCTGCCGGGCATGAACTGCGGCCAGCCGATGGCGCCGGCAAACGAGCCCTTCACCGTCTGCGGGTCGACCCCCTCTCGCGCGCACAGCACGAAGAACTCGGCCAGTTCCTGGCGGAAAAAGGCGCGGCGGTCGCTGCGGCCGGCGGGGAAATCGAAGGCCAGCGTGGACAGCGCGTCGATGACGCGGAAATTGCCGGTGATGCGGCCATAGTAGGTCTCGACGCCGACGATGCCCACCACCACCTCGGCCGGCACGCCGAAGCGTTCTTCGGCCTGGGCCAGCCAGTCGGCGTTGTCCTGCCAGAACGCCAGGCCGGCGGCGATGCGCTGCGGCTCGATGAAGCGCTCGCGGTAGGCGGCCCAGTTCTTGGCCGTGGCCACGGCCGGCGGCATGATGAGCTTGCGCACCGCCTCGATGCGGTGGGCGCGCGCCAGCTGCGTCGCCAGCCAGCGCCGGTCCAGGCCCTGGGCCGCGGCGGTCTCGGCGGCAAAGCTGCGGATCTCGGCACGACCGGCATAGGAGGGCTCGCGCTTGTTGTTGACGGCGTGGCTGCCGTGGCGGGCGCTGGCCGGGGTGGCGATCAGCAGCGCGGCCAGGGCCAGCGAAGCCAGTGGATGAGGGGCGGTCAGGCGCAAGACGATCAGGCTCAGCTCGGGATGGAAGGCGGCGAGTTTAGGGGCGACCGCTGCGCTTTTTCCGCCTTCGCCGCCTTCGCTGCGGCACGGGCCGCACGGGCAAAGCGCGGCCACCATAGCGCATCGGGCGTGGCGGTGGCGGCGGCGCCGTAGCGGCGGCGGTCGAGTTCATCCAGCAGTGCGGCCAGGGCCTCGCCGCGCCCATTGAGGGCGGCGCGCACCAAGCCGGCGCGCGCCCTGGGTGCATGGTGTACCTGCACCGCCACGCCCAGCCTCGCCAGCCGTGCCTGCACGCGGCGTTGCAGCCTTTGCCAGGGGTCTTGGCGGCGGCGGTCCCAGGCGGCCCAGGCGGCGCCGGTCAGCGCGCCACCGCTGGCCAGGCCTATCAGCAGGTAGGCCAGGTCCTGCCAGTCGGGCGCCGCAAAGCCAAGGCTGCGCAGCAGGTCAAACTGCTGGCCGCGCGCATAGCCCAGCACCCACTGGTTCCAGCGGTTGTTGGCCGCTTCCCAGGCGCCGCGCAGCGCGGCCAGCAGGTTGGGGTCCAGGGTGTTGATGGCGCCGGCCACCAGGCCCGGCGGCGCCGCCAGGCTGCGCCCCCGCCGCACGCGGTCGGGCGCCACGGCCGCGGTCGGGTCGACGCGCTGCCAGCCGCTGCCGGCCTGCCAGATCTCGGCCCAGGCGTGGGCGTGGCGCTGGCGCACGATCCACCAGCCGTCCACCGGCGCCGGATCGGTGCCCTGGTAGCCGGTGACGATGCGCGCCGGCACGTCCAGCGCCCGCATCACGATGACGAAGGCGCTGGCGAAGTGCTCGCAGAAGCCGAGCTTGCGGTCGAGCCAGAACTCGTCAATGGCATCGCCCTCGTAGACGCCCGGGGTCAGCGTGTAGCTGTAGCCGCCGCGGGCGATGTGCTGCAGCACGGCGCCGGCCAGGGTGGCCGCGTCGGCCTCGGCCAGCTCGGGGCGCTGGCGCAGCTGCTGCGCCCAGTCGCGCGTGCGCGGGTTGGCGCCGGGCGGCAGCGCCAGGTGCTCGGCGAGGCCGGGCACGGGCGCACGCGGGCCGTGGCGGTGTTCCAGCCAGGCGCTGGCCTGCAGGCGCAGCCGCTCGTCGACCGGCCGGTCGGTCTGCCACTGGCCGTCGCCGCGCTGGCTGGCCACCCAGCCAGGAACGAGGGGCGCGCTGTCGGCGCGATCAGGCGTCATCTCCAGCAGCGGCAGCAGCGGCAGGCGGCTGGGTTCCAGCGTCATCTCGTAGCGCAGCGGTGCGCCCACGGTCTCGAGCTCCAGCCGCAGCCGGCCGCCCTGGGCAAAGCCGGTCAGGCCGCGTGTCCACTGGCGGCCGTCGAAGCGCACCAGCACCGGGCCGCGGAAATACATCTGGTCCGGCCTCGGCACGGTGTCGGCAAAGCGCAGACGCAGCGCGATGGAATCGTCTTCGGCCACCTCGGCGACACCGCCCAGGCGCATCGAGCCCGACAGGCCGGTGCGACCGGCTGCATCCTGCGGCAGGCTCCACAGTGGCGCGATGCGCGGAAACAGCAGGAAGAGCACGGCCATCACCGGCAACGCCAGCAACGCCGTGCGCGCCGCCACGCCGCCGGCCCGGGCCAGCGGGGGCCGGCCCACCGGCATATGGGCCAGCACCAGGGCCGTCAGCAGGGCCCACACGGCCACCAGCAGCCACAGGCCGATGAGCAGGGTCTGCGAATAGAGGAAGTGAGTGAGCACCAGGAAGAAGCCGAGGAAGAACAGCACCAGGGCGTCGCGGCGCGCACGCAACTCCAGCGTCTTGAGCGTGACCAGCATCACCAGCAGCGTGATGCCGGCTTCCTTGCCCAGCAGCGTGCGTTCCTGCCACAGCGTGAGGCCGCAGGCCAGCAGCAGCAACACGATCAGCGCGGCGCGGTGGGGCAGGCTGCCGCCCAGCAGCGCGATGCGGCCGCGCCACAGCAGCACCGCGGCGGCGATGGCGCCACACCACAGCGGCAGGTGCAGCAAATGGGGCGTGATGGTCCAGGCGATGACGGCGAGCTGGAACAGCGTGTCGCGCGTCTCGCGCGGCAGGTGGGCGCTGCGCTCCTGCAGGCCGGCGATCCCCATCACGCCCACTGCCCCAGAAGATCGAGCGCGGCGCGGCGGTGGGCCGCACCCTGGCCGGGGGGCTGCTCGCGGCCGGGCAGGCGCAGGCCGGCGGTGATGCCCTCGCGATCAGCCGTCAGCACCCAGGCCGCCAGCCGCGCCAGGCGGCGCTCGGCATCGCCGGTGGTGTCCTGCCAGTCCAGCCAGAGCTCGCGTGCGGCGCTGCCGGCGGTCTCGCGGCTGACCATTTCGCCGCTGTGCGCCACCTTCTTCCACACCACCTGGCGCATGGTGTCGCCGCGCCGCCAGGGGCGCACGCCGTCGAGCTCGCTGCCGCCGCCGCGGCGCGCGGGTTGCGGGTCGCCGGTGCTCGAGCCACTGGCCGGCAGCGGCGGTTCGGGCTGCTCCGGCCGCGGCCAGGCCAGCAGGCGCGAAGCCGGCCGCCACACGGTCCAGGCGCGGAAGAGGCCGAAGGGGAAGACCGTCTCCAGCTGCAGCGTCGGCAGGCCATGCCAGCCGCGCCGGGGCGGCACGAAGCTCAGGTGGGCCACGGCCTGGCCGCCTGCCGGTGCGTCGGTCCATACCGTGGTGGCGGCGTCGTCCTCGTGGCGCAGCGCCAGCGCATAGCGTTGGCCGCCGGGGTTGCTGATGACCACCTCCAGCAGGGCCGGCGCGCCGGCGTGTACCGGCGCCGGCGGCCGCAGATGCAGCGTCAGGCCGCGCAGGTTGGCGTGGGTCAGGTGCATGGACACCAGGGCCGAGCTGGCGAGCAGAAAGGTCAGCGCATAGCCCAGGCTGAGCTGGTAGTTGATGGAGGCCACCAGCATCACCACCAGGGTGGCGGCGAAGGTGAAGCCGGCGCGCGTGGGCAGGATGTAGATGTTGCGCTGGCCCAGGGTCCAGCTGTCCTTGAGCGGCAGCCGCGCCTGCAGCCAGGCTCGAAAGCGCCGCCGCGGCGACAGCGTCGACAACCAGGCCCGGGCGGCCGGAGGCGGGGCAGCCACGGTCAAGGGATGGGTATTGCCTCGACCATGGCCCGAACCTGCTCCACCGCGCCGCGCCCGGAGGCTGCCACCGGCAGCAGGCGGTGGGCGATAGCCTGGGGCAGCATGGCCTGGATGTCGTCGGGTGCCACGTAGTCGCGCCCGGCCATCAGGGCGCGGGCGCGCGCCACCCGCAACACGGCGATGCCGGCACGCGGCGACAGGCCCTGCACGAACCAGGCGCCCGAGCGCGTGGCGGCGATCAGGGCCTGCAGGTAGTCCAGAAGGGCCGGCGCGGCACGCACGCCGGCCACCGCCTGCTGCGCCGCCAGCAGCGCCGCCGGCGGCAGCAGGGGCTGCAGCCGCGCGGCGGCCAGGCGGCGGTCGCCACCGGCCAGCAGCTCGCGCTCGGCGGCGTGATCGGGGTAGCCCAGGGTGATGCGCAGCAGAAAGCGGTCGAGCTGGCTCTCGGGCAGCGGGTAGGTGCCGAGCTGGTCGCTCGGGTTCTGGGTCGCGATCACGAAGAAGGGGCGCGGCAGCGCCCGCGTCTCGTTCTCGACCGAGACCTGCTGCTCTTCCATCGCCTCGAGCAGGGCGCTCTGGGTCTTGGGGCCGGCGCGGTTGATCTCGTCGGCCAGCAGCACCTGCGCGAACACCGGCCCGGGGTGGAAGACGAAGGCGTCGCGCGCCCGCTCGAACACGCTCACGCCGATGAGGTCGCTGGGCATGAGGTCGGCGGTGAACTGCACACGGCGGAAATCCAGCCCCAGCGAGACCGCCAGCGCGTGCGCCAGCGTGGTCTTGCCGACGCCGGGCACGTCCTCGATGAGCAGGTGGCCGCCGGCCAGCAGGCAGGCGACGGAGTCCTCGATCTGCGGCCTTTTGCCGACGACGATCGTGCTAATCTGGTCGACCAGCCGAGACAGCTGGCGCGTAAGGCTCTCGTCCATGCGCGGGACCATACTCGAAAAGCGAAAGCGCGATCCCACCGTGAGCACCGTCTTCTACACCCACCCCGCTTGCCGCCTGCACGACATGGGCGCAGGCCATCCCGAATGCCCGGGGCGGCTGGACGCCATCAACGACCAGTTGCTGGCCACCGGCCTTGACATCGCGCTGACCTTCCGCGATGCCCCCGAAGCCACCATCGAGCAGATCGAGCGCGCCCACACGGCGCACTACGTCACCGAGATCAAGGACCTGCTCGAGCAGGTGCGCGATGGCGGCGTCACCAAGGCGCTGGACCCCGACACCGTCGCCTGCCCGGCCACGCTGTCGGCGGCGCTGCATGCCGCCGGCGCCGCCGTCGCGGCCACCGACGACGTGATCGCCGGCCGCGCACTCAACGCCTTCTGCGCCGTGCGCCCGCCCGGCCACCACGCCACGCGTGACGAAGCCATGGGCTTTTGCTTCTTCAACAACGTCGCCATCGCGGCCCGCCACGCGCTGGACGTGCATGGCCTCGAGCGCGTGGCCATCATCGATTTCGACGTCCACCACGGCAATGGCACCGAGGACATCATCGCCGGCGATGACCGCGTGCTGATGTGCAGCTTCTTCCAGCACCCGCTCTACCCCTACAGCGGCGCCGTGCCCAAGGGCACGAACATGGTCAATGTGCCGGTGCCGCCCTATACGCGCGGCGCCGCGGTGCGCGAGATGATTGAGACGATGTGGATGCCGGCGCTGCACCGCTTCGCGCCGCAGATGGTCTTCATCTCGGCCGGCTTCGACGCCCACCGCGAGGACGACCTCGGCCAGATGGGCCTGGTCGAGGCCGACTACGAATGGATCACCCAGCGCCTGGTGGACGTGGCGCGCCGCCACAGCCACGGCCGCATCGTGTCCTGCCTCGAAGGCGGCTACGCGCTGAGTGCGCTGGCGCGCAGCGTGGCAGCGCATGTGCGCGTGCTCGCCGACGTGCATTGACCTGGTAGGGCGCTGCGGCAGCCATGGACCGTCCGCCGACGGCCGACGAGCTCGACCGGCTCGTCCACGCCCTGCTCCAGCCCACCGCGGCCATCGAGCTGGCGGTGCTGGTGGCCTGCTTGCTGGGCGGCTGGGCGCTGGTGCGCGGGCTGCGCGGGCCTCAGGCCGAGCGGGGCTCGATCTGGTTCGGCCACCGCATCGTCGACGGCGCCCTCTTCCCGCTGCTGACCCTGTTGCTGGCGCTGACCGCGCGCTGGGCGCTGGCCGGGCAGGTGCCGATCGCGGTGTTCAAGCTGGTCGTGCCCATCCTGGTCTCGCTGGCGGTGATACGGCTCACGGTGCGCGTGCTGCGTGCCGCCTTCCCGGGCTCGCAGCTGATGCGGGTGGTCGAGCGCAGCGTGTCCTGGATCGCCTGGCTGGCCATGGTGCTGTGGATCACCGGCGTGCTGCCGCTGATGCTGGCCGAGCTGGACGACATCCACTGGAAGATAGGCGCCAGCAAAGTCTCGGTGCGCAACCTGCTGGAGGGTGCGGTCACCGCGGTGCTGGTGCTGGTGCTGGCGCTGTGGGTATCGTCGATGTTCGAGGCGCGCCTGCTCAAGGGCGCCACCGACAACCTCAGCATCCGCAAGATGGCGGCCAATGCGCTGCGCGCCGTGCTGCTCTTCGTGGGCGTGCTCTTCGCCGCCTCGGCCGCCGGCATCGACCTCACGGCGCTGGGCGTGCTGGGCGGCGGCCTCGGCGTCGGCATCGGCCTGGGCCTGCAGAAGCTGGCGGCCAACTACATCAGCGGCTTCGTGATCCTGGCCGAGCGCAGCATGCGCATCGGCGACATGGTCAAGGTCGACGGCTTCGAGGGCCGCATCACCGACATCAGCACCCGCTACACCGTGATCCGCGCCCTCAACGGCCGCGAATCCATCGTGCCCAATGAGATGTTGATCACCCAGCGCGTCGAGAACGCCTCGCTGGCCGACCCCAAGGTGCTGCTCACCACCGTGGTGCAGGTGGCCTACGGCAGCCCGCTGCCCACGCTGATGCCCCAGTTGGCCGCCGCCGCCGGCCGCGTGGCGCGCGTGGTGGCCGACCCGGCGCCCTCGGTGCAGCTGTCGAATTTTGCTGCCGACGGCCTGGAGCTGACCATCGCCTTCTGGATTGCCGACCCCGAGAACGGCCAGGGCAATGTGCGCTCGGCCGTCAACCTGGCGCTGCTGGAAGCGCTGAACGAGGCCGGGGTTGACATTCCATTTCCGCAGCGCGTGGTGCGCCAGGCCTGATACGGTCGGAGATGACGCCGCGGTGCGGCGGGCTCGGAAGGAATCGCGATGTTCGAATCGGCAGAGATCGGCCACAAGATTGCCAAGGAGGCCTATCGCCTGGCCCTGCCCGAGTTGCGTGCGGCGCTGCTGCAGGCGCAGATCGAGCTGGTGCAGCGCAAGAAGACCTCGGTGCTGCTCATCATCAGCGGCCAGGACGGCGCCGGCAAGGGCGAGACCATCAACCTGCTCTACGAGTGGATGGACCCGCGTTTCATCTCGACGCTGGCCTTCTCCGAGCCCACCGAGGAAGAGCACGACCGACCGCCGATGTGGCGCTACTGGCGCTCGCTGCCGCCGCGCGGGCGCATGGGCATGTTCGCCGGCTCCTGGTACTCCGATCCCATGCGCGACCGCATCGAGGGCCGGCTTTCGATCAAGGAACTCGACGCCCGCGCCGAGCAGATCAACCGCTTCGAGGCCATGCTGGTCAACGAGGGCGCGCTGATCCTCAAGTTCTGGCTGCACCTCACCAAGTCGGCCCAGCGCAAGCGGCTCAAGGCGCTGGAGGCCGACCCCCGCACCGCCTGGCGCGTGACGCAATGGAACTGGGACCGCCTCGAGAGCTTCGACGAGGCGCAGGAGACTGCCGGCCATGTGCTGCGCGTCACCAACACACCCTGGGCGCCCTGGGCCGTGGTCGAGGCCAGCGACGACCGCTACCGCGAGCTGACAGTGGGCCGCATCCTGCTCGAGGCGCTGCGCCAGAAGCTGGACTGCGAAGAACGCCCGCAGCCGCCGGCAGCGCCGCTGGTGCGCGTGGACACCGACGGCCGCAACCTGCTGACCGAACTCGACCTTTCGCTCGTGCTCGCGGAGCGCCCCTACGAAAAGGAACTGGCGCGCTGGCAGGGCCGGCTGTCGGAGCTGGTGCGCGACCCGCGCTTCAAGGATCACGCCGTGGTCTGCGCCTTCGAGGGCGCCGACGCGGCCGGCAAGGGCGGCGCCATCCGCCGCCTGTGCGCGGCGCTCGACGCGCGCCAGTACCAGGTGATACCGATAGCTGCGCCCAGCGAGGAAGAACGCGCCCAGCCGCACCTGTGGCGCTTCTGGCGCCACATCCCGCGGCGAGGCCGCCTGGCCATCTTCGACCGCACCTGGTACGGCCGCGTGCTGGTCGAGCGTGTCGAGGGCTATTGCAGCGAGGCCGACTGGCAGCGCGCCTACACCGAGATCAACGACTTCGAGCACGAGCTCACCGGCGCCGGCGTCATCGTGCTCAAGTTCTGGCTCCAGACCAGCCGCGAGGAGCAGCTGCGGCGCTTTCGCGAGCGCGAAGAGGTGGCGCACAAGCGCTTCAAGATCACCGAGGACGACTGGCGCAACCGCGACAAGTGGGACGCCTACCAGCGGGCGGTGTGCGACATGGTCGACCGCACCAGCACCGGCGACGCGCCCTGGACCCTGGTCGAATCGAACGACAAGTACTTCGCCCGCGTCAAGATCCTGCGCACCCTGTGCGAACGGATAGAGGCAGCGCTGCAGGCCGGGCCGCACGGCATGGCGAGGGCCGACAACGACGCGGCGGCAAAGAAGAGGGCTGGCAAGCCGGGCAAGGCCAGGCCCAAGAAGGCATTGGGCAAGCAGGCGGCCAGGCCAGCGCGCAAATCGGCAGGCAAATAGGGCGCCTCAGGGCGCCAGGCGCTCGCGCACCCAGGCCTCACCCTCGAGCCGGTAGCGCAGGCGGTCGTGCAGACGGCTCTTGCGGCCCTGCCAGAACTCCCACAGCTCGGGCCGCAGGCGGTATCCGCCCCAGTGCGGCGGGCGCGGCGGGTTGAGCGCGTACTGCGCAGCGGCCTTGGCGGCGCCGGCCACCAGCAGGGCGCGCGAAGTAATCACCTGGCTCTGCGGCGAGGCCCAGGCGCCCAGGCGCGAATCGAGCGGGCGCGTCTTGTAATAGGCATCGGACTCGGCCGCGCTGGTCTTCTCGACGCGGCCCTCGATGCGCACCACCCGCTCCAGCTCGACCCAATGGAACTGCAGCGCGGCCAGCGGATGGGCGGCCAGTTCGCGGCCCTTGCGGCTGTCGTAGTTGGTGTACCAGACGATGCCTTGCGCATCGAAGCCCTTGACCAGCACCACGCGGGTCGACGGCCGGCCGTCGGTGCCCACCGTGGCCAGGGTCATCGCATTGGGCTCGGGCAGCTGCGACGACAGCGCCTGCTCGAACCAGCGCTCGAATTGCTTCAGCGGGTCGGCCTCCGAGGCCGATTCGTCGAGCGCGTCGCGCTCATAGCTCTTGCGCAGATCGGCGATGTCCATCGCTGCAGTATAGAAAGCTAGGGGGTTAGCGTCCCCGGGGAAGGCCGTAAGTGAACCCCCCACTATCCCGCGGCGGGCGGGGCGGCCATTCTCGTCTCAGAGGAAAAGCGCCCGCAGCCCAGAAGCCGGCCCCAATAACGATGAGATTCCGTCCCACCATCGTCGTGCCCGCAGCGGGCCGCGGCAGCCGTTTTGCCGGCCCGCAGCACAAGCTCGAGCAGCCTTTCGGCAGCGCCACGGTGCTGGGCTGCACCGTGCGCCAGGCCGTCCAGACGCAATTGCCGGTGGTGGTGGTCACCACGGCGGCACTGCAGCACCTGGTGGCCGAATTCCTGGCCACGCGCGACATCGTGGTGCTGAGTCCGGCCGACGCGGCACGCGGCATGGGCCACAGCATCGCAACAGGCATCTCCGAGCGCTCGGGTGCGCCGGGCTGGCTGGTGCTGCCGGGCGACATGCCCCTGGTGCGCCCGTCCAGCATCCTGGCCGTGGCCACGGCGCTGGAGCAGCATGCGGTGGTCTGCGCCCAGCACCGCGGCCGGCGCGGCCACCCGGTGGGCTTTGCCGCCGAGCTGTATTCCGAACTGATCCTGCTGCGCGGCGACGAGGGCGCGCGCCGCCTGATTGCGCGCTACCCGGCTCAGGGGCTGGAACTCGACGACCCCGGCGTGCTGCTCGACGTCGACACCTCGTCCGACCTCGAAACCCTGCGCCGCACCTCGGGCTGAAGCAGGCCATGGCGGCGCGCGAGCGCCACCAGGCGCTCGATCTCGCGGTCGCGCACGCCGCGCTCGCGCAGCGCGGCCGAGGTCTCGGCCAGGTAGTCCAGCGTGCTGCCGCAACGCCCGCGCGCATGGCGCAGGATGTGCAGCACCTCGTCGTCGGGCAGGTGGGGCAGGAAGGCCTCGCTGCGCCGGCTCAGCGTGAAAGCCAGCGCCAGCACCGTGCCCTCGCGTGTGCGACAGGGCAGCAGGCGCGGGTCGTAGACGCCAGTGGGCATCTCGCGCGCCCACAGGCGCTCAAGTTCCTCGTCGCCGTTCTCGGGCCGCAGCCGGTAGACCATGCCGCGGCAGGCGCCGCCCGGCAGCAGCGCGAACACCAGCCCCGGCTGCTGCGGCGTGCCGCGGTTGATGCGCGAACGCATGCGCAGCGCGCGGTGCCAGCCATGCACCAGGGCGGGGCGGTGCTCGGCGGCGTCGAACTCGGGACGCCAGATCAGCGAGGCGTAGCCGAAGATCCAGCGCTCGCAGCGGCCCTGCCACTGCCGGCGCAGTTTCTGCAGCGACTCGGCCGGGTCGCTGACCATCAGTTCGGGGTCTATGGGCGCCTGCACGGCCGCCAGCATCGCACGGTTACCCGGCCCCCGGCAATGGCCCTGACGGCACCAGCGATGGCGTTGACGATGTAACTCAGTTACTTGATAATGGACAGACAGGTTACAAGGTCGCCCGCATGAAGCAAGCCCTCATCGACGTCACCCAGCGCATTGCGCAACGCAGCGCGCCCACCCGGCAGGCCTATCTGTCCCGCATCAACCGGCTGGTGAACCGGCCACCTGGCGCCGAGCGCATGGGTTGTGCCAATGTCGCCCACGCCTTCGCGGCCCTGCCCGGCGGCGACAAGTTCCGCGTCGTCGCCGAGAAGGCGCTCAACATCGGCGTCATCACGGCCTACAACGACATGTTGTCGGCCCATCAGCCCTACGAGGGCTATCCGGCGCTGATCCGCGACGAGGCACGCCGCCTGGGCGCCACGGTACAGGTGGCCGGCGGCGTGCCGGCCATGTGCGACGGCGTCACCCAGGGCCTGCCCGGCATGGAGCTGAGCCTGTTCTCGCGCGACACCATCGCGATGGGCACGGCCGTGGGCCTCACCCACGATGTCTTCGACGCCGTGCTGCTGCTGGGCGTGTGCGACAAGATCGTGCCCGGCCTCTTGATCGGCGCGCTGCACTTCGGCCACCTGCCCTGCGTCTTCGTGCCCGCCGGGCCCATGAGCAGCGGCCTGTCGAACAACGAGAAATCCAAGGTGCGCGAGCAGGCGGCACAGGGCCTGGTGGGCCGCGCCGAGCTGCTCAAGGCCGAGAGCGCGGCCTACCACGGCCCCGGGACCTGCACCTTTTACGGCACGGCCAACAGCAACCAGATGCTGCTCGAGGCCATGGGCCTGCATGTGCCGGGCGCGGCCTTCGTCCACCCCCACGCCGGCCTGCGCGAGGCGCTCACGCGCGAGGCGGTGCGCACCGTGCTCTCGATCACCCGCGCGCAGCGCTTCCTGCCCATCGGCCGCCTGGTCGACGAGCGCGTCATCGTCAACGCCATGGTCGCGCTGCTGGCCACCGGCGGCAGCACCAACCACCTCATCCACTGGGTGGCGGTGGCGCGCGCCGCCGGCATCCTGATCGACTGGACCGACTTCGCCGACCTCGCCGCCGCCGTGCCGCTGCTGGCCCGCGTCTACCCCAACGGCAGCGCCGACGTGAACCAGTTCCAGGCCGCAGGTGGTCCCGGCTATGTGTTGCGCGAGCTGATGGCGAGCGGCGCGCTGCACGCTGACGTGGCCACCGTCAGCGCCCGCGGCATGGCTGCCTACGCCGAGGTGCCGGCGCTGGACGGCGGCGGCCAACTTGCCTGGAGCGCCCTGCAGCAGATCAGCGGCGACACCAGCGTGCTGCGCCCGGCCAGCGAACCCTTCTCGGCCACCGGCGGCCTGCGCCTGTTGCGGGGCAATCTGGGCCGCAGCGTCATCAAGACCTCGGCCGTGCCGGAAGATCGCCACATCGTCGAGGCGCCGGCCCGCGTCTTCACGAGCCAGGAGGCGCTGCAAGCGGCCTTCAAGGCCGGCGAACTCGACCGCGATGTCGTCGCCGTCGTGCTCTTCCAGGGCCCGCGCGCCAACGGCATGCCCGAGCTGCACAAGCTGACGCCGCCGCTGGCCGTGCTGCAGGGCCGCGGCTACAAGGTCGCGCTGGTCACCGACGGCCGCATGAGCGGCGCCAGCGGCAAGGTGCCGGCGGCCATCCACGTCAGCCCCGAGGCCCTGGCCGGCGGCCCGCTGGCGCGCGTGCGCGACGGCGACCTGATCCGCCTGGACGCGGTGGCCGGCACGCTGGAGGCGCTGGTGGACCCCGCCGTCTGGGCGTCACGCGTGCCCGCCACACTCACGGCCGAACAGGCCGAGGTCAACGCCCACGACCTCGGCCGTGAACTCTTCGCCGGCATGCGGCGCAACGTCAGCAGCGCCGAAGAAGGCGCGGTGACATGGCTTTGAAGGCAGGAAACGACATGAAGGACCCGCTCGAACTCGTCGCCCACGGCCCGGTGATCCCGGTCATCGTGATCCAGCGCCTGGCCGACGCCGTGCCGCTGGCGCGCGCCCTGGTGGCGGGCGGCGTGTACGTGCTCGAGGTGACGCTGCGCACGCCGGTGGCGCTGGCGGCGATGCGCGAGATCGTCGCCGCCGTGCCCGAGGCCATCGTCGGCGCCGGCACCATCCGTTCGGTGGCCGACGCCCAGGCGGCCAAGGACGCCGGCTGCCGCTTCGGCGTCAGCCCCGGCTACACCAGCGACATCGGCCATGCCTGCCGCAACATGGGCCTGCCGCTGCTGCCGGGCGTGGCCTCGGCCAGCGAGGTGATGGCGGCCAATGCTGACGGCTACAGCTTCCTGAAGTTCTTCCCGGCCACGGCGGCCGGCGGCATACCCATGCTCAAGGGCCTGGCCGGGCCTTTTGCCGATGTCGCCTTCTGCCCCACCGGCGGCATCACGCCCGAGACCGCGCCGCAATTCCTGGCCCTGCCCAACGTCAAGGTCTGCGGCGGTTCGTGGCTGACGCCGCAGGACGCCATCGACGCCGGCGACTGGGACCGCATCACCGCGCTGGCCCGCGCCGCCTCGGCGCTGCGCCCGGCGCGCTGATCAGGGTTTCGGCAGCACCAGGGCGGCCATCGCCTGGGCGCCGGCGTCGCCGGTGGCCATGCCGGCGGCCACGCCGGCACGGTCGGCCGCGCTCTTGTTCTGGCTGAGCTTGAACTTGCCCTCCAGGCGCTCGACCGCGATCTCGATGCCGACGATGGCAGCGAGCATCTGCTGGATGAAATCGGCCGGCGCATCACCCACCGCCCAGGGCGTGGGGCGGCCGGTTTCATGGCGGGCCGTGAGGCCGCTGACCAACTCGTGCAGCCAGGGCGCATCGTCCACCGCGCGCAGGCGGCCATGGGCGTGGACGACGGCGTAGTTCCAGGTCGGCACGACCTTGTGGTGCTCGGCCTTGGACGGGTACCAGGACGGCGAGACATAGGCCTGGGCGCCACGGAAGATGGCCAGCACTGGCTGGCCCGCGGCCGCACGCCACAGCGGGTTGGCACGCGCGACATGGCCGCGCAGCACCTGCGCCGCTTCGTCGTACTGCAGCGGAATGTGGTCGGCCGTGGGTTCGCCGTCCTGCACCGAAACCAGCGCAGCCAGCGGGTGGGCCTGCATCAGCGCCACCAGCGCGGCGCCGTCTTCCTGCCTGAAGTGGGCCGGCTGGTACATGGTGGGCGGCAGCCTACCAGTTGCCGACGTTGGGCATCGATATCCACGGCTCGGCCGGCGCCAGCGCGCCACCGGCCTGCAGCAGTTCGACCGAGATGCCGTCGGGCGAGCGCACAAAAGCCATGCGACCGTCGCGCGGTGGGCGGTTGATGGTGACGCCGGCGGCCATCAGGCGCTGGCAGGCAGCGTGGATGTCGTCCACCGCATAGGCCACATGGCCGAAGTTGCGGCCGCCGGTATAGACCTCGGCGCGGCCGTCGGCGTCGGGCCAGTTGTAGGTGAGCTCGATCTGCGCCTGGCTGTCGCCCGGCGCGGCCAGGAAGATCAGCGTGAAGCGGCCGGCCTCGATGTCGCGGCGCGACTGTACCTCGAGCCCCAGGGCGTCGCGCCAGAAGTGCAGCGAGGCCTCGACATCGGTCACGCGGACCATGGTGTGAAGGTATTTCATGGCCGCCATTGTCGGTCAGGCCGGCAGGTCGGACACGGCCTGTCAGGCCGGCATGTCGAACACCAGGCAGGTGGTCGAGCCATGGGCGTAGAGGCGGCCGTCGGGGCCGACCAGGCGGGCGTCGGCAGTGGCCGTCTGCCCGCCCAGGTGGATCAATCGGCCCTCGGCGCGCACGCGGGCGACCTTGTCGCTGAGGGCGCGGATCATGTTGACCTTCAGCTCCAGCGTCGTATAGCCCTTGCCGGCCGGCAGCGCCGAGTGCACGGCGCAGCCCAGGGCCGAATCGAGCAGGGTGGCAAACCAGCCGCCGTGTACGCTGCCCATGGGGTTGTAGTGCTGCGGCCCGGGTCGGCCCTGGAAGACCGCGTGGCCGGGTTCGATGTGTACGGGCAAGAAGTCCAGCGTCTGGCCTATGGGCACGCGCGGCACCTGGCCGGCGAAGAGGGCCTCGAAGAGCGCCATGCCCGGCTTGCCAGCGAAGTGCTCGCGGCGGGCGACGCCGGTTTCGGGAGCGAGGCGCTCGCGCACGGCTTCTTCCTCGGCCAGCCAGCGCGCCAGGGTCTCGTCCGGGGTTTTCATGGCTTGGCTGCGCCCCGGGGCTCAAGCCGGCGGCACGGTGTAGTTCAAGGCCATGCGCCCGCCATCGACGACGATGATCTCGCCGGTGACGTAGCTGGCGGCATCGCTGAGCAGCCAGGCCACGGCGTCGGCAATCTCCTCGGGCTCGCCCAGTCGGCGCATGGGCGTGCGGCTCATGATGCGCTCGCGTGCCTCGTCGCTGGTGAGCACGGCGCTGCGCGCCAGCTCGGTGGCGATGGTGCCCGGCGCCACCGCATTGACGCGCAGGCCCTGGTCGGCCAGGGCCAGCGCCATCACGCGGGTGAGCTGGTCGATGGCGCCCTTGCTGGCGTTGTAGCTGGCAATGCTGGGTATGGCCAGGCGGCCGTTGACCGAGCTCATGTTGACGATGGCGCCGCGCCGCGGGCCGGCGTTGCCGACCATCGCGCGTGCGACGGCCTGGCCAACCAGGAAGGCGCCCTTGAGGTTGATGGCGATCACCGCATCCCAGTCGGTCTCGGCGATGTCGAGAAAGGCCGCGGCCTTGAAGATGCCGGCGTTGTTGACGAGGCCGTCGACATGGCCGAAGGCGGCCAGCGTGGCCGTCAGTGCCGCGTCGACCTCGGCCTTGCTTGCCACATTGCAGTGGCAGTAGAGGGCTCGCGCGCCGGCGGCCTGCAGCTCGGCGGCCAGGGCCGAGCCGGCGGCGTCGGCCACGTCCCACAGCGCCACCGCGGCGCCGTCGCGCGCCAGGCGCTGCGCACAGGCCGCACCGATGCCCTGGGCCGCGCCGGTGATCACGACGACGCGGCCTTCGAGACCGAAATGAACGCCTGCCATCTTTTCGCCCCTTCAGTCCGGATTCAGCGGCGGTCGAGCCAGATCGCCATGCCCTGGGCATCGAGCTCGATGTCGATGGCCAGCAGCTCGGCAACTTCGGCGCGGCCCAGCGTGCAGCCGTGCGCGGCCAGGCTGTCGGCGAAGATGCCGAGCAGGCCGGCCTTGAGCGCCTCGTGGCGCGCGGTGGCTGTGCCGGCCTGCCGATGGATGGTCCGGCCCAGCGCCACCATCTCGTCGAGCAGCGCCAGAAACTGCGCGCCCAGCCGCGACACGCCGGTGACGCGGCCGAAGTGGGTGAGGTAAAGGCAGTCGGGCTGCGCCGCCATCAGGCGCTCGACCGAAAGCCTCAGTTCATCGGGTTCGAACTGCACCGGCGTCGTCGTCGGCACGATCCAGGGCCCGCGCCCGGTGTCGAACTCGCGGTAGCTGAGGCCGAAGGTGTCGCCGGTGAACCAGCCGCGCGTGACCTCGTCCCACACGCAGTGGTGGTGACGCGCATGGCCGGGGGTGTCGGCAAAGCGCAGGCGGCGGCCGGCCAGGCTTACCTCCATGCCCTCTTCGGTGGCACACACACGCTCGGCCGGCACCGGCACAATGCCACCGTAGGAGCGCGTCATCTCTTCGGCGCCATAGACCGCGGTGGCGCCCATCCACAGCGCCTTGGGGTCGATCAGGTGGCGCGCACCCCGCGCGTGGACCAGCAGCGTGGCCTGGGGGCATTGCTGCATCAGCCAGCCGGCGCCACCGGCGTGGTCGAGGTGGACGTGGGTGGGGATGACGTAGTCCACCGCGGCGGGCGCCAGCCCCAGTGCCGCCAGTGCCGCCATCAAGCGCGGCGCGCCAATCTGCGTGCCGGTGTCGACAAAGGCGGCGCGGCCGTCCTGCACCAGCAGGTAGGCGGCATCGAAGCGGTCGCGGTGGAAGCCGGTGTCGACGGCAAAGACGCCGCCGCCGAGATCGACGACGAAGGGCAGCGGGGCCATGCGGCCGGTTGCGCGCGGCGCGGCAGGGCTCAGCCCGCGCCCAGGATGGTCCACAGTCGCGCGATGTCGGCCGCGCCATCATTGCCCTTGACGCTGCGCAGCGTCTGCAGCGCGGCGGCCTTGGACTTGGCCGATTGCAGCTGGGCCATGCCCAGGCGCAGCTTGGCATCCTCGGGGCGCTTGAGATTGCCCTTGGCGATGCCCTTCTGGATCAGCTCGATGCCCTTGTCGACCTGGCCCAGCGAGACGTGGGCGTAGCCGACCTTGACCAGGCCGTCGCCTTCCTTGAAGCCCTCGGCCTCGCTGGTCTGGGCGGCCAGCGCGGCCTTGGATTCGGCCTCTTGCTTGACGGCCAGCTCGCGCAGGCGCTGGTGGCGGCCGGCCTCGGCGCCCGTGCCCAGGGCGCCGGCCTTGAAGCCCTGGTCGGCGATGCTGCGCGCCTCGGCCGGCAGGCCGGCCTGCAGGCTGAGCTGGGCCATCTCCATGAAGTCCTCGGTCTTGGTGAGCGTGCCACTGGCCAGGCGCAGGCGCAGCAGGTCGAGCGTGAAACGGTCGGCAAAGCCCGGCTTGCGCGCCAGGCGGCCGAGGTAGGCGCTCCAGTAGTCCTTCTTGGGATAGTTGAACAGCAGTTTCTCGAGGCTGCCGGCATAGCCATTGAGGTTGCCGGTGCGCTGCTGGGCATCGGCCAGGCGCAGCAGTTCGCCCTCTTCGGGGCGGCGGCCGGCCTGCTCGGCGGCGGCCACAGCGGCGCCGGCGTCGCGGGCGATGGCGGCAAAGTCACCGCTGGCCGATTGCAGATAGCTCTGCAACTGCTTGACGGTGGGGCTGGTGTTGCCGGCCGCCACTGCCTTGTTCAGCCATTCGATGGCCTTGGCATTGTTCTTCTGCTGGGTGTAGGCCGAGGCCAGCTGCTCGGCCAGCTGGCCCTGCTCGGCGCCGGCCGCCTTGGCGTGTACGGCCTCCAGCGCCTGGATGGCGGTGGCCCAGTCGCCCGCGCGCTGGGCGGCGGCGGCCTTCATGCGGTCTATGGTCAGCTGTTCGGTGGCCGTCTTGCCACCCACGGCGTCGGCGTCGCGCACCTTGGCCAGGGCCTCCTTGGCCTTGCCCGCGCGCAGCAGCTCGCCGGCCTGCTTGAGCGGATTGCCGACCTCGGGCCGCACGCCCTGGGCCTGGGCCAGGCTCAGCGAGGCGCAGGCCGCCAGGGTCAGGACCAGGGTGCGAAGGCTCTTGCTCATGGGACGCGGGGTTCTCTTCAGAGGAATTGCTCGTTGCCGACGATGCCGATCTTGGTCACGCCCAGGCGCTGGGCGGTGGCCATGATCATCGCCACATGCTTGTAGACCACCAGCTTGTTGGGACGAAGGTGTACCTCAGGCTGGTCGGACAGGGCCGCCACGGCGGCCAGGCGAGCCTCGATGGCGGCGCGGTCGCCGGCCTGGATGACCTCGCCGTTCCAGCCAATGGTGCCGTCGAAATCGACGTCGATGCGGATGATCTCCGGCGGCCGCGGCGGCGGCGCCGCATTGTTGGGCACCGGCATGTTCATCTTCACCGCATGCGTCTGGATGGGGATGGTGATGATGAACATGATCAGCAAGACCAGCATCACGTCGATCAGCGGCGTGGTGTTGATATCAACCATCACGTCGGGCTCGTCACCGCCGCCGCCACTGCCTATGTTCATGCCCATGTTTTCAATCCCATTTACGCGGGACTCCTAGTTCAGCCGGGCGGCGGCGCCCGCCGGCGGCTCGGTGATGAAGCCGACCTTGTAGATGCCCGCACGCTGGCAGGCCACGACGATGCGGCCCACCGATTCGTAGCGCACCTCGTTGTCGCCGCGGATGTGGACCTCGGGCTGGGGCTCCTTGACCGACTCGACCTTGAGCCGCGCCACCAGGGCCTCGGCATCGGGCATGCGCTCCATGCCCCAGTAGACCTCGCCGTCGCGGTTGACCGCGATGACGATGTTCTCGGGCTTGGTCTGCGTGGGCAGATTGCGTTCCTTGGGCAGGTCGAGCTTGATCGACTGCGTCACCACCGGGATGGTGATGAGGAAGATGATCAGCAGCACCAGCATCACGTCGACCAGCGGCGTGGTGTTGATGGTGTTGTTGAGCTGTTCCTCGCCGTCTTCGGCGGCGGGGCCTACGTTCATCGCCATGCGGATTCTCCTGCGCTGCCGGCGTGGGGCCGGGACAGCCTGGCGGCTGTCACGAGCGCTTGCCGGCGATGAGCACGTTGAGCAGGTCGCCGGCGAAGGCCTTGGTCTCGTCCATCACGGCCTTGTTGCGGCGGATGAGCCAGTTGTAGCCCATCACCGCGGGCACCGCGACGGCCAGGCCGATGGCGGTCATGATGAGCGACTCGCCCACCGGGCCGGCGACCTTGTCGATGCTGGCCTGGCCGCTGATGCCGATCTTGACCAGGGCGTTGTAGATGCCCCAGACGGTGCCGAACAGGCCCACGAACGGAGCCGTGGAGCCGACGGTGGCAAGGAAGGCCATGCCGTCCTGCAGCCGGCCCTGGATGTTGCCGACGGCGCGGTCGATCGACATGCTGATCCAGGTGTGCTTGTCGATGGTCTCGACCATCGTGCCTTCGTGGTGATCGCTCGAGGTGATGCCGCGCTCGGCGATGAAGCGAAAGGCCGAGCCTTCCTCGAGGGCGCCGACGCCAGCCTTGATCGAGCTGGCCTTCCAGAACGAGTCGGCCGAGCTGCGCGCGCTCTTGAGCATGGCGCGCTGCTCGAACAGCTTGGTGAAGATGATGTACCAGCTGCCCATCGACATGATGACCATGATGATGAGGGTGCCGCGGGCGACGAAGTCGCCCTGCGTCCACAGCGCCTTCAGGCCATAGGGGTTGTCGACGGCTTCTTCGGTGACGGCGGGCGCCACCGCGGCCGGCGGCGCCGCGGGGGCGGGGGCCGAGGCGGCCTGGGCCAGCGCGGCGGTGGGCAGGCTGCAGGCCAGCACCAGGCCGGCCAGCGCCGAGGCGAGCGTCTTGGCCAGCCACGAGCGGGCATTGTTGAACTTGGTCATGGTCATGTGGAACTCCAAAGGAACGGGCCGGCGCGGCCCCGCAGGCCACGCGCGTGGGGAGAGAGAACTAGTCGGTGATCTTCCAGACGTAGGTGACGCGGGCGGTCAGCTTCTCGGGCTTGCCGTCGAGCGTGCCCGGCGTGCCCTTGCAGGCCTTCACCGCCTCGAGGGTGAGGCGGTCGAGCATCTTGTGCTCGCGCGTCGGGCCGGCCGATTTCTCGACCGTGGCCTCGTTGATCACGCCATTGGTGTCCATGGTGTAGACCACGACCACCGTGCCCTGGGCCTCGGCGCGGCGCGCCGCGGCGTTGTAGTCGGGGCGGTCGCACTTCGACGCGAAGTCGATCTTGGGCTCGACGCGCACCGGCGCCCGCGGCGGGGCCGGCGGCGGCGCGATGGTCACTGGCGTCGGCGGCGGCGCGACCTGGGTCGTGGTGATGGTCGGCGCCGGGGTCGGCGGCGGGTTCACGTTGACCTCGGGCGGTGGCACGAAGGACGGCGGCGGCGGCGCGAACTTGGGCGGCGGCGGCAGGTTCTCGGGCGGCGGCGGCGGCGGCGGCTTCACCTCCTCGATGATCTTGGTCTCGAGCGGAGACTTGATCACCTCGACCAGGCGTTGCGCGAGGCCGTTGACCAGCGCCCAGCCGATCAGCAGGTGCAGCACCAGCACGAAGCCGAAACCGACGGCGTGCCTGCCCGGATTGCGTTGTTGTTGGGCGAAATCCACTCATCCCTCCAGGCCGTGCCGCACATGAGATATCGCGCGGTACGCCGTAATGTCCCGAATCCAGCCTCGTGAGCCGGCATGACCGGATGCGGTCAAGGCGCGGCACTATATCGCGAACCTCCGCGCACCCACTCGGGGCATCACCCTAGGTGCGGGGGGTCGCCGGCTGGTGCATGCAAGCTTGCAGGACAGGCCAGCAAGATCGATGCCGCACGGTCATGTCCGGCCGGCGAGATCCATCAACAGGCCGACCGCGTGCGCCGTGGCGCCGTCGGCATCGCAAGCGATCACATGGCGTTCGGGGCTGGCGCGGAGCCAGGTCAACTGGCGCTTGGCAAGCTGGCGGGTGGCGGCCAGGCCGCACGCACGCAAGCCGTCCAGGCGGCCCGAATCCAGCGCCTCCCAGGCTTGGCGGTAGCCGACGCAGCGCATGGCGGGCAGGCCAGGATGCAGGTCGCCACGCGCTCGCAAGGCCTTCACCTCGTCGACCAGGCCGGCAGCCAGCATGGCGTCGAAGCGCTCGGCGATGCGCCCGTGCAGCCAGGCGCGCGACTGCGGCTCCAGCGCCACCAGCGGCCACCCGGCCGCAGCCGGCGGCGGGCGTGCGCCGCCCTGGGCATGCCAGTCGCTGAGTGTGCGGCCGCTGGCGCGCCAGACCTCGAGCGCGCGCTGGATACGCTGGGCATCGGCCGGCGCCAGGCGCGCCGCGGTGGCGGGGTCGACGCGAGCCAGTTCGGCGTGCAGGGCCGGCCAGCCGAGCGCCGCGGCTTCGCGGTCGATGGCGGCGCGCACCTCGGCGTCGGCCGCCGGCATTGCGTCCAGGCCCTCGCGCAAGGCCTTGAAGTACAGCATGGTGCCGCCCACCAGCAGCGGCAGGCGGCCACGCTGCCGGATCTCGACCACCAGCCGCTGCGCATCGGCGGCAAAGCGGGCCGCCGAATAAGCCTCGCGAGGGTCGAGGATGTCGATCAGGTGGTGGGGCACGGCGGCGCGCTCGGCGGCGCTGGGCTTGGCGGTGGCTATGTCCATGCCGCGGTAGACCAGCGCCGAGTCGACGCTGATGATTTCCAGCGGCAAACGTTCGGCCAGGGCCAGCGCCACCGCGGTCTTGCCCGCGGCGGTGGGCCCGGCCAGACAGATTGCGGCGCTCATCCCGACACCGGCCCGGCGCGGTGGACGCGCTGGACCAGGGTCCAGGCCACGACCGCGGTGGCCACGGCCCAGAAGGCCAGGCCATAGGCCAGAGGCCGCGTGCTGCCGTCCAGCGCCACGCCCAGCCAGCGTCCGACGACGAAGGCCACCAGCGCCAGCAGGAAGCCGGCCAGCGCCGAGGCGGTGCCGGCGGCACGCGGAAACGGCGCCACCACGCCAGCCTGGCCGCAGGGCTGGTGCAGGCCATGGCCGAAGAGGTAGAGGCATTGCGGCAGCAGCACCGCCCACACCGCCTGCACGCCGGCGGCGGCCAGCCCCGCCGCGAGCAGGCCGCCGGCCAGCGTGAAGAAGGCGCCGCGCTTCACCGTGGCCGTCATGCCCAGGCGGCCTATCCAGCGCCGGCACACCAAGGTGGACAGCAGGTAGGTGAAGGAGCCCACGGCCATCGCTGCGCCATAGGCGGCAGGCGAGAGGCCCAGCACGTCCATGTAGACGAAGGACGAGGCCGCCAGCACGATGAAGAGGCCGCCATAGGTACAAGCCACGAGCAGGGCCCAGGCCAGGAAGACGCGGTGTACCGCGATCTCGCGCCAGCTTTGCAGCAGCGGCGCCCACGAGGTGGCCCGAGGGTTGAGCCGGCTCGCGGTTTCGGGCAGGCGCAGTGCGACGAAAGCGAGTGTGGCGGCGCCCGCCGCGGCCACCAGTGCGAGCGTGCCGCGCCAGCCCCACAGCGCCGCCGCCGCACCGCCGGCCAGAGGCGACGCCAGGGCGATGGCGCCCAGCCCGGTCAGCGCCAGCGCCATCACCTGGGCGCCTTCCTGCGGCTCGTAGAGGTCGCGCACGATGGCGCGCGCACACACCACGGCCGCCGCCATCGCCGCGCCCTGCAGCACGCGCCAGACGATGAGGGCGGTGATGCTGCCGGCCATGGCCGCGCCCAGGCTGGCCGCGGTGTAGAGCGCCAGCCCCCACAGCAGCACCGGGCGCCGCCCGACGCGGTCGGCCACCGGGCCCCAGGCGAGCTGGGCGAAGCCGAAGGCGAGGATGAGGGCCGACATCGTCAGCTGCGCCGAGGCCATCGAGGCGCCCAGCGCCGCCGTGAGCATGGGCAGGGCCGGCAGGTAGATGTCGGTGGTCACCGGCTGCAGGCCCAGCAGCAACGACAGCGCCAGGGCGGCCAGGCCGGGGGCGACGGTCACCATGGCAACGGGAGCCACGGCGGCCGGTGGAGAAGTCGACATCGGGCGAGATTAGCAGGCGGACGCGGCGAAAGCGCCGCAGGTGCTGCGATGCACAATCCGGGTTTCGCCATCCAGACCAGGGAACCCTGCATGCGCCGCGTCGTGTTCAACCAGAAGGGCGGGGTCGGCAAGTCGACCATCACCTGCAACCTCGCCGCCGTGGCGGCCAGCCAGGGACAGCGCACGCTGGTGGTGGATCTCGATCCCCAGGCGAATTCGACGCGCTACCTGATAGGCGATGCCGACCCCGGCGCCGGTGCTGCCGAGTTCTTCGGCACCACGCTCAGCTTTGCGATGCGCGCGCCCAAGACCGCCGAATACATCGTCGAGACACCCTTCGAGAACCTGCACCTGATGCCCTCCAGCGGCGCGCTCGAAGAGCTGCACGGCAAGCTGGAGAGCCGCTACAAGATCTACAAGCTGCGCGATGCCCTGGCCGAGCTGGCCTCCAGCTACGACGAGATCTGGATCGACACCCCGCCGGCGCTGAACTTCTACACGCGTTCGGCGCTCATCGCCGCCGAACGTTGCCTGATCCCGTTTGATTGCGATGACTTCTCGCGCCACGCGCTCTACGGCCTGCTCGAGAGCGTGAAGGAGATCCAGGCCGACCACAACGCGGGGCTGGAGGTCGAGGGCATCGTCGTCAATCAGTTCCAGCCGCGCGCCAGCCTGCCGCAGCGCGTGGTGGCGGAGCTCATCGCCGAAGGCCTGCCGGTGCTGCAGCCCTACCTCAGCGCCAGCGTCAAGATGAAGGAATCGCACGAGGCGGCGCTGCCCATGGTGCATCTGGACGCGCGCCACAAGCTGTCGCAGGAGTTCCTGGCGCTGTACCAGGGACTGGCGGCCTAGGCCTCGGCGCAGCCGCGGCGCAGGCCGTCATCTGCTGCTGCAGCGGATGACCGCCCCGGGTTCGCGCGGCGGCGCTACTTCGTCGCCGCGCCCCGATCCACGAGACGCAGCACGCGCGCAATGATGGTGACGGGCGGACCGATGGCCGTCGCGATCGTCACCACCTCCAGCACCCACAGCGACGAGCCCTGTCGCGCCAGCGGCGTCCAGGTGCGGATGCGCTGGCGCGCCGGCGCGCCCGAGCGGATTTCGACGGTGTCCACCGGCCCCGGCACGAGGGACCAGGTGGTCGGGTTCGATGTCGGCTCGGTACCGGCGGCAGTCCCGATGTTGAGGCCAGTGCCGTCGTCGAACAGGGCATGCTCCACCAGCTGGCTCGCGTTGCGGAACACTTCCCAATGGCGGGCGAAGCCCGCGATGCTGAACGTCAAGGCCCCGCCGGCATGCACCGGGATGCTCGCGACGACGCCGTTGCCGATGAACCCGCCCCCGGCCGTGATCGGGGCCATGGCGAGCCAGCGCTCGCTGCCGTCGGCATCGACCGCCAGTCGAACGTAGTCGTTGGCGATGAAGGTCTGGCCGGCGATGGTCTGCGCGAGTGAAACGGTGTCCGCGGCCACGCTGACGGTGTAGCTGGCCGTCGGATCGGTCAGCGAGCTGCCGGCGCCACCGCCGCCGAACGCGATCACGTCCTGCGCCAGTTCGGTGCGCGGCAGGTTGTTCGGCGCGCTGGCGAGGAACGTCTTCGCAAAGCCGCCCCAGCGGCTTCCGGTGGCGAACTCGGTCGCGCTGACCGGCAGTCGGTTCGCCAGGTCGAGCTCGCGCATCGTCTGGCCGGGGGTATTGGCGGTGGCCAGCGTCACGGTCGTTCCAGCGCGCGAGCCGTCCAGGTAGGTCTGGGTGGCCACCACCGTGACGTCGTAGGTCGCCGCCGCCAGCGCGTGCCGGCGCAGCACCAGCGCCGTCTGCGACACCTGCAGCTCGTTCTGGAGGCCCGTTACCGGATCCAAGTCTTCGCTGAAGCCGCTGACCAGCAGCGGCTGCGGAAAGGTCAGCGTGATACCGCGGTCGTCGCGCGACCAGGTGCAAACCAGGGTCCCGAAGTCGCCACGCACCTGCGCGTTGCCGTTCGCGAAGAAGCTGACCAGATAGGCCGCATCGGGCCCGATGCCGGTGCCGTAGTAGGCGAGGGTCCGGCCGGCGAGTTCAGTCGCCGCCGGTGGCGCGGTCAGCGGCAAGCTGGCCCGGGCCGACTGCAGCGCGGCGTCGAAGGCCGCCGGGTCGGCTGCCACGGTGGTGGCCAGGAAGCTGGAATAGGTCGTTGCGTCGGACACCAGAGACCAGACGTCGGCCTTGCCGGCGGGCAGGGCCACGCCGCCGTCGACGACGCGCTGGATCAGCGCCGCCATGTCGCGCGCATCGTCCAGCGACACGCGCGCCAGGGCGGCGTCCAGCTGTGCGGCTGTAGTCGGCAGCGTGCCGCCGTTGGCCGGGATCGCAAGGGCCGACATGGCGGTACTGTGGTGGGTGGCGTCCAGACGGGACAGCGTGGCGGCGTCGATCCGGCCGCCACCGGAGGCGGTCACCAGCGCGCCAAATTCGCCGACCAGTGTGCGCAGGCGCGCGACGCCACCGGCGCCGACGGCGTCGATGCGGACGAAGTCGCTGGATGCGGCGCTGCGCACGGTGACAGCGAACGCCCCGTTCGCGCCCGCCGTCGCGGTGAAGCTGCGGCCGGCCACGTCGGCGGTGACAGCGGCGCCAGGCAATGGTGCGTCACTGGCGGTTCCGGCCAGCACCAGTTGCGCTTCGACGCTGACGCTGACCCGCGCCGCAGAGGTGGCGCCGCCGTCATCGGCACGCGCGGTGTAGCTGAAGCTGTCGCTGCCGTAGTAGCCGCTCGCGGGCGTGTAGACGATGCGGCCGTTGCTGACCGAAGCCGTGCCATGAGCGGGCGCGCTCACCGACAACAAGCTCAGTCCGCCGCTGCTGGCGCGGTCGTTGCCAATGACGTCGACTGTCGCAGGCGCGTTCCAGGTGGCGGTCGCCGTGTCGTCGGCGAGCGCCAGCGTCGCGGCCGGAGGTGCTGGCGGAGAGCCGCCCCCACCCCCGCCACAACCTGCCAGAACCGAAATAACGACAGCGCCAAGCACGACTCGGCCGCGCAATCCGATGGTTGCGAACATGTATTCCTCCCCGTTTTCAAAAGTCTACAAGGCGCGCCACCGGGTTGTACTGGCGGGGAACCGCTGCCACGCAGCGGCCGCTGCAGCGCTGGCGGTCGACAACGGGCAGGCGCGCGCCGCGGCGCGTGACTCAGAAGCGCTCGTCGTCGCGCAGATAGCGCCACTGCCCCGGCGGCAGTTGCCCCAGCACGACGCTGCCGATGCGCACGCGCTTGAGTCCGACGACGCGCAGGCCCACCAGTTCGCACATGCGGCGGATCTGGCGCTTGCGGCCTTCGCGCAGCACCACCCGCAGCTGGTCTTCGTTTTGCCAGCTCACCTGGGCCGGGCGCAGCGCCACGCCGTCGAGCTCGAGGCCATGGCGCAGCAGCGCCAGGTCTTCGTCGGGCAGGCGGCCGGGCCGGCTGTATTCGACGCGCACCAGGTATTCCTTCTCCACCCGCGTCTCGTCGCCGATCAGGCGCTTGGCGATGCGGCCATCCTGGGTAAAGACCAGCAGGCCGGTGGAATCGATGTCCAGCCGCCCGGCCGGCGCCAGGTGGCGCAGATGGGCACCGCGGAACTCGAGACCCGAGCGGTCCTCGACCCAGCGGTTGGCCGGCGTGACCAGGGTCAGCGCCGGCTCGTGGCCGTCCTCGGCCTGGCCGCTGACATAGCCGATGGGCTTGTGCAGCAGCACGGTGACGCGGCGGGCCTGCTCGACGCGGGCGCGCTCGTCGATCGCAATCGCGGCATCAGCCGCGACGCGCTGGCCCAGCACCACGGCCTGGCCGTCCACGCTCACCCAGCCGGCCTCGATCCAGTCGTCGGCCTCGCGCCGCGAGGCCAGGCCGCGCTCGGTGATGAGCTTGGAGACGCGCACGCCTTCGGCGGCGGCGGCGGGCTCAGGCCGCTGCGATGGTTCAGGTCGTCGCGCGGGCTGGTCCGGCTGGGGCCGGGGCCCAGCTTGCGGGCGCGGTGCGCGGTCTGGGGCGGGCGCCCGGTCAGGGCGCGCGACCGGCCGGTCGGGGCGAGGGGGGCGATCCTGGCGGTCGGGACGCGGCGGACGTTCCGGGCGCGGGGGCGGCCGCTCGGCGCGTGCGGGCGACCGGTCGGGACGGGGCGGTCTGTCGGCGCGCTCTGGCCTTGCGCTGCGTTCGTTGCGCTCGGCGGGCGGGGCCGCGCCGCGCTCGGCCAGCGGCGGCCGTGGCGGCTTGCGCGGCGCCGTCATCGCGCGAACCGGGGCACGCAGGGGATCGCGCGCCGGGGCGCGGGCTTTGACGCTGAGCTTGGGGCGGTCGGCCATGCGGGCATTGGACCACGGCCACGGCCTCGTCCATCGCCGTGCTCGAGCGCAAACCTCCCGCGTAAGGCAGCATGGCCGGCCACCGACGAAAACCCATGAAGCCGCCCTTGCCTGCCCGAACATGGATCAGCCGCTGCCTCGCCGCCGCCCTTTACGGCTGGACCCTGCTGGCCCAGGCCCTGCCGCCGGCCCAGCAGGCCCGCCTGGACGCCGCCGTGCTGGACTACGAGGCCGGCCGCCACGGCGCCGCCCGCGCCGCCTTCGAGCGCTTGGCGCGCCAGGGCGTGGCGGCGGCCGACTACAACCTCGCCGTGATGCACCTGCGCGGCGAGGTCCCGCGCCCCGACCTGCGCCGTGCCGAGCAGGGCCTCGAGCGGGCCGCCGAGCGCGGCTTCGTGACGGCGCAGTTCATGCTGGGCCAGAGCCTGGAGAACGGCGCCCTGGGCCGGCGCGACCTGGTGCGGGCCCACGACTGGTACGAAAAAGCCGCCACGGCCGGCAGCATCGAGGCCCAGCTCGCGATGGGCACGGCCTGCTACCTGGGCCGCGGCCGCCCGCGCGACGCCGCGCTGGCTGCGCACTGGTACCGCGAGGCGGCCAAGGGCGGCGATGTCGGCGCGCAATACCTGCTGGCCTCGATGTACGAGCAGGGCGAGGGTGTGGCGGCCGACCTGCGCCTCGCGAGCTACTGGTACGCGGCGGCGGCGCGCCAGGGCGATGTGGCCGCGCCCTACAAGCTGCGCGAACTGGAGGCGCGCGGCGCTGCCGCAGCGGCTGCAGACCCGGCTACAGCACCACCTTGACCATCGGATGGGTGCTGAGCGTGCGGTAGAGCTCGTCGAGCTGCGTGCGGCTGGTGGCGGTGACGGTGAGCGTCAGCCCCAGGTATTTGCCGCCCTTGCTGGGGCGGCGTTCTATGCTGGCCGGGTCGAAGCCAGGATCAAAGGTGCGCGCCACGGCCACCATCGCGTCCTCGAAGCCCTCGGCCTGCTGGCCCATCACCTTGATGGGAAAGGGGCTCGGGTATTCGATCAGGCTGGGCCGGTCGGCTTCCATCAGATGGACATCCTGGCCTTGGCCTGCTGGTAGGCCTCGTACAGGCGACCATAGACAGGCCCCGGCTTGCCGCGCAGCGCACCATGGCCAACGGGCTCGCCATCGATCTTGGTCACCGGCAGCACTTCCTTGGTGGCCGAGCTGAGCATCACCTCGTCGGCCGTGCGCACATCGGCCTCTGAGACGGGGCGCAGGTTGTAGGCAATGCCGCAGTCCTCGCACAGCTCGCGCAGCAGCTCGACGCGTATGCCCTCGAGCACATGCTCGCTCTTGGGCGGGCCCAGCAGCGCGCCCTCGTGGACGACCCAGACATTGCTGGACGAGGCCTCGGTGAGCATGCCGTCGCGGAAGAGGATGGTCTCCACGCAGCCGTGGTCGGCCGAGATCTGGCGCGCCAGCACATTGCCCAGCAGGCTGGTGCTCTTGATGTCGCCGCGCTCCCAGCGGAAGTCGCGTGCCGTCACGCAGGCCACGCCCTGGTGGCGCTGCTCGGCCGAGGGCGGCTTCATGGTCGTGGCGAGCATGAAGACCGTCGGCACCAGCCCCTGGGGCATGACGTGGTCGCGCGGCGCCACGCCGCGGCTGATCTGGATGTAGAGCAGCTGGTCCTCGGACGCCTGGGCGTGTACCAGGGTGCGGCAGCGCTCCAGCCACTGCTCGCGCGTGGCCGGGTTGGCGATGCGCAGCTTGGCCAGGCTGCGGCCCATGCGGGCGATGTGCTCGTCAAAGCGGAACAGGCGCCGGCCGTAGACCGGCACCACCTCGTAGATGCCGTCACCGAAGATGAAGCCGCGGTCGAGCACCGGGATGCGCGCCTCGGACAGGGGCAGGAACTCGCCGTTCAGGTAGCACAGGGCGTCATTCATCGGAGGCTTTCTCGGGTGACGGCAAATTGTGGCACTGCCGTCACGCCTGGCGCCTTCACTTCTCTACTTGATCCAGAGCCGGATCGAGTCCCAGGCGCGACCGAAGAGGCCGGCCAGCGGCACCGGCTCCAGCACCACCAGCGGCACCGTGGCCACCGGCGTGCCGGCGGCGGTGGTGATCTTGATGGCGCCCACCTGCTGGGCAGCAATCAGCGGCGCCAGCAGCGGGTCGGTGCGCTCGACCGTGGTCTTCAGCTTGTCGCCCTCGCCCTTGGGCACGGTGACGTAGAGCGCGCCCGGCGCGCCCAGCTTGGCCTCGGGCTGGGCGCCCTTCCACACCGGCACCGTGACCACGGGCTTGCCGGCCTCGAACAGGCGCACCGCATCCCAGGCCTGCCAGCCCCAGTTGAGCAGCTTCAGGCTTTCGGCGGCGCGCGCCTCGCGGCTGGCCGTGCCCATCACCACGCTGATCAGGCGGCGCTTGCCGGCCGGCGTCTCGCGCGCCGAACTCGCCACCAGGCAGTAGCCGGCGGCTTCGGTGTAGCCGGTCTTCATGCCGTCGACCGAGGGGTCGCGCCCGAGCAGCAGGTTGCGGTTGTCCTGCTTGATGTTGTTGAAGCTGTACTGCCGCATCGAGTAGATGGGGTAGAAATCGGGGTGCTCGGTGATGATGTGGGCCGCGACCATGGCGACATCGCGTGCGCTCATGTGGTGGCCCGGCTCGGTGAGGCCGGCGACGTTCTTGAACTGCGTGTTCTTCAGGCCCCAGGCCTTGGCCTGGCGGTTCATGGCCTCGACGAAGGTCTCGACCGAGCCCGCCACGCCCTCGGCCAGCACAATGGCAGCGTCGTTGCCGCTCTGCACGATGAGGCCGCGCAGCAGCTCGCTCACCTTGGGCGTCATCGTGGTGTCGATGAACATCAGCGAGCCCCCGGCGCGGCGCTCGTCCCAGGCGCGACGCGACACCGTGAGCGTCTGCTCCAGCCCCAGCTTCTTGTCACGGATGGCGTTGAACACCAGGTAGGCGGTCATCAGCTTGGTCAACGAGGCCGGCTCGCCGGGCACGTCGGCCTCGCGTTCGGCCAGCACCTGGTTGCTGTTGAGGTCGAGCAGGATGTACTGGCGCGCCGCCACCTCGGGCGGCTGCGGGGTCTGGGCAGAGGCGGCCGCGCAGCAGGCGGCCAGGAAGAAGGCGATCAGCGTTTTCATGGCGGGAATGGGTCAGAGGTGCGCCGGCGTCGGCGCACGGGAACAGGGCTCGCGCCGCAGGGCGCGCGGCGTTCAGCGGCCGATTTCAGGCGCCAGCAGCAGGCGCTCGACGACCTTGCCCTGCTTGAGATGCAACTCGACGATCTCGTCGATGTCGCTGTTGTCGACGAAGGTGTACCAGGTGGCCTCAGGGTAGACCACGGCCACCGGGCCGCCGGCGCAGCGGTCCAGGCAGCCGGCCTTGTTGACACGCACGCCGCCCGGGCCGTTGAGCCCGGCGGCCTTGACGCGCGATTTGCAATGATCGAAGGCGGCCTGGGCGCCGTGGTCGGCACAGCAGGCTTCGCCGCCACTGCGCTGATTGAGGCAGAAGAAGATGTGATGCTGGTAATAACTCATTGACGGATTGTAGGCAGTGATGATTTCAGCGCCCGGCGCGGGGTCGGGCCGCCAACTGGGCCAGCAACCAGACCATCGCCGCATAGGGCCAGAGCCAGCCCACCCACTGGGCCAGGCCGTGGAAGCGCACGAAGCGGCCCTGCTCCCAGGCCTGCAGGCTTTGCGCGAAATAAGGGTTGTCGGGCGCCTGGGCCACCCCGGCGACGAGGCCGGTGAAGACCACCAGGCCGAGGCCGGCAGCCAGCCGCCGGGGCAGCGGCGTGGCGATCAGGGCCAGCAGCAGGCCGGCCGTCAGGCCTGGCACGGTGGCCGGCGAGATCCAGGCCAGCGCATGGCTGGGGCCAAAGTTCAGCAGCGTCGAAACCGACATGCCGGCCACGCCCACGACCGCAGAACCCGCCGCCATGGCCAGCCGCCGCCAACCCGGCGCGGTGGCCGCATAGGCCACCAGGCAGGGCGCGAGCAGGCCCAGCGCCACGATCAGCGCTTCGGAAAGCGGGCGCAGCGGTGTGCCGGCCGGCGGCGGCGCCGCCAGCAGGGCGTGGGCCGCGCCGGCCCAGGGCACGTCGGCCAGCAGTTCGGAGAGCCCTTCGCGCAGGCGCTCGCCCACCTGGCCCAGGCCCAGCGGCACCGGGGTTGGGAAGAGCAGGCCCACCGGCCACAGCGCCAACAGGGTCAGGGCCATCGCCGCCTCGCCCTCGAACCAGCGCTGGCGCAGCCGTGACCAGCGGTCGACATAGCCCAGCGCGTCGGCCGCCAGCGCCAGCATCGCGCCCGCCACCGCCCCGGCCGCGTTGAGCGCCAGGTCTTCGCGCGACGGCACGCGCTGCGGCACGAAGTGCTGCATCAGCTCGCAGAAATAGGACAGCAGCGCCGCGCTGGCAAAAGCCGCCAGAACCGCGCCCAGCCGTCCGGCGCCGCCGCGCCGCGCCGCCACTGCCAGCAGCAGGCCCAGCGGCATATAGCCCAGCAGGTTGGACCAGGTGTCGAAGGCCGGGTGGTAGACCGAGCGCGGCAGCACGGCCAGCGCCAGGAGATCCTGGCCCGGCGGCCAGCGCCAGCCGTCGAAGGGATAGAGGCTGGCATACAGCACCAGCGCCACATAGGCCAGCGCCAGCGGCACCGAGGCGCTGCGGGGGCGGGCGCCGGGCATGGCAGGCCTGGCCTAGAAGGGCTTGACGACGACCAGCACCACCACCGCGGCGAACAGCAGCACCGAGACTTCGTTGAAGACGCGGTACCAGCGGTGGCTGCGCCGGTTGGCCAGTTGCTCGAAGCCGCGCATCAGCGAGCGGCACATGTGGTGGTAGCCGACCACGCCCACCACCAGGGCCAGCTTGGCGTGCATCCAGCCGCTGCCGCGGCCTACGCCCAAGCCCAGCCAGAGCCAGAAGCCCAAGGCCAGCGCCGGCAGCATCAGCAGGCTGGAGAAGCGGTAGAGCTTGCGCGCCATCAACAGCAGGCGCTCGCGTTCGGCGTGGCTGTCGGCCGGCACCATGGCCAGGTTTACGTACAGGCGCGGCAGGTAGAACAGGCCCGCGAACCAGCTCGCCACGAAGACGATGTGCAGGGCCTTGACCCAGAGATAGGTATTCCCCATCGGGCCATTATGGCGGCCACAAAAAAGCGCCCCGGCACAGGCCGGGGCGGGTAAGCCTTATCGCTGTCATCACGCTAAGGCACCTGCTCAGGGAGGAAAAGCAGGGGATGAAAGCCTCGCAGCTATCATCCGGGAACGACTTTATCAGGTTGATTTCGAGTGCGCTACGCAGGTAAGGCCGCATTGCGCGGCATTCCTTTGCGCATAGTCAGGAGATTGTCTTGCATACACCCCCGGGTTTTCCCCGCAGCCGCCCGCGCCGCCTGCGCCGTGACGCCTTCACCCGCGCCATGGTGCGCGAGAACCGCCTCGCCCCCGAGGATCTGATCCTGCCGGTCTTCGTGCTCGACGGCCAGGGCCAGCAGCAGGACGTGGCCAGCATGCCCGGCGTACAGCGGCGCAGCGTCGATGGCCTCTTCGCCGTGGCCGAGGAATGCCTCGCCCTGGGCGTGCCCGTGATGGCGCTGTTCCCAGTGATAGATCCCGCGCTCAAGACGCCCGACGGCCGCGAGGCGCTCAACCCCGAGGGCCTGGTGCCGCGTGCGGTGCGCGAGCTGAAGGCACGCTTCCCGACCCTGGGCCTGCTCACCGACGTCGCGCTCGACCCCTACACCAGCCACGGCCAGGACGGGCTGCTCGACGACAGCGGCTACATCGTCAACGACAGCACGGTGGAGGTGCTGCGCCGCCAGGCCCTGATCCAGGCCCAGGCCGGCGTCGACATCGTCGCCCCCAGCGACATGATGGACGGCCGCATCGCCGCCATCCGTGACGATCTCGAGGCGAACGGCGCCATCCACACCCGCATCATGGCCTACAGCGCCAAGTACGCCAGCGCCTTCTACGGCCCCTTCCGCGATGCCGTGGGCTCGGCCAAGAACCTGGGCAAGGGCGACAAAAAGGTCTACCAGATGGACCCCGGCAACAGCGACGAGGCCTTGCGCGAAGTCGCGCTGGACATCGCCGAGGGTGCCGACATGGTGATGGTCAAGCCCGGCATGCCGTACCTGGACATCGTGCGCCGCGTCAAGGACGAGTTCCGCATGCCCACCTTCGCCTATCAGGTGAGCGGCGAATACGCCATGCTCAAGGCCGCCGCCGCCAATGGCTGGCTCGACCACGACGCGGTGGTGATGGAGGCGCTGCTGGCCTTCAAGCGCGCCGGCGCCGACGGCGTGCTGAGCTATTTCGCACTCGACGCGGCGCACCTGATGAAGCGCGGCTAGGCCGCGGCTGAAACACGCCGATGCGCGTCTTCCACGTCCTTCCTGATCGCTTCACCGAGTTGCCCGGCCTGCCGGCCGAGTTGCCGGCCGGCGGCTTTCTGTGGGTAGGCAGCGCGCGGCGCGAATTCGAGGTCGGCGTGGCCGAGGTGCAGGCGGCTCTGCAGCGCCTGGCCGGTGGCCAGCTGGTCGACCTGCACGCGTCCGACCTGCTGAACAACCAGCTGCCCAGCCACTACGACTACACCTCCTGGTACGACATCATGGTGTTCCGGCGCCTGGCGCCCGGCGCCGGCACCGAAGGCCTCTTCGTCGACGACAACACCGGCACCGCGGCCACGGCCCGCCAGGCGCTGGCGGCCATCGACACACGGCCGGTGGGCTTTGCCGCCTTCGATCAGCTGCTGCTCACCGTCCACCCCGCCGAATGCGCGGTGCTCGACCACTTCGCCGCCCGCCTGGCCGGCCTGGTGGCCGGCAGCGACGGCCGCGGCGCCACCCGCCTGCCCAGCAGCCCGGCCGACCTGATGCTGCGCATGGTCAACCACATGGTCGACAGCTACCTCGACCTGCGGCGCCTGCTCACACGCCAGCTCGGCTATCTGCAGGCCCAGCTGCTCGACCCCAAGAGCCGCTTCGACGACTGGTCGCTGCTGCTCGAATCGCGCAACGCCCTGCACCTGCTGGAAGACACCTGCGAAGACCAGCGCAGCGCAGTGCAGGAATGGATAGACGCGCTCGCCGAATGGCCCGACGCCACCGACCCGCAGGCGCGGCGCGAGCGCGAGCTGCTGCGCGTGCGATCACGCGATGTGCAGGAGCATGTCGAGCGCGTGCTGGGCCATGTGCGGCGGCTCGAGCAGAGCGCCGAAACCGCGGTGCAGATGCATTTCAGCGCCTTGGGCCACCGCACCAACGACATCATGCGCACGCTCACCGTGCTGACCGCCATCTTCCTGCCGCTGAACCTGATCACCGGCTATTTCGGCATGAATTTCGAATCGCTGCCGCTGATCCACAACCCCTATGGCTTCTGGATCGCCAGCGGCGGCATGGTCTTCGTCGGCGTCACCCTGGTCGCCATCTTCCGCAGCAAGCGCTACCTCGGCCGCTCGCGTTGAGCCGGGCCGGGGCGGTGCGGCCCACACCGCCATGACACCCGAAGAATTCCGCCAGCACGGCCATGCCGTGATCGACTGGATCGCCGACTACCGTGCCCGCCTCGAAACCCTGCCGGTCAGGTCGCGCAGCCAGCCGGGCGAGATCCGCGCCGCGCTGCCGGCCGCGCCGCCCGATGCGGCCGAGCCCTTCGAGGCCATCCTGGCCGATCTCGACCGCCTCGTCGTGCCGGGGCTCTCGCAGTGGCAGCACCCGCGCTTCTTCGGCTACTTTCCGTCCAACAGCCTGCTGGCCAGCGTGCTGGGCGACTTCGTCAGCAGCGGCCTGGGCGTCATCGGCCTGGCCTGGCAGAGCAGCCCGGCGCTGACCGAGGTGGAAGAGGTCGTCACCGACTGGCTGCGCCAGATGGTGGGCCTGTCGGCCGCCTGGAGCGGCGTGATCCAGGATACGGCCTCGACCAGCACCCTGGTGGCCCTGCTCTCGGCGCGCGAGCGCAGCACGGCCTACGGCCTGGCGCGCGGTGGCCTGCAGGCCGAGACCGCACCGCTGGTGGTCTACGTCTCGGCGCACAGCCACAGCTCGGTGGAGAAGGCGGCGCTGCTGGCCGGCTTCGGCCGCGACAACGTGCGCGTCGTCGCCCACGACGAGCGCCACGCGATGCGCCCCGAAGCCCTGGCCACGGCCATCGCCGCCGACGTGGCGGCCGGCCGCAAGCCCTGCGCCGTGGTGGCCACCTGCGGCAGCACCGCCACCACGGCCATCGACCCGGTGGCGGCCATCGCCGCCCTGGCGCAGCAACACGGCCTGTGGCTGCATGTCGACGCGGCAATGGCCGGCTCGGCCATGATCCTGCCCGAATGCCGCTGGATGTGGGACGGCATCGAAGGCGCCGACTCGTTGGTGCTCAACCCGCACAAATGGCTGGGCGCCACCTTCGACTGCTCGGTCTACTTCGTGCGCGATGCCGAGCATCTGGTGCGCGTGATGTCCACCCACCCGAGCTACCTGCAGACCGCGGCCGACGGCCAGGTCAGGAACTACCGCGACTGGGGCCTGCCGCTGGGGCGGCGCTTTCGCGCGCTCAAGCTCTGGTTCCTGATCCGCGAGCAGGGCGTGGCAGGCCTGCAGGCGCGCCTGCGCCGCGACATGGGCCATGCGCGCTGGCTCGAAGGCCAAGTCGCCCAGACCCCCGGCTGGCGCCTGCTGGCGCCGCTGACGCTGCAGACCCTGTGCGTGCGCCACGAGCCGCCGGGGCAGGAAGGCGAGGCGCTGGACCGCCACACCCAGGCCTGGGCCGAGCGCATCAACGCCTCGGGCCTGGCCTACCTGACGCCGGCCCAACTGGATGGGCGCTGGATGGTGCGCGTCTCCATCGGCGCCGAAGCCACCGAGCTGCGGCATGTGCAGCAGCTGTGGGCCGCGATGCGGGCGCAGGTGGACGCAATCACTGACCCGCCCAGCACCTGATCGGCCGGGCCTTGGCCCTGCCTCAGCGCGTGCGGCGGGCGCGACGCAGCACGGCCAGGCCCAGGCCGACCAGGGCCAGCGAGCCGGGTTCGGGCACGACTTCGAAGTCCAGATCCTGGATGCGGACCTCGGTCGCGTCGGTGTCGGCATGGACCACGAAGACGGTGCCGACCAGGTTGAGGCCGGGGTGGTCGGAAACACCGCCGTAATTGAGGGCATCCTGGCCGTCGACCTCGAAGCGCAGGAAATCGCCGATGGACGCATCCCAGCGGCCGATATTGAGCGTGGTCAGGCGCACCGCGCGGTCGAAGGTGAAGACCAGGGCCTCGTCCAGGTCGGTGGCGGAAGTGCCGTCGCCGCCGTCCATGTTGTCGGAATCGGTCGTGCCTGTGCCCATGGTGACACCCAGGCCGGTGCTGCCGAAGTAGACGCCGGCGCCCGCGGCGCGGCTGCTGTTGACCGGCGTGAAGATGCCCGTCGACGGGGCCGCGGTTGCGGTGACGGTCAGCGTCACGCCGCCGCGCACGAACTGCAGCGAATCGTGGCCGACGTTGTCGGGGGCTGCCGGGTCGACGCCGGTGCTCTCGAAGTTGACGTGGATGGGCGCCGCCTGGGCCAGGCTGGCAGCGCCGAGCAGCAGGCCCAGGGCGAGGGCGCGCAAGGGAGTGGCCAGCATCTTGGAGGAAAGCGGTCTGAACTGCATGATGTCCCTGTCAATATTGTTTTGAGAGGGCTTCAGTCTAGATTTCAGGCGGCGCGCCGCAAAGGCGGCCAGCCCCCCGCGAGCGCGGGGGACGCCTGCCAACTAATTCCGTTTTTCAGAGCAGGCGTTGGCGCGCCAGCGGCGGATTGCGTGCGAAATAACGCCGGATGCCGGCCGTCATCGCCTCCACCAGACGCTCGCGGTAGGCCGCATCGCGCAGCAGCTTCTCCTCGTCGGGGTTGGAGATGAAGGCGGTCTCGACCAGGATGCTGGGGATGTCGGGCGCCTTCAGTACCGCGAAGCCGGCCTGCTCGACCTGCGGCTTGTGCAGGCGGCCGACGCCGCCTATGCGCGCCAGCACCTCGCCGCCCAGGCGCAGGCTGTCCTTGATCTGGGCCGCTGTGCTCATGTCGATCAGAGTCTGCAACAGCTGGGGGTCTTTCACCGCGCGGCTGTTGACGCCGCCCACGGCGTCGGCGGCGTTCTCCTTGGCCGCAATCCAACGCGCGGCGGCGCTGCTGGCGCCGCGCGTGGACAGCGCGAAGACGCTGGCACCGCGCGCCTCGGGCCGCATGAAGGCATCGGCGTGGATGCTGACGAAGAGATCAGCCTGCACCCGCCGCGCCTTGCGCACACGCTCGTGCAGCGGCACGAAGAAATCGGCGTCGCGCGTCAGCATCGCGCGCATGCCGGGCACGGCATCCAGCCGCTCGCGCAAGGCCAGCGCGATGGCCAGCACCACGTCCTTCTCGCGCAGGCCGCTGGGGCCGATGGCGCCGGGGTCTTCACCGCCATGGCCGGGATCAAGGGCGACGATGACGAGGCGGTCGACGCGCTGGCGCTCGGCCGCGGTGGGCGGGGCCGGAGGCGGCGGTGCGGCGGCGGCGAGGGGCGGCGCGGCTGGGGCTTCGGCCGGCGGCTGCAAGGGCGGCTCGCCCGGCTGCTCGATGCGCGCGATCAGTTCGCCCAGCGCATCGGCGGCGGCGGCAGACTGCGCCGCCGTCTCGCGCTCGCGGATCAGTGCCAGCAACGGGTCGGCCTCCTCGGCCGGAAAGAGATCGAAGACCAGGCGATGGCGGTAGGCACCCACCGGCGCCAGCGTGAACAGCTCGGGCCGCACCGGCTGGCGCAGGTCGAACACCAGGCGCACCACGCGCGGCTGGTACTGACCCACGCGCACGCCGGCGATGAAGGGGTCGTCGGGCCGCACCTTGCCCACCAGCTCGCGCAGCTCGGGGCTGAGCTGCAGGCCGGCGATGTCGACCACCAGGCGGTGCGGTGCCTCGGTGAGCAGGTGGGTGGCTGCCAGGGCCGCGTCGGATTCGATGGTGACGCGGGTGTAGTCCTTGGCCGGCCACACGCGCACCGCCACGATCACCGGGCTGGCGGTAGCGGCCGAGGCGATGCACCAGGCCGGCAGCAGCAGCGCCAGGCGGCCCATCTGGCGCAGGGCCTGGCGGCGGGCGTTCATGCCAGCAGTTCCAGGCCGAGTGCGGTGTGGGCCTCGATGCGCAGGCTGCGGCCCTCGTTGTCCAGCGGCTCGATGAAGAGGCTCAGATCGGCCAGCGGCAACGCGCCAGCCGCACGTTCAGGCCATTCGGCGAGCTTGAGCCCGGGCGCGGCAAAGAGATCGCGCATGCCGGCGTCGGCCCATTCGCGCTTGTCAGTCAGGCGGTAGAAATCGAAGTGCGATATCGCCAGCCCGTCCTGCTCGTACAGCTCGACCACGGCATAGGTGGGGCTCTTGATGCGGCCGGCCACGCCCAGCGCCCGCAGCAGCTGGCGCACGAAGGTGGTCTTGCCGGCGCCCAGCGGGCCGTGCAGCTCGATGTAGGCATTGCGCAGCGCCGGGTGCAGCGCCAGGGTGGCGGCATAGGCGGTGCAGGCGGCCTCGTCGGGCCAGCTGCACAGGCGGCTTCCTAGAATCGGCGCATGCCGGGCGGACATCACTTGGACGGACAGCCGCTGGTGCAGCAGCTGCGGGGGTGGGCGCGAGAGCTGGGATTCTCACAGATCGGCATTGCCGGCATCGACCTCGCGACGGCCGAGCCCGGCCTGCAGGCCTGGCTGGCGGCCGGATTCCACGGCGGCATGAGCTACATGGCTGCGCACGGCATGAAGCGCTCCCGCCCGGCCGAGCTGGTGCCGGGCACGGTGAGCGTGATCAGCGCGCGCATGGACTACCTGCCGCGCGGCGCGGCCGAGGGCTGGGTGGCGGCCGAGCAGGCCGCGCTGGCCGACCCCGGCCGCGCCGTGGTCTCGGTCTATGCGCGGGGCCGCGATTACCACAAGGTGCTGCGCCAGCGCCTGCAAACCCTGGCCGAGCGCCTGCAGCAGGCCGTGGGGCCGCGCGGCCACCGCGTCTTCACCGACAGCGCCCCGGTGCTCGAGGTCGAACTGGCCACGCGCGCCGGCCTGGGCTGGCGCGGCAAGCACACGCTGGCGCTGGCGCGCGACGCCGGCTCGATGTTCTTCCTGGGCGAACTCTTCGTCGACCTGCCCCTGCCCGCCGACCCACCGGCCAGCGCCCACTGCGGCCGCTGCAGCGCCTGCATGGACATCTGCCCGACGCAGGCCATCGTTGCGCCCTACCGGCTCGATGCGAGGCGCTGCATCAGCTACCTCACCATCGAGCACGAGGGTGCCATCGCCCCCGAGCTGCGCCCGCTGATCGGCAACCGCATCTACGGCTGCGACGACTGCCAGCTCGCCTGCCCCTGGAACCGCTGGGCGCAGCGCAGCCCGCTGGCCGATTTCGACGAACGCGCCGGCCTCGGCCAGGCCACGCTGCTGGCGCTGTGGGCGTGGAGCGAGGCCGATTTCCTGCGCCTCACCGAGGGCAGCGCGATCCGCCGCATCGGCTATGGCCGCTGGCGCCGCAACCTCGCCGTGGCCCTGGGCAATGCCTGGCGCGAGACCGGAGACGCCGCCATCGCGCAGGCGCTGCACGCGGCACAGGCCGGCGCCGACGACGTGGTCGCCGAGCACATCGCCTGGGCGCTGGCGCAGCGCTGAGCCTGGAGCCAGATCAGCCGGCTCAGCCGTAACGCGCCAGCGCCAGCCCACTCACGTCGATGTCGGGCGTGCGCCCCGATACCAGGTCGGCGATGACGCGGCCGGTGCCGGCCGCCATGGTCCAGCCCAGCGTGCCGTGGCCGGTGGCCAGCAGCAGGTGCTTGACCGGCGTGGGCCCGACGATGGGCGTGCCGTCGGGCGTCATCGGGCGCAGGCCGCACCAGAACTCGGCCTTGGCGACATCGCCACCCTGCGGAAAGAGGTCGCTCACCACATGCGCCAGCGTGGCCCGGCGGGCCTCGCGCAGGGCCAGGTTGTAGCCCCCCAGTTCGGCCGTGCCACCGACGCGGATGCGGCTGCCCAGCCGCGTGACAGCGACCTTGTGCGTCTCGTCCATGATGGTGCTCTCGGGCGCGAACTTCGGGTCGGTCACCGGCAGCGTGATCGAATAGCCCTTGACCGGGTAGACCGGGATGCGGATGCCCACCGGCTCCAGCAGCTGCGGGCTGTAGCTGCCCAGCGCCAGCACCACGCGGTCGGCGCGCAGCAGGCCGCCATCGGTGTGGACGCCGGTGATGGCGCCGCCACCCACCTGCAGCCCATCGATGCGCGTGTTCCAGCGGAACTTCACGCCCAGCGCCGCGGCCATCTCGGCCAGGCGGTTGCTGAAGAGAAAGCAGTCGCCAGTCTCGTCGCCGGGCAGGCGCAGCGCGCCGACGAACTTGTGCTGGGTGAGCGCCAGCGCCGGCTCTGCCTTGCAGAAGCCGGCGCGGTCCAGCACCTCAAAGGGCACGCCGTACTGCTTGAGCACGGCCACGTCGCCGCCGATGCCGTCGAGCTGCTTCTGAGTGCGGAACAGCTGCAGCGTGCCCTGGGCGCGGTCGTCGTAGGCGATGGCCGTCTCGTCGCGCAAGGCCTTGAGGCAGTCGCGGCTGTATTCGGCGATGGGCACCATGCGGCTCTTGTTGACGGCATAGGCGCGCGCATTGCAGTTCATCAACATCTGCCAGCCCCAGCGCCACATGGCGGGGTCGAGCAGCGGCCGTATCACCAGCGGCGAATGCTGCATCAGCATCCACTTGATGGCCTTCACCGGCACGCCGGGGCCGGCCCAGGGCGAGCTGTAGCCGGGCGAGACCTCGCCGGCATTGGCAAAGCTGGTTTCCAGCGCCGGCCCGGCCTGACGGTCGACCACCTCGACCTCGTGGCCGGCACGGGCCAGGTAATAGGCCGAAGCCACGCCAATCACGCCACCACCGAGTACCAGAACCTTCATGGAGCCCCCTGCCCTTGCGATGGACAGCCACTGTAGCGGCGGCCCCACCGGCAGGCAGAAGCGTTTTCCAAGAGAATCGCCGCATGAATCCCGCTTCGACCCCCCCTCGGCTGTCAATGTCTCAGGTGCTGCTGTGCGGCGCCGCCATCGTCACGCTGAGCATGGGTGTGCGCCATGGCTTCGGCCTGTGGTTGCAGCCCATCACGATGGAGCGCGGCTGGACGCGCGAGACCTTTGCCTTCGCGCTGGCGGTGCAAAACCTGTCATGGGGCATCGCCGGGCCCTTTGCCGGCATGCTGGCCGACCGTTTCGGCGCCATCCGCGTGCTCGTCGGCTCCGGGCTGCTCTATGCCATCGGCCTGGTGCTGATGGCGCTGGCGCCTACCGGCGTGACCTTCACGCTCAGCGCCGGCATCCTGCTCGGCATCGCCCAGGCCGGCTGCACCTATGCCGTGGTCTATGGCGTCATCACACGCAATGTCTCGGCCGAGAAGCGCTCTTGGGCCATGGGCATCACGGCCGCCGCCGGTTCCTTCGGCCAGTTCCTGATGGTGCCGGTGTCCAGCGGCTTGATCAGCGCCTTCGGCTGGCAGCAGGCTCTGATCATCCTGGGCTTTGCCATGCTGCTGGTGGCGCCGCTGGCCCTGGGCCTGCGCGAAGGCGCCATGGCCGCCACTTCCGGCCCGCAGCAAAGCATTCTGGAAGCCGTGCGCGAGGCCTTCCGCTACCGCAGCTTCCAGCTGCTGATGGCGGGCTATTTCGTCTGCGGCTTCCAGGTCGTCTTCATCGGCGTACACATGCCGAGCTACCTCAAGGACCACGGCCTCTCGCCCCAGGTGGCCACCATGGCGCTGGCGCTGATCGGCCTCTTCAACGTCTTCGGCACCTACATCGCCGGCGCCCTCGGCCAGCGCCTGGCCAAGCGCCACATCCTGGCCGCCATCTACCTGCTGCGCGCCGCCGCCATCGTCATCTTCCTGGCCGTGCCGCTCACGCCCGCCAGCGTCTATGTCTTCTCGTCGGTGATGGGCCTGCTGTGGCTGAGCACGGTGCCGCCCACCAATGCCATCGTGGCGCAGATCTTCGGCATCAAGCATTTCTCGATGCTGGGCGGCTTCGTCTTCCTGTCGCACCAGGTCGGCAGCTTCATGGGCGTGTGGCTGGGCGGCAAGCTCTACGACGCCACCGGCAGCTACGACGTCGTCTGGTGGATCGCGGTGGCGCTGGGCATCTTTGCCGCGCTCATCAACCTGCCGGTGCGCGAGACCGCGATCACGCGGCCGGTGGCGCAGCCGGCGTGAGCCGCGCAGAAGGCCGCCCCGCCATGCCCCGCCCTGCCCTGCTGCGCGCCGCCACCATCTGGGCCGCTGCCCTGGCGGCGCTGGCGGCGGTCTTCATGGCGTATCTGAACCCGCACCTGGTGTTCGACCTCGCCACGCGCGTCTGGGCATGCTTCTAGCGCCGCCCTCGGCCTGGGTGCGGCGCTTTGCCGGCCTCATCGCGCCGGGAGGCACGGTGCTCGACCTCGCCTGCGGCAGCGGCCGCCATCTGCACTGGCTGGCGGCCCAGGGCTGGCGGCTCACCGGCGTCGACCGCGACGCCGCCGCACTCGCCCCGCTGGCGGCGGCCTGCCCGCAGGCCGAGCTGATCACGGCCGACATCGAGGGCGGCCCCTGGCCGCTGGCAGGCCGCCGCTTCGACGCCATCGTCGTCACCAACTACCTCTGGCGCCCGCTCTGGCCGGCGCTGCTGGACGCGCTGGCCGAGGGCGGCGTGCTGATCTACGAGACCTTCGCCGCCGGCCATGCGCAATACGGCCGTCCGTCGCGGCCTGATTTCCTGCTCGAACGCGGTGAACTGTTGCGGCTGTGCGAGGGCCTGCGCGTGGTGGCTTTCGAGGACGGCATCGAAGCCACGGTGCCGCGCTGCGTGCAGCGCATCGTCGTGATGCGGGAGCCCCCCGGCACGCCGACGGCGCGGCTGGCCGTCCTCGACGGCCCCGGCGGCTAAAATCGCGCCCTCGCCCAGGAACCCGGCCAGGACCCGCCCCATGAATCCCATCACCGGCAGCATCGTCGCCCTCGTGACGCCCATGCACGAAGACGGCAGCGTCGACTATCCGGCGCTGCGCCGCCTGATCGACTGGCACATCGCCGAAGGCACCGATTGCATAGGCGTCGTCGGCACCACGGGCGAATCGCCCACGGTGTCGGTGGAAGAACACTGCGAGATCATCCGCGTCGCCGTCGAGCATGCTGCCGGCCGCGTGCCCATCATGGCCGGCGCCGGCGCCAACGCCACGCGCGAGGCCATCGAGCTGACGCGCTATGCCAAGCAGGTGGGCGCCGACTGCTCGCTGCAGGTCGTGCCCTACTACAACAAGCCGTCGCAGGAAGGCATCTACCAGCACTTCAAGGCCATCGCCGAGGCGGTGGATCTGCCGGTGGTGCTCTACAACGTGCCCGGCCGCACGGTGGCCGACATGCTGCCCGAGACCACGCTGCGCCTGGCCCAGGTGCCGGGCATCGTGGCCATCAAGGAGGCCAGCGGCAACATCGAGCGCGCGGCCCAGCTCATCAAGCATGCGCCCAAGGGCTTTGCCATCTATTCCGGCGACGACGGCACCGCCATCGCGCTGATGCTGCTGGGCGGCCACGGCAACGTCAGCGTCACCGCCAATGTGGCGCCGCGCCTGATGCACGAGCTGTGCATGGCGGCGATGGCCGGCGAGGTCAAGCGCGCCACCGCCATCCACCTGCAGCTGCTCGCGCTGCACAGGCAGCTTTTCTGCGAACCCAGCCCCACGCCCACCAAGTGGGCGCTGCAGCAGATGGGGCTGTGCGGCGCCGCCGTGCGCCTGCCGATCACGCCGCTGACGGCGGCCGGCCAGGCCCTGGTGGGCGGCGCGCTGCGCGAAGCCGGCCTGCTGCGCTGATGCCGCGCCACCGCTGCGCCGCCCCCCTTCCATGCCATGACCACGGCCGCCACGCGGCCGTGGCGGAGACCGCGAACGTGAATTCCCATCTTGCTGCCACCCCCATCCGGCTCAGCGCACTCGCGCTGGCGGCAACGCTGGTGGCCTGTTCCTCGGTCGATTCGCTGTTCTCGGGCGACAAGGTCGACTACCGCTCCGCGGCCAAGGCCAAGGCGCTTGAGGTGCCGCCCGACCTCACCCAACTGGCGCAGCAATCGCGCTACCAGGTGCAGGGCGGCGTGATCAGCGCGGCCAATGCCGGCGGCGCGGCGGCGGCGCCGGTGACCACGGCCGCGGCCACCGGCGGCGTGGCGATCACGGCGCAGGGCGAGATCCGCGTCGAGCGCGCCGGCCAGCAGCGTTGGCTGGTGGCGCCGGCCGCCCCCGAGGTGCTGTGGCCCAGGCTCAAGGCCTTCTGGGAGCAGCGCGGCTTCACGCTCGAGGAAGAGAACGCCGCCCTCGGCGTGATGGAGACCGGCTGGAACGAGAACCGCGCCAAGCTGCCCAACGACGTGGTGCGCAGCACCCTGGGGCGGCTGTTCGGCAATGTCTACGACAGCGGCGAGCGCGACCGCTATCGCACCCGCATCGAGCGCACCGCCCAGGGCAGCGAGATCTACCTGTCGCACCGCGGCCTCGAGGAGATCTACACCGACGAGAAGCGCGAGAACACGCGCTGGCGCCCGCGTGCCCCCGACCCCCAACTCGAGGCCGAGATGCTGGCGCGGCTGATGCTGGCGCTGGGCGGCAAGGACGAACCCACGCGAGCGGCCGGCGCCCCGGTGGCGCCCGCCACACCCAGCGCCCAGGCCCAGCAGGTGCTCAAGGCACCCGAGGGCCCGGCGCGCGCCCGCGCCGTCGCCGGCGCCGCAGCGCTGGAGGTGGATGAGCCCTTCGACCGCGCCTGGCGCCGCGTCGGCCTGGCGCTGGACCGCGGCGGCTTCTCGGTCGAGGACCGCGACCGCAATGCCGGCCTCTACTATGTGCGCTACGTCGACCCCAAGGCGGCGGGCAAGGAAGAGCCCGGCTGGTGGGCACGCCTGTTCGGTGACTCCAGCAACCCCCAGGCCGCGGTGCGTTACCGCATTGCCGTCAAGGGCCAGGGCGAGAAGACCGCGGTCACCGTGCTCACCTCGGCCGGCGGCGCCGACAGCGGCGAGAACGGCCGCAACATCGCCGCCGCCCTGGTGACCGAACTGCGCTGACGGCCCACCCGCCCATGCAAAAGGCCGCCCGAGGGCGGCCTTTTTCGTCTTGCCGTGAGCCGCCTTGCGGCGGGCCCTTGGCAATGCGACTGGCTTACTTGGAAGCAGCGGCGGCCGGCGCGGTGGCTTCGGAAGCGGCGGCGGCGGGGGCCGAAGCGGCATCAGCCGGGGCGGGGGCCGGCGCCGGGGCGGGAGCAGCGGCCGGGGCCGGGGCGGGCGCCGGGGCTTCGGTCTTGCCGCAGGCGGCCAGGGCGAGCGTGGCAACCAGGGAAGCCAGGATGAGCGACTTGTTCATGTGTGTATCCTCAATGAGTTATGGGTCAGGAGTGAGCTTTTATTGGGCGCTCTTCGACGATGCTCAGAGACCCATCACAAATAGACGGTGGCGGCCAGTTCAAGATGAATTTCGTGACCAATCCGCTGTCTAGCCCACGATTATAGCCCGCCCCCGGGCAAGCCCCTATAGACCCAGTGTGTTCACGGCAAAGGCGGTCTCGGACCGTTGCAAAACCGCGTCAACCCGCTCGCGCCACAAATGGGCCGCGCGCAGATCGACCAGGGCGCGTCCGCGCCAGTGCGTGGCATCGGCCAGGTGTACGCTGACGGCGCGGTCGTCCAGCAGCAGCGTCGGCAGTTCAGCCGCCATTTCGGCCGGCGCCTGCCAGAAGCTCATCGCATGCGCCCAGTCGCGGCGCCAGGCAACAAAGCGCGGGTGGAAGCGCGGCACGTCGTCGTAGGCCGCCGCCAGCAGCACCAGGCGGCGCTGCGGCAGGCGCAGCCAGTCGGTCAGCGCGCGCAGCAAGTCGGCATCGCTCCAGGGCCAGATCTCGAAGCTGGGGGCTACGCAGCTGATCTGGCGCGCGCCCTGGACGATGGCGGTGTCGAAACCCCAGCGCAGCGCGGCGACGAAATCGGCCTGGCTGGCGATGGCGGGCGCGGGCGCAGGCGTTGGCGCGGCTGCCGGTGCGGAGGCCTCTTCGCTCATGCCTCTACCTGCCGCAGCCAGCCGGCCGCCAACCAGTCGTCGACCAGGGCCAGGGCGCCAGTGCCAAGGCGGCGCCACTCGGCCGGGGCCAGGTGGCGCGCGTCGGCCAGGCGACGCATCAACTGGGCATCGCGGCCTCCGGCGCGGAAGGCCTCGCCGTTGATGAAGACATGGTGCTCGTCGTACATCATGCGCGTGCAGGGGTCCAGGCTCAGCGCGACGCCGGCGCGGCGCGCCACGCCGGAACGGAACCAGACCCGCGGCTTGGGCTCGCTCAACACCTCGCCGAGGGCGCGCTTCAGCCACTGCGGATCGGCCAGATGCTGCTCGACCGCGCGGCGTGCGAAGTCGACCAGGCCTTCGGGGATGGCGCCCGGCGTCGCCGTCGCGGCCTGGCGCGGATCGCGGTAGAGCTTGCCAGGGCCGGCGTCGTCCTCGTCGGCCACGCGCTGCAGCAACTCGCGCGCCAGTTCGTCGGCGGCGGGCGCGCGGAAGCCCACCGAGCAGGTGATGCAGTCGCCGCCCTCGGCGACGCCGTCGTGGCCCCACAGCGGCGGCAGGTAGAGCATGTCGCCCGGCTCCAGCACCCAGTCGAGCGTGGGCTCGAACTGGCGCAGGATCTTCAGCGGCAGGCCGTCGACAAAGGCGGTGTCGCCCGGCGGCGCGACGCGCCAGCGCCGCCGGCCGTGGACCTGGATCAGGAAGACATCGTAGGAATCGACATGCGGCCCGACGCCGCCACCGGGGCTGGCCCAGGAAGCCATGAGGTCGTCCAGCCGCGCGTCAGGCACGAAGCGGAAGCGCTCGCGCATGGCGCTGGCCGCCGGCACATGCAGATCCAGCCCCTGCACCAGCAGCGTCCAGTCGGGCTGCGCCAGCGGCGGCAGCATGCGCCGCTGCAACGGGCCGTGGCGCACCCGCCATTTGCCGCCCTGGCGCTCGACCAGGCGCGACTCGACATCGTCACTGGCGGCCAGCGCGAACAGCGCTGATCGGGGCAGCGGCGGCTTCACGCCGGGCCAGGCCTGGCGCACCAGCAGCGGCTTCTTCTGCCAGTGGCGGCGCATGAAGGCGGCCGGGGTGAGGCCGCCCAACATCGTCAATGGGGCGAGCGGGGCTTGTTCATCCATGGCGCCATTCTCGCCCCCGCGGTTCGGCGCCGGGAGGGGCTGTGACATCATCTGACGATGCGCATCGATACCCCCTGCGTGGTCAGCCTGAGCTGGAAGCTCAGCGACGGCCAGAACCGCCCCATCGACGAACTCGGCGAGGCCGTTGAGTTCTTCTACGGCGGCAATGACCTGCTGGCCAAGGTCGAGGAAGCCCTGGCCGGCCACGAGGCCGGCGACGAACTGCACATCCACCTCGAGCCCGAGCACGCCTTCGGCGACTACGACGCCGCCCTGGTGTGCTTCGAAGACCGCAAGCTCTTCCCCGAGGTGCTGGAGACCGGCATGGCCTTCGAGGGCCTGCCCGCCGGCCACGCCACGCCGGGCATGCCGGCCGACGCCATCTATGTCGTGACCGAGATCTACCCCTCGCATGTGGTGCTGGACGGCAACCACCCGCTGGCCGGGATGTCGCTGCGCCTGGCCCTCACGGTGCGCGACGTGCGCGCCGCCAGCGCCGACGAGATCGAGTCGCGCAGCGTCGGCGATGCGCCGCCGGTGTTGCGCCCGCCCGCGTCACTGCATTAGGTATTCAGGCGGCTCCCAGCCGCCACAAGGTGGTGACCTCGGCCGCACGCGCCGCATGCAGCGCATCGGCAGCATCGAAGGCCTTGCCGTGGCGCGGCCTCGTATCCAGGCGGCCGAGCACGCGCAGCCCGGCGTCGGCGATTGCGGCCGGCAATTCATCGCGGCCACGCAGGCCCAGGTGTTCAGCCAGATCGGACAGGATCAGCCAGCCCTCGCCGCACGGCGCCAGATGAGCCGCCAGGCCGCGCAGAAAACCCAGCAGCATGGCGCTGCCCTCGTCGTACACGGCGCGCTCCAGCGGCGAGCCCGGCCGCGCCGGCAGCCAGGGCGGGTTGCAGACGATGAGCGGCGCGCGCCCGGGCGGATAGAGATCGGCCTGCAGCAGCTGCACGCGCTCGGCCAGTTGCAACCGTGCCAGGTTCTCGGCGGCACAGGCCAGGGCGCGCGGCTCCTGGTCGGTGGCAATCACGCGCGCCAGGCCGCGCCGCGCCAGCACCGCCGCCAGCACGCCGGTGCCGGTGCCGATGTCGAAGGCCAGCGACTCCGATAGCGTGGCTTTCGGCACCGGTGCCTCTGCCACCAGATCGACGTACTCTCCACGCACCGGCGAGAACACGCCGTAGTGCGGATGGATGCGGTTGCCCGGCGGCGGGCCGAGGGCGGCAACGGCCACACCATTGCGCCGCCACTCGTAGGCGCTGATCAGGCCCAGCAGCTCGCGCAGCGAGACCACCGAATCCTCGTCGGCCGCCTCGGGTTCGCCCCAGGCCTGGGCGCAGGCGGCGCGCACATCGGGGGCGCGGCGCAGCGGAATGGCACGCTCGGCATCGAGAGGAATGAGCACCATGGCCAGCACGCGCGCACGCTGCGCTTGCGCCTGGCGGTGGCGATGGAAGGCGGCACCTGGTGCGTCATCGGCCGCCACCTTGGGCGCCGGCCGGCGCGGCGGGCGGTCGGCGCGGCGGGCCAGGGCCTGCACCAGCTGGCGCGCGTTCTGGAAGTCACCGCGCCAGAGCAGGGCCGTGCCCTCGCAGGCCAGGCGGTAGGCACGGTCGGCTGAAAGGGTGTCGTCGGCGATCACCACCCGCGACGGCGGCGGGCCGGGACGCTCGCAACGCCAGCGCGCGCTGCACGCCGCACCGCCCTCCATCCAGGCGATGCACGGCGTTTCGTCGAACTGGAGCGGGCTGGCCATCGGCAGAAGGTTAGCCGATGCCGCCCCAAAGGGAGCCAGCCGCGGAACTGCGGCACGCCCACCGTCCAGATTTCGCTCAAGTTCGGGCACGCGCGGCCGAAGGCAGCTGTCATGGCCCGGACGGCACGCTTGACCCGCGTCAATCAACCGCATCCCGGCCTACAGCCTGGGGGGCAGAAGCCGATAGAGCAGGGGCAAGGTCCGCCCCTCGACGGACCAGAGGAAGCTCTCGTGTTCGCTGCTGATTGCGCTGGGCCGCAGACCGGGCCGCAGGTTCCCGCCGCCGCCCTGCCGGCGGCAGCGCGCGCCTGAGCCACCAAGCCATGTCACGCCTTCCTTCCACTTTCTGGCTGCCCGCTGCATTGGGCCTGTTCGGCGCCACCGCCCTGCTGCTGGCCGCGGGACTGCAAGTGCTGGCCATCGTGGGGGCCCTGGCGCTGGCCGCCGCCGGCCTGGCGCTGGGCCGCCAGCACAGCCGGCAACTGCACGGGCAGCAGCTGGCCATCACCGATTTCCTCGAACTCCAGCATCACTTCGCCGAGCAGGTGTCGCCGATCTGGAGCGGCCACATCGAATCGTCGCGCGAGCAGATGGAGCGCGCGGTGTCGCAGCTCAGCGAGCGCTTCTCGGGCATCGCGCAGAAGCTCGACGCCGCGGTGCAGACCGCGGCACTCGAAACCCAGACGCTGGACGACGCCGAACACGGCATAGGCTCGGTGTTCGAGCGCAGCCGCACCGAGCTGGCCGCGGTGATCGAGGCCCAGCGCTCGGCCATGAACGGCATGACCACCATGCTTGAGAAGGTCAAGGGCCTGGACCGCTTCATCGTCGAACTTCAGGAGATGGCGGCCGAGGTGGCCAAGATCGCGCAGCAGACCAATCTGCTGGCACTGAACGCCGCCATCGAGGCGGCGCGCAGCGGCGAGTTCGGGCGCGGCTTCGCGGTCGTGGCCAAGGAATTCCGCATGCTCTCGACGCAATCGGGCGAGACCGGCAAACGCATGGCGGCCAAGGTGGGCGTCATCAGCCAGGCCATCGTCGAGACACGCAATGCGGTGCTCGAATCGGTGCGCGCCGAGGACGGTTCGGCCGCCGCGGCCGAGGCCGCCATCGGCCGCGTGCTCGACGATTTCCGCGGCATCACCGACGCGCTGCAGAACTCGAGCACCCTGCTCAAGGACGAGAGCGTGGGCATCCAGTCCGAGGTCAACGCGGCACTGGTGCAGTTGCAGTTCCAGGACCGCGTGAACCAGATCCTGACCCAGGTGCGGGACAACATCGGCCTGCTGCCCCGGCCCTTCGAGGAATCGGTGCAGCAGCACGCGTTGAACGGCCAATTGCAGGGCCTGGATGCCGAAGCCTTTCTGGCCGAAATCAAGAAGTCTTATGTGATGACCGACCAGCACATCGTTCACGCGGGCGGCAAGGTCGAAGAAAAGAATGAAACGGAAATCACCTTCTTTTAGGCGAGATGAATGCCATGGGTAAGACGATCATGATCGTTGACGACTCGGCCTCGATGCGCCAGGTAGTAGGCATCGCGCTCAAGGGTGCCGGCTACGCGGTGCTCGAGGGCAAGGACGGACGAGACGCGTTGACCAAACTCACCGGACAGAAGATTCACTTGATCATCAGCGACGTGAACATGCCCAACATGGATGGCATCGCCTTCGTCAAGGCGGTCAAGCAACTGGCGAACTACAAGTTCACGCCCATCATGATGCTGACCACCGAATCCGAAGAGGGCAAGAAGCGCGAAGGCCAGGCCGCCGGCGCACGCGCCTGGGTGGTCAAGCCGTTCCAGCCCGAGCACCTGCTCGGCGCCGTGGCCAAGCTCTGCCTGCCCTGAGCCGGGCCTCACAACGACCGGCGTTCAGCGCCGAACTCCACTCCCAAGAGGACGCCATGCCGAGCAAGTCCGACAAGAAGAACAAGGGCGGTGCGATGCGCATCGAGGGCGAGATGACGATCTTCCGCGCCGCCGAGCTCGCTCAAGCGCTGCAGGCAGGCCCGCCACCCGCGGAGCTGGACCTCAGCGGCGTGACCGAGATCGACTGCGCCGGCCTGCAGCTGCTGCTGCTGGCCAAGAAGAAGGCGCTGGCCGACAAGCGCGCCTTGAGCCTGGTGGGCCACAGCGCCGCCGTGACCGAGGTCTTCGAGCTGCTCAACGTCACGGCCTATTTCGGCGATCCCCTGGTCGTGCCCCCGCGCGCCAGCGCCTGAACGTGGCCGCAGTCTCCCCCGCGCCCCGCGCGACCCGCCAACCAGGACATCCGCCATGGATCTAGACCAGGCACTGCAGACCTTCATCTCGGAAAGCCGCGAACTGCTGGCAGACATGGAGAGCGCGCTGCTCGCGGTGGAGCAGGCCGACGAGAAGGAAGAGCTGGTCAACGCCATCTTCCGCGCCGCCCACACCATCAAGGGCTCGGCCGGGTTGTTCAGCCTGGACCACATCGTCGCCTTCACCCACGTCGTCGAGAGCCTGCTCGACCAGGTGCGGGCCGGCAAGCTGGAGATCGCCGCCGCGCTGGTGGGCCTGCTGCTCTCTTGCCGCGACCACATCTCGGCCCTGGTCGAGGCCGTGGCCGCGGGCCAGACCGAGCCCGACGAGGCGCTCTGCGCCGAAGGTGCACCGCTGATCACCCAGCTGCGCGCGCACCTGGCCGGCGGCGCTGCTGCGGTGGTGGCGGTTGGCGCCGCCGCCGAGGTCGAACCGCCAGTGGCCCGCGTCGGTGCGGCCGGCACGCCGTCGCGCGCCTGGCACATCTCGCTGCGCTTCGGCCCCGATGTGCTGCGCAACGGCATGGACCCGCTGAGCTTCATCCGCTACCTGCAGACCCTGGGCCAGATCCGCGGCATCGTCACCACGGCCGACGCGCTGCCCATCGACGGCAGCATGGACCCCGAGTCCTGCTACCTGGGCTTCGAGATCGCCATCGAGACCGAGGCCAGCAAGGCGACGCTGGAAAACGTGTTCGAGTTCGTCCGCGACGACTGCGAGCTGCACATCCTGCCGCCGCACAGCAAGGTGGCCGACTACGTGGAGTTGCTGCAGAAGCAGGACGAGCCGGCGCGCCTGGGCGAGATGCTGGTGCGCTGCGGCACGCTGACGCAGCAGGAGTTGGACAAGGCGCTGAAGGTGCAGGGCGACACGCCCGAGCGCCCCATCGGCAGCATCCTGGTCGAGCAGCAGGTGGTGCGGCCCGAGGTGGTCGAGGCCGCGCTCGTCAAGCAGAAGCAGGTCAAGGAGATCGGCGCCCAGGAAAGCCGCTCGATCCGCGTCGACGCCGACAAGCTCGACCAGCTCATCAACCTGGTGGGCGAACTCATCATCGCCGGCGCCAACGTCAACCTGATCGCGCGCCGCGCCCAGATCAACGACCTGCAGGAAAGCACCTCCAAGCTGAGCATGCTGGTCGAAGAGGTGCGCGACAGCGCCCTGCAACTGCGCATGGTGAAGATAGGCGCCACCTTCAGCCGCTTCCAGCGCGTGGTGCGGGATGTCTCGCACGACCTGGGCAAGGACATCGCGCTGGTGATCAGCGGCGAGGACACCGAACTCGACAAGACCGTGGTCGAGAAGATCGGCGACCCGCTGATGCACCTGGTGCGCAACTCGATGGACCACGGCATCGAGCCGGCCGAGGTGCGCGCCGCACGCGGCAAGCCGGCCCAGGGCACGCTGAAGCTGGATGCTTTCCACGACTCCGGCAGCATCGTCATCAGGGTGCAGGACGACGGCGGCGGCTTGAACCGCGAACGCATCCTGGCCAAGGCGGTGGAGCGCGGCCTGGTCGAGGCCGGCCACCACCTCAGCGACAGCGAGGTCTATGCGCTGATCTTCGAGCCCGGCTTCAGCACCGCCGAGAAGGTGACCAACCTCTCCGGCCGCGGCGTCGGCCTGGACGTGGTCAAGCGCAACATCACCGCGCTGCGCGGCACGGTGGAGATCGCCAGCGAGCAAGGCGTCGGCACCACCGTCACCGTGCGCCTGCCGCTCACCTTGGCCATCATCGACGGCTTCCTCGTCGGTGTCGGCAAGTCGGTGTTCGCGATCCCGCTGGACATGATCGAGGAATGCGTCGCCTACTCGGCCGAACCCGGCCACGACTACACCAATCTGCGCGGCGAAGTGCTGCCCTTCATCCGCCTGCGCAAGCTGTTCGCGGTGTCCGGCGCACCGACGCGGGGCGAGAACATCGTCGTGCTCAAGCACGCCGAGCAGAAGGCCGGGCTGGTGGTGGACACGCTGCTGGGAGAGTTCCAGACCGTGATCAAGCCGCTAGGCCAGATGTTCAGCCAGGTCAAGTGCATCAGCGGTTCCACCATTCTCGGCAGTGGTGACGTGGCGCTCATCCTGGATGTCCCGGCGCTCGTGCGCCAGGCCGTCCAGAGCGTGCCCGTGAGGCATGCCGAAGCCCTCGCGGCCTGAGCGCGTCCCATCCATTCCCGCCGGCGCAGTAGAGCCGACTCACAGCGACCAAGGAGAAAACCGAAATGTTCGCCAACATGAAGATCGGAACAAGGCTGGCAATAGGCTTTGCTTCCGTGCTGGTATTGCTGATCGTGGTCTCGGTGATCGGGGTGACCCGCATCGCGACCCTCAACGCCGAGGTCGACGGCCTGGTGCAGGACAAGTTCCCCAAGACCGTGCAGGCCAACGACATCATCGACGCCGTCAACACCATCGCACGCCGGCTGCGCAATGCCTACATCTTCAAGGACGCCGAGTCCGCCAAGGAACTGGATGCCATCGCCGATCAGCGCAAGGTCATCAGCGAGAGCATCGACAAGCTCGAGAAGACCATCCTCAGTGATGCCGGCAAGGCGCTTCTGAAGAAGGTCACCGAAGCGCGCGGGGCCTACGTGGCCGACCAGGAGCAGTTCATCGCGCTGCTCAAGGCCGGCAAGCGAGACGATGCCGCGGCCATGCTGTCCGGCGAACTGCGCAAGACCCAGGGCGACTACATGAAGGCCGTGGGCGGGCTGATCGAATTCCAGACCGAACTGGTGGCCAAGGCCGGCAAGGAGGCCGATGCATTGGCCGAGTCGTCCGAACGCGTGCTGATCATCCTGGCCACCGTGGCGGCCGTGCTGACCGCCCTGCTGGGCTGGTACATCACGCGCAGCATCACCGCGCCCACGCGCACCCTGGTGAACTGCGCCGACAAGATGGCCGCGGGTGACTTCGAGTTCAAGATCGAGATCAACAACAAGGACGAGGTCGGCGCGCTGGCGGCATCGATGCGCACCATGCAGGGCGCGGTGCAGGCCATGATCAACGACGCCGCCATGCTGTCCAAGGCGGCAGTCGAGGGCAAGCTCTCTACCCGTGCCGACGCCGCCAAGCACCAGGGCGACTACCGCAAGATCGTCGAAGGCGTGAACAGCACGCTGGACGCCGTGATCGGACCGCTGAACGTGGCCGCCAAGTACGTCTCCGACATCTCGCGCGGCGACATTCCGGCCAAGATCACCGATACCTACAACGGCGACTTCAACACCATCAAGGGCAACCTCAACACCTGCATCGACGCCGTCAACGCGCTGGTCGCCGACGCCAACGTGCTGTCCAAGGCCGCGGTCGAGGGCAAGCTGGCCACGCGCGCCGATGCCAGCAAGCACCAGGGCGATTTCCGCAAGGTCGTGCAGGGCGTCAACGACACGCTCGACGCCGTCATCGGCCCCCTGAACGTGGCCGCCAGGTACGTGGACGAGATCGCCAAGGGCGCCATCCCGCCCGTCATCACCGACACCTACAACGGTGACTTCAACACGCTGAAGAACAACCTCAATGCCTGCATAGAGGCCACCAACCAGCAGGCTGCTGCGGCGCAGGCGATCTCGATCGGCGATCTGACCGCGGTCGTCAAGGTGCGCTGCGAGGCCGACGTGATGGCCAAGAGTCTGGTCAACGTGATCAAGGCCATCAACGCTCTGGTGGCCGACGCCAACACCTTGTCCAAGGCCACGGTGGAGGGGCGCCTGGACGTGCGCGTCGACCCCAGCAAGCAGCAGGGCGACTACCGCAAGGTGCTGGAAGGCCTGAACAGCGTGATGGTGGCCGTCAACACGCCGGTGCAGGAACTGCGCGAAGTGCTCAGCGCCATGCAGGACGGTGACCTCACCGTTGCCATGAGGAAGAACTACGACGGCACCTGGGACGAGTTGAAGGGCGCGGTCAACAACACGCTGAAGAAGCTGGCCCAGGTGGTGACCGACGTCAACGCCGGCGCCCAGGCCCTGGCCAGTGCGTCAGAGGAAGTGAGCGCCACGGCGCAGTCGCTGTCGCAGGCGGCCAGCGAGCAGGCCGCGGGCGTGGAAGAGACCAGCGCCTCGATCGAGCAGATGACCAGTTCCATCGCGCAGAACACCGAGAACGCCAAGGTCACCGAGAGCATGGCTAGCAAGGCGGCCAGCGACGCGGCCGAGGGCGGCGAATCGGTGAATGCCACCGTGGCGGCGATGAAGCAGATCGCCAAGAAGATCAGCATCATCGACGACATCGCCGCGCAGACCAATCTGCTGGCGCTGAACGCGGCCATCGAAGCGGCGCGTGCCGGCGAGCACGGCAAGGGCTTCGCGGTGGTGGCCGCCGAAGTGCGCAAGCTGGCCGAACGCAGCCAGGTCGCGGCGCAGGAGATCGGCGAAGTCGCCGGCAGCAGCGTCGAACTGGCCGAGAAGGCGGGCAAGCTGCTCGAGCAGATGGTGCCGGCCATCCGCAAGACCTCCGACCTGGTGCAGGAGATATCCGCCGCATCCAGCGAGCAATCCTCGGGCGTGGGCCAGATCAACTCGGCGGTGAGCCAGCTCAACCAGACGACACAGCAGAACGCCTCCAGTTCCGAGGAACTGGCAGCCACCTCCGAAGAGATGAGCGGTCAGGCCGAGCAGTTGCAGCAAACCATGTCCTTCTTCAGGCTCGATGGCACGGTGCAGGGCAAGACGCCCGGCTTCACGGTGCGCAAGGCGGTGCAGGGCAAGCCCGGTGCAGTCCGGCCGTCTGTCAAGCCTGCGGGCGTGGCGTTGGCCACGGCAGCCACCATCGACGAGTCCCAGTTCACCAAGTTCTAGAAAGGAACTGCCATGAACCAAATGGTCAAGGCGCCGGGCACTGCCCTGGCAGCGGCCCATGCCGCGCAGGCGGCGGGCGCCGATGAAGAGAAGCAGTACCTGACCTTCACGCTGGGCACCGAGATGTTCTCGCTGGACATCCTGTGCATCAAGGAGATCATCTGGTACGCCGGCCTCACCGAGGTGCCGATGATGCCGGCCTGCATACGCGGCGTCATCAATCTGCGCGGCGCGGTGGTGCCGGTGATGGACCTCTCGGCCCGCTTCGGCCGCGCCTCGACGCCGGTGGGCAAGAGCACCTGCATCGTCATCACCGAAGTCGAGACCGCCGACGGCGCCGAGCGCCAGAACATGGGCATCGTGGTCGACGCGGTGCAGGCCGTGCTCGAGATCCCGTCGGCCGAAATCGAACCGGCGCCGAGCTTCGGCGCCAAGATACGCAGCGACTTCATCGAGGGCATTGCCAAGGTGAACGGGAAATTCGTGATCGTCCTCGACGTGCAGCGGGTGCTGTCGGCCGATGAGATCGGCGCCATGGGCCACGCTGCGGCCCTGGCCGAGCTGGCCCCGGCCTGAGTGTCGGCATCACGCCGAACGCGCAAGGGAATCGTCCACCATCATGGCCCCGGAGCCGGGGCCGCGGAGCTCTAGAGCCATGTTGTCCAACCTGAAGATTGGCGTCCGCCTGACGCTGGGTTTCACCATCGTGCTGGTGTTGATGGCCGTGCTGGCCGTCACCGGCATCAACGGCATGTCGACCGTCCAGGACCGCCTGGACGAGATCGTCACCGACAACGTCTACAAGACCAAGCTCAACTCCGAGATGGCCGAGGCGGTGCATATCGTCACCCGCATCACGCGCACCATCATCCTGCTCGACGAGCCGGGCGCGATGGCCAACGAGAAGAACAAGCTCGACGCCACGCGGGCCAGGTACAACGAGGCGTGGGAGGCGCTGGACAAGACCTCGGCCAGTGAAAAGGGCAAGGCGGTGCGCGCCAAGATCAAGGCCGCCGGTGCCGAGGCGCGAGGGCTCACCGACAAGGTGCTCGACCTGGCCTTCGCCAACAAGAACGACGAGGCCGTCAAGCTGCTGATGGCGCAGGCCGCGCCGGCGGCCCAACGCTGGCAGGATGCCATCGACGAGAACATTGCGCTGCAGGACGCCAACACCAAGGACGACGCGGCATCCGCCAAGGCGGCCTATGACTCGGCCTCGCGCCTGATGATTGGCATCGCGGTGGTGGCCATCGCCTTCGGCTCGCTGCTGGCCTGGGTGCTGACGCGCAGCATCACGCGGCCGGTGAACGAGGCCCTGGCTGCGGTCAGCCGCCTGGCCGATGGTGACCTCACGGTGCGCATCAACGCCACCGCCAAGGACGAGACCGGCCAGATGCTGCAGGCCATGGGCAACATGATCACCAAGCTCAGCCAGGTGGTGACCGACGTGAACAGCGGCGCCCAGGCCCTGGCCAGTGCGTCAGAGGAAGTGAGCGCCACGGCGCAGTCGCTGTCGCAGGCGGCCAGTGAGCAGGCCGCGGGCGTGGAAGAGACCAGCGCCTCGATCGAGCAGATGACCAGTTCCATCGCGCAGAACACCGAGAACGCCAAGGTCACCGAGAGCATGGCTAGCAAGGCGGCCAGCGACGCGGCCGAGGGCGGCGAATCGGTGAATGCCACCGTGGCGGCGATGAAGCAGATCGCCAAGAAGATCAGCATCATCGACGACATCGCCGCGCAGACCAATCTGCTGGCGCTGAACGCGGCCATCGAAGCGGCGCG
>NZ_CAJGBN010000057.1 GCF_904426505.1 Rubrivivax sp. A210
AGCACCGTGTCGGCTTGATCGTGCGCGTCAACCAACGCACCGCCACGCTCGACTGCGATGGCCAGCAGTGGCGAGTCGGCTTCGAACTGCTTCGACACCTCGTCGACGTCTGATCCGGGCAGGCGCCGTCAACGGGTACTCGTCGGACTATTACGATCAAGGCGATGAGGGCGTAGGGCGAGAGCCGTTCTTGCTTCGTGCGCGCGCGGTGCTTCGTCAGCCTTTGACGACGCCCGCGTCAGTCACGTCCAGGCAGCACGCCGTAGCTTCAAGTGCGCGCGTTTCCACACGGCCTCGACCCTGAAGAGACATACACGGTCGCGATCTCGTCGCTTCGAAGCAGTCGGTCGAACCCGCGGGTGGCGCCGAGCGCATCCTGATCGAAGCGATGTGCAGTCGGTGCCTTGTGCCGGCGCTTCACTTCGCGGCGCAACCGCGAGTCCTTTGCACTCGCATTCGAGCCCGCCATGCTGCTGACAAACGACGGCGGCCGGCGTCGCATGAGGCACCTTGTCGAGTCGGGACCCTGGAAAGAGGAAGGACGGCGCGCCAAGGCAGCCGCGCAGCTCGAGGGCGCCGGTCCTTGCCTACTTGATGAGGCCCTTTGCGATCTCGCGCGCCGTCTTCATGGCCAGCGAGACGGCCTTGTCGACCACAATGTCACGGCGGACGACGACAACCTGCGATTGCCCTGCCTCGTCGCCCGCCTTCACCTCGACGCGAAGCGACGCCTTGGTCCGACTCTCCTGCATGAATTTGAGGAGCGCCTTTTCCAGCTCGTCGAAGACCATTCCGAGGGCTACCTTGGCGGCCTGGGCCACCACGATGGTCAAAACGATCTCCCCCAGGCCCAGCTTGCCGGGAATGTCCGGCCTCTCCGCGACCGGACTTGCGGCGTCGAGCGTACCGCTGGCCACCAGGTCACCTCGAAGGTGCTCAGCATCCTCGCGAGCACTTTCGCTCCGATAACTGACGGTCACGATCTCAACCACGATGGTTTCCTTCCCAGATGCGCAGCAGCAACTCTGCCTGTCTAAAGTGGATCTCAGTCTCGCTTCTTGCTGGCGGCAGCGCCAGGAACGCCAATCCGTCCAGACTGCCGTCCGATTGGTAGAAGTAGTAGGCGTTCTGGTCCCTGTCGAAGACGCTGACGAACACCACCTTGGAGTTCGGATCCTGGAAGAAGGTCACCTTTCGCGCGACGAGCCCCTTGCGACCCGACTCCTCGAGCGGAACCGGCAGGATTGCCTGACGCAAGAAGTCGAGCCGCGGCCCCTCGCGCCAGCGGTCTCGTGCAGTTGAGTCCCAGTCTCCCCCGTGTCCGGGGAAGAGCCTGAAGGTCCCACCAGATCCTCCGCCGCTGTTGCCAGATCCGCCCCCGCCGCGCTCAAACGACGCAAAGGCGCCTTCGAATCCTTGCGGCGGCTTGGGTGGGCCGCTGGCGCCACCGCCGGACCCACCCGCGACAACCATGTCCGACTGCGTGAAGAAGCCGTTGCGATCAATGGCCTGCCGAACGGCCCCTGTCACGTCGCGGCCAAGGTCGTTCCCCAGCACATCGCGTGACTCAACGGCCCGCTTCGCCACGCCATCCACAATTGCCTTGATGTCGGGCAGGGCCGCCTCCGGCGGCAGGACGCGCATTTTGAGGAGCGAACGCTTTGCACGAGTGAGTGCGGTGCGGTAGTCGTGCAGGGCATCCTCGAACTTCGCATGCTCCTCACGGGAGTGCGCAGCATCCACGCGAGGCTCGAGGACCACGTACCCCATGTCCTGGGGCAGCATCTTGATGATGCCCAGCGTGTGGAAGCTGCCGATAAACGCAATGGGAAGGAGCTTTCGATCCTTCCCCTCGTGATGCTGTTTGATGGTAATAGTCCGACGAGTACCCGTTGAAGGCGCCTGCCCGGATCAGACGTCGACGAGGTGTCGAAGCAGTTCGAAGCCGACTCGCCACTGCTGGCCATCGCAGTCGAGCGTGGCGGTGCGTTGGTTGACGCGCACGATCAAGCCGACACGGTGCT
>NZ_CAJGBN010000058.1 GCF_904426505.1 Rubrivivax sp. A210
CATCGGCAACCTCGATGCAGTTTGCAAGGAACTGATATCGATTGGGCCTCAATCCTGCAATCAAAACCATCGGCAACAGCCCCAATCGCTAGGCTTCATGCGGGTTCTGGGGTTGTTCAGGGCGGACGACTTAAATCGGCTGTGGGCTGAGGACACTTCTCGATTGCGTGGCCTAACGTTGGAGCTAAGCTGGCACCGACGGTGAAACGCCAGGCCCCGGCCACAGAAAATGTACAGCGTACCTGTGGCCGGGGCCTGGTGTTTTGCCGTTGGTGCTCAGCTTGAGCGACGTGTTAGGCCACGCTTTTGACGGCCACTGATGCACGCCTTGTCCTGAGCTGACTTGGTGGCACTGCCACGGCGACCAGCCTCTGCGTGGTTCAGGCGCCCAACACGAGGACGCCAACGTTTCTGAGTTGCGACTGCTGGCCAGGCTGGGTGTCCTTCCTCGGTGCTGCGCTGGCGAGGCGTAGACGGCGACGCCAGCGAACTGGCCGCTTAGATTTTCGGCGTAGTTATGGACGTCGGGGCTGATTTTCACTTGTGATGTGGGCTTCAGCGTAAATACTCGTGAAGCTTGGAGACGAGGCTTTTGCTCGCGGAATTTGGTCGCCTTCTGAGCAGCAGTGATGCTGATGAGGGGATGCATTTAGTGCGGCTGGTGGAGGTCGTGAAAGCTGCCGAGGTGAGTGTATTTGCGTGGCCTAACGTTCGAGCTAAGCGGGCGACGACGGCAGGACGCCAGGCCCGGGCTGGTGAAAATGTACCGCGTACCACCAGCCCGGGCCTGGTGGCCTGCCGTTGGCGCTCCGCTTGAGCGAGGGGCTAGGCCGCATGTCCTTGCAACGCTGAAACTGTTTGCCTCTATTTGGCTGGATCGGCTTCCTTGCCGAACCACACGAGCGCGTAGCCTCCCGTGACGGCAACGCCCATGGCGTGCCAGCGTGCGTTGAACCAAATTCCCTTGTTGACGATGACTTCATGGTGACCCTGACTGCGCTTCCAGGCCCGAAGTGCATCGTCTGGCGTCACTTGGCCGCTACTGCCATAGGAAATTTCGTATCCGAATCCTTGGTACGCGCCATCAGAAATCTCGCGTGGTTTGGTCCACATGCACTTCGCTTGCGCGTGATCTGCAGTGTAGCAACATGAAGTCCACTTACCCGCTGCAGACCAGCTATGCATGTTGCATTGAGCTGCTCGTGTCGTCCCTTCGAGGTCACTGGCGTGTGCCTCTGCGACTTGAGTCAAGGACTTTGAGATGGGTATGGCTTCAAGATCCAATCCGGCCCGGTAGCTGTTGATCAGATTCGCCAGACGCAGCGCGGCAGCCGACGGGCTATCTTGGGCTACTGCCGAGGTACCGATGAACGCAAGCACTGTGAATACAAGAAGATCGTGTCTCATGCGGCCTAACGTTCGAGCTAAGCGGGCGCCGACGGTAGGACGCCAGGCCCGGGCCGGTGAAAATGTACCGCGTACCACCGGCCCGGGCCTGGTGGCCTGCCGTTGGCGCTCCGCTTGAGCGAGGGGTTAGGCCGCGCCTGGTACGACCGGGGCGGATGGGTGACACTTTTCTCGCAGCGTGCAGGTGACGAGACAGGGACGATGGACCTCCACAAGGAGGGTACCAATGCCCTGGAAGGACACCAACATCATGGAACTGCGAATTC
>NZ_CAJGBN010000059.1 GCF_904426505.1 Rubrivivax sp. A210
GGCGGCCCGTCCCCTGCAATGACGTAGGTTGCGCGCCGTTGGCGTGCCGAGCTACACCAATGCACCTGGCCGACAGGCGGTCAGGTCGTTGCGAACTTGCAAGGAGACGGGCCATGAAGGAATCTAGCACTCTGTACGTGGGATTGGATGTTCACAAGGACAGCATCGACATTGCCACAGCGGACGCCGGGAGGGAAGGTGAGGTGCGACATGTGTGCAGCATCGGCGGTGACTTGGTTGGGCTGGACAAGGCGCTGCGCCGGCTGATCAGCAGGGGGCACCGCTTGCATGTGGTCTACGAGGCAGGCCCGTGCGGGTTCGTGATCTGGAGGCACTTGAGCACGCAGGGCATCGACTGCGAAGTCGTCGCACCGTCGTCGATTCCGAAGCGCTCGGGGGACCGCGTGAAGACGGATCGGCGCGACGCGATGATGTTGGCGCGGCTGTCCAGGTCGGGGGACCTCACCGCGGTGCGTGTGCCCGACGCGGCCGACGAAGCAGTGCGCGATCTGGCACGCAGCCGCGAGGACGCTGTGCGCGAATGCCGCAACGCGCGCCACCGCTTGAAGGCGCTGCTGCTGCGAAGCGGCATCGCCTACGCGGGCAAGAGCGCGTGGACGGCGGCGCACCTGCGCTGGCTGTCCACGCTGAAGATGGAGCACGCGGCGCAGCAGATCGCCTTGCAGGAGTACCTGCACGCCGTGACCGAGGCCACGACCCGCATCGGCAGGCTCGAGCAGGCGATGCGCGACACGCTGCCCGAGTGGGGCCTGGCGCCGGTGGTGCAGGCGCTGCAGGCCATGCGCGGGGTGCAACTGGTCGCGGCGATGACGCTGGTGGCGGAACTGCAGGACTTCCTGCGCTTCGACAACCCGAGGCAATTGATGGCCTACGTCGGCCTGGTGCCGGGCGAACATTCCTCGGGACCGAAGCGGCGCCAGGGCAGCATCACCAAAGCCGGCAACAGTGCGGCGCGGCGCATGCTGGTGGAGGTGGCGTGGCACTACCAGCACAGCCCCCGCGTGAGCCCGATCATCGCTGCGCGGCATGACCAACTGCCCAAGGCCGTCACCGACATCGCCTGGAAGGCACAGCTGCGGCTGAACGCCAAGTTCAAGCGCCTGGTGGCGCGCCGGGTGCTGAAGAACAAGGCCGTAGTCGCTGTGGCGCGTGAGCTCACGGGGTTCGTCTGGGCGATAGGGCGCGAGGTCCAGAGTTCGGGTTGGCAGAGCATCAAGGTCGAGCAAGCCGGCGCGGACTGAGAAGACCGAATACGAATACCGCTGAACAAGGGGAAAAGACAGGAGGCGCGCAGACCCAGAGACTGACTCAGATGCCGGAGGGGGAACGCGGCGCAGCCGCGGCCACTGGGGAACCCTCGACAACGTTATTGGTGGGCCAGGCGTGTGGCAACGCATGTCGGGCAATCTCAGACCCTAGAGCGAAGGCAGCCCCGCGACGTAAATCTGTCTTGAGGTAACCAACCCTCGCATATCAGCATGAACAACCGTCGCACATCCATTACGGGTGGCAACCTCAGGCTCCGTCGCGTTCCCCGTCCGGCAACGGGAATCATGAGATCTGCAATTGCAGAGGGCTGACTTTTGCCTCTTGACAGAAAGAAGCCATATCAACGTT
>NZ_CAJGBN010000060.1 GCF_904426505.1 Rubrivivax sp. A210
CGACTTGTTCTTCCGGCTATGCAAACGCCGGATCCTGCCAATCATGTCCATGGTGATCACTCCTCTCCCCTGCTGCACAAAAATGCAGCACGGTAGGTTGTTCACCTGGCTCAGTTTTGGGTCGGCACTACCCTCAAAATTGGCTCAGTTTTCGGTCGGCGCCAACATCGCAACGACCTGACCGCCTGTCGGCCAGGTGCATTGGTGTAGCTCGGCACGCCAACGGCGCGCAACCTACGTCATTGCAGGGGACGGGCCGCCAGATTTCGCGAAGCCATTCTGTCTAGGCATCACAAACCACTTGCAACAGTGCCCCACACATGGACATCGCCACTACCCTTGCCGCCGTCAGTTCTGCCAAGGACTTCGCATCATTCATCATCGGCCGCAAGATAGATACCGCTGTGACGGAGAGGGCAATTGAACTGCAAAATTCGATCATCGCGCTCCAGAGCGGCCTCCTTGAAATGCAAGTTCAAATTCAGGCAATGTCCACCCGAAACCGAGAACTTGAGCTGCTGCTGAGTGCAGCCGAGGACTGGAAGGCCGAAGACGACAGGCATCAACTCATTTCAGTGGCCAAAGGCGTTCATGTCGTGACGCCAAAGGCCATAGCAACAGATCCCCGAACTCCAGTCTGGTACTGCGCTAATTGTTGGCAGAAGCACTTCAAGTCGGTGCTACAGCGTCGACACCAGGACTATGGCGGAACAAGCTACTACTGCCCCAACTGCGAAGCGAAGGTCTACGACCACTCCGACCCAGCCGAAGTGTGATGCCTAACCCCTCGCTCAAGCGGAGCGCCAACGGCAGGCCACCAGGCCCGGGCTGGTGGTACGCGGTACATTTTCACCAGCCCGGGCCTGGCGCCCTGCCGTCGTCGCCCGCTTAGCTCGAACGTTAGGCCTCGCAATCAACCTATCCAGGCATTCCGAGCATCTTGTGCCATCGAGGCTCCAAGGAACTGGCAGAATGGTGCCGGGCAAGTAAGCCCCGAAAACACAACGGAGACAAAAGCATGTTCAAGTCAGATACTTGCTGTACCCTCGTGCCCTACTTCGAAGTCAATGAAGGGCAACTTGAGGCATTCAAAGCGCTCGGCCCACAGTTCGTAGAACGCACCCGGAATGAAGCAGGTTGCATGCACTACGCCTTTTCATTCAATGGCAGCACTGCGCACTGCCGGGAAGGTTATGAAAGTGCAGAAGCCGTCTTGGCGCATCTTCAGAATGTTGGAGAGTTGCTGGGCGAAGCGCTGAAAGTTGCGAAGATCATTCGCCTTGAAGTTCACGCTCCTGCTTCTGAAATTGACAAGCTACGCGGGCCATTGTCTTCTCTGAATCCGCAGTTCTTTGCCCTCGAGCCAGGTATTCGTCGCGCATAGCGAGGCCTAACCCCTCGCTCAAGCGGAGCGCCAACGGCAGGCCACCAGGCCCGCGAGGTGCCTTGGTATATTCTGCACCTCGCGGGCCTGGCGTCCCACCGTCGGCTCCCGCTTAGCTCGAACGTTAGGCTGCGCAAAACCCGCTCATCGCTGTCAACTATACAGAATCCATCTTCGTCATTTCCAGAGTGCTCGCATGACCATCGAACTCAGCAAGGAAGACCGGAAAGAAGC
>NZ_CAJGBN010000061.1 GCF_904426505.1 Rubrivivax sp. A210
TAACCCCTCGCTCAAGCGGAGCGCCAACGGCAGGCCACCAGGCCCGGTCTGGCGGTACGCGGTACATTTTCGCCAGCCCGGGCCTGGCGTCCTGCCGTCGTCGCCCGCTTAGCTCGAACGTTAGGCCTCACAGGAACCAGTGTTGGCGCACCACCCGCCAAAACAGCCTCCGTGGCAATCCCAAACTTTGCAGCCTCCCCGGACTTTCCCTTAAGCGTTCCCCCAAGCGTGAGGGCCTCATTGATGACTTTTCTGCGTCCGACTACTTGCCAAAATCAAGGCGATTGCGTTCAATCCAGTCATGTCAGCTTTGTAACGCTGTCGCATAAAACACGTTAGGCTTCACAAAATGCCCTCCTACCCAACTCGCCGCATAGCTCTAGCTCTGATGGCATTTGCTCCCACAATGGTAGCCGTCGCAGAGGAATCCAGAGGTATATTTGGACTCACGGTGAAAGTTGATTCAGATGGAGTATTCAATCCTACGCTCAAGAGTGTACTTATCCAAAGCGTTCAATCTGGTATGCCCGCTGCCCTCGCAGGCATTGTTGCGGGAGATTTAATTCTTGAAGTTGAAGGCGGCAAGGTTGCAGGAGCCAAGGCATCCACGATGGCAGACAGAATGAACAAGAAGCCAGGGGAACAAGTAACCTTAAAGCTTCGTCGGGCAAACGGAGAAGCATACGAAGTAACGCTGGTAGCAGTACCGCCGAGGCACTGAATCGTCACGCCACCAGGTGAAGCCTAACCCCTCGCTCAAGCGGAGCACCAACGGCAGGCCACCAGGGCCCGGCCTGTGGCACAAGGTGCATTTTCACAGCCCGGGCCCTGGCGTCCTACCGTCGGCGCCCGCTTAGCTCGAACGTTAGGCCTCACAGCCACAAGCACAGCATGCTCACAGTCACCGAACCTGCGTTGCTCATTCGCATCGCCAAGTTGCATCGCCCAGGAATGACGCCCCAGCAGCTCTACGAGGCTACGCGAGGTGTATGGAAGCTGGGCCCCGACAAGGACAGTGCTGAGTACGCACTCAGTATCGCGGGCGGGGTTGTTCAGGAGGTATACACGGTAGCAACTTGGCATGGGGCCGGAACAACGCCGTACACAACGCGGCCGCTCACGCAAGTCGCAGTTCCAAACCGCTGGGAGTTCTCAGGAAAGGTCGCGCCAGCAGCGATCCGAGACAAGTATGTCGGCAAGAACATCGCGCACTACTTCGCCAAAGGCAACGCCAGCCCCGTGAACTACGTGAACATCAAGCACGCGTAGGCCAGCAGCCGGTCTCAAGCAACCAATGCTCAACCCTCAGTCATTGCAAACCACGGTGAGGCCTAACCCCTCGCTCAAGCGGAGCGCCAACGGCAGGCCACCAGGCCCGGTCTGGTGGTACGCGGTACATTTTCACCAGCCCGGGCCTGGCGTCCTGCCGTTGGCGCCCGCTTAGCTCGAACGTTAGGCCACGCAAATACACTCACCTCGGCAGCTTTCACGACATCCACCAGCCGCACTAAATGCATCCCCTCATCAGCATCACTGCGGCTCAGAAGGCGACCAAATTCCGCGAG
>NZ_CAJGBN010000062.1 GCF_904426505.1 Rubrivivax sp. A210
TAGTCCGCTCTGAACAACCCAATTTCAGCGCGTAGACGGTGCCAGCAACGAACGCGGCGCCGGCGTGACGAGCATCAACGCCAGCATAAGTTGGCCGACGAGGGCGCAGTAAAGCACCCGCAGGTGCGCCAGGATCATCCTCAGGTTGTGTCCTGCGCCGCACAGCACCGCGTGCATCGCGTCACCCAGGGCGCCCTTCAGCCAGTTCCGGTCCAGCAACCCGTCTGTCTTCATGTGGCCGATCATCGGTTCGACCACTTGGCGCCGTTGGAGCAGCTTCTTCAGGCGCTTGGGCAGGCGCCTGGTATGGCTGACCAGCAGCCGCGTGCCTGCGCTGGCCTGAACGCCGCGGTAGCCGCGGTCCACCAGCGCCATCTTCGGCGTCGTGCCCGTCAGGATGCCGATCTGCTCGATCTGGCTGTCCACGGTGTGCCCGTCGTAGGGGTTGCCCGGCATAGAGCGCATGCCCACCACCAGGCCTTCCTTGGCCGTCACCGCCACCGACGTCTTCACGCCGAACTCGTACGGCGTCCTTGCCTTGCCCTTGGCAATGCACTCCACCTCCGGCGCGTGCAGCGCGTACAGCTTGTTCTTGGAGTCGCGGCGTTGCTCGTACAGGCGTTGCGCGATCTCGATCTTGGTCTTCAGCGCGCCCGTGATCTCGCCGCCCCTGCGCTGCACGTCGCGGATGACGCGGCCCAGCCAAGTGCGCAACTTCCTGATCTCGCGCTGCATGCGACGGTACTGCTTGGCGTGGGCGTAGCGGCCGGCCTGGTGCTCGGCGGCCTTGCCTACGCGGGCGTAACTCTGGCGCTGCGTGACGCCGGCGTCCTGCGCCGCGTTCACCAGTTGCTCGCGCGCCTTGTTCAACAGGCGGCTGTCGGTGGGGTGCGCGATAGCCTTGGGCTGAACCGTCGTGTCCAGTACCACCGTGTCCACGCTGTCGCGCTTGATCACGCGCCCGCGCCGGGCTGCCTCGATGCTCTGCGCCAGCAGCCACTCGCAGCCGGCCTCGCCGATGCGCTGGCGCCAGCGCACCAGGCTGGACGGATCACAGGGCAGTTCGTGCTGGAAGTAGAGCTCGCCACTGAAGTGCTGCCAGTACGGGTTCTCGCTCCAGCGCGCGACGGTGTCTTCGTCGCTCAGCGCGTAGACGTGCTTCAGGTACAGCAGCGATGCCATCAGCCGCGTGGGCAATGCCGGCCGGCCAGTGGTGGAGACAAACTGCGGGCTCCACTCGTTGGCGAAGGCCTGCCAGTCGATCAGTTCGGCAAGACGCACGAGCTCGTGGCGCTGGTCGATCAGATTGACCAGCTCGGTGCGGAACAGGTCATGGTCGTCGGTCGACTTCGCAGGCTTCGGACCCATCGGCAACCTCGATGCAGTTTGCAAGGAACTGATATCGATTGGGCCTCAATCCTGCAATCAAAACCATCGGCAACAGCCCCAATCGCTAGGCTTCATGCGGGTTCTGGGGTTGTTCAGGGCGGAC
>NZ_CAJGBN010000063.1 GCF_904426505.1 Rubrivivax sp. A210
CGAGGGCTATCTGATTCTCGACGATTGCGTGAAAGGTGGCATGTGCCTTCACGTTCGGTAGTTCGATCCTTGCGCGTCGATGGAATCTCTCGGCCAACGAGATGCGTTCCTGTTCGTCGAGTTCTAGTCACGCTTCTGCGTTCGGCTGGATACTGGGATCGTAGGTGGGCGGCGTACTCATGGTTTTGTGAGGCCTAACGTTCGAGCTAAGCGGGCGACGACGGCAGGACGCCAGGCCCGGGCTGGTGAAAATGTACCGCGTACCACCAGCCCGGGCCTGGTGGCCTGCCGTTGGCGCTCCGCTTGAGCGAGGGGTTAGGCCTCGTTCTGCCACTAGCTGGCGGACTCTCGTTCATGACCAAAGACCAAATTCGGTGGAAGGCATTAGCGGGTGAACTATTCGAGTACAAGGACGATTCGTGCCTTTTCTCCGGCCTCAATATATCGCTGATTGACGAAGGCTGTACATTCGAGAAGTCCAGTGCACACCTCTGTTGCAGCACTGAAGAAGTTGGTGAACTGCGGAACATGAATGAATAGATCTTCATTCTCGGTCAGTTTTATGGTGGACATGCCATCATCATCCTGCAGGTACGTAAGGCAATCAATCCATGCATCCATATTCCGACCGTAGAACTCTGGAAAGCCGAAAAGCTTGGCGCACTCGTCATGAAACGACGGCCAGTCACTAATTCGCTGCGTCGGTAAGGTCAGATGCGTCATGTCTTTGAGTTTCGAGTCGCGACGTTGCCGCGGCGCTGAATACGAGGCCTAACGTTCGAGCTAAGTGGGTGACGACGGCTTGCCGCCAGGCCCGGGCTGCGGAGAATGTAGCGCACCGCAGCCCGGGCCTGGTGGCAAGCCGTTGGCGCTCCACTTGAGCGAGGGGTTAGGCAGAGCTGCGCATTGGGTGGAGAGCTTTGAATTCTGGCTATCTTCTTGCTCGCGAACAAAGAAGGCTTCCCGCTCCGCGCTTGCGAGCGCGGCGTGCCACGTCTTCGAGCCGCCGCGCCAGAGGAGCAGGCCGGGACGCGCAAACGCTGGCCGCGGCGGCCCCACGAACAGATTGAAATTCATGGCTTCCTTCGCAGTGTCCTGCCCAGACATAGCGCTACTGCTTCATGTCTTTGTCTTGGTCTCGTCGGAGCAGGGAACCATGCGTGCCTCTGGCTACGGAGATTCCGGCGCCACCGCTGTAGCCGGCCGATGGTGCTGCGGCTCTGCCGACTCGTGGCTGTTCGGTTCACGCCGCCAGGCGCCGACTCTGCTGGAACACCACAAGGCTTGCCCTGCGCTGCCTAACGTTCGAGCTAACCGGCCTGCGGAGGCAGGACGCCTTGGCCCGAACTGAGAGAATGTACCGTGTACCTCAGTTCGGGCCAAGGTGGCCTGCCGTAGCTGGTCCGGTTGAGCGAGGGGTTAGGGCGCATTCGCTACGGTTGCTTTGC
>NZ_CAJGBN010000064.1 GCF_904426505.1 Rubrivivax sp. A210
GGTACGACCGGGGCGGATGGGTGACACTTTTCTCGCAGCGTGCAGGTGACGAGACAGGGACGATGGACCTCCACAAGGAGGGTACCAATGCCCTGGAAGGACACCAACATCATGGAACTGCGAATTCAATTCATTACCGACTGGCTCAAGCGCACGCACACCGTGAGCGACCTGTGCGCACTGTACGGGATCAGCCGCAAGAGTGGCTACAAGTGGATCGAGCGCTACCAGCACGAAGGCCCGGACTGGGTGCTGGACCGAAGCCACGCGGCCAGGGTAGTGGCGAACAAGACGCCGCTGGAAGTGGAGCAGGCGCTGATGCAGATGAGGGCGCTGCACCCCACATGGGGAGCGCGCAAGCTGCTGCACCTGGTGGGCCTGCAGCAGCCCGCGCTGATGCTGCCCCACGAATCCACCGTATGCGACATGCTCAAGAGGAACGGCCTGATCACGGCCAAGCCCAGGCGGCGAGCGATAGGACATCCGGGGCGGCCAAGCAGCGTGACCAGCGCACCCAACGACAGCTGGAGCGCGGACTTCAAGGGACAGTTTCGGCTGGGCAACGGGCAGTACACCTACCCGCTGACGGTGACCGACAACTACAGCCGCTACCTGCTGGGGTGCCAATGCCTGGACGGGACGCTGTTGGAGCCGACCAAGGAGGTCTTCACGAGGGTGTTCAAGGAGCACGGACTACCTCGGCGCATCAAGACCGACAACGGTTCTCCCTTCGCTGCGGCCACACTGGGCAGGCTCAGCCAACTGTCGGTGTGGTGGCTGAGGCTGGGGATACTGCCCGAGCTCAGCGAGCCGGGCAAGCCGCAGCAGAACGGCCGGCACGAGCGCATGCACAGGACGCTGAAGGCCGAGGCGACGAAGCCACCGGGAGCCAACGGCAGGGCGCAGCAGAGGAAGTTCAACGCTTGGCGGCGGGAGTACAACGAAGTCAGGCCGCACGAGTCGTTGGACATGAGCACGCCGGGGTGGATGCACCGGCCATCGCCCAGGTCGATGCCCAGCAAGCTGCCGGAGATGACCTACCCCGACCGGTTCGAGGTGCGCTACGTCAGCGCCAACGGAGGCATACGCTGGCACAAGCAGTGGGTGAACGTGAGCAGCGCGCTGGTGGGCCAGCACCTCGGCCTGGAGGCGGTGGACGACGGGCTGTGGGACGTGTACTTCGGGGTAAAGAAGCTGGGAAGGCTGCACGAGCGGCACATGAGAATCGAAGACCACATGGGCCGGTTCAGGCGGTGCGCGTGAGCTGGGAGAACGCCAACCAAGGCAGGGGGTAGTGCAATGGGTACATTGCGCAACCGGGGGCCTCCGGCGGCCTGGCAGGGGCCTTGAATTAAGATCAACGAGAGAACAGCCAGTGCGGCTGTAATTCCAACCAAGTGTCACCCATCCGTCCAGAGAGAGTGTTACCTATCCGCCCGGTCGCTCA
>NZ_CAJGBN010000065.1 GCF_904426505.1 Rubrivivax sp. A210
GCACCTGCGGGTGCTTTACTGCGCCCTCGTCGGCCAACTTATGCTGGCGTTGATGCTCGTCACGCCGGCGCCGCGTTCGTTGCTGGCACCGTCTACGCGCTGAAATTGGGTTGTTCAGAGCGGACTATTTAGTTGTTCCATACAATGTGAGTGTGCTTTATTAGCCAAAACACCGAGTGGCTGAACCAAGTGCTCGGCGAAGATTCGCTCATATCCTTTGACTGAGAAACTCACGTGCTTTCGTCCGTCCCGTATCTCGACTTTTACGTCTGGGGCCTGATTATCAAGGTCAACGTGCGCAAATAACTTGTTTCGAAGGTCAAGAATTTGATCATGTGCGTCAATCAATGCCGAAGGGATGAAGGCATTGCTGATTCGAAGGCCTCGCTTTCCCTTGATTCCATTGTTACTAGAAAATGCCTTCACATAGCAGACAACGGCATCTCTGAATAGTGCTTCTCGAATGTGCTTGTCAGTTACCGTGCTCAAGTATTGGATGGATCTGGCCACGCGCTCCATATCGACGAGCGTCAAGTGGTGTAGGACGTAGAGTTCCTTGGAGGCGTCGTTCATGTGTGGCCTAACGTTCGAGCTAACCGGCCAGCGGAGGCAGGACGCCTTGGCCCGGGCTGAGATAATGTACCGTGTACCTCAGCACGGGCCAAGGTGGCCTGCCGTAGCTGGTCCGGTTGAGCGAGGGGTTAGGCATCACGGTGGTGTCAGAATCGAGAGCCTGGCTCAGTTAGAAACGTGAGTTCCTCAGGCGTTGATTCTCGCCCGAGCACTGTGTTCCGATGAGGATAGCGACCAAAGCGGTCAATGATTTTCTTGTGGCGCAGTTCGAATTCATGGTTGCTTCGTGGGGCATACTTTCGAAATAGTTCTTCCGCTACAAGGTGAATCAGTTTCGACTCGCTGTGCATATACGGCATATAGAGGAAAGTACGTTCCTCTTGCGTAAGCTCATTGTCGGCCTTCGCTGAAACTGCCTCTTGTGCAAGTACCAATGCTAAGGCGTCTGACGCAAAAGCGCGGGGATCATTGCGGAAGATGTTTCTCGAAAACTGATCGAGAACAAGTACTTCAGCTAGACGTCCGCGTGGAGTTGATCTCCACTCGAAGAGTTCCCCGCATGCGGCTTGCTGATGGAGGGCACTGAACCGCTCGGAAATTACTCTATCGAAGCCTGGATCGACCTTCCACCATTGCGCGGGCTCAATCTCGTGGAACCAGAACTGTAGGACTGATTGATACATGGGCCGCCAATCTGGGTATTTGTGATGCCTAGACAGAATGGCTTCGCGAAATCTGGCGGCCCGTCCCCTGCAATGACGTAGGTTGCGCGCCGTTGGCGTGCCGAGCTACACCAATGCACCTGGCCGACAGGCGGTCAGGTCGTTGCGAACTTGCAAGGAGACGGGCCATGAAGGAATCTAG
>NZ_CAJGBN010000066.1 GCF_904426505.1 Rubrivivax sp. A210
GTCGAGAAGAACGTGCAGGACAGCCGCCGGCGCATCTGGATCGACGCGGCCAAGGTCAAGTTCGGCAGCTTCACCGAACTCAACGCCTGGCTGGCAGATCGGTGCCGGGCGTTGTGGGAGGAGGTCCGCCACCCCGAGCACGACCAGTTCAGCGTGGCCGAGATGCTCGAGCACGAGCGGCCCCACCTGATGCCCATGCCGGCGCCGTTCGACGGCTACGTCGAGAAGCCGGCGCGGGTGTCCAGCACCTGCCTGGTGTCGGTGGCCCGCAACCGCTACTCGGTGCCGTGCGAGCTGTACGGGCAGATGGTCTCGACAAGGCTGTACCCGGCCAGCGTCGTCATCGTGGCCGACGACAGGATCATGGCGCGCCACGACCGGCTGAGCAACGCCGGGGAGACGCGGTACGACTGGCAGCACTACATCCCGCTGCTGCAGAGGAAGCCCGGCGCGCTGAGGAACGGGGCACCGTTCGCCGACATGCCCGAGCCACTGCAGCGGCTGCGCCGAGGGCTGCTGCGCAACCCGGGCGGCGACCGCGTGATGGCGCAGGTGCTGGCCATCGTGCTGACGGCCGGCCTGGATGCGGTGCTGGTGGCGGTGGAACTGGCGCTGGAGACCGGGCCACCGGGCAAGGTCAGCGTCGAGCACGTGGTCAACGTATTGGGCCGGCTGAACGCGCAGCCGGCGCCGCCGACGGCGGCCACGCACCTGAAGGCCATCACGCCGCCGCTGGCGGACACGGCGCGCTACGACAGACTGCGTGCCGACACCGGCGCCGACACCATTGACGCCACCGCCACCGAGGGAGCCGACCATGAAGCCTGACGTGCTGGTCGAGCTCAAGGCGCTGCGCCTGCACGGGATGGCCGGCGCATGGTCCGATCTGGTCGAGCAAGGCGGCAACGCCGGCATCGAGTCCTCGCGCTGGCTGATCGAGCATCTGCTGCAGGCCGAAGGCGTCGACCGTTCGATGCGCTCGGTGGGCCACCAGATGAAGGCTGCGAGATTCCCCGTGCATCGCGACATGGCGGGCTTCGACTTCGAGGTCTCGCCGGTGGACCGCAAGCTCGTCACCACGCTGGCCACCACGGCCTTCACCGACGACGCGCACAACGTCGTGCTGGTGGGCGGGCCGGGCACGGGCAAGACGCACCTGGCCACGGCCATCGGCGTGGCCGGCATCACCCGCCATGGCAAGCGGGTGCGCTTCTACTCCACCGTCGACCTGGTCAATGCGCTGGAGCAGGAGAAGGCCCAAGGCAGGGCCGGGCGCATCGCCACGAGCTTGCTGCGCCTGGATCTCGTCATCCTCGATGAGCTGGGCTACCTGCCCTTCAGCCAGGCCGGCGGGGCGCTGCTGTTCCACCTGCTCAGCCGCCTGTACG
>NZ_CAJGBN010000067.1 GCF_904426505.1 Rubrivivax sp. A210
GGCACGGGTGGCACGACCGGCACCGGCTCTGGCGGCACCGACGGTGGCACCCAGTCCTCCGGCGGCGGCTCGGGCACTGGCTCGGGTACCGGCGGCACGACGGGTACCGGCACGGGTGGCACGACCGGCACCGGCTCTGGCGGCACCGACGGTGGCACCCAGTCCTCCGGCGGCGGCTCGGGCACTGGCTCGGGTACCGGCGGCACGACGGGTACCGGCACGGGTGGCACGACCGACACCGGCAATGGCGGCACCGATGGTGGCACCCAGTCCTCCGGCGGCGGCTCGGGCACTGGCTCGGGCACCGGCGGCACGACTGGCACCGGAACGGGTGGCTCGACCGGTGGCGGCTCTGGCGGCACCGACAGTGGCACCCAGTCCTCCGGCGGTGGCTCGGGCACTGGCTCGGGTACCGGCGGCACGACGGGTACCGGCACGGGTGGCACGAGCAGCGGCTCCGGCACAGGTGGCAACATCGGCAGCAACGGCACGGGCAGCACCGGCGGTGTCGATGCTGGCGGCGGTTCGACCACGGCACGGGCCGCAGGACTGCAAGGCGGCTCCGGCGCCGAGGGCAGCGGCTCCGCGGCAAGCGGTTCTGGCTCCAGTTCCGGCAACCTTACCGGCGGCACGGGCACTGGCAACGTGGCCGGCGGCTCAAGCTCTGGCACAGGCGCCGGCACCACTTCCGGCGCCAGTGGCGGTGCGGGCAGCAGCGCCGGCGCAGCGGGCGCCACGGTGTTCGCGATGGCGGGTGCCGAGGCGGCGGCGGCCGGCGGTGGTGGCTCGGGCAGTGCGTCCAGCAGCAGCGACGGCGCCAGTCAGGGCACCCAGCCGGGTGGCGATGGCCTGCGCGTGGAACTGATCCGCACGCCGGGGCGCGATTTGACGGGCCTGGTCTCGGTGACAGTGCCTGCCCAGCGCGACGCCTTCCTGATCCCGGTGCCTCAGGAGCTTTATGCCAACCTGAGCCCCGAGATCCGGCAGAAGGCCGAACTGACGGGCGAGCGTGGCGGCAAGTTGCCGAAGTGGCTGAGCTTCAACGCCGAGAAGATGACGGTGTCCGGCAATGCGGTGCCCGCCAACGGGCTGCCGCGCCGCCTGGCGCTGCGTATCAATGGTGTGCGCGTCGTGATCCTGGTGACGCAGGAGGCAACCAAGAAGGACTGACCTGGCACGCTAGCCCGCCCGGCCGGCCGCCTGCCCTGGCGGCGGCCCTCGGCCCGCAGCCCCGTCACAGGGGCTGGCGGGCCGAATCTTTTCTCGCAGCCGATGAGCAAACCGTATGGCGGCCGCAGCCCTGCCCTGGTGCCCGGAACCGGGTTCGAACCGGTATGCCCCAGTGAAGGGGCGGCGGATTTTAAGTCCGCTGCGTCTGCCTGTTTCGCCATCCGGGCGCAGTGGTGGCGGCGGCGATTATCGGCGCCGCATCTGCCAGACCGCGCCCGTCCTCATTCACCCACAGCCGGCAGCCAGCGCCTCAGATGCATCGCATTCGCCGCGCCGCGCGCCCGGGCGCTGGCCAGTTCGTGGCGGGCGATGCCGCGCAGATGCACTTCGTCGGGGCCATCGAGCAGGCGGAGTGCGCGGCCCCAGGTCCACATGCGGGCCAAGGGCGTATCGGGCGACAGGCCCATGGCACCGAAGACCTGGATGGCGCGGTCGACCACGCGCGATTGCAACTGTGCGGCAACGAGCTTGATGGCCGAGGCGTCGATGCGCGCCGCGGCCGCGCCCTCGCGGTCTAGCTTCCAGGCCGCACGCAGCACCAGCAGCCGCGCCTGGTCGATCTCGAGCCGCGAATGCGCGATCCAGTCCTGCACATTGGCGAAGTCGCCCACGCGGCCGCCGAAGGCGCGGCGCTCGAGCGCGCGCTCGCACATCAGTTCGAGCGCCAGCTCGCACTGGCCAATGCTGCGCATGGCATGGTGTACGCGGCCCGGCCCCAGCCGCGCCTGCGCCATCGCAAAGCCCGCGCCCGCATCGCCCAGCAGGTGGTCGGCCGGCACCTGGACATCGCGCAACACCAGCTCGCAATGGCCTTCGAGCGCGTGGTGGTCGAGCACCGGGATGTTGCGTTCAACGGTGAGCCCCGGCGCATTCATGGGCACCATCACGATGGAGTGGCGGCGGTGGGCATCGCCCGCGCCCGCCGCGTTGCCGCCGCCGCTGTCGCCTATCACCAGCGCGACGCGGCACAGCGGGTGGGCGGCGCCGGTGATGAACCACTTGCGGCCATTGATGCGCCAGCCGTCGCCGCTGCGCTCGATGCGCGTGCGCAGCTGGGTGGGGTCGGAGGAGGCGACATCAGGCTCGCTCATCGCGAAGCAGGAGCGGATCTCGCCGCGCAGCAGCGGATCGAGCCACCGCTCGCGCTGGGCTGGCGTGGCAAACAGCTGCAGCAACTCGATGTTGCCGCTGTCGGGTGCGCTGCAGTTGAAGGCCTCGGCCGACCAGGGCACGCGGCCCATCACCTCGGCCAGCGGCGCGTAGTCCAGGTGGTCGAGCCGGGTGCCGGGCTGGTCGGCACGCAGGCTGGGCAGGAAGAGGTTCCACAGCCCCAGGGCCCGGGCGCTGTCCTTCAGCGGCTGCAGCACGTCGAGCGGGTAGACGCCGGCATCGGCCCAGCGATGCCAGTCGGCCATCGACGGCAGGACGAGGTCGTCCATGAAGCGCTGCAGGCGGGCCTGCAGCGCGGTGCAAAGCGGCGAGGGGGCGAAGTCCATGGGGCTCGCATCGTCGCAGATTGCGCCCCGTGCACATGTCGCGCGGGGGACGACCAGGCTCAGTTCGCCGGGCCGGCCAACGGCAGCCGCGCAGGGCCTTCATCGGGCACGAAGATCCACAGCAGCAGATAGGCCAACAAACCCGTGCCGCCGCAGAACACCAGCAGCACCAGCAGCAGGCGGCAGAGCCAAGATTCGACGCCGGTGGCGCGCGCCAGGCCGCCGCAGACGCCGCCCAGCCAACGGTCATCACGGCTGCGGCGCAGAGCGTTGAAAAAGCTCCTGGCGCCGAAAGTGCCGCTGGCACAGCTTGATGCGCCGCCGTCGATCAGGCGGGCCTTGGCTCGCGCAAATTCCTCGTCACCGAGCAGGCCGCGGGCGTGCAGTTCACCGAGCTTGCCGAGTTCTTCGCTGAGGGACATGAGGGATTCCTTGGGAATGGGCTGCGACGACATGAATATGGCATCGCCAGGCCGAGATACCAGCCCCGCGCGACCGGCCGCAGCGGGGCGCGACAGGCCGACGCAGCACCGGCATGGGCGCCGGCGGATGGGGGCCGCCTCCTCGCAAGGCCCTAGGCCGGCGCCGGCGTGACAGCGCCAGAATGCGCGCTCCACGGCGAGGTGCCCCATGAGCCTGCATCAGAAACTGCGCCAGCGTGCGGCCGAAGGCCGCCCCATCCGCGTCGGCCTCATCGGTGCCGGCAAGTTCGGTTCCATGTACCTGGCCCAGGTGCCGCGCACGCCGGGCGTACACCTGGTGGGCATCGCCGATCTGTCGCCCGAGGCCGCCCGCCGCAACCTGGCCCGTGTCGGCTGGGATCCGGCCCGCGTGCAGGCTGCCAGCCTGGACGCGGCGCTGCGCGATGGCAACACCCACGTCGGCGACGACTGGCAGGCCCTGGTGCGCCACCCGGGCATCGACGTCATCGTCGAATCCACCGGCGCGCCCATCGCCGCGGTGGACCACATCCTCGATGCCTTTGCCAACGGCAAGCACGTCGTCAACGTCACCGTCGAGGCCGATGCCTTCTGCGGCCCGTTGCTGGCCCAGCGCGCGGCGGCTGCCGGCGTGATCTACACGCTGGCCTTCGGCGACCAGCCGGCGCTGATCTGCGACCTGGTGGACTGGGCGCGCACCTGCGGCTTCCCGGTGGTGGCCGCCGGCCGCGGCCACAAGTGGCTGCCGCACTTCAGCGAGTCGACGCCGGAAACGGTGTGGGGCCATTACGGCCTCACGCCCGAGCAGGCGCAGCGCGGCGGCCTCAACCCCAAGATGTTCAACAGCTTCCTCGACGGCAGCAAGCCGTCCATCGAGAGCACGGCGGTGGCCAATGCCACCGGGCTGGACGTGCCGAGCACCGGCCTGCTCTACCCGCCAGCCAGCATTGCCGACATCCCCTTTGTCACGCGGCCGAAGAGCGAGGGCGGCGTGCTCGAGAAGAAGGGCATGGTCGAGGTGATCTCCTCGCTGGAGACTGACGGCCGCGTCATCCCCTACGACATCCGCATGGGCGTGTGGGTGACGGTGGAGGGCGAGACCGACTACGTGCGCCACTGCTTCGAGGAATACAAGGCCCACACCGACCCCAGCGGCCGCTATTTCACGCTCTACAAGCGCTGGCACCTGATAGGGCTGGAGGTTGGCTACTCGGTGGCCAGCGTGGCGCTGCGCGGCGAGGCCACCGGCGTGGCGACCTGCTGGAACGCCGACGTCGTGGCCACCGCCAAGCGCGACCTGGCACCGGGCGAGATGCTCGACGGTGAAGGCGGCTACACGGTGTGGGGCAAGCTGCAACCGGCACGCGCCTCGCTGGCCCTGGGCGGCCTGCCGCTGGGCCTGGCGCACGGCATCAAGGTCTTGCGTCCGGTAGCCAGGGGCCAGTGCCTGAGCTGGGCCGACGTGGCAGCGGACGAGACGACGCGGGCCTACAGGCTGCGGCGCGAGATGGAATCAAGCTTCGGCTGACGCCAGCGCACGAACCCCGCAAACGGCAACGCCCCGCGGCAGCGGGGCGTTGTACTGCCGGGTGAGGCAGAAAATCCTGGAGGCGCGACCGGGAGTCGAACCCGGCTAGACGGATTTGCAATGTCGGCAGAAGGCAGCGGCCAGCCACCACTTGCGGGCGGTGCGTTCTACAGAAGCACGCGAACAAGCCGGAGTGCCGTCAGAGGGAAGGCGACTGCGTCAAAGCACGGATGTAGAGCGTCGCCCGTGTATGCTGACGACAACCGCCGGGGCCGTGAAGTGAGCGAGAACGATCAACCGCAGAAGGTAAGAAGCGAAGAGCGCGAGCCTAATGCAGACGCTGCATTCGGCCGACGCATCCGAGAGACGCGGGAAGCGCGCAACCTAAGCCAACAGGCCGTCAGCACGCGGTCAAAGTGGGTTGATACCGATGGCAAAGGAATCTCGCGAACTGCCCTGATCGGCTACGAGGGTGGAAGCTCAAGGCCAGGCGCGCGGGAACTGCGGCTGTTGTGCGAAACGCTCAACGCGACCCCAAACTACTTGCTGTTTGGAACGGAGACACCCTTTCAGACCAAGCATGTAGCGCTTGAAGGTTTCAGGTCCGGCGCTCGGCAGGACATTCGCCAGGCTGTCGAGTTGGCGTGCGTCTTGACCGCGCTGAAAGACCACGAGCGGGACGCGCTTACGAGCCTTGCTCTGTCTCTCGCCGGAAGACAGCTTGGCGACCTGCGACTTAGCGGGCTGCGCATGGTGGCTGCGATGTTGGTTCCCGACCTTGAGGCGGGCATTCGGAAGTTTGCCGACGTGGAGCCGGGCGAGCCGCTGACGCTTGAGGCGGCGGCTGATGCGCTTTCGCGGCAAGGGACATCAAACATCGGGCATCGCCTCGTTCTAGACGAGGACGGACAGCCGGCCGGCGGCGAGTGGCTGTATCCGGACCCCAAGCCGGACGCATGAGCTAGTCGAGATTCAAGACATCTTTTTGTTCAGAAAGTTGCACACAAACCAGTGAAGGCCGTATAGTTGCGCCGTCGAGATACGCAACTGTTTGGAGTTCACATGTTCGACTTCAGCGCACTACCACTCACGCCCGACAACGCGCGAGCAGCCCGGAACTACCTCGGATTCAGCCAGGCGAAGGCGGCCGAAGAGTCGGGACTTCCGTCCCACAAGATCAAGCGCTTCGAGGCCGGGAATTACATCCCCGACGAGGCCTTTTTGAACGACCTCCGTGGCTTCTTCGAGGCCCGCGGCTACCAGTTCCAGGACACTCAGAAGCCCGGCGCCAAGGCCAAGGGAAGCGGCCAGGTGTTCCCGGCCGGCGTCGTCGGTGAAACCGCGGAAAATCAAGGTGTACCGCGGGTTTCCAGCCCGCAGCGGGCATCCTTCCATCACATGCGCATCGCCATCACCGACGAAGCGGCGATGGGCCGCATCCTCGACCTGATCGACGAGAACGAAGAGAAGGCCCAAGAGCTGCTGTCGCAGCCGGTGGAGAGCGGCCTTTTCGGCGGCCTCACCGACACCTGCCAGGGGCGCCACGGTGAAGCGCTGGCGCTGCTGGCCGAGAACGGCCGGCTCTTCGGGATGCTGTTCGGCCGCAAGGTCGGGGGCGACCCGCGCCCCGGGCTGCTCGACGGCAGCGAGCGGCCGGCCACGCATGCCGACCTGATGCACAAGCGGCAGGCTGACGCAAGCCGCTTCGCGCTGGCCGGCGCCGCGGACGCCAAGGCACGCAAGAAGAGCCGCAAGACCCCCGAGACGCTCTTCGCCGCCATCTTCGGCTGACCATCGGCCGGCATAGCGCCGGCCCTCCCCTACCCCACTCGAAATGCGGCCGCGAGCCGCAGGAGGCGGAGCCATGTCCACGCAAAGCACATCGCGGGCTGCAGCGCCAGCGAGCCCGGCCCGGGAGGCCTTGAGCTTCGGCGAGACGCGCGAAATGCGGGCAACCATCGCGCGCTTGAGCGGCCACCATCGGCGGGCATCGAGCGCCGGCCAGGCAGGCCGAGCCAGGGCCACGGCCGTAGGGATCAGGCTGGCGCGCGAGCTGATCGCCATCGGCGGCCGGGGGCCTGCGTGAGCCCCGCCAAGGGCCGCGGAACGGCCGCCAGCGGCCGGCGCCGGGGCGACTACTACCCGGACACCATGAGCCGCCCCGCGCGGCGCCTGGCCGAGATGCGAGGCATCGCCGACTACTGGCGCACCCGCACCGGGCCGCCGACCGGGTACGCCCTCGACAGCCAGTCCATGCACACCCTCGCCGACAGGGCCTGCCGCGACCTCGCAGCGGGCCTGATTGGCGCCGGCGTCGCCGGGCCGGAGTTGACCGGCGGTGAACCGGGCAACACCAGCGCTCGAACCATCGAAACCACGGTTGCACCTGGGCAACTGGGGCGGTTGAACTGCCCGCCTGCCCCTAGGGAGCCTAGGCCTAGGGAAGCGGCGGCCGTGCAACCGGCCACCGCCACCGCGCACGGCGCCGAAGGGATGGGGCCGCAGGCGCGCGCCCAGCCGGAGGAGCCGGACACGCCAGAGCGAGGCGCTTGGACGTGTGGCGCCTGCGGCTATCGCGGCTTCTGGTCAGGCGGCCCGCATTGCTTGAGCATTGCCGATGCTGACGCCAGCGACGAGCGCGGATGTATCAAGGGCGCCCGCGCTGACCGACAGGGGCGCCAGCAATGACGGCCGCCGACCTGGCCGCGCTGGCGAAGGCCTTCGACCTGTCCGAAGCCGACATCGAAGACGCGGCCGAGAAGATCGCCGGCCAGGTGCAGCAACTGGCGGAGCTTTGGCAAGCCAACGGCCAGCCCGAGGCCGACGCGCTGCGTGGGCTGCGGCGGGTCGCGCGGCGGCATCACGTGGCGCTGCCGCAGAAAGACGCCCTCGGCCAGCTGCTCAACCGCATGACGGCCCCGGCATGGTGGCGCGGCGCCTTGCGCAAGCGCTTTCGCATCGTCGAGCAGCAGGAGATAGCCCGGGGCGCCGTCCATCGCCAGGCCGCGCCCTATGTGTCGGCCAAGGCCCTGCGCCGGCACCAGCGCAACGCGAAGCGCCTGGCCGAGCTGCTGGCCTCGCTCGAAGCGGTCAACCTCGACACCGGCGAGGCCTTGCCGCTTGATGAGCTGATCGCCACCAGCCAGGCCAACCCGGCAATGCGTCGAATGGCGATGATGGCCCGCATCCGGGGCATTGAGACGCACGCCACCGCCAAGGGTGACGCGGCGCTCTTCGTCACGCTGACGGCCCCGAGCCGCATGCACCCACGGCATGAGGCCGGCCACCCGAACGCCAGGCACGACGGCACCACGCCGCGCCAGGCTCAGGCCTACCTGAATGGCGTCTGGAGGGCCGCCATGCGCAGCGCCGCCCGCCAGGGGTTGACCGCCTACGGCCTGCGCACGGTAGAGCCTCACCACGACGCATGCCCGCACTGGCACATGTTGATGTTCACGCGCGCAGGCCACGCGGCGAAGTTGATCCAAACCATTCGTACGTACGGGCTGGCCGACAGTCCAACCGAGCCGGGCGCAGCGGAGCACCGGGTAACCGTCGAGTTCATCGACCAGGCGAAAGGCAGCGCGGCGGCCTACGTGGCGAAGTACGTCGCCAAGAGCATCGACGGCCACGGCGTCGGCGACGACACCGAGAGCGACGACGACGGCGCCACCGCATCGGCCCGCATCGTGGCTTGGTCGCGGCTGTGGGGCATCCGGCAATTCCAGTTCTTCGGCCTGCCGCCCATCACGCCCACGCGCGAGCTGTACCGGCACAGCGGCCAGGGCCTCGCCTGCCAGGCCCTCGACGCTGCGCACCAGGCCTGCAAGGCCAAGGACTACGCGGGATACCTGCACACGCTTGAGGCGCACGCGCTGCGGCTGGGGGTGGACTACGAAGAGCGCCCGAGCAGCCGCTACGCGGGCGAGCTGGCGCACGCGGTGCATGGGCTGTTGGCCAGCGGCGCCGACCTGCAGGCGCCGCGCGCCATCGTCACGCGCAGCGAGCGCTGGTGCATCCAGGCGCGGCCGGCGCAGGCGCTGGCGGCCGGGGTTGCCTCACCTTGGACCCGATTCAATAACTGCGCGCCCCTCGACAAATCAACGACTTGCGAGCGCTCGACAAATGCAGTCCGGGCGGACCACGGCCGCGCCACGAATGAAGGCCGACGACGACGGCCACCGACCACGGCCGGCCCGCTTTTCGCGGCCGTTTGACAACCTCCTGACCCACGAAGGACACCATGCAAACCCCCTCGATTCGACGGGGCCAGGCCGAAGGCTTGCCCCTCACTCACGCAGCGTTCATCGCCGCATCGAAGCCCCGGCAACCTGCGCCGATGGTGCAAGTCCGGAAGCACCACCGCGAAGGCCCCTGCGTGCTCTGCGGCCAGGTGCGCGAGCTGCGGGCCGGCGGCGACGGCCAATGGTTCAAGGTGGACACCGACATAGGCCCGCTGTGGGCCGAAGGCCGAAACGTGCGCCTGTGCTCCGGCGATGGGCGCTGCACCTGCCGGCCGGCAGCGCCAGGCGAGCGCGCGCCATGCTGAACCGCATCCCGCGGCAGGTTCCGCCCCTGTCGACGATGCTCGACGACATCGGCCGGCCGAGCCCGCGCGAGTTGGCCCGCGCCTTCGACGTGAACGAGCGCACCGTGCGGCGATGGCTGGCCGATGACGTGGCACCAATGCCGGTTCTGATCGCCCTCTTCTGGCTCACGCGGTGGGGGCGAAGCCAGATCAACGCCGACGCGCATAACGACGCGGTACTGCACGCCAGCATTGCCAGGTGCCAGCGCGACGAGATAGCGGGGCTCGAGCGCCGCTTGCGTCACCTGGGCCGGCTGGCCGACTTCGGCGCGGCGAATGACCCGGCGCCAGGCGTGCCGATGCTCGCCCAGGTTCTGCCGCCAGGCGAGACAGCCGCAGCCCAGCCGGCGCGGCCCACGCGGGACGATGCCCAGTCGCTGCCCGCGCCAACCATGCCGAGGGTCGGACGATGAAAAGACACATCAGCAGGCGGCCAGCCGGCCACAAGACGCACCCTCGCCTGAGGCGTGACGGTCGATTCCGCATCGTTTGGCTTGAAGGCAAGGCGGGCACCGAAGATCTGATGCTTCGGCAGTTCGTGGCCTATGTGCGCGGCATCGAACGAGCACAGAAGCGCAGCTTGTGGGGTAAGCGCTTGAGGATCAAGAAGCGCTTCGGCACGCGCTGGAGCAAGGGAAGGCCATGACGACAGAAACCTTCCTGAGCGCCGCGGAGCTGGTGGAGCTGACCGGCTTCAAGTCTCGCCACTGCCAAGCCCGTTGGCTTGATCGCCACCGCTGGCGCTACGTGCTCAACCGCCGCAATGAGCCGCGCGTGGCGCGCGAGCACTTCGCCGAACGCATGGGCTACGGTGCCCGCGCCGCCAGCCACGCCGACGCCATCAACCAGGCGGCCGCGATGGCGCTGCCGAACTTCGCCGCGCTGGACCGCCGCTGACATGGGCCGCACACGAACCGCGTTCAAGGGCCTGCCCCGCGGGCTGCATATGAAGGGCGCCCACTACTACCACGTCACCAGCACGGCGCCGCGCAAGTGGACGGCCCTCGGCACCGACCGCGCCCGCGCGCTCTTGGAGTGGGCACGGATAGAAGGCGCGGTGCCTGATCCGAACGTGCGAACCTTTGACGTGATTGCGCAGCGCTACGAACGCGAGGTGATCCCCGGCAAGGCGGCCCGCACGCACAAGGACAACATGCGCGAGCTTGACCGGCTGCGCGCCGTCTTCGGCGCGGTGCTGATCGACGCCATCAAGCCGCATCACGTGCGCGAGTATCTGGACCGTCGCGGCCAGGCCGCCAAGACCCGGGCGAACCGCGAAAAGGCTTTGCTGAGCCATGTCTTCAACAAGGCCCGCGAGTGGGGCTATACCGACGCGCCGAACCCTTGCCAAGGGGTGAAGGGCTTCACCGAGAAGGGCCGGGACCGCTACGTCACAGACGAGGAATTCGCGGCCGTGTGGGAGAAGGCAGACCAGACCCTTCGCGATGCGATGGATGTGGCGCTGCTGACCGGCCAGCGGCCGGCCGACGTGCTCAAGATCGAGCGCGCCCACATCCGCGACGGCGCGCTCTTGATCGTCCAGAACAAGACGAAGGCAAAGCGGGCGATTGAAGTCGTCGGCGAACTGGCCGCCCTGATCGAGCGCATCAACGCCAGGCCGCGCGAGCGGCTGAGCGCCTTCCTGATCCAAGACGACAACGGGCGGCCGTTGTCACCTGGGGCGATGCAGGCTCGATTCGACAAGGCCCGCAAGGCGGCCGGCGTGCATTTCCAGTTCCGCGACATCCGCGCCAAGACGGCCAGCGACCTCCCCGACCTCGGGCACTCACAGCGGCTGCTGGGCCACCAGCACCGGGACATGACCGAGCACTATGTTCGCCAGCGCATAGGGCAGCGGGTGAAGCCGCTGCGCTGAGCGGTGCGCGGTGTTGGGGTATGGGGCGAAGCCCCATGTCTAGCCCTTGTCGGTCAGACCAGCCAGCGGCAGCGATGGAAGGGCGCTGCAAGGCTGGCGCGCGGGCGATCTGTTGGAGGGCTGACCGAGCGGCCCGCGCCATGTCCAGCAAAGAGGCTTCGACCCGCCAAACCGGCCGATTTTGTAGATCGACGCTCGATTTGTAGAAGGTGGACCAGCGGCCGTTACGGGCGATCTACCTATGAAAATCTTGGAGGCGCGACCGGGAGTCGAACCCGGCTAGACGGATTTGCAATCCGTTGCATAACCGCTTTGCTATCGCGCCGTGCGGAACAGGAAAACCTGAGCACTCTAACAAGAAAGGGAAGCCTGGGCTTCCCTTCTTGGACATGTTCTGGAGCGGGAAACGAGACTCGAACTCGCGACCTCAACCTTGGCAAGGTTGCGCTCTACCAACTGAGCTATTCCCGCATTGTCTCGACCAACTTGCCAGTGAAGTTGGTGTCTTCACTGCGTCGAGCCTTGCATTATAGGCTGGAAATTTGCAGCCGCGCAAGCCCTTCGGCCTGCACAGCTGCATCTTTTTCAATGCGGCAAGGCGTCACCTGTGGTGGCCGGGGCCACGACCTCGGTCTTGGTGGCTGCCTCGGCAGCGGCGGCCACCGGCTCTTCGTCGGGCAGCGCCTGCGGCACCCTCTCGAGCGCGATCTCCAGCACCTGGTCGATCCACTTCACCGGCACGATCTCGAGGTTGCTCTTGGCGTTCTCGGGGATGTCGGCCAGATCCTTGACGTTCTCTTCCGGGATCAGGACGATCTTGACGCCACCCCGGTGGGCCGCAAGAAGCTTCTCCTTCAAGCCGCCTATGGCCGTGACCTCGCCGCGCAGCGTGATCTCGCCGGTCATCGCCACGTCGGCGCGCACCGGGATGCCGCACAGCGCCGAGACCAGGGCCGTCGTCATCGCCGCGCCGGCGCTGGGGCCGTCCTTGGGCGTGGCGCCGTCGGGCACATGGATGTGGATGTCGCGCTTCTCGAAGATCTCGTCCTTGAGCCCGAGACGCCGTGCGCGCGAGCGCACGACCGAGCGCGCGGCCTCGACCGATTCCTTCATCACATCGCCCAGCGAGCCGGTGCGGATGATGTTGCCCTTGCCCGGCATCACCGCGGCCTCGATGGTGAGCAGGTCGCCGCCGACCTCGGTCCAGGCCAGGCCCACGACCTGGCCGACCTGGTTCTTCTTCTCGGCGCGGCCGTAGTCGTACTTGCGCACACCCAGGAAGTCGTTGAGGTTCTCTTCGTTGACGACAACCTTGCCGTCGTACTTCTTGAGCTGGTGGCCCTTAACGACCTTGCGGCAGATCTTGGAGATCTCGCGCTCCAGGCTGCGCACGCCGGCTTCGCGCGTGTAGTAGCGGATGATGCCGCGCACCGCACTTTCGGTGAGCTCCATTTCCTCGGGCTTGACGCCGTTGTTCTTGGCCTGCTTGGGCGCCAGGTAGCGCTGCGCGATGTTGAGCTTCTCGTCCTCGGTGTAGCCGGCCAGGCGAATGACTTCCATCCGGTCGAGCAGCGCCGGCGGTATGTTCATGCTGTTGCTGGTGGCGACGAACATCACGTCGCTGAGATCGAAGTCGACCTCGACGTAGTGGTCGCTGAAGGTGTGGTTCTGCTCGGGATCGAGCACTTCGAGCAGCGCGCTCGATGGGTCGCCGCGGAAGTCCATGCCCAGCTTGTCGATCTCGTCGAGCAGGAACAGCGGGTTGCGCACGCCCACCTTGGACAGGCTCTGCAGCACCTTGCCCGGCATGCTGCCGATGTAGGTGCGGCGGTGGCCGCGAATCTCGGCCTCGTCGCGCATGCCGCCCAGGGCCATGCGCACGAACTTGCGCCCGGTGGCACGCGCCACGCTCTGGCCCAGGCTGGTCTTGCCGACGCCCGGGGGGCCCACCAGGCACAGGATGGGCGCCTTGACCTTGTCCACGCGCTGCTGCACCGCAAGGTATTCGAGGATGCGGTCCTTGACTTTCTCAAGGCCGAAATGGTCTTCGTTGAGCACGGTCTCGGCGTTCGCCAGGTCGTGCTTGATCTTGGTCTTCTTCGCCCACGGCAGGTTGACCAGCGTGTCGATGAAGTTGCGCACCACGGTGGCCTCGGCCGACATGGGCGACATCAGCTTGAGCTTCTTGAGCTCGCTCTCGGCCTTCTTGCGCGCTTCCTTGCTCATGCGCGCGGCCTTGATCTTCTTCTCGAGTTCTTCGAGGTCGGCGCCCTCTTCGCCGTCGCCGAGTTCCTTCTGGATCGCCTTGACCTGCTCGTTGAGGTAGTACTCGCGCTGGCTCTTCTCCATCTGGCGCTTGACGCGGCCGCGGATGCGCTTCTCGACCTGCAGGATATCGACCTCGTGCTCCAGCAGTTCGAGCAGCTTCTCGAGCCGCTTGGGCACGCTGAAGAGATCGAGCACGGCCTGCTTGGCCTCGAGCTTGAGCGGCAGGTGGGCGGCGATGGTGTCGGCCAGGCGGCCCGGATCGTCGATCCCAGCGATGCTGGTCAGGATCTCGGGCGGGATCTTCTTGTTGAGCTTGACGTACTGGTCGAACTGCTGCGTCACCGCGCGGCGCAAGGCCTCGATCTCGGGCGAGGCATCGGCCACGGCCTCGACCGGCAGCACGTCGCCGACGAAGTAGTCGCTGGTCTCGCTGATGCGCGTGGTGGTGGCGCGCTGCACGCCCTCGACCAGCACCTTCACGGTGCCGTCGGGCAGCTTGAGCATCTGCAGGATGGAGCTGACGCAGCCGATGGAGAACATGTCGTCGGGCTTGGGTTCGTCCTTGCCCGCTGCCTTCTGCGCCACCAGCATGATCTGGCGGCCCTGCTCCATGGCTGCCTCAAGCGCCTTGATCGACTTGGGCCGTCCCACGAACAGGGGGATGACCATGTGCGGGAACACGACGACATCGCGCAGCGGCAGCAGCGGCAGCGAGATGGGGTCGGGCGGCAGGGTGGGATGTCCGGACATTGAGACCTCTCTTTCTCAGGCCCACTTGGGGCCCGAGATCGGGAATGCAAGAAGCGAGGGGCTGGCTCTGCCGCCGGGCACGCGGGCCCGGGGCTAGGCGCTGGCTTTCTGCTCGCGGTAGACCAGCAGCGGCTTGCTGCCGTCTTCGATGTTGTGCTCGTCGATCACCACCTTGGCCACACCATCGAAGGTGGGCAGGTCGAACATGGTGTCGATGAGCGACTGCTCCAGGATGGACCGCAAGCCGCGCGCACCCGTCTTGCGGGCCAGCGCCTTGCGCCCGATGGCGGTCAGCGCGGTGGGACGAATCTCGAGTTCGACGCCGTCCATTGAGAACAGCTTCTGGTATTGCTTGACGAGCGCGTTCTTGGGCTCGGTGAGGATCTGCACCATCGCATCGATGGTCAGCTCGCCCAGCGTGGCCACCACCGGCAGTCGGCCCACCAGTTCGGGGATGAGGCCGAACTTGATCAGGTCTTCGGGCTCGGCCTCGCGGAAGATGTCGGCGGCACGCTTCTCGGTCTTGCTGTGTACGCTGGCGGCAAAGCCTATGCCCGACTTTTCAGTGCGGTTCTGGATCACCTTTTCCAGGCCGTCGAAAGCACCGCCGCAGATGAACAGGATGTTGGTGGTGTCGATCTGCAGGAAATCCTGGTTCGGGTGCTTGCGCCCGCCCTGGGGCGGGACGCTGGCCATCGTGCCCTCGACCAGCTTGAGCAGCGCCTGCTGCACGCCCTCGCCCGAGACATCGCGCGTGATGCTGGGGTTGTCGGCCTTGCGGCTGATCTTGTCGATCTCGTCGATGTAGACGATCCCGCGCTGGGCGCGTTCAACGTCGTAGTTGCAGTTCTGCAGCAGCTTCTGGATGATGTTCTCGACGTCCTCGCCCACATAACCGGCTTCGGTCAGCGTGGTGGCATCGGCAATCACGAAGGGAACATTGAGCAGCCGGGCCAGAGTCTGGGCCAGCAGGGTCTTGCCGCTGCCGGTGGGGCCGATGAGCAGGATGTTGCTCTTGCTCAGTTCGACCTCTTCCTTGGACGCGTTGGCGCCCATGTGCTTGAGCCGCTTGTAGTGGTTGTAGACCGCCACCGCCAGCGTGCGCTTGGCGACTTCCTGGCCGATCACGTATTGATCAAGGCTGCCCTTGATCTCGGCCGGCACCGGCAGGTCGGACTTGGCGGCCTTGGCGGAGGGGCTCTCGGCCGGCACCTCGTCTCGGATGATGTCGTTGCAGAGTTCGATGCACTCGTCGCAGATGAATACCGACGGCCCGGCAATGAGCTTCTTCACCTCGTGCTGGCTCTTGCCGCAGAACGAGCAGTAGAGAACTTTTTCGCCGGAGGCGCCCTTCTTGTCAGCCATGGATGCGGTGCGTGGGTGCGCGAGCGAGGTTGTGGGCAGGATGCAACGTCATCATAGACCAAGTGCCGGCGGGGCTGCCGGCGCGAAAAACAGCATGTCACCAAGCCGCGCAGAGGGGGAACCCCGGTGCCGCGCGGCGACGGCTTCAGCCGCGCTTGTCGAGCACCTGGTCGATCAGGCCGTAGTCCTTGGCCTCGGCGGGAGACATCCACATGTCGCGCTCCATGTCGGCGGCGATCTTCTCCACCGTCTGGCCGGTGCGTTCGGCGTAGATGCGGTTGAGCTGCTCGCGCGTCTTGATGATCTCGCGCGCCTGGATCTCGATGTCGCTGGCCTGGCCCTGGGCGCCGCCGCTGGGCTGGTGGATCATCACGCGCGAATTGGGCAGCGCCGAGCGCTTGCCCTTGGCGCCGGCCATCAGCAGGAAACTGCCCATGCTGGCGGCCATGCCCATGCATAGCGTGCTCACGTCGGGCTTGATGAAATTCATCGTGTCGTAGATCGACAGCCCCGCGCTGACGCTGCCGCCCGGGCTGTTGATGTAGAGGAAGATGTCCTTGTCGGGGTTCTCGCTCTCGAGGAAGAGCATCTGCGCCACCACCAGGTTGGCAGTGCCGTCGTTGACCGGCCCGACGAGGAAGATGATGCGCTCGCGCAGCAGCCGGCTGTAGATGTCGTAGGCGCGTTCGCCCCGGCCCGATTGCTCGATGACGATGGGCACCATGCCCAGCCCCACCGTCTCTTGCGTCTCGCGTGCGCTCATCCGCATCTCCCTGGCCTTCAGGCCGCAGTCATCAGTTCATCGAACGGTAGCACCTTGTCCACGACCTTCGCCCGCGCCAGGACGAAATCGGTGACGTTGCTCTCGATCACCACCGCCTCGACCTCGGCCATGCGCTGGCGGTCGCCCAGGTACCAGCGCATCACGTCGGCCGGCTTCTCGTAGCTCTGGCTCAACTCCTCGATGTGCTTCTGCAACTGCTCGGGCTTGGCCTGCAGGCTGTTCTGGCGCACCAGTTCGGCAACGACCAGGCCCAGGCGCACGCGACGCTCGGCCTGGGGCGCGAAGATCTCGGCCGGGATGGGCGCGGTCTCGGCGTCCTTGACGCCGCGCTGCTTGAGGTCGGCACGGGCACCCTCGATCAGGCGCTCGGTCTCGGTCGTGACCAGGGCCTTGGGCAGGTCGAGCTCGGCGCTGCGCGCCAGCGCGTCCATCACCGCGGCCTTGTTGCGCGCCATGACGCGGAACTTGACCTCGCGCTCGAGGTTCTTGCGCACGTCGGCGCGCAGGCCGTCGAGCGTGGCGTCCTTGATGCCCAGGGTCTTGGCGAAGCCTTCGTCGACGGTGGGCAGGTTCTGGGCTTCGATCTTTTTCACCGTGACCAGAAAGTCGGCCTCCTTGCCGGCGACTTCGGGGCCCTGGTAGTCGGCCGGAAACTGCAGCGGGAAGGTCTTGCTTTCGCCCACCTTCATGCCGCGCACGGCCTGGTCGAACTGCTCGAGCATCTGGCCTTCGCCGATGATGAACTGGAAGGCCTCGGCCTTGCCGCCGGCGAAGGGCTCGCCGTCGATCTTGCCTTCGAAGTCGATGGTCACACGGTCGGTCTCGACGGCGCCCTGGTCGGCGGCGCGCAGGCCGAAGCTGCGGCGCTGCTTGCGCAGGATCTCGATGGTGCGGTCGATGGCGGCGTCGGTGACCTCGGTGCTGACGCGCTCGATCTCGGCCGCGGCCAAGTCGCCCAGCTTGACCTCGGGGTAGACCTCGAAGGTGGCGTCGAAGGCCAGCTGGCCCTCGGGCGCGGCCTCCTTCTGCGTGATCTTGGGCGCACCGGCCACGCGCAGCTTGGCTTCATTGGTGGCTTCGTTGAAGGCCTGGCCGACGCGGTCGTTGACGACTTCGTACTGCACCGAATAGCCGTAGCGCTGCGACACCACCGACAGCGGCACCTTGCCGGGACGGAAGCCGTCGGCCTTGACCGTGCGGGCCAGGCGCTTGAGGCGCGATTCGACCTCGCCTTGGATGGTGTCGGCAGCCAGCGTCAGCGTGATGCGGCGCTCGAGCTTCTCTAGGGTTTCAACTTGGACGGCCATGTGGATGTCTCTTGTGGGCGATGAATGCAGGGCTGGTGCGCGGGGCGGGACTCGAACCCGCACGCCCGTGAAGGCGTCAGGACCTAAACCTGGTGCGTCTACCAATTTCGCCACCCGCGCAGGTGGGCCCCGGCCAGGGCGAACCGAGAATTTTAACCCGGCCTCGCCGCAGTCCCGCCCGCGGGGCCTGCGGCAGGCGTCACGCCGGGTTCACACAAGCGTCATGCCGGCATCGGTGCTTCGCGCCGCACGCGGAACCAGGCCGCGTACATGGCGGGCAGCGCCAGCAAGGTGAGCGCCGTCGCCACCACCAGGCCGCCCATGATGGCCACCGCCATCGGGCCCCAGAACACGCTGCGCGACAACGGGATCATGGCCAGCACCGCCGCCGCCGCCGTCAGCACGATGGGGCGGAAGCGCCGCACGGCGGCCTCGACGATGGCGTCCCAGGTCGGCACGCCGCGCGAGCGGTCCTGCTCGATCTGGTCGATCAGGATCACCGAGTTGCGCATGATCATGCCCATCAGCGCGATCACGCCCAGCAGCGCAACGAAGCCGAAGGGCCGGCCCAGCAGCAGCAGCGCGCCGGCCACGCCGGCAATGCCCAGCGGCCCGGTGAGGAAGACCAGCATGGCGCGGCTGAAGCTCTGCAACTGCAGCATCAGCAGCGTGAAGATGATGAACAGCATCACCGGCACGCCGGCGGCGATGGAGCCCTGGCCCTTGCTGCTTTGCTCCACCGCGCCGGCCACCTGGATCTCGTAGCCGGGCGGCATCTTCGCCATCAGCTGCTGCAGCTGCGGCCAGACCTGGGCCGTCACCGTGGCGCCCTGCAGGCCTTCGACGACGTCGCCCTGCACCGTGGCAGCGTAGTAGCGCCCCTCGCGCCACAGCACGCCGGGCTCCCAGGCGAAGCCGATCTTGGCGATCTGCGTCAGCGGCACGGCGCGGCCGCTGGCGGTGGGCAGGTAGGCGCTGCCGAGGTCGGTGATGGCGCGGCGCTCGTTCTCGGGCTGGCGCAGCACGATGTCGATCAGGCGGTCGCCCTCGCGGTACTGGCCCACCGTGGTGCCGCTGAGGATGGTGCGCGCGGCCTGGGCGATGGACTGGCTGGTGACGCCCAGGGCGCGCGCCTTGGCCTGGTCAATCTCCAGGCGCAGCACCTTGATGGCCTCGTTCCAGTTGTCGTTGACGCCGCGCATGTTCGGGTTGGCGCGCAGCACCGCCTTGGCCTCGTCGGCCCACAGGCGCACCATGTCGGCGTCGGGACCGACGACGCGGAACTGCACCGGATACGGCACGGGCGGCCCGTTGGGCAGCAGCTTGATGCGACTGCGCACCTCGGGGAATTCGCTGGCCATCAGCTGCGGCAGGCGCACGCGCAGCGCCTCGCGTTCCTTCAAATCCTTGGGCAGCACGATGGCCTGGCTGACATTGCTCTGCGGGAAGACCTGGTCCAGCGGCAGGTAGAAGCGCGGCACGCCGCTGCCTATCCAGGTGCTCACGCTGGCCACGCCGGCCTCCTGCGCCATGCGCGCCTCGAAGCGTCGCGCCACCTCCTCGCTCTGCTGCAGCGTGGCGCCCTCGGGCAGCCAGAGGTCGACCAGGATCTCGGGCCGGCTCGAATCGGGAAAGAACTGCTGCTGCACGCGGCCCATGCCCACGATGCCCAGCGCAAAGGTCGCCAGCGTCAGGCCAATGGTGATCCAGCGGTGCTGCACGCACCAGTTCACGGCACGCCGGAAGCGCGTGTAGAAGGGGGTATCGAAGAGCTCGTGCGGGCCCTCGCCCGCGGCCCCGCCGTCCTCGCTGCGGGCATGGGTATGCAGCAGGCGCGCGCCCAGGTAGGGCACGAAGTAGACCGAGGCCAGCCAGGAGATGACCAGCGCCGCCGAGGTGACGGCGAAAATCGCGAAGGTGTATTCGCCCGTCATGCTCTTGGCCAGGCCTATGGGCAGGAAGCCGGCGGCGGTGATCAGCGTGCCGGTGAGCATGGGCATGGCCGTCACCTCGTAGGCGAAGGTGGCGGCGCGCATCTTGTCGTAGCCTTCTTCGAGCTTGCGCACCATCATCTCGACGGCAATGATGGCGTCGTCGACGAGCAGGCCGAGCGCGATGATGAGGCTGCCCAGGCTGATCTTGTGCAGGCCTACGCCCCAGTAGAACATCGTCACGAAGGTGATCGCCAGCACCAGCGGAATGGTGATGCCCACCACCAGGCCCGGCCAGACGTCGATGCGAAATCCAGGGAAGCCCTTCTTGGTGTGCAGGCCCAGGCTGAGAAAGCTCACCGCCAGCACGATGAGCACAGCCTCGACGAGCACACGCACGAACTCGCCCACCGAGCGGCTCACCGACGCCGGCTGGTCCTGCACCTGCACGATGGCAACGCCCGCCGGCAAGTCGGCCTGAGCGCGCGCCGTGGCCTCGCGCAGCGCGTGGCCAAGGGCGATGATGTCGCCGCCCTTGGCCATGGATACGCCCAGCGCGATGACCTCCTGGCCCTGGTGGCGCACCTTTACCGCCGGAGGGTCGCTGTAGTCGCGCCGGATCTCGGCGATGTCGGCCAGCCTCAGCGTCGCGGCGGCCCCGGTGGCCGCGTTGACGCCGCGAATCGGCAGGCGACGCAACTCGTCCACGCTGTTGAACTGCCCGCCCACGCGCACCTGCAGGTTCTCGCTGCCGGCATTGAGCACGCCAGCGCCTTCGACCGCGTTCTGCGCGGCGATCTGGCCCAGCACCTGGTTCATGTCCAGGCCCAGCTGGGCCAGGCGCTTCTGCGAGATCTCGATGAAGATCTTCTCGGGCTGGGCGCCAAAGATTTCAACCTTGGCCACGTCGGGCACGCGCAGCAGTTGCTGGCGCAGCGCCTCGGCCTGCACGCGCAACTCCTCGCGCGTGAAACCGTCGGCCTGGAGGGCGTAGATGGTGCCGTAGACATCACCGAAATCGTCATTGAAGACCGGCCCTATGACCCCCGCCGGGAGCGTGCTGCGCATGTCGGCTATGCGCTTGCGCACCTGGTACCAGCTGTTGGCAACTTCCTTGGGCGGCGATGAGTCGTGCAGCTCGAGGATGGTGAGCGATTCGCCCGGCTTGGTGTAGGAGCGGATCTTGTCGGCGTGCGGCACCTCCTGCAGCGTGCGCTCGATCTTGTCGGTCACCTGCTCGGCCATCTGGTGGGCGCTGGCACCGGGCCAGAAGGCCTGCACCACCATGGCGCGGAAGGTGAAGGGCGGGTCCTCATCCTGACCGAGCTGGAAATAGGCGGCCACGCCCAGCACCATCAGCACCACCAGCAGGTAGCGCGTGAGGGCCGGGTGTTCGAGCGCCCAGCGCGAGATGTTGAAGCCCGGGCTGCCCGTGGCAGCTGGCGCGGCGGTGTCGGCTTGCATGCGGCCCCCGGCTTCAGCGGTTGGTGGACGGCAGGGCCGCCGATGCGGCAGCCGGGAAGACTGCCGAGGCCGCACCCTGCGGCGCGGCCGGTGCCTGGTACAGCCTGACCTTCTGCCCCGGCGTGAGCGTGTGTACGCCGGCCGTCACGACTGTCTGCCCCGGCGTCAGGCCGGCGCTGATGATGATGCTGTTGCCATCGGCACCGCCCACTTCCACTGGCTGCAACTGCACGGTGAGGGCGGCGCGGTCGAGCAGCCAGACGGCGCTGCGCCCCTGCTGCTGCATCACGGCCGCGAGCGGCAGGCGCACAACGCCGTCGCGCCGCGGCAGTTCGACCACCGCGGTCACCGTCTGGCCCAGGTCCAGCGCGGCACGGCCGATGTCGGCCTTGACCTGGAAGGTGCGCGTCACCGGGTCGGCCGCCGCCGCCACCTCGCGCACCGTGGCCGCCACGGCGGCGCCGGCGCCCCAGGGACGCACCTTGATGGCGCCGGTGCGGCCCAGCAGCGCGCGCATCGCCTCGACGCCGCCCTCGGGCACCGCGAACACTGCGTCGCGCGGGCCGTCGTGGGCCAGGCGCAGCACCGGCGTGCCCGCCGCGAGCACGGCGCCGGGTTCAGCCTCGACCGCGGTGACCACACCGGCCGCGGTGGCCGCCAGCACCGCATAGGCGGCCTGGTTGCCCTGCACGCCGGCCTGCGCCCGCGCCTGCTCAAGCTGGGCCGCCTGCGCTTCGAGCGCGGACGCGCGCCGTTCGAGCTCGGCGGCGCTGATGAAGCCCTGGTCGCGCAGGTCATTGAAGCGGCGGAAATCGGCTTTCGCCAGGTCATGGGCCGACTGCGCCGCGCGCACGCCGGCCTGGGCCGATTCCTGGCCCAGCCGCAGATCGGTGGCGTCCAGCCGCGCCAGTTCCTGACCGGCACGCACACGTTGGCCCACCTCGGCGGCGCGGCTCAACATCTTGCCGCCGACGCGAAACCCCAGGCGAGATTCGGTGCGGGCACGGATCTCGGCGGCGTACTCGTGGACACCGCCCGCGCTTTCGCTGCCCAGCGTCATCGTGCGCACCGAGCGCACGGGTTCGCTGGGTGCCGGCGGCGGGTTGCAGGCCGCCAGGGCGATGGCGGCCATGAGCGGGATGGGGAGTCGGAGCAAAGGTTTCATGGGGCGACCTCGCGCAGGGGCGTACAACGGAGGGTTGTTAATGACTGACTGGTCAGTAATATATTGAGGCACCGCAGGCCTGTCAATCGACAACGGCGCAACAGCCGCACACCGCCGGCACGGCCGATATGGTGAGAATCAACGGTTGTGAGCATCGATCATTACGAGAACTTTCCGGTGGCCAGCCTGCTGTGCCCACCGGCCATACGTCCCGCCGTGCTGGCCATCTACCGCTTTGCGCGCACCGGCGACGACCTCGCCGACGAGGGAACGGCCAGCGTCTCGCGCCGGCTCGAGGATCTTTCGGCCTACCGCGGTGAGCTGCAGGCCGCCGTGCGCGGCCATTCCAGCGGCCTGCGCTGGCGTGCGGTGTTCGAGCCGCTGGCGGTGCAGATACGCCAGCGCCGCCTGCCGCCGGCGCTGCTGCACGACTTGCTCGACGCCTTCGAGCAGGACGTGAACAACCCCACCTATCCCGACCGCGCCGCCCTGCTGGATTACTGCCGCCGCTCGGCCAACCCCATAGGCCGCCTGATGCTGCATCTGCACGGCGTACACGATGCGCACTCGTTGGAGCAGTCCGACGCCGTCTGCACCGCGCTGCAGCTGATCAACTTCTGGCAGGACCTGAGCGTGGACGGCCCGCGGGGCCGCCACTACGTGCCGACGGCCGACCTCGGCAACCACGGCGTGGCGCTGGAGGAACTCGCCACCCGCTGCGACAACGCGCGCACGCGCCGCCTGGTGGCCGATCTCTGCGGCTGGGCCGGCGGCCTGATGCGGCAGGGCGCACCGCTGGCGCTGCGCCTGCCCGGCGGCGTGGGCTGGGAGCTGCGCCTGGTGGTGCAGGGCGGCTTGCGCATCCTGGACAAGATCACCGGCATCAACCATGCAGCCGTCACCCGGCGCCCGGTGATCAGAGCCTACGACGCGCCCCTGCTGCTGTGGCGCGCCGCCCGGATGGGCCGCCGGGCGCGATGACGCCCGAACAGTACGTGCAGGACAAGGCCGCTGCCAGCGGCTCTTCGTTCTACTACGCCTTCATGTTCCTGCCGCCGCCGCGGCGCGCGGCCATCACCGCCTTCTACGCCTTCTGCCGCGAGGTCGACGATGTCGTCGACGAGATCGCCGACCCTGCGGTGGCGGCAGCCAAGCTGCAATGGTGGCGCCAGGAGGTGAAGGAAGCCTGGGCCGGCCGGCCCAGCCACCCGGTGACCCAGGCCCTGCTGCCGCTGGCACCAGCCTTCGGCATAGAAGCCGCCCACTTGCAGGCGGTGATCGAAGGCTGCCAGGTCGACCTCGACCAGACCCGCTTTCTCGACTACGCCGGTCTGCAGCGCTACTGCCACCTGGTGGCCGGCATCGTGGGCGAGGTGGCGGCCAATATCTTCGGCCGCAGCCAGGATGCCACGCTGCAATACGCCCACCGCCTGGGGTTGGCGATGCAGCTCACCAACATCATCCGCGACGTCGGCGACGACGCCCGCCGCGGCCGCATCTACCTGCCGATGGCCGAGCTGCAGCGCTTCGACGTCAAGGCGCATGAACTGCTCAAGCGAGAAGCGCCCTGGGGCTACAGCGAGCGCTTCACGGCGCTGATGCGCTTCCAGGCCGAGCGCGCCCACGCCGCCTACGACGAGGCGCTGGCCCTGCTGCCCGACACCGACCGCCAGGCCCAGAAGCCGGGCCTGATGATGGCCAACATCTACCGCACCCTGCTGCGCGAGATCGAGGCGCAAGGCTTTCGCGTGCTGCACCAGCGCACCTCGCTGACCCCGCTGCGCAAGCTGTGGATCGCGACCCGCACGCACCTCAAGGGCCGCTGAGGCTGGCCATCGTCGGCGGCGGCTGGGCCGGGCTGGCGGCCGCGGTCGAGGCGGTGGACGCCGGCCATGCGGTGACGCTGATCGAGCTCTCGGCCCAATGGGGCGGGCGCGCTCGCGGCGTCGAGATCGAGGGCCTGGCACTGGACAACGGCCAGCACATCCTGATCGGCGCCTACCGCCACACCCTGGCGCTGATGGCGCGCGTCGGCGCCGATCCCGACGCCCTCGCCCGCCGTCCGCTGGAACTGCTCTACCCCGATGGCCGCGGCCTGCGCATGCCGGCGGCGCCGGCCTGGCTGGGTTTCGGCCTCGCGGTGCTGCGCTGCCGCGGCTGGACCCTGGCCGAGCGCGTGGCCTTGCTGCGCGCCGCCACTGGCTGGGCCCTGGCCGGCTTTGCCTGCGATCCGGCCTGGACCGTGGCCCGCCTCTGCCACGCGCTGCCGCCGCCGGTGCGCGAGTTGCTGATCGACCCGCTGTGCGTGGCCGCCCTCAACACCCCGGCCGCGGAGGCCAGCGCCAGCGTGCTGCTGCGCGTGTTGCGCGACGCCCTCTTCGGCGGCGCCGGCGCCGCCGACCTGCTGCTGCCGCGGCGCTCGCTGGCCGCGCTGCTGCCCGAGCCGGCGGCATGCTGGCTACAAAAGGCCGGCGCGCGGTTGCAGACAGGGCGGCGCGTGCAGGCACTGGCGCGCGAAGGTGCCGGCTGGCGCGTCGACGGCGAAGCCTTCGATGCCGTCGTCCTGGCCTGCAGCGCGGCCGAGTCCGCAAGGCTGGTGGAGCCGCTGACGCCAACCTGGGCCGCCCAGGCGCAGGCGCTGCGCTACGAGCCCATCGTCACCGTCTATATGCGCTGCCCCGGCGCGCGCCTGCCATCACCGATGACCGCGTTGCTGCAGGGGCCGCGGGCGCCGGCGCAATTCGCCTTCGACCACGGTGCGCTCGGCGGTGCGGCCGGCGTCTTTGCCTTCGTCGTCAGCGGCGCGCGGCCGTGGGTCGAGGCCGGCCTGGCAGCCACGGGCGCCGCCGTGCTGGAGCAGGCGGCCACGTCCTTTGCGCCCGGCACCTGGCCGCAGCCGCCCACCGTGCTGCGCGTGCTGGCCGAGAAACGCGCCACCTTCCGCTGCACGCCGGGGCTGGACCGCCCTGCCGCCACCATCGCCCCCGGCCTGGTGGCGGCCGGTGACTACATCGCCGGCCCCTATCCGGCCACGCTGGAAGGCGCGGTGCGCTCCGGCGAGCAGGCCGTCGCGGCGCTCAGGAGCACGTTGACTCACGCGATCCACGACGCGCTCACTGACGAGCGAACGGCGCCGCCAGCGGCTCGCCGATGAACAGGCTTTGTTGCGGCCAGGCCACGCTCTTCCAGTAGGCCTCGAGGGCGGTGGCGCCCTGCAGGTAGTGCAGCAGCAACACCTGGGGATGGGGAAACTTCTGCAGATGGTTGCAGGGCTCGCTGACGCTGCCGTGGCTGGCGGTGGCGCCCGAGGCGATCCAGTCCAGCGCCGTGCCCTGGCCGTGGCTGTCGGCCAGGCTTCCGCCAAAGGAGGTGAGGTGGTCGCCCAGGCCGCCGGCCACCCAGTCGGGCGGCGGCTCCAGCGGTGCTCGCACGCTGCCGGTGAGGGCCAGCAGCACATGCGAGGCCTGGTACAGCTCGGCCTCGGGCTCGACGCGCACTGCCACGCCCACGTCGCGCAGCAGGCTGGGCTGCGGATAGAGCGCCATGCGCACGCGCCGCGCCGCATCGCTGCTGCTCAGCAGCATCGCGCTCACCGGCGGCCGGCCGCGGCGCACCAGGGCGCCATCGGCGGCCACGCCGCGTTCTATCAGCTCGCGCGCCTGGGCCACGCCGGCGGCGGCCAGCAGCATGGACGGCCGCAGGCCGTGGTCGGCAAAGGGCCGCGCCGTGGCCGCGTTGAAGTAGGGCGATGGACGCGAGCGCGCACAGGAGTTGCGGCACAGCTCGGCGTCGAAACCCAGCGCCAGTGCGCCGGTGATGGAATTGCACTCCACCGCATGGGGTGCCACCCAGGACAGCGCCAGGGCCTGGGTGCGGCGGCCGAAATGCGCCGCGATGGCGCGCTGCAGCGGCTCGAACTCGGCCCGTGTCAGGGTGGCGCGGGTCGGCAGCGCAACGCGCAGCACCTGCTCCGGCGCCAGGCCGCGCGCCGCGGCGTAGAAGGCACCGACCTCGACCGAATAGGGGTCGTTGCTGTTGATGACGAGGCCGATGTCGGCCGCGCGCAGGCGCCCGGCAATGCGCGGCACCGTGATGGCCGCCGGCAGCGCGGTGCGGGGCATCAGGCGGTGTGGCGCCGAGGCTGCCGGCGCCGGCAGTTCGGCACCGGCACAGGCGCCAAGCGTGGCAAGGGCGGCGCCCGCCAGCAGGGCGCACAGGCCAACCTTCCGGCATGCAGTTTTCGATTCCGTCATGCGATATCAGGGTAAGCTTGCACCCAGACTCCGACCATGACCCCGAAAGACCACCCCACCATCCAGGTTCTCGAGCGCAGCTTCGCGCTGCTCGACATGCTGGCCTCGCAGCAGGATCCGATGTCGCTCAAGGACATTGCCGAGCGCACTGGCCTGCACCCGTCCACGGCCCACCGCATCCTCAACGATCTGACGCTGGGCCGCTTCGTCGACCGTCCCCAGGCTGGCAGCTACCGCCTCGGCATGCGCCTGCTGGAACTGGGCAACCTGGTGAAGGCCAGGCTCGACGTGCGCGACGCGGCGCTGGGCCCGATGCGCGACCTCCACAAGGTGACGCACCAGCCAGTGAATCTGTCGATGCGCCAGGGCGACGAGATCGTCTACATCGAGCGCGCCTACAGCGAGCGCTCGGGCATGCAGGTGGTGCGCACGGTGGGCGGCCGTGCGCCGCTGCACCTCACCTCGGTCGGCAAGCTCTTCCTGGCCCATGACGATTCGGCGCGCGTGCGCGCCTACGCGGCGCGCACCGGCCTCACCGGCCACACGCGCAACAGCATCACCGAACTGCCACGGCTCGAGCGTGAACTGGCCGGCGTGCGCGCCAGCGGCATCGCACGCGATGACGAGGAACTGGAACTGGGCGTGCGATGCATGGCCGCCGGCATCTTCGACGACCAGGGCACGCTGCTGGCAGGTTTGTCGGTTTCGGCACCGGCCGACCGGCTGGAGGAAAGCTGGCTCGAGCGCGTCAAGACGACCGCGGCGCAGATCTCGTCGGCGCTGGGCCACAAGGCCTGAATCAGGCGAAGGCGGCAGCCCTGGCGACTGGCTTCAGCGCGGTTGGGCCTGCAGCGGCTCGGCGGCGTGCGCCGAGGGAATGAAGGACGCCGTCGCCAGCCATTTGCGGATGCGCTCGGCGTCTCCGATGCGCGAATATTTGCCGGCCGAATCGAGCAGCACCATGATGAGCTGGCGCCCGGCAAGATGGGCCTGCATCACCAGGCAGCGCCCGGCGGCGGCGATGTAGCCGGTCTTCTGCAGGCCGATGTCCCATTCGGGGTTGCGCACCAGGCCATTGGTGCTGCGGAATTGCACCGTGCGCCGGCCCACCGGCACGGCGGCCTCGGGCGAGGTCGAGAACTCGCGGATGACGGGGTGTGCCGAGGCGGCCTTGACCAGGCGCGTCAAATCCTGGGCGCTGGACTGGTTGTCGCTGGAAAGGCCGGTGGGCTCGACATAGCGCGTGTCGTTCATGCCCAGCGCGCCGGCCTTGGCATTCATCTCGGCCACGAAGCGCTCGATGCCGCCGGGATAGGTGCGGCCCAGCAGATGGGCCGCGCGGTTCTCCGAGGCCATCAGCGCCAGGTGCAGCATCTCGCCGCGCGTGAGGCTGGTGCCCACGTTCAGGCGCGAGCGGCTGCCGGCGGTGGCAACGACATCGTCCTGGGTCACGGTCAGAACCTCGTCCAGCGGCAGCTGGGCCTCGGTGACGACCAGGGCCGTCATCAGCTTGGTGATCGAGGCAATGGGCAGCACCGCGTTCGGGTTCTTGCTGAACAACACCTCGTCGGTGTCCTGGTCGATGACCAGCGCGACACTGGACTTGAGCGCCAGTTCATCCTCGGCCAGGCGCAAACCGGCCATCTGGCCAAACGAGGGGCGAGCAGGCTCGGCGCGCTCCGCCACCTTGCGCGCCGGCGCCTTGCGGGTGGGGCGCTTGGCAGCCTTGCCGCCCTTGGCGGGTTTGGCCGCCTTGGCCGTCTTGGCCGGCTGGGTGGCAGCCTCGGCTGCGTGCAGTGGCGCGAGCGAGAGCACAAGGGCCAGGAATGCGGCGCCGAGGCCGGAGAACAACAGCGGAATTCGAATTTTCACCACAGACCTCACGTTCGCGCAGGGTGCAGTGTAGGCGACCGAAAAAAGGCACACAAGATCAATCGTTTGCGCGAACTTCCTCAAGCTGCGGCTGCAGTGCGATGGCGCCCCGCGGACGGGGCGCCTGGAGCCCGCCGCGTCAACCTTGCGCGGCGACGCGATCCGCGTTGCTGTGCAGCTTGTTCAGCGCCGACAGATAGGCCTTGGCCGAGGCCACCACGATGTCGGGATCGGCACCGACCCCGTTGACGACGCGGCCGCCGAGTTGTAGCCGCACCGTGACCTCGCCCTGCGATTCTGTGCTGCCCGAGGTGATCGCATTGACCGAGTAAAGCATCATTTCGGCGCCACTCTTCACGCGCGACTCGATGGCCTTGAGGCTGGCGTCGACCGGGCCGTTGCCATCGCTGTCGGCGTGCTGCTCGACACCGCCGGCGGCGAAGGCCACGCGCGCATGCGGCCGCTCGCCCATCGCCGAATGCTGGGACAGCGCGAGCAGCCGGTAGTGCTCCTGGTCATGCGTGACGCTGTCGTCACCGACGAGGGCGATGATGTCCTCGTCGAAGATCTCGCTCTTGCGGTCGGCCAGATCCTTGAAGCGGGCGAAGGCGGCGTTGATGTCCGATTCCGACTCGAGCGCCACGCCCAGGTCCTGCAGGCGCTGCTTGAAGGCATTGCGGCCCGAGAGCTTGCCCAGCACGATCTTGTTGGCGCTCCAGCCCACGTCTTCGGCGCGCATGATCTCGTAGGTGTCGCGCGCCTTGAGCACGCCGTCCTGGTGGATGCCGCTGGCGTGGGCAAAGGCGTTGGCGCCCACCACGGCCTTATTGGGCTGCACCACGAAGCCGGTGGTCTGGCTCACCATGCGCGAGGCGGGCACGATCTGGCTCGCGTCGACGCCGACCTCAAGGCCGAAGTAGTCGCGCCGCGTGCGCACCGCCATCACCACCTCTTCGAGCGAGCAGTTGCCGGCGCGCTCGCCGAGGCCGTTGATGGTGCATTCGACTTGGCGTGCGCCGCCGATCATCACGCCGGCCAGCGAATTGGCCACCGCCATGCCGAGGTCGTTGTGGCAATGCACCGACCACACGGCCTTGTCAGCGTTGGGGATGCGCCGGCGCAGATCGAGGATGAACTGGCCGTAGAGCTCGGGGATGGCATAGCCCACGGTGTCGGGGATGTTGATGGTGGTGGCGCCCTCGGCAATCACGGCCTCGATCACGCGGCACAAGAAATCAGGGTCGGAGCGGTAGCCGTCTTCGGGCGAGAACTCGATGTCGCCGCACAGATTGCGCGCGAAGCGCACCGCCAGCCGCGCCTGCTCGAAGACCTGGTCGCGCGTCATGCGCAGCTTCTTCTCCATGTGCAGTTCGCTGGTGGCGATGAAGGTGTGGATGCGAGCGCGCGCCGCCCCCTTCAGCGCCTCGGCGGCACGGCCGATGTCGCGGTCATTGGCGCGCGCCAACGAGCACACGGTGGATTCGCGGATGGCGTCGGCAATGGCGCGCACGGCCTCGAAATCGCCATTGCTCGATGCCGCGAAGCCGGCCTCGATGACGTCCACGCGCAGCCGCTCGAGCTGGCGCGCGATGCGCAGCTTCTCGTCGCGCGTCATCGAGGCGCCGGGCGATTGCTCGCCGTCGCGCAAGGTGGTGTCGAAGATGATGAGCTTGTCGGTCATGGTCGTGCTTTCGAGAGTGGGGGGTCGCAAGCAGCTCGGAAATGAACAACGGCCCGCTGCTTTGCGCTGGCGGGCCGTTGATCGGAAAAAATAGGGACGAAATCGATCAGCGCACCCGCGGTGTGGCTAGGAGCGCTAGCGCTGCAAAGGGGCGGAATGTCGAATTCATGACGGGCAATATAGCATGCGTCCCGTCAGGGATGCAGGCCCTTCTCGTCGGGTTCGTCGGTCGAGATCGCGATCATGCTCGCCGGCCGGCCCTTCCACTTTCGCCAGCCGTAGACGAGGTAGCCCGACAGGCCATAGGCGCAGAAGATGGCGAACAGCACGCGCGGCGGGTCGAGCGCGACGATGGCGATGCCCAGGGCGATGGCCACGATCACGATGAAGGGCACGGTACGGCGGCCGCCGAAGACCTTGAAGCTGTAGAAGGGCGCATTGGTCACCATCGACAGGCCGGCGAACAGCGTCACGCCGAAGGCGATCCATGTCAGCCAGTCGATGCGCGAGGCGTTGCGGTAGCCCGCATCGTCCATCACCCACACCAGGCCCATCACGATGGCCGCGGCGGCCGGGCTTGGCAAGCCCTGGAAGAAGCGCTTGTCGATGACGCCGATGTTGACGTTGAAGCGCGCCAGCCGCAGCGCCGCACCCGCGATGTAGACGAAGGCCGGAATCCAGCCCGCCTTGCCCATGTCCTTGAAGGCCCAGATGTACATGATCAGCGCCGGCGCGGCGCCGAAGCTGACCATGTCGCAAAGGCTGTCCATCTGTTCGCCGAAGGCGCTTTGCGCATTGGTCATGCGCGCGACGCGGCCGTCCAGACTGTCGAGCACGGCGGCGACGAAGATGGAAACACAGGCCAGCTCGAAGCGGCCGTTGATGGCCATCACGATGCCGTAGAAGCCGGAGAACAGCGCCGCCAGCGTGATGGCATTGGGCAGCACATAGATGCCGCGGCGGCGTGGCGGCAGCGGCGCCGCCGGGTGGACATCGTCATCGCCGTGCTCGGCGTGATCGGCGGGATTCGTCGGGTCTTCGCTCATGGCCGCGAGGATAGCGCGCCACAAGACCAGCCTGCAGGCGCCGCGCCTTCCGGCGCGGGCCTGGGGCAAAGAGCCGCGCTCAGTTGCGGCTGCGGTCGACCAGCTTGTTGGCCTTGATCCAGGGCATCATCGCGCGCAGCTTGTCGCCGACGACTTCGATGGAATGCTCCGAGGTCAGGCGGCGGCGGCTCAGCAGCGTGGGCGCGCCGGCGCGGTTCTCGAGGATGAAGCTCTTGGCGTACTCGCCGGTCTGGATGTCCTTGAGGGCCTGCTTCATGGCCTTCTTGGTCTCTTCGGTGACGATCTTGGGGCCGGTGACGTACTCGCCGTATTCGGCGTTGTTGCTGATCGAGTAGTTCATGTTCGCGATGCCGCCCTCGTAGATGAGGTCGACGATCAGCTTCAGCTCGTGCAGGCACTCGAAATAGGCCATCTCGGGCGCGTAGCCGGCTTCCACCAGCGTCTCGTAACCGGCCTTGATCAGTTCCACCGTGCCACCGCACAGCACGGCCTGCTCACCGAACAAATCCGTCTCGGTCTCTTCGCGGAAGTTCGTCTCGATGATGCCGGCCTTGCCGCCTCCATTGGCCGCCGCATACGACAGCGCCAGGTCGCGCGCACGACCGCTCTTGTCGGCATGCACGGCGATCAGGTGGGGCACGCCGCCGCCCTGGGTGTAGGTGTTGCGCACGGTGTGGCCGGGGGCCTTGGGCGCCACCATCCAGACATCGAGGTCGTCGCGCGGCACGACCTGGCCGTAATGCACGTTGAAGCCGTGCGCGAAGGCCAGCGACGCGCCCTGGCGGATGTTGGGCTCGACATCGTTCTTGTAGACGGCGCCGATCTGCTCGTCGGGCAGCAGGATCATCACGACATCGGCCTGCTTCACCGCGTCGGCCACCTCGGCCACGCGCAGGCCGGCCTTCTCGACCTTGGACCAGCTGGCACCGCCCTTGCGCAGGCCGACGGTGACGCGCACGCCGCTGTCGTTGAGGTTTTGCGCATGGGCATGGCCCTGCGAGCCGTAGCCGATGATGGTGACGTTCTTGCCCTTGATGAGGCTGAGGTCGGCGTCCTTGTCGTAATAGACCTTCATGGTTCTCTCCAGAAAAAAGGGATTGTCTCGGTTATCGGGCGCCCGCCGCCAAGGCGGCCGGGCCGGGGGTGGGCGTCAGACCCTCAGGATGCGCTCGCCACGGCCTATGCCGCTGGCGCCGGTTCGCACGGTTTCCAGGATGGCGGCGCGGTCGATGGCGACCAGGAAAGCGTCGAGCTTGGAAGAGTCGCCGGTGAGCTCTATCGTGTAGCTCTTCTCGGTCACGTCGATGATGCGGCCACGGAAGATGTCGGCCATGCGCGTCATCTCCTCGCGCTCCTTGCCCACCGCGCGCACCTTGATCAGCATCAGCTCGCGCTCGGTGAAGCTGCCCTCGGTGAGGTCGACCACCTTGACGACCTCGATGAGGCGGTTCAGGTGCTTGGTGATCTGCTCGATCACCTCGTCGCTGCCGGTGGTGACGATGGTCATGCGCGAGAGGCTGGCGTCCTCGGTGGGCGCCACCGTCAGGCTCTCGATGTTGTAGCCGCGGGCGGAAAACAGCGCCACCACGCGCGACAGGGCGCCGGCCTCGTTCTCGAGCAGCACGGCAATGATGTGTTTCATGCTTGGATGTCCTTTGCGTGAGCTTTGCCGCCGGCAGCGGTAACCGCCGTCACTGGGCCACGTCGGGGATGGAAGTGGATTGAAAACGCTCCGGGCTTGCGGGCCACCTCTTGCGCGGCGCCGGCCCCGGCGCGGTAACACCGGGGCCGCGACGCGGATTCAGTGGCTCACAGTTCCTCGGAGCCCAGCAGCATCTCGCTGATGCCCTTGCCCGCCTGGACCATGGGCCAGACGTTCTCGGTGGGATCGGTGCGCACGTCGAGAAAGACCGTGCGGTCCTTCAGGCGGATGGCCTCGCGCAGCGCCGGCTCGACATCGGCCGGGTTCTCGACCTTGATGCCGACGTGGCCGTAGGCCTCGGCCAGCTTGACGAAGTCGGGCAGCGCGTCCATGTAGCTGTGCGAATAGCGGCCGCCATAGTCGAGCTGCTGCCACTGGCGCACCATGCCCAGATAGCGGTTGTTGAGCGAGACGATCTTGACCGGGGTCTTGTACTGCATGCAGGTGGAAAGCTCCTGGATGCACATCTGGATCGAGCCCTCGCCGGTGATGCAGAAGACGTCGGAATCCGGCTTGGCCAGCTTGATACCCATCGCATAGGGCAGGCCCACGCCCATGGTGCCCAGGCCGCCGGAATTGATCCAGCGCCGCGGCTCCTCGAAGCGGTAGAACTGCGCCGCCCACATCTGGTGCTGGCCGACATCGCTGGTGATGTAGGTGTCGCGCTCGCGCGTCAGCTGCCACAGCTTCTCGACCACCATCTGCGGCTTGATGACCTCGGTGCTGTGCTTGTACGCCAGGCACTCGCGCTTGCGCCATTCGCCAATCTGGTTCCACCAGGCCGAGAGCGCACCGGCATCGGGATGGACCTGCGCTTCCTTGATCTGCGCCGCCAGTTCGATCAGCACTTCCTTCACGTCCCCGACGATGGGCACGTCGACGCGCACGCGCTTGGAAATTGACGAGGGGTCGATGTCGATGTGGATGATCTTGCGTTCGACCGAGGCGAAGTGCTTGGGATTGCCGATCACGCGGTCATCGAAGCGCGCGCCCACGGCCAGCAGCACGTCGCAGTGCTGCATGGTCATGTTGGCTTCGTAGGTGCCGTGCATGCCCAGCATGCCGAGGAACTTGGGGTCGCTGTGCGGGATGGCGCCCAGGCCCATCAACGTGTTGGTGCAGGGGAAGCCCAGCAGGTCGGTGAGCCGGCGCAGTTCGGCCGAGGCATTGCCCAGGATGACGCCGCCGCCGGTGTAGATGTAGGGCCGCTTGGCCTGCAGCAGCAACTGCACGGCCTTGCGGATCTGCCCGCCATGGCCCTTGCGCACCGGGTTGTAGGAGCGCATCTCCACCGTCTCGGGGTAGTGGAAGGGCGCGGTCTTGAGCGACACGTCTTTCGGGATGTCCACCACCACCGGGCCGGGGCGTCCGGTGCGCGCGATGTGGAAGGCCTTCTTCATCGTCAGCGCGAGATCGCGCACGTCCTTGACGAGGAAGTTGTGCTTGACCACGGGCCGCGTGATGCCGACCGTGTCGCACTCCTGGAAGGCGTCCAGGCCGATGGCCGGCGTCGGCACCTGGCCGGTGACGATGACCATCGGGATCGAGTCCATGTAGGCGGTCGCGATGCCGGTGACGGCATTCGTGACCCCGGGGCCGGAGGTGACCAGGGCCACGCCGACATCGCCGGTGGCACGCGCATAGCCGTCGGCGGCATGGACAGCGGCCTGTTCATGGCGCACCAGCACATGCTCGATCGTGTTCTGCTTGTACAGCGCGTCGTAGATGTACAGCACCGACCCGCCGGGATAGCCCCAGAGGTAGCGCACGCCCTCGGCCTGCAGGCAGCGCACGAGGATCTCGGAGCCGTTGAGCTCGGGATGGGCGGGAGAAGAAGGGGAGGAGGAAGAAGAAGGCGCTTGTGCCAAGGCGGCACGCCTGACTTCCGCGGCAGACATATCCATTTCGAACCTTTGCGATTTTCTCTGACGAAAAACCATTGGTGCCCCTCCTCTCGCCCTCGTGAGACGGAATCGGAGCCTGCGCGGTCAAAATTCCGCCGTCGGGGTCTGACGGCCGGGCTTAGGACCCAAAGTAGCGGTTGTGCGGAGCAGCATTATGCACCGCGTTCAGGCCGCCGGCGCCCGCGGGGTGCGCCGTTCGGGTGCGCCCTGCGGGGGCGATGCCATAATTCCGCGCGCCCGCTTCGGGCCCTTGCCACAAGTCCGCGTTGGCCACCGACAAAGAACTGTCAGACTTCCTCAAGAGCATCGAGAAGCGTGCCTTCAAGCGCGCCGTCTACGCCGTGCGCAGCGAGGATGCGGCACTGGACATCGTGCAGGACGCGATGATCCGCCTGGCCGAGAAGTACGCCGACCGCCCCGCCGCCGAGTTGCCGCTGGTCTTCCAGCGCATCCTGTCCAATGCCACGATGGACTGGTTCCGGCGTGAAAAAGTCCGCGGCGCGGTGATGCAAAACCTGTCGGACTTCGAATCGCCGGACGACGATGGCGACTTCGACCTGCTGGAAACCCTGCACACGCTCGAGGACACACTGGGCACCGAGAGCGCGTCCGACGCCGTGTCGAGGGCACAAATCCTGCAACTGATCGATGCCGAGGTCGGTGCGCTGCCGGCGCGTCAACGGGAAGCCTTCCTCCTGCGTTACTGGGAAGAGTTCGATGTGTCCGAGACCGCGGTGGTCATGGGTTGCTCGGAGGGCAGTGTCAAGACACACTGCTCGCGAGCCGTTCATGCGTTGGCAAAGGCGCTTCGAGCCAAGGGAATCTCGCCATGAACATCAAGAACTCGATCACCGACGTCCACGCCCTCGAGGCCCGGCTCGCGGCCCAGTTCGCGAGCCGCCTGTCCACCGGCATAGAGACGCTGCCGCACGACGTGACCGAGCGGCTGCGCTTTGCCCGCGAACAGGCGCTCGCTCGCGCACGCGAAGCACGCTTGCAGTCCGCTCCGGCCCCCGCCAGCCCCACGGTGGTGGCCGTCTCGCCGCGCGGCGTCGCCGTGTTCGGGGGTTTCGTTCCCTGGTGGCAGCGCGCCGCCTCGGTGCTGCCCCTGGTCGTGCTCGTGGCCGGCTTCCTGATGATCGAGGAATGGTCGGTCCGCGAGCAGGTGCTCGCCGCCGCCGACATCGATGCGCGTCTGCTGGCCGACGACCTGCCCCCGGCCGCCTACTCCGACCCCGGTTTCGCAGAATTCCTGATCGCGGGCCAGGCGCCGTGACGAGGGCGGGAACCCTGCGCCTGCTTGCCCGGGCCCTGCCCGCGCTGCTGGCGGCCGTCGTCACGGTGGCCATGGCTGCCGACCCCGCCGGCGGCCCCGCCTGGACCGCCCTGACACCGGCCCAGAAGCAGGTGCTGGCGCCGCTGCAGCAAGACTGGGCCGGCATTGACGCGCAGCGCAAGAGCAAGTGGCTTGAGGTGGCCGCGCGCTTTCCCTCCATGCCCGCGGCCGAGCGCGAGCGCGTGCAACAGCGCATGTCCGAGTGGGCGCGCATGAGCCCGAACCAGCGCGCGCAGGCCCGGCTGCAGTTTCAAGAGGCGCAGCAGATTCCGGCTTATGAGCGCCAGGCCAAGTGGGAGGCCTACCAGGCGCTCTCGCCCGATGAGCGCAAGAGCCTGGCCGCGCGCACCAAGCCGGCCGTCTCGGCACCCACCACCCAGCCGGCGGCCTTGGTCACGAACAGCAAGCGCAATGTGGCACCCATGGCCACCGGCGCCCAAGTCAAGCCGGTTTCTCCAACGGTGGTGCAGGCCAAGCCCGGCGCCACCACCACCAGCATGACGGCACGCGCTGACCCGCCGCCCCACCATCAGCCGGGAATGCCCAAGATCGCTGCCACGCCGGGCTTTGTCGACCGCGCCACGCTGCTGCCCAAGCGTGGGCCGCAAGGTGCCGCGGTGCGCACGCCGCCCCCGAGCGCGCCCGCCAGCCGGCCGTGAGCGCAGTTCCCAGGGCCCTGGTGACGCCAGGGCTGCGGCGCCGACTCGCCTGCTTCGCCTACGAGGGCGTGCTGCTGTTCGGCGTCGTGATGGCGGCCGGGCTGGTCTACAGCCCGCTGATGCAGCAACGCCACGCGCTTCAGGGCAAGCAGGGATTGCAGCTCTTCGTATTTGCGGTGCTCGGCCTCTACTTCGTCTGGTTCTGGACCCGCGGCGGCCAGACGCTGGCGATGCAGACCTGGCAGATTCGGCTGGTGACGCGCACGGGTGCCCCGGTGAGCCGCTGGCGCGCCGCCTGCCGCTACCTGCTGGCATGGATGTGGTTCTTGCCCGCACTGGCGACGCTGCACTTCACCGGCCTGGGCGCCGGCTGGCCGGCCTTCGCCGTCATCTTCGTCGGCGTACTGGCCTATGCCGGCCTGACACGGCTGCATCCGGACCGTCAATATTGGCACGATGCGGTCTGCCGCACACGGCTGATCCAATGGACACCGCCACCTCGCAGCAAATCCTGACATGGCCACCGAACCCCTGAGCATCTGCGTCTATTGCGGCTCGCGCCACGGCGCCGACCCCGCCTACACCGAGGCCGCACGCGCCCTCGGCGCGGCCATAGGCACACGCGGGTGGCAACTGGTCTATGGCGGGGGCAAGGTCGGCCTGATGGGCGAGGTGGCCGACGCGGTGCTGGCCCACGGCGGCCGCGTCATCGGCGTGATCCCGGAATCGCTCAAGAAGCTGGAGGTCGGCCATCTGGGCCTGCACGAACTGCACGTCGTGCCTTCGATGCATGTACGCAAGCAAATGATGGCCGAGCGGGCCGACGCCTTCGTCGCCCTGCCCGGCGGCATCGGCACGCTGGAAGAGCTTTACGAGGTCTGGACCTGGCGTCAGCTCGGCTACCATGCCAGCCCCGTGGGCCTGCTCAATATCGCCGGCTACTACGACGACATGCTGCGCTTCATGCGCCACACCGTCGACCAGGGCTTTCTGTCGCAGGCCCAGCACGATGCGCTGCTGGTGGGCACCGAGCCCGAGAGCCTGCTGCTCGAACTGGCGCGGCGCCTGGCGCCAGGGCGGCCCAAGGCTGCCGACTACACAAAAGTCTGAGGTCGCGCGTCAGAAGCGAGCTCAGACCGCCGCTTCGTCGGTCTCGCCGGTGCGGATGCGCACCACCTGCTCGACGCTGGTGACAAAAATCTTGCCGTCACCGATCTTGCCGGTCTTGGCCGCCTTGACGATGGCCTCGATGCAGCGGTCGACGTCGTCGTCCTTGACGACGACCTCGATCTTCACCTTGGGCAGGAAGTCGACCACGTACTCGGCGCCCCGGTAGAGCTCGGTGTGGCCCTTCTGGCGGCCGAAGCCCTTGACCTCGGTGACGGTAAGGCCCGAGACACCCACATCGCCCAGCGATTCACGGACCTCTTCGAGCTTGAAGGGCTTGATGACGGCGGTGATCTGCTTCATGGCGGGCTCCGGATGTGGGAAGGATGTTTGGCGTGGATTTAAGCACGGAACCTGGACGTGATGGGATAGCGCCAGTCGCGCCCGAAGGCGCGGTGCGTGATGCGTATGCCCACCGGCGCCTGGCGCCGCTTGTACTCGTTGAACTTGATCAGGCGCGTGACGCGCTCGACGTCGGCGCGCGCATAGCCGGCGGCGACGATGGTCTCTATGCCCTGGTCTTCTTCCATGTAGAGCGCCAGGATGGCGTCGAGCACCTCATAGGGGGGCAGGCTGTCCTGGTCGGTCTGGTCGGGGCGCAGTTCAGCCGAGGGCGGCCGCGTGATGATGCGCTCGGGAATCACCGGCCCCAGGCTGCCATCGGCGCGCCGTGCGGGCTGGCGGTTCTTCCATTCGGCCAGGCGGTAGACCAGGGTCTTGGCCACGTCCTTGATGACGGCGAAGCCGCCCGCCATGTCACCGTAGAGCGTGCAGTAGCCGGTGGCCATCTCGCTCTTGTTGCCGGTGGTCAGCACGATGGCGCCGGTCTTGTTGGACAACGCCATCAGCAACGTGCCGCGGATGCGCGCCTGCAGGTTCTCTTCGGTCGTGTCTTCGGCCAGGCCGGCAAACTGCGGCGCCAGGCCGGCGCGGAAGGCCTGGAACATGGGTTCGATGGCGATTTCGTCGTAGCGCACGCCCAGGCGCGAGGCCATCTCACGCGCATCGATCCAGGAGATGTCGGCCGTGTAGGGCGAGGGCATCATCACCGCACGCACGCGGTCGGCACCCAGCGCGTCCACCGCCAGTGCCAGCACCAGGGCCGAGTCGATGCCGCCCGACAGGCCGATGAGGGCGCCCGGGAAGCCGTTCTTGCCGAGATAGTCGCGCACGCCCAGCACCAGCGCTGCCCAGGCCTGGGCCTCGGGCTCCGGCACCGGGTGGATGACGCCGCGCGGCACGCGGTCGGCCCCGATATCGATCATCAGCAGCGCGTCCTCGAAGGCCGGTGCGCGTGCGCAGATCGCGCCCACGGCATCGAGCGCAAACGAGGCACCGTCGAAGACGACCTCGTCCTGGCCGCCCACCAGATGGGCGTAGAGCAGCGGCCGGCCGCAGGCGCGCGCCCGCTCGGCCATGCGCTGCTCGCGCTCGCCGGCCTTGTCGAGGTGGAAGGGCGAGGCGTTGAGCACGCACAGCAACTCGGCGCCAGCAGCGCAGGCGGCGCGCGCCGGCTCATCGAACCAGGCGTCCTCGCAGATCAGCAGGCCGACCCGCAGCCCCCCAACCTCGAACACCAGCGGCGCCATGCCCGCATCACGGCCGGAGACGAAGTAGCGCCGTTCGTCGAAGACCTGGTAGTTGGGCAGCTCGCGCTTGCAGTAGGTGCCGACGACGACGCCGCCGGCCAGCACCGAGGCCGCATTGAAGCGCCGCTGCACGGCCAGCGACTTGGACCTAAGATCGCCGCGCCCATCGATGGCCTGAGGGTGGCCGACAACCAGGTGCAGGCCCTCGCAATCGGCCAGGCTGGCTGCCAGGGCCTGCAACTCGGCCTCGCAGGCCTGCATGAAGGCCGGGCGCAGCAGCAGGTCTTCGGGCGGGTAGCCGGTGAGCACCAGCTCGGGCGCCACCACCAGCCGGGCGCCGGCCGCGTGGGCGCGCCGGGCCGCATCAGCGAGCAGGCGGGCGTTGCCGGGCAGATCGCCCACTGTCGGATTCAGCTGCGCCAGCGCCACTTTCAACATGCAAGACCCTGAATGACGCCGATGGAATTCACTGCGAACGATTATGTCATCGGCCTTCACGACGACCCGCTGGCGCTGGACGCCGCGGCCTGGAACGCCTTGCTGGCCACGCAGCCCTCGCCCACGCCCTTCATGCGCCACGAATACCTGGCGGCTCTGCACGCCTCGGCCAGTGCCGTGCCGGGCACAGGCTGGTCGCCGCGCTTCCTGACGCTGCACCAGGGCGGCCGGCTGCAGGCGGCCTGCGCACTCTATGCCAAGAGCCACTCCTACGGCGAATACGTCTTCGACTGGGCCTGGGCCGACGCCTACCGCCGCCACGGCCTGCGCTACTACCCCAAGCTGCTGGGCGCCGTGCCCTTCACGCCGGTGTCGGGCACGCGCCTGCTGGCTCAGGACGAAGCCTGGCGCACTCTTCTCGTCGAGGCCCTGGGCCAACTGGCGCGCGAGTCGAAGCTGTCGTCGGCCCACCTGCTCTTTGTCGACGACGCCGACCGCGCGGCGCTGGGGCGCGCCGGCTGGATGCTGCGCGAGGGCGTTCAATTCCACTGGACCCATGACGCGGCCCAGCCGGTGGCCGATTTTCCCGCCCTGTTGGCCCGCATGCAGCGCGACAAGCGCAAGAAGATCCAGCAGGAGCGCCGCCGCGTCGCCGAGCAGGGCGTGAAGTTCAGCGTGTACGAGGGCGCGGCCATCACGGCGCCGCTGTGGGACTTTTTCTACCGCTGCTACACCCTCACTTACCAGGCGCACCAGAGCACGCCCTATCTGACGCGCGACTTCTTCGCGCGCATGGCGGCTGCCATGCCCGAGCATTGGCTGATGTTCGTGGCGCGGCGCGCCGGTGAGCCGGTGGCGACCTCGCTGGTCGCCATCGACCGCGAGCGCGGCGCGGCCTGGGGTCGCTACTGGGGCTGCGTCGAGCCCATCCCCTGCCTGCACTTCGAGGCCTGCTACTACCAGCCGCTGGCCTGGTGCCTGGCGAATGGCATGACGCGCTTCGAAGGCGGTGCCCAGGGCGAGCACAAGATGGCGCGCGGCCTGCTGCCGGTGGCCACGGCCTCGGCGCATTGGCTGCGCGACGAGCGCTTTGCCGGCGCCGTGGCCGATTTCCTGGCCAGCGAGAGCCAGGGCCTGGCGCAATACACGGACGAGTTGCGCGAGCGCAACCCGTTCAAGGCGGCCTGAGCAAGCCGCCCTTGAGTGTCAGCCGGCGTGGGCGGCCTTGAAGTTGGCCATGCCGGTGGTGACTTCCTGCTTGGCGGCCTCGGGGCCTTCCCAGCCCAGCACCTTGACCCACTTGCCAACTTCGAGATCCTTGTAGTGCTCGAAGAAGTGCTGGATGGTCTTCAGGCGCAGCGGGTTGAGGTCTTCCGGCTTTTTCCACTGCGTGTAGATCGACAGGATCTTGTCGATGGGCACGGCAATCAGCTTGTTGTCGCCGCCGGCCTCGTCGTCCATGCGCAGCATGCCCAGCGGGCGGCAGGTGACGACCACGCCCGGAATCAGCGGCACCGGCGTGATGACGAGCACGTCGACCGGGTCGCCGTCGTCGGCCAGGGTATTGGGGATGTAGCCGTAATTGCACGGGTAGTGCATGGCCGTGCTCATGAAGCGGTCGACGAAGAGCGCGCCGGTTTCGTGGTCGACCTCGTACTTGATCGGGTCGGCATTCATCGGAATCTCGATGATGACGTTGAATTCGTCCGGAGCCTTTTCGCCCGGGGTCACGTTGTGCAGGCTCATGGTGGTGCTTCGCTTGTACGGCCGTCGTGGCCTTGATGGGGCAGATTCTAGAGGTCGAACTTGCCCTGCCCTGACGCAGCGCAAACTTCCGCTGGCAAACCCGACGCGGAAGCGCCGACGCCATCCGTTAGCATCCGCCGCGCGGCAAATGCCCCCTGGCGAGGCCTGGATACGGGCGCGCCATCAGAAATCCGAAACGAGGAAGGAGATTCACCCTATGAGCACCTCCATGGCGCTGTACTTGGCGCTGGCGTGCGGCCTGGCCGCCGTCGTCTACGGCTTCGTCCAGCGAAGTTGGATCCTGAGCCAGGACGCGGGCAGCGCCCGCATGCAGGAGATTTCCAACGCCATCCAGCAGGGCGCCGCCGCCTATCTGGCGCGGCAGTACCGCACCATCGCCATCGTCGGCGTCGTGCTGGCGGTGCTGATCCTTGTCTTCCTGGGCACCAAGACGGCCGTCGGTTTCGTGCTTGGCGCGCTGCTGTCGGGCGCCTGTGGCTTCATCGGCATGAACGTCTCGGTGCGCGCCAACGTGCGCACCGCCCAGGCGGCCACCAAGGGCATTGGCCCGGCACTGGATGTCGCCTTCAAGGGCGGTGCCATCACCGGCATGCTGGTGGTGGGCCTGGGACTGCTGGGCGTGGGCGGCTTCTTCCTCGCCATCACCGGCGGCGTCAACGTCGATCCCGAGACGCTCAAGCCGCTGCTGGGCCTGGCCTTCGGCTCGTCGCTGATCTCCATCTTCGCGCGCCTGGGCGGCGGCATCTTCACCAAGGGCGCCGACGTCGGCGCTGACCTGGTGGGCAAGGTCGAGGCCGGCATCCCCGAGGACGATCCGCGCAACCCGGCGGTGATCGCCGACAACGTGGGCGACAACGTCGGCGACTGCGCCGGTATGGCGGCCGACCTGTTCGAGACCTATGCCGTGACGCTGATCGCGGCCATGGCCCTGGGCGCGCTGATGGTCAAGAACGCCGCGGTCGCTGCGGTGGTCTACCCCATGGTACTGGGTGGCGTCTCCATCATCGCCTCCATCATCGGCTGCGGCTTCGTCAAGGCCACGCCGGGCATGAAGAACGTGATGCCCGCCCTGTACAAGGGCCTGATCGTCGCTGGCGTGCTGTCCTTCATCGCCTTCATCGCCGTCACCAAGGTGGTGATGCCCGATGACGCGCTCGGCGCCGGCACGCAGATGCGCCTGATCGGCGCCTGCCTGGTGGGCCTGCTGCTCACCGCCGCCATGGTCTGGATCACCGAGTTCTACACCGGCACCCAGTACAGCCCGGTGCAGCACATCGCGCAGGCCTCGACCACCGGCCACGGCACCAACATCATCGCCGGCCTGGGCGTGAGCATGAAGTCCACCGCCTACCCGGTGATCTTCATCTGTGCCGCCATCTACGCCGCCTTCGCACTGGCCGGCCTCTACGGCATCGCCATCGCCGCCACTTCGATGCTGAGCATGGCCGGCATCGTGGTCGCGCTCGACGCCTACGGCCCCATCACCGACAACGCCGGCGGCATCGCCGAGATGGCCGAATTGCCCAGCAGCGTGCGCGACATCACCGACCCGCTGGACGCCGTGGGCAACACCACCAAGGCCGTCACCAAGGGCTATGCCATCGGCTCCGCCGGCCTCGCCGCGCTGGTGCTGTTCGCCGACTACACCCACGCGCTGGAAGCGCGCGGCATGGCGCTCAGCTTCGACCTCAGCGACCACAAGGTGATCGTGGGCCTCTTCATTGGCGGCCTCATCCCCTACCTCTTCGGCGCGATGGCGATGGAGGCCGTGGGCCGCGCCGCCGGCGCCGTGGTGGTGGAAGTGCGCAAGCAGTTCGCCGACGGCCAGATCATGGCCAACAAGCGCAAGCCCGACTACAGCGCCGCGGTCGACATGCTCACCACGGCGGCGATCAAGGAAATGATCGTGCCCTCGCTGCTGCCTGTGGTGGCCCCCATCGTGGTGGGCATGCTGCTCGGCCCGGCCGCGCTGGGCGGCCTGCTGATGGGCACCATCGTCACCGGCCTCTTCGTCGGCATCAGCATGTGTACCGGCGGCGGCGCCTGGGACAACGCCAAGAAACTGATCGAGGAAGGCTTCACCGACAGCAACGGCGTGCTGCACAAGAAGGGCGGCGACGCACACAAGAGCGCCGTCACCGGCGACACCGTGGGCGACCCCTACAAGGACACCGCCGGCCCGGCCGTCAACCCGCTGATCAAGATCATCAACATCGTAGCCCTGCTGATCGTGCCGCTGCTCCCGATGACGGCTGCCACCAAGGCGACCGAGCACCCGGCAGCGGCAGGGCCTGCCGCTGCCACGCCCGCGGCGACCCCGGCGGCGCCGGCCGCGACGGCGGCGCCGGCCACCACTGCCGATGCGGCTTCGGCCGCTGCCTCGCGCTGAGGCGCGTCAGCCAGAACCGGCCCCAGACAAAAGGCCGGTCGCCGCGAACCACGCGGCGACCGGCCTTTTTATTTTTTCCCCGCCCCAAGCGGGGTGCTGCGGCCTAGACGGCGGCGATCTGCCGGCGCTGGGCGCTCGGCGGCAACACGATGGTGGGCACCACCATTTGCGTGTGCGAGCCCTCGACACGCTCGGCCGCAGGATCGAGATCCCGCGCGTTGGCTTCGCTCAAGGGGTAGCGGGTGACGTAGCGGCGTTGGCTCACCGGATCGGTGACGCGCCAGCGGTAGAGGTCGACGATTTGCATGCCGAGAGTGTGGCGCGACGCCGCGCTGCCGGGGCCCCGCGAGGTGTGAAGCTCTCCACACCTGGGCGTAGATTCTTTGCGTGGGCCAGCCGCTACGGCGCGCTGGCCGGCCGGGCGGGCGCCGCGGTGGCCGTCAGCGCGTCGACCCGGCGGCGCTCCTCCTCGGCCCGGCGGCGCCACTCGCGGCGCGACTCGTTGGCGAGGTCGACGCGGGCGCGCAGCTGAAAGATGTATTCGCGCAGCTTGGCAAAATTGGACAGCAGGATGTTCCAGTTGCGCTGGTCGAAGCCGAACAGCACATTGGTGTCCCGGATGACCGGGCGTTCGCCGCAGCGCGCCCAGAAGGCGTCGTCGCGCTCCTTGTCGGGCACGCGCTCGCAATCCGGCGTGCTCTTGGGCTCCATGCGCGACAGATCGCGCGGCACCTCGTACTCCCACGGCAGCAGCACGGGCTCGACAGGCATCTGGATGTCCGGCAGTTCGGGATAGGTGGTCGTCTGCACCAGTTTCACCGTGGCCACCGGCTCGGGGGCGCTCAGGCGGTTGGTAGCACAGCCGGCCAGGCAGGTGGCCACCACCAGCAGCGCGAAGTCAGGGCTGGCGCGGCGCATTGGCGGCTCCTTCGGTGGCGGGCACGCGCGCCGCATCGGCCTTGGGAGCGGGCTTGCTGGGCACCCATTCGCCGTTGCGGCACAGGCCTTCGGTCTGGAAGAAGTTCTCGATCTCGCACTTTGCCGAGCGGTTGACGGCGCGCACCACGCGCTCGGCGCCACGCGAGTGCGTGAGGCGGTCGAGCTGCTCGACGCGCTCGCGGTCGTTGAGCTTGCGCTCAAGGTCGCGCTGGCGGCGTGCCGACTCGGAGTCGCTGGCGCGCAGCATGCTCGCCTCCTGGCGTGCGCGTGCGGCTTCTTCGATCTTGCGCCGCAGCTCTTGCTCAAGCGAGGCGTTCGAGGCCTGGACGCGGTCGAGATCGCCGCGCAGGCCGGTGACCTTGGCATTGAGATCGAGGATCAACTGGTCGCGTTCCTGGACCAGGCGATCCTTCTCGGCCAGGAAGGAGGTGAACTTGACCACCGCCCCCATCACAGCGACAACGACGGCCCCCGCCAGGGCCAGTCTGAGCCAGAGCATGAGCGACCTCCCCTAGTGCGCCGAAAGAAGCGCCGAATCTACTCGGGTTGGAAGGTCGGGGCGGCCACATCCCTAGCTTGTGGCCGGCCCGTGGGCCGCGGCCCGGGCCGCTCAGGTGTGCAACTCGCGCAGCGCTAGGGGGCCAGAACGCTCGCTGCTGCGGTTGGCCGGCGCCACGGCATGGGCCGAGCGCGCGCCCAGCTCAGGCTGCATCTGCACCGGCGCGTCGATGGGGGCGGCCGCTCCAAGCGCGGCATAGGCCGCGGCCAGGGCTTCGGCTTCGCTCGTGGATTCGGGCTCTTCCTTGGGCTGCTCGGGCGCCGTGTCGAGCACGGCAGCGGTGCGATAGGCGTCGCCCTCGGCCTGGGGGTCCTGGTGCTCGCGGTCGAGCACGGCCACGGCCATCTTGGAACGCAGATTGGCCAGCCCCACCGGCGACCAGTTGGTAACCAGGCCTTCGAGCTGCTCAAGTGCGCGCTGCAGCACATCCAGCGGCAGCTTGTGCAGGGCGCGCAGGCCCTTCTTCACCAGGGCCTGCTCGACGAAGACCAGGTGGCGCAGGGTCTGGCGGCTCTCCGGCATCTCGTCGAGCAACTGCTTCAGTTGCTTGAGGATTAGGGTCAGTTCCTCGCGCTGGCGGCGGTCACTGGCTTCGGCGCGCATGACCTTGGCCGGCTTGGCCGGAGTCGCCACGACGGCCTCGAGCACGATGTGGACGCCGCCGGCGTCGCGGCGCAGTGCCAGGTCGCGCTTGAAGATCAGGGCCGCAGCCTGGCGCAGGGGGTCGAAGATACGCATGAGGGCGGGCATGGTCGGTCGTGGCAGCGGTTCGCGGCCCGGAATTCCGGACCTTGAGCCTACTATCGTCGCCAAGCATGACGCGTTGAAGACCTGGATGTTTCCAAAGGCGACAAGAAGTCGCGGCTCCGATCTCAGGCTATGCAGGTGCGGTTCTTGCCTGTGCGCTTGGCTTCGTAGAGGGCTTCGTCGGCGCGTTCGAGCGTGGTTTCGAGCGCCTCGCCCACCTGCCAGGCGGTGACGCCGGCAGAGAATGTCACAAAGACCTCGCGGCCGTCGTACATAAACAACGCTTCGCTGAGGCTGCGCTGCAGCCGCGTGAGGGTCTGCTGCGCCTCGGCCACCGCGGTGGCAGGCAGCAGCACGACGAACTCTTCGCCGCCGAAGCGCGCCAGGTGGTCCACCGGGCGCAGGCGTTCGCGCACCGCCGCGGCCAGGGTCTTGAGGGCCTGGTCGCCCGCGGTGTGGCCCAGGCTGTCGTTGAGGCGCTTGAAGTTGTCAATGTCGATCAGCGCCACCGACAACTCGGCGCCATCGCTGCGCAGGGCGCGCGCACTCTCGGCCTCGAATTGCTGTGTCAGGCCGCGCCGGTTGGCCACCTGGGTGAGCGCATCGGTGGAGACCTCGTCGGACAGGCGCAGCAGTTCGGCCTCGAGCTGGCGCACACGGTCTTCGAGCTCGCCGGCGCGGCCACGGTCGGCCTGCAGGCGCTCTTGCGACTGCGCCACCGCCTGCTGCACGGCACGGCTGTCGGCCAGCATGGCCTTGACGACGCCGGCCAGGCTTTCAAGCGTGTCGGCAGACTCGATGGCCTCGGCATGACGCTCGGTGGCCAGCGTGAAGCGGCCCGTGGTTTCGCCGAGTTCGCCCACCTCGACCAGCATGTCGTGAATGAGTTGCTTGAGTGCGTCGCGTGCGGCCTGGCGCTCGCCGCGCACGGTCTGCTGGTGCCCGCGCGTCTCGGCCAACAAGCTGGCGGCGGCACGCACGCTGCGCACGCTCAGGTCGTCGGCAAGTCGGGCCTGCAGATTGCGGCACTGGCCCTGGGCCCAGCTTTCATCTTCCGACAACTCGACGAGGCCGGCACCGAGTTCGCGGCAAAGTGCGGCCAGTTCCTCGACCAGGTGGTGGCGGTGGGCAAACAGCCGACGCGCACGCGTACACAACGCATCCAGCTCGGCCAGGCGGCCGGCGGTGATGCCCTCGCCAGCCAGGGCGTCAGCGAGCCGGCCCAATTGATGGGCCAGTTCGCTGGCGCGGGGCTCGTCGCCTGCCAGGCCGGCGCGCACCGTCTGCTCGAGATGGGCCAGGGCCGGTGTCCAACTGCCATGACCTGCTGGCGGCGCGACCGGCGCCTCGATCGGCGGGTCTTCGACGCCAGTCTGGGCCGGATCGGCGGGCTGGTCGCTTTCCCAGGCTGAAAGCAGCGACTGCAGGCGCTGCAGCAGGCGCTGCGCATCGCTGCGGCTGCTGTCGAGCACGCGGCGCAGACTGTCCTTGCGCCGCGCCATGGTCCATTGGCGGCCGCCGCGATCAAGATGGCGCACGAGGCGCTCGACCAGGGCGGCCCAGGCCGCACCCTGGGCCTTGGCCTCGTTGACCGGCGGCGGCTGGCCCAGTTCCTCGGCATAGGCGCGGGCGTAGTTCTCGGGCGTGGGCTCGAGCTTGGACTGGGCCAGGCGGCGCAGCGCACCCTTGGCCGTGCTGGTCGGCGGCACCTGGCTGCGGGGGGGTTCCACGGCGCTAGTGATAGGGCCGACGGCCGGTGGCACGCAGCCCGTCGTCAGGGAATTCGCCCTCGCGCGAGGCGCCCATCCACGGCGTGGCGCTGGGCAGCACGGTCTGCTCGTGCCAGCGTTGCAGTTCCCCGGCCGGCAGCGCACGGCTGAACAGGAAGCCCTGCATGAAGCGGCAATCGGCCTTGCGCAGCTCGTCTTCCTGGCGCAGCGTCTCCACGCCCTCGGCGACGACGCGCAGACCCAGCGAGCGCCCGAGCGCGATGATGGCCTGCACCACGGCCAGGTTCTGCGCCGAGGTACCGATGTCCTTGACGAAGCCCTTGTCGATCTTCAGCTCGGAGATGGGCAGTTGCGTCAGGTAGGCCAGCGATGAATAGCCGGTGCCGAAGTCGTCGATGGCGATCTCGACGCCGATCTGGTAGAGCCGGTGCAGCGAGGGGATCACGGCCTCGATGTCGCGCATCAGGCTGCCCTCGATGATCTCGAGCTGGATGGCACGCGGCGGCACATCGGCGTTGGCGCAGTATTGGTGAATGCACTCGACGAGGTCGCTGCGCTCGAACATGCGCGCCGGCAGGTTGACGGCGATGGCATCGTCGAATCCGAAGGCCTGCTTCCAGGCGTGCGCCTGGCGCGCCGCCTCGCCCAGCGCCCAGTAGGACATCGGGACGATGAGGCCGGTCTCCTCGGCGACCTTGATGAACTGGCCCGGCATCACCAGTTCATTGCCGCGCTGCCAGCGCATCAGTGCCTCGACTCCCATCATGCGCGACGAACGCACGTCGATCTTGGGCTGGTAGTGCAGCACCAGTTCGTTGCGCTCGATGGCGCGGTGCAGGGCAGTCTCGAGTTCGAGCGCGTCGCGCGCACGGCCGCTCAGGAGTTGCGGGCTGTAAATGGCGGTGGAGTCCTTGCCCTGCTCCTTGGCCGCGTACATGGCGACATCGGCATTGCGCAGCAGATCGACCACCGAATTGCCATCGCGCGGAAACACGGCCACGCCGACGCTGGCAGTGACGAAGCGCTCCTGGCCGCTGATGACGATGGGCTCGCGCAGCGCCTCGAGGATGCGATCGGCCACGCGCTTGGCGTCGCGGTCGCTCGCGACTTCGGGCAGCAAGGCCACGAACTCGTCGCCGCCCAGGCGGCCGACGGTCTCGAGCGCGCGGTGCGAACGCGCGCCGGCAGCTTCGAGCATGCCGTCCATGACCTGGTCGCTGTGGCGCACGCAGGCGCGCAGGCGGCGGCCGACCTCGTGCAGCAGTTCGTCGCCGGCCCAGTGGCCCAGGGTGTCGTTGATGATCTTGAAGCGGTCAAGGTCGATCAGCAGCAGCGCAAAGTGATGCTGCAGCCGGCGCGCCTGCTCGAGCGCACGCTCGGCGCGCCACAGCAGCTGGCGGCGGTTGGGCAGGCCCGTGAGTTCGTCGAAATTCGCCAGGCGGTGGATGCGGTCTTCGGCCTGGCGGCGATCGGTCACGTCCTGCACGATGCCGGAGTAGCCGATGCTGTGACCATGCTCGCTGAACTCGGGTTCGGCCTCGACATGAACGATGCGCTGGCGCCCGTCGAGCAAGACCACGGGCACGTCGGCAGCCAGCACCGAGGCATGGCGCAGCGCCCGGTGCATCTCCTTGGACAGCGCCCGCCGCCCTTCCTGCGGCACCATGCGCATGAGGGCGCGCAGGGCCAGGGGCTCGCTGGGGCCGAAGCCGAACACGCGCAGCGCCTCGGGCGACATCAGCACGCCGTGCCGACTGCGCCGCCAATCGAAGCTGCCCATGCGCGCCAGATCCTGCGCGCGTGCCAGCTTGGCGCGGTTTCGCTCCAGTTCCAGCCGCGTGCGCGAGGCGCGCAGCAGGTAGCGCAAGCGGCCGGCGAGCAGGCCCCACTGCGTGGCCTTGACGAAGAAATCGGTGGCGCCCACCTGGTAGGCGCGTGTGATGGAGGCGTCGTCATCCAGGCCGGTGAGCATCAGCACCGGCGTGTTCTCCCAGCCGGGACGGCGCCGCAGCTCGGCGCAGGTGTCGAAGCCGTCCAGCCCGGGCATCATGGCGTCGAGCACGACGAGGTCGGGCGTCCAGTCACGCAGCATCTGCAGTGCGCGCTCGCCGCTGTCGGCCTCGAAAATCCTGAAGCCGCGCTCGCGCAGGGCCTGCGCGGTGAGCATCAGGTTCACCGGATCGTCATCGACGAGCAGGACTTCGGGTTGCGCCGGCAGGCCTTCGTCGGCGGCAGCTTGGTCTTGCGTCATTGCGGTTGACGCTCCTGCAGCATGGCATCCACCGACCGCAGCGCGGCCTGCCCTTCGCCGAGCAGGCGCTCGACATCGGCCCGCAATGTCGACACATCGCCACCACGCAGCCGCGCCTCGATGGCGGCGCAGCTCGAGGCCAGGGACAGGGCGCCGACGCTCGCCGACGAGGATTTCAAGGTATGGGCGATGGACGCCACGGCCGTGGCATCACCGCGCGCCGCCTCGGCCTGGGCCAGCAGGCGCCGCAGCGACGCATCGTAGGTGGCCAGCACGCGGGCGACCACGCCGTGCTGGCCGCTGGGGTCGAGCTCGCGCAGGCGGGCGAGGGCCTCGGGGTCCAGGGGCAGGACCGGCGCGGCGGCCGGGGCGGGTCGGAAGTCGGTGCTCATGGCAGGCCGTACACAGGCCGCAGCGAATCAGGAATAACCCGGATGTTAAGCGCGCTGCAGCCCTTGGGCCGATTGCGCCAGACGGCGGCGGTATTCGTTGGCATCTTGACGATCCCCCTTGGGGTGCGACTGCTGGGGACTGGCCGGGCCCGCAGCAGCAGGACTGCACCCTGCCCGGACCATGATGGGGTTTCGGCGCCCGGGCTCCGAACTTGAGCTTGCATGGGGGTGTCGCTCCGTACAATCCCGCTCATGCTAGCCCCGCACCCGGGCGCCGAAGACTGCCGCGGCGCGATGACGCCGCGCCTGGGCGCGCTGCTTACCGCCCTGCCCCCCGCCCTTGGTGGCTGCAGCGCCTCCACCAGCGGCGCTGCGTGGTTGTTTGCCTCGCTGGCGCTGTTGCTGGCCAGCGCCGGCGCCTATCTCGCCGGCACGCTGGGCGAGCGCCGCCGCGGCGAGCGTGCCCTGCGTGCGGCGCGCGCCGAACTGCGCCTGGAACGCCAGCTCGAAGCGGGCTGGACCTGGCGCACCGATGGCGGCCACCGCCTCGTCGCATGGCAGGGACCGGGCGCTTCCACCGCAGCCGATTGCCCGCTCTTCGGCGCCGCCTTGCACGCCCGCCTGGCCCACCAACAGCCCTTCCACGCGCTGCGCGTGATCGCGCCGCGGCCACTGGAAGGCAGCGCCGGCTGGGAACTCAGCGGCGTGCCCTGCTTCGACGACCTCGGCCGCTTCGACGGCTGCACCGGCACCGCCCGCCCCACCGATGGCGACGACGCGCTGCGCGCCGCCGCCGCCGCGCTGGGCCCGACCCTGGCCGCCTGCGCCGCCACCGCGGTGGTGGCGCTGGACCGCGGCGAGGGCTGGCGCGTGCTGCATGCCAGCACGCGCGCCCTTGAACGCTGGCCAGCACTGCGCCCCGGCGAGCGCCTCGATGCGCTGCTGGCCGAGCTGCCGGCAACGCTGCGCGAAGCCTGCGCCCAGGCCGAAGCGGGCACGCCGCAGGCCTTGCAGGGTTGGCAGCTGCAGGGCTTCGGCCCGCTGGCCGATGGCAGCCGAGGCCTGGTGCTGGCCCAGCCGGCCAGCGCAGGCAGCAGCGCCGACGCCCAGGAGACCGAGAACTTCGGCTTCACTGTCTCGCACGACCTGCGCGCGCCCATCCGCGTCGTCGAGGGCTTCACGCGCATCGTGAAAGAGGACTACGGCCGCCTGCTCGACCGCGTCGGCAACGACCACCTTGACCGCGTGCTCGGCGCCGCCACGCGCATGAATCTGATGATCGACGCGCTGATGACGCTGGCGCGGCTGTCGTCGCAACCGCTGGCGCGCCAGCCGGTCAATCTGTCGCAGCTGGCCGGCTATGTGGTCGACGACCTGCGGCGCGCCGCGCCCGAGCGCGAGGCCGACATCGAAATCGAGCCCGATCTGGGCGCCGTCGGCGACCCCACCCTGCTGCGCCTGGTGCTCGAGAACCTGCTCGGCAACGCCTGGAAGTACAGCTCACGCTGCGCCCGCGCCCAGATCGCCTTCCAGCGCGTGATGCACGGCTCGCGGCCGGCCTTCGTGGTGCGCGACAACGGCGCCGGCTTCGACATGCGCTCGGCCGACCGCCTGTTCGGCCTTTTCCAGCGCCTGCACAGCGCGAGCGAGTTCCCGGGCACCGGCGTCGGCCTGGCCTCGGTGCGCCGCATCGTGCGCCGCCATGGCGGCGAGCTGTGGGCCGATGCCGAACCTGGCCGCGGCGCCAGCTTCTTCTTCACGCTGCCGGGCTGAGCCCGGGGCGGCGTGATCAGCCGCTGCGCGCCAGTTCCTCGACCGCAGCCAGCAACCGCTCGGCCTGGGCCGCCGGGCTCATCTTCTGGTCATCGGCCAGGCGCTGCAGGCGCTTCATCGCGTCGGCACGCACCAGCGAATGGCGGTGCATCAGCACGCCCACGGCCAGCGCCACGGCGTCCAGCGGCGCGGCGGCAGTGGACGACGGCGCAGCGGTCGCAGGCGGCGCGGCGCCCAGGCGCGCGAAGGCGGCCTCGACCGCCGGCACGATCTGGCCCACGTCGAGCGGCTTGACCAGGTAGGCCAGCGCGCCGAGCTCGCGCACCTTGGCGATGGTGGCCTCGTCGGAGAAGGCCGACAGGAACATGAAGGGGATGCGGTAGGCGTCGCGCAGCGTCTCGGCGACATCGAAGCCGCTCTTGCCTTCCATGCGGATGTCCAGCAGCGCCAGCTGCGGCCGGTGCTCGCGCGCCAGCAGGATGGCATCGTCACCGTTGTCAGCGTCGATGATTTCGTAGCCGGCCTGCGCCAGGCCGTGGGTCACGGTGGCGAGCACGAGGCGGTCGTCGTCGACGACGAGGATGCGACCTTTGACTGCCTGGGCTGCGTTCGCGCTCATGGCGCCGATTGTCGCTGATCGACCGCCGCGTCGATGCGCACGCTGGGCGGACGCAGCTCGATGATGGCGACGACATCGTCGCCCTCCTGCTGCAGCGAGAGCATGGCGCTGCGGCGTGGCAGCAGGGCCCGTACCAGGCCCAGGCCCGAGACGCCGCCGCGCATGCGCGAGAGGTCGAAATCGGGCGCCAGCCGGCCCTGGCCGGCGATCTCGATGCGCACGCCCTCGGCCAGTGCGCGCAGGCGGCAGCGCACGCCGCCGCCGACACCGTGCTTGATGGCGTTGGTGAAGAGCTCATTGACCGTCAGCGCCACCGGGATCGACTCCGCCTCGGGCAGGATGTGGGGCACCTCGCCGACGCATTCGACCGAGATCGGGCGCCCGAAGGTGCGCTGCACCGACTGCGCGATGGCGCGCAGCAGCCCGGCCACCGCCAGCGGCCCGCTGGCACCGACCTGCAGGCCGTAGACCTGGGCGATGGCCTGCACCTGGCCCACGGCCTCGGACAGCACCGCCGCCACCTCGGGGTGGCGGGCGGCGTTCTGCTGCAGCAGGCCGGCCACGCCCTGCAGGTTGTTCTTGATTCGATGGTGGACCTCGCGCACCAACACCTCGCGCTGGGCAATGGCGGCCTGCAGCCGTGCGCGCTCGGCGGCGCGCTGCTCGGTCACGTCGCTGGCCACCAGCAGCAACTGCTTGGCCGCGCCCTGGCCCTCGTGCAGCGCGGTGATGCGGCAGTCCCACACGCGCGGCGCCGTGGCCGGCGCGGCGCCGCCCTCTTCGCGCCACTCATGCTGGCGCACCGGGCTGCCGGCGTCGCCGCCGGCGGCATCGCTGAGCCAGGCGCGCAACTGAGCCGCCTGGGCGGGGGCGCAGCAATCCTCGGGCAGGGCACCGACCGCGCCCGCGATGCTTTGGCGGAAGAAGGCCGCGGCGGTCTGGTTGACCTGCTGCATGCGCAGCGTGCGTGCGTCGAAAAGGGCGATGGCCAGCGGCGCGGTCTCGATCACGCGCTGCAGCGAAGCCTGGGCCTGGGCAATGCTGACCTCGGCCTGGCGGCGGCGCTCGATGTCGAGCAGCGCGAAGGTCAGCTCGCGCCCGCCGAGCAGGCCGTGGCGAGGTGTGCCCGTGCTCTGGCTGGTGAGCACGGCATTGCCGACAACCCAGAACAAGCGACCGTCGCGCCCGCGCAGCCGGCATTCGAAGGTCTCGGCCTGGCCCTCGTTGAGGCGGTCGAGCCAGTCGACGCGGCGCAGCGGGTGCTCGGGCTCGGGGGTGGCGACGATGCTGATGGGCTCGCCGACGAAATCGGCCAGCTCGCCGGCGAACATGCGCCGCGCCGAGCGGTTCATCCACTCGATGCCGCGCTCGGACACGGTGACGATGCCCACCAGCACCGAGTTGAGGATGGCGCGCGTGCGCTCGGCCTGGCGCGCCATCGCCTCGCGGGCGCGCCGGCGCTCATCGATGTCGACGAAGGAGCAGATCACGCCGGCCTCGGGGTCGGCCGCGTTGACCGGCCGCACCGCCACCTGCACCCAGACCAGGCGGCCGTCGCGGCGCTTGAGCACGCGCTCGCCACTGAAGCGGCCATGCTCGCGCAGCGCGTGGGCGATGCGGGACTCGAAGGCCACGCATTCGCGTGCGTTCTCGTACAGCTCGGCGGCGTCCAGCGTGTTGAGCTCGCTCGGCGCCCAGCCGGCCAGCGTGGCCATGGCCTGGTTGGCGCGCTCGATGCGCGCGCCGCGCTGGTAGACGATGCCGACCTCGGACAGGCTGAACATCAGCTCGCGGTCGCGCAGCAGTTGCTCCAGTTCGGCCTGCTGGGTCTTGAGCCGCGTGATGTCGGTGAGCACGGCCACCGCCTCGACCTGGCCGGTCTGCGGCTCGGCGCGCCGCACGGAAAGCGAATACCAGTGCAGCGAACCTCCGGCCTGTGCCAGCGGCAGCTCGGCCTCGAAGGGCCGCCCCTGGGCCAAGGCCTGGGTCACCTCGCCCAGGCCCTGGGCGGGGCCCATGCCGCGGCCGAAAATCTCTTCGAGCGAGGCGCCGGCGGCCGCACCCGGCTCGAAATCGAGCATGCGCTCGAAGCGCCGGTTGCAGCGCACCAGCACCGGACCGCGCAGGTAGGCGATGCCGGCCGTGGAGCTGTCGAGGATGGTGGTCAGCTCGCGCAGCAGCTGCTCGTTGCGGCGGCGCGCGCTCTCCTGGTCGGTGATGTCGAGCGTGACGACCGAGGTGGTGACGCGTCCGGCTGCCAGCGCCGCCGGCTCGACGCGCGTGAGCAGCCAGCGCGAGCCCAGCTCGGGATGGCGCACGGCATAGCGCACCTCGGCTCGCTCACCCTGGCGCAGCGCGCGCTGCAGACGCTCGAACTCGGGCAGCGACTCCGTCTCGACGAGTTCGCGGCCTATGCCCAGCAGCGCACCGGCGGCCGGCACGCGCTGGGTCTCGACGCGGACGTGCTCGCCGCTGCTGGGCGGCGCCAGCCAGCCGCGCGACGGGTCGTAGGTGGCCACGCCGATGCTGGCGGTGTCCATCAGCATGCCCATCTCGAGCTGGGCAAGGTCGCGCTCGTCCTCGGCGCTGCGGTCCTGCACCACGGCCATCACGCGGCGCCCGCCGCCGTCGCCCAGATGGCAGGCCAGGCGCGCCCACAGGCGGCGGCGCCGGCCTTCGCCCATGGGCAGCAGCACCTGGCGCTCGAGCGGGCGAGCGCCCGGCGCGAGCTGCGGCGACATCGCCCCGCCCTCCCAGGCGAGCAGGGCCTGCAGTTCGGGCGCGGCGTCGGAAAGCACCTCGGGCACGCGCTCGACCAGGGCCTCGAAGGCGGCGTTGGACCGCACGATGAGGCCGGTGGCGTCGTAGACCAGCATGCCGCCTCCGCTCAACTCGAACCACTGCGCCAGCTCGTCCTCGGCGCGCCGCACCTGGGCGCGCGCCGCGTGCTCGACGCTGGTGTCCTGCATCAGCGTCAGCCATTGGCGGTGGCCGCGAGGATCGGCCAGAGCCACCACATTGAGCGTCAGCCAGTGCTGGGAGCCGGCGGCGTCGACGAGGCGGCGGCGCAGGATCAGCGGCGGTGCGCCCGGCAGCAGCGCCCGCGTCACCTCGCCGCGCTGCAGGCGGTTGGCGTCACGGTCTTCGGCCGGCTGAAGCTCGAGCATGTCGCGGCCCAGCAACTGCTCGCGCGGCAGGCCGACGAGGGCCGCGAAGGCCTCGTTGACATCGACCAGCCTGAACGCAGCGTCCTGCAACGTGGCCGGCACACTGGAGGCCCAGAGCACGCCGCGCAGGCTGGCCGAGGCCACGGCACCGCCCAGGCTCATCCGTCGAGCTGGCGCGCCGAGCCCAGCGCCACCAGCAGCGCGCGGTTGACTTCGGCCGGGCCGAGCATGAGCTGGTCGCTGCACTCGCGGATGTCGTAGAGCGACTCCTGCTCGATGGCGCGCAGCAGTTCCAGATAGGGCGCGAAGGGCCCGCCCTGGCCGCACAGCGCCTGCTGCACGCGCTCGGGCACGGGCAGGTTCTTCATCAGCTCAGCGAAGGGTTGCTGCAGCAGGCGATCGAGCAGCGAGAAGACGCCGCAGATGAACATCTCGCCGCGCAGCTCGGGGTCGCCCTGGCCGCGGCCCAGTTCCTCGAGCAGCAGGCCGCGGCGCACCGCGGCGTGGATCATCGGCTGGGCAAAGCCGGCCTTGGACGACGAGGCCAGCAGCAGCGCCAGCCAGCGCTTGAGCCGCTCGTGGCCCAGCAGCATCAGCGCATGGCCGAAGGAATTGACCTCCACCGAAAGCCCGAAGGCCGGCGAGTTGAGGTAGCGCATCAGCCGGAAGGCCACCGTGGGGTCGCGCCGCAGCACGGCCTCGAGGCGGGACACCGGCTCTTCGCGCTCGACGCCGTTGATGAGGTCGAGCACCACGCTCACGTCGGAAGCCACCGTGTGGCGCGCACCGGCGGCCGGCAGCGGGTCGTCGAAGGGCCAGCCGAGCACGGCCACCGCGCCGCGCTGGAAGGCGCGCTCGACCTCGGCCGCGCTGCGCGTGCCGGCCTGCACCGTGGTGATGCTGCGCACGCCCGGTGTCGCGGTGGCCTCGCTGCGGCGCTCGTCGCTGACGTCGACGATGGAATGCGAAAAACAGGCCAGCACTTCGGGCGCCAGGGCTTTCAGCGGCCGGCCCTTGATGAGCAGCACGCTGCCGGCCTCGCGCAGGCGCTGTATGGCCTCGGCGTGGGTGGCATCGGTGGCCATGAAGGCCGGAATCTCCAGCATCAGGTGGGGCGGCGGCGCCGCCTCCATCACCGCCATCAGCAGCGACTCGCCGGCGATGTTGAGCGAGACCGGCGCGTTCTTCACCGTCGGCGGCAGCGGCACGCCGCGGGCACCGGCCGGGCGCGGCTCCAGCGGGCGCAGCGTCAGCTTCATGGGCTCGGCCTCGTCACTGGCCGGCCAGACCTCGAGCAGGGCGTCCAGCAATGCCGCGGCATCGGGCGTGGACTCGGGCCTTTCGGGGAAGAGGGTCAGCCGGCTCGCGACCACCGCACGTTGGCGGTCGATCATCGGGCTGTAGCCGAGGGCCAGCTGGCCCAGTACGGGATGCTCGGACATGAGGGGGGCCGGCGGCCTTGGGGAGGCGGGCGCCTAGCGGACGTAGTCGAAGAGGGACAGGCGCTGCACGATGGAATAGGTCTTCAGGGCGGCATCGTAGCCGCTCTGGCGGTTCTGGAATTCGGAGATCGCCTGCAGCATGTCCAGATCCTCGGCCTCGGAGAGCTGGCGCTCGGCGTCGAGCTTGCCCTGGCCCAGGCGGCTGGCGATGCCGTCGATGCGGTTGAGCGTCTCGCCGGCACGCGCACGCCAGCCACCCAGGTGCTCCTGGGCCTTGTCGATGAAGCCCAGGCCGTCGGCCACGGTCTGGGTGATCTCGGCAGTGGTGCGCCCGGCCGTTCGCAGTTCGGTGACGGTGCGGTCCAGCATCGCGAAGATCGTGCTGCCGGGCAGGGCCTGGTCGAGCTCGCTCAGCCAGACGGCCTGGCCGTCCATCGACAACGGCGAAGGCTCGCCCGAGGCGGCCTGCGCCTGGCCGGCGGTGCCGTTGTAGGTGAGGCCGTTGGCCGCGATCGGTGGCACGTCGGCGCCCTTGCCGCCGAAGAGATAGCGACCGGCGCCGTCACCCCGGTTGGCCGTCTTGAGCAGGTCGTCGCGCAGGCCTTCCAGCTTGTCCGCCATAAGCGCGCGCTCGCTGTCGCTGTAGCCGCCGTTGCCGGCATTCATCACCGTCTCGCGCGCCTGCTGCAGCAGTTCGCCGGCGTCGCCCAGCGCGCTCTCGGTGAGCAGCATGGCGTTGCGGCTGGCGCCCAGTGCGCGCTGCTCGGCGTCGACGCGGCGCGACGCCGCCAGCGCGCGTATGGCCGCCGCGGCCGACGAAGGGTCGTCGCTGACCTTTTGCACGCGCTTGCCGCTGGTGAGGCGGTCCTGCGCCTCGCTGATGCCCTGCTGGCGGCGCTGCAGATTGGATACCGAGGTCTCGAAGGCGTGGGCGGAGGTGATGCGCATGGCTCGGTCTCGCGGTGGGTCGGCTGGGGCGGTGATCAACGGGTGGTGGCTTCGAGCATCTTGTCGAACAGCACCTGCGCCACCTGCAGGATCTTGGCCGCGGCCTGGTAGCTCTGCTGGTACTGGATGAGCTTGGCGGCTTCCTCGTCGAGGTTGACGCCGGCCAGGCTGGCGCGTGTGGATTCGGTCTGTGCCGCCACCGAGGCCGAGATGTCGGCAGCCGCCTGCGCGTTCTGGATGCGGGCGCCGAACTCGGCCGTCAGCTGGGCCCAGGCATCGTCGATGGTGCGCCCACCCAGGATGGTCTGGTCGCGCAGGCCCGCCAGCGCCAGCGCGTTGTCGTTGCTGGTGGCCAGTGCGCCGGACGGCGCCGTCATCGCGGCAGCCGCCAGCTCGCGCGGGTCGGTGATGAGCAGCGCCATTCCCTTGGGATCGGGCGGATTGCCAAGGGTGGCGAAGAGATCGCCACCGGCACCGCCATTGAGAGTCTGGCCCTGACCGTGCTGGATGTTGAAGGCGCTCGCCAGGCCGGCAGCCATGTCGCCCAGTGACTGGCGTGCCGCGGCAAGATCGAGGTTCTGGAAGCGCAGCAGGCCAGCCACGCTGCCGCCGCCCACGGCGTCGGGGGCGATCATGCGGGGCGAACCGCCCTCCATGATGCCCAGGGCGCTGCGCGTGGGATCACTGCTGTCCTGCATCACCGCCAGCTCGCCCGCCTCGCTGCCGAGCACCAGGCGCTGGCCGCCGGCGATGAAGACCGACAGGCTGCCGTCGTTGGCCAGCACGGTGCTGAGCTTGAGGTGGGTGGCCAGGCGCGAGATCAGGCGGTCGCGTTCGTCGAGCAGGTCGTTGGCGGGCTGGCCCACGTTCTGGGCCGCGGCGATCTGCTGGTTGTCGGCGGCAATGCTGAGGGCCAGGCTGTTGATCTCGGACACCGCCGCCTCGAGCGCGCCGGTGACGGTGGCCTGCGACTGGTCGAACAAGGCGCCGGCATCGCGAAAGCGCGCCGCCAGGCTGTCGGCACGCGCCAGCACGACCTCGCGCGTGGCCAGGTCGCCCGGCTGGCTGGCCATGTCGGACAAGGCGCCCATCAGGTCGCTGACGGCATTGCCCAGGCCACCCTCCCCGGGCTTGAAGACCGGCTCGATCTGCTGCAGTTGCTCCAGGCGCGCCGCGTCCATTGTCGACAGTGCCTTGGACGAAGCGGCCTCGCGGGTGGCGAATTCATTGTGGGCGCGCTCGATGGTGGCAACGTCGACACCTCGGCCCTGGTAGAGGCCGCCCACCAGCAGCGCCTTGCTGGTGGCGAACTGGGCGTCCTGGCGCGAATAGCCGGCGACATTGGCATTGCCGATGTTGTGGCTGGTGGTCTGCAGGCCGATGTAGTTGGCCGTCATGGCCTTGAGGCCCAGCGCGGTGAGTGAGGAGCCGCCCATCTCAGCTCAACCCGTCAGGCCAGCGAACGCTGCAGGCGCAGCGTGGTGTTGATGACGCGCGTGAGCTTGTCGGCATAGGCCGGGTCGGTGGCATAGCCGGCGCGCTGCAGGCCCTGGGCGAACACCGCCGCCTGGCTGGCCGAGCCGCCGGCGCGCGCCGTGCCCTTGTCGGCCGAGGCCTGGCTTACCCCCTGCACCACCGCCTGGTAGCGAGGGCTGTCCTTCATCAGCCGCGCATAGTCGGCAAACGACTCGGCGTAGCTGCCATAGGCGCGAAACTTCGCCACCACCTTCTGCGGGCGGCCATTGATGTATTCGGTGGTCGAGACCTCGGCCACCGGGCCCTTCCAGTTGGCCCCTGCCTTGATGCCGAAGAGGTTGTAGGAAGGGCTGCCGTCGGCATGGCGAATCTCCTTGCGGCCCCAGCCGGTCTCGTGCGCCGCCTGCGCCACCATGAAGGTGGCCGGGATGCCGGTGGCGGCCTCGGCGGCGCGCGCTGCGTCGCCGTGCTGCTGCACGAAGCCTGCAGCGCCCGTCTGCGGTACGCGCACCGCCTCGGGCCTGGCCGCCAGCGGCGCCGGCGTGTTGTTGGCCGATCCAGTAGCCGGTACGGGGCCGGGCGTCAGGCCCATCTGGCGCTCGAGCTGCTTGAGGATGGCCTCGGACAGGCCGCCCGGCCGCCCGCTGAGCTGGGTCGCGAACTGCGTGTCCAGCATCTCGGTGCTGACCTGGCCGCCGGTGCTGTCGAGCATGCCGCTGGCCAGCGTGGACGAGCGCATGCTCTTCATCAGCTCGTTCATGAAGAGCGACTCGAACTGCTTGGCCGCCTCGCGCGCCGCCGCCTTGGGGTCGCTGGCGGCCTGGGCCTTGAGCGTGGCCAGCGCATGGGTGTCGATGGCCAGGCCCTGGCCGGCCGCGGCGCGGGGGGCGACGGGATTCGTCATAGGACTTCGATCTCGGCATGCAGCGCGCCGGCGCTCTTCATGGCCTGCAGGATGGCCAGCAGGTCCATGGGCGTGGCGCCGAGGGCGTTGAGCGCCTTCACGACATCCGCCAGGCGCACGCCGGGCGGCATGCTGATCAGCGCCCCGCCCTGCTGGGTGATGGCGATGTCGGACTTCTCGGCCTGCACCGTCTGGCCCTGGGCCAGCGCATTGGGCTGGCTCACCACCGGCGTGGTGCTGATGGTCACCGACAAGTTGCCATGCGCCACGGCGCAGGCGCCCAGGGTGACGGCATCGTTCATCACCACCGAGCCGGTGCGCGCGTTGAGCACCACGCGCGCCGCCGGCTGGGCGAGTTCGAGCGTGAGGTTCTCGATGTCGGCCAGGAAAGCCACCCGCTCGTCGCCGGACTGGGGCACCTTGACGCGCACCGAGCGGCCGTCGATGGCGGCGGCCGTGCCGCCGCCCTTGGCCTGGTTGATGGCGCCGGCCACGGCGCGTGCGGTGGCGTAGTCACCCGCCGCCAGGCCCAGCACCAGGCTGTCGCCGGCCAGCAACGGCGTCGGCACGCTGCGCTCGACGCTGGCGCCCTCGGGGATGCGGCCGGCCGAGAGGTGGTTGATCTGCACCTTGGAGCCGCCCGCCGCGGCACCGGCACCGCCGACGATGAGATTGCCCTGGGCCAGGGCATAGACCTGGCCGTCGGCGCCCTTGAGCGGCGTGGCGATCAGCGTGCCGCCGCGCAGGCTCTTGGCATTGCCCACCGAAGACACGTTGACGTCGATGGTCTGGCCGGGCTGGGCGAAGGGCGGCAACTGGGCCGTGACCATCACCGCGGCCACGTTGCGCGGCTGCATCGTCACGCCCGGCGGCAGCGTCACGCCCATCTGCTGCAACATGGCATTCAGGCTCTGCGTCGTGAATGGCGTCTGCGTGCTCTGGTCGCCGGTGCCGTCGAGCCCGACGATGAGCCCATAGCCCACCAGCTGGTTGCTGCGCACGCCTTGCACGGCGGCGATTTCCTTGATGCGCACGGCGGCCGCGGCCTCCAGCGGCCACCACAACGCGCTGCTGGCGGCGGCCAGGCCGAGCGCGACGGTCCAGCGCAGCAGGCTTTCGGCGTTGAAGCGGGTCATGGCGGGCCTCAGACCGGCGCCAGGCTGAGGAAGACGCGCGACAGCCAGCCCACTGCCTGCGCCTCGGCCTGCTGGCCGCGGCCACGGTGCTCGAGCCGCACATTGGCGATCTGCGCGCTCGGCACGGCGTTGCCGCTCTGGATGGCGCGCGGGTCGACCTGGCCCGAGAAGCGCAGCACGTCGACGTTCTCATTGACGCCGATCTGCTTTTCGCCCGCGATCAACAGGTGGCCGTTGGGCAGCACGCCGCGCACGACCACAGTGATGGTGCCGCTGAAGTCGTTGCTGCTCTCGGTGGCGCCCTTGCCCTCGAAGCTGTTGGTACCGGTGGCGCCGATGTTGGCGCGGCCGAACTTGCCGGCGTTCATGCCCGGCAATGCCGTCACGCCGGCGGCCAGCCCGCCCTTCTTGTCGACCGAGCTGGTCGACGACTGGCTGGCGCTGATCTTCTCGACGATCTGCACCACCAGGGTGTCGCCGACATGGCGGGCGCGGTGGTCCTCGAACAGCGGGCGGTAGCTGGCGGCGCGGTAGATCGAGCCGGTGGCCTCGGCCGGCTGCGGTATGACCTCGGGCAGCAGCGGCGGCTGGTTGTCCTCGACCTGTACGCGCGGCCAGATCACGCCGCAGCCGGCCAGAAGCAGGCTCAGCACCAGGGTAGCGTGCAGGGTGGCGGACCGAACGACGGCGTGGCGCTTCATGGCGGCCTCCTTCACAGCTGGCTCAGGCGCTGCAGCATCTGGTCGGACGACTGGATGGCCTTGGAATTGAGCTCATAGGCGCGCTGGGTGGCGATCATCGACACCAGTTCCTCGACCACGTTGACATTGCTGCCCTCCACGAAGCCCTGCAGCAGCGTGCCCAGCCCGCCGCTGCCCGGCGCGCCGGCGTTCGGCGTGCCCGAGGCCGCGGTCTCGGAGTACAGGTTGCCGCCGCGCGGCTCGAGGCCGGCGGGGTTGATGAAGGAGGCCAGCTGCAGCGTGCCCAGCACCTGGGGCGCCGGCTGGTTGGCCAGCGTGGCGCTGACGGTGCCGTTGTCGGCGATGCTCACCCCCAGGGCCGCGGCCGGCACCGTGATGCCGGGCAGCACGGCATTGCCGGCATTGGTGACGAGGGCGCCGTTGGCATCGACCTGGAAGGCGCCGTCGCGCGTGTAGGCGGTGGTGCCGTCGGGCATCTGCACCTGGAAGAAGCCCTGGCCCTTGACGGCGATGTCGAAGTTGTTGCCGGTCTGCTGCAGCGAGCCCTGGCCGAAATTGCGCGTCGTCGAGCCGACCTTGACGCCAAGGCCGACCTGCAGCCCGGTAGGCAGCTGGCTCTGCTCGGAAGTGGCAGAACCGGCAGGGCGCAGGTTCTGGTACATCAGATCCTCGAAGTTGATGCCGGCGCGCTTGAAGCCATTGGTGCCGACATTGGCAAGGTTGTTGCTGATGGCGTCGAGCTTGGCCTGCTGGCCTTCCATGCCGGTCTTGGCGATCCAGAGTGAACGGAGCATGGCGCTTTCCTTGGTCTGGCCTTGCGGCGGGCCCCGGGAGCTAACCCCGGGCATCCCATCTTCTGCCGGACTGAAGGGGCGTTAGCGCTCGATAAGAGGCCCCGTGCGGCCCCATCTCCGAGGCCTGGGAACCGGGGGCCCGCGAGGCCCCGCGCTATTGCGCCGAAAGCAGGCGCGCCGCGCCCTGGTCGCGCTGCTCGGCGCCCTGCAGCATCTTGATCTGCTGCTCGAACTGGCGCGCCGCGGCAATCATCGCGATCATGGTCTCGACCGCGCTCACGTTCGATCCCTCGAGCGTGCCGCTGAGCAGCCGCGCAGCGGGCGCGGGCTGCAGGTCGCCGCCATCGGCGGCGCGGAAGAGGCCGTCGGTGCCGCGTGAGAGCGGCGTCTCGGGCTCGACCAGCTTGAGCTTGCCGGCCTGCTGTGGCCGCGCGCCGGCCACCGTGGTGGTGATGCTGCCGTCGGTGGCGATCTCGACCACGGCATTGGCCGGCAGCGTGATGGGGCCGCCGTCGCCCAGCACCGGCAGGCCCGCGGGCGTGACGAGCTGGCCCTCGGCATTGACTTCCAGCGCGCCGGCTCGGGTGTAGGCCTCGGCGCCATCGAGCGCCTGCACGGCCAGCCAGGCATTGCCCTGCATCGCCACGTCGAGCGAGCGCCCGGTGCTCGCCATGGGGCCGGCGCGCATGTCGGCGCCCACCGTCGACTCGAGCGCAAAGACGCGCGTGCTGGCACCGTCGCCGCGCACCGGCACCGCGCGAAAAGCCTGCATCTCGGCGCGGAAGCCGTTGGTCGAGGCATTGGCCAGGTTGTTGGCCAGCGTGTCCTGGCGCTGCAGCGTGGCCTTGGCGCCGGACATCGACAGGTAGATGAGGCGGTCCATGGTGCGGGCTCAGTCGGGTGGCGGGATCAGCGCATGTTCACCAGGGTCTGCAGTACCTGGTCCTGCGTCTTGATGGTCTGGGCATTGGCCTGGTAGGTGCGCTGCGCGATCATCATGCTGACGAGCTCGGAGGTGAGGTCGACGTTCGATTCCTCCAGCGAGCTGGTCTGCAGCGCGCCCAGGTTGCCGCTGCCGGGCACGCCGGTCACCGCCGAGCCGGCCTCGGTGCTGCTCTGCCACTCGTTGCCGCCCAAGGCTTGCAGGCCATTGCGGTTCTGGAAGGTGGCCAGTTCGATCTGGCCGATGGTGCGCTGCTTGCCGTTGGTGAAATTGGCCTTGATGGTGCCGGTGGACTCGACCACCACGTTGGTCAGCGCACCCGCGGCATAGCCATCGGCGTCAAGCTTGGTGACGCCGAAGGTGCTGGCGAACTGGCTGAAGGACGCGAGGTCGAGCACCACGCCCTGCACGGCCTGGGTGCCGCCGTCGGCGCCGGTCGATGGCGGGATGTCGAGGTCCATCGTAGCGACCCTGTTGGCGCTGTTGGCCACGCCGCCCACCGTGGCCATGACGGGCCCGGTGGGCGCCAGGCCCTTGGCGTCGAAGGTCATCGTCATGAGGCTCAGCGGTGCGCCGCTGCCGTCGGTGATGACGGTGTCGTTGGCCTTGGCATAGACGTTCCACCAGTCGGTGTCGCCGGCATTCGTCGACGCCGGCGTCGGCGCCTTCTGGAAGTACAGCGTGAGCTGGATGCGCTTGCCGTTGATGTCGTAGGCGTTGACCGAGGTCGCGCTGGAATAGGTCTCGGACTTGAGCGGGTCGAAGGTGGCCGAGATGGTGGGGTTGCGCGAGTCGAGGTTGGCGTTGACGGTCACGTTCTGCGTCTGTTCGGGCGGAATGGCGCTGCTGCTGAGCTGCAGTTCCTGGGCGTTGCCGGTGAGCACGCTGTCGCCCGTCACATTGGGCGGATAGCCCATCAGCTTGTGGTTCTGGTTGTTGACGATGTAGCCCTTGGCGTCGAGCTTGAACTGGCCGTTGCGCGTGTAGTGGACCGCGTCGGAGGTCTTGACCTGGAAGAAGCCCTCGCCGCTGATGGCCAGGTCCAGCGGGTTGCTGGTGCTGCTGATGCTTCCCTGGCTGAAGCTCTGCGCCACCGCGGCCACGGTGACACCCACGCCAGGCTGCTTGCTGCCGGCCATGGCGGTGGCATACATGTCGGCGAACTCCACGCGCGAGGACTTGGCGCCTATCGTGCTGGCATTGGCGATGTTGTTGCCGATGACATCGAGATTGCGGCTGGTGGCGTTCAGCCCGGAGACGGCTTGCTGGAAGCTCATGGTGTTGTCCTGTGCGGTGACGGGTTCGGTTGAAGGACTCAGTTGAGGGACTTGATGGCGCTGTAGGCGATGCTGCCGCTGTGCGCGGTCTGCAGTTCCAGCCCCTCGCCCCCGAGGTCGACGGCCAGCACGCGGTCGCGCATCAGTGCCGTCGGTGTGAGCTTGGACCCGGCGTTGCTGGCGCTGACGCGGAAGCGATAGTCCTCGGCGGCGGTGGCGCTGCTGGCAGGCCAGGTGAACTCGTGGCGGCCCACGGTCGCGGCGCCGAGTTGCAGCGTGTCGACGACGCGGCCGGCGCCATTGAGGATTTCCACCGTCACCTTGTCGGCGGGGCTGGCGAGATCGAAGCCACCCGTACCCTGGCCGTCGGCGATGTCCAGGCGGTTGCCCTGCAGCGTGACGTCGCGGCCCACCATCGCCGCACCCTGCAGCGCCTGCATCTTGACGAACTGGCCGTCGAGGCCGGCCACCGAGTTGTTGAGCTTCTCGATGCCGCTGACGGTGCTGATCTGCGCCATCTGGCTGGTGACCTGGGCGTTGTCCATCGGGTTCAGCGGGTCCTGGTTCTGCATCTGCGTCACCAGCAGCTTGAGGAAGCGGTCGGCGCTGTCGGCGGCCGTCTTGGCCATCGCCGCCGAACTGCTGGCGCTGCTGCCGGTGGCGCTGGTGGCGGTGGCGTTGGCCGTGTTGATGGCGGCAAAGGTGTCGACGGCGCTCATGGCGGGCTTTCGTGGAGTGAGGGGGGCCGGCGCATCAGACCTGGCCGATCTGCAGGGTCTTGAGCAGCAGCGTGCGCGCGGTGTTCATGACCTCGATGTTGTTCTGGTAGGAGCGCGAGGCCGAGATCATGTTGACCATCTCCTCCACCGGATTGACATTGCTGTAGGTGACATAGCCTTCGGGGTCGGCGCTGGGGTGCTTGGGGTCGTGGACGCGGCGGCCGGGCGAGGCGTCCTCGGAGATGGTCGATACCTGCACGCCGGCGGCGGTATCGCGCATGCCGGCCGGGCCCATCAGCGCGGTCTGGAACACGACCTGGCGCGCACGGTAGGCGCTGCCGTCAGGGCCGGCCACGGTGTCGGCATTGGCCAGGTTGGAGGCCACCACGTTGAGGCGCTGGCTTTGCGCGCTGATGGCGCTGCCGGCGACGTCGAAGATGCTGAACATGCTCATGTGCCTGCTCCTGCGCTAGCCCTGGTGGAAACTCTTCATCGCCTCGAGCGTGGTGCGCACCGAGCTGTTGATGAATTGCAGCGTGGCCTGGTAGCGCACCGCGTTGTCGCCGAAGGCGGCGCGCTCGCGGTCCATGTCGACGCTGTTGCTGTCGAGATTGGTCTGCGCCGGCACCGCGTAGCGCAGCGCGGGCGCTTCGCGGCCGCCGGGCGTCATGATGTTGCGCGCGATGCCCTGGCCGGCCTCGGCGCTGCCGGTGGCATTGCGCAAGGCGCTGGCGAAATCGAAATCACGCGCCTTGAAGCCGGGGGTGTCGGCGTTGGCGATATTGCCGGCGATGAGGCGCTGGCGCTCGGCCCGCAGCACCAGGGCCTGGCTGTGGAAGTCCAATGCATCGGTGAGGCGGTTGATCATGGCGGCGCTCCGTTTCGGGCCGGCAGGCGCAGGGGGTCTGGCTGCCGATTCTGGGCGCCGCCCTGGCGAACATGAGCCCGAAAAGCCGGGCCTTGGCGCGTCAAATCGCGCCCCCGCACCAGGCCCGGCCTGCCTACAGTTCCTGCTGTGACGATCCGCCTCGCAATGGCACCCCTCGCCCTGCTGGCCGGGCTGGCCCTGGCCGCACCGGCAGCACGGGCCGCAGCCCAGCTGCCGCCCGCGGCCCTGGTGCGGGCGCTCGAACTCGCCACCCAGGCGGCACGCGCGCTGGCACCGGCCGGGGCCCGCATCCAGGCCCTGCCGGGCCCGTTGGACCCGCGCCTGCGCCTGGCGCCCTGCGAGCGCGTCGATGTCTACCTGCCCGCCGGCGTGGCCGCCTGGGGGCGCAGCCGCGTCGGCCTGCGCTGCGGCCAGGGCGCGGTGGCCTGGAATGTCTATCTGCCGGTCACGGTACAGGTCTGGGCCCCGGCCGTGGTCACCACCGCGGCACTGCCGGCCGGCGCCCGGCTCGATGCCGCCCAGCTCGCGCGGGCCGAGGTCGACTGGGCCGCCGCCGCCCTGCCGCCCCACACCGAGGCCGCGCCGCTGCAGGACCGTGTGCTGCTGCACCCGCTGGCCGCCGGCGCCGCGCCGCGCAGCAACGATCTGCAGCCGCGGCTGTGGTTTGCACTCGGCGCCACCGTGCGCGTGGTGGGCCTGGGCAGCGGCTTCACCATAGCGGCCGAAGGCCAGGCGCTGACGCCCGGCATCGAAGGCCAGCCTGCGCGCGTGCGCACCGAGTCGGGGCGCGTGTTGGTGGGGCGGCCGGTAGGCGACCACCGCATCGAAGTGCCGCTGTGAAGCCCCTGCTTACCCCCACCCCCTCATCCAGGCGGGTCAAGGCCAAAAAAACAGGCTATACCGCCCTAAAGTTCCGGCGCTGGAAGGTCGATAGAGCATCCATGTCGTTGGGTCAGCACACAAACCGTGCTCCTGACAGGAGTTCATCATGAAGATCGGTCCTCTCGATGCCAAGCCCGTCGCGCCCCCGGCAACCGCCGAACGCAAGGGCCAGCCCGCCGCCGTTGAAGCCGAAGCCAGTGCCAAGGTCGATTTGTCGCCAGCGGCGTCCCTGATGTCGGGGATGGCCGCCGACCCCACCTTTGACAGCGCCAAGGTCGACCGCATCGCCCAGGCCATACGCGATGGCCAGTTCAAGGTCAATCCGGAAGCCATCGCCGACAAGCTCATCCTCAACGCCCAGGAACTGTTGGGTCGCCAATTCAGCTGAGGCAGCAGCAGGCATGGGCGTCATGACCGAACCGCGTCTCTTGCAGGCCCAGGCGGCCGAGCTCGAGACCCCGTTGCAACTGGTCGAAGAGCGGCTTCAAGCCCTCAGCGTGGCGCTGCAAAGCCAGGACAGCCTGGCCCTGGACCGCGCCGCCACCGAGCTCCACCAGGCCCTGGCCGCGGCCGTGGACCGCTTCGGTCGCGCCGCGCGCAGTGGCGGCGTGCCCCCTGTGCTGCGCCAGCGCCTGGCCGCCTGCGGCGGACAGGTGGCCGCGCAGCGCGAGGCCCTGGCCCGCGCCACCGCCTCGCTCGACCGCGCCATCGACGTGCTGATCCCCCGCGTGGGCGGCCCCTCCCTCTACAACGCCGCCGGCGAAACTGCGCGCAGCGCGTTGCCGGGCGGCTCGCTGCTCGCCTAGAGTCGCAGGCGGCGCCTGCGCTCGGGGCGGTGCATCCTCCTCTCGCCTACTTCGGCAACCCCGGTATTCGCTGCAGATCGGCCGTCGCGCGTTCCAGCGCCCTGGCCGTGGCCGGGCAATCGGTGCCGGTCGTCGCGGCCAGGCCGTTGTGCAGCGCGTTCAGGCGCTCGCCCAGCGCGCGCAAGGGTGCGCGCACCGTTTCGTCCATCTTCGGCAGCTGCAGCGCGCGGGTGAAGCGCTGCACCAGTTCGTTGTAGTCCTTGACCAGAGGTTCGCGGCAGTCGTCGTCCTCGACGAGGGCCGTGGCTGCCGATGCGGCCGGCGCGGCAGCAGGCGCAGCGGCCCGTGCCGCTGACCCGGGCACTGCCGGCGCAGAAGAGGCGGCCGATGCGGGCGCGGTGGCAGCCGCGGAAACGGGTGCAGGTGCAGGTGCAGGTGCAGGTGCAGGTGCAGGTGCAGGTGCAGGTGCGGAAATGGGTGCGGTTGCGGGCACCGCAACCGGCGCCGCAGCCCGTGCGGCAACCGGTGCCGAAGCCGGCGAAGCCCGCGCCGGCAGCCGCGCCAGGGTGGGCGGTGCCGCCAGCACCTGGGCCACCGACAGCGCCGCCGCCTGGGGCCGCGGCGCGCGCTCGCGTTCCTGCGCGATGGCGCGCGCCTGCGCCTGGCAGTCGGCCAAGGTGGCGCTGCTGCGGGCCAAGCCGTCACGCAGGCGGCCCAGGCGCAGCATGGCGGCGTCGTAGTCCTGGACGCCGGCTGCCCCACCCAGCACGCTGGCGCCGTCACGCCAGGCCAGCAAGGCCTCGTCATAGGCGGCCTGGTTGGTGGTGCGGCAGGCCTCCAGCGCGGCGCTGTCGCGTGCCGCCGTGCCTGCCTTTGCCGCGGCAGCCTGCACAGCGGCGAACTGGGCCTGGACCTGGGTCTGGACCTGGCGCTCTTCGTCGGCCAGCGTCGTGGCGGCCTGCCTGCAGTCCTGCAGCGTCTGGCCCTCGTGTGCCATCAGTGGAGCCAGGGCCTCGTAGCGGGCCTGCAGCGTGGCACGCGCAGCCTCGGGCAGGCCGGCCTGGGCCGCCAGCGAATGGCGTGCCCGGGCAAGAGCGGCCTGGTTGGCGGCCATGCAGTCCGCCACCTGCGGGTCGGGGCCGGCCAGGCGCGCCAGGCGCTCCTGCTCGGCGGCGATGTTCTGCGCCAGCAGCTCGCAGTCCTTGAGCTTGCGGCCGTCGCGCGGCAGCGCGGCACGAAAGCTCTCCAGCTGGGCTTCGACCGCCAGCAGGCGCGACATCAGCATGGGGTTGAGCCGGTTGCGCCCGCGCGCCGCCTCCAGCGCCGTGGCGAGATCGGCCACGGCCTCGCGATTGGCCGCGGCGCAGCGCGACTGCGGCGTCTCGGCCCCGGGCCTGGCGCCTTGCGCCGATGCGATGCCGGCCAGCGTCGGCAGCAGCAGGCAGGTGATCAGTGACCGCGCAGCGGTCAGGCTCGGCTTCATGGGGGAGGTCGGTTCCAGCGCCGGATTGCGGCGCGCCGATTCTGCCCTCAGCCCGGGGCGGTGCCTCTCGCAGCGCGCAGCACCGCGGGCCCGCCTACCCTACCACTCGCGCAGGCGCGTGCGCAGACGGGCGATGGACTGGCTGTGCAGCTGGCAGACCCGGCTCTCGGTGACGCCCAGCACGGCGGCAATTTCCTTGAGGTTCATGTCGTGCTCGTAGTACATGCTCATCACGTACTGCTCGCGCTCGGGCAGGTTCTTGATGGCCTCGACCAGGGCCTGGCGCATGCGCTGGTCCTGCAACCGCGCAATCGGGTTGGAGGCCTCGTCGACGACATGGCGGTCCAGGTAGTCGTCGTCGCCGTCGTCGCCGCCCATGTCCTCGAGATAGATCAGCTGCGTGCCGCGCACCTTGCCCAGCAGCTCCTGGTACTCGGTCAGCGACAGGCCCATCTCGCGTGCGATCTCGCCCTCGCTGGGCGCGCGGCCGTGGCGCTGCTCGAGCTTGTGGACGGCGGCCTCGATGCTGCGCTGGTGGCGGCGGTCGCCGCGGCTCATCCAGTCGTTGCCGCGCAGCTCGTCGAGCATGGCGCCGCGGATGCGCTGGGTGGCGAAGGTCTCGAACTGCACGCCCTGGCTGGCGTCGAAGCGCGAGAGCGCGTCCGACAGGCCGATCATGCCGACCTGAATGAGATCGTCCAGCTCGACGTTGGCCGGCAGCTTGGCGATCATCTGGTGAGCGAGGCGGCGCACCAGGGGGCTGTATTGCTTGAGCAAGTCCCCGGAATCGAGTTTTCCCTTGGCGGTATACATCGTGCGGCCTCTACGGATGAGCGGGGCGGTTCGAGAACTGGGTGGCGGCACGCGGCAGCATGTAAGCCGGTGGCGCCGCCGGCAGCGGCGGGCTGTCGTCCAGCGACAGCTGCGCCGCCAGCAGGGCGGAAAGCGCCGCGTCGGGCGCCAGGCCCGGATCGTCGGCGGGGTCGATCAGGGCGGTGTGCAGCAGCATGGCGCCGGCAAAGCGGTCGGCGCAGTCGGCCAGGCTGGCGCCAATGGCGGCGGCGCGGGGCGACAGCGTCGAGGCGGCCAGCAACAAGTCGAAGGTGAGCAGATCGCAGCGCCGCGCCAGCAGCTTGAGATTGGCGTAGGCGTGCTTGATGCTCTCGGGGTGGTCGGCGCCGATCAGCAAGGGGCGCGCGGCGCGGCCCTTGAAGATGCGCGCCAGATCCTGGCCCTCGGCGTGCAGCAGCACGATCTCGGCCTGGGGCGCGGCCTGCAGCACGGCCTCGATGAAGCCGCCGGCAGCGCCGCGGGTGTCGACGTGCAGCGTCGGCAGGCCACGCGCCGGCAGGTAGCTCACGCGCGGCGACAGGCGTTCGACGCAGGCCGAAAGCTCCACCGTTGCCAGCTCGTGCGGCGGCGGCGAGAGCGCGCCGGCATCGACCACCAGCACCTCGCGCCCATTGGCCGCAAACACCGCGGCCAGGCGGTCGAGCACGAGGCCGCTGAAGGCCACATGCGGATTGGCCACCAGGGGCAGGACGTGGCGGCGGCGGCCGCCGAACAGGCGGCGCAGGCCGTCGGCCTGGTCCTGCGGAACGGGGCGCGGACTGTCGTAGAAATCGTGGCCGGCGGATTGCATGTGCGGGGTGATAGCTCTCTGCTCGGTCTCAGAAGGCGGCGGCGGCAGTGGCCGCACCGGCAACACCGGGCAGGCCGGCGAAGATCAGGTTCACATCGCCGGCATCCAGCCGCCAGGCCGGGCCGCCGCCGCACTTGAAGGCGCGCTGCACCAGGGCATTGGCCGACAGGCGATGCCAGTCCTCGGGCACACGCTGGCCATTGGCCACGGCCAGCACCTTGAGGCGGTGGCGGATCATCGAATCCAGCGCCGGGCCCAGCTTGACGGCCTCGTCGAGCTTGGACAGCACGACGCCGTGGCAGCTCGAACCACCGTAGGCACCCAGCTGGTCTTCGATGGTTTCGCCCTGGGCCGAGGCGTTGACCACCAGCAGGCGGCGGATGGCGCGGTGCGACAGCATTTCCAGCAGTTCACGCGTGCGCGTGTCGCGCTGCGCCATGCCGGCGGTGTCGATGAGCACCATGCGCTTGGCCGAAAGCAGATCCAGCAGGTCTTCCAGTGAGGCGCGGTCGTGCGCCGTGTGTACCGGCACGCCGAGGATGCGGCCATAGGTGCGCAGTTGCTCATGGGCGGCCACGCGGTAGGCGTCCAGCGTGATCAGACCCAGGTTGGCCGCGCCGTGGCGGGTGGCAAAGGCCGCAGCCAGCTTGGCCGTGCTGGTGGTCTTGCCGACGCCGGTGGCGCCGATGAGGGCGAAGATGCCGCCCTCGTCTTCCAGCGTGGCGTCGCGCTCGCCGGTGACGAGGTTGCGCTCGAGCACGCTGCCGGCCCACTGCATCTCCTCGGTGTCGGCCGGCAGGCTCTCGACCAGCTTGCGGATCAGCGCCGGCGAGAAGCCGATCTCCAGCAGGCGCTGGGCCAGCTGGGCCTGGCGCGGCTGGCGCTGCAGCTTTTCCATGAATGCGAGCGCGCCGAAGCGCTGCTCGATGAGGCCCCGCATGGAGCGCAACTCGCTCAGCATTTCGCCCTGGCCGGTGCGCGGCGCCAGCGTGGGCACGGCCGCCAGCGTCGCCACGGGCTTGGGCTGGGGTTGCGGCTGGGGCACGGGCATGCAGACCTCGTCGCGCAACACCGGCACCTCGCGCAAGGCCTCGCTCACCGCTTCGCTGGCCGACGGCCGCGTGGCCTGGCGCGCCGCGGCGTAGCGGCTGCGCGCGGCCTCGATGGGGGCCACGCCCGGGGGCAGCGGGCGCTGTGCCTCGGGCTCACCGGCGGCATCGGCAGCCAGCTCGGCCGCGCGGGCGGCCTCGCGGCGCTTGAGCATGCGCTGGCGCACATAGTCCTGGAACGACAGCGTGCTCATCTGCAGCTGCTCGATGTCCTGCGCGACATCGGCGTCCAGCGCCGGCTCCTGGCGGACCTCGGCGCGGGCCGGCTGGCGGCCGTCATTGCGAGGCTCGGTGCGCGGCAGGTTGCGCGGCTCCGGCAGCGTGTCAGCGCGGGCGGCCTGGCGCGGCTCGGGCCGCGGCGCCGGGCGCGCATCGGCGGCCGGCGCGGCCGGCCGGGCCAGCGGCTGCGAGGCGCCAAAGCGCTCGATCTGGGCCACGCTCTCGGGCGCCATCGCCAGCACCTCCACGCCCTCGGCGCAGGGGCGGGTCGACATCACGACGGCGTCGTCGCCGAAGGCCTGGCGCACCAGGGCCAGGGCATCGCGCGAAGTGCGCGCGGTGAAGCGCTTGAGGTTCATGCGGCCTCCCGGTGGCTGGCGTCGGCCTCTAGCCGGCTGGCGGAGTGGATGGAGGTCGTCATGCGCTTGCTCCGATGATCGAACCGATGCGGATCGAATGGGTTTCCGGGATCTCGCTGTGGCCCAGCACCTTCAGGCGCGGCGCCGAGCGGCGCAGCAGGCGCGACAGCGGCGCGCGGATCATGTCGGGCACCAGCAGGCAGGCCGGCAGGCCCAGGTCTTCCTGGCGGCGGGCCGACTCGGCGGCGCTGCGCGTGAGCTGGTCGGCCACGCCGGGATCGAGTGCGGCGCCGTGCGGCGAGTTGAGCGCCTGCGTCACCAGGCGTTCGAGTTCGGGGTCGAGCGCGATCACGTCCAGCTCCTTCACCGAGCCGTAGATCTGCTGCACGATGGTCGGCGCCAGATGCGTGCGGATGCGGCGGGCCAGCTCGCCCGGATCGGTCACGGTGGCGGCGTACTCGGCCAGGCATTCGATGATCGAGCGCATGTCGCGGATATGCACACCCTCTTCCAGGAGGAGTTGCAGCACACGCTGCAGAGTGGCAATACCGACCATCTTGGGGACCACGTCTTCGATCAGTTTGGGAGCCAGCTTGGTGACATGCTCGACGAGCGCCTGGGTTTCCACGCGGCCCAGCAGCCTTGCCGCATTCACCTGCATCAAGTGTGAAAGATGGGTCGCGATGACGGTGGCGCAATCAACCACCGTAAAGCCGGCCATTTGGGCCATCTCGCGGTGACGTTCCTCGATCCACCAGGCGGGCAGGCCGAAGGCGGGATCGGTGGTCTTGGTGCCCGGCAGCTGCTGCATGGCGCCGCCCGGGTTGATGGCCAGCAGCATGCCGGGCTGGGCCTCGCACTCGGCCACCACCGCCCCGCGCAGCGTGACGCGGTAGGCGTTGGGGTGCAGCTCGACGAGGTTGTCGCGGATGTGTACCGGAGGCGGCAGGAAGCCGACATCTTGCGCGAACTTCTTGCGCACGCCCTTGATGCGCCCGAGCAGGTCGCCGCCGGCCGCGGCACGCGACTTGTCGACCAGGGTGATGAGGCGGTAGCCGACCTCCAGGCCCAGCGTGTCCACCGGCGTGAGGTCGTCCCAGCTCGCCTCGGGATTGGCCGGCTGCACCTCGGTGCCCAGCGGCCGGTCGGCAGCCTCGACCGCACGCTTCTTCTGGCGCATCAGCTGCCAGGCCAGCAGGCCCAGGCCGCTGGCGACGATGAGGAAGACCAGGTGCGGCATGCCCGGCACCAGGCCCAGCAGCGCCACCACGCCGGCGGCCACCGACAGCGCCTGCGGCGAGTCGAAGACCTGGCCGCGGATCTGCGTGCCGATGTCCTGCTCCTTGCCCACGCGCGACACCACCATGGCCGAGGCCACCGAGATCAGCAGCGCCGGGATCTGCGCCACCAGGGCGTCGCCCACGGCCAGCGTCACATAGGACGAGGCGGCGCCCGCGGCGTCCATGCCATGCATGGCCACGCCGATGATGAAGCCGCCGGTGATGGTGATGAAGAGGATCAGCAAGCCGGCCATCGCGTCGCCGCGCACGAACTTGCTGGCGCCGTCCATGCTGCCGAAGAAGTCGGCCTCCTCGGCCACTTCCAGGCGGCGCCGGCGCGCCTCCTTCTCGTCGATGAGGCCGGCGTTGAGGTCGGCGTCGATGGCCATCTGCTTGCCCGGCATCGCATCCAGCGCGAAGCGCGCGCCGACCTCGGCGATGCGCTCGGCACCCTTGGTGACGACGACGAAGTTGATGACCACCAGGATGGCGAAGACGATCAGGCCGACGGCGAAGTTGCCGCCGATCAGGAAGTGGCCGAAGGCCTCGATCACCTTGCCGGCCGCGCCCGGGCCGGTGTGGCCCTCGAGCAGCACGACGCGGGTGGAGGCGACGTTGAGCGACAGGCGCAGCAGCGTCGTCACCAGCAGCACCGTGGGCAGGGCCGCAAAGTCCAGCGGCTTGACCATCTGGGCGCTGACCATCATCACGGTGAGCGCCAGCGCGATATTGAAGGTGAACAGCAGGTCCAGCACGAAGGCCGGCAGCGGCAGCACCATCATCGCCAGCATCATCACCACGAAGCCCGGCAGCACCAGGGCCTTGATGGCGGCGGCCTGCGGGCCCGAGCCGGAGCCGAACCAGGCGTTGAGGCGGGCGAGGAGCGGGTTCATGTGCGGCCTCAGTTGCGGCCCGAGGCATCAGCCTGCAGCGGGTCGAGATCGGCCGGCACCTCAGGCACCGGCGCCGGCGCCAGCATGGGCCGGCCCTTGGCGAGGGCGTCGCGCAGCTGGTAGACCCAGGCCAGCACCTGGGCCACGGCGCCGAACAGGCGTGCCGGGATCTCCTGGTCCAGCTCGGTGTGGGTGTAGAGGGCGCGCGCCAGCGGCGGCGCCTGCAGCACCGGCACCTTGGCCTCGGTGGCGATGTCGCGGATGCGCAGCGCCACCAGGTCGGCGCCCTTGGCGACGACGCGCGGCGCGGCCATCGTGCCCTCGTCGTACTTGAGCGCCACCGCATAGTGGGTCGGGTTCATCACCACCAGGTCGGCGCCGGGCACGGCGGCCAGCATGCGGCGGTTGGCCATCTCGCGCATGCGCAGCTTGACCTTGGACTTGACCTCGGCATTGCCCTCCAGCTCCTTGAACTCCTGGCGCAGCTCTTCGACGCTCATGCGCAGACGGCGCTGCAGCATGTGGCGCTGCAGCGGCACGTCGACGAGGGCGAAGGCGCCCAGCACCAGGGCCAGCGGGATGAGGCCGTCGAGGATCAAGGCACCGGCAGCCCGCAGTGCCGCCGGCAGCGGCATCGCCAGCAGCTGGGCGTGCTCGAGCCAGTGGCGGGCCAGGAAGACCGCCCCCACGACGCCCAGCACCAGGGCCAGAAGGCAGGCCTTGAGCGTCTCGGTGAGCTGCTGGCCCGAGACCAGGCGGCCGAGGCCGGCGAGCGGATTGATCTTGGAGAGATTGGGCGCCAGCGGCTTGAGCGTGAAGTTCCAGCCGCCGGCCAGCACGCTGGCGGCCAGCGCTGCCAGGGCCAGGCCGCCCAGCAGCGGCGCCAGCAGCTCGGCCATTTGCAGCGCCAGCTCGGCCAGGCGCTGGCCCATCGCGGCGGGGTTGGCCAGCAGCGCGGCGTCAAAGCGCAGGCCGGTGGTGAGCAGGCGGCCGGCGCCATCGCTCAGCCAGGGCATCAGGGCCGCGGCGAGCGCCACGCCGCCGCCGATGGCAGCAAAGTGCGTCAGGTCACGCGAGCGCGCGACCTGGCCCTCGGCGCGCGCCTTCTCGATCTTGCGCTGTGAGGCGGGTAGCTGGCGGTCTTGTGCGCTTTCGGCCATGACGGTAGGGCTGGGCTGCCCGCCCCGGGCGGGGCCTTTGATGCAGCCCTGTCATGGTGCCGGCTGCGGCCGCCGGCTTGAGCGCGATAAGCGGGGTAAAGGCTGAGGTGTTCGGCCCCCTGCAGCCGTGGACGCTAGAAGCCCAGCGAGGCCAGCAGGTCGTCAACCTCGCCCTGGCTGCTGACGACATCGGTGCGACCGGCGGCGTCGACCACCGGGCCGTTGAGGACCGACGGGTCGACCTTGTCGCGCTGGTCGGGCGGCACCACCTGCACCAGCAGCTTGACCAAGCTGTCCTCCAGGTCGTTGGCCAGGGTCACCACCTTGGCCACCACCTGGCCGGTGAGGTCGTGGAAGTCCTGCGCCATCATGATGTCGGTGAGGTGGCCGTCGATGGCCGAAGTACGGCGCTCGACGTCCTCGACGAAGTTGAGCACCGCGCCCGTGGCCACCGCCTTCACCGGGTCGGCAACGATGGCGCGCGCCATCTCGCGCGTGGCGCTGCTGATGGCGGCATGGTCAGCCTTGGCCAGGTCGACCGAGTTCAACACCTTGTTGGCCGCCTCGGCCGTCTTGTTGGCCACATAGGTCAGGCGGCTGCGCGCGTCGGGTATGCCGTCGGTGGCAATCTGCAGCTTGGGCATCACGCCGAGTTGCTGCATGGTGTCGTGCAGCAGCCGCGTGATGCTGCCGAGTTGTTGAAAGACCTCGAGCGACACCACCAGGGGCTCGCTGCGTTGGAGGTCGACGACGTCGTCCATCTTCATGATCGGCTTCCTTCAGGCGGTGGCGGCCAGCTTCTGCAGGATCTTCTGCACCTTCTCCTCGAGCGTGGCCTTCGTGAAGGGCTTGACGATGTAGCCGGCCGCGCCGCTCTGCGCCGCCAGCACGATATCTTCCTTGCGCGCTTCGGCAGTGACCATCAGCACCGGCAGGTGCTTGAGCGCGGCGTCGGCCTTGATCGCCTTGAGCAGATCGAAGCCGTTCATGTTGGGCATGTTGATGTCGGAGACGACGAAGTCGAACTTCATGTTCTTGAGCATCTGCAGCGCCGCCACGCCGTCCTCCGCCTCGTCGGCGTTGTTGCAGCCCATCTCCTTGAGCAGGCCGCGCACGATGCGGCGCATGGTGGAGAAGTCGTCGACGATGAGAAATTTCATCTCGCTGGTGTTCATGGGCAATCCTCGGGCGATGGGCTTCGCTTCATTATCGGGTTGCGGCGCCGGGACTTGAGCGGCCGTCCGGCGGCGCAGCGGCCGGCGCTGTGGCAGGTGGCGCAGCCGGCGCATTTGCCATCGGGGCCTGGGGCTGGCCTTCGGCCGCCGGCTCGGGCGGTGGCGCCAGCGGCGCGGTGCTGACGCGGAACACGGCCTCCTCGGCCTCGCGCGTCATCACGATGATGCTGATGCGGCGGTTGCTGGGTGCGGCAGGGTCGCGGCGGTCGAAGGGATTGGCCGCCGCCAGGCCCTGCACGCGCAGCACCTGCTCTTCAAACAGCCCGCCGGCAATGAGCTCGCGGCGCGAGGCATTGGCACGGTCGGCGCTCAGTTCCCAGTTGCTGTAGCCACGGTCGCCGCCGGCAAAGGGCATGGCGTCGGTGTGGCCCTCGAGGGTCAGGCGGTTGGGCACCTCGACCAGGATGGCCCCGATCTCGCGCAGCAGTTCACGCATATAGGGTTGGACCACGGCGCTGCCGCTGGTGAACATCGGCCGCTGGTCGGCATCGACGATCTGGATGCGCAGGCCGTCGCTGGTCATCTCGAGCAGGATCTGCGAGGCCATGCCCTGCAGCTTGGCGCTGCTGGCAAGCTTGCCCTCGACCTTCTTCTTCAGGTCTTCCAGTCGCGCCACTTCGGCGCGCGCCTGCTGCTCCTTGAGCTGGTGAAGGTTGAGGGTGGATTTCTTGGTCTCGATCTCGCCGCGCTTTTGCTGGCCAGTGCTGCGCGTGAGATCCTGTCCGCCACCCTTGATGACGTGCGACGAATCGCCGGCGCCCGAGCCGCTGGCCAGCAGGGCCAGCTTGAGCGGCGCGCTGAAGTAGTCGGCAATGCCCTTCTTGTCGCCCTCGGTGGTGCTGCCCAGCAGCCACATCAGCAGGAAGAAGGCCATCATGGCCGTCACGAAGTCGGCATAGGCGATCTTCCAGGCCCCGCCATGCGCACCATGGCCGCCCTTCTTGATGCGCTTGATGATGATGGGCTGGAGCTTCTTGGCGTCACCGGCCATGGCCAGCCCCCTTCAACCGCAGCGCGCGGCAAGTCACTTCTTGCCCTTCACATGCCCTTCGAGTTCGACGAAGGTCGGCCGGTCGCCCGAGTACAGCACCTTGCGCCCGAACTCGATGGCCACCTGGGGCGCATAGCCTTGCATGCTGGCCAGCAGCGTGGTCTTGATGCACTGCAGTTCCTTGCCGGCGTCCTCGACCTTCTGCTCCATCAGGCCGGCCAGCGGCTCGGCAAAGGCATAGGACAGGAGGATGCCCAGGAAGGTGCCGACCAGGGCCGAGCCGATCATGCCGCCCAGCACCGCCGGCGGCTGGCCCACCGAGCCCATGGTGTTGACCACGCCCAGCACGGCCGCGACGATGCCGAAGGCCGGCAGGCCGCCGGCCAGGCGCTGGATGGCGGCAACCGCGGCGTGCTCCTCCTGGTGGTGCGTCTCGATCTCGCTGTCCATCAGGCTCTCGATCTCGTGGGCGTTGAGATTGCCCGAGACCATCATGCGCAGGTAGTCGGTGATGAACTCGACGACATGGTGGTCGTTGCCCACCGTCGGGTACTTCTGGAACAGCGGCGAGCTGTGCGGCTCTTCCACGTCCTTCTCGATCGACATCAGGCCTTCCTTGCGCGCCTTCTGCAGGATGTCGTACATCAGCGCCAGCAGCTCCATGTAGCGGGCCTTGCTGAACTTGCCGCCCTTGAAGCAGCCGCCCAGGCCCTTGGCTGCGGCCTTGACCACCTTCATCTGGTTGTTGGCCAGAAAGGCGCCGGCCGCGGCGCCGAAGATGGTGATCATCTCGAAGGGCAAGGCCTTCAGGATCACGCCGATGTTTCCACCGTGGAAGATGTAGACACCGAAGATGCAGACCATCGCGACGGCCCAACCGACGATCACGAACATGACGGGGTTCCCACTATCGGCCTTGCGCCGGCCGGTACAGCATCGGACATGCGGTTCTTATCGGCCATTGCCGCCCACCATTGAGGCTGCGCCGGGCGCCGCCGGCTGGTAGATCCACACCGCCCGCCGCCCCGGCCCCTGCAGGCAGGCCTTGGGCGCAACGCCCGGCACCGCGAATTCCAGGCTCACCAGCCAGGCTCCCGGGGCCAGCTCGTGCTCGGCCTTGGCCCAGGCGCGGGCCATGGTCTCGGGACGCTGGAAGACGTAGACCAGATCGAAGCCCTGCCAAGATCCGGCCCAGAGATCGCCGCGCCGCACGCGCGCACCCAGCGGCGCGGCGCGCAGGCGTGCCAGCCCGGCCAACAGCGGGCTCCATTCAATGCCCTCGATCTCGGCCTCGGGCCACAGCCGGCGCAGTTCGGCCAGGCCGTGGCCGAGGCCGCAGCCGGCGTCGAGCACGCGCCGCGGCGTGCCGGTGAGGGCGGCCAGGCCGTCCAGCGCCGCCACGGGCGTGGGGAAGAAAGGCGCATCGCGCCAGGCCCGCAGCGGGTAGGCGGCCAGCAGCGGCAGCAGCAGCAGCAGCCAGATCCAGGACGGCAGCCCGGCCGCCAAGCCCAGGGCCAGCGCCGAGAGGGGGAAGCCGGCCGCCGCGATGAGCCGGCGCCGCCAGCCGGTGCAGCGCGCAGCCAGCGCCAGCGCCACCACCAGACCGACGGCCAACGCCAGCAAGGGCGGCAAACCGGCGGCGACCAGCAGCCACCAGGCGGCCCAGCCTGCGCCCCAGGCCAGCAGGGCCGGTGCGGGCCAGGGCCAGCGCGGCAGGGCCAGGCCGGCCGCGGCATGGGGCAGAAGCTTGCTCATCAGTTGGAAAGGTAGGTGCGCCGCCAGTGTCGGCCGCCGCGACGCCGCGGTCGGCGGGAAAAGGCCGGTGAAAGCCGGCCACCAGCGCCGACCGGCGGTCGCCACAGGCCAGCACCAGGGGCCCCGCAGCCGCTAGGGCCGCATCGCCATCAGGCGCTCGTGCGGCGGCAGGATCTTCACGCGCGCCAGCGGCACCACGCCCTTGACCGCATGGCGGCGGTCCTGCGTGTCGCGGGCCAGCGGTTCGGCCATCGGCGTGCCGCTGGCACCGATGAGGGTCGCGACGTGGGGCAGATTGGCGCGGCTGCCGCGGCCGATGACGATGGCGATCTCGCCCGAGGCCAGCTCGACGAAGCTGCCCGGTGGGTACAGGCCCACGGCTTTGAGCAGGGCGCCGCCGATCTCGTCGGGCAGGCCGCCCGCACCCAGGCAGGCCTCGCGCGCCGCCTGCACCGGCGAAGCCGGTGGCCGCCCGGCCTGGTGGCTGATCTGGGCCGCGAAGAGGTCGGCCCGGCGCAGCAGCCGCGCCAGTTGCCGCTCGGGCGCCAGGTTGGCCAGCGGTGCCAACGCGTCACCAGCCTCGTGGTGCAGGCGCACGACCGCCAGCGCCAGCGCGTCGGCCAGGCCGCATTCCTGCAGCAGGGCTGCACCCTGGGCCGGGTGCTCGGGCGCCGGATCGCGCGGCGAAGCGCCGCCGGGCAGCGTGGTCTGGGCCAACTGGTCCTGCTGGCGCACGGCGGCAATGTTCATCAGCAGGGCGGCGCAGCCCAGGCTTGCTATCCAGGCCGGCTCCCAGTCGAGCTTGGGCGCCGCCAGCTCGACGATGGCCAGGGCGAGCAGGGCATGGCGCGCGGTGTAGCGGCCGCGGGCATGGCCCGATTCGTAGACCAGGTGGTAGAGCGAGGCGTCCGGCCGCCTGTGCAGCAGATCGCATGCACGCAGGTGCAGCGCGTCGCGGCGGGCCGGCCAGTCCTCGGCGCGCGGATCGCGCAGCACGAGGTCGAGGTGGGTCACGATCTCCAGCCACTGCTCGGTCAGCGTCAGCGTGGGCTGCGGGCGCGGCTTGTCGCGCGCCTCCTGCGGGCGCACCGCCACCACCTGGCGTATCGAGCCGCCCTGGCGGATCACGTCGTCCATCGCCGCGGTGAGACGGCGTGTCCAGGCCGAGGCCTCGCCCTCCTCGGCAAACAGCGGCTGGGCGATCAGCGCTTCGAGGTGCTGCAGATTGGCGATGGTGTGGCCGGCGGCCAGCAGCAGGCGACCGTCCTCGTCGCGCAGCCCGAAGGGCAGGGGCTTGTCGACGTGAAGGTGCTGGGGCGAGATGGGGATCAGCTTCAAGGGCGGCAGACAGGGGCGGCGAACACAGACCACACGGCGCGCAGCCGCGCCGTCTAACGCTGTATCGGCGCGGCGGCGGCGGAATGTAGGCGCCCCACCCTGCCCCATCGCCACCGATGCCGCCGCCAAACGGAAAACGGGGCCTTGCGGCCCCGCTTTTCCGTGCTGCACCGGCCGCGGCCGGTGTCGAGCCATCCACCGGCCGCGGCCGGTGTCAGTCAACTCACTTCATCAGCTTGAAGACCCACATGCTGCCGCCCTGCTCGAGGAAGGACACCTTCTTGGCGACATCGCCACCCCACAGCGGCACCGCGCCACCCCAGCCCGAGGCCACGCCGATGTACTGCTCGCCGTCCTGCTGCCAGGTGATGGGGGGCGCCACGACGCCCGAGCCGGTCTGGAACTTCCAGACGATCTTGCCGGTCTTGGCATCGGCGGCCTGGAGATAGCCCTCGGGCGTGCCCCAGAACACCAGGTTGCCGGCGGTGGTGAGCACGCCACCCCACAGCGGCGCGTTGTTGGGCACTTCCCAGACGATCTTGCCGGTCTTGGGGTCGATGGCGCGCAGCGCGCCGATGGGGCCGTCGCCCAGCGTCTTGATCGTGAAGCCGGCACCCAGGTAGGCCGCGCCCTTCTTGTAGGTGATGGGCTCGTTCCAGATCTCCATGCCCCATTCGTTGGCCGGCACGTAGAACAGCTTGGTCTCGGGCGAATAGGCCATCGGCATCTGGTTCTTGCCGCCCAGGAAGCTGGGCGCCGAGAACACCGTCTTGCCCTGCTTGCCGTCGGCGCCAGCAGTGGGGTCGCCGGGGCGGTTCTCGGGCACGAAGTTCGGGCGCCCGGTCTTGAGGTCGATGCCGGTGGCCCAGGTGATCTTCTTCACGAAGGGGAAGGCGTTGACGAGCTGGCCGGTCTTGGCGTCGTTGACGTAGAAGAAGCCGTTGCGGTCGGCCTTGCCGCCCAGCACGCGGCCGCCTTCGTCGTAGGTGACGAATTCATTGACGCCGTCGAAGTCCCAGCCGTCGTTGGGCGTGCTTTGGTAGTGCCAGACGATCTGGCCGGTCTTCACGTCGACGGCAACGGTGGCGCAGCTGAACAGGTTGTCGCCCTTGCGCAGGTGGCTGTTCCAGGGCGCCGGGTTGCCGGTGCCGAAATAGGCCAGGCCGGTCTTGGCGTTGTACGTGCCGCCCAGCCAGGTGGCCGCGCCGCCGGTCTTCCAAAGGTCGCCCGGCCAGGACTTGCCGGTCGTGCCCGAAATCCCGTTCTCGGTCTTGTTGCCCTTGTCGTCGTACTTGTAGCCCATGTGGCCTTCGACCGTGGGGCGCACCCAGACCAGCGCGCCGGTCTTGGGGTTGCGCGCCTCGACGCGGCCAACGATGCCGAATTCGCCGCCCGAGACGCCGGTGAGCAGCAGGCCCTCGGCGATGATGGGCGCGGCCGAGGCCGAGTAGCCGTCGGCGTAGTTGTCGATCTTCTCCTTCCAGACCACTTCGCCCGTGTCCTGGTTCAGCGCCACCAGCTGGGCGTCCAGCGTGGCGAAGATCACCAGGTTGTCGTACAGCGCGGCGCCGCGGTTGATGACGTCACAGCAGGGCATGATGCCCTCGGGCAGGCGGTGCTCGTACTTCCAGAGCTTGGCGCCGGTCTTGGCGTCGAGCGCGAAGATGCGCGAATAGGACGCGGTGACGAACATCTTGCCGTTGTGGATGACCGGCTGCGACTCCTGGCCGCGCTGCTTCTCGCCGCCGAAGCTGAAGCTCCATACCGGCACCAGCTTGCCGATGTTGGACGGCGTGATCTGCTTGAGCGTCGAATAGCGCTGGCCCTGGGTACCGATGCCCCAGCTGAGGATGTCGCCAGGCGACTTGGCGTCGTCCTGGATCATCTTGTCGGTGACGGCGGGGGTGGCGGCGGTGGCCGCGACCGAAGCAAGCGCTGCGCTGATGAGCAGGCTCAGAAGTCGAAATTGCATGCGTGTCTCCTCCAGGCTGGACCGCCGGCACCCGCCGGCGGTTCTGCCCTCACCAGTGCAACCCGCGTGCCAAACCCCGGGGCGCCGCTTTGACCCTGCATTTCCAGGGTTTTCCCTTTTGTGCTGTCACAGGCTTGCACAACAGCGCCGCGGCGGCACGCCGGGCTGTTCAGCGCTATGCAAGGACGAACATATCGCCAAGAGCCAGCAGCCCCCGCAGAATCCCCGGCCGCGCGCAGGACCGGAGGCCGCCGCCGCATGCCGCCGCACTGCACTCCGCCCTCGCAACCCGCCGATGTCCGCCTTTCAGGAAAGCCTCGCCACCGCCGCCTCGCTGATGCTCCAGGCCGAGCCGCGGCTGCTGCACACCGTCGCGTTGTCACTGCAGGTCAGCGGCACGGCCAGCCTGGTCGGCGCGGTGGCGGGCCTGGCACTCGGCGCCTGGCTGGCGGTCGCCCGCTTCCCGGGGCAGCGCGCTGTCGTCGGCCTGCTCAACACCTTGCTGGCCCTGCCTTCGGTGGTGGTGGGCCTGCTGGTCTACCTGATGCTTTCGCGCCAGGGCCCGCTGGGCAGCTGGGGCCTGCTGTTCACGCCCACGGCCATGGTCATCGCCCAGACCCTGCTCGTGGTGCCGCTGGTCGCAGCCCTGGGCCGGCGCCTGCTGCTGGCCTCGCTGGCCGAGGGCGGCGACCAGTTGCGCTCACTCGGCGCCGGGCCGGTGGCCACCGCCTTGCTGCTGCTGCTGCACGAGCGCTACGGCGTGCTCACGGTGCTGCTCACCGCCTTCGGCCGCGCCGTCGCCGAGGTCGGCGCGGTGATGATCGTCGGCGGCAACATCGACGGCATCACGCGCGTGATGACCACCACCATCGCACTGGAGACGAGCAAGGGCGATCTGCCGCTGGCCCTGGCTCTGGGCTTCGTGCTGCTGGCCGTGGTGGGCCTGCTCAACGGCCTCATCGCCCTGGTGCAACTGCGCGGCGGGCGCAGCACCAACGAAGCCTTGATATGACGGACGCCCTCGTGACGCTGCGCAGCGCCAGCGTGTGCTTCGGTGCCACGGTGGCGCTGGACAGCGTTGACCTCGCATTGCACCGCGGCGACCGCCTGGCCCTGGTGGGCGCCAACGGCTCGGGCAAGACGACGCTGCTGCGCCTGCTGCACGGCCTGATCGGCTGCGAGGGCGAGCGCTACGCCACCGGCTCGGCGCGCGGCGCGATGCTGTTCCAACGCCCCTTCCTGCTCGACCTCACTGTGCAGTGGAATGTGCGCCTGGGCCTGTGGCTGCAGGGCGTGGCGCCGGCCGAGTGCGCCGCGCGCTGCCGCGGCGCGCTGGAGCGCGTGGGCCTGGCCAGCCTGGCCGGCAAGCGTGCCCGTGCGCTCTCGGGCGGCCAGCAACAGCGCCTGGCGCTGGCGCGCGCCTGGGCCTTGAAGCCCGACATCCTCTTCCTCGACGAGCCCACCGCCAGCCTGGACCCCGGCGCCAAGCGCGAGGTCGAGGCACTCATCACCGAATTCGCCGCCGATGGCATGACCATGGTGATGAGCACGCACAACCTCGGCCAGGTCAAGCGCCTGGCCACCCGCGCCGCCTACCTGGAAGGCGGGCGCCTGCTGGCCGACCTGCCGGTGGCCGATTTTTTCGACAGCCCCCGCCTGCCTCCGCAGGTGCGGCTTTTCCTCAAAGGAGAACTGCCATGGAACACCTGACCGCCCCTCTCACCCGCCTGCGCCGCCGCGCAGCCCTGGCCCTGCTGGGTGCCGCGGCACTGACCGCCTGGGGCGGCGCCGCCGCGCAGGAAAAATTCATCGTGATGGCCTCGACCACCTCGACCGAGCAGTCGGGCCTGTTCGGCCACCTGCTGCCGGCCTTCAAGCAGGCCAGCGGCATCGAGGTGCGCGTGGTGGCGGTGGGCACGGGCCAGGCGCTGGATACGGGGCGCCGCGGCGACGCCGACATCGTCTTCGTCCACGACTTCATGGCCGAGGAAAAGTTCGTCGCCGAAGGCTTTGCCACCCGGCGCCGCAACGTCATGTACAACGATTTCGTCCTCATCGGCCCCAAGGCCGACCCGGGCGGCGTGAAGGGAGGCGACATTGCCGGCGCGCTGCGCAAGCTGGCCCCGTCGCAGCAGCCCTTTGTCTCGCGCGGCGACAAGAGCGGCACCCATGCTGCCGAGTTGCGCCTGTGGAAGGCCGCCGGCGTCGACATGGCGGCGGCACGCCCGGCCGGCTACCGCGACTGCGGCTGCGGCATGGGCCCGGCGCTGAACATGGCCTCGTCGCTGGGCGGCTATGTGTTGGCCGACCGCGGCACCTGGCTGTCGTTCAAGAACCGCGGCGAGCTGGCGGTGCTGGTCGAGGGCGACAAGTCGCTGTTCAACCAGTACGGCGTGATGGTCGTCAATCCGGCCAAGCACCCGCATGTGAAGGCCGACCTGGCCCAGCGCTTCGCCGACTGGGTGGTGTCGCCGGCCGGCCAGCAGGCCATCGCCGCCTACCGCATCGGCGGCGAGCAGCTCTTCTTCCCCAACGCGGCGCCTTGAGCATTGCCCGGGCCGGGCACCAGCCAGCCTGCTCCAGGCGTCACAGCCTGGAGCAACAGAGTCGAAATCCATGCCCATCTCCGGGTTACGCCTAGGTATCGCTGCGCAGCCGCTATGAACATCATTTCCTATCCCGCTGCAGGCTGACGGTTTCCTGCGGCCGGGTCCCCCCGAACCACGCCGCCACTGGAGAACCCCGCCATGCAGAAAAGCCTGCATATCAACGCCGAGAAGTGCACCGGCTGCCTGCAGTGCGAGATGGCCTGTTCCTACGAGAACTACGGCGTCATGGCGCCGGCCAAATCGCGCATCAAGGTCTTCGACTTCCACCACACGGGGCGCAAGGTGCCCTACACCTGCACCCAGTGCGACGAGGCCTGGTGCTTGCACGCCTGCCCGGTCGAGGCGATCACGGTCGACAAGACCACTGGCGCCAAGGTGGTGAGCGAGACCACCTGCGTCGGCTGCAAGGTCTGCACCATCAGTTGCCCCTTCGGCACCATCAACTACGTGCAGGAAACCGGCAAGGTCCAGAAATGCGACCTCTGCGGGGGCGACCCTGCCTGCGCCACCGCCTGCCCCACCGGCGCCATCACCTATGTCGACGCCAACTGGACCGGCCTCGGCAAGATGCAGGCCTGGGCCGACAAGCTGGGCAACCAGGCCGCGGCCTGAAAGACAAGGAGAAACGATATGTCCTGGGCTGGAAAACTCCTGCGCGTCAACCTCAGCGCCGGCACGGTGAAATCCGAGCCGCTCAACATGCAATGGGCGCGCGACTATCTGGGCTCGCGCGGCCTTGCCACCAAGTACTTTGCCGAAGAGGTCGACGCCAAGGTCGACCCGCTGTCCGAGGCCAACAAGATCATCTGGTCCACCGGGCCGCTGACCGGCACCATGGCCTCCACCGGCGGCCGCTACACCGTGGTCACCAAGGGCCCTCTCACTGGCGCCATCGCCTGCGGCAACTCGGGCGGCTACTGGGGCGCCGAGCTCAAGATGGCCGGCTGGGACATGATCATCTTCGAAGGCAAGTCGCCCAAGCCGGTGTACCTGTCGATCAGCGATGACGTGGCCGAACTGCGCGACGCCAGCCATCTGTGGGGCAAATCGGTCTGGCAGACCGAGGAGATGCTCAAGAAGGCGCACCAGGATCCGCAGTTGCGCGTCTCCAGCATCGGCCTGGCGGGCGAGAACGGCGTGCTCTATGCCGCCGTCGTCAACGACCTGCACCGCGCCGCCGGGCGCTCGGGCGTGGGCACCGTGGCCGGCTCCAAGAACCTCAAGGCCATCGCGGTGCGCGGCACCAAGGGCGTGGGCAACTTCGCGAACGCGAAGGAGTTCATGAAGGTCACCTTCGAGAAGAAGAAGATCCTGGCCGAGAACGGCGTCACCGGCCAGGGCCTGCCGGCCTACGGCACCCAGGTGCTGATGAACGTCATCAACGAGGTCGGCGCCCTGCCCACCCGCAACCACCGCACGAGCCAGTTCGAAGGCGCCAAGGACATCTCGGCCGAGGCCATGGGCACGCCGCGCGCCACCGACGGCAAGAAGCACCTGGTCACCAACCAGGCCTGCTTCGGCTGCACCATCGCCTGCGGCCGCATCAGCAAGCTTGACCAGGGCCACTTCACGGTGCAGAACAAGCCCGAGTACTGGGGCGCCAGCGGCGGCCTCGAGTACGAATCGGCCTGGTCGCTGGGCGCCTCCAACGGCGTCAACGACCTCGAGGCGCTGCAATACGCCAACATGATCTGCAACGAACAGGGCTTCGACCCCATCTCCTTCGGCGCCACCGTCTCGGCGGTGATGGAGCTGTACGAGATGGGCGTGCTCACGAAAGAGCAGATCGGCATCGAGGCGCCCTTCGGCTCGGCTCGCGCGCTGACCTTCATGGCCGAGATCACCGCCCGTGGTGAAGGCTTCGGCAAGGAAATCGGCCAGGGCAGCCGACGCCTGTGCGACAAGTACGGCCACCCCGAGATCAGCATGAGCGTCAAGAGCCAGGAGTTCCCGGCCTATGACGGCCGCGGCATCCAGGGCATGGGCCTGACCTACGCCACCAGCAACCGCGGCGCCTGTCACCTGCGCAGCTACACCGTGGCCTCCGAGGTGCTGGGCATCCCGGTCAAGACCGACCCGCTCACCGCCGAGGGCAAGCCCGAGCTGGTGAAGGCCTTCCAGGACGCCACCGCCGCCTTCGACGCCGCCGGCATCTGCCTGTTCACCAGCTTCGCCTGGACGCTGGCCGACGTGGCGCCGCAAGTGGCCGCCGCCTGCGGTGAGGAGTTCACGCTCGAGAAGCTGGGCGAGATCGGCGAGCGCATCTGGAACATGGAACGCGACTTCAACAACCGCGCCGGCTTCACCAAGGCCGACGACACCCTGCCCAAGCGCTTGCTGACCGAAGCCGTGACCAGCGGCCCGGCCAAGGGCCTGGTGAGCAAGCTGCCCGAGATGCTGCCGCACTACTACGACATCCGCGGCTGGCACCCTGACGGCACGCTCAAGCCCGAGACGCGGGCACGCCTGGGGCTGTGACCCCCGCCTGAAGCAGGCCCGAAGGCGGTGTTCGCACCGCCTTCCTCATTTCTGGAGACACCCCCGATGAAGCACCTGATCCTCGGCGCCGGCCCGGCTGGCGTCATTGCCGCCGAGACCATCCGCAAGCATGCCCCCGCCGACGAGATCGTCATCGTCGGCGACGAGCGCGAAGCGCCCTATTCGCGCATGGCCATCCCCTACCTGCTGATGGGCAACATCCAGGAGCCGGGCACGCACCTGCGCCACGGCGGCGACCACTACCAGCGCCTGGGCATCACGCTGCACCACGGTCGCGCCGTCAAGCTCGACAGCGCCGCGCGCACGGTGACGCTGGACGACGGCAGTACCCTGGCCTTCGACCGCCTGCTCATCGCCACCGGCTCGTCCACCGTCAAGCCGCCCATCCCTGGCGCCGACGGCCCCGGCGTCCACCCCTGCTGGACGCTGGAAGATGCGCGCGCCATCATGAAGCTGGCCCGTCCTGGCGCGCAGGTGCTGCAGATGGGCGCCGGCTTCATCGGCTGCATCATCATGGAGGCGCTGGCGGCGCGCGGCGTCAAGCTCAGCGTGGTCGAGATGGGCGACCGCATGGTGCCGCGCATGATGGGGCCCACCGCCGGCGGCATGATCAAGGACTGGTGCCAGGCCAAGGGCGTGACCGTCTACACCGGCGCCCGCGTCGAGGCCATCGAGCGTCCCGCCGCCGCACAGCAGAGCGGCCACGGCGGTGGCGGCCTGCTCGGCAAGATTGCCGCCGCGGTGGGCCTGGGCGGCGACAAGCCGGAGGCCAGGCCCGAGCCCCACGGCGCGGCCATGAACGTGCGCCTGTCCACCGGCCAGACGGTGGCGGCCGACCTGGTGATCAGCGCCGTCGGCGTGCGGCCCAACATCGGCTTTCTCGAGCACTCGGGGGTGCGCTGCCTGGTCGGTGTGCTGACGGATGAACACCTGCAGACCAATGTGCCCGGCATCTATGCCGCGGGCGACTGCGCCGAGGCCTTCGACAAGATCGCCGGCAAGACCATCGTCAGCGCTATCCAGCCCAATGCCGCCGAGCAGGCCCGCGTGGCCGCGCTCAACATGGTCGGCAAGCCCATCGAATTGCGCGGCGTCACCCAGATCAACGTGCTCGACACCCTGGGCTTGATCTCGGCCAGCTTCGGCAACTGGGAAGGCGTGGCCGGCGGCCAGCACGTCGAGCTGACCGAGCGCGAAGCCGGCGGCGGTGGCCGCCACCTGAGCCTGCAGTTCGCCGACGACCGCCTGATCGGCTGCAATGCCATCGGCTGGACCCAGCATGTGGGCGTGATGCGCGGCCTGGTCGAGGGCCAGGTGGCGCTGGGGCCGTGGAAGGACAAGCTGCTGCACGACCCGACGCGGCTGATGGAGGCCTACCTCGACTGCGCCCAAGCGCAAGCCAGCTTCGCCCACACCCGTTGAAAGTCCGCTGAAGACCCGCGCCGAAGCCCGGCCCGCCACCGGGCATCATCACGCCATGCACATCACCTTCAAGCTCTACGCCAGCCTGGGCGACTACCTGCCCGCCGAGCGCCGACGCGGCAACGAGATGCCGCTCGAAGTGGCCGAAGGCGCCACCATCGCCCAGGTGCTGGCGCCCTTTGCCCTGCCCCAGAAGATGGTGCACCTGGTGCTCGTCAACGGCCATTTCGTGGCCCCCGAACAGCGCGAGGCCAAGGTGCTGGCCGAGGGCGATGTGCTGGCCATCTGGCCCCCCATCGCCGGCGGCTGATGGCCCTGTCCGCCCCCGCATCCGAGCGCTTCGAGCGCGAATACGGCTGCACCGTGGCCGACTGGCTGCGCTGGATGCCCGAGGCCACGGCCGGCCATGTCCGCACGCATACCGGCGCGGCCACCCTGGATGTCCTCATCGGGGCCGGCTGCCTGCATCTCGCATGGCAAGTGCTGCCCGAGCGCGTGATCGCGCTGGCGCGGCTGCCGCGGCTGCAGGTGGCCTTCCACTTCGATGGCGTGGCAGCGCCGGTGCGCAGCGAGTTCATGCGCCGCTTCGATCTGCACCTCCAGCGCGGCGGCGGCTGACCGGCCGCCGGTTATCGTGCGCGCATGAAGAGTCGCGGCGTTCAGCTTCACTACCAGTTCGGGGCCGACAGCCCGGCCTCGCGCCAGGGCGGGGCCGATGTCGACAACCCGCTCTTCGACCTGCTCTCGGCCCTGGCCGCCGCCGGCTCCATCCAGCACGCGGCCCTGGCCCTGGGCGTCTCTTACCGCCACCTCTGGGGCTCGCTCAAGTCCTGGGAAGAGCAGCTTGGCGAAGCCCTGGTGACCTGGGTGCGCGGCCAGCCGGCGCGGCTGACGCCCTTTGCCGAACGCCTGCTGTGGGCCGAACGCCAGGCGCGCGTGCGCATGGCGCCACACATCGAGGCGCTGCGCCACGAGCTGCAGCGCGTGCTCGACGAGGCGCTGGACGGGAGCCGCCAGGTGCTGCGCGTCGATGCCAGCCACGATCTGCTGCTGCCCCAGCTGCAGGCCCTGGCGGTAGAGCAGCGCCGCCTGCACATCGAGCTGCGCTTTGCCGGCACGCTGGACGCGCTGCGTTCGCTGGCCCAGGGCCGCTGCCTGGTGGCCGGCTTCCATGTGCCGCTGGCGCTGGACCGCGGCCAGGCCTATGCGCGCGCACTGCGACCCCTGCTCAAGCCCGGCGTCCACAAGCTGATCGCCGGCATGCGGCGGCGCCAGGGGCTGATCGTGGCGGCGGGCAACCCGCTGGCCGTGGCCGGCCTGGCCGATGTCGTCGGGCGCGGCCTGCGCTTTGCCGGCCGCGAGCCGGGCTCGGGCACCCACCTGCTGGCCGAGCACCTGGCCGAACAGGCCGGCGTCGATCTGGCCCGCCTGGCGGTGAGTGCGGTCGAGAACAGCCATCTCGCGGTGGCCACCGCGGTGGCCAGCGGTGCCGCTGAGGTCGGCCTCGGCCTTGAAGCCGCGGCCGCCGCCAGCGCGCTGGGCTTCGTACCGCTGGTCGAGGAAGAGTATTTCCTGGTCTGCCTGGCCGACACGCTGGAGCAACCCGCCGTGCTGGCGCTGCGCGAGGCCCTGGCCTCGGCCGCCTGGCGCGAGGCGGTGCAGGCGCGCGCCGGCTACAGCGCCGCGCCGGCGGCCGGCCAGGTGCTGTCGCTCACGCGCGCCCTGCCCTGGTGGCAATTCCGCAAGCCGCGGACGGCGGCCTGAGCCAGGCTGGCTTCAGGGCTTCGCAGTCCCCAGCGCCTGCCGCTCGTAGAGCGGGTAGAGGTGGGCCACATTGCGGATGTACTCGGTGCCGAAGGCGGCCCAGCGCCTGAAGTCTTCCGGCACTGGGGCGCGCAGCACCTCGTTCATCTCCAGTCCCTGGCCGGCCCAGCGCGCAAAGCTCTGGTCCAGCCAGGCCAGATAGGCGCGCGTCTGCGCCAGGCCACGCCTGCCCTCATGCACCGGCCCGTGGCTGGGCACCACCGTGCGCAGGCCCAGGGCTTCGAGCCCGTCCAGGCTGGCCTGCCAGGCTGGGATGCGGGCGTGCGGCGTGGTCGGCACGCGGTCGGCGAAGACCAGGCCACCGACGAAGGCGATGCCGCTCGTGCGATCAACCAGCACCAGGTCTGAAGCCGTGTGGCCTTGCAGCGCATGCCAGTCGAAGTCGCGCGAGCCCAGGCGCCACTGGCCCGTGGCCGCCGGGGTGGCGAAATCGCGGTCGGGCGCCAGGGTCTCGGTGCCTTTCATCCAGTCGCCGCAGAGGCGATAGAGATTGCTCTCGTAGGCCGCGGCCTCGCGTGCGATGCCATCGCGCGTGAGCTTGGTGGCCAGGCGCGGCACGTCGGCAAAGGCCTGATTGCCGAGGAAGTAATCGGGGTGGAGGTTGAGGTGCAGCACCTGGGCCACCGGCTCGGCCGCGGTGCGTGCGATGAGGGCGCGCAACTGCTCGCCATAGCGTCGGCTGGGCCCGGTGTTGATGACCAGCACGCCGGCGCCGGTGGCGATGAAGGCGGTGTTGATGATGTTGCAGCCGTTGGCCGGACTGAAATCGGCGTTGTCGCCCTCCACCACCCAGACGCCGGGGGCCAGTGCGCGTGCGCTCAGGCGGTAGTCCAGGCTGGCCTGGTCGGCGCGCTGCGCCCGGGCGGCCATGGGCAGCAGCGTCAACAGGCACAGCAGGGCCGCCAGCAGCCTCATCGAAGCGGTCTCACTGCAGCCGGCTCGCAATGCGGTTGCCGTTGTTGTCGGTGCCGACAAGCTGCACGCCACCCGCGGGCGGCGTCGCGAAGTCGAACGAGAACACCGGGTTCTCGCTCACCGGCTCGTAGGCCTGCAGTCGCGCCAGCTCCTGCTCGCGGCCGTCGCGTATCGACAGGCGGTTGATATAGAAGGCCGGGATGCCGGCCACCAGGCCGGTGTCCATGGGGTGCATGACCTTGAAGCGCAGCCGGGTCGCCCCCGGCGCGGGCGTGAACAGGCGGCCACTCACCTCGCCCAGGGTGCGCGACCAGCTGCCGTCACGGCGCGTGGCGCCTGGCGCGGTGCAGCCGCCTCCGGCTGAATCGACCCAGGCGCCGCCGACATGCCAGCTGCCATCGGCCAGCCGCGCCGCGGCGCGCACCGGCGAGGCCTGCTCGAGCTTGAAGCGAAAGGCAATGGCCGGCAGTGCCTGCCCCGGCTCGTAGGCCAGCACGCGGCGTATCGGGTTGCGGTCGACCAGCACCACGATCTCGCGCACGGCACCCAGCGCCGGGTCGACGCGCACGCTCACCGGCACGTTCATCGGGTCTTCGGCGAAGGTCGGGCCCTGGACCTGCACGCGCGCATCGAACACCACGCGGGCGTCGCGGCCCAGGTATTCGCGCCGCATGTCGGGCCAGGGATGGGACTGGTAGGGGTCGCCCTCGAAGGGGTCGGCAAGCCCCTGCGCGCCCGCCAGCGCCGGCCACAGCAAGGCCGCGAGCAGCAAGCGACGTGCAGGCAGCATCGCAGTGCTCAAGGCATCACGAAGCGCAGCGCCAGCAGCACGCTGCGCGGTGCGCCGGTCTCGTAGAAGCGACCGTTGGCGTCGTTGACGATCACGCTGCCGGCGTAGCGGCGGTCGGTGGCGTTGTCCACGCGGAGCAGCAGTTCGGCCTTGCCCAGGCTGCCAGCCTGAAAGCCATAGGCCCAGCGCAGGCCCACCAGGCCGTAGCCGGGGGCGGCTTCGGTGTTGCGGTCGTTGACCACCGTGTCGCCAGCGCCGCGCAGTTCCAGCGCCAGCTCGCCCAGCGCGGCCGTGCGCCAGGCCAGTTCGGCAAAGCCGGCGCTGCGCTGGGTGCCGGCGATGCGGTTGCCCGCCGCCACCGGCAGCGTGGGCGCGTTGCAGGGGATGCCGGCGCAGACGAGGAAGCTGTCCTTGTAGGTGGCCTCCAGCCAGGTGGCGGCCAGGGCGGCGCTGAGCGCCGGCGTGATCTGCCAGCGCCCGGAGAGTTCGGCACCCTGTCGCTCGGTGCGGCCGACGTTCTGGAAGGCGGAGCGGCCACCGGCATTGGTGGCCACGCTGATCTCGTCGTCGACCTTGGCCTGGAACAGCGTCAGGTCGGCCTGCAGCGCGCCACCGCGCCACTTGGCACCGATTTCGAACTGACGGCTGCGCTGCGGCAGCAACTCGGTGTTGAAGCCGCCGGTGCCGTCGCGCCGGTAGGCCAGTTCGCCCAGGGTGGGAGATTCGAAGCCGCGCGCCACGCTGGCGTACAGCTTCAGCCCTGGTGCGGCGGCCCAGCGCAGGCCCAGCACCGGGTTGGTGTAGTCGAACTCGCGCTTGCCCGAGTCGTCGCAGTTGCCGGTGTTGGGGGTGACGGCGCGGTTGCAGCGCAGCTCGAAGGCGTCCACCGATTCGAGCTCGACGCGGCCGGCGCGCACACCGGCAATGGCCGCCAGCTGGGGCATGAAGGCCCACTCGGCCTGGGCGAAGACGTCGTCGCTGCGGGCGCGGTTGGTCTCGTCGCGCCGCAGCGGGCCCATCTGTCCCAGCTGCTGGGGTGCCGCGGCCGTGCCGCTGAAGTTCTGGTAGCCCTTGCGCTCGTCGCGCTGGCGATCCAGGGCGACACCGGCCTGGAGGTCGACGCTGTCCCAGGCAAAGCGCAGCCGGCCTTCGGCGCCGCCGTAGGTCCGATCAAAGGCGATCACGCCGCCGCCGTGGCGCGCCGATCCCGGCGCCGGGTTGGCCAGCAGAATGGTCTCGATGGCCCCCTGGGTGGTGGCCGGGATGGCCAGGAATTGCACGATGTCGCGCTGGCCGCCGTAGAGTGCGATCTCGCCGTCGCGCAGCGCGCCGGCATCGAAGCGGTGCTTCCAGCGCAGGCCGAGCTGGCTCTGACGCGTGGTCTTGCGGGTGTTGAACTGCTCGGCCACGGACGCGACCCCGCGTGGGTCGGTGCGGAACTGATTGAGGTCAAGGCCCAACGGGTCCTGGGCCGGCTGGTCCAGGACGCTGGCCTGCAGCACGGCGCTGTCGGCGCCGGCGTTGTAGCCGGCGCGCAGGGTGACGAGGTTGCGCTTGGCCTCGGAATGGGGGCGGAAGCCGTCGACCTCGAGCGCTGCCGCGGCCACGCGCAGGTCGAAGCCGCCGGCCAGCGGTGTCTCGCCCTGCAGGCGCAGCTGGCGCAGGCCGAAGCTGCCGGCGTCCACCGCGGCCTCGAAGCGCTGCGCCCGCGGCGTGCTGCTGACGGCGGAGATGACGCCGCCCGAGCTGTTGCCGTAGAGCACCGAGAAGGGGCCGCGCAGCACCTCCACGCGCTCGGCGTTGGCGAGGTCGAAGTGCGAGACCTGGCCCTGGCCATCGGGGCCGCTGGCGGGGATGCCATCGCTGTACAGGCGCACGCCGCGCACGCCGAAGCCGGCGCGGGCGCCGAAGCCGCGCGAGCTGATCTGCAGGTCTTGCGCGAAGTTCCAGCGGTTGGCCACCACCAGGCCGGGTACGCGCGCCACGGCCTCGCTGAGGTTGACCAGCGGGCCGGCGCTGCGCAGCTCATCCCGGCCGACCACGCTGATGGCATAGGGCGCGTCGGCGATGGTGCGCTCGACGATGGAGCCGGTGATCACCACCTCCTGCGAGGTCTGCGCCTGTGCGCCAGAACAGGCCAGGAAGGCGGCCAGGGCCAGGGTACTCAGTGGCAGGCGGGAGGGCATGGAAGGGGTCAGGGAAGGCTGGTTCATTGGGGGCGCACTGTCGACCTGATGGGCAATCGCGACAAGGCGGGGGAACCCCCGTTGCGCCGCAGCAATGCGCCACAAAGGAACAGCGCAAGCGCGGCCTTCGCCGCCGCGGCTGCAGGGCCACAATGCCAGCCATGAACGATGAGCAGCTGCTGCGCTATTCGCGCCACATCCTTCTCGATGACCTCGGCATCGAGGGCCAGACGCGCTTGCTTCAATCCCGTGCGCTGGTGATAGGCGCCGGCGGCCTGGGCTCGCCAGTGGCGCTGTACCTGGGCACGGCCGGCGTCGGCCGCATCACCCTGGTCGACCACGACACGGTGGACCTGACCAATCTGCAGCGCCAGATCGCACACCGCCTCTCGCGCCTGGGCCAGCCCAAGGCCGAATCGGCACGCCAGAGCATTGCCGCCCTCAACCCCGACATCGAGGTGCGCGCCATGTGCCGCCGCGCCGATGCCGCTTCACTGGATGCCTGGGTGGCCGAGACCGACGTGGTGCTGGACTGCAGCGACAACTTCGCCACCCGCCACGCCGTCAACGCGGCCTGCGTGCGCCATCGCAAGCCGCTGGTGTCGGGTGCGGCCATAGGCTTTGACGGCCAGATCTCGGTCTACGACAGCCGCGACCCCGAGGCGCCCTGCTACGGTTGCCTGTTCCCGCCCGGCACCGCCTTTGAGGAAGCGGCCTGCGCCACCATGGGCGTGTTTGCGCCGCTGGTGGGCATCATCGGCACCATGCAGGCGGCCGAGGCGCTGAAGCTGCTGGCCGGGGTCGGCCACTCGCTGGCCGGGCGCCTGCTGATGCTGGACGGGCGCGCCATGCATTTCGACGAGGTGCGCATCGCACGCCAGCCGGCCTGCCCGGTCTGCGGCGGCGAGGCGCGCCGGTCTTGAATCACAATCGGCGCTTCCATCAAACGGGACGGAACATGGCTACCAAGAAGATCATCGGACAGGATTTCGCCGCCATCCAGGCACAGATCGCCGCGCTGGAAGCGCAGGCCCAGCAGGTGCGCAAGAAGGAAGTCGCGGCCATCATCGCGCAGGCCAGGGAGGCCATCGCGCACTACGGCATCACGGCGGCCGACCTGGGCTTCGGCAAGGCCAAGGCCAAGGCCGGCACCGCGGCCAGCAAGCCCGCCGCAGCCAAGAAGACGCGCAAGGCCGCGGGCAAGAAGGCCGCGACCAAGGCCAAGTTCAAGGACGACCAGGGCCACAGCTGGAGCGGCCGTGGCAAGCGCCCGGGCTGGTACACCGCCGCCCTGGCCGCAGGCAAGACGCCCGAGGATCTGCTCGTCAAGGATTGATGCGCAGCGGCGCGGCAACCCGCCGCGCACTCATCAGGCGAAGGCTTGTCCCCGCCCCGTTTGGCCGAGCTTCTCGACCAGATCGGCCGCCACGCCGGCCATCGCATGGCCATAGGCCTGGGTCTTGACCCGCAGCGCCTCGGCATAGCCCGACTGCAGCGCATAGAGTTCGCCGGCCTCGCGCGCCGCGGCCACGTCAAGCAGATACCAGGCGGTATCGGCCATGACGGCCCGGGCCGCGGCCAGGTTGAGCACCGAGACCAGCTCGAAACCCTCGAAACCGGCACGCGCCGCCTCGTGCAGCGAGGCCGCCGAGGTGCGAGCGGCATCGAGAAGTCGGGTTGTGTCCGGGTTCATGGTGCGGCACCCTTCCATGGCATGGCAGCTGCGCCATTGATACCACCCCGCGTCGAATGCTGCGCGCTGAAATGAAGGGCTTTCGCCGCCTTCCGCGCGGCTAGAGCAACCGCAGCTCCCGGTGCTCGGCCACCACATGCTCGGCGATGAGGTTGCAGGCCACGAAGCCTATCGACTCATCGCTCTGCACCGCATCGCCGGCAAAGCGCGCCTGCATGGCCGCTACCTTGGACAGCAGCAGCGCGTGGTCGCTCTTGTGAGCTTCCGACAGCGGCCGGCCGCTGTCCTGCATCAACCGCTCCTCGGTCTTGAAGTGCTCCTCGACATCGGTCACCAGCTTCTGGAACAGCCGCGCGGTCGCCAACCGCGGCTTGTCGGTGAGGATGGCGTGCATCAGGCGGTTGGCCGTAGCGAACAGGGCGCGGTGCTGCGCGTCGATGGTGGCCTGGCCGACCTCGAAGGATGCGCGCCAGCGCAGCTTGACCAGGGTCTTGCCTTCGACACCTGGCTTGCCCTTGGCGCGGCGCCGGTAGACGTGCCGCATGCGCCACACCCAGCCTCCGGCCGTTGCCAGCATCAGCCCGCTGAAGGCGCCGATGAAGTCGCGCACGGCAAACATCGTCCCGGCCCCGGTGGTCAGGTAGATGTACGGCAGCGATTCGTACAGCCAGGCGGGCTTGTGCTTGTTGATGAACATCCAGCGTCCTCGAAGATCCGCGCGTCGGAAAGGGCGGCATTCTCTTGGGGGCCCAGCGCGCCGGATTGACTTGCCGCAGGCCGGGCCGGCGCCGCGCGTGTCATTGCGCGCCGCGCGTGACAATCTGCACATCCTGGGTCGCGGGCGCAGCGCCCGCTGCGCCCGCGCCATCCGGCAAGGGCGCCGCACAGGCACTGAGGAAATCACATGCCCACCGATGCGTTCGAAGCCGTGCAGGAACGGCTCACCGAACTGGAAATCAAGCTCAGCTTCACCGAGGACACGGTGGACCGGCTGAACGACGTCGTCGTGCAGCAGCAAGGCACCATCGACACCCTGCTGCGCGAGGTAAGACGCCTGGCAGGGCAGGCGGCCAACGCCGAACCCGCAGCCGCGCGCTCGCTGCGCGAGGAATTGCCCCCGCACTACTGAGTGTTGGATGCGGGGGGATGCCTCAGGACGGGGCGCTGGCGCTGTCCCGACCCGCCAGGCGCTTGACGAAGGCTCCGCTGCCGCTTGCGGCAATCACCAGCCGCTGGGTCGCCCGCGTCGCTGCGACATAGAAAAGACGAGCTTCCTCGCGTTCGTCCTCGCCCGCCGCCGGCATCTGGCCAACGCCCGACAAGGCGACCACTGGAAACTCCAGCCCCTTGCTGACCTTCATGGTCATGATCTTGACCGAATCGTGGCCGGGCTTGAAGTCGCCCGAGCGCTTGCGAACCTGCATCGGAATGCCCTTGTTCCGCAGCGCGGCGGCGCAGGCATCCATGGTCGGGTAGTCGCGGCACAGGATGGCCATGTCGCCCCAGGCGTGGCCCTCCTGATGCGAGGCATGCAGGCGGTCGGCAATGGCCCAGGCTTCGTCGCGCAGCGTCGGCAACTCGATGACGACAGGCTCCTCGCCCTCCCGCCCGTAGCTGATGGGATGGACCAGCGGCACGCCGTCGTCGTCCCGGTCTTCGGCGGTCAGCAGGTCCGCGGCCACCAGGCTGGCGACCCTCAGGATCTGCTTGGTGTTGCGGTAGTTGATCTTGAGAATGGTGGTGCGGCCCTGGGCCTGGATGCCCACGCTCTTGAAGCTGAACTGGCGCGATGCACGGCGCTCGTAGATGCTCTGCGCATCGTCGTACAGCAGCAGCAGGCTGTTGGTGGCCGGGTCGACCATCTGCATGACCAGCTTCAACCACTCGGGGCGGAAGTCGTGACCCTCGTCAATCAGCACCGCCTGGTACTGGCCGGAGGGAATCTGCCTGCGCTCGACGGCACGGATCACGCCGTCGACCATGGCGTCGAACATCGCCGGCCCCTGGGCCGGCAGGGCCTGGCCGAAGGCCACCAATTGCTGGCGGCACCACTTGTGGAAGTTGCGGGCATGGACCCGGTCGGCCAGGCCCTTGGCCTCGAAGCCCGCATCGAGCAGGGTTGCCAGCGGCTCGTTGAAGCACAGCACGAGAATGGGCTTGGACTGCGCGCCGCTGGCCTTGGCCAGGTACTCGGCCCGGTAGCCGAGGATCATGGTCTTGCCGGAACCGGCAACACCGTGGATGACCCGGTGCCCTTCACCGAGGCTGCGCGCCAGCTGCTCCTGCTGCAGGTCCATCACGCGCATGACGCTGGGGCAATCAGACGCGGCATCCTCGTCGCCGAACAGCGAGGCCTGCGTCGGCAGCCTCACCTCCGGAAACATGATCCAGCGCACCCGGTCAAGCTGAGGCAGGCTCATGGCACCGCCGAAGGCATGGGCGAACATCTGCCACAGGCGCTGCTGGAAGGCCTCGGACTCGGCCGACTCGAGCATCTCGTCGGAGCAGATCACGAATTCGGGCGCGATCGACTGGTCCAGGCCGGCGGCCTCGAACTGCTTGCGCGTGATGCGCGTCAGCACCACGCCATAGCCCCAGGGAAAGGCCAGCTTGCCCTGATGCGGGCCGCCGGCCTGCGTCAGTTGCGCGTCGCGCTCCAACGCGTTCACCACCTGGATGGCGCAATGCCGCGCCTGGGCCAGCGGATTGATCACCACTTTCAGATGGCCGTCGGGGATGATTTCCCAGGCTTGGCGGCTGGCCTGGTGGATGGTCTCCAGCCGCCAGTCCTTGGTCTCCAGGATCAGCACGCCGCGGCGGGGGTGCAGGACGACGAAATCGGGGTGCGACTGCTTGGGACCGACCGGAACGTCATACCAAAGCAGGTAGTCGTCATCGAGCTTCTGTTCGAGCCGCTCGGCGAAGCGCCGTTCACCCGAGGTCATGCGGGAAGCGCAAGCGGAGAGCGCGGGAATGAGTGTCGCCATCGTTCGATCCTGGACTCTCGAAATCAGACGGTTCAGCCTTGAGAGGCCGTCGCCCACCGGGCCGCACAAATCAAAACGGCTTGGCTCCTTGTGAGAGCCAAGCCGTTGATTTTCAATGGTCGGGGTGGCGGGATTCGAACTCGCGACCCCTTGCACCCCATGCAAGTGCGCTACCAGGCTGCGCTACACCCCGACGAAGCCTTGCAGTATACATCGACCGCAGGTCGAATCAGGCGGTGAGCAGTTCACGGATGGACATCAACTCGGCCAGCAGGTGTTCATGGGCCAGATCGGGCCCTGCCGGCGCCACCACCGCGGCAGCGGTGGTCACGGGAAGCTCGATCACCAACCCGGCCTCGGCGGTGGCCTCCGGCGGCAGATCGTCCTCGTCATCGAGATCGACTCCGCGTGCGCCGACGATGGCGTCCGACAAGCGGTTGCGCGCGCCGCTGATCGTGAAGCCCTGGTCGTAGAGCAACTCGCGGATGCGCCGGATCAGCAGCACCTCGTGGTGCTGGTAGTAGCGCCGGTTGCCGCGGCGCTTCATCGGCTTGAGCTGCGTGAACTCCTGCTCCCAATAGCGCAGCACATAGGGCTTGACCCCGCAAAGCTCGCTCACCTCACCGATGGTGAAGTAGCGCTTGGCGGGGATGGCTGGGAGCGCTTTCTCCATTGAAATCAATGGGATCGGGGAGGAAATCTAGACTCTACTCGAAGTCCCCTTCGGGAGGTGTGTCGCCTTGCACCATGGCTTTCAGTTTGTGGCTGGCGTGGAAGGTGACGACGTTGCGCGCCTTGATCGGAATCGATTCGCCGGTGCGCGGGTTGCGGCCCGGGCGCGGCGCCTTGCGGCGGATGTTGAAGTTGCCGAAGCCCGAGAGCTTGACGTCCTGGCCCGTGACCAGGCTGCCATGCACGATCTCGAAGAAGGCCTCCACCATGTCCTTGCTCTCGCGCTTGTTGAGGCCCAGGCGGTCGAACAAGAGCTCGGCCAGCTCGGCCTTGGTCAGCGTGGGCGTGTCCAGCGAGGGCAGGATGAGCTTTTCGTCGGGCTTGTCGTCGGTCACGTCGTCTCCTCCCCTTCCCTTCAGGCGCGCAGCCGCGCGCCGAACGCCAACTGCACGCGAGCGACGGCGGCTTGCACCGCGGCCTCGATGCGATCATCGGTGAGTGTGCTCGCGAAATCGAGCAGTTCCAGCCGCACAGCGAGGCTGCGCTCACCGGCGGCGAGGCCCGCACCCGGCGTCGTCGGCTTGTAGATGTCGAACAGCGTGGCCGCACGCACCAGGCCGCTGGGGTCGGCGCGCAACTGGTCGACGAGGGCGTCGTGAGCCACCTCGTCGCCCACCACCAGGGCCAGGTCGCGCGTCACGGCCTGCTGGCGCGACACCGGCTCGAAGGCCGGCAGCGGCACGTCGAGCACGGACTCCAGATCGAGCTCGAACAGCACCGGCGCCTGCGGCAGCTCATAGGCCAGACGCCAGCGGGGATGGAGTTCGCCGACGTGGCCGATGATGCGGCCGTCGACCTCGATGCGGGCGCTGCGGCCCGGGTGCAGCGCCGGATGCTCGGACGGGTGTGCGGCAGCCACGAAGCGCGGCGCCAGGGACGCCAGCAAAGCCTCGACATCGCCCTTGACGTCGAAGAAGTCCACCGCCTGCTCGCGCCGAGCCCACTGCAGGGCGTCGGCCGGGCCATAGGCCAGTCCGCCCACGCGCATGGGCTGGTTGACGCCGGCCACGGTCAGCGGGCCATCGGCCACCGCGGCATCGCGGCGGAAGACGCGGCCCAGCTCGAACAGGCGCACGCGCGTGCTCTTGCGCTGAAGGTTGTGGCGCAGCGCCTGCACCAGGCTGCCCATCAGGCTGGAGCGCATCACCGCCAGCGGCGCCGCGATGGGATTGAGCACCTTGATGGGGTCGGCATTGCCGGCCAGCTCGCGCTCCCAGCGCTCCTCGACGAAGCTGAAGCTGATGGTCTCTTGATAGTCCAGCCCGGCCAGCTGGCGGCGCACCGCGTTCGCGCCGCGCCGTGCCTCGCGCCGCACACGCGGCGTCACCGGGGCCACCGGCGCCGATGCCGGCAGGCGGTCGTAGCCGATCACGCGCACGACTTCCTCGATCAGGTCTTCCTCGATGCGCAGGTCGAAGCGCCAGCTCGGCGGCGTCACGGTCAACGTGCCGGGGGCCTCGCTGAACTGCAGGCCGAGGCGGCGGAAGACCTCGGCGCATTGCGCCTGGCTGATGGGCATGCCGATCACGCGCTCGGCCCGTGCCACGCGCAGCGTCACCGGCGCCGCCTCGGGCAGGCGCAGCACCTGGTCATCCATGGGCCCGCAGGCGGTGTCGGCACCGCCGCAGATGTCGACGATGAGGCGGGTGATGCGCTCGACGTGAGCCACCGTCAGCGCCGGGTCGACGCCGCGCTCGAAGCGGTGGCCGGCGTCGGTGCTGAAGTTGTAGCGGCGCGAGCGCCCCTGCACCGCCTCGGGCCACCAGAAGGCGGCCTCGACGTAGACATTGCGCGTGGCGTCCGACACCGCCGTGGCCTCGCCGCCCATGATGCCGGCCAGCGATTCGACGGCCTGGGCGTCGGCGATGACGCCGACCTCGCCATCCACCGTGATGGTGTTGCCGTTGAGCAGTTCCAGCGTCTCGCCGGGGCGGCCCCAGCGCACGACGAGGTGGTCGTGGATCTTGTCGAGGTCGAAGATGTGCGAGGGCCGGCCGTATTCGAACATCACGTAGTTCGAGATGTCGACCAGGGCCGTGACGCTGCGCTGGCCGCAGCGCGCCAGGCGCTCGACCATCCAGGCCGGGGTCTTGGCCTGGGTATTGACGCCACGAACGACGCGGCCCGAGAAGCGACCGCAGAGGTCGGGCGCCTGCACCTCGACCTTGAGCGTTTGCTCGTGCGTGGTCACGACCGGCGCGATTTCGGGCACGCACAGTGGCGAGCCGGTGAGCGCCGAGACCTCGCGTGCGATGCCGAAGACGCTGAGGCCGTGCGCCAGGTTGGGTGTGAGCTTGAGCGTGAAGACGGTGTCGTCCAGGCGCAGCCAGTCGCGGATGTTGGTGCCCAGGGGTGCTGTGGCATCGAGCTCGAGCAGCCCGCCGGCATCATCGGCAATCTTGAGTTCGCGCGCCGAGCACAGCATGCCCAGGCTCTCGACGCCGCGCAGCTTGCCGACGCCGATCTTGAAGGGTTTGCCGTCTTCCCCAGGCGGCAGCTCGGCGCCCACCATCGCCAGCGGCACCTTGATGCCGGCACGCGCATTGGGCGCGCCACAGACGATTTGCAGCGGGCCACCGGGTGCAGCCGCACCGGCGTCAACGCGGCAAACGCGCAGGCGATCAGCCTGCGGGTGAGGCTCGGCGCTCAGGATCTCGGCCACCACCACGCCGCTGAAGGGCGGCGCCACCGGGCGCAACTCTTCCACCTCCATGCCGGACATGGTCAGCAGGTCGGCCAGGGCTTGGGTGGACAGTGGCGGGTTGCAGAACTCGCGCAGCCAGGATTCGGGGAATTGCATGTCGGGATGTCTCGAAATCGGGGCAATTTCAGGGCGCCGTCACAAGGCGTGAAGGAACCGTCGCGAGCGGCCCGAGCTCAGCTCGAGCACCGCAGCCGTACATCCGTACTTTGATGCGCACAGGGCTGAGATCGGGTCGCGCAGCAGGTTCATTCATGCCTTGTCAGTTGAACTGCGACAGGAAGCGCAGGTCGCCGTCGAACATCAGGCGCAGGTCGTCGATGCCATAACGCAGCATGGCCAGGCGGTCGGGGCCCATGCCGAACGCAAAGCCGATGTGGCGCTCGGGGTCGAGGCCGTAGTTGCGCACCACGTTCGGGTGGACCTGGCCGGAGCCGGCCACCTCGAGCCAGCGCCCGGCCAGCGGGCCGCTGCGGAAGGCGATGTCGATCTCGGCGCTGGGCTCGGTGAAGGGGAAAAAACTGGGGCGGAAGCGCAGGTCGAAGTCGTCGGTCTCGAAGAACTCGCGCACGAAGCTGGTGAAGACGACCTTGAGATCCTTGAAGCTGATGTTCTCGCCCATCCACAGGCCTTCGCACTGGTGGAACATCGGCGAATGCGTGGCGTCGCTGTCGACGCGGTAGGTGCGGCCCGGCGCGATGACGCGGATCTCGGGCATAGGGCTGCCATCCGCGATGTCGCGGGCGTGGCGTGCCGCGTGCGCCCTCGCATACCTCACCTGCATGGGGCTGGTGTGCGGGCGCAGATTGAGCCACCGGCCTTGGTTGTCCTTGATGTCGACGTAGAAGGTGTCCTGCATCGAGCGTGCCGGATGGTTCTCGGGGTTGTTGAGCGCGGTGAAGCTCATCCAGTCGGTCTCGATCTCGGGGCCTTCGGCGACATCGAAACCCATGCTGGCGAAGATGGCCTCGATGCGCTCTATGGTGCGGCTCACCGGGTGCAGGCCGCCCGTGCCGCGGCGGCGGCCGGGCAGCGTGACATCCAGCGCCTCGGCGCGCAGCTGGGCCGCCAGTTCCTCGGCCGCCAGACGCTCGCGCGCCGCCTGCAGCGCGGCCTCGATGGCCGCCTTGGCGCGGTTGATCTCTCCGCCGCGGCTCTTCTTCTCAGCGGCAGGCAGCGCGCCCAGGCCCTTGAGCAGGTCGGTCAGGCTGCCGCTCTTGCCGAGATAGCGCGCCTTGGCGTTCTCGAGTTCGGCGCCCTGGTGGGCGGCGTCGAAATCGGCCCGGGCGGCCTGTACGAGGGTGTCGAGGTCGTTCATGGATCGCAAAGAAAAAAGGCCGCCCACGGGTGACGGCCTTCGGATGCTTGGAAGTCGCGCACGGGCCCTGCGAGGGCCCGGCGCAAGGGATCAAGCCAGCTGAGCCTTCACCTTGTCGACGATGCTGCTGAAGCCAGCCGGGTCATGGATGGCCATGTCCGACAGCACCTTGCGGTCGATGTCGATATTGGCCTTCTTGAGGCCGGCCATGAACTTGCTGTAGGTCAAGCCCAGGCCGCGGCTGGCGGCGTTGATACGCGCGATCCAGAGTTGGCGGAAGACCCGCTTGCGGGTACGGCGGTCGCGGTAGGCATATTGCCCCGCCTTCATCACCGCCTGCTTGGCGATGCGGAAGACGTTCTTGCGGCGGCCGCGGAAGCCCTTGGCGAGGGCGAGGATCTTCTTGTGGCGGGCGTGTGCGGTGACACCACGTTTGACGCGAGGCATGAGTGCTCCTGTTGCGTTGTGGGTGGATTACAGGCCGGCGAAAGGCAACATCTGGGCCATGTGGCCCATGTTGGTTTCGTGGACGTTGACCGCACCACGCAGGTGGCGCTTGTTCTTGGTGGTCTTCTTGGTCAGGATGTGGCGCTTGTAGGCTTGGCCGCGCTTGACGGTGCCACCCGGGCGAACGCGGAAGCGCTTCTTGGCGCTGCTCTTGGTCTTCATCTTGGGCATTGCTGCTCCTTGCTATGTGTGCTGCTGCAGGCGACGCCGGATGGCCGGTGTGCTTGTTGGCCTGCAGCCGCTTCTACTTCACCGCCGTGGTGACCACCGCGACGGCGAAATCCTCTCAAAACCCGATCTTCTACTTACGCTTGGGCGCCAGCACCATGATCATCTGGCGACCCTCGAGCTTGGGCATGTGCTCGACCATCGCGACATCGGCCAGTTCATCGCGGATGCGCTCGAGCATGCGCATGCCGATGTCCTGGTGGGTGATCTCGCGGCCGCGGAAGCGCAGCGTGACCTTGCCCTTGTCGCCGTCCTCGGCAATGAAGCGACGCAGGTTGCGCATCTTGATGTGGTAGTCGCCGTCGTCCGTGCCCGGGCGGAACTTGACTTCCTTGATCTCGATGACCTTCTGCTTGCTCTTGGCCTCGGCCGCCTTCTTCTGCTCTTGGTACTTGAACTTGCCGTAGTCCATCAACCGGCACACCGGGGGATCTGCCGTGGCCGCGATCTCGACCAGATCGACGTCCAACTCCCCAGCCATGCGCAACGCGTCCAGGATGCTGACGATGCCCAGGGGTTCGTTCTCGACCCCGTTCAGGCGCACCTGCGGCGCCATGATTTCCCGATTCAGCCTGTGCTTGCGCTCCGCGTTGGGTACGCGGCGGTCCATGAAAGTAGCGATGGTTCCAGCTCCTGTGGCAACCCGAAGGCAGACGGGCCACGGAAAAATCAAACGCGCGCCGAGAGATCCCTAGACCTTGGCAGCGATGTCAGCGGCGAGCTTCTGGCTGAAGTCTGGCAGCGGCATCACGCCGAGATCCTGGTTGCCCCGGGCGCGCACGGCAACGGCCCCGTTTGCCTTCTCCTTGTCGCCGACGACCAGGATGAACGGAACCTTCTGCATCGAATGCTCGCGGATTTTATAGTTGATTTTCTCGTTGCGCAAATCAAGCGAGACCCTAACTCCTTGTTTTTGCAACACTTTCGCCACGCTTACCGCGTATTCGGCCTGCTGGTCGGTGATCGCGGTGACAACCACCTGCTGCGGCGCCAGCCACACGGGCAGCGCGCCGGCGTGCTGCTCGATCAGGATGCCGATGAAGCGCTCGAGGCTGCCGACGATGGCCCGGTGCAGCATCACCGGGTGCTTGCGCTCGCCCGATTCGGCCACGTACACGGCATCCAGGCGCTCGGCCATCGAGAAATCGACCTGCATCGTGCCGCACTGCCACTGGCGGCCGATGGCGTCCTTCAGCGTGTACTCGATCTTGGGGCCGTAGAAGGCGCCGTCGCCGGGTGAGATGACGTAGTCGCAGCCGCTGCGCTTGAGGCTCTCGATCAGCGCGTGCTCGGCTTTGTCCCAGATCTCGTCGCTGCCGATGCGCGCCGCCGGCCGCGTGGCCACCTTGTAGATGATCTCGCTGAAGCCGAAGTCCTTGTAGACCTGCTGCAGCAGCGAGGTGTAGGTCACGCACTCGTCGAGGATCATGTCCTCGGTGCAGAAGATGTGGCCATCGTCCTGCGTGAAGGCACGCACGCGCATGATGCCGTGCAGGCCGCCGGTGGGCTCGTTGCGGTGGCAGTTGCCGAACTCGCCGTAGCGCAGCGGCAGGTCGCGGTAGCTCTTGATGCCCTGCTTGAAGATCAAGATGTGGCCCGGGCAGTTCATCGGCTTGAGCGCGTAGTTGCGCTTCTCGCTCTCGGTCGTGAACATGTTGTCGCGGTACTTGTCCCAGTGGCCGGTCTTCTCCCACAGGCCCTGGTCGAGGATCTGCGGGCCCTTGACCTCCTGGTAGCCGTTGTCGCGGTAGACGCGGCGCATGTACTGCTCGACTTCCTGCCACACGGTCCAGCCACGCGCGTGCCAGAACACCGTGCCGGGGCTGTGCTCGTCGAGGTGGAAGAGATCCAGCTCGCGACCCAGGCGGCGGTGGTCGCGCTTCTCGGCCTCTTCCAGCATGGTCAGGTACTGCTGCAGGTCATCCTTGCTGGCCCAGGCCGTGCCGTAGACGCGCTGCAGCTGCTCGTTGGCCTGGTCACCGCGCCAGTAGGCGCCGGCCACCTTCATCAGCTTGAAGTGCTTCAGCCGCCCGGTGCTGGGCACATGGGGGCCGCGGCACAGGTCTTCGAAGCCGCCTTCGCGGTACAGGCTCACGTCCTGGTCGGCCGGGATGCTGGCAATGATCTCGGCCTTGTAGTGCTCGCCCTGGGCCTTGAAGTACTCGACAGCCTCGTCGCGCGGCAGCACGCGGCGCACGATGGGCTCGTTCTTCGCGGCCAGCTCGGCCATGCGCTTTTCGATGGCCGCCAGGTCCTCGGGCGTGAAGGGACGCTTGTAGGCGAAGTCGTAGTAGAAGCCGTTCTCGACCACCGGGCCGATGGTCACCTGGGCCTCGGGGAAGAGCTGCTTCACCGCATAGGCCAGCAGGTGGGCCGTGCTGTGGCGGATGAGCTCCAGGCCGTCGGCGTCCTTGTCGGTGACGATGGCCAGCTGCGCGTCGGCCTCGATGCGGTGGCTGGTATCGACCAGCCGCCCGTCCACCTTGCCGGCCAGCGCCGCCTTGGCCAGGCCGCTGCCGATGGAGGCGGCCACCTCGGCCACCGTGAGGGCCTGCTCGAACTCTCGCCGGGAGCCGTCCGGCAGCGTGATGGTGATCATGTCTTGTGCTCCAGATGCAACAAAGCGCGGGGGGTGCCGCGCTTTGTCTGGGGGAAAGGGGTGACGTGACAGCGCAGCCGACTAAATCTCGGTAAACGACCGGAGCGGCCGGGTAGTCCGCGGTGTCATAACCATGCTGCCTTTCCTGCCCTTGTTGCGTTGCTCGGAGCCGGCAGTGTAGCCCAGCCTAAGGCAGGGCCAAGGCCTGGAATGGCCGGCCGGACTGCACCAATTCCGCGAATTCGTCGGCCAGGCGCTGGCTTTCGGCCAGGGCGCGGCGCCAGTCGCGCTGGCGCGCGGCGTGGTCGTCGCCATAGGCCTTGAAGTCCTGGCGGTCGGGCAGCTTGCCGTGGGGCAGCGTGGCCAGCCACTCGGGCGTGGGCGCCAGCAGCACCAGGTTGGACAGGAAGCCGGTGGCGTGGTGGCGCCGCGTCCAGGCCTTGTCCAGCCAGCCCGGCACGATGCGGGTCTGGAAGTGCGGGTAGAGCACGAGGCCTTCGCCCATGGCCGCATAGTCCAGGTGCAGGTGGTAGTCGGTGATGCCGCCATCCCAGTAGGTACCGGCTGGCGCGCCGGGCGGGTCCTGCACCGGCTCCAGCGCAAAAGGCACGGTGCAGCTGGCCAGCACGGCGCTGGCCAGGTTGTCGGGCGAAAGCGCGGCGTGGCGGGTGCGGAAGTCGTGCAGCGGAAAGGGCAGCGCATCGCGCGGGTCGCTGAACACCACGCGCTCCATCCAGGCACCCAGAGCGCGTCGGCTGATCGCATTGGCGCCATAGGCACCCAGATAGCCGGCCGCCGCGCGCAGCGGCCCGGCGCGGTGCAGCAGGTGGCGGCCGCGGCTGGCGAAGACATGCAGCCGGCGCCGCGGATGGGCCAGCACGAGCGCCGCGCGCTCGCCCAGGCGTTGCCGCAGCAGGGCGCCAAAGGACTGGGTGACGACGCGCGGCGCCGGCAGCCTGCCCGGTGCGTGCTCGTAGCGCTGGGTCACGTAGTCCTCGGCCAGTTCGGCCAGCGCCGCGTCGGCATCCGGCAGACAGGCGCAGGCCATGCGCCACGAGCCTATCGAGGCGCCCAGAAGATGCAGGGGCTCCTGGCTGTCGCGCAGCCAGTGGCCGAAAAGAAAGCGGTCCAGCGGGATCAGCGTCAGGCCCTTGGGCCCGCCGGCCGCCGCCGGGACCACGCGCACATCGGCGGGCGCCAGGCCGCGCTCGCGCAGCTGCGCCTGCGCCCGCGGGCCCGCCAGCAGCTGCAGCGCGCGCATAGGGCGCTCCTAGCGCCGGCCTTGTTGCAGCTTGGAGAAGGCCGCCGCCAGCGCGCCCTGGGGCGCGGCCTCGGGCGCGCGGCCACGTTGCTCGCCACGTCCGGGGGCGCGGAAGCGGTTGTCGGCGCCGCCAGCTTCGCGCGGGCCGGGCACGGCGGCGTCGAGCTTCATGGTCAGCGCGATGCGCTTGCGCGCCAGGTCAACCTCAAGCACCTTGACCTTCACCACCTGCCCGGTCTTGACGACCTCACGCGCGTCATTCACGAACTTGCGGCTCATCTGGCTGACGTGGACCAGGCCGTCCTGGTGGACACCCAGGTCGACGAAGGCGCCGAACTGCGCCACGTTGCTGACCGTGCCTTCGAGCAGCATGCCGGGCTGCAGATCCTTGATATCGGCTACGCCGTCGTTGAAGCGCGCCACCTTGAAATCGGGGCGCGGGTCGCGGCCGGGCTTTTCCAGCTCGGCCAGGATGTCCTTGATGGTGATGGCGCCGAACTTCTCGTCGGCCAAGGCCTCGGGCCGCAGCTGGCGCAGCACCTCGGCGCGGCCCATCAACTCGGCCACCGGGCGGCCGGTGGCGGCCATCATCTTCTCGACCACCGGATAGGTCTCGGGGTGGACGCCGGTCATGTCCAGGGGGTTGTCGCCGCCACGTATGCGCAGAAAGCCGGCTGCCAGCTCGAAGGTCTTGGGGCCCAGGCCGGCCACGTCCAGCAGTTGCTGGCGGCTGCGGAAAGCGCCATGGGCATCGCGCCAGCGCACGATGCTTCCGGCCACCGTGCCCGACAGCCCCGAGACGCGCGCCAGCAGCGGCGCCGAGGCGGTGTTGAGGTCGACGCCGACGCGGTTGACGCAGTCTTCGACCACCGCCTCCAGGCTGCGCGCCAGGCCGCTCTGGTTGACATCGTGCTGGTACTGGCCCACGCCGATGCTCTTGGGGTCGATCTTCACCAGCTCGGCCAGCGGGTCCTGCAGGCGGCGCGCAATGCTCACGGCGCCACGCAGACTCACGTCCAGGTCGGGCAGTTCCTTGCTGGCGAATTCGCTGGCGCTGTAGACCGAGGCGCCGGCCTCGCTGACCACCACCTTCTCGAGCTTGACATCGGGTGCGAGCGCTTCGATGCGCTTGATGAGGTCACCCGCCAGCTTGTCGGTCTCGCGGCTGGCCGTGCCGTTGCCGATGGCGATGAGGTTGACGCCATGCGCCGCCACCAGGCGGCCCAGGGTGTGCAGCGAGCCTTCCCAGTCGCAGCGCGGCTCGTGGGGGTAGACGGTGTGGGTGTCCAGCACCTTGCCGGTGTCGCTGACCACGGCCACCTTGACGCCGGTGCGTATGCCGGGGTCCAGCCCCATCACGACGCGCTTGCCGGCGGGGGCGGCGAGCAGCAGGTCGCGCAGGTTGTCGGCGAAGACCTTGATCGCCACGCCCTCGGCCTGCTCGCGCAGGCGGCCGAAGAGATCGCGCTCCAGGCTCAGGCTGAGCTTGACCTTCCAGGTCCAGGCAATGGTCTTGCGGATCAGCTCGTCGGCGGCGCGCTTGCCATGGCTCCAGCCGAGGTGGATGGCGATGCGGCCCTCCGCCAAGCTGGGCTGTCCCGGCACGAGTTCCTCGTCCAGCACCAGCTTGGCATCCAGCCATTCCAGGCTGCGGCCACGGAACACCGCCAGCGCGCGGTGGCTGGGCACGGTGCGTATGGGCTCGGCATAGTCGTGGTAGTCGCGGAACTTGGCCGCGTCGGCGTGGTTGCCATCCTTGCCGTCGACCAGCTTGCTCTGCAGCATGGCTTCGGCCCACAGCCATTCGCGCAGCTTGCCCACAAGGGCTGCGTCCTCGGCCCAGCGCTCGCTCAGCAGGTCGCGCACGCCGTCCAGCACCGCGGCGGCATCGGCGAATCCTGCGTCGGGATTCAGAAACGCAGCGGCCTCGGCCAGCGGGTTGAGTGTGGGGTCGGCAAAGAGCTTGTCGGCCAGCGGCTCCAGCCCGGCCTCGCGGGCGATCATGCCCTTGGTGCGGCGGCGGGGCTTGTAGGGCAGGTAGAGGTCTTCCAGCTCCTGCTTGGTGGGCGCGGCTTCGATGGCGGCGCGCAGCGCGGGCGTGAGCTTGCCCTGCTCTTCGATGCTTTTCAGCACCGCCTCGCGGCGCTCTTCCAGCTCGCGCAGATAAGCCAGGCGCGTTTCCAGCTCGCGCAACTGGATGTCATCGAGGCCGTCGGTGGCCTCCTTGCGGTAGCGGGCGATGAAGGGCACGGTGGCGCCGCCGTCGAGCAGTTCGACGGCCGCCAGCACCTGGGCCGGGCGCGCCTTGAGCTCGGCGGCAAGCTGCAGAACGATCTTGTCCAAATCGGCAGGGAAGCGAGAAAAGCGAAGCGGCGGAGTTTACCGACCCACCCAGGCCGCCGCGCCCTGCCCCGCCTGGCGCCCGCTGGCGAAGCAGGCGGTGAGCAGGTAGCCGCCGGTGGGCGCCTCCCAATCCAGCATCTCGCCGGCGCAGAACACGCCGGGCAGCGCGCTCAGCATCAAGTGCTCATCCATGGCCTCGAAGGGCACGCCCCCGGCCGTGCTGATGGCCTCGGCGATGGGGCGAGGCGCCTTCACGCGGATGGGCAGGGCCTTGATCAGCGCCGCAAAGCGCGCCGGGTCGGCCTGGGCCTCGCGCGGCACGATCTCCCACAGCAGGGCGGCCTTCAGGCCCGAGAGGTGCAGCCGCGTCTTCAGGTGGGTGGCGAGCGAGCGCGGGCCGCGCGTATGGGCCAGCTCCTGCTGCACCCATGCCAAGGGCCGGTCGGGCAGCAGGTCGAGCTCGAACACCGCGTCCCCGCCCGCGGCCAGGCGGTCGCGCAGCAGGGACGAGACGGCGTAGACCAGGCTGCCCTCGACGCCGCCGGCGGTGACGATGAACTCGCCACGCTGGCGCCAGCCCTCGAAGGCGATGGCCACCGACTTCAGCGGCTCGCCGGCAAAGCGCTGGCTCAGGTGCTCGCTCCAGCCGACGTCGAAGCCGCAGTTCGATGGCGCCAGCGGCTCCAGGGCCACGCCGCGCGCCGCCAGCCAAGGCCACCAGGCACCGTCCGAGCCCAGGCGCGGCCAGCTCGCGCCGCCCAGGGCCAGCACGGTGGCGGCGGGCTGCACCCGCGCGCTGCCGGCGGGCGACTCGAAGCGCAGCGCGCCGGCCTCGTCCCAGCCGGTCCAGCGCTGGCGCATGTGGAAGCGCACGCCCTGGGTGCGCAGCCGGTGCAGCCAGGCGCGCAGCAGAGGCGCCGCCTTCATGTCGACCGGGAAAACGCGGCGCGAACTGCCGACGAAGGTTTCCACGCCCAGCCCCGCCGCCCAGGCGCGCAGCTGCTCGGGCCCGAAGGCCTGCAGCAGCGGGCGCAGGCGCTCGGCACGCTCGCCATAGCGGCCCAGGAAGTCTTCGAAGGGCTCGGCGTGGGTGAGGTTGAGCCCGCCCTTGCCGGCGAGCAGGAATTTGCGGCCCACCGAGGGCATGGCGTCGAAGACATCCACCGCGCATCCGGCCGCGGCCAGGGCCTCGGCCGCCATCAGGCCTGCAGGCCCGCCCCCTATCACGGCCACCCGGCCGGCCCAGTCGACATCGCTCATGGGCCGACTGTAGGCGATGGTGGCAAGGCGATCAGCCGCGCAGCGCGGCGCGCAGCTGCTCCCCTATCTCGGGCCTGTCCTTGAAGGGATCGCTGGGGTTGCGCTGCTGCAGGCGGTCTTCCATCAGCGTCTGCACGCCGGCCAGGCCCTTGGGGTGGCTGTAGATGTAGAAGCGGCGCTCGTCCATCGCGTCGAACACCATCTGCGCCACTTGGGCAGCGGTGACGCGGCCGCCGACCACGGCCTTTTCGGTCATCGCGGCGGCGATGCGCTGGCTGCGGGTGGGCGCGCCGCCGGCCAGATCAGCCGGGCGGTTGCGCTGGCTCTGGTGGATGCCGGTGGGCACGAAGTAGGGGCAAAGCAGGTGGGCGCGGACCTGCTCCGTGACGAGCGAAAGATCCTGGTGCAGCGTCTCGGCCAGGCTCACCACCGCCGCCTTGCTGGCGTTGTAGACGCCCATATTGGGCGGGTTGAGCAACCCGGCCATGCTGGCCGTGTTGACGATGTGGCCGCGCCAGGCCGGGTCGGCCGCGGCGGCGGCCAGCATCAGCGGCGTGAAGACGCGGATGCCATGGGCCACGCCCAGCACATTGACGCCCAGCACCCAGTCCCAGTCGGCGGCGCTGTTCTCCCACACCAGGCCGCCGCTGCCGACGCCGGCGTTGTTGAAGACGAAGTGCGGCGCGCCGAAGCGCGCCATCGTCGCCGCGCCCAGGGCCTCGACCTCGGCCGCCTTGGAGACGTCCAGCCTGAACGGCAGCACCTCGGCACCCAGGCCCGCGATCTCGGCGGCCGAGAGTTCCAGCGCCTGGGCCTGCACGTCGGCCATCACGACCTTCATGCCGGCACGCGCCGCAATGCGGCAGGCCTCGAGGCCGAAGCCCGAGGCGGCGCCGGTGATGACCGCCGTGCGGCCTTGCCAGTTTGTGTTCATGCGCGTGTCTCTTGCCAGCGGCTTGGGGGGGATGGACGGACGGCGCGCCCTCAGGCAGCGCGCAGCATCTCGACGTGAGGGATGCCGTCCTCGCCGTAGTTGTCGCCGACGCGGCGGAAGCCGAGTTCGCCGTAGAAGCGTTCGAGCCGGGCCTGGGCGCTGATGCGTATGCCCTGGCCCGGCCAGGCGGCGCAGCAACGCGCGATGCCCTCGTTCATCAACACGCGGCCCAGGCCGCTGCCGCGCGACGCGGGCGAGGTGATGACGCGGCCGATGGAGGGCTCGACGTACTTGACGCCAGGGTCGACCACGCGCAGGTAGGCCTGCAGGCCGCCGGCGGCGTCGCGCCCCAGCAGATGCCACGACAGCCGGTCGAAGCCGTCGGGGTCGAGGTAGGGGCCCTGCTCGAGAATGAAGACGCGGCAGCGCAGGGCCAGCGCGTCGTAGAGGTTGTCGACGCCGAGGTCGGCGAAGCGCAGCCAGTCGAAGTGCAGGTTCATGCCGGCTCCTGAGGCTTTCGCTGCAGCGGCTTGGCATGCCGGCCCGAGGTCGGCAGGCCACGCAGGTACTTGAAGGTGCCAGTGGCGTGGGCGCACAGGCGTCCTTCTTCATCGAACACGCTGCCTTCGGTGAAGGCCATCGTCGTCGTGCGGTGCAGCAGCGTGCCTAAAGCGCGCAGCCGGCCCTCGGCCGGGCGCATGAAGCTGGTCTTCATCTCGATGGTGGCCACGCCCGGGGCCTGCTCGGGGTCGTGGTTGTTGACGCTGCGTGCGGCGTGGGCCATGGCCACGTCCAGCATGGTCATCAGCACGCCGCCATGGGCCACGGCCCAGCTGTTGAGGTGGCAGTGCTCGAGGTCCACGCGCAGCTCGGCCTTGCCATCGGCAAAGGCCCAGAGTTCGAGCCCGAGTTCCTCGACGAAGGGGATGTGCAGCGGAAAGGCCAGCGGTGCCGTCACCTCAGCCCCCATGGACGGCGCTGACGCCGCCGTCCACCGCCAGGATCTGGCCGGTGATGTGCTTGCCGGCGGCGCTGGCGAAGAGCAGCACCGCGCCCTTGAGGTCGTCGTCGTCGCCCAGGCGCTTGAGCGGTGCGCCCTTGGCCAGGTGGTCGGCGCCGAAGCGGTCCAGCGTGCCCTGGGTCATCTTGCTGGGGAAGAAGCCCGGCGCGATGGCGTTGACGGTGATGCCATGGCAGCCCCATTCGCCGGCCAGCGTGCGCGTGAAGTTGACCACCGCGCCCTTGCTCGTGCCGTAGGCGATGAACTTGACCTCCATGTGGCCGCCCAGGCCGGCGATGCTGGCCAGGTTGATGATGCGGCCTCGCTGTCGCGGAATCATGCTGGCCTTGGCCACCGCCTGCGAGAAGAGGAAGAGGCTGCGCACATTGAGGTTCATCACCTTGTCCCAGGCCTCGAGCGGATAGTCCTCGGCCGCCGCGCCCCAGGTGGCGCCGGCGTTGTTGACGAGGATGTCGATCTGGCCCAGGCGCTGCATCGTCTGGTCGACGACGCGGGCCACCTCGGCCGGCTGGCTGGCATCGGCGGCGATCCAGCGCGCGTCGATGCCGCGCGCCGCGAGGTCGGCGATGGCCTCTTCCAACTCGGCCGCCTTGCGCGCCGTGAGCATCACCTTGGCACCGGCTTCGCCCAGGGCCTCGGCCATCTGCAGGCCCAGGCCGCGCGAGCCGCCGGTGACGAGGGCGACCTGGCCGCTGAGGTCGAAGAGTTGCTGGACCGGGGTTCCCATGTTCGATATCTCCTTGTTTCAATCCGGCGGCCGGCTGGCGCGCACCAGGATCAGCACCGCGCCTATCGCCGCCAGCGTGCCGCCGATGGCCTGCAGCAGCGTGCCGAAGCCGACCGCGGCCCGCCGCACGAAACTGCCCAGGCTGAGCAGCAACAGGCCGCCGTAGATCAGCGACCAGATCAGCTTGTCGAGCGCGGCGTTGCGCATGCGGGGTTCAGAACCACTCGTCGCGCATCTCGCGCGGCAAGGCCTCACGCCGCGCCACCACGTCCAGCCAGGCAGCGATGCGCGGCAGTTCGTAGGCATAGAAATAGCACATCGCGGCACGCTTGCCGGCTTGCAGCGGGGCCTCGCCCGACGCCGCCAGCGCAACATCCAACCCACGTTGCGCCGCAAGCGCAACATCCAACCATACCCAGGCCAGCACGACATGGCCGAAAGCCTGCAGATAAGGCGTGGCATTGGCCAGGGCCTCGGCGGGCACGCCGGTGGCCCAGGCGGATTTCGTCGCCGCCCCCAGTTTCTGCAGCGCCGCGGCCAGCGCCACGCCGTGCTCGGCCAGGCCCGGCTGCTGGCCAGCGCGTTGAATGGTGGCGTTCACGCGTGCAGCCAGCAGCGCGAGGCCTGCGCCGCCCTTCATCACCACCTTGCGGCCCAGCAGGTCCAGCGCCTGGATGCCGTGCGTGCCTTCGTGGATCATGTTCAGGCGGTTGTCGCGCCAGTACTGCTCAACCGGGTAGTCGCGCGTATAGCCATAGCCGCCCAGCACCTGGATGGCCAGCGAGTTGGCCTCCAGGCACCATTCGCTGGGCCAGCTCTTGGCGATGGGGGTCAGCAGTTCCAGCAGCAGGCCGGCCTCGGCCGCCGCGGGGGCTTCACCTGTGGCCTGCTCGTCGACGAGGCGGGCGCAGTAAAGCGCCAGCGCCAGGCCACCCTCGACATAGGCCTTCTGCGCCAGCAACATGCGTCGCACGTCGGCGTGCTCGATGATGGGCACCTGGGGTGCTGCCGCGTCCTTGCCGCCATCGGTGACCGGCCGGCCCTGGGGCCGCTGTCGCGCATAGCCCAGGCTGGCCTCGTAGCCGGCATAGCCCAGCATCACCGCGCCCAGGCCCACGGCTATGCGCGCCTCGTTCATCATGTGGAACATGCAGCGCAGGCCCTCGCCGGGTGCGCCGACGCGGTAGCCGATGGCGCCAGTGCCACCGCGCACCGGGAACCGGCCCTCACCGAAATTGAGCAGCGTGTTGCTGGTGCCGCGGTAGCCCAGCTTGTGGTTGAGCCCCGCCAGCGCGACATCGTTGCGCTCGCCGGTGAGCCGGCCCTGGTCGTCGACCATCTGCTTGGGCACGACGAAGAGCGAGATGCCCTTGGCGCCGGCCACGGTGCGGCCATCGGGCCCGGGGATCTTGGCCAACACGAGGTGGACGATGTTCTCGGTGATCTCGTGTTCGCCGCCGCTGATCCACATCTTGTTGCCGCGCAGGCGGTAGCGCGGGCCCAGGGGGTCGACCTCGAAATCGCTGCCGTCTGCCACAGCGCGCGTCGCGATGTCGGACAGCGAAGAGCCGGCCTGGGGTTCGCTCAGGCACATGGTGCCGAACCAGCGGCCCGTCAGTTCGTTGCGCGCGAAGACCTCGCGCTGGGCTGGCGTGCCGTGGGCGAGCAGCAGGCTGGCATTGCCGGCGGTGAGCATCGCATAGCCGCCCATGGCCACGCTGGCCTTGCTGAAGAAGGCGTTGGCCGCCATCTCGATGACGCAAGGCAGCTGCATGCCGCCGAGCTCGCAATCCTGCGCCGCGGCCAGCATGCCCGATGCGGCATAGGCGGCCAGGGCCTCGTGGGTGGCGCGCGGCAGGTGTACGCGCTCGCCATCGGGCCCTTGGACGACCTGAGGCTCCTCGGTGTCCGACAGACGGTTGAAGGGTGCAAACTTCTCGCGTGCGATGCGCTCGCAGCTGTCCAGCACCTGGGCAAAGGTCTCGCGGGAATGGTCGGCAAAGCGGGGCCGCTGCAGCAGCGTGGCTACGTCCAGCCAGTCGTGCAGCAGGAAATCCAGGGTTTCGCGCATGGCCCTCAGCCCGCGCCCCCCGGCGCCACGGCCGCCCTCACAGCACCTCGAAGACGCCGGCCGCGCCCATGCCGCCGCCTATGCACATCGTCACCAGCACGCGCTTGGCGCCGCGCCGCCGGCCTTCGATCAGCGCATGGCCGGTGAGGCGCTGGCCGCTCACGCCATAAGGATGGCCCACTGCAATGGCGCCGCCGTTGACATTGAGACGGTCCATGGGTATGCCCAAGGTGTCGGCGCAATACAGCACCTGCACCGCGAAGGCCTCGTTCAGCTCCCACAGGTCGATGTCGGCCACCGTGAGCCCCAGGCGCTTGAGCAGCTTGGGCACGGCAAACACCGGGCCTATGCCCATCTCGTCGGGCTCGCAGCCGGCCACGGCAAAGCCGAGGAAGCGGCCCAGCGGCGCGAGGCCCCGGCGCTGGGCGGTCTGCTCGTCCATCACCACGCAGGCGCCGGCGCCATCGCTGAACTGGCTGGCATTGCCGGCCGCGATCACGCCGCCGGGCACGGCGGGGCGGATGTTGCAGATGCCCTCATACGTGGTGTCGGCGCGGATGCCCTCGTCGTGCTCGACGGTGACTTCCTTGCTGCGCAGCCCCCCCACCGGATCGGCCACACCGGCTGTGACGGTGATGGGTGCAATCTCGTCCTTGAACAGGCCGGCGGCCAGCGCGGCGCCGGCCTTCTGCTGGCTGGCCGCGCCGTAGCGGTCCATGCGCTCGCGGCTGATGCCATAGCGCTTGGCCACCTGCTCGGCGGTCTGCAGCATGTTCCAGTAGATCTCGGGCTTGTGCTGCACCAGCCAGGGGTCGGCGGCCATGTGCCGGTTGGCCTCGTTCTGCACGCAGCTGATGCTCTCGACGCCACCGGCCACATAGATCTCGCCCTCGCCGGCGATGATGCGCTGCGCCGCCAGCGCGATGGTCTGCAGGCCGCTGCTGCAGAAGCGGTTGACGGTGATGCCGCTGGTGGTGATGGGCAGGCCGGCGCGCAGCGCGATCTGGCGCGCGATGTTGCCGCCGGTGGCGCCCTCGGGCGTGGCGCAGCCCATGATGACGTCGTCGACCTCGGCCGGCTCCAGGCCGGCGCGCTCTACCGCGGCCTTGACGGCGTGGCCGCCCAGCGTGGCGCCGTGGGTCATGTTGAAGGCGCCCTTCCAGCTCTTGGCGAGCGGCGTGCGGGCGGTGGAGACGATGACGGCTCGGGTCATGGTGGTGTTTCCTTCAACCGAATCAGGTGAACGACTTGCCGGCCGCGGCCAGCCGCGCCAGCAGCGGCGCCGGCTGCCAGAAAGTGGCATCGTCCAGCGGGTTGGCGGCGAACTTCTTCATCGTCTGCACGACGTTGTAGAGGCCTTGCGTGTCGGCGTAGCACATGGGCCCGCCGCGGTGCAGCGGGAAGCCATAGCCGGTGAGGTAGACCATGTCGATGTCGCTGGCCTTGCTGGCGATGCCCTCTTCCAGGATCTTGGCCGCCTCGTTGACGAGGGAATAGACCAGGCGGTGGACGATCTCGTCGTCCGGTATCTTGCGCGGCGCGATGCCCAGTTCGGCGCGGTAGGCATCGATCATCGCCACCACCTCGGCCGACGGGATGGCGTCGCGCCTGCCGGCCTGGTAGTCGTACCAGCCGGCGCCGGTCTTCTGGCCGTAGCGGCCCTTCTCGCACAGCAGGTCGGCTGTTCGGCTGTAGCGCATGTGGGGCTTCTCGACATAGCGGCGCTTGCGGATGGCCCAGCCGATGTCGTTGCCGGCCAGGTCGCCCATGCGGAAGGGGCCCATCGCGAAGCCGAACTTCTCGACTGCCTTGTCCACCTGGGCCGGCGTGCAGCCCTCTTCCAGCAGGAAGCCAGCCTGACGGCTGTACTGCTCGATCATGCGGTTGCCGATGAAGCCGTCGCAGACACCCGAGACCACCGCCGTCTTGCGGATCTTCTTGGCCACCGCCATCACCGTGGCCAGCACGTCCTTGGCGGTGGCGGCGCCGCGCACCACCTCGAGCAGCTTCATCACATTGGCCGGGCTGAAGAAGTGCATGCCCAGCACGTCCTGCGGCCGCTTGGTGAAGGCGGCGATGGCGTCGACATTGAGCGTGCTGGTGTTGCTGGCCAGGATGGCGCCGGGCTTCATCACCTCGTCCAGCGTCCTGAACACCGTCTCCTTGACGCCCATCTCCTCGAACACCGCCTCGATCACCAGGTCGGCGTCGGCGATGTCGCGGTACTCCAGCGTGGTGCTCAGCAGGGCCATGCGCTCGCCGTACTTCTCGGCCTTGAGCTTGCCCTTCTTCACCTGGGCCTCGTAGTTCTTGCGGATGGTGGCCACGCCGCGCTCCAGCGCCTCGGGCTTGGTCTCCAGCACGGTGACCGGGATGCCGGCATTGAGGAAGTTCATGCTGATGCCGCCGCCCATGGTGCCGGCGCCGATGACCGCCACCTTGGCGATCTCGCGCCGCGGTGTGTCCTCGGGCACATCGGGGATCTTGCTGGCGGCGCGCTCGCCGAAGAAGGCGTGGCGCAGCGCCTTGCTTTCGGGCGAGAGCATCAACTGCACAAAGAGATCGCGCTCGGCTGCCAGGCCGGCATCGAAGGGCAGCCGGACGGCGGCCTGCACCGCGTCGACGCAGCGGCCCGGCGCCGGGAAGTTCTTGGCCATCGCCTTGACGGTGTTGCGCGCAAAGCCGAAGTAGGCGTCGGCATTGGGGTGGCTGCATTTCAGGTCGCGCACGCGCGGCAGCGGCTTGCCGGCGGACTGTTCAGCGGCCAGCGCCAGCGCGCGGGCGCAGGCGGCATCCAGCAGGCCCTCGGCCGCGATGGCGTCGAACAGCTTCTGGCCCGGCAGCGCCGCCAGCCGTTCGCTCTTCACCGGCTCGCCCGTGACGATCATGTTGAGCGCCGTCTCCACGCCCAGCACGCGCGGCAGACGCTGGGTGCCGCCGGCGCCGGGCAGCAGGCCCAGCTTGACCTCGGGCAGGGCGATGTCGACGCCGGGTGCGGCCACGCGACCGTGGCAGCCCAGGGCCAGCTCGAGCCCGCCGCCCATGCAGACGCCGTTGATGGCCGCCACCACGGGCTTGGCGGCGTCGCCGATCATGCGGATCAGCGTGTGCAGGTTGGGCTCGGCGATGGCGCGGTCGGTGCCGAACTCCTTGATGTCGGCGCCACCGCAGAAGGCGCGGCCGCCGCCGGTGATGACCACGCCCTTGACGGCAGCATCAGCCGCGGCGCGGTCCAGCCCGTCGGCCACCGCGGCCCGCGTCGCGAAGCCGAGGCCGTTGACGGGCGGGTTCGCCAGCGTGATGACGGCGACTTCGCCGTGCAGTTCGTAGGTAGCAGCCATCGGTCTTCCTTAGCTGGAGCAAAAAATAGAACGATCGTTCGATTCTAGGGTGGTGGTCCGGCAGGTCGTTGTCGCTGCCGGGACAGCCGCGGTTCTACACCTCGAGCCACTCCTTGCGGATGGCGGCATCGGCGCGCAGTGCGGCCGGCGTGCCATCAAAGACGATCTGTCCATGGCCCATCACCAGGCAGCGGTCGGCCACCTCGAGCGCGATGGTGAGCTTCTGCTCGACCAGCAGCACGGCCAGGCCGCGCTGCTTCAACTCGCGCAGGTAGTCGGCCACCCGTTCGACGATCTTGGGCGCCAGGCCTTCGGTGGGCTCGTCGACCATGATCAGCTCGGGGTCGCCCATCAGCGTGCGGCACAGCGTGAGCATCTGCTGCTCGCCGCCCGACAGCACGCCGGCCTCGGTGTGGTTGCGTTCCTGCAGGCGCGGGAACAGCCGGTACATGTCGTCGAAGCTCCAGCGCCCGGGCTTGCGCTTGCAGCCCAGCAGCAGGTTCTGCTGCACCGTGAGCGTGGGAAAGATGTCGCGGTTCTCGGGCACATAGCCGATGCCGGCCTGGGCAATCTCGAAGGCCTTGCGGCCACGCAGTTCCCGGCCCTTCCAGCGCACCGAGCCGGCGCCCTCGACCAGGCCCATGATGGCCTTGACCGTGGTGCTGCGCCCCGAGCCGTTGCGCCCCAGCAGGGCCACGATCTCGCCCGGCGCCACCGCGAAGCTCACGCCGTGCAGCACATGGCTCTTGCCGTAGTAGGCGTGGAGATCCTGAACGGTCAGCACGCTCAGCGGCCCTCCGGCGCAGCGTGCGCCGCATCGACCAGCACCGAGCCGAGATAGGCCTCCTGCACGCGGGCATCGGCACGCACCCTTTCCGGCACGTCGAAGGCGATGACCTCGCCATAGACCAGCACGGCAATGCGATCGGCCAAGCCGAAGACCACGCCCATGTCGTGCTCCACGGTCAACAGCGTGCGGCCGACGGTGACCTCGCGGATCAGTGCGACGAAACGCGCCGTCTCGCTGCGGCTCATGCCGGCGGTGGGCTCGTCGAGCAGGATCACCCCAGCGCCACCGGCGATGGTGATGCCGATCTCGAGCGCGCGCTGCTCTGCATAGCTCAGGTTCATCGCCAGCACGTCGCGCCGGCCCTGCAACGCCAGTCTGTCCATCAACTGCTCGGCGCGCTCGTTGGCGTCGTGCGCACCGGCCAGCAAGCGCCAGAAGGCGTACTTGTAGCCCAGGCTCCACAACACGGCGCAGCGCAGGTTCTCGAACACCGAGAGGCGGTTGAAGAGGTTGCTGACCTGGAAGCTGCGCGCCAGCCCGAGGCGGTTGATCTGGTGGGGCGCCAGGCCGTCGATGCGCTGGCCGTGCAGCAGGATCTCGCCCTCGCTGGCGCCGAAACGGCCACTGATGAGGTTGAACAGCGTGCTCTTGCCGGCGCCATTGGGGCCGATCACCGCGACGCGCTCGCCCGGCCGCACCGCGAGGTCGACGCCGCGGATGATCTCGGTGCGGCCGAAGCGCTTGCGCAGGCCGCGCAACTCCAGCGCACAGGCATCGCTCACCTCGCCACCGCCTTGCCTGCAACCAGATCAGTCTCGATGGCCGCCTGGGTCTCGCCCCACTGGGCGACGAAGCGCCGCCGCGACAACTCGAACAGCGCCAGGCCCACCACCAGCACCAGGCCGGCGCCGAACCACGCGTCCAGGCCCTGGGCGTCGATCTGGGCACCGAGGAACTTCATGCGCGGCCCCACGGCCTGGTTGAGGCGCAGGTGATAGACCATCTCGATCATCGCGCCCGAGGCCAGCAGCACCGTGAGGCCGGTGCCGGCCAGGGCCAGGTAACCGGCCAGCAGCGGGCCCAGGCGGCCGAAGCCGGCCAGGCGCAGATTCATCATCACCAGGCTGGCGATGCCGCCCGGCGCCACCATCACCATCAGCGTGAAGACCAGGCCCAGGTAGAGCAGCCAGGCCTGGGTCAGCTCCGACAGCAGCACCAGGGCCAGCACCATCAGCACGGCGCCGATGATGGGGCCGAAGAAGAAGCCGGCGCCGCCCAGGAAAGTGAAGAGCAGGTAGGCGCCCGAGCGGGCCGCGCCCACGACCTCGGCGGTGACGATCTCGAAGTTGAGCGCCGCCAGCCCGCCCGCGATGCCCATGAAGAAGCCCGAGGCGATGAAGGACAGGTAGCGCACGATGCGGGTGTCGTAGCCGATGAAGGCCACGCGCTCGGGGTTGTCGCGCACCGCATTGAGCATGCGGCCCAGCGGCGTGCGCGTCCAGGCGTACATCGCCGCCGTACACGCCAGCGTGTAGGCGGCGATCAGGTAGTAAAGCTGGATCTGGGGCCCGAAGCTGATGCCCAGCACCGCCTGGCCGACGACCCGGTTGCCGTTGATGCCGCCCTCGCCACCAAAGAAGCCGGGAAACATCAGCGCCATGGCCGCCACCAACTCGCCCATGCCCAGCGTGATCATCGCGAAGGGCGTGCCCGCCTTGCGCGTGGTGACCCAGCCCAGCAGCAGCGCGAAGGCGGCGCCGCAGAAGCCGGCCACCAGCGGGATCAGGCTCACCGGCAGCGGCAGTTGCCCGGCCGAGACGAGGTTGAGCGCATGGATGGCGCAGAAGGAGCCCAGGCCCGAATACACGGCATGGCCGAAGCTCAGCATGCCGCCCTGCCCCAGCAGCATGTTGAAGGCCAGGCAGGCGATGATGGCGATGCCCATCTGCGACAACAGGGTCAGCGAGAGGCTGGTCTTCCACAGCAGCGGCGCGGCCAGCATGGCCAGGGCATAGCCGCCCCAGACCAGCCAGCGGCGGCCACCCAGGAGCCCGGACTGAGTCGCCATCATCCTTCGCGGGTGCCGAACAGGCCCTTGGGCCTGAAGACCAGCACCAGCACCAGCAGCAAGTAGGGCAGGATGGCCGCCACCTGGCTCATCTTGACGCTCCAGACGGCATAGCCGAAGGTGGCGGGCCCGACCTTCAGGCCCAGCAGCGCATAAAGGTCAGCCAGCGAGCGGTCGCTGCCGACGGCGAAGCTGTCGATCAGCCCCAGGCCCACGCTGGCGACGAAGGCCCCGGCCAGCGAACCCATGCCGCCGATCACGATGACGGCGAAGACCACGGCGCCGACGGCCTGCGCCATCGAGGGCTCGGTGACGCGCAGCGCGCCGCCAATGACACCGGCCAGTGCCGCCAGCGCCGAGCCGCCGCCGAAGACCCACATGAAGACGCGCGGCACGTTGTGGCCCAGGGCCTCGACTGCCTCGGGGTGGGTCAGCGAAGCCTGGATCACGAGGCCGGTGCGCGTGCGCGTGAGCAGCAGCCACACCGCCACCAGCATCGCCACCGCCACCGCCATGCCGAAGGCGCGGAAGGCCGGGAACTGCGTACACACCGCCTGCGCCGCGGCGCGGCAGATCGCGGGTGGCTCGCCCCACGCGGCACCCAGGCCGGCGGCGGACTCGACGATGGTGAACAGCGGGCCCTGCAGCGAGGCCGGCGGGCGAAAGTCCAGCGCCTGCCGGCCCCACAGCAGCTGCACCACCTCGAGCACCAGGTAGCTGAGGCCGAAGGTGATCAGCAGTTCGGGCACATGGCCATGGCGGTGCATGCGGCGCAGCGCGTGGCGTTCGAAGGCCGCGCCCAGTGCGCCCACCAGGGGCGGCGCCAGCGCCAGGCCCCACCAGAAGCCCAGCCCCTGGGTGATGGAAAACGCGACGTAGGCGCCCAGCATGTAGAAGCTGGCATGGGCGAAGTTGAGCACACCCATCATGCTGAAGATGAGCGTCAGCCCCGAGGCCAGCATGAACAGCAGCAGGCCGACCGAGAGGCCGTTGAGCAGCGAGATGAGCAGGTAGGAAGCGTCCATCGCGGGGCTTGCCCTCGTCAGGCCTCAAAGCCCTCGATGATGCCGGGCCAGGAAGGCGCGCGCCGGCACGCGGATCAGGGACGCTTCATCTGGCAGGACGTGGGCGTGCTCGCCACATAGGCCGGGATGGCCTTCACTTCCTGGAAATTCCAGCCCGTGTTCTCGACGCTGTAGGGCACTTTGGCATCGGCCTTGCGCCATTCACTGATGACCAGGGCCTGCTGCAACTGGTGATCGGTCTTGCGCACCTCCACGTCGCCCTGGAAGCCCTTGAAGCGCAGGCCCTCCATCGCCGCCGCCACCTTCACCGGGTCGGTGCTCTTGGCCGCGGCCATCGCGGTGGACAGCATCATCAGCCCGTTGTAGGTGGCGCCGGTGTACCAATCGTCGTTGAACTGCTTCTTGTACTTCTCCTGCAGCGATTTCACCGGCTCCGGCAGGCCGTTGTGGAAGTAGGACACCACGCGCACCTTGCCGCCGACGCCGGCCGCCAGCGCCGTGGGCGTGCCGCTGACGCCGGCGTAGTAGGTGTAGAAATCGGCGTTGAGCCCGGCGTCCTTGGCCGCCTTGATGAGCAGGGTGAGATCCTGGCCCCAGTTGCCGGTGACCACCGAATCGGCGCCTGCGGCCTTGATCTTGGCCACATAGGGCGCGAAATCCTTGACCTGGCCGATGGGATGCAGGTCGTCGCCAACCACCTGCACATCGGGCCGCTTGCGCGCGATGGTCTCCTTGAAGTAGCGCGCCACCTGCTGGCCGTGGGCGTAGTTCTGGCCGATGACGTACACCTTCTTGACCGAGGGCTGGTCTTTCATGAAGCTGGTCAGCGCCTCCATCTTCATCGAGGTGTCGGCGTCGACGCGGAAGTGCCAGTACGAGCACTTGCTGTTGGTGAGGTCGGGGTCGACCGCGGCATAGTTGATGTAGACCACCTCCTTGCCCGGGTTGCGCTCGTTGTGTTTGTTGACGGCGTCGAGGATGGCCGCCGCCGCGCCCGAGCCATTGCCCTGCACCACGTACTGGATGCCCTGGTCGATGGCGGCCTTCAGGACGTTCAGGCTTTCCTGCGGCGAGCCCTTGTTGTCGAAGGAGACGAACTCGAACTTCACGCCCGCAGCGTTCTTCTTGTTGAACTCCTCGGCGATGAACTGCCAGCCCTTGAGCTGGTTCTGGCCCACATTGGCAAAGGGGCCCGACAGCGGGTCGATGAAGGCGATCTTGACGGTTTTGCCGGCCTGGGCCCAGGCCAGGCCCGGCACGAGGAGGCCCGAGGCCAGGGCAGCGGCGAGCGCGGCGCCGTGGCGAATGCCGGTCTTCATGGGGGTTCTCCTCGAAGCATGCAGGGCTCTTGATCAACCGCCGGGAAGTTAGCGGATGTGGATGGGCCTGGCGCTCAGGGACTACCCCCAGCGTCCTGTCACGCAGGCGACGCAGGCCGCCTAGGCGCGGCGGGGCCCCGTCCATGACCCTGTCCCAGCGCTGGCCGGCCCCGGCACCCACAATGGCGCGATGAACGCTCCCGAGCCCCTGGCTGCGCTCGCGGCTCTTGCCGCCGCCACACCGGCCGCACCCGACTTCCGCGACGACGGCCTGATGGCCGGGCTGGGCCTGCCGCACGCGGTGCCGGTGGCACCGCAGCCGCTGCCACAGCCGCACTGGGTGGCGCGCAGCGAGGCGCTGGCGGCCGAGCTGGGCTGGGCGGACTGGCTGGCCAGCGACGAAGCCTTGGCCCTGCTCAGCGGCAACGCCCAGCCCGTCGGCGGCACGCGGGCCACGGTCTATTCGGGCCACCAGTTCGGCGTCTGGGCCGGCCAGCTGGGCGATGGCCGCGCCCTGCTGCTGGGCGAGGCCCAGACGCATTCCGGGCCGGCCGTCCGCGTCGAGCTGCAGCTCAAGGGCAGCGGCCGCACGCCCTATTCGCGCATGGGCGACGGCCGCGCCGTGCTGCGCTCGTCGATCCGCGAATTCCTCTGCTCCGAGGCCATGGCGGCCCTGGGCATACCGACCACGCGCGCCCTGGCCCTGGTGGGCTCGCCACTGCCGGTGCGGCGCGAGCGGATGGAGACCGCCGCCGTCGTCACCCGCGTTGCGCCCAGCTTCCTGCGCTTCGGTCATTTCGAGCACTTCACCCACACGGCAGCCGACCCGTCGGCGCTGCAGCGCCTGGTGGACGCCACCACGCGCCGCTTCTACCCCGAGGCGGCCGCCGCGCCCTGCCCCGCCGCGGCGCTGCTGGAAGCCGTGAGCCGCCGCACCGCCACGTTGCTGGCGCAATGGCAGGCGGTGGGCTTCTGCCACGGCGTGATGAACACCGACAACATGTCCATCCTGGGCCTGACCATCGACTACGGCCCCTTCGGCTTCCTCGATGCCTACGACCCCGGGCACGTCTGCAACCACTCCGACCACCAGGGCCGTTACGCCTTTGCGCGCCAGCCCAATGTCGCCTTCTGGAACCTGCACGCCCTGGCCCAGGCCCTGCTGCCGCTGATGCCCGACCAGGAGCAGGCCCTGGCTGCGCTCGAGGCCTACCGCGTGGTCTTTCCCCAGGCATTGGCCGGGGCCTTGCGCGCCAAGCTGGGGCTGCGCGAGGCGCACCAGCATGGCAGCGCAGACGGCGCGCTGGCCGACGGCTGGCTGCGGCTGCTGGCACAGGACCGCGTCGATCACGGCATCGCCTGGCGCCGGCTGGCGGGCTTTGCCAGCACTGAGGGCGCCGACAACGCGCCGCTGCGCGACCTCTTCCTCGACCGCGCCGCCTTCGACGTCTGGGCCGCTGGCTATGCCGCCCGCCTGCGCGCCGAGGCCAGCATCGATGCCGATCGGGCCTTGCGCATGAACCGCGTCAACCCCAAGTTCCTGTTGCGCAACCACCTCGCCGAGACCGCCATCGCTCGCGCCGAGGAAGGCGATTTCGGCGAGGTGCAGCGGCTGCTGAAAGTTCTGCAGCGGCCGTACGACGAACAAGCCGAGCACGAGGCCTATGCCGGCTTCCCGCCCGACTGGGCGCAGCAGCTCGAGATTTCCTGTTCATCCTGAGCCCCATCGCAGCCATCACCATGCCCCACTCCCACGACGACCCCCGCTATCCGGTGCGCAAGAGCGACGAGCAATGGCGCGCCGAACTCGACCCCCAGCAATACCGCGTCGCCCGCAAGGCCGACACCGAGCGCGCCTTCACCGGCAGGTACTGGGACCACTTCGACAACGGCAGCTACCACTGCGTGGGCTGCGGCACGCCGCTGTTCGCGAGCCGCGCCAAGTTCGACGCCGGCTGCGGTTGGCCGAGCTGGTGGGAGGCCATTGACGGCGACGTGGTCGAGCGCGTGCGCGACGCCAGCCACGGCATGGTGCGCGTGGAAGTGCGCTGCAAGCGCTGCGGCAGCCACCTGGGCCATGTCTTCAACGACGGCCCGGCACCCACCGGCGAGCGCTTCTGCATCAATTCCGCCTCCATCGGCTTCGCGCCGGGCGAAGCCCCATGACGGCCGCCGCCATCACCGCACGCCTGCAGCAGGCGCTGTCACCCTCCGCGCTGAAAGTGCAGGACGACAGCCATCTGCATGCCGGCCACCAAGGCGCCCGCGAGGGCGGGCACTACACCGTACACATCACCGCCGAATGCTTCACGGGCCTGGCGCGGCTGGCGCGGCACCGCCTTGTGTATGATTCCCTGGGTCCGCTGACCGCCCTGGGTGTGCATGCACTGGCCATCAACGCCAGATCCCCGAGCGAGTCCTGAGCGCAGCCGCGATCCAGTTTTCCGGCGCGCGCGCCCAGTCGGACACCCGCCCTGGCCCCCGTCGGCCACCCGCATCCTGTCCCCTGAAAGCCCCTCGCCCATGAAGCACCCCGTCCCTGCCGCACGCGCGGCTGTCGCATCCGCCCTGCTCGCCCTGATGCTGCCGCTGGCCGCCTCGGCGCAGAACATCGCCACGGTCAACGGCAAGCCGGTGCCCAAGGCGCGCGTCGAGCAACTGCTGCAGCAGGCCGCCCGCGCCGGCCAGCAGGTCACGCCCGAGATGCAGGGCCAGGCCCGCGACCAGGTCGTGCTGCGCGAGATCTTCGTGCAAGAGGCCAACAAGCGCGGCATCGCCGCCACGCCCGATTTCGCGGCCCAGATGGAACTGGCCCGCCAGAGCATCCTTATCCGCGAACTGTTCGAGGACTACCGCAAGAAGAACCCGATCTCCGACGCCGATGCCAAGGTCGAGTACGACAAGTTCAAGGCCCAGTCCAGTGGCACCGAGTACCGCGCCCGCCACATCCTGGTCGAGAAGGAAGAAGAGGCCAAGGCCCTGATCGCCCAGATCAAGGGCGGCGCCAGCTTCGAAGACCTGGCCAAGAAGAACTCCAAGGATCCCGGCTCCGGCGCCAACGGCGGTGACCTCGATTTCGCCAAGGCCGAGTCGTATGTGCCCGAATTTTCCGGCGCGCTGACCAAGCTCAAGAAGGGCGAGATGACCGAGGCCGCGGTGAAGAGCCAGTTCGGCTGGCACATCATCCGCCTCGATGACACGCGCGAGGCCCAGTTCCCGGGCTTCGACGACGTCAAGGGCCAGATCAAGCAGCGCCTCGAACAGGCCAAGATGCAGCAGTATCAGGAAGACCTGCGCACCAAGGCCAAGACCGACTACAAGTTCGGCGCCAAGTAAGCCGAGCTCCAAGACGAAAGGGCCCCGAGGGGCCCTTTTTCATGGCTCCGGCGCGCCGGCCCGGCGCCGTGCATCAGGCCCCCGGCAGCAGCACCGTGCAGCCGGTGGTCTTGCGCGCTTCCAGGTCGCGGTGAGCCTGGGCCACCTCGGCCAGCGGGTAGCGCTGGGCGATGCGGATCTTGACCGCGCCGCTGCTCACCACCTCGAACAACTCGTCGGCCATCTGCTGCGTCACCTCGCGCGTGGCGATGTGGCTGAACAGGGTCTGGCGCGTCAGGTAGAGCGAGCCCTTGGCCCCCAGCGCACCCGGCGCGAAGGGCGGCACCGGGCCTGAGGCATTGCCGAAGCTGGCCATCAGGCCGAAGGGGCGCAGGCAGTCCAGGCTGCGCTCGAAGGTGTCCTTGCCGACCGAGTCGTAGACCACCTTGACGCCCTTGCCGCCGGTGATCTCCTTGACGCGGGCGACGAAGTCCTCGCTCGAATAGTCGATGGCATGTGCGGCGCCGTGTTCGAGGGCCAGCTTGCACTTGGCGGCACCGCCGGCCGTGGCTATGAGCTGCAGGCCCAGCGCCCGCGCCCACTGGCAGGCGATGAGGCCGACACCGCCGGCCGCGGCATGGAAGAGCACAGCGTCGCCAGGCTCCAGGCCTTCGACCGGCCGCACGCGCTTGAGCAGGTATTGCGCCGTCAGGCCCTTGAGCATCATCGCCGCGCCGGTCTCGAAGTCGATGGCGTCGGGCAGGCGCACCACGTTCTTGGCCGGCATCACGCGCGCCTCGCTGTAGCTGCCGGGCGGGTTGCTGGCATAGGCGGCGCGGTCGCCCACCTCGAGGTGGGTGACGCCCTCGCCCACCGCCTCGACGATGCCGGCGCCTTCCATGCCCAGGCTCAGCGGCAGCGGGTTCTGGTACAGGCCAGTGCGCTGGTAGACGTCGATGAAGTTCAGGCCGCAGGCGAGGTGGCGGATGCGGATCTGGCCGGGGCCGGGGTCACCCACCGGCAGCTCGACAAGCTGCATCTGCTCGGGGCCACCGTAGGCGGTGATCTGGATGGTGCGGGGCATGGGCGGGTCTCCTGTGGTGATCGGCGGCAAGCGTAAGCGATGAGCGCCCCGGCCGCTGCGCGCAGGGCATGGCAAGATAGCCCGAGCCCCACCATGAAGCGCCTGCTGCAAGCCCCCAACCTCGCCATCGCCACGCTGTGGGCCGACATGCTCAGCGGCGCCGGCATCGCGGCCAGCGTGCAGCGCGCCTATGCCAGCGGCATCGCCGGCCAGATCCCACCCGACCAGGCCCTGCCCGAGATCTGGCTCGAAGACGATGACCAGCAGGCTCGCGCCGAGGCCCTGATGCAGGAGCTGCGCAACCTGCCGCAGCGGCACTGGCATTGCGGCGCCTGCGGCGAGAGCGTCGAAGGCCCCTTTGAACAATGCTGGAACTGCGGCGCCCTGCTGGTGGCTAACCCGTGAGGCTGACGCCGCGCCTGGCCCTGCTGATGACGCTGGCGCCCCTGCTGTGGGCCGGCAATGCCGTGGTCGGCCGGCTGCTGGCCGGTGGCGCCCAGGCCGGCCAGCCCGGCGCCGCCCTGGTGCCGCCGCTGACGCTGAACCTGCTGCGCTGGCTGCTCACGGCCCTGATCCTGCTGCCGCTGGCCTGGCGCGCGTTGCTGCCGCTGTCGCGCCTGATGCAGCGCTGGCCCTATCTGCTGGCCCTGGGCCTGCTGGGCGTGGGCGCCTTCAACTCGCTGCAATACCTGGCGCTGCGCAGCTCGTCGCCGCTCAACGTGACCTTGGTCTCGGCCAGCATGCCGGTGTGGATGCTGGCCGTGGGCTCGCTCTTCTACGGCGAGCACCCGCGGCCGGCGCAGCTGCTGGGCGCCGTCTGCGGCCTGCTGGGCGTGGCCGTGGTGCTCAGCCGCGGCGCGCCCCACAACCTGCTGGCCGTGCATTTCGTGGCCGGTGACCTGTATGTGCTGGCCGCCATCATCGGCTGGGCCTTCTACAGCTGGCTGCTGGCGCGACCGCCGGCGCACATGCGCGGCGCGCAGCGGCCCGATTGGGACTGGGCCGGCCTGCTGCTGGTGCAGACCCTTTTCGGCCTGCTGGGCGCCGGCCTCTTTACGGCCGGCGAGCAGGCCCTGGGCGCGGCGCCCATCCAATGGAGCGCGGGCCTGGTCGCGGCCCTGGTGTACGTCTCCCTGGGCGCGTCGGTGATCGCCTACCGCTGTTGGGGCCTGGGCGTGGCCGAAGGCGGCCCGGCCCTGGCCGCCTTCTTCAACAACCTGACGCCGCTGTTCGCGGCCCTGCTCTCGGCCCTGCTGCTGGGTGAGATGCCGCAGGGGTATCACGCGGCGGCGTTCGGGCTCATCGTGGGCGGGATTGTGGTGAGCATGCGGCGCTAGCGCGGGTGCGCGCCCTTCCGCCCGCCGCGGCAGCGGAGCGCGACCTTCAGCGCCGTTTCGGCAGCGCGAACACCACCAGGGCGCCGCCCTGGCGGAAGCCGAAGTTGGCATTGCCACCCGCCGCGACGGCCAGGTACTGCACACCGTCCACCTCGTAGCTCACCGGCGGTGCGTTGACACCAGCGCCGCACTGGAACTGCCACAGCCGGGCCCCGGTGGCGGCGTCGAAGGCACTCAGGTAGCCATTGCCCTCGCCACTGAACACCAGGCCACCGGCGGTGGCCAGCACGCCGCCAACCAGAGGGGTATCGGTCTTCACCTGCCAGCGGATGCGGCCAGCATCGCGTGTGGAGATGGCCGACAGCGTGCCCCAATTGGGCTCGGCTATGGTCTCCAGCGACGAGTAGCGCAGCGCCGGCTTCTCGGCCGTGGCCGGCAGCTCCTTGACCGCGTAGCGCATCGGCACATGCGAGGCAGCCACGTAGGCCAGCCCGGAGCCCGGATCGAAAGATACCGGCGACCAGTTCGCGCCGCCAATCGCCCCCGGCGCGATGCGCACGCCCTCGGCCGTGGGCGGCGAGAACAGGTTGTGCTGCGGCACGTAGGGATCGGACTTGAACAGCAGTTCGCCGCTGGCACGGTCGTGTACGTAGAACCAGCCGGTCTTCGAGGCCTGGCCCACCGCCGCGACGGGGCCCTTGGGCGTGGGCAGCTCGAACAGCACCGGCGGGCTGGCCACGTCGTAGCCCCAGACGTCGTGGGGCACCTGCTGGTAGTGCCACTTCACGCGGCCGCTGCGGGCATCCAGCGCCACCAGCGACACGGTGTACAGGTTGTCGCCCGGGCGCGAGCTGTCGTCCATCTGCGGCGACGGGTTGCCGGTGCCGACGAACAGCGTGCCGGTGCCCGCGTCGAAGGCCGGCGTGGTCCAGGCCGAGCCCCCGCCGTGCTGCGCGGCCCGGGGAAACTTGGGCAACTCGCGCTTCTCACGCGCGATGTCGCGGCCCAGCGGCAGGCCATCGGGCGTGGTGCTGCGGAATGGGCCTTCCCAGCCGGTGGCGGCCACGGTATCGAACTGCCAGACGCGCTGTCCGGTGGCGGCATCGAACGCCGCGTAGAAGCCCGGACGGCCGTAGCTGCCGGCGATGCCGATCACCGCGCCCAGCGGCGCGTTCGGCCGGCTCGACTCCAGGTGCAGGCCGTAACCCACGCCGGTGATGCCGACGATCACCTTGCCGTCAAAGACCAGCGGCGCCATGTTGACGCCAATGCCGGTGGTGCCGGTGGTGGCCAGCTGCTTGAACGGGTCGTCGGCCAGTTGCTCGCGCCGCTCGGTGGGGCCGGCATCGTCGGCCAGCGCGATGTCCCACACCGGCCGCCCGGTCTTGGCGTCCAGCGCGATCAGGCGGGCATCCACCGTGCCGATGTACACCTTGCCGTAGCCCACCGCCACGCCGCGGTTGGCCGGGCCGCAGCACATCTTGGGCGAGCGGCGCTTGTGCTCGTAGCGCCACAGCTCCACGCCGGTGGCGGCATCGATGGCGGCCACATGATTGAAGGGCATGGCCAGGTACATCACCCCATCGGCGACGATGGGCGTGGCCTGGAAGCTGGCCGCCACGCCCGCCTGGTAGATCCAGCGCGGCGCCAGGCCGGCCACCGTCTCGCGGTTGATCTGGGCCAGCGGCGAGAAGCGCTGGTTGGAATAGTCGCGCCCATAGCTCAGCCAGTTGCCACGCTCTCCGGCGGCCGCCCGCAGCCGCGCGTCGTCCACCGGCGCCGCGGCCACCGCCACCGCGGCACCCAGCAGCGAGGCCAGGGTGATGAAGGCCTTCTTCATCACAGCTCGATCGACGCCGAGATGCCGGCGATGGCGCTGCGGCCCGGCGCCGGAGCGAAGTAGCGGCCGTTGGCGTCGTTGACCAGCACGCCGCCGACATAGCGGCGGTCGGTGACGTTCTCCACGCGCACGAACTCGCTCAGTTCCACGCGGCCGAACTGCTGCCGGAAGCCGGCACGCCAGTTCACCACCGTGTAGCCGGCGGCCGCATCGGCATTCACGTCATTGACGTAGACCTTGCTGCTGGTGCGCGCCTCGATGGCAGTGCTGAAGCCGCTGGCGCGGTGGCGCCATGCCAGCTCGGCGAACAGCGTTTCGCGCGGCGTGCCGGGCAGCCGGTTGCCGCTCTGGATGGTGGTGCCGGCGCTGCTGAGGTAGCTGTCGGTGAAGCGGGCGTCGAGCAGGCTGTAGGCCAGCGTGGCCTGAAGCTCCGGCAAGGGCCGGGCCTCGATGGACAGCTCGAGGCCGGTGCGCCGGGTGCGGCCGGCGTTGGCATACACCGTGCGGCCCAGGGCGGCCGAGTCCACCACGATCTCGCGTTCGGTGCGCACCTCGAACAGCGCCAGGTTGATGCGCGCATCGCGGCCCACCAGGGCCTTCACGCCGGCCTCGAAGTTGCGGCTGGTCGAGGGCCGCAGGCCGAAGTTGAGGCCGCTGGCGCCGCCGGCCTGGTAGGCCAGCTCGATGAAGCTCGGCGTCTCGAAGCCCTTGCCGGCGTTGGCGTACAGGTTCAGCACCGGCGTCAGGTGGTAGACCACGCCGAGCACCGGGCTGGTGTTGCTGTAGGCGACGCCGCCGCTGTCGTCCGGGTTGCCGACGCCGGTGGTGCGGATGTAGCGGTCGTCGTTGCGGAAGGTCACGCGGCTGTGGCGCAGGCCGCCGCTCAGGATCCAGTCGGGGCCCAGCTTCCACTCGGCCTGCAGGTACTGGTCGAGGTTGCGCACGATGTTGTCCTCGTCGCGCCGCAGCACGCCGGGCGTGCCGCCGTTGCTCTCGTAGCCGGTGCGCACGTCCTTCATGGCTTCGCTGTCCAGGCCCACGGTCAGCGTCAGCGCGCCCAGCGGTGTATCGGCCTGGTGCGTCCAGCGCAGGTCGATGCCGTGGAAGTCGCGGTCGATGTTGCTGATGCCGCCCGAGCCCTTGATCACCGGGGCCGCGTTCAGCGGAATCGACAGCCGGCCCAGCGTCTGGCGCACGCCGGTCCACACCACGCCGCGCAGCGTGTCGCCGGCGCCCAGGCGGTGCTCGATGCTCAGCCCGCCCTGGGTCTGCGCCTTGTTACCGCCGGTGCTCTGGGTGAGGGAGTTGGCGGGCGTCTGGCGCGGATCGGCCTCCATCTGCAGGCGCGTCAGGCCCTGCGGGTCCTGGTTGACGGGTTGGTCCAGCGAACTCAGCACCAGCGTGGCCTTTGTGCGCTCGCCGAGCTTCCAGTTCAGCTTGGCGTTGGCGTGGTCACGCCGCACGGCGCTGTGCTCGCGGTAGCCCTCGCTCTCGAAGCGCGACAGGTCCACGATGTAGCCCAGGCCGCCCTGGCTGCCCTCGGCCGTGACGTCGGCGCGCCAGGTGCCGTAGTCACCGCCGTAGGCGCTGGCGGTGATGCGCGGGTCGCCCTCGCCGTCGCGCGTGAAGATCTGGATCACGCCGCCGGAGGAGTTGCCGAACAGCGCCGAGAACGGGCCGCGCAGCACCTCCATGCGCGAGGCTGAACTCAGGCTGAAGGTGCCCATCTGGCCCTGGCCGTCGGGCATGGACTGCGGGATGCCGTCGGCATACAGCCGGATGCCGCGCACGCCGAAGCTCGAGCGGGCTCCGAAGCCGCGCGAGGACACCTGCTGGTCGGACGAGAAGCGCGACTGGTTGGGCGCCACGATGCCCGGCACGCGCGCCAGGCTCTCGGAGGCGTTCACCATCATCTGGCCGTTCTGCATGGCGTCGGCATCGACGATGTCGATCGACACCGGCAGGTCGAAGCTCCGCTGCTCGATGCGCGTCGCGGTGATCACCACCGCCGCAGCCGGGCCGGAGGCCGCGGCGGCATCGGCTGCCTGGGCGGACGCCAACGGCGCCGCAGCCAGCAGCGTCAGTACGATGGCGCCCACCGCATCAGCGCGAGGGGCCTGCTTCGCCACCCGCGACTTTCCACTTCTCCCCACGGGCACGCTGCGCGCCGGCCTACCTTCGAATGAAGCCACGTCGATTCCCTGTCGGTCGGTTGCCAAAGCGGCGGAGTTTCGACCGAAGCGTGGTGCGGCGTCCCGGCTGAAGCCATGATCTTCAGCTCATGATTTTCATGAATCTGCGGCCCGGGAGCCGGGGACCCGGCAGGCCGCAGCGCAACTCTCGGCGCTAAAAGGTGCCGGGGTAGCCGCCGCCGTCCATCAGCAGGTTCTGCCCGGTGACGAAGCCGGCATGGGCGCTGCACAGGAAGGCGCAGTAGGCACCGAACTCCTCGGCGTTGCCGAAGCGCCGGGCGGGCAGTTGCTGCTTGCGCGCCTCGGCCACGGACTCGACGGTCTGGCCGCTCTTGGCCGCGGCGCCGGCCAGTGTGACCTTGAGCCGGTCGGTGTCGAACGGGCCCGGCAGCAGGTTGTTGAGGGTCACGTTGCGCGACGCCAGGCGCGACTGGCGCGCCAGGCCGGCAACGAAGCCGGTGAGGCCGGAGCGCGCGCCGTTGCTCAGCCCCAGCACGTCGATGGGCGCCTTCACCGCGCCCGAGGTGATGTTGACGATGCGGCCATAACCGCGCTCGGCCATCGCGTCCACCGTCGCCTTGATCAGTTCGATCGGGGTCAGCATGTTGGCGTCGAGCGCCTTGATCCAGGCCTCGCGGTCCCAGTCGCGGAAGTCGCCCGGCGGGGGGCCGCCGGCGTTGTTGACCAGGATGTCCACCTGCGGGCAGGCGGCCAGAGCGGCGGCGCGACCCGCGGGCGTGGTGATGTCGCCGGCCACTGCCAGCACCTGCACCGCGGGATTGAGCGCGCGCAATTCGGCCGCGGCGGCCTGCAGCGCCGCCTCGCCGCGCGCCGTGATGACGACGTTGACGCCCTCGCCCACCAGCGCCGCGGCGCAGGCTTTGCCCAGCCCCTTGCTGGCGGCACACACCAGCGCCCACTTGCCTGCAATTCCCATGTCCATGCTTGATCTCCGGTTCAGCGTGAGCGGGCGAGCAGCCACACCCCCGCCAGCACGGCGATGGTACCGGCCATGATCCAGGCGTTGAAAGGCTCACCCAGGATGGCCACGCCCATCAGGATGGTGGCCAGCGGCCCGATGAGGCCGGTCTGCGCCGTCACGGTGGCGCCGACGCGCTCGATGGCCAGCATCACCATCAGCACCGGCGCAAAGGTACACAGCGTGGCATTCAGCAGCGACAGCCCCAGCACGGCCGGCGCCACCGCCGCCGCCGACAGCGGCCGCAGCAGCAGGAACTGCGCGATGCACAGCCCGCAGGCCACCGAGGTGGCCCAGCCGGTGAGGCGGGCCGCACCCAGGCGCTGCACCTCCTTGCCGCTGGCCACCAGGTAGACGGCATAGCTCACCGCGCTGCCGAACACCAGGACCGCGCCCAGCGCCGAGTGCGCGCCCGAAAACTCCAGCTCATGGCCAAAGACCAGGGCCACGCCGGCATAGCTGATCGCCAGCGCCAGCAGCTGGCGCCGCCGCACACGCTGGCCGTGCAGCAGCACGCCCAGCAGCAGCACCAGCGTCGGGTTGAGGTAGAGGATCAGCCGCTCGAGGCTGGCGCTGATGTACTGCAGGCCGGCGAAATCGAGGAAGCTGGCAAGGTAGTAGCCGCTGAAGCCCAGGCCGGCGATCACGCCCAGGTCGCGCCGCGCCAGCGCCGGCTTGCCGCGTCCGGCCCACCAGGCCAGGGCCAGGAAGAGTGGCAGCGCGAAGAGCATGCGGTACATGATCAGCGTCACCGCGTCGACGCCGTGGCGGTAGGCCAGCTTGACGATGATGGCCTTGCCGCTGAAGGCAATGGAACCGGCCGCGGCCAGGGCCAGGCCGGCGCCCCAGGATCGGCCCCGCGACGGGCCGTCCTGCGTCATCAATAGCCCGCGGCCTGGCCGTCGCGGCGAGGGTCGCTGGCGGCGGCATAGCCTTCCACCGCGGGGTCGCCCAGGCGCCAGATGAACTGGCCGGCGCCATAGTCCTGGTAGCTGTCGGCGAAGGCCTCGACGCGGTGGCCCAGGTCGCGCAGGCCCTGGGCGGTGGCGGCGGGGAAGCCGTCCTCGGCATTGACGGTGCCGCCGAAATAGCGCCAGCGCGGCGCGTCGCAGGCGGCCTGCGGGTTCTGGTGGTAGTCGAGCATGCGCACCAGGGTCTGCATATGGCCTTGCGGCTGCATGTCGCCGCCCATCACGCCATAGCTCATCACCGGCGCGCCGTCCTTCGTGAGAAAGGCCGGGATGATGGTGTGGAAGGGGCGCTTGCCCGGCGCCACCAGGTTGTCGCTGGCCGGGTTGAGCGTGAAGCCGTGGCCGCGGTTCTGCAGGCTCACGCCATAGCCCGGCACCACCACGCCCGAGCCGAATCCCATGTAGTTGCTCTGGATGAAGCTGACCATCATGCCGCCGGCATCGGCTGCCGTGAGGTAGATGGTGCCACCCTGCGGCAGATGGCCGGGGCCGTAGTTCTGCGCCTTGCTGGGATCGATGAGGCGGGCGCGTTCGGCCAGGTAGCCATCGTCCAGCATCTGGGCCGGCGTGAGACGCATGCTGCGCGGCTCGGCCACATGGCGATAGACATCGGCAAAGGCCAGCTTCATGGCCTCGATCTGCAGATGCTGGCTGGCCACGCCGTCGCGCGGCAGCGCGGCGATGTCGAACTTCTCGAGGATGCCCAGCGCGATGAGCGCCGCGATGCCCTGGCCGTTGGGCGGAATCTCGTGCAGCGTGTGGCCGCGGTAGTCGCGCGAGATGGGCGTCACCCACTCGGGTTGGTAGGTGGCGAGGTCGGCCGCCGTCATCGCGCCGCCATGGGCGCGGGCGTGGGCGGCGATGGCCTCGGCCACCTCGCCGCGGTAGAAGGCCTCGCCGCGGCTCCCGGCAATCAGGCGCAGCGTGCGCGCCGCCGCCGCGAAGGCAAAGCGCTCGCCCACCGCCGGCGCGCGGCCGTGCGGAAGAAAGGCCTCGGCAAAGCCGGGCTGGGTGGTGAGCTCGGGCAGGGCCGCGGCATTGGCCCACTTCTGCTGGATGATGACCGGCACCGCATAGCCGCGCTCGGCGGTCTCTATCGCCGGCGCCAGCAGATCGGCGAAAGGCAGCTTGCCGAAGCGCGCACTCAGGGCCATCCAGGCCGAGACCGCGCCCGGCACAGTGGCCGAATCCCAGCCGCGCTTGGGCGGCGTGCGCGCGTCGGCGCCGTGGCGCTGGCGGAAGTAGTCCGGCGTCCAGGCCGCCGGCGCGCAGCCGCTGGCGTTGAGGCCGTGGAGCTGGCGCCCGTCCCACAGGATGCAGAAGGCGTCGGAGCCCAGGCCGTTGCTGCAGGGCTCGACGATGGTCATCATCGCCGCCGTCGCGATGGCTGCGTCGACCGCGTTGCCGCCGGCCTGCAGCATGCGCAGGCCGGCCTGGGCCGCCAGCGGGTGCGAGGTGGAGACGACATTGCGCGCGAACACGGGCGAGCGGTGGCTGGCATAGCCGTTGGACCAGTCGAAGTCATGCATGGGCAGAGCCGGCCATCGCCGGTGGGGCTGGGTGGGGAGCCGATTGTGCCGGGCGCGCCGGCACGCGCGGGGTCGGAATTGCCCGTCAGGCCCCGGCGCCCGGAGGCAGGGCATCGCCCTCGGCCACGTAGCGCCGCAGCAGCGGCGGCTCGGGCCCGAGATGGAAGGCCATGCGCTGCTCGCGCAGGCCGGCGTCGAAGGCGGTGAAGCGCTCGAGCCGGCGCTGGTGCTCAAGCCAGTTCTCGTCGACGAAATATTCGACATAGCGCCCGGGAACGGCCACATCTCGGAACAGGCCCCAGGACAACGCACCCTGGCGCAGCCGGGCGCGCCGCGTGCGCTGCATCACCTGGGCAAATTCGGCGGCGCGGGCCGGGTCGATCTGGTATTCCAGCGTCACCATCACCGGGCCTTCCTCGGGGCCGATCTCGTAGGCCGGCTCGGGCACGGCGCGCGTGGCGGCCGGCGTGAAATCGGGGTCGGTGCCGCCCTCCACCGTGAGCCGGCGCGTCGCCACCAGCACCACGATGCCGAAGGCCGCGGCGGCAAAGATGGCGTTGCGCACGCCGGCGAATTCGGCCACTTGACCCCACAGCAGCGAACCGGCGGCCGAGCCGCCCATCAGCGCCATCTGGTAGATGGCCATGCCGCGTGCCCGCACCCAGTTGGGCATGGCCACCTGGGCCGCCACGGTGAGCGAATTGGCCACCGAGATCCAGGCCATGCCGGCCAGCACCATGGCCGGCAATGCGATCCAGATCTCGGGCAGCGCGACAACCAGACAGGACAGTGCGGCATGCACCACGGTGCCGATGCGCACGAACTGGTCGCGGTTGAAGCGCTCGCGCCAGCGCGGAAAGAAGAAGGCCGCCAGCACCGCGCCGCCGCCCACGCAGGACAGCATCAACGTGAAGGTACCGGCACCGCCGCCGTGCAGCATGCGCGCCACCAGCGGCAGCAACGCCATCAGTGCGGTGGACTGCAGGAAGAAGAGAAAGATGCGCAGCAGGATCACGCGCAGCCGCGGCGACTGCAGCGCAAAGTTCAGGCCGGCACGCATGGCGCCGACGAAACGCTCGCCGGGAAGCGCGCTGGTGCCGGGCTCATGGCGCCAGCGCAGGATGAGGGCGAAGGCAACGCCGCCCAGCAGCGTGTTGAGCACGAAGACGGCAGCCGGCCCGGTGCCGGCGATCAGCGCCCCGGCCAGCACCGGGCCGACCACGCGCGAAAGGTTCATCGAGATGCCGTTGAGCGCCAGTGCCGCGCCCAGTTCGCGCCGCTCCACCACCATGGGCACGATGGCCGAGAACACTGGCCAGCGCATCGCCAGCGCGATGCCGTTGCCGAAGGTCAGCGCCAGCAGCAGCGGCGCACTCAGCGCATCGGCCAGCGAGAGCCCGGCCAGGATCAGCGCATTGACCGAGACCCAGAGCTGGGTGGCGGCGAAATAGCGCCGGCGGTCGACGATGTCGGCCAGCGCGCCACTGGGCAGGCCGAGCAGGAAGACCGGCAGCGTGGCCGCCGTCTGCACCAGGGCCACCATCACCGGGCTGGTGGTGAGCGTGGTCATCAGCCAGGCTGCCGCGACGTCGTTCATCCACATCGTCAGGTTGGCCACCAGCGAGGCCAGCCAGAGGCCGCGAAAGACCGGGCCTTTCAGCGGGGTGAGGGCGGCTGGCAGCGCCATGCTCAGGCCGGGCTCGCGTGAAGGAAAAAGGGCCCCTCTTCGGGGCCCGGGCAGCGCTTCACGGGGCGTGAGGCGCTAGTCGGCATCCTGGAACGCGGCCTCGCGCTTGTTGCGGATGGCCGGCAGCATCACGACGACCACCATCAGCAGCGCCGCCACCAGCAGCCCCGCCGACAGGGGCCGCGTCATGAAGGTGCTCCAGTCGCCGCGCGAGAGCAGCAGCGCGCGGCGCAGGTTCTCTTCCATCATCGGCCCCAGGATGAAGCCCAGCAGCAGCGGCGCCGGCTCGCAGCCCAGCTTGTAGAAGACGTAGCCGACGACGGCGAAGCCGGCGCCCATGTAGACGTCGAAGGGGCTGTTGTTGAGCGTGTACAGGCCGATGCCGCAGAACACCATGATGGCCGGGAAGAGGAAGCGGTAGGGCACGGTGAGCAGCTTGATCCAGATGCCGATGAGCGGCAGGTTCAGGATCACCAGCATCGCATTGCCCACCCACATGCTGGCGATCAGGCCCCAGAACAGTTGCGGGTTGCTCGTCATCACCTGGGGGCCGGGCTGTATGCCCTTGATCGTCATCGCGCCCACCATCAGCGCCATCACCGCATTGGGCGGGATGCCCAGCGTCAGCATGGGGATGAAGGATGTCTGGGCACCGGCGTTGTTGGCGCTCTCGGGGCCGGCCACGCCGCGGATGTTGCCCTGGCCGAAGGGCACCTCGCCCGGCTTCATGCGCATCTTCTTCTCGACCGTGTAGGCCGCGAACGAGGCCAGCAGGGCGCCGCCGCCCGGCAGCACGCCGAGGATGGAACCCAGCGAGGTGCCGCGCAGCACCGCCGGCCAGGCGTTGAGGAAGTCCTGCTTGGTGGGCCACAGGCCCTTCACGTCCTTGGTGAAGACCTCGCGGTGCTCGGCCGGGCGGCCGAGGTTGGAGATGATCTCGCCGAATCCGAACACGCCCATCGCGATGGCGACGAAGCCAATGCCGTCGGTGAGCTGCGGAATGTCGAAACTGAAGCGCGGCACGCCGGAGATGACGTCGGTGTTGATCTGGCCCAGCAGCAGGCCCAGCACGATCATCGCGATGGCCTTGAGCAGCGAACCCGAGGCCAGCACGACGGCGCCGATGAGGCCCAGAACCATCAGCGCGAAGTACTCGGCGGGGCCGAACTTGAAGGCCAGCTCCGTCAGCGGCGGCGCGAAGGCGGCAATGACGATGGTGCCGGCGCAGCCGGCGAAGAAGGAACCCAGGCCGGCCGCGGCCAGCGCGGCCCCGGCGCGGCCCCGGCGCGCCATCTGGTAGCCGTCGATGGCGGTCACCACCGAGCTGGATTCACCGGGCACGTTGATCAGGATGGCGGTGGTGCTGCCGCCGTACTGCGCGCCGTAATAGATGCCGGCCAGCATGATGAGCGCCGGCGTGGCATCGAGCGCGTAGATGCTGGGCAGCAGCATCGCGATGGTGGCCACCGGGCCCAGGCCCGGCAGCACGCCGATCAGGGTGCCCAGCAGCGCACCGCCAAAGGCATAGGCCAGGTTGGTGAAGGTGAACGCAACGCCGAAGCCGAGCGCGAGATTGTTCAGGAGATCTTGCATGGCGCAGTCCTCAGCCGGTGATGAACTTGGGCCACAGCGGAATCGTCAGCGACAGGCCCTTGATGAAGATGAGCCAGCTGCCGATGGTCAGCACGATGGAGCTGATCAGCGCGTCTTTCCAGTGGAACTCGTCGCCGGCCAGGGCCGCGACGAAGACCAGGATGGGCAGCGCGGCGACCATGCCGATGTGCGGCAGCGTCCAGCCGAAGATGGCCACCGTGGCGGTGATCATGATCAGCGGCTTCCAGGCCCAGGGACCGATGCGATCACCCCCCTCGACCTCGAAGGTCAGCGCCTTGAACAGGATCATCCCGCCCAGCAAGGCCATCAGCACGCCCAGGCCGAAGGGAAAGTAGCCCGGCCCCGGGCGTGCCGAGGCACCCATGCTGTAGCCCAGCGATCCCCAGGCGAACGCGACGCCGATGACGAGGAACATCATGCCGGACCAGAAGTCTTTCTGGCTCTTGATCTTCAAGTCTTGTCTCCTCGAGGCTATGGTCTGCAAACGATTCTAGGGACGGCCCACCGCCCCCCCGCTGTGGTTTCCACGTAAGGAAGCGGAAAGCCCGGGGCCGCCGCCCCGCCCTCCGCTCCACTCGGCGCACCCCAGGGGGCGGCTCAGCGCTGCACGTCCAGACTGGGCGTGGTCCTGAGCACCTCTTCCAGCGTCGTCAGGCCTTCGGCCACCTTCATCGCGCCGGCCAGACGCAGCGGGCGCATGCCGTCGCGCACGGCCTGGCGGCGCAGGGCCGAGGCGTCGATCTCGGGGTGGATGGCGGCGCGCGAGGCCTCGCTCATGGTGAGCAGCTCATACAGGCCGGCGCGGCCGCGGTAGCCGGTGTGGCGGCATTCGAGGCAACCCACCGCACGGTAGGGCCGCACGCCACCCGACAGCCGCCAGGGGCGCGCGACATCGTCCAGCATCTCGCGCGTCGTGCCCTCGTCGCGCAGCTTGCAGGCCGGGCACAGCGTGCGCGCCAGGCGCTGCGCCAGCACGCCGATCACGGTGGCCGCAATCAGGTAGCGCGGCACGCCCAGGTCGGACAGGCGGGTGATGGCGCCGACGGCATCGTTGGTGTGCAGGGTGCTGAAGACCAGATGGCCGGTGAGCGCGGCCTGGATCGCCATCTCGGCAGTGGCGAGGTCGCGGATCTCGCCCACCATGATGATGTCCGGGTCCTGGCGCATCAGCGCGCGCAAGCCCTCGGCGAAGCCCATCTCCAGCGCCGGCTGCACTTGGGTCTGGTTGAAGGAGGGCTCGATCATCTCGATCGGGTCTTCGATGGTGCAGACGTTCACCTCTTCAGTGGCCAGGGTCTTGAGCGTGCCGTAAAGCGTGGTCGTCTTGCCACTGCCGGTGGGGCCGGTGACGAGGATGATGCCGTGCGGCCTTGCGATCAGTTGCTGCCAGGCACGGCTTTCCACCGGGCCGAAGCCCAGCGCCGCCAGGCCCTTGACGGCCGCCTCGGGATCGAAGATGCGCATCACCATCTTCTCGCCGAAGGCCGTGGGCAGGGTCGACAGCCGCATCTCGACCTCGCCGCCGGGCTTGCCGTCGACATCGGGGCGGCGCGTCTTGATGCGGCCGTCCAGCGGGCGGCGGCGTTCGACCACGTCCATGCGGCCGAGCAGCTTGATGCGCGCCGTCATCGCGCCCATCACCGTGAGCGGCACCTGGTAGACGGTGTGCAGCACGCCATCGATGCGAAAGCGTATGGCGCCCATGTCGCGCCTCGGCTCGAGGTGGATGTCGCTGGCGCGTTGGTCGAAGGCGTACTGCCACAGCCAGTCGACCACCTGCACCACGCCCTGGTCGTTGGCATCGAGCGTCTTGTTGCTCTTGCCCAGTTCCACCAGTTGCTCGAAGCTGGCGGTGGAGGCCACCTCGCCGGTCTTCTGCGCCGCACGCACATTGCGCGCCAGCGTGTAGAACTCGGTCGTGTAGCGGCGCAGGTCTTCGGGATTGGCCACCACCAGGCGCACATGGCGCCGCGTGTGCGCCTCGATCTCGGGCAGCCAGGCGGTGTCATACGGCTCGGCGGTGGCAATCACCACCTCGGTGGCCGACACCGACACCGGCAGCGCGTGGCGGCTTTGGGCGTACTGCACGCTCATCACCTCGGCGACGCGGCCGACATCCACGCGCAGCGGGTCGATGCGCAGATAGGGCAGCTGGCAGCGCGAAGCCAGCCACTCGGTGAGCGCCTCCAGGTCCAGCGGCTGGCCACTGCCCTGGCGCTCGAGGCCGGCGCCACCCAGGCGCACCAGCGCGTGCATGCTGGAACTGCCGGCGCGGAAGCGCGCCCGCACCTGCTCGCCATCTTCGGCGCTGACGAGGCCGTCCGCGCACAGCCAGTCCAGCAGCAGCGGCCACTCGAGCTTGCCGCGCGGAACGGGTGGCGAGTCAGGGGTCAGGGTGGCGGTGACGGAGCGGGTCATGGGGCCTCGTCCTGAGGTGGGGTGTAGGGCCGCACCATGCGCAGCCACTTGCGCGCCGGCAGCCCGAGGGGCCCCCAGCGCGCTTCGATGGTAGCCGCCCGCGCCGTCAGTTCCTCGCGATCCGGCACCACCACGCCACGCCCGGCCACGACCACGGTATTGCCTTCGCGCGTCGGACGCAGGCTCCAGACCTGGTCGCTGCCGAAGGCGGCGGCAATGCGCGCCAGGCTGGCTTCGAAGCTGGAATGGCGGCCGAAGAGATTGACGGCGAAGACGCCGCCAGGCTCGAGCAGGCGGCGGCACGCGGCGTAGAAGTCTTCGCTGTCGAGCACCGGCGCGGCAGCCTCATGGTCGTAAAGGTCCACATGCAGCAGCCGCACGCTGGACGGCGCGGCCTGGGCCATCCAGTCGGCGGCGTCGCCCAGCACCACCTCCGCCGCCTGCGGCAGATGAAACCAGTGCTGGTTGGCGGCCACCACATCGGGGTTGATCTCGACCACCGTGGTCGCCATGCCCAGCTGCACTGCGGCAAAGCGCGTCAGCGCGCCTGCGCCCAGGCCCAGCTGCACCGCCTGGCCCTCGCCCAGCGTCGCCGCCGGCAGCCACAACAGCGCGGCCAGCATGCGCTGCACGTAGTCGATCTCCACCACCTGGGGCTTCCTGATGCGCATGCCGCCCTGGATCCACATCGTGCCCAGGTGCAGGTAGCGCACGCCGTCCTCCTCGGACAGCGTGACCGGCGGCAGGTCCTGCGCGATGCGCCGCGTGCCGGTACTCATCGGCAGACGAAGCCCGCGCTGAGCGTGCCCTGCGGGCGCTGGCGTTGCAGCGTCGCGGTGCACGAGGTAGCGCCCGGGGGCACCGGCGCGTGCAGGCGCAGCAGGCCTTCGGCGTAGTCGCAACTGAGAAAGCGCCCGCCGGCATCGGGGCCGCCGAAGCGCCACACCGAAACCCTGCCGCCACCGCTGCCGGTGGTCGGCTTGAGCACGGCTCCGTCGGCTGGCGGGCCCTCGAAGACATTCACGCCGCTCAGGCGCACTGACCCGGCCTCGATGCGGCCCTGCCAGCCGGCCAGATCAACCTGCCCGGCAGCGGCGACCACGCGGCCACCCTCCAGGCGCACGGCGGGAGGACAGTCCAGGGCCGCCGGTGCCGGGACCTGGGCCGAAGCCAGGGCCGGTGCGCCGGCGCAGATGAGGAGCCAGGCCAGCGTGGCGCGATGCCGGTGCGATCTCATGGGCCGGCTCTTCATTCGATCACCGCGTAGGCCTCGGCATTGTTCGATGGATCGACGAAGCCTCCCGTGGCCAGGCGGCCCTTGCGGCGCAGATAGCGCTTGGAGACCTTGGGCTTGCTGGCATCGCTGGCCCACTGGTCCATGATCCAGATGCCGGCCAGATCCTGCGACAGATAGAGTGCCGCGTGGTTGCCGGTGGCATTGCTGGCGTACTTGCCGTCGACGAAGGTGGCGATGGCCGTGCCCTTCTTCAGCGTGGTCTCGCCCAGTACGGCCTTGCCGGCCTTCCAGGCCGAGGTGACCGGCGCCTTGGCGTAGGTTTGCACCAGCGCCACGCATTGCTTGGAACCCACCTTGGCGGTGTTCTGCAGGTCGTCGACCTGATCGTAGGTGTACGCCACTCGCGCTCTCCTTGGCTGTCGCTTGTTCAACTCTCTCAGCATCGCACACCGGCGCGCGCCAAGGCCTCGGTCCAGGCCGCCAGCTTGCGCTCGAAGGACCAGCTGGCGTTGGCCGGGCTGCTGGACGGCAGGCGCAGCACCGGCAGGCCCAGGGCCGCGGTCTGGCGCATCGCACGCGCCGATTCGCCGCCGTTGTGTACCACCAGGACCAGCTGCGGCGCGAGGCGCCGCAGCGAGGCGAGGTCGTTGAACACCGGCTCTTCGATGGCCTGGTCCAGGCTGCCCTGGCGCCGGCAGCTGGCATAGATGTCCCACAGCCCGAGGCCGCGCCGCTGCAGTTCAGCCAGCCGCCCGGCATAGGGCAACGCCATCAGGTCAATTTCCCAGATGGCACCCAGCAGCGGCCAGAACTGGTTGCGCGCATGGCCGTAATACTGCTGCGCCGCCAGCGAGGCGGCGCCGGGAAAGCTGCCCAGGATCAGCAGCCGGGCGTCGGCCGCGATCACCGGCGCCAGGCCTTGCAGGCGCGGGCTCGGTGCATTCAAGACGGCTGCTCCGGTGAGGCCAACGACTCCAGCGCCGCCAGCCGCGGCAGCGCCGCATGGGCGTTGGCGGTGGTCTGCGCCGCGGCCTGGGTCAGGCTCCAGCCGCGCAGGCCGGCCAGGGTCTCGGCAATGCGCGGCAGCTCGGCCGGCTCATTGCGGCTCACCGCGCCGGCGGCTCGTTCGGCGGCGCTGCGGTAAAGCCAGTGCGGCGGGATGTCGGGCGCGTCGGTCTCCAGCACCAGAGCCGTCTCGGGCAGGGTGGCGGCGAGTTCGCGGATGCGCAGCGCACGTTCGAAGGTCATGGCGCCGCCAAAGCCCAGGCGCAGGCCCAGGGCCAGGAAATGCGCCGCCTGCGCCGGGCTGCCGTTGAAAGCGTGGGCGATGCCGCCGACGACAGGTATGCGGCGCAACTGAGCCAGCAGCGCGTCGGCCGAGCGCCGCACATGCAGGATCACCGGGAGGCCAGCGGCGCGCGCCAGCTTGAGCTGGGCGGCATAGAAAAGCGCCTGGCGCTCGCGGCCGGCCACCGCCTCGGGCACGAAATGGTCGAGGCCGATCTCGCCCACGGCCACCAGGCGCGGGTCGTCGCGCCAGCGCTGCAAGGCCTCTCGCAGGCGGTCGAGGTCGGCGTCGTCGGCCCGGTCCACATAGAGCGGGTGGATGCCCAGCGCGTAGGCGCCGCCGTGGGCGTGGGCGAGCGCGCGCACGGCCTCGAAATGCGCCGCCGCCACGGCCGGCAGCACCCAGCGCGCGACGCCGGCGGCGCGGCTGCGCGCCACCACGGCGTCGCGGTCGGCATCGAACTCCGGCGCGTCGAGGTGGCAGTGCGTGTCGATCCACATGGCGCGATGATGGCGCAGCCCGCCCGCGGCACGCCCGCGCTGCAACCGCGGGCGCAACGTGATACCGTGCCCCGCCCATGAAGAAGGCTCCGCTCTACAGCCCTTCGCCACGCCGCGCCGCCGCGGCCGGGGTGGCGTTGCCGCCGGCTGCCGATGCCACTGCGATGTCCCCGGCCGCAGCGCAGGCCGGCGCGCCCCCAGCGCCAAGCGCCCACGGCCGCCTGCGGCGCTTGGCCCGTACCTGGCCGGCGCCGCTGTGGGCCCTGGCCGGCGCCTTGTTCGCGCTGGCCTCGCTGCTGCTGGCGCTGCAGCTGCGGCCCGGCCCGCGCGCCATCACCCAGGACGACATTGACGCCGCCGTGCGCCAATCGCTCGAGAAAGAGCCCCAGCCCAGCGCCGCGGCCAAGGCCTACGAGGCCATCCTGCCCTCGGTGGTGCGCGTGGTCTCGATGCTCGACGAGAACGACAGCGGCGAGGACAAGCCTGACGACAAGCGCGCGCTGGAGCGCGGCCTGGGCACGGGCGTGGTGATCATCGACAACGGCACCATCCTGACCAACCTGCATGTGGTGTGGGGCGCCAAGAAGATCAAGCTGCGCTTCGCCGACGGCCACGAGAGCGCGGCCACGCTGATCGGCGCCCAACCCGAGCACGACCTCGCCGTGCTCAAGGCCGAGAGCCTGCCCGACGACCTCGAGGCCGCCACCATGCGCTCCACGGCCGACCTGCGACCGGGCGACCACGTCATCGCCGTCGGCCACCCCTTCGGCATCGGCCCGTCGGTGAGCTACGGCGTGGTCTCGGGCCTGAAGCGCGAGTTCCGCGCGCCCGACGGCGAGAAGACGCTGACCAACCTGATCCAGTTCGACGCCGCCGCCAACCCCGGCAATTCCGGCGGCCCGCTGGTGACCATGGACGGCCATGTCGTCGGCATTGTCACCGCCATCCTCAACCCCTCGGAGCAGCGCACCTTCATCGGCATCGGCTTTGCCGTGCCGATAGAGAACGCCGCCGCCGCGGCCGGCATGCCGCCGTTCTGAACGCCACCCCCACCCCACGATGAACGACGCCGCCGACACCGCCACCCTGATGGAACGCCTGCTCTACGAGGTCAAGCGCGTCGTCGTCGGGCAAGACCGCTTTCTTGAGCGCGTGCTGGTGGCCCTGCTGGCCCAGGGCCATCTGCTGGTCGAGGGCGTGCCGGGCCTGGCCAAGACGCTCACCGTCAAGACCCTGGCGCGCACCATGCGCGGCAGCTTCAAGCGCATCCAGTTCACGCCCGACCTGGTGCCGTCTGACCTGATAGGCACGCGCATCTACAACCAGAAGACCGGCGAGTTCGGCACCAACCTGGGCCCGGTGTTCGCCAACCTGCTGCTGGCCGACGAGATCAACCGCGCGCCGGCCAAGGTGCAGAGCGCACTGCTCGAGGTGATGCAGGAGCGCCAGGTCACCATCGCCGGCGAGAGCCACAAGGTGCCCGACCCCTTCGTCGTGATGGCGACGCAGAACCCGATCGAGACCGAGGGCACCTACCCGCTGCCCGAGGCCCAGGTCGACCGCTTCATGATGAAGGTGCTGGTCGACTACCCCAGCGAGGAAGAAGAGTTCGTCATCGTGCAGCGCGTCACCGGCGAGCCGGCCGAGGTGAATGCCGTGGCCGACACCTTCCAGCTTGCGGCGCTGCAGCGCGAATGCCGCGCCGTCTATTGCGACCCGGCCCTGATGCAGTACGCCGTGCGCCTGGTCGGCGCCAGCCGGCGGCCCCAGGCCCACGGCCTGAAGGACTTGCAGAAGTACATCACCTACGGCGCCAGCCCCCGCGCCACCATTGCGATGATCGAGGGCGCCAAGGCCCTGGCGCTGCTGCGCGGCCGCCGCTATGCCCTGCCCGAGGACATGACCGACCTCGTGCCCGACGTGCTGCGCCACCGCATCGTGCTCAGCTACGAGGCCCTGGCCGGGAACGTCGACGCCGACGCCCTGGTGCAGCGCATCCTGGCCACCGTGCCAGCGCCCGACAAGCCGCTGGCCCACGCCGCCGCCGACCGGCCCGGTGCCCATGCCTGAGGCCGCCGCAGCCGCCGCCACGCCCGACGCCCTGCTGCGGCGCCTGGAATGGGCGGTGATACGCCGCCTCGACGGCCTGCTGCAAGGCGACTACCGCACGCTGTGGCGCGGCGCCGGCGTTGACCTGGCCGATCTGCGCGAATACCAGCACCACGACGATGTGCGCCACATCGACTGGAACGTCACGGCGCGGCTGCAGCAGCCCTATGTGCGCCAGTTCACCGAAGACCGCGACCTCACCGCCTGGTTCCTGCTCGATCTTTCGGGCAGCGTCGATTTCGGTTCAGCCGACGTCACCAAGCTCGCCGTCTCGGCCGGCTTCGTCGCCACGCTGGCACGCGTGATCACGCGCCATGGCAACCGCGTCGGCGCGCTGATGTACGGCAACGAGGTCGACACCGTGCTGCCGCCGCTCAACTCGCGCCTGCATGTGCTGGAACTGCTGCAGCGCATGCGCCGGCCACGGCCGCGCACACCCGCAGGCAACGGCATCGGGTCGACGGTTGGAGGCACGGCGCTCGCCGACCTGCTGCGCGCGGCCGACGGCGTGATGCGGCGGCGCTCGCTGGTCTTCGTGCTGTCCGACTTCATCAGCCAGCCGGGCTGGGCGCAGGCCCTGGGCCGGCTGGCACGCCGACACGATGTCGTCGCGGTGCGGCTGTGGGATCCGCTGGAGATGGCCCTGCCCGCCGAGGCCGGCCTCGGCCTCCTGACGCTGGAAGACGCCGAGACCGGCGAGCAGTTGCTCGTCGATGCCGACGACCCCGGCTTTCGCGCCCGCTATGCCGCCATTGCGCAGCAGCAGGAAGCAGCGCTGCTCGATGCGCTGGCGCAATCCGGCGCCGACGTGCTGGAACTGGCCACCGATGACGACTTGCTCGAGTCGTTGCTGCGCTTTGCCGACCTGCGCCGCCAGCGCGCACGCCTGCCGGCCGCGCGCCTGATGCCGGCGGCGCTGAAGCGCGCGCAGCCGCTGGCAGAGATGGCGGCGGAGAGCGCGCCATGATCAAGTTCTACTGGCCCAGCCTGCTGGGGCTGATGGCGCTGCTGCCGCTGCTGGTGGCGCTCTACCTGTGGCTGCTGGCGCGGCGGCGCAAGGCCACGGTGCGGCTGGCCAGCGTGGCGGTGGCGCGCCAGGCCCTGGGGCGCGGCCCGGGCTGGCGTCGCCATGTGCCGCCGCTGCTGCTGCTGCTGGCCTTTGCGGCGCTGCTGCTGGCGGTGGCGCGGCCGGCGGCCACACTGACGCTGCCGCTGGCCGAGCGCACCATCATGCTGGCCATGGATGTCTCGGGCAGCATGCGCGCCGAGGACGTCAAGCCCAACCGCCTGGTAGCCAGCCAGGAGGCGGCCAAGACCTTCGTCAACAACCTGCCGCGCGAGGTGCGCGTGGGCGTGGTCTCCTTCGCCGGCACCGCGGCCGTGGTGCAGGCGCCCACCGTCAGCCGCGAAGACGTGATCGCCGCCATCGACCGCTTTCAGTTGCAGCGAGGCACCGCCACCGGCAGCGGCATCATCCTCAGCCTGGCCACGCTCTTCCCCGAAGCCGGCATCGAGATCCAGCACGTCACCGGGCAGAAGAACTTTCCCGGCAAGCCCATCAACGAGAAGAAGGACGCCAAGCCTTTCAAGCCGGTGGAGCCGGGCTCCTACAGCTCGGCCGCCATCATCATGCTCACCGACGGCCAGCGCACCGTCGGGCCCGATCCGCTGGAGGCCGCCAAGATGGCGGCCGAGCGCGGCATCCGCGTCTACACCGTAGGCATAGGCACGAAGGAAGGCGAGATCATCGGCTTCGAGGGCTGGAGCATGCGTGTGCGGCTGGACGAGGAGACACTGAAGAACGTCTCCATCCTGACCCACGGCGAATACTTCTACGCCGGCACCGCCGACGACCTGAAGAAGGTCTATGAGGGCCTGAGCTCGCGCATGGTGGTCGAGCGCAAGGAAACCGAGATCAGCGCCCTGTTCGCGGCCCTGGGCGCCCTGCTGGTGCTGCTGGCGGCCTCGCTCTCGATCTGGTGGTTCGGGCGCGTGGTCTAGGTTCCGGGCCGGGTCCGGGCCTCGTCAGGCCGCCGCCTCGATCATCATCTGCACGCGCTGGCGGCCGTTCCACTCGTCCAGGCCGACGCGAAACGCCAGGCGGGCGCTGGCCGGCAAGGGCTCGGCATGGCCGAACCAGATCGCGTCGCGCTCCTGGCCGGCATGGCGCAGGCGCAGCTTGAGGTGCTTCTCGCCCACCAGGCGCTGCTGCAGCACCTGCACTTCGTCGCAGAACAGCGGTGCTTCGAAGCCCTGGCCCCAGACCTGGGCCTCGAGCAGGGCCACGGTCTCGGCGTTGAACCACTCCAGCGCCAGCGGCCCGTCGCTGCGCAGCGTGCGCGTCAGCGTGGCGGCGTCCAGCCACTCGCCGGCCACCTGGCGCAAGGCCTGGTCGAACAGCTCGACGCCGCTGCCTTCATCCGCGCTGCCCAGCGTGCAGCCGGCCGCCATCGCATGGCCGCCGAAGCGCAGCATCAGGCCCGGATGGCGCTTGGCCATCAGGTCGAGCGCGTCACGCAGATGGAAGCCGGCGATGGAGCGGCCCGAGCCCTTGAGGCGGCCATCAGCGCCGCGGGCGAAGACGAAGATGGGGCGGTGCAGCCTGTCCTTCACGCGCCCGGCGACGATGCCCACCACGCCCTCGTGGAAGCTCTCGTCGAAAAGCGCCAGCGCCGGCGGCGCCTGTTCGGCCGTGGGCATCAGCGCCTCGATGGCGGCCTCGGCGCGCTCGCGCATGCCCGATTCGACCTCGCGCCGCTCGCGGTTGATGGCGTCGAGCTGGGCCGCCAGCGTGGTGGCGCGGCCGGCGTCGTCGGTGCGCAGGCACTCGATGCCCAGCGTCATGTCGGCCAGGCGGCCGGCGGCATTGATGCGCGGCCCGAGGGCGAAGCCGAAGTCGAAGCCGGCGGCCCGCGCCGGGTCGCGCCCGGCCGCCTTGAACAGCGCCGCCAGCCCCGGCGCCATGCGCCCGCCGCGCACCCGCTTCAGGCCCTGGGCGACGAGGCGGCGGTTGTTGGCGTCGAGCTTGACGACATCGGCCACCGTGCCCAGTGCCACCAGGTCGAGCAGGCTGTCCAGTCGGGGCTGGGCCGCGGCCTCGAAGGCGCCGCACCGCCGCAGCTCGGCACGCGTGGCCAGCAGCACGTAGAACATCACGCCGACGCCGGCCAGCGCCTTGCTGGCAAAGCCGCAGCCGGGCTGGTTGGGGTTGACGATGACATCGGCCTCGGGCAGCGAGACCACGCCGTCGATCACCGCCGGCAGGTGGTGGTCGGTAACCAGCACCCGCATGCCGGCCGCACGCGCCGCGGCCACGCCGGCATGGCTGGCGATGCCGTTGTCCACCGTCACCAGCAGCGCCGGCCGGTGGGCGCGCGCCAGCTCCACGATGGCCGGCGTGAGGCCGTAGCCGTGTACCGCACGGTCGGGCACCACATAGTGCAGCGTCTCTTGCCCCGCACCCAGCAAGGCCAGGCCGCGCAGCGCCACGGCGCAGGCGGTGGCGCCGTCGCAGTCGTAGTCGGCCACGATGCAGATGCGCCAGCCCTGGGCGATGGCCTCGGCCAGCAGCACGCCGGCCTCGGCGCTGCCCTTCAGGGTCTCGGGCGGCAGCAAGAGCGCCAGGCTGTCGTCCAGTTCGTCGGCGGCCCGCACGCCGCGCGCTGCCAGCAGGCGGGCCAGCAGCGGGTGTACGCCGGCCTGCTCGAGCGCAAAGCTCACGCGCGGCGGCACTTCACGCGGGACGATGTTCACAGCGCCTCCAGCAGGGCCGGCAGCGCCGGGCGGATGAAGGCGGCGCGCAGGCGCTGCAGCAGGCCTTGCTTCGCGGACTCGAAAGTGGCGGCGCTGCGCTCGCCACACAGCGTGAGCCGCACCGCCGCGCCACCCTCGGCCGCCGCCAGCGCTGCGGCGATGGGGCCTTCGTCCAGCGTCTCCCAGGCCTTGACCCAGGCCGCCCAGTCCTCGCCCAGCGCATGGCGGCGCAAGCGGGCGTCGACCTGCGGCGGAAGAGCTGATGCTGGCGCATCGGCCTGGCCCAAGCCGCAGCCGCTGAGCCAGAAGGAGTTGACTGGCAGCAGACCGCGCGCCTGGCGACGGTCATTGGCGGCATGGGTGTAGAGCACCATCTGCACCTCGCTTTGCAGGCGGCGGATGCGGCGGGCGGCCGGGTCGCTGCCGAGCCAGGCATCGACATTGCGGCCGATGACGCGGTCCAGCGACGCGCAGGGCAAGGCCGCCAGGCTCTCGTGGGCGGCATACCAGCGCAGCGGCGCGCCGTACTGCAGCCCGTAGCCCTCGCTGGTGAAGAGGCCTTGGACCGCCTCGAAGAGCTCGCGCGAGCCGGCGTCGTCCAGCGCCAGTTCGTCCGGGTCGGCGAGGCTCACCTGGTCGGTGCCCACATGCCAGTGGGCCGGCGTCAGCAGGCCCCAGGCGAGATCGCCAGTGGCAATGCCGTCGGCCTGCGCCAGGCGCGCCGCCCAGGGCAGGCAGCCGGCCGCGCCCTGCCAGCCCAGCGCCGCAGCCAGCGCGCGCTCGTGCGGCGGGCTCAGGCTCAGCTCCTGACCCTCGTCGCGGGCGCCGGCCACCAGCCGGCCGAGCAGCGCCTGCAGGCGCGGCAGCCGCAGCGAGCGGGCGGCAGCGCGGCCGGCTTCGGACAGCGGCGCGGCAAAGGGGATCAGCAGATGCATGGGGTCATTATCCCGGCCGGTCAGGGCAAGGCTGAAGACTCCCCGCGAGTCGGCGCGCCGCGAGTCGGGATGGGCCGCAAGGCGCAAAGCGCAGCGATACCCGCTGGTATCGCGAACATTTGCAGCGCCGCGAACCGCCCGATTCGCGGATGCGCCGGCCGCGAGGGACTTGTTCAGCCTTGCCTTAGCATCGCCCCCCCATGGAACTGCCCTACGAGTGGCACATCGACGGTTACAAGAAGGGTTTTGCAGGTATCAGGAAGGCACAGTTACCTAGGCGGATGGCTCCGCATTGATGCGCATGTCATCGCATGCATGTAGGATACCTGTAGGACACCTACCGCTGAGGAGGGCTGCATGGCCGACCGAATCGACACCGTTGATGCGCGCAACAAGCTCAAGCTCCGGCGCTCCCCGTATTGGCACAGGCTGAGTACCGGGGTCCATCTTGGGTTTCGCAAGATGACCGCGGACTCACCCGGTACTTGGCTGGTGCGGACGTATGACCCCGCCACGCGCGATCAACCGCAGCACAAGCTCGGCGCCTTCGACCACCTGACGCCAAGCCAGCGTTTCGACGCCGCCAAGATCGCTGCCGAAAAGTACGCCGAACACCTGGCCCAAGGCGGGCGCACGGGCGTGTGCACGGTGCGTGACGCCTGCGACGATTACGTGAAGCACCTTCGCACAAAAGGGCGCGCCGAAGCCGCCGCGCTCACTGAGTCGCGGTTCGTTCGCCTGGTGCACGGCTCCCGCATAGCCAACATTGACCTGACCAAACTAACCCAGCGTCACATGAGAGCCTGGCACAGCGAACTTGCTGCGACACCCGTGTGCATCAATGGCCGGGCGCAAGCGGGAGCACAGCGCACGCGCGCGCGGTCTACTGCCACACTGAACCGCGATGTGGCTCGAGTACGCGCTGCGCTCAACTTCGCCCGGCGTGGCGGTGCTGTGACCACTGACGCGGCCTGGCGCGACGAGTTGCGCGCAGAGCCTGGCGCGGCCCGCCAACGCGACCTCTATTTGGACAAGGGGCAACGTGAGGCGTTGATGACCGCCGCCCGGCCGGAACTTTTCCCGCTGCTGCGCGCGATTCACCTCCTACCCCTACGGCCAGGGGCCGCGGCTGTGCTTACCGCCGCCGACTATGACAAACGGATAGGCGTGCTGACCGTCCGAAAGGACAAGGCGGGCGCCGGGCGCAAGTTGAAGCTGACTGGGGCTGTCGAGGAATTCTTCACCTCCCAGTCGAATAGCAAACTACCAGCGGCCGTGCTCCTCGCGCGTGCCGATGGGTCAATGTGGACCCGACGGACTTGGAGCAGGCCGATAAAGCTCGCTGCTGAGGCTGCAGGGCTGCCGCCTCAGACGGTGGCGTATTCATTCCGGCATAGCGTCATCACCGACCTACTGACTTCCGGCCTTGACGTGATGACAGTAGCGCGCATGGCGGGAACAAGTGTCCAGCAGATCAACGCCCACTACGGCCATCTGGTGCCCGACCGCACGGCCGCGGCCCTGGCTGCGCTGGCGGGGTAGGGATCAGGCATCAGCCACGCCCTGGCCTGCAGCCCTGACCCAGTACCTGCAATGCAACACCGCCCTGGGGTTGCGGACGGCCCGTCTGGTGACCGCGCTGAGTTGCACCCCGCGGAGCTGTGCGCTCTGGCCAAAACGCTGCCGCAATGCCAGAGAAGCACTGCCCACCTAGAACTCGCTCGCCCCTGATGATCAGGGCGCGTCCCTCGTGAAGTTGCTGAGCCTTTCAACAGGCGGTGCTGGCGTTTGATAGACGCAATCTATCTATTTCTCTGGAAGTCGCTTGCATCCGCTATTGAACTCATCTAGCATCCCCTTTGCGCCAGTGCGTCTAGTCGCTGGCCCGCCCCCCAAGCCCCTGCACCCCAGGGGCTTGGTGCTTTCAGAGCCCGCTGCAGACTCATCGTCAGGCGGGCTTTTTCATTGGAGAAACGATCACATGCCGAAACCTACCAAGCCCACCGCACAAGACAACGGCGCAGTCTGGCGCCCACTGCGCATGCTCCCGGACAAAGAAGCGGCAGCCCGTGGCGGGCACAAGCTCACCAAGTTGCGCGCCGATGTCAGAGCCGAACTGCAAGTGCCCCCGATCCGGCGCGGGCGCAAGTTCAGTCGCTGGCCAGAGCACGAGGTCGATGCTGTGTTGCGCGCACGGCTAGCAGGCGCTGCAGACGACGACGTGCGCGCCCTCGTCCGGCGCTTGGTTGCACTGCGTGCGATCGCGGCAGATGGCTAGACCCGCGCCACACCACAAACACAGAGGGGCCGCATCGCGGCCCCTTTGCATTTCCGAACCCGAACTTGGCGCTGGTTGCAGCCGGCCCAAGTCCATCCCCCGGCATCCCGTCGAACAACCCCTCACCCTACGGAGCACGGACATGGAATTTTGCACCTCAACGGAACTCGGCGCCACCCCAGGCACCCCCTCACCCGAGGAACTAGCCCTCATCGAGGCGGCCGTCGAATTCGTCTCGGAGGCCTGGCAGACGGCGCCCGACACGCCCCTGCCTTCAGGTCCAAGCCGGCGCTCCGCGGCCGAGCTTCAGCTCTACAAACTGATGGACGGCATTGGCGGCGTCTTCGTGCCGTTTAGCTACGACCGCGCCTTGATGTGCACGGCAGTGTGGCTGCTTTCCGAGTACCCCCCGAAAGCACGCATGGGCAGGTTCGTGCAGGGCATGGTCGAGCTTTTCGACGACGCTGAGCCCTTGGTTGCCCACTTCCTGGCAAGCGGCAAGATCAAGAAGGTCGAAGCCCTCAGCGGCATCCTGCGGCTGGGGCTGGTGACTCACCTCGTGGTTGCCGCACCCGACGCGGTCCTGGGCCGTGTCTTCGAGGCGATGCTGCCGCTCATGGGCCTGCGCACGTTGGGCGCCAAGGCGAGCGGGAAGGCGGCGCCCAGCAAGGGGGCTCCGGAACCGAAAACTGCCGACGCTTTGGGGCAGGCGAAAGGCAAGCCGCATGCTGGCCGCCCCACGGGGGGCGCAAAGTGAGCGGCGCCGACTCCCTCACCATCGTCACCAGCGCGGGCGTACCGCTGGCCAAACGATGGACGGCAGCGGGCACCGTCGAGGCTGTAGCCCACGCCTGGCAGTTCGAGCCCGTCACCTACCCGGTCAACGGTCTGCACGAACTGGCCGGGCTGTTGAAGGGCATGGAGGGCGCCCACTGCAGCGCGCTGATCCGCGGGAAATTCATCGGCCACGAAGCCGCGGCGCTGCTGCTCCCGGACATCTTGGCCGCCGCGAACGAGCGCCGAGCACGGCAGCAGCAGGAGAAGCTGACGACGACGCGGGCGCTGAAACCAGACCACGTGCCGCGCGTCACGGCGCTGTTCCCAGATCAGCCCCTGCACACGTTGATGATCGACATCGACGACTTCAAGCCCGTCGGCATCGACCCCGTGGCCGACCCCGTGGCCGCGATACAGGCCTACATCAGGCTGGTGCTGCCCGCCGGGTTCCACGGGTGCTCGTTCTACTGGCAGCTCTCGGGCAGCGCGGGGCACCCCTGCTGCGCCGGCAAGCTCAAGGGCCACCTCTGGTTCTGGCTGGAAACACCCTACACGTCAATGGACATGAAGGCGTGGGGCAAGCCTGTGCCCGGCCTTGACGTTTCGATTTACCAACCAGTGCAGTTGCACTTCACCGCGGGGCCCATCTTCGACAAGGGCGTGAGCGACCCCGTGCCAGTGCGGTCAGGTCTGCACCAAGGCCTGCGCGATGATGTGCCGCTGGCGCTGACGCCCGAAGTGTTGGCCGCCTCCGCCGCGCGCCAGCAGGGCATGACCGCGGCGGGCGAGCAGCGCAAGACCGCGGCGCGGGAGCCTGGTGCAGACCCCGGGGACAAGGGCGGCTGGCATGGCGCCTTCTGCCGTGTCTACCGGCCCGAAGACCTGGCCGATCTGGAGCCCGGCGAATTCGCCGAGTCCGGCGAGCGCGACGGGCGCTTTGACTGGATTGGACACGCCGCCGCGGGCGTCTTCATCACCGACGATGGGCATCGACTGATCAGCACCCACAACACCGCGCCGACCGGGCAGAACATGCCCAACAACACCTTTGACTTTGTCCGGCTGCACAACTACGGCCACCTCGACGAGGGCATGGGCGAAGACGTGAGCATGACCAAGCGCCACAGCTACACCGCCATGGTCGCCGACATCAAGAAGAAACACCCCGAGGTCGTTGCTGAGTACGAGACGTGGCGGGCTGCAGAGCGGTCCGCCCCCGAGGATGACTTTGGCGGGCTTGAAGGGGATGGCACCCCGGGAGGTGAAGCTGAGCGACCCGCTGGCACGTCATGCGCCGCGGGGCCGATGACTGAGCAGGCCGCCGTAGACCTGATCAACCAGGCGCACTTCGTGGCGCCGCTGGCGGGGGCGATGACCATATGGCACGAGGGCACGAATCCCGAGACCGGCATGCATTCGGTGGACCCCATCCCTGCCCCCAGCCTGGCGCTGAAGTACGCCCCTTACACCGCCCGCGTGCCGGGGCCCAAGGGCGCCATCAAGACCGCCCCGATTGTCGATGTCTGGACTCGAAGTGCGCGGCGCCGCGAGTACCCAGGGGGCGTCATCTTTGACCCCGAGACTCCCACGCGCTCGGGGTGCTACAACACGTGGCGCGGTTTCAGCATCGAGCCCAAGGCCGGGGATGCCGGACCGATGATCGAACACATCTACATGCTTTGCCACGGCGCAGCCGAGCACGCGGAATGGCTGCTCAACTGGCTCGCATTCACCGTGCAGCGGCCGGGCACCAGGCCTGAAGTGGCTGTGGTCTTGAGGGGCAATCGAGGCACCGGCAAGGGATCGCTGTGCAACCTCATTCTGACCTTGTGGGGGCCCCATGGACTGCACATCACGCAGACCAAGCACTTGACGGGGAATTTCAACGCCCACTTGCGGGCGACCCGGTTCTTGTTCGTTGACGAGGGCTACTGGGCAGGCGACAAGGCCGGCGAAGGCGTGCTCAAGGGGCTGGTCACCGAGCCCACCATCGCCATCGAGCGCAAGGGGGTGGACGTGACCACGGCCATCAACAGGCTGGCTATCGTCATCGCCGCCAACGGTGAATGGGTTGTGCCCGCCGGGGCCGATGAACGCCGATTCTTCGTGGTGGACGTGTCGGCCGCCCGCGCGCAGGACCACGCCTATTTCGGCGCACTCAAAGCCTGGATAGACGGCAACGGCGCAGCGATCTTCCTGCACCACCTGCTGCAGCGCGACCTAACCGGATTCAACGTGCGTTCGGCCCCTAAGACCGCGGCACTTGACCGCCAGAAGATCGAGGCCATGCCGGCGCTCGACCGCTGGATTCTGGAGCTGTTGGACACCGCCGCGCCGCTGCCCCAGGCAGGCGGGTTCGGAGTCTTCCCCGATGAGGATGACACCGACGGGGGCTGGACAGAGGAGCCTCAGCGCCTTGGGTGTACCGCGGCGTCGGCAGCCTTCGACCGCTACTGCCGGCAAGCTGCGGTGCGTGGTGTGCGGCCGGACTCCCGCGCCATTGGCAAGCGCCTGCAAGAGGTATTTGAGTGTGGCCCGGCCAAGCCGGCGCGGTGCGGGGCTCCCTCACCTGGCCGGGCGTGGACCCTGCCGGGCATCACCAGGGCGCGCGAGATGGCCGCGAAAACATTCGGGCTGGATCACTACGTGTGGGCGCAGGTATGAACTGCGCGCCCGTCTACCCCGTCTACGTGATCGCCACGAGATTCGCGAGCGCTGGCGCGGGTTGTGACGATGTAGACGATGTAGACGATCTTCTGAAGTCAGTGAGAAAAGAAGAAGAGATGCGCGGCCCCTGCCCTCACCGGCCCCGCCACCTCAGCCCCCGGCGCATGCCCAGCCGACCCACAAGGAATTCGTCTACATCGTCTACATCGCCAGAACCCGCATGGATGCTAGCGATCCGCGTGGCGGGGGCGTAGACGATGTAGACCGAGCCTACCCTCAATGGCCAACTCAGCCCCCTGGCTGCGCACAGCCCTGGCTATTGCCCCCAATCGGGCCCGCGGAGCGTAGGCGCGGTGCTGAGGGGGTCAGCGAAGCTGGCGCGGGTTGCGCGCCCATCCCCGGAGGCGGCGCGCCACGCATCTGCAATTTCACATTATGAAATATCGCCAGGCGTGCGCACAGTGCGCCCTGTACCACGCGGCGCAGATTCAGGCACCCGGCCCCGCGCCGGTCAACACCGCGACAGCCGCTTCAGCAAGTCCCCATCGCCCGGCGACACGAGCGCGCAGCGCCCTATCGCCGCGCGATGCGGACTAGGTTCAACAGCGAATCCATGCCCCACCGGCACCGCCCGGCTCAGGCGCCGCGCCCCCGGCCACCCTTACGATGCCGCCCATGCACCTCCCCGACGCCGACCATGACCAGCCGCCCGTACTGCGGCTGTGGCACAGCTCGCAGCTCTCCTCGCCCTACACGTGGTCAGTCATCACGGCAGGGCGCAGCCACCTGGTGCGGCGCACGCTCGACCTTGAGGTAACGCCATCGGGAGCACTGGGGCAGCAGGAGAGTGAGGCGGCGCTGCCGCTGGCCGACCTCAAGACGATCATGGGCGAGCTGGAGCGCATCAGCATCTGCCCGGCGGCATCCAGTGAGCTGGTGCTCGACGCCGGCATGTACGGCGTCGAGATAGACCGCTACCCGGCGCCTGTCGTGCTCACGTGGGCGGGTAGCCCGCCCATCGGATGGGAAGCCCTGGCGGCCTGGCACCAGCGCACCCGGCACCGGCTGAACCGGCTGCTGCCGCGGGCCTCGCGATTGGGCTATGGGTACCAGACTGGCCGGGGGCTTTCGTTCGACGGATAGCCGGGCAGGGCAGCAAAGGACTGACGCAGCATGTGTTGCCTGGTCCGTTGAGTGCCTGCCCCGATGAGGAGCTGTTGGGCACTTCAAACCGGCGTTGACTTGGTCATCGCGTACAAGCTTCAATGATGCCGCGCCTAAAGGTTGCGGTGACGCCTGCTCTGCCGCGTCGTTGCGCGCCTTGGGCTCGGTCCTTCAACGATGCCGCGCGCTGAGGGCGCGGTGAGCGCGTCACACCGGGGGAGCGGCGTCGGTGGCGGGGTCGCTTCAACGATGCCGCGACACACAGGCGCGGGGAGGCTCGACCTAGCTACGCACCATTACCGGCGCCACCGTGCTTCAACGATGCCGCGCCACCAGGGCGCGGTGTACCAAGTGGACTGATGAAGTTCCGGCTGGGTTCTACGCGCTTCAACGATGCCGCGCCCCAGGAGCGCGGTGAGACTGCCGGCACAACCTAGCGAAAGGCCATGATGATTGAGCTTCAACGATACCGCGCAACAAGTACGCGGTAAGGCAAGGGCTCGTCGTACTGACGGCCCACAGTTCCGATGCTTCAACGATGCCGCGTCCTGGGGCGCGGTGAGGCGGCGTGGTCTTCATGATCGCCCTAAAGTACGTGAAACTTCAACGATGCCGCGCCCAAAGGGTGCGGTGAGGCATGTCGTCCTCGTTCAAGTCGTAGGTCTTGTCCGTGCTTCAACGATGCCGCGCCCCAAGGGCGCGGGGAACCATCGTGTCGATGACCCGCTTGTGGTGCGTCGTGTTGCTTCAACGATGCCGCACCCCATGGGCGCGGTGAGGCGGGGCATGTTCGAGGTCGCACTCAACCCCTACGCACTTCAACGATGCCGCGCTTCAAAGGCGCGGTGAGCCCCGTTCATCGTGCAGGCGACGTGCGTGGTGCCGTTACTTCAACGATGCCGCGTCCCAGGGGCGCGGTGAGGCACCACCGTGCCGCGGTCAATCAGCATCTTCGCCGTGCTTCAACGATGCCACGCCGCATGGGCGTGGTGAGGCCGCGATACTCTTCCCAGATCACGCCGCCGAACTCGCTTCAACGATGCCGCGCCACAAAGGCGCGGTGAGGCGCATCGTTCAAGACGACGGCGGTGGAGTACATCTTGCTTCAACGATGCCGCGCCACAAAGGCGCGGTGAGCCCGTGGGCGCAGCGGTTGCCCTCCACGATGTTGCCGCTTCAATGATGCCGCGCCTCAAAAGCGCAGTGAGCCTTCTTCAGCGCCTTCATGATCGGGTCTTTGACCGCGCTTCAACGATGCCGCGCCACAAAGGCGCGGTGAGCCGGAAGTCGGGCCGGTCCAGCCCGTCGGGCGTGCAGCTTCAACGATGCCGCGCCACAAAGGCGCGGTGAGTCGCGATGTCACCAAGACGATGCTGCGGGTCTTCCAGCTTCAACGATGCCGCGCCACAAAGGCACGGTGAGCCGCGGTGCCGGTTCAGGGCCGTGGTGCAGGCGTCGTAGCTTCAACGATGCCGCGCCTCAAAGGCACGGTGAGCCCGGCAAGTGGGTGCAGATCGACCCCCGCGCGTGGAAGCTTCAACGATGCCGCGCCTCAAAGGCACGGTGAGCCCGGGCCTGATGGGCCAGAAGCTGTACGAGTCGATGCTTCAACGATGCCGCGCCTCAAAGGCACGGTGAGCCGTGATCGGCCATAGCGACTGAGAGGGGTTGCAGACGCTTCAACGATGCCGCGCCTCAAAGGCACGGTGAGCCTGCATAGTGGCAACTGCCTGTCCTCAAGGCCAAAACTTGCCCGTCGAGCGCGAACCCGATCACCTGCCCGGCCAGAGGACGCCAAGCGCCAGGCCGCCACCACGCAAGTCATTGATTCTGCCGCCCATCCCCTTAGCGCGAACCGCCCCCGGCAACGCCAGCGCTTGCGGTTCGCGCAGCGGGCGCCAGGAAGCCGTACTTGCCGACGCTGATCACCTGGGACGACCAGATTTCGGTGACGCCACCCAGCCGGTCCAGTGTCTCCACCGGCCGCTGCCGCAGCAGCATCACCTCGCGCAGGCTCAGGGGCTCTGCCCAGATCGGCCAGACATAGGCCGACGTACCCGCGAACCCTGTCGTCCGAGCCCTCCGCGGCCCGGTCGGCAGCACGGCGTGCAGCGGCAGCGACTCCACGGCCAGCCACACCGTGAACGGTTGCCCCGGCGTGGCGCTGTCGGTCGGCGCCGAGGCCTGGTGGGCGTGCGTCATCAGGCTCGCAGGGTCCCACCCGAAGGTGTGCTGCTCCTCGTAGGCGCCGCCCATCAAGGCCCGCTCGACCCGCGCGGCGAAGGGCACGCGGGGCCGCTTGGCCTCTGGGTCCAGCATGGCCGCCAGCGACCTGAACTCGTCCACCAGCCTCTGCTGGCCCGACGAGAAATCGAACTTGGTCCGGGCAATGAACCCCTTGTCGTTGACCACGGCGTCGGTGGCAAAGCCGGCCAGGAAGCCCAGTGCACGCGCATCGCCCTGGCACGCCGCCACCGCGGTGCGGTAGTCCTCGGGCAAGATCGTGCGCAGGTGCATGGCCTTGCCGCGGCTTCCCTTGTCGCCGGCCACCGTGAAGTTGAACTCCGGCGCTGCCGCCCGGCCCTTCATGTGGCGCTTGAGGAGGTCGAACAGCTCTTCGCGGCCCAGTCCATGCAACCTGGCATGCCCTTGCTCCCAATTGAGCCGCAAGTCCACGCCGTGGTCCTGCACGCACACGCGCAGCAGGCCCAGCGCGGCCATGAAGCCGATGGGCGACGAGCCGACCAGCCCGGTGAGGTCCACGCTGTTAGTGCTTGCCATGGTTGCCCTCCTCGCCCGCCTCGGCCTCTTCGATGGAGGCGCGGGCATCGGCCGCCCGCACCAGCCACTCCATCCGCGCCAGGGCCCAGGGCCCATGCTCATCGGCCTGGTCCGCCCAGGACTTGGCCCAGTGCGAGCCCAGGACTTCATAGGCTGCGCCGCTGGCCTTGCCGTCCTGGCAGGGCACCAGCCACGGCCGCCCATAGCCATGGTGCGTGGCGACCAGGTGGCGCACCAGCGGGCCCTGCACTTGTGCCATCTCCAGCGACGCGAACTCGTGGCGGAAGCCCCTGGGCAGCCCGGAGCCCTGCCACGCCGCGACCTGCTGGTCCCGGCGCCTCAGGGCCGACTTGGCCAGCACCGGCCCGGCCGCTGCCGCCAGGGCATTGCCGTGCAGCAGCACCTGCATCCGGTGCTCGGCCTTGCCGGCGTCGTGCACTGCCGCCGCAGCCAAGATGGCCTGCGCCTGAGGGTCACTGCCGACCAGTCGCTCGGCCCAGCGCGCCACATCGGCGTGGTGTTCCTCAAGCGGCACGGCGCGGCCGGTCTCGATCACGCCCTCCACTTCCTCGATGCCGAAGCCGCGCACGATGACGCCGCGCGGGTGCCGCTCGATGCGAGCATCCCGCACCATATGCGCCAGCGGGTGCGAGCTGGCCAACACGGCCGCCAGGGCGTCGGCACGCGCCTGCTCGACTTCGTCGGTCATGTCGTCCTCGGCCTGCGCCGCCTGGGCCTGCAGGCTGAGGTAGGCCGTCACACGGGCCCGGATGCCGTCAGCCCCAGCGCCGAAGGCCGCCCAGTGCCCGTCGGCCGCACGCATCGCCAGTGCCCGTCTCACGCCCGCCTGTGCCTGCTCCAGCAGGCAGGCGTCGGCGAGGTCCACCACCGGCGCGGTGGAATCCGGAGCCCAGCCCCAGCCATCGCAGCCGCCATAGCTGGCCGGGATCACCAGCGTGTCGCCCGGCCGCACGGCGCGTGCCTGGATGACCTGCGCATCATCGGGGCCGCGCCAGCACAGCACGGGCCGCTCGGGCTGAGCGCCGACCGTATCGTCGTCGGCGCTGTTCTCTTCGTCGCTCCACTGGTCACCGGCCTTTCCGCCGGTCAGCCACCGGCGCACGGCAGCCACAGGCATTGGCAGACCCTCGCGCAGCAGGGGCGGCAGCGCCACCACAGCAGCCGGCCACTCTTCCGAGGCCTCTGCGTCCAGATCGTCGCGCCAGATGAGGGTCACCTCGGGTGCCCGGTCGGTCGGGCCGTGTAGCCAGCCCACCAGGTCGGGCTGCGGCACGTAGGGGCCCGTCTGGGCCAGCATCTGGATGTGCGTGGGCAGCAGGCTGGCGGCGAAGCGCCTCGGCACTGCGGGCGCAGGGCGGGCGGCCAGCAGGTCGTCCATCGCCGCGAGCCCGAAATCGACCGTGTCAGCCCCCCGCGCGCCAAGCCAGTCCCACGTCTCGGCCGTGCCGCTGCCGTACACCGGGTCGTCCCGGTCCTTGGTGCTGCGCCAGAGGATGGTGGCCGGCGAGGTGCCGCGCAGCCCCAGTCGGTCCAGGCGCCCGAAGCGCTGCCGCAATGAGGACAGGGGCGCGCACTCGGTCACCAAGGCATCGAAATCGAAGTCGGCGCCGACCTCGATGGTCTGGGTGGCCACGACCACCAGCACGCCGTCGTCGCTCTGGCGCTGCCGGCCCGAGAGCAGGCGCGGCAACAGCTCCGCGATGTGGCTGTCGCGCTCGACGGGCCGCACGCGCCCGGTCAGCAGCGCACTGTCCAGCCCTGCGGCGCGAAGACGTTGGAAGCACCGGCGCGCCGTGGCCACCCGGTTGACCACGACCGCGATGCGGCGCACGCCATCGCGCTGCGCGTGCTCGACCGCTGCGCTGGCCAGGGCATCGCAGAAGTCGCCATCGCTGCCTGCCACCTCCTTCAGCGTCGCCGGTTTGGCCGCGTGCAACCGCTGCTGGATTGTGGGCAGGGCCAGGTCGGCGGCCTGCAGGGCCACGCGCTGCGTCTTGTCTGCGTCGCCCAGCGTGGCCGACATGGGCACCAGGTCTATGCCGGCGCCGTGCTGGCGCAGCACGCCCAGGGTCTGCAGGAAGGGGTCGGACAGGTGGGCCTCATCCACGATCACCAACGTGTCGCTACCGAAGAAGCCAGCGTGCATAGGCCAGCGGCGCGGGCTCACCCCGTAGCCCCTGAACAGCAGGCGGGAGCCCAATTGATCGACAGTAGTCAGCGCGACGGTCAGGCGCTCGGGGTACAGCACCCAGTCGTCGTCGCCGAACACGCCGCCCCGCAGCCGCACAACCTGGACCTCGCCGATGGCTTTGGCCAAGGCAGCAAGCCCGGGCAGTTGCGCGTCGCCCAGGCGCGCCGCGATGTGCTTCGCCCGGTCATAGACGGCGTCCACAACGATCCGGCGATCAACCACGAAGGCAATGCGGCGCCAGGCCCCTTGCGCGGCCGCCCAGATCGCCGCGTCAACCATCGCAGACTTGCCCAGCCCGGTGGGCACGGCCACGGCGAAGGTCTCGCGGCGGGCCAGCCGAGCTGCGGCCTCTGCCTGCCAGGGAAACGGGTCATGGCCATTGACCCGCCGGAAGAAGCTCTCGAAGCTGGGCAGCGTCACGACCGCAACTCCATCGGTGTGGGCCTGAACAAGCCGACGCCGAAGTTCTTCCAGCGGCCGGCGATCACCGGGCCTTCGACCGGCCTGTCGAACACGATGCGCGCGTGCCAGCGGGGCACCCGGGTCGGGATGTCCATTGCGGCCGGGGCACCGTCGAAGTCGCTGGTCTGGCACGCGCGTATCGACACCGGCCGCGGGAAGCCGGCCAGGTCCAGCGAATCCGCCAGGGCCGCAGCCACGGTGTCCGAGTTGGACTTGCGGGGTGGCCGGTCCAGCAGCACCGGCGTTACGGTGGACCAGTGTGTCGAGGCCTGTCGCCAGGTCGAAGACCGCAGTGCCACCGGCACCTCGGGGCCGTCGATGACGGGGGCGACGCCGGCCACCTGACCATCGGGCAGGGTCAGCCGCTGCAGCCGCGCCAGCGAAGCCAGTGCAGCCAGCCGGTCCTGCTCCTTCATGCTCAGGGGCAGCGCGATGGCGATGCCGATGACCCGGCCGCGTGCATGCACATGACCGACATCCGGCAGCGGCAGCCATGCCACGTGCGGCACCTCCTCATCGTGGCCATGGACCTCGGCGGCCATGTCGTCGCCGATCAGGGCCATCGCTGCGCGTCGCAGGGCGCGACCCAGCGTGTTGGCCGTATCGGCCCCCCAGCTCGCATCGCGCAGGCGCAGCGTGACCCAGTCGTACCGGGAGGCGATCAAGGTCTCGGGGGCTGCAGCCGGCGAGGTATAGGCGGCGAGCACTTCCGCCATCGGCGGCGGCCGGCGCAGGGTGCCGTGGCCCTGCTGGGCCAGCCGGTCGAGTTCAATCAGGCGCCCGGGCCGCGTGACCCGCAGGAAGATGTCGCCGGCTGCGCTGGGCACCAGCGTCGGCACGGCCTCGGCCTGGGCGTGGAAGGTGGCGGTTACGAAGGCGTGCGAGGTGCCCACGTGGGTCATGCGGGCCGCCAGGGTGTCTAGCACCTGCAGTTCGTCAGCGGAGACATTGATGTCCCAGGCAAGCGCCACCTCGGGCTCGCCCAGCATGTAGGCGGCCGGGAACTGCCGCACCTGGCGGTTGGGCATCAGCGGGCCCTGGCTCTGGCCCTTCTTGGCCTCGATTCGCGTGCGCGGGTCGTTCACCGGCACGTAGGCGTCGGCAGCAGGCCGCACGTCGGCCTCGGGGAAGCGGATCGCGGGCGGCGGTGCAGCTTCGAGCTGCTGCAGTGCCTGCCGTTCCGCGGCGCTGGGCTGGCGGCCACCGGCGTAGGCGGCAGCGACCAGGGCCGAGTACACACGCGACGGGTGCGGCGGCCACTCGGGCTGCCGGGGGTCGGCGTTGTTGGCCGCGAAGTACCGCCCGCCTGGAAATCCGATCTGGAGTTCGAGCATGGCAGCGGTCCTCAGGCTTCGTCGGCGGCATCCCCTTGCGACGCCGCCTCGCGGCTGCGGTGCACCAGTTCCTGCAGCCGGTCGTCGGCTGTGAGCTTCAGCACCTGGGGCCGGAAGTTCAGGCCGTGCTGGGCTGCGTGCTGGGCGGCTTCCGCGAGCAGGGTGCGCGCGGTGCCGGCCTCCAGCGAGACGGTCTCGACCTGCTGCAGGGTGCGCCCGATCATCTCCAGGCGGCCGCTGTCGTGCGGCAGCAGTTCGCAGCGCGAGCGCAGCAGGTAGCCCGATTCGTTCTGGGCCACGAGGCCGAACAGCGTCAGCGCGGCGAGCACGGCACGGCCGGCCTGGTCGCGCGCGGCGATGACTTCGCCGTCGTCGGTGGGGAAGGAGATGTGCCGCAGGCCGGAGCAGGACAGCACGCTGGTCTGGATCGCGCCGTTGATCACGGCGGCCCGCGGCACGGCCGTGGAGGGCACGCTGCCGAAGCCGAATTCGCTGGGCTTCTTGGGCTTCTCCTTGCCCGCCTTGCCCCCGGCGGCCTTGAGTTCAAAGCGCCGCAGGGTGTCGTGGGTGGGCACAAGTTCGGCCACATCCTTTCGGATGTCCATCGGGTCGAACTTGGTGGCCGAGATGTCGGCCGGGTGGGCGTCCAGGCCCAGGATTTCCGAGGTGAGCAGGCGGGGAATCTTGGCCGCCATCGGGCCGCCGCCGCCGTTGCTGTCCCAGGCCCCGAGCGTGAGCGTGACGGGCGCGTGCGTGAACAGCGCGGTGGCGGTGGCTAGGCGGGCCTGCAGCACCGAACGGCCGATGTTGGTCTCGAAGAACGGCACGTCGTCGAGCATGCAGGCGCGCATTACCGCGTCATAGATGCGGTGCGAGAGCTGCAGCACGGAGTAGACCGGCTCGCCAAAGGCGGCGGGGAAGGCAATCTCGATGTCGGGGTAGGCAATGCGCCCGGCGCGCGAGGCATCGAGCAGCGCGGTCTCGATGCGGTTGGACTGGCTCTGCGGGGAGTCCAGCACGACCACGTCGCGCTGCTGGCCCTCGACGAAGGCGCGGCGGAAGGCGATATAGGGCGGCTCACCGCGCTTGGAGGCGGCATAGGTGGGCGGGCAGACGATGCCGTCGGGGTTGACCGTGGCCAGGCCGACCGTGTAGCGGATCACAGAGCGGGATTCGACGCACTGCAGCAGCTGGTCCAGGTTCATTCGGGCTCCTTGGGGTGGATCGGGTGGGAGGTGTCGAGTAAGCATCGCACGGCAGTAGCTCACAGGATGAGCTTATGCCCTAGCGCAATTCCAACGAAGGAAAGTGCCTGCGGGGGGCACTGACGGACGGCCGTAGCCTACTCAGCAAGCCGTAGGGCGGCGTTGTCGTCCACGTCTTGATGCTACCGGCGCGGCGGCCCGGCCGCGGCCTCCTGGAGGGCGGCCGGCGCGAGGTAACGCTGTCCAAGACCTAGCGTGGCCCGGCGGTGCGCAGGGCGGCGATGCGCCACTGCGGCATCGTGTGCATGGCCTGCGCCTTCGCGCCGCCGGTGGAGAGCCAGCTCGACGTGCAACTCCTCGACCCAATCTCCGAAGGCCAGCGCCGCACGCGGCTGAAGGATGTGGTGGTGCTGTGCGCGAACTGCCACCGGCTGGCGCACTCGGTGGAGCCGCTGTTGGGGGTGGAGGGGTTGCGGCGGGTGGTTCAGGCCGAGGACTGAAGCTGCGCCCCGCTGCGCTTTGGGTTGCGTTGCCGCTGGCCCGGGCGTGGTGGGCTGCCGTTGGCGCTCCGCTTGAGCGAGGGGTTAGATCACTTGACGAGAGTATCTTCGATGCGCTGTGAAATGGTATCGTAGACTAATTCTCGTTCATTCTCGTCAACTAGAGACAGTGGCTCATCCGGGGAGTTTATTGCTTGAAACTCACGAAGATTCTTGTCGCGTGTATAGCGGCAAGGCTTAAGAATTACAGGAATGATTAACGTGCCCTTATTCTCAGCAGTGTGAAGTAGGGGAGGTAGCTCATTCTCAATAATGAAGTCTGACGCCAAAAAGTCCGCGCTCACAAGTAGCACAGCGACTCTCGCCCGCTGCAATGCCTTCTCAATCTCTTTCTTCCACTTGTCTCCAGCTTGGAGGCGCGTATCGACCCACGGATCTATTACACCTTGCTTATGTAATGGCTTCAGATGAACCATCAAGCGCTCTAGGTAAGCGCTATCTCTGTGGGAATAACTGATGAATACATGCTTACCCGTGGGACGAGTTAGCGGAGCTTGTAAGCGGGGAACCTCAGATTCCTGGATTTCCAGAACCTCAAGTAATTTATGTAGTACTGGGGGCGATGGTAGCCGGGACCCCCTTAGAACCAGTAGTGCGCTTTGAGGACTCACCTCGAGTAGGCGCGCTAGTTGTGGAATCGACATCTCACGCTCGGTTCTACGGGCATTGATGAGTTTGCTGAGTTCTTCGCGGTTGATATTCACTAGATCCATGTGATGCTCTCTTTGTAATGCCTAACGTTCGAGCGAACCGGGCGACAACGGCAGGACGCCAGGCCCGGGCTGGCGAAAATGTACCGCGTACCACCACCAGCCAGGGCCCGGCGGCCTGCCGCTGGCGCTCCGCTTGAGCGAGAGGTTAGGCTTCACCGCGCAAGACAGATATTTCTTCCACGGAATACGGTGGAATGCGCGTATGTGCGATTCGATGGCATGTAGGGCATAAAGAAACAAGATCGAACGAAGCAATTTCACGAACACCGCTATCCGCGACACGCTCCAAGTGATGGCATTCAATGATAAACGTTTCTCCTAGCTGGAGCCGAAAGCCGCAAGCGACGCACGTGTAGTCGTCTTCTTGCTTTCTTTGTTCAACGATTGCTTTATTGCGATCATGCTGGGTTACTAGTCGATCCGATAAATAACCCTCTACGGCACGTATATCGTCTTCATTAAGGAAGATGAACGCTGATTCGAGACTGTTTGAATCGTATCGCTTGCTGCTTCGCCTGCACTCTGGATTCCGTTCAACATGTCCGAAATGTGCGATATTAGGACCTTTTCCCCATCGTGCTCGGACAGTCTTTCCACACTCAGTGCAGAGAAATTTTGGCCGTTCGTCACCGGGCTGTCTACTGTCCTGAATAGCCACAGCTTGATCGGCAGTGATAAAGTTTCCGTTAAATATGCAAGATGTTGACAGTGGCATATGAGCTGGGTTCTTCGCGGAATGTGAAGCCTAATGTTCAAGCTATCCGGCCAGCGGAGGTAGGACGCCCTGGCCCGGGCTGAGACACTGTATCGCGTACCTCATCCCGGGCCAAGGCGCCCTGTCGTAGCGGGTCAGGTTGAGCGAGGAGTTAGGCGTCGGCGCTCTACAGCAGTCCTCTTGCAGGATGGCCCGGCGGAAGCGGGGAATCGTCTTCTTCGTCATTAGGATTCTCGGCCTGGCCCTGTGAGGGAAGTACGTCAGTTGCATACTCTTGGTAGTTGTAGTGCAGTAGGCCCGGATTGAAAATTCCTGCCAAGGCATGGGTATCTGGGAGAGGTGACGCAGACCTAATCGCCTCTGTACTCCCGCACCATAAGGCGAGACCCATTTGCTGACCTGCAGAAGTGACCGCTTCAACTGCGGTCCAGGCCGAACATTTGAACCACTCCTTCCGTGCCTTGTATTGCTTCAGTTCGCCATGAGCTATCCTCTCCACCGTCCGACAGTCCGAAACCTGAAGTGCAAAGGCAACTTGGTATTTGAATGGAATCCCAGAGGCGTCCAAGTCACTTGCCCGCTGGGCAGGATCGCGAGTGGTGAAGCCAACTTTCACCAAGCCGGGCATTGCTTCGTTTGTAATGACGTAGACCCAGCCGCGCACGAGAACTCCTTTCGACGCCTAACGTTCGAGCTAAGCCGGACCCGGCGGCAGGGCGCTAGGCCCGTGCTGGCGAATATGTACCGCGTACCGCCAGACCGGACCAGGTGGCCTGCCGTTGGTACTCCGCTTGAGCGAAGGGTTAGGCGTCACGGGGCTGGCACCGGAAAGGTTCCCAAACCTCTTATTCTGGCTTTCAACTTTGTGTGTGTTGATGAGGCAAGAGTAATGATTTTCTCGCGCAACTCGTCATTCGCGCCGGGTGCGGGATTCCCAATGCCAACATGCGCGACTGTGAAGTCAAGCAGTGCCCTACGAAATACGGTTAGCTCCATTCGATCCTCGAGCGACAGGAACATTTCTGCTTGTTCCGTGGCAATACCGAGCGCGCGTATATCTGCGAGCGCCTTCGTTCGTTGCTCCAACGTCTTGTACTGAGGATCAATATCGCCAATCGCGCCGATGTCAGTTCCAATAGGCGCCACCAGTAGTTCAAGATTTACTAAACGTTCGAACTCAATTTCTGAAAATCTGAGTGCAATCGACTTTCGAAGTTCGCTCTGAGCTTTTGCGGCCTCTGCTTGTGCGATTAGTCCAACCTTATATGCTTCAAGTTTTTGCTGGAAATCGTGCTTTATTTGTTCGAATTGCGGAAGTAGGCTGGCAGCGTGCACCGCATTCTCTCTAGAAAGCTCGGCTTTGAGTCTTTCCAGATCGGAGGACAGTGAGCGTTGAAGAATTTGCTTCCACTTCTCCCGGAACATGTAGCCAATCAGAGCTAGCAATACTGCAGCGACGCCAGTCGCTCGGGCCAACCAGTCAAGGAATTCTGCCACTGAACCTCCATGAAGCGGAATAGCGTGGTCCGTAATTGTGATGCCTAACGTTCGAGCTAGGCTGGCCGCGGAGGCAGACGGCGCTTGGCCGCGGAAGGGTTGATGCCACCGGCCCCTGGAGCGGCCAAGCGACGGCTGCCGTAGCGGCTCAGCTTGAGCGAGGGGTTAGGCTTCACTTTATTCGCCGCCACGCGGGATTCGCAGGCGTGTAGGTCTCGATGCCAATGATGCTCGCCCGTTCAGGCGATATACACCTAAAAGTGAAGCCATGTCCTGGCTTTGTGCCTTCCCACAGTTTGCAGCAATGGATTCCCCGACTTCGAAGAAAGCGAGCAAGCTCACCCTGCTGATACCTAGTCTCAACATTGACCAACGTGTCACCTAGTCTTGCTAGGGACTCGCGGTCGTTATGATCTTCCTCAAGAACTTCGTTTGCCTGAATGTTCAGCTCTACTTCGTAGAGATAGCTGCTGCCATTATTTCCGGCTAGGTACCGTGCGAAGTACTCACCTCCTTCACGGTTCTCGGCGAAGTAGATGCCGTAAGGGATGCCGGATCCGCCTTCCCCTGCCCCAAAGAACTGCATAGAGAAGCGGCTAAAAAGTACGTTCGAGCCGTGCCAGACGCGCATTGTGAAGCCTAACGTGCTATCGCCAGCGTCGTGGAACTGCAACGGCCGGGAACAAGTTCTGTCGCGGTAGAACTTGTTCCTAGTATCCCTGATCGACTTGGCCTGAGATTTGGGGCGTCGTAGCCCGATACGGCCAATCCGGAGGTGCAGCAGTTCTTAGACGCGATTCCTGCCCTTGTACATTGCACCCTTGGCCGGTGCAAGCCGGCGGGCCCCGAGGGGTAGAGGTAGGTCAATGTTTGGGCCTGCTGGCGCTCGCCCAAGCCCTGCAGCCCCAGTCGGGCAGCCTCAACCCTAGCCGGGAACTACGGCGGTAGCAGGGGCCTCTCTGCCACCGTCCGAACTTGAGGGTCAGGCTTGGCCACAAGTCACGGTCGCGGCTGCAGCTCCAGGATTGAGCGCGCGGTCATCTTGGGTATCGCCATGCTGGAGGCCGGGGCCACGTCGTTGCACGGGACCGCCAGCACAGCATCCCCCAAGAATTTTTGCCAAATTTTTCGGGAGAGCCCCGGCAACACGTCCATGGGCCCGGCCGCCTAAGCCAGGGGTTACCGGCCCGCGCGCGGGGGCGCCTGGGGGTTGCGGGGGTCGGGCGCCGTCCCCCTCCCAAACGACTTGCGGTGCCAGGGAAAGGGGGCCCCAAGCGGCTATCAAGCCCCCTCCCGCATCAGCTAGGCAGAGTTCCGGTGCAGCACTGCCCATCGGTACAGCGGCCCCGGAATGGGTGGTGCGTAGAGGAACGGACGAGACACGCCGGCGCGATAGCTACTCTTTGGCGCAGCCTGGCACGCTGGCTGTCGATGCCCGGCACCACGCTACGATGCAGGCGAGTTTGGAGGGCGGTTTAGAGCACTTTTAGGACACTTGCCTTGTGTGCAAGACCTCGATCCCAAGTTAAGTGCTTGATTTTTATAACTTTCCGCCAATAGAGAGTTCAGATGGAACTGCCCTACGAGTGGCACATCGGCTGGCGCTACACCCGCGCCGGCCGCGCCGGCCGGCGCAACGGCTTCATCTCCTTCATCAGCGGCGTCTCGATGCTGGGCATCGCGCTGGGTGTGGCCGCGCTCATCATCGTGCTCAGCGTGATGAACGGCTTCCAGAAGGAGGTGCGCGACCGCATGCTCAGCGTCATCGCCCACGTCGAGATCTTCGATGCCGGCGGCGGCGCCCTGCCCGACTGGCAGGCCACGGCCGCCGCGGCGCGGCGCGACGAGCGCGTGCGCGGCGCCGCACCCTTCGTCGCCGCCCAGGCGCTGGTGGGTCGTGGCGAAGAACTGCGCGGCGCCATCGTGCGCGGCATCAGCCCGGCCGACGAGGGCCAGGTCACCGAGCTGGCGCGCACCCAGGCACCGCTGCTGGCGCAGCTGCAGCCGGGAGCCTGGAACATCGTGCTCGGCGTCGAGCTGGCGCGGCTGCTGGGCGCACGCATCGGCGACAAGGTCACCGTGGTCTCGCCCAGCGGCCAGCTCACGCCGGCCGGCCTGGTGCCGCGGCTCAAGCAGTTCACGCTGGTGGGCACCTTCGAGGCCGGCCACTACGAATACGACAGCGGCCTGGCACTGATCCACATCGACGACGCGGCCAAGCTCTTCCGCGTCGAGGGGCCCACCGGCGTGCAGCTGCGCCTGACCGACGTACACGATGCGCGCGGCGCCGGCCAGGACCTGCAGCAAAGCCTGGGGCCGGCCGTGCGCGTGCGCGACTGGACGCGCACCAACCGCAACTGGTTCGAGGCGGTGCAAGTTGAGAAGCGGCTGATGTTCATCATCCTCACGCTCATCGTCGCGGTGGCCGCCTTCAACCTGGTCAGCACCCTGGTGATGACGGTGACCGACAAGCGCGCCGACATCGCCATCCTGCGCACCCTGGGCGCCAGCCCGCGGTCCATCATGGGCATCTTCATGGTGCAGGGCTCGACCTCGGGCGTGATCGGCACCCTGGCCGGCTGCGCCCTGGGCCTGCTGGTGGCCTTCAATGTCGACGTCATCGTGCCGGCCATCGAGCGCGCCCTGGGCGTGGCCTTCCTGCCCGGCAGCATCTACGTCATCAGCCGCATGCCCAGCGAGCCGCAGGCCGGCGACATCGTGCCCATCGTCGCCATCTCCATCGTGCTGGCCTTTGCCGCCACGCTGTACCCGAGCTGGCGCGCCAGCCGCGTCAACCCGGCCGAGGCGCTGCGCTATGAATGAGGCCGTCACCGGGGCGGTCCTCGCTGCGTTTGATCTGCACAAGCGCTTCGTCGAAGGCCGCGGCGATCAGGCCCTGGACGTGAGCGTGCTGCGCGGCGTGAGCCTGCGCGTGGACCGCGGCGATACGCTGGCGGTGGTGGGGCCCTCGGGCGCCGGCAAGAGCACGCTGCTGCACCTGCTGGGCGGGCTGGAGGCGCCCAGCGCCGGCCGCGTCGAGCTGATGGGCCGCGACATCGCCACGCTGGCGCCGGCCGCGCAAGGCGCCTGGCGCAACCGCCACCTCGGCTTCGTCTACCAGTTCCACCACCTGCTGCCCGAGTTCAGCGCCCTCGACAACGTGGCCATGCCGCTGCGCATCCGCCGCCTCAGCGTGGCGGCAGCGCGCGAGCAGGCCCAGGCCATGCTGGCGAAAGTCGGCCTGGCCGGCCGCGCCGCGCATCACCCTTCGCAGCTCTCGGGTGGCGAGCGCCAGCGCGTGGCCATCGCCCGCGCCCTGGTCAGCGAGCCGGCCTGCGTGCTGGCCGACGAGCCCACCGGCAACCTCGACCGCCACACCGCCGAGACCGTGTTCGAGCTGATGCTGGGCCTGGCGCGCGAACGCGGCACGGCCTTCGTCGTCGTCACCCACGACCCGGCGCTGGCGGCGCGCTGCGCACGCACGCTGCAGCTCGAGCGCTGAACGCAAGCCCCGACGGCGAGCGGCCCAAGAGGCCGCCTCCTACAATCGCTGCAGTGCACCTGCTCAACGCCGACCTCCACAGCCACAGCAATGTCTCCGACGGCACCCTGAGCCCCGAAGTGCTGGCGGCACGGGCCCATGCCCAGGGGGTGGAACTCTGGTCGCTGACCGACCACGACGAACTCGCCGGCCAGCACCGCGCCCGCGACGCCGCGCTGGCCCTGGGCATGCGCTACCTGGCCGGCACCGAGATCTCGGTCAGCTTCGCCGGCACCACGGTACACATCGTCGGCCTCGGCATCGACCCCGACGACCCGGCCTTGATAGCCGGCCTGGCCGCCACCCGCGGCGGGCGCCGCGAACGCGCGCAGCAGATGGCCGCCGGCCTGGCCGCGGTGGGCATCAAGGACGCCTTCGAGGGCGCGCTGCGCTACGTCGGCAACCCCGAGCTGATTTCGCGCACCCACTTCGCTCGCTTCCTCGTCGAAAGCGGCGTGTGCGAAGACACCTATGCCGTGTTCCGCCGCTACCTCACCGAGGGCAAGCCCGGCTATGTGCCGCACCAGTGGGCCCGCCTGGGCGATGCGGTGCGCTGGATACGCGAGGCCGGCGGCATCGCCGTCATCGCCCACCCGGCGCGCTACCGCTACACACCCATCGAGGAATACGCCCTCTTCACCGAGTTCATCGGCCACGGCGGCCGTGGCGTCGAGGTGATGACGGGCAGCCACAGCGCCGCCGAGCAGGCGCGCTATGGCGAGACGGCACGCGAATTCGGCCTGCTGGCCTCGCGCGGCAGCGACTTCCATTCGCCGGAAGAAAGCCGAATTGAACTGGGCAGCCTGCCCGACCTGCCGGGCCACCTGGAGCCGGTGTGGATGGCGCTCGAACACCGCATCCAAGAAACTCACCCGTAAAAACCCGAATCGACATAGAATCGTCGGCTGGCCTGCACCTTGAGGCCATTCGTTCATCCCCTTCGACCTTCGCCGCGCCGGTTCTTCGGTGCCGCATTTTTCGGGTCGGCGGCGATGCCGTCGCCATGATCCGACATCCGCGCTGCGTCCTGCAGCGGCGGCCAGCGTATTGATGCGACTCCACCAGTCGGTGGCCATGGTCATTCCTGTTGACCACGGCGCCGCCGGTGCGCTCCTGTGCGCGCCGAAGTATCGAATGAGAGCGAGAACGACGATGAGTTTCGACAATCTGGGCCTGCACGCCTGCCTCAACCGCGCCGTGGCCGACGCCGGCTACACCCAGGCCACCGAAGTGCAGCTGCGCGCCATCCCGGCCGCGCTGGCCGGCGCCGACCTGATGGTCAGCAGCAGCACCGGCAGCGGCAAGACCGCCAGCTTCGTGCTGCCGGCGCTGATGCGCGTGCTGGCCTCGCGCGAGCAGCAGCGCACCCAGGCCGCACCGCAGGACCAGGGCGCCCCGCGCTCGCGCCGCCCGGTGGCCGCCAGCGGCCCGCGTGTGCTGGTGCTGACGCCCACCCGCGAACTGGCGATGCAGGTCGCCAAGGCGGCGGCCGACTACGGCCGCCATGTGCCGGGCCTGCGCGTGGCCACCATCGTCGGCGGCGTGCCCTATGGCGCGCAGCTGAAGGCGCTGCGCGGCCCGCTCGATGTGCTGATCGCCACCCCCGGCCGCCTGATCGACCACATGGAGTCGGGCAAGGCCCTGCTCGGCAACATCGAGGTGCTGGTGCTCGACGAGGCCGACCGCATGCTGGACATGGGCTTCATCGAGCCCATCCAGCACATCGCCGCCGCCACGCCCGCCGGCCGCCAGACGCTGATGTTCAGCGCCACCTTCGCCGGCTTCGTCGGCCGCCTGGCCGAGCAACTGCTGCGCGAGCCGCAGCGCATCGACATCGCCTCGCACACCCAGGCCCACGCCGACATCGAGCAGCGCCTGCACTGGGCCGATGACTTCGCGCACAAGAACGCGTTGCTGGACAGCATCCTGACCGAGCGCGACATGGAGCAGGCGGTGGTCTTCACCAGCACCCAGCGCGACGCCGACTGGCTGGCCGACCGCCTGGCCGACATGGGCCACCATGTGGCGAGCCTGCACGGCGGCCACCCGCAAGGCCGGCGCACACGCGTGCTGCAGGGCCTGCGCAACAAGCAGCTGAAGATCCTGGTCGCCACCGATGTGGCGGCGCGCGGCATCGACGTGCCCACCATCAGCCACGTCATCAACTTCGGCCTGCCGATGAAGGAAGAGGACTACGTCCACCGCATCGGCCGCACCGGCCGCGCCGGGCGTGCCGGCCTGGCCGTGACGCTGGCCGAGCGCCGCGACAGCGGCATGATCCAGCGCATCCAGCGCTACACCACGCAGCGCATCCCGGCGGCCACCATCGCCGGCCTGGAGCCCAAGCGCGTCGAACCCAAGCCGATGGCGCGCCCGGCCGCGCCGGGTGGCCGTCCGAGCAAGCCTTTCGGCCCGCGCCCCTTCGGCGCCAAGCCCTTCAAGCCGGCGGGCAAGAGCTTCTCGAAGAAGCCGGCCGGCCCGCGCGCAGTCTGATGGGGCGCGGCGCGCGGTCGCGCACTGGTTGCGCGGCCGGCGCCTGGCTTCGGTTCGGCTGGCCCTTAGGCGGCAGGCCGTGCCGGGGACCACAGTGGCGCGGCTGAACGCCGCTTCCGGCCTTCAAGTGAAGGCCTTGCGGCAAGCGGCTGACGGACTCTTCACGACTCCTCGGCGACGCCCGCCATCCTGACTCCGCTCCCGCGCCCCGCGCGCATGCGAGGCGGGGCCTGTTGTCACCCCACCCGCTTCAAGGCGGCGCGTGTGGCCTCGGCCTGCGGATGCTCGATGCGCTCGCGCACCGCCAGGGCTTGCTGGAACGCGCGCTGCGCGTGCTCGCGCTCGCCCAGCGCTTCGAAGGCCAGCCCCCAGGCGTGCGCGGCGTCGGCTTCGCCCCAGGCGTCGCGGCACTCCGGGGCAGTCGCCAGGTCCAGCGCCTCGCGCGCGGCGGCGAGGGCCTGGCCGGGGTCGGGACGGGCCAGGTCGATGGCGGACTTCGTCACCAGCAACTCGATCAGCCGCAGGCGGTAGCCGCAAAGGCGCGCCTGGCGCAAGCCGTCGTCGGCCTCGGCTTGCGCGCCGGCCAGGTCACCGCGGGCGAGCGCCGAGCGTGCGGCCAGGTGGTGGGCTTCGATGATCCATTGCATGTCGCCGGTGCGGGCGGTCCAGGCGCGGATCGCATCAATGGCGCCGCCGGGGTCTTGCCCTTGCGCGAGCGCGAGGCGCGCGAACAGGGCCTGCCAGCCGGGGATCTCGGAATTCCATTCCTCGCCATGCGCAATTCGAATGCCGGCCTCGGCCATCAACCGGCAGGCATCGGCTTGGTCCAGGTCCAAGTGGTGGCGGGCGTGCTGCTGGCCGTCGAGCGAATACAGCATCGGTTCGTCGCCGAGCACGGTGGCCGCAGCGAAATCGGCTCGCGCCGCGGCGATGTCGCCCAAGTGATGGTGAGCGGTCGCGCGACAGGACAAGGAGCCTATTCGACCGAAGTCATCCTTCGCCTGTTCCGCTTGCTCCAATGCTTCGCTCGCCGCCTTAAGCGCGTCGCCAAGGTACCCCACCTCGCGAGCAACTCCGCAGGCGTTCCGCAGGCCGATGCTGGTCTCCGCCGGCTCTTTAAGCATGAGCTTGCGGGCATTGTCTTCTCGCCATAGGTCGGCGGCTTCGCGTAGGCGGCCCAGTCGGTTCGCCACCAGCGCAAAATCGTTCAGGCCAACCGACTGGAGCCGCGCACTCATTCCTTCCCCGAACCTCTTTGGGTCACCCGACGCCGGCAGGAAGCCGCGCAAGATGCGATCACCGCGAGCGAACTCGCCAAGCTTCTTGCCAAGGTGGGAGTAGCTCCCCAAACCGAACCAGTAGAGATCAAACGAATCCTGGACCCGCCCGGCCAGCCGCGTCGCCTCGATCAGCTGCTCGTAGCGGTCGAGCATGGCAGGCGCTTCCGGACTCTTCTCCGGCCGCGCCTCGAGCCCCTGGCCAATGCGCCGGGCCACCACGTCGAACACGGCCGCGGCCGGGCAGCCGAGCAGCGCGGCAAAACGTTCGCGCACGAAGGGATGGGCCGTCCAGTTGAGCGTGCCGTCGGCCGCCGCATAGCGGAAGACGAGGCCGCGATCGACCAGCCGCTGCAGCAGCCGCGCGAGCGCCGGCCGGGCGTTGACCAGCACGCCGGCCACCTGCCCACCGGCATCGACCAGCGTGCCCAGCAGTTCGACCGTGATGCCACGCGGAAAGACCGAGAGCCGTGCCAGTAGATCGCGCTCCTCAGTAGGCAGCCGCTCGGCATAGAAGGCGAGCACCCGCGCCAGCTTGGCGGCCTTGGGGTCATCGCCGGCGATGGTGGCCAGCTGCAGCGTGGCCGCCGCCTCGATGCGGCCGGCCTCGAAGTGGCTCAGGTACGAGCCGATCACGGCCACCGACAGCGCATGCCGGCCCACCTGCTCGCACACGGCGTCGAGCTGCGCGTCGCTGCCCGCCACGCGCCAGCCCCGCAGCACCTGGCGCGCGGCGTCGGCATCCAGGTCTTCGAGCAGGGTCTCGACGACGCCGCGGCGCTGCCAGTCGCGCAGGTCAGTGAGCGGAAAGCGCGACGTCACCAGGGCCCGCGTGCGCCCCAGGCCGGCGGCGATGGCCTGCAGCAGCAGCTTCAGCGTATGGTCTTCCAGCTCACCCCGCACGCGGCCCGTGCCGGCCTCGGCCTGCACGCGCTCAAGCCCATCGAGCACGATCAGGTGCGGGCGGCCGTCGCGCAGGCCGCGCTGCAGCCGCTCGAGCCGGCCGCCGGCGGGCGCGCCCTCGGGCTCGCCGAGGAAAAGCTGGGCACATTCGCGCACGAAGGCGTCGGCCTCGGGCTTCTCGTAGAACGACCACACCAGCACGCTGCCGGCACCGGGCGGTGGCCAGCGTTGCTCCAGGCCTGCGACCACCTGTTCAGCGACCGCGGTCTTGCCGGTGCCGCCCACGGCCACCAGGGCCTGGATGCGGTCGGGCGAGGCGGTGTCGTCGGCCCAGGTCGAGAGCTGCTGCACCAGCGCGGCGCGCCCGCTGAAGTGCGGCGCCGGCTGCAGCGCGTGCATGATGCGCAGTTCCGGCGGCGGAGCGCTGGGCGCCGACGGTCGGCCGGGCGCGGACGACGCAGCGACGTGGGCCAGCGTGGTGGCGATCTTGCGCCCCAGCTCATCCGGCGTGGTGAAGCTGTCCGCGACGACTTCCTTGCGCAGCCAGGCCTTGAAGTCCTGCAGCGCCTTCACGGCGGCGAAGACCTCGAGCGCCTTGGCGGGGTCGGCTTGCACGTCGGGCTGCATCAGCCGGTCCTGCTCCTTGGGCTCGGTCCAGGGATGCTTGTCGTCGACGATCCAGGCGTACACCGGCTTGCGCGCCCGCAGGGCCGCCTCTACCTCGCGCCGCGTGATGCTGCCGCCACCCTTGTCGGGCTCGTAGCCATAGCGGTGCGCGACGATGCAGACGACGAGGTCGGACGATGCCGCCAGGCGCTCGCATTCGGCCACCGGAGTGCCGGGCAGCGGGCCGAAGCGCTCCATTACCACCGACTGCTGCTGCAGGCGCAGCAGGGTGTCGTCGGCGATGCGGCGGTGTTCGGCGAGATCGAGCGCCGTGGACGAGAGGAAGACGCGCAGCTTGGTCATGCTCAGGGTGTGGTGCTCGAAGTCTGCAACGCTGGCGCGGGCCATTCTCGCCCACGGGGCGAAACCTCCCTGCAGAGGGTGCAACTCAAACGCAATACACTGCGACGATGAAGTCCGCCGTCATACCCCAGGTCCGCGTCGAGCCCGAATTGCGCGCCGAGCTCGAGGACGTGCTCAGGCCGGGCGAAACCCTGACCGCCTTCGTCGAGGCCAGCGTGCGCAACGCCATCGCCTTCAGGCGTGTCCAGGCCTCATTCCATGCGCGTGCGCAAGCGGCATCCGAGGCCTACCACCGAACGGGGGTTTCCGTGCCGGTCGAGACCGTGCTGGAGAGGCTCCAATCCAGGCTTGACGCCAAGCGCAGCAAGCTCGGTCGATGAGTTTTGCCGTCGAGTTGTCTCCGACGGCCGAAGCCGACCTGGAGCGCCTCTTCGACTTTCTTCTCGACCGGGCCGACACCCGCGAAGACCTCGATCACGCCCAGGCCGTGATCGACGCCGTCAGGGCGACAGCGCAGCACCGCCTGGCCATCACGCCCTTCAGCTTTCGCAAGGCGGCCCAGAACCCTGCACAGCGCGAATTGATCATCCCTTTCGGCGCCACGGGATATGTCGCCTTGTACGAGATCGTCAGCGCGTCGAAAGTCGTCGTGCTGGCCGTGCGCCACCAGCGGGAAGAGGACTATTACTGACGTCGGTTATCAAGGGCCGCGCACCAGGCGGCGGCCTGCATGGCATCGCGCGAAGTCCATGCGCCCACGGACTTCGTGCGCCAGTCGTCAGACCGCGATCAGATCAACCTCGAACACCAGCGTCGCGTTCGGCGGGATCACCCCGCCGGCGCCTCGCGCGCCGTAGCCCAGCTCGGGCGGAATGGTCAGCACGCGGGTGCCGCCCACCTTCATGCCGGCCACGCCCTCGTCCCAGCCGCGAATGACTTCGCCGCCGCCGAGGCCGAAGGCAAAGGGCTGGCCGCGGTCCTTGCTGCTGTCGAACTTGCGGCCGCGCGAGTGGGCGGCCGTGGGGTCGTAGAGCCAGCCGGTGTAGTGCACGCGCACGCGCTGGCCGGCTTGGGCCTCGGCGCCGTCGCCGGCCACGGTGTCTTCGTATTGCAGGCCGGAAGGCAGGGTCGTCATGTCAGTTCCTGGTTGAAAGGGACGCCATGATGCCAGCCCAGGCCGCCACCGCCGCCGCCAACCATTCGGCCTGTGTTGCCGCCTCCAGCATCGGCAGGCCCAGCACCGCCCCCGCCGCCTGCAGTGCAGCCCGCGGATCCTCAAGGTCCAGCGCCTCGGCGCCGTTCTGCTTGCTGAGCTTGTGGCCGTCGGCGGCGTACACCAGCGGCGTGTGCAGGTAGGCCGGCGTGGCCAGGTTGAGGGCGCGCTGCAGCAGGATCTGGCGCGCCGTGTTGTCGGCCAGGTCCTCGCCGCGCACGACATGGCTGATGGCCTGGGCGGCGTCGTCCACCACCACGGCCAGCTGGTAGGCCCAGAGGCCATCGGCGCGCCTGAGCACGAAGTCGCCGACCTCGGCGCCCACGTCCTGGCGCTGGGCGCCCAGGCGGCGGTCGTGCCAGTCCACCACGCCCTCGGCGCGCAGGCGCAAGGCGCGCGCCGGCCGGCCCTGCAGGCCGTTGCGGCAGGTGCCGGGATAGATGCGCTCGCCAAAGCGCTGATGAGCGATGCCGTGCGCTGCCCAGGCGGCCTCGATGTTGCTGCGCGAGCAGGCACAGGGATAGGCGGCGCCGCGCTCGACCAGGGCCTGCAATGCAGCCGCATAGGCGTCGCCGCGCGCCGACTGCCAGCAGGGCGGCTCGTCCGGATGCAGGCCGCAGGCCGCGAGCTGGCCCAGGATCAGGCCGTCCATGCCGGCCAGGCAGCGCGGGCTGTCGACATCCTCGATACGCACCAGCCAGGCGCCGCCATGGGCGCGCGCATCCAGCCAGCTGGCCAACGCCGCCACCAGCGAGCCGGCGTGCAGCGGGCCGGTGGGCGAAGGCGCAAAGCGGCCACGGTAGGGCGATGCCATCGGCGGCGGAGTCGGCCTCACATCAGCCGGCCGGCATGGCGCTCCAGCAGCGCACGCCGCGTCGTCGGGCTTTCCAGCTGGGCCAGCCACCACTGCAGCGCGCGGCCCAGGCCCAGGGCCCCGCGCTCGGCCCGCCAGGCGTAGTGGAAAGTGCCGGTGTGGACGCCGCGCGCCGTCTCCTTGGCCACCAGGTGGCCGGCCTCGAGGTGCGGCCGTGCCAGCGGCTCGGGCACATAGCCGCAGCCCAGGCAGCGCAGCAGGGCCTCGAGCTTGGCGCGCATGCTCGATACCGTGAGCACGTCCTGGCCGGGCAGCAGGTTGATCGTCATCGGCGCCATGCGCTGGGCCGAATCGGCCACCGCGATGGCACGGTGGTGGACCAGCACGTCGTCGGTCAGCGGACCTTCCAGCGCGGCCAGCGGGTGGTGCGGCGCGACGCAGTACACGAAGGCGATAGGCCCCAGCGGGCGCAGCTCGATGCCGCCCGGGTTGGGGTGCAGGCCCGAGACGCCGATGGCGAGGTCGACCTGGCCCGACACCAGGGCCTCCCAGGTGCCGGTGAGCACCTCGCTGCGCAGACGCAGGCGCGTCGCCGGGCCTTCGTCGCTGCCCTCGCCGGGGCGGCCCTCGCGGGGTTCGCGGATTTCGCAGAAAGCCTGCACCAGCTCGAACAGCGTCGGCACCGAGATCAGGTCTTCGGCGGCGATGGCCAGCTGCGGTTCCCAGCCGTGGGCAACGCGGCGCACACGGTTGGCCACCGCCGACATCTCCTGCAGCAGGCGCCGGCCTTCGCTCAGCAGTTCGGTGCCGGCGGCGGTGAGCTGAGCCTGGCGCGAGCTGCGATCGAACAGCAGCACGTCGAGCGCGTCCTCGAGCTGGCGCACGCTGTAGGTGAGGGCCGACGGCACCTTGCCGAGTTCGCGCGCCGCCGCGGCAAAGCTGCCGGTGCGGGCGATGGCGTCCATCATCGCCAGGGCGTCGGGGGTGAGGGATTGGCGGGCCTTGGGCATGGGTTCATCTTATTTGAATCCGCCCTTCAACAGCGCCCGCCCCCGCGCCCGGGCCCGGCTCCTAGACTGGCCGCCATGCCAGGAGCCCCCCAATGATCACGCTGCGCAAGTCTGTCGAACGCGGTTATGCCGACCACGGCTGGTTGAAGAGTTTTCACAGCTTCTCCTTCGCCGATTACCACGACCCGGCCCATATGGGCGTGGGCAATCTGCGCGTCATCAACGAAGACCGCATCGCCCCCGGCACCGGCTTCGGCACCCACGGCCACCGCGACATGGAGATCGTCAGCTATGTGCTCGATGGCGCGCTGGCCCACCGCGACAGCATGGGCAATGGCGCGGCCGGCGGCGTCAATGGCGGCCACAGCGGCGTGATCCTGCCCGGCGATGTGCAGCGCATGAGCGCCGGCACCGGCGTGATGCACAGCGAGTTCAACCACGCCAAGGACGGCGCCACCCACTTCCTGCAGATCTGGATCATGCCCAGCCGGCGCGGCATCGCCCCCGGCTACGAGCAGAAGCGCTTCGACGAGGCCGCCAAGCGCGGTCGCCTGGCCCTGGTGGCCGCGCCCGATGGCGCCGAGGGCGCGGTGACGATCCATGCCGATGCAAGCCTGCGCGCCGGCCTCTTCGACGGCGGCGAGAGCGCCGAGCTGGCGCTGGCACCGCAGCGCCTGGCCTATGTCTTTGTCGCCCGCGGCAGCGTGCAGCTCAACGGCAAGCTTCTCGCCGCCGGCGATGCCGCCACGCTGGCCGGTGAAGAGCACCTGCAGCTGGCCGGCGGCAAGGACGCCGAAGTGCTGGTCTTCGACCTCGCCGCCTGAACCCGATTCTTTCCCCCACCCGACCCACCCAGGAGTCCCCATGAGCAAGATCGTCATCGTCTACCACAGCGGCTACGGCCACACCAAGAAGGTTGCCGAGGCCGTGGCCGAAGGCAGCGGCGGCACGCTGCTGGCCATCGACGCCGAAGGCAACCTGCCCGAAGGCGGCTGGGAGCAGCTGGCCGCGGCCAACGCCATCGTCTTCGGCAGCCCCACCTACATGGGCAGCGTGAGCTGGCAGTTCAAGAAGTTCGCCGACGCCTCCAGCAAGCCCTGGTACGGCCAGCAGTGGAAGAACAAGCTCGCCGCCGCCTTCACCAATTCGGCCAGCATGAACGGCGACAAGCTGTCGACCCTGCACTACCTGTTCACGCTGAGCCAGCAGCACAGCATGTACTGGGTCGGCACCGGCATGATGCCCAGCAACAGCAAGGCTGCCACGCGCAACGACATCAACTACGTCGCCTCGTCGTCGGGCCTGATGACCTCCACCCCCTCGGACGCCTCGGCCGACGAAATGGTGCCGGGCGACATCGCCACCGCCAAGGCCTTCGGCCAGCGCGTGGCCGAAGCCGCCAAGCGTTTCGCCTAAGAGGTACCCAGACGCTGCCGCGCCAAGGCCGCCCCGGCGGCCAGCGCGCGCAGCTTGGCCTCGGCCACGGCCCGGCTCATGGGCGCCAGGCCGCAGTTGGTACACGCGATGAGGCGGTGGCGCGGCACGAACTGCAGCGCGCGGGCGATGGTGTCGGCCACTTCCTCGGCCGTCTCTATCGCGTCGCTGGCGACGTCGATCACGCCCACCATCACATCCTTGCCGGCCAAAAGCGCCATCAACTCGGGCGGCACATGCGAGTGGATGCACTCCAGGCTGACCTGCTGGATGCTGCTCGCAGCCAGCGCTGGAAACACCTTCTCGTACTGGCGCCACTCCTCGCCCAGAGTCTGCTTCCAGTCGAGATTGGCCTTGATGCCGTAGCCGTAGCAGATGTGGACGGCTGTCGTACACGTAAGGCCGCGCGCCGCGCGTTCCAGCGCCTGCACGCCCCAGCTGGCGGCCTCGTCGAGGTAGACATTGAAGGCCGGCTCGTCGAACTGCACGACGTCGATGCCGTCAGCCTGCAGCGCCAGCGCCTCCTGGTTGAGCAACTCGGCAAAGGCATGGGCCATTGCGACGCGGTCGCCGTAATGACGGTCGGCCACGGTGTCGACGATGGTCATGGGCCCGGGCAGCGTGAACTTGGTGCGGCGTTGCGTATGGGCGCGCAGGAAGCGCGCCTCGGCCTCATGCACGCGGCCCTTGAGGCGCAGCGGCGCCACGACCTGGGGCACCATGGCCTTGTAGCGGTCGTTGCGTATGCCCATCTCGACCTTGTGCTCGAAGTCGATGCCCTCGACCTGCTCGAGGAAGCCGTGGACGAAATGCTGGCGGCTCTGCTCACCGTCGCCGATGACGGTGAGCCCGGCGTCTTCCTGGGCCTTGATCCACACCAGCGTGGCATCGAGCTTGGCCTGGTTCAACTCGGGCCCGCTGCTGCGCCATTGCGGCCAGAGCTTTTCGGTCTCGGCCAGCCAGGAAGGCTTGGGCAGGCTGCCGGCGATGGCGGTATCGAACATGGCGGTCTCCTTGATCGGCGACGAGGTTAACCCAAGGGCGCCGGGCTTCGTCCCCGGACCGACCCGCTTGGCGCCGCGGCGCGCGGCACTCGTCGCAGGCGGCTGCGGGCGGCCGCGGCAGGCGCTAGGCTGTTGTCCATGACCGCCGCCGCACCCGCCGTTGTACCCGCCCCAGCCCCCGCCGATCTCGACACCCCCTTGCCGGCCGAGATCGTCGGCAGCAGCCAAGGCTGGTTCACGCGCTACCGCGCCTACCCGGTGTTCAGCCGGCCGTGGGTGAGCGGACGCCAGCGCGTGCTGGGCAGCATGCTGGCGATGGCCCTGCTGTCCACCGGCGGGCCGCTGCTGCTGAAAGAGGGCGAAGACCTGCCCTGGGGCGGCATCGTCCATATCTCGGTGCAGCTGGCGCTGCCGCTGCTGCTGGGCCCCTGGCTGGGCTGGCTGGTGCGGCGGCGTGGCTGGCCGGCGCGGCGCGAGTGGCTGGCCCTGGTGGCCGTGGTGGCCGGCGTCATCATGACCATGCTGGTCTTCCATGCCATGCTGGCCGAGCCCGTCAAGCAGGCCATCGCCCAGGCCACCGGCCAGGTCGACGAGAAGGGGCAGCGCAAGCGCATCATGCTTTCGGTCGGCATGATGATCAGCCGCCCGGGCGAGCCCCCACCGCCGCCCCTGGCCGAGCCCGGCCCGCTGCCGCCCGAGGTGAAGATCATGAACACGCTGACCAGCGTCTTCCTCAGCTTCGCCCTGGCCGGCGGCTTTGCGCTGTGGGGCTGGCGGCGCGAGCAGGCGGGCCTGGCCGCCCTGGCGCAGGCGCGTGCGCTGCAGCAGGCGCTGGCCTCGCGGCGCGAGGCCGAGCTGCGCCTGTCGGTGCTGGCGGCCCAGGTGGAGCCGCACTTCCTGTTCAACACCCTGGCCGGCGTGCGCAGCGCCATCACCAGCGATCCGCAGCGCGCCAGCGAGATGGTCGACCGCCTGGTCGACTATCTGCGCGCCGCCATCCCGCGCCTGCGCGCCGACGGCGGCGCCCAGGCCACGCTGGGCGACCAGATCGAGATCGTGCGCGCCTACCTGGGCCTGATGGCCTCGCGCATGCCGCGCCTGAGCTACGAGATTGCCGCGCCGCCCGAGCTGCTGGCGGCACCATTTCCGCCGCTGATGCTGATCTCGCTGGCCGAAAACGCCGTCAAACACGGCGCTGAACCCAAGATGGGCCCGGTGCGCATCACGGTGGCGGCGCGCCTTGCCGTCGACGGCCGGCTGGCGGTGACGGTGGCCGACAATGGCGCCGGCTTCGGCGCCTCGGCCGGCGGCAGCGGCCTGGGCCTGGCCAATATCCGCGAGCGCCTGCAGCAGATGTACCAGGGCCGCGCCGGCCTGGCCTTGAAGGCCGGGGCCGCGGGCGGGGTCGAGGCCACGCTGAGCCTGCCGCTGGAGTGATGCATGAACGCGAAGCCACCCACCGTCCCGACCGCCCTCATTGCCGACGATGAAGACCTGCCGCGTGCCGACCTGCGCCGCATGCTGGCGCAGGCCTGGCCGGGCTTGCAGATCGTGGCCGAATGCGAGCACGGCCCGGCCGCCGTGGAGGCCATCCAGGCACTGCAGCCCGACATCGCCTTCCTCGACATCCGCATGCCGGGCGCGAGCGGCCTTGAGGTGGCACGCGCCGCCAGCGGGCGCTGCCACACCGTCTTCACCACCGCCTATGACAGCCACGCCGTGGCCGCCTTCGAGGCCGGCGCGGTGGACTACCTGCTCAAGCCCATCGCCGCAGCCCGCCTGGCGCAGACGGTGGCGCGGCTGCGCGAGCGCCTGGCCGGCAACGGCGCGGCGCCCGACCTCGATGAACTTGTGGGCCGCCTGTCGCAGCGCCTGCAGCCGCGCGGGCCACGCGATGAGGCGGCGCCGCGCCTGCGCTGGCTGAGCGCCAGCGTGGGCGACACGATCAAGATGTTCAGCATCGACGAGGTGCTGTTCTTCCAGAGCGACGAGAAGTACACCCGCGTCGTCACCGCTGTCGACGAGGCCCATGTGCGCAAGCCGCTGCGCGAGATTGCCGACGGCCTCGACCCCGAGGCCTTCTGGCAGGTACACCGTGGCGTCGTCGTGCGCGCCGCCGCTATCGCACGCGCGCAGCGCGATGAACTGGGCCGCATCACCCTGCACCTCAAGCAGCACCCCGAGAAGCTGCAGGTGAGCCAGGCCTGGGCCTGGCGCTTCAAGCCGATGTGATCAGGCCGGCTCGGCCAGCAGGCCGCGCTTCCTGAGCAGCGGCTGTACGGTGGCGGCGCGGCCACGGAAGGCGGCATAGGCGGCGCGCGGCTCGGCGCTGTTGCCAGCGCCGTAGACATGGCGTCGCAGGCGCGCGGCCGTGGCCGCATCGAAGGGGCTGCCGGCCTCGACGAAGGCGTCGTAGCCGTCGGCATCCAGCACCTCGGCCCAGAGGTAGACGTAGTAGCCGGCGGCATAGCCGGCGCTGCTGAAGAGGTGCTGGAAATGCACCAGCCGGTGGTTGAGCCCCACGCCCGGCGGCAGGCCCTGCTCGCGCAGCAGCTCGGACTCGAAGGCGCAGAGGTCGGCCGGCGGCTCGGCGTCGGGCAGTGCGTGTACGGCGAGGTCGACGATGGCGCTGGCGCAGTAGCGCACGGTCTCGTAGCCCTGGTTGAACTGGCGCGCACGCTGCAGGCGCGCGATCAGTTCGTCGGGGATGGGCTCGCCCGTGTGGCAATGGCGGGCATGGCGGCGCAGCACCTCGGGCTCGGTGATCCAGTGCTCGAAGAGCTGGCTGGGCAACTCGACGAAATCGCGCAGCACCTGCGTGCCCGAGAGCCGCCCATAGGTGACGTTGGACAACAGCCCATGCAGGCCATGGCCAAACTCGTGGAACAGCGTGCGCGCGTCGTCCAGCGACAGCAGCGTGGGCGCCTCTGGCCCGCCCTTGGCGAAATTGTTGTTGTTCAGGATCACCGGCAGCTGGCCCGCGGCACCGGCCTGGGCCGGGTTGCGGTGCTGCCAGCGCAGCGCGCTCATCCAGGCACCGCTGCGCTTGTTGGGGCGGGCGTAGTTGTCCTGCAGGAAAACGCCGATCAGGCGCCCGTTCTCGCTCACCTCGTAGGCCTTGACGTCGGGGTGGTAGACCGGCAGGTCGGCGCGGTGCGCGAAGCTCAGGCCGAAGAGTCGGCCTGCGCAGTCGAAGGCGGCCTCGACCACGCGCTCGAGCGGGAAATACGGCTTGACCTCGGCGTCGTCGAGGGCGTAGCGCTCGCGCCTCACCTTCTCGGCCCAGAAGCGCCAGTCCCAGGGCTCGATGGACGTTGCGCCTTCACCCTCGGCGCGCATCTGCTCGCGCAGCGCCTGCTCCTCGCGCGCCACCGCCGCCAGTGCCCGCGGCCACACCTCATCCAGCAGCTGCTGCACCGCGCCGCGCGTGCCGGCCATGGTGTCTTCCAGCGCGTAGTCGGCATAGCAGGCGTGGCCGTGCAGCGCCGCCTGCTCGCGGCGCAGGCGCAGGATGTCGCGGGCGATCTCGCGGTTGTCCTGGGCGCCGGCGTGTTCGCCGCGGCTGGTCCAGGCGCGCCAGGCCTGCTCGCGCAGGTCACGCCGCGTCGAGTAACTCAGGAAGGGCACGATGAGCGAGCGCGACAGCGTCACCACATGGCCGGCCAGGCCGCGGTCGGCGGCGGCCTGGCGGGCGCTGGCGCGCACGAAGTCGGGCAGGCCGGCGAGATCGGCTTCGGCGGCCAGCGCCAGCGTCCATGCCGATTCGGCCTGCAGCACGTTCTGGGCAAAGCGCGTCATCAGCCGCGCCAGCTCTTCCATCAGCTGCGCCATGCGCTCGCGCGCCGCAGGCGCGAGGCGGGCACCGGCACGCACGAAGTCCAGGTACACGCGGTCCAGCATGCGCTGCGCCTCGGCGTCCAGGCCCAGGGCGTCGCGGCGCGCGTGCAGATCGGCGATGCGCGCGAACAGCGCCATGTCGTTGTAGACGGCGCTGTGGTGGGCCGCCATCGGCCCGGCCATGGCCCGCTGCACCGCCTGCAGCTCGGGGCTGGTGGCCGAGGCCGTGAGGTTGTAGAAGACCGCGGCCACGCGCTCGAGCAGTGCGCCGCCGCGGTCGAAGGCGGCCACAGTGTTGGCAAATCCCGCCGGCGCGGCCTGGTTGGCAATGGCCGCCAGCTCGTCGCGGTGGCGGCGCATGGCCTCCTGCAGCGCCGCCTCAAAGTGCTCGGCACGCAGCGCCGCGTAGGGCGGCAGGCCGTGGGGGGCGGTCCAGTCTTGCAGCAGCGGATTCCCGGGCATGGCGGCCTCCTTCACTTGCCGCGGCGGATGGCGGTTTCGTCGTCTTCGCGGTAGCGGCGGTCGGCGCAGGCCGCCACCCAGCTCTTGCGCTCGCCATCGAAGCCGGCAGCCTTGTCGTTGAGGCCCTGATTGCGCGCGTTCCAGTCGTTGATGCGCGCGTCCACGGCCTGGGCCTTGGCGTTGTAGGCGCGCACCGTGGCCTCGGCCTCGGCGCCCAGGCGGGTGCGCTCGGCCTCGAGCTCGCCGCGCTGCTTCTCGATCACATCGCGCTCCTGATTGAGCTGCTTGCGCTGGCGCTCGACCGAAGGCGTGTTGCGCGTGTCCTCGTTGAGCGCCTTGACGCTCTCGTTCCAGGCCTGCACGCGCGTGGCAAAGGCCTTGAAGCGCTCGCCCAATTCGTCGATCTTCTGGCGTGATGCGTCGACCGGGGCGCGCTCGGCACGCACCGTCTCCTGCTCGGCCTTGATGCTGGCCATCTCGCGGTTGAGCGCCTCGCGCTGGCCGTCGATCTCGTCCAGCCCCTTGCGCAGCGCCTCATCCTGCTGCAGGCAGGCGCGCAGCTCGTCGCGCGTGAGCAGCGGGCCGCTGCCGCCGGCACCGAAGCTGCTGGTCTTGCCTTCGGCCGCAGCGCTGGCCGCCACCGGGGCGGGCTTGGCGGCGGCCGGCTTGGCCGGGGCGGGCTTGGCCGCCGCGGCCGGCTTGGGCGCCGGCTTGGCGGGTGCCGCGGTCTGCGCCGCCAGCGGCAGCGCCGCGCCGAGACAGGCCACGGCCAGCAGGAGGTTCTTCAACTTCATCGTCATCCTTGTGGAGGCGCCAGGCCGGCGCCGGCAAAACGGGAATCATGCCACCGGGCCCTGCCGCCCCGACCGCGGGCGAACCCGCCGCCCGTTCCATGCCCCATCCATGCCGCATCCTTGCCGCACCCGGGGCCATGGCACCCGGCCACGGTGGCGCGGCCTCTGTGGCACAGTGCCCGGCTTTGCCACCGGCACGACCATGACCCCCACCCACCAGCCCATCGACGGGCGCCCGACCTGATGGCGCTCAAGGCCACCATCTACAAGGCCGCGATCCAGATCGCCGACATGGACCGCGGCCTCTACGCCGACCATGCGCTGACGCTGGCGCTGCACCCGTCCGAGACCGAGGAGCGCCTGATGGTGCGCCTGCTGGCCTTCGCCCTCAACGTGCCCGAGAACGACCACGGCGGCGCGCTGCAGATGGCGCGCGGCCTGTCCGACACCGACGAGCCCGACCTCTGGCAGAAGGACCTTACGGGCCAGCTGCTGCACTGGATCGAGGTCGGCCAGCCCGACGAGCGCCGCCTGGCCAAGGCCAGCGGCATGGCCGGCCGCGGCGGTCGCGTCAGCATCTACACCTACGGCAGCGCGGCGCCCATCTGGTGGGCACCGCTGGCGCCCAAGGTGGCGCGCCTGGCCAATCTGGCCGTCTGGCAGCTGCCCTCGGCGCAAAGCCAGGAGCTGGCCAAGCTGGCTGCGCGCTCGATGCAGCTGCAGCTGACCGTGCAGGACGGCCAGATCGGCATCGGCAATGCCCGCGACCACGTCGAACTGCACCCCGTGGCATTGAAAGAGGCCCTGGCTTGAAATTTTTTCTGTCCCGCGTGTACGCGGCCCTGGCCGCCGCCCTTCTGTTGGCCAGCACCACCCCCGCCATGACCCAGCCCACCCCTGACCCCTATCTCTGGCTCGAAGAAGTACAGGGCGAACGCGCCCTGGCCTGGGTGCGCGAGCGCAATGCCGAAAGCGAGAAGCGTCTGCAGGCCGACCCCGGCTTCGCCGAGCGCCGGCGCCAAATCCGCGAGGTGCTCGACGCCGCCGACCGCATCCCCTACGTCTCGCGCACCGGCGAGCACTTCTACAACCTGTGGAAGGACGCCGCCAACCCGCGCGGCCTGTGGCGGCGCACCACGCTGGCCGAGTACCGCAAGCCGCAGCCGGCCTGGGAAACGGTGCTGGACCTCGACGCCCTGGGCCGCGCCGAAGGCGAGAACTGGACCTGGGGCGGCGCCACCTGCCTGGGCCCGGCCTACCGCCGCTGCCTGGTGGCGCTGTCGCGCGGCGGCGCCGACGCCGCCGTGGTGCGCGAATTCGATCTTGTGGACAAGCGCTTCGTGGCTGGCGGCTTCCAGGTGCCCGAGGCCAAGACCCAGGTCGCCTGGCTGGACGCCGACACGGTCTACGTCGGCACCGACTTCGGCCCCGGCTCGCTCACCGATTCCGGCTACGCCCGCGTCTTCAAGCGCTGGAAGCGCGGCCAGCCGCTGAACCAGGCGGCGACGGTGTTCGAGGGCGAGACCAAGGACGTGGCCGCCTCGCTGGCCGTCGACGCCACGCCGGGCTTCGAGCGCACCCTGGTTGCGCGCGCCCTCGATTTCTACAACGAGCGTCTGTTCCTTCTGCAAGACGGCAAGCCCGTGGCCGTGGCCAAGCCCGACGACGCCAAGCTGCAGTTCTGGCGCGAGCGCGTGCTGATCGAGCTGCGCAGCGACTGGGCCCTGCCCGGCCGCACCTGGCCGCGCGGCTCGCTGCTGGTGGCCGACGCCGCCGCCTACCTGAAGGGTGGGCGCGACTTCACGGCCCTCTTCACGCCCAGCGCCACGCGCTCGCTGGCCGGCTTCTCCCTCTCGCGCAGCGTCTTGCTCATCAACGTGCTCGACAACGTGGCCAGCCGGCTCGAGGAATGGAGCGTGCGCGACGGCCGCTGGCAGCGCCGCGAGGTGGCCGCGCCCTTCCCCGGCGATCTCACGGCCACGGCCCTGCACGACCCGCTGCTGGCCCGCGACGAGCTGGCCGAGGACTACCTGCTCAACGCCGCCGATTTCCTGCAGCCCGATTCGCTGCAGCTCGGCCGCACCGGCAGCGACGAGCGCAGCCTGCTCAAGACCCGCCCTGGCCATTTCGACGCCAGCGGCGTGCGCGTCGAGCAGCGCTTCGCCACCTCCAAGGACGGCACGCGCGTGCCCTACTTCGTGATCTGGCCCCAGGGCGCCCAGGCCGACGGCGACAACCCCACCCTGCTCTACGGCTATGGCGGCTTCGAGGTGTCGCTGACGCCCTGGTACTCGGGCGCCCGCGGCCGCGTCTGGACGGCGCGCGGCGGCGTCTACGTGGTGGCCAACATCCGCGGCGGCGGCGAGTTCGGCCCCGGCTGGCACCAGGCCGCGCTGCGCGAGAACAAGCAGAAGAGCTACGACGACTTTGCCGCCGTCGCCGAAGACCTGATCGCACGCAAGGTGACGCGGCCGGCCCGCCTGGGCATACAGGGCGGCAGCAACGGCGGCCTGCTGGTGGGCGCGGTGATGCTGCAGCGGCCCGAGCTGTTCGCCGCCGTCGTCTGCCAGGTGCCGCTGCTGGACATGCAGCGCTTCCACAAGCTGCTCGCCGGCGCCTCGTGGATGGCCGAGTACGGCAACCCCGACCAGGGCGGCGACTGGGCCTTTCTCTCGCGCTACAGCCCCTACCAGAACGTGAAGGCTGGCGCGCGCCTGCCGCGCGTGCTGTTCACCACCAGCACCCGCGACGACCGCGTCCACCCCGGTCACGCGCGCAAGATGGCGGCCCGCATGATGGAGCTGGGCCACGCGCCGCTGTACTGGGAAAACATCGAGGGCGGCCATGGCGGCGCCGCCGACAACACCCAGCTGGCCCAGATGATGGCGCTGGAATACAGCTTCCTCTGGCAGGTGCTGGGCAGCCGCTGAGGCTCATGCTGACCTGGATCGACGACGGCCAGCCGCTGCCGCCCCCCGCCGAGGCCGAGGGCGCCGACAGCGAGGTGCCGGGGCTGCTGGCCGCCGGCGGCCGGGTCACGCCGCGGCGGCTTGAAGAAGCCTACAGCCAGGGCATCTTTCCCTGGTACGGGCCGGGCCAGCCGGTGCTGTGGTGGAGCCCCGATCCGCGCATGGTGCTGGCGGTGGCCGATTTCCGCGTCTCGCATTCGCTGCGCAAGTCGCTGCGACGCTTTCTGCGCACGCCCGGCTGCGAAGTGCGCTTCGACAGCGCCTTCGAACAGGTCATGGATGCCTGCGCCGGCACGCCGCGCCCGGGCCAGGACGGCACCTGGATCGTGCCCGAGATGGTGGCCGCCTACTGCGCCTGGCACCGCCACGGCTTCGTCCACAGCGCCGAGACCTGGATCAACGGCGAACTGGCCGGTGGCCTCTACTTCGTCTGCATAGGCCGCATGTGCTACGGCGAATCGATGTTCGCCCACCGCACCGACGCCTCCAAGATCGCACTGGCCGCCTTCGTCGCCGCCTGCCGCGCCCGCGGCGTGGCACTGGTCGATTGCCAGCAGAACACCCGCCACCTGGCCAGCTTCGGTGCGCGCGAGATTTCACGCACCGCCTTCCAGCAGCACCTGGCCGCGGTGGTGCCAGCCACCCCGGCGCTGGAATGGACCTATGATGAATCGGCCTGGGATCTGCTGGGCATCACGGCCGACCGCGGCCCCTGAGCACCGGTGAAGCATCTCGAGGATCTGCCGCTGCGCTCGTTGCAGTTCTATGCAACGGCACCCTATCCCTGCAGCTACCTGCCGGCCCGGCAGGCACGCTCGCAGGTGGCCACGCCCAGCCACCTGATCCATGCCGACGCCTATTCAGAGCTGGTGGCCAAGGGCTTCCGGCGCAGCGGCATGTTCACCTACCGCCCCTATTGCGACGGCTGCCGTGCCTGCGTGCCGCTGCGCATCCTGGTCAATGATTTCCAGCCCACGCGCAGCCAGCGCCGTGCGCGCCGCCGCCACGGCCAGCTGCAGTCGCGCGTGCTGCGCCTGGGCTTTGTGCCCGAGCACTACGAGCTCTACCTGCGCTACCAGGCCGGCCGCCACAGTGGCGGCGGCATGGACCACGACAGCGTCGACCAGTACACCCAGTTTCTGCTGCAGAGCCGCGTCAATTCACGCCTGGTCGAATTCCGCGATCCGCCGCCACCCGACATGCCCGGCAGCCTGGGCGTGCTGCGCATGGTGGCCATCCTCGACGTGCTGAGCGACGGCATCTCGGCCGTCTACACCTTCTACGACCCCGACCCCGCCGCCTGCTACGGCACCTATTGCGTGGTCTGGCAGGTCGAGCAGACGCGCCAGCTCGAGCTGCCCTATGTCTACTTGGGCTACTGGATCGCCGAGAGCCCCAAGATGGCCTACAAGGCCCAGTTCGGGCCGCACGAATTGCTGCGCGACGGCATCTGGCAGCCGCCCGGCTCAGCCGCCGGCTGAGACCCAGCGTTCGCCGTCGCGGTACACGGCGCCCTCGGCCTCCAGCTTGAGCAGATGCGCCAGCAGCGAGCGCTCAGCCATGGCGTGGCGGGCCGGCGGCACATCGTCGTAGACCAAGGGCAGCAACGCCTCGATGGCAAGGGGTGACGCGGCGTGCAGTTGCTCCAGCACCTTGGCCTCGCGGCGCAGGCGGTGGGCGATGAGGGCGCGCACCGCGGCCTGCGGCGCGCCCACCAGGAAGCCGTGGCCCGGGGCCAGCCATTCCAGGTCCAGCTCCAGCAGGCCTCGCAGCGCCGCCAGGTAGGCCGCCATCTCGCCGTCGGGCGGGTTGATGACCACCGTCGAGCCCTGCATCACATGGTCGCCGGTGAAGAGCGTGCGCTCTTCTTCCAGCAGGTAGCACAGGTGGTTGCTGGCGTGGCCGGGCGTGTGGATCACGCGCAGATGGGCGCCACCGGGCAGCGGCAGGCGCTCGCCGCCCTGCAGTTCGATGGTCGGCGCAAAGCCCTCCTCCTGCCACTGCGGGTGGCGGGCGATGCGGCCCAGCACCGGCGCGCCAGTGACCTGCGCCAGCGCCGCCGCGCCCGGCGAGTGATCGCGGTGGGTGTGGGTGACAAGGATGCGGGTGATGCCGCCGGCGCCGGCCGCCAGCAGGGCCTGCAGATGCGACTCGCTCAGCGGCCCGGGGTCGATCACGGTCCAGGCGCCGGGCGCGCCGACGAGGTAGCTGTTGGTGCCGGGGCCGGTCATGGGGCCGGGGTTGGGCGCGGTGAGGCGCAGGATGGTCGGCGACAGCCGCACCGGCGCTCCGGGCCGCAACTCGCAGCTCACGTCGCCGCGGCCTTCGGGGTCGAGACGGGCGATCTCGGCATAGGGCAGCTCGTCGGGCATCACGGTGCGGCGGCCGCGCGACGAAGTGGCGGCGCGGGGCATGATGAGTGGAATGTCCCGCCGCGCCCTCGCCTCGGCCAGCGCCGCCTCGGCAGTGGCCGAGCGGGCCAGGTCCTGCAGCGTGCGCTGGGTCACCGGCAGCAACTTCAGGCCCAGGGCCGGGTCGAGCGCGGCGCGTGGGGCCAGCCACATCAGCGCCTGCGCCTCGCCCCCGTCGGCCTGCGCCTCCTGGCCGGCCGGCGCATGCGCGGCAAAGAAACGGGTGTCGAAGCGCTTGGCCATGCCCGGTGGCGTGAGCCAGTGGCTGTGATAGACCAGGGCCGCGGCGTCCAGGCGCAGGCCGGCGGCGGCGCAGAACTCGGCGATGCCGGCGCTGCCGTCTTGCAGGCGATTGCGCCAAGGCTGCAGCGCCGCGAGGTCGAAGCTGCCGTTGGCGAGCAGCAGACCCACTTCCTCGAAGGTCTCGCGCAGCGCCGCCACCACATAGTCCAGCCCCCCTTGGCGCAGGCCCAGGCGGGCGCTGGTGCCGGCATCGTCAGCGCCATCGCACAGGCCGTGGGCCTCGCGGTCGCGGGCGTCGAGCACGCCGCCCGGGAAGACGGCGGCACCGCCGCGGTGGTCGCCCTCGCGCTCGGCGCGGCGCAGCATCAGCACTTCCAGGCCGTCGGCGCCGTCGCGCAGCAGCAGCAGCGAAGCGGCGCGGCGCGCGTCGGCCGGCGTGGCGTGGCCGCTCACCGCGCCACCCCGGCGGCCCGGAGCGCGGCGATCTCGGCGGCGCCGAAGCCGGCCTCGCGCAAGACTTCGTCCGTATGCTGGCCGAGTTCGGGCGCCGGCCGCGGCAGGGCCGCCGGCGTGCGGTCGAAGCGCGGCGCTGCGGCGGGCTGCACGACGCCGTCGATCTCGACGAAGGCGGCGCGTTCGCGCGCATGGGGGTGCTGCGGCGCCTCGGCCAGGCTGAGCACCGGCGCGAAACAGGCGTCGCTGCCTTCGAGGCGCGCACACCACTCGTCGCGCGTGCGCTGGCGCAACGCGGCAGCGATGGCCGCGCGCATCTCGGGCCACAGGCGGCGCTCGTACTGGCCCTGCACGAAGCGTTCATCGAGGGCCAGCACCCGCGCCAGCTGGGCAAAGAACTTGGGCTCCAGCGCGCCCACGCTGACCCAGCGGCCGTCGGCCGTCTCGTAGCAGGCGTAGAAGGGCGCGCCACCGTCGAGCAGGTTGTGGCCGCGCGGCTCGTTCCAGCCGCCGCCGGCGCTCAATCCGTAGAAGAGGCCGGCCAGCGCGGCAGCGCCGTCCACCATCGCCGCGTCGACCACCTGGCCGCGGCCCGAGCGCTGGCGCTCGAACAGCGCCGCCAGCACGCCGAAGGCGAGGAACATCGCGCCGCCGCCGTAGTCGCCCACCAGGTTGAGCGGCGGCACGGGCGCGCCGCCGGCCGGGCCTATGGCACCGAGCACGCCGCTGAGCGCGACGTAGTTGATGTCGTGGCCGGCGGCGCTGGCCAGCGGCCCGGTCTGGCCGAAGCCGGTCATGCGGCCATAGACCAGGCGCGGGTTGCGCGCCTGGCAGTCGGCCGGGCCCAGGCCCAGTTTTTCCATCACGCCCGGGCGCAGGCCCTCGATCAGCACATCGGCGCCGTCGGCCAGGCGCAGCACGGCGGCGCGCCCGGCCGCGGCCTTGAGGTCCAGCACCACCGAGCGCCGGCCGCGCGCATTGACATCGTGCTGGCGCGCCATCGCCAGGCCCAGGCCGCTGGGCTCGGGGCGGTCGACGCGCACGACATCGGCGCCCAGGTCCGACAGCAGCATGCCGCACAGCGGCACCGGGCCGATGGCGGCGATCTCGACCACGCGCAGGCCTTGCAGCGGCCCGCTCATTGCCAAAGGCTCCTCAATCGGCTTCCTCGACGAAGTGGCGGCGCGCCCGGCGCAGCGAGAGATAGACCAGGCCCGCCACCAGCGGCACCGACAGGCCCATGGTCAGCTCGGGGTCGAGCTTCAGTCCGCCGGCCTTGACGCCCTTGGCGACATAGCCCACCAGGCCCACCAGGTAGTAGGCGATGGCCGCCACCGAAAGGCCTTCCACCGTCTGCTGCAGCCGCAGCTGCAGACGGGCGCGCCGGTTCATCGAGGCCAGCAAGGCCTGGTTCTGGCGCTCGCGAGCGATGTCCACGCGCGTGCTCAGCAGCGCGCTGGCCTGGGCCACGCGCTCCGACAGGTCGTGCAGGCGCGACGACACCGTCAGCACCGTGGCCACGGCCGGCTCGAAGCGGCGGCCCATGAAGCCGCCAATGGTGGACAGGCCGGCGATGCGCGTCTCGCGCAGCTCGGCGATGCGCGTGCGCACCAGCTCGGCATAGGCGCGGCAGGCGCCGAAGCGGAACTGGCTCGCCGCCAGGCCGCTCTCGACCTCGGCCGCCAGGCGGGTGAGATCGTGCAGCAGCGCCTCGTCGGCGCCCTCGTCGCGCGCAATGCCATCGGTGAGCGTGGCCAAGGCTTTCTCGATGGCCACGATGCGCGGCGCCTGGCGGCGCGCGATGGGCAGGGCCAGCAAGGCCATCATGCGGTAGGCCTCGATCTCGAACAGGCGCTGCACCAGGCGGCCGGCGGCGCGCGGCTGCAGGCCGCGGCGGCCCAGCAGCAGAAAGCGCGAGCAGCCGTCGCCGTGGATGCGGAAGTCGGTATAGACCTGGGCGTCGCCGTCGGCGGTTTCGGCGCCGACCACCAGGTGGTCCTCGAAATGGCGCGCCAGCTCGGCGTCGTCGGGCAACTGGGCCGGCGCCTCAACCAGCGTCGCGTGGGCTGACATCAGCGTCAGCCCCGGCAGGCCGCGCAGCCAGCCCTCGGGCAGCAGCGAGGCCGCCGGCTCGGCAAAGGGTGTGCGTTCTTCGCCCGGTGCCACCAGGGTCCAGGACGAGAACTCGCCGTGGCGCTCCCACTTCAGGCGCAGGCCACCCAGGCGGGCGCTGAAATGCGTGGCGTCGCGCGCCGGGCCGGCCACCGCATAGCGCTCGCACAGCCGGGCCAGATGGGCGGCCTCGTGTTCGCGCTCATCGACGTCGACCAGCAGCGCCAGGTAGGTGGCGCGCGCCGGCATGGGCATGGGCTCGGGCGGCCGCGCATGCACTTCCTCGGCCAGCGCGAAGCGCTCCGGGTGGTCGTGGGGCAGCAGGCTCACGGTCGGCGGCCGGACGCAGCGGCCGGCACATCAGCGAGGGTCGTCAGGTGCGGCATGGCGGGCGGCTGGGATGGGGCGGGCAGTATATCGAGCGCCATCCCCGGCCAGCGCCTGCCTAAACTGGCGCGATGAGCACACCGCCCGCCGCGCCGCCGCCCGCGGCCATCGCCCAAGCTGCCGCCCTTATCGCCGAGGCCCGGGCCCTGGTGGTGGGCGCCGGTGCCGGCATGGGCATCGACTCCGGACTGCCCGACTTTCGCGGCCCCGGCGGCTTCTGGAAGGCCTATCCGGCGCTGGGCCGCCAAGGCCTGGCCTTCGAGGAAGTGGCCAGCCCCGCCACCTTCGAGCGCGACCCGGCTCTGGCCTGGGGCTTCTACGGCCACCGGCTCGCGCTTTACCGCCGCACCGTGCCGCATGCCGGCTTCCAGATCCTGCGCCGCTGGGGCCAGCGCATGGCGCAGGGCGCCGTGGCCTACACCTCCAACGTCGACGGCCATTTCCAGGCCGCCGGCTGGAACACGGTGGCCGAATGCCACGGCTCCATCCACCACCTGCAGTGCAGCCGGCCCTGCAGCCGCGAGATCTGGTCGGCCGACGATTTCGTGCCCGAGGTCGACGAGGCGGCCTGCCGCCTCGTCAATGCGCCGCCGCGCTGCCCGCGCTGCGGCGCCATCGCGCGGCCCAACATCCTGATGTTCGACGACTTCGCCTGGGCCGGCCGGCGCACCCGGGACCAGGAGGCCGCCGTGGATTGCTGGCTGAATGAAAAGGCCGAGCGTCTGGTGGTGGTGGAGATCGGTGCCGGTACCGCCATCCCCTCGGTGCGGCGCTTCGGCCAGAGCCTGCTGCGCGCCCACGGCGCGCGTCTGGTGCGCATCAACCCGCACGAATCGGCGGTAGCGCGGTCCGAGGACGTGGCCCTGGCCGGGCCGGCGCTGGCGACGCTGCAGGCCTTGGAGCTTGCGCTCGGCTCGGCCTGAGGCTGCTCAGCCGCTGACCTTGCTGAGCTTGACCAGCATCAGCGCCAGCAGCAACAACAGGATCGAAGGCACGACGCGCGTGCGCGCCCGGGAGGGGCCGGCGTCGCCGCCCGTCGTGTCCTGGTGTGACAGCGTGTCCATCCTCGCGGGCAAGGTGTCGGACCAGTCGTTGGCTTGGCGTTGGCGGCTCATGGAATCATGTTACCGAATGATTCAGACACGCCGTCCCCCATACCCACGGGGGAATGTGAGGCGGGTGCCACAGAAAAGTGTTACCGACCGGGCCCAAGCCGTTGCGGCCCCGACGGGGGGGCGGGTCAGGCCACCAGCTTCAGGCCCAGCGGCAGCGCCTCGCCAAAGACGCCTCGCTCGCCCTCGGCATCCAGCGCCTGGACCTCGTGAAGGCGCGTGATCCAGCCCGCCGGCGCCTGCACCGCGGCCAGGCGCGCGGCGACGCGCTCGCGCAGGGCCGGGGCCAGGTCGCGCACATGGTCGCCGCTCAGCCGGGCCAGCTGGGCGGCGGCGCTGGCCGCCGCCGGCCTGGCCCTCCAGTCCAGCGCCAGCAGCGCCTCGAGCCAGGCGGCGGCAGTCTCGGCCGGCACCACGCCGTGGGCACTGCCGTAGAAGGGGGTGCGTGCGCCGATGCGGCCCAGGCCCCACAGCGCCCAGGCCCCGCGCGCCGCCGGCTGGCCGCCGTCATGGATCTGGCCCAGCAGCCAGTCGCCGATCTCGGCCTTGTGATCGGAGGGAATGCGTTCCAGCGAGGCGCCCAGGCGCACCATGTCGTCCCAGCCGCCCCGGACCAAACGTGGCGGGCGCGCGATGCCGGCCGCCTCGCCGCGCAGATTGAGGGCGAAATCGTCCAGCAGGCGCAACTGGGCCGCCTCGTCCAGGCCGCCGGCGACGCGCCGCCACAGCGTCCACCACTCGGCGCCGACGCGGGCATCCTGGCCATGCTGCACGCCGGGCTCGAACAGCGGCCAGAGCTGCGCGATGCGCCAGCCGTCCAGCGCCTCGCCGAAGCCGGGGCGAAGGCACCAGCCGGCCAGGCTCAGCCACAGGCGTTCGTGGTCGGCCGAGCGGCGGCGGCCTCGGGCCCGCGCCATCAGCGCGTCGAAAAGGGCGCGCAGCGTTGCCAGCGACCAGCGCTCGCGCTCGCCCAGGCGCCTTTCCAACTCGCCGCGCAGCTGCTTGACGGCGCGCGGGTCGGCGTCGCGGTCGCGCGTGCCGAAAACCTGCTCGATCAGCGCCAGTGCCTCGACCAGGCGCGGCGCGGCGCCGGCCGGCGCCACCGTCTCGCCGTCGCTGCGCAGCTGGAACTCGAACTGCCAGCGCCGCGCCGCATCATCGCTGGCGATGCAGTGCAGCTCCAACGTGCCGACCTCGGTGAGCGTGGCGGCCAGTTGCACCGGAATCTCGCGCCGCCTGTGAACGCCCGGCCCGTCGTCATCCGCGCTGCGCACCACGGTGGCCAGCGGTGGCAAGGGCTGGATGTCGGTGCCGGCGAGGTCGACGAGCTCGCCGCACGCAAAAGGCCGGCCCTGGGCACCCACCGTCGTCGACACCAGGTGCAGGCGCACCGGCTCGCCGCTGCGCAGCGCAAAGCTGCGCCCGACCAGGGCAAGCTCGCGCCCTTCCTCGCTGCCCTGCGGCAGCACGCAGACACCGCGCCGCTCGCCCGCTGCCGCCGCAGCGCCGCCCGCGCCATCGAGCAGCAGAAAGTAGCTGCGCGCCGAGCCACCGCCGATGCGCGGCGCCTTGCCCTGGCGCGCCAGCGCGTAGGCGACGGCGCCGCGCGCCACGGCCAGATCGGTGTCGGGGTTGTGCAGAAGCCGAAGCGGCGCGCCGCGCCAGGCCGCCAGCACCGCCTGCAGGCGATCACGCAGCGCTGCGGCATGGAAGACGCCGCCGTTGAGCAGCAGCGCATCGGGCCAGCCGGCCTCGGCATGCTGGCGCAGGAAGGCCGCGATGTGGCGCGTCACCGCGGCGTCGCTGGCATAGGGCAGGCCGAAGCTGACCAGGCCGCCGGCGCGCTCTCGCCGCGGCTGGGCATCGGGCTCAACTTGAGGGAAGAAGCCGTCGACGACCAGGCTTTCGACCTCGGCGCGCGTCAGGTCGACTGAGCGCGCACCGCCTATCAGGCGGCTGCCGGCGCCCAGCAGTGTGAGCTTGGCGCTGGCCGGCGCGTCGTCGGCCAGCAGGCTTTCCTTGGCCGCGCGGCAGCGTTCGATGAGTTGGGCCAGCGGGCCCGGCGTCAGCGCCGGCTGCCCGCCCTCCGCCAGCCGCGCCGCCGCCGCGTGGGCCAGGGCCAGATCCATGTTGTCGCCGCCCAGCATCAGGTGGCGACCGATGGCGATGCGCGAAAGCTGCGGCGCACCGCCCTGCCCCGCGCCCGGCTCCACGCGCAATAGGCTGAGATCGGTGGTACCGCCTCCGACATCGCAGACCAGCACCAGGCGCACGCCCTCCAGCGCCGCGGCGAGATCGCCACGGTGGCGGTAAAGCCAGTCGTACATTGCCGCCTGCGGCTCTTCCAGCAGGCGCAGCGTGGGCAGGCCGGCTTCGCGCGCCGCCTGCAGGGTGAGCGCGCGTGCCGCGTCGTCGAAGGAGGCCGGCACCGTGAGCACGACTTCCTGCGCCTCCAGCGGCTGCTTGGGAAAGCGCTGGTTCCAGGCCGCGCGCACATGGGCCAGGTACCCAGCACTGGCCGCCACCGGCGAGACCTGGGCCGTGCCGGCCGACGCACCCCAGGGCAGGATGGCCGCCTGGCGGTCGACCGCGGCGTGCGAAAGCCAGCTCTTGGCGCTGGCCACCAGCCGGCCCGGCACCTGGGCGCCCAACGTGCGCGCCCAGGCGCCCATCACCGCACCATCGTCATCGCCGGCCGCACCCCAGGGCAGGGCGCGCTCGGCGGCGGCGATCTCGCCAGGCGCCGCCTGATAGCGCAGCGAGGGCAGCAGCGGCCGCGCCGCCACCTCGCCGGCGGCGACGAGCTGGTCGATCTGGAACAGCTTCACCACGCCGGCCTGCTCGTAGGCGACGACGGTGTGGGTGGTGCCGAGATCGATGCCGACGCGGGCGCGTCGGGAGGGCGTGGCGCGCGTCGCCACCGGGGTCAGTCCGGGGTCTGGCCGCGCATGTCGAACTCGACCTTCCAGCGCTCGGCGCCGCCGCGGGCGACGGCCTCGATCTGCAGCGTGCCGGCCTCGGAGACGCGGGCATGCAGGCGCACCGGCACGATATCGCCGGCGTGGCGGCCCTCGGGCGGCAGGTTGGCCGAGATCGCCTCCAGCTCCTGCAGCTCATCGGCCGTCCAGGCCTCGAGCTGGGTGCCGACCGTGTCCTGGCGCCGCACCGACGAGGCGAAGAAGCGGAAATGCACTTGCTCGCCGACGCGCAGGCCCAGCTCCAGCGCCGGCAGCTCGGCCTCGCTGCCCTCTTCCATGCCGAAGGGCGCGACACACAGCGCCTGCATGGGCGGGTCGAAGCCGGGCACGGCCGGCATCGTCGATTCCACCGCCACGTAGTAGGCGAAGGCCGTGCCGCCGCGTATGCGCACGCCGCCGCCGCGCCGCACATGGCCGTAGTAGGCGGCGCCGCGCGCCACTGCGAGGTCGAGGTCGGCGCCGGCCAGCAGCCGTGCCGGCGCCGCGCCCTCGGCGGCCAGCCACTGGTTGAGCGTGGCCAGCGTGCGCTCGGCCAGCAGCGGCGACTTGAAGACGCCGCCGTTGAAGAGCACGGCGGTCGGGTGGATGAAGCTGGCTGCGCTGCCCAGCCGTTCGGCAAAGCCGGGCAGCTCGGCCACGGCGCCGAGCTGGCGGCCCAGGAAGGCGGCCAGGTGGCGCGTCACCGCGGCATCCTGCGCATAGGGCAGGCCGAGCTGGGCCAGGCCCGAGCGCATCCGCGTCTGCGGCCTCGCCGCGGCGTCCACGGCGGGGAAGAAGCCTTCGAGGATGAGCGCGCTGACTTCTTCGCCGGTCAGCTCGGTGCGCAGCGAGCCGCCGATGAGCCGGCTGCCGCGGCTGGGCACGACGATGGGCTGGGCCGGCGCGCCAGGTTCGGCCAGCAGCTTTTCCTTGGCCGCGCGGCAGGCCAGCGTCAGCGCGCGCAGCTGCCAGGCGTCCAGCGTGTGGCCGGCGGCGGCCAGCTTGCGCGCCACGGCGTGGGCCAGCGCCAGGTCCATGTTGTCGCCGCCGAGCAGGATGTGCTCGCCCACGGCAACGCGGTGCAGTTCCAGGTTGCCGGCAGCCTCCGCCACCGCGATGAGCGAGAAATCGCTGGTGCCGCCGCCGACGTCGATGACCAGCAGCACGTCGCCCGGCCGCACCTGCTTGCGCCACTGGCGGCCGCCCGTCTGCAGCCAGCTGTAGAGCGCCGCCTGCGGCTCTTCCAGCAGCGTCGGCGCCGGGTAGCCGGCGGCACGCGCCGCCTCCACCGTGAGCTCGCGCGCCGCGGGGTCAAAGGAGGCGGGGATGGTGACCGTCACGTCCTGGGCCGCGAAGGACGCGTCGGGGTGGGCCTGGTCCCAGGCGCTGCGCAGGTGTTCCAGGTAGCGCGTCGAGGCCGCCAGCGGCGAGATGCGCGCCACCTCGGGCGGTGCTTCGTGCGGCAGGATGGCGCCGCGGCGGTCGACGCCGGGGTGGCAGAGCCAGCTCTTGGCGCTGCTCACCAGGCGGATGGGCGTGGCGGCGCCGCGCCGTCGCGCCAGCTCGCCCACCGCATCGCGCCCCGCGTCACCCCAGGGCAGGGCCAGCTCGCCCGCGGCCAGTTCGTCGGCATGCGGCAGGTAGAGGAAGGAAGGCAGCAGCGGCCTCGTCTCGACCACGCCGGGGTCGGTGAGCTGGGGAATGTCAAGCACGCCGTGTACCGTGGTCTCGCCGTCGCTGGCGCCGATGTCGACCCAGGACAGGGCGCTGTGCGTGGTGCCGAGGTCGATGCCGATGGCGTAGCGCGGGCCGTCGGCGGCGGCAGCCGCAGCCTTGCGGGCCGTCGTCACAGCTCGACCTCGGCCGGCGCCAGCACGCGCGTGTCGTGGCCCTCGGCCAGGCGGGGCAGGCGCGTCTCGGTGACGCGCCAGCCGCGGTGGCTGAGGCTGCCGCTGAAGGGCGGCTGGCCGACGACGTTGCCGGTCAGGCGCACGGCGCCGGCGTCGAAGCCGGCGGCCAGCGTGATGCGGCTGCCCTCGGCCTCGCTGCGCACCGGGGCAATCGTGAAGTGCTCGGCCAGCACCTTGGCGCAGCCCTGGTGTACCAGGCGGGCGGCGGCGCCGATCTGGGCGTCGTCGTAGCCGGCCAGGCTCTCGCCGCAGAAGTCGATCAGGCGCGCCTCGCGTTGCAGCAGGGCCAGCAACTGCAGCGCGGCGTCGGGCACCACGGTCTTGAGCGGCGGTGATGCGGGTGATGCAGCGGGCGGCGCGCTGGGCGCGGCGGCCGGCGCCGGGGCTTGCCCCGGCGCGCTGCGCAGCGCCGCATAGCGCGCGGCCAGGCGGGCATCGCCCAGGATGGCGAAGAAGGCGCCGAAGGCAAGCGCCAGGCGCTGGGCCAGCGAAGGCGTGGGGGTGGGGGCTTGGATCACGGCAGGCTCCGGCTGTGCAGGGGTCAGGGCCGGGGCGCGGGCGCATGGCGCCGGCCCGGGCGATCCCGGGGTGCAACGATGTTGCAGCGCAACATTCTAGAGGAGGGCCCTGCCCCTCCCGGCCAGACGGGGAAGATCAGGCCGGGGCCAGGTGGGCCAGCGACTGCGCGGGCGCAGGCGTGGGCGTGGCGCCCTCGCCATCGCGCCAGGCCTGGCGGCTGGTAAAGAGCAGGCTGCAGCCGGTGCAGCGGTAGGTGCTGGTGGGCCTGAGCGCACCGCTGTCGTCCCGGGCAATGACGGGGCGGTAGCTGCGGGTGCCGCAGCGGCGGCAGGCATAGGGCTGGGCGGCTCTCATGGCGTAAGCCCACCCTAACGCCAATGTGCGCCGCAGGTAACCACCTGGTTGTGGGGGGTCGCACCGCCGCGGCGGCGGACTGTGGTCATTCCGTCACGAGGGCGCCGGGCCGGCTCACCAGGCCGTCGTCATGGAAGCAGCAGCTGTTGCCGCCCGCGTGCTTGGCGGCATACATGGCGCGGTCGGCGTGGGCCAGCAGGGCCTCGGCCGTCGCGGCGTCGCCGGGATAGAGTGCCACGCCCAGGCTGGCGCTGATGCCCACCTCCAGGCCGGCCTCGATGCCCGCCACCCGCACCGGCTGGGCCACCGCCTGCAGCAGGCGCTCGAGCACCGAGGCACAGGCGCGGGCGTGGTCAAGGTCGGGCAGCACGGCGACGAATTCGTCGCCGCCCACGCGCGCCAGCGTGTCGCCCTCGCGCAGCGCCGCCCGCATGCGCTCGGCCACTGCCACCAGCAGTTCGTCGCCGGCATCGTGGCCGTGGCGGTCGTTCACCGCCTTGAAGCCGTCGAGGTCGACGAAGACCACGGCCGTGCGCGTGCCGCGCCGCTGCGACTGCGCGATGGCCTGCTGCAGCCGGTCGGCAAGCAGCTCGCGCCGCGGCAGGCTGGTCAGCGCGTCGTAGTTGGCGCGATGCTCGAGATGGTTCTGCCGCTCCTTCATCGAGGTGATGTCGGTGAACAGGCCGACGCAGTGCTGCAGTTCGCCGGCCTCGTCGCGCACCGCGCTGGCGGTGAGCATCACCGCGTAGGACTCGCCGCTCCTGCGCCTCATCCAGACCTCGCCGCTCCATTGGCCGTTGGCCACCAGATCGCGCCACATCGCGGCATAGAAATCCTCGCCCTGGCGGCCGGAGCGGAAATCCTGCAGCCGCCGACCCAGGGCCTCGGCGCGTGCAAAGCCGGTGATGTCGGTGAAGGTCTGGTTGACCTCGATGAGGGCGCCGGCGCCATCGGTGATGGTGATGCCCTCGCGTGCATGGGTGAAGACGCTGGCAGCCAGGCGCAGGCGGTCTTCGGTGGCCTTGCCGTCGCTCACGTCGACATTCGTGCCCAGCACGCGCAGCGGCTCGCCCCGGTCATCGCGGAAGATCTTGGCCACGGACCGGATGTGACGCACCTGGCCGTCGGGCCAGACGATGCGGAACTCGGTGTCGACGGGCGTGCGGCCTTCCATCGCGGCGCGCAGCGCGGTGTCGACGCGCTCGCGGTCGGCCGGGTGCAGCGTGGCGCGCCAGGCCTCGTGGCTGCCGTCGAAGCCGGCGCGCTCCAGGCCGTAGAGCGCGAGCATGGCGTCGTCCCAGACCAGGGCGCGCGCCGCCAGATCCCATTCCCAGATGCCGATGCCGCTGTGGCGCGTGGCCAGCTTCAGCCTTTCCTGCTGGTCGCGCAGTTGCTGCCGCGCCTCTTCCCGCCGCGAGATGTTGCGCCACAACTGCCAGCCCATCGCCAGCAGCACCAGGCTCACCACGGCGGCAATGGCCAGCATCTCGCGCTGGGCGCGGCGCACGGGGGCCAGGCGCTCATCGACGCTGGGGCCGATGACCACGGTGAGCCCGTACTCGGGCAGGCGGTAGTAGCTCGAAAGCCGGTCGACGCCGTCAACCTGGGCCAGGCGCCTGAAGCTGCCCTGCTGGGGTGCGCCGGGGTCGGCATAGGGCGAGGGCTTGACCACCTTGCCGACATACTTCTCCTGCTCGCTGGAGCGCGCCATCACCTCGCCGGTGTCGCGGATCATGCGTGCCGCACCGCCGCTGCCCAGGCCGGCCGCGGCGTAGAAGTTGACGAAGAAATCGGGGTCGACCGAAACCACGATCACGCCCACGCGGCGTGCGCCGTCCAGGATGGGGCGGGCAAGCTGTATCGACCACTTGCCCGAGACCCGTCCGCGCAGGGGCCGGCTCACGAAGAGGCGGTCTTCCTGTCCCTGCAGGGAGACCTGGATGTGCTCGCGGTCGGCAGCGAAAAGCAGCGCCTCGGGCAGGCCGGGGCTGGAGTAGACGACGCGGCCGTCGGTGGCAACCACCGAGGTCTGCAACGCCGAGTGACCGAGGAAGCGCTGGTGAATCTCGGCCTGGCGCGCGAACTCGCCCGGGCTGTACACCCAGATGTCGCGCAGATAGAGAAGGGCGTGGTCGACGTTGCGGAAAGTGCTCGCCGTGTGGTTGGCGAACAACAGGGCCAGGGCGGCGGTTTCGCGCCGCGTTTCCTCCAGGCCCTGGGCCTCGGAACGGGCATTGGTCCACAGCACCGTGGACCAGAGCGCCGCCAACAACATGGCCAGGAGAAGCAGCACATTGCGCCGCACGGCCGGCAGCGCCCGATCAGACGGCATCGAGATCACCGACCGATTATTGGCGCCTCGGCGGGCGCCAACTTTGGCCGCTTCTTAATACTCGGCGGGCGGCACCACCGTGGCGCCGGGCGCCAGGCGCTGCATCGCCCATGCGGCCCAGGCCAGCAGACGGTGGTCGTCGCCGTCACGGCCAACCAGTTGCAGGCCCAGCGGCAAGCCGCCGGCGCCCCGCGCGAAAGGCAGGTGTACGCACGGCAGTCCCAGGGCCGACCAGGGCCGGCAGAAGACCGGGTCGCCGGTGGATTGCAGGCCGGCCGGCGCGCAGCCTGGTGCGCTGGGCGCCAGCAGCACATCGTGGTTGACGAAGAGCGCGTCGACCGGACGCCGCAAGGCCTGCACCTGCGCCCGCATCCCGGCCTGCTCGGCACCGCTGATGGCCAGGCCTTCGGCGAGCAGGGCCTGCAGCGGTGCGCTCAAACGGGCGGCATGGTGCTGGCGCTCCCAGGCCAGGGCGCGCGCCGCCTCGTGGGCCATGAGGGACTTCTGCAGCGGCGCCAGGGCCGCAAAATCCGCCGGCAGCACGACATCGGCGCAGGCCGCGGCCTGCGGCGCCAGCACCGCCAGGGCCTGCGCCCAGGCTGCGCGGGTGTCGGCGTCGGCCAGGGACCAGTCGGGCGTGGGGCAAAGGCCCAGGCGCGGCGCAGCGGTGTCGACGCCGGGCATCAAGCGCTGGTCGCCGGTCAGCACCGCAGCCAGCAGCGCCGCATCCGCAACGCCGCGGGCGAAGAAGCCCACCGTGTCCAGCGTCTCGGCCAGGCTCTTGACGCCACCGCGCGGCAGGCGGCCGAAGCCCGGCTTGAAGCCGACGACGCCGCAGAAGGCGGCCGGGCGGATGACCGAGCCCGCGGTCTGCGTGCCCAGGGCCAGCGGCAGCATGCCAGCGGCCACCGCCGCGGCCGAGCCGCTGGACGAGCCGCCTGGCGTGTGGCCGGGGTTGTGCGGATTGCGGGTGGGTCCGGGCTGGTAGGTGGCGAACTCGGTGGTGACCGTCTTGCCCAGCACGATGGCGCCGGCCTCGCGGCACAGGGCCACGACGGCCGCGTCGGCGCGCGGGCGGTAGCCGGCGTAGATGGGCGAGCCGTAGGCCGTGGGCAGATCGGCTGTGTCTATCAAGTCCTTCACGCCCAGCGGCAGGCCGTGCAGCGGGCCCCGCACGGCACCGGCGTCGAGGACGCGCGCCTGCGCCAGCGCGCCTTCGGCATCAACCACGGCAAAGGCCTGCAGCAGCGGCTCGCGCTCGGCAATGCGTTCCAGGCAGGCGCGCACCAGGGTTTCGGCGCGCAGCTCGCGGCGCTGCAGGCGTTGGGCCAGGGCCCAGGCGCCAGTGGACGGCAGGTCATCGTGGTTCATGGCGGGACAGCTCCTGACGGGCGCCAGCATGGCACGCCCCGCGCATGATCCCACTCAGCGCGGGGCGCCCAGGGCATCGCGCCGCAACAGCTCGCGCCCGGCCTCGAGCTCGCCCTGCTGCCAGTCCAGCAAGGCCAGTTCCTGCCGCTGGCGGCCAGCTCCGCAGGCCGGCATGGCATGGCGAAGCCGCGCGTCCAGGGCCGCCCGCAGCTCGCGCACGAGGGCGCTGCTGCGCTCGGCCGGCCAGCCCAGGCGCTCGCCGATCTGCACGCCGGCCATGGCCGCCGCCGCCGAACGGCCGCGCACGACCAGCATCTCCGCCAGCGCGGCGCAGGCGTCGGCCCGGGTGGCCTGCTGCAAGGCCTCGCCGCCGCAAAGCGTGACCAGCTGCGCACCCAGGGGCGGTGACTCGGCCGCCTCGACCTCGGCCAGCACGGCCAGCACCGTGGCGTGCTCCAACGGCGGCGTGCCTGCGGGCAGCGCGCCCGCCACCAGGCCGGCCAGGGTGCCGGCCCAGGCATCGCCCACCGGCGCCTGGGCGGCACGCCACAAGGCGGCGTCGACGGCAGCAAGGTCGCCAAGCGAGTGCGCCTGGCCGGCCCGCTGCAGCCAGGGCAGGGCCTGCTCGCCATCCAGCCCGGCCCAGTGCTCGGTGGTGATGCGCTGGCAGGCAGCACCGGACTCGACAAAGCTCAGGCCGCCGCCGTGACAGGCGCGATAGGCCAGGCGCTGGACCGCCGGGTCGCGCGACGCAGTGGCGAGGACGGCGAGTGAGTCGACCGCCGCCGCCGCTGGCTGCAGCAGCGCTGCCTCGCTCGCGCCCAGGGCCTCGGCGCAGCGCTGCGCAGTCTCTTCCAGGCCATCGGCCCGGGCGCGGCGGCAGGCGGCATCGGCCTCGATGGCCTGGGCGCGGGCCTCGGCGTCGACGGCGAGGCGGGCGCGCAGGAACAGGTGGGCTGCGCGCACGCGCTCGTCGGCGCTGGCGTCCAGCGCCGCACCCAGGTTCTGCAAGGCACGCTCGCGCAACGCGGCGTCGGGCGCGCAGGCCGCGGCCAAGGGCGGTGGCGGTGCGGCGGCGCTGGCGGGCGCGGTGGCGGTCGGTGGCTCGGCAGGAAGTGGTCTTGAGCCGGGTTCGGCTTCCCGCGGGGCCGGTGCCGCGGCGCTCGCGGGCGCAAGGGCGGGAGCGGTGAGCAGCCGGCCGGGCCGCAGCAGCGCGCCATCCAGGGCAAGCAGCAGCAGGGGCAACAGCACGGCCAGCAGCAACCAGCGCAAGCCGGGATGCCGGCTCGCCGTCGAGGGCAGGAGGGAGGAGGTGGACATCGCCGCGACCATGACGCTTGCCCTCGATGGTGAACTGCCCCGCCGGCCGCGTCCAGACCAGGGGCGTGCCGCGGCGGCGCCGCGCCGGGCTATTCTTCGCGCCGCCCCTGCCCGCCCATCCGCCATGCGCCCGGTCCAGATCTTCATCAGCTACCGCCGCGACGACAGCGCCGGCTATGCCCGCGCCCTTTACGACGAGCTGGCGCGGCATTTCGGCGCCGACCGCGTCTTCATCGATGTCGACGACATCGCGGCTGGCCAGGCCTTTGCCGATGTCATCGCCCAGGCCGTGGGTCAGAGCCGGGTGGTGCTGGTGCTGATAGGCCCGCGCTGGCTGGGCGAGCGCCCCGGGCAGCCGCCACGCCTGGCCGACGCGGGCGACTTCGTCCACCGCGAGATCGCCGGCGCCCTGGCCCAGGGCCTGACCCTTGTGCCGCTGCTGCTGGACGGGGCCCGCATGCCCGAGCCGGCGCTGCTGCCGCCGCCGCTGCGCGCACTGGCCTCGCACAACGCGATGGAGATCAGCCCCACGAACTATGCCGATGCGATGCAGCGCCTGGTGGCCAGGCTGCGCAGTCTGCTCGGCGAGGCGGCGGCGCCGCCGTCGAACCGGCGGCGGCTGGGCCTGGTGGCCGGTGCGGCGGTGCTGGCGGCCGGCAGTGGTGCGGCCTGGCTGTTTCGCGGCACCGGCGCGCCGAAAGCTGCAGTACCGGCGCGCGCCGCGCGGCCCGCCATCAACGGCCGCTGGCAGGCCGAGGTGGACTACGACTGGCCCGGCGCGCACTACGTCGAGCGCTTCGAGTTTTCCGGTGAGGGCGACGAACTGAGCGGCAGCGCCTCCTTCCTGCGCGTCCCGCGCGGCCTGCTGGAAGGCCGCCTGCTGCCCGACGGCCTGAGCTTCATCACCCGCACCACCGAGACCGCCGGCGGCGCCGAGGTCACCGCCACCCACCGCTACCGCGGCCGCCTGGCCGGCGACGAAATTCGCTTCGTGATGCAGACCGAGGGTGGCCTGTCCAGCCATCGGCCCATCGAGTTCATCGCGCGCCGCGTGCCTTGACCACCCACGAAAGGCGATGCGCCGCATGACCGCCCCCTACCCGCCGCGCCGCCCTGCCCGCTCCGGCTTCGTCGCCCTGCGCGGCCTGCGCTATCACCTGCTGCAATGGGGCGATGCGGCCCTGGCCACGCCCGCGCGCCCGCCCCTCGTGCTGCTGCACGGCTGGATGGACGTGGCGGCCTCGTTCCAGTTCGCGGTCGATGCGCTGGCCGCGGTTGAGGGCGATGAAGAAGCGCGCTGGATCATCGCCCCCGACTGGCGCGGCTTCGGCCTCACCGAGGCGCCGGGCGCCGACTGCTACTGGTTCCCCGACTACCTGGCCGATCTCGATGCCCTGCTGGACGTATTGGTGCCGAATGGCGCGGTTGACCTGCTGGGCCACAGCATGGGCGGCAACGTGGCCATGCTCTACGCCGGGCTGCGCCCTCAGCGGGTGCGCCGCCTCGTCAACCTCGAAGGCTTCGGCCAGCCGGCCGGCGAACCCCACCACGGCCCCCGGCGCCTGGTGCAATGGCTGGACGAGCTGAAGCAGCCGCAGCCACTGCGCGGCTACGACGGCGTGGAGGCTGTGGCCGCGCGCCTGATGAAGAACAACCCCCGGCTCGCCCCCGACAAGGCTGCCTGGCTGGCGCCGCACTGGTCGCGCCCTGGGGCCGACGGCCGCTGGCAGATCCTGGGCGACCCGGCGCACAAGCGCGTGAACCCGTATGTCTACCGCGTCGCCGAGGTGCTGGAGACCTGGAAGCTGATCCAGGCCCCCATGCTCTGGGCCGAGGGCGACCTCACCGATGTCAGCCAATGGTGGGGCAACCGCTATCCACGCAGCGAGTTCCTCGAACGCCTGGCCGTCGTAGCGAATGTCGAGCGCGTGACGCTCAGCCCCTGCGGCCACATGCTGCACCACGACCAGCCCGAGGCGCTGGCCGCGCACCTCGCGCGCTTCCTCGGCTGAACGCCTGAGCCAGGTGAGATGGGTGAGAGAATCGCCCGCTTTGCATCGCCTGCAGCATCATCTGCAAACCGGGACCGCCATGGACGTCGAACACATCAACTCGATCGGCACGCTGCTCGCCGATCTGAGTGCCCGCACCGAGCAGCTCCGGGGGTATCTTTGACTACGACCGCAAATCCCTGCGGTTGAACGAGGTCAATGCCGCGCTGGAGAACCCCGCGGTCTGGAACGATCCCAAGCGCGCCCAGGAACTGGGGCGCGAGAAGAAGACGCTGGAGACGGTGGTGCAGACCATCGATCACCTCAGCGGCAACCTCGCCGACAACACCGAGCTCTACGAGATGAGCAAGGCCGAGGACGACTTCGACGGCATCGCCGCGATGGAGGCCGAGGCCCACAAGCTGCGCGAGACAGTCGAGCAGCTCGAGTTCCGCCGCATGTTCAGCAACCCGGCCGATCCGCTGAACTGCTTCATCGACATCCAGGCCGGCGCCGGCGGCACCGAGGCCTGCGACTGGGCCAGCATGCTGCTGCGCCAATACCTCAAGTACTGCGAGCGCAAGGGCTTCAAGGCCGAGGTGCTGGAAGAGACCGAGGGCGACGTGGCCGGCATCCGCAGCGCCACGCTCAAGGTCGAGGGCGAGTACGCCTTCGGCCAGCTGCGCACCGAGACCGGCGTGCACCGCCTGGTGCGCAAGAGCCCCTTCGACAGCAGCGGCGGCCGCCACACCAGCTTTGCCAGCCTCTTTGTCTATCCCGAGATCGACGACACCATCGAGATCGAGATCAACCCGGCCGATGTGCGCATCGACACCTTCCGTGCCAGCGGCGCTGGCGGCCAGCACATCAACAAGACCGACTCGGCGGTGCGCCTCACGCACATCCCCACCAATATCGTGGTGCAGTGCCAGAACGACCGCAGCCAGCACCGCAACCGCGACGAGGCCTGGGCCATGCTCAAGAGTCGGCTCTACGACCACGAGATGCGCAAGCAGCGCGAGGCGCAGCAGAAGCTGGAAGACACCAAGACCGATGTCGGCTGGGGCCACCAGATCCGCAGCTACGTGCTCGACCAGAGCCGCATCAAGGATCTGCGCACCAACGTCGAGATCAGCAACACCCAGAAGGTGCTCGACGGCGACCTCGACACCTTCATCGAAGCCAGCCTGAAGCAGGGCCTTTGAGGCCGCTTCGCCAGGGCGACAAGAACGACATCACGGAGACCACGCCGCATGCGTGAAGCCAGTACTGCCGTCGTCCAGCGCGAAGACTATTCCGCGCCGGCCTTCTTCATCCGCCAGGTCGACCTCACCTTCGACCTCGACCCGGCCAAGACCATCGTGGCCAGCCGGCTGGCGATAGAGCGCAACCCGGCCCAGCCGGCCGGGCCGCTGCGCCTGCACGGCGAAGGCCTGAACCTGCTGCGCGTACAGGCCGATGGCCAGAGCGTCTCGTTCCGCCACGAGGCGGGCGAACTGGTGATCGACAACCCGCCGGCGGCCGCGGCCTTCACGCTCGAGATCCGCAACACCTGCTGCCCCGAGAAGAACACCGAGCTGTCGGGCCTGTACACCAGCGGCGGCGGCTTCTTCACCCAGTGCGAGGCCGAGGGTTTTCGCCGCATCACCTTCTTCCTTGACCGCCCCGACGTGATGGCGGTCTACACCGTCACGCTGCGCGGCGACAAGGCGCGCTTCCCGGTGCTGCTGAGCAATGGCAACCTGGTCGAGCAGGGCGATCTGGACCACGGCCGCCACTACGCCAAGTGGCACGACCCCTTCCCCAAGCCCAGCTACCTGTTTGCGCTGGTGGCGGCACGCCTGGTCTGCCGCGAGCAGCGCATACGCTCGCGCGGCGGCCGCGACCACCTGCTGCAAATCCATGTGCGGCCGGGCGATCTGCAGAAGACCGAGCACGCGATGAACTCGCTCGTGGCCGCCGTGGCCTGGGACGAGGCGCGCTTCGGCCTGGCGCTCGACCTCGACCGCTTCATGGTGGTGGCGGTGGAGGACTACAACGGCGGCGCGATGGAGAACAAGGGGCTCAACCTCTTCAACACCAAGCTGCTGCTGGCCAGCCCGGCCAGCGCCACCGACGACGACTTCGCCGCCATCGAGAGCGTGGTCGGCCACGAGTACTTCCACAACTGGACCGGCAACCGCATCACCTGCCGCGACTGGTTCCAGCTTTCGCTTAAAGAGGGCCTGACGGTCTTCCGCGACCAGGAATTCAGCATGGACATGGCGGGCGATTTCTCGGCCCGCGGCGTCAAGCGCATCGCCGACGTGCAGCGCCTGCGCAGCCTGCAGTTCCCCGAGGACGCCGGCCCGATGGCGCATCCGGTGCGGCCCGACCGCTACCTCGAGATCAACAACTTCTACACCACCACCGTCTACGAAAAGGGCGCCGAGGTGGTGCGCATGATGCACACGCTGGTGGGCCGTGACGGCTTTCGCGCCGGCATGGACCTCTACTTCGCCCGCCACGACGGCCAGGCCGTGACCTGCGACGATTTCGCCCAGGCCATTGCCGACGCCAACCCCGGCAGCGTGCTGGCGCGCCAGCTCGAGGCCTTCAAGCGCTGGTACGGCCAGGCCGGCACGCCGCGCGTCACGGCAAGCGGCACGTTCGACGCCGAGGCGCGGCGCTACACGCTGACCCTGGCGCAGAGCTGCCCGCCCTCGCCCGCCCAGCCCGAGAAGCTGCCCTTCGTGATTCCGGTGGACCTGCGCCTGATCGCCGCCGATGGCACCAAGCTCACGCCGCTGCGCACCCTGGTGCTGGACAGCGCCGAGCAGAGCTGGGTCTTCGACGACATCGCGCAAGCGCCTGTGCCCTCGCTGCTGCGCGGCTTCTCGGCGCCGGTGCGGCTGGACGACGGCCTCACCTCGGCCCAGCGTCTGGTGCTGCTGGCCCACGACTGCGACCCCTTCAACCGCTTCGAGGCCGGCCAGCGCCTTGTGCTCGACGCCCTGCTGGCCGCGCTGCGCGACGGCGGCGCGCCGCGCCTGGACGAAGCGGTGGCCGCCGCGCTGCGCCGCACGCTGCGCGACCCCGGCCTCGCGCCGGCTTTCAAGAAGCTGGTGCTGCTGCCGCCCGCCGAGGCCTACATCGCCGAGCAGCTGACCGTCGTTGACCCGCAGCGCATCCACGCCGTGCGCGAGCACTGGCGCGCGCTGCTGGCAGCCAGCCTGCACGAAGACTGGCTCTGGGCCTGGGAGCAGCACCAGGTGGCCGAGGGCTACAGCCCCGCACCCGATCAGGCCGGCCGCCGCGCGCTGGCCGGCCTGGCGCTGGACATGCTGTGCCTGCACGCCGTGCGCCAGGGCGATGCCACCTGGCCCGGCCGCGCCTACCAGCGCTTCAAGGACGCCGGCAACCTCACCGAGCGCATGGATGCCATTGGCGCCCTCGTCCGCGCGCAATCGCCGCTGGCCGAGCCGGCGCTGGAACGCCTGCACGCCCTGGCCCAGGGCGATGCGCTGATGCTGGACCGCTGGTTCGCCCTGCAGGCCTCGGCACCCGAGCCGGTGGCCGAGCTGCACGGCGAGGCTCCCGGCCGTGTCTTCGCACGCGCCAAGGCCTTGCTCAAGCACCCCGATTTCTCGCTCAAGAATCCCAACCGCACGCGCAGCCTGCTCACCAGCCTGTGCGGCGGCAACCCGGCCGCCTTCCACCGCGCCGACGCCGCCGGCTACGTGCTGTGGGCCGAGCGCCTGATCGAGCTCGACGCCATCAACGCCCATGTCGCCGGGCGCTTTGCGCGCGTGATGGACCGCTGGGCCTCGCTGGCCGAACCCTACCGGCACGCGGCCCGCGAGGCCATCGCCCGCGTGGCCGCCCGCACCGATCTCAGCAACGACGTGCGCGAGGTCGTCACCCGCGCCCTGGAGAACGCATGAAACGTGTCAGCCTCACCCGCTACCTGGTCGAGCAGCAGCGCGAGCACGGCCATATCCCGCCCCAGCTGCGCCTGCTCATCGAGGTTGTCGCGCGTGCCTGCAAGCACATCGCGATCTCGGTCAACAAGGGCGCCCTGGGCGAACTGCTGGGCACGGCCCACACCGAGAACGTGCAGGGCGAGGTGCAGAAGAAGCTCGACGTCATCAGCAACGAGGTGCTGATCGAGGCCAATGAATGGGGCGGCCACCTGGCGGCCATGGCCAGCGAGGAAATGGACAGCATCCACGTCGTGCCCAACCGCTACCCGCAGGGCGAGTACCTCCTGCTGTTCGACCCGCTGGACGGCAGCAGCAACATCGACGTCAATGTCTCCATCGGCACCATCTTCAGCGTGCTGCGCAAGGTGGGCCATGCGCGCGGCGTGAGCGAGGAAGACTTCCTGCAGCCCGGCAAGCAGCAGGCCGCCGCCGGCTACTGCGTCTACGGCCCGCAGACCACCCTGGTGCTGACGCTGGGCGACGGCGTCGCGCTGTTCACGCTCGACCGCGAGACCGGCTCCTGGGTGCTCACCGAAGACCAGATGCGCATTCCCGAGGACACCAAGGAATTCGCCATCAACATGAGCAATGCCCGCCACTGGGCCGAGCCGGTGACGCGCTACATCGCCGAATGCACGGCCGGCAAGGAAGGCCCGCGCGGCAAGGACTTCAACATGCGCTGGGTCGGCAGCATGGTGGCCGACGTACACCGCATCCTGGCGCGCGGCGGCGTCTTCCTCTACCCCTGGGACCGGCGCGACCCCGACAAGCCGGGCAAGCTGCGCCTGATGTACGAGGCCAACCCGATGGCCTTCATCGTCGAGCAGGCCGGCGGCATGGCCACCGACGGCCGTCAGCGCATCATGGACATCGTGCCGACCAAGCTGCACGAGCGCGTGGCCGTGGTGCTGGGCTCGCGCAACGAGGTCCAGCGCGCCACCGAGTACCACGCCGGCTGAGCGGCGCCACGGCAGGCCGGGCCCGGCCAGGGCGCCGCTTCAGCCGCCCAGGAAATCGCGCTTGCCCAGTTCAACCCCCGCGTGGCGCAACAGGGCGTAGGTGGTGGTGAGGTGGAAGTACAGATTGGGCAGCACGAAGTGGCGCAGGTAGTCCTCGCCGGTGAAGCGCAGTTCGCCGACGCGCATCTGCATCACGATCTCGCGCCCTTCGCTGCCGTCGATCTGGGCCGAGGCAAAGCCTTGCACGTAGTCGATGGTGCGCCTGATGCGCGCGCGCAAGTCATCGAACGTAGCCTCGTTGTCGTCCCACTTGGGCACCTCGACGCCGGCCAAGCGCGCCATGCAGCCCTTGACGGCGTCGCTGGCGATCTGGATCTGGCGCGTGAAGGGCAGCATGTCGGGCGCCAGGCGCAGGCCCAGGTAGTTGGCGGAGTCGAACTTGCGCGCCTCGGCATGGGCCTGGGCCTTGTCCAGCCAGAGCAGGGCATTGCCCAGCATACGGGTGAAAACGGGCGCGCTGGCGGCATGCATCGAAAGGCTCATGGGGTCTCCGGGCTGATGTGGGGAGGCGCATGCTAGCGCCGTACGGCCGGCGGCGCCGGAACGGGCAGAATCAAAGCCTGATCCCGCCGCGCCGCGCATGAACATCATCATCCTCGACGACTACCAGGACGCGGTGCGCAAGCTCAAGTGCGCGACGCTGCTGGAACCCCTGAACGCCAAGGTCTTCACCAACACCGTCAAGGGCACGGGCCAGCTCTCGGTGCGGCTGCGCGATGCCGACGTGCTGGTGCTGATCCGCGAACGCACGCACTTTCCGCGCGCCCTGCTCGAGAAGCTGCCGCGCCTGAAGCTGATCGCCCAGACCGGCCGCGTCGGCCCCCACATCGACGTCGAGACCTGCACCCGCATGGGCATCGCGGTGGCCGAGGGCGTCGGCTCGCCGGTGGCGCCGGCCGAGCTGACCTGGGCCCTGATCATGGCCTCGATGCGGCGCCTGCCGCAGTACATCGGCAACCTCAAGCACGGTGCCTGGCAGCAGAGCGGCCTGAAGACAGCGTCGATGCCGCCCAATTTCGCCCTCGGCATGGTGCTGGCCGGCAAGACCCTGGGCATCTGGGGCTACGGCAAGATCGGCCGCCTGGTGGCCGGCTATGGCCGCGCCTTCGGCATGCAAGTGCGGGTGTGGGGCAGCGAGACCTCGCGCGAGCGCGCCCTCATCGACGGCCACCAGACCGCCGACAGCTGCGAGGCCTTCTTCGAGACCTGCGACGTGCTGAGCCTGCACCTGCGCCTGAACGACGTGACGCGCGGCATCGTGCGCCACGACGTGCTGGCGCGCATGAAGCCGACCGCGCTGCTGGTGAACACCTCGCGCGCCGAGCTGATCGAGGACGGCGCGCTGGTGGCCGCACTCAACCGCGGGCGCCCCGGCATGGCCGCCATCGACGTCTTCGAGAGCGAGCCCATCCTGCAGGGCCACCCGCTGCTGCGGCTGGAAAACGCGGTGTGTACGCCGCACATCGGCTATGTCGAGCAGGACAGCTACGAGCTGTACTTTCGCGCTGCCTTCGAGAACGTGCTCGCCTTCATCGCCAAGAGCCCGACCAACCTGGTGAATCCCGAGGCGCTGAAGGTGCTGCGGTGAACGACGCTGCCCCGGCAGCCCGGCCGGCTTCACCGGCCGAGTTGTTCCTGGCCTGCACGCGGCTGGCGCTGCAGGGCTTCGGCGGCGTGCTGCCGGTGGCGCAACGCGAACTGGTCGAGCGCCTGCGCTGGCTGACGCGCGAGCAGTTCCTCGAGCAGCTCTCGGTGGCCCAGGTGCTGCCGGGGCCCAATATCGTCAACCTCGTGCTCATCATCGGCGACCGCCTCTTCGGCTGGCGCGGCGCCGTGGCGGCCACCGCCGGCATCCTGCTCGCGCCGCTGGTGCTGGTGCTGTCCCTGGCCGTGCTGGTGGGCCAGTTGCAAGGCCTGCCCTTCGTGGCCGGTGCGCTGCGCGGCATGGGCGTGGTCTCGGCAGGACTGGTGCTGAGCACCGCCTGCAAGCTGGCGCCGGCGCTTCGGCGCAACCCGCTGGGGCCGTTGGCCGGCGGCGTGGTGGCAGCGCTCACGGTGGCGGCCATCGCGGCGCTGCGCTGGCCCCTGGCGGCGGTGGTGCTGGGCCTGGGCACGGTGTCGGTGCTGCTGGCCGGATGGAGGCTCTCGCGTTGAACGCCTGGCTCTGGGGCAGCATGGGTTTCGGCGGCGCCGAACTGCTGGCGCTCTTCACCCACTTCATGCTGCTGTCACTGCTGGCGGTGGGCGGCGCCATCGCCACCGTGCCCGAGATGCACCGCTTCGTGGTCGTGCGCCAGGGCTGGCTGGACGACGCCCAGTTCACCAACTGCGTCGCGCTGGCCCAGGCGGCGCCAGGGCCGAATGTGCTGTTCGTGGCCGTCATCGGCCTGCAGGTCGGTGGCCTGGCGGGCGTGGTGGCGGCGATGGCGGGCACGCTGCTGCCGTCCACCACGCTGGCCTTGATGGCGTCACGCTGGGGCGAGCAGCGGCGCGAGGCGCGCGCCGTGCGCGCCTTTACGGCCGGCATGGCGCCGCTGACCCTGGGCCTGCTGCTGTCCACCGGCTGGATATTGCTCGAGCCCACGCGCAGCCACTGGATCGCGGTGCCGCTGCTGGTGGCGGCGACGCTGTGGCTGATGTTGCGCACCAGGCTGAGCCCCTTGTGGATGCTGGGCGCTGGTGCTGTGGCCGGCGCCGCCGGATGGGTGTGATCGAGATGGCGCCGCTGCTGGCGCGTGCTGCGGCCTGGGGTGGCGGCCTCTTGCTGCTGGCCGGCACGCTTTACGCGCTGGCGCTGGCGGTGCTGTGGTGGGGCCAGGAACGGCTGCTCTTCCAGCCCGAGGTGCTGGCGGCCACCCACCGCTTCGACTTTGGCGCCGACGTGCATGAAGACGGGCTGGACGTGCCCGGCGCCCGTCTGCACGCGCTGCACCTGCGCCTGCCGCACCCGGCCGGCGTGGTCTTCTACCTGCATGGCAATGCCGGCAGCCTGCAGAGCTGGTTCACCAATGCCGATTTCTACCGCCGTGCCAACTTCGATCTCTACATGATCGATTACCGCGGCTATGGCAAGAGCAGCGGCCGCATCGAAAGCCAGGCCCAGTTGCTGGACGACGTGCGTGCCGCCTGGGCTTGGGTGGCGCCGCGCTATGCCGGCCTGAAGCGCGTGATCTACGGCCGCTCGCTCGGCAGCGGACTGGCCGCCATGCTGGCCGCCGAGGTGCAACCCGAACTGACCGTGCTGGCCTCGCCCTATGCCAGCATGGCGCGCCTGGCTGCCGAGCACTATGCCTGGGTGCCGCAGGCGCTGCTGCGCTACCCGCTGCGCACCGACGAGGCCGTGCCGCACATCCGCGGCCCGCTGCTGCTGGTACACGGCCAACGCGACGATCTCATTGCGCCGGCCCACAGCGAGCACCTGGCGACGCTGGCGCCGCAGGCGCGGCTGCTGCGCCTGCCCGAGGCCGGGCACAACGACCTGCAGTTGCACGCGGCCTATCTGGAGACGCTGGCCGTGGCACTGGCGGGCCGGTGAAAGAGCTGGCCCGGACCTCAGCACCGTCTGCAGCCCGCCTCAGCCCAGGCCCTTGCTCTCCAGCACCCGCTGCAGCGCGAGCAGCGCCGCTTCCATCCGCGCGGCGGCATCCGACATGGCCGCCGTGCCGGCGCCCAGGCTTGGATCGGCCCTCAAGGCTTCCTCGATGCCATGCGCGTCGGCGGCCAGCGCCACCAGTCCGAGCTGGCTGGCCGCCCCCTTGAGCCGGTGCATGCGCCTCCCCGCGGCGTCGAGGTTGCCGGATTCGAGCTCTTCGCGCAGCAGCGCCGGGTCCGGAAGGTGCTGCCGGGCGAACAGGCGCAGCAGCGCGACAAGACGGTCGGCCTTGCCGCGCAGCCTGGCCAGAGCACCGTCGAAGTCGAGGCCGTCCAGCCCGCGCAGTGCATCGACACCGGAGGCCCAGCCGGGATGCGCTTCAAACCTATCGTCGGCCCGAACTTCGTGCGCCGCCTTGCGCACGGCGCCCTGGTCCAGCCAGTGCAGCAGCGACTCGTACAGCAGCACAGGGTCCACCGGCTTGGTCAGCACCGCATCCATGCCGACGTCCAGGCAGGCCTGGCGGCTTTCGGTGACCGCGTTCGCGGTCAGGGCCAGGATGGGAGTGGCTGCCTGGTGGGCCATGAGGCGGATGCGCCGGGTTGCCTCGATGCCGTCCATTTCGGGCATCTGCATGTCCATCAGCATCAGGTCGAACGCAGCGTTCTCCGCGGCTTCGACCGCCGCACGGCCGTTGTCGGCGACCACGACGTCCAGCCCCACGGCATGCATCAATTCCTGCACGACCTCGATGTTGATGGCGTTGTCCTCGGCCAGCAACACGCGGGCGCCCGTGTGGCGCAGGCGAAGGCGCTCATCGGCGGTCAGGGGCAGTTCGGGGACCGCGGCCTCCGGCACGGGGCCGTGCCCGCGCCGCAAGGGCACTTCGAACCAGAAGGTGCTGCCCTGCCCCACCACGCTGTCGACGCCGATGCTTCCCTGCATCAACTCGATCAGGCCCTTGTTCAGCGCCAGGCCCAGGCCGGTGCCGCCATGGCGGCGGGCCGCTGACCCGTCGACCTGCTCGAAAGGCTGGAACAGCCGCGCGCACTGCGCCTCGCTGAGCCCGGGCCCGCTGTCCTGGACCTCGAAGCGCACCACCAAGTCATCGCCGCGGTCCGCGACCAGCAAGGCCCGCAGCGCGACGCGGCCGCGGTCGGTGAACTTGACGGCGTTGCCGGCAAAGTTCAGCAAGGCCTGGCGCAGGCGCGTGGCATCGCCGCACAGCCACAGCGGCACGCCGTCGGGATCGACCTCGAGCGCCAGCCCCTTGGCTGCCGCCGCGTCGCTGACCAGCGAAGCCACGTTGTCCAGCACCGCCGAGAGATGGAAGTTGGCGGTCTCGATTTGCAGCCGTCCGGCTTCGACCTTGGACAGATCGAGGATGTCGCTGATGATCGACAGCAGGTGACGCCCGGCACCCACCATCTTGTCCAGTCGCGCGGTCTGCGTCGGGGACAGCGGGTCGTTGCGCAGCAGGTGGCTGAGGCCGAGCAGGGCGTTGAGCGGCGTGCGGATCTCGTGCGACATATTGGCCAGGAATGCGCTCTTGGCGCGGCTGGCCGCTTCGGCCGCGGCCTTGGCCTCAAGAAGCGCGCGCTCGGCTTCCTTGCGCGCTGCGATGCTGCTCGAGAAAGCGATCAGCCGCGGTTTCACCGAGAGATCGCGATGGTCGTAGTAGACCGTCATCTCCACGGGAATCATCCGGCCGTCACGCGTGCGGTGCCCGGTCTCGAAACGCCGATGGCCTTCGGTCACGAAGCTGGGCTTGGCCGCCGCGTAGGCTTCGGGCGGGAAGTGCGGGTCGATGTCCGAGACGGTCATGCCCAGCATCTCGTCGCGCGCGTAGCCCAGCACCTCGGCCGCGTACCGGTTGGCCCAGATGAAGCGGCCGGATTCGAAATCGACCCATGTGATGCCAATGCCCACCCCTTCCATCGCGATCTGGGTGTCGATCAGTTGCCGGTTGACGCTCTGCAGTTCGGCCGTGCGATCGATCACCCGCTGCTCCAGCGCGGCATTGGCCAGGCTGAGTTGGTCCTCGTGCTCGCGCAGGGCGTCTTCGGTGCGGCGTTGCTCGGTGATGTCGTGCCCAACGCCCAGCACGCCGGTGAGCGCGCCGTCCGGCGCGTGCAGCGGCGCCTTGGTCGTCTTCAGCAGCGCCCGCCGCCCGTCAGAGGCATAGGTGATCCATTCCTCGTTGACGGTGGGCCTGCCCGCGGCCAGGGCCAGGCGGTCATGGGCACGGAAGGACTCGGCGGTTTCGCTGTCCAACAGGTCGAGGTCGGACTTGCCCACCAGATCCGCCTCGCGGCGGCCCAGGAAACGCTCGAATTCCGCGTTGCAGGCCAGGTACGCGCCCTGCGTACTCTTCAGCCAGACCAGATCGGGAATGGTGCGGATCAACGACTTGAGCAGACCATGCTCGCGCTCGCGCAGGGCCAGCGTTTCGGCCAGGACTTCCTGCTCCCATCCGCGAGCGGTCGCCTTGACGAAGTAGACGAGCCCGGCCACCGAGGCCGCCAGCAGGCCCAGCAGCACCCCCGCCAGCGGCTGCCATTGGGCATCGGCCGCCGCCAGCGGCTGGCCCACCAGCAGGGTGTAGCCATGGACGGGGTTGCGCCGGTAGGCGTACAGCGTCGGTGCGCCGCCGGCATTGGGCGCATGGCCGGTGAAGCTGCCCGCGACTGGCTCGGCGCGCAGGGCCGCGGCCAGTTCCGCCAGGTGGCGCTCCTCGGCCTCGGTTGGCGCCGACGCGCCCGCCGGCGGCGTCTGCGCGGCGGTGCTGGCGACAATGCGGTTCCGGGCATCGCGCAGGACGATGAGGCCGCCGGCCGGGGGGTTGCCATGCTGCAGCATGCGCGTGAGGTCGCGGATGAACATCGACGCATAGACCAGGCCGGCGAAGGAGCCGTCCGGCGCATTGATGCGCCGCGCCATGAGCCAGATCCACTGCTGCGAGATCCTGCCGACGATGGGTTCGGCGATCACCATGCCCAGCGCCGGATCGTCGCGCAATCGCTTGTAGTAGTCGCGCTGGGCCAGGCTGGCGCGCTGGGCTGCATCGACCCCGCTGCCCCACACGGCCTCGCCCTGCGCATTGGCGGCGCGCAGCAGATCGATGTGCGGAAACCGGCTCTGCTGGCGCGCCAGGAAGCGGTTGATGGCCGCGGCGTCGACGCCATGCCCGCTGGCCTGGTGCTCGATCTCGTCGGCGCTGACCTGCAGCACGTAGTCGATGGTGCCGACCCAGGCGTCGAGCGACAGGGAAACGGCGTGCGCGTGGTCCTGGATGGCATCGGTGTGCTCGCGCCGCGACTGCTCGCGCACGTAGACCACCATCGCCAGCGCCAGCAGCGCGACGACGGCCGCCGCCGCGGATGCGCCGAGGCGCAGAAGACGCAGTGGGCGCGTCGGCCTGATCATGGGGGGTACTCCGATGCGACCGGGGTGCGGCGATGCCCCCACCCGTGTCGCTGTCAAAGTATATGAAGGCGGCCTGACGAGGCCGCCGCGCTGGCCGGGATTTGTCCTCGCGACCGCGCAGATTTCAGGCTCGAAGTGATGCGGAAGAACCTGCGCATGCAGGATCGTCCACACGGCCTCGCAGAGCTCGGCCTCGAAGTGAGGCGCAAGACCCTGCACAGGCAGGGTCTTGCGTCCTCACTTCGTCCCGAAGATCTTGTCCCCCGCGTCGCCCAGCCCCGGGATGATGTAGCCGACCTCGTTGAGGTGGCTGTCGATGGCCGCGGTCCAGCAGCGCACGTCGGGGTGGGCCGCCTCGAGCGCGCGTATGCCCTCGGGTGCGGCCACCAGCACCAGGGCGCGGATGTCCTTGCAGCCGCGGCTCTTGAGCAGGCTCACGGTGGCGATCATCGAGCCGGCCGTCGCCAGCATGGGGTCGACGATGAGCGCCGTGCGTTCATCGAGGTGGCCGACGAAGCGCTCGAAGTAATGCTCGGGCTGCAGCGTCTCGTGGTTGCGGCTCAGGCCCACCACGCTGACCTTGGCGTTGGGCAGCATGTCCAGCACGCCGTCCAGCATGCCCAGGCCGGCGCGCAGGATCGGCACCACCGTGACCTTGCGGCCGGCGATCTGCTCGACCTCCAGCGGGCCGCTCCAGCACTGCACGGTGGTCTTCTCGAGCGGAAAGTCGGCCGTGGCCTCGTAGGCCAGCAGGCGGCCCAGTTCATTGGTGAGCTCGCGAAACTTCTTGGTCGAGATCTCGTCCTCGCGCAGCAGGCCGACCTTGTGGCGCACCAGCGGGTGGTTGACGGCGATGACGGGCATCAGGTTTCTCCGGTGGACGGGCGGCGCTGGCGCAGCGCCTCGTAAAGGCAGATGCCGGCGGCAACGCTGACGTTGAGGCTCTCGACCGCGCCCTGCATGGGGATGCGCACCAGCTCGTCGCAGGTCTTGCGCGTGAGCTGGCGCATGCCGGCGCCTTCGGCGCCCAGCACCAGGGCCACCGGGCCGCTGAGATCGGCATCGAAGATGGTGCGTTCGGCGTCGTCGCTGGTGCCGATGATGCGCAGGTCGCGCTCCTTCAGCTCGTTCAGCGTGCGCGCCAGGTTGGTGACCATCAGGTAGGGCACGGTCTCGGCGGCGCCGCTGGCCACCTTGGCCACGGTGGCGTTGAGGCCCACCGCATGGTCCTTGGGCGCGACCACGGCATGCGCCCCGGCACCATCCGCCACGCGCAGGCAGGCGCCCAGGTTGTGCGGGTCGGTCACGCCGTCGAGCACCAGCACCAGGGGCGGGCCCTCGACCTCCTCGAGCACCTCGTCCAGCGAATGGCGGGCCGGCAGCGGCTGCACGCGCGCCACCACGCCCTGGTGGCGGGTGTTGCCGGCCAGCGCGGCCAGGCGCTCGGCGTCGCTGTCGACGCGCTTGGCGCCGGCCTCGTCGATGCGCTGCACAAACTGCCGCATGCGCGCATCGCGCCGGGTCGCGTCGACGTGGATCTCGGTGATTGACTGCGGCGCCGTCTTCAGGCGCACGGTGACGGCGTGGAAGCCGAACAGCACCTTGGTGCTCATCGCGCACCCACCGCGAAGTCCTGCGCCTGCAGTTCGATCGGGCGGCCGTGGGGCGTGCGGTCGGCCGCATGGTCCCAGGCGTCGCGGTAGCGCGTGAGTTCATCCGCCGAGCTGGCGCCCTTGGCCTGCACCAGGCGCTCCAGCGCGGCCAGCCAGTGGCGGTAATAGGTGTCGCCGCGGTCGGCGTCGCCGCGCGCCTGCGCTGTGGCGATTTCCTCGGCCAGCGTGGCCGCCCATTCGGGCCAGGTGTAGAGACCGCGCTGGTGCAGGCTGACGGCCAGCGCAAAGGCGTGGGCCTCCCAGGGCTCGCGGAAGACCGGCTCTTCGTGGCCGGGTGGAAGCAGGGGTTCAGGCGCGTTCATGCCGGCTCCAGATAGGGTTCCCAGGCGTCGATGGACACCTGCAGGCCTTGCGCGCCGGGCTCGTCGCCCCACAGCTCGCGGCCTTCGAAGACCACGGTGTAGAGCCAGCAGGGCTGCTCACCCAGGCCCTGGGCGTGGCTGTCGGCAAAGACATGGGCGCCGTGCAGCGCCTCGACGACGCCGCGGCGGCCACGCACATAGCCGGGCCGGCGCGTGTGGTGGGGCACGGGCTCGGCGCGCAGGCGCACGGCGTCGCCGACGGCAAAGCGCGCCACGCCCGTGGTGACGCTGTTGGCCGGCCGCAGCGTGGGCGCACCGCGCGCCAACGTGGCAGGCACCGCTGCCGCTTCCAGCCGGCGCGGCAAAGGCGGCGCCGCGTGCAGCGCCCGGCCCGCGGCGATCTCGTCCTCGCCCACCAGGCCGCGCCGGCGCATCAGCGCCTCGAGGCCGTGGATCCAGATCTCGTAGTAGCTCAAGTCGGCATAGCCCGGCAGGGTCTCGCGCGCCGAGCGGCTCATGTCGATGTTCCAGGCGCCGGTGGCGCCCATGGCCAGCGTCAGCGCCAGCGCACGCGGCTCCCAGGCGGCGTGGAACAGCTCGCCCTCCGGCTCGGGCCGCACCGGGCCGTGGCCCAATTGGCCGCCGAGGTCGGCATGGCTGGCGTGGTTCATGGCGTGGGCGTCCGCGCCAGGCCGGTGCCTATCATCGAATCGCGCGTCACCAGGGCCGCCAGCCCATCCTCATCCAGCGCCTCGGTGCCCTGCGGGCGCTGCGGCAGCACCAGGTAGCGCAGCTCGGCGGTCGAGTCCCAGACGCGGATCTCGGTGCCTGGCGGCAGCACGACGCCGAAATCGGCCAGCACGCCGCGCGGATCGCGCACCGCACGCGAGCGGTAGGGCGCGCTCTTGTACCAGGTGGGCGGCAGGCCCAGCACCGGCCAGGGGTAGCAGCTGCACAGCGTACACACCACCATGTTGTGGCGCGAGGGCGTGTTCTCGACCACCTGCATGTGCTCGCCCTGGCGGCCCTGGTAGCCGAGCGAGGCGATGGCCCCGGTAGCGTCGCGCAACAGCCAGGCGCGGTAGTCGGCGTCGACCCAGGCTCGCGCCACCACGCGGGCGCCGTTGCGCGGGCCGATGCGGGTCTGGTAGGTGTCGATCAGCACATCGAGCGCGGCCGGGTCGATGTAGCCCTTCTCGGCCAGGATGGTCTCGAGCGCGCGCACGCGCAAGTCCATGGGGCCCAGTTCGCTGTGGCCGCGGTGATCGTGATCGTCGGGGTGTTCGTGCGCCATGGACCGATGCTACCGCCGGCCTACCACCAGCCGAGGGCCCGGCCGCCCGTCATGGCCCCGATGAACACCGGCTGGTGCAGCATGTAGAAGGTGAGCGACCAGCGCCCCAGCAGTGCCAGCGGGCGCAGCGCCGCCGGCAACGCGCCGGCCAGCCAGCGTGGCCGGTGTTCCAGCAGCCACTGGCCGGCGGCCAGGCCCCACAGCATCACGCCCAGCCAGGGCAGCACCGGCACCCAGTCTTCGGTGATGGGCTTGCGCGTGACCAGCCCCATCCAGTGCGTGAACGGGGTGTCGAAGAAGGGGTGGTGCAGCCACTGTGGCAGCAGCAGCGCCAGCCCGCCGACGAGCCAGATGCCGCGCCCCAGCGGCGCCACGAAGCGGGCCAGGATGAGCATCACCGCAATGCCGTGCAGCACGCCGAAGCTGATCCAGCTGCGCGGGAACATCTGCATCGAGCCCAGGCTCACCAGCAGCGCGCAACCCGCCACCTGCGACCAGCGGCCCCAGAAGCGGCGCCAGCCCTGGCCGGCCTGCAGCGCCACCGCCTGCCCCATGCCGGCGCAGAAGAGGAAGAGGCTGACGATGGCCAGGCGCTGCTGCGTCCACAACGGGTCGCGGTGGAAGTTGAAGCGGGGCTCGAAGAAGCCGAAGTGGTTGAGGTCGAAGCAGAAGTGGAAGACCGCCATCCAGACGATGGCCAGGCCGCGCAGTGCATCCAGGCGATCAAAGCGGTTGGCGCTGCCGCTCATGCCGTCTTCTCGTAGACGTCGGTGAAGCGCTCGCCGTCCCAGGCGTAGAGCAGGTAGGCGGCGTGCAGGCAGGCGCTGGCGCCGCGCGGCCTGAACAGGCCCACGCACTGGCCGCGCGCCTGGCGCACGCTGCGGTAGGCCACGCCGCCCGAGCCGGCCGCGTGCAGCCGCGCGCCCAGGGCCTGGGCGGCGCTGTAGTCATCGGCTTCGTAGAGCGCGGCGCCCGGGCTGCCCGGGGCCAGGCCCAGCGGGCGCACATCATGCAGGCGCGCGTCGATGGCCACCGCGTACAGGCGCATCGGCAAGTGCATGGGGCCCTGGCGCGTGGCGGCAAGAAAGCGGCCGTGGTGGTGGCGCGTCTCGGCCACCGCGGTGGCACGTTCGCGGGCGGCATAGAAAACGCCCCAGCCACCAGCCGAGAAGCGGCTGCCGAGCACGTTGACGTGGGTGAAGGCGGCCATGATGGGGCCGCTGCCGGGGCCGTAGAGGCGCTCTTCGCGCGGCACGCGCTCGATCTGGCCGACCTCATTGCGGGCGCGCTCGTTGGTCATGGCCTCGAGCGCGTAGAGGGCCTCGAAATCGGCCGCATCGGCGACGCGGTCGAACAGCGTTACCGCCGGGTAGCGCGTGGGCACGATGCGGCAGGCGTGCTGCCAGCGCACCCGCCGCACGGCCGGCGCGATGGCATCCAGATCCGTCAAGACCAGCCGCCGCCGCGCACGCCGTCGAGGTAGCGCCGCACGAGGTTGAGATCGCTCACATTGCCGGCCAGCATGCGCTCGAGCGCGCTGCGCCCGCCGAAGGGCGCTGCGCTGTTGGGCTGGCGCACCCAGGCGTCGGCCGCGGCGGCATCGGGCAGCAGGATCTGCAGGCTCTTGTAGATGCCCAGCAGGTTGGACAGGCGCTCCAGCGTGTCGCGGCTGAGTGCAGCGCGCTCGGGCTGCTTGCGCCAGGCGAAGAAGGTGGAGCGCGGCGGCTGGCCGAGCAGGCAGAGCTGCTCGTCGACGCTCAGGCCCCAGGCCTCGGCGATGCGGGCAAAGGCACGCAGCCCGGCCGCGGCCAGGCGCTGTGGTTCGATCTCAGTGGCCGCATGGGGCGCGGCCGGGGCGAGCACGGCGCTCATCGTCGAGACCGGGGCAGTTCCGGCTTGTTAATCCAGTTTTGGACTGATGAGTAATCATAGTCCAAAAACGGATAGATCGCGAGGAGCCGGGGAAAGCGCGCGGCAACGCGAAGGCCTGCGCGCCCTCACTCGAGCCTGAAGTTCGCGACCTCGTCGCTCAGCTTCTGGGCCTGCGCGGCCAGGGCATTGGAGGCAGCCGCCGTTTCTTCCACCAGGGCCGCATTCTGCTGGGTCGTGCGGTCGAGATCGTGGACCGCAGTGCTGACCTCGCCGACGCTGCGGTTCTGGCTCCGGGTGTTTTCGTCGACCTCGCGCATGAGTACGGCGATGCGCTCTGCATTGCCGACCACCGCGTGGATCAACTCGCCGGCATTGGCCACCACCGCCGAGCCGCTGCCGACGCGCTCGATGCTCTCGCCGATCAGCCCCTTGATCTCCTTGGCCGCGGTGGCCGAACGGCCGGCCAGCGCGCGCACCTCGGAGGCCACGACCGCGAAGCCGCGGCCGTGCTCGCCGGCGCGCGCCGCCTCGACCGCGGCATTGAGGGCCAGGATATTGGTCTGGAAAGCAATGCCGTCGATGACGCCGATGATCTCGCCGATCTTGGTGGACGAGGCGCTGATGCCGCTCATCGTGGCGACGACCTGGGCGATGGCCTTGCCGCCGCGGCTGGCCACCTCGGCGTTCTGGCTCACGCTCGAGGCGGCAGTGTCCACGCTGGTCGAGGAGCGCTTGAGGGTGTCGGCAATCTGCTCCATGCTGGCCGAGGTCTGCTGCAGGCTGGCGGCCGAGCGCTCGGTGCGCTGCGACAGATCCACCGACGCGGCGGCAATCTCGCGGCTGGCGGTCTGCACGCCATTGGCGCCATCGCGCACCGCGCCCACCAGGCGGCGCAGCGAGGCCTGCATCTCGGCCAAGGTCAGCATCAGCTGGGCCGCTTCGTCGCGGCCCCAGGGCTTGGGATGGGTAGCGAGGTTGCCGACGGCGATCTCGTGCAGGTGGCCGGCCACCTCTTCCATGCCGCCCTTCATCACGCGGTAGAAGGCCAGCATCAGGTAGGCGGCCAGGGCCACACAGAACGCGGCCAGCACCACGTCCTCCGCGAAGCGGAACTGCAGCCGCTCGACGCGGGCCAGGAGTTGCTCGTCCAGCCGCGCCATCACCTGCGCATTGAGCTCGCCCTGCCGCCGCACGGCCTCGTCACCCAGCGTGCGGAAGGCGGCGGCATTGGCGCCGAGCGTGCCGCCCAGCAAGTCCTTCTGCACCGCCTCGTTGAAGGCCGTCGAGGCGACGTCGGTGCCCTTCATGTCGAAGACCTTGGCGACCTCGGGGTCGGAGGCAATGCCTTCGGTATAGGAATTCTCGACGTCCTCGTCGAGGAAGCCCAGCACGGCCGCCCATTCGTGCAGCCAGTCGCGCTGGCTCTGGCTGACCTGCCCGTCCTGCAGCACCTGCGCCCCCAGGGCCAGCAGCTTGGCCGTGTTCTCGGTCTGCATCGGGCCGCGCAGCGTCGACATCATCATCATGTGGTAGGTGTCGCGATCGGGGTCCAGCGCCAGGCCGGAGCCGTCATCCACCTTGCGCAGCAGGGCGAAGGCGGCGCCAATGAGCTCGGAGTGGGCCTTGAAGGTGGCATCCAGGTCGGCCCGCCGCGGCGTGGCGGCCAGCGCCTCGTGGAGGTCTCGCAGGGCCTTGAAGGCGTCGGCGGTGCCGAAGGCCTCGCCGAGCTGGGCTTCGCGCGCCTCCAGCCGGGTCCAGGCGGCCTTGACCCGCTCCTGCGCTCCAGCAAGGTCGCCCGCCTTGGCAATGGCCGCGCCGCGCCGCGCCTGCGCCGCGCCGACCAGGTCGAGCAGGTCGCGGACATAGACGATGCCGACCCGCTCCGAGCGCGCAGTCGAGACCTGTTCGTGCGTGCTCAGGCCCAGTTGCGCCAGCAGCACGGCAATGGGCAGCATGAAGACCGCCGCCACCCACATCGCCTTGGCCGGAAAACCTATGCTCCTGAAGAGGCGGATGCCCGGCGCCAGCCAGCCGTGGTAGCGGAAGAACTCGCCGAATCCCGATTCATCGCGGCCCGCAGAACCCTTGTAGGCACTGGACATGAAACCCCACCTCCGGCGATCACCGCGCCAAAACCCGCTGCGCGACCCGACCGGGACACGCTTATCCCGGAATCATCGGCTGCGGGAGGCGACACTTGAGCACCGCGAACCCCGGAACAAGCGGCGTTCGGCGGGCATATTGCCCGCGTGGGCGGCGCTCAGTGGATGGGCTTGAAGCGCATGCGCTTCGGCCGCGCACCTTCCTCGCCCAGGCGCTTCAGCTTGTCGGCCTCGTATTCCTGGTAGTTGCCGGGGAAGAAGACCCATTGGCTGTCGCCCTCGGCGGCCAGGATGTGGGTGCAGATGCGATCAAGGAACCAGCGGTCGTGGCTGATCACCATGGCGCTGCCGGCAAACTCGAGCAACGCTTCTTCCAGTGCGCGCAGGGTCTCGACGTCGAGGTCGTTGGACGGCTCGTCCAGCATCAGCACGTTGCCGCCCTTGGCCAGGGTCTTGGCCAGGTGCAGGCGGCCGCGTTCGCCGCCCGAGAGGTTGCCGACCAGCTTCTGCTGGTCATTGCCCTTGAAGTTGAAGCGGCCGAGGTAGGCGCGGCTGGGCATCACGAACTGGCCGACGACGATGTTGTCGAGGCCGCCGGAGACGTCCTGCCACACGGTGTTGCCCGAGGCCAGGCTGTCGCGGCTCTGGTCGACGAAGGTCGGGTGCGCGGTCTTGCCGATGACGACCTCGCCCGCATCGGGCTTCTCCAGCCCCTGGATCATGCGGAACAGCGTCGACTTGCCGGCGCCGTTGGGGCCGATGATGCCGACGATGGCGCCAGCGGGCACGCGGAAATTGAGGTTGTCGATGAGCAGGCGCTCGCCGAAGCTCTTGCTCACGCCCTTGAACTCGATCACCTCATTGCCCAGGCGCTCGGCCACCGGGATGAAAATCTCGTTGGTCTCGTTGCGGCGCTGGTATTCAACGTCGCTCAGCTCCTCGAAGCGCGCCAGGCGGGCCTTGCTCTTGGTCTGGCGTGCCTTGGCGTTGGAGCGCACCCACTTGAGCTCCTCCTTCATCGCCTTCATGCGCGCATCTTCCTTCTTCTGCTCCACCTCCAGGCGCTTCTCCTTCTGGTCCAGCCAGTCGGAATAGTTGCCCTTCCAGGGAATGCCGGAGCCGCGGTCGAGTTCGAGAATCCACTCGGCCGCGTTGTCGAGGAAGTAACGGTCGTGGGTGATGGCCACCACGGTGCCGGGAAAGCGTTGCAGGAAGTGCTCCAGCCACTCCACGCTCTCGGCGTCCAGGTGGTTGGTGGGCTCGTCGAGCAGCAGCATGTCGGGCTTGGAGAGCAGCAGCCGGCACAGCGCGACGCGGCGCTTCTCGCCGCCCGAGAGCACGCCGATGGTGGCGTCCCAGGGCGGCAGGCGCAGCGCGTCGGCGGCCATCTCGAGTTGCAGGTCGGTGTTCTCGCTGCCGGCGGCGGCGATGATGGCTTCCAGCTCGGCCTGCTCCGAGGCCAGCTTGTCGAAGTCGGCGTTCTCGTCGGCGTACTCGGCATAGACCTCGTCGAGCCGCTTCTTGGCCGCCAGCACGCCGCCTATGCCCTGCTCCACCGCCTCGCGCACGGTCTGCTCGGGTTGCAGCTGCGGCTCCTGCGGCAGGTATCCGATCTTCAGGCCCGGCATGGGCACGGCCTCGCCCTCGATTTCCTTGTCGATGCCGGCCATGATCTTGAGCAGGGTGCTCTTGCCCGAACCGTTGACGCCCAGCACGCCAATCTTGGCGCCGGGAAAGAAAGACAGCGAGATGTCCTTGAGGATCTGGCGCTTCGGCGGCACGATCTTGCCGACGCGGTTCATGGTGAAGACGTACTGAGCCATGGCTGCATGGTCCTTAGGTGTTGGATGCGGGCCGTGTCGGCCTGGGCTGCGGGCCGCGGGCCGCGGTTCTGAGCCAGGTCGACCGGGCGGGCCGGCGCGGCGGCGGGACAACCGGCGATTATCGGCCACGGCGGCGGCACCGCCCCTGGGCGTCTGTTAGGGTGGCCGCCGTGACAAATCCCGCCCCAACCCCTTCAGGCGGCGCCGCGCTGCCGGCCCTGCCGCTGCTGCTGCTGTTCTGCGGGGTCAATCTGGTCATCGGCAGCGGCGCCTTCATCATCTCGCCGTTGCTGGCCCCGTTGGCCGAGGGGCTGGGCGTGGGCATCGCCGGCGCCGGCCAGGCCGTGACCGCCTATGCGCTGAGTACCGCCGTGCTGGCGCCGCTGGCGTTGGCGGCCACGGCGCGCTGGCCGCGCCGGCGTGTGATGCTCGCTGCGCTGGCGCTGTTTGCGGCCGGCAACGCGGTCTGCGCGCTGGCGCCCGGCCTGGCCGTGCTGCTGGCCGGCCGCGTGCTGATGGGCGTGGGCGCGGTCTTCGTGCCGGTGGCCGCCGGCATCGCCGTGACCCTGGTCGAGCCGGCCCGGCGCGGCCAGGCCCTGGCCCTGGTCTTCCTCGGCATGAGCCTGAGCTATGTGGTGAGCCTGCCGTTGGGCGCCTGGCTGGGCTTCCGCTACGGCTGGCGTGTGCCCATCGCCGGCGCCGCCGGCCTGGCGCTGCTGGCGCTGGCCGCCATCGCCTGGCGCGTGCCGCGCAGCCTCGCTGCGGCCGGTGCCGAAGCCGGCCCGCAGTCCAACCTGGGCGCGCTGCTGCGCCAGCCCGAAGTGCTGCGCGTGCTGGCCACCACGCTGGCCTACTTCACCGCCATCTTCTGCGTCTTCAGCTATATCGGCCCGGTGCTGCAGGCCCTGGTGCCCATGAGCAGCGGCCAGATGTCGCTGACGCTGATGCTCTTTGGCTGCTCGGGCGTGGCCGGCACGCTGATCGGCGGCGCCGCCAATGACCGCTGGGGGCCGCGGCGCTCGCTGTGGGTGCAGATGTCGGTGCTGGCACTCACCATGGCCTTGTTGCCGCTGACGGCCGGTCACTGGCCGGCGCTGATGGCGGTGCTGCTGGCCTGGGGCACGGCCGGCTTCGGCATGATGGCGCCGCAGCAGTCGCGCCTGGCCGCACTGGCGCCGGCGCAGGCGCCGCTGCTCTTCTCGTTCAACAGCTCGATGCTTTATTTCGGCACCGCCAGCGGCGCGGCCATTGGCGGGGCGCTGGCGCCACGGCTGGGCTTTATCCACCTGCCCTGGGTGGGACTGGTTGCCGCCTTGCTGGCCCTGCTGATGCTGGTGGCAAGCGCCTGGGAAGGGCCGCAGCCTGCGCCATCGGCCCCCACCGCTTAGAATGTTTGCTGCGCTGCGGCATCCAGTCATCGCTGCGCGGTCGATCCCGACACCCTGACCCCCTCGCACCTACCCGACTGGTGCACCCGCCATGGGTGACAGCAGGCTGCGAACCACGGCCCCGCAACGGGACCCCACAGATGCAATTCACTGACCTCGGCCTGGCCGAGCCGCTCCTGCGCGCGGTGCGCGACCAGGGCTACGACACCCCCACGCCCATCCAGGCCCAGGCCATCCCCGCCGTGCTCAAGGGCGGCGATCTCATGGGCGGTGCCCAGACCGGCACCGGCAAGACCGCCGGCTTCACCCTGCCCATGCTGCACCGCCTGGCCGAAGGCAAGCCGGTGAAGGACGGCCGTGGCCGCGTTGCCATCCGCGCCCTCATCCTCACGCCCACGCGCGAACTCGCGGCCCAGGTCGAAGAAAGCGTGCGCGTCTACGGCAAGTACCTCACGCTCACCAGCATGGTGATGTTCGGCGGCGTCGGCATGCAGCCGCAGATCGACCGCCTTCGGCGCGGCGTCGACATCCTGGTGGCCACGCCCGGCCGCCTGCTCGACCACCACCAGCAGGGCACGCTGGACCTCAGGCACGTCGAGATCTTCGTGCTCGACGAGGCCGATCGCATGCTCGACATGGGCTTCATCCACGACATCAAGAAGGTGCTCGCGGTGCTGCCGGTGAAGAAGCAGAGCCTGCTGTTCAGCGCCACCTTCAGCGACGAGATCAAGGCCCTGGCCGACCGCCTGCTGAACGAGCCGGTCCTGATCGAGGTGGCACGCCGCAACCAGACCGCCGAGACCATCGCGCAAAAGGTGCACCCGGTGGGCCGCGAGCGCAAGAAGGAGTTGCTCGCCCACCTCATCAAGAGCGGCGACTGGCACCAGGTGCTGGTCTTCACGCGCATGAAGCACGGCGCCAACCGCCTGACCGAATACCTGTGCGAGCACGGCATCAGCGCCATGGCCATCCACGGCAACAAGAGCCAGGGCGCGCGCACCAAGGCGCTGGCCGACTTCAAGGGCGGCGACCTGCGCGTGCTGGTGGCCACCGACATCGCGGCGCGCGGCATCGACATTGACATGCTGCCCCACGTCGTCAACTTCGAGCTGCCCAACATCCCTGAAGACTACGTGCACCGCATCGGCCGCACCGGCCGCGCTGGCGCCAGCGGCGAAGCCATCTCGCTGGCCTGCCTGGACGAGGAGATCTTCCTCAAGGACATCGAGCGCCTGATCAAACGCAGCATTCCGCGCGAGACCGTACCCGGCTTCGAGCCGCCGGCCGGCGAGAAGGCCGAGCCCATCGTGCTGGGCCGCATGACCATAGGCATCGGCGGCACCCAGCGCCACGGCGGCGGTGGCCGGCCCGGCGGTGGCGGCGGCCGCGGCGGCCCGCCCCGCAGCGGTGGCGGTGGCGGCGGTGGGCGGCCCCGGTGGCGGCGTCGAAGGCACTCAGGTAGCCATTGCCCTCGCCACTGAACACCAGGCCACCGGCGGTGGCCAGCACGCCGCCAACCAGAGGGGTATCGGTCTTCACCTGCCAGCGGATGCGG
>NZ_CAJGBN010000068.1 GCF_904426505.1 Rubrivivax sp. A210
GACTAGGCCTCTGCTCGCGGCATTTGGTCGCCTTCCGGGCCGCAGCGATGGTGATGAACGGATGCATTTAGTGCGGCTGGTGGACTTCGCGAAGACTGCCGAGGTGGGTGTATTTGCGTGGCCTAACTTTCGAGCTAAGTGGGCGATGACGGCTTGCCACCAGGCCCGGGCTGCGGAGAATGTAGCGCACCGCAGCCCGGGCCTGGTGGCAAGCCGTTGGCGCTCCACTTGAGCGAGGGGTTAGGCAGCGACGCGCGGCGGCTGGTGAGAGGGGCAACTTTGTTATCGTTGCTGGGCGAACCACAAAGGCGTGCCGGCCCGCGCTGCAGACCGTGGCGGACCACGAATTCAAGCCGCCGCGCCGGCTGGCCTATGAAAGACTCGCAGACGCCGCCCGCGGCGGCCCGACTAACTGATTGAAAATCAAGGGCACCTACGCAGTGCAGCGGCTCGATCAGGCACAGCGGTTCACGGTCATTTGTGTTCAATTCGCGACCGCTGTTGATTCGTTGCACTTGCTGGAACTTGTCTTCGCCTAAGCCGGGCATAGTTGTCGTAGTTCCAGAATCTCTCCTCGCCTGCCGGCGGGCGCGGTGTTCGCGGCTTGCCGCGTCGTGGCTGCTCAGTTCACGCCGCAAGGCGCTGACTCTGCTGGAGCACTGCAAAGCGGTTCCTTCGCTGCCTAACGTTGGAGCTAAGCTGGCACCAGCGGTGAAACGCCAGGCCGCGGCCACAGAAAATGTACAGCGTACCTGTGGCCGGGGCCTGGTGTTTTGCCGTTGGTGCTCAGCTTGAGCGACGTGTTAGGCCACGCTTTTGACGGCCATAGATGCCTGCCTGGCTTTGAGCTGACTTGGTGGCGTTGCCGCGACGACCAGCTTCTATGTGGCCCTGGCGCTAAGCTCAAGGACGCCAGCGAGCCTGAACTGTGACTGCTGGCCAGGCTGGGTGCCTTTCCTCGGTGCTGCGATGGCGAGGCGTAGACGGCGACGCCAGAGAACTGGCCGTTTAGATTTTCGGCGTAGTTGTGTACGTCGGGGCTGATTTTCACTTGTGATGTGGGCTTCAGCGTAAATACTCGTGAAGCTTGGAGACGAGGCCTTTGCTCGCGGAATTTGGTCGCCTTCTGAGCCGCAGTGATGCTGATGAGGGGATGCATTTATTGCGGCTGGTGGATTTCGCGAAGACTGCCGAGGTGGGTGTATTTGCGTGTGTTGGCGCCGACCGAAAACTGAGCCAATTTTGAGGGTAGTGCCGACCCAAAACTGAGCCAGGTGAACAACCTACCGTGCTGCATTTTTGTGCAGCAGGGGAGAGGAGTGATCACCATGGACATGATTGGCAGGATCCGGCGTTTGCATAGCCGGAAGAACAAGTCG
>NZ_CAJGBN010000069.1 GCF_904426505.1 Rubrivivax sp. A210
GGCAACGCTGAACAAGGCTCCGAATTTCGCCATCCAGTAGTGATGGTTGAGGAACAGCCTTCCAGGAGGCCGATTTCGACGCTGCAGCGCGTGTGCGACGCGAATTGCGCCTCGCCACGGCCCCTTTCGAGCCGTTTTGCGGGCCTTTGGCCCGCCTCGCGCCCCTTATGGGCGCACCTGTCCATACAGTGCGCCTCTCGCCAGGTAGATGTTGGCCAGCCCGAGCGCGACGAACGAACGTGTGGCGTTCTTGGCCAGGCCGCGATAACGCACCTTGTCGAACCCCCACAGCCGCTTGACGACGCCGAAGACGTGCTCGACACGCGCTCGCACCCGGGACTTGCCACGGTTGACCAAGCGCTCGAGTTCCTCGGTGACGCTGCCCTTGCGCACCCGCTGGTTGCTCAGGTCCTTGGCCTGCGGTGCCTTGGAGCGGATCTGCTCAGTTTGCGAGGCATAGGCGCAGTCGCCATAGAACTGTTCTTCCTGGCCGTGCAGCAACTGCGGCAGCGGGTGCTTGTCGTGCACGTTGGCCGCGGTGACCACCGCGCTGTGTGCCAGCCCCGTCTTGCTGTCCACGCCGATGTGCAACTTCATGCCGAAGTACCACTGCTGGCCCTTGCGGGTCTGGTGCATCTCAGGGTCGCGCTTCTTCTCGGCGTTCTTGGTGGAACTGGGCGCGCCGATGATCGTGGCGTCCACGATCGTGCCGGTACCGACCTTCAGCCCCTGGGCCTGAAGAACCTCGCCGACCTTGGCGAACAGGCTCTCGCCCAGCTTGTGACCCTCCAGCAAGCGGCGAAACTTCAACAGCGTGGTCGCATCGGGCACCCGCTCGCGGCCCAGGTCGATGCCCACAAACCGACGCAGCGCCACGCTGTCCAGCAGCGCGTCTTCGCAAGCCGCATCGGCCAGGTTGAACCAGTGCTGCACGAAGTACATCCGCAGCATGCGCTCCAGGCCCACCGGCGGGCGACCGTTGCCAGCCTTCGGGTAGTGGGGATCGATCACCGCGCACAGCGCAGTCCATGGAACGATCTGCTCCATAGTCGCGAGAAACAAATCGCGCTTCGTCGGGCGGCGGTACTGCTCGTACTGCGCATTGTCGTCAGCGGCCACGGCAAGGGTATGTTGCTTCATGCTCGACTCAACGCACGAGCCGTGCCCTCAGTGGACTTGATCAGCGTTGCC
>NZ_CAJGBN010000070.1 GCF_904426505.1 Rubrivivax sp. A210
CTCCTGGGTGTACGCGAGCGCAAAGACGGTTCTGATCTGATCAGCCACGGACGGGTCTTTGGAGTTAATCGGCTCTATGCGAATCACAGTGGCTCTCTTGTGCGCCCTAACGTTCGAGCTAAGCGGGCGCCGACGGTGGGACGCCAGGCCCGGGCCGGTGAAAATGTACGGAGTACCACCGGCCCGGGCCTGGTGGCCTGCCGTTGGCGCTCCGCTTGAGCGAGGGGTTAGGCCTCATGTCGCTACGCGAACGAGAACGCGAGAAGCGTGATAGCTGCGAGGAAGAGATAGGAGAGGACGTTGCTCATGATGATGGCTCGTCTGGAGCGCTCTGCGTCAAGCGCTGAGAAGTGCCTCTTGAGGAATTTGGCTTCAACGTAGGCAGATACGGCGCAGAATGGAAACATGAGAACGATGAAGGCCAAGCGTACCTCATGCTCGCTTGAGCCACCGATCCAGGGGGCCGTGAAGGGAAAGGTTAGGACTCGCACGAGGTTCGACTCGGCAACATTCTCGGGAAGCGCTGTCACGGCTAACCCGGCCACCGCAAACTCAACGACTAACAGTGCGGCCCAAGCAAGAGGAATGCCTACGAGCGTTGACAGTAAATTGGCTTGGGCGAGTGGTTTCAGTTGTTGCCTGAATGGAATGCTGAGGGTTCGCGCGATATAGAGTGCCTCGAAAGCGACGACGGGGAAGAAGGCCAACCATTGCGCCGGCCATACCAGCGCGAGCATTGGGATACCTGCGTTTGCCCATGCAAGGGAAGGCACAGAGACCAAGACTAGCAGGAAGGAGATGCCGCGAAGGTGCTTCATGAGGCCTAACGTTCGAGCTAACCGGGAGACAACGGCAGGACGCCAGGCCCGGACTGGCGAAAATGTACCGCGTACCGCCAGACCGGGCCTGGTGGCCTGCCGTTGGCTCTCCGGTTGAGCGAGGGGTTAGGCCGCACTCGGGTACGACCGGGGCGGATGGGTGACACTTTTCTCGCAGCGTGCAGGTGACGAGACAGGGACGATGGACCTCCACAAGGAGGGTACCAATGCCCTGGAAGGACACCAACATCATGGAACTGCGAATTC
>NZ_CAJGBN010000071.1 GCF_904426505.1 Rubrivivax sp. A210
CTTGACCGTGATGCTGACGTTGTCGCCCGGCATCACCATCTCCTTGTCCTTGGGCAGTTCCACCGCGCCGGTCACGTCCGTCGTGCGGAAGTAGAACTGCGGGCGGTAGTTGTTGAAGAACGGCGTGTGGCGGCCGCCTTCTTCCTTGCTCAGCACGTAGATCTCGGCCGTGAAGTGGGTGTGGGGCTTGACGCTGTTGGGCTTGCACAGCACCTGGCCGCGCTCCACGTCTTCGCGCTTGGTGCCGCGCAGCAGGATGCCGACGTTGTCGCCCGCCTGACCCTGGTCGAGCAGCTTGCGGAACATCTCCACGCCCGTGCAGATGGTCTTTTGCGTGGCGCGGATGCCGACGATCTCGATTTCTTCGCCGACCTTGATGATGCCGCGCTCGACCCGGCCCGTGACCACCGTGCCGCGGCCGGAGATGGAGAACACGTCTTCCACCGGCATCAGGAAGGCGCCGTCAACCGCCCGCTCGGGGTTGGGGATGTAGCTGTCCAGCGCGTCGGCCAGCTTCATGATGGCCTGCTCGCCCAGCGGACCCTTGTCGCCTTCCATGGCCAGCTTGGCGCTGCCGTGGACGATGGGGGTGGCGTCACCGGGGAAATCGTACTTGTCCAGCAGCTCGCGCACTTCCATCTCGACGAGCTCGAGCAGTTCGGCGTCGTCCACCATGTCGCACTTGTTCAGGAACACGATGATGTAGGGCACGCCCACCTGGCGCGCCAGCAGGATGTGCTCGCGGGTCTGGGGCATGGGGCCGTCGGCGGCCGAGCACACCAGGATCGCGCCGTCCATCTGGGCCGCGCCGGTGATCATGTTCTTCACGTAGTCGGCGTGCCCGGGGCAGTCGACGTGCGCGTAGTGGCGGTTGGCGGTTTCGTACTCGACGTGCGCGGTGTTGATCGTGATGCCGCGGGCCTTTTCTTCCGGCGCCGCGTCGATCTGGTCGTAGGCCTTGGCCTCGCCGCCGAACTTGGCCGCCAGCACCGAGGTGATCGCCGCCGTCAGCGTCGTCTTGCCATGGTCCACATGGCCGATCGTGCCCACGTTGACGTGCGGCTTGGTGCGTTCGAATTTACCTTTTGCCATTTCAGTTCACTCCGAAAAGAGCAGTGCCAGTGAGGGGGTTTAGGTTTCCGGCGGACGCTTGATCCGGCTGCCACTGGCAGCAGCCGGGGGACCGCAGAAGACCATCAGAGGTGGGGCCGCGCTGAACACGGCCCGCTGGTAATGTCTTGCTGGTAAGGCCTTACTTGCCGCGCGCCGTGATGATGGCGTCGGCCACGTTCTTGGGCGCTTCGCTGTAGTGCTTGAATTCCATCGTGTAGGTAGCGCGGCCCTGGCTCATCGAGCGCAGCGTGGTGCTGTAGCCGAACATCTCGGACAGCGGCACCTCGGCCTTGATGATCTTGCCGCCGCCGGGCATGTCGTCCATGCCCTGCACCATGCCGCGACGGCTGGACAGGTCGCCCATCACGCCGCCGGCGTAGTCTTCCGGGGTCTCGACTTCCACCGCCATCATCGGCTCCAGGATCACCGGGCTGGCCTTGCGGCAGCCATCCTTGAAACCCATGGACGCGGCCATCTTGAACGCGTTCTCGTTCGAGTCGACCTCGTGGTACGAACCGAAGGTCAGCGAGACCTTCACGTCGACCACCGGATAGCCGGCAAGAACGCCGTTGGGCAGCGTGTCCTCGATGCCCTTCTTGACCGCGGGGATGAACTCGCGCGGCACCACGCCGCCCTTGATGGCGTCGACGAACTCGAAGCCCTTGCCGGGCTCCTGCGGCTCGATCTTCAGCACGACGTGGCCGTACTGGCCCTTGCCACCCGACTGGCGCACAAACTTGCCTTCGACATCGGAGACCGCCTTGCGGATGGTCTCGCGGTAGGCCACCTGCGGCTTGCCGACATTGGCCTCGACGCCGAACTCGCGCTTCATGCGGTCGACGATGATTTCCAGGTGCAGCTCGCCCATGCCGGAGATGATGGTCTGGCCGCTTTCCTCGTCGGTCTTGACGCGGAACGAGGGATCTTCCTGGGCCAGGCGGCCGAGGGCGATGCCCATCTTCTCCTGGTCGGCCTTGGTCTTGGGCTCGACGGCCTGGCTGATGACCGGCTCGGGGAAGATCATCTTTTCCAGCGTGATGATGCTTTCCGGATCGCACAGGGTCTCGCCCGTGGTCACGTCCTTCAGGCCCACGCAGGCGGCGATGTCGCCGGCCAGGATTTCCTTGATTTCTTCGCGCTGGTTGGCGTGCATCTGCAGGATGCGGCCGATGCGCTCTTTCTTGCCGCGAATCGGGTTGAAGACCGAGTCGCCCGACTTCAGCACGCCGGAATACACGCGCACGAAAGTAAGCTGGCCGACGTAGGGGTCGGTCATCAGCTTGAAGGCCAGAGCGGCGAACTTCTCGTCGTCAGCGGCGCGGCGCTCGGTGGGCTTGTCGTCATCGTCGGTGCCCGGCACCGGGGGGATGTCGATGGGCGAGGGCATGAAGTCGATCACGCCGTCGAGCATGCGCTGCACGCCCTTGTTCTTGAAGGCGGTGCCGCAGAACATGGGCTGGATTTCGGCCGCGATGGTGCGCGTGCGGATGCCGTTCTGGATTTCCTTCTCGGTCAGCTCGCCCGTTTCCAGGTACTTGTTCATCAGCTCTTCGCTGGCTTCGGCGGCGGCTTCAACCATGTTCTCGCGCCACTTCTGCGCTTCTTCGCGCAGTTCGGCCGGGATCTCGTGGTACGCGAACTTCATGCCCTGCGAGGCCTCGTCCCAGATGATGGCCTTCATCACGATGAGGTCGATCACGCCGGTGAAGTTTTCTTCGGCGCCGATGGGGATGACGATGGGCACCGGGTTGGCCTTCAGGCGCGCCTTCATCTGGTCGTAGACCTTGAAGAAGTTGGCACCCGTGCGGTCCATCTTGTTGACGAAGGCCAGGCGCGGCACCTTGTACTTGTTGGCCTGGCGCCAGACGGTTTCGGACTGCGGCTGCACGCCGCCCACCGCGCAGTACACCATACAGGCACCGTCGAGCACGCGCATCGAACGCTCCACCTCGATGGTGAAGTCGACGTGCCCGGGGGTGTCGATGATGTTGATGCGGTGCTCGGGATGGGAAAGGTCCATGCCCTTCCAGAAGCAGGTCGTCGCGGCCGAGGTGATCGTGATCCCGCGCTCCTGCTCCTGCTCCATCCAGTCCATCGTGGCGGCGCCATCGTGGACTTCACCGATCTTGTGGTTCACACCTGTGTAGAACAGGATGCGCTCGGTGGTGGTGGTCTTGCCGGCATCGATGTGCGCGCTGATGCCGATGTTGCGGTAGCGCTCGATGGGGGTCTTGCGGGCCATGATCAATCTCCAAATGCAGGGGCCGCCGACGGGTTGGTACTAACCCGTAAAGGCGGCCGGGGGCTGCGTGAGTCGGTTCTTAGAAGCGGAAGTGCGAGAACGCCTTGTTCGCTTCTGCCATGCGGTGTACTTCGTCGCGCTTCTTCACCGCGCCGCCACGGCCTTCGCTGGCTTCGAGCAGCTCGTTGGCCAGACGTGCGGCCATCGACTTCTCGCCGCGCTTGCGCGCGCTTTCCTTGAGCCAGCGCATGGCCAGGGCCTGACGGCGGACGGGGCGAACTTCCACGGGAACTTGGTAGTTCGCACCGCCCACGCGGCGGGACTTGACCTCAACCATCGGCTTGATGTTGTTGAGCGCGACCATGAAGATCTCGAGCGGATCCTTCTGCGCCTTTTGCTCGACCTGCTCGAGCGCACCGTAGATGATGCGCTCGGCGACGGCCTTCTTGCCCGATTCCATGATGACGTTCATGAACTTGGACAAGTCGACGGAGCCGAACTTCGGGTCAGGCAGGATCTCGCGCTTGGGTACTTCGCGACGACGTGGCATGGGTGTAATCCTCTTTCGGTTTCAGTTGGTGCCGCTGTTCGGGCGGCACCGCGAAGAGCCAGCAGGCCCTTCACTTACTCGGCAGACCCATCCTGGGCTTGCCGCAATGGCTGTTTAGGCCTTCTTCGGGCGCTTGGCGCCGTACTTGGAGCGCGATTGCTTGCGATCCTTGACGCCTTGCAGGTCGAGCGAGCCGCGCACGATGTGGTAGCGCACGCCCGGCAGATCCTTGACGCGACCGCCGCGCACGAGCACCACGCTGTGCTCCTGCAGGTTGTGGCCCTCACCGCCGATGTAGCTGATGATCTCGAAGCCGTTGGTCAGGCGCACCTTGGCCACCTTGCGCAGCGCCGAGTTCGGCTTCTTGGGCGTGGTGGTGTAGACGCGCGTGCAGACGCCGCGGCGCTGCGGCGAGTTCTGCATCGCCGGCGACTTGCTCTTGGTGGCCTCGACCTGGCGGCCTTGGCGCACGAGCTGGTTGATGGTTGGCATTGTTGCTTGTTCCCGTTTGAAGCTACGCGTTCTCGGGCGAGCGGTGGCTGCAAAGCAGGGCACCCGGCGCCGCACCCCATCGCGGCCCATCGCCAGACGCACACCAGGGTGCCGGGAGGGGTCGAACGCGGGCGCGGCTCTATCCGCCGAAAAGCCTTCCATTATATTCGGGAAACTCTGGGCGGCAAGCCTGTCTGACATGGAATTCAATACAGCCCGGCCCGAGGCGCCCGCCGCGGTGCTGGACACCAATGTGGCGCTCGACTGGCTGCTGTTCGGCGACGCCTCGGTCGCACCACTGGGCGATGCCATCAGCACGGGCCGGTTGCGCTGGCTGGCCTGCCCTCGCATGCGCGAGGAATTCTCCCGTGTGCTGCAGTATTCTCAGCTTGTGGCTCACAAGCCCGACAGTGAGCGCCTGCTGACCGCCTATGACCGCTGGGCCCGCATGGTGGAGGCCCCGGTGGCGCTGGCGACGAATCCCGCCTGCACCGACCCCGACGACCAGGTCTTCATCGACCTTGCGCTGGCCCGCGGCACGCGCTGGCTCTTCACCCGCGACCGCGCGCTGCTCAAGCTGGCGCGGCGAGTACAACCTCGCGGGCTGGATATCGTCACCCCGGCGGCCTGGCGGATGGAGAGCGCCTAGGGCGCCAGACGGAAAAAAAGGGCGGCCGAGGCCGCCCTTCCCGTGGTCGCCGGCGAGGCCTATTCGGCGGTCTCGCTGCCGGCGGCGGCGTCGATCTTGGACAGCTGCACGGCGGCCAGTTCCTCGGCCTCCTGCATGGCAATGGCGCGGCGCTCGCTCTCGTCCATCTCTTCCTTGGCCTTGCGCGCCAGGTGGAAGGCCATGCCGGTGCCCGCGGGGATCAGGCGGCCGACGATGACGTTCTCCTTCAGGCCGCGCAGCTCGTCGCGCTTGCCCATGATGGCCGCCTCGGTCAGCACCCGGGTCGTTTCCTGGAAGGAAGCGGCCGAGATGAAGCTGTCCGTGGACAGGCTGGCCTTGGTGATGCCCAGCAGCACGTCGGCGTGGGTCGCCGGCAGCTTGCCTTCGGCGCGCAGGCGCTCGTTGGTGTTGAGCAACTCCGAGCGCTCGACCTGTTCGCCGGCGATGTAGCTGCTGTCGCCGACGTTGGTGATCTGCACGCGGCGCAGCATCTGGCGCACGATCACCTCGATGTGCTTGTCGTTGATCTTCACGCCCTGCAGGCGGTAGACGTCCTGCACCTCGTCGACGATGTAGCGCGCCAGTTCCTCGATGCCCAGCAGGCGCAGGATGTCCTGCGGGTCGGCGCTGCCGTCGACCACCAGTTCGCCACGGTTGACCACCTGGCCTTCGTGGACCAGGATGTTCTTTTCCTTGGCGACCAGTTCCTCGTGCACCGTGCCTTCGGGGCTGGTGATCTGCAGGCGGTTCTTGCCCTTGGTCTCCTTGCCGAAGCTGATGGTGCCGGTGATCTCGGCCAGCGTGCCCACGTCCTTCGGTGAACGGGCCTCGAACAGCTCGGCCACACGCGGCAGACCGCCCGTGATGTCACGCGTCTTCTGGCCTTCCATCGGGATGCGCGCCAGCACTTCGCCGGGGCCCAGGTCCTGGCCGTCGCGCACCTGGATCAGCGCGCCCACCGGGAAGCCGATGGTCACGGCGTGGTCGGTGCCGGGGATCTTGACCTCGACACCGGCGGCATCGAGCAGCTTGACCTGCGGACGCACGACCTTGGCAGCGCCGCGGCGCTTGGGGTCGATGACGACCAGGGTCGACAGGCCGGTGACCTCGTCGACCTGCTTGGCGACGGTGACGCCTTCCTCGACGTTCTCGAACTTCGCCCGGCCGGCGAACTCGGTGATGATGGGCCGCGTCAGCGGATCCCAGTTGGCCAGCACGGTGCCGGCCTTGAGCTGCTGGTCGGGCTTGATGTTCAGCGTCGCACCATAGGGCAGCTTGTGGCGCTCGCGCTCGCGGCCATGCTGGTCGCTGATGACGATTTCGCCCGAACGCGAGATCACCACCAGCACGCCCTTGGCGTTGGTGACGTAGCGCATCGTGGCATTGAAGCCGATGATGCCGTCGCTCTTGGCCTCGACGCTGCTGGCCACCGCCGCACGCGAGGCCGCTCCGCCGATGTGGAAGGTGCGCATCGTGAGCTGGGTGCCCGGCTCGCCGATGGACTGGGCGGCGATCACGCCCACGGCCTCGCCGGTGTTGACCAGGCCGCCGCGGCCGAGGTCGCGGCCGTAGCACTTGGCGCACAGGCCGAAGCGCGTGTCGCAGGTCAGCGGCGTGCGCACCTTGACCTCGTCGACGCCGGCGGCCTCGAGCACGTCGAGCGCGTCTTCATCGAGCATCTGGCCGCCACCCATCAGGATTTCCTGGGTCTCGGGATGCGGAACCTCGATGGCGGTAACGCGGCCGAGGATGCGGTCGCGCAGCGATTCGATGACCTCGCCGCCTTCAACCAGGGCGCGCATGTTCATGCCGTTCTGGGTGCCGCAGTCGTCTTCGGTAACCACCAGATCCTGGGTCACGTCGACCAGGCGGCGCGTCAGGTAGCCGGAGTTCGCGGTCTTCAGCGCCGTGTCCGCCAGGCCCTTGCGGGCGCCGTGGGTGGAGATGAAGTACTGCAACACGTTCAGGCCTTCACGGAAGTTGGCCGTGATGGGCGTTTCGATGATGGAGCCGTCGGGCTTGGCCATCAGGCCGCGCATGCCGGCCAGCTGGCGGATCTGCGCGGCGGAGCCGCGCGCACCCGAGTCGGCCATCATGTAGATGGAGTTGAAGGACTCCTGGTCCACCATCTTGCCGTGGCGGTCGGCCACCTTCTGCTTGGAGAGCTGGGCCATCATGACCTTGCCCACCTCGTCACCCGTCTTGCCCCAGATGTCGACGACCTTGTTGTAGCGCTCGCCGGCGGTCACCAGGCCCGAGACGTACTGCTGCTCGATCTCCTTGACTTCCTTCTCGGCGCGTTCGATCAGGCCCGGCTTCTCCTTGGGCACCAGCATGTCGTCGATGGCGATCGAGATGCCGGCACGCGTGGCCAGCCGGAAGCCGCTCTGCAGCAGCTTGTCGGCAAAGATCACGGTGTCCTTGAGGCCGCACTTGCGGAAGCTGGCGTTGATGAGACGCGAGATTTCCTTCTTCTTGAGCGCCTTGTTGATGTTGGCGAAAGGCAGGCCCTTGGGCAGGATTTCGCTCAGCAGCGCGCGGCCCACGGTGGTCTCGACCAGCTTGGTCTCGGCCACGAACTCGCCGGTGTCCTTGTTCTTGACCCACTCGGTCAGGCGCACGTTGACCTTGGCGGTGATCTCGACGACGCCGTTGTCCAGCGCACGCTGCAGTTCCAGCAGGTCGGCGAAGATCATGCCTTCGCCGCGGCCGTTGATGCGCTCGCGGGTGGCGTAGTACAGGCCCAGCACCACGTCCTGGCTCGGCACGATGGAGGGCTCGCCGTTGGCCGGGAACAGCACGTTGTTCGAGGCCAGCATCAGCGTGCGGGCTTCCATCTGCGCCTCGATGGACAGCGGCACATGGACGGCCATCTGGTCACCGTCGAAGTCGGCGTTGAAGGCCGAGCAGACCAGCGGATGCAGCTGGATGGCCTTGCCTTCGATCAGCACCGGCTCGAAGGCCTGGATGCCCAGGCGGTGCAGCGTCGGCGCGCGGTTCAGGAGGATCGGGTGTTCCTTGATGACTTCTTCGAGGATGCCCCACACCACCGGCGTGCCGCTCTCGACTTCCTTCTTCGCCGCCTTGATGGTGGTGGCGATGCCCATCGCCTCCAGCCGGCTGAAGATGAAGGGCTTGAACAGCTCGATGGCCATCAGCTTGGGCAGGCCGCACTGGTGCAGCTTGAGCGTCGGGCCGACGACGATGACCGAACGGCCCGAGTAGTCGACGCGCTTGCCCAGCAGGTTCTGGCGGAAGCGGCCGCTCTTGCCCTTGATCATGTCGGCCAGCGACTTGAGCGCGCGCTTGTTGGCGCCCGTCATGGCCTTGCCGCGGCGGCCGTTGTCGAGCAGGCTGTCGACGGCTTCCTGCAGCATGCGCTTCTCATTGCGCACGATGATCTCGGGCGCCTTCAGCTCCAGCAGCCGCGCGAGGCGGTTGTTGCGGTTGATGACGCGGCGGTAGAGGTCGTTCAGGTCAGACGTGGCGAAGCGGCCACCGTCCAGGGGAACGAGCGGGCGCAGGTCGGGCGGCAGCACCGGCAGCACTTCCATCACCATCCAGTGGGGACGGATGCCGCTCTTCTTGAAGGCCTCGAGCACCTTCAGGCGCTTGGAGTTCTTCTTGATCTTCAGCTCGGAGCCGGTGAGATCGTTGCGGATCTTGTCGATCTCCGCATCGATGTCCATTTCCTCGAGCAGCTTCTTGATGCCCTCGGCGCCCATCAGGGCGACGAACTCGTCACCGTACTCGGCGTGCTTGGCCTCCCAGTCGTCCTCGGACATGATGCTGAACTTCTTCAGCGGCGTCATGCCGGGGTCGACCACCACATACGCTTCGAAGTACAGCACGCGCTCGATGTCGCGCAGCGTCATGTCCAGCACCAGGCCCAGGCGCGAAGGCAGGCTCTTGAGGAACCAGATGTGGGCGCAGGGCGCGGCCAGGTCGATGTGGCCCATGCGCTCGCGGCGCACCTTGGTCTGCGTGACCTCGACGCCGCACTTCTCGCAGATCACGCCGCGGTGCTTGAGGCGCTTGTACTTGCCGCACAGGCACTCGTAGTCCTTGATGGGGCCAAAGATCTTGGCGCAGAACAGGCCGTCGCGTTCCGGCTTGAAGGTGCGGTAGTTGATGGTCTCGGGCTTCTTCACCTCGCCGAACGACCAGCTGCGGATCTTCTCCGGGCTGGCCAGTCCGATCTTGATGGCATCGAAATGCTCATCGGGGGTGAACTGCTTGAAAAGGTCGAGTAGTCCCTTCATGCGACGGCTCCTTAATTGCGTTCGAGTTCAATGTCGATGCCAAGGGAGCGAATCTCCTTGACCAGGACATTGAAGGATTCCGGCATGCCGGCTTCGATGGCGTGCTCGCCCTTGACGATGGACTCGTACACCTTGGTACGGCCGTTCACGTCGTCGGACTTGACAGTCAACATCTCCTGCAGGATGTAGCTGGCGCCATAGGCTTCCAGCGCCCAGACCTCCATCTCACCGAAGCGCTGGCCGCCGAACTGCGCCTTGCCGCCCAGCGGCTGCTGGGTGACGAGCGAGTACGGGCCGGTGGAGCGCGCGTGCATCTTGTCGTCGACCAGGTGGTGCAGCTTGAGCACATGCATGTAGCCCACCGTGACCGGGCGCTCGAACTGTTCGCCGGTGCGACCGTCGGACAGCCAGGCCTGGGTGCGCGTGGCGGTCAGGCCCTTCTTGGCGGCGATGTCATCCGGGTAGGCCAGGCGCAGCATCGCGCGCACGTCCTCTTCGGCGGCACCGTCGAACACCGGCGTCGCGAAGGGCACGCCGTGCTGCAGGTTCTGCGCCATCTCGATGACCTGGTCGTCGCTCAGCTCCTCGATGCGCTCGCTCTTGCCGTCGCTCTTGTTGTAGAGCTCGTCGAAGAACTTGCGCAACTCGGCCACGCGGGATTGCTCCTGCAGCATGTTGCCGATGCGCTGGCCAATGCCCTTGCCGGCCCAGCCGAGGTGGACCTCGAGCACCTGGCCCACGTTCATCCGCGAGGGCACGCCCAGCGGGTTGAGCACGATGTCGCAGGGCGTGCCGTCGGCCATGTAGGGCATGTCCTCGACCGCGGTGATCTTGGACACCACGCCCTTGTTGCCGTGGCGGCCGGCCATCTTGTCGCCGGGCTGCAGGCGGCGCTTGACGGCCAGGTAGACCTTCACCATCTTCAGCACGCCGGCCGGCAGCTCATCGCCCTGCGTCAGCTTCTTGCGCTTCTCTTCGAAGGCGAGGTCGAAGCTGTGGCGGGTCTGATCGTTGGCGTTCTTGATGCTTTCGAGCTGGTTGGCCACCTCGTCGTCGGCCGGGCGGATGTCGAACCAGTGGTACTTCTCGACCGAGGCCAGGTAGTCCTTGCTGATGACCGTGCCCTTGGCAATCTTCTGCGGGCCGCCGTTGGCGGGCTTGCCCACCAGCAGCTTCTCGATACGGTCGAAGGCGTCGGCCTCGACGATGCGCAGCTGGTCGTTCAGGTCCAGCCTGAAGCGCTTGAGTTCGTCGTCGATGATCTGCTGGGCGCGCTTGTCGCGCTGGATGCCTTCGCGGGTGAAGACCTGCACGTCGATGACGGTGCCGTTCGTGCCCTGGTCGACGCGCAGGCTGGTGTCCTTCACGTCGGACGCCTTCTCGCCGAAGATGGCGCGCAGAAGCTTTTCTTCCGGCGTCAGCGTTGTCTCGCCCTTGGGCGTGACCTTGCCCACCAGCACGTCGCCGGGATTGACCTCGGCGCCGATGTAGACGATGCCGCTCTCGTCCAGGCGAGCCAGTTGCTGCTCGCTCAGGTTGGGGATGTCGCGGGTGATTTCCTCGCTGCCCAGCTTGGTGTCGCGCGCCATCACCACCAGTTCCTCGATGTGGATCGAGGTGTAGCGGTCTTCGGCAACGACGCGTTCGCTGATCAGGATCGAGTCTTCGAAGTTGTAGCCGTTCCAGGGCATGAAGGCCACCAGCATGTTCTGGCCCAGGGCGAGCTCGCCCAGGTCGGTGCTGGCGCCGTCGGCCACCACGTCCATCGCCGCCACCAGATCGCCACGCTTGACGATGGGGCGCTGGTGGATGTTGGTGTTCTGGTTGGAACGCTGGTACTTTATGAGGTTGTAGATGTCGACGCCCACCTCGCCGGCCACCGTCTCGGCGTCATTGACGCGGATCACGATGCGGTTGGTGTCGACGTAGTCGACGATGCCGCCGCGGCGGGCCGTGACCACGGTGCCAGAGTCGACCGCGGCGACGCGCTCGACGCCGGTACCGACCAGGGCCTTCTCGGGGCGCAGCACCGGCACGGCCTGGCGCTGCATGTTGGCGCCCATCAGCGCGCGGTTGGCGTCGTCGTGCTCCAGGAAGGGCACGAGGCTGGCCGCGACCGACACGATCTGCGCCGGCGCCACATCCATGTACTGCACGCGCTCGGGGCTGAGCAGCACCGATTCGCCCTTCTCGCGGGCGCTCACCAGCTCGTCGACAAGCTTGCCGTCCTTGTCCAGGCCGGCATTGGCCTGGGCGATGACGTACTTGCCTTCCTCGATGGCCGAGAGGTAGTCGATCTGGTCGGTGACCTTGCCGTCCATCACGCGGCGGTAGGGCGTCTCGAGGAAGCCGTACTCGTTGAGCTGGGCGAACAGCGACAGCGAGTTGATAAGGCCGATGTTCGAGCCTTCCGGCGTCTCGATCGGGCACACGCGGCCGTAGTGGGTGGGGTGGACGTCGCGCACCTCGAAGCCGGCGCGCTCGCGCGTCAGGCCGCCCGGGCCCAGGGCCGAGACGCGCCGCTTGTGCGTGATCTCGGACAGCGGGTTGGTCTGGTCCATGAACTGCGACAGCTGCGACGCACCGAAGAACTCCTTCAGCGCCGCGGAGATCGGCTTGGAGTTGATCAGGTCGTGCGGCATCAGCGCCTCGGTCTCGGCCTGGCCCAGACGTTCCTTGACGGCCTTCTCGATGCGGGCCAGGCCCGAGCGGTACTGGTTCTCGGCCAGCTCGCAGACGCAGCGCACACGGCGGTTGCCGAGGTGGTCGATGTCGTCGACGTCGCCATTTCCGTTGCGCAGGTCGACCAGGATCTTGACGACGTCCAGGATGTCCTCGTTGGACAGCGTCATCTTGCCTTCGGGCACGTCACGCCCGACGCGGGCGTTGAACTTCATGCGGCCGACGCGGCTGAGGTCGTAGGTGTCCTCGCTGTAGAAGAGGCGGTGGAACAGGGCTTCCACGGCGTCTTCGGTGGGCGGCTCGCCGGGGCGCATCATGCGGTAGATGGCCACGCGGGCGGCCAGCTGATCGGCAGTCTCGTCGCTGGCCAGGGTCTGGCTGATGTAGGCGCCCTGGTTCAGCTCGTTGGTGAACAGGCAGTGGATGTCCTTGATGCCGGCGCCGCGCAGCTTCTTGAGCACGGCCTCGGTCAGCTCGTCGTTGGCCTTGGCGACGATTTCGCCGGTGTCGGTGTCGACCATGTTGCGCGCAAGCACGCGGCCGACGAGGAAGTCTTCCGGCACGCTGACGAAGCCGGTGCCGGCGGTCTCGAGCTGGCGCACATGGCGCGCCGTAATGCGCTTGTCCTTCTCGACGACGACGTTGCCCGCCTTGTCGGTGAGGTCGAAACGCGCCACCTCGCCCTTGAGGCGCTCGGGCACGAACTCCATCTGCGCGCCCGTGTCCATCAGGCGGAAATGGTCGAAGACGAAGAAGTGCGACAGGATCTGCTCAGGGTTGAGGCCAATGGCCTTGAGCAGGATGGTGACCGGCATCTTGCGGCGGCGATCGACCCGGAAGTAAAGGATGTCCTTGGGGTCGAACTCGAAGTCCAGCCAGGAGCCGCGGTAGGGAATGATGCGGGCGCTGAACAGCAGCTTGCCCGAGCTGTGCGTCTTGCCCTTGTCGTGCTCGAAGAACACGCCCGGGCTGCGGTGCAACTGCGACACGATCACGCGCTCGGTGCCGTTGACGATGAAGGAGCCGTAGTCGGTCATCAGGGGCACCTCGCCCATGTAGACCTCTTGTTCCTTGATCTCCTTGACCTGCTTGGCCGGGTGCGATTCCCGGTCGTAGATGATCATCTGCAGCTTGGCGCGCACCGCGGCGGCGAAGGTCAGGCCGCGCTGCTGGCATTCACGGACATCGAAGGCCGGCTTGGCGATGTTGTATTCCGTGAACTTCATCTCCACGAAGCCGTTGTGCGACGTGATCGGGAAGGCGGACAGAAAGGCCGCCTGCAGCCCCTCGGGCTTGCGCTTCTGCGGCGGTACATCCTTCTGCAGGAAGGCGACATAGCTGTCGCTCTGCATGGTCAACAGGTAGGGAACCTTGAGAACGCTCTCACGCTTGCCGAAGCTCTTGCGGATCCGCTTGCGCTCGGTATAGGTGTAGGGGGTTGCTTGCGCCATTGAACTCTCCGTGTCGAGAGCACCCGCTGGCCTAGCGGATGCTCGTCGGCGACTGGCGACTCGGACTTTGCGTCCGAGGCTTGGTGGCAGGCCACTACCTGCCGCTGGCGGACAACCCCGGCGTTGCACCGGAGCCCGACCAAACCCGTTCCCTGCAGTCGGATCAGAGAACACTTGCAAGCACGGCACGCCGCGCTTGCAGGTGCTCCCTGGGGCGCTTGACGCGCACCGGGGAGCGACTGCCTTACTTCACCTCGGCCTTGGCGCCGGCGTCCAGCAGCTTCTTCAGCGCGGCTTCGGCATCGGCCTTGGGAATGGCTTCCTTGACGGGCTTCGGAGCGCCGTCCACCAGATCCTTGGCTTCCTTCAGGCCCAGGCCCGTCAGTTCGCGCACGGCCTTGATGACCGAGACCTTGTTGGCGCCGGCTTCCAGCAGCACGACGTTGAATTCGGTCTTCTCTTCCACCACGGCGGCGGCGGCGCCGCCGCCACCGGCGGCCGGGGCAGCCATGGATGCGGCGGACACGCCGAACTTCTCTTCGATGGCCTTGACCAGGTCGTTGAGTTCCATGACGGACATGCTGTCCATCGCGCTCAGGAATGCGTCTTTATCGAATGCCATTTGGGATTCCTCTAAATCGGTTCAGTTCAATGATTGGGATGCAAAGCTCGGGATCAGGCTGCCGCCGGCGCTTCGGCCGCGACTTCGGGGCTCGCGCCCCCGCCCTTCTTCTCGGCCAGCGCGGCCACCACCGCGGCAAGGCGTTGGATCGGCGACTTCAGCAAGCCGGCGACCTGCGAGATCAACACCTCGCGGCTCGGGATGGCTGCCAGGGCCTTGACCCCGTCGGCATTCAGTGCCCGGCCGGCATAGGCGCCGCCCTTGATGACAAGCTTGTCGTTGCTCTTGGCGAAGTCGGAAATGACCTTCGCCGCGGCCACGGCATCCTCGGAAAAGCCGTAGATCAGCGGGCCGACCATGGCACCCTGGGCCACCTCGAACGGCGTGCCGGCGACGGCGCGGCGAGCCAGCGTGTTCTTCAAGACATGAAGGTACACGCCCTTGGCTCGCGCATCGACGCGCAGCTTGTTCAGGTGTTCCACGGTGAGGCCACGGTACTCGGCCAACGCCAGCGTCTGCGAACGTGCGGCTTGCGCCGACACATCCGTGACCACGGCTGCCTTCTCGTTGCGATTGAGACTCAAGTGGTCTGCTCCTCACACAAAACGTGCGAAACGTGCCTTGGGGCCTTGCAGCCCGTCCGGCACACCGGATTCAGCAGCCATCTGTTCACAGGAAACGCCCAAAAAGCACTCCTCTTCACAGCGGGACCGCCATCTGCGCTGGCTGCGAGACGGGCCTTGCGGCCTGTCTCGCAATTAAGGGCGCGCCGCTTGCACGCCGCATCCCGCCAACGGTCTTGGATGACCCGGCCGCCTTGCGGCAACCGGCCCACCAATTCAGGGGCGGCGCGCCAGACTCGCGCGCCGCCACAAAAAACATTTACGCCGCGGCCTGGGTCGCAATCGACTGGGTGTCGACGCGCACGCCCACGCCCATGGTCGAAGACACCGCCACCTTGCGCAGGTAGATGCCCTTGCTGGAGGCCGGCTTGGCCTTGTTGAGGGCGTCGATCAGGGCGCGCAGGTTGTCCACCAGCTTGCCGTCTTCGAAGGAGCGGCGGCCGATGGTGCCGTGGATGATGCCGGCCTTGTCGACGCGGAACTGCACCTGACCGGCTTTGGCGTTCTTCACCGCGGTGGCCACGTCGGGCGTCACGGTGCCGACCTTGGGGTTCGGCATCAGGCCGCGCGGGCCCAGGATCTGGCCCAGGGTACCGACGATGCGCATCGTGTCCGGCGAAGCGATCACGACGTCGAAGTCCATCTTGCCGGCCTTGATCTCGGCCGCCAGGTCGTCCATGCCGACGATGTCGGCACCGGCCGCCTTGGCCTCTTCGGCTTTCGCTCCTTGAGCGAACACCGCCACGCGCTTGGTCTTGCCGGTGCCCGCGGGCATCACGACGGCACCGCGCACCACCTGGTCGGACTTCTTGGCGTCGATGCCCAGCTGCACGGCGACGTCGATGGACTCGTCGAACTTGGCGGTGGCGCACTGCTTGACGATGCTCAGGGCATCGGCCAGGGGGTACAGCTTGTTGCTGTCGACCTTGCCTTGCTGGGCCTTGGTCTTCTTGGTCAGCTTGGTCATGTTCAGACTCCTTCCACGATCAAGCCGATGGAACGGGCCGAGCCCGCAATGATCTTGACCGCACCGTCCAGATCGGCGGCGTTCAGATCCTTCATCTTGATCTTGGCGATTTCTTCGAGCTGAGCGCGCGTGACCTTGCCCACCTTGTCCAGGTGCGCCTTGCCGGAGCCCTTGTCGATCTTGGCGGCCTTCTTCAGCAACGCGGTCGCGGGCGGCGACTTGATAATGAAGGTGAAGCTCTTGTCGGCGAAGGCCGTGATCACCACCGGCAGCTTCATGCCGATTTCGAAGCCCTGCTGGGTCTGGGCGTTGAACGCCTTGCAGAACTCCATGATGTTCAGGCCGCGCTGGCCCAGTGCCGGGCCGATGGGCGGCGACGGATTGGCCTTGCCGGCCGGTACTTGCAGCTTGATGAAGCCGACGATCTTCTTTGCCATGAATGGCTCCTATTTCGAGTTCGAACGCTGCCGGACTCGCGCCGCGGAACAGCTCCTCGTGCAACAGCCCTGGGTTGAAGCGGCGCGCCGGGGCTGCGGCAGCGCGCCGAAGGGAATCAAATCTTCTCGACCTGCGCGAAGTCGAGTTCAACGCCGGTGGCGCGGCCGAAGATGGTGACCGAAACCTTGACCTTGCTCTTCTCGTAGTTGACGTCTTCGACCGCACCGTTGAAGTCGGTGAAGGGGCCTTCCTTGACGCGCACGAACTCGCCCACGGTCCATTCAACCTTGGGCCGCGGCTTGTCCACGCCTTCCTGCATCTGGTTGACGATTTTGGCCACCTCGGCCTCGGAGATCGGCGCCGGGCGGTTGCGCGCACCGCCGATGAAACCGGTGACCTTGCTGGTGTGCTTGACCAGGTGCCAGGTGTCGTCGGCCATCTCCATCTCGACCAGCACATAGCCGGGGTAGATGCGGCGCTCGGTGACGCTCTTCTTGCCGTTCTTGAGCTCGACCACCTCCTCGGTGGGCACCAGGATGCGGCCGAACTTGTCCTGCATGCCGGCACGGTCGATGCGCTCGCGCAAATTGCGCTCGACCGCCTTTTCCATGCCTGAATAGGCATGCACGATGTACCAGCGCTTGGTCGACGGGGCAGCGCTGGCTGCCGGTGATTCGAGTTGTTCGCTCATCGGGTGTCCTCAGTGGCTCCAACCCAGGATCAGGTCATACAAGACCCATTCCAGCGTCTTGTCGGTCAGCCACATGTACAGCGCCATCAGAAAGACGAAGGCGAAAACATAGCCCGTCATCTGCATGGCTTCCTTGCGCGTCGGCCAGACGACCTTCTTGACCTCGCGCACCGAGTCGCGGCCGAAGCCTATGAGCTGCTTGCCCGACTCGGACGTGAAGAACAGCGCGATGGCAGCGCCGAGCAGGGCCAACAGGGCCAGCACGCGCAGCCACAGATCCTGCTTTCCGAGGTAGTAGAAGGCGACAACCGAGGCCAGCAACAGCACCGCGGCGCCGGCCAGCTTGGCCTTGTCGGCACCGGTGGAAACGGTTTCGACGGTTGGTTCTTGGGTGGACATGACCTTGGGTTCTCTGTGCTGCCAATCAGCAGCAAAGCCCGCGAGCCTTTTCAGGCCCTGCGGGCTGGCTTTTCGGGGCCATCCGGATCACCGGGTGGCAGGGGCAGAGGGAATCGAACCCCCAACCTTCGGTTTTGGAGACCGACGCTCTGCCAATTGAGCTATACCCCTTCCGTTCGCCTTGCTTTGCTGCTGCGCACCGACATCGCGACCTTCACGTGCTCGCCGTACCGGAGTACGGCTGTGCGCGGTTCAGGCCACGCTGACGGTGCTCGCGACGCAAATCAAGGCGTACGACACTTGGCGAATTCCGGTTATTCGATGATCTTGGCGACGACGCCGGCGCCGACGGTGCGGCCGCCTTCACGGATGGCGAAGCGCAGGCCTTCTTCCATCGCGATCGGCGCGATCAGCTTGACCGTGATGCTGACGTTGTCGCCCGGCATCACCATCTCCTTGTCCTTGGGCAGTTCCACCGCGCCGGTCACGTCCGTCGTGCGGAAGTAGAACTGCGGGCGGTAGTTGTTGAAGAACGGCGTGTGGCGGCCGCCTTCTTCCTTGCTCAGCACGTAGATCTCGGCCGTGAAGTGGGTGTGGGGCTTGACGCTGTTGGGCTTGCACAGCACCTGGCCGCGCTCCACGTCTTCGCGCTTGGTGCCGCGCAGCAGGATGCCGACGTTGTCGCCCGCCTGACCCTGGTCGAGCAGCTTGCGGAACATCTCCACGCCCGTGCAGATGGTCTTTTGCGTGGCGCGGATGCCGACGATCTCGATTTCTTCGCCGACCTTGATGATGCCGCGCTCGACCCGGCCCGTGACCACCGTGCCGCGGCCGGAGATGGAGAACACGTCTTCCACCGGCATCAGGAAGGCGCCGTCAACCGCCCGCTCGGGGTTGGGGATGTAGCTGTCCAGCGCGTCGGCCAGCTTCATGATGGCCTGCTCGCCCAGCGGACCCTTGTCGCCTTCCATGGCCAGCTTGGCGCTGCCGTGGACGATGGGGGTGGCGTCACCGGGGAAATCGTACTTGTCCAGCAGCTCGCGCACTTCCATCTCGACGAGCTCGAGCAGTTCGGCGTCGTCCACCATGTCGCACTTGTTCAGGAACACGATGATGTAGGGCACGCCCACCTGGCGCGCCAGCAGGATGTGCTCGCGGGTCTGGGGCATGGGGCCGTCGGCGGCCGAGCACACCAGGATCGCGCCGTCCATCTGGGCCGCGCCGGTGATCATGTTCTTCACGTAGTCGGCGTGCCCGGGGCAGTCGACGTGCGCGTAGTGGCGGTTGGCGGTTTCGTACTCGACGTGCGCGGTGTTGATCGTGATGCCGCGGGCCTTTTCTTCCGGCGCCGCGTCGATCTGGTCGTAGGCCTTGGCCTCGCCGCCGAACTTGGCCGCCAGCACCGAGGTGATCGCCGCCGTCAGCGTCGTCTTGCCATGGTCCACATGGCCGATCGTGCCCACGTTGACGTGCGGCTTGGTGCGTTCGAATTTACCTTTTGCCATCTTGAGCGCTCCTGGCTGAAACGAGTTCTGGAACCGAATACACGAAGAAGACGTGGTGCCCATGGCGCGGATCGAACGCGCGACCTCCCCCTTACCAAGGGGGTGCTCTACCACTGAGCCACATGGGCATCGGTACGGGGCTGGCGACCTGGCAGCCGGATCGGCAGACCCGTAACGACGCTGAAAAACTAAGAACCTCGGCCTGGAGCGGGAGACGGGAATCGAACCCGCGTCATTAGCTTGGAAGGCTAAGGTTCTGCCATTGAACTACTCCCGCTAGGATGACCTGACGAGCCCCGAACAACGGTCTCTGACGACCTTCTAACGACCCACTAACCTCTCAACTGGTCTCTGGTGGAGGAGGCTGGATTCGAACCAGCGTAGGCGTAAGCCAACAGATTTACAGTCTGCCCCCTTTAGCCACTCGGGCACCCCTCCTCGCAGAGCCTGTGAGTATAGCACGGCTTTTGATCAGGGCAGTGCCCAATCCACGGCGCCACGTCCGGCCTGGGCCAGGAAGCGGCTGGCGGCGCCGAAATGTCCGCAGCCCAGGAAGGGTGCGGGCGTGCGCAGTGCCGACAGCGGCGACGGGTGGTTGCACTGCAGCACCGCATGCGGCCCGCCCTGCAGCCGCGGCGCCAGCGCTTGCGCATGCGCGCCCCAGAGCAGGAAGACCTTGGGCCGGGCGTCGCGCGCCAGCGCGTCGCACAGCGCGTCGGCAAGCCCCTGCCAGCCCAGCTGGGCATGGCTGGCGGGCTGGCCGTCCTCGACCGTCAGGCTCCGGTTGAGCAGCAGCACGCCGCGGCCGGCCCAGGCCGCCAGCGAGCCGCCGGCCGGTGTGGCCTGGCCCAGATCGCGCTGCAGTTCCTTGAAGATGTTGCGCAGGCTGGGCGGGATGCGCTGGCCGGCCGGAACCGAGAACGCCAGGCCCTCGGCCTGGCCGGCGCCGTGGTAGGGATCCTGACCCAGGATGACGACGCGGGTGTCGGCCAGCGGCGTGAGTTCGAGCGCGCGAAAGACCTGGGCCGGATAAACCACCGCGCCGGCCACGACGCGCGCATCAACGGCATTGATCAGCGCCCGGCCGGTGGCGCCGGCCGCCCAGGCGCGCAGCAGCGGCGCCCAATCGTTGGCCACGCCGTCGACCAGGCCGGCCAGCGGCTGCGCCAGCCGGTTCACGCGAACAACGCCGCCAGTGCCGCGCCGGGGTTCTGGGCGCGCATGAAGGCCTCGCCGACCAGGAAGGCATGCACCTCCGCTTCGCGCATGCGCTGCACATCGCCGCGCACCAGGATGCCGGACTCGGTGACCAGCAGGCGGTCGGCCGGCACACGCGGCAGCAAGGTGATCGTCGTGTCCAGAGTCACCTCGAATGTCTTGAGGTTGCGGTTGTTGATGCCCAGCAGCGGCGTCTTCAGACGCAGCGCACGGTCGAGTTCCGCGGCATCGTGGACCTCCACCAGCACGGCCAGGCCCTGCGCCATCGCGCAGGCTTCCAGGTCGGCCATCTGCGCATCGTCCAGGCAGGCGGCGATGAGCAGGATGCAGTCGGCGCCCAGCGCACGCGCCTCGACGACCTGGTATTCGTTGACCATGAAGTCCTTGCGCAGCACCGGCAGCGCGCAGGCGGCGCGCGCCTGCTGCAGAAAGGCGGCCGAGCCCTGGAAGAAGCGCTCGTCGGTGAGCACGCTCAAGGCCGCAGCGCCGCCCGCCTCATAACTGGCGGCGATCTCGGCCGGCACGAAATGCTCGCGCAGCACGCCCTTGCTGGGGCTGGCCTTCTTGACCTCGGCGACAACGGCGGCGCGGCCGGCGGCCACCTTGGCGCGCAGCGCGGCCTCGAAGCCGCGCAGGTCGCCGGCGCGGTTGCGCGCCTCGGCCTCGTCGCGCCAGCTCGCCAGGCTGCGGCGGCCGCGCGCGGCGGCGACTTCCTCGTGCTTGACGGCGACGATGCGCTGCAGGATGTCGGACATGGCTCAGGCCGGGCGGAACTTGTTGCTGAAGGCGACGTACTGGCTCAGCTTGGCCTGGGCCTTGCCCGAGGCCACGGCCTCGCGGGCGCGCTTCACGCCCTCGGCCACCGAGGCGGCAACGCCGGCACAGTGCAGCGCGGCGCCGGCGTTGAGCAGCACGATGTCGCGCAGGGGGCCGTCCTCGTTGGCCAGCACGCGCTGGATGCACTGCACCGATTCGTCGCGGTTGGCCACCTTGAGCACGCGCGTGTCGTAGACCGGCAGGCCGAAATCGCTGGGGTGGACGACGTACTCGCGCACTTCGCCGTCCTTTAACTCGCCCACCGCCGATTCGCCCGACAGCGACAGCTCGTCCATGCCGTTCATGCCGTGGACCACCATCACATGCTCGCTGCCCAGGCGCTGCAGCACGCGCACCAGGATGCCGACCAGGTCGGGGTGGAACACGCCCAGCAGCTGGTTGGGCGCCCCGGCCGGGTTGGTGAGCGGGCCCAGGATGTTGAACAGCGTGCGCACGCCCAGTTCCTTGCGCACCGGCGCCGCGTGGCGCATGGCCGCGTGGTGGTTGGGCGCGAACATGTAGGCAATGCCGGTCTCTTCGAGGCACGTCGCCACCTGAGCGGGCGCCAACGTGATGCAGGCGCCCAGCGCCTCCATCACGTCGGCCGAGCCGCTGGTGGACGAGACGGCGCGACCGGCGTGCTTGGCCACGCGCGCACCGGCCGCCGCCGCGACGAAGGTGCTGGCAGTGGAGATGTTGAAGCTGTGTGCGCCGTCGCCGCCGGTGCCGACGATGTCGACCAGGCCGCGGCGGTCGGCCACCGGCACCGGCGTGGCGAACTCGCGCATCACCTGGGCCGCGGCCGCGATCTCGCCCACGGTCTCCTTCTTGACGCGAAGGCCGATGGCCAGGGCCGCGATCATCACCGGCGACATCTCGCCGCTCATGATGCGGCGCATCAGCGCCAGCATCTCGTCGTGGAAGATCTCGCGGTGCTCGATGACGCGGGTCAGCGCCTCGCTGTCGGTGATGGGCATGGTGGGCTTCCTAGAGGGTCTCGCGCAGGATGGTCAGGGCGGCGGCGATGTCGGCGGCGCCCACGTCGAGGTGGGTCACCAGGCGCAGGCGGTACAGCCCGGTACACAGCAGGCCGCGGGCGCGCAGGCGTTCGACGACACCGGCGGCGCGCGCCGGGTCGAGGTCGACGAAGACGATATTGCTCTGCGGCGGCAGCACCGTGACGCCCGGCAGGCCGGCCAGGCCCTCGGCCAGGCGGCGCGCATGGGCGTGGTCTTCGGCCAGGCGCTCGACGTGGTGGTCGAGCGCATACAGCGCCGCCGCCGCCAGCACGCCGGCCTGGCGCAGGCCGCCGCCCAGCATCTTGCGGATGCGGTGGGCGCGGGCGATGAAGTCGCGACTGCCCGCCAGCGCCGAGCCGGCCGGCGCACCCAGGCCCTTGCTGAAGCAGATCGAGACGCTGTCGAAGGGCCGCGCCAGCTCGGCCGCCGCCACGCCGGACGCGACGGCGGCGTTGAACAGGCGCGCGCCGTCCAGGTGGGTGGCGAGGCCGCGGCCGTGGGCCAGCGCGGTGGCGGCCTGCACGTAGGCCGGTGGCAACACCTGGCCGCCCCAGGTGTTCTCCAGCGCCAACAGCCGCGTGACGGCGAAGTGGGCATCGTCGGGCTTGATCGCGGCCTCGATGTCGGCCAGCGCCATCGTGCCGTCGGCCGCCTGGGCCAGCGGCTGCGGCTGGATGCTGCCCAGCACCGCGGCGCCGCCGGCCTCCCAGCGGTAGGTGTGGGCCATCTGGCCGACGAGGTACTCGTCGCCGCGCTGGCAGTGGCTCATCAGCGCGCACAGATTGCTCTGGGTGCCGGTGGGCATGAAGAGCGCCGCTTCCTTGCCCAGTTCGGCCGCGACACGCGCCTGCAGCGCATTGACGGTGGGGTCGTCGCCGAAGACGTCGTCGCCCACCTCGGCCGCCGCCATCGCCGCGCGCATCGCGGCCGTGGGCCGCGTGACGGTGTCGCTGCGCAGGTCGATGGTCATTGCGCGCGCCCCATCTGCAGGAAGTTGCGCAGCATTGCGTGGCCGTGCTCGCTGAGTATGGATTCGGGGTGGAACTGCACGCCCTCCAGCGGCGTGGCGGTGCCGGCCAGCTCGCGGTGGCGCACGCCCATGATCTCGCCGTCTTCCGAGGTCGACGTCACCTCCAGCACGGCCGGCAGCGATGCGCGCTCGATGGCCAGCGAGTGGTAGCGGATGACGCTGAACTGCCGCGGCAGACCTTCGTAGACGCCGCGGCCATCGGTGGCGATGGTGCTGGCCTTGCCGTGCATCTGCACCTGGGCCCGCACCACCTTGCCGCCCAGCGCCGCGCCCATGGCCTGGTGGCCCAGGCACACGCCCAGCAGCGGCAGCTTGCCGGTGAAGTGGCGGATCGCTTCTATGCAGATGCCGGCTTCGGCCGGGCTGCAGGGGCCGGGCGACAGCACCAGGCGCGCCGGCTTCAGCTCGGCGATGCCCTCGACGGTGATCTCGTCGTTGCGGAACACCCTCACCTCTTCGCCGAGCTCGCCGAAGTACTGCACCAGGTTGAAGGTGAAGCTGTCGTAGTTGTCGATCATCAGCAGCATGGTCAGAACCCCTCTTCGACCAGCTCGGCCGCGCGGATCAGGGCGCGCGCCTTGTGCTCGGTCTCGCGCCATTCCATCTCGGGCACCGAATCGGCCACGATGCCGGCGGCCGCCTGCACGTACAAGGTGTTGTCCTTGACGATGCCGGTGCGGATGGCGATGGCCACGTCCATGTCACCGGCATAGCTGAGGTAGCCGCAGGCGCCGCCGTAGATGCCGCGCTTGATGGGTTCGAGCTCGTCGATGATCTCCATCGCGCGGATCTTGGGCGCGCCGGTCAGGGTGCCGGCCGGGAAGGTGGCGCGCAGCACGTCGAGGTTGCTCATGCCATCTTCCAGCAGGCCCTCGACATTGCTGACGATGTGCATCACATGCGAATAGCGCTCGATCACGAAGGCGTCGCTGACCTTGACGCTGCCGGTCTTGGCGATGCGGCCGATGTCGTTGCGCGCCAGGTCGATCAGCATCAGGTGCTCGGCGCGCTCTTTCGGGTCGGCCGACAGCTCGGCCTCGAGCGCCTTGTCGGCCTCGGGCGTGGCGCCGCGCGGGCGCGTGCCGGCCAGCGGGCGGATCGTGACCTTGTCGCCCGCCGGCGTGTGCTCGCGCCGCACCAGGATCTCGGGGCTGGCGCCGACGATCTGGAAGTCGCCCATGTCGTAGAAATACATGTAAGGCGAAGGATTCAGCGAGCGCAGCGCGCGGTACAGCGAAAGCGGGCTCTCGGTGTAGCGCTTCTTCAGGCGCTGGCCGATTTGCACCTGCATCATGTCGCCGGCGGCGATGTACTCCTTGCCGCGCGCCACGGCGGCCAGGTAGTCGGCCTTGTCGAACTCGCGCTCGACGCTGTAGCTGGGGCCGCGCTTGACCGGCGGTGCGGTGACGCTGTAGCGCAGCTTGTCGGCCAGTTCCGAGAGCCGCCGCTTGCCGTTGAAATAGGCCTCGGGCCGCGCCGGGTCGGCCCAGACGATGAGGTACAGGCGCCCCGAGAGGTTGTCGATGACGGCCAGTTCCTCGCAGTGCAGCAACTGGATGTCGGGCGTGGCGATGCCGCCGCTCTTCCAGGTCTTGGCGAGCTTGGGCTCGATGAATCGCACCGCGTCGTAGCCGAAGTAGCCCGCCAGGCCACCGCAGAAACGCGGCAGGCCCGGGCGCAGCGCCGGCTTGAAGCGCTGCTGGTAGGCGGCCACGAAGTCCAGCGGATTGCCGTCATGCGTCTCGACCACCTGCCCGTCGGTGACGACCTCACTCCTGAAGCCGCTGGCGCGCAGCAGGGTGCGCGCCGGCAGGCCGATGAAGGAGTAGCGGCCGAAGCGCTCGCCCCCCACCACCGATTCGAGCAGGAAGCTGCAGGGCGCGCCGCCGGCCAGCTTGAGGTACAGCGACAGCGGCGTCTCAAGGTCGGCGAAGGCCTCCTTGATGAGCGGGATGCGGTTGTAGCCTTGCGCGGCAAGGCTCTGGAATTCGAGTTCAGTGATCACGGGGCTACCTTCTGACACGGCGACCGCCACCACGGCGGGCGACGGTCTGGACGGGGGGCCGGGCGCGGGGCCCGGAAGGCGCCTTGGCAGGCGCGGACGTCAGGGGGTCAGGGCAAGCGACGCCAGGGCCAGGCTCCCCGGTCGCGAGGACCGGGCCGGCGGGCGGCGTAGGCTGGAGAATGCACTTGTGAAAGATGGAAAAGCTCGGTTCCAGTTTATCAGGCCCGTGCATCGACGGCCGATACCATGGGAAGGATCTAGCCCCCTGTCTGTGGGCCTGAAACAAGGAAGCTGATGAAGAGCCGCATCCTCCTGCTCGCCACCCTGATGGCCGCCACCTCGGCCTCGGCACAGCCGCAGCCGATCGAACTGGCCGGCGTGCGCCACCCGCCGACGATGACGGTGGGCGGCAAGGATTTGCTGCTGAATGGCGCCGGCATCCGCTACAAGTTCGTCGTCAAGGTCTATACCGCCGGCCTCTACCTGGGCGCGCGAGCGTCCACGCCGGCGGCCGTGCTGGCCTCACCCGGCCCGCGCCGCCTGCATGTGACCATGCTGCGCGCCATCGACGCCAACGAACTGGGGCGCCTGTTCACGCGTGGCCTGCAGGACAACGCGCCCAAGGAGGAATTCAGCCGCCTGATCCCGGGCACGCTGCGCATGTCGGAGATCTTCTCGGCGCGCAAGAAGCTGGCGGCGGGCGACAGCTTCTCGGTCGACTGGCTGCCCGGCGCCGGCACGGTGATCCTGGTCAACGGCCAGCCCCAGGGCGAGCCGGTGAAGGAGCCCGAGTTCTACAACGCGCTGCTGCGCATCTGGCTGGGCGCGAGCCCGGCCGACTGGCTGCTCAAGGACGCCCTGCTCGGCCGCGCCGCGCCCAGCCCCGGCGGTTCAGGCGAGGGCCAGTAGCGGCGCGATCTGGTCGAGGCGGTCAACGACCGCGTCGGCGCCGGCCGCCGCCACCGGCTCGCCGTGGTTGTAGCCGTAGCTCACCAGCACCACGGCGCAGCCGGCGGCGCGTGCGGCTGCGGCGTCGTTGCTCGAATCGCCCACCATCAACGTGCTGGCGGGCGCGCAGCCGAGGGCCTTGCAAGTTTCCAGCAACGGCAGCGGATCGGGCTTCTTGCGCGCGAAGGCGTCGCCGCCGAAGGCGTGGGCGAAAAACCCGTCCAGCCCCTTGAGCGCCAGCAGCGGCCTCGCAAAGGCGGTCGGCTTGTTGGTCAGGCAGGCGAGCCGCAGGCCGGCGTCGCGCAAGGCCCGCAGGCCCTCGGCCACGCCGTCGAAGACGCGCGAATGCTGACCGTTGATGGCCAGGTAGTGATGCTGGTAGCGGGCCCACGAGTCCTCGTAAAGAGAGGCCGGCGCACCGACCTCGGCCAGCGAGCTGCGCAGCAGGTGCTCCGAGCCCTTGCCGACGGTGCGGGCGATGAAGTCGTGGCCCACCGGCGGGTAGCCCAGGTCCGCCAGCGCCAGCCGCAGCGCGACCTCGAAATCGCCCACGGTGTCGACCATGGTGCCGTCGAGGTCAATGATGGCGGCTGTGAAGCGGGTGGCGGGCAGGGGCATGGACAGGCTTCCTGGTGTCGCGGCCGTGCCGCGGGAGCTGGCGATGGTAAGGAGGAATCGCCAAGGCCGCCGCCCCGGGGGCCACCCTTGCCGCTGGCCGGGTTCGGCCCGATGATGCGGCGCCCCGGGGCGCCCTGCATCCGGGTCAAAAGCAATCTGGAGGAGACATCGCCATGGCCATCCTGCGTCCCTGCCTGCGCCTGCTGCGCCACGCCATCGCCGCCCTGGCCCTGGCCGGCACTGCGCAGGCCGCCGACTACCCGGCGCCTCGCGAAGGCGACTGGATCGCACGCGACTTCCGCTTCACCAGCGGCGAGGTGATGCCCGAGCTGAAGCTGCACTACACCACCATCGGCAACCCCGATGGCGAGCCGGTGCTGGTGCTGCACGGCACGGCCGGCTCGGGCGCGACGATGCTGACGCCGGCCTTTGCCGGCGAGCTCTTCGGCCCCGGCCAGCCGCTGGACGCGGCGCGCCACTACATCATCCTGCCCGACGCCATCGGCACCGGCAAATCGGCCAAGCCCAGCGACGGCCTGCGCACGCGCTTCCCACGCTATGGCTACGAGGACATGGTCAAGGCCCAGTACCGCCTTGTCACCGAAGGCCTGGGCCTCAAGCACCTGCGTCTGGTAATCGGCAACTCCATGGGCGGCATGCACACCTGGCTGTGGGGCGTGAACCACCCCGACTTCATGGACGCCCTGGTGCCGATGGCGGCCCAGCCGACCGAGATGTCGGGCCGCAACTGGATGCTGCGGCGCATGCTCACCGAATCGATACGCCGCGATCCCGACTGGAACGGCGGCCAGTACACCACCCAGCCACGCGGGCTGAACCTGGCCAACCAGTTCTTCGCCCTCGCCACCAACGGCGGCAACCAGGCGCTCTACAAGGCAGCGCCCACGCGCGAGCAGGCCGACCGCATCGTCGACGAGCGCCTGGCCGCGCCTTTCAAGGCCGATGCCAATGACGTGCTCTACCAGTGGGAGGCCTCGCGCGACTACAACCCGGCGCCCGGCCTGGCACGCATCCGTGCCGCGCTGCTGGCCATCAATGCCGCCGACGACGAGCGCAACCCGCCCGAGCTGGGCATCATGGAACGCGAGCTGCAGCGCGTGCGCAATGGCAGCCTGCTGCTGATCCCGGCCAGCGCCGACACGCGCGGCCACGGCACGACGGCGCTGGCGCGCTTCTGGAAGGACCGTTTCGCGCAGTTCCTGCAGGCGACGCCGCGGCTGGCGCGCTGAGGCCGCCCGATGTGCCTGGCGGCCCTGGCCCTGGGGGTGAGCGCGCGCCATCCCTTTGTCGCGGCATCCAACCGCGACGAATTCTTTGGCCGCGCGAGCGCGCCGCTGGCCTGGTGGCGGCCGGCACCCGCTGACGAAGAAATCCTGGGCGGGCGCGACCTCGAAGCCGGCGGCACCTGGCTGGGCCTGAACCGGCGTGGCCGCCTGGCCCTGGTGACCAATGTGCGCGAACCCGGCCGCCACGACGCGGCCTCGCCCTCGCGCGGCGAACTGGTGCCGCAATGGCTGGCCGGCGGCGATGACGCTTGGCTGGACGCCATTGCCGCCGCGCCGCGCAATGGCTTCAACCTGATCGCGCTCGATCTGGCCCGCGGCGCCGGCCACTGGGTGGGCAACCGGCCGCCACAGCGGCGCGCGCTGGGCCACGCAATCCGGGGCCTGTCGAATGCCGCGCTCGACACGCCCTGGCCCAAGGTGGTGGCACTCAAGCAACGCCTGGCCGCCGCACTCGAAGCGCCCGATGCCGACGCGTTGATTGCCGCCGCCTTTGCGGCGCTGGCGAGCACCGAACCCGCCGCCGACGCCGATCTGCCCCGCACCGGCGTGACGCTGGAGCGCGAGCGCGCACTGTCGCCGGCCTTCATCCGCATGGCGGTCGACGGCCGCGTCTACGGCACGCGCTGCTCCACCGTGGTGGTGGCCGAACGCCTGCGGCCGATGCAGCTGGCGGTGAAGGTGGTCGAGCGCAGCTTCGATGCCGAGGGCCGCATCGAGGGTGAACGCCAAACCACCCTCGCGCTGGACGCCTGACCGCCCGCCGGTCGGCGCCGCCCCAGAATGCGGGCACTGCAGGACGACATGAGATCAGCGATGCCTCTCACCGCCGACGCCCAGGGCGTCTACCCGATTGCGCCGACGCCCTTCCATGACGACGGCGCCATCGACAACGCGTCCATCGACCGCCTGGTCGACTTCTACCTCGCCATCGGCGCCACCGGCATCACCGTGCTGGGCCAGCTGGGCGAGGCGCCCAAGCTCACGCACGCCGAGGGCGTGGCGGTGGCCACGCACATGATCCGCCGCGCGCCCACGCTGCCGGTGATCGTCGGCGTCTCGGCGCCCGGATTTGCCGCGATGCGCGAGCTGACGCAGGAGGTGATGGCGGCCGGCGCGGCCGGCGTGATGATCGCCCCGCCCAACACCTTGCGCACCGACGACCAGATCGTCACCTACTACCGCCAGGCGGTGCAGGCCATCGGCGCCGACGTGCCCTTCGTGCTGCAGGACTACCCGCTGACCTTCTCGGTGCAGATCACGCCCGGCGTGATCCGCCGCATCGTCGCCGAGCTGCCGTCGTGCGTGATGCTCAAGCACGAGGACTGGCCGGGGCTGGAGAAAATCAGCACGCTGCGCGCCTGGGAGCGCGAAGGCGCCATGCGCCACATCGCCATCTTGTGCGGCAACAACGGCCTCTTCCTCGATTACGAGATGGCGCGCGGCGCCGACGGCGCCAACACCGGCTACGCCTTCCCCGACATGCTGTGCGATGTCGTGCGCCTGGCCGGCAGCGGCGAGCGCGAGGCGGCCCACGATCTCTTCGACGCCCACCTGCCGCTGCTGCGCTACGAGCAGCAGCCGGGCGTGGGCCTGGCGGTGCGCAAGTACCTGTTGATGCGCCGCGGCCTGCTGGGCAGTGCCGCACTGCGCCAGCCGGCCCCGGCGCTGACGGCGGCAGCGCGGGCCGAGGTCGAGCACCTGCTCGCCCGCCTGGCCCGCCACGACCCGCGGGCGCGGCTGGCGGCCGTCTGAGGCGCTAGACGCTGAAGGGCCGCTGCGCCAGGAAGGCCGCGGCCGGCCCCAGGGTGAAGAGATTGGGCGACTGCGTGGCCGGCAACGCGGCGCGAATGCGGGCGTGGAACTGGGCGTAGCTGCCGGCGAAGGCGCCGTTGTTCCACACGCGCAGCAGTTTCTCGGTGAAGGCGCCGTTGTGCTGGCCGTCCATCGAGGTCTGGTTGTCCTGGCAACCGGAGATCAAGAGGATCGAGGGCCTGAAGAGGCCGATCAGGGCCGTGGCCTGGGCCGCGGCGCCCACGACGCCGAGCTGGGCCAAGGCCTGGTCGGGATCGACCACGGCCTTGCCGGCGGCCTTGGCCACCGTGTCCTGCAGGCCGTCATAGAAGGCCTTGTTCTGGGCATAGGCGCGCATCGCCACGGCGTCAGGCATCAACCGGGGGCGCTGCTCGCCCGTCGCCGCGGCCGGCGTGCGCTCGCGCGTGACGGTGCCGCTGTGGCAACTGTCGGACAGCACCAGCACGCGCACGCCGGTGGCGAAGCGGCTGAGCTCGAGATACAGCTCGTCATCGATGAGCTGGCCGTCGTAGAGGCACCAGGTCTCGTCCTTCCTGTCGGCCTCGTCGCCGTTGCGGTCGGGCACCTGGCCGCCATGGCCGGAAAAACTCAGGAAGAACAGATCGCCTGCCTTCAGGGCCCTGGCCGCGCCGCGCATGCCGGCCAGCAGGGCCGCCCGCGTGGCTTTCTTGGTGAGCAGCACGGTGGGCTTCATGCCCTTGGACACGGCGATGGCCGCCATGTCGTTGGCGTCGAACTCGCAGGCGGCGAGCGGCCCGGACCAGCCGCCGTAGGCAGCCGCGCTGACGGCGTTGAGGCCGAGGTGCAACGACAACGCCTTGGGCGCGGCGGCGGCGGGAACAGCTTTGGTGGCCATGGCGGGCTTTCTGTGGGGTGGGGGCGCGGCATGATGCGCGCCGCGCCACCGGCGCAGAAAGCCCTAGTTCATGGGCCGGACCCCGCCGGCATCAAGCGCCCAGGGCCTCGATCTCGGCGCCGGTGCGCTGCAGCCAGCCCTTGAGGCGCTGGCGGTCGAGCAGGCCCAGCTTGCCCGGCTGGCTGGCGGCCCAGAAGCTGATGCCGGCGCCATCGATCTTCTGCAGCAGCGCATCGGGCAGTTTGCGCAGGCGCAGCGTGCGCGCGCCGCGCGCCTGAGCGCGCTCAAGCAGGCCCGATTCGGCCAGCAGGCCGAAGTTCTCGCCGCGCACCTCGTTGAGCACCAGCACCAGGGGCAGCGCAGCGCCGGCACCGTCCAGCCAGCTGGCGAGCAGGTCCACCGAATCGCGGCCGGCGTCCATCACATGCCAGTAGTTGAGGCCAACGCCGATCTCGGCACAGACCTCGGCCACGCCGGCGTCATCAAGCCAGCGCACCAACCCGGCCTGGGTCTGGGCGGCCAGGTCGACCAGCACGCGGCGCGTGGGCTGGTCGGCGGCGGCCTCGACCACACGGTCCAGGCTGTCGTGGGCATCCAGCGGCACCGGCGAGGCGAAATCGGCGTAGTAGCGCAGCAGGGCGCCATGCGAGCGGTCGGTGTCGAAGCCGACGAAGGGCAGCTGGCGGTCGATGAAGTGCTGGGCAAGCACGCGGGCGAGCAGCGATTTGCCCACGCCGCCTTTTTCGCCGCCGATGAAATGGATGTGGCTCATGCCGGGGTGTCCCTTGAAGTGGAAAGAGGCGAGCGGCGCGCAAGGTCCACGGCCCGGGACTCGTGACGCAGAACCTGGGTCAGGGCGCGGGTTGGCCTGACCTGCCGCCCGCAAACATAAAAGCAGAAAGCGCGCCAGCATTGTGACCGGAGCGCTTGAATGCGGCCCGACAAGCAAAAAGGGCAGGCGCGAGGCGCCTGCCCTTCTTGACTCGGGAACGAAGAATTACTTCTTCGCTTCTTCCTTCTTCTCTTCCTTCTTGGCGGCCGGCTTGGCGGCGGCCTTCTTGGCGCCGCTGGCGGCGGCGGCCGGGGCCGAAGCGCCGGCCTTCATCGGGGCGGCACCGGCGTGCGAGCCGGCTTGGGCGCTCAGGGCGAAGGCGGCCAGGATCAGGGAGGTCAGGAGCTTGAACATGGGAATACTCTCTCAGGTGGTTGATTTGGAGTCGCCGGGATGCTCTGGTTAGGTTCACCAAGCGACACCGACCCATCCACAACGCGCCCGCCGCGATTCGGTTGACACGGCCGTTGCGACAGCCGCTGCGGCTACCATCGCCGGGTGCTCCCGCGTCTGTGCCTGCTGCTGATTCTCATTTCCGCCCTGAGCGCACCGGCCCTGGCGGCGCCCTACACGCCGGCATCGGATGCCGAAGTGGTGGAGCGCCTGCCCTCCCGTGCCAGCGACCCGCGCTCGCGCGAGTTGCTGGCGCTGCGCCAGGCTTGGCGGGCCCAGCCCGATGACCTCGACACCGCGCTGCGCCTGGCCGCGCGCTACCAGGACGAGGTGGCCGCCACCGGCGATCCGCGCTACATGGGTTACGCCCAGGCGGCGCTGCAACCCTGGTGGAGGCTGCCCGATCCGCCGGTGGCGGTGCGCGTGCTGCGCGCCGTGGTGGTGCAGTTCGACCACCGTTTCGAGCCGGCCCTGGCCGATCTGCGCGCGGCCCTGGCCGTCGAACCCGACAACCTGCGCGCCTGGTCGTGGCAGACCGCGATCCAGATGGTGCTGGCCGACTATGCGGCTGCGCGCACGAGCTGCGAGCAGCTGGCCCGCCTGGCCGAGCCCCTGGTGGGCACTGCCTGCCGCGCCCAGGTTGACGCCGCCACCGGCCGCGCCGCCGCCGCCTCGACGGCGCTGAAGCAGGCCCTCGCCCGGGCGCAGTCGGAGGGGGCCGACGCCGGCCTGCGGCTGTGGGCCTGGACGCGGCTGGCCGAGATCGACGAGCGGCGGGGCGACCTCCCCGCCGCCGAAGCCGCCTTTCGCGCCGCCCTGGCCACCGGCGAACCCGATGTCTACCTGCTGGCGGCCTACTCCGACTTCCTGCTCGACCGCGGCCGTGCCGCCGAGGTTCTGCTGCTGCTGAAGGACCGCGGACGTGCCGACGTGCTGCTGTTGCGCCTGCTGCTGGCGGCGCGCGCCAGCGGCGACCGCGGCGCCGCTGCCTGGGCGGCCGAGCTGGCAGCCCGCTTCGACGCCGCCCGCCTGCGCGGCGACACCAGCCACCTCAAGGAGGAGGCGCGTTTCCTGTTGTCGCAGGGAGGCCGCACCGCCGACGCCCTGGCGCTGGCGCGCCAGAACTGGGCCGAGCAGCGCGAGGCGGCCGACGCCCGCGTGCTGCTCGAAGCCGCGCTGGCGGCCCAGGAGCCGGCCGCCGCGGCGCCGGTGCAGAAGTGGCTGGCCGATTCAGGCTTCGAGAGCGTGGCGCTGCAGGCTTTGGCGGCCAGGCTGAAAGACGCACGGTGAGGGGGCTGGTGCGCGCACTGTGGTGGTGCCTGTTGCTGACGGCCGGCGCAGCCCTGGCTCACAAGCCGTCTGACAGCTATCTCAAGCTCACGGTCAGCGAAGGCCGGCTGAGCGGGCGCTGGGACATCGCGCTGCGCGACCTCGACTTCGCCATCGGCCTGGACGGCGACGGCGACGGCGCCATCACCTGGGGCGAGCTGCGCGCCCGCCACGCCGAGATCGCCGGCTACGCGGCATCGCGCATCAAGCTGACGCTGGACGGCCAGCCCTGCGCGCTGCAGGTTGGCCCGCAGCAGGTCGACAGCCACACCGACGGCGCCTACTCCGTGCTGCCGCTGGCGCTGGGCTGCGTGGCAGCCCGCGGTGACGCCCGACTGGACGTCGAGTACGCGCTCTTCGCCGAGCTCGACCCCCAGCACCGCGGCCTGCTCGCGCTGACGGTGGAGGGCGCCACCCGCACGGCCATCCTGGGGCCGCAGGCGCCGCGTCAGAGCTTCGAACTCAAGTCGGCCAACCGCCTGGCACAGCTGGCGGACTTCGTGCGCGACGGCGTCTGGCATATCTGGATCGGTTTCGACCACATCCTCTTCCTGCTCGCGCTGCTGCTGCCCGGCGTGGGCCACTGGCCGTTGCGCGGCCAGGGCTGGCGGCCCGTGACGCGCTTCAGGCAAGCCTTCTGGGACGTGGTGCGCGTGGTCACGGCCTTCACGCTGGCGCACTCGATCACGTTGTCGCTGGCCACGCTGGGCCTGGTGTCGCTGCCGTCGCGCTGGGTCGAATCGTCCATCGCCGCCTCGGTGGTGCTGGCGGCACTCAACAACGTCTGGCCGGTCTTCCACCGCGGGCGCTGGATGGTGGCCTTCGCCTTCGGCCTCATCCACGGCTTCGGCTTTGCCAGCGTGCTGGGCGACCTGGGCCTGCCGCAGGGCGCACTGGTGCTGGCGCTGCTGGGCTTCAATGTCGGCGTCGAATGCGGCCAGCTGGTCATCGTCGCGGCCTTCCTGCCGCTGGCCTACACGCTGCGCCACGGCGCCTTCTACCGCATCGGCGTGCTGCGCCTGGGCTCGCTGCTGATTGCCGCGGTGGCCGCGGCCTGGCTGGTCGAGCGTGTATTCGACCTCAAGCTGATGCCTTTCTAGGCCACAGGGCGGCCAACCCGGCGCCTTACAATGCGGGCCTTCCCGAGGAGCGTTGCAACGGCAGCCATGCCGCCAGGCTCGGGGCGTTCGAGGCCAGCCGCCTCCCACCGCAACGGCGCTCACCCACTCCACACGTGACCTGGGTGACCGCATGACCACCGCCGCTGCTTCCGCCGCCCCCACCGCACACCGTCCGCCGCCGCTGCGGCTTTCCGGCCTCGAGCCGGTGACGCTGGACGCCGGCGCGCTCTTCGTCAACATCGGCGAGCGCACCAATGTCACCGGGTCACGCGCCTTCGCCAAGATGATTCTCGAAGGCCGCTTCGAGGATGCACTCTCGGTGGCGCGACAGCAGGTCGAGAACGGCGCCCAGGTCATCGACGTCAACATGGACGAGGCCATGCTGGACAGCGCCGCGGCGATGGAGCGCTTCCTCAAGCTCGTTGCCGGCGAGCCCGAGATCGCCCGCGTGCCCCTCATGGTGGACAGCAGCAAGTGGAGCGTGATCGAGGCCGGCCTCAAGTGCATCCAGGGCAAGGGCATCGTCAACAGCATCAGCCTCAAGGAAGGCGAGGCCGAGTTCAAGCGCCAGGCCACGCTGGTGCGCCGCTACGGCGCCGCCACCGTGGTGATGGCCTTCGACGAGCAGGGCCAGGCCGACACCTACCAGCGCAAGATCAGCATCTGCGAGCGCGCCTACCGCATCCTGGTGGACGAGGTCGGATTTCCGGCCGAAGACATCATCTTCGACCCCAATATCTTCGCCATCGCGACCGGCATCGAGGAGCACGACAACTACGCGGTCGACTTCATAGCGGCCACGCGCTGGATCAAGGCCCACCTGCCCGGCGCGCGGGTCAGCGGCGGCGTCTCCAACGTGAGCTTCAGCTTCCGCGGCAACGACCCGGTGCGCGAGGCCATCCACACCGTCTTCCTGTACCACGCCATCCAGGCCGGCCTGGACATGGGCATCGTCAATGCCGGCATGGTGGGCGTATACGACGACCTCGAGCCGGTGCTGCGCGAGCGCGTGGAAGACGTGGTGCTGAACCGGCGGCCCGATGCCGGTGAGCGCCTGGTCGAGATCGCCGAGACCGCCAAGGGCCTGGCCCGCGACGACAGCGCCAAGCTGGCCTGGCGCGCCGGCGACGTCAACGCCCGCCTCTCGCACGCGCTGGTCCACGGCATCACCGAGTTCATCACGCAGGACACCGAAGAAGCCTGGCAGGCCATCCAGGCCAGGGGCGGCCGGCCGCTGCATGTGATCGAAGGCCCGCTGATGGCCGGCATGAACATCGTCGGCGACCTCTTCGGCCAGGGCAAGATGTTCCTGCCCCAGGTGGTGAAGAGCGCACGCGTGATGAAGACCGCGGTGGCGCACCTGCTGCCCTACATCGAGGAAGAGAAGAAGCAGCTCATCGCCGGCGGCGGCGAGGCCAAAGCCAAGGGCAAGATCGTCATCGCCACCGTGAAGGGCGATGTGCATGACATCGGCAAGAACATCGTCACCGTGGTCTTGCAGTGCAACAACTTCGAGGTCGTCAACATGGGCGTGATGGTCCCCTGCCAGGACATCCTCGCCAAGGCCAAGGCCGAGGGCGCCGACATCATCGGCCTGTCGGGCCTGATCACGCCCAGCCTGGAAGAGATGCAGCATGTGGCCGGCGAGATGCAGCGCGACGACTGGTTCCGCACACGCGGCACGCCGCTGCTGATCGGCGGCGCCACCTGCAGCCGCGTCCACACCGCGGTGAAGATCGCGCCCCATTACGAGGGCCCGGTGGTCTACGTGCCCGACGCCTCGCGCAGCGTGGGCGTCTGCGCCGAGCTGCTGAGCGATGAGCGCGCTGCCGCCTACATCGCCGAGCTGCGCGCCGATTACCAGCATGTGCGCGAGCTGCACGCCGGCAAGAAGGCCACGCCCCTGGTCAGCCTGGCGGCGGCTCGCGCCAACAAGCATGTCGTCGACTGGGCCGCCTACGCGCCGCCGGCGCCCAAGTTCATCGGCCGGCGCGTGTTCAAGAACTACGACCTGGCCGAGCTGGCCACCTGCATCGACTGGGGCCCCTTCTTCCAGACCTGGGACCTGGCCGGGCGCTACCCCGAGATCCTGAGCGACGAGGTGGTGGGCGCCGAGGCCCAGCGCGTCTACAGCGACGGACAGCGCCTGCTGAAACGCGCCATCGAAGGCCGCTGGCTGCAGGCCGCCGGCGTGCTGGCGCTGCTGCCCGCCAACACGGTGGACGACGACTGCATCGAGGTCTACACCGACGAGTCGCGCAGCACCGTGGCGCTGCGCTGGCAGCCGCTGCGCCTGCAGAGCGAGCGCCCGGTGGTGGATGGCGAGAAGCGTCCCAACCGCAGCCTGGCCGACTTCATCGCACCGCGGGCCGACCAAGGTGGAAAGCCCGACCACGTCGGCCTCTTCGCCGTCACCGCCGGCCTGGGCGTCGAGAAGAAGGAAGCCCAGTTTCTGGCCGATCACGACGACTACAGCGCCATCATGCTCAAGGCCCTGGCCGACCGACTGGCCGAGGCCCTGGCCGAACGCCTGCACCAGCGCGTGCGCACCGAGCTGTGGGGCTATGCGCCCGACGAGGCACTCGCGGCCGAGGATCTGATCGCCGAGAAGTACCGCGGCATCCGCCCCGCGCCTGGCTACCCGGCCTGCCCCGAGCACAGCGTCAAGCGCGACATGTTCCGCGTGCTGGCGGCCGAGGAGATCGGCATGGGCCTGACCGAAAGCCTGGCCATGACCCCGGCGGCCAGCGTCAGCGGCTTCTACCTGGCCCACCCCGAGGCGCGCTACTTCAACGTCGGCCGCATCGGCGTCGACCAGCTCGCCGACTGGGCGGCGCGCCAGGGGCTGGACGAGGCGGCGGCGCGGCGGCTGCTGGCGCCGGTGCTGGGCTGATGAGCCTCAATGCACCTGGTCAGTCACCACCGCAAAGCGGTTGAGCGTATTGGGCCCGAAGGTCATGGTGATGGGCACGTCGCCGGCGTCGCGGCCCTGGGCCATCAGCACACGGCCGATGCGGGGCTTGTTGTGGCGGGCGTCGAAGGTGACCCACTGGCCGCCCAGGTAGACCTCGAACCAGGCGCTGAAGTCCATCGGTGACGGCACCGGCGGGATGCCGATGTCGCCCAGGTAGCCGGTGCAATAGCGCGCCGGGATGTTGAGGCAGCGGCACAGCGTGATGGCCAGGTGGGCGAAGTCGCGGCAGACGCCGGTCTGCTCGTGAAAGCCCTGCAGCGCGCTGCGGTTGGCGCGCGCCTGGGCATAGTCGAAGCGGATGCGCTGGTGTACATAGCTGCACACCGCCTGCACCCGCGCCCAGCCCAGCGGCGCGTGGCCGAATTGAGCCCAGGCAAAGGGCAGCAGTTCGCTGTCGACCTCGCAATAACGGCTGGGCAGCAGGTAGTGCAGCACCTCGGTGGGCAGTTCCTGCGGCGCATGCTGGTAGGCGTCGGCATAGACCGGGTCGGCCAGGCCGCTGTCGTAGATGCGGGCGTGGTTGCTCAGGCGCACGGTGCTCACGCCGGCCGGCACCTGGATGCGGCCGCAGCGGTTGCCGTAGGCGTCGATGTACTGCGTCGTGGGCAGGAAGGGATGGACGCCGAGGCTCTCGGGCGCCTGCAGGTCGTGCTCGCGGCTGGGGTGGACGCGCAGCAGAAAGATCAGTGCGGTGGGCGCGCTGAGCGCGAGTTCGATGTCGTAGCCGATTTCGATGAGCATGGGGGTTCCGGCGCCACCTGTCGTGACCCTCGGATCATGGGGCCGGCAGGCCGGCGCGCATGTAGGACAGGGCCGCCTTGTGCCGAGACCCGGCCGCTATGATCCCGGTCCCCCATGAATGCCCCGGTCCCCGTCTCGCTGAACGACGCCCAGATGCGGGCCGTGCAGCATCTGCAAGGCCCCTGCCTGGTGCTGGCCGGCGCCGGATCGGGCAAGACGCGGGTCATCGTACACAAGGTCCAGCGCCTGCTGCAGGCCGGCCTGGCGGCCAAGAACATCGCCGCCATCACGTTCACCAACAAGGCCGCGGCCGAGATGCGCGAGCGCGCCCGTGCCCTGGTGGGACCGCGCGCCGCCAAGGATCTGGCCATCAGCACCTTCCACAGCCTGGGCGTGCGCATGCTGCGCGCCGACGGGCCCAGCGTCGGCCTCAAGCCCAACTTCAGCATCCTCGACAGCGACGACGTGCTGGGCGTGATCCGCGAGGCCGGCAGCTGCAGCGACAACGCGCTGGCGCGGCGCTGGCAGTGGACCATCAGCCTGTGGAAGAACCAGGGCCTGGACGCCGACGCTGCCGAGGCCGCGGCCCAGAACGACGACGAGCGCGTCGCGGCGCGCGTGATGCGCCTGGTGCAGGAGCGGCTGCAGGCCTTCCAGGCGGTGGACTTCGACGACCTCATCAAGCTGCCCCTGGTGCTGCTGCAGCGCGATGCCGAGGCGCGCGCCCGGTGGCAGGCGCAGTTCCAGCACATCCTGGTCGACGAATACCAGGACACCAATGCGGTGCAGTACGAACTGCTCAAGGCCCTGGTGGGTGAGCGCGCCCTCTTCACCGCGGTGGGCGACGACGACCAGAGCATCTACGGCTGGCGCGGCGCCACCATCGACAACCTCAAGCGCCTGCCGCAGGAGTTTCCGCAGCTCGAGGTGATTGCGCTGGAACAGAACTACCGCAGCACCGGCCACATCCTGCGCGCGGCCAATGCGGTGATCGCGGCCAACCCCAAGATCTACGAGAAGAAGCTCTGGAGCAACCTGGGCGACGGCGAGCCAGTGCGCGTGATCGAGTGCGACGGCGAGGAGCACGAGGCCGAGCGCGCGGTGGCGCGCATCCAGGCGCTGCGCGGCGGCGGCTCCGCGAGCGGCGGCGCGCTGCAGTTCCGCGATTTCGCCGTGCTCTACCGCGCCAACCACCAGGCCAAGGTCTTCGAGCAGAAACTGCGCGCGGCGCAGATCCCCTACAAGGTGTCGGGCGGGCAGAGCTACTTCGACCGCGCCGAGATCAAGGACTTGTGCGCCTGGCTGCGCCTGCTGGTGAACGCCGACGACGACCCCGCCTTCCTGCGCGCCGTGACCACGCCCAAGCGCGGCATCGGCCATCAGACGCTGGCGACGCTGGGCGAGTTTGCGTCCACCTGGAAGGTGAGCCTCTTCGAGGCCCTGTTCTCGCCCAGCCTCGGCAGCGTGCTCAAGGGCAAGATGCTGGATGCGTTGCAGCAGTTCGGCCGCGAGCTCAACGAGCTGGAGCAGCGCGCACGCCACGCCAGCGGTGGCGAGGAGGCCAAGGCCCTGCTGCTGGGCTGGCTCAAGGACATAGCCTACGAGCAGCACCTGTACGACGGTGAGGACAGCGAGAAGCTGGCCGCCGCGCGCTGGGCCAATGTGCTGGACTTCGTCGACTGGATCGCACGCCGCTGCGGCGGCGAGATCACGCAGGAGGGCGGCGCCGCCTTCGAGAGCGAGCGCCAGAGCGTGCTGCAGGTGGCGCAGAGCATCAGCGTCATCATCAGCCTGGCCGAGCGCGGCGACGATCAGGACGTGGTGACGCTATCCACCCTGCACGCGGCCAAGGGACTGGAGTGGCCGCACGTCATCCTCGCCGGCGTCAACGAGGGCCTGCTGCCGTTCCGCAGCGGCAGCGAGGACAAGAACAGCGAGTTCACCCCCGAGCGCCTGGAAGAAGAGCGCCGCCTGATGTATGTGGGCATCACGCGCGCCCGCAACACCTTGGCGGTGAGCACGCTCAAGCGGCGCAAGAAGGGCCGCGACACCGTGATGGGCGTGCCCAGCCGCTTCATCCAGGAAATGAAGCTCGACGAGGCCCGCAGCAAGGAAGACCCGCGCGCCCGCCTCAAGGCCTTGCGCGACGCGATGGCGGCCAAGATCGCGGCGGCGGCGCCCACCCCACCCTGACCGTCGCCTTGACCGTCCGCAGGCATGTACATACACTGTCCATGTCCATGATCATTCCGGGAGGCCTGCCATGGCCGCAGTCGAGCGAATCGTCGTCCAGGCCACCTTGCAGGACAAACAGGCCTTCGCCGAAAAGGCGCGCCGGCTCGATCTGCCACTGTCCGAGCTGATGCGCCGCGGCGCCTTTGCCTACCAGGCCGACGAGTCCGAGGCCGAACTGGCGGCGCTGGCCGATGCTGCCAAGTCGGCCGCTGACAAGGCCGGCGCCGCCATCGACGACGCCCTCGATTTCATCGCCGCCAGCAACCGGCGCATCGCGGCGATGGAGGCGCAGGCGGCGCACCCTGCCCCGCGCAAGGCCGCCTGATGGGCGTCACCGACAAGGTCTGGGCCGCGCTGACCTCGATGATCAAGCTCGAAGACCGCGTCGAGCGCCAGGCCGAGGCCATGAAGGCCCAGCAGCTGAAGATCGAGGATCTCACCGGCCGCGTGATCCGGCTCGAGGCCCAGCTCGAGCTGCTCACTGGCGCCGCGATGATCAAGCGGCTCAAGGCCGACTGATACGGATTCGCCTTCAACCGCCTAACGTCGTTGGGTCGCCTCGCCGTGCTGGCGCACTGTCTTCGGCTCCCCGCCTAGTTATCCGGTCGAATGCAAATCCGTATGAGCACCCCGGCGACGGGCCGGGCGCGATCAGCCGGCGGCCACCGGGGCGTTCGCCCGGGCGCCGCGCCGGGCCTTGCCGGCCAGGGCCAGCAGGCCGCCCGCCATCAGCAGCCAGGTGCCGGGTTCCGGCACCGCCGCCACGCTGCCCACCAGGTGCAGCTCGACCCGGCCGAGGGCCAGGTCGGGGCCGCTGCCGTTGGTGCTCAGGCCCTGCAGCATCAGCACGCGGTCGAAGCTGCCTGCCGTTGCGCCGGCAAAGCTCAGCGTCAGCCCTGACAGCGAACTGCCGGCGGCCAGGCCGCTGAAGCTGCCAAAGCCGGCCAGCGAGAAGGCGTCGCCGGCGCCGACGGCAGACACGTCCCAGCTGCCGGCCAGCGCGTCGGCCGGGCCGAAGGCGGCGTTGCTCAGCGTCAGCGACGCGCTGCGCGGGCCAGCGCCCAGGACCAGGGTGCCGAAGTCCAGCGTGTAGCTGAGGCCACCGCCGCTGAAGGCACCGGCGCCGCCCGCCTTGGCCAGCGCCACCTCGGCCAGGTGGTTGACCTGGGCCGACAGCGTGATGCGGCCCGAAGCCAGCGCCAGGTCGGCCAGCTCGGGGTTCTGGCTCGTGAAGGCCAGGTCGGCGCTGCCGCTGAAGACGCCGGCGCTGCGCGTGTCGAGCTGCACCGTCAGCGCTGCCGCATGGCTGCCGCCAGCCACCAGGCCGGCCAGCGAGCCGCCGGCGCTGAAGGGGGCCGGCGCGCCACCCAGGGTGGCGCTCAGCGTGTCGGCGAGCGTGCCGGTCGCGGTGTTGGAGACCGTGACGCTGCGGGCCGCCACCACATCGCCGACGCGCACGATGCCGAAGTCGAGCGCTGGCGTGTCAACGCGGGCCACGGCTGGTGCGTAGACCCGCCCGGTCACGGCCACGCCGGCGCTGCCGAGGGCGGCATCGGCCGCGCCGGTGGTGCCGGCGCCGCTGGACACCAGCGCCACCTGGGCCGTGCCGGCGAAGCTGCCCGCGCTGGCGGTGTTCAGGCTGATCGCGAGTGCCGAGCTGCTCTGCCCATTGACAAGACCGACCACGGCGCCCTGGCCGCTGAACGCCGCCGGCGCCGAGGCCCAGCCCGCATCCAGCCTTTCTGTGAAGGCGTCGGCGCCGGCGTTGCTGACGGCCACGGTGCGCGAGGGCGCCGTGTCGCCGACACGCGCGACCAGCGTCACCGGGCTGGTGTCGACGACCGGGTTGGCCAGCCGGAAGACATTGCCGCTGACGTTGACCGTCTGCGATGCCATGCCCAGCGCGCCGAAACCGCTGGTGCCGGTGCCATCGCTGGCCAGCGTGATGGTCGCCGTACCGCTCTTGGCGCCAGCGCTGCTGGTGTCGAGGCCGACAAAGAGCGCGCTGCTGCTGGCGCCCGCCGCCAGCACGCTGAACGAGCCGCCGGCCGTGGCCGCGCCGCCAGCCGCGATGCTGGCATTCAGTCCTTCACTGAAGCCGTCGGCCAGTGCGGTATTGCTCAGCGTGAGCACCTGCGTCAGCGTGCCGCCGATGCGCTGGTTGGCCAGCAGCACCGGGTTGGGAGCCGCCGGCGATGCAGTGGCCAGGCGGTAGACGCCACCGTTCACGGTGACGGTCTGCGTGCCCAGGCCCTGCACGCCCAGGCCGCTGGTGCCGGTGCCATCGCTGACCAGCGTCAGTGTGGCCGTGCCGCCGCGGGCGCCGGCGCTGCGGGTGTCCAGACTCACGAGCAGCGAGGTGTTGTCGGTGGCGCCGGCGGCCAGCAGGCTGAAGGAACCGCTGGCGACGACGTTGCCATTGCCGACGATGCTGGCGTTCAGCCGCTCCGAGAAACCGTCGGCGGCCGCCGTGTTGGTGATGCTCAGTGCCTGCGTGGCACTGTCACCCACGCGCTGGTTGACGATGAACACCGGGTTGGGCGTGGCCCCATTGGCCTGGGCCAGGCGGAAGACGTTGCCGCTGACGTTGACCGCCTGCCCGGCGATGCCCAGCGCGCCGAAGCCGCTGGTGCCGGTGCCATCGCTGGCCAGGCTGATGCTGGCCACGCCGCTCTTGGCGCCGGCCGTGGACGTATCCACGCCCACGAACAGCGCGTTGCTGCTGGCGCCCGCGGCCAGCACGCTGAACGAGCCCCCGGCCGTGGCCGCGCCGCTGGCGGCGATGCTGGCGTTCAGCCCTTCGCTGAAGCCGTCGGCCGCGGCGGTGTTGCTGATCGTCAACGCCTGCGTGGCCGTGCCACCCACGCGCTGGTTGGCCAACACCACCGGGCTCGGCGTCGCGGCCGACGCACTGGCCAGGTTGAAGGCCTGGCCGGTGATGGCCAGCGTCTGCCCGGCCACATTGTCGAAGTTGTTCACCACCTGCAGCACCTGGCCGGCCAGCGCCTGGCCGACGCTGGGGTCGAAGTGGACGCTGAAGGTCTGGCCGGGGCCGAACTGGCTCACCGCGCCCCAGTTCTGCGCCGTGACCCCGCTGCCCGTGAGTCCCGGGTTGCTGATGCCCGTGGTGACCAGCGCGCCGCGCAGCAACGGGCCGCCCAGGCCCACGTTGTTGATGGTGAAGCTGGTGGTCAGGCCGCCCAGGCCCACGCGGATGTTGGGCAGGGTGAGCGTGGCACTGGCCGTGTCGCCGCCGCTGACGAGCGCGCCGTTCAGCGTCTGCTGCGCCGTGCCTGAAGCCAGGATCTGGCCGCTGCCGCTGACGCCCGCGCGGCGGTCGAAGGCGTTGCCCACGCCGAAGCTGGCGTTGTCGTAGTCGTTGAAGACGGTGATGTTGCTGGCGCCCAGCGCCAGCTGCGTGCCGTTGTGGACCAGGTTGCGCGCGCTACTGCCGGCACCCAGGGACATGGTGGCACCGGCGTCCACCTGCACCGTGCCGGTGGCGCCCAGCACGCCGCCGGCCAGCGTCAGCATGCCGCCATTGGCGCGCACCGTGCCCGAGTTGGACACCACCGGGGCCACGCTGCCGAAGCCGCTGGTCACCCCGGCATTGGCCAGGCTGGGGCCGGCAAAGCTGCCACCGGCCAGTTGCAGCTGCGCCGTGACCTGATTGGTGAACGCGCTGCCGGCCGTGAAGGTGCTGGCCGCGCCAACGCTGACGATGCCGGCGTTGCCGAAGGCGCCGGCCGACGTGAAGTTGCGCCCGTTGCGGATGCTGAAGCTGCCGGCCGCGGTGTTGGTGTTGAAGCCGGCCAGTGCGTTGGCGTTGCTGGTGGCGTTGAGCAGGGCCGAGCCGGCGCCGTCCAGCAGCAGCGTGGCGGCGTTGGTGACGATGTTGGCGCCGGTGATGCGCAGCGTGCTGTTGCCGATGACCTCGAAGGTGCCGCCGGTGAGCGTGCTGCCGGCAAAGTTGCTCAGACCCCCGGTCAGGTTGATCTGGCCCGCGCTCACGCTCAGGCGGCCCGGGTTGCTGAAGGCAACGGAGATGTCCGTGGTACCCGTGCCGGTCTTGGCATAACTGCCGCTGTTGTTGAAGCTGCCGCCGGCGCCAAGGTCGGGCGTGATCGAGCCGTTGAAGGCCTGCTGGTCGAGCCAATCGCCGCTGTTGTTGATGGCGACCGCGCCGCCGGTGCGCAGGCGGCCATTGCTGTTGGCGGTGTTGGTCCAGGTGGTGGTGCCCGCGGTGTTGAGCGTGCGCCCGGCGGTGAGGTCCTTCAGGCCGGCGCCGCTGAGCGCCAGCGTGCCGCTGCTGGTGGTGCTGCCCGGGCCGGTCATGGTGCCGGCCGTCCAGACCGCACTGCCGCTGAGAGTCAGGTTTCCGGTGCCGCCCAGGGTGCTGGATACGGACTGCAGGTAGCTTGCCGCGCTGGCGGCGGCATTGACGTTGAGCGTGCCCCCGCTCAGCTCCAGCAGGCCGGCGAAGCTCTTGCTGCCTTGGGTATTGACGACGCCGCCGCTCACCAGCACACGCCCGTTGGCGCCGCTGGCCACCGTGCCGCCCAGGGTGTAGGTGCCGCCGCTGAAGGCCAGCGTCGTGCCGTCGACCACGTTGAAGGTACCCAGGCTGCTGCCACCGCCGCTGAGCTGCAGCGTGCCGGCGTTCAGGTTGACCACGCCCGTGCCCGGCGTGGCATTGCCGTTGACGAAGGCCACCGCCAGGTCGGTGGTGGCGGCGCCGGACTTGGTGTAGCTGCCCGTGTTGTTGAAGCTGCCGCCGGCGCCGAAGTCGGGCGAGATCTGGCCGTTGAAGGCCTGCTGGTCGAGCCAGCTGCCGCTGTTGTTGATGACTGCCGCACCCCCGGTGCGGATGCGACCGTTGGCGTTGGCAGTGTTGGTCCAGGTGGTGGTGCCCGCGGTGTTGAGCGTGCGGCCGGCCGTGAGGTCTTTCAGGCCGGCGCCACTGAGCGTCAGCGTGCCGTTGCTGGTGGTGCTGCCCGGGCCGGTCATGGTGCCGACCGTCCAGACCGCGCTGCCGCTGATCGCCAGGTTGCCGGTGCCGCCCAGGGTGCCGAACGTGGACTGCGAGTAGCGCGCCGCGCTGGCATCGGCGTTCACGTTGAGCGTGCCGCTGCCCAGTTCCAGCAGGCCGGCGAAGCTCTTGACGCCCGATGTGTTGACCGTGCCGCCGCTTACCCGCACGCGGCCGTCGGCGCCGCTGGCCACCGTGCCGCCCAGGGTGTAGGTGCCGGAGGTGAAGTCCAGCGTCGTGCCGTCGGCGACGTTGAACGTGCCCAGGCTGCTGCCGCCGGCGCTGAGCTGCAGCGTGCCGGCGTTCAGGTTGACCAAGCCCGTGCCCGGCGTGGCATTGCCATTGACGAAGGCCACGGCCATGTCGGTGGTGGCGGCGCCCGACTTGGTGTAGCTGCCCGTGTTGTTGAAGGTGGAGATGCCGCCGAAGTCGGGCGAGATCTGGCCGTTGAAGGCCTGCTGGTCGAGCCAGCTGCCGCTGTTGTTGATGACCGCGCCGCCGCCAGTGCGGATGCGTCCGTTGCTGACGGCCGTGTTGGTCCAGGTGGTGGTGCTCTGGGTGTTGAGCACGCGGCCGCCGGTGAGGTCTTTCTGGATGGCGCCACTCAGGCTCAACGCGCCCTGCAGCGTGGTGCTGCCGGTGCCGGTCATGGTGCCGCTGGTCCAGCCGGTGTTGCCCGATACCGTGAGCGCCTGCGTGCCGCCGACCGTGCCCCCCGACAGCGTCAGGGCGCTCACCGTCACGCCGGCCAGGTTGCTGTAGTTGACCGTGCCGCTGCTCACCACCAGGTTGCCGCCGCTGTTGGCCACCGTGCCGATGAAGTTGGCGGTGCCGCCGTTGACGGTGGTGGTGCCGGACACGTTGTAGCTGCCGCCCATGTGGGTGGTGCCACCGCTGAACTGCACGTTGGGGTTGGTCACGCTGGAAGCAGCCAGCAGGTCGTGGACACCCCCGCTGAAGACCAGCAGGCCCGGGCCCTGGAAGCTGCCGTTGCTGCTGCCGCCACCCCCCAGCGACAGCGTGCCGGCGTTGACGTTGACAACACCCGTGCCGGCGCCGGAGCGGGTGTTGTCGAAGGCGACGCTGATCGTCGTCGTGCCGGCGCCGGTCTTGTTGTAGACGCCCTGGTTGTCGAAGCGCGCCGTGCCGCCGAAGTCGGGCGAGATGCTGCTGTCGAAGGCCTGCTGGTCGGCCCAGGTGCCGGTGTTGGTGATGAGGGCCGTGCCGCCAGTGCGGATGCGGCCGTTGCCGGCGGCGGTGTTGGTCCAGGTGGTATTGCCGGCCACCAGGCGGCGGCCTCCGGTCATGTCCTTCAAGGCGGCGCCGCTGATCACCAGGGTGCCATTGGCCAAGGTGCGGCCGGTGCCGGTCATGGTGCCGTTGGTCCAGGTGGTGGCGCCGCTGACGGCCAGATCCTGCGTACCGCTGAGGGTGCCGCCGGACAAGGCCAGCGTGGCCACGCTCACGCCGGCCAGGTTGTTGAAGTTGGCGGTGCCGCTGCTCAGGATGAGGCTGCCACCGCTGCCGGCCACCGTGCCGGTGAAGTTGGCCGTGCCCCCATTGACCGTGGTGGTGCCGGCCACGCTGTAGCTGCCACCCACGTTGGTGGTGCCGCCGCTGAACTGCACGTTGGGGTTGACCACGCTCGAGCCGGTCAGCAGGTTGTACACGCCGCTGCCGAAGACCAACGTGCCGGTTCCCTGGAAGCGGCCGTCGCTGCTGCCACCCCCATTGAGCGCCAGGGTGCCGGCATTCACGCTGACCACGCCGGTACCCGCCCCGGTGGTGGTGTTGTCGAAGGCGACCCCCATGCTGGTCGTGCCCACGCCCGACTTGGTGTACACGCCCTGGTTGTCGAAGCGACCCGAGCCGCCGAAGTCGGGCGAAATGCTGCTGTCGAAGGCCTGCTGGTCGGCCCAGGTGCCGGTGTTGGTGATGAGGGCCGTGCCGCCCGTGCGGATGCGGCCGTTGCCAGCGGCGGTGTTGGTCCAGGTGGTGTCGCCGGCGACGAGGTTGCGGCCATCCGTCATGTCCTTGAGCGCGGCGCCGCTGATCACCAGGGTGCCGTCGGCCTGGGTGCGACCGCTGCCGGTCATGGTGCCGCTGGTCCAGGTGGTGGCGCCACTGACGGTGACGGTGGCTGTGCCGCCCAGCGTGCCGCCGGTCAGGCTCAGCGTGGCGGTGGTCACGCCGCCGGTGTTGTTGAAGCTCAGGCCGCCGCTGCTCAGCTGCAGCGCGCTCACGCTGAAGGCCTGGGTGATGTTGAAGACGCCCGTGCCGCCCGTGGCGACGATGGTCGAGCCCACGCCGGACACCGTGCCGCTGAAGGTGCTGGTGCCACCGCTGAACTGGGTGGCGGTGCCGGCGTTGAAGCTGCCGGCGATGGTGTTGCTGCCGCCCGTGAAGTCGACCGTGCCCGCGGTGCTGACGCTGGATGCCGCCAGCAGCGCATGGCCGCCGCCCAGGCCCAGCGTGGTGCCGGCCAGGCCCGTGAAGCTGCCGTTGCTGCTGCCGCCGCCGGTCAGGCGCAGGCTGCCGGCATGCACTGCCACCACGCCGGTGGTCGGGCTGGCCGAGTTGTTGTTGAAGGCGATGCTGATCGTCGTGTTGCCGGCGCCGCTCTTGGTGTAGCTGCCGCTGTTGACGAAGGTGGCGCTGCCGCTGAAGTCCGGCCCGATGCCCCCGTTGAAGGCCTGCTGGTCCAGCCAGCTGCCGGTGTTGTCGATGACCGCCGCGCCGCCGGTGCGGATGCGGCCGTTGTCGGCCGCGGTGTTGGTCCAGGTGGTGGTGCCGGCCGTGCCCAGCGTGCGGCCGGAGGTCAGGTCCTTGGAGGACGCGCCGCTGATCGTCATCGCCCCGGCCACCTGGGTGCGGCCGGCGCCGGTCATGGTGCCGCTGGTCCAGCTGCCGTTGCCGCTGAAGCTGGCCGTGGACGTGCCCGCCAGCGTGCCGCCGCTCAGCGCCAGCGTGGTGGCGGCCAGGCCGCCGGTGTTGTTGAAGGCCAGGCTGCCGGAGCTGAGGGTCACACTGCCGCTGTTCACCGCCTGCGCGTTGTTGAAGACGGCCGCGCCGCCGTTGGCGACCAGGTTGCCGACGTTGCCGACGTTGCCGGTGAAAGTGGTGGTGCCGCCGCTGAACACGCTGGACGTGGTGGCGCTGTAGCTGCCGGCGACGGTGTTGTTGCCCGAGCCGGCGAACTCGACCGTGCCCGCGCTGTTGATGCTGGACGCCGCCAGCAGCGTGGCGCCCCCGCCAAAGGCCAGCGTGGTGCCGGCCAGCGCGGCAAAGCTGCCGCTGCTGCTGCCCCCGCCCAGCAGGCGCAGGCCGCCTGCATTGACTGCCACCACGCCGGTGCCGGCGCCGCTGCTGGTGTTGTTGAACGCGATGCTGATGGTGGTGGTGCCGGCGCCGCTCTTGGTGTAGCTGCCGCTGTTGTTGAAGTTGGCCGTGCCGCTGAAATCGGGCGAGATGGCGCTGCTGAAGGCCTGCTGGTCGTCCCAGCTGCCGCTGTTGTTGATGGTGGCCCCGTTGCCGGTGCGGATGCGGCCGTTGTCGGCGGCGGTATTGGTCCAGGTGGTGGTGCCCGCGGTGGCCAGGGTGCGGCCGGCTATCAAGTCCTTGAGGCCGGCGCCGCTGAACGCAAAGCTGCCGGTGGACGTGGTCACGCCGGTGCCGCTCATGAAGCCGCCGGTCCAGCTGCCCGCGCCGCTGATCGTCACCGCGCCGGTGCCGGCCAGCGTACCGCCGCCGCTGAGCGTGAAGCCCGCGGTGGTGGACGCGGCGCTGGTGGTCAGCGTGCCCCCGTTGACCGTCAGCGTGCCGGTGCCGCTGAAGCTCAGGATGGTGAAGGTGGTGCGCACCTCGGTGTTGAAGGCCCCCAGCAGCGCGTCGTCGGCCGCGCCGGGCACGATGCCGCCGGTCCAGTTGGCCACCACGTCCCAGAAGCTGCCCGGGCCGCTGAAGCTGCGCACGGCGGCGTTCAGGCCGCCAGGGCCCAGGGCCAGGGCGGCGGCGAGCGCAATCGGGGTCAGGCGGCGGGTCAGGCGGCGTTGGTTCATGGGTACATCCGGTTGGGCGAAGGCGCCGTGCATGCTGTCACGGTGCCTTCGCACGGGCTTCCGCTGGGCAGAGGGTGAACAAGGATTCAAGCCCGGGGCCCGAGGCCGAGTTCGACGCGCGAACGCGGCCCGGGGCAGGCCGGCAAAGCCTGGCCCTGCCGCGCATGAGGCGGATCAAGTCCGTGGCCACGAGCGCCCGCAACCCCCATGACCAAGGGAACCGGGATGCGCAGCGGGCGCCGGGCCTTGCACCCGGCCCAAGGCTCAGGACGGCAGGAAGTCCACCGGCCAGGTGACGACCATCACCTCGACATCCTTGGCGCCGAAATCGAACTGGCGGATGCGCGCGAGCAGCTTCTTTTCCAGTTCGTCAGCCTTGAGCTCGCTCGAGACGATGCGCAGGTCGGCGACCTGGCCACCGGGCGCGATCTTGAGTTCGAGCACCACCTTGCCCTGCAGCGCCGGGTCTTCGCGCAGTGCGCGGTTGTAGAGCGCGTAGATCGCGCCCTTGTTGCGCTCGAAGACGAGCTTGATCTCCTCGATCGAACGGCTGGCACGGCCGCTGCTGCCCTTGTGCAGCGTGCCGCCAGCCGCCGCGCCGGCCCCGGCCTGGGCCGATCCGCCCGCGCCACCGGCGCGCGAGCCGCCGCCGCCACCCGGACCGCCCCCCCCACCACCACCAGCCACGCCCTCGACCAGGGTGGTGGCGCGGCCGGCGAGGCCGCCGCCGCCGGTGTCGCGGCTGTAGCCGGCGGTGTTGATGCCGCCGCTGCCCTTGGTGGCGTTGCTGGTGATCATGGCGCGCACCGGCACGCCGGGCTCGGTGCCGGCGCCCACGCCCGGGCCGGTGGCCGTGCCGACGCCGGGACCGGGTCTGATGTCCTGCTTGAGCTGGACGGCCAGAGGCGCGCCGGTCATCTCGGCCAGCTCATTCTTCAGCGCCAGCAGGCCCACGCCGCTGGCCTTGCGGCGCGCATTGTCCAGCGCCACCTCGCCCGGCGCCTTGCCCGGCTCGGGCTTGCGCGCCTCGGGCACCGGGCGCGGCTTGGCCGCCACCTGCGGCACCGGTTTGTCGGCGGGAGCCTGGGGTTTGGTGGCGCTGTCGACCGGCGCCTCGGCCGGCTTGGGCGGCGGCGGAGGCGGCGTGCGGCGTTCCAGCAGCAGGCGCGCGATGGGCGGCGGCAGCGGCTGGGCCTCGATGCGCTGGGCCTGGCGCAGCGGCACGAAAGGCAGAACGACGCCCAGCAGCAGCACCAGGGCCAGCACGCGGCCGAGGATGCGCTTGAAGCGGCGCTCGTCGTCGGCAATGGCCGACCACGGCAGCGCCGGCACGCGGAAAGAGACGCCCGGATGGGCCATCGCCAGCGCGGCCATCACACGTCCCTCCGCCGCACCGCGAAGAAGACATCGCTGTAGTTGGCGCGGGCGCAGGTCGCCATCAGCTTGCGCAGCAGCCTGTAGGGAATCTCCTTGTCGGCCATGATGGTGATGGCCTGGGCCTCGCTGGCGTTCTCGGCGCGCACCGCCTTGCGCGTGGCCAGCAGGTCGAGCTCGGCCTTGAGCGGCGCGATGAGGTCGTCGGCCTGGGCCAGCGCATCCTTCACCAGCGCGACGCGGCGGCCGTCGACCAGGATCTCTTCGCGGCTCACCACCAGCACCACGCTGTCCTTGGGTGCCTGCTCGGCGCTGGACAGCGGCAGCTTGACGGCGCTGGGGCTCACCAGGGTCTCGACGCCGGCGGCGCTGGAGAGCAGGAAGAAGATGAGGATGGTGAAGACGTCGATCAGCGACACCAGGTTCATGTCCATGGCCGCGCCGCCGCGGGCCTTGCGCGCGGCGCGGCGCTGGATGCCGGTGAGCGCGGCCATCAGCTCTGCGGCGCGCGCACGGGCGCGTCGCCGATGGAGATGGACGGAAACAACTCGGCGCGCACCAGCTTCGTGCCCTGGGCGGTGACGGTGGAACGCATCGCGTCCATCACCTGCACCAGCTCGTCATAGGGCGTGTCGGGCTCGGCCAGCACGCTGGCCTCGGTCTTGTCGGGAAAGCGCTTCTTGATCATCAGCATCAGCGCCGCCAGCGTCTGGTAGGACTTGGCGGGCGCCTCGGCGCTGCGCGGGATGCGTTCGATGAGGCCGCCGATGCGGTCGCCCACCTCGATGGCGTCGCGCCGCACCACCACCTCGAGCTGCAACTCGCCGGCCTTGATCTGCTCGACCGCCGACTGCTGGGCCGGCAGGCGCAGGTCCATCACCGCCAGCCGCGTGAACACCGCGGTCGACAGCAGGAAGGGCACCAGCACCACGATCAGGTTGATGAAGGCCGTGATTTCCAGATGCGCCGGCTCCTTGCGCAGGCGGCGCAGCCTCATGACGGGCGGCTTTCCTTGGCCTTCTCGGCGGCCAGGCGGCCGACCAGGTTGAGGAAGGTGATCTTGGCCGCTTCCAGGCTGTCGACGATCTCGGAGGCGCGCGCCTGCAGGAAGGCGTGGATGAGCAGGAAGGGGATGGCCACCATCAGCGCGAAGGCGGTGTTGTTCATCGCGACAGAGATGCTGGCCGACAGCAGCTCGGCCTTCTCGGCCGGGTTGACCTGCGCCACCGCGGTGAAGCCCTTGATGAGGCCGATGATGGTGCCCAGCAGGCCGACCAGGGTGATGGTGTTGGCGAAGGTGGCGATGTAGTGGGTGCGCTTCTCCAGCCGCGGCACGATCTCCATCATGCCTTCCTCCATCGCGTGGTCGATGTCCTCGCGGCGGCCGGCGCTGCGCATGCGCTCCAGGCCGTTGGCAACGATCTTGCCGATGGCCGAATCGGACCTCTCGACCAGGGCTGCCACCTCCTTGAACTTGCCGCCCTGCAGCAGCGGCAGCACCTCGTCCCAGAGCTTGCGGTTCTGGCTGCGCGCCTTGGAAAGGAAGGCGAAGCGCTCGATGGCGATGGCCAGGCCCACGGCCATCATGGCCAGGCTGGGGTAGAGAAAGGGCCCGCAGTCGACGAAGAACTTGACCACGGTATTGAAGGTATCCATCGAGAAGCTCCGTCAGGGGGCGGGGGTTTTGGGGGGAGGGGCGGATTCGGGCTTGCCGGCCTGACGCGCCTGCAGCTGCAGGCCGTAGTCGACCTGGCGGCGGAAGACCTCGCGGTCGACCGGCGCAAGTGCCTCGTCGAGCACGCTGCGCACCGGGCGGCCCGACAGCTCGCCGGGCAGCGGCTTCTTCCAGGGCACGATGTACAGCACCTTGGGCAGCTCGCGGTTGCCGATGATCTGGGTACGGTCGATATCGGCGCGGTCCTGGGCCGAGGCGGCGGCGCAGGCCAGCATCCCCAGCAGCGCGGCGGGCAGTCGCTTCATTGCGTTTCCTTGGCCGGGGCCGTGGTGTTGGACGCGGTGCTGGCCGCGGCAGCCGATGCGGTATTCGCTGCAGCGCCGGCCGCGGCCACGGGCGGCGCGTCGATGGGCGGCTTGCGCGTCTTCATCTCGGCCAGCCAGCGGGAGAGCGGCTGTGCGTCGGCCGGCGACAGCTCCAGGCACTGCTGGTACAGGGCCCGCGCCGCGGCCGGCTCGCCGAGGTAGAGGTCGAGCAGGATGGCCAGGTTCAGGCGCGGCTCGACGGCAGTCGCGTCCACCGTGATGGCCGCCGCATAGGCCTCGCGCGCCTGCGTCAGGCGCCCGGCCTGGCGCTCCTTGATGGCGATCTGGTTGAGCAGGGGCGCACGCGCCGTGCCCTCGGCGCCGGCCAGCGCGGTCTGCAGCGCGAGCAGGGTCGTGTCCACAGGCGCGGCGCCACGCTCGGCCTTGCCCCAGCGCACCGGCTTCAGCCGGGCCAGCTCGGCCAGGCTTTGCCTCACCGCCTCGTCCCACACACCGGCGGCGATGCGGCCGGCATTGGTCTCAAAAAGCGCGATGGCCTTTTCCTCGAAGGGGAAGGCCTGCTCCTCGAGCATCACGTTGTACTGCTCCAGCTCCAGCTTGGACAGCTTCCTGGGCCGCTGTGAGCCCATCAAGGCCTTGCCGAAATCCTGGTACAGCGCGGCCGTGGCCTGGGTGGCCTGGGTCGTGACCTCGAGCACGCCGGCCTCGGCGGCGGCGGCATAGGCCGCCAGCACCTCGTCCAGCCGGGTCTTCTTGAGCTTGAGCTGCCGGGCCAGCGGCTCGATCAACGCCACCTTGCGGTAGGCCTCCAGCGCCGGCTCGGCCAGCGCCAGCGTGGCCTGGCCGCCGAGCTTGCGCGTGAGCGGCGTGCGCGCCGCGCCGGCCTCGGCATCGGCCGTCTGCACCGCGCGCAGCCAGGCGGTGGCGCGGGCCGGCTGGCCGTCCTGGCGCTGCAGCGCGGCCAGCTGCCAGCGCGCCTGCACCGCCGACTCCAGCGGCTGCGGGTGCTGCTGCAGGTAGCGCTCCCAGGCGCGGATGGCGTTGGCCAGCTGCGGCGAGCGCGGCCCGGCACGCTCGGCCGCCTTCTGGTGCAGCTCGGCCGCCTGCCACAGCGCGCCGCGCGCCAGCTCGGGGTCGGAGGCGGCGCCGGCCACGCGCTCGAACTCGGCCGCGGCCTGCGGCGCGCGGCCCAGCTCCAGGTAGGCCAGGGCCAGCTTGGGCGCCACCTCGGCCTGCAGCGCATGGCCGGGTTGCTCGCGGCGGAAATCTTCCAGCGTGCGCGCCGCGGCCTCCCAGTCCTGCAGGGCGATCAGCGCCGCGGCGGCGTCGACCTGCGCGCTGGCGCGCACCGCGGCTGTGGCGGGCAGGCCGGGCATGGCGATGACGCGCTGGAAATGGCCCACGGCGTCGCGCGGCCGGCCCGCGGCGCGCGCCTCTTCGGCCTGGCGGTAGACGGCCGCGGCCTGGCGCTCGACCAGCGCGCCGCGGGCGGGCGCATCGACCGGTGTCAGCGCCAGCACTTCGGCATAGGCCTGTTCGGCATCGGCGGCCGTGCCTTCCTCGAAGGTCTGGTGGGCGATGACGGTCCAGGCCACGCGGCGCTGCTCGGGCGCCGGCTGCAGCGCCAGCGCCTCGCGGGCGATGGCCTGGGCGCGCTCGCCCTCGCCCAGCGCAAAAAGCTTGTCGGCGGCGTTGGTGAGCACGGCGCCGGCGCGAGCGTCCCTGGGGTAGGCCTTGGCGAAGCGCAGTGAGCTGTCCACGGTCTGGCGCTGCAGCGCACGCCCGTCGGCACCGGCGCCGGCGCCCTTCTCCAGCGCCGCATAGGCCAGCAGCGCGGCATAGCCGGCATCGGGTGCGCGCGCATCCTGGGCCTGGCGGTAGGCAACGAACTCGTACTCGGCCGCGGCCTCGCCGTACTGGCGGCTTTCGAACAGCAGTTCGGCCAGCAGGAAGCGGTTCTTCGCCGCATCGGCATCGTCGCCGAAGGACTTCAGCAGCGCGCGGTACCAGCGCACCGCCTCGGCCACCTCGGCCGGGTTGCGCGTCTGCTGGGCCAGGGCGTGGTGGTGGCTGGCCAGTTCGCCCAGGTGGGTCTTGACCAGGGGCTGGGCGCGCGTCCAGCCGCTGCGGTTGGCGCGGCGGAAATCGCTCTCGGCGCCATAGCGCTCGACGTGGTCCTTCTTGGCCTGCAGCGCCAGCGCCTGGAAGCCGCTGGCCTGGTAGATCTCGATCACGCGCGCCTGCAGCAGCGGTGCCTGGGCATGCAGGGGCTGGCGGCGCACGAAGGCGGCAAAGCTGTCGGCCGCGTCCTTGATGCGCTCCTGCCGGATGTAGAGCTCGCCCAGCTGCTGGTAAACGCGAAACTCGTAGCCGGCACGCTTGTCGCTGTCGATGTAGCGGGGAATCGCATCGGCGCCCTGCAGCGCCGCCAGGCTCAGGCTGACGACGCGGAACGTGTCCTCCACCAGCTCGCGGTCGGCGCGCTTCAGCGCGCGCAGCTTGGACAGGTCGGCCTCCTCGCGCGCCAGCGGCGCCAGGCCGCCGAGCTGGAGGTCGAGCACGCCGAAGAAGGCGCGCAGCCCCTCGTCCAGCCGCCCCTGCTTGAAGCGCGACCAGCCCTGCATGTAGAGCGCACGCTCGCGCAAGGGCGTGACCTGATCGCTGGCCAGCACGCTGGCATAGGCGGCCTCGGCGCGCGGGTAGTCGCGCATCGCGAACAGCAGCTCGCCGCGGCGGAAGTGGGCCTCGTCGGCGTGCAGCGTGCCCGGGTGCTGCTGCACCAGGCGCGACAGCGTGGCGAGCGCCGGTTCGAGCTGGCCGCCTTGCTCTTGCGCGCGGGCCAGCTGGTAGAGCACGCGGTCGGTGCGCGGGTCTTTCGGGTAGGCCTTGAGGAATTCTTCGTAGCGCGCGATGGCGCCGCGGTAGTCGGGCTCGGCGCCGGCGCCTTCGGCGGCCTGGCGGTCGGCGCGGTCCATCTCAAGGTCACCCAGGCGGCGCATGGCCTCGGCGCGCTGCGGCGCCTTGGGTGCCACTTCGAGAAAGCTGCGGTAGGCGGCGATGGTCTGGTCGTCGCTGACCACGAGATCGGGCTCGGCCTCGACCTTGATGCTGCGCGCGGCCAGCGTGGCCAGCGTGGGCTGGTCGTCGCCGGGCAGGCGGCGCGTGCCACCGCAGGCGGCCAGCAGCGCCAGCGCGGCCAAGGCCAGAGGGATGGCGAGGTGGCGGCGCGCGCTCATTTGGCGAACGTCCCGTCGCTGCGCCGCGCCAGCTGGGCGCGGTCGTGGATCTGCGCCATCGCCAGCCGCGCCTGGGCGGCATAGACATCCAGCCTTTGCTGCTGGGCCTCCAACTCGGCCACCACGGCCTCCTGCATCTGGCGGCCGACCTCGGCGTCCAGCGCCGCGATGCGCGGCTGCAGGCCCACCAGGGCTGCCGTCAGCGCCGCGATGCGCGCCGCAAAACGGGCCTGGCGGGCCGGCTCGTCGCGCTGGGCCTGCAGCAGGGCGGCGTCGCGCGCCTGGGCCGCGGCCAGGGTGCGCTCGCTTTCGCGCAGGCCCTTGCGCGCCTGCCAGCTGCGTGCCGGCAGTTCGCGCGCCTGCTGCCAGGCCAGCGCGCCGGTTATGCGACGCAGGCGCTCGGCGGCGGCGCCGGCCTCGGGGTCGTCGCCGGCGCGGCGCAGCGCGGCACGGGCGCTGTCGATGCGCTGCTGCAGCGCCAGTTCACGCGCATCGGCAAAGGCGGCGGCGTGGCCGTGTTCGAGGGCGCGGTCCAGATCCTGTTGCAGCGCAGCCTGGCGCAGCACCAGCGCCGGCAGATCCATGGCGCCGGCAGCGGCGCGCACGCGCGGCAGGCGTTCGGCATAGGCACGGCCGCGCGCCTCCAGCATGTCGGCAAAGCTCACCAGATTGCCCTGCCAGCGTCCCAGGTTGCGCTGCAGGAACTGCAGGTCGCGCAGGTTCTTGTACGACTCCTGGAAGGCATGGCCCGCCAGCAGCGGCGCCAGGTGGCCGCTGTGCGGCAGCTCGGGCAGGCGCTCGACGCCGGCAAAGGCAGCCAGGCCGGACTCGGATTCGCCGGCCTGGCCGCCTGCCATCAGCGCGCGCACCAGGGCGCCACCGCGCACGGCAGCGATGGTCTGGGCCAGCGCCTCGCGTTCGCGCGCAAAGGCGTCAACGGCCTGGCCGTACTTGTCCAGCGCCTGGCCAAAGGCGCCGATCTCGGCCAGCGCATAGGGCACGGCAATCTGGGCCTCCAGCACCGCGGCGTCGGACAGCGGGCGCTGGGCCAGCTCGGTCCAGGGCACGAGGGCCAGGCGGGGGTCGTTCAACTCGGCCGCCGCCCAGCCATAGCCGAGCAGCGCCTTGTTGGACTGGGCCGCGTTCAGGCGCACGCGCTGCAGCGCGGCGCGCGCCTCGCGCGGCTTCTTGTCCTGCAGCGCGGTGAAGCCTAGGGCGACATTGGCGCGGTCGCGCAGGCCGCGCATCTCTTCGTCGGCGCCGGGCGCCTGGCCGACCTCGTCGAGCAGGGCCTGGCCGCCCTCGGCATCGCCGCTCTTGACCAGGGCCACGCCGAGGTTGAAGCGGGCATAGAGGCCGGCGCCGGCACTGCCTTTCAGCGGCTCGAGCAGGGCTGCCGCGCCGGCATAGTCTTCGCGCTGCAGCAGCAACTGGGCCTGCAGCAGCCGGCGTTCTTCTTCCAGCGCAGCGTGCAGCGGCGCCAGGATCAGGGCCAGCGCCGCCTCGGCCTGGTCATTCAAGCCGCGCTGGTGGCGGATGCGGGCCAGGAAGTACCAGGCGCGGTCGCGCACCGACGGTGGCGCCTGGCGCTCGATGAGGCGCGCGAAAACCGCCGAGGCCTCGTCGTGCAGGCCGTAGGACAGCAGCATGCCGCCGCGCAGCACCTCGGCCTCGTCGTCGTGCGGGGCGACGCGGCCGAAGTGCTGCGACACCATGAGGCCGGTGAGGGCCTCGAAATGGCGGCCCTGGTAGAACTGGTAGAGCGTGTCGCCGTAGTGGGGGGCGGCGACGGCGCGCGGCTTCAGGCCATCGGCCACCTGGCCTTGCGCGCCCACGCCGGCGGCGCAGCCGGCCAGCAGCAGCGTCGCAACCAGGCGCGGAAACGGACGCATCACTGCCAGACCTTGACCTCGAATTCCGGCTGCAGCAGCGCCTGCACGTCGCGGATGCGCAGCTCGATGTAGCGCGGCTCGCTGCCTTTCTCGAATTCCAGCGTGGCGCCGCGCTTGTAGTCGCGCACATGGGGGCCGCGGCCGGTGAAAAAGGCGGTGATGGCGTGCTTGCCGCCGCGCAGATTGCCCACGTACAGGCGCTGCATGCCGCCGCGGTGCAGGGCCTGGACCTCGGCGGCTGTATAGAGATAGCTGCTGACGAGCTTGTCGTCCAGCCTCAGCTGCACCGATTCCAGCTCGAACAGCTTGCCCACGTCCATCGAGACGAAGACTGCCACCTGGGTGTTGGCGGGGAAGAGCAGTTCTTCTTCCAGCACCAGCAGGTCGCGGTTCAGGCGCATCACCTCGGCCTTGATGTCCTGCACCCGGGTGTCGAGCGAGGCCGGCGCGGCCGTGGGCGTGGCGGTGGCTGTCGCGGTGAGCGCCGCGGTGTCCGGTGCGGTATTGGGCACGGCATCGGCGGCCCAGGCAGCACCGGCCGCGGCCAGGGCCAGGGCAGCGAGCAGCCGCATGAAAGGCAGGCGGGGGGGGGCCATCATCGAGTCCTCATCAATCGATCAGAAGCTGCCCGAGGCCAGCAGCTGCAGCACCTGGGCGTTGTGGCGGTAGGGCTGGCCGGTGCGCGGGTCGGTGAAATCGCTGAAGGCAAAGCGCTTCAACTCCCAGGAGGCGCTGAGCTTCCACTCGGCGCCCAGCACAGGGCCCGGCCACTGGTAGCTCAGGCGCGCGGCGAAGGCGGTGCTGCTGAAGGCGCCGAGTTGGCGGTTGCGCGTGACGTAGACGGTCTCGCTGCCGGCGTCGTCGCTGTAGAAGAGCGCCCGGCCCTGCTTGTACAGGCGCAGTGTGGTGTCGAGCAGGAAGCGCTCGCCCAGGTAGCGCGAGAAGCCGAACTCGGTGGTATGGGCGCGGACGTCCCAGGTGTCCCAGTAGTAGCGGTATTCGGCGCGCACCGAGCTGCGCGCGAGCCACTCGCCGGTGTCGCCGATGACGCGCAGCTTGACGGCGCGGCCGGTGCGCGTGCGCGGTACGCGCTCATGTACGGCGGCGCCGAAGACGCGCGCCACGCGGTAGGGGCTGCCGAGGTAGCCGCTGTCGGCGATGACCTCGCCATTGACGCTGGCCAACCAGCGCGGGCTGAGGATCTGGGTCAGGCCGGCGCGGTACTGCCAGTGGGTGGCGCGGTCTATCCAGCCGGCCACGTCCTTCTGGCCGACCTTGTCGCTGCCGCGCGTGAAGCCCATGCTCACCGTGCTCATGCCGCCGAAGACCTCGTGCGCCGCGTCAAAGCCCAGGCTGTCGGCCTGGTAGTCGGGCTCGCGGCTGCGCGACATCGCCAGGCCCAGCGTGGTGTCGCGCACCACGGTGTCCAGGCCCAGGTCCCAGGCGGTGCGTGTCTCCTTGTAGGGGCTGGCGGTGGTGACGACGTCGATGGAGGCATTGCTCACCGCGTCGACGTAGTACTGGGCGCTGGCCGAGACGCGGTCGGCCAGGCTCTTGCGCACCAGCAGCGCCGGCCCGCTGGCCTTGACGCCGCCGCCGTCGTAGCGGTGATACAGGATTTCTGCCTTGTCCTCGGGCAGGGTGGCGGCGTGCGTGGCAGCACTGCCCGCCAGCAGGCTGCCGAGCGCAGCCTTGGCCAGGCGCAGCATGCGCGCGGCCAGCCGGCGCAGCGCATCAGTTACATCCACAGCCGCCTCCCTGCACGCCGGTGGCGCCGCGTGCGCCTTCGCGCACGTTGTGGATGTGCTCGCGGTGCTTGTCGGCCAGCGGGCTGCGCGAGAACTGCATGATGGGATCGGCCAGGCGCTCGCGCTCGTAAGGCTTGACCCAGGGTTCGGGCAGGGCACAGCCGGCACCCAGGGCGGCGACGGCCAGCAGCGACGACAAGAACAGCGGCCTCATCGTCATTCCTTCACCAGCTCGCGAATCTGCCGTTCGTAGGCCTCTTCGGCGCCCTCGCGGTAACCGCGGTGCAGGTAGCGCACGCGGCCGTCCCGGTCTATCAGCACGGTGGCCGGCATGCTGCCCAGGTCGTACTGCCGGGTGACGGTCTTCTCGGCGTCGAGCAGCACCGGAAACTTCACGCCCCAACGCGTGGCGGTGGCCGTGCCCAGGCGGGCATCGTCGTCGATGTTGACGCCCAACATCAGGAAGCCGGCGCTGCGGTACTTGTCGTACAGGCGGTTGAGCTGGGGCATTTCCTGGCGGCAGGGGCCGCACCAGCTGGCCCAGAAGTTGACCAGCACGACCTGGCCGCGCTGTTCGGCCAGGCGCAGGTTGCGGCCGTCGGCGCCGCGCAGCGTGAAATCGGGCGCCGGCGCCTGCAGCGTGACGGCGGCGCTGGCGCCGGCCGCGGCCAGGCCCAGCAGAATGGTCAACAGCAGCTGTCGCATGGCCGTGCTCAGAAGAAGACGGTGAGGCCGAGCGTCAGCTCGGGGTTCTGGGTGCGCTGGTTGCGGCCCAGCAGATCCAGCGTGTAGAAATGGTCGCGCACATCGGCCTGCACCGCGAAGTGGTCGTTGACCATCAGCCGCAGGCCGAAGCCGAGATGGAAGCTCTGGCGCTTGAGGCCGGCGAAATTGGTGCTGCCTATGCCGCCGATCAGATAGCCCTGGGTCGCACGCGCGCCGAAGCGGCCGAGGAAGACCTCGCCCGGCAGCAGGTTCCAGCCTGCCGACAGGCCCAGGTAGCTCAACGCCTCGTTGCGGTTGACGAAGATGCCGCCGGGCAGCACCTGGCGGAAGTTCTCGTCGCTGATGCGGCTGCGGCCGTAGGTGACATCGACGAAATAGTCCTCGGTGATGTGGTACGCCAGGCGCAGGCCGGCGACGCGGCTGCTGCCGAAGTTCTCGGTCGCATAGGTGCCCACGTAGAGGCCCACGCCGAAATCGCTGGAGGCATAGCGCGGCCGCTTGACCTGGCGGCGCTCGACCTGGGGCACGATGACTTGTTCGGTGGCCGTGGTGTTGGTGGTGGCGCCGGCCGGGCGCGCGTCCTGGGCCTGTACGGACGCTGCGGCCAGGGCCAAAGCGGCCAGGGCGACGGGGATCAAAGGGTTGGACAGCATGGCAGGCCGGGCTAGAAGAAGAAGGCGAGGCCGGCGCTGACCGAGCGGAACTCGGTGCTGCGGGCGTCGGAGACGAAGGCGGTGTAAAGCGTGCTGTCCAGCCGCGCCACGAAGCGCTGGCCGATGTGCCAGCGCAAGCCCAGCGTGGCGTGGGCGAGGCGGGCGTCGGTGGGCGTGGCGTCCACCAGGCTGGCATTGGGCAGGTTCTTGAACTGGCCCAGGCCGAGCGCGATGAAGGGCGAGAGGCGGCGGTCCGACCAGGGCTCGGAAGTCAGGCTCAGGCGCCAGAGTTCGGTGGACGAGAAGCGGCCCTGCACCTGGGCGATGCCCAGCTCCACCCCCAGGGTGTCGGCCAGCCGCGCCTGCACCCAGGCGCCCAGCAGGGGATCGGACTGGAAGCGGCCCCAGGCGGCGCCGTATTCGAGCCGGCGCGCCAGGTAGTCGTCGACGCGCAGCCCCGCCAGCGGCTTGGCCTCGCCGGCCTCGGTGAGCGTGGTCGCTAGCTGGGTGCGCGGCACCCAGCCCACCTTGCCGCCCTCGTCGCGCACGCGAAACCAGTCGGTGTGGCGCAACTCCACCGTGATCCACTGCCGCCGCTCGACGACGTGGAAGACCGGGTAGCCGCGGCCGGGGCCGGTGTGCAACTCGAGAAAGGGCCCGGCCACCTGCAGGCGCTCGGCGGCCTCGGGCTCGGCCGCCTGGGCGGTGCCCAAGGTCAGGAGCAGCAGCGCCAGGCGCAGCCATTGCAGCAGCGGCCCCATCAGTCGGTGTTGCAGGCGCCGCTGGCCGCGTCGGCCGGCGTGAACATGCTGTTGGCGGCGCTGCTGAATTCGTCCTGGCCCGTGGGCATGGGGCGGCTGATCCAGTAGCGCAGCAGCTTGGCGCCGGCGTCCTCGGGCGTCTCGAAGACCAGGCCACCGCCGTGCAGCACGTCGCGCACCAAGGGCTTGTTGAGCAAACGGCTTTGCAGCGGGCTGCCCACCACGGTCTCGCCCAGGGACGAGTAGTAGTTCTTGTACATGTCGGTGTCACGCAGGGCGGCCGCGCCCAGTGCCGGGTCGACCGCCGCCGCACCGCCGCGCAGGCGCAGCGCACCGCCGGTGCCGGCCGTGTTGTCGTGGCAGCCCGAAGAGGCACAGGTATTGGTGGTGACGCTGCCGTTGATGACGACGCGCAGGGGCTGCTCGAGCACGGGGGTGACGCAACGCATGAAGTAGACGAAGGACAGTTTCTGGCCGCCGGTGGCGGCCGGATTGTCGACGCTCTTCGGGTTGTCGAAGGGGCTGCTGCCGCCGCCGCAGCCGGGCAGCAGGGCGAGCAGGAAAGGCAGGCAGATCGAGAATTTGAACAACTTCATCGTACCGATCAGAAGGCGTGCAGGAACCGTCGCGAGCGGCCCGAGCTTGGTTCGAGCAACGCAGCCGTACACCCGTACGGCGAGTAGCACAGGACCGAGATCGGGTCGCGCAGCAGGTTCATGCGCGCCTTCTAGGGCCTGCAGCCGCTGGCGATCCATGCGGCAATGGTGTTGTAACCGGAGCTGGCGGGCGGGAGTATCGCCGTGGTCTGGGCGAGCGCGCCAGCCGGGTGGGGCACGGTGGAAGGCTTGCTGAGCAGCGCATTGGCGCTGGCGTCGCAGACGTTCGTCACCAGCGTCAGCGTGACGTTGTAGTCGCCGCCGGCGCTGCCGGTCAGCACGAAACGGTTGCGCGCCGTGCCGGCAGCAGGCGCGTGGCAGCCGGCGCATTGCGCGCGCAGCACCGGCAGCACCTGGGCCGCGAACACGGTCTGGCTCAGGCCGCTGACGCTGCGCACGCCGCTGCCAGCGTCGAAGGGGTCGTTGAAATACTGGCCGCCCAGGTCCATCCACTCGGCCACCAGGCGCTTCTCGGCAGGCGTCAGCAGGCTGGGGTGGTCGGGCGCGGTGGCCGGCGGGCTGGGGTGGGCGGTGCGCGCGTCGGCGCCGGCCAGCAGGGTCTGGCCCCACAGGATTTCACCGAGGCGGCTCTTGCGCGCCTGGCCGGCGCCACCAGCAGCGCCGGAGCTGGTCTCGACCAGCGGCGGACCCAGCACCAGCTCGGGCACGCCCTCGCGCAGGCGCACCCGCGGCGCGCCGTTGGCATCGAACTGCGGGTCGCCCAGCATCAGCTCCTCGTAGGAGACGAGGCGCCCGCTGCCGCCGACCAGGGCGCGCAGGTCCAGCCGGGCGCGGTCGGCGTGGCAGCCCGTGCAGGTGAGCGCGCCGGCCGTGCCGCGGCTCTTGGTCCACAGCGGCTGGATGTGGTCGGGGTAGTTGATGACGCCGTTCACCGGCGCCGGCGTCGTGAGGTCGTCGGCCGGCCGCGGGTTGCCCACGTAGCGCAGGCTGATGGCCGGCCGCGCCGCCACGCCGGCCTGGGCGGTGTCGGCCCAGATGTCCTCGTAGACCGGGTCGGCCGCGAGATTGAGTGCCACGGGGTCGAGCCGCGTGCGCAGCGAGGCCAGGGTCTCGCCGCTCAGGTGCTGCGCCGCCAGCGCCTGCTTGAGGCCGGCCGGCAGCGCGTTGACCACGGCGCCGGAATTGAGCGCCGCGCCACGCCGCGGGCTGTGGCAGCCGTCGCAGGTGCGGCGCTCGCCCGGCCGCACCTGGATCCAGTTGGTGTGGGTCTGCAGCGCGCGGCCCTGGCTGTCGACGATGGACAGCGCCAGCGGCACATCGGCCGGCACCTGCAGCTTGAAGGAGCCGTCGGGTTCGACCGGCGCGTAGCCGACGATCTGCTGCTGCTCGAAATCGGTCTCGCCGATGGCGCGCCGCAGGCCGGTGGACCCGCTGGGCGGCGGCACGCCGCGGATGGCGCGCACGAAGCGCGCCGGCGCACAGAGATAGGCCGGGTCGGCCGGGTTCTTGATGCGAGCCAGGTCGGCCACCGAGGCCCGCGTGTCGGCGGCGTCCAGAGGCCGCGTCTGCGCGATGCCCACGCCGCAGCCGACGCGGTCGGCATCGGTCAGCACCGCCTCGGCCATGCGCTGCAGGCCGTCGGTGTCGTAGACGCTGCGCACCTCGATCAGCGCCAGGTCGCGCGCCGCGAGGTCGGTGTCCACGGTGGTCGGCTCGACCACATTGGGCTCGGGCCGTGGCTGCAGCGCGATGGGGTCGGTGTACATGAAGCCCGGCGGCGGCGCGGCCACGATGAGCCAGGTCTGCTTCAGCTTGCTCGGATCGAACATCCAGATCGCGTAGGCGGCCGGGGCGTTGTCACGCACGCTGTCGGCGGCCACCGCCTCGACGGTGCGCTCGCCGTCCTGCATGCGCGCCAGTTCCTCGGGCGTCAGCGTGGTGCAGTTGACGACCACGCCGCCCCGCGTCACCTCGCAGGGCCGCCAGGCGACGAGGATGCGGTCGCTGCCGTCCCACAGCGGGTAGGGCGTGGTGGCGCGGCCGGCGGCCGAGAGGCCGCGCTCGCTGTTCATCGTGCGTTCGGTCGGCTCGGCCTGGCCGCCCCGTTCCGGCACCGTGCTGCTGGCCGGGGTGTTGAATTCGGAATAGCGTGCCGCGTCGATCATCTGCAGCGAGCCGCCTTCCTGGGTGCGCGACAACGGCATCAGCGACGAGACCACCTGGCCGGCGTAGGCGCCGCGTGGGTCCATGTCGCGCGGGTGCAGGTAGCTGTTGCCGGGGCTGTGGGCGCCGTAGAGCACGAAGAGGTCGGTGCCGTCGGGCTTGGCGCGGAAGATGGCGAAGCGGTTGCGGTCGGCCACATGCTCCCAGCGCGCGAACATGATGTCGCCGTTGGGGCGGATGACCGGGTTGCGCTCGTGGCTCTGGTTGAAGCTGATCTGGCGGATGTCGGTGCCGGTGGCCGTCATCGTGTGCAGGTTGAGCACGCGCTCGCGCTCGTACTCGTCGGTGGCGTAGTAGCTGTGGCCCAGGGCCTGGTTGAGGTGCGACTTGGCCTGGCGGTTGGACGCGAACACGATGCCGCGGCCGGCCGGCAGGTAGACCGGATCGACATCGTCGTCGGCGGCGCTGCCGGTGAGGCGGCGGAAGCTGCCTTCGCGCAGGCCGCCCACGCTCATGTCGTATTCCCAGATGTTCCAGCGCCCGGTGCAGGCCGGCGCATCGCCCGCCGGCGTGGCCACCGTGGCGGCATTGCTGGCCGGGCAGCGCAGCGCGAAGACGATCTTCTTGCCGTCGTAGGACACCTCGGGGTCACTGGCGTCGCCCTGGCCCTGGGTGAAGCGCTCGGTGAGATTGAACTCGGGCGCGCTGGCGCTGCTCTTCTCGCGCAGCATCAGGTCGCCGCCGGGTGCGCTGTCGGTGCCGTCGGTCGGATTGATGGTCACCGCCGTGCTGCGCTTGACGTAGGCGATGGGCACGTCACCGTTGACGATGGCGTCGCCGCCGCCGCTGCAGGCGGCCAGCGCCAGCAGGATCGCGGCAAGGCCGCTCGCTGCCAGGAGCGAGAGTCGGGACTTCATGGCTTGCTCCTGGGGAGGACGGGGGTGGGGTCGCTCAGGGGGCGGCCGTCTGCACGCCGTGCAGAAGGCCGGAGGACACGTGCATCGCGCCGGCGGCGTCCACCACCACGGCATCAATGTCGGTCAGCGTCTCCACCAGCGCCAGGCCGCGCTCGGCGCCCAGCACGAAGACCGTCTTGGACAGCGCCTCGCTGGTAAGGCCGTCGGGGGCCAGGATGGTGACGCTGTGTACGCCCCGTGGCGAACGGCCGCTGGCGGGGTCGATGAGGTGGTGGTGGCGCTCGCCGGCTTCCTCGAAGTAGCGCTCGTAGTCGCCCGAGGTGGAAATCGACACGTCTTCCAGCGGCAGCACGGCCACCGTCTCGCCGGCGCGGCGCGGGTCGCGGATAGCCACGCTCCAGGGGCGGCCGCGGCGGTCACCGATGACGCGGCTGTCGCCGCCGGCACTGACCATGGCGTGCTCGATGCCGCGCTGGCGCAGCAGCCTCGTCGCGCGGTCGACCGCATGGCCCTTGGCGAAGCCGCCAAGGTCGATGCACATGCCGGGGCGGGCGAAGCGCAGCGTGTGCTCGCGCGTGTCCAGCTCCAGGTGCTGCCAGCCGACGCATTCGCGCGCAGCCTGCAGCGCGGGCTCAGTGGGGCGCACGCGGCGGCGGTAGTCGTAGAGGCGCCCCACCGCGGCATAGCTGATGTCGAAGGCGCCGTTCGACAGGCGGCTGAAGCCCAGCGCGCGCTCGACCAGACCGAACATCTCAGCCGACAGCGGCACCGGGCCCAGGGCCGCCTCACGGTTGATGCGCGACAGCTCCGAGGTGGTCTTGTGGGGGCTCATCGCGCGGTCGATGCGGTGCATCTCGTCCATCACCGCGGCGATGGCGGCAGCCCCTTCCTGGGCGTCTTCGGCCCACAGCTCCACCGCGATGGCCGTGCCCATGATGGCCTCCTCGCGCTTGAGCCAGCCGGCGGCGGCGCGCGGCGCGCGGCGCACGAAATCGAAGCGGAACTGTCCGGGGGCGGTGGTGGCAAACAGCATGGTGGTGCGCCGGTGGTGCGGCGTTCTGGGTAGCGGGTGGTGCGCAGCGCTTTGATCCAGCGCAAGCCTGTTATCGGATGCCGTGGAAGGTAACTGTTGCACGGCGACCGCGCAGTGACGGCTGGTGCCGACCTGCGTGCAGTTGCGTCAGATGTAAGCCCTTGCGCGGCGCCATGCCCGACACACGCGCGTCACACGCCCGTCACATGCCTTTGAACAGGCCGGTGTAGCTGCGGCTGACCTCGAGCTTCTCGGCGTGACCCTTGACGGCGACGATCTGGCGCCCGCGGAAGTCGCGCGTCACGCCGGCAATCGCCTTCACCGCCACCAGGGTGCTGCGGTGGATCTGCCAGAACAGGCGCGGGTCGAGCTCGTCGACCAGCTCCTTGATGGGCTTGCGGATCAGCGCCTCGACCTGGGCCGTCTGCACCCGCGTGTACTTCTCGTCGCTGATGAAGAAGAGCACCTCGTCGACCGGAATCATCTGGATCGCCTGGCCCACGGTGGCCTGTATCCATTCCAGGTAGCGCGGCGCGCCGCCCGGGTTGATGCGCGCAGCCAGCTGGTGCAGCAGCTGCTGCAGCGGGGGGCCTGCCTCGCCATCGGCGGCCTCGGCACCGCCCTGGCGCGCCGCCAGGCGTTTGCGGATGCGCTCCACCGTGAGCTGCAGGCGTTCACGCTCTGCGGGCTTGAGCACATAGTCGGCCACGCCCTGCTCGAAGGCCTCGACCGCGTACTGGTCGTAGGCGGTGATGAAGACGATCTCGGGCAACCACTCTTCGTCGCCGCCCTCGCGCGGGGGCAGCTGGGCGATCTGGCGCGCCGCGTCGACCCCGCTCAAGCCCGGCATGCGGATGTCGAGGAAGACGATGTCGGGCCGCTGCTCATCGGCCATCTGCACTGCCTCGAGGCCGTTGCGCGCCTCGGCAACGATTTGCAGCTCGGGCCAGACCTCGGCCAGGCGGGCGCGCAGTTGTTCGCGCATCAGGCGCTCGTCGTCGGCCAGCAGGGCGCGCGGTGCGGCTTGGGTGGGGTCGTTCATGCGCCCATCCTAGCCGCGCCTGCCACAACCGCGATCAGGCGAAGGCGCCTTCAATGCTCTTGTAGGGCACGGTGATGGTGACGACGGTGCCGCTGGGCTGGTTCTCGGCCACCGTGAGCGCGGCCTTGGGGCCGTAGAGCAGCTGCAGGCGCTCGCGGATATTGGCCAGGCCGACGCCGGTGCCGGCGGTGGCCGCCTTGCCGAAGCCGAGGCCCGTGTCGGCCACCGTCATCTGCAGCCGGCCGTGCACGATTTCGGCCGCCACGCGCAGGCTGCCGCCCTCGGGCTTGGGTTCGAGGCCGTGCTTGATGGCGTTCTCGACCAGGGTCTGGATCATCATGGGCGGGAACTCGGCCGAGAGCAGGCCGTCGGGCACGGCAACTTCGGTGACGAGGCGCTCTTCCATGCGCACCTTGAGGATCTCCAGATAGGGCCGGATCACCGCGATCTCGCGCCCGAGGTCGCGCACACCGCCGCCGCTGCCGCCAGCGGCCTCGCGCATGGTGGGCATGCTGGCACGCAGCAGCGCGATCAGGTTCTTCTGCATCTCGCTGGCGCGCTTGGGGTCGGTCTCGATCAGGTGGTCGATGCTGGCCAGGGTGTTGAACAGGAAGTGCGGCTCGACCTGGGCCTGCATCGCCGCCATGCGCGCTTCCACCACCTGGCGCCGCAGCGATTCGGCCTCGGCCGTCTCGGTGGCCTGGGCCGCCTTCACCTCGGCCTGCTTCTGGCCCTTGTAGGTGTACTTGATGATGGCCGAGGCCAGGATCCACAGCGTGGTGAACTGCATCATGAAGTCGCCGATGCCGATGCGCGTGGTGCGCTTGGTCTTGCCGGGCCTGGCCTGGACGCGGCTCAGCTCCTCGATCGCCGCCTCGGCATCGCGGCGCGCCTCGGCGGCGTCGCGCGCTGCCTCCTCGGCGTCGCGCCGGGCCTCGCGTATCGATTCCTCGATCTGGCGCCGCGCCTCGGCCACGGCCTCGCGCACCGAGTCGGCGGCCACGCCCGGCGGCAGCGTGATGTGGACGCCGGCGGCCGAGGCGGCGCTGTCTGCGGCGCTGGCGGCACGCCGCGCCTGCTCGGCCGCGGCCTCGGCCGCCGAGGCCGCCTGCGCTGGCGTCGACTCCCGCCCGACGATGCGGATGCCGTCCTTGCCGATGTTGATCTCGACGCCGCCACCGCCGGCGCCCGATGGGGCTTCGATGCGTATCGGTGCTTTCGGCGGCTTGGGCGGCGGCGGCGGCAGACCGCTGCGCGCCGGCTGGTTCTCGATCTGCTCGGTGATGGTCCAGGTGAAGGGCGGCAGGTCGTGCAGGATGCCCATCACGATGAGCAGCGCCAGCGCCAGCACGATGAAGCGCTTCCAGCTGATGCCCACCAGCCAGTTGGCATAGGCGTGGAAGGCGCGCAGGGCGCCGCTGGCGTAGCGCTGCCAGCGCGAACCGGAGGTTGGAGGAGTGGCGGCTGTCATGGGCGGCCTGGCGGGGCGGAATGCATACGGTGGACTGTACGCAGCCGCGGCGGCGCCGCCAGCGCCGCGCGATGCGTTGCGCGCACCGCGCGACGGCCTGCCAAGACGCCGGACAGGCCGTCAGCCGAAGAGTTCGCCGCGCGCCGACTGCGTGATCGCGACGACGCAGGGATGGGTGATGCGGCGCTCGACCGAGATGGCGTAGAAGCGGTCGACCAGCTCGTCGCTGCGGCCCAGGACCTGCACGCCGTATTGCGCCACGGTCTCGGCCTCCACCACCGTGGGCGAGATGAAAACGCCACGGCCCTCGCGGCCGAAGGCCTTCATCAGCGCGCCGTCATCGAACTCGCCCACGATGCGCGGCTGCAGGCGGTGGCGCATCAGCCAGGCCTCGACCTGGGGCCGCATCGACGAGGTGGCGCCCGGCATCAGCATGGGTGCGCCGTCCAGGCAGGCGGGGAAGTCGCCGAGCAGCGAGCGGCACAGGGCGGGGGCGCCGAAGACCGTCATCGTCGAACGCCCGAGCTCGTGGTTGAAGGCCTTGATGCTGAAGCGCGGCGTCAACGGCTCGTCGGCGATGACGAGGTCGACCCGGTGCAGCGCCAGCTGCGCCAGCAGGTTGTCGAAAGTGCCCTCGATGCAGATCAGCCGCACCGACTCGGCCACGCCCAGCGCAGGCTCCAGCAGGCGGTAGGCCACCGACTTGGGCACCGCGTCCTCAAGGCCGACGCGGAACTCCAGCGTCTGTTGTGCGCCGCTGCGCGCGGCGCTCATCGCCGCCTCGAGCTCGCCGCCGAGGGCGAAGATCTCGTCGGCATAGCGCAGGGCAACGCGGCCGTCGGCGGTGAGCTCGAGGTTGCGACCGCTGCGCTTGAACAGGCGCCGGCCCAGGCGCTGTTCGAGCAGCTTGATCTGGCCCGAAAGCGTCTGCGGCGTGGTGTGCAACTGCTCACCGGCGCGCACCACCCCGCCAGCCCGAGCTGCCACCCAGAAATAGTAGAGGTGCTTGAAGTTCACGTTGCGGTTTATGCGATATGACTTCGTTCAAATTTCGAATTTACGCGAATCGGCAAAGGCCCTAGATTTCTCGCTGTTTTTCGCTTCGAAGTATCCAGGGAGCCTCGCCATGCGCATGAGTACCAAGGGCCGGTATGCCGTCAACGCCCTCATCGATCTCGCCCTGCGCGAGCCAGCCGGACCGGTGGCGCTCGCGTCCATCGCCCAGCGCCAGCAGATTTCGCTGTCCTATCTCGAACAGCTTTTCAGCGCGCTGCGCCGCGACGGCGTGGTCGAGAGCACGCGCGGGCCGGGCGGCGGCTACACCCTGGGTCGGCCCGCCGACCAGATCAACATCGGCCAGGTCGTGCGCGCCGTTGACGACCCCATGCAGGAAGCGCCTCAGGAGACCCCCGACCCCAGCGCCGCGCTCTGGCGGCGCATGCAGCTGGTGATGCTGGACCACATGTCCACCATCCTGCTGGCCGAACTGGTGCAGGAGCAGATAGCCCAGGGCGCCACCCCGGCCACGCCACCGCCTGCACCCTCGGCCCGGCGCCCGGCAACCAAGCGCCTGCGCGTGATGGCACCAAACTCGGTCTTCGCCCTCGGGCGCGATTTCGCCGCCTGAACCCGCGCCGCATCCCCGGGCCTTGCGCCCAGGGCTCAAGAGGCAATGCCAAGGGCCCGCCGCATCGAAGCGGCGGGCCTTTCTCCTACTTGTACAGCGTCTGCGGCAGCCACATGCCGATCTGCGGGAAGATGTACAGCAGCGCCAGCGCCAGCACCTGTATGCCCATGAAGGGCAGCATGCCGGCGAAGATCTGGTTCAGCGTCACATGCCGCGGCGACACCCCCTTCAGATAGAAGGCCGCCATCGCCACCGGCGGGCTCAGGAAGGCGGTCTGCAGGTTCAGCGCCACCAGCAGGCCGAAGAACAGCGGGTCGACATTGAACTTGGCCAGCAGCGGGATGAAGATGGGCATGAAGATCACGATGATCTCGGTCCATTCCAGCGGCCAGCCCAGGATGAAGATGATGAACTGCGACAGCAGCATGAACTGCAGCGTCGTCAGCCCCAGCGACAGCACCCAGCGCTCGATCAGATCCTGGCCGCCCAGCAGCGCGAAGGCGGCCGAGAAGATGGACGAACCCACGAACAGCCAGCACACCATGGCGCTGGTCTTGGCGGTGAGGAAGGACGACTCCTTGACGATGCCGCCCAGCTCGCGCAGCGTCTTGGCGGCCGCACCGCCACCCGCCGAGCGCGCCGCCACGTAGCGGTAGGCGCCAGCCAGCAGCACACCGCCGAAGGCCCCCACCGCTGCCGCTTCGGTGGGCGTGGCCAGACCGAAGACGATGGACCCGAGCACGGCCAGGATCAGTATGGCCAGCGGGAAGAAGGACTCCAGCAGCATCTTGAAGATCTCGAGCCGTTGCCAGTTCATCGTCCAGCTCACCAGTGCCAGGGCGGTCATGCCCACGCCGAAGACCACCCAGTACCAGGTGGGTGCGGGCACGCGTTCGGCGGGCGGTGGGGGTGCGGGCGCGGCCGGTGCGGCAGCGGTGGGCGCTACCGCCGCGGCAGGCTCCGCAGCTGCGGGCGCCGCCGAAGCCGCACCATCGGCCGCGGGCGGTTCGCTCAGGCCGCCGGACTCCCGCGGCGGTTCGCTCAGGCCGCCGGACTCCCGCGGCGGTTCGCTCAGGCCACCGGCTTCCTGTGGCGGCTCGCTCAGGCCGCCGGACTCGGCCGCGGCCGGCTCGTCGGCGCCCAAGGCACCGCCGGCCTGCACCAGGCCGGCAGTGTCCACCGCGGCCACGGGCGCCGTACTGCCCAGGTACATCAGGCCCAGCAGGGCCGCGATGGACAAGGCCGGCAGCAGCGCAATCATCAGCTGCCCGCCCACCTTGGCGCGCGGCAGCGACGCGTCGCGCAGCGCCACGCCCAGCCCCGCCAGCGCGTTGCGGTGACCGCCGCTTGCGCTCAGGCGCGCGGCCAGGGGCGGCAGCGCCACCAGGCGCTCCTGCGACGGCAGCGGCGGCGCCAGATGCGGCTTCCACTTGGCGAGGATGATGACGTAGCCCACGTACAGCGCCGCCAGCATGACGCCGGGGAAGAAGGCGCCGGCGTAGAGCTTGACCACCGAGACGCCGGCGGTGGCGCCATAGACGATGAGCAGCACCGAGGGCGGGATCAGGATGCCCAGGCAGCCGCCGGCGGTGATGGCACCGGCGGCCAGCTGCACGCTGTAGCCGGCGCGCAGCATGGCCGGCAGTGCCAGCAGGCCCATCAGCGTGACCACCGCGCCCACGATGCCGGTGGCGGTGGCGAAGATGGCGCAGGTGACGATGGTGGCCACCGCCAGCGCGCCGGGCACCTGGGCCAGCGCCAGATGCAGGCTCTTGAACAGCTTTTCGATCAGGTTGGCGCGCTCGACCAGGTAGCCCATGAAGACGAAGAGCGGGATGGCGATGAGCACGTCGTTGCTCATCACCGAGTAGGCGCGCTGCACCATCAGGTCGAGGATCTGGCGCGTGGCCAGCTCGGGGTTGACGCTGCGGTAGGCAATCCAGCCGAAGACCATGCCCATGCCCATCAGCGTGAACGCCGTGGGGAAGCCCAGCATGATGGCCACCACGATCAGCGCCAGCATCAACAGGCCCAGGGCGCCCAGGTCTTCGCGGTTCAGCTGGCCGTCGAAGAAACCGGCCCAGGGCGTGAAGATCAGCACCGTGGTCAGGATGATCGCCATCAGCGAAAAGCCGAACCACAACTCCTTGCGTATCTTCATCGCGCACCCTCCTGCTGCACGACGAACTTGTCGAGACCCTCGATGTCTTCGTCCTTCACATGCACCATCTCCTTGAGCTTGTCGACGTCGACCTCCTCCACGTCCTGCTCGCGCGACGGCCAGTCGCCCTGGCGGATGCAGATGGTGCAGCGGATGATCTCGATCACCCCTTGCAGCAGCAGGAAGCCGCCGGCCAGCGGCAGCATGGTCTTGAAGGGATAGATGGGCGGGCCGTCGGAGGTGACGTTGGAATGCTCCTGGATGGCCCAGGCCTCGGCGGCGTAGAAATAGCCGGCCCAGGTGAGCGCGAACACGCCGGGCAGGAAGAACAGGAAGTACAGGATCAGGTCCACCGTGGCCTGGGTGCGCGGCTCGAAGAAGCTGTAGAGCACGTCGCCGCGCACATGGCCGTTCTTGGACAGGGTGTAGGCGCCGGCCATCATGAACAGCGTGCCGTACTGCTGGATCATGACGTCGAAGGACCAGGAGTGAGGCGCATCGAGCACGTAGCGCGAGAAGACCTCCCAGCTGATCTGCAAGGTGAGCGTGACGATCAGCCACGAGAACGCGTGGCCGACGAGGGTGCTCAGCTGGTCGACTTTAAGCAGCAATTTCTGCATCGATGGCCCGATCAAGAAAAGCGGCCATCCGGAGGTGCCCGGACGGCCGCAGGATGTCAGCGCGGAATCAGGCCTTCTTGGGCGCGCCGAAGAAGTGGCCCACGGCCATGCGGCGGCTGACGAAGGTGTCCTGCTCCCAGGCCACGGCGCGCTCGGCAAAGGCCTTCTGCGACTCGACGATCTCCTTGAACAGCGCGTTCTCGGACGACTTCTTCTCCAGGATGGCCGACCACAGCTTGAGTTGGACCTGCAGCACCGAGTCGGGCGTCTTGTAGAACTTGACCTTGTCCTTGCCCTTCAACTCGACATAGTCCTTGGAGTAACGGTCAATCGATTTCCACGACATGTCGGCCGAGGCCGCCTCGACCGCGCCGGCGATGACAGCCCGCATCTTCTCGGGCAGGGCGTCGTACTTGGGCTTGTTGAACATGATCTCGAAGGTCTCGGCGCTCTGGTGGTAGCTCTGCAGCATGCAGATCTTGCTCACGTCGGGGAAGCCGAGCAGGCGGTCGGAGGTGGCGTTGTTGAACTCGGCCGCATCGAGCAGGCCGCGGTCCATGGCCGGCACGATCTCGCCGCCAGGCAGCGCGTTGACGGCTGCACCCATGGCGGTGAAGAGGTCGATGGCGAGGCCGTTGGTGCGGAACTTCAGGCCCTTGAAGTCTTCGGGCTTGGTGATGGGCTTCTTGAACCAGCCCAGCGGCTGGGTGGCCATCGGGCCGTAGAGAAACGACTGCACCGTGGTGATGCCGATGGAGGCGTAGAGCTTGGCCAGCAGTTCCTTGCCGCCGCCGTACTTGTGCCAGGACAACAGCATGTTGGCGTCCATGCCGAAGGCGGGGCCCGAGTTCCACAGCGCCAGCGCGTTCTGCTTGCCGTAGTGGTAGCCCAGCACGCCGTGACCGCCGTCCAGCGTGCCCTTGGCCACCGCCTCGAGCAGGCCGAAGGCCGGCACCACGGCGCCGGCGGGCAGCACCTCGATCTTGAGTTCGCCGCCGGTCATGTCGTTGACCTTCTTGGCGAAATCGAGCGCGTACTCGTGGAAGATGTCCTTCGAGGGCCAGGTGCTCTGCCAGCGCATGCTGGTCGGCGACTGGGCGCTGACGATGGCGGGCGCCACCATCGCGCCGGCGCCGACGGCACCCGCGGTGGCGGATTTCAGGAAGCGGCGGCGCGGGGCCGGCGTCGTGGTCTTGTTCATGCGGGGTCTCCAGCGGTGCGGGTGTGGTGCGCCTTCACGCAGACGGCGTCCGGGCGAAGTTCGACCATCGGACTATTGCCAGCGCATCACGAGGCCGCAAGTCGGTGTTTCCCCCGGACGGCGGCCCCGACTCCCGCACGCGCGGGGCCGACACGGTCGAAGCAGAACTGACCGCGGCGCGCCTAATCGCCGCTCAAGGGCGCCGTCGGCCCTCGACCTGCACGCGCAGGCGCACGCGGTCGCCGACAAGGGGCAGGCCGAAACTGGCGCCGAACTCGCTGCGCAAGACCTCGCCCTCGAAATCGCCGCCGCAGACCTCCGCGCCCTGCTCATCGTTGCGGCAGGCGTAGTGCGCGGCCACCAGCGACAGCGGTTGGCTCACGCCGCGCAGCGTGAACTCGCCGCGCACCTCGGCGACGCGGCCGCTTTCAAAGCGGAAACGCGTCGCGACGAAATAGGCGTCGGGAAACTCGGCGCTGGCCAGCAGGTCGGCCTGGCGCAGGCGGGCGTTGAAGAACGGGAAGCCGGCGTCGACGGTGGCGGTCGGGATGACCAGGCTCACCTCGCCGCGGCCGGCGGCGCGGTCCAGCGTCACCTGGCCCTGGACCGGCCCGATGCGACCACGGATGGTGGAGGTGGCGAAGTGCATCACCTCGAAGGTGACCCAGCTGTGCGCGGGGTCGAGCGTGTAAATCGCCGGCTCGGCCGGCGCTGGCGGCGCCACGCAGGCGACCGACAAAAGCACAAACGCCCGGCTCAGGGCCGGGCGTCGGGGGAAGGCAAAGGGCATTTTCATGCCCCATGGTGCCCGAGCGCGACGGGGCGCGCTCGCGTGCCCCGCTTACTGCTTGACGGCTTCGACCTGGATCACCAGGCGCACGGCGTCGGGCACGCCCATGTCCAGGCCCCAGTTCATGCCGAACTTGCTGCGCGTGACGGTGGTCTCGAAGTCGCCGCCGCAGACCTCGCGCTTGAGCATGGGGTTGGGGTAGCAGTTGAAGTTGGTGGCCTTGAGCACCACCGGCCCGGTCTTGCCCAGCAGCGTCAGCGTGCCGGCCACTTCGGTGACCTTGTCGCCATTGAAGCTGAACTTGTCGCCGACGAACTTGATGGTGGCGTGCTTCTTGGTGTCGAAGAAATCGGCCGACTGCAGGTGGCCGTTGAACTGCGCCGTGCCGGTGTTGATGGAGGTGGCGTCGATGGTGATCTCGACCTTGCCCGACTTGCCGGCGCGATCGAACTGCACCGAGCCTTCCTTCTTGTCGAAGCGGCCGCGGTTGGTGGAGGTGCCGAAGTGCGGCACTTCGAAGGTGACGAAGGTGTGCGTCGGGTCGATGGCGTAGGTGTCGGCGGCGGCCATGGCGGGCACGGCGGCGGCGCAGAGGGCGGCAAGGGCGGTGAGGGCGAAGAAGGACTTCATGGAAAACACTCCTGGAGGGGGTTGTTGCGAGGGAGGGGAAGAAAGCGTCAAAGCGGGCCCAGGCCACCCAGCTGCAGCTTGAAGCGCACCTGGATGTCGTTGGCCAGCATCGAGGTGTCGGCCCAATCGCCGTCACCCACCTTGAAATCGAGGCGCTTGATCGTGAAGGCACCGCTGGCGGTGCTGGTGGCACCCGATTGCGTCAGCTGCACCGGCACCACGATGTCCCGCGTGCTGCCCTTGATGCTGAGCTTGCCGGCGACCTCGAACTTGCCGGGGCCGGCGGCCTTGATGGCGCTGGACTGGAAGCTGGCCTGCGGGAACTTGGCGACGTTGAGCCAGGTGGGCTTGGGCACCTCGACATCGACATCGGGGCTGCCGAAGCGGGCACTGCCGGTCTCGATGCTGAAGCTGACGCTGCCGGTCTCGGGCTTCTTGGGGTCGAGCGCGATCTGGGCCGCGAACTTGCCGAACTTGCCCTCCACCGGCACGCCCATCTGGCGCGTGATGAAGGCGATCTCGCTGCCGGCGGCATTCAGCTGGGCCTGCTTGGGCTGGGCCTGGGCCAGCGTGGCGGCGGTCAGCAGGGCCAGCGGGAGATGACGGAAGACCGTGCGGAATGAGGTGTTCATGGCGATGCTTCGGAAGATTCAGCGGGAGCGGCGGCCAGGCAGCATGCGCAGAAGCAGGCCGTCGCCGTCGAAGAACTGGTGCTTGAGCGCGGCGGCCACATGCAGCGCCACCAGGCCGGCCAGGCCGAAGGCGAGCAGCTTGTGCAGCAGCTTGAAGCTGTCGGCCAGGGCGCGGTCGGGGCCTACGAAGTCAGGCAGGGGCAGCACGCCGAAGAGCACGATGGGAAAGCCAGACGCCGAGCTGTAGGCCCAGCCCGACAGCGGCAGGGCAAAGAAGCTTACGTAGAGCAGCAGGTGTACGGCCTGCGCTGCGTGGGCCTGCCAGGCCGGCATGGCCGGCTCGGCGGGCGGGCGGTGGGTGAGACGCCACAGCAGGCGCAGCGCCGACAGCGCCAGCACCATGACGCCGGCCCATTTGTGATAGTTGAAAAGTTTCAAACGCGCCGGAGTCAGCGGCAAGTCGTGCATGTACACGCCGAGCGCGAGATTGCCGATGATCAGCAGAGCCAGCAGCCAGTGGGCCGCGATGGCAACGCCGTCATAGCGCTGAATGGGGGTGGAGTGGGTCGTCACGGGACGCAGTATCCCGGCCGCTGCACGCCCCTCCGTTCAATGCCTTTGATGGCGTCAGACAGCGCAGCCGAACAATCTTCCGGCCAGTGCCTCGCTCTCGGCCGGCGCCAGCAGGCCGTGGCGAAGGCCGAAGTCCAGGGTCACGAGGGCGGCGTCCACCGTCATCCTGCCGCCGGCGGCCAGGGCCAGGGCCTCGTCCACCGTCATCAGCGTGAAGCCGGCGACCTCGCCGTCCTGGTTGCTGGGCGCTACACCTTCGGGCAGGGCGAGGTCCCAACTGTGCAGGTCTTCGAGTTGAAGGCCTTCGGGGATGTCGCGCCGAAGCCGGATCACGCGGCCGGCGCGGGCAACAGCCATCTGGTCCGGGCTCAGGCCGGCTTCTTCAAAGCCCTCGCGCACCAGGGCCTGCCAGGGGCTTTGGCCGGCGGCCACGCCGCCGCCGATGAGGTTGTCGAAGCAGCCGGGGTCGGTGGCCTTGTGCGGCGAGCGCTGGGCGATCCAGAGATGGCTGGGCCGGCCACCCGCGCCGGCAAGAAACCCGTTGGCGTGAGCGCCAAGGGTCAGCGTGCCCCAGAAGCGCGCAGCGGCACGTTCCATCAGCGCCAGCGGCATGCGCGTCTCGGGGTCGAAGAGCGGAAAGGCCTCGTCGCGCCAGGCCACGATCAGCCCTTGCTCGCGCAGCGCGGCGTGCATGGCGGCCAGCGCGGCGTCGCGCTCGGAAGCGATCAGATTGACGTCGGCGCCGACCGCCAGCCACTGCGGCCAGGCGCGCAGCGCCGGCAGGTGGGCGCGAGCCACCGAGCCGACCCGGCGTCCGTCGACGCGGAAGGGCAGGCGCGCTGATTCATCGCAGGCGCTGGCTGCGCGCAGCAGAGCCGACCAGTCCAGCGCCGCCACGTTCACGCCGCCTGCTTCACCGCGCCGGCGCGCCAGCGCTCCATCAGGGCGTTCCACTTGGTGCGCGCCGCGGCGAGGTGGTGCTCCTTGACGTGGCCGTAACCGCGGATCTCTTCAGGGATGCGCGCGATCTCGGCCGCCAGCGCGCGGTTGTCGACTTGCAGCGCCGGCAGCAGGCCTTCGATGCAGGCGCGGTATTCCTCGATGAGCGCGCGCTCCATGCGGCGCTCGGCGCTGCGGCCGAAGATGTCCAGCGGGCCGCCGCGCAGGCCCTTCATGCGCGCCAGCAGGGTGAAGGCGCTGCGCATCCAGGGCCCGTAGGCCTGCTTGAGGCCGTGGCCCTGGGCGTCCTTCTTCGCGGTGGCCGGCGGCGCGAGGTGGTGGACGAGCTTGTAGTCGCCCTCGAACAGGGCCGCGATCTTGTCGGTGAAGGCGGCGTCGGTGTGCAGGCGCGCGACCTCGTACTCGTCCTTGTAGGCCATCAGCTTGAAGAGGCCGCGCGCCACCGCATCGCTCAAGGCGCCGGCACTGCCGCAGGCGCGCGCCTCGGCCGCGCGCACCTGCTCGACCGTGGCCTGGTAGCGCGCCGCATAGGCCGCGTCCTGGTAGGCAGTGAGAAAGGCGACGCGGCTGGCGATGGTTTCGTCCAGGCCCGGTCGGCGCACGAACTGGATCACGTTCTGCGCCTTGAACAGGGCCTGCACGGCGGCCAGGTCATGGGCGCAGCGCCGGCCCCATTCGAAGGCGGCCTTGTTGTTCTCGGCCTGCACGCCGTTGAGCTCGATGGCGCGCATCAGCGCCGCCCGCGACAGCGGCAGCCGGCCCTGCTGCCAGGCATAGCCCAGCATCAGCGGGTTGGTGTAGATGCTGTCGCCCAGCATGGCCTGCGCCACCTGCTCGGCGTCGAAAGCACCGACCAGCGCATCGCCCACGCTGGCGCGGATGGCGGCCTCGCAGTTGCCGCCCGGCGCCACCCAGTCGGGGTTCTTCACGAAGGCCGCGGTCGGCGTGCCGTGGGTGTTGAGGGCGACGAAGGTGCGGCCCTGCTGCATCACCGTGAGCGTGTACTTCATGGCACCCACGATGCCGTCGCAGGCGATCACCAGATCGGCCTGGGCGGTGTCGACCTTGGTGGTGTGGATGGCCTCGGGCCGGTTGGCGATCTGGATATGGCTCCAGGTGGCGCCGCCCTTCTGCGCCAGGCCCCCGGCGTCCTGCGTGACCACGCCCTTGCCTTCGAGATGGGCCGCCATGCCCAGCAGCGAGCCTATGGTGATGACGCCGGTGCCGCCGACGCCGCCGACGACGATGCCCCAGGCAGTTTCTGCAACCGGGATCACCGGCTCGGGCAGCGGCGGCAGCGCCGCGAGGTCGCCGCGCTGCTCTTTCCTGGGCTTCTTCAGCTGCCCGCCCTCGACGGTGACGAAGCTGGGGCAGAAGCCCTTGACGCAGGAGAAATCCTTGTTGCAGCTGTTCTGGTTGATGCGCCGCTTGCGCCCGAACTCGGTCTCCACCGGCTCGATGCTGAGGCAGTTGCTCTGCACGCTGCAGTCGCCGCAGCCCTCGCACACCAGTTCGTTGATGACGACGCGCTTTTCCGGGTCGGCCAGCTTGCCGCGCTTGCGGCGACGGCGTTTCTCGGTGGCACAGGTCTGGTCGTAGATGATGACCGTGGCGCCCGTCAGCTCGCGGAACTGGCGCTGGAGGGCGTCCAGCTCGTCGCGGTGGTGCACGGTGACGCCACTCTCAAGCGCCACGCCTTTGTACTTCTCGGGCTGGTCGCTCACGATCACCAGCTTCTTCACGCCCTCGGCGAGCAGGCTCTTGTGGATCTGGATGACGCTGTGGCCTTCGGGCCGCTCGCCGACCTGCTGGCCGCCGGTCATTGCCACGGCGTCGTTGTAGAGCAGCTTGTAGGTGATGTTGACGCCGGCCGCAATGCTCTGGCGGATGGCGAGGATGCCGCTGTGGAAGTAGGTGCCGTCGCCCAGGTTGGCGAAGACATGGGCGGCCTTGGTGAACGGCGCCTGGCCGACCCAGGCCACGCCCTCGCCGCCCATCTGGCTGAAGGTGTTGGTGCTGCGGTCCATCCACACGCTCATGTAGTGGCAGCCGATGCCGGCCAGCGCCCGGCTGCCCTCGGGCACGCGGGTGCTGGTGTTGTGCGGGCAGCCGCTGCAGAACCAGGGCGCGCGGTCGCCGGTGTCCACCTTCAGCGCCGCCAGCTGGGCCTCGCGGGCGGCGACGACGGCCAGGCGCGTGTCCATGCGGCGCACGATGTCGGCCGAGACGCCCAGCTTCTTCAGCCGCTTGGCGATGGCCTTGGCGATCAGGGCCGGCGTGAGATCGGCCTTGGCGCGCAGCAGCCAGCTGTCGCTGGGGTTGGGCCGGCTCCACTCACCGCCGCTGCCGCTTTCGGGCTCGTCGAACTTGCCCAGCACGTTGGGGCGCACATCAGGGCGCCAGTTGTACAGCTCTTCCTTGAGCTGGTATTCGATGACCTGGCGCTTCTCCTCGACCACCAGGATCTCCTGCAGCCCCTGTGCAAAGTCACGCGTGATGGTGGCTTCCAGCGGCCACACCACGTTCACCTTGTGCAGGCGCAGGCCGATGGCGCGACAGGTGTCGTCATCGAGGCCGAGGTCGGCCAGGGCCTGGCGGGTGTCGTTGAAGGCCTTGCCGCTGGCGATGATGCCGAAGCGATCATTCGGCCCGGCGATGACGTTGTGGTTGAGCCTGTTGGCGCGCACATAGGCCAGGGCTGCGTACCACTTGTAGTCCATCAGCCGCGCCTCCTGCTCCAGCGGCGCATCGGGCCAGCGGATGTGCAGGCCGCCGGGCGGCATCGCGAAATCCTCGGGCAGCACGATGCGCACGCGGTCGGCGTCGACGGCGACGCTGGCGCTGGACTCCACCACCTCCTGGATGGTCTTCATGCCGCTCCACACGCCCGAGAAGCGGCTCATCGCAAAGGCGTGCAGGCCCATGTCAAGGATGTCCTGCACGCTGCTCGGAAAGAAGACCGGCAGGCCGCAGGCCTTGAAGATGTGGTCGCTTTGGTGGGCCGCGGTGCTGCTCTTGGCGACATGGTCGTCGCCGGCGATGGCGATGACGCCGCCGTGGCGGCTGGTGCCGGCCATGTTGGCGTGCTTGAAGACATCGCTGCAGCGGTCCACGCCCGGACCCTTGCCGTACCAGATGCCGAACACGCCGTCGACCGTCTTCTCCTGCGGATAGAGCGCGAGCTGCTGCGTGCCCCAGACCGCGGTGGCGGCCAGTTCCTCGTTGACGCCGGGCTGGAAGACGATGCGGTTCTCTTCCAAATGCTTCTTGGCCGCCCACAACGCCTGGTCATAGGTGCCCAGCGGGCTGCCGCGGTAGCCGCTGATGAAGCCGGCGGTATCCAGCCCGGCGCGCGCATCGCGCTGGCGCTGCAGCATGGGCAGGCGCACGAGGGCCTGCACGCCGCTCATGAAGGCGCGGCCCGAGGCGAGGCCGTACTTGTCGTCGAGGCTGATGGTTTCGAGCGCCTTGCGGATCGACTCGGGCAGGGGGGCATTCATGGCGGCGACTCCTGGCTGGGCCCGGCGGCGAAGAAGGGCAGTTTAGGGAATCGGGCGGCATATGTCTTTTCCTTCGATGCCCTGAATCCAGGCCATGGCGCAAGCTTCTTGCGCCAAAATTAAGAAAAAGGAGATGATCATGCCCAGAAGACCTGAATTGGGGAAAACCAGATCACCACCGCCTGCCGCGGCCACACCCCTTGTGCCCGCCACACCTGCCGCTCCCACGCTCGACCGCTACGACATCGCCATCCTGCGCGAGCTGCAGGCCGACGCCCGCCTGTCCAATGCCGAGTTGGCGGCGCGCATCGGCCTTTCGGCCGCGCCCACCTGGCGCCGCGTGCGGCAGCTCGAAGACCAGGGCTTCATCACCGGCTACCGCGCCGAACTCGACCGCCGCCGCATCGGCCTGGGCGTGCTGGCCTTCGTGCGCGTGGACGCCGAACGCAACAACGCCGAGGCCACCGCCGCGCTGGAGGCCGCCATCCGCGCCCGCCCCGAGGTTGTGGCCTGCCACTACATCAGCGGCGCCGGCACCTTCGAGCTGCATGTGGTGGCCACCGATCTGGACGCCTTCTCGCGCCTGGCGATGGAGGTGCTGTTCAAGCTGCCCAATGTGAAGGACTTGCACACCAGCTTTTCGCTGGGCGAGGTCAAGGCCGGCGCGGCGCTGCCGCTGGGCCATCTGGGCGCCGGCTGCTGATGCGATGGCGCCGGTGCTACGCTCGCGCCTCGCCGCAACCCAGCCCCTGCCGTAACCGATGAGCCGCCTGCTCGACGCCCTGCTCACCACCGATCCGGTGCAGCGTGCGCGGCTTTCGCAGGCCGGGCTGGCGATGCTGCTGCTGACGGCCGGTGTGGCCGCCATGCACTACTACGTGTGGATAGGCCAGGCCAAGGCGGCAGCCGTGAACCTCTGGTCGGCCGCCACGTTGGCCGGCATGGCGATCTTCTTCGTGCTCATCCGCAGCGGCGTCTCGCGGCGCTGGCACGAGCCCTCGCTGACCGTGCCGCAGATGGTGTTCGCGCTCACCAGCGGCGCCATCGCCTACGCCCTGGTGGGCGCCGGCCGCGGCGCCGTCTTCCCCATCGTGATGGTGATCCTGATGTTCGGCATGTTCTCGGCCTCGCCGCGCGAGATGCGCTGGATCAGCCTCTACGCCGTGGCCCTCTTCGGCGCCACCATGCTGACGAAATCGCTGCGCGACCCGGCGGCCTATCCGCCGGCGCTGGAGCTGGGCCACTTCCTGCTCGTCGCCACCATGATGCCTGCGGTGTCGGTGCTGGCCGGGCGCTTGTCGCGCCTGCGCCACCGCTCGCGCATGCAGCGCGCCGAACTGGCCCAGGCGCTATCGCGGCTGCGCGAACACACCACGCGCGACGAGCTCACCGGCCTCGTCAACCGCCGCCACATGCAGGTGGTGATGGAGCAGGAACACCAGCGCTGCGTGCGCTCGGGCCAGACCTTCTGCATCGCCGTGCTCGACATCGACCGCTTCAAGCCGGTCAACGAGCGCCACGGCTATGCCGTCGGCGATGCCGTGATCCGCGCCGTCGCGCAGGAAGCGCTGCGCCATGTGCGCGCCTCCGACGTGCTGGCGCGCTGGGGCGGCGAGGAATTCGTGCTGCTGATGTCGGACACGCGGGCGGCGCTGGCGCGCGGCGGCCTGGAGCGCCTGCACCAGCGCGTGGGCGCGCTGCGCATCCTGCACGGTGACGAGGCCCTGGGCGTGACGCTCTCGGGCGGCCTGGCCGAGCACCACGCCGGCGAGAACGTGATGCAGACCCTGGAGCGCGCCCAGCAGGCGCTGATCGAGGCCAAGACCCACGGCCGCGACCGCGTCGTCGCCGCGGTATGAGATGAGGGCCGAACCGCGATGATCCTGCTGATCCTCGAAGCCCTGCTGGCCCTGGCCATCCTCGTCTTCATCGTCTGGTGGACGATGTTCTCGGGTAGACGCAAGGAAGGCAAGGACGACTAGGAAGCCTCCCGCGGCGGCCGCAAAAAAGAGCCGGGCTCGCGCCGCAGCCGCCGCCACAGCGCCGCGGTGATGCGGTCGCGGTCGTGCAGGCGCACGCCGCGCGAGCGCAGGGCGACGCGGAAGGCGAGCCAGAAGCTCACCGTCAGGTTGAGCACGCCGGTGGCGGCGATGCCGGCCACGCACCACCAGAACGCCGGCTCGGCCAGCAGCTGCCAGCCCAGGGCGCCGAGCGCGGCGCCGAGCTGGCCGGTGGACAGCGTGACGTGGCGCACCTCGATGGGCAGGCCGACGAAGCCCAGCAGCGCCGGCATCAGGCCCAGCATCAGGCCCAGCGACACATTGGCGGCCACGCCCGAGACGTTCTGCCGCCACCAAGCCGACCAGCGCCGCGCCCGCGCCGCGCCCAGGCGGGCCACGATGCGCGGGTTCCAGGCCAGGGCGCTGTCGAGGCGGTGGAAGACGAACCAGTTCTCGGCCCAGCCGGCGATCAGCGAGCTGGCAAAGAGCAGCACGCCGGTAAAGGCGGCATAGAGCGCCGTCGGCCCCAGCAGCGTGAGGCTGTGCAGCACGTAATGCGCATCCTTCTCACCCACCAGCGGCACGCCGAAGGCCGCTACCGCCACCAGCTGCACCGCCAGCACCAGCGGCCCGCACAGCAGCAGATTGCCGACGATGCCGGCCATCTGCGAGCGGATCAGCTGCGCCACGCGGTCGACGAAGGCCTCGATCTCGGCGTCGCCGGCCTCGCTGCCCACCGGCAGCGAGGCGGCCATGGCCGGCGCCGTCATCGCCGGCTGCTTGGTCGCCACCGTCCAGTGCAGCAGCATCACGACGACGAAGCTGGCGGCGTAGTTGGCGCCCGACCAGAAGCCGGTCCAGAAGGCCGACAGGCCGATGGCAGCGATGGCGAACTTGGCAAAAGTGGTGCCGGCGATGACGGCGCCGCCGCCGGCGGCGCGGCGCAGCATGTCGCGGTACTCGTCGCGGCTGCGCGTGATGTAGTGCTCGCCGGTCTCGGCGCTGCGTTCGGCCACCTGACGGGCCAGCAGCGAGTAGTGGCGGGCCAGCAGCGCGCGCAGGCCGCTCTGCTCGGCCAGCGCGCGCAGCAGCTCCAGCCACAGGCGCCGGCCCTCGTCCACCGGGTCGGGCGCGAGCACGCAGTTGACCAGCTGCTCGATGCGCAGAGTGCGCCCCTGCAACTGGTCGAGGTCGAACACGATGTTGACCGAGACGCCGTACTGCTCGAGGTGCGGCATCACGCTGGCGGCGGCGCGGCGGCAGCGGTCGAGCAGGGCGCGCAGGTAGGCGGCGGCCTGCAGCGCGTCAGCCGCGCGGCCTTCGGTGAGCGCGGTGCGCAGCGCGTCGGCGGCGTGGCTGAGCTGGCGGAAGGGCTCGTCGCGCAGCAGCGCCGGCTCCATGCGCAGGCGCAGCGCCGGCGCATAGCCGGCCGCCTGCACCGTGCTGACGAGGATGGTGATGGCGTCGAGCAGCGCCCCCTGCACGAAGGCCGGCCCGGGCCCGAGCAGGCGCGCCGCCTGGTCCAGCGTGGCGCGGTCCAGCGCCTCGACCCAGGCCGCGTCGCCGGGCTCGAAAAGCAGGCGGAACAGCGCTGCCAGGTCCATGGTGTCGGGCGTGCCCGGCAGCAGCCGCGCCTGGATGCGGCGCAGCAGCTCACTGCCGAAGGAGCGGCGAGCGCCGAAGCCGAAATCAGCCAGCAGCGCGGCGGCGTCGATCTCGGCCCAGAAGGCCCGGGCGACGCCTCGCACGCGCTCACCCAGCTCTTGCTGGCGCTCGAGCTGATTGAGCAGGTGGCGCAGCCGCGTGGCCGGCAGCGGCGTGCGCTGCGGCTCGGCTTGAGCGGTCGCTGCGGCCGGCAGGGCCGACTGCGGCGCGTGGCGCAGCCATTCCATCAAGCGCACCAGCCACAGGTGGCGCTCGGGCGGCGGCGCCTTGGGGTCGGCGGCATTGGCCAGTGCGGTGAGATCCCAGCCGGCCGCCATCTTCGTTCAGTGAATCAGTGAAGAGCGCCGGGGAAGACCAGCGCGAACTCGGCCACCGGGGCGTCGAAGGGCCACGCCTCCTCGGTCATGCAGAAGTAGGTGCCGCGCATGGCGCCGTGGGGCGTGGCAATGCGCGTCCAGCTCGTGTACTCGAAGTTGTCGCCCGGCTTGAGCAGGGGCTGGTGGCCCACCACGGCCAGGCCGCGCACGTCTTCGACATGGCCGTTGGCATCGGTGACAACCCAGTGCCGCGCCACCAGCTGAGCCGCGATGTCGCCGGTGTTGCGTATGGTCACCGTGTAGGAAAAGGCATAGGGGCCCTCGGGTGGGTGCGACTGCTCGGGCAGGTACTGCACGCGCACGCTGCAGCTGAATTCGGGCTTGGCCATATGGTTCATTCTAGGAGGGCGGCCTCTAGGGCCCTCCTAGAATGGGGCCATGAAGACCTACCGCATCGCGCCCAGCCTGCTTTCGGCCGACTTTGCCCGCCTGGGCGAGGAGTTGCGCGACGTCATCGCCGCCGGTGCCGACTGGATTCATTTCGACGTGATGGACAACCATTACGTGCCCAACCTGACCTTCGGGCCCATGGTCTGCCAGGCGCTGCGCAAGCACAGCAGCGTGCCCATCGACGTGCATCTGATGGTGCAGCCGGTGGACGCGCTGGCCCTGGCCTTTGCCAAGGCCGGGGCCGACCTGGTGAGCTTCCACCCCGACGCCAGCGCCCACGTCGACCGCACCCTGCAGCTCATCAAGGGTGAAGGCAAGCAGGCCGGGCTGGTGTTCAACCCGGCCGAGCCGCTGGATGTGCTGGAATGGGTGATCGACAAGGTCGACCTGGTGCTCATCATGAGCGTCAACCCCGGCTTCGGCGGCCAGAGCTTCATCGACAGCGCGCTGCGCAAGATAGAAAGGGCGCGCAAGCTGATTGACGCCAGCGGGCGCGACATCCGGCTCGAGGTCGACGGCGGCATCAAGATCGACAACATCCGCCGCGTCGCCGACGCCGGCGCCGACACGTTCGTCGCCGGCAGCGCCATCTTCGGCCAGCCCGACTACCGCGCCGTCATAGCCGCGATGCGGGCGCAGCTCGCCGCCTGAGCGGCATTCAGAGGCGGTCAATGCGCCGCGCCAACACCACCGACGTGGTGGTCCTGAGCACGCCGTCGATGGCGCCGATCTCGTCGAGCAGCGCGTCCAGCCGCGCCGGCGATTCCGCGCGCAGCAACGCCAGGTAGTCGAACTCACCGCTCACCGAGCAGAGCTGGCGCAGCTCGGGTATCGCCGCCAGGCGCTGCGTGACCAGGCGCGCCGCCTTGGGCTCGGTGGCGATACCGACATAGGCCTCGACGCCGCGCTCGCCCTCGTCCTGGCCCAGGCGCACGGTGTAGCCGACGATCACCGACTGCTTCTCCAGCCGCGCCAGCCGTGCCAGCACGGTGGTGCGCGCCACGCCCAGGCGGCGCGCCAGATCGGCGGTGCTGCTGCGGGCGTCAGCCTGCAGCAGTGCGATCAGGCGGCGGTCCAAAGTGTCCAGCGTCATGCCATATTGCCCAGTCGGAGCGGTTTCGATACCCCCGACGGCGCGAGGGTGGGGGGCAGTCCTACAGTCGAACTACACGGTGTCGATAGACACCCCAAGAATAGAAGAGGTAGCAGGGAGAAACGTCTACCGAGGCTCGGCTCCTGCGATGAAATTTCGTGAGGTCATCATTTTCAGCGGCGAGACCTTCCAGGTCCCGCAATGCATCCAGCGCATAGACCACCGCGCCACCCATGGATGGCAACTGCGTTACGGCGGTACCCGCCTTTACTCCGACCACAGCGTCGATGGCAGCGGTGCGGCCACGGCACTGGCGGCCGCCACCAAGGAATTGCTCAAGCGCATCGCCAAGCTGCCAGCACCATCGCTGTTGCAGCGCGGCCCCAGCGCCAGCAAGACCAGCGATCTGCCGCCCGGCATCAGCGGCCCCATCGTGCGCCTGCGGCGCGGCAGCCGCACGCGCGACTGCAGCCTGAGCGTGCTGATCCCGCGCTACGGCGACAAGCCGCTGCGGCGCTCCATCTACATCGGCACCGAGAACACCTACACGCTGGCGCGCTTCCACGCCGCGCTGGACCGCGCCATCGAGATGCGCAAGGTGGCCGAGGCCAACTACGAGAAAGCCGCCACGCGCCACAAGCGCGAACAGGGGCGCGCGCTCAAGGCCAAGATGGCGGAAGACAAATTGCAGCAATCGGCGGTCAATTAGTCGAAATCTCAAGTCGTTTCGACGAACACGCAGTTTCTTTCGTCAGCCGTCTTTCCTAGACTGCCCGGCAGTGGCCGCTCTCGGCCGCCGCCCGCAACCCGCTACGAAAGACTGCCATGCGCATCACCCTGCTCGGCGCCGGCCACATCGGCCACACCATCGCCCATCTGCTTGCCGCCAGCGGCGACTACCAGCTCACCGTGGTCGACCGCAGCGCCGCCGCGCTGGCGCGCCTGGCCGCGCTGCCCGTGCGCACCGTGCAGGCTGAGACCGACGACGCGGCGGCCGTGCTGGCCGTGCTGCGCGGCCAGGACGCGGTGATCAACGCCCTGCCCTACCACCTGGCCACGCTGGCGGCGACGCAGGCGCGCGAGGCGCGCTGCCATTACTTCGACCTCACCGAGGACGTGGCCGCCACACGCGCCATCAAGGCCCTGGCCGAGGGCGCGCCCACCGCCTTCATGCCGCAGTGCGGGCTGGCGCCGGGCTTCATCGGCATCGTCGCCCACCACCTGGCGCTGGGCTTCGACACCCTGATCGACGTGAAGATGCGCGTCGGCGCGCTGCCGGCCTTTCCGACCAACAGCCTCAAGTACAACCTGACCTGGAGCGTGGACGGCCTCATCAACGAGTACTGCCACCCCTGCGAGGCCATCCGCGAGGGCCGCAACATCGAGGTGCTGCCGCTCGAAGGGCTGGAGCACTTCAGCCTCGACGGCACCGAGTACGAGGCCTTCAACACCAGCGGTGGCCTCGGCACGCTGTGCGAGACCCTGGCAGGCCGCGTGCAGACGCTGGACTACAAGAGCGTGCGCTACCCCGGCCACCGCGACCTGATGAAGATGCTGTTGGAAGAACTGCAGCTCAACAAGGACACGGCGACGCTCAAGGAGATCATGCGCAAGAGCATTCCCAGCACGATGCAGGACGTGGTGCTGGTCTTCGTCACCGTCAGCGGCCTGCGCGGCGGCAACCTGGTGCAGGAGGTCTTCGCGCGCAAGATCTTCGCCGACCGCAGCGAGACCGCGCCGCTGTCGGCCATCCAGATCACCACCGCCGCCGGCATCTGCGCCGCGGTCGACCTGTTCCGCGAGGGCAAGCTGCCGCAGCGCGGCTTCATCCGCCAGGAAGAGGTGGCCCTGCCCGACTTCCTGGCCAACCGCTATGGCAGTGCCTACCAGCAGAGCCGGCAGGTGGAGTCGATCGGCTGAGGGGGTTTGTTGCTCGGGAAGGCGGCCGGCTGCAAGATGCGGCCGGTCTGCCACCACCGCCCGAGCCCGCCATGCCCGAAACAAGCCAAGCCGCCACTCACGACCTCGTCATCTCGCGCCTGCTGAGCGCCCGCCGCGCCCAGTTGTGGCGTGCCTGGACCGACCCGGCGCTGCTGAAGGAATGGTGGTGCCCCAAGCCCTGGACCACCGAGGTGCGCGCCTTCGACCTGCGCCCGGGCGGCGCCTTCCACACCTTCATGAGCGGCCCCGACGGCGGCACCAGCGACAACCCGGGCTGCTTTCTGGAGATCGTGCCGCAGCAGCGCATCGTCAGCACTTCCTGCCTGATCGCCGACTGGCGCCCGGCCACGTCATGGATGCCGATGACCGCCATCTTCACCTTCGCCGATGAGGGCGGGGGCACACGCTATACCGCCACCGCGATGCACCTCGACGCGGCCACGCGCGACCGCCATGCCGAGATGGGCTTTTACGAGGGCTGGAACCTCTGCATCGACCAGCTCGACGCCTTTGCGCTTCAACTGGGCTGAGGAGGCTCAGCCCTTCAACCAGCCCTGGGCCCAGGCCAGCGCGGCTTCCAGATGGGCCATCGCGGCGTCGCCGGGCGCCTGGCCCAGCTCGAAATGCTCGCCGCGTATCGCCAGCAGCGTGGCGGCAGGCGGCTCGCTGCCGTGGAGGTCGCGGTAGACCTGCAGCAACGCCTGGGGCGACATCGCGTGGCTGCTGAAGCTGGCGTCGCGCTGCGGCTCCACCGTGCTCACGGCATAGGGCGGTGCGGCGTCCAGACTGGCGTCGACGAAGAGCACGCGGGCGCGGCTGACGAGGTCGAGCGCGTGCTCGGGCTGCAACTGGTAGTCGTCCAGGCATTCGACGCCGCCGCAAGGCTCGAGCATGGCGCGCAGTCGCTCGACGAAGAGCGGCCCCAGGGCGTCGTCGCCGCGGCTGCGATTGCCCCAGCCGAACACCAGCACCGGCGGCGGGCTGCGGCTCATGCGGACACCGGATTCAGCGCCTGATCCAGGGCCAGGTGCTCGAAGCGCCCCGGACCCTCGCGGCGGGCGCGGTCGACGGTCTCGCCACCGGGGCCGACCAGGGCCACTTCCAGCGGCATCTGGCCCAGCGCATGGGTGGCGCAGGACAGGCAGGGATCGTAGGCGCGGATCGCGACCTCGATGTGGTTGAGCAGGCCCTCGGTGAGCTCGCGGCCGTCCAGGTACTCACGCGCCACCGAGCGCACGGCCTCGTTCATGGCCTGGTTGTTGTGGGTGGTGCTGACGATGAGGTTGCACATGGTGACGAGGTCGTCGTCGCCCACCTCGTAGTGGTGGATCAGCGTGCCGCGCGGCGCCTCGATCACGCCGACGCCGCTGCGGCGCTCGCCGCGCGCCACCGCGCCGCCGGCCATCAAGTCGCCGGCAAGGATGTCGGGGTCGTCCAGCAGTTGCTCGATGACCTCCACGCAGTGCAGCACCTCGACCATGCGCGCCCAGTGGTAGGCCAGCGGCGCATGGATGGGCTGGCCGCGGCCCCAGGCGACGAATTCGCGCCGCTCAGCCTCGGCCAGCGGGCTGGGAATGAAATCGCAGTTCTGCAAGCGCGCCAGCGGGCCGACGCGATACCAGCCGTGCTCGCGGCCCAGGCTGCGCAGATAGGGAAACTTCATGTAGCTCCAGGGCTTGACCTCTTCTTCGATGAGGTCGAGGTAGCCCTGGTCGCTGGCGCCGTCGAAGATCAGGCCGCCATCGGCATCGCGGGCGCGGATGACGCCGTCGTAGAGATCGAGCGCGCCGTCGCCGCGCACCAGCGACAGCATGTGGGCGCGGCTCTCGCCGAAATGGTCGTACAGCGCCGGGTTCTGGGCGTGCAGGCTCTTGACGATGGCCACGGCGTCGATGGCCCAGGCCTTCATCTGCGCCAGGTCGCGCAGCAGCCCTTCGCGGTCGGCGGCGCTGACGTGCTTGTTGACGCCGCCCGGCACCGAGCCCGTGCCGTGCACGCGCTTGCCGGCGGTGACGCGGATGACCTCCTGCCCGAACTTGCGCAGCAGCACGCCCTTCTTGGCGATCTCGGGGTGGGCCGCGGCGACGCCGACGATGTTGCGGCGCGCCACCTCGCTGTCGAAGCCGAACAGCAGGTCGGGCGAGCTGAGGTGAAAGAAATGCAGCGCATGGCTTTGCATCACCTGGCCGTAGTGCATCAGGCGGCGGATCTTGTCGGCCGTGGGCGTGACCGGGCGCGCGCCGACCACGCGGTCGAGTGCCTTGCTGGCCGCCAGGTGGTGCGACACCGGGCAGATGCCGCACAGGCGCTGCACCATCACCGGCACTTCCCAGTAGGGGCGACCCTGGATGAACTGCTCGAAGCCGCGGAATTCGACGATGTGCAGGCGCACCTGCTGCACGCGGTTGGCGTCGTCGAGCAGGAGGGTGACCTTGCCATGGCCCTCGACCCGCGTCACCGGTTCTATGGCCACGCGGCGCAGGCCGGCCGGGTGGGCCGCGGTTTCAAGTGGGGCGCTCATGGTTCAGTCGTAGTGGATCAGGCCGTGGCCCAGATGCGGCGTGCGGCCGGCCATCAGGTCGTTGAGAAAGGCCCAGAAGGCATCGGCCGAGGGCGGGCAGCCGGGCAGGAAGTAGTCGACGTGGACGACCTCGTGGATGGGGTGGACCTTGTTCAGCGGCAGCGGCAGCTCGGGGTCGCTGGGGATGGCGCTGCCGGCGGCCAGGCCGTGGCGGCTGCCGTAGACGTTGGTGAGCATCACGCCCAGGTCGAGGTGGTTGCGCTGCGCCGGCAGGCCGCCGGTGATGGCGCAGGCGCCCACCGCCACCAGGGTCTTGCAATGGGCGCGGAACTCGCGCAGCACCATCACGTTCTCGGCATTGCACAGCCCGCCCTCGACGAGGCCGATGTCGCAGTGGCCGATTTCCTTGATGTCGGTGAGGGGCGAGCGGTCGAATTCGATGCGCTCGAGCAGCGTGAGCAGGCGCTCGTCGATGTCGAGCAGGCTCATGTGGCAGCCGAAGCAGCCGGCCAGCGAAACCGTGGCCACCTTCAGCTTGCGCGGGCCGTGGGGCAGCACCGGGTTCATGGCTGGTCCTCGCCTTCGACCTGGGCCGAAACCGGCCTTGCGTCGTAGCGGCGCTCGCCGATGGGGACGACGAAGCCGCGCCGCTTGGGCAGGATCACGCCCACCGGGCACACCTGGGCGGCGCGGTCAGCGAGGTTCATGTCGGTGTCGCCCAGGCGGCCGCTGGCGCTGTTGACGAGCAGCCGCGTGCCCATGCCGTGGCCGCCTATGGCGAACACGTTCTTGCCGTCCACGTCGCGGCTGGCGCGCACGCACAGCTCGCACAGGATGCAGCGGTTGAAGTCGAGCAGGATGTCCGGGTGGCTGGCGTCGACCGGGCGATCAGGATAGAACTCCTCGAAGTGCGGCCCTTCCATGCCCATCTCGTAGGCCGTGGCCTGGAGCAGGCAGTGGCCGCTCTTCTCGCAGCTGGGGCAGAAATGGTTGCCCTCGACGAAGAGCATCTGCAGCAGCGTCTTGCGGTGGGCGTTCAGCTCCTCGGTATTGCTTTCCACATCCAGCCCGGCGGCGGCCTGCACGGTGCAGGCGGCGGCGGCGCGGCCATTGACCTTGACGGTGCAGATGCGGCAGGAGCCGTGGGCCTGGAAATCGGGGTGCCAGCACAGGTGGGGGATGTAGCGGCCGGCGCGCGTGGCCGCCTGCAGCACGCTGTCGCCGGGGTGGAAGTGCAGGTCTTCGCCGTCCAGCGTGAAGCTGCGGCTGCCGTCCTGCTCGTAGCGGCCGGCGCTCACTTGGCGTCCTCCAGATAGGCGCCGGCATCGTCGCGGCCGGTCATGCGGCGCGCGATGGACAGCTCGTCGTCGAGGTCGAAGCCGGGCTCGAAGTAGAGCGACTTCAGGTGCTTCTCGTAAGCGGGGCGGAACTTCAGGATGGTGTCGCGCAGCGGGTTGCAGGCGGCGGCGCCCAGGCCGCAGTGGGTGGCTGTATGCATGAGCTTGTCGAGTTCGAACAGCACGTCGATGTCGTGGCGCGAGCCCTGGCCGGCGGCCAACTTGTCCATGCGCTTGACCACCAGCGCCGTGCCGACGCGGCAGGGGGTGCAGAAGCCGCAGCTCTCGTGGGCGAAGAAGTGGGCGAAGGCGCGCGCCACCTCGAACATGTCGCGGCTGCGGTCGAAGACCATGAAGGCGCCGGCCGTGGGCACGTCCTCGAAGGCGATGCGGCGGCCGAACTCGAAGGCCGAGAGGCACACGCCCGAGGGTCCGCCCACCTGCACCGCCTGGGTGTCATGGGCGCCGCAGTCCTCGAGGATGCGGCCGATGCGGGTGCCGAAGGGGTATTCGTAGAGGCCGGGCCGTTCGCAGTCACCCGAGACCGAATGGATCTTGGTGCCGGTGGACTTGGGCGTGCCGATGCCGGCCCACCAGGCGCCACCGTGCAGGGCGATGTGGGCCGCCGCGCAAAAGGTCTCGACGTTGTTCACCACCGTCGGCAGGCCGAGGTAGCCGGCCTCCACCGGGAAGGGCGGGCGTATGCGCGGCGTGCCGCGGTGGCCTTCCAGCGATTCGATGAGCGCGCTTTCCTCGCCGCAGACATAGGCGCCGGCGCCGAGATGGATGGCGATGTCGAAATCGAAGCCGGCGCGGCCCTGGATGGCCGTGCCCAGCAGGCCGGCGGCGCGGCGGCGCGCCAGCACCTCCTGCAGCGCCGGCAGCAGGTAACGGTATTCGCCGCGCAGGTAGACGAGGCCGCGGCGCGCGCCTATGGCCAGGGCGGCGATGGTCATGCCCTCGAACACGGTGTCGGCCTGGCGCGTGAGCAGCACGCGGTCCTTGAAGGTGCCGGGCTCGCCCTCGTCGGCGTTGCAGACCACCACGCGTTCGGCGCCGGGCGCGCGCCGGCACAGCTCCCACTTGGTGCCGGTGGCAAAGCCGGCGCCACCGCGGCCGCGCAGGCTGGCGCGCTTGACCTCGGCCAGCGTCGCGTCAGCGCCGCGCGCCAGGGCTGCCGCCAGCGCACTGCCCGGCGCGGGCGGCTCGCCCAGCAGCACGTCGGCGCGCTGGATGTGGTCGTGTACCTCGAACCAGGCCGCCGGCCATTGCTCGACCGGCGTGCCCCCGCGTATCAAGTCGGCCATCAGCGCGACACGGCGCGCATCCAGCCGGGTTACGACCTGCTGGTGGTTGATCAGCAGCGCCGGGCCCTGGTCGCACAGGCCGGTGCATGAGGTGCGGTCCACGCTGACGAGGCCGTCGCGCGAGACGTGGCCGGGCGCCACGCCCAGGCGGCGGCAGAGATCGGCCATCAGCGCCTCGCTGCCGCCCATGCGGTCGGTGACGTTGTCGCTGAAAAGCACGCGAAAGCGCCCCACCGGCGCCAGGTGCAGAAAGCGGTAGAAGCCGGCCACCCCCTCCACCTGGGCCAGCGTCAGCCCCAGGGCCTGGGCCACGCGGCCCAGCGCCGGCCGCGGCAGCCAGCCGACGGCGGCCTGCAGTTCGCGCAGGATCTGCACCAGCGCATGAGGGTCGCGGCCGTGGCCGGCAAGGACGGCGTCGCAGACGGCTGCGTCAGGAGCGGTGAGGGTGGAATGCACGGCGGTGGGCGGCAAAGCCTTCGTTGCCCACAGTGTGCGCCCGGATGCCGCGCCGCAGCATGGGGCCGAATTGACTCCGGTCAAACATCGGCCGGCAAGGCCAGAACCCCTGAGACTTTCGCCGCGCTGCGCGGCCCCATCAAGCAAACGCCGCGGAACCGGCTCTGCCGGGCCGCTGGCGTTGCCCCCTGGGGGGAGGCGCCGAAGGCGCTTCGGGGGGGTCTTGTTTAGTGAGCGGCGCCGTTCAGCACCTGCTGCAGGCCCACCGGATCGGTGATGCGGATCTGGCGGTTGCGCACGAAGAGCAGGCCGTCGGCCTGGAACTTCGAGAAGGTGCGGCTCACGGTTTCCAGCGTCAGGCCGAGAAAGCTGCCGATCTCTTCACGCGTCATGCGCAGCAGCACCGAGCTGGCCGAGAAGCCGCGCGCCTGCAGGCGGTTGGTCAGATTGAGCAGAAAGGCGGCCAGGCGCTCCTCGGCATACATGCTGCCCAGCAGCAACATGACGCCCTGGTTGCGCACGATCTCGCGGCTCATGATGCGGTGCAGCTGCAGCTGCAGCGAGGCGACCTCGGCGGACAGCAACTCCAGCGCCTCGAAGGGGATGACGCAGACCTGGGAATCTTCCAGCGCCGTGGCGTCGACCTCGTGGCGGCGCGAGCCGATGCCGTCCAGGCCCAGCAGTTCACCGCCGAGCTGGAAGCCGGTGACCTGGCTGCGGCCGTCCTGCGAGTTGACGGCGGTCTTGAAGAAGCCGGTCCACACCGCGTAGAGCGATTCGAAGCGGTCACCCGCCTGGTAGAGCGGGGCGCCGCGCGCCACCTTGCGGCGGGTGGCGACGAGGCGGGAATCGATGTATTCCATCTCCAGCCGCGTCAGCCCCACCGGCAGGCAGATCTCGCGCAGATTGCAGCTCGAGCACTCGACCTCGCAGGCGTTGGTGTGGATCGGGCGAAAGACGGATCTGTCCATGGGCGGGTCGGTTCCTGGGCGCTGCGGGAGCGCGCGGGCATGATAGCCGCCCCTGCCTGCGCGGCCATGACGGCTTGTCGCAGGCAAGCATCGGCCTCGAGACGGCCCTGGCGGGCTCCAACCGGCACCAGCGGGCTATTGCGGGACTCTTGCGTGCTCTAGCGGGCTGTGCCGCCCAGCCATTCAGCCACCGCCCGCGCGCCCTCCTGGCCGTTGCGGATGCAGTCTCCCACCGCAACCCCGCCCTTCCAGTTGGCGACGAAAAACAGGCCGGGCAGCGCCTGCGCCGCCGCGGTGGCGCGCGCAACCCGGCCCAGATGGCCCAGCGTGTACTGCGGGATGGCGCGCGGCCAACGCGTCACCACCTGCCAGCGCGGCGCGGCGCCGGCGCCCAGCAGGGCCTGGTGCTCGACCCAGGCGATGTCCGCAATGGCGGCCTCGTCCAGCGCCGGCAACTCGGGCTGGCGCCGTCCGCCGATGAAACTGGTGAGCAGCACCTCGCCGGCCGCCGCGCGGCCCTCGAACATGCTGCTGGAAAACAGCACGCCCAGCACGCGGCGGCCCTCGCGGCGCGGCACCAGGCAGCCGAAGCCATCGAGCGGATGCGCCACATCCGCACGCGCATAGACGCTGGCGACCGTGGCCACCGGCGCATAGGCGATCTCCTGCAAGGCAGCCGCGGCGTCGGCCGCGTGCTCGCGCAGCAGCGTGGCCGTGACATCGGCGGGCGTGGCCAGCACCAGGGCGCGGGTGCGCCAGCGCAGCGCCTCGCCGGCGCGCTGGGCGTCGACCGTGAAGACGCCGTCGCCGCCCCGCGCGATGCGCGTGACCCGGGTCTCCAGCGCCAGCGGGCCCACGGTGGCGGCCAGGGCGTCGGTCAGCACCTGCATGCCGCCGGCGAAGGAAAAGCTCTTGGCGGTGTTCTTGGCCGTCTCCTTGGCCCGCCGCCGCTCGGCGCCGCCGAGGATCTGGCCGCGGATCAGGCTGCCCCAGCGCTGCTCCAGCGCCTGCAGCTTGGGGAAGGCCGCCTGCACCGAGATCTGCTCTGGGTCACCGGCATAGATGCCGGCAACGAAGGGGTCGATGGCGTAGTCCAGGAACTCCGGCCCGAGGCGGCGGCGCACGAAGGCGGCGATGGTTTCCTCGCGTGCCGGATCGCCGCGCGCAACGAAGGGCTCGCGCAGCAGCCCCAGCTTGGCGCCGGCCGAGAACAGCGGCGTGCGCAAAAAGGCGCCCGGCGACATCGGCAGCGCATGCAGGGCGCCGCCGCGCACCACATAGCGCTTGGCCGCCGCCTCGCTGGCAAAGCGCATCTGCCCCTGCAGGCCCAGGGCCTCGACCATCTCGCCGATCAGCGGCGTGGTGTCGAGCGCGCTGTTGGGCCCGCGCTCGTAGAGCGCGCCCCCCCTTGCAACGCTGGTGATGACGCCGCCGGCGCGCGGCTCGGCCTCGAGCACCTGCACGCGCAGGCCGGCGCGGCGCAGGCCCTGGGCGGTAGACAGGCCGGAAATGCCGGCGCCGACGACGAGGGCGTCGAGCAGATCGGGGGTGGCGGCTGCGGTCATGGGCGGGATGGCGTCGAGGGTGGGCCATCACGGCCGGCGCGGCGCTCAGCGGGGCGGCGGCAGGGCCAGCCGGGCGCGTTGCTCGGCGCGCACGATGGCGGCTGAGAGTTCGGTGTGTCGAGTATCGCCGGGCGCAAGCCGGGCCCGCAGGCGCCGCCAGTGCGTCGCCGCACCGGCGAAGTCGCCCGCCTCCCAGGCGGCGCTGCCGGCCAGGTCCAGCGCCTGCGGATGGTCGGCGTCCAGACCCAGAGCGCGGGCGATCAGCGCCGTCGGCTCGCCGGCCAGGCGGCCACCCTGGGCCAGGCCCAGGGCCTCGGCCAGTTCGACCCAGACGCCGGCATCGCGTGCCACCTTGGGCGCCATCTCCAGCGCCTGGCGGTAGCCGGCCACGGCGAGATCGAAGCGCTCGGCGCGCAGGTCCATGCGCGCCTTCAGCACGCGGGCGCGGGCGTCACGGGGATAGCGCGCGATCTGCTGCGCCAGCGCTTCGTAGCGGGTATCGGCGGCTGAATCGGCCGCCAGCGGCGGCAGCTCGGCCTCGGCGGCCGGGGCCAGGGCGCGCCAGCCCAACCAGGCGGCCAGCGCCAGCGCACCGGCCAGCGCGGGCAGCCCCCAGCGCCGCGGCAGGCGCCAGCGCCGACCCTCAGCCTGCATCGCCATGCGGGCCGCTGCCATCACGGCGCCTCAGCGTGCCGCCGGGGCCGATGCCGGCGTGGCCGCGGCCACCGGCCTGCCGAGCCCGCGCCTGGCCGCCATCGCCTCGTCGAGCAGCTTGATGCCGCCCTGCGAGATGACCATGCCCTTGTTGATGGACTCCATCGCGAGGTCGGGGTTGTGGAAGTGGCTGCCGTTGGAAGCGGTCCAGTACTCCCAGTGCACATGGGCCTCGTAGTGGCGGCCGCGCGCATCGTCGAGAACGGCCTTGTCGACACCCAGGTTCTGCGCCTCCTCGAACTTGTCGACGAAGCGGGTGAGCCAGAACTCGGCCTTGCGCAGCTTGCCCTGGTACTTGTTCTTCATCGAATCGATGGTGTAGATGGCCTGCTTCTCGGTCCACACCTTGTGGCAGCCCAGGCAGGCTTCCTTGACATAGTTCTTGGGGCTGGTCTGCCAGTGCGAGGTGTAGGTCTTGCCGGTCTTGGCATCCTTCATCTTGGGCATGTGGCAGCCGCTGCACTCGACGCCTTCCTTGTCGTGGCGGCTGTTGTAGTAGGTCTCGGTGTCGGGGTGCTGGGCCTTCCAGAGGCCGGCGCCGGTGATGCCGTGCTTGAAGTCGCGGAAGCGCAGGTCGGTGTAGTGCTTGGCGATGCCGTTCACGTCCTTGAAGGGGAAGTGATTGGTGCGCGGGTCGTCCATGCCGATGGGCTTGCCGGTGACCGGGTCGGTGCCGGGGTTGCAGTTGTATTCCACATGGCACTGGCCGCATTGCAGCTTGGTGTCGTAGCGGCTGAGCATGGCGATCTTGCGCGTGTAGCCGCGCTCGCCAAAGTCGCGCACGTCGATCTTGGCGCCCTTGGGGTCGGCGTGCCAGAGCGTGTCCTTCTCGGGCCGCGTGAGCGCCTGGATGAGGCCGTCGCGGATGATGCGCGGCTTCGCGTTGTGCGGGTCGTGGCAGAAGATGCAGTTCATCGAGTGGTTCACGTCCTTGATGAACTCGTTCACCTTGGACAGCCGGCTCCACTTGGCCTTGGGCTCGGCATCGCCCAGGTAGGCCCAGTCGAGGATGTGGTCGGCCGTCTTGCACGACATGCACACCGGGTTGGCCGCCGCCGCCGTGCCCGGCTTGAAGACCTTGTGCGGCTCGCCCGGGTACTGGTCGACCAGCACGTCCCAGATCTTGAAGTCGCCACCGGCGCGTGCCAGGCCTTCGCGGCCCTGCTTGTTGACGAAGCGGCCGCCGAAGGCGCGGTCGACCACCAACTGGTCGTAGAGCATGAAGGCGTGCGATCGGGGCTCGTTATGCTCTCGCGTGAAGCCGTGCGGCATCATCAGCTTGTCGAAGGCCGGGTCGGGCGAGGGCCCGGTGGCCAGCACCTTCTCCTTCTGCGCCGTCTTCTCGAAGTTCATCGCGTAAAGCGTGCGGTACTGGTTCTGGTGGCAGCTGCCGCAGGTGCCCGAGTCGGTCTTGGTGACCGGCCGGCCCTTGCCCTTGGCGCCGTGCGCCGCCAGGCCCTCGTGGCAGCTGTGGCAGGCCACAGTCTTGTGCTGGCCGGCTGCGTGGAACTCCTTGACCTCCTTGTGGCAGTCGTAGCAGTCGGCCACGTCATAGCCCGGCGTCTTGGGCTTGCCCTGGGCCTGGGCATCGCCCCAGGCCAGCGTGAGCAGCAGCGCGCAGAGCGCGGCAAGGGGAAACTGCAGGAACCTGGCCAAGGACATGGTCCTCTCCTCGTGATCCGTGAAGGATGAGAAGACCATGCTGGCACCGCAAAGATGCATGAACAAGGCCACTTCTGCGCCGGCCTTGTTCCAGATCAAGCCGGCTGCGTCAGCGCCTCGGCCACCAGCTCGGCGATGTCGCGCGTGGGCGGCGCCACGTCGGGCCGCGCGGCGGCCAGGCCGTCGCCCATCATCACGGCGCAATAGGGGCAGGCCGTGGCCACCACCTCGGGGGCCTGGGCCAGGGCCTGCTCGGCGCGGGCGACGTTGATGCGCGTGCCTGTCGTCTCTTCCATCCACATGCGGCCGCCGCCGGCACCGCAGCACATGGACTTTTCGCGCGCCAACACAAACTCCAGCGGCGGCGTACCGCCCGCCAGGCGCGCCAGCACTTCACGCGGCGCGTCGAACTCGCCGTTGTGGCGTCCCAGGTAGCAGGGGTCGTGGAAGACCACGCGCTGGGGGCTGGGCTGCAGCTTCACTCGGCCCTGGCGCATCAGTTCGGCAATCAGCGCCGTGTGGTGTACCACCTCGTAGTGGCCGCCAAACTCGGGGTATTCGTTGCGCAGGCTGTTCAGCGCATGGGGGTCGCAGGTGACGATGCGCTTCACGCCCATCTCGGTGAGCGTCGCCACCAGGCCGGTGGCGAGCTGCTGGAACAGCATCTCGTTGCCGACACGGCGCGCGCATTCGCCGGTGGAGCCTTCGCGCGCACCCAGGATGCCGAAGCGCACGCCGGCATGCTGGAGCACGCTGACAAAGGCGCGCGCAATCTTTTGGCCGCGCGGGTCGTAGGACATCGCCGAGCCCACGTAGAACAGCAGCTCCAGCCCCTCCATGTCGGCCGCGCTGCGCACCACGGGCACACCCAGCTCGCGCGCCCAGTCGCCGCGCTGATCGGACGCCAGGCCCCAGGCATTGCCCTGCGATTCCCAGGCCTCGAAGACCTTCTTCAGCTCGTGCGGAAACTCGCCGACGATCATCACCTGGTGCTGGCGCATGCGGAAGAACTTGTCCAGGTGCTCCAGCTCGATGGGGCAGGCGGCCTCGCAATAACCGCAGCTGGTGCAGGCCCACAACGTCTCTTCGCCGATCACCGGGCCCACCAGGGCCGGCAGCTTGGATTCGGGGTCGCCGGCGACGATCAGTTCGCCCTGCTCCAGCAGGTGGTGCTTGACGCTGTCGTGTACCTTCTTCAGCGACAGCGGCTTGCCGGTCAGATGGGTGGGGCAGGCGTCCTTGCAGCGGCCGCATTCGGTGCAGGTGAAGGCGTCCAGGCCTTCCTTCCACGTCAGGTCGCGCACGGTGCGCACGCCCGCCTTCATGTCGGCTTCGTCGGTGGCCTCCATCAGCTTGGCTATGTCGACCGAGGGCACGCGGTGGGCCGGCCGGCCGCGGCGGAAGAAGAGCACCGGCAGCGCGGTGACGATGTGGAAGTGCTCGCCTGCCGGCAGCAGCACCAGGAAGGCGAACACCACCGCCATCTGCAACCAGTACGACAGGTGGTAGCCCACGGCCTGGGCCGGCGCACTCAAGCCCGCCGCAGCCTGGGCCAGCGCGCCGCCGATGAAGGCAAAGCCCTGCTCGTGCGCCACCGAGGCGTGCAGCGGCGAGAGGCGGGCGAAGCGGAAGGCATCGAAGGCGAAGTCGGTGACCATGATGGTGAGGATCAGGCCCAGCACCAGGATGGCCTCGCGGTTGGGCTCCAGCCGCGGCGGGCGCAGCACGAAGCGGCGCCAGAAGGCGTAGAGCACGGCGGCGGTGACGGCCAGCTCGACACCGTCCTTGAAGGCCGCGAAGGGCCCGCCAAAGGCATCGGGAAACGACGCCGGCTCGAAATAGCCGATGGCGATGAGCTGCAGCTTGCGCAGCAGCAGCGAGCAGAAGCCGAGGAAGATCACCGCGTGCATCAGCCCCGGCCGCCATTCGCGCCTCAGCATGCGCTGCTGCAGCAGGCCGTTGACGAGCACGCTGAGTGCGCGCTCGCCGGCGTCGGCCCAGCGCACATCGGGGGCCAGGGCGATGACGATGCGCAGCTTGCGCCAGGCCAGCCAGCCAAAGCCGGCAAAGCCCAGCAGCATCAGCAGCGTGATTCCGACGGGGCTCATCGCATCCTTTCCGTCCGGCCTGGCACAGGCATGCACAGCAGGGGTGCGCCACGCGTCGGTCGGGGCTCACTCTAGGAAGCGGCGGGCCGGGCCCGTCTGATCCAGGTCAAGCAAGCCCCACAGGCCCCGCCCACCCGCCGGGAGCGGGGGCCTCACTTCAGCCGGCGCTGGTTAGACTCCGCGCCAGACGCACCACGCAAGCCCTTTGGGGCGGCGCCCGGGTGCAGGAGGTGGATGGATGCAGATCGAGGAACGCGCTGCCATTGCGGGTGACCGCCGGCTTTCGGCCTGGCGGGCCTGGGTCATTGCCGCGCGCCCGCATACCTTGTCGATCAGCATCAATCCGGTGCTGGTGGGCTGTTCGCTGGCCTGGGTCGAGACCGGCCGCATCGACTGGGCGGTGATGCTGCTGGCCATGCTGGGCGCGCTGCTGCTGCAGACCGGCACCAACCTCGACAACGACGTGAGCGATTTCGAGCGCGGTACCGACCGCGCCGGCCGCCTGGGCCTGCCGCGCGCCACCCAGTTGGGCCTGCTCAGCACGGCCCAGGTGCGCACCGCTTCGCGCGCCTGCTTCGTCCTGGCAACGCTGGCCGGCCTGGCCCTGGCCTGGCACGGCGGCTGGGCCATCCTCTTGCTGGGCGTGCTCTCGGCGCTGGCGGCCATGGCCTATTCCGGCGGGCCGCGGCCCATTTCCTACACGCCCTTCGGCGACGCCGTGGTGCTGCTCTTCTTCGGCTTCGTCGCCGTCTGCGGCAGCTACTACCTGCAGACCCTGACGCTGAGCCCGGCGGTGTGGGCGGCGGCGGCCATCGTCGGCCTGCCGGCGTCGGCGGTGCTGGTGGTCAACAACTACCGCGACCTCGACCCCGACCGTCAGGTCGGCAAGATCACGCTCGCGGTGTGCATGGGGCGGGCCTTCAGCCGCTGGGAGTACGCGCTGCTGATGCTGCTGCCCTATGCGCTGCTGGGCGTGCTGGCCGAGCAGGCGCGCTTCGGCTGGGCGCTCTTGATCCCGCTCATCACGCTGCCCATGGCCCTGGGCCTGGTGCGCCAGTTCTGGCGCGCCACGCCGGGCCCGGCCTTCAATCCGCTGCTGGCGCGCACGGCCACCTTCCAGGTCATGCTGTCGCTGGTGCTTTGCGTCGCCATCCTCCTGTCCTGAGAAGGCGCGAATGAACCTGCTGCGCGACCCGATCTCGGCCCTGCGCGCATCAAAGTGCGGGTGTACGGCTGCGGTGCTCGAGCCAAGCTCGGGCCGCTCGCGACGGTTCCTTCACACCTTCTGAAGCCGCAGCGGCCACCACCGCCGGAGTGCCCTGCATGCACATGGCCGACGCCTTGCTGTCACCCGCGGTGGGCTGCACGATGTGGGCGGCCAGCGCCGCCGCCCTGGCCTGGGCCACGCGCCGCCTGAAAGCGCAGGCCGACGAGGGCCGGCTCAAGACGCAGGCCGACGAGGGCCTGGTGCCGCTGATGGGCGTGCTGGGCGCCTTCATCCTGGCGCTGCAGATGCTGAACTTCGCGATCCCGGCCACCGGCTCCAGCGGCCATCTGGGTGGCGGGCTGCTGCTGGCCATCCTGGTCGGCCCGGCCGCTGCCCTGGTGGTGATGGCCTCGGTGCTGGGCATACAGGCGCTCATCTTCGCCGACGGCGGCCTGCTGGCCTGGGGCGCCAACCTTTTCAACCTGGGTGTGCTGCCCTGCCTGCTGGCCTACCCGCTGTTGTATCGGCCGCTGGCTGGCGCCGCGCCTTCCGCGCGACGCGCTGGCATTGCCGCGCTGGTGGCGGCCGTCGTGGGCCTGCAACTGGGCGCGGCCGGCGTGGTGGCCGAGACGGCGCTGTCGGGCGTGGCCGGGCTGCCGTGGCAGACCTTTGCCTGGCTGATGCAACCCATCCATCTGGCCATCGGCATTGCCGAGGGCCTGGCGACGGCGGCGCTGCTGGCGTTTCTGCGCGCCAACGCACCCGAGTTGCTGCGCCGCACGGACCCCGGCGCCGAGTGGCGCCGGCCGCTGATGCGGCGCGCAGCACTGGCGGCACTGGTGGCGGGCGGCGTGCTGTCGTGGTTTGCCTCGCCGCTGCCTGACGGGCTGGAGTGGTCGCTGGCGCGCGCCGGCGCGGCCACGGCGGCGCCGGCACCGAGCCCCGCCACGGCCCCATGAGGCCGCATGCCGCGGCGCTGGAGCAGCTGCGCGCCCTTGACGGCCTGGCCACGCACCGCGGCCCCCAACAAGATGCGCGCGCCCACCTGCTGGTGACGGCGCTCTTCCTGCTGGCCGTGCTCTCTTGCGGCCGTGACCGCGTGGCACCGCTGCTGCTGCTGGCCGCCTATCCGGCCTGGATGGTGATTCGCTGTGGCCTGCCTTTCGCCCTGCTGGGCCGCGCGCTGCTGCTGGCCCTGCCGCTGCTGCTGCTGGCCGTGGGCGCGTCACCCTGGCTGGACCGCGCGCCGGCCCGCCTGCCCGGCGGCGCCCAGATCGCCCACGGCTGGCTGGTGCTGGCGGCCACCCTGCTGCGCGGCGTGCTATCCGTGACAACGGCGCTGACCCTGGTGGCCGCCACCGGCCTGCGCCCACTGTGTGCCGCACTCACGCGCCTGGGCATGCCCGAGCTGCTGACAGCGCAACTGCTGCTGCTGCACCGCTATGCCTTCGTGATGCTGGACGAGGGCGCGCGCATGCACACGGCCTGGCAGCTGCGCGCCGGTGCCGCACGGCGCCCGCCGCTGCGCGTCTGGGCGCCCATGGCTGGCCAGTGGCTGCTGCGCACGCTGGCGCGCGCCGGCCGCATCCATCAGGCCATGCTGGCGCGCGGCTACGACGGCCGTCTGCACCTGGCCCACGGCAGTCGCTGGCGCGCGGGCGACAGCCTCCATGTCGCCGGCTGGGCCGCGGCCATCGTTGCCGCACGGTGGCTGGCGGGATGATGGTGGCTTGATGGCGACCCCGGCAGCGGTCGAGCTGCGCGACCTGGCCCACGTCTACCCCGATGGCACGGCGGCGCTGCGCGGCGTCGATCTGCGCATTGAAGCCGGCGAGACCGTGGCCCTGGTGGGCGCCAATGGCGCCGGCAAGTCCACCCTGCTGGCCCATCTGAACGGCCTGCTCACTGCCGCCGAAGGCCAGGTGCTGATCGCCGGCATGGCGGTGGCGCCGGCCACGCTGCGCGAGATCCGCCGCCGCGTCGGCTATGTCTTCCAGCAGGCCGACGACCAGCTCTTCATGCCCACGGTGGCCGAAGACGTGGCCTTCGGGCCCAGCAATCTGGGCCTGGACGCGGCCACGGTGGCGGCGCGCGTACAGGCGGCGCTTGAGCGCGTAGCTGCGGCCCACCTTTCGGCGCGCGCACCCTGGCGGCTCTCGGGCGGCGAGAAGCGGGCCGTGGCCATCGCCGGCGTGCTGGCGATGGCGCCCGAGGTGCTGGTGCTGGACGAGCCCTCGTCCGACCTCGACCCCGCGGCGCGGCGGCGCCTGATCGAATTGCTCAAGGGCCTGCCCCAGACCCTGGTGCTGGCCACGCATGACCTGGCCCTCGCGCTCGAGGTCTGCCGCCGCGTGGTGGTGCTCAGCGAGGGCCGCGTGCGAGCCGACGGCGCGCCGGCGGCGGTGTTCGCCGACGCGGCGCTGCTGGCGCAGTGCCGGCTCGAAATGCCGGCCTGGGTGCCGGCCGGCCTGGGCCGGCTCTAGTAGCGACCGTGCTGCTTGACGATGTAGTTGGTCAGCTCGGCGGCCTGGATGGACAGTCGCGTCTGCGTCACGTGCACATTGGCGGCGATGGCGCGCATCACGTCGTAGACCAGGCGCGGATGGCTCTCGATCAGGCTTTCGAGCGCCTCGCGCTCCAGCACCAGCACCCGTGCGGCGCTGGTGGCCACCAGCGAGGCATAGCGCACGGCGCCGTCGAGGAAGCCCAGCTCGTGGGCGAAGCCGCCCTTGGCCAGCGTGGTGAGCGTGGTTTCGTCGGGCGTGCCCAGGTGCTTGATGACGCCGAGCGCGCCCTCGGCGACGACATAGAGGTGGTTGTCGGCCGCGCCTTCGCGCGCCAGCACGTCGTGGGCGGCATGGGTGTGGCTGGTGACCACGCCGGCCAGCACGGCGGCCTGGGCGGGGGTGAGAAAGCGCGCCAGCGGCGAGGCGATGACGTCGTCGATCAGCGGGGTAGGCAGCGTGGAAGAGGAAGCGCTCAAGGGAACCTCGGTCGGTACGGCGGCCATGGGCCCGGCACGCACAGGCACGGGCTCCGGCGCGGCGGCAACGGCCTGGGGAGGAGGCTCGGGTGCCGCGGCGGGGGCTGCCGCGACCACAGTTTGCGCTGGCGCGGGGGGCGCGATTTGCGCTGGGGCAAATTCCTTCAAGGTGGCGGCGGCGCGCTTGACGAAGGCGTCGACCATCTGCTTGGCCACCAGCCCGGCGGCCGGCCCGGCCAGCGCATCGAGGCGGCCGTCGGCCACTTCGAAGGTCATCGCGAAATCGACCCGGCAGCCGACGCCGCCGATGGGCGTGAAGCGCCAGTCGCCCTGCAGGTTGCGAAATGGGCCCTGCACCAGCAACACCCGCAGCCACTCGGGCCGGCGCTTGGGGTTGCGCGTCTGGAAGGCGAAGCGGATCTTCAGGTAGCTGAACTCCAGCCGCGCCGCCACCCACTCATCGCTGCGCTCCAGCACGGTGGCGCTGGCGCACCAGGGCAGGAACTGGGGATAGTGCTCGGCCCTCTCGATGAGATCGAACATGTCCTCGACGGAATACGGCAGCAACACCGATCGCTTGATTTCCACCCGGCCTCCCGCCGTACCATCCGCAGCGGAAAAGTGTAGCCGTGCCCGATGAAAGCCCGCCGATGACTCTTGTGCCCAGTCAACCGACCCCCGCGCCTTCGCGCCGCCGCCTGCTGACGGGCCTGGCTGCCGCCGCCCTTGCCCTGCCCGCCGCGCTGCGCGCCCAGGGCCGCATCACGCTCAAGGTCAGCCATTTCGTCGCCCCCACGCACCGGCTGCAGAGCGACCTGCTGCTGCCCTGGGCCAAGGACATCGAGACCCGCACCCAGGGCGCGGTGACGGTGCAGATCTCGGCCGCCAACTCGGCCCTGGGCCAGGCCCAGAACCAGCTCGACCAGTGCCTGAACGGCGTCGTCGACGTTGCCTACGGCCTGTGCGGCCTGCCGCGCGGGCGCATGGCTCGCAGCATGCTGATCGAGCTGCCCTTCATGGCCGCCACCGCCGAGGCCGGTTCGCGCACGCTGTGGAACCTCTACCCACGCCTGCTGGGCGACGACTACAAGGGCCTCAAGCCGCTGCTGCTGATGACGCACAACGCCGGCGGCCTGCACACGCGCGGCAAGGTGGAGCACCCGGCCGACCTGCGCGGGCTGCGCATCCGCACGCCGTCGCCCACGGTCTCGCTGCTGCTCAGCGCGCTGGGCGCCATCCCCGTGGGCATGCCGCCGACCCAGCTCTACGAGAACCTCGACAAGGGCGTCATCGACGGCGCCGCCACCACCTGGGACGCGGTGCATTCCTTCCGCCTCGACGAGGTGGTGCGCCACCATCTCGACGCCCGCTTCTTTACCGCCGCCTTCTGGTTTGGCATCAACCAGCGCCGTTTCGACGCCCTGCCGGCCGATGTGCGCGCCGCCATCGAGGCCGCCTCCGGCGAGGCCCTGCTCAAGCGCGTGCAGCCCATGTGGGACAGCTGGGACGACGGCGGCCGTGCCGCGGCCAGGGCGCGCGGCAGCCAGGTGTTGCTGCCCGATGCCGCGCTGCAGGCCGAGTGGCGCAACGCCGCCGCGCCGCTGCTCGATGGCGCGCTGGCCGAGTTCCAGAAGGAAGGTGTGGCCAATGCGCGCGAAATCCACGGCGCCATGCTGCGCGAGATCGCGCGCTTGTCCAAGGGTTGAGCCGGGAATGAGCCAAGGATGAGCCGGGGCCGGGCGCGCGGCTGGGTCGCGCGCATCGAGGGCTTCACGCGCGCCGCCGCCCTGGCCGGCGCCGCGCTGCTGCTGCTGTGCGCGCTGCTCAATGTCGGCGACATCGCCACGCGCCGCGTGCTGCAGCTCAACCTGGCCGGCATGGTCGACCTGACCCAGCTGCTGGTGATGGCCGCCGCCTTCTTGTGCATTCCCTACACCTTTGCGCGCGAGGCGCAGATCGAGGTCGACTTCGTCACCACCCGCCTGCCGCCGCGCGCCCATGCGGCGCTGCGCTGCGCCACCGCGCTGGCCGCGGCGGCCTACATGACCCTGGCCACCTGGACCACGGCCAGCGCGGCGCTGCAGGCCCTGCACAACGGTGACCGCTCGAGCACGCTCAACGCGCCGCTCACCTGGTACTGGGCGCCAGTGGTGGCCGGCTGCGCGCTCGCGGTGCTGGCCTGCGCCGCGGTGGCGCTGGCCCAGGGGCTGCGCGCAGGCGCCAAGGCATGACCGCCGGGCCCTGGGCGGGCGCGCTGGCCTTTGCCCTCGTGCTGCTGCTGATCCTGCTGCAGGTGCCGGTGGCGGTGGCGATGGGCCTGGTGGGCCTGATCGCCATCACGCTGGCCGACGGCTGGGGCGCGGCCGGCTTCATGCTCGGCCGCGCCGCCTTCGATGCCGCCTTTCCGTATGCACTGTCGGTCGTGCCGCTGTTCGTGGCGATGGGCGTGCTGGCGGCGCGCGGCGGCCTCGGTCGCGCGCTCTACACGCTGGTGGCCTCGCTGCTGGGCCACTACCGCGGCGGCCTGGCCCACGCCACCATTGGCGCCTGCGCCGCCTTCGGCGCCATTTGCGGCTCGAGCATCGCCACCGCCGCCACCATGGGCCGCATCGCCCTGCCCGAGATGCGATCGCGCGGCTATGCCGACACCCTGGCCGCGGCCTCGGTGGTGGCCGGCGGCACGCTCGGGGTGATGATCCCGCCCTCGATCTTCTTCGCGCTCTATGGCGTGTTGACGGGCCAATCGATAGGCCAGCTCTTCCTGGCCGGCGTGCTGCCGGGGCTGCTGGGCACGGTCCTGTACATGCTGGCCGTGGCCTGGTCGGTGTGGCGGCGGCCCGAAAGCGGCCCCGCCGGCCCGCGCCACAGCCGCGCCGAACGCCTGGCCGCGCTGCGCCGCGTGTGGCCGGTGCTGCTGCTTTTCGGCCTGGTGATAGGCGGCATCACGCTGGGCTGGTTCTCGCCCACCGAGGCCGCGGCGGTGGGCGTGGTCGGGGCGCTGGCGCTGACCGGCCGCACCATGCCGCGCACCGAATGGCGGGCCGCGCTGGCCGAAATCGCGCTGACCACCGGCATGATCTTCACGCTGCTGATGGGCGCCAACCTCTTCAACTACTTCATCGAATCGACCCGGCTCACCGACGGCCTGATCGCCGGCGTCGCCGCCCTGGGCCTCAACCGCTGGGCCGTGATCGCGCTCTTGATGCTGTTCTACATCGTGCTGGGCGCGCTGATGGACGAGATCTCGATGATCCTGCTCACGGTGGCACCGGCCTATGCGCTGGTCACCGGCCTGGGCTTCGACCCGATCTGGTTCGGCGTGATGCTGGTGACGGTGTGCGAGATCGGCATGATCGTGCCGCCGGTGGGCATGAACCTCTTCGTCGTGCAGCGGGTCACGGGCCTGAGCATGGGCACGGTGGTGAGCGGTGTTGCACCATTTGCGGTCGCCGACTGCGCCCGGCTGGTGCTCTTGTGCCTGCTTCCCGGCCTGGCCACCTGGTTGCCGCACGCGCTTAGCTGAAAACCCTTAGTTGATACAGCCTCGCCACCACCCGCCGGTTTGATCTGCATCAGCTTCCGTGCGCAATGCCCCTTCAGACTGCGCGGCATTGACCGCCGCGGGGACCGCAGGACGGTCTGTCCCAACCCGAAGTCGAGGAGGCAGGATGACCGAAACCTTCTACGAGGTGATGCGCCGCCAGGGCATCACCCGCCGCAGCTACCTCAAGTTCTGCAGCCTCACGGCCGCGTCATTGGGGCTGGCCCCGGCCTTCGCGCCGCGCATCGCCCACGCGCTCGAGACCAAGCCGCGCACGCCCGTGCTGTGGCTGCACGGGCTGGAATGCACCTGCTGCACCGAGAGCTTCATCCGCAGCTCGCACCCGTTGGCCAAGGACGTGATCCTGTCGATGATCTCTCTCGACTACGACGACACCATCATGGCCGCCGCCGGCCACCAGGCCGAGGCGGCGCTGGAACAGGTGATGAAGGAATACAAGGGCAACTACATCCTGGCAGTGGAAGGCAACCCGCCACTGGGCGAGGACGGCATGTACTGCATGCCGGGCGGCAAGCCCTTCGTCGAGAAGCTCAAGCACGTCGCCAAGGACGCCAAGGCCGTGATCGCCTGGGGCTCGTGCGCCAGCTGGGGCTGCGTGCAGGCGGCCAAGCCCAACCCGACGACGGCGGTGCCCATCAACAAAGTGATCACCGACAAGCCCATCGTCAAGGTGCCCGGCTGCCCGCCCATCCCCGAAGTGATGACGGCGGTGGTGACCTACATCGCCACCTTCGACCGCATCCCCGAGCTCGACCGCCAGGGCCGGCCCAAGATGTTCTACAGCCAGCGCATCCACGACAAGTGCTACCGCCGGCCGCACTTCGACGCCGGCCAGTTCGTCGAGCAGTGGGACGACGAGGGCGCCAAGGCCGGCTACTGCCTCTACAAGATGGGCTGCAAGGGCCCCACCACCTACAACGCCTGCAGCACCACGCGCTGGAACGAGGGTGTGAGCTTCCCCATCGCCAGCGGCCACGGCTGCATAGGCTGCAGCGAAGACGGCTTCTGGGACAAGGGCTCGTTCTATGACCGCCTGAGCGGCATCAACCAGTTCGGCGTCGAGGCCAATGCCGACAAGGTGGGCATGGCGGTGGCCGGCGTCACCGGCGCGGCCATCGTGGCGCACGCCGCCGTCAGCGCCATCAAGCGCGCCGCCGACCGCGGCAAGACCCAGGCCCAGGGTGAAACTACAAAGGCAGAAGGCTGATCATGGCTGTCATCGAGACCCAGGGCTACAAGCTCGACAACAGCGGCCGGCGCATCGTCGTCGACCCGGTCACCCGCATCGAGGGCCATCTGCGCGTCGAGGTCAACCTCGACGACAAGAACGTGATCCGCAATGCCGTCAGCACCGGCACCATGTGGCGCGGGCTGGAGGTCATCCTCAAGGGCCGCGACCCGCGCGACGCCTGGGCTTTCGTCGAGCGCATCTGCGGCGTCTGCACCGGCACCCATGCGCTGACCTCGGTGCGCGCGGTGGAAGACGCGCTCAAGATCAAGATCCCCGACAACGCCAACATCATCCGCAACCTGATGCATGCGACGCTGTACGCGCATGACCACCTGGTGCACTTCTACCACCTGCACGCGCTCGACTGGGTCGACGTGGTGAGCGCGCTCAAGGCCGACCCCAAGGCCACGTCGGAGCTGGCGCAGTCCATCAGCAGCTGGCCGCTGTCGTCGCCGGGCTATTTCCGCGACCTGCAGAACCGGCTCAAGAAGTTTGTCGAATCGGGCCAGCTGGGCCCCTTCCGCAACGGCTACTGGGGCCACCCGGCCTACAAGCTGCCGCCCGAGGCCAACCTGATGGCGGTGGCGCACTACCTGGAAGCGCTGGACTTCCAGAAGCAGATCGTCAAGGTGCAGACCGTGTTCGGCGGCAAGAACCCGCACCCGAACTGGCTCGTCGGCGGCGTGCCCTGTTCGATCAACCTCGAGGCCACCGGGGCCGTGGGCGCGATCAACATGGAACGCCTGAACATGGTGTCCAAGATCATCGACGACACCATCGCCTTCATCGACCAGGTCTACGTGCCCGACCTGCTGGCCATCGCCTCGTTCTACAAGGACTGGGGCGCCATCGGCGGCGGCCTGTCCAGCATGAACCTGCTGGCCTACGGCGAGTTCCCCGACATCGCCAACGACGACAGCAACAAGAGCCTGCTGATGCCGCGCGGCGCCATCGTGGGCGGCAACCTCAAGGACATCCAGCCGGTCGACCTGAAGGACCCGGCCCAGGTGCAGGAGTTCGTCAACCACAGCTGGTACAAGTACGGCGACGAGACCAAGGGCCTGCACCCCTTCGACGGCGTCACCGAGCCCCACTTCGAGTTGGGCAAGGGCACCAAAGGAACCAAGACCAATATCGAATCGCTGGACGAGAGCGCCAAGTACTCGTGGATCAAGTCGCCGCGCTGGCGCGGCCATGCCATGGAAGTGGGCCCGCTCGCGCGCTACGTCATCGGCTATGCGATGGGCCGGCCGGAGTTCAAGGACCCGGTGGACATGGTGCTGAAAAAGCTGGACGTGCCCATCACCGCGCTCTTCTCCACCCTGGGCCGCACGGCGGCGCGCGGGCTCGAGGCCTCGTGGTCGGCGCACCGCATGCGCTACTTCTTCGACAAGCTGATCGCCAACCTCAAGGGCGGCAACTTCGCCACCGCCAACATCGACAGCTGGGAGCCCAAGACCTGGCCGGCCGCCGCGCAGGGCGCGGGCTATTGCGAGGCACCGCGCGGGGCTTTAGGCCACTGGATCAAGATCAAGGACACCAAGATCGACAACTACCAGTGCGTGGTGCCCACGACCTGGAATGCCGGCCCGCGTGACACCAAGAACCAGATCGGCGCCTACGAGGCCAGCCTGATGAACACGCCGATGGCCAAGCCCGACGAGCCGCTGGAGATCCTGCGCACCATCCACAGCTTCGACCCCTGCCTGGCCTGCTCCACCCATGTGGTGTCGCCCGAAGGCCAGGAAATCGGCCGCGCCACGGTGCGCTAGGCTCGAAAGGCCACGACCATGAGCACGCCCCACGACAAGCTCTTTCCGGTCTACGTTTGGGAGGCGCCGGTCCGCATCTGGCACTGGGTGATGGCGCTGGCCTTCGTCGTGCTGGGCGTCACCGGCTACCTCATCGGCAGCCCGCCGGGCTCGGTGGGCGGCGAGGCCAGCGACCACTTCCTGTTCGGCTACATCCGGTTCACCCACTTTGCGGCGGCCTATGTCTTCGCCATCCTGTTCGCGATGCGCATCGTCTGGGCCTTCATCGGCAACCGCTTTGCGCGCGAGATCTTCGTCGTGCCGCTGGCGGCGCTGAACGGCAAATGGTGGCACGGCCTCTTCGACGCCCTGCACTACTACGCCACTTTCCGCGGCAAGGGCCCGGTGGCCCAGGGCCACAACCCGCTGGCGCAGGCGGCCACCTTCGTCTTCTACGTGCTGGGCACGGCCTTCATGATCCTGAGCGGATTCGCCATGTACGGCGAGGCCCAGGGCATGGAAAGCCTGACCTTCAAGCTCTTTACCTCGTGGATGATGCCGCTCTTCGGCTACAGCCAGAACATGCACACCTTTCACCACCTGTGCATGTGGTACCTCATCACCTTCGTGCTGGTACACCTGTACATGGTGGTGCGCGAAGACTCCTTCTCCAAAGAGACCATCATCAGCTCGATGATCAGCGGCTGGCGGACCTCGCGCGAATGAGCGCATCCAAGGTTCTGGTCCTTGGCATCGGCAATCTGCTGTGGGCCGACGAAGGCTTCGGCGTGCGCGCCGTCGAGGCGCTGCACGCCGGCTGGCAGCTGCCGCCATCGGCCACGCTGATGGACGGCGGCACGCAGGGCCTGTACCTGCTGGAGCCGGTGTGCGAATCAGACCATGTGCTGGTCTTCGACGCCATCGACTACGGCCTGCCGCCCGGCACGCTGCGCGTGCTGCGCGACGCCGAGATCCCGCAGTGGAGCGACACCACCATGAGCCTGCACCAGGCCAGCTTCATGGAATTGCTGTCGCTGGCGCGGCTGCGTGATCGCTTTCCGCGCCGCATCACGCTGATCGGCGTGCAGCCCGCGGTGCTGGACGACCTGGGCGGCAGCCTGAGCCCGCTGGTGCGGGCGCGGGTACAAGAGGCCGTGGTGCTGGCGCTGGCCGAACTGGCGGCCTGGGGCTTTGCCGCGCAGGTGCGCAGCGGGCCGCCCGAAGAGGCGCTCAATGCCAGCCCGCTGGCCCTGGCCGATTACGAAGGCGGCCGGCCCGGGGCCGACGCGGCCTGCCGCGTCGGCGACGCCCGCTTCCTGAACCAGGTCCACGGAGGAGCCTGAGCCATGTGCCTGGGAACGCCGCTGCAGGTGCAGACCTGCCTGGAGACCCAGGCCTGGTGCGAGGCCGATGGTGAAGGCGAGTGGCTGGACATGATGCTGGTCGGCGCCCAGCCGCCGGGCACCTGGGTGCTGGGCTTCCAGGGCACAGCGCGCCTGGTGATGACGCCCGACGAGGCGGCCCAGGCCCGCGCCGGCCGCGCTGCCCTGGCCGCGGTGCAGCGCGGTGACGCCGACGTTGACGCCTTCTTCGCCGACCTCGTCGGCCGTGTACCCGAACTGCCGCCGCATTTGCGCGGCCCGGCCAGCGAGAGCGCATGAGCACCCAGCCCGCCCATTCCCCTGCCCATCAAGCCCTGCACCCCCTGGTGCAGCGCCTGGTGCTGCTGACCGGCGCTGCCGTGCTTGACGGCGCCGACTGCGAGGCCTGGGCCGCCCGGCCTGGCGCCGCGATGCTGGTCTTCACCGAGGAGCCCGAGCGCTTCAAGGAAACGCTGGACCTGGCGGTCATCGTGCCCGAGCTCCATGCGGCACGCCGCGGCGCCTTTCGCGTCGGCCTGCTGCCACCGGCAGCGGCGCGCGAGCTTGCGCGCCGCTACGGCTTTGCGCGCTGGCCGGCCTTCGTGATGCTGCGCGACGGCCAGTACCTGGGCGCGGTGGACGGCATCCGCGACTGGGACGACTATGTAGCCGAACTCGACCGCCTGCTCGCTGCCACACCCACGCGCGCCCCGGGCATAGGCGTCCCCGTGCGTGCGGCCGGGCCTTCGGCCTGCGCCTGAGAATGTGCCGATGACACCCTTCCCCATCCCCATCCGCAGCCTGATGCCGGCGCCCGAAGACGGCGTCGAGTTCATGCCCATGCCGCGCGAGATGAGCACCTTCGAGATGCCGGCCGTGCCCGAGCCCGGCCCGGGGCGCGATCTTGCCGGCGCGCACGACGTGCTGCAGGTCTTCCTGGGCCACTTCCGCCACTGGCTGGACCACGGCGGCGAAGCGCCTGCGCTCGATCTGGCCGGCCTGGCGGCGCCGGCGCTCAAGGTGCTCAACGAGACCCTGGGCGAAGGCGAGGTCGCGGCCCTGGTCGATGCCGGCCACGAGGTGCGCGTCCAGGAGACGGTGTTCTCCGGCGTCTGGCGCGAGCAGCACTTCGCCGCCGACGGCGCACTGCTGCACGACTACCTGCTGGCCGCACCGATCCCGCCGCTGCTGGCGGCCCTGGCGCAGCAGAGCGCCGATGCCCGTCTGCGTGTGCTGCCGCTGCCGGCGGGCGCGATGAACGTGCCGGCATTGGTCCACGAGCTGCAGGAGGCGATGGACCGTTGCACGCCGGCCAGCCCGCCCCACATCGTCAACCTCACGCTGCTGCCGCTGTCGAGCGAGGACAGCGCCCACCTCGATGCGCTGCTGGCCGGCGGCGGCGTCGTCATCCTCTCGCGCGGCTTCGGCAACTGCCGCATCGCCAGCACCGCGGCGCGGCACGTCTGGCGCGTGCAGTACTTCAACAACATGCAGACGCTGATCCTCAACACCATCGAGGTCGTCGCCCTGCCTGAAGTCGCGCTCGCCGCACCCGAAGACCTGGCCGAAAGCCACGAGCGCCTGGCCGAGCTGGCGCAGTGGATGGCCGAATCGGCCGCCTCGGCCTGAGCCCGATGGACGAGCAAGCGGCCTCCGGCGGCCTGGGCCCGCGCCTGGAATGCAAGATCTGCTGGACGGTGTACGACCCCGCCGCCGGCGACGAGGTCTGGCAGATCCCGCCCGGCACGCCCTTTGCCACGCTGCCGCCGCACTGGAGCTGCCCCAACTGCGCGGCCGAGAAGACCGCCTTCCTGGTGCTCGATGACTGAGACAGCGCCACAGGACGGCCTGGCTTCGCCCGCCGCCGCGCTGCAGACGCGCTTCGAAGCCATCTGGCACGGCCCCATGGCCGGCCTGCCCATGCTCAACCCGGCGCTGGATGTGCAGGCCCTGGGTTTCCGCCCCTGGGGCGGGCACTGGCTGGGCGTGCTGCTCACCCCCTGGTTCATGAACCTGGTGCTGATGCCGCGCCTGGCGGCTCAGTGGCAGCCGCTGGCCGAGCGCGAATCGCGCCTGGTCGTGTTCCCGGCCGGCGTCTTCGAGTTCCTTGGCAACCAGGATGCCGAACTGGGCAACTACCTGGCCTGCTCGCTGTTCTCGCCGATGTTCGAGTTTGCCGATGCCGAGACCGCTGCGGACACCGCACGGGCCGCGCTCGAGGCCCTGCTCGACCCCGCCAGCCGCATCGAGGCCGAGGCGCCGCCCGAGCTGGGCACAGCACCTGTCGCTGCCCCGATCGCGGCACCTGCCACCGCCTTGCCAACGGCCGCCGCGCCCGCCGCCATCAGCAAGCGCGGCTTCCTTTTCGGCACGACGGCGAGTCGTGGGCCCTGAGGGCGAACTGCGCATCAGCCTGCGCATCGCCGCCGGCCGCATCGCGCACTGCCAGATCGCCTCGACGCGGCCCGATGTCGCCGCGCGCCTGCTCGAAGGCCGCAGCACCGCAGAGATCGCCGCCGCCGTACCGCGCCTCTACGCCATCTGTGCCGTCTCGCAGGGCCAGGCCTGCGCGCTGGCGCTTCAGGCCGCCAGCGGCAGCGTGCCCGATGCGGCAGGGATCGAACGCGCACGCAAAGCCGTGGCGGCCGAGACCCTGGGCGAAACGGCGCGCCGCGTGCTGCTGGACTGGCCCCGCCTGCACGGCGAGCAACCCGATGGCGCGGCCATCGCCGCCGCGCGCAGCACGCTGGGCCCGGCGCCACCGCCCGAGGCGCTGGCGCTGGCCGTGTGGGGCGAAGCGGCCACCGATTGGCTGGCGCGCGACACGCCGGTGGCGCTGCAGCTCTGGGCCGATGCGGGTGCCACGGCCACGGCCCGCGTGATCGCGCGGCTGGCGGCGCAGCCGCTCGAAGCTGGCGAGCTGGCCGCGGACGAGACCGCCCTGCTGCCCAGCCCGCCATCGCCGCAGATGCTGGCCGCGCTGGCCGCAGCGACCCTTGCCGACGCCAGCTTTGCCCAGCGCCCGCTGCACGCGGGCCGGCCGGCCGAGACCGGCGCACTGGCGCGGCGCCGTGACGACGCCCTGGTGGCCGCGCTGCTGCCGAGGTCACGCGCGCTGGCGAGGCACGTCGCCCGCCTGCGCGAGCTGGCCCTGCTGCTCACCGGGCGGCCGGCGCTGGCCGTCGGTGCGATGGCGCTGCCCGAAGGCACCGGCCTGGGCTGGGTGGAGAACGCACGCGGCCTGCTCATCCACCTGGCGCGGCTGCAGGCCGGGCGGGCCCGGCCCTACCGCATCGTCGCGCCCACCGAATGGAATTTCCACCCGGCCGGCGCGCTGGCCGCGGCCTTGACCGGGTACACGGCGGGCGATGCCGCCGCGCTGCAGAATCGCGTGCAGCAACTGGTGGCGTCGCTGGACCCCTGCGTCGCCTGCCACATCGAGATCAACCCGCATGCATGAAATGTCCCTGGTTGAAAGCGTGCGCGAAATCGTCGAGGAGACGGCACGCGCCAATGGTGCCCGGCGCGTCGCGCTGGTGAGGCTGGAGATCGGTGTGCTGGCCCAGGTCGAGCCCGAGGCGCTGCGCTTCGCCTTCGATGTGGTGATGCGCGGCTCGCTGGCCGAGACGGCGCGGCTGGAGATGGTGGCCACGCCCGGCACGGCCTGGTGCATGGCCTGCTCGCAGGCGGTGGAAATCGCGGCGCGCGGCGACCCCTGCCCGCGCTGTGAGAGCTGGCAGCTGCAGGTGAGCGGCGGCGACCGCATGCGCGTGCTGGACATCGAGATCGAATGAAGACCGAATGAACAGGAGTTGGCCATGTGCATGACCTGCGGCTGCGGCAGCGGCGAGACCCGCATCGAGGGCGAGGCCCCCGCCCACGTCCACACCCACGCCGATGGCACGACGCACAGCCATGGGCATGGCGACCATGGCCACGGCCATGCCCATGAGCACGCCCATGAGCACGTCCATGACCACGGTGCCCTGCACTACGGCACCGGCGCGGCCGGCGCCTCGGCGCCGGGGATGACGCAGGCGCGCATGGTGCAGATCGAGCGCGACATCCTGTCCAAGAACGACCTCACGGCCCGCCGCAACCGCGCCTGGCTGGGCGCGCGTGGCATCTTCGCGCTCAACCTCGTCAGCAGCCCGGGCGCCGGCAAGACCACGCTGCTGGTGCGCACCATCGAACGCCTGCGCGAGCGCCTGTCCATCGCGGTGATCGAGGGTGACCAGCAGACCAGCTTCGACGCCGACCGCATCCGCGCCACCGGCGCGCCGGCGCTGCAGATCAACACCGGCAAGGGCTGCCACCTCGACGCCGAGATGGTGGCCAGCGCGCTGGAGCGCCTGGCGCCGGCGGCGGGTTCGGTGCTGATGATCGAGAACGTCGGCAACCTCGTCTGCCCGGCGGGCTTCGACCTCGGCGAGGCGCACAAGGTGGTGGTGTTGTCGGTCACCGAGGGCGAGGACAAGCCGCTCAAGTACCCCGACATGTTCCACGCCGCCTCGCTGATGCTGCTCAACAAGGCCGACCTGCTGCCGCACCTGCGCTTCGACGTCGAACGCTGCATGGCCTATGCGCGGCGCGTCAACCCGGCGCTGCAGATCGTGCAGCTCTCGGCCACCACCGACGAGGGCATGGACGCCTGGCTGGACTGGATTGCGCGCGGCGCAGCGGCGGCACAGCAGGCGTCGCAACCAGCGGCCACGGCCACCGCCTGAACCCATGCAGCGCTGCGCCATCCGCGTGCGCGGCGCGGTGCAGGGCGTGGGCTACCGGCCCTTCGTCTACCGGCTGGCGCAGGAGATGAGCCTGGCCGGCTGGGTGCTCAACGATGCCGAGGGCGTGGCCATCGAGGCCGAGGGCGCGGCCGACACCTTGAAGCGCTTCGTGCAGCGCCTGCACAGCGAGGCGCCGCCGCGCGCCCGCGTCGAGGCGGTCGAGACCAGTCCCTGCATCGCCCTGCACAGCGGCGGCGGCTTCGCCATCCGGCCCAGCCGCGGCGGCGTGGTGAAGACCGGCGTCGCGCCCGACATGGCGACCTGCGACGACTGCCTGGCCGAACTCTTCGACCCCGCCGACCGCCGCCACCGCTACGCCTTCATCAACTGCACCCAGTGCGGCCCGCGCTACACCATCACGCGCGCCCTGCCCTACGACCGCGCCCAGACCAGCATGGCGGCCTTTGTGCAGTGCCCGCAGTGCGCCGCCGAATACGCCGACCCCGGCCACCGCCGCTTTCACGCCGAGCCCAATGCCTGCCCGGCCTGCGGCCCGGCGCTGCGGCTGGTCGATGCCCAAGGCCGCGCCATCCCCGGCGACCCCATCACCGCCACGCTGGCGCTGCTGCGCGCCGGCGCCATCGTCGCGATCAAGGGCCTGGGCGGCTTCCATCTGGCCTGCGACGCCCGCCAGCCCGCCGCGGTGGCCGCGCTGCGCCAGCGCAAGGCACGCGAGGAGAAGCCCTTTGCGGTGATGGCGGCCAACACCGCATCGGCCGCGCGCTGGGTGCAGGCTGACACCACGGCGCTGGCCCTGCTGGCCGCGCCCGAGCGGCCTGTCGTGCTGCTGCCTATGCAGCCGGGTGCGGCCGAACAGATCGCAGGCGTGGCCCCCGGCCTGGCGCAACTGGGCCTGATGCTGCCCTCCACACCCATCCAGCATCTGCTGTTCCACGAGGCCGCCGGCCGCCCCGCAGGCAGGGCCTGGCAAGACGAGGCGCAGGAACTGCTGCTGGTGATGACCAGCGCCAACCCCGGCGGCGAGCCCATCGTCACCGCCAACGACGACGCCCTGCTGCGCCTGCAGGGCATTGCCGACGCCGTGCTGCTGCACGACCGCGACATCGTTGCGCGCTGCGACGACAGCGTGCTGCGCCTCACCGCCGCGGGCGCGCCGCAGTTCATACGCCGCGCCCGCGGCTGGACGCCGCGGCCCCTGCGCCTGCCGCGCGCCGGGCCCGCGGTGCTGGCCACCGGCGCCTGGCTCAAGAACACGGTCTGCCTGACGCGCGGCGACGAGGCCTTTCTCTCGCCCCACATCGGCGATCTCGACAACGCCGCCAGCTGCGCCGCGCTGGAAGACGCCGTGGCCCATCTCTGCCGCGTGCTCGATGTGCGCCCGCAAGCGGTGGCCCACGATCTGCATCCCGATTTCCACGCCGCTCGCTTTGCCGCCGCCTACGCGCGAGAGCACGGCCTGCCAGCCCATGCGGTGCAGCACCACCACGCCCACATCGCCGCCATCGCCGCCGAGCATGGCGTCACCGGCCCGCTGCTGGGCCTGGCCCTGGACGGCGTGGGCCTGGGCAGCGATGGCGCGGCCTGGGGCGGCGAGCTGCTGCGTGTCGATGGCGGCGGCTTCACCCGCCTGGGCCATCTGCGCCCCATCGCCCTGCCCGGCGGAGACATCGCCGCCCGCCAGCCCTGGCGGCTGGCCGCGGCCGTGCTGCACACGCTGGGCCGCAGCGACGAGATCGCGCGCCGCTGGGCCCACCACCCGGCCGCGGCCACGGTGGCGCGCATGCTGGCCCAAGGCCTGCGCTGCCCGCCCAGCAGCGGCATGGGCCGCTGGTTCGACGCCGCCGCGGCCCTGCTGGGTGTGCGCGAGCTGCAGGCCTACGAGGGCCAGGCGCCCATGCTGCTGGAGGCGCTGGCCGGCCAGTACGCCGGTGCCTTCGACGACGACGAGGCAGCTGCGCTGGTGGCCGTTGATGGCAGCACGCTGAACCCGCTGCCGCTGCTGGCCCGCCTCATCGACGCGCCCGATGCCCCGCAAGGTGCTGCCCTCTTCCATCACGCCCTGGCCGTGGCGCTGGCGCGCTGGCTGCGCCAGGCGGCAGAATCCAGCGGCCTGGACACGGTGGCGCTGGGCGGTGGCTGCTTCCTGAACGCGCGGCTGTCGCGCCTGCTGGCAGATCGGCTGCCCGGCCTGCGCGTGCTGCAGGCCGGCCAGGCCCCGCCCAATGACGGTGGCATCGCGCTGGGCCAGGCCTGGATCGCGATCTGCCGCGAAGGAGAGTGTTAGATGTGCTTGGCGATACCCGTGCGCGTGGTCGAACTGCTGGCCGATGACAACGCCATCGTCGATCTGGCAGGCATACGCAAGACCATTTCGCTGGCCCTGGTGGACGGCGTGCAGGTCGGTGATTACGTGATCCTCCACGTCGGCTATGCGCTGTCGCGGCTGGACCCCGAAGAGGCCCAGCGCACGCTGGAGCTCTTCGCCGCGGCCAAGCCGGCAGCGCCCGTCACCGAGCCAGCGGCGCCGTGAAGTACATCGATGAGTTCCGCGACGGCGAGGTCGCGAAGGGCATCGCGCAGGCCATCGCGGCCGAGGCCAGGCCCGACCGCCGCTACCAGCTGATGGAGTTCTGTGGCGGCCACACGCACGCCATCTCGCGCTATGGCGTGGCCGATCTGCTGCCGCCGCCGGTGGCCATGATCCACGGCCCCGGCTGCCCGGTGTGCGTGCTGCCCATAGGTCGCGTCGATCTCGCCATCCAGTTGGCGCTGGAGCAGCGCGCCATCGTCGCCACCTATGGCGACTGCCTGCGCGTGCCGGCCTCCAACGGGCTTTCTCTGCTCAAGGCCAAGGCCCGGGGTGGCGATGTGCGCATGGTCTACACCCCCGCCGATGCGCTGGCGCTGGCTGCGGCCCATCCGGACCGCGAGGTCGTCTTCTTCGCCATCGGCTTCGAGACCACGACACCGCCCACGGCCCTGGTCATCCAGCAGGCGGCGCAGCGGGGCCTCACCAATTTCAGCGTCGTCTGCAACCATGTGCTCACGCCCGCGGCCATCACCCACATCCTCGAGTCGCCCGAGGTGCGCCGCTACGGCACGCTGCCGCTGGACGGCTTCATCGGCCCGGCCCATGTCTCCACCGTCATCGGCAGCCAGCCCTATGAATACTTCGCCGAGGAGTACCGCAAGCCGGTGGTCATCGCCGGCTTCGAGCCGCTGGACGTGATGCTGGCCATCCTGATGCTGGTGCGCCAGATCAACGAGGGCCGCGCCGAGGTCGAGAACGAGTTCAGCCGCGCCGTCACGCGCGAAGGCAATCTCAAGGCCCAGGCCCTGGTGTCCGAGGTCTTCGAACTGCGTCGCACGTTCGAGTGGCGCGGCCTGGGCGAGGTGCCCTACAGCGCCCTGGCCATCCGTGCGGCCTATGCCGCCTTCGACGCCGAGCGCCGCTTCGGCCTGGTGACGCGGCCGGTGGCCGACAACAAGGCCTGCGAATGCGGCGCCATCCTGCGCGGCGTGAAGCATCCGCGCGACTGCAAGGTCTTCGGCACCGTGTGTACGCCCGAGAACCCCATCGGCTCTTGCATGGTGTCCAGCGAAGGTGCCTGCGCCGCGCATTACAGCTACGGCCGATTCAAGGATGTGCCGATAAGCGCCGGTTGAGCCGCGTTATTGCGAAATTGCGCAATCGCGCGACCTTGTTCGATGTCAACCGGGCCCTGGGCGGTCTGGCGAGAATGATCCTGCTCACTGGCGCGCACGCCGGCGTCCGCTCCGTCGCGCGCCCCTCACCACACGGGGTCACCATGTCGACAGGGAAGAACATGCTCAGGATGCTAGGGTCCGGGGCCACACGCATGCTCGCCGCAGCGCTGCTGCTGGCCTGCTGCGCCACGCCGCTGCAGGCGCAGGGCGCAGGCGATGTGGCCAATGCGGCCGCCATCTCGGCGCTCAAGCAGAAGTGCCTGGATTGCCATGACGACCCGAAGATCGAGTCCGAGGCCGGCAAGTCGATGACGGTGCTGGGCGACGACTTCCAGCGCTCGGCCCACCGCAAGCTCGATTGCAGCGATTGCCACGCCACGGCCGCGACCGTCAAGCACCCCAAGGAGGCGCTGGGCGCGGTCAAGCCCGAGGTCTGCCAGGAGTGCCACGCCGACGAGTTCAAGGCCATCGCCGGCAGCATCCACGGCCGCCGCGCCAAGGGCGACAAGGCGGTCAAGGACTGCATGGGCTGCCACGACAGCCTGCACCTGGTGCGCAAGGGCGGCGACCCGGCCTCGACGCTGTCGCCGGTCAACCAGATCAAGACCTGTGGCGCCTGCCACGAGGAAATGATGGCCAACTACGAGCGCAGCGAACACGCGCACGCGCTGCTCAAGTCCGGCCTCACGGTGGGTGCGCCCTCGTGCTCTTCATGCCACGGCAAGCACGACATCCATCCCAAGACCGAGGCCGCGGCCACCACCAACCACCTCAACATCCCCGAGACCTGCGGCAAGTGCCACGCCGGCATCCTGCGCGAATGGCAGACCAGCGCCCACGGCGCTCTCTGGAAGAAGAACGGCAACGGCGACAAGAAGGCCGGCGAGGGCCCGGTGTGCTCGAGCTGCCACGAACCGCATGCCATCAAGCGCCCCGACAGTGCCCAGGTGCGCGGCCAGGTGGCCGACCGCTGCGGCAACTGCCACGAGAAAGTGGCGGCCAGCTTCAAGGACAGCTTCCACGGCAAGGCCAGCGAGCTCAACAACCGCAAGGCCGCGGTCTGCGCCGACTGCCACACGCCCCACCACAACCTGCCCAAGTCCGACCCCAAGTCCAGCATCCACCCGGACAACCTGGCCCAGACCTGCGGCGCCTGCCACAAGAACGTCAACGCCTCCTTCCTCACCTTCGACCCGCACTCCAACCCGAAGGATCCCAATCGCAACGCCATCGTCTACTGGCTGTGGCTGGGCATGACCTCGCTGCTGGTGGGCGTGTTCGGCTTCTTCGGCCTGCACGGCCTGCTGTGGATGCAGCGCGCCGTGGTGGGCAAGCTGCGCGGTGAATTCACCTTCGGCCACGGCGGCGACGGCCCCTATGTGCGGCGCTTCTCGAAGATGCAGATGGGCGTACACGTCACCATCGTCAGCAGCTTCCTGCTGCTGGCGGCCACCGGGCTGCCGCTCAAGTTTGCCGGCGCGCCCTGGGCGCCGAGCGTGATGGCCGTCTTCGGCGGCGCCGAGACTGCCGGTGTGCTGCACCGCCTGGCCGGCATGGTGACCTTCGGCTACTTCGCCGTCCACCTGGGCATGCTGCTGCACGGCTGGTTTGTCAAGAAGGAGCGCGGCTACCTCTGGGGGCCCACCTCCATGGTGCCCCAGCCCAAGGACCTGTTCGACTTCATCGGCATGATCAAGTACTTCCTCTACCTGGGGCCGAAGCCGAAGTTCGACCGCTTCACCTACTGGGAGAAGTTCGACTACCTGGCGGTCTTCTGGGGCGTGGCCATCATCGGCCTGTCGGGCCTGATGCTGTGGCAGCCCACCGCGGCCACCACCTTCCTGCCCGGCTGGGTGCTCAATGCGGCCTACATCGTGCACAGCGACGAGGCCCTGCTGGCCACCGGCTTCATCTTCCTGTTCCACTTCTTCCACACCCACCTGCGGCCCGAGGCCTTCCCGCTCGACCCGGTGGTCTTCGTCGGCCGCATGCCACTGGCCCGCTTCAAGGAAGAGCGCACGCTGGAATACGAGCGCCTGGTCGCCGAAGGCAAGCTCGACGACTACCTGATGCCTCCCCCGACGCCGGAAGAATGGCGCCGCGCCTACATCTTCGGCTTCACGGCCGTGACCATCGGCGTGGTGCTCGCGGTGTTCATCTTCTGGGCCCTGCTCAGCGGCATCCATTGATGCGGGAGCGCTGGGCGGTGCGTGCCATCATGGCGGCATGAGCACCGTCCGCCCCGGCTACGTCCGCCCCCTGGACATCAAGAACGGCCGCATCGATCTCTCGCACGGCAGCGGCGGGCGCGCGATGGCCCAGCTCGTGGCCGAGCTGTTCCGGCCCGCCTTCGACAACGAATGGCTGGCCCAGGGCAACGACGGCGCCAGCCTGGCCCTGCCGCCGGGCCGGCTGGTGATGGCCACCGACAGCCACGTCGTGTCGCCCCTCTTCTTTCCCGGCGGCGACATCGGCAGCCTGTCGGTACATGGCACGGTCAACGACGTCGCGATGTGCGGCGCCACCCCGCTGTACCTGGCAGCCGGCTTCGTGCTCGAGGAAGGCCTGCCGCTGGCCGACCTGGCACGCATCGTGGCCTCGATGGCCGCAGCGGCGCGCGAGGCCGGCGTGGCCATCGTCACCGGCGACACCAAGGTGGTGGAGCGCGGCAAGGGCGACGGTGTCTTCATCACCACCACCGGCGTGGGCGTGGTGCGCGAAGGCGTACACGTCTCGGGTGACGCGGCGCGCCCGGGCGACCGCATCCTGGTGAGCGGCACGCTGGGCGACCACGGCGTGGCCATCATGTCGCTGCGCGAGAACCTCGGCTTCGAGACCGCCATCCAGAGCGACAGCGCGGCGCTGAACGGCCTGGTGGCGGCGATGCTGGACGCCGTGCCGGCGCTGCACTGCCTGCGCGACCCCACGCGCGGCGGCCTGGCCACCACGCTCAACGAGATCGCGGCGCAATCGGGCTGCGGCATGCTCGTCGAAGAAGCCGCCATCCCGGTGCGGCCGGCCGTCGAGGCCGCCTGCGAGTTCCTGGGCCTGGACCCGCTGTATGTGGCCAACGAGGGCAAGCTGATCGCCATCTGTGCGCCCGAAGACGCGCCGCGCCTGCTGGCCGCGATGCGCGCCCATCCGCTGGGCCGGGATGCCGCCGACATCGGCGAGGTGGTGGCCGACCCCCATCACTTCGTGCAGATGCGCGCCCGCTTCGGCGGCCGCCGCATCGTCGACTGGCTCACCGGCGACCAGCTGCCGCGCATCTGCTGAGCCGGGCGAGGCGGCCCGCTTGCGCATCCTCTTCCTCACGCGCAGCTTCAACGGCCTGGCGCAGCGCCTGTACCTCGAGCTGAGCGCAGCCGGCCACACGGTCGCCATCGAGCTCGACATCGCCGATGCCGTGACGCTCGAAGCGGCCGAACTCTTCGATCCGCAGCTGGTGATCGCGCCCTTTCTGCAGCGCGCCATTCCGCAGGCGCTGTGGCAGCGCCACGTCTGCCTGGTCGTCCACCCCGGCATCGCCGGCGACCGCGGGCCCTCGGCGCTGGACTGGGCCATAGACCGGGGCCTGCCCGCGTGGGGCGTCACCGTGCTGCAGGCCGAGGCCCAGATGGACGCCGGCCCGGTGTGGGCCAGCGTCGGCTTCGCGATGCGCGAAGCCACGAAGTCCAGCCTCTACCGCCGCGAAGTCACCGAGGCCGCGGTACAGGCGGTGCTGGCCGCGGTGCAGCGCTTCGAGGTCGGCCTGGCGCCAACGCCCGCCGGCGCCGGCCACTGGCAGCCGCTGATGCAGCAGCAAGACCGCCTCATCGATTGGCGACGCGACGACACGGCCACTGTGCTGCGCAAGATCCAGGCAGCCGACGGCATGCCCGGTGTCGAAGACCGGCTCTTCGGCCGCCCGTGCCGCCTTTTCGACGCCCATGCCGAGCCCTGCGCTGCACCGGGCCCGATCCATGAACCCGGCATGCTGATCGCCCGCCGCGACGAGGCCGTGCTGCGCGTCACCACCGACGGCGCGGTCTGGATAGGCCATGCGCGCCGGCTCGATATCGAGCGCGGCTTCAAGCTGCCGGTGTCGCTTGCATTTGCGGACGAGTTCGCGGCCCTGCCCGACTGGCCACTGGCCCTGGACGACCCCGGCCCCGGCTGGCGCGACGTCCGCTGCGAGCGCCACGGTGGGGTGCTCGCGCTGCACTTCCCCTTCTACAACGGCGCCTTGAGCACGGCCCGCTGCGAACGCCTCACCGCCGCGCTGCGCCATGCGTTGGCACGGCCGGAGCGGGTGCTGCTGCTGATGGGCGGTGGCGACTTCTGGTGCAACGGCATCCACCTGCACGCCATCGAAGCGGCGGCGAGCCCGGCCGACGAGTCGTGGCGCAACATCACCGCGATGAACGAGCTGACGCGCACGCTGATAGCAGCCACGGACCGGCTGGTGATCGCCGCGCTGCAAGGCAATGCCGGCGCCGGCGGCGTCTTCATGGCCCTGGCCGCCGATCAGGTGTGGGCGCGCCGCGGTGCCGTGCTCAACCCGCACTACAAGAACATGGGCAATCTCTACGGCTCGGAGTACTGGACTTATCTGCTGCCGCGCCGGCCGCTGCGCTGCACGCCGGCGCAGGTCATGGGGCGCCGCCTGCCGCTGGCGGCCCCAGAAGCCGCGGCCCTGGGCCTCATCGACGAAGCCTTCGGCGACGGCGTACCCGGCTTCGCGGCCCAGGCCTTGGCACGCGCGCAAGCGCTGGCGGCGCGGCCCGACCTGGACGATTTGCTGCACGCCAAGCGCGAACGCCGCCGCGCCGACGAGGCCCGCAAGCCGCTGGCCGCCTATGCCGACGAGGAACTGGCGCGCATGCGGCGCAACTTCTACGGCTTCGACCCCAGCTACCACGTCGCGCGATCGAACTTCGTGTACCGCGTGCCGCACTCGTGGACGCCGCGCCACCTGGCCATCCACCGCGCCGGCAAGGCCGAAAGCGGTGCCAGGAGCGCCGTTGACCAGGATCAAGACAAGGCCTGAGCAGGGCCGAAAGAATCGCCTCACCTGCCCGGAATGCCCCTCGAGCCCGGTCTTGCGGTCAACCAGACCGCCCCGGCAACAGTTGAACAGAGGCCCCCTGGCCTGCCAGGTCACATCGGAGAACCATCACCATGAAGCTGACCCTTGCCCTTGCTGCCGCCTTCGCCGCCGCCGCCCTTGCCGCCCCGGCCTACGCCGGCCCGGCCGAAGACGTCATCGCGAAAGAGAAGTGCAACAAGTGCCATACCGAAAAGACCACCAAGAAGGGCCCGTCCTGGGCCTCGATCGCGGTCAAGTACAAGGGCAACGCCGGTGCGGCCGACAAGATCTTCAAGCAATTGAAGGAAGGCGGCAAGGTCGGTGATGAGGAAGACCACAAGAAGGTCGAGGCCGGCGACGACGTCATCAAGGCCATCGCCGCCATCGTGCTGTCGTCCAAGTAAGCCACCCACAGACTGCAGGAGCACCCCATGAAGTCCCTTCACGCGCTGGTCGCAGCCGCCTTCGTCTTCAGCGCCAGTGGCGCCGCGATCGCAGGCCCGGGCGAAGACCTCATCGCCAAGGAAAAATGCAACAAGTGCCACACCGAGAAGACCACCAAGAAGGGCCCGTCCTTCGCTTCGCTGGCCGCCAAGTACAAGGCTGACGCCGCGGCGCCGGCCAAGCTGGCCGAGATGCTCAAGACGGGCGGCAAGGAAGACCACCAGGTCGTCAAGGGCAGCGAGGCCGACCTCAAGGCCATCGTCGCCGTGGTGCTGGCTGCCCACTGATCCACCCTGCCCGGCACGCCCGGGCCAGCCGAACAAAGGCCATGTCCGCGCCCGCGGCCATGGCCTTCGTGCTTTCATGGCACGGCCCTTCGCCCTGAAAGCAACGACCGCCAGCGTGTACGCCTGCACAGCGCGCGGAGAAGGGTGAAAGCTGATGTGCATCAACGCACGGTAGGAACCAATTCCTAAACTCGGCGTAACCGAATGGCTTCAAGTCTTGCGCCCGGAAGACGGCGTGGCGGAAAGCCCCTCGGCGTGCCGGGTCCCGCGGTTTGGAGACAAGCACGGGCCGCCCGGTCTTAGGGTTTCACAGGTTCCACCCCTCGAGGAGGACGTTGATGGGCATGTTCAAGAGTCGTAGCTGGCTGGCGCTCGCCGCCGCCGGCATCATGGCGGCAACCCTGGTGGGTTGCGGCGGCAGCGGTGACGCAGGGCCAGCCGGCCCCGCGGGCCCGACCGGCCCCACGGGCCCAACCGGCCCGACCGGCCCCACGGGCCCCTCCGCGCCTCCCGGCAGCGGCTCTGCCGGCAGCACCACCGTCGGCAGCAACACGCTGACCAATGTCGCCGCCATCACCGCGAACGCCGCGGCCTGGCGCGAACTGCAACCCACGGTAGCGGTCACGAGCGTGGACATGACCGGCGGCAAGCCGATCGTCAATTTCACGGTCACCGACGGCTTCGGCAAGCCGGTGGTGGGTCTGGGCAACACGAGCCAAGCCAGCAACGCCCCGGTCGCGAGCTATCCCAACCTGGCCTTCTCGCTGGCCAAGCTGATTCCGGCCGCCAATGGCAGCCCCAGCCGCTGGGTGAGCTACATCGTCACCCGGGTGCCCACCACCACCACGGCGGCCACGGCCACCACCCCGACCACCGACAACACCGGCACGCTGGCGGACAACGGTGACGGCAGCTATCGCTACACCTTCTATCGCGACATCAAGGCCATCGAGGCGCAGGTCAACGCCATGACCTTCACCGGCAACAACCGGAGGATCGACCTTGACGACCTGGCCTATAACGCCGACCTGACGCACCGCCTGACCATCCAGCTTTCGGGCGCAGCGCCAGGCACCGGCACCAACACGCGCACCGCCGCCGCCTCGCCGGTTGCCGCTGTACAGATGCGCGTGCCCTTCGATGCTACTTATGACTTCGTGCCCGCCACCGGTGCCGTTGCCGCCGCCGACGCCTCGCGCGTAATCGCCGCCAACGCCAAGTGCGAGGAATGCCACCGCAAGCTCGGCGGCGTCCCAGGTGGTGATGCCGAGGCCAATGCGGCCGGCTTCCACGGCGGCAGCCGGAACAACGTCTCCTACTGCGTCGTCTGCCACACCGAGCAGCGCAAGTACGGTCAAGTCGAGGCCGTCGCCACCACCAGCGGCGGCGTCAAGACCTTCAGCGCCGCCGGCACCCGCGTCGTCGATGGCCGCGCCATTGGCAACCTGCCCAACTTCATCCACAAGGTGCACGCCAGCAGCCTGCTGACGCACCAGAACTACGACTATGCGGGCGTCAAGCTCAACCACCCGACCTACCCGCAGGATCTGCGCAACTGCACAAAGTGCCACGACGGCACGGCCGGTGCCACGGCGCTGAACGCGCTGGCCGTCGCGGTGCCCGCCAGCACGCCCCAGGGCGACAACTGGAAGACCAAGCCCAGCCGGCTGGTCTGCGGCTCCTGCCACGACGGCATCAACTTCACCACCGGCAATGGTGTGACGATTGCCGCTGCTGCCGCCGCCAAGGCCGCCGGCACGGTAGCCGCCTCGGTCAACGGCGTGCACCCTCCGCAGCCCGAAGGTCAGGGCGACACGGCCTGCGCCGGTTGCCACAACTCCAGCCCCGGCTTCGTCGACACCGACCTGGCGCACCTGCCGATCACGCCGCCGAATCCCGCCAATTCGCTGCTGCCGCTTCTCGCCGGCACCACTCAAGGCACCAACGCCAACACCAACGCGGCCTGGATCGCCTCCAACACCGCGCGCCTGCCGACCGGTGCGATCAAGGTCAGCTTCGAGATCAATCCCGTCAACGGCGTCACGCGCAATGCCTCAAAGCGGCCGGTGATGCAGTTCCGCATGCTGCAGAACGGCGTCGTCACGCCGCTGAGCGACTTCGCCACCGCGGCCGTGAACCCGGCCACCGGCCAGAAGGAGATCTGGCCCAACTTCGCTGGCGGGCCCAGCGTGTACTTCGTGTTCGCCGTACCGCAGGACGGCATCGACACCCCGGCCGACTTCAACGCCAGCGCGTCCGCTCTCTTGCGCAGCCTCTGGAACGGCACCGGTGCCGGCACGCTGACCGGCCCCGATGCCAACGGCTGGTACACCGCCACGCTGACCAGCGTCGTGGTACCTGACAACGCGGTGATGCTCACCGGCGGCCTGGGCTACTCGTACAGCGTGCGCACCCAGTTCCCGCTGACGCAGACCAACCTGAGCGACTTCCCGACCGCGGCTTCCACCGCAGCCGGGCTGACGGCCGGCCAGCCCAACATTACCGGCGGCCTGATCGTGGTCGCGCCGAACGTGCAGAGGGTTGCGAGCGCTGGTTGCCCGACAGCCACCAACAGCACGTGCACAAGCGCTGGCGCCTACACCGCCCGCCGCGCCATCGTCGAAGACAAGCGCTGCAACGCCTGCCACCAGGAGCTTGGCGCCTTCACCGAAGAAGCCTTCCACGGCGGCCAGCGCAACGACGGCACGACCTGCTCGTGGTGCCACACGCCCAACCGCGCCAGCAGTGGCTGGTCGGCCGACAGCACCGCCTTCGTCCACGCCATCCATGCCGGCGCCAAGCGCACCGTGCCCTACAACTGGCATGCGGTTTCGGCGACCGAAGACTTCTCGCACATCACCTACCCGGGCGTGCTCAACCAATGCGAGGCCTGCCACCTGCCAGGCACCTACGACTTCAGCGCCACCGCTTCAGCGGCGGCGGTGGACAAGAGGCAGTACCGCACGGTGGCCTCGGGCACGTCGGCACTGGCGGCAAGCATTTCCAACTCGCCTTATGTGACGGTCGGTACGATCTACGGCGCAGGCTTCAGCGTCGCTGGTGCCACCGGCTTGCCCACCGATGCCGTGGACACGACGCTGGTGACCTCGCCGGTCGCCACCGCCTGCTTCGCCTGCCACGACTCCAACGATGCGGTCTCGCACTTCCGCATCAACGGAGGTTCGATCTACGCCGAGCGTGGTGTGGCGGCGACGCCAACGACAGCGGCGACCAAGGCGCTGGCAGTGAACGAGACCTGCCTGGTCTGCCACGGCCCGGGCCGCGTTGCAGCCATCAGCGCCTCGCACTCGAAGTAGCCAGCCCATGAAGGTGGAGGACGGCCTGCCGCCCTCTGCCCTCACGCCCAGCAACCCGGCCACGTTCACGCGTCCGGGTTGCTTTTTTGCATCATGGCCGGCCCTTTGTGGGGCCGGCCCCGACGATGGCCCGCCACGGCCGCAAGGCCGGTGGCACCATCCCAGAGAGACCCCGCTCATGCAGCAAGACATCCACAGGCAGTTTCCGTTGCGCCACCTCGCCGCCGCGGCCGGGCTGCTCGCCCTGGCGCTGATCGCCGCCCCCGCCCTGGCCGCCACCGAAGCCCCCAAGCAGGTTCTGCTCGGTGCGCCCGGCGCCTCGGCCCCCACCTCGCCCCACGGCAGCCCGGCTGCCAAGGCCAAGAAGGCGCCCGCCGCGCCGCTGAAGGTGGTTGACCTGAACAACGCCAGCGCCAAGGAACTGCAGACCTTGCCCGGCATTGGCAAGGCCGAGGCCGAACGCATCATCGCCAACCGGCCCTATAAGACCAAGACCGAACTGGTCAGCAAGAAAGTGCTGCCGCTCGGCCCCTATCTCTCTCTCAAGGCCCAGGTCAGCGCGCTCAAGCCGCCAAAGCCGGCACAGGGCGCAGCCAGCAAGCCGGCCGCCAAGGCCAAGAGCTGAAGCGGCCCGCCCCGCCCCGCCGCCAGCCTCATCCCGCCATCCCAACCCGTCACTCAGGCAGACATCCATGAACATCACAAGACCACTGATGCGTGCGCTCTTGCTGCTGGCCGCACTGGCCTGGCAGCCACTGGCGCAGGCGCAGGCCGGCAGCTACAGCGCCAAAGGCGCCGACACCTGCCTCGAGTGCCACGACGACGAGAGCGCCACCTACTCGGCCAAGGCGCTCTTCAAGACGCCGCATGCCCAGCCGGGCAACAAGCGCTCGCCCTTCGGCGCCGGCGGCCTGCAGTGCGAGGCCTGCCACGGCCCTGGCGCGGCCCACGCCAAGAACAAGAAGGCGGCCTCCATCAACACCTTCAAGGCCGACTCCAGCATGCCGCTCGCCGAGCGCAACGCCACCTGCATGGCCTGCCACGACGGCACTTCGCGCACCGCCTGGCACGCTGGCGCCCATGAGCGCGCGGGCCTGGCCTGCACCGACTGCCACAAGGTCCACCAGGAGCGCGACCCGGTGCTGGTGAAGGCCAAGGAATCGCAGGTCTGCGCCAGCTGCCACAAGCAGCAGCGCGCCGACTTCCAGAAGACCTCGACCCACCCGCTGCGCCAAGGCCGCATGGCCTGCAGCGACTGCCACAACCCGCACGGCTCGGGCGGCCCTTCGATGCTGGCCAAGCCCACCATCAACCAGACCTGCACCAGCTGCCACGCCGAGAAGCGCGGCCCGCTGTTGTGGGAACACGCGCCGGTGGCCGAAGACTGCTCGCTGTGCCACAGCCCGCACGGCTCGGTGCGCAATGCCCTGCTCACCAAGAGCCCACCGCTGCTGTGCCAGCAATGCCACAGCTCGGCCGGCCACCCCGCGGTCGCACACACCCCCAATGGCCTGCCCGGTGGCAGCGGCCCCGGCGCCATCTACCTGGTGGGCAACAGCTGCAGCAGCTGCCACTCGCAGGTACACGGCTCCAACCACCCCTCCGGGGCCAAGCTGATGCGCTGAACGGTGCGGCGGGCCCCAAATAAATGGACGCCCGCCACCCCTACCCACCGAACACGGATGCGACCACCATGAAGATCTACAGCTCATTGATCCAACTCGCCGCCCTGGGCGCCCTGTCGTCGGCCGCCGTCGCGGCCGACACCTCGGCCTGGAAGTGCGAGACCTGCCCCTATCCCAAGGGAGTGACCGCCACGGTCGAAGTCGGCGCCGGCACGGTGTCGGGCAGCTCGGCCAAGTTCGGCGATTTCTCCGGCCTCGCGAGCAAGGGCGAGCACGTCGTCCTCGGCGGCACGCTGGACTACCGCAGCGGCAGCGGCTACTACGCCGGCTTTGCGGCCGAAGACCTGGGCCTGGACAGCCGCCGCCTGTCGGCCACCAGCGGCCTGGAAGGCGTCTACCAGCTGCGCCTGGGTTATGGCGAACTGCCACGCCACCTGGCGGACGGTGCGCGCTCGCCCTACAGCGGCGGCAGCGTGCTCACGCTGCCGGCGCTCGGCTACCCGGCGGGCACGACCTCTGGCATGCCGGCCAGCAGCCTGCTGCCGGTGGACATCGCCACCAAGCGCCAGCGCTTCGACCTCGACGGCCGCTTCATGGCCGGCGACAACTTCACCTACCGCGTCACGCTGCGGCGCGACGTGCGCGACGGCACGCAATCCACCTACGGCTCCTTCTTCGACCGCGCGGCCCAGCTGCCGCTGGCGCTGGACCACACCACCGACCAGCTCGAGGTCTCGGCCGCCTATGTCGCCCGCGGCATGCACGCCACGGTGGCCTGGCAGCTGTCGCAATTCAAGAACGACATCGACTCCGTGACCTTCGCCAACCCCTTCACGGCGCTGCGGGGTGCCACGCGCGGACAGCTGGCGCAGGCGCCCGACAACAAGCTGCAGCAGCTCAGCGCCTCGGGCGGCTACGAGATCACGCCAACCATCAAGGTGAGCGGCGATGTCGCCGTCGGCCGCCTGACCCAGGACGCCGCCTTCCTGGCGCCCACGCTCAATGCCGGCCTCACGCCCGGCGCGCTGCCCGCCGCGTCGCTGGACGGCGAGGTCGAGACCTTCAACGGCAGCCTGCGCCTGAGCGCCGCGCCCGTCGAAGGCCTGCGCCTGAACGCCAGCGTGTCGCGTGATCGTCGCGACAACCGCACCGCGGTACGCGCCTACCCGCAGGTGGCCACCGACATCTTCGTGACCACGCCGCGCAGCAACACGCCCTTCGGCTTCACGCTCGACCGCCTCAAGCTCAGCGCCGACTACCGCGGCCCGGGCAGCTGGAAGTTCAGCGCCGGCGCCGACCACGACCGCCGCGAGCGCACCTACGCCGAGGCGGTGCAGACGCGCGAGACCACGCTGTGGGGCCGCGCCAGCGTGCGCCCGCTCGACGACATGACGCTGGCCTTCAAGCTCGCCCACGGCAAGCGCGAACACTCCACCTACGGCACCGCCACCTGGTTCGGCAGCACCGAGAACCCGCTGCTGCGCAAGTTCAACCTCGCCGAACGCGAGCGCGACAGCGTCGGTGTGCGCACCGATTTCGCGCTCACCGAAAAGCTCACCCTGGGCCTCACGCTCGACTACAACAGCGACGCCTACGGGCAGTCGCTGGTGGGCCTGCGCTCGGCACGCAGCTTCGCCAGCGCGCTGGACATGGCGGTGGCCCTGAGCGAGCAGACGCAGATCACCGCCTATGTGCAGGGCGAGACCGTCACCTCGCGCCAGCGCGGCAGCGAGGGCTTCGCGACACCTGATTGGGCCGCGCGCAACCGCGACCAGTTCTCCACCTTCGGCCTGGGCATCAAGCACGCGGCGATTGCCGACAAGCTGGACATCGGCGCCGATGTCTCGCTGTCGCGCTCGCGCACCAGCGTGGCGGTGGACAACGGCATCGTGGCGGCCGGCTTCCCCGAGGCACGCACGACGCAGGACAGCTTCAAGCTCTATGCCAACGTCAAGCTGCAGGACAACCTGTGGCTCAAGCTCAGCGGCTGGTACGAGACCTACGACATGCGCGACTGGCATGCCGACGGCGTGCTGCCGGCCACGGTGCAGAACCTGCTGAGCTTCGGCTCCCAGGCGCCGCAGTACAGCCTTACGGTGCTGCGCGCTTCGCTGAGCTACCGCTTCTAGAACGCCTCGCGACGCGCACCACGGCCCGAACCGAAGCAAAGTCCGCCGGCCCCGTGCCGGCGGAATCGTTTGGGTGGCCTTTGCCCTGGCTCAAGCCAGGCCCGGCATCAAGCGGAGCCGATTGATCTTAAGCAAACGGGGCCCTGCCGTTAACCCTTAGCCTGCGGCCACGATGCAAAAGCGCTTCCGTACCAGGGCCCGCCCGCTGCGCCTTGCAGCCAGGCCCGGCAAGACAGAAGCCGCAGCGATAGCCACCGACAGCGCGCGTGTCCGGGCGCCTTGCGGGACTCAACACTGAGAAGGGGCTGGCGCATGAACGCCTATGTGATCTTCCTGATCTACCTGCTGGCCATCCTCGGCTTCGTGGCACTGACGCTGGCACTCAACGCCGCGCTGGGGCCCAAGCCGGTGTCCAACGCGATCAAGCTCGAACCCTTCGAATGCGGCGCCACCCCCGTGGGCAGCATCAATGTGAAGGCGGTGCCCATCAAGTACTACGCGGTGGCCATCATCTTCATCCTGTTCGACCTCGAAACCATCTTCCTCTTCATCTGGGCCCTGGGCGCGCAACCGCTCACCGGCTTCATGTTGTTCACCTTCCTCGTCTTCATGTTCCTGCTGGTGCTGATCGTGCTGTACGTCTACAAGGCACGGCTGATCGAAATGGTGACGGAGTAACGCTCGATGTACGCACGCACCATTCCCATCGTTCCCGCCGACCACACCAAGGACGGCAGCTTCGAGTTCCTCACCACGCGCAAGGACGAGCTGATCGGCTGGGCGCGCAAGTTCTCGATCTTTCCCTACCCCTTCGTCACCGCCTGCTGCGCGATGGAGTTCATGGCGGTGAGCGCCAGCCCCTACGACACCGACCGCTTCGGTGCAGCCTTACCCCGCTTCTCGCCACGTCAAGCCGATCTGCTGATGGTGGTGGGCACGGTCACGCACAAGCAGGCGCCCATCCTGCTGAAGGTGTACGAGCAGATGTGCGAACCCAAGTGGGTGATGGCCTTCGGCGTCTGCGCCACCAGCGGCGGCTTCTACCAGAACTACGCCGCGCTGCCGGGCATAGACCGCGTGATCCCGGTCGACGTCTACATCCCCGGCTGCCCGCCGCGCCCCGAGATGGTGATCGACGGGATCATGCAGCTGCAGGAAAAGATCGCGACCTCGCGCCATCCCATCCTCACCAAGGACTTCTGACCGTGGCGCAGCGCATCGTCGAACAACTGCAGCAGCAACTGCTGCCCACCGCCGGCGCGGGCACCCTGGTGCATGGCGCCTTCGTGCTTCAGCTTACGCCGGCCGAACTGCCCGTCGTCGCCAAGCGTCTTCGCGACGAATTCGGCTTCGACATGTTCAGTGACGTCACCGCGGTCGACTGGCCGGGCCAGGCGCCGCGCTTCGAGGTCGTACACCACTTCTATTCCACGCGCCACCACCTGCGCGTGCGCCTGAAGACGCGCGTCGAAGAGGCCGCACCCGAGATCGCCTCGCTGGTGCCGCTGTACGGCTCGGCCGGTTTCATGGAGCGCGAGTGCCACGACATGTACGGCATCCGCTTCGTCGGCAACGACGACCTGCGGCCCATCCTGCTCTACGAGGGCTTCGTCGGCCACCCGCTGCGCAAGGACTATCCCAAGCAGCAGGAGCAGCCGCTCGTGCCCTACCGCAACTGATGGGAGACGACGTGGCCCCAACCATCGCCAACCCCGTCCGCTCGATCTTCACGACGCCGCTGCAGGATGACAGCGTCATCGTCAACATCGGCCCTTCGCACCCGGCCACCCACGGCACGGTGCAGATCATTGCCGAGCTCGACGGCGAGCGCGTGCTGCGCAGCGACGTGCATTGCGGCTACCTGCACCGCGGCTTCGAGAAGGAGTGCGAGGACCACACCTGGCACAACCTGATCCCCTACGTCGACCGGCTGAACTACGTTTCGGCCCTGGTCAACGATTTCGCCTACTGCGGCGCGGTCGAGCAGCTGATGGACGTGCAGATCACGGCGCGCTGCAAGTACCTGCGCACGCTGCTGAGCGAGTACTCGCGCCTGGTCGACCACATCACCTGCATCGCTGCCGGCCTGATGGAGCTGGGCGCGATGACCGCCTTCCTCTACCTGGTGATGATCCGCGACTACATGTACGAGCACCTCGCGGCGCTCACGGGTGCGCGTGTGACCTACACCTACGGCCGCATCGGCGGCCTGGCGCGCGACCTGCCCGATGGCTGGCTGGCGCGCCTGGAAGAGATCTTCGTGCAATACGAAGACTTCATCGGCCGCGTCCACGCCCTGGTCGACCGCAACCGCATCTTCATCGACCGCATGCGCGACGTCGGCGTCCTCACCCAGGCCCAGGCGCTGAGCCACGGCTGCACCGGCCCCATGCTGCGCAGCACCGGCCTGGCCTGCGATCTGCGCAAGGACATGCCTTACCTGGCCTACGCCGAGCTCGATTTCGACGTGCCGGTGGGCATCAAGGGCGACAACTACGACCGCTACTTCGTGCGCATGCGCGAGATGGACGAATCGGTCTACATGATGCGGCAGCTGTCGCAGATCCTGCAGTCCGAGGCCGGCGCCGGCCCCATCAACGTGGCCGACCGCCGCTGCAGCTTCCCCGACAAGCCGCTGGTCTACACCGAGATCGAATCTCTCATCAACCACTTCAAGCTCGTCATGGACGGCCCCGTGGTGCCGGCCGGCGATGCCTATGTCGCGCATGAGGCACCCAACGGCGAGCTTGGTTTCTACCTCGTCAGCACCGGCAGCGGCACGCCGCACAAGGTACACGTTCGCTCGCCGAGCTTCGTACACATGGGTGTGGCGCATCTCATGATGAACGGCGGCCAGGTCGCCGACATCGTGCCCACCTTCGGCTCGATCAACATGATCGGCGGCGAGTGCGACCGATAGGCCCACGATGAAGCATCTGATACCCGAATTCGACGCGCTCAAGCGCCGCTACCCCCCGGGCAGCGAATCTTCGCTCGTCACCCCCTGCCTGCACCGCATCCAGGACGACCGCGGCTACATCGCCGACGACGACATCGCCGCACTGGCCGAGTACCTGGGCGTACACCGCGTGCAGGTGGAAGAGGTGGTGGCGCACTACTCGATGTTCAGGCGCAAGCCCATCGGCGAGCACCACGTTCAAGTCTGCCGCAACGTCAGCTGTTCGATGCGCGGCGCCGAGGGCGTGATCGACCACCTCTGCAAGCGCCTGGGCGTGCAGCCCGGCCAGACCACGGCCGACGGCCGCTTCACGCTGGGCACGGTGGAGTGCCTGGGCTCCTGCGGCACGGCGCCCGTGGTGATGGTGGGCGAGGCCTATCACGAGAACATGGACACCGCCCGCCTCGACGCCCTGATCGAGGAGTTGCGCAAATGATCCCGCAAGCGATCTCGCAACCCATCGTGCAACCCCAGGGCCGCAAGCTCATCATGAGCTTCCCGGTCACGGCCACTTCGCATCTGCTGGCCGACTACCGTGCCCGCGGCGGCTACGCCACGCTCACCAAGGTGCTGCGCGAGATGCGCCCCGAGCAGGTGACCAAGGAAGTGGCCGCCAGCGGCATCCTGGGCCACGGCGGCGCCGCCTTCCCGGCCGGCCGCAAGTGGGGCGTCATCAAGCTCAACGACGGCGAGCCGCACTACCTGTGCGCCAACGCCGACGAGGGCGAACCCGGCACCTTCAAGGACCGCTGGATCCTCGAGCACGCGCCGCACCTGCTGATCGAATCGATGCTGATCGCCGGCTTTGCGCTGCAGGTTCGCAATGCCTTCGTCTACATCCGTGGCGAGTTCGACCTGCCCTACCGGCGCCTGGCCGCCGCGGTGGAAGAAGCCTATGCCGCCGGCCTGCTGGGCGAGAACGTGATGGGCACCGGCCACGCGATGGACCTGGTGGTCTACCGCGGCGCCGGCAGCTATGTCTGCGGCGAGGCCTCGGCGCTGATCACCTCCATCGAAGGCCGCAAGGGCTACCCGCGCAACCGGCCGCCGCGGCTGACGGTCAAGGGCCTGTACCAGAAGCCCACCGTCATCAACAACGTCGAGACGCTGTCCAACGTGACCGCCATCGTCGCGATGGGCGGCGAGGCCTTCAAGCAGATCGGCGCGCCCAAGAGCCCGGGCACGCAGCTGGTGTCGATCTCCGGACACATCGAGCGCCCCGGCGTCTACGAGCTGGAATACGGCTACCCGCTGTCCAAGTTCATTTTTGAAGACTGCGGCGGTGGCCTCGGCGGCCGCGCCGTCAAGTGCATCGTGCCGGGCGGCATCTCGACCAAGGTGCTGACGGCAACCGAACTGCAAGGCGTCACCTACGACCACGCATCGCTCACCAAGGCCGGCTCCGGCGTGGGCTCGGGCGGCATGATCGTCATCGGCGAGGGTACCTGCATGGTGCGCCTGCTGCAGGTGATGCTGCGCTTCTACCACCACGAGAGCTGCGGCCAGTGCACGCCCTGCCGCGAAGGCATGGGCTGGATGCACCGCATCATCGACCGCATCGTCGACGGCAAGGGCCAGCCCGGCGACATCGAGCAGCTGCAGCGCATCTCGATTGCCAACGACGGCACCACCATCTGCGGCATGGGCGACGCCGCCGGCTACGCCACCCTCGGCATCATCGCCAAGTACCGCGACGAGTTCGAGTACTTCATCGAGCACAAGCGTTCGCGCTGCGATGGCGTGCTCGACATCACCGCGCCAGTTGCCAAGGTACCCGCCCATGCCTGAGATCTTCATCAACGGCCAGGCCGTGCAGGCCGGCGACGACCAGACCGTGATGCAGGTGGCCCGCGCCAACGGCATCTTCATCCCCTACTTCTGCTGGCATCCCAACCTCAGCGTGCCGGGCAATTGCCGCATCTGCGTGGTTGAGGTCGAGGGCGATGGCGGCGGCAACGGCTGGCTCGACATTGCCTGCAACATGCCGGTGAGCAAGGGCATGCGCGTACACACCGATTCCGACAAGGTGCGCGAGCGCCGCAAGGCCACGCTGCAGTTCGTGACGCTCAACCACCCGGTGGACTGCGGCATCTGCGACAAGGCCGGCGAATGCACGCTGCAGGACTACCACTACCAGTACAACGGCGAGCCCTCGATCTCGCGCGATGCCAAGGTACACGCCACCAAGCACTACGCGCTGTCCGAGCGCATCGTGCTCGACAACGAGCGCTGCATCCTGTGTACGCGCTGCGTGCGCTTCACGCGCGAAATCTCCAAGACCCATTCGCTGGGCGTGATCGACCGCGGTGACCACAGCCTGATCCGCCCCACCGAAGACGGCGCCTTCGAGAACGACCCCTACTCCGACAACGTCACCGACATCTGCCCGGTGGGCGCGCTGCTGCCCACGCAGTTTTTGCACAAGGCGCGCGTCTGGTACCTCAAGCCCACGGCGCAGGTCTGCCCGGGCTGTGCCCGCGGCTGCAGCATCGACCTGTGGCACCGCAAGAGCGAATGGAAGCTCAAGGCGCTGGATGCGAAGCAGAACGCGCGCATCGACCGCGTGACACCGCGCGAGAACGCCGCCGTGAACGGCCCCTGGGTGTGCAACAAGGCGCGTGACCTGGCCCAGCATTTCGAACGCGCCCGCGCGCTGCAGCCGCTGCTCAAGGGCCGGCCAGTCGAACAGGCCGTGGCGCTGGAGCAGGCGCGCCAGCTCATCAAGAGCGCCAGGAACGCCGTGGCCCTGGTCTCCAACTGGGCCAGCAACGAGGAACTCGCCGCCTTTGCCACCCATGTGGCACCGCACTTCGCCTGCCGCGTGAAAGTGGACTGCCAGCCCGAACCGGGCGAGGTGGTTCAGGACGACATCCTGATCCGCGCCGACAAGAACCCCAACACGGCCGGCGCGCGAGCGCGCTTCCAGGCCCTGCCCGACGACGCCCGCCGCGCCTTCGCGGCCGACTGCGACCTGGTGCTGGTGTGGGGCGAGGGCTTCAACTTCGCCCAGCTGCCGCCCAAGGCAAGGATCATCTACCTCAACAGCTGGCTGCAGCCCGAGAACGGCCATGCCGATGTCTTCCTGCCCATCAGCGTGCAGACCGAGCGCGCCGGCACCTACACCAACTTCCAGGGCGTGGTCAGCGCCTTCGAGCCCTGCTTTGCCAAGCCCGCCGAAGTGGCTGACGCCGAAGCGGTGTTCGCAGCACTCGCGGTCAAGGCCGCCAAGGTGACGGCATGACCCAAGACCTCGTCATCGCTCTCATTTACATCGCCTATGCCATCGGCATGCTGATGACCTTCGGCACCCTGCTGACCTGGGTCGAACGCAAGCAGGCGGCCGTGATGTCAGACCGCATCGGCGCCAACCGCGCCTATGTGCGACTGCCGTTCACGCAGATCAAGCTGGTCTGGCTGGGCCTCTTCCACGGCATTGCCGACGGCATCAAGATGCTGGTGAAGGAAGACTTCAAGCCGCGCACCGAGGACTGGCTGGCCTATGCCATCGCGCCCTGGGTGGTGTTCGCGCCGGTGCTGCTGGTCTTCGCCGTCGTGCCCTTCGGCGGCATGCTCGATCCGGGGCGGCTCTTCCCCTCGTTGGCCGACTGGTTCCAGGGCCGCACCTACCCGATGCAGATCGCCCAGCTCGACGCCGGCCTGCTGGTGGTGTTCGCCTTCAGCGGCCTAGCCATCATCGGCAGCATGCTGGCGGGCTGGGCCTCGGCCAACAAGTTCTCGCTGCTCGGCGGCATCCGCGCCGGCTCGCAGATGATCAGCTACGAGCTGGTGATGGGCCTCACGGTGCTCGGCCTGATCCTGATCTACGGCACGGTCGATCTCGGCGCCATGGTGCAGCAGCAATCGGGCACCGTGCTGGGCTTCCTGCCGGCCTGGGGCGTGGTGCTGCAGCCCTTTGCGGCCGTGCTCTTCCTCACCGCGGCCATCGCCGAGAACAAGCGCATCCCCTTCGACCTTCCCGAGGCCGAATCCGAACTCATCGCGGGCTACTACACCGAGTACAGCGCGATGAAGATGGGCCTGTTCATGTTTGCCGAGTTCATCGAGATCGCCATCATCGGCGCCCTCTTCACCACCCTTTTCCTCGGTGGCTACAACCTGCCCTACATGAACGACAAGGGCTTCGCCTTCCCCGGCGGCACGGTCATCGCGATGAGCCACGGCGCCGTGGTAGTGACGCAGATCGTGGTCTTCCTGGTCAAGGTGATGGTGATGTGCAGCTTCCAGATCCTGATCCGCTGGACCCTGCCCCGATTCCGCTACGACCAGGTGCTCAAGTTCGCATGGAAATTCCTGCTGCCGCTGTCGCTGGCCAACCTGACGGTGACCGCCGTCTGGGTCTGGGCCCAGCAAGGGGGGCTGCGTTGAAGACCGTCAAGTTCGCGCCCTACAAGCGCAAGCAGTACTGGAACGAGCCCCAGCTCACGCTGTGGGAAAGCGCCTACCTGCCCGAGATCCTGCGCGGCCTCTTCATCACCAGCCGCATCTTCCTGCGCAACATGGCCAAGTGGATGACCGGCCGCAAGGGCGCGCTCACCACCTACTACCCGGAAGAGACGCGCTGGGACTACGCCGAGCGCAACCGCGGCAAGCATGTGCTGACGCAACGGCCTGATGGCAAACCGCAGTGCGTGGCGTGCAATATGTGCGCCACCGTCTGCCCGGCCAAGGTGATCGAGATCGAGGCCGGCTTCGACCCCGCCGACTCGGCCCACCCCAAGTTCCCCATCCGCTTCGAGATCGACTACTCGCGCTGCGTCTTCTGCGGCCTGTGCGTCGAGGCCTGCCCCGAGGACGCCATCCGCATGGCCAAGGAAACCCCGGGCCTGCCGGCCGAAGACCGCCACCAGATGTGGCTGACGATGGACGAGATGCTGAGCTGGAAGCCGCAAAGCGACGTCGCCAAGCCCTACCCGCCGGCCCCGCGCACAGGAGGGGGCAAGTGATGGAATACCTGCTGCAGAACCTCGAAGCCTTTCTGCTGGTGCTGTTCGGCATCGCGGCCGTGGGCGGCGCGGCGGCCATGATCCTGCTGCGCCAGCCCATGCGCGTGGCCATGGCCCTGATCTTCACCATGGTCTGCCTGGGCGTCATCTTCGGCCTGCTGGGCGTGCATTTCATCGCCGCCTTCCAGGTGCTGCTCTACGTGGGCGCGGTGATGGTCTTCATGGTCTACGTGATCATGCTGCTCGAGGTGCGCGACACCGGCGCTCCGGTCTATTCGCGCTGGCTGGTGCCCGGCCTGGTGGCCTTCGGCCTGCTGGTGGTGGTGGTGTTGGGCAGCGTCTGGGCCAGCCTGCCGCCGGCCGGCGGCACCGTCGGCCAGCTCACCTACGGCATCTCGCGCTTCTCCATCGCCTTCCTCAACGAGTACTGGCTGCACTTCGAGCTGACCTCGGTGCTGCTGGTGGCCGCGGTGGTGGCGGCGATGGCCGTCATCAAGGTCAACCGCAAGGCCGACGCCGCCGCCAGGAAGGCCCGCCATGGATAAGACGCAATTCCTCATCGCCGTCTCGCTGGCGCTGTTCTCGCTGGGCCTGCTCGGCGTCATCGTGCGCCGCAACGTGCTGGTGATGCTGATGTGCATGGAGCTCATGCTCAACGGCGTCAACCTGAGCCTGGTCACCTTCGCCCAGCAGTCCGACACCCTCTCGGGCGCGGTGCTGGTGTTCCTGACCTTCGTCGTCGCCACCGCCGAGATCGCGCTGGCCATCCCCATCGTTCTGCTGCTGGTGCGAGCCAAGCAGACGCTGGACCTGGACGCCTACAGCGACCTCAAGGGTTGAGGACGCACGCAACATGCTGACCACCATCGCACTGCTTCCGCTGCTGGGCTTCCTGCTCAACGGCATCCTCGCCACCCGCCTGGGCGGCAACCTCGTCGGCAAGCCCTTCGTCACGGTGGTCGGCTGCGGCCTGCCACTCATCGCCTTCGGCCTCGTCGTGAAGACCTTCTTCGCGCTGCAGGCCGGTGGCTGGGCCCCCATCGTCGAGCCGGTCTACCGCTGGGCCGTGATCGACGGCAGCGCCTTCGAGATCGGCTTCTACTTCGACCGCCTGACCGCGGTGATGGCCCTCATCGTCACCGGCATCGGCACGCTGATCCATGTGTACTCGGTCGGCTACATGGCGCACGACAAGAGCTTCGGCCGCTTCTTCGCCTACCTCAATCTCTTCCTCTTCTTCATGCTGCTGCTGGTGCTGGGGCGTTCGCTGCTGGTGCTGTTCGTGGGCTGGGAAGGCGTGGGCCTGGCCAGCTACCTCTTGATCGGCTTCTGGTTCGACGAGCCGGCCAATGCGCGCGCCGGCAAGAAGGCCTTCGTCACCAACCGCATCGGCGACGCCGGCTTCCTGCTCGGCATGTTCCTGCTCTACCAGACGCTGGGCACGCTGGACATGGACCGCATCAACGCGGCCTTCGGCAGTGGCGCGGCGCCGGCGGTGTCGGCCACCCTGGTGGGCCTGCTGCTCTTCGTCGGCGCCACCGGCAAGTCGGCCCAGATCCCGCTGCATGTGTGGCTGCCCGATGCGATGGCCGGCCCGACCCCGGTCTCGGCCCTGATCCATGCCGCCACCATGGTGACGGCGGGCGTGTATCTCGTGGCACGCATGTCGGGCATCTACGTGCTGGCGCCCGAGGCCTCGGCGGTGATCGCCGCGGTGGGTGTCACCACCGCCTTCTTCGCCGCCACCATCGCCCTGGTGCAGACCGACATCAAGAAGGTGCTGGCCTACTCCACCGTCTCGCAGCTGGGTTTCATGTTCCTGGCGCTGGGCGTGGGCGCCTACGGCGTGGCCATCTTCCACGTCATGACGCACGCGTTCTTCAAGGCCTGCCTGTTCCTCGGCGCCGGCAGCGTGATCCACGCGCTGGGCGGCGAGCAGGACATGCGCAAGATGGGCGGCCTGGCACGGCGCATCCCCATCACCTTCGCCACCTTCGCCATCGCCACCGCGGCCATCGCCGGCATCCCGCCGCTGGCCGGCTTCTGGTCCAAGGACGAGATTCTCTGGTTCGCCTACGCCAGCAGCAGCGGCGGTTCGCAGCTGCTGTGGGTGATGGGCGCGGCCACGGCCCTGATGACGGCCTTCTACATGTTCCGCCTGCTCTGGCTCACCTTCCTCGGCACCTCGCGCATGTCGCACGAGGTCGAGCACCATGTCCACGAATCGCCGCTGTCCATGACCGGCGGGCTGATGCTGCTGGCCGTGCTGTCGGCGCTGGGCGGCTTCATCGCCATCCCGCACTTCCTCGAGCCCCAGCTGCCGCTGCCGCGCCTGAACGAGCACCTCAAGCACCACGAGCACACGCTGCTCATCGTCTCCATCGTGCTGGCCCTGGCCGGTCTGGCGCTGGCGCGCTTCATCTACGGCAGCGGCATGCTGCGCTCCGAGTCGCTGCGCGAGCGCTTCGCCGGCGTGCATCGCTGGCTCACCAACAAGTGGTACGTCGACGAGTTCTACGAGATCCTGATCGGCCGCCCGCTGGTGTGGATGTCCGACATGGTCTTCCTGCGCCTGGGTGACCGCATCGTGCTCGACGGCACGCTCAACGGCCTGGCCGATCTGGGGCGCGGGGGCGGGGGAGTGCTCGCCAGCCTGCAGTCGGGCAAGCTGCACCGCTACGCCTGGTTCGTGATGGCCGGCATCGTCGGCGCGCTGTTCTGGAGCTGGCGCCATGTCTGACGCCCTCATCCTCAACCTGGTCCTCTTCCTGCCACTGGCCGGCGTGCTGGCCCTGCTGCTGGTGCCCGCAAGCAATCCGGGCGCGGCGCGCAGCCTCACGCTGGCGGCGATGGTGCTGCAGTTCCTGCTCACCGCCGTGCTCTACGTCCACTTCGACAGCGCCGCCCCCGGCCTGCAGGCCGAGACCCGCCTGCCCTGGATTGCCGGCTGGGGCGTGAACTACCAGATCGGCCTCGACGGCTACAACATCCTGCTGGTGATGCTGACGGCCTTCCTGGGGCCGCTGGTGGTGGCCGGTTCCTGGACCGCGATCACCAAGGACGTGAAGCTGTTCTACGCGATGGTCTTCCTGATCCAGTTCGCGATGGTGGGCACCTTCGTCGCGCAGGACCTGTTCCTGTTCTACGTGTTCTGGGAAACCATGCTGATCCCGATGTTCCTGATGATCGGCATCTGGGGTGGCGAGCGGCGCATCTACGCCACCATCAAGTTCTTCCTCTACACCGCCTTCGGCAGCATCCTGATGCTGGCGGCGCTGATCTACCTCGTGTGGTCGCTCTACAAGACCACCGGCACGGTGAGCTTCGCCATCGCCGACATCCTGAAGGCACGCCTGCCGCTCGACGTGCAGACCACGCTGCTGGCCGCCTTCGGCCTGAGCTTCGCGATCAAGGTGCCGATGGTGCCGCTGCACACCTGGCTGCCCGACGCCCACGTCGAGGCGCCCACCACCGGCTCGGTGATCCTGGCCGGCGTGCTACTGAAGATGGGCACCTACGGCTTCATGAAGCTGGGCTTCCCGCTCTTCCCCGACGCCACGCAGCTGTACACGCCGCTGCTGCTGGTGCTGTCGGTGGTGAGCATCGTCTACGGCGCCTGCCTGGCCCTGGTGCAGAACGACATCAAGAAGATCATCGCCTACTCCTCCATCAGCCACCTGGGCTATGTGATGCTGGGCCTGCTGAGCCTGGAGATCGTGGGCATCCAGGGCGCGGTGATACAGATGGTCAGCCACGGCCTCGTCGCCGCCGGCCTTTTCCTGATGGTGGGCATGATCTACGAGCGCTGCCACAGCCGCGAGCTGGCGGCCTACGGCGGCCTGGCCAAGCTGATTCCGGTCTACTCGGTCTTCTTCCTCATCCTCACGCTGGCCTCGGTGGGCCTGCCCACCACGAGCGGCTTCACCGGCGAGTTCCTGGCCCTGCTGGGCGCCTTCACCTCGGCCTGGCCGCAATACCAGGCGGGCCATAGCCTGCCGCTGGTGGTGGCGGTCACGGCGGTCTCGGGCGTGGTGCTGGGGGCGCTGTACATGCTGCGCTTCGCGCTCACCTTCCTGTATGGCCCGGCCCAGGCGCCGCACCACAGCGAGGCCCATCCGCTGGCCGACCTGAACGGCCGCGAGAAAACCATCCTGGCCATCCTCGTCGTGGCCGTGTTCGCGCTCGGACTCTTCCCCGACGAGCCCATGCGCAAGACCGAGGGCGCGGCCAAGGCTTATCGAAGCCTGGTGATGACGCCGCGACTGCCTGCTGGGGGTGCGCAATGAACGCGCAAGCCATACTTACCGCGATGCTGCCCGAGCATCTGCTGCTCGCCGGCATCGTGCTGCTGGTCATCCTGGAAATCACCGGCCAGTCGAAACGCGGCGCCCTGCCGGTCACGCTGCTGGCCGTGGCCGCCGCCGCGGTCGCTGCGGCCTGCCTGGCGCTGGCCGGCTATTCGGGCGCGCCCTTTGCAGGCCAGTTCTCGGTCAGCCCGGGCCCGCTGCTGGCCAAGGCCCTGGTGTTGGCGCTGGCCCTGCCGGTGGTGCTGATCGCCGGCAGCGATTTCGGCCCCGAAGGCGAGCACGGCGGCGAGTTCGGCGTGCTGCTGCTCTCGGCGCTCTACGGCACCTGCCTGATGCAGTCGGCCGACAGCTTCATGACCCTGTTCCTGGGCCTGGAGATCATGTCGCTGCCGGTCTATGTGCTGGTGCTGCTGGCCTGGCGTCGGCCGCAGGCGGCCGAGGCAGCGCTCAAGTACCTGGTGCTGGGCGGCGCGGCCTCGGCCACGCTGCTGATGGGCGCCTCGCTGCTCTACGGCGCCAGCGGCTCGCTGGCCATCGCCACCTTTGCCCAGGCCCTGGCCTCCACCGACCCCATGGTGCGCGCCGCCGTCGTGCTGGTGCTGCTGGCCTTCTTCCTCAAGGCGGCCATCGTGCCCTTCCACGCCTGGGCGCCCGATGCCTATGAAGGCGCCAGCGTGCCGGTGACGGCCTTCATGGCGGTCATCGTCAAGGCCGCGGTGATGCTGGCGGCAGTGCGCCTGTTCGGCGACGGCAAGCTGGTCTCGCCGCTGCTGGAGATCGTCGCCGTGCTGCCGCTGGTGAGCATCGTCTGGGGCAACCTGGCGGCGATGCGCCAGCCCAATCTGCGCCGCATGATCGCCTACAGCTCCATCGCCCACGCCGGCTACCTGTTCTATGCCTTCCTGGGCGAACCGGCCGGGCGCCTGCAGGCCGTGGCCTTCTACCTGCTGGCTTACGGCCTGCTGAACCTGCTGGTCTTCACCGCCCTGCCGCCGGCCGCGGACGACGGCGAGCGCGACAAGCTCGACAACCTCAAGGGCCTGTTCCACCGCAACCCCTTCGCCGCGCTGATGATCGGCCTGGCCATGCTCTCGCTGGCCGGCATCCCGCCGCTGCCGGGCTTCGTCGGCAAGTTCCTGATCTTCAAGAACGTCATCGCCGCCGGCTACCCGGTCTATGCGGTGTTGGGCCTGGTGGGCAGCTTCCTGGGCATCTACTTCTACCTGCGCGTGATCCAGTTCATGTTCATGAGCCCGGATGCCGAGGCGCCGGTGGACGGCCCGGTGCGCGGCGTCGCCGTCACCGCCAGCCTGGCCTGCCTGGCCGCCGCCCTGGTGGTGGCGGTGTTCCCGGGCTGGGTGATGGGGCACTGGTAGGGCGCCGAGTCCGTAGAGGCTCGCCGCCCGGGGGGCGCCGCCGTGTGCCGCAAGTGCCCGAGTCGGTGCGGTCGATGCCCGCCCGTCTCTGCCAGGGCATGCATGCCCGCCGTCAGTGACGGCCCTCTTCGCGCTGGAGGCGCAATGCCAGCACGACGACCTTGGACGCGCTGACGATCTCGAAGAGCGCGGCATACCCGGTAGCGCCGAACGGGATGATCAACTCCCGCTGGGCCGGGTTGCCGGCCGCATTGCGGAAGTTGAAGGGCGTGATCGCCAAGCGGTGCTGCGCCGTCGCCCTGACGGCGCCAATGGCCGCCTGGGCGCGGTCAAGGTCTTCGGACATGTCTGCCTGGTCGAGCAGGAAGTCGAAGAGTCGCTCCAGGCCTGGAGCCGACGGTCGTGGCTGGCCGTCAACTGGCATCCCGGCTCAACGAGCCTACAGTCGATGCACGCGAATAGAGAGTACGGTGCGTTGCCGCCAGTCCCGCTCTTGGGGTTGCACGACGGTACAGCGGTCCCATTGTTCGCCCCCTAAGAGTGGCCAAGTCGGCGAGCCGAGGGGCGCCCTTGGTGGCATGTACACAAGTCTTGAGGGCCAAGATAGAACCCGGCCTGTGTCAAACGACCCTCAGACGGCCGCAGAAGCAGCTTGCACAGCCTTGCGAGACCGCAGACAACACCCCACTCCCGCCCTGGCGTCCGCGCCAACGCCCTCGCCTTCAGCAGCGGCGCCGAGCCCGGCGCCCAAAGTGAAGCGCGAGGCCCCCAGCCAACAACATTGCGAGGGACGCGGGCTCCGGCACCGCTGCGGTCGGTGTGGCCATGAATCCATACATGAGATTGGTGCCGTTGTCCGTGAAATAGCCAACCACGACGCCGTCGTCGGAAACATCGGTCGCAACGGGGCTTCTAGCATTCCAGTTGGCCGGAAGAGCCAAGGTCGTGAAGTTGGCACCGTCCTTGACAAAGAGCCCCGTCGATGCCACACCGACAATTTGGCCCTGGTTATTGATACCGAAGCCCTGCGTCCATACCGCACCGGGGGCGTCGAAGAATCCATAGGTGCCATTCTCAAATGTAAAGCCACGCGAAGCCGTTCCGCCTCCGCCGACGAAGCCGACCACCTGCCCGGCATTGTTGATGCCGTTTGCGGCGGTATTAGGCTGCGCTTGTGCGGCGTCAAGCAGCGTGAAGGTGGCGCCGGACTTGACGAAGCCGAGATAATTCGTCGTGTTGGCCCGTCGGTATTGGCCAACCAATTGGCCGGCATCATTGATACCGGTGACCAATGTTTCGTTCGTCGCACCAGGGACGTTTATTGTCGTGTAGCTGCCGTTATCCAGAATGAATCCGTGCCCGCCTGAAGAATTTCGATACGTTCCGACGACGATGCCCGAATTGTTGATGTCATCTCCGAACGTAAAGTTATTGAAGGCCGAGGGAACGTCAAATAGCGTGATGCTGGCGCCCGAGAGTGTGAATCCACGATCAGGGGAAGCCGTCCCGGCGATCACATGGTTGTTGTTGATTCCCGTCGGGAAGAAACTGGTACTCTGCCCGCGTGGATCTTGGAACCTCTTGATGTCGTAGGTCGTGGTTGCTGCGGCAAGGCCGCATCCTGCGAACAGGCCGAGAGCAAGGATGGTGGTGCAGGCATGACGCTGCATTGGGCGCGCATTCGACATTTGCATAGACTCCCTCAGTTGTTCATAAGGTGATTGGCAAGGCTCAGCTCAGAGAGCAGGGCCGTTCACAGAGGTCAGCCTATCGTCTGCAGCGTGATCGCAGCGTGATTGGCAGCTGCGTGCGCAGTTCGCCGTCGAGCCTCCCCCCGCATTTGCGGGGGGAGGCGCCCTTCGAGGACGCGGCTCAGCGGCGGCTTGCCAGCAGGTGAGCGGTCGCGCGCAGCACGTCGCGAGCGTGATCATGTTGAGGCCCAGGCGACTCGCGCGCTCAGCAGCCAATTGGCAGGTCGGAATGCACCGACGCTCATCGCGTTGGAGTGGGCTGCACTGGCGCCATGGATCACTCGTCGGACTGGATCGGCAGGCGCTGGCCGACTGTGAGGAAATTGGATGCCGGCTGCGGCTTACCGTCAGGCCCCCGGCGCACTATTGCGGACGATCAAACAGACAACACCGATACCGGTTGACTCGGTACGCGCGGGAGCCTGTAGCGGTAGCATGCCGCTGACGGAATCGACCCCTTTGTGCTCGGCTGCGGGGCCTGCATCGGGTGCTTGCGGCGGGTCCGACCGGCAGCTTCGGGGCGGAGAGTTCTGGACAGCGTATGGCTCTTCAGGGTCGTCCAGCGCCCCTCACCCCCACCCGACCCTCGCCACCTGTTCGCACCGTCCACTCAATCGTCGACCACCCCCCAAGACCGCACGGCGCCACAGTAGGATGCCCCATCCAGCCCCCCTCGGGCCCACCAGCAGGCGAAGCGGATGACGGATGAATTGAACGGCGGCAAGGTGCTGGTGCTGGGTGCCAGCGGCTATGTCGGCACCCACCTGGTGCCCTTGCTGGCGGCGCGCGGCATGGCCGTGCGGGCCGCGGCGCGGCGGCTCGACGTGCTGCAGGCACGCGCCTGGCCCGGCGTCGAACTGGTGGCCGCCGATGCCCAGGTGCCGGCCAGCCTGGATGCCGCGCTGCAGGGCGTCTCGGTGGCCTACTACCTGGTGCATTCGATGGCCGCGGGGGCGCAGTTTCCGCAGCTCGACCGCAAGGCGGCGGCGCACTTCCGCGATGCCGCGGCGCGCGCCGGCGCGCGCCGCATCGTCTACCTGGGCGGCCTGCTGCCGGCGGGCCACGCCTCGCCCCACCTGGCCTCGCGCGGCGAGACCGGCGAGGTGCTGCGCGCCGGCCCGGTGCCGGTGACCGAGTTGCGCGCCGGCATCGTCATCGGCCCGGGCTCGGCCGCCTTCGAGGTCATCCGCGACCTCGTCTTCCACCTGCCGGCGATGGTCACGCCCAAGTGGGTGAACTCGCGCTCGCAGCCCATCGCACTGGCCGATGTGCTGGAGTACCTGGAGCAGCTGCCGCGCCTCGAAGCCGCGGCCGGAGGTGTGTATGACATCGGCGGCCCCGAGGTGCTGAGCTACAAGGACTTGATGAAGCAGTTCGGCGAGTTGGTGGGCCGCAAGCCGCTGATCCTGCCGGTGCCGGTGCTGACGCCGCGGCTCTCGTCCTACTGGCTCAACCTGGTGACGGCCGTGCCCACCAACGTGGCGCGTGCGCTGATCGAGGGGCTTGAGCACGACGTGCTGGCCGACAACCAGGCCATCCGCGAGCTGATTCCGCTGCCGCTGCTGACCTACCGCGAGGCCGCCCGCGCCGCCTTTGCGGCCGAGAGCGCCCCGGCCCAAGGTGGCGAAGGCGGTGGCGGCCGCTGGACCGAGGGCTCGATGCTCTACCGCCAGAACCGGCCCGATTTCGCCTTCTACGCCAAGCGCATGCAGGCCCAGGCCGTGGCGCACTGCGGCGCCGATGCGGTGTGGGCCGAGGTCTCGTCCATAGGCGGGGCCAACGGCTACTACTTCCTCGATGCGCTGTGGCGCGTGCGCGGCCAGCTCGACCGCGCCGTCGGCGGCAGCGGCCTCACGCGCGGGCGCCGCCATCCGCAGGATCTGGTGCTGGGCGACACCATCGACTTCTGGCGCGTGGTGGCGCTGGAGCCGGGCCGGCGCCTGACGCTGATTGCCGAAATGAAGCTGCCGGGCGCAGCGGCGCTGGGCTTCGAGCTGGTGCGGCTGAGCGAACGCCGCACCCGCATCGTCGTCACCGCCTACTTCCACCCGGCCGGCGTGCGCGGCCTGGCCTACTGGCATGCGCTGACGCCGGCGCATGCGCTGATCTTCCCGGGCCTGGCCGGGGCCATTGCGCGGCGCGCCGAGGCGCGGTCGCAGCGGGCCGCCGCGACCTAGGTTTCGCGGTTCAGGTGCCGGCGCGCCGGGCCTCGGGCAGGTACATGTCCAGCAATTGCACGCGCGTGGCGCGCAGGCGCTCGGACACCACGCCCATCAGGCGCAGCATGAAAGCCATGCCGAACTCGGGATCGGCCTTGAAGGCGGCGAGCAGTTGCTCGCCCTCGAAGGCCAGGGCCGTGACCGGGGCCAGCGCGCGGGCCTGGAAGTGCTTGCCGGCGTTGGGCAGCACGGCCGACCAGTCGAGTTCGTCGCCGGCAAAGAGGGTCTGCACGCGCAGCACGGTGCCGGGCATCTCCAGCTCCAGCGCCACCATGCCCTCGCCCAGCAGGTAGAACACCGAATAGGCGTCGCCCTCGTGGAAGATGATCTGGCCGCCATCGAAATGAACCTGCTTGGCCAGGGCCGCCAGACGCTCGGCGTGTTCGCTGCGGAAGCCGGCGACAAAGGGGTGCTTCTGGAGCACGGGCAAGAGGGACTCGGACATGCTTTCTCCTCGGCGGGCCGCAGGTGTACGGCCCCATCCCGCCGGCCGTGCCGGCGTTTCGTGCCGCGATTCTGCGCCGCGCTACCGCGCCCCCGTTGACCTTGCTCAAGAGCGGGACGAGGCCTGGGCGATGCGGTGCCACCGCCCCGGATTTCATCTGGATCAAGGGCGACGCAATGACGCACCGGCCCGCCCTGCGCCCCCGGTTCGCGCTTGATCTAACGCAAGCGCCACAAGGGGCACGCCGCTACTCTGGCCGCCGATCACACATCGTGCGGCCAAGGCCCCGGTGACCCCTCAAGAGGCCACGCCGGCGCAGCGCCGCCACGCAAGGGGACATGCATGGCTGAATTCGAGATCGTCGCACGCGCCGATTTTTCCGACGTCACCTACCTGCTTGAGGTGCGCCACCCGCAGATGGCCCGCGCAGCCCGGCCCGGGCAGTTCGTGATCGTGATGGAGCACGAACACGGCGAGCGCATCCCGCTCACCATCGCCGACTTCGACGCCGCCAAGGGCACCATCACCCTGGTCATCCAGGCGGTCGGCAAGACCACCAAGGAGATGCAGCAGAACTGCCGCGTCGGCACCCATCTGCACGCCCTGGTGGGCCCGATGGGCATCCCCAGCCACATCGGCAAGGCGAAGAAGGTGGTCTGCGTCGGCGGCGGCCTGGGCGTGGCGCCCATCTACCCGCAGGCCCGCGCCTACAAGGACAGCGGCGCCTACGTCATCGGGGTGCTGGGCTTTCGCAACAAGGGCCTGATGTTCTGGGAAGACAAGTTCCGCGCCTGCTGCGACGAGCTCATCGTCTGCACCGACGACGGTTCGGCCGGCATCAAGGGCCTGGTCACCGAAGGCATCAAGCAGGCCGTCTCGGCCCATGCCGACATCGACGAGGTGGTGGCCATAGGCCCGCCCATCATGATGAAGGGCTGCAGCGACACCACCCGCCCCTTCGGCATCAAGACCATGGTGAGCCTGAACCCGGTGATGGTGGACGGCACCGGCATGTGCGGCGGCTGCCGCGTGAAGATCGGCGACGGCATCAAGTTCGCCTGCGTCGACGGCCCCGACTTCGACGGCCACCAGGTCGATTTCGATGACCTGATGGCGCGCCTGGGCCGCTACAAGCCCACCGAGAAGGCGGCGCTGCAGGCCTGGCAAGACAGCTGCCGCCTGCGCGGCGGCGCTGGCCACGAACACTGAGCGAGGCGCACGACCATGGCCAAGAAGAAGACCATCCGCAGCATCCCGCAAGACCGCACGCCCATGCCCGAGCAGGCACCGGAGGCGCGCGTCAAGAACTTCGACGAGGTGGCCTGCGGCTACCGCCTGGAAGACGCCCTCGTGGAGTCCGAGCGCTGCCTCGACTGCGCCGACCAGCCCTGCGTGCGCGGCTGCCCGGTGGGCATCGACATCCCGGCCTTCATCAAGAAGATCGCCGACAAGAACTTCCACGGCGCCTACGACGTCATCACCGACACCAACCTGCTGCCCAGCGTCTGCGGCCGCGTCTGCCCGCAGGAGAACCAGTGCGAGGGCGTGTGTACGGTGGGCGAGAGCCTGGAGCCGGTGGCCATCGGCCGGCTCGAGCGCTTCGTCGGCGACATGGCCATCGCCGAGGGCTGGACCAACATCCCCTACATCGAGCGGCAGCGCTTCAAGATCGGCATCGTCGGCTCGGGCCCGGCCGGCATGGCCTGCGCCGCCGACATGGCCAAGGCCGGCTGCGACGTGACGGTCTACGAGGCCTTCCATGAGCCCGGCGGCGTGCTCAAGTACGGCATTCCCGATTTCCGCCTGCCCAACAGCGTGGTCGACGTCGAGATCGGCAAGCTGCGCCAGCTGGGCATCAAGTTCGAGAACAACACGCTCGTGGGCCGTCTCTTCACGATCGAGCAGATGCTCTCCGAGATGGGCTTCCACGCCGTCTTCGTCGGCACCGGCGCCGGCTATCCCAGCTTCATGGGCATCCCCGGTGAATCGCTGGGCGGCGTGCTCTCGGCCAACGAGTGGCTGACGCGCTGCAACCTGATGCGCGGGCGCGATTTCCCCAGCTTCGACACCCCGCTGCAGCCGGGCAAGCGCGTCGCCGTCATCGGCGCCGGCAACACCGCGATGGACGCCATGCGCGTGTCGCTGCGGGTGGGCGCCGAGAAGGTCTATTGCGTCTACCGCCGCAGCGCCGCCGAGGCGCCGGCGCGGGCCGAGGAGATCCACCACGCGCAGCAGGAAGGCATCGAGTTCCTCTGGCTCACCAGCCCGCTCGAACTGCTGGGCGACGACAGCAAGAACGTGCGCGCGATGCGCTGCGAGCGCATGGAGCTTGGCGAGCCCGACGCCTCGGGCCGGCGCAAGCCGGTGCCGGTGGCCGGCAGCGAATTCGAGCTCGAGACCGACATGGTGGTGTTCGCCATCGGCACCAATGCCAACCCCATCCTGGGCCAGACCTCGGGGCTCAAGCTCAACAAGCGCGGCTACATCGCGACCGACGAGAACCTCGCCACCTCGATGGCCGGCGTCTATGCCGGCGGCGACATCGTCACCGGCGCCGCCACCGTGATCATGGCCATGGGCGCCGGCCGCAAGGCGGCGCGCGGCATGAAGGCCTTCCTCGGCCTGCGCGACACCGCGGCCGTCTACACGCCGGCCGCCGCCGACGACCCCGTGGCCCGGATCTTCGGCATCGACCGCCGCGAACGCGGCTTTGCGCGGGTGCACCTGTAGCGCGATGCGCGCACCACACCCCGCCCGAGAACACTTGGAGACAGCATGAACGACAGCAGCGTCCTCGAACGCCCGGCCGCGGCCCGCGCCGCCACCGTCCTGGCCGAGCACATCGTCGAGGTCATCAGCGATTCCGGCGAAGGCGCGCAGCGCTGCGGCCAGAGCCTGGCCGCCATCGCCGCGCGCATGGGCAACGGCATCTGGACGACCGAGATCATCCCGGCCGAGATCCAGCCGCCAGCGCGCAGCGTGGCCGGGGCCAGCGGCATCCGCATCCGCATGGGCACCAGCCGCGTCACCAATGGCGGCGACGACACCGACCTGGTGGTGGCCTTCAACGAGCAGGTGCTGATCGGCCGCGTGCAGGCCAAGGAGCTGAAGCCCGGCGCCACCATCCTGCTCGAGAGCATGTGGGCCAAGCACCGCGACCCGGCCGTGGTGGCCAGCTACAGGCAGACCGTGGACTCGCTGCGTGCCGACGGCTACGACGTGCACGAGGTGCCGCTGGAAGAGCGCTGCAAGGAACTGGTGAACGACCCGCGCAAGGGCAAGAACATGTTCGTTCTGGGCCTGCTGTGCAATCTGTACGGGCTGGATCCGCAGCTGGCGCGCGACCAGATCGCGCGCATCTTCGGCAAGAAGGACGACAAGGTCATCAAGCAGAACGTCGCCCTCTACGAGGCCGGCGCCGCCTGGGGCGAGGCGAATCTGCCCTTCAAGTACCGCATCCCGGCGAACAAGTCCACCGAGGCGCAGATCGTCATCAACGGCAATACCGCCGTCGCCCTGGGCGTGATGGCCGCCGGCATGGACATCTGCGCCATGTACCCCATCACGCCGGCCACCTCGGCCTCGCACTACCTGAGCGAGGCCTTCGAGAAGGTGGGCGGCCTCGTGCACCAGGCCGAGGACGAGATCGCCGCCTGCGCCTTCGCGGTAGGTGCCAGCTACGCCGGCAAGTGCGCCGTCACCATCACCTCGGGCCCCGGCTATTCGCTCAAGCAGGAAGTCATCGGCCTGGCGGTGATGGCCGAGATCCCGCTCGTCATCGTCAACGTGCAGCGTGGCGGCCCCAGCACGGGGCAGCCGACCAAGGTGGAGCAGGGCGACCTGCTCAGCGCCATCTACGGCAGCCACGGCGACGCGCCCAAGGTGGTGCTGGCGCCCAACGGCATCGAGGACTGCTTCTACTCGATGATCACGGCGCGCAAGATCGCCGAGACCTTCGGCATGGTGGTGGTGGTGCTCTCCGACGCCAGCCTGTCCACGGCCCAGCAGCCCTTCGCAAGGCCGCAGTTCAGCGAGGACTGGTTGGCCCCGCCGGTCGACCAGACCCCGGTGCCCGCCGGCGGCAAGCCCTATGACTGGGATCCGATCACCGGCCTTTCGCGCCGCTTCCAGCCGGGCCAGCCCGGCGGCATGCACACGCTCACGGGCTTGGCGCACGACCGCAACAGCAAGGTCGCCTACGACCCCGCCATCAACGAGGAAGGCCTGCGCATGCGCAGCCTGAAGCTGGCGGCGCTGCAGAAGACGCTGGCGCCGCCCACCGTCTTCGGCGGCAACGACGGCGACCTGCTGCTGGTGGGCTGGGGCAGCACCATGGGCGCCATCGAAGAAGCCGTGACCCGGCTGCGCGGCGAGGGCCTCGCGGTCAGCTCCATGCACCTGCGCTTCATCCAGCCGCTGCCCTCGGGCATCCGCGAGATCTTGAAGCGCTTCGCCAAGGTGATGACGATCGAGGGCAACTGGTCCGACAAGCCCGAAGACGAACTCATCGACGAAGACAACCGCCGCTATTCGGCGCTGGCGATGATGCTGCGCGCACGCTTCCTGGTCGACATCGACTGCTGGAGCGAGGCCCGTGGCCGCCCCATCAAGCCCGCCGACATCTGTGGCGTCGCGCGCAAGGCCCTGCAAGGAAAGGCGAAGTCATGAGCCGCTCATTGAACAGCTCCGTCATCAGGCTCCACGAGGAGCACCATGCACTGGAAGACTACCAGGGCGGTGTGCCGCGCTGGTGCAACGGCTGCGGCGACAACGCCATCCTGGCCGCCATGCAGCGCCTGTGCAGCGACGAGAACCTGGCGCCGGAAAACACCGTCTTCGTATCGGGCATCGGTTGCAGCAGCCGCCTGCCGCACTACATGAAGACCTATGGCTTCCACAGCCTGCACGGCCGCGCCTTCCCGGTGGCCGAGGGCATCAAGATGGCGCGGCCCGACCTCAATGTCTTCGTCAGCACCGGCGACGGCGACTGCTGCAGCATCGGCGCGGCGCACTGGATCCACGCGCTGCGCTACAACATGAACATCACCGTGGTGCTGCACGACAACCATGTCTACGGCCTCACCAAAAAGCAGGCCTCGCCGACCAGCCCGCGCGGCCTGAAGAGCAACACCACGCCCTATGGCGCCACGCTGGAGCCCATGAACCCGCTCACGGTGTCGCTGGGCGTGCAGGGTGCGTCCTTCATCGCCCAGGCCGTGGACTGGGTGCCCGAGGTGCTGTACGACATCCTCAAGGCCGCCTACCGCCACCGCGGCTTCAGCTTCGTGCGCGTGCTGCAACGCTGCCCCGAATTCATGCCCAAGGCCTTCGACCCCTGGCTGCACGATCCGCAGCGCACCCAGATCCTCACCCACAAGGACGGCCTGCAGCTGAGCCCCAGCCTGTCCAGCGCCTACCGCAACCAGCTCGCCCACGACCCGGCCGACATCGACCGCGCACGCGAGATCGCGTCGATGGACGACCCCATCCCCGTGGGCATCCTCTACCGCAACGCTGGCGCGCCCTGCTACGAAGACCTGCGCCACGCCGGCACCCTGCGCAGCCCGGCGGCCATACGCGCCGGCCTCGACCGTGAACTCGACAAGTTCACCTTCTGGCCCGAAGGCGCCGAAGCCGCGGCCGCCGACTGAAGAAGACCGCCGCGATGGACACGCAAGCCAAGCCGCAAGACCAGCTGGTCTTCCACCTCAGCGGCCGCCGCACCGGCGACGCCCTGACCGCGATCGACGGCCTCGATCTGCGCCCCGCCCTGCTCGCGCCCTACCGCGACATGGGCGCGCTGCGCCATGATTTCCCCCTCGTGCTGGCGGCCAGGCCGGCCAGCCAGGGCTATGCCCAGACGCTGGCCGACATGGTCGACGCGGTGCTCGCCGCGGTCGCGCCGCGCGGCATCGAAGGCGAACGCCTGCGCCGCCACGCGCTGCAGGTCGAGACCGAGGTGCGCCGCGCCGTCGATGCCGGCGCCGAAGGCACACTGGCCGAGCTGTGGCGAGCCGCCGCGCTGCGCGTCGCCGAGGGCTCGGGCAGCCTCGACGAGACCCTGCAGCAGGTGCTCGAACTCACCGGCGGCGCGCTGCGCGGCGACGGCGCCGTGCTCGGATGCAATGCCGCGATGCCGGCCCAGTTGCTCACGCACGCCTGGCGCCACGCCCAGCGCGCCAAGGCCAAGCGCTTCCGCACCGATCTCGCGCGCCTGGTGCAAAAGCTCTCCGACATCCTGCGCGCCGCCTACAGCCATTCGCAGGCCGGCCGCGCGCCTCAGGCCCTGCGGGCTGCTGTCGGCGGCCCGCACCGCGACCAGTTCGATTTCTCGGCGCTGTCGCGCGTGGTTGGCAAGGGCGCGCCGCGCGACGAGCTGCCTGCCGCGCGCCGCGCCCGCCTGGTGCGCACCCTGGGCGTGCTCGAGGCCCAGCGCTTCTGGCCCCAGGACGACGACGAACCCGGCGCGGACGTGCTGGGCTTTGCCTTCGACAACTGCGACGCCGCCGCCAACGCCTTCCGCGAGCGGCTCGAAGATCTGACCCAGCTCGTCAAGGCCCTGGCCATCGCCGAGCTTGAAGTGCGCGGCGCCTATGTCGAGTCCGAGCACGCGGCCTTCTTCGACGCCTTCGACGCCCATGCCCTGACCACCGACGACCTGGCGCGCTTCCCCGACTACCTGGTCTGCATCCCGCCCGAGCGCAGTGACGCGCCCGAAAACGCCAGCCTGCTGGAGATGCTGTCCTCCGGCCTGCCAGTCAAGGTGCTGGTACAGACCGGCGACCTGCTCGAAGACTCGTCCATAGGCACGGGCCGCTTTGCCTTTGGCGTGCGCAGCGCACGCCTGGCCACCACGGCCATGGGCCTGGGCGGCATGTTCGTGCTGCAAGCCGCCAGCAGCAGCCTGCACACCCAGCGCGAGCGCATCGCCCAGGGCCTGGCGGCTTCAGGCCCGGCGCTGTTCAGCGTCTATGCCGCCACCCGGCCCGAAGACCTGAGCCTGCCGCCCTACCTGGCCGGCGCGGTGGCCACGCATGCGCGCGCCTTCCCCAGCTTCTGCTACGACGCTGCGGCGGGCGGCAACTGGGCGAGCCGCTTCACACTGGCCGACAACCCCCAGCCCGATGCCGACTGGGCCGTCGAGACGCTGGAGTACGCCGACGACAAGCTGCAGCGCGTGCGCGAGCACATCGCCTTCACCTTTGCCGACTTCGCGCTGGCCGACCGCCGCCACGCCGGCCACTTCGCCCTCGTGCCGCGCAGCCACTGGGGCAGCGAGATGCTGCCGGCCGCCGACTGGCTGGCCCTGCCTGAGGCCGAGGCGGCGCAGCGCGTGCCCTATCTGCTGACGGTGGACGCGCAGGACAAGCTGCAGCGCGTCATCGTCGACGCGCGCCTGATGCAGGCCGCGCGCCGCTGCCAGCTGCTGTGGCGCCGCCTGCAGGAGCACGCCGGCATCAACGATTCGCATGCCGTGCGCCTGCTGGCCGAGCGTGAGGCCCAGGCTGTGGCAGCCGCTGCTGCGCCCGTGGCCGCAGCGCCCGCAGCGGCACCGGCAGCCAAGCCGGCCGCCGACGCAGGCACCGCCGCCGAGGCCGCCCCCGCGCGCTCGCGCGACGAGGCCTGGATCGACACGCCGCGCTGCCCCAGCTGCAACGAATGCCAGCTCATCAACGACCGCATGTTCGGCTACGACGAGCGCAAGCAGGCCTTCATCAAGGATCTGGCGGCCGGCAGCTACCGCCAGCTGGTCGAGGCGGCCGAGAGCTGCCAGGTCGCCATCATTCACCCCGGCAAGCCGCGCGACCCCAACGAGCCCGGGCTCGAGGAGTTGCTGGCGCGAGCCGAGCCCTTCCGCTGAGCATGGACGCGCCCGCGGCACGCGCTGAATGAGCGTCCGTCCGGCGCCGCCCTTCGACGTCTGGGCCTGGACCCAGTGCCAGGCCGAGACATGGTCGGCGGCGCTCGACCCGGCCGGCCGCGGCCGGCAGCTCGCCGCGCTGAGGCTGGAGCGCCTGATCGCCGCGGCCCAGGCCGGCTCGCCGCTGTACCGCCGCCACGCGAGCGGCGCACGCGCGCTGGCCGATTTCGAGCCAGTGTCCAAGAAGCTGCTGATGGCGCAGTTCGACGACTGGGCCACCGACCGCCGCATCACGCGCGGGGCGGTTGACGCCTTTGTCGCCGACCCCGCCGCCATCGCCGACGGCTGGCTGGGCCGCTACCTGGTGTGGACCAGCTCGGGCACCAGCGGCGAGCCCGGCGTCTTCGTGCAGGACGGCGCCAGCCTGGCCGCCTACGATGCCATCGACAGCCTGCGCCTGCGCGCGGTCGGCCGCAACCCGGTGCCGCTGGGTGCCTGGGGCATGGGGCGCTGCTTCGCCTTCCTGGGCGCCACCGGCGGCCACTTCGCCGGCCATGTGAGCATGGAACGCCTGCGCCGCCTGGCGCCACCGCCCTGGGCGCCACGCGTCGAGCTGCTCTCGGTGCTGGAGCCGCTGCGCGAGCTGGCGGCAAGGCTGCAGGCCCTGCAGCCCGATGTGTTGATCACCTATCCCAGCGCCGCCAGCGCATTGGCCCGCCTGCAGGCCGCAGGCACGCTGACGCTCAAGCTGCGCGAGCTGTGGCTGGGCGGCGAGCAGCTGTCGGCTGCGCAGCGCGAGCTGGTGCGCGGTGCCTTCGGCTGTCCGGTGCGCAACAGCTACGGTGCCTCGGAGTTCTTCTCGATGGCCTTCGAATGCAGCGAAGGCCGGCTGCACCTCAACGACGACTGGGTCATCCTGGAGCCGGTGGACCGCCATCTGCGGCCGGTGGCGCCCGGTGAGGAATCGCACACCACCCTGCTCACCAACCTGGCCAACCGCACCCAACCGCTGCTGCGCTACGAGCTCGCCGACCGCGTGCGCTTTACCTGCGAAGCCTGTTCCTGCGGCAACGCCTTTCCGGTCATCGAAGTGCAGGGCCGCGCCGACCACACGCTGGAGCTGCCCGGCCGCGACGGCCGCGCGGTCACCATCCTGCCGCTGGCGCTGGAAACCGCCATCGAGGAGGAGGCCGGGGTAACGCTGTTCCAGGTGCTGGACCGCGGTGCCGCCGGCATCGAGCTTCGTTTCGAGGCCGGCGTTGCCGACCCGCGCGCCGCCTTTGCCGCCTGCCGCAAGGTGATGCTGGCCTTCTTCGCGCGCCATGGCGCACTGCCGGTGCGCATCAGCCAGGGCAAGGCGCCGCCGCGCCAGCAGGCGCGCAGCGGCAAGGTCAGGAGAGTGCTGGTCGACGCTGGCGATTGAAAGCGCGGGAAGGGGCTGGGCCAGCGACACGGCCTGCGTTGCCGGGCCGCATTCGTCCGCGAATATAGGGATGGATTCACCCAGGGAATCGCTCATGAATCCGCCCCCGCTACAGGCCGAGGCATAAGCTGCCCGTCTTGCACGCTGGCACCCAGGCCGCTGTATCCCGCCCGGCGACGGCCACCGCCCAAGTCGCAGATGAGGAGGGCTCATGCACGCGCTCGACCGACTCGGCCGCCTGGCACTCGATCTGCAACGGGTTGCGCACACCCCGGCCCCTGGACGGCTTTCTCGACGGGGCCCCGGAGCCACTGAAGAGCCCTCTGCCCTTCGATACGGCGCGCTGGGGAGCGGGCCAGGCCATGCCGACGGGTCCGCATGCGCACGGCTGCCAGCGGCCTGCCGGCGCATGCAGGTCAGGAACCTGGCCCGGAAGGCGGCCGTGAGCCAGGGGCTGGAGTGGCCGCGCGAACGTCCGCAATCAATGGGACGGTCTGGTGCATTTGCATCATTGAGCCGCGGCCACGCCGCAATGCATGATGGCTCGTAAGAGGCGCCGCACACGGCTCTGGCCCGGGGCTGCAGTCGACCACCCATCGCAAGAGGAGGGTCCGCCATGTCACCCAGCCGAATGAACACGCCACCGGCACCGGCCCGGCGCCGGCCGGCCCTGGGGCTGGTGCTCACGCCATCGGCATGGGCGCAGGCCCCTGCGCCCCTGGCGCCGGCGGTGGTGGTGGTGGCGCGGTCCCTGGTGGCCGAGGGCCTGGCCCGGCTGGCGCTGCCCTTGCAGGAAGCCCTGGGCACGCCGCTCGAAGTGTTGCACGCGCCAGATTGCGAGTGCGCACTGGCCCTGATGCTCGAGCGCCCGCGCATCGTGCTCACCGTGCTGGACCTGGTCGCCGGCGCCGATGACGCGGCGCTGCTACCCCTGTTGCAGGCCCGTCCGCAGGCACCGCTGCTGGTGCTGGTGGGCAGTTGCAGCCAAGAGCGCGCACTGGCGCTGCTGCGCGCCGGGGCCCGTGGCGTGATTCCCGATTCGCACCCGCCGCAGCTCGTGCAAGGCGCGCTGGAGCTCGTGCTGCGCTTTGGCGGTGTCTACCTGCCACCCGAAGTCTTTCTTTCCGAGCCCGCGTCGGCGTGCCCGCCGCCACCGCCGCGCCATGCGGCCGATCTGGGCCTGACCCCGCGCCAGGCCCAGGTGCTGCAGCTGCTGCTGCAGGGCTGTGCCAACAAGCGCATCTGCCGCCAGCTGGGAGTCTCGGCGGCCACCGTGAAGACCCACCTGTCGGCCGTGCTGCGCGCCCTGAATGTCGCCACCCGCACCCAGGCCGTGGTGGCTGCCAACCGCCTGGGCCTGGTCTTCGACACGCCGCCGCCCGCGGCGCCGGCAGCGCCATACCCACGCCCCCCTCAGCCGATTGGCTGAGCCCTCTGGCCCATGGCGCGGGCAACGAAGGCCAACCAGAATTCTTCGCACGAGGCCGCCCGGCGGCCCCCAACAGCCGGCGCCTGCTGTCCCTGGCGCAAGTCCAGCCACCACCCAGGAGAAGTGCATGTCGACCCTGCAGATGACCGTGGCCACACTGGCGGCCATCCTGGCTTGCCAGGGTGCGTGTGCGGCAGGCGTGTCGGCCGAAGGGCTGACCCGCCACGCCTGGTGCAGCCAGTCGTCCAGCGACAGCACGCTCGAAGCCACCACGCTGTGGTTCAAGCCCGACGGCAGCTATGCCGCAAGGCAGCGCGAAGAAGGCTACGTCAGCGCGCCCGGGGGCCAGGTCTTTCACATCCCCGAAGAGACGAAATGGATGCAAGGCCAATGGCGCGTCGTGGCGGGCGAGCTGCACATCGCCGCGGCCGGCACGCCGGGCTTCCGGAATTCCGGCGCCAGCCTGCAGCCGGGCCGCGACGGCCTGCCCGTGCTGATGCTGGGTGGCCAGGCCTTGCGTCCGTGTTGATGGCGACGACGGCCATGGATGCCCACCTTCTCGCCATCGCGCTGCGCGAACTGGAGCGGCTGCTGGTCGTCGGCGGCGGCATCCTGTCCATCTTTTTCGGCTACCGGCTGTTCATCGCCCTGCCGGCCCTCGAAGCCTCGGGCAGCGGCCGGCTGCTGCTGCCCGGCGGCGTGTCTATCTTCCTCAGCCGCATAGGCCCGGGCGTGTTCTTCGCCCTCTTCGGCACTGGAATCCTGGTCTTTGCCATGCAGGCCACGGTCACGGTGGGCAGCGCCGGCACGGCGGCGGGCCCGGCCAGTCCGGCGCCGGCACTGGCACTGGCGCCGGCCGCCCACTACTCGGGGATGAGCAGCGTCGCCACGGTGGCCGACGCCGAACGCCAGCAGACCGAAAGAACTCGCATCGTCGGCACGGTACGCGGCCTGCGCCTGATCGAGGCCACGCTGCAGGCGGCCCACAAGGGCCGCAGCACCGACGACGCGCTGCGCGCCCTCGACGAGGCCAAGTTCGCGCTCATGCGCGGCACCTGGCACGAAGCCGACTGGGGCCGGCTGGACGAGTTCGAAGCCTGGCGCAACGCCGGCATGCCCGCCCCACCGCCGCCGTCCATTGCGCAGGCGGCGCGCATCCTGACCGGAGCCACACCATGAAACGCCGATCCGTCTTGTCGATGCCCCTGGCGGCCCTCGCCGCCATGCCGGCTGCCGCTGCACCAGGCACCATGTACCCGGACAGCCTGCTGGCCTCACGCGTGGCCGACTACCGCGAGGTGATGGAGGACAACCTGCGCCGGGTCTTCCTGCCTGCGCTGTCGGCCCAGCAGCGTGCAGCGCTGTCCTCGGTGAAGCTCGAGTTTCCGTTGCGCGGCCGCCAGAACACGCCTTTCGAGTTCTTCGCCACCGGCGACCAGCGCGTACATCTGCCGGTGTTCTCGATCCGCTTTCTCAGCGACCTGGCCATCGCGCAAACGTGGCTGCTGATGCGCGACTACCGCAGCAATACCGTGTACGAGTACATCAGCCTCATGAAGTACCAGCAGCGTCCGCGCGACGACTGGCCCGATCCGCGCACCGCGCTGCAGATACCGGCCGATGCGACCCAGGACCAACAGGTCGACCAGTTCTCGCTGCACCTGTTGAACCAGGCGCTGGCCTTCATCCTGCTGCACGAGCTGGCCCACATTGTTCACCGCGATCCCGGCTACGGGCCTGGCGTCGCACGCGCGGCAGCACGCGGCAACGAAGCCTCGGCCGATGCCTTCGCGCTCGAGGTGATGCGGCGCATCGGCATGCCGCCGCTGGGCGTCGAGTTCTTCTTCGCGGTGATGAGCCACCACGGCCGCGTCAGGGCCGATTTCCTCAGCGCCGGGGACTACCAGAAGTGGCTGGACGAAGCCACCCATCCCCTGGACACCGACCGCATGCGCGCGGTGGCGCGCTACATGCAAGCGCACGCGGCCGACTTTGCCAAGCTGCAGCGCGACCCGCGGCGCAGCGAGCAGGTGGTCGGCGCCGTTGCCGGCCAGGTCGACCAGATCGCGCGCTACCTCGAAGACCTGGACCTGCAGCGGCTGATCGCCGCGCGGGCGCGGGCGGCCAGCATCGCCAGCCTCGCCCCGCGAAAGCACTAGCCGCTAGCGCCAATGCCAATCGACCGCCGCGCCCGCGGCGGCCCGGCTCAGTGCAGCACCAGCAGCGGCAGTTTCGACCCCGCCAGCACGGCCTTGGTGTGCGAGCCGAAGAGGAATTCGCCGAAGGCGCCGCGTCCGTGGGTAACCATGACGATCATGTCGCAGCCCTGCGACTCGGCGATCTGGATGATGGCCTTGTCGATGCGCGGCACATGGTCGTGGACGCCGTCGAAGGGCACGCCGGCAGCGCGCGCCACTTCCTCGAACCTGGCCAGCACCTGGCGCGCATGGGCCTCGGTGCGGGCCTCGTGTTCCTTCAGATCCTGGGCCCACAGCGAATGGGGCCGCGTCTCGGTGAGCGTGGGCTGCATGGGTTCGGCAACGAAGCCGGTGATGGCGGCACCGAGCTGCTTGGCCAGCGCCACGCTCTCCTGCATGGCGCGGTCCGACAACTCGCTGCCGTCGACCGGAACCAAAAGACGCTTGTACATGTGTTCTCCCCCGACGCGTGCTACATGCCCTGCGGGCTTGCGCAGGGCCGGCCAGTCTAGGGAGCCCATGCCGCACCAATCTTGCGCTAGGCCAAATCGGCGCCACACCCCCCCTAACCCGGCGGGTGTGTAGTTCACGCCGGCCTTGTCAGAAGGCGTGGCGCAGGCCGGCCGCGAAGGCCGATTGCGAGACGCCGGGCGCCGGGTTGCTGCCGCCGGCACCGGCACTGACCGAGATCGACAGGCCGGCGCTGTTGTCAATTCGGCCCAGCATGGCGTAGACCGAGGTGCGGCGCGAGAAGGCATAGGCGGCGCGCAGCGCCAGCAGGTCGGCATCGCCGCCGCCGTTCTTGATGCGCAGCGTGTGCCATTGGCCTTCAAGCGTGAGCGCGCTGCTCGCCGCCCACGAGGCACCCAGGTACCAGAGATCGCTCTTGGGCGTGGCCGCGCTGGCACCGTTGTCGCGCCGGATCAGGCCCAGCGTGGCCTTCAGGCCACCGAACTTGCCATAGCCATTGGCCGAGACGCGGCGGTCGCGCATCTCGCTGCGGGTGAGGCCGGCAAAGGCGCCGGCGCCGCCGCGCATTTCGTCGATGGCCAGCGCCGCGCCCCAGGCCGGCGTGTCGACCTTGGCCAGCGCCGACCACTCGCGGCAGGCCTTGGTATCGGTGGCCGATTCGCCGGCGCAATTGGTGCCGGCCGGACTGCCGGCGTTGACGGTGTCGCGTCCCAGGCTGTAGGTGGCGCCCAGCGTGAGGCCGCCGAACGTGCCCTTCCAGGCCAGCGCGTTGTCGGCGCGCGCATTCGGGATGTAGGCGTCGAGCGAGCCGGTACCGTAGAGGGCAGGGCCCATCACGTCGGCGTCGAGGATGGACCAGAACAGCATGGTGTACTGGCGGCCCAGGCTCACCGTGCCCCAGTTGCCGGCGAGGCCGACAAAGGCCTGGCGGCCCCAGGCGCGCCCGCCCTGGATCAGCGTGCCCTGGTCGGGCGCAAAGCCCTGTTCGATGGCGTAGACCGCGCGCAGGCCGCCACCCAGGTCTTCGCTGCCGCGCAGGCCAATGCGCGACGACACGGTGCCGGTGAGGCTGGGCATGCGGGTGAGGCCGCTGCCCGCGGCCCCGACCTTGGTGACATGCTCGACCGCGAGGTCGATGAGGCCGTAGACGGTGACACTTTGCGCCGCTGCAGGGGCAGCGGCGGTGGCGGCCGTCGCGGCGATGAGGACAGCGATCGCGCGGGCCGGCTTGGAACGAGCCCCGCTGGGGCGGACTTGGAAGGTGGGCTTCATGGTGGTCTTCTCCTCGTCGGCGATTTTCGCCGACGCCCGCCGCCCCCTGGCCTTCAACCCCTGGGCACGCCTTCGGTGCTGAAGCCCTCGCGCCGCAGCGCCTCGCAGTTGAAGTCTTCCATCTCGGGGTCGAGCACGCTGCGCGCGGTGACGATGCCCACCGCACGCTGGCCCTCGACCACCGGCAGGTGGCGCACGCCGCGCTCCTGCATCACCTGCAGCGCAAAGCCGAACAGGCGCTCTGGAGCCACGGTGAGCGGCGACTTGGTCATCACCTCGTCCAGCGCCGTGGCATCGGCATCGCGGTCGCAGGCAATCACACGCCGCAGCGCATCGCGCGCCGTGAAGATGCCGACCAGCTTTTCGCTGTCGACGACGAGCAGCGCGCTGCTCGCGGTCTCGGCCATCAGGCGGGCGGCGGCGCGTACCGAGGTCTGGGGCGGCGCGACCACCAGACGCTCGCGCGTCATCACATGCCGGACCCGTTCATTGAACATGACACAAGCTCCCAAGGACTACCGATGTGCAGCCTAACGCTGGTGCGCGGGTGGAAGTTGATGCGGCACAAACCCCACTCACCAGGGCCGCAAAGCGCGGAGTGCGGGTACCTGAGACAGGGCTTGGGACCATGGCCTTGCGCGCCTCAGCGCCAGCCCATGGCCACCATCTTGCGGCGCAGGAAGGCGATCTGGGTCTGCAGCGGCAGCTGCTTGGGGCAGACATCGTGGCAGCCCAGCAGCGACATGCAGCCGAACACGCCGTCGTCGTCGCCGACGACCTCGTAGAAGTCGTCGTCGTCGCGCGTGTCGCGCGGATCGAGGCGGAAGCGCGCCAGCTTGTTCATGCCGACGGCGCCGACAAAGTCTTCGCGCATGCGCGCCGTGCCGCAGGCGGCGACGCAGCAGCCGCATTCGATGCAGCGGTCGAGCTCGTAGATCTTCTCGGCCAGCTCGGGCTCCATGCGTTCTTCCAGGCGCCTGAGATCGCGCTCGGCTTCCTGCTGGTGAACCCAGGTCTGCAGCCGCTCGCTCATGCCGCGCATCCACTTGCCGGTGTTGACCGAGAGATCGCCGATCAGCTCGAACACCGGCAGCGGTGCCAGCGTGAAGGTGGCGTCAAGGTTCTGCGTCAGCGTGCGACAGGCCAGGGCCGGGCGGCCGTTGACGAGCAATGCGCAGCTGCCGCAGATGCCGGCGCGGCAGACGAAATCGAACTGCAGGCTGGGGTCGAGCTTCTCGCGGATTTCGCTCAGCGCGATGAACAGCGTCATGCCCGCGGCATCGTCGATCTCGTAGCTCTGCCAGTGCGGCGCCACCTCGGGGTGGGCCGGGTTGAAGCGCAGCACGCGGATCTGCAGCCGGCGCGTCACCGCCGTGGGCTGGGCCGCGGCCGGAGCGGGGGCAAGAGCATGGGCAGGCAGCGAGGCCTGCAGCGGGAGGATGGGGATGGTCTTCACAGCGGCTCGTCGATGCGTTCGTTCTTGCCGCGCAGGCGCGCGGGCAGCAGGTCCTGGTAGGGCATCAGCGCGCCCTGCAGCGCGTGGCGGTCGGCGCCCGCCATGCGTTCGCGCAGGGCCGCCACCTCGGCCGCGCGGGTGGCGGTGTCGGGGTGGTCGACATAGTCCTTGGCACCGTAGCCACGCCAGCCCGGCGGCAGTTCCATGCGCGCGATGTCCAGCGGCTCATAGTTGAGCGTCGGCAGCGTGGCCTGCGGGTCTTTCCAGCTCGCCAGCGTGCGCTTGAGCCATTGGGCATCGTCGCGGCGCGGAAAGTCTTCGCGGAAGTGGGCGCCCCGGCTCTCGGTGCGCTGGGCCGCGCCATGGGCCACGCACAGCGCCAGCTTGAGCATCTTCTGCGTGCGGTAGGCGGTGGCCAGCTCGGGGTTGGCGCCGGCCTGCTGCGAGCGCAGGCCGATGTGGCGGCTGCGTTCGAGCAGGCTCTGCAGTTCGCTCACCGCCGACGAGAGGTCTTCGCCAGTGCGGAAGATGCCGACCTTGCTGGTCATGATCTCCTGCATGCGGATGCGCAGCGCCGAGGCGTCTTCCTTGCCCCCGCCCTTGGCCAGCCAGTCGAGCTTGGCCTGCTCGGCGGCCACGAATTCGCGCACCAGGCCGGTGGGGATGTTGACCTCGCTGGCCTTGGCATCGCAGAAGTCGGCCACGAAGTCGCCGACGATCATGCCGGCGACCACGGTCTCGGCCACCGAATTGCCGCCCAGGCGATTGAAGCCGTGCATGTCCCAGCAGGCGGCCTCGCCGGCAGAGAAGAGGCCGCGCAGCGTCGGGCTCTGGCCGGTGTGGTCCGTGCGCACGCCGCCCATCGTGTAGTGCTGGGCCGGGCGCACGGCGATCATCTTCTCGGCCGGGTCGATGCCGAGGAAGCTCTCGCAGATCTCCTTCACCTCGCGCAGGTTCTTCTCGATGTGGGCGCGGCCCAGCAGCGTGATGTCCAGCCAGAGATGTTCGCCGAAGCGGCTCTGCGCTCCCTGGCCCTTGCGGATGTGCGTTTCCATGCGGCGCGAGACGACGTCGCGCGAGGCGAGTTCCTTCTTCTCGGGCTCGTAGTCGGGCATGAAGCGGTGGCCGTCCTTGTCCTTGAGCAAGCCGCCGTCGCCGCGGCAGCCCTCGGTGACCAGGATGCCGGCCGGGAAGATGCCGGTGGGGTGGAACTGCACCGCTTCCATGTTGCCCAGCGTCGCCACGCCGGTCTCGAGCGCGATGGCCGTGCCTATGCCCTCGCAGATCACGGCATTGGTGGTGACGCGGTAGAGGCGCCCGGCACCGCCGGTGGCGATCACCGTGGCCTTGGCGACCCAGGCGCTGAGTTCGCCGGTGATGAGGTTGCGCACCACCGCGCCGTAGCAGCGGCCGCCCTCGTGGATGAGGGCGATGGCCTCCATGCGCTCGTGTACCGGGATCGATTCGGCGATGGCGCGGTCGCTCACCGCGAACAGCATGGCGTGGCCGGTGCCATCGCTCACATAGCAGGTGCGCCATTTCTTGGTGCCGCCGAAATCGCGCTGCGCCACCAGGCCGTGGGCCTCGTCGCGCTCGGTCAGCGTGACCTTCTGGCCGTTGATGATGACCTGGCGGTCGCCGCGCTGCACCCGGCTCCAGGGCACGCCCCAGGCCGCGAGCTCGCGCACCGCCTTGGGCGCCGTGTTGACGAACATGCGCACGACGCGCTGGTCGGCGCCCCAGTCGCTGCCGCGCACGGTGTCCTCGAAGTGGACATCCTCGTTGTCGCCCTGGCCCTTGATGACATTGCCCAGCGAGGCCTGCATGCCGCCCTGGGCCGCGGCCGAGTGACTGCGCTTGGGCGGCACCAGCGAAAGGATGACGGCATCGTGGCCGCGGCGCTTGGCGCCGATGGCCACGCGCAGCCCGGCCAGGCCGCCGCCGATGACGAGCACGTCGGTGTAGTTGATCTTCATCGGCCGGCCCTCACTTTGCCGGCGCCGGCTGGACCCAGCTCGGCACATAGGGTTCACCGGCATGCGGCGCATGCTCGATGCCGATCTTCACGTAGGCCGCCAGCGTGGCCAGGCCCAGGGCCAGGAAGAACACCGTCAGGGCCCACTTCAACGTCTTGAGCTTCTTGCGCGTGGCATTCGGGTCGGCGCCGCCGAACCAGTCCCACTTCACGGCCAGCCGGTACAGGCCGATGCCGCCGTGCAACTCCACCGCGAACAGCAGCACCAGGTACAGCGGCCAGAAGTGCTCGCTCCACATGCGGTCGGCGCTGCCAAAGGGGCCTATGGTCTCGGGCCGGGTCATCATCACGTACAGGTGTACCGAGGCCATGAAGAAGAGCGCGAAGCCGGTGACGACCTGCCACCACCACAGTGTGGTGTCGCCGTGCTTCAAGTCGGCCACATGGTCGCGCAGGGCGCGGTACTGCGCGTAGTTGATGGGGAATTTGCGCAGCGCCAGCATCGCATGCACGATCACCAGCGTCAGGATGCCGGCAACCATCATCGACACCAGCCAGGGCAGGGGGCGGCCGAAGATGAAGCTGCCCTCGAACATGCGCGCCACCGTCCACATCGCGTCCTTGCCGAGCAGGATGGACGAGACGAAGAACATGTGTACCCACATGAAGAGGGCCAGCACGAGGCCGCTGGCACTCTGTACCCAGTCCAGCCGGGCCGGCCAGACGCTCTTGCGCACCGCACGGGCACGCGGGGCCACCCTTGCGGTGGACGCCGGCTGATTGCTTTGCACGCCGTATCTCCTGTGCCGGCACACGGCTTGCGGCCGGCCCGCGCAATGTCGCGCGTGCCGGCCTGCGGCACACTGAGCCAAGTCAAGCTCAGTCGTCGCGGCCAAGGCCCGCTGGCCATGGCCCGTCGGGGCCGCGGTTCAGCGGCTGGCCGACTGCGCAGGCGCGCGAAAGTCGGGCCTCTCGTCCTCCAAGGGCTGGCCCACGCAGGAAAGCAGGTCGCCGGCGGGCGGGAACCAGACTTTGCGCCTGAACGGTATGGTCGGCCTCTTGGCATCCGACGACCAGAACGATTCGTGCCAGAAGCAGAAGTCATTGAAGTCGCCGTGCCTTTGGGGGCCAACGTTGGCGTCGATGGGAAATCGCTTCAAGGTGACGCGCGACCGCACCGATGCCGGCTCGGATCCGGCCGCACCCGGCGGCAAGGGGACATCGGGAAAGACATCGCGCGCCACGCGCGTGATGTTCCACCAGCTGCCGGCGGTCCTGTCCCGGAATGAATTGACCTCGCCCAGGAAGTTGTCGATCCAGTTGAGCAGGCTGCCGCGCGGCACGGCGTCCCAGGCCGAGTTCTCGGCGAGCTCGTTGTAGGGGTCCAGGCTGAGATTGAAGAACCTGGCGCCCCTGTGCTTGTCCCTTTCCATCCAGGGCACGACGACCGCCTCGACATCCTTGATGCGGGCCGCCGCAGCCATGAAGACGATGTTGTCGATGCGCATGCCGGGGAACCTGGACAAGACATTGAGCGCCACGATGCTGCCCATGCTGTGGGCAATGAGGTTGACCTTGACATCCTGGCTCTGCGGCCACCTGGACCACTTCTGCAGGAACTTCGCGACCGCCGTCGCGCCGTAGCTGCCGCGATCAAAGGCGGAATTCGGCTCCCGGGGTGGCTTGCCCTCGAAGACGGAGGCCTTGGACAGCACGAGATCGGTGCGCCTGAGCATCTCGTCCCAAGGCCCCGAGCCCAGTCCGTCGACCAAGGGCGCGCCCACGAGCTTGACGGGATTCAGGAAGCTCCAGTACGAGGACAGCACGCCCGAGTGGGGCGGCGGCGAGATGACATTGAACTTGTGCTTGAGCAGATCTTCTAGGCGGGCATCGGCGTCCTTTTCTGCTTTGCTGTCTATCGCCTGCGAGACGGTATAGGTCTCGCGCAACTCGCGCCCCAGCGCCACCGGCAGGCGAACGATGGCGCGGGTCAGATCCTCCAAAACGATAAACGGCGGCAGCAGAAAGGTCTCGAAGAGGCTCCGCTTCTCTCCACGACGGGTGCGGAAGACGTGATCGACATAGGTGCCGAACCCGTCCGAGGGCCATGCGATGAAGACCGGGTACTGGTGATCCTTCAGCATGTGGCTGGCATAGAGGTCCGAGCGGCTCATCGACTGCCAGTTCGAATTGAGGCCGCCGTGGATGTGCAGGGTCAGCTCCAGCGTCTTGTCCAACTGCCTGGCCTTGCGGAAGTTCTCGATGATGGCGCAGACGTACTCATCCTCCTGTGCGCCTGCATCCACCGCCTCCAGCCTTGCGGCGTTTGCCAGATCACCGTCATCGGGCTTCGCGTCGGGCTGCAAATCGATGGGGCAGGGCTGGCGCTTGGCGCCGCCCCCGGCTTGCGGATTGAGCAGGGAGCCCTTCTCGTCAACGTAGATGGTGTGGAGCTGAGCCTGCGGCCGCTGCTCCTGGCCCTGCGCCAGTTCGGGCTGGCGCGGCACCATGGATATGGCGCAGCCCCCCAGGAAGTTCAGCGCCAGCAGCGCGGTCCCGATAGTGATTCGAACCATTGATTTACCCCTTGCCGAGCCCAAAGCGAAGGGCGCATCTTTGCGGCCATTGCGTGGCCGGTCGTCAGCAGGATTGCAGACAAGGCGGCAGGGCTGACCTCGGTGCCATGCGGGCGCAGGCGGCGGGTCGGCAGCGCCCTCCTGCATACTGAGGCAGGCCAGCCGCCGCCGCCGCGCCCCCGGGCCGCAGGCGCCGCACCAAGGCATTCAGGAGGACCGCATTGGAAGTCAGGCTCGACAAGCGTTACCCCATTGCCAGCGGCGTGGCCCAGGCCTGGGCCGTGCTGTCCGACGTGTACGCCACCGCGGCCTGCATGCCGGGCGCGGCCATCACCGAGCAGATCGACGAGACGCACTTCAAGGGCACGGTGAAGAGCAGGATCGGCCCGGCCCAGATGCTCTTTGGCGGTGAAATCACGGTGCTCGCACGCGACCCCGAAGGCCATGCGCTGCAACTGCTGGCCAAGGGTGCCGACAAGGCCGGCTCGTCGGCGCAGATGAACCTCACGGCCCATCTCGAGGCAGCGGGCGAAGGCAGTGTGCTGGTGGGCGCAGCGGTGGTCGGCGTCAACGGCAAGCTGGCGCAGTTCGGCAGCCGGCTGCTGGTGCCAGTGGCCGATGCGATGCTGGCGCAGTTCGCCGACAACTTTCGCGCCGCGGCTGCAGCCGTGCCGGCGCCGGCCGCCACAGATGCCATGGCCACATTGGCCGCCGCGCCCGCGATGGCCGAGGCGGCCACGGACGAGGCCTGCGCACCACCGACCCGCACGCCCGCGGCCGCCGTGCCGCCCGCCCACCTCACGGCCGCTGCCGCTCCGCCCGCCGTGGCCGGGCCGGCCCGCGAAATCAATGTGCTGGCCCTGGCCTGGACCGTCATCAAGGGCTGGTTCGCGGGCCGGTTCAGGAAACGCGGCTGATTCGCGCCTGATTTAGCGCAATCGCGGCAGCTGGCGCCGGCTTACGCTAGGCCGTCATCGCCATCGGCGCGCGCCGACGGCGGCGTTGCGGCCGTGCGGGGTGGCCGGGCAACGAAGCCGTACCCTCTCCGCCGGAGGTTCCATCCCATGCAAGCGCACGTCGCGGCCTTCGGCCAGGCGCTGGAGGCCATGGATCGCTTCGAGGCCGAGGCGCTGTTCGACCAGGCCCTGGCCCGGCTCACGCCGGTGCAGGCGGTCGAGCAACTGGTGCTGCCCACGCTGCAGCAGATCGGCGCCGACTGGGAACAGGGGCGCCTGGCGCTGTCGCAGGTGTACATGAGCGGCCGCTTCTGCGAAGAGCTGGTCGAGCGCGTGCTGCCGGCCAGCGACCCCGACCGCAAGCGCCAGCCGCGCTCGGCCATCGTGGTGCTGAACGACTACCACGAGTTGGGCAAGCGCATCGTCTATTCGGTGCTGCGCGCCAGCGGCTTCGAGATCTTCGACTACGGCCGCATGACCGTCGATGCCCTGGTGGAGCGCGCCTGCGCCGACCGCGTGCGCGTGCTGCTGATCTCGGCCCTCATCCTGCCCTCGGCGCTGAGGGTGGCCGAAGTCAGCCGCCGCCTGCGCGAAGGCAACCCCGGCCTGCGCATCGTCGTCGGCGGTGCGCCTTTCCTCTTCGACCGCGAACTCTGGCGCGAGGTGGGCGCCGATGCCATGGGCGCCAATACCGGCGAGGCCGTGAGCCTGCTGCAGCGCTACATGCAGGAGCAGCAGGCATGAGTGCGGAGCGCATGAATTCGATGCAGCGCACGCTGGCGGCGCTGTCGCACCGCGAGGGCGACCGCGTGCCGCTCTTCCTGCTCACCACCCTGCACGGCGCACGCGAACTCGGCATGTCCATCGAGGACTATTTCTCGCGCGCCGAGCACGTCGTCGAAGGCCAGCTGCGCCTGCTGCACAAGTACGGCAGCGACTGTCTCTACCCCTTCTACTACGCCGCCCTCGAGACCGAGGCCTGGGGTGGCAGCACGATCTTCCTGCCCGACGGCCCGCCGCTGTGCGGCGCTCCGGTGATCCGCCGCCCCGAGGACATCGACAAGCTGCAGGCGCCGGACATCGCATCGGCGCCCGGCCTGCAGCGCGCGCTGGCCACCCTCCGTGCGCTGGCCGCCGAGGTGGCGGGCACCGTGCCCCTCATCGGCGTGGCGATCTCGCCCTTCTCGCTGCCGGTGATGCAGATGGGGTTTGGCGCCTATCTCGATCTGATGATGACCCAGCCCGAGCGCTTCGAGTGCCTGATGCGCGTCAACGAGGAATTCACCGTCGCCTGGGCCAATGCCCAGCTGGCGGCCGGCGCCACCGCGATCTGCTATTTCGACCCCGTCTCCTCCAGCACCAACATCACACGCGCGCAGTACCTGGCCACCGGGCAGCAGGTGGCGCGGCGCACGCTGGCGCGCATCCAGGGGCCGACGGCCACCCACCTGGCTTCGGGCCGTTGCGCCACCATCCTCGACGACATCGCGCAGACCGGCACCGCCGCCATCGGCGTCAGCGCCCTCGAAGACCTGGGCGCGCTCAAGGCCCAGGCCGCCGGCCGGGTGGCGCTGCTGGGCAATCTCAACGGCATCGAGATGCGGCGCTGGACACCGCGCCGCACCGAGTACGAGGTGAAGAAGGCCATCGCCGGCGCGGCGCGCGGCGGCGGCTTCATCCTGGCCGACAACCACGGCGAAATCCCCTGGCAGGTGCCCGACTGGGTGCTGATCGGCATCCGCGAGGCGGTCGAACTCTGGGGCCGCTACCCGCTGGACTGGGTCGAGCGCTGGCGTGCCGAGCCGCCGCTCGAACCTGGCTGAGCGATGGTTGCGCCGCTGGCCGTCGCCGTGTGCCAGAACTTCGCCGGCGAGGTGCGCGCGGCCATCGCCGCCGAGGGCTGGACCGATGTCGCCACGGTCGCCTTTGCGGCACGTTGCGGTCGGCCGCGCATGAGCGATGAGGAACTGGCGGCTCTGCTGCCGCCCACCTGCTCGCGCACGCTGCTGGTGGGCCGCTGCTGCCTGGGCCCGGTGGACGCCGGCGCGCAGGCCCGGGGCCAGCGGCGCCTGGTGCCGGACCAGTGCTTCGACCTCGTGGCCCCGCCCGCCCTCGTGGCCGAGGCCATGGCCGACGGCGCCTACCTCGTCACGCCGGGCTGGCTGGCCCAGTGGCCGCGCCACCTGGCCGAGCTGGGCTTCGACGGCGCCGCCGCGGCCGGCCTGTTCCAGGAGGTCGCGCAGCGCCTGCTGCTGCTGGACACCGGCGCAGCCAGCGAGACCGCGGCGCCATGGGCGGCCTTGCAGCAGGCCCTGGGCCTGCCGGCCAGCCGCCTGGCCGTGGGGCTGGACCGCACGCGCGACTGGCTGGCCCGCGAGGTGGCCGACTGGCGGCTGGAAGCAGCGCAGCGCGAGGCCGCGGCGCGGCGGCAGGAGCAGGCACGCGAGCGCGCCGACCACGCCACCACGCTGGACCTGCTGCGCCGGCTGGCGCTGGCACCCAGCGAAGAGGCCACGGTGGCCGGCATCGAGGAGCTGTTCCGCCTGCTTTTCGCGCCTGCCGCCTGGCACTGGGTGCCGGTGCAGGACGGCGCGATGCAGCCGCAGCCCGGCCTGGCGCCGGAGCTGGCGGACTTGCTGCGCAACATGCAGGGCAGCCATGCGCCCTGCCCCTCCGGTCGCGGCCTGGCGCTGCGCCTGGCACGCGGCGAGCGCACCCTGGCCTACGCCATTGCCGACGAGGTGGCCTTCCCGCAGTTCATGGGCCGCTACGCGGCCCTGGCCGTCACGCTGGCCGGCCTGTGTGCGCTGGCCATCGAGAGCGGGCGCAACCGGCGCCAGCTCGTCGAGGCCGAGAAGATGGCCTCGATGGGCATCCTGGTGGCCGGTGTGGCGCACGAGATCAACACCCCCGTGGGCGTGGGCCTGGCGGCGGCCACCACGCTGCTGGACCACAGCCGCGAGATCACCGACCAGTTCGCCGCCCGCCGCATGACGCACACCGCCCTGGCGCAGTTCCTCGAGCTGGCCGGCGCCGAGGCGCAGCTGATTGCGCGCAATCTCGAACGCATCGGCAAGCTCATCGACACCTTCCGCCAGGTCGCGGTGCAGGGCCGGTCGCCCGAGCGGCGGCGCTTCGCGCTGGCCGACTGCATCCACGAGACCATCGCCAGCCTGGGCGATGTGCAGGGCGAGAGCGGCTGCGAGATCAGCGTGGCCTGCGCGCCGGGGCTGGAACTGCTGAGCTATCCGGGAGACTGGGTCAGCGTGCTGCAGAACCTGCTGACCAATTCCATTCGCCATGGCTTCCGCCAGCGCGGCCACGGCCGCGTCGACATCGGCGTCACGCAGGCCGATGGCCACCTGCTGCTGGACTACCGCGACGATGGCGCCGGCCTCGCGCCCGAGGCCGCTGCGCGCGTCTTCGATCCCTTCTACACGACCGACCTGCAGCGCGGCATGGGTCTGGGCATGTACCTGGTCCACAACCTGGTGGTACACAGGTTCAAGGGCTCGATACGGCACGATGCCCAGCACCGGCCGGGGGTGCGCTTCCTGATCGAAGTTCCCCTTTGAAATCGGGGTGGCCAAGATGATCGAATCCGAAGCCTTCGACGCACTGTTCGCGCCCGAGCCGGCAGAGGCCGGAACGTCCGCCGCCGCCGCACCAGCGGCGCGCTGGAAGGTGCTGCTGGTGGACGACGACAGCGACATCCGCGCCGTGCTGCACCTGGCGCTGCGCGATGTGGTGGTCGAGGGCCTGCGCCTGGAGCTGCTGGACGCCGACTCCGCCACGGCGGCACGCGCGGCGCTGGCGGCCCACCCCGACATCGCGCTGCTGCTGCTGGACGTGGTGATGGAGACCGAGGACGCCGGCCTGCAGCTGGTGCGCCATGTGCGGCGCGTGCTGGGCAACCGCACGCTGCAGATCATCCTGCTCACCGGCCAGCCCGGCTATGCGCCGCAGCGCGAGGTGGTGTCGCAGTTCGAGATCGACGGCTACCGGCTCAAGTCGGAGCTGACCACCGACAAGATCTTCGTCTCGGTCTATGCCGCATTGCGCACCCACCAGGCGCTGCGCGACCTGGTGGCCCGGCGCGCCGAGCTGGAGACGCTGGCGCGCACGCTGCGCGAGCGCGAGGACAGGCTGCGCTCGGTGGTCGAATCGGCGCCCGACGCCATCGTGCTGGCCAACCAGGAAGGCATCGTCTTCGGCTGGAACGAGGGCGCGAGCCAACTCTTCGGCCGCAGCGAGGCCGAGATGCTGGGGCAAACCGTGGCCTGCCTGCTGCCACCGCCGCAGCAGGAGGCGGTGGCCGCCTTTCTGCGGCAGGCGCGTGCCGGCGCCCTGGCTGCACCCATGCTGGGCCGTGCCATCGAGTTGAGCTGCCTGCGCAAGGACGGCGTGGAGCTGCCCATCGAGCTGGTGCTGGGCTCGTGGACGGCGGACGGCGAGCGCAATTTCAGCGCCATCGTGCGCAACATCAGCGAGCGGCGGCGGGCCGAGGCCAATCTGCGCCTGGCCGCCACCGTCTACGCCAGCAGCTGGGAAGGCATCGTCATCACCGATGCGCGCAGGACCATCATCGATGTCAACCCGGCCTTCTGCCGCATCACCGGCTACGCCAAGGAAGAGGCGGTGGGCCACAAGCCGCGCCTGCTGTCATCGGGCCGCCACGGCGACGACTTCTACCGACGCATGGATGCCTCGCTGGCCGACTTCGATTTCTGGCAGGGCGAGATCTGGAACCGCCGCCGCAGCGGCGAGGTCTATGCCGAGATGCTGTCGATCTCGGTGGTGCGCGACCCGGCGGGCCGCATCCAGCACTACATCGGCGTCTTCTCCGACATCAGCACGCTCAAGGCGCAGGAGCAGGAGCTCTACCGCATCGCTCACTTCGACGCCCTCACCGGTGTGCCCAATCGCCGCCTGCTGTCCGACCGCCTGGCGCAATCGATCGCTCGCGCGCTGCGCACCGGCAAGGCGATGGCGGTCTGCTATCTCGATCTCGACGGTTTCAAGGCCGTCAACGACAGCCACGGCCACGACGCCGGCGACGCGCTGCTGATCGAGATTGCCGAGCGCCTCAAGCATGTGCTGCGCGCCGACGACACGCTGGCGCGGCTGGGCGGCGACGAGTTCGTGGTGCTGCTTACCGACCTGGCCCAACCGAGCGACTGCAACCTGGTGCTGCAGCGCATGCTGGGCGAGGTGGCCAGGCCGGTGAGGATAGAGGGCACCGAGATCAGCCTGTCGGCCAGCATTGGCGTCACCACCTTCCCCGAAGACGATGACGACGCCGAGACACTGCTGCGCCATGCCGACCAGGCCATGTACCTGGCCAAGCAGGCCGGCAAGAACCGCCATCGCCACTTCGACACCGAACGCGACCGCGAGGTGCGGCTGCACCAGGGCGAGCTGCAGCGCCTGCGCGAGGCCCTGCGCGACGGCGAGTTCGTGCTGCACTACCAGCCGCGCGTGGACCTGGGCCATGGCGCCGTCGTCGGCGTGGAGGCCCTGATCCGCTGGGAGCACCCCGAGCGCGGCTGCCTGCTGCCGGGGCAGTTCCTGCACCACCTGCTCGGCTCGGAGCTTGAGGTGCCGCTGGGCGAATGGGTCATCGAGGCCGCGCTGCGCCAGATGCACGCCTGGAAGCGCCAGGGCCTGGCGCTGGCGGTCAGCGTCAACATCAGCGCCGACCACCTGCTGCAGGCCAGTTTCGCCCACCAGCTGCGCGGGCTGCTGCGGCGCTATCCTGAACTCCGGCCCCAGGATCTGGAGCTGGAGATCCTCGAGTCGGCAGCCCTCACCGACATGAAGGCTGCCGTGTACACCCTCACCCAGTGCCGGCAGCTCGGCGTGCAGATCGCGCTCGACGATTTCGGTACCGGCTACTCCTCGCTGACCTACTTTCTCAACCTGCCGGTGCAGGTGCTCAAGATCGACCAGAGCTTTGTGCGCGCGATGCTGGACGACCCCAGCGCGCTGGGCATTGTCCAGAGCGTGGTGCATCTGGCGCGGGCCTTCAACCGCACCGTGGTGGCCGAAGGCGTCGAGTCGGCCGAGCTCGCCGCGGTGCTGCCCGCCCTGGGCTGCCAGCACGCCCAGGGGTTTGAAATCGCGCGCCCCATGGCCGCCGCGGCCCTGCCGGCCTGGATGGCGCATTGGCAGGCCAGCCAGCCCTGGCGCCACCTCGAGCGGCCACTGCCCGGCGAGACGCTGACGCTGGCGGTGGTCGCTCGCTCGCTGCGGCTGTGGGTCGACGAGATGCTGCAGCAACTGGACGCAGAGACCGGCGACCTGCAGCCGGGCCAGGACCCGGCCAACGCCGCCTTTGCACGCTGGTTCAGCGGCAATGGCACGGCCCGCTACGGTGCGCTGCCGGAATTCAAGGCCATCGCCCGTGCCCACGAAGGCCTGCAGGCGCACGCCGCACGCCGCAGCGGCCTGGGCACGGCGGTCGACCGCGCCGCCAGCCGGCAGCGCCTGCTGGCGCAGCGCGACGAGATCCTGGCGCTGCTGCAGGCCATCCAGGCGCGACAGGCGGCCGCGGCCGACGCGCCCGCGCCCTGAGCCTCAGTGGCCGAGGATCTTCGAGAGGAAATCCTTGGTGCGCTCGCTCTTCGGGTTGTTGAAGAACTCGTGCGGGTCATTCTCTTCAACGATCTGGCCCTGGTCCATGAAGATCACACGGTCGGCCACGGCCTTGGCGAAGCCCATTTCGTGGGTGACGCAGATCATCGTGATGCCGCCCTTGGCGAGCTCGGTCATCACGTCCAGCACTTCCTTGATCATCTCCGGGTCCAGCGCCGAGGTGGGCTCGTCGAAGAGCATGATCTTGGGCGTGAGGCACAGTGCCCGCGCGATGGCCACGCGCTGCTGCTGGCCGCCCGAGAGCTGCAGCGGGTACTTGCCGGCCTGCTCGGCGATGCGCACGCGCTTGAGGTTGGCCATGGCGCGCTCTTCGGCCTCTTTCTTGGGCAGCTTGCTCACCCACATCGGCGCCAGCGTCAGGTTCTCCAGCACCGTGAGGTGGGGGAAGAGGTTGAACTGCTGGAACACCATGCCGACCTGCTTGCGGATGGCCTCGATGGCCTTCACGTCGTCGGTGAGTTCAACCCCGTCGACCTTGAGCGTGCCCTGCTGGTGCTCTTCGAGCCGGTTGATGCAGCGGATCAGCGTGCTCTTGCCCGAGCCGCTGGGACCGCAGATCACGATGCGTTCGCCCTTGGCGACGCTGAGGTCGATGTCGCGCAACACATGGAAGCTGTTGCCGTACCACTTGTTGACCTTCTCGAAGGTAATGATGGCTTCGGTCATGGTGTGTTCAGCGGTTCTTGCTCATGGACAGGCGCTTCTCGATCCACAGGCTGTAGCGAGACATCGAGAAGCAGAAGGTGAAGTAGATCGCCGCGATGAAGAGATAGGCCTCGATCTTGAAAGGCCGCCAATCGCTGTCGGAATTGAGCGCCAGACCCATCGCGCCGGTCAGCTCGTAGAGGCTGACGATGGTCACCAGCGAGGTGTCCTTGAAGATGGCGATGAAGTTGTTCATGATGCCCGGCACCACCAGCGCCAGCGCCTGCGGCAGGATGATCTTGCGCTGCGCCTGCCAGTAGCTCAGGCCCAGGGTGTCGGCGGCCTCCTGCTGGCCCTTGGGGATGGCCTGCAGACCGCCGCGCACGATTTCGGCCATGTAGGCGGCGGCGAACAGCGTGATGCCCACCAGCACGCGCAGCAGCACGTCGATGCTGGTACCCGGCGGCATGAACAGCGGAAACATGAAGCTGGCCATGAAGAGCACGCTGATCAGCGGCACGCCGCGGATCAGCTCGACGTAAATGACGCAGATGGTCTTGATCGCCGGCATGTTGCTGCGCCGCCCCAGCGCCACCGCCACCGCCAGCGGGAAGGCGAAGACGATGGACAGCGTGGCCAGCATGATGGTCAGCGGCAGGCCCCCCCAGCGGTCGGTGGTCACCGGCGCCAGGCCCAACACGCCACCCAGCATCAGCGTGAAGAACAGGCCCAGCACGGCGGCCCACAGCAGCAGCAGCCAGGGCTTCCAGAAGGTACGCACGCAGCTCGCCACCAGCAGCGCCACCAGGGCCAGCGTGGCAATCTCGGGCCGCCATTGCTGGTCAAACGGGTAGCGGCCGAAGATGATGAGGCGGTGCTTCTCGGTGATCACGCCCCAGCAGGCGCCGACGCCGCGCGCCGCCTGGCACTGGTCGGCATTGGCCGCCGTGACGGCATGGAGCACGGCCCAGCTGAAGAGCTGCGGCAGCAGCCACAGCGCCAGGCCGGCCATCAGCAGCGTGACGACGGCGCTGGGCAGATTGCCGAAGAGGTTGCGGCGCATCCACGGCACCAGCCCCTCGGTCTTGACCGGGGCCGGGCGCGGCTCGATGGGGGTGAAGGTCGCGGACATGGCTTCACCGCTCCTTGATGGCCGAGCGCTTGTTGTACCAGTTCATGATCCCCGAGGTGGTGAGCGAGGTCGTGAGGTAGACGGCCATGATGAGGGCGATGCACTCCACGGCGCGGCCGGTCTGGTTGATGGCTGTGTTGCTGATCGACACCACGTCGGGGTAGCCGATGGCCACCGCCAGCGACGAGTTCTTGGTCAGGTTGAGGAACTGGTTGGTCATGGGCGGGATGATCACGCGCAGCGCCTGCGGCAGCACCACCAGGCGCATCTGCTGGCCCTTGGACAGGCCCAGGGCGCCCGAGGCTTCGCTCTGGCCGCGCGGCACCGACGCGATGCCGGCGCGCACCACTTCGGCGACGAAGGACGCGGTGTAGAAGACCAGGCCGAGCAGCACCGAGATGAACTCGGGCGTGAACGAGCTGCCGCCGTCCACCGAGACCTCGCCCGCCTTCGGGATGTTCCAGGCCGTCGGTGCGCCGCCCAGCAGCCAGCCGGCCAGCGCGCAGGCCACGATCAGCGCCAGCGCCGGCAGCAGCACCGGGCGCGGCCGGCCCGTGGCCTCGAAGTGGCGGCGCGCGCTGCCGGCCCACAGCCAGGCCAGCACGGCGCCGGCCACGGCCCCGGCAGCCGACAGCGCCTGGCCCGTGCCCCACACCGGCACCGGATAGCTCAGGCCGCCCTTGCTCAGGAACACCAGGCCACCCAGTTGCAAGGGCTCGCCCGGGTCGGGCAGCCATTCGGTGAGCAGCAGGTACCACACCAGCAGTTGCAGCAGCACCGGGATGTTGCGGAACATCTCGACATAGGCGTAGCACAGGCCGCGCACGATGGCGTTGTTGGAGAAACGCCCCACGCCCAGCAGCGTGCCCAGCACGGTGGTCATCACGATGCCGAGGATGGCCACCTTGAGCGTGTTGACCACGCCCACCGCGAAGGCCTTCCAGTACGGGTCTGTCGACTCGTAGGGAATGAGCAGCTCGCCGATGTCGAAACCGGCCGGGCTGGTGAGGAAGTCGAAGCCGCTCTGGATGCCGCGCACGCGCATGTTCTCGAGCGTGTTGTGGGCCAGGAACCAGACCCCCAGCACGATCAGGCCCAGCGCGACGACCTGGTAAAGCACGCCCCGCGCGGCGCGGCTGCGCAGGGACCAGTCGCGCCGCCTGGGCGGTGCGGCACGCGGGGCCGTGGTCATGGGCGGGGCTCCTTCAAACCGGAAGATGCAACTCGATCACCACCGCGGCTGCGGTGGCGAAGATGCTGTCGCGATCAGCGGATGGGAGGCGCGTACTGGATGCCGCCATGGTTCCAGAGGTTGTTGACCCCGCGCGGCAGGCCCAGCGCGCTCTTGGGGCCGACATTGCGCTCGAAAATCTCGCCGTAATTGCCCACCGCCTTGATGGCGCGTGCGGCCCATTCCTTGTCCAGTCCCAGCAGTTTGCCGGTGTCCTCGGTGCCGCCAAGGATGCGGCCGACGGCGGGGTCGTCGGTCTTGGTCTTGAGCTGGTCGACATTGGCCTGGTTGATGCCGTATTCCTCGGCCTCAAGCAGCGCGAAATAGACCCACTTGGCGATGGCGAAGAACTCGTCGTCGCCGCGGCGCACGCTGGGGCCCAGCGGCTCCTTGCTGATCAGCTCGGGCAGGATCAGGTGGTCGGCCGGGGTCTTGGCTTCCTTGTTGCGCGTGCTGGCCAGGCCCGAGGCGTCGGTGGTGTAGGCCTGGCAGCGGCCGGCGAAGTAGGCGCCGGTGGCGGCCTCAAGCTTCTCGAACACGACCGGCTTGATGGCCAGGCCGTTGGCGCGCGAGAAGTCGGTGAGGTTCTTCTCGGTGGTGGTGCCCGACTGCACGCAGACGGTGGCGCCCTTGAGCTGCTTGGCGTTCTTGATCTTGCCCTTGGACGGCACCATGAAGCCCTGGCCGTCGTAGTAGGTGGCACCGACGAAGTGCATGCCCAGCGAGGCATCACGGGTCAGCGTCCAGGTGGTGTTGCGCGAGAGGATGTCGATCTCGCCCGACTGCAGCGCGGTGAAGCGCTGCTGCGCATTCAGCGGCACCCACTTCACCTTGCCGGCGTCGCCCAGCAGCGAGGCGGCCACGGCCTTGCAGTAGTCGACGTCCAGGCCGCTCCAGTTGCCCTGGCTGTCGGCCGACGAGAAGCCGGCCAGGCCGGTGTTGACGCCGCAGACGAGTTGGCCGCGCGCCTTGATGGCGTCGATGGTCTTGCCGGCCAGCGCGGGCGTGGCGCTGAGGGCGCCAGCTGCCAGAAGGGCAAGGCACGCCAGGCGGGAAGGCTTGAATTCGAACATGGATGGACTCCGGAAGACGTTGTTGGAGGTCGGGTGGTCAATGGGCGAACTTGGTGCGCCACGGCGGCCCGACGATAGCTTCAAAGCGCACACGCAGCAACTGTGCCAATCCCTTAACGGATCGCGGCGCCGAGCCCACAGCCCTGCCGCCCGCCCACCACTATCACCGACGGCGCCGCGGCATCTATGGCACTCTTGCCGGTTCGCCCGCTACCGAGGGCTGCGATGAACAGCATGGAATTCGAACCCGACCAAGCCCTGGGCACCTGGCAGGCCGATGGGGCCCCTCCCGCCGAAGAGCGCACGGTGATGGTGACCCAGTCGCGCGCCGCGCCGGTGGCCGACGCGCGTGCCAGCTGGGTGCACTACCTGGTGGTGCTGGACGATGCCGCAGGCAGTGGCCCCGAGCGCAGCCGCCGCGTGCCCGTGGGCAGCACCACCATGCGCATAGGCCGCCGCGTGCCCTGCGAACTGGTGCTGGCCGACAGCGAGGTCTCCGGCCTGCACTGCGAGGTCAAGGCCACGCCGGGCCTGGCCGCGCTCGAGGTGACCGACCGCGGTTCGACCAACGGCAGCTTCATCGACGGCGTGCGCGTCGCCGGCACGGCCTTGCTGCCCAGCGGCTCCCTGCTCCAGATAGGCAGGCTGGAGCTGCGCCACGAGTTCCGCCCGCCGCACGAGGCAGAGCGCTCCGACGAGCTGCAGCGCGATCTCGACAGCGCCAGCCGCTATGTGCAGTCGCTGCTGCCGCCGCCCATGCGTGAGGGTCCGGTGCGAACCGAGTGGTTCTTCCGCCCCTCGGCCCAGCTCGGCGGCGACGCCTTCGGCTATGCCCAGATCGACGAGCACCGCTTCGCCGGCTACCTGATCGACGTCTCCGGCCACGGCGTGGCGGCCGCGGTACATACGGTGTCCATCCTCAATGTGCTGCGCCAGCGCGCCCTGCCGGGGGTCGACTTCGCCGACCCGGCCCAGGTGCTGACGCGGCTGAACGCGATGTTCGACATGGCGCTGCATGGCGGCCTCTTCTTCACCATCTGGTACGGCAGCTACGACCTGCGCACGCGGCGGCTGCGCTATGCCTCGGGCGGCCACCACCCGGCCTTCCTGGTGGACGCCGAACGCCGTGCGTTGAGGCCACTGCGCACGCGCAACCCCGTCGTCGGCGCCGCCCCAGGCCGCGTCTACACGGCCGACGAGGTCGAGGTCGACACCGGTGCCTGCCTGCACGTCTTCAGCGACGGCGTCTATGAGATCGAGACGGCCGCCGGCGTGCTGGGCAGCCTGGCCGACTTCACGCCGTTGCTTCTCGAACCGCCCCAGCCCGGCCTGCCTGAGCCCGAGCGGCTGCACCGCGCGGTGCGCTCACGCGCCCGGCCGGGGCCGCTGGCCGACGATTTCTCGCTGCTCAGTGTCACCTTCCTGTCTTGAAGCCGACTTAATCTGGCTGGTTAGCCCGCTTGGGCCGGCCTTGCCAGGAGAAGATGCCATGGATATCGAAGTCACCGAGACCGCGCCCGGCCGGGCGCTCAAGGTCGCTTTGCGGGGCCGCTTGGACACCGCCGGCGTGGACCGCGTCGAGACCCGGTTCATGGCGGCCGTGGTGGCGCAGAGCCGCAATGCCATCGTCGATCTGGGCGCGGTGGAACTGCTCACGTCCATGGGCATACGCATGGTCATCTCGGCCGCCCGTGCCATGAGCGCCCGCCACACCAAGCTGGTGCTGTTCGGTGCCCAGCCGCTGGTGCAGGAGGTGCTGGAAACCGCCGCCATCGACAGCCTGGTGGCCGTGGTGCCTTCAGAGGCCGAGGCGCTGGCCCTGGTGGTGGCCTGATTGGCGCCATCATGGAGCGCAAGCTGCAACTCGCGCTGGCCGCCTCGGCCGCAGGCCTGAGTCGCGGTCTGCCATCGGTCGAGGCCTTCCTGGCCGAGCGCGCGGTGGCCGCACCGGCGCGGCTGCGGGTGGCCATGCTGCTGGAAGAAGCGGTGATGAACGTGGCCATGCACGGCCTCGCGCAGCCCGAAAGCCACGAGCTGCAGCTGTCGGTGGGGGTACACAGCGACCGCGTTGAACTGGTGATCGAGGACGACGGCGTCGCCTTCGACCCGGTGACGGCGGCGCTGCCGACGCGACCGGCCAGCCTGGCCGAAGCCAGCCCCGGCGGCCTGGGCATCCGGCTGATGCGGCGCTTCGCGAGTCGACTGCACTACCAGCGCCACGACGGCCGCAACCGGCTCACGCTGGACGTGGGCCGCGACTAGCGCAGGTCGGCGCGGTCAGGCAACTCGTTGGGGTTGGCCTGGCCGGCGGCGAGCGGGAAATGCTGCGCCAGCACGGCGTCCACCGCATCCACGGCCTGGGCCAGGCCGTCCTCGAAACGGCCGCCGCGGAAGGCCTCCCGCATGGCGCCAACCACGCCGTCCCAGTGCGCCTGCGGCACGGCGCGCGCAACGGCGCGGTCGGCAACGACCTCGATCGCGTGCTCGGCCAGCAGCAGGTAGATGAGGACGCCGTTGTTGTGCTCGGTGTCCCAGACGCGCAGCTTGCCGAACATCGTCACCGCGCGCTGGCGCGGCGTGGCGTCGCGCCACAGATAGGACAGCGGCAGGCCGGCCTCGATGCACAGACGGATCTCGCCGCTGTGGCCGCGCTCGCTGGCGGCCACGCGCTGCGCCAGCCGCGCCAGCGCCGCGGCATCGAGGGCGCGTGCAGTGTCGGTCTCGTCGTACCAGCGGTGCCGGAGGATGCGTGCCAGCCTGCCCATCACCAGTCTCCCGAGGCGCCACCGCCGCCGAAATCACCACCGCCGCCGGACGAGAAGCCGCCGCCCCCACCGCCGCCGCTCCAGCCACCGAAACCACCCCCGCCGCCGCCAAAGCCACCGATATGCGGCAGGCCGCCCGAGCCGCCGGCCACCCGGCGCAACGCCGAGCCGATGCCGAACAGGCCCACCAGCACCAGCGCCACCACGGCCGCGCCGGCGGCCACCAGCAGGCTGGCCGTGAGCCACCAGCCCACACCGCCGGCCACGCCCGCGGTGAGCAGCGAGCCGAGGCGGCGGCCGAGCAGCCGTGTGACGAAGCCCCCCACCAGGGGCACGGCGACGAAGAAGAACAGCGCCAGCTCGTCGAGCTGCAGGCCGGGCCGCGCGCTGGCGGTGGCCCGCGAGGGCGGCGCCAGGCCCTCGCCCTGGATGCGCGCGATCAGGCGGTCCACCGCCTGGTTGAGGCCGCCGGCATAGTCGTTGGCGCGGAAGGCCGGGCGCAGCGCGCCGTCGATGATCTGGCGCGCGGCGAGGTCGGGGATGGCGCCTTCCAGCGCCTTGGCCACCTCGATGCGCATCTTGCGGTCGCCCTTGGCCACCAGCAGCAGCACGCCGTCGCCCATGTCGCGGCGGCCGATCTTCCAGCTGTCCGCGACACGCTGGGCATAGGCGGCAATGTCCTCGGGCGCGGTGGTGGCCACCATCAGCACCACGATCTGCGGGCCGGCGGCGGCCTCGAAGCCGGCCAGCTTGGCGTCGAGCGCGGCGATCTGCGGCGCGCTCAGCGTGGCGGTGGCGTCAATGACGCGGCCGCCAAGCGGGGGCACCGGCTGCACGTCCTGCGCGCCGGCGCAGGCCGCCCACAGCAGCGCCCAGGCCAGCAGCAGGGCGCGCAGCATCATGTCGAGGCCGCGGCGCCTACTTCGACGCCGGTGCGGCCGGCGCCGTCGGAGCAGCAGGCTTGTCGAAGCTCACCGCCGGCGGCGCCGAGATGGCGGCCTCGTTCTGCACCGTGAAGCCGGGCTTGACCGAGTAGCTGAAGACCATCGCCGTCAGGTTGCTGGGAAAGCTGCGCGCCAGCACGTTGTACTCCTGCACCGTCTTGATGTAGCGGTTGCGCGCCACGGTGATGCGGTTCTCGGTGCCTTCGAGCTGCACGCGCAAATCCTGGAAGGCGGCATTGGCCTTGAGGTTGGGGTATTGCTCGCTCACCACCATCAGGCGGCTCAGGGCGCCGGTCAGCTCGCCCTGCGCCGCCTGGAACTTGGCAAAGGCCTCGGGGTTGTTGACGAGCTCGGGCGTGGCCTGGATCGAAGTGGCGCGGGCGCGGGCCTCGATCACCTTGGTCAACGTCTCCTGCTCGAAATTGGCCTCGCCCTTGACGGTGGCGACGATGTTGGGGATGAGGTCGGCGCGGCGCTGGTACTGGTTCAACACCTCGCTCCAGCCGGCCTTGACCTGCTCGTCCAGGCGCTGGAAATCGTTGTAGCCACAGCCCGCCAGCGGGGCGGCAAGCGCGGTGACCAGCAGCAGGGCGGCAATCCGGGCGGGGCGGCGGGCAAGCGTCATTGAGGGCTCCATCTCGGTTGGCGGGCGCATCGTACCCGTCGCCTCAGATGGGGCGCCCGGCCCCGTTTGCAAGCCCGCTGGCGCCATGGGCCGGGCGGCCGGCCGGCCATAATCGCGCCCCATGTGGCCCGAACTCCAGAACGACACCTTCCTGCGCGCCTGCCTGCGCCAGCCCACCACCCACACGCCCCTGTGGCTGATGCGCCAGGCCGGGCGCTACCTGCCCGAGTACAAGGCGACGCGGGTGAAGGCCGGCAACAGCTTCATGGGCCTGGCCACCAATGTGCAGTACGCCACCGAGGTGACGCTGCAGCCGCTGGACCGCTACGCGCTGGACGCCGCCATCCTGTTCAGCGACATCCTCACCGTGCCCGACGCGATGGGCCTGGGCCTGAGCTTCGGCGCCGGCGAAGGCCCGAAATTCGCGCGCCCGGTGCGCGACGAGGCCGCGGTGGCGGCGCTGGACTGCTTCGACATGGCCAAGCTGCAGTACGTGACCGACGCCGTCACGTCCATCCGCAAGGCGCTGAACGGCCGCGTGCCGCTGATCGGCTTCTCGGGCAGCCCCTGGACCCTGGCCTGCTACATGGTGGAAGGCGGCGGCAGCGACGACTACCGCCTCGTCAAGACCATGCTCTACGGCCGGCCTGACCTGATGCACCGCATCCTGGAGATCAACGCGCGCGCCGTCACCACCTACCTGAACGCGCAGATCGACGCCGGCGCGCAGGCCGTGATGGTCTTCGACAGCTGGGGCGGCGTGCTGGCCGACGGCGCCTTCCAGCGCTTCAGCCTCGACTACACGCGCCGCGTCGTGGCCGGCCTGCAGCGCCAGAAGGACGGCAAGACCATCCCGGTCATCGTCTTCACCAAGGGCGGCGGCCCCTGGCTCGAGCAGATCGCCGATTGCGGCGCCGACGTGGTGGGGCTGGACTGGACCGTCAACCTCGCCCGCGCCCGCGCCCAGGTGGGCGGCCGCGTCGCGCTGCAGGGCAATCTCGACCCCGCCGTGCTCTTCGCCCCGCCCGAGGCGGTGGCGCGCGAGGCCGTGGCCGTGCTCGACGCCTTCGGCCGCCCCCAGCGCGCCGACGGCGGCTGGGACGGCCACATCTTCAACCTCGGCCACGGCATCAGCCAGCACACGCCGCCCGAGCATGTGCAGGCCCTGGTCGAAGCCGTACACCGGCATTCGCGCACGCTGCGCACGCCGGTCTAGGCGCCGCGGGCCGCGCCAGCGCGCGACCCTCCCGTGAGTGAGTACTCAGGGCTTGACTTATCCCCATATTGGGTGCTGCGGCGCAACGCTCAGTACCACGGGGAGTGTCGCCCCGCGAAAGGCCGAGAATTCGTGCTAAGTTGTTGATTCGTAAGCCTTAGCGGCGCTGCTGCCAAATTGGGCAACGGCAGCGCCCCCCCGAAGAATCAAGGACTTGGGCGCACTGGGCGCAGTTTTCCCACATAGTTATCCACAGAATCCGTGGACATCTGGAAAAGGCCTTCCCAATCATGGACTTGCGCCTCCTTGTTGAGGTCGAACCTGCGATTCGTGCGCAAGTTCACGAACTGTGGGCATGGCTGAGGCCCTGACCTTGAGCGTGGCCGTGGACGCCCCGCGCCACGCCGCGGTGGGCTCGCTGCTGGCCTACCTGAGTGAGCAGACACTCTCGCCGGGAACCCTGATCAACGTGCCGCTGGGCCGGCGCGAGACCCTGGGCATCGTCTGGGACGCCAGCGCCGAGCCGCCCGCCGAGGGCCTGGCGCTGCGCCCCGTGGGCGCCGCGCTGGCCTCGTTGCCGCCGCTGGATGCCGGCTGGCGCGCCCTGGTCGGCTTTGCCGCCGCCTACTACCAGCGCAGCGTGGGCGAGCTGGCGCTGGCGGTGCTGCCGCCGGATCTCCGCAAGATGGATGACACGCGGCTGGCGCGGCGCATCGCCCGGCTGCGGAAGCCGGCGCTGGCCGCGGAAGCTGAGCATGCCGCCCCGACGCGCCCCGAACTCAGCCCCGAGCAGCAGGCGGCGCTGCAGGCCCTGGCCGCGATGACCGACGGCAGCGCCACGCCGCCGCGCCCGGTGCTGCTGCACGGCGTCACCGGCAGCGGCAAGACCGAGGTCTACCTGCATGCCGCCGAAGAAGCCCTGGCGCGCGGCCGCCAGGCCCTGGTGCTGGTGCCCGAGATCAACCTCACGCCGCAGCTGGAGGCGCGCTTCGCGGCGCGCTTTCCCGGCCGCGTGCTGGCCAGCCTGCACAGCGGCCTGACGCCGGCGCAGCGCCTGCGCCACTGGCTCGCGGCCCATCTGGGCCTGGCCGATCTGGTGCTGGGCACGCGGCTGGCGGTGTTCGCGCCGCTGCCGCGCCTGGGGCTGATCGTCGTCGACGAGGAGCACGACCCCTCCTTCAAGCAGCAGGAGGGCGCGCGCTACTCGGCGCGCGACCTCGCCGTCTGGCGCGCCCACCATCTGGGCGTGCCGGTGCTGCTGGGATCGGCCACGCCCTCGCTGGAGACCTGGCAGCGCGTGCAGGAGGGCCGCTACACGCGGCTGCCGCTGGCCGCGCGCATCGGTGGCGGCGCCATGCCACGCGTGCGCCTTTTCGACATGGGCCGCCTGCCCAAGGTGCCCGGCGGCGAGCGCGTGCTGGCGCCAGCCCTGCTGGACGCCATTGCCGAACGCACCGAGCGCGGCGAGCAAAGCCTGCTGCTGCTCAACCGCCGCGGCTATGCGCCGGTGCTGCACTGCAGCGCCTGCGGCTGGAAGAGCGGCTGCGCCCACTGCAGCGCCTGGCGCGTCTTCCACAAGGCCGACCGCACGCTGCGCTGCCACCACTGCGGCCTGTCAGAACGCGTGCCGCGCGCCTGCCCCGACTGCGGCAACCTCGACATCGCGCCCATGGGCCGCGGCACCGAGAAGCTGCAGGAGCAGCTGGCCGCGCTGCTGCCCACGGCGCGCATCGCCCGCATCGACGCCGACAGCACGCGCGGCGCCGGCGAGCTGGAGCAGCAGCTCGCCGCCGTCCACGCCGGCGAGGTGGACGTGCTGGTGGGCACGCAGATGGTGGCCAAGGGCCACGATTTCCGCCGCGTCACCCTGGTGGCCGCGGTCAACCCCGACACGGCGCTCTTCAGCAGCGATTTCCGCGCCCCCGAACGCCTGTTCGCGCTGCTGATGCAGGCCGCCGGCCGCGCCGGCCGCGACGCCGAACAGGCCGCGCGCAGCGAGATGTGGGTGCAGACCTGGCACCCGGCCCACCCCCTCTATGCCGCGCTGCGCGCCCACGACTACGAGGCCTTTGCCGCCAGCCAGCTGGCCGAGCGCCGCGCCGCCGGCCTGCCGCCCTTTGCCGCGCTGGCCCTGCTGCGCGCCGACGCCCGCAGCGCCGACGCGGCGGCCGGCTTTCTGCGCGACGCCGCGGCGCTGGCCCGCACCGAGCCCGGCATCACGGTCTACCCGCCGGTGCCGCCCCATGTGGCCAAGGTGGCCGATGTCGAGCGCATGCAGATGCTGCTGGAATCGCCCTCGCGCAGCCAGCTGCAGCGCATGCTGGCCGGCTGGCTGCCGCAGCTGAATGCGCTGCGCGCGGCACACAAGGGCCTGCTGCGCTGGGCGGTGGACGTCGACCCCCTCGTAATCTGAACAGGACAAGCCATGAAGCTCTACGGCATCCCCAACTGCGACAGCGTCAAGAAGGCGCGCGCCGCGCTCACCGAGCGCGGCCTGGCGCACGAGTTCCACGATTTCAAGAAGGCCGGCGTGCCGGAATCGCACCTGGACGCCTGGCTGGCCGCCGCCGGCTGGGAGGTGCTACTCAACCGCAAGGGCACAAGCTGGCGCGCCCTGCCCGAAGCCACCCGCGACGCGGTGGTCGACGCCGCCACGGCCCGTGCCGCGATGCTGTTGCAGGCGAGCCTGATCAAGCGGCCGGTGATCGAGTGGCCCGATGGCTGCATCACGGTGGGGCTGGACGCGCTGCGCTGAAGGCGTGGCCAGGGTCGGGCCCGGCATGGCCGAGTCAGCCCGAGCCGGCTCCGCGCCGAGACCCCGAAGCGCGCTTGCGCCACAGGCGCAGGAAGATGCCCAGCGCCACCAGGCCAAGAACGACGGCAAGGGCGAACTGGCCCAGGATCGCGGCAAGCGCGGCGGCGGAGGCGACGCCGAAGCGCAGTGCGCCTTCGAAGCACAGCATGGCCAGGGCGCCCAGCTTCTGGACGAGATTGCGCGGTGGGTTCATGCCTGCAAGCGCATCGAGGACTTCTCCATCACCCGCGGCCTGGGCGTCAGCGCGCGGCCTCGACCGGCTGCAGGCCCGCGACCAAGGCGGCCTGCATGTCGGCGGGCAGGCTCGCCACGCCCTTGACCACCCCGGGGCCCCCGTGGCGCCACTGCACGACGAACTCGCGCGTCCGCGTGGCATCGGACGGGGCGTGCTCGGCGACCTGGAGCACGACTTCCGTGCCGCCTTCCACGAGCGCCGCGGAGGACAGCAGGCTGAGCACCGGCCCCAGCTCGCGCACGCCGATGACGACCACCCGGTCGAACCGAGGGCCGGCCGCGGACATTTCGGCAGCCACCGACGATGGGGCGAGATCGGGGATGCGCCGGATCTCCGAACGCGCAAAGCAGGGCGAACCGGCCAGGAAGTTTCCGAGGCCGGCCGCAGCGGCCTCCTCGCGTTGCGCCACATCCTTCTGGTCGGGGCGCCACGCCGGCGCCCACAGGACAAGTGCCGTCGCCCCCCGGTCGCACACTGGCGCCTGCGGCGAAGGTACCAAGGTGGCCGTCGTGCTGGCACATGCGGCCACGAGCGCCAGCGCCAGCGCACCGACGAGAAGCTGTGCGAGCCGCGCCGCGGCATGCCTGTGGATTCCGATCAATGAGTCCTCCCTTCAGCCCATCAAGACCCGCTGCAGCTGCAGCGCCTCGGCCAGGTGGGCGACACCTAAAGACTCGCTGCCCGCCAGGTCGGCGATGGTGCGCGCCACCTTGAGGCAGCGGTGCAGGCGGCGGCCGCTCCAGCCCAGGCGTTCGGCGGCATTGCGCAAAAAGCGCGCCGCGGCTTCGTCGAGGCGGCAGTGTTCGTCGAGGCGGCCGGCTTCCAGCAAGGCATTGGCCTCGCCTTGGCGCTGCAGTTGCCGCGCCCGCGCCGCCGCCACACGGGCTGCCACCACTGCGCTGGCCTCGCCCTCGGGCAGGGCCAGCAACTCGGCGGCGGGGGCGGCCAGCACCTCCACCTGCAGGTCGATGCGGTCGAGCAGGGGGCCCGAGAGCCGGCCCTGGTAGCGCGCCACGGCGTCGGGCGTGCAGCGGCAGGCCTTGCCTAAAGCGGCCGGCGCGCCGCGCCAGCCGCAGGGGCAGGGGTTCATGGCCGCGACGAGCTGGAAGCGCGCCGGAAAACTGGCCTGGCGTGCCGCTCGCGAAATCGTGATGCGGCCGCTTTCCAGCGGCTCGCGCAGTGCCTCCAGCGCGGCACGCGGGAACTCCGGCGTTTCGTCCAGGAAGAGCACGCCACCGTGGGCCAGGCTGATCTCGCCCGGCCGCGGCGGTGAACCCCCGCCCACCAAGGCCACGGCGCTGGCCGTGTGGTGCGGCGCGCGCACCGGGCGCAGGCCGAAGGCGGCGCCGGCGGCGACGCTGCTGCCCAGGCCGGCCAGGGCGGCGCTGGCCAGGGCTTCCTCGTCGGTGAGGGGCGGCAGCAGGCCAGGCAGGCGCTGGGCCAGCATGGATTTGCCGGTGCCCGGCGGGCCCACCAGCAGCAGGCTGTGCGAGCCCGCGGCGGCAATCTCCAGCGCGCGCTTGGCCGCGGCCTGGCCCTTCACATCGCGCAGATCGGGCCCCGGCGGCGGCGCCTCGCGCGGCAGCGGCAAGGCGCGCGCCAGCGGCTCGGTGGCCTCGCCCGGAACCAGGGCCGCGACCACCTCGGCCAGCGTGGCGGCGCCGCGCACGTCCAGCCCCGGCACCTGGGCCGCGGCGCGCGCACTGGCCGCGGGCAGCACCAGGGTGCGCGTGTCGCCGCTGCGCTGCAGGGCCAGTGCCAGCGCCAGCGCGCCGCGCACCGGGCGCAACTCGCCGGCCAGCGAGAGTTCGCCGGCAAATTCGCAGGCCGCCAGCCTAAGCGCGTCGAGCTGGCCGTCGGCGGCCAGGATGCCCAAGGCGATGGGCAGGTCGAAGCGGCCCGATTCCTTGGGCAGCTCGGCCGGCGCCAGGTTGACGGTGATGCGCTTGTTGTGGGGAAAGGCGAAGCCGCTCTGCTGCAGCGCCGCGCGCACGCGCTCGCGCGCCTCCTTGACCTCGGTATCGGCCAGGCCCACGAGCGTGAAGCTGGGCAGACCGTTGGCCAGCTGCACCTCGACGTGGACAGCCGGTGCGTCCAGGCCGTCCAGCGCCCGGCTCATCACGACCGCGAGCGACATCTTTGCGTCTCCTCCCCGGCGGCGATTGTGCGTGTACGTCGGCCGGGCTTGGCGCGCACCATTTGCGTGCGCGCCACCCCGCATCACCAAAGCAGTGCATGACATACCGCCCACGGGGGCGGCCCACGCACCGCGACGAAGTGGCCCGGTGCGCGCCAGGGCTTTGGCACAGAACCTGCAAACCCGGGCAGTGAAGCAAGTTTCCGCCTCGGAAGCCGCTGCCCAGGGCCGCTTCCCCGGCCGCCAGGGCCCACCGCCTGGCAACCCGTTCATGTTTCTGAAACCAAGGAGAGATCGACCATGAAGATGGTGACCGCGATCGTCAAGCCCTTCAAGCTCGACGAAGTGCGTGAAGCCCTGAGCGCCATCGGCGTTCAAGGCATCACGGTGACCGAAGTCAAGGGCTTCGGCCGCCAGAAGGGCCACACCGAGCTGTACCGCGGCGCGGAGTACGTGGTCGACTTCCTGCCCAAGGTGAAGATCGAGGCGGCCGTGGACACGGCCATCGTCGACCGCGTCATCGAGGCCATCGAGGCCTCGGCCCGCACCGGCAAGATCGGCGACGGAAAGATCTTCGTCACCGCGCTGGAACAGGTGGTGCGCATCCGCACCGGCGAAACCGGCAAGGACGCGCTCTAGACCGCGCCCCGCAGCCCAGACGAGACAACCACCATGAAGAAACTCATCTCCATCCTGGCCCTGGGGCTTGCCGCCCTGGGCTTTGCCGGCAGCGCGCTGGCGCAGGCCCCGGCGGCTTCGGCCCCCGAGGCCACGGCAGCGGCGACGGCCGCACCGGCAGCGGCCCCTGCCGCCGCACCCGCGGCGGCCTCAGCCCCCGCCGAACCGGCCTCGGCCGCACCGGCCCCGGTGCCCAACAAGGGCGACGTCAGCTGGATGCTGGTGTCCACCCTGCTGGTCATCATGATGTCCATCCCCGGCCTGGCGCTGTTCTACGGCGGCCTCGTGCGCAGCAAGAACATGCTGTCGGTGCTGATGCAGGTCTTCGTGACCTTCTCGCTCATCAGCGTGCTGTGGTTCGTCTACGGCTACAGCCTGGCCTTCACCGAGGGCAATGCCTTCATCGGTGGCCTCGACCGGCTGTTCCTCAAGGGCGTGTTCGACCCCGCCACCGGCAGCTTCGCGATGGCCGCCACCTTCAGCAAGGGCGTGGTCATCCCCGAGATCGTGTTCGTGATCTTCCAGGCCACGTTCGCGGCCATCACCTGCTGCCTGATCGTCGGCGCCTTCGCCGAGCGCATCAAGTTCAGCGCCGTGCTGCTGTTCATGGTGATCTGGTTCACCTTCAGCTACACGCCCATCGCCCACATGGTCTGGTTCTGGATGGGCCCTGATGCCTACACCGGCAAGGAAGTGGTCGACGGGCTCAATGCCAAGGCCGGCCTGATCTGGCAATGGGGCGCGCTGGACTTCGCCGGCGGCACCGTGGTTCACATCAATGCCGCCGTGGCCGGCATCGTCGGCGCCTACATGGTGGGCAAGCGCGTCGGCTACGGCAAGGAAGCCATGGCGCCGCACAGCCTGCCGCTGACCATGGTCGGTGCCTCGCTGCTGTGGGTGGGCTGGTTCGGCTTCAACGCCGGTTCGGCGCTCGAAGCCGGCAACAGCGCCGCGCTGGCCTTCCTCAACACCTTCTCGGCCACCGCCTGCGCGGTGCTGGCCTGGTGCGCCGGTGAAGCGCTGCACAAGGGCAAGGCCTCGATGCTGGGTGCCGCCTCGGGTGCCGTTGCCGGCCTGGTGGCCATCACGCCGGCCGCCGGCAACGTGGGCATCGTCGGCGCGCTGGTGATCGGCACCGTCGCCGGCTTCGCCTGCCTGTGGGGCGTGAGCGGCCTGAAGAAGATGCTGGGCGCTGACGACTCGCTCGACGTGTTCGGCGTCCACGGCGTCGGCGGCATCATCGGCGCGCTGCTCACCGGCATCTTCAACAACCAGGCCCTGGGCGGCCCGGGCCTGGTGACCGACTGGGTCACGGCCACGGTGGGCTCGGTCGGCATCTTCGACCAGTTCCTCATTCAGGCCAAGGCCGTCGGCATCACGGTGGTGTGGTCGGCGCTGGTGGCCTTCATCGCCTACAAGGTGGTCGACCTGACGATCGGTCTGCGCGTGCCGGAAGACGAAGAACGCGAAGGCCTGGACATCACCTCGCACGGCGAGACGGCCTACAACAAGTAGGTACCGGATGCGGGGGCGGCGGCAACGCCGGCCGCCCCCGCCACCGAACAGCCACTCACGAGAGCGCCCCCCGGGGCGCTCTTGTCGCTTCTGGCGGCGTCACCATCTGCCAGAATGCCCCACTGCAACCCAGGCTGCACATGGTTCCGCACCTCACCACCGCCCTCACCGGGCCCATCAACGAACTCGAGGCGCGCATCCTCGAGTCGATGCCGGCCATCGAACGCTGGTTCCGCCTCGAGTGGATGGAGCACACGCCACCCTTCTACACCTCGGTCGACCTGCGCAATGCCGGCTTCAAGCTGGCGCCGGTGGCCACCGATCTCTTCCCCGGCGCCTTCAACCACCTCACGCCCGAGATGCTGCCGCTGGCGGTGCAGGCGGCGATGGCGGCGATCGAGAAGATCTGCCCCGAGGCGCGCAACCTGCTGCTGGTGCCGGGCAATGCGGTGCGCAGCAGCTTCTACCTGCAGAACCTGCAGCGCCTGGTGCAGGTCTTCAACCAGGCCGGGCTGAACGTGCGCCTGGGCTCGATGGACCCCGAGGTCACGGCGGCGACGCCGCTGGCCCTGCCCGATGGCGGCGAGCTGGTGCTGGAGCCGCTGCTGCGCACGCGCGGCCGCCTCGGGCTCAAGGATTTCGATCCCTGCACCATCCTGCTCAACAACGATCTCGCCGGTGGCGTGCCGCGCGTGCTGCAGCATCTGCACGAGCAGTACCTGCTGCCGCCGCTGCACGCCGGCTTTGCGGTGCGGCGCAAGAGCCGGCACTTCCGCAGCTACGAGGAAGTGGCCAAGAAGTTCGCCAAGCTGCTGGGCATGGACCCCTGGCTGATCAACCCGCTGCACGGCCCCGGCGGCCGCGTCGATGCGGCCGGCAGCGACCCGCTGGACGCGCTGCGCGCCAACGTCGAGGCCCTCTTCACCAAGGTGCGCCGCAAGTACAAGGAATACGGCATCAACGAGCGCCCCTATGTGCTCGTCAAGGCCGATGCCGGCAGCGACAGCAGCGCCCTGGCCCTGCTGCGCGATCTGCGCGATCTCGACACCCTGGTGCCGCGCCTGCGCGAGCAACTGGCCGGCACCGGCGTCGAAGGCGAGGTCGACGTGGTGGTGCAGGAGGGCGTGGCCACCTTCGAGCGCATCCACGAGGCGGTGGCCGAGCCGGTGGTCTACATGATCGACCGCTATGTCGTGGGCGGCTTCTACCGCGTACACGCCAACCGCGGCGCCGACGAGGCGCTCGACCACGCCGGCTCCAGCTTCGTGCCGCTGGCCTTTGCCGAGAGCAGCCAGCTACCGCGACGCGGCCAGCGCCCGGGCGCCAGCGCGCCCAACCGTTTCTACATGTATGGCGTGGTGGCGCGGCTGGCCATGCTGGCCGCGGCCTACGAGCTCGAAGCCAGCGACCCCGACGCCGAAAGCTTCGATTGAGTCCAAGAACCTCGGCGGCTCCGTGCCGCACTCCGGGCAGCACCAGCGGCGGCCGGCCATGAAGTCCGACGAGCGCCCCGAGCGCCCCGGCGCCCTCATCGGCCTCACGCTGGGCGCCATCGGTGTCGTCTACGGCGACATCGGCACCAGCCCGCTGTACGCGCTGAAGGAGGTCTTTGCCCACGGCCGCGTGCCGCTGACGCCCGAGAACATCCTGGGCATCCTCTCGCTGGTGTTCTGGACGCTGACGGTCATCGTCACGCTCAAGTACGTGACGCTGATCCTGCGCGCCGACAACAACGGCGAAGGCGGCCTGATCGCGATGCTGGCGCTGGCCTCGCAGGCAGTGAAGGACAGGCCGGTGCTGCGCTCGCGGCTGCTGCTGCTGGGCATCTTCGGCACCGCCATCTTCTTCGGCGACGGCGTCATCACGCCGGCCATCAGCGTGCTCTCGGCGGTCGAGGGCCTGGAAGTGGCCGCCCCCGGCCTGCACCGCTACATCGTGCCCATCACCCTGGTCGTGCTGACGGCGCTGTTCGCGGCGCAACGCTTCGGCACCACCGCCGTGGGGCGGCTGTTCGGCCCCATCACGCTGTTCTGGTTCGGCACCCTGGCGGTGCTGGGCGTGTGGCACCTGGTCGAGTACCCGCAGGTGCTGCAGGCGCTCTCACCCCACCACGCGCTGGGCTTCATGCTGGCCCATCCCGGCACCGCCTTCGTCGCGCTGGGCGCCGTGGTGCTGTGTGTCACCGGCGGCGAGGCGCTCTATGCCGACCTCGGCCACTTCGGCAAGAAGCCGATACGCCTGGCCTGGTTCTCCATCGTGATGCCCTCGCTGCTGCTCAACTACTTCGGCCAGGGCGCGATGCTGCTGCAGCACCCCGAGAACGCGCGCAACCCCTTCTACGAGATGGCGCCGGAATGGGCGCTCTACCCGCTCATCGTGCTGGCCACGCTGGCCACGGTGATCGCCTCGCAGGCGCTGATCACGGCCGCCTTCTCGGTCACCAAGCAGGCGGCCCAGCTGGGCTACCTGCCGCGCATGCGCATCCTGCACACCAGCGTGCGCGAGACCGGCCAGATCTACGTGCCCTTCGTCAACTGGTCGCTCTTCGCCTGCGTGGTGCTGGCGGTGGGCATGTTCGGCAGCAGCAGCGCGCTGGCCTCGGCCTACGGCATCGCGGTGACCATCGACATGACCATCACCACCGTGATGACCTTCTTCGTCATCCGCTGGGCCTGGAAGCTGCCGTTGGCGCTGTGCATCGCGGCCACCGGCTTCTTCTTCGTCGTCGACATCACCTTCTTCGCCGCCAATGCGGTGAAGGTGCTCGAGGGCGGCTGGTTCCCGCTCGTCATCGGGGCCTGCATGTTCACCCTCATGGTGACCTGGAAGCAGGGCCGCCACCTCATGGCCGACCGCATGCGCGAGGACTCCATCGAGCTCGAGCCCTTCCTGCAGTCGATCTTCATCAGCCCGCCACTGCGCGTGTCGGGCACGGCGGTCTTCCTCAGCGCCGAGAAGGGCAGCACGCCGTTTGCGCTGCTGCACAACCTCAAGCACAACAAGGTGCTGCACGAGCACAACCTCTTCGTCACCGTGCAGCACCACGAGGTGCCCTGGATAGGCTTTGCGCGCCGCTGCGAGGTCGAGGCCCTGGGCCGCGACTGCTGGCAGGTGACGCTGCACTTCGGCTTCAAGAACGACCCCGACGTGCCCGAGGCGCTGCAGTTGCTGGCCGGCCGCGGCGTGCAGCTCGACGACATGGAGACGAGCTACTTCCTCAGCCGCGATACCGTGATCCCCACCTTCGGCGGCGGCATGGCGCTGTGGCGCGAAAAGCTCTTTGCCAGCATGCACCGCAACGCCGCCGCGGCGGCCGACTTCCTGCATCTGCCGACGAACCGCATCGTCGAGTTGGGCACGAAAGTCGAGATCTGATGCGGTTCAGGCCGCCAGCAGCCCGCTGAACAAAGGATCGTGCCGCGTGCGCGGCCGGTAGGCCGAGACGCGGCGGGCGATCTCGGCGATGTGCTCGGGCGTGGTGCCACAGCAGCCGCCGGCGATGTTGAGGAAGCCGGCGCGTGCGAACTCCTCCATCAGGCCGCCGGTGACGGCCGGTGTCTCGTCGAAGCCGGTCTCGCTCATCGGGTTGGGCAGGCCGGCGTTGGGGTAGCAGCTGACATAGGTGTCGGCCGCGACCTTGCTCAGCTCCTCGATGTAAGGCCGCATCACGGCGGCGCCGAGGGCGCAGTTCAGCCCCACCGCCAGCGGCCTCGCATGGCGCACCGAATGCCAGAAGGCGGCCACGGTCTGGCCCGAGAGGATGCGGCCCGAGGCGTCGGTGACGGTGCCCGAGATCACCACCGGCAGGCGCTCGCCGCTGTCGTGCATGAACTCGTCCAGCGCGAAGATGGCCGCCTTGGCATTGAGGGTGTCGAAGATGGTCTCGACCAGGAAGAGATCGCAGCCGCCCTCGAACAGGCCCTCGGCCTGCTCGCGGTAGGCGTCGCGCAGCTGGTCGAAGCTGACGTTGCGCGCGCCGGGGTCGTTGACATCGGGGCTGATGCTGGCGGTGCGCGGCGTGGGGCCCAGGGCGCCGGCCACGAAGCGCGGGCGCGCGGACGTGGCGTGGGCATCGGCGGCCTCGCGCGCCACACGCGCGGCGGCCACGTTCATCTCGCGCGCCAGGTGGGCCAGGCCGTAGTCTTCCTGCGCAATGCTGGTGGCGCCGAAGGTGTTGGTCTCGATGAGGTCGGCGCCGGCGGCCAGGTACAGGCCGTGGATTTCGCGGATCACGTCGGGCCGGGTCAGCACCAGCAGGTCGTTGTTGCCCTTCAAGTCCTTGGCGTGGTCGGCGAAGCGCTCGGCGCGGAAATCGGCCTCGCCCAGCTTGTAGCGCTGGATCATGGTGCCCATGGCGCCGTCGATGATGGCGATGCGTTCCTGCATCAGCTGCGCCAGCGCGGCGCCGCGCGTGTAGACCGGGGTGCGGGTATTCATGCCCCGATTGTAGAAAGGCCCGCGCAAAGGCCCCGCCTACAGCGTGCGGATGCGGTGGCGGCGCTTGCGGCGCTTGGGCGGCGCCATGTCGGGGCCGTAGGGGCGCGACATGCCGCGGCGCAGGCCGAGATCGACCGCCATCACCGCCATCACCAGCGGCGCCAGCGCGCCGACGGCCAGGCTGAGCACCGTGCCCGGCATCTCGTTGTCGTAGACCGAGCCCACCTGGGCCATCAGGCCGGCGTCAAGCAGCAGCAGTTCCTGGCCACCCACAAGGCTGGCGGCCATCAGCACCGCCGCGCCGAGGCGCCAGAGCATGCCGTCGCGCGCCATCGCGGTCGGGCCCAGGCCTATGCGCAAGGCCAGGCCCAGGCCCACCATCTGCAGCATGGCCGCGGCGGCGATGAAGTGAGGCTTCCAGCGCAAGCCGGGGCGAAAGCCCACCGCCGTCAGCCAGCCGGCCTGCAGGGCCAGCGCCAGCCCGCCCAGCAGCACGCCGCAGGCGATGAGGGCCAGGCGGTCCTGGCGCCACATCAGCCAGGCACCCAGCGGCAGCACAGCGGCGATGCCACCCAGCCACAGCGCCGGCACCGCCAGCAGGCGGTAGCCGAGCCCGAAGCTCAGGGCCTCGGCCGCCAGCGCCAGCAACAACGTGGCGCTGATGCCGGTGCCCATCGAAAAGGCCGCCAGCACCAGGGCCAGCCAATTGGCGCGCAGCGTGGGCTGGCGCTGGGCCTCGCGCAGCCAGCCCAGAAAGACGTGGGCGGCGAGCACCGCCACCAGGGCCGCGCCCAGCCACAGCAGCAGCGAAGATTCGCCGAGGGAATAGCCCGAACGGTTCATCGGGTGTTGCAGGGATATGTCATGAAACCATCATCCCACCCGGCTCGCGCGGCGTGCTTAAGCGGCCGGCACTATCACCGGCCCTGGCGCGCGCCGTTCGTGGGCTGTTGCACGCTAACGTGAAAAGCCGATGCCACGCCTTTGCCTGACCTCGGGCTTGAGCCGGTGCTCGGCCTCAAGCTGGCTCATAAATTCATCGGCCGTGCAGGGCACGCCGAGGATGTCCGCCTGGCGCTGCACGGCGGCGAAGTCGCCCGCCGCCAGCTGGTCCAGCGCCGCCAGGCGGCTGCGCTGGTCGGCATCGAGCCGGGCCGCGTCGCCGCCCAGGGCCTCGGCCACGAACATGCGCTCGCGCTGCTCGGCGCGCAGCGGGTGGAAGCGGATCTTGAAGGTGAAGCGGCGCAGCGCCGCCTCGTCGATTTCGTCGAAGAGGTTGGTGGTGCAGATGAAGACGCATCCTTTGCGCTCCATGCCCTGCAGCATCTCGTTGACCTCGGTGATCTCGTAGTTGCGCTCGGCCAGGCGGCGGCTGCGCAGAAAGCTGTCGGCCTCGTCGAGCAGCAGCACCGCGCCCTCGGCCGCCGCCTCCTCGAACATGCGGGCCATGTTCTGCTCGGTCTCGCCGACGTACTTGCTGGCGATGTCGCTGGCCTGGCGGATCATCAGCGGCCGCTGCAGCGCCTGCGCGATGTGCTCGGCCAGCGCCGTCTTGCCGGTGCCGGGCGCGCCGTGCAAGCACAGCGTGCCGTGGCCGCGCCGCGCCAGCGCCTCGATGATGCGCGGCAGCTCGTAGCGCGTCTCTACATTCAGCAGCGTCAGGTCATAGGCTGTCGCCACCGGGCGCGCGCCGCGCTCGCCGCCTGCGGCGCCGCCAAGCGCGCGGTCGGCGTTGGAGAGCTGGCGCTCGATCAGCGCCTCGCAGGCCGCCCCATCCCCCGCAGCCACCGAGGCCGAATCCACGGGCTGTGCCAGCTTGGCGAACCTCACCGCGGTGCGGATCTGCGCCGGCGTGAGGCCACGGCGCCCGGCCAGGCGTGCCGCAAAGCCCTCGCCCACCGCCACGCCGGCCAGCGCGCGGGCGACCAGCGCCTCGCGTGCGCCGGGCGGCGGGCTCAGCAGGCGCAGGTGGTACTGGAAACGGCGGCGGAAGGCGGGGTCGATCTGCTCGATGCGGTTGGTGACCCAGATCACCGGCACCGGGTTGGTCTCGAGAATCTGGTTGACCCAGGCCTTGCCGCTGACGCTGCTGTTCATGCCGCTGCCACCGTCGCCGCTGTCCAGGCGCGCGATCAGCTGGGCCGCCTCGCTGCTGATGGGCGGGAACACATCCTCCACCTCGTCGAAGAGCAAGGCCACGCCGGCGCTGCCCTTCAGGAACACCTGGCTGATCTGCAGACTGCGGTAGCGGTCGCGGCCCGACAGGCTGTTGCCGTCGCGGTCGGCGTACTCGACCTCGTAGAGCGTGAGCCCGGCGGCGCCGGCGCAGACCTTGGCCAGCTCGGTCTTGCCGGTGCCCGGCGGGCCGTAGAGCAGCACGTTGACGCCCGGCTCGCGCCGCGCCGCGGCATGGCGCAGCAGCGCCGTGAGCACCGCCACCTCGTCGGCGACGAAGGCGAAGTCGGCCGGCAGCAAGTCGCTGGCCGGCACCGGCCGCGTGAACACCGCCATCAGCTCACCCGGGGCGCGGTACTCGCGCATCAGCACCGGCGGCAGCTGCTCGCTGACCTTCATCAGGTCGGCCAGGTCGGTGATGTTGTGCTCGCTGATCAGGTTCTCGACCATGCCGATGCGCTCCAGCCGCGAGCCGGCGCGCAGCGCCTCGGCGACCTCGCCCGCCTCGACCCCGGCCACCGCGGCGATGGCGGCATAGGCCTCGTGCGCGCTGCCGACCTTGAATTCGACCAGCAGGCCGCGCAGCTCGCGCTGGTAGCGCGCCAGCGTGCCGTAGAGCAGCAGCGCGCGCTCGGCCGGGTTGAGCTGCAGCAGGCCGGCCAGCGCATCGATGTTCTTCTGCACCAGGGCCGATTCTTTCTGCAGCCGGCGCACCAGCCAGTCGCAGCTGCAGGCCAGCGTGGTGAGCAAGTCCTTGGGCGCGTCCTTGACGTATTCGTCGAGGTAGAAGAACAGCGTGCCTTCCTCATAAGGCCCGCGCCATGTGCCATGGCGGGCCAGGAAGGCGGTGTCCGACAGCTGCTCGTGGCCGCGCCAGGGCCCATGGCCCTTGCAGCGCTGGCGCAGAAAGCCGCGCAGCCGGCCCAGCACGGGCAGCGGCCAGACGAGGTGGCGGCCCACCAGCGCGAGCAGGCTGTTCCAGTCGCGCCGCGGATTGTTGAAATGGCCGGCCTGGCGCAGCGTGAGCGTGAGCACGAAGTGCGAGCACAGCAGGTCCAGCACCGGCGCTTGCAGCAGCCCGGGGGAAGGCGCGCAGCGCGCATCGGCGAAAGCTCTTGCCATCCGGACCACCCCCGAACCGGCCTTGTGGGCGGCCATCTTGGCGCAGCGGGGCGGGCGGCACAAGGGGCGCCGCCCGCGGGTGGCAGATGGGCCAGGGTTCGGTCAGGGCCGCAGCAGGAACTCGCTGCCCTCGCCGCTGGCACGCAGCAACAGGCGCAGGCGCAGCGGCAGGTGGTGGTCGGCGGGGTCCAGCCAGGCCTGGACGCGCCAATCCCAGGGGCCGGCGGGCTCGCGCTCCAGCCGCAGCGCCGCCACCTGGCGGCCGTCGGCCAACTCCACCGCCTCGGGCCCGGCGACGGCGAAGGTCCAGACCTCGGCGTCGCCGCGCGTGCCGGCCACCAGCATCTTCAACTCGGCGCCGGGCTCGGCCAGCGCCGGATTGGCCGCCAGCACCGCGGCCAGCTGCAACATCCAGCTCAGGCGGTCCTGGGCACCGGCCAGCAGCGGGTGCAGGGTGCTCGGGCCGCTGTAGCTGATGAGCCCGGCCTCGCGGCGGAAGTTGACCGCGCGCAGCTCGCGTCCGCGCCGGCTTTCGCTGTAGCGCGCCGGCGCCAGGCCTGCAAAGTCGAAGCCGCCTTCGCTGCGCCGGCTGGCGACCGCCGCCGCCGCGCCTTCGCCGGCCAGGGTCAGCGTGTAGCCGGTTTCGTCGGGCGCCCACTGCAGCGTCGCCAGGCCGCTGGCAGCGCCGCGGCGCAGCCCGTAGGTGCGGGTGAAGGGTGGCGGCAGGCGCGTGGCGTAGACCGGCGGCGGCTCGGTGCCGGGCGGGACGGCGGGCGGGACGGCGGGCGGGGCGGCGGGCGGGGCTTGAGCGGCCGGGGGTGGGTCGGGCGGGGTTGCGGGGGTGGCGCGCATGGTGGTCGCGTCGGCGGGGGTGGGTGGGGC
>NZ_CAJGBN010000072.1 GCF_904426505.1 Rubrivivax sp. A210
CGGGTTCCCGTGTGAAAGTAGGACATCGTCAGGCTATTTACCAGAATGGGCCCCAACCGAAAGGTTGGGGCCCTTTCGCCTTTGGGCACTCCATTCGGCCAAGGCCGCTGTAGCGATTGTCGGTAACCGAGGTCGTTGTCGCCTCAGTCACTCAGCCTTGGGCTGAGTATGTTGAATGCTGGCAGCCATCGGGACCACTGCATCGCGCCCTGGGTTGAGGGTGATCGAGCCGATAGGCGACCAGTTCCTCGTGTTGCCAGAACAGCGTGCCGGGTGCGCATCCCTGTGCCCTGCCTGTACAGCGCATCCCGGGCCGACAAGATGGCTTGATCGTCGCCGGCATGGCCCTGCTGTGGGCTGACGTAGCGGATACCGCTGTGGCGGTGGTCGAACTTCTACCAACGCACGAACTCAGCCGCCCTTGACCTGGTCTCGTTCAGACTGGCGAAGCCTTTGGCAGGGAACTCCGGCCGATACTTGGCGGTGCGGAACAGCGAACCGGCGTCAGCATCCGCCACGTCACGCCGCGCGAATGGTCGGCATGTCCACCGTCAGCACCGAACAGGCCGAAGTGTTGGACGCACTCAACCTCAAGAAGCCCGGTGCCAACGCTCAAATGTCCTTGCTGTAGTGGCAGCCGAAAGGGCCGACTCTACGCAGATCAACCACTTACAGCGTTTGGTGTCGAACTCGGGATCACATGGCCGCTTGGCCGAGCCTCGTCTGGCGCAAGGTCTGTTTACGATGCCGTTGATACTCGCCGGCCTCGACTGGCACGGCATTGGCGTTGCCGAGGTCGTTCATGTAGATGCGGTAGGTCTCGCGCGACGACCAGGCTGCGGCTGCCGCAACCGCTGTCACCGCCAGCGTGATCGAGCCGATGACGACCGGAATATTCGTCGATCCCGGGGGCGCCACGGTGGCGAAGAGGGCCGGCAGCACGGCCGTCACCAGCGTGCCCAGGTTCAGCGAGATCGCCATCGCCGAGACGCGGGTGCGGGTGGGGTAGAGCTCGGGGTAGAAGCTCGGGAAGACCGCGTTGTAACCCTGGTAGACAACGCCCCACATCAGCAGCGACATCACCACCGCCAGCGGCACGTTGTGGATGCTGATGGCGTAGAGGTAGCCGAAGGACAGCAGGCCCGAGGACAGCGCGCCGACGATGATGGGCGGGCGGCGACCGATGCGGTCGGACAGGCTGCCCACTAGCGGGATCACGAGCACCGCCAGGATGTTGCCGAGCACCGGAATCCACAGGTAGACGTCCTTGGAGAAGCCGATGCCATAGCCCGGCTGCACCGCATAGGCGGCGCCGAAGATCGAGGTCACCACCGGGATCACGTTCATCAGCGCCATGCAGATCACGCGCAGCATGTCGCGCCAGCTCTCGGCGATGGCCTGAACCATGGGGGCGCGCGGCATCTTGCCCGCTTCGCTGACCTCGGCGAATGCTGGCGTCTCGTCGACCTCGCGGCGGATGATCCAGCCGGCCACGATGACGATGAAGCTCAGCAGGAAGGGAATGCGCCAGCCCCAGCTGCTGAAGGCCTCGGTGGGCATGTAGTGGGCCAACGGCAGGAACACCGCCGCAGCCAGGATCTGGCCGGCCTGCACGCCCTGCAGCGTGAAGCTGGCAAAGTAGCCGCGACGGCCGAAGGGCGCGTGCTCGAGGATCATCGAGCTGGCGCCCGAGATCTCGCCCGCCACCGCAAAGCCCTGGATCAGGCGCAGCAGCACCAGCAGCGCCGGCGCCAGAAGGCCAACCTGGTCGTAGGTGGGCAGCAGGCCCACGGCCACAGTTGAGAAGCCCATCAGGAACATGCAGATGACCAGCACGCTCTTGCGCCCGTGGGTGTCGCCCCAGTGGCCGAGGAAGAAGGCGCCGATGGGGCGCGCGACATAGCCCGCGCCGTAGGTGGCCAGCGAGGCGACGATGGCGGTCTTGGGGTCGCCCTTGGGGAGGAAGATCTGCGGAAAGATCAGTGACGCCGCGGTGGCGTAGATGAAGAAGTCGTAGTACTCGAGGGCCGAGCCTATCCAGCCGCTGGCCGTGGCCTTGCGCGTCTGGTGCCTGCCGGCGGGCTCGTGATCGTGGCTTGAGGCCATGTCTTGTGACCTGGGTGGCGTGTCTTCACTTTAGGCAGCCAGACCCACTTATCCCAGAGGCTTGGGTGGGGTCCCGGGCGATGATCGGACGTCGCCGTCCGATCAGTGGCCGAAACGCGGGTTAGCCCCGAGGCACCCGCGGCTGGCACTGGCTGTTCCCCGCGGGCCGGGCTCGGGACAATCGATGCACGCGACGAAGCTACCGGCGCAGGCCCGAGGAAAGAACGATGGAACTACCGGCACACCAGCTCACGATGACGGTGCTGATGACGCCCGACACAGCCAATTTCGCCGGCAATGTACACGGCGGCACCCTGCTCAAGCTGCTCGACCAGGTGGCCTATGCCTGTGCCAGCCGCTATGCCGGCCGTTACGTGGTGACGCTCAGCGTCGACCAGGTGATCTTTCGCCAGCCCGTGCATGTGGGCGAGCTGGTGACGCTGCTGGCCGCCGTCAACCACACCGGCAGCTCGTCGATGGAGGTGGGCATCAAGGTCATCGCCGAAGACATCCGCACGCAGAAGGCGCGGCATGTGAACAGCTGCTTCTTCACCATGGTTGCGGTCGACGACGAGCGCAAGCCGGTGCCGGTGCCGCCGCTGCGACCCTTCTCGCCCGACGAGCGCCGCCGCCATGCTGCCGCCATCGTGCGGCGCGAGATGCGGGTGGAGACCGAGAAGCGCTTCGCCAGCTTGCGCGTGGAAGGCGCTTAAGCCGACGGCGTCCTGAGCCGCATCGCCCCGGGCAGGGGCACCAATCGGCGCAGCACATCCTCAGAAAGCCACACGGCCGAGCGGCGTGCGCGTTCGGCTACGGCCGGCAGCGGCAGCTGCTGGTAGTCGTCGTTGCTGACATCGAAGCTGTAGTTGCCGCGGTAGCCCAGGCGGTCGAGCGCGAGCACGAACTGTGACAGGCCTTCGCTGTTGACGCCCTCGCCCGGGAACACGCGCGAGTTGTGGCCGGCGGCGATGTTCTCTTCCAGCGTGGGCGGCTCGTCGGACATGAAGTCGGACAGCTGCACAAGGTGGATGCGCAACGGGTCCACCAGATCGAGGTCGTCGAGATCGTCCTTGCCGGCAAAGACATGGGCCGAGGCTAGGGCGATGCCTAGGTTGGGGCAGTCGGCGCGGTCGACCAGTTCCCAGGCCTTGGTGTAGTGGCGCACCGTGCGCGCCCACGACAAGGCCTCGTAGGCGATCTGGATGCCGTGCGGCAGGGCCAGCATGCCCAGCTTGTGCAGGTCGCGCGACAGCGTGGCGCCGTCGGTGGAAGACTGGCGATGGGTGGATGCGCTGGCCACCAGCACCTTGCAGCCCAGCGCGGCACACATCTGGATCATGGACTTGGCCATGCCGACCTTGTGCTCGTGCAGCGGGCCCGACAGGCCCTCGAAATCGCGCAGCGCGCCGAAGGCGGCCACGCGCAGGCCGCTGGCGCGCACCGCGGCGATGGCGGCCTCCAGGCCCTGCTCATGGCCCACCAGGTCGCGTGCGCTCAGCGTCAGCTGGCCGAAGCCGGCCGCGCGCATGGCCCTCAGCTTGGCCGGCAGCGGGCCGGCCAGCGAGGCCGTGTCCATCGCGAATTCGGCGATCTTCATGGCGGCAGGCTCAGCGCCGCGGATCGTGGACGAGCTCGAACACCACCGAGCGCAGCGCATTGCGCGTGATCGCGCCGCGCTCGGTGACGCGCACCGGAGGCGTGTCGATGAAATCCACGCCAGCGCCACGCAGCACCGCCACTGCGGCCGGCACGTCGGGTGTGCCGAAGCCGATGCGGTGGAACAGCTCCTGCTCGTCGTAGACCACGGTGGCGCGGTCGGGCTCGATCAGCTGCAGGTAGAAGCCGGTGGCACCGCCCTGCGGGCTTTGCAGCAGCGTGCCCTTGGGCAGGATGCCGAAGCTGGTGTCCTGAGGCAGGCGCACAAAGCCGAAGAGGCGGTGGTAGAACTCCACCCAGTCGTCGGTGCGCTCGCTGCCTATGTATTGCACGATGCCGAACCAATGCAGGCCGGCCGTGCCCTCGGGCTGGGGGTCGGCGCCCGGGATGGGCGTGAAGTCGACGCTGTAGATCGAGAAATCGCGGTAGCGGTCGACGAAGTAGATGTGGGCGCCGCCCGGGCCGTGGATGCCGGGGATGTTGAGCTCCATCACATGGGCGTGCATGGCCACTTCCCAGGCCCCCAGCGCCAGCGCGCGCTCATGGGCGGCGCGGGCGTCGCGCACCCGGAAGGCCAGGGCGCTGATGCGCGGGGCGCCGTCGTCGGTGGCCAATGTCGAGCGCAGCACGCCGGCATGGGCGTTGACGACCACGTTCATGCCGCCCTGGCGGTAGAGCAGCACCTCGCGCGAGCGGTGGCGCGCCACGGCCTTGAAGCCCATGGCCTCGAGCACCTGGCCCAGGGCCTGCGGCTGCTTGGTCGAGTACTCGACGTACTCGATGCCGTCCATGCCCAGCGGATTGGGCGCTTCGCCTAGGGCCTCGCGGTCGAACACTGCGACTGGCATGCCATCTCCTGGATCGGGTCTGCGGGGCGGCTGCCAGCGCTGCGCGCCGGCCTTGCGGCGGGCCTTGCGGCGGGCCTTGCAAAACACGGCTGTCGCCCCCGTGCCGGGTCATTCTGCATGAGAAAAGAGCGCCAGCGCCGGCAAACGGAAGGCCCGCTCGCCCGGGCCCGCCACCGGCGCTGACGCTCAAGAACCGAGGGTGGTCTTGCGCACGGTGGCCAGCATGGCGCGCAATTCATCGATGGCCACCTGGCCGGGCGCCGAGCTGGACTTGCCCACCGCGAAGGTGGCGGCCGAGCCATAGATCCAGCCCATCATGCGGCTGACCGAGCCGATGGCGCCCATCGACATGCTGATGACCGGGATGTCCAGCGCCTGGCTGGCGCGCAGGGTGGCGGCCAGCAGCGTCAGCACGTCGGCCGGGTCGCGCGGCATCACCGCCAGCTTGGCGACATCGGCGCCCAGCTCGCGGGCGCGCATGAACTTGGCGTCCAGCTCGGCGCCCGAAGGCGTCTGCTGGAAGTTGTGGAAGGACATCACCATCGCGATGCCGTGCTGCGCCGAGGCGCGGCGCAGCAGCGCCAGGTCGGCCGGCGCGTTGGAGAGTTCGTAGTCGATCAGCTCGACGCACCGGGCTTCGCAGACGGCGGCAATCAGCGCCACCACGGCCGGCTCGGCGATGGGAAGCGTCTGGCCACCCTCGGTGACATTTCGGCGCGTGAACAGCACCGGGATGCCGCCCGCCGCCGCGCGTATGGCCAGCGCCGTGGCGATGACCTGGGTGGTGTCGGCGATGGCCTCGAAGAAATCGACGCGCCACTCCAGCATGTCGGGCCGCTTGGGCAGGATGGCGGCCAGTTCGTCCTGGATGGCGCCGGCGTCGCGGCCGACCAAGGGCGTGATGATGAGCGGAAAGGCGCCGTCGGCGATGGGGCGGCCTTTGAGCAGGATGGGGCGTGCGGTGGTCATGGTGCGCTGCTGGATGTGAAAGGGGTGGGGCGGCCAGGCCTCAGAACATCTCGCCACCGCGCGAGCGGCGGATGATGTCGAAGACGGTGACGAGGTCGCCGAGCGGAATCTGCCCCGGCGCCGAGGCCGATTCGCCGACGCCGTAGGTCAGGCCGGAACCGAAGAGGCCGCCGATCATGCGCGAGACCGCGCCCAGCGGCCCCATCGACATGCTGATCAGCGGGATGTGGGCCTTGGCGTCGGCGCGCTCGGTGGCGGCCAGCAGGGTCAGCACGTCGGCGCGGTCGCGCGGCATCACCGAGACCATGGCGACATCGGCGCCCAGGCGCTCGGCCTCGAGGAACTTGTCGACCAGGAAGTCCAGCCCCGGCGTGTAGCTGAAGTTGTGGTACGAGAGGATGAGCCGCACCTTGTTGAGCTTTGTCGCGGCGCGCACGCGCCGCACATGCTCGGCCTCGTTGGCCATCTCGAAGTCGATGAAGTCGACCCGGTGGCTGGCGGCCACGGCCTCGTAGAGCTCGACCACCTTGTCGTCGGCGATGGCAATGCGCTCGCCGCCCTCGGTGGCCGAGCGCCGCGTGAAGATCAGCGGCGTGCGGCCCAGCAGCTCGCGCAGCGCGGCCACCGTTTCCAGCACGGCCTTGGTGTCGGCGATGGCCTCGAAGTAGTCGACCCGCCACTCGACGATGTCGGGCTTCTGCGCCATCACTCGGGCCGCTTCGGCCAGCAGGCCGGCGCGCGTGCGGCCCACCAGCGGCGTGCCCAGCAGCGGCGTCTCGCCGCCCAGCTTCTTGCCGCGCGCATCGATCATCTTCTTGCTCTGCTTCATGCGATGCACTCCAAAACCTGTCTGACTAAGTGTGAGGCCCAAGCGTCTTCGGTACGCTGACCGCGATCAGGCTAAGCGGCCCGGCCGCTCGCGCACCAGATAGGCCTTGAGCGTCTCCAGGCAGCGCGTCGCGTGCTCGGCATAGCCCAGCTCTTCATGCCGCTCCGTGTTGGGCAGTTCGATGGAGAAGACGCAGTCGGGCGGCAGGTGGTCGACGACGCTGGCGACATCGATGCCGCCTTCGCCGACATAGCTGCGTGCCTCGCGCAGGATGCGGATCATCTCGGCGCGCTCGGTGGGGATCTCGGCCGGCGCGTCGCACAGATGGGCGAAGTGGAACCACTCGCGCGGCAGCGCGTCCAGGTCGGCCGGGTTGTCGCGGGCGCGGTGGAAGTGGTGCATGTCGACCATCAGGCCGGCGTTGGGGCGGTTCACCGTGCGCAGCACGTCCACCGCCTGGGCCAGGTTGGCCACCGCGGCGATGGGCACGTATTCCAGGTCCACCGTCAGGCCGAAGGGGCGGGCCAGGTCGCAGATACGCGCGAACTTGTCGAGGTAGTCGTCGCGCTCGCCGCCCCAGATGCTGGACAGCACGGCCTTGGCGCCGAGTTCGGCTGCCACTTCCATCGCCGGCAGGTACTTGGTCGGGTGCAGGCCCTCGTAGACGCGGGCCAGCTCGATGTCGTGTACGCGCACGCCGGTGTCGGCCAGCGCGCGCTTGGTCTGGCGCAGCATTTGCGGGTTGTCGGCCAGCGCGTAGTTGGGTTCGCCGGGCAGGCCCATGAAGATGGGGCGGATGCTGACGAAGTCATAACCCGCACGCGCCGCGATGTAGGTCATCTCGGGCGGCGGGCAGCCCAGCACCGTGAGGTGGGCGAGCGAGAACAGCTGTGCCATGGGGATCCTTGGACGGCGGCGGTGGCAGATTCAGAAGGTGTGAAGGAACCGTCGCGAGCGGCCCGAGCTTGGTTCGAGCACCGCAGCCGTACACCCGTACTTTGATGCGCGCAGGACCGAGATCGGGTCGCGCAGCAGGTTCATTCGCGCCTTCTCAGTCGCCGGTGCTGACGTGGTGCACCTTCTTGCCGGGCGAGTAGATGTCCATGATGTTCCAGTGCCCGGCGGTGGGCACCGGCTCGTTCTTCATGTAGACATCCAGCACCACCGGCTTCTTCAGCGCGATGGCCTTCTCGAGCGCAGGCTTCAGCTCGGCCGCCGATTCGATCTTGATGCCCTCGACGCCGTAGGCGCGGGCGATGGCTGCATAGTCGGGCGAATAGCTCTTGCCGTCCTTCTCGAACACGGTGGCGAAGGTGGTGCCGTAGTGCGCCATCTCCAGGCCGGCGATGGTGCCGAAGGCGTGGTTGTTCATGATCACCCAGATCACGGCGATGTCTTCCTCATACGCCGTGGCCAGGGCGGCCGGGTTCTGGCCGAAGCCGCCGTCGCCGATCAGGGCCACCACCACGCGGTCGGGCTCGGCCACCTTGGCGCCCAGCGCCGCCGGCGAGCCGAAGCCCATGGTCGCGAAGCCGCCCGGCGTGAACACGCTGCCCGGTGTGTAGACGGGGTATTGCTGGGCCATGCCGTTCTTGTTCCAGCCCACGTCGGTACACAGGATGGCGTCGCGCGGAAGGGCCTGGCGCAGGTCGGCCAGGATGCGCTCGGGGCGCATGGGCCAGGCGTCGCTGGTCCTCGCGGCCTGGTTGCCGGCCACGAAGCTCTGGCGGTTGGCAGCCATCTCGGCCACCAGGGCAGGGCGCTGCACGCCAGCCGGCAGCAGGCGGCGCGCGACGCGGTTCAGCACCTTGAGCGCCTGCTTCAGGTCGGCCATGGCGCCGATGGCCACGGGGTAGTTGCGGCCGATCTCGGCCGGGTCGATGTCGATGTGGATGAGCTTGGTGACGTCGAAGTCGAAGGTGTAGGCCTTCTCCCACGAGCTGCAGTCGGCCTCGGAGAAGCGCGTGCCCAGCGCGAGGATCCAGTCGGCGCCCTTGCACTTGTCGTTGATGTAATGCGTGCCCCAGAAGCCGGTCATGCCCAGGATCAGCGGGTGGTCGTCGGGCAGGGCGCCCTTGCCCATCAGGCTGTGCGCCACCGGCAGCTGCAGATGCTCGGCAAAGGCGCGCATCTCCTCGGCTGCGTCGGCCAGCAGGATGCCGCCGCCCACGTAGAGCACCGGGCTCTTGGCCTCGAGCAGCTGGCGCACGATCTTCTCGGCGGTCTCGTCGTCGATGGAGGGCTTTTGCAGCTCGCGCGCATTCTTCAGCACGCGGTCGAACAGCTCGCTGTCGATTTCCTTGGAGAAGATGTCCATCGGCACGTCCACCAGCACCGGGCCCGGGCGGCCGCTCTCGGCCAGCTGGAAGGCCTTTTCCATGATCTCGGGGAAGAGATGCGGCGAGTCGACACGCCAGGCGCGCTTGACGAAGGGGCGGTAGATCTCGTACTGCGAGGCGTCGGCGTGCAGGTTGACTTCCTGGTGCGGATGCTTGCCGTAGTAGTGCGTGGGCACGTCGCCGGCGATCACCACCATGGGGATGGAATCGAGCGCGGCGTTGGCGACGCCGGTGGCCGCATTGGTGAGGCCGGGCGACAGGTGCGACAGCAGCACCGAGGCTTTGCCGGTGGCGCGGGCATAGCCGTCGGCGGCATGGGCCGCAATCTGCTCGTGGCGGGTGTTGATGAAGCGGATCTTCTCGCTCTTGGACAGCGCCGCGAGCACCGCGATATTGGTGTGGCCGCAGAGGCCGAACATGTGCTCGACGCCGCGGGCCTCGAGGTACTTGATGAGCAGGTTGGCGATCTGGTCTTTCATGGGGTGTCTCCTTGCGGCCCGCGGCGCCACCTGGCGCTGAGCCTTTTGTGGGGTTGAAGGCTTCTCAGTCCTGGGCCGGCACCGGGCGGGGCGCCGCGCCGGTGTAGCGGTAGGGGATGGTCTTGGGCATGGGGCCCTTGATGCGCGCGCCCTGCTGCTTTTGCTCCCAGGCGTGGGCCAGGATGCCGACGGCGCGCGAGAGGATGAAGATGCCGCGGCCCAGCTCGGGCTCGAAGCCGAGCTCGCAGTAGATGATGGCGGTGACGCCGTCGATGTTCATCGGGATGGGCTTGGGCCGGCCGCGGCCGAGCACCGCCTCGACCGCGCGGCCGATGCGGGCGAAGCGTCCGCCCACCACGCCCTTGGCCTGGGCCGCGTCCACCAGCGCCAGCAGGCGCGGCGAACGCGGGTCCAGCGGGTGGAAGCGGTGGCCGAAGCCGGGGAAGATCTTGATGCCGCGCTCGCGCCAGCGGCCTATCACCACCTCGGTGGCGCGCGTCACGTCAGCTTCATCTTCGACATGAGCGCCCGCCTCGGCGGCGATCTCGCAATACAGCTCCATGCACTGCTGGCCGGCGCCGCCATGCACGTCGTCCAGCGCATTGATGGCCGAGGCCATGGCGCCATTGACCGGCAGGCCGCAGGACACCGCCATGCGCGAGATCGCGATCGATGGTGCGTGCGGGCCGTGGTCGACGGCCGCCACCATCGAGTGCTCCAGCAGCTCGGCCTGCGCCGGCGTCGGCAGTTCGCCGCGCAGCATCAGCCAGATCATCTGCGGGAAGCGCACCGTGCCGATCAGCTCCTCGATGGCGTAGCCGCGCATCGCGATCTTGCCGGGGTGGATGTCGATGATGGAGGTCGACCACCACGCCTGCGCGTCGTCGATGATCTCTTCGGGTGTCTTGGCGGCCATGAAGGGCTCCGGTGCGGGTGGGGCGGGGCGGTGATCAGGTCGTGATGGTCTCGACTTCGGCCTCGAGCGCCGGGTCGTAGAAGCTGCCGAACAGCTCTTCGTCGGAAGGCTTGTCTTCCTTGATGGGCACCGAGACCCAGGTCGTGTTGAGGTAGTGCTTGAGGCCCACGTTCTCGGACACGACGTTGCCGCCCCAGGTGCCGCAGCCCAGGCTGCTGGTCATGGGCATGCCGTTGTTGAAGGCGCCGGCGTTGGCCTTGCTCTGCGGCTGGCGCACCATGATTCGGCTCACCGGCGCGGCCAGGCCGAGGCGGTGGATGTGGTCCGGGTCGAAGGAGTAGATGCCGCAGGAGTGGCCCTTGCCGCCCACTTCGTAGACCGCGCGCATCATGTCCAGCGCCTGGTCGAAGCCCTTGTACTTGTACACAGCCAGCAGCGTGGTGAGCTTCTCGCCGGAGTACGGGTGCTCACGGCCGATGCCGTCGCCGTGGACGATGATGAACTTGCGGTCGGCCGGGATGCTGAAGCCGGCGGCCTTGGCCAGCGCCTGCGGCGCGATGGCCACGGTGTCGGCCGTGCGGTGGGCCTCGTCGTCCCACATCGCGCGGCGCAGCAGGGCCTTCTCTTCGGCCGAGGCCAGGTAGCCGCCTTCCACCTGCAGCTGGGCCAGCAGCTTGTCGAAGATGCTTTCCTCGATGATGAGGTTGCCGTCGGCCGAGCAGCCGGAGCCGAAGTCGCTGGTCTTGGACAGACGGGTGTTGTAGGCCGCTTCGACGATGTCGGCGGTCTCGTCGATGATCATCGTGGAGTTGCCCGAACCCACGCCGTAGGCCGGCGTGCCCGAGCTGTAGGCGGCGCGCACCATGGGCTGGCCGCCGGTGGCGACGATGAGGTCGGCGCGCGCCATCAGCGCCTGCGACATCGGGATGTTGACCTTGGTCAGGCACTGCAGGATGTCGGCCGGCGCGCCTTCGCGCTCCAGCGCCTCGCGCATCAGGCGCACGGTCTCGAAGCTGGTCTTCTTGGAGCGCGGGTGCGGCGAGAAGACGACCACGTCGCGCGCCTTGATGCCGTAGATGGCATTGCCGGCCGGGGTCAGGTCGGGGTTCGTGGTCGGCACGATGCAGGCGATGATGCCGGCCGGCTTGCCGTACTTGACGATGCCCTTCTCGGGGATCTCTTCGATGATGCCCACGCTCTTCTGACGCAGTGCATCGCGCAGCACGCCGCGGATCTTCATGCGCTTGCCCATGCGGCTGGCGGCGTCGCCCAGGCGGCTTTCGGCAATGCCCATGTCGACCAGGCGTGTGAAGGTCTGCTTGTTGGCCACCGCCCAGGCCACGGCCTGGCACAGGCGGTCGACGCGCGCCTGGTCATAGGTCTCGATGATCGCCAGCGCCTTGCGGGCGCGTTCGAACACCATGTCCAGCTCTTCCTGCTGCTCGGCGGTGATGGGGTTCACGGTCTGGGGGGCGGTTGCCATGGTCGATGTCTCCGGGTTGATGTGGGGCTCTACGGGGCTGGGAACCGCGTTGCTGACGGTGCCTGCCGGCTGCGTTTCCATGGTTTGCAGAATAGGTTTCCCACCCCGGGGCCACAAGGCGCACCAAGACCAGAATGTCCGATCATCGGACGTTGTTGTCCGGTCATCGGCCGTTCTCATGGTTATCCCTGGGTCGGGGTGAAAGTGGCGGTGGAGATCACCTGGGCGGGCCGCCGGCACGGCTTGGGGGAGGGGTGGCCGCGACAGGGCGGCGGGCCGGCAAGAAGATCGGCGCCACAAAGGAAAACGGGCCGGCAAGGCCGGCCCGTTTTCGGGGGTGGTGCAGGGCAGGCTGGGCCTGCCCGTAGGCGCTGCTTAGGCGGCGCGCTTGGCGGCCTTGGCGGCGGTGGCCGTGGCGGCCTTGGTGGCGCTGACGGCCGAGTTGGTGACGGCGGCGAAGTTGGCTTCGGCGACTTCGGTGGCCTGCTTGGCGGCCTTCTGCACGCTTTCGAAGGCGTTGTTGGCGGCGGCGACGGCCGACTTCACCAGGGCGACGGCGTTCTCGCTGCCGGCCGGGGCGTTCTTGACGGCGCTGTCAACCAGGGCCAGAACCTTTTGCTGGCCGTCGGCCAGGGTGGCTTCGGCCACCTTGGTCAGCTCGGCGTTGCTGCCGGCCAGGATGTCGTACAGGGCGCGGCTGTAGGCGCTGGCCTTCTCGGCCACGGGCTGCAGCAGGCCGGCTTGCAGGGCCAGCAGCTCTTGCGCGTCCTTGGCCGACAGGGCGGCGTAGGTGGTTTCGGCGACTTCGGCCAGCGAGCTGCGAACCACTTGCAGGTTCAGCTCGACCAGCTTCTCGACGCTCTCGAAGACCTTGCCGGTGAGGCCGAAGAGGGTTTCGACATTGGCCTTCTGGGCGGCGGCGAATTGCTCGGGGGTGAAAGTCATGGTGATCTCCTGGAGGGTGGTCAAAAGTTGGGGTGCACTTGCCGCATCGCTCAGACTGCTTTGCTGCGCTGCAACATGACCCGAAGTGTAGAGGCCTCGACGGTGGATGCAAGCTGTTTTTGCTGCAATGCAACAAAATAGGGGCCTGGTTCTAGAAACGCAGCGGGCGCCGCGCCGGGCGTTCCCGGGTGGGCGGAGGGCGGCTTGGTTGCGCGCCCGATGCGGGCGCTCTTCCCTGGGCGCCGTTCAGCCGCCTTGCCTGTTCTGGCCCGTCGCCAGCCAGTGCAGGATCCTGGCGTAGAGTGTGTCCGGGACCATGGGCTTGCCGATGAAATCGTCCATCCCCGCCTCCAGGCAGAGCCGGCGGTCCTCGTCGAAGACATTGGCCGTCATCGCCAGGATGGGCGGCTGGGCGCCGCCATTGAGGGCGCGGATCTGGCGCGTCGCTTCCAGCCCGTCCATGCGCGGCATCTGCACGTCCATCAGGATCAGGTCGAAAGGTTCCAGCGTTGCCCGCTCGACGGCCTCGACGCCGTCCTGCGCCGCCGTGCAGGCCAGCCCCGCGCCTTCCAGCAGGCCGGTGGCGATCTCGCGGTTGATGGGGTTGTCCTCCACCAGCAGCACGCGGCAGCCGGCGTGGTGGCGCCGCAGCAGCGCAACGGCCGCCTCGGCCGGCGCGGGCGGCGGGGCCGGCAGCGGCGCCTGTACGCGCAGCCGCGCGGTAAACCAGAAGCAGCTGCCGGCGCCAGGGCTGCTGTCGGCTCCGCTGTCGCCGCCCATCATCGTGGCCAAGCGCTTGACGATGCTCAGCCCCAGGCCGGTGCCGCCATGGACGCGGGTGGTGGAGTTGTCGGCCTGCTCGAAGGGCTCGAAGAGCCGCGCCAGGGCCGCGGGTGCAATGCCTATGCCGGTGTCGCTGACCTCGAAGCGCAGCAGCAGCCCGGCCTCGGACGCCTCGGCGACCGTTGCGGCCAGTGTGACGCTGCCGCTTTCGGTGAACTTCACGGCGTTGGCCGCATAGTTCAGCAGCGCTTGCTTCAGCCGCATCTCGTCGCCCGCCAGCCGCGGCAGGTCTGGCGGCGCCCGCACCGCCAGGTCCAGCCCCTTGGCCCGCGCACCTGCCTGCACCATGGCGGCCACGCTGTCGAGGATGGCCACGACATCGACATCACCCTCCTCGAGCACGAGCCGGCCGGCCTCGATCTTGGACAGGTCAAGCACGGCGTCGATGATCTGCACCAGGTGCTGGCCGGCGGTCTCGATGCGGGCAAGCTGCTGCGACTGCGCCGGTGCCAGGCCGCCTCGGCGCAGCAGGTAGGCCATGCCGGTGATGGCGTTGAGCGGCGTGCGGATCTCGTGGCTCATATTGGCCAGGAAGGCGCTCTTGGCCCGGTTGGCCGATTCGGCGCGCTTGCGCGCCACCTCGAGCTGGGCCGTGCGTTCGGCCACCTGGTCTTCCAGGTGCAGGCGGTGGTGGTCGAGCTCGGCCAACATGCGCGCCAGCTGTTCCTCGGCGATGCGGCGAGCCGTGATATCGCGGAAGGACCACAGCCGCGCCTGCTCGTCCTGCAGCACCACCGTCTGCGTGTAGCGCTCGAACACGCGCCCGTCCTTGAACTCGACGAAGTCCAGGCACTGGCGATCCGAGGCATAGAGCGCCTGCACGCCGATCAGGAACTCTGCCGGATGGTGCAACTGGGCGAGGACGTGGTCGATGAGGGGCTGGTCGTGATCGGCTTCGGCCAGCTCTTCGGGTATGCGCCACAGCTCGCGGAAGCGCGTGTTCATCGCCAGCAGCTGCCCGTGGCCGCCGACCACCAGGATGCCGTCGGCCGTCGAATTGAGCGTGGCCCGCAGCAACGCATCGTTGGAGGCCAGCTGTTGCTGGTGGCGGCCGCTGCGCAGCAGCAGCCAGGAAAAGCCGCCGGTGATGAGCAGCGCCAGCGGCACGGCCAGGGCGGCGCGCATCCAGGCTGCATCTGCCGCGGCCGCAGCTGGCGCCAGCGCCGCGGCTTCGTCGAGGCCGACGTTCACGATCAGCGGCAACGGATCCAGGCGGGCCCAGCCGTAGAGGCGTGCCCGGCTGTCGGCAAAGGCCACCTGGCGCGCCACGCCATGGGCAGGCGCTCCGGCTTGCAGGAAAGGCCGGTCGGCCGGCAGGCCGGTGCCGAGCAGCTTGTCGATGTCGTGGCTGCGCGCCAGATAGCTGCCGTCGGTAAAGAACAGTGAGATGGCGTCGTGGGGGCTCGTCGGCATGGCACCCAGCTCGTCGGACAGGTACTGCGGTGACAGTGACAGCATGGCCACGCCGGCGAAGCGCCCGTCGGTGCCCAGCAGCGGCCGGGTCAGCACCACGATCCAGTCCCCCGATGCACGCGAACGCACGGGCTTGTTGATGTAGAGGACGTCCGTCACGCCCTTGGCATGGACACTGAAGTACTCGCGGTCGCCCACGAAGGGCGCTGGCGTGGTCGGTCGCGACGAGTAGCGGATGGTGCCGCCGGCGTCCGATGCCGAGAGGTGGACGACGGCGCCCTCGGGAAAGGCCTCGAGGGTGGTCTGGGCCGACACCTTGGCCGCCGCCAGCTGGCCGGCGGCGTACTGGTCGCGAAACTGGCGCAGCAGGCGGTCGGCGCCCAGGATGAGGGTACGCACCTGCTCGGCCTTGGCGCGCGCCAACTGCTCGGCGTGCAGGCTTTCGCGGGCGATGGCCTGGGTCTGGAGGTCGCGGTGGCCGGCATGCACGCTCCACAGCTGGAAGGTGATGATGGCCACCACCACCACGGGCATGCCCCAGGCCAGGCGGCGCAATCTGGCCCCGCCCGGGTTGGCGGGTGCGACCGAGGCGAGGGCGACAGGGGACTGCATAGTGGCGTTTGCGAAGTTGTCCCGCCGCGGCAGCCGGCCGCGACCCAAGACTGAGTTCGCCCTGACCTGACGACAACCAGGGATTTTCCGGGCCTCGCCGCGCACGGGGCTTGACCTGACACAAGGCGGGCGGTCAGGGCCAGGGCCAGGGCCAGGCCTGGCTCGGCAGCATCTGCGCCGAACCCGGCATCTGCGGTGGATGCCCGGGCTGCAGCCCAGCCTGTCAGCCGCCGCCCGCGCCGTGGAGGGCCCAGCCCATGGCGCCGTTGTGCAGTGCCGCCAGCAGCGGCACCGGCCACAGCCACCAAGGCGGGCGGCGCGCCAGCAGCAGCATGCCCAGCGTGGCCGCGACGGTCGGAGCGGGCAGGGCGCCAAAAGCCTCGGTCTGTTCGAGGGGTCGGCCGGCCAGCGCGCGGGCCAGTGGCCAGGCCAGCAGGGCCAGCGCGACGGTGGCGCGGCCAAGTGCCGTGCGCAGCGCCGGCTGCGGCGCAAAGCCGAGGCCGTCCTGCCGGGCGGCGGCCCAGGCCAGTGCCAGGCCCTGGGCGCCATAGGCCCAGGCCAGCGCATCGGCGGCCCAGTTGAGGCTGGCGTAGTGGCGGTGCAGGAAGCCGAAGCCCACCCAGCACCAGGCGCCGCCGAGCAGGGCCCAGACGGGGCGTGCCGGCGCGGCGCAGCGCCAGGCCTGGGCCAGGGCGGCCAGGCCCAGCGCCAGCAGCAGCGGCTGCAGCGGCCAGATCTCGGCGTTGTAGGCGGCCACCAGGCGAGCCCAGGCGCGCGGCGAATAGGGCAGGAAGCTGGCAGCGCGGTAGCTGGCCCAGTCGGCCCAGGCGAGGCCCCCCAATTCCATCAGGCGCGGCTCACAGCAGCTTGTCGGCCAGGGCCGCCATGCGTGCGCGCTCGCTGGCGTCGGGCAGGCGGCCGTGCGCGGCGGCCAGGTTCTCGCGCACATGATCGATGCGGGTGGTGGCCGGGATGGCACAGCCCACGGCGGGGTGGCCGAGCACGAACTTGAGCGCCAGCTGCGCCCAGCTCGTGCATTGCAGCTCGCCGGCCCAGGCCGGCAGTGGCTGGCGGCCCAGGCTGCGCAGCAGCTCGCCGCCCTCGAAGGGCCGGTTCACGATGACGGCGATGCCGCGCTCGCGCGCCAGCGGCAGCAGGCGTTCCTCGGCGCGGCGGTCGCGCAGGCTCAGCGTGAGCTGAACAAAGTCCAGCGGCTGGCTGCGCATGATCTGCTCCAGTTCGGCATGGCGGCGGCCTTCCGAGGTGGAGACGCCAACGTGCCGCAGCCGTCCGCCCGCCTTCATCTCGAACAGCGTGGGCAGGTGCTCCTGCCAGGACAGCAGGTTGTGGACCTGCAGCAGGTCGAAGCGCGCCACGCCCCAGAGGCGGCGCGAGGCCTCGATCTGTGCCGGACCCCGCGCGCCCGGACTGATCCACACCTTGTCGGCGGCCAGCACGCGCGCCAGCGCTCCAGGGCGGCGCAGGCCGTGGCCGATGACGTCCTGCGACGAGCCGTACATCGGCGACGAATCGACGAGGCGGCCGCCGCCTTCGAAGAAGGCCTGCATCACGTCGGCACACTGCTCACGCGCGGCGGCGTCGCGGCCGACGTTGAAGGTGATCCAGCTGCCCAGCCCGACCAGGGGCAGGGGTTCGCCGCTCTTGGGCAGCGGCCGGGTGGCGGCTGCCGGTGCCGGCGGCGCAGCGCCAGCGGCGCGCGCCAGCAGGCCGGCTGCGCCCAGCGCCAGCCCCTGGCGCAGCAGGGCGCGTCGCCCTGGCGGGGAACCTGGCGGGGGATCTTGCGAAGGCCGTGGCCGCTTGTCTCGCATCGCGTCGCTCCTTGCCGAGCGCACGATTCTGCGCGCCGCAAAGGCCTGGGCGGTACAGCCGCAAGGGGCGGCGCCGGGGCTGTACCCGTGGCGCGGTCAGCAATGGCAAGGCGGGCGGCCAGGCGGCAGGTGCCGCGCGGCCGGCCCGCTGCCGTCAGATCAGAACGAGGTGCGGATGCCGGCGTGCATCACCTTTTCCTGGCTGATGTAGTCCTTCAGGCCGCCGGTGGCGAAGGAGGCGCCGACATAGAGCAGGGTGCTCTTGGACAGCGCGTACCAGCCGCCGACGGCGATCTTGCCGAGGTCATCGGAAGCGCCATTGGTGCCGTCGTAGGTCATGCGCGTGTAGTTGGCGGCCAGGGTCATGGCGCCCATGGGCAACTCGCCGCCCAGGGTCCAGCCGTTGGACTTGTCGAAGGTGAAGGTGGTGTCGCCGGTGACCACCAGGTTGCTCACGCCGACGGCGGCGCCGTTGCCGCTGCCGGTGGCGAGGTCGCTGTTGCGCTGCAGGCCGCCCTTGACCTTGAACTTGCCGAAGTCGTAGTTGGCCGACAGCGAGACCGACTTGTTGTTGGTCTTGCCGGTGGCGCGCGACTCGCCCCACTCGTAGGTGGCGCCGACATACAGGCCCGCGGCCGAGTAGACGGCGCGCAGGCCGTGGAAGCGGTCGTTCGTGCCTTCGCCCGGGGCGATCTGGGCGGCCAGCGTCACCGGGCCCAGGGCCGGGGTCTGGTACTGGACGATGTTGTCGGCGCGGGGCGCGTTCAGGAACATCGGCAGGTTCTTGCCGACGTTGGTGACCGAGGTGGTGGGGTTCCACACGCCGCCGTTGCCGTAGGGGTTGCCGGCGCCGACGACCGAGTCGCTCAGGATGTACTGGCGGCCCAGGCGCACTTCGCCGGCTTCCTTGGACGAGACCGAGGCGAAGATCTGGCGGCCGAAGGCGCGGCCACCCTGGGCGGAGGTGCCGGTGTCGACCAGGATGCCGGCTTCCAGGTGGGCGCCGACGCGGATGCCGTTGCCCAGGTCTTCGCTGGTGCGGACGCCCCAGCGCGAGCCGTTGAGGCCGTTGACGGTGCCGTCGTTCATCGCCGTCAGGTCAGCCGCGCCCGACTTGCCGCCGGCCATGGACTTGTTGACGTTGAGGTCGATCAGGCCGAACAGCGTGACCGTGGATTGGGCGCTGGCGGCGCCGGCGAGGGCGGTCAGGGCGGCGGCGAGGGCGATTCGCTTCATGGCTAGTCTCCGGGTGGGGTGGCGACGGCAGTCGTCGACTTGTCGGGTGGATTGGGGGCCGTGGACCGGGCGGGTTTCGCAAGCTCAGCGCGAGTGGCCCTGTCCGGTGTGCCGTCATTGCAGCACCGCGGTTGGTGCCCGACCAGCCCTGTTGCGCGCCTATCGCGCAGCGTGCGCGGCCTTCGATCCGAATGCGGGAACACCCGCATACATCTGATGCGCCAACGCTACATGGACGGGTGCCTCAGATCAGGGGACGCAGCGCCTGCGCCGCCTCGCGCAGCAGCGGCAGCAGCTTGGCCACCAGGTCCTCGACGCTGTAGGCCTGCGAAGGAATGGTGGTGCCGATGGCGCCGCGGCAGGCGCCGTGGCGGTCGATCAGCGGCACGGCGATGCCGCGCAGGCCCATGTCGAGCTGCTGGTCGGAGATCCAGTGGCCGAGTGCGCGGGCGGCGCGCACCCGCTCGTGGAACTTGGCGCGGTCGGTGATGGTGTGCGAGGTGAAGGAGCTGAAATCGTGCGCGGCGATCCACTCGGCCAGCGCGTCCTCGGTGAAGGTCGACAGGATCACCGTGCCCGGCGACACCACATGGGCCGGCACGCGCGCTGCCACCTGGTAGCCGATGGACACCAGGCGCGGCGGGTTGCTGCGCGCCACATAGACGATTTCGTGGCCGTCGAGCACGCTGGCGTTGATGGTTTCGCCGCACTGCATCGAGATGCGCTGGATGAAGGGCTGCACCAGGCGCGGCAGGCGCGCCGATTCCAGGTAGCTCTGGCCCAGGCGCAGCACGCGCGGCGTGAGCCAGAAGTGCTTGCCGTCGCTGTCGGCAAAGCCGAAGTGCGCCAGGCTCAGCAGGTAGCGGCGGGCCGCGGTGCGCGTGATGCCAGCGCGCTCGGCGGTCTCGCTGGGCGTGAGGCGGGCGTGGTCGTGGTCGAAGGCCTCGATCACCTTGAGGCCCTTGCCGAAGCCCTCGATCAGGTCTTTGCGCTCGATGGGGAAGGGGGCGGTGGTCATGGCAACTCCTCGCGCACGCTCGCCGCCTCTGCCGGGGCCTCAGGGGAAACCCAAGTTATGGGCGGTGGCCGCTCGCGCTGCGCGATTATCGCGCGGAGGCTGTCTTTGCGCCTTGTGGCGAACCCGGGCCCTGCCTATCGTGCCGCCATCGCATCCCGCAGCCCGCTTCCAACGACGCACCCATGGACATCTCCGGCACCACGCGCGTTTTCATGATCCTCGGCGAACCCATCGCCCAGGTGCGGGCGCCCGCCGTCTTCAACCACCTGTTCCGCCAGGCCGGCATCGACGCCGTGCTGGTGCCGGCCAGCGTGGCCGAGGCCGACCTGGCCGGCTTCGTGCGCCACGCACTCAAGGCCCGCAACATCGACGGCCTCTGGCTCACCATCCCTTACAAGACCGCGCTCTACGAGATGCTGGACGACTGCGACCGCCTGGGCCAGGCGGCTGGCGCCGTCAATGCGGTGCGGCGCGGCGTCGATGGCCGGCTGGAGGGCGCGCTGTTCGACGGCATCGGCTTTGCGCGCTCGCTGCAGGGCTTCGGTTTCGATGTCGCCGGCCGCCGCGTGCTGCTGGTGGGCGCGGGCGGTGCCGGCGTTGCCATCGCGGCGTCGATGGCCACGGCCGGCGCCGCCGGCATCGCGCTGCACGATTTGTCGCCGGCCCGCACCGAGGCCGTGGTGACGCGGCTGCGCCGGCATTTCGATGCGCCCCTCGTCGCTGCCGCCAGCGCCGACCCGGCCGGCTTCGACCTCGTCGTCAACTGCACGCCGCTGGGCCTGCGTTCCGACGACCCGATGCCCTTCGATGTGGCCCGCATCGACCACGGCGCCACCGTCGTCGACATCCTGATGAAGAGCGCGCCCACGCCGCTCTTGCGCGCCTGCGCCGAGCGCGGCATCAAGGCCCACCCGGGCTTCGAGATGCTGGTGCAGCAGGTGCCCGAATACCTGGCCTTCTTTGGCTACGACGCGCTGGCGCGCCAGGTCAGCGCCGACCCGTCGGAACTGCGCACCCTCTTCCAGGCGCCTGGCGCCACGCTCGTCTAGGCCTCACCGCCCATCCCTCGCCCTCACGCACACCCATACCAAGGAGACAACCCATGCAAGCGCTACGCCTCACCCTCATCGCCGCCTCGCTCGCTTTCTCAGGCGGCCTGGCCCAGGCCCAGGCCACGATCAAGATCGCCAGCATCCAAGAGCTGTCGGGCGGCGGCGCCACCGCCGGCAACAACTTCAAGAACGGCATGGACCTGGCCATCAAGGAGATCAACGCCGCCGGCGGCATCCTGGGCAAGAAGATCGAGGTCAGCCACGCCGACACGCAAAGCAACCCGGGCGTGGCCAAGGGCCTGGCGCAGAAGGCGGTGGATGACAACGTGCTGGCCGTCTTCGGCCCCGGTTTCTCGGGCTCGATGATCGTCAGCATGTCGGAGACGCGGCGCGCCGAGGTGCCCAACTTCACCGGCGCCGAGGCGGCTTCGATCACGATGCAGGGCAACCCCTATGTGTTCCGCACCAGCTTCGGACAGCAGAACGCGATGCCCAAGATCGGCCGCTACATCGCCGCCAACCTGAAGGCCAAGACGGTGGCGGTGGTCTTCGTCAACAACGACTACGGCAAGGGCGGTCGCGACATGATCGGCAAGGCCCTGGCCGAGCAGGGCGTCAAGGTGGTGGCCGACATCTCCACCGAGCCGGGACAGATCGACTGGGCCTCGCCGGTGCTCAAGGCCAAGCAGAGCAATGCCGACGCCATCTTCGTCTACACGAACGAGGAAGAGGCGGCACGCGCACTGCGCGAGCTGCGCAAGCAGGGCGTCGCCAAGCCCATCGTCGGCGAGACCGTGCTCACCGGCCAGAAGGTGATCGAGCTGGCCGGTGACGCCGCCAACGGCGCCGTGGCCCACGTCGGCCTCACGGTGGACGCGCCCAACCCGCTGATGCTCAAGTTCAAGGCCAACTTCTACCGCGACTACAAGTACATCCCCGATCACAACGGCATCAAGGGCTATACCGGCGTCTACCTGATGAAGGCCGGCCTCGAGAAGGCCGGCAAGATCGACCGCGCCGCCCTCACCAAGGCCATGCACGGCCTCAAGGTCAGCGCCGCCAAGGAGCCCGGCGTGCTGATGGACGTGAGCGTCGACGACAAGGGCGACCTCGACCGCGAGAGCTTCCTGGTGGAAGTGCAGGGCGGCAAGCAGGTCGTCAAGGAGGTGCTGCCCCCGCTGTCCGCCAAGAAGTAAGCGACCGACTCGCGCCCGGTGCTGCCATGACCGACTTCATCCAACTGCTGCTGTCCGGCATGGCCACGGGTGCGATCTACGCGCTGGCCGCGCTGGGCTTTACCCTGCTCTGGCAGGCCTCGGGCACCATCAACTTCGCCCAGGGCGAATTCGTGATGGTCCCGGCCTTCCTGATGCTGGCCTTCAACAACCTGGGCCTGCCGCTGCTGGCCAGCTTCGCCCTCACCTGCTTCGTGGCGGTCTTCCTGCTCGGCTGGGTCTTCAAGCGCGGCCTCATCGACCCGCTCATCCGCTTCGGCATGATGCCGGTGGTGGTGGCCACGCTGGGCCTGTCCATCGCCATGCGCAACGGCGTGCGCGCCGGCTACAGCCCCGAGGCCCATCCCTTCCCCGGCCTCTTTGCCGACAAGCTGTTCAACATCGCCGGCGTCACCGTGACGCTGGCCGATGTCGGCACGCTGGCGCTGGCCCTGCTGCTGGTGCTGGGCACGCAGGCCTTCCTGTCGCGCACCGTCACCGGCCGCGCCATGCAGGCGGTGGCGCAGAACACCGACAGCGCCACCGTGCTGGGCATCAACGTGCCGCGCATGGTGCTCTACACCTTTGCCATCAACGCCCTGCTGGCCTGCGCCGCGGCGCTGCTGGTGACGCCCACCTACCTGGCCAAGTTCGACATGGGCGAGGGCCTGGCGACCAAGGCCTTCTTCGCCGCCATCATCGGCGGCTTCAACAACTCGCGCGGCGCCCTGCTGGGCGGGCTCATCGTGGGTGTCTGCGAGAACCTGGCCTCGGCCTATATCTCGCCGGCCTACAAGGACGCCGTGGCCCTGCTGATCTTCATGGCCGTGATCCTGTTCAAGCCGCAAGGCCTGCTGGGTCAAAAAGTCGAACGGAAAGTCTGAGGAGGCCGCCATGAAAACCTTGCACTGGATCACCCTCGCCGTCGTCGCCATCGTGCTGCTGGCGGTGCCGCCCATGCTCAAGAGCTATGGCGTCTACCTGTTCAGCTACTGGCTGGTGTTCGTCATCGCCACCATGGGCCTGAACCTCACCATCGGCTACGCCGGCCAGAAGTCGCTGGGCCACGCCGCCTTCTTCGGCATAGGCGCCTACACCGTGGCCATCCTGATGAAGGCCGGCTTCAGTTTCTGGTTCGGCCTGCCCGTGGCCATGCTGGGCTGCTTCGTCATCGGCCTGGGCCTGGGCTTCCCGGCGCTGCGCGTGCAGACCATCTACCTGGCCTTCGCCACGCTCGGCTTCAACACCGCGGTCTGGCTCTTCCTGCGCAACGAGGAGTGGCTCACCGGCGGCACCTTCGGCATCAACAACATCGCGCGGCCCAGCCTGTTCGGCATCAGCCTGGAGGGCAATCTGGCCTACTACTACTTCGTGCTCGGCGTGACGCTGGTGCTGGCGGCCCTGCTCTTCGGCCTGCTGCGCTCACCCTGGGGCAAGGCCTTCACGGCGCTGCGCGACAACCCGATACGCGCCGAAAGCCTGGGCATCCACATCCAGGCCTACACGCTGCTGGCCTTTGCCATCGGCGCCGTCTATGCCGGCGTGGCCGGCGCGCTGTTCGCCAGCCTGGTGCAGTTCATCGAGCCGGCGCCCTTCGCGGTGGGAGCCAGCTTCATGATGTATTTGATGGTGGTCATCGGCGGTCCGGGCTACTTCCTCGGGCCGCTGCTGGGCTCGGCCGTGGGCGTGCTGCTGCCCGAGTGGCTGCGCTTCGCCCAGGCCTGGTACCTGTTTGCCTTCGGCTCGGCGGTGATGCTGCTGATGCTGTGGCTGCCGGACGGCCTGCTCAGCATCCCCGACCGCATCCAGGCGCGCCGCCTGGCCCGCGAGGCCTCGGCCGCGCGGGCCGCCGCGGCCGCCGCCATCGGAGCCCGCTCATGATCGCCCCCGTCCTCAAGGTCAGCGACCTCGCCAAGAACTATGGCGCCATCCAGGCCGTCAGCGGCGTCTCCTTCGAGGTGATGCCGGGCGAGATCTTCGGCGTCATCGGCCCCAACGGCTCGGGCAAGACGACGCTGTTCAACAGCGTGCTGGGCCAGATCACGCCCAGCCGCGGTCGCATCGAGCTCAACGGCCACGACATCACCGGCCTGAGCCCGATGGCGCTCAACCAGCGCGGCGTCGGGCGCACCTTCCAGACACTGCAGGTGTTCGGCAAGATGAGCGTGCGCGACAACCTCATCGTTGCCGCGCAGGAGCACGCGGGCTCGATGTGGAGCCGCATGTTCGCGCCCGGTGATTCGGGCCTGGGCGCCAAGGCCGACGCGCTGATTGACCAGTTCCGCATTCGCCACGTCGCGCACAAGAAGGCCGGCGAACTGAGCTACGGCCAGCAGAAGCTGGTCGACATCGCGATGGCCTTCATGAGCGAGCCCGACCTGGTGCTGCTCGACGAGCCCTGCGCCGGTGTCAACCCCAGCCTGGTGGGCGGCATCAGCGATCTGCTCAAGCAGCTCAACCAGACGCGCAAGGGCAGCTTCGTCGTCATCGAGCACAACATGGACTTCGTGATGGACCTCTGCCACCGCATCATGGTCATGGTCGAAGGGCAGGTGATGGCCATCGGCACGCCGGCCGAGATCCGCGCCAACAAGCAGGTGCTCGACGCCTACCTGGGGAACTGAGATGGCCGACGACTGCTGCATCGAATTCGACGACGTCGTCGCCGGCTACGGCGACTTCATGATCCTCAACAACCTCAGCTTCAAGGCCCGGCGCGGCAAGATCACGCTGCTGCTGGGCCCCAACGGCGCCGGCAAGAGCACGGTGCTGAAGACGCTGTTCGGCATGCTCAAGGTGCGCAACGGCCGCATCCGGCTCAACGGCGGCGACATCACCGGCGCCAGCGCCAAGGCGTTGCTGGTGGAGCACGGCATCGCCTTCGTGCCGCAGGGGCGCAACCTCTTCGGCCAGCTCAGCGTCTACGAGAACCTCGAGCTCGGCGGCATCACGCTGGGCATGAAGACCACGCGCGAGCGCATCCCCGAGGTGCTGGAGCTGTTCCCGCGCGTCAAGGAGCGGCTGCACAGCGCGGCGTCTTCGCTTTCGGGCGGCGAGCAAAAGCAGCTCGAGGTGGGCCGCGCCCTGCTGCTGCGGCCCAAGGTGATATTGATTGACGAGCCGTCCATAGGCCTGTCGCCCATGGTGGTGGCCGATGTCTTCAAGCTGCTGCGCCGCCTGGCCGACCAGGGTGCGACCGTGCTGATGGTGGAGCAGAACGTGAAGAGCGCGCTCAAGATGGCCGACGAGGCCATCGCCCTCGAATCGGGCCGCCTGGTGCTGCACAAGCCGGCCGGCGAACTGCTGGCCGACCCGCACATCGAGCGCCTCTTCCTCGGCGGCGCCCACGCACCGGCGGCCGCGGCCAGCGCCTGATCCGCGGCCCGCCGGGCCGCGGCCGGGCGGGCTACTGGAAGGCGTAGGTCGCGCCGAGGTAGAAGCTGCGACCGCGCGGGTCGGTGTAGCTGGGGTCGTAGCCCGAGATGAAGAAGTAGCCCTGGTTGGAGAACGGCGGCGCGGTGTCGCCCAGGTTCTTGATGCCGCCCCGCAGCGTGAGCTGCGCGGACGGCGACCACGAGGCCGACAGGTCCCACAGCGAATAGGCCTTCACGCGGTTGGGCGCGATGACGGTGCCGGTGCCGGTGTCGATGGCCGAGTTCTGGTCGTCGTAGCCGCTGTGGTAGCTGTTGGTGAGCGACAGCGCCCAGGGGCCGCCGGCCCAGTCAGCCGTCACGCGGTGGCGCCAGCGCTGCACCACGCCGTTGGTGACGAACTTGCCCAGGTTGCTGACATAGGGGTCGCCATAGCCGGTCTGCTGGCGCGAGCTGAGCGCCAGCGTCGACTGCAGGCGGCCGCCGACGCGGCCCAGGGGCGTGGCCACCGGCTTGAGCTCGGCCATCAGGTCCAGGCCCGAGGCCTTTTGGCGGCCCCGGTTCTCCTTGCGCAGCTCGATGAAGCAGATCGTGTTGTCGGCGGGGTCGAGGTCGCAGCCGTCCAGGCCCTCGTCCTCGCTGAAGCGGTGTACCAGGCCTTCGTACTTGCCCAGGTTGGCCAGGATCACGTCGTCGCCCAGGGTGCTGATGAGATCGCGCTTGGCGATGTTCCAGTAGTCGATGCTGAAGCTCAGGCGCTCGCTGGCCTGCAGCACCAGGCCCAGCGAGAACTGGCGCGAGCGCTCGGGCTTGAGATCGGGGTTGGCGAAGGTGCGCGTCTCCCAGCTCGAGGCGCAGATGCCAAGGTCGCCGCCGTTCTCGCCGCAGAACACCGGGTCGGGCAGGATGGAGGTGCCTCCCACCTTGGTGGGCCGCGAGAGATCGGTGAGCGAGGGCGCGCGAAAGCCCGAGCCGGCCGAGGCACGCAGCAGCAGCGCCGGGCTGGGCGTCCAGCGCAGGCCGATCTTGGGATTGGTGGTGCCGCCGATCTTGTCGTACTGGTCGTGGCGCAGCGAGAGCTGCAGCTCCAGCTGCTTGGTCAGCGGCGCGTTGATCTCGCCGTAGACGGCCCAGACGCGGCGCGACTGGTCGGTGGTCTGGGCGTCGCCGGGCGTGTCGTCGCCCAGGATGTTGTCCGACAGCAGCAGCTCCGAGGCGCGCGAGCGTGCCTTCTCGCGCCGCAGCTCGGCGCCCAGGGCCAGGGCAAGGTCGCCGCCGGCGATCTTGAAGAGCGACTTCGAGCCCTTCACGTCCAGCGCCGTCATGCTGCCGCGGGCGCTGCGCACCTCGTCGTTCACCTGGATGCCCTCCAGGTAGGCCAGGCCGGCGGCCGTCTGCGGGCCGAAGAGGTTGACGGTGCCGTCGCGTGCGCCGTCGATGATGCCGTCGAAGAGCAGGTAGCCGCGCACGTCGCGGTCGGACACCTTGTTGACGCTGTGGTTCAGCGCCGCGTCGTAGTCCCAGCCGGCCAGCGTGCCGCTGGCGCCCAGCACCAGGCGGGTGCCGGTGCTGGTGAGTTCGCTGGTGCGGTTGCCGGCGTCGAGCAGGCGCGCCTGCACCTCCACCGCCTGGCCCGGCAGCGCCGCCGCCAGCTGCGGGATCAGCGCCGTGGGCAGGCGGTTGCCGCCGCGCAGGCGCACACGGTTGCTGGTGCCCACGTACAAGGTCTTGGCGTCGCTGTAAGAGATCTCGCCGAAGAGCTGGTGCTCGGGCGCCAGCTGCCACACGGCGCGCGCCAGCAGGCCCAGCTTGTCGGACTTGGGCGCCAGCTCCAGGTCGCCCATGAAGTCATAGGTGCAGCCGTTGACGCCGCCGATGCCACCGGCCAGGTTGAGCGAATGCGGCGGCGTGCAGCCCGGCGCCGCAAAGTTGATGCGGCTGCCGGTGATGGCCTGGCCGTTGATGCGGAAATCCTGCGCCTGCAATTCGGCGCGCTGGGCGGCGGTGAGCACGATGTTGCCGGGGAAGGGTGCGTCCGACAGCAGGTGGGGCAGGCGCTCGGGGATGCGCAGGTCGCGCACGAACTGGCGTTGCGAGGTGCGCAGCGCGTCGGACTTCTGCACGTCGAAGACGCCGAAGACATTGAAGCCGTCGCTGGCGACATTGCCGAAGCCGGCCGCCACCGAGGCCGTGCGCTTGCCGCCGCCGCTCTCGCCGGTGCGCGAGACGTGGGCGTCGACCTGGGCGCCGCGGTAGTCCTTGCGCGTGATGAAGTTCATCACGCCGCCGATGGCGTCGGTGCCGTAGAGGGCCGAGGCGCCGTCGAGCAGGATTTCCACGCGCTCGATGGCGGCGGCGGGGATGTTGTTGAGGTCGACGCCGCTGTCGTCGCCCGGCGAGGCGAAGTTGGCCATGCGCCGGCCGTTGAGCAGCACCAGCGTCGAGGAGGTGCCCAGGCCGCGCAGATTGGCCGAGTTGAAGCCCATCTGGTCCTTGAAGCCGCCCGTGCCAATGCTCACGCCGTCGGTCAGGTTGTTGGCCGAGGCCGAGATCGTGGCCATCAGCTCGGCCGCGGTGGTGACGCCGGCCTTGTCGATGTCGCCGCGCGTGATCACCTGCACTGGCAGCGCCGATTCGGCGTCGATGCGCTTGATGGCCGAGCCGGTGATCTCCACCTTCTGCGTGGTCTGCGCCAGCGCCGGGCCGTGCAGGGCCAGCAGGGCGGCCTGGGCGCAGACGCCCAGGAGGAAGGGATGGGCGCGGCGACGGGTCGTCATGGGGGCCTTTCGGTGCAGAGGGGTGGGCGGCGGCCAGTCTAGGGACCGGCGCCCCTGCGCCGCGGCCGGCACGCGGCCGCGGTCGCCTGGCGGCAACTTGCTGTCGCAAAGCCGCAAGCGGGTGGCGCGCGGCGGTGACAAGATCGAAGAAGGCCGCCTGTGCCCACGCCTGCCGGCGGCTGCCGGCTCCTGCATCCGCCTGCCCATTCCGCTGCCCTTGCCCCTGCCGCCATGTTGCTGACCACCGCCGCCCGTGCCCTTCTCCTGGCCAGCGCCGCCGCCCTGCTGCCGGCGCTGGCCGGCGCGGCGGAGGATCCGGTCATCGACTCGCGTGAGCGCGGCCAGGGCTGGGCCTTCGTGATCGGCGGCGGGCTCAAGTCAGACCACGAGGCGGTGTGGAAGCGCCTGGTGGCTTTGGCCGGCGGTCCGGGCGCACGCTTCGTCGTGCTGGGCACGGCCAGCAACAACCCCCAGGCCGCGGCCGAGCAGGCCGCCGGCCAGCTGCGCCGCTATGGCGCCGTGGCCGAGACCCTGCCGGTGTCGCCGCTGCTCAAGGAGCCGGCCATCGCCCAGGCCGTGCGCGACCCCGCCCTGGTGGCGCGCGTGCGCGCGGCGCGCGGCGTCTTTCTCACCGGCGGCTCGCAGGATCGCATCGTCGACCACCTCATGCCCGGTGGCCGCGCCACGCCGCTGCTGCAGGCCATCTGGGATCTCTACCGTGGCGGCGGCGTCGTGGCCGGCACCTCGGCCGGTGCCGCCATCATGAGCACCACGATGTTCCGCGACGCGCCCGACGTGCTCAAGGTGATGAAGGGCCGCTGGAGCGAGGGCAGCGAGGTCGGTCCCGGCCTCGGCTTCGTCGGCCCCGATCTCTTCGTCGATCAGCACTTCCTCAAGCGCGGGCGGCTGGGTCGCATGCTGCCGCTGATGGCGGCCAAGGGCTACCGCATCGGCCTGGGCGTCGAGGAAGACAGCGCCGCCGCGGTGCGCGGCGACGAGGTCGAGGTGGTGGGCGGCAAGGCCCTGTTCGTGGACCTGAACGAAGCGCGCAGCGATGCCAAGCTGGGCGCCTACAACATTGCCGGCGCCCGCCTGAGCCTGCTCGATGCCGGCGACCGCATCAATGTGCGCACGCGCCTGCTCACGCCGGCCAAGGCCAAGCTCGAAGGGCAGCTGCTGGACCCGGCCGCCCCCAGCTACAAGCCCTACTACACGCGCCAGCCCTTCCATCTCGACTTCTTTGGCGACAATGTCGTCGCCGTCGCGATGGGCCTGCTCATCGACGCCCATTACGACTTTGTCGAGGGCATGGCCTTCGACCCCCTGCCCGACGTCGCCGACCCGCTGGGCACGCTGGGCTTTCGCGCCCGCCTCTACAAGGGCCCCGGCAGCCGCGGCTGGTATACCGAGGCCAGCGGCGCCGAGGACTACACCGTGCAGGATCTGCGTCTGGACCTGAGTCCGGTGCGCATGGCGCAGCCCCTGTTCCAGCCCTGGAAACCCTGAGCCCGCCTTACCTTTCATTGCCGGACCCTGCCATGCAACGACGCCTGTTCACCGCCGCCCTGGCCGCCTTCGTTTCGTTCACCGCCCTGGCCCAGGCCCCCGACTGGAAGAGCGTGCGCATCGGCGTCGAGGGTGCCTACCCGCCCTTCAGCGAGGTCGGGCCCGACGGCAAGCTCAAGGGCTTCGACATCGACATCGCGTTTGCCCTGTGTGCGCGCATGAAGGCGCAGTGCAGCCTGGTGCCGCAGGAGTGGGACGGCATGATCCCGGCGCTGCAGGTGCGCAAGTTCGACGCCATCATCGCCTCGATGGCGGCCACCGACGAGCGGCGCCGGGTGGTGGCCTTCAGCGACAAGTACTACAACACGCCGGCGCGCCTGGTGGCCAAGGCCGGCGCCGCCCTCGCCGCCACGCCCGAGGGCCTGAAAGGCAAGCGCATCGGCGTGCAACGCAGCACCATCCACGACCGCTACGTCACCGACACCTTCAAGGCCAGCGAGATCGTGCGCTACGGCAAGGCCGACGAGGTCTATCTCGACCTGGTGGCCGGCCGCATCGACCTCGCGATGGGCGACTCGGTGGCCATAGACGGCGGCCTGCTCAAGAAGCCGCAGGGCAAGGGCTTCGCCTTCTTCGGCCCCGCCTACAACGAGGTCAAGTACTTCGGCACCGGCTCGAGCATCGCGGTGCGCAAGGCCGACACCGCGCTGGCCGAACGCTTCAACACCGCCATCAAGGCCTTGCGCGCCGACGGCGGCTACAAGCAGATCCAGGACCGCTACTTCGATTTCGACGTCTACGGCGACGCGAAGTAGCGCGCCAGCGCCAGCCGCATGCTGCACGGTTACGGGCCCAGCCTGCTGCAGGGCGCAGCGCTGACGTTGGCGCTGGCCGGCGCCGCGCTGCTGCTGGCGCTGGCCCTGGGGCTGGCGGGCGCGGTGGCGCGGCTGTCGCGCTCGGCGCTGGCCAGCCGGCTGGCGCTGGCCTACACGACGCTGGTGCGCGGCGTGCCCGATCTGGTGCTGATGCTGCTGATCTTCTATGGCGGCCAGATCGCGATCAACGAGGTGGGCGACCGCCTGGGCTGGGGCTATGTCGATATCGACCCCTACCTGGCCGGCGTGCTGACCCTGGGCTTCATCTTCGGCGCCTACGTGGCCGAGGTGCTGCGCGGCGCCATCCTCTCGGTGCCGCCGGGCCAGGCCGAGGCGGCGCTGGCCCTGGGCTTCACGCGCGCCCAGGTGCTGTGGCGCATCGTCGGCCCGCAGATGCTGCGCCACGCGCTGCCGGGGCTGTCGAACAACTGGCTGGTGATGCTCAAGAGCACGGCCATCGTCTCGGTCATCGGCCTGCAGGATTTGAGCAACCGCGCCGCCCAGGCCGCCGGCAACACCGGCGCACCCTTCGTCTTCTACGGCGCGGTGGCGCTGGCCTACCTGGCCTTCACCTCGCTGTCGGAACTGGGCTTTGCCTGGCTGCGGCGGCGGCTCTCGCCGGGCCAGGCGCGTTGATGGACCTGAACGCCGTCTTCGCCGCGCTGCCGCACTACCTGGCGGGGGCGGCGCTCACGCTGCAGCTGCTGCTGGCGGCGCTGCTGCTGGGCGGGGCGGCGGCGCTGCCGCTGGCGGTGGCGCGCGGCGCGGCCTCGCCCTGGGTACACGGGCCGGTCTGGGCCTTCACCTACGCCATCCGCGGCACGCCGCTGCTGGTGCAGCTCTTCCTGCTCTACTACGGCCTGGCCCAGTTCGAGGCCGTGCGCGCCAGCGTCTTCTGGCCCTGGCTGCGCTCGCCCGCCTTCTGCGCCGTGGCGGCCTTTGCCATCAACACCTGCGCCTACACCACCGAAATCCTGCACGGCACGCTGTGCGCCGTGCCCGCCGGCGAAGTGGAAGCGGCGCGGGCGCTGGGCATGACGCCCTTCACCACGCTGAGGCGCATCGTGCTGCCGGCGGCGCTGCGGCGCGCGCTGCCGGCCTACGGCAACGAGGTGGTGCTGATGCTGCACGGCACCGCGCTGGCCAGCGTGGTGACGCTGCACGAGCTGACCGGCGCGGCGCGCGACTTCAATTCGGTGTACTACCGCCCCTTCGAGGCCTTCATCACCGCGGCTGTGTTGTACGGCCTCATCACCGCCGTCCTGGTGGCCTTGTTCCGTGGCGCCGAAAGGCGCTGGCTGCAGCCCATGCAGCGCCCGCAATGACCCTCTTGCCCATCGCCACCCCCGCATGAAGACCGTCCACCACGCCCTCGCCGAGGCCACGCCCGGCACCCGGCAATCGCTGCTGAGCCTGCACTACGGCGAGCCCGGCAGCGGGCCGCGGGTGCTGATCCTGGCCTCGCTGCACGCCGACGAGGTGCCGGGCATGCTGGTGGCCCACCACCTGCGCCGCCGCCTGGCCGAGCTCGAGGCCGCGCAGCGCCTGCGCGGCGAGATCGTGCTGGTGCCGGCCGCCAATCCCATAGGCCTGCAACAGTGGCTGGGCGGCTACCACCACGGCCGCTTCGAGCTGGCCAGCGGCGAGAACTTCAACCGTCATTACGCCGACCTCACCGAGGCCGTGGCCACCGCGGTGCAGGGCCGGCTGGGCGACGACGCCGCGGCCCATGTCGCCTGCGTGCGCGCCGCGCTGGGCGAGGCGGTGGCGGCGCTGCCGGCGGCCACGCCGCTGGAGGATTTGCGCCGCCTGCTGCTGGGCCTGGCGGCCGAGGCCGAGCTGGTGATAGACCTGCATTGCGACAGCGAGGCCGTGCTGCACCTCTACACCACCCCGGCCTGCTGGCCGGCGCTGCAGCCGCTGGCGCGCTGCCTGGGCGCCCGGGCCGTGCTGCTGGCCGAGCGCAGCGGCGGCGATCCCTTCGACGAGGCCTGCTCGATGCTGTGGCCTGCGCTGGGCCAGCGCCTGGGAATGGCGCTGCCCCAGGCCTGCCTGGCGCTGACGGTGGAGCTGCGCGGCGAGGCCGACGTCAGCCACGCCCTGGCCGCCGCCGACGCCGAGGGGCTGCTGCAGTTCCTGGCGCTGCGCGGCCTGCTCGACATCGATGCCGCCGAGCCGCCGCCGCCGCTGTGCGAGGCCACGCCGCTGGCCGGCTCGGTGCCCCTGGTGGCGCCGCACGGCGGCATCGTGGTGTTCGCGCGCCAGCCGGGTGACGTGGTACAGGCCGGCGACCTGATCGCCGAGCTGATCGACCCCTTCAGCGGCGCCACCACGCCGCTGCTGGCGCCGGTGTCCGGCCTCTTCTTCGCGCGAGACCAGCGGCGCTTCGCTCGCGCCGGCGGCCGGCTGGGCAAGGTGGCCGGCAGCCAGGCGCTGCGCCAGGGCCGGCTGCTTTCGCCCTGAATACACTCGTCCGCATGCCCACTGAAGCGGCCTCTCCCCGCGGCCTCACCGTCACCGACCTGCACCAGCACTACGGGGCCATCGAGGTGCTGCGCGGCATCTCGCTGCAGGCGCCGCCCGGCGCCGTGCTGGCCATCGTGGGCTCCAGCGGTTCGGGCAAGAGCACGCTGCTGCGCTGCCTCAACCTGCTGGAGTCGCCCAGCCGCGGCCGGCTGCAGCTGGGCGACGAGACGCTGGCGCTGCGCCCGGCCGCCGACGGCCGCCTGGTGGCGGCCGACGCGCGCCAGCTGCAGCGCTGGCGCGCCCGCCTGGCGATGGTGTTCCAGGGCTTCAACCTGTGGTCGCACCTGAGCGTGGTGCGCAACATCACCGAGGCGCCCATCCATGTGCTGGGGAGGCCGCGCGAGCAGGCTTTGCAACGCGCCCACGCGCTGCTGCAGCGCGTGGGGCTGGCCCACCGCGCCGACGCCTACCCGGCCCAGCTTTCGGGCGGCGAGCAGCAGCGCGTGGCCATCGCCCGCGCGCTGGCGATGGACCCCGAGATCCTGCTCTTCGACGAACCGACCTCGGCGCTGGACCCCGAGCGCGTGGGCGAGGTGCTGGCCGTGATGCGCGAGCTGGCGGCCGAGGGCCGCACCATGCTGGTGGTGACCCACGAGATGGGCTTTGCGCGCGAGGTCGCCAGCGAGGTGGTCTTCCTGCACCAGGGCCGCATCGAGGAGCAAGGCCCGCCGGGCCAGGTGCTGGTGGCGCCGCGCAGCCCGCGGCTGCGCCAGTTCCTCTCGGCGGGGCTCAAGTGATGCATGCCCTGCACCTCCTGCACCCCCTGCGGCCGGCGCGGGCCGCGCCGGTGCGCGTGGGCTTCGTGCTGTGGCCCGACTTCGGGCCGTTGTCGCTGGCCGGCGCGCTGGAGGCGCTGAACGCGGCCAACCAGGTGCTGGACGACGCCCTCTACGAGCCGCTGCTGCTGGCCGTGGACGCCCATGCCGTCGCCGGCGCCGGCGGCCTGCGCGTCCACACCCTGCCGCTGCGCGACGCACCGGCGCTGGAGCTGGCTTTCGTCGTCAGCGACCACACGGTCGGCGGTGCCGCCACCGCCCAGCCCGGCCCGCAGCAGGCGCAGCTGAGCAGCTGGCTCATCGCCCAGGCCGCGGCCGGCCGGGTGCTAGGCGGCATAGGCACGGGCGCGGCGCTGCTGGCCGAGGCCGGCGTGCTGCGCGGTCACCGCGCCACCGTCCATTGGCCGCACGTCACCATGCTGGCCCAGCGCCACCCGGGCGTGATCGTCTCGCAGTCGCTCTACGAGATCGACCGCCAGCGCCTGAGCTGCGGCGGCCACCAGGCCAGCCGCGACCTGCTCATCGCCTGGCTGGCCCAGCGCCACGGCCCGCGCTTCGGCCAGGAGGTGGCGGCGCGGCTGGGCCTCGCCCGCGTGCGTGCTGCCGACGAACGCCAGCGCGTGCCGCTGGCGGCCCGCCTGGCGGCCCAGGCCGGTGGCTCGGCGCGCCTGGCCGAGGCGGTGGCACTGATGGAGGCCAACCTCTCCGAGCCGCTGGCCACCGAGGAGATTGCCGGCCTGGTGGGCGTCTCGCGGCGCCAGCTCGAGCGCCTGTTCAAGCAGCACATGGGCGAGCTGCCGTCGCGCTGGTACTTGTCGCTGCGCCTGCAGCGCGCGCAGCGCCTGCTGCGCCAGACGCCGCAATCGGTGATGCAGGTGGGCCTGGCCTGCGGCTTTGCCAGCGGCTCGCACTTCAGCAACGCCTACCGCGCCTTTTTCGGCCACACGCCGCGCGACGAGCGCAGCCGCCGCGCCCTGCCCGGTGCGGCGCCGCAGGCGCGGCAGGCCGTGGCACCCGCCATGCGCGACGGGGCCGAGGCGACGGCCGGCCCGCGCCAAGCGCCGCCATGAACGGGGCGGCAAATCCCCCGGTGTCGGCGCGCTACTTGCTGCGCCCGGCCCATCCGCGCGACCTGTCCGGCCTGCAGCGCCTGGCCACCCAGCGCGCCATCGGCATCAGCTCGCTGCCGCTGGCGCGCGATGCCTTGCAAGAGCGCATCGAGCGCTCGGCCAAGTCCTTCGCCAGCGACGACGCGCCCAGCGGCGACGAGACCTATCTTTTCGTGCTGGAAGACCGCGGTGCCAGCGGCGAGCTGATCGGCACGGCCGGCATCGCCGCCGCGGCCGGCTTCCACGACCGCTTCTACGCCTACCGCAACGAGTTCGTGGTCCAGGCCAGCCCGGCGCTGGGTGCGCGCAACCGCATCCACACGCTGCACCTGTGCCACGACCTCACGGGCGTGACCCTGCTCACCGGCTTCCACATCCAGGCCACGCATGCGCACACGCTGGCGCCGCAGCTGCTGTCGCGCGGGCGGCTGATGTTCATTGCCGCCCACCCCGAGCGCTTTTCCGACCGCATCGCGGCCGAGAACCCCGGCATCGCCGACGACCAGGGCCGCTGCCCCTTCTGGGACGCCGTCGGCCGGCGCTTCTTCGGCATGGACCACGCCGCGGCCGAGGCGCTGGCCGGTGGTCGCACGCACAAGAACTGGATCGCCGAGCTGTTGCCGCAGTCGCCCATCTACGTGCCGCTGCTGCCCGAGGAGTCGCAGTGGTCGCTGGGCCAGCTGCACCCGGTGGGCGAACTGCCCTTCGGCATCCTGATGGACGAGGGCTTCGACGGCGACAACTACGTCAACGTCTTCGACGGCGGCCCCACGGCCGACAGCCGCGTGGCCCTGCTCAAGACCGTGGCGCGGCGGCGTCGCCTGCGCGCCACGTTGCGGCCGGATGCGGCGCCGGCCGCGGGACCGGGCTGGCAGATCGTGGCCCGTCCCGGGTGCGACGACTTCCGCGCCACCCTGCTGCCGCGCGGCGCCGGCCGCGGCCTGGCGCTGGCTGACGACGAGGCGCTGGCCCTGGGCGTGGCGGCTGGCGACTGGCTGGATGCCGCGGCGCTGGATGCCGTCGCCGGCATGGACGAGCCGGCATGACGGCACGAATGGACGTGCGCGAAATGGGCGCCAGCGACCTGGCGGCGGTACAGGCCTGGCTGGCCCCCGGCATGGACCGCGAGCTGCCCGCAAGCGATGCCGCCGAGCGCTGGCTGCTGGCGACGCGGGCCGACCGACCGCTGGCCTGCCTGCGGCTGCGCCGCGCCATCGGCCTGGACAGTCCGCGCCACTGGTACCACGTCGGCTGCGTCGTCCATGCCGCCGCAGAACTGGGGCTGGTACATCGCCTGCACACGCTGCAACTGGGCAACGATCTCACCGGCGCCAGCGAGATCGCCGACGTGGCCTGGGACCGCGCCGCGCTCGACCTGGCGGCCGGCGCGCAGGCCCTGGCGCAGCTGCTCGCGGCGGCGCTGCAGGAGGTAGCGGCGCGGCGCGACGCACACGCGCCACGGCTCATCGTCGAACTGCCGGGCCTTCGCGACGCCGACGGCCGCTCGCCCTTCTGGCAGGGCCTGGGCCGCCACTTCTACGACGGCGACCCGGTTGCCGCGGCGCTGCGCTTCGGCCCCGCCTGGCGCGGCCATGTGGCTGCGCTGCTGCCGCGCCAGCCGATCTATACCGATTTCCTGTGCCCCGCCGCGCAGGCCGCCGTGGCCCAGGTGGACCCGGCGGCGCGCGTGCTGCTGGATCTGCTGTGGCAGGCCGGCCTGCGCTACGCCCACCACGTCTGCATCGACGACGGCGGCCCGGTCTTCGAATGCGCCACCGACCTCGTCGTCGCGCCCGGCGCCGGCCGTGCTGCTAGCGTTCCAGCCAGAGCAGCCCGCTGAGCGTGAAGAAGGAGGCCAGCGTGGTGACGAGCAGGGCCGCGGCGGCGAGGTCTTCCTTGCCATAGGCCTGGGCCAGGATGGGGTAGATGCTCATCATGGGCATCGCGGCGATCACCAGCGCGGCGGTGCGCAGTGAAGGGTCGAGCGCCGGCCCGCCCAGCAGCGGCAGCGCCAGGCCCAGGCCCCCCATGAGCAGCGGGTGGGCCAGCAGCTTGCCCGCCGCGATGGGCGCCACCTTCAGGCCCATGCGGCGCATCGGCAGGCCCACCAGGGTGCCGCCGATGACGAAGAGCGAGAGCGCGCCGCTGGTCACCGCGAACAGGTCGACCGTGCGCGTCAGCGGCCCCGGCGGCGTGAGGCCGCTGAGCGAGACCGCGATCCCGAGCGCCAGGCCGATGATCATCGGGTTGCGCGCCAGGCGCTGCAGCGACTGGCGCAGCACCTGCCAGCCGCTGCCGCCGCCGCGCCCGCTCTCGGCCAGGGCCAGCAGCAGCGGGATCACGATCACGTTCTCGATCAGCATGTTCAGCGCCAGCGCCACGCCGGCCACCTGGGGCAGGATGAGCAGCAGGATGGGGTAGCCGACGTAGGCGCTGTTGGGGCAGCTGATGCCCATCGCGACCACGGCGGCCGTGCCCGGCGCGAGGCCGCGACGGCGGCACCAGGCCCAGCCGGCGGCGATGAGCGGCAGCGTCGCACCCAGGTAGACCAGGGCATAGGCCGGGTTCAGCACTTCGGCGATGGGCCGCCGCGACAGCGCGTTGAACAGCATCGCCGGCAGCGCGATGTTGACGATGAACCTGCCCAGCACGCGCAGTTCGGCCTTGGCAAAGAGGCCGGCGCGCGTGGCGGCATAGCCGGTGGCGATGACGAGGTAGACGGGGCCGGTGATGGCCAGGATGTCGAGCACTAGAGGCGCTGCCCTCGCTCAGAGCCGCAGCGCCAGCGCCAGCGGGATGAAGAGGATCGCCGCCACATTGCCCATCATCACGATGGAGGCCACCTTGTCGGGCTCCTGCCGGTACTGCTCGGCGAAGATGAAGCTCGACACCGCGGGCGGCAGCGCGCCGAAGACGAAGAGGATGTCGGCCGTGTGGCGGTCCAGCCCCGCCGCTGCGGCAAAGGCCCAGGCCGCCGCCATGCCGGTGAGCGGCGTCACCACCGCGCCGGCCAGGCCGATGCGCCAGGCCGAGAGCCGCGCCGACGCAAGCCGCACGCCGAGGGCGAAGATCATCAGGCCGATCGAGATGTCACCCAGCAGCTTGAAGGCGGCCATCAGCGGCGGCCACACGGCCACACCGGCCAGGCTGCACACCAGGCCCGCCGCCGCGGCCGCGAGCAGGGGCTCGCGCCAGAGCGTCGCGGGCCGCAGGCGGCCGCTCAGCAGCCAGGGGCCGACCGTGAACTGCGCCACCGTCACCACCAGCATCAGCACCACGGCCGAGCCCAGCACCGAGGGCCCAAAGGTAAACAGCAGCAGCGGCAGTCCCATGTTGCCGACGTTGTTGAACATAGCGGGCGGCACCAGGGTGCGCGGGTCATGGCCCAGCAGCAGCGCCACGGGCCAGGTGAGCAGGCCCGAGACCACCACCACCACCACCGCGCCCAGCGCGATGGCGAGGTTGTCGCGCAGCTCGAAGCTGCGCCCGGCCAGCGCCATGAAGATCAGCGCCGGCAGGAAGACCTGCATGTTGAGGCGGTTGACCAGCGCCATCTCGGGGCGCTGGCGGCGGCCGACGGCAAAGCCCACCATCACCACCAGGAAGATGGGGAAGACGATGGTGACGATGCGCGCCAGCAGGCTCATGGTTCGGCCGCCTTGGCTGCGCTGCTCAGGCCGCGCGTGCCTGCTGCACCGCCGACACCGCGGCGCGCAGCGCCAGCGTGTAGCTGTCGACGCCGAAGCCGCAGATCTGGCCGCGCACGATCTCGGCAAAGACCGAGTGGTGACGGAAGGCCTCGCGGGCATGGATGTTGGACATGTGCAGCTCGACGATGGGGCAGGTGAGGATGGCCAGCGCGTCGCGGATGCCGTAGCTGTAGTGCGTCCAGGCGCCGGCATTGATGAGCACCGCGTCCTGGCCCTCGGCATAGGCCTGGTGGATGCGCTCGCACATCGCGCCCTCGGCATTGGTCTGGAAGCTCTCGACCTCGGCGCCCAGCTCGCGGCCCAGGGCCTGCAGCGTGCCGTCGATCTCGGCCAGCGTGAGGGTGCCGTACTGCCTGGGGTCGCGCTGGCCGAACATGTTGTGGTTGATGCCGTGCAGCATGAGGATCTTCATGGGGGTCTCCTTGTTGGTCGTTGCGGTTCTCAGACCAGGGGCACGGTCATGCGCCTGATCACCGGGCCGGTCTCGGGGCGCACGCCGCGCCACCAGGCAAAGCCCTCGGCGGCCTGTTCGATGAGCATGCCCACGCCGTCGGCCAGGTGGCTGACGCCGGCGTTCTGCGCCAGGCGCAGAAAGGGCGTGAGCCCCTTGCCATAGGCCAGCTCGTAGGCCAGGCCCTCGGGCGAGAAGGCGGTGGCCGGCACCGGCGGCAGCTCGCCGCGCAGGCTGGCCGAGGTGGCGTTGACGACGAGGTCGAAGCGCTGGCGCCCGATCTCGGCGTAGGAGATGCCGCGCACGCCGTGGCTGGCGGCATAGGGACGGGCCAGGGCCTCGGCCTTCTCGGGGTGGCGGTTGGCAATCACCAGTTCGGCCGGGCCCTGCTCCAGCAAAGGCCGCAGCGCACCCCGCGCCGCACCGCCCGCGCCCAGCATCAGCACGCGGCAGCCTGACAAGGCCATGCCGAGGTTGCGCTGCAGATCATTGACGAGACCGATGCCGTCGAAGTTGTCGGCGGCTATGCGCCCGCCCTCGAACTTGAGCGTGTTCACCGCGCCGGCCTGGCGTGCCCGCTCGCTCAGCGTGTCGGCCATCTCGTAGGCCTGCAGCTTGAAGGGTGCGGTGACGTTCATGCCGCGCCCGCCGGCGGCGATGAAGGCGCGCACCGCGTCGGCAAAGCCTTCGAGCGGGCCCTCGATGGCCTCGTAGACCATGTCCTGGCCGTGGGTGGCCGCGAACTGGCCGTGGATCAGCGGCGATTTGCTCTGCGCGATGGGGTTGCCGATGACGGCATAGCGGTCGGTCATGGGAGTGCGGGCACATCGAATGCCGGCCGGCGGCGAAGGGCGCACGATAGGCAGCACAAGTCCTGCTGTCCATGCAATGGTTCAAATACATCGCATTGCCTGACGCAATGATCGGCGGCAGGCTTCGTGCGCCTTGCCACGGCACGGCGGCCTGGCAACTTGGCGGCCGGCCTATTGCCTCAAGGCAAACGGCCCGCTGGCCAGCTGCTCCTGCAGAAAGCGCACGCAGACGCGCACCTTGGCCGAATGGCTCAGGCGCACCGTGCTGGCGGCCCAGATGTCGGCCGGCTGCGAGCAGTCGGGCAGCACGCGCAGCAGGCGGCCGGCGGCCAGGTCGGCGCTCACGTCCCAGCGCGCCTGCAGCAGGATGCCGTGGCCGTCGTTGCCCCAGCCGCGCACGATCTCGGAGTTGTTGGACGACAGCCGCCCGGTGACCTTGACCTTCTCGACGCCGTGCGGGCCGGTGAGACGCCAGACGCCGAAAGCCTGGTTGCGGTCGCGCAGCACCAGGCAGTCGTGGCGGCTCAGTTCGGCGATGTTCGCCGGCATGCCGCGCCTGTCGACGTAGCCGGGGGCGGCGCAGAGCACACGCGTGCTGTCGGCGATGCGGTGGGCCACCAGATGGGGCTCGTCGACATCGCCGATGCGCACGTCGAGGTCGACGTTCTCGGCGATCAGGTCGACGCGGCGGTCCACCGCGTCCAGCGTGATCTCCAGCGCCGGGTATTGCTGGGCCAGCAGCGAGAGGATGGGGCCCAGGTGCTTGCGGCCGAGGCGGAAGCTGGTGGTCACGCGCAGCGTGCCGCGGGGGTCGAGCCGGCCGCCGGCGACGGTCTCGCCCATCTCGGCCACGCCCTGGAAGATCTGCTGCGCCGAGGCATAGACGCGCTCGCCCTCGTCGGTGACGGTGACGCGCCGCGCCGCGCGGTGGAACAGCGTCACGCCCAGTGCTTTCTCCAGCACCGCGATGCGCTTGCTGACATAGGCCGGCGACATGCCCAGCTCGGTGGCTGCCGCGGCAAAACCCGCCTTGCGGGCCGCGATGCAGAACACCTGCAGGTCATCGAGCTGGAATTTGACGCTCACGATTCGTAAATCATAAGGTCACAGTGAGGCCGTTGTCCGCACTGTTCGTTGTTCATAGAGTCTCGCCACACCGTACAGGCCGGCCACGACCGGCCACCCTCAGACCCCCGCTGGAGACAAGACCGATGGACTTTGCCCTCAACGACGAGCAGAAGATGACGATCGACACCGTCCGTCGCTTCATCAAGGAAGAACTCAAGCCGCTGGAAGACGAGGTCGAGGACAGTGGGCAGCTCGACCCCGCCAAGGCGCGCGCCGTGTTCGCCAAGGCGGCTGCGCTGGGCCTTTATGCGCTCAACATCCCGGCCGACCTGGGCGGCGGTGGCCTCAGTACGGTGGACCGCATCCTGTGCGAAGAACAGTTCGGCCACACCAGCGACATCCTGATCCGCCGCGCCTTTGGCAACGTCTACGAGCCGCTGCTGGTGTGCAAGGGCGGGCAGGTGGAGCGCTGGCTTGCGCCCACGGTGCGCGGCGAGCGCACCTGCTCCATCGCCATCACCGAGGCCGGCGCGGGCTCGGACGCCCAGGGCATCAAGACCCACGCGAAGAAGACGGATGCCGGCTGGGTGCTCAATGGCAGCAAGCACTTCATCAGCGACGGCGAATGGAGCGACTTCTTCCTCGTCTCGGCCAAGACCGGGGAGAAGGCGATTTCGATGTTCATGGTCGACAAGAGCCTGCCCGGGGTCACCGTGGGCAAGGACCAGAAGATGATGGGCCTGCGCGGCACGCCCCACGTCGAGCTGTTTTTCGACAACGTGGCGCTGGAGCCGCTGGCGCTGCTGGGCGACGAAGGCCAGGGCTTCAAGCTGGCGATGGGGGCGCTCAACGTCGTGCGCCTGGCGCAGGTGGGCGCGCGAGCCGTCGGCAAGGCCAGCCATGTGCTGGAGCTGATGACCGAGTACGCCGGCGAGCGCAAGCAGTTCGGCAGCCGCATCGGCGACTTCCAGATGGTGCAGCAGATGCTGGCCGACAGCGTCATCGAGATCAATGCCGCGCGCCTGATGGTGCTGCACGCGGCCTGGATGATCGACGCCGGGCTGGACGCCCGCGACTGGATTGCGATGGTCAAGGTGCAGGCAGCCGAAACACTGGGGCGCGTGGTCGACCGCGGCGTGCAGATCTTCGGCGGCATGGGCTTTTGCAAGGAGCTGCCCATCGAGCGCTACTACCGGGATGCCCGGGTCTATCGCATCTTCGACGGCACCTCCGAGATCCACCGCACGGTGATCGCCAAGAGCGCGCTCAGGCGCGGCGCGGCGCTCTTTGACCTGCACCGCTGAGGGCTGGGCGATGAAGTCCAAATTCGTCTCGGCCGACGCAGCGGCGGCATTGATACGCGACGGCGACACCGTGGCCCTGATGGGCGGCGGCGGCGGCCTGATGGAGGCCACCTGCTTGTTCCAGGCCGTGGAGCGGCGCTTCCAGGCCACCGAGCATCCGCGCCACCTGACGGTGGTGCATGCCCTGGGCATTGGCGACAAGGGCGAGCGCGGCTTGAACTGCTTTGCCCACGAAGGCCTGGTGCGCAAGGTCATCGGCGGGCACTGGGTGTGGTCGCCGCGCATGCAGCAGCTGGCGCGCGACGAGAAGATCGCCGCCTACATCCTGCCCGGCGGCGTGTCTTCGCAGCTGCTGCGCGAGATCGGCGGCGGCCGTCCCGGCCTCATCACGCATGTGGGCCTGGGCACGGTGTGCGACCCGCGCCACGGCGGCGGGCGCATGAACGCCAGCGCCACCGAAGACCTGGCCGAGGTGATGACGCTGGATGGCCGTGAGTACCTGCGCTACAAGCCCTATGCCGTGAACGTGGCCCTGGTGCGGGCCTCGGCGGCCGACGAGGACGGCAACATCAGCTTCGAGCACGAGGCCGCCAACCTGGACGCCACGGCCATCGCGCTGGCGGCGCGCGCCAGCGGCGGCAAGGTCATCGTGCAGGTGCGCGAACGCCGGCCGCGCGGCGCGCTCAAGGCGCGCGAGGTGCGCATTCCGGCGGCCTGGGTGGACGCCGTCGTCGTCGATGAGCAGCAGCGCACCAGCTACGACATCCCCTTCGATGCTGCGCTGTCGGGCGAACTCACCGGCATGGCGCGGGCGGAGGCCGATGCCCATGCGGCCAGGCAGCCCGAAGAGCCCTTCAGCGAGCGCCAGGCCGTGGCGCGGCGCGCCGCCTGCGAGCTGGTCGAAGGCGCGGTGGTCAACTACGGCGTGGGCGTGCCCGACGCGGTGGCCAAGCTGGTGGCGCGGCGCGGCGAACTGGACCGCATCTACCAGACCATCGAGCACGGCACCTATGGCGGCAGCCTGCTCGACGGCGTGCTCTTCGGCTACGCCCGCAATGCCAGCGCGATGCTGGACGCGCCGACGCAGTTCGACTTCTATGCCGCCGGCGGCCTGGACATCGCGATGCTGGGCTTCGGCGAATTCGACGCCGAGGGCAATGTCAATGTCTCGCGCCTCGGCGGGCTCACGGTGGGCCCGGGCGGCTTCATCGACATCGCCCAGAACGCGCGCAAGGTCGTGTTCTGCGGCACCTTTGCCGCCAAGGGCCTGAAGCTGGCCACCGGCGACGGCCGCCTCCGCGTTCTGCAGCAGGGCAGCGTGCGCAAGGCCGTGCGCCAGGTCGAGCAGATCACCTTCAGCGGGCCCCAGGCCTTGCGGCGCGGCCAGCAGGTGCTCTTCTTCACCGAACGGGCCAACTTCCGCCTTACGCCGGCCGGCGTGGAGCTGTTCGAGATCGCTCCCGGCGTAGCCCTGCAGCGCGACGTGCTGGACCAGATGGATTTCACGCCCCTGCTGGCGGCCGAGATCGCGGTGATGCCGGCCTCGCACTTCCGCACCGAGGACGATGGCCTCGGCGCGCTGTCCACGAGGTAGCGGCGCCAGCCCCATCGCCCTTGCCCACGCGGGTGCCGCCGCGCCCGGTCTCGATGGCTCGTCCCGCCATCGCCCATGCCGGCCATGCAATGATGCGGCCGACTGGCATTGGAGGGCGCAATGATGGCCGAACCCGTTCCTGGCAGTTCCGTGGATGCCCGGCTGCTCGACATCAAGCTGCTGCGCCTGTTCGAGCTGATGCATGGCGGCGGCAGCGTCACCCGCGCTGCCGAGCAGCTGGGGCAGAGCCAGCCCACGGTCAGCATCTGGCTGGCGCGGCTGCGCCGCGAGCTGCAAGACCCGCTTTTCGTGCGCACCGCCCAGGGCATGCTGCCCACGCCGCGCGCCGACGCGCTGATAGGCACGGTGCGCGAAGCGCTGGATGCGCTGCGCCGGCTGTCGGAATTGGCGCCCGACTTCGACCCTGCACGCGCCGAGCGGCGCTTTCGCATCTGCATGACCGATGCCAGCCATGTGACCCTGCTGCCGCGCCTGCTGGCGCACCTGCGCGCGGTGGCGCCGCGGGTTCGCCTGGAGGCCACGCGCATCGACGCCGACACCGCGCGCTCGCTGCAGGCCGGTGACGCCGACCTGGCCCTGGGCCTGCTGCCCGAGCTGGACTCCGGCTTCTACCAGCAGACGCTGTTCGAGCAGGACTGGGTCTGCCTGGCCAACCGCCACCACCCGCGCCTGGGCCGCACACTCACGCTGCGCGCCTACCGCGACGAGGCCCATGTCGGCATCGCCCACGGCACCGGCCAGTTGTTGCTGCTCGAGGCGCTGCAGCGCGCCGGCATAGCCCGCCGCCTGGTGCTGGAGCTGCCGGGCTTCCTGGGGCTGCCGGCCATCGTTTCCACCACCGACCTGATCGCGACGCTGCCGCGCCAGATTGGCGAGACCCTGGCCGCCAGCGGCGACCTCGGCCTGCATGCCTGCCCGCTGCCCATCCCCAGCTTCACCGTCAAGTTGCACTGGCATGCGCGCTACCACCACGACGCCGCCAGCCGCTGGCTGCGCACCACCTGCGCCGAACTCTTCATGCGGCCGGCGGTGCGCGCCCGCGGCCCGGCGTTGAAGGCGCCCAGGGTCAAGCGGCGCTGACACCGCCTCGGGCCTGGCCTACACTTTGGGAATGGACAAACCAGTACGTTTGCCTTCGCGCGAAGCCGCTGCCGCTGCCGCGGCTGCCGCCGCCTCTCCTGCAGCCCCCGCGCCGGCCGCCAAGGCCCGCCCGCGCCGTGCCGCGGCTGCCGCGCCGGGCCGCACCAATGATCCCGAGCGGACGATGGCCGACATCCTCGAGGTGGCCACGCACGAGTTCTCGGAAAAGGGCCTGGCCGGGGCGCGCATCGACGTCATCGCCGATGCCACGCGCACCAGCAAGCGCATGATTTACTACTACTTCGGCAGCAAGGAAGGCCTTTACGTCGCGGTGCTGGAAGAGGCCTACCGGCGAATCCGCAGCATCGAGACCGACCTGCAGCTCGATGACCTGGGACCGGTCGAGGCGCTGCGCCGCCTGGTGGCCTTCACGGTTGACTACCAGCTGGCCAACCCCGATTTCGTGCGCCTGGTGATGACCGAGAACATCCACCGCGGCGAGTACATCGCGCGCAGCAAGGCGATCCAGAAGCTCAACGTGCCGGCCATCGATGCCGTGCGCAAGGTCTACGAGCGCGGCCTGGCCGAGGGCGTGTTCCGCGCCGGCATCGACGCCGTCGACCTGCACATGTCGATCAGCGCGCTGAGCGTGTTCAACGTCGCCAACAAGCACACCTTCGCGCTCATCTTCAAGCGCGATCTCGACGCGCCCGAGGCCATTGCCGCGCGCCGCGAAAGCATCGTCGAGATGGTGGTGCGCTTCCTGCGCAAGTAGCCGATCCTGCCCGAGTCCGCCGTCGCGGGCACCCCCCTCGCCACGCCGCTCAGGCCCTCCAGGCCCGAGGCCAGGGTTTTCCCCATGGATGGCAACTAACCAGTTCGTACATACTGCGTGTACCGGATTGCAGGCCTGCGCAGACAGGGCTTCCGGCGGTGCCGGTGGCCCGCGGTGGCGGCCGGCTGAGGGCAATGCCGCGTGCCTCCACGCCGGCCCCTGAAAGGCGGAGACAAACGCATGAACAAGATCCTCGACGGCTATTGCCGCCTGCTCGAGCTGGTCATCGTGCTGGCCCTGGTGGTGATGGTGGTGCTGGTGTTCGGCAACGTGGTGCTGCGCTACGTCTTCAATTCGGGCATCACCGAATCCGAAGAAATCTCGCGCTGGGCCTTCGTCTGGATGACCTTCCTGGGCGCCATCGTCGCGGTGCGCGATGGCGGCCACCTCGGTACCGACATGCTGGTCAGCCGCCTGGGCAATACCGGCAAGAAGATCTGCCTGGCCGTGGCCGAGATGCTGATGCTCTACGCCTGCTGGCTGATCTACACCGGCAGCCTGGCCCAGACCAAGATCAACATCGATGTCGAGGCCCCGGTCACCGGCTGGTCCATGGGCTGGATCTCGGGCATAGGCATCGTGTTCGCCGTCTCCGCGGCCCTCTTCCACCTCATGAAGCTGGGCCGCCTGTTCACCGGCCGCCTGCGCGAGGAAGAGCTGGTCGTGGTGCAGGAATCAGAAGACCTGGCCAAGCTGAAGGCCGACGCAGGAGACAAGCCATGACCGTCGCCGTCTTTCTCGGGTCGCTGCTCGCGGCCATGGCCCTGGGCATCCCCATCGCCTACGCGCTGCTGCTGTGCGGCGTGGCCCTGATGGCCTACATGGGCACGTTCGATGCCCAGATCCTGGCCCAGAACCTGATGGAAGGCGCCAACAGCTTTCCGCTGCTGGCCGTGCCCTTCTTCATGCTGGCCGGCGAGATCATGAACGTCGGCGGCCTGTCAAAGCGCATCGTCAAGCTGGCGCTCACGCTGGTGGGTCACATGCGCGGCGGCCTCGGCTATGTCGTCATCGTGGCCGCGGTCATCATGGCTTCGCTCTCGGGCTCGGCCGTCGCCGACACCGCGGCGCTGGCCTCGCTGCTGTTGCCGATGATGGTGGCGGCCGGGCACGACCGCGCCAAGTCGGGTGGCCTCATCGCCTGCGCCGGCATCATCGCGCCCATCATCCCGCCGTCCATAGGCTTCGTGATCTTCGGTGTGGCCGCCAACGTGTCCATCACCAAGCTCTTCCTCGCCGGCATCGTGCCTGGCCTGATGATGGGCGTGGCCATCGCCATCGCCTGGTACCTGGTGGCCAAGCGCGAGAAGGTGGTGCCGCCGCCCAAGGCCACCACGGCCGAGCGGATGCAGGCCCTGCGCGATTCGACCTGGGCCCTGGTGCTGCCGCTCATCGTGCTGGTGGGCCTCAAGATGGGCGTGTTCACGCCCACCGAGGCCGCGGTGGTGGCGGCGGTCTATGCGCTCTTCGTCTCCACGGTGGTCTACCGCGAACTCAAGCTCGCCCAGCTGTACCACGTCTTCGTCAGCGCCGCCAAGACCACCTCGGTGATCATGTTCCTCGTGGCCGCGGCCATGGTCTCGGCCTGGCTGATCACCATCACCAACCTGCCGGCCGAGCTGATAGCCCTGCTCCAGCCCTTCATCGACAAACCCATCCTGCTGATGATCATCATCATGTTCGTGGTGATGGCGGTGGGCACGGCGATGGACATGACGCCCACCATCCTGATCCTCACCCCGGTGCTGATGCCGGTGGTGAAGGCCGCGGGCATAGACCCGGTCTACTTCGGCGTGCTTTTCATCATCAACAACGCCATCGGCCTGGTCACGCCGCCGGTGGGCACGGTGCTCAACGTCGTCGCCGGCGTCGGCAAGATGAAGATGGACGAGGTCACCCGCGGCGTCGTGCCTTTCATGATCGCCCAGTTCATCGTCATGTTCCTGATGGTCTTCTTCCCCGCGCTGGTCACCGTGCCCGCCAAGTGGTTCGCGGGTTGAATCGAACCGCACCCTCCACGTCCTACCGTTCCACCCACAACCCCCTTCGAGGAGACAAACCATGATCCGCCTGACCCGCCGCGCCCTGGCTGTTGCCCTGGCCGCACTGCTGCCCTTCGCCGCCGCCCAGGCCCAGGAACGCACCTTCAAGTACGCGCTGCAAAACCCCAAGGGCCACCCGCTCGAGCAGGGTGCGACCAAGTTCGCCGAACTGGTGGCCGCCAAGTCGGGCGGCAAGCTCAAGGTCAACGTCTTCCCAGGCGGCACGCTGGGCGGCGACGCGGCCAATGTCTCGGCGCTGCAGGGCGGCACGATCGAGTTCGTGGCCCTCAACTCGGGCATCCTGGCCTCGCAGGTGAAGGACTTCGAGGTCTATGACTTCCCCTTCCTTTTCGCCAATGCGCAAGAGGCCGACGCCGTGGTCGACGGCCCCTTCGGCCAGAAGTTGCACGCCAAGCTGGCCGACAAGGGCATCGTGGGCCTGGCCTATTTCGAACTGGGCTTCCGCAACATCACCAACGGCAAGCGGCCCATCGCCAAGGTCGAGGATCTGGCCGGCCTCAAGCTGCGCGTGATCCCCAACGCCATCAACGTCGACTGGGTCAAGGCGGTCGGCGCCAACCCCACGCCCATGGCATTTCCCGAGGTCTATGCCGGCCTCGAGCAGAAGGCCATCGACGGCCAGGAAAACCCCTTCAGCGTGATCCTGGCCAACAAGTTCTTCGAGGTGCAGAAGCACCTGGCGGTGACCAACCACCAGTACAACCCGCAATCGCTGGTGATGAGCAAGAAGGTCTGGGACACCCTGGCGGCCGACCAGAAGAAGATCATCCAGGACGCCGCCAACGAGGCCGCCAAGTACGAGCGCCAGGTGAACCGCGATGCCGCCGCCGGCCAGCTGGCCGAACTGAAGAAGGCCGGCATGCAGGTGACCGAGCTGCCCGCCGCCGAGCAGGCCAAGCTGCGCGAGAAGTTCAAGCCGGTGATCGACAAGCACGGCGCCGCCATTGCCGCCACCGTGGCAGAACTGCAGGCCGAACTGGCCAAGGTCCGCAAGTAAGACGGCAAGGCTCGAAGCGACGGAGAGATCATGATTCGCGGAACCACCGAGCTGATCGCACACATCGGCTATCCCACACACGCCTTCAAGGCGCCGATGATCTACAACCCGTACTTCGAGCACGCCGGCATCGACGCCGTGGTCGTGCCCATGGCCAGCCGCGGCGAGCACTACCCGGCCTTTCTGCGCGCCGTGTTCGCGCTGGACAACGTGCGCGGCGCCCTCATCACGATGCCGCACAAGGTGACGACGGCGTCGCTGCTTGACGTGGCGCTGCCGGCGGTGTGCATTGCCGGCTCCTGCAACGCGGTGCGCCGCGATGCCGACGGCCGCCTGGTGGGCGACATGTTCGACGGCGAAGGCTTTGTGCGCGGCCTGCGCCGCAAGGGCTGCACGCTGCAGGGCGCACGCGCGCTGGTGGTGGGCTGTGGCGGCGTCGGCTCGGCCATCGCGGCCTCGCTGGCGGCGGCCGGCGTGGCGGCCATAGCCCTCTTCGACGCCCATGCGCCGGCCGCCGAGGCCCTGGGCGGCCGCCTGAAGGACCACTACGCCGCGCTCGAGGTCAATGTCGGCAGCAACGACCCCGACGGCTGCGACATCGTCGTCAACGGCACGCCACTGGGCATGAACGACGGCGACCCGCTGCCGTTGGATGTGGCGCGCATCTCGCCGCAGGCCTTCGTCGGCGAGGTGGTGATGAAGACCGAGATGACGGCCTTCCTCAAGGCCGCCGCTGCGCGCGGCTGCCGCTACCAGGTGGGCTCGGACATGCTGTTCGAGATGATCCCGGCCTACCTCGAATTCTTCGGCTTCCCCACCACCACGCCCGAGACGCTGCGCGCGCTGGCGCGGCTGAGCTACTGACCGGGCGACATCAGAGCAGGGGCAGCAGCGTCAGCGCGGTATCGCGCAGCGCCGGCACCAGTTTCTCCTCGATGGCCGCGTGCGGCCAGTTGGGCACCTGCAACGTCATGCTCAGCGCCGCCTGGCACTTGCCGTGGCGGTCCAGCAGCGGCACGGCCACGCCCATCAGGCCGGCGTCGAGTTGTTGCTGGGTGATCCAGTGGTCGAGCCGGCGCGCGCCGCGCACCTTTTCAAGAAAGGCATCGCGGTCGGTCAGCGTCACCGGGCTGAAGCCGGCGAATTCATGCTCCTGCACCCAGCGCTGCACGGCCCTGTCGGGCAGGCGCGAGAGCAGCACAACGCCGGGCGAAACCACATGCGCCGGCGCGCGGTCACCGACATGGAAGCCTATGGACACCAGGCGCGGGCTGTTGCTGCGCGCCACGTAGACGACCTCGTGGCCATCGAGCAGGCTCACGTTGACGGTTTCGCCGCTGGCCATGGACAGGCGCTGGATGAAGGGCTGCACCAGGCGCGGCATGCGCGCCGCACCCAGGTAGCTGCGGCCCAGGCGCAGCACGCGTGGCGCCAGCCAGAAGTGCTTGCCGTCGGTCTGGGCATAGCCGAAGTGGCACAGGCTCAGCAGGTGGCGGCGTGCCGCGGTGCGCGGAATGCCGGTGCGCTCGCCCACCATGGCCGCGGTCATGCGCGGGTGCTCGTCGTCGAAGCTCTCGATCACCGTCAGGCCGCGACCGAGCGCGACGATGAGGTCGGCCGCGGCAATGGGAAAGTCGGGCACGTCGACCTGGGGCGCGCGCTGCGGTTCTGTGCGGAGCTTGGCCATGGCGGGGGTCCGGTCATCGAACGAATCCGTCCGATGATCGCGCAAACCCGGCCCCGGTGCGCGCGACGCGCTCATTGCAGGCCGTCATCGTCAAAACTGTTGATTCCGATAAACTCCGGGGATTCGCCCCGACGCGGTTTTGTGCGGCGCCGGCGATAAGGGTTTCCTATTAGGCAAGTCTGGCAACGCCGAGGGGCGGCCGAAACCGCATGTATCCGCAATTCAATCCATTCAACAAACCCAAGAGTGCGGCCCGTCTGGCGGCCGAAGAAGCTTTCTCCGCCTTCGGAAGCGAGCGTATATCCCGCCCCGATGTGCCGCCACCGGTCGTCACGGTGGTGAGCCGGAAGATCACGCTGCGGGCGCCGGATACTCCACCGCCTCAGGCCGAGTCCGCCGCCGCGCCAGCGCCCGAGGCCCATGCCGCCACGGCGACCGAGGCCCAGGCCGAAGCCTCGAAGGCGCCACGCATCTTTCTCGTCAACCCCAAGGAAGGCGACGAAGCCACGCCGGCCCCGCAGGCCAGCCAGCCGGCCTACCTGGGTGACAGCGCGCCACTGCCGCGCAGCGGCCTGCGGCGCAAGCGCCAGCGCGCGGCGCCGGTGGAGGTGATCTACCGCGCCGAACCCCGCCCGCCGCGGCCGGCGGCCACGGGGCAGAACGCGCTCGCGCTCGATGGCCTGCTGGACGGTCTCGACCCCGTTTTCGCGCAAATCCAGGCGGCCATGGCCTTCAGGGTCGACGATCCTGGCCTTGCCGGACAGTGGGAGCCGCTCTCGAAGGCGCTCGATGAGATCGCCGCCCGCATACGCGCCGAAATGCCGGCCTGAATCTCGGCGCCGGCGCCTGGTCAGGCGCCGGTGATCGCGAGGGATTCACCCTCGACGAAGCAGCGGTTGATTGCCAGTTCTGGCGTCAATTCCACGATGTCGGCGTGCGCGCCCGCCTGCAGGCGGCCGCGTTCGCCTTCGCCCAGGTAGTCGGCCGGGTGGGTCGAGAGGTGCAGCGCCGCCTGCTGCAGCGGTATGCCGATGGCGACCAGGTTCCGCAAGGCCTGGTCCATGGTCAGCACGCTGCCGGCCAAGGTGCCATCGGCCAGGCGCACGCCGCCCAGGCATTTGTGGACCGTCTGCGAGCCCAGGCGGTAAGCGCCATCGGGCATGCCGGCGCCGGCCGTTGAATCGGTGACGCAGCACAGGCGCGGTATGGCGCGCCGCGCCGCGTGGATGGCGCCCGCGTGGACATGCAGCAGGTCCGGGATCAGCTCGGCGTACTCGGCGTGGGCCAGCGCCGCCCCCACCATGCCGGGCGCGCGGTGGTGCAGGCCGCTCATCGCGTTGAACAGATGGGTGAAACCGGCTGCACCTGCGGCGAGCGCGGCCACGCCGTCCTCGTAACTGCCGCCGCTGTGGCCGATCTGCACCCGGATGCCGGCCCCGCGCAGCGCGGCTATCAATGCCAGGTGGCCGGCGATTTCGGGCGCCAGCGTCAGCACGCGTATCGGTGCCAGCGCGGCGAGGGCCATCACCTCGGCCAGCGTGCCGGCCCGCGCGCCAGCGGGCTGGGCGCCCAGCTTGTCGGGGCTGAGATAGGGGCCTTCGAGGTGTACGCCGAGCACCCGCGCCGCGCCCGCCGCGCGCCCGGCCATGGCGCGGGCGATGTCGGCCAGGGCGTGCTCGATCTCGGCACGCGGCGCCGTCATCGTCGTCGCCAGCAGGCTGGTCGTGCCATGGCGGGCATGCAGCCGTGCCACGGTGTCGATGGCGCCACCGCCCTCCATCACGTCGGCGCCGCCGCCGCCGTGGACGTGCAGGTCGATGAAGCCGGGCAGCAGCAGCGGCTGGCCGGCGCGCGGCGCGGCCACGGCCTCGCCCTCGATGGCGACGATGCGGCTGTCGAAGCTCAGCTGGCCGCTCACCCAGCCCGCGGGGGTGAGGATGGCGCCGCTGATGCGCTGGATCGGGTTCATGGCGTCGGGATGATGCCAGCCGGTGCCGCCGCCGACAGCAGGCCGAGCGCGCCATCCATCGCGTCGCCGGCCGGCTGCACGATGCGCTGGCGCAGCGCGGCATCCAGCCGCGGCAGCAGGCGGGCACCGACGCTGCCGGTGATGACCAGCGGCAGGGCGCCCGCCGGGTCGAGGGTGAGGGCCAAGGTCTCGACCGCGGCGGCGGCGGCGGCGATCAGTGCCGCCGCGGCGGCATCCGCCGCCTCGAGATCGAACACCATTGGCGCCAGCGCGGCCCAGGCGGCCTGGTCGGCGGCCAGCGACCAGGCCAGCAGGCGGTGGCGTTCGGCGCCGCAGCGCGCCCAGATCGCACGCGCCAGCGCGGCCGCCGGCGCGCGGCCGTCCAGCGCCTGCTGGGCGTGGCGCACGGCCTGCTGGCCCAGCCAGGCGCCACTGCCCTCGTCGCCCAGCCGCCAACCCCAGCCACCGACCATCAGCCTGCGCCCGTCATGGCAGCGTGCCACGCCCACGCTGCCGCTGCCCGCCACCACCAGTGCGCCTGGTGCGCCGGCATGGGCGCCGAGCAGGGCGGTCCAGCCGTCGGATTCGAGGGCGATGCGGCCCCAGGATGGCGCGCTGTCGTGGAAGGCGCGCGCCCAGGCCGGGTTCTCGGCGCCCGAAAGCCCGAGGCCCAGGCCGCAGCCGGCCCGCCAGGCCGGGTCGCCCAGGGCCGCGGCGTCCAGTCCGGCGCACTCCAGCGCGGCGGCCGTGGCCGCAAGCACATGGCGCCAGGCCTGCTCCATGCCCTGGCCCAGGGCCGAGGGGCCGGCTTCGCCGTGGCCCAGCCGCCGCCCGTCGGCGGCGACGAGGCGGGCGCGCGTGCCGCTGCCGCCGCCGTCGATGCCGACGCACAAGCGCAAGGAGGAAGATGCCGTCATGGCCGCGATGCTAGCCAGGGTCGGCGCCGATGGGGCGGCGAGGGTCGGGGGCAGGCTGCCGATTCGGGTCCGCGCCTGGATTGATTTGCGCCAACGCAAATGCCCTCGAATTGGGGCCCCTGATCGCGCCTGCGTAAGGAAAAACACAACCCGGGCAATTATCATGCTGCGGTGCAACATGACTCAACGAGGTAGATAGCTATGGACATCTCGAACAGGGTGGGCGTCATCACCGGTGGCGCCAGCGGCATCGGACGGGCGGTGGCGGTGGCCATGGCCAAGCGTGGCGTGGCCGCGGTGGGCCTGGTGGACATGAACGACGCCGTCGGCGAGGTCGCCGAGAAGCTCAACGCCGAGTTCGGCCGCAAGTTTGCCGTGCCCTTCAAGGGCAACACCACCGACGAGGCCTTCCGCGCCTCGGTCTTCGATTCGCTGAGCAGCCAGTTCGACCGCGTCTCGATGTGCGTGCCGGCCGCCGGCATCACCCGCGACGAGCTCGCGGTGCGCATCGACAAGGCCACCGGCAAGGCCCGCATCTACCCGATCGAGCAGTTCAAGCTGGTCGTCGACGTCAACCTCATCGCGCCGATCTACTGGGCGCTCGAGATGATTGGCCGCATCGCCGAAGACCGCGCCGCCAAGGGCCTCAAGCGCTGGACACCGGCCGAGCATGTGCAGGGCTCGGTGGTCTTCGTCGGCTCGATCTCGTCGCAGGGCAACCGCGGCCAGGTCTCCTACGCCAGCACCAAGGCCGGCCTGCGCGGCGCCGCCGCCACCATCATGAAGGAAGCGATGTTCCACGGCGTGCGCTGCGGCGTCATCCACCCCGGCTTCACCGACACGCCCATGGTGCGCTCGATGGGCCTGGACTACGTCGACAAGAACATCCTGCCCTTCACCCAGCTCGGCCGCCTGATCCAGCCCGACGAGATCGCCGACGCAATCTGCTTCATGCTCGCCAACTCCTCGGTGAGCGGCGAGTTGTGGGTCGACGCCGGCTGGCATGCGCCGGCCTGACGCCCGCACGTCCACAGCGCCCGCCTTGCCCCCCAGTCAGACCTTCCAGAGCCCCGAGCCGACATGAGCAACAACAGCAGCAAGCCCCTCTCCACCAAGGAACTCGACCGCGAGTACCGCGCCCAGCTGGCGCAGATGACGGGAGGGATGGCGCTGTCGTCCTTCACCACGGCCTGGGTCGACTGGGTGACGCACCTGGCACTGTCGCCGGCCAAGCAGCAGGAGCTGCGCCAGCACGCGATGGAGCGCGCCACCGACACCGGCTCCTTCGTGCTGCAGGCGCTGGCCGGCGAGGCGGTGTCGCCGGCCGAGGGCTTCGCGGGCAAGGCCGAAAAGCGCTTCGACAACCAGGCCTGGTCGCAGTTTCCCTTCAACGTCGTCGCGCGGGCCTACCAGAACAACCAGGCGCTGATGCGCGAGGCGCTCGACGGCGTGAGCGGGCTCAACCCCTACCACGCCCAGCTGCTGCAGTTCGCGGCGCGCATGGTGTCGGATGCGGCCTCGCCGGCCAACAGCCTGGCCACCAACCCCGAGCTGCAGGCGCTGACGCAGGAAGAGCACGGCCAGAACCTGGTGCGCGGCCTGCAGCACCTGGCCGAGGACATCAGCCGCACGCTGGCCGGTGGCGAGGCGGCCGACCCGGGTGATTTCGCCGCCGGCAAGGGCGTGGCGGTGACCCCGGGCAAGGTGGTCTTCCGCAACGAGCTGATCGAGGTCATCCAGTACGCGCCGACCACGGCCCAGGTGCATGCCGAGCCCGTGCTCATCGTGCCGGCCTGGATCATGAAGTACTACATCCTCGACCTGAGCCCGCGCAACTCGATGGTCAAGTTCCTGGTCGACCAGGGCCACACCGTCTTCATGATGTCGTGGAAGAACCCCGGCACCGACGACCGCAATGTCGGCATGGAAGACTATGTCGACAAGGGCCTGCGCGCCGCCATCGACGCCGTCTCGGCCATTGTGCCCAAGTACAAGATGCACGCCGTCGGCTACTGCATCGGCGGCACGCTGCTCACCATCGGCGCCGCGGCCCTGGGCCGTGCCAAGGACGAGCGCCTGGCCTCGGTGACGATGTTCGCGGCCCAGGTCGATTTCTCCGAGCCGGGCGAGCTGTCCTACTTCATCAACCCCGGCCAGCTGGCGACGCTGGACGCCACCATGCACCGCAAGGGCGTGCTGGAGAGCAAGCAGATGGGCGGCGCCTTCGCGCTGCTGCGCGCGCAAGACCTGGTCTGGCAGCCGCTGATCAACAACTACCTCAAGGGCAAGCGCGATCCGCTGATCGACCTCATGGCCTGGAACGCCGACGGCACGCGCATGCCCTGGCGCATGCACTCGGAATACCTGTACCGCCTGTACATGGACAACGAACTGGCGATGAACCGCTTCGAGCATGGCGGCACGCGCGTGCGCCTGTCCGACATCCGGGTGCCGATGTTCGTGGTGGGCACCGAGGCCGACCACGTCGCGCCCTGGACCTCGGTCTACAAGGTCGACAACCTCGTGCGCTCCGACGACATGACCTTTCTGCTCACCGCCGGTGGCCACAACGCCGGCATCGTCTGCGGCCCGGTCCACCCCAAGCGCCACTACCGCATGATGACGCGCCGCCTGGCCGACCCGCACCTGGCGCCGGACGAGTGGATGGAAGCCGCGCCCAAGAGCGAAGGTTCCTGGTGGCCGGCCTGGCAGGGCTGGCTGGCCGCGCACTCCACCGGCCAGGTCAAGCCGCCGGCCATGGGCAACAAGACCTACAAGGCGCTCGAAGACGCGCCCGGCCAGTACATCCTGCAGCGCTGACCCCGCCGGGCGCTGCGGCGCCCATCCCGGCAGAATCACAAGCCGGCCACCGCCCCAGGCGGTGGTCGGCTTCTTCACTTCAGGGGTGGGCGATGGTCAGGATCCTCGGCATTTCGGGCAGCCTGCGGGCGGCCTCTCTCAATACCGCCTTGCTGAAGGCGGCCCAGGCGCTGGCCGGCGCCGATATGGCGCTCGAGGCGGCCACGCTGCACGGCATCCCCCTCTACGACGGCGATGTCGAGCAGGCCGAGGGCGCGCCGGCCGCGGTGCGCGCGCTCAAAGACCGCATGCTGGCCAGCGACGGCCTGCTGCTCGTCAGCCCCGAGTACAACAATGGCATCCCCGGCGTCTTCAAGAACGCGGTCGACTGGCTGTCACGGCCGACGCCCGGCCTGGCCGATGTCTTTCGCGACCGGCCGCTGGCGCTGATCGGCGCCTCGCCGGGCGGCTTCGGCACCACGCTGGCGCAGGCGCACTGGCTGCCGGTGCTGCGTACCCTGGGCGCCCGGCAATGGAATGGCGGCCGCCTGATGGTGTCGCGCGCCCAGGCCGCCTTTGCCGCCGACGGCAGCCTGCAGGACGAGGCCGTCAAGCGCCAGCTGGGCGATTTCCTGCAGGGCTTTGCGGCCTTTGTCGCCACATCGAAGCGGCGCTGAAGCGTCGCCTCAGTTTCCCGCGCTCACGCCCAGCTTGCGCAGCAGGCTTTCCATCAGACACCACTTCGTCAGCCCGCTTTGCAGCAGGTTGGCACCGACGAAGGCGGTGAAGGCCAGCCACCAAGGGCTGTGGAACAGCGGGCTGCCGGGCACGCCCAGCGCCAGCGAGGCGAGGATGAAGCTGCCGGCGACGATGCGCACGATTTGCCAGGAGGTCATGCGGGGGTTCCTTCGGTCGGTGGAGTGGGTGCAGGGCCGGTGATGGCCTCGATGCGGTTGCGGTAGGCGACGTAATAGAGCATCGGAATTACCACCAGCGTGAGCAGGGTGGAGACGAAGATGCCGAAGATGAGCGAGATCGCGAGCCCGTTGAAGATGGGGTCGTCGAGGATGAAGAAAGCGCCCAGCATGGCCGCCAGCCCGGTCAGCACGATGGGCTGGGCGCGCGTCACCGCGGCATGCACGATGGCGCGCTCCAGCACCATGCCCTCGCGCACCTGCAGGTTGATGAAGTCCACCAGCAGGATCGAGTTGCGCACGATGATGCCGGCCAGCGCGATCATGCCGATCATGCTGGTGGCGGTGTACTGCGCGCCCAGCAGCGCGTGGCCCGGCATCACGCCGATGATGGTGAGCGGTATCGGCGCCATGATGATCAGCGGCGTCAGGTAGCTGCCGAATTGCGCCACCACCAGCAAGTAGATCAGCACCAGGCCCACGGCGTAGGCGGCGCCCATGTCGCGGAAGGTCTCGTAGGTGATCTGCGATTCGCCGTCCCACTTGAGCGTGTAGCTGCGGTACGGGTCTTCGGGCTGGTGGATGAACGCCTCCTGCAGTTTGCCGCCCCCGGGCGTGGCGATGCTGGCGATCTCGCCGCGCATGGCGAACATGCCGTAGAGCGGGCTGTCCAGCGTGCCGGCCATGTCGGCGACGACATAGCTCATGGGCAGCAAGTCCTTGTGATAAGCCGGCTGCTCGCGCAGCGTGTCGCTGGCCGTCACCAGTTCGCGAATCGGCACCAGCCGGCCCTCGGCGCTGCGCACTGCCAGCTGCAGCAGGCTGTCGATGTCGCCGTGCCGCTCGGGCGGCAGCTGGATGACCGCCGCTGCGGGGTACTTGCTCTCGTCGTGCAGCCAGGCCGTGGCCTCGCCGGCGAGGCCGGCGCGCAGCGTGCTCACGATGGCCTGCTGCGGCACGCCCAGCAGCGCCGCCTTGCGCCGGTCCACCAGCAGCAGCGTGCGCGGAGCGGCGGCGATGCTGCTGTCGTCGACATCCACCACGCCCGGCGTGCGCTCGAAGACCGCCCGCACCGCCTTTGCCACCTGCGCGCGGCCGGTCGCCTCGGGCCCGTAGATCTCGGCCACGATGGGCGCCAGCACCGGAGGTCCGGGCGGCACCTCCACCACCTTGACGTTGGCGCCGAAACGCCGGCCTATGTCCTGCAGCGGCGGGCGCAGCCGGGTCGCGATGGCATGGCTTTGTTCCTTGCGCGCGTTCTTGGCCACCAGATTGACTTGCAGGTCGCCCACCTCGCCGCCGGCGCGCAGGTAGTACTGGCGCACGAGGCCGTTGAAGTTGATGGGCGCGGCGGTGCCGGCATAGGCCTGGTAGTCGGTCACCTCGGGCACGCTTGCCAGGTAGCGGCCCAGTTCCTGCAGCACGGCCGCGGTCTTCTCCACCGGCGTGCCGGCCGGCATGTCGACCACGACCTGGAACTCCGACTTGTTGTCGAAGGGCAGCATCTTCAGCAGCACCAGGCCGGTGGCCGGCAAGGCCAGCGAGAGCGCGATCAGCAACGCGATGCCGGCACCCAGCAGGCCGCGATTGCGTCGGCCGCGGGCCTCGTCCAGCAGCGGGCGGAACAGGCGCTCGAACAGCGGCGCCAGCTTGCCTGCAAGGCCATGGCTGCCGGCATGGGCGGCCGGCACCGCCTTCATCCAGATGCGCGCCAGCCAGGGCGTGACGACAAAGGCGATGGCCAGCGACAGCAGCATGCCCATGCTGGCGTTGATGGGGATGGGGCTCATGTAGGGGCCCATCAGCCCGCTGACGAAGGCCATTGGCAGCAGCGCCGCGATCACCGTCAGCGTGGCCAGGATGGTGGGGCCGCCGACCTCGTCCACCGCACCCGGGATGAGTTGGGCCAGCGTGCGGCCCGGGTGCAGCGCCTGGTGGCGGTGGATGTTCTCGACCACCACGATGGCGTCGTCGACCAGGATACCGATGGAGAAGATGAGCGCGAACAGCGAGACACGGTTGAGCGTGAAGCCCCAGGCCCATGACGCGAACAGCGTCACCGTCAGCGTCAGGATCACCGCGCTGCCGACGATGGCGGCCTCGCGCCGGCCCAGCGCGATGAACACCAGCGCCACCACCGAGGCGGTGGCGAAGAGCAGCTTGGTGATCAGCTTCTGCGCCTTGTCATTGGCGCTGGCGCCGTAGTTGCGCGTCTCGGCCACCTCCACCTCGGCCGGTATCACCGTATTGCGCAACGCCTCGACGCGGCGCATCACTGCGTCGGCGACGTCGATGGCGTTCTCGCCCGGCTTCTTGGTGACCGAGATCGTCACCGCCGGGTAGTCGGCCGCCGGTGTGCCGGGGCGGGCGGCGACGCCGTGCCAGACATAGCGGCTGGCCGGCAGCGGACCATCCACCACCGTGGCCACGTCGCGCATGAAGACCGGCTTGCCGGCGCGCACGCCCACCACCAGTTCGCCCACTTCGGCGGCCTGGCGCAGAAAAGGCCCGGACTCGACCGCGACCGTGCGGTTGCCGCTGATCAGCTCGCCCACCGGAAGCCCCAGGTTGGCCGAGAGCAGAGCCTGGCGCAGATCGGCCACCGTCAGGCCGCTGCCGGCCAGGCGCGTGGGGTCCATCTGCACCAGCACCGCGCGGCCCGGGCCGCCCGTGGTGGCGATCTCGCGCGTGCCCGGCACGCGCTTGATCTCGGCCTCCATGCTGTGGGCCACGCGTTCCAGGTCGTAGGGGCCGGTGGCGGCATTCCTGCTGAACAGCGTCAGGGTGACGATGGGCACGTCATCGATGCCCTTGGGCTTGATGATCGGCGCCAGCACGCCCAGGCTCCGGGGCAGCCAGTCGGCATTGGCGTTGACCGTGTCGTACAGCCGCACCAGGGCCTCGGTGCGCGGCACGCCGACCTTGAACTGCACGGTCACCACCGCCAGGCCGGTGCGCGAGACCGAGCTGACGTGCTCGATGCCGGCGATCTGCGCCAGCACCTGCTCGGCCGGGCCGGCCACCATCTGCTCGACATCGCGCACCGCCGCCCCCGGAAAGGGGATCAGCACATTGGCCATCGTGACATTGATCTGCGGCTCTTCCTCGCGCGGCGTCACGCCCACCGCGAACAGGCCCAGCAGCAGCGCCACCAGGGCCAGCAGCGGCGTGATCTGGGCGCGCTGGAAATAGGCCGCGATGCGGCCGGAGACGCCCAGCGGCGAGCCGTCTTGGGGGGAGTCGGGCTGTGTCATGGTCGGCTCAACGTGCGCGGGCTGCGGCCTGGGGGTCGGCGACGACGCGCTCACCCGCGGTCAGCCCCGAGAGGATCTCGATACGCTCGCCCTCGGTTCGGCCCAGCCGCACCTGGCGCAGCAGGGGCTGGCCGTCGCCACCCAGCACATACAGGCCGGTCATCTCGGCGCGGCGCACGATGGCGGTGGCCGGCACCGAGACCGTGCCGGCCGCGGCCGTGCCCAGCGGCAGCCACAGGCGCGCGAACATGCCCGGCACCACGCCGGCCAGGCGCGGCGGCAGCTCGGCGCGCAGCAGCACGGTGTGGGTGGCGGCATCCACCGTCGGCAGCACCTGGGCGCGCGTGGGCGTGACCCAGGGGCCGGCCGGAGGCGGCAGGCCGGGCAACTCGACGCGCGGCAGCCTGGCGGCCGCAGGCGCCGCCGATTGCGGCACGGCGGCGGCGATGCGCAGCGCCGTCGGGTCGTAGATCGTCACCAGGGGTCGCCCCGGCATGGCCATGTCGCCCAGTGCCACCGGCACTTCTGACACGATGCCGGCAAAGGGCGCGCGCACGAGGTAGAAGCCGCTCTGCGTGCGCGTCGCGCCGGCCTGGGCCAGCTGTGCGCTGGCCTGGGCCTGGGTGGACTTGAACTCGGCCTCGGCGCGCTCGAAGGCGGCGCGGCTGATGTAGTTCTGCTGCAGCAACTGGCGTTGGCGCTCGAGCTCGCGCGTGGCCAGCTCAAGCCCGGCGCGCGCCGCCTGCACCTGAGCGTCACCGGCCGCCGCGGCCTGCTCGGCGGCACGGGCGTCGATGCGCAGCAAGAGCTGGCCGGCGGCGACGCGGTCGCCCACCTTGGCGTCAAGCTGCACCACGGCGCCGGCCACCTGGGCTGCCACCACGGCCTGGCGCACCGCTTCGACGGCGCCGTCGAAGGCCGCCAGCCTCTCGCCGGTGGCGGCCTGGGCCGGCGCAGCCGCCAGGGCCGGACCGGCGGCTTGGGCCGCAGGCATGGCCAGCGCGAGCACGGTGGCCAGCACGGCCGGTACGAGGTGGAGTTGGAGCAGGGTCATGGAGGGGCTCACAGGGGCGACGTGCGATGGCGTGAACTCATTATTTGCGCACGCAGCTAAATAGTCAAGTATGATCATGCTCATGGACAAGCAAAGAGCCGGCGCCTCGGGCATGATGGCGGCTCCCCCACTCCCGTCGTGCCCGAGCATGGATGGTCTTCCCGAAGAAGCGCTGGTGCAGGTGGCGGCCTATTTCCAGGCCCTGTCCGAGCCGACGCGGCTGCAGATCCTCAACCTGCTGCGCCAGCAGGAGCGCAGCGTGGGCGAACTGGCCCAGCTCTGCGGCTGCAGCTCGGCCAACATCTCGCGCCACCTCGGATTGCTGGTCCAGCACGGCCTGGTGGCGCGCGAAAGCCGTGGCAACAGCGCCTACTGCAGCATTGCTGACGAGTCGGTCTATGCGCTATGCGACCTGGTCTGCGGCAGCATCGCACGCCAGTTCGAGCGCACCGCGCAGCAGCGCAAGGTCTTCGCTGCACCCGCTGCCAAGCGGCCACGCTCGCGGGCGTAGCTCCGGGTCCAGACACAGCCAGAGGCCGTACCTGCGCCTTCCCTCACGAAGCGGGGGGAGGTTCCCCCTCTTCCGCGGGATGTGGAGTCGGCGCCGCGCTGCCTACATTGGATGCAAGACAGAGGCGTGCCGCGCCGGCAGGGCCGGCCCCCGAAGCAAGGGGTGCATCAGAAGCGGCCCCGCCTGCTCTGTCGCATCACCGGTGCAGACCGGGGGACTTCAGGAGATGGCCGTGGACACTTCGTCGAGCAGCGCTTCCGCCCGAGCAGCCTACGAACTGCGTTTCCGATCGCTCTTCAACGCCCGCCGCGGTTACAGCTTTCCCTGCGATCCCTGCGGCCAGGTCAACCTCGACCAGCTCTCCGAGTCGGCGCGCAACAACTACTTCTACGCCCGCGCCGCGGTCGGCCGTGACCTGGCGACGCCGGCGGTGGAGCCCCTGAACGGCTGAGCCCCACGCGCCGCCTGCTTTCGGGGCGGTTGCATGGTGTTTCCAGGGCGGGCGCCACAGCGCCTAAGCTCGCCGGCTTCCTGGTTACCCCTGATGCCGGCATGTTCGCAAGTTCGTCGAGGCCCGTTGTCTTCGATCCCTACCGCGGCCGCGGCAAGCGCCGCCGCATCCCGCGCTGGCTGCTGCTTCTGCTCCTGGGCCTGGCCGCCGGTGCGGCCGGCGTCATCTACCTGCAGGAGCGCGTGCTGCCGCCGCGCCTGTCCACCGGCGAATCGCAGCAGTTGCGCGAAGACCATGCGCAGGCCGTCGCCGACCGCCGCCGCCTGCAAGCTGAGCTGGGCACGGCCACACAGGCGATGCAGGCGCTCAAGCGCGAGCGCGATGCATTGCTGACCGGCGCCGCCGCCGGGCGCGCAGCGGCCGAGCGCCTGAATGCCGACCTCGCCTTCGCGCTCGACGCGCTGCCGCCCGACCCGCGCGAAGGCCAGGTGGCGGTGCGCGCGGCGCGCCTGGCGGCCCAGCGCGGCAGCCTGGAATACAGCGTGGCGCTGAGCCACGAGCGCCGCGGCGCGCTGCAGGGCGTGATGCAGCTGGTCGTCACCGGGTCGGCGGGTGCGGGGGCGGGCGAGCGCGCGCTCGAGCTGCCGCCAGTCAAGCTGGCGCTGGACCGTCAGGGCGTGGTGCGCGGCAGCCTGCCGCTGCCCGAAGGCTTCACGCCCCGCCAGGCCACGGTGCGCGTGCTCGAGCGGGCGGGCGGCGGCCAGCTCGGCATGCGGGTGCTGCACGTCAACTGAGCGGCGGCCGAAACCCGTGCGCTGACGACGGGCCTCTGGAGGTGCGCCCTTTGCGCCTCAGCTGATGGGCAGGCGTACCCCGTCGCCCAGCGGCAGGCCGGGCGCGCCGATCTCCACCACCTGGCCGGCCGCCTCGGCGTCGGCGATGCAGACCAGCTGGCCCTGCACCACGGCGCCCAGTTCCATCTGCAGCCGGCGGTAGCGCAGCGTGCCGATGATGCGGGCGCCGGCCTGCAGCTCGACGAACTGCTCGATCTCGATGTCGCCCTGGATGCAGCCGCCGATGAGGGCGTTGCCGCAGTACACGCTGCCCTCGATGCGGCCGCTGGACGACAGCACCAGCAGGGCCGGCGTGCCGGCATCGCCGGCCAGGCCGGTGACGCGGCCACGCACGCGGCCGTCGATGCGCAGGCCGCGCACGAAGACGAGGTCGCCGTCGATCTCGACATCCGCGGCCACCAGGCTGGACAGCTGGTTCAGCTTGATGGCAGCTTGGGGTTTGGCTTTGCCGAACATGGCGTCCTATCGCTTGGCATCGCGCGTGCGGCGAAAGAACGTCAGTTCCTCCTGGCAGGCGCGCAATTGCTGGTTGAGGGTCTCGATCTGGCGCTCCAGCTCCTGGGCATGGGCGCGCGCCAGCGCCTGGGCCAGGCGCTGCTGGTCGAGCATCTGCTGCCGCTGCTCGGCCTCGGCCGGGTCGGCCGGCTCGTGCAGCCGCAGCGCTGCCGTGCCGGCACCGGCGGCGTAGGCCAGGGCGAGCGCCAGTGCCGCGACGACGAGACGCCGCCGCCCTGGCGCGGCCGCGACGACGAGGCCGGCGCGCGAGAGATCCAGGCCCTGACGGCGGCCTGCGCGCAGCCGCATCAGGGGCGCTGCGCGAGCCAGCGCCGCGGGTCGACCGCGGCGTCGTTGCGCAGCACTTCGAAGTGCAGATGAGGGCCGGTGGATCGCCCGCTGCTGCCCACGCGGGCGATGGCCTCGCCCTGGCCCACGACATCGCCCACGCCCACCAGCAGCGCCATGGCATGGGCATAGCGCGTGCGCAGGCCGTTGCCATGCTCGATCTCGACCGTGAGGCCGAACTCCGGCCGCGGCCCGGCCACCACCACGCGTCCCCCTGCGGCGGCCAGGATCGGCGTGCCCGGCGGCGCCGCAAAATCGACTCCGGCGTGGAAGGCATGGGCTTCGGTGAAGGGGTCGCGGCGGTTGCCGAAAGGCGAGACGATCTCGACGCCTTCCACCGGCCAGCGCGTGGGCAGGCGCAGCAGATCGCTGGCACGCAGCGCGACGGCGCTGGAGACGGCGGCGAGGTGGCGGTCCAGGCGCGCGAGCTGCTCGTCCAGCGCGCCCAGCTCGTCCAGACCCGGCAGTGGCTTGGGCGGCAGCAGCGGGCCGCCGCTGCCGGCCGCGGGCGAGGAGGCAACCGCCGGCTGCGGCGCCTGCACCGGCGCGGCCTTGGCGGGTGTCTCGGGCGCCGGCATCAGCCCTATGCGCTGCCCCAGCTGGCTGGCCTGGCTTTCAAGCTTGAACAGCCGGCCCGACAGCGCGCCCAACTGCTCGAGCGTGAAGTGGCGCGCCGAGGCGTCCAGCGGCAGCGGAGCCTCGCTGCCGCCGCGCGGCGCCAGCCAGTAGCCCAGGCTCGCGCCGGCGCCCAGCAGCAGCAGGGCGGCCACGCCGGCGGCTGCGGCCAGGTGGCGGGTTGCCAGCGTGCGCACGCGCGCACCCTGGCCGGCGGCGATCATCACGAAAGACAAGCGGGCTCCTTCACAGCGCCGGGGTGGCGCGGGGCAGGGCGATCCTAGGTGGCGCGCTGCCGCCCACGGGGCTGCCGCTGCAACGGTTTGTACGCGTCCGCCGTGTGCGTGCCCGGTGGCGGTCGCTTTCCGCAACCACCGTTACTGGTGGCGGGCCGGCGTCAAGGGCCGCGGCGCCCGCTTCCCTCGGCAGCCCCTTCCGCAACCAGCTCTGCGGCCTCGGCCGGCCGTTCCGCGTTGGCGTGGCGCTGCAGCCAGGCCTCGAACTCGGCTGCCGGCATGGGGCGGCCGAAGTAATAGCCCTGCACCTCGTCGCAGCCCTGGCAGCGCAGGAACTCGAGCTGGGCCGCCGTCTCCACGCCCTCGGCCAGGGTGCGCATGCCCAGGCTGTGCGCCAGCTTGATGATGGCGATGACGATCTGCTGGTCCTCGGGGTCGGCGCCGAGGTCGCGCACGAAGGACTGGTCGATCTTGAGCACATGTACCTTGAAGCGCTTGAGGTAGCTCAGCGACGAGTAGCCGGTGCCGAAGTCGTCGATCGACAGGTGCAGGCCGCGCCCGGCCAGGTCGTCCAGCATCGCGACGGCGGCGCGCGGGTTGTTCATGGCCGCCGCCTCGGTGAGTTCCAGGCCCAGCTGGGTGGTCGCGATGCCGGCCTCGGTGGCGATGCGGCTCACCAGCTCGGGCAGGTGGGCCTGGCGGAACTGTGCTGCCGAGACGTTGACGGCCACCACCAGCGGCGGCAGGCCGCGCTCCATCCAGTCGCGCGCCTGCGCCGCGGCCTCGCGCAGCACCCATTCGCCGATGGGCAGGATGAGGCCGTTGCTTTCGGCGATGGCGATGAACTCGCCCGGCGAGATCCAGCCCAGCTGCGGGTGCTGCCAGCGCAGCAGCGCCTCGGCGCCGATCACGCGGCCGTCGGCCAGCGCCAGCTGGGGCTGGAAGTGCAGCGAAAGCTGGCCGCGGTCGAGCGCCTCGTGCAGCGCGGTGGACAGCTGCAGCGTGCGCGCCGAGCGCACCTGCATCTCGGCCGTGAAGAAGCGGTAGCCGTTGCGGCTGTCGCGCTTGACCTGGTACATCGCGGCGTCGGCGCAGCGCGACAGGGTGTCGATGTCGGTGCCGTCCTCGGGGTACATCGCGATGCCGATGGAGGTGGAGGTGCGCAGCTCGTGGCTGCCCAGTCGCACCGGCCGCGCGATGGCCTGCAACAGCCTTGTCGCGGTACGCGCCGCGCCGTCGGCATCGGTCTGCGGCAGCACGAGGATGAATTCGTCGCCGCCCAGGCGCGAGACGGTGTCGCTGGCGCGCATGCCCTCGGCCAGGCGCCGCGCCACCTCCACCAGCAGCTGGTCGCCCACGTCGTGGCCCAGGCTGTCGTTGATGTCCTTGAAGCGGTCGATGTCGAGAAAGACCACGGCCAGCGGCTGGCCGTGGTGCTCGGCCAGGTTGAGGGCGTAGTCGAAGCGCTCTTTCAGATGGGCGCGGTTGGGCAGGCCGGTGAGCTGGTCGAACATCGCCAGCTGGCGGATCTGGGCCTCGGCCTTCTTGCGCTCGGAGATGTCGCGCGTAACGCCGCGCAGCTCCACGCGGCCGCTGCGCGGGTTGCGCGCGTAATTGGTGACGACTTCCGTCCAGACGGTGGTGCCGTCCTTTCGGGGCTGCTCGATCTCGTCGACGTTCACGTCATGCGGGCCGCGACGGCCGGCCTCGAACTCGGCCAGGTTGCGCGCGATGGCGGCGCGCACGCGCGCCGAGCCCTCGGGCGTGAGCGCGGCGTCCATGGGCTCGGCCATCACTTCCTCGGGCGTGCAGCCGCGCAGCCGCAGGACCGAGGGGCTGACGTAGAGGAAGCGCAGCGTGTAGGGGTCGAGCGTCCAGATCACGTCCTTGATGGTCTCGGTCAGCTCGCGGTACTTGGCCTCGCTGAGCTTGATGGCCTCGGCCAGCCGCTCGCGTTCGGCGGCCTGGCGGAAGCGCTCGATGCCGGCGTCGATGTCGGCCGCCATCTGCACCAGCAGGGCCTGGGCGTCGGCGTCGAAGGCGCCCTTCTCCCGTGCGTACAAGGCCATGGCGCCGCAGACCTGCCCGCGCCGGTGCAGCGGCAGCGAGGCGACGCCGGCCCAGCCGAAGCGCACTGCGCGCTCGCGCCAGGGCAGGGACATCGGATCGGTGGAGAAGTCCTGGCTCCACACCGGCCGGTCCTCGCGCATCGCGATGCCCGAAGTGCCACGGCCGGTGGGCACGTCGGCCCTGATCGAGATCTCCAGGCCGTCCAGGTATTCCAGCCCTTCGCCATGGCTGGCTATCGGCTGCAGCCGGCCGTCGGCGTCGAGCTCGCCGATCCAGGCCATCACCAGGCCGCCGAAGTACACCGCGTCGTGGCAGACGCGTTGCAGCAGTTCGGCCTCGGTGCGGCATTGCGCCACCGCCTGGTTGCAGTGGCTCAGTGTCTCGTAGAGCCGGCCCAGGCGTTGCACGCGCGCCTCGGCCCGCTTGCGCGGCGTGATGTCGCGCGAGAGCACGATGAAGTGGGCCGGCCCGCCGCTGCCGTCGTCGGGTTTGCGCGCCACCGACAGCTCGAACCAGCGGGGCTCGGGCTGCAGCGGCAGCAGGATCTGCTGGCCGGCCGAATAGCCGTCCTGCACCGCCTCGCGCAGCGCTGCCATGCAGCCGGCGGCGGCCTCGGGTGGCAGCACCTCGGCCACCGTGCGGCCGACCAGGGTGCTGGCGGGCGCCGCCAGCTGGTCGGGGCGCACCGCGTGTACCGCGACGTAGCGGCCGTCGCTGTCGACCTCGAACATCAGGTCGGGGATGGCCTGCAGCGTGACTTCGAGCTGGCGGTTGACGTTGGCCAGCTCGCGCGTCTTGGCCGCCACCTGCTGGCGCAACAGCAGCACGCCGCCCGTCAGCACCAGGCCTATGGCCGCCAGCGCTGCCAGCAGCGTTCGCGCCGGGCCCGGAATGAAGGCCTCGGGGGCCTGGCCGCCCCATTTGCGGATGGTGAGGAAGTAGAGCGAACCGGTGTCGTGCTGCCAGTCCTCGAGGTGGGCATCAATGCGCTGCAGGACTTCGGCGTGGCGGCCCTGGCCGGCGGCGTAGAACAGGCTCGAGGGCATGAAGACGATGGGCGTCTCGACGAGGCGGTAGCTGCGCGCCTTGAACGCACCGAACTGGTGGCTGGCCACGGCGGCGTCGGCCTTGCCGGCGGCCACCAGCGCAAAGGCGGCGTCCACCGAGTCGACCTTGCTCAGCGTGATGGGGACGTCGAAGCCCTTGAGCAGGGCCTCCAGGCCCTGCTGCTGGATGCTGCCGCCGAGCAGGGCAACGCGCTTGTCGCGCAGGTCGAGGATGGATTCGATGGCGACGCCGTCGCGGCGGTAGATCTGCGACCAGCTGTGCAACGCCGGCGTGCGGTGGAAATCGAAGCGCCGCTCGCGCTCGGCGTTGTAGGCCACATCGGGCAACAGGTCCAGGCTGCCGGCCTCGAGCTGGCGCAGGCATTCCTGCCAGGCGCAGCGCTGAAACACCAACTGCCATTGCTCGCGCTCGGCCATGGCCTCGAGCAACTCCACCATGATGCCGGCCGGCTTGCCGTCCGTGGTGGTGAATATCTTGGGCGCGTTCTCGTAGACGCCGACGTGCAGGGTCAGGCCCGGTGCGGCGCCGGCCGGCGCCATGCAGGCCGCCAGCAGCGCCAGTGCGGCGGCGGCCCTGCAGCCCTGGCGCCGCAGGGCATCGAACGCGCGCACGGCCCAGGGCCTGTTCATGGGCGCGCCGCTCCCTTGCGGTATTCGTCGGGCGTCACGCCCATCAAGCGGCGGAACATCGCGATGAAGGCCGAGGCGCCGCCATAGCCGAGGTCAAGCGCGATGGCCTCGACCTTCTCGCCCGCCTCCAGCCGCGGCAGCGCCTTCACGACGCGCAGGCGCTGGCGCCATTCGGCGAAGGGCATGCCGAGCTCGCGCTGGCAGCGCCGCACCAGGGTGCGCTCGGTGGTGTGGGCCGCCAGTGCCAACTCGGCCAGCGGCCGGTTGTCGCCCGGCTCGTCCTCCAGCGTTTGCAGCACTGGTGCCAGCAGCGGGTCGTCGCTGCCGGGCAGGTAGCTGCCGGCACGCGGCGCCTGTGCCAGCTGGTCGACCAGCACCTGCAGCAGGCGCTCGTCGCCGTGGCCGCGTGGCAGGCCGGGCGTGTGTTCGCGCAGGTGCTCCAGCAGCGCGCGCACCAGCGGGCGCACCGAAAGGGCGCAAGGTGTGTCGGGCAGCCCGGCGCAGTGCTCGGCCTCGATGTAGAGCGAGCAGTGGCAGGCCTCGAGCCGGTTGAGCCCGAGGTGCTCGACCTCGGGCGGCAGCCAGACGCCGTAGTGCGGCGGCGCCAGGAAGTGGCGGTCGGCCAGCTTGATTTCCATCACGCCGCTGAAGGCGTAGACGAATTCGCCCCATGCATGGCGGTGGCGCGGGTAGGTGGTGTCGCGCGGCACGGCGGCGGCGCGGAACCAGATCGGTGCCGGCAGGGCGTCGCTGAAGGGCGGCTGGCGCAGGTTGCGGGCGGGTGCGCGCATGGGATCGGCCAACAGGGCAGGGGGCGAGGAGGGATGCGGCAGATGGCGGGGCAGAGGCATCGATTGTCCGAATTCCGCTATCTGCAGGGAAGGTGACATTCCACAATCGAGCCCCTCGCAAACCCGAACTGTGCCGCATGAACTCCCGCAAGGCCGTCGACGCCCCCGCCCTGGCACTGATGACCGGCCTCGGCATGGTCTGGGGCCTGCAGCAGGTGGCGCTCAAGGCCAGCGCCGATGCCTTCTCGCCGATGCTGCAGATCGCGCTGCGCTCGGGCATTGCCGCCGCCCTGGTGGCGCTGCTGATGGCGGCCCGCGGCGAGCAGCTGGCGCTGCGCGGCGGCCCCTGGCGGCCGGGGCTCGCGGTCGGCGCATTGTTCGCGCTCGAGTACCTGCTCGTCTGCGAGGCCCTGCGCCACACCAGCGCCGGCCACCTGTTGGTCTTTCTCTACACGGCGCCGGTCTTTGCCGCGCTGGGCCTGCACCGCCGGTTGCCGTCGGAGCGCCTGCGGCCGCTGCAGTGGGCCGGCATCGCGCTGGCGATGGCGGGCATCGCCTGGGCCTTTCTCGGCCGCGGCGCGCCGCGCTCGGCCGGCAGTGCGGCCATGCTGTGGGGCGATCTGCTGGGCTTGCTGGCGGGCGCCTCCTGGGGTGCGACCACGGTGGTGCTGCGCAGCACGCGGCTGGCTGCGGCGCCGGCCAGCCAGACCCTGCTCTACCAGCTGCTGGCCGCCTTCGTGCTGCTGGGGGCCGCGGCGCCGCTGCTGGGCCAGGCCCGCTTCGAGGCCACGCCGTGGGTGTGGAGCCACCTGGCCTTCCAGGCTGTCATCGTCTCGTTCGCGAGCTTTCTGCTCTGGTTTCGCCTGTTGCGCAGCTACCACGCCTCGCAGCTGGGCGTGTGCTCCTTCATGACGCCGCTGTTCGGCGTGGCCTTCGGCGTCTGGCTGCTGAACGAGCCGCTGGAGCCCGGCTTCGTGGCCGGCGCGGCGCTGGTGCTGGCCGGCATCGTGCTGGTGAGCGGCCATGCCTGGCTGGGGCCGCGCCTGGGTCGCCTGTTGTCGGGGCCGGAGCGTGCCTGGCTGCGCGGCAGCCCTTGACTCGGGTCAAGGGCGCTGCGGCGGCGGCCGGCCTATGATGCGCCGGTGTTCCCTCTCTCCACCCCCGGCTGAGGCCGCCATGTTCGGCGCGCGTCGACGCCTGCGCAGCCTGGCCCGCATCATGCTGGCGGTGTGGTTGTTCGCGCTTGGCGCCGGTTCGGTGCATGGCTGCGTCGTCGGCCATGAACTGAGCCAGGGCGCCGCCGCCACGCCTTGCAGGGTGGCGCCCGCGGTCGATGAATTGAGCGCCGCCTTCGTTCACGAGGCGCCGCCCGCGCATGCGGCCAACCCGTCGTGCGAGAAGTTCTGCGAGGTCGAAGCGGCCGGTGTGCCCAGCGCCAGTGCTGCCGCCCAGACCGCGCCTGCCGCCGCAGCCGCGGTGGTGTGGATGGCGCCGCCCCCGGCGCTTTCGCTGGCCGTGCAGGCCGCCCTCCACGCACCGCCAGCCCCGCGCCAGTCCGGCCCTGCCGGGGCCGGTGCGCGCATTCCCGTTGCCATCGCCTTTCTTCGCCTGACGCGGTAGCGCGCGGGCGGCCACCGCGCCGTCCCTGCCCGCCTGCAGTTCCGGCCCCCTCGGCCCCGAGGGGCGCTTCATCGAATGCGAAGGAAGCTTCCATGTCCCCTTCCGTTCCGCGCCGGCGCCTCTGGCCCGCGCTGTGCCTGGCCTTTCTGACCGGGCCCGCTGGCGCCGCCGATCTGGGCGCCAGCCTGGAGAGCCTGCTGGACCACGCCCGCGCCCAGAGCCCCGAACTCGCGGCCATGCGCGCCGAGGCCGAGGCCGCCGCGCAGCGCGTGCAGCCGGCAGGCGCCCTGCCCGACCCCATGCTGCGCGTGGAGCTGGAAAACCTCACCAGCCGCAACAACGGTGGCCTGGGCGAGCGTCCCGGCCCGCTGCCGTGGAAGGTGGGCGAGATCAAGTACACGCTGTTGCAAAGCCTGCCGGCCTGGGGCAAGCGCGGGTTGAGGCAGGAGGTTGCCGCGGCCGACGTGGCCCAGGCCCAGGCGCGCAGTGCCGTGGCCTGGACCGAACTGGCGGCCAAGATCAAGACCGGCTATGCCCAGTACTACCAGGCGGCGGCCAATGAGCGGCTGACGCTGGAAGTGGTGGACCTGATGGCGCGGCTGGAGCAGCTGGCGCAGGCGCGCTATGCCGGCGGCCTGGTGGCGCAGCAGGACGCCATCCGCGCCCAGCTGGAACAGACGGCGATGCGCGCCGAGCTGATCGCGCTGGACAACGACAAGCGCATGCTGCGCGCCAGGCTCAATGCGCTGCTGGCACGCGAGCCGGCGGCACCGCTGGCCGAGCCCGAGGCGATGCGCCCGCTGCCCGAGGTGAGCGTGCGCGATGCGATGGCGCTGGCCGAGCGCGCCCGCGCCGCGAATCCCGCGCTCAAGGCCGAAGCAGCGCGGCTGCAGGGCGCCGAGCGCAACCGCGAGCTGGTGCGGCGCAACCGCTGGCCCGACGTGGCGGTGGGCATCTCGCCGACGCAGATGGGCGGCCGCGTCATGGCCTGGGGCCTGATGGTGGAGATGAACATCCCGCTGCAGCAGGAGTCGCGCCGCGCCCAGGAGCGCGAGGCCGATGCCATGGCCGGCGCGGCGCGCGCACGCAGCCAGGCCCTGGCCAGCGAGCTGCTGGGCGAGCTGGGCGAGAACCTATCTGCCATCGATGCCGCGCGGCGCAGCGAGGCGCTGATCACCAGCCAGCTGCTGCCGCAATCGGAGCTGAGCCTCTCCTCGGCGCTGGCCGCCTACGAGAACGGCAAGGTCGATTTCGCGACCCTGCTCGACGCCCAGCGCCAGATCCGCAAGGCGCGGCAGGACAGGCTCAAGCTGCAGGTCGAGGCGCAGATGCGCCTGGCCGAGATCGAACGACTGGTGGGAGAAGCGCTGTGAACGCAAGCAAGACCCTGATTGCCGTGCTCGCCCTGGCCGCCGTCGGCGGCCTGGGCTATGTCGCCGGCCGCGGCAGCCCTGCCGTGTCTCCCGGGTTGAGCGCCGCCGGCTCCGCCGCATCCGCTGTCGCCGCGCCCAAGGCGCGCAAGCTGCTCTACTACCGCAACCCCATGGGGTTGGACGACAAGTCCCCCGTGCCCAAGAAAGACCAGATGGGCATGGACTACATCGCGGTCTACGACGGCGAGGACGAAGAGCAGGCCCAGCCCGGCACCCCGGGCGGCGCCGGCCAGATCCGCATCAGCACCGAGAAGGTGCAGAAGCTGGGCGTGCGCACCGAGGCCGCGAGCCGGCGCCTGCTGGGCCGCACGGTGCGCGCCTCGGGCCGGGTCGAGCCCGACGAGCGCCGCATGGCCACCATCGCGCCCAGGTTCGAGGGCTATGTCGAGCGCCTGCACGTCAACGTGACCGGACAGCCGGTGACGCGCGGCGAGCCGCTGTTCGAGGTCTACAGCCCCGAGCTGGTGTCGGCCCAGCGCGAGTACGCCATTGCCATGCAGGGCGTGCAGGCCATGAAGGCTGCCGGCGGCGAGGCCCAGGCCGGCATGAAGCAGCTCGCCGAATCCGCCCTGGCGCGGCTGCGCAACTGGGATCTCTCGGCCGAGCAGGTGGAGGCCCTGGTGCGCACCGGCGAGGTCAGGCGCACCGTCACCTTCCGCTCGCCGGTGTCGGGCATCGTGACCGAGAAGAAGGCGCTGCAGGGCATGCGCTTCATGCCGGGCGAGGCGCTCTACCAGGTCACCGACCTGTCGTCGGTGTGGGTGATGGCCGATGTCTTCGAACAGGACCTGGCCCTGGTGAAGCCGGGCGCGCGGGCGCGCGTGCGGCTCAACGCCTACCCCAACCAGGTCTTCGACGGCACCGTCACCTACATCTATCCCACGCTCAAGGCCGAGACGCGCACGGTGCCGGTGCGCATCGAGCTGGCCAATCCGCGCCAGCTGCTCAAGCCGGCGATGTTTGCCCAGGTCGACCTGCAGGTCGGCAGCCAGAAGCCGGTGCTGACCATCCCCGATTCAGCTGTCATCGACAGCGGCACGCGCCGCATCGTGCTGGTGCAGCTGGCGGAAGGCCGCTTCGAGCCGCGCGAGGTGAAGCTGGGCGAGCGCGGCGAGCACTACGACGAGGTGCTCGAAGGCGTGGGCGAGGGCGAGAAGGTGGTGGTGGCCGCCAACTTCCTGCTCGATGCCGAGAGCAACCTCAAGGCCGCCATCGGCGGCCTGGGCGGGGCTGCGGCGGCACCCAGCGCCGGCCGCGCGCCGGGCGCGGTGGGGCACAAGGCCCAGGGCACGGTGGACGCGCTCGACGCCGCCGCCGGCACCGTGACCCTGCACCACGGCGCCGTCGAGACGCTGCAATGGCCGGCTATGACGATGGATTTCAAGGTCGCGAACGCGGCCCTGCTCAAGGACCTCAAGCCCGGCGTCGCGGTGAGCTTCGAGTTCGTCGAGCGCAAGCCGGGCGAGTGGGTGGTCACCAGCCTCACGCCTGCTGGCGCCGCTGCGGCGGCGCCGCCGGCCAAGGACGGTGCGACGCCCATGCCGGCCCCCGCTCCCGCCCCCAAGAGCGGCCACGCCGGCCACTGAAGGAAGCGCCATGCTGACCAGGATCATCCAGTGGTCGGGCCGCAACCCCTTCCTCGTGCTGCTGGCGACGCTGTTCATCGTCATCGCCGGCGTCGTCGCGGTGATGAAGACCCCGCTGGACGCGCTGCCCGACCTGTCCGACGTGCAGGTCATCGTCTACACCGAATACCCCGGCCAGGCGCCGCAGGTGGTGGAAGACCAGGTGACCTACCCGCTCACCACGGCCATGCTGGGCGTGCCCAGTTCCAAGGTCGTGCGCGGCTTCTCCGTCTTCGGCGCCTCCTTCGTCTACGTCATCTTCGAGGACGGCACCGACATCTACTGGGCGCGCAGCCGCGTGCTCGAATACCTCAACTTCGCCGCCGCCCGCCTGCCCAAGGGCGTGTCGCCGGCGCTGGGGCCTGATGCCACTGGCGTCGGCTGGGTCTACCAGTACGCGCTGCTGGCCAAGAACAAGACGCTGGCCGAGCTGCGCACCATCCAGGACTGGTATGTGCGCTACCAGCTCACCAAGGCCCACGGCGTGGCCGAGGTGGCCTCCATCGGCGGCTTCGTGCAGACCTACCAGGTCACGGTGGACCCGCTCAAGCTGCGCAGCTTCGGCATCTCGCTGGCCAAGGTGGGCCAGGTCATCCGCGATTCCAACCGCGATGTCGGCGGGCGCGTCGTCGAGATGGCCGAGACCGAGTACATGGTGCGCGGCAAGGGCTATCTGCGCGGCAGCGGCGACATCGAGCAGCTGGTGGTGAAGAACGACCGCGGCACCTCGGTGCTGATCCGCGACATCGCGCGTGTCGAGCTGGCACCCGACGAGCGCCGCGGCCTCACCGAGCTGAACGGCGAGGGCGAGGTGGTGAGCGGCATCGCGATGTCGCGCTACGGCCAGAACGCGCTGGAGGTGATCAGCAACATCAAGGCCAAGATCACCGAGATCACCGCCGGCCTGCCCGCGGGCGTGAGCATAGAAGCGGTCTACGACCGCAGCGACCTCATCCACCGCGCCATCGCCACGCTGCAGCGCACGCTGATCGAGGAAAGCCTCATCGTCGCCGCGGTCTGCGTGGTCTTCCTGTTGCATGTGCGCTCGGCCCTGGTGGCCATCCTGATGCTGCCGGTGGGCGTGCTGATCGCCTTCATCGCGATGCGCCTCTTGGGCATGAACTCCAACCTGATGAGCCTGGGCGGCATTGCCATCGCCATCGGCGCCATGGTCGACGCTGCCATCGTGATGATAGAAAACGCCCACAAGCACCTCGAGCGCCTGCCCGAGGAGCACACGACCGCCGAGCGTGCCGAGGCCATGCTCGAGGCCTGCAAGGAGGTGGGGCCGGCGCTCTTCTTCTCGCTGCTCATCATCACCGTGTCCTTCCTGCCGGTGTTCACGCTGGAATCGCAGGAGGGGCGCCTCTTCTCGCCGCTGGCCTATACCAAGACCTTCTCGATGGCCGGCGCGGCCATGCTTTCGGTGACGCTGGTGCCGGTGCTGATGCTGCTCTTCATCCGCGGCAAGGTCATGCCCGAGGCGAAGAACCCGGTCAACCGCTTCCTGATCTGGGCCTACCGGCCGCTGATCGCCGGCGTGATGCGCTGGAAGCTGCTCACCATCTTCATCGCCGCGGCGGTGTTGGCCGCCTCCTGGGTGCCGGCCTCGCGCCTGGGCAGCGAGTTCATGCCCACGCTCAACGAGGGCACGCTGCTCTACATGCCGGCCTCGCTGCCGGGCATGTCCATCACCAAGGCCGCCGAGGTGCTGCAGACCCAGGACAAGATCATCAAGAGCTTTCCCGAGGTGGCCTCGGTCTACGGCAAGGCCGGCCGCGCCAACACCGCCACCGACCCGGCGCCGACCGAGATGTTCGAGACGGTGATCAACCTCAAGCCCGAATCGGAATGGCGCGCCGGCATGACCACCGACAAGCTCATCGCCGAGCTGGACAAGGCGCTGCAGTTCCCCGGCATCTCCAACGCCTGGACCATGCCCATCAAGGCGCGCATCGACATGCTGTCCACCGGCATCCGCACGCCCATCGGCATCAAGGTCTTCGGCAAGGACCTGGCCGAGATGGAGCGCCTGGCCAAGGAGATCGAGGCCGTGGTCAAGAAGGTGCCGGGCACGACCTCGGCCTTCGCCGAACGCATCACCGGCGGCAGCTACCTCACGGTGGAGCCCAACCGCGCCCAGCTGGCGCGCTACGGCCTCTCGGTGGGCGAGTTGCAGGACGTGATCGGCACCGCGCTGGGCGGCGAGATGGTGACGACCATGGTCGAGGGGCGCGAGCGCTTCGGTGTCACCGTGCGCTACCCGCGCGAGCTGCGCAGCAGCCCGCAGCAGATCGAGCGCGAAGTGCTGGTGCCCACGATGGACGGCGGCATGGTGCCGCTGGGCCAGGTGGCGCGCATCGTGGTCGAGCGCGGCACGCCGGGCATACGCACCGAGAACGCGCTGCTCTCGGCCTACATCTTCGTCGACATCCGCGACCGCGACATCGGCTCCTACGTGGCCGATGCGCGCAAGGCGGTGGCCGAGGCGGTGGCCTTCCCGAGCGGCTACTACATCACCTGGAGCGGCCAGTTCGAGTACATGGAGCGCGCGGTCGAGAAGATGAAGATCGTGATCCCGGTGACGCTGCTGACCATCTTCCTGCTGCTCTACCTGAACTTCCGCCGCATGACCGAGACGCTGATCGTGATGCTCTCCGTGCCCTTCGCGCTGGTGGGCGGGGTCTGGCTGATGGCGGCGCTCGGCTACAACCTCTCGGTGGCGGTGGCGGTGGGCTTCATCGCGCTGGCCGGCGTGGCGGCCGAGACCGGCGTCGTGATGCTGATCTACCTCGACCACGCCTGGCAGGCGGCGCAGGCCCGCTGCCGCGCCGAGGGCCGGGCGCCGCAGGCGGACGATCTCTACGGCGCGGTGATGGAAGGCGCGGTCGAGCGCGTGCGGCCCAAGATGATGACGGTGGTGGCCATCATGGCCGGCCTGCTGCCCATCCTGTGGGGCACCGGCACCGGCTCCGAGGTGATGAGCCGCATCGCCGCGCCCATGGTGGGCGGCATGTTGTCATCAACGGTGCTGACGCTGGTGGTCATTCCTGCGCTTTATGCGCTGGTAAAAGGTTGGCAGATGCGGCGCGATGCCCGCTGCTAATATCTCCCGCCGTCCCCGCTGCCCAGGCCCCCCGATGTCGCCAGCCGCCTTTGTCCCGCCGGCCGATCCGCGCCCGAAGCTCCGGGTCGGCTGACGACCGCGCCGGCATGCCCAGCACCTACACCTACCCGCGCTACGCCTACCGGCGCCCGGCCGAGCTCGACAGCCCCGGCGCCACGCCGCGCCACCCGGTGGTGGTGGTGGGCGCCGGCCCGGTGGGCCTGGCGACGGCCATCGATCTGGCCCAGCAGGGCCTGGCGGTGGTGCTGCTCGACGACGACGACACCGTCAGCGTCGGCTCGCGCGGCCTGTGCTATGCCAAGCGCACGCTGGAGGTGCTCGACCGCCTGGGCTGCGGCGAGGCCGTCGCCGCCAAGGGCGTGACCTGGAACATCGGCCGCACCTTTTTCGGCAATGAAGAGGTCTTCCGCTTCAACCTGCAGCCCGAGCCCGACCACCACCGGCCGGGCATGGTCAACCTGCAGCAGTACCACCTCGAAGAGTTCATGGTGCGCCGCGCCGCCGCGCTGCCGTTCATCGACCTGCGCTGGAAGCACCGCGTCGTTGCGGTGGCGCCGCAGGACGACGGCGTGCGCGTCGAGGTGCAGACCGCCGACGGCCGCTATGCGCTGCAGGCCGACTGGCTGGTGGTGGCCGACGGCGCGCGCAGCCCGGTGCGCACCATGCTGGGCCTGGAGGTCGAGGGCAAGGTCTTCCGCGACCGCTTTCTCATCGTCGATGTGGTGCTCAAGCAGCCCATGTTCGCCGGCAACTCGGCCGAGCGCTGGTTCTGGTTCGAGCCGCCCTTCCACCCCGGCGCCGGCGCCCAGGCCGGCACCGGCGCGCCGGCCAGCAGCAGCGTGCTGCTGCACCGCGAGGCCGACAACGTCTGGCGCATCGATTTCCAGCTCGGCTGGGGCGCCGACCCCGAACTGGAAGCCCGGCCCGAGCGGGTGATTCCGCGCCTGCATGCGATGCTGGGGCCCGACGCCGAGTTCGATCTCGAATGGGTCAGCGTCTACACCTTCCAGTGCCGGCGCCTGCAGCGCCTGCGCCACGGCCGCGTGCTCTTCGCCGGCGATGCGGCCCACCAGGTCTCGCCCTTCGGTGCCCGCGGCGCCAACTCCGGCGTCCAGGACGCCGACAACCTGGGCTGGAAGCTCGCGCTGGTGCTGCAGGGGCACGCGAGCGAGGCCTTGCTCGACAGCTACAGCGACGAGCGCATCGCCGCGGCCGACGAGAACATCCTCGAGTCGACACGCTCGACCGACTTCATCACCCCCAGGAGCCAGGTGGCCAAGGACTTCCGCGACGCCGTGCTGACGCTGGCGCGCGAACACCCCTTCGCCCGCCTGCTGGTCAACTCCGGCCGCCTTTCGGTGCCGGCCCAGCTCGGCCGTTCGCCATTGAACACGCCCGACCGGGCCGTCTTCGAATGCCGCATGGCACCGGGCTCGGCGATGGAAGACGCGCCGCTGCGCCATCAGGGCCAGGACGGCTGGTTGCTGCAGCATGCCGGCGGGCGCTTCGTGATGATGCTTTTCGCGCCCACCACGGCGCTAGACGCCGCGGCCCAGGCCGCCATCCGTGCGCTGGCAGGGGCGCCGCTGGCAGTTCACACCCTGCTCATCGTCAGCCGTGACGCCGCGGGCGAGCCGCCGGCCGGCTGCACCGTGCTGCTCGACCACCGCCAACTGGTGGCGCGCCGCTACGGCGCCCGCCCCGGCAGCGTCTACCTGCTGCGCCCCGACCAGCATGTGGCCGCGCGCTGGCACCACCTGAGCCTGCCCGAGGTGAACGCCGCGCTGGCGCGCGCCACCGCCCAAGTCTGAGATGTAGCGCGATGAGTGACCTGCCATGAGTGACCTGATCACCCAGCCCCATTTCGGCACGCCCGGCGAGGTGCCGCGCCAGGCCTACACGCCCGGCGACGATTTCTACGAAATCCTGATGGAGGCTCACCGCGACCTCGGCGACGCCGAGAGCCGGCTGGTCAACGCCCGCCTGATCCTGCTGCTGGCCAACCACATAGGCGACCTTGGCGTGCTGCGCCAGGCGCTGCGTGCTGCGCGTGCCGGCGTGGGGCCGGCCGCCGCCGGGCCCGTGCCGGCATGACGGCGCTGGACGCCACCCACGACCCGGCGCTGCAGAGCTGGGTCGAATCGGCCAACGCGCCCGGCGCCGATTTCACCATCCAGAACCTGCCCTATGGGCGCTTTCGCCGTGTCGGCACCGAAGAGCCGCTGCGCATGGGCGTGGCCATTGGCGACCAGGTGCTGGACCTGCGCCTGGCCCGCGAGCTCAGCCCCTGGGGCGAGGGCATTGATGCGCTGCTGGCGCCCTTGGCCGAGGGCGACCTGATCGCCTTCATGGATCTCGGCCCGCGGGCCTGGAAGGCGGTGCGCGCCGCGCTCTCCCATGCGCTGGCCGCCGGCAGCGACCAGGGGCCTTTTCTCGAATCCTGCCTGCTGCCCCGCGCTGGGGCGGCGATGGCCCTGCCCTGCACGGTAGGCGAGTACACCGATTTCTACAGCGGCCTGCACCATGCCAGCGCCGTGGGGCGGTTGTTCCGCCCCGACCAGCCACTGCTGCCCAATTACAAATGGGTGCCGGTGGGCTACCACGGCCGCGCCTCGTCCGTCGTGGTCAGCGGCACGCCCGTGCAGAGGCCGCTGGGCCAGATCAGGCCGTCCGATGCGGCGCCGCCCGAGCTGGCCGCGAGCCGGCGGCTGGATTTCGAGCTGGAGCTGGGCGCGCTGGTGGCCGGCGGCAATGCGCTGGGCGAGGCGGTGCCCATGGCCAAGGCCGAGGACCGCGTGTTCGGCCTCGTGCTGCTCAACGACTGGAGCGCCCGCGACATCCAGGCTTGGGAGTACCAGCCGCTGGGGCCTTTCCTGTCCAAGAATTTCGGCACCAGCCTCTCGCCCTGGGTCGTCACGCTCGACGCGCTGGCGCCCTTTCGCCGGCCTTTCGTGCGGCCCGCCGGCGACCCCCAGCCGCTGCCCTATCTGGACAGCCCGGCCAACCGCGCCGCAGGCGCCTTCGACATCGGCCTCGGCGCCTGGCTGCAGACGGCCGCCATGCGCCAGGCACGCCAGGCGCCGCAGCGCCTGATGCACAGCAACGCGGCCGATGCCTACTGGACGCTGGGCCAGCTGGTGACCCACCACACCGTGGGCGGCTGCAACCTGCGCAGCGGCGATCTGCTGGGCACGGGCACGCTCTCGGGGCCGGCACCGGGGCAGGGCGGTTCGCTGCTCGAGCTGAGCGAAGGCGGCCGCAAGGCGATCACGCTGGCCGGCGGCGAGCAGCGCCTGTTCCTGGAGGACGGCGACACCGTCGTGCTGCGCGGCGTCTGCCAGCGCGCGGGCGCGCGCCGCATTGGCTTCGGCTCCTGCCACGGCACGGTGCTGGCGGCGCGAGCGCCAGCCTGAGGCAGGCGCCGTGAACTCCTGGGCGGGTGGCCCGCGGCGCCACCGCGGGCCTCCGCGCCCGCATGCCAGAATTCGGCGCGCCCCATTCCGGCCTGCTTCCTGCAGTCCACCGAGCCGCGCCAAGCCCAAGCCCACCCATGAAAATCCTGCTCACCGGCGCCGCCGGCTTCATCGGCATGACGACCACGCTGCGCCTGCTGGCGCGCGGTGACGAAGTCGTCGGCCTGGACAACCTCAACGACTACTACGAGGTCCAGCTCAAGCTCGACCGCCTGGCGCGCCTGACGCCTCACCCGGGCTTTCGCTTCGTCAAGCTGGATGTCGCCGACCGCGCCGGCATCGAAGCGCTCTTTGCCGCCGAACGCTTCGACCGCGTCATCCACCTCGCGGCCCAGGCTGGCGTGCGCTATTCGCTGCAGAACCCGCACGCCTACATCGACAGCAACATCGTCGGCTTCATGAACATCCTCGAGGGCTGCCGGCACAGCGGCGTGCAGCACCTCGTCTATGCGTCCAGCTCCAGCGTCTACGGCGGCAACACGAAGATGCCGTTCTCCGAGCACGACAGCGTCGACCACCCGGTAAGCATGTACGCGGCCACCAAGAAGGCCAACGAGCTGATGGCGCACACCTACAGCCATCTCTTCGGCCTGCCCACCACGGGCCTGCGCTTCTTCACCGTCTACGGGCCCTGGGGGCGGCCGGACATGGCGCTCTTCCTCTTCACCAAGGCCATCCTCGAAGGGCGGCCCATCGACGTCTTCAACCACGGCCAGATGCGGCGCGACTTCACCTTCGTCGACGACATCGTCGAGGGGGTGATCCGCGTGATGGACCGCAAGGCCGAGCCCGATCCGGCCTATGTCTCCGACACGCCCGATCCCGGCACCAGCAACGCGCCCTACCGCGTCTTCAACATCGGCAACCACAACCCGGTGCAGCTGCTCGACTACATCGCCTGCATCGAGGACGCCGTCGGCCGCAAGGCGCAGAAGAACCTGCTGCCGCTGCAGGATGGCGACGTGCCGGCCACCTTTGCCGATGTCGACGCGCTGCGCGACTGGGTCGGCTTCACGCCGGCCACCGACATCCGCAGCGGTGTGGCGCGCTTCGTCGACTGGTACCGCGGCTACTACAAGGTCTAGGCCGGCGGCGCGCGGGTCGCGCGCCTGGGCTACTTGCGGTTTCTTGCCGCCTCGGCCAGCAGCTCGTGCAGGTAGCGCACCGGTATCGCATAGGTGATGCCGGTGGGGTGGGTGAGGGCGCTCTCGCGGCTGCCCTTGACCAGCACCTGGTTGACGATGCCGACGACGCGGCCGCTGCTGGCGTCGAGCAGCGGGCCGCCGCTGTTGCCCGGGTAGGCCGTGGCGTCGAGCTGCAGCACCTCGAAATTGCCCTCGCGCAACCGGCTCACGGCGCGTGCGTCGAGTTGCTGCGCGCTGGGCGCCGGCAGCGCGGCCGTCGTGATCGAGGCGACGATGCCGCGGTGGGTGACGGCCGCGAAGCCGAGCACGCCGCCGATGGGAAAGCCCATCAGCGCCACCGCCTGGCCTTCGCGCACGGCGCCGGCCTCGTCCAGCGCCAGCGCCGGCAGCGGCGGGCCTTCCAGCTCGAGCAGCACGAGGTCGCGCACGCGGTCGGCGGCGATCAGGCGGGCGCGTCGCAACTGGCCCGCGCCGGCCTCGCGCGAGGCCATCACCATCAGCGACTGGCTGCTTTCGACTTCGGCGGCCGGGGGCAGCACATGGAAATTGGTGACCAGCCAGTTGCCGGCGCCGACCACGAAGCCGGTGCCGCGAAAGCCGAAGCGCGGCGCGTCGGTGGCGTTGTAGGTGCCCACCGGCAGCACCGAGGGCCGCGCCGCCTTGATCACCGCCACCAGGTCTTCGGCGCGGGCGGGCAGGCCCGCCAGCAGCAGAGCGGTGGCGCCGGCCGCCAGGGCCAGGCTCAGGCGGCGGTTCATGGCCGGCGCCGCGCCTACAGCGACTGCAGCAGCTTGCTCACCTCGGCCTGCTGGCCGAACTTGTCGCCCAGCTTGGCCAGGGCGTCGAGCTCGGCGCGTGCCTTGGCCTTGTCGCCGGCCTTGGCGTAGTAGCGCGCTAGGTTGAGCTTGAACGAGGGATCGCCGGGCGTGCGCGCAATGGCACGCAGCTGGGTCTCGATGGCCTGGGGCAACTGGTTCTCGGAGGCCTGCGCCGCAGCCAGGGTGTCGAGCAGCGGGCCGCGCTCGGGGAAGAGCTTGTTGGCCTTCTCGGCCATCGCCAGGCCGCCCGGCTTGCCCTGCTTGACCAGCAGCCAGGCCACGTTGTTGAGCGCCAGCGCGTTGTTGGGCTGCAGATCGAGCACGGCGCGGTAGCGCGCCTCGGCGCCGGCGGCATCGTTGGCCGCCATCTGCACATCGCCCATGTAGAACAGGAAGGCGCCGTCCTTGGGGCTGGCCTTGAGCCAGTCGGCAGCCACCTTGTCGGCGTCGGCGTTCCTGCCGGCCTGCCTGAGGGTGCTGTGCAGGCGCACGGCGTTGTCGGTGTTGGCGGCGCGCTGCAGCGCGGCGCGGTAGGCGGCCACCGCCGGCTCCCAGTTGCGGCGGCTGGCTTCGACGTCGCCTTCCAACGCAAAGCCGGTGGCGGCCTTGGGATCCTTCTTCTGCATCTCGCGTGCGAGGTTGAGGCCGTCCTGCGGGCGCTTGTCCATCACCGCCAGCGCCACCAGGCCGCGCTGGGCCTGTTGCAGGTCGGGCTTGATCTCGAGCGCCCGACGCAGCGCCCGCGCCGCGTTGTCGCTGTCCTTGGCGGCCATGTGAGCCTCGGCCAGCAGCACCTGGTTCTGGGCATTGCTGGGCTGCAGCGCGGCCAGTTTCTTGAAGGTGGCGACGGCCTGGTTGCCTTCGCCGGCCGCCATCTGGGCCCGCCCCATTACCTCCATCACGCCCAGGTCATTGGGCAGCGCGGCAGTGGCGGCCTGGGCTGCGGCCAGTGCGTCCTTGGCCTCGCCCGCGGCCAGCAGCTGATTGACCAGCACCAGATGGGGCGTGGGCTCGGCCGGGCTGGCCTTGACGGCGTCGCGCGTGAGCTTGAGCACGTCGGCCGGTGTGCCGCCGCTGCGCGCGCTCAACTCGGCCAGCGCCAGCAGGGCCTGGAAGTTCCTGGGCTGGACCTTGAGCAGATCCTCGAAGCGCTTGCGCGCCGCCTCGGGCTTGCTGGCGCTGAGGTCCATCGCCGCCAGGCTGGCGATGGCGGGGAAGAAATGGGCGTCCTTGGCCAGCGCGGCCTCGAAGGACTTGGCGGCCCCCGCGACATCACCCTTGAGCAGCAGCACGCGGCCGCGCAGATTGGGCGCCAGCGGCTGCTCGGGCACCTTGCGTTCGAGGGCGTCGATGGCCTTGAGCGCACCGGCCACGTCCTTCTGCGACAGCCGCGCGCTGATCAGTGCCAGGTCGGCGCGCAGGCCCTTGTCGCTGGCGGCAATGTTCTCCAACTCGGCGATGGCGCCGGTGTCGCCGCGCGCCAGCTGCGACAGCGCGGCCGAGGTGCGCACGCGCGGATCGTCGGGGGCAGCCTTGGCGCCGGCCTGGAAGGCGGCCTCGGCCTTCTTGGTGTCGCCCATCTGCATCCAGGCCTCGCCGGCCAGCGCGAGCGTGGCGCCGTCGACCTGCTTGCCATCGAGCACCGGCTGCAGCACGTCGACCGCCTTGTTGGGCTGGTTGCTGCGCAGATAGGTCTGGGCCAGCATGTGGCGGGCACGCAGCAGGCCCGGTGCGCCCTTGAGCGCCTTGCCCAGCAGGGTTTCGGCCTGCGCGTACTGGCGCTGCGCGAACTCGGCCGCGCCGGCGAGTTCGAGCACGCGCACGTTGTCGGGCATGGCCTTGAGCATGCGTTCGGTGATCTCGCGCGTGAGCTTGTAGTTCTTCTCGCTGAAGGCCACCTGGGCCTCGAAGAACAGCGTCTCGGGGTGGTTGGGCGCAACCTTCTTCATCTCGGCGATCTGCGCCTTGGCCTCGCCGTCCTTCTTCTGGGCGTACAACAGTGTCACGACGGCCGAGTGGGCGGCCATCGACTTGGGGTTGACGCCCAGTACCTTGCGGTAGGCCTCGAGTGCGGCCGCCACGTCCTTCTTGCCGCCGAAGAGGATCTCGCCCTTGAGCACGCCGGCGCGCTCGTTGGTCGGCTCCTTGGCCAGCACGGACTCGAGCAGGGCCAGGGCGCCGTCGAAATCGGCCTCGCCCGCCTTCAGCCGTGCCTGCACGATGATGGCGGGTGCATGGGTGGCGCGCGCCTTCAGCGCCGCGTCAATGGCCTCACGCGCCTTGGCCGGGTCGCCCTGCACCGCATAGGCTACCGCCACCGAGGTCTGCAGGTCGGCGGTGGCGCCGTCGTCCTTGAGCCGCATAGGCGCGTACTGGACGATGATCTTGGCCTCCTCGCCCAGCAGCAGCATGGCGCGCGCCAGTTCGGGCAGCACCTGCTCGTCACTGATCTGCAATTCCTGCGCCTTGCGCAGCTCGACCGCCGCGGCCACCGGGTCGCCGGATTCGAGCAGGGTCTTGCCGAGCAGGAAGCGCGCATCGCCCGAGCGCGGGTTCTTCTGGATCGCGTTCTTGAGCTGGATCAGCGCCGCCTTGGCGTCCTTCTTCTCGAGCGCGGTTTTGGCGCTGGCGATCAGATCCTTCTCGCTCTCGCCCCCGCAGCCGACCAGGCTGAGGGCGGCGACGGACAGGCAGGCGGCGGCAAGAATGCGGTTCATCGGCGTGGTTCTCTCGGTTCGGACTCGAAGGCCGGGCGGGCTGCGCTGGGCTGCGGCGGGTGCTGCCGCCGGCTTACTTGATGGCCAGCCGCTTCATCAGATCGTAAAGCGTGGGGCGGCTGACGCCCAGGATCTCGGAGGCGCGCACGATGTTGCCGTTGGCGCGGGCCAGCGCGGTGACGATGGCGCCGCGCTCGGCCGCCTCGCGCACCGTGCGCAGGTCGAGATCGGTCTGCTCGACGGCGCGGCTGCCGTCGGCATCGGCAGGCGGCGACGGCAGGCCCAGGTCTTCGCAGGTGAGGCGGTCGCCGTCGGCCATGATGGTGGCGCGCTTCATCGCATTGAGCAGCTCGCGCACATTGCCCGGCCAGGGGTGAAGCTCGATGGCGCGGATCGCGTCCTCGCTGAAGTTCAGGCCGCTGCGGCGCTGGTCCTGCGCGAAGCGGCGCAGAAAGGCGTGGGCCAGCAGCACGGCGTCGCCGCTGCGGCTGCGCAGCGGCGGAATGTTGATGACGATCTCGGCCAGGCGGTAGTACAGGTCTTCGCGGAAGCGGCCTTCCTTGATCAGATTCTTCAGGTCCTGGTGGGTGGCGCAGACCACGCGCACGTCGACCGGGATCTCCTGGCGGCCGCCCAGGCGCTCGATCGTGCGCTCCTGCAGAAAGCGCAGCAGCTTGGCCTGCAGCGAATGCGGCAGATCGCCGATCTCGTCGAGCATCAGCGTGCCGTTGTGGGCGGTCTCGATCTTGCCCGGCGTGGTCTTGGCAGCGCCGGTGAAGGCACCCTTCTCATAGCCGAAGAGCTCGCTTTCGAGCAGGTTCTCGGGGATGGCGGCGCAATTGATGGCGACGAAGCGGCCGGCGCGCTTGGAGGCCGCGTGAACTCCCTGCGCCAGCACCTCCTTGCCGGTGCCGCTCTCGCCCAGCAGCAGCGCGGTGGCGTCGCTGCTGGCGATGCGCTCGATGGTGCGCGAGATGCGGAGCATCTCGGGGTCGCGCGTGATCAGCCCGGCCATCGCGTCGGGCTGGCGCAGCGCCTGCAGGCGGCGGTTCTCGGCCTGCAGTTCGGCCAGGCGCCAGGCGCGGTCTATCGTCAGGCCCAGCACCTCGGGGTCGAAGGGCTTGGCCAGGAAGTCATAGGCGCCCAGCGCCACCGCGCGCAGTGCATTGGCCTGGTCGTTCTGGCCGGTGAGCACGATGACCTTGGCGCCGGGGTCGATGTCCAGCATCTGTTCGAGCAGGCGGAAACCTTCGGACACCGAATCGGGGTCGGGCGGCAGGCCCAGGTCCATCGTCACTACCGCAGGCTGGTGGCGACGGAACTGCAGCAGCGCGCTTTCGCGGTCGCTCGCGGTCACCGACTCGAAGCGGTCGAGCGACCACTTGATCTGCTTTTGCAGCGCGAGATCGTCCTCGACGATCAGCAGGGGGGTAGCGCCGTGGTTGCTCACAGGGTGCTCACAGGGTGGGATAGCTCTGGTGGTGGTCAGCGGGTGGACCCGGCTTCGGCGCGCAGCAGGTCCGAGCCGTGCTGGGCTTCGAACAGCGGCATCAGCACGGTCACCACCGTGCCCTGGCCGGGCTGGCTGGCCACGCTGATGCTGCCGCCGAGTTCGCGGATGTACTGGAAGCTTTCGTAAGTGCCGATGCCCATGCCGCTGTGCTTGGTGGTGTTGAAGGGGCGGAACAGGCGCTTCTGGACGAACTCCTCGCTCATGCCGGCGCCGGTGTCGCCCACCTCGACCTTGACCTGGCCGCTGTAGCGCTGCACCGACAGCCACACGCGGCCCGTGGCCGGCGTGGCGTCGAAGGCGTTCTGCACCAGGTGGCCCAGCACGCGCTCGAGGCGGTCGTCGTGGCCGCGCGTCGACAGCCTCTCGACAGTATCGGCTTCCAGCGCGCGGCCTTGAGCACGCGCCGTGTCCTGCAGCCGGCGCACGATGGGCGCCAGTTCGACGCCACGGCTGCCGCCCGGCGGCGTGGCGCCCTCGCGCAACTGCAGCATCAGGCGGCGCATCTTCTCGAGCGAGCTCTCCACCGTCAGCAGCATGTCTTCCTGGAACTCGGGGTTGTCGCGCAGCCGCTGGGCATTCTTGAGCATCAGCGAGAGCTGGGTGACGATGTTCTTGAGATCGTGTACGACGAAGGCCGACATGCGGTTGAAGGCCTCGAACTTGCGCGCCTCGAGCAGGGCCTCGGTGGCCTGCATCTGGGCCAGGAAGCTCGCCGCCTGCCGACCTGCCGTCTTGAGCAGGTCGCGCACCTCCCAGTCGAGCTCCATCGCCGTGCGCGGACGCGCCAGCAGCACGAAGCCGAGCAACTCGTCGCCCACATGCAGAGGCACCACCAGCCAGGCGTTGGGCGTGCCCAGCAGCCAGGTCGGCAGCGCCAGCTCGCCATAGTGGCGCGGCGCATTGCGGAATTCGGCCAGGTCGATGACCCAGCCCTTGTCGCGCAGGAAGACGGTGAACGACGAGTCGGCCGCCTCATGCTCTTCCACGGCCGGCATGTTCCAGCGCGCCGCCTGCGAGTAGCGGTCTTCGCCGGCGCCGCGCGCCCACAGGCTGCCGCCCGGACACTCGACCATGTTGGCCAGGCCCTGCACCACCTGCACGCCCACCTCCTGCGGCGAACTCTTGGACGAGAGCATGGCCGTGAAGCGCAGCCATTCCTCGCGGTAGTCGTAGCGGTAGCTGAAGAAGTGCTTGCCGACGAAGACGCGCAGCCAGGACCGCAGCGAGCCCGAGACCATCAGTGCCGCCAGGAAGGCCAGGCCCGCGACCAGCAGCGACATCTGCAGCGCACGGCCCCAGTCGCCGCCGAAGAAGCGCACGTAGTAGCCGATGGCCGACATGAACAGCAGGTACAGGCCGGCCAGCAGCAGCGTGGCCGAGTAGAAGGCCGCGGTGCGCGAGACCTGCATCTTGGCGATCCAGTCAGCGCGCCGCTTGGCGGCGACGAAGAGGAAGGGCACGGACAGCAGGTGGACGGCGCCGCGCACGGCCAGCGCGTCGTCATCGAAGCGGCCGAAGAGCAGGGCCTCTGAGTACAGGTAGACGTCGAAGGCGAAGATGCAGGCCAGGCCCAGGCACACCGGCTTGGCGTTCCAGCGCGAATCGTCGCCGAGGTTGCGGAACAACTGCTCCAGCAGCACCAGTCCGAGCACCGGCAGGGCCAGCGCCACGCCCAGCATCAGGCGCGAGGGCGGCGCGTCGACTTCCTGCGCCATGGCCCTTGTCAGCAGCAGGCCCAGGCCGGCCAGCGGCAGCGTCGCGGCGGCCCACGCCAGCCAGGCACTCTCGGCGCGCGGGCCTGGCCGCCGTGCCGGCAGCGCCAGCAGCAGCAGGAAGGCGAACCACAGGCCGTAGCGGGCCAGATCGAGCAGTGCGGCGGCCAGCAGCCAGCCGGTGCTGCGCGAAAAGGCGTCGAGCACGGTGGCCGCAGCCCAGCTGCCGCTGGCCAGCAGGGCGGCAACGAAGAGGGTGCGAATGCGCTTGCCCGGGTGGCGGAAGCGCCCCGAAACCAGCACATAGCCGGCGAACGCCAGATGCACCAACGCGGCCAGCGCGTAGCCGTAGATGCTCAGGTCGGCGGCACGGTCAGTCATCGCTCACGGCCTGCGCAGGGCTTCGAGGAAGGCCCGCGCGAAGGCGGGCCGTGGCAGGAGCAGACGGCGCCGGGCCGGCGATCAGCGTGCGCCCTTGCCGGTAAGCACCACGCCGATGGTCTCGAACAGAACGACGAGGTCGAGGAAGAGGGTATGGTTCTTCACATAGTACAGATCGTACTGCAGCTTCTCTTGCGAATCCTCGATGGTGGCGCCGTACTGGTAGCGCACCTGGGCCCAGCCGGTGACGCCCGGCTTGACGCTGTGGCGGGCCGCGAAGAAGGGGATCTCCTGCGTCAGCTGCTCGACGAAGAAGGGTCTCTCGGGGCGCGGGCCAACCAGGCTCATCTCGCCCTTGAGCACGTTGAACAGCTGCGGCAACTCGTCGATGCGCAGGCGGCGGATGACGTGGCCGACGCGCGTGACGCGGTCGTCGTTGGTGGTCGCCCAGCGCGGCTTGCCGTCTTTCTCGGCGTCGGTTCGCATGCTGCGGAACTTGATGACCTTGAAGCTGCGGCCATTGAGGCCCACGCGCTCCTGCTTGTAGAGCATGGGGCCGCGGCTCTCGAGCTTGATGAGCACGGCGGTGGCGGCCATGATGGGCAGCGCCAGCAGGAACAGCAGGCCCGAGCAGAAGATGTCGAACACGCGCTTGATGAAGCTGCGCAGCGCGCCCTGGTTGAAGCCGTCGCTGAAGATCAGCCAACTGGCGTTGACGTAGTCAATGCGGATCTGGCCCAGCGTCTTCTCGAAGTGGGTGTTGAGGTCGTAGACCTTGATGCCGTCGAGCTTGCAGTCGAGCAGCTGGCGCAGCGGCATGCTGCCCGAGCGGCGCTCGGTGAGGGCGACCACGATTTCGTCGACGTCCAGTCGGCGTGCGGTTTCGTTCAGCGTACCGCTGAGCTGCAGCAGCTCGTCGGCCGCCACGGCGCTTTCCTTCTCGTTGGGGCCGGGGATGTAACCGACGACATGGGCGTTGGGGTCCGATGCCTTGAGCGTGCTGCCCACCACCTGGGCGGCGGCGCCGGCGCCGAAGACCAGGATGCGTGTACGCGCCTGCGGCACGGCGGCCCAGTGCGAAAGGTAGGCGCGGCGCATCACCACGGCGGTAACCCCGGCCATCGCCGACATCTGCACCGCGCCGCGGCTGGCGATGTCGCTGGGCAGCAGGGCGAAGATCAGCCAGGTCAGCGGCAGCACCACCACCAGCGCCAGCACGGCCCGCGTACACGACTGGCCGAACGAACTGGCGGCTGACTTCTCGTAAAGGCCTGAGGCGCTGTTGATCACGAACAGGCAGGCGGCCAGCGAGACCACATGGGTGCCGGCCAGCGGCATGGCTTCGTTGAGGCTGTCGCCAGCCTGCAGCACGAGGGCGCAGACGATGACGAAGAAGACGACGGCGGCGTCGAAGAAGATGCTGCCCAGGGTTGCCCGGTGGACATAGTGGCTGAAGATTCTGATCATGGCGTCTTCCGGCCCGGGCCCGTGATAGACGGGTTCGTGCGATGCAGTAGGTGGTGGTGGTGCGGCACCGGATTCCGGGCGGTGAAGAGCGGCTTTGCTTGGCGCAGGATTGCGTGAGCTTCCGTCTGGTTGGGTGCGGTACCGGGGTGGCGCAATGCCCTGAGCGCCGGGAGCGTGCCCGCCGCGCCGCGCCACAAGTGACCGGACCAATGTAAGGAGATGCCAGCGACCGCTACAACCCCCGCCTTGAGGGGGTGGACCGACATCTTCTCGTCTTGCGAGAGGATGTCGGGTGATGCAAGCGCGGTCTTCCCGTCCGCACAGGCGGTCGGCAGGTCGGGTCTTGCGAAGGCAGCTTTCATGGCTCGCAGGCGGGTCCGGATCGTGGGGTCCGAGGAGCATAGGCAAGCCAGCCCCGCGCGTCAGTGCCCTGCGCCACGCAGACGGGGGAAGCGCCGATTCCTGCACGCCAAACGGTGGTGTGTCGGGGGGATTTCTGGGGGGTCAGGGATGCGGCGTATCTGCCGCCTGCTCGGCGGCTCTGTCCCCGTTGGTGGACTGCATCCAGGCCTTGGTGGCCAGGTGGCGCAGCAGCAGGGCCGGCGGCATGCGCAGCCAGTGCGCGTGCAGATAGAGTGCCCCCAGCGCGGCCGCGGTGCCGGGCTCGGCACAGGACGGGTGCTGGGCCGCCAGCGCGCGCCGCCAGATGGCATCCATCAGCGACCGCAGCGGCGGTGGCGGCGCGGCGTCGGCGATGGCCGCGGTCACCGCCGCCGGCACTGGCGTGCGCAGGAGTGCCTGTGCCTGGCGCAGGCCGTAGTAGAGCGGCCTGCGCAGGCCAAGCTGGGCGGCGCGCGCCAGCAACTCGGGCCAGAATGCGGCCTCGGCGGCGAACTCGCGCAGCAGCAGGTCGATGTCGGAAAGATCGCGCAAGCCGTGGCTCAGCTCCTCATTGTGGAGCAGGTGGGTGATGCTGTGCAGCACGCGGTCGACCGGCGCCAGCACCTGCACGCGTGGGTCTCCCGGTAACGGCTGCGCCGCAGCCAGGATGGCCTGGGCATCGGGCTGCAGTCGCGCTGTCTCGGGCAGGATGGCGTGGTGGACGTCGACCACGGTCTGCCGCTGCAGGTGCTGCATGGGCGGCAGTTCGTGCATCCAAAGCCGGTAGTAGCGCTGATCGTAGGGCGTGTGGTGGGTGGTGGCCCAGCCGTGCTGCATCAACGCCGCCTCGACCTCGGGCAGTCGCGCCTTGGGCACCATGATGTCGACATCGGTGAACAGCCGCCCGGCACCCGCCACGTTGCCGGCCATCAGGTAGGCGGCGCCCTTCATCAGCGTCACCGGCACGGCCAGCGGCGCCAGCGCCTGCGCCAGGAACTCGACCTCGCGCCGCACCTCGTCGCGCTGCGCCTGCGCCAGCACCAGCACATCGCCCAGGTGCTCGCGCACGCCGGGCGGGGGCGCCGGCATGCCGGGGGCGAGCGCGCGCACGGCGATGCGGGCCAGCAGGTCGGCGTGGCGGGCCTGGCGGATCAGCAGTTCCCACTCGGGCATGGCCAAGCCGGCCGTGGCCTGCGGCTCGCGCAGCGCACGCACGAGCAGGGATTCAGCCGCCTGCGTCATCGACGACCATGCCGCGCTCGCCGGCGGCCAGGCGCTCGAACAGCGGCGCCGCCTCGGCCAGCTGGCTGTAGTGGAAGCGGAAGGACTCGCCGTGCTCGACGAGATCGGCCAGGGCCTGGAAGCCGGCGGCGCCGTGGACGTGGTAGTTGAAGGCGTTGTCGACCAGGGCCATCAGGGCCTGCCCCCGGCTCATGCGGGTCAGGCGGGTCGGCACGCCGGCCTCGTAGCGCGGAAGCACCACCCAGGCCGGCAGCGCCGTCTCACCGCCGCGCTCCACCGCCTCGGCCGGCGGCTGGAAGTGCGCCACCTCGCCCTTGATGGTCTCGCGCACGACGCGGCCGAAGCGGGCTTCGGGTGCGAAGGCGCGGATGACTTCGATCGAACGATTCTTCAGGCTCACCGGGCGCGGCAGGGGCGAGACGCGGCCGCTGGCGGGGTCGATCAGCGCCAGCTCGTCCGACAGCAGGCGCCAGCCGCGCCAGGCCAGGCCCGCGCACAGCGTGCTCTTGCCCGAGCCGGGCGGCGCCGGCAGGATGAGGGCGCGGCCGTTGCGCTCGAGTACCGCGGCGTGCAGGATCAGGTAGCGGTGCAAGTGGGTGGAGATGCACCAGTTCATGCCCCATTCGAGCATGGGGAAGCCCTGGTCGCCTGGCAAGGGCGTGAAAGGCGAGGTGCCGTCGAAGCCGAACACCACCTGGGGCTGCAGCCAGCGGCGCAGGCTGCGCGGGCGCTCGACGCTGACATGGAAATCGGCCAGCGTCGCCGTGTCGGGGCTGTCGTGGCGGGCGTAGTGCAGGGCCATGCCCTCGGCCACGGCTGGCACTCTGGAGCGAATCGACAACACCGCCGGGCCGGTGCGCAGGCGCAGGCCTGGGCCGGCCAGGCGCACGCGCAACTCGCGCGGCGTGAGATCGCCAATCTTCACGCGGGGTGGGCGGTGACCAGCCCCGAGCGGGCCAGGCGTTGCAGCGTTTCTACGAGCATGTCCAGATCATCGCCGATGGCGTCGTCGCCGAAGGCCTGACGCCAGATGGCGGGGGCCGCCAGCGGCGCGGCAGTGCTGCTGACCACCTGCAGCACGGCCGCGGCAGCCGGGGTGAGCAGATGGGTGGACCAGCTGGCCTCGTGGAAGGCCACCGCGTCGTCGGCCCAGATGCGCAAGAGCACCTCGCCGCGGGCGCGGCTCCAGTGGCCGCAGCCTGCCGCTGCGTCGGCCCCCATGGCCGCGTCAGACGGGCATGGTGGTCTTGAGCCAGGCGATCAGGCCGCCGGTCTGGGTGGCCGGCTCGGCGTAGTCGGCGTACCACTTGATGCCGGCCGTGGGTTCGTAGTAGCCGCGGGCCACAAAACTGGCCCAGATTGCCTTCACCGTGGTCTCGCTGAGTACCGTGATGGGCGTGATGCCCTTGGCGGCGTTGAGCAGCGCGGCGACGATGTGGCGTGCCAGCGCGTCGCGGCCCATGTCGTTGCCGGGCAGATTGAGCACCTCGACCAGCGTCAGGTTCATGTAGCCGCCGGCGGCACCAAAGATGGTGTCGAACTTGGTCGCACTGGCGTTGTAGGGTGGGGTGTAGTTGGCGTCGGGGTTGCCGCAGCCGGTGATGGCCGTCGCGCTCGGGATGTACTTGGCCAGTGGCCAGTCCCAGAACTTGCAGGGCTGCTTCCAGTAGCCCGGCGTGCGCCCGCCGCAGACATAGGTATTGCGCGGGCGGCTCGTATTGACCGAGGCAAAGGCCGAGGCGGCTGAACAGCCGACTGCGCCAACGGGTCGGCTGACCACCGACAGCAGTACCGGAGCGCCCGCCAGGCCACCGCGCACGAAACGGCGGCGACTGGCGCGTACCGCCTCCCCGGCGTCCCCGGCGGGGCCGTCAAGTCGCGGTTGATTCGAATCCATGGGGCTGCTCCAGACTGGCGATCAATGGCAGGGATTGTAGGTAGGGCCCCTGTATCCCGTGGTGCCGATGCACCCCGCAGTCCGGGGGGCCGTGCGCCGGCGCGTCTACATGTCACGCTGGCCCACGGCAACCCGAACGGCGACACCCGCCCCAGACGCATGGTGAACCACTGCGCGCGGCGTGGGCGGGTCGGTCAGCGACCATGTTATGCGCAAGGAATACCGGGATCATCCACTGTATTGGATGGTGACATAGCGTCACCTGAGCGGAACTCGGTGCTGGCCTGGGTGGGGTCGATGCGGCGTGAGCAACGGGGTGATCGGGCGTGGTCGGGGCGATGTGTTGTGCCCAAGCTCTTGGCCGTGGCGCCCTGGTTGCCTGGCGCCGGGGCGAAGTCTGGCGCGGGCTGCTTGGCGGGGTGTGGAATGTTCCTGTCGAATATTCTTACAGCGCGCCCCGGAAGCAAGTCCGCGATTTCTGCAAGTCGTTGATTTTTATGATGTTCGGAGGGTTGGTACAACGATTGCTCTAGAGTTGGCAGGGCGGGCTCAGATGGCAAGCCCGCCAGGCAGCGGCAGGGTTCATGTCTTGCCGGCGCCGTCCGAATCCGATGTGTAATTTTTTGGGGGTTAAGGAAATGCGTAAAGTTCTCTCTAAGCTGGCCATTGCAGCCGCTGCCACGATTGGTGCCGTTTCTTCGGCCCAAGCCTATGTGATCCTGACGATTTCTGACGTCACGGGCGGCGTCGTGACGAAGACTTGCGATACCAGCGTCGGCGGCTGCTCCGCTGAGTTCGGCGTGTTCGCTATCGGTGCGAATGCCCTGACTTTCAACGGCATTGTCGGTGACTTCCAGGTTCAGCAGACGTCCGGCATCACCATCTCCAATGCCAACTTCGCGCTGGCCCAGGCCAACAACAACCTGGTCAACCGCACCGACGGTGCCGCCGGCCTGCAAGGTCTGGTGATCGAGTTCACCGCTATGGACGTGATGGCTCCGCCCGACGTGCTGAAGACGTTGTCGGGTTCCGGCTCGATGTCGGGTGCCCCGTTCGGCACCATCACCGCCTCGGACACGGTGCAGACCCGCGTCGCGGTGAATTCGGCCAATCTGAACAGCTTCTTCCCGCCGTTTGCTCTGGGCGGTTCTTCCGGCACGGTGACGGCCATGGGTTGCACCTTCGTCATCGCGACCAATGCCAGCTGCGCGGCGACGAGCACCGGCACCACCGGCGTTGGCGCCACCTCGGTGGTCTGGAGCGATCCGGCCGTGCCGTTCTCCTTCCAGACTCAGCAGCGCTTCGATATCAACGCGAGCGCCTTCGTCGGCACCACGGCCACCGCCGTCGTCGGTCGCCTGCCCGAGCCGGCTTCCACCGCGCTGGTGGGCATTGCGCTGTTCGGCTTGGCCGCCACGGCGCGTCGCCGTTCGGCCAAGAAGGCCTGAATTCGCAAGCCTTGACGGTTTGACGCGGGGGCGCTGGCCCCCGCCACGCTGCCCCAATCCGCTCGCCTGCTCGGCGTGCGCTTGGGGCGGTTCCATTTTTGCGGCATCGGGGCGTTGGCCGGCGTTTGGAATCCGGTTGTGGCCGTGACATCGGGTCAGGTAGCCGGAAAGTGGCTGCTGGACCTTGCGCTTGCGCTACCCTTGCGCCAGCCGTGGCGGCGGACATCTGGCGCCGGCGGCATGCCTGCTTCCTTTGTGCCCATGCCCGCCTCTTTCGACCGCCCTTCGATGGCCCACCTAGTGGCAAGGCGCCGTGGGCGGGCCTCCGTCCGATGACGACCCTGTACGGTCTGGTCGGGGCTGGTTCCGACTTGTTGGCGCCATGGGCTGCATCCTGCCTTGAGCAGATGGAGGCTCGTGCCGGCTCACTCACGCCCCGCAGGCCTTGCATGGCAGCGAAGCTCGCGCCTGATGCGGCCACGGTCCTGGCACTCAGCCAACCGCTGTTCCCGGGCGAGGAACGTCCCGTGGCCACAGCGAGGCGGGGACCACTGAGCGTCGCCCTGGCTGGCGCGCTTGACAACCGCGACGAGGTGTTGCGGCGCCTGGGCCTGGCCGGTGGGGCGGGCAAGGAGGCTGGTGACGCCGAACTGGTGTTGGCGCTGTACGAGAAGTTCGGCCTGGACGCGCCGCAGCACCTGAACGGCGATTGGGTCTTCGCGCTCCGGGATTCGACGCGCCGGCGCCTGGTGCTGGCGCGCGATGCCACCGGCCACAGCGCCCTTTATTGGTGGCAGGGCCAAGGTGGCCTGTTGTTCGCCAGCAGCCTGCCGGTGCTGATGGCTGCCAATGGGGTGCCGCGGCGTCCCAATGCACGCTGGCTGGCCGGCCTGCTGTGCCTGTTCAGTGATCCGGCCCAGGTCGGCCAGACCGCCTACGACGGTGTCCAAGTCGTTCCCCAGGGGCATGTGCTGGTGGCGCAGGCGGGATCGGCCGAACTCAGGCGCTGGTGGTATCCCGAGCGGCTCCGGCCGCTGCACGGGCAGCCGCTTGCCGATCTGGAACGGCAGTTCCTTGGCCTCTACGACGATGCGGTGCGGCTGCGTGTCGACCGCAGCTCAGGCCCGGTGGCCCTGATGCTCAGCGGCGGCCTGGACTCCGGCTCGGTGGCGGCGCTGGCCGCGCCGGCTCTCGCCCGCCGAGGCCGGGTTCTCCAAGCCTATGTGCATACGCCGCGCTTCGAGGTCGGCAGCGATGGATTCCCCGGACAAATGGCCGATGAGTGGGCGCTGGCACTGACCACTGCGCGCCACGTCGGCAACATCGAGGCACGGCCTTGTTCTTCGGATCAGGTAAGCCCGGTGACAGGGATTCATCGCTGGCTGGCGATGGCCGCCGTGCCCTCGTTCGCGCCCAGCAACTGGTACTGGCTGCAAGACCTCTGCGGCCAGGCTGCGGAAGGCGGTGCGCGGACGCTGCTCGTGGGATCTGCTGGAAATGGCACCGTGTCTTATACGGGCGATGGGTCGCTCTGGCATCGGCTGGGGCGCATGGAGTGGGCGACGGTCCAGCGCGAACTCCGTCTCGACCGTGCGGGCTGGGCCGTCGCCGCCCGCGAACGACTGCTCAAACCCCCTTTTCGGCCGGCCTTGCGTGCGCTGAGGCAGGCTTGGGCCAATCGAGGCGCGGTGCCGCCCTGGACCAGCTATTCGCTCGTGGCGCCGGTCCTGGCGTCCAGCCTCGGGCTCAGGGAGGCCATGCGTGAGGCAGGCCACGATCCGGCCTGGGGTGCGCCGTCGGCGGCTCGCGTGCGGCAGTTTCGGCTGAGTTTCTGCGGCGGCGCGGAGAACGGCAATTCCGAATGGGCCGAGCTTGGTCGGACGCATGGCCTGGATCTGTGCGATCCCACGCGCGACCGGCGGTTGGTTGAATTTTGCTGGCGCTTGCCCGACGAGTTGTTCTGGGCCCAGGGGCAGAAGCGGGGCCTGATCAGGCAATCCATGCGCGCCATGCTGCCGCGTGAGCTTCTTGAGAACAGGCGCAGAGGCTTGCAGTCGGCCGATCTGCGTCAGCGATTGCAGGCCGGCGCGGACGAGTTGTTCGATGAGTTCGACCGCGTGTCGCGCCATCCGGCCGTCGGCGCGTTTATCGACGTCCGCCGGCTGGGTGCATCAGTCGAGGCCGTGGTGCGCGGTGGCGATTTCATGCCGAACGAGACTGTGGCGCCGGAGCATCTCATGCGCGCACTGGCCGTGGCCGTGTTTGTCGACGGCTGCGGCTGATCGAACGGGCCATCCTGGCTGTACGGCACTTGCCGCAGCGCCACGGCCTTGGTGTAGCATGCCCTTGCATCCAAACTCGTCGCACCCAATGCCTTGCGGCGACCTCCAGTATCTTGAGGAATTCAACCTATGAATGAGCCACAGTCCCCGATGGTTACTGTTCCCGAGCAACTGCCGGCTTGGGAAACGCCGCAATTGGTGATATCCGACGTGACTACAGCCACTCTTGCAGGACCGGGTCAAGGTCCCGATGGTCCTTTTGCGGGCTCGCTGGGCTCCTGAGCCACCGTCGACGTAGTCACGGCCCCAGCCGCCATGGGGGGGCTCTGAACGGGCTTCCCGCTCAGAGCCGCTTCATCAGCCTGCCGACTTCCGCGTTGCCCGAGAACTTCGCGCCCAGCCCGTCCAGGTACTGCAGTTCTTTGCGCGCCAGTTCCTTGTCGCCGGCCTGAAGCGCGATCCTGGCCAGTCCCAGGCGCAGCAGGTTGTCCTTGGGTGACATCTCGACAGCACGCTGCTGCACGTCGAGCGCCGCCGCGAGCTTGCCTTCGGCCGCCAGCGTGGTGGCCAGGGTGTCCTGCAGCGGGGCGCTGTCGGGCTGCAACTCGACAGCACGCTGCGCGAACTCGCTCGCGCCCTTGCTCCCGATTTTGACCATTACCTCGGCCAAGTTGTTGAGCGCGAGCACGTCGTTGGGGTTAGCGGCCACCACGCGGCGAAGCCGCTTCTCCGCGCCTGCCGCGTCGCCGCGCGAAATGTCGACGTTGGCCTGCAGGTTCTCGAACGCGGCGTCCTTCGGGTGCTTGCCCATCCAGGCAGTGCCGAAGCGGTCGGCCTCGGCGGCGCGGCCGGTCGTCATCAGCAGGCCATAGAGCCGGCCCGCCAGTTCCGAGCTTTCGGTCTTGGCCAGGCCCTCGCGCAAGATCGCGGCCGCGGCGTCGTTGTCCTTTTGCTTGATGTGGAACTGCGACTCCAGGATATAGCCCAAGGGCTGCCTGGGGTTGGCGCGCGTGATGTTGGCAAGGCGGTTCAGCGCTGCCTTCTTGTCGCTGGAGCCCGCGACGATCTCGACCAGCGCCGCCTGCGCCGAAGCCAGGTTGGGGTTGAGGTCGAGCGCCTTGATGGTGGCGGATTCCGCTTGGTCGCGGCGGCCCGCCGCCAGGTAAAGCTCGGCCAGCCGCATATAGGGCTCGGGTGCATCCGGCAACGCGGTGGCCAGCTTGCGGAAGGTGGTGGCGGCCTGCTCGATGTCGCCGGTGCGCACCTGGGTCTGGCCCACAGCGTCCAGGATGCTGGCGTCCCAGGGTATCGCCGCCGCGGCCTCCTGTGCCGCCTGCAGCGCGTCCTTGTACTGACGTTGCCGCATCGCGTAGTCGATCTGGCGCAGGCGGGGCTCGGGCGCCGTAGGCGCCGCCGCGACGGCGTCGGCGTACAGCTTCTTGATCTCCGCCGCGTCAGGCTGGCTGTCGCGCGCCAGGTAAAAGGCCAGCGTCATCAGGGCATAGGAGTTCCTGGGATCGGCCTTGACGCTGGCGCGCAGCCGGGCGATGGCCTGCGCCAGCTTGCCGTCCTTGATGTCGATGTCGGCCAGGCTGCTGACGGCGGCGAACATGGCCGGATCGGCCGCCAGCGCCTGCTCGAAGGATTTGCGGGCTGCGGCGAAGTCGCGCCGGGCCATGTGTACACGCCCCCGGAGTTCCATGTGCGCGGCCTTGCCCGGCTGCTTGGCGAGCATGGTGTCCAGCGTCGCGAGCGCGGCGTCGTACTCGCGGCGCTTCATGCGCGCCGTGAAGATCAGCTCGTCCGCATAGGTGTCCTTGGACTTGGCCGACATCTGTTGCAGATCGGCCAGGGCCGCGCTGGTGTCCCCGCTGTTGAAGCGGGCCATCGCAGCGGCCGCGGTAAGCCGGTTGTTTTCCGGATCGAGCTGGGCGGCGCGCGTGAAGTAGCGCTCGGCCACCGCGTGTCGGCCCAGTCGCAGTTCGGCGTCGCCCGCGAGCGCGAGGGCGTCCGACCAGGGCTGCTCGGCGGCGAGCAGGGGCTTGAGCGTCTCGACAGCCTTGGCGTACTGGCCCTGCCGCACCTGCACTTCGGCCAGGTTGCGCCGCGCGCCAATGAGTGTGGGGTCGAGCAGCAGGGCCTTGTTCAGGTAGGCGGCCGCCTGTGAGACGGAGCCGAGCTGGGCCTCGACGGCGCCGCCCAGGGCCAGTGCGCCGCGGTTTTCGGGGAACACGCGCAGCAGCGATTGCACGAGATCGCGCGAGCGGGCGTATTGCTTGTCCAGGAACGCCAGCTGGGCATCGACCAGGATCGTGTAGGGGTGGCGAGGCTGGGCCTTGCGCAGCGCGTCGGCCGATGCCTTGGCACCAGCGAAATCGCGTTGGCGCATCTGCAGGCTGATGAGCGCGGCGTGGGCGGCGATATAAGCCGGTTCCACCGCCAGCGCCTTGCGGTAGCAGGTTTCGGCCCCCTTGAAGTCGTTCTTGGCCGCGGACAGGATTTCGCCGCGGAACAGCCATGCGTCGTGGCGCTTGTCGTCGCGTGCGAGCACCCCGTCGACGATCACGGTGGCCTCGTCGAACTTGCCGGCGCCGGCAAGCACGCGGGCGCGCAGGATGAGAGCTGGGTTGTAGTCGGGTACGGCCGCCAGCGAAGCGGCGATCGCCGTCTCGGTGCGCGGACGGTCGCCCAACGCGCCCCAGGCCATGGCGACGTTGGCCTTGAGGGCCGCCTGGGCCGCAGGCTCGTCCAGCTTTACATCGCCGTAGCTGGAGACCAGCCGCTTGTGGTCACCGGAAAGCACCAGCGCCCGCGTCAGCGAGGGCAAGACCGTGGCCTTGGGCGCGTTCTCGGCAAGCGCCTTGCCGAACTCGGAGATGGACGCCTCGATCTCGCCCACCTCCAGCAGCGATTCGCCCAGCAGCATCCGCGCTTCGACGTTGCCCGGATTGGATTGCAACGCCGACTTGAACTTGATGATGGCCGCAGCGTGCTCTTTCTTGGCGGCAAACTCCTTGCCAGAGGAGATCAGCGCCTGCGGCGAATTCGCCTGGCAGGCCGCCAGTGCCAGTACGGCGCCCATCAGCGCGCCCGCAAGTCGGCTCCGGTGCAGGAAGTTCGGTGTCGGCATGTCCATGCGGCTTTCAGGTGGCAATTTCAGCACCCTTGCCTTGTCACAAGAATGCCACGGCCGGAACCCTGGGGCGGGCGGCACCCGAGTATCACCGAATGGCTGGGCCGCATCCGGCGGCCCGCCCCCCAAGGCTGGGGATCGGGAACATGCTGCCGCCGAGGACGCCGGGCCCGGAACTGCCTTCCAATCCGACCGGAGGCCGGCACTGCCCGCCTCCGTGCAATGGTGCCGGCGGTGCCCGTTAAAAAATGGGCGCAGCCCGCCGCGAGTCAAGCTGCCCCGGATGGCGGCGTCAACAACCTGTGCCATCATCATTCGCTGTGGACCCGGCACTGCAAACGCCTGTGGCGGGGCCTTTGCACGTCCGGGCGCGTCTTCTCCCGGCCGGGGTCGCCGCTTTCGTCTTTTGATCACAGGAGTCTGAATTGACAAGCAACCGCTCAACCCTGATCGGCCGCCTCGGCGCCGGCGTGCTCTTGGTGCTGGCCAGCTTGTTCGCCGGCTGTGCCGTGGGCACCGCCGGCCTGCCGCCGGCCCCCGCTTCCGCCGCCTCGGCGGACTACAGCTACGTGATCGGCGCCGGCGACAACCTCAACATCACGGTCTGGCGCAACCCGGACCTGTCGATGGCGGTGCCGGTGCGACCCGACGGCAAGATCTCGGCACCGCTGGTCGACGAACTGGTGGTGCAGGGCAAGACCTCGGTCGAGGTGGCGCGCGACGTCGAGAAGAAGCTGGCCACCTATGTGCGCGACCCCATCGTCACGGTCATCGTGACCAGCTTCGTCGGCCCTTACAGCGAGCAGATCCGCGTCGTCGGCGAGGCCGCCAAGCCGCAGTTCCTGCCTTTCAAGCAGAAGATGACGCTGCTCGACGTGATGATTGCCGTCGGCGGCCTGACCGATTTCGCCAACGGCAACGGCGCCACCATCCTGCGCACGTCCGAGGGCAACAAGCAGTATTCGGTGCGCCTGCGCGACCTGCTCAAGCGCGGCGACGTCTCGGCCAACGTCGAGATGCGTCCGGGCGACATCATCGTCATTCCGCAAAGCCTGTTCTGAGGCCCGGCGCCTTCAATCCCTCCAGCGGAAACCGATTACCCTGCCCATGGAAGAGATCGTCAAGCAGATACTGGCCGTCGTCAGCGGCATGTGGAAGTTCCGCTGGCACGGGCTCGTCACCGCCTGGGTGGTGGCACTGATCGGCGTGATCGTCGTCTTCCGCATACCCGATCAGTACGAGGCCTCGGCGCGCATCTTCGTCGACACCGACTCCATCCTCAAGCCGCTGATGTCGGGCCTGGCGGTGCAGCCCAATGTCGAGCAGCAGATCGGCATGCTCAGCCGCACGCTGATCAGCCGGCCCAACATCGAGAAGCTGATCCGCATGGCCGACCTCGACCTCAAGAGCGAGGGCCGCGGCGAACAGGACATCCTGGTCGACAAGCTGATCAAGGCGATCGAGATCCGCACCACCGGCGGCATCAACCTGTACTCGCTGGCCTACCGCGACGCCGACCAGGAGAAGGCCAAGCGCGTGATCCAGTCGCTGGTGTCGATCTTCGTCGAGTCGGGCCTGGGCGCCAGCCGCAAGGACACCGATTCGGCCAAGACTTTCCTGGGCGAGCAGATCAAGAGCTTCGAGACCAAGCTGCAGGAGGCCGAAGGCCGGCTCAAGGAGTTCCGCCTGCGCAATGCCGAGATGCAAAGCGCCGACGGCAAGGACGCCGCCTCGCGCCTGGCCGAGATCAACGGCCAGCTCGAGGCCGCGCGGCTGCAGTTGCGCGAGGCCGAGAACTCGCGTGACGCCGCCAAACAGCAGTTGCAGGCCGAGCGCTCGCAGGCGGGGAGCACCGCCACCCAGAGCCTGCTGCAGGAATCGGCGATCTCGGTTTCCACGCCCGAAATCGACGGCCGCATCGACGCCCTCAAGCGCAATCTCGACGCCCTGCTGCAGCGCTACACCGAGCAGCACCCCGACGTCCAATCGGGCCGCAAGCTGCTCAAGGATCTCGAGGAGCAGAAGCGCAAGGAGATGATCGAGCTGCGCAAGGCCGCGATGGCCACCGCCAGTGTCAGTCCGGCCGGGGGCGGCGCCACTGGCGGCGGCAGCCTGGCGGCGCAGGAACTCAACCGCATGCTGGCCAGCTCCGAGGTGACGGTGGCCGCGCTCAGGGCGCGCGTGTCCGAGTACTCGGGCCGCCTGACGCAGGCGCGCGCCTCGCTCAAGAACGCACCGCAGATCGAGGCCGAGGCGGCCCAGCTCAACCGCGACTACGCCATCACCAAGAAGAACTACGAAGACCTGGTGGCGCGGCGCCAGTCGGCGGTGATGTCGGGCGAGCTCGATGTGGCCTCCGGCATGGCCGAGTTCCGCCTCATCGATCCGCCGCGTGTCTCGCCGCGGCCGGTGTCGCCCAACCGGCTGCTGCTGGTGCCCGTGGTCCTGCTCGCCGCGCTCGGCGTCGGCGCCGCCGCGGCCTTTGCCGGCAGCCAGCTGCGGCCGACCTTCAGCGACGCCAACGAGTTGCGCACCAAGACCGGCCTGCCGCTGCTGGGCGTGGTGACGCTGGTGATGAGCGACGCCGACCGCCGCCTCGAGCGCATGCGCCTGATCCGTTTCGTCTCTGCCTCCGGCAGCCTGATCGGGCTTTTCGCGGCCGGCCTGATCCTCATGTCCCTGATGGGGCGCTACGCGGTGGTATGAAGCGATGACCAGCTTGATCGAACAGGCGGCGCAGCGGCTCGAGCAGCTGCGCCAGGCCGGTGTGGTGCTGCCCGAGTTCGACGAACCGCAGCCCTTCGGCCAGCCGCCGGCTCCGCCCGCACCCGCCGCGCCCCATGTCCATGCCGCACCGCCTCCGCCGCCGCAGCAGCAGGCCGCGGTCGTGGCCGCCGAGGCCGCGTTCGAGGTGGATCTGCCGCTGGATGCCATGGCGGCCTCGTCCAAGCGTGTCGAGATCGACCTCGAGACGCTGAACAAGGCCGGCATCGTGACGCCGGCCTCGCCGCGCTCGCACCTGGCCGACCAGTACCGCGTGCTCAAGAGGCCGCTGATCGCCAACGCCATCGCCAAGGGCGCGGCGGCCGTGACCCACGGCAACCTGATCATGGTCACCAGCGCGGTGGCCGGCGAGGGCAAGAGCTTCACCTCGATCAACCTGGCGATGAGCATCGCCGCCGAGCTCGACCACACCGTGATGCTGGTCGACGCCGACGTGGCGCGGCCTTCGGTGCTGCGCGTGCTGGGCCTGCCACCGGCGCCGGGCCTGCTCGACCTGCTCGAGGGCAAGGCCGAGATGGCCGACGTGCTGCTGCGCACCAACATCGACAAGCTCACCATCCTGCCCAGCGGTTCGCCCCACCCCAAGGCGACCGAGCTGCTGGCCAGTGCCTCGATGCAGGCCCTGCTCGATGACATGGCCACGCGCTACCCTGACCGCATCATCCTCTTCGATTCGCCGCCGCTGCTGCTGACCACCGAGTCGCGCGTGCTGGCCGGCCACATGGGCCAGATCGTCGTCGTGGTACACGCCGGCAGCACGCTGCAGGCCACCGTGCAGCAGGCGCTGGCCACCATCGAGAGCTGCCCGCTCAAGCTGATGGTGCTCAACAAGGCGCGCAGCGGTGCCCAGGGCGCCTATGGCGGCCATGGCTACGGTTATGGCTATGGCTACGGTTATGGCTATGGCGAAGGCCAGGACGCGCCCGCGCCGGGCGCCGAGCCTACGCGCCCCTAGCCGCCCGTGCGCGCCATGCCCCCGTCCCGCAACGTTCGTGTCCGCGCCCTTGCCCTCGGCGCGGCGCTGGCCTGCCTGGCCGGCGCGTCGGCCCGGGCCCAGGAGGCCGCGCGCACCCTTGCGCTCACGCCGCAGTTCGCGGCCTCGGGCATCTTCACCGAGACGCGCAACAGCCCGCGCCAGAACGGCACCGAGCTCACCACCCGGCTGAGCCCGGGCTTCACGCTCAACAGCCGCAGCGGCCGTGTCCAGGGCTCGCTGAACTACACCCTCAACGCGCTGTTCCGCTCGGGCAGCGACGAGGCGCGTGAAATCCAGAACAGCCTGGCCGCCACCTTCACCGCCGAGGCCATCGAGCGCTGGCTCTTCATCGATGCGCGCTCCACCATCTCGCAGCAATCGATCTCGGCCCACGGCCAGCAGACCCTGGCCGACAGCGCGCGTGCCAATGCCAACCGCGCCGAGGTCGGCACGGCCAGCCTCTCGCCGTATGTACGCGGCATGCTGGGTCCGTCGGTCAACTACGAAGTGCGCCTGGACGCCAGCGTCAACGAGACCAAGGGTTCGTCGGAAAACGATGCCACCACGCTGGGCGGTTCGGTGTCGCTCGCCTCGGCCACCCAGGGCCGCCTGGGCTGGGCGCTGGCGCTGACGCAGCAGAACGTCGACTACAAGACCGGCCGCGCCACCGCCAACGAGCGCGCCAACCTGACGCTGAACTACCGGCCCGACCCCGACCTGCAGCTCAATCTCAGCGGCGGCCAGGAAGCTACCGATGTGCTGGCCCAGGACAGCCAGCGCTACGGCAACTGGGGCCTGGGCGCACGCTGGACGCCGACCGAGCGCACCAGCCTGCGCCTGCAGTCGGACCGGCGCTATTTCGGCCGCTCGCACGTCTACGCCTTCGAGCACCGCATGGCGCGCTCGTCCTTCGCCTACAGCGACACGCGCGACAGCACTGGCGGCAGCGGTCCGCGCGGCGTCGGCCAGCCCGTCACGCTCTACCAGCAGCTGTATGCGCAGTTCGGGCCGACCCAGCCCGACCCCGTGCTGCGCGACCAGGCGGTGCTCGACGCCCTGCGCCTGCTGAGCCGCGACCGCAACGAGATCGTGCAGGGCGGCCTGCTCAACTCGGCGGTCAGCCTGCAGCGGCGGCAGGATCTGTCCTTCACCTGGACCGGCCTGCGGGCGAGCTTCAATGTCCAGGGTTTCGCGTCGCGCACGCGCGTGCTCGATACGCTGGGCGGCAATCCGGACACGGGCAGCACGCGCCTGTTCGGCTACACCGGCACGCTGTCGTACCGCCTCACGCCCACCACCTCGGTCAACTTCATAGGCTCGCGCCAGAGCACGGCGGCCACCGATGTGCTGGCGGGCAATGTGCTCAAGTCGGTCAGCCTGGGCCTCACGGCCCAACCCTGGCGGACTGTCGGCGCCTCGCTGCTGGCGCGCTATGCGGTCTTCAACAGCGCGACCGATCCGTATCGCGAAACCAGCGTGACCGGCACGCTCAACCTGCGGTTCTGACGCATGGACAGCAGCCGCCTTCATCCTTCCCCGGCCCCTTCGGGGCGTCTGGCAACGCGCCTTCGGTCGCGCGGGGGGTACTGACATGTACGAATCCTTCTACGGGCTGACCGCCAAGCCCTTCCAGCTCAACCCGGACCCGGCGTTCTACTTCGCCAGCAAGCAGCATCGCCGCGCCAAGGCCTATCTCGAATACGGCGTTTCGCGCAACGAGGGCTTCATCGTCATCACCGGCGAGATCGGCGCCGGCAAGACCATGGTGCTGCGCTCGCTGATCGAGGGCCTGAACGGCAGCAACGTCATCACCGGCCACCTGGTGACCACGCAACTCGGCGCCGAGGACACGCTGCGCATGGTGGGCGCCGCCTTCGGCTTTCGCGTCAAGGACGTGCCCAAGTCGGAGCTGCTGATCACGCTCGAGGCCTTCCTCATCAGCCAGACCAGCAAGGGCAAGCGCTGCCTGCTCATCGTCGACGAAGCGCAGAACCTGACACCGCGAGCGGTGGAAGAGCTGCGCATGCTCAGCAACTTCCAGTTCGGCAACCAGGCCCTGCTGCAGAGCTTCCTGGTCGGCCAGCCGGAGTTCCGCGAGATCCTCCAGCGCCCCGAGATGGAGCAGTTCCGCCAGCGCGTGGCGGCCACCTGCCACATCGGGCCGCTCGACCTGGACGAGACGCGCGGCTACATGGAGCACCGCCTCAAGTGCGCCGGCGCCCAGGGCAAGCCGGCCTTCGAGGCCGGCGTGTTCGAGGTCATCTTCAAGGCCAGCGGCGGCATCCCGCGCCGCATCAATGCCGTCTGCGACCGCCTGCTGCTGGCCGGGTTCCTGGCCGGCCGGGTGCTGCTCACGGTGGCCGATGCCAACGAGGTGGTGCGCGAGTTCCAGGCCGAGAACGAGGTGCCTTCACGACCGGCGCCGCTGCAGCCGGCCATGGTGGGCGGCGAGCCCATGATGCCCGGCGGCATGGCCGGCGCCGTGCTCGATGTCGACCTCGGCAAGCTCAAGCTCGACGCCGAAACAGCCGATGGCATCAGCAAGCAGATCACCAGCCTCACTGCCGACCAGCGCACCGACCAGCTGCAGCGGCTCGAGCGCAGCCTGATGCGCCTGGAGCGCATCAATGTGCAGACGCTGTCGATGCTGCAGAAGCTGGTGAGCGCGGTGCGAAAGAACGAAGACAAGCCCAAATGACGACCCGCGAGTTGAGTGCCGGCCCGGTGATGTGCGTCGTGGGCGCGCGACCTAATTTCATGAAGATGGCGCCCATCCTGCGCGCGCTGGCGGCCCACCGGCCGCCGCTGCCGGCGCTGCTGCTGCACACCGGGCAGCACTACGACGCCGCCATGAGCGACCAGCTCTTTGCCGACCTGCGCCTGCCGCGGCCCGACATCAATCTCGAGGTCGGCTCGGCCAGCCATGCAGTGCAGACGGCCGAGGTGATGAAGCGCTTCGAGCCGGCGCTGGACGAGCACAAGCCCGGCTGCGTGCTGGTGGTGGGCGATGTCAATTCGACCTTGGCCTGTACGCTGGTGGCGGTGAAGAAGAACGTGCCGGTGGTACACGTCGAGGCCGGCCTGCGCAGCTACGACCGCAAGATGCCGGAGGAAATCAACCGCGTGCTCACCGACCAGGTGGCCGATCGCCTCTACACCACCGAGCGCAGCGCCACCGACAACCTGGTGCGCGAAGGCATTGCCGAGTCGCGCGTGTGCTTCGCCGGCAATGTGATGATCGATTCGCTGCTGTCCAACCGCGCCCAGGCGCGGCCGGTGGCCGACACCCTGCGCGATGGCGGCCATGACCCGGCGCTGCTGCAGCAAGGCTGGGGCGTGGTCACGCTGCACCGGCCGTCCAATGTCGACGACGCCCAGACCCTGGGCCGTCTGCTCGGCGTGCTGGGCGAGGTGGCGCGGCGCCTGCCCCTGGTCTTTGCGCTGCATCCGCGCACGCGCGCCAACATCGAGCGCTTCGGCCTCGGCGCGCTGATAGACCCGCAGCGCATGCTGCTTCTGCCGCCCCAGGGCTATCTCGAAATGCTGGGCCTGATGGCCGGCGCCACCATGGTGCTCACCGATTCCGGCGGCCTGCAGGAAGAGACAACCGCCCTCGGTGTGCCTTGCCTCACGCTGCGCGACAACACCGAGCGCCCGATCACGGTCGAGCAGGGTACAAACACCATGGTCGGCCGCGATGTGCAGGCGATCCGCGAGGCGGCCGCCGAGATCCTGGCCGGCCGCGGCAAGCGCGGGCGGGTGCCCGAGCTGTGGGACGGCCATGCCGCCGAACGCATTGCCGCCGATCTCTACCAATGGCTGCGCGCTGGCGCTCCCTGAACCTGGATTCCTGCCCTACCGATGCTCGCTCCCGCGATCACCAATGCACTCACCATCGACGTGGAGGATTATTTCCAGGTCTCGGCCTTCGCGCCCTATATCCGGCGCGACGAATGGGAGACGCGCGAATGCCGCGTCGAACGCAACGTCAACCGCATCCTCGACCTGCTGGCCGAGCGCCAGACCCAGGCCACCTTCTTCACGCTGGGCTGGGTGGCCGAGCGCTACCCGCAGATCGTGCGCCGCATCGTCGCCGAGGGCCATGAGCTGGCCAGCCACGGCTACGGCCACGAGCGCGCCAGCGATCTCAGCCCCGAGGCCTTCACCGCCGACGTGACGCGCGCCAAGAAGCTGCTCGAAGACCTGGGCGGCACGGCGGTCCAGGGCTATCGCGCGCCCAGCTTCTCCATCGGCTCGTCCAACCTCTGGGCCTTCGATGTGCTGGCGCGCACCGGCCACGGCTACAGCTCCAGCATCTACCCGATACGCCACGACCACTACGGCATGCCCGACTCGCCCCGCTTCGCCTACCGCCTGGCCAATGGCCTGCTCGAGATTCCCGTCACCACGCTGCGGCTGGCGAGCCGCAACCTGCCCTCCAGCGGTGGCGGCTATTTCAGGCTGCTGCCCTATGCACTGTCGCGCTGGATGCTGCGGCGGGTGAACCGCGAAGACCGCGAGGCGGCCGTCTTCTACTTCCACCCCTGGGAAATCGACCCCGGCCAGCCGCGCGTGGCCGGCATCAACGCCAAGACGCGCTTTCGCCACTACGTCAACATCGATCGCACGGAGGCCCGCCTGCAGCATCTGCTGGCCGACTTCCGATGGGGACGCATGGATCAGATCTTCCTGCCCCGCCTGCGCAACGGCGCTGGGGGCTGAACGCCGTGCCCACCGTCTCGCGTCTGAATACCCAGGACGCCCGCGAGCTGGCCTCGTGGGATGCCTACGTGATGGCCTGTCCCCAGGCCACCTTTTTCCACCGCGCCGGCTGGCAGCGCATCCTGCGCGAGGTCTACGGCCACGAGCCCTACTTCCTGCTCGCGCGCACGGGTGAGGGCTCGGCGAGCCGCATCACCGGCGTGCTGCCGCTGGCCCATGTGAAGAGCTGGCTGTTCGGCAGCTCGCTCACCAGCCTGCCCTTTGCCGCCTATGGCGGCGTGGCCGCCGACGACGAGGCCAGTGCCGCCGCGCTGGAGGCCGAGGCCGACCGCCTGGCGCGCCAGCTCGATGTGCCCCACCTGGAGCTGCGGCATCTTGATCGCCAGCACCACCCCGACTGGCCGCAGCAGGATCTCTACGTCACCTTCCGCAAGGCCATCCTGCCCGAGGAAGAGGCCAATATGCTGGCCATTCCGCGCAAGCAGCGCGCGATGGTGCGCAAGGGCATCAAGAACGGGCTCGTCGCCGAGATCGACCCCACGGTTGATCGTTTCTTCGCCCTTTTCGCCAGCAACGTACACCGCCATGGCACGCCGGCCATGCCCAAGCGCTACTTCGAGGAACTGGTGCGCGAGTTCGGCGCCGACTGCGAGGTGCTCACCGTCAGCGGCCCCGACGGCCGGCCGCTGTCGTCGGTGTTCAGCTTCTACTTCCGCGACGAGGTGCTGCCCTACTACGCCGGTGATGACGAGGCGGCGCGCGACCTGGCGGCCAACGATTTCAAGTACTGGGAGCTGATGCGGCGCGCCTGCGCCCGCGGCCTCAAGGTCTTCGACTACGGCCGCAGCAAGCAGGGCACCGGGCCTTACGCCTTCAAGAAGAACTGGGGCTTCGAGCCGCAGCCGCTGCACTACGAGTACCGCCTTTACAAGCGCGACACCGTGCCCCAGAACAACCCGTCCAACGCCAAGTACCGGATGCTCATCGCCACCTGGAAGAAGCTGCCGCTGGGCGTCGTCAACTGGCTGGGCCCTTACATCGTGCGAAGCCTGGGGTAGGGCCGAAATGGCCGATCTGCTCTACCTGGTACACCGCCTGCCCTATCCGCCCAACAAGGGCGACAAGGTGCGCAGCTTCCATCTGCTGCAGCACCTGCTGGCCCGTCACCGTGTCCACCTGGGCACCTTCGTCGACGACCCGGCCGACGAGGCCCACCTGCCGCATCTGCAAGGCCTGTGCGCCAGCCTGCACGCCGAGCGCCTGCACCCGCTGCGAGCGCGCCTGGCCAGCCTGGCGGGCCTGGCCCGTGGCGACGCGCTGACGCTGCACTACTACCGCAGCGCCGCGCTGGCGCGCTGGGTCGACGAGACGGTGGCGCGCGAGCCCATCGCCGCCACGGTGGTGTTCTCGTCGTCGATGGCGCAGTACGCGCAGCGCCATCCGCAGATCCCCATGCTGGTCGACTTCGTCGATGTCGATTCGGCCAAGTGGACCGACTACGCGCCCAATCACCGCTGGCCGATGTCGTGGCTCTACCGCCGAGAGGGCCGTCGCCTGCTCGAATGCGAAAGCGAAGTGGCGCGCCAGGCACAGGCCTCGTACTTCGCCACCGAGAAGGAGGTCGATCTCTTTCGTCGCCTCGCCCCCGCCGCGGGCCGCGGCGTACAGGCCATGAACAACGGCGTCGACGCGCGCTACTTCTCGCCCGCGCCCGAGCGCGCCTCGCCCTTCGAGAAGGACGAGGCGCCGCTGGTCTTCACCGGCGCGATGGATTACTGGCCCAATGTCGACGCCGTGAACTGGTTCGCGCAGGACGTGCTGCCACGGCTGCGCCAGGCGCGGCCGGGCCTGCGCCTGCACATCGTCGGCCGCAGCCCGGCGCCGGCCGTGCGCGCGCTGGCCGGGCCGGGCGTCGTCGTCACCGGCACCGTGCCCGATGTGCGGCCCTACCTGCAGCATGCGGCGGTGGTGGTGGCGCCGCTGCGGCTGGCGCGCGGCATCCAGAACAAGATCCTCGAGGCGATGGCGATGGCGCGCCCGGTGGTGGCCGCCACCGCCTGCGTGCAGGCGCTGCAGGCCGAGGAGGGCGCCGAGGTGCTGGCCGCCGAAGCGGCCGACGACTACGTGCGCATCCTCGAACAACTGCTGGCCGCGCCCGAGCGCGCTGCCGCCATCGGTGCGGCCGGCCGCCGGCGCGTGCTGCAAACCTATGACTGGAGCACCCACATGGCGGTGGTCGAACGCCAGCTTGCTGCCCTGGGCGCGGCGGTGGCGGCATGAACGCGGTCCTGCCTTCCTTCACGGCCCTGGGCTCGCCCTGGCGGCGCGCGCTGCCGGCGCTGGCCCTGCTGCTGCTGGCCCTGCTGGCCTTGTACCTGCCGACCCTGGCCGCGATGGAGGCCATCTGGGCGCGCTCGGGCACCTTTGCCCACGCCTACCTGGTGGCGCCGATCTCGCTGTGGCTGGTGTGGCGCCGCCGCCACCGCCTGGCGGCCATGGCGCCGCGCGCAGAGCCGGCCTGGCTGCTGGCGATGGCGCCGGTGGCGCTGGCCTGGCTGGTTGGCGACCTGGCCGGCGTCAATGCCCTCACCCAGGCCGCCGCCACTGCCTTGCTGGTGCTGTCCGTGCCGCTGCTGCTGGGCCGGGCCGTGGCGCGCGAGATTGCCTTTCCGCTCGGCTTTCTCTTCTTCATGGTGCCCTTCGGCGAGTTCCTGATGCCGCGGCTGATGGAGTCCACCGCCGACTTCACCGTTGCCGCGATCAGCCTGTCGGGCATCCCGGTCTACCGCGAGGGCCTGCAGTTCATCATTCCTTCGGGCGCGTGGTCGGTGGTCGAGGCCTGCAGCGGCGTGCGCTACCTCATCGCCAGCTTCATGGTGGGCACGCTGTTCGCGTACCTCAACTACCGCTCGCTGCGCGCCCGCGCCGCCTTCTGGGCGGTGTCGCTGGCGGTGCCCATCGTCGCCAACTGGCTGCGCGCCTACATGATCGTGATGCTGGGCCATGTGTCCGGCAACACACTCGCGGTGGGGGTCGATCACCTGGTCTACGGCTGGGTCTTCTTCGGCATCGTCGTCGGGCTGATGTTCTACGTCGGTTCGCGCTGGGCCGAGCCCGACGAGGACCTGGATGCCCCAGCCACCGGGGCCGTGCCTGCCGCCACCGCCGGCGGCGCCAACGCCTGGTGGCTGGCGCTGGCCGCCCTCGTGCTGGCTGCCGCGCCCCAGGCCGCGGCCTGGCAGTTTGCCCACGTCGGCAATGAACCGGCGCCAGCGATTGCGCTGCCCGACCTGGCAGGCCAGGGCGCGAGCCAGGCCCCGCTGCCGTTGAAGCCGGTGTTCGAAGGCGCATCGGCAATCGTCAGCCGTGCCTATGCCGACGGCGACAAGGCGGTCTTCGTCCACGTTGCCTATTACCGCCACCAGCGCTTCGGCCACAAGCTCGTCAGCTCGGACAACACCCTGGTCACGAGCGAAGACCGCGAGTGGAACCGCAGCGCCAGCGGCGCCACCACGGTGGCGGTGGGCGGGCGCCCGATCGCGTTGCGCACGGCCGAGGTGCTGCCTACCGCCGCTTCCGGCGCCGACCGCTCACACCGCCTTGAGGTGCGCCAGCTCTACTGGGTGGGCGGGCGTCTGACCACCAGCGATCACCTCGCGGTGGCGCATTCGGTGGCCAACCGCCTGGCCGGCCGCGGCGACGATGCCGCCGCCATCAGCTTCTTCCTTTCCGGTGCCGCCGAAGACGACACTGCGGCCCGCCTCGACGCCTTCGTCGCGCGCCACCTGCCGGCCCTCGAGGCCAGCCTGGCCGCCACCCAGGCGCGGCGCTGAGCGCGGACATCCCCAGCTTTCAACCTCCGCATCCAAGGACACCACCATGGACACCATCGCAGTCATCGGCCTGGGCTATGTCGGCCTGCCCCTCGTCGTCGAATTCGGCAAGCAGATCCGCACCATCGGCTTCGACATCGCCCAGCACAAGGTCGACGCCTGCCTGCGCGGCACCGACCCTTCGCGCGAGCTGGACGACGCCCAGATGGCCGCGGCCAAGCATGCCGTCTACACCAGCGACCCGGCCCTGCTGGCCGAGGCCGACATGATCATCGTGGCCGTGCCGACGCCGGTGGACGAGGCCCACATCCCCGATTTCCGCCCGCTCATCGGCTCGTCCACCAGTGCCGGCCGCCACATGAAGAAGGGCGTCACGGTGATCTACGAATCCACCGTCTACCCCGGCGCCACCGAAGAGGTGTGCATACCCGTGCTCGAGCGTGAATCGGGCCTGAAGTGGAAGCAGGATTTCTTCGTCGGCTACAGCCCCGAGCGCATCAACCCGGGCGACAAGGAACACACGCTGACCAAGATCCTCAAGATCGTCAGCGGCGACAGCCCCGAGACGCTGGAGCGCGTGGCGCGCCTGTACGAGAAGATCATCGTCCCCGGCGTCCACCGCGCCAGCAGCATCAAGGCGGCCGAGGCGGCCAAGGTGATCGAGAACACCCAGCGCGACCTCAACATCGCGCTGATGAACGAGCTGGCCATCATCTTCGACAAGCTCGGCATCGACACCACCGAGGTGCTGGAAGCCGCCGGCACGAAGTGGAACTTCCTCAAGTTCAAGCCGGGCCTGGTGGGCGGCCACTGCATCGGCGTCGACCCCTACTACCTGACGCACAAGGCCGAGATGCTGGGCTACCACCCGCAGGTCATCCTGGCCGGCCGCCGCATCAACGACGGCATGGCCAAATTCATCGCCGAACAGACCATCAAGCAGATGATCGCCAGCGGCAGCTACATCAAGGGTGCGCGCGTCAACGTGCTGGGCCTGACCTTCAAAGAGAACTGCGGCGACCTGCGCAACAGCAAGGTCATCGACATCATCAACGAGCTGCGCAGCTATGGCGTGGAGGTCTTCGTCACCGACCCCCAGGCCGAGGCCGACGAGGCCATGCACGAGTACGGCGTGCGCCTGCTGCCCTGGGAAGAGCTGCCACGCGCCGACGCCATCGTCGCCGCGGTGGCGCACCGCGAGTTCGCCGCGCTGTCGGTCGACGAGTTCAGTCGCAAGCTCGTCAAGGGCGGCGCCTTCATCGATGTGAAGGCCGGCTTCGACCAGGTGGCGCTGCAGGCGGCGGGGCTGCGCGTCTGGCGGCTCTGAAGCCGCCCACTGCCGTGGGCGACACCCGCCCCCTGGTCCTGCACGTCGTCTACCGCTTCGCGGTGGGCGGCCTCGAGAACGGCGTCGTCAACCTCATCAACCGCATGGCGCCGGCGCGCTGGCGCCATGGCGTGCTGGCGCTGACCGAGGTCGACCCCGGCTTCGCGCGCCGCATCGTGCGCGACGACGTGAGCTTCACCTCGCTGCACAAGCCGCCGGGCCAGGGCCTGCGCGAGCTGCCGCGGCTGTGGCGCGCCTTCCGCGAACTGCGCCCGGCCGTGGTCCACACGCGCAATATCGCGGCGCTCGAGGCGCAGCTGCCGGCCTGGCTGGCCGGCGTGCCGGCGCGCGTACACGGCGAGCACGGTCGCGACATGGCCGACCTCCACCTCACCAACCGCAACCACCGCTGGACGCGGCGCGCCTACCGCCCCTTTGTGCAGCACTACGTGGCGCTGTCGCGCGACCTCGCTGAGCACCTGCAGCACCCGATAGGCGTGCCGAGCGCGCGCATCTCGCAGCTCTACAACGGCGTCGACACCGAGCGCTTCGCGCCGGCGCCGCAGCGCGGCGTGCCCGCCGGCTGCCCCTTCGTGGCGCCCGGCCTTTTCGTCTTCGGCACCGTGGGCCGCATGCAGGCGGTGAAGGCGCAGACCCACCTGGCCCAGGCCTTTGTGCGGGCGCTGCAGCAGGCGCCCGGCCTGCGCGAGCGCCTGCGCCTGGTGCTGGCCGGCGAGGGCCCGCTGCGCGCCGAATGCGAGGCCATCCTGCGTGACGCCGGCGTGTCCGAACTGGCCTGGTTCGCCGGCGAACGCAGCGACGTGCCGGATGTCATGCGGGGGCTGGATTGTTTCGTCCTCCCATCGCTGGGCGAAGGCATCTCGAATACCATTCTCGAAGCGATGGCCAGCGGCCTGCCCGTGCTGGCCACCAAAGTGGGCGGCAACGCCGACCTGGTGGCCGATGGCAGCACCGGCCGCATGGTTGCGGTGGGCGACGTGCAGGCCATGGCCGATGCGATGCTTGCCGTGGCCGCAGACGTCGCGTTGGCCAGGGCCTGGGGCCTGGAAGGGCGGCAGCAGGTGCAGGCCCGTTTCAGCCTGACGGCCATGGTGAACGCGTACGAAGGCATCTACAGCCGCCTTCTGGGGCGCACGAACAAGGATTGACAAAACCCATGTGCGGCATCACCGGCCAGTTCGACACCCGCGGCGCACGCGAAATTGACCGCGCCGTGCTGCAGCGCATGAACGATTCGCAGCAGCATCGCGGCCCCGACGAGGGCAGCCTGCACCTCGAGCCCGGCGTCGGCTTCGGCCACCGGCGGCTGTCCATCATCGACATCGCCACCGGGCAACAGCCGCTGTTCAATGAAGACGGCTCGGTGGTGGTGGTCTTCAACGGCGAGATCTACAACTACCAGGAGCTGATCCCCGAGTTGCAGGCCGCCGGCCATGTCTTCCACACCAAGAGCGACACCGAGTGCATCGTGCATGCCTGGGAGCAGTGGGGCGAGGACTGCGTGCAGCGCTTCCGCGGCATGTTCGCCTTCGCGCTGTGGGACCGCAACCGCCAGACGCTCTTCATGGCGCGCGACCGCCTGGGCGTCAAGCCGATGTACTACGCGCTGCTCGACGACGGCCTGCTGCTCTTCGGCAGCGAGCTGAAGTCGCTGATGGCCCATCCGGGCCTCAAGCGCGACATCGACCCGCTGGCCATCGAGGAGTATTTCGCGCTCGGCTACGTGGCCGAGCCGCGCAGCATCTTCCGCCAGGCGCTCAAGCTGCCGCCCGGCCACAGCCTGGCCATGCGCCGCGGCCAGCCCGTGGGCCAGCCGCGCGAGTACTGGGACGTGCGCTTCACGCTCGACAACCCGATGAGTGCGGAGGACGCCTGCGCCGAGCTGCAGCAGCGCCTGCGCGAGTCGGTGAAGCTGCGCATGATCGCCGAGGTGCCGCTGGGCGCCTTTCTCTCGGGCGGCGTCGATTCCAGCGCCGTCGTGCAGGCGATGGCCGGGCTTTCCAGCGGCCCCGTCAACACCTGCTCCATCGCCTTCAAGGACCCCAAGTACAACGAGAGCCAGTTCGCGCAGATGGTGGCCGACCGCTACCGCACCAACCACCGCGTCGAGACGGTGGACAGCGACGACTTCGACCTCGTCGACACCCTGGCCAGGCTCTACGACGAGCCCTATGCCGACAGCTCGGCCATTCCCACCTACCGCGTCTGCCAGCTGGCGCGCAAGCATGTGACGGTGGCGCTGTCGGGCGACGGCGGCGACGAGGCCATGGGCGGCTACCGCCGCTACCGCCTGCACCTGATGGAAGAGCGCATGCGCGCCTCCATGCCCGAGAGCGTGCGCCGCCCGGTCTTCGGCCTGCTCGGCCGCCTCTACCCCAAGGCCGACTGGGCGCCGCGCGTGCTGCGTGCCAAGACCACCTTCGAGGGCATGGCGCGCAATTCGGTCGAGGGCTATTTCCATTCGGTGTCGCTGCTGCGCGGGCCGGCGCGCCAGGCGCTCTACAGCGCCTCGCTCAAGCGCGCGCTGGGCGGCTACAACGCGCTGTCGCTGTTCGAGCGCCATGCCGCCCGTGCCGGCACCGATGACCCGCTGGCGCTGATCCAGTACCTCGACTTCAAGACCTACCTGGTGGGTGACATCAACACCAAGGTCGACCGCGCCTCCATGGCGCATTCGCTCGAGGTGCGCGAGCCCTTGATGGACCACCCGCTGGTCGAATGGCTGGCCACGCTGCCTTCGTCGCTCAAGATGCGCGGCAACGAGGGCAAGTACCTGCTCAAGAAGGCGATGGAGCCGGTGCTGCCGAACGACGTGCTCTACCGCCCCAAGATGGGCTTCGCCGTGCCGCTGGCGCGCTGGTTCCGCGGCCCGCTGCGCGAGCGTGTGCGCGGCGCGCTGGCCGACAGCCCGATGTTCGAGGGCGGCTGGCTCGAACGGGCCCCGGTCATGCAGCTCGTCTCCGAGCACCAGTCGGGCAGCTACGACCACAGCACGCCCCTGTGGACGCTGCTGATGTTCGACGCCTTCCTGCGCAATGCCGTGGGCGAGGCCCGCACGCCGATGGCGGCCTAGCGTGTCCACGCGCCGCCGCGGCCCCGCTGGCCGTGAAGAACCCCGTCAGCGCCGCCGCGCCGCCAGCCCCCCATGAAAGACGCCCTCATCCTGCTGCTGCTGGTCGGGGTCAGCCTCTGGGCCCTGCGTGAGCCCTGGATCGGCGTCATGGCCTGGACCCTGGTCAGCCTGGGCAGCCCCCATGTGGAATTCGGCCATGCCGCGGCCTATTGGCCGGTGGCCAGCGGCATCGCCATCTGCACCCTGTTGGGCCTGCTGGTCACCAAGGACAAGGTCAATCCGATGTACGGCGCCGCCCCCTGGTGGCTGCTGGGCCTGGCGGTGTGGATATGCATCACGCTGCCGGCCTCCCTCTACTTCGATGCCAGCTACCGCCTCTGGGAGCGCACCGTCAAGACCTTCCTGTTCATCTTCGTGACGCTGGCCGTCGTGACCGACGAGCGCAAGCTGAAGGTGTTCATCTGGATCAACGTCGTCGCCATCGCCTTCTACGGCGTCAAGGGCGGTGTCTTCACCATCCTGTCGGGCGGCAATTACCGCGTCTGGGGCCCCGGTGGCTTCATCGAGGGCAACAACGAAGTGGGCCTGGCGGTCATCACCGTCGTGCCGCTGATGCGCTACCTGCACCTTCAGATGACCGATTCCCGCGCCAAGCTCGTGATGGCCGCGGCGATGGGCCTGTGTGTTGCCACGGTGTTGGGCACGCACTCCCGCGGCGCGCTGCTGGGCGTGGCCGCCATGGGTCTGGTGCTCTGGCAGCGCGGCCAGAACAAGATCCTGTGGGGGGTGGTGTTGGTGTTCATGGCCATGGCCGCGCTCTCGCTGATGCCCGAGCACTGGTGGAGCCGGATGAACACCATCAAGACCTACGAGGCGGATGGTTCGGCGATGGGGCGCATCAATGCCTGGTGGATGGCCTTCAACCTGGCCAAGCAGAACATCTTCGGCGGCGGCTTCATGATCTACAACGCCGAGGTCTTCGCCCGCTACGCCCCGGTTCCGGACGACGTACACGCCGCGCACAGCATCTACTTCCAGATCCTGGGCGAGCATGGCTTCATCGGCTTCTTCCTGTGGCTGGCCATAGGCGTGTCGACCTGGTGGACGGCCCAGGGTTTGATCAAGGACGGGCGGCGCCATCCGCAGATCAAGTGGGCGGCCGACCTGGGGGCGATGGTGCAGGTGAGCATGGTCGGCTATGCCGTCACCGGCGCCTTCCTGAGCCTGACCTACTACGACCTGCCCTACAACGTGATGGTCATGGCGGCGGTGGGCCGGCGCCTTGCGAGCCGGCGAATGGCCGCATTGCAGGCCCATGCCGCGCCCGTGGCCGCCGGACGGCCACCGGCCCCCGCCCCGAGACCGCAGGTCCGGCACGGCCACTGAGCCGGGCGGCCGACGATGCGATTGGATGCCCCCATGTTCGATGCGGCCATGCGCCTGGCGGTCGGTTCGCTGTCGCCGGCGGGCCGCAGCGGCCGGCTGACGATAGCCATCTTCCACCGCGTGCTCCCCGAGCCTGATCCCCTGTTCCCCGAGGAACTGGACCGCGGGCGCTTCGACGGCGTCTGCGCCTGGCTGGCGGCCTGGTTCAACGTGCTGCCGCTGGACGAGGCCGTCCAGCGCCTGCGCACGGCCTCGCTGCCGCCGCGGGCCCTGGCCATCACCTTCGACGACGGCTATGCCGACAACCACGACGTGGCCCTGCCGGTACTGCAGGCCCACGGCCTGTGCGCCACCTTCTTCATCGCCACCGGCTACCTGGGTGGCGGGCGCATGTGGAACGACACCCTCATCGAGGCCGTGCGCCGCAGCGGACCTGCAGGCTTGGATGTGGCGGGCCTGGGCCTGCACGGTGCCAGCCACCACGACACCGGCAGCGCGGCGGCCCGGCGCAGCGCCATCGATGCCCTGCTGCCGGCCATCAAGTACCTGCCGCCGGCCGCGCGGCAGTCGGCGGTCGACGCCATCGCCGAGCGCGTGGGCGCCGCGCTGCCGCGCGACCTGATGATGACCCCGGACCAGGTGCGGGCACTGGCGGCTGCGGGCATGCAGATCGGCGCTCACACGGTGAGCCACCCCATACTCGCCCGCGTCGGCGACGCAGAGGCAAGGGCCGAGATGGCCGCCAGCAAGGCCCAGCTCGAGGACATGCTGGCGCAGCCGGTGCGGCTCTTCGCCTATCCCAATGGCAAGCCCGGTGCGGATTACAGCCCGCGCGACGTGGCCATCGCCCGCAGCCTGGGCTTCGACGCCGCGGTGAGCACGATGGCCGGCGCGGCACGCCAGGGCGCCGACCTTCATCAACTGCCGCGCTTCGCGCCCTGGTCGCACCAGCGTGCCAAGTTCGGCGGCCAGATGCTGCGCAACCTGTACGCGGCGCGTTCGGCGCCGGCCGCTACCGGCTGCTAGCCCTTGCGGCCGCCCGGGCAGCCGCTCAGTCCGGCAGGCGCCAGTCGGGCCGGTGGTGCAGGAACCATTGCTCCAGCATCATCATGATCCAGACCATCTCGCCGTAGTAGCCCGGGTGCTGGGGCAGGAACTCGTCGACCAGCCGCGACGTGAACTCGCGCCGCACGATGCCGCGCTCGCCCAGGCCGCGCACGCTGTCGCGGGCCAGCCTGCCCAGCGCCGCGTCCTGGCTGGCCCAGACGCCGAAAGGCAGGCCGAAGCCGTGCTTCTTCTTGGTGATGATCTCGTCGGGAAGAAAGCCCCGCAGCGCTTCCTTGAAGAACCAGCGCAGCCGCATGCCCTTGAGCTTCCAGGCCACCGGCAGGCGGGCCGAGAAGTCGACCACGCGCTGGTCGAGCAGCGGGTAGGCCACGGACACACCGGCGAGCTCGGTGCCGCCGCGCACCTTGGGCAGGTCGTTCTCGGCCAGTGTGTAGCGCCAGTCGTAGGCCAGCATGCGGTTGATGAAGTCGGCGCCTTGCGACTCGCGCCAGACCTCGCGCTCCTGCGCCTGCGGGCCCTCGGCGGTGACGCGTGCGCGCAGCGCCGGGGTCAGCACCGTCTCGCGGCCCAGCCGGTCGAGCAGGTTGTAGGTCTGCAGGCGATCAGGCATCGGCACCCGGGCCTGGCGCACATAGCTGCTGCCCTTTTGCAGCAGCGGGATGCGGTCGATCAGGCCGCCGTCGGCCAGCGGCTCGAGCAGGCCGCGGCGCAACCCCTCGGGCAGCTTGTCGTACTGCGCGAACACGCGCTGCTTGGCGTAGCGCGTGTTGCCGCCGAAGAGCTCGTCGCCGCCGTCGCCGGCCAGCAGGCGCGTGGCGCCGCCCTCGTGCGCCTTCAGGGCGCAGAAATAGGTCGGCAGCGCCGACGAGTTGCCGAAGGGCTGGTCGTGGTGGGCCGCCAGCGCCGGGATCAGGCGCACCAGGTCGGCCGGGCGGATGTAGTGCTCGTGGTGCTCGGCGCCGAAGCGCCGCGCCGCGATGCGCGCGAACTCGATCTCGTCGTAGCCCGCGGCCTCGAAGCCTATCGAATGGGCGACCGGCTTCTTGCCCGTGACCTGGGCCATCAGGCCGACGATGGTGGAGCTGTCGGTGCCGCCGCTCAGGAAGCAGGCCGGCTGGCTGCCGTCGAGCTGGCTGGCCACGGCGTCGGCCAGCAGGGCGCGGAATTCGTCGCGGGCGGCGGCAAACGAGGCCGGCGTGCGCTCCTCGAAGCTCGGCTTCCAGTAGGCGGCCATCGACAGGCTGCGATCCTGGAAGGTGGCGCAGTGGCCGGGCCGCATGCGGTGTACGCCCTTGAACACGGTGCGCGGCGAGGGGATCACATGGAAGTAGAGATAGTCGAGCAGGGCCTGCGGGTCGATCTCCGTGTCGGCGTCGGCCAGGGCATCGGCGCGCTCGGCGTGGCGCAGCACGCCCGCGTCCACCCGGTAGTACAGGGGTTGGGTCGCGAAGCGGTCCACCGCCAGGAAGCTGCGTCCGTCGCCGTCGGTGAAGGCCGCCGCGAAGTGGCCGGCGGTGGCTGCGGCAGCAGTGGCCGCTGGCGTGCCCTGCAAGGCCTGCTGCCAAGCTTGGGGGGCGCCGGACTGAACCTCGGTGGCACGCCATTCGGGCACCGAAAAGCGGGGCTGGCCGGAAAAGTACGGGGTAGAGGTTTGCGGCATGGGAGGGTGGGCGAATGGACCCCGACATTGTGTCTGCTCGGCCGCGCCCGTCCGGCGTCACTTTTCACGCTGCCGCCCCGGCGGGCCGGGGCGGTGCCCTGCAGGCGCAAGTTATCGTCGGCGCTGGCGGCTGGCCTGGCCGCGGATCGGACGATGAAGGTTCTCTACACACACCGAACTCAGGGCAGGGGCGCGGAGGGCGCTCACGTTGCCGGCATGGTCGAGGCCTTCCGGACGCTGGGCCACGAGGTCGAGGTCGATTGCCTGGCCGGCTGCGACCCGACGCGCCCCCCCGCAACGGAGCCCGCGGCCGGAAGCGCGCCTGCCGGTCTCTCGCGGCGCCTGCTGGCTGCCGTCTCGGCCCGCGCACCGCAGTGGCTGTTCGGCGTCTTCGAAGTGCTCTACAACCTGCCGCTGGCCCTGCGCCTGCTGCCCAAGCTGCTGTTGCGGCGGCCGGACCTGGTCTACGAGCGCTATTCGCTGTGTACCTTCGTGCCGGCGCTGGCCTGCCGGCTGCTGCGCATACCGCATGTGCTGGAGGTCAATGACAGCGTCGTCATCGAGCGCAGCCGCCCGCTGGCGCTGGCACGCACCTCGCGCTGGTTCGAGCGCCGCATTGTCGACTGGACGTGCGTGATCGTGACCATCAGCGAGCAGTTCCGCCGCCAGATGGTCGAGGGCCTGGGCCTGGACGCGCAGCGCGTGCTCGTCTGTCCGAACGCGGTTTCCAGGCCGCGCTTCGTCGAGCGCCAGCGCCTGGCACCCGAGGCCCGGCAGGCGCTGCGCGAGCGCCACGGCATCGCCACGGCCCGGGTCATAGGCTCGGCCGGCCAGTTCGTGGCCTGGCACGGCCTGCCCAGGTTCCTGGCCGCCGCGGCCGACTGCATCCGGCGGCGCGACCTGTACGTGCTGTTCATCGGCGACGGCCCCACGCGCCAGGAGACGCTGGACGTGGCGCGGCAGCATGGCATTGCCGACCGCGTGCGCTTCACCGGCATGGTGAGCCTGGCGGCCGTGCCCGACCACCTCGAACTGCTGGACATCGCCATCATTCCGTTCAGCAACATCCACGGCTCGCCGATGAAGCTGATGGAGTTCATGGCCATGCGCCTGCCGGTGCTGGCGCCGGCGCTGCCGCCCATCCTGGAGGTGCTGGTCGACGGCGAGACCGGCTTCATCTTTCCCCGCGACGACATGGCGGCCATGGTGGCGACGCTGGAACGCGTGCTGGACGATGGCGCTGCCCTGGCCCGCGTCGGCCGCAACGCACAGGAGCATGTGGTGCGCCACCTCACCTGGGACGCACACGCCGAGCGCGTGCTGCGGCATCTGGGGCTTTGCGGCCGATGAAGATCCTCACCTTCAGCACGCTCTACCCGAGCTCGCTCATGCCGCTGAACGCGGTCTTCGTGCGCCGGCGCATGGAGGCCTGCGCCCGGCTCTGCGGGCACGAGCTGACCGTGGTGGCGCCCGTGCCCTACTTTCCCCGCCTGCCCTTCAAGACCGCCGCGGCCTGGGACACCTTCGCCCGCGTGCCCGCGCACGAGTCGCCCTGGGGCTACGAGATCTACCACCCGCGCTACCTGGTGACGCCCAAGCTCGGCATGCGCTTCTACGGGCGCTGGATGGCCGCGGCGACGATGGCCCTGGTGCGCCGCCTGCACGAGCAGCGGCGCTTCGACGTCATCGACGCCCACTACGTCTACCCCGACGGCGAGGCCGCCGTGGCCCTGGGCGCGGCGCTGGGCCTGCCGGTGGTGCTGTCCAGCCGCGGCACCGACCTGAATCTCTATCCCACCTTGCCGGCCATCCGGCCGCGCATCGTCGACACGCTGGAGCGCGCCCGCCACCTGGTGTGCGTCTGCGACGAATTGCGACAGGTTGCACTGGGCCTGGGCCAGCCCGAGGCCAAGGTTTCGGTCATCGGCAACGGCATCGACCCCGAGATGTTCAGCCCCGGCGACCGCCAGGCCGCGCGCAACCGGCTGGGCCTGCCGGCGCAGGCCACGCTGATGCTCTCGGTGGGGCACCTCACCGAGCGCAAGGGCTTCCACATCCTGATCGAGAGCCTGGTGCGCCTGGGCGCAAGCGCGCCGCAGGGGCAGGCCTTGAAGCTCGTCATCGTGGGCGGCGGCCCGCAGCGCCAGGAACTCGACGAACTGGTGGCCCGGCTGGGCCTCGCCGAGCGCGTGGTGTTTGCCGGCGCCGTGCCTCAGGAGGCCTTGCCGCAGTGGTATGCGGCCTGCGATCTCTTCCTGCTGGCGAGTTCGCGCGAGGGCTGGCCCAATGTCCTGTGCGAAGCCCAGGCCATGGGCCTGCCCATCGTTGCCAGCCGCGCCTGGGGCATCCCCGAGATCGTCCGCCATGCCGGGCTGGGCCTCTTGGTAGCCGACCGCAGTGCCGCGGCCTTTGCCGACGGTATCCGCCAGGCCCTGCACACCGACTGGGACCGCCAGGCCATCGCCCGCGAAGGGGCGGTGCGCACCTGGCCGGTGGTGGCGCGCGAGGTTGATGGCGTGCTCAGGCGTGCCGTCACATGAGGTAACCCTTTCGGCGCGCGCTGGCGCTGCGCTGCCGATAAGCCCTCAAACCCACCTCGAATATGGGGGGGCGGAGTCCGACTTATGCCGGCATCAGATCAAACTGCTGTCACCGCTATCGGACTAAGATTCCCGGCCGCCTATTTGGCAGGCTCTCTTGGGGTTAGCATGAGTGATCAAGAAAGACGGGACTTCCTGCGGCTGTGGGCCTTTGCCGCAGGGCTGGTTGCGCTGCCGGGATGCGGCGGCGGTGGTGGCGACGATGCCGCGCCCGAGCCCAGCACGCCTGTCGCTCCCGGGGTGCCAACCCCGCCCGCCGCCGAGCCGCCCCCGCCGCCGCCGCCTCCCCCGCCGCCGCCGCCGCCGCCGCCGCCTTCTCCTCCCCCGCCCCCGCCTGCCGTGTCCTCGGGCAGCACCCGGCAGTTCACGCTGACTTCCACCTCAAGCGGTGTGATTCCCTTCGCGGTGGGCTTTGCCTTCAAGCAAGGCGATGTTCCGGCCGGGCAGTTTGCCGTCTGCGACTTCCCCGAGTCGCAGGTGACGGTCAAGAACACCTGGCCCGATGGCAGCGTCAAATTCGGCGTCGTCGCGGGCCGCGCCACCATGACCGCCGGCGTGCCGCTGGCGGTGAGCCTCACCCCCAGCGCCAGCGCTCCCACTGGCGCCGCGCTGACGACGGCCGACCTGCGCGCCACCGGCGTGACGGCCGGCATTTCCTGCCTGCCCATAGGCGCTGTCACCTGGTCGGGCGCCGACTGGGACAGCCCCTTCCAGGCCTGGGCCAGCGGCCCGCAGATGTCGTCGTGGATCTACCGCAAGCCGGTGGGCAGCGACGCCCACCTGGTGGCCTGGCTCGAAGTGCGCCTGTGGTTGCACGGCGCCGTCGAGGTGCTGCCCTGGGTCGAGAACGGCTACCTGCGGGTGGCCGGCCCCAGCAGCAAGGCCGCCACTTATGCATTCAGCCTGGGCGGCACGCAGCGCTTCAGCGCAAGCTTCGATCTGCCCTCGCATTCGCGCACGCCGCTGCTTGGCGGCACCGCGCTTTCGCATTGGCTGGGTGCCGATCCGGCCCTGAATGTGCGGCATGACGCCGGCTATTTGCAGTCCACCCGCCTGGTGCCCAAGTACGGCGCGACGGTCGCTGCCACGGCCACCGCGGTGGCTTCGCTGCCCGCCAGTTTTGCGCCGCTGCAACTGGGCAGCTTCACGCTGTCCATGAGCGATGGCGGCTATCAACCCAGCATCGGCCTGCTGCCCGAGTGGGATGTGCTGTACCTCACCACCCCCCGCACGGCGGTGGGCGTCTACGAGGGCGTCATCCGCAACGGCTACAGCGCCGGGCGCTGGGGCATCCACTACCGCCACGAAACCACCAACCGGCCGCTGCGCTTTTCAACCAATCCCAATGCCAGCGTGGATTCGAGTTCGACCGGAGACAAGCCGCCGGCGGGCACGGGCACGACGGTGCCGCACTGGGATATTCCGCACCATCCGTCCGTGGGCTACATGGCCTACCTGGTGTCCGGGCGCTGGTATCACATGGAAACGATCCAGTTCGCGGCCACTTTTAATTACCTCGGGAATGTCGACGGCGGCGTTTCCTATGCGCGCAGAAACTTCTCTGACGGCATCCTGGCGCCGGAAACAGGCGCCAACAATGTGCGCGGTGCCGCGTGGGCATTGCGCACGCTGCTGCAGGCCCTCACGGCCACCCCCGACGACGACCTGCCGCTGCGCAATGAATTCATCGCCTCCACCGAGGCAAACATCAACTTCAACTACAACAAGTACGTGGCGCAGCCGAACAATCCGTTCGGCTTCATCGAGCCGCCCGGCGACACCGCCTATGGCACGCCGACCGACGGCAAGGTGACCATCGCGCCCTGGCAGCACGACTTCTACACCGCCACCACCGGCTATATGCTGGCCGCGAACCCGCCCATCAACGCGGCGGTCAAGACGCGGTTGCAGGCCTTCTTCGCCTGGACCGCCAAGTGCGTGGTTGGCCGCCTGGGTTCTGCGGCCAGCGCCGCGAACTGGCTGTACCGGGATGCCGCCGTCTACAACATGGTGGTAGCCCAGACGGATCTGCCGGACTGGGCCGCCGGCACCGGCCCTTGGCCGGCATCCTGGCGGGCGATGTACGACGCGACCTACACGACTTCCCCCGGCGCGTTCACTGATGGCGAGTTGCGGGGCGGCAATCTGCCTGCGTCATCCAGTTATTGGGGCAATCTGCAGCCGGCTATCGCCTATGCGGTCGAGCATGAGGTCAGCGGCGCCGCGACCGCTTATGCACGCATGGCTTCGGCCGGTCAGTTCTCGGTCTTGAAGGCCGATATGAACAAGAACTGCGTCTGGTCGGTCGTTCCGCCATCGGAGCCCAATTGGATGTCGGTGCCCGGTACCGTGGCGACCTTGCCCGATAGCGCGCTGTTGACCAGCGGCCAGGCCTGGTCCGGCGTGAATCCGGGCGGCAGCAGCGGCATCGCCGCGCTCATGCGGGCCTGGGGCGGCGGCGTCCTGAACACCGTGGGCATTTACCGCGACGGCGCTTTTGTTTCGGGCCAGTTCCTGGTCGTTTTCGGCGGTGGGCACAACGATTACGCGGGCAACGAGGTCTACGCCTTCGGCCCCTTGAACTCCAATGCGCCGCGTTGGAGCCGCATCATCGATCCCACGATACCGGCGCCCAACGACGTTGGCCGCCTGGGCGGATACCCGGTGAGCCGCCACACATACGATGCGCTGGTCTACCTGCCGACGAAGAACAAGATGCTCTGCATCGGTGCGGCCGGCTACTTTCATACCGGCTTCGGCTTCCTGCAGGCGGATGTTTTCGACTTTGCGGTCGATCCTTCCAGGGCCAATCCATGGACCACCGCCGACGCCGGATTTCCAGCCTATGGCGGCGGCGGGGTGGGCACCATCGCCCTGATTTCCGGGTACGAAGCCAGCACCGGCAAGGCTTGGGGCCTGGGCAATGGCAACTCGCAGAAGCTGGGTGCTTATGACGCGGCGTCGGGCACCTGGTCCAGCTACAACAAGGACAACCCCAACGGCCCCACCTCGGGCAAGGCGGCTATTGCCAGTGGCTTGATGGTCTTCGTCAACAACGCCACCGTCTACGTGCAGAACCTCGCGACGCCCGACGCGCCAATCTTCACGCCCACCAACATCAGCGGCGCCGCACCCAACATGGCCAACACCGCCTCCCTGGCCTGGGATGCCGTGGGGCGGCGCTTCGTCGTGGGCAGTTCGGCGATCACGAAGACGCTGTACTTCCTGACGCCGCCCGCCGCCAACCCGGCCACCGACGCCTGGGCCTGGAGCAGCCAGACCTTCACGGGGGCAGGGCCTAGCAACGTCACCGAATTCGGCATCTACGGGCGCTTGCAGTACATCGAACTGGGCAACGGCATCCGGGGTGTCATCCTCTTGCCGGCGGCAGCGTCCCCGGCGGTCTTCTACCGCTTCTGATAGCGCGGGCGGGGCAGCGGCCGGCAGGACCGGTGCCCCCTGGCCCGGTGGGTGCCCGCGGGGCGGCGCGTGCTGCAGAATCGGCGGCCGTCCGGCAGCGCCTTGTGGCGCGGTCTGCGGCTGCAGGCTCGGGCAAGGGGCGTGCCCCGCCCATCCATTAGACAAGGCCTATGCAAGAGCAAGCACTTCAACCCAGCGCTTTCGCGTGCCCAGTGCATAAGCACGCGCTCGGCGACAACCTGTTCTGCACGGCCTGCGCAAAGCCCTACCCGTCGGTCAATGGCATTCCGGTGCTGATCAATGATGCGAACAGCGTCTTCCAGACCGCGGACTATCTCCAGGCACGCGGCTATGAAGGGGCCAGTTCCTATGGTGGCCATCTCGACAACAGCCGGGGCTGGCGGCAGCTGTACAGGCGCGCGATTGCCGCGCTCAGCGAGTCCAATCCTCCCGGGCGAACCTTTGATGCAGCGCAGGCCGTCAAGCAGATCCAGGCGCAGCAGCCGGATGCGCGCGTGCTCGTCATCGGCGCCGGCGACAGCGACATCGGCGGCAGCAATGTCGTGACCACCGACGTGGCCTTCGGTGCCCATGTCCAGTGCATCGCCGACGCCCACGACCTGCCCTTTGTCGATGGCAGCTTCGACGCCTGCATCGCCATCGCGGTGCTCGAGCATGTGGTGGACCCCTACCGCTGTGTGGAAGAGATTCGCCGTGTCCTCAGGCCGCGCGGCTTCGTCTATGCCGAGACGCCCTTCATGCAGCCGGTGCATATGGGCGCCTATGACTTCACGCGCTTTTCCCATCTCGGGCACCGAAGGCTGTTCCGGCACTTCGACGAACTGGATTCCGGAATTGTCGGCGGGCCCGGAACCAGTGCCGGGCAGATGCTGCGTTATGTCATCGCATCGCTGTCCGAGCGGGCCGCGGTGAAAAGATGGCTCAAGCTGGCAGCGCTGCTGCTGACCTACCCGATGCGTTGGATCGACCGCATCTGCCTGGGCAAGCTCGCGGCCTACGATTCGGCGTCGGGCTTTTATTTTTTTGGACGCCTTGCCACCGAACCGCTGGGTGACCGCGAATTGCTTGCGCTGTATCGCGGCGGTTGACGGGCGGGCCTGCTGTGGGCCTCCAGAGCCCCACGAAAGCGGGCCGATGGCCGGAAGGTCGGGTGTTACGATGAGTCCGCCTTACCCCACTCCAGGGCCGCCTGGCAACTGCAGAACCACGCTGATGACGGCACCGGAACACAAGCGCAACATCGGCAGCGGCCATGTCGATTACCTGGATGGCTGGCGCGGACTGGCCATCCTGATGCTCATGGTGGGGCATTTCCTGCCGGTTCCCGGCATCAGTTTCGGTGCCGTGGGCGTCAATCTCTTCTTCGTGCTCTCGGGCCTTCTGATGGGAGGGCTTCTGTTCGAGAAGCAGGAACCCATTGCCAAGTTCTACCGGCGGCGAATTGCCAGAATTCTGCCCGCCCACCTTGTTTTTGTGCTGGTGATGACGCTGGCCTATCTGTTGATGGGCCACCCCATCAGCCTCCGGGAAATTGCCGCCGCGTTGCTGTTCGTCAACAATTACTGCCTCCCCGAAGGAGGGCCAGGCACCGCCCTGATGCCCTTTGGCCATATCTGGTCGCTGTCTGTAGAAGAGCACAGCTACATCGCCCTTTCGCTGGTGGCCATCGCATCCCGAAGGGGCTTGATGTCCGCCGGTGCGGGGGCCGGCTTTCTGCTCGCGACCTGCATCTGCTTTGCCGTCGGCTACCAGATTCTCAATCCCCCCCAATTGGCCTTTGTGCAATGGCTGCACACCGAAGTGGCTGCCTACGGGTTGATGGCTTCCGCGGCGTGGGTGGCGGCAGGCAGAAGATGGGCGGGCGGGGACAGGTTGCCGGCTTTCGTGGCTCCGGCGCTCGTGCTGCTGGGGATCGGGTTGCACTGGTGGTCCCTGCCACTCGCAGTGCAAAGAATCCTGGGTGTCGGCTGCTTTGTGGCCGCGCTTTGCTTGCTGACCGCCCATGGGGGCTGGTTTGCCACGCTCCTGGAGTGGGCGCCGCTTCGCCAGTTGGGCCTCTGGTCCTATTCACTCTATCTCTGGCAACAGCCTTTCTATCTCCTGTCCCACAGGGAAAATGGTATCTCGCCCTATCTGGCGTTGATCGCGGCTTTGGCTGCCGGGCTTCTCTCATATTATTCTGTCGAGCGGCCGCTGCGGTCTTACCTGAATGCGCACTGGGGCAGGTGACCGGATTGTGTTACACGGGCCGACGAGATCATCGGGATTGAAACCAAAAAAGTATTGAATCGAAATGAATTGGCTTGCAGGAAAATTTGAACTAACTCGCGGCGGGGATGCCGCCAATGTACGGCCGATGGAAGGGCTGCGAGGTTATGCGGTGTTCCTGGTTTTTCTTGTCCACTACGTGACTCTTGTGGAGCCTTGGATTTCGAGTGAAACCCGCACAATGGAGATTGCCGATGGCTTGCGTGCCATTGGAAACAGCGGGGTTGATCTGTTTTTTGTGCTGAGTGGCTACCTGATTTATGGTTCATTGATAAGGCGAAGGCAGGCGTACAGTCGATTTATATATCGACGTATTGAAAGAATATATCCCACATTTGTGGTTGTGTTTTTGTTTTATATTTGTTTGTCGTTTTTGTTTCGCAGGGAAAGCAAGATTCCGGTCGAGTTTGCGGATGCTGCTTTGTATCTCGCTCAGAACTTTCTGCTCTTGCCGGGACTGTTTCCAATTGAGCCAATGATTACTGTGGCTTGGTCGTTGAGTTATGAGATGTTTTATTATCTCATTATCCCGGTCGCTATCGAGGGTCTCAGGCTTCGTGAGCGAAGGCCGTTTTGGCGTATTTCTTTCTTCGTTTTTGTGGTGGTGCTGGCTGCTGTTTATTGCGCGGCATACGGCGGGCATATCCGATTGATCATGTTCATTGCAGGTATTCTTCTCCATGAGGCGATTGCCTGTACGGAAAAACTATCCGGCTATTTTGATTTTGTGGGTGCTGCAGCGATGGTTGTTGGGATCATGGGTGGGCTGTTTCCAATAGATGGCTCCGCTAGCTATACCACCAAGATAGGTATACTCTTCATCGCTTTCTTCTTCCTATGTCTCACCTGCTTCCTCCGGCCGTCGGGTTGGCTGGCGCGTATGTTTTGCTGGACGCCAATGCGATGGCTGGGAAATATGAGCTACTCGTATTATCTGATTCATGGGGTGGCTCTCAAAGTTGCCTTTTCCATGCTTGCGGTACTTGTTCCGGTTGCGGTCTATGGCCCTTGGCTATTCTGGCTTCTCTTGCCGCTTATGTTTCTGGTTACGCTGGTCCCGTCGGGGGTGCTATTTGTCGCAATTGAGCGGACGTATTCGCTTTCTGCGGTGTCAGGGCGTGGCGAGTCAAAAGACGCCAGAGTTGGTGCTTAATTTACGGAAAGGCAAAGGGGATTTTGCGCCAGTGCAGGAAAGAGACGTGGAATTGCGCGATGCTCGCTCACCTGCTTCGCGTGCTGGAATGCAGGAGGTTCCCCTGGGTTGCGCGGGGTCATGGGCGGCTTGATTGCGTGGGAGTGAGAATTTCCAATGGCTGGAATTGGTTCTGTGACGAGCTTGGCTGGATTGGATGATTCGAAGTGGACCTGACCGACTACCGTAGCAGTCCCAATGAGCAGAAGCGCGTCGCCTCGCTGATGTCGCTGGTGCCCATGCGCACTTTCTCGGTGCTGGACGTGGGCGCCCGCGACGGGTATCTCTCGCGCCAACTGGCCGACCGCTCTGTGGCCGTGACGGCGCTGGACCTGGCCATGCCGCAGATCGACGATGCGCGCATTCGCTGCGTAAAGGGCAATGCCACGGCGCTGCCCTTCGAGGACGGCAGTTTTGATCTCGTGTTCTGTGCCGAGGTGCTGGAGCACATTCCTTCCCCGGCCCTGGAACAGGCGTGCCTTGACATGGCGCGCGTGTGCGCGCGGCACATCATCGTCGGCGTCCCCTACCGGCAAGACATCCGGTGGGGGCGCCTGACCTGCCGAAAGTGCGGCAAGGTCAGCCCGCCTTGGGGCCATGTCAATAGCTTTGACGAGCAGCGCCTGTGCCGCCTGTTTCCCGGTTTCGCATTGACTGAAAAGCAGTTCGTCGGCGTGGCTGATGTGCCGACCAATGCGCTGTCGGCCCGGCTGATGGATTGGGCCGGCAATCCCTACGGTCCCTACGACCAGGAAGAGCACTGCATCCATTGCGACTCACCCTTCGAGCCGCCACCGCCGCGGTCGTTGGCCCAACGCTTTCTGGCAAGGGCCGCGGTGGTGATCCGGCGTGCCTTGCAACCCCTGTACACCCCTCACGGCAACTGGGTGCATGTCCTGCTCACGCGCAGCTGAAAGCGGGCTGCAGGGCCCGCATTCGGGCGGCGCGGCCCGCGGGTGGATGCTTGCAAGCCGGCTCGCGCGCCGGGTCAGCCCTTGGGGCCAAATACTTTGGCGAGCGCGAGATTCACTTCGGCGGCAAAGGGGTGGCCGAGCAGTCGCACCGCCCCGACGAACACCGGCAGGCTGAGCGCGAAGACGAGCGAGACCTGGGCCAGGTTCCCCAGCGGCTTCCAGTAGGTGGACGCGGCCAAGCTGGCGGCCGGGACGATGGCCACCAGCAGGGCCAGGGCGGCGCTGCGTGCCAGCACCCTCAGCAGTCCCTGGAACTCGAAGCCGATGGCGCTGCGGGTCACCAGCAGCCAGGCGCTGACCGCGACGATCTGCGCCACGGCAAAGCCGACCGCCGCCTGCAGTGCGCCGCTGGTGGCGCCCACGGCGATGCAGGCCACCTGAACCGGCACCAGGAAGGCGGTTGTCCGCATGATGGTGGCAACCCGGCCTAGGGCCAGCAGCAGCGTCTGGCACATGGCCGCCGGCAGGGCGATGCACATGCCGATGGCCAGCACCTGGGTGATGCGGGCCGAGAAATCCCATTGGTCGCCGTAGAGCACGCGCACGGTCGGCCCCGCCATCAGCGCCAGCCCGATGAAGAACGACCAGCCCAGCGCGGTGACGTAGGAGGTGGCGCGCAGGAATGAGGCGCTGGTGTTGCCGCCCTGGCGATGCTCGCGGGCGAACAGCGGCATGGCCACGGCATTCGTGGCATCGAGCACGAGGCGCTGGAACATCATCGTCAGGCCGTTGGCGCGCGAGTAGTAGCCCGCTGCGCCCAGGGTCTGCAGGCGGCCCAGAAGCAACTCGGGGGCGCCGATGGCGAAATCCCAGATGATGTTGGTGGCCGAGGTCGTGCCGCCGAACTTGAGCACCCGGCGCAGTTCATGCCTGCCGGGCAGCCAGCTGAAGTGGGCAGGGCGGAACCAGGCGCCGATGGCAGCGTTGACGCAGGTGGCGGCCAAGTTGCCCAGGGCCAGGCTCAGCGGGCCGAAATCCTGCCAGGCCAGGATCACCGAGGCGACGGCACCGGCCAGGCTGCTGAAGAAGCGCATCACCGCCAGGCGCTGGAAGCTCATCTCGCGGATCAGCCAGGCATAGGTCATGGAGCCGAAGGGGTTGACGACAAAGTTCACCGCCACCACGCCCATGATCAGGGCCATGCGGGGCTCGCGGTAGAACTTCGAAACCGGGTAGGCCGCCACCGAGACGATCACCGCCATCAGCAGGCCCGTGCCCAACAATACGGTCCACACGGCGCGGATGCGGGTGGCGTTGAGGTCGCGCTCCTGCACCAGGTATTGGCCTGCGCCCAGGTCGCGCAGCGAATTGGCAAAGGCCACCAGCACCATGGTGACCGAGAAGACGCCGATGTCCGCCGGCGTAAGCAGCCGCGCGATGACCATCGACGACAGGATCGACAGCGCGAGGGCCGAGTAGCGGTCGAGAAACGAGAAGAAGAGCGCGCGCCGCGTACCCATGGCCGATCAGCCGCGCCGGCTGGCCGCGGTGACGCTGTCGAGCATCGCCGCCAACGCCTGGGTGCGGCCTCTCCGGGAGGCGGCGGCCACGAAGCCGGGCTCGGGCATCAGTTGCAGGCCGGGCCGCCCCGGCGCCAGAAAACGCGTCAGCAGCTGCGCGATGGCGGCTGCATCGTCCAGCGGCGCGATGGCATCGATGCCGGCATTGCGCACCGTGGTGGCGGTGTCGCCGGCGGGGTCGGAAAGGCAGACGATGGGCCGTCCGGCGCGCAGGTATTCGTAGAGCTTGGCGGGGATCTGCGCATTGCAATTGCTGGCCTGCAGCAGCAGCAGGCCGTCGGCATTCAGCATCTCTGCCAGGGCCTCGCGGTAGGGCGCGGCCGGCAGGATCTCGATGTAGGCCTCGACGCCGGCCTGCCGCGCCAGGTCGAGCAGCAGGGCCTCGGCCACAGGGGCGCGGAAGCGCACCCGAAGCCGGGCCGGGCTGGTGGCGCCGGCCTCGTGCAGCAGCTTCAGCGCCGCCATCAGCTGGGTGGGATCGCGCTCGCTCGGGTAGACCACGCCGCTGTGCAGCAGCGTTGTCGCGCCCGGGTTCAGCGGCCGGGCTTCGCGCGCCCCGTCGGCGTTGGCGAAGGTTTCCTCGTCGTAGCCGTTCTCGAGCAGTTCCACCCGCTGCGCACTGGCGGGATAGCGCTGGCGGTACTCGGCCGTGGCGCTGGGCGTGGTGAAGGTGCTGAGCGCGGCGGTGGCCAGGGCGTGGCTTTCGATGTCGCGGTACTGCGCCCAGGTCACGGGGTCGGTGGGGTAGCCGGCCTGCGCCATGGGATCGCGGAAATCGGCGATCCAGGGCAGGCCCGAGCGGCGCGCCAGCTCGGCGCCTATCAGGTGCGCGGTGGCGATGGGGTAGGTGCTCCAGATGGCCTCGGGCTTGTACTGCCGGATCAGCTGCATGCCGCGCCTGACGCCGTCGAAGCGCCAGGTCATCCAGCGGTCGGGGCGGGCCATGGCGGCGATGTAGCGGCCCTTGATCGACAGGTGGCGCGCCGTGTCCCAGGCCATCGCCCGGCTCACCACCGTGCCGGGCGGGACATCGGCCAGCAGGTCGTTGCTCACGCGCTCATAGGCCTCGGCCCGCGTCGTCAGCACCAGCGGCTGCCAGCCCTGGGCCGGCAGGTGCTGCACGAAACGCAGGGTGCGCTGGATGCCGCTGCTGCCGGCCAGCGGCGGAAAGTGGTAGGCGATCATCAACACCCGGCGCAGGGGCGGCATGTCGCGGCCCGCCTTGCCACGGCTGTCCGGAGGGGTGCTTGCCTTCATGTGGCGGCCTCGCCTTCTGCTGCGGCCTGCACTGCCGTCGGCTTGGCACGCTCCCGCCGCCGTTCGGCCAGGCTCTTGAGCCAGGGCCAGCGGTAGGTGGTCAGGTGGTACAGGCGCCGGTGGCTGTCGGTGAGCTTGGTGTGCCAGTCCATCATGCGGCCGTAGTACTCGATGCGCCTGAGCCCGCTGTCGGGCGCAAAGACGAATTTCAATTCATCTTCGCGCAGCAGCGAGGCGGGGGACAGGCTCTTGGGTATCGATTCGTCGTAGGTCGTCTTCAACACCACCCAGGTGCCGTCGCGCACCAGCCCGAAATTCATCGCCACCGTCTGTTCACCGAACAGGTACTCGGTGAAAAGCGCCTCGTTGCGGCGCGCGGCTTCGGCCAGCAGGCGTCCGTAGAAGCGGCCCTGCTCGTTGTCTGGATGGATGGCCGTGCCCTGCTGCGCCTTCCAGCCCTGGCTTTCGAGGCCGCCGTAGCGCTGGAGGGCCGGGCCCATGTCCTTCTCGTCGCGAAACAGGCGCATCTCGGTGGCGGTGCCGTCGCTGGCGAGCTTGTTGCGCTGCTTGCGCAGGTTCTGGCGCAGGTTCTTGCCGCGGGCATTCCAGTAGGTGTCGAAGTCACCTTCCACCTCGAGCCAGGCGGTGTCGATGTAATCCGAGTGTCGCGAGGCCGGGCCATCTTCCTGGCGGGGGGATTGCAGGGGGTCGATCTGCGTGACCGACAGCGCCAGGCACAGGCCCAGGGCGCCGCTGCGAAGCAGGTCGCCGGCCAACTGGTCGATCCCGGGCTGTTGGCCGCCGGACACCCAGGCGCCCAGCGGCATCTGCGAAGGCTGGAAGGTCTGCCAGCGCAGCCGGCCCTGGGGGACGAGCACGAACATGGCAACGGAGCTGCCGCCCACCGATCCGACGAGAAGCTGCTCGCGTCCGATGCCGAAGATCTCGAGGGCATTTGCCACCGCTTGCGCGGACATGAAGGGCTGGTTCAGGCCCAGGGCGTTCAGGCGGTCCCAGTCGTTGCTGACAGCGGCATCGACTCGGAGTTTGCTGGCGTCCAGGCGGCGCCAGGCAATGGGAGCGTTAAGGGGCAATGGAATTCACCTTTGGCCCACGCGAAGGGCAGGCCTTGAGTAGGGATTGCAAGCGCGAGGTCACCTGGTCGATGTCTTCGCGCCTGAGGTCTTGATGGCACAGCAGCTGCAGCACATGGCGGCTCCAGTGCAGGCCGTTGTCATGGGGCAGCACCGGGGTTCCCGGCCAGCGGCGGTCCCACCGGAAGATGGGCAGGCGCTCCTGCCGCGCTGCCGCGTAGATGGCGTCGGCCCGCTCGCTGCCTTCGATCCAGAGCGGGTACACATAGGGCACCGCCCCCGGCGGCGGATCAGACACCAGCGGGCGGGCGCCGTGCGCGCTGGCAAAGGCCTCGTCGTACCGCCGGTAGTGCTCGCGGCGCTTGGCAATCAGCCGCCCGAACGGCAAGGCGCGGTGGATGAGGCGCGCCACGAAGGTCGGCCTGTCGCGCACGCGCCCCATGTCGCAGCCTTCGATGATCTCCTCGTCCGTGGGCGTGCGATCTTCGAGCGCTGACAGCGCGCCGGCCGGGCCCGGGGCGGCCGATCCCCTGAGCCGGGCCAGGGGCGAAAGCAGATGGCTCAGCCCTGCCAGGCGGCCGTAGCGTACCGACGTGTCGATCACGTCCCAGGCCGCCTTGGCCTGCGAGCGTGCGCCCGGTGGGCGCAATCCCAGAGGCCGCAAGGGCCGGTGGGCACTGCCCAGCAGCCCGCATTCGGGCACGGGCAGGAACTTGGAGATGCTGGCGGTTGCGAAATCGCCCCAATGGCCCACCGGGCGCTCGCCGGCCATGCCGAAGTAGCAGTGCGCGCAATCCTCGATCAGCACGATGCCGCGGTCGCGGCACCAGCGGGCCAGGGTCGACCAGGAGCGAGGCAGGCCGAAGTAGTGCGCCACGATCATGGCGCCGGGCGCCGCACCCGCGGCGCCTTCGATGGCGTCGAGCAGGGGCTGGCCGTCGGCGCCCAGCGGGTAGAAGACCGGACGCAGGCCTGCCTCCAGCACGGGTGCCACCATGGTCGGGCAATGGTAGGTGGGCACCAGCACGCCAGCGCCCGGTGGCAGGTCGAGCTGTCTCAGTGCGGCGAACAGGGCTGCGCGCCCGCTGGTGGTGTGGGCAAAGGCCGGCAACTGCGAGAGGTTCGCAACCGGTTCGGCCCGGCAGGGCCGGAGGTAGTTCCAGTCGAACACCGGAACCTTGGGGATGGGGAAGGCTGACACCGGGGTCATGGCAGGGCTGGACATCGGGAGTGCGTTCGCCGTGGGCTCTAGGGCGCGCTGGCCGGTGTCGCCGGCGCTGCTGCACTCGCCGCCGCGCTTGCGGCTTCGGGCTCCCGCCACTTCCTGGCGGCCACGAGCTTGTCCTTGAGTTCGGTGCGCGGCATGCCCCCGGCCATGGCCAGGTGGGCAAACCTGAGTGCCTCTTCGTATTCGCCCAGCTCCTGGTAGATCAGGCCCAGGTTGTAGAAGGTGAAGGGGTTGTCGCCGGCAATGCTCTCAGCCACCTTCAGGTCGGCTATGGCCTCGGCCTTGCGCCCGCGCTTGCCGAAGAAGCCGGCGCGGATCATGCGAACGATGTGGTCCTTGGGGCGGAAGCGCACGGCGCGCTCCAGCCAGCATTCGACCGTGTAGCGCATGTCGGCCGGCTGGTCGGTCTTCTCCTTCTCGCCCAGGGCGATGACGGCGATCAGCGCCCGCGGGTTGTTGGGAAACGCCCGCAAGGTGTAGTCGATATCACCCCCTGGTCGAGTGCCCGTTGTGCCGGTGATGAGCGCCTGCACCGGCGGGGTGAAGTGCCGGCCCTCGACCAGGCTGCGCTCATCCACCGTGGCTGTGCGGTAGTCGAACGGGCCGTGTGGATTGCGCAGGTCGCCGCAAAAATTGGCGGTCTGGGCTTGCGCCGCTGCGGGCACGCACAGCGCCAGCGCAAGTACGGCCAGGCGGCGCAGTAGCGCCAGGGCCGGCGCTGTGGCGAGGGGGTGGCGCGCCAGGCTCAGATCGTCGACAGCCATTTGCGGGTCACCTCGGCGGCTGCATGCGCCGCGCCTGGGTTGGAAAAGGTGTGGTCGGCCGTGACCAGCTCGGCCCGTGTGACATCGGCGCGGCGCATCAGGGTACGCCATGTGCGCGATGCCTTCACGAACTCGCGGAACTCGTCGGCCGTGTGGTCGTCGCCGCTCAGGATCAGCACCATCGCACCCCGGAACTGCTTGGCGGCGGCGGTCATGCGCTCGGTGTAGGCCGGGGCGGCGGCAGGCTGGCCTTGGGCGGCAGCGGGTTCGGTTGCGGAGGCCTGGGCGGTGCGCGCAGTCTGGACGACTTCGCCGAGTGTGCTGGACACCGCCACGCGGCCCGTCAGCAGCTTGCGCCAGAAGTCGGCGCTGAGCAGGCGCTGGACGTAGTAGTGCTTGAGCCGGGTCTTGGCCGCCAGGGTGGGCGAGCGCACCCAGGGGTTGGCCAGCGCCAGCCCGTCCACCAGCGGCGCCCCCGGCCGCGCGGTGTAGAGCAGGGCGGCCGAAGCGCCGTCGCACAGGCCCCAGAGCACCACCTTGCGAAGCCCGGGCACCAGGCTGCGCAGCGTGCTCACCGCGGCCTCGATGTCTTCGTCGAGCTGGTCGAAGCCGCGTTGCGCGCCGGTGCTGTCGCCCATGCCGCGCACGTCGAAGCGAAGCACGGCATGCCCCTGGGTCGCCAGTTCTCGGGACAGGCCCGCAAACTGCCGGTGGCTGCCCACGCGCACCTGCGGGCCGCCGACCACCACCACGACGCCGGTGCGCGCCGCAACTTGCGGGCGGGCCAGGATGCCGACCAGGGTGTCGTCGGCGCAGCGCATCAGCACCGTTTCCTCGGCGTAGTTCATGCCCGGGCTTCGCCCTTCATCCCGGCAACGGTGGCGGCGATGAGCGCCGGCGCATCCTCGATCTCGGTCGTCTGCCAGAAGGCGGGGCCTTGCACCATCTGGTGGCGTACCTGGCAGCCCCCGGCCTGCCAGGCGGCCAGGTTCTGCTGTGCCACGGGCGATGCCGTGGGCGGCTCCTGTGGCGAGACGTCGATCCACTCCAGCCGTGCGGGGCGTGCCGGCACCTGCAGGCGGGCGGCTTCCAGCCCCTGGGCCAGGGCCGGCTGGATGCGGTAGCCGGCCACGTCCACCGTCTCGCCCGCGGCCAGGCGCTCGCGCGCCGGCTTTTGATCGCCTGGCGTGGCCTTGCCCATCAGCGCAGCCGCGGTTTCGAGGCGAAGAAATTGCTGCAGCACCGTCTTGCCGTTGGGCGTGGGTTGCCAGAAGAGGAAGTCGCAGCCGCCCTCGATGCGCGGCGCCGCGGCGTTGGCCAGCAGGCAGCCCATGCGGTGGCCCCACAGCCACAGGCCGGGCGGCTGTGCGTCCGGCCAGGCCTGGGCGTGGCGCGTCCGCGCCAGGGCGGCGGCGGCCACCACGTCGTCCACCCAGTCGGACCAGCTGGCATCGCCGAAATCACCGGCGCTGTCGCCGCAGCCCAGCAGGTCGAACTGCAGCACGGCGTGGCCGGCGGCGGCCAGCTCGCGTGCCTGCCACGCGGCCATGCGGCGCGACTTGTTCATCTCTTCGGCAAAGCCGTGGACGTGAACCACCAGCCCCGTTGGCGCGGTGCCGGCCGGCGGTGCGTGCCAGAGGCACAGGCGCTGGCCCAGCGGGCCGGGCCGCAACGGAGCGAAGAAGGCCTCGAACGCGGCCGTCATCGGGATCAGATGCGCTCGGCGACGAAGTCGACCAGGCTGCCCACGGTGGCAAAGGTGCTGCCGTCGATGTCGCCGTCGTCGACGGCGATGCCCAGGCGTTCTTCCAGCGTCGTGAGCAGGGTCACCACGGCCATGCTGTCGAGTTCGGGGATGGCGCCCAGCAGGTGGGTGTCGCGCGTGAAGCCGGCGCTGCGGCCGGCCAGGCTCAGCACCTCGTCCAGCACGCGCAAGACTTCCTGTTCGACATTCATGGCAGCTCCCAGTGCGGCGGCACCCGCGAGGCCGGGTGCAGACAACCGATGATTCTAGGTGGCCGGGCCTGCCCGCCATCGTGCTGGGAGTGCGCTTGCGCGCTACAACGTCACGAGTGCAGGCCCTGGCTCGCCAGGGGCCCTGTGCAATACTCTTTGGCGCTCTTCAGCGAGGGCAGGCGGTCTCACGCGGCCCCCCTATCCAGGCCTCATTCCGACCCGATGACCGACGCCACCCTGCTCTCCGATTTCGTGCGCTTTGGCGCGCAACGCGCGCCCGCTGCGACGGCCCTCACGCACGGCGACCAGCACACCCGCTATGGCGAGCTCGACGCCGCCGTGCAGGGCTTCGCCGCCGGCCTGATGGCCCTGGGCCTGCAGCGTGCCGAGCGCGTGGCCATCTACCTCGAGAAGCGAGCGGAGACCGTGGTGGCCAGCTTCGGCAGCGCCGCCGCCGGCACCGTCTTCGTGCCGCTCAACCCCATGCTCAAGCCCGAGCAGGTGGCCTACATCCTGCAAGACTGCGGCGTGCGCCTGCTCGTCACCTCGCCCGACCGCCTGGCCCTGCTGGCCCCGGTGCTGGCGCAATGCCCGGCGCTGCGCCATCTGGTGCTCACCGCGCCGGCCTCCGGTGCCGCGGCCGATGGGGCGCTGCCAGTCACGCTGTGGACCGATCTGCTGCAGGCCCCGGCGCGCGCCGGCCACCGCGTCATCGACACCGACATGGTGGCCATCCTCTACACCAGCGGCAGCACCGGCCGCCCCAAGGGCGTGGTGCTGAGCCACCGCAACATGGTGGCCGGCGCCAAGAGCGTGGCCAGTTATCTCGAGAACGGCCCCGAGGACACGCTGCTGGCGGCGCTGCCGCTGAGCTTCGACGCCGGCTTCAGCCAGCTCACCACCGGCTTCCACAGCGGCGCACGCGTGGTGCTGCTCAACTACCTGATGCCGCGCGATGTGCTCAAGGCGATGGAGCGCGAGCGCGTCACCGGCCTCACCGCGGTGCCGCCGCTCTACATCCAGCTCACCGCGCTCGAATGGCCGGCGGCCATTGACCAGCACCTGCGCTACTTCGCCAACACCGGCGGCCGCATGCCGCGCGAGACGCTGATGGCGCTGCGCCAGCGCGCGCCCTCGGCACGGCCCTTCCTGATGTACGGCCTGACCGAGGCCTTCCGCAGCACCTACCTGCCGCCCGACGAGGTGGACCGCAGGCCCGACAGCATAGGCCGCGCCATCCCCAACGCCGAGATCCTGGTGCTGCGCGAGGACGGCAGCGAATGCGCCCCTGAAGAGCCCGGCGAGCTGGTGCACCGCGGCGCGCTGGTGGGCATGGGCTACTGGGGCGATGCCGAGAAGACGGCCGAGCGCTACAAGCCGCTGCCGGCCGGCACGGGCGGGCGCGAGGCCGGCCTGCAGATCCCCGAGCTGGCGGTGTTCTCGGGCGACACGGTGAGGCGCGACGCCGAAGGCTTCCTGTACTTCATCGGCCGCCGCGACGAGATGATGAAGACCTCGGGCTACCGCGTCAGCCCCACCGAGGTCGAGGAAGTGCTGTACGCCACCCGCCTGGTGGGCGAATGCGTGGCCTTCGGCGTCGACCATGCCACGCTGGGCCAGGCCATCCAGGTGATCGCCACCGCCCCCGACGGCAGCGCCACCGTCGACGTGCCGGCCCTGCTGGCCGAATGCCGCAGGCGCATGCCGGCCTACATGGTGCCGGCCGGCGTCGCCACCCAGCCGGGCCCGTTGCCGCGCAACCCCAACGGCAAGATCGACCGCAAGCTGCTGTCCACCGAGTGGCTGGCCGCCGCCGACCAGGCCGGCGGTTGAGATGCGTCCCCCCGCGAGACCGGCCAGCCGTGTCTTCCCCTTCCACCCCGGCCGCGCGCTGGCCGGGCGCCGGCCCTACCTGAGTACACGATGGCCCTGCTGGTAGCGATCACGCCCGGCGTTGCCGCCCAGGCCGAGGCCGCCGCGCTCTCGCAACAGGCCCTCGCGTCGGCGCGCATGCAGGGGCATGGCGATCCCGTCCTGTTGACGTGGACTGGCGGCCAGGCGATGTGGTTCGACACGCCGGGCAATGCTGGCGCCGCTGGCGCCTGCCTGGTGGAGGGGTCGCGGTTCGCGGCCTATGTCGGCACCGTTCATTGGCGCGGGCTCACGCGTTCGGCGCTGCTGCGGCGCCTGCTGGAGGCCGGACCCGACCCGGCCAGCCTGCCGCTGCGCGAGCTTGCCGGTTCGTACACCATGCTCATCGGCGATGCCCACCGCGCCTGGCTGTTCAACGATGCGGTCGGGCTGCACAAGACCTATGCCAGGAGCGACCGGCGCCTGTATTCGACCTCGCTGCTGCTGTGCCGCAGCACGCTGCAGCGGCCACGCCTGAACCGGCTGCGCGCCCAGGAGTTCGTGCTGCTGGGTGCCAACCACGCCAACGAGACGCCGCTGGCCGACATCGAAGTCTGCGACCCGACGCTGGCCCTCGAGCTGGGAACCGGCTCAGGGGTGGCGGTCCACCGGCCCGAGGATTGGCGGCAGGCCACGCCGCCGGCCACGTTCGACCAGGCGGTGGAGCAGGTGGCCTCCAGTCTGCTGGACGATGGTCGCAGCATGGTCTCGGCCTTTGGCAGCAAGATCGGCATGGCGCTGTCCGGTGGCTTCGACTCGCGCCTGATCCTGGCCGTGCTCGACAGCCTGGAAGTGCGGCCGGCGCTTTATGTCTACGGCCGCGAAGGCGATGCCGATGTGCAGATCGCCAGCGCCAAGGCCGCGGACCTGGGCCTGGCCATCCGCTGCATCGACAAGTCGGTGCTGAACGCCGGCCAGCCCGCGTTCGATGCCGCCGGACTGCGGGCGAGCCTCGGCTTCTTCGACGGCCTGCCCACCGATGGGGTCTTCGACCGCGGTGCCGACCGCCTGACGCGCTTGCTGCAGGTCGAGGGCGGGACGCTCAACCTGAATGGCGGCGGCGGCGAAATCCTGCGCAACTTCTTCTACATCCGCGACCGCGCCTACACCGCCGATGAACTGGTGGGCGTTTTCTATTCGAACTGGGTGCCGCAGGCCGTGCCGTCACCGGAGGACCGGCTGGCGCTGCGGGCGGCCTTGGGAAGCGGCATCCTGGCCTGCCTGGGATTCGATTCAAATGCTGCCGCCACGACGGCCCGGCGCCTGTCGCGCAGCGATGTCGAACTGGTGTACTCGCTGTACCGTCTGCGCTACTGGATGGGGCGAAACAATTCGGTGGCGTCGCGCTACGGCGATTTCCTGACGCCCCTGCCTCACCCCGGGCTCGTCAGCCTGGCGGCACGCATACCCATACGCTGGAAGACCTACGGCCAGCTCGAAAGCGCGGTGATCAACCGGCTTTCGCCGCGGGTCGCCGACGGCCCGAGCGACTACGGCTTTTCCTTCGCCAGCGGCCCCCATCTGGCGCATCGGATGCGGCTCGCGGGTACGCTGGTCCGCCCGGTCGCGTTGCGGCGGGCCTCGACGGCCATACGCCATGCGCTGGGCCGCAGCGCGCAGGCGCGGGCACCGGCCGAGTGGACGGCGGCCTTGCCGGATGCGGAGGTGGACTGGATCGATGTGCGCTACCTGTCGGACACGGCCCAGTTGAACCGCCTGATGACGCTGCGGGCGCTGTTGTCACCCTCTTTCGACCCTGTCGCCGCCGCATGACCGCGGCTGACCGCGCGCCTGGCGGCGCGCAGGCATTTGGAGCATTCGAGCCATGAAGGAGACGAGCAAACCCGTCCACGCAGCCATGGACGCCTTTGCCACCGCCGCCGGCGAATTGCATGTGGGCGGCCAGCCGGTCACGAGGCTCGCCGCCCGCGTCGGCCAGACCCCCTTCTACGCCTACAGCCGCAGCCTGCTGCGTGCCCGCGTGGCCCAGCTGCGCGCGGCGTTGCCGCCGCAGATCAAGCTGCACTACGCGATGAAGGCCAACCCGATGCCGGCCGTGGTGCAGTTCATGGCGGGCCTGGTGGACGGCATCGATGTCGCCTCGGCCGGCGAATTGAAGGTGGCGCTGGATGCCGGCGCCAACCCGGCCGAGGTGAGCTTTGCCGGGCCGGGCAAGCGCGACATCGAGCTCCAGCAGGCGGTGGCCGCGGGCGTGCTGGTGAATGTCGAATCGATGCGCGAGCTGCCGGTGCTGGCCGCAGCCTCGCAGGCCCTGGGCCTGCCGGCGCGGGTGGCGGTGCGCGTCAACCCCGATTTCGAGCTCAAGGGCTCGGGCATGAAGATGGGCGGCGGACCCAAGCAGTTCGGCGTCGATGTCGAGGTCGTGCCCGAGATGCTGGCCTGGATGGCGCGCGAGGGCCTGGCGTTCGAGGGTTTTCACCTCTTCGCCGGCTCGCAGAACCTGCGCGCCGAGTCGATCTGCGAGGCACAGCTCAAGAGCTACGAGCTGGCGCTGCGGCTGGCCGCAGACGCACCGGCGCCGGTGCGCTTTCTCAACCTCGGCGGCGGTTTCGGCATCCCTTACTTTCCGGGTGAGCAGCGGCTGGACCTGGCACCCATCGGCGCCAACCTGGCGGCGCTGACCGAGCGGGCGGCGGCCGACCTGCCGCAGGCGCACCTGGTCATCGAACTGGGCCGCTACTTCGTCGGCGAGGCCGGCGTGTACATCACGCGCATCGTCGACCGCAAGGTCTCGCGCGGCCACACCTACCTGATCACCGATGGCGGGCTCAACCACCACCTGTCGGCATCGGGCAATTTCGGCCAGGTGATCCGCAAGAACTACCCGGTGGCCATCGCCAACCGCATGGAGGGGGCCGAACGCGAGACGGTCTCGGTGGTGGGCCCGCTGTGTACGCCGCTGGACCTGCTGGCCGACCGCATGGAACTGCCGCGCGCCGAGGTCGGCGACCTGGTGGCCGTGTTCCAGTCGGGGGCCTATGGCGCCAGTGCCAGCCCGCAGGCCTTTCTGGGGCACCCGGTGTGCGTGGAAGTGCTGGTCTGAGCCCAGACACACGACAGTCCCTGCGGACTGTCGTGGGGCTGGCGAATGTCCGCGCAGGGCTCGCATGCGCGGGCTGAGGCATCCGCTGCGGCAGGGCGTTGCCGCGTTGCTGGCTCTGGCCTGCGCCGCCTGCGGTCTGTGGCTGGCGGCCCACCACCCGCTGTCGCCCGCGCTGGCGTTGGTGGGCGTCGTGGCCGCGGCGGCGGCGGCCTTCTGGCGCCCGACCTGGGCGCTGGCCGGCCTGCTGGCGCTGCTGCCCTGGGCCGGGTTGATGCCCTGGACCGGCTGGCTGGTGGTGGAAGAGTTCGATCTGCTGGTGTTGGCCGTGGCGGCCGGCGGGCATGCGCGCATTGCCGCCGGCTGGCCGGCCCAGCCCACGGCGCGAATGCGCCTGGCGCGCGCCTGGCTGCTGGGGGCGCCGCTGTTGGCGGCCACCGCGCTGGCCGCGGCCATCGGCGTGGCCGATGCCGGCGGCCTGGCCTGGGGCTGGTGGCAGGGCTATCACGAGCCGCTGAACAGCCTGCGCCTGGCCAAGCCGCTGCTGGCGGTGGCGCTGCTGCTGCCGCTGTGGCGGGGCGCCTGGCGCGCCGATGCCGCCGCGGCCACCTGGGCCTTCCAGGCCGGCATGGTGGGCATGTTGGGTGCCACGGCGCTGGGCGTGGTCTGGGAGCGGCTGGCCTTCACCGGGCTGCTGGATTTTTCCAGCGACTATCGCGCCACCGGCCTGTTCTGGGAGATGCACGTCGGCGGCGCCGCGCTCGACGCCGTGTTGTCTGCCTCGCTGCCCTTTGCCCTGCTGGCCTGGCGCTCGGCTGCGACGCCGCGGCGTTGGGCGCTGGTGGCGCTGGTCTGCGCGCTCGGCCTCTACGCCGCGCTGGTGACCTTTTCGCGCATCGTCTACCTGGGGGTGCCGCTGGGCCTGGGCTGCACGCTGGTGCTGCTGGCGCGGCAGCAGCAGCGCCAGGGGCAGGCGGTGGCACCGACCTGGGTCACGGTGGCGGTGGCGGCCGCCCTTTACCTGGCGCTGGCCTGGTGGCTGTTTCCGGGTAGCGGCTGGCGCGGCCAGGTGACGCTGCTGGCGGCGGTGGCGCTGTTGCTGCCGCTGGCCACCCTGCCTAGCCGCAGCCGCACGCCCTGGGTGCCGGCGGCGCTGGTGTTCGGCCTGCTGGCGGTGATGGCCGTCGCTGCCCTGGTGCTGCTGGCGCCCAAGGGCGCCTACCTGGCGTTTGCGCTGGCCTGGCTGGCCACTGCGACGTCGCTGTGGCGTGGGCGCGGCGGCGGCCTGGGCGCGGTGGTGCTGTCCTGGGCCGGTTTTGCCGGCGTGCTGGCAGCGCTGGCGGCGGTGGGCCTGCACTGGGGCGAAGGCGAGGGGCTGGAGCGCAGCCTGCCCGTGGCGCTGGTGCTGGCAGCGCTGGCTGCCTATGCGCGACGCGATCCGCCCTGGCCGGCTGACTGGCGCTGGCAGGGCCGGCTGCTGGGGTTGTGCCTGCTGGTGTCGGCGGTGGTGGGCGTGTTCGGCGCCGGCGCCTACATGGGCGACCGCATGACGGCCACGCGCCAGGACGGCGAGGACCGCCGCACCCACTGGCGCGAAGCCCTGGGGCTGTTGCGCTCGCCCGCCGAGCAGTTTCTGGGCAAGGGCCTGGGGCGCTTCACGGCGCAGCGCGCGATGTCGGGCCAGACTCAGGACCAGATCGGCGACGCCAGGCTGCGCGAGAGCGACGACGGCGCCCGCTGGGTGGTGCTGAGCGGGGGCAAGCACATGCTGGGCTGGGGGGCGGTATTCCGCCTCTCGCAGCGGGTTGCCGTGCCGCAGGGAACGGCCCGGCTGCGCCTGCGCCTGCGCACCGAGCAGGCGGCGGAGATCCAGGTCGACCTGTGCGAGAAGCATCTGCTCTACAACGCAGCCTGCCTGGGCGGCCAGCGTCACTTGAAGCCGGCGGCCGGGCTGTGGCAGACGCTGGAATGGCCGCTCAAGGGCGAGGCCATCAGCGGTGGCCCCTGGTACGCGCCGCGCCTGGTGGTGCTTTCCATCGGCGTCGGCACGCCGGGCGCGCGCATCGAGGTCGACGATCTGAGTCTGGTCGACCCGCGCGGCGAGATGCTCGCCAACGGCGCCTTTGAGCGCGGCCTGGCGCGCTGGTTCGTTACCAGCGATCACAACCACCTGCCATGGCATGCCAAGAATGTGGGCGTGCATGTGCTGTTCGAGCAAGGCCTGCTGGGCGCGGTGGCGGTGCTGGTGCTGCTGCTGCCGGCGCTGTGGCGCGTCACGCTGGGAGCGGCGCGCCACCACCGGCTGGCGCCGCCGCTGGCCGGGGCCATGCTGGGCCTGCTGGCCGTGGGCATGGTCGACAGCCTGCTCGACATCCCCCGTGTGGCCTTTGTCGCATGGTGGCTGTTGCTGGTGGCCGTGACGCTGCCCGGGCATCGCCCTGCCGGACCGGCGCCGCGCCGCGCCCCCTAAAATGCGCGATTCGCCCGCTCTCGCCGGGTCCGACTCCCGCCCGCCCCAGGGCCCCGCCCGAACCAAGGACCGACAGCCGTGTTCATTTCGCAAGCCATTGCCCAGACCGCCCCGGCCGCCGCCGCCGGGGGCGACGCCCAATCCTCGCTGCTCAGCATGCTGCCGCTGGTGCTGATGTTCGTGGTGCTGTACTTCATCATGATCCGGCCGCAGATGAAGAAGCAGAAGGAGCACAAGGCCATGATCGAGGCCGTCGCCAAGGGCGACGAGGTGGTCATTGCCGGCGGCGTGCTCGGCCGCGTCTCCAAGCTCGGCGAGACCTACATCCACGTCGAGGTGGCCAAGGAAGTCGAACTGCAGGTGCAGCGCGTCGCCATCGTCCAGGTGCTGCCCAAGGGCACCTTCAAGTAACGGCACAGGCGCGGCCCTGCGGCCGCGCTGCCAGCCCCGGGAACTCTGATGAACCGCTACCCCTGGTGGAAGTACGCGATGCTGGGCGTCGCGCTGCTGATCGGCCTGCTCTACACCCTGCCCAATCTCTACGGCGAGGCCCCTGCCGTCCAGGTGTCCGGGGCCAAGTCCACCGTCAAGGTGGACGCCGCGATGATCGAGCGCGTGCGCCAGATCGTGCAGGCGGCCGGGCTCAAGCCCGACTTCGTGCAGTTCGACGGCAACTCGGTGCGCGCCCGCTTTTCCGACACCGACAACCAGATCAAGGCCAAGGACGCCATCTCCAAGGCGCTCAACCCCGATCCGGCCGACCCGCGCTACATCGTTGCGCTCAACCTGGTCTCGCGCACGCCCGAATGGATGGCCGCCATCCACGCGCGCCCGATGTCGCTGGGCCTGGACCTGCGCGGCGGCGTTCACTTCCTGATGCAGGTGGACATGCGCGCCGCGCTCAAGCAGAGCGTGGACACCTACGCCAGCGACGCGCGCACCGCGCTGCGCGAGAAGCGCGTGCGCTTCGGCGGCATCGCCCGCGAAAGCAACGGCATCACGGTCTCGGTGCCCGATGCCGAGCAGGCCAAGCTGGCGCGCGACATCCTGTTCGACCGCCTGCCCTCGATGGACTGGACGCAGGAGCCGGTGGACGGCGGCGGCCAGCGCGTGCTGGGCCGGCTCTCGCTCAAGGCCATCGCCGACATCCAGAAGCAGGCACTGACGCAGAACATCGAGACCCTGCACAAGCGCGTCAACGAGCTCGGCGTGGCTGAGCCGGTGATCCAGCAGGAGGGCGCTGACCGCGTGGTGGTGCAGCTGCCCGGCGTGCAGGACACGGCGCGCGCCAAGGACATCATCGGCCGCACCGCGACGCTGCAGTTCCGCCTCGTCGAGACCGACACCGCCAGCGCTGGCGAAACCGTGCCGCAGCGGGCCCAGGCCGGCGAGACCTCCACCCGCATGGTGGGCCTCAAGCGCGAGGTCATCGCCACCGGCGAGCAGCTCAAGCAGGCCGCCGCCACCATCGACAAGGACCAGCGCCCCGCCGTCAGCGTGCGCCTGGACGACGTCGCCGGCCGCGCCATGCGCGCGGTGACGCGCGAGAACCTGGGCAAGCCCATGGCCATCGTGCTCTACGAGAAGGGCAAGGGCGAGGCCGTCTCGGTGGCCACCATCCAGGGCGAGTTCGGCACCGATTTCCAGATCACCGGCAACTTCACGCCCCAGGAAACCGCCGACATCGCACTGCTCACGCGCGCCGGCGCGCTGGCCGCGCCGATGGAGATCATCGAAGAGCGCACCATCGGCCCCAGCCTGGGCGCCGAGAACATCGCCAAGGGCTTCGACAGCGTGATCTACGGCTTTGCCGCCATCGCCATCTTCATGTGTGCCTACTACCTGCTGTTCGGCATGTTCTCGTCGCTGGCGCTGGGCTTCAACCTGTTGTGCCTGGTGGCGGTGCTGAGCATGCTGCAGGCCACGCTCACGCTGCCCGGCATCGCGGCCATCGCCCTCACGCTGGGCATGGCCATCGATGCCAACGTGCTGATCAACGAGCGCGTGCGCGAAGAGCTGCGCGGCGGCGCCAGCCCGCAGCAGGCCATCCACTCGGGCTATGAGTTGGCTTGGGGCACCATCCTCGACTCCAACGTCACGACCCTGATCGCCGGCCTGGCCCTGCTCACCTTCGGCTCGGGCCCGGTGCGCGGCTTCGCGGTGGTGCATTGCCTGGGCATCCTGACCTCGATGTTCTCGGCCGTCGTCTTCTCGCGCGGCCTCGTCAACTTCTGGTACGGACGCCAGAAGCGGCTGAAGTCGGTCTCCATCGGGCAGGTGTGGCGGCCGGACGGCGCCGCGCCGGCGGCCACGGTCGAAGCCGAAGCCTGAAGCAGGACTGAATCATGGAATTTTTTAGGATACGCAAAGACATCCCGTTCATGCGCCATGCGCTGGTGCTGAACATCGTCTCCTTCGTCACCTTCGGGCTGGCGGTGTTCTTCCTCGTCACGCGCGGGCTGCACCTGTCGATCGAGTTCACCGGCGGCACGCTGATCGAGGTGCAGTACGCGCAGCCGGCCGATATCAACCGCGCCCGCGCCACCGTCGAGGCCATGGGCTTCGGCGAGGTGCAGGTGCAGAAGTTCGGCACCGCACGCGATGTGCTGATCCGCCTGCCGGTGCGCAAGGACGTGAAGCAGGCCGACGTGGCCGGCCGCGTCTTCGAGGCGCTGTGCAAGGTCGAGAGCGGCACTGCAGGCACCAAGCAGTACACCACGCCCCAGGGCGAGCAGGTGAGCCGGCCTTCCTGCGCCACCGCCGGCGGCCAGGAGCCGCTGACGCTGACGCGCACCGAGTTCGTCGGTCCTTCGGTCGGCGCCGAACTCTACGAGAACGGCGCCTGGGCGCTGCTCGTCACGGTGCTGGGCATCATGGCCTATCTGGCGGTGCGCTTCGAGTGGAAGTTTGCGCTCGCCGGCATCGTGGCCAACCTGCACGACGTGGTCATCATCCTGGGCTTCTTCGCCTTTTTCCAGTGGGAGTTCTCGCTCGCCGTGCTGGCCGCCATCCTGGCCGTGCTGGGCTATTCGGTGAACGAGTCGGTGGTCATCTTCGACCGCATACGCGAGGCCTTCCGGCGCTTCCGCAAGCTCACCACGCCCCAGGTCATCGACCATGCCATCACCAGCACCACCAGCCGCACCATCATCACCCACGGCAGCACGCAGATGATGGTGCTGTCGATGCTGGTCTTCGGCGGCCCGACGCTGCACTACTTTGCCATCGCGCTGACCATCGGCATCCTGTTCGGCATCTATTCGTCGATCTTCGTTGCCGCAGGCATCGCCATGTGGCTGGGGGTGAAGCGCGACGATCTGGTGAAGATAGGGGGCGAGAAGGCCGACCCCGACGATCCGAATGCCGGGGCCGTGGTGTAGAGTGGTTTCGCTCCCCTAGCCACCAGCAGTTCCAAAACCCCTCCACATGGCCACCCGCGCCTCGCCCGACTCCATCGCCGGCCAGGCGCGCAGGCTCTATGTCGAAGAGCTGGTCAAGGGCCTGTCGCCGCTGGTGCAGACCGTGCTCGACGGCGCCAAGTCGCTGCTCGACAAGCCCTGCGAACACACCATCTTCCAGCGCCGCCGCGCCCTGGTGCAAGGCCTCACTGGCGGCGCTCAGGCCTGGCACCGCGGCATCGTCATCGGGCTGCGTCAGGTGCTGCAGCAGGGCGTGGGCGGCACCCGTCTGGGCGATCTGGCGGCGGCGCCCGGCGCCCGCGACGCACTCAGCCTGGTGCCCGACGACACCATCGAGCTGGAGATCGTGACCTCGCGCCTGGCGCTGGCGGTGATGGACCGCGCTTCGTGGGAGTTTGCCGACCTGCGCTCGCGCATTGCCCACCTCGAGACGCGCAACGAGCTCGATCCCAACGACATGCTGCGCGCCCATGTGCTGGCGCGCCTGGTCTTCGACGCCTGGCGCAGCGCCGGGCTCGACCTGGAAGGCTGGCGCGAGATGCAGGCCACGCTGCACGACGAATTCGCGCTGCTCGTCGAGGAGTGCTACCACGAGGCCAACCGCTGGCTGATCGAGCAGAACGTGCTGCCCGAGGTTGACCTGCGCCCCTTCATCCGCCGCGCCCGCGCCCATCCCGGGGCCGGCGGTGGCGGCGGCGGTTGGCAGGGCGGTGCGGGCGGCGGCGGTGCGGGCGAGCCCACACGCGCCGGCCCGAGCTCTGCCTTCGGCCCGATCTCGCAGTTCGGCTCCGCTCCGGGGGGCGGGCGCTACGGCAGCTGGGCGGGTGGTGGCGATCCGCGTGGCGGTGGCGTCGGTGAAGAGACGCGCATGATGACGCGCGGTGCACCGCTGGCGCGCAGCCGCGAGCATGCCGAGGCGGTGCTCGGGCGGCTGAACCGGCTCATTGGCCGCCATGTGCCCGATTTCGCGCCGTCCACCCGCGCCGGCGACCTGCCGCGGCGCACGGCGCCGATGTCGCCCGGCCTCGCCCTGGCGATAGACCAGGCCGAGCGTGGCCTGCGCCAGCGCCTGGCACCGGCCGCGGCCGGCGGCGGCATGATGGTCACCGCGCCGGTGCTGCTGGAAGAACTGCACCAGCGCAAGCAGGTGCTCAAGAAGGCCGCGGCCTCGCCCGAAGAGCGCGCCACCATCGAGATCGTCGCCCTGCTGTTCCAGAGCATCCTCACCGAAGAGCGCATACCGGCCAGCGTGCGCGTCTGGTTTGCGCGCCTGCAGATGCCGGTGCTGCGCGTGGCCGTCTCCGAGCCCGACTTCTTTGCCACCATCGACCACCCGGCGCGCCGCCTGATCGACCGCATGGGCGCCTGCGTGATGGGCTTTGACGGCACCGGCACGGTGGGCGAGGCGCTCGAGAAGGAAATCAAGCGCGTGGTGCAGGTGGTCGAGGCCTACCCCGACACCGGCAGGCGCGTCTTCCAGACCGTGCTCACCGAGTTCGAGAAATTCCTCGAGCACTACTTCAAGAACGAGAACGAGGCCACGCGGCGCGGCGTCTCGCTGGCCCAGCAGGTCGAGCAGCGCGAGACCATGGCCATCCAGTACACGATAGAGTTGCGCCGCATGCTCAACGAGGTGCCGGTGCAGGAGGGCGTGCGCCAGTTCCTCTTTCACGTCTGGGCCGATGTGCTGGCCACCACGGCCGTGCGCTACGGCGCCCAGGGTCAGCAGACCAAGACCATGAAGCGCGCCGCCGCCGACCTGATCTGGAGCGCCAGCGCCAAGGTCACGCGCGAAGAGCGCGCCGAGGTCATACGCCGCCTACCCCTGCTGCTCAAGAGCCTGCGTGAGGGCATGCTTTCGGCCGGCATGGACTCGGCCAAGCAGGACGAGCACATCCAGCAGCTCAACAACTCGCTCGCCGCCGCCTTCACGGCCAAGGCCGCGGTGATCCCCGACGACCGCCTGCGCGAGCTGATGGAGCGGCTGGAGACGTTGGAAGAGTTGTTGCCCGACGCGGCCGATGTCGAGGTCGACGAATCGATGGTGCTCGATCTGTCGGGCCACCGCAATTCCGAGCTGGAGGTGGTGCTCGAGGGCGGCTCGATGCCGACGCCGGCGATGGTGGCCTGGGCGCGCGAGCTGCAGGTGGGCAGCTGGTACATGCTCGACCGCGGCGGCCACAGCGAGCCGGTGCAGCTGGCCTGGCACGGCATGCGCAAGCAGCTCAGCCTCTTCGTCACGCCCCAGGGGCGCTGTGTGCTGTTCCAGCAGCACCGGCTGGCCAGCTATCTGCAGGCCGGCCTGCTGCTGCCGGCGCAGGACGAGGCGCTGACGGTGCGCGCCACACGCAGTGCGCTGGCCAAGCTGGATGTGGATGCGTCGCGGCTCTTGAACTGAGCCGCTGGCCGCCGGCGTCAGTGGATGACGCGGTCCTCGCTGGCGACGAACAACTCGTCGAGCACCAGCGCATCGGGTTCCTCGCCCAGGCTCCAGAAGACCATCAGCACGATGATCTTCAGGTCTTCCAGGTCGAGCGGGCCGTCGCCGACGGCCAGGGCGCGATCAATCACCATCTCGCGCATGGGCGCGGGCATCACGCCCGAGGACTCGAGGAACATGATGAAGCCCATCGAGGCCTCGCCCAGCGCCTCTTGCTCGGCCGCGGTGTAGATGCGCATGCTCTCGGGCACCGGGCTGCCGGTGCAGGCCTCGGCGCTCGTGGCCAGGCCATCGAGCCAGCGCAGGGCGTCCTGGATTTCCTCGTTGTCGAAACCGACGGCCGAGAGCTTGCGGCTCAATTGCTTGGGCTCGGGGCAGGCGTCCGGACGCCAGTAGTTCTCGTAGAGATAGACCAGGACGTCGAACATGGTGATTCCACTATACCCGAGGCCGCCACGGCCATGTCACACGAGTCGGGGGGGCTGGCCGGCCTGAAGTGAGGACTGCCCAATTCAGTGGCTGTTGCCCTCAGGCGCGGCCCAGACGCTGGTAGAGGCCGCCGGCCATGCGCGCGACCTGGCCGTCGAACTCGAGCTCGAGCAGGCGTGCCGTCAGCTCGGCCGTGGGCCAGCCGGTGCGGGCCAGCAAGGCATCGAGCGTCGCCGGTGCGTGGCCCAGGGCGCGCAGCAGCGGGTCGGATTCATCGCCATCGCCGGCCGCGGTGGGCGTTGGTTTCGTTGCCGTTGCCGTCCTGATGCCGGCCAGTTCCTCGACGATGTCCTCGGCCGTCTCCACCAGCTTGGCGCCCTGGCGCAGCAGCGCGTGGCAGCCGCGCGACTGCGGCGCGTGGATGGAGCCCGGCACGGCGAAGACCTCGCGGCCGGCCTCGGCGGCCAGGCGGGCGGTGATCAGCGAGCCCGACTTGAGCGCCGCCTCGACCACCAGCGTGCCCAGCGCGAGACCGGCGATGAGGCGGTTGCGCTGCGGAAAGTGCTCGGCCAGCGGCGGCGTGCCGGGGGCGTATTCGCTGAGCAGGGCGCCGCGCTCGGCGATGCGCCGCGCCAGCTCGCGGTGACGCGCCGGGTAGACCAGGTCGAGGCCGGTGCCGACCACGGCGACGGTGGCGGCGCCTCCGGCCGCCGCGCCGGCCAATGCGCCTTCGTGGGCCGCGCCGTCGATGCCGGCGGCCAGGCCGGAGATCACCACCCATTGCCGCTCGCTCAATGCGCGGCCGAAGGCGCGGGCGGTCTCCAGGCCTTGCGGCGTGGCGTGGCGGCTGCCGACCACGGCGATGGCGTCGGCAGCCAGCAGCTCCGGCGGCCCCTGCAGATAGAGCATCAGCGGCGGGTCGGCGGTCTGCAGCAGGCGGCTTGGGTAGCGCGGGTCGCCCAGCGCCAGCAGGTGTCGGGCCTCGCCGCCGCCGCGCCAGCGCTGCACGGCCTGCCAGCGTTCGTTCAGCTGCGGTGGCGTGGCGGCCAGCGCATCGGCCACCGCCGCGCCGGCGATGGCGCGCAAGGCGCTGCGGCCGGCGCCGAACACGGCGGTGGGCGAGCCGCAGGCGGCCAGCAGGCGCCGCGCCGTCTCACGGCCGACGCCGGGGGTTTCGAGCAGGCGAAACCAGGCTTCGTAATCCTCGTCCGGGGCAGCGTTGGCCACGGCGGAAAGTACGGACGCGGGCGCCTTGCTTAAGGCTGCGAGATGCGGTCGCCGGCGCGCACCGGCTCTTTCACGGTCAGGATGAGCGCATAGCTCACGCGCTCGAAGACGCGGAAGACAAAGAGCATGCCGTGGCGCTCGTCGGGCAACTGCATCGCGACGCGGCTGCCGTTGGTGGTGTCGGTGGCCGCCTTGCCACTGCGCCACAGGGCCAGCACATGGCCGCGCTCGATGTTGTCGCGCGAGCCGCGGTTGATGGCCACGACCTGGTTCTGCCCGGCACGCAGCCCATCGCCGTAGATCGAGACGATGTGGCCTTCGATGTTGCCGGCTGGCGGGTGCGGCACGTAGGCCACGAGTTCCTGCTGCGGCACCGGCGACAGGCGGTCGCCGACGCCAGCTTCGAGCCGGGTGCTGGTGACCTTGAAGGTGGCCGGCACGATGGTGGCGCCTTCGCTGCCCGGCTGCGCCACCTCGGCCGTGCCGACGAAGCGGCCTTCATAGCCCAGCACCTCGCGCGTGAGGGGGTCGGCCAGCGGCGTGAGCTGGCGGAACAGACGGAAATCGCTGGCGCCGGCGAGGTCGCCGCGCACATAGGCGGTTTCGCCGCGCGAGACCATCACGCGGCCCTCCTGCGTGGCGACGATGCGCGGCGCCTTGTCCAGCGCATTGGTGTCGAAGACCACGGCCTCGGTGAGGAAGGGGCCGATCAGGTGCAGCGGGATGGCGGCGATGGCGCCATTGGCCAGCAGATCCTTGCGGATGCGCGGCGAGAGCTTGACGGTGTTGCCCGGCATCGTGCCCGGTGCGCCATTGGCCAGGCGCAGGCGGGCGCGGCCGTCGAGCTTTTCGAGCACCAGCACCTGGCCCGGGAAGATGAGGTGGGGGTTGCGGATCTGCTCAAGGTTCATGCCCCACAGCTCGGGCCAGCGCCAGGGGCTTTTGAGGAAGAGGGTGGAGATGCCCCACAGCGTGTCGCCGGGCTGCACCGTGTGGGAGTCGGGCGCATTGGGCACCAGATCGGACAGCGGCACGCCGGCCTGGGCGACACGCTGCGCGGTGTCGCGCCATTCGGGCGCGATGGGCATGCGGCTGGGTTGGGCTGTCGCGCTGCCTTGCAGCGCCGCGGCCAGCGCCAGCAGGCCGACCAGTTCGGCGGCCACACGGGTGACCCTGGGGGCGGCCTGCCCGCCGCGGCGGCATTGAGGTGCGGTGTTGCTGATCACGCTGTGGGTCTCCCGGCGGCGCGGCGGCCGCTGCCAAAATGCCGCGCGGCAAATGGTGTTGAGTGCGCCGCGCGTGCGTCTCGCGATAGTGCGGCGACAATGCTCATATGGTTTCACAGATTCTGCCCGTAAACCCTTGATGCCGCAAACAAACTGAGGCCTCGCGGCAGCGCGCATCCGGCCATTCCACGGCCGCGCGTTGCACCCCGTCCACAGCTGTTGCCAGCTGTTTCCCGGCGCCGCGGCCGCACACGTTCTGGCACTTTCCCTTGCTCTTGTCCGCCATGGCCATCCTGCCCATTCTTCGCTTTCCCGACCCCCGCCTGCACACGGTGGCCCGCCCCGTGCAGGTGGTCGACGAACGCATCCGCGCCCTCGTCGACGACATGCTGCAGACGATGTACGGCTCCGACGGCGTCGGCCTCGCGGCGACCCAGGTCGACGTCCACGAGCGCCTGATCGTGATGGACACCTCCGAGCAGCACAACCAGCCCCTGGTGCTGATCAACCCCGAAATCGTGCGCCGCAGCGCCGAGATGGCGGTCAACGAGGAGGGCTGCCTCTCGGTGCCGCAGATCTACGACAAGGTCGAGCGCCACGCCCGTGTCACCGTGCGCGCCCTCGGCCGCGACGGCGAGCCCTTCGAGTTCGATGCCGAGGGCCTGGCCGCGGTCTGTGTGCAGCACGAGATGGACCACCTGATGGGCCGCGTCTTCGTCGAATACCTGAGCCCGCTCAAGCGCGACCGCATCCGCACCAAGATGCTCAAGAAGACGCGCGAGGAGCAGCGCGACAGCAAGCCGCGGGCATGAGGATCGCCTATGCCGGCACGCCGGAGTTCGCACGCCTGGCGCTGCAGGCCCTGATCGAGGCCGGACACGAGATCGCCCTCGTGCTGACCCAGCCCGACCGCCCCGCCGGCCGTGGCCTGAAGCTGCAGCCCTCGGCCGTCAAGCAATGCGCGCTGGCCCATGGCCTGGCGCTGGCCCAGCCGCGCGGCCTGCGCCTGGATGGCCGCTGGGCCGACGACGCCGCCGCCGCACAAGTGGCACTGCAGCAGGCCGCGCCCGAGCTGATGGTGGTGGCCGCCTACGGCCTGATCCTGCCGCCCTGGGTGCTGGCGCTGCCGCCGCGCGGCTGCCTCAACATCCACGGCTCGCTGCTGCCGCGCTGGCGTGGCGCCGCGCCCATCCAGCGCGCCATCGAGGCCGGCGATCTGGAGACCGGCATCACGCTGATGCAGATGGACGCCGGCCTCGACACCGGCGACATGCTGCTGGTCGAGGCCACGCCCATCGCCGACGATGACGACGCCAGCACGCTACACGACCGCCTGGCCGCCATCGGCGCGCGCCTGGTGGTTGACGGTGTGGCGCGCCTGCAGGCCGGCACGCTGGACGCCACGCCCCAGCCCGCCGAGGGTGTCACCTATGCGCGCAAGATCGAGAAATCCGAGGCGGCCATCGATTGGCGCCAGGGCGCGGCCGAGATCGAACGCCGGCTGCGCGCCTTCGATCCCTTTCCGGGCGCCACCGCCGAGCTCGCGGGCCAGCCGGTGAAACTGTGGCGCGGCCGCGCCGTGCATGGGCAGGGCGAGCCGGGTCGCATGCTCGCGGCTGCCGACGGCCGCCTGGTCGTGGCTTGCTGCGAGGGCGCGCTCGAAGTCCTGCAGTTGCAGCTGGCCGGCGGCCGACGCATCACGGCCCGCGATTTCCTGCAGCGCCATCCGCTGGCGCTGGGCTGAGCCTGCGGCTCAAGGCGGCACCGCGGCCGGCCGATAAACCGGCTGCTGCTCCCGGTTCTTCCTGGCCCTCCTTCCATGCGCTGCCCTGTCCGTCCCGTCACCCTCGCCGCCCTTGCGCTGGCCAGCCTGCTTGCTGGCTGCGACCAGCTCGGCATCGAGTCGGCCGCCGCCGTGGCCGCCAAGCGCGAGGCCGAGGGCAAGGCCATAGGTGCTGGCTGCCGCCACGCCGGGCGCTCGGTCGAGGAGTGCTACGACGGCAACAAGCGCGCCGACAAGGCCTCGGTGTTTGCCGGCTGGAAGGAAATGAACGAGTACATGCGCGAGAACAAGATGGAGTCAGCCCCGCGCGCCGCGCCGCCGCCACCAACGCCCACCGAGCACGCGGCCGATGGGGAAGAGGGCAAGGACGGCGCCAAGGCCGAGGGCAAGGCTGACGGTAAAGGCGCCGCCAAGCCGGCCGCCAAGGCCGCGGCGGCCAAGCACTGAGCTTGCGAGCGCAGCCTGTCGGCGCTGGCGGCAATCCGTCGCAGCCCGCTGTCACGCGATCAGCGCGGTGCGGCACAGTGCGCCCTCGCATCCCGGAAGGAAAGCCGCCATGACCGCTCTTCGCCGCGCCCTGCTGCGCATCGCTGCCCTCGGCCTGATCGCCGGCCTGCCCGCTGCCCATGCCGCCACCGAGGCGCGCACGCTGCCACCCTTCCAGGCCGTCGCGCTGGCAGGCTCCATCGACCTCGAGGTCAGCCAGGGCGAGACCCAGGCCGTGCAGGTACAGGCCGACGACAAGCTGCTGCCCGATGTCGAGACGGTGGTGGCCAACGGCCGCCACGGCGCCACGCTGGAGGTTCGCCTCAAGCCCGGGCTGCGCTGGTTCAGCGGGCGCGTGCGCGTGAGCCTGGTGCTGCCGCGCCTGCAGGCGCTGTCGTCCAACGGCTCGGGCGATATCCGCCTTGCGGCCTTTGAGACCCCGGCGCTGCACATCGCGCTCGCGGGCTCGGGCAACGTGCGGCTGGCGGGGCTGCGCACGGAGGCGCTGGAAATCGCCATTGCCGGTGCCGGCGACGTGTCCGGCAGTGGCCGGGCGACGCGATTGAAGGTGGGCATCTCGGGCAGCGGCGACGTGCGCCTGGCCGAGCTTGCCGCGGACGAGGTGGCGGTAAAGATCGCCGGCGCGGGCGATGTCGCCGTCAATGCGCAGCAGAGGCTGGACGTGCGCATCTCGGGCAGCGGCGATGTCAGCTACACCGGCGCGGCCGTGGTGAGCCAGTCCATTGCTGGCAGCGGGCGCATAACCCGGCGTTGAAGGCCCGGCGTTGAAGGCCGCCGCTGAAGCAAGCGGCCGTGGCGGCACGGCCACGGCAAGGCGGGCAAGGGCCGCGCAGGCGGTGACAATGGCGGCGTGACCGTCGCCCCCGCCGCGCCCGCTTGGCGCCATCCCGAGTTCGCCCGCGGCGCCCGCGAAATGGCGGGTACGGCCCTAGGCATCGCGGCCTGGGGCCTGATCACCGGCGTGGCGATGGGCAAGAGCGGGCTGCCGCCGGCGCTGATGGTGATGATGTCGCTGCTGGTGTTTGCCGGCAGCGCCCAGCTTGCCGTGCTGCCGCTGATGGCCGCTGGCGCGCCCCTTTGGGTCGTGTGGGCCACGGCGCTGTGCGTCAACCTGCGCTTCATGATCTTCAGCGCCCAGTGGCGCCCATATGTGATGGGCCGGCCGCTGGGCGAGCGCTTGTGCCTGGCCTATTTCGCCGCCGACCTCAACTTCGTGATGTTCCTGCGCCGCTTTCCCGAGCCGCGCCCCGAGCCCGCCCAACTGCCCTATTACTGGGGTGGCGCCGCCGCGAACTGGTTTGCCTGGCAGATACCGTCGATCAGCGGCATCTTCCTGGCCGATGCCGTGCCGGTGCATTGGGGCTTCGGCTTCGCCGGCACGCTGGCGCTGGTGGGCGTGGCGGCTTCGCTGCTGCACGGCCGGGCCACCGGCCTGGCCGGCGCCGTGGCCGGCTGCGCCGCGGTGGCCGCCTACGGCCTGCCCTTCAAGCTCAACATCGTGGTGGCCATCGCGGCGGCCGTGGCCATCGGCCTGCTGATCGACCACCACACGCGCGAATCCCCGGCCATGGACGACCGCACCTGATGATGGGCCTCTGGGAAGGCGCGATCGCCGTCGTCGGCCTGACGTTGATCACCGTGGTCACGCGCGGCTTCTTCTTCCTCTCCGAGCGCGAGATTCCCATCCCCGAATGGCTGCGCCAGGGCTTGCGCTATGCGCCGCTGGCGGCGCTGGCCGCGGTGGTGCTGCCCGAGGTGGTGATGAGCCAGGGCCAATTGATCAGCACCTGGCGCGACGCGCGCCTCTTTGCCGCCGCCGCCGGCCTGGCCTACTTCTGGTGGCGGCGCGGCATCCTCGGCACCATCCTCACCGGCATGGCCGTGCTGCTGCCGCTGCGGCTGGGCCTGGGCTGGTAGTCCGAACCTAGAATTCCCCCGCTATCCAAGACAGGAGAGAACCATGAACGTGCTCCGACTGGCCGATCTCGTTGCCCAGGGCCGCGTGGCCGGCAAGCGGGTCTTCATCCGCGCCGACCTCAACGTGCCGCAGGACGACGAGGGCCGCATCACCGAGGACACGCGCATCCGCGCCAGCGTGCCGGCGATACGCCTGGCGCTGGACGCCGGCGCCGCGGTGATGGTCACCTCCCACCTGGGCCGCCCCACCGAAGGCGAGTTCAAGCCCGAGGACAGCCTGGCCCCGGTGGCCGACCGCCTGGGCGAGCTGCTCGGCCGCCAGGTGCCGCTGCGCGACGGCTGGGTCGACGGCGTCGAGGTCGAGCCGGGCCAGGTGGTGCTGCTCGAGAACTGTCGCCTCAACAAGGGCGAGAAGAAGAACAACGAGGCGCTGTCGCGCAAGATGGCGGCGCTGTGCGACATCTTCGTGCATGACGCCTTCGGCACCGCCCACCGCGCCGAGGCCACCACCTACGGCATCGCGCAGTTCGCGCCCATCGCCTGCGCCGGCCCGCTGCTGGCGGCCGAGATCGACGCCATCACCCAGGCCCTGGCCAACCCCAAGAGGCCGCTGCTGGCGGTGGTGGGCGGCAGCAAGGTCAGCACCAAGCTGAGCATCCTGCAAAGCCTGGCGTCCAAGGTCGATGGCCTGGTGGTCGGTGGCGGCATCGCCAACACCTTTCTGCTGGCCGCCGGCCTGCCCATCGGCAAGAGCCTGGCCGAGCACGAGATGGTGGATGAGGCGCGCGCCGTCATCGCGGCCATGAAGGCGCGCGGCGCCGAGGTGCCCATCCCCACCGACGTGGTCACCGCCAAGAGCTTTGCCGCCGACGCCAAGGCCACCGTCAAGGCCGCCGCCGACGTGGCCGCCGACGATCTCATCCTCGACATCGGCCCCGAGACCGCGGCCCTGCTGGCGAAGAAGCTGATGGCCGCCGGCACCATCGTCTGGAACGGCCCGGTGGGCGTGTTCGAGTTCGACGCCTTCGCCCACGGCACCGAGACGGTGGCGCGCGCCATTGCGGCAAGCCCCGCTTTCAGCATCGCCGGCGGCGGCGACACGCTGGCGGCCATCGCCAAGTACAAGCTCGACCGCGACATCGGCTACATCAGCACCGGCGGCGGCGCCTTCCTCGAGGTGCTCGAGGGCAAGACGCTGCCGGCCTTCGAGATCTTGTCCAGGCGCGCCCAGGGCTGAGCGCGCGCCGCCTGCCCAAGTGGACACTGCGGAGCGAGAAACAGCGCGATCCGCAGTAGTCTGCCGCCATCCAACAATCCCAACAGGAGACCGCCGTGGCCCCCAAGCTCTCTGATGCCGAACAGGCGTTGCGCGAAGCCGCGCTCGAATACCACCGGGCGCCCACGCGCGGCAAGATCGCGGTCACGCCGACCAAGCCGCTGTCCAACCAGCGCGACCTGAGCCTGGCCTATTCGCCCGGTGTGGCCTATGCCTGCCTGGCCATCGAGGAAGACCCCTCGCTGGCCCACGAATACACCAGCCGCGGCAACCTGGTGGGTGTGGTCACCAATGGCACGGCGGTGCTGGGCCTGGGCGACATCGGCCCGCTGGCCGGCAAGCCGGTGATGGAGGGCAAGGGCTGCCTGTTCAAGAAGTTCGCCGGCATCGACGTCTTCGACATCGAACTGGCCGAGCACGACCCCGACAAGCTGATCGAGATCATCGCCGCGCTCGAGCCCACGCTGGGCGGCGTCAACCTCGAGGACATCAAGGCGCCCGAGTGCTTCTACATCGAGAAGAAGCTGCGCGAGCGCATGAACATCCCGGTCTTCCACGACGACCAGCACGGCACGGCCATCATCTCGTCGGCGGCGCTGCTCAACGGCCTGGAACTGGTGGGCAAGAACATCGGCGAGGTCAAGCTCGCGGTCTCGGGCGCCGGCGCGGCGGCCATCGCCTGCCTGGACGTGATGGTGGGCCTGGGCGTCAAGCGCGAGAACGTCTTCGTCTGCGACAGCAAGGGCGTGATTCGCGAAGGCCGCGAAGACTTCGCCCGCCTCGACGAGAGCAAGCTGCGCTACTGCCAGCGCACCGACAGCAAGACCCTGGCCGACGTGGTGAAGGACGCCGACGTCTTTCTCGGCTGCAGCGCCGCCGGCGTGCTCAGCGTCGAGATGGTTATGACGATGGCGGCCAAGCCCATCATCCTGGCGCTGGCCAACCCCGAGCCCGAGATCCGCCCCGAACTGGCCAAGGCCGCGCGGCCCGACTGCATCATCGCCACCGGGCGCAGCGACTACCCCAACCAGGTCAACAACGTCCTGTGCTTCCCGTACATCTTCCGCGGCGCGCTGGACTGCGGCGCGACCAAGATCACCGAGGCCATGAAGCTGGCCTGCGTGCGCGAGATCGCCGCCCTGGCCAAGGCCGAGACCAGTGACGAGGTGGCCGCCGCCTACCAGGGCCGCGAGCTCAAGTTCGGCCCCGACTACCTGATCCCCACACCGTTTGACGTGCGCCTGATCCTGCGCATCGCGCCGGCGGTGGCCAAGGCGGCCGTCGAGTCGGGCGTGGCCACGCGCCCCATCGCCGACCTCGAGGGCTATCGCGAGAGCCTGTCGCGCTTCGTCTACCAGACCGGCATGTTCATGCGCCCGGTGTTCGCCACCGCCAAGGCCTCCTGTTCCAAGGGTGCGGCGCGCGTGGTCTATGCCGAGGGCGAGGACGAGCGCGTGCTGCGCGCGCTGCAGGTGGTGCTCGACGAAGGCCTGGCCAAGCCCATCCTGGTGGGCCGGCCCGAAGTGGTGAAGATGCGCATCGAGCGTGCCGGCCTGCGCCTGCAAGTGGGGCGCGACTTCGAGATCTGCGACCCCGAGAACGACCCGCGCTTCCGCGAATACTGGGAAACCTACCGCGGCCTGATGGGGCGCGACGGCGTCACGCCCGAGGTGGCCAAGTCGGCGGTGCGGCGCAGCAACACGCTGATCTCGTCCATCATGCTCAAGCGCGGCGAGGCCGACGCGATGATCTGCGGCCTCGTCGGCCGCTACGACGGCCATCTTGAGCACATCCGCCACGTCATCGGCCGCAAGTCGGGCGTGCGCACGCTGGCGGCGATGAATGCGCTGATGCTGCAGGAGCAGACCCTCTTCATCACCGACACCTTCGTCAACGAGGAGCCCAGCGCCGAAGAACTGGCCGACATCGCGCTGATGGCCGCGGCCGAGGTGCGCCGCTTCGGCCTGCCGCCCAAGGTGGCCTTTCTCTCGCACTCGATCTACGGCAGTTCGTCGCGGCCGGCGGCGCGGCGCATGCGCGAGGCCAACGCGCTGTTCCGCGAGCGCGCACCGCACGACATTGAGAGCGACGGCGAGATGCACGGCGACGCGGCGCTGTCGGAAACGGTGCGCCGCGGCTACCTGCCCGAGACCACGCTGAGCGGCGCCGCCAACTTGCTGGTGCTGCCCAACCTGGACGCCGCCAACATCCTCTTCAACGTGCTCAAGATGACCGGCGGCCACGGCGTCACCGTCGGTCCCATCCTGCTGGGCGCGGCCAAGCCGGTACACATCCTCACGCCGTCGGCGACGGTGCGCCGCATCGTCAACATGACGGCGCTGGCGGTGGCCGACGCGGCCGAGGTCGACTGAGGGACGAGCGGGCTGGCGGGCAGGGGGCCGGGTCGGGCGCCGCCCCCCGGGCGCCCGCCCTGACGCCGCAAGGCCCCCCGCTATACTTGGGCTCCGTTTGAAACCTCGTGTGTAGCGAAGATGGTTGACCTGCTTGCCGCCTATCGCCACGTTTCGAACAACTGGCAGGAAATCCAATCCAGCAAGACCTGCGGCTGCTGCGCCTGCATGCAGATCTTTCCGCCTGACGAGATCGTCGCCTGGGCCGGACTGGAGATGGACAACTTCGACGACCCCGCCGCCATCGCCAAGCAGACCGCCCTCTGCCCGCGCTGCGGCAGCGAATCGGTGATTGGCGACAAGTCCGGCTTCCACCCCAGCATGCAGTTCCTGGGGGCGATGAACGAGGCCTGGTTTCAGCGGACGATCATCCGCAAGCCGAGTGCGAAGAAGTAGGGAGTGAGGGGCCGCGGGGCCGCATTGGGCGCGGCGCGGGTTCCGCGCTCTTGCGCCATGGGTGGGACATATCTTGGCGTCGGTTCCCAAGCCCAGGCCGTTAGAACGGGGCGCATGATTCGGCGCGCTTGAATCGTGTGTCGGTTTTTGTGGGCGGCATTCACTACTCGCCGATTTGCGCCGCGCTCAATGTCACATGCACATGATCATTGTGATCATTGCGAAAGATGACCTTTGCATTCGAGAAGCTTCCGCCAAAGTTCAAGGACTCCACTACCGATCCTGACGTTTCGAAGCGCGTGCGTGAAATAACTCCAGTGCGTATCAGCGCAGAACACCATCCTGCGGCGACTCCGCTTATCGGTGTGCCGCTGCAATAGATGATCTGCGCCACACTGTCGAGTTCCGCCAGTGCGGCAAGTCCATTCCGAGTGGCCGTGACCCAAGCCGCGACGCGGTTGTACGCCTGGATGGCCGCCTGTGGCGCCGGACTGGAGAGCAACCCGAATGCGCCAATTACATTGGTTTGCAACGCAAGGAAGTTCTGACCTCCGCTGCCGGCACCGGGAAAACGGTAGAAGTGAAAAGTATCGACGTCGGTGCCCCGACCGTGCGTATGGTGCCGGATATTGCGTCCGTGTTCGCCCGATATGTCATCGATTTCACGTATCAGTCCGGAGTTGGTCAGCAACCAACCATAAGTGCCGCGAGCGACCCAGTCGTCACCGCCCGCGTCGCGGCGGCCGTAGCGCGCGATGCCGTCAGGCATGCGCCACAGCGCTCTCTTGACGCCGACACTTTTTTCGTCCCGCAGATCGCCACCTTCGGCGGTGGTTGCTGTGACCATGAAGCGGTAGACGATATCGCGTGCAGGCGGGGGTTGGCTGGCCACAATGGATGCTGACATCTCATGCGTGACGCGCACTCGAAGTATGGCGCTGGTATCGTCCAGAGATATGACCTGCACCTCGGCAGAGCCTGGCGTCGCGTCCTGAAGCACGGTTTGCAATACCTCACCTGAACCGCTGCGCAGTTCCACACTCAAGTTTCTCAGTACCGACCTCGATGGTTTACTCACATCGATGTCGAAGGTGCGCTGAAGCAAGTTGCTCGCTGAGGGGCGAGGAATACTGTAGTAATTGCCATCGTTGGCGGCGCCCGGAATCGTGTCGGAACTGACGGCGCCAATCAACAAGGTCGCCGTCGATTCCAGCGTTGCCAATACCTCCGTCGCCAATCGGTCGTCACCGACGTTGACGCTGGTGGCGTACAGTAGCAGCGCGGTGTCGCTGGCAGCTGCCAGTGCCTCGACATCGATCTCGTGCTTGATCTCGTCCGTGGCTCCGTCGCCGCGCCATACCGGCTCTGTGGTCAACTGCGAATTGATTTGCCGCCTGATATCGAACAATAGCTCACCATCGGGCGCATGCACCGAGATGCCCCACACGTCATCGAATATGCTGTCTTGCAATACGAAGGTCGGATACTCATTCGTGAAGACAGAGTACCTCAGGGTCACCTTCTTCGTGCCCTGCCTGACTGGAAGTCGAGCAGCACCCTGCGCGATGACGTTACGCGCGGCACCCTCCGCCGCAACGGTGGCGCTGGTGGCATCGATCAAGGCCGTTGCTGGGGCCCGCAGCCGGGCAGGCTGCGCGGCTCGTGCAATGGCGGACCTGCGCGCAGCGAGCTGTTCCGAGGACAAGGTGGCGTGCTCGGCAGTTCGGCCGGTATCGATTCCCATCGCATTGATCGGGAGGGGCTGCATCGAAAGCGGCGGCACGTTGGCCAGGATGTCGGCTGGCCCGCGCAGCGTCAGGCGCACCATGGTGTCGCGAGTGATCGCAGCGCTGCCTGAGGCCACATACATCGTGGTGCCAGCGGATAGGCCGCCGCTGAAGCTGAGGTTGCCAGCGGGGACGTCGGGAAGCGCGATGAAGCCATTGGCGTCGGATTGGGTGACAAAGCGGACGTCGCTGTTGAGTACCGCGGCGGTGATGCGTACCCCCGCCAGTGGCAGGGCTTGGTTCGACGGCGGCGCGACCAACTGCACGCGTACCCGGTAGGCGGCCAGGTAGAAGGACGTGGAAGCGACATGGACGGCGCCAGCCAGGTCGGAGCCGCCCACCTCCAGTCTCAGCCGGCCCAGCTTGCCGGCCAGTGCCTGGATGAAGTCAGCACCGTTGGCTGCTGCACTGCCGTCGGCTTGCAGCGTGAACAGTTGGCCAAGGTTGCTGTAGTTGCCGCGAACGTCGACAAGGCTGACGTTGTCCAGGCTCACGAGCTTCACGGCTTTCTCATCCTTGAAGAAACGCAGCGTGACAGCGGCACTGCCGCGTGGCAGCACACGCTGCCGGACCTGCTCGATTCTCACCAAACTGCCGACACCTATTTCCTTGCCCTCGTCGACCACAATCTTCACCGGCGTACTCGACCCGGCGACGGTGGGTGGAAGCAGGCTGCTGCCGCCCTCATTGGGCGGACGCGTGACGGCAATGGTCCGGCTATCAGTGGGTGCCTGGATCGACAACTTCCCGGCGCCGTCAGTGATGCCTCGCACGACGCCGTCGACGCTGACTTCCCAGCCCGCCCCGACGGGCGTCTCGCCCGGGCCTGCGACTCCAGCCGGGTAGACCGCACTGACCACGATCTGCGCCGAATTGGCATCTGCGAGCCTGCGCCCATGCACGCCGAACACGGTTGTGCCCACGCTCTTTCCATAGGTGAGCAGTCGCACGACGGTGGACACCGATGCGCCCGGCGCCAGCGTGCCGGCCGGTAGCGGCAATGCGACGTAATCTGCACCTCCTGTCGTGCGGCCGTCGCTGTTGTACAGCGCGATCTGAGCCGGCGTGGCGGACTCCAAGGCCAACGCCAGCGGGCCGAGAAAGGTGTCGGTCGAGCAGTTGGTGACGGTGACCTGGGCGTCGAACGTACCGGTCGTGCGGTTGGGCACCAAACCACCACGTACCACCTGGACAGCGCTCGTCAGATTCTCGGCCTGGGCGCCTGCGGCCAACAGGATTCCGGCCATCAGCGCCGCGACACCTCGGCGGCCCAAGCGCAAACGCGCTAACCCCAGCACCAGCAGTGAAGCCAATGCCAGGTTCCATGCGCTTGGTTCAGGCACGGCAGCCATCTCTGTCGGCGTTGCGCTCCAGGATACGCCCTCGTCGGCTGTCGCATGGTAGACCGTCAAGTGCCCGCCGTTGGTGCCGTCCACGACCAGCAGCAACAAGGCATTGTTGCCGGTGGGGTCGTCGGTTTCCAACTGCGGTTGCCCTTCAGTGCCAAGCAACAAGATCGAGAAGCTGTCTCCGAACTCTTCCGCCTCTGGGGTCAGCGAGGTCGCATCGAAAACGAAGCTCAGGTTGTCCGTTCCGACGAACTCGACCAGCATCTCGCTGAATGGACTGGTGTCGCGCAGCACGAGGCCGGAGGCGAGATCGCCATCAACCGAACCGGCTCGTCGGCCTGCGCGCAGTGTCCCGTCGCTCGTGAAGTCACCCAGGACGATCTGATTGGCAGCAAGGCCACCGTTGATAAGGTCCAGTGCGAGGGCGCCCGACATCCCCGTGGCAAGCAGGCCGCTGGCCCGGAATCTCAGCGATCCGGCCTGCGCGGCACCAATCAGCATGCAGCAGAAGACCAGAATTCCGAGCCGGCGTATCCACGCGAAGGCAGGTTCACTACCCTGGCTGGTTTGGCGCGTTCGGTTCTCCTTCGGTGGACTCCATTCTTCACCTGGTGAACAGGTGGGTGTCTGCGACCGCATGACTCCTGCCGGAGTCTGCCGTACGGCTACCTGTCGCCACGTTCGAGCCAGGGCGCGTGGGTCATTGGCAATGGCAGGCAGTGCTTTGCTCCGGCCACACGCGCATCGAACTGCTGCTGCCCATCGACGGCTGCGCTTCTCTCCAGTACCGAATCTCAGGCCCATGAGCTTTTCCCTTCGCATCTGTCGAAGGCTTGAAATTCTGAAACTCGAATCGCAGCGCGCAAGCTGTCAGGACTGACAGTTGCCGGCCTTCGCCGATCTTCGCTAACCTGGAGGGTTTGCCTGTGCAAAAGGCCCTTCTACAGTGCGTGCCGAAGCTGCTGGCAACCGCCTGCGCCGCGCCACTTCCCCGTAACGCAGCCGTAACCCGCGCCGCCCTGCGGCGCCGATAATCGCGGCCCTACAACGAGGAGACTCCGTCATGACCCGTGCCACCAAGATCGTCGCCACCCTGGGCCCGGCGTCGAGCGACCCCGAGGTGCTCGAGCGCCTGCTGCGGGCCGGGGTTGACGTGGTGAGGCTGAACTTCAGCCATGGCAAGGCGCAGGACCACATCGACCGCGCGAACATGGTGCGTGCCATCGCCGCCCGCGTGGGCAAGCCGGTGGCGCTGATGGCCGATCTGCAAGGCCCCAAGATCCGCGTCGGCAAGTTCGCCGAAGGCAAGGTGATGCTCGAACCGGGCGCGGCCTTCGTGCTCGACGCCCAGCGCAGCGAGCCGGGCGACGTGCATTGCGTCGGCCTCGACTACAAGGAACTGCCGCGCGACGTGCGCCCCGGCGACACCTTGCTGCTCAACGACGGTCTCATCAAGCTGACGGTGGAGGCGGTGCGCGGCGAAGAGGTACATACGCGCGTGGTGCTGGGCGGCGAGCTGTCCAACAACAAGGGCATCAACAAGGCCGGCGGCGGCCTCACGGCGCCGGCGCTCACCGCCAAGGACATGGAGGACATCAAGACCGCCGTGGCCTTTCAGTGCGAGTACCTGGCTGTGAGCTTTCCCAAGAACGCCACCGACATGGAGATGGCGCGCCAGCTTGCCAACGTGGCCGGCGAGGCCACGCGCCACAAGCCGGCGATGATCGCCAAGATCGAGCGCAGCGAGGCGATTCCGCTGCTCGAATCCATCCTGCGCGCCAGCGACGGCATCATGGTGGCGCGCGGCGACCTCGCGGTCGAGGTCGGCAATGCGGCCGTGCCGGCGCTGCAAAAACGCATGATCCGCATGGCGCGCGAGATGGACAAGGTGGTCATCACCGCCACGCAGATGATGGAAAGCATGATCCTGGCGCCGGTGCCCACGCGCGCCGAGGTCAGCGATGTGGCCAATGCCGTGCTCGACGGCACCGACGCCGTGATGCTCAGCGCCGAGACGGCGGCCGGCAAGTACCCGATAGAGACGGTGGAGCAGATGGCGCAGATCGCGCTCGAGGCCGAGCGCGCCGAAGATGTGTCCATCGAGACCGACTTCACCAACAAGAAGTTCGGCCGCATCGACCAGAGCATCGCGATGGGCGCGCTCTTTACCGCCCACCACCTGGGCTGCAAGGCCATCATCGCGCTCACCGAATCGGGCTCGACCGCGCTGTGGATGAGCCGCCACAACATCAAGGTGCCGATCTACGGCCTCACGACGCAGCAGAACTCCGAGCGCCGCATGACGCTGTACCGCAACGTGCGCCCGCTGCTGATGCCCAAGCTGACCGACCGCGACGCCGCGCTGGCGATGGCCGAGTCGCTGCTGGTCGAGCGCGGCGTGCTGCGCCCCGGCGACACCTATGCCATCACCTGCGGCGAGCCCATGGGCTATCCGGGCGGCACCAATATGCTGAAGGTCTGCCAGGTGAGGTAGCCTTCGGCGCCTCGGATGATCGGGTCCGGGGCGGGCCCGTTTTTGCCAGAGGCCGCAGGCAGGGGGCGGCGCCAGAATCGGTTCGATACTGTCCACCGCGCGCCCGGCGTGTCAAGCGTGCGATAGTTTGCACTCCGTCGTGCCGAAGTGGCCGTGAAGCGTCCGTCGCTGGGCCTGACGGCTTTCGGGCCTGACAATGGGACGGGCTGATCGCGTCAGCTCCGCCGCGCAATCGCCTTGCGGGCGTCCGTCGGCACAAAATAGAACCAGCATGCGGCGAACCAAGGAATCTGGACGGATGCAAGAACTTTCGGGTCGGATGGCGCAATTTTCCGGCGCCTCCTGATTCGGCGCGGGCCATGGGCGAAGTCGTTGCTGCCGCGCTTGTCCTTGGGCTCGACGTCCATGGATTGGCGGTCGCCCGCGCGCTCGCCGATGCCGGCGTCGCCACCTATGCGCTGGACGCGAACCCCAAGATCCCGGGTGCTGCCACCAACCGCGTGCGGCAGATATTCCGCGTTGCCGAGCTTTCAGGCGAGGGGCTGATCGCGTCGCTGGTCGAATTGCGAGCGCGCCTGCCGCAGGACCGCGAGATCGTGCTGATGCCGATCAACGACCGCCAGGTCGAGACCATCGCCCGCCATCTTGACCGCCTGGTGGCGCTTTACCGCATTTCCTGGGCTGATCGCGCCGAGACCATCGTCAAGCTGCAGCGCAAGGATCTCCTGGAGCGCTTGAGCCTGGATCGCGGGCTGGCCTATCCGCGCTCGCAGATCGTGGGCGCCGACACGCCTGCCGACTTCGCGGCCGGTTTCCGTTTCCCCGTCATCCTCAAGCCGGTGCGCCCGCTGTCGCGCTTCAAGACGCTGCTGGCCGCGGACCGGCAGGCGCTGGAGGGCTTGCTTCGCGAATGCGCCGCCGATCTCCCGGTTCTGTGCCAGGAGTACATCGAGGGTGACGACACCGCCATCTACTTCGGCGTGTTGATGCTTGATCGCGGCCGTGTGCTGCACGGCATGACCGGGCGCAAGCTCAAGTCCTTTCCGCTGGCGCGCGGCCAGGCCACGGTGTGCGAGACGGTGGACGAGCCTGAGGTGCTGCGGCTGACCGAGCAGTTCTTCGACGGCATGGGTCTGTCCGGGCCGGTTTCGCTGGAAACCAAGCGCGACACGCGGGGACGGCACTGGACGATAGAGCCGACCATAGGGCGAACGGACTTCTGGGTCGACGTCTGCATCCGTGCCGGCTTCAACCTGCCGCTGATGGAGTACGAACTGGCCGCGGGCCTGCCGGTCACGCCGCCGGCGCCCCAGACACCTTGCGTCTGGTACGACACGGAGCGCGACGCACTGGCCTATGCCGAGCTGTGCTGGCGCGAGAAGACCCTGCGGCCGCGCGGCAAGCGGCAGGCCTTCCCCTATTTCGGCTCCGGCGATTGGCGCCCGGTGCTGCGCGCCACCCTGCAGTCGTGCGGCAGGATCGCGGCCGGCGTCGCCAAGCGCGCCCGCCTGCAATCGCTGTTCAGGCCTTCGCCGGCACCATGATCCGCTGAACGGCTGCCCGCGGGCCCCCGAGCCCGGAATTGCGCGCCGCCTGCGCCGCTTTCAGGCGCCCACGCTGCCCACCATCGCCGCCACCTGCGGCGCCATCCCGGTGGGCCGCAGGTCCAGCCCTGGATGCTGGTTGCGGAAGACGCGGAACAGTTCGTCGGCGAAGCTGTGGCCGACCTCGGCGATGCCGGTGAAATCGATCTCGGCGCGGCGGAACTGCGGCAGGCGCGCGGCCACGCGCTTGGCGTCGGCGCGCGAAGCCAGCGTGGCCCCGCCGATCAGCTGCAGCGGCACCACGGTGGTCTCGAAGCCGTAGCCGGCGCCGTCCACGCTGTGGGCGCGCAGCACCGCGTCCAGTGTGCGCGGTGTGTCGAGCTGCAGCGCCAGGTAGACCGAGGTGCCGTCCTGGGTGGCCGGACGCGCCGCATGCCAGCTGCGGCTGTCCCAGCTGCGGCACTGGAAGGCGGCTTGGTTGGCGTGGATGTCGAAGACATCGGCCAGCCGCGAGGTGAAATACAGGCCGTGGCCGAGATGAGCTGCGGGCGTGCTCGTGAGCTTGCCCTTGCTCAGCTCGAACATGGCCAGCAACGGATCGGCGATGGCGAAGTCGCGTCCTATGCGCTCGAAGAGGCCGCAGCCGTCGTCCGAGACCAGCAACTGCAGCTGCAGTGGCGTCTGCCGCATGGAGATGGTGACACTGCCGCCGCCGCTGTGGTCGATGGCATTGTTCAGCAGCTCGGTGTAGGCGTGCTGGGCCATGCGCTGCACCGTGGCGGGCAACGCAAAGCAGGGCGCGAAGTCCTGGCGCCAGGGCAGGTCTTCCTGTAGGCCCGCCAGCGCGTAGCGGCGCACCACCTGGCGCAGCGGCCCTGGCAGCCAGCGCCGGCGGCGGGCCGGGCCCTCGGCCACCAGCCACTGTGCCGCCTGCAGGCGCGCCAGCAAGGCATGAGCATGGCGGCGGCCGATGGCAAGCCTCTCCATCAGCTGGGCTGGCAGCGTGTCGCCGTGGTGGACGGCCCCGGCGGTGATCCATTGCGTGAGCGGGGCGAGTTCTATGCGTGCCATGCGCGGCCTCGTCTGCGGCCGAATTCAAGGCGGCCGGGCGCAAAGTGTGGCGAACCGCGGCCGCGCGCCACGGGCGGAAAAGCGGGGCCATCGGCAGCCAGTTCCGGGCCAGGACGCGGATGCCGGCCTGGGGCGAGGCCTAAAATCGCGCGGCTTTATCCGCCGAACACCCCGCCGACCCCCTCTTACCGCCCGGAGCCCGCCATGCCCCTCGTCTCGATGCGCCAACTGCTGGACCACGCCGCCGAAAACGGCTACGGAATCCCGGCCTTCAATGTCAACAACCTCGAGCAGGTGCAGGCCGTGATGCAGGCCGCCAGCGAGACCGGCGCGCCGGTCATCCTGCAGGCCAGCGCGGGCGCCCGCAAGTACGCCGGCGAGAGCTTCATCAAGCACCTCATCCAGGCCGCCACCGAGGCCTATCCGCACATCCCGCTGGTCATGCACCAGGACCACGGCACCAGCCCCAAGATCTGCGAAGGCGCCATCGGCCTGGGCTTCGGCTCGGTGATGATGGACGGCAGCCTGCGTGAAGACGGCAAGACGCCGGCCGACTTCGCCTACAACGTCGACGTGACCCGGCAGGTGGTGGCGATGGCGCACAAGGTGGGTGTCACCGTCGAAGGCGAGCTGGGCTGCCTGGGCAGCCTGGAGACCGGCGAGGCCGGCGAGGAAGACGGCGTCGGTGCCGCCGGCAAGCTGGACCACAGCGCGCTGCTGACCGATCCCGAGGAGGCCGCGCAGTTCGTCAAGGCCACGCAGCTCGACGCGCTGGCCATCGCCATCGGCACCAGCCATGGCGCCTACAAGTTCAGCCGCAAGCCCACGGGCGACATCCTGGCCATCAGCCGCGTCAAGGAGATCAACCGGCGCATCCCCAACACCCACCTGGTGATGCACGGCTCGTCCAGCGTGCCGCAGGACCTGCTGGACATCATCAACCAGTACGGCGGCAGGATGAAGCAGGCCTACGGCGTGCCGGTGTCCGAGATCCAGGAAGCCATCAAGCACGGCGTGCGCAAGGTCAACATCGACACCGACATCCGCATGGCGATGACCGGCGCGGTGCGCAAGTTCCTGGCCGAGAACCCCGAGAAGTTCGACGCCCGTGAATGGCTCAAGCCGGCGCGCGAAGCGGCCTACAAGGTGTGCAAGCAGCGCTACCAGGAGTTCGGCTGCGAGGGCCAGGGCGCCAGGATCAAGGCGCTGACGCTGGTTGAAGTGGCGGCGCAGTACGCAGGCGGCCAGCTGGCACAGACGGTGCAGTAAGCCCCGGGGCGGCGGCGCCCGGCCCCCGGACCGCCGCTACCGGGTTCTGCTCAGGCCGCGGCCAGCACGCCTTCCAGGCTGTGGTTCTGCGGCCCGCGGCAGGCGATCTTGATGGCGCCGACGCGGTTGCCCAAGGCGACGCTGCGTTCCAGGCTCCAGCCGCGCTCCAGGCCGTAGAGCAGGCCGCCGCGGAAGGCGTCGCCGCAGCCGGTGGGGTCGACCACCTCGGTCGCCGCCACGCCCGGCACAAGGGTGCGCTGGCCCTTGATCCACAGCTCGCAGCCCTCGGCGGCGAGCGTGACGATGATGCCCTTGAGGTGCGACTCGGACATCATGGCCAGCGATTGGCCGGTGCGTTCGCACAGCATGCGGGCCTCGTAGTCGTTCACCGCCACCCAGCTGGCCAGGCCTATGAACTCGCGCAGTTCGGCGCCGTCGAACTGCGGCAGCTGCTGGCCCGGGTCGAAGACGAAGGGAATGCCGGCCGCGTGCATCTGGTTGGCACGCCGCCACATCGCCTCGCGGCCGTCGGGCGCCACGATGCCGATGGCCAGGCCGGCCGGCAGCGGCGTCGCGATCAGGTGGGCGTTGTTCATCGCGCCCGGGTGAAAGGCGGTGATCTGGTTGTTGTCGCGGTCGGTGATGATGATGGCCTGGGCCGTGTGCAGCTCGGGGTCGCTGTGGACCAGGGCGGTGTTCACGCCCCATGCATCGAGGCGGGCGCGGTAGTCGCTGCCGTCGACCCCCAGCGCCGCCATGATCACCGGCTCGCCGCCCAGCAGGCGCAGGCTGTAGGCGATGTTGCCGGCGCAGCCGCCGAACTCGCGCCTCATGGTCGGCACCAGGAAGGACACGTTCAGGATGTGGACCTGCTCGGGCAGGATCTGGTCGGCAAAGCGGCCGGGGAAGGTGGTGATGGTGTCGTAGGCGAGGGAACCGCAGATCAAGGCGGGCATGGCTGCTCCGGGTGAGGGTATGAGGGCTTGGGCCTGGCGGTGGCGGGCGCCGCTCAGGGGTAGAAGAGTTCTATCGTGTAGCCGACGATGGTCTCGGGCGCCGCGCCGCCCGGCGTGGCCGCGGCCTGCAGCGTGGCCTGCAGCGCGAGTTCGCGGCCACCGGCCAGGGTGGTCTGGGGCAGGCCGGTGTCGGCCACCCGCACCACCTTGCGCGCGACCACGCGGCCCTGGCTGTCGGTGAGCGTGATGTCCAGCGCCGGCAGCGCCAGTTCGATGGCGGCGCGGTTGCGCAGCACCACCGACAGGCGGTAGAGGCTGCTGCGCTCCACGCGCACAAGGCCGCTGCTTTCCACGGCCAGGCTGTCGATGGCGCGCACCGGCTCGACGCTGCAGCCCAGGGTGGCGCAGGCCTGCAGCAGCAGGGGGCGCACCGCCGGCAGCCGCGCGGCGGCGAGGTCGCGGTACTCGTAGCCGGCCTGGGCCGCCAGCGCAACGGCGCCCAGCAGCGAGACCAGCACCAGGGCGGCGCGCACCGGAGGCCGCCGCCAGCGCTCGGCGCGCTCGGCCTTGACGACGAAGGACGGCCGGTCGCCAGGCTCGGCGCGCGGGTCGTCGTCGGCGGCGAAGTGCAGCGACGAGTGGGGGCCTTCGCGTGCGGAATCGGGTTCAGGCTCGGGGTCGGGCGCTGTCAGGGGCCGGTCGACCGAGGGTGCGACGAACTCAACCGGCGGACCTTCGTCATCGTCGCGGGCCGAGAAGGCTCGCTCGATGGCGCTGCGCCCGGCCGGCGGCGGTGGTGCGTCGGCCCAATCCGGTGTCGGCGTCGCGGGAGGTGGCGGCGGCGAAGGCGTGGGAGGCGGCGGGGGCAGCGGCGCGAAGCGCGAGATCGGCATCGGCTGCGACGTCGTCGTGCGCCCGCCGGGCTCTGCGCTGGCGCCGGCTCGCCGGTCTCGATGTCGGTGAGCGACTGCGAGGCGTCGAAGACCTCGGAGCAGCGCCCGCAGCGCACCCAGCCCTCGGACACGCGCAGCTGATCCGGCACGACGCGGAAGACGGTGCCGCAGGCGGGGCAGCGGGTGGCCAGTCCGGAAGTCATGGCGGGCAGGGTGCGCGGCTCAGAGCGGACGGCGGGCCGTCATCAGCACCCAGCCGTCTTCGCGGTCGGCCACCGCCAGTGCCAGGCCCGTGGCGCTGGCATAGGTGGCGGCGATGTCATCGGCCTGGCGCTCCAGGATGCCGGCCAGCACCAGCCAGCCGCCGGGGGCGACATGGCCGGCCAGCAGCGGCGCCAGCAGCTTGAGCGGCATGGCCAGGATGTTGGCCAGCACCACGCCGTAGCGGCCCTGGGCGCGCTCGGGCAGGCCGGGATCCAGCGCGACGCCGTTGCGCACTGCGTTGTCGCGCGTGGCCAGCACCGCCGCGGGGTCGATGTCGACCGCGTCGACCGCACGCGCGCCGACCTTGAGCGCGCCAATGGCCAGGATGCCCGAGCCACAGCCGTAGTCGAGCACGCGTGTTAGGTCGGCATCGGCCGCATCGCAGCGCGCCAGCCAGCGCAGGCACATGCGGGTCGTCGGGTGGGTGCCGGTGCCGAAGGCCAGGCCGGGGTCCAGCCGGATGACCTGGCGCGCGCCGGGCGGCGGCTCGTGCCAGCTCGGCACGACCCAGAACTCGGGCGTGATCTCCACTGGCGCGAACTGCGATTGCGTCAGCCTCACCCAGTCCAGCTCGGCCACCGCCTCCAGCGCCTGCAGGTGCAGGCCGGCATCAAAGTGACGGGCCAGCAGCAGCGCCGAGGCGGCTTCGGCCGCGGCCTCGGTCTCGAAGAGGGCGCGCAGCGTCGAGCGTTCCCAGCCCGGCGCCGGTGCGGCCATGCCGGGCTCGCCGAACAGGGCGCGCTCGGCCGTGGTGCCGGCGTCGGCGTCCTCGACGCTGACCGAGAGCGCTTCCAGCTCGTCCATCAGCAGGTCGGAGACGGCCTCCACCAGCGCCTCGGGGGCGCGCAGCACCAGCTCGATCACCGCCGGTGCTGGCCCAGCCAGCCTTCCAGGTAGTGAATGCTGGTGCCACCTTCGATGAACTTGGCGTCGACCATCAGCTCGCGGTGCAGCGGAATATTGGTCTGTATGCCCTCGACCACGGTCTCGGACAGCGCCGTGCGCATGCGCGCCAGCGCCTGCTCGCGGGTGTCGCCGTGGCAGATGATCTTGCCGATCATCGAGTCGTAGTTGGGCGGCACGAAGTAGTTGGTGTAGACGTGCGAATCGACGCGCACGCCGGGCCCGCCAGGTGCGTGCCAGAGCGTGATGCGGCCGGGCGAGGGCGTCAGCTTGAAGGCGTCCTCGGCATTGATGCGGCACTCGATGGCGTGGCCGCGCATCGCGATCTGGCGCTGGGTGAAGGGCAGCTTCTCGCCGGCGGCGACGCGGATCTGCATCTGCACGATGTCGATGCCGGTGACGAGTTCGGTCACCGGGTGCTCCACCTGTACGCGGGTGTTCATCTCGATGAAGAAGAACTCGCCGTTCTCGTACAGGAACTCGAAGGTGCCGGCGCCGCGGTAGCCCATCTTCTTGCAGGCGGCGGCGCAACGCTCGCCGATCTTCTCGATCACGCGGCGCGCGATGCCGGGAGCTGGCGCTTCCTCGATGATCTTCTGGTGGCGGCGCTGCATGCTGCAATCGCGCTCACCCAGCCACACCGCGTTGCGGAAGGTGTCGGCCATGATCTGGATCTCGATATGGCGCGGGTTCTCGAGGAACTTCTCCATGTAGACCTGCGGATTGCCGAAGGCCGCCCCGGCCTCGGTGCGCGTGGTCTGCACGGCGTGGATCAGCGCCGCCTCGGTGTGGACGACGCGCATGCCGCGCCCGCCGCCGCCGCCGGCGGCCTTGATGATGACCGGGTAGCCGATGGCACGCGCGATGCGGATGATCTCCTTCGGGTCATCCGGCAGGGCGCCCTCGGAGCCCGGTACGCAGGGCACGCCGGCCTTGATCATGGCCTGCTTGGCCGCGACCTTGTCGCCCATGGTGCGTATCGATTCGGGCGAGGGGCCGATGAAGACGAAGCCGCTCTTTTCCACCCGCTCGGCAAAGTCGGCGTTCTCGCTCAGGAAGCCGTAGCCGGGGTGGACGGCCTCGGCGTCGGTGACCTCGGCCGTCGAGATGATGGCCGGCATGTTGAGGTAGCTCAGGGCGCTGGCCGCCGGGCCTATGCAGACCGCCTCGTCGGCGAGCTTGACGTACTTGGCTTCGCGGTCGGCTTCGGAGTAGACGACCACCGACTTGATGCCCATCTCGCGACAGGCGCGCTGGATGCGCAGGGCGATCTCCCCGCGATTGGCAATCAATATCTTCTTGAACACGGCCCGCCGCCTATTCGACGATGAACAGCGGTTGACCGAATTCGACCGCCTGCCCGTTCTCGCACAGGATGCGGCTGATCTTGCCCTCGCAGTCGGACTCGATCTCGTTCATGATCTTCATGGCCTCGATGATGCACACCGCCATGCCTTCCTTGATGGCGTCGCCGACATCGACAAAGGCCTTGGCCCCCGGGCTGGCCGAGCGGTAGAAGGTGCCGACCATGGGTGACTTGATCACGCGGCCGGCCGGTTCCGGCTCGGCCTCGGGGGCGGCCGGGGCCATCACCGGCCCGGCCGGCAGCGGCGCGGCGGCGGCCAGCGGCGCTGGCGCGTAGGCCAGTGGGGCCGCATGGCCGGCCTTGACGATGCGCACCTTGCCCTCGGCTTCGGTGATCTCCAGTTCGGAGATGTTGGACTCCGACACGAGGTCGATGAGGGTCTTGAGCTTTCTCAGGTCCATGGGGCGGGGTTCCTCTTGTTCGTGCGGCGTCGGCCGCCGCGGCGGAGGGTCGCTGCCCGCCGCTGCTGCGGCGCTGCAGGTTGCGCCGGCAATCTGGCGACAACGGTGACCATCCTTGCTTTTCTTGGGCTTATCTGTGGCTGTGTCTTGCGGTTGCGGGCAGGTGTCCTGGGCTGGGGCCTGAGGCCCGAGGCCATGCTTCTTGTTCAGGGCCTCACGGTAAGTTCTGCAGCGATCAGTGGACTTTACGCCTTTTTATGAGCTTTTCGATGCTGCTGGCGGCAAACCGCATCAGGCACTAAAACTCCGCCGCCCAGGCCGTCAACTCGGCGAGATGGGTCTGGCCCAGGCGGCGCTTGACGATCTCGCCCTGGCGGTTGACCACGACCGTGAAGGGTAGCCCGCCCTTGTCGTTGCCCAGCTGGCGGGCGAGGTCCGTGCCCTCGAATCCGGCCAGGCCGATGGCATAGCTTACCGGCGCGCGAGCCAGGAATTCTCGCACCGCCTTGGCATTGTCCAAAGCCAGGCCGACGACGTGCCAGCCGCGTGCTGCGTGTTCGCGCTGGAACTGGTCGAGCTCGGGCATTTCCTTGACGCAGGGCACGCACCAGGTGGCCCAGAAGTTGATAAGCAGCAGCTGGCCGCGCAGCGACTGCATCACCAGCTCGCCGCCACCCGGCTGAGGCAGGCGGGTCTGCCACAGCGAATCGGGCGCCGGCTCGCCGCGCGGGCCGGGCTTGGCGCCAGGCGCGGAGGCTGCCGCAGCGGGTGCGGTGGCGGCGGCCGGCTGTTCGCCGGCCTGGCGCCAGGCCAGGCCGGCCAGCGCGGCGGCGGCACCGGCGCCGCCGAAGATCCACAAGCGTCTGTTCATGCGTTCTCCGCCATCAGGCGTTGCAGCGCGGCGAGGTCGCCGCGCCAGGGCCGGCCACGCGCATCGGGCTTGAGCGCGCCGCGCTGATCGTCCAGGTCGTGCAGCATCAGGTGTACGGTCACGCTCTCGCCGAGGGGGGCGCTGGGACTGGCCACGGTCAGCACCTCCAGCGGCTCGCGGCCGGGGCGGTCCAGCGAGCCGGTGTCGAAAGCCACGCCGGCATTGATGAGGGCGATCTCGGCCGCCTTGGGGTCGTCGCAGTAGAGATCCAGGTGTACTGCCGACAGGCGCGTGGCCGTGCCGCGCCAGACCGCGCCCGACAGATGCGGGCGCCAGGCGGCCAGCCGCTCCATCCACAGCAAGGCCACTTCGCGCAGCGCCGCCAGCTCGGCCGGCTGGGTGTCGGCCATGAAGAGGTCGATGTGCTCGCGCACCGCGTCCTCGATCTCTTCGTTGGACGGCAGCTCGGCGCGCCGGCCGAAGGCCCGCGCGGCACGGCGCTTGGCGGCGCCGTACTCCATGCCCTCCTCGGCCACCAGGCGGGCCGCGCCAGCGGCGATCTCGAGCGCTTCGCCACTCACTGGACTACCCTCCGCGCTTCGCGCTGCGGGATGAGCGCTCTGGAACGGCCACGCGCGCTCATGGCAGCTCCACCGCGCCCATGCGCGCCATCACGGTGGCGGCGCGCGACACCACATAGGCCGAGCCCGGCCGCTTCTCGAAGCGCTTGGGCGCCGGCAGCATCACCGCCAGACGCGCCGCCGCCTCGGGGCCCAGGCGGGCCGCGTCGACGCGGAAATAGTGGCGCGCCGCGGCCTGGGCGCCAAACACGCCCTCGCCCCATTCCACATGATTGAGGTAGATCTCGAGGATGCGCTGCTTGCCCAGCAGGCCTTCGAGCAGCAGCGTCAGCACGAACTCCTGCGCCTTGCGCAGCACGGTGCGCTCGCCGCTGAGGAAGAGGTTCTTGGCCAGTTGCTGGGTGATGGTGGAGCCGCCCACCAGCTTGGGCGGGCGCGCGCCCGGGCGCTGCACCACGCGCTGCTCGGCGCGCTGGTTGCGCGCCCAGGCCTTCTCGATGGCGTCCCATTCGACGCCGTTGTGCTCGGTGAAGCCGGCGTCCTCGCTGGCGATGACGGCGCGCTTGAGCGGCGTGGCGATGGCGGCGCCGGCCACCCATTCCTGGGCCCAGGGCAGGCGGTGCTGCTCGGAGAGGATGCGCCAAGCCTCGCTGCGCTGGAAGGCGGTGGATTCCGGCGCCACCCAGCGCATGGCCGCAATGCGCAGCGCGAACACGATCTGCAGCGCCAGCGTACACAGCAGCAGCAGCGCGGCGATGCGGCCGGCCTCGCGCAGCAGCCGCTTCATTGGCCGGCCGCCATTGCGGCGCGCAGGGCCGCCAGCACCGGCGCCGTGTGGGGCATCACGCCGCGCCACAGCGCAAAGGCTTCGGCCGCCTGCTCGACCAGCATGCCCAGGCCGTCGCGCGGCTCGGCGCCGTTCGCGCGTGCCCAGTCCAGAAAGGGCTGGGCGGCGGGGCCGTACATCAGGTCGACCGCCAGCGCGCCGGGGGCCAGCACCGAGGCCGCCACCGGCACGGCCGCGCCCTGCAGGCTGCTGGCGCTGGCGTTGATGACGACGTCGAAGCCGGCGCCGGGCGTCTGCAGTGCCACGGCCTCCAGCACGACATCGTGCAGCCGCGCCCAGGCGGCATGGCGTTCGACGAGGGCCAGCGCCTTGTCGATGCTGCGGTTGGCCACGACGATGCGGGCCGGCCGCGCGGCGAGCAGCGGGCCCAGCACGCCGGCCCCGGCGCCGCCGGCGCCGACGAGCAACACCTGCGCGCCGGCGAGCACGCGGCCGGCGCCTTCTTCGATGTCGCGCACCAGGCCGATGCCGTCGCTGTTGTCGGCCAGCCAGGCCTCGCCGTCCAGGCGCAGCACATTGGCGGCGCCGGCCAGCGCGGCACGTTCGCTCAGGCGCGGCGTCAGCGCCAGGGCCTCGAACTTGAAGGGCACGGTGACATTGCAGCCGCGCACGCCGGCGGCGGCCAGCGCGCGCACGGTGTCGCCAAAGCCATCGAAGGGGCAGAGCACGCGCTCGTAGACCAGGTTCTGCCCGGTCTGGTGGGCGAACTCGGTGTGGATGAAGGGGCTGCGGCTGTGCGCCACCGGGTTGCCGAGGACGGCGTAACGATCAGGTGTCATCGGGTCTCTAGCTGCTGGGTGGCCAGGCCTTCGTCGCGCGTGAAGCGGAAGCGCGAGGTCACGACGATCTGCTCCGCCTGCGCGCGCATGGCCGCGCTGAAGGGGCCGAAGGGCGAGGCCGCCCGCACGATGGCCACGGCCTGCTGGTCGAGCCGGCGCGAGCGCGAGGCGCGCACGATCTCGGCCTCGACGACGCGGCCATTGGCGTCCACCGTGACGTTCATGGTCAGCTCGCCGTAGAGCTTCTTGCCGTTGAACTCGGGGAAATCGCGCGTGCCGCGCTCCTCGATGCGGCGGCGCAGGCCGTCGTAATACAGGGCATAGACCTCTTCGCGCGTGGCCGGGCTGATGTAGCGCTTCTTGGGCCGCGCATTCTCGTCGTTGACGCGCTTCTCGATCTCGGCCAGCAGGCGCAGCAGCTGCTTGCGGCGCTCGTCCTGGTCGCGCTGCTGCGGGTTGCCGTTGTCGCGCCGCGCTTCGGGCGCCGGCAGCAGCGCGATCTCGCGCCGGATCTGCGACAGCAGCTGCTGCTGTTCCTGCTGCAGCTGGTCGATGCGGCGGTGGGCGTCGTCGGCCGATTCGCCCAGCTGCATGGTCGCCGCCGAAGGCAGCGGCGAGGTCGCGCGGCCCTTCAAGGCCTCGCCGCCGCCGGCCAGGTTGGCCTGCGCGATGGCCTGGGCCTTGAGCGGCACCTCATTGCTGCGCGCGTTGACCAGGATCACCTCCAGCGGCGTGTCGCGGAAGGCACGGTTGAAGCGCTCGGGGTCGACGAAGCGCACCGTCAGCAGCGCGCCGTGTACCGCCGTCGAGGCCAGCAGCGCCCAGTGCATCGCCGAAAAATCGCGCCAGTTCATGCGGGCTCTGCGTCAGGCTCGCGGTTTCAGGCCGGTGCGGCCATGCCGGCGGCGTCGGCCGCATCAGCCCCCGGCTCGGCGATGTCGATGGCCAGCTGCAGCGTGCCGGGCGCCTCGGCGGCCTCGTCGTCTTCGGCGGCTTCATCGGCAATCGCTTCCGCCGCGGCATCCAGGCGCTGGGCGAGCGAGGCGTGCAGGTCCAGCGTCAGCAGGTCGATGCCGGTGATGCGGGCCGCGATGCGGGCGCCGCGCGGCAGGCTGTCGGTGCCGGCGACGCGGAAGACCAGGGGCAGGGTCTCGGCGCGCACGAGGCCGTCGCGCATCACCGAGGCTTCCAGCTCGGCGACGCCGTTCTGCTCCAGCCAGCGCAGCGTCCAGTAGCGCTCGATGCCCTGCTGGAAGCCGTTGTAGGCGCTGTAGGCGGCGTCGAAGGCCGAGATTACCGAGAACAGCGCCGCGTCCTTGGGCTTGAAGGGCGCGGCCAGCGCCGCAGTGCGGCCGTGGCGGGCGCAGGCGATGATCTGCCACTGGTTGGCGAGGTCGACATAGCGGCGCAGCGGGCTCGTGCTCCAGGCGTATTGCGGCACGCCCATGCCGGCATGCGGCGCCGGCTTGGTGCCCATGCGCACCTTCACCCCCGGCAGCAGGCTGGCCTGGCTGCGGTAGATGGCGGGCACGCCGTGCTCGGCCAGCCAGCCGCCCCAGGTGCAGTTGGCCAGGATCATGGCCTCGGCGACGATCAGGTCCAGCGGCGCGCCGCGCTGGCGGGTGCTGATCTGAACCGTCTCACTGCCCGCGGGCTCGCCCTCGTTGCCTTCGAGGCGGAAGTTGTAGTCGGGCCGGTTGAAGTTCTCGGGCTTGCCGCGCACCACCTCGCGCCGCGCCTTCAGCTCGCGCGCCAGGCGGAAGGCAAAGGCCAGTTCGGCGGCAAAGGGGTAGGCGGCCGGCGCGCTGCCGGTGAGCGTTGCTTCGGTGACCACGCCGTCGAGCTTGTCGTGGCGCAGGTTGGCGGCGATGGGCACGCGCTCGATTCGCGTCTCGCTGGCGCGGATTTCCAGCGTCGCCTCGTCGAAAGTGACGTAGAGGCTCAGCGCCGGGCAGTCGCGGCCCTCGCTCAGCGTGTAGGCCTGCACCACGTCATCGGGCAGCATGGTGATCTTCCAGCCCGGCATGTAGACGGTGGACAGGCGTTCGCGCGCCACCTTGTCCAGCGCCGAATCGGGCGTGATGGCCAGGCCCGGCGCGGCGATGTGGACGCCGAAGACCACGGTGCCGCTGCCCAGGCCCTGCACCGAGAGCGCGTCGTCGATCTCGGTGGTGGCCGAGTCGTCGATGGAAAAGGCCTGCACCGGCGCGGTGGGCAGGGTCTCCTTGATGGCCGGTGCGGCCAGCGCCGGGAAGCCGTGGCCGCGCGGAAACTGGTCGAACAGAAAGCGCCGCCAGTGGAACTGGTAGGGGCTGGCGATGGCGCCTGCCGCCACCAGCAGGTCCAGCGGCGCGCGCTGGGCGCGCCGCGCGGCCTCGACCACGGCCTTGTACTCGGGGCCGTTCTTGTCGGGCTTGAAGAGGATGCGGAAAAGTTGTTCGCGCACCGGCTCGGGGCAGCGGCCAGCCTGCAGCTCGGTGGCCCAGGCCTCGATCTGTGCCGCCACCTGCTTCTTGCGTTCGATGGCCAGCAGGGCGGCCTTCACCGTCTCTTCGGGCGCCTTCTTGAACAGGCCCTTGCCGAGGCGGCGGAAGTAGTGCGGGGCGTCGAACAGGCACAGCAGCGCGGCGGCCTGCTGCTCGGCGCCGGCCTTGGCATCGAAATAATCGCGCGCCAGGTCGGCGAAGCCGAACTCGGCCTCGGGGGCGAACTCCCAGGCCAGGTCGAGGTCGATCTCGGCGGCCAGCGCCTGGGCGCGTGCCATCAGCTCGGCCGGGGCCGGCTTCTCGAAGCGCAGCATTACGTTGGCCGTCTTGACCTTGACGCGCTTGCCCGAGTCGAGCTCCACCTGCACCGAGGCCTCGGCCTCGGACATCAATCGGCCGGCGTGGAATTTGCCGGCGTCGTCGAACAGTGCATACATCGGCCGGATTGTCGCCGCTGGCGGCCGGCCGACGCCGACCCGGGCCGGATGGAGCGGCCCGGGTTGCGCAGGATCAGAGCGTCATGCCGCCCGAAACCTCGATCACCGTGCCATTGATGTAGCTGGCATCGTCGCTGGCCAGGAAGGCGTAGACGCTGGCGATTTCCGAAGGCTTGGCCAGGCGGTGCAGCGGCACCTGTTCGCGCATCTGCTCGAGCACCTTCTCGGGCACGGTGGCGATCATGGGCGTCTCGACGAAGCCCGGGGCGACGGCATTCACGCGCACGCCCTTGGGGCCGAGTTCGCGGCTCCAGGTCTTGGTGAAGCCGATGACACCGAACTTGGTGGCGGCGTAGTTGGTCTGGCCGAAGTTGCCGTAGAGGCCAACCACGCTGCTGGCATTGAGGATGACGCCGCTGCCCTGGCTGCACATGGTGCCGGCGACGGCCTGCGAGCAGTGGAAGACACCGCGCAGGTTGACGTCGATCACGTCGTCGAACTGCTCGATCGTCATCTTCACCAGGCGCGCGTCCTTGGTGATGCCGGCGTTGTTGACCAGCACGTCGATGCGGCCGTGGCGGGCCAGCACGGCTGCCACCATCTTGTCGACCTGGGCGCGGTCGGTGATGTCGACCTCGAAGGTCTCGCTGGCACCCTCGATGACGCCGGCGCGGCGGTCGACGGCGATCACGGTGGCGCCTTCGGCGGCGAACTTGGCGCAGGTGGCGGCACCTATGCCCTGGGCGGCGCCGGTGACGATGCAGATTTTGCTTTTGAGTCGCATAACTTCAAGAACTCCAGGATGACAGGTAAAAGAGCCTCGAAGTCCGACAGCGCGTGGTCGCCGCCTTCGAGCAGATGGATCGTCGCTGCGCTGTAACGGGCGCTCATTTCGCGCCAGTCGAGTACTTCGTCGCCCTTCGCCATGATGGCCAAGCCGCCTTGCGGGAGGCTGATTCGGGAAAACCCTAGTTTGATCTGGCGCAGTTCCTCCAGGAATTCTGGCCGGAACAGGAAGCGTTCTGCCGGATCGTGGAAGGCCTGCAACTCGCCGACATGGCGTGCGAGGTCGCGCGCCGGGTCCACCGCGGGGTTCAGCAGCACGGCCGGCCAGCCGCGCTGCTCGGCCATCACCGCGGCATAGAAGCCGCCCAGCGAGCTGCCCATCACCGCCGTGGTGGCGGGCCAGGCCGCCGTGCCCGCGTTCAGCAGCGCCAGGGCGGCGGTGGGCGAGGGCGGTAGCTGCGGGCACCACCAATGCACGTCGGGCCGGTGTTCGGCCAGCCAGGCGGACAGGCGGCGTGCCTTGAAGGACTGTGGCGACGAGCGGAAGCCGTGCAGATAGAGCAAGTGGGTGGGCGGCTGCGTCAGGGGTGGGTTCATGGCGGGTGGTGGGTCCAGGGTTTACCGGCTGATGGGCGCGCGGGCGCTGTGCAGAATGCGGCGCTTCGATCCTGCATGGAAAATTGCCCATGAACGCTACGCTTTCCCGCAGCGCCCTCGCCACCGCTGCCGCCCTGGCCGTGCTGGGCCTGGCCGGCTGCGTCACGCCACCGGCCGGCAGCACCGGCGCGGCTGCGCCCGTGGCCGCCGCCAGTGCCGCGTCGGCCCCGGCCGCCGCCCGCCCCGACCCGGCCGCACCCAAGCCCTTTGCCGAGGTCATCAAGGACGCCAAGCGCCAGGACGGCTTCCTGCCGCTGTGGCGCAAGGACGAGAAACTGTGGCTGGAAATCGCGCCCGAGCGCCTGGCCAAGCCCTTCCTCGTCTCGGTCAACGTCGCCACTTCGGTGGGCGAGCGCGGCCTCTACGCCAGCCAGATGGGGCCGAGCTGGCTGGCCGAGTTTCGCCGCATCGGCAATCAGATGCAGCTGGTGGCGCGCAACGTGGCCTTCCGCGGCGAGCGCGACCCGGCATCGCGGCGTGCGGTGGGCGAGGCCTTCAGCGAAAGCCTGCTCGCCGGCGTCGCGGTGGCCAGCGCCGCCCACCCCGAGCGCAAATCGGTGCTGGTCGATGCCAGCTTCCTGCTCGGCGACCTGGCCGGATACACCACCCAGCTCGAGGCCGCGTTCCGCATGCCGTTCGCGGTGGACCGCGCCAATTCCTATTTCGAGGCCACGCGTGCCGAGGCCGGGCTCACCACCCTGGCCGCACGCGTGCATTACGCGGTGCCTCGCATCGCGGCGCCGCCGTTGCAGACGCCCGGCTCGCCACCGCCGCCAAGGACGCCGCCGCCGCAGGCCACGCCCGACCCGCGCAGCCTCTTCGTCGGCCATGTCTACAACTTCCGCGCCCTGCCCGAGCAGGCGATGCCAGGGCGCCGGGCCGATCCGCGCGTGGGCCACTTCATCGACAGCTACACCGACCTGTCCGACGATCTGCAGCCGAACAACCGCGTACACCTCGTCAACCGCTGGCGGCTGGAGAAGAAGGACGCGCAGGCCGCGCTGTCCGAGCCGGTGCAGCCCATCACCTACTGGATGGACCGCAACGTCCCCCAGCGCTACCGCGCCAGCGTCGAGGCCGGCATCCTGGAATGGAACAAGGCCTTCGAGCGCATCGGCTTCAAGAACGCCATCGTCGCGCGCCAGCAACCCGATGACGCCGACTTCGACACCCTGGACGCCGGCCACGCCTCGGTGCGCTGGTTCGTCGGCGCCGACGTTGGTTTCGCGATCGGGCCTTCGCACAGCGACCCGCGCACCGGCGAAATCCTCGATGCCGACATCGGCATGAGCGAGGTCTTCGGCCGCGGCGCGCGCCGCCTCATCCGTGAAGACCTGATGCCGGCCGAGGCGGTGCGGCCCTGGCAGGCGGCGCTGCAGGCCCTGGGCACGGCGGCCCGCGGCGAGGCTTGCCACTTTGCCGCCGATGCCGCGCAGGAGATGGGCTTTGCCTTCGACCTGCTCGCTGCGCGCGGCGATCTCGACCCCGAAAGCCCCGAGGCCGAGGCCTTCGTGCAGGGCTACGTGAAGGCCGTGGTCACGCACGAGGTTGGCCATACGCTGGGCCTGCGCCACAACTTCAAGGCCTCGACCGTGGTCACGCGCGAGCAGCTCAAGGACAGGGCCTTCGGCCAGACCCGCGGCCTGGCCGGCTCGGTGATGGACTACAACGCCTTCAACCTGCCGCTGGCCGGCGAGCCTTCTGGCGCGCCCACGATGGACACGCTGGGCCCCTACGACTACTGGGCCATCGAATACGCCTACCGCCCGCTGGACGCCGCCACCGAGACGCGCGAACTGGCCGCCATCGCGGCGCGCAGCGCCAGCGATCCGCTGCTGGCCTTTGCCGACGACGCCGACGCCGGCGGCTTCGGCAGCGACGGCCTGGACCCGCTGGTCAACCGCTTCGACCTCGGCGACGACCCGCTGGCCTTCTACCAGCGCCGCATGGCGCTGACGCAGGAGCTCTGGCAGCGCGTGCAGGCGCGCGGCGCCCAGCCCGGCGACGACCCTGAACGGCTGCGCCGCAGCCTGCTGTCGGGCTTCCGCCAGTTCCGCGACCTGCCGGCCCTGGCCGCCAAGTACGTGGGCGGCATGCACACCTCGCGCGACGCCCAGGGCAGCGGCGGCCGGCCGGCCTTCCGCCCGGTGGAACCGGCCCGGCAGCGCGACGCACTGCGCTTCCTGGCCGACGCCATCCTCAGCGTCGACAGCTTCCGCTTCCGGCCGGAGTTCCTGTCCGCCCTGTCGCCCGACTACGTCGAGTACGGCGCCAGCCGCACGCCGCCGGGCATTCCGCAGGCCGTGCTGCAACTGCAGACCCAGGCGCTGGACCGGCTGCTCGCCGCCGGCACGGCGCAGCGCTTGCTGGACCTGCCCAACTACGTGGCGGCCGATCAGCGCCGCGACCTCATCTCGCTGTCCGAGGTCCATGCCACGCTGCAATCCGCGGTATGGAGCGAGCTCAAGAGCGGGCGTGAGATCGAGCCCCTGCGGCGCAGCTTGCAGCGCGAGCACCTGAAGCGCCTGCAGGCGGTGCTGACGCGGCCTTCACCCGCCTTGCCCGCCGACGCCGTGAGCCTGGCGCGTCTGCACGCGGTGGAACTGCAGTCCCAGCTGCGCGCCGCGGTGGCGCGCAAGGGCCTGGCGGTGGAGAACCGCGCCCACCTCGAGGACGCGCTGGCGCTGCTCACGGAAGCGTTGCGCGCGACCTTGCAGCGCGGCTGAGCCCTCGCCTGCGAGACAGATGCACGTCGGTCCGCAGGGACTGTCGTGCGTCCGGGTTCAGCCCCGGGCGGCGAGCGCCGCCAGCAGCTTGTCGTGGATGCCGCCGAAGCCGCCATTGCTCATGCACAGCACATGGTCGCCGGGGCGAGCGGCCTGGGCGATGGCTGCCACCAGGGCGTCCACCGAGTCGGCAACGACGGCGCGGGCGCCCATGGTGGCCAGCGCTTCGCGAGCGCTCCAGCCATAGTCGCCCTGCAGGCAGAAGGACTGGTCGGCCTCTTCCAGCGACCACGGCAGCTGGGCCTTCATCGTGCCCAGCTTCATGGTGTTGGAGCGCGGCTCGAAGACGGCCAGGATGCGCGCGTTCGGCCCCACCTTGCGGCGCAGGCCGTCGACGGTGGTGCGCATCGCCGTGGGGTGGTGGGCGAAGTCGTCGTAGACGGCCACGCCGCCAGCCTCGCCACGCCTTTCCAGCCGCCGGCGCACGTTCTGGAAGCTGGCCAGCGCGGCGCAGGCGGCCTCGGGCGCCACGCCGGCGTGCTCGGCCGCGGCGATGGCGGCCAGCGCATTCATCTGGTTGTGCTCGCCCAGCAGATCCCATTCGACGTGGCCCAGCCGCAGGCTGCCACGCAGCACGTCGAAGGACTGCGGCTCGCCGCGTGCGCACAGGCCGCCCGGCTCCTCGCGCTTGGTGCCGAAGCGCTGAACTTCGCTCCAGCAGCCGCGCGCCAGCACGCGTGCCAGCGCGGCGTCGCGGGCATTGACGATCAGGCGTCCCTGGCGCGGCACCGTGCGCACGAGGTGGTGGAACTGGGTCTCGATGGCCGCCAGGTCGGGGAAGATGTCGGCGTGGTCCATCTCGAGGTTGTTGAGGATGGCGGTGCGCGGCCGGTAGTGCACGAACTTGCTGCGCTTGTCGAAGAGCGCGGTGTCGTATTCGTCGGCCTCGATCACGAAGCTTCTTCCCGCCCCCAGGCGGGCCGAGACGCCGAAGTTCAGCGGCACGCCGCCGACCAGGAAGCCCGGCTGCAGGCCGGCCTGGTCGAGGATCCAGGCCAGCATTGCCGAGGTGCTGGTCTTGCCGTGGGTGCCGGCCACCGCCAGCACATGGCGGCCCTGCAGCACCTGTTCGGCCAACCATTGCGGGCCGCTGGTGTAGGGCGCGCCGGCGTCGAGGATGGCCTCCATCAGCGGGTTGCCGCGCGTCACCACGTTGCCGATCACCCAGCAGTCGGGTGCCAAGGCCAGCTGTTCGGCGCCAAAGCCCTCGACGAGATCGATGCCCAGCGTGCGCAACTGGTCGCTCATCGGCGGGTAGACGCCGGCGTCGCAGCCGGTGACGCGGTGGCCGGCCTCGCGCGCCAGCGCCGCCAGGCCGCCCATGAAGGTGCCGCAGATGCCCAGGATATGGATGTGCATGGGCCGCATTTTGCCGTGCGGCCCGCTGCGGCAAGGCCCGGGCCTGCCCGGAGGTTCAGCCGGCGCTGGCGCGGCGCCGCGTCGCACCCAGGCCCAGCAGGGCCAGCGCGGCGAGGGTGAAGCTCGCCGGCTCGGGCACGGCCTGGATGGCCAGGCCGTTGAAGCCGCCGCCGTTGCAGTTGACGTTGCTGACGTTGTTCTCGACGCAGACCTGCTGCGCCACCACGGTGGCGGCGCCGGTGAGGGCGTTGAGGGTGTAGGTGCGTGCCTCGGCGTCGCCCAGGCCCCAGATTGTGCCGGTGCGGGCATCCACATCCATGCCATCGCGGCCGCTGGTTGCCGGCGCGAAGCCGAAGCCGCCGATGGTCGAGGCCGCGGCATTGCTGCCATCGATGGCCAGCAGCGTGTCCACGCTCGACCAGCCGAACAGGGTGGTGCCGTCATAACCCAGGCTGCGCACGTTGTTGCCGTTGCTGAAGCTGCCCACCAGGCTGGCCGCCCCGGTGCTGGTGTTGACGGTGAAGAGCCTGCTGTCGGCCGACATGTACAGCGTGCCGCCCGCGCCGAAGGCAAGGCCGAAGTTGGCGCCCAGGTTGCTGCCCATGTTGCCGACGGCCGTGGCGGCGCCGGTGGCGGTGTCGATGCGCATCAGCGTATTGGTGGCATCGTCCACGCCCCACAGCCGGCCCTGGCCGTCGAAGGCCAGGCCATCGACGTCGGTGTAGCCCGTGCCCCCGGCTGTGCGGATGGCGCCGATGACGGTGCCCACGCCGGAGGCCATGTCGAAGCGCACCAGCTTGTCGGTGCCCGAGACGTCCCAGGCCGAGTAGCCGATGGGGCCGGCCACGGCGGGAAGGGCGAAGGCAGCGGCGAGGGCGGCGCCGATGAGGGCGCGTTTGGGGCTGGAACTGCGGGTCATGGTGTGGGCTCGTGGTGGGTGGTCCAGCCCATCTACGCCCGCTTTCGGCCTCGCAAGGCTCAGGCCCGGCTGCCTACCCCCGCAACCGAGGGGTGGCTGCCGTTCCCGCGGCCGGGCTCAGCCGCGCAGCGCGTCGCCGGCGGCGCGGATGGTCGCGGCGATGTCGTCGGCGCTGTGCGCAGCGCTCACGAAGCCGGCCTCGTAGAGCGCCGGCGCGAGGTAGACGCCGCGGTCGAGCATGCCGTGGAAGAAGCGGTTGAAGCGCTCCTTGTCGGTGGCCATCACGACGCCATAGTTCTGCGGCAGAGCATCGGCGAAGAAAAAGCCGAACATGCCGCCTTCGCTGTCGCCAACCAGGGCCACGCCGGCATCGCGCGCCGCGCCCTCCAGTCCGCGCACCAGCGAGCGCGTCTTGCTCGCCAGCGCCTCGTGGAAGCCGGGGCGCGCCACTTCCTTCAGCGTCGCCAGGCCACAGGCCGTGGCCACCGGGTTGCCACTCAGCGTGCCGGCCTGGTAGACCGGGCCCAGCGGCGCGAGCTGGCTCATCACGTCGCGGCTGCCGCCGAAGGCCGCCAGCGGCATGCCGCCGCCGATGACCTTGCCGAACACGCTCATGTCGGGCTTGAAGCCGGGAATGAGCTTGGCGTAGACGCTTTGCGCGCCACCCAGCGCGACGCGGAAGCCCGTCATCACCTCATCGAAGATCAGCAGCGCCCCGTGCTGCGTACACAGCTCGCGCAGCCGCGTCACGAAGGGCACGCTGGCGCGCACGAAGTTCATGTTGCCGGCGATGGGCTCGATCATCACGCAGGCGATCTCGCCGCCCTGGCTGGCGAAGGCCTCGTCGAGCTGGGCGAGGTTGTTGTATTCGAGCACCAGGGTGTGCTTGACGACATCGGCCGGCACGCCGGCGCTGGTGGGGTGGCCGAAGGTGGCCAGGCCCGAGCCGGCCTTGACCAGCAGCGCGTCGGCGTGGCCGTGGTAGCAGCCCTCGAACTTGATGATCTTGTTGCGCCCGGTGGCGCCGCGCGCCAGGCGCAGCGCGCTCATGCCGGCCTCGGTGCCGCTGCTCACCAGGCGCACCTGCTCGATGCTGGGCACGAGGGCGATGATGGCCTCGGCCAGTTCGATCTCGCGCTCGGTGGGGGCGCCGAAGCTGAAGCCGTCGGCGATGGCCTTGTGTACCGCCTCGAGCACGGCCGGATGGCCGTGGCCCAGGATCATCGGGCCCCAGGAGCCGATGTAGTCGATGTACTGGCGGCCTTCGGCGTCCCACATATAGGGGCCTTCGGCGCGGGCGATGAAGCGCGGCGTGCCGCCGACGGCGCGGAAGGCGCGCACGGGCGAGTTCACGCCGCCGGGAATGACGCGCTGGGCGCGCTCGAACAGGGCTTGGTTGCTGGCCATCGGGTGTGCGGCTTTCAGTGGACGCGACGCGGCGCGGGCTTGCTCTTGGGGTCGACGGGTTCGGGCTCGGGGGCGGCGCCCTCCTCGCCTTCCTCGGGCGGCGGCAGGGCCCAGAAGAAGCGGTCGGGCACGATATGGCCCATGCCGGGGCGGAAGCCCGCGTCCAGGCTCTGGTCGAGGAAGCTCAGCGCCTCGCCCACGGCCGGCTGCAGCTCGCCGCCGGCGGCCAGCAGCGCGGCCAGCGCGGCGGCCAGGGTGTCGCCGGCACCAACGAAGCTGGTATCGAAACGTTCGAACTTCTCGCCCGTGATGGCGCCCTGGGGCGAGGCCAGGATGTTGTCGATGAACTGCTCGGAGCCGGCGCCGCCGCCGGTCTTGGCGCCCGACTTGGCCGCCAGCATCACGCCGGTGACCAGCACGTAGCGCGTGCCGTGCTCGCCTGCGGCCACCGCCAGTTCGCGCGCCGAGGGCGGGCGCTCGCTGTCCCACTCGGGCAGCAAAAAATCCTGCAGCGTCTTGTGGCTGCCCACCAGCACCTCGGTGGCCGGCAGGATGAGTTCGCGGAAGGCGTCCAGATAGGGCTGCTGCTGGTCTTCGTCGAGCCAGCTCAGGTTGGGCAGGTAGGACACGAGCGGGATCTCGGTGTAGTCCGACAGGATTTCGGCCACCGCGCTGACGTTGTCGGCGCTGCCGAGGAAGCCAACCTTCCAGCCCGAGATGGTGACGTCCTCGAGGATGGTGCGCGCCTGCTCGGCCACCACATCGGCGTCGATGTCATGCTGGTCGAAGATGTCGGCGGTGTCGCGCATCACCACGGCGGTGACGATGGGCAGTGCATGCGCGCCCATCGCGGCCACGGTGGCGATGTCGCCGGCCAGGCCGCCGGCGCCGCTGGGGTCGCTGGCGTTGAAGCACATCACGCAGGCTGGAGGGGGTGGCTCGGCCACCGGGCCTTCGGGTTCCGTGGCCGGTGTGGTGTCGGGATTCATGGGGGATGCCTGGTCGGGAAGTGATGCCGGAACGACGCGCACAGCGTGCCGGAGCGGGTGCCTCGGCACGGCTTGCGCCGAACCTCCAGCAGATTCTGAGCAACGATCTGTAGGTCCTCACAAATCATGGGAAACCTGCAGAACTGCATGGCTACAATCGCCGCTCATTGTAGTGACGTGACTGTCTGACGTGAGCGAAGCGCGAACCTGGATGTGCCTGATCTGCGGCTGGATCTACGACGAGGCAGCGGGCGACGCCGAGCACGGTATCGCACCAGGCACCGCATGGGCCGATGTCCCGATGAACTGGACCTGCCCCGAGTGCGGCGCGCGCAAGGACGATTTCGAGATGGTCCGTATCTGACACCAGCAGCCGCTGCCACAGACGTGGCGGCGCATTCGAGGGAGATGGGCGCTTGGAGACTTCGGGGTCCGACGCGGGCGCGACAAGCGGCGCCAAGGTTCTGGTCATCGACGACAGCAACACCATACGCCGCAGCGCAGAGATCTTTCTGCGCCAGGGCGGGCACGAGGTCGTGCTTGCCGAGGACGGCTTCGATGCGCTGGCCAAGGTCAATGACCACGACCCCGAGCTGATCTTCTGCGACATCCTGATGCCGCGGCTCGACGGCTACCAGACCTGCGCCATCATCAAGCGCAATCCGCGCTTCGCCCATGTGCCGGTGATCATGCTGTCGTCCAAGGACGGCCTCTTCGACAAGGCGCGCGGGCGCATGGTCGGTTCCGAGGACTACCTCACCAAGCCGTTCACGAAGGAGCAGCTGCTGCGTGCGGTCGAGTCCTATCGGCGCGGCACGACCTGAGCACAAGGACGCTTGCGATGGCCATCCACAAGATCCTCGTCGTCGACGACTCCAAGACCGAGCTTCATCATCTCTCCGAAATCCTCGGCAAGCGCGGCTACAGCGTGCGCACGGCCGAGAACGGTGAAGAGGCGATGCGCCGCCTGGCCGAAGAGAAGCCCGACCTCATCCTGATGGACGTGGTGATGCCGGGCCAGAACGGTTTCCAGCTCACCCGCAGCATCACGCGCGACCCGCGCTTCGCCGACGTGCCGGTGATCATGTGTACCAGCAAGAACCAGGAAACCGACAAGGTCTGGGGCATGCGGCAGGGCGCGCGGGACTACATCGTCAAGCCGGTCAACGCCGAAGAGCTGGTCAGCAAGATCAAAGCGTTCGACTGATGGCCAACCGCGAAGCGCTGCGCGAACTCCAGGGCCGGCTGGCCCAGCGCCTGCAGTTGGCGCGCACCGAGGCCCGCGGGCGCTCGTGGCTGGCTGTCGAATGCGCCGGTCTGGGCCTGCTGGTGCCGCTGGCCACGGCCGGCGAGATCTTCCCCGTCGGCACCCTGGTGGCGGTGCCGCACACCCAGCCCTGGTTCCTGGGCGTGGCCAATCTGCGCGGCGGCCTGCATGGCGTGGTCGACCTCGCCGCCTTCCTGGGCCTGCGCCCACCCATGCTGCGCGACGCGGTGCGCGAGCAGCAGCGGCTGCTGGCCTTCAATGCCCAGCTCGGCGCGCACTGTGCCGTGGTGGTTGATCGTCTGTCGGGCCTGCGCAATGCCGAGCAGCTCAGCGCCGAGCCCGACGACGGCCAGGCGCGACCGGCCTTTGCCGGCGCCGTGTTCCGCGACGCCCAGGGGCGGCGCTGGCAGGAGATCGACCTCGTCGCGCTGGCCCGCAACGACCAATTTCTCGCCATCGCTGCATGAGGCGGCCCTTCTCCATCGGCGGCCGCGGCAAGCGGCACGGCACCCCAGCTTCGAAGAGGACGACATGAGCTTCCTGGACAGGATCAAAAGCGCCGCTGGCCGCGCCAAACCCGAAGCCGGGAGCTCGGCGCTGCCGCCGCCTTATGACGAGTTGACGCAGGCACCCGAGCCCATGGAGGCCACGGTGCGCCTGGGCCAGAGCACGCTGTCACCCGACCTGGGGCGCGGTGACCGTGGCGATTCCTCCATCATCTCCGAGGCCGCGCCCTCCGAGCTGGCGGCCGAGTACAGCGAGTCCCACGGCGGCGCGGTGCAGCTGCCGGCCGATCAGGGCAGCGGATTCCCCGTCATCGGCCACTGGCCGCTGGCCAATCAGCAGCGCGTGCTGGTCATCGTGGTCGGCGCCGGCCTGGCGCTGCTGCTGCTGGTGGGCCTGCTGGCGCTGTCGTCCAGCAGCCGCACGGCGTCCCAGGTCACGGCCGCGGGCCAGGCGACGACGCAATCGCAGCGCCTGGCCAAGTCGGTTTCCCAGGCCCTGGTGGGCAATGCCGCGGCCTTCCCCGAGGTCAAGGAAAGCGTCGAGATCCTCACCCGCAACATGCGCAGCCTGGCCACTGGCGACGGCGACGTGGCGGCCGCACCCGGCGCCTTGCAGGAGGACGTGACGGCGCTGATGCCCATGGTCGAGCGCGCCGAGAAGAACGCCGCCGCGGTGCTGGCGCAGCAGAAGACGCTGACCCAGGTGGGCGCCGCGCTGCGCGCCATCAACCGCCAGAGCGCCGACCTGCTGGAAACGGCCGAGACGGTGTCGTCGCTCAAGCTCCAGGGCGGCGCCTCGGCGGCCGAGCTGTCGGCCGTGGGCCAGCTGGTGATGCTGACCCAGCGAATCGGCAAGAGCGCCAACGAATTCCTCACCAGTGAAGGCGTCAGCGCCGAGGCGGTGTTCCTGCTCGGCAAGGATCTCAACTCCTTCAAGGAAATCGCCCAAGGCGTGATCGACGGCAATGCCGAACTGCGCCTGCCGGGCACCAAGGATGCGCAGGTGCGCGAGAAGCTCCAGCTGCTGCTCAAGCAGTACGAGCAGACCCGCGTCGAGGCCAGCGCCATCCTGGGCAATCTGCAAGGCCTGGTGGCCGTGCGCGAGGCCCAGGCCTCGGTGGTGAAGGAAAGCGAGCCGCTGCGCCTGGGCCTGGACAAGCTGCAGCAGGGCCTGGCGGGCGAGGGCGGCTTCGGCGGCGCGCGCCTGTTCTTCGGCCTCATCGCGCTGGCGCTGATTACCGCCGGCGGCGTGGGCTCGCTGCGCCTGTTCCTGCTCGACCAGACCAGCCGCATGCGCGCGGCCGACGCCCAGCGCCACGACGCCGTGCGCCAGGAAGAAGAGGCCAAGCGTGTGAACGACGCCAACCAGGCGGCCATTCTGCGGCTCATGAACGAGCTGCAGACGGTGGCCGAGGGCGATCTCACCCAGCAGGCCACGGTGACGGAAGACATCACCGGCGCCATCGCCGACTCGGTGAACTACACGGTGGAAGAGTTGCGCACCCTGGTGGCCCAGGTGCAGGCCACGGTGGGCCGGGTGACCGACACCACGCAACAGGTCGATCAGACCTCGACCGAGCTGCTGGCGGCATCGACCGAGCAGTTGCGCGAAATCCGTGACACCGGCGAATCGGTGCTGCAGATGGCCGAGCGCATCAAGGACGTGTCGGCCCAGGCGCAGGAAACCGCCAGCGTGGCGCGCCAGTCGCTGCGCGCGTCGGAGACCGGCCTGCACGCGGTGCAGAACGCCATCGGCGGCATGAACGCCATCCGCGACCAGATCCAGGACACCTCCAAGCGCATCAAGCGCCTGGGCGAAAGCTCGCAGGAGATCGGCGAGATCACCGAGCTGATTTCCGACATTACCGAGCAGACCAACGTGCTGGCGCTCAACGCCGCCATCCAGGCCGCCAGCGCCGGCGAGGCCGGCCGCGGCTTCAGCGTGGTGGCCGAGGAAGTGCAGCGCCTGGCCGAACGCTCGGGCGACGCGACGCGCCAGATCGCCGCCATCGTGCGCACCATCCAGACCGACACCCAGGACGCCGTCGGCGCCATGGAGCGCAGCACCCAGGGCGTGGTCGAGGGCGCGCGCCTGTCCGACGCCGCTGGCGCCGCGCTGGGCGACATCGACCGCGTCACGCGCGAACTCGCCGACCTGATCGGGCGCATCTCGCTCGAGGCGGCGCGCGAGGCGCAGTCGGCCAACGTGGTGGCCGAGAACATCCAGCACATCTTCGCCGTCACCGAACAGACTTCCGAAGGCACGCGCTCGACGGCGCAGATGGTGCGCGAGTTGTCGCGCACCGCCGAGGAATTGAAGTCTTCGGTGGCACGGTTCAAGATCGAGTAGCCGCGCCGGCAGCCCACCCACGATGCAAGACACCATGGATTCCGCCAGCGAAGACAGCGTCCATACCGGCGATGACCTGAGCGCCCTGGCGTGGGTCCACGGCGAGTTGCGCCGTTCGCTCGACACCGCGCACAAGGCACTGCGGCGCTACCTCAAGGAAGCCGAGATCCTCGGCGACAGCGACCTCGACGCGGTCGACCCTGCCATCCTGCGCAGCGCCCGCACCCAGCTGCACCAGGGTGTGGGCGCGCTCGAGCTCGTTGGCCTGCCGGCCGTGGCCGACGTGCTGCGCGCGAGCGAGCAGGCGGTGCAGCGCCTCATCAACCGGCCCGCCCTCATCGACGTGGCGGCGGTCGAGGTGATCGAGCACGTCTCCTTCGCCCTGCTCGACTTCATGGCGCGCCAGCTCGCCGGCAAGGCGGTGTCGCCGGTGGCGCTGTTCCCGCAGTACCGCGCCGCGCTGCAGCTGGCCGGAGCCGACCGCGTACACCCGGCCGACCTGTGGAAGCGCGACTGGCAATGGCTGGAGCTGCCGGCCGACCCGGTGGCGCGCCCGCGCAATGCCGACGACGACGCGCGCAGCGAGATGGAAACGCTGGTGCTGGCGCTGATGCGCGACAGCGGCCGCAATCCCGCCCTCGGCCCCCTGTCGCGCATGAGCGATCTCTGCGCCGAGCTCGGCGCCGGCGCGCGCCGCTTCGACGGCGGCCGCCGCCTGGCCACTTTCTGGCAACTGGCGGCAGCGGTCTTCGAGGGCCAGGCCGCCGGCCTCATTCCCAGCGACAGCTACACCAAGCGCTTCGCCTCGCGCCTGCTGGCGCAGCTGCGCACCAGCATGCGCGGCCAGCCCGAGACCTCTGACCGCCTGGCCCAGGATCTGCTGTTCTTCTGCAGCCAGGCCCGCCTGCCGGCAGCCGATATCAAGTCGCCGCGACTGGCCGCCGTGCGCCAGGCCTGGCAGCTCGAGCAGCACCCGGCCGTCGACTACGAGACGCCGCGCCTGGGCCGCTTCGACCCCGCCCTGCTGGCGCTGGCGCGCAAGCGCGTCGCCGCGGCACGCGACTCCTGGTCGGCTGCGGCCGGCGGCGAACAGCACCGCATCGGCTCGCTGGTCGAGCAGTTCACGCTGGTCGGCGAATCGCTGGCCCGCCTCTTCCCCTCGGGCGATGTGCTCGCGCAGGCGCTGCAGACGGCGGTGCAGCAGACGGTCGACAACGACAGCGCGCCGCCACCGCCGCTGGCGATGGAAGTCGCCACCAGCATCCTCTACCTGGACGCCTCGCTCGAAGACGGTGAGTTCGACCAGCCCGAGCTGGCCGCGCGCATCGAGCGCCTGGCCAGCCGCATCGACGAGGTGCGCAACGGTGCCGATCCGCAGCCGCTCGATCTGTGGATGGAGGAGCTCTACCGCCGCGTCTCCGACCGCCAGACCATGGGCAGCGTGGTGCAGGAGCTGCGCGCCTCGCTGTCGGAGGTCGAAAAGCAGATCGACCAGTACTTCCGCAATCCGGCCGAGCGCCAGGTGCTGATCCCGGTGCCGGGCCAGCTGTCGGCGATGCGCGGCGTGCTCTCGGTGCTGGGCCTGACGCAGGCTTCGCAGGCCGTGATCCACATGCGCGACGATGTCGACGCGCTGGCCCAGACCGAGGTCGACCCGCAGCGCGCCATCCAGGCCGGCACCTTCGACCGCCTGGCCGACAACCTGGGCGCCCTGAGCTTCCTCATCGACATGCTCAGCGTGCAGCCGGCGCTGGCCAAGTCGCTGTTCCGCTTCGACCCCGAAACCGGCAGCCTGAGCGCGGTGATGGGCCAGTCCGAGCGCGTCTCGGCCTTCGCAGGCCTTGATGAGCTGCCACCCGACACCGCACCGGCGCCCACCATGCAGGTGCAGGTGCAGGCCCTGGCCGACGCAGCCGCGCCGGCCGGCCTGGGCGACGACGAACTCGCCGGCCGCATCGACGCCATGGCGCAGCGCGCGCTGGCTGCCGACCAGCCCGAGCTGGCGCGCCGCCTCGGCGGCCTGCGCAACGCCCTGCGTTCGGGCAGCGCCTCGCGCGAAAGCGTCAACGCCGAACTCGCCCAGGCGGCGGCCGCGCTCAGCGGCCCGGCGCCCGAGGCCCTGCCGGCCGCCGCCCCGGTGCCGCCGCCCGTGCCGGCGCCGGTGGGTGGCACCGGCCTCGAAGAAGACGCCGAAATGCGCGAGATCTTCATCGAGGAGGCCAACGAGGTCGTGGCCGCGGCGCGCGCCGCACTCGAGCGTCTGGCCGACGAGCCCGAGAGCGCCGAGGGCATGACCACCGTGCGCCGTGCCTTCCACACCCTCAAGGGCAGCTCGCGCATGGTCGGGCTGAGCGATTTCGGCGAGGCCGCCTGGGCCTGCGAACAGCTCTACAACGCCCGCCTCGCCCATGCGCCGCGCATGGACGGGCCGCTGCGCACCCTCACCGGCGAGGCGCTCAACTATTTCGCCGACTGGGCCGAGTCCATCGCCGCCGGCCGCGACGACGGCCACCACCCGGCCGAAGTCGCCAAGGCCGCCGACGCGCTGCGCCTGGAAGGCACGCGGCTGCCCATTGCGCTGCCCGTGCGCGCCGCGCCGGCGATGCCGGAAGAGGCGCTGGCCCGCCCGGCCCCGCCGCCCGAGCCCGAACTGCAGCCGCTGGTGCTGGACCTCGCTCCCGACGAGGAGGAGCTGCCCGCGCTCGCGCCCACGCCCACCCCCGCGCCCGCCGAGGCGGAAGCAATCCACCTCGATCTGCCGGCCGTCGACGCGCCGCTGGCACCGGCGCCGCAGGCGCTGGTCGACGAGGCGCTGCAGGCCCTGGGCCTGCCCGATCTGCTGCCGCCGGCCGAGGCCGAGGCCGCGGACGCTGCCGCGCCAGTGCCGGAGCTGCCGGAGCTGCCCGAGGATCTTCTCGCCACCCTGCCCGAGGCATTTTCGGAAGCCGCGCCCGATCCGGTGCCCGAGGTGCCCACGTTGCCGGTCGCCGAGTCGACCGAACTGCCCAGCCTCGATGCCCTGCCCGAGCTGGTTCCGACGCCGACCCTGCCCGAGTTCGACCTCGCCGACCTCGATCTCGACTTTGCGCTCGAAGGTGAGGCCGATGGCGGGACGCCTGCCGATGCCGCGCCGCTGTCAGCGCTCGCCGAGCGCCTGCCCGATCTGCCCAGCGCGGCCGACCTCGACCTCGGCCTGCCGCCGGCGGCGGCCCCCGCCGAACTGGACTTTTCCTTCGATCTCGGCGACGAGCCGGCCGCGCCGCCGGCGCCCGAACCCGCCGAGCTGCCTGCGACGGCCGAATCCCCCGCATTGCTTGGCGCCGCCGCGGCGGCCGAGCCGCCGTTGGCCGACTACGAGGCGACGCAAATCATCCCGGCGCCCCCGCCCACGCCAGCCGGCGAGGTGGTGGAGGTCGACTTTGCCGATCTCGCCGACATCTTCGGCACCGCGGCGCCCGCGCCGGCACCGGCTCCCGAGCCGGCGCCGTTGCCGGCGGCGCCCGACCTGCTGGATCTGCCCACGGCCGCCGAGGCCCCGGTGGCGTCGCTGGCCGACGAGATCATCGACATCGGCGCCCCCGAGCTCGAAGCCGCCGCCGACATCGGCTTCGACCTCGAGGTGCCGGCCGAGCCGGCCGCCGACCTGGCGCTGGACTTCGGCGACGAGACCCCCGTCGCCGCCACCCAGGTGCTGCCCACGCTGGACGAGGTGTCGGTCGCGCACGAGCCCGATCCGCTGCTCGATCCGGCCCTGTTCGAGCCCGCACCGGTGGCCGATCTGGCGCTAGACCTGACAGCGCTAGACCTGGCAGCACCCGAGCCCTCGGCGCCCGCCGAATCCGCGCTCGAAGCGCCGGCCGATTCCCCGGTTGAAGCGCCGGGTGAAGCGCTTGGTGAAGCGCCAGCCGAGGCGGTGGAAGAAGAGCCGGTGCGCGTCATCGGCCACCTGCGCATCAGCATTCCGCTGTTCAACATCTTCCTCAACGAGGCCGACGAGCAATCGCGCCGCCTCGTCACCGAGTTGGCCGAGTGGGCCGTCGAATCCGAGCGCCACACGGTGCCCGAGAGCTGTGCGGCGCTGGCGCATTCGCTGGCCGGCAATTGCGGCACGGTGGGCTATGCCGAGCTGTCGGCGTTGGCGCGTGCGCTCGAGCATGCGCTGGTGCGCTCGCACCAGGCCGGCCACGGACGGCCGGGCGAGGCGGCGCTGTTCACCGACGCTGCCGAGGAAATCCGGCGCCTGCTGCACCAGTTTGCGGCCGGCTTCCTGCACGGCGTCGATGCCGAGCTGATGGCCCGCCTGGCCGAGCACGAGCGCCTGCCGGTGCCGCCGACCAGCGTCGAGCAGATGGCGCAGGAAGCCGCCGACGCCGAGGCAGGCGACGGCTGGCTGCCGGCCGATGCGGTGGCGGCAGCGGCCGAGCCCGCGGTGGCGGCGGCGGCGGCCAGCGCGGCCCAGGCCGAGTCCGACGGCATAGCCGCCGTCGACCACATCGACCCCGACCTCTTCCCCATCTTCGAAGAAGAGGCCGAGGAACTGCTGCCGCAGCTGCAATCGCGGCTGCGCGACTGGCTCGACCATCCGGGCGACGGCGGTGCGGCCTCGGCCTGCATGCGCACGCTGCACACCTTCAAGGGCGGCGCACGCCTGTCGGGCGCGATGCGCCTGGGCGAGATGGCGCACCGCCTGGAAACCGCGATCGAGGATCTGAGCCGGCGCGACGCCGTGCAGCTCGAAGACATCGAACCGTTGGTGGCACGCGCCGACGGCATGAGCATGGCCTTCGAGGCCTTGCGCAAAGGCGGGGTGCAAGCGCGGGGCGCCGTCGCGGCCCCAGCGCCCGTGCCCTTTCGTCCCGAGCTTCCTGCTCCGCTGGTGGAGACGCCGCCGGTTGAGGCGGTTGATGCGGCGCCGCTGAGCGCCGAGATCATTCCGCTCTTCGGCGAGCCCGCACCGGCAGCGACCGAGACCGAATCCGTCGATGAGGCCCTTGCCGCCGCGCTGGCGGTGCCGGCCGCCAATGACGACGAGGCCACAGTGCCGGTCGCGGAGCCCGCCGCCGGCGGAGCCGAGCTTGCCGAGGCTCCCGCCGAACTGGCGGAGCCCGTGGCACCGCCGCCGCCGGTGGCCGTCGACTGGGCGCGCTTCCCCGCCGCCCGGCCGCTGGCGCCCGAGGCTGCAGCCGAGCGTGCCGGGGCGGGCGCCGCGGCCGCGGTGCGCGTGCGCGCCGGCCTGCTTGACCGCATGGTCAATCAGGCGGGCGAGGTCAGCATCACGCGCGCCCGCATCGATTCCAATGTCAAGCAGCTGCAGGGCTCGCTGGGCGAGCTGACCGACAGCCTCGAGCGGATGCGGCGCCAATTGCGCGACATCGAGGTTCAGGCCGAGTCCCAGATCAGCTCGCGCATCGAGGCCGCCAAGGCCGCGGCCCAGGTCTTCGACCCGCTGGAGATGGACCGCTTCACGCGCTTCCAGGAGCTGACGCGCTTCATGGCCGAGTCGGTCAACGACGTCGCCACGCTGCAACGCAGCCTGCAGCGCACGCTGCAGTCGGCCGAAGACGAACTGGCGGCCCAGGCCCGGCTGACGCGCGAATTGCAGGACGACCTGCTGCGCACGCGCATGGTGGAGTTCGAGAGCGCCGCCGACCGCCTGCATCGCACCGTGCGCCAGGCGGCCAAGGAGACCGGCAAGCAGGTGCGCATGGAACTGCTGGGCGGCGCCATCGAAATCGACCGCGGCGTGCTCGAACGCATGACCGGGCCCTTCGAGCACCTGCTGCGCAACAGCGTCGCCCACGGCATCGAGGCGCCGGAGGCGCGCAAGGCGGCGGGCAAGGACGCCGGCGGCCTGGTCAGCGTCACCGTCGCCCAGGCCGGCAACGAGGTTGCGGTCGAGGTCAGCGACGACGGCGCCGGCCTCAATCTAGAGCGTGTGCGGGCGCGCGCCATCGAGCGTGGCCTGATGGGCCCGGACTCGCAGCGCAGCGACGACGATCTGGCGCAGCTGATCTTCCTGCCCGGCTTCAGCACCGCCGAGTCGGTCTCCGAGCTGGCCGGGCGCGGTGTCGGCCTGGACGTGGTGCGCGCCGAGGTCAACGCCATGGGCGGCCGCATCGAGACTCACAGCGAGGCTGGCCGCGGCACGCGCTTCCGCCTGCTGCTGCCGCTGACCACCGCGGTCACGCAGGTGGTGATGCTGCGCTGCGGCGAGCTGCAGGTGGCCGTGCCCTCGACCCTGGTCGAGATCGTGCGCCGCGTGCCCACGGCCGAGATCGAGGCGGGCTATGCCGACGCCCATGTCGACTACGCCGGCCAGCGCCTGCCCTTCTTCTGGCTGGCGGCACTGCTGCAGGGCGCCACGCGCGGCGCCACCAGCGGACGCACGCAGTCGGTGGTGGTCATCCGCAGTGCCAACCAGCGCGTCGTGATCCATGTCGACGAAGTCGTCGGCAACCAGGAAGTGGTGGTCAAGAACGTCGGCGCCCAGCTTTCGCGCCTGCCCGGCCTGGCCGGCGTGACCCTGCTGCCCTCGGGCGCCGTGGCCCTCATCTACAACCCGGTGGCGCTGGCGGCGGTCTATGCCGACCAGGTGCGCGAAAGCCAGCACGCCGACCTGGACGGCCCGTTGCTGGCCGAGCCGCAGCCGGCGCCGCAGACGCGCACGCCGATGGTGATGGTGGTCGACGATTCGCTCACCGTGCGCCGTGTCACCGAGCGCCTGCTCAAGCGCGAGGGCTACCGCGTCGTCACCGCCAAGGATGGCCTCGACGCCCTCGAGCGCCTGGCCGAGGAGCGGCCGGTGGTGCTGCTGTCGGACATCGAGATGCCGCGCATGGACGGCTTCGACCTCGTGCGCAATGTGCGCTCCGATCCGCGCCTGGCCGGCTTGCCGGTGGTGATGATCAGCTCGCGCATCGCGCAGAAGCACCGCGACCATGCCGCCGGCCTGGGCGTCGACCACTACCTGGGCAAGCCGTATTCCGAAGAGGAATTGCTGGGGCTGGTGGCGCGTTACGCTGGTGCCGACATCCCGACCTGAGGCTTGGCGCCTTTCCGCCTTCCACGCGGTTCCAGCAGAGAAGTCCCCCGCATCCATGTCCCGCGTTGTCGAACATCTGGCCGAGCTGACGGGTTTCCGTGACCGTGACCTGCTCGACGTCACCCTCGTCGGTGCGCTCAAGGATCTGCTGCGCCCCATCGGCGCGGCCATCTACCGCCGCGTCGGCGAGCCCGATGCCGAGCGCTGGCTGACGCGGGCCCGCGTGGGGCCGGGCGACAAGGTCGCCACCGCTGATTCGGTGTGGGCCGACATCGAGAGCCTGCCCTCGCTCGGCGACGAGCCCGCGCGTCTGGCCTGCCTGCGGCGCCAGGAGGCCTTTCTGGTGCCGGGTGCGCCGGCGGCGGCCTATTTCCCGCTCGTCGATGACGACGACGTGCCTGGCGGCGTGCTTGAGATCCACAGCGAGGCCGCGCTCACGCCCGACGATGTGCGCCTGGTCAGCAGCATCCTTCGTGTCTACCGCAACTTCAAGGCGCTGCTCGACTACTCAGAGCGCGACACGCTCACCGGCCTGCTCAACCGCAAGACCTTCGACGGCAGCTTCCTGCGCATTGCCGCACGCGGGCTTGAGCCCATACAAGACCTGCCCGAGGGCGCACTCGACCACCAACGCCAGGCCGGCCGCACCTGGCTGGGCGTGATCGACATCGACCACTTCAAGTCGGTGAATGACCGCCACGGCCACCTCATCGGCGACGAGGTGCTGCTGCTGCTGGCGCGCCTGATGCGCTGCACCTTCCGCTGCGACGATCACCTCTACCGCTTCGGGGGCGAGGAGTTCGTGGTGCTGATGCGCTGCCGCAATGCCACCGACGCCACCGCCGCTTTCGAGCGCCTGCGCCGCAGTGCGAGCGAGTACCCCTTTCCCCAGGTCGGCCGTATCACGGTGAGCGCCGGCTTCACCGAACTGCGACCGGGCGACACGCCGGGCGCCGCCTTCGAGCGCGCCGACAACGCGATGTACTACGCCAAGCAGCACGGCCGGGACCAGGTGCTGGACTACGCCACCCTGGTGGCCGACGGCCGCCTGGTCGACACCCAGCGCGCCAGCGAGGTCGAACTCTTCTTGGGCGACCCGCCGTCCAGTCCCCCCGCTTGACCCAGGTGGATTCGGGTTTGAGTCCAATGCAGGCTGCGCGGCCTGCTGGCCACCGACGAGTGCATCCATGAACACCTCCTTCCCCCACCGGGCGCCGCTGGCGGCGCTGGGCGCGGCCGTCCTGCTCGGCGCCTGCAGCGGCCTGCAGCCGGCCACGCCGGCCGCCGCGCCGCGCCTGGTGCCGCCCCCAGCCTGGGTGGCCCCGGCGCCGGTGGACGGTGCGCGGGCCGAGCCGGGGTGGTTCGCGCGCTTCGACGACCCGCTGCTGCCTGCGCTGGTTGCCGCCGCCCAGGCCGCCAGCCCCGATCTGGCTTCGGCGGCGGCGCGCGTGGAGCGGGCGCGCGCCGCGCGCACCGCGGCAGCGGCCGGGCTGCAGC